>NZ_JAOWPT010000001.1:0-270000 GCF_025753855.1 Mesorhizobium sp. ZC-5
GAATGGAGGACGGCGACACAAGCTCTCCCACGGGCTCGAGCGCCCAGAGGTGTGTCGTGCTCCCGTCCGCCGCCGCACCCGCTACCTTAGCAGATGCGGACGTATTCAAGTTACAAGGTGGATCGGCGAAGCCGAGACGGAGAGGGGTCACCCCTTGTGCAACACCTTCATTGCCGCCTCGTGCAGTTCGGGCGTGCCGGCAGCTATGATCTCGCCGCCGTTTTCGGCCGGACCGCCCTCCCAGTTGGTCACCACGCCGCCGGCCTTCTCGATGATCGGGATCAGCGCCACGATGTCGTAGGATTGCAGCCCGACCTCGACGACGAGGTCGACATGGCCGGCCGCCACCATCGCATAGGCGTAGCAATCGGTGCCGTAGCGCGGCAGCCGCACGGTGGCTTCGAGTCGGTTGTAGGCCTCGCGGCGGCCGCCGAGGAACAGCGCAGGCGTCGTCGTGCAGAGCGTCGCTTCTTCCAGCGCAACCGTTTTGCGTGTCGCGAGCTTGCGCTTGCCGGTCGGGCCTTCGTGATGGGAGCCGCTGCCGTTCGCGTAGAACAACTCTTTCGTGAACGGCTGCGCCATCATGCCGGCGACCGCGTCGCCATCGATCGTCAACCCGACCAGCGTGCCCCACAGAGGCAGGCCCGAGATGAACGAGCGCGTTCCGTCGATCGGGTCGATGACCCAGATATGCGGGCTGCTGGTGTTTTCGGCGCCGAACTCCTCGCCCAGGATGCCGTGGTCCGGATACTCGGCGTTGATGACGGCGCGGATCGCCTTTTCCGCCTCGCGGTCAGCCTCGGTGACCGGGTCGAAGCCCGATTTCAGCTTGTTCGACACGGCGCCCTGCTGGCGGAATCTGGGCAGCGTCTCGGCAGCGGCAGCCTCGGCTATCTTGCGGAAAAACGCCGCGCTCACATGCAGTTCTGGTTTGGTCATGATGCCCCGATAAGTACTGGTCCAGCCGTTGCGGCGAATTGGCACATAAGAGTGAATTAAAAAAGGATGAAAACCCGATTGACATTTGTGCAGCGCACAATAAATTGTCAGTCGGACAGGTTGTTCCTGTCCATGCCCTCCTTGGGCGTTTCCTCCCTAGACTTCGACCGCGTCGTGCAAGCGATGCGGTCTTTTTTCAAGCCGAAACGTTTCGCGCCGTCATTCCGCCGCCAGCGGCAGCCCGTAGAAATGATGCTCGGGCAGCGCCATCAGGTCGGCGATGAAGCGCGCTAGATCGTCGGCCAAGGCGTCGAAGCCCGCCGATTTCTGCAGCGTCCGCTCGTTCATGTAGAGACCCCGATTGACCTCGATCTGCAGCGTGTGCAGGCCCCTGGCCGGCCGGCCGTAATGTTCGGTGATGAAGCCACCCGCGTAAGGCTTGTTGTGGGCGACGGTGTAGCCCATGGCGATGAGCAGGCCGATCGCATGTTCCGTCAGCGCGGGCGAGGCCGAGGCGCCGAAACGGTCGCCGACGATGAAATCCGGCCTCACACCGTTTTCGCCGACGCGGATGCTTGCCGGCATCGAATGGCAGTCGACCAGCACGGCGAAGCCGAACCGCGCGTGCGTTCGCGTGACCAGCCGCTTCAACTGTTCGTGATACGGCTTGTAGACCGTCTCGATGCGGTCGAGCGCTTCCGAAAGCGGCAGCCGGGCCGGATAGATGTCGAGACCCTCGCCGACCAGCTTCGGCACCGTGCCGAGCCCGCCCGCGACCCGCGCCGAACGGATGTTGGCGAACGACGGCACCGGTTCGGCGAACATGCGCGGGTCGAGTTCCCAGGGCTCGCGGTTCACGTCTAGGTAGGCGCGCGGGAAGTTGGCCGCCAGAAGCGGCGCGCCGAGCGCCACCGCGCTGCCGAAAAGCTCGTCGACGTAGCAATCCTCGGAACGGCGGATCGCGATGCGGTCGAGCCGCGCCATGCAAAGGAAACGCTCGGGATAATGGCGGCCGCTGTGCGGCGAGTTGAAGACGAAGGGGACGCGCTGTTCGGCTGGACAACGAATTTCGAACGGGGCCACCGCCGAGAAATCCTCCGCTACCGTCATGACCCCTGCCCGAACTGCCGCATGCTACGCTTCATCGTGTTCGAAAGGTGCCACCACGCCGCCTGCCTGTCCAGTCTCCCAGGGGATTCCTTTAGGTCACCGATACCTTGTTTCGCCAGCATTCACTTGATGTTTACTCTCGGCTCTTCATATAGAAGACATGGTTAACGGGCTGCGTCGCGCGGACGCATTCTGATTCGGACGGGATACATGGCCAGAATTCTGCTCGCTGAAGACGACGACGACATGCGCCGGTTCCTGGTCAAGGCGCTGGAACGCGCCGGCTACGATGTCAGCGACTTCGACAATGGCGCCAGCGCCTACGAGCGGCTGCGCGAGGAACCGTTCTCGCTGCTCCTGACCGACATCGTCATGCCGGAGATGGACGGCATCGAACTCGCACGCCGCGCCACCGAGATCGATCCCGACCTGAAGGTGATGTTCATCACCGGTTTTGCGGCTGTCGCCCTCAATCCCGATTCGAAGGCCCCCAAGGACGCCAAGGTGCTGTCGAAGCCGTTCCACCTGCGCGATCTCGTCAACGAGGTCGAGAAGATGCTGCAGGCCGCCTGAGCGGCCGAAAAGCCGCCTTTCGGCCGCGCGGGAAGGTTCACCGCGACCCGCTTTTCCGAGCAAAACCAGCTATTGACGCGCCCATGCAAAAATGGTGTATGCGCGGCTTCGGATGGGCGTGTAGCTCAGCGGGAGAGCACTGCATTGACATTGCAGGGGTCACAGGTTCAATCCCTGTCACGCCCACCATCCAGATCCCCAACTGCCTGATTCCAGCTATCCCAGCCTCAGCGCGATCACGCCTGCGATGATGCAGAGTGCTGCCGCGATGCGCCACGGCGTCATCCTTTCGCCCAGGAACACCAGCGAGATGACCATGGCGAACAGGATGGAGGTCTCGCGCAGCGCGGCGACCGAGGCGATCGGCGCTTTTGTCATCGCCCACATGGCGATCCAGTAGGAGGCGGCGCTGAGCAACCCCGCGAGCAGGCCGACCTTCCATTCCCTGGCGATGACCGCCAGGAGCTTCCGCCCCCGGTAGAAAAACCCGATCGAGATCGACATCAGGCCGTCGCACAGGAACAGCCACGCCGCATAACTGGAGGCGGTTTCCGCGAGCCTTGCGCCGCTGCCGTCGACCAGCGTGTAGCCGGCGACGAACACCGACGTGGCGAGCGCGAAGCCGACGGCGCGGCGGTCGAAATGTCCGATGCCGGCGCCGCCGCGAACCGACATCAGCAACGTGCCCACCGACAGAAGCAGGATGCCAGCGACGGCAAGCGGCCCGGGCACTTCCGCGATCAGGAAAATGCCGCCGATCGTCGTCATCAGCGGCGCGGTGCCGCGCGCCAGCGGATAGGCCTGCGCCAGATCCCCGGTTTCGTAGGCGAGGATGAGGAAAAGCCGGTAGCCGACGTGAATGATCATCGACGCGACGATCCAGGGCCAGACATGCAGTCCGGGCACCGCGACGAACGGCAGAGCGGGCAGAGCGGCGATCGACATGCCGAGCGACGTCAGCGAGATCGAAGCGAAACGGTCGGCGCGCACCTTGATGAGCGCGTTCCAGGTGGCGTGCATGGCGGCGGCGGCCAGCACGGCCAGGAAGACGGTGAGCGTCATTCCGGCATCGGCGTTTCGAGATCGATGTCGATCCAGACCGGATGATGGTCGGAGGCGATCTCGTCATTGTCGACGCTGACGGACCGGACCCGCGATGCGAGCGAGGCGCCGACGAAGCAATAATCCAGCCGCCGCTTCTGGACGCGCCCCTCGACCGTGCGGAGATGTGTGAAGGAACCGTCGGGCTGCTGCCCGGCGGCGACGGTGGCGTCAACGAAGCCGCCCGCAGCCATGCGCTCGTATTCGGCGCTGCCGGGCAGGCTGTTGAAATCGCCCATCCAGATCGCCTCTGGCGGGCTTTCGGGTTCCGGCTCGCCATTCGTCCAGTTGCGGTGCGGCTCGTCGTCGGCGCCGCTCCACGGCCCGCCCGCGGCAGGCGCCCGCTGGTGCAACTGGTTGACGAAGTCGAGCTGTTCCAGGCGCTCGCCGGCATCGATATGGGCGAGATGCAGGGAGAAGAAGCGGATCGGCCCGGCTGGCGTGCGAACCATGCATTCGAGTGCGGGGTTCTGCGTGTTGAGGCGCGCCGTCATGCGCCGCATCGGCAGCAGATGCAGGCGGGACCACACGATCGGCAATCGCGACAGGACCATGGTGCCGAATTGCCGCCGCCGGTTGACGACGCGGCCATCCCGGCGCGTGCTGGCATCCATGTCGAAGGCGGGACCGTAGACCCAGTAATGGTCGGGCAGCAGGCGGCCCAGCATTTCGGGCTGGTCGTCGTCGTTGGTGCGTTGCCAGTGCCGCTCGACCTCCTGCAGCGCGATGATATCCGCGCCGGCGACGACATGCGCGGCGCGTTCGAGATCATAGCGGCCGTCGGCGCCGAAGCCGTACTGGATGTTGTAGCTGACGAGTTTCAAGGCAACGGTCCGCAGCCTGCAGGAGACATTGCGGATTAGCCGGTTAACTTAACCGGCGCAACGCGCATCGGCGCGGCAACGCTTGGACCACGTCCACGAATGCCCCCCGGACGCCAGGCGAAGCCGTCAATGCAGGACGAGAAGGTCCTTCGACGAGAAGCTGATCTCGGTCTTTTCGCCGACCGAGGGCGGCGGCGTCGCCGGGCTGTTGAAGGTATCGAGCGAAACCACGCCGCTGCCGACGCCGACACGGACACGGATGACCGAGCCGAGGAAGTGGACATCGGCGATCTCGCCGGAGAGGCGGGCATCGTTGCCCGGCCGGCGACCGAGCGAAATGGCTTCCGGCCGCAACGCCAGCGACATCGTATCGCCGGTCTTCGAGCCATTGAGCCTGCCTTTCATGGCGATCTCCTCGGCGTTGATGCGCACCTTGCCGGCGGCGGCGTCGCTGACCGTGCCTTCCAGCACGTTGAGCGTGCCGACGAAGTTGGCGACGAACTTGGTCGCCGGGCGGTTGTAGATCTCGAACGGCGTGCCGACCTGCTCGGCCTTGCCGCCATACATCACAGCGATGCGGTCGGAGATGGAGAGCGCTTCCTCCTGGTCATGGGTAACGAAGATGGTGGTGATGCCGAGGTTCTTCTGGATCGCCCGGATTTCCTCGCGCAGCGACACGCGCACCTTGGCGTCGAGCGCCGACAACGGCTCGTCGAGCAAAAGCAGCTTGGGCTTCGGAGCCAGGGCCCTGGCCAGCGCCACACGCTGCTGCTGACCGCCGGAGAGCTGGTAGGGGTAGCGTTCACCGAACTGCGGCAGCTTGATGATCTCGAGCATCTCGGCGACGCGTTTGTCCTGGTCGGCCCTTGAAGCGCCGGCGACCCGCAGGCCGAAGGCGATGTTCTGCGCCACCGTCAGATTGGGGAACAGTGCATACGCCTGAAACACCATGCCGATGTTGCGCTGGTTGGGCTTCAGCCTGGTGACGTCCTTGCCGCCGATCATGATCTTGCCGGCACTCGGTTCTTCGAATCCGGCGACCATCCTCAGCACCGTCGTCTTGCCGCAGCCGGAAGGTCCGAGAAAGGAAACGAACTCGCCGGGTGCCACGTCGAGGTTGAAGTCCTGCACCACGGTGACGTCGCCGAACGACTTGTTGACGTGCTGGATGGAGAGGAAGGAGTCGGCCATCGGCTGGTTCCCGTCAGTTCGGTTTGTTGGCGGAGCGCGGCGCGTAGCGCGCCAGGAACTGGATCGCCGTCATGCAGCCCCAGGTGAGAAGGAAGGCAATGATGGCGAGCGCCGCCGGTTCGTAGGCGCGGTTGGCGCCGAGGTTCTGCATATAGGGGCCGAAAGCCGGGCGGTTGAGCAGCGACGCCATGGTGAATTCACCAAGCACGATGGCGAAGGTCAGGAAGGCGCCAGACAGCACGGCGATCAGCACATTCGGCAGGATGACGCGGCTTATGATGGTCACCCACCCCGCTCCCATGATCTGCGCCGCCTCGGTCAGCGTCGTCACGTCGATGGTGCGTAGGCCGGTGTCGACCGCGCGGTACATATAGGGAAGCGCCAGCACGGCATAGCCGATGACCAGCAGCAGATTGGTGCCGTGGATGGTGCCGAGGAACGGCAGCCACGAATTGGTGCCGTACATGCGGATATAGCCGAACACGATGACGATGGCCGGAATGACAAGCGGCAACAAGGTGATGAATTCGATGACCGGCCGCAGGTGAGGCACGCGCAGGCGGACCCAGTAAGCCGTCGGCACCACGATCAGGACGCCGAGGATGATGGTGCAGATCGCCGCCACGACCGAATAGGTGAAGGTCTGCTGGAACTGCGGACTGGCGAACACCACCCGATAGGCCTCGAACGAATACTCGCCGCGCTTCATGCGCATGGAAAACTCGAACGTCGCGATCAGCGGCACAATGAAATAGACCGCTCCGAGGAAGAAAGTGAGCCAGGCCCACCAGGCGCCGCCTTTCCTCATTTGAGCCACCTCTCCGAGCGCGTGCGGAACCAGATGTAGAAGATGTTCGCGACGCCGGTGATAAAAATCATGCCGAAGGCCAGCGCATAGCCGAGATTGGGATCGCCGAGCACGTCGCCGCGGATCTGCGCGTAGAGTTTGATGGGCACGATGTTGAGGGACGAGCCGGTGAAGGCGTAGGCCGTCGCGATGGCGCCGAACGCATTGGCGAAGAGCAGGACCAGCGTACCGAGGAAGCTCGGCCACAGCACCGGGATCAGCACCATACGCCAGAACTGCCAGGTCGTCGCCCCGAGCGTCGCCGCCGCCTCGCCCCACTCCTTCCGCAACCCGTCGATTGCAGGGGTGATGATGACGACCATCAGCGGGATCTGGAAGTAGAGATAGACCGCGATCAGGCCCCAGGACGAGAGCAGGTTGAAGTTTGTCGCGTACAGATTGAACCCGAACAGATCGCGCAGGATGAGGGTGACGAGACCGAGCCTGCCGAGCGTCGCCAGGAAGGCGAAGGCAAGCGGCACGCCGGCGAAGTTCGACGCCACGCCGCTGAAGGTCATGGTCGAGGCGCGCACCCAATCGGGCAGGCCGCCGCGAACGATGGCCAGGGCGATCGCCAGACCGGCAAGTGCGCCGAGGATCGCCGACCAGAAACTGATCTTGATGGAGACCCAGTAAGACTGGCGGATCGATTCATCGCTGAAGAGCTTGGCGATGTTGTCCAGGGTGAAACCGCCATCCCTGTTCTGAAACGCGCCGACGATGAGATACATCGTGGGCAGGACCAGAAACAGCAGCGCGAACAGGAAGAACGGCGCGACGCCCAGCCATTGCGTCGGCAACCGCATGCCGCGCGCGGCGTCGGGTGGCGGCGTAACCGCCGTTGGACCGCGTCGCACCGCGCCGGGTTCGATGGCTGTGATATCGCTCAAACGGATGCCCCGGATTCACATGGAGATACGGGCGGCCCGAAGGCCGCCCGTATCGAGGTTTACTGCACGTTGGCGCCGACGACCTTGTCCCAGTTCGTCGTGATCGCCGTCTTCATCTTGTCCTGATCCTCGAGGGTCGGGAACACGGCGGCTTCGTAAGCAGCAGCCGGCGGCATCTTGTCCAGCATCTCCTTCGGAATCACGCCCTTCTTGGCGAGATCGTTGAAGCGGATCGGATGGCAATAGCCGGCGAGCCAGCCAAGCTGGCCTTCATCCGAATAGAGGTGCTCCATCCACAGCTTGGCGGCATTCGGGTGCGGCGCGAAGGCGCTGATCGCCTGCACGTATACACCGGCGACAACGCCGGTCTTCGGCACGATGACGTCGACCGGCGGGTTGCCGTTCAGCGTGTCGCGGCCGCCGAGCGCGTTGTAGTCCCAGGTGATCAGGATCGGTGTCTGGCCCTGCGCCAGGGTCGCCGACTTGCCGATGACAGGAACGAAATTGCCCTTGGCGTTGAGCTCCTTGAAGAACTCGAGCCCGCTCGTGCCGGCGGCTTCGCCGGCAGCGCCGCCCTTCGACAGGCCGGCGGCATAGACGCCGAGGATAGCCTGGTTCGAGGCGCGCGGATCACCGGCCAGCGCGACCGAGTTCTTGTACTCGTCCTTGAGCAGGTCGGCCCAGTCGGCCGGCGGATTCGGCACCAGGTCCTTGTTCACCTGGAAGGAAAGCACGCCATAGTAATCGCCGTACCAGTAGCCCTCGGCATCCTTGGCGGTGTCGGGGATCGAGTCCCAGGTGGACACCTTGTAGGGCATCAGCAGGCCTTCAGCCTTGGCGGAAGGACCGAAGGACAGGCCGACGTCGATGACGTCAGGCGCCTGCGGGCCCTTGTTGTCCTTGTTGGCCTTGATCGCCTCGATCTCGTCGCCCGAACCGGCATCGGGATTGAGCTCGTTGACGGTGATCTCCGGGTATTTCTTCTTGAACGCGTCGATGACGGCGCCGTAGCCGCACCAGTCGTGCGGCAGCGCGATCGTCGTGAGCTGGCCTTCCGCCTTGGCCGCAGCAACCAGCTCGTCCATCGATTGTGCCGACGAAATAGCCGAAGTCACCATAAGTGCAGTTGCCGTAAGGGAAAGTATTTTTCCCGTGAATTTGAACATGTGTTCTCTCCGTTGAACTGACGCCATTCGACGCCTGCGAAGCCCGTTACCGCTGTCGAATGACAGTCGGATGAAAATCGTGTGACACGGACCCGCCCGCGGCGAAAAAGTTAACTACTTTTCTTTGTGAGTGACAATCTCGGCACCGCTGCGAAACAAACGCGGTGCTTTCGACTTGCACATGCCCTTTTTCCTCCTACCCCGTTCACGTTATTCTGACAGTTAAGCACGTCCTCATGTAGCCGGCAAAAGAGTTTTTGGCGTCCGTGGGCCGATCAGACCGTTCCGGCGATCGAATTCTCGAGCAGCGTCAGCGCCGCCTTTTTCGTCAGCTTGACCGGGTTGCCACCGGCGGTCGGATCGACGATTGCCATGTCGGCAATCAGGGTCTTGCGTTTCTTGTCCATGTCGAGGCCCTTGATCAGCCCCGGCAGCGTATGCGGCACCTTGAGTTCCTTGCGCAGCTTCAGCACCGCTTTGGCGAACCCATCGAAACCGCCCTTGATCCCGACATAGGCCGCCAGGCGGGCGATCCGATCCTCGATCGCGTCGCGGTTGAAGGCAAGCACGTAAGGCATGAACACGGCATTGGTCATGCCGTGATGGGTGTCATAGAGCGCGCCGATCGGGTGCGACAGCGAGTGAATGGCGCCGAGGCCCTTCTGGAACGCGGTGGCGCCCATCGCGGCGGCGCTCATCATGTTGGCGCGCGCGGTGATGTCCTTGCCGTTGGCGAAAGCCTTCGGCAGGTTCTCCAGCACGAGCCGGATACCCTCGACGGCGATGCCGTCGGCCATCGGATGATAGCCGGGCGCGCAATAGGCTTCGAGGCAATGGGCGAAGGCATCCATGCCGGTGCCGGCGGTGATGAAGGGCGGCATGCCGACCGACAGTTCCGGGTCGGCAATCACGATGGCCGGCAAAAGCTTCGGATGGAAGATCACCTTTTTGGTATGCGTCGCCTCGTTGGTGAGGACGCCGGCGCGGCCGACCTCGGAGCCGGTACCCGCCGTGGTCGGGACGGCGACGATGGGCGCTATCTTGTCCGGATTGGCGCGCGTCCACCAGTCGCCGATATCCTCGAAATCCCAGACCGGGCGCGTCTGGCCGGCCTGGAAGGCGATCAGCTTGCCGAGGTCGAGCGCCGAACCGCCGCCGAAGGCGATGACGCCGTCATGCTTGCCCTTGCGAAACGCCGCGACGCCGGCCTCCAGATTGGATTCGACCGGGTTGGGGCGAACCTCGGAGAAGACGCCGTACCGGATTTTCGCGTCATCGAGGATCTTCAGCGTCGAGGCGACGACCGGCAATTTGGCCAGACCCGGGTCGGTAACGAACAGCGGCCTTTTGATACCGGTCGCTGCCAGCGCATCCGGCAGTTCCTTGATGCGGCCGGCGCCGAAGCGGACGGTGGTGGGGTAATTCCATTTGGAGACGAGTTTGGACATGGGTTCTCTCAGAAGCAGATCCGAAAAATAGGCGAAGCCAACGAAGTCGCGCCCCCTCCACCGCCTTCGGCGGTCCCCCTCCACCGCGAACGGGGGAGGGGGACCATGCGAAGCATGGTGGAGGGGGCGCTCTCGCTCATACCTTCTCCCGCAGATGATAGCTCTTCGGCCGGGTCAAATTGTCGTAGCCGATCTGCGACAGCGCCGCGCCCTTGCCGGTATCCTTGACGCCGGTCCAGACCAGCGCCGGGTCGAGATAGTCGCAGCGGTTCATGAACACCGTGCCGGTCTCGACGCGGTCGCCGATGGCCACGGCATGGTCCGTGTCGGCGGTCCAGATCGAGGCGGTCAGGCCGTAGGGAGAATCATTCATCAGCGCGATCGCCTCCTCGTCATTGCGCACCTTCATGATGCCGACGATGGGGCCAAAACTTTCCTCGCGCATGACGCTCATCTGGTGGTCGACATTGGTGAGCACCTCGGCCGGCAGATAGGGCGAGCCTTCCTTGTCACCATCCGCCTTGGTGTTCATGTGCGCGACAGCGCCCTTGCGCAGCGCCTCGGCCTTCTGTTCGCGGATGAAATCAGCGAAGCGCGCCTGCGCCATCGGCCCCATCGTGGTTGCCTGCTCGAGCGGATTGCCGAGCGTGTAGCTTTTCGTTTCGGTGATGAAACCCTCGACGAAGTCGTCATAGATGTTCTCGTGGACATAGACGCGCTCGATGCCGCAGCAGCATTGGCCCGAGTTAAAGAAGGCGCCTTCGACCAGATTGGCGACCGCGTGGTCAAGCTTCGCGTCGGGCAGCACATAGGCCGGGTCCTTGCCGCCGAGTTCAAGGCCGAGCGTCATGAAGGTGCCGGCCGCCGCCTTCTCGATGGCACGGCCGCCGGCGACCGAGCCGGTGAAATTGACGTGGTCGACCTTGCCCGAGCCGAGCAGCTTCTCGGTCTGTGCGTGGTTGAGCACGATATTCTGGAAGACGTGCCTGGGCAAACCTGCGGCTTCGAACGCCCTGGCGAAGCGCTCGCCGACCAGCAGCGTCTGCGCGGCATGCTTGAGGATCACCGTCGAGCCGGCGATCAGCGCCGGCACGATTGTGTTCACGGCAGTGAGATACGGATAATTCCACGGCGCGATGACCATCACCACGCCGAGCGGATCCTTCTTCACATAGCGGCGGAAGCCGTCCTTCGGATTGGAGGCCGGCACCGGCTTCAGGGCCTGTTCGGCGATCTCGACCATGTATTGCGTGCGTTCCTTGACGCCGCCGAACTCGCCGCCGTAACGCACCGGCCGGCCCATCTGGTGGGCAAGCTCCGGCACGATCTCGTCGCTCATGCCGACCAGCGCTTCGAGCATCTTGAGCATGTATTGAGCTCGTTCCGCGACCGGCACTTTTGCCCAGTCGGCCTGCGCCGCCCTCGCCTTTTCGACTGCCGCGTTGACCGCCTGGTCTGTGGCAACAGGCCGCTCGACATAGATCGAGCCGTCGATCGGGGATTTCAGTTTGATGGTTTCGGTCATTTCAACCTCGTACTCGCATGCTTGCCGTCAATACCGCTCGAAGCCGCGGTGCAGTTCCCAATCCGTGATGCGGCGGTCGTACTCGAACTGCTCCCAGCGGGCGGTGTGGACATAGTGTTCGACCACCTCCTCGCCGAGCGCTTCCTTCAGCATCCTGGACTTCGCCAGCGTCTCGGTCGCCTCGCGCAGTGTCTTCGGGATCTCCGGCAGCCGGCTTGCCTGGTAGGCGTCGCCGACGAACGGCTTCTGCAATTCGAGCTTCTCGTCGATGCCGGCGAGGCCCGCGGCGATCAGCGCCGCGAAAGCGAGATAGGGGTTGAGGTCGGCGCCGCCGATGCGGCATTCCATGCGGATGCCTTTGGTACCCTCGCCGCAGAGCCGGAAGCCGGCGGTGCGGTTGTCCTCGCTCCACATGATCTTGGTCGGCGCGAAGGTGCCTGACTGGAAGCGCTTGTAGGAATTGATATAGGGCGCCAGGAACCAGGTGAATTCCTTGGCGTATTTGAGCTGTCCGGCCGACCATTGCTGGCCGAGCGGCGACAGCGTCCACTCAGCCTTTTTATCGTAGAACAACGGCGTCTTGCCATCGGCGCTCCACAGCGAATTGTGGATGTGGCTGGAGTTTCCGGCGAGCCCATAATTGTATTTCGCCATGAAAGAGATCGCCTTGCCCTCCGAGGCGGCGATTTCCTTGGCGCCGTTCTTGAGGATGACGTGGCGGTCGGCCATCTCCAGCACTTCGGCGTAGCGGACGTTGATCTCCTCCTGGCCGGGGCCCCACTCGCCCTTGGAGTTCTCGATCGGAATGCCGGCCGCCTGCATCTCGTTCCTGAGCCGCCGCATCACGCCTTCTTCCTTGGTGGTGATGCCGATCAGGTAGTCGCCGATATAGGGCGAGGCGGTGTCGAGGCCCTGCCAGTGTTTTCCGCGCGCGGAATCGTAGGTTTCGGAGAACAGGTAGAATTCGAGTTCGGAGGCGAAATAGGCGAGATAGCCGCGCTCCTGCAGCCGCTTGACCTGCTTGCGCAAGATGGCGCGCGGCGAATGCGGCAGGTCGCCATGGGTGTGGTGGTCGAGGATGTCGCACAGCACGAGCGCGGTCTTTTCGAGCCACGGGATTTTGCGCAGCGTCGACAGGTCGGGCTTCATGACGAAGTCGCCGTAGCCCTTCGACCAGCTGGCCGCCTTGTAGCCGGGAACAGGTTCCATATCGATGTCGTTGGCGAGCAGGTAGTTGCAGCCATGCGTTTCGTCATGCGCGGAATCGACGAAATATTGCGCCAGGAAACGCTTGCCGACGAGCCGGCCCTGCATGTCGACGGCACAGGCGAGCACAGTGTCGATGCTGCCGTCCGCTACCGCTTTCTTCAACTGATCGAACGAAAAGGTTCCTGCCATTCTTTATTACTCCGTGTGATGGGCCAAAACGGGACGACTCTTAAACAAACGTGGCCGGCCTGACGCCGGCCACGGCAGGATGAAGGGTGGCTCAGTGCCCCGTTTCGCCGACAGCCTTTTCCGCTGCCGCGATTTCAGCGGCGCGTCGCGCCACCTCGTCGCCAATCGGCGGCCCGCGGAAGCGCCCGCGCTCGAAACCGAACCAGACGATGGCGGTGACGATCAAGAAGCCCACCGTGATGTAGAGCGCCCAGTCGTTCGGCGGCTGGATGCCGAGGACGAAGATCAGGACCATCGCGATGATCGACAGAACGGCAAACAGCTTGAAGGTGCCCTCGCCCATGTCGAACGGCCCCATCTTGTCCCACTTCGCGGTTCCCCATGCCAGCAACCCGAGCGCGATCGGAATGGTGAAGGAGAAGAACAGGAAGATGACCGTGCAGGCGACCACGATGGTGTAGACCGGCGTCTCGCCGATCGAGACCAACGAGGAGCCCCAGACGAAGAGCACGGCCAGGATGGAGCCGGTCCAGATCGCCGCCACCGGCGTGCGGTAGGTCGGGCTGACCTTGGCCAGCGCCTTCGAGCCCGGCAGGCCCTTGTCGCGCGAGAAGGCGAAGATCATGCGCGAAACCGAGGTCACGGTCGCCAGGCCGCACAGCCACTGGGCGACGAAGATGGCGAGGTAGAGGATGTCCTTGATGACCGGGTGAACCTGCTGTTCCATGCCCCAGAAGAACACGTTCCAACCCTGCGCGGCGGCCTCGTCCATGCTGGGCAGCATGAGGACGAACGAGCAGAGCATGATGTAGCCGAACAGCGCCGACCACAGCACCGAGCCGATCATGGCGCGGGGCACCGAATGCGCGGCCTTCAGTGTCTCTTCCGACGTGTGCGCCGAGGCATCGTAGCCGGTGATCGTGTAGATCGGCAGCAGCAGTCCGAGCAGGAATACCCAGGTCGCCGAATTGGTCGGCCAGACATTGGCGCCGGCCTCACCCGAATAGTTAGCGAAGGTGAAAAGGCGGCCGATTTCGTAGCTGTCGGCGGCCGCCAGACAGACGATCGCCAGGATGATCGAAGTGGCGAAGATCAGGTAGCCGGAGAAGTCGGTGAGCTTGGCGGTGAGGCCGATGCCCATGTGGTTCACCAACGCCTGCAGCCCGGTGATGATTGCCAGGAAGATGATGCGGACTGTCGTCGAATCCTCGAGGCCGAGATAGGGCGTGCCGAAGGCGCCCATGAAGAAATAATAGGTGCCGACATTGATGGCGCCGAGCACGGTGACCAGGCCGAGCAGATTGAACCAGGCCGTCAGCCAGCCGGTGAACGTGTTGCCGAGGATCGAGCCCCAGTGATAGAGGCCGCCGGCGGTCGGATAGGCGGAACTGATCTGCGCCATGGCGACGGCGAAGACCAGCGACACGAAGCAGCCGAGCGGCCAGCCGATGCCGATCGCCGCACCTCCGGCGCCGGACGTCGCCTGCGCCAGCGAATTGATGCCGCCGGAAAGGATGCAGATGATGGAGAAGGAAACCGCGAAATTGGAGAACTGGCTCATTCTCCTTTCGAGTTCTTGGGCGTAGCCCATGCCATGAAGGACCTTCATGTCCTCGCTTTTGTCGGTTTCGCTATATCCTGGCGCAGCCATATGAATGTTCCCCTTTATTTAAGAAGTAGCCTGTTCCACCGAGTTGCTGGTTGATTGCCGGCCGGACGTCTTGGTCCTTGGTTCCGGCTCGAGATCGGAAAAAATGCCAGTGAGCAGATCCGCCCATTTCCGCTGCCCGGCAGTCGCCGAAATTTCATCGTTGCGGATTTCGATCATCGCGCAGGCAAGGCCCCGCGAACGCGCATGCCGCTCCAGCGTGAAATACACGCGGTCAGCCGGCGAATAAGGTTCGTTGACGCCGACGACGATGCCTTTCAGCGAGCGCAGCGCCGAAATCAGCGGTGCCGCCAGCCGCTGGTCGTCATCATGGATGATGCCGATGTGCCAGGGCCGCGCCACCCGCCTGTAGACGGGGGTAAAGGAGTGTACGGAAACCAGCCGCGTCTCCAGGCCTGCCGCCAGCCGCTCGGAAATCACGCTCTCGATCTCGGCATGGAAGGGCTCGTAGGAGAGCGCGATGCGCCTCGCCCGCTCTGCTGGCGACAAGCGGGCATTGCCGGGCACGGCGGTGGTTTCACTGACTGCCGGAATGAGGTCGGGAGCATCGAGCGGCCGGTTGCAGTCGATGACCAGCCGTGAAATCCGCGATTCGATCAGCACCGCGTCGAGGGCCGCGGCCATGCGCTGGGCGACAGGCGCCGCGCCCGGATCCCAGGCGATGTGGCGAGCCAGTTCGCTTTTCTCGAGATCGAGCGATCCGAATTCTTCCGGGATGAAGTTGGAGGCGTGGTCGCAGACGAACACTACCGGACTGCGACCCTTGCGGTTCGTCGTCCGGACCGCACTCGACGGATTGTGCGGTACGCGCCGCGTTCTCTCCATCCGCTGTCCCCATAGCGCTGTAACGTATGTTACGTATTTTATATCTTTGCGCCGTTGCGGATGATTTCATACGCCTTATTATCGTTTGTCAAACGTGTTTTCCGCGCAAAGCGGTCCGCGCGGAAAAAACAAGGGGAAACCGGCTTGCGCCGTCAACTCCGGCACAGGGGGGATGGATGGGGATCAATATCGCCGAACTGATCGCCGATCGCATCGACAGCATGCCTGCGGGCGAAAGGCGCGCCGCCCAGACGCTGGTCGCCAACTATCCGCTGATCGGCCTGAAGACCGTCGCCGATTTTTCGGCCCAGGCCGGCGTCAGTTCGCCGACCATCCTGCGTTTCGTCGCCCGCCTCGGGTTCCAGAATTATCCGGAATTCCAGACCGCCCTGCAGGATGAACTGGCAGCGCAACTGCAATCGCCGCTGTCGCGCACCACCGGCTCCCCGGCGTCGTCGCGCGGCACCTCGCCGGCGCTTGAAGCGACGCTGGAGAACATCCGCGAAACGTTCCGGCATATCTCCGAAAAGCAGCTGGGCGACATCGTCACGCTGCTTTCCAACCAGCGCGCCAAGACCTTCCTGATCGGCGGCCGCTTCACCGATCCCGTAGCCCGTTACATGGCCGCCCACCTGACCATCATCCGGCCCAACGTCTTTCACCTGACCGGACAGGAGAGCAACTGGCGCGACCGCCTGATCGACATGGGCAAGCGCGACGTGCTCGTCATCTTCGACATCCGCCGCTATCAGGAAAGCCTGATCCGTTTTGCCGAAAAAGCCCATCTTCGCGGCGTTCACATCGTGCTTTTCACGGATCAGTGGCTGTCGCCGATCGCCCGCTTCGCCCGCCATGTGATCGCCGGACGCACGGCCGTGCCATCCGCCTGGGATTCATCCGCGGCGCTGTTCGTGGCCGCCGAAGCACTCATCGGCGAGATAACCCGGCAGCTCGAGGCAGACAGCGCCAAGCGGATACGAGAGATGGAAAACCTCAGGTAGAGGCGCCCGCTGTTCACACGCATCTTCAAACAAGCTGGTCACGTTACGTATATTTAATGATAAAGTAAGTGCACGCTGCCTGGAGAATTGTCATAAAGGCGGTATAGGGACTGCCGGTGCTTGTCGCCGGGTTTGCGTTTTGTCTAGTCCGCAAACCGGACCGAAACGTTTCTTTTGACCCGGAGTGCTGAATGTCTGCCTGGAAACAGATCGTTCTATCGATCGTGATACTGCTGGCTGCTTTCGTCGGCTGGGCATCATTTTTTCCGGGAGCGCCTCAGGTGCTTGCCCGCTGGGGCATAGACTGGGCCAGCGCCGCCAATCCGAAAGCCGAAACCGGCGCCCGCCAGAATGCCCGTCAGGGCGGCGGCAACATCATGCAGGCCATGGTGGTGACGGCACCGGTCCGCGTCGCCACCATCAACGACCGCCTGCAGGCAATCGGTTCGGGCCGCTCCAACGCATCGGTTACCGTCAATCCCTACACCGCCGGCCGGCTGCTCGAATTCCTGGTCCAGTCAGGCGCCCATATCGAAAAAGGGCAGGTGATCGCCAAGCTTGATTCCGAGACCGAGGAGATCCAACTCGAGCGCGCCAAGATCGCCGGCGATGACGCGGCCGCCAAGGTCGAGCGCTTTCGCGCGCTGCGCAAGTCGAACACCGCCACCGCGGTCCAGCTGACCGAAGCCGAACTGGCACTGCGCAATGCCGAGCTTGCGATCCATGACGCGCAGGTGGCGCTCGACCGGCGCTCGGTCGTGGCCCCGATTTCCGGCATCGTCGGCATATTGCCGATAGAGGCCGGCAACTACGTCACCAGCCAGTCGGCCATCGCCACGATCGACGACCGGTCCAGCATCCTCGTCGATTTCTGGGTGCCCGAACGCTTCGCCGCCGCCGTCAAGGTCGGAACCGAAATCCAGGCGCGGCCACTCGCAAACCCCAAGGACGCGTTCACCGGTACCGTTTCGGCAATCGACAGCCGCATCGACCAGAAGAGCCGCACCCTCTGGGTCCAGGCAAAGATCGCCAATCCGGCCGATTCCCTGCGCGCCGGCATGTCCTTCCAGGTCACCATCCAGTTCCCCGGGGATACATATCCAGCCGTCAGCCCGCTGGCGATACAGTGGGGCGCGGACGGCGCCTTCATCTGGACGGTTGAAGACGGCAAGACCAAGCGCGTGCCGGTGCGCATTATCCAGCGCAACACCGACGACGTGCTCGTCGACGCGCCGATCGTCAGCGGCGACATCGTCGTGACCGAGGGTGTGCAGAGCGTCCGCGAGGGCAGCGAGGTTCGCATCGCAGGCAGCGAACGCCAGCCGGCCATCGGCGGATCGTAACGAGGCGGCCATGACCGAAATCAACGGCAAGGGTAGCGAAACCGGCCTGACCGCGCTTTTCGTCCGGCGACCGGTACTGGCTTTCGTGCTCAACACGCTGATCGTGGTCGCCGGCCTTGCCGCCCTCTACGGCGTCGAGATCCGCGAGTTGCCGGACGTCGACCGCGCCGTCATCACCGTCTCCACCGAGTTCGAGGGCGCCGCGGCCGAGACCGTCGACCGCGAACTGACGGACACCATCGAGGGCGCGGTCGCTCGCGTATCGGGGGTGAAGTCGATCTCGTCCACCTCGTCTTTCGGGCGCAGCCGCGTCACCATCGAATTCAATGACGGCGTCGACCTCAACGTCGCCGCTTCCGACGTCCGCGACGCGGTCGGCCGCGTCACCAACCAGCTTCCGGACGAGGCCGATGCGCCGCGCATTGTCAAGGCCGATGCCAATTCCGACGCGGTGCTGCGGCTCGCTGTGACGTCGAGCACCATGCCGATCGAGGACATGACGGTCTTTGTCGAGGACCAGATCGAGGACGCGCTGGCCGCCGTGCCCGGCGTCGCCGACGTGCAGGTGTACGGCGACCGCGAGAAGATATTCCGGATCGATGTCGACCAGAGCAAGCTTGCCAGCCGCGGCCTCACCGTCGCCGACCTGCGCAACACGCTCGCCTCGGTCGCCTTCGACACGCCGGCTGGTTCGATCACCACCACCGACCAGGATCTCATCGTGCGGACCACTGCCGATGTGACGACGCCGGAACAGTTCGAAAGCCTGATGATCGGCGACAACACCTACATCCGCGACGTCGCCTCGGTGACGCTCGGCGGCGACATCGGCCAGAGCACGCTGCGCTCGGACGGCAAGATCGGCATCGGCATCGGCATCGTGCGCGCCGCTGAATCGAACACGCTCGACATCTCCACCGGCGTCAAGGCGGCGGTCGCCAAAATCCAGGAAACCCTGCCGGAAGGCATGTCGATCAAGATTACCAGCGACGACGCAGTCTTCGTCGAAGGCGCGGTGCACGAAGTCGAAATCGCGATCGGCCTGTCGGTCTCGATCGTGCTTCTGGTCATCTACATATTCCTGCTCGACTGGCGCGCCACGCTGATCCCGGCGCTCGCCATGCCGGTGGCGCTGATCGGAACCATCGCCGCGATCTACCTGGCGGGTTTCTCCGTCAACATCCTCACGCTCCTGGCGCTCGTGCTGGCCACCGGCCTTGTGGTCGACGACGCCATCGTCGTGCTGGAGAATATCGTGCGGCGGCGCAACGAGGGCATGGGGCCGCGGGCGGCGGCGGTGCTCGGCGCGCAGGAGGTCTTCTTCGCGGTCATCGCCACCACCGCGACGCTGGTCGCCGTCTTCGTGCCGATTTCCTTCCTGCCCGGCCAGACGGGCGGACTGTTTCGCGAATTCGGCTTCGTGCTGGCCATGGCGGTGCTTCTGTCCTGCGTGGTGGCGCTGTCGCTCTGCCCGATGCTGGCATCGCGCATGCTGTCGAGCGCCTCGCTGCATCACGAAGCGCGGACCGGCATCATGGGCAGGCTGGGCGGCTGGCTGGTGGCGCTGTACCGCCGCTGCCTGCATGCCTGCCTCGACGCACCGATCCTGGTGCTGCTGGTCGCCGTGCTGTTCGCCGGCGCGGCGTTCGCCCTGTTCGGCACCATCCGCCAGGAACTGACTCCCACCGAGGACCGTTCGGCGGTGCTGCTGCGCATCAACGCCCCACAAGGCGTGAGCCTCGACTACACCTCGCAGCAGATGCGCCGCATCGAGACGCTGATCCAGCCGCTGCGCGATTCCGGCGAGATCGAGAGCACCTTCGAAAGCGCCGGCAACAACGGCTCCTACAACACCGGCTTCATGGTGATTACGCTGGCGCCGTGGGACCAGCGCGAGCGCAGCCAGCAGGAAATCGCGGCGGAGATCAGCCAGCTCGCCAAGCAGGTGCCGAGCGTGCGCATCTTCCCCGTGCAGCCCAACAGCCTCGGCATCCGCGGCGCCGGCAACGGCCTGCAGTTCGCGCTCGTTGGCAACGACCGCAAGGCGCTGAGCGAATCCGCGTTGAAGATCATCGACGAGATGCAGAAGGATCCGCGCTTCCAGCAGGCGCGCCTTTCCGTCGACCCGACCCAGCCGCAACTAGCAGTGGAGATCGACCGCGAACGCGCGTCGGACCTCGGCATCGACATCACCGGACTTGCCGACACCATCCAGGCCATGCTCGACGGAAACGACATCGGCGACGTCTACATCGCCGACCGCAGCTACGGCGTGAAGCTGGTCTCGACAACCAACCCGATCAACGACCCGACCGATCTCGAGAACATCTTCATCAAGACCGCCGACGGCCGCTACGTGCCGATGTCGACCATCGCGGCGCTGACCGAGCGGGCCGTGCCGCCGTCGCTGACGCGCGAGCAGCAGCAGCCGTCCGTCGCCATCACCTCGAACCTGCGCGACGACTTCGCGCTCGGCGACGCGGTGTCGGTGGCCGAGGCGATCGCCACGCCATTGCTGCCGCCCGGCGCGCGCATCGTGCCGCTTGCCGAGGCGGCGACGCTGGGCGAAACCAACAGCGGCATGATCGCCATTTTCGGTTTCGCGCTGGTCATCATCCTTCTTGTGCTTGCCGCGCAGTTCGAGAGCTTCGTCAGCGCCGTCATCATCATGGCGACGGTGCCGCTGGGTCTCGCCTGCGCGATCTTCGCACTGATCCTGACCGGCACCAGCCTTAACGCCTACAGCCAGATCGGCCTTGTGCTTCTGGTCGGCGTCATGGCCAAGAACGGCATCCTCATCGTCGAGTTCGCCAACCAGCTGCGCGATCGCGGGCTGGGGGTGCGCGAGGCGATCGAACAGGCATCCAACATCCGGCTGCGGCCGGTGATGATGACGATGATCTGTACCGTGCTAGGCGGCCTGCCGCTGGTGCTGGCTTCCGGCGCCGGCGCCGAAGCCCGCATCGCGCTCGGCTGGGTTATCGTCGGCGGCCTCGGCCTCGCCACCGTCTCGACGCTGTTCCTGACGCCCGTCGCCTACCTGCTGCTCGGCCGCTTCGTGACGCCGAAGGTCGAGGAAGAATCGCGGCTGAAGCGCGAACTGGAAGAAGCCGCCTACACCAACGTGGAGCCGGCGGAGTAGCATCTTCGTCCGAATGCCCCTCACCCTTGCCCTCTCCCCGTAAACGGGGAGAGGGTGTCGCCGTTTTGCGGCTATTCGCGAGAAATTTCCTTCCACGAGCCGCCTTCGATCTTCGAGATCAGGATGGCGTTGCCGCCCTGGTGGTCGGTGGCGCTGAAGTCGACATCGACATCGGCGATCTCGTCGCGGAACTTCAGCGATTCAAGCGCCTTCACGAAGGATTCCGAGGTCAGGTCCTTGCCGGCCGCGTCGAGCGCCTTGACGAAGGTCTCGGCGGCGGAACGGCCAAGCAAGGCGCCGGTGCCGGGATCCTCCTTGAAGGCCGTCTTGTAGCCCTCGACGAAACTCTTCACCGCCGGATTGTCCATGCGCGCCTCGAGGTCGGACCAGCCGGCCGCGGCGTAGAAGCCGTCGGTAACACCGCCCGGCACCTTGGCGATCGCCGTGTGGAAGGAGGCCGATGTTCCGAAGATCGCCACGTCGTTCCAGCCCATCTTCTTGGCGGTGCCGAGCACGGTGATGACCTGGCGGATGCCGAGCGCCACGCCGATCATGTCGCAGCCTTCTTCCTTCAGCTTGGTCAGCGAGCCGATGAAATCCGCCTCGTCGACCTTGTGCGTGGTTTCGGCCTTGAAGGTGATGCCGGCTTCCTCGGCGCCCTTCTTGGCGCCCTCCTCCATTTCCTGGCCAAAGTCGGTCGGCAGGTACATGGCGCAGACTTCCTTGGCGCCGGTCTCCTTGGCGAGGTATTTCACCGCCGCGCGGCTCTGGTCGTAGTAGGACGAGAAACCGGTGAAGCGCAGCGCGATCGGCTCCTCCACCATCTGGCGGGCCGCCGACAGCGGCAGGAAATTGACGATGCCCTTCGGCTCCTGCAGCTTGAAGCCGGCGATATTGATCGGGGTGCCGAGCGTCATGAAGGACGCGAAGATCTTGTCGGAATTGATGAGCTTGTTGAAGGCCTGCATCGCCTTCGGCACCTGATAACCATGGTCCTCGACGATCAGCTTGATCTGTCGGCCATGCACGCCGCCCTTGGCATTCACCTCGTCGAACACCTGCTGCGCCGCCTTCATGGCCGGCACGCTGAAGCCGGCAAACGGGCCGGAGAGGTCGGCATTGGAGCCGATCACTACTTCCGTGTCGCTGACACCTTGCGTTTCCGCGAGGGCTGTCGATGCGAGGCCGGCGGCGAGTGTGAATGCAAGGATCGATTTTGCGATCGTTGATGTCATTTCAGGTCTCCTCCTTGGTTTTGTTCCCTGATACGGCCGCCTTATGGCTAACCGTACATTTCCTCGATCAGTCTCCCGTGCTTCTGTTCGACGAAGCTGCGCTTCAGTTTCATCGTCGCCGTCAACTCGTCATCCTCCGCCGTCAGAAGCACGTCGATCAGCCGGAAATCCTTGATCTGTTCGACCCGCGCAAATTCGCGGTTGGTTTCGGCAACGACGCCGCCGATGAGTTCGCGCACCTCGCGCGCCGCGCAGAGCGACTTGAAGTTCGAGAACGGCACGCGCCGGTCCTGCGCGAATTTCTCGACATTCTCCTGGTCGATCATCACCAGGCAGGTAAGGTATTTGCGCTTGTCGCCGATGATGACGGCATCGGAAATGTAGGGCGAGAACTTCAGCCGGTTCTCGATTTCGCTCGGGCTGATGTTCTTGCCGCCGGAGCAGATGATGATGTCCTTGGCGCGGCCGGTGATCGAGAGGAAACCCTGATTGTCGATGCGGCCGAGGTCGCCGGTCCTCAGCCAGCCGCCCTCGATGATTGTCTCTTCGGTCTTGTCCGGCTTGTTCCAGTAGCCCTTGAAGACGTTGCCGCCGCGATACTGGATCTCGCCGTCGGGCGCGATGCGCAGTTCGCCGCCCGGCACGACCTTGCCGATCGAGCCGGTCTTGCAGTCGTCCATCAGGTTGAGCGAGATGACGCCCGAACTCTCCGTCATGCCGTAGCCTTCGAGCACGGTGACGCCGATTGCCTGGTACCACCTGAGAAGGTCGGGAGAGATGGGGGCTGCGCCCGTTGTGCCGCGCCGCAGCCGGTCGAGGCCGAGCATGCGGCGCAGATTCTTCAGTACCATGAAATCCCAGAAGGCATAGGCCGCGGCGGTCGTCAGCGGCACCTTGCGGCCCTCCTCCAGCCGGTCGGCGCGTTTCCTGCCGGTGGCTATGGCCCGGCGGTAGGCCCACCGTCCGAGATGCGTGGAATCGCCGGCCATGATGGTGACGCGCGAATAGATCTTCTCCCAGACGCGCGGCACCGCGGTGAACACATGCGGGCTGACCTCCCGCACATTGTCGAACACGGTTTCCGGGCTTTCAGCGAAGTTGACCGTCGATTTCAACCCGATCGGCTCGAACACGGTGATCAGCCGCTCCAGGATATGGCAGAGCGGCAGGAAGCAGACCTGCTCGTCGGTGTCCCTGACCGGCAGCGTCAACAGCGCCCCGGTGATCGAGCACATGATGTTCGCGTGCGTGATCATGGCGCCTTTCGGCGGTCCTGTCGTGCCCGAAGTATAGACCAGGATGGCGGTGTCCTCAGGCCGGGACCGATCGATCTCCTCCTCGAAGCGGTGGGGATTGGCCTTCAGGAAATCGCGGCCGATCCGGTAGAGATCATCAAGGAAGATCACCTTGTCGTCGGAAAACCCGTGCAGCCCGTCGCGATCGTAGACGATGACCTTGGCAAGCCCAGGCGTGTCGTTCCTGACCGAGAGGTACTTGTCGAGCTGCTCGTCGTTTTCGACGAACAGGAAACGACTGTCGGAATCGTTGACCAGATAGCGCAGCTGGCTGGCCGAATCCGTCGTGTAGACGCCGGACGCGATGCCGCCGACCGACTGCACGCCGAGATCGGTGTAGATCCATTCCTTGTTGTCTTCGGAGAGGATCGAGACGACCTCGCCGCGCTTCAGCCCGAGCGCTGTCAGGCCAAGGCCGATCAGCCGCGCATGTTCGTAAAAATCGGTCCAGGAGTAGGCGAGCCAGATGCCGTAATCCTTTTCGCGGTGAGCGATCTTGGGCCCGAGTTCCCTGCAGCGCTGGCGGAACAGTTTCACCAGCGTGTCGCAACCGTCGAAGAAGAACGGCCCCCTGGTGACGTCGGCGTTGATGGTGAACCCGTCGACAGTGCGCTGGGGAGGCATGTTCGCAGTGATTGTCATGGAAGCCTCCGAATCTTGCCAAGTCTGATACCCCCACCCCTAACCCCTCCCCCTTGTGGGGAGGGGTTAGGGGTGGGGGTTGCGCCAGATAGGGTGACCTTCTCCATCGGGATGAAAGGGGAGCGCTGACGGCCGTTCATTTGCTTCCCCATCATCGCCATGTCTTCTTCTGCTTCCAGCGTTTCTGGCCGCGCTGCGACTGCTCCTGGACGCCGAGATAGAACTCCTGCACGTCCTTCGATTGCAAAAGGCGCTCGGCCGTGTCTGCCATGACGATGCGCCCAAGCTCCATCACATAGCCGTAGTCGGCGATTTCCAGCGCGACGCGCGCATTCTGCTCGACCAGCATCATGGTGACGCCCTGCTCGCGGTTCAGCCTGCGGATGATCGAGAAGATCTCCTTCACCAGCAACGGCGACAGGCCGAGGCTCGGCTCGTCGAGCAGCATCAGCTTCGGCCGCGCCATTAATCCACGGCCGATCGCCAGCATCTGCTGCTGGCCGCCAGACAGGGTGCCGGCAGCCTGCCTGCGCCGCTCCGCGAGGATCGGGAAATACGAATAGACCATCTCCTCGTCGGCACGGATGCCATCGGCATCCGACCGCACGAAGGCGCCCATCTGCAGGTTTTCCTCCACCGTCAGCAGCGGAAAGACCTCGCGGCCCTCCGGCACGTGCACGATGCCGGCGCGCACCACCCTGTCCGGTTCGGCGCTGGCGATGTCGTCGTTGCCGTAGAGGATTTGCCCTTTTTGCGGATTCATCACCCCGGAGATGGTCTTCATCAGCGTTGTCTTGCCGGCACCGTTGGCGCCGAGTACGGTAACGATCTGGCCTTCGCGCACGTCGAGGCTGACGCCGCGGATCGCCATGATCGGCCCATAGTAGGTTTCGAGATTCCTGATCGCGAGAACGGGTGCCGGAACCGGTTCGGGCAACGCAAGGATTTCCTCCAGCGTTGTCATGCCACCACCTTCTGGTGCGGGTCGGAAACGCCGATATAGGCCTCGATCACCTTGGGATGGTTCTGCACTTCATGCGCGGTTCCGAGCGCCAGCGCCTTGCCGTCGGCGAGCGCCAGCACGCGATCGGAGACCGCCGAAACGAGATGCATGTCGTGCTCGACCATCAGCACGGTGACGCCCATCTGCGACTTGATGTCTTCAACCCAGAAGGCGACATCCTGGGTCTCTTCCACCGAAAGGCCCGAAGCCGGCTCATCCAGCAGAAGCAAACGCGGCTCGATGGCCAGCGCCCGGCCCATCTCGACCACCTTGCGGACGCCGTAGGGCAGACCGGCGATGTATTTATCGCGATAGGCTTGCAGGTCGAGGAAGTCGATGACCTTCTCGACCGCCTCGCGGTGCCGCCGCTCCTCCTGCCGCACGAACGGCGTGAACAGCAATTCGTTGACGAGATTGCCCTTGCGGTGCCGGTGACGTCCGACCAGCAGGTTCTGCAACACCGTCGCCTGCTCGAACAATTCGATGTTCTGGAAGGTACGGGCGATGCCGAGCCGCGCCATCTCGTGCGGCGCCTTGTCGAGAATGCTCTTGCCGTCGAAACGGATATCGCCCTCGACTGGATCGTAGATGCGCGACACCAGGTTGAAGAGCGTCGACTTGCCGGCGCCGTTCGGTCCGACCAGCGCGAACACTTCGCCCTCCTCGACCGAGAACGACACCTTGTTGACTGCGACGACGCCGCCGAAGCGCAAGGTGACGTTGTCGATCTCGAGCAGACTCATCTCAACCGCTCCGTCTTCAGATAGCTTTTCTGGCGACGGAACATGTCGCGGCGGTAGAAGGGGAACAGCTCGAAATAGGTGCGGATCTTGACCCAGCGGCCATAGATGCCGGTCGGCTCGAACAGGATAAAGAGGATCAGGATAACCCCGAAAACCGCGCTTTCGAGCCCGGGGATTGCCATTGAGCCGGTGCCAAGCAAGCCGCCGATGAAATCGCGCGACAGCGCGATCGCCTGCGGCAGCAGCGCCACCACGATGGCGCCGAAGAAGGCGCCGTGGATCGAGCCCAGCCCGCCGATGACGATCATCAAAAGCAGCTGGATAGAGATGATGATGGAGAAGGTCTCGTTGTTGAAGACGCCGGCGAAATGCCCCATCAACGCACCGGCCAGCCCGGTGATGGCGGTCGAGATGCCGAAGGCGGTCGCCTTGGTGCGGGCGACGTTGACGCCCATCGCCTGCGCCGAAACCTCGGAATCGCGCACCGCCGCGAACGCCCTGCCGAGCGGCGCCCGCAACAGGTTGCGGTAGACGAGTACGGTGAGGACGACGACCAGCAGTACCAGCCAGTAGAAGCGATCCGGCGTCACGTAGCGATCGATCTCCAGCCCGAACATGCTGATGGTGGGCGTCATCAGCCCGGTGACGCCACCGGTGAGCGGCTCGGCCAGCACGATGATGTCGTCGGTGAGGATGGCGATCGCCAGCGTCGCGATGGCGAGATAGATGCCGTGCAGCCGTGCCGTCGGGATAGCGAGCAGCACACCGGCAAACCCCGCGATCAGTCCGGCCAGCGGGAACGACACGATGAACGGCAGGCCAAGCCTTTCCTGCAGGAGTACGTTGGCGTAGCAGCCGATCGCCAGGAACGCGGCGTGGCCGAGGCTTGCCTGCCCGCTCTGGCCGACCAGCACCATCAGCCCCATGCCGGCGATGGCCCAGATCAGCATGTTGGTGACCTCGCCGAGCAGGAAAACGTCGAGCAGGACGGGCAGCACGAGCGCCAGCGCCAGCAGCGCCAGATACCATGCGGCCTGCGCGCCATGGCGGAAGAGATTGATGTCGGCGTCGTAGGAGGTTTTGAAGACCGTCCGCATCGCCGCTCAGACCTTCTTCCGATGGACCTGGGCGAGAATGCCGTGCGGACGGAACACCAGAATCAGGAAGAGCAGCAGGTAGGGCATGATCTGCGAATAGCCGGCGGCGATGTAGCGCGAAGCGAACGGCTCGATCAGCCCGACGATGATGCCGCCGAGCAGCGCGCCGGGCAGGCTCCCGAACCCGCCGATGACCGCCGCGGCGAAGGCCTTGATGCCGAGCAGTCCGGCCGAAGGATCGATGGCGCCCTTGGAAGCGAAGAGCACGCCGGCAATGGCCGCGACGGCGCCGGCCAGCGCCCAGATCAGCGAGTGCACCCGCTTGACGGGTATGCCCATGTAGTAGGCGGCAAGCTGGTTCTGCGATGCGGCCTGCATGGCGATGCCGAGCTTGGTGCGGTTGAAATAGAGATAGAGCATGACTGTCAGAAGCACGGTGACGACGATGACCGACACCTCGTCGAGGCCGAGCACCACGCCGCCGAAACGCAGATCCTTGCCGGCGATCGGCGATTCCAGCGATACCGTCTCGTGGCCCCAGATCGCTCCGGCGATGAAACGCAGCACGAAACCCAGCGCAATGGTAAGGATGACGACGGCGATCTGCGATTGGCCGAACATGCGGCGAAGGACGATCAGGTCGAGCAGGTAGCCGAATACGCCCATGATGAAGATGGCGATCGGCACCGAGAGCCAGAACGGCAGGCCGAGCCAGGCCTGGTTGGTGAGCCCGACGGTGATGAAGGCACCGAGCATCATGAAGTCGCCCTGGGCGAAGTTCACCGCTTCCGTCGCCTTGTAGATCAGCACGAAGCCGAGCGCGATCAGCCCATAAACGCAACCATTGGCCAAGCCGCTGACGACAAGCTGCAATACGTCCAAAGACGTCCTCCTCCTCTTCCCGCGATCTTGCGCCGCGTTTGTTCAACTATAAGCTGCCGTTCCGGAACGGCAACAAGCCCTACTTCAGTCTGGCTTGATGAACACCTTTCCATTCGGTTTGGCGAGTGCGGGCGGCACGTCAGCCATCGCCTTCGAAAGCGGCACTATAGCCGTCACATCGGTTGCCCAGCGCCCGTCCGAAAACCGTTTCTGTGCTTCCATCACCGCCCGATTGCGGCGCTCCGGCGATTCGCGCATCCACATCGGCAGCCAGAAACCCTCGATCACCTTCTGCTGGAAGATCAGTTGGCCGGGCTCGAGGATCGGCGTCGTCGAGGGGTCGAGCCGGCCGTAGACAATCCAGCGCGAGCGCTTCGGCATGACGTGGAAGATGCCGGCCGCGAGCGGCCCGGTCATTGCATCGAGGAAGATGCGTGGCTGCTCGGCCTTGACGACGTCCTTGAGACTGGACTTGAAGTCCTCCGCTTCGGAATTCAGCACATGCGCGGCGCCGATTTCCTTGAGAAGCGTTATCTGGTCGTCGCGCCGCACGATGGCGATCGGCCGGAAACCTTCCTCCCTGGCCACGGCAATGATCAGCTTGCAGAGCTGGCTGGCGCCGGCCGTCACGATGAAGGCCTTTTCGCCTTCGTCCTTGACGATGCCGAACATGGCGAGCGCCGTCAGCGGATTGACGATCATCGCCGCGCCGTCCTCGTCGCGGACCGTGTCGATGAGCGGAATGCAGGCGGCGGCCTCCGCCACCGCATAGTCGGCCCAGGAGCCCCAGCCGCTCGTACCTGTCGCGAAGGCGACACGCTTGCCGGCGAAGCTTTTCGCCAGCGGTTCGTCGCCGGTCGCCGCGACGGTGCCGACGCCTTCGAAGCCGGCCGGCTGGCCCTTCTGGCGCGGTTGCCCGTACATGCCCTTCAGAAACATGACATCCGACGGGTTGATCGAGGCGAGATTGACCTTGATGAGGAGCTGTGTCGGCTTCGGCGACGGAACCGGCACGACACCCGGCACGACATAAGGCTCCATCGCTTCCAGCGCGCTGCCCGATGGCTTCGGCGCATAACCGTCGTTCGTCTGCAGCAGCGCTTTCATCTCGGCGGGGATAGCCATGGGTCGCACTCCGATCAGGGTTTCAGGATCAGCTTTCCGACGGCGCCGCGGCCGATGACACGGGAGAGTACCTTGGCGGCATCGGCAAGCGGATATGTTCCTTCGACGACCGGTTTGATCTTGCCGGCCATGTACCAGCCTATCAGTTCCTTCATGTTTGCCGAATAGACCTCCGGCTCCTTGCGCGTGAAGGCGCCCCAGAACACGCCGACCACGCTGAAACCCTTGACCAGCGACAGGTTGACCGGAAATTTCGGGATCGTGCCGGAGGCAAAACCGATCACCAGCAGCCGGCCGTTCCAGCCCATCGAACGCGACAATGCATCGAACACCTCGCCGCCGACCGGATCGAAGGCGACATCGACGCCCTCGCCGCCGGTTGCCTTCTTCAGCTCGTCCTTGAGGTTTTCATAGCCGAGCACGATGTCGGCACCGGCGCTCTTGGCGACCGCGCGCTTCTCGTCGGAGGAGGCGACCGCGATCACCCTGGCGCCCATCGCCTTGCCGATCTGCACGGCGGCGACGCCCGTTGCGCCGGATGCGCCGAGCACGCACAGCGTTTCGCCCGGCTTGAGCTGTCCGCGCTGCTTCAGCGCATGATGCGAGGTGCCGTAACCGCAGATCAGCGCGCAGGCGTCGGCGGCGCTCATACCGTCCGGCAGCTTCATGACGGCGGACTCCTTGACGCCGACCTTTTCGGCGTAGCTGCCGATCGTCGAGAGTGCCGCTACCCGGTCGCCCACCTTCACCGACTTGACGTCGGGCCCGACCGCGACGGCGCGTCCCGCCGCTTCCATTCCCGGCACGAACGGCACTTGCGGCTTCATCTGGTAGAGGCCCTGGACCAGCAGCCCGTCGGGGAAATTGACGCCGATCGCCTCGGCCTCGATCACCACGGTGTCGCCGCTGACTTCCGGTTCGGGCCAGTCCGCATAGTCGAGTGCTTCGATGGGACCAAATTCGCGTGCGATAATCGCTTTCATACCGGTATCAGACCTTTTCCTGCGTATATTTGCGCAATTCGTTGCGTGCCACCTGCCGGCGATGCACGGCGTCAGGACCATCGGCCAGCCGCAGCGTCCGCAGATGCGTCCAGGAGCGCGCCAGAGGCGTGTCCTGGCTGATGCCCTGCCCTCCATACATCTGCACCGCCTCGTCGGTGACCTTCAGCGCCACCTTCGGCGCCACCACCTTGATCTGGCTGATCCACGGAGCGGCCGCCCGTGCGTCGCCCTGGTCGATCATCCATGCGGCCTTCAGGCAGAGCAGCCTGGCCATCTCGATTTCCATGCGGCACTCGGCGATGATGTCGTAGTTGGCGCCGAGCTGCGCCAGCGGCTTGCCGAACGCCTCGCGGCGCATCGAACGCTTGCACATCAGCTCCAGCGCCATCTCGGCCTGGCCGATGGCGCGCATGCAGTGATGGATGCGGCCGGGCCCGAGCCGGCCCTGCGATATCTCGAAGCCACGCCCCTCACCGAGGATCAGGTTGGTTTTCGGCACCCGGACATTGTCGAAACGGAGGTGGAGATGGCCATGCGGGGCATCGTCGTCCCCATAGACCTTCATGGCGCGAAGTTTGGTCACGCCCTTGGTATCGGCGGGCACCAGCACCATCGAGTGCTGTTGGTGCCGGACATCGCCGCCGGTCCTGACCATGACGATGTAGATGGCGCAGCGCGGGTCGCCGGCGCCGGAGGACCACCACTTCTCGCCATTCAGCACATAGCTGTCGCCATCGGCCTCGCATTTCATCGAAATGTTTGTCGCGTCGGAAGAAGCGACATCCGGCTCGGTCATCAGATAGGCCGAACGGATCTTGCCTTCGAGCAGCGGCTTCAGCCAGCGTTCCTTGTGATCCTCGGAGCCGTAGCGTTCGAGTACCTCCATGTTGCCGGTGTCCGGCGCCGAGCAGTTGAAGGTTTCCGCGCCGAGATGCGCCTTGCCCATCTCCTCGGCCAGGTAGGCATATTCGACAGTGGAAAGGCCGTAACCCTTGTCGGAGCCAGTCAACCAGAAGTTCCACAGACCACGCTCACGCGCCTTGGCCTTCAGCCCTTCAAGGATTTCGGTCTGCCTGTCCGTGTAGGTCCAGCGGTCGCCGCTCTTGCCGACCTCGGCAAGAAACTCTTCGTCGAGCGGGATGATCTCCTCGCGCACCATACGGCTGACCCGTTCGTGGATCGGCTTCAACCGATCGGTCATACCCAGGTTCATGTCGGCCATTCACACAGTTCCTTCCGTTGCACCAAGGCCGCCGAGTGCGTATGCGACCACCTGTTCGACGATCCTGTCGATGTCTTCCGATGTTTCGCCGTCGCGCGGCGTGTACCAGAAGATCGGCGAGTTCAGCGTCATGAACATGAGCTGGTTGGCGATGCTGAGATTGGCGAAGCGCATGGCGCCTTCCCGCTGCGCTTCGGCGATCGTCTCGCGAAAAATGTTGCCGTACTTGGTGCGGTCTTCGAGCAGCTTGCCGAACACGTCGCGCTGCTGCGGCGTCGTCGAGCCCCTTAGGTGCATCTCCACGCCTTCCCAGACGGCGCGCTGGAACGACTTGGTATCGATCATCAGGCGAACATGGATGGTGGCCATCTTCTTCCAGCGTTCGACCGCCGGACCCGGCATATCCCGGCAGGGTGCGATCGCGGCGTAGATCATGTCGATGCCGGTGCGAAAAACCTCCGCGAAGAGATCGGCCTTCGAGGGAAAGTGATGATAGATGCGGCCCTTGGTGGCGCCAAGCGCCCGCGCCACGTCGTCGATCGAAGTCACCGCATAGCCGCGTTCGAGAAAACAGGCAGCGGCGGCGCGCAAGATGTCGGCGCGCGAATCCTCCACTCCAAGTTCCCCGACGCTGAGCGCCATCGGTCTGCAATCCTCCCTGTGGGCAGCGGCGATTGACAATCGCTGCTTTCGGGTCTTTACGGCCCGTCAAATGATGAACATACTACCGGGTATGTTGTCAACGCGGCATCCCATTTATGAACGCCGCGGCAGGGAGGAATGATGGCCTATCTCGATGAGTTGTTTTCGGTCGCCGGCAAGAAGGCCCTGGTAACGGGGGCCGCCACCGGCATAGGCAGGATGGCCGCGACGGCGCTGGTGCAGGCGGGCGCCGAGGTGATGATCGCCTCGCGCAAGGGTGCCGATTGCGAGCGGGTGGCCGGCGAACTCAATGCGCTTGGCGCGCCCGGAAAGGCCGAGGGCTTTGCCGGCGACGTGAGTTCGGAAGCCGGGATCGACGCTCTGGTCGGCGGGGTCAAAAATCGCACCGACAGGCTGCATATCCTGATCAACAACGCCGGCGTTTCCTGGGGGGAGCCGCTTGAAACCTTCCCCTATCACGCCTGGGGCAAGGTCTTTAACGTCAACGTCACGGCGGTTTTCCATCTCACCCGCGAATTGCTGCCATTGCTGGACAAGGCGGCAAGCGACGCCGACCCGGCCCGAATCATCAATCTGGGCTCGGTGATGGGTACCCAACCGCTTGCCGACGATGCCTATTCCTACACCGCCTCCAAGGCTGCCGTTCATCACCTGACCCGCACGCTCGCCAGCGAATTCGCCAAGCGGCGGATTACCGTGAATGCTTTTGCGCCGGGGCCTTTCCAGAGCCGGATGACCGCCTTCGCTACCGGCACGGACGAAAAGGCCGAGCGGGTCGCCAGCCGCGTTCCCATCGGCCGGATCGGCTCACCGGGTGACATTGCCGGCGCAACATTGTATCTGTGCAGTCTGGCCGGCAGCTACGTCACCGGAGCCATCCTTCCGATCGACGGCGGCCAATCGGTGCAGCATGGCATGACGCTCTTCAAGGAGTGACGTGCGCTGGAATGGAGTGCTTCCCTTGAGCTCGATCACGCTTGATGAATTGCTGGGTAACACCGGCAAGGAAGTTGGCATTTCGCCATGGCGGGTGGTGACGCAGACCATGATCGACCAGTTCGCCGATGCCACGGACGATCACCAATGGATCCACGTCAATCCGGAGCGCGCGGCGGCTGAAACGCCGTTTGGCGGCTCCATCGCGCACGGGTTCCTGACGCTGTCCCTGCTCTCGGCGATGACCTACGAAACCTTGCCGACCCTCGAAGGCGCCGGCATGGGCATCAATTACGGCTTCGACAAGCTGCGTTTCATCACGCCGGTCAAGACCGGCGCCCGCATCCGCGCCCGCTTTTTCCTTGCCGACGTCAACGCGCGACCGTCCGGCTGGATACAGATCACCTACAATGTGACCATCGATATCGAGAATTCGCCGAAACCGGCGATCACTGCGAAATGGCTGACGATCGCCGTCATGGAACGAAAGGAAGAGACTGCATGAGCGACCCGAATGCGCTTGATGCCGTTCTTCTTGCCCCTTATCTCGAAGCCCACATTCCAGGATTTTCCAATCTCGAGTCGGTCGAGAAATTCAAAGCCGGCCAGTCCAATCCGACTTACCTGCTGACGGCGTCCAGCGGCCGCTATGTGCTGCGCGCCAAGCCGCCCGGCGAGTTGCTGAAATCCGCCCATCAGGTCGACCGCGAGTTCCGTGTCATGCAGGCGCTGGCCAGCACCGCCGTTCCGGTGCCCAAGGTCCTACACCTTTCGGGCGAGGATTCGCCTATCGGCCGCATGTTCTATGTCATGGATTTCATCGACGGACGCATCTTCTGGGATCCGGCCCTTGCCGACATTGCGGACAATGCGGAACGCGCCGCGATCTACGATTCCATGAATGCCACGCTGGCAGCACTGCACGACGTCGACATCGAGGCGGTCGGCCTCGGCGGCTACGGCAAGCCCGGGAATTATTTCGAACGCCAGTTGGGCCGCTGGTCCAGCCAGTACCGGGCTTCCGAAACGGGCGCCGTCGCCGATATGGACAGGCTGATCGGGTGGCTGGAAGAAAACCAGCCCGCCGATGACGGGCTGGTGTCGCTCGTTCATGGCGACTACCGGCTGGACAACATGGTCTTCGCGCCGGACCGGCCCTCGGTCATCGCCGTGCTCGACTGGGAGTTGTCGACGCTCGGCCACCCCTTCGCCGATATCGCCTATCAGTGCATGCAGTGGCGGTTGCCGCATTTTTCGTCGAGCTTCCGTGGCCTTGGCGGCGTCGACCGCGCAGCAATCGGCCTCCCCTCGGAAGAAGACTACGTCGCGACATATTGCAAAAGACGGAAAATTGCCGGGATCGGCAACTGGACATTCTATCTTGCTTTCTCCTTCTTCCGTCTCGCCGCGATTTGCCAGGGTGTGTACAAACGCGCACTTGACGGCAATGCTTCGAATCCCGAAAAGGCGAAGCTTTACGGTGACGCAGTGAAACTGTTGGCTGGTCTTGCGGTGCGGCTGATCGACGGAAAGGAATGAGATGAGCCGCTTTCAAGGCTTGACGGTTCTTGTAACCGGCGCGACCGGCGGGTTTGGACGCCGGACCGCCGAGCGTTTCGCCGACGAGGGCGCGCGGCTGGTATTATCCGACCTCGACGAAAGCTCGCTGACGGAATTCGCGTCCTCGTTGCAGACGGAGGTCGCCACGCTGGCGGGCAACGTCGCCGACGAAACGCTGTCGGAATCCCTTGTCGAACTCGCTGTGAAGCGCTTCGGTTCGCTGGATATCGCAATCAACAACGCAGGCGTCGCGCAAAGTTTCGTCAAGCTGCCGCAGGTGCCCTCGGATGAGGCACGGCGCATCATAGAGATCGATCTCCTGGGTGTGTTCTACGCCATGAAGCACCAGATCCCGGTTATGGAAAAGCAGAACCGGGCAAACGGCCACGGCGGAACAATCGTCAACATCGCCTCCGTTGCCGGCCTTGCCGGCGCGCCCCGCCTGTCCGTCTATGCAGCCGCCAAACATGGCGTGATGGGCCTTACCCGTTCGGCCGCCGCCGAATATGCCTCCAAGGGCATCCGCGTGAACGCGGTCTGCCCCTCATACGCGCGCACCAACATGGTAGGCGATTTCGTCAAGCTGGCCGGCGGCCGCGAAGCGGAAGCAATCGCCGAACTGACGCGCGGCGTGCCGATGAAGCGGGTCGCCGAGATCGACGAGGTGATCGAGGTCATCATGTTCGCCGCCGATCCTAAGAATTCCTTCATGACCGGACATGCGCTGTCGGTGGATGGCGGCATAACGGCGATCTGAAAATCCTCGCCGCAGCGCACCTACCATGGAAAATAAACAACCAGGGACCGACCGCGCGCTCGGTCAATCGCCTTTTTTGCGCCGCTTCGGTTCTCCGGGAATGGATGTGATGGTGATCGAGACGGGATCGCTGGCCGGGAACGAATCCTCCAGTCCGATATCGAGTTCTTCCTCGAGCGTGGCCTTCGAGAGGCCGCGTCGACCGATGTTGCCCTGCTCGGTCTTGCGTTCGCTCGGCCGATCCTGGGGCCGGTGACGGTCCTCGCCCGAAATGTCGTCGTCCTTGTCGGTCGGGATGTGGTCGATCATCAATGGTGCTCCTGTGGCTCACGGAAACGCCATCATATCTCGAAGGTTCCTGGCAATCGGCGGCTTTCGAGAGTCCGGCTACGCCGCCGCATCGCGCGCCGCGTCCGACAGGAAGGCGAAGACGTAGTCGGAAAACGACCGCCAGCATTCGACGCGGAATTCATTCTCCGCCGTCCGCCAGAGCACGATCTCGGCCTTGCCGAGCACTGTGCGCGAGCAGGCACCGGTGGGAAACGCGGCAAGCGACAAGTCCTGCGGGCAGCCGGAATTGACCGTGGCGGCGGCTGCCGGGCCTGAAACGGCAATGCCGATGTTGCGGTGAGAAATCCCCACAGCCGAATGCAGCACCCTGGCTGAAGCCAGGTCCGCCATCGGATCTTTCCCTGCTTCGTCGATAACCAGCCATTCGTCGGGTCCGAGCCACAGCGCCGTGCGGCCTGCCCTGGAGGCCGAGGACTTCGGCATCTGAGGCAGCTTCACGCCCAGCGCCTTGGACAACGCCGCGACCGAGGCTGCCGGCGCACGCAGCGAAATGCGCTCCGCCGGCGGCAGGATCGCAAGCGTGACATCCCTGGCGGAGACCTTGCTGCCCGCCAGTGCGGGGCATCGCTCGGCGGAAACCGCGGTGACGGTCCTTTTTGCCGCTGCCTTAGCCATTGAGACGCTCTCCCTTCTCGTCGAAGAACACCATGCCGGTCACCTCGACCTCGATCGTCTTGTCCGGCATTGGCACGTAGAGCGTTTCGCCCATACGGTCGCGGCCGCCGGCGACAAGCGCCAGGGCAATGCCGCGGCCGCAGTTTTCCGACCAGTAGGACGATGTGACATGGCCGATCATGGTCATCGGGATCGCCTGGTTGGGATCGGCGACGATCTGCGCGCCTTCCTCCAGCACCACCTTGGGGTCTTTCGTCTTCAGGCCGACCAGCTGCTTGCGGCCCTTGGCGACGAGATCGGGACGGGTCATGCCGCGGATGCCGACAAAATCGGTCTTCTTCTTGCCGACCGCCCAGTCGAGCCCGGCATCGTTGGTGGTGACGGTGCCGTCGGTGTCCTGCCCGACAATGATGTAACCCTTCTCGGCGCGCAGCACGTGCATGGCTTCAGTGCCGTAGGCGCAGGCGCCATGCTTTTGGCCTTCCGCCCACAGCGCCTCCCAGACGGCTTGCCCGTAGTCGGCCGGTACGTTGACCTCGAAACCGCGGTCGCCGGTGAACGACATGCGGAACAACCTCGTCGGCACGCCGCAGATATTGCCCTCGCGCACCGACATATGCGGCATCGCTTCGTCCGACATGTCGATGCCTTCGACCAGCGGCTCGATGATCTTGCGCGAGTTCGGCCCCTGCACGGCGATCACCGCCCACTGCTCGGAAATCGAGGTCAGCCAGACGTTGAGATGCGGGAACTCGGTCTGGAGGTAATCCTCCATGTGGTTCATGACGCGCGCCGCGCCGCCGGTGGTCGTGGTGACGTGGAAGCGATCCGACGCGAGACGGCCGACGACACCGTCATCGTAGATGAAGCCGTCTTCGCGCAGCATGATGCCATAGCGGCAGCGGCCGGGCTCCAGCTTCTCCCAAGGGTTGGTGTAGAGCAGTTCCATGAATTTCGCCGCGTCCGGCCCGACCACCTCGATCTTGCCGAGCGTCGAGGCGTCGAACAGGCCGACGGACTTGCGCACCGTCACGCATTCGCGGTTGACGGCGGCATGCATATCCTCGCCGGTCCGTGGGAAATACCAGGCGCGCTTCCACTGGCCGACGTCTTCAAACACCGCGCCTTGCGCCTCGGCCCAAGGATGAATTGCCGTCTTTCGCGTCGGATCGAACAGCGGCCCGCGCGCATGGTTGACGATGGCGCCGAACGTCACCGGCGTATAGGGCGCGCGGAAGGTGGTGAGGCCGACTTCGGGTATTTCCTTGCCCAGCGACTCGGCTGCGATGGCCAGCCCGTGCATGTTGGAGGTCTTGCCCTGGTCGGTCGCCATGCCGTTGGTTGTGAAGCGCTTCACATGCTCGATCGAGCGCATGCCTTCATGCACGGCCTGCCGGATATCCTTGGCGGTGACGTCGTTCTGGAAATCGACGAAGGCCTTGACGGTGGTGTCGGCGCCGGCGCCCGGACCGGCGCCAAGCATGCCGCCTGTCCAGGTTTCGGACGTTTCGGCGTTCAGCCTGATGCCCTTCGCTGCCTTCGCGCCGGCTTCCCTGGCCGCCTTTTCACCGGCGGAAAGTGCCTCGGCAACGGTGGCCGCCAGTCCGTCAGTACCGGCGCACGCGCCAACCGAAACGCAATCTTGCGCATAGTTGCCCGGCAGGAACCGCCTCGTCGCATCGTCGAACGCAACCTTGCCGCGCGACTGCGAGAAGAGGTGCACCGATGGTGTCCAGCCGGACGACATCAGCAGCGCATCGACGGGAATGGTCCGCTCCGCACCGCCGTTCTTCGGCTGGATGACCATCGACGAGACGCGCAGCTTGCCACGCGCCTTGACGACTGCGCGGCCATGGTTGATTTCGATACCGAGCGAGCGCGCCTCTTCAACGGCAGGGCCGGACGGGTTGTCGCGCAGATCGACTATCGCGGCGATCTCGACACCGGCTTTTTTCAGGTCGATGGCGGCGGCGTAGGCGGAATCGTTGGCGGTGTAGACGCCGACGTTGCGGCCGACCGCAACGCCATGATGATTGAGATAGGTACGGGCCGCCGAAGCCAGCATCACGCCCGGGCGGTCATTGTCGGCGAACACCATGTGCCGCTCGATGGCGCCGGTGGCAAGGATGACGCGTTTGGCGCGCACCTGCCACAGACGCTCGCGCGGCAGGTCGTGGCCGGGATTGGCGAGATGCTCAGTCACGCGCTCGACCAGCCCGACGAAATTCTGCGCGTAGTAGCCGAAGGCCGTGGTGCGCGGCAGCACGCGCACATTGTCCATCTTCGCGAGTTTTGCGGCCGCCGCCTGGGCCCAATCCCAGCCGCCCTCGCCGTCGACCTTCGCTCCCGATTCGAACCGCAAGGCGCCGCCGAACTCCGCCTGCTCGTCGCAGATGATGACGCGCACACCGGTTTCCGCAGCCGCCAGCGCTGCCGCCAGACCGGCCCCGCCGCCGCCCAGCACCAGCACCTCGCAATTCGCGTAACGGGAAGAATAGTGGTCGGGATCCGGCTGGTCCGGGGCGATGCCGAGACCGGCGGCCGAGCGGATGTTCGGCTCGTAGATGCTCTTCCACGCCGACTTCGGCCACATGAAGGTCTTGTAGTAGAAGCCTGCCGAAAACAGCGGCGAAGCGATGTCGTTGACCGCGCCCACGTCGAATGACAGCGACGGCCAACGGTTCTGGGAGTTCGCGGTTAGCCCGTCATAAAGCTCCTGCACGGTGGCGCGGACATTCGGCGTCTTGCGCGCGGCGTCGCGTTCGACCGAGACCAGCGCATTCGGCTCCTCGGCGCCGGCCGAGAGAATGCCGCGCGGCCGGTGATATTTGAAGGAGCGTCCGACCAGATGGACGCCGTTGGCAAGCAGCGCCGAAGCAAGCGTGTCGCCCTCGACACCAGCATAGGATTGTCCGTCGAAAGAGAACCGCGCGGTTTTCGCCGGCGTCAGCCGGCCCTGTCCGGCGATGCGATAGGTGCCGGCCATCAGGCTTTCCCCTTCTTCGACGGCGTTCGTTTCGCTGCCGGCTTCTTCACATTGAGCTGGTCCGGAGGCCGATTGGCCCACGCCGCCGGCCCGCTATCGTTTGCCGCGCGCGAAATATCAGGCTTCGGCTCACCTGCCTTGTAGGTGACGATGAACTTGTCGGTGACGGTGTCGCGCGCCGCGTTGAAGAAACGCGCGCAGCCATGGATGTGCCGCCACCGCTCGTAGATGACGCCCTTCGGATTCGAGCGGATGAAGAAGAATTTTTCGAAATCCTCGTCCGAAATTCCGGTTATCTCCGTCGAGCGCGCAATATGCGCCTCGCCGGCGCTGCGGAATTCGAGTTCCGGGCGCTCTTCCTCGCAATAGGGGCAGCGGATGAGAAGCATTTTTGTCCCTGCGAAATCAGTGTGCGACGGCGGCGGCCGCCGCCTCGTCGATCAGCCGGCCAGTGCGGAAGCGCTCGATGGTGAACGGCGCGTTGATCGGGTGCGGATTGTCGTTGGCGATGGTGTGGGCAAACACATGTCCCGAGCCCGGCGTCGCCTTGAAGCCACCCGTTCCCCAGCCGCAATTGACGTAGAGCCCGGGCACCGGCGTCTTGGCGAGGATCGGCGAGCGGTCCGGCGTCACGTCGACGATGCCGCCCCATGAGCGCAGCATCTTCATGCGCGTGAACATCGGGAACATCTCGCAGATGGCATCGAGCGTGTGGGTGAGAATGTGCAGGCCGCCGGTCTGCGAATAGGAGATGTACTGGTCAGTGCCGGCGCCGATGACCAGTTCGCCCTTGTCAGATTGCGAGATATAGGCGTGCACGGTGTTCGACATGACGACACACGGGAATACCGGCTTCACAGGCTCGGACACCAGCGCCTGCAGCGGATAGCTTTCCAGCGGCATGCGCACATCGGCCATCTGCATGATTACCGATGAATGGCCCGCCGCGACGACACCGACCTTCTTCGCGCCGATGAAACCACGCGTCGTGTCGACCCCGGTCACATGGCCGTTGGCTGATCGCCTGACGCCTGTCACTTCGCAATTCTGGATGATGTGGACGCCGCGGTCGGAAGCAGCGCGGGCATAACCCCAGGCGACCGCGTCATGGCGTGCGGTGCCGCCGCGCCGCTGCAAAGCCGCACCCATCACCTGATAGCGGGCGGCTTGCGAAATGTTGAGCGGCGGGCAGTACTCCTTTGCCTGTTCCGGCGTCAGCCATTCGTTGTCGACGCCATTCAGCCGGTTGGCATGGATGTGGCGCTTGAACACTTGGATATCGTGCACGTTGTGGGCCAGCATCATGACACCGCGCGGCGAATACATGACGTTGTAGTTCAGATCCTGGCTGAGCCCGTCCCACAGCTTGACCGCATGATCGTAGATGCCGGCGCTCTCGTCGTAGAGGTAATTCGAACGGATGATCGTCGTGTTGCGGCCGGTGTTGCCGCCGCCGAGCCAGCCCTTCTCCAGCACCGCCACATTGGTGATGCCGTGCTCCTTGGCGAGATAGTAGGCGGTCGCCAGGCCGTGCCCACCGGCGCCGACGATGATGACGTCATATTCTTTTCTCGGCTCCGGCGAGGACCACTGTTCCTCCCAGCCCTTGTGGCCGCGCATGGCTTCGCGGGCAATGGCAAAGACCGAATATTTCCGCATGTTTCCAAGCCTCGCAGTACCGGAACGGACGCACGCTCCGTTGAGTGGCGAGGTGTATCACTAGCGAAAAGCCGGTGCCAGCTTTGCGCTGTTTGCGACGGAGGTTGCCGTTTTGCGCCGGGTAGCCGGAGCACTCAGCGGCCGGTTGCCGCCACATGAAGCGGCGGCGCCGCGGGAAACAGATGCAGGAGGCCGGAATCGATGCGCCGGCGAAGATGCACATCGATCGCCTGCCGGTCGGGACATGAATGAAACGCCCCATGGCAAAGATCGCGCAAGGCGATGAGGTCTCTCATCATCGGAGACATCGGCAGCCCGGCCGCGTCGAGCAGGCTGGCTCCGACGAAACCGATATCCAGCGTCTCCGCGTCGGGAATGGGATGGGCCAGTGGGTGATTGAACGTGGTGAGCGTGTAGAAGGTGCGATAGGCGAGCGAACCTGGATCGCTGAGTGCGCCATCCCCGGCGAGAGCGTCGACAAGCGGCTTGGTCGCCGAGGACTGGTGGTCGCCGAACTCGAACACCACCGAGGCATGCTCCGCCGACTGGGCGGCACGCGCCTCCAGAAACGCCTGAAAATCGCCGCGCGCGATCGCCATGCGCCGCAGATACTCGGAAATGTCGAAATCCGGCGAAAACGGCTCGCCGTCGACCTTCAGTTGCGGCTCCAGCCTATCGTTGTAGGGAGAATGCGGGAACATCGTCTGGATTTCGAGAAAAAGCGGACGGCCGTCCGTCCTGTGGTGTTCGGCGATGAAGGTTTCCGCCGCCCGATAATAGAAATCGTCGCGCAGGTGGTAGGACGGCGCGGCGATGTCGGCTATGTCGAGCACTGTCTCGAAGCCGATCGACTTGAGGAATGGTCCCTCATTGACGAAGGTCTCGTTCATCGGCAGCAGCACCGCCGTGCGGTAGCCGCAGGCACCGAGGACCTCCGGCAGCGCGCCGCCCACCCTGCCCTCCAGCGTGATGGTGAGGTAGGGGCTTCGCCAACCGAAATCCGTGGATGAAAGGCCGGTCATCAGCGAGAGATTGGTGATCCAGGTGCCGCCGCCGAACGTCTCGACAGTCATCGGATGCGGCTTGCCGGCACCCGGCGCAAATTTTTCGGCAAACCTGCCGCCATTGTCGATCTGGCTGAAATAGGCGGGATCGGACTGGCTTTCGCTGAGCACGACGAAAACATCCGGAAGTTTCGTGCGGTCGCCGCAGTCAACGGTGTCCGGGAAAGGAGGCTGCGGCGCCATCGCCTCCAGCCGTGCCTCGAATGCCGGCTGAACGAAAAGATTCTTGAGATCGACCAGTGAAACGAAGAACGCCGACAGGTGACGCCCTTGCATATAGTAGAACTGCCGCTCGACCGACGCCTCCGCTGGGAACGTCAGCGGCACTATGGCTGCGAATACCGCCAGCACGGCGGAGCGGGTCGACAGCGCGTAGTTTGCCTTGCTGTCCGCCCTGTAGAGGCCGATCGCGAACGCGAGGATCAGGGCAAGGAGGACGAGGACCGGAAGGATGACATGCAGGTATGAACTGAACAGGAAGCTGTAGATCTCCGGATCGCCAGCGACAAAGACCGTGTCGTAGAAATGGAAGGAAAAGCCCTTCAACCGGTATTTGGTCGCCGAGACGACGGTGAGGACGCCCACGGTCATCCAGCCCAGATAGATCGAAAAAGCCGGCCGGTCCGACGCCAGGAACGCCAGGGCCGAAATCACCGCGACCACGGCCAGCGAGAACGGCACAGAAAGCCAGCCGTTTTCCGCATTGCGGACCAGAAATACGCCGGCCACGCTGCACAGCCCGACGGACATCGGGTGGCAGAGCAGCAGAAACAGGCTGTGAAGAGCACGGCGCAGGATGCGCATCATCGGACCCCCTCCGATCCTTGACGCTGGTTTTCAGTCATCCGCCCCGCAAACTCAATTGCTTATTCGGCTTAACGTTAATCCGACGCATCCGTCGCATGAGGCGATAGCGCCGCCGGCGCATGTATCGGGTGTCGCCCGCCTCCCCCTCTTGCGAAAACCATGTCGGTTGTCGGCGGTTGACCGGCGCGAAACAAAAGGATGCATAAAAAATGTTCGCACTCACCAAGAAGGTCGCCATCGTCACCGGCGCCAGTTCCGGCATCGGCCGCGCAACCGCCGTGCTGTTTGCAAAACAGGGCGCCAAGGTCGTGGTCGCGGCGCGGCGCCAGGCGGAACTCGACGCGCTTGTCGCGGAGATCGCCGATCAGGGCTGCAATGCCACGGCACTGGCCGGCGACGTCAGGGACGAGGCATATGCGAAGGCACTGGTCGAACTGGCCACGAGGGAATATGGCGGCTTGGACATTGCCTTCAACAATGCCGGCAGCACCGGCGAAATGGGGCCTGTCTCCGAACTTTCGCTGGAAGCCTTCCGCGACACACTCGACATCAACCTGACCAGCGGCTTTCTCGGCGCCAAATACCAGGTGCCGGCGATGATCGAGCGCGGTGGCGGTTCGCTGATCTTCACTTCGAGCTTTGTCGGCCACACGGTCGGCATGCCCGGCATGGTCGCCTACGCCGCCGCCAAGGCCGGGCTGATCGGGCTGACGCAGGTCCTCGCTGCTCAATACGGCGCGCAAGGGGTGCGGGTGAATGCGCTGTTGCCCGGCGGCACTGATACGCCGGCGGCCACCTTCAAGACGCCGGAAGAATGGGCGTTCGTCGAAGGCCTGCATGCGCTGAAGCGCGTCGCCAAGCCGGAAGAGATCGCGCAGTCGGCGCTCTACCTTGCGTCGGACGCGTCAAGCTTCACGACAGGCGCCGCCTTGCTCGCCGATGGCGGCGTATCGATCAACCGGACCTGACGCCATCATGCGGTCGGCCGATTTCGGCCGGCCGCATCACGCTCGGGTTCAGCGCCGTCGCTATTGCCCGAGACGCTTTCTGATCGGCTCGAATTCCGGCGTCGGCTTCCGCTGTACCGGATCGGGCTCGCCAGCTTCGATGGCTTCCCAGTATTTCCAATTCACCTTGTCGCTGCCGAGCTCGTAGTCCATGCCGTCCCAGCTGTCCTCGCGGAAGCTGTAGAAAGCCCAATGGACATTTTGGGCATCGAGCCTGGTCAGCACGTCCTCCAGATACTGCTTGCAGCCGGGCAGGCGCCGCATGCAGCCGAACTCGCCGGCGACCAGGCGGTTGGGTGCGATTTCGTGCTTGTCGGCCCAATCGAGCGGAAGCTGCAGATAGGCACTCACCCGTCCGCCGTTCCATTCTTCCTGCTGCTCGCCGAACGGCACCACGCCGGGATAGGCATAGGGCTTTTCACGCTTGAGGTTGGGCGCGCTGGTGGCAGCGTAAGGCTCATACATATGGAATGCATAAAGCACACGCGCATCGCCGAGCGGCCCCGGCCAGTAGGCGAAGGCATCGGCGGCGGCATACCAGCCCGCGTCGGCCATCACCGGGGTGACCGGATCGACCTCGCGAATCGCCTTGATCACCGTTTCATAGAAAGCCGGCAGATCGCGTGCGGTGCCCTTCTGCTTGCCATACCAACCCTGCATCGCCGACGATTTGGCATGTTCGGCAAGTCCGCCCTTCTTTTCCGGCGCGGGTTCATTGACGAGATTATAGGCGGCGACCGCCGGATGATCCTTGAGTTCGGCCGCAAGATCGCGCCAGAAAGCGGCGGCTTCGTTCCAATAGGCCTTATCCTGCCAGAGCCGATCGTCGAACTCGTTGTTGTTGTTCTGCGCCCAGCGCATGCCCGGCAGCGACAGCGGCGCGATCACCACCTTCAAACCGGCCTTGTGTGCCCGGTCGAGCGTCGCCTTGAGCGTGGCGAGGTCATCCCGCATCAAGCCGGCATAATGGTCGGCGTCGCCGATCAGGAAATCGCGCTTCTGCGGCTTCCATTTGTCGTAGGAGAGCCGAACCCAGTCGGCGCCATAACCCGCAAGCGCATCGAAATAAGCCTGATCCGGCGGCAGCCGGTTGAAGCTGTTGCCACCCTTTTGCGGCGTATCCCAAAAACGCATCAGGTCGGCAGCCTGAGCGCCGGAGAAAAGGCAGGATGAGAGCAGCAGCGCGGCCAGAAATCTCAACGGGTCACTCTTCGGTCGTGGAAGGCAAGATGCGCTACTCGGGCCGGAATGAGGCGGAAGTGCGTTGTTGAGGCTCTCCGGGCACCCGCTCCGTTCAAATACCGTTGCAGTCATTCTCCTCTCGACATCGGCACATGATTCTGCTATCAGCCGCCACAATTCGCGGTGGAAAGCCACTGCGGAGGCATGATGGTATTGCCGTCTGCCTCTTGGTCCACAACGGAAAGAACGGTAGGCAGGATCCCACGTGCAGGTACTCGTCCGCGACAACAATGTTGATCAGGCGCTTCGCGCGCTGAAGAAAAAGATGCAGCGCGAAGGCATTTTCCGCGAAATGAAGATGCGCGGACATTACGAGAAGCCATCCGAAAAGCGTGCACGCGAGAAGGCGGAAGCCGTTCGCCGCGCCCGCAAGCTGGCGCGTAAGCGCGCCCAGCGCGAAGGTTTGCTTCCCGGAGCCAAGCCTGCGGCGGTGACGGCACGCCCGGCGCGCTGATATCGCCCCGTTTTGTCCTTTTTCCGGCGTTAGTGCAGAAGGTGGGGCGATGAAAAATCGCCGCCACCTTTTTGTTTCAGCTGCGTTGTTGGAATACTGAACGACGGCAAGTAAGGTAATGACAGGCATGCGCGACATCACGAATGCCCAGAGGCTGGACTGGCGCCGCAGCGCGTTCGTCCTCGTCGTTCTCGCAGGCTTGCCGCTTGCCGCATGCCAGACCGACGGTCCCGCGGGCGAAATCACCACAATCGACACCGCACAAGGGTCCGACCAGAACATATCGTCGCTGAGTTCAGTCATCGCGCGCAATCCAAGCGACCCCGAAGCATACAATGTCCGCGGCTCCGCCTATGGACGCGCCGGAAAGTACCGCGAAGCGCTCAGGGATTTCGACAAAGCGCTCGAACTCCGCCCGGATTTCTACCAGGCCTATGCCAATCGCGCCCTCATCCACCGCTATCTCGGCGACCAGACAAGCGCGCTCAACGACTACAACCGCTCCATCCAGCTGAATGCCAGCTATGACGCCGCCTATATCGGCCGTGGCAACCTGTATCGCCGGGCCGGCCGGACCCAGGATGCGTTCAACGACTTCCAGAAGGCGATCCAGCTCGATACGACCGACCCGCGCGCCTACCACAATCGCGGCCTGATCTATCAGCAGCAGGGCCAGCACGGGTTTGCCATCGAGGATTTCTCGACGGCGATCTCGCTCGCCCCGGATTCGGCGGAGCCCTATAACGGCCGTGGCCTGTCCTATCTCGCCCAGAACGATGAAGACAACGCCTTCGCCGACTTCAACACGGCGATCAAGCTCGACGGCAGGAACGCCGAGGGCTGGGCCAACCAGGCCCTGATTTATGAGCGCCGTGGCGAAAAGGACAAGGCGGCGAAATCCTACGCCCAGGCGGTTAAGCTCGACCCGAATTACAAGCCCGCCGCCGATGGCCTGGCGCGCACGCGCGGCGCTTGATCGGCAACACAGGCGGGGAAACTCGCTCTTCGGCTGATCAGAGCGTTCGAGCGCCGGAATCCCGTCAGCCACTCCCTACATTGCGGATAGCCCGGCGTTGCGGAGACTCGCACCGTCACGGAACCTTGTGTTCGCGTTCCAGTTATCTGCGGACGAAGCGCAATCGGGAGATGCTGTCATGAAGAATTTCGCCCTGGCCGGCCTGGCCATACTGTCCTTGGCAGCCACGCCCGCAATTGCTCAGGAAGGGGTCGAGCTTGGCGTCCTTGAATGCACGATCGAGGGCGGCACGGGTTACATCATCGGCTCCAACAAGAATCTGGCCTGCACATTCAAGCCGACCGAGAGCAGTTTCGCTCCGGAAAGCTATTTCGGCGTGGTCAATAAGTTCGGGCTGGATATCGGGACGACCAAAGATACGTTCATGCAATGGCTGGTGCTGGCTCCCAGCAACAACATCTACGCGCCCGGCGCTCTCGCCGGAGATTATGTCGGGGCAAGCGCCGAAGCCTCGGCCGTGGTGGGCGCCGGTGCAAATCTCCTGATCGGCGGCTCCAGCAAGAGTTTCACACTGCAGCCGATCAGTGTCCAGTCGCAGACCGGCCTCAACCTGGCGGTCGGCGTCAGCCAGTTCCAGCTGCGTTCAGCGGACAACTAGCCGCGCATCGGGACAAGACGATGCCGACGGCAAAAACGTCAACGCCGCTTCCGTGAGCCCCGAAAAGCCTCAGTGATCCATCGCCTTGACGATTTCCTCGGTCATCTTCTTAGCGTCGCCAAGCAGCATCATGGTACCGTCCTTGTAGAACAGCGTGTTGTCGATGCCGGCATAGCCCGAGCCGAGCGAGCGTTTGACGAACAGGCAGGTGCGCGCCTTGTCGACGTCGAGGATCGGCATGCCGAAGATGGGGCTGCTCTTGTCATCCCGCGCTGACGGGTTGGTGACGTCGTTGGCGCCGATGACGTAGGCAACATCGGCCTGCGCGAACTCGGAGTTGATGTCCTCGAGTTCGAACACCTCGTCGTAGGGCACGTTGGCCTCGGCCAGCAGCACGTTCATGTGGCCTGGCATGCGGCCGGCGACCGGATGGATGGCGTATTTGACCTCGACGCCTTTCGACTTGAGCTTGTCGGCCATTTCGCGTAGCGCGTGCTGCGCCTGCGCCACCGCCATGCCGTAGCCCGGCACGATGATGACCTTCTGGGCGTTTGCCATCAAATAGGCGGCGTCGTCGGCCGAGCCCTGCTTGACCGTGCGCTCGATGCCGTCGTCGGCGGCTGCCGCCGTCTCGCCGCCGAAGCCGCCGAGGATGACCGAAATGAACGACCGGTTCATGCCCTTGCACATGATGTAGGACAGGATCGCGCCGGAGGAGCCCACGAGCGCGCCGGTGATGATCAGCGCCAGGTTGCCGAGCGTGAAGCCGAGCGCCGCCGCCGCCCATCCCGAATAGGAGTTGAGCATCGACACGACGACCGGCATGTCGGCGCCGCCGATCGGGATGATCAGCAGCACGCCGAGCAGCAGCGAGGCCAGCACGATCAGCCAGAAGATCAGGGTGCTTTCGGTCGTCACCAGAAGCACGATCAGCACGACCAGTGCGATGCCCAGCGCGATGTTGATGGCATGCCGCATCGGCAGCATGATCGGCTTGCCGGACATGCGCCCGTCCAGCTTCAGGAAGGCGATGATCGAGCCGGTGAAGGTGATGGCGCCGATGGCGACGCCCAGGCTCATTTCCACCAGCGCCTGGCCGTGGATGTCGTTGACCGTGCCGATGCCGAAGCTTTCCGGCGCATACATCGCAGCAGCCGCCACCATCACGGCGGCGAGGCCGACCAGCGAGTGGAAGGCCGCGACCAGCTGCGGCATCGAGGTCATGGCGATGCGCCGCGCGGTGACCGCGCCGACGCTGCCGCCGATCGCCAGGCCGAGCACGATCAGCGCGAAGCCGCCCCACGACGGCGTGGCCAGCGCCAGCGTCGTCAGGATGGCGATGCCCATGCCGATCATGCCGTAGGTGTTGCCCTGGCGGCTGGTCGTCGGATGCGACAGGCCGCGCAGCGCCAGGATGAACAGGATGCCGGAGACGAGGTAAAGGAAGGAAGCGAAGTTGGCGTTCACGTCACTTTTCCTTCTTCTTGTACATGGCCAGCATGCGCTGGGTGACGAGGAAGCCGCCGAAGATGTTGACCGAAACGAGCATCAGCGCGACGAAGCCGAAGCCCGTCGCCAGCCCGCTGGCGGAAATGCCGACTGCAAGCAGGGCGCCGACCACGATGACCGACGAGATGGCGTTGGTGACCGCCATCAGCGGTGTATGCAGCGCCGGCGTCACCGACCAGACGACATAGTAGCCGACGAAGATCGCCAGCACGAAGATCGCAAAGCGGAAGACGAAGGGGTCGATTACCCCACCGGAGATGGCGTGCGCCGCATCGCCCGCCGCATTGGCTGCACCCTCGGCCTTTTCGAGGTCGGTAAAGGCGAGGCGGACACCGGCGACAGCCTGCTCCAGCTGGTCGAGTGCCTGTTCGAGCGCGGTCTTTTCCATCACGCATCCCCCCTGGATTTCGGCGCGGTCGGCTTTGCCGCTGACGGTTCAGGTCTTTCGACGTGCTTGTAGGGAGCCTTGGCGTCCGGCTTCGCTGCCGTTTTGGGTTTTGCCGGCTTTGCCGCCTTGGGCGCGCCCGGCTCGGGCTTCTCGACATGCCTGTAGGGAGCGGATTTCGTCGCGGCCGCTGCCTTCGCCGGCTTTGCTGCAGCCGGTTCCGCCGCGGGCGTGGCCGCATTGGCGAAGTTCGGATGCACGATCTTGCCGCCGTCGGTCAGCATCGTCGCCTTGACGAGTTCGTCCTCGCGATTGATCGCAAGCTGCTTCGTCACCTTGTCGACCATGGTTTCGAGGAAGGCGAAGAGGTTCCTTGCATAAAGAAGCGACGCCGAAGCGGCGATGCGGCCGGCAACGTTGAGATGCCCGACGATCTTTACGCCGTTGGCGGTGGTTACCACCTTGCCGGCGACAGCGCCCTCGACATTGCCGCCACGCTCGACGGCAAGATCGACGATCACCGAGCCGGGCTTCATCGACGCGACCATCGCCGCCGAAACCAGCTTCGGCGCGGGACGTCCGGGGATCAGCGCCGTGGTGATGACGATATCCTGCTTTGCGATATGGTCCGCCGTCAGCGCGGCCTGCTTGGCCTGGTATTCCTTCGACATTTCCTTGGCGTAGCCACCGGCGGTTTCGGCGGCCTTGAACTCTTCGTCCTCGACGGCGAGGAATTTCGCGCCGAGCGAGGCGACCTGCTCCTTTGCCGCCGGGCGCACGTCGGTTGCGGTCACCACCGCACCCATGCGCCGCGCCGTCGCGATCGCCTGCAGGCCGGCAACGCCGACGCCCATGATGAAGATCTTGGCCGCCGGCACGGTGCCCGCCGCCGTCATCATCATCGGCAGGGCGCGGTCGTATTCGGCGGCCGCATCGACCACCGCCTGGTAGCCGGCGAGATTGGCCTGGCTGGACAACACGTCCATCACCTGCGCGCGCGTGATGCGCGGCATGAATTCCATCGCGAACGCCGTGACGCCGGCTTTCGCCATCGCCGCGACCGCAGCCTCGTTGCCGTAAGGGTCCATGGTGGCGATCACCGCCGAGCCGGACCTGTAGCCCTTCAACTCGGCATCGGTCGGTCGGCGCACCTTGAGAACGACATCGGCCCCGGCCGCATCGGCGGCCTTTCCTATTTTGGCGCCGGCCTTGGCGAATTCCTCGTCCGGAATGCGCGAGAGCGTGCCGGCACCGGTCTCGACGATCACATCGAGGCCAAGGCCAGCCAATCGCTTGACCGTATCCGGCGACGCCGCAACGCGCGGCTCGTTCGCATCAGATTCCTTCGGTACAAAGACTATCTGTCCCACCGCGTGGTCCTTTTAGCTGGAACGTTGACCGGACGCGGAGGCCCCGCGTCCGCGGGAGAAAAATGCGTCAGGTGATGTGCGTCGGCAGGTCGCGCATGAGGAAGCCGCCGATCGCGCAAATCACGATGAAAAGGAGGAGGCCAGAAAAGAAGCCGGCTGTCGTGAAGAAGCTGAACGCCATGGCGATGAGCAGGGCTATGCATATCAGCGATGTATATTTCGCCAGCGAGAGGAACATACGATAGGTCTTCTCGTGCTCGCTGTAGTCCATCTGGGCGCCCAGTTCGATCGGGCCGGTCGGGGTGTTGTCAGCCATAGGAATTGCCTCTCGGATCGCTTCTTGCGCACATAGCGAAAAGCATGGCCAAGGGCAATGCCTCCACGTGTCGCGCCTGCTCGAAAGACGGAGAGAGACTTTACGTTTTTATATGACTTGAAACATCGGCATTTCGCATTTCCCGCGGATTTTCGCAGGTTTCAGCAGCGGCAGCCCGGTTGAATGGATTTAAACGCCAAAGTGATACTATTTTACGACACTTAGGACTTTTCTGTGCAAATCCGATCAAGCGAGCCAGCGCTTGCGCCGCTTGTAGTGTTTGACGTCCTTGAAGGACTTGCGGCCTTCGCCGCCGATGCCGAGGTAGAATTCCTTGACGTCCTCATTCTCGCGCAATGCCTTGGCCTCGCCGTCGAGCACGATGCGCCCGGATTCCAGAATGTAGCCATACTTGGCGAAGCGCAGCGCGACATTGGTGTTCTGCTCGGCCAGCAGGAAGGAAACGCCCTGCTCCTCGTTGAGCTTCTTCACGATCTCGAAGATTTCCTCGACGAGTTGCGGCGCCAGTCCCATCGACGGCTCGTCCAGCAGGATCATCTTGGGTTTCGACATCAGCGCCCGGCCGATCGCCGTCATCTGCTGCTCGCCGCCCGACGTGTAGCCGGCCTGGCTTGCCCGCCGTACCTTGAGGCGGGGAAAATACTGGTAGACGAGGTCGAGGTCGTCGCGGATGGCGGCGTTGCCGTCGCGCCGCGTGAACGCTCCGGTCATCAGATTGTCCTCGACCGACAGGTGGCCGAAGCAATGGCGTCCCTCCATCACCTGGATGCAGCCGCGCCGTACCAGTTCGTTCGGCGACAGCGACTGCACCTGCTGTCCTTCGAAGATGATGTTGCCCTTGGTCACTTCGCCGCGTTCGGCGTGGAGCAGGTTCGAGATCGCCTTCAGCGTCGTCGTCTTGCCGGCCCCGTTGGCGCCGAGCAACGCGGTAATGCCGCCTGTCGGCACCGTTAGCGACACCCCTTTCAGCACGAGGATGACGTGATCGTAGATCACCTCGATATTGTTGACCGAAAGGATCGGGGTTGCGGGCGCAGGAGCAGGGTTTGCGTTGTTCATTCTGGTCGTTCTTTCGGATGGCGCCGCGATCGCGGCAGCGTCCCTTCTCCCCGTTCACGGGGAGAAGATGCCGATAGGCAGATGAGGGGCGGCGGCAAGTCCCGAACTTCGCGCTGCCCCTCATCCGGCTCTTCGAGCCACCTTCTCCCCGTTAACGGGGAGAAGGAAGAAGTGCTGTTACTTGCACTCTTCGTTGATCGGCCAGGGCGCATTGGCGTCGGCGTACTTCTTGGCTTCGGCCTCGACCAGCGGCGCGATCATGTCCTGATCCGCCTCGAGATGGTCGGAGACCTTCACGAACTTGGCGCCGTCCCACTCCATCATCCAGCCGCCCGCGTGGCCGGCGTGATTGTTGCAAGCCGTGGAAAAGGTGCCGATCATCCCGGTCATGCCGATCTCGGCAAGTTTCGCCTCGTCGATCTTCAGGTTTTCGAGGCCCCAGCGAAGCTGCTCGGCATTCACCACCTTGGTGTCGAAATGCGCCTGAGCCGCCTTGATGCCCTCGACGGCGAACATCGAAATGAGCACGCCGCGCTGATAGAAGACCCAGTCGAATTCGCCTTCGCCGATCAGCGATTTGCCGGTGTCGACGACGTGCTTCTTGATGTCCTGCATGACCGGAGCGTTGGAATCCGGCAGGCTCCAGGAGATCGAGCGATAGCCTTTCGCGGCCTCTCCCGCCGACTTCATGTCGCCGTCATGGCCGGACCACCAGATGCCGACGAACTTTTCCATCGGAAACTTAGTCTTGACTGCTTCGGTAACGGCACCGGCGTTCATCGCGCCCCAGCCCCACATCAGCACGAAGTCCGGGCGTTCGCGCCGGATCTGCAGCCATTGCGCCGACTGGTTCTGCATTTCCTTCAGGCCGACCGGGATCGGCAGCAGCGTGAAGCCGTGCTTTTCGGCATAGGCCTGCAGCAGCGGTATCGGCTCCTTGCCGTACGGCGCGTCGAGATGCAGCAGCGCGATCTTCTTGCCCTTCAGGCTGTCGAGATTGCCGTCCGAGATGGCCTTCAGGATCATCGACGCGCCATCCCAGTAGGACGCCGGCGGATTGAACGCCCACTGGAAGATCTTGCCGTCGGTCATCGGTGAGAAGCCGTAACCGGGTGCCAGGATCGGGATCTTGTCCACATTGGATTTCGGCAGGACCTGTAGGGTGATGCCGGTCGACCAGGGTTGCGTGACGATGCTCGTCGCCTTGGTCTTTTCGTAGCACTCGGCGCCCTTTTCGGTGTTGTAGCCGGTTTCGCACTCATCGTAGTTGAGCTTGACCCCGTTCACGCCGCCGTCGCGCTCGTTCAGCATCATCATGTAATCACGCTGGCCGTTCATGAGCGGAATGCCGGTCGCCGCGAACGGCCCGGTACGATACGACAGATTGGTCACGTTGATCGCGTCCTGCGCCCACGCGGCAGGCGCAAGCGCCGTACCCAGCAGCAACAGCGCCACCCCCGTTTTCATCAGATTTTTCATGCCCGTTTCCTCCACTTGTTATGGTTTGCCGAATGGTCGCCGCGGCTCCTCCGGAACCGCAAATCCTTCAATGCGGGAATGGCCACATGATCAGCTTTTCCCGGATGATTGCCCAGAACCGCGCCAGCCCGTGCGGCTCGACGATCAGAAACACGATGATCAGCGCTCCGACGATCATCGTGTTGAGATGCTCGACGGTCGCCGACGCGATGGGAATGCCGAGCGCGGAAGGCAGCGCGCTGATGACCACGGGAAGCGCGACGATGAGGATCGCACCGAGGTAGTTGCCGAGTATCGAGCCGAGGCCGCCGATGATGGCAATGAACAGCACCCGGAAAGACAATGGGATATCGAACAGCACCGGTTCGGCTGCGCCACGCCACAGGAAGACGAATAGCGCACCTGAAATGCCGACAATGTAGGACGACACCGCAAACGCGGACAGCTTGGCCTTCATCAGGTTGATGCCGACCAGTTCTGCCGCGATATCCATGTCGCGCACCGATTTCCAGATGCGCCCTATGCGTCCGCGCGTGATGTTGATGGCGAACCAGGTGACAAGACAGACCACGCAGAGCACGAAGTAGTACTGCACGATCGCCGTCGCATTCGGGCCGGCGACGGTGACCCCGAACATGTCGATGTTGGGCACCTGGATCGCGCCGGACGCGCTGTAATTATAGAGCCAGGCCCACTTCTCGAAGAGCCATACCAGGAAGAACTGGGCGGCGAGCGTCGCGATCGCCAGGTAGAACCCCTTGATCCTGAGCGACGGCAGGCCGAACGCCACGCCGACAGCCGCCGAGAAGAACCCCGACAGCGCGATGGCAAGGACAATGTTCAGCTCCGGAAAGATGCTGGTCAGCTTGTAGCAGGCATAGGCGCCCACCCCCATGAACGCGCCGGTGCCCAGCGAAAGCTGGCCGGCATAGCCGGTAAGAATGTTCAGGCCGAGCGCCGCCAGCGCATAGATGAGCACCGGGATGAGCATGGCGCGGAAGGTGAATTCGCTCGCCGTCAGCGGGAACACCACAAACGCCAGAAGCAGGATGAAGCCGAGCAGGATGGCATCCTGCCTGACCGGGAACAGCGCGTGGTCGGCGTGGTAGCTGGTCTTGAACTGGCCGGCGGTGCGGTAGAGCATTTTCCCTCACACCCGCTCGATGATCTTTTCGCCGAACAGGCCCTGCGGACGGAACAGCAGGACGAGCAGCGCGAACACGAAGGCGAACCAGGTTTCGGTGTTGCCGCCAAGCAGCGGCTGGCCCCAGTAGATCTCGAACAGCTTTTCGAGTACGCCGATCGCCAGGCCGCCGATGATGGCGCCGAGCACGCTTTCCAGCCCGCCGAGCATCAGCACTGGCAGCGCCTTGAAGGCGATCACCTCCAGCGCGAACGACACGCCGGCGCGGGCGCCCCAGACGATGCCCGTGGCAAGCGCGATGACGCCGGCGATAAACCATACCAGAACCCAGATGGTCGATAGCGAGATACCGACCGAAAGGGCTGCCTGATGGTCGTCGCCGAGCGCCCGGATGGCGCGGCCCATCTTCGATTTGTTGAGGAAAAGCAGCAGCCCGGCAACCAGAACGATCGCACCGACAACGGCGGTCAGGTCCTTCTGTTCGATGGATACGAAGCCGCCGAATGGTTCGAATTCGAAGCTGCCGGTCGGAATATGCAGCTCCTGGGTGATCATCACCTTGTTCTCGCCGCCGAAGATGATCTCGCCGAAGCCCACGAGGAAAAGCGTGATTCCGATCGTCGCCATGAACAGGATGATGTCGGGCTGGTTGACCAGCGGACGCAGCACCACACGTTCTATGGCGACCGCCAGGATGAACATCACCAGCAGGGTGAGCGGCACCGCAAGCAGCGCCGGCACCCCCTTTTCGTGCAGGCCGACCAGCGTCAGCGCCGCAAACACCACCATGATGCCCTGCGCGAAATTGAAGATGCGCGAGGACTTGTAGATCAGCACGAAGCCAAGTGCGATCAGCGCGTAGAGAACGCCCGAAACGAGCCCCTCCCACAGCACCTGCAGCAGGAAATCCGGCGCGCCGAACATGTCGGCGAAAGGTTTGACGAGGATCGAATTCAAGAAATCCATGATCTAGCCTTTCCCTGTGAAGTTCGGCGCGCCGGGGATCATTCTGCCGCGCTCAGTTGGCCAGTTGCGGAAACAGGCCGAGCAGCCCGACGACGATCAGGTAAATCGCCACGATGTAGTTCAACAGCCGCGGCATCACGAGGATCAGGACGCCCGCAAGCAATGCGATGAGCGGCGAAAGCGGCAGATTTCCAAGGTCCATCGGTAACTCCTTTCAATGCGCGACGCCCAGATAGGCGTCGATCACCTGTTTGTTGGCTTTGACGGCATCGGGAACGCCGTCGGCAATCTTCTTGCCATAGTCGAGAACGACGACGCGGTCGGAAAGGTCCATGACCACGCCCATATCGTGTTCGATCAGTGCGATCGTGGTGCCGCGTTGCTGGTTCACGTCGATGATGAACCGGCTCATGTCTTCCTTCTCTTCGAGATTCATGCCGGCCATCGGCTCGTCCAGCAAGAGCAGCGAGGGCTCCATCGCCAGCGCCCGGCCAAGCTCCACGCGCTTCTGCAACCCGTAGGGCAGCTTGCCGACAGGCGTGCGGCGGATGTGCTGGATTTCGAGGAAATCGATGATCTCCTCGACCTTCTCGCGGTGCTCGATTTCTTCGGCGAGCGCCGGCCCGTGCCACAGCATCTGCCAGCCCAGGCCGCGCTTCATCTTCACCGACCGTCCGGCCATGATGTTGTCGAGCGTCGACATGCCCTTGAACAGCGCGACGTTCTGGAACGTGCGCGCGATGCCTTGACGGACGGCGTGATGCGGCTTCATCGCCCGGCGTTCCTCGCCGCGGAAGACGATGGTGCCCTGCTGCGGTGTGTAGAACCCGTTGATGACGTTGAGCATCGATGTCTTGCCGGCGCCGTTGGGGCCGATGATGGCGCGGATTTCCCCTTTCAGGATGTCGAAGGAAATATTAGTGATCGCCTTCACGCCGCCGAACGAGAGCGAGACGTTCTTCACCTCAAGCAGCATTGCGCCCTTTGCGATCCCATCGTCCGGCGCTGCCAGTTCCCTCGGGTCGGGGCGCAGATTCATTCCGCCGCCTCGCGGAACTTTTCCACCTTCGCGTCGTAGACCCTGGCGTCCTCGATCCGCACGGTGGCGTGGACTTTTCCCTTGCGGCCGTCCTCGAAGGTCATCTCGGTTTCGATGTATTTGTCCTTCGACCCGTCATACAGCGCCTCGATCAACTCGCCGTAGCGCTCGCCCACGAAGGAACGCCGAACCTTCAGTGTCCGCGTCAATTCGCCATCGTCGGCGTCGAGTTCCTTGTGCAGCACCAGGAAGCGCTTGATCTGGGCGCCGGCCATCAACGGCTCCCTGGAAAGCCTGAGATTGGTCTCGTCGACGTGCTTCGCGATGATCCTGTAGACCTCCGGGTGGCCGGCCAGTTCCTGATAGGAGGCATAGGCGATGTTGTTGCGCTCGGCCCAGTTGCCGACCGCCTGCAGGTCGATGTTGATGAAGGCGGCGCAGAAATCGCGGCCGTCGCCGAAGGCCACCGCTTCCTTGATGTTGGGGAAGAATTTCAGCGTGTTCTCGATGTATTTCGGCGCGAACAGAGCCCCCGATTCCAGCTTGCCCACGTCCTTGGCGCGGTCGATGATCTTCAGCTGGCCGTCCTTGTCGAAGAACCCGGCATCGCCGGTCTTCACATAGCCATCCCTGGTCAGTGTCTCCCTGGTCTGCTCGTCCTGCTTGAAGTAGCCTGAGAACATGCCCGGCGAACGGAACTGGACCTCGCCGTCATTGGAGATGCGGATATCGACATTGGGTGCCGCCGGCCCGACCGCGTCCGACCGCACCTCGCCGTCCTTCTGCACGGTGACGTAGAGAAACGCTTCGGTTTGTCCGTAAAGCTGCTTGAGGTTGATGCCGAGCGAGCGGAAGAACGAGAAGAGATCCTCGCCGATCGCTTCGCCGGCGGTGTAGGCCACCCTGATCTTCGAAAGGCCGAGCACGTTCTTGAGCGGCCCGTAGACCAGCATTTCGCCGAGTGCGTAATTCAGCCTGCCAAGCAGCGGCACCGGGCGGCCTTCGAGAATGGCCTGCCCATGCTTGCGCGCCACGCCGACATAATGGTCGAATATCTTCCGCTTCAGCCAGCCGGCATCCTCCATGCGGATCGTCACGCTGGTCAACAATCCCTCGAAGATGCGCGGCGGCGCGAAGTAGAAGGTCGGGCCGATCTCGCGAAGGTCGTGCGCGATGGTCTGCTGGCTTTCCGGACAGGCCATGCAGAAGCCTGAAACATATCCTTGCGCGTAGTTCAGGTAGTGATCGCCGACCCAGGCGAGAGGCAGGTAGGCAAGCACGCTGTCCTGTTCCGACAATTTGTCGAACTCAGCCGTGTCGGCTGCGGCGTTAACCGCGTTCACAGCCTTGATCATCACGCCCTTCGAGCGGCCGGTGGTGCCGGATGTGTAGAGCATCACCGAAACGTCGTCGCCGCTGGCCTGGCGGATGTTCTCTTCCCACCACTTTGCCAGTTGCGCGTCAGCCTGCAGCAGGGCTTCCCCACTCGCCTGGACATCGGCGAAATCATGCAGGTGCTCGCGGTCGTAGTCGCGCAGGCCGCGCGGCTCGTCGTAGATCACCACCTTCAGCGCGGGGATTTTCTCGGCGAAGGACTGGATCTTGTCGACCTGTTCCTGATCCTGGACGATCGCAAAACCGACTTCGGCGTGGTCGAGCACATAGGCCATTTCCTCCGCCACCGCGTCGGCATAGACCGGCACCGGAATCGCCCCCAGCGACTGGGCGGCGGCAAATCCCCAATAGAGACGCGGACGGTTGGTGCCGACGATGGCGATCTTGTCGCCGTGCCGAACCCCAAGCGCCTGCAGTCCCAGCGCAAGGGACCGCACCTGCGCCTTCTGCTCCGACCACGTCCAGCTCTGCCAGATGCCGAAATCCTTGTGCCGCATCGCCGGCCGGTCGCCGAAGCGCTCCGCGTTCAGCAGCAGATATTTCGGGAATGTATCAAGCACCATGCCGGCGGTTGAGGCCGTAGCAACCATGGTCATGCTCCTCCCGGTTCCGCATCGTCTGCGGTTGGTCCAAGCATATTGACCCCGTTGCACCACGGCGCAAGCCTGTTAGACGAAAGACTGATCGTCGTCGCGGAGCGGAAAATCGCCGCGTGGCCACCGCGCCCGACTTTGGAACTGATCGCCCGCCCTGCGTCAAGCAGAGCAAAAAGCTGCGCCAAATCAAATGCCTCCCACATTTGCAGCGGAATGTTTCTCCGCCTCGGGAGCTTGCCCGAAACAACGGGCTGCTCCTTGTCGTTGTGCAAAGCTATCCGCTAATCCGGCTTCCGATCAACACCGGCATTGACAGACAGAGGGGCCGATTGTCTTATGTGATAGCGGTTCTGTGCTTCACGGCCGCGGAAGACACAAAAGCCGGGCTAACCCTCGTAATCGCTCAACGCCTTGAGATTGACGACCGTGATGCGGCCATGTTCGGCGCGCAGCACGCCTTCTTCCTCGAGTTCCTGCAGGCTGCGATTGGCGACCTGCCGCGACACACCGGCAAGCAGTCCGAGTTCCTCCTGCGTGATCTCGATCTCCGATCCGGTATCCGGGTAAAGCACCGGATTGAAGAACCAGGAAAGGTTGCGCGCAACACGGGCCTTCGGCTCGAGGATGCGGTCGTACTCGATCGTAGCCAGAAACTGCCCCATGCGTTCATTGAACTGACGCACCAGAAACCGGTTGAAGCCGGTGCTGTTCTCGTAGAGCCAGAAAAACGTCGAGCGGTTGAGCATTGCAAGGCGCGTGTCGCGCAGAGCCACCACGTCGTATTTCCGCTCCTCGTCCTTGAGCACCGAGCCCTCGCCGAACCATGCGCCGCTGCGCACGCCGGCAAAGGTCATCGCCTTGCCGCTGCGCGAGATCGCGCTGATCTTGACCAGCCCGTCCGTCACGCCTGTCCAGTAGTCCAGCCGGTCGCCGCGATGGCAGAGATAGGCGCCTTTCGAGACAAGCCGCTCGCTCACGCCGCGACCGGCGCGTTCGACTTCATCGGCGGTCAGTTCGCGTGCCCAGATGGCCGCCCGCACAAGATCGTTCCTTGCGTTCATGCTCCCTCGAGAAAATCACGGCCGAAACGGTCATGCTCCAAGGGTTATGAACGCCCCGTTCCGGTGTGACAAGGCAACAGATTCCCGGCAAATCCTAATGTATGTCGCCCGAAAGTGCCCTTGGTTTCGGGATAACGACATGCATCAAATCAAGGAATCTAAAGCGCGGCCGCCGAATCCTATTCGGCGCGACGTGCTTTAGGCCGCGTCGCGAATGTACTTTGCTGTCGGCAGGATGGTCAGCGGCGCCAACTCGCCCCGTTTCGGCCGCTGGAACAGCAGGCGCTGCTCGAACACTGTCGATCCAAAAAACGGGAAACGCTCGATCGTGCTGCTCATATTCTCCGAGCATCTCGACTGGTAGAGGAAAACCGGCATCGTCAGGCCAGGATAGACCCGTGGTTCCGCTGCTTGTTCGGAACGAAATATCCGATGGTAGAAGGCGGCATGTTCTTCCTTGATCGCCGTGAGGCAATAAGTGGGCTTGAAATAATCGCAGGCCACCACCGCCAGCCGCAATGTCAGGTATGGCAGCACCCGCAAAGTGCCCGACCATTCGCTATCGGCCGCAAAACGGCTCGGGTCGACGAAACTTTCGCCAGATGCGATCCGGTCCATCAGAACGTCACTGAAAACCTCGGTACTTGGTGACAGTGGGTGATTGGCGCTCACATGATGCAGCCGCAAGGTGCTGATGAGATTTCCCTCGAAGAATACCCCGAAGCGAAACGAGTTGGGCAGATCATCGAAGCTGTCCGCGACCATCCGGGATGCGTCTGGCCGCACCATCCCCGCCTGCAGGTAAGCGTTGTATCGGAGACGATAGATGGCTTCGAGATCCTCGCCGGAATCGCAGAACCGATATTCGATCCGGTCCAATAGCGAGAGAATGGTTTTGGTGAAGGCGCTGCTTGCCTGACCACTCACACTCTCACCCGCTGCCTGACGTGGCGTCACAAGCGCAACCATCGATTTTCCCCGTATTCCCCCGCAAAATCAGGGTATCGCATGCAGGAAGTATGTAAAGGTGAGAATCCTAGGACCTTCGTTTACAGGTTGTTAAGGTTAATATCCCAAGGCGGGCGACATCGGGCTGATTGGCTGCATCCTCAGCGGCGGGCGGCGCGTTTTGCGGTCTTTATGTCCTGGGCGAACGGCCAGACGGTGCTCGACATCGTCTCGATGCCGGAGGCGCTGAGCGCCGAGCCGAAAAGGAACCCCTGCACCAGGTCCGGCTTGACATCCAGCGCCAGGATCTTGAGCTGTTCGAAGGTTTCCACGCCCTCCACGGTAATGGTCAGTCCCAACGGCCGCGACAGGTTCACGATACCCTTCAGCAATTCGAGCGAACGCGGATTCTGGGTGACGTCGTTGAGGAAGCTGCGGTCGATCTTGACTTTGTCGAGGGGCAATTTGTGCAGGTAGCTCAAGCTCGAGTAACCTGTGCCGAAATCGTCGAGTGCGATCCGCACACCCATTGCCTTGAGTTCCTCGATCGACTGGCGCGTCAGCGACTTGTCGTCGAGCAATGCGGTCTCGGTCACCTCGATCTCCAGCCGGTTGGCCGCCAGGCCGGACGCGGCAAGTGCGCCGCTCACCTTGCCGATGATTTCGCGATTGCGGAAATCCTTGGCCGAGAGATTGATCGAAACGCCGGTCTGTTCCGGCCATTTCGCGCATTCGAAGCAGGCGGCCTGCAGCATGAAGCTGCTGATCTCGGAGATGATACCCATTTCCTCTGCGAGTGGAATGAAGATCGCCGGCGAGATCGGTCCGAGATCGGGATGATCCCAGCGGCACAACGCCTCGCAACTGGCGATCCGCATGGTGCTCATCGCAACGATCGGCTGGTAGACGACGCGCAGGCTCTTGGCTTCGACAGCGTTGCGCAGATCGGCCTTCATCACCTGCCGGTTCCGGAACGCCGCATCCATGGCCGCCTCGAACAGCCGCCAGCCGTTCTTGCCGAGCTCTTTCGCCTTGTAGAGAGCCAAATCCGCCTTGACGATCATCGCATCAACGTCGGTGTCGCCGACGCGTGAAAGCACCGCACCGGCGCTCATCTGGATACGCAGCGCATGCCCGGCGACATCCACCTCGCCCTGCAAATTGGCGAAGATGTCGTCGAGCATTCTGGACAGATTGCCTTCGTCCTCGATGCGGTCGAAGAAGATCATGAATTCGTCGCCACCGAAGCGGCTGACCCTGGCATGGTCGTCGGCAAATTCGGAAAGCCGTTCGGCCACGGCGTAAATCAACCCGTCGCCGACGGGATGTCCGAGCGTATCGTTGACGCTCTTGAAATCGTCGAGATCGAAGACGGCCAGTCCGCACAAACGGTTGCGGTCGCCGCTTTCCATGGATTCGGCGACCACCTCATGGAAATAGGCACGATTGGCAAGTCCGGTAAGGCTGTCGTAGCGCGCCATGTTGCGGATCTTTTCCTCCGCCTGAACGCGTTGCGACACGTCTTCGAAGGTTATGACCCCCAGTTCCTGATTGCCTTCCCGGGCCGAGAATTCATAGTGCTGGCCATTGGAAAAGCTGACCAAGACCTTCCTGTCGCGTCCCTCGCGCAAGGCGCGCGTCAGTTGCGCTTCCACGTAGCGGCAATCCTTCAGCGCCAACATGCCACCCGCGACGCCGCGCATCAGCATGCCGTGGATGGAGCGGCCGAGCAGCGCGTCGGGCGAGGCCAGCGACAACAGATGCGCAGCCTCGGCATTTGCCACCACGACACGGCCGTCCGGACCCAGCATGACCAGACCATGGGACATGGTGTTCAGCGCCCGATCGAAACGCTGGGCGATTTGGCGCGCCTGCTTGTGACCGACCACAGCCGAAAAAAGCACCTGGCGGACGTTGTCCGCACTGGCCTTGATGATGAACATGAACGGGAAAATCAACAGGCCGAGAACGACATACGGAATGTCCCCGTGCAGGATCAGCGCCACCGCGATTGGCGCGACAAAAGTGACGGCGAAAACCATCACCATCCGTGGTGATCCGTAGTTTCGACCGACCACAGTGACGATGGAGCCGAGCGTGACCGCGACCGCGCCGATTTCCGCGTAGCCATCGGAATAAATGTAGATCGCTACGAAGCAGAAGAACCCGAGCGCCAGGCCTTGAACGCTCCCCTTGATGATGTATTCGCGTTCCCATCGTCTGGCCGATTCGGCATCGTCTATGACGCCGCTCCGGCGAAACTTGAGCATTCCGGCATAGCGCCAGATTCCGACGCCAAGCAGAATAGCCGCCAGCCACCCGAATACGGGCTCGCCGTTCCTCCAGAATACCATCAACGCGATGACAGCGTGGCACATGGCGCCAATGAGCACCATGTGGACGTTGTCGAACAACGACCGGACAAACTGAATATAGACGTCGACGGGAATGCTGTCGGTTCTTGATTTGCCCATTACCAGGCCCAAAAATGAGCCTAAGCTTTGCCACATTCCAATTAATAAAGGTTTTAGCCGGGGAGTTCGGAGCGGCGACGCGCTACTCCGCTGCCTGCAGCGTCGGCAGGGCCGCGGCAGCCTTGAACCGTTCGAGCAGCCGTTCGCGCTCTCCGGCGGCCTTCTCAGCATTTGCCTGCTTTACGTGACCGTAGCCGCGGATCAGCGCGGGAACGGAAGCCAGCGCCGCGGCGGATTCTGTCTTCCCGGGGGCGAGCGCACCAGCGATCAGGTCGAGGTCGCCTTCGTAATCGGCAAGCAGTTGGCGTTCCAGGCGGCGCTCGGCGGAATAGCCGAATACGTCGAGCGGCGAACCGCGCAGACCTTTCAACCCCGCCAGCACCCGGAAACCCGTCATCATCCATGGTCCGAAACTGGATTTGCGCGGTTTTCCGTCCGAGCCCCGACGGCCGAGTACCGGCGGTGCCAGATGGAATTCGAGCCTGTCGTAATCCTGGAATTGCGCTGCCAACTGCTTCTGGAAGGACCCGTCGGTGTAGAGCCGCGCCACCTCGTACTCGTCCTTGATCGCCATCAGCTTGAACAGGTTGCGGGCGGCCGCCTCGGTCACCACGGTCGATCCCGGCACGGCCTTGTCCTCAGCCGCCCTTATCGCCGCGATCCGGTCGCGATAACGCCCAGCGTACGTTGCGTTCTGGTAGGCTGTGAGAAACTCGACGCGGCGCGCAATCATTTCATCCAGCGTCTGCGCAAGTCCAGCCTCAGTTGGCTCGCTCGACCGGTTCACAAGCCCGCGCACGAATTCCGGTTCGTAAGCAGCCCGCCGGCCCCAGCGGAAGGCTGAGATGTTCATCGCCACGGCCTGCCCATTTAGCTCGATCGCCTTTTCGATCGCTTCGCTGGAAAGCGGCAGGCCGCCGTGCTGGAAACCGAAGCCCAGCATGAACATGTTGGCGCCGAGCGAATTGCCGAACAGCGCGGTCGCGGTGCGGGTGGCATCGAAGAAATGCGCGTTCTGTTCACCTGCAGCCGCCCGGATCGCCTTCTTCAAGCGCTCGGTCGGCAGCGAGAAATCGGTCGAACGAGCAAAATCGCCGGGCATGATCTCGGCGGTATTGGTGACGAAGATCGTCTGGCCCTCGCGCACCGCCGCCAGCACCTTCTTGGCGCCGGATACAACGAGATCGCAGCCCAGGATCAGGTCCGCCTTGCCGGCCGACACGCGGATCGCGTGGATCTCCTCGGGCGTTCTGGCGATGCGCACATGGCTGAACACCGCGCCGCCCTTCTGCGCGAGACCGGCCATGTCTATCATCCCGCAGCCCTTGCCCTCGAGATGCGCCGCCATGCCGAGGATGGCGCCGATGGTGACCACGCCGGTGCCGCCCACGCCGTCGATGATTGAAGCCCAGCCACGATCCAGCGGAAACAGCTTCGGCTCCGGCACGCCGTCGAGCGGATCGGTCTTGCCGGCAATGCCTTCAGCCTTGCGGATCTTGGCGCCGTGCACCGTCACGAAAGACGGACAGAACCCGTTGACGCAGGAAAAATCCTTGTTGCAGCTCGACTGGTCGATCTTGCGCTTGCGGCCGAACTCGGTTTCCACCGGCTGGATCGAAACGCAGTTCGACTGCACGCCGCAATCCCCGCAACCTTCGCAGACCAGTTCGTTGATGATCACCCGCTTGTCCGGGTCGGGGAAGGTGCCGCGCTTGCGGCGGCGGCGCTTTTCCGCCGCGCAGGTCTGGTCGTAGAGCAGCACCGAAACGCCCTTCACCTCGCGCAGTTGCCGCTGCACCAGATCGAGATCGTCGCGGTGATGAAAGCTGGTGCGCGGCGGAAACTCGAATTTTCCGTCATATTTGCCTGGCTCGTCGGTGACCACGGCGATCCTCTCGACGCCTTCCGCGCGCACCTGCCGGGCGATCATGTCGACGGTGAGGTTGCCTTCATGCGGCTGGCCGCCGGTCATCGCCACCGCATCGTTGTAGAGGATCTTGTAGGTCATGTTGGCGTTGGCGGCGAGTGCCGCCCTTAGCGCCAGCGCACCTGAATGATTGTAAGTGCCGTCGCCGAGGTTCTGGAAGAAATGTTCACGCTTCGAGAACGGCGCCTGGCCGAGCCACTGCGCACCCTCACCACCCATGGCGGTGAAGCCGACGGTCGACCGGTCCATCCACAACGCCATGAAATGGCAGCCGATACCGGCCCCCGCGATCGAACCTTCCGGCACCTTGGTCGACGAATTGTGCGGGCAGCCAGAACAGAAATAGGGTGTGCGGTTCGCCACGTCCTTGGTGTCGGCCAGCATCGCCTGATACTGCCGCAATTGCCGGACCCGCGCCCCAATCTCTTCCGAAGGCCCGATGACCTTGAGAATGCGTTCGCCGATCGCTATCGCGATGTCGTTGGGATCGAGAGCACCCTTTGCAGGGAACAGCCAGTCGCCGCGCTCGTCGCGCTTGCCGAGCACCAGCGGTTGCGCCGCCGTGCCGTACAGGTTCTCGCGAACCTGCACTTCGAGCAGCGAACGCTTTTCCTCGACGACCAGGATCATTTCGAGCCCTTGCGCGAACTCGGCGATGTGCTCGAAATCGAGCGGCCATGGACAGGCGACCTTGAAAAGGCGCAGGCCAATTCGATTGGCCTGCGCCTCGTCGATGCCGATATCGTCAAGCGCCTGCCGCACATCGAGGTAGCTCTTGCCGACCGTCATAATGCCGATTTTCGGCTTGCGGCCGCCGGAATAGACGATCTTGTTCAGCCGGTTGGCGCGGATGAATGCGGAGGCAGCCGTGCGCTTGTATTCATGCAGGCGCGCCTCCTGACCGAGCTGGTCGATCTCGTGGCGGATGTTGAGGCCGCCCGGCGGCATGTCGAATTCGGGAAGAACGATGCCCAGCCGCTCAAGCGACACGTCGACCGAAGCGGTCGATTCGATATTGTCCTTGACGCATTTGATCGCCGCCCAGGTGCCTGCGAAGCGCGACAGCGCATAGCCGTAAAGGCCGTAATCGATCAGTTCCTGTACGCCCGCCGGGTTGAGGATGGGGATCATCGTATCGACGAACAGAAATTCGGTCGCGTGCGCAACGGTCGAGGATTCCGCGATGTGGTCGTCGCCCATGAGTGCAAGCGCGCCACCATGTTTGGACGAGCCGGCAAGGTTGGCGTGGCGGAAAACATCGCCCGAGCGGTCGACGCCGGGACCCTTGCCATACCAGAGTGTGAAGACGCCGTCGTACTTGCTTTCGCCCAGAAGCTCGGTCTGCTGAGAGCCCCAGCAGGCGGTCAACGCCAGCTCTTCGTTCAACCCGGGCTGGAAAACGATGTCTGACTGAGCGAGCTTGTCCTTTGCCTTCCATAGCTGAAGATCGAGGCCGCCGAGCGGCGAGCCGCGATATCCTGAAACGAAGCCGGCAGTGTTCAGGCCCATGCGCCGGTCGCGTTCGCGTTGCATCAGCAGCATGCGGATGATGGCCTGCGAACCGGAAAGGAAGATGCGTTCCTTCGCCAGGTCGAACTTGTCGTCAAGCGCAACCTCGTGCAGCGTCATTAGGCACTTCCTCCTGCGAAAGCCGCGCCGATTCGGATACGGCCAACGTGGGTAAATCGGGCGTCAGTCTTTCCGTCCCGGCGCATCCCGTCAAACAAAATCGGCAAGCCAGATCAAAGAGCAACGGCAGGCCGACGAACGAGGAGTGTCGCGAACGATTGTGGCGTCAGACGCGCTGATCGTGAAAAATAATTACGCTGGGTGAACCAGAGGCTTTTCGCCGCTCTTGCGAAGCGAGCCCGCCTATACGCCACCCGGGCAATCGGCCTCGTTGGTGACGTCGAGCTTGCCGTCCGGCCTGCCGGCCAGTTCAGGGTTTGGCGTATAGAGCGGGCCGACGACGAGTGGCCTGTCCGGTAGTAATGACTGGTCCTCCGACGACATCATCGTCGTCTTGATGGTTTGCATCACCGAACCGTCCGGGCCTTCGATGGCGATCGACACGGCATAGGGCCTGTCCTTGACGACGCAACGCAATGGCGGACTTTCGATCGTCGTCTTGTCGGTCTTCGGCCAGATCTTCCTGCGCACCACGATCGGATCGCCCCCGGACGGATCCTCGAAGGTGGCAACCGCGGTCTCGCCCTCACCGACCGGTTTCAGCGGCTTCAGATTGACCAGATAAGTGGCGGTCGCCACCCGGTAGTTGAAAACAAAGAGTTTTCCGGAAATCTCGAAATATTCTCCCTCGCCGCCGCTGTCGCGGCAGCCGCCGGCTGCTAGCAGCCAGGCGACGAAAACTGCGGCGGCTAGACGCGACATTCGCGGCTCAGACATGGGGTTGATCCTCTTCCGCCTTGCGGCGTCTATAGTGACGTTTCGCCTTCTGCCTGTTCCCGCATACCGCCATGTCGCACCAGAGGCGGCTCCCGTTGCGGCTCTTGTCCAGAAACAGCCAGTTGCAATTGGGACAGTTCCTGATCCGCCGGTAACTGTGCTCCGCGAGCAGCGACAGCGCCGATTTGGCAAGCGCGGCTTCGAAACGGATAGCCGGATCGCCACCGGCTTCGCTATTGCCTTCGAGCCCGTCGGCACAGGCGCGCAGGAACCGCGGCAGCAAGGCCTGATGCAGTTCACCGTTTCTCACAGTGGCGCGAAACAGCGCATCCGTCGCCTCGCGAATGGCCAGCACCGTGCCGTGAATGGCGACGGGATCGCACACGGAGAGTTCCCGATGGGCCAGTTCGGCCGCACGAAAACCCCGTGCTGCCGCGGCAAAGCGTGGAATTTCCGCCGGATCGTCGAAACGGTCGAACGAGCGCGATGCATCGCCGCGATGCACGACGGTGTTCGTCGCATCGAGCGCCAACGTGCCACCGGAAAAGCGGTGGCGTGTCCAGGAAACAGCCATTCGGTAAATCTAACTGGTGAATTGCATTTGACAAGTTAGATTCACAGCGGCACGGTCGTTGCCACACCGCGATTTTGCGCATGCGGAGGCTCATGCTCTATTTCTTCCAGCAGGTTCTGAATGGCGTCCATTCGAGCGCGATCTACGCGCTGCTGGCCTTCGGCTATGCCCTGAGCAACAGCGTCATCCGCCGCACCAACCTTGCTTATGGCGCTGTTTTCGCCTTCTCCGGCCAGGTGATGATCCTGGTCGCGGTGTTCGGCTGGTACGTTTTGTGGCTGACGTTGCCCGCGACCGTCGCCCTCGGCATTGCCGCGGGTTTCGCCTACGCGGCCCTTGTCAGCAACATCCTGTCGCGCTCGGTCTTTGCACCGCTTGCCGAGAGTTCGCCCAACACCATCGTGGCCGCGACTTTGGGCGTTTCGCTGGTATTGATGGAACTGGCACGCATCGCCGCCGAAACCCGCGATTTCTGGCTACCACCGATGCTTGCCACGCCGGTGGTTTTCGCTTCCGCCGACGGTTTCCGCGTTACCTTGACGGTTATCCAGCTTCTCAACTGCCTGGTCGCCGTGCTGGCGATTCTCGGCCTCACAAGGCTTCTTTCGCGATCCAGTTTCGGCCGCAACCTGCGCGCGGTTTCCGACGATCCGGCGGCAGCGCGCATGTGCGGCGTCGATGTGCAGCGCGTTTTCCACCTGTCAGTAATTTTCGGCGGACTGGTCGCCGCGCTGGCCGGAATCCTGGCCGGGCTCTATTACGGCAATATCAGCTTCGGCACCGGGCTGATCTTCGGGCTGAAGATCCTCTTTGTGACCGCCGTCGGCGGCTACAACTCGCCGCCGCGTGCCGCGCTTGGAGCGGCGGCGTTTGGCATGACGGAAGCCGTCTGGTCGGGATACTTCCCGTTCGAGTGGCGCGACGCGGCTGTCTTCCTCGCTCTGGTCACCCTGCTCGTCATACAGCCACCCGACAGGGAAGAACGTCCGGTTCCCTGACTTCACCGCAACGCGACACGGGGGGCGCGTCGAAACCGATTGATCCACCGTCGGCAACCGGTATAAGCCACAGCCCTCTGCGCGTGCGCTGTTGACGATCGTTCGCCGTGTCGACATATGGTTGGCGACACCGCATGCGGAACGGGAACGCCGCGCGCATAAAAAGAAAACATCGGGAGGACCGGATGGCAGAGCTGCTCGCTCTATCCAGGGCTATTGATCGCTTCAACGAATTTGTCGGCAAGTGGGTCGGATGGCTGATTCTAGTCTCGATCCTTGTCAGCGCAGGCAATGCCGTCATTCGCAAGGCATTCAACATGTCGTCGAATGCCTGGCTGGAGCTGCAATGGTATCTGTTCGGCGCCGCCTTCCTGCTCGCGGCCGCATATACCCTGAAGCAGAACGAGCACATCCGCATCGACATCGTCTACGGCATGTTCTCGCGCCGTGTGCAGCATTGGATCGATCTTTTGGGGCACGTCTTTTTCCTGATGCCCTTCGTGCTCCTGATGATCTTCTACTTCGTTCCCTATGTGAGCCTCTCCTTCCACTCCGGCGAAGTTTCCACCAATGCCGGCGGCCTCATCATCTGGCCGGCCAAGTCATTGCTCCTGATCGGCTTCCTGCTGCTCGGCGTGCAAGGCGTTTCTGAGATCATCAAGAAGATCGCCATCATGAGCGGCCACATGGACGATCCCAATCCGTTCATATCGGCGCACGAACAGGCCGAACTCGACGCCAAGGCGCTCGTGGAGGAGATCAAGTCATGATCGAATTCATCGCCCAGAACATGGCGCCGATCATGTTCTTTTCGCTCATCATCTTCATGCTGCTCGGTTACCCCGTCGCCTTCTCACTGGCGGCGAACGGCCTCTTGTTCTTCTTCATCGGCGTCGAGCTCGCCCCTTATTCGAACGGCACCATCAATCTTTCGTGGCCGCTGCTCTATGCCCTGCCGGAGCGCTTCTGGGGCGTGATGTCGAACGACACATTGCTCGCCATTCCCTTCTTCACGTTCATGGGCATCGTGCTCGAACGATCGGGCATGGCCGAAGACCTGCTCGACACCATCGGCCAGTTGTTCGGCCCGATCCGCGGCGGTCTGGCTTACGCCGTCATCTTCGTTGGTGCGCTGCTTGCCGCGACCACCGGCGTCGTTGCCGCTTCGGTCATCGCCATGGGACTGATCTCGCTGCCGATCATGCTGCGCTACGGTTACGACCGGCGTGTCGCTTCCGGCGTCATCGCGGCATCGGGAACGCTGGCGCAGATTATCCCGCCGTCTCTGGTGCTGATCGTGCTGGCCGACCAGCTCGGCCGCTCGGTCGGCGACATGTATGCGGGCGCGATCATTCCCGGCCTCGTGCTGACCGGGCTGTACATGTCCTACATCCTTCTCATGTCGTTCTGGAATCGCGATTCGATGCCGGCGCTTCCGCTGGAAGCGCGCACGCTCGGTCACGGCGTCCTGTCGCTCATCGTGGCGCTGCTGGTGACCGTGGTCATCGCCTATGCCGCGCATGTCTATCTGTCGCCGACGCAAGGCGCCAACGCCGACATTCTCGGTGCCACCGTCGGCGTCATCGTCATCTACATCTTCGCGCTCGCCGACCGGGCCCTCAATTTCAATCTGATGTCGCGGCTCGCCCAGCAGGTGATCATCGTGCTGATCCCGCCCCTGGCGCTTATCTTCCTGGTGCTCGGCACAATCTTCCTCGGCATCGCCACGCCGACCGAAGGCGGCGCCATGGGTGCCGTCGGCGCCCTTGTCATGGCGGCCGTCAAGGGCCGCCTTTCGCTGGATGTCGTCAAGCAGGCGCTCGCGTCAACGACCCGGCTGTCATCCTTCGTGCTGTTCATCCTGATCGGTGCGCGTGTCTTCTCGCTTACCTTCTACGGCGTTAACGGGCATCTCTGGGTCGAGCATCTGCTGGTTTCGATGCCAGGCGGCGAGGTCGGCTTCCTGATCGTCGTCAACATCATCGTCTTCCTGCTCGCCTTCTTCCTCGACTTTTTCGAGCTGGCATTCATCATCGTGCCGCTTCTGGCGCCGGCAGCCGACAAGCTCGGCATCGACCTGATCTGGTTCGGCGTGCTTCTAGGCATCAACATGCAGACCAGCTTCATGCATCCGCCGTTCGGCTTCGCGCTGTTCTATCTGCGTTCGGTCGCGGCCCGTGTGCCGTATCTCGACAGGATCACGAAGAAGAAGATCGAGCCGATCACCACCGGCCAGATCTATTGGGGGGCGGTGCCGTTCGTCTGCATCCAGATCATCATGGTCGGCCTCACCATCGCCTTCCCGCAGATGGTCATGCACTACAAGGGCACCGTGGTCGATCCCTCCACCATCGAGATCGTCGTGCCGCCATTTGGCGGCGGCGGACAACCCGGAATGGAGGGGCTCGGCCTGCCGCCATTCGGGTCACCGCCGGCCGATGGCGCGGCCACACCCCCGGCTCAACCGACGCCGCCAGCCAACGACCTGTCGCAGCCGCCGAGTTTCGGCGCCCCGCCGGCGCCTGCCGAACAGCCGCCGGCAACCGACCTTTCGAAACCGCCGAGCTTCAATTGAATTGACGGACATCCGCACTGAAAGAAAACCCCGGAAGCACGCTTCCGGGGTTTTCTTTCAAGCCACCGTCGGACGATCAGAGCTTGCCGCTGCGTTGCTGGATCATCATGAACGTGTCGAAGGTGTATTCGGAAATCTGCGCCCACAGATAGGCGTCCTTCCGGAAAGCTGTCTGGCTGTCATAGATCTTCTTGAACCCGGCGTTCGATGCCGTGATCTCGGCATAGGTGGCGTTCGCCGCGTCGAAGCAGGCCGAGAGGATTTCCTGGCTGAACGGGCGCAGCACGGCGCCGCCCGCGACCAGTTTCTTGAGTGCGCCGGGATTCTTGTAGTCGTAGCTCGCCATCATGTCGCAATTGGCGGCTTCGCAGGCTGACGTCAGAACCGCCTGGTAACTCTTCGGCAGTTCGTTCCACTTCGCGAGATTGACCAGCGTGTGGAGCGTCGGCCCGCCCTCCCAGAAGCCGGGATAATAGTAATATTTGGCGACCTTGTAGAAGCCGAGCTTCTCGTCGTCATAAGGTCCGACCCATTCGGCGGCGTCGATCGTTCCCTTTTCGAGCGCGGGATAGATATCGCCACCGGCAATCTGCTGCGGTACGAGGCCGAGCCGCTCCATGACCTTGCCGGCGAAGCCGCCGATCCGCATCTTCAAGCCCTTGAGGTCGTCGACCGTGTTGATTTCCTTGCGGTACCAGCCACCCATCTGCGCGCCGGTGTTGCCGGCCGCGAGACCGTAGAGTCCCTGCGTGGCATAAAACTCGTTGAGCAGGTCCTGGCCGCCGCCGTAGTACAGCCAGGCGTTCATCTGTCTGTCGTTGAGCATGAAGGGAACTGCGGTCGCCAGCGCGTAGGTTGGATCCTTGCCCCAGAAATAATACGAGGCCGTATGGCAGCACTCCACCGTACCTGCCGCAGCCGCATCCGCCGCCTGCAAGCCGGGAACGAGTTCGCCCGCTGCAAAGGTCTGGATCTCGAAATTGCCGTCGGTCGATTCGCGGACGTATTTCGCCATCGTTTCGGCGGCGCCGTAGATCGTGTCGAGTGCCTTGGGGAACGAGGACGTGCAGCGCCAGGAAATCTTTGGCAACGACTGGGCGATTGCCGGGGCGGCAAGTGTTGTCACCGCGGCAGCGGCGCCTGCGCCGGTCACACCGGCCCGTTTGATAAAGGAACGACGATCCATTCTAAAACCTCCCATGCATGGACCAGAACAATGCCGGGTCGATCTTCGGCGTCGATTGCCGGCAGGCGGCAATCAATACACGGGGAGGAAGGGCTGTCCAGCACACCAAAAAGTAACGCACGGTAACGCCTGGGATTGAGCAGACGACGGTATAACTTCCACGCAGATCGTGAAAACTAAACAAATTTATTATTTATGTTCGATCACAGCCTGGAAGCGAGATATAGAAATAGATCGAAATATTACTTCCAGTCAGGCAAACTCCCTGCTGGAGCAAGGCAGCTTATACGCAAAAGAAAGGGCCCGGAGCATGTCCGCTCCGGACCTTTTGCAACGTCGATGAAGATCAGAGCTTGCCACCGCGCTGCTGGATCATCATGAAGGTGTCGTAATTGTATTCGGCGACCTGCGCGTTGAGAAAATAATCCTTGCGGAACGCGGTGATCGAATCCCAGATTTTCTTGAAACCGGGATTTGATGCGACCATTTCCGCATAGACCTCGTTGCTCTTCTCGAAGCACGCCGCCAGGATTTCCGGGCTGAACGGCCGCAGCTGCGCTCCGTTGGCGACCAGGCTCTTGATCGCTGTCGGGTTCTTGTAGTCGTAGTTCTGCAGCATGTCGGCGTCGGCCGCCTGGGCGGCGGTGCGCAGCAGCGACTTGTAGGCCGGCGTCAGTTCATCGTACTTCGCCTTGTTGAACATGAGGTGGACGGTCGGACCGCCTTCCCACCAGCCGGGATAGTAGTAGTACGGCGCGACCTTCTGGAAGCCGAGCTTCTCGTCGTCATACGGTCCGACCCATTCGGCGGCGTCGATGGTGCCCTTCTCCAGCGCCGGGTAGATGTCGCCACCAGCAAGTTGCTGCGGCACGACGCCGAGCTTCTCCAATACCTTGCCAGCGAAGCCGCCGACCCGCATCTTCAGACCGGAAAGGTCGGCGACCGTGTTGATCTCCTTGCGGAACCAGCCGCCCATCTGCACGCCGGTGTTGCCGCCCGGATAGCCGACCAGGCCCTGCGTGCCCAGGAATTCGTTGAAGAGGTCGATGCCGCCGCCATGATAGTGCCAGGCGTTCATGCCGCGCGCGTTGAGCGCGAAGGGAACCGCCGCGCCCAGCGCCCACGCGGGATCCTTGCCCCAGTAATAATATGCCACCGTGTGGCAGGCTTCGACGGTGCCGGCCGTGGTCGCGTCGGCGGCCTGCAGGCCCGGAACCAGTTCACCCGCCGCGAACACCTGGATGGTGAAATTGCCGTCGGTGGCTTCCGACAACATCTTTGAAAACGTCTCGGCGCCGCCATAGATGGTATCGAGCGATTTCGGGAACGACGAGGCAAGCCGCCAGGTGATTTTCGGATTGGCCTGCGCGATGGCTGGCGCTGCCAGGGTTGTCGCGGCAACCGCCGCTCCGGCGCCCGTTGCACCGGCCTTTCTGATGAATGAACGACGATCCATGAATTCTCCTCCACTGGGACATTTTGGCTGCCGCCCGAGGCTTTTTGCCAAGGTCCGGTCCGCGCCATCGCGGCACAATACATGTTAACAAAAACGTGTCCAGACGCGCGATCGGGCCGAAAACACGCGCCATGAGAATATCCGCTCGACGACAACCAGCGCATGCAACTTTAGTTTAATCCGCGGCTCTGTACCAACCGGCATTCCGCGGAGGCAGTGGAAAAAAACCGCAATCGCTACTAGATTCGGCAGCAGTTCACCTTGTGGCGCCGGACCGGAAGGCGCCCGCCACCGAAAGCAGACCATGCACCAGCCGCTCGTCGCCGTTTCGACCGATGTCCGCCAGTTCGAAAACTACACCTGGCACGCTGCTCCGCAGCAGTATCTCGAGGCAGCACTCGCCACAGCCGGGGTGTTCCCGTTGCTGGTCCCCTCTTTCGGGGATCGTCTCGACCTCGACCAGTTGCTGGCCTCGGTCGACGGCGTCATGGTGACCGGTTCCAAATCCAACGTGCACCCTTCGCTTTATGGCGGCGATGCCAGCGAAGCCAATGGCCCGTACGATCCGGAGCGCGACGCCACCACATTGCCGCTGATCCGTAAGGCGATCGACTACGGCGTGCCGTTGCTGGCCATCTGCCGTGGTATCCAGGAGTTGAACGTGGCGCTGGGCGGTTCGCTCGCCACGGAAATCCAGGAGCGCGAAGGATCGCTCGATCACCGCGCTCCCCCCAGCGACAAGCAGGATGAACGATTTGCCATTCGCCAGACAGTCGCGATCAAGCCAGGCAGTTGCCTCGCCGGTGTGTTCGGGGCTGGCGAGATCAAGGTGAACTCGGTTCACCGGCAGGCCGTCGACCGGCTCGGCGCCCGCCTTCAGGTCGAGGCCGTCGCCGAAGACGGCACCGTGGAGGCTGTTTCCGTCAGGGACAGCCGCGCCTTTGCGGTCGGTGTGCAATGGCACCCGGAGTACTGGGCGAAGTCCGATGATGCATCGGCCAAGGTTTTCCGCGCATTCGGCGATGCGGCGCGTGCGCACGCGATGGCAAGGACGGGCGCCAGAACCGCCGCCGAATAGACTGCAGGCCGGTCAGTCGTCCGTGGCGAGCGAGATCAGGACCGATGCCGGCCGGAAGGACTCGTAGGCTATTCCATCCGCTTCGGCGAAGGTGACCAGTTCATCGGTGCCGTCGCGGCTGAAAACGACAATGCCGTCGTCGCGTTCCTGCCAGAACCGCACCTTGGAGAGCCCCGGCAGCAACCGCTCGCAATCCGGATCGGCTCGGACCGCGTAGGTTCCAGCGCCGGCTTCGGCTCCGCGCGAAAGGCGGCAGGCACGATCGTTCGCCGACCGGAGCCGGTAGCTCTCCGTGTCCACACTGGCTTTCGCCGCCGGCGCGATCATTGAGGCAACACCCGTTTCGGGCGGTTTTCCCTTCGCCACGACGGCCACGCCGAACGCAAGACCAACGGCAACAACTGCCGGAAAAAGATTCATGTTTGCCCCCTCAGGCCGAAGAATGCCGCAGGGGGACGATGCCGCCACAGGCCTTAAGGGCGCATTAACGACAAAAGGCAAATTTTCGCAGCAATCTCAACGATCGGCTAACGCTGTTTCGCCGCGACATGGGCGGTTTCCGGAACCGGCGTCAGCGGGCGCCCTGAGCCGAACCACGACACGAGATTGTCGGCGACAAGGTCGGCCATGGCTTCGCGCGTATGAACCGAGGCCGAACCGACATGCGGCAGAAGGCTGGTGTTGGGAGCATCGAGCAATGCCTGCGGCACGTTCGGCTCATTGGCGAATACGTCGAGCCCGGCCGCCCGGATCGTTCCATCGGCCAGTGCTTTGGCAAGTGCTGCCTCATCCACCGTGCTGCCGCGCCCGATATTAACGAAAACACCGTTCGGGCCCAGCGCTTCGAGCACCTTCGCGTTCACCGCCTTCTCCGTGGCGGCACCGCCAGGCGCGACCGAGATCAGCGTGTCGACCGCTTCCGCCAAGCCAAGCAAAGTCGGGTGATACTCGTAGCCGACACTCTCGACCCGGCTGCGGTTGTGATAGGCCACCGGCAGTCCGAACGCCTCCAGCCGGCGGGCAATGGCAAGACCGATGCGGCCCATGCCGAAAATACCGGCCCGGCGCCCGCGCAACGTCGTCCCGGTCAGCGGATATGCCCCATCGCGGACCCAGCGCCCTTCCCGCAGCCAGCTTTCCGCCCTGGGCAATTCGCGCACTGTGTTCAGAAGCAGCCCGAGAGCGGTGTCGGCCACCTCTTCGGTCAGCACGTCCGGTGTATTGGTGACCATGACGCCCTTCTTGCCGGCATGCTTTGCGTCCACTGCATCATAGCCGACACCGAAGTTGGCGATGATCTCGAGTTTCGGCAGGGCGTCGATGAAGGCAGCGTTTATCGCCGTCATTGCGGCGATGCCGCGCACGCTGCCCGCCATGTCATCGGTGACGAATTTCGGATCGGCACGGTCGACGCGAACCATGCGGAAAGCCCCGTCCACGCGCTTGGCCGCATGTTCATGCAGCTTTCCCGGTACAAGGATGGTCACGGCGCTGTTGTCGCTGGTCATGATGATGAAACTTTCCGGACGTTTCGAGATAGAGGGGCCTGAGACGGCCGGATAGCGGTATCGTGAAGACCACCGCTCGCCTTCCCGTCATTGACGGAAAAATCCGGCCGCCGGATCGGAGAGAGATCGCCAGGATCACCCACCCAATCACTGCGGGGAATTCTAGCAACTGACGGCGCGGTTGCAAATCTCAACTGTCCGACAATCGTGCTTAGCCGCGCTCCACCGGCTTGCCTGTCGACTGGCGTACATGCAGTTCCGGCTTGATGAGTTCCTGGCTGGCGCGCACCGTGGCACCGTTGAGCCGGTCGAGCAGCACGCGCGCCGCGCGGCGCCCGACTTCACGCTGTCCGTTCCAGACGGTGGTCAGCGCCGGCGTGGCAATCGCCGCTTCCTCGAGGTCGTCATAGCCGGTCACCGAGACATCGACGCCTGGAACAAGCCCGGCGCGCGCGATGCCGTTCATCAGCCCGATCGCCACCAGATCGTTCCAGCAGACGGCAGCGGTCGGTTTGTCCTTCAGCGCCAGAAACTGTCCAGAGGATTCGAAACCGGCCTGCTTGGTGCGCGGGCCGGGAATGCGCCAGTGCGGCTTGACCTCCAGTCCGGCGGCTTCCATCGCCACGACATAGCCCTGGTAGCGGTCGCGGCCGGTCGACGTCTGGTCGGTGCCGCCGATCATCGCGATTCGGCGATGGCCGAGCGAGATGAGGTGATTGGTGGCGAGCCCCATCCCGTAGGAATCATCGCCGCGAAATACCGGGACGTCGGCGCCCTCGACCGAGCGCGCGATAAGCACCGCCGGCAACCCGTTCTCTTCCGCCATCTTGATGTCTTCCGGCGGCGTGCCGATCGCCGGCGACATGATCACGCCGTCGGCGCCAAGCTGCAGCAGCGTGTCGATGAAGGTTCGCTGCTTTTCCAGTTGATCGTAGTGGTTGGAAAGGATGAAGGTCTGCCGGCTGCGGTCGAGTTCGGTCTCGATCGACCGCAATATCTCGGCAAAGAACGGGTTCATGATGTCGTGGACCACGACGCCGACGATCCCGGACCGCGATGTCCTCAGGCTGGCGGCACGGCGATTGTAGATATAGCCGATGGTGCGGGCATGATCCTTGATGCGGTCGCGTGTGGCGTCGGCGACCAGCGGGCTGTCGCGCAGGGCCAGCGAAACCGTCGCCGTTGAGACGCCCAGCGCGTCCGCAATGGTGGAAAGCTTGATCTTCTGTGCCAGTGTGCACCCTCCAACGACAGCCGATTTAAACTGTTTAAAATCGGCTTATGCCACCGGCGCACCAGAAATCAAAGCTTTTTTGCCAGCTCCTCGTCCTCGGCATTCGGCGCCGAACGGCTCTTCAGCCGCAGCCGGTGCTCGCGGTGGACGATATAGAGGCCGCTCGCCACGATGATGGCTGCTCCGCCAAGCGTATAGCGGTCTGGAAGCTGGTCGAAGATCACGTAGCCGAAGAAGATCATCCAGACCATCTGGAGGTAAGGGTAAGGCGCCAGCGCGGAGGTCGTCGCCTGCTGGTAGGCCTTGATCAGCAGCCAGTGGCCGAACCCGCCATAGAAGCCCAGCGACAGCAGGATGATCCACTGCCACGGGGATTCGGGCATCGACGCCGTTGCCGGAACCACCGGCAGCATCAGGATCACCGGCGCCAGCGCCGAATAGAAGATCAGGCTTTCCGGTGTCTCCCGCGCGCCCATCGAGCGTGTCATGATCACATAGAAAGAGTAGCTGAGCATCGAGCAAAGCGCATAGACGTGGCCGATTTCGAAGCTGGCCACGCCGGGCCGCGTGATCACCAGCACTCCGACGAACCCGGCGGCGATTGCCAGCCAGCGCCGCCAACCCGCCCATTCACCAAGCAGCGGCCCAGCCAGGGCGGTGATCACCATCGGCGAGAAGAAGAAGATCGACATCGTCTGCGCCAGCTGCAGCGTATCGAGGGCGAAGAAGTTGAAAAGCGTCGATCCGAACAGGAAGCCGGCGCGCAGGATCTGCAGCGGCAGGCTCTCGGCCCGCAGCATCCTCATATCCGTCCACGGACGGAACAGCACGACGAAGAGCGCGACATGCACGGCAAACCGCATCCAGGAGACGAATGGAGCCGCCATGCCGCCAAGCACCAGATATTTGGCGGTTGCGTCGAGAAAAGAGAACAAAAGCCCGGCGCCAAGCACCAGCAGGATTGCCGAAACAGGCGTTGCGGTGTCTGGAGAACTGTTTTGGGCGCTCACGAATACGAGGTCCGTATGCCGGCTGCGGTCTGTCGCTTCTTGGCGGCTCCGGACCGAAGCCGCAAGCCAGAAAGCACTGGGCCAGCCGGCTATTCTTCCGCTTCGACCTCTTCGTCGATCTCAAAAGCCTGGCCGTTGGAGAGATTGGCCTCTACCCGCGAGAGCAATTTGGACAGCGCTTTCTGGTCTTTCTTGTCGAGGCCCTTCAGCGCCTGTTTCTCAGTCTTGCGTACCGATTTCTCGATCGACTTGATGGCTTCAAGACCCTTTTCGGTGAGGAAGATATGCGCCTGCCGTGCGTCGGATTCGGAAGCCCGTTTGTCGAGAAAACCCTGCACCTGCAAGCGGTTGATCGTCTTGGTGATGGTCGGCGGCCTGACCCCGAGACGCCCCGCAAGCTGGCCCGGCGTCTGCCCGTCCTCATGATCGAGCGCCAGCATGATCTGGTCCTGCCCTGCATAGAATCCGTGATTGAGGAGCCGCGCCGCAAGCGCCGTCCTGGAAAGCCGCGCAGCCGACTGCAGCCGGCTCATCGTTGCACCCTTGTCTGCCTTGGCCATCGATACCCTCCTCCGACGAACCGGCGACTGCCGAACCTTAGCCGCCCCAGCCGGTTTGGCAATCGCAATTGCTGTTTGGCCGGCTCGCATAAAGGTTTGCCGGCAATCGACGGTGTTCACCGGCTAGCTAATGCCAGAGATGCATTTCAATTAGATGACAAACAAAACCGAGACGACTTAGAGGCGAGCTGAAGTCCCTTACACGCGCCCCACTGGCCCAAGATTCGTGCGGTTTTCGCGCGTGCAAAAGCCATGCCGGCATCCTATATGAAGCCATCACCAAGACTTCCGACCTTGAAGGTGCATCGATGAGCGAAGCGCAGACCCAGATTCCCGTGACCGTTCTGACCGGCTATCTCGGCTCCGGCAAGACCACGCTGTTGAACCGGATCCTCTCGGAAAACCATGGCAAGCGTTACGCCGTCATCGTCAACGAATTCGGCGAAATCGGCATCGACAACGACCTGATCGTGGAATCCGACGAAGAAATCTACGAAATGAACAATGGCTGCGTTTGCTGCACGGTGCGCGGCGACCTGATTCGTGTCGTCGAAGGCCTGATGCGCCGGCCAGGCCGTTTCGACGCGATCGTCGTCGAGACCACCGGCCTTGCCGACCCGGTGCCGGTCGCACAGACCTTCTTCATGGACGACGATGTGCGCTCCAAGACCAAGCTCGACGCGGTGGTGGCGCTGGTCGATGCCAAACATCTGCCGCTGCGCCTCAAGGACAGCCGCGAGGCCGAGGACCAGATCGCTTTCGCCGACGTCGTGGTGCTGAACAAGACCGACCTCGTCGACGACGAGGAGTTGCGCAGCGTCGAGGCGACGATCCGTGCCATCAACCCGGCGGCAAAGATCCACCGGACCGAGCGGGCCGGCGTGGCGCTCGACCAGGTGCTCGACCGCGGCGCCTTCGACCTCTCCCGCGCCCTGGAGAACGATCCGCATTTCCTCGAGGCTCACGACCACGACCATGACCATGACCATGAATGTGGTCCGGACTGCGACCACGATCATCATCATGATCATCACCATCACGACCACGGCGTTTCGCCGATCCACGACGTGACGGTGCAATCGGTGTCGCTTCGCGGCGGTGAGATGGACTCGAAGAAATTCTTCCCCTGGATCGAAAAGATCACCCAGGCCGAAGGGCCGAACATCCTGCGCCTCAAAGGCATCATCGCCTTCAAGGACGACCCGGACCGCTACGTCATCCAGGGTGTCCACATGATCATCGAGGGCGACCACCAGCGCGCCTGGAAGGACGGCGAAAATCACGACAGCCGTCTCGTCTTCATCGGCCGCGAGCTCGATGCGGAAAAGCTGAAGCGCACCTTCGAAGCCTGCCAGGCGGCCTGACCAAAGCATGCCCACAGTCGCTCCTCTCGATCTCGACGGACATTGCGTCGCAGCAACCTTCGTCGCCGATGTCCCGCATTTCGCGCTGGCCGACGGCCACGTCCACCGGCTCGACCACGGCCACAAATCGGAGAAGGTTCACGACGGACTGCTCGCCGCCACGACTGATCTGGCTTCTTCCCGCCTCGTCACCGGCGGCGAGGACGGCAAGGTCTGCTCGACCAAGGCGGACGGGACCAGCGAGACGCTCGCCGAACTTGGCCGCAAGTGGATCACCTCGGTCGCCTGCGGCCCCCAAGGCGCCATCGCCTACGCCTCCGGGCGCAACGCCTATGTGCGTTTCGCCGACGGCAAGGTGAAGGAATTCGTCCATCCGCGCTCCGTCGAAGGCATCGCTTTCTCGCCCAAGGGCATGCGCATCGGCGTCGCCCGTTACAATGGCGCGACGCTGCATTTTCCCGCCGCCGACGGCAAGCCGACCGAACTCGAATGGGCGGGCGCCCACACCGGCATCACATTCTCGCCGGATGGCAATTTCCTGGTCACCACCATGCAGGAAAACGCCTTGCACGGCTGGAAGCTGGTCGACGGCAAGCACATGCGCATGTCAGGCTATCCGGCCAAGGTGAAATCCATGTCGTGGAGCGCCAAGGGCAAGTGGCTGGCGAGTTCCGGCGCGCCGGCGGCCATCGTCTGGCCGTTCCAGAGCAAGGACGGTCCGATGGGCAAGGCGCCGCTCGAACTCGGCACCCGCGGCAACATGATGGTCAGCGCGGTCGCCTGCCATTCCGCCGACGACATCGCCGCGATCGGTTACGCAGACGGTATGGTTCTGGCTGCCCGCTTCGCCGACCAGAAGGAGGTGCTGTTGCGCCGTCCCGGCAAGGGCGCCATCACCTCGATGGCCTGGGACAAGGAAGGCCGCCGCGTCGTCTTCGGCTCGGAAAGCGGCGATTGCGGCGTCATCGACATCGCTGGCTAGTAACCGCCAGCCGGCGATCCGCCAAATCTCATTCGACGCCGCAGGAAATTTTGCCGGTATGGGTGACCGTGCTGCCCTGCCCGTTGTTGGCGCCGCCGTCGTGCGCTGTGTAGGTGTACGTGCCGTCATAGGCGATGTCGTCGCCGGCCGCCTTTGTCAGGATGGCGATTTCGACTGATCCGAAGATCTCGGTATCGCGCTCCCGATAGAGCACCATGTTGAGGTCGTCGCCGTAAGACCAGTACTGCGGAAGGTTGGCGCCGTCGAACGCGATCTTGCGCAGGTCCTCCCCGATCGTGGCATCCTCGATTTCGGCCGATGCACGGAAATTGAAGACCGGGGAACCCATTCCACGGGTCACCCCGCTCTGGATATTGATCTTCACCGGTCCGCCGACATTGTCGCACCAGAGCCCGCCTGATGCGTGCGCCGGCGCGGCAGAAGCCAAAGCGGCGGCAAGAATGATGATGCGCATTTGACCCCCTTTGCGCGTGGACGCGCCATAAACAGCGCGGCTAGTGTGAGGAGTCAACAGGCTGCGGAGCGGGTCGCGCGAGCGCCGAGTTGCCTTGCGGGCCGCCGATTGGCTAGACAGGTCACAAAGGGGGCAATCGTGAACGAAGCATCGTCGATCCAGGGTGGCGTTCCGCTCGCGCTCATAACCGCGCTGCGGGAACGGGAAGCCGCGACATTCCGCAGGGCGCGGCCGAAGTCAGCGGAGGCGGTCGGCAAGGGCATCGCCGGTTTCCTCGGCGGCGTGCCCATGCACTGGATGCACGATTGGCCGATGCCTTTCCCCATCCTCGTCGACCGGGCGAAGGGCGCGACGATCACCGATATCGACGGCAATCGGCTCGACGATTTCTGTCTCGGCGACACCGGCTCGATGTTTGGTCATTCACCGGCGCCGGTGGCTCGCGCGATCCGCAGGCAGGCGTCGCGCGGGCTGACCTACATGTTGCCCAGCGAGGACGCGCTGGCGGTCGGCCGATTGCTCGCGGAAAGGTTCGGCCTGCCGCACTGGCAGATCGCCACCACCGCGACCGACGCCAACCGGTTTGCCTTGCGGGTTGCCCGCGCCGTCACCGGCCGCGAGAAGGTCCTCGTCTTCAACGGCTGCTATCACGGCTCGGTCGACGAAACGATGGTGCGGCTGATCGACGGCAAGCCGGTCAACCGCCCCGGCCTCGCCGGCGAATTCCGCGATCTTACCCATGGCACCAAAATCGTCGAGTTCAACGATCTCGATGCGCTGGATGCCGCCCTTTCCGACAAGTCCGTCGCCTGCGTCATCAGCGAGCCGGTGCTGACCAATTCCTGCATGGTGCTGCCGGATCCCGGCTTCCACGCCGGCCTGCACGACATCACCCGCCGCCACGGCACGCTGCTTCTCATCGACGAGACGCACACGATCTCGACCGCTCCCGGCGGCTACACAAGCCGCCATCGCCTCGAGCCCGACCTGTTCGTGCTCGGCAAGCCGATCGCCGGCGGCGTTCCGGCCAGCGTCTGGGGCATGACCGACGAACTTGCTGCCCAATGGTCGGAGTACGATCGCACAAGGGAACCCGGTTTTTCCGGCATGGGCACGACGCTGTCGGCCAACCCGCTGCAATTCGCGGCGATGCGCGCGACGCTCGAAGCAGTGATGACCGAAAAGAATTATGCCCGCATGGAGCGGCTCGCGGGTCGCCTGGAGAAAGGCCTAAACGCCGCGATAACCCGACATGCCTTGCCCTGGCATGTCGCCCGCGTCGGCGCGCGGGTCGAATTCATCTGCGCGCCAGGCCCGCTCCGCAACGGCGCCGAGGCGGAAGCCGCCCACGCTCCGTCTCTCGAAGCAGCCTTCCATGTCGCGCTGGTCAACCGCGGCGTCCTCATCGCGCCCTTCCACAACATGATGCTCGTGTCGCCGGCAACGACGAGAACCCAGGTGGACCACCTCATTGTGGCCTTCGGCGATATTGCGGCAAAGCTTGCGGCATGAGAGAAGCGCCGCATCCTATCAAGAGTAGCATCATGACCTCCCCCTCGGGCTCGACCATCGACGAAGCAAAGGCATTTCTGGACTCCCATCCGGACATCGAGGCTTTCGACATCCTGCTCACCGACACCAACGGGGTCGGCCGCGGGAAAATCATTCGCCGCCATGAATTGCTGTCGATCTACGAGGGCGGCCGCCATATGCCGATCTCGATCCTCGGCCTCGATATCACCGGCGAGGACGTCCACGAGACAGGCCTGATCTGGGATTCCGGCGACGGCGACCTGCGCGCATGGCCGATACCCGGCACGCTGAAGCCGCTTTACGGCACCAGCCCGGCGCGCGGCCAGGTGCTGCTATCCATGTACCATCTCGACGGCCAGCCGATGACTTCGGATCCGCGCCATGCCCTGGCGCGCCAGGTCGAAGCGCTGTCGGCCAAGGGCCTGCATCCGGCGGGTGCTTTCGAACTCGAGTTTTTCCTGCTCAAGAACGAGCGCGACAGCGAAGGCCGCGTGCAGCCCGCGAGCGCCGTGCTCGACGGCCGGACAAGCGGCAAGACCGAAGTGTATTCGGTCGACCATCTGCATGGCATGGAGCCGCTGTTTTCCGACATCTATGCCGGCGCCAAGGCACAAGGCATCCCGGTGGAGACGTTGATCTCCGAATACGCACCCGGCCAGTACGAACTCACCCTGAATTACCGCAAGGACGTGCTGCAGGCCGCCGACGATCTCATCCTGTTGAAGCGCCTTGTTCGTATGCAGGCCCGGCGGCACGGCGTGACGGCCTGCTTCATGGCCAAGCCAATCGAAAAATACGCCGGCTCCGGTATGCACTTCCACGTTTCGATGCAGGATGCGTCAGGCAGGAACATCTTTGCCGAAGAAACTGTCGGCACCTGGAACGGAGCGATCCTCAATGCCATCGGGGGGCTGGCCGCGACCATGCCGGAAACGATGCTGGTCTTTGCCCCACATGCCAATTCCTGGCGCCGCTTCGTAGCCCAGTCCTATGCGCCGCTCGCCCCGGCCTGGGGCGTCAACAACCGCTCGGTCGCGTTGCGCATCCCGGCCGGCGACGTCAAGAACCGCCGCATCGAGCATCGCCCGTCCGGTGTCGACGCCAATCCGTATCTGGTTGCCGCGACCGTGCTGGCCGCCATCGCCAAGGGTCTCGACGAAAAGCTCGATCCGGGCGCGGAGACCACCGGCAACGGCTACGAGACCGCACCGAAGCTCGCCGACGCGCCTGCCGACTGGCGCTCAGCCATCGAGGCGGCCAAGGCCTCGTCGTTCCTCAAGCAGGCACTGGGAGAGGACCTGCACCGCACGTTCACCGAGATCAAGCAGGCGGAATATGTGCGTGTCGCGCGCACGGTGAGCGAACTGGATTACCACCTCTATCTGCACGAGGTTTGACGAAAGCCCGCTGAACGGCCGGCTGTGTCAAATTTGATAGCCATCGCCTTATAGAGAACATATCATGAACATATGACACTCTCGACTCGCGAAAAACTGGCGATTCTTTCCGACGCCGCCAAATACGATGCTTCCTGCGCCTCATCCGGCGCCGCCAAACGTGATTCCTTGAAGAGTGGCGGCATCGGCTCGACCGAAGGCTCCGGCATCTGCCATTCGTACGCGCCCGATGGCCGCTGCATTTCGCTCCTGAAGATCCTGCTGACCAATTTCTGCATCTACGACTGCAGCTACTGCATCAACCGCTCTTCCTCGAACGTCCGCCGCGCCCGCTTCACCATCGACGAGGTGGTCCAGCTGACGCTGGACTTCTACCGCCGCAACTACATCGAAGGTCTTTTCCTCTCCTCCGGCGTCGTTCGTTCGCCGGATGAAACCATGACCGAGATGGTCGAGATCGCCCGCCGGCTCAGGATTGATGAAAAGTTCGGCGGCTACATTCATCTGAAAACGATCCCCGAATGCGCGCAGGAACTGATCGAAAAGGCCGGGCTCTATGCCGACCGCCTGTCGATAAATGTCGAACTGCCGACCGATGAAGGCGTGAAGAGGCTGGCGCCGGAAAAGAAGCCCGAAACGATCCGGCTCTCGATGGCGAAACTCCGCTCGAAGATCGAGGAAAAGTCGGAACCCACGCTGAAGACGAAACGGCGCGAGCATTTCGCACCGGGCGGCCAGTCTACACAGATGATCGTCGGCGCCGACGCGACCCCGGACGCCGGCATTCTCGCCACCAGCGCCCGGCTCTATGGGAGCTACCATCTCCGCCGCGTTTATTATTCCGCCTTCAGTCCGATTCCGGATTCATCGTCGGCACTGCCGCTCAGGAAACCGCCGCTGATGCGCGAACATCGGCTCTATCAGGCCGACTGGCTGATGCGCTTCTACGGCTTCGCGCAGCCGGAAATCCTGGCCGGAACGCCGGATGGCATGCTCGATCTTGACATCGACCCTAAGCTCGCCTGGGCACTGCGCAACCGCGGACAATTCCCGCTCGACGTCAACCGCGCGCCGCGGGAGGCGCTGTTGCGCGTGCCGGGCCTGGGCACCCGCGCGGTGACGCGCATCCTCGAAACCAGACGTTTTCGTCGCTTGCGGCTGGAAGATGTCGGGCGCCTCTCTGCCTCGATTTCCAAGGTACGGCCATTCATTGTGGCGGAAGGCTGGTCGCCCGGCCACCTCACCGACCAGCACGGCCTGCGGCAGCGCCTTGCCCGCCTCCGAGGCAGCTTTCGCTGTTCTGATCATGCCGGCACAACAGCTCAACCTCGCCCACCACACCATTCTGCTTTCCGGTGAAACCGACTTCGAAGGCTGGCGCGATGCGGCCCGGCGCCTGGCGTTGTCTGGAATCGAGCCGGTGGACGTGAATTGGACTATTCGACCGGAGGCCGAGCGGCAGCCAGATCCCCCTCCTCCCTGTGGGGAGGAGTCAGGGATGGGAGAACAAACTCGCCAGCCCCCCGGAAGCACGACCCTCCGTGTTCCACGCGATTTCATCGCGGCGGCCGAAACCGCCATCCTTCACTCCAATCCCGAGCGTTTCGCTTTTCTCTACCGGCTGCTGTGGCGGCTTCGTTCGGAACCGCATCTGCTGAAGATCGCCTCCGACCCCGACATCCGACGCCTCGAAGCGATGGGAAAATCGGTACGCCGCGACATCCACAAGATGCGCGCCTTCGTCCGCTTCCGGCAGATCGGCGACAGCCCGGACGAGCGTTACGTCGCCTGGTTCGAGCCGGACCACTACATCGTCGAGCGCAACGCACCGTTTTTCGTGCGCCGGTTCACCGGCATGCGCTGGGCGATCCTGACGCCCCATGCCTGCGCCGACTGGGACGGCGAGCGTCTTGCCATTGGCCCCGGCGCCCGTAAGGACGACGCCCCGCTGGAAGATACTTCCGAGGCTCTGTGGCGCACCTATTACTGGAATATCTTCAACCCGGCGCGGCTGAAGGTGAAGGCGATGCAGGCCGAAATGCCGAAGAAATACTGGCGGAACCTTCCGGAGGCTTCGCTCATTCCTGACCTGATCGCAGGCGCGGACGAGGCCGCCAAGGAGATGATTGCCAGGATGCCCAGCACGCCGGCGCCGCACCACGCCAAGATGCAGGCGAAACATTGGCCGGTGCCCAAGACGCCTCGTCAAGACGAAGACGGCGCAGACGCCAGATCGATCGCACAGGCCCGCAAGGCGGCCGAGCATTGCAGGCGCTGCCCCTTGTGGCGCGAGGCGACGCAGACCGTGTTTGGCGAGGGACCGGAAAGCGCGCGCATCGTCTTCGTCGGCGAGCAGCCGGGCGACCAGGAGGATATCGCCGGCAAGCCTTTCGTCGGCCCGGCGGGCAAGGTGTTCGACGACATTCTCGAGGAAGCCGACCTCGACCGAGCCATCACCTACGTCACCAACGCGGTGAAACACTTCAAGTTCGAGCCGCGCGGCAAGCGCCGCATCCACTCCAAGCCCAACGCCGGCGAAGTTCAGGCTTGCCGCTGGTGGCTCGACAAGGAGCTGTCGCTGATAAAGCCGGACCTTGTCGTCGCACTCGGCGCGACGGCGGCGCAGTCACTGCTCGGCAAGCCGGTTGCCATTACCAGGATGCGCGGCGAGGTCATCGAGCGGGACGATGGCTTACGCATCTTCCTCACCATCCACCCCTCCTTCATCCTGCGCATCCGCGAACCGGAAGAGAAACAGGCCGAACGGGAGCGGTTTCTGAAAGACATCAAGGCGGTGAAAGCGCTGATGGCGTGACGTCGCGATCCTTCCCCGTAGAGAGGGATCAACGGATAAGGATCGCCCTGAGATCGTTGACGTTGGTTCCGGTCGGCCCTGACACAAAAAGATCATCGACCGCATTGAAAGCCGTCCAGGCATTGTTGCCGGCGAGCATTGCCTTGGCATCGATGCCTTTTTCCCGCATGCGCGCCACCGTCTTTCCGCTAGCGAAGGCGCCGGCATTGTCTTCCGAACCGTCGATGCCGTCGGTGTCGGCTGCCAGCGCATCGATACCCTGGATACCGTCGATACCGATTGCGAAGGCCAGCAGGAATTCGCTGTTACGGCCACCCTTGCCTTTGGCGCGCAAGGTCACCGTCGTCTCGCCGCCCGAAAGGATCAATACCGGCTTTCTGAAAGGCCGGTTGCGCGTCGCCACCTCGCGGGCGATCGACGCATGGACCGAACCGACCTCCCGCGCCTCGCCTTCGATGGAATCGGAGAGGATGACGGTCTCGATCCCTTGCCTTCTCGCCTCCCGCGCTGCCGCTTCCAGCGAAACAGCGGCGGAAGCGATCACATGGACTTCGTTGCCGGCAAAGCGCTTGTCATTGGGCCTGGGCGCATCGGCAGCCGGCGAATGAAGATGTTTCATCACCGCATCCGGCAAGGCCATCCGGTAGGTCTCGACGATTTTCAGCACGTCCTGGCGGGTGCTTTCGTCCGGTACGGTCGGTCCTGAAGCCACCAGCGCCGGGTTGTCGCCGGGAATATCCGACACCACCAGCGAGACGACTTTCGCCGGATAGGCCGCCGCGGCAAGCCGCCCGCCCTTGATCGTCGATACATGCTTGCGCACCGCGTTCATCGCCGCGATCGGCGCGCCGGAGGCCAGCAGCGCCTGGTTGACGGCGATTTCGTCGGCCAGCGTCAGATCGCCAGCCGGTGACGGCAGCAGCGCCGAGCCGCCACCGGAGATAAGCGCGATCACCAGGTCGTCCGCGGTCAGGCCGCGCACCGTTTCCAGCAACCGTTTCGCGGCGGCCAACCCAGCTTTGTCAGGCACAGGATGTGCGGCCTCGATCACCGCGATGCGTTCGCATCGGGCGCCATAACCGTATCGCGTCACCACGACGCCCTCGAGCGGCGCGTCCCATGCCTTTTCAAATGCCGCCGCCATCTGCGCCGAGCCCTTGCCGGCTCCGATCACGATCGTGCGGCCCTTCGGTCTTGCCGGCAGATGACTGCGGATCGTCAGTTCAGGATCCGCCGCAGCGACGGCGGCGTTGAAGATGGAAGTCAGGAAAGATTTGGGATCGAGCGTCACGACTGCTGATCTCCCCCCTTGTGGGGGAGATGTCCGGCAGGACAGAGGGGGGCAACGTAGAACGCCATCGTTTCCCTCTAGCCCCGTGCCGCCGGGTCATCCGGCAATGCCAGCTTCTTGCCATCCAGCCCGAGATGCGCCGCAAGCACCGCGACGATGATCTCATGATCCTGCCGCTGCGGCAGTCCGGAAACGGCAATGACGCCGACGGCACCGATGCCCTTCACCTTCACTGGAAAACCGCCGCCGGCCAGCACGAACTCCGATGGCGCCAACCCATGGCCGGGCGGAAAGGTCTTGTCCTCCCGGTTCTGCTCCAGCCCCATGCGATAGGTGCTTTTGTGGAACATCTTCACCACATTGCGCTTGCGGCGCGCCCAGTCGGTGTTGGATCCGCTCGAACCGGGCAGCGCCGCATAAAACAGCGGCCGGTCCCAGAACTGGATATCGACGACGATCGGCAGTTTTTCAGCCAGCGCTCGCTCGCGCAGCGCTGAGCCGATGGCAAAGGCCTGCGCTTCGTCGAAATGGTCGAATACCAGAGCCGTTTCCTGCTCGATGATTTTGGCGATGTCGTCGGCGGTGCTCATCTCTCATTCCCTGCGTGATGGAGGACGCTGCTTCGCACAAAGCCGGCACGATGCCAACGGGCGGCTTCAGGTCCCGGCTGTCGCAGCCATCGCGCTCTTCGCCGGCTTGCCGGCGACATAGACTTCCTTCACCGCGCGGTCGTCGCCCAGCGTCTGCAGCAGGAACAGTTCCTCCGCCAGTGTCTTCGCCGTCTCCATCCGGAGCCGCATGGCGGGCGTCGCGGAGGAATCCAGCACCACGACATCCGCATCCGTAGCCACATCGAGCGTTCCCACCTTGTCAGCGATCGACAATGCCTCGGCATTGCCCCGCGTCAGCTGCCAGAAGGACTGGAAAGGATTCAGCTTCTCGCCGTTGAGCGCGATCACCTTGTACCCTTCGTCCATCGTCCGCAGCATCGAGTAGTTGGTGCCGCCGCCGACATCGGTCGCCGCCGCGATACGCAATGACTTCTGACGTGTCCGGTAACGCTGGTAGTCGAACAGGCCGGAGCCGAGGAACAGGTTAGAGGTCGGGCAGAACACGGCAACCGAGCCGCTGTCCGACAGCGCATCGGCCTCGCGTTCGGAAAGGTGGATGCAGTGGCCAAGCAGCGCCTTTCTGCCGAGCAACCCGTAATGCTCGTAGACATCCGTATAGTCGCGAGCCCACGGATGAAGTTCCTGCGTGAATGCGATCTCCCTGTCGTTTTCCGAAAGGTGCGTCTGCATGTGCAGGTCGGGAAATTCCCGCATCAGCGCGCCGGCCATTTCCATCTGCTCCGGCGACGAGGTGATGGCGAAACGCGGCGTCACCGCATAGAGCTGCCGGCCCTTGCCGTGCCATTCCGCAATCAGCGCCTTGGTGTCGTCATAACCCGATTGCGGCGTGTCCAGCACGCCTTCCGGGGCGTTGCGGTCCATCATCACCTTGCCGGCGATGTTCAGCATGTTGCGGTCATGCGATTCGGCGAAGAAAGCTTCGGCAGATTCCTTGTGCACCGAGCAGTAGGCGGCCACCGTCGTGGTGCCGTGCCGCACCGTCTCGTCGAGGAACAGCCGGGCGATCCGGCGGCCGTGCTGGGTGTTGGCAAATTTCGTTTCTTCCGGAAACGTATAGGTATTCAACCAGTCGAGCAGCTCCGCGCCATAGGACGCGATCACCTGCATCTGCGGAAAATGCACATGCGCGTCGATGAAACCCGGCAGCAGCAGATGCGGCCGGTGATCGATCTTCTTCGCATCGTCGCCAGCTTGCCTTGCAACGTCGGAATAGCCACCAGCAGCGACAATCCTGCCGTCGCGGATCAGCAGCCCGCCATCCTCCTCGTAAGCATAGGCGGCATGGTCGTCGATGCTGTCCGGCCAGCGCAGGAAGGTCAAGGTCCGGCCGCGAAGCAGCGTGTCGGTCATGATGTTCTGCCTATTTCCGCGCTTCTTCGAACCAGGTGGCAAGCAACTGCCGCTCTTCCGGCGTCACCCCGGTCACGTTGCCGGGCGGCATGGCATGGCTGCGGCCGGCCTGCAGGTAGATCTCGCGCGCATGTTCGGCGATCGCCGCGTCGGTCTCCAGCATGACGCCCTTCGGCGCGTGATAGATGCCCTCCCAGCCCGGCTCCTGCGCATGGCACATGGCACAGCGCCCGAGCACCGTATCGCGCACCTTCGGAAAATGCGTCGATGCGATCAAAGCCTGGTTTGCCGAGGATTCCTTGACCTCGCCGGTCAGGATCTTCGGCACCGTCGACAGCCACATGATGATGATGAACAGGATGCCGGCAGCAAGCCAGGTCCAGGTCGGGCTGCCTTTGCGCGCATGCATGGTGTTGAAATAGTGCCGGATCAAAACGCCGATGATGAACACCAGCGACGCGATCACCCAGTTGAACTGCGTGCCGAACGCCAGCGGATAGTGGTTCGACAGCATCAGGAACAGCACCGGCAGCGTCAGGTAGTTGTTGTGCAGCGAGCGCGTCTTGGCGATCTTGCCGTATTTCGGGTCGGGCTTGCGGCCGGCGATCAGGTCGGCGACGACGATCTTCTGATTGGGAATGATGACAAGGAACACATTCGCCGACATGATGGTGGCGGTGAAGGCGCCGAGATGCAGGAAGGCGGCGCGACCGGTGAAAAGCTGCGTATAGCCCCAGGCCATGAACACCACGACCGCATAGAGCACCAACATCAGCAGCGTATCGTTGTTGCCGAGCGGCGATTTGCACAGAAGATCGTAGACCAGCCAGCCAAAACCGAGCGATGCCAGCGAGATCAGGATCGCCACCGGCGCCGACACGTCGAGCACGTTCGGATCGATGAGATAGAGGTCGGCGCCGGCGTAGTAGACGATCGCGAGCAGCGCGAAGCCGCTCAGCCAGGTCGCGTAGGATTCCCATTTGAACCAGGTCAGGTGTTCCGGCATCTCGGCCGGCGCCACCAGATATTTCTGGATGTGGTAGAAGCCGCCGCCATGCACCTGCCATTCCTCGCCATGCGCACCGGCCGGCAGGCCGGGCCGCTGGCGCAGGCCAAGATCAAGCGCGACGAAATAGAAGGACGAGCCGATCCAGGCGATGCCGGTGACGACGTGCAGCCAGCGCACGCCGAAGCTCAGCCAGTCCCAGAATATCGCGAAATCGTTCATATTCCCCTGCCCTGTTCCGGGCCCTCAACTCGGTTTTTGATTGTTGCGGTTTCAAGCCTTCACGGAAAGAGGAGACGTACACGATGACTTTCAAAAAAAAATGGAAAATAATCGGCAATCCGGCAATCGGCGGTTGAGTATCAAACCGTCGCAAGCACCCGCCGAAGGATTATTATGATGCCAAGCGACTGCCGATTGCCGACTGCCGACTGCCGCGCGAGGGACACGCGCTAGCATGGCCTATCTGGACAACATCGCCGTCTTCGTCCGCGTCGTCGAACTTGGCAACCTTTCGGCCGCCGGCCGTGACATGCGCATTTCGCCGGCCGTCGCGTCCAACCGCATCAAGGAACTCGAAAAACACCTCGGCGTCCGCCTCTTCAACCGCACCACCCGCCAGTTGATGCCGACGGAGCAAGGCACCGTCTTCTACACCGGCGCCAAGCAGGTGCTGGAAGCGATCGTCGAGGCCGAAGCCGCCGTCAGCGCACTGTCTGGCCAACCGCGCGGCTCCATCCGCGTCACCGCGCCGCTCGGTCTCGGCCGCCGGCTCATCGCATCGGGTATTCCGGATTTCCACGACAAATATCCCGACATCGAGGTCCGCCTGCGGCTTTCCGACCACAACGTCGACATCATGAAGGAAGGCATCGACGTCGCTTTCCGGCTCGGGCTGCTCGAGGATTCCAGCCTGCGCATGCGCGGCATCATGGAATGTGAGCGCGTGCTCGTGGCTGCGCCGAAATATCTGGACGCGCGCGGCGAGCCGACCGATCCCAGCGAACTGATCTCCAGGAAACACGATTGCCTGATGCTGCGCTTTCCCGGCTCCAAGGAATATTTCTGGACGCTGAACACGCCTGCCGGTCCGATGAAGTTCGAAGTGCACGGCCCGTTCGACAGCGACGATGGCGACGTGATCACCGGCTGGGCGCTGGCAGGCCGCGGCATCATCAACAAGCCACGCTTCGAGGTCGAGCCCTTCATCCGCGACCAGCGGTTGAAAGTCATCCTAACCGGCACGCCGCCGACGCCGGTGCAGTTCGCCGCCGTCTATCCGCACAAGAAATTCCAGGATCCGAAAGTCCGCCTGCTGCTCGATTTCATGGCCGAGCGCTGCCAGCGGCTGATCAAGGATCTGCTGGCGGGACGCTGAACCAAGAAAAGACACCCGCAGCGTTATCGCTTGCAGCGCCGGCGTCATGAAGCCAATGTAATTTCGCCCCCCGGAGCAGCTATCCCCGGTCAGGTGCAGACATGACAGGAGGCCACGATGAGCATCACCACGAAGAACGATCTGAAATCGAACACCAAGACGACATCCATCGCCCTGCTCAATGCGCGGCTGGTCGACGCCATCGACCTCGCGCTGATCACCAAGCAGGCACATTGGAACGTCAAGGGACCGCAGTTCATCGCCATTCACGAGATGCTGGACGGCTTCCGCACCGAACTGGATGGTCATGTCGACACCATCGCCGAGCGCGCGGTGCAGCTCGGCGGCACCGCCTTCGGCACATCGCAGGACGTGTCCAGGGCGAGCACGATCAAGGCCTATCCGACCGACATCCACAAGACCAAGGACCATCTGGCAGGGCTGATCGACCGCTATGCGGCGGCGGCCAAGGCGGCACGCGCTGCCATCGACGAAGCCGACGAGGCGGGCGACGCCGACACAGCCGACATCTTCACCGGCTATTCACGCGCGCTGGACAAGTCGCTGTGGTTCCTGGAAGCGCACACGCAGGAAAAGGAATAGTCAGCTTACCGGCGCGCCGTGACGAGATCCGCCGCGCCCTTTTTGGCATTCGAGGCGTAAAGGGCAAGCGCGGTCATGATCTCCGCCGATGCAAGCGCGGCGATGACGGCCGGCCGCTTGTCCTTCACCTGATCGCCGCCTATCGGCGAGACGAGACGGGAAAATTCCGCTTCGCTGCCGCCGGCGTTCTTGACGAACCAGGTCTTGAACGTCGCCTTCTTTGTCTTTGAGCCGATCATGCCGACATAGGCGGCGTCGTTGCGTTTCAGCGCTTCGGCCACGATCAGGAAGTCGAGGGCGTGGTCGTGCGTCAGCACCACGATTGCTGTTCCGGCGGGCGCCTCGCGTATCATTTCTTCGGGCATCGGCGTCAGCTTCTTCTCAACCGCCTCTGGCATGCCTTCGAGTTCTTCCGACCGCGTTTCTATGACCACGACATGCACCGGCAGCAGCGCCATCGCCATCGCGAGCGCCTTGCCGACATGGCCGCCGCCAAACAGGTAGACATGAGGGAATTGCGCTTCGCTCTCTTCCGCGGCCCGCACAAGCTCCGCCGCCAGCGTGGCGTCCACCATGCGGATCAACACCTCCACGCGCCCACCGCAGCATTGGCCGATCTCCGGCCCGAGCGGCACGTCGAGCGTGGCCTGCGTATCCCTCCCCCTTGAGGGGAGGGTGGCCGCGAAGCGGCCGGGTGGGGTCGCTGCGGCAGCGCGCGGCGTGCTGACGGTTCCTTCTGAAGGTACCCCCTCTGGCTGCTTCGCAGCCATCTCCCCCTCAAGGGGGGAGAAAGTCGCCAGCATCTGCCTGGCCTTGTCGATTGCCATGTATTCGAGCTGGCCGCCTCCGATCGTGCCGAATGTTGCCAACGGCGAGACCAGCATGAGGGCGCCCTTCTCGCGCGGCGTCGAGCCTTTGGTGCCCGCAACCTCGACCAGCGCCGTCGCAGCATTAGCAGCGAGAAAGTCCCTGAGGTTTTGCACGTCCGACATCATCGTATTCCCAAGTGGGAAATATAGGCTTTTTCAGCCTCTGTTGCACCTTTGGCGGTCTCAGGCCTTCGCTTCCGCCTTCAGCCGCTCCACCGCCATCAGCACCCGCTCGGGCGTCGCCGGCGCATCGAGGCGCGGGCAGATCTTGTGGTCGGCCACGCTCGCCACGGCATCCGAAAGCGCGTGCAGCACCGACATTCCAAGCGGGAACGGCGGCTCGCCCACGGCCTTGGACCGGTGCACCGTCGGCTCGTATGCTTCCGGCCAATTTGCCAGCGTGACGTTGAAGATCTTCGGCCGATCCGAGGCGAGCGGGATCTTGTAGGTCGACGGGGCATGCGTGCGCAGCCGGCCCTTGTCGTCCCACCACAGCTCCTCGGTGGTCAGCCAGCCCATGCCCTGGATAAAGCCGCCTTCCACCTGGCCGAGGTCGATGGCGCGGTTCAGCGAACGGCCGGTCTCGTGCAGGATATCGGTGCGCTCGACCATGTATTCGCCGGTCAGCGTATCGATCGAAACCTCCGAGCACGCCGCCCCATAGGCGAAATAATAGAACGGGCGGCCCTCGCCCTTGTCCCGGTTCCAGTGGATTTTCGGCGTCTTGTAAAAACCCGCCGCCGAAAGCTGGATACGCGCCATATACGCTTGCTTGACCAGGTCGGCGAAGGCGATCTCCTGGTTGCCGACGCGTACCCGGTTGGGCAGGAAAACCACCTGATCGTGCGGCACCTGGTATTTTTCGGCGGCGAAATCGGTCAGCCGCTCCTTGATCTGGCGGGCCCCGTTCTGCGCCGCCATGCCGTTGAGGTCGGTGCCGGAGGACGCCGCCGTCGCCGAGGTATTCGGAACTTTTCCGGTCGTGGTCGCGGTGATCTTCACCTGGTCGAGATCGATCTGGAATTCTTCCGCAACGACCTGGGCAACCTTGGTGTTGAGGCCCTGCCCCATCTCGGTGCCGCCATGGTTCAGATGGACCGAACCGTCGGTATAGACATGCACCAGCGCGCCGGCCTGGTTGTAATGCGTGGCCGTGAACGAGATGCCGAATTTCACCGGCGTCAGCGCCATCCCGCGCTTGACGACGGAACTGTTGGCATTGAAGGCGTCGATGGTGCGCCGCCGCCGCGCATAGTCGCTGCTTTCCTCCAGTTCCGCGATGATGCGGTGGATGATGTTGTCTTCCACCGTCTGGTGGTACGGCGTGACGTTGCGGCCCCCCCTCTTGTCATCGCTCGCCCCGTAGAAATTCAGCTTGCGGATTTCCAGCGGGTCCTTGCCGACGGCAAACGCCACTTCGTCGATGACGCGCTCAGCGCCGACCATGCCTTGCGGGCCGCCGAAACCGCGAAAAGCCGTATTCGAAACCGTATTAGTGTAGAGCGGCGCCGATTTCGCCAGCACGGCGGGATAAAAATAGGTGTTGTCGCAGTGGAACAGCGCGCGGTCGGTGACCGGGCCGGAAAGGTCCGCCGAAAAACCGCAGCGGGCCGCGAACATGAAGTCGACACCGAGGATATTGCCTTCACCGTCGAAACCCACCTCGTAGTCGATCAGGAAGTCGTGCCGCTTGCCGGTGGCGATCATGTCGTCGTCGCGGTCGGGCCTGATCTTCACCGCGCGGCGATGTTTTTTAGCCGCGATAGCCGCCAGCGCGGCAAACTGGTTGCCCTGTGTTTCCTTGCCGCCGAAGCCGCCGCCCATGCGGCGTATCTCCACCGTCACCGCATGGCTCGGCACACCGAGCGCGTGGCCGACCATATGCTGCACTTCGCTCGGATGCTGCGTCGAGCAGTAGACGGTGACGTCCTGGTCCTCGCCGGGAATAGCCATGGCGATATGGCCTTCGAGGTAGAAATGTTCCTGCCCGCCTACCCGCATCTGGCCCTTGATACGGCGCGGCGCCCTGGCGATCGCAGCAGCCGCATCGCCGCGCTTCAGCGTCAGCGGCGGCGTGACCAGCTTCGAGCTGACCGGATCGAGTTCGCCGATGTCGATGATCGCTGGCAGTTCGGTATAGGTGACTTTCGCCAGCCGCGTCGCGCGCCGCGCGGCTTCGCGCGTTTCGCCGATGACGCAGAAGATCGGCTGGCCGAAGAACTGCACCTTGCCATCGGCCAGCACCGGCTCGTCATGGCGTCCGGTCGGCGAAATGTCGTTCTCGCCCGGCACATCGCCGGCGAGCAGCACGTCGACCACGCCGGGCGCACTGCGAACCGCCGACACGTCGAGGTCGCGGATGGTTCCATGCGCCACCGTCGACAGGCCGAGGCAGCCATGCAGAGTGCCGGCCGGCTCGGGCATATCGTCGATATACATCGCCTCGCCGGTGACATGCTTGTGCGCTGAATCGTGGCGCTGGTCGGTGGCGACGCCGCCTTTGATCTTCGCGGCCTGGAGGTTGGGGGTGGCGTGCTTGTTCATCCGAACCTCCTCACGCCGCCACCGCCCGCGAAACCTGTATCGGCGCCTTGCCGGCCTGGGTCTCGGCGAAGAACCTGAGCAGCAGGTTGCGCGCGGCCAGCGCCCGGTATTCGGCCGAGGCCCGCATGTCGGTAAGTGGCGTGAAATCGGTGGCATAGGCGCCCAGCGCTGCCTCGACCGTCTCAACCGTCCACGGCTTGCCGGTCAGCGCCTTTTCCACCGCCGCCGCCCGCTTCGGCGTCGCCGCCATGCCGCCATAGGCGATGCGGATCTTTTCCACCGTGCCGTCTTTGGCAAGCGTCAAATGAAATGCGCCGAGCGCCGCGGTAATGTCCTCGTCGCGCCGCTTGGTGATCTTATAGACCGCGAACTTTGTGCCCTTCGCCGGCAGCGGCACATGTACGGCTTCGACGAACTCGCCCGGCTGCCGGTCCTGCTTGCCATACGCGATGAAGAACTTTTCCAGCGGCATCGTCCGCCGCTTCTTGCCCTTGCGCAATGTCAGCGTGGCGCCGAGCGCGATCAGCGGCGGCGGCATGTCGCCGATCGGCGAACCGTTGGCGATGTTGCCGCCGATCGTGCCCATGTTGCGCACCTGCTCGCCACCGATGCGGTCGATCAGCGGTCCAAGCGCCGGGATGCGTTTCGACAACAGCGCGAACGCGTCGGTGTAGGTGGCGCCTGCGCCGATGCTGATCGCGCCGTCCTGTTCCGAAATGTCCTGCAACCCGTCGAGGTTGCCGATGAACACTGCCGGCGAGATGTCCCGCATGTGCTTGGTCACCCAGAGCCCGACATCGGTCGAACCGGCAACGATGGTGGCTTTTGGTTCCGCCTGAAGGATCGCCGCAAGGTCGTCGACGTTTGCGGGAATGGCGAGTCGGACACTGCCGACGCCGATCTCGACGCGCGCGCCGTCGCGCAATTCCTGCAGCTTCGCGGTCACCTTGGACCGTTCCGCCGCCAGCGGATCCTTCGCCGCCTTGCCGTAGCTGGAGATGGCGCGCGCCGCGCGCACGATCGCCTCGTAGCCGGTGCAGCGGCAGAGATTGCCTTGCAGCGCCTTCTCGATTGCCACGTCGGATGGTTCCGGCGACTTCATCCAAAGCGCATAGAGCGACATCACGAAACCCGGCGTGCAGAACCCGCATTGCGAACCGTGGAAGTCGACCATGGCCTGCTGCACCGGGTGTAGCTTCCCGGCTCCGCCGCGCAGATGCTCGACGGTGACCACATGACAGCCGTCGAGCGAGCCCATGAAACGGATGCAGGCGTTGACGCTTTCATAGACGAGCTTGCCGCCGGAGAGCCGGCCGACCAGCACCGTGCAGGCGCCGCAGTCGCCCTCTGCGCAGCCTTCCTTGGATCCGCGCAGCGAACGGCGGAGCCTGAGATAGTCAAGCAGCGTCTCATCTGGCGTGACGTCATTCAGCGCCACCGTTTCCCCGTTGAGCAGGAAACGGATTTCGTCGCGGATCTTGATCGCAGCCATCGCTCAGCTTCCCCGATAGGTCGAGTAGCCGTAGGGCGAGACGAGCAGCGGCACATGATAATGCGTCCGCTCGGCCATGCCGAAACGGATGGGTATGATATCAAGAAAGGCCGGTTTCGGCAGCTTCGTTCCTTGCGCCCGCAGGTAATCGCCGGCCTGGAACACGAGTTCATAATCGCCGATCACGAATTCGTCGCCCTGCAGCAGCGGCTGGTCGCAACGCCCGTCGGCATTGGTCCATACGGTCTTAAGATGCTTGCGGACATCGCCCTCGATGCGGAAAAGCGCGATCGACAGCCCGGCCGCCGGCTTTCCGGAAGCCGTGTCCAGGACATGGGTCGTCAGGCGCCCGCCATCAGTCTTCGACATTCTGCCTCCCTGCATCCGAACGCGAACAGTCAATTGTGCGCCAATTAAATGCCATGCATAAGTCCCGGTGAAGCAGACGGCCACAAAAAGACTTTCAAAAATTTTCGGGGGAATGTTGGGCGACCCCTTCCGATAATCTTTGCAGTGCAGTCCGGTGTTTGCCGGTTTTGAGGGATGGAGCATCGATGCGATACCAACGCGACATGCGCGGCTACGGGGCCAGCCCTCCCGATCCGAAATGGCCGGGCGGCGCCAATGTCTGCGTGCAGTTCGTCGTCAATTACGAGGAAGGTGGGGAAAACTGCGTCCTCCATGGCGATGCCGCTTCCGAAGCCTTCCTGTCCGAGATCGTCGGCGCCGCTCCCTGGCAGGGGCTGCGTCACTGGAACATGGAATCGATCTACGAATATGGCGCCCGCGCCGGCTTCTGGCGGCTCCACCGCATGTTCACGCAAGCGCAGGTGCCGGTCACCGTCTACGGCGTCGCCACCGCGCTTGCCCGATCGCCCGACCAGGTGACGGCCATGCAGGAAGCCGGCTGGGAGATCGCCTCGCACGGCCTCAAATGGATCGACTACCGCGACTACAAGATCGAGGACGAGCGCCGCCATGTCGAGGAGGCGATCCGCCTCCATACCGAGGTTACCGGCGAACGGCCGACCGGCTGGTATACCGGCCGCACCTCGGTCAACACCGTCCGCCTCGTCGCCGAGGAAGGCGGTTTCGCCTATGTGTCCGACACCTACGACGACGACCTGCCCTACTGGCTCGACCATGATGGCCACGGCAACGCGATCCCGCCGCAACTCATCATTCCTTATACGCTCGATGCCAACGACATGCGTTTCGCGACGCCGCAAGGTTTCAATTCCGGCGACCAGTTCTTCGCCTATCTGAAGGATGCCTTCGACACGCTCTATGCGGAGGGCAAGTCCGGGCGGCCGCGGATGATGAGCATCGGCCTGCATTGCCGGCTGATCGGCCGGCCGGGCCGCGCCGCGGCGCTGCAGCGTTTCATCGACTACGTGAAAGGCCACGACAAAGTTTGGCTCGCCCGCCGCATCGACATTGCCGACCACTGGCGTGAGCAGCACCCATACGACGCCCATGCGCTGCGTCCGTCCCGCATGGACGAGAAGGAATTCGTCCAGCAGTTCGGCGGCATTTTCGAACATTCGCCCTGGATTGCCGAGCGTGCCTTCAAACTGGAGCTCGGTCCTGCGCACGACACCGCCGGCGGCGTTCACAACGCGCTTTGCCGCGTTTTCCGTTCCGCCAGCGAGAAGGAGCGCCTTGGCGTGCTCACCGCCCATCCCGATCTCGCCGGCAAGCTGGCGCAGGCCAGGCGGTTGACCGACGAGTCGACGAAGGAACAGGCGTCCGCCGGCCTCGACGCGCTTACCGACAAGGAGCGCGAACTCTTTTCCAAGCTCAACGCGGCCTATGTCACCACCTTCGGCTTCCCGTTCATCATCGCGGTGAAAGGCAAGACCAAGGACGAGATCCTCGCCGCCTTCGAAAGCCGCATTGGCAACGATCGTAGGACCGAATTCGACACCGCATGCCGGCAGGTCGAGCGCATTGCGCTTCTCCGCCTCAAAGACCTTTTGCCCCTCTAAAGCGAGTTACCGGGAATGCCAGGCCGCACCTACTACGCGCCCCAAGGAGGCCTGCCTCCACAGACGCAACTGCTGACCGATCGCGCGGTGTTCACCGAAGCCTATGCTGTCATCCCGAAAGGCGTGATGAGCGACATCGTCACGTCCTATCTCCCCTTCTGGGACAAGACGCGGCTCTGGATGCTGTCGCGGCCGCTCTCCGGCTTCGCCGAGACGTTTTCGCAATACATCATAGAGGTGGCTCCGGGTGGCGGCAGCGACCGCCCGGAGCCTGACAGCGGCGCCGAAGGCGTGCTTTTCATCGTCGAGGGCGAACTCACCGTCACGCTTGCCGGCAAGGCCCACACCATGCGGCCGGGCGGCTTCGCCTTCGTTCCGCCGGCAAGCCAATGGAGCGTGCGCAACAACGGCGGCGCTCCGGTGCGCTTCCATTGGGTCCGCAAGGCCTACGAATTCGTCGACGGCATCGAGCCGCCGGAAGCTTTCTTCACCAACGAGAACGAGATCGAACCGTCGCCCATGCCGGATACGGGTGGCGTCTGGGCGACGACGCGCTTCGTCGATCCCATCGACATCCGCCACGATATGCATGTCACGATCGTCACGCTCGAACCGGGCGGGGTCATTCCATTCGCCGAGACGCATGTGATGGAGCACGGGCTCTACGTACTGGAGGGCAAGGCCGTCTATCGGCTGAACCAGGACTGGGTCGAGGTCGAGGCCGGCGACTACATGTGGCTGCGCGCCTTCTGCCCGCAGGCCTGCTATGCCGGCGGTCCCGGAAAATTCCGCTACCTGCTCTACAAGGACGTCAACCGGCACGCGAAGCTGGGCGGCTTCGGACGGTGATGCGATGAGCCGCGTCATCACCGCCCAACCGCTGACGCGTGAAAGCTTCGCCGCGTTCGGCGACGTGATCGATTTCGAGACCGACGGCCACTACCCCATCAACAATGGCCGCTGCGAACGCTATCACGCGCTTGCAAAACCGGAAGCGGGCGGACCGAACGGCCATGTCATCATCAACCTGTTCCGCGGTACGCCCTATGCCTTTCCGTTGCAGCTCTCGATGGTCGAGCGCCATCCGTTCGGCAGCCAGGCCTTCATCCCGCTGTCGCCGCGCCCATTCCTGGTCGTTGTCGCGCACGACACGCCGGACGGCCCAGGCACGCCGCACGCCTTTCTCACCAATCCCGGCCAGGGCGTGAACTATCCGCGCAATCTCTGGCATGGCGTGCTGACGCCGATCGGTGAACCGCAGGACTTTCTGGTTGTCGACCGCGGCGGCGACGGCTCGAACCTGGAAGAGTTTTATTTCTCGCACCCGTACGAAATCCAGCTGCCGGAAGCTCCTTGAATATGCCCGATACCTCGCTGATCGACCGTTTGTTCGACGTCATCGAGCACGACATCGTTCCCAAGACGGAGGAAGGTGTTGCCCACGGCAACAAGCTGTTTGGTGCCGCCATCCTCAGGAAGGACGATCGTTCGCTGGTTCTGGCCGAGACCAACAACGAGACGGAGAATCCGCTCTGGCACGGCGAGGTCCACTGCCTGAAGCGCTTCTACGAAATGCCGAAGGCCGACCGGCCGGATACGAAGGACTGCATCTTCGTCGCCACCCACGAGCCCTGCTCGCTCTGCCTGTCGGCGATCACCTGGACCGGCTTCGACAATTTTTACTACCTGTTCAGCCACGAGGATTCGCGTGATTCCTTCGCCATCCCGCATGACCTGAAAATTCTGAAGGAGGTCTTCACCCTCGATCCCGGTGGCTACAATTCGGAAAACGCCTACTGGAAAAGCTATTCGCTCAGAAAGCTGGTCCGCGCGCTGCCCGCCGCCGATCGCGAACGCCTGGAAGCACGCGCAGCGGCGATCGCCGCGCGCTATGACCAACTGTCGTCGGAATATCAGGACAGCAAGGCCGACAACGACATCCCGCTGAATTGAACCGGGGGGGTCATCGCGATTTCGCCCTTTCGTATATTTCGGAACGGTCGCGCTTCCCGACCGCAATCACCAGGACAACCAGTTCGCCGTCGATCACTTCGTAGACAAGCCGATAGCCGATGCTGCGCAACTTTATCTTGTAACGGTTCTTCGAATCCCGGAGCTTTGCAGAAGGAACATGCGGGTTTTCGCACCGCTCCTTCAGTTTCTTGCGGAACTGCTCGCGCGTATTGGCGTCGAGTTTTTTCCATTCTCTGAGTGCTGAGGTGAGAAATTCCACCTCATATTTCATCCAGATCGACCCTTATCCGCTGCTCGCCTTGGCGGGCGTCGGCGATCGCATTGAGTTCGATATCTTCGAGGCGATCCATCATGGCTTCGAAGGCCTTGGCGGGCACACAGTAGAAAGCCGGTTCGTTGCGGTTCAGGATTGCAACAGGAAATCCCTCACCAGCGGCAACCGTCCCCATCGGGTTTTTTTTCAGTTCGGATACGCTGGCTGTAGTTTCCGCAAGAATCGTGTGAGGCATCGCCGCTCTCCTTTTACAGTACTCTAAATAGCACCTTTAAGAGGTCATTTCAATCTTCCCTGAAAAGCCAAGTCCCGTCAGCGACATCGGCCGTCGACCTTCCAACTTGAAACCGGCGCCATCGTGTGGCTCATTGCGATGAGAGAAGCCCGCATGAAAATCATCACCGAATTCCCGCGCAAAGTGGTCGAGTTTCCAGATATGGGCATCGTCATGCCCGATGGGTGCCGGCTGTCGGCGCGGGTATGGATGCCGGAGGATGCCGGGGAGAATCCAGTCCCGGCCATTCTCGAACATCTGCCCTACCGCAAGCGCGACGGCACCACCGCGCGGGACAGCCTGACCCATCCGTACTTTGCTGGCCACGGCTATGCCTGCATCCGCGTCGACATGCGCGGCAACGGCGATTCCGAAGGCATCATGGAGGATGAATACACCGAACAGGAGCTTCAGGACGCCTGCAGCGTCATTGCCTGGGCGGCGATCCAGCCCTGGTGCTCCGGTACGGTCGGCATGATGGGCATCTCCTGGGGCGGTTTCAACGCGCTGCAGGTTGCAGCCAAGCAGCCGGAAGCGCTGAAGGCGATCATTACGCTCTGCTCCACCGATGACCGCTATGCCGACGACATCCACTACAAGGGCGGCCTCCTGCTCAACGAGAACGTGGGCTGGGGTGCCACCATGCTGTCCTACTCGTCGCGCCCTCCAGACCCTGCGATAGCCGGCGCCAACAAGTGGCGCGACATGTGGTTCGAACGGCTCGAGCAAGAGCCCTTCCTGCCTGCTGTCTGGCTGAAGCACCAGCGTCGCGGGCCTTATTGGAAGCACGGTTCGGTTTGCGAGGACTTTTCGGCGATCAAGGCGGCGACGCTCGCGGTCGGCGGGTGGGGCGACGCCTACAAGAACGCGGTTGCCCGCCTCGTCGACAACATCCAGGCGCCCGCAAAAGGCATCATCGGCCCGTGGATCCACAAATATCCGCATTTTGCCGTACCGAACCCGGCCATCGGTTTCCTGCAGGAAGCCCTGCGCTGGTGGGATCGCTGGCTGAAGAACATCGATACCGGCGTCGACGGCGAACCGGCCATGCGTGTCTATGTCATGGATTCGGTGCCGCCGCGGGACTGGTACGAGCAACGTCCCGGTCGCTGGATCGCGACGGAAGGGTGGGCATCGCCGGACATTTCTTCAACGCGAATGCACTTCGGTGCCGGCGGTCTGCTATCGGACAAACCCGCATCGCTGCCGCCACTGAAAATCTCCTCGCCGCAGGATTGCGGCATGGCGGGCGGCGAATATTGCGCCATCTGGCTCGGTCCGGAACTGCCCGGCGACCAGCGCGACGACGATGCCAGATCGCAATGTTTCGAGACCGAACCGCTGGCGGATGCGCTTGAGATCGTCGGGTCGCCGATTATTCGGCTGACACTTGCCGCCGACCGCCCGCGCGCCATGGTCGCAGTCAGGCTTTGCGACGTCCAGCCGGACGGCGCCTCGACCCGCATCACTTACGGCGTGCTCAATCTCTGTCACCGCAATGGCCATGAATTTCCGGAAGACGTGGTGCCGGGCGGGGCCATGGGCATCGCCCTGAAGCTCGACGACATCGCCTATCGCCTTGCGCCGGGCAACCGTTTGCGGGTGGCGATCTCGTCGACCTACTGGCCGCTGGTCTGGCCGTCGCCCGAAGCGGTCGCGCTCACCTTGTCCGACGGCAGCCTCGACCTCCCCGTCCGTACGCCCGGCATCGCGGACACCGTATCGTTTGCCGATCCGGAAGGCGCTGCGCCCTGGCGCGTGGAAACGCTTCGCAAAAGCTCCAACAGCCGCAAGATCGACCGCAACCCGGCTACCGGTTCGGTGACTTTGAGCATCGTCGACGACTTCGGCGAGGTGCGCGACAGCGACCATGGCCTGGTCAATGGCGGCATCGCGCGTGAGATCTGGACCATCGACCCCGCCGATCCCCTTTCGGCGGAGGGCGAGACGCACTGGACGCAGACCTTGTCGCGAAATGAATGGTCTGTCCGCACGGAAACCTTCACAAAGATGCGATCCGACGCCCTGAATTTCCATTTGACCGGCCGGATTGTCGCATATGAGGGCGAAACGCTCGTCCTTGAGCGCAATTTTGAGGAAATCGTCCCGCGCGATCACATTTGACCGCGTTGCGATTGGTCCAATTGCGGCATGCAAATTACGCCACGCAATGTCGCATTCGGCCTTGCGACATGGTTTACGTTGCGTTCAATATTCTCCCAACAACAAGCCATAAAATGACCACGGTCGGCACCAACGGAGTGAGGAACATCGCATGTCGCAAGAACTGGAATTCCTGAGCCATCACGTCGCCGCCGGCAAGCTCAGCCGGCGTGATTTTCTGGGCCGCGCTGCCGCTCTCGGCATCACCGCGACCTTCGCCAATTCGCTCCTGTCAGGCGCGGCGCGCGCCGCCGGACCAGTCAAGGGCGGCATCATGAAGGCCGGCCTGGTGGGCGGCGAATCCACCAACAGCCTCGACCCGGCGCTGTTCATGACGCAGGTGCCATTCGCCTTCGGCAAGATGTGGGGCGAGATGATCGTCGAGCTGTCGCCTGAAGGCGCGCTGGAATACCGCATCGCCGAGGAGATCGGCTCGTCCGACGACGCCAAGGTGTGGACGCTGAAGATCCGCGACGGCATCGAGTTTCACAACGGCAAGACGGTCAGCGCCGCAGACGTCGCGGCAACGCTGGAACGCCATTCGGACGAAGGCTCCAAGTCCGGCGCGCTCGGCTACATGAAAGGCATCGAGACGATCAAGGTCGACGGCAAGAATGTCGTCCTGACCCTCAAGGAGCCGAATGCTGACCTGCCTTACCTGCTTTCCGACTATCACCTGATCGTCCAGCCGAATGGCGGCAAGGACGGCGCCGATGCCGGCATCTCGGCCGGCCCCTACAAGGTTTCCGTCAACGAGCCGGGCGTCCGCCACGGCGGCGAACGCTTCGCCAACTACTGGCAGGCCGACAAGATGGGCCATGCCGATCAGGTCGAGATCATCGTCATCAACGACGCGACCGCCCGCACATCGGCGCTGCAGGGCGGCCAGGTCCAGATGATCAACCGCGTCGAGCCGAAGATCGTCGACCTCATCAAGCGCGTTCCGGGCGTCACCATCCGCAACCATGCCGGCCCGGGCCACTACGTCTTCATCATGCATTGCAACACAGCACCCTTCGACAACAACGATTTGCGCATGGCGTTGAAACTAGCGATGGATCGCGAGGAGATGCTCGACAAGGTGCTGCGCGGCTACGGCTCGATCGGCAACGACTTCCCGATCAATGCGTCCTATCCGCTGTTTTCGGACGACATCGAGCAACGCAAGTTCGATCCTGATCAGGCCAAGTCGCTGTACAAGAAATCCGGACATGATGGCCCCGTCCTGCTACGCACTTCCGACGTTGCCTTCCCGGGTGCCGTCGACGCCGCCCAGCTCTACCAGCAGAGCTGCGCCAAGGCCGGCATCCAGATCGAGATCAAGCGCGAACCGGGCGACGGCTACTGGTCGGAAGTCTGGAACAAGCAGCCCTTCTCGACCTCCTATTGGGGCGGCCGCTCGACCCAGGACCAGATGTACTCCACCGCCTATCTGTCGACGGCGGACTGGAACGACACCCGCTTCATGCGTCCGGACTTCGACAAGATGCTGCTGGCGGCGCGTGCCGAACTCGACAACGACAAGCGCAAGGCGATGTACCGCGACATGGCCGTGATCGTCCGCGACGAAGGCGGCCTCATCCTGCCGATGTTCAACCAGTTCATCGACGCGACCGGCGCCAAGGTTGGCGGCTGGGTTGACGATCCGCACCAGGAACTGATGAACGGCTACGCCCTGGCGAAATGCTGGCTCGAAGCCTGATCCCGGCGCGCCCATGTCGCCTGTCCTGAAGCTCATTGCCCAGCGCATCGCGCTGGGCATCCTCCTGCTTTTCGCGGTCTCGGTGCTGATCTTTGCCGGCACCCAGATTCTTCCGGGCGATGTCGCCCAGGCGATCCTTGGACAATCGGCAACGCCGGAGTCGCTCGCCAACCTGCGCGAGGAACTCGGCCTGAACGACCCCGCCTGGCTGCGCTACATGCACTGGCTCGGCGGCATTCTCCAAGGCGACCTCGGCACGGCGATGTCGAGCGGCCAGGATATTGCCACATCGATCGGCTCGCGGCTGTGGAACACGCTGTTCCTCGCCTTTTGGGCGGCGATCGTTTCCATCCCGCTGGCGATCATACTCGGCCTGCTCGCCGTTCGTTACCGCAACGGCTGGGTCGACAAGCTGATTTCCGGCCTCGCGCTTGCCTCCACCTCCTTCCCGGAGTTTTTCATCGGCTACGTGCTTGTCTATTTCTTTGCCGTGAAATGGCAGATCTTCCCGGGTATCTCGACGGTCTATGACGGCATGCCGTTCGGCGAGCGCATGATGGCGATTGCCCTGCCGGCCACCGCGCTCACGCTTGTCGTGCTTGCCCACATGATGCGCATGACGCGCGCGGCGATCCTCAACGTCATGCAATCGGCCTATGTCGAGACGGCGGAGCTGAAGGGCCTCTCGGCCTTCAACGTCATCCGTAGGCATGCGTTCCCGAACGCCATTGCGCCGATCATCAACGTCGTCATGCTCAACCTCGCCTATCTGATCGTCGGCGTCGTCGTGGTGGAGGTGATCTTCGTCTATCCCGGCATGGGCCAGTATCTTGTCGACCACGTCACCAAGCGCGACGTCCCGGTGGTGCAGGCGGTCGGCCTCATCTTCGCCGCGGTCTACATCTCGCTTAACATTGTTGCGGATATCGGTGCGATCGTCGCCAATCCGCGTCTCAGACATCCGAAATAGGGCGGCGTCATGCTCGATATCAGACGCATCCCCATCCCCGCGCTGATCGGCCTTCTGCTGACGGTCCTCTTCGTCCTCGCGGCGGTCTTCGCCCCCTGGATCGCACCATACGGCAATGGCGAGATTGTCGGCGACGTCTGGGCGCCGATGTCGGCGGCCCATCTTCTGGGCACCGACAATCTCGGCCGCGATCTGCTGTCGCGCATGATCTACGGCGCGCGCATCACGCTCTTCATCGCGGTTCTTGCCACCGCGCTTTCCTTCTCGCTCGGTTCCATACTCGGCTTTTCGGCCGCGGTCTTCGGCGGCTGGTTCGACACGCTCCTGTCGCGCCTCGTCGACCTTCTGATGTCCATCCCGACACTGATCATGGCTCTGGTCGTGCTCTCCGTGCTGCCGACCAATCTGGTGACGCTGATCCTCGTCATGGGCATACTGGATTCGACCCGCGTCTACCGCCTGTCGCGCGCCGTCGCCGTCGACATCAACGTCATGGACTATGTCGAGGCAGCCAAGTTGCGCGGCGAAGGCAGCGCGTGGATCATCTTTCGCGAGATTCTTCCCAACGCGCTCTCGCCGCTGATTTCCGAACTCGGCCTGCGCTTCATCTATGCCGTTCTTTTCCTGTCGACGCTGTCCTTCCTGGGATTGGGCGTGCAGCCGCCGGACGCCGACTGGGGCGGCATGGTCAAGGAAAACAAGGACGGCATCGTGTTCGGCATTCCGGCGGCACTGATCCCGGCCGCCGCGATCGCCGCATTGGCCATTTCGGTCAACCTGGTCGCCGACTGGATTCTCAATCGGACCACCGATCTCAAGGGAGGCCGCGGCAATGGCTAAGGCTCCATCCAGGCGCCGCTCCACCGGCGAAGGCGGCACGCTGCTCGACATCAGGAACCTCAAGATCGAGGCGACCGTCTATCCACCCGGCGAGGCGCCGCGCAAGGTCACCATCGTCGACAATGTTTCCCTGACCTTGCAGCGCGGCAAGGTGCTCGGCCTGATCGGCGAATCCGGCGCAGGCAAGTCGACGATCGGCCTCTCGTCCATGGGTTTTGGCCGCGGCGGCGTCAGGATCACCGGCGGCGAGGTCATTCTCAACGGCCGCGACATCATGAAGGGCAGCATCGCCGATTTCCGCAAATTGCGCGGCAACGAGGTCTGCTACGTCGCGCAGTCGGCCGCAGCGGCCTTCAATCCTGCGCAGCGGCTGATGGACCAGGTCGTCGAGGCGGCCCTCGAACATGGCAATGCCAAACGCGCCGACGCCGAAAAGCGCGCGGTGGCGCTGTTCAAGAAACTTGGTCTCCCCGATCCCGAAAACATCGGCAAGCGGTTTCCGCACCAGGTTTCCGGAGGCCAGTTGCAGCGCGTCATGACCGCAATGGCGCTCTGCTCGGAGCCTGACCTGATTGTCTTCGACGAGCCGACCACCGCGCTCGATGTCACCACGCAGATCGACGTGCTTGCCGCCATCAAGGATGCCATCCGCGACACCGGCGTCGCCGCGCTCTACATCACTCACGACCTCGCCGTGGTGGCGCAGGTCGCTGACGAGATCATGGTGCTGCGCCACGGCAAGCTGGTCGAATGGGGCGACACCCGCCAGATCATCCAGGAGCCCCGCCAGGAATACACCAACGCCCTGGTGTCGGTTCACCATATCGCGCATCAGGAAAAGAAACCCGGCAAGGATCCGGTCCTGTCGGTGAAGAACGTGACCGCAGCCTACGGCGGCGGCGTCATCAAGGTTCTGAAGAACGTTTCGGTCGACATCCATGCCGGCCAGACGCTCGCCGTCGTCGGCGAGTCCGGGTCGGGGAAATCGACCCTGGCGCGCGCCATCACCGGCCTCCTGCCGCCCGAGCAAGGCACCATCAGCTTTGCCGGCAAGCCGCTTCCCGGCCGCCTCGCCGACCGCAACAAGGACGAGTTGCGGCAGTTGCAGATGATCTACCAGATGGCCGACGTGGCGATGAATCCGCGCCAGACCGTCGGCACCATCATCGGCAGGCCGCTGGAGTTCTATTTCGGCCTGCGTGGAAAACAGCGCGACGTGCGCGTCGCCGAACTGCTCGACAAGATCGAGATGGGCAAGGGTTTCATCGACCGCTATCCGGCCGAGCTTTCCGGCGGCCAGAAGCAGCGCGTCTGCATCGCCCGCGCGCTGGCCGCCAAGCCGAAGCTGATCATCTGCGACGAGGTAACCTCGGCACTCGATCCGCTGGTCGCCAACGGCATCCTGAAGTTGCTGCTCGAACTGCAGGCCGAGGAAAGCGTTGCCTACCTTTTCATCACCCACGACCTCGCAACCGTGAAATCGATCGCCGACTCCATAGCCGTGATGTATCGCGGTGAAGTGGTGCGTTACGGGCCGAAGAGCGACGTGCTCAAGCCGCCCTTCGACGCCTACACCGAACTCTTGCTGTCATCGGTGCCGGAGATGGAGATCGGCTGGCTGGAAAAGGCGATCAAGACCCGACGCATGGAGAGCGCCGGGAATTAGCTTTCTTCTCCCTGGATCGGCTTGCGGCCTGCGTTACTGCATCGGCCCGAAAATCGGCTCCGATTTTCGGAAAGCACGATGCATGGATTCAAAGTGTTAGAGCGTCCTTTGCGCGTCCAAACGGACGCGCGGCGCTCTAAAGCCACCAATCGTCAGTACCGGCCGATGGCGCCGGGATCTCCGTCTGACCCGCGTCTGCCAACGTGCCCGCATCGTTCAATTCATAGGCACGGATATAGTCGATCTGCATTTCCGCCGGCGTAGCCAGCCCGTCGGAGGGCGTTCCGGCAGCACCCCCGACGGCCAGATTGACCAGCATGTACATCGGATCGTGCATGTCGTCCGGCGTGTCGGCGCGAAACACCTCGACACCGTCGAAATACCAGACGAGTTCGTCTTCCGTCCAAAGCAGGCCGTAGGTGTGGAAACCCTCGGTATCGGGCACATTCACCGCCGACCCGACCGTCGTCTGGCTGCCGGTCTCGTTCGAATGTGCCGCGACATGCACGGTGTTCGGATCCTGCCCGCGCATCTCCACGACATCGAGTTCAGGCGGCCAGGAGCCATCCTCCGGCAGCAGCCAGAAAGCCGGCCAGACGCCGTGATTGTCAGGCATGTCGGCGCGGATCTCGAAATAGCCGTAGGTCTGGGAAAAGGTTTCGTCGGTGGTCAGCAGGCCTGATGTGTATTCGTAGCCGTTGATATGGGGCTGGATCGCATTCGAAGCCCGCGCGGCGGTGACGGTCAGCACGCCATCGTCGATGCTGAACGGATTGACGGAACTTGTCGGCGCGTATCCATGGTCGATGTACCACTGCTTTTCGCCATTCCGGGTAAGCGAACTGCCATTCTCTCCCCCCCACCAGAAATTGGTATCCCAGGTGCCGCTGCTGCCTTCCCGAAGGCTGAGCGTGTCGAACTCATCCGAAAAGGACAGCGTGAGGTTCGACCTGTCGAGGCTGAGTTTGAACTGGCTGGCCGCGAACTGGTCGACATTCGTGTTTGCAAACACCAGCACCTCGTCATTTCCGAGGTCGAGCCGCACGTCGGCGCCGGACTGCACCATGCTGGCCTGGACCTCCTCGAACGAACTGAACCCGTAGCCGTTCAGCCGAACAGTGTCGTGGCTCTCGAAATCCAGGATCAGGTCGCTCCCGGTGCCGGCCGCGAAGATGAAGACATCGGCACCGGCGCCCCCCTTCAGCACGTCGTCGCCAAGGCTGCCGTCGATCGTCTGCTTGCCCGAACCGCCGCTGATGATGTTGTTGCCGGCGTTGCCGATGGCATAGCGCCCGTTGCCGGTCACCGTAAGGTTCTCGATGTTGTCCGCCAGCGTGGTGCTCATCCAGGTCTCGACGGTATCGACACCCTCGCCCGCCTTTTCCGACGCCCGGTTGATGCTGGAATAAAGGTGGTAGATATCGTCGCCGAGCCCACCCTGCATGGTGACGTTCACGCCGCTGTCGCCCCACATGGAGTCGTTCTTGGCGCTGCCGTAGAGCTGCGGGCCGGAGCCTGTTGCCGAGAAGTGATTGACCGAAGAAGCGCTGTAGGGGAGAGGAACGCCTTTGGCGTTGATCACGGTAGCCATCATGGCCTCCTGTTACGTCTCGCCCACCTGGGGTTAGGCGTAACATCCGATCCCGCTTCTGGCGACCGGCAGTCGTTAACGTTGTGCTACACGAGGTTAACAAAGAGTGCATTGCAACAGGAGATTGCTGCGGCGCGAAGAGACCGCAGCTGACTTCGGGTGGACGAATCTCCGAGCGATGGCGAGTGTGTCTTTCGACGTGGACAAAAATATTCAGATTCACGCGATTTTCGCCTCAGCCAAAGATTCTTCGCAGCAATTTCAATGACTTGTACGATTTCTGCAAAATTCGTCTGTCCACACCCTTCGCCGCCTCCCGCATAATGACCGTGTTGTTCTCTGTGGGGGTCTGGGTGGCCACCGGGTTGACCAGGGAGAACAGCGGCGTCGGGACTGGCCTCGCTCCGGGTGCGAGGCTGGGGCACAGTGCTCCAAGGTTCCGGCCCTCGACGTACGGTGAGCCTACGGCCTTCGGGCACAGGGCGAGCCGGGCGGGGCAGCAACGCCGGCGGTGCGCGCCTTTCGGGCATCGTTAGACTAAAAACAGCGCTGTCGGTCCGTCCGGCAGGCGCGCACCGCCTCCCCCACACCTTTTACACGGGAGGCACGACAGCCTCCCAATGGCCAGGGCGGATTTCCGCAGCGTGGCAACGGAGAAGTGCGGCTATCCCTCCCTTCGTGAGGGATAGCCTTTACTGACAATCAATACGGCCAGGCACCCTTGCCCAGCGCGCTCACCGCGTCGACGATGCGCGAAAAGCTCTCACGAGCGCGGCCAATCATGTGCCGGCCCCGCAGATAGCTGTGCACCAGCCCCGGCTCCTCGATCCACCATGCCTTGCCGCCGGCGGCAACGACGCGCGACATGTACGCCTCGCCGTCGGACGACAGCGGATCGCACTCGGCGGTGACGATGACGGTCGGCGGCAGCCTGGAAAAGTCGGTGTCCGCCAGAGGCGCCAGTGCGACGTCACCGGGAACCTCGTGTCCGCCGGTCCGGATCTTCTTGTAGTAATCGAGATCGCGCACAGTCAGCATCGGCGCTTCGGCATGCGTCAGATACGAGCCTTGCGACTGGTCGCCGCCAAGTCCGGGATAGATCAGCACCTGGCCGATCGGCCGCCGTCGGTGCGTGCGCGTCGCATGGCTGACTGCGGCGGCGAGATTGCCGCCGGCCGAATCGCCGCACAGCAGGATCGGCCTTGTATAGGCGCCTGCGGCCCATTCGAAGGCGCTCATCGCATCGTCGAACGCGGCGGGATGCCTGTGCTCCGGCGCCAGTCGATAGTCGACCGACACCACTTCATAGCCGCTGGGTTGGCAGAGCTCGGCGCAGACATCGTCATGGCTGTCCAGTCCGCCGAGGATGAAACCGCCGCCATGGATATAAAGCACCATGGCCGACGCTTCCGGCGCCGGAGTGCGGTAGATGCGGATGGGGATCGCATGCGTCGGCGTGCTTATCGCCGAATCTTCGGCACTGACGCCGTCCGGATAGCCGGCATGGAACTCGCGGCACATGCGGTCGTAGATGCGGCGCTGCTCTGCGATCGTGTAGTCGATCGTGTCGGGCGGATAGTAGCTGTTGGTCTTTTCGATGAAAGCCCAGGTCTCGGCGTCGATCAGTTTTTTGTAATCGGTCATTTGCCCTTCCAGACGGGATCGCGTTTTTCTGCAAACGCGCGAAAGCCCTCCTGGTTGTCGTCGGAAGCATACAATTCGTCGACGGTGCGGAACTTGCGCTTGGTGATCCAGTTCATTGCATCCTGGAATTCCATCGCCTCGGCGTGCCGCGCCACCTCCTTGATGGCGGCGAAGACCAGCGGCGGCCCACCGGCCAGCAGCCTTGCGATTTCCCAAACCCGGTCTTCCAGCTTTTCCTTGGGCAGCACCTCGTTGACCAGGCCCCAGCGATGCGCCTCGGCCACGTCCATCCAGCGTCCGGTCAGCAGAAGGTCCATGGCGACATGATAGGGGATGCGTTTCGGCAATTTCACCGTCGCCGCGTCGGCCAGCGTGCCAGCCTTGATCTCCGGCAGCGCGAAGCTCGAATGGTCGGAAGCGTAGATCAGGTCGCAGGAAAGCGCCAGCTCGAAGCCGCCGCCGACCGCCATGCCGTTGACGCAAGCGATCACCGGCTTGTTCATGTCGCGCAGTTCCTGCAGGCCGGCAAAGCCGCCGACCCCGTAGTCGCCGTCGACGGCGTCGCCGCCTGCCGCGGCCTTCAGGTCCCAACCGGCGCAGAAGAATTTGTCTCCCGCCGTCTTCACGATGGCGACCCGCAGTTCCGGATCGTCGCGGAACGCCTGGAACGTTTCGCCCATCAGCCGCGACGTCTTCAGGTCGATCGCGTTTGCCTTCGGCCGGTCGAGCGTGACCTCGAGGATCGCGCCGTCGCGGCGGGTGGTGATGATGTCAGACATGGTTCCTCCTTGGCGAGACGTCGAAGCCAGCGCCCTTCTCCCCGTTCACGGGGAGAAGGGAAGACTCCACCAGCAGCGCGTCCGCAATCCACGCGCCCTTGCCCTCACCGCAGACGATGAGCGGGTTGATGTCGAGTTCCTCGATCCGCTCAGCATTGCGAATCCCGAAATCGGCAATGCCGAGAATGGCATCCACCGCAGCATCGAGATCGGCCTTGGCGCGGCCGCGATAGCCGTCGAGCAGCGGGAACAGTTTCAGGCCACGCAACGCGTTCTCGACATCCTGGCGTGTCGCCGGCAAGAGCAACGTGGCGCTGTCCTTCAACAGCTCGACCAGCACGCCACCCGTACCGATGGTCATCACCGGTCCGAACAGCGGATCGGCGGTAATGCCGACGATCAGCTCGGCAATGCCGTCCTGAACCATGCGCTCGACATAAAGCCCGCTGCCCAGAACGGCGAGGTCGGCTGCTGCCGCCCTCACCGCATCGGCGTCGAGCAGATTGAGCCGCACCGCGCCATGCTCGCTCTTATGTGCAACGCCGAGCGCCTTCAGCGCGACGGGAAAGCCCAGCGCCACGGCGGCGCTCACCGCCTCATCAGTGGTCGAGACGGATCGACCGCCCGGAACAGGCAGGCCGGATGCCGCCAGGAGAGCCTTGGCGGCGGCTTCGGAAGGCTGGCTCCATTCCTCGCCCCCATGAAATGGGGGAGAGGTGGCGAGGCCCGCAGGGCCGAGACGGAGAGGGGGCAACTTCCTTGCGCCGCTCATCCCCCTCTCCGCCTCGCTTCGCTCGGCACCTCTCCCCCCCATGGGGGGCGAGGAAGGTTGCTTCCACATCTCCCCGATGAACGCCGCAGCCTCCGCCGCATCCATGGCTTCAACAATACCGTGCAACGGAACGATACCGCGTTTGAACAGCTCCGCCGCGTGCTCTTCCGGCAGGTTTTCCAGCATCGAGCTGACGATCGCACCGCGTGCGCCGTTGGTTTTCAGCGCGGCCTCGAAAGCTCGCACCGTCGGCCACCAGTCGGCATCCGAGCAACGGTCGGCGCGCGGAAAATCCAGCACCAACATATTGAGATCGAACCCGCCCGAAACCATCGCCGTAAACGTCTCGGTCATCGCCGGTTCGTTGTTCCAGATGAAGGTATGGTAGTCGAGCGGATTGGCCACCGCGACGAGCGGGCCGAGCGTCGATTTTACCCGCGCGCGGTGCGTTTCGCCGAGCGACGGGAAACGAACTCCACGCCCTTCCGCGCTGTCGGCTATCACCGAAGCCTCGCCGCCGGAGCAACTCATCGACGACAGGCTGCGGCCGGCAAGCGGCCCTCCGGCATGAAGCAGCTTCAGCGTCTCGAGAAACGACGGGATCGAATTCACCCGTGCGATGCCGAGTCGCTTCAGGAAGGCATCGGAAGCAGCGTCGGAGCCGGCGAGCGAAGCCGTATGCGAGATCGTCGCCGCGCGCGCCTGTTCGGAGCGGCCGACCTTCATCGCGACGATCGGCTTCTTCAGTTCGCGTGCGCGCGCCGCCAGCCGCTCGAATCCGGCGGCACTGTCGAAGCCTTCGATGTGCAACCCGAGGCACGAGACGCGCTCGTCCTCGATCAAGCCGAGCGCCATTTCCGACAGGCCGGTCTGCGCCTGGTTGCCGGCCGTCATCAGGAAAGCGAGCGGCAGGCCGCGCTTCTGCATGGTCAGGTTGCAGGCGATATTCGACGACTGCGTGATGATCGCGGCACCCCGTGTACCCGGTGCAAGCCGCTGGCCGCCGTGCTGGTCGGGCCACAGAAGCGCGCCGTCGGCATAGTTGATCAGGCCGTAACAATTCGGCCCGATGATCGGCATGTCGCCGGCCGCCTCGATCAGTTCGCGCTGCAGCCGCTCGCCGTCCTCGTCATAGTCGCCGGTCTCCAGGAACCCCGAGGCGAAGCAGGTGGCCGCCCCGGCGCCGCGTTCGCGCAGCGCGCGCACCATCTCGATCGTCAGGTTGCGATTGACGCCGATGAAGGTTGCGTCCGGCGCTCCCGGCAGTTCCGCGACGGTCTTGTAGGCCTTGACGCCTTCGATGGTGTCCTTGGTCGGATGGACCGGCCAGATGTCGCCGGCAAAGCCCATCTTCAGCGACTGCTTGACGACACTGGTGCCGAATGCGCCACCGCCGATGACGGCGATGGATTTCGGACGCAGAAGGCGCTCGAGGCGGTTCATGGATCAGGCTCCGAACGGCCGTAACAGCGCTCTGCTGATGATGTGGCGCTGGATTTCCGACGTTCCTTCCCAGATGCGCTCGACCCGCGCATCGCGCCAGATGCGCTCTAGTGGCAGGTCGTCCATCAGCCCCATGCCGCCATGGATCTGGATCGCCTCGTCGGCGACGAAAGCCAGCATTTCGGTGGCCTTGAGCTTGGCCATCGCCATGTCCTGGTCGGTGACCGTGCCCTGGTCGTATTTCCAGCCGGCCTCGAGGATCATCAGCTCGGCCGCCTTCAATTCGGTCGCCATGTCGGCGAGCTTGAAGGACACGCCCTGGAACTTGCCGATCTGCTGGCCGAACTGCTGGCGCTGCGCGGCGTATTCGATGGCATGGCCGAGCGCCCGGTCAGCGCGACCGAGGCAGGTCGCGCCGACCTGCAGGCGCGTCGCGCCGAGCCAGGAATTGGCCACCTCGAAACCCTTGTGCACCTCGCCGAGCACCTGTTCCTTCGGCAGCCGGCAATCGTCGAACTCAAGGATCGAATTGGTGTAGCCGCGATGCGAGACATTGCGGTAGCCGTCGCGGACGCTGAACCCCTTGGTACCCTTGTCGACGAAGAAGGCGGTGATCTTCTTGCGTTTGCCGCGTGGCGAATCCTCCTCGCCCGATGCCATGAAACAGATGGCGAAATCGGCAATGTCGGCATGGCTGATGAAATGTTTGGTGCCGTTCAGCACCCAGTCGGAGCCGTCCTGCACGGCGGTCGCCTTCATGCCGCGCAGGTCGGACCCGGCGCCAGGCTCGGTCATCGCAAGGCAGTCGGATTTTTCGCCGCGGATGCAAGGGAACAGATATTTCTCGCGCTGCGCGTCGGTGCCGGCAAGCAGGATGTTCGAGGGTCTCGCCACACAGGTCCAGTGCAGCGCATAGTTGGCGCGCCCGAGCTCCTTTTCGTAGAGCAGCCAGGTCAGCGTATCGAGGCCGGCGCCGCCGACGTCGGCAGGCATGTTCGCCGCATAGAGGCCTGCAGCGATTGCCTTGGCCTTGATCTCCTCGATCAGCTCACGGCGCAGATGGCCGCTGCGCTCGACCTCAGCCTCGTGCGGATAAAGCTCATTTTCGACAAAGGCCCGCGTCGTATCGACGATCAGCTGCTGTTCTTCGGAAAGGCCGAAATGCATGACTCAGCCCTTCTTTTTCCCGCCGGACTTCTTCTTCGATTTCTCGCTTTTGTCCTTCTTCACCGGCTTGGCCGCCTTCGCTTTTGCCGCGGCTTTCGAAACCGGCTTTTTCGAAGCGAGCCTGGCGAGCTGTTTCGTATAGTCGTTGTGCAGCGCGCCGGCGCCCCAGCCCTTGCCCTTGTTCTGCTTCGACAGCGCTTCCATGATAGCGACCAGATTGTCGTCGCGGATCTTTTCCAGCTCGCGGATCGACAGGCCGTGCGCCTGTTCGTCCGATTGCGTGGCGATCAGGTCGACCAGCTCGTCGTTGAACTCCGGCACGTCCATGAGCTTGGTCCACGGCCACTTCAGGCAGGGTCCGAACTGCGCCATGAAGTGGCGCATGCCCGCCTCGCCGCCGGCAACGCGGTAGACCTGGAACATGCCCATCTGCGCCCAGCGCAGGCCAAAGGAATAGCGCATGATGTCGTCGAGTTCCTCGACCGTGCAGATGCCGTCCTTGACCAGCCACAATGCCTCGCGCCACGCCGCTTCCAGCAGGCGGTCGCCGACGAACGCCTCGATCTCCTTGCGGATCACCACCGGCTTCATGCCGATCGAGGCATAGATTTCCTTGGCGACCTCGATCGCTTCCGGAAAGGTCTGCTCGCCGCCGACGACCTCTACCAGCGGCAGCAGATAGACCGGATTGAACGGATGGCCGACCACCAGCCGTTCCGGATGCTTCTTCATCGCCACCTGCATGTCGGTCGGCTTGATGCCTGAGGTGGAGGAGCCGACGATCGCGCTGGCCGGCGCGTGAAGGTCGATCTCGGCCAGCACCTTGTGCTTCAGGTCGAGGCGTTCCGGCACGCTTTCCTGGATGAAATCGGCGTCAGCCACCGCTTCCGCGATGGTTTTCGCGTAGGTGACCTTGCCTTCCTTCGGCAGGCCACCCGGCAGCATTTTTTTGTAGGCGCGCCGCGCGCCCTTCATCACTTCGCCGACCTTGCGAGCGGCTTCCGGGTCCGGATCGAAGATCGAAACGTCGATGCCGTTGAGGACGAGACGTGCAACCCAGCCGGCGCCGATCACCCCACCGCCGATAGCGGCCGCTTTTTCGATTGTCATGGTCAGGCTCCGTCGTCAGGCCGCTTTGGCGCTTAGCGGCGCACGCTTGGTCAAATTAAGCTTCTTGCGCACCTCTTCGGGGCCGAGCACCCGCGAACCCATATTCTCGATGATCGAGACCGCACGACCCACCAGCTGCGCATTTGTCGCGAGTTCGCCTTTGTCGAGCCAGAGATTGTCTTCCAGCCCGACCCGGACATTGCCGCCCGCCAGCACCGCCGCCGCGACATAGGGCATCTCGTTGCGGCCAAGCGCGAAGGCCGACCAGGTCCAGTCCGAGGGCACGTTATTGACCATCGCCATGAAGGTATTGAGGTCGTCCGGCGCACCCCACGGTACGCCCATGCAGAGTTGCACCAGCGCATCGGCCTTCAGCACGCCCTCGCTCACCAACTGCTTTGCGAACCACAAATGCCCGGTATCGAACGCCTCGATCTCGGGTTTGACGCCGAGTTCCGTCATCATGCCGCCCATGGCCCGCAGCATGCCCGGCGTATTGGTCATCACATAGTCGGCTTCGGCAAAATTCATGGTGCCGCAATCGAGCGTGCAGATTTCCGGCAGGCACTGGCGCACATGCTCCATGCGGTTGGTCGCGCCGCCCATGTCGGTGCCGGCCTCGTTCAGCGGCAAGGGATTTTCCGGCGAGCCGAACACCATGTCGCCTCCCATGCCGGCCGTCAGGTTCAGCACCACGTCAACGCCGGCATCGCGGATGCGCTCCGTGACCTCGCGATACAGATGCACATCGCGGCGCGGCTTGCCGGTCTCGGGATCGCGCACATGGCAGTGGACGATCGCCGCGCCGGCCTTCGCTGCGTCGATCGCCGAATCGGCGATTTGCTTCGGCGAGCGCGGGACATGCGGGCTGCGGTCCTGGGATCCGCCGGAACCGGTCACCGCGCAGGTGATGAAGACCTCACGGTTCATTGCAAGCGGCATGGAAAGCTCCTCCAGACTTGTTTTCTTTGAACCATGCCCGACTTGGCAAAAACTGATTTGCCATTTACGAACTCAATTTGATGAAAAACGAAAAGCATACAATCTTTCAACCGGAGCGGACGCCGCTCAAGGTGACGCTGCTCATCTTGTCGGGCTCGTCGCTGATGTGCGTGGCGTCGGCCGTCGACCCGTTGCGCGCCGCCAACCGCGTGGCCGGCGAGACGATGTTCGACTGGAAGATCGTTACCGTCGACGGCCAGCCTGCGGTGACCACGAGCGGCCTGCCCATTGCGGCAAGCGGCCCGTTCGAGACGGGCGAAAAGACCGATGTGCTGGTCCTCGTCGGCGGTTTCGGCACCCGCGATCAGGTTTCGCATGGGCTGGTTTCCGGCGTGCGCCGGGTCGCCAGGGCGGCACGCGCCTGCGGCGGCGTCGAGGCAGGCACCTGGCTGCTCGGCCGGGCCGGATTACTGGAAGGCCGCACCGCCACCACCCACTGGGAAGACATGGAGGATTTCGCGGCCGCTTTTCCAGGCGCCGACGTGCGGCCGGACCGCTATGTCATCGACGGCCCGGTGTTCACGGCCGGCGGCGCCTCACCGACCTTCGACCTGATGCTGCACCTTATCCGCACACGTCTCGGCATGGCGGTGGCGCTCGATGTGGCAAGCGTCTTCATCTACGACCAGGCCAAGGCGGCGACAGACGCACAGCCTCTGGTGTCGCTCGGCCGCCTCGATGGCTATGACCCGCGGCTTGCCCAGGCGATCCGGATGATGGAGGCGCATGTCGACGAGCCGCTGACCATCGCCGCCATCGCCAGGCGCATCGGTGTGACGGCACGCGCGATGGAGATGGTTTTCAGAAAGTCGATCGGCGAAACGCCAGGCGCCTACTATCTTCGGCTGCGTCTCAACGCGGCACGTCGTCTGGTTCTCGACACACGTGTCGCTATGGCCGACATCGCCGCCCGCACCGGCTTCTCATCGGCGGCAGCCTTTTCACGCGCGTTTTCGAAGGCTTTCGGCGAGGCGCCGGTCAGGCTGCGGCGCCGATTGATTGCTCAGTGAGGGTTCTCGACAAGCTTATTCCGGATCGCGATCAAATTGATCTGCGGATGCGATCGGGGCAAGCCACTTTTCTCGGCGGGTGATCCATCCTTCACGACTGGGACGAAGATCGCTCGGCCCGTCGTCGAGCGACCCGAGCATGATTTCCACCTGGCCTTTGCTAAGATGGAAGAGACGGGAGCCGCAGATCGGGCAGAAACTCCGGCCTCGGTACTCTCGGGCTTCGCCCTGCAGGGCGAATGCGGATTCGGGCCAATCCGCATAGTAGACAAACGCCGCTCCGGTGGCCTTTCTGCATTCCATGCAGTGGCAAGTGCCGATTTTCAGAGGCTCGCCGGTCACCTCGAAACGAACGGCACCGCAACTGCAGCCCCCATAGCGAACCCGCATGCCTTCCTGGTTGAATCTGGGTCCAGGCTTCAAGACAGGATAGTCGCTCACCTCGTCCTCTTTGGTTGTCGCTGCTTGGCAGAACGTAGGGCGGAACGCCTATGGCGCAATCCCTGCGTTCCGAAGCGCCTTTATCTCAAGTCGGGGCTCAGCGCAGCATGCCGGCGGGCGCTGGACACGCGCATCGTGATGGCCGACGCGAACGCCGCCTTTCCGAGGTGTTCTTTGGCGCGGCGCGGCTGGATCAGGCAGCTTCGCGTCGATCGTCCTCACTGATCAGCGAGCGCATCCGGTTCGCAAGCTCCACCTGGAGGCGGTTGGCCACCGCCCGGTCGACAGCATCTGTTTCCGGGGTCGCATTCTCGGGCAGTGAGAGCAGGAGATCGACGATCGAATCCGCACCAGGCGCCGGTGCCGACGCCCCGATCCTGCGTTCGTTTTCGTGATTTGCCATGATCGGCCCTCCTCTCCTCATGTCGAGGGCGAGAAGTCGCCGCTTGAGGCGGCGCATTGAGGGCCGGATCAAGGCAATTGGGCGGCGGCCACATGAAGTTTTTCTAACACCATGACAGCCGCCGAATATCCGACCACCCGCTAGACGTAGCGGTTGACCACGTTCTCCAGAAACTCCTGCCGGCCGGACTTCGGCTGCGGCTCGATCTTCTTCTTCACCACGCGCTCGGCGATTTCCTCGAGCGTGCGCTTGCCGGACAGCATCGCCTTGCCTTCGGCTGATTTCCAGCCGGCGTAGCGTTCTTCCAACGGACCCGACAGCGCCTTGTCCTCGATCATCCGCGCCGCCGCCTTCAGGCCGCGGGCACAGCAGTCCATGCCGCCGATATGGGCGATCAGCAGATCCTGCGGGTCGAGCGACTGGCGGCGAAGCTTGGCGTCGAAATTGGTGCCGCCTGTCTTGAAGCCTCCAGCCTGCAGCACCTGGTAGTAGGCCAGCGCCATTTCCGGCACGTTATTGGGGAACTGATCGGTATCCCAGCCCGACTGGTAGTCGTTGCGGTTCATGTCGATCGAGCCGAAAATGCCGAGCGCATTGGCCAGCGCCAGTTCGTGCTCGAAGGAGTGTCCGGCGAGGATGGCATGGCCCTGCTCGATATTGACCTTGACCTCGTTCTCCAGCCCGAATTTCTTCAGGAAGCCGTAGACCGTCGCCACGTCGTAATCATACTGGTGCTTGGTCGGTTCCTGCGGCTTCGGCTCGATCAGGATGGTGCCCTTGAAGCCGATCCTGTGCTTGTAGTCGACGACCAGCGACAGGAAGCGGCCGGCCTGCTCCTGTTCGCGTTTCAGGTCGGTGTTGAGCAGCGTCTCGTAACCTTCGCGGCCGCCCCACAGCACATAGTTCTCGCCCTTCAGCCGCTTGGTGACGTCAATGCATTTCTTCACGGTCGCGGCGGCGTAGGCGAACACATCCGGATCGGGATTGGTCGCCGCGCCGGACATGAAACGGCGATGCGAGAACAGGTTGGCCGTGCCCCACAGCAGCTTGATGCCGGTTTTCTTCTGCTTGTCGGCGAAATAGTCGGCGATCTCATCGAGACGGGCAGCGCTTTCGGCAAAGGTCGACGCCTCTGGCCGTACGTCTGCATCATGGAAGCAGTAGTATGGAGCGCCGAGCAGCGAGAACATCTCGAAGGCGACGTCGGCCTTGAGTTTCGCGTTTTCCATCGTATCGCCGAACCACGGACGCTCGAACGTCTGGCCGCCGAACGGATCCCCGCCCGGCCAGGCGAAGGAATGCCAATAGGCGACGGCGAAGCGCAGATGATCCTCCAGCCGCTTGCCTGCAACGACTTCGTCTGGATTGTAGAAGCGGTAAGCGAGCGGATTGGTGCTCTCCGGACCCTCGTATTTGATTTTCTTGATATCGCCGAAGAAACCGGTGTTCACGATGAAACTCCTCTGATGGCAGGGTAGAGCGCACTGTAGCGCTGATAAGCTTCGGCAAACGCGCCGGAAAGCTTTGGGTCGGGATCGATGGTCTCGGCGGTTTCCGGTGGCGCACAGATTGCGAACGGGTCGGCTCGCTCCGCCGCGACAAGGCCAAGCCGCGCGGCGCCGAAGGCCGCGCCGAAATCACCGTCGGCCGGGATGTCGACCGGAATGCCGAGCGCGGTCGCGATTGCTTTCAGCCAATAGCGTGAGCGCGAACCGCCGCCGATGGCGGTTACCCGCGTCAGTTCCGTGCCGGCGGCGTGCAAGGCTTCAAGGCTATCGCGGAATGCGAAAGCAACGCCTTCGAGCACGGCCTGAGTCAGCACCGCACGGCTGGACTCATGGGCGAGCCCGGTGAAAGAACCGCGGATCACCGCGTCATTGTGTGGGGTCCGCTCACCGGAGAGATAGGGCAGAAAGGTGACACCGGTGGGTGCCTTGAGGTCGTCGCCGAGTTCCGCGGTGAGTTCCCCGGCTTTCCTGCCGGTGATCTCCGAAAGCCAGTTGAGCGAATCCGTCGCGGACAGGATGACACCCATCTGGTGCCACGCCTGCGGCAGCGCATGGCAGAATGTGTGGACCGCGCTCTCCGGATTGGGAAGATAGGAGCCGTTGGCAGCAAACAGCACGCCGGAGGTGCCGAGCGACACGAAGGCGGCACCGGCCTTGACGGTGCCCATGCCGCAGGCCGATGCAGCGTTGTCCCCTGCCCCGCCCGCGACAACGACGCCGGATCCCATGCCCCATGCCCCGGCGAGCTCAGTGCGGAGGGTCCCGCCGGCTTCCGTTCCTTCCACCAAGGACGGCATGTGACGTTCGTCGAGGTCTGTCGCGGCGAGCAGTTCGGGCGACCATTTGCGCTGGGCAACATCCAGCCAGGACGTGCCAGCCGAATCCGACATTTCGGAAATGTGCTCGCCGGTCAGCCAAAGGCGCAGGAAATCCTTCGGCAAAAGCACCTTCGCCACCTTGGCGAAAATATCGGGCTCGTTGTTTTTCACCCATGCGAGTTTCGGCGCGGTGAAACCCGGAAAGACGATATTGCCGGTGATTTTTCGGAACCGCGGATCGGCATCGAGCTTTGCCGCTTCCATGTGGCTGCGCGTGTCGTTCCACAGGATGCAGGGGCGTAGGACACGATCGGCATCGTCCAGCAACGTCGCCCCGTGCATCTGGCCGGACAGCCCGATGCCGCGCACGGCGGCGAGTTCATTCGGGAGCGCGGCCCTGAGCGCGGCGACCGCATCCTCGGCGGCGCGAATCCAGTCAGCCGGATCCTGCTCCGACCAGCCGGGATGCGGACGCGAGACATCCAGTGCACCGTTGGCCGAGCCGACAATGCGCTGCGCCGCATCGATCAGCAGCGCTTTCACCCCGGACGTCCCGAGGTCGAGGCCTAGATACATTGCGTTCCTCCCGGCGCCGACTGGCGGCGAACATTCGACCAGTCAGCCAAACAGTCGTCGCGAAATTAAGATCTGCGGCGCGACATCTCCTCTGAATAGGAGATTCACAGGAAAATGTCCGCCTGCGCAAGCGGGTGGAGCAGATTTTTTTCGTGCCTCGCAATAAATATGTATGGCGAACCTTGGATTTGGTGGCGGGCCAGAGGCGGGCTGACTGGGCCTTGAAATCAGATTTTCAGAATCCGGGAAAAGGCAACCAGATTTCGTCAAAGCCTTTCATTTTGGAACCAGATTGCCGAACGCCGGGCGAATACGAACCGCGCCTGCATTATCATTCTCTATAAATTCACTAGAGTTATCGTCACCCTTAACCGGAGGCAGACAGATGACAAACCATCTTTCCCGACACCTTCTTGCCGGCCTCCTCGCCGGCGCAGTGCAGTTCAGCGTTCTCGGCTTGGCATTCGCCGACACCACGATTCTCAACGTTTCTTATGATCCGACCCGCGAGCTCTACAAGGAATTCAACGCAGCGTTCGCAGCGAAATGGAAGGCCGACACCGGCGAGACGCTGACGATCCAGACCTCGCATGGCGGCTCCGGCAAGCAGGCGCGCGCAGTGATCGACGGGCTCGACGCCGATGTCGTCACGCTGGCGCTCGAAAGCGACATCAATGCCATCGTCGAGAACTCCAAGAAGATAAATCCCGACTGGCGGACAAAGCTCCCGAACAACTCCTCGCCCTACACCTCGACCATCATCTTCCTCGTCCGCAAGGGCAATCCGAAAGGCATCAACGACTGGGGCGACCTGGTCAAGGACGGCGTGCAGATCATCACGCCGAACCCGAAGACGTCGGGCGGCGCCCGCTGGAACTATCTCGCGGCCTGGGCCTGGGCAAATGGCCAGTACGGCGGTGACGAGGCGAAGATCAAGGAATACGTCTCCAATCTGTACAGCCACGTTCCCGTGCTCGATACCGGCGCGCGCGGCTCGACGGTGACCTTCGCCGAACGCGAACAGGGCGACGTACTTCTGGCCTGGGAAAACGAAGCCTATCTGGCGCTCGACGAATTCGGCGAAGATAACTTCGACATCGTCTTCCCGCCCTCTTCTATACTCGCCGAACCTCCGGTCGCCGTCGTCGACGCCAATGTTGACGTCAAGGGCACCCGCAAGGTGGCCGAAGCCTATCTGAGCTATCTCTATTCGGCGGAAGGCCAGACCCTTGCCGCAAAGCATCACTACCGGCCATCCAAGCCCGATCTCGTGCCGGCCGACCAGCTGCAGAAAATTCCCGATTTGAAGCTGGTAACGATCGACGACCCGATCTTCGGCGGATGGGCCAAGGCGCAGCCGTATCATTTCGGCGATGGCGGTATATTCGACCAGATCTACAAGCCGGCCCAGTAAGAACGGGGTAGCATGTCCTCATCACCCGCTTCGGCGGCGGGGTGGCGGTTCAGGACGCCGAGTGTCATTCCGGGCTTCGGATTGACGCTCGGCTTCTCGCTTGCCTACCTCACGCTTATCATTCTCATCCCCCTGTCGGCGCTTGTCTGGCGAACGACTTCGCTTGGCTGGACGGATTTCTTTGAGATCGCCACCGACCGGCGCACGCTGCGGGCGCTCGAGGTCAGCTTCGGCACTGCGCTGATCGCCGCCGGCGTCAATGTCGTCTTCGGCACCATCGTCGCCTGGGTGCTTGTGCGCTACAGGTTCCCCGGGCGGCGCATCGTCGACGCCATGGTCGACCTGCCTTTCGCGCTGCCGACCGCGGTGGCGGGCATTGCGCTCACCACGCTCTATGCGCCGCGCGGCTGGATCGGCTCGCTGCTCGGCCCCCTCGGCGTCAAGGTCGCCTACACCCCGCTCGGCATTGTCATCGCGCTGATCTTCATCGGCCTGCCATTCGTGGTACGCACCGTGCAGCCGATCATGGAAGAGATCGACAAGGGCGTCGAAGAGGTGGCCGCGACGCTGGGGGCCAGCCGCTTCCAGACCATCTGGCGGGTGCTCTTTCCGGGGCTGGCGCCGGCGATCCTCACCGGCTTCGCGCTCGCCTTCGCGCGCGGCGTCGGCGAATACGGATCGGTGATCTTCATCGCCGGCAATCTGCCCTACGTCTCGGAGATCGCGCCGCTGCTGATCGTCATTCGCCTTGAGGAATACGACTACGCCGCCGCGACGGCGATCGCCACGATCATGCTGGCCCTGTCATTCGTGATGCTGCTTTTCATCAACCTCGTCCAGACCTGGAGCCGCAAGCGCTATGGCTGAGACACAGACCGCTCCTTCGCCCCGCCAGCCGCGGTTCCGCTCGGCGGTAACCGAGACGAGACCGGCGCGTTATGCCCTGATGGCAATCGCCTTCGTTTTCCTCGCCATCTTCCTGCTTCTGCCGTTGATCATCGTCTTCATCGAGGCCTTCCAGAAGGGCTTCGGCGCTTTCGGCGAGGCGTTGGCCGACGCAGACACCTTGTCGGCGATCCGGCTGACATTGCTGGTCGCCGCGATATCCGTGCCGCTCAACATGATTTTCGGCATTGCCGCGGCCTGGGCGATCGCCAAATTCGAATTCAAGGGCAAGGCGTTCCTGACCACGCTGATCGACCTTCCCTTCTCCGTCTCGCCGGTGATTTCCGGCCTCGTCTACGTGCTTCTCTTCGGTGCCGGCAGCGTGCTCGGGCCATGGCTGAAGGCGCATGGCGTCGAAATCCTGTTTGCGGTACCTGGCATCGTGCTCGCCACGGTCTTTGTAACTTTCCCCTTCGTTGCCCGCGAACTGATCCCGCTGATGCAGGAACAGGGAACCGGAGATGAAGAGGCCGCGATCTCGCTCGGCGCCACCGGCTGGCAGACTTTCTGGTATGTCACGCTGCCCAACATCAAATGGGGACTGCTCTATGGCGTGCTGCTGTGCAATGCGCGCGCCATGGGCGAGTTCGGCGCGGTCTCCGTCGTGTCGGGCCATATTCGCGGCCTCACCAACACCATGCCGCTGCATGTCGAGATCCTGTACAACGAATACAACGCGGTAGGCGCCTTCGCGGTCGCTTCGCTGCTGGCCGGGCTGGCGCTCGTCACGCTGGTCCTGAAAACCTTGCTGGAAATGCGCTACGGCGCCGAGCTCGCCGCGACGCGCGGGCATTGATGAATAATAAGGGTCGGTGAATGGAAGTACGCGTCGCCAACGTGCGCAAGGAATTCGACCGGTTTCCGGCGCTGCGTGATGTCTCGCTGGACATCCGTTCCGGCGAACTGATTGCACTGCTTGGACCATCCGGCTCCGGCAAGACGACATTGCTGAGATTGATCGCCGGCCTCGAACGGCCAACCAGGGGCGCGATCTACTTCGGCGACGAGGATGCATCGCTGAAGACCGTGCAGGAGCGCAATGTCGGCTTTGTCTTCCAGCACTACGCGCTTTTCCGCCACATGACGGTAGCCGACAATATCGGCTTCGGCCTGAAGGTCAGGCGCCGCAACCGTCCGCCAGACAGCGAGATCAAGAGGCGCGCTTCCGAATTGCTGGACCTGGTTCAACTGACTGGACTCGAGAAGCGCTACCCGGCGCAGCTTTCCGGCGGCCAGAGGCAGCGCGTGGCGCTGGCCCGCGCGCTCGCCATAGAACCTCGCGTTCTGCTGCTCGACGAGCCCTTCGGTGCGCTTGACGCGCAGGTCCGCCGCGAACTGCGCCGCTGGCTGCGCGAAATCCACGACAAGACCGGCCATACCACCGTCTTCGTCACCCATGACCAGGAAGAAGCGCTGGAACTCGCCGACCGCGTCGTGGTCATGAGCCAGGGCCGCATCGAGCAGGTCGGCACCGCCGATGACGTTTATGACACGCCCAATTCCCCCTTCGTTTTCTCCTTCATCGGCGAGTCGAGCTCGCTGCCGGTCAAGGTGGAAAAGGGCGAAATCTGGATCGCCGATCGCACGATCGGCATCTCGGCGCCCGAAGTGCCAGACGGCGACGCCGTGCTCTATTTCCGGCCGCACGACATCGAGCTTCTGGAAGGCTCCGGAGGCTGCATCGCCGGAACCGTGGCGGCCAGCCGCCGCGTCGCCGGCACCCGCCATGTCGAACTGGAAGTGGGCGGCGACAGGCAGCGCGTCGAGCTCGAGATCCCGACCTCGCATCCGGCTTCGGAAAAAACCCGCATCGCGTTCCGGCCGAAGAAGTGGAAGCTTTTCCCGGTCGCGGGCTGAGCTTGCTTCGGCGGAAGACTAAGGCATCTCGCGTGCCCGCTTGACGAACAATGCCGCCAGCGGACTTTCCGGGCGGGCGGAAAGGCGTTCGGCAGCCAAGGCTGCGGCAAGCGCTTTCTGGTTCGAGCGAAGTGCCGCCTCGATCAATGTCAGGTCGATCACGTCGCGCTGTGCATGGCTGCCGCCGAAACGGTAAGCGATGTCGCGCACCGGCCGCATTAGCCGCACCGTCTCGGCGTAATTCCCGTCGCCGAAAGCCTTGATCGCGAGCGTCACCGGATGGCCGACATCATGCGTGAACGCGGCATTGTCGTCGCCCGCCCGCATCGCTTCCTGTTGTGCTTCGAGCAGGTCTCGCGCCGGCCCGGCAAATCCGGCACCAACGAACGCCATCATGGCGTGCGCGTCGTTGAAGGCGTAGTTGCCTGACTTCGCCTTGGGCACCCAATTCTGCGCCACCCCATCCCAGCGATTGCCGACATCATGGCCTGCAAGATGCAACCGCCACAGGATCGCCGAGGCATCTACCATGTTGAGTGCCAGCATCGAGCGCGCACCGAAGATCGGCCCGTCGAAAAGCGCCAGCACCTCGTCGATCTCGCCGAGATCGTAATGAAACAGCGCCAGGTGCCACCAGTTGTGGACCTGCAGGAAGCTGTCCGCCGACCAGTTTTCCGGGCTGGCGCGCATCCAGGCGATGCCATCGCGCTGTCGGCTCTGCATTTCCATCACATGCGCCACCGCGTGCTGTGCCCAGCCGTCGCGCGGTTCTATCTCGATCGCCTTGCGGCCGGCGGCTTCGGCACGGGCGTAGTCGCCCATTTCCTCCAGCCCGAACGCCTGCATGCCAAGCATGGCGTGATAACCGGGCATGCCATGATCCCATGCCGGCAAGGCACGAGCGATGCGGTCGCGCAGCATGCGAGAATTTCCGGTGAAGAAATCGATCTGATGGCCGGCCTGCAGCGCCAGCGCATCGCGCGGTTCGTCTATCGTCAGGTCTTCGAGAATCGTTCCGGCCTCATGCCAGCGCCCGCGGGATAGTCGTCCCAGTGCTTCGACATGTCTTGCTTCACGCCCGGTCGCCGCAAGCGCTGCCGCCGCGTTGTGACAGGCCTGAGTTGCCTCCAGCGCCTCGCGCTCGGTCGAAAGGCCGTAGAGATATCCTTTCAGCACATGCGCCATGACGAACCCGGGATCTGCCTCGATCGCCGAATTCACCGACGCAACCGGATCGCCGACGAAGCATTGCAGCTGATGCAGGGCGCGCTCGTAGTGTCCGAGGCTTGCCTCGCTGGCACCTGACAGCGGCAAGCCAAGCGCATCGCGAAATTGCATCTACCATCTCCTGCGAGGGCTTGCCACATCAGGGCCGCAATGCTCGAAACCGAACCCTACCGCATACCCTTCGGACCTGCCAACCACATGTGGGGTCCCTGTCAAGCAAGTGGCTGATTTGCAACAGTTAACGAGAACAAGGACATGAGGCGTCTCGCGTAGGTTGTATCCCTTTCCCGATTGTGGCCTTATTGCGGCGGGATCGTGGGAAGAAGATCGGCGCGCGTACGGGGACGCGCGGCAAGTGCATAAGGAGACGCGATGCGGCGTCCTTCCCTGATCTCACGGACAACCATGCTTTTGTCCGGAACCGTCCTTTTTTCCACTGAGTTGTTGTTTTCTCCAGGATCGGCGAACGCCGCCTGCACCTTCGTCCCCACTGCGGGCGACGACACGTTCATCTGCGACAGCGACACTTCGCCAGGTGGCTTGACCGATCTCAATGGCAACAACACCCTCCAGTTGCCTGGCGGCGGCACGGGGACACTCAACGGCAATGTAACTTTCGGCGCCGGAAACGACCACATCGAAATCCAGTCCGGTACGATCGCCGGCACGATAAATCAGGGCGATGGCGCCGATACCTTCAATATCAGCGGCGGCAGCGTAACCGGCAATGTCCAGCAAGGCAGCGGCATAGACGACTTTCGCATGACCGGCGGCCAGATCCAGTCGCTGAACCAGGGCGACAATCTCGATACCTTTTTCATGTCGGATGGACGCATCGTCGACGCCTTTGACGACGGCGACCAAGCGATCATGACCGGCGGCCGGATCGGCCGTGTCAACATGAAGCTCGACGACAATCTTTTCGATATGTCCGGTGGCACCATCGACAGAAACCTCGTCACCGGCTTCGGCAACGACACGATCATCCTGTCCGATGGCACGATCGGCGGCAACATCAGCGTCAGCGGCGGCACCGACAGCGTGACGGTGACCGGTGGTTCGGTCGGCGGCAACGTGATGATGAGTTTCGGCACCGACACGTTCACCTGGGATAGCGGCGGCATCATCTATGGCGCCGTCGACCTGGGCGGAGACAATGATACCGCCACGCTCAGCAACCTCACCAATGCGCATCACGGGGCGAGCCCGCAGATCACCGGCGGACTGGGTACGGACAGTCTTGTGTTCGAAAACGTTTCCTCCGGCGGCGTCGACCGTTTCCAGAACTGGGAGAGCATTGCAGCCACGGCCGACACGGAACTGACGTTCGACGGCGCGCTGACACTCGGCGACAGCGGAACGGGAACCGGTTCGCTCACAGTCGACGAGACCAGTACCCTATTCGGCGGAGGGGCGAACGGATCGGTCGCCGCCTTCACTTCCGGGCAGCTCGCCGATGTCGTCAACTCCGGGCGCATCGACCTCACCAACGGCGGTGATAGCCTGGCCGACACGTTCACCATAGCCGGCAACTATACCGGCGACGGCGGGCTCTTGCTTCTGCAAACCGAGCTCGGCGACGACAGTTCCGCCTCCGACCGGCTGGTGGTTTCAGGCGGCACCGCCTCAGGTTCCACCAGCATCAGCGTGATCAACGTCGGTGGTGCCGGCGCCTCCACTGAGGTGGATGGCATCATGGTGGTGGAAGCTGCCAACGGCGCAACCACCGAAAGCGGCGCCTTCGCGCTGAACGGCCCGGTTGCCGCCGGCGCCTTCGAATATTTCCTCTTCCGCGGCGGCGTCAGCGCCGGCACCGACGAGAACTGGTACCTGCGTTCCACCCTCGTGACTCCGCCCGCTCCGCCGCCGACGCCGGAAGATCCGGATCCGGTGCCGCCTCCCCCACCCGAGCCGGCGCCGGCTCCACCTCCGCTGGAACCCTTGCCTCCGAGCCCGCCTCCTCCGGAGCCAGGCGAGCCGCCCGCGCCACCACCGGCACCCGCGCCGGTCGAGCCGGAACCCACTCCGCCGCCGCCTCCGCCGGCGCCACCACCGCCGCCGCTTCCACCGGAGCCAACGCCGGAAGATCCGGATCCGGTCGATCCGGCGCCTCCGGTCGAGCCGACCGATCCCGCGCCGGCGCCCACCCCGGAACCGGCACCAGCACCGGCGCCAACACCGCCCGCGCCACCACCGGTTCCACCGACGGAACCGGCGGCCGTGCCCGCGCCGAGCGTGGCCCCGCCGACTCCCGGTGCGACACCGGTGGTCGCCGAAGTGGTACCTTTGTACCGCATCGAGGTGCCGACCTACGCCGCGTTGCCGCCAGTCGCCCATCACCTGGCGCTTTCAACGCTGGGCACGTTCCATGAGCGGCGCGGCGAGCAAGCCCTGCTCGAAGGCGCCGGCTTCCTGCCGACGGTATGGGGCCGGGTGTTCGGCCAGGATACCGACATGAAATGGGGCGGCACCGTGGCACCGAGTTTCGACGGCACGCTGTTGGGCTTCCAGGCCGGCGCCGACCTGATCGGCTGGGAGTCAGTACCCGGCCACCATGACCGCGCCGGTCTGTTCGTCGGACATTCCCGCATGAACGGCGACGTCAGGGGTCAGGCGCTTGGCTGGAACGATTTGACCGTCGGTGAAATCGATCTCGACGGCACCAGTTTCGGCGGCTACTGGACCCATATCGGCCCCAACGGCTGGTATCTCGATGGCGTCGTCATGGGAACCTGGTTCAGCGGCGACGCAATCTCCGACCGCGCGGTCGGCATCGACATCGATGGAACCGGCGTCTCCGTCTCTCTCGAAGGCGGTTACCCGGTCGCGTTGACGCCGGAATGGACGATCGAACCGCAGGCGCAGTTGATCTGGCAGCATCTCTCGTTCGACGACCAGGCCGACGACTTCTCGACCATATCGCTGGACGCGGACGACGGGCTGACCGGCAGGCTGGGCTTCCGGTTGCAGGGCAACTTCCCGATGGGGACGGGCAGCCTTCAACCCTACCTCAAGGCCAATGTCTGGCACAATTTCGACAGCACCGACCGGCTGAGCTTCGGTGGCGATCCGATCCTTACCGAGCGAGACGGAACGTCCCTCGAACTCGGCGGCGGTGTGGTTGCCAAGCTATCGGAGTCGACCAGCCTGTTTGCCACAGCCGACTACACGACCAATCTGGGCGGTGAGAAGGTCCGGATATTCGAAGGAAATCTCGGCATCAGCCTGAAATGGTAGCGGTCTGACCCTGCTGTTTATCAAAAGGCCGGCGGGCAACCGCCGGCCTTTTCTTTGCAATCAGTTTCCCGACCGCATGGCGACCGTCGCAATGCCGGCTCCGACCAGCAAGGTACCGCCGGTCTTGTTGAAGATGCCGATAGCACGCGGGTTGCGCACGACATTGCGTGCCCGCGAAGCGATCAGCGCGTAGCCGAAGGCATTGGCGAAGGCGAGTACCAGGAAAGTCGCCTCGAAAATCATCATCTGCGTGAAGAAATCCGCCGAACGGTCGAGGAATTGCGGCAGGAAGGCAACGAAGAAGGTGATGCTCTTCGGGTTGAGCGCGGTTACGAGCCAGGCATGGCCCATCATCTTCGCTGCCGACGCCGCGTCGGTACGCGGTTTTGCATCGAGCGCACCGCCGGCGCGGAACAGTTTGATACCGAGATAGATCAGGTAGGCGGCGCCGATCCATTTGAGCAGCGTGAATACGGTGGCCGACGCCATCAGCAGGGCGCCGATGCCGAGCATCGACAAAGTCATCGCGGTGAAATCGCCAAGAGCGACGCCAACCGCCATCGGCAGCGCGGTACGCCAGCCCTGGCCGAGCGCGTAGGAAACGACAAGCAGGATGGTCGGTCCGGGGATGATGAGAAGCACGGCGGAGGCAGCCGCGAATGCTGCCCAGGTTTCGAAGGTCATCGGAAACTCCTGTCCAAAGAAAAGGATAAATCCCCGGCTCTCGACAGTTGTAAAGAGGAAAACGGCGGCGCCGGTCGCTCGTCGTAAACGGCCACTACGGCTTGCTCTCCTCGATATAGCGCCGGGCGATCTCGCGCATCCTTGCCGCGTCGAAACTTTCGCCGTGACCGCCATGTACGATGCTAACCGGCAGACCCGCGATACGGGCCATGGTCGTGCGGTAGGCATCGCGGTCACTGTCGGGCAATTCATCGTAGAGTTCATCGTCGTAGATGGCATCGCCGCTGAAGAAGAGGCCGTCGCGCTCATCCAGCAGACCGATCGAGCCCGGCGAATGCCCAGGCAGGTGCAGTACCCGGAAAACGCGATCTCCCGTTTCCACCACGTCGCCGTCGTCGAGCAAGCGAGCGAGCGGAGCGGGCGTTAGCCGGTATTTTTTCGCGTTCCATCCGTCTGACGGCTTTGCCGATACCGGATATTTCAGCGCGCGAAATGCATCGGCGTAGGTGACCTTGTCCTCCATGGTCGCAAAGACCTCTGCCTCGATGCGCGGTCCCGCGCGCTCTGCGAATTCATGCAGCGATCCGACATGATCGACATGAGCATGAGTAGCAACGACGACTACCGGCTTGCCCGGCGTGAGGTCCAATGCAGCCGACAGAATACCAAGCCCCATCCCGGTATCGACGACGAGGTCTGCGTCCCTTCCTCGCAAATGCCAGATGTTGGACCGGAATATCTCGTGGACATGCGGCTCATCGAGCACGGTCAGGTCATCTGAGACCTGCCGCTTTCGAAACCAGTTCCTGCCCCCGTCCGTCATGCTGTTCTCCAACGAAGTTAACGCACGCAACGCCGCGTTCAGTCTTTTTCAACCATGAATCGACATGATCGGATAATTCTCAACTCATGAGGCAACAGCGTGTCGCGTAAGTTTTCTGCGTTCACATCCACCCCACAAACCATTGAAGCGCAAGCTCCGGTCTCCCGCAGGGCGGTATTGACCGGCCTCGGTATCCTCGGCCTCGGCAGTGCCGCCGGCTGCACCAGCACGTTCGACATGCCGGACATGGGGCTCGACACAACAACGACCGGCACGATCCGGCCGCAGATCAGCGTCGACCGGAACATCACCGACAACGGCACGATGTATGCTTCGCTCAACGACAACGGATTCGTTGTGCCCGCCATCCCCTTCGATAAGATCAAGCCGGAGTTCCGCCGCCAGATCGTCGTCGACCCGACCGGCGAGGCGCCGGGCACGATCGTCGTGAAGCTCAACGAGCGGTATCTCTACTGGGTACAGGAAGGCGGCGACGCCGTCCGCTATGGCGTCGGCATCGGCAAGGCCGGGTTTGAATGGAACGGCCGAGCGGTCATCCAATACACCAAGCAATGGCCGACCTGGACACCGCCCAAGGAGATGATCGCGCGCAAGCCGGAGCTGGTCAAATGGGCGGCTGGCCAACCCGGCGGCCTGGACAACCCGCTGGGCGCGCGTGCGCATTATATTTACAAAGACGATCAGGACACCGGCTATCGAGTGCATGGCTCGCCCGAATGGTGGACCATCGGCACGCAGGCTTCATCGGGCTGCGTGCGCATGATCAATCAGGACGTCATCGATCTCTACAACCGGGTCAGGGCCGCACCCGGGAAAGTTCCGATCGTCGTGGCATGAGGCATTTCCACGCGCCCGGTTGCACCGGCAGATGAGACGCGCGAATGTAACCCAAGCGTCTCTTCCGGAGGAACCCGCATGCCTCGAACTTTCGTGATCGCACAGGGTGGCGGCCCAACCGCAGTGATCAACCAGACCCTGGCAGGCGCGGTCAGCGAGATCGAGCGACGCTACCCCGATGCGAAAATCCTTGGCTCGCGGCATGGCGTGCGCGGCATCCGCGACGGCGACTATGTCGACTTTTCGGACGTCCCGCCAGAACGCATGCGGGCGATCGGCAAGACACCTGGTGCGGCACTTGGCAGTACCCGCGACAAACCGGATGCCGCCTATTGCGATCTTGTGCTGAAGGGCCTGCGGAAGGTCGACGCCGATACGTTCATCTACATCGGCGGCAACGACACGGCGGGAACCCAGCAGATCCTGTCGGACGCAGCCGCCGGCTCCATCGCCTTCGTGCACGCGCCGAAGACCATCGACAACGACCTGGTCGAAAACGATCACACGCCGGGCTTCATCTCGGCCGGCGAATTCGTCGCCGGCGCCTTTCGCAGCGTCGATCTCGACTTCCGCGCCCTCCCCGGCATCTATGTCGGCATCGTCATGGGGCGTCACGCCGGCTTCCTGACCGCGGCGGCGGCCGCGTGGCGCGACGACGAGGATGACGGCCCGCACCTCCTCTATGCGCCGGAACGCGCCTTTTCGGTGCCGCGTTTCATCGACGACGTGAAGGCGACGATGGCGAAATACAAGCGTTGTATCGTCGCCGTTTCGGAGGGCGTGTCGACCGAGGATGGGCGGGCGCTGGTCGAAAGCCTGGTGCCGGCGGACAAGCTCGAGCGCGACGCACACGGCAACATCAAGCTGTCCGGCAGCGATTTGAGCATGGCCTTCGAACGCGCGCTGGCCGAAGGCCTGCCAGGCAAGCGTGCCCGGGTTGATGCGCTGGGCTACATGCCGCGCGGCTACATTGGCGCGATCAACGAAACCGACGCTCGCGAGGCTTTCGAGGCAGGCGTCTTCGCCGTCGATACCGCCGACCGTGGCGGCGGCTCGGTGGCGTTGCAGTACGATGGCGGCAAGACCGTGATGCGGCTTGTGCCGCTGTCGAGCGTCGCCGGCAAGACGCGCCACATGCCGGACGGTTTCATGCTGCCCGATACGAACCAATTATCGAAAGAGGGCATGGCCTACCTCAACCGGCTGATTCCGATCAAATACGAGATCGGGCGCCCGTTTGTCTGACAGCGGTCTGCTTGTTCTTTGCGCACGAGCACGAGATGGCGCGGCGCCGGAAACAGGGATATTGAGCGTCTGACAGCGACACGCCTCGGGGGATGGTATGGGCTCGCATTCTCGCACGACGACGTGGCGCCATAGGCTCTACCGGCAGCTTCATCCGACAGCCTGGCACAAAAGAGGCCTCTCGCCGCTGAACAGGAGCATCGCGGTGCTGATCTGCCTTGGGGTCGCCATGGCGGTTCTGCAAAGCGAACCGGAGATACTCAATGGCCGCGAACGCCTTTTCCGTATCGGCGAAGTGGCCTTTGCCGTCGTTTTCCTGGTCGAATATCTGGCGCGTCTGTGGATTGCCGCGGAGAACCCCCGCTATGGCCCGGGCTGGCGTGGTGTTGTCCGCTATGTGATTTCGTTTCCGGCACTGGTCGACCTGCTGGCGCTCTCGTCTCTCTTCATGACGCTCCTGGGGGGCGAAGGCGTAGTGCTGCGCCTCTTTCGTCTTTCGCGCATGCTGATGCTGGCGCGGCTCGGCCGCTTCTCAACCGCCATCGGCGCTATCGTCTATGCGGTAAAGTCGCGGCGTTATGAACTGATCATGAGCCTGGCGATCGCGGTGATGCTGCTCCTGGTGTCCTCGACCTTGCTCTTCATCATCGAGGGGCCGGGCCAGGCGGAGGACTTCGGCAGCATTCCACGCGCCATGTGGTGGTCGATCGCCACGCTCACCACGGTCGGCTATGGCGATGCCTATCCGATCACCGCCATCGGCAAGGTGGTCGCCGGTCTGACAGCCGTCACCGGCATCGGCCTGATCGCAATGCCGACCGGTATTCTGGCGGCCGCCTTCAGCGATGCCATCCAGATGCAGCGCAAGGTCCGCGAAGAGAAGGACGCAAAGACAGACGCGTGACCGAAACTGGCATGCCTGGCGCAGGAGGCAGCCAGCGCATCGGAATCAGGACGCCAGCGAAGTCCGGCAAGCCTCGGCGCGATCGAGCAGAAGATCGCGCTCCCGCTCATTGCGGGTCATCGAGGCCGCCTTCAGGAATTCGGCGCGGGCTTCGTCGAAGCGGCCGAGTTTGGACAACAGGTCACCGCGCACGCTGGGCAGAAGGTGATAGCCTTGCAGGGATCGTTCCGCCTGCAATTGGTCGACAAGGTCGAGCCCCGCGGCCGGGCCGTAAGCCATCGAAATAGCGACCGCCCGATTGAGTTCGACGACCGGCGACGGCATCCGTTCGGCAAGCGCGTGGTAGAGCGCGGCGATGCGGCCCCAATCGGTGTCGCCGGCGGTACGCGCCCGTGCATGGCAGGCAGCGATCGCCGCCTGCAGCGCGTACGGTCCGCGATCGGGATTGAGCGTTTCGGCGCGATCGACGGATGCAAGCCCGCGACGGATGAACAACTGATCCCAGCGCGCCCGGTTCTGGTCGAGCAGCAGCACCGGCTCGCCCGACACACCGACACGCGCCTTGAACCGTGACGCCTGGATTTCCATCAGCGCGATCAGGCCATGCACTTCCGGTTCTTCCGGCATCAGCCCGGCGAGGATACGGCCGAGCCGCAGCGCCTCTTCGCAAAGCTGCGGCCTGATCAGGTCTTCGCCGGCGGTTGCCGAATAGCCCTCGTTGAATATCAGGTAGAGCACCTCAAGCACCGATGACAGCCGCGCGGCGCGGTCCACACCTCGCGGGACTTCGAAGGCGACATGTGCTTCGGCTATCGCCCGTTTTGCCCGCACGATGCGTTGCGCAATGGTCGTTTCAGGAACCAGAAAGGCACGGGCGATTTCTTCGGTTGTCAGGCCTCCAAGCAATCTGAGCGTCAGCGCCACCCGCGCTTCGGTAGAAAGTGCCGGATGACAGGCGGTGAAGATGAGGCCGAGCAGATCGTCGCCGATATCGTCATCCAGTGCTTCGTCGATATCGGGTGTGGCGAACTCCTGCTCGATTTCCGCCTCGTACCCCAATTCTCCATGTTTGCGATCGATCATCTTCGCCCGCCGGAAATGGTCGATAGCCCGGCGCTTGCCGGTCGCCATCAGCCACGCCGCGGGCTTGGCGGGAATGCCAGATACCGGCCACTGCTTGAGCGCGGCGATCATGGCATCCTGTGCGAACTCCTCGGCAAGCCCGACGTCGCGCACGATTCTTGCCAGGCCGGCGATGATCTTGGCCCGCTCGATTCTCCAGACGGCTTCGATGGCACGATTGGTTTCGATGGTCGTCACGCAGGCGATCAGACCATCTGCCGGCTACTGCCGCAAGACTTGATGACAAACAGGGGCTCGTCACGCGGGACAACTGGGACTCCCGGACCGTCTGTCCGGAAGTCCAGCTTTGTGCTCAGTATCAGGACTTGCCCGAAAGCTTCTCCGTCTCGGCACGCAGCCGCTTTTCCTGCTCGCGGATTTCAGGGGTGACCGCGTCGCCGAAATCGTCCATGTCGAAGATCTGACGGATTTCGATCTCGGATTCGCCTTCCATCGGATTGGGACAGCGCTTGACCCATTCGATGGCTTCGTCGAGCGAGCGCACCTGCCAGATCCAGAAACCGGCGATCAGTTCCTTGGTTTCGGCAAACGGCCCGTCGATGACGGAGCGTTTGTCTCCGGAAAAACGAATGCGCGCGCCCTTCGAACTGGGATGCAGGCCATCGCCCGCCAGCATGATGCCGGCCTTCACCAATTCCTCGTTGTATTTCATCATTGCGGTCAGCAGTTCCTCTGTCGGCATAATGCCGGCCTCGCTGTCCTTGTTCGCCTTCACGATCACCATGAAACGCATTGTCGTAACTCCCTTTCGAGTTCTGGTTCGGAGCGGGTTTCAACCTCGCTCTACCGTCACGTCGGTCGGCATCCGGTGAAATCGACAAGCCCGATACATTTTTTTGGTTTTTTATGAGACGAACCGCCAATAGTGCCGCCAATACGTGATAAACGTACCTATCGCCCGCATTTCCCGAGAAGACTTTTGCAGCGGAACGGCGAAGGCGCAGGAAAATCCAGATGGCAGCCCATCGTTTTGCAGTTGGCCAGACCGTGCGCCTGAAAGGCAGTTTCGGCATGTCTCCCCATGCGGCCGAAATCTACCGCGTCACCGGCACGTTGCCGGCCAGGGACAACTCGCCTCAATACCGAATTCGCAACGACGACGAGCGTCATGAGCGTGTGACGACGGAAGACAACCTCGAAGAAACCGAAACGTCGCCGATTGCGGGCGCCAGTGAATAGCCCGACCAGCTAATATATCCGCCGCACGACTACGACTTCACCGTTTTGCGCGGCGACTTCTTCTTTACCGGCGCGCCATCGCTTGCCGCCAGGTCCGCGGCCTCCTTGGCAAGGCGAAGCTCCTTCAGTTTCGACGATTTCGCCTTGCGCCTCTCGGCCTCCGCCGCATGCTCGGCCAGAACGAGATCCCGCGCCGTCGCCTCACGCTCGGCCTTCCTGAATTTCAGGTCGGCCCTTGCACGCGCTTCCTTCGAATTGTCGGTCAAATGAGGTTATTCCTTGCGGATGGCGTGAGAGAAGGCCTGATTGATAGCAGAGAGCGAGCTGGAAATGGGAAATAAGTTGGTAGGCGGGGTGTATTCGCCGCCAAACCTGATACTATTGCCGCTACTCAGGTCCGCCAACCCGGCGCACCCTTACCGCTTGCCCCGAATTCGCCAGGCGATCCGGCGCATGCAAAGTCAGGAAAAAAATTGCAGGTATTAGTACGCGACAACAATGTCGAACAAGCTATGCGGGTATTGAAGAAGAAGATGCAGCGCGAAGGCGTCTTCCGGGAAATGAAGGCGCGCCGCTCCTACGAGAAGCCATCCGAAAAACGCGTCCGTGAAAAGGCCGAAGCTGTCCGCCGCACACGCAAGGCGGCTCGCAAGCAGGCGCAGCGCGAAGGCCTGTTGCCGGCGCCCAAGAAAAAGATTCTTCCGGCCCGGCCTTCCGCCGCCAAATTCTAAGCTCGAAGGGGCCGTCCTGCGGCCCCCGCCGACAAGTGGATCGTGACCGCTGAAGCGTATGTTGAGGCGGAATGGAATTTTGTGCGTCTCGTTGCGACCGTCGGCCCTCTCCGGAAGGCGGCTTCTCTCACAGGACAGGGCGATGATCATTTTCAAGAAGAAGCCGGAAACGACCGCTCCGAAGCCGGCTCAATCAGCACCAATCGTCGGCGCCCAGCCTTCCGTCGAAGAGACCGAGGCCGCTCGCCATACAAAGCCCGACAGCGACGGCAAGCGCCGCCGCAAGCGGCAGACCGCTGAGGACAACCGGCTTCTCTGATCGAGGCCAGCGAACTCGATTGCCGCCGGCGGCCAAACCAGTCCGCCGACGCTTAGAGCAAGCTGCCCCGCTGGTAGTCGCGAAACTCACACCCAGCCGCCATCGACGATAAAATTCTGCGCGGAGCACATTCGCGAATCGTCTGATGCCAGGAATAGCGCCATGCGGGCGATGTCGTCAGGCATGACGCGGCCGGCCAGGCACTGGCTCCTGTCGATCAGCTCATTGGCGGAGTCATCCACCCACAGATCGAGCTGGCGTTTGGTCATCACCCATCCCGGCACCAGCGTGTTGACCCTGATTCCATGCTTGCCGAGATCGCGGGCAAAGGAACGTGTCAGGCCGTGTGTAGCGGCTTTCGATGCCGCGTAGCCGGGATAGCCGCCACTCGCCGTCATCCAGCCGACCGAGCCGAAATTCACGATCGAGCCGTTCCCGGCGGCGATCATGCCGGGCGCCACCGCCTGGATGGCGAAAAAGGCGTGGCGCAGATTGACCGCGACCCGCGCGTCGAAATATTCGGGTGTCACTTCGCGCCAGTCGTGGCGCGTGTCGTTGGCGGCATTGTTAACGAGAGCCAGCGTCGGGCCATGAATGGCCTCGATCTCGCCTATCGCGGCATGGTAGGCATCGATATCGGTCACGTCGCAACGGCGAAACTGGACGAGGCCACCGGATGCCTTCAGTTGCGCGGCAAGCGCGTTGCCATCGTCCCCGGCGAGATCGACGAAGCCAACCCTGGCGCCTTGCGCTGCGAAAGCCCGCACCAGTGCTTCGCCGATGCCGGTAGCACCACCCGAGACGAGAACGGGGCGACCCTGAAGGCTAGGATAGATGGCGCTGGCGTCGGCGGTCATCGGCACCGCCTCACAGCGCCCGCACTTCGACCGGCGAGGCGGCGTCTAGTTTCAGTGGGTTGCGCAGTGGCAGCCCGAAACCCGGCACTTCGATCTCGAAGATGTCGCCCGCTTGGGCTTTCACCCCGTCGGCGAAGGACAGCGTCGCCGTACCGAACATGTGGATGTGCACATCGCCGGGCTGGCGGAACACGTCATACTTGAAGTGGTGATGCTCCAGATTGGCGATCGTGTGCGACATGTTCGCCTCCCCCGAAAGGAACGGCTTTTCCCACAACGTCCCGCCGCCGCGCAGAATGCGCGACATGCCACGCACATCTTCCGGCAATTCGCCGACGAGGATTTCCGGTCCGATCGAGGCGTTCCTGAGCTTGGAATGCGCAAGGTAGAGATAATTGATGCGCTCGGTGACGTGGTCGGAAAATTCGTTGGACAAGGCGAAGCCGATGCGGAACGGCGCACCGTCGTCGCCGATGATATAGATACCGGCAATTTCAGGCTCCTCGCCGGCATCGAGCGCGAAAGCCGGTGAGAGCAGCGGCTTGCCGGGCTCCACCACCATGGTGCCGTTGCCCTTGTAGAACCACTCCGGTTGCACACCGGGGCCGCCATTCGCTGGCTTGCCACCCTCCAGGCCCATGCGGAACATCTTCATGGAATCGGTCAGCTTTTCCTCGATATCCGCCTTCTTGTGCATGGCGTCGCGGGTAGCCGCCGAGCCGAGATGCGTAAGGCCGGTGCCGGTCAAATGGAGATGCGCCGGGTCGGGATGGCGGATCGGCGACAGCACGCGGCCTTCGTTGTAAGCGATCTCCAGATCGACCGTCTCGCCGAGCCCGCGCTCGGTGATGACCGCGTGAAGCTGCTTGCCGGCGCGCACCGCTTCCAGTGCCAGTGCGTAGACGGATTTGGCACCATTGACCAAGCGAGCCGCGTCGCCATTGCGCACGGCGACGAAGCTCGTTCCGTCGGTGCCGGAAATCTGGGAAATCAGCATTTTATCCTCCTTGAGGTCTGCCGATGCGGCGTGGCATCTGCAGACAAAAACCTACTTGCGCGCCGATTGCCTCGCCTCGGCACGGTCGTCTTTCGTCATGTGCTTTTCCGGTTGCGTCCGCGTCGGTTCACGGGCTTCAATTCCGCCCGAACCTTTGGATTCATTCCGCTTCCGTCAAATGCTGCTTGCCGTTCCCTCCCGTCGGTTCAGGCTTTCTTCTTGTTGTAGAGATCGAAGGCAACCGCGCCGAGCAACACCAGGCCCTTGATGACCTGCTGCCAGTCGATGTTGATACCCATGATGCCCATGCCGTTGTTCATGACGCCCATGATGAAGGCGCCGATGACCGCACCGGTCACCTGGCCGACGCCACCCAGCGCGGAAGCGCCGCCAACGAAGACGGCCGCGATCACGTCGAGCTCCAGTCCGGCGCCGGCCTTCGGCGTCGCCATGTTGAGGCGGGCGGAATAGATCAGGCCGGCGAGAGCCGCGAGCATGCCCATGATGACGAAGATGTGGAAGGTCAGCCGCTCGGTATTGATGCCCGATAGCGCCGCTGCCTTGACGTTGCCGCCGATGGCGTAGATGCGCCGGCCAAAGGTCATGCGCTTGGTGATGAAGACGAACAGCGCGATCAGCACGCCCATCACGACCAGCACGTTCGGCAGCCCCCTGAAGGAGGCGAACTTATACATCAGGAACAGGATGATGGCCGAGATCACTAGGTTTTTCATCACGAAGAACACGAAAGGTTCTGCCTCGTAGCCATGGCTTTCGCGGCTGCGTCTACTCTTGACCGCCAGGTAGAGCATGGCCACGACGATCAGGATGCCGATAACAAGGGTCGTCGAATGCAGCACGATGCCTGTTCCCGGAGTGGGGCCTCCGGAAGCGTTGAGGGTCGGCGCGACGAGGGTGAGCGGCCCGATCACATCCGGGATGAAGCCCGCGCTGAGCAGCTGGAACAGCGGCGGAAACGGGCCGACTGAGCGGCCGCTCAGCACGTTGAGCAGCAGGCCCTTGAACACCAGCATGCCCGCCAGCGTAACGATGAAGGAAGGGATCTTCATATAGGCTATGAAATAGCCCTGCACGCCGCCGATGACGGCGCCGAGCGCAATACACAGGAAGCCGGCCAGCAGCGGATTCATGTCGTAGTCGACCATCAGGATCGCCGCCACCGCCCCGATGAACCCGGCGACCGCGCCTACCGAAAGATCGATATGTCCGGCCACGATGACCAGCAGCATGCCCAGCGCCATCACGACGATGTAGGAATTCTGCAGGACGACGTTGGTCAGGTTGACGGGATAGAAGAGCACCCCGTTTGTCATGTACCAGAAGAACACCATGATCGCGATCAGGGCGATCACCAGACCGTATTCGCGCAGGTTTTCCCTGACGGCGTCCTGTACGGTCGCCTTCGCGGCGCTGACGGGCGATGCGGAGGTTTCTGTGCTCATGACGCTGCTTTCTCTTCTCCGCGGACGATCGCCCGCATGATCTTTTCCTGGCTTGCCTCGTGGCCGGCGAGTTCGCCCACGATGCGCCCTTCGTTCAACACGTAGATGCGGTCGCATATGCCGAGCAGTTCCGGCATTTCGGACGAGATGACCAGGATGCCTTTGCCTTCTCCGGCAAGCTTGTTGATGATGGCGTAGATCTCATATTTCGCGCCGACGTCGATGCCGCGCGTCGGCTCGTCGAGGATCAGCACGTCGGGATTGGCAAACAGCCACTTCGACAGCACGACTTTCTGCTGGTTGCCGCCCGAAAGGTTGCCGGTGATCTGATAGACGCTTGACGAACGGATGTTGGTCTTCTTGCGATATTCGTTCGCGACCTTGAGTTCGCCCATATCGTCGATGACGCCCGATCTCGAAACACCGGGAAGGTTCGCGATCGTCACATTATGCTTGATGTGGTCGATCAGGTTGAGGCCGTAAGTCTTCCGGTCTTCCGTCGCATAGGCGAGCCCCGCAGCCACCGCCTTCCCGACCGTCGCGGTATCGGCACGCTTGCCGTGCACGTACACCTCGCCGGTGACGTTGGCGCCGTAGGCGCGGCCGAACACGCTCATCGCGAATTCGGTGCGGCCAGCGCCCATAAGCCCGGCGATGCCGACGACCTCGCCCTTTTTCAGGTGCAGGTTTATGCCCTTGATGATCTGCCGGTCGGGATGCAGTGGATGATAGACCGACCAGTCCTTCACTTCGAAAATCGTTTCACCGATCTTGGGCTCGCGCGACGGGTAGCGGTCTTCCATCGTGCGGCCGACCATCGAGGTGATGATGCGGTCCTCGGTCACATCTTCCCGGTCCATTGTTTCGATGGTCTGGCCGTCGCGGATGACGGTAACGCGATCCGCAACCTTCTTCACCTCGTTCAGCTTGTGCGAGATAAGGATCGCCGTCATGCCCTGCTTCTTGAATTCGAGCAGCAGGTCGAGCAGCGCCTGGCTGTCCTTCTCGGACAGGCTTGCCGTCGGCTCATCGAGAATGAGTAGCTTCACGTCTTTCGCCAGCGCCTTGGCGATCTCGACAAGCTGCTGCTTGCCTGTGCCGATGTTGGTGATCAGCGTGTCGGGGTCCTCGCGCAGACCGACCTTCCTCAAAAGTTCCTTTGCACGCCGGCGCGCCACGTCCCAGTCTATGATACCCAGGCGTGCCTGCTCGTTGCCGAGAAACATGTTTTCGGCGATCGACAGCATCGGCACCAGCGCCAGTTCCTGGTGAATGATGACGATGCCCAGCTTCTCGCTGTCGTGAATGCCGTTGAAACGGCATTCCTTGCCTTCAAACTGGATGTCGCCACTGTAGCTGCCGAAGGGATAGACGCCCGAAAGCACCTTCATCAGCGTGGATTTGCCGGCGCCGTTCTCGCCGACGATGGCATGGATTTCACCGCGCTCGACATTCAGGTTGACGTTCGACAAGGCTTTCACGCCGGGGAACGTCTTGGTGATGTCGCGCATCTCCAGGATCGTATCGCTCATCATATTTCTCCCGGGCGGCTAGGAGGCAAATGAGGGGCGGCACACCTGCACCGGCAGAGTTCAACCTGCCCCTCATCCGACCCTATCGGGCCACCTTCTTCCCGTAAACGGGGAGAAGGGAAGACCTTACTTCAGGTCTTCGGCCTTGATGTAGCCGGAACCGACCACGATCTGCTCGTAGTTCGACTTGTCGACCGATACCGGCACGAGCAGGTAGGACGGAACCACCTTCACGCCGTTGTTGTAGGTCTTCTCGTCATTGATTTCCGGCTTGCCGCCGGACAGGGCGGTGTCGACCAGATTGGCAGTGACCTTCGCCAGTTCGCGGGTGTCCTTGAACACGGTCGAGTACTGCTCGTCGGCGATGATCGCCTTGACCGAAGGCGTCTCGGCGTCCTGGCCGGTGATGATCGGCCACGGCTGGTCGGCGGTTCCGTAACCGACGCCCCGCAGCGACGAGATGATGCCGCGCGAGAGGCCGTCATAGGGTGCGAGCACGCCATGGACACGGCTTCCGTCCGAATAGTTCGCCGACAGGATGTTGTCCATGCGGGCCTGCGCCACCGCTGCGTCCCAGCGCAGCGTACCGACCTTCTCCATGCCCAGCTGGCCCGACTTGACGACGATCTCGCCCTTGTCGACCATCGGCTGCAGCACGCTCATGGCACCATCGTAGAAAAAGAAGGCGTTGTTGTCGTCAGGCGAGCCGCCGAACAGCTCGACGTTCCACGGCTTCTGGTCGGCGAAACGCTCGTTGAGGCCCTTCACCAGCGATTCAGCCTGCAGGACGCCGACCTTGAAGTTGTCGAAGGTGGTGTAATAGTCGACATTCGGGCTTTCGCGGATCAGGCGGTCATAGGCGACGGTGATCGCGCCGCTGTCCTTCGCCTGCTGCAACACCTGCGACAGCGTCGTGCCGTCGATCGACGCGATGACCAGCGCCTTGGCGCCCTTGGTCACCATGCCCTCGATCTGGGTGAGCTGGTTCGGGATGTCGTCTTCCGCATATTGCAGATCGACGGTGTAGCCCTTGGCTTCGAGGGCGGCCTTGAGTTCGTTGCCGTCGCTGATCCAACGGAGCGACGACTTCGTCGGCATCGCGATGCCGACGATCCCTTTGTCCTGCGCCGAGGCGCCGAACGTCATAGCCGCGAGGCCGAGCGCGAGCGCGCCGACTAACGTCTTGATGATTTTCACTCTTTCTCTCCCTTGTGAAAAACCGCAGTCGGCATTGGCCGCCGCCGCGCTTCATCCTGGCCGCGTGGGCGCAGGGTGAATTCTGTGATGCTACCTCCCGATGGTCGCGCGCCTGCGTTCTTCCCGCAATGTTGAAACGCGACGGCTGAAAATTTCGGATATCGATATAACTGTCAAATGCAAAATCAGCTATTTGCCATACCGAAAATGATATAGATTGATGCGACCAAGGGAGTTGAGGACAAGATGCCCATCGATCAGAAGCCAACGCCGCAAGGGTCAAGCTATGAAGACGACGAAGGGCTGCTGCGCAGCGGTTTGAAACTCAGGCACATGCGCCTGACGGTTGCCCTCGAAGAGCACGGCCAGATCAGCGCGGCGGCGCAGGTGATGAATATTTCACAGCCGGCGGCGTCGCGCATGATCGCCGAGATCGAGGCGATCCTTGGCGTGCAGATCTGCGAGCGCTTGCCGCGAGGCGTCCGCCTGACCCCTTACGGCGCCGCGCTGGCGCGACGGGCGAAGAGCATCCTGCTTGAAATGCGAGAGGTCGATCGTGAGATTGCCGACCTGAAACTCGGCAAGGGCGGCTCGGTTTTCCTCGGCGCTGTGACCGCGCCGGCGATCGAACTCGCGGTCCCCGCCATAAGAAAAGTCAGGCAGGAACATCCGCGCATCGAGATCAGCGTACAGGTGGAGACAAGCGCGGTTCTGGCGCGCGAGTTGCTGGCATCGCGGCATGATTTCATCATCGCGCGCATCCCCGACGACCTCAATCCACGGCTCTTCGAAAGCCGGATCATCGGCGTCGAGAAGGCCTGCCTGATCGCGCGGCGCGGTCATCCCCTGTCGACCGGCAGGACGATCGGACTCGACGAACTCAGCCAATTTGACTGGGTGTTCCAGCCGGGGGGATCGCTGCTGCGCCAGACCGTCGAGGGCATTTTCGTCAGCCAGGGCGCCCCCCTGCCCGACCGCATCCTCAACACCAGCTCGCTGCTGCTGACGCTTGTCATGATCGCGCAATCCGACGCCATCGCGCCGATCGCCGTCGACGTCGCCCGCTTCGTCAACAGCCGCTCCGGTCTCGCCGGCGCCATCGACATCCTGCCCATCGCTTTCGACATCAACGTGCAGCCTTACAGCCTGGTCAAGGTGAAGGACCGCACGCTCTCGCCGACCGCGAGCATGCTTTACGAGCAGATTCTTCGCGAAATCTGATTGCAAATCTCCAGATCGCCCGTTTTTCGGGCGTTTCATCAAAAACCGACCGGCTTTTTCACGAATTTTCGCAGCTATTTCCAAGGCTTCCAGCGTCCCGACTGGCAGGATCGACTTCGGCTTGACGAAACGGTTTCCAAATGGGATAGTCATCCATAACTAGAATATAGATTACATAATAATGTAACATGAGAGGAACCAGCATGAGACATTTCATGAAAGTTGCCGTTTCGCTCGCCGCAGCGCTGCTGCCGGCGACGGGCGTTGCCTGGGGACAGGCAAAAGGCGGCGTGATCGACGTCGCCACGGTCGGCGAACCGCCGACGCTCGATCCGATGGCATCAACCGCCGACCTCGTCGGCATCGTCACCCAGCACATCTACGAGACACTCTATACCTTCGATAAGGATTGGGGCATCACTCCGCTGCTCGCCGCGGACATGCCGCAGATTTCGGCGGACGGGCTGACCTACACGATCCCGCTGAGGACCGGCATCAAGTTCCATGACGGCTCCGACATGAATTCGGCTGACGTCGTCGCCTCGCTGCAACGCTGGATGAAGGTTGCGACACGCGGCAAGCAGGCCGCGGAAACGATAACCGCAGCGGAAGCCGTCGATGACAACACAGTCAAGATCACGCTCAACAAGCCATTCGCGCCACTGCTATCGCTGCTGTCACTGAACAATGCGGCGGCGATCATCATCCCGTCGGAAAATGCCGCCGAGGATCCGATGACAAAATTCATCGGTACCGGACCGTATATGCTGAAGGAGCGCAAGCCCGACCAGTTCATCCAGCTCGCCCGCTTCGATGGCTATTCATCGCGGGACGGTGAGCCGAACGGCTATGGCGGCGCCCGCAAGCAATATCTCGACGAAATCCGTTTCGTGCCGGTCCCCGATCCGAACACACGCACCGAAGGTGCCGTGTCCGGCCAGTTCGCCTATGTCGACTCGCTGCCGGTGGAAGCCTTCGAGAAGATTTCCGGCGGCAAGACAGAACCCGTATTGCTTAAGCCGTTCGGCTGGCCGGTCTTCGTGCTGAACACCAAGGAGGGGCTGAACTCCGACATCAAGATCCGCAAGGCAATCCAGGCGGCACTCGCGCCGAAGGACATGCTGCTTGCCGCGTTCGGCTCGGAAGAATTCTTCACCGTCGACGGAGCCATGTATCCCGAAGGTTACAAATGGCACACCGAAACCGGCACCGAACCCTACAAGCCGGACGGAGATACCGAAGCCGCCATGGCTCTGGTGAAGGAAGCCGGATATGACGGCTCCAAGCCGCTGCGCATCCTGACCAGCCGCCAGTACGAATTCCACTACAAGATGGCGCAGGTCGCCGCCGAATATCTGAAGGCCGCCGGTTTCCAGGTGCAACTGGACGTGGTCGAATGGGCGACGCTGACCAAGAACCGCACCGACGCGGCCCTGTGGGACATTTATATCACCCACAGCCCGTTCCTACCCGAGCCTTCGCTGACCGGCATCATGTCCGACACTTCGCCGGGCTGGTGGGTCTCAGACAAGAAGCATGAGGTCCTGGGCGCCTTCAACGCAGAGTCCGATCCGGAGAAGCGCGTCGCCCTGTGGCCGGCGGTGCAGCAGGCGGTCTACGATGAAGTTCCCGCGTTCAAGGTCGGCAACTTCAATGCGCTCGCCGCCCAGGCGCCGAACCTCAAGGGTGTGACACCTGCCCCCTGGCCATATTTCTGGAACGCCTATCTCGAAGGCAACTGATCCAGTCCTCCCGCCTGTCCCGCCCCAAAGCGAGGCAGGTCTCCAGGCGCCGGCGCCAACCGTCCGGCGCCTGGAGCAAAACCGGCTCAAACAGCGATGTGAACGGCAAATGCTGCGCTCGATCATCAACAGGCTGCTTGGCATGATCGTGGTTATGGCGATCGTCGTCACCATCGTCTTTGTCATTGTGCGCGTCACACCGGGTGACCCGGCCGCAGTCATGCTCGGCCCTGAAGCGACGGCGGAGGACATCGCCGCGCTGCGCACCAGGCTCGGCCTCGACGGCTCCATACTCGAACAGTTCGGGCGTTATGTCTTCGGCGTCGTACAAGGGGATTTCGGCCAGTCGATCTTCCTCAACCAGCCGGTCACCCATGCGCTCGCCCAGCGCGCCGAACCGACATTCTTCCTCACTATCTTCTCGCTGCTGATCGCCACCGTGATCGCCCTGCCGGTCGGCATCCTCTCGGCCTATTGGCGCGGTTCGCTCTTCGACCAGGCGGCAACGACGGTCGCCATGTTCGCCGCGAGCGTCCCCAGTTTCTGGCTTGGCCTGCTGCTGATGCAGTTCTTCGCTGTGAAGCTCGGCTGGTTCGACACGTCAGGCTACGGCGGACCTGGAGCCTCGCTCGGCGAGCGGCTCCACCATCTTGTGCTGCCAGCGCTGGCACTTGGCCTCGTGAGTTCGGCGCTGATCACGCGTTTCACCCGCGCTTCCATGCTTGACGTGCTGAATGACGACTATGTCCGCACCGCCCGCTCCAAGGGTATGAGCGAATGGCGTGTCGTCCTCAAACATGCATTCAAGAATGCGCTGATCCCCATCCTCACGGTGCTCGGGCTGACCGCCGCGCTGCTGATCTCGGGGGCTGTAGTGACCGAAACCGTGTTCGGACTGCCGGGCGTCGGCAATCTTGTCGTTTCGGCGGTGCTCAGGCGCGACTATCCAGTCATCCAGGGCGCCCTGCTGGTCATCGCTGGCCTTTACGTGCTGGTCAACTTTGGCATCGACATGCTTTATCTCCTTGTCGATCCGCGGGTGCGCTACTGATGGCCGCGGTCGCAACTCCACTCCACGCCGAACCCGGCCTGCTATCGCGTCTGGTAACCCGGCGCACCTCATTGGTCGGGCTGATCATTCTCGGCGTGATAGCGCTCGCCGCCATCCTGGCACCGGTGATCGCGCCCTATTCTCCATCGAAGCTGTCGATCGCCAGTCGGCTTGATGCGCCGAGCCTCGCACATCTGTTCGGCACGGACGATCTCGGTCGCGATGTCTTCACCCGCATGCTTTATGCCGCCCAGGTTTCGTTATCCGTCGGGCTTGCCGTAGTCGTGCTCGCCTCGATCCTCGGCATTATACTCGGCTTGACCTCCGGCTTCTTCCGCAAGGCCGACGCGCCTGTGTCTCGCCTGATCGACGCCATGATGGCGTTTCCCGACATCCTTCTCGCCATAGCCCTGGTCGCCGCACTCGGTGCATCGGCGACGAACGTCGTCATCGCGCTCGGCATCGTCTACGCGCCCCGGCTGGCGCGTGTCGTTCGTGCCTCGACCCTGGTCATCCGCGAACTGCCCTATGTCGAAGCCGCGCGTGCGCTCGGCGTGCCGACGCCAGTGATCCTGGTGCGGCATGTGCTGCGCAACGTCACCTCGCCGCTCTTGGTGCAAGGCACCTTCATCTTCGCCAACGCCATTCTGGCGGAAGCCGGCCTGTCATTCCTCGGCGTCGGCATCTCGCCCGACATTCCAACCTGGGGCACCATGATCAGCGTCGGCCGTCAGTACATGGATCAGGCGCCGTGGATCATGATGTATCCGGGCGGTGCCATCGTCGTCACCGTTTTGTCGCTGCAATTGGTCGGCGACGGATTGCGCGACCTCCTCGACCCGCGCCTTGCAAAGGACATCTAGACGAAATGATCGGCAATCGTTTCCCCCCGGCCGAACGGCCGCTGCTCATCAAGGGCGCCAGGCCCGTAGGCTTCGATAAGGCATTCGATCAACCGGTCGACATCCTGATCGGCATGGACGGGCGCATCGCCGACATCGGCGGAACGATCGCCGCCGGCGAAGACGCACGCGCCCTCGACGCCAAGGGCGCCTGGCTTTCGCCCGGCTGGACCGACATCCATGTCCATGTCTGGTATGGCGGCACCGACATTTCGCTGAAGCCCGCGCAATGTGGCGCCGCGCACGGTGTCACCACCATGGTCGATGCCGGCTCGGCGGGCGAGGCCAACTTCCATGGACTGCGCGAGTACATCATCGAGCCGGCCAAGGAGAACATCTACGCCTTCCTCAATCTCGGCTCGATCGGCCTCGTCGCCTGCAACCGGGTCAGCGAACTGATCGACATGCGTTCGATCGACATCGATCGCACCATCGCCACCGTCGAGAAGAACCGCGACGTCATCGTCGGGCTGAAGGTGCGCGCCAGCCATGTCATCACCGGCGGCTGGGACCTGACGCCGGTGAAGCTCGGTAAGAAGCTTGGCCGCATCCTGAAACTGCCGATCATGGTGCATGTCGGCGAGCCGCCGCCGCTTTATGACGATGTTCTCGGCGTCCTCACAGAAGGCGACATCGTCACCCACTGCTTCAACGGCAAGGCCGGCGGCTCTATTCTCGAGGACGAGGACCTCTACCGGCTTGCCGAGCAGGCGGCGGCGCGCGGCATCGTGCTCGATGTCGGTCACGGCGGCGCCTCCTTCTCGTTCGACGTCGCCAAGGCGGCGCTCGAGCGTGGCCTGCCGCCAAAAACCATCTCGACCGATTTGCACAACCGCTCGCTCGACGGCGCGGTCTGGGACATGGCGACGACGATGTCGAAGCTGCTGTCGCTCGGCATGAAGATGGAGGACGTGGTGACCGCCTCGACGACTGCGCCGCGCCACGCCATCGGGCTGGACGCCGATCGCCTGCTGGAAAGGGGCAAGCCTGCGGAGTTCACGCTGTTCGATGTTGTCGATGCCGACGTGACCGTGAAGGATTCGCAAGGTGCAACGAGCACCCTTCATCGCACGTTCGAGCCGCGCCACGCCATTCTCGGCGCTGAACCGGTGGTCGCGCATCGCTACATGCCGCCGGCGCGCGAAGCCGGAGAGCCGCATGCCTGTCCTCACTGCGGATGGGTATCATGACCAGCGAAATCGCCCCCGACACCATCCTGTCCGTGCAGGACCTGAAAACCTGGTTCGTGACCCGACGCGTCACCGCCAAGGCGGTGGACGGCGTGACTTTCGACCTGAAGCGTGGCAAGACACTCGCGGTGGTTGGAGAATCCGGCTCCGGCAAATCAGTGACCAGCCTGTCCATCATGGGATTACTGTCAAAGCCCGGCGCCATCGCCGGCGGCAAGATCCTGTTTCGCGACCGCAAGGAACGGGTACACGATCTGGCCGGTTTCGCGCCGAAGGAATTCCGCAAAATCCGCGGCAAGGAGATCGCCATGATCTTCCAGGAGCCGATGACCAGCCTCAACCCGCTCTACACGGTCGGCGACCAAATCGGCGAGATGATCGCCTTGCATGAGCCCGTCAGCCGGCAGGAGGCCCGGCAAAGGGCGCTCACCATGCTGAAGCACGTCGAAATCCCCGACGCGGCGTCGCGGCTCGACGATTACCCGCACCAGATGTCCGGCGGCATGCGCCAACGCGTCATGATCGCCATGGCGCTGGCGTGCAGTCCATCCCTGCTGATCGCCGACGAACCGACGACGGCGCTCGACGTGACCATCCAGGCACAAATCCTTGATCTTCTGCGGCGCCTGCAAGCCGAGTTCGGGATGTCGATCCTGTTCATCACCCACAATCTCGGCGTCGTCGCGGAGATCGCCCACGACGTCGTCGTCATGTATGGCGGCCGCGTCGTCGAACAGGCGCCGGTCAACGACCTGTTCGCCCATCAGCGGCATCCCTATACCAAGGGGCTGCTCGCCTGCACCCCGAACGCAGCGCGCGACATCGATGCCGGCGGCGAACGCCATGCGCTCTATTCTATTCCCGGAAGCGTGCCGCCGATTACCGCGCTGCCGCCGGGCTGCGCCTTCGAACCGCGCTGCGAATATGCGCTGGAAGCCTGTCGTGCGGCCCCGCCTGCGCTGGTTGCTGCAGGGCATGAAGGCTTTTCCCGCTGCATCAGGAGCGCCGAGCTATGAGCGCCGCGATCGCCATGCCCGATATCCAGGATGCCAAGCCGCTGCTCAGCGTAAAGAACCTGACCAAGTATTTCCCCGCACGCAACGGCCGCATCGTGCATGCCGTGGAAGACGTCAGCTTCGACGTCAGACGTGGCTCGACAGTGGGTCTGGTCGGCGAATCCGGCTCCGGCAAGACAACGGCGGGCCGCTCGGTGCTGCGGCTGGTCGAGCCCACCAGCGGCAAGGCGCTGTTCGACGGGGTCGATCTTTTCAGCCTGTCGCCACGCGAGATGCGTGCCTATCGGCAGCGCCTGCAGATCGTCTTCCAGGACCCGTTCTCCAGCCTCAACCCGCGCATGCGCATTTCGGCGATCATCAGTGAGGCGCTCGACGCGCGCGGTTTTCCGCGCGGCAAGGCGCGCCAGGAACGCATCGCCGAATTGCTGACGCTGGTCGGCCTGTCACCGGACCACGCGACGCGCTATCCGCACGAATTCTCCGGCGGCCAGCGCCAACGCATCGGCATCGCCCGGGCGCTCGCCGTCGAGCCGGAATTCGTCGTCGCCGACGAGCCGGTTTCCGCGCTCGACGTTTCGGTGCAGGCGCAGGTGCTGAACCTGCTCGGTGAATTGCAGAAAAAACTCGGCCTGACGCTGCTTTTCATCGCGCATGATCTGTCGGTGGTCGAATATCTCTGCGACGAGGTGGTCGTGATGTACCTCGGACGCGTCATGGAGCGCGGACCAAGCCGGCAGGTCTATGCCGCGCCGCGCCATCCCTACACCAAGGCACTGCTCGCCACTGCGCCGGTTCCCGACCCGACGCGCCGCCGCGCGCACGTGCCGCTGCAGGGCGACATTCCGAGCCCGATCAACCCGCCATCGGGCTGCGTCTTCCGCACCCGCTGTCCCGAGGCGATTGCTGCCTGTGCCGAAATCATTCCGCCGGTCGAACATGTCGGCGGCGGCCAGCATGTGGCCTGCATCCGCCACAACGACCCGATTGCCTGACTGGAGTACGCATGATGACTTTTTCCGAGGCTTTGAAGCATCCGGAAAACACACCCTATGACCGGCTGAAGGCACTCGGGATCACCTTGCCCGAGGCACCGCCGCCGATCGCCAATTTCGTCACGCATGTGCTGGAGGGCAAACTTCTGTTCCTTTCCGGCCAGGGCCCGAACGACAGCGAAGGCCGTGCCCATACGGGCAAGGTCGGCGCCGATGTCAGCGTCGAAGCGGCCTATGGCCACGCGCGGCTGACCGGCATCAATCTGATTGCCGTGATGCACGCGGCACTCGGCGATCTCGGCCGCGTTCGCCGTGTGGTAAAGTTGCTCGGCATGGTCAACGCAACGCCCGACTTCGCCGATCATCCAGCGGTGATCAACGGCTGTTCCGATCTCTTCATCGAAGTGTTCGGAGAAAACGGCATCCATGCGCGCTCGGCGGTGGGTCACGGCTCGTTGCCGGGACAGATCACCGTCGAGATCGAAGCCATCGTGGCGATCGACTGAGAGTTTGAGATGAACATGCAAGGTAAGAACACCCCGATGCCGAGAGACGATATCCGCAGCCGCCTGGGACTCAGGCCAGTGATCAACGTGTCGGGCACCATGACCTCGCTCGGCGCATCGATCGTGGTGCCGGAAGCCGTCGAGGCGGTGTCCGCCATTCTCACCGAGTTCGTGGAACTCGGCGACCTGCATCGCCAGGCCAGCAAGACGATCGCCGACCTGACCGGCGCCGAAGCCGGCTTCATCACCGCGTCTTGTTCGGCGGCGATCAGCCTGGCGGTAGCCGCAGCGATGACCGGGCCGGATCTTGCCGCGATCGAACGGTTGCCGGATACGACCGGCCTCAAGGATGAGGTAGTGATCCTGTCCGGTCACATGGTGGGTTACGGCGCGCCGGTCGAACAGGCGATCAGGCTCACCGGAGCGAAGGTCGTGCCGGTCGGCCAGACTACCCATGCCCACGCCTACCAACTGCGCGGCGCCATCGGCGAGAAGACCGCCGCGGCGGTCTATGTGGTGTCGCACCACGTAGTCGACTATGGCCAGATTCCGCTCAAGGTGTTTGCAGCCGTCGCCCATGAGCGCGGGGTGCCGGTGATCGTCGATGCGGCATCCGAATACGACCTGACCGGCTTCCTCGCCGATGGTGCCGACCTCGTTCTTTACTCCGGCCACAAGTTCCTTGGTGGCCCGACCTCCGGCATCGTAGCCGGACCGAAGGAAAGGGTGCGCGACGTCTACCTGCAGAACCGCGGCATCGGCCGCGGCATGAAGGTTGGCAAGGAAGGCATCGTCGGGGCGTTGGCGGCGCTTCAGGCCTGGAAGACGCGCGACCATGACGGCATACGCGCCCGCGAGAAGAAAGCGCTCGACTGCTGGGTGGAGGCATTGGAAAAAAGACCGGGGATCAAGGCCGAAATCGTTCCCGACCCGACGAACAACCCGCTCGACCGGCTGAAAGTATCGGTCGACCCGGCTGAAGCGCGCATCACCGCCTGGGATATTGCCGACAGGTTGGCAGCGGGCGATCCGCCGGTAATTGTGCGCGACCACGAAGTCGAGCACGGCCATTTCTACCTCGACCCGTGCAATCTGCATCCTGACGAGGAGTTCACCGTCGCGGTGCGCCTGGAGGAAGAGCTGGATCGCGCACGCAAATCCAACACCATCATCGCAACACCGTTTGAGGAACGGCTGCTGGCGCGCGAGGCTTCAATCCTGAAATGGCCGGATTGACGATGCCCTGTTCGCCGGCGCACGGACACCTTACAATGTTCTCGATGCAGATTCTGGAATCCTATGCCGACAACCATCGCAAAGCTTGACGTCAGCCCTGCCAAGAGCACCGCAGAACCGCGCCGCTCGCGCACCAGCGGCATCGACCGGGCGCTGCAGATCCTCGACTACCTGCAGAAGGCGGAGCGGCCGGCAACCGCCTATGAGATCGCCCGCGACATCGGCGCACCCTTGTCCACCATCTACGTGATCGTCGACGATCTGGTCGAAAAGGAACTGCTCGACCGCCAGGATGGCGGTTTGCTGTGGTTGGGGCCGCGTCTTTATCACTATGGCCTGACCTATGCCCGTACGCTCGATCTTCTCAACGTCGCGGTGCAGGAGATGCACGAACTCGCGCAGAGTTCGGGCGAGACGATCCAGATATGCGGCCGCGATGGCGACCACATGGTCGTGCTGGCGATGGAGGAAGGCAAGGATCATTTCCAGGTCACCTCGCGCGTCGGCACCCGCAGCCCGCTCAACTGGACGGCGTCGGGCCGCATGCTGATCGGCCATTTGCCTGAAGCCGAACGCCGCGAGATCTTTGCCCGCTCCGCCACCACCTCGCCGACCGGCCGCGCCGAAACCGACAAGAATGTTCTGGCCAGGACGGCGGCGGCGGCTCTGGAACAGGGCTTGTCGATCCAGGCCGGCGAGTCGGATTTTTCGGTGGCCTGCATCGCCGCGCCAGTCTGCGACACCCAGGGCGCCTGCCGTGCGACGATCTCGATCGTCGTGCCGGACGTGAAGTTGAAGCAGAAGGATCCAGACCTGATTGCCCTGGTGAAGACCAGTGCCCGCCGCATCGAAGCGCGGCTCGGTTGGCATGGCCGAGGCTAGACCGTCAGGAACTTCCTGACGTCCGGTCTGTCGAGATCTTCGGCAGGCCCAGTGTGGACGACCAGGCCACGATCCATGATATTGACCTCGTCGGCAAGCTCGCGACAGAAATCCAGATATTGCTCGACAAGCAGAACGGCGATGCCAGCGGTGTCGCGCAGATAGCGGATGGCGCGGCCGATATCCTTGATGATCGACGGCTGGATGCCCTCGGTCGGCTCGTCGAGCACAAGCAGCTTCGGGCGCATCACCAGCGCCCGGCCGATGGCCAATTGCTGCTGTTGCCCGCCGGAAAGGTCGCCGCCGCGCCGTGACAGCATCTGTTTCAGCACCGGGAACAGTTCGAAGACATGCGTCGGGATATTGCGATCGGCGCGCTTCAGCGGCGCGAAGCCGGACTCGAGATTCTCCTTCACTGACAGCAGCGGAAAAATCTCCCGCCCCTGCGGCACGAATGCGATGCCCGACCGGGCGCGATCATACGCCGCGCTCCGGTCGAGCGCCTTCCCCTCGAAGGCTACGCTTCCCGACGTCAGCCGGTGATGGCCGACGATCGATCTCATCAAACTGGTTTTCCCGACGCCATTTCGCCCGAGCACGCAGGTGATTTTCCCCGCATCGGCCTTGAGCGATACGCCGCGCAACGCCTGCGCGGCGCCGTAGTGGAGGGTGGCGTCGGTGACGGTCAGCATCTTGCAGCCTCTTTGCCGGTCGGGGAGACAAGCGCCCCCTCCATCACGCTGCGCTTAGTGGAGGGGAAAAGCACAGCCGCCACCCCATCAAATCTTTCCAGACATACCCGCCAGAACATCGTCACCGCCCCAGATAGACTTCAACGACGCGTTCATCGGCCGAAACGAAGTCCAGCGTGCCTTCCGACAGCACCGAACCCTCGTGCAGGCAGGTGACCTTGACGCCGAGCTCGCGCACGAAATGCATGTCGTGTTCGACCACGATCACCGAATGCTCCCGGGCGATATCCTTCAGCAGCCGAGCCGTCTCCTCGGTCTCGGCGTCGGTCATGCCGGCAACCGGCTCATCGACCAGCAGAAGCTTGGGGTCCTGCGCCAGCAGCATGCCGATCTCCAGCCACTGCTTCTGGCCATGGCTGAGACTGGCGGCGAAATGGTCGCGCTTGTCGTGCAAACGGGTGATGTCGAGGATATCGTCAATGCGGCGCGTTTCCTCCGCCGAGCGGCGATGGAAAAGGGCCGGGAAGATCGAACGCGTCCCTTTCAGCGAAAGCAGCAGATTGTCTTCCACCGAATGGCTCTCGAAGACGGTCGGTTTCTGGAATTTGCGGCCGATGCCCATCATGGCGATCTCGGCTTCGTCATGTCGGGTCAAATCGATGTCGCCGTCGAAGAACACCTCGCCGCTGTCCGGCCGGGTCTTGCCAGTGACAATGTCCATCATCGTCGTCTTGCCGGCGCCGTTGGGGCCGATGATGGCGCGCATCTCGCCACGGTCGAGCACCAGCGAGAGCTGATTAATTGCCCGAAAGCCGTCGAAAGAGACCGAAACGCCGTCGAGATAGAGAATGGTGTTGCCCCGGCTCATCGCTCACTCCGCCGGCTGAGGTTCTGGCGTGGCGCGGGGCGCGGCCTTCCAATCGCCTATCCTGGCCGTGGCCCGGACAATCGTCGGCTGCGGGTTTCCGCCGTCCGTCGGCGGAGCTTCGAACTGCGTAGCGCGGCGCGCTTTTGCGTCGCTCCGCCACTGGTCCCACATGCCGACGATACCCTTCGGCAGGAACAGGGTGACGGCGACGAACAGACCGCCGAGCGCGAACAGCCAGAACTCCGGCATCGCACCGGTGAACCAGCTCTTGCCGGTATTGACGAGAATGGCGCCGATGATCGGACCGACGATCGTGCCGCGGCCGCCGACGGCAGTCCAGATGACAACCTCGATGGAGTTTGCCGGATCGAACTCGCCGGGATTGATGATGCCGACCTGCGGTACGTAGAGCGCGCCTGCGATGCCGGCCATGACGGCGGAGATGGTGAAGGCGAATAGCTTGACGTTTTCAGCCCGCCAGCCGAGGAAACGCGTGCGGCTCTCGGCATCGCGCACCGCCATCAGCAGCTTGCCGTATTTCGAGCCGACCATTCGCCAGGTGACGAAGACGGCACCCGCGAGCGCAATGGAGCTGGCCGCAAACAGCGCCGAGCGCGTGCTGCTCGCTTGCACGTTGAAACCCAGAATATCCTTGAAATCGGTGAGGCCGTTGTTGCCGCCAAAACCCATGTCGTTGCGGAAGAAGGCGAGCAGCAGCGCGTAGGTCATCGCCTGGGTGATGATCGACAGGTAGACGCCGGTGACGCGGCTCCTGAAGGCAAACCAGCCGAACACGAAGGCGAGCAGGCCGGGAACCAGCATCACCATCAGTGCGGCGAACCAGAACTGGTCGAAGCCATACCAGAACCACGGCAGTTCCTTGTAGTTCAGAAACACCATGAAGTCCGGCAGCAGAGGGTTGCCGTAGACGCCGCGGTCGCCGATCTGCCGCATCAGATACATGCCCATCGCGTAGCCGCCGAGCGCGAAGAAAGCACCATGGCCAAGCGAAAGGATGCCGCAATAGCCCCAGACGAGATCGAGCGCCAGGGCGAGCAGCGCGTAGCAGAGATATTTGCCGGTGAGCGCCACGATGTAGCTCGGCACATGCAGCGCGCTGGTGGACGGCACCGCCAAATTGAGCACGGGCACGATCACCGCTGCTACGAGCAGGATCATGATGGTGATCAGGATGCGACGGTCGGCGCCGGCCGCGAAGAACCTTCCTGTGATCATGCTTCCACCGCCCTGCCCTTGAGCGCGAACAGGCCCCGCGGGCGCTTCTGGATAAACAGGATGATCAAGACCAGCACGAGGATCTTGCCCAGCACCGCGCCGGCATAGGGTTCGAGGAACTTGTTGAGAATGCCGAGCGAGAAGGCGCCGACCAGCGTTCCCCACAGATTGCCGACGCCGCCGAATACCACCACCATGAAACTGTCGATGATGTAGCCTTGGCCGAGATTGGGCGAGACGTTGTCGATCTGCGACAACGCCACGCCGGCTATGCCGGCAATGCCCGACCCAAGCGCGAAAGTGAGCGCATCGACCCGCGGCGTCCTGATGCCCATCGAAGACGCCATGCGGCGGTTTGCGGTGACGGCCCGCATCTGCAGGCCCCAAGGCGTGCGCTTCATGACGTAGAGCAGGATGGCGAAGATACCGAGCGAGAAGGCTACGATCCACAGCCGATTCCAGGTGATCGCCAACTGGCCGATCTCGAAGCCGCCCGACATCCAGGATGGGTTGCCGACCTCGCGATTGGTCGGACCGAAGATGGTGCGCACGGCCTGCTGAAGGATCAGCGACACACCCCAGGTGGCGAGCAGGGTTTCCAGCGGGCGGCCGTAGAGAAAGCGGATGATGCCGCGTTCGATGGCGAGGCCAACGGCTCCAGCGACCAGGAATGCGAGCGGCAGGGCGATTGCCAGCGACCAGTCGAAGAGGCCGGGAAACGAGGTGCGGATGACGTTCTGCACGACGAAGGTGGTGTAGGCGCCGAGCATCACCATCTCGCCATGCGCCATGTTGATGACACCCATGACGCCGAAGGTTATGGCGAGCCCGATCGCGGCGAGCAGCAGCACCGAACCCAGCGACACGCCGTACCAGACGTTTTGCGCAGCATTCCAGATGGCAAGGGTGCTGTTGATGCCGGCGATGGCGTCAAAAGCCGCCTCCTTGGTAGCGCCATCTTCGGCATTCGCTGAAAAGCCCGTAAGCAGCGACAGCGCATCGCGGTCGCCGCGCGCCTTGAGCACGGCAATCGCCGCCAGCTTTTCGCTTGCGGGCAGATCGGAGACGAGAACGGCTGAGGCGCGCGCCTGCTCGAGTTGCTTTTTTACGCCTGCGACAGTCTCGTTGAGGATCGCCGCATCGAGCGCTTCGATGGTGGCCGCGTCGGGCGTCTTGAACATCGTAACGGCGGCCGCGAGGCGGGCGGCAGGATCATCGGAATTCAACGTCAGTCCGCCAAGCGCATCGCGGATGATGCGGCGCAGCGTGTTGTTGACCTTCACTTTGGTCATCTCGGTCTTCGCGGCCTCGCCGGCATTTTCGCCATTCAACGGATCGGCAAGGACGATAGTCTGGCCTTCCTCTTTGCCGATAAACGCGACGGCATCGGCTTTGCGGAAGTAGAGGTTGCCGTCCGACAGCGCTTTGAGCGGACGCTCGACGGCGGCATCGCCGGTGGCGGCGAGTTGCCGCACGACCTGCTCGGTTGCCTGGAAGTTTTTCGCCGCGGCGAATTTTGCGATGATAGCCCTGAGCGCCGCCTCATCGGCGGAGGCCGGCGCGACAAAGACCAGTACCAAAAAGAATTTCAGCAGCAATTGTCGCAGCGAGAGGGTCACAAGCAGGCCTTTGTCTGATGTGAAGAGGTCTCCGGGCGAACACCAGCGAGATCCGCCCGGAGCTGTTGGCTATGAGGGCTCAAGCCTCAGGCATCAGTTGATACCCTTGCCCCCGCATTTTCCGGTGGCGACGTTGAAGTTTCCGCACGACAGGGGCGCGCGCCAGTCGGCGATGAGGTCCTTGGAGTCCGGCAGGTAGTCCGACCACTCGTCGCCGACCACCAGGCCCGAGGTCTGCCAGACCGTTTCCATCTGGCCGTCGGCCTGGATCTCGCCGATCAGCACCGGCTTCGTGATGTGGTGATTGGGCATCATTGTCGAAGAGCCGCCCGACAGGTTGGGCACGGAAACGCCGATGATGGAATCGATCACCGCGTCAGGTGCTGTGCTGCCAGCCTTCTCGACCGCCTTCACCCACATGTTGAAGCCGATGACGTGGGCTTCCATCGGATCGTTTGTCACCCGCTTCGGGTTCTTGGTGTATTCCTGCCACTTGGCGATGAAGTCGGCGTTCTCCGGCGTGTCGACGGACTGGAAATAGTTCCAGGCGGTCAGGTGGCCGACCAGCGGCGCAGTATCGAGACCGGCGAGTTCTTCCTCACCGACGGAGAAGGCGACGACCGGAATATCCTCGGCCTTGATGCCCTGGTTGCCCAGTTCCTTGTAGAACGGCACGTTGGCGTCGCCATTGATGGTGGAGACGACCGCCGTCTTCTTGCCGGCCGAACCGAAATTCTTGATGTCGGTGACGATGGTCTGCCAGTCGGAGTGACCGAACGGCGTGTAGTTGACCATGATGTCTTCCTTGGCCACGCCCTTCGATTCGAGATAGGCCTGCAGGATCTTGTTGGTGGTCTGCGGGTAGACATAGTCGGTACCGGCAAGCACCCAGCGCTTCACCGAACCGCCATCCTCACTCATCAGGTAGTCGACGGCCGGGATGGCCTGCTGGTTGGGTGCCGCGCCCGTGTAGAACACGTTCCGCTGGCTCTCCTCGCCCTCGTACTGGACGGGATAAAACAGCAGCGAGTTGAGTTCGTCGAACACCGGCAGCACGGATTTGCGCGACACCGAGGTCCAGCAACCGAACACCGCGGCAACCTTGTCCTTCTCGATCAGCTCACGGGCCTTTTCGGCGAAGAGCGGCCAATCGGATGCCGGGTCGACGACGACGGCCTCGAGTTTCTTGCCGAGCAAGCCGCCTTTCTTGTTCTGCTCGTCAATCAGGAACAGCATCGTGTCCTTGAGTGTCGTCTCCGATATCGCCATTGTCCCCGACAGCGAATGGAGGATGCCGACCTTGATGGTTTCTTCCTGGGCCATGGCCGGAGCGGCGAAGCCGATGCTTGCCGTGAAAGCCGCTGCCGACAGGAATTTTGAAAACGTCGAGAAATTACCCCTCATATTGGACACCTCCGAACAGGGTTGCTGCGCTGCAATACGCAAAGCAACCGCCGTGCCAGTTTGGCGAAAGGTGTCCCCCGGGAGCCGCGAGAGCAACGTTATCAAGCGCTTATGCAATGTTGCTGATTTTACCGGTCGCGGCAGCTAATCGGCATTCATGCGCGCAGACTGACTGGATTGTCTAAAAAATAGGCACAACCAAAAGGCCGCCTATTTTATAATCGGAAGTGCATGAGAATTATCTGGCCGGCAACAAACAACGATACTCCATCGCATTGCCCGACACGAAATCGCGATTATGTTGAACTGCAGCTGTCCGTCCCTCGCGGATTTCCATCCAGCAACCGAGAACTGAAAATGGCGTCTTCCGAAAGCGAGATTGTGCAGTGGATCGCGAAGCAGGGCCTGCAGGGTTCGAGCCTGCCGGCACTGCTCGACGGGCTTTCGCGGAAGCTTGCTGAAGGTGGGATGCAGCTGTGGCGCAGCTATCTGGCACTGCCAACGGTCAATCCATTGTTTCGCGTGGTGAACAGTACCTGGCGGCAAGGCGTTGCCGCCGTTCAGGAGACGATCAGCCACGAACAAAGCCCGACGGCTTTCGGCGAGAGCCCGTTCGGCTCGATGCAGAGGGAGGGGCAGGAAACACGGCGGTGGCGGCTGGAGGAGCCGGGTGGCGATGGTGGATTTACCATCCTGGCTGATTTCAAGAAGGCCGGAGCGACGGATCATTTCGCCAGTCTTCTCGCATTTCAGAACGAGGACGTCCCAAGTCTTCCGGGGCTGGTAATCTCTTTCACCACCGACCGTCTCGGCGGTTTCACCGACGAGGAACTGGCAATGCTGGGCAGGATCAGCCCGCTGGTCGGCGTCGCCGCCTACCGCATCGCGCTGCTCGACCTCGCCGCCAATATGCTCGACACCTATGTCGGGATGTCCGCCGGCCGGCGCGTACTGAATGGCGAGATCCGCCGCGGCGTCGGCGAGACCATCTATGCGGCGCTGCTTTTTGCCGATCTGCGCGGCTTCACCAGCCTGGCGGACACGATGCCTGCCGAGCAGTTGATCGGCAGGCTCGACGAGCATTTCGACGCGATGGCCGAACCCGTGGCTGCACGCGGCGGCGAAGTGCTGAAGTTCATGGGCGACGGGCTGCTGGCGGTGTTCCACATTCCTGCGCAGGACGGCTCACCCGAGGCGGCTTGTGCCGCCGCGGTGGCAGCGGCAGAGGAAGCCCTGTCGCGCAACAGGGCCGTCAACGAACGCCACGCCGCCGAAGCACGGCTCGACCTCGACATCGGCCTCCACCTTGGCGAGGTTTTCTACGGCAACATCGGGTCCGGCAGCCGCCTCGACTTCACGGTCATCGGCCCCGCCGTCAATGAGGCAAGCCGCATGGAAGCCTTATGCGGCAGGCTCGATACATCATTGGTGTTGTCGAGAAATTTTGCCGAAGCCTGCGGCCGTGACGTCCGAAGCCTCGGACGCCATGCTTTGCGCGGCCTGTCGGACCAGCGCGAACTGTTCACGCTTGCCTAAAGTGCATTGGATTACCCTGTCTTCCGCACCGTCGCCTGGTAGGCGAGCGCATTCCAGCTGTTGGACGAAGCCAGGTGGCAGTAGATCAACGCCAACGCGCCGGCTTTCCTGAGATCCAGGAAATCCTTATCGGAGAGTGCGTTGAGCGCGGCCTCGTCGACAACCTGGAAATCAGTGAGGTTCAAGACCTCCTTGCTCTCCAGCGTTACCGTGCTGCGGCGGCTGACGAACAGGCCGAGCGCATCGATCTTGTCGATTGTCGCGCGCGTTGCATTGTAGCCGATCTGGTACTGGTTGCAGAATTCGAGCGCACCGCGCGTCGTCTCGCTTGGCTCGGTTCCCTTGAACAACGGCGCGGTGACGGCCGCCTCGCTGTCGATCAGCGGCGCCACCACGGTCTCGATAACACGGTCGCTCTCGCGATCGATGCAAAGCTTCAGGCGACCTGCCTGCTGTGCGTCCTCCGCCAGCACGAAGGGATAGCGACGGACATAGCCCGGAATATAGTGCGGTTGGCTCCACGAGCCGTCCGCCTCGACGAACAGGTTCTCATCCTGGCGCAAGCCGGTAATCACCACCGGCGCCTTTTGCGCGCCGACGAAAACGATCGGATAGGACCGCATCGCTGCCGGCATTTCCGACGCCATGATCGGGATGGCATGCGCCGACGCGGCGAAGCCGAAGTCCGGCTTGATGACGAGGCTCAGCGAGCCGTGTCGTGTCGGATTCACCGCCTCAGGCGATTTGTAGAACATCGGCAACTGTGCAGACGGCACGCCTGTTCCCGGTGCCGCATTTCCATTGGTGTCGGCCATCATTGCCACTCCCGCTTTGTAATCAATCGCCCCGCCGCTTTCTACGCGTGCCGAAAACTTTGCGCAAATGCCAAGCGTCGACGCAACAGCTATGGACAGCACGAACTCGTCACGCGAAAACTCCATCTTTCATTTGGCTAGACGCGAAACCATGCTCGATATTCTGACAATTGCCCATTTCCAACCGCATGCTGGCGAGGCGTTCTTCATCGATAGCGGCGACATACCGGTTCCGCTGATGTTGAAAACGGTAAAGCCGCTTGGAACGGCGCTGCGCGAGGGTGGCGGATTTGCACTGACTTTCAATGGCCCCGCAGCGCCCTTGCTGCCGCAGTCGATTTATCCGCTCCGCCACGCGATGCTGGGCACACTGGACCTGTTCATCGTACCAGTGGGCAAGGACAAGGACGGCATTCTCTACGAAGCGATCTTCACTTAAATCCGCGGCGGCGCTCCAGCAGCAGATAAACGCCCTTGTCCTCGGCGATCTCGAAACCCAACCGGCGGTAGAGCGCAAGCGCCGGGTTCATGCGCTCGACATGGATGCTGACGGTTCTGTCGCCAGCCTGGTCGATCAGGTCGCGCAGAGCCGCCGTGCCGAAGCCCTTGTGGCGCGCTCGCGGCAGGAAGGCAATGTCGATGATGCGGCACTCCCGCGCCCAATGGACGAAATATAGCCGGCCAATTGCCGATCCGCCGCGCTCGACGACCAGCCATTCGGCACCCGAATAGTGGCGCATGTAGTGGGCATGCTGCGCGGTGAATTGCTGGGCGAGGAATTCCCGCTTCGCCTGCTCCGGCCAGCCGGTTTGTGCGAGTTCTTCCATGCGAGTCGATGCATAAAGATCGGCTAGGAATAGTCGATCATTAGCCGTTTCCGGCCGCAGCAAGAGGCCCAAACCGGCGATCCGCTGCCAACCGGCGACTGGCGCGGCAGCGTGCGCGTGATTAGGGTCAGCCATGGCGCACCGCCTGCACAGGAACGACGCAGCGGCGGACGTCGAAGCAGCAAACCGCTGAGCCGGAGAAGTGGGGATGGCGGGGCATACGGTCGACTATCTCGAGATCGCGGAAGTGCTGGACGACAAAGCGTGTAGCGTGCTGCGCGACGAGATCCGAGCCGCCTTGGGCGGACCCGCCGGATTGCTGGGGCGCCCGGACCAAAAGCCGGCATGGCCCGAGATCCGCAGGACCCGACGCGCTGAGATAACGCCGGAGACGGAAGCGCGCGTGGTGGCCCTGCTGGCAGCGCAGAAACCGGCGCTGGAGCGGCATTTCGGTCTTGCCCTCGGCGCCTGCGAGAAGCCCCAGTTTCTTCACTATCGGGAGGGTGATTTCTTCGTGCCGCACCAGGACGGCAATACGCCGCTCATCTATGATGAATCGCGATTGCGCCGGATCTCGGCCGTGATCTTCCTCAACCGCCAGTCGGAGGATTCTTCGCCTGAAAGCTACACGGGCGGTTCGCTCGTGCTGCATGGGCCTTACACCGGTCCGGACCTGCGCATTGCGATACCGACGCTGCCCGGCTCGCTGGTCGCATTTCGTTCGGAAACGACCCACGAAGTCACTCCGGTCACGCGCGGTGAACGCTTCACCATCGTATCCTGGTATCGCGGTGCGTGACGACAACTGGCCGAACTCAGGGACGCGGCGGGAAGACACCTTGCAGCGCGATGCAGAAATTGAGCGTCAGGTAGGGCTGCAAATTGTTGTGCGGCAAGGAGCCTCCATTAACGGGGAGCGCTTGCTGGGCCATCTGAACCACCACGCCAGGCGCAGCGTAGAGATTGCCTCCGGTCGATCGCGCCAAAGCCTCGGTTGGGCCGGGAATTCGATCCTCGCCAACATCGTTATAGGTCTGAAGGGCATGGTTATGTTGCGGCATTTCGGACGTCAGGAGGTTCACAGCTTCCACGCCGCCCTCCTCTCCGAGGTCATGCAGCGACAAACCAGGCCCTTGGCCCGGGTGCATTGGCGACCGGCCTTGCACATTTGGCAGTGCGAAAGTCGATTTGCCGTCGCCGCCATAGGTCGTGCCAAGCAGCGAAAACAACGCCGTATTCTGCGAGATCGGCATGATCTGGCCGTTGCAGAACGCCCAACCCCTGGGTGCAAAATTAAAACCGTAGATACGGATTTCGGCGACGAACGGGTCAGCCATCTTTTGCTCCTAGGTCTGAGAGGGGAAAATGCCGAACATCGAGATGATGAAGTTCAGGCAGAGATAAGGGGCGAAGTTCGTATGCGGCTGACTATCGCCCTGCGGCGTGACGGATTGCGGCGACAGTCCGACGGTCGGTGGCGCGGCATAGAACGGCGTGGCAGTCAGCGGCGTTCCGATCGTGTTGCCGGCAGCATTCGGCGTCGAGTTGGCATCGGACGAAGCCGCGAATGGGTGTGTGTGGATGGGCAGTTGATTGGTCGTCAGCAAAACGGTTTCGGTACCCGCCAGTTCGCCGATGGAGAAGCCGGAACCTTGATGAACCGGGATGCGCCCGCGAAGGTCCGGCAAGCCGAAAGTGGACTCGCCGTCGCCGCCATAAGTCGTACCGATCAGCTGGAACAGCGTCTCGTTTTCGGAGATCGCTATGAGCTGTCCCTCGCACATCGACCAGCCGGCCGGCGCGAAGTTGCCAGCGAAGATTCGGATTTCACCGATATAGGGCTGTGCCACGGTTCGCCTCCTTCAGTTCTGGCTCGGGAAAATGCCCTGAAGGGCGATGCAGAAGCTCAGCGTCAGATAGGGCTGCATATTGTTGTGTGCCTGGCTGCCGCCGGCATTGCCAATGGTTGCCGGCTGCAATCCGACCGGCGAGGTGGCGGCGCGATAGGCTTCGTAGTTTCCGGACGTCGCCAGCATCAGGCTGCTGGATGGGATAGCGGTCGTGCTGGTGACGCTCGTTGCTTGCAGGGTATGCTGATGCGTCGGCATTTCCTGGATCGTCAGCGTATGGGCCTGCTCGCCGGCAGCCTGGCCAAGGAAATGTCCCTCGCCACCGGTATGAGTCGGCGTGCGGCCCTGCAAGTTCGGCAGTCCGAATGTCGTCTGCCCGTTGCCGCCGTAGACCGTACCGAGCAGCGAGAACAACGCCTGGTTCTGGTTGATCGGAAGCAGTTGGCCGTTGCACAGGGCCCACCCCTTAGGGGGGAAGTTGAACGACATGATCCGGATTTCGGCTAAAAACGGCTCAGCCACGACACACGCCTCCCTGATTGGAATAATCAGATTACACATGTCGAACGCAAAGTCCACAGCGTTCTAATTATAATATATGTCGGTTCAGAAAAATAAAATCGAACGAACTTGAGCGGTTATAAAGTTAACAATATTTAACCAAGACAGAAGGATTTCCGTCTGAAGTTAATTGGATACATAAACGGAATAGTATTCACCTCGCGGTGCATAAACAACATTTGGCAAGCGGCGCTCGCCGGTTTGCAGCCAGCCATACATCAACGTCGAGCTTTGGTCGGCCGCATAGGTGTCGCCATAGCCCAGCATGTGGCCGAACTCATGCATGACGGTGGTCAGGAGATCGTACTGACCGGCAGGTGCCTGGGTGCCGTCGGCAAGCATGCGGGTTTCGCCGACCCGATTGGCGAACTCCTCGTCGTTCAGCGGCGTGGTGTCAACGAACCAGCCATGGCCAGCGCCATCGTCATCTATCCGGATATGCGAGCCACCTTCCAGGCCGAGGTAGTTACCGCCGAGATCGGCGATCTCGAACGTCGCCGCGTTGAGTACTGCCAGTTGCTCGTCGGTCAGGCCGATAGCCACCCAGCGATCGATGGCGGCGGCAATGATCCGATCCAGCGTGTCACCGGTGAGCACGTCGCCCCACATATCCTCGCCGACAGCGGCAACGCCGCCTTCGGCTGCCAGTAGCGGCGTGCTCGGTAGCGTCGGGGTTCCCGGCAGCAGGATCGTGTTGTTCTCAACGACGGGAACGTCGCCGGCGCCTGGCAGAATCGCCGTCGTCGATGACGGATTGTTAGTGGCAAGAACAACCGCCGAATCGTTGGACCCGGACGCGCCGCGCGCAAGCACTATACTGCCGCCGGTTGCCTCACGAACATTGACGCCGACAATGCCGACCGCAGCGGTATAATTGACGTCGTTACCACGTACGTCGGCATGGCCGATGGCGCCGTTGCGGGCAGCAACCGAAATCATCGTGACTGCGTTCACATCGGTCGCCGTCACCACGTTGTTCGTTACGGTGGCATGGAATTCGGGGGTTCTGCCAGCATCGGGTGCATCAACGAGGATCGCCCGGGCTGCGCCCGAATTATAGGTGACGTTGTTGCTGTCGATCAGGAACCTGGCTTGTGACACCTGACCGGTCAAGCTGCTCACGAGTGCCAGAATCGCGTGGTTGGTCGCACTCGCCGGCGAGACGACCGTGTTGTTCTGGATCGTCGCCTCGAGCAGGGAAGAACTCGTGCCCTGACCGGGGACCTGCCCGACGAAGATCGCGACACCGCCGAAGCCCGAAATCGTATTGCCCTGGGCCGGAGACGGACCGCCGATCATCACCCTGGCGTCGGCATTGCCGCCGTTTGAGATGACAACGCCTTCATTGCCCTGTGTGCCGCGCGTGATGGTGTTGCTGCTGATGGTTGCGTTCAGGATGGAGTTTTCCAGGGCGCTGATTTGGATCGCCTGCGATTTGTTGTTCGAGAACTGGTTGTTGTCGATATGGACGAAGGCCTGCGCCGTCCCCCCGAATTCCATCTGGATGCCGTCGGAGCCGCCGGTAAGGGAGTTGTCATGGATGTTCGAGTTGCTGATCGTCAGGTTCATCGTACCTGACTGGTTGTAGACTTCGACATGGTGCTCGACGGAACCGCTGATATCGACATTGTCGATCAGAGAATTGCCGAACAGGCCGTTGCCACCCAACACATCGCCAAACGCAATGGCGCCCTCGATGACACCGGTGTTAGTGCCGATCGTGCCGTTGATGACGCTGTCTTCCAGCGAGAAGCCGGTGACGGACATGCCTCGGATCGCACTGTTCTGGAAATCGTTCAATTGCATCCATGCCAGCCGGACATCGGCGGTGTTGTTCAGATAGATGCCGTTGCCGGTGGTCGTGGCGCCGTCGGCGCCGGTCTTGTTGGCGATGGTGCCGCCGGAACCTGCCGTTCCATTGCCTGTGACATGCAGCCCGCCCGCGGAGCCCGTCGTGTCGAGGACGATACCCGTGGCGCTGCCGCCGTTCGATGAGATCGATCGGAACGTCACATCGGCTGCGCTGATATTGGTGTTAGCGATGTTGAGCGCCGTACCGGTACCCGAGTTGATCGTGTTGCCCGTGCCCTGCACGGTCACCGTGCCGCCGCCGGTGGCATTGAAGCCGGTGCCGGACGTGGTGTTGATGACCAGCCCGCCACCGGTGAAGTTGATCGTCGCGCCGGTGTTGGTCTGCAGGTCGACACCTCTGCCACCGGTGGTGAGCGTCTTGGTGGCGCCGCTGAAGTTGATCACGGCGGTGCCGGAATTGTTGTTGACGTCGATGCCGTTGTCGACGCCGCCGGTGGCGCTGAGGTTGCCGCCGAAGCTGACGGTACCGGCGGTGCGGCCGGTCACCTCAACGATGTTGCCCACCGTGGTCTTGCTGACCGCCGCGTTGATGGTGATGGTGTTGTTGTCGCCCGCGGCGCCGTTGATATCGACGCCGATGCCGTTCGGATCATCGTCGCCGGCGCCGCCGATGTTGCCGCCGCTGATCGTGATGTTGCCGTTGTCGCCGGAAATATCGATGCCGTCGCCGGCGACATCATCGATGCTGACCGAGCCGAAGGTGACGGTGCCCGGCGACGCGTTGACGACCAGGCCGTCGCCGGTCGAATTGTCGATGGTGACGGCGCCGACGACATTCAGCGAACCCGACATGCCGGTGAGGCTGATGCCGTTGGTGCCGCCGCCGGCGGTCGTCGACGCGAACGTCATGCCAGCGGTCACGCCGTTGAGTATGAGCGCAGTTCCGCTGGATGCGCCGATCGTATTCTGATTCGCACCTGTCGTGACGTTGACCGTGCCGCCGCCGGTGGCGGTGAAGCCGGTGCCCGAGGTTGTGCTGATGGCCAGCCCGCCGCCTGCGAAATCGATCGTCGCGCCGGTGTTGTTGGTCAGGCTGACGGCGTTCGCGGTTGTCGAAGTGATCGACTTCGTGCCACCCGAGAAGGTGATCGTGCCGGCAGCCACTTGATCGATGAAGATGCCGTTCTGGCCCGCGACAGTGTGCGTGATGTTGCCGGACAGCGTGATGTTGCCGGCTCCCGCCGTGCGGTCCTGGATGTCGATCGTTCGGCCGCTGCCCGTTGTATTGGAAATGGTTCCGGTATAGCTCAACCCTGCTGTGCCGCCGGTGCTGGCGGTGCCAGCTCCATCTCCGATACGAATGACTGGACCGGTGCCGCCGCCGTTGAGCGCGCCGGAACCGAGATTGACCGCGGCCGTGGTCGAACCCGAGACGGTGTTCATGATCACCGCGCTGACGCCGCCGGCGGTCTTGTTCGTGGACGCGAAGTTGACGCCGCTTGCGCCGATTGTAATGCCGCTGAGATTAACCGCCGTCGCGGTCGCTCCGGCGCTGAGCGCTCCGGTGCCGGTGATGGTAAGCGTGCCGCCGCCATCGGCCTGCAAAGCCGCACCGGTGGCGGCGCCGCTGGCGCTGATCGCGGAACCGGCGAAAGCCAGCGTCGCGCCGTTGGAAACGTCGACCGCATTGCCCGAGCCGGTTGTCTGTAGCGTCGATGCGCCGGCGAAACTGATTGAGTGTGCGGCGCTGTTGACGACGGTAAGGGCATTGTTCGCGTTGGCCACGACGATGCCGACGCTTCCCGCGGCAGTGAAGCTGGTCGTGCCGCCGGTGTTGTTGTTGAAGCTCAGCCCGTTGTCCAACCCACCACTTACGCTCAGATCACCGCCGAAGCTGACCACGCCGCCGGAGCGGCTGTCCACCTGCACGATCTTGCCCGCATTCGCCTTGGCGATGCTGGCGTCGATTGTGATGGTGCCGCTACCGCCGTTGACGAACACGCCACGACCGGTCGGATCGGTGGTGTTGCCAATCGTGCCGCCGCTGATCGTGACCGCACCGGTGGCAGTGGTGGCGTCGATCTGGAAGCCGTCGTCGCCGCTCCCGTCGATGGCGATGCTGGAGAGATTGATCGTGCCGACTAGTCCGGTGATGAACAGCCCGTCGCCGGTCGAGTCGGCAATGTTAACGGTGCCAACTGTCAGCGAGCCGGACATCTGCGTGAGACTGATGCCGTTGGTGCCGCCGCCGGAGGTGATCGAGTCGAGCACCATGTTGACGGTGGTCGGGTTGATCAGCAGCGCGGTGCCGTTGTTCGAGGTAATCTGGGTGGTGCCCACATCGACGATATTGACCGTGCCGGAAGTGGTGGCGCGGAAGCCGAAAGCCCCGGCACCGTTGACAGTGATGTCGACGCCGCCGTTGAAGGCATAGGTGCCGGTATTGGCGCCGAGATCGACGCCGTCGCCATTGGCGCCGCCGTCGTTGAGGATGGTGACGAGACCTGTGAAGGTGGCGTTGGCGGCCGAGTTGATGATTACGATGCTGTCGAGGCTGGCGTCGTCGATCCGCGTCGTGCCGGTCACCGTCATCGACCCGGCATCGAGATTGTCCACGCGAACGCCGGCGGCAACATTGTCAACGTCGAGACTGGCGATGTCGATGTCGAAACCGATGCCGGTGATGTTGCTGACGGCCAGCCCGGCGCCGGTGGCTCCGGTGGCGTTGCCGATGCCAACCGCGCCGAAATCGAGATTCAGGTTCTGAGCTATATCTTCGACGAAGATACCGACGCTACCCGGCGTCGCTGCGGTGCGGTTGATGTCGACGGCACCAAAGTTGATCGTCACATTGCTGCCGAAGGTGACGGTGCCGGAAATCCACACCCCGGCCGAACCGTGATTGTTCAGCGTCGTCAGGCCGGTGACAGTGAATGACGAGTTGGCCGCCAGATTGGCCAGTTCGATACCGGTGGATGCTACCGTGCCAGTCGAGGCGATCGTGTCGAACGTGACGCCGGTGGTGACACCACCGAGGTTGACCGCACCCGCGCCAGTCGCGGTGATGGTGTTGCCGGCGCCGGAAATGTTGATGGTGCCGCCGTTGATCGCGACGAGGCCAAACGTGGTGTTGGTGACGATGTCGAGGCCGCCGGTGAAATTGACGGTCGAGGTAGTGTTGTTGTTGTTGATATTGATGCCGGTGCTGGCGCCGATCGCCGTGGTTGTGCCAAGGTTGACAGTGCCCGAGAAGGTGATCGTATTCGCCGCCGTGGCGCCGGTGACGCTGATGCCGCCGGCCAGGGCGCCATTAGAGGCGACGGTGCCGCCAAAGGCGAAGCTGCCGCCGCCGCGGTTGGCGATCGACACCGCCGTCCCGGATGTGTTGGCGATCGAACTGTCGGAATCGAAGGAGATGGCGGCACTGCCTCCGGTGATCTGAAGCGCGCTGGCGCCCGAGATGTCGACATCGACGGCATTGATAACGCCGGCGTTGGTGAGCGAAATGCCGCCGGCCGTGCCCCCGGTGATGGTGCTGTTGCGGATATCGGCTGAAATGCCGGTGCCGACAATGCCGAAGCCGGCGCCGTTGTTCGAAATCACCAAGCCATCTACTACCGAACCGGCAGCCAAAGAGAGGGTGCCGCCAACAGCCGTCGACGTGAGAAGCGGAGCACCCGAGCCGTCGGCGTTCGGATTATCGATGAGCCCGGTGGTAATGCCGAACAGCAGCACGTTTGCCGGAGCGCCGCCTGCGACCATGAAGGTATCCTGGTCGCGGAAGCTCAGTATGCTCTGGCCCGCGCCGAGGTTGAACGTACCTCCAGCCAGACTGATGATGTCCTGCCCGGCGCCTGCGGCGTCCAGCAGCACGATGTAAGTAGCCCCCGACAACTGGGCGGCTGCAATGCTGCCCGGATCGTTGCGCGTGCCGATGCCGGTTGCGCCATCCTGCACCCAGAATGCGTTGACGCTGAGGCTGCTGGTGTCGCCAACCAGATTGACGTCGAGGAAGTCGTAGGGGCCGCTTGCCGCATTGAGACCGGCGACGACGATCGGTGTGGTCGCATCGATTGTCGAAGCCGCCAGATCGGGGTCCACGTTTGATCCGTCGCCATACTGGAAGCGGCCGGTGATGTTGGCATTGGTGAGGTCGACGCCGATGGCGACATTCTCGATCGTGCCGGAGTCCACCGTCTCGAAGGTGAGCGTGTTGGCATTGCCTGTGAGATCGATGCCAACCGATCCCGCTGCGACCGGCGTCACGCCGGCGATGTCCAGAGTCTGCAACTGAATGTTGCCGGTGGCCGTGCGCAAATCGACACCGCGCTGGCTTGCTCCGACGCCGGTTATGTCCACGTTGCCGAAGGTGACGCTGGCATTCGTGCCGGTGATGTTGAGTCCAGCAGTGTTGGCGGAGGCGCCAAGGCCGATTGTCGTCGCACCGAGGCTCAGCGTTCCCGAATTGCCGCCGAGCTGGATGCCGTCGCCGGTGCTGGTGTTGATCGTGATAGCGCCGAACGTCACGTCACCGGCAGCACCGGAAATCGACAATCCATCGGCGGCAGCCCCGGTCACCGAAACCGCGGCGGAAATATTGAGCGTCGCACCTGCGCCGAGGCCAGCAATGACGGCGTTGCCGCCGTTAGTCGCCGTCAGGCTGGTTCCGCTGAAGGCAATCGTGCCGGCAGTTGGTGCGGTGGTCGTGCCGATGTTGAAGAGCTGCGCACCGGCATTGGCGATGACATTGCCGGAGAAGGTGACATTACCGGCGGTGCCGTCGATTTCGACCGCCTGGCCTGTTGCACCGGAATGGGTGATGGCCGCGCTTATCGTAACGACGCCGGTGGCGCCGCCGCTGTTGATATCGAATACATCTTCGGAACCGCTCTGGGTGGCGCTGCCTCCGGTGACGTTGATGGTTCCGGCATTGCCAGTGAGGCTGTAGGCGTCGGCGCCATTGGCAGAAACGGTGAGTCCGTTGAGCGCGATGGTGCCGGAGACTTGGCTAGCAATCGCGACGCTCGCCGCCGTGGCCGGGCCGATCGAGCCACCACCAACGGTCACGCCAGCGGTCGAGTTGGCTATGCTGAGCCCACTGCCTGCCGCGCCGTCGATATTGACCGTGGTGAAGGTGACGGCGCCGTTTGCTCCGGTTAGGTTGATGCCATGAGCCGCCGTGTTGTCGATGGTCGCCGACACAAAATTGAAGGTCGTACTCGAGCCACCGCTTATCTCGATGCCGTCGCCCGCAGCCGTTCCAGCAACGGTAACATTGCCGCCGGTAAAGGAACCGCCGTCGACGTTGGACAGCAGGATGCCGTCGCCTGCAGCAACGACGCCCGAGGTCGAAAGCGTTTCAAATGAAACGCCGCCGGCTCCAACTGTTGCATTGGTCCAGTTCAGAATCTGGCCGGTAGCAGTGAGGATGCTTTCAGTGAGGCCCGACGCGGCGACCGCGATGCTGCCGCCCGTCGCATTGAAGCCGGTGCCGCTCCCGGTTTGGATATCCAGCCCACCGGAGAATGCGGTCGAACCTCCGCTTTGCGACACGCCTGCACCACTTGTGGTGTCGATGGCGACAAGGCCACTCGTGGTCAGCGCACCGCTTGCCCAGCCGATACCGCCTCCGTTGCCCACGGCATCGTTGTCGATCGTCACCGCGTTGAAGCTGAAGGTTCCGGTGTTGGTGTTGATTGCGCTGATACCGAAGCCCGTCGTGCCCGTAATCGACGTATTTCCTGTGACGGCGAACGTTCCGTCCACCTGGTCGAAGAGAATGCCGTTGGTCCCGCCGGTGGCGGTGATGCTGTCGAACTCCATATCGACTGTCAGCGGGTCGAGCAGCAGCGCCATGCCGCCGGTCGTGTCGATGTTGGCGTCGCCGGCGCCGCCGGAGTTGACCGCCAGCGTGAAGGTGGTTCCGAGCGTCTTGGTGTCGACCTCGAGGCCGGTCCCTGCATTGTTAAAAATGTTCAGCGAGTCATAGGAAAGATTCCCGCTGACATTGATGAACGACAGGCCGGCGCCTTGCACGCGTTGGTTGGCAAGCGTGCCTTGGCCAATGTTCGTGGTGCCGCCGGCGCTCACGATGTCGGCGGTACCAGGATTGCCGTCGGCGTCGAAGGTGACCTGGTTGAACACCATGCCGCCGCCGATGCCGTTGGCGGTGACCGTGTTGGCGTCGAGCGAGGTAACGTAGGTGCTGTTGGGGGTAGAACTGAGCACATCCACGGCCTGCGAGCCTGCCAGCATCGTCTGCCAGGTCGTGTTGTCAAGCGAGAGCGCCACGGCGGCCGCTGCCGCAGTGTGCCTGACATGTAGGCCGTCCCCTGGCGAGGTGACCGAATTGCCGGAAATCAGGTTGAGATTGACGCCGCCCGAGCCGGAGGCGTCGATGTCGATGCCATTGCCCGTGGCGCCGCCGGCGAAGCTGCCGATATTGAGGCCGGTGAAGTTGAAGGTACCGGTGTTGCTTGTCTGGTTTATGTCGATGGCGTTCAGTGCACCGGCAGTGCCCGAAACCGTCATGCCCGTGAAGGAAGCGCTACCGCCGAAATTGCTCGCCGAAACGCCGCTGCTGGTCAGCACGCCAGGCGTTGCGCCGTTCGGCAAGGTTCCGCGCGTTATGCTGACATTGCCGGCCGTGCCCCCGGACAGCGAGATCAACTGACCGGCAATGTTGATGTCGTTGTTCAGGATCGACAGGCTCGACTGCAACCCGGTGGTTTCAAAGGCGAAATTGCCTACGGCGACATCCTGGATCGTAACGCCCTCGATAGTGATGCCGCTATTGTTGAACGCCGCATCGGCACCGTCGATAAAGAACATTGCTCCGCCGCCGCCGGTGAAATCGAATGTGGTGTGGCGGATCTCGTTGTCGCCATACAACTGGAACATATCGTTCGCGCCGCCACCGACCACCGCCTCGTCGGCGGTAACGTTGCCGCCGAAACCGCCGAGGTCGCCAGATACATTGGCCGGCTGTTCTACACCGGTCGAGACCGCATTGCCGTTGCCGAAGCCGGTGATCGACTGGCCGGCGTCCAGCGTGAATGCTGTACCTAGCGCACTGAGGTCGATGGCGCCGACGAAGGCGAAGGTTTCGGTTCCGGAGAGTGCCTGCGCCGCGGCGACCGATATCGTGCTTACCGTCTGGCTCAGGCCGAAAGTTCCGGCATTGATGAAACCGCCGCCCTGCGAGACGAGGATCACAGCGTTTGCCACGGGCGGCAGATTGGCATTGCCGGTAAAGGCAACGTCGTCGAAATCATACGTGCCGGACGCCGGATCGAGCCCGACAGCGTTCACGGTGAACCCGCCGGCTACTGCCGAGATCGTCGAATTGCGTCCATTGGCGTCGGCAGCCTCGCCGTCACCGAAAGTGAAATTGGCGTTGGCGGTCGTGGCGGTCGTGAGGCCTCGCGACAAATCGACACCGATGCCGATGTTGGTAATCGACGATCCCGTGGCGAAACTGATGGCGCGGTTGTTGAGCGTCGACGACAGGTCGATGCCCCTGCCCGTTAGCGCACCGGTTCCGGTGATCGACGTGACGCCGAAGATCGCAGTCGTCTCGCTGCCGGTGAAATTGATACCGGTCTGATCGGTGCCGACGCCGGTGATCGTCGTCTGGCCGAAGGTAACGTCGGTATTGGTGCCGGAGAAACGGATTCCCGACGTATTCGGAAAAGCCCCGAGCGCGACATTCGTGGTCCCGAACGTCAGCGTGCCAGCATTTCCGCTGAGGCCGATTCCGGTGCCGCCGGACATGGTGACCGAGCCAAACGTGGCGCTGCCGGCAACGTTTTGAACGACCAGTGCACCGCCCGTTATCGAAAGCGGTGCACTGGCATCGAACACTGCGCCGGCTCCGAGTGCACCGACCACGCCGCCGCCACCGCCCGTCGCTGTCAGCGAAGCGCCGGAGAACGAAACCTCGCCGCCGGTGAGCGCCGTCGTGTTGCCTATCCGGAAGAGGTCGCCACCAGCGGTTGCCGAAAGCGTGCCGGTGAAGGCGGCCGAGCCGCCAGTGATTCCATCAACGCGCACGGCAGCGGTGGAAGAGAAACCCGCATTGGTGATGTCGGCGCCGACCGAGATTGTCGCACTGCCGCCGGAAACGACCACGCCATCGCCTGTACCGCTGTTGGCGATCGTGCCGTCGCTGATCGTGATGGTGCCGGTGTTGTTGGTCAGCGCGACGTCGTGCCTGAACACCGAGGTCGTGACCAGGTTGGCGACTGTAAGATTTATAGCGCTGTTCTCGACAACCAGGCCCGAGGTGAATTCGCCGGTCGTGTCGATCGTCGTGGTGCCGTTGAACGTATAGGCGCCGGTGACATTGGAAAGCCGGATGGCGATACCCGTCGCAGCAGCAACGCTTGAAATGTCGACGCTGCCGAACGTGACGGGTCCGCCACTGGTGTTCTGGATATTGATGCCGGTCTGCGTGGCTCCACCGGAGCCGTCCACCGTCACGCTTGCGAAATTGACGCCGCCGGCACCGATGGTCATACCGGTGCCGCCGATGGTCATGCCATTTTCGCTGACACCTGCGCCGGTCGAAATCGTGTTGCTCCCACCCGTCACCGTCAGCGTTCCGCCGTCGACGGCTCTGAAGGCGAAGCCTCCATCCGTGTTCAGGTTCAGCCCGCCGCTGAAATTGATCGCGCTGCCGGTGTTGCCGGTAAGGTCGATGGCGTTGGCAGCACCGGTGTTCGCGGTGATTACGCCACCGAAATTCACGCTGCCGCCAGTCATCGCATCAACGCGCACGGCACTCGCGGCATTGTTCTGCGTGATCGTGCCATTGTAGTTGACGGTGGCGGTGGAACCGCCGACCGAAACGGCGATGCCGCTTGTATTGACGACCGAACTCCCCGTCCCGAAGGTCAGCGTTCCGCTCGATCCGTTCAGGATGCCGATACCGAGATTGCCGCCGGTGATGTCGAGGTTCGCGAAGTCGGCGGTGCCGTCAAAATTGTCCACCCGCAGACCGGCAATCGTGCCGCCCGCGATCTGGGTAGTGCCGGTGAAATTGACCGTTGCAGCCGAGTTGGCAAGCACGATACCGGTCTGTACCGGGCCTTGCACGTCCAGATTGTTGATCGTGATGGTGCCGAGGGCGCCGTCCAGGAAAGCACCGGTCGCCGCGCCGCGGATCACCACGCCTGAGCTGTTGAGGCCTGTTATGCCGCTTCCGTCGAGCGCTATAAACCCTGACGTGGCAATGAGGTTCGCAATGACGTTGCCATCGGAAAGATCGATCGTGTTGCCGGCTGCGTTATTGAGCGTCGGCGCACCTTGCAAGAAAGGATCGTCGAGCGTGGCGCCGGTGACGACATTGGTGCCCGTCACATTGGCGGGCGGTCCGCCGATGTCGACGGTCGCACCGTTGGCGAACGACACCAGCGACTGCCCGGCCGCAAGGGTAAAGCCATCGGCATCGGTGTCGATGACTTCGGCCGGAGCGGTGCCGACCAGGACGAACACCGTGTTGGCGCCGAGCCCGAGATCATCGGCTAGGTCGGCAGCGATAAGATCGTTGATTGTGGAGCCATCGCCGGCTCCAGTGCTGACCCTGCCGACGAAAACGACACCGGCGGCATCGAACAGTTGCGGCCCGGTGAGGGTCGTAGCGCCAAAGGAATAGGTGCCGCTTGCGGCATCCAGCCCGCGCATGTCGAGCGATGCGGTAATGCCCTCGATCGAACCGCCACCGAAGGTGAAATCCGTATTTGCTGTCGCTCCTCCGATGCCGTTGGTGCCCATCTGCACGCCGGTGTCGACGTCCGCAATAGTGCCGCCATTGGTGATGGTGACCGAACCGCCCAGCGTAGCGGAAAGGTCGATGCCGGCGCTGCCAGCCACATTCGTGCCGGTGACGTCGAGCGATGCCGCAGTGAAAGTCGAGGAGCTTAGAGCCAGATCGAGCCCCGCTCCGCCCTCCATGCCGGTGATGTCGACATTGCCGAAAGTGATGGTGCCGTTGGCGTCCGCGACCGAGATGCCGCCAAATGCCTGGTCAATGGTCACGTCGCCAAACGTCACCGCGCCGGAATTTCCTTCGAACCAACCGAGAGCAATGCCGTAGTCGAACGTGCGGGTAATATCCACCGGTCCGGCAAAGGTCACGGGGCCGGTGGAGCCGTCGATGCCGATGCCAACAGTGCCTGCCTGGTCGATGGTGACTGGTCCGCCGAAAGTGATTGCGCCCGAATTGTCTGCAAGGAAGCCCAGGGAGATGCCGGCTTGGGCGCTCCGGGAAATATCCACCCGCCCGGCGAACGTTACCGGTCCGGTGGAATCGTCGATCCCGATGCCGACTGACGCTGACTGATCAATGGAAACCGGACCATCAAACGTCACCACCCCTGCGGAACGCTGGATCGCAATGCCGCCGCCCAAGCCGACATTGGTCAGGTCGACGCTGCCAAACGTGATGTTGGCGGTGCTATCGGCGATTTGCAGACCACCGATTGAGGTATTGGCGACAGTGGTTGCGCCGGTCATGACAAATTCGCCGGAAACCCCGGCGAGCGCCGCACCGAATAGACCGCCGTCTTGCGAAAGGCTGGTGAGGACCAAATCCAGGTCTGCGCCCAGCGCGGCAATGCCACCGACGGTGTTGCCAGAGATGGTGCCGCCAGTTGCCTGGAAGGCACCGCCGCCGGCCGAAATGACCTCGATGCCGAGGATGCCGTTGTTGAGCGCATTCAGCGTGTCAAACGTGTAGACGCCATCGCCGAATATGGTCAGACCGAAATCCGCATTGTTCGAAAGCAGTGTCGCGCCAGTAAAATTGAACGTCCCGTCGCTGTCTATCAACAGACCAGAACCGCCATTGCCGGTCGAGGTGAAGTTCGAGCCGCTGACATTCGTCGTCGTGCCCGTGAACGACGCACCGTGCAGCCCGGCGCCTGTCACCACAACGCCCGTCAGCGTCAACCCATCTATATTGTCGCCAAGAATGCCGACCCCACCAACACCATTCGAGATGTCGATGTCGGCGATGATGGTCCCGTCACCGAGCACTACCGTGTCGCCGGCGCCAAGATTGGTAAGTGTGGCCGCGCCGTTGCCGGTAGGGTCGTCCTGGATGAACCCATGCACGACATTGGCGCCGGTGACGTTGAGCGGCACCCCGCCCAGCGCGTATTGGGCACCGTTGCCAAACGAGGCGAGCGTCTGCCCGTCGTCAAGCGTGAAGCCATCGGCGTCGTCGACCGCCGCACCGTCATTGACCAGCACGAAGACGGCGCCGCTATCGGTGTTGGCATCCGCCGTGCCGATCGCCGCGAGATCGTTGACGGACGTACCGTCGCCCGCGCCGGTCGCGGCCGAACCTACAAAAATGATGTTGCTCGAATCGAAAAGCTGCGGACCGTTGAACACGGTCGCGCCGAAGGCATAGCTCCCCGCGAGAGGATTGAGGCCTCGCGCGTCGAGCGATGCCGTGAGGCCTTCGATCGAACCACCGCCGAAGACGAAGTCCGTGCTCGCTGTCGCGCCGCCGACGCCGTTGGTGCCAAGCTGGACACCGGTATCGACATTCGCGATGGTGCCGCCATTGGTGATGGTAACCGAGCCGCCAGTCGTACCCGAAAGGTCGACGCCGGTGGTGCCGGCTGAATTGTTGCCGGAGACATCGAGGGACGCGGCGGTGAAGGTCGACCTGCTGCCGGCGAGATTGAGGCCGGCAGCGTCGCACCCGCAGATGGCGTCGAGGCCGGTCACATCAATATCGCCGAAATTGATTGTCCCGTTGACGCCGATCACATCGACGCCGCTCTCGCCCGGATCGGCGACCGTGGTGTCGCCGAACTCCACCGAGCCCGTATTGTCGACGACGACGATGCCGCTGAACCCGGCGCGGCTGACGGCGGTGGCGCCGTCGAAGCTGACCGCGCCGGTATTATGATTCAGTACGATGCCTTCTTCGCCGGTGTCGGCGATGGCGACGGGCCCGTCGAATATAACGGTCGCATCGGAGTTTCTGACAATGAGCCCGATGCCGGCGGCGCTGCCGATATCGACCGCTCCGTCGAACCTGACTGTACCGCCGGACTGTTCAATGGCGAGTCCGTCACCACCGACGACGCCATCGATCAGCACCGGACCGCCGAAGGATATATCGGCCGTGCTCAATCCGATCAGAATGCCAGCAAATCCAACATTTTTGATGGTCGTCGCCCCGGTCACGGCGAAGCTGCCGCCCACGTCGAGAAGCAACAGCCCGCCTAGACCGGCTGCCGGGTTGTCATGGGTGATCGAATCCAGCGTAACATCGAGATCCGTGCCGGAGATAAAAGCGGCGGTGTCGTCATTCCCGGCGATGCTTCCGCCGGCAATCGACAGGCTCGCGCGTGTCGTCGCGAAAACGGAAAGTCCGCTTCCGGCATTATTCTGGATATTGAGCGTCTCGAAACTGTAGTCGCCGTCGCCGAAAATCGTCAGACCATCGACGGCATTGCCCGAAAGCGTCGTCGTTCCGCTGAAACTGAAAACGCCATCGCTCTCGATGACAAGCCCGGCGCCACCATTGCCCGTCGAGGTGAAGTTCAAACCGCCGACATTGGTCGATGTGCCGGTGAACGATGCGCCGTCGAAGCTGGCGCCACTGACTGTGACGCCGGTTAGCGTCGCGCCATCGATGTTGTCTCCGAAAATACCGACGCCGCCGGCACCGTTGGAGATCGTTATATTGGCAATGACGGTGCCGTCGCCCAGCACGACGGTGTTGCCGGCACTGAGATTGGTCAGCGTGGCCGCGCCGTTGCCGGTCGGATCACCCTGGACCACGCCATTTTGTACATTGTCACCGGTAACGTTGAGCGGCACCCCGCCCAGCGCATATTCGGCGCCATTGCCGAACGAGGCGAGCGTCTGGCCGTCGCCGAGTGTGAAGCCGTCTGCATCGTTGATGACGCTGCCATCGTTGATCAGCACGAAGATCGCATCCGCGCCTGCATTGGCATCGGCGGTACCTATCGTGGCGAGATCGTTGACGGAAGAGCCGTCGCCGGCTCCCGTCGCGGTGGAGCCTACGAAAACGATGTTGGCGGTGCTGAACAGTTGCGGCCCGTTGAAAACCGTCGAGCCGAACGCGTAGGTGCCGGTGAGCGGGTTGAGACCGCGCGCGTCCAGCGAGGCGGTGATGCCACCCACCGAGCCGCCACCGAAACTGAAATTGGCATTGGCGGTGTTGGCCAGCGATCCCGCGATGCCGAGCCGGACGCCCGTGTCTACATTGGCGATCGTGCCGCCATTGCTGACGGTGATCGCCGAACCGACCTGGGTGCCCGAAAGGTCGATGCCGGTGCTGCCGGCAGCTCCGGTGCCGGTGATGTTGACCGACTGCGCTGTGAATGTGGTGCGGCTGCCCGAAAAATCGAGGCCTGTTGCGCCAGTCCCAAGGCCTGAGATGACCACGCCGCCCACCACCACCGGGCCGTTGATGCCGGCGAAGGTGATCGCGTCCGCCCCCGGGTTGATGATCGTGATGTCGGCGAAGCGGATCGATGCCGGCGAATTGGAAATGGCTATCGCCGCACCAGACGTGTTGGAGATCGTCGTCGCGCCGGTGACCGTGAAGCTGCCGGTGACGTCGTCCAGAATGACGCCCGAAGTGCCCCTGCTATGGGTGATCGAGGTAAGTACGACGTTGGCGTTGATCGGATCGATCTTGACGCCGACGTCGCCATTGCCGGAAATCGTGCCGCCGGTCGTTTTGAACGTACCGGTGGCCGATGTCACCTCGATGCCGTCGTCGGTGTTGTTCAGCGCATTGACGGTCTGGAAATTATAAGTGCCGTTGCCGGTTATCGACAGACCATCGACAGCGTTGCCAGAAAGCAATGTCGCGCCGGTGAAGTTGTAGGTGCCGTCGCCTTCGATGTGCAGCCCATCGCCGCCATTGTCCGTCGCGCTGAAGTTCGAGGCGTTGATGCCAGTCGAGGTTCCGGTGAATGACGCGCCGTGCGAACCAGTTCCGTCGACTGTAACGCCGGTGAGCGTCGCGCCGTTGATGTTGTTGCCGAGTATGCCGACCTCACCACCGGTGACGGTGATGCCTTGCAGCGTGTTGCCGTTGCCGAGTGAAAGGACCGGATTTGCCGGGTTGGTGCCCTGAATGGTGCCGTCGCTGCCGCCGAAAGCGAACGAACTGATGGTGCCGTTGAGCAAAATTGCCTGCACCGTCTGGCCGCCGCCTATAACCGTCTGGCCATTGGTGAGGGTTACGCCGCCTGTCAGTAGATTCCCTGAGCCGCCGAGCGCCACAACAAAGCCGGAGCCGGCTTTGGTGACCGCATCGTCAAGCGTCGTTGGATCTCCGAGCGTCCCAAGGCCAAGCGTATTTTCGCCGTCCGCGAAAAAGAAAAGACCGAACTCGGATCCAGTCCGTACATTGATTGCCAGGCGGCTGAGCGATGCAGCGGTCTCGTCGGTGTCGAGCCTGACGCCGATATCGCCGCGAACACGCTCATTGGCCCGCTTCCGCAAACCTTCGCTCACATTATAAAGCGGCTCGCGATCGCCGTCGGCCACCCGCTGGGTGCCGCCCAACGGGATCGTCAGCCTGGCGAAACCTGCAAACGTCGTGTCGTCACGGTCATCGTAGCGAACCTCGCCGCCGAACGTCAGCGAGGCGCCGCTGTCGCCGAGCACGTTTCCAACCTTGTATTCGAAGCCTGCCTTTCCGCCTGTAACACTGTCCGCCGTGTTGCCGGCGTCTTCGAAATGATAGCCGCCGATATGCAGCCGCAGCGCATGGTCCTTGGGCAGGTCGATCGGCGCCTGCACACCAAACTCGCCTTCCACGCCCCAAGAGGCATAATCGCGGCGGTTGAGCACCGAAATCTGCTCGAGCAACTGATTGCCGACCAGCGACAGGCTGGATGCTGAGGTCGAAGTCTCCCGCTCTTGGTCGCCGAACGGCAGGTGGACGTTGACATGCGCATCGAAATTCGTGGCGATCGCCTCGACGCCGAGCGTAGCTCCGGTGAACTGGTGTCCGTCGAGCCTTTCGACGTTGAGATAGGCGTAGCCGCCGAGGATCAGGTCCGGATTGACAACACGGCGCAGACCGAGACCGACGTCACCGCCGGTTCCTTCAGAGAAATCGTGCTTGAGGCGCAAGTCGAGAAAGACAACCGAATCGGGAGTCTGCGTAAGCGGAATAAAACCTTCGAGCGACGAATATGCGCCTTGATGATCGCCACCAACGATCGTCTGGACCTGCGGCTGCCACAGTGCGTCCTGAGCATGGGCGGCCCCTGCGCCGGCGAGCGCAATCGTGGAGAGTGCGGAAGTTTTCCAGAGATGGCGCGAGAATTCGCTCCGGTAATGCCGTGACGAACGGCTTTCACCGGATTCAATCGATTTCTTCGACTGAGTCTGGCGAGTTACTTTCGCCGAATACATGCTTTTACCGCCTCAGCCACAACACCCGAGGGGCACCGTATCCGTGTTTCTTGGTCCCGGAGACTACCAATCTTGCATAATCTGCAACATTTCAGCGATGTGATATTTCGGCAACATCTCCCGCAACAATCTGCTCGCAATAACGCGCTCCGCGCCCTGCGGTTGTCTTTCCTAAACGGAACGATGGCTGTATTGGTGCACCGCGATAATGCAGCATGCAGGTCGAAAAGAGACCGGACGCGCGCCAAAAGGGAGAATTTCATGAATCTTGTTCCTGACCGGCAATTCAGCCGATTGACCTTTTGTGCATTCGCTGGACTTCTTTCGGCGGGCATTGGTTCAGTACCGGTATCGGCACAGGAAGCCGCCAAGCCTGAGGCACCGGCGGCCCAAGCGCCTGCGCCGGAAAAACCAGCCGTTGCCTGGACCGTGAATTGCGCAAGCGGGGCAAACGCAGGCGCGCTCGAATGCCAGATGTCGCAGAACCTGACCGAGTCGAAAACCGGACAGCGGGTCCTGACCGTGACGATCCGCAAGCAGCCGAAAGACGGGGCCATGGCGATGCTGCTGGCGCTTCCCCATGGGTTGTTCATACCTGCCGGCGCTTCCTACCAGATCGATGCGGCCGAGAAGAAGACGGTGGCCATTCAGACCAGCGACCAGAACGGTGCCTATGCGGCCGTCCCGCTCAACGCCGATCTCATCAAGGCGCTGAAGACAGGCACCAGCCTGAACATCAGCATGGAATCGGTCACCCGCAACCCGGTCACGATCCCGGTCTCACTCAATGGCTTCACCGCTGCCATCGATAAACTCGACGCGGTCAACTAGGGCGCGGTAGTGACGGCAACCGGAAAAGTATACCGCAACAAAAGCCTGTCGCTTGACGGCAAGCATTTCGAGAACTGCACATTCGATCGTTGCGAGCTCGATTATGGCGGCGGGCTTCCCCCCGTTCTGGCAGGCTGTTCGTTTGCGGATTGCCGTTTCTCGTTTTCGGGCGAGGCCGCTTATACGCTGGCGTTTTTGAGCGGCATGCACGGCGGCGGTTTTGCGCCGATCGTCGAACAGACGTTTCAGGGCGTCCGGGAAGGGGCGTATCTCGCGGTGCCCATCAAGAACAACACCGATGCGCGCAATATCCCGGCAATGCCGCCGGACGCACATCCCCTAGCGTCCAGGGTTCCGCGGATCGTGCAGATAGCCAAAAGAAGAGGCGACTGAACCGCGCCTGACGGCGGCCGCTTCTATCTGATAGTTCTATTGACCCGCAGGAACTCCGACGAGGCTTCAACGAGTTCGGCAACAGGATGTGATCCATCGAGCGTGAGCGCGTTCTCGTCGGCAGCCGGCGGCTCGAGGTCGGCGAACTGGCTTTCCACGAGGCTGGCCGGCATAAAATGCCCTTTGCGCATGGAGACGCGTTGCCGCGCCGTCTCCGGATCGATATCGAGATAGACGAAGGAAATACGTCCCCAATGTTGCCGCAGCCGTTCACGATAGGCGCGCTTGAGGGAGGAACATGCGGCAACGACACTTTCTCCTCGTGACGCGGCGGCCGCGATTTCGCTGCCGATGGTATCGAGCCAGCCTTTCCTGTCGATATCGGTCAGCGGCAGGCCACTTGCCATCCGCGCGACGTTTTCCGGCGGATGCAATATGTCGCCCTCGACAAACCGGGCTCCGAGCGTCGCCGCCAAAGCCGACGCGACCACCGATTTGCCGCTTCCGGCGACGCCCATCACCACAACAGCCGGCAAGGTGACGTCGGACTGCGTTATCGATGCCATTTCATCCACCACGTTTCACCGGCTTGCGGGAGCGCGGCCATAAAACAGAAGCATGGCGACGATTACGACACCGTAAATGATCTGCCGCCCGGCCTCCGGCATCTGCATGACAGAGAGGATGGATTGCAGGAGCGTGATGAGGATCACGCCGGCCACCGTCCCGAGATAGGAGCCGCGGCCGCCGAGGATCGACGTCCCTCCCAGCACCACCGCGGCGATCGACGGCAGCAGGTAGGCGTCGCCCATCGCCTGCGCCGCCTTGGAGGAATAACCGGCGAGGAGGATGCCGCCGAATGCTGCCAGGCCGCCACACACGGCGAAGGCAATCATCACCACGCGCCGGGTGCTGACGCCGGAGAGATAGGCGGCACGCTCGCTGTTGCCGATGCCGTAGATTGTCCGGCCAAGCGACGTGCGCCCGAGGAGGAAGACCATCGCGCCGCTGACCGCGAGCCAGACAAGCACGGCATTCGGCAGACCCGGAACGACAAACCCGGTTGCCAGCCAGCGCACTGCCGGCGGCGCCGAATCCTGCGGCGAAAATCCCCCCGTATAGACCACCATCAATCCTTGCGCGACGACGTTGGTGGCGAGTGTTACGATCATCGAGGGGATGCGAAGATAGGCCACGCCGACGCCGTTCACCAGGCCGAATGCGACGCCGCAGAGAACGCCGAACGGGATGGCCAACGCCGCGCCGACAGCGCCGAACCCGGCGGCCGCGCACGCCATCATCGCACCTGCCGTCATCACCCAAGGGATGGAAAGGTCGATATGCCCAAGCAGGATCACCAGCATCATGCCGGCCGCGATCACGCCGAGAAACGAAGCCACCTTGAGTTGCTGCAGGAGATAATCGAGCGACAGGAAGTTGGACGAATAGAGGCTGCCTAGCAGAAGTAAGAGCAGGATGCAGCCGAATGCCGTAACCACCGCCGGGTCGGCGCGGCGGATCAGCCTGGGGAAACGCCCGCTGATGCGGCCAGCCATCTCGCTCATCCGAACCACTCCAGCCGGTTGCGCACGCGTAGCAGGCCGAACGCGCCGATGCTTACCGCCAGCATCAGCACGATGCCCTGGAGCAGCGGCTGCCAGAGCGGATCGACATCGAAGACGAACAGCATGTCGCCGGTGGTGCGGGCGGCGAAGGCACCGAAGATTGCGCCGACGGCACTGCCCTTGCCGCCGTAGAGCGAGACCCCGCCCAGCACCACGGCGGCGATCGACCACAGCGTATAACCGTTGCCGCTCGCATAGGCGGCCTCGCCGGTATAGGTGAAGAATGTGAGGAACAGCCCGCCCACCGCAGCCAGCAATCCGGCAAGCGTGTAGGCGGCAAACTTGCCGCGCCGGATCGGTACGCCCGACATGAAAGCCGCAGATTCGGACGATCCGGCCGCGTAGGCGGCACGGCCGATCTCGGAGCGGCGGAACGGCAGCCAGACCAGCAGCACCACGGCTGCCAGCGCCACCAGGCTGGATGGCACGACACCGAACAGTTTGCCGGTGAATACGTCAGCCAGGTCCTCGTTGACCGAACCTCCGGGAAATGGCCTTAGCAGCAGCGCGATGCCGAAATAGACCGCCCCGGTCGCGATGGTCGCGACGATCGGCTGCAGCCTGCCGTAGATGACCAGCAATCCGTTGATCGCGCCGCAGACCATCCCCGCGATCAGCACGCCGGCGACTCCCAGCGCGGTCGGCACCGGTGCACCGACCACGATCCAGGATGCCAGGCAGTTGGTTAGCAGGAAGATCATGCCGACCGACAGATCGATGCCGGCGGTGATCACCACCAGCGCCTGTGCCATGGCGATGAAAGCCAAGAGCACGCCCTTGTTCGCCGCCGTCTGGGCGACATTGGCCGTCAGCCCGGCCGGATGGTTCGCGATGTAGATGGTGAACATCAGCAGAAACAGCGCCAGCGCAATCAAGGTCCCGCGCTGGTCGGCCAGACGGTATCGCCAGTCCTTCATGCCCCCATCCTCGCCCGCAACGCCACATCCCGGTCATCGATGTCGAGAGCGCTTGCAATCAGCGCCCGCTCAGTCAGGTCGTCGCCGGCCAGTTCGCATTTGACGGCGCCCTCGTAGAGCACCAGCACGCGGTCGCAGCAGCCGATCAGTTCGTCATAGTCGGTCGAGTAGAAGACGATCGCCGCACCCGCGTCGGCAAGCCGCCGCAGCAACTGGTACATTTCCTGTTTGGTGCCGACATCAATGCCGCGTGTCGGATCGTTAAGCAGAATGATGCGTGGATGCCGCATCAGCCATTTTGCGATGACCACCTTCTGCTGGTTGCCGCCCGACAGTGTTCCCACCGGGATATCGAGGCCGGCGGTGCGGATAGCGAGCAGCCGGATCATCTCGTCGATAAGACCTTCTTCGGCGCCACGGTTGATAACGCCGCCCCTGGCGAGCAGATCGAGCGCCGCGAACGACAGGTTCTCACGCACTGTCATCGGCAGCATCAGCCCCTCTGTCTTGCGGTCTTCCGGGATCAACGCCATGCCGATTTTTTTGTCCCGTGCCGCGGCGGGGCTGGAGATCCGGATCGGTTTTCCATCGATCAGAACCTCGCCCGACAGACCGCGCAGCACGCCGAAAAAGGCAAGCAGCAATTCGCGCTGGCCCTGGCCGTCGAGACCACCAAGCCCGACGACTTCGCCGGCATCAACCGTGAGCGAGATATCGTTCAGCCGGTCCGCCCAGGAGAGATTGCGGCATTCGAGTACCGGAGGTCGGTCGACCGGAATGCGGGGCGGCTTCGGCGGAAAGATGTGACTGTATTCGCGCCCGATCATCAGCTCGACCACTTCCGTGTCGGATTTGGTGCCGGCGGCGTAGGTAGCGACATTGCGGCCGTTGCGGAACACCGTGCATTCGTCGGCCAGCTCGGCGATCTCGTTCATGCGATGCGAGATGTAGAGGAGCGCCAGCCCTTCGGAGCGCAACCGCTTCAGTACCGCAAAAATCTTGGAGACGTCGGCGGCGGTCAGTGCCGATGTCGCTTCATCCAGAATGAGAATGCGCGGCTTGCGGGCGAGCGCCTTGGCGATCTCGACCATCTGCCGGCGCGACAAGGGCAAGTCCTTGACCAGCGCGAGGGGATGGATGTCCTCGGCGCCGGCACGCGCCAGCGCGTCTTCGGCGATCCTGCGCTGTTGCTTGCGGTCGATCATGCCAAACCGTTTTGGCGGGTTGGAGATGACGATGTTGTCGGCGACGGTGAGCTCGGGAATGAGCGACAATTCCTGGAAGATGCAAACGATGCCGGCTTCGTTGGCTGCCGATGGCGAGGCGAACTTGACCTCGCGGCCTTCCAGCGTCATACGGCCTTCGTCGGGGGCGACAACGCCCGCCATGACCTTGATGAGCGTCGACTTGCCGGCACCGTTCTCGCCGAGGATTGCATGGATGCGGCCGGGAGCAACCGTCAGCGCGGCGTTCTCCAGCGCCCGCACGCCGCCATAGCGCTTGGATATGCCTTCCATGCGGAAAATCGGCGCAACGTCCAACAATCCCTCCCCAGGATGCTTTGGAGACTGGCGTCGCGGATCGCGACGCGACACCAGTCCATGGTTAGAAGCTACTGATTTTCCTTGGTCTGACCCATGATTTCCTGCGCCGTGAAGTTGATGTTGCAGGTGGGGAAGGCGTTGCCCACGAAGAAGTTGTCGGACTGGTCCGGATAAAAATCCTCGCCTTCCTTGAAATTTGGATCCTCGACAATGGCCGTCGGCAACTTCACCGACTGGGGAACAACGTTACCCTCCAGCGCGGCGATGGCCGTCTTGATAGCGACGGCGACCTGCGCCGGGCCGGTGCCGGCCGACGAGCATTTCAGCCCTTCGCCTGCGAACTTCGCACAGAACTTGCGGAAGCCGTTCTCGGTCTCGCCGCCGAACGGAACAAAGGCGTGCTTGGCGTCGATCATCGCCTGCACGACACCGGTATCGCCGCCTTGCGCGGTTATGCCGTCGAACTTCTTGTGTACGGCGATCGCGTCGGCCGTCGCTTTTTGTGCGGTTGGATCGTCCCATTTGCCGAGCACTTCAACCACGTCCCATTTCTTGCCGGTCGCGCCGAAGGTTTCGTGGATGCCATTGTGGCGGTCGGTGTCGACGGAAGTGCCGGCAACGCCGCGGACCTCGAGAATCTTGCCGCCTTCGGGCAGATGTTTGACCAGCCAGTTGGCCCACAGCACGCCGAGGCCCTTCTGGTCGACGTTGACGTTGATGGCGTCTTCCGTATCGAGGATGTTGTCGAAAGCCACGAGAATAACGCCGGCTTCCTTGGCGCGCTTGATGACGGGCGCGAAGGCAGTCGGATTCTGTGCGTTGACGACGACGGCATCATAGCCGGAATCGATGAAGTTGTTGATCGCTGAGATCTGCGCCGGCACGTCCTCGCCGGTCGACACTACCTTGAACTCCTTGAGCTTGGCAGCGACGTCGGGCTGTGCGGCATAGGCCTTGGCGGTCTGGATCATCTGGATGCGCCAGGTGTTGGCAATGTAGCCGTTAGCGAGCGCAATGCGGTAGGGACCGTCTTTCTTCGGGAACTTGAAGAATTTCGTTTCCGCGGTCCAGGGCGCGAAGCAATCCGGTTCGGCCGCCGGCCCGCTGACGATTTCAGGCTCAGCCATGGCGACCGAACTCAACAGTAGAAATGCAGAAGCGGCAACGAAGCCGCCGATACGTGATTTGATCATCGAACTTCCTCCCAGTTGCAGTTTTAACGCTGTTTGCATGCCCTCATGGTTCGATGCCGCCAGCTATTCTCCGGCTGAACGGCATTGCCGCGTCATTTTCGGCAAGTAATCGCACTTCCTCCATCGCGATGACTTGGCCGACTTTAAATATTTGAAGTAAGCAATGGATGGTAGCGCTACCATTCATTGCTGTAAAGAGGAAAGATATCCCGATCTCTGGTTTTAGACGTCAGATCTTGCGGGCTGTACTTTCACGCGGTTTAAGTGCGAACCCGACGTCGATCACCGGTTGTTCCGGCCTGGAGCCCGCGATGGCGGCGCGCAGCATGGAAACTGCGCGCCGGCCTATCTCGTAGCGGGGCGTGCTGACGCTGGTCAGCGATGGGAAGGCGACGCTCATCATGTCGAGGTCGTTGAACCCCGCGATACCCATTTTGGCCGGCACCTCGATCGCCGAACAATGGCATTCGAACAGGACGCCGAGTGCCAGGTCGTCATTATTGCAGAAGACGGCGTCGAGGGCCGGCACTTTGGCGAGAGCATCGCGTAGCAATTCACGCCCGAGCGGGATGCTGGACGGCATCGTCGTGGTCGTGACCAGGCGCGGATCGAACAAACCTGCCCGTTTCATTTCCGCGCGGTAGCCGGCGAGGCGGCGCTGCGAACGCGGATCCATGCGCGCGCCGATAAAGCCGACCTTGCGATAGCCTCTGTCCACGAGATGGCGGGTGACGGTACGCCCACCTTCGAAATGCGAAAAGCCGATCATCATGTCGACCGGATCAGGCCCGATCTCCATGATTTGAACGACCGGGCACCCTCCACCCTCGAGCAGTTTCCGCGCCGTCGGCGTCTGGTCGATACCGGAAACGACAAGAGCCGACGGGCGCTGGCTTAGGAACACCCGCAACAAGCGCTCCTCCTCGAGGCCGGAATAATGGGTATTGCCGAGCTGGACCTGCAGATGGCTGTCGCCGAGACCATCGTAGATGCCGCGCACCACCTCGGCGAACACGTTGTTCGTCAGCGAAGGCACCAGAACCCCGATGACGTCGGTCCGTACCGACGCGAGCGCACGGGCGTTCGGGTCCGGTACGTAGCCAAGCTCGTCGATCACCGCTGCGATCTGGCGGCGCAAATCCTCGGAAACGCGCTGCGGCTCGCGCAGCGCGCGCGAAACCGTTATAGCGCCCACTCCCGCACGCTTTGCGACATCGGCGATCGTCGGTCGTCCGCCGCCCCGGCGCGAGCGTGGCTTCATCGGCGTCCGGCCATAAGGCTGCCGTCCCGGGCGCTTGCAATGATTTCGACGTTGGCGAGCATCCTCAGCACCTGTTTTGCCGCGCGGGACGGGACTGCACACAGAGCAGGTCACACTTGGCGTCGCGCAACGCCTGTCTCTTGTCAAGGCGAGCGGGCGGCCGACAACGGTGCAAAGGACTCTGGTTTTCGGTTGTAAGCGAAGGAAATTCATATCACTTTGCGGCTTGACCGCATTGGGCGGACAAACGACCGTATCTTGCCGGAGTATGCCTATATGCGCGAAGCAAAAACAGGCGACCGTCACAGCCAGGGGATGGCCACGCGCAGGGCCGTGCTTGGCGACGCCTATGTCGACCGCGCCGGTGCAGCGGCGACCGATTTCGACCAGCCCTTCCAGCAATTGATCACCGAAGCAGCCTGGGGCCATGTCTGGTCGCGCCCGGACTGGACGAAGCGCGAGCGCTCCATCGTGACGATCGCATTGCTCGCCGCGCTCGGGCGGGATGAGGAGTTCGCGTTGCATATCCGCGCCACGGCCAATACCGGCGCCAGCCGGGAGGACATCCGCGAGGCGATGCTGCATGTGGCGATCTATGCGGGCGTCCCGGCCGCCAATCACGCCTTCAAGCTTGCCAGGAAGGTTTTCGACGAGATGGACGGCAAGGACCAGAAATGAAGACCGAAGCCAGCGGACTCTCAAACCGCAAGCCAGAAACCGAAGCCTTCTTCCCGCGCGATCGGGACTGGCATCCGCCGGCCTTCGCGCCAGGCTACAAGTCATCCGTCCTGCGCTCGCCCCGAAAGGCGCTACTTTCGCTCGACGGCACGTTGTCTGAAATCACCGGGCCTGTTTTCGGCCACGATATTCTCGGCGAACTCGACGACGATCTGATCCGCAACTTTGCCAGGCCAGGCGAAAGCGCCGTCGGCCCGCGCATAATCGTCCACGGGCGGGTGCTGGACGAACGGGGCAAGGGCGTCCCCGGCGCCCTGCTCGAATTCTGGCAGGCCAATGCCGGCGGACGCTACCGCCACAAGCGAGAAGGTTATGTCGCGGCGCTCGACCCGAATTTCGGCGGCTGCGGCCGCACCGTAACCGGCGCGGACGGATCGTACAGCTTCCGTACCATCAGGCCAGGCCCGTATCCCTGGCCGAACGGGCCGAACGACTGGCGTCCGGCGCATATCCATTTTTCGATTTTCGGCCATGGCTTCGCGCAACGCCTGATCACGCAGATGTATTTCGAAGGCGACCCGCTGATCTGGAAATGCCCCATCGTCCGCACGATCCCCGACAAAGCGGCGATCGAGCGGCTGATCGCGGGACTGGACATGGAAGCGACGATTCCGATGGACGCATGCGCCTATAAGTTCGACATCGTCTTGCGTGGCCGCCAATCCTCGCTTTTCGAAAACCGGCTGGAGGGCAATTGATGCCGCAATCCTCTGACCGGCTGAAGGAAAGCGCGTCTCAAACGGCTGGGCCCTACGTCCACATCGGCCTCATGCCCAACTTTTCGGGCATTGCCGGCGTCTTCGGAACCGATCTTGGCGCGATCATGGTCGATGAAAAGACGCGCGGCGAACGCATCGACGTAAAAATGCGTGTTTTCGACGGAGCGGACCAGCCGCTCACCGACGCGCTGGTTGAGATCTGGCAGGCTGACGCCGACGGGTTCTACAATTCGCCCTCCGAACCGCGCGCAGTAGCCGACCCGAATTTCACGGGTTGGGGCCGCCTGGCGACCGATATGACGACCGGCGAATGCGTGTTCAGGACCATCAAGCCTGGCCGCGTTCCGTTCGGGGACGGCCGCCTCATGGCGCCTCATATCACCGTCTGGATCGTCGCGCGCGGCATCAATATCGGCCTTCATACCCGCATGTATTTCGGCGACGAGACGACCGCCAACACCGAAGATCCGGTGCTGGCGATGATCGAGGACCGCACGCGCGTTCCGACGCTGATCGCACCGCGTGACGGCGATATCTACACGTTCGACATCCACCTCCAGGGCGAGCACGAAACCGTGTTCCTCGACATCTGACATGGCCGTGTCCGCTTTCGACCATCCGTTCCTGTCCGGGCTCCTCGGCGACGATGAAACCGCGCAACTGCTCGGCAGCGGTGCCGAGATCGCTGCGATGCTTTCGTTCGAAATCGCTCTCGCCAAGGTCGAGGCACAACATGGCCTGATCCCCGCCGAGGCGGCTGCGGCGATCCGCGATGGATTGAACGGCTTCAGGCCCGACATGGCGAGTTTGAAAGCGGCCACGGCGCGGGACGGGGTTGTCGTTCCGGAGTTTGTCCGGCAATTGCGCGCAGCGGTCGGCGAACCGCACGCGAAGCACGTTCATTTCGGCGCAACCAGCCAAGACGTCATCGATACCGCGAAAATCTGCAACCTGGTGCCGATTCTGGTGAATTTCGATGACCGTCTGGCGAAAATTGACGCCCTTTTTGCCGGTTTGGACAGCCGTTTCGGTAAAAATCCGCTGATGGCCTACACGCGCATGCAGCCGGCTATTCCGATCGCGGCGAGCGACCGGATCGAAAGCTGGCGCGCACCGCTCGGCCGCCATCGTGCACGGCTGGCGGCTTTGCGACCCTCGCTTCTCGTTGTCCAGTTCGGCGGCGCGGCGGGAACCCTCGAGAAGCTAGGTGACAATGCCGCAATCATCCGCAAGGCCTTGGCCGAAGAACTCGGCCTTGGCGACGCGCCGCAGTGGCACAGCCAGCGCGACCGCATCGCCGAATTCGCAGGCTGGCTGTCGTTGGTTACGGGCAGCCTCGGCAAGTTCGGGCAGGATGTGGCGCTGATGGCCCAGACCGGTTCCGGGATCGCTCTCGGCGGCGGCGGTGCCTCTTCGGCAATGCCGCACAAGCAGAACCCGGTCGCCGCCGAGATTCTGGTAACGCTGGCGCGCTACAACGCGGTCCAGCTTTCAGGCATCCATCAGGCGCTCGTGCATGAACTGGAACGGTCGGGTTCCGCCTGGACACTGGAATGGCTGGTCCTGACCAACATGGTGATGGCGACAGCCGCCGCAACAAGAATCGCCGTGGAACTTGTTGGCCATATCGAGCACCTGGGACAATAGACCTACGCCGCACTCAGCCCGACGACTGATGCGCCATCAGCCCGGCAATCAAACCCTTTCGAGCGCGACCGCGATGCCCTGTCCCACGCCGATGCACATGGTTGCAAGCGCCAGCTTGGCGCCGCGTTCCTTGAGCTCAAGCGCCGCCGTGCCGGTGATGCGGGCGCCGGACATGCCGAGCGGATGACCGAGTGCGATGGCGCCGCCGTTCGGGTTGACGTGCGCCGCATCCTCGGAAATCCCGAGTTCACGGAGCACGGCGATCCCTTGGGAGGCGAAAGCTTCGTTGAGTTCGATCACATCGAACTCGGATGGCTTGATACCGAGGCGCGCGCACAGCTTCTTCGTCGCCGGCGCCGGGCCGATACCCATGATGCGCGGCGCGACGCCCGCGCTGGCACCGCCGAGAATGCGGGCAATCGGGGTCAGGCCATATTTCCGCGCGGCTGCTTCGGAAGCAACGATGAGCGCAGCCGAACCGTCGTTGACTCCGGAAGCGTTGCCGGCAGTCACGGTGCCACCCTGCCGGAACGGAGTCGGCAGCTTCGCCAGAGCCTCGACGGTCGTGCCGGCACGCGGATGTTCGTCCTTGGACACCACGATTGCATCGCCCTTGCGCTGCGGAATGGTGACAGCCACGATCTCCCTGCCCAGCCGGCCGTTCGCCTGCGCGGCCACTGCCTTGTCCTGGCTGCGCACCGCGAAAGCGTCCTGGTCGGCGCGGCTCACCTTGAACTGCTCGGCAACGTTTTCCCCGGTTTCCGGCATGGAATCCACGCCATACTGCTTCTTCATTAGCGGATTGATGAAGCGCCAGCCGATCGTGGTGTCGTAGATCTCGGCGTTGCGCGAAAATGCGGTCTCTGCCTTGGGCATGACGAAGGGCGCACGGCTCATCGATTCGACACCGCCGGCGATGATGATTTCGGCCTCGCCGGCCTTGATTGCGCGCGCGGCGATCGTCAGCGCGTCCATGCCCGAGCCGCACAGGCGATTGACCGTCGAAGCCGGCACCGATTCCGGCAATCCCGCGAGCAGCAGCGCCATGCGGGCAACGTTCCGGTTATCCTCGCCGGCCTGGTTGACGCAGCCATAAACCAGGTCGTCGATCGCCTCCCAGTCTACACCGCTGTTGCGCTCCATCAGGGCTTTCAACGGTATCGCGCCGAGATCGTCGGCGCGAACGGAGGAAAGAGAACCGCCGAAGCGGCCGATCGGGGTGCGAATGTAGTCACAGATAAAGGCCTCAGCCATTCTTCGATTCCTTCTTATCGGCAGCAATGCGCCGCTTGTGAGCCTCGGCGGTGCGTGCCCTGAGATCGCGCAACGTGCTGAGCTCGATCTCCGTTGGCGCCGCCGTTTCAGTCAGCTCTTCCGAGAACTTTACCGCCCAGCCGCACGTCTCCTGCACCTGGTCGCGCGTCACCCTCGGATGGAGCGACACGACGGTGAATTCCTTGGTAACCGGATCCGGCTTCCAGATTGCAAGGTCGGTGATGAGCAATGTCGGTCCGGCGGTGCCGATGCCAAGGCGCTGGCGGTGATTTCCACCCTCGCCGTGCCCGAAGGTGGTGAAGAAATCGATCTTCTCGACCATGGCGCGCTTCGACTGCGCCACGGTTATGTAGACCTCGCCGGACGAGGTGGCGATTTCCGGCGCGCCGCCGCCGCCAGGCAGGCGCGTCTTTGGATGCGCATAGTCGCCGATGACGGTTGTGTTGAGGTTGCCGAACTTGTCGAGTTGGGCGGCGCCCAAAAACCCGATCGTCACCCGACCGCCCTGCAGCCAGTAGCGGAACATCTCGGGGACCGATACCGTGGTGACAGCGGTGTCGCACAATTCTCCGTCGCCGATCGATAAAGGCAGGACATCGGGGGCAGTGCCGATGGTGCCGGATTCATAAAACAGGGTGATACCAGGTGCATGCGTGAGGCGGGCGACATTGCAGGCCGCCGACGGCGCGCCAATGCCTACGAAGCAAACGTCCTCGCTCTTCAGCGTGCGGCTGGCGGCGATCGTCATCATCTCATCTGGACTGAAGCCGCTCATGCCACGCCCCTCAGCTCGGTTACACGCTCGGCAAAAACATCCGGTCCCGCCTCGATCACATTCTCTTGCATCCACTGCTGGAATCGCTCCCGGTCGGCGGCGATATCGTCCCATTCGCGATAGGCGGCGTTGTCGCGTCCGTAATAGCCATGCGTGTAGGATGGATGCGAACCGCCCGGGACGACAGAGATCGCCGAAATCGTCCAGTTCGGCAGCACTGTAAGATTGGGATGGAGGTCGTCGAAATCGTCGACAACCTCCTCGACGGTGACAACTGCCCGTTTCGCGGCGAGCACCGCTTCCTTCTGGATACCGATGATGCCCTCGACCAGCACATCGCCTTTCCGGTTGGCCTTCTGTGCATGGATGAACGTCACGTCCGGGCGCAGCGAAGGCACCGCAGCCAATATCTCGCCGGTAAACGGGCAGGTAATCCACTTGATATTCGGGTTGACGCTGGGCAACTCGGTGCCGCGATAGCCGCGGAAAACCGCGCAAGGCAGACCGGCGGCGGCCGCCTCATAGGCATTTACCAGGGCCGCGTGAGAATGCTCCTCGATCTCTATCACGTTCGGCCAGCCATTCTCGATCGAATCGCGTGCCCGCCGAAGCAGGCCGACACCTGGATTGCCGATGTATGAGAAGACGAGTTTCCGCGCCATGCCCATACCGATCATCTGGTCATAGATCAGATCTGGCGTCATTCGGATCAGCGTGAGGTCGCGAAATCCCTGGCGGATCGCCTCGTGCGCAGCGGCCGTTGGAATGAGGTGGCTGAAACCCTCGAAGGCGACCGCGTCGCCATCATGAAGATTCTCCGCGACTGCGTCGCGCAGCGCTAGAAACTTCGTCATTCGCTCCTCCAAGTCCAAGCAAAAATGTTCGTATTGCGAACAAATGTTTTGTATGCGATATTTCTGAGAAATTGCTTCACAAATGTCAAGCGCGCATCCTGAAGGTGCGTGCCGGATTGATCGAACGTGCAATGACCGGAACACTTCAATCGCGAGACCATGTCGGTTCGCTCGAACGCGGGCTCGCGGTGATGGAAATTCTGGCTGCACATCCAGTTGGGCTGACGCTGACCGAGACGGCCGACAAAGCTGGCCTTACCCGCTCTGGAGCAAGGCGTTTCCTCTTGACCCTGGTCGCCACGGGCTATTCGATCCAGACCGGCCGGCATTTCGCGCTGTCACCGCGATTGCTGTCCGTCTCACGGACATGGCTGCAGGGCTCTTCGCTGTGGTCCTATGCCGAACCTTTCCTGCGCGAGGTGGCCACGCGCCTCAACGAATCGAGTTCCGCGGCCGTGCTTTCCGGTGAAGATGTGGTCTATATGGCCCGCGTTCCCGGCCGTCACATCCTGAGCGTGGCCCTGCATGTCGGAACCAGGCTGCCGGCCTGGTGCACCTCGATGGGGCGTGTCCTGCTGTCGGACCTGCCGCCACCGCAATTGCGGGAATTCCTCTCGACGGCCAGGATCGAACGCAACACCGAAAAGAGCATTACCGACCGGAACGAGCTCGCCGCCGAGATCACCCGGGTGGCCCAGGCCGGCTTTGCCATCGTCGATGAGGAGCTCGAGATTGGTCTGCGCTCCATTGCCGTACCTGTCCGCGACCGTTCACGAAAGGTCGTCGCCGCGATCAACGTCTCGACCCAGTCGTCGCGTTTCACGACAGCCGAAATGGAACGCGAGATCCTTCCGCATCTGCTTGCGGCGGCGCGTTCGATCGAGGATTTCTTTGTGGTGCAATAGCCGGCGCGCCGTCCCTCTCGCGTGCTGGTCTATAGCGGCAGTCCGACATAGTTTTCGGCGAGCACCGTCGATGCCGCACGCGACTGGACCAGATAAGCCAGTTCGGCCTCTTGCATCTTCCGGCCAAACGGCCCGACCTCCGGAAACTCATGCATCAGCATCGTCATTGACCAGGAGAAGCGCACGGCTTTCCAGACACGCGAAAGCGCCTTTGCCGAATACGCGTCGATGCCGGCCGTCGAATTTTCCGCGTAGAATTCCCGCAAGCCCGAAAACAGATAGTGCACGTCGCTGGCGGCGAGATTCAGCCCCTTGGCGCCGGTTGGCGGGACGATATGAGCGGCATCGCCAACCAGGAAAAGCCTGCCGAACCGCATCGGCTCGGCGACGAAGGAACGCAACGGAGCAATCGACTTTTCGAAAGCCGGCCCGGTCTGCAAACGTTCGGCATCGCGCGGCGGAAGCCGCCTGCGCAATTCGTTCCAGAAACGGTCATCGGGCCATGTCTCCAGCTTCTCATCGAGCGGGCACTGAATGTAGTAGCGGCTGCGAGTCGCCGACCGCATCGAACAAAGAGCGAAACCGCGCTCATGCTGGGCGTAGATAAGCTCGTGGCCGACCGGCGGCACCTCCGCTAGAATGCCGAGCCAGCCAAAGGGATAGACGCGCTCGAAAGTCGCTATTGATTTTTCGGGCACGGACTTACGGCTGACGCCATGGAATCCATCGCAGCCTGCGATGAAGTCGCAGTCGATCCGACGCGTAACGCCATCGCGGCGATAGGTCACCAAAGGCTTTTCCCCATCGAAACCGTGCGGTTCCACCTCCTCGGCCTCATAGACCGTTTGTGCGCCATCCTGCTGGCGCTGCTCCATCAGATCGCGCGTGAGCTCCGTCTGGCCGTAGACGATGACCCGCTTGCCCGTCAGCCCATGAAGATCGATCCGATGGTTCTGTCCATTGAAAGCCAGGGAGAAACCGTCATGCGGCAGCGCCTCGGCGTGCAGCCGTGCGGCTGCCCCGCACAGTTCCATCAGGCCGACAGTTCCCTCCTCCAGCACGCCGGCGCGGACTCTTTCAAGGATATGCCCCCTGCTTGCGCGGTCCACGATGACATTGTCTATGCCCGCCCGGGAAAGCAGTTGGCCCAGCAGCAGCCCGGACGGCCCCGACCCGATTATCGCGACCTTCGTACGCATCGCCCCTCTCAAATTTCCCGGCGAATTCTATGAGGTATGCCGCGCCCTGCAATGGGATTTGGCGCGACGTGATGGAAAAACCCGATCGAGGCCAGATCCGCTAAGCATGATTCGGCCAGCGAAATTCGGACGCCTGGCGCAGATGCTGGCGAAGCAGTGCTTCCGCCCATTCAACATCGCCGAGTTCTACAGCCTCGAGGATCGCAAGATGTTCGCGGCAGGACTGCTCGACGCGCTCCGGCGGCAATTCATGAAAAGCGGCCGATTCCTGCATGCGCCGTAGATTGTTCTGTTGACGCACCGCATCCGTAAGGAACCGGTTTCCCGAAAAACTGGCCAGGCTTTCGTGGAAGAACGCGTTGACGCGAAACCATTCGTCGCTCTCCGTGTTGCGGGACGGATTCTTCAGAATGCGTTCATGCGACCGCCTGATCTGGGCTGCTTGTTCGGCGTCGACCTTGAATCCCGCTACGCGCAGGGACGCGCACTCCACGACAGCGCGGAAGGCGTAGCTTTCACGGTATGCCTCGTCGCCAAGCAGCGTCTCGACGAACCGCCAGCCATGACCGGGAAGGCGTTGCGCCAGCCCTTCGGCGGCGAAGCGCATCAAAAGCTTGCGCACGACGCCGCGCGAAACACCGTAGCGAGGCATCAATTCCGCCTCGGATACTTCCTGCGGAAGTTCACCGAGCGCACGCTCGCGCATCATTCGGCGATAAAGCTCCTCAAGCGGTGAATTGGGCAACAGGTCACGCGGGTTGAGGTCCAGGGTATCGCGCGCGATTCGCAGCCCGCGCTTTTCCGTCGGCTCGAGTACCCCCTTTTCGACGAGGAGATCGAGGGCAGCGCTGATCGGCGATCGCGAGACGCCGAAGGTGCGGGCAAGCTCGGGAGCGGAAATACGCATTCCCACGCTCATCTCGCCGTCGCGTATCCGATCGATGATCCGGCGCGCGAGATCTAGCTGCAGCGCGCTCGGGCCTTCCGCCTGCTCAATGTCGCTTGTCGTTGGCACGTTCGTGATCCCCATCGGTATCGCATTATAGCCATAAGACAATGCTGCGCGAGCCGGCTTAGCGAAGCGGATTTCTGCTTTTCATTTGATCAAAATGCATTATGCTGACATGAAAAGCAAATATCGGGGCGGCCGCACGATGACTGGAACAACGCCATTTCCCCTTGTCGAGATCGCCGGGACGCCGCGCCAACGCGGGCGCATGTATGGCGAGCAGGCGCGTGAACGCATCCACCTCTCGGCCGGGCACTACACCAGCCAACTCGACCGTCTCGGCTTCGACGGAGCCAACGTGGACCGGCTGGTCACCACCTTTCTTCCCCGCATCAGGCAATGGGCGCCTGATCTGGTCGAGGAAATGGAAGGCATCGCCGAAGGTGCGAAGCTCAGCCTGACATCGATCGTTCTGGTGAATGCCCGCACGGAGGTGCTGCAGCTCGCCCGTCGCGAGGCGGGCGTCGGCGACGACGAACCGGACGGTTGCACCGGTGCTGTCATATTGCCCGAGGCGACACGCGAAGGTGCCCTGATCCACGGCCAGAACTGGGACTGGAAGGCCGAGTGCGCCGAGACATCAATCGTGCTGCGCATCCTTCGCGACGACGGCCCGGATATCCTGACATTCACCGAAGCCGGTGGCCTGGCCCGCAGCGGCTTCAACTCAGCGGGCATCGCGATCACCGCCAACTATCTCGAATGCGACCGCGATTACAGCCAGATGGGCATACCCCTGCCCTTCATCCGTCGTCGTGCGCTCGAAGCTCAGCATTTCGCGCTCGCCCTGCGCGTTGTCGCGATCACGCCCAAATCCGGCTCCAACAATATGATGGTCAGCACGGCCGAGGGTTATGCGGTCGACCTCGAATGCGCACCCGATGAAGCTTTTCCGATCTACCCGGCCAATGGGATGATCGTGCATGCCAACCACTGGCAGAGCCAGGTCGCGCTGTCGAAAGTGCGGGAGACCGGGCTGGCCAGCGTGCCGGATAGCCTCTACCGCGACCATCGCGTGCTGAAGGTGCTGTCGGAGCGGCCGGGAGACATCATCGCCGATGACCTGAAGCGCGCGCTGTTCGACGATTTCGGCGCACCATTCTGCGTCTGCCGCCCACCGATCAAGAAAGAGGGCGGCAACCTGTCGGCTACAGTCGCGATGATCATCTGCGAGCCGGCGAAAGGCATCATGGAGGTCGCGCCGCTGCCCGCGCTAAACCGCATCTTCACCCGCTACGAGCTGGCAATGGACGAAGCGGTGCTTGCCCGGGCGGCGGGAACCGGCGTCGAAGGACACGGCGAGGAAAGGGAAAAACGATGGTCCGCTTCCTCCTGACGCGGATAGCCAGTTCGATTCCGACCTTGCTGATCGTTTCGGCGACGGTCTTCATGCTGATGCGACTGATACCCGGAGATCCAGCGACACTCATGCTGGGGGATCTCGCGCAGCCCGGCCAGGTCGAGGCCATGCGTCGCCAAATGGGGCTGGATCAACCCATCGCCGTCCAGTTCCTGATCTGGATGGGGAATGTCCTGACAGGGGATTTCGGCCAATCGATCGCCACCCGCCAGGACGTTCTTCCCCTGATCCTCGACCGTTTCTCCGTATCGGCCACCATCGTCCTGGTGGCCGTTTTCTTTGCCGCCCTTATCGCCGTGCCCGCCGGCATGTTCGCCGCGTGGCGACAAGACCGCTTCAGCGATATCGCGGTGATCGCGATATCGACGCTGCTTCTTTCCATACCGAGTTTCTGGATGGGTCTGATGCTGCTACTGATCTTCGGCTTGCAACTCGGCTGGCTGCCGATCGTCGGTTACGTGCCCTTCAGCCGCGATTTCACCGGCGCGCTTCTTTACATCATCATGCCGGTCATCACTTTGGTACTGGTCGAATCCGGATCGATCACACGCATGGCCCGCGCCAGCACGATAGAGGTCTCACGGCTCGACTACATCACCCACGCTCGCGCCAAGGGCCTGTCGGAATCGGCAGTCATGTGGAGGCATGCCTTCAAGAACGCCTTCGCGCCCACCTGGACGCTGATCGGGCTTATTCTCGGCAGCCTGCTGGCCAACATAGCGGTGATCGAAACCGTGTTCACCATCCCCGGCCTCGGCCGGCTGCTGATCGATGGCATCTATGCGCGCGACTATCCTGTGGTGCAGGGTTGCATGCTGTTCATCGCTTTCATCTATGTCGTCGTGAACCTGATCGTTGATCTTATATATCCGCTTCTCGACCCAAGGGTGACGGCATGATCGCCCGCGCTCTCGGCCTGCCGCGGCTTCGTTTCAACGGACTATTCGGCGGCGCCATGGTGGCACTGCTGGTCCTGGTCGCGATCATCGGGCCATGGCTGGCGCCTTACGATCCGCTGAAACTCGACCTGATGGCGCGGCTGCAAGCGCCTTCCGCAATGCATGTGCTTGGCACAGACGAGTTCGGACGCGATATCCTGAGCCGGCTGATTTACGGAGCCCGCACCAGCGCCTGGATCGCTTTCAGCACGGTCGCCTTCGCGATCGTGCTGGGCGTTGTCTTCGGCGTACTGGCCGGCTTCCTGCGCGGCTGGACCGACCGCATTCTGATGATGTTCAACGATGCCTTCCTGGCGTTTCCCGGGCTGCTGCTGGCTCTTGGCTTCATGGCCGTGTTCGGTGCGAGCCGCAACGGCATCATCGTCGCGCTGGGGCTTGCCTACATGCCGGTCGTCGTACGCGTAGTGCGCGGCACGGTGATGTCGATCCGCGAACGAGAGTTCGTCGAGGCGTCGCGCGTCATGGGCAACAGCGAGATCGTTACCATGATGCGCCATGTGCTGCCCAACTGCATCGCTCCCATAACGGTGCTGGCGACAACCATGTTCGGCTGGATCATACTGTCCGAAAGCGCATTGAGTTTCCTCGGGCTAGGCGTGCCGCCGCCGGCGCCCAGTTGGGGCAACATGCTGTCCACGGCACGGCCCTATATCAGCCAGGCGCCGCACCTCATCATCCTGCCGGGCCTGTGCATTTCCGTGACGCTGCTTGCCGTCAACATGCTGGGCGACGCGGTTCGCGACTGGCTCGATCCCAAGATGCAGGACTGACACGATGACAGGTGAGCAGGCCCCGGTTCTTTCTGTGAAAAACCTGTCGGTGGCGGTCGGCCAGTCCGGCGCCAAGGTGGTGGACGGTCTCAGCTTCGACATCCCCGCCGGCGAGATGCTTGCGCTGGTCGGCGAATCCGGCTCAGGCAAGACCATGGCAGCGCGCTCGGTCCTCGGTCTGCTGCCTACCGCGCTCAAGGTGACGCCCGACAGCAGCATCCGCTTTCGGGGCCGCGAACTGACGACACTGCCAGCCCCTGCCATGCGGAGCATACGCGGCGCTGAAATCGGCATGGTGTTCCAGGAGCCGATGGTTTCCCTCAATCCGTCGATGACCATCGGCCAGCAGATGGCGGAAGGGCTGTTGCTGCACCAGCGGCTCGGCAAGGCCGAGATTCGCGATCGTAGCTTCGACATGCTGAAGCGCATCCGCATCGAGGATCCGGAGCGCTGCCTCGCTGCCTATCCGCACGAATTCTCGGGAGGCATGCGCCAGCGCATCATGCTTGCCTCGGTGATGCTGCTGAAGCCCGCTCTGCTGATCGCAGATGAGCCCACCACGGCGCTTGACACGCTGATCCAGCGCGACGTTCTCGATCTGATGGTGGAGCTCACCCGCGAGAACAATACTTCCGTCCTGCTTATCAGTCACGACCTCGGCATGGTCTCGCATTATGTTCGCAATGTCGTCGTCATGCACAAGGGCACGGCTGTCGAACAGGGCAACAGCACAACGGTGCTGCGTTCGCCCAAGGATGAATACACAAAACGGCTGGTCGACGCACTGCCGCGCCGCAGCGCCGGCGGCATTCGGTCCGACGCGGCACTGGAACCCCTGATCGAGCTCAAGGATGTTGTGATCGACTATCCTGGGCGCAGCCGCCTTTTCGGAAAGACCGCAGCCAAGCGTGCCGTCCACGGCGTCGACCTGACCATCGGATGCGGCGAGACACTGGCGCTGGTCGGGGCCTCCGGCTCTGGCAAGACGACGCTCGGCCGCGCCATCGTTGGCCTGGTCACGCCGACGGAAGGCACGATCCGGTTTCGCGGTGGCGCGATCTCGCGCAAACGCGATGCGGAAGGCCGGGCACAGCGCCGAAACGTCCAGATCGTTTTCCAGGACCCGTATTCTTCCCTCGACCCGCGCCAACGCATTGCTGATATCGTAGCAGAGCCCCTCAAGCTCGATCCGACCCTGGATGCCGCGAAACGGCGCGATCGTGTCAGCGAGGTCTTCGCCGAAGTCGGGCTCGGCCCCGAATTCGCGCGCCGCCTGCCGCACCAATTGTCGGGAGGCCAGCGACAGCGCGTGGCGATTGCCCGCGCCATCGTAAGCCGGCCAGCATTCGTCGTCGCCGACGAACCGGTCTCCGCACTCGACATGACGGTCCAGAAACAGATACTGAAGCTGATCCGCGAACTGCAGGCGCGCCATGGGTTTGCCTGCCTGTTCGTTTCCCACGATCTGGGAGCGGTGGAGCAGGTCGCCGACCGGGTCGCCGTGATGGAAAACGGACGCATTGTCGAGATCGGCTCGCGCGACGACGTTTTCGATCGGCCGCGCCACGAATATACCCGCCGCCTGCTCGACGCAGCGATGCTGCTTGACCGGACCTTGTCCGGCAGCGCAGCGGAACCAAAGCGGGCCGCCAATTCATGAGCCGGCATTGAACGTTCAAGTGGAACGGTCACCCCGCAAGCTGGGTTTCTACGACCTCGGCGCGACGCCCTATTTTGCCAGCCGAATGGATCAGCGGCTCTCTTATTGCCTTTATGTGCCGCGCGACTATCAGCAAGACGGCTGCGAGCAACTCGATCTCGTCGTCATCGTTCACGGCACGGCGCGCTGGGCGGAACAATACCGGAATGGATTTGCCGATTTCGCGGAGCAGCAGCGCGCGATCATTCTCGTGCCGCTTTTTGCCGCCGGCATGACCGACCCAGGCGAGCTTTCAAGCTACAAGCTGATGCGCTCCGGCGGAATCGCCTACGATCTTGTCTTGCTGGATATGGTCGACGAGGTGAACGAGCGCTATCGGCTCCGCTCCGACCGCTTCCTGATCCATGGCTTCTCGGGCGGTGGACACTTTTCCCACCGGTTCCTCTATCTACATCCGGAGCGGTTGTTGGGCGTATCAATCGGGGCGCCGGGCATTGTCACCCTGCTCGACGGCCAACATGATTTCTGGGTCGGCATCCGCAATTTCAGCAGTGTTTTCGGCAAGGACATCGACATCGCCGCGATGCGAGAAATTCCCGTACACATGGTGATCGGTTCGGAAGACACCGAGACCTGGGAGATCAGGCTCACGCCGGAGGATTCCTGGTGGATGGATGGCGCCGAACGGCTTGCCGAAACAAACCGGCTGCAGCGTATGGCGGCCTTGCGTGAAAACCTCGAATCCCATTCTATCGCGGTTCGGCAGGATATCGTACCGGGTGTGGGTCATGACGGCAGGGCCATGCTTGCGGCGGTCCAGACCTGGTTTGGCGAAATCCTTGCAGCGGAAAGGCGAAAGCGGCAGCCATGAGGGCGCTTGGACGCATCATCGAAATCTGGCGCTATCCGGTCAGTTCCATGGGCGGGGAACGCCTGGAGGAATCCCCGCTTGATGCCCGCGGCATCGAACATGACCGCATCTGGGGGGTGATCGAGCGCGAAAACGGCGAGGTGGCGGCGCCGGAGAAACGCAAGCATTGGCGTCCGTTGCCGAATCTTTTTTCACGCATGGTGGCGGCGGAACCTGACGTGGGAAAAGGCGATGGCACCTGGTACCCCGTCTCGTCGCCGCAAGCGCAGGACCTGGCAACCCGCTTTCTCGGATTTCCGGCGGCATTGCGTCCTCACACGGCCTACGGAACCGAAAGTGAGGGCAAGGTAGCGCCGCGTTATGAACGGGCCGACATTCACCTTCTGACCACCGCCTCGATGCGCATGCTCGCCTCGCTGCTGCCCGACCCCGCCGAGGTCGACCGGCGGCGTTTTCGGCCGAGCATCGTGGTCGACACCGTGCCAGGCCTCGAAGGCTTCGTTGAGCACGAGATCGTCGGGAAGAAGCTAGCGGTCGGCAACGCAACAATCACGATTTCCGAACCCTGCGCGCGGTGCAGCTTCACGGCACTGGCACAGGGAAATCTTTCGTTCGAACCGGCCGTCCTCCACAAGATCTCGCAGCATGGGAAAGGCGGCTTCGGTGTCCTCTGCAAGATCGAAACGCCGGCGGTCATCCGCGTGGGCGATGCAGTCACCCTTGTCGAGGCGTAAGCCGCATCCAGCCTTCAATGGCCGGTGGTCCGGCGCAGACCGAAAGCGATATCGTGTCTCCGATCTCGTAGACAACTGCGCCAATCGTCATTGATTCCGTGATCGGGTCTTCCAGGCCGGGCACGATGGAAACGGCTCCATCGGCACGGCAAGCCGAAAGTGCGGATTTCACGATCTCCGCGTCAACCGCCAGGGCCGCATCTGCAGACAAATCGGCCACGAGACTCGCGAGCCTCCCGCGCGAATTCTCGCTGCCGGAGAGATTGACTCCGGGGAAGAGGCTGTCCCTGCTCTTGAGCGGGTGGTTCGTGTGAAGAGAACGACCGCTGTCGACATCAAGTTCAACCGCACCACCTGCCGAACACTCCAGCGTCTTTATCCCGTACCGGTCACCAAGCTGATAATTCTGCCCGGATGCATGCGGCACCCGCCGCAGGAAATCCGCCGCATCGCCGGCATTCGATCTCGCCAGCGCGCCACGCATGGCGAAGGCGACCGGCAGTCCGGAACGGCTCACCCCAAGTTGCGACAGCGTGTTGACGCAAACGCCGATGCCCTGTCCGTTTAGTCCCATCAGGCCGATCATGCCGGCCGAGGTGAAAACCAGCGTTTCGTGTCCGTCATCGGCCGCGATCCGTAGCAGGGCTTGTGCGCCATCGTGCCAACGCGGCAGATCCATCGTCTGCCCGACAAGAGTCGGCCTGCCTCCGGCCGGCGCAATCGCCAGACTGCTGCAATGACCGTCGCCCGTCGATTTGGAAAACCACCACTCCTCGTCCATGAGTTGCAATGCATAGGCGGTTTCCTCGGCAATTGTCGCGCCTTCGGCGATGCCCGTGACCTCGTCGAGAAGGTCCGGCGTCAGGCTGGCGCTCATCGCCCGGAAATTCGTCGCCCCCAGAAAACGCGAGAGAAAAACCGCCGGCGGCTCGCCATAGGCCTCGCCGATCGCCTGGTGCCAGCGCGCGATCTTTTCGCCTATGACGATGCGGAGCGCTTCGCCGTGAACGCGGCCGCGCTCCCGGGCACCAGTGGGGCAATCGACAATAGGCATGGAGTCCGTCCGCATGTGACCTCCTTCAACGGCTATGCGAGCGCTGGGGTTCAACGAAAAGGGCGGGAACACCCGCCCTCGCACTGTTCCAATGGAGTGGGCTCTGTCTATTTTTTCTTGACGCCCCAGGCCCGCGTTTTTTCACCGGGCCACACATTGTAGCCTTCAATGTTCGGTCCGACAGCATCGGTGACTGCTTCATAGTAGAGGCCGAGTATCGGAACGTCTTGCGCCATCAACGCGTGGATCTGCTTGAACAGGCCCTTGCGCGTCTCGAAGTCGGTCGTCTTCGTCGACTGGAGGTAAAGTTCGTAGGCCTGGTCGTTTTCCCATTGGCGGGTGGGTGCCTTCTCCTTGTCGCCGATCAGGATGCCATAGGCCTGCGAGGGATCGATGCGCGCCGAGTAGCCGAACGACTGCATCTGGAATTTGCCCGCCAGGTAGTTGTCGAGTTGGGCCGCCCAATCCAGCACTTCAAGTTCGGCGTTGATCCCAGCCGCCGCCAGCATTGCCTGCACCAGGACCGAATTTTCGTACATGCCCTGATAGCGTGTGTTGGTCTGGATCTTGATCGTCTCCCCTTTGTAGCCGGCTTCAGCCAGCAGTTTCTTGGCTGCCTCGATGTCGTATTGCGGCCACTTCAGGAAGTCTTCGTCGAAAAAGGCGCTCGCTTGAGCCACGCCCGAAGGATTGAACTCGGACGTGCCGTTGGTGCGAACCGCCGCGATCTGCTTGAAATCGATGGCATGCGCGATCGCCTGGCGCATCTTCACATTCGACAAAAGCGGATCCTTGGTCTGGATAAGCAGGGGCGTGAAGGCCAGGCCTGGTATCGACAACACCTTGATGCCGCGGCCCTTTGCCTCCTCGGCACGCTGCGGTTCCAGGTTTGGCAGGACATCGATCTGGCCGGCGAAAAGGGCCGTCTCAGATGCGGCGGTGTCGGGGATGACGAGGAACTTTACCTCATCGACATAGGCTGTCCGGTCGCCGGTAAGACCGTCCATCTTTTCCTTGAGTGGCTTGTAGTCCGCGTAGCGTTCCAGCGTGAGATATTGCCCCTTCTGCCATTCCTTCAGCTTGAAGGAACCGCTGCCGATTGCGCTGTCGGCAATCCATTTTCCGTCCGCACCGACATTCTTGGGGCTGGCGATCCAGCCATTGCACTGGATATTTGCCAGCTGCGCGAGGAATAACGCGTTGGGTTCATTAATCTTGAAGACGACGGTTCGGTCATCGGGCGCTTCCACCGCCTCAACCTTGAGGCCCTGCGAACCATCGAAAAACGGATTGCAGAACCACGCTTCACCTGCCGCGACACGGCGGTCCCAGTTCCATTTGACGTCCGACGAAAGCACCGGATCGCCATTGTGGAAGGTCGCTCCTTCGCGCAACTTGAAAGTGTAGGTCTTGCCGTCTTCCGAGGTTTCCCAGGATTCGGCCAGCACCGGCCCGATCGTCAGGTCGTCGCGGAAGCCGACCAGCGTCTCGAATATGTGGTGCAGGATGGTGTCGGTGTTCGCGTCACGGTTCAAACCTTCCGTGTCGCGGATATCCGCATTGACGCGGATGTTGAGGGTACCCCCCGACTGCGCCTGTGCTTGGGCGGCAAATCCGGTCAGCAGTCCTGCCGCCAGTGCCGCCAATATCGTCGATTTCCAGTTCATGGCTTTCTCCGAGTGTTCCGTCCGCATTTATTTTGGTTAAGCGAGCGTGCGGACAGCGCTCAGCGTTTCCGTGAAGAACTCTTTCACATGTGCGATCAGTTCCCGGTCGTTGTGCGCAACGCCCGGTACCACATCGAGCCGCACCCCTATTCCATGCTGCTCGAAACTCTTCTTGAGCGACTGGAGGCGGTCGTTGCGGTCGGCTCCAGCCAGATCGGCGCCGGGCATCCACAAGGCATCGCTGGGCGTGATGGTAATTTCCCAGGTCTCGTGGTCGTCTCCGCCAATGACCATCTGCACCGGAACTTTGCGTGCGGCATCGAGGTCGATCTTCTTGCCGAAGACGGCTTCGAAATCGCGCACGCCGACCCAGAAATCATGGTCGAAATCGAGCAGCGTCACGACACCAGGCGCGCCGATCGACGCCGCCATGAGCCGTTCCGGATGGAGATAGAGAAAACGATGGGTGAAATGGCCGCCGCCGGAAAAGCCGTACATCATCACGCGGTCGCCAGCGATGCGGTAGCGCTCGCGCATCTCGTCGATCATGTCGAGCATCACCGCATCGTAGTGCAGGTCTCCGGCGCGCAGCATCTTGTAGGAAGAGAGATCGCCCGGAAAGCAGATGTTGGCCGGAAAGAGCGGACACAGGACGATGACGCCGTTTTCTCCGGCGAAATCCGCGAACGCGTCGCGGTAAGCAAGCATGCCGCGCTCAGTGCCATGCACGATCACGGCGAGCGGGTAGGTCTTGTCTCCGTCTTCCTCATAATCATCCGGAACATAGGCACAATAGGGAAAGCGCTGGTCGAAACGCGAAGCGTAGACCGTGGTGTGTCCGAAATCATAGTAGGACAGCTTCTGGCCGTGGCCACCGACTTTGCGCATCGACTTTACCCTCCGTACTTGAGGCACTGTTTCATAATTTTATGCAACTGAAAAGCATTCAAGGGAGTGCATATCCTCGAAATCGCGTATTTTGCGGCTTTCAAGGTCTTCTGAGCAGAGAAATGGGCGTGTCCGGCAGAACGGGATTGCCGCGTTATCCTTCCAGCCTTGCCAGATTCCGGCTCGATGATGGGCTGCCATGCGCCCCGCATGAATCAGACGGCCAGAATATCCTGGGGATGGGCCTGACCTCGCCGGAGTGATGAGGCCGGTTCCGTCACTAACCCTGCGCGTTACGCTACTCCGCCCAGGAATGCCTCAAGATTCAGGCCGAGGTCGTCACAGAGGTAACCACCCTCCTGAACGATCACGCTTGGCAGGCCGAGGGTCGAAATCGCTTCTCCAATGCGGCTGAAGCCATCGGTCGTTACCGACAATCCACCGAAAGGATCGCCCTCGAAGGCATCGAGGCCGAGCGCCACGACCAGAACGTCGGGCGCAAATGCCTGGATGCGGCGAAGGCCTGCGTTGAGCGCCTCGAGGAACCCCTCATCCCCGGTCTTGCGCGGCAGTGGCAGGTTGAGGTTGTAGCCGAGCCCGGCGCCCTCGCCGCGCTCGTCGGCATGGCCCCAGAAGAACGGATAGAAGCGAACCGGATCGGCGTGGATGGAGACGGTCAGCACATCCGGGCGCCTGTAAAAGACGCCTTGCGTGCCGTTGCCATGATGCAGGTCCACATCGAGGATCGCGACGCGGGCAGCCGATCGGCGCAGATGCTGCGCGGCGACCGCTGAATTGTTGATGAAGCAGAATCCGCCGGCGACATCGTTGAAGGCGTGATGGCCGGGCGGACGGCAGAGTGCGTAGGCAGCGGCTTCGCCCGACATCACCGCCTCCGTTGCGGCGACCGCGCTCCAGGCGCTCCAGCACGCGCTTTCCCATGTCTCGGCGGAGATCGGGCACGACGTATCGGCCATGTGGTAGCCTGCCTGCCCCACCGCCGAGGCCGGATAACTGCCGTCGCGGGCGATCGGGTGGATGTTCGGGATAACCTCCAGCGAAGCACCCTCTATGCGCCGCCAGCGCTCATAGATGTTCTGCAGAAATTCGAGATATTCCGGCGAGTGCACCGCGGCGACCGGCTTCAAGCCGTAGTCGCGGGGGCGTTCTATCGTGCAGCCGGCAGCGTTGGCGCCCACAAGAAGCCGCTCGACGCGTTCCGGCTGTTCCGGATTGGGCTGCGGGGCGCCGCTCGACAGGAAAGCCCTCGGATCGTGACGCTTCTGTTCTTCAGCATAGAAGGCTTTCACGCGTCGTCTCCGTCATCGCTTGCTAGCGCCAGGAAGGCATCGCCGCGCGCCGCGAAGATCTTCTCCTCGCGCGACCATTCCATGCCCATACGTTCATAAAAACGCTGTGCCGATGCGTTGGCGGCATCGACCGACAGGCGCAGGTAAACCCCGCCCCTGTCGCGCGTTTCGGCGGCCAGGCGCCGCAGCAGGCGCTCGCCGACACCCAGGCCGCGGAATGCCGGTTCGACATAGAGGTCCTGGACATAGACGCCCGGCCGGCCATACCAGGTGGAAAAGCTCGGAAAGGAGAGGCAAAGACCGGCGAAAACCCCGTCAATTTCGGCGATCAGGACGGCGAAGGCCGGTGTCTCTCCAAAACCATGGCGCAGGATGTCTGCCGGGGTGCTGGACACCCTGGCAACCTGATCCAGCACTTCGGCGATACCGAGGATCGCCGCGTGGATCGCCACTGCGTCGTCCGGGGTCGCGGCGCGGACGATCACCTTGCCCGTCTTGTCCCGGCTGCCTCCCATCTAGAACGCCACCCTGTCGCCACCCTTCAACGCAAGCATCTTACGCGCTTCGGCCGGCGTCGCCACTTCGAGCGAAAGGCCTTCGAGGATGGAGCGAATGCGGGCGACCTGTTCGGCGTTGGATTTCGCCAGTTCGCCACGGCCGAGATAGAGGCTGTCTTCCAGTCCGACACGCACATTTCCGCCGAACGTCGCCCCCATGGTGATCAAAGGCATCTGGTGGCGGCCGGCCGCTAGGACGGAGAAGTGGTAGTCGTTGCCGAAAAGCTTGTCGGCGATGCGTTTCATGTGAACAAGATTCTCCGGGTCCGCGCCGATGCCGCCCAGAATACCCAGCACGAACTGGATGAAAAGCGGCCCCTTGACCAGGCCGCGATCGTGGAAATGCTTCAGCGTGTAGAGATGGCCGACATCGTAGCATTCGAACTCGAAGCGCGTGCCGCAGCCATCGCCCAACCGTTTCAGTATGTCCTCGATATCGGCGAAGGTGTTCTTGAAAATCGTCGAGCGCGTCGCTTCGAGAAGTTCCGGTTCCCACGGGTGCTGCCATTCGACACCAGGTTTCGCCATCGGAAAGATGCCGAAATTCATCGAACCCATATTCAGCGAACACATCTCGGGCTCCGCCCGAAGTGCTGCCGCCAGACGGTCGTCGAGCGCCATCAGCGACGAGCCGCCGGTCGAAATGTTGATGACCGCGTCACTCGCCTGCTTGATGATCGGCAGGAATGCCATGAACACCGCCGGATCAGCACTCGGACGGCCATCGGCAGGGTTGCGGGCGTGCAGATGCAGGATCGACGCCCCCGCTTCGGCCGCCGCAATCGCCTGTTCGGAGATCTGCCGCGGGGTCACCGGCAGGTAGGGGCTCATGGTCGGCGTGTGCACGGATCCGGTGACGGCGCAGGTTATGATGACTTTACTTTTCGACATGTGCCGCCTTAACCGTTGACCGGGAGGTCGAGTTCGCGTGCCAGAACCTCGAAGCAGTCCTCGAGGATGCCGACCAATTCATCGATCTGCTCTCTGGTGATGATGAGCGGCGGCGCCAGCATGAAATTGTCGAGTTCAAAGCCATCACCGCGAACCCGCCGCGAATAGATGATCAACCCGCGATCGTAGGCAAGGTTGAGCAGGCGCTGGTTCGCCGCCTTGGCTTTCGGCAGTGGAGCGAAGGTCTCCGGATCGGCGACCATGTCCGCGCCCAGCAGCAGGCCCTTGCCGCGAACCCCGGCAATGAAAGGAAAGCGGCCGGCCAGACGTTCCACTTCGCTTTTCAGCACATCGCCCATCGCCGCAGCATTCTCGACCGCACCGAGACGTTCCAGCTCGTCCAAAACCGCAAGGCCCGCCGCGCAGGAGAGCGGATTGCCGGCATAGGTGTATCCGTGCTGGAAGCCGCCGGAGTCCAGCACCGGGCCGACCAGCCGCTGCGATGCGGCCATGGCGCCGAGGGGCGCATAACCTGAGCCGATACCTTTCGACAAAGTGATGATATCCGGCTTGCAATCCCAGTGATCGCCGCCGAGAAACCTGCCGGTGCGTCCGATGCCGCTCATCACCTCGTCATGAATGAGCAGAATGCCGTATCTGTCGCATATCTCGCGGATGCGCGGAAAATAGCTGTCCGGTGCCACCAGCGCCGCCGTCGCAGCACCACCGACCGGTTCCATGATGAAGGCCAGCACGCTTTCCGGTCCTTCCTCGCGGATTTTCTCCTCCAGCATGTCGGCATAGCGCAAGCCACGCTCTTCCATCGATAGATTGTCGCGGTCGCGATAGGCCGTTGGCGCGGGCACGGTCGGCATGATCTGTATCTGCGGGGCGAATGTCTCGGTCAGCGCCAGATCGCCGGTGACGCCCAGCGAGCCCATAGTGCCGCCATGATAGGAAGGGAAGCGCCCGATGATTTTCCAGCGTTTATCCTGCCCGGTCACCACGGCCCATTGCCGGGCGAGCTTTAGCGCGGACTCGACTGCTTCCGATCCCCCGGAAACGAAGAAGATGCGGTCGAGGCCGTTCGGCATTTTCGCGGCCACCCGGCGCGCCAGCTCTTCCGCCGGCTCGTTCTCGAAGTGCAGGCGGTAGGCGAAAGTTGTGCGGTCGAGCTGCCGCTTCATCGCATCGATCACGTTCCTGTTGCCGTGACCGACATTGACCACCATGGCACCGCTGGATCCGTCGATGAAACGGCGGCCATCCTGCGTGTACATGTAGATGCCCTCGGCCCGATCGATCAGCGGCCGGCGCAAGCGCGTCAGATAGAACAGGTTGGATGGCGCCGGTTCGTTCGTGGCGGTCTTATCGATCACGGAGTCAGTCCTTCCGATGGCGGATTCATGCGTTCGCCTCATGACATTCATTTTTGAAGATAGCGGTCGAGCACATTGGCGGTGACCCGCTCGACCATCGCGTCCTTGCGCAACAGGCCGGCGACCCACTCGCAACTGCCGGCGTTGAACACTTCGCCCTTGCCACGCGGGAAATTGACGATCATGCCGGCGCCGCGCTTCACCCGCTCTACCGCCGCCGGGCCATCGTCACCGACAAGCGTCTCCGCGACGAATTTGGCATCGGCGTCGGAAAGGAACTGATCGTCGGCCGGGATGTCGGCGCTTTCTTCCTGCAGCGACGACATGCCGAGCGCCAGTATCTGCATGCCCTCGGGAGCAGCACCTTCGCCGGTCGGCTCCGGCAGGCCGCGGCGGATGATGTAGTCGACACCGTCGACCTCGTAGCCGAAGACATGACCGTCAGCGCCAAGCAGGTCGCCGTAATAGAGGCCGGCCCCGGAAAACGCCCAATGGTCGGGCCGGTAGACCGGAAATCCGCGCACGCCGCGCGGGGCGCAGCCGCCCCAGCCGACATAGAGGCCATAGGTTGCGTTGAGCCCGAATGTCTGCGCGCCGGGGCGGCCGACTTCCGGGGCTTCCCAGGATGTCGAGGTGCGGGTCTTGTCCTGCTGCCGGTACACGGGGTCTTCGGCGCGGGCGCGATATTTGTAGCAGGTCTGGCGGCGGCCCTCGTCCTCCAGCCTGGTCTGCCACATGAAATTGCCGGCGAAACGAGCGGCGCGGCCGCCGCGCTCGACCCAGTTATCGACCGCGTCGCGCATCTCCCAGGTCCAGTATTCGTCGTGACCGACGAACACTGCGCAATCATAGCCGTCGAGGATTTCCGGCTCGAAGTGCAATTGGTGCTGGCTGGCCAGGTCGACCTCGTATCCGGCACGCTCTGCCCAGCGGAAGAAATGGCTATCGTAGCTGGCCCAGCCGGACGAGGCGTATTTGCGCGAATAGCCGTTGGCGAACGCCCATTCCATGTGCGGATAGCGCGCCGGCGTCGCCGGCGGCACGGTCACCTGCAACGGCACACGCGGCGCGTCTGCCGGCAGCACGACGAAGCCGCGGCAGAACGGTCGCTGCATGCTCACCGTCGGCGCGTACATGTTGCGGTCGGAACCGGTGATGCCCTGGTAGTGGTTGGAGCCGCCCCAGGTGTTGTAGGCAGACCAGGTGCCCGTCGCCGCCACCTGAAGGATGCGGCCGGTTTTCCGCCCGGCCTCCGGATAGACGATAAAAAGATGATGGCAATGGATCGGCGCGCCATCGCGCCCCTCCGCCGTCAGCGTGACCCGATAGGCGCCGGACGGCCAGTCACGCGGTATCGCGAATTCATGGCTGGTCTCCCAGCCGCAACCCTCGACGGAACACTGGTCGGGCGTCTCCTGCCAACGGGCATCGAGATTGTCCTGCGTCAGTACCTTTTGCTCGGCCGCGCCGTCGCGCACCACATCGAGCCGGTATGTCGGCGCGGTGGACGACACCTGCAGCCGCACATATTCCCCAGCCCGGTAGGCGTAACGGTCCGTGTAGCACCAGATCTCGCCACGTGCGCCATCCATGCCCGGCCATTCGTACTTGTTGCCGAGCACCGCCTCGCGGCGCTGTTCCGCCGTCAGGCCGAAATCCGGATAGGGGCTGTCATAACGCATCGTCAGGCTCCGGACGCGGCTGTCAGATATTTGCGCAGGAACACCTTGGTCCGCTCCTGCTTCGGCGCACCGAACATCTCGGTCGGCGTTCCTTCCTCGACCACCACGCCGCCATCCATGAACAGCACGCGGTCGGCAACCTCGCCCGCAAAACGCATCTCGTGGGTGACGATCAGCATCGTCATGTGCTCGGCTGCCAGCTGTTTCATCACCGCGTTCACTTCGTCGACCAGTTCCGGGTCGAGCGCCGAAGTCGCCTCGTCGAACAGCATCACCTTGGGCTGCATGGCGAGTGCGCGGGCAATGGCGACCCGCTGTTTCTGGCCACCTGAGAGTTTCGACGGAAACGCATCGATCTTTTCGGCAAGCCCGACCTTGCGCAGCAGTTCGGCTGCTTGCGCATGCGCCTCGAGCTTCGGCGTGCCCTTGAGCACGATCGGACCCATGGCGATGTTGTCCAGCACCGAAAGATGCGGAAACAGATTGAAGTGCTGGAACACCATGCCCATCTGCTGGCGCACCTGGTTGATATGGCGTTCGAATGCCTGCCCGCGCAGCCGCTGGTTCACCTGCACGCCGTCCAGGAATACCTCGCCGGCGTCCAGCGTCTCCAGGTGATTGATGGCACGCAGCAGCGTGCTTTTGCCCGAACCGCTGGGCCCAATGATGGCGATGATCTGACCGCGATCGACCGTGAGATCGATGCCCTTCAGCACCTCGTTGGCGCCGAACGCCTTGCGGGCGCCGCGCACTTCGACCATGGGCCCGCTCATCGAGACATCTCCACGCGGCGCTCGACACGGCGCAGGCCGAACTCCAGCACAAGGTTCAGCACATAATAGAGCGCTGCCGCGACAAGATAGAATTCGAACGGACGGTACGTTTCGCTGATTGCCAGTTGCGCCGCATGCACCAGTTCGGTGATGCCGATGACCGAGACGATGGACGATTCCTTGAGCAGCGAGATCATGTTGCCGCCGACTGGCAGCGCCGTGTTGCGGACCGCCTGCGGGACGACGATATAGCGCAGCGTCTGCCAGCGGCCGAAGCCTATGCTTCGCGCCGCCTCTGCCTGGCCGCTGTCGATTGCCACGATGCCGGCGCGAAAGATGTCGGCGTTGTAGACGGCGAAATGCAGGCCGAGACCAACGATGCCGGCGGCCAGCGCCGGAATGTCGATGCCGATCTGTACCAGGCCGAAGTAGATCAGGAACAGCTGCAGCAAAAGCGGCGTTCCCATGAACAGCCACATGAACAACCGCACCGGGTAAGCAAACACTGTGGGCGCGTAGAGCACCACCAGCGCGAACAGGATGCCGCCGAAAAAGCTCAGCAGCGAAGCCGAAACGGTGAGCACGACCGTCCACCATACGCCGATCCAGAGGATGTCCGCGTAAGGCAGGACGACGCTGAAATCGAGACCTTGCACCTGGCGCCTTCCTTGCTCAGTCTATCGCGTAGCGGCGATCGAGCACATCGACCATCCGCGCCACGCCATAGACCATCACCATGTAAAGCAGCGCGGCGATGCCGAAAATCTCGAAGGGCCGGTACGTCGAGCCGATGAAGCGTTGCGCCGTGTAGGTCAGTTCGATCACCGAGATGGTCGATACCAGCGCCGTACCCTTGACCAGTGCCACCGTGTTCACTCCGAGCGGCCGGATCATCAGGCGCGCCGCCTGCGGCAGCACCACGCGCTGCATCGTCTGCCATCTGCCGAACCCGATGCTGCGCGACGCTTCCGTCTGTCCCCGATCAACCGACAGGATCGCGCCACGCATGCCTTCCGCCATGTAAGCGGCGATGTTCAGTCCGAGCCCGATCACACCGGCGGCGAAGGGTTCGAGGTTGATGCCGATCTGCGGTCCGCCGAAATACAGGATGAACAGCTGGATCAGGCACGGCGTGCCGCGAAACACGCTGACATAGGCCGCGCCGGCAAACCGCAACGCCGCGACATCCGACATCCGGGCCGCTGCAACCAGCGCGGCGACCAGGAGACCGAGCAGAAACGCCAATGCCGAAAGCTGCGCCGTGACCAGCGCCGCCTCGACAAAGAAAAGGTAGACCCGCTGGACGAGCGAGAAGTCCATTGGCGAGGACCTTCAGGCGAGAGGAGTGCGGCCCGGCCCGCGCGAGCGGGCCGGAGACAGCGGAAATGCTAGCGGATGTCGCGACCGACCCATTCCATGGCGATCTTCTCGTAGCTTCCGTCGGCCATCATATCGTCGAGGGCTTTCTGCATGGCCGCCTTGAGTTCCGGATTGTTCTTGCGGATCGCGATGCCGATGGCGACGCTGCCACCCTCGATGCCGGGTGTGTCGAGCTGGCGGATCTTCTCTCCCGTCTCCTTTACAGCCACCGCAACCGGAATGTTGTCGACCACGATCGCGTCGACACGACCGGCCTTGAGTTCCAGGAAGAGTTCCGGAAGGCCCTTGTAGGTACGGATTTCCCAACCGCCCTGCGCGCGCGCCCACTTCTCGTGCGTTTCTCCCAACGTGACGCCAAGCGTCTTGCCTTTCAGTTCGTCGAGGGTCTTCACCGTGGAAGCCTCGCTCACGAAGACGCCGCGGCCGGCATGATAATAGGGGCCGACAAAGTCGACGGCCTTTTCACGCTCCGGGGTGATGGTCATCGAGCCGACGATGGTGTCGAACTTGTTGGCGAGCAGGCCAGCGATGATGCCGTCCCACGCCGTCGTGACGACGGAGCCCTTGACCCCGATCCGTTCGGCAATGGCCATGCCTATCGCCGCGTCGAAACCAACCACCTCGTTCTTGTCGTTGACGAAATTGAAGGGCGGATACTGGCCGGTCATGGCGACCTTGATCTCGCCGGCAGCCTTGATCGTCTCGAGGTCGTCAGCCTGCGCGGGCGCGGCTGCAATTGCCGCGGTGAACATGAATGCGGCGGCCACCAGGCCGGAAAATACGGTTCTCATCTCGTTCATCCTCTGGGTCCGCGAGTGGCGGAACTGTCTGCGTTTGCAGTTATGTTTGCGACGCATCGCGAGCGCTGCGACGGATGATTGCCTTTGACGGTGCATTGCGCAAATAGATATTGAAAATGTTTGCCATGGATTTTGGAAATGAAGACGCCCCGATTTGATCGCCTCGTCTGGGATCTCGACTGGAACCTGCTGCGGACCTTTTCGGTGATTGTCGAGGAGAAGAGCATCACGCGCGCGGCCGAGCGGCTGACGCTGAAGCAGCCAAGCGTGAGCAATGCGCTGAAACGGCTCGAAACACGCATCGGGCGCCGGCTCATCGAACGCGACGCAAATCGTTTCGAACTGACCGATGTGGGCCGCCTTCTCTACGAGGAAAGCCTCGATGTGTTCGGCACCATCTCGCGGCTGCAGGTTCTGGTGCGTGATGTGCGCGAGGAAGTAACCGGGCATGTGGTGATCTGCGTCGCCAGCCATGTAGTGTCGCCGTTGTTCGACCGCGCCCTGGCGGAATTTCACCGCGAGCACCCCCGCGCAACGCTCACGATATCCGTCCTGCCGAGCGTGGAGGTGGCCAAGCTGGTGCGGGAGAGACGCGCCTCGTTCGGCATCTGCCTTGTCAGCCAGCGCGATGCCGCGCTCGAATATGCCGTCGTCTACCGTGAGTTTTTCGGCTTCTTCTGCGGCCCGAGTCACAGGCTGTACGGGCTTTCCGGCCTGACATTTGGGGATCTGGAAGGCGAAACATCGGTGTCGTTCCAGACCGACCACATCTCGGATGCGCTGCGCCCGGTGGCGCTGCTGCGCGGCGAAGCAAAGCTCGAGGCAAATGTCATCGGCATCTCTTCGAGTCTCGAAGAGGTCCGGCGGATGATCGTTGCCGGATTGGGGATCGGCCCGTTGCCGCTGCATGTGGCCCGGCGCGACGTCGAGGATAGGTTGCTCTGGCGGCTTCCTCCCTACGAAAATCCGCCGGCCATCGACATCTTCCTGCTGACCAACCCGAAGAAGGTCTTGAACCGGGCGGAAAAAGCGCTGCTCGCTCTCCTGAACGGGCTGGTTTCCTCGACCCCGCTACAGGACCGAACCTATGGCGGCGGAAGCCATTCCGGGCGCTGAACGAAGGTCGGCACGGCCGGAATCATTCGTCCCGGCACCAGTCGTCAGCGCTGGCCTGACACACGACATATCAAATCTGACAACTTAGGATAGGGCGATATGATTTGATTGCAAGCAAGTGACCCATGAAGCTGATTGCGGGGTCGGCGGCGGAGGCATGCATTCGGGAGGACTATGAGTGAAAGTTCGTGCGTCGATCCACAAGGACTTTGCGATCTCCGAGATCGACGACCGCCTGTATTCGGCGTTCATAGAGCATATGGGACGGGCCATTTATTCCGGCATTTATGAGCCAGGGCATCCGACCGCCAACGCCGACGGTTTCCGCACCGACGTGCTGGATCTTGTACGAGCGCTGAAGATCCCGGCGATACGCTATCCGGGCGGCAATTTTGTCTCCGCTTACAATTGGGAAGACGGCATCGGCCCGAAAGAGACGCGTCCCGTGCGCCTCGATCTTGCCTGGCGCTCCAAGGAAACCAACCAGGTCGGCATCAACGAATTCGCCGGATGGGCCAAGGACGCCGGCATCGAGATGATGCTGGCGCTCAATCTCGGCTCGCGCGGCATCGATGACGCCCGCAATTTCGTCGAATATTGCAATCATCCTTCGGGTACCCACTGGAGCGACCTGCGCCGCAGTCATGGCGTCGAGCAGCCGTATGACGTGAAGATGTGGTGCCTCGGCAACGAGCTCGATGGGCCCTGGCAGATCGGGCACAAGGAAGCCAAGGAATACGGCCGCCTCGCGGACGAAACATCCAAGGCGGTCAAGGCATTCGGCAAGGGCATCGAGACGATCGTCTGCGGATCTTCCAACGACGCGATGCCGACCTATCCGGATTGGGAACGGCAGGTGCTGGAAGAGTGTTACGACAGCGTGGATTACATCTCGCTGCACAAATATTTCGGCAACAGCAGCCACGACACGCTGAACTTCTTCGGCAAGATCGAGGAAACCGGCCGCTACATCCAGTCGATCGCCGGCGCCATCGACTTCGTGAAGGCCAGGAAGCGCTCGAAGAAGGACATCTACATCTGCTTCGACGAATGGAACGTCTGGTATCACCGCCGCGAACAGGACAGCAAGAACTGGAGAAGCTGGGACTGGCCGGAGGCCCCCGAACTTCTCGAAGAGGACTACAACCTCGAGGATGCGCTGTTCGTCGGCGGCCTGCTCAACGAATTCATCCGCCGCTCTGACCGCGTCAAGATCGCCTGTATCGCGCAGCTCGTGAACGTCATCGCACCGATCCGGGCCGAACGCGGCGGCAAGGCGTGGGCGACCTCGATCTATTACCCGTACCAGTTCGCGTCGCTTTACGGCCGCGGCACGGCACTGCGCGTGTCGGTCGACGCGCCGACCTACAACTGCCAGGCTGCCGATGACGTGAGCTACCTCGATGCGGCCGGTGTGCTAAGCAAATCCGGCGACATGGTGACGCTTTTCGTGCTCAACCGCCACCTGTCCGAGGCAGCCGAACTGGCCGTCGACCTCACCGGCTTCGGCGATGCCCGGCTGGCCGAACATTTCGTCATCGGTGGTGAGGGAGGCGACATCCGTGCCGCCAATACGTCTGACAATCCGGAGAGGATCAAACCGCGCGCCGGCAGCGGCGTTGGAGTGGAAGATGGCAAGAGGCTGCGTGGATCGTTGCCGCCACTATCGTATCATGTCCTGCGGCTGGCACTGACCTAGCCTGTCACGGCGGAGGAGACCGTGAACATGAATGGGGTCAAGCTCACCGAAGTGAAAAAGAGCTTCGGGACCGTGGAGATCATCAAGGGCATCTCGATGGAGATCGCCCGTGGTGAATTCGCGGTGTTCGTCGGACCGTCCGGATGCGGCAAGTCGACATTGCTGCGCATGGTCGCCGGTCTTGAGGAGACCAGTGGCGGCAAGATCGAAATCGGGGCACGCGACGTCACCGAGGAAGAACCGGCCAAGCGCGGCGTGGCGATGGTATTCCAGTCCTACGCGCTCTATCCGCATCTCAACGTCTTCGACAATATGGCGTTCAGCCTGCAACTGGCCCGGCGGCCGAAGGCCGAGATCGACGAAAAGGTGAGGGCGGCAGCCGCGATCCTGAGATTGTCGGATCAACTCGCCAAGAAGCCTTCCGAGTTGTCCGGCGGCCAGCGCCAGCGCGTCGCGATCGGCCGCGCCATCGTGCGGGCGCCAGAAGTCTTCCTTTTCGACGAGCCGCTGTCCAACCTCGATGCCGAGTTGCGGGTGCAGATGCGGCTGGAACTCAGCCGCCTGCACCAGCGGCTTGGTGCGACGATGATCTATGTCACGCATGACCAGGTCGAGGCGATGACGCTCGCCGACAAGATCTTCGTGCTTCGCGACGGCACCGTGCAGCAGGCCGGCCGGCCGCTCGATCTCTACGACGATCCCGACAATCGTTTCGTAGCGGGTTTCATCGGCTCCCCGGCAATGAATTTCTTCGACGGCAACGTCAAGACGAGCGGCGGCGGGACCGCGCAGATCTTGTTGAATGGCGATGCACACGAAATGCTGGCCGTCGCAGTGAGGGATCCGCTGGCATCGGGGCAGCCGGTCACGGTCGGCATCAGGCCGGAACATCTGGAAATCGCGTCCGGCCAGACGTCGGGATTTGCCGTCAAGGTGGATGTCACCGAGGAGCTTGGCGGCGTCTCCTATCTGCATGGCCAGACGGCGGCCGGTACGCCGACGGTATTCGAGCGGCGGGGCAGCCGCGACGACCACAAGGGATCGACGGTCCGCCTCACGGCGCCGCCGAAGAACGTCATGATTTTCGACAAGACGGGCCCGCGCTTGCGCTAGCCCAAAACCAAGAATCAAAAAGGGAGTGAGACGATGAAGAAAGCACTGCAGAGACTTTTCCTTTCAGCAGCGATCCTCGGATCGTTAAGCGCGCAGGCTATGGCGGTCGACGTCGAGTGGTGGGACTTTCTCGCCGGCGGTGACGGCGTTCGCATGAAGGCTTTGATTGACAAGTTCAACGCCGAGCATCCCGACATCCAGATCAAGGCGACGACGCTTGAGTGGGGTACGCCCTACTACACCAAAGTGAGGACATCGGTTGGCGTCGGACAGGGCCCGGACATCATGACTTATCACCTGTCCCGCATTCCGCTTGCATTGCAGGATGGCAGTCTTTCCGAGATCACAGACGCCGACCTTACCGCGGCAGGCCTTACGAAGGGCGATTTCTTCGACGCCGCGATCAAGGCCGCGAGCGGCGAAGACGGCAAGCTTTATGCCGTACCGTTCGATATCCACGCCATCGTTCTCTACTACAACAAGAAGGCGCTCGAAGGCACAGACTACCTGGACGATAAAGGCAATCTCAAAGGCATAGCCTCGCTTGAGGACTTCACCACCGCGATGACAAAGCTGAAGGAAAAAGGCGTCAAGGCGCCGCTCTCCTACCAGACCGTCGGCGGCGGCGGCACGTGGCGCGTCTTCTACACGCTGTTCTCGCAGATGGGCGGCGAATTGATCACCGGTAATGAGGTGCTCGCCGGCGACAATGCCGCAAAAGCACAGAAGGCGATCGAGATCATGGCCGACTGGCGCAGCAAGGACCTGATCCCCGAACAGGCTGAATACGAGGCCTCGGTGGCGCTGTTCAGTGCCGGCGATGCGGCGTTCCATATCAATGGCGTCTGGGAGGTTCCGACCTTCAAGGACCTGGCGGCGGCAAACAAGCTCGGCTTCGAATGGGGCGCTGTCGAAGTACCGCAATTGCTCGAGAAGCCCGCGACCTGGGCGGACTCGCATGCCTTTGCGTTGCCAGCCAACAAGGACGAGGATCCCGCCGTTCGCCAGGCTGCCCTGACGGTGCTTGGCTGGATGGAAAAGAACTCGCTTGGCTGGGCGGATGCCGGACATATCCCGGCGTTCAAGAAGACCGTCGAGAGCGCGGAATACCAGGCGATGCAACCGAACGCCACCTATGCGACGCTGGCGGGCCACGCCGTCTTCGACCCGCGCAGCAAGATCGCCGGCGTTGCCTCGCCGGTCTACGACGCGGTGGACAACTACATCGCACCGGCGGTGCATGGCCAGTTGCCGGCGGCCGATGCCGTCGAGCAGATGAAGACCGAACTGCAGGGCATGCTGCAATAAGCTCTAATCGATCGCGAAACCCGCCGCCGACGCGGCGGGTTTCCGAAACATCTGAGCAAGGATAGGACGCAAGCATGTCCCTTCAGTCGAGGCGGCGGAAAGCCAACCTGACAGCAATGGTGCTGATCGCGCCGTTTGTTGCAACCTTCGCGATCTTCTTTGCCTATCCGACGCTCAAGGTGCTGCAGCTCAGCTTTACGGACTCGCCGCTTATCGGCGACGGCAACTGGATCGGCGTCGACAACTATGTCAGACTGCTCGGCGACCGGTTGTTCTACACCTCCCTGGTCAACAACGCCTATTTTGTGCTGCTGACCGTGATCCCGACGACGGCGATCGCTCTCGGCATCGCCTTGATGATTAGCCGCCTGAGGGGGCGGCTCCAGGCGCTCATCATGGTTCTGTTCTTCTTTCCGTACATCCTGCCCGTCTCGGTGGTGACGCTGATCTGGACCTGGATGCTCGATTTCCAGTATGGCATCCTGCAAGGCGTCTTCACGCTGTTCACCGGCAAGCCGGTCGCGGTGTTCAAGAACCCGCATTGGGTGATGCCGGTGATCGCGGCGGTTACGATCTGGTGGACGAACGGCTTCAACGTGCTGCTGTTCCTGGCCGGTCTGCGCAATATCCCGACCGATCTCTACGAGGCGGCAAAGCTCGACGGCGCCACGGCCTGGCAACGGTTTCGTCGCGTTACCTGGCCTTTGCTCTGGCCGATCACCGCCATGGTCCTGACGCTGCAATTGATCCTGCAGCTCAAAATCTTCGACCAGGTCTACCTGCTGTCGAAGGGCGGCCCGTTCAATTCGTCCTATGTGCTGCTTTTGCAGGTCTATCGCGAAGCCTTCCAGCTCGACCATGGCGGCTACGGTTCGGCCATCGCTATGACGCTGGTGGTCATCATCGTGATATTTTCGGTACTGCAATTCCAACTTTTGCGCGTGGTTGGACGGCGATGATCAGGAACCGGAAGCTCGCCAACCAGCTGTTCGGGCTGTTCGCACTGCTGTGCGCGGGTGTGTGGATGTTCCCGCTCTACTGGGCCTTCGTGACGTCGATCCGCTCAGAACAGAATGTGGTCGGTGGTGGCGGTGTCCTGCCTGATGAGTTCAACCTCGCATCCTATATCGACGTGATTTTCCGCACCAACCTGATGCGCTGGTACGTCAACTCGGTCGGCACCGCCGCGATCACGACCGCCGTCGTCCTGCTGTTCGGGGTCATGTGCGCTTACGCGCTGTCGCAGATCAAGTTTCCGGGCAGGCGCTTGCTCTACGGTGTCGTCCTGCTGAGTTTCATGGTGCCGCCGCAGGCCCTCTACGTCGCCCAATTCATCCTCATGAACGACCTTGGCCAGGTGAACAAATGGGGTGGGATCATCCTGCCGCAACTGATCGTTCCCGTCGTGATCGTCGTCTACAAGCAGTTTTTCGACGCGGTGCCCAAGGAGTTGCGCGAGGCGGCCGTGCTCGATGGCGCGAGCGAGTTCAAACTACTGTTCAAGGTCTACCTGCCGCTGAATTGGGGCATTACGACAGCGCTCGGGATTGTCACCTTCATCGCGACCTGGAACGAGTTCTTCCTGCCGTTCCTTGTCGTCACATCCGAAACGCAGATGACGATCCCGGTCGGCATAACCCAAGTCAACGACGCGTTCGGCGTGGCTTATGCGCGGATCATGTCGGTTGCACTGCTCGCCGCTGCTCCGGTCGCCATCGCCTACCTGATCTTCCAGAGAAAGGTCACGGAAGCGGTGATGATCTCGTCCGGCATCAAAGGCTAGGGTTTGGACACCCGAGAGCGTTCGATCTCGATTTCCACGAGTTCGAGGAACCGCCGGGCCAACGGCGAGAGCAGAGCGTCCTTCGCCATGATGATGTTGAAGGCGGGCACGACGGCTTTCACCCTTGTGTCTAGAGCCACGACCTTCGCGCTCAGATCCTCGGCGGCCAGCAGATAAGCCACTTCCCGCGCGAAGGGTGCGATCGCATTGGTGCGCGACACGGTGGCGAGCGTCAGCAGCACCGACGATGAAAATGTGATGCGGTCGGGAAATGGGGCGGAATCGGCAGCAAATGCGTCGCTGACGGCGGACCAGATCGGCGAGCCGGCCGGCTGCAGCACCCAATCGAATTCACTGAGCTGGCCGAGTGACAGGCCGCGCCGTCCGGCGAGCGGATGGCCCTGGCGCGCCAGGAATTCCAATGCCTCCTCGTCGATGCGGCGGACATCGTAGATCGACGGATCGTCGGATGGCGTCAGGCGCCCCAGCACGAAATCATATTCGCCGGCGCGCATGCGATGCATGAGCGTGACGCTCGGCTCGACGTCGATCTGCAACTGGACGTGAGGCGCGATCGCCCGCAGCGCCAGCGAGGCCGGCAAGGCAAATGCAATCGCCGGCGCGGTTACCGTGCCGATGCGAACGCGGCCACGCCGCCCGTCGGCAACCTCGTTGATATCGCGTCCGAGTTTTTCGATCTCCGAGGCGATGCGCCTCGCCCGCGCCGCAAGGACATCGCCGAACTCGTTGAACGTCAAACCATGTGCATGGCGGACGCAGATTTGCTGCCCGACAAGCGCCTCGATCTCAGCCAGGGTTCTCGATGCCGCCGGCTGGGTTATGTTCATGTCGGCCGCCGCGAGCGCAAGCTTGCCGCGCCGTTTCAGGGCATCGACGAAGCGCAGCTGATTCATCTTGAGGAATTGAGGCTTCATGTGCATCTTTCCGCTAAAGGGCGATCATACCATTCTTGCTATCGTAGAATATAGACACATGATTTGACTGATATGCTCTTGTTTCGCACATTCGCATCGCGATGAGGGCAGCCTTGCGCCTCACAAGCCAGCGCAGACAGGCGGTCTGCGCATAAGATGTTCGAGCGGGTGCGCCATGAATTTCATACCAGCAAAATGGCCGCGCACTTTGCGGTCTACCGAATGGTTCGGCGGGACCTCTCGGGATAACATCTATCATCGCTCATGGATGAAGAACCAGGGATTGCCGGCTGACCTGTTCGACGGGCGCCCGGTGATCGGCATCTGCAACACCTGGTCGGAACTGACGCCGTGCAACGCCCATCTGCGCGACCTCGCACAACGCGTCAAGCATGGCATCTATGAGGCTGGTGGCCTGCCCGTCGAGTTTCCGGTGTTCTCGACCGGAGAGAGCGCGCTGCGGCCCACGGCGATGATGTACCGCAACCTCGCGTCGATGGACGTCGAGGAGGCGTTGCGTGCCAACCCGCTCGACGGCGTGGTGCTGATGGTCGGTTGCGACAAGACCACGCCGGCGCTGCTGATGGGCGCGGCATCGGTCGACATCCCGGCGATCGTCGTCACCGGCGGGCCGATGCTGAACGGCTGGTTCCGCAATGAGCGCGTGGGCTCCGGCACCGCGCTCTGGCAAATGTCGGAAGCAGTCAAGGCCGGTTCGATGAGCCAGGCGGATTTTCTCGAGGCCGAGCAGGCGATGAGCCGCTCGCCCGGATCGTGCAACACCATGGGAACGGCATCCACGATGGCGTCGATGGCCGAGGCGCTGGGGATGGCGCTGAGCGGCAACGCGGCCATTCCGGCGGTCGACAGCCGCCGCCGGGTTATCGCCCAGCTTACCGGGCGGCGCATCGTGCAGATGGTCAAGGACGATTTGAAGCCGTCCGACGTGCTGACAATGGAGGCTTTCGAAAACGCCATTCGCTGCAACGGCGCAATCGGTGGCTCTACCAATGCCGTCGTGCATCTCCTGGCAATGGCGGGACGGGCAGGTGTCGACCTGACGCTTGACGACTGGGATCGCCTCGGGCGCGACGTGCCGACGATCGTCAACCTGATGCCCTCCGGGAAATACCTGATGGAGGAGTTCTTCTACGCCGGCGGCCTCCCGGTCGTCCTGAAGATGCTCGGCGAGGCGGGTCTGCTGCACAAGGACGCGCTGACGGTCTCCGGCCAGTCGCAATGGGATCAGGTCAAGGACGTGCGCAACTGGAACGAGGACGTCATCCGCCCGGCCGGCAAGGCATTGACCAGCCAGGGCGGCATCGCGGTCCTGCGCGGCAATCTGGCGCCCGACGGAGCCGTGCTGAAGCCGTCGGCGGCCACGCCCGCCCTGATGGTGCACCGGGGCCGGGCGGTCGTGTTCGAGGACATCGACGATTACAAGGCGAAGATCAATGACGATGCCCTCGACATCGATGAAACCTGCGTGATGGTGCTCAAGAATTGCGGACCACGCGGTTATCCTGGCATGGCCGAAGTCGGCAACATGGGATTGCCGCCGAAGGTGCTGAAAAAGGGCATCACCGACATGGTGCGCATTTCCGACGCGCGGATGTCGGGCACCGCTTATGGAACGGTCATCCTGCATACCAGTCCCGAGGCGGCGGCCGGTGGCCCCCTGGCGGTGGTCCGAGACGGCGATTACATCGAGGTGGACGTGCCGAACAGGCGTCTCCACCTGGACATTTCACAGGCCGAGATCAAACGTCGCCTGGCAGCCTGGACCAGTTCCACGCTGCCGCCCGAAAGCGGCTACGCGAAGCTTTATCATGACCACGTGACCGGCGCCGACACAGGCGCTGACTTCGACTTCTTGAAAGGCAGTCGCGGAAAGGCCGTGCCGAAGGACTCGCACTGAACTGCAGTGTTGCGGTGACCTTCGACCAGACCAGCGACGATGCTTGACGCTGCCCTTTCGTCTACTCCAGTTTGACGTTGGCTCCACAAGGCCTTCGCCGATCTTCCGCGACTTCAGGCGCAGATGCAGAGAGCATCCACGATCCTCACCTCTCCGGAGCCTTTGCGCACCAGCACCGGATTAAGGTCGCAGGCGACCATTGCCCCATCCAGATCAGTTGCGAGTTGTGAGAATTTGACTGTCAGGTCCACCAGGTGGGAAAGATCCGTCTCTGGAATCAAGTTGCGATAGCCGCCGAGCACCTTGGCAAGTTTTGTGTTTCTGAGCATCTCGGATGCTTCGCTGGCATTGAGCGGCGCAAGCTTCGCCGCGCGGTCGCCAATTACCTCCACGAGCGTCCCACCGCTCCCCACTATTACCAGCGGGCCGAACGGGGCCGCCGATGTGAAACCCGCCATCGCCTCCACCCCGTCGACGATCTGCTCCTGAAGTTCGTATCCATCCACAACCGCGTTGGGCATGGTTTGTGACACCCTGTCGGCGATGAGCGCGATCGCCGCGCGCAGGGATGTCTCGTCGGCCACATCGAGCACGACGCCGCCGACGTCCGACCTGTGCTGGATGTGCGCAGAGGCGACCTTCACCACCATCGGAAATCCAACCTCCAGCGCCCGCTTCGAAGCCTCATCCGCGTTGCGCACGACGATCGACTTGACCACCGGGAGGCCATATTCGCGCAGGATGCGGAAGCTGGCGGCAGGGTCGAGTGCACCCTTGACCTGTGAAAGTTCGCGACGAATTTCGCCCGCCTTGGGATTGAAGGGAGGTCTGGTTCCCCGCCGAGCCTCGCCCCAGGCACCAGCCAGCTTTGGCCGACCTAGCGCCAGGTTTCCAACGGCGCGCAATCCCGGGGTCAATCCCCGGATCAGCGGGACGCCGCTTTGCGCGAGAAGCTCACGCACTCCGGGATCCACGTTTTCGGACGTCGGCGATATCACGACGAATGGTTTTTTCGCGGCACGGCCGCTTTCGGCATAGACGTTCAATATGCCCATGTAATTCTGCAGCGTCGCCGGATTGAGGCTCTCCTGCGTATCCTGGAGCGCCACGACGGCGCCTACATTCTCATCGTCGAGCACGGCGGCAATCGCTTCCGGAGAATTCCGGTCCTCGACGTTGACCGTGGCACCGAAATCGATGGGATTATGCCCCGTTGCTCCAGGCAATGCCTTTCGCAACCGCTTAGCCGTTGTTTCGTTGAATCCTGCGACCCCAACGCCGCCCGCCTCGGCGATATCGCAGGCAAGCGCCGTCTGTCCGCCCGAAATTCCAACGATGCCGATCCCGATGCCGCCAACCATCCTGCGAACCGTCGCGGCGCATTCGAGAGATGCGATCAACTCGTCGTAATCGGAAACGGTCGCAATGTTCGTTGCAGCAAAGAAATCGTCATAGGCATCGGTGTCGCTCACGAGCGCGCCGGTATGCGCCTTGGTTGCCGCGAGCCCCGTGGCCGAACGGCCAACCTTCAGAACGACCAGCGACTTTCCCGCCGCATGGACTGCTTCCGCCGCGAAGGCCAGCGCCACCGGATCCTTGATCGATTCGGCAACGACGCCGATCGCCGAGGTGGCGTCGTCGTCGGCAAGCCAGCGGATGTAGTCGGCCGCGCCTACGTGGAACTCGCTGCCCATCGTGACGACCTTGGAAAGCCCGACCACTGTCGAGTTCATCACCGAGATCGCCGCCGAACCGGACTGGGCAACTATGGCCACCTTGCCAGGACGCAGTCTTTTGCTGGGCCGTGATGGATAAAGTGGGATGGAGTCGGTGAAATTGACCAGCCCCATGCAGTTGGGGCCATGTACGATGAGGCGGCTCCCCTTGCTCATCTCGCGGATGGAGCGTTCTTCGCCCTGTGAAAAACCGTTGGTGAAGACAATGGCCGAGCGCACCGGGCTCTGTTCGAGTTCATCGAGCACGCCTTTGACCTGCGCCGCGGGAATCGCGACGATGGCGAGGTCCGTATCCGCAGGCAAGGCAGCGACCGAATTGAGCGCGGCGATTCCGTCGATCTCGCTGGCTTGGGGATGCACGGGAAGCACCGCGCCCCGGTATCCCCACTCCTTGAGATTGCTGATCACAACATTGCCCTGCGTCATGCGCTTGGCTGAAGCGCCAACTACCGCGACCGAGCGCGGCCGCACCATGGGAGTAACGTCGATATGCAAGGCGGTGTCCTCTTGAGGCAAGGCTGTTGCCATGCAGCCGCTTTGGATCTGCATGGCAATTCAGGTTGTTGATGGAGTCTATTGCTGGTCGGCCGGAAGCCAGGCTTCCGCCCAGTTCGGATGCGTGTTGAACGAGAAGTTGAACTGCGCATCCAGGTTCTGCAGATTGGTCGTCACCGCTTCGTAGACCTGCGAGTTCGTCAACTGGAGCTGGTTGAGGTCGCGTGCGATGATCTCGGCATATTTCCGGTAGTGCTCTTTCTGCTCTGCCAGGGGCGCTGCCGATGCATCGAGCGCGACCTTGTCGAACTCCGGATTACAGTAGCCGGTCGGGTTTGCGTAAGGCACGCTGCCTTCGTTGCAGACGAAGCTGCGATCGACACCGAGCACAGGGTTGGTGCGACCCGTAAGCGAGATCACGGAAGCGTCGAAATTGCGTTCGGTGTAAACCTTGTTCGTCCAGATTTGCTGGTCCAGCGTGCTGAGCTTCACGTCGATCCCGATCGCGGACCATTGGGATTGAACGACCTGGGCAACAGCGTCGTAGGGGGCCTTGGCTATGACGGTCAGTTCTATCGTGAACCGCTTGCCGTCCTTGAGCGGATATCCTGCCTCGTCCAGCAACTTGCCCGCCTTTTCGGGGTCGTATGCGTAGAGCGTGTCATAGTTGACCGAGGTGTCGTGCAGGTTCTTGAACTGCGTCGGTATCGCGTTCTTCGCAGTAGCGCCCAAGCCCATGTAGACGTCCTGCACGATGCGCTCACGATCGATGGCGTGGAACAGCGCCTGCCGAACTTTCACGTTCTTGAACGGTTCGCGAGTGAGGTTGAGATCGACAACCGACGTTTCCGGCGCGTTGTTCACGATCTGCACGACCTTGAACTTGCCGCTTTCGGCGGCATCCTGGCTCGCACGCACTTGCGCCACCTCGGGACGGAACCAGTTCACTTCGCCGCCGATGATCGCGTTCAGGCGCTGCTGCGGATTGGGTATCAGGGCGAAGATGACCGAATCGAGGTGTGGCTTGCCTTCCTCCCAGTAATTCTCGTTGCGCACAAAGGTGATCGACTGGCCGCTCTGCCAGCTCTCGAACTTGAACGGGCCGAGGCCGACCGGCGCAATGTTTGCCGGGTGGGTCGCCACGTCCTGGCCGTCATAGATATGCTTCGGCATCAGCGGGAAGACCTCCTTGTCAAAGAGATCGAGCGTCGCGGTCAATGGCTGCTTCAGCTTGAGAACAAAGGTCTTGGCGTCCGGCGCCGATGCTTCCTCGATGAGCGGCATGAGCTTGGTCAGGTAGGTGTTGAACTTGCCGAACGAGTTCAACGTGAAGACAACGTCCTCGGCCGTGAAGGGCTGGCCGTCCGACCATTTCACACCTTCGCGCAGAGTGAAGGCATATGTCTTGCCGTCGGGTGACGTTTCCCAACTCGTGGCAAGGCGCGGCAAACGCTTGCCGTCGCGGTCATAAGTCATCAGGCCGTCGGCCCAGACATCGGCCGCGAACAGCGCGGGAACCGAGGATGTCAGCTGCGTGTTGAGCGTTGGGATCGTGGTCGAATTCAGGGCCGCGATCACCGTGCCGCCATCAACCGGCTGGCCCTCTTCGGCGCTGGCGCCGAGAGCATAGGCACTGAGGGCACTCGCCAGGAGCATCGAAGTTACCCGCCGTAACGACACGGCAGACGTATTGCGAAAAGCCAATCTCACAGTCTCTCTCCCATTTTGATTGTACTTGGCACTTGCCCTCATTTTTCTCCAAGGGCGGCGTGCGCCTGCTTCTCCGTTGTCGTCGCGCCGGTGAGTTCTTCCGCGCGGTGACAGGCGGCCTTTGTTGCGCCAATGCCGACAGGCCGAAGTTTCGGCTCGGTCTCGGCGCAGATTTGAATCGCGTGTGGGCAGCGGTCGCGGAAGCGGCAGCCCCCTTCAAGTGCCGTCGATCTGGGCGGCGAAGCCGCGGCCGCCATCGAGCGGATACGTCCCCTGCGCGGATCGGGCAGCAGCCGCGCATCAAGCAGAAGACGGGTGTAGGGATGCGCGGGTTTGTCGTAGATGTCGGCGCCGATTTCCACGATGCGCCCGCGATACATCACCGCCGTCCGATCGGCGATGGATTGCATGGCGCCCAAGTCATGGCTGATGACGACGAAGCCCACATTCGTTCGCACTCGCAGGTCCTGCATGAGCTGCAAAACCTGGGCCTGGATCGAGACATCGAGGCTGGAGAGCGGTTCATCCGCAATGATGATTTTCGGCTCCAGCATCATCGCGCGTGCGATGGCGATACGCTGCTGCTGCCCTCCCGATAGCTGGTGCGGGTAGCGGCCGAGATACTGCTCCGGCGGATCCAGGCCAACGGATCCGAGTTGCTTCAGGATGAACGCACGCTGCTCTGCTGATGTCGCAAGGCTATGCCTGCGGATGACATAACCCAGCGTTTGCTCGACCGTCATGCGCGGGTTCAAGGACGAAGACGGATCTTGAAACACCGCCTGCACCTGCCGGCGAAACTCGCTTCGCTGGGCGCCATCGAGTTCTTTCAGCGCCACGCCGCGATAGGCCACCGTGCCCTCTGTCGGAAGGTTCAGCATCAGCAACAGCTTTGCCAGCGTGCTTTTTCCCGAACCGGATTCACCCACGACGGCAAGCGTTTCGCCTTCGTGGACGTCAAGGTCTACATCGTCGACCGCGCGAACAGTCGTCCAACCCCAACCGCTCGCATTGCGGCTGGAATAGATCTGGCTGACGCCCTGGAGGCTCAGGACAGGCCGGCTCATTGCTGCATGCCCCTGAAGTCGAGGCGATGCGCGCTCAGTTCAACCAGTCGCGCGGAATAAGGGTGCTGCGGCCGCTCGAACAGGTCGACGGCGGTCGCGTTTTCGACAAACTTCCCGGCCTGCATGACGTAGACGCGGTCACAGAGTTCGGCGACGACGCCAAGATCGTGGGTGATGATCGCGACCGCCATGTTGCGTTCCTTGTGAAGCCTGTAGAGGGTTTCAAGAACCTGCAGCTGCACGGTGGCGTCCAGTGCGGTGGTGGGCTCGTCCGCGAAAAGGAGCTTGGGGTCGCTCGCCAGGGCGATTGCGATCATGACACGCTGGCGCATGCCGCCCGAGAGTTCATGCGGATAGCGCCGGGCGATGGCTCCGGGATCCGCAAAGCCGACCTCGTCGAGCAGATCCAGCACGCGCCTGTGCTCGGACCGGCCGCGACCATCCGGAGACAAAGCCTCCGCGATCTGGCGTCCCACGCGCTGTGTCGGGTTGAGGTAGCCGAGCGGATCCTGAAAGATCATCGCGAAACCACGCGAACGCCTCAGCGTGCGGAGTTCGCGATCGGCCATCCGCAGGATATCGCGCCCCTCGAACCTCAACTCGCCAGACAGTTCGTCCACTTGCAGGTTGGGCATCAGGCGCGAGATCGCGCGGATCAGCGTGCTCTTGCCGGATCCGGATTCGCCAACCACGCCGACGCATTCTGCGGTGTCGACCTTGAAGTCCACGCCATCCACGGCCCGCACCAGCCGGTCGGCGACCCGCAAATGTACCTTGAGGTCTTTGACCTCCAGCAGCGGTGCATCCGGCGCGCCATCAGAGACTGCGAGATCGCTCATTGCAGGCCTCCCATTCCGCGCGTGCTGCGTGGATCGACGACCTCGTTCAAGCCATCCGCAAAGAGGTTGAGGCCAATCACTGCAAGGCAGATGGCTGCACCCGGAAACACGCTCATCCACCATGCGGTGTCCATGTAGTCCTGCGCCACAAACAGGAGTTGGCCCCAACTGACCATCGACGGGTCGGAAAGGCCCAGGAAGCCGAGGCCTGCTTCGATGAGGATGGCGATGCTTGCGTCGAGCGCCACCTGGACGATCACCGGCTGGGCGGCGTTTGGCAGTATCTCGCGGAAGATGATGTGTGTGGTCGACAGGTCAGCGACCCGCGCTGCAGCGATGAATTCTCGCTCGCGCAGCTTGATGTACTGTCCGTATACGAGCCTCGCCTCCATCGGCCAGATCGCCAGGGCGACCGCCGCGATTAGCAATGAGAAGCTGGACCCGAACAGTGCCACCGCGCAAAGCACCAGCATGATGACCGGCAGGGTCTGGAAAAGCTCGATCACCCGCATCAGCACTGCTTCCACGGGTCCGCGGAAATAGCCGGCGAGAATGCCGATCGTGCCGCCGACGAGCAGTGCCGCAAGCGCGGCTCCGAGACCAACGAGCAGCGAGGATTGGGCGCCGTAGAGGATCAGCGAGAATACATCGCGCCCGATATTGTCCGTGCCGAACAGGAATTCCGATGACGGTGGCGCAAGGCTGACCGATGTCTGTTGCAGCGGGGTGTACGGCGCCACAACTGGCGCGGAGATCGCTACCGCTGCCAGCATCAGCAGAATGATCGCGCCGATCGCCCCATGGCGCGTGCCCATGAGATTGCCCAACGTGCGACGCCAGCGTCCCAGCACGGTCGTGCGCGGCGCAACTGGTTTGGTGAGCTCGCTCATGAGTTGCTCACCCCGCGGTCCTGATGCGCGGGTCGAGCAGCGCGTAGAGTATGTCCACGATGAGGTTCATCACGATCACGGCGAGCGCGGAAAAGATCACGACGCCGATGACCGTCAGATTGTCCCGCAGGCGGATGGAATCGACCATCAGCAGGCCGAGGCCCGGCCATGTGAAGACGGTTTCCAGCAATACGGCACCGCCCAGTGCCGAGCCGAACGAATAGCCTGCGATCGTCACCAGCGGCAGGCTGGAATTGCGCAGGATATGGTTTCGGATGATCTGGCCGCGGCTCAATCCCTTGGCGCGCGCCGTTACGATATAACCTTGGGAAAGCGTGTCGATGACGCTGGCGCGCATGATGCGGGCAAACCGCATGCCCTCGTGGATTGCGAAGGCCAACACGGGCAGCGCCAGGTAACGCGCTTTCTCCAACAGCCAGTCAAACCCGTGCGCCCTGGAAATCAGGGGGCCAATGCCCTGCGTCGGAAACCATCCAAACCGCAATGCGAAAAGCATCACCAGCAACTGGCCGAGCCAGAAAGTCGGGATGGCATAGGCGATCAGTGCGGATGTCGTCCAGAACTTGTCGGTTCCGGGGTTGCGGGTGGTGCCCGCGACGACCCCGATCGCCATTCCTAACGGTATGGCGAATGCGAAGCCGACGGATGCCAGCAGGATCGTGCGTGGCGCACGCTCGAGTATGAGGTCGAGCACCGGACGCTGGTTCTGATAGGAAAACCCGAAATCCCCATGCAGAACCGCGACAACGTAGTTTCCCACCTGGACCACGAACGGATCGTTGAGACGGTACTTCTCCTCGATCACTGCCCGATAGGCCGGAGGAACCGGATAGTCACCGACCAGCGACTGCACCGGATCGCCCGGAATCAAATGCAGCAGCGTGAACATCACCACGATAATCACGAAGATTAGCGGTAAAGCATAAAGCGCGCGCTGCAGTATGAAGCGGAGCATCTTCCGGCCTTTGGCGTCAGAGCCGGTGGAAGGTGGCTGCATTCCCGTACAGCCACTTCTCGACGACCTTTTCCTTGAGCGGGAGGTTCTTGTAGTCCTCGATCAGCGCCTCGAAGGACGTGCCGAAGAGATAGCGTGACAAGCCGACCATCACCTTGTCCTGCAACAGCGTATTGCCGAACTGCATGAACTGCTCCCATCCCGATCCGGGCTGGGCGAAGTAGCGCGGATGGTGGGCGGCCGTGTCGACATAGAGATTGGGGTGGCGGCGCAACAGAGCGACCATCTCGTTGACCCAGGGCCAGCCGGCCAGGCCCGCGACGATGCGCAATTCCGGGAAGTCGACCGCCACATCGTCGAGATAGCGCGGATGCCCGAGATCGTACGGCCGATCGTTGGCATAGTTCATCGCCGTATAGATACGCACCGGGACGTCGAGTTCGGCAGCCTTGGCGTAGAGTGGATAATAACGTCTGTCATTCGCGGTCACGCCGTTATAGAGCGCCGAGAGACGCAACCCGTTGGCCCCTTCCTCTTTCACCAGGCGCTCAAATTCCCTGACCGCTCGCATGCCGTCTGTCGGGTCCAGGGTGACGAAGGTAAAGAAGCGACCGGGATATCGGGCATGAATCCCAGCGGTCGCCGTGTTCTCGGCACCGACAAGCAATCCACATTGGATATTTGCGCGGTCCATATCTTCGACAAGCCGCTTCAGGCCTCCATCCTCTTCCGTTTCAGCCGGCGTTTCGTTGCGGCTCCTAGCCTTGAAAACGCGGCCGTAGTTCGCGAAGCCATAACCTTCAGGGCGTTCGAGAGGCTGCGGGAAAGGCGTTCCGGGGCGACCGCGCGCGATCCTCTCCAAATCGGGGTTGGCCTCCGAGTGCGGCAGCCCGATCTCCATGTCGATCACACGCGTCATCTATTCCTCCTGCAATGCGATGCCCTCGCGCCATCTTCCACCGAGGTGATGCAGTGATCGCGCAATATGGGATTAACGTCAATATGATTGTCAAATAAACATTATTATGTCCATTATATTGACATTTTTAGCAAACGCAGCATAATTTTGTGCAATGCCGTTATCCACGGCTGCGAAACAGGAGCAGCGCTTGACCGAGACTGATCACGACGCGGGATTTGCCACCACGCTTGCGAAGGGGCTGGATGTTCTCAGGGCCTTCCGTCCCGACCGGAACTCGATGAGCAATGTCGAGATCGCCGCCGAGACCGGCATCAATCGGCCAACTGTCGCGCGGTTGACCTATACGCTCGCAAAACTTGGCTATCTCAAGCAGGAGAAGTCCAAATACAGGCTGAGCTGGGGCGCGTTGATGCTGGTCAACCCCCTGCTCATCAACGCCAAGATTCTACAGATCGCGCGTCCTTCGATGCAAAAGCTGGCCCAGGACGTCGGCGGAACGGTCTCGATCGGCGTCATCGATCGCGTCAACTTCATGTATCTCGAGACATCGCGGGTAAACGAGAACACTTGGACATCTCAGGACCTCGGGACGATCGGCCCCCTGCTGCCGGCAACTATTGGTCATGCTCTTTGCGCACAGCTTGACGACACGGAACTCGGATTGAAACTCGAACAGATGCGGCGAAGCGCGCCCGAGCTATGGGACAAATATTCCGACGCCTTCATGGAAGGCGTTGCCGACTGCAAGAGTCGCGGCTTTTCGGTCGTGAGGGGAACGTGGATACCAGGCACACATTCCGCCGGAGTGCCGCTCTTGCGCGACAAAAACGGCGAGTGTTTCGCAATGAACTGCCGCGTGCCGATCTTTCGCCTCAGTCCGAACCAGATAGAGGAAGAGGTTGGACCGCGATTGAAATCGCTGGCCATGAATGTTCGCAGTCAGCTGGCTTTCGTCATGCCGTGAAGCTGACGTCTGCGTAGGCAGAGTCTCGAACAGGGAGAGGCATCGAGCTTCCGCTCATGCCTTCGATATCAGTCTGTGGTCAGCATGACCTTGACGCTTCGTGCGCGATCGGCGGCGAGGCGGAAGGCTGCTGGGGCGTCGGACAAAGTGTGTTCCGCGGTCACCAGCTTCAGGACGTCTACGTTCCCGCCGACGATCAGATCGACTGCCTCGTTGAACTCCGCGCCAAAGCGGAATGTGCCTTTCAGCTCGATCTCCTTGGCCATAACCGCATTGGCCGGCACCGGGATCTGGCCACCGGGGAGGTTGCCGACCTGAACGACCGTGCCGCCGCGCCGGACGCTGGCGATCGCCGCCGCGAGGCCAGCCGCTGTACCGGATATCTCGAAGGCGATGTCGATCGCCTTGTCGACCACGAGCGACTGGAGCCTGTCGTCACCGCCGGAAAGGTCGATCGTCCTGTCCGCGCCAAGCTTCTTGGCGAAGGCGAGTGGCGCCTCTGCTATGTCGGCGACGATGATCTGCCCACATCCCTTGAACCTCGCCGCAAGCATGGTCAGAAGCCCAATAGGGCCGGCGCCGAACAGGATGATGTTCCTGCCACGTATCTCGCCGGCGCGCGCCACCGCGTGCAGGCTGACGGCGAGCGGCTCGGCGAGCGCCGCTGCCTGATAAGCCACATGGCGCGGAACCTTGATGCATTGCGCCGGCGTAGCGTCGAACAGGCTGGCGAAACCGCCCTGCATGTGCGGCGTCTTGGACGCCGAGCCCATGAAATAGATGTTTTCGCAAAGATTGGCCCGGCCCTCCGCGCAACGGGTGCAATGCCCGCACCAGCGCGATGGATTGACCGCGACGTGGTCGCCGATACCCAAGCCTGGCACTGCGCCGCCGATCTCGACTATCTCGCCTGAAATCTCGTGGCCGAGTATCAGCGGCGACGTGACGACGAAGTCGCCGGTCCGCGCATGGCGGAAATAGTGCAGGTCGGAACCACAGATGCCGCCTGCCTTGAAGCGAACCCGCACCATCCCCGGCGCGAGCGGTACAAGCGAATGCTCGATGACGCGCAGATCCTGGGGGCCGAAAAGCGTCGCCGCGATGGCGCTATCGATCATCGGATCAGCCCCATTTGCGTCGGCAGCCACAACGAGATGGCGGGAATGAAGGTGATCAGGATCAGCGCGGCGAGTAGGGGGACCAGCCATGGCAGGATTGCCATCGTGGTGCGCTCGACCGACAGTTTTGCGATGCGCGAGAGAACGAACAACACCATGCCGAGTGGCGGGTGAAGCAGGCCGATCATCAGGTTGAGCGTCATGATGAGGCCGAAATGCACCGGATCGATGCCGTAGAGGATGACGATCGGCAGGAGGATCGGCACGAGGATCGTGATTGCGGCGATCGTGTCGAGGAAGCAGCCGACAACCAGCATCAGGATGTTCACAAGGATCAGGAACACCCATTTGCTTTCGGTCAGCGAGGTGATGAACGTCGAGAACACCTGCGCGGCCTGGCTGACCGTCAGCAGCCAGGCGAAGATCGACGCGGCGGTGACGATGAAAAGGACCGATGCGGTCGTCTCGATCGTGTCGAAGGTGGCCTTGGCGAGCGTCGCGAACGTCATGGTGCGGTAGCGCACGAGGCCGAGGAACAGCGACCAGATCACGGCCGCCATCGCAGCTTCGGTGGGCGTGAACCAGCCCATGGTCATGCCGCCGATCAGGATGATCGGCGTCATCAGCGCCATCACCGCTGCAAAGTCGAAATACCAGTCGCACAGAACCAGGATCAGCAGGGCGATGCCGACCGCGACATTGATCGTAAGGCCGGCCTGCACCAGCAGATAGACCGCCAGCGGGAAGCACAGCACCACAAGCACTTCCAGCGAAGCGCCGGCGAGACGCCGCGCCTCGAACGGCGTATCCGAGCCCCAGCCTCTGCGGTAGGCGAAGATCGCGACCGTGATCATCATCAGCACAGTCATGACGACGCCGGGCAGAATACCGGCCATGAAGAGCGCGCCGATCGAAACGTTCGCCATCATGCCGTAGATGACGAAAGGCAGGGAGGGCGGAAAGATCGGGCCAAGCGTCGAGGACGCAGCGGTCACGCCGACCGCGGCTTCCACCGGATAGCCGTGATCCTTCATCGCCTTGATCTCGATCGTGCCGATGCCCGCGGCGTCGGCGAGTGCTGCCCCCGACATTCCCGCGAAGACCACGGAGCCGATGATGTTGACCTGGGCGAGACCGCCCTTCATCCAGCCGACGAGTGCCAGCGCAAAGGAGTAGATGCGGCCGGTGACGCCGGCGATGTTCATCAGGTTCCCGGCGAAGATGAAGAAGGGCACGGCCAGCAGAGGGAAGCTTTCGACGCCCGCGATCATGCGCTGCGCGGCGATGATGTCGGGCGCAACGCCGTAGAAGACGAGGTAAAGCAGTGACGCGACGGCCATAGAGACCGCGACCGGCACGCCGACGAGCATGAAACCCAGGAATGAGCCGATAAGAAGTAGCATGGATCAGTCTCCCAGTCCGTCGAAGGCGGCGGGACGTTCGAGCACCGAGTAGCCGCGCCTGATATCGGCGATGAAAACCTGGATCTGCCTTACCATCATGAGGAAGAAGGCGGCGAAGACGGAATAGAATACAAGATTACGGGGCAGGTCGATCGTCACCATGCGCTCGCGATGCACGATGCCGACATACCGCCACAGCAGCCAGGACATGTAGGCGAAGAAGCCGATCGTAATCACGCTGACCATAAGCGCCAGCACGCGCCCAATTCCGGAGGGGAGGTAGTGGTAGAGAATATCGACATGAATGTGCCTGGTCATGCGGGTGCACATGACCGCGCCCAGAAACACCACGACGACCAGGCAGTTGATCGCGATCTCTTCCGTCCAGGCAAAACTGTTGTTCAGAACGTAGCGCGTGAAGAATTGCAGGAAGACGCAAAGGGCCATGCCCCAGAAGACCGCCAGGGTCACCCAGTCTTCCACCGCGTAGCGTGAAAGATCGGCTGGGGCGGCCGTTTCATCCTCGAAAGCCTGCGCCAGTTCTTCGGCCGTTACCTGGGTATGGACCTCTTCGCTCATCGGCGCAGCCTCCGGCATCGAATGAAATTGGGGCGACCCGGCGCGACATAGCGCGCCGGGTCCACGACGGAGATCACTTGATTGCGCGGATCGCTTCCCAATCCGCCTTCTCGTAGCCGAACTCCTCGAAGGTCACCTTCTCGGCGACGTTCTTCTCGAAGTCGGCCCGATCGATTTCGGTGACGGTCAGCCCCCGGTCCTTGAACACCTGGACTAGCTCCTTTTCGCGAGCGACGATCTTGTCCGTCGCCCTCTTGGCCGCCTCCTGCATGACTTCGGTGAAGATTGCCTTGTCCTCGTCCGAAAGCTGCGACCAGCGCGACTGTGACACGATGGTGTTCAGGTGGTCGACAATGTGGCCGGTCAGTACGATGTGCTTCTGCACTTCGAAGAACTTCTTGGCCTCGATCGTAGTGAGCGGGTTCTCCTGAGCTTCCACCGTGCCCTGCTGAAGGGCGAGGTAGACTTCAGCGAAGGCGATGGGCGCGGTGTTGGCGCCGCAGGCGCGTGGCATGGCGAGATAGGCAGGAACGTCCGGCACGCGGATCTTCAGCCCCTGCATGTCGGCACATTTCTCGATCGGACGGTTCGACGTCGTGTGCCGCGTTCCGTAATAGGTCGTCGCGGTGATATGATGGCCGGAAGCTTCCTCATATCCGGCGGTCAGCGTCTTGTAGATGTCGCTCTTGGAATAGGCCAGAAGGTGGTCGGCATCGCGGAAGATGAAGGGGTAATAGGTGACGCCGATCCGTGGAAACTCGCGCGCGGCGAAACTCGAGCCGGAGATGATGATGTCGACCGTTCCAAGCGTCAGTCCCTGGTTGATGTCGGATTCCTTGCCGAGCTGCGACGCCGGAAATACATCGATGGTGTAGCGGCCGTCGGTGCGCTTTTTGATTTCTTCCGCGGCCCATACGGATTCGGTGTGGAAGGGTTCGGAAGTCTCGTAGACATGGGCCCATTTCAGCGCGGTCTGCGCCGAGGCTGAGGTCATGGGCAAGGCAATTGCGGCGAAGGCTCCGAGTAACGCGGCATATCTTGAAAGCATTTCATTCCTCCCTGTGATGATTGGCGACAACAGCCGGATCTCCTCCCGGCCTGGTCTATTCCGCAACCTCCACGGCTGCGGCTCTCTCACCGAAATTGCGTGAGAATCTGAGTTGCGACTGACGCAGATGCTCTCGCATCGCCGTCTTTGCCTTTTCGGGATCGCGCGCCGCGATCCCATCGCGCACCACGCGATGCTCGTCCATCGCGGTTTTCCAGGAATCCTTGTTTTCGAAATAACTGGAGAGGCGCTCGAAATATGGATTGATGCGCTGGTCGAACAGTTCACCGGTGAATCTTACAAGAACGGCGTTGCCGAGGATCGCCGCCACGGTGGTGTGGAATTCCCGGTCCAGCCCGAGCGTGAATTTGCTCGGATGATGTGTGGATTCCATCCTGCGAAGCACGTCGTCCATGGCGTCGATGTCCGATTGCTTCACATGCAGGGCGGCTTCGGCGGCGATTGCGCCTTCGATGAATTCCCGTGCGCGCAGCAATTCGAACGGACCTTCGACGGCGCTGCGTAAATGAATCTCGGGAACCGGCTGTTCGGTCACATAGATACCCGAACCGACGCGGATGCGTATTCGCCCCTCGACCTCCAGCGCAATCAGCGCTTCGCGAACTGTCGGGCGGGAGATGCCCAACTGGTCGGCCAGTTCGCGCTCGGTAGGCAGGCGATCGCCAACCGCGAACTCGCCGCTGTCGATCAGCTGCCTGAGCTGATCAGCTATCTGTCGGTAAAGCCGACGCGGTTCAATGGCCTGTATCGGCATCGCCACTCAGTTCCACACGACAGAACATCAGAGATCGGTAAATTGGTCTGACCTATTGAGCGTAAACGCGACGAAGTGTCAAGGAACAGGAGAATTGCCGCGCAAATTCTCACGGCACACCAACAGGCGAACACGTCGCCTGTGTCGACCAGGGCGCCGGAGCTGGGTTATCGCGAAACGAAAGGGCCGGTTGTCTTCCGTACGATCAGTTCCCCGGATAGCCTTCTGATGGTCGCGGACTGACCGGGTTCACAGCTTCCGTCTTCGATCATGCCGACGGTGACCTGTACCATCTCATCCAGAGGCTGGCGAAACGTTGTTATGGAATAGCGCGGCCAGCCGGCCATCGCGATGTCGTCAAAGCCTGCGACGGAAATATCTTCCGGCACCCGAAGGCCGGCCTCGTCGCGGAATGCGTCGATGCCGCCGGCAGCCAGGATGTCATTGGCGAAGAACACGGCGTCGATGTTTCCCTTGGCGGCAACTTCCAGCGCCGCTCGCCTGCCTGCGGCGTAGCTGTATTCGCCGCCATCGAAATGCCCGCCCAGTGTCATTCCGAGTTCCGCGACACGCGTGATGAAGGCGTTCTGCCGCTCCAGGTTCGTCGACGTATGAGCAAGCCCGGCCACATACGCCACGCGGCGATGGCCGAGCTGATGGAAATGATCGGCTATCGCCCGCCCGCCCGCGATGTTGTCACAGGCGACGCAACTCAACTCGCCGCCATCGACGACACGGTTTATCAGCACTGCCGCCCGCCCCTCGGTGACCCAGCGCAGGGTCGCGCCTGACAGGATAGTCGCGGATATGACGATGACAGCATCGACATTGTAGCGGCGCACGGCCGAAAGCTGATGCTCGAGGTTGGAACCCTTGGCGATGTTGAACAGCAGGCTCTGCAGACCGACCTGCTGCAATGCACGGGACAGCTTTTCGATCAGCGCGGGATAGAAAGGATTCTGCATGTCGGACACAACGATGCCGACGATGTTGGATCTGCTGCGCGACAGCATGCTGGCAATTGCGTTGGGATGGTAGTCGACCTCCGCGGCATGGCGCAGGATCTTCTCCCTCAACTCGGCTGCGATGCTGGCGCCAGGGGTGAACGCCCGCGAAACAGCCGACTGGCTGACGCCGATAAGCCTTGCAAGTTCCCGCGCGGTGATGGGCTTGCGCCTGCCCTTGCCGCCAGCATGCTCGCTATCGCTCACTGTTGTTCCCCTAGCCTCGAACCGCCTTAACGGTAGCTGCCATCTTTTTCAATCATCGTGTCGTCGCGAAGTGTTGCATACGTATGCAAAACTCGATAGTTCATTTTTGATGCTGAAATGGGAGCGAGCGGCATTCGATGGCGAAAGCGTTGGCCGATCTTCGGGTTGTCGATCTGTCTGACAACGTCGCAGGCCAATATTGCGGGAGGCTCTTTGCCGATTTCGGCGCAGAGACCATGCTGTGCGAGAGCGCAGCCGGATCGCCAACCCGGCTCCTGCCTCCCTTCTCGATGACCGATCATGATCTCTCCCTGACGTTCTGGCATCTCAACACGGGCAAGCGTTCCCTTGTTCTGGATCTCGAAACGGAAGATGGCCGCGATCAGCTGGAAACCGTCATCCAAACCGCCGATGTCGTCATTTTGCCGGCTTCGGATGAGCTCGCGGCTGCGGTCGGCCCGCTCGAAAACTGCATTTCCGTTGCGGTCACGCCGTTCGGACGGAATGGGCCTTTTTCAGGTTGGAAGGGTCCGGAAATTGTTCTGCAGGCGCAATCCGGCATGATGAACAACAATGGCGAGTACGGGCGGGAGCCGCTCTACGGAGTGGGTGAACGTGCATCTTATGCGGCAGGCCTGGGCGCCTTCATTGGCGCTCTGGCGGCGCTGCGCGTCAGGGATCGCACCGGCGTCGTGCAGGCGGTGGAGGTCGATGCGGCGGAAACGGCTGCTTCGATGTGCTTTCCCTACGTGTTGCGCCACAACTACAACGGCTCGATCCATAGCCGGCGCGACTACACCATTCCCGCGGGCCAGGTCCGTTGCAGGGACGGCTGGATTTGCATCTGGATCTACAATCATCGCTGGCACGCGCTCTGCGAAGCACTCGATCTGCTTCATCTAGAGCACGACCCCCGGTTTGCGGAACCCGCCGAGAGGCGGTCGAACTGGAATACTCTGTACGAACTCATCCAGGAGAAAGTGCGCGACCAGGTCGCCGAGAACGTGGTCGACAGGCTGCAGGCAGCACAAATAATCGCGGCGAAGGCTTATCGACCGTCGGAGCAGATCGCCAATGGACATCTGGCGGTGCGCGGCTATTGGGAAAGCGTCGATGGCCGCACCGTGCTGGGCCCGCCGTTCCGAATGAGCCTGACCCCCCGCGAGGTCGATTTCGGCGCGCCGACGCTTGCCAGCTTCACGTTGAGCCCGCGCGACAGGGTGCAACAGCCTGCCAAGGACAAGGTAGGCATCGTGCAGCGGCAGCCTCCGCTGCACGGTCTGCGCGTCATCGAGATAACCACGGCCTGGGCCGGACCGATGGCGGGCAGAGTACTGGGTTTTCTCGGTGCGGAGTGCATCCACGTCGAGTCCCCCAACCGGGTGAACTCATGGCGCCTCAACAAGGAGCGACCAAATCCGGTCAACTTTCCGGGCGGGGTGCCGGGCGACCGCCCGTTTGACCGGTCCTTTCTGTTCAATTCACAGAACGTCAACAAGTTGTCCTGCATCCTCAATCTGAAGACCGAAGAAGGTCGGGAGGCACTGCGCAACCTTGTTGCGGTGGCGGATGTGGTGATCTGCAACTTCCGGCCTGGGACATTGGCGAAGCTCGGATTGGGCTACGACAGCCTTGCCGCAATCAAGCCCGACATCATCGTCGCCGAACTGCCTGCCTTCGGCATGAACGGCCCGTTGGCGGGCTATGCCGCCCTTGGGCCGACTATGGAAATGGCGACGGGGATGTCCGCCATGACAGGCTATCCGGGTGGTCCGCCTGAAAATACCGGCCCGTCCTATCTTGACCCGATCGGCGGCTTCAACGCGGCGGCAGCAATTCTCATCGCCTTGCACTATCGCGAGCGAACCGGTCTCGGTCAGCATATCGAAGTGCCGCAGGTCGAAGCCGCCATGCAGTTGATCGGGCCTGATCTCCTGCACGCTGCCGAGACAGATACAGACCCCGTTCCCGACGGCAATCGCGTTGCTATTGCCGCCCCGCATGATGCTTTCCCGGCTAGGGGCGAAGACCAGTGGGTCGTCATTGCCGCGGAGAACGAGGCACAGTGGCGTGCGCTGTGCCACGCCATGGGCAGTCCTGCGATCGTGGATGATCCACGCTTCAGGACATTGGCCGACAGAAAGGCCAATGAGCACGAGCTGACGCGCCTTGTATCGGAGTGGACGAAAGGTCGTGACAAGCATGAGGTGGCGCAATTGCTTCAGGCCTCCGGCGTCGCATCGGCGGCGGTCGCGAACGCTGCCGACCTGGCAGCCAGTTCCTATCTCGCAGCGCGTGGCTTCTTCACGGATCTCCGTCACCCGGACGCGGGACAACACCCGCATCCTGGTCTTCCTATCCACCTCAGCGTGACGCCCGGCAGCCAGCGCAGCGCAGCGCCCCGCTTTGGCGAGCACAATCTGCGCGTCCTCACCGAAATTCTGCGACTCCCGCCCGAAGAGGTCGACCGGGTGTCGGCAGCGGCAATGGCGACTGTTCCCTTTACGGACGGATGATCCGATGAATTTGCAATCCGAAGCATCCTTTCCGCGCGAGATGGCCGTCGAAATCCGCCTCGATGACAGTCCTCACTACAAAGGCTCCATTCACGACGATGCGGTTGCGCGAGCACGCGGCTATCGCGCCGCTCTTGTGCCCGGCGCCTTCGTCTATGGACATGTGAGCCGGATCGCCATCGATGCCTGGGGAAAGGCGTGGGCGCAAAGCGGAGCCATGGGCGCGCGCTTTCGCCGGCCGGTCTTCAACGGCGACCGATTGGTGTTGAGGGCCGGCCCTCTCGAAGCCGACGACAACATGAGGAAATCCGAGGTTTCGGTAGAGAACCAGGACGGCGAAAACGTAGCGGCCGGCTGGATCGGCATTCCCGACTCTGCGCCAGCCCCCCTTGACGTCGCGATGTTCAGGCTCGTCCCCCGGCCGCAGGAACCGCCAGCCGTTTCTCCCGGAGGAATGGTGGTCGGCATGCCCCTGACGACCGCCGGCGGTATCCTGAGCGAGGCCGCATTCCGCGCGTCGCTGTCGGCGTTTGGCGAGCACCATCCTTTCTATACGGATGGGCGTTTGGTGCATTCCGGCTGTTTGATGCGCGTTGCAATGGGCGACACCAACAACAGCTTCAAGTCGCCGTCTCCGATTATTCTGGTTGCCGCCGAGGCTCAGCATTTCGCAACCGTCCGGCCTGGCCAAAGACTTGAAACTGTCGGCCAGGTCACGGCTGTCTACCAGCGAAACGGCAAGCACTATTTTGAAAGCGAAGAGTTTCTTCTCGCCGACGGGACGCTTTCGGCACGCTTCAACCGAACGTCGGTCTATGCATATGGATGACCAGTGCGGCAGTCAGCAATTTTCATCGGTTGCATACGGATGCAAATCGAGCGACAGTGGTTTTCCGCGTTAAAGATGGAATGAGTGCCTTGGCGAGTTCAATTTCAATCAAGTCTGTCGAAGCCCTGCAGATCGGCTGGGAGGCGAACGAGCCGCCGGGACGGCATTCGGCCTTCGTCCGCGTGACGACGGTCGACGGCATTGTCGGATATGGCGAAGCCTCGCCGATGATGGGCGGAGAGCATTCCCTCGGCGTTATTCGCGATTTCGCGGAAACTCTGGCCGGCAGGGACGCGCTCGACCATGCCGTCATATTCGACCAACTGCTGCACAAATACGTCAAGCTAGGTCCCGAGGGCGCGGTTACCGGTGCGCTGGCGGCACTGGACATCGCGTTGTGGGACATAAGGGGAAAGGCTGTCGGCCTACCCGTCTATAAGTTGCTGGGCGGCGCGTGGCGCACCGAAATTCCCTTCTATGCCTCGATCGGGGGCAATGCCGCGCGTACCGTCGACGAGGTCGTGCGTGTCGTCGAAAAGCGCTGGAAGGCCGAAACGCCCGCCGCCATCAAAATCCGTTGGGACGGTGATCGCACGCGGCAGGATTTCGACATTGCGGGCGACATCGAAAAGGCGAGAGCGGTGCGGAAACTCGTCGGCGACGGCTTCCCGCTCGCCTTTGACGCAAACAACCAATATTCGGTCGGCGGGGCCATTCGCGTAGGGCGTGCGCTGGAGGAACTCGGCTATATCTGGTTCGAGGAGCCGGTACAGCATTACCAAGTACGCGCCATGGGTGAAGTCGCCCAAAGGCTGGATATCACCGTCTCTGCCGGCGAGCAGTCCTACACGACCCAGGATATCGTCGATCTGATCGAAGCCGGCGTCCGGATGGTACAGCCCGACATCGTCAAGATGGGCGGCATCACGGGGCTGATGCAATGCGCAGCGATCTGCCACGCCCACGGCGTCGAGCTAGTGCCCCACCAGACCCAGCCCACCATCGGCCACGTGGCCAACCTTCATTTGCTGGCAACGGTCATGCACCTGACCAAGCCCGCGGAATTCGCGGACCCGTCGACGCGCATGCATGCCGCTTTCGCAAACCTGCCAGCCCCGAAGGACGGACGGTTCGTCGTCCCTTCGGGACCCGGGCTGGGCCTTCAGATCAACGATGCTGAAGTGGACGCACGACGCTTGTAGAACTTGTCACTGGGAGGAACCTTGATGAGCCTGAACAGAAGAGAATTCCTGGAATTATCCGCCGCTGCCGCAGCGCTTGGCCTCAGTGGACCGAGCGTCGCGCGTGCTCAAAGCGCCGATGACGTGATCCGCATCGGTATCGCCGCGAACGGACCGCGTACCAGCGACCCGAACCAGACCACGCAAGGCTCCGACAACTGGGCGACGGAGCAGATGTACGAGCAGTTGGTCCGGCCCGAGGACGGCGACTTCGCCACGACGCCAGACAAATATGTTCCGACGCTGGCCACCGAATGGACGACATCGGACGATGCCAAAACCTGGAATTTCAAACTGCGGCCGGGGGTCCAGTTCCACAAGGGCTACGGCGAGATGACTGCCGACGACGTCGTCTTCACCTACAAGAAGGCGATCGACGACGGGACCAACAAGACGATCATGAGCAACGTCGCCGACGTGGTCGCCAAGGGACCGCTCGATGTCGAAATTACGCTGAAGTCGCCGGACGTGAATCTGCTCGGCACGACCATCTTCTCGAACAATACGTGCATCGTCTCAAAGAAGGCGTACGAGGAATTGGGCGCGGAAAAGTTCATGACCGACGCGGTTGGCACCGGGCCGTACGAACTTACCCGCTTCGATCCGGAGTGGGGCTCGGCGATGAAACGCCATGACGGTTATTGGGGCGAAAAGGCAAAGATAGGCGCCGTCGAATGCGTCTATATCGCCGACACGACAGCGCGCACGCTGGCATTGCTGTCCGGAAACGTCGACATGATCGAGGCGGTGCGCGCGCCGGGCTGGGTCGATTCCATGCTGCAGCGGGACTCATCCTTGCAGTTCGACATGACAGTGCCCGGGTCCTTCAACACTCTGCACATCAACCTCACCCGCAAGCCGTTCGACAATCTGAAGGTTCGCCAGGCGGTGATGTATGCCATCGACCGCCAGGCGGTGGCCGATGCGTTGAAGCCGATGGGAGGCTTCATGGCCGGCTTGCAGCCGGACTTTTTCCCGGCAGGATTCAAGACGGAAGCGCTGCCATCCGAGTTGCAATACAAGTACGACCCCGAGAAGGCCAAGGCATTGCTGGCCGAAGCAGGCTTCCCCGGCGGCCTCGATTTCGACAGCAACTGCAGTCAGCGCGAGGACTATTCCTCGACCATGCTCATCGTGCAAGAACAGTTGCGGGCGGTCGGGTTGCGGATGAACCTCATCATCGGTGACCACACCGCCTACCACGCCGACAATCGCAGCGACAAAAATACGCTTGCGATGCACTCGTCGAGCTATCCGCCGATTCCGACGCAACTCTATTTCCAGCAGCTTTCGTCCAAGTCGGAGGTCAAGGCGGACGGCAAGGGAGGCGGCAACTACAGCCACTACGGCGCCGCGATGCCCGGCATCGACGATCTGCTGGCAAAGGCGCTCATGGCGACCGACTACAAAACCTATGAGGACACCTGCAAGGAAATCGAACTGCAGGTTCTGCGCGACCTGCCGCTGATCGGGCTCTCGACCTTGTCGTTCACCGTCGCGCGCAACGGAAAGGTCAATCTCGGCTATCCGGTCAAGAGCGGCTACGCGCGCTGGCGCTTTCACCGCGCAACAAAGTCCGCCTAGGTCAGAAACCGGCTCGGGCAGCGATCAGATGGGAAAATACCTGGCCGTCAGGCTGGCCGATTCCATACCGACGGTATGGCTGGTCCTGACGCTCGTCTTCATTGCCATGCGCATCCTGCCCGGCGATCCGGCGATAGCGGCTCTGGGAGACATGGCGCTCCCGGAGCAACTCGCAGAGTTTCGCGAGAAGATGGGCCTCAACGTCTCATTGTGGCAGCAATATCTGAACTTCCTTGGCGGCGTTCTGGTCTTCGACTTCGGCAAATCCTACATGAACGGCGCCGCGGTAGTGGATCTGATCGCGCGCAATCTGCCCTATACGATTGAACTCACCCTCGTCGCGACGCTGATGGGTTTTACGGCCGGCGTACCGCTGGGCGTACTGGCAGCGACCAAGCGCGACCGCTTGCCCGACACCGGCGTGCGCGTTTTCTCGCTTATCGGTTACGCCATCCCGGATTTTTACCTTGGGGCGCTGCTGCTCATCGTGTTCGCGCTCAACCTGGGCTGGTTCCCGATCAACGGCGCAGGCGAAGGTTTCGTCGACCGCATGTACCACATTTTCCTTCCCGCCCTGACGCTCGCCTTTGTCAAAGCCGCCTTTATCGGTCGGTTGACGCGAACCTCTCTGCTGGAGGTATTGGGCAAGGACTACATCCGCACGGCGCGCGCCAAAGGAGCGCGCGAGCCACGGGTTATCTACCGGCATGGCTTGCGCAACGCGCTGTTGCCACTGAGTACGGGCATGGGACTGAGCCTGCTCGCGACGCTGTCGGGATCGGTCGCCATTGAGCTCGTCTTCAACCGGCCAGGCATCGGCAGGCTGTTGATCTCCGCCATCACCGAACGCGACTATGGCGTCATCCAGGGCGGCGTGGTGGTGTTCGCACTGCTTGTCGTGGCGATCAACCTGCTGATGGACCTCCTCTATATCGTCATCGACCCGCGCATAAGGGTGCAATGATGAGCATGCTGACGGACACCCGGCTGCCATCCACGACGATCGATACGGCACAATCCGTCGCGCCCGCGCCGGGGCTGTCGGACTTGCTGAAGAACCTGTTCCTGAGGCCATCGACGATGTTCGCGCTCGCCATCGTCGTGGTGTTCGTGATCGTGGCCATCCTCGCGCCCTGGCTGGCGCCATACGACCCACTCTCCCAGAGCGTGCTCAAGATCAACAAGCCGCCTTCATGGGAAAACTGGCTGGGCACTGACCAGTTCGGCCGCGACGTGCTTTCGCGCATGATTCACGGTTCCAGAAATTCGCTGCTCTTCGGCCTGATCTCTCCCGTGCTCGCGGCGATGTTCGGAACAATCCTCGGCGTTACCGCCGGCTACTTCGGAGGTGTGCTCGACCGCGTGATCAGCCGGGTCGTCGATCTCCTGCTGGCTTTCCCGGAACTGCTTCTGGCCATCATGATCGCGGCTGTCCTCGGCGGCGCCTTCTGGAACATCGTGGCGGTGATCACCGTCGCCTTCGTGCCTGGTTTTGCACGTGTCGCCCGCGCATCGACACTGGCCGTCAAACAGGAGCCGTTCGTCGAGGCTGCAATCGCCGTCGGCGTGCGCACGCCGGTCATCATCTTCCGCCACATCATCCCGAATATCTCGGCGCCGATCGTTGTCTTGATGACTTTGTGGGTCGCGTCGGCAATCCGTCTGGAGGCATCGCTGAGCTTTCTCGGCATCGGTACACGGCCGCCAAATCCGAGTTGGGGCAACATCATCCGCAGCGGCCTCGACAATCTGTTCGGCTCGCCATGGCCGATCATCGCTGCCGGCTTCGCCATCACCTGCGTGGTTCTCTCGTTCAACCTGATGGGCGATGCTGTCCGCGACGTGCTTGATCCGGATAACGCGAAGTGACGCCCCCTCTGCTCAAAGTGGAAGACCTGGCGGTCGATTTCGGGCCGGCAAACAAACCGATCAGGGTGGTCGATGGTGTCAGCTTCGATATCGAAGCCGGCGGCACACTCGGCATCGTCGGCGAGTCAGGTTCCGGCAAGTCGATCACTTCGCTCGCGATCATGGGGCTGGTAGGCCCGCCCGGGCGGGTCGCACAAGGCAGGATCGCACTCGACGGAACCGATCTGTTGGCGCTTCCGCGTTCTAAGATGCCGGAGATCCGGGGGCGCGACATCGCGATGATATTTCAGGAGCCCATGAGTTCGCTCAATCCCGTCATGACCATCGGCGATCAGATCGGTGAAGCAATCCGGCTGCACGAGGACATTGGCCGCCGCGACTGCCAGGCTCGGATCATCGAACTGTTGACGTTGGTGGGAATACCCAACGCCGAGGGACGACTTGGGGCCTATCCGCATCAATTCTCCGGCGGCATGCGTCAGCGCGTGATGATCGCCATGGCCGTTGCCTGCAATCCCAAACTGCTAATTGCCGACGAGCCGACGACGGCACTGGATGTGACGATACAGGCTCAGGTTCTCGACCTGATGCATCGCATACGCAGTACATTGAACACCGCTATTCTGCTGATTTCCCACGACCTCGGTGTCATCGCCGAAATCTGCGAACGCGTTATCGTCATGTATTCAGGCCGGGTGGTCGAAGACGCAGATGTAAGGTCCATTTTTCGGACCCCCGGTCATCCATACACCCGCGGCCTGCTGCGCTCGATCCCCACGCTCAAGGACGAGAACTCCCGCCTCTACCAGATTCCGGGCTCGGTCCCCCTTCCTGGTACCATCGAGCAGGGCTGTCCATTCTATGCGCGCTGCCCCGACCGGATCGACAAGTGCGCGCAGAAAATGCCGCCAATGTTTGAGTTGCGGTCAGGACAAAAGGCGGCTTGCTGGGTCAGCGCCGGAGCGACGGAATGAAGACGGCCGCATCTCCCGCCTCGCTGATCGATGTGCGCAATCTTGGCAAGACGTTTCCAGCGGGCAGCCGCCTGGGCTTTGGCAAGCAGACCGGCGGCGTGCGCGCCGTCGATGGGGCTACGTTCACGATCGCTCCGGGTGAGACCTTGGCGCTGGTTGGCGAATCCGGCTGCGGCAAGTCTACCCTCGGCAGGCTTCTCCTGCGGTTGATCGAGCCAACGGAAGGTGAAGTGCTGCTCGAAGGCAACAACCTCGTGGACCTTCCGGCTGCGCGCATGCGGGCGATGCGGGCCCAGGTGCAGATGATCTTCCAGGATCCCTATGGATCCCTCAGTCCGCGGCGGTCGATCGCACAGATCGTGGCGGAACCGCTGGAAGTGTTCGGGCTGGTGCGATCTGCAAGGGAAAGGCGAGAGCGGGTCGCGGAATTGCTCACGCAAGTCGGTCTTTCGCCCACATTCATGGACCGCTATCCGCGCCAGTTCTCGGGTGGACAGCGCCAGCGCATCGGTATCGCGCGTGCCATCTCGGTAAACCCGAAATTCATCGTGGCGGACGAACCGGTATCGGCGCTGGACGTCTCGGTCCAGGCGCAGATCGTCAATCTCCTGCAGGACCTCAAGCAGCAGCGCAACTTCTCCTACCTTTTCATTGCACACGACCTGTCGGTGGTGCGCCACATCGCCGACCGGGTGGCCGTTATGTATCTCGGCCGCATCGTGGAAATCGGACCAAAGAAAGCTGTCTACGGCAGCCCGAGCCATCCTTATACGCAGGCACTCCTGTCGGCGGTCCTCGAGCCGGATCCGGACGCGGCGAAGACGCGCATCATCCTGAAAGGCGATGTACCAAATCCCGCGAAGGTGCCGTCCGGCTGCAGCTTCCATACGCGCTGCCCGATTGCCCAGCCGGTCTGCAAGATCGAGCGGCCACCGCTGGCGGAAACCACGCAAGGCCATTTCGCCGCCTGCCACTTCGCCGCGCCGAACCCGATCCCGGTTCCACCGGCCGGCTCCGGCACATTGACGCCAGCGACGGCCAGCGTGTGAGGAAGACGTGCAGATCACCCGGCTGGTGCGCGGGACGCTGCCTTACAGTCTGATTTGCAGCTTCACATCGCCTGGACGCGCTTCCACCGCACGGTCGAAAGCCTTGATGCTGTCTTCGAACGCGAAAGTCTCGGAAATCAGCGGCTTCAAATCCACGCGACCGGACGCGAACAGGGCGAGCGCACGTTCATACTGGTTTGCGTAGCGAAAAACGGATTCGATCCGGGCTTCCTTGGTGGATAGCGTCGCTACATCGAGGGCCACCGGCGCCATGGGCAGACCGACGGAAACGATGGCGCCGCCAGGACGCAGCAAGGCCAGGATGCCTTCCCAGGCGCGTGCCGAACCCGAGCACTCGAAGACGACATCAGCTCCCCAGCGTTGCGTGAGCCTGTCCACTTCCCCGGTCAGGTCCTGGTCGCGGATGTTGACCGGGATCACACCCTGAAAGCCCGCCGCGATGTCGAGCTTCGGCTGTGCCAGGTCGGCCACGATGGCGCGAGCGCAACCTCCGGCAAGTGCCGCAATTGCCACCATGGTGCCGATCGGTCCGGCGCCCAGTACCACCGCTGTGTCCCCCGGAGCTATCTTCGCCTTTGCAGCCGCCTGCATGCCAACGGCGAACGGCTCCACCATGGCGCCTTCAGCGAAGCTGACATTGTCCGGCAGCAGGAACGTGTAGCTGGCTGGATGCACGACATGGCGGGTAAGCACGCCGTGCACCGGCGGAGTGGCCCAGAACCTGACAGCCGGATCGACATTGTATAGGCCAAGCCGGCTCGCCCTTGAGTTCGGATCGGGAATGCCGGGCTCCATGCAGACCCGGTCGCCAACCTTCAGGTGCGTCACCCCCGGGCCAACCTCGACGATCGTGCCCGCCGCTTCGTGCCCGAGCACCATTGGTGCGTCTACGACGAACGGACCGATGCGCCCGTGCGTGTAGTAGTGGACATCGGAACCGCATACTCCGACGGTGTCGATCTCGATCTTGACTTCGCCGGGGCCGACATCGAGCGCAAGCTCGATCTCGCGAAGCGAAAGTTCGTGCTGGCGTTCGAGAACGAGGGCGCGCGCCTTGGTCATGTGCTCCGCCTGCCTGCAACAAGGCCCTCAGCGCGCCGCCCAATTCGCGCCGCGGCGAAAGATTTCGTGCATTTCCGGCACCGCAAACTCCTTCGCCTGATGACCGAGGGAGGAATAAAACACGCGACCGCGCCCATATTTGCGTTTCCACACCACCGGCATCACCACGCCTTCGATCCAGAATGCATGCTCTCCGGTGAACGTCGTCGTGGCCAGAACCTCGTTCGAAGGATCGACATGCATGTAATATTGTTCAGAGGTGTAAGCAAAGCTGTCGATGCCCTGCATGACGGGATCGTCGGGCCGGGTCACATCGACATGATAGTCGATGATCTTGCCGGGGTGCGCGACCCACTGGCCGCCGATGATGAACTGGTACTCGACAGATTCGCGGAAGGCGTCGCCTGCCCCGCCATGATATCCCGCGATACCGACGCCGCTCTCCACCGCATCGGCCAGATTCTTGACCTCCTCCTTCTCGATCTTGGACATCGTTATGATCGGAACGATGAGGCTGAGGTCGTGTATTGACGGGTCGGCGAACGCCTCCGTGCCATGCTCCAGATAAACGGTGAAGCCGTCCTTCTCGAGCATCTCCTTGACGATACCGGCGCATTCCTCGGGCTCGTGCCCGCTCCAGCCACCCCATACGATCAACGCTTCGCGCATGCCCGACGTCCTCCGTTCATGTTCATCCGGCCAGAGCCCCGCTGGCTATCGAGGTCGACAGCGGCTCCGGCCGGTCGACGGTGGTGGTGAGGGCGACCGTGGTACCGGTTTCCGCTGCTGTCGCAAATGCTTCCATGGCTTCCAGCACATGCAACGCCAGTTGCCCGTTGGCCCGATGCGGGCGTCCGCTGCGTATCGCGTGCGCCATATCGGCCACGCCGAGCGACCGATAGTTGCCGTCGGCATAAGGCTGGTCGGTTTCCACGGGCTGAAATTCTCCGCCCTTTTTTAACAGCTCGACCTGCCCGCCGAACCGGTTTGGATCGGGCACGATCAGGGTGCCGTCGGTTCCGTAGACTTCGAGGGGCAGGTGCCGGTGGCCGGCGACGTCGAAGCTCATCGAAGTCTGGACAATGGCACCGTTGGCGAAAGCCATTGCGCCTGCCACATGGGTCGCCACATACACGGGAATGCGCTCGCCCTTGCGTGGCTCGCTCGTGATAACGCGTTCGCCGCGCAGCCGGGTGCCGAAGCCCGCCACTTTCTCGATCGGCCCCAGCAGATTGACCATATCCGTGATGTAGTAGGGACCCATGTCGAGCATCGGGCCGCCGCCGACTTCATAGTAGAAGGCCGGGTTGGGATGCCAGCGCTCGTGTCCCGGGCACATGAAGGTCGCCGTGCCGCCGATCACCTGCCCGATAATGCCGGTGTCGAGCAGATTGCGCGCAGTCTGGTGCGAGCCGCCGAGAAAAGTGTCGGGCGCCGAGCCGATGCGAAGGCCGCGAGCCGCGGCTTCGTCAGCCAGATGCTTCGCTTCGGCGAAGCTGATGCCCAGGGGCTTCTCGGAATAGGTGTTTTTGCCGGCGGCAAGCGCACGAAGTCCGACTTCGACATGCGCCTTTGGAACGGTCAGATTGACGACGATCTCGATGGCCGGGTCGGCCAGCATTGCCTCGACGGGAACTGCCCGCAACCCGAACTCAGCGGCCCGCGCCTCGGCGGCGGCCATATTCATGTCCGACAGCGACCGAATGTCGAGAACCGGAAAGGATGCCATGGCGTTGAGATAGGCGCTCGAGATGTTCCCGCAGCCGATGATACCGATGCCGACCTTTTTCAAAGGACTCCTCCAATAACCCGAAAACGCGTCTAGACCGCCGGTCCAGTGGTGCTCCATGGCGATTCATACAATTCGCGCAGCGCGACCGATGCCGCTCCCCTCGCCCAGAATTCATCCGGAACATCGTCGATAACCAGTTCGGCGATGCCGGAGACGGATAGTGGCACCGCCTTCGTGTAGGCTTCACGCAGCGGTTCGATGAACGGCGGACCAAAAGCCAGCGTCGAACCGACCAGGACGACGCGCGGTGGCGCAAAGAGCGTGACGATGTTGGCGATGGTTGTTCCGATCGCCTGGCCGGCAAGGGTGACTGCGGATGCGAGCCGCTGGTCGCCTGCCTCCATCATCATCACGCGGGCTTGCGCGACACCTCGCCCCAGCCGGACAGCGTCAGCCAGACGCGAATTGGTAAGGTCGGACGAGACGATGGCGCTTTCGCCGGCCTGGCTGGAAAGCCTGATCGGCCCGTCAGCCCCCGTGCCCACGACGAGATCTCCGAGATTATGGCTGATGCCCCGCGCGCCGCGAAACAGCTGGCCGCCATGCATGACGGCCAGGCCGAGTGTCTGCTCAAGCGCAATGAGGACAAAGTCGTCCGAGTCACGCCCCTTGCCAAACCAATGATGGGCGACGGCAACGGCATTCGCGTCATTCTCCACAATCACCGAAACGCCAAGTCTTTCAGTCATTTCGGTGACGAATTCGACGTCCGGCTCGCGGAATATGGGGCTCGATCGAACGCGTCCTGTTATGTGCTCGACGACACCGGGCAGGCTGACGCAGACGCTCAGGATTTCGTTGAGAGATAGTCCAGCATCGACGACGCAGCGACGCACGCCGTCCTCGACAAGATCCGCGATCACGCCGATCGGCTGGCGGTCGACGCGGATCGGGAGAGTGAGTGTCGAGATGACGGAGCCACAGAAATCGGTCAGCGCAAACACCATGCGGTTGGCAGCGATCTTGGCTCCCACAACCCGCGCGGCAGCTGGATTCAACTCCAGCATGACGCGCGGCCGGCCGCGGCTGGCAGCGTTGCGCAAATCTCCTTCATGACGAGGTGTGATAAGGCCGTCGTCGATCAACGAGGCCGTGATGGCCGAAACCGTCGTGGTGGAAAGCTGTGTCTCGTCGCTTATCTCGATGCGCGCAATCGGCCCGCGCCGTCTGATGAAATCCAGGACGGTAAAGCGGTTTATCGCCCGCATCAGTTCGGGGTCGCCAGTCTTCATTGCTCAACACAGTTCAGAACGCGCCACCTCTATCACCGATGACGGGATGGAAATCAATCATGATCCGGATTAAAAATACCAAAGTCTTCCGCAGAAAGGCGTTTTTCGAGCAAAAATGGGGCTGAAAGGTTGACAGGCGGCGGTGTGCTCTGCGATTTATTCCGCACTAGGGATTAATTAATTGACCCATAGAGGTCATCTCAGGAGGAACGTCAGCATGAGCCGCCACCTCTTTTCAAGCTCGAATCGCATCTGCCTGCTTGCCGCAACCGCCAGCCTCACCCTGATAGCAGGCGGCGCATGGGCGAAGACGACAGTCCACTGGCTCCATCTCGAGACAAACAAGGAGGCGCTTGCCATCTGGGAGCAGCTTGTCGCGGACTATGAGGCCGAGCACCCCGACATCGATGTGCAGATGCAGTTCCTCGATAATGAAGCGTTCAAGGCCAAGCTGCCGACCCTGCTTCAGTCCGACGAAGCGCCGGATTTCTTTTATACATGGGGTGGCGGGGTGCTGAAGGAGCAGTCCGAAACGGGTGCCCTCAAGGAACTGACCGGCGCCCTGGACGCTGACGGCAGCGCATGGCGCAACAATTATGGACCAACCGCGCTGGACGGATACACGTTCGACGGCAAGGTCTGGGGTGTTCCCTACAAGTCCGGGACGGTTTCGTTCTTCTACAACAAGGCGCTGTTTGAAAAAGCCGGGGTCGACGGTCAGGCGATCAAGTCATGGGATGACTTTCTGGCCGCCGTGGAGAAGGTCAAGGCGGCCGGCATCGTCCCCATCGCGGGCGGCGGTGGCGACAAGTGGCCACTGGCCTTTTACTGGGCCTACCTCTCGATGCGTTTTGCCGGCAAGGACATCATCAGCGCCGCGAAGAACGGTGAAGGCGATGGGTTCCTGGATCCTGCCTTCATCAAAGCCGGCGAGCAACTCGCCAGGCTCGGCAAGCTCGAGCCTTTCCAACCGGGGTATGTCGGGTCGAGCTGGAGCGAAACGCTCGGCGCGTTTGGCGACGGCAAGGCAGCCATTCTGCTTGGCTTTGAGAACACGGAGGTGAGCCAGCGCAACGCCGCGGCGGACGGCGTCGGCTTGAAGCAGGACAACATCGGCCGCTTCGCATTCCCGGTCGTCGAAGGCGCACCGGGGCTGGTGACGGACAATCTCGGCCGTGTGAATGGCTGGGCGGTTACCAAGGACGCTTCGCAGGAAGCGATCGACTTCCTCAAATACCTGACGGGATTGGAGGCCGAAAAGAAGATGGCGGAAGCCGGCATGATGATCCCCGTCGCCAAGGGCGCCGAGGTCGGCGTCAATGACCCGCTGATGCGCGCTTCGGTCGATCAGCTTACCACCTCGACGTGGCATCAGAACTTCTTCGACCAGGATCTCGGTCCCGCGGTCGGCCGGGTCGTCAATGACATCACCGTGGAGATCGTCTCGGGCCAGATGACGCCGGAGGAAGGCGCGCAGGCCGTACAGGAGGCGTTCGAGCTGAGGTAGTGGTGCTCGGCATGTCGGCCAACAGCGCGACTCATAGCGTGACCGCCTCACCTCGGCGAGGGCTGTGCCGCGCGCCGGCAGCAGGATCGTAAGATGGCCCATGCGCAAGCCACTTTCGCCACCCGGCGTCCGATTTCCGCGGTAGCGAGACGGAAGGCTCGAAGGAGCGTTTCCGCGCGCGGACGACTGCCCGTGCTTGTTCTCTTCCTGCCGGCGGCGCTTATCCTGTTCACGCTTTTCGTTATTTTGCCGATGGGCGAAGCGGCTTGGTACAGTCTTTACCGGTGGAACGGATACGGACAGCCTACCGAATTCAGAGCCCTCGGCAATTTCCAGGTTCTGTTCAACCAGGCCGCCTTCCTGACGGCGCTCAAGAACAACGGCCTGATCATCCTGATATCCATAGCCGTGCAAATACCCCTGGCTTTGTGGCTGGCGACCATGCTGGCCTACAGGATACCAGGCGCCGTGACCTTTCGGCTGATCTTTTTCCTGCCCTATGTGCTCGCCGACGTCGCTGCGGGGTTGATCTGGCGCTTTGTCTATGATGGCGATTACGGGCTGTTTGCCGCCGCAGCCAATATGATCGGCGTTCCGACGCCTTACGTGCTCGCCGACAGGCATGTCGCGATCTACGCCATACTCGGCGTGATCGTGTGGAAGTATTTCGGCTTCCACATGATGCTGTTTATCGCGGGACTGCAATCGATGGACCGGCACGTGCTCGAGGCGGCCGAGATCGATGGCGCGACGGGCTGGCAGAGGTTTCGATACGTGACGCTGCCGATGCTCGGCTCCACCGTTCGGCTGTCGATATTCTTCGCCATCGTCGGATCGCTGCAACTGTTCGACATGATCATGCCGCTGACCGGCGGCGGTCCATCGAATTCTACGCAGACGATGGTCACGTTCCTCTACACCTACGGCGTCATGCGCATGCAGGTCGGCTTCGGCAGCGCGGTTGGCGTTGTACTCTTCATCATCTGCGTGACGATGGCATTCGGCTACAAGAGGATATTCATGCGCAATGACTGACGCATCGTCCGGCCGACGTGTCGGCGCCGGCACCCGCCTCTACCTCTACATTTCGCTGACCGTAATCGCAGCACTTGTCCTGCTGCCGTTGGTTACGACTGCGCTTGGCGGTTTCAAGTCTCTGGGCGATCTGCGAGTCAATCCGTTCGGACTGCCCAACGAGTGGCACGTCGAGAACTATACCGACATCCTTTTCGGCCAGCGCTACTGGCGGCAGATGGCGAACTCTCTGATCATCGCACTGCTCACGGTATTCCTGACGCTTGTTGTTTCGGCGACCGCGGCCTTTGCTTTCGCGCATGTGCGCTTCTTCGGTTCCGGAGCCCTCCTGAACTATTTCCTGATCGGCCTGATGTTCCCCGCGGCGACCGCGATCCTGCCGCTGTTTATACGGATAAGGGACCTCGGCCTGCTCGACACCTACTGGGGCGTGGTATTGCCACAGGTCGCCTTCGGGCTTGGCATGTCGATCCTGCTTTTCCGCAATTATTTCCGCAGCCTGCCGAGCGAGTTGTTCGATGCCGCATTCGTCGACGGCTGCGGCTACATTCGTTTTTTCTGGTACATCTCGCTGCCGCTGGCCCGCCCGATGATAGCGACTGTCGCCATCATCTCCTTCGTCGGCAGCTGGAACAGCTACATCCTGCCGCTGATCATGCTGAACACCGAAACCCGATACCCGTGGCCGCTCGGCATCATGGTCTACCGGGGCGAATTCAACACCGACTGGCAGCTGATCCTGGCGTTCATCACGCTGACGATCTTGCCGACGATCATAGCGTTTTTCCTGGCGCAGAAGCACATCATCGCCGGCCTCACCGCCGGCGCGGTAAAGTCGTGAAGCGACAAGCGGGAGCGAGAAGGAATGGCGTCCGTCGAACTGCGAAACGTCTCGAAGGCCTATGGAGAGGTGGCGGTCATCCACGACATTTCCGTGGAGATCCAGGACGGCGAATTCGTCGCGCTGGTCGGTCCGTCGGGCTGCGGGAAATCCACGCTGCTGAGAATGATCGCAGGCCTCGAGGACATTACGGATGGCGATGTCGCGATCGCCGACAAGGTCGTCAACGAACTGACGCCCCGCGAGCGCAACATAGCCATGGTCTTCCAGTCTTACGCGCTCTATCCGCACATGACCGTTGCGGAGAACATGGGTTTCAACCTCAAGCTCGCCGGAAAAACGCGGGAAGAAGTCTCGCGCCAGGTTGCCCAGGCTGCGCAAATGCTCGACCTTACCGGTCTCCTCGAGCGCAAGCCGAGCCAACTCTCCGGCGGTCAACGTCAACGCGTTGCGATGGGCCGCGCGATCGTCAGGGATCCCGCCGTCTTCCTGTTCGATGAACCGCTTTCCAATCTCGATGCGAAATTGCGTGTCCAGATGCGTTCCGAGATCAAGATGCTGCATCAACGGGTCGGCACCACATCGATTTACGTGACCCACGATCAAGTCGAAGCGATGACGCTGGCGGATCGTATCGTGGTGCTTAACGCGGGAATGATCGAGCAGGTCGGAACCCCGCTCGAACTATACCGCCAGCCGGCCAATCTGTTCGTCGCCGGCTTCATCGGCTCTCCCGCAATGAATTTCCTCGAAGCAGTGATCGAACCCGCGAAAGGCGATGCGCGTTCGGCCCGCCTTGAAGACGGCACCTCCATAAGGCTCCATCCCGGAAGCAGGGTCGAGCCGGGGTTGGAAGTCACGCTGGGGCTGCGCCCCGAACATCTTTCGCCTGGCAAACGAAAGGACCTTTCAGGCAGGATAAGGATGATAGAGCCGACCGGCGCGCAGACGCACGTCACATTCGAACTGTCCGGCCGACCGTTGACCGCCATTGTTGACGGGAGCTTTCCGGTGACGCTCGACACACCGTTCAACGCCGCCGTCGCTCCCGATCAGGTGCACGTCTTCGACCGAAGCACCGGCCTGTCGCTACGCTGAGCGGTTCGGGGCCCGCCGGCACAACCGATCGATTTTCGGCAGTCCTCCGAGCGATACGGGCAGAGACCCGTCGAGCGTCATAGGGGACTGGCCGGCATTCCTGCCGTGACGACCCGCCGAAAAACAAAAAACCCGGCGCCTTGAGGCACCGGGTTCAGCACTTGCATCGCAAGTATCGTTTGGTTGCGGGGACAGGATTTGAACCTGTGACCTTCAGGTTATGAGCCTGACGAGCTACCGGGCTGCTCCACCCCGCGCCACCATTTGCGTAAGCGTTAACTTACGAAATCATATGTTCCGTAAAAACAAAAGGCCGCTCGACGCGGCCCTTGCCGCCAATTAGGCGGGCAGTCGAAAAGAGAAGACAAACGTGCATTTTGCAGACCTGGCAGCGACCTACTCTCCCGCGTCTTGAGACGAAGTACCATCAGCGCTGGAGCGTTTCACGGCCGAGTTCGGAATGGGATCGGGTGCAGCCGCTCCGCCATAACCACCAGGTCAGCGAAACGCACGTTATTCGAGAAGCTGTTTTTTGTGCCGGCCACCGCTTTCGCGATGGGCACAGAGAATGAGAACGATCAAGCCGATCGAGCTATTAGTACCGGTAAACTTCATGCGTTGCCGCACTTCCATACCCGGCCTATCAACGTGGTGGTCTTCCACGACTCTCAGGGAATACTCGTTTTAAGGTGGGTTTCCCGCTTAGATGCATTCAGCGGTTATCCCGTCCGGATATAGCTACCCTGCTATGCGGCTGGCGCCACAACAGGTCCACCAGAGATCCGTCCATCCCGGTCCTCTCGTACTAGGGACAGATCCTTTCAATATTCCTACACCCACGGCAGATAGGGACCGAACTGTCTCACGACGTTCTGAACCCAACTCACGTACCGCTTTAAATGGCGAACAGCCATACCCTTGGGACCTGCTCCAGCCCCAGGATGCGATGAGTCGACATCGAGGTGCCAAACAACCCCGTCGATATGGACTCTTGGGGGTCATCAGCCTGTTATCCCCGGCGTACCTTTTATCCGTTGAGCGATGGCCCTTCCACGCGGGACCACCGGATCACTATGACCGACTTTCGTCTCTGCTCGACTTGTCAGTCTCGCAGTCAGGCAGGCTTATGCCATTGCACTCAGCGAACGATTTCCGACCGTTCTGAGCCCACCATCGCGCGCCTCCGTTACTCTTTAGGAGGCGACCGCCCCAGTCAAACTACCCACCATACATTGTCCCGGACCCGGATAACGGGCCGCGGTTAGACATCCATAGAGATAAGGGTGGTATTTCAAGGGTGGCTCCACAGAAACTGGCGTCCCTGCTTCAAAGCCTACCACCTATCCTACACATGCCACTACGAATGCCAATGTAAAGCTATAGTAAAGGTGCACGGGGTCTTTCCGTCTAACCGCAGGAACCCCGCATCTTCACGGGGAATTCAATTTCACTGAGTCTATGCTGGAGACAGCGGGGAAGTCGTTACGCCATTCGTGCAGGTCGGAACTTACCCGACAAGGAATTTCGCTACCTTAGGACCGTTATAGTTACGGCCGCCGTTTACTGGGGCTTCGATTCAGAGCTTGCACCCCTCCTCTTAACCTTCCAGCACCGGGCAGGCGTCAGACCCTATACGTCGTCTTGCGACTTCGCAGAGCCCTGTGTTTTTGATAAACAGTCGCTACCCCCTGGTCTGTGCCACCCTCCTGTGCTTGCGCACAAAAGGGTCACGCTTCTTCCGAAGTTACGCGTGCAATTTGCCGAGTTCCTTCAGCATAGTTCTCTCAAGCGCCTTGGTATACTCTACCAGTCCACCAGTGTCGGTTTCGGGTACGGTCTATAAGGAGGAGCTATTTCCTGGAACCACTCCACAGCCCAACCAATCCAATAAGGTTGAACAACTTGTGTGATCCGTCACTTCCTCCAGGCCCACGAATATTAACGTGGTTCCCATCGTCTACGCATTTCTGCCTCGACTTAGGGGCCGGCTAACCCTGCTCAGATTAGCTTTAAGCAGGAACCCTTGGACTTTCGGCGGGGGTGTCTCTCACACCCCTTACGTTACTCATGTCAGCATTCGCACTTCTGATACCTCCACCGCCCCTCACAGGTACGGCTTCATCAGCTTACAGAACGCTCCGCTACCGCTCACGATTGCTCGTGAACCCTAAGCTTCGGTGTATGGCTTTAGCCCCGTTACATTTTCGGCGCAAAGACCCTTATTTAGACCAGTGAGCTGTTACGCTTTCTTTAAATGATGGCTGCTTCTAAGCCAACATCCTGGTTGTTTTGGGATCCTCACATCCTTTCCCACTTAGCCATAACTTGGGGACCTTAGCTGTAGGTCAGGGTTGTTTCCCTTTTCACGACGGACGTTAGCACCCGCCGTGTGTCTGCCGACTAGTACTCCCAGGTATTCGGAGTTTGGTTAGGTTTGGTAATCCGGTGAGGACCCCTAGCCCATCCAGTGCTCTACCCCCTGGGGTATTCGGTCGACGCTCTACCTAAATAGATTTCGCGGAGAACCAGCTATTTCCGAGTTTGATTGGCCTTTCACCCCTAGCCACAAGTCATCCCGAACTATTGCAACAGTTATGGGTTCGGACCTCCAGTAAGTGTTACCTTACCTTCATCCTGCTCATGGCTAGATCACTCGGTTTCGGGTCTAATGCGACGAACTGAACGCCCTGTTCAGACTCGCTTTCGCTGCGCCTACACCTACCGGTTTAAGCTTGCTCGTCACACTAAGTCGCTGACCCATTATACAAAAGGTACGTGGTCACCATTTCAGGCTCCCACTGTTTGTAGGCAATCGGTTTCAGGTACTCTTTCACTCCCCTTGTCGGGGTGCTTTTCACCTTTCCCTCACGGTACTAGTTCGCTATCGGTCATGCACGAGTACTTAGGCTTGGAGGGTGGTCCCCCCAATTTCAGACAGGATTTCACGTGTCCCGCCTTACTCGAGGACAATGATTTGCATTACGCGTACGGGGCTGTCACCCGCTATGGCCCTACTTTCCAGAAGGTTCCGCTT
>NZ_JAOWPT010000001.1:275000-647769 GCF_025753855.1 Mesorhizobium sp. ZC-5
CTATGTCGGTTCGACCGGCCTCGCCACCGGACCGCACCTGCACTACGAATTGATGGTCAACGGCCGCAAGGTCGACCCGATGCGCGTCCGCCTGCCGGTCGGCCGCGTTCTCAAGGGCATCGACCTCGAAGCGTTCAAGCGCGAACGCAAGCGCATCGACGATCTTCTGCAGCAGGAAGACAAGGACGGGCTGAAGGTCGCGGCGGCGAAGCTCGCCGGATAGTTCCGGAAACCGGCCCTCAGTTCCCCAAAACTAAATTCACATCGGGATTTGCAATTCCATCTGCCTTCCGGTGGAGTCAGATCGGACTAGCGTCCTTCTGCAATTTCGGAGTGGCGCCGGATATGGTCGTCCAGGCAACGACGGCCGAAAGCACGCAGAGCCCGGCGGTGACCCAGGCGACGGCCGAAAAGGCGGCATCGCTCGCGGCAAGCCGGACGGCATCGATCTCCGCCGGGAGATTCGCGGCCGGTTCCCCAAAGCCCGGCACGTTGGCGGTGCTTCCCAGCACCGCCGCATAGCGGAACGCCGCCACGCCGCCGAGCGCGGCCACTGCGAGCAGCCCGGCGATGCGCGAAACCGCATTGTTGATCCCGGAAGCAGCGCCGGTGTCATTGTCTTCGACTGCCGTCATGATGGCGGTCGACAGCGGTGAAACCACCAGCGCCATGCCGAGCCCCAGCAGCACCATCGCCGGGAATATCGCAGTCCAGAATCCGTGGTAGCCCGCCCCGACCGGGACCGCCAGGCCGGCAAATGCCACCGCGACGACCAGGCTGCCGGCCGCAATAGGCAAGCGCGGCCCGATTCGGTCAGAGAGCCTTCCGACCGGGCCGGACAGCAAGGCGATCGCTGCCGACAGCGGCAGGAAGATGAAACCCACTTCCGCTTCGCCAAGGCCCCAGCCGGCAATCAGCAGCATCGGCAGATAGAAGAGAACTCCCGACAGGGCGAAATAGAGGAAGAAGGTCACCACGTTGGCGCCGGTGAAAGCCCCGATTCGAAACAGCGACAGGGTGACCATTGGGTCGCGCTGGCGGCGCTCCCAGAAGATGAAGCCCGCGAAGATGACCAGCCCGGCCACGACGTATGCGATCGACCGGTTTGCGGACGATCCCGCGTCTTCGGCGGACAGCGCGGTGAGACCGTAAGCAAGCGCGCCCAACCCTACCGTCACGATCGCGGCGCCCCCGAGGTCGAGTCTGCGCCTTTCGGCTGGCCGGTCCGCCGGAACCCTGGCGAGGAGAAGGTAAATCGCGACGCCACCGAGCGGCAGGTTGATGGCGAAGATCACCCGCCAGACGCTGTCGTCGAAGACCGACAGAACCAGCCCGCCGATCACCGGCCCGAGCGCGGTGGTCAGTGCCGACGCCGCGGCCCAGATCCCGATGGCCCTGCCGCGTTCCTTTTTCGGATAGGCTTTTGCGATGATCGCCAGGCTGCCCGGCACCATGATCGCGGCGCCGATGCCCTGGACGGCACGCCCCCCAATGAGCGACGCCGGGCCAGGTGCGGCAGCGCAGGCGAGCGACGCGATGACGAAAAGCACGATGCCGGCGACGAACGTCCGGCGCAGGCCGAAATTGTCGCCGGCAGCCCCGCCGGCGAGGATCAGCGCCGACAGCGTCAACGCGTAAGCGTTGGAGATCCACTGCGCGTCGGCGAGCGTGGCGCCGAGGTCGGCACGGATCGCCGGGATGGCGATGGACACCACCGAGCCGTCAATGAAGCCGAGCGCCGATGCCAGGATTGCCGCGATGAGCACGAAGCGGCGCTGCGGTTGCGGGCAGAACGTGCCATTCGCGGCGCCAGTGGAAACGGCGGCCCCGCTCGCTTCAACGGCGTCTCCACTCGCTTCGGATGGTGATTGCATGGAGCCTGCTTGGGTTGGCGGGAAGGCTCTCAACCTACTCCATGAATTCGACGGTGACACCCTTCTTGACGATCTTGGCCAGTTCCTGCGCGTCCCAGTTGGTCAGGCGCACGCAGCCATGGCTCTCGGTCTTGCCGATCTTCGAGGGATCGGGCGTACCGTGGATGCCGTAGGTCGGCTTGGACAATGCGATCCACACGCTGCCGACAGGCCCGTTGGGACCGGGTGGAATTTTCAGGATGCCGTGATTGTCGCCCTGCTTGAAATTGATCTTAGGATTGTAGGTGTATTCCGGATTGAGAGCGATGCGCTCGACAGTGTGCGTTCCGGTCGGCGACGGCGTGTCGGACGAACCGATGGTTGCTGGATAGGCAGCCACCAGCTTGCCGGCCGCGTCATAGGCTCGAACCTGCTTTTCACCCTTGTCCGCCACGATCCGCGCGACCTGCGCGTTGACCGGACCGCCTGTATTGGCGACGCGGATGATGGTGCCGGGACGGCCGAAATTGGCATCGCGGTTGAGCGCCTTCAGGTATTTTTCGTCCATGTGGAAACGCTCGGCGAGCATTTCGGACACCGAGGTGTAGCCGAGCCTTTCGAGCTTGGCCTTCTGGCCGTAGTCCGCGGGAACCGCGGCGACAAACGGGCCGGCGGCATCTTCCGCGGTGATCGTGTAATTGATGAAGGCGTCACCGCCGCTCTCGGCCAACGCCTTCTTGATGCCTGCGGCATCGATCGAGCGCAGGACTTCGCCGGTCAACTGGCGATAGGAGACAAGGCCCTTGTCGACATTCGAGCCGAAGTGCCCGTCGATGACCCCCGGCGACGCGCCCTTGCGATCGAGCAGCACCTGCAGTTCCGCCACCTCGATGCGCGCGGCGGACGTGGTGGGAGGCTCGATGGTTGGCGGATTGGTCGGCTCGACAATGATGTCGGAAGGCTGGTTAGGCGCAATTCCACCCGTGGAAGGATCGGGTGATGTCATCGCCGTGTCGGGACCGATGCCACCCGGTTCGAGCGGCGCCCGCTCGACCGGTTGCCTGGTGATCGGTGGGCGTGTCGCGGTGCGCGGGGGCTGTATCGGCTCCGCGTATCCGCCATCCGGCGCTTCGGGGAACGCATTGCGGGGATATTCCTGCTCGCTTGGATAGGCCGGATATTCCTCGAGCGGAAATTCGGAATATTCGTCGATCGGCGGCGCCGGCCGGCGGCCGAGTTCCTCGAGCCGGTCGCGGCGCAGGCGCTCCATGTCTTCCGGATCGTCGAGGTAGTAACGCTCGGATTCGGCCCGTTCCCGCATGGCGCGGCGCATCGGGCGGCGGCGCTCGCCGCGCGGCTCGATGGCAATGATCTCGCCGGTATAGGCATCGACGATAACCCGGCGTCCACGTCCATCGTAGTAGACTTCAACGTCGCCGGCCTGGGCGAGTTGAATCCCCATGGCTGCACGCTTGCCGGAACCGCCCACTTCGTTGCGTTCCGATGCAAATGCGCCGACCGAGCTCAGGCCGGCGGCAAAGGCCGAAGCAACCATGATTTTGCGGAACATATTGCCTAGTTCTCCGTCAGACGACCGCATCGCGCGCAAAGCAGCCCCGCTTGATAACGGTGCCGCTTCAGAAACTGGACCATCGAACATGAACCGGGCATGAAAATGGCCGTTTGGCGGCGCCTTTTGAGCGCGATCGATCCGTCCCTTCAAAGCTTCAACGGTGCAGCCGAAAAAAGGTTTCGCCTTTCATGGGCACGAGCTTCTCCGTTGCCACGCTCCGGTTTTTGCCGGCCTGGCCATTGGGAGGCTGTCGTGCCTCCCGTGTGAAAAGTGTGGGGGAGGCGGTGCACGTCTGCCGGACGGACCGACAGCGCTGTTTTTAGTTTAACGATGCCCGAAAGGCGCGCACCGCCGGCGTTGCTGCCCCGCCCGGCTCGCCCTGTGCCCGAAGGCCGTAGGCTCACCGTACGTCGAGGGCCGAGACCTTGGAGCATGACCTCCAACCTCGCCAATCCGGAGCGAGGCCAGTCCCGACGCCGCTGTCCTCCCTGGTCAACCCGGTGGCCACCCAGACCCCCACAAAGAACAACACGGTCATTATGCGGGAGGCGGCGAAGGGTGTGGACAGACGAATTTTGCAACAATCGTACAAGCCATTGAAATTGCAGGAAAGAATCTTTGGCGGAGAAGGAAGAGGGCTGGAATCAGGGTGATTCTGTCCACACCCTCTCCTTCGTCATCCTCGGGCCTGACCTGAGGATCCATGCCGTGAGGTTGATGAGAGAAGAGACCGATCAAGTGATCGCCAATTGTATGTGCACCGCAGTCGCGCTGCCGTCAGGTCGCGGCATGGATCCTGGGGTCTTCGCGACGGCCTTCGGCCTGCTTCGCCCCAGGATGACGAAGGCGCGTTTTCTTTGACGCTTCCGCCAACCGAAGCACCCCCACCCCGCGGCCTGCGGTCGCCGATCTTCCCTCAAGAGGGAGGTGAAGGCCGTGGCCTGCGCCGCCTAAAACCCGGTCACCGCCGCCGGATGGCGGTGAGCGAGATTGCCTCGATCATGGACGCCCGTCCCCTGGCGGCGTCGAAGCCGTTCATGCCGGTCGCCATGGTGAGCGAATTGAGGATGGCCTCCTCGGTCGCCTCGATGACGGCCTCGAAGAGCGGCGAGACCGCGTCGTTGGAGAGCGTTGGAAAGCTGGCGAGCGCCTTGCGGCGCGCAGGCGTACGCCGGACGGGCTCGGCGGTCGAGAAGGCGAGTGCGTAGTCGCCGGAGCCGTTGCTCAAGGCGGCGCCTGTGCGGGCAAGACCACCGAAACAGCGCTCAGCCAGCCGCCTGAGATTGCGCGAGCACAGCGGCGCATCGGTGGCGACAATCATGACGATCGAGCCGTCCTTGTCGTGCCCATCGTCGACGCTGTCCGGCTTGTAGGCCTGTCCGGCGATGGAAAGAGTGCCGCCGTAATTGGACTGGACGAGCACACCCAGCGTGTAGGTCTCGGCGGCCACGGTGACGCGGCGCGAACTGGTGCCGATGCCGCCCTTGCGGCCGAAGGCGACCGTGCCGGTTCCGGCGCCGACCGCCCCCTCCCCGACCGGACCGGATTTCGCGGACGACAGCGCCGTCATCATCTCGTCGATGGTCGGGCGCGGGGCGCGAATGTCGTTCAGCCGCGAATCGTTGGTTTCCCCGACCACCGCATTGACCGACACGACCTGCTCGTTTCCGGGTTGGGCGAGCGTATGGCGAATGATGGCCTCGATACCCCGGCCGACTGCGAGCGTGTTGGTCAGGATCACCGGCGTCTCGGTCTCGCCAAGCTCTTCGATCTGCGTGGCGCCGGCGAACTTGCCGAAACCGTTGAATACGGCGAGGCCGGCAGGCACCTTGTCCTGGAACAGATTGCCGGCATGCGCAAGGATGGCGGTCGCGCCGGTGCGCGTGCGATCGCCTTCGACGCAGGTCACGTGTCCGACCAGGACGCCGGCGACATCGGTAATCGCGTTAAGAGGCCCAGGCTCGAAGTGTCCCGGGGTAATGCCCAGGGTTCGCAACCTTACACGGTCGTTTTCCGTCATGCGAATTCCAGTCCCGAGTTCCAACGGACGGCACCGAATGTCAGGCGCCCAATCCCAATTGCTTGCGCATTTGCTTCGTCAGCTTCGCCGCCACCAGCCGGTGGCTCTCGCGCAGGTAATCGCGCAGGGCCCCATCGTCCATCGATTCGTCGCCGTAGCGCTGGATCCATTTCATGCCGCGCGACGCGAGATAGGGCGCAGGCCGACAGCCAGGCTGCTCCTTCAGGATGTCGAAGGCCATCTCGGAAACCTTGAAGGTGACCGCGAGTTGGCTGCCATCGTCCCAGCCGCCGATGGCGAAGACCTTGCCGCCGACCTTCCAGACATGCGCGCCGCCCCACTGGACGACGTGGGTCGTGGACGGCAGCGTGGCGCAGAAGCGGTTGTAGTCATCGGGAGTCATGGTCGCACCGGGGACAGTTTACTCTTATCCGCTCGCATCAGTTATGAAATGGACAACCCGCTCCGCGGATAAAAGTAAACTGTCCCCCTGCATCAGCCATCCTCACCGTCGTAATAGCGCCGCGTCGCCGCCATGTCGAAAATGTCGTCCTCGGAGCGAAGCGCGCGAACCATTATCTTGTTGGAATCGGGATAGACGCAGACCTCGTTCGGATTTTGCTCGCCGATCATCAGGTAGCTGCACAGGCCAGGGCCGCTGTTGATGAAGGAGTGGCCGATCTTCTGGCCGGCCGGAAAGCAGACATAGTCGCCGGCCGTCATTTCGTATCGTTCGTCGCCGAACAGCAGCGTCACCTCGCCGTCGAGGATCAGCGCGTGTTCCTCCTCGAGCATGTGATAATGCCTAGGGCAGAGCCGCATGCCGGGCGAAGGCTGCTCGATCAGCATGCCGACATGATAGTCCCGTCCGACAGCCGCATAGGTGAGATGCCTCGACCTGCCGCCGAAACGCGGCCCCTGCCCTTCGACGTTCCATTCGACCTCCTCAGAGGAGATCGGCGGCTTGGGAGGGACAGTGTCGGCAGTCTCCACGGCGGCATCGAACGGCGGTTGTTCGCCGCCGACATCCTCGCCATCCCAATAGCCGCGAAGGGCCGCAAGGTCGAAGATCGCACGCCGCCCGAGCGCGTTGACCGACACCTTGTTGGAATCGGTGTAGACGCTGACCTCGTTGGGATTGCGCTCGCCCACGATCACATAACGGCAGGTTTTATTGCCGTTGTTGATAAGGCAATGCCCTGCCTTCTGGCCGGCGGGAAAGCAGACGTAGTCGCCGGCCTCCATCTCATGGGTCGCGTCGCCGAGGCGCACCGTCAGCGTGCCTTCGAGGATATAGACATGCTCCTCCTCGAAGATGTGGTAGTGGGCCGGATTGGTTTGCCTGCCGGGATCGAGTTCCTCGATCGCGACGCCAATATGATAGTTTTTTCCCACGGCGGCGAGCGTGAGATGCCGGTAGCGGCCGCCGAAGCGGGTGCCGACTGTGTAGTCTTCCCACGGTACGTCGGAGGAGCGGATCGGAATCGGGGGATTGGGCGGCGACATGCCGGCACGATCCTCCGATTTGGCCATGGAGGCAACTGACAGCCCCTGCCAGTACAGAGCGCCCCCTCCACCACGCTTCGCGTGGTCCCCCTCCCCCGCTTCGCAGGGGAGGATCCGGCAGCGGTGCAGCCGGCGCGATCTGGATCCTCCCCCGTTTACGGGGGAGGGGGACCACGCGAAGCGTGGTGGAGGGGGCTAAGGCCGATGCAGCCACTTCCCTAATCAACGCGATTTACGCCGCTTCGGCTTCCTTGCCGGTCACGGCCGTCGGCTTCGAGCGGAAATTCAGCCGGTCCGACCCCGCGGTGATCTTGACGGTCGAGCCGTCGAGGATCTCGCCGAGCAGGATCTTTTCCGCCAGCGGGTCCTGCAGTTCCTTCTGGATCACCCGCTTCAGCGGCCGCGCGCCATAGGCCGGGTCGTAACCCTTGCTGGCGAGCCAGTCGATCGCATCAGGATCGAGCGACAGCGTGATCTTGCGGTCGGTGAGCAGCTTTTCCAGGCGCTTGAGCTGGATCTCGACGATCTTGCCCATGTCCTGGCGGCGCAGGCGATGGAACAGGATCACCTCGTCGATGCGGTTCAGGAATTCCGGCCTGAACGACGCACGGACCACGCCCATGACCTCGTCGCGCACCTTGTCGACATCCTCTCCCTCGCCGAGATTGACGAGATATTCGGCGCCGAGGTTCGACGTCATGATGATCAGCGTGTTGCGGAAGTCGACGGTGCGGCCCTGGCCGTCCGTCAGGCGCCCGTCGTCGAGCACCTGCAGGAGCACGTTGAAGACATCCGGATGCGCCTTCTCGATCTCGTCGAAAAGGATGACCTGGTAGGGCCTGCGGCGCACGGCTTCCGTCAACGCACCGCCTTCCTCATAGCCGACATAGCCGGGAGGCGCGCCGATCAGCCGGGCGACCGAGTGCTTTTCCATGAACTCCGACATGTCGATGCGGACCATCGCGTGCTCGTCGTCAAACAGATAATCGGCGAGCGCCTTGGTGAGCTCGGTCTTGCCGACGCCGGTCGGGCCGAGGAACATGAACGAGCCCATCGGCCGGTTCGGATCCTGCAAGCCGGCGCGTGCCCTGCGGACGGCCTTCGACACGGCCTGCACGGCTTCGCCCTGCCCGACGACGCGGACGGCAAGTTCGTCTTCCATGCGCAGCAGCTTCTCACGCTGGCCTTCCAGCATCCGGTCGACCGGAATGCCGGTCCAGCGCTCGACGACATGGGCGACGTGATCGGGGGTCACCGTCTCCTCGACCATGGTGCCACGGCCTTCCAGTGCTTCGGCCTCGGTGAGCTTCTTCTCGAGTTCGGGGATGCGGCCATAGGCAAGCTCGCCCGCCTTCTGGAATTCTCCCTTGCGCTGGGCGATGGCGAGTTCGTTGCGCGCCTCCTCGAGCTGACCCTTGAGGTCGGCGGCAAGGCCGAGCTTTTCCTTTTCGGCCATCCACTGGCTGGTCACACCGGCCGATTCTTCCTCGAGCCCGGCAAGCTCCTTTTCCAGCCGTTCGAGACGATCGCGGGACGCGTCGTCCTTCTCCAGCTTGAGCGCCTCGCGCTCGATCTTGAGCTGCATGATGCGGCGGTCGATCTCGTCGAGCGCTTCCGGCTTGGAATCGATCTGCATGCGCAGCCGCGAACCCGCCTCGTCGACGAGGTCGATCGCCTTGTCGGGCAGGAAGCGGTCGGTGATGTAGCGGTTGGACAGCGTGGCGGCGGCGACAAGTGCCGAGTCCGAGATGCGCACCTTGTGGTGCTGCTCGTACTTTTCCTTCAGGCCGCGCAGGATCGAGATGGTATCCTCCACCGTCGGCTCCGAAACGAAGACCGGCTGGAAGCGCCGCGCAAGTGCTGCGTCCTTCTCGACATGCTTGCGGTATTCGTCGAGCGTGGTGGCGCCGACGCAGTGCAACTCGCCGCGCGCCAGCGCCGGCTTCAAGAGGTTCGACGCGTCCATGGCGCCATCGGCCTTGCCGGCGCCGACCAGCGTGTGCATCTCGTCGATGAACAGGATGATGCCGCCGGCAGCCGCCGTCACTTCCGACAGCACGGCCTTCAGCCGCTCCTCGAACTCGCCGCGGTACTTCGCGCCGGCGATTAGCGCGCCCATGTCGAGCGCCATCAGTTGCTTGTCCTTCAAGCTCTCCGGCACGTCGCCGTTGACGATGCGCAGCGCCAGCCCCTCGGCGATCGCCGTCTTGCCGACGCCGGGCTCGCCGATCAGCACCGGGTTGTTCTTGGTGCGGCGCGACAGCACCTGGATGGTGCGGCGGATCTCGTCGTCGCGGCCGATCACCGGGTCCAGCTTGCCGGAACGGGCATCCGCCGTCAGGTCACGCGCGTATTTCTTCAGCGCGTCATAGCCCTGCTCGGCGCTTGCCGAATCGGCGGTGCGGCCCTTGCGGACATCATTGATGACCTGGTTGAGCGCCTGCGCCGTGACGCCGGCCTTGGCCAGTATCTCGGAACTCTTTGCCGACTTCTCGACCGCGAGCGCGGTCAGGAGCCGCTCGACGGTGACAAAACTGTCGCCGGCCTTCTTGGCGAGTTCCTCGGCGGTGGAAAACACTTTCGCCAGCGGCTGCGCCAGATAGAGCTGGCCGTTTCCGCCTTCCACCTTGGGCATCGCCTCGAGGGCGGCCTCGACGCCGAGCTTGACGTCGCGGATGCTGCCGCCAGCGCGCTCGATCAGCGACGCGGCAAGGCCTTCGTCGTCGTCGACGAGCACTTTCAGGATATGTTCGGGCGTAAATTGCTGGTGATTCTTGGCCAGCGCCATGGTCTGCGCGGACTGGATGAAACCCCGGACGCGCTCGGAGTACTTCTCTAGGTTCATGTCTGTCTCCTTTTCGTCACCGGCCCGCTTGGCGGCACCGGATCGGCTTGCGGTGACGGACCCGCTCGGTGAGCCAGGTCCTGTTGAGGCAGATATGGTGCTGGGGTCGCGCCGCCTCAAGACGTCCCGTCATTGCCGAAACGACAATATTTTGCACGGACGGATAAAGCAAAAGCGGCGGAGATTTCTCTCCGCCGCCTGGCAATGCCTTGCCCGCAAGGAGATGCGGGCCTCGCTATCAGTTCTCGGTGACGGCGGGTTCGCCGCTGGCTGCCTCGGTTGGAGCCGCATCGGCAGTATCGCCACCCTCGGCCTGGCTCGCTTCGACGCGTGGACGGCGCGGGCGCCTGGCGCGGCGCGGCGCGGCATCCTTCTCGCCGGCGGTTTCGTTGAGTTCTGCCTGGGCTGCGAGACCGGCCGGCGAAAAATTGTCGAACTGCGGTGCGGGCGGCTGTTCCGCCGCGGCCGTATTTTCCACCTGCGCTTCGTCGGAGCGGTTTTCACCCTGCTCGTCACGGTGGTTTTCGCCCTGCGCGTTGGCCTGGTCACCGCGCTGTTCGCCGCGGGACCCATAATCGCCACGCTGACCGTTCTGGCCATAACCGCCATTCGGCCGGCGATCGCGGTCACGATGGCGATTGCCGCCGTTGCCGTTTCGGCCGCCTTCGCTGTTCAGCGCAACCTCGGCCGGAGTGCCGTCGATAACCGGCTGCGGGCCAGAGCCATGGCTGACGGCAGGCGACGGAGCGTCGGCAGTGCCGTTGTTGTTGCCATTGTCGAGATCGTCGCGCTCGTCATCGCCGTCTTCGTCGAAATCGTCCCGGTTCTGTTGGGGATTCTGGATCGGCATCTGCGCCTGGGCGGCAGCGATGATGCGGTTGTAGTGTTCCGCGTGCTGCAGGTAGTTCTCCGCCATGACACGATCGCCGGCGCTGTGCGCATCACGCGACAGCGTGGTGTATTTTTCCGCGATCTGTTGAGCCGAGCCGCGGATTTTGACGTCCGGGCCGTTGCTCTCGTAGTTGCGCGTCAGTGGGTTCGGGCCTTTGCGGTTGTTGTTATTATTGTTGTTATTATTGTTATTGTTACGACCCCGCATGCGCCGGTTCTGTTGTTGTGGCCTCATTATTTTCTCTTTGCGTTGAAAAATCGTTCGCGGACGGCGCACATCAGGTGTCAGCCGTTCCGTTTGTCCTGCCGGTGCTCGCCCGCATCTCCTGCGCTGGCGTCACGTACCATCCTGTATTCGGTTCATTTACTTGCCGGACGATCCCCGCACGAAGCTAAGGCGTCGTTTACGCAAGAAGGCAGCTTGTTTCTACGGGAACCGAATCGATAACAGTACTGCCTGCTTCGTCTCATCCGGTTACCCGACCCTATCCACATTCCCAACCATTGCCAAGCGTTTTTTCTTGCTATTGAAAAGTGCATTTCAGCGTTGGAAAACAAGGACGCGGTCGCTTCCGGCAAGATCCTTCACCGCGGCAATCAACATGCAGCCGGCTTGGCGAAAGACCTCTGTTACTTCGGCCTTCTGGGTGTATCCGATCTCTACGGCGATCCTCGCGCCGGCTTCGAGACAAGCATCTGCTCCTCGGGCAATGATGCGATAGGCGTCGAGACCATCTTCGCCGCCATCCAAGGCGCGGGCCGGATCGAAATAACGCACTTCCGGCTGCAAGGTCTCAAGCTCTTTGGATGTTATATAGGGCGGATTTGAGACAATTAAATGATAGCGACCTTCCGTCGCGGCATACCAGTCGGAGAGGAGCGGTTCGAATCGCGCTCCAAGCCCGGCATCGGCAGCATTGCGGGCAGCCGTTTTCAGCGCATCGGCGGAGATATCGACGCCGACCGCGGTGGCCTGCGACACTTCCTTGAGCAGCGCCAGCGCGATCGCCCCGGTGCCGGTGCCGAGATCGAGGATGCGGCAGGTGCCTAGCCTAGCCGCCGTTTCACGGACGAACGGCAGTACCGTATCGACCAGGGTCTCGGTGTCGGGTCGCGGCTCCAGAGTTTCGGCCGATAGCGACAGGCGCAGTCCGTGAAAATCGCGAAAGCCGAAAATGCGGTGGACGGGTTCGTGCGCAAGGCGGCGAGACAGCGCATCGTCGATTGCGGCAAGCACGTCCGATGAAATCGGCATATCGGGCCTGACGATCGCGTCCGTGCGTGAGGTAGCCGAATAATGCTCGACGATCATGCGGGCTTCCAGCGCCGGATCGTCGATGAAGGGGACCGTCAGGCGGGTCTTTGCATCGGCAAGAATTTCTTCGAGCGAACGGCTCAACACGGTATCTCATCGACGAGAGTACCCCCACCCCTAACCCCTCCCCTCAAGGGGGAGGGGGACGCGGAGACGGCTGCGTCAGTATCCCCCTCCCCCTTGAGGGGAGGGGTTAGGGGTGGGGGTGCGAAAGCCGGCAAAGAGACGGCGCTCATGCTATCAGCCATCCTGACCAAGGTCCGCCAGCAGCTTCGACTGGTGGTCGGCGATCAGCGCATTGATGATCTCGTCAAGCTCGCCGAGCATGACCCGGTCGAGCTTGTAGAGGGTCAGGTTGATGCGGTGATCGGTGACCCGGCCCTGCGGGAAATTGTAGGTGCGGATCCGCTCGGAGCGATCGCCCGAACCGACCTGTGAACGGCGCGATTCGGAGCGTTCCTGGTCGGCTTTCGAGCGCTCCATGTCGAACAGCCGCGCGCGCAGGATCTGCATGGCGCGGGCACGGTTCTGGTGCTGCGATTTTTCCGCCTGCACGACCATGATGCCCGTCGGCAAATGGGTGATGCGCACCGCCGAATCGGTGGTGTTGACGTGCTGTCCGCCCGAGCCCGAGGCACGCATGGTGTCGATGCGGATATCTTCCGAGCGTATCTCGATGTCGACTTCCTCGGCCTCCGGCAGCACCGCGACCGTAGCGGCCGAGGTGTGGATGCGCCCTTGCGCCTCCGTCGCCGGCACCCGCTGCACGCGATGCACGCCCGATTCGAACTTCAGCTTGGCGAAGACGGCCTTGCCGGAAATGGTCGCGATGATTTCCTTGAAGCCGCCGGCATCGCCGTCGCTGGCCGAGGCGACCTCGAAGCGCCAGCCCTGTTCGGCGGCGTAACGTTCGTACATGCGGAAAAGGTCGCCGGCAAACAATGCCGCCTCGTCGCCACCGGTGCCAGCGCGGATTTCGAGGATGGCATTCTTGTCGTCGGCGGCATCGCGCGGCAACAGCAGGATCTGGATTTCCTGCTGCAATTCCTCGATGCGCTCCTCCACGGCAGGCATGTCGGCCTCGGCCAGGGCCCGCATCTCGGCATCGGTTGCCTTGTCGGCAAGCATCGATTCGAGATCGGCAAGTTCCTGCTCGGCGGCGCGCAGCGCACGGATCTTGCCCGCCATTTCCTGGATTTCCGAATATTCGGAAGCCATCTTCACATAGGCCTCCGGCTCCGGACCGGCCGCCATCAACGCTTCGAGCATGTCAAAACGCTTCACTACCTGGTCCATGCGGTCGCGGGGCAAACTGGTCATGTGAGGTGTCAGAGCGGGATGTTGTGTTGTTCGGCGAAGGCGTGCAGGTCGCCGCGCACGTTTTTCGCGGCGTTGGGATGGGCCAACGCCTCTTCCATTAGGGTGGTGAGTTCTTCAAGCGGCAATTCGGTCAGCATCGCCTTGACCGGGCCGATCGCCGCCGGCGACATCGAGATCGAGCGGTAGCCGATGCCGATCAGCGCCATCGCCGAGATCGGCCGTCCGGCAAGCTCGCCGCATAAGGTGACTGGCGTGCCGACGCGATGACCGGCGTCGGCGATCTGCTTCAGCACCCTGAGGAACGGCACCGACAGCGGGTCGAAGCGCTCGGAAATCTGGGTATTGCCGCGATCGGTCGCCATGACGAACTGGAAGAGGTCGTTGGAGCCGACCGACACGAAATCGACGGTCTTCATAAGTTCGTCGAGCTGCCAGAGCAGCGACGGCACTTCTACCATCGCGCCGAGCTTCAAGAGCGTCGGCAGGTCGTGCGCGAACCGGGACAGATGCCTGACCTCGCGGTCGATGATCTCGCGCGCCTGCATGATCTCGCCGATCTCGGTGACCATCGGCAGCATCAGCCGCAACTCGCGCCCGCCCGCCGCCTTGAGCAATGCGCGCACCTGGGTTCTGAGCAGCGCCGGCCGGTCGAGCGTCAGCCGGATGGCGCGCCAGCCGAGTGCCGGGTTTTCCTCGTGGGCGACGCTCTTGAAGTAAGGCAGCACCTTGTCGCCGCCGATATCGATGGTGCGGAAGGTGACCGGCTTGTCGCGCGCCGCATCGAGCACATCGCGGTAGAGGCGCTCCTGCGTCTCGGCGCGCGGGAAGGTCGCCGCGACCATGAACTGCAGCTCGGTGCGGAAGAGGCCGATGCCGGCGGCGCCCGATTCGGCCAGCTGCGGCAGGTCAACGGCAAGGCCGGCATTCATCAGCAGGTCGACGTGGGTGCCGTCCTTGGTCGACGAAGGTTTCTTGCGCAGTTCGCGATAGAGTTCCTGCCGCCTGGCGCGGAAGCGGACTTTCTCGGCATACGCACCCTCGACATCGGGCTGCGGCCGAAGGTGGATGCGGCCTTCATCGCCATCGACGATGATGGCGTCGCCGTTTTCCGACATCGACACGGCGCCCTTGACCTGGCCCGCGACCGGGATGCCCATGGCGCGGGCGACGATGACGACGTGGCTGGTGACAGCGCCGTCTTCGAGGACAAGGCCGCGCAGACGGTCGCGCGGGTAGTCGAGGAGTTCGGCGGCACCCATCGAGCGGGCGACGATGATGGCGTCCTTCGGCAAGGTTGACGCGAGCAGCTCCGGCCCATGCCCCATCAACTGGCGCAGCAGGCGGTTGGCGAGGTCGTCGAAATCACTCATCCGCTCGCGCAGATAGGGATCGGTCATGTGCAGCATGCGGGCACGCATGTCGCTCTGCACCTTCTCCACCGCCGCTTCGGCGGTCAGGCCGTTGCGCACTGCCTCCTCGAGCCGGCGCACCCAGCCGCGATCGTTGGCGAACATGCGGTAGGCTTCGAGCACGGCACGGTGTTCGCCCTCGAACGCAACATCGCGACGCGACAGCATGTCGTCGATCGACAGGCGGAGTGAACCGAGCGCCTGCTCCAGGCGGCGCGTCTCCTCGTCGCTGTCTTCGTTGAAAAGATTGGTGACGACGATGCGCGGTTCGTGCAGAACGACGTGGCCGAGCCCGACGCCATCGTTGAAGGACAGGCCGGTGAAGCTTGCCGGGCGGCGCAGGTCGAGTTCGAGACCCGGACGGGTAAGCCGCGCCAGATCGCCGGTGGCGATCATTTCGGCGATGACCATCGCCGTGGTTTCCAGCGCCTCCAGCTCGTCGTCGCGGTAATGCCGCTTTGTACGGTTCTGCACGACGAGAACGCCGAGCGTGCGCCCTGCCCTGAGCACCGGCACGCCGAGGAAGGAATTGTAGATTTCCTCGCCCGTCTCCGGCAGGTAGGCGAAGGCCGGATGCTTCTGCGCATCGGAGAGGTTGAGCGCCCGCGCGCTCGCGGCGATGGTACCGACGAGGCCCTGCCCCAGCCGCAACTGCGCCAGGTGGACGGATCCGGGGTTCAGACCCTCGGTGGCGTAGAGCTCGAGCACCGCATCGGCGCGCAGCACATAAAGCGAGCACACCTCGGCCACCATGTTCTGCGCGATTTCGCGGACGATGCGGTCAAGCCGCTCCTGCGGCTCCAGCGGCTCGGCCATGAGCTCGCGGAGCCGTCTCAGAAGCACGCGCGGTCCGGCGGCCATGTCACGCATCGGGCTCTCCAGCGGCTTTACCCGGCCACTCCCTCCTTGAAAGTGCCGGCCTGCCGCGACTGGAATCTCGTCTGTCTACTGCTTATCCAGACCGTACACGGAATGCAAAGTGCGAACTGCAAGTTCCGTGTAGGGACCGTCGATCAAAATGGAAATCTTGATTTCCGACGTGGTGATGGCGCGGATATTGATCGCCTTTTCGGACAGCGCCTTGAAGGCGGTGGCCGCGACGCCGGCATGGCTGCGCATGCCGATGCCGATCACCGATACTTTCGACATGCCGGCTTCCGATTGCAGCACATCGAAGCCGATGGTCTGCTTGACCTTGCCGAGAACGGCGAGCGCCTTGTCGAGGTCGCCCGACGGCACCGTGAAGGTCATGTCGGTGAAGGCGCCGTCCTCGGAGATATTCTGGACGATCATGTCGACATTGATGTTTGCTTCGGCAAGCGGGCCGAAAATGCCCGCCGCCACGCCCGGACGGTCCGAAACGCGCCGCAGCGATATCTGGGCTTCATCCTTGGCGTAGGCAATTCCGGTGACTACCTGCTGTTCCACGATTTCATCCTCGTCGCAAATGAGCGTTCCGGGCGGATTGTCGAAATCCCCCATGCCCGGAGCATCGGGGTCGTCGAAGGAAGACCGCACGAAGGTGCGCACCCGGTGCACCATGGCCAGTTCGACCGACCGGACCTGCAGCACCTTGGCGCCGAGCGACGCCATTTCGAGCATTTCCTCGAACGAGATCTTGGCGAGCCGCCGCGCCTTGGGTTCAATGCGCGGGTCGGTCGTATAGACCCCGTCGACATCGGTATAGATGTCGCAGCGGTCGGCGTGAACAGCAGCCGCGATCGCCACCGCGCTGGTGTCCGAGCCGCCGCGCCCGAGCGTTGCGATGCGGTTGTCCGGCCCAATGCCCTGGAAACCGGCGACAACCGCCACCTGGCCCTCGCCGAAACGCTGGATCAGGAACGAGCCGTCGATATCCATGATGCGTGCCGCGCCATGGGCGTTGTCGGTCTTGATCGGGATCTGCCAGCCTTGCCACGAACGGGCGTGCACGCCCATGTTCTGCAGCGTGATGGCCAGCAATCCGGCTGTCACCTGCTCGCCGGAAGCGACGACGGCGTCATATTCGCGGGCGTCATGCATCGGCGAGGCTTCGCGCGTCCAGCCGACCAGCTCGTTGGTCTTGCCGGCCATCGCCGAGACGACGACTGCGACTTCATGGCCGGCATCGACCTCGCGTTTGACGTGGCGCGCGACGTTGCGGATGCGGCTGATGTCGGCGACCGAAGTCCCGCCGAATTTCATCACGATGCGCGCCATGAACCTGAAATGCCTTCTGATGCCGCCGGTTGGGCTGGAAACGAAACGAAAGCGCCCTGGGTGGCCAGGGCGCGAATGCGCGGTTTCCATAGCCAAATCAGGAAATTTGCGCAAGAACACGATCAGGGGATGCGCCCCTGCCCAGGGCGGCACAAGAGAACATGATCGAAATCGCAGCCGGCTTGCCGATCAAAAAGGGAAAATTCCTTCTGGGGTGGCGCTCGGCTCATCGCAAGGCGTTTCCCAGTTGCTGGGATTTGATCGGAGGGCATGTCGAAGCGAATGAGACGGCAGAGCAGGCACTCGTTCGCGAATTTCAAGAAGAAGTCGGCATCACACCCACGACGTTCGAATTTGTAACCAAATTCGAGACGCCTGACGGTGCCGGCGATCGAATACTTTCTCTTTCAGTTTATCGGATTACCGCTTGGGCCGGCGGCGAACCTAAAATCCGCAACGACGAACACGAGCGTCTCGGCTGGTTTACCGGCAGCGAGGCAGCCAACTTACCCGATTTCGCAGTCGGAGAATACAAGCGGCTTTTCGCGAGTCTGGATCGGCATCCGTAGAGCCGCGTCTCCTGGACAAATTGAAGCCTGGTTTCCCTTAGCCGGGATCGGGGCAAAACATCGCCATTCCCGCGCGGTAGACTCCGCCATTGGCCCCGAATAAGACTTGTATCGTCGCAATTCGGAAAGAATCCGGCCGGATGGCTGAAGAACGCGTGCAACGCCGGCTCACCGCCATCCTGGCCGCTGATGTGGTCGGCTACAGCCGTCTCATGGGCGCCGACGAGCCGGGAACGCTTTCGGCTCTGAAAGTGCATCGCCGCGAACTGGTCGATGGCAGGATCGCCGAACATGAAGGCCGGATCGTAAAACTCACCGGCGACGGCATGCTGGTCGAGTTCCCGAGTGTGGTCAACGCAGTGGCCTGCGCGGTGGAGATCCAGCGCGGTATGCAGGCCCGCAACGCCGAGATCCCCCACGGCCGTCGCATCGAGTTTCGCATCGGCGTCAATCTCGGCGACGTCGTTGTCGAGGACCGCGACATTTTCGGCGACGGCGTCAACGTGGCGGCGCGGCTGGAAGGCATCGCCAGCCCCGGCGGCATATGCGTTTCGGCTTCGGTGCGCGAGCACATCGGCAACCGGCTCGACATCCATTTCGAGGATATCGGCGATCAGTCCCTGAAGAACATCGAACGGCCGGTGCGGGTGTACCGCGTTGCCCTGGCGCCGCAACCAGGAACGGTGCCGGCCGGCTTCCGGCCAACCAGCCCCACCGCGGACAAACCGTCGATCGCCGTGCTTCCCTTCGCCAACATGAGCGGCGATCCCGAACAGGAATATTTCGCCGACGGAATGACCGAGGACCTCATCACCGACCTTTCGAAGGTCTCGGGCCTCTCCGTCATCGCCCGCAATTCCGTCTTCACCTACAAGGGCAAGTCGGTCGACGTCCAGGAGGTGAGCCGGCGCTTCAACGTTGCGAAAATCCTCGAAGGAAGCGTCCGCAAGGCGGGTCAGCGTGTCCGCATCAACGCCCAGCTCGTCGACGGCCGGGAAGGGACCCACCTTTGGGCGGACCGCTACGACCGCGACCTGACCGACATCTTCGCCCTGCAGGACGAGATCACCCATGCCATCGTCGAGCAGCTCAAGGTGAGGCTGCTGCCGGCGGAGAAGCAGGCGATCGAGGCGGAGCCGACGCGGAACCTCGACGCCTACAACTATTACCTGCAGGGGCGGCATTTCTACCATCTTCACTCCACGCGGCATGCCTTGCTTGCCCAACGGCTTTTCCGCAAGGCCGTCGAGCTCGATCCCCTCTATGCACGCGCCTATTCGGGCCTGGCGGACTGCGCCTGGTTCCTCTTCACCAACCATCATGAGGGCGCGAGCGTCGACGAGATCCTGACGGCGAGCACGACGGCGCTGCGGCTGGATCCGATGCTCGCGGAAGCGCATGCCTCGCATGGCATGGCGCTGCATCTTTCAGGCCGTAACGGAGAAGCGCTGGCCGAATTCGACAAGGCCATTGCGCTCGACCCCAATCTGTTCGAGGCCTTCTACCTCTGCGCCTATGCGTGCCGCGACGGCGGCGATCCGGAAGGTGCGGTACGCATGTACGGGCGAGCGGCCGAGCTTGCGCCGGACGACTATCGCACCAAGATGCTGCAAGCGGTGATGCTGAGAGATGTAGGCAGGCTATCCGAGTTTCGGGCGGCGGCCGAAGAGGGCATCGAGCGCGCCGAACGTGCCCTCGAGGCCAACCCCGACATTCCGCTGGCCGCCTCGCTCGGCGCCTCGACGCTTGCCGCGCTGGAAGAGCGCTCGCGAGCCCTCGACTGGGCCGCCCGGGCCCTGACCATCGCCGCCGACGATCCGCTGACACACTACAACATCGCCTGCGTTTACGCGCTGTTGGGTGAAGAGGAAAAGGCTCTCGACCTGCTCGAGCCCTGGAGCCAGCGCGTCAACAAGGTGACGAAGAACTGGCTGGTGAACGACACCGATTTCAACGCGCTGCGCGATCATCCCCGCTTCAGGCGTCTGGTTGAGCGGCACGCATAGGGCCAACTGGCACCGAACCGCTGAATTCAGCGTGGCCGCCGCATGGATCACGGAATGGCGTAGACCTGCACTCCCTGCGCGATGCCGCGCAGCGAGACCTGGTGCGACTGGGGCCTCAACGCCTTCCGCCTGAGCAGGTCGCCGGTCTTTTGGTCGTCGATGACCGCGCCGGTGGCAAAAATGGACTGCGAGTCAGCAAGCCCCTGCACACGCGAGGCAATGTTCACCGTCTGGCCGAAATAGTCCTGCCGTTCATTCATCGCCACGGCGATGCACGGGCCTTCGTGTACGCCGATCTTGAGAAGCAGGTCCTCACGGCCGTTCTTCTCGTTGAGTTGCAGCATCGCCTCGCGCATGCGCAACGCCGCCGCGACTGCCCGGTCCGGCGTCGGGAACGTCGCCATGACCGCATCGCCGATGGTCTTGACCACGGCGCCGGCCTCCGCCGCGACGATTTCCTGAAGCACCTGGAAATGCGAGCGGACGAGGTCGAAAGCGACGAGGTCGCCCACCCGCTCGTATAGCTCCGTCGAGCCGCGAAGGTCGGTGAACAGAAAAGTCAGGCTGGTGATCTTGAGGCGCTGGTCGACGTCCAGCGTATCGGTGCGGAAAAGGTCGCGAAAAGTCTGGTTGCTCAACAACCGCTTGGCGGTGAGGAAGGACCGACGCCTTTCGAGCAGGCAGTGCAGTGTTTGGCCGGCGATGAAAACGGTCGGCAGGACGCGGCCATCCGTGCGGTTTTCCAGCGCAATGCGCAGCGGTCCAGGACGCATCTCCAGCGTCTCGTTCCGGCCATGCTCCCGATCGAAGGACAAGGACAGGTTCTGCCGCTCGCGGGTCGGCTCCCCCTTCACGTCGATGAACTGCGCCGAATGGGTGACCGGCTCGAAGATGATCAGGAACTCGGCCGGCTGCTGGATCGACAGCACGCCTTTCTCGCCCGCGCCGAGTTCGACATGATCGAGCACGAATTCATCGAACAGTTGCTGATAGCTGTCCTCCGGCACGTCGACCCCCGATCCCCAATACATCTGCCGGTAATATTCCTCGACAGAGAGATCATCCGGACTGTGGGCCGCGATGCGACGGACGCGCGGGCTGACGGTGAAGGTCACATCGACCATCTCGTCGAGCGTCGGCTCGTAGGAATCGGCGCAGAGCGAACAGAGATATGCGTTCTTCTGCACTGTCTTCAGGGTTGTATTGCTGTCGAGTACGCCGCCGCAGCCTGGGCACAGCACATTCCAGGCGATGTCGAACATGCCCATCCGCGTTCCATGCAGGAAGGCCGCGACGACACCTTCTTCGTCAAGACCACGCTTCTCGGCGAAGGCGAGCGGATTGATCCGGCACAGCTGGTGGTCGGGCGCTTCGGCAACGAGATTTTCGATGGCGGCGACCGCGTCCGCGTCGGCCGACTGCCGGAGCACTGCGAAAAGATGCTTGGTTTCACTCATGCTCGCGCCTTAGCCCATCATTGACTGTCGCTCACCCGGTGCATGCTACACCCGCCGCAGACCTTACGCCACAAGAGCCGTGCTCCGGTTGGCCGGGGTCGAGGGTGACGCCCATACGCGGAAGTCACGTCTTCAACCGATAGCCGGTACGGAAAATCCAGGCGACGATCGCCATGCACAGAGCCAGGAATGCCAGCGTCATGCCGAGGCTGATGCCGATGCCGACATCCGCCGTGCCGAAGAAGCTCCAGCGGAAGCCGCTGACCAGATAGACGACCGGGTTGAACAGCGAGACCGTCTGCCAGAATGGCGGCAGCATCTCGATCGAATAGAAACTGCCGCCGAGGAAGGTGAGCGGCGTGACGATCAGCAACGGGATGAGCTGCAGCTTCTCGAAACCGTCGGCCCAGATGCCGATGATGAAGCCGAACAGGCTGAAGGTGACGGCGGTAAGCACCAGGAAGAGCAGCATGAAGAACGGGTGCTCGATATGCAGTGGCACGAACAGGCTCGCGGTGGCAAGGATGATCAGGCCGAGCATGATCGACTTGGTCGCCGCCGCGCCGACATAGGAAAGCACGACTTCCAGGTAGGAAACCGGCGCCGACAGGACTTCGTAGATGGTGCCGGTGAATTTCGGGAAATAGATGCCGAAGGAGGCGTTGGCGATGCTCTGGGTCAGCAGCGTCAGCATGATCAGCCCCGGCACGATGAAGGCACCGTAGGAGACGCCGTCGATGGCGTTGATGCGCGAGCCGATGGCGGTGCCGAACACGACGAAATAGAGCGAGGTCGAGATGACCGGCGACACGATGCTCTGCAGCAGCGTGCGGAACGCCCGCGACATTTCGAACATGTAGATGGCTTTGACGGCGCGCCAGTTCATGTACGGTCACTCACCAGGTTGACGAAGATATCTTCCAGCGAACTCTGGCTGGTCTGCAGGTCCTTGAAGCGGATACCTGCCTTGCCGAGGTCGGCAAGCAGGGCGGTAATGCCGGTGCGTTCGCCGCGGCTGTCATAGGTGAACACGAGTTCCGAGCCGCCGTCGGCGAGTTCGAGCTGATAGGCGGAAAGCGCTTGCGGGATACTCTCCAGCGGGGTTTGCAGGAGCAGGGTCAACTGCTTCTTGCCGAGATTGCGCATCAGTTCGGCCTTGTTCTCGACCAGGACGATCTCGCCCTTGTTGATGACGCCGATGCGGTCGGCCATCTCCTCCGCTTCCTCGATGTAGTGGGTGGTGAGGATGATGGTGACGCCGGTCTCGCGCATCTGGCGCACCAGATTCCACATGTCGCGCCGCAACTCCACGTCGACGCCGGCGGTGGGTTCATCCAGGAAGAGGATGTCCGGCTCGTGCGACAGCGCCTTGGCGATCATGTGGCGGCGCTTCATGCCGCCCGACAGGGTGATGATCTTGGCGTCCCGCTTGTCCCAGAGCGACAGGTCCTTCAGGATCTTCTCGATGAGCGCCGGATTGGCCGGCTTGCCGAACAGGCCGCGGCTGAAAGAGACGTCGGCCCGCACCGTCTCGAAGGCGTTGGTGGTGAGTTCCTGCGGCACCAGCCCGATCATCGAACGGGCGGCGCGGTAGTCGGTCTTGATGTCATGGCCGGCGACGCTCACCTGCCCGCTGGTCGGGTTGACGATGCCGCAGATGGCGCCGATCAGCGTTGTCTTGCCGGCGCCGTTGGGACCGAGCAGCGCAAATATCTCGCCTTTCCTGACCTCGAGGTTGATGCTCTTCAGCGCCTCGAATCCGGACGAATAGGTCTTGCAAAGGTCTTTGACTGAAATGATGGGCTGCATGAAAACGGGCCGTCGTTTGGCGGGAAAATTTGCGAAAAACCGGCGCAATGGAGCCGGACAGGTTTTCTATATGGGTCGCCGCGCCGGCAATACCACACCACGGCACGCAGGCGGATGAGAATTTTGTTGCGTCCGGTCTAAAGCGCGTCGCGCCGAATAGAATTCGGCGGCCGCGCTTCAGATTCTTTGATTTGATGCATGTCGTTATCCCGAAACCGAGGACACTTTCGGGCGACATGCATTAACCGAGCTTTCCCCGCCAAAGATTTGGATAGTCGGTGACGAAGCCGACCGGAGCAACCTGCAGCACCTCGTCATAGCCGAACATCGGACCCTGATAGGAATATTCCGCCTCGCTTTGACGGCGATAGTGCTGTTCGAGCCGGATCAGCTTCAGCTCGGGGAAGGCCAGGTAGGCGGCCGGCGCCGGCGTGTCCTGACCAATGGCCAGATCGAAGCGGCGCAGTGCCAGGAGGTTGGTCGCCGGGGTGAAACCGAGATCGACATCGATGAGGTCTGCCAGGCCTGGCTGAACGGCGCCGTTGAGCAGCCAATCGTCATCGATATTCCTCTCGATCTCGAGCGAGAGATCGCGGGCACCACGGAAGCCGCGCACGCAAGCCGACCGTGCCTGCCAGCGTTTGTCGCAAAGTGCCGCGTAGGCGAGGCTGCATGGCTCTCCCTCATGTTCGAAGATGGCGTGCCCATGCAGTTCCCAGCCGTCGTCTTGGCGAATGAGGCGGCAGGCATCGTGCCCGGGAACGTCGAGGCGTTGCCAGAGGATCGTGGCGACGAGTTCAGTCATGGTTCTCCCTTCGCGCTGCGGATCATCACTCTAGACCATGCCTGCTGACATCTTTCCGTCAGGAGCGTCAAAGCGCAGGATTTTCCGCAGTAAAGGTCACTGCGGTCAAAATCGCGTGATGCCTCGCGGCTGCCGGTGCTTCCGTGCCAAATCCAAGATAACGTTCAAGATTGTCACAGACGTATCTCCAGGAGACCGGTATGAGAACGATAGCCGTCGCCATTCTTTTATCGCTGGGTGTCGTTTCCGCTCATGCTCAAACGCGCGCCGACACCACGAACATGAGTTGCGCGCAGATACGCAACGTCCTGGACCAGAATGGCAGTGCGATCCTCCGTCAGCGCTCGTCGCGGAATGCGAGCATCGTGTCTTCGGGCGTCTACGTGAAGGACGGGCGCTACTGCGGCATCGGCCAGACCGCCCAGCCGGCGAGCGTGGTCGCCGCCGACACCGGCAACTGCCGTGTCCAGCGCTGCATGAGCAACGCCCGCGGCAGGTAGTCCGTCTCGGCCTTCAGCACATTTCGAAGCGATATTCTTTGTCCTCCGGCGTCACCAGGTTGCGGTCGCGCAGGACGATCGGAATCTTGCCGCCACGCTTCGAACAGGCCCGCATGAACGCTTCCGGATCATTATCGGGATACTCGATCTCCAGAACCTGATTGTAGATCGATGTGTAAGCGTCGCACTCGTCGTAGACCTCGCATTCCTCGGCGATGGCGAAATCGAAACCCGCCAGCGTCCTGCCGGCCTCGCCGATTTCGGGGTTGTTCTTTTGCCCGACCGCAAGTCCAAGCTCGTGAGCGAAGTCGGACATCAGCCTGGCCAGCGCCAGATTGTCGTTCATGCCGAGCAGGCCGGACGACCTCGACCAGGTGTCCAGATTATCGGGCTCGATGGCGCTGAAGCCATCGTCCGCGCATTTCCTGATCCACGGAGCGATCACGCTGAAAATGGCTTGCCGTTTTGCCGCGGTGGACGTGTCGAGGAGGAATTCGCCCGGCCAGTTCCCGTCCTCGACCGGCTTGCCATCCTGGCCGCGCAGCAGGAGATCGGGGTGTTTTTCTTTCCACAGGGCCGTTTCTTCGGCCTGGGTCTGAAAACCGTTGAAATAGCAGATCGAATAGAGGCCGGGCGCCGGCGGCGACTGGCGGTCGCGGCTGACCGTCTTGACGCCAGCCGGCGGTGGGTAGTCGCCGCCGAGCTGTGAATCATAACCACCGTTCGGCGGCAGAAAGACGATGCCGGCGGCATGCGCGGCCGGGCCGTTGGCATAATCGCCCAATAGGATGAGGATGGCCGCTGCCGCCACGCCGAAAAACGGACATGGCGACGGAAAAAGCCGTCGCGAAGGCGCGGACATTCGAGCGGCACCCCGTGAATGGACAATCCAATCACATCACGGACTTGCGGGGGTTGCAAGCAGCCGCATGGCGCGGGCCGGCAGCAGGGCCTCTGCTCGCGACGCGGAAAATCGTGCCTTGACTTTCGGCGCCCGGAACCCGACTTCCTTTCTCCCGAAGGGAGACCACAAGATGCCCGAGGCCCGACGAACGACGATCGACACCCGTGAAGTCGAGCACTTTTCCGCGCTTGCCGCGGAATGGTGGAATCCGAACGGCAAATTCCGGCCGCTGCACAAGTTCAATCCGATTCGGCTTGCCTATATCCGCGACCAGGTGGCGGCCCGCTTCGGCCGCGACCCGCGTGCGGCGCGGCCTTTCGAAGGTCTGCGCATTCTCGATATCGGCTGCGGCGGCGGCCTCCTGTGCGAGCCGATGGCGCGGCTCGGCGCCACCGTCGTCGGCGCCGATGCGTCGGCCAACAACATCGAGGTGGCCAGGCTGCACGCCGCGGAAGGCGGGCTCGACATCGACTATCGCGCCACCACGGCCGAGTCGCTTGCCGACGAGGGCGAGAAGTTCGACGTCATCCTCAACATGGAAGTCGTCGAGCATGTCGCCGACATCGATCTTTTCATCGGCAAGTGCGGCGAGATGGTGAAGCCGGGCGGCATCATGTTCGTCGCCACCATCAACCGCACGCTCAAGGCACTGGGCCTTGCCATCATCGGCGCCGAATATCTCCTGCGCTGGCTGCCGCGCGGCACCCACCAGTACGGCAAGTTGGTGCGCCCTGACGAGTTGGAGGCCGCGCTCCAGAAGGCAGGCCTGTCGGTGATCGACCGCACCGGCGTCGTCTACAATCCGCTCGGCGATCGCTGGCAGCGCTCCAAGGACATGGACGTCAACTACATGGTGCTGGCGGAAAAGCCCGGAGCCGCCTGAATCAGGCTTCCCGGCTTTGCGCCCTGGTGGTCATCACGACGCCGGCGGTAATGATCGCCGCACCTGCCCAGGTGAGAAGCTGGTAGCGCTCGCCGAGGAAGAAGGTGCCGGCGACCAGCCCGATCGCCGCCGCGACATAGCCGATCTGGCTGAGATAGACCGGCCCGCCGACCGCCTGCAGGCGGAAGAAGAAGGCGAACATCGCCGAAGCCGAGGCGACCTGGGCAAGCACGAGCAGCGGCAGGCCGGATAAGACACCGAAGGCGCTGCCGCCCTCGAACCACAGCAAACCCGCAAGCAGCATCGCCGCCGACGCGAGATGGCTGCCGACCGCGAGTTCGATCGGCCCGGTTCCTTCCGGCCAGTCGTAGGTGCGGTAGATATTGCCGGCGGCAAGGCTGACCGGGATGAGCAGCCCGATCAGCACCCAGAAGGGTTCGGCCGGCTGGCCCGCCTCGCCGCGCGTCAACGCCACCATCAGCGCGCCGACGAAGCCGACCGCGATGCCGGCGATGCCGAGCAGGTTGGGGCGCTTGACGCGGAACAGTATCGACAGCACTAGCGTGACCACCGGCGACAGCGTGAACATGATGCCGGTGTAGCCGGCGCCGAGGTGCGGGATGGCCGAGAACATCAGCAGATTGGGAATGGCGTAGGAGATCGCCGCCGCCACCGCGAAATAACGCAGCTTCCGCGCCGAGATGACGAAACGGTGCCGCCGCACAAGCAGGACGATGAGCAGCACGCCACCGGCACCGAACGAGATGACGAAGGCCCACAGCATGGCGGGCACGCCGCTGACCGTGGCGATCTTGCCGAACGGCAAGGTCAGCCCGAGCAGGCCGCCGGTCACCAGAAGCAGGCCGAAGGCCGAGTCCCAGACAGATTTCATCGAGGCTTCCGTGCCGCTTGATTGTGCTTGCATTGCCATGATCGGTGCCCTTGCGAAAGGCGCAGCCGGCAATTTGCTTGCGCGGCTGTCAGCTACCAGATAACATAGCGATAAGATTCTTAATGTCAAGATACTTTATGGAGAGACAGATGGATCGCGCTGCGCGGGCAGTCGAACAGTGGCGGAAGGAACGGCCGGACCTCGATGTGAGCCCGATGGCCGTGCTGGGGCGGCTGCGCCAGGCAGCCACCATGATCTCCCGAACGCGGCTCGACCCGCTGTTCGAAAAATTCGGCCTGCAGTCCGGCGAATTCGACGTGCTGGCGACGTTGCGCCGTTCCGGAGCGCCCTTTGCGCTGACTCCGACGGCGCTCTACGAGGCGACGATGGTGACCTCCGGCGCCATGACCAATCGCCTCGACCGCTTGGAGAAGTCCGGGCTGATTGCCAGGGCTCCGCACCCCGAGGACCGGCGTGGCGTCATCGTGCAACTGACCGCTAAGGGCCGCGCGCTGATCGACGAGGCCGTCACCGCACATGTCGAAAACGAGCACAACGTACTCTCGGGCCTGACGCGGGAAGAGCAGGACAGGCTGGCGGAACTGCTGGAAAAGCTGATCAGGAGCGTGGCTTAGCCGTATTACCCGAGGCTGGAAGGCGCATAAGCCTTCTGCCGACTTGCCTTCAGGACTGAACCGCCGAGTACGAAGCGGAGCTTGGAAGCTCCGCCTCCGGCCGGGTCAAACAAACGCGCCGTGGCAGTGCTTGTATTTCTTGCCGGAGCCGCAAGGACAGGCCTCGTTGCGGCCAACCTTGCCCCAGGTCGACTGGTCGTTGGGATCGCGGTCTTCCGGCTCGACGACGCGTGAGGTTTCCTGTCTCACGAGCAGCGCGGTCTCGCCGAAATCGTCCTCGCCGGTGGTGCCGTCGATATGGTGGCCGAAGGTTTCCGGCGCCTGCGGCGGCGGTGCCTCGGCGGCCTCGCGCACCAGTTCGACGCGCATCAACTGTGCCGTCACCGCCTGGTTCAGGTTGCCCAGCATCGCCTGGAAAAGCTCGAAAGCTTCCTGCTTGTATTCCTGCAGCGGATCGCGTTGCGCATAACCGCGGAAACCGACCACCGAACGCAGATGGTCGAGATTGACGATGTGCTCGCGCCACAAATGGTCGAGCGTCTGCAGCACCACCGAGCGCTCGACATAGGCCATGATATCCGGTCCGAACCGTTCGGCGCGGTCGGCGGCCTCCTTGTCGGCAAGCTCGGTCAGACGGGTACGGATCTCGTCTTCCGCAATACCTTCTTCCTTGACCCAGTCCTCGATCGGCAGGTCGAGATTGAGGTATTGCCGCACACCCTCCTTGAGGCCGACGGCATTCCACTGCTCGGCATAGGCGTTTTCGGGAATGTGGCTGTTGACGAGATCGTCAATGACGACTTCACGCATTTCGGCAATGGTGTCGCCGAGTCCTTCGCCGTCCATCAGTTCGATGCGGCGCGCGAACACCACCTTGCGTTGGTCGTTCGACACGTCGTCGTATTTCAGGAGATTCTTGCGGATGTCGAAGTTGCGCGCCTCGACCTTCTTCTGTGCCTTTTCCAGCGCCTTGTTGATCCAGGGATGGATGATCGCCTCGTCTTCCTTGAGGCCGAGCTTCTGCAGCATGCCGTCCATGCGCTCGGAACCGAAGATGCGCATCAAATCGTCCTGCAGCGACAGGAAGAATTTCGAGCGGCCGGGATCGCCCTGGCGACCGGAGCGGCCGCGCAACTGGTTGTCGATGCGCCGGCTTTCATGGCGCTCGGTGGCCAGCACATAGAGCCCGCCGGCGGCAAGCGCCTTCTCCTTCAGCTTCTGGATATCCTCGCGGATGGCCTTTTCCTTGGCGGCGCGTTCCTCGCCCTCGGGCATGTCGCCGAGTTCCCGGATGATGCGCATGTCGGCATTGCCGCCGAGCTGGATGTCGGTGCCGCGGCCGGCCATGTTGGTGGCAATGGTGACGGCGCCCGGCACACCGGCCTGGGCGACGATCGACGCTTCCTGTTCATGGTGGCGGGCGTTCAGGACCTGAAAGCCCTTCATGCCTTCCTTGCGCAGGCGTTCGGCGAGAAATTCCGACTTCTCGATCGAGGTGGTGCCCACCAGGATAGGCTGGCCCTTGGCGTTGGCGTCGCGGATCTCGCGGACGATCGCCTTGTATTTCTCCTCGACCGTCCGGTAGACCTCGTCGTCCTCATCGATACGCTTGACGGGCAGGTTGGTCGGGATCTCGAGCACGTTGAGATTGTAGATGTTGCCGAATTCCTCGGCTTCCGTCAGCGCAGTGCCGGTCATGCCGGCGAGCTTGGCGTACATGCGGAAGTAATTCTGGAAGGTGATCGAGGCGAGCGTCTGGTTCTCCGGCTGGATCGCCACATGCTCCTTGGCTTCCAGCGCCTGGTGCAGGCCTTCGGAAAAGCGGCGGCCCGGCATCATGCGGCCGGTGAATTCGTCGATGATGACGATCTCGCCATTGTTGACGATGTAATCCTTGTCGCGCTGGAACAGGCAATGCGCCTTCAGCGCGTTGTTGACGTGATGGACGATGGCGACGTTCTCGACGTCGTAAAGCGATTCACCCTTGAGGTGACCGGCCGCACGCAGCAGGTTCTCGAGCTTCTCGGTGCCCTCCTCGGTGAAGATCGAGGTTTTCTGCTTTTCGTCGACTTCGTAGTCCGCCGGCTCGAGCTGCAGGATGAAGGCGTCGATGGTGTTGTACATCTCCGAGCGGTCTTCGAGCGGGCCGGAAATGATCAAAGGCGTGCGCGCCTCGTCGACGAGGATCGAGTCCACTTCGTCGACGATCGCGTAATTGTGTTCGCGCTGCACCATCTGGTCGCGCTCATACTTCATGTTGTCACGCAGATAGTCGAAACCCAGCTCGTTGTTGGTGGCATAGGTGACGTCGCAGGCGTAAGCCGCGCGGCGTTCCTCGTCCGAAAGCCCATGCACGATGACGCCGACGGTCAGGCCGAGGAACTTGTAGACCCGGCCCATCCATTCGGCGTCGCGCGTGGCGAGGTAGTCGTTGACGGTGACGACATGGACGCCCTTGCTGGCCAACGCGTTGAGATAGACGGGCAGCGTGGCGACGAGCGTCTTGCCTTCGCCGGTGCGCATCTCGGCGATATCGCCGCCATGCAGCACCATGCCGCCGATGAGCTGCACGTCAAAGGGCCGCATGCCGAGTACGCGTTTTGCGGCCTCCCGCACAGTCGCAAAGGCTGGGACAAGCAGATCGTCGAGGGAAGCGCCGTTGGCTATATCCTGGCGGAACTGGTCGGTGCGGGCGCGAAGCTCGGCATCGGACAGTGCCGCGACCTCGTTTTCCATCGCGTTGATCGCTTCGACGCGCGGCCGCATCGATTTGACGCGGCGATCATTGGAAGAGCCGAAGATTTTGCGGGCAAGACCGCCAAGACTGACCATCAACTGGTCCCTTTCAATCCCACAAAGCCCGTGGGGGACACGGGCTGAACCAAGTGCACTTGTATGAATACACGGGTTCCATAACAGAAAGCGTCCGGAAATCGCTTCTGGACGCAAAGTCGAAGGACAGATAAGAGGGGCCCCTTGCGATGTCAACGCTGCTTGATTGCGGCGTGTCGCGCGAAATTTCGCCAGATTCGACTGGTCTTGAAACGTTTCCAATCCGCTGGAGAGTCTCCTTATGCCTTTTTCGTTCCGTAGCGCCTCGCTTGCCCGTATCGGGCTTGCAGCCGGGCTCGTTGCGTTGTCGTCGCTGCCCCTCGTCGCGCAGGAGACTGCGCCCGCAGCCCCGACCACTGCCCCTGCGGCGCCCGTCGACCCCAACGCGGTCGTAGCCACTGCCAACGGCAAGCCCATTACCGAAGCCGACCTGACGCTTGCGGAGAACGATCTCGACCCGCAGTTTTCGCGGCTGCCGCCGGAACAGCGCCGCGCCGCCGCACTGTCGGCGGTGATCGAAATCCGCCTGCTCAGCGACAAGGCCGCAGCCGACGGCATCGACAAGCAGCCCGATTTCCAGCGCCGCATGGAATTCCTCAAGCAGCGCGCCTTGCATAGCGCGCTCGTGGAATCGGAAGTCGCCGCGAAGGTGACCGACGCCGAGATCCAGGCCCGCTACGACACCGAAATGGCCAACACGCCCCCGGTCAACGAGGTGCACGCCCGTCACATCCTTGTGAAGACGAAAGAAGAAGCCGACGCGATCATCAAGCAGCTCGACGGCGGCGCCAAGTTCGAGGACCTCGCCAATCAGCACACGACCGACCCGAGCGGCAAGACGACGGGCGGCGACCTCGGTTATTTCGCGGCCGGCCAGATGGTGCCGGAATTCGAGAAGGCGGCGTTCGCCCTCGAGCCGGGTTCCTATACCAAGCAGCCGGTGCAGAGCCAGTTCGGCTTCCATGTCATCAAGGTGGAGGACAAGCGCGCCCAGCAGCCGCCGGCCTTCGACCAGGTCAAAGAGCAGTTCCGTTCGCTGGTGCTGCGCGACAAGTATTTCGCGATGGTCAAGTCGCTGCGCGACGCCGCCAAGGTCGACATCACCGACCCGGCGCTGAAGACCGCCGTCGACGCGATGGACAAGCAGAAGTAAGATTTTGCCGTCTGGATAATGAAAATGGCGCCGCGGTTACGGCGCCATTTTCATTTGCGGTCCGCGCTGGCGAGACCACGCGCAATGATTGTCGCGACGCTGCGGATCGTCTCGTCGTCCTCATCGAGGCGTCCGGTGAGGAGATGGATCCAGGCGTAGCCGGACAGCATGTCCGCGACCATGGCCGGGTCGACGTCCGGATGGATTTCGCCGCTCGCTTTGGCACGCTCCGCTATCTGTCCCGTTTGGGCACGCCGCTCGCGCATGTAACCGGCAAGAGCCTGGGCAGCGGTTTCGTCTGATTGCGCTTCGGCGACGAGCGAGCGGAAGATGTCGCCGGTCGGCGTTTCCCGCCACTGCCGAAGCAGGCTCCTGACGAAGCGGAACATGTCGTCTTCGAGGGAGATGCCGGAGCCGAAGTCGACATCGCGCTTCTGCCGGTGATAGACGTCGAGCAGCAATGCGGCTTTGCTTGGCCACCAGCGATAGATGGTCGGTTTGCCGGCGCGAGCACGGCGCGCCACCGCCTCGATTGAAAATCCGGCATAGCCCTGTTCCAGCAGCACCGCCTCCGCTGCCTCCAGGATTGCTTCGGCGCTTTCCGGGTTGCGCTTGGCGCCGATCGATCGGCGCATTTCCTTCACGTCCTTTGTCACATCCTATCCCTGCATTTCGTCCAAGCCTTAACATAAACGCTTGACGAAACGAAACGGCTCGTTTTATATGCAAACGAAACGTTCCGTTTCTATGGAGACAAAATGCCGCTTCCCGTCACCAATTCCATCACAGCAACTGCATCGGCCGCGCCCGGCCAGACTCGGCCGGCTCGGTTTTCCCGGCCGCGCTTCGCACTTCTGGTGTTGCTCGGCGTCTATCCGCTGATCACGCTGCTTCTCTACCTGGTCCTGCCGCTGACCGATGGCTGGCCGATCTGGCAGCGCACCCTGCTCATCGCGCCGATCATGGTGACCATAATGGTCTGGGGGCTCATCCCCGGCGTCCAAAATCTTTTTCGTAGCTTCATCAATCCGGTGGGGCGCTGATATTCGCGTCCACTTATCGTTGTCCCCAACCTCGTCGGAGGGTATGCGACAAAGCTTGGCTCAAACGGCCGGACTGCCGAGAATGGCTTCGGGATCTCTATTGGACGATATCCACACCGCACCCTCGGATGAGACCCCGCAGCGGTTCATCCGGGAAAACCTGCATGTCGCGTCAGTGCCCATGGTTCCCGAAGTTCGCCTTTACACGGCGCATTCGGGAAGTGGGCTCAGGCGCCTTTCCGGCGAAGGCCGACTCGTGCCGCCGCCCTATTGGGCGTACCGATGGGCGGGCGGCACGGTGCTCGCCCGTTATTTCCTCGATCATCCGGACACAGTCAGCAGTCGCCGCGTACTCGACCTCGGCGCCGGCTCGGGCATCGTCGGCATCGCCGCGGCGAAGGCCGGGGCGAGCGTCGTGATCGCTGCCGATACAGACCCGTTCGCCGCGGCAGCGACCCGTCTCAATGCCGATCTGAATGGCGTTTCGATCACAGCGATGACGGATGATCTCACCGTAGGTCCACCGCCTGCGGTCGATGTCGTCGCCGTCGGCGATCTCTTTTATGAACGCGATCTCGCCGAGCGGGTTACGGCCTTTCTCGACCGCTGCCTAGCAGCCGGCATGAAGGTGCTCGTCGGCGATCCGGGCCGAGCATTTCTCCCCCGTTCGCGGCTTCGCCTTGTTGCCGAATATGCGGTGGCGGATTTTGGCGACGTGACGGATGCGCCGGTGAAACAAAGCACCGTCTTTTCCTTCGAACCGGATGAAAAGACCGTTTCTGTTAGCTGTCCCTGATATCCGGCTCTGACACGGGAAGCACGCGCGATTTTCGGAAACGCCTTGCGCCGCTGGACATGATCGGGCAAACGGAACCCTTTCATATCCTTCGCCGACCGAGGTCCCATGTCGACCACCGTTTCTCCGCTCGCTCCGAAAACGCATCCCAGGATGCCGGCGATCGACGGCGTTCGCATCGCAACCGCCGAAGCGGGCATAAAATACAAGAACCGCACCGATCTGATGGTCATGGTGTTCGACGAGGGCACCGAAGTCGCCGGCGTCTTCACGCGGTCCAAATGCCCCTCGGCGCCGGTCGATTACTGCCGCGACAACCTCAAGGCCGGCAGGGCGCGGATCCTGGTCGTCAATTCGGGCAACGCCAATGCGTTCACCGGCAAGAAGGGGCGTCAATCCACGGCGATGACCGGCGAGACCGCGGCCAAGGCGGCGGACTGCAAGCCCGGCGACGTGTTCCTCGCCTCGACCGGCGTCATCGGCGAGCCGCTTGACGCGGGAAAGTTCAGCCACCTGCTGGCCAACATGGTGAAGGACGCCAAGCCGACCCTCTGGGCCGACGCCGGCAAGGCGATCATGACGACGGATACCTATCCGAAATATGCAACGGCCAAGGTGAAGCTCGGTGATGCCGACGTCACCATCAATGGCATCGCCAAGGGCGCCGGCATGATCGCGCCAGACATGGCGACGATGCTCTCCTTCGTCGCCACCGACGCGCCGATTGCAGCGCCGGTGCTGCAGGATCTGCTGTCCAAGGGCGTCGGCAAGACCTTCAATGCGGTCACCGTCGACAGCGACACATCTACCAGCGATACGCTGCTGCTTTTCGCTACAGGCGCTGCCGCCGGCAATGGCGCGCCCAGGATCACCGACCCAAAGGACGCAAGGCTCGGCCAGTTCCGCCGCGCTCTCAATCGCATACTCAAGTCGCTTGCCTTGCAGGTCGTTCGCGATGGCGAGGGCGCCCGCAAGCAGGTCGAAGTCACCGTCACCGGCGCCAGATCGGCGCGTTCGGCGAAACGCATCGCACTGTCGGTCGCCAATTCACCGCTCGTCAAAACCGCGGTTGCCGGCGAGGATGCCAATTGGGGTCGCGTCGTCATGGCTGTCGGCAAGGCCGGCGAACCGGCCGACCGCGACCTTCTTTCGGTCTGGTTCGGCGACATCCGCGTCGCCCACAATGGCGAGCGCGACCCGGATTATTCCGAGGCGGCTACATCGACCTACATGAAGGGCGACGAAATCCGCATCGTCGCCGACATCGGCATCGGGCGCGGCAAGGCGACCGTCTGGACCTGCGATCTCACCAAGGAATATGTGGAGATCAACGGCGATTATCGCAGCTGACATGTCTGCCGCCGGGACATTCGCAAAACCGGATCTGGCGCGAGTGCGCCGCTATGAGGCTGCAGGGTTCCGCGCCTGGCCGGCGGCGGCAGTGCACTACGACGGCACCTGGGTGATCCGGCTGACGGCCGACCATCCGGCCAAGCGATTGAACTCGGTCAATCCACTCGATCCCAACGATGTCGTCGATCTCGACGCTCGCGTCGCCAAAGCCCAGCGTCGCTTCGAGGCATATGGGCAGAAGCTGACCTTTCGCCTTTCCCCGCTCTCCGGTCCGATTCTGGCCGGCTACTTCGACAGCCGGGGCTGGAGCACTTTTTCGGAATCGATTGTCATGCGGCTGCCGCTTGCCGAAGCGCCGGTAAAAACCGCCGTCGACCAGGTGCCAATCAGGGACATCGGCCGCTTTACCGCGGCTGCCGCCCAGGCGCATGGCCTGGACGAATCACAGCGTTCCGGACTCTCCGAACTGCTTGGCCGCATTCAGCCCGAGATCGGGCTGTTCGTCCTGGAAAGCGGCGGCAGGCCGGTGGCGAGCGCCATTTGCGTGCACGACAACGATCTTGCCGGGTTTTTCGAAATTGCCACCAATGTCGCCCAGCGTGGCAAGGGCTACGCGCGCCGCCTTGTGCTTTCGGCGCTGAAATGGGCCGGTTCGTCAGGTGCGCGCGAAGCCTGGCTGCAGGTCGAAGCCGACAACGAGCCGGCATATCGGCTTTATGCTTCACTAGGCTTCAGCGAAGTCTATCGCTACCACTACCGCCAGCCGCCGGAGAAATAGGCGTGGAAAAGGGCGAAAGGCGCCTCCTGCTGGTTGCTGCCTGTACGCTGGTCGACGCCGACGGCCGCGTGCTGTTGGCGCAGCGCCCGGAAGGCAAGACGCTGGCAGGCCTCTGGGAGTTTCCCGGCGGCAAGGTCGAGCCGGGCGAGACACCGGAAGAAACGGTGGTGCGCGAACTGCGCGAGGAGATCGGCATCGAGACGAAGGTGCCATGCCTGGCACCGCTGACATTCGCCAGCCACACCTACGACACGTTCCATCTTTTGATGCCGCTGTTTGTCTGCCGCCGGTTCTGGGGCACCGCACATCCGAGAGAAGGGCAGGTGCTCAAATGGGTGCGGCCGCGGCAGATGCGCGACTATCCGATGCCACCTGCCGATGAGCCGTTGATCCCTTTCCTGATCGACCTGCTCTGATCGCCAGCCCAACATCGTTAATCGATCCTTTAGCCTATCGTGAAAAATTGAACGGATAGAGGGGCCGATTTGCGTCTTGCGCGCACCGGAGGGCTGGGCATGCATCCCGAAGACGAGTGGAATCTGATCCGCAAAGACCGTGCGCGCCAATTTAGCGGCACCAGCATGGGGCTTGTCAGGATCGCGCTGCTGTTTGGTTTCATCGCAGTCGCTTTCGCGATGATACTCGTGCCGATAGCCGACGATCAGTCCCGACTCTATCGCGCTGATTCTCCTGTCGGCATCGACAACTTCAAAACCGGAACGATTGGGCACCGGGAGACTTATACCATCCGCCGCAGTGTACTGCAGCCATCGCCGCACGCTGTTTGCACTATTCGCGGCAACGGCCAACGCGAAGGCGATTGCTGAAGCGTATTTAGACCCCGTTAATGCTGTGCCGTTAACCTTTCTTAACGCGTTGGAAGTAAAGTCTATTCCAGGCATAGCGGGCGGCTGACAGATGTTTAGACGATTTCTCAAAGATAAAAGCGGGGCGACCGCGATCGAATACGGGTTGATCGCGGCTCTTATCGCGCTTGCCATCGTCGGCGGTATAGGGGCAACTGGCGGCGGCGTTGCCGAACGCTGGAACGACAATGCCCAGCAAATCGTCGATTGGCTCAACCGCTGACGGTGCGTTGTTATTTCTTGCCGTGATCGATCAGTCCAAGTGCCTTGGTCAATGAAACCTCTGCCGAACCAGGTTTGAGCGGCTTCTGCTGCGAGCCGTGCGGTGCCCATCCGGACATCCAGATGAATGAGAACGTAGCGCGGATGCGGCCATCGGCGTCCGAGAAACGCTCCGCATATATTTCGGCGGCCCTCTGGAACAGCCGCCGTGTGCCCGGCCGCCGCGAGCGCGCTGCAAGCGCGTTCGTCGCACCCATGGCGCGGAGATCCCGTATCAGCCCGAACATCGTATCGTAACGCACGGTTACCGTCTCGACATCGGTAACCGGCAAAGCGAATCCGGCTCGCTGAAGCAGCCCGCCGGCATCGCGCACGTCGGTGAAGGGGATGACGCGCGGACTGGCGCCGCCGAGGATTTCGGTTTCCGCCGCAAGCAGGCTTTCGCGCAGTTCCACAAGCGTTCCGGCACCGCTGAAAGCGCCAAGGAACAAGCCATCCGGCCGCAATGCGCGGCGGATCTGGATCAGCGCGCCGGGAATGTCGTTGGCATCCTGCAGGGCGAGCAGCGAAACCAGGAGATCAACGCTTTCGGGCTCCAGCGGCAGATGTTCGCCTGTGGCTAACCTGCCGGCATCGCAGCCGAGAAAAGCCGGATCCGCCTCGATGCGGATCACTTCGCCGACCTTGCCGCTTGCGGTTATCGCGTCGGCAGCCGTCCGCGTCACGCAAAAGGCCGCAACAGCCTTGTCGAAATGCCGTTCGATGGTTGCCAGCCGCTCCGAAAGATCGTCGACAGCGCGGTCCATGAGGAAGCCGGCGCTTGCGTCCGCCCTGGCAAGGGCGCGCCGCTTTCGCTCCAGAATCAGCCCCGCGTCGAAAATTTGTTCCAATTGCAGTCTGCCCTTGCACGCTGCCGGCTTGCCCGGTCGACCTTTTCGCTCTCATATGGCCATTCGCTCGGGAAAAAGCTCGTGACCGATCCGCGGCAGGAGATCAAGGCATTTGCGTCCACCATTTTCGAATGGCCGGGACGGCTGCTGTTTCCGCCGGTCTGTGCCGGTTGCCGCCGTCAAGTTTCGCAGCCGGGCACGCTGTGCGGTGCCTGCTGGCCGAAGTTGAAGCTTCTCGAGAGGCCATGGTGCGAGGTGATGGGAACTCCATTCAGCCATGACATGGGCGACGGCTTCCTCTCGGCCGACGCAATCGCCAATCCGCCGCCGTTCAGGCGGGCGCGTGCGGCGGTCTCCTATTCCGGCGTTGCCCGCCAGATGGTGCAGGGCCTGAAATACAGCGACCGCACCGACCTGGCTCCGTGGATGGCGCGGTGGATGCTGCGCGCCGGCTCCGAACTGCTTCCCGATGCCGATGTCGTGGTGCCGGTTCCGTTGCACTGGCGGCGTTTCTTCTCGCGGCGTTTCAACCAGTCCGCCGAACTGGCCCGGGCCGTTGCCGCGCTCTCCGGCAAGGCATTCGAGCCGTCGGCCGTCCAGCGTGTCAAGGTGACCCGGCAGCAGGTCGGGCTCGGCCAACGCGAGCGCGAGGACAATGTCCGCGGCGCCTTCCGGGTGCCCGCGGAGGCGGAGATTCGTGTCAGCGGACGCAATGTGCTTCTCGTCGACGATGTCTACACGACCGGAGCGACGGTATCGGCGGTCACCAAGGCGCTGAAGAAAGCGGGAGCCGGACAGGTGGATGTGCTGACGTTCGCCCGCGTCATCCCCGGGGACTTTCAGCCCGGCGAAGCGGCAACTATATAGGGTGGAGACAATACGGAATTCGCCATGACTGATGTAACGATCTACACGCGCATGATGTGCGGCTATTGCACGGCGGCCAAACGGCTGCTCGACAGCAAGGGCGTCGCCTACACCGAGCACGATGCGAGTTTTTCTCCGGAACTCCGGCAGGAGATGATCCAGCGTTCCAACGGCCGCTGGACCTTTCCGCAGATATTCATCGGCGAGACACACGTCGGCGGCGCGGACGACCTGCATGCGCTAGATGCCGCCGGCAAGCTCGACGCGCTGCTTGCCAGCGTCAAAGTGAACTGAGGATTTTCGATGAGTGTTTTCAAGGCTGCAGCCATCCAGATGCGCTCCGGAGCCGACCCCGAGAAGAACGTCGTCGATTTCGAGCGGATGGTTCGCGAGGCAGCCAGCAACGGCGCGCGCTATCTGCAGACGCCGGAAATGACTAACGCGATCGTGCGTGACAAGGAAGCCCGCGCGGCGACGTTCCGCCCGGTGGAGACCGATCTGATCGCGCGGACCGCGGCACGGCTCGCAGCAGAGCTCGGCATCCACATCCATATCGGCTCGAACGCCATCGCAGTCGGCGATGGCAAACTAGCCAACCGGGCGCTTTTCTACGACGCGAGCGGCAATCTCGCCGCCACCTACGACAAGATCCACATGTTCGACGTCGATCTAGACAATGGCGAGAGCTGGCGCGAATCGGCCGCTTATGCGCCAGGCACGGAGACCGTGATCGTCGAGTTGCCGGAGGCCAAGTTCGGCCTTGCCGTCTGCTACGACCTGCGCTTCCCGCAGCTCTTCCGCGCCCAGGCGCTGGCCGGCGCCGAGGTGCTGACCGTGCCTGCCGCCTTCACCCGCCAGACCGGCGAGGCACATTGGCATGTGCTTCTGCGCGCCCGCGCCATCGAGAACGGCGCCTGGGTGATCGCCGCCGCGCAGGGCGGCGTGCATGAGGACGGCCGCGAGACCTACGGCTATTCGCTGATCGTCGATCCGTGGGGACGTGTCGTTGCCGATATCGGCAGCGCCGAGCCTGGCATCATCTATGCCGACATCGACACCGCCGCGTCCGCCGCCGCGCGCAAGAAGATCCCCAATCTGAAGAACGCACGCGACTTTTCGGTCAGGCTCGCCGGCGGCAATGCCGGCCTGAGGGCTGCATCTTGATCCGCTTTTCGCTCGGTTGCGAACATGACCACGAATTCGAGGGCTGGTTCCGCAACAATGACGACTTCGAGACCCAGAAGAAACGCGGTTTCGTGGAATGCCCGGCTTGCGGCTCGCACAAGGTCGAAAAGGCTCTGATGGCGCCGGCCGTCTCGACCGGCCGCAAAAAGGAAAAGGTCGCGCTCGCCATGAACGCCCAGCAACAGGCGGCGATGGCGCAGCTCAAGGCACTGTCGGAAAAGATGCGCGAAAACGCCGACTACGTCGGCGACAAATTCGCCGAGGAAGCGCGGAAAATCCATTTCGGCGAGGCCGACGCGCGCGGCATCTATGGCGAAGCGACGCCCGACGAGGCGCGCGGCCTTGCCGAGGACGGCGTCGAATTCCTGCCGATTCCGGTGTTTCCGGACGACCGGAACTAGCGGACCGACCGGCCCCTGGCCACCGTTTCTTAAAGACTCGCCGTTAACACTCTCCCTCAAGACGGAAAACGGAGAGTATTTGCGTGCGCTTTTCCGCGGCCACGACAGCCGAGCGCTTTCTGCCGGAAGGCATTGCCTTGCGTGCCAGGCCGCTGCTCGTGCGCGTGGACGCGTTGCTGTTCACCACCGACGATCGCGGCGTGGCGGGACGCATGTCGGTGATCGCCTTCGCGATCCGCATCTTCAACGCCGTCATTGCCTTCGTCAGCCAGGTCATGCTGGCGCGTTGGATGGGCAGTTTCGAATACGGCATCTTCGTCCTCGTCTGGGTGACGATGATCATTGTCGGCAATCTCTCCTGCCTCGGCTTCCACACCACCGTCATCCGGTTCATTCCGGAATATTTCGAGCGCGGAAAACTCGCCGAACTGCGCGGCCTCCTGATCACCAGCCGGCTCTTCGTACTGTTCGCCTCTACCGCGATCGCCGCGATCGGAACGCTGGGATTGTGGCTGTTTTCGCCGCTGGTCGAGAGCTATTACGTCATTCCCTTCTATCTCGGCATCATCTGCCTGCCGATGATGGCGCTTTCGGACGTCCTGCAAGGCATATCCCGCGCCAATTCGTGGACTCTGTCAGCCCTCTCGCCCTCCTACATAACCAGACCGATCCTGATCCTGGTGTTCATGGGGGGAGCGTTGATTGCCGGCTATGAGCCTTGCGCCGAGAACGCCATCATCGCGGCGATCCTGGCGACCTATGTGACGACGATCGCCCAGCTGGTCGAGGTCACCACGCGCCTCGATCGCCGGCTGCCGGCGGGGCCACGCAAGATAAGGTTCCGCGAGTGGTTCGTGGTGTCGCTGCCGATCTTCCTTGTCGAGAGCTTCTTCTTCCTGCTCACCAATGCCGACGTGCTGATGGTCGGTGTCTTCATGCAGCCGGACGATGTCGCCGTCTATTTCGCCACCGTAAAGACCCTGGCCCTCGTGCATTTCGTCTATTTCGCCGTCAAGGCGGGCGTCGCCCAGCGCTATGCGCAGTTCACCCATTCCGATCCGGAAAAACTGGCTGCCTTTGCACGCGAGACGGTGTCGTGGACGTTCTGGCCGTCACTGCTGATGGCGATGGTGGTGCTGGTGCTCGGTAAGCCGATGCTGATGCTGTTCGGCCCCGAATTCGACAGCGGCTATCCCCTGCTTTTCCTGCTGGTTGGCGGGGTGGTGGCGCGCGCGGCCGTCGGACCGGCTGAGAGCCTGCTCACCATGAGCGGCAACCAGAACATCTGCGCGGCAGTCTACGCGATGACCCTCGTGCTCAACATCGGCCTCTCGGTGCTTCTCATCCCGGTGTTCGGCCTGTGGGGCGCGGCAATCGCAACCGCGCTTTCCATGATCTTCGAAGCGTCGGCCCTGTCGTTCACGGTCTGGCGCAAGCTCGGCATCGTGATGGCCATCTTCTGGCCTACCGCGCCGGCAAAGGGAGCATTCTGATGGTAGCCGTCCCGTTGCTGGAGGAAATGAGCGGCAGCCCTTCGGCGCCGATGATCGCCGAACTGGCGGGCCTGAACGACGGCGTCGTCGACCGCGCGCACATCGAGGTGCTGGAGGGTAATCGGCCGCCCCGCAAGCTCGCCATCTATCCGGCATCCGCCGGTTTCGACCTGGTCGATGAACTCGATCATCTCTGCACGCGCTCGATCGAACCGAACGTCTTTTTCAATCCCCGCTTCCTCGCTCCGGCGATGCCGCGCCTCGAGGACCGGGAGGTCCGCCTGGCCGTCATCCGCGATGGTGACGAATACCGCAACCGCCTGCGCCTGCTGGTCCCCTTTTCGGTCGAGCGGCCGACGATACCGCTCGGCGTTTCGATCATGCGCACCTGGTCGAGCCCGTTCGGGCCGCTCGGCACGCCGCTGGTCGACCGTGACGATCCCGCCGGCGTCATCGAGGACTTCTTCGCCATCCTATCGCGCAAGCACCTGAAATTGCCGAAGGTCTTCGTGCTGCCGGAGATGCGGCTGGACGGTCCCGTCGCCAGCCTGCTGAGTTCGGTCGCCGAAAGCCGCGGCCTGACGCTGGTCACCACCAACCAGGCCGAGCGGCCGTTTCTCGAGAGCGACCTCGACGGCGCCGCTTATTTCAAGGCGGCACTCAGGCCGCATCATCTGCGCGAATTCCGTCGGCTGAAGCGGCGGCTCGCCGACATGGGCAATCTCGAACACCATGTCGCCCGCGAGGAGGAGGAAGTCCGCCTTGGCGTCGAGGCTTTCCTGACCCTCGAGGCGGCCGGCTGGAAAGGCCGCGAGCGCACCGCGATGGCGATCGACCGCTACCGTGCCGCCTTCGCCCGGGAAGCCGTGTTCCGCATGGCGGAACGCGACCTCTGCCGGGTGCATACGCTTACCCTCGACGGCAAGGTGATCGCCTGCCTCATCGTGTTCATCGAGGCGGGCATCGCCTACACGTGGAAGACGGCTTACGACGAGGCCTTCGCCGCCTATTCGCCGGGCACGCTGCTAATGATCGAGGTGAGCTATAATCATCTCGACGATCCCAACATCGTGGCAACCGATTCCTGCGCGGTGCCCGACCATCCGGTCCTCACCCGGCTATGGATGGAACGCAAGCCGATCGGCACCATCGTCGTCGGCCTCACGCCCGAGGCCGACCGCGCGACGCGGCAGGCCGCTTCGCAACTGCATCTCTACAACGAGACGCGCAACATGGCGCGCCTGCTGCGCAACCGGGTGAAGGACCTGCTGAAGCGGCGGTAAGCTACCGCCCCGCTTCCTGCTTGGCCCTGTCGCGGAAAATCCGCCGGATCACCTTGCCGCTTGTCGTCAGCGGCATCGATTCGACGAACTCGACCTCGCGCGGATATTCGTGCGCCGAAAGCCGCTCGCGCACCCATAGCTTTATCTCCTCGGCCAGCGCCACGCTGGCAGCCGCGCTGTCCTTCAGCACGACATAAGCCTTGACGATCTCGGTGCGAACCGCATCCGGCTTGCCGACAGCGGCGGCGAGCGCCACCGCCGGATGGGCGGCCAGGCAATCCTCGACTTCGCTCGGGCCGATGCGGAAACCCGCGGAGGTGATGACATCGTCGTCGCGGCCGAAGAAATGCACGTAGCCGTCAGCATCTTCGATGCCCTGGTCGCCGGTGGTCATCCAGTCGCCGATGAACTTCTTCGCGGTGGCTTCGGGGTTCTGCCAGTATTCGAGGAACATCACCGGGTCCGGCCGCGCAATGGCGATCTGGCCGGCGGCGCCGGCCTTCACGCGCCGGCCCCCGTCGTCGATCACCGCCACACGGTGGCCGGGGACCGGCAGGCCGATGGCGCCGGCGCGGCTGACGCCGAGTGCTGCACAGGACGACAGCACCAGATTGCACTCGGTCTGGCCGTAGAATTCGTTGATGGTGAGGCCAAGCTCCTCGCGGCCCCATTCGAAGGTCTCGCGGCCGAGCGATTCGCCGCCGGAGCCGATAGTCCTCAGATCGAGTCGGAACCGTTTCGATATATCCGGCACCGTTTTCAGCATGCGCAGCGCCGTCGGCGGGATGAATGTGTTGCGCACCTTCATCTTCTCGGCCAGCAACAGCGCCGCCTCCGGATCGAACTTTTCGAAGCGACCCGACACCACGGGCACACCGAGATAGAGGCCGGGCAGCAGGACGTTGAGCAAGCCGCCGGCCCAGGCCCAATCGGCCGGCGTCCACAAGAGATCGCCCGGCTGCGGCAGGAATTCATGCGGCATCTGCACACCCGGCAGATGGCCGAGCAATACCCGGTGCCCGTGCAGCGCGCCCTTCGGTGGCCCGGTCGTACCCGAGGTGAAGATCATCATCGCCGGATCGTCTGGGCCGGTATCCTCGGCAACGAAATGCGGCGCATTGTCGGCGACGAGTTGGTGAAAATCCCGTGCGCCGCCATCGGCTCCGTCGATCAGGACGATCTGTTCCAACGATGTCAGCCGGCCGCTGATCTTCTTCAGCTTGGCATGGCCGGCGGCATTGGTGACGATCGCCGCGGCACCCGCCGTCTGCATGCGGTATTCGATCGCCTCAACACCGAACAGCAGCGCCAGCGGCACCGCGATGGCGCCGAGCTTGTAGATCGCGACATGGGCGACGACCGTCTCGAAGCATTGCGGCAGCAAAAGCGCGACGCGGTCGCCGCGTTTCAGGCCGCCGGCGCGCAGGCCGTTGGCAAGCGCATTCGACCGTGCCGCGAGTTCGCCGTAGGTGAGACGGCCGGCCTCCCCTACGACGCGGTATTCGAGCAGCGCGGTGCGGTCCGGCGCCGTTGCCGCCCAGCGATCGGCAACCGCCGTGCCGATGTTGAAGCGCGCCGGGATGTTCCAGCGGAAGTCGCGATAGAGATCGCGGTAGCTGTCGCGTCTTTCGAGCATGGGCAAATGCTGCGCTCCTCGGGCGCGAGAAGCGCCGGATCGGAATGGCGGAATACCTATGGGCGGCACCGCATGATCGTCAACTCCGGGTGACTATGCCACATCGACGATATGCTTGTTGTTGCCAGAAATCGCTATGACCCGATAACCTCGCCGGATACTGGCGCCATGCCACCGTGGAAAGGTTGGACCGATGGTTGATCTGGGCGACGTGCTCGATCCTATTCGCAAGCAGGTGATCGATATCAAGGATGCGCTCGCTCACGCGCGCTACCGCTATGATGGATTGGACCTCATCCTGACTGGCGTGGCCGAGGCCAAGGTTCGTGGCGCCAGTCAGGAGATTTTCATGGTCGCCGGCGAAAAAATGGACGCCATCGACAACATGATCGATGAGCTTTACCGCCGGCTGTCGGCTCTCGACCGGGAACTCGAAAATCTCTGACCGGCGGTGAATGGATCACAGAAGCGAAATGAGACTATCTGCGTTTTTGCTGGCGCAGCGAAACCCGGTTGCCATCCGGATCGATGGCGGTTGCCCGCAGACCAAACGGATATTCTTCCGGCTCGGGCTCGGCAAGCGCAACACCGCGCGCTTTGAGTTCGGCGAAGTCCTTGCGGAGATCCTCCGACTCGATAAACAAAACGCCAGGCACCGAAATATCCGGGGCGCCTGGGGCCGCTTTCCCCTTGCCCGCGCTACCCGGCCAAAGCAGGACATCGAAATCCTGACCTTTGAAACCAATCGTCAGGAAGCGGCCCTCTGCCCACGCATTGTCGTCCCGTTTCTCGAAACCGAGGGCTGTGTAGAATTCGAGCGCTTTGTCTTGATCCGAGACGAACAGCGTCGCGAACATGATTTTGCTGAACATTTTGCGTTCCTCTATCTTGATTGATGTCGAGAAGGACGCTGTGTTGACGATCCGGCAGCCCCGGATGTGACACCAGACTACAATTCTCAAACTTATCTCGGGATTGGGCAGGCGGTGGGCATTTCCCGGCGCCGGGCTGCGCCGGCCGACGAAGAGCGTCGGAAGCACCCGCTGAGTTTCACATGGGTGAAAGTGATGGTGCCCCCTGCCGGAATCGAACCAGCACTCCTTTCGGAACCTGATTTTGAGTCAGGCGCGTCTACCAATTCCGCCAAGGGGGCCCTTGCCTGGAAGGCTGAACGGCTGCGGACTATACGGTCAGAGGGCAACTCGTCAACTGGGGAGTGATGTATTCGCCGATGAAGCACGGACTGACAATGGACTGCCACCGCCACCCGGCTTCAGCCGGCGACAATTGGTGGCATGCGCCGGCCATTGTGCGGCGCGGCGATCCTCTTTAGACAGGCTTCGCGCAAACGGGGATGCCGATGCTTCGCAGATTGTACGACTGGACGCTGTCGCTGGCGGCGCGTAAGTCCGCCGAATGGTGGCTTGCCTTCATCGCTTTCATCGAAAGCTCGGTCTTCCTGGTTCCCGCCGACGTGCTTTACCTGCCGATGGCGCTGTCGCGCCCGGATCGCGCCTACAGATATGCCTTCATTGCCACTGCCGCCTCGGTTCTCGGCGGCATCGCCGGCTGGTTCCTCGGCCACTACGCCTACGAGGCCATAGCCAAGCCGGTGCTGGAATTCTACGGCAAATACGATGAGTTCGAGGCGCTCCGCACGTCCAGCGGCACCGGCTTCATCCTGCTGATGCTGGTGACCTCGGGGCTTGCCCACCTGCCGCCGATCAAGGTGGTGACCATCCTCTCCGGGGTCATCGGCGTCGACATCTGGGTGTTCATCATCTCGGCGATCCTCGCCCGCGGCGCCCGCTTCTATTTCCTCGCCTGGCTGCTGAAGACCTACGGCGAACCGATCCGCGAATTCATCGAGAAGCGCCTTGGTCTCATTGCGGGCCTGGGCGCCGCCGCCCTCATTTTGCTTTATCTGCTGGTCAGATATCTGCACTGACACCGGCAAATCGACGAACGAAAGAACCAGCATGACCGCCGTGACCGCGCCTTCGGGCCGCCAGCAGACCCTGACCGCCGTTTTTCTTCTGGTCGCCATGGCCCTGACGGTCGGCACCGCGCTCGGCTTCGAACACATCGGCGGCTACATGCCGTGCAAGCTCTGCCTCGAGCAGCGCATGCCCTACTACATCGGCGTGCCGCTGATGGCGCTGGCCGTGCTATCGTCGACATTGCACTGGCCGCCGATCGTGACGCGCGGCCTGCTCATTGTCGGCGGCCTGCTGATGGCCTATGGGCTCTATCTCGGCGTCTATCATGCCGGCGTCGAATGGGCGTGGTGGCAAGGGCCGACCGATTGCGCAGTGGTCGCGCCCGCCGACACCGGCGGTGCCGGCGTGCTCGACGCCATCAACACGGTAATACCGCCATCCTGCAACAAGGCGGCGCTGCGCGTCCTCGGCCTGTCTTTCGCCGGCTGGAACGTGATCGCCAGCCTCGTACTTGCCGCGGTGGCGTTTCGTGGCGCTTTGGCCAGAGCCTGAAGCTCAAGGCTCCAGTTCGACGTCCCAGTAGAGATAATCCATCCAGCTTTCGTGCAGGTAGTTCGGCGGGAAGCGCTTGCCGTTGTTGTGCAGGTCGTGGACGGTCGGCTGGAAAGGCCGCTGGATCGGCCACATCTTGGCCTGCGCCGGCAAAAGCCCGCCCTTGCGCAGATTGCAGGGTGAGCAGGCGGCCACCACGTTCTCCCAGGTCGTCGCCCCGCCGCAATGGCGCGGGATGACATGGTCGAAGGTGAGGTCCTCCGGGGTGCCGCAATACTGGCACTGGAAACGGTCGCGCAGGAACACGTTGAAGCGCGTAAACGCCGGGTTGCGCGACGGCTTGACGTAGGTCTTGAGGCTGACGACGCTCGGCAGCTTCATCGAGAAGGTCGGCGAGGAAACCGAATGCTCGTATTCGGCAACGATATGCACCCGGTCGAGGAACACCGCCTTGATGGCGTCCTGCCACGACCAGAGCGACAGTGGGTAATAGCTGAGCGGGCGGTAGTCCGCGTTCAGCACCAGCGCTGGAAGCCCATCCGGCGACACTGCGATCGTCACTTATGGCACCTCCTTGGCTCTCGAACCGATCGGCGCGGATAGTGTAAGCCCGAGGTGACAGGAATGTGAAGCCGCTACGGTGTTACACCAGCCGGCAAAACATACTGTTTTTTCGGCTTTTTTACGGTTTCAGGTTGCCGGAGCCGCTTCCCGGCCCTTCCATTCGCGGTAATAGGCCCAAAAAAGCCGCGATGCGACCCCGCGCCAGGGGGTCCATGATTCGGCCAGCGCAATCAGCGCCTTTTCGCCGGGACGTGATTCGAGGCCGAATGCGTGGCCGACGGCGGCCTGCAAAGCGACGTCGCGCGCAGGGAAAACATCCGGGTGTCCGGCGGAGAAAAGCAGGTAGCATTCCGCCGTCCACGGACCAATGCCGGATATGGCGGTCATCCGGCCAACCGCGTCGCCGGCCTCCAGACCGCAGAGGTGGTGCAGGTCGAGGCCGTCGGCGACCGCCGCCGCGATCGCCAGCAGCGTCTTCTGCTTCGGCCGCGACAGGCCGGCTTCGCGAAACACCGCCTCGCCGGCGGAAAGCAGGCCGTCCGGCGTCAGCGGATCGACCAGCCTTGTCAGGCGGCCGAAGATGGCGTCGGCGCTGGCCCGGCTGACTTGCTGCGAGACGATGATCGAGGCCAGGCTTTCGAAGCCGGGCTCGGTGAGGCGCAAAGGCACCTCGCCCGCCGCGGCGCGCACGTCCACGAGCCGCGGATCGATGACACAGAGTTCGTCGAGGCCGTCGGAAATGTCGTCAATCGAGCGGATACGGCGCATGCGGAGCCTTGTTCATGAAGAGACGGCAAAGTAGCAATCTGGAAAAGCCGCGCACAACCCGATCGGCCACCGAAAGATGAGCCTCCTGACATTCCGCTTCGCCCCCAGCCCGAACGGCGAATTGCATCTCGGCCATGCCTATTCGGCGCTGCTCAACCAGAAGCTGGCAAAGGAAACCGGCGGGCGCATGCTGCTGCGCATCGAGGACATCGACCTCACGCGCTGCACGCCGGAGTTCGAGCAGGATATCTACCGCGACCTCGACTGGCTGGGCATCGAATGGGAAAAGCCGGTACGCCGGCAATCCGAACATTTCGCCGACTATGAAGCCGCCCTGCGGACACTTGTCGACGCGAAACTCGTCTACCCGGCATTCATGAGCCGCGGTGAAATCCGTGCGCATATCGCCGAAAGGGAAACCGCGGGCCGGCCATGGCCGCGCGACCCCGATGGCGCACCGCTCTACCCGGGACTGGACAAAGCCCTCTCCCGTAGGGAACGGCAACGTCGCATCGACGATAGCGAACCATTCGCCTGGCGGCTGGACGTCGAAAAGGCATTAGCCGCGCTGCCGACCAAGGAACTGTCATGGCAGGAGGCCGCCGACGAAACCCTGGATCGATTCGACACCGTTACGGCCGCCCCGCTGGCCTGGGGCGATGTCATACTGGCGCGCAAGGAGGTTCCGACCAGCTATCACCTGTCGGTGGTCGTCGACGACGCCTTGCAGGGCGTCAGCCATGTGGTGCGCGGCCGCGACCTCTATCTCGCGACCGCCATCCAGCGCCTGTTGCAGGAGCATCTAGGCCTGCCGGCGCCGCTTTATTTCCACCACGGGCTGATCGAGGGCCCGGACGGGCGAAAACTTTCCAAAAGCAACCGAGACACCGGTATCCGCACCTTGTGGGAAAGCGGCGCCACGCCAGCCGACATCCGGCGCATGATCAGGCTCGACTGACGGCCGCTACATCCGCGCCAGTCCGGCCTTGACCAAGGCGAGCGCGGCGAGTGTGAGAAACGCTCCCGACAAGCCGGTGCCCATGGCAAAGGTGAGGTTGCCCATGGAAATGCCGTGGACGTTGGCAACGAAGATCGACGCGAAGAACCCGACCGTAATCAGGATCATGTTGCCGAACGGCCCGAATCCGTCATCGGCCATGATCGCATCCATGATCGAGCCGAAGAAAAAACCCATCACCGTGACTGAGGCGACAGCCATCATCAGCCACGTTGGGTCGAGCTTCCAAAGCATGCCGGGTCCTTTCAAAAACCTGACACGGCTAACCCCTGAACCCCACCCCGGTTCAATACCGCTCAGGATAAGGATCAAATTGTTTCGCTTTGCTTATCCGATTGAACGGCATTAGAGCCAACCGCTTCGCATTCCTTTCACCACGGCTGTTCCCCATGACATCGCCAGCACGGCTCATCCCCGCCCTCTTCGTCGTGCTCTGGGCGACCGGCTTCATCGGTGCGCGCTACGCGATGCCATGGGCGGAACCTTTCACGTTCCTGGCCGCCCGTTTCGCTATTGCGTTCACACTGCTGGCGCTTGTCCTGCTTTTCCTGCGTGAGCGCCATGCAAACCGCCGCGGCATCGCCAACGCGATCGTCGCCGGCGCACTCATGCACGGCATCTATCTGGGCGGCGTCTTCTGGGCGATCCACAAGGGCATGCCCGCCGGCATCTCCGCTCTCATCGTCGGCCTGCAGCCGCTGATCACCGCTGTCATGGCGGGCAAATTCCTCGACGAGAAGATTCTGCCGCGCCACTGGCTCGGCCTCGGGATCGGCTTCGCCGGCGTCATCGTCGTGCTGTCGCCGAAATTCGGCTCGCTGGGCAGCGGTATAACGGCAGCCACGCTCACAGCCGCGGTGACGGCGGTCATTGCCATGAGCGGCGGCACCATCCTGCAGAAGCGCTGGGGATCGGGAACCGACATGGTGACCGGCACCAAGTATCAGTATCTGGGCGCGGCAATCGTCATGGCGGCCGGCTCGCTGCTGTTCGAAACGCGCACCGTGACATTCAACGGCGAACTGGTCTTCGCCATGGCCTGGCTGGTGATCGTGCTTTCGATCGGCGCGATCTTTCTGCTGATGTACCTGATCCGCGAAGGCGAGATGTCAAAGGTGGCGTCGCTCTTCTACCTCGTGCCTGCCGTCACGGCGGTGATTGCCTGGGTGCTCTTCGGCGAGACGCTGACCATGCTCCAGATATTCGGCATGGCGCTGACCACCTTCGGCGTTGGCCTCGCCACCGCACAGGGCACGGCGGCAAAGCCTTCGGTAGTCTAAAGCGCGTCGCGCCGAATAGGATTCGGCGGCCACGCTTCAGATTCTTTGATTTGATGCATGTCGTTATCCCGAAACCGAGGACACTTTCGGGCGACATGCATCAGGCGCCGACGCGGGCGCGGGCATCGAGATAACGCTTGATCGCGGCGTTGAACTCGCCTCCGAGGATGAAGATCAGGGACATGATGTAGAGGAACACCACCGCGATCATGATCGAGGCCAACCCGGCATAAGTGGTCACGTAGGATGAGAAATTGTCGAGATAGCTGGCGAAGATCGTCGAACCCGCCAGCCAGGCGGCCAGCGTGAAGATGATGCCGGGCACGATGTCGACAAAGCGCCGCTTGCCGGCCGGCAGCCAGAAATGCACGGCAATCAGCCCGAGCACGATGACTGTGGAGGCGATCACGTAACGCCATAGCGTGAAGGTGCCCATATAGGGTTCGATCCAGTCGAATTGAGCCTTGGCAAGGCGCGCGATCAGCGGCGCAAAGACAAGAAGAACGCTGATCACCAGAAAAGCGATGGTGGCGAAGATCACAAAAGCCAGGCTCTGCACGCGGCGATAGATGAGCGAGCGCGTCTCGGTGACGCGGTAGGCACGGTTCAGCGATGTCCTCAATGCCTCGATGCCGTTGGAGGCGAAGAAGGCGGCAAGCACCACGCCGAACGTCAAAAGGTCGCCGCGCTGCACGGTGAGCACGTTGACGACCTCGCGCGCGATCGGCTCGGCGATCTGTTCCGGCCAGGTGTCGAAGACCAGATGCACGGCAGTCTCGGAAAAGGCTTGCGCGCCGAGGAAGCTCGCCAGGGTCGTCGCGAAGATCAGGAACGGAAACAGCGCCATCAACGCGCTGATCGCCAGATGGCTCGCCATCGACCATCCGTCGTCGTCGTTGAAATGGCCGAGAGCGTCAAAGAGCACGCGCCGCGTCGCAACTATCCTGCGCACCCTGTCTCCTTCCAATTGTTTCCTCGCCGCGAATATGGGAAGTGATTGCGGCAAATGGCAAGCGTCACAGACACTACGAACCGCCACCTGCCCGAGTTGCGCACAATCATCGTCACCGGCGCATCCTCCGGCATCGGCGCCTTTTGCGCCCGCGCCCTGAAGGCGGATGGCTGGCGGGTGTTCGCCACCGCGCGAAAGCCGGAGGATATAGCGGCTCTCGAGGCCGACGGCATCGAAAGCTTCTATCTCGACTATTGCCAACCGGATTCGATCGCCTCGCTGGTGGAAGCCGTGCTCGACCGTACCGGCGGCAGGCTCGACGCGCTCTACAACAATGGCGCCTACGCCCAGGCAGGCGCTGTCGAGGATCTGCCCGTGGCGGCCCTGCGTGACCAGTTCGAGGCGAATTTATTCGGCTGGCACGACCTGACACGGCGCATCGTCCCGGTGATGCGCGCGCAAGGGCACGGCCGCATCGTCCATTGCTCGTCAATCCTCGGGCTGACCCCGGTGAAATTCCGCGGCGCCTATGCGGCGGTGAAACATGCGGTCGAAGGCCTGATGCTGTGCATGCGCATGGAACTCGAGGGCACGGGCATCCATGTCTCGCTGATCGAGCCGGGACCGGTGGAATCGAAGATCGCCTCGAACGGCCTCTTCTGGTTCGAGAAATACATCGACCACGAGAATTCGATGCATCGCGCCGAATATCAGGCGCAGCTTGCAAGATTGCGCGGCGGCGGCTCCAAATCGCGGTTCAAGCTCAAGCCGGACGCGGTTCATGCGGTATTGCGCCACGCCCTGCTGTCGCCTCGGCCCAGACCGCATTATGTTGTCACATTGCCGGCAAGGATCGGCGTATTCCTCAAACGCGTTTTGCCGGCATCGGCGCTCTACCGGATTCTGTCGAAGCAGGGCTGATCTCTGGGCGAACAGCCCGATCCCAGGAAGGAACCATGGCTACAGTATTCAACTTTCTTGCCGTCCTGGTAATGATCGCCGTGGTGGTCGTGCTGATCCGCGGTCTCGTGAACATGATGCGGGGCGGTTCCGGCAACACCTCCAACAAGCTTATGCAGATGCGCGTCCTGCTGCAGTTCATCGCGCTGGTGCTGATCCTGCTGGCGGTCTACTTCAACCGCGGCTGATCGAACGGCGTCGGAGGCAAGCGTGGTCAAGCTCAACAAGATCTACACCCGTACCGGCGACGACGGCACCACCGGGCTCGGGACCGGCGAGCGGCGGCTGAAATCCGATTTGCGTGTCGACGCGTACGGCACCGTTGACGAGGCCAACGCCTGCATAGGCCTCGCGCGCCTTCATACCGCGGGGACGCACGCCGAACTCGACGCCATGCTGGGCCGGATCCAGAACGATCTTTTCGATCTCGGCGCCGATCTCGCGACCCCGGATACGGGCAAAGACCTCGGCTACGAGCCGCTGCGGATCATCGCGTCGCAAGTGAAACGGGTCGAGGAGGACATCGACCGGCTGAACAAGAATTTGCAGCCGCTGCGTTCGTTCGTCCTGTCGGGCGGTTCGCCGGCCTCGGCGGCTCTGCATCTTGCCCGCACGGTCGCCCGCCGTGCGGAGCGCATCATGGTCGAACTCGCCCAGAACCCGGCCGAGCACATCAATCGCGACGGGTTGAAGTACATCAATCGCGTATCGGATTTTCTGTTTGTCGCCGCCCGCGTGGTCAATGACAACGGAAACGCCGATGTGTTATGGGTGCCCGGCAAGAACCGCTGAGAAGACATTTCGACAATTCTACTCTGGCGGGCATCTGACGCAGTTTTTCACCGCTTGCGGTGCTCACGGACCGACGTCCGCTGCGCTCCGGTTCTCGAAAACCGCGCCACCTGCCTTACCAGCGCGAATTCTCAAACGTCTTCCCCAGACACTGCCGGGGGGAGCGGCGGGAAAAAATGTTCATTCCGCTTCACGACGCCAACAGCCTGAAATACATCAAACTGCAGTATGTCACCTTCGGGTTGATCGCCATCAACGTGGTGGTGTTCCTGTTAACGACACTCGGCAGCCAGGATTTCAACGAAGCGACGCTGATCGGCTTCGGTTACATTCCCTCCGTCGTCTTCGACGTCGCCGAACTGCCTCCGGAATATATCTATATTCCGGAGAGTTTCAGCTATGTCACCTATGCTTTCCTGCATGGCGACATCTTCCACCTCGGCGGCAACATGCTGTTCCTCTGGGTGTTCGGCGACAATGTCGAGGATGCGCTGGGCCATTTCCGCTTCCTTGTTTTTTATCTTCTTTGCGCGGTCGGCGGCGCGCTTGTCCACGGCCTGGTCGATACCGGCTCGCAAATGCCGCTGATCGGCGCATCCGGCGCCATCGCAGGCGTCGTAGCCGCCTACCTGATCCTGCATCCGCGGGTTAAAATCTGGGTGCTTGCCTTTGCCCGCATTCCGCTGCGGTTGCCGGCATACATCGTGCTGGCGCTGTGGATCGTGTTCCAGTTCCTGATGTTTGCGGCCGGCGGCGAGGACCAGGTTTCCTGGGCCTGCCATATCGGCGGCATCATCACCGGCACCGTGCTGGTGTTCATCCTCAAGCGGCGCGACCAGCCATTGCTCGACCGCGAGATCGTCACGCCACGCTCGGTCAGGGTGGAACAGCCAAGTGCGGTGGAGCCTGTCGAGACGCAGCCGGTACCGCGCTGGGGACGCCAATAATTCAACCGATTCAAGCGTTACGCGGATATTGACGTTCACGTTCCCCCTCACTACGGTCCGCGCGCTTCCAAAGGCCCTCGCAGGCCGGACGCGCGCATGACAACGACCCTTTTTCCGTCCAATATGTCGGCAATCGACAAGCTGGATGGTCTCAGCGCTGCTACAGCGCGTTCAAAATTTCCGCCGGAGAGGTGATAAACTCGATGAAAGTGCTGGTTCCTGTCAAACGGGTGGTCGATTACAACGTGAAGATCCGGGTGAAATCGGACGGATCGGGCGTCGAGCTTGCCAATGTGAAGATGTCGATGAACCCGTTCGACGAGATCGCGGTGGAAGAGGCGATCCGTCTCAAGGAAGCCGGCAAAGTCGAAGAGATCATCGTCGTTTCCGTCGGCCCACAGCAGGCGCAGGAAACGCTGCGCACCGCACTCGCCATGGGCGCCGACCGCGCCATCTTGGTCAAGACAGACGAACTGGCCGAGCCGCTCGGTGTCGCCAAGGTGCTGAAGGGCGTCGTCGACGCCGAGAAGCCCGGCCTCGTCATCCTCGGCAAGCAGGCGATCGACGACGACGCCAACCAGACCGGCCAGATGCTGGCCGCCCTGCTCGGCTGGAGCCAGGGCACCTTTGCTTCCAAGGTCGTCATCGAAGGCGACAAGGCCAAGGTGACCCGCGAAGTCGACGGCGGCCTGCAGACGGTCGAACTGAAGATGCCGGCGATCGTCACCACGGACCTGCGCCTCAACCAGCCGCGCTATGCCTCGCTGCCCAACATCATGAAGGCGAAGAAGAAGCCACTCGACGAGAAGACGGCGGCCGATTTCGGCGCCGACCTGAAGCCCAGGCTGAAGGTTGTAAAGACCGAGGAGCCTGGCGGCCGCAAGGCGGGCGTCAAGGTGAAGGACGTGGCCGAGCTTGTCTCGAGCCTGAAGTCCGCAGGCGTCATCTAAGGTTCGGATAGGAGAACAAGAAAATGGCTATTCTTCTGATTGCCGAACACGACAACGCATCCGTTTCCGACCAGACAGCCAAGGCGCTGTCGGCGGCCCTCGAGATCGGCTCCGACGTCGATATTCTTGTCGCCGGCAAGGACGCCAAGGCTGCCGCCGATGCGGCCGCCAAGCTCAAGGGCGTGCGAAAAGTGCTGCTCGCGGAGGCCGACGAACTGGCCGAGCGGCTCGCCGAGCCGGTTGCAGCGCTCGTCGTCTCGCTGGCCGGCAACTACGACACCATCATCGCCCCGGCGACGACCATGGGCAAGAACGTGACGCCGCGCGTCGCAGCCCTGCTCGATGTCATGCAGGTGTCGGAGATCATCGAGGTTGTCTCGGCCGACACCTTCAAGCGGCCGATCTATGCCGGCAACGCCATCCAGACGGTGCAGGCGACCGACAAGACCAAGGTGATCACCGTGCGCACGGCATCCTTCCAGGCGGCTGGCGAAGGTGGTTCGGCTTCGGTGGAGACGGTCAACGCCGCCGCCAATCCCGGCCTGTCGAGCTTCGTCGAGAACCGCCTGTCGGAAAGCGACCGGCCGGAACTCACCTCGGCCAAGATCATCATCTCCGGCGGCCGCGCACTCGGCTCGTCGGAGAAGTTCCAGGAAGTCATCCTGCCCGTCGCCGACAAGCTGGGCGCCGCAGTCGGTGCATCCCGCGCCGCCGTCGATGCCGGCTACGCGCCGAACGACTGGCAGGTCGGCCAGACCGGCAAGGTGGTCGCGCCCGACCTCTACATCGCCGTCGGCATTTCCGGCGCCATCCAGCACCTCGCCGGCATGAAGGATTCCAAGGTCATCGTCGCCATCAACAAGGACGAGGAAGCGCCGATCTTCCAGGTCGCCGACTACGGCCTCGTCGGCGATCTCTTCGTGGTCCTGCCGGAACTCGAAAAGGCGCTTTGACTTTAGTCGCCTCCATGCGCAAAATCTAAAGAGCGGGGTAGACGAAGCTGCCCCGCTCTTTTAGTTTGCACTGCAACAAAATTGGGCGAAACGCCTAAGACGGGATCAGTGTAATGGCCGCAACGATCGAAACCATCGGCATCGTCGGTGCCGGGCAGATGGGCAGCGGCATCGCCCATGTCGCAGCGCTCGCCGGCTACAAGGTGCTGCTCTACGACGTCTCTCCCGAGCAGATCGAGAAGGGCATGGCCACCGTCAGCGGCAACATGGCCCGTCAGGTGAGCCACGCCAAGCTGGAGGAGAAGGACCGCCAGGCGGCTAGCGCCCGCATCACGGCCGCGCCCAAGATCGAAGACCTTGCAGGTGCCGACCTCGTCATCGAGGCTGCAACCGAGGACGAGACGGTGAAGCGCAAGATCTACGCGCAACTCTGTCCGGTGCTGAACCCGGAGGCGATCCTCGCCACCAACACGTCGTCCATCTCCATCACCAGGCTTGCGGCGCAAACCGACCGGCCGGAGCGTTTCATCGGTATCCACTTCATGAACCCGGTGCCGGTGATGAAGCTGGTCGAACTGGTGCGCGGCATTGCCACCGAGGACCAGACCTTCGAGGCCGCCAAGGAATTTATCCGCCGGCTCGACAAGACCTCGACTGTGGCCGAGGATTTCCCGGCTTTCATCGTCAACCGAATCCTTTTGCCGATGATCAACGAGGCGATCTACACGCTCTACGAGGGCGTCGGCTCGGTCGATTCGATCGACACTGCGATGAAGCTCGGCGCCAACCATCCGATGGGCCCGCTGCAGCTCGCCGACTTCATCGGCCTCGACACCTGCCTGTCGATCATGCAGGTGTTGCACGACGGACTGTCGGATTCCAAATACCGCCCCTGCCCGCTGCTGGTAAAATATGTCGAGGCCGGCTGGCTCGGCCGCAAGACGGGCCGCGGCTTCTACGACTATCGCGGCGAACACCCGGTGCCGACGCGCTAGCGGCGTCTGGAGACGATCTTCAGCCAAGGCGTCAGATGGAAGACGCTCATCAGCGCGTACATAAGAGCCATTCCGCTCAGCACTGACGCGCCCGGCCCCACCGAACAGATATCCGGCGAACCGTAGAACCCCGTCACAAGGGCCATGACGGCGAAGGTTGGGGCGGCCGCGAGGTGCAGCCAGTCACCAACGCGGCGTGCTGCCGCGTTGGTGACTGCGGTACCGACAGATCCGCTGCTGGCGGGCAACATTTCTGCCGGGCGGTGGTGATGGAGCGTCATCAACGTCGACCCGAGCCGTTATTCCACCGTATCGGGCAGCCCTTCGCCCGTCTCGACCAGATTGCGCAGGCTGTCGGCGATCAGCCCAGTCCACGCGCTCTTGCAGATATCGAAGCATTCGACCTCGGGAACCAGGCCGGCATGGGTGAAGCGAATTTCCGTCTTGTCGCCCTTCCCGGAGATGTCGAAGATCATCTTCGTGCCTTCCCATTCCGTTTTGTCTTGCAGGAAGTTCATCCGGGCTTCGACGACATGCCACACCACCTTGCGGTCCGGAACCAGTTCCGCCGTCTGCTGCTTGCTGAAGTGCATGTCCTTGTAGCGGTACGTCCACTCCTGGCCCGCACTGTCGGTCTGCCCTTCGATGTCCTTCCCCCACCAGTCGCGCGGGCGGTTGATGGCGTCGAACGCCTCCTTCGGGGATCGGTCCACCAGGATCGATGTAGTGAAATCGCGGTTAGCCATGACGGCTGCTCCATGTCTTCGGTTGTATTCCGACGCCACCAACCTGCTGGCTGGTTGACGATGGATAGACTAAGAGCGGGTTGCGCATGGGTGGGAGTTACAAGTGTGACGGGATTTGAATGGACTCGCTGATCACCGCGGCTGCCCGTGCCCTCGCGGCAGGTGACCCCCTCGGCGCATTGAAGCGGGTCGCGCTGCGTGACGACGCGCCCGCGCTGGCGCTCAGAGGCATCGCGATGGCCCAGCTCGGCGATCTCGTCCGGGCAAAGACTCTGCTCAAGAGTGCCGCGCGCGCCTTCGGTCCGCGAGAGGCGGTGGCCCGAGCGCGCTGTGTCGTCGCCGAGGCCGAGATCGCCCTCGTCTCACGCGATCTGTCCTGGCCCGCAAAGGCACTCGACACGGCGCGGGCGACGCTCGAAAAGCATGGCGACCGGTTTAACGCGGCGCATGCGCGGAATCTCGAAGCGCGGCGCCTGCTGTTGATCGGGCGCCTCGACGAGGCCGAGCGCGCGCTTTTTCCGCTCGGCTCGACACCGCTGCCGCCGGCCTCGCGGGCGGCCCATGAACTGATCGTCGCCGGCATCGCCATCCGGCGCCTGCAGACCAAGGCGGCGCGTGCAGCGCTCGCCGGGGCAGCACGCGCGGCCCGCCAAGCTGGTATCCCGGCGCTTATGGCAGAGGTGGATAGTGTCGCCCGCGCGCTCGATATCCCAGCGGCGCGCTTGATAGTCGGCGGCGACGAGCGCCCTCTCCTGCTCGACGAGGTCGAAGCGTTGTTCGCGTCGGAGGCACTCGTCGTCGATGCATGCCGCAATGTGGTGCGCACGGCCGGGACGGTCGTATCGCTGGCGACACGTCCGGTGCTGTTCGCGCTTGCCCGCGCACTGACCGAGGCCTGGCCGAACGACGTGTCGCGGAGCCTGCTTCTCGCCCGAGCCTTCCGAGCAAAACATACCGACGAATCGCATCGCGCGCGCCTGCGCGTCGAAATCGGCCGGCTTCGGGCAGAGCTTGCCGTCCTGGCGGATATCAGCGCGACGGAGCGGGGCTTTGCGCTTTTGCCGCGCAATGCCGGCAGGATCGTGGTGCTGGCGCCGCCGGTGGACGAACAGAACCCGGCGGTGCTTGCATTGCTTGCCGACGGCGAGGCGTGGGCGAGCTCGGCACTGGCAATCGCGCTGGACACCAGCCCGCGCACCGTACAGCGAGCCCTGGAGCAGCTTGCCGCGGCCGGCAAGGTGCAGTTCTATGGCCGCGGGCGGGCACGTCGCTGGATGACGCCGCCGGTGCCGGGCTTCCCGACAAGCTTGTTACTCCCAGGTCCGCTGCCGAGCGACTAGATTTGCATCGTTCAGATCAACGCGAGACCCGATCCATGAAACCCACCGCTGCCGAAATCCTCCGCGAATACGGACCCTTTCCAGGTGCCGACCAGATCCATGGCGTCACATTCGATGGAAAGCGCGTATGGTTTGCCACCGGGGACACGCTGAGGGCTCTAGACCCGGAGAGCGGCGAGATACTGCGCTCGATCGACGTCGCTGCACACGCAGGAACCGCTTTCGACGGCAAGCATCTGTTCCAAATTGCCGAGGAGACCATACAGAAGATCGATCCGGAGACCGGGCGCGTGCTGTCCACCATCCCGGCGCCTGGTGGCGGTGGCGATTCCGGGCTCGCCTGGGCTGAAGGGTCGCTCTGGGTGGGAGAATATCAGGCGCGCAAGATCCATCAGGTCGACCCTGAAACAGGCAAGGTGCTGCGCTCCATCGAGACCAACCGCCACGTCACCGGCGTGAGCTGGGTCGACGGCGAACTCTGGCACGGCACCTGGGAAGGCGGCGAGAGCGACGTGCGGCGCATCGATCCCGAGACCGGCAAGGTGCTGGAAAAGCTCGATATGCCGGCCGGAACGGGCGTCTCAGGACTGGAGTCCGATGGAGGCGAGCGATTCTTTTGCGGCGGCGGCGACAGTGGTACAGTGCGGGCGCTTCGTCGGCCCCGGCGAGATTCCGCGGCCTAGCCAGGCGTCCTGCGTCTCACGACGATGCCGCCGTTCATCGCATGTCATCGCTGCTCCTGTCCTGCGGGACATTCCCTCGGGACGATCTTAGGAGTGACTGCGGAGGCACGTTCGCGTTTCCCTCGGTTCGGTCACGATAGAGAGCCGCGCGAGCGAGAAGCATCAACGTGACCGGGGTGGTGATCGTGACGAAGACGCCGATCAGGATCTCGTGCACCGCAGGCCGCGAGCCAAGCATCGAAAAGCAGACGATCGACGCGAGCGCAATGGCACCGGTTCCCCAGCTCGTACCGAGGGTCGGCGCGTGCACGCGTTCGAAGAAGCTGCCGAACCGCAGGGTTCCGATCGCTCCGATCAGCGTCAATCCCGCGCCGACGAGGACCAGGAAGGCCGTCAACAGCGCGGCCCAGGCCGGGAGGTCCGCCGCATGCGTCATTCGATCACCTCCCCGCGCATGAGGAATTTGGCGAGAGCGACGCTCGAGGCGAAACCCAGCACGCTGATGATCAGGGCCGCCTCGAAATAGATCTGGCTCCCCGTGCGGATGCCGATGGTCAGCACCAGCAGCATGGCGCCTACATACATGGCGTCGAGGCACAGCACCCGGTCCTGCGCGCGCGGCCCGCGGATAAGCCTGTAGGCGTTGCATCCCATGGCCGCGACGAGCATGACCTGAGCCACGAATACGGACCACAGGAGGATGTCGGTGATCATTCGAATATCTCCATGAGCAGCGCCTCGTAGCGATTCTTGATCAGGGTAACCCACTCCTCTTCGTCCTTGAGGTCGAGAACGTGGATGAGAAGGACACCTGTGTCGTGAGCGTATTCGACCCATGCGGTTCCCGGCGTGCTGGTGACGATGCAGGCCAGGACGGCAAGTCCCGTGCTGTCGCGCAGGTCGAGAGGTATGGCCACGAAGCCGGACACCCGGTGGCGGCCGCGCCCTCCCTGGAGGATAATGCTGGCGACCGCGATGTTCGACTGCAGGATATCCAGTATAACCATGCCAAACAGTTTCGGGATGACCTGCCATCGCCTCAGCCTCGGCTTCGATGGATGCAGCGCCGCCATCGCGCACGATGCTGCAGCAGCGATCACTCCCCCGAGGAGGAACTGTCCGGGCGAAAAGGACGTAAGCAGCATCCACATCAGCAGGAGCGCCAAGGTCAGGACCGGATAGGGCAGCACGCGGCTCATCTGCCATCAGCCCCCGGATGGCTCGTCCCCAGAACGCCCTGGATGTAGCTCGATGGGTCATGCAGCGAGCGGGCCGCGGCCTCGGTGTAGCTGATCATCGCGCCTCCCTCGATCGTCAGGGCGAGGCAGAGGGCCAGCAGAGCCACGATCGGCGCGACCTCGACCACCAGCACACGCGGGACGATCACCTCGAGCGGCGCCCAGAAGGTCCGGATGCCGGTACGCATCATGGCGACGAGCGCCGCCAGGCCGGACAGGATGAGCAGCGCGACCAGCAGCCAGGTGCGCGCCGGGATCTCGCTCGGTGTCGCCAGTCCGTCCAGGTTCAACATGCCCGTCAGCATGGCGAACTTGGCGATGAAGCCTGACAATGGCGGCAGCCCCGCGAGCAGGAGCGCGACGCAGCCGAAGCAGACGCCGAGGACGGCGAGCGCACCCGGCATGACCACGCCGACTTCTTCCTTCTCGTTCTCCTCCGGATCGGCCTCATCGCCATAGGCTTCCATCGTCACGGTCAGCAGGTCGGCTCCGGGTTCACGTGCGCGCTCCACGAGTTCGATCAGCATGAAGAAGGCCGCGGTGCTGAACGTTGAGCTGACGAGGTAGAACAAGGCCCCGGACACGACGGCGGTATCGCCCATGCCGACAGCCGCAAGCAGGGTTCCCGACGAAACGAGTACACTATACCCGGCGAGCCTACCCATCGCCTGGGAAGCGAGCACGCCCGACGTCGCGAAGGCGACCGTCGCCATGCCGCCCCAAAGCAGGACCGCACCGCCGAAGCCGGTCAGTTCCCCTGCCTCGCTGCCGAAAAGGAGGAGCGTCAGGCGAAGGAGCACGTAGACCCCGACCTTGGTGAGCAGGACGAAGATCGCGGCAACCGGGGCCGCGGCGGCCATGTATGCGGGAGGCAGCCAGAAGCAGAGCGGCCACATGCCCGCCTTGACGAGGAACGCGACGCCCAGGATCGCCGCGCCCGCCTGCAGCAGCATCCGGTCCTCGGCGGGGACGGCAGGCAGGCGCACCGCCAGATCGGCCATGTTGAGCGTGCCGGCGACGCCGTAGATCAGGCTAACGCCGATGAGGAACAGGAGCGAGGCCGCCAGGTTGATCGCGATATAGTGGAGGCCGGAGCGGACCCGGAATGCGCCCGAGCCGTGCAGGAGCAACCCGTAGGATGCCGCCAGCGTCACCTCGAAGAAGACGAACAGGTTGAACAGGTCCCCCGTCAGGAACGCACCGCCCAGTCCCATCAGCAGGAACTGGAAAAGCGTATGGAAATGCGGCCCCATCCTGTCCCAGCGCGCTGTCGAGAACACCAGCGACGCGAGCGCCAGAATGGATGTGAGCGCCAGCATCAGCGCCGACAACCGGTCAAGCACGAGCACGATGGCGAAGGGAGCGGGCCAGTTTCCGACCGCATAAGCCGACGACATCGCGCCGGCCCCCTCGGGAACCGCGCCGGCGAGTTGTACCAGGGCAAAGGCCGTGGCCACGAGCATGACCGTCGATGCAATACCGACCAGCGCCTTCACGGTATGACGCGTCTCGTCGATCAGCAGGAGCGCCGCGCCCGTGACGAGCGGCAGCAGGATCGGAACGATCAGAGCATGCTTCGCCCAATCCATCAGCCCGACTCCCGGCCGTCGACGTGGTCGCTGCCCGTCATGCCACGGGACACCAACAGGACGACCAGCAGGAGCGCGGTCGTCGCGAAGCCGATCACGATGGCGGTGAGCACCAGGGCCTGTGGAACCGGATCCGCGTAGCCCGCGGGATTTCCCATGCCGTCGGCGCCCAGAACGGGAGCCGCGCCGACGCGCAGGCGGCCCATGCTGAAGATGAAGAGGTTCACCGCATAGGAAAGCAGCGAGAGGCCGATGACGAGTTGGTAGGTGCGCGGACGCAGAATCAGCCAGACGCCCGATCCGGTAAGAACCCCGATGGCGATGGCGAGCGTCAATTCCATCACTGGCGTTCCTCCTCGAGACGGGCGGCCCGCAAGCGGCGAATCGACTGGTGGGCGATGGCGATCAGCATCAGCACCGTGGCTCCGACCACGAGGCTGAACACGCCGAGGTCGAAAACGGTCGCGCTCGCCAGCGGCACTTTCCCGACCAGCGGCAGGTCCGCATACCGGAAATACGAAGTGAGGAAAGAATCACCGAGCAGCAGCGAAGCCGTCCCTGTCAGGGCCGCCAGCAACAGTCCGACACCGATCCAGACAACCGGCAGGATGCGCAGCCTGTCTTCCACCCAGACCGTTCCCGCCGCCATGTATTGAAGGATGAAGCCGGCCGCCATCGCCACCCCCGCTACGAAGCCTCCACCGGGAGCATCGTGGCCGCGAAGGAGGAGGTAAGCGGCCAGCACGATGACCACCGGGAACATCCATTGCATGATCACCGAAGGCACGAACAGGTACTCGGCAGCCGTCGCACCGGCCTCCCTGTCCGGCTCAGCTTCGTCGTAGGAACGCTGGACCTGCTGCTGCTCCGGACGCTCGATGCTGTCGGGCGCCGGGCGAAACCGCCGCAGGAGGGCGAAGACGGTCAGGGCCACGATGCCGAGGACGGTGATCTCGCCCAGAGTGTCGAAGCCCCGGAAGTCCACGAGGATCACGTTGACGACGTTGCGCCCGCCGCCTTCACTGTATGCTTTCTCCATGAAAAACCCGGCGATGGATTCGGGTGGCGTACGGGTCATGACGGCGTAGGAAATCGCGGTCATCCCCGCCCCGGCCGCAACCGCGATCGTCAGGTCGCGGATGCGGCGTAAGCGCGCCATCCAGCCGCCGGGCTCGACCAGGGCCGAGGTGCGCTTGGGCAACCAGCGCAGCCCGAGCAGGATGAGGACCGTAGTGACGATCTCGACGACGAGTTGGGTTGCCGCGAGATCTGGCGCCGACAGCCAGACGAAGGTCATGCAGGTCACAAGGCCCGTCGCCCCCAGCAGGACAAGCGCCGCGAGGCGATGGAACTTCGCCTGATGGGCGGCCGCTAACGCGCAGATCATGCCGATGCCCCACAGGCCCGCGAAAGCCAAATCCGTCGTTCCGTTGCCGTAGGCCTCGAAGCCTACGCCTGAAGCGAACAGGGGAATGGCGGCGGCAGCGATCGCCGCCCCCGCGAGCAGACGCATCTGCGGCTGCAGGCGCCTCGTTCCGAATATGTCTTCCACGAGACGCGCCCATCGCCAGGAGACCGCTACCGTAACCTGCTCGAAGATCCGGTAGCCCTGGATCCGGCCGAGAAGCGGGGCGCTTTCGGAACGTTCAAGATAATCCCCTGCCGCCAGATACAGCAGTGCGCCTCCTGCCAGCGCAACCGCGCTCATCGCCAGCGGGAGCGTGAAGCCGTGCCAGACCGCAAGGCTGTATTCCGGCGTGGCGTCCCCGAGCACCGACGACACGGCGACATGCAGGAAGGGACCGATGGTCATGCCGGGGATGATGCCGACGATCAGGCAGGCGACCACCAGGAACGTGACCGGGAACCGCATCCAGAACGGCGGCTCGTGCGGCTCGCGCGGGAAGCTCTCGGGCGGGGCGCCGAGGAAGATCGAGTGGATGAGCCGGATGGAATAGGTGACCGCGAGCGCACTGCCGAGCACCGCTGCATAAGGCGCAATTGTATCCACCCAGGAGTCGGCATGGGTTTCGACTGCTTCAGCGAAGAACATCTCCTTCGACAGGAAGCCGTTCAGCAGCGGAACGCCCGCCATGGCCGCACTTGCCACCATTACCAACGTTCCAGTGATCGGCATGTAGCGGAACAGGCCGGAGAGGCGCCGCAGGTCGCGTGTGCCAGCCTCGTGATCGACAATGCCGGCCGCCATGAACAGGGAGGCCTTGAAGGTTGCGTGGTTCAGCATGTGGAATATGGCGGCAACGGCGGCAAGCGGGCTGCCGAGGCTCAAGAGCAGTGTGATCAGCCCGAGATGGCTGATCGTGGAATAAGCCAGCAGACCCTTCAGGTCCTGCTGGAACATAGCAAGGTAGGCGCCGAGCACGAGCGAGGCCATTCCCGCAAGCCCCAATATGGTGAACCATTCAGGCGTGCCGGAAAGCACCGGCCACAGCCGCGCCATCAGAAAGACGCCCGCCTTCACCATGGTCGCCGAATGAAGGAATGCCGAAACAGGCGTTGGGGCCGCCATGGCGTTGGGCAGCCAGAAGTGGAAGGGGAACTGCGCGCTCTTCGTGAGCGTTCCGAGCAGGATCAGCAGCAGCGCCGGAACATAAAGGTCATGGCTGCGTATGGCATCGCCCGACGCGAGCACCACGTCGAGATCGTAGCTGCCGACGATGTGGCCGACGATGAGAACGCCAGCCAGCAGGGCGAGGCCGCCGATCGCCGTAATCGTGAACGTCATGCGGGCGCCGTCGCGAGCCGCCTGGTTGTGGTGCCAATAACCGATGAGCAGGAAAGAGAAGATGCTGGTGAGTTCCCAGAAGATCACCAGGAGGATCAGGTTGCCGGAGAGAACGACACCCAGCATTGATCCCGTGAACGCCAGGAAGAACAAATAGAACCGGCGAATCGGATCCTCGGCCGACATATAGTACCGGGCGTAGACGACGACGAGGAACCCGATTCCGCAGACCAGCAGCGCGAAAATCCACGCGAATCCGTCCATCCTCAGAGTGAAGTCGAGACCTAGCGCCGGGACCCATTGGATGCGGTGAATGACACTGTCCCCGCTGCTGACGGACGGATAGAGCGAGAGGGTCAACGCCAGGCAAGCGAGCGTCGTGGCTCCGGCAAGCCACGTCACCGTCGTGCGCGAATCCGTCGGAAGCAGGACTGCCGCCAAGCCTGCCAGAAAAGGCAGGGCTATGATCAGAAGGATCGGGTAATGCTCCATCATGCTCCTTGTGACCGCGTGGCATCTAACGGCTCTTTAAGCCATCCACGGTGATCCGCCAACGACCGCACCTGGCTCACCGTACGTGAAGGTCGATCGGCGCGCGAAGCTGCGAATGGCCGCACTACCCACCTCCAGGACCTCGACCCATGGCGGCTCATGAACATCGCTCCCGATGACGGCCATGCCGGAGCCAGACGCGACAGCCGCTCATAGTCGGAGCGGGTCAACCTGACCGCAGGTTTGCGGCTTCAGCCGCACGGCTCAGTTCTGGGCGGCTCCCACCAGCCGCCTGGCATCGTCGCCCGCCCATTCGGCCGGACCGTTCATGTGGGCGAGGAGACAACCTTCGGCGTCGACCAGCAGCGTCACCGGCAGGCCAAGCGCCAGGCCGCGTTTTTTCATGTCGTTGAACAGGTCTAGCGTGTTGTCGCGGTAGTAAGCGAGATTCTCGATACCGATTTCTTCCAGGAACTTCTTCGGCTTCGCGTCGTCGCCGGTGTCGACATTCACCGCAACGACTTCGAATTTTTCGCCGCCCAGCTCTTTCTGCAGCGCGTCAAGCGCCGGCATTTCCGCCCGGCACGGCGCACACCATGTCGCCCACAGATTGACCAGCAGCGTCTTGCCTGAACGGTCGGCCAGCGTCATCGGCGTGCCGTCGGGCGCGTTGAAGGCCAGGTTCTTGACCGATTGCGGCGGATCGGCCGACAGCATCGCGGCGACCTCGCCCGTGGCGGCTTCGCCCACCGCCTTGGCCTTGTCGGACTTGGCGGCGCACGCTGCGACATCGGCCTCGTCGGGCTCAGCCTGCGCGGCAGGTTGCGGCAGCGGGGCGTTGCCAGACGGGGGGCCGCTGACATATACCGCGACCGCGCCGGCAACGACGCCGGCAAGGGCTGCCATCAGCACCAGCCGCCAGGCCGGAAAGAGATTTTTTCCACCATCTGCCATTTCAGTCTCCGGGGATCGGATATCACGATGAGCGACAAGAAGGCCAGCAACGCGATGTGGGGCGGACGTTTTGCCTCGGGCCCCACCGCCATCATGGAAGCCATCAACGCCTCGATCTCCTTCGACAGGAAGCTTTATGCACAGGACATCGCCGGTTCACTGGCACACAGCGAGATGCTGGCTGGACAGGGCATTATTTCGGCGGCGGACCAGAAGAAGATCGCCGGCGGGCTGAAGAAGATTCTGGCCGAGATCGAGGCGGGCACTTTCGAGTTCTCCACTCGGCTGGAAGACATCCATATGAATGTCGAGTCGCGACTGGCCGAATTGATCGGCCCGGCAGCCGGCCGCCTGCACACGGCACGCTCGCGCAACGACCAGGTGGCGGTGGATTTCCGTCTGTGGGTAAAGGCGGAGCTGCTGCGCACGGCCGAAGCGCTGAAGAAGCTGATCGCAGCGTTTCTCGACAGGGCGCAGGAACATGCCGCGACCGTGATGCCGGGCTTTACGCACATGCAGGCAGCGCAGCCGGTGACCTTCGGCCACCACTGCATGGCCTATGTCGAGATGTTCGGCCGCGACCTCTCACGCGTGCGCGATGCAATCGAACGCATGAACGAAAGCCCGCTGGGCGCGGCCGCCCTTGCCGGCACCGGTTTCCCAATCGACCGCCACCGGACCGCAAAGGCGCTCGGTTTCCGCGAGCCGACGCGCAACTCGCTGGACAGCGTCAGCGACCGCGACTTCGCGCTGGAGTTCCTGTCGATCGCGGCGATTTGCGCCACACATCTGTCGCGGCTGGCCGAAGAGATCGTCATCTGGTCGACGCCGCAATTCGCCTTCGTGCGGCTGTCAGACAGCTATTCCACCGGCTCATCGATCATGCCGCAGAAGAAGAACCCCGACGCGGCCGAACTGATCCGCGCCAAGACGGGTCGCGTGAATGGCCACCTGATCGGGCTGCTTACGGTGATGAAGGGCCTGCCGTTGACCTATTCGAAGGATATGCAGGAAGACAAGGAAGCGGTGTTCGACGCCGCCGAGACGCTGGAACTGATGCTGGCGGCAATGGCCGGCATGGTGGCCGACATGACGGTGAATGCCGAGGCAATGAACCGCGCCGCGGGCTCGGGCTATGCGACGGCGACAGATCTTGCCGACTGGCTGGTGCGCGAGGCCGGCCTGCCCTTCCGCGACGCGCACCACGTCACCGGCAAGGCCGTAGCAATGGCCGAGGCGAAAAAGGTCGGGCTGGAGGAACTGCCGCTGACAGAATTGCAGAAGCTTAACCCGGCGATCACGGCGGATGTCTTTTCAGTGCTGACGGTGGAGAAATCGGTGCAGAGCCGCACCTCGTTCGGCGGCACCGCGCCACAGGAGGTGAAGAAGCAGATACGCTATTGGAAGAAGCGGCTGGCGAAAGCGTGAGTGGTTCCGCCAAAAAGCGACTTCGCAGATGTGTGCGGAAAAACCGGTTTCCAGCCTTCGCGGACATGCGCTACAAGCGGCGGACGGATTTTCAGGGATGATGGATCGATGACGGGCAGGCTCTTTTCGGCACTGGTGGTTCTGGCCGCACTCGGCGTGGTGGCGGGCTGCGGCCGCAAATCGGATCTCGACACGCCCTACCAGGCCGCCGTCGATGCCCGCAAGGAAGCCGAGAAGGCGAAACAGCCGCTGCCGCCGGAGCCGACGCCGCCGGTGAAGGACAAGCGCTTCATCCTCGATGGCCTGATCGAATAGCTTTCCCGCTGCCGGAACTAATCCCGTGAACCATTTCGACTACCGCGACGGCGTGCTGTTCGCCGAAGACGTGGCCCTGCCGGAGATCGCTGCGGCCGTCGGCACGCCGTTCTACTGCTATTCGACGGCGACGCTGACGCGGCACTACACCGTCTTTGCCAAAGCCTTTAAGGGCCTCGATGCCCTGGTCTGCTATGCGCTGAAGGCCAATTCCAACCAGGCGGTGCTGAAGACTCTGGCCAAGCTCGGGGCGGGCGCCGACGTCGTCTCGGAAGGCGAATTGCGGCGCGCGCGCGCTGCCGGCGTTCCACCGCACAAGATTGTGTTCTCCGGCGTCGGCAAGACGGCGCGTGAAATGGATTTTGCGCTCGCAGCCGGCATCCATTGCTTCAACATCGAATCCGAACCGGAGCTGGAAATGCTGTCCGCGCGCGCCGTCGCCGCGGGCAAGGTCGCGCCGGTATCGCTGCGCATCAACCCCGATGTCGACGCCAAGACGCACAAGAAGATTTCCACCGGCAAGGCCGAAAACAAGTTCGGCGTGCCGTGGCAGCGGGCGCGCGACGTCTACCGCCGGATGGCCGAACTGCCGGGCATCAAAGCGGTCGGCATCGACACCCATATCGGCAGCCAGATCACTGAGCTGCAGCCTTATGACGACGCCTACAGGCTGCTCGCCGAACTCGCAGGGACGCTGCGCGCCGATGGCCATGCCATCGAGCATATCGATCTCGGCGGCGGACTTGGAATTCCCTACAGGACTGACAACAACCCGCCGCCATTGCCCGATGCCTATGCGGCGATCGTCAAGAAGCACGTTTCGAAGCTCGGGCTGAAGGTGATCTTCGAGCCGGGCCGGCTGCTCGTCGGCAACGCCGGCATCCTTGTCTCGGAAGTCATCTACGTGAAGGAAGGCGAGGCGAAGAACTTCGTCATCGTCGACGTGGCGATGAACGACCTGATCCGGCCGACACTCTACGACGCCTTTCACGACATCAGGCCGGTGGTGCAGCCGCCTGCCGACGCGCCACGACTGACCGCCGACATCGTCGGGCCGATCTGCGAAAGCGGCGACTATCTCGGTCATGACCGCGAACTGCCGAAACTGAAAAGCGGCGACCTGATCGCCGTGTCGACGGCGGGCGCTTACGGCGCCGTGCAGTCGGGCACATACAACACGCGGCTCCTCATCCCCGAAGTGCTGGTCAACGGCGACCGTTTTGCCGTAGTCCGGCGGCGCCAGACTTACGAAGAGTTGATCGGGCTGGATTCCTTGCCGGACTGGCTTTGACAGTGCACGAGGTGAGTAAATGCCGACCGAGTTCCAGATCACCAGAGAGAGCATCGCCGGTACCGAGGCACTGATCCGCTCGCATGTCAGGCACACGCCTGTACTGCGTGCCGACATGGTCGATTTCGGCCGCCCTGCGCTGACGGTCGACCTCAAGCTCGAGTGCCTCCAGCATTCCGGTTCGTTCAAGGCACGCGGCGCCTTCGCCAATTTGCTGACGCGGGAGATACCAAATGCCGGTGTCGTCGCCGCCTCGGGCGGCAATCACGGGGCGGCGGTTGCCTACGCCGCGATGCGGCTCGGCGTGCCGGCGACGATCTTCGTGCCGAGCGTATCGCCGAAGGCGAAGACCGACCGCATCCGCAGCTATGGCGCCGAACTTGTGATCGGCGGCGACCGCTACGCCGAAGCATTGGCTGCCAGCGAGGAATTCGCGGAAAAATCAGGTGCCCTACAGATTCACGCCTTCAACCAGCCGGAAACACTGCTTGGGCAAGGTACGTTGGGCATGGAGATCGAGGCCGACCTGCCCGACATCGACACGCTGCTTGTGGCGGTTGGCGGCGGCGGGCTGATCGGCGGCATCGCCGGCTGGTTTGCCGGGCGCGTCCGCATCGTCGCCGTCGAACCCGACGGCGCCCCTACATTGCATGACGCGCTCGCCGCGGGCGAACCGGTCGACGCGCCGGCGGGAAGCATTGCCGCGGACTCGCTGGCGCCGAAGCGCGTCGGCACGCTGATGTTTCCGGTGGCGCAGGCGTTCGTCGAACGATCCGTGCTGGTGAGCGACGACGACATCGCTGCGGCACAGGCCGCCCTCTGGGACAGTGTGCGGGTCGTCAGCGAACCGGGCGGCGCCGCCGCATTCGCAGCGCTGCTTTCTGGAAAATATGCGCCCGCCCCAGGCGAACGCGTCGCCGTTCTGGTCTGCGGCGCCAACACGACAGCGGTGAAATTCGAATAGGACGTTGGGCTGCCTCGCCGCCACTTGCGGCAAGGCAGGTGCCTTGCGGATTAGAATGACAGCGTCGCCGCACCGTCCTTGATCTCGGCGTGCATGGCGCTCGCACCGACGATGACGACGCCGTCGAGCAGGTCGGCCTGCTCGTAGCCTCGCGATTTTACGCAGGGCGGACAGGCCCAGATGACGCCTCCCCGCTTCTGGAAGTCCTCGATCAGTCCGGCGAGCGGCTCCAGCGGCGCGACCTGCGTCAGGCGCTGGCCACCGCGGCGAACGAGATCGATCGCGGTGCTTGTCAGGAAGATCGATACTTTCAGTCCGGCGGTCAGGCCGCCATTGGCGATGGTCAGGGCGACGGAAGACAGTTCCGATTCGATGCCCTTGGTGACAACCACCACCAATTTATCAGTTCCTGCTTGCATGATATCCTCCAGTTTTCTTGCGATGTCCGTTCAATACAGCGACCGAGGGAGCAGCGTCTTTGGCCGGAGTGCCGAAAGAGTTGATCGAAAGTCCGGAACGCGCAGGGGCCGCCACGCCCGCGGACAACGACGTCCTGTCTGCCGTGCTGGGCACGATTAGGCTCTCCGGATCGCTGCAGTTCTGTTTCATGCCAACCGGTGCCTGGCAGACGGACGCAGCACCGTCACTCGCGGCGATGGCCCCAAGCGCTACCAACTCGATGCCCTTTCACATCGTGGTGGAGGGAGCCTGCTGGCTGAAAATGGATGGCGCGGAGGTTGCGCTTTCGGCCGGTGACATCGTCGCGTTCCCGTTCGGCACCGGCCATCAGCTCGGCGCCGGCAACGACGGCAGGCTGGTGACGCCGGTTCGGGACCTGCCGCCGAAGCCCTGGCGGGAAATCCCGGTCCTCCACTATGGAGACGAACCGCAAAGGGTGCGGTTGCTGTGCGGCTATCTGCATTGCGACGCGTTGAATTTCCGCCCCCTCAGGAACGCGCTGCCGCAACTCGTCTGCGTCAGGACAAAGGGGGCGGATGAAGCCCGCTGGCTCGCCGCGGCGATCGGCCAGATGGTGGCAGAGGTGGACAGGCCGCGCACCGGTGGACTTTCGATGCTGGAGCGGCTGACGGAAATCATATTCATCGAGCTGTTGCGGCATCAGATCGTCGCCGCGAGGCCCGGAGCGACCGGATGGCTCGCGGCGTTGGCTGAGCCATCGCTGGGGAGGTGCCTTTCCCTTATCCACGACAACCCCGGGCGCGATTGGTCGCTGCAGGCCCTTTCAGCTGCTTGCGGGCTATCGCGCAGCACACTCGCCGAACGTTTCGAGACGATACTTGACACATCGCCGATGCGCTATCTGCGCGAATGGCGGCTTTATCTCGCCGGGATCGAACTCGGCACGACCGCCAGGTCAATCGCCGCGATCGCGCATGCCGCGGGATACGGTACCGAGGCAGCTTTCAACCGCGCATTTTCGCGCGCCCATGGCATTCCGCCGGCGGCATGGCGGCAGAACGCCAGGCGGAGCTAGGCTCCTACCGGCTAGCGGGACGGTCTCCCTCAAGGCAATTCCCCGCCGAATCCTGGGATTCCGAACCGATCGCAGAGTTCACGTTTTTGTCACCCGCCTCGCCTTTGCCGTGTTTGCTGCTATTCTTCGAGTCGTGGAGGCGACGCCATCCTGCGTTGTCTGTCTGGAAAGGCCGATGAACGAAACACCGACCGTCAGCACCACACGCGGATTTGCCGGACGGCTGAAGCGCACGCGTCTTGTGACGCGGGCGGCTGTGATGCTTGAGCGGCTGTGGCCGCTGGCATTGCCGGTGGTGGTTGTGGTCAGCCTGTTCCTGTCCCTTTCGTGGCTCGGCCTGTTCCGTATCGTGCCTGATACGGCGCGGCTTGCACTTGCCGTTCTATTCGCCGCCGGCGCCATCGTTGCGCTCTATCCGCTGCGCTTCTTCCGCCGTCCCACGGCAGAGGAGATCGACCGCCGTATCGAGCGCGCCAACGAATTGCAGCATACGCCGGTGCTGGTCCAGACTGACAGGTTAACCGGCAAGGACGACAGTTTCGGCCAGGCGCTCTGGCAAGAGCATCAGCGCCGCATGGCCGAAAAGCTCGGCCGTGTGAGCGGCGACCTGCCGCGCACCTCGGTGCCGGAACGCGACCCCTGGGCGTTGCGCGCCGTCGCTGCCCTGCTGCTTGTCGCGGCTTTCGCCTTTTCGCTGGGGCCGCTCGGCGGCAGCGTCACCGACGCATTCAGGGCACACGCCGCGCGCGACGCGGTTCCCGCACGTATCGATGCCTGGGTGACGCCGCCGGCCTACACCGGCAAGGCGCCGGTATTCCTGACTGCGGACGCAACACAGGCGGCACCGGTCTACACCGTTCCGGAAGGCAGTGACGTGGCCTTGCGCGTAACCGGCGGATCCGGCGAGGAGACGCTCGGCTACACCGACATGAATGGCAACACGCGCGACCTGACGCCCAATGCACCGGCACAGCAGCAGGCCAAGCCGGCGAATTCCCCCGATGCGCCCGGCGCGCCACGCCAGTTTGCCGGCAAGCTCAACACCGACGGCGTCCTGGCGCTGAAGTCGGGCGAGCAGGAGGTCGCCAAATGGTCATTCTCGGTAATCCCCGACAGGGCACCTGAAATCCGTTTCGCCGGCGAGCCGAAACGTGCCGTTAACGGCACCTTTGAATTGAACTACGAAATCGTCGACGACTACGGCGCAGCCTCCGGCGGGACGGAATTCGTTCTCGACGAGTCGCCGAAGCCGGGCGCACGCCCTCTCTACGCCGCGCCTGAAATGCCACTGACCCTGCCGCGCAGGGGTGCCGAGAACGGCGCGGCGAAAGCGACGCGCGACCTGACCGAGCATGTGTGGGCCGGCGCAAAAGTGAAGCTGACGTTGAAGGCGACCGACGATGCCGGTCATGAGGCAAGCAGCGAGACCAAGACGATCACCCTGCCCGAGAAGCCATTCTCCAACCCGCTCGCCAAGGCGGTGGTAGAGCAGCGGCAGATCCTGGCGCTGGACGCCAACCGCAAGCCGCACGTGCTCGACCTGATGGATGCCATCACGCTGCGGCCCGAGGACACGTTCGACAACATGTCGCATTATCTGGCGATCATGAGCGCGCGGACCCGGCTGCGCATGGCGCGCAGTGACGACGACCTACGCGGGGTCGTCAGCTATCTCTGGGAAGTCGCGCTCGGCATCGAGGAGGGCGATCTCTCCGCCGCCGAGAAGCGGCTTCGCCAGGCCCAGGAAGCCTTGAAGCAGGCGCTCGAAGACGGCGCCAGCGACGAGGAAATCGACAAGCTGATGAATGAGCTTCGCCAGGCGATGAACGAATTCCTGCGCGAGTTCGCCGAGCGCGCGCGGCAGAACCCGAACATGGCGCAGCAGATGCCGCCGAACAGCGAGATGATGCGCGAGAGCGACCTGCAGCGCATGCTCGACCAGATCGAGAATCTCGCGAAATCGGGTTCGCGCGACCAGGCGCAGGAGCTGCTGTCGCAGCTTCAGGACATGATGAACAACCTGCAAGCCGCACGCCCGCAGCAAGGCCAGCAGGGCCAGAACGGCCAGCAGAGCGAGATGCGCGAGCAGATGGACAAGCTGGGCGAGATCATGCGGCGCCAGCAGGAGATGATGAACGAGACGTTCCGCATGGACCAGATGCAGCGCGGGCAGCGCCAGCGCGGCGATCAGCAGGGGCAAGAAGGACAGGAAGGTCAGCAGGGTCAGCAAGGGCAAGGCCAGCAACCCGGCCAGCAGGGCCAGCCGATGTCGCCCGAGGAATTCGCCGAGGCGATGAAGCAGTTGCAGGAAGGCCAGGGCAAGCTGCAGGGCGATCTGGGCGACCTGATGAAAGGCCTCGAAGGCATGGGCATCCAGCCCGGCGAAGGTTTCGGCGAGGCCGGCGAAGCTATGGGCGATGCGGGCGATGCCCTTGGCGAGGGACAGGGCGAGCGGGCCGTCGGCGACCAGGGACGCGCGCTGGAGGCGTTGCGCCGTGGCGCCCAGGACATGATGCAGCAGATGCAGCAGGCCATGCAGGGCGATCAGGGCGGTTCCGAACAGGGTGGCCGCCAGCAGAATGCGGACCGCGACCCGCTCGGCCGTCCGCGCGCCACGACCGGTCCGGATTTCGGCAACTCGGTTAAGGTGCCGGACGAGATCGACGTGCAGCGCGCCCGCCAGATCCTCGACGCCATTCGCAAGCGGCTTGGCAATGCGCTGAGCCCGGCACTCGAAAAAGACTATCTCGAGCGACTGCTCGAATTGCGGTAGCAACCCGCCGGAATCCTAACTGCTCGTAAACCATAAGCGCCTGAAACCGGCGATTTTTACGGCGCGCAATTGTTCCGTAAGCCTGACCTGCTACGCGAAAGGTGGAGAACCACGAGGCGCGGTGATGGCGGACGATGCAGCGATTGCAACGGCAGGTGCCGACGGTGGCTTGCTGACCGTCAGCGAAGCGCATGCGTTGGTCGACGTCGCAAACGGCGCCAATGCGTCCTTGCGAACCTTGCTCGATTGGGTCGAAAACTACCTGATGGCAGGTCATCCGGACCTCGGCCGGACCGGCGCCGTGTGCCCATTCACCAAGCAGGCGGCCAAGATCGACACCGTGCGCATGGGCATCTCTCAGGCAGCGCCGCAGGATGAGGAAAAGGCCTTCGTGCTGATCCGCGACGGGTTTGCCGAACTGGAAAAGATCCCAAGCAAACCGGCGATGCGCCATTTTCGCACGGTGATCGTCGGTTTTCCCGGATGCAACAGCGAGGCCGGCGTCGCCATGCTGAAACGGGTGCAGCGAAGGTTGCGCTTCTACTCGCTGCGGCGCGGCAAAATGATCGGCATGATGCACGCCACTTCTGAGGATCCCGGCTTGTGGAACCCCGATTTCCGCCCGCTGCGGTCGCCGCTGCCGGTGCTGGCGATCCGGCATATGGTTGAGCAGGACGCGCCATTCGCGGCCAAGCATCCGCCGCTGATGGTGGCGTATCTGTTGAGGTTCCCGCTGGCGGGAGCAAAACGACTCGTCGCCTACATGCGGGCCGGTGGCTGAACCATGAACAGCCCGGCAAGGTTGGCTGTGGCCGGACAAGCCCCTGCCCCCGACGGACAGCTTGCCGGCCTCGACATTGCCGTGGTCACGAGCGCCGAGGGCTTCGTCGCGCTGAGCAATGAATGGACCGCTTTGTTCGAGCGTGCCGCCGAACCCGCACAAGTCTTTCAAAGCTTCGTCTTTCTCGATCATTGGGCCCGGCACTATCTGGACGAGCGAACGTCGCTTTCCATCGTCACAGGCCGCAAGGGCGGCAGACTGGTGATGGCGTGGCCGCTGGTGCGACGCAAACAGGCAGGGGCAGACACCCTGGCCTTCATGGGCGCGCCGGTGGCGCAGTTCGGCGACCTTTTGATCGACAAGGGCCTGGAGACCGAGGACTGGCTTCGAGCCGGCTGGGCTGCCGTGCGGAGCCTGGGCGCCGATCTGTTCGAGGCTCGCAAGGTGCGCGCGGATTCCGCCTTTTTCCGCTGCCCAATCGAAGACCGCACTATCGCTTTCGACCACCAGGAAGCACCATTCGCTGATCTTGTCCGACGCGTTGGCGTCGATGGGCCGGGCAAAGCTTATTCAGCGAAGGAACGCTCCAACCAGCGCCGTCATCTGCGGCGCCTTGGCGAGCGGGGCGAGATCGCCTTCCATCACCATGATCCGGGATCGCGAGCCGCCGAACTCGCGGTGCAGGCTGTGGCGCTCAAGCGGGAGTGGCTGAGCCGCAGTTCGATCCTGTCGCCGACGGTTAGCGATCCGCGCTTCGAGGCCTTCTTCCGCGATATCGCCGCCGACGCGCAAAACGGTTCGCCGCTGCGTGTCTCGGTCATCGAATGCGACGGGAAGCCGGCCGGCATCGATCTTTCTTTCGACTGCAAGGGACACACCTTCGGTCACGTTCTCGCCAGCGATCCCGGCTACGAGCGCGAGGGCGTCGGCGCCGTCCTGGTGCACCAGGTGTTCGCCAACGCACGCCAGCGCGGCAACACGACATTCGACCTGCTGGCGCCGGCCGATCCCTACAAATTGCATCATGCCGACGGATCGACACCCGTACAGGATATCGTGGTGCCGTTCACCGCGAGAGGCCGCCTGTTTGCGGAGCTTGTGCTGCGGCGGCTGAAGCCAACGATGAAAGCGGCCGCGCGGTTATTGCCCGCGCAACTGCTCCGATCAGTCGCATCGCGTCTCCAGGCCTAACGGCAGCGCGCTCTATTTCCGGACGGCGGTGACTTCGATCTCGACAAGCCAGCTCGGATTGACCAGTGCGGCAACCTGCATCGCCGAGCGCGCTGGCAGATTGGGCTGCGCTTCGGTGCCGAAGAACTGGGTGTAGCCCTTCATGAAACCGGCGAAATCCATCTTGCCGTCCATCTTCGGGTCGCCGACCAGGAAGACCTGCATCTTGACTACGTCGCCCATTGTCAGGCCGAGATCCTTGAGGGTTGCCTCGATCGACTTCAGCACGCCTACGGTCTGGGTCTCGGTATTGCCGAAAGCTTCGGGGCTGCCCTCGGCGGCAGCCTGATCGGCAACCGGCGGCACGGCGCCGCTGACATAGACCGTAGTCAGGCCCGATGGAACTTCGACGGCGCGAGCGATCGGGAAATTGGAGCCCGGCGTCGCATGACGCACGACCTCACCCGCCGCGGGTTTTTCCTGCGCGGTCGCAATCGCCGCGGAAAGCAACGCGACCGACATTGCGGCTGCGGACAGAAGATTTTTCGGGATCATGTCATTCCTCGCATTTCACCGTGGTTCGCGCCCCCGCACAGAACACGGCTCCACCGCACGTCGAAACCGGCGAGCCATCGGGCATCAATCAGGGGCGTGCCGCCTGCACGTCCTCGACCGTCACCGCGTCGGTATAGTTGTTACCGAAATGCGTGCGGATGTAGTTGACCACCGCCGCCACCTGCTCATCGTCGAGATAGGAGCCGAGCGGCGGCATCGCCTTCTGGCCGCTGATCACCATGAAGACAGGATAGGCACCCGCCTCGAGGTTCTCATTCTTGGCGAGTGCGGGATATTTTCCGGCGCCAACCGCGCCGACACCCTCCGGCATATGGCAGCCCTGGCAGATCGCGGCATAGATGGCTGCCCCGTCGCGAGGTTCAATCTTCACCGCGTCGCCGAAGCCGGTGGAATCCGACGACTGCGCCAAGGCATGGCTTGCGGCGAGCACCGCTACCGCGGCAGACGCGGCTAACGAGATGATCCGGTTCATGTCCAAATCCTCCATGTATCGATCCGTGCTTACCCGCTGACCACGCGTTGATGGAGACGGCCGATGGCATCGAGAGACGAAAGGATCGCCCCCTCCATCCAGGCTGGAATGTAGGAGATATGCTCGCCGGCCATGGCGATGCGGCCGTCGATCGAGCTTGCGGCCTGGTAATGCTCCTTGCGCTTTTCTTCGGTCCACTCGCCATAACAGCCGAGCGTCCACGGGACGCGGTGCCAGCCGACGGAAACGCCGTTGTCGAATTCATCCTTGTATTGCGGATGGATCTGCGCGCCATATTCCAGCGCCTTCTGGACCCTCTGCTCGGGCGGCAGCGAGGTGAACTCGTAGGCCCAGGCTTCCCAGGAATAGGCGCCGAGCAGCACGCCCTTGCCGGGACTGTGATAGTCGGTGCTTGGATAGGAGATCAACGTGTTGGGCAGGTCGGTGAAGCTGATGCCGCCATAGATGTGCTCGTCCTCTTCCCAGAAACGACGCTTGAACTGCAGGCCGACCTTGACCGCGGCGGCGTAAGGCAGGTTCTCGATCGCAGCCTTCATCTCGGGCGACACCTTGATCTCGATCTGGCTGAGGATGGAGAACGGCACGGTGCAGATGCACCAGTCGGCGGTTGCCGTCTGCGGCTCGCCGCCCTTCTGCGAATCCTCGTAGCGGACGGTGACGCTCTTGTCGTCCTGGTCGATGGAGATGATCTTCGAATTGTAGCGGATCATCTCGCCTACTTCGCGCTCGAACGCCTTGGCGATCATGTCCATGCCGCCCACCGGCTGCAGCATCGTGGTCTGGTATTCGTAGAGGTTGCCGATGCTGAGATTGCTCCACAAGCCGGACTGCACGATATCCGTCAGGCCGATCGGCTGCGACGGCTTGGCGATCGGCATCTGGCCGCCGCCGGGATCGACTTCGAAGCCGCGCCGCTCACTGCTGTGGTCGCCGGCGACATAAGCGTAGTTCTCGTCGAGGGCTCCCCAGCTTTGCAATGCTTCGAGCAGTTTCTCGCGGTCCTCGGTCGAGACAGTCTGGTCGAGGCCGCCCTGTTTCGTGACCTTCGAGAGAAGCTCCGCGACATGGCCGTTGAAGTCGCTGTTGATGTGACGATAGCGCTGTGGCTTGCCGCCGAACGCCTTGGCCGAGTGCAGGTAGGCGTTGTGGTTGACCTGGACAAAGGCCTCGAGCTTGACGCCGAGCCGCTTGCAATAATCGAGCACCGCATGGTGATGATAAGGAATGCGCCACGGGCCAGGGTTGATGTACAGCCCTTCGTCGAACTCGCAGTCCTGTTCGAAACCGCCGAGTTCGGTGTATTTGTCGCCGCCGCGGATGGTCCAGCAGCGCCCGCCGGCCTTTTCCCGATATTCCAGTATCTGGACCTTGTAACCCACCTTGGCAAGTTCGTAGGCGGCGACCATGCCGGCCAGCCCAGCGCCAAGGATCAGCACCGAGGCCCCCTTCGGGTCTCCGTCCAGCTTGATCGGCCCCTTGTAAGGTGACTCTTCGGCGAAACCGAGGGTTGTCATCGCCTGATACATGGCGGCACTGCCGGCAAGGGTGCCTATCATGGCGAGGAGGTCACGGCGGCTGAGTTGGGAAGTTCCGGAAAGCATCGAACGCACTCCTTCGGTCAGGAACCGAAAGCAGCTTAGTCCCATGCAAGCCGCCCGTCAGGAGTGTAGGGCGTCAATTCGATAAGGCCAGTCGCGTGCCGGCAGCTATGGCAAACGGATGGTAAATGCCGGCTGTACACGCACCAATAACATGCAGAAAGAAAACCGCTTCACTTGGCAAAGAACTTAACATATATAGTCCCGCCACAACCCACGGCTGTTGCTTCCGGATCAACAACTTCGCAGATGGTTCGAGGCGAAAGACACAGTAAAAGGCAGCCGCGACAATAGAAAGACGGATCACAGGACATGACCACCGAAGCTGTCGAAGCCTCCGGCAACAATTTGGATGACGCCGAAAAGGCGAGCCTTGCGATAAAGCGCATCGGTATGATTGCATTGATGGCAATCGGGCTTGGCTTCTTCATGCAAGGATTGATCCTGACTGCGAAGCTTGCCAGCGGCGGATCGTTTCCAAACATCACGTTTCTTGCCGACCTCACGCAGGGTGTCACCTGGTCGTTTCTGGTCTGCAGCGGTGTCGGGATTGCCACGACGCTAGCCAAGGCGCGAGCCGCGCTTGCCGGCATGATTGCCTTCATCTTCGCACCGATCGCCGTGGCAGTGGCAAAAGGAAGCCAGAAGGTGATGGCCGGACTGCTCAACGCCGCGGAGCAGCCAGCCGTGCTGTCATTGGCGACGGTCAGCACCCTGCGTGCCATCGAATATGGGCTGCTGGGTTGGCTGCTCGCCACACTGATCCGCAAGGATGAAAGCCGCGCGTTCCCCTATATCGCAACCGGCATCGCCATCGGCGTCATCTTCGGTGGCACGATCGTCGCCATCTCGTATCAGGTCGCGCTGGGCAAGGGCGTCGTGATGGGCGCTCCGCAATTGGCCGGCAGCCTGGTCAACGAAATCGGCTCGCCGATCGGTTGCGCACTGCTGATCTATATCGGCCAGTTCATCGGCCGTAACGTCAAGATCCTCTCGGCCGCGAAGGCCTAAGTGGGTTACTCAAATAGCCGTAAAATTCTCACTCACGACCGAAAAGCGGCGTCAAATCTTGTGTTGCGCGGAATCCAGCGCGTGATCGCAAGCGGCCCAATGCGGCGAGTTCCATCTTGCCGGATGTTGGCGACAGTTTTTTCCGGGAGCATCGCAGGGGCGTAAAAGACAATTCGTCATCCCAGCAATAGCGCCGCAAGTGCTTGAAAACCGACATTTAGCCGTCAAGCCACATTGCCAGCCATAAATTGCCGATTTCGTCGCGGAAGCCTCCCGGTATCATACTGAAACCAAAAGTGTTCTTTGAAAAACTGCGGCTTTTTCGGTTTGCCGGCGAAGCTGCCTCAAATCGGCCCAGCTCTTCCATTTTTTACGCGCTCCGCTAGCTTCCATGACAGTTCAGTGACAGAAGCGTGACGCTTTCAGTTGGAGTTGAGACCGCCTTGGCGCGACCCGTAGCAAATACAAGTCAGCAGGCATCGCGTTCAGAGCGAGAGGCGCGAAGCGGCCGGCTGCCCTTAGCCCTGAGGATCGCGACCTCGGTGACCATCTCGCTGCTGATCTCGGCCGCGCTCGTTTTTGCCGTCGAAATCGTCGCGCGCGGCTCGTTCGAGAGCACACTGACTTTCCTGCGCGAGCCGCTGCGGCCGGGCTGGACCACCATCGTCTTTTTCGCGCTGCTGCTGACCTGCCTCGACGCACTGCTTGGTCGCGCGCACCTAGCTCTGCTGATTACCGCCCCGCTGGTGCTTGGCGTCGCCTTCATCAGCAAGCAGAAGGCCTACTATCTCGGCGACCCCCTTTATCCGACCGACTTCCTCTATGGCGCGCAGATCATCGAACTGTTGCCGCTGCTGGTGCGCGAAAGACCGTGGACGGCAGTGGCAATTGTTGTCGGCGCGCTGGCTGCCGCAGCGCTGCTGACGGCAGCCTGGATATTCTGGCGTCGCCGTCGTCCGTCGCTGTCCTGGCGTGAGCGCAGTTTGCGACTGGCGCTGGCGCTGCCTGTCCTGGCGTTCTTCGTTTCGATCATGGACTATTCCAACTTCTCCTGGGCGCGAGACCGGCTGCAGATCGTGCCGATGATGTGGGACCAGAAGGAGAATTATGCCTTCAACGGCTTTATGTTCGCCTTCGCGCTCAATCTGCCGATGGCGAATGTAAACGCGCCGGCAGGCTATTCCGCCGATGCGATCCAGCAGGTGCGGACCCCGACCGGTATCGCCACCGTGCCTTCCGAAAAGCCTGACATCATCATCGTGATGAGCGAATCTTTCTGGGATCCCACCCAGCTGCCGGGCGTCAAGATCACCCCAGATCCGATCGAGAACGTCCGGAAGCTCAGTTCCGGTCATATGTTCTCGCCGGAGTTTGGCGGCATGACCGCCAATGTCGAGTTCGAGGCGCTGACCGGCTTCTCAAACGCCTTCCTGCCCTATGGCAGCATTCCCTATCAGCAATATGTGCGCGACAAGATCCCTTCGCTGGCAACCTTCCTGAATGACGAGGGCTATCAGACCCGCGCCATCCACCCATTCACCAAATGGTTCTGGAACCGCGGTGCGGTCTATGACGCGTTCGGCTTCGACAAGTTCATGTCGGAAGAGGATATGCCGACGCTCGGAAAGCGAGGCCCGCTGGTTTCCGATGCGGCGCTGACCGAAGAAATCATCCGCCAGGCAGACAGCAGCCGCGATCCATTCTTCTTCTTCGCGGTGACGTTGCAGAGCCACGGCCCATATGAGCCATACCGCTATGCTGACACGACCCATAAGGTCGAGACCGCGGCAAGCCCGTGGACACGGGAGTCTATCCTTACCTATTCGGAAGGCGCCTCGGACGCCGACAAGGGACTGCAGCGCCTCGTTGACTGGGCGAAGAAGCGGAAGCGCCCGACCGTCATCGCCTTCTTCGGCGACCATCTGCCGCCGCTCGGTCCGGTCTATGTCGATACCGGTTTCATGAAAGAGCCGGTCGCGCCACGCAAGGGTCCGCTGGCGGAGATGAGCCTGCATCACGAGACGCCCCTCGTCATCTGGTCCAACCGCAAGGGACCGGTGAAGAACCTTGGTTCGATCAGCCCGTCCTTCATCCCGCTTCACGTTCTGAAAGCGGCAGGCATCACCCATCCTTACTACACCGGTTTCCTGGGCGAGGTGCGGGATCGCTACCGCGTCGTAGACCGCAATATGCTGGTGACGCCGAAGAACGAGATGACCGAAAACTGGGGTAAAAAGGGCGATCTCGACCCGGTGATCCGCGACTTCCGCTTGCTGCAGTACGACCTGATGTTCGGTGCGCGGCATGGCATGCCGGGCTTCTTCCCTGAACTCGGCGCCAGGGATCCACGCACGAGCTAGGCCAGGTGCGTCGTTCCAGTCGCCAACGCCAAGGGGAGCAAATCAGGCCGGGTCGGTTGGAGATGTCTTTGTTTCTGTCCGACGCTGCGGTGGGCGTGCAACTCAGACGGCATACAGTTCCATAGGCTTGTCGAAGCCCTTCAACTCGTACGCTCTTCCTTCCCCCGCGTTGGTTTCCGCCGGGGCTCGACTGCGAACGGCCCCGGTGACGAGAATACAGCCTGCCTCGGCGACCGACTGGGCGCGGGCCGCGGTATTCACCACAGTGCCGATTGCCGTCAGGTCGCGGTGCGATCGACCAAATTCTCCGAAACTGGTCTGGCCCGAGTCGATGCCAATACCAACGCCAAGTTCACTTCCATCCGCTTCAGCACCCTTAGGAAAATCAAGCTCACGGCCGAGATGGCGACAGCGATGCTGGATGTCGCGCGCAGCCCGCACCGCGCGCTGTGCATGATCGTCGTGGCGAATCGGGAAGTTGAAGATCGCCATGATCGCGTCACCAACGGTCTTGTTGAGCAGTCCGTCATATTCCCAGATAGCCTCGGCGCATTCATCATAAAAAACATCCAGAAGCGATGAGACAGCGGTTGCGGGATGCGATTGCGAAAGCGTCGTATAGCCCCTTAAATCGGCAAAAAGCACCGACACGTCGACATTGATCTGGCGAGCCTTCATCACACGCGTGAACATGAGTTCGCATATTGTACAGGTGTTTGGGTTCATCCGGCTGGGGCGTATGCCAAACGCACGGAATGGTATGGACGCTGGCCCACGCAGAGGCACGGGCAGATGCATCTGCTGCCAGCAGCCCTTGCAAATCATAGATCGGGGAAGCGACATCGCTTATTCTTTCAACGGCAGGCGCCAATTCTAGCACAATCGATTGGAACTCTCTGTCAAAAACGTCTCGTCGGCGCACTGCAGAAAACGAGACCAGTGGGTCCCATAATGTGCCGACATCGCCCGGCGGGTTCGAATCTGCCTGCCTTCGCGGTAACGAGATTGTCCTAGGACGGCTGTCCGGGATCGGTCTCCATCAGCGACTGAAGCCCGCTCATCCCAGCCCACCATGCCGACAGCCCCGGATAGGCGGAAAGAGCAGTCCGGCCATCCTCGGCGGCGGTGAAATAGGCCATCATCGCCGCAAGGTGAATATCGGCGAGCGTCAGTGCGTCACCAGCGAGAAACGGGCTGCCGGAGGCAAGCTTCTCGAGTGCACCAAGGACTGTATGCGATCTAGCGATGCCTTCGGCGATCACGCTTTCATCCGGCACCGTGCCGAGCGCCGCATTGAAGACGCGCGGCGAGAATACCTGGCGCACCATCGGCCAATAACCATAGGAATCGGCGATCGCGATCACCTGGTTCATCCTCGCCCGCTCTTGCGGTCCGCTCGGCTGCAGATGCGGTCCGGCAAAGGCCTCGTCAACGTAGCGGGTGATCGCCGCGGTCTCATAAAGCACGAAATCGCCGTGCTTGAGTGTCGGCACACGGCCGAACGGGTGCAGCGCCAGGTAATCGGATGGAATGATCTTCGCGAATGGATCGATCTCGACATGCGTCCAGCCGATGCCCTTCTCGAGCAACGTCATGCGGACGATACGCAGATAGACGCTGTAGCGATAACCGTAGAGAACGATTTGTGCCGTGGGATCAGGCAAGCGCCCGGACCACTCGATCGCGGATTTCGGCGAGGGTGAACGGCTTCTGCACGACATCCACGATGACGCCGCGCAGATCCTCCGCGCGCTCGCGCTGGTCGGCATAGCCGGTGACCAGCATGATGCGCAGCCCCGGATAGGACGATGCGGCCGCTTTCGCCATCTCGATGCCGTCCATCTCGGGCATGCGGATATCTGAAACGACGAGATCGAAACCGCCGCCCGACGCGCGGATGCAGGCAAGGCCGGCAGCGCCATCGTCGGCAGTTTCGATTGCGTGTCCGGCGCGTTCGAGTGCGCGGGCAGCGAGTGTACGGACGGATTCGTCGTCCTCAACGATCAGGATTTTTGCCATGGCGCGGATACTGGCCGTGATTTCTTGACGATACCTGAACGCGGCCGGCGCTCGGGCGATGTCGGCCCGGCATGCTTACCGGTTTCTTATCAGGCATCGCCCTTGACGATGCCGACGAAGGGCAACTCGCGGAATGCGTGGGCAACATCCATGCCGTAGCCGACGACGAAATAATCGGGGCACTCGAAACCGACGAACTCGGCAGTAAGGTCGGTCTGCCGTCGGGTGTGCTTGTCGAGCAGGACCGCGATGGAGACGCTTCGCGCCCCGCGCGAGAGCATAAGCTCGCGGGTGAATTTCAGCGTCTTTCCCGATTCCAGGATATCGTCGATCAGCAGAACGTCGCGACCGGCGACTTCGTTGTCGATGTCGCGCAGCACCCTGACCTCGCCGCTGGTGGTGCCAGCGCCATAGCTGGAGATGAAGATGAATTCGACCTCCGGCGAAAGGCCGGTGTCGTGCATGGCGCGAATAAGGTCGGCGGCGAAGATGAACGAGCCCTTTAGGATCGAGATGACCAGGAGATCATGGTAGTCGCGCCCGGCGATCTCCTTGGCCAGTTCGAGATTGCGGCGGGCGATGGCCGAGGCCGAAAACAGGACTTCGATGTCCTTGCCGCGAACTACAGGCATGATGGTCTTCCCAGTATTAGCGGCCGAAAGTGACCGAAACGGACTTAACCCCGTTTTTAGGCGCCGGAAGACGGCTCGCAAAGGCGAATCTCTCCCCGGGGGCGACCGTACTGCCCGATGTCCCCAGATTGTATCTGGTGGTGACGTCGTCGTTGCCCATCACTCGGATGTCCAGGGCGGGCATCGGCTGTGGCTTGCCGCCATCGTTCACCGCCTCGCCATCGATGTTCAGCATCATTCGGCCGCCGGACGTGTCGACGCGCGAGCTGACCGAGGCGATGCGCAGGGGCTGTGCCGCTCGCTGCATCGGGCCAGATGCATCCAAGACCAAGGCGTGCCCGCCGGAAAACCAGAAAGCCGCGGCGGCGAGAGCGAGACCGGCTGTCCAGAAGAACGGTCCGCCGCGAACCGAACCGAAAGCCAGGCGGCCTTCCCGCCGTTTACGCAATATGTCCATGCCGGCCGTCGCACCAGGCTCCGGCTTCGGAACCGCGGAAGGCAGCACCGCTGTCACGGACTTGCCGGTTTCGCGATCGACTGTTTCGAATTCGGCGTCGACGATATCGAAACGCGGCGCGCGGCGCGCCGAAGCATCCCCGGCAGACGCCGTGGCCATGATTTCGCCGGAAACCAAGCGTGCCTTGCGCGCGTCAGCCATGCGGGCCGAGTCATCCTTTCGAATCCCCGCTTTCGGGGGTAAACCGAAATGGTTAATGCTTCGCGACCGAAACGCGCCTTCCGGCATGGTCGAGCATATGAAATTAACCGATGATTAACCACGCGGACCCATGGTCATTTCTTAAGAAACGGCGGCCACAAGCAGCCCTGAAACATCCAACGAGCACCGAGTGATCCGCTTCGAAAATGTCGGCCTGAGATACGGAATGGGACCGGAGATCCTCCGCGATATCTCGTTCCAGATCCCTGATCGGTCCTTCCAGTTTCTTAGCGGCCCTTCCGGGGCCGGCAAGACGACGTTGCTGCGGCTGCTGTTTCTGTCGCTGAAGCCGACGCGCGGGCTGATTACCGTTTTCGGCAAGGACCGCTCGCGCATCTCCCGACAGGAACTGCCGATGATCCGGCGGCGGATCGGCGTCGTGTTCCAGGACTTCCGGTTGCTCGACCACATGACGACATACGAGAATGTCGCGCTGCCGTTGCGCGTACGCGGCCGCGAGGAGGCAAGCTACCGCAACGATGTCACCGAACTCCTGAAATGGGTCGGCCTTGGCGAGCGCATGCATGTGCTGCCGCCCGTGCTTTCGGGCGGCGAGAAGCAGCGCGCGGCGATCGCGCGGGCGCTGATCGAGCAGCCGGAAATCCTCCTAGCCGACGAGCCCACCGGCAATGTCGATCCGCCGCTAGCGCGGCGGCTGCTCAGGCTGTTCATCGAACTCAACCGGCTGGGCACGGCCGTCGTCATCGCCACCCATGACCTCGGCCTGATGGAGCAGGTCGATGCGCGGCGGATGATCCTTTCCAGCGGCAGGCTCGACATCTATGACTGAGCTTCCCGAAGAAGTCGGTACGGCGGCAAAGGACGGCAGCACGCGCGCGCAGCGCAAGACTGCGTCGATCGTGCCGGAGCAGAACGTCGTTGGCAACGCGCTGGTCTTCGTCATCGCCATCATGACCTTCCTGTCATGCCTGACGCTCGGCGCGGTGACACTGGTTCGCGACACCGCCTCGGTGTGGGAGAACCAGATCGCCCGTGAAGCAACGATCCAGATCAAGCCGATCGAAGGCCTCGACATGGACGCGGCCCTGGAGACGGCGGCACGCATCGCCACCGGTTTTGCCGGCGTCAGCGGTGCCCGCATCGTCGACCGTGAAGCGACCGCGCGGCTGCTTGAACCATGGCTCGGCTCCGGCTTGAACATAGACGAATTGCCGGTGCCGCGGCTGGTGATCGTCACCATCGATGAAGCGAGCCCACCGGATTTTGCGGCGATGCGCACTATACTGGCGCAGGAACTGCCTAGCGCTTCGCTGGACGACCACCGCACCTGGGTCGACAGGCTGGTCGCCATGGCGCGCACGACGGTGACCATCGGCATGGCCGTTCTGGTACTGATGCTGTCCGCAACCGTGCTTTCGGTGGTTTTCGCGACGCGCGGCGCCATGGCGGGCAATGGCCATATTATCGAGGTGCTGCACTTCGTCGGTGCCGAGGCAGGCTTCATTGCCCGAGAATTCCGCCAGCACTTCCTGATGACCGGCATGAAGGGCGCGGTTGCCGGCGGCGTCGCGGCGATCATCGTCTTCATCGCCTTCTCGTTCTGGTCGTCGATGAACATGGCTACCCCGCAAGCCGACCAGGCAACCGCGCTGTTCGGTAATTTCGCCATCGGCGCCGCCGGCTATCTCGGCGTCGCCCTGATCGTGATGGTTATTGCGGCACTTACCGCAGCGACATCGCACATGACCGTGGTGTCTTATCTTTCGGAAATCGATATGCGCCATCCCGAAGGCGGTTAAGCGAATGCTAAATCACGTATCGGTAATATTCTGTAATGATATGTGCGGGGCGGCCGTCAATCCGCTTGCCAATTTGCCGCGAATCGGGAGTATCCATTGGGCATGAGTGGTCATGAGCCGCCGGGACTGATTCTGAGCAGGCCTGCTGGGGGGACAAGCGCAGAAGCGCGTGCATCCCGCTGGAATTTTTTGACCGTTCTCAAGTTCTCCGCTGTTTCCTTCCTCGCCGCAGCCGTTCTTTTTGCTGGCGGTTTCGGCTGGTTCGCCAACCATGTCAGCCATTTGTCGCCACCAAAGAACGTCGATGGAGCCGATGCGATCATCGTGCTGACAGGAGGTCAGGCCCGGCTCGACACGGCACTCGACCTGCTGAAATCCGGCAAGGGGCAAAGGTTGCTGATCAGCGGTGTCAACCCGAGGGCCAATCTGCACGACTTGCAGGCTGTCACCGGCGGTGACGAGACTTTGTTCAGCTGCTGCGTCGACATCGATCACGCGGCGCTCGACACCATCGGCAATGCCGAGGAGAGCGCCAAATGGGTGCAGAGCCACGCCTACCAGAGCGTGATCCTCGTCACCAACAACTATCACATGCCGCGCAGCCTGCTCGAAATGGGCCGCCTGCTGGGCGCGGCCGAGCTTCGGCCATATCCGGTGGTCAACACCAGGCTCGATGATGGTGTCTGGATGACCAAGCCGGACGCGTTGCGGGTGCTGTTCACCGAATACACCAAATACCTCGCCTCGCTGGCGCGCGGCGCCGTGCCGTCCAGCGGCCTGCCGCACGAAATTACCGTGTTGAACGCCTCGGCTGTATCCGAATAGAGATCCTTGTCACATCAGCCTGAACGACCGCGCGTCGCGCCGGTTTTCCTTTTGCGCGGCTTGGTGTAACCAATCCCGCGCATCCTTGGTCAGGCAACATCCATGCTCGTTATTCGTTCGCTGGCATTCAACGTCGCCTTCTACGCCAATCTCATCATCCAGATGCTCGTCTGGACGCCATTCTATTTCCTAGCGCCGCGCTCGAAGGCGTGGTTCGTACCGAAATTCTGGGCATCGACCAGCCTGTGGCTGCAGGAGAAGATCGCCGGTACGAAAAGCGAGATCACCGGGATCGAGAACCTGCCGCAGGGCTCCTACATCCTGGCGCCGAAGCACCAGTCGTTCTGGGACACCATCGCCTTCCTGCCCTACATTCCCGACGCGCTTTATATCCTCAAGCGCGAGCTGATGTGGATCCCGTTCTTTGGCTGGTACATCGCCAAGATGCGGATGATCCCGGTGCATCGCGGCAGCCGCTCCAAGGCGCTGAAGAAGGCGGTCGCGGCAACCAAGGAGGAACTGGCGCGCAACAGCCGGCAACTCATCATCTATCCGGAAGGCACCAGGCGCGCGCCTGGCGACGTGCCCAACTACAAATACGGCATCGTCGAGCTTTATGCGCAACTCGGCGTGCCGGTGGTGCCGGTCGCCCATGTCGCCGGGCTCTACTGGCCGCGCCGAAAATTCCTGCGTTTCCCCGGCACCATCAAGGCGCGTTTCCTGCCGCCGATCCCGCCGGGTCTCGACAAGGAAGAATTCATGGAACGGCTGATCCGCGAAACGGAAGCCGCCTGCGACCAGTACCTGATCGACGCCGCGACCGGCTCCAACCCGCCGGCATTGCCGCCGACAGCGGTGCGGAGGCTGGGGGAGTTGGGAGTGAAGGTGAAGGGGTGATTGGAGTGCGCTACCTAGAGATCACGCTCGACAACATCACGTACACTTCTCCGTCCTGAAATGACCGGCGCCGAGATTGTTTGATAGCTCGTTATCCGAAATTGGACCCGTTTTTCCGTTGAGACGAGCCCGCTTTTCGAGAAGCGAACAGATCCAAGGTAATGCTTTCGCGGCCTTACTGGTGACTTCCGAATCCGTGGTCTCGAGCGTGATGCGCTTCAGCGAGACGCCTAGACCGAATGTTGCAGCGAGATCGTCGGGATCGACCCGCATGACGGTATTCGGGTCGGCGATGTTGGTGAAGGTGACCAGCAGCGGATAAGCTTCTCTGGGAAGCACCGCACGCGTACCGGGTGGCGTTGCGAGCACCTTTTTGATGGCCGTTTGAGACGTGTAACCCGGTTGCACACATCGAGGCCGGAAAAAGCGATCGGCGCCAAATTGCCAGCGTCGCCGAAATGCTTTTCGCCTTTCAAAAGCGCAAACAGCACGCCGGCCAAACCCAGTTCGACGACGACCGCCTCGCCCTAAGACTGCGATCCGGTCCGTCGGGCACTGAAAACCGGGCGATGGAGAATTCGACGGACTGGACGGATTCACCGGTGACGAGACCCTGCGGCGTCTCGACCTCGACGAGACCCTCTGCCGCCAACTTTCCTCATCCCAAAGGCCACAGCCCGCCAGCATCGGCAAGCCGAGAACCATCGCCCAGAGACGAAAAAACGAAACCACCCCGTGCGCCCGCCACCAATCGTCAATGGTGGGAAAGTATTCGACTCGCCTGAAGGATGTGTAACCTTCGGTGCCGCGTTTTGAAGGGATCGGCGCTATCGCGCCATTCGCCGTTCATGCTCCAGCAGCCAGCTTTTCCGCCACAATCCGCCGCCGTACCCGGTGAGTTCGCCGCCGGCGCCGACGACGCGGTGGCACGGGATGACGATGGCGATGGGATTGGCGCCGTTGGCGCGACCGACGGCGCGCACCGCGGCCGGCTTGCCCATGCCGGCGGCGAGGCCTGAGTAACTCGAGGTGGAGCTGGCCGGTATTTCCCTGAGCATATCCCAGACCTGCCGTTCGAACGGTGTGCCCAGCGGCGCCAACCTGGTGTCGAAAGCGACGGAATTGCCCACGAAATAAGCGGCGAGTTCGGCTTCGATCCGGTCGATCGGGCCGGTTCTTCCGAACACAACGGCCGAGCCGGTCGCCTCCCATAGTTTCTTCACTTCGGTCGCCAGCGCCTTGCGCTCCAGGAACTCAAGAATATGCAGTGCGTGGTCGTCGGCGATGGCGACCATCGGACCGATCGGCGTTTCGATGAAGTCGGCCTTGAGCAGCGTCTTGCCGCGCAGTTTCGGCGGGGTGTCGCCGAGCAGCCGCGCGACGGCATCGCGCAGGGCGAGATCGTAGAGAACGTCGTCGCTTGGTTTTTCGAACAGCATGCCGCCTCAATACCGCGAGTCGCTTCGAGCCGCCCGCCGAAAACGAGCGCCGATTGTTCACTGCTGACATACTTATGAGCCGCTGGCGGCGACACCCGATTTATGCGCTGCGCGCCGCCGCAAGTTCACGCCGCATCCAGGTGCTGTCGCCCCAAGTCGAGAGCCAGATCATGAGATCGGTGAGAAAACCGATGATCCGCACGCTCACGGCATGAAGCCATCCCTGACCGTCCTGACGCCTTTGGGCTTCGCGCAGATGCGCGATCTCCTGTTCCTGGATCGAACTAATCAGCGCGTGAAGGTCGGCGTCGCGCGAAGCGAGGAAGTGCAGCTGCTCCTCAAGGTGCTGATGGACGGTGCTTTCGACGGCTTCCGTGCAGATCCAAACCATGCGCTCGCCCATGAGTGCCGTCATCGCTCCCAACACATAGCCGCCAAGGCTCCACAACGCCATGATGCGGCAGGGTCGCGCATCGCGCGACGGCATCGCGTCGCGAAACAGCCGGCAATGGTCGATCTCGTCGAGCCGCATCTGGTCGAGTTCGGGAACGATGTAAGGGAATAGCCGCCTGGCGACAGCGATCTGCGCGGCATAGATCTTGATGGCACCCGTCTCGCCCGCATGATTGACCTTGAGGACACGGCGAACGGTGACTTGATCCTCGCGAACGAGCCGTGACATTTCCGTCTCCCAGCGACTATGGACAAATCCGAGCACAATGTCGGCGGCCCGGACCTGCCTCGTCGACTGTGACAATTGTCGCAGTCCCGCTTATGCACTCACCAGCCTGGCCACCTTCTCCAGCCAGTGGTCGCGGATGTCGAGCGCCTTCAGGTGTTCGACCGTGTTGCGAACATAGTCCTCGTTGACGCCGGATTGCCCGACAGCGCCCATGACCACCGCCGCTGCCTCCGCCTCGTCGAGCCCGCCGGCATATTGGGGATGCGCCCGGTCGACGATGTAGCAGAGCGCCTGAACCGTCTCGCCGGAATCGAGCCGGACGGACAGCGTGCGCTCCAGATAGACGTTGGTAACCAGTTCGCGTTCGCGCAGATAGGCGACGACCTCCTCGCGCAGTTCGCCCGGCACGCGGAACGCCAAGCCTATGCAGGAACCGCCACGGTCGAGGCCAAGCACCAGGCCGGGCCGCTTCTCGGTGCCGCGATGCACCCAGGAATAGACGCAAAGCGCGCGGCGGAAACCGTGCAGGCGGGCGCGATGCGTCTCCGTATGGGCAAAACCCGGCCGCCAGATCAGCGATCCATAGCCAAAAACCCAAAAATCGCCCATATCGCCAAGCCTGATCACGAGTAACGGCAATGCTTGCCGATTCCAGAACCGGGTTGGCGGATCGGCCATCCCGCCCCAGCGTTAGCGAGAGCCGCAGCATGCCGTCAAGCAAGGCCAATCCCAACTACTCCCGCCGCTTCTTCTGGCTTGCGACATTCATCGTCATCCTGATCGGCGCGTACACCGCCGGCTGGTTCTATCTGGCCGATCGCGTGACCGAGCGGGTCAACGCTACCATCGCGTTGCTAAACCGCGACGGCGTCACCGCCGAATGCGCCAATCCGGTGGTGCGCGGCTATCCGTTCCGGCTCGGCCTCTATTGCGACAGTCTCGGCTACGCCGACCCCGCCCGCAATATCGTCGCAACCGCCGGCAGCCTGGTGACGGCGGCGCAGGTCTACGAGCCGATGCGCGTCATCGCCGAACTGCGGGGACCGTTGCGGACCACTCTGCCGGGCATGCCGCCGCTGTGGCTCGACTGGGACAACCTGCGTGCCAGCGCGCGCCTTGCCAGGCCGCTGCCGCAGTTTCTATCAGTCGAGGCGGATGCCTTTTCCGGCCAGACCGATCCGGAGGATGGCGATCCGGTGATGCTGTTCAGCGCCAACCATGTCGAAGGACATCTGCGGCCCAATGGCGCAGACCTCGATTGGGCCGGCAATTTTGTCGGCCTGCAGATCGACCCGGCAACCGTGGGCGGACGCACGCTGCCGGTGCTGGGCGGTTCCGGCGACGCGACGCTGGCAAACGGCGTGAAACTGGTGGAGACGAAGGCAAGTAGCCTGCGCGGCCAGTCGGGCACGATCCGCAATCTCGACCTGTCGACAAGCCCGGAAACCGGCGTCGCATTGAGCGGGACGTTCTCGGTCGGCGCCGACGGATTGCTCGACGCCGATCTGAAAGTCAGCATGCGCGATCCGAAAGGTGTCGCGGCGGCCCTTGCCACGGCGTTCCCGGAGGCAGCCTCTCAGATCAACACCGGCTTCGCCGGCTTGGCGTTGCTCGGCAACGCGCCATCGATGCCGCTCAAAATCTCCAGGGGCAAAGCCGTGCTCGGCTTCATCCCGCTCGGCGATATCCCGCCGCTGTCATGATTTGCCGACGGGCGCCGGGGCGCCCGGGTGCTCGACCGCCTGGCGGCCGAAATCCGGCACGTCGATTTCCTGGCCGGCATCGATGATGGAGCGCCGCACGGCGCGGGTGCGGGTGAACATGTCGAACAGCTTGTCGCCGTCGCCCCAGCGGATCGCCCGCTGCAGCGAAGCGAGGTCCTCGGAAAACCGCGCCAGCATCTCCAGGATGGCGTCTTTGTTGTGCAGGCAGACATCGCGCCACATCGTCGGGTCGGAGGCCGCCAGGCGGGTGAAATCGCGAAAGCCCGACGCCGAGTATTTGATGACCTCGGATTTGGTGACCGTCTCCAGGTCGTCTGCGGTACCGACGATGTTGTAGGCGATGATGTGCGGCAGGTGCGAGACGATGGCCAGCACCATGTCGTGATGGTCGGCGTCCATGGTGTCGATGTTGGAGCCGCAGCGGCGCCAGAATTCCGACAGCCGTTCCAGTGCTTCCGGATCGGTGCCGGGCAGTGGTGTAAAGATACACCAGCGGTTCTCGAAGAGATCGGCGAAGCCCGCATCCGGCCCGGATTTCTCGGTGCCGGCGAGCGGATGACCGGGAATGAAATGCACATTTTCCGGCATCAACGGCTGCATCTGCGCGATGACGGAACGCTTGGTTGAGCCAACGTCGGTGACGATCGCGCCCGGCTTCAGCGCCGGCGCGATTTCGCCGGCGACCGCGCCGGAAGAGCCCACGGGAACCGAGACGATGACCAGATCGGCATCCTGCACGGCGACCACGGCATCCGTCGAATAGGTGTCGCCTAGCCCCAGTTCGGCGGCGCGCGCCAGCGTGGCCGGGCTGCGTGTCGCGATGGATACCTGCCCAGCCAGGCCCTCGCGGCGGATGACCCGCGCCAGCGACGAGCCTATCAGGCCGATGCCGACCAGGGCGATCTTCTCAAACAGGGGTTTGAACATTTTTCAGCTTTTCAGGAACTCGGTGAGCGCGGCGACAACGCCGCGATTGGCGTCCTCGGCGCCGATGGTGAGGCGGAGCGCATTCGGGAAGCCGTAAGCGGCGACCCGGCGCAGGATATAACCGCGCGCCGAGAGATAGGCGTCCGCCATCTCTGCCGAATGGCCGCCATTCTGTGGGAAATGGACGAGCACGAAGTTGCCGACGCTCGGCGTCACCCGCAATCCGATTTGCGTCAGTTCCTGCGTGAGCCACCCCAACCACTGCTCATTGTGCGCGATCGAGCGCTCGACATGGGCACGGTCGCGCACGGCAGCCGCACCGGCCTCGATCGCCGCGGAATTGACGTTGAATGGCCCGCGCACGCGGTTCAGTGCGTCGATGATAGGAGACGGCGCGTAGATCCAACCGATGCGGATGCCGGCCAACCCGAATATTTTCGAGAAAGTCCGTGTCATCACCACATTCGGCGACGACGAAACGAGCTCGATGCCGGACTCGTAGTCGTTGCGGCGGACATATTCTGCATAGGCCGCGTCAAGCACCAGGATGACACCTCTTGGCAGGCCGGCATGCAGGCGGCGCACTTCCTCGAACGGCAGATAGGTGCCGGTCGGGTTGTTCGGGTTGGCAATGAAGACGAGCTTGGTGCGCTTCGTTACCGCGGCCAGGATGGCATCGACATCGGCACGCTCGTCCATTTCCTTGACGACGACTGGCGTGCCGCCTGCGGCAAGTATCTGGATCTTGTAGACCAGGAAGCCATGCTCGGTGAAAATGCCTTCGTCGCCCGGCGACAGATATGTCTGGGCGATCAAGCCCAGCAGCTCGTCGGAACCGTTGGAGCAGAGGATGTTCGCCGGGTTGAGGCCATGTACCTCTGCGATCGCTTCGCGAAGCTTGGTCGCCGAACCGTCAGGATAATATTCAAGATGGCCGGCAGCCTCGCGCACCGCCTCGATTGCCGCCGCAGGGGCACCGAACGGATTCTCGTTGGAGGAGAGCTTGTGGACCTTGGCGACACCCGCCGGGGCAGCGCTCTTGCCCGGTACATAGGCGGCGATATCCATCACACCTTGTCGCGGTTCGGGGCGCAGCACTTCGTTCATGGTCGGCTCTTTCCAGAATGGCCGCTTGCTCTACCAAAGCTTTTCCGTTGACGCAAAGGGCGGACGGTCCTAAACGTTGCGCGTTCCGTGGTGATTTGGCCGGTCGGCTTGCAGCCACGTTAAAAAAGTCGCTAAAGGGCCGTCGGCACGACAAGCCGTTTGGACCGGGCGCGACTTTCGCGACCGGTTTTTTGTTTTGGAGGCAGCGTTATGCCGATCATGATTCCCAATCAGCTCCCTGCCCGCGACGTGCTGGTGCATGAGGGCGTCTCGGTCATGGACGAACGCACCGCGCTGCGCCAAGATATCCGCCCGATGCAGATCGGCCTCCTGAACCTTATGCCTAACAAGATTCGTACGGAGACGCAGATCGCGCGGCTACTGGGCGCCACGCCGTTGCAGGTGGAGTTGACCCTGGTGCGCGTCGGCAATCATATCGCCAAGAACACGCCCGAGGACCACCTCATCACCTTCTACCAGACCTGGGAGGAAGTGGCGGAGCGCAAGTTCGACGGCTTCATCATCACCGGCGCGCCAATCGAACTTCTGCCGTTCGAGCAGGTCACCTATTGGAACGAACTGACGCGCATTCTCGACTGGACCACCACCAACGTCCACTCCTCCTTCTTCATCTGCTGGGGGGCGATGGCGGCGGCCTGGCATTTCCACGGCATTCCCAAGCATACGCTGGAAAAAAAGGCCTTCGGCGTCTTCCGCCACGGCAACAATGCGCCCGCCTCGCCCTATCTCGCCGGCTTCTCCGACGACTTCGCCATTCCCGTCTCGCGCTGGACAGAGGTTCGCGCCGCCGATATTCCCGCCGGTTCAAGCCTCGAACTGCTGATGGAATCGGATCAGACCGGGCCATGCCTGCTGGCCGAAAAGACCGCCAACCGGCTCTATGTCTTCAACCATATCGAGTACGATTCCACCTCGCTCAAGGAAGAGTACGACCGCGACGTGGCGGCCGGCGTGCCGATCGCGGTGCCGCACGACTATTACCCCGACGACGATCCGGCCCGCCCGCCGCTCAACCGCTGGCGCTCGCACGCCCATCTGCTGTTCGGCAACTGGATCAATCAGGTTTACCAGACGACGCCCTACGATCTCGAGGAGATCGGCAAAATTCTCCAACCCGCCATGTCGCAAGCTGTCTTGTGACCGCCATCGACAAAGCGCCACGGCACTGAATGGCGCGAGCTAGAAGATCGGCCTGTCGATGCCGTGGTGGCTCTGGAGCTTCTTTGGCCAGCAGGCGGTCTTCTTGCTGCGGCGATAACTCCGGTCACGCCCGCCGTTCAATCATCCCAGTACCTCGATCGCCTTGTGGTCGGTCGGGACGCCGTCGACAATCATCAGATCGCCGTCGGAATGGTCGGCGCGCAACGCCAATATCTCGCGGTAGGCCGGCGAATCGTACCACTCACGGGCGTTTGCCCGATCGGGAAATTCGATGACGATGACATCGCCCGGCCAACTGCCTTCCAGTACATCCTTTTCACCGCCATGGATGATGAAACGACCACCGAACGGTTCAAGCGTCGCATCGATACGTTGCAGATATTCAACGATTTCAGGTCCCAGATTGACGTTGCGCAGATGGGCTATTCCGTACGCCGACATGACTTGCTCTCCTGTTCGTGACGAAGCCGACAACGAGCTTCCTGGCGCTGACAATGCCCGACGCGCTGGATGCAGGCGATTACATCGGAGGTAATCAATTCGCTCGACATCGAAGGATCCTCATTTTCCCGGCTTGAATTTCTTCTATCCACAGATCAGTGTTTCCGCCCGGGCGACTATCACGCTCCTGTCACGGCATAATTGCTTCTTGCCATTCCATTGGAGGAAGCAATGAATCGAGTCCTCATCAGCCACTACGCGCTTTGGAGCCCAGCAGAGATAAAGGATCTCAAGCGCATGGCCGCCGCCAGGACACCCGTCGGCGAAATCGCGCTGCAGCTCGGCCGCACGCCACCGGCGATCCGGTCAAAGGCAAGGCAGGAACGGATCGTGCTTCGGGACGACCATCACGTGCCGCCGCTCTCAAGAATGAGGGGCCAGGTCGCGGTACTGATCTGAAATCGACAACATCCGCCCCGGTCAACTGCCGTCCGGGATCGTCAGTAGCGACCGACCCGAACAGCACACGCATGCCAGTTCAGGGATCGAGTTCGGGATAGAACTGGTCCGACAGCGATCGTCTCACCCGCTCGCCGATCATGCAGTCGACTGGCGGTTCGACAGCCACCGGAACGACCGTAGCGGCGCCTGGATCACCGCTGACCTCCAGAATGAGTTTCCTGCGGATGGCGGTGTCAAATTCAGAAACGGCCCGCACCGGAAGCACGAAGGCACCGGCACCGCCGATCACGCACTGGCTGTAATAACGGTCGATGGCGGGAAAAATCGGTGACGGCCTGATCATGATGGGAAGCCCGTTGATGGTGACGCCACCAGCAATCGCGGTGTCCCGCGCCGCGACGACAGGCGGGCCGAAATTGTTGGGACCGTCGCCCGATACGTCGATGACGAGGCGGCCGCCCTGGAAGCTATTCGCTTGCAGCGCCGAAAGGCCGAATATCAACGCGCCGGAGATCGAGGTACCTCGAAAGGTGTTGAACGGCCGCGCTTCGAGCTTCGCCGCGAAGGCGTAAGCGCTGCCTTGACCGTCGATGATCTGCCACGGCACGATCGAAGCCGGGCGGATCGTGCCAGCCCATTCGAAATAGGTGACAGCGACGCGGCCATTGGGCCCTGACTGGGCTGCCGCGATGAATGCCGGATCGCGGAGCGCTCGCACATAACCGGCGCGCTGGATGGCGAATTCTTCGCGGTCCATCGATTCGGAGACATCCACCGCGAGCACGAGTTCCACATCGACGGGCTCGGAATGGGCTTTCGCGATCGCGAAAGCCAGGCAGGCGAGAGCCGCCCGCGCCGCGATCATCAGCCGGTGCGCCGCGCCAGGATCCGGCGGACGCCCTTACGTGGCGCACGGCGCTTCGGTGCGGCGGGTGTGAAGTCGACGCGTTTCAGGCAGTGGCCATCCTTGTCCTTCACAAGATGAAGCTCCCGCGAGAAAAAATCCCCTTTGCGCTGGGCACGGCCGATGTTGACCACGGTCGCGTCGGGAAGATCGTCTTCGAAAATGGACAGTACCTTTTTCAGGGCGACCCGGTCCAGCGTGTCGAGCGCCTCGTCGATGATGACCCAGCGCGGCTTGTGCAGGCTGAGCCTGCCGAAGGCCAGCATGCGTTGCTCTTCCTCGCTTAGCTCACGTTCCCAGCGCGCATCCCGGTCGAGTGACCCTTCCAGCCGCTCGAGACCAACCTTGGACAGGGCATCTTTCAGTTCAGCGTCCACGAAGCCGGCTTCGCCTTGCGGATAGGATAGTACGGCGCGCAGCGTACCCGGCGGAAAATAAGGGGTTCTCGGGACGAAGGTGATCGTTTCGCCGGCAGGTGTGCCGACATGCCCACCGCCCCACGGCCAAAGCCTGGCCAAGGCGCGGAAAAATAGTGTTTTGCCGGCACCCGGATCGCCGGTGACCAGCACCCGCTCGCCGGCGGCAATCTCGACACGCGGCTCGGCGAACTTGGTGCAGCCGGCAGTGGATGCGACCTCCAGACCGTCGAAAGTCAGGCGATTGTCATCGTTTTGGACGAACTCGATCCGTTTCTCGGTGTCGTGCAGGACATCGGCCTCGACCAGGGCGCGGCGGAAAGCGGCGATGCGCAGCAAGGTGGCGCGCCAGTCCGCGATGGCGCCGATGTTGTTGATGAACCAGCGTAATGACGAGTGCACCTGGTTGAAGGCGCCGACCGCCATCATCAGTCCGCCGAAGCTGATATCACCGGCGAAATAGACAGGCGAAGCCACCAGGATCGGCGCGACCAGCGTGATCCAGCCGTAGCCGTCAGTGACCCATTCGAGGTAAATCTGCACGGTGAATATGCGCCGTACGGCACCGAGCACCGACGTAAGATCCGTCTCCAGCCGCCGCTTTTCATCGGCCTCGCCGCCGGCCAGCGAGATGGCGTCGACATGTTCGTTCACCCGCATCATCGAGAAACGCAGGTCCGCCTCGCGCGAATAGCGGTCGCTGTTGAGGGCGATCAATGGCCGGCCGACCAGCCAGCTTATCATCGACGCGGAACCGGCATAGAGGATTGCCGCCCATACCATGTAGCCGGGAATGGCGAACGAATGCCCGCCGACGTGGAAGACAAAGCCAGAAGACAGCGACCAAAGGACACCGACGAAGGACGCGAGCAGGATGGACGACTGCACGAGGCCGAAGCCGAGCCCGGTCGTCAGGTCGGTGAGATGACCGGCATCCTCCTGCATGCGTTGATCGGGATTGATGCCGATCGCGCCGGCATTGGCGAGACGGAAGGCGCGGCGCGGGCGCATCCATTCGGTGATCAGGTCGCGCGTCAGCCCTTCACGCAGTTTGAGCTTCATCATCTGGTTGAGCCATGTCTGGATGACGCCAAGCGTCAGCAAACCGCCGGCGATCGCCACAAACACCAGTAACTGGTGAAAGAACGCGTCGAGATCGCGCCGCTCGATGGCATCGTAGAAAGGGCGGTTCCAGCGGTTGAGGATGATCTGGCCCAGCGACGTGGCCACGATGACGGTGAGCGCTCCCGCCGCCAGCCAGAGGATCGTGTTGCGCAGCGGCGATGCCTTGAAGGCCCTCAGCATCATGGCAAGCTGGGCGCGAAAACCGATGTCCTCGGGGACAATGGGCGATGGCTGGTCGGCTTTGCCGCTGGTCTGATCGGCCATGGTGGATTCCTTCGTTCAGCGCCGAATGTTCTACGGCAGGTATGGTGGCATAACGCCGGTTGCCATACGGCCTTTACCTGAGACGGTCCGGGTTACAGTCGCGGCGGCGTCCGGGCAGCGCGTGTCGCACCTTGTGGCGACAAAACAGGCACGAAGACGCGGCGCGAAGAGCGTTTGGTGACCGGCAGTCCCTGGTACAGGCGTTTCTGCGCTTCGACGACGATGACGCCGGAAAACATCGGCCAGAGGCGCCGGCCGGATCTTTCCAGCAGTTGATGGAAGCGCAACACCCAGCGGCGGCGCGACGGCGGGAAAAACAGTGCGTCGGACCATGGTCCCGGCGTGAAATTGGCCTCGCGCAGCAATTCGGTCAGCTGGCCGCGCGAAAACGGTCGACCGGTGCCGAACGGCGTGTGTTCGAAACGCGCCCAGACGCCGCGCCGGTTGGGCACCACCACCACCAGCCTGCCGCCCGGCGCCAGCACCCGCCAGACCTCCTTGAGCGTCTCGCGCGGGTTTTCGGCATGCTCCAGCGAATGCACCAGCAACATGCGGTCGATCGAGGAATCGACCAGCGGCAGTTCCTCGTCGAAAACCAGAGCCGTGGCCGACGGTCCTTGCGGCGGCCAGTTCACCGCGCCTTGCGTCGCGGGCATGAAGGCGAAGACGCGCTCCGCATCGGTACCGAAACGGTCGAGCCAGGGCAGCACATAGCCGAGGCCGACCAGCCGCTCGTTGGGTAGATTGGCCCATACCGAAGTGATCGCCATGGCGATCGAACGTTCGGCGAGCCGTCCGAGCGTGGTGGCGTAAAAGGAGCGCAGATCGACGATGTCGGAGTTCATAGGCGGACGGTAGCGACGTTGTCCTACGCTTTCAAGAAAGCGCGCCGCAGAGCGTGACATGCGTGGATACCCGCCCTATCGTTTGCTTCAAAAAGGAGACACACGATGGCGATCGAGATCGAGCAGTTCATGTGCCGGAGCGACAATTTCGGCGTTCTGGTGCACGAAACGAAAAGCGGCGAGACAGCGGTGATCGACGCGCCCGAGGAAGCACCCATCCTTGCCGCGATCGAGCGTACCGGCTGGCGGCCGACTGCGCTGCTCATCACTCACCATCATGGTGACCACGTCGAGGCAAACCTGGGGTTGAAGCAGCGCTTCGGGCTGAAAATTACCGGTCCAAAGGCCGAGGCGGCAAAGATTCCCGGCATCGACGAGCAGGTGGTGGAGGGCAATGTCATCAAGCTCGGCGGCGAGGAGATCGCCATCATCGCCACGCCGGGCCACACGGCGGGCCATATCACCTATCATTTTCGCGGCGCCGACATGGCCTTCACCGGCGATACGCTCTTTGCGCTGGGCTGCGGCCGGCTTTTCGAATGCAAGCCGCCGGTGATGTATCAGTCGCTGAAAAAGCTGGCGGCGCTGCCGCTGGAGACGAAGATCTACTGCGGCCACGAATATACCCAGTCGAACGCCCGCTTCGCGCTGACCATCGACCCCACCAATTCGGCGCTGAAGGAGCGTGCGAAGTCCATCGACAAATTGCGCGCCGAAGACAAGCCGACCTTGCCGACGACGATCATGCAGGAGCTTGCAACCAACCCGTTCCTGCGTTGGCACGATCCGGTGATCCGTAAGAACCTGCATATGGAAACTGCCTCCGACGAGGCGATGTTCGCCGAAATCCGCAAGCGCAAGGACCTGTTCTGATGAATGCTGCCGAAATCATCGCCCTGCTTGGCATGAAACGGCACCCGGAAGGCGGCTGGTACGTCGAGACGTTCCGCGACGGTTCCGGTAGCGGGCCGCGCGGCAATTCGACCGCCATCTATTTCCTGCTCGAGGCGGATGACGTTTCGGCCTGGCACCGGGTCAGGGATGCAGCCGAGGTCTGGCATCACTACGCGGGATCGCCGCTGGCGCTGATGACCTATGAAGAAGACGGTCCGGTGGTCACCAAGATGCTCGGCACGGATCTCGCGGCAGGCCAGCGTCCGCAGGCCGTGGTGCCACCGAACTGGTGGCAGATGGCAAGGAGCCTCGGCGACTGGACGCTGGTCGGCTGTACCGTGGCACCGGGCTTCGATTTTACCGCTTTCGAACTGGCTCCCGCCGGCTGGCAGCCTAAGCCAGCAGAAAACCCAACGTGATCAGCGCCTGGGCGGCGTAATAAAGCACCCAGACCGCGATCCTGGCCGGGCGACGGCGCGGCGACAGCGAGGCCATCAGGAATTTTTCGGCGGCTAGGATCGCGTCCGACGCGATGAAAAGCACCGCTCCGGCAATCACGAAAACATTGTCGAGCGTCAGCGCGGCGATACCCATGGCGACGATCGCAGCGACATAGGCGACGATCGGCAGCCGCATATCAGGCGCCACGACCCGCAACAGCCGCGCCAGCATAAACAGCGCGAATACGGCCATCACGATGGCAATGCCGGCACGCCAGGGCTGCGCCGTCAGAATGTCGAACGAGCCGCCGGAGAGCCAGAACAGCGCGATGTACACGAGATGCGCGGCTAGGAAGCTGCCTAACCCCGCCAGAAAGGCTTTGTCGCCTTCCCGCGACAGGAAGGCATCACCCAGCGCGCTCAAACCCAGCGCGGCAGCCAGCAGCAGTGGCCCTCCTTGCACGATCGCAAGAACGGCAAGGAACGCCACGGCAAGCGTTTTTCCAATCGTACGGAACAGCGACGGCTGCGTGGCGAGCAGGAAGAGATACAGCAGTGCCGCGGCGGCGGAAAAAATCAGCGTCGCATTCGCGGTATCGGTCGCAGCCCCCGGGAACGGCAGCATCATGCCTCAGCCTCTCTCTTTTGGGCTGCAGAAGCGCCGAAAAGGAGCGACTTCGCCGCCAGCACGGCACCAGCGGTGATCAGCAGACAGGCAAGCAGGATATGCGGCGTCGCCTGGGTGAAGCCGGCAGCGATCAGGATCAGCGTAGAAAGCAGCGGCGCGGCGTAACTCGCCGCTCCCAGAACCTGGATATTGCCGTGCTTGACGCCGTGATCCCAGGCGTAGAAGGCGGCGCCGACCGGCATCAGGCCGAGACCGAGCACGGCAAGCCATTGGCCGGCATTCGACGGCAGCACGGTTTCTTCCAACGCTAGATGGCAGACGAGGGACAGGATCGCCGTGGCCGCGCAGAACCAGGTGACAATGCTGGTCGGGACCGCCGGAAAGCGCCGCGACAGCAGCGAATAGGCCGACCACAGGAAGGCGCAGACCGCGGCCATGGCATAACCGAATGCGTAGCGGCTCTCGAATGAAAGGCCGCCGCCATTAGTGATGATCAGGAAAGTGCCGGCAAGTCCGAGCGCGGCGCCGGCGATGTGAAACCAGCGCAGCCTCTCTCCCGGCATCAGCGCCGAACCGAGCACGATGAACAGCGGCCATAGATAAGCGATCAGGCTGGCCTCGACCGCCGGGGCGTTGCGCAGCGCAGTGAAATAAAAGAAATGGTAGCCGAACAGCCCGGCGATGCCGATCAGCCAGACCTGCGGTGGGATCCTGACCGGTTGTGTCGGCGCGGACGAAAACATCCGCGCAACCAGGCCGACACAGGTACCAATTGTGAAGCAGATGGCCGATAGCAGGAAGGGCGGCACCTCGCCGGACGCATCCGTAAGCAGCGCCAGCAATGCCCACATGGCGACCGCCGAAAAACCGATCAGCGTTGCGCGCGCCATGCTCTCCCCCGAAAACCCTGCGCAACGCGCTATCTGATCTGTTTCAACCCTCGCGCGCTGATTGTGATCGTTCCGATCCTTGTACCGATCGTCGCGCGGATGGGCGCATATACCCCAGTCGTGCCCAGCGGTGCAAATGTGATGCGTATCTTGCTGCGGTTCTTGAGATACTCGATCGATTTGTGGCCCTTGCGGAAGCCGGCGACAGGCAGGAACCGCGCTTCGCAGACGACAGCCTCGCCTTCGTAGCCGCCGATCGACACCGGGCCTTTCTCGGCAAGCGCGAGCGACAGATCGGCACGCATCTCGCCATCGAATACCTTCAGCGTCCGGCCGCAAACTTCTTCGAGACTATCCGCCCTGACCAATGTCGCCGACAGGGGATCGGCGACACCGCGCAATTGGCTGGCACCCACCGCTATCCAGTCCTTTCCCCGCGGCTTCGGCGGCGGAAGGTTGACGGTCTTCGAAACCGCTCCGCCGGCAAAGCCGATGACGATCTTCTTCGCCTTGCGGCCGGTCGTGTAGTCAGCGGCGAAGGTATCCGGGCGCGCCAGCCCACGCACGAAGCTGCCGGAAGCCGACGTCGTGCCTTTGGTGTCGTCGAACATCTCGGCGATCCCGGCACTCGAAAGCGAACCCTGGAGCCGGAACGACTTGTCGTCGATTGTGCTTTCGAAATTCGAGCGAGCCAAGGTGAGGCCGAGATAGGAGATCGAATATTCGGCGCGAAAAGACTGCGCGCTGTCCGCAGCCGCGGACGGTCCCATCGCAGCCAACACGCCCACGGCAACACCCACGGCCCGTAGCAGCTTCACGGTCGTGTCACGGCCAAGATCGTACCGCATTTCAATCATGCGGCCAGATCGTCGTATGAATCAGGCGATTATGTGGATGCCGGCAATAGTGGAGACATCGAGCTATCGCCTGATCTGCAAATTGTGGTTGCAGTACATCAAGCCACATGGGATAGCGCACCCGCTATCCGTCAGGCGCCCTCATCGACTTCAACCGTCGGAGACAGCCTTCAAAATATGTCACGGAGCGACTTCATGCATACCGCATCTTCGGCCGCGGATTATCCGAACGCCTTCGTCCCGCTTCGGCTGACCGGCCAGCCGCTTGCACTGAAGATCGTAGCGGTTTCGCTTGGAGCACTGTTCCTCGCCGCGGCCTCCTGGATCGACCGGTGGCTATCTGGTTGCATTTCCGATCGCCGCGGCAATCGTCGGCTGGCTCGCCGAGCAAGGCTGGACCGCCAAGGGCAGTCTTTCCCGCAGCCTTGCCGCCATGCTGATCGGCTACACGTTCATCCTGGCATTCGGCGGCATCTGGCTCGCAGCCATGATCGGGGTACCCAGTGCCAATAGAGTATGGGGTGGTTCCGTTCGTGCTGGGGGGCATCCTCAAGGCCGTACTCGCGACCGTAAGCGTCGAAGCGACGCGCCGCGTCCAATCCGCGGGCTGAGGTTTGCCGGCGCGCGGCTTCGCGTCGAGTAAGCCGCAGGCAGCTCACGCTTGACGCCCGCGTCAAATGACACTATGGGAACGCAACTTTTCCCACGTGGCTGCCTGACTGAGCCCGCGCCTGCCGTTTGGTGCGACATCGTCTTTTGGCCCGGTACTGAACTGAAGGTAAGTGAAAAATGTCACGCGCATGTGAACTGACCGGCAAGGCCGTGTTGACCGGCAACAATGTGAGCCACGCCAACAACAAGACGAAGCGCCGGTTCCTGCCGAACCTCGTGAAGGTGACGCTGATCTCGGAAGCCCTGAACCAGAACGTGCGGCTGCGCATTTCGGCCAACGCGCTGCGTTCGGTCGAGCACCGCGGCGGCCTCGACGCCTTCCTCGCAAAGGCCGATGCCGAGGAATTGTCGCAGCGTGCGCGCCTCCTGAAGAAGCAGATTGCCAAGAAGCTCGCCGAGCAGCCGGCCGCCTGATTTCGATCAGCGGACGTTTGATCCGCTTCCTGGGCATGATTCACAAAGATCATGCCTGACTGGTTCCATTACCCAGGATAAAAAAATGATACGCCTTTCCACCTACCTTCCGTTTGTCGTCGCCATGGCGCTTGTCGTCTTGGCCTCGAATGTTCTCGTGCAGTTTCCGGTCCAGGGACAGCTTGGCAGCCTAGCGCTCGCCGATATCCTGACCTGGGGCGCCTTCACCTATCCCATCGCCTTCCTGGTCACAGATCTGGCAAACCGGCGCTATGGGCCGGTGGTGGCACGCCGTGTCGTCCTGATCGGCTTCATGGCAGCGGTGGCCTGCTCGATCGCAATTCCACCGCTGCTTTTCCAATATGGATATATCCCCTATGAGACTGCCGCCGGGCGGCTTATCCGTATCGCCATTGCATCTGGCGGCGCCTTTCTCATCGGCCAACTCCTCGACGTCACTGTCTTCAACTGGCTGCGCCGGCAAAACTGGTGGCGGGCGCCTGTGTTCGGCTCGCTCGCGGGATCGGTGATCGACACGGCGATCTTCTTCAGCATCGCCTTTTCAGCTGCCTTCGCCTTCGTCGGACCAGATGACGGCTTTGCGCTGGAGCAGGCACCGGTGCTCGGTTTCATGGCCGAAACCGCGCCGCGCTGGATGTCCTGGGCAATCGGCGACCTCAGCGTGAAGCTGCTGATCGCGGTCTTCGCGCTGATCCCCTACCGGCTGATTGCCGCGCGCTGGAGCCAACCGGCGGTCGCGGCGTAACCGGTGATTCCCTGGGTCCAGATCGATTCTGCAAAGACGCCCGACGGCGAGCAGGAACTCCGCCTGAAGCGGCGCGGCGCCGAATTCTCGATAATGCTCGGTTCCAACGAATTGATGAACAGCCGGCTGAGCGGTTCGGAAGAAGCGCTGGCCAGTCTGTCCTGCGAGAAGATTCGCGGCCGCGTCAAACCGCACATCCTGATTGGCGGGCTGGGCATGGGTTTTACGCTGCGGGCGGCCCTCGGTGAGCTCGGCTCCGACGCACGCGTCACCGTCTCCGAACTGGTACCTGCTGTCGTCTCCTGGGCGCGCGGCCCGATGGCAGAAATCTTCGGCGGTTGCCTTGATGACCGCCGCGTCAGCGTCGTGGAGGCGGATGTCCGCCTTCTCATCAAGTCCGCCGCGGCGGCCTACGACGCCATCCTGCTCGATATCGACAACGGCCCGGAAGGCCTGACGCACAAGGCAAACGATGCGCTCTATGATCTCGCTGGACTGCGGTCTAGCCGAGCCGCGCTGAAGCCGGGCGGCGTCCTCGCAGTATGGTCGTCGGGACCGGACCACGGCTTCACCCGCAGGCTCGGGCAAGCAGGTTTCTCGGTCGAAGAGATGAAAGTGCGTGCCACCGGCAAACGCGGCGCCCGTCACGTCATCTGGCTGGCAACCAAACAAGGCCAGGTTCGATAGAACTAGGCTCAGTCCTCGTGCAGGATGAATTCCAGATAAAGGTTGCGCTGCAGGATCGAGTGGTTGTCGTCGGACATCAGCGACACCATCACCGCACCATCGGCGCGCGCCCAGACGTCCATCGCTTCCATGTTGTCGATCTGAAAGCCCATGTCCGCCTCAAGCAGCACCGGACCATCGGCGACCGTGCCCTTGGCGACACTCTCGCCATAAATGCGGCGCAGCCGCATCCTGACCCCTTCCGCCATGTTGAAGCTGCGCTCCAGGAGCAGCAGATCGCCGTTGGGCAGGAAAGCGCCGTCTGTGATGTCGAAATTGCCGTTGCGCTTGACCGTGAAGACGCCCTTGTTGGGTCCTTCGATGATTGCCGCGAAGATGTTGCCCTGCTTGTCGAGGCTCTTTTCGGAAACGACGACCAGTCCGCCCTCATGCTGGCCATGGGGATGCGCATGGGTCACGGTTTCGAATCCGCGATTCTGGCGCAGTTCGTTGGCGGGCACGAGGAAATCCAAATTGCGGAGCGCCGCGCCCATCGTGCCGGATTCGATGTCGAACTGGGCAACGCGGTGGTTCCGCTCGAAGCCAACTGTGGCGATGCCGTCCTTGACGGCCAGGCCTTCGGCATCGACTTCCCATTTGCGGGCGAACGTCTGCCCGGTGGCGTCAACCATCTGTTCCATGCGGAAGTTCTCGATTCCCGCTGGCCGCTGATCGGCGTCATGCACGACCGTGCCGAAAAACCAGAAGCCGGTATCCGCAACCCCGACGAAATCGCTGCCCGGGCTGGTGAATCGGAATGCCGACAGCGCGCCGAAATGGCGCGAATTCGCCGTCATTTCGAGGCCGCCGACGAATTCCAGCGGACCAAACTGCTTCTGGTCGCGGCCGATCCGGAACTGGGTGATCGGGCGCGCACTTACCGTGATCTGGTCGAGCGGCGCCGAGCCGGCGTCGCGCGAATTGGCCAGCACCAGCACCGAAATCATCGAGAGTGCGGCAATGCCTGCCAGCCAACCGCGATGCCGGAGAAAACCCGGTTGGCTCATCCGGCGCGCCGCATGCCGCCGCGGCGGGTCTCGCGGCTATTCTCCTCGCCGAACAGCGAAGCAAGCTGCTCGGTCATCGCCCCGGCCAGTTCTTCCGCATCGATGATGGTGACGGCGCGGCGATAGTAGCGGGTAACGTCGTGGCCGATGCCGATGGCCAGCAGTTCGACCGGCGAGCGGTTCTCGATCAGTTCGATAACGGCGCGCAGGTGGCGCTCCAGATAGTTGCCGGGATTGACCGAAAGGGTCGAATCGTCGACGGGGGCACCGTCCGAGATCATCATCAGGATCTTGCGCTGCTCCGGCCGTGCGATCAGACGGTTGTGTGCCCACAACAGCGCCTCACCGTCGATGTTTTCCTTGAGCAAGCCCTCGCGCATCATCAGGCCGAGATTGCGCCGCGCACGGCGCCATGGATGGTCGGCCGATTTGTAGATGATGTGGCGCAGGTCGTTGAGGCGCCCGGGGTTCGGCGGCTTGCCGCCCTTCAGCCACTTCTCACGCGCCTGACCGCCTTTCCACGCACGCGTGGTGAATCCGAGGATTTCCACCGAAACGCCGCAACGCTCCAGCGTACGGGCAAGAATGTCGGCGCAGGTGGCGGCCACCGTGATCGGCCGGCCCCGCATCGAGCCCGAATTGTCGAGCACCAGCGTCACCACGGTATCGCGGAACTTCGTGTCGCGCTCCTGTTTGAAGGAGAGCGGCTGCATCGGGTCGATGACGACACGCACCAACCGGGCCGGATCAAGATACCCTTCTTCGAGATCGAAGTCCCATGAGCGGTTCTGCTGCGCCATCAGGCGGCGCTGAAGCCGGTTGGCGAGGCGTCCGACGACGCCCTGCAGATTGGCGAGCTGCTTGTCCAGGAAGGCACGCAGCCGGTCGAGCTCCTCTTCCTCGCAAAGCTCCTCGGCCCCCACCGTCTCGTCGAACGCGGTTGAGAAGACCTTGTAGTCGATTTCCTTCGGCAGATTGGTGAACGGGTTGTCAGGACGCTTCGCCTCACCGGGCGTTTCGGCGTCGGGATCGTCCTCGTCGGTCATCTCGTCGGTGGTGGAGTCGGCAGCATCCGTCTCGCCAGCTTCCTGGTCGTCGGCGGAGGGTTCGGCATCCTCGGATTGCGAATCGTCGGATCCGGACTCGTCTTCGCCACCTTCTTCGCTGCTTTCCTCGCCTTGTGGCTGGTCGTCGTCGCTGTCTTCGGCTTCGTCGCTCTCCTCGTCGTCGCCGAGTTCCTCAGCCATTTCCATCGAGGCGAGCATCTCGCGCACGACGCGGGCGAAGGCGTTTTGGTCATCGAGCTTGGCGGTCAGGTGGTCGAGGTCGGGACCAGCCTTGTCTTCCACCCACTTGCGCCAGAGGTTGACCATGCGCTCGCCGCTCTTCGGCACCGGACGGCCCGTCAGCTTCTCGCGCACCATCAGCGCCACGGCTTCCTCGATCGGCGCGTCGGCCTGGTCCTTCACGTCGGCGAGATTGGCCCTGGCGTATTTGTCCTCCAGCATCGAACCGATGTTGTCGGCGACACCGAGCATGGCGCGCGAGCCTATCGCCTCGACGCGAGCCTGCTCGACCGCGTCGTATATGGCACGGGCCTGCTTGCCTTCCGGCGCCAGCTTGGTGTGGATGCGGCTGTCATGGCAGGCCCGCTTCAGCGCCATGGAATCGCCGAGACCGCGGGTTACCGCGATGTCGCTCTTCGTAGGCTTCTTCGGCAACTCGGGCAGCCGAGCGCGATTGCCTGCCAGCGCCGGCCGGTCCTTGGCGAAAGCAACTTCGAGGTCGTGGTCGCCGGCGATCGCACGCACGCAGACCGACACCGCACGCTTGAAGGCTTCGCCCTCACCGTTGGCTTTCGGCTTGCTGCGCGTTGAGTTGTCGCCCGGACCCGCCATCTGTGCCTTGCACTATCCCAAAACGACGTTGGCAGCCGATTCGGGCAATTCTTCGCCGAAGGCGCGCTGATAGAACTCGGCCACCACGGCACGTTCCAGTTCGTCGCACTTGTTGAGGAAGGTCAACCGGAACGCCATGCCGACATTGCCGAATATCTCGGCGTTCTCGGCCCAGGTGATGACGGTGCGCGGGCTCATGACGGTCGACAGGTCGCCATTCATGAACGCCGAGCGCGTCATGTCGGCGACCCGCACCATCTTGTTGACGATGTCCTTGCCCTTGTCGTTCTTGTAATGTTTGGCCTTGGCCAGAACGATTGCCACCTCGTTATCGTGCGGCAGGTAGTTCAGCGTGGTGACGATCGACCAGCGATCCATTTGCGCCTGGTTGATCTGCTGGGTGCCGTGATAGAGGCCGGTCGTGTCGCCCAAGCCAACCGTGTTGGCGGTCGAGAACAGCCGGAAAGCAGGGTGCGGTCGGATGACCCGGCTCTGGTCGAGCAAGGTCAGGCGGCCGGACGATTCCAGCACGCGCTGGATGACGAACATCACGTCAGGACGGCCGGCATCATATTCGTCGAAGCAAAGCGCCACATTGTGCTGATAGGCCCAAGGCAGGATGCCGTCGCGGAACTCGGTGACCTGCATGCCGTCCTTGACGACAATCGCATCCTTGCCGACCAGATCGATGCGGCTGACATGGCTGTCGAGGTTGACGCGCACGCAGGGCCAGTTGAGGCGTGCCGCGACCTGCTCGATATGCGTCGACTTGCCGGTGCCGTGATAACCCGAGACCATGACACGGCGATTGAATGCGAAGCCGGAAAGGATTGCCAGTGTGGTCTGTTCGTCGAACAGATAATCAGGATCGATATCCGGCACGTGTTCGGTGGAAACCGAATAGGCCGGTACGACCATCTTGGATTCGAAGCCGAATTTCTCCTTCACCGAGACCGTGGTGTCAGGGAGATTGGCGATGTCGCGATCGACCTTGTTCATTCTTCAACGTCTCCACAGGCGAAGCATCGAGCTTCGCCGGCAATCGATTTTGTCCGGGGGCGGTCTTAGAGCCTTTTCCAACCGGATGAAAGTTGGAAAAAGGCCCGGCCTGTAAGTTCGCTCAGCACAAACCTGCTTGCTTGAGCACACGATACGCCTGAAGCACATCGCGGAACCGGTCTTCCGAACCTCTGTCGCCACCATTCGCATCCGGATGATGACGCTTCACCAGTTCCTTATAGCGTGCCTTGATGTCCGCGCCAGTCGCCTTTGTCGTAAGGCCAAGCGTTTCCAGCGCCTTGGCCTCAAGCGGCTTGGCCTTTCGCTCGCGCGGCTCCTTCGGTCCATTGAACAGATTGAACGGATCGCGCATGCGGTTGTGATAGCCGGCGCGGCCGGAACGTTGCTGGGCGAAATCAGGCGATGACCGGGTGCCGCCGCTGGCGCCCATCTTCCAGGTCGGCCGATGACCGGTCATCGCCTCCTTCTGAAAACGGGCAATTTCGGAATCGGGTACACCGGAGAAATAGTTGAAACCCTTGTTGTACTCGCGCACATGGTCGAAGCAGAATTTGAAATATTCGCCTTCCTTCATGCGGCCGACCGGCGCGCGATGCGTACCGGCCTCGCCGCAGCCGTCCCACTGGCAGCGCGGCGCGCGCGACTTCAGCTCGGCTTCCGGGTCGGGGCGGACGCGGATTTTCTCGAAATATTTCGAATAGGGTTTCATTCGTTCCGATTATGGGGTGTTCGGCGCGCGAAACAAGAATTGACATTTGCAGGACTATGGACCTAACCGCTGATTTGCGATCCGGCCTGTCCGATTGGTGCCTTTTGTGGCGGGCCAAGCACATGTGGTGAAAGGAAGCGGCGATGTCCATACAGGAAACGATGGAAAAGAAGCTCAGCGAGGCTTTTTCGCCGGAGCGGCTGGTCGTCATAAACGAGAGCCACCTGCATGCCGGGCACCATCACGTCGATGGCGGCCATGAGGCGGTCTTCGACGGCTCGGGCGAGACACATTTTCGCATCCGCATCGTGTCGCCGGCATTTGCCGGCAAGAGCCGCATCGAGCGCCATCGCGCGGTGAACGACATTTTGGCCGATGAAATGAAGGCCGGCCTGCATGCGCTGGCGATCGAGCCGGCGGCGCCTGGCGAAAAGACTAGGTGGTAGCGTTATTCCCGTAACTCTTGGGGCGGATTGCGTGAGGCCTCCGCCACCGGCCTGATCCTGATGCGCGTCAGCCGGTTCTTGTCGCGCTTCAGCACGGTGAAACGCTTACCGTGAAATGTGAACGCCTGCTTTTCCTCCGGAATCGACTGCGCCTCGTGGATGACGAGCCCGGCGATCGTCGTGGCCTCGTCGTCCGGCAGGCTCCAGTCGAGCGCCCGGTTCAGGTCGCGGATCGGCACAGTGCCCTCGACGACAATGGAGCCGTCGGCTTCCTGCTTGACGCCCTGCATCTCGACATCGTGCTCATCGGCGATCTCGCCGACAATCTCCTCGATGATGTCCTCCAGAGTGACCAGACCTTCCACCTCACCATATTCGTCGACAACGATGGCGAAGTGCGCCTTGCGGCGCAGGAACGCGTTGAGCTGGTCCTGAAGTGTCGTCGTATCGGGCACGAACCACGGCTTCGACGCCACCTTCATGACATCGACCTTGGCAAAGTCGTTGCCGACATCGTTGAGCGCACGCAGCAGATCTTTGGCGTGCAGCACGCCGACAATATTGTCGAGCGAACCGCGCCACAGCGGCATCCGGGTATGCGGGCTCTGCAGTATCTCGCGCACGACGGCTTCCGGCGGATTGTCGGCATTGACCGAACGCATGTTGGTGCGGTGGACCATGACGTCGGACACTTCGAGTTCGTGCAGGTCGAGCAGTCCTCCGACACGGTCGCGGTCCTGCTTCACCACCGAACCTTCGCGATGCAGGTCAGCCATGGCGCCGCGAAGCTCCTCATGCGGCGTCCGCTGCGGCGAAATCGGCGCAAGTTCGAGACCGAATGCAGCAAGCAGACGGTCACGGAAGACAAACGCCAGAAGCGCCAAAGCGACCAGGACGCCGGCGATGATCCAGGCTTCGGCCATCATCCCGGATGGTTCTCCGTGAGGAACGACAGCACCTCGGATGCCGGCACGTCCCTGGCGATGAAGGACTGTCCGACGCCGCGGGTCAGGATGAAGGTCAACGCGCCGCGCGACACCTTCTTGTCCTGCGCGATGTAACCAAGCAGACGCTCGGCATCGGGCAGCGAGCCAGGAATGTCGGCCATGCGCCACGGCAGGCCGACAGCGCGCAGATGCGTTTCGACGCGGGCAGCATCATCCGGGCTGGCAAGGTTCAGCCGCGACGAGAAGCGATACGCCAGAGCCATGCCGATGGCGACGCCTTCGCCATGGACGAGGCGGGCGCTGTCATACCCGGTGGCGGCTTCCAGCGCATGGCCGAACGTATGTCCAAGATTGAGCAGTGCCCGGTCGCCGGTCTCGAACTCGTCCCGCGCAACGACTTCGGCCTTGGCCCGGCAGGATTGGGCGATCGCCTCGGTGCGGGCCGCGCCACCGGCAAACACTTCCTGCCAGTTCTTTTCCAGCCAGGCGAAGAAATCCGGCCGGTCGATCAGCCCGTATTTGGCAACCTCGGCGTAGCCGGCACGGAACTCCCGTTCCGGGAGCGTGTCGAGCACATCGGTGTCGGCAAGCACGATGCGCGGTTGGTGGAAGACACCGACCAGGTTCTTGCCGTGGGCGCTGTTGATACCGGTCTTGCCGCCAACGGAGGAATCGACTTGCGCCAGCAGCGAGGTCGGCATCTGCACGAAATTCATACCGCGCCGCACGATGCCGGCGGCGAAACCCGCAAGATCGCCGACGACACCACCACCCAGGGCCACCACCGCGTCGCCGCGCTCCAGGCGCGCCGACAAAACACCGTCGACGACCACCTGCAATGCGTCGAAGCTTTTGGTCTTTTCGCCCGCCGGCACAATGATCGGGACCGCCTCGATGCCACCTGCGGCAAGCCCGGCGGTCAAGGCGCCGAGATGCGCGGCAGCTACGTTGTCGTCGGTGACGATCGCAGTGCGGATGCCCGGCAGGCGTTTGGCAATCTCAGCGCCGGAGCGCGCGAGCAGACCCGGGCCGATAAGGATATCGTAGGCACGGTCACCGAGCCCGACTTCGACAGTGACTGTATTCATCTTGCAATCTTCTCCGCCGCGACCGGTACAGCGCCCAGCGCCATCGCCAAAGCCTCAATCACCTCTGTGGCGATCACCTCCTTGCGCTCGTCGCGGGTAGGCACTGTGACCGCGGCCTTGGCATAAACCGGATAACGCTCGGCCATCAGCTTTTCCATGACCGCACGTGGATCGGGATTCTTCAGGAGCGGCCGGTTCTGCTTCTTGGAAACGCGCTCCATCAGGATATCGATATCAGCCTTCAGCCAGACGGAGATGCCGTGATCGGCGATCGCCAGGCGGGTCTGCTCGTTCATGAAGGCGCCGCCCCCGGTCGACAACACTTGCCGGCCTGTCTCGAGGATGCGCAGGATGACACGCTGCTCGAGCGCGCGGAACTCAGCCTCGCCATAGAGTTCGAAGAGTTCGGGAATCGTCATTCGCGACGCGGTTTCGATCTCGTGATCGCTGTCGGTGAACGGAAGGCCAAGCGCCTGCGCCACCTTGCGGCCGATCGCCGTCTTGCCGGCGCCCATCAGGCCGACGAACACGATCGAACGTTCGCCGAGATGCTCCAGCACCTCGGCCGTTCTTTCCGCCGGCAGGATTTGCGTGGCTGTCATGATGGCGCCTCTTCGAGGCCGTAACGACATGAAAAGCCGGCTTGCGTCAAGCGCTGTCGCGGGCGGCGAATGTCCTTGAAATGCTTGGATTCCCGTCCCATAACGGGACGGAGCATAGAAAAAGACGGGCAACAACGATTTATGCCGACACTTTTCCGTTTGCTGATGACGCTCGGCATTTTCGCAGGCCTTGTCTATGGCGCGATGTTTGCGCTGGTGACCTATGTCAAGCCGAAGCAGGGCGAGATCAGCGTGCGCGTGCCGGTCGACAAGCTCAACAAGCCTCAATGAACAGCGCCGCGCGCATCGAAGCATTCCTGGAGATGATGAGCGCCGAACGCGGCGCCAGCGACAACACGCTATCCTCCTATCGCCGCGACCTGGAGGATGCTGCCGAACATGTTGCCGGCAACCTCGCTAGTGCTGCGGCAGGCGACATCCGCGCCTACCTTGCCGACGTCGCCGCGCGCGGCTTTGCCGCGACGTCACAGGCGCGTAAGCTCTCGGCGTTGCGGCAGTTTTTCAAATTTCTCTACACCGAGGGCCTGCGCACTGACGATCCCACCGGCACGCTGGACAGCCCGCGCAAAGAACGCTCGCTGCCCAAAATCATGAGCGAGGCCGAGACCGGACGGCTGCTCGACCGCGCGGCACAGGAGGCGGCGGACGCCGCACTCGGAGATGCCGCCCGCCTGGCGACGCTCCGGATGCATGCGCTGGTCGAAGTCCTCTATGCGACCGGCTTGCGCGTCTCCGAACTGGTCAGCCTGCCGCTCACGGTGGCGCTACGCGACGAACGCTTCTTCATGGTGCGGGGGAAGGGCAACAAGGAGCGCATGGTGCCGCTCTCGGAAAAGGCCCGGCTGGCGATGCGCGCCTGGCAGGCCGAGCGCAAGCGCATCCCTGCCTTCGCTGACAGCCGATGGCTGTTTCCGGCGCTCTCCGAAAGCGGCTACCTGCCGAGACAGGTGTTCGCCCGCGACCTGAAGGGGCTTGCCGCCCGCGCCGGCATTGCGTCGGCGAAGATTTCGCCGCATGTGCTGCGCCACGCTTTCGCCAGCCACCTCCTGCAGAACGGCGCCGACCTGCGCGCCGTCCAGCAACTGCTCGGTCACTCGGACATTTCGACCACCCAGATATACACGCATGTGCTCGAGGAAAGGCTGGTGCGATTGGTCAACTACCATCACCCGCTTGCCGATCACACACCGTAACGCTATGTGAGGGCGTCATTCAGCATGCCGGTTGCGCCATAGTGGCCCTGCCGGCCTTATTTTAATCGGTTTCCGGCGTTCTGGTCCGCTCACGAATGTACAATTACCTCGATTTCGAAAAACCCGTCGCCGACCTCGAAGGCAAGATTCTGGAGCTGAAGAAGCTTTCGGAAAACGGCGAGGCTGTCGATGTCGCCGAGGAAATCGCACGGCTGGAGAAACGTTCCAAGGATGCGCTGCGCGACGCCTACAAGGCGCTGACGCCGTGGCAGAAGGCGCAAGTCGCCCGCCATCCCGACCGTCCCCACTGCCTCGACTATGTCGGCGCGCTGTTCAGTGACTTCACGCCGCTGGCCGGTGATCGCGGCTTCGGCGAGGACAATGCCATCATCGGCGGCTTCGCGCGCTTCCGGGGTGAACCGATTGCAGTGATCGGCCAGGAAAAGGGTTCCGACACCAAGAGCCGGCTGAAACACAATTTCGGCATGGCCAAGCCCGAGGGCTACCGCAAGGCGGTCCGCATCATGGAACTCGCCGACCGTTTCGGCGTGCCGCTGGTGACGCTGGTCGACACGGCTGGCGCCTACCCCGGCATCAACGCCGAAGAACGCGGCCAGGCCGAAGCCATCGCCCGTTCGACATCGGCCTGCCTTGGCCTGAAAATCCCGTCGATTTCGGTCGTTATCGGCGAAGGCGGCTCCGGCGGCGCTATAGCGATAGCCACCGCCAACCGCGTCTACATGCTTGAGCATTCGATCTATTCGGTGATCTCGCCGGAAGGTGCCGCTTCCATCCTCTGGCATGATTCGACGCGCGCCAAGGACGCCGCCACCAACATGAAGATCACCGCGCAGGATCTTCTCGACTTGAAGATTATCGACGGCATCATCCAGGAACCGCTGGGTGGGGCGCATCGCGCGCCGGAAGCCGTGATCAGCGCTACCGGCGACCAGATCGCCAAAACGCTTGGCGAATTCGCCAGCCAGAACATGGATTTCCGCGAGCAGCGGCGGGAAAAGTACCTGGCTATAGGCCGTAGCCTCTGATCGCAGCCGGCACAGCCTCCGGTTGCTCGCTCGTTCTTTTGCGGCGAAAATGTGCAGTTTCGCCACAAAATCGCCGCGCCTTTTCGCTCAATGACAATAACGTGAGTGAAGACGGGCTGCTTGCGGTAACTGAATTTCAAGGTTAACGGGCTTAGCGTGCCGGCGATATCAATTGGATCGGCAGCCAGAACCGGACGGGCCGACGGAAAAGACGACGCGTAACCAGATGCTTGCCAATATCCTCCGTGCCAGTTTGTTGACCGCCGCGCTGATTGTCGCCGGCTGCACCGACACGACGCTTTCAGGTATTTCCAGCGGCGGCGCCAAGGCTGAAAAGCCGCTGCCTGAAAAGGTCGTCGCCAAGATGAAGGCCAAGGGCATGACCCGCACCTCGCCGGTCATGGCGCGCGTCTTCAAGGAGGAAGGCAAGGTCGAGATCTGGAAGCAGAAGAACAACGGCCGCTACGACATCATCGCGGAGTACGACATCTGCAAATGGTCGGGCAAGCTCGGGCCGAAATTCACCGAAGGCGACCGCCAGGCGCCGGAAGGCTTCTATACGGTGCGTCCGGCACAGATGAACCCGCAATCGAGCTATCACCTTGCCTTCAACATCGGCTTCCCCAACGCCTACGACCGTGCCAATGGGCGCACCGGCGCCAATCTGATGGTGCATGGCGCCTGCTCGTCGTCCGGCTGCTACTCGATGACCGACGCCCAGATGGAGGAAATCTACGCGTTTGGCCGCGATGCCTTCCGCGGCGGCCAGACCGAATTCCAGATCCAGGCATTTCCCTTCCGCATGACCGCCGCCAATATGGCGCGTTACCGCAACGACCCGAACTACGACTTCTGGAAGATGCTGAAGGAAGGCTACGATCATTTCGAGATCACGAAAGTGCCGCCGAAGGTCGATGTCTGCGAAAAACGCTACGTTTTCAACCAGACCGCAGCCGAAGGAGGCACTTTCAGCCCGACCGGCGCCTGCCCGATGACGACGCAACCGGATTCGCTGAAGATGGCCTACCAGAGCTATCAGACGAGCTATCAGGCTGCTTTCTCAAGCGCCACGGGTTCCAAGGTTCTTCCGCCGAAGCCGACGATTGCCGGCACCAAGGAAGCAGCGTTGGTTTCCGAGTGGACAAAGAAGCGGGCTCGGGGCGAGCGTGTCTCTATGGAGCCGCCGTCGATGTCGCATGATGGTTCTGTCGCAGTGAGTTCGCGCATGGGGCGGATCGATTCGCCTGCCGGCCGCCGAATGGCTGAACAGGAAGCTGCCGCCGCCGCCAAGAAAAAGGCGGAGGAGGAAAAACTCGCTGCCAAGCAACGCGCCGCCGACGAGAAGGCTGCCGCCGTGGCCGCTGCCAAGGCAGCCAAAGAAGCTCCCGCCGCAACCGCCCCGCTCCCGCAGCCGGAACCCGCGATGGCCGCGGAGGCGATTCAGGCTCCAACGGTCGGCGCACCGACCGAGAAGCCCGGTCTGCTCGGCGGTGTCCGCAAGAAGATCGGAAATCTGTTCGGAGGCTGAGGCTGGACCATGGTCTTCGCGACATGAGTACAGCCACGGCGATCTACGATCTTCGCGGGCTGAACTGCCCGCTGCCCGTCCTGAAGGCCCAGAAGCGTCTGGCGGGCATGCATCCGGGCGGCAGGCTGTGGCTGGAAACTACCGACCCGCTGGCGGTGATCGATATACCGGCCTTCTGTACCGAGAGAGGGCACCTCCTCGTCGAGACGGAGACGGTAGCCGGCGGCCATCGCTTTCTTGTCGAACGAGGCGGCTGAGCCATTGCGGCCGGCAAATCCGCTAACCGCGCATCCCTGCAATCGCCAGAGGATTTTCTTCGAGCGCGGCGCGATCGGGCGTGTCGACCGACGGGCGGTTGGCAAGGGCTCCAAACAGACGCCGAACGTAGTCTTCCGGCATGTCTATCATGATGAGCACCAGGCGTGTGCCCCGCGTTTCGTCCGGCCAGGCCGGCAGCCGCGCCGGCGGGTGAAAGATCTTCTGTACGCCATGCACGACCAGTGGCCGCGACGGATCCTCCGTAAGTTCGACGATGCCTTTCAGCCGCAACAGTTTTTCGCCATGGGTCGAGAGCAGCAGGTCGAGGAACGTCTCGATAGCGCTGAACGGCAACGGCCCGTCGTGGATCAGCGAAATGGCGCGCACGCGGGCATCGTGACGATGCTCGTCGTGCCGATGATCGTGGTCATGCCCGCCATGCTCGTGGTGATGATTATGCGCCGCCTCTTCGCCAAGCCAACGGCGGACGTCGGCGGTTTTCGTGGCCGGATCGTAGAGCCCGCACTCGAACAGCGCGGCGTGGCCGGTGTCGCCATCCTGCGCATCGAGCAGCTGGGCGCCCGGGTTGATCGAACGCAGTCGCGCGCGCAGCGCGACCAGGATATCCTGGTCATCGACCAGATCGGCCTTGGTAAGGACGATGCGGTCCGCGACGGCCGACTGCTTCACCGCCTCGACATGGGCATCCAGCGTCGCGTCGCCGTTGACCGCGTCGACGGCGGTGATGACACCATCGAGCCGGAACGCCTGCACAAGTGCCGGATGGCCCATAATCGCCTGCAGAACCGGCGCGGGATCGGCGAGGCCCGTGGTTTCGATGACGACCCGTTTCAACCGCTTGATGCGGCCGGTCTGCAGCCGGTCAATAAGGTCGGCGAGCGTATCGACCAGTTCGCCGCGCACTGTACAGCACAGGCAGCCGTCGGAAAGCTGGATCACCCCATCGGACGACTGCTCGACCAAAAGGTGGTCGATCGCGACATCGCCGAACTCGTTGATGATCACCGCCGTATCGGCAAGCGCCGGGTCCTTCAGCAGCCGGTTGAGCAATGTGGTCTTGCCAGCACCGAGAAAGCCGGTCAGCACCGACACCGGGATTGGGAAATCCGACATTGTAACTCAGCCGCCGACCTGCGAGGCCTTCGCCGGTTTCGCCGAGGCTTCGGGAACGATCGTGGAGGCCGTTGAGGCCGTGTAATCGGGGCGCGGCGTGGGGATCGGTATGCCATCGACATCCGGGACCTTGCCCGCCGCAATCGCCGCCGCGTAAGCTGCCGGGACCTTGCCTGTCGCATTGCCGAGACCGACGGCAATCAGCTTCGGCGGATGATCGAGCTTCTCCAGGAAGGGCGACTTCGCCTTGTCCGATGCCTGCTCGCTTGGCTGTTCGGCTTTCTGGCCCTTGACCGGTTTCGGGCAGATTTCATCACGCACATTCCGAACCGTGTCGATCCCCTGGCCATAGCGCGTCAGGCCGGCGACGGTCTGTGCGCCGATGTTCTGATTGGCAAAGCCCTGGTCCAGCAGTTTTGCGACGAGTTCGGCACGGGTGACCGCCGTCTTCTCTCCCAGGACGATGGCCACCAGCGTACGTCCATCGCGTGTTGCCGAACCGATCATGTTGAAACCCGACGGACATATGAACCCCGTCTTCATGCCGTCGGCGCCGGCATAACGGCCGACCAGAAGATTGAAGTTGCTGAGCTTCTTCTTGCCGGCCAGCAATCCCTCGATGGAAAAATAGGGCATGTATTGCGGATATTCGCGGCGGAGCGCCATCACCAGAAGGGCAAGGTCGTGGGCGGTGGTATACTGGTCGTCCGCATGCAGTCCATTCGGATTGACGAAATGCGTATCGCTCATGCCAAGCCGCGCGGCCTCGGCGTTCATGCGCGCCGCGAAATCTTCCTCTGTACCGCCGACATTTTCGCCGATCGCCATGGCGATGTCGTTGGCCGACCGGACCAGCATCATCTTCAGCGCATTGTCGAGGTTCATCACCGAACCCGGCTTGTAGCCCATCTTGGCCGGCTGTTCGGACGCCGAGTTCTTGGATACATTGATCGGCGACGTGAGGTCGAGTTCGCCCGCATCCATGGCGCGGAAAGTGACGTAGGCGGTCATCAGCTTGGTGAGCGATGCCGGGTGCCAGCGCTGAAACGCTTCTTCATGGGCGAGCACCCTGCCGCTGTTCAGGTCAAACAGAACCGACGGGTTGGCGCTGGCGCCGGCGGCGAACAATGCCATTGCCGAGAACGACGCGCCTGCCAGAAAAGAATGCAGAAAATGCAGATGCCGCATGATGGATTCCGAAATAGCCTCTTGCCCTGATTGCCCCACGCTCCGTAAGCTTCGTTACCGGCGTGACACATGACGTCGCGAAGCGAACCCCACATTCGCTTCCCTCAACGGTGCTATTTAGCCTATGTGACGCCAAGATGGCAAAATGCGAGCGATCTTTTTGCCGGAACCCGGGCAGTTTCTGCCGATGCCAACGATTGAGAGTCCCAGACCATGCCGATCCTGAACCGCGCCGCCGAAATGCAGCAGGAGGTCGCCGGCTGGCGCCAGCACCTGCACAGCATTCCCGAACTCAATTTCGACCTGCCGCAGACCTCGGCCTTCGTGGAGAAGAAATTGGCGGAATTCGGCTGCGACGAGGTGGCCGCGGGGATCGCCAAGACCGGCGTGGTCGCGATTATCAAGGGCCGCCTGGGTGACGGTCCGACGATCGGCTTGCGGGCCGACATGGACGCACTGCCAATCAACGAGATCACCGGCCGCGCCTATCAATCGCAGTCACCGGGAAAGATGCATGCCTGTGGCCATGATGGCCACACGGCGATGCTCCTGGGTGCGGCGAAATATCTCGCAGAGACGCGCAACTTCGCCGGCTCGGTCGCCCTCATATTCCAGCCGGCGGAAGAAGGCGGCGGTGGCGGCAACGTGATGGTCAAGGAAGGCATGATGGAACGTTTCGGCATCGAAAAGGTGTTCGGCATGCACAACATGCCGGGCCTGCCGGTCGGTCAGTTCGCCCTTCGTCCGGGTCCGATCATGGCGGCGACGGCCGAGTTCACCATCACGGTGAAAGGCAGGGGCGGACACGCGGCGATGCCGCACGGCACGATCGACCCGATCGTCATCACCAGCCAGATCGTCGGCGCCCTGCAGACGATCACCTCGCGCAGCGCCGATCCGGTTGAGGCATTGGTGGTTTCGGTGACCAAATTCCATGCCGGGGACGCTTATAACGTCATTCCCGAAATCGCCGAGATTGCCGGTACCGTGCGCACATTGAAGAAAGAAATGGCACAGCTTGCGCGCGAGCGCATGCAGGCGATCTGCGACGGCATCGCCGCGGCGCATGGCGCCAGCATAAAGGTCGACTACGACGCCAACTATCCGGTCACCTTCAACCATGCCGAGGAAACCGTCTTCGCCGGCGATATCGCCGCAGTCATCGCTGGCGACGCCAGGGTGCATCGCGCCATGCCGCCGGTGATGGGCGGCGAGGATTTCTCCTACATGCTGGAGGCACGGCCGGGCGCCTTCATTTTCATCGGCAACGGCGACACCGCCGGCCTGCATCATCCTGGCTATGACTTCAACGACGAGGTCATCGCGCACGGTATGAGTTACTGGGTGCGACTGACGGAGACCGCACTGGCTGCATAGGCGCGGAGGGGAGCGCTGTGTCTCCGCGGATCACCCAGGACGCCGGCCGACCCGACAGGTTGGTCTGTCGGCGTCCAGATCCATGGCTCGTCGATGTTCTCAAAACCGGTTGGCGAAATGCCAGTAAGCGGTTATGTGTCTCGGCGCGTGGTCCCGTAGCTCAGTAGGATAGAGCGGCAGATTCCTAATCTGTAGGTCACAGGTTCGATTCCTGTCGGGATCACCACTCAGTCCCATGAAAACTGGCGCTCCGAGTGGCCCTCCTAATTACCACAACATTTCCGCGGCTTACCGCATTGAGCTTCAAGGTGTTGGACAGAGACGGCCGGTTTTGAGCCGTGACGCTACGGAATCCGGGCACCGTCTCAATTGGGCATTTTGCATGTGTCCGACAGTTTTTTCGGTGGCCGAGAGCTGACTGCTTCTAGCCTGCAACAAGCAAGAGCCGACGTTGGGTCACAAGTCGTGATGGCCTGAGCGTCTCGCACAAATCGTTGCCCGCCATGGGAAATGTCGGGACACGGAGGATATGCAGCCATTCAGACACGTGGGAAAGCAAAAGCACCGCGGACAGCTATGGAATGGATCTGGATCACATGCTCCTGCTCAGCGGCCAACGATAGGAACGCGAGAGTCTTGTTTAACCGTTAACGCAATGGCACTTACGATGGAGTCAGACATTACTCAATCGTGCATTGGCGAGCGGAAATGATGTCAGTCATCAATATGATCGAAAGCGCATCGGTCGTAATTCTCGCGGTGGTTTTCCTCGCCTTCCTGGGCGACCGTCTTGATCGCTCCTTCTGGATCAAAAGTATCGTCTTCGGGATCGTTTTCGGCGCGACCGGATTGATCAGCATGGCCTCGCCGGTCGAACTTGCGTCCGGCTTTTTCGCCGACGGACGCAATGTGGTAATGGCTCTTTCCGGTGCTATCGGAGGGCCGGTAAGTGCCGTGATCACGGCACTTACTCTTTCGGGCATGCGTATGGCCTTCGGCGGAGCGGGCTTGGCTTCCGCGCTCGTCGGCATCTGGCTCGTGGCTGCTTGCTCGTCGGCAATGTGGGTCTGGCAGCGCACCAAGGGGCAGCAGCGCCTTGCTCCGAAAGACATACTCATCCTAGCGGCCGTGACCGCGATCCTTCCTCCACTTGGCTTGTTGATCCTGCAAATAGCTCCAAGTGGCGAAGTGTTCGGCCAGCTTCTTGCGTTGATCATCCCGACAAATTTCGTCGGTGTGCTCGTTCTCGGATTTCTCATTATCAACGACCAGCAACGCCGATGGGCGATGTCGGCCTACTCCGAAAGCCAAGCGCAGTTACAGGCGATCACCAACAATGCGCCCGGCGTCCTCTTTCAGCTCTCTATCGGGTCGGATGGGATCGGGCGCTTTTCTTACGTATCCGGAGGAGCAGAGCGCGTCCTTGGCGTAACGGCCGAGGACATCGTCGGCAAGCCCGGCACCATCTCGCGCATGATTTCGCGCGAGGCGCTAGCCGAGGTCGAGCACCAGCTCAAGCTGTCGGCAGAGACCCGCCAAGCCTGGTCGATCGAGGCGGAATTCACCAAGCCTGACGGCGAAAAGGTCTGGATGCGCGCCGCAGCGGAGCCGCGCTTCGATATTCGTGGCGAATTGGTGTGGGACGGCTCGCTCTTCGACATAACGGAGCGGAAACGCAGCGAGCAGATGAAGAACGATTTCATCTCGACGGTTAGCCATGAACTCAGGACACCGCTTACCTCGATCCGCGGCTCGCTGGGACTGGTCGCCGCAGGAGCAGCCGGCGAGATTCCGTCCAAGGTTGCCGGACTGATCAATATCGCCCATTCCAACAGCGAACGTCTGGTCCGGCTCATCAACGACATTCTCGACATCGAAAAGATCGAATCCGGGCGCATGCCGTTCGATCCCCGACCGATGGCTCTTCGGCCGCTCATCGAGCAGGCGATCGAAAGCAGCAGCAACTATCTCGCGGACCAAAACGTCTCAGTCGTCCTCGATGACCAGGCGCCCGGTGCATTGGCTGTGGTTGATCCCGATCGGCTGCACCAGGTGACGCTCAACCTGTTGTCTAATGCGATCAAATACTCGCCGCAGGGCGGTCGCGTAACAGTTCGCCTCGTCCGCCTCGAAGATATGGTCCGCTTGTCAGTGATCGATCAAGGCCCCGGCATTCCCCATGCTTTCCAGTCGAGGATTTTTGGCAAATTCGAACAAGCGGACTCGTCCGATTCGAGACAAAAAGGTGGAACTGGTCTAGGCCTAAGCATCGTGAAGGCTATTGTTGACCGGTTGGGCGGAATCGTCTCCTTCGATACCGGGCCGGAGATCGGAACATCTTTCCATGTAGATATTCCGGAAACCAGCGACCGTCGTTCGAGGCCGCGGGATGCGGTTTTGGGAGATGACGGAACAGCGGCACGACGCGTGCTGATCGTGGAGGATGAACGAGACATCGCAGATATCATCGCGCTTGCGCTCGTGGAGGACGGACTCCAAGGCGACATCGCGCCCGACGTCGAAACGGCCAAGGAAATGCTGGCCCGCAATCGATATGTCGCGATGACGCTGGATATCAAACTCGCAAGCCAGTCCGGCCTTACGCTCTACGAATACCTGCGCAAAACCCCCCATGGCCTGGATTTGCCCGTCATCGTCATCTCCGCCTTCATCGACGAGGCCCGTAAGTCCTTGAACGGATCGGCGCTCGGCATTGTCGATTGGCTGGAAAAACCGATCGACATGAACCGGCTGCGTGCCGCGATCGAAAAAGTCAGGGATGGAGCTTTCAAGCGCATGCCCACAGTGCTCCATGTCGAGGACGACGAGGACGTGCTGAAGGTTATATCGGCGGGGCTCGGCGATGACATTGCAATCACATTCGCACGCAATGTGCAGCAGGCGCGCTTCGAGCTCCAGCAGAAGCATTTCGACCTGGTCATACTGGATCTGACCTTGCCAGACGGATCGGGAGCGGACCTGTTGAGGACGATCCCGAGTGAAACTGCGGTTGTCATATTTTCGGCATCTGAGGTCGACGAGCATCTGGCCGCGACTGTGGCAGCAGCAATGACGAAAACCAAGACGTCCGAGATCGCGATCGCCGAACTCGTTCGAAGGCTGACTTCATCACAGGCTGGCAACAAGTTCGCTGCCGCGCCGGAAACGAGGAGATAGGCCGATGGAGACATTTCGCGTGCTCTATGTCGACGACGAGGCGGATATACGCGAGGTAGCCGCAATGTCGCTCGCGCTCGACCCGGCGTTGGACGTGCGGACCAGCGCGTCCGGCCAGGAGGCGCTTGCCGCCACCGCTGCCTGGGAACCCCATCTCATTCTGCTCGACGTCATGATGCCAGGAATGGACGGCCCCGAAACCCTCGCGGAATTGAAGGCAGACGAGCAGACGGCAGCGATCCCGGTCCTATTCATCACCGCTAGGACGCAGACATACGAGGTTGAACGCTTCTTGTCGCTCGGTGCAGTCGGGGTCATTGCCAAACCGTTCGATCCAATGGAACTCGCAGCGCAAGCACGGCGCTATCTCGACGGGCGAACAGTTTGATCAGCGAGAGGCGAGATGGACTGGAGATCTGGGTTGCCGATCCTCTTCGCGTTCATCGCGATGACGCCGGGCCATGCCGCCAACCTATCGGCTGAAGCGCCCAGCGAGATGAAAAACGGCGAGCCATCCGTGGTTTGGAGCCGATCGGTCGCGATGCAAGCGCCTTCCCCGTCCCGCATCACTATTGAAGGCACCGACATCGATGGCCGTTTCGTGCCGCAAGCTGTCAACACCCCCGATGACGATCCGAAAAGAACCAAGAAAACGCCACTGCCGCTTGGCGAGGATCTACTCGGCCGGTTCGATGCGCGGTCTTTCGGCAGTGAGGAGCGCGTTGAGGCAGAGCGGTTGGATGATGGCCTGATCATTCGCTGCGGCGAAGGAACTGCACCGGCCGGCGTCGTCCTCGAAGCCGACACCTTGCATTTTCCACGCGCGGCGCAGTTGAAGCTCGTTGTGACGGGCCTGGGCTCAGGCGAGCCGTTTGGGCTATCGATTGTTGAGCGCGGCGAGGATGCGCCTTCGGCGGCGCAGTCCCCGATCGGTATCGCGGGTGTCAGCCTGCAACTTTCTCCGAACTCCGCTGATGATCTGCCGTCCCGGGACGTTGTAATCAATTGCCCGCCCGGACAGGGCAGCTTCCGGCTGAATGCCATCAGCCTGGAACCCGACAGGTCACTCAGCTCGGTTTCACATACCGGGACGTGGCTCTGGAATGCTGAGACCTGGCTCACGCGGCCCTGGCTGATCGAAAAATGGGCCGTGACTTCGCGGCTCGACCGCGTCTTCCTGCAGTTGCGGATCGACAATGGAGAGTTGGCGGACGGACGCGCCCTCGCGGACTTCATAGCCCATTTGGGCAGGCGGGGGATTTCGGTCCATGCCGTCGAAGGCGATCCGGCAATGATAGTCGGTGACGGGCTCGACAATGCGCTTCGGCGCGTCGCAGCGATCCGCCGCTACCAAACAGCAAACCGGCCGGATGCCCGCCTCGCCGGCCTACAATTCGACATCGAGCCGTATCTTCTGGCCGATTTCGCACTCGATCCCACGGCCGTCTGGAGCCAATGGGCAGCGGCGATCCAGTCGCTCTCCGCGGCATGGGGGCAACCGGTGTCCATCGTTGTCCCATTCTGGATGCTGGATTCGGAGGCCGGAAGATCGGCGATAGACTCGGCACGCTTTGCCGTTTCCGATCTCACGGTCATGGCATACCGCACGGAAACCGGCGAAGTAACTGCACTGAGCGAGCCATGGCTCGCCTGGGGAGCACTCCACGATCTGCCGATCAGGATAGCGCTCGAAAACGGCCCTCTCGGCGTCGAGGTACATCGGACCTTTTTGCGCGCGGAGACGGGGCATCTCCAACTGACCACGGAAAACAGGATAGCCACCGTTTCGCTGCTCTCAGAACCGGCGCGGGCACACCAAGGCGCATTGGCATACGCATTTCATCATGAAACGCGTGTCAATCCGGCGCGAATCAGCTTTATGAACAATCGGGATAAACTAGCGGTTGCGCGGGCCGAACTTGCGCGTTTACTTGTCGCGTGGCCATCCTTCGATGGTCTTATGATTCACGCGCTGGATGAAGCGGATGGCGGTCTTGGGGGCCCGCACATTCCGATGCCGGAGACCAGAGCCAATGAGCCCCAAGCATCGGATCCTGATCTGCGACGATGACCCGTTGCTGATCGAACTGATGAGTTTTCGCCTCAAGGCGAAAGGATTCGACGTGATCACCGCCACGGATGGCGAGGAAGCGCTTGCAAAGCTCGCAAGCGAGCAGCCCTCGCTGATCGTGCTCGACGCAATGATGCCCCGCCTTGACGGGTTCGAAGTGCTCTCGCGGATGAAGAGCGATGGAGCGGTGTCGCACATCCCTGTCATCATGCTGACCGCGCGCAAGGGTGAAAAGGACATCGTGTCGGCACTGGAGCGTGGTGCGGATGATTATCTCGTCAAGCCGTTCATTCCCGAGGAACTGCTTGCGCGCCTCTCCAAGCTTCTCGCGCGGCTGGCCCCAAGGCATCAATGAAGCCGCGTCGCGCCTTGCTCCTGATTCTGCTGAGCGGTCTGCTTGCTGTCGCTGGTGGAGAAAGAGCCGGCGCCCAGACGGTTGACGAGCTGTATCGCGAAGGGGTGGCTGCTCGCATGGAACAGCGCTTCAAGGAGGCGGTTTCCTTACTCGATCGCGCCAAGACGCTCGCCCCCGACAATGCGGACGTATTGGTGCAACTCGGCTTCACCCAACTGGCTCTTGCAAATAATACCGCTGCACGCGAGGCGTTCGAACAAGCACTAGCGATTGCGCCTTCTTATGAAGACGCCCGGTTCGGACTGGCGCAGATTGCATTCAGGAGCAGCGATTTCGTTGAAGCGCGCAGGCTGGCTGCGGCTGTGGTCGGCGCGCAGCCTGATCATGCCGAAGCGAAGCAACTGCTGACCTCGATCGAAGCAGCGGAAAAGGCCGACCAGGCGGAACCACCGCCGGCCGCGCGCGCTGGTCCGACAAGCCAGCCCGCCAAGCGGGCCAAGCCCGGGCCAAGCCGGCTGGAGACCACGCTTCAGCGAGCACGGAAACTGCGCGAGGAAGGCCGCTTTGCCGAGGCCGAGACGTTATATCGCGAGGCGCTGGCGCTGTCGCCCGGCAATGCCGACGTCCTGGTCGCGCTCGGTTTGGTCGCGGGATTTCAGCAGGATTTCGACGAGGCTGAAAGATTTTTTCAGGCGGCGCTTGAAAAGGCGCCAGACTATCTGGACGCCCGCCTGGGGCTTGCTCGCGTGGCACTGTGGCATGGCGACCTGGCCGGTGCCCGGACACTTGTCAGCGCCGTGACGGCGAAATACCCCGATAACACCGAGGCCCGGCTGCTCGCAGCCCGCATCAGCCTGCAGGAAGGTGAGACTCGGGCGGCCGAGGCGCAGTTCCAGGCCATACTGAAGCGCGAACCAGACAACAGCGAGGCGCTGGTCGGCCTCGGCGACGCACAGCGTGCACGGGGCGACGACCGTGCCGCCCGGACCAGCTACGGCAAGGCGCTGGCGCTCGAACCCGCCTCCGTGGATATCCAGCAGCGCCTGGCCCAACCGCCGCCCAAGAAATGGCGGACCGACATCGGCACCGAACTGAGCCACCTCTCCGGAGGCAGGCAGTCATGGACGGACAGTTCGGTTGGCCTTGCCTATACCCCGCAGCCGGGCACCACCATTGGAGGTCGCACGCGGGTAGTGACGCGATATGGCGAAACGGACGTGCAGATCGAGGCACGGATCGATCATGCGTTCTCGCAGGATTTCTCCGCCTACGGTATTGTGGCTGGCACCCCCGACGCCGATTTCCTGGCGCGCTTTTCCGTCGGCGGCGGAGCGACCTGGCGCGCCTACGCACCGGCTGGCGCGTGGGGACCGCTGGTTTTGACACTGGATGGGCGGCACGACATCTTCGCTGATACGTCGGTGAGTACAGTCTCTCCGGCAGCTCAGTTCTTCTTCTTTGACCAAAAGCTCGGTCTGCAGGTCCGATGGATCCACTCGTTCAACGATGAGGGCACAACGGCCAACGGCTATGTCCTTCGCGCCGACCTGGCGGCGACCGATAGGTTTCGCATTCTTGCCGGCTACAGCGACGCTCCTGAAATCTCCGAAGGCACACTTGTCGACACTAAAACCGTGTTCACAGGATTTTCCTACGACCTGTCAGACGCGCTGACCCTGCGGGGCAATTATGCCTATGAACACCGGGAGGCTTTCGACAGGAACACTTTCGGCCTCGGCCTCTCGGTTCGGTTCTGACATGCTTGTCTACATATGGACGTTGTCGATTGTCATTGGGCTGATCGCGCTGGTGATCATGGCGGTCCTGGTCGTCCTCAGGGTCTTTCATGAGCGACGCCACGCGCGCGACGAAATCCTGCGTCGGAAGCTGATGACCTCCCTAATCCGCTTCAGCGAGGACGGCGAACGGCAAACGCTGATGCCGGTACTCAAGGAAATACCCGCTGCAATCGTGGCTGATTCCGGTTTCGAATTCCTGTCGCTGCTGCGTGGGGGCGAGCGCCGGAGAATCGAGGAAGCCTTCGCGGAAACCAGCCTACCCGATTTCGTCCGAAAGCGGCTTCGCAAGGGCAATGAAGCCGAACGAATCCATAGCGCTGAAATCCTGACTGCGTTTCCGGGAGCCGCCAGCGTTGACGCTTTGCTCGAAGCGCTCGGCGACAACTCGCGGGAACTGCGCATCGCCGCCGCGATTTCGCTCAATGCGCTTGGAGCGCTTCCTCCGTTGCAGACGGTGCTTGAGCGCATAGGCCCGAAGGGGCTGCGCTCCCATCGTCTGATCGATCTCTTCGAAAGCCTCCCCGCTGAGCGGGGCAACGAACTCCTGGCCAACGCGTTGAAGGCGGATGGCGCCCCCTTTGTCAGAGCGGCCGCCGTCGAGGCGCTCTCGCTCTCGGAGGACTACCGCTTTCTGGTGGCATTGGAAGATCTGGCCCGTGATCCATCGCCGGAAGTGGCTGCGGCCGCCCTTCGCGCGTTAGGTCGCTCCGGCCATCCGGGAGCGTCGGGAACGGTGCTTGCGGCACTGGGAAGCGCGGATTGGGAGGTGCGCAGGGAGGCAGCGGAGGCTTCCGGCCGCATTGGCATCGTTGAAGCGGTGGAGCCACTGACTTCGTTGCTGGGAGATGGCGAGTGGGCGGTCCGCTATGCGGCGGGCAAGTCCCTCAGGGAAATCGGACCGGCCGGGATGGAAGCGCTGCAGCGAGCGGCAACGGAGGAGTCGTCGCGCAGCCAGCGCACGGCCTCGCTCATCCTGTCGGAAGGGTTGGCCGCATGAATGGCGGCTGGCATCAGGTGCTGCTCCATACGTCAGGCATAGTTGCCTGGATCGTCATCATCTTTGGGCTTATCCAGACCTTCGTATACCTCCTGCAGCTCGTGATTGCGGCCTACGCGCTCTCCCGGCGACCGCCCGTGGCGCGGTCGAGCTTGTTGTGGCACCGCTACGGCGACATCGCGCCTCCCATTTCGCTGATCGTCCCCGCCTATAACGAGCAGATGAACATCGTCGAGAGCGTCCATTCCATGCTGGCGCTCGAATATCCCGCCTACGAGGTCATCGTCGTAAATGACGGGTCCAAGGACGAGACGCTGCAACGGCTGATCGATGCCTTCGAACTCGTATCCTTCCGGCGGTCCTTCGAGGAGACGATCAAGCATGAACCGATCAGGGGAATCTATGCTTCGCCGCGGTCCGACAGACTGTTTGTCGTCGACAAATTCAACGGCGGCAAGGCCGATGCCCAGAATGCCGGCATCAACGTTTGCCGCGCGCCGATCTTTTGCGTTATCGACGGCGATTCGATCCTCGAGCCGGACGCTCTGCTGCGGGCGGTGCAGCCATTCATCGAGGATCCGGAGCGGGTGATCGCCGTTGGAGGCACCATTCGCATCGCCAACAACTCGACCATAGAAGGCGGGCGGGTGAAGACCGTTCGGCTGCCCACGCGAGTTCTGCCGCTCTTCCAGGTGGCCGAATATCTTCGCGCGTTTCTGATGGCCCGTCTCGCTTGGAGCCAGGTCAACACGCTCATGCTGGTCTCGGGCGCGTTCGGCGTCTTCCGACGACGGGAGGCGGTGGCCGTCGGCGGCTTCACCAAGGGCTCCATGGGCGAGGATCTCGACTTCGTCATCAAGCTCCATCGCTACATGCTCGACAAGAAGAAGGAATACCGGATCGAGTTCATCCCGGAGCCGGTCTGCTGGACCGAGGCACCCGAGACACTGGCTGTGCTTGCCAGACAGCGCTCGCGCTGGCAACGCGGGGCACTGGAAGTGTTCTTCCGTTATCGCAGCATGCTGTTCAATCCGCGCTACGGCCGTGTCGGCTTTCTCGGGTTTGGGCATATGCTGATCGTCGACGTGCTAGGCCCGATCATGGAGGTGTTCGGCTACATCCTCATGCCGCTCTTCTGGTTGATGGGTGTGCTTTCGACCGAACACCTCCTTGCTTATACGGCACTGGTTTTCGTCTACGGCGTTTTCGTGAGCGTCGCCTCATTGATCCTGGAGGAGTTGGAGCTAAAACGTTTTCCGCGCCCCCGCGACCTCGCGATCCTGACGCTGGCCGCGGTTGCCGAGAATTTCGGCTATCGGCAGATCAACAATTTTTGGCGCATCAAGGGATATTGGCAGTATCTGCGCGCCGACAATAGTTGGGGCGAAATGACCCGAACGGGCTTTTCGAAGCAAGGCTGACGATCAGCCGGACGAAGCGGAAACCTGTCCCAATATCTGGATCAATTCATCCAACGCCGCGATAGCCTGATTGTCGCCTTCTCCCTCGATTATCAGCGCCTCGAGTGCAAATGCCTTGTTACTTATTTCAGGGAATCCGAATATTCCGCCTGCGCCGGCCAGTGAGTGTGCAATCTTGGTCAACGCCACCGATGCATCCGGATTGTCGAAGCCAGCCGACTTGAGTTCCTCCAAGCTGTGAAGGTCACTGCGGCACCTCTCTATGAAGCGGTTGCGGATATCAGTAAAAGGGTCGGAGGTCACAGCCGCACCCTGACGATGGAGTCATCACTTCACAAGCATGCAAGCAGTTCGCTTAAGGGTCAATGCCCATCCTAGAGCACATCCGGGTATCGATGAATCGATTGTGATGTGACGCGATAGGTGGCTTCTGATTCAACGTCCGCTTTGGCGGAGGTGGACGATGGAGCTTAACTTCGAGAAGAGGGCATGAGCCCTCCCCCGGCTTGTCTCACTTGATCGCCCGCCTGAGATCCGTCGAAACAGGCTTAGCCTCTGGTCTCTGTCGTCCAGTCTTCTCCATGGCAGCGACTTTCACCCAGACAAAGATTGCCGCCGCGACGAGGAGGATGAAGTTGATCCAGACCCACCCTGGAATAACGAAGGTATTCATGGTCAGGCTTCCTGTTCTTGGGTTTTATGTCTGGCGGCGCGACGGCTGAGGAAATAGCCGAGCACCACTACGAAGACCGCGCCTATCGCAGCGGCGGGGAGTTCGATGCGATGGATGAACTCTTCGCCAAGGGTGCTGAGCAGCCACGGGTCAGAAACGAGCATCTCGCCTGCGACCCAGCCGAGCAGCGCGGCACCGGCCCAGACCAGGATCGGTAGACGACCTAGCAGCGCCATGATGATCGCCGAGCCGGCGACGATGAGCGGCACCGAGATGACGAGGCCGACAATCAGCAGCGTGGTGGAATCCTTCGCCACGGCGGCGATGGCCAGAACATTGTCGAGGCTCATCACCGCATCGGCGATCGCAACGGTGCGGATCGCGTGCCAGAGCTGCTCGGTCTGCTGTACCGCGCTGCCGCCTCCTTCCTCGTCCTCACCGAGCACCAGTTTGACGGAGATCCACAGGAGCAGACAGCCGCCAACGATCTTCAGGAAAGGCGTCGAGAGCAGCGTGGCGACGACGACTGTGAAGACGATGCGCAGAACGACCGCGACAAAGGCCCCGAGCACCATGCCGGGCCGCTGCTTGTCCGGCGGCAGGCCGCGGCAGGCCATGGCGATGACGACGGCATTGTCGCCGGAGAGGATGATGTTGATCCAGATGATCTGCACCAGCGCGAGAAGCTCGGGGCCGAAACTTTCCATTAAAACTTACTCCGAAGGCGTGCCGCATGAGCGGCATGCGCGATGTCCCGTCTAGCGTGCGGCTCAGATGGCCGCAGGGTCGTGGGGGTATCGCGGACTAGGCAGCTCGGCGCGCCTTAAGCGCGCTGACCGCCATCGCTTCAGAGGGTCGGAGGACCTGTGCAGGAATGCGCCGACGAGCGAGGAAAGGAGGGACGCCAGGCATCGGTCGCCTGGTACCCGGCATCCTGCGCGCAGTGAAGCGTCGCAAGGGTGAGGAAGATGGCTTCTTCCTGGTCGTCTTCTTCATCGAAGTCTTCGGCAACGCCGAGCGTGGCGCCGACGAGGGTTGCAGTGTCACTCCACGGATCGGCGGGCGCCGACACATATTCCTGGAATTCGTCACCGGGTAGTGGCGCGTCGAAGGTCGGCGCAAGAATCGCCAACAGCGCGAACAGCACCGAGAAGGCCTGCACAAGGATGCGATGGAGGCGGGACTGACGCAGAATCAACCTCTCCAGCACGTCAATTTCAGCACGTTTTTACATTCGGGGAGGGCTCCCGCCATGTCAAGCACTGAGCCGTGCCGGCGCATGAGGGTCTCCGGCCACAATGTTCAGGAAAGCACGTCGTCTCCCCCCGCCGTCGCAGGTTTTTCAGGAGAAGAACGAGATAATCGTCGCCAAAAGCCGATACGCCCGCGCGATTCAGATGATCCGTATCGTAAAATAGACGTCGTCCGGCAAGATATCGTTGCCGGTGCCGGGACACGACGGGCGTCTGATGCTGATCCCGTGCGACTTTGGTTCGAAAGCGTGCTGAGTGCCGCGAAACAGACGGACTGACAGCCCCGCGGGCCCTCCCAACATTCCAGGCTAAATTGTGAAAGCTGGCAAATCGGTCGCAGGTAGCCGAACTGCATACCGCATTGCACAATGAATGGTATCCGCGCACAGTAAGCCATGGTCGCCGCGTCCCTTTCCATCCTGGTCATTGACGAGAACCGCATTCGGGCCGCGGTGATCGAGGCCGGCCTCAGGGATGCGGGGCACGAACGCGTCATGCTGATTCATGACGTCACGGGGATCGCCGCACGCATCGCCGAACTCGAACCCGATGTCATCGTCATCGATCTGGAGAATCCGAACCGCGACATGCTGGAGAACATGTTCCAGCTGTCGAGAACGGTGAAACGGCCGATTGCCATGTTCGTCGACCGCTCGGACCGGGCATCCATCGAGGCGGCCGTGGAGGCGGGCGTGTCTGCCTACGTTGTCGATGGACTGAGGCAGGAGCGAGTGAAACCGATCCTCGACATGGCGGTCAGCCGCTTCAACGCGTTTTCACGCATGGCCCGCGAACTCGAAGAGGCGCGCGGCGAACTGCAGAGCCGCAAGCAGGTCGACAGGGCAAAGCGCATCCTGATGCAGTCGCGCGGCCTGTCCGAGGAGGCAGCATATGCGCTGCTCAGGAAGACCGCGATGAACCAGAACCGCAAGATCAGCGAAATAGCCGACAGCCTGATCACGGCCGCCGGCCTGCTCGGGCCGCAGGAAGGGACTGACGATGGCGCCTGAACACCACGTCAACGCGGCCTTTCTGCCGCTCTTCGACAGCGCGGTGCTGGTCGCAGCCAGGGAAATCGGGTTTGCGGAGCGCGAGGGCGTGGAGTTGACCCTTCATTGCGAAACGTCGTGGGCGAACATTCGCGATCGAATCGCGATTGGCCATTTCGACGTGGCGCATATGCTGGGGCCGATGCCGATTGCCGGCAATCTCGGCCTGACACCGCTCTCATCGGAGACGATCGTGCCGTTTGCGCTGGGGCTGGGCGGCAATTGCGTGACCGTCTCCAATGCCGTGTGGGCTGGAATGGCAGCGCATGGCGCGAAGCCGGATCTCGACCCAGCGGGAGCGGGCGCAGCACTCGGGCGCCTCATCCGCGAGCGGCAAGGGTCGGGGCTCGAGCCGCTCCGCTTCGCCGTCACCCACCCGCATTCGGGACACAAATACGAATTGAGCTACTGGCTGGCGGCCTGCGGTATTGATCCGCAGCGCGATATCGATATCGTCGTCGTGCCCCCACCCTTCATGGCGGATGCACTGGCCGCGGGCCGGATCGACGGCTATTGCGCCGGCGAACCTTGGAACAGCGCGTCGGTAGTGCGCGGCACCGGGCATATCGCCACTGTCAAGGCAGCGATCTGGAAGAACAGCCCGGAGAAGGTGTTGGGCGTGCGCAAGGCCTGGGCCGAGCAGAACGCCGATGCGCTGTCCGCCCTGCTGCGGGCGATGCATCTGTCGGCGCGCTGGTGCCAGGATGCGGGCAATCGCCCGGAACTCGCGAAGCTGATGGCGAGGCCCGAGTTCCTTGGCCTGCCGCCGGACATGCAGATGCCCATCCTGAGCGGAGAACTGAACGTCGGTGGTGGAGTGCTGCGTCGAGTAGAAGATTTCTTCCTCCCCTTCGACAAGGCAGCAAACTTCCCGTGGAAGAGCCACGCGCTGTGGTTCTACACGCAGATGGTCCGCTGGGGACAGGTCGCGCATTCGCCCGCAAACGCAGCCATCGCGCGCGACTGCTACCGGCCCGATCTCTACCGCGCTGCGCTGAAGCCGCTGGGCGTCGCCTTGCCGGGGGCGAATGCGAAGGTTGAGGGCGCGCTCGGAACGGCTACGCCCGTCGGTTCCGCTGGTGCCAGCCTGGTGCTTGGACCGGACGGTTTCTTCGACGGCGAGATGTTCGATCCGGACCGGATCGCCGACTATCTCGAGCGTCAATCCACCTCCTTGGCGGCTGACTGAATCACAGGCAATTTTGCCGCACTGCACAATTTCTGTGCGTCGGCACGCGGCGTATGACTATGATTTCACCTGAGCCGCGTGACGACGCGAACAGGGGCAATCAGACCATATCGTTGATTTCATTGATTTTTCTTCGGCTCTAAGCAAACTGGCACGGTTCCTGCTTGGTTGTTTACAGGTCGAGAGACCACGAAATGGCGTCCAACGATGGGCGCCCCCAAGGCAAAGCCGCCACTCAGGTTGACGCGATTCCCGATGAACGGGGCGCGTGATCTGGCTGGTGGCTTTTTTGTTTTGACGATCTACGAAGCGCGGCGCTCCCGGCCGCTCAACGGAGCCGACCATGACCACACCACTTCCAGTCAGCAGCCCTGACGACGCATCGTCCCGCGCGTTGGCGATGTCCACCATCGCCTTCACCGTATGTTTTGCCGTGTGGACGATCTTCTCGATCATCGGCGTCCGCATCAAGGAGGAACTCGGCCTCAGCGAGACGCAGTTCGGCCTGCTCGTCGGCACACCGATCCTGACCGGCTCGCTTGTCCGCATCCTGCTGGGCATCTGGACCGACCGGTTTGGTGGCAGGCTCGTCTACACCGCTACCATGCTGGCCGCAGCCGCCTCGACTTTCCTGCTGGCCTTCGCCCACACCTACACGCAGATGCTGGTGGCCGCGCTCGGCGTCGGCTTGGCTGGGGGTTCCTTCGCAGTCGGCGTCGCCTATGTCTCGCGTTTCTACCCCACGGAAAAACAAGGCACCGCGCTCGGCATCTTCGGCGTCGGCAATGTCGGGGCGGCGGTCACCAAATTCGCCGCGCCATTCGTGCTGCTGGCCTGGGGCTGGCAGAACGTCGCCGTGATCTGGGCATGCGTGCTTACCTTCATGGCTCTTATCTTCTGGTTCGGCACTGAGGACGATCCGGTGATCCGCGAACGCCGGGCCGGGCGCGGTGCTCCGAAGAATTTCTGGCAGGAGTTCGCGCCGCTGAAGAATCTCCAGGTCTGGCGCTTCGGCCTCTACTACTTCTTCGTCTTCGGCGGCTTCGTTGCGCTGGCGCTGTGGCTGCCCCGCTACCTGATCGGCGTCTACGGGTTCGACATCGCCACCGCCGGCATGATCGGCGCGGCCTATTCGATCCCGGCCTCGATCTTCCGGGCTTATGGCGGCGTACTGTCTGACCGCCTCGGCGCGCGCGCCGTGCTCTACTGGACCTTCGTCGTGTCGGCCGTATGTTGCGCCGTTCTGGCGCTGCCGGCGACCGATTATGCCGTGCGCGGCATCAACGGCCCGATCACTTTTCACTTCGAAATCGGCTGGCTGGCTTTTATCGCCATCGCCTTCGTGCTGGGCTTCTTCATGGCGATCGGCAAAGCCGCCGTCTACAAGCACATCCCCGTCTACTATCCCGACAGTGTCGGCGCCGTCGGCGGCCTCGTCGGCATGATCGGCGGCCTCGGCGGCTTCGTGCTGCCGATCGCGTTCGGCGCGCTGAACGACCTGACGGGTGTCTGGTCAAGCTGCTTCATGTTGCTCTTCCTGGTCGTGGCGGCCTGCCTCGCCTGGATGCATGCGGCAATTCTGCGGATGAACCGCGACGCAGCTACGGCGCGTACGCCGTCGCTCGTGGCGGCGGCCGAGTGAACTGAGGAACACGACATGACCAAAAGACTCGTCATCATCGGCAACGGCATGGCGCCGGGCAGGATGCTGGAGCACCTGCTGGAAGCCGCGCCCGACCACTACCAGGTCACCATTTTCAACGCCGAGCCGCGCGTCAATTACGACCGCATCATGCTGTCGCCGGTCCTGTCGGGGCAAAAGGCGTTCGAGGAGATCGTCATCCATGGCGACGGCTGGTACATCAAGCATGGCATCACGCTCTACAAGGGTCACAAGATCGTCGCGATAGACCGCGAGGCGAAAACAGTCACCTCGGATCACGGTGTGACTGAGCCCTATGACCAACTGGTGATCGCCACGGGGTCGGTGCCGTTCATCATCCCGGTGCCGGGCAAAGACCTGCCCGGCGTCCTTAGCTACCGCGACCTCGACGACGTCAACGCCATGCTACTGGCCGCGCAGTCGCGGGCAAAAGCGGTGGTTATCGGCGGCGGCCTGCTCGGGCTGGAGGCAGCGGCAGGCTTGAAGGAACGCGGCATGGACGTCACCGTGCTGCATGTCATGCCAACGCTGATGGAGCGGCAGCTCGACCCCGCGGCCGGTTACCTGCTTCAGAAGGCGGTCGAGGAGCGTGGCATCAAGGTGATGACCAAGGCCAACACCAAGGCGATCGTCGGCAACGGCAAGGTCGAAGGTGTCGAACTCGCCGACGGCACGGTTATTCCGGCGACTCTCGTGGTGATGGCGGTCGGGATCCGGCCAAACATGACGCTTGCCAAAGAGGCGGGCCTGGAAGTCAACCGCGGCATCGTCGTCGATGACGGCATGCTGACCTCCGATCCGGCGATCATGGCGCTCGGCGAATGTGCCGAAGTCGGCGGCAATGTCTACGGCCTGGTCGCGCCGCTCTACCAGATGGCACGGGTCGCCGCCGCGCATCTCTCGGGCGATCCGGCTCTGCGTTTCACCCATTCCGAGACGCCGACCAAGCTCAAGGTGACCGGCATCGACCTCTATTCGCTGGGTGATTTCGCCGATGGCGACGATCGCGACGAGATCGTGCTGCGTGACGCCTCGGCCGGCGTCTACAAGCGGATCGTGCTGAAGGAGAACCGCATCATCGGCACCGTGCTGTTCGGGGAAACGTCCGACGGCGCCTGGTTCGGAGACCTCCAGAAGAAGGGAACCGATGTTTCGCAGATGCGCGATACGCTGATATTCGGGCAGGTGCATCAGGGAGGAACCGGCGCGGACCCTCTGGCGGCCGTTGCGGCCTTGGCGGATGACGCCGAGATCTGTGGCTGCAACGGCGTCTGCAAGGGCAAGATTACCGACGCAATCACCGGCAAGGGGCTGACGACGCTCGACGGCGTACGCGCGCACACCAAGGCGTCGGCCTCCTGCGGCTCGTGCACCGGGCTGGTCGAGAAACTGATGACGCTGACGCTGGGCGATTCCTATAATCCGGCCGCCGTCCCGCCGATGTGCGGCTGTACCGATCTCGGCCACGACGATGTCCGGCGCCTGATCAAGGCAAAGGGGCTGAAGGCGATCCCGGCCGTCATGCAGGAGTTGAACTGGAAGACCTCCTGCGGCTGCGCGAAATGCCGGCCGGCGCTCAACTACTACCTGGTCTGCGATTGGCCCGACGAATATGCCGACGACTACCAGTCGCGCTTCATCAACGAGCGCGTGCACGCCAACATCCAGAAGGACGGGACCTACTCCGTCGTGCCGCGCATGTGGGGCGGCATGACCTCGTCCAAGGAGTTGCGTGCCATCGCCGACGTCGTCGACAAGTTCAATATCCCCGCCGTGAAGGTCACCGGCGGCCAGCGCATCGACATGCTGGGTATCCGCAAGGAGGACCTGCCCGCGGTCTGGGGCGACCTCGGCAAGGCCGGCTTCGTCTCCGGTCAGGCCTATGCCAAGGGCCTACGCACAGTGAAAACCTGCGTCGGCACCGACTGGTGCCGCTTCGGCACGCAGGATTCGACCGGTCTCGGCATCCGCATCGAGAAGTTCATGTGGGGATCGTGGACCCCCGCGAAGGTCAAGATGGCGGTGTCGGGCTGCCCGCGCAACTGCGCCGAAGCCACCTGCAAGGATGTCGGCGTCATCTGCGTGGACTCCGGCTACGAGATTCATTTCGCCGGCGCCGCCGGTCTCGACATCAAGGGCACGGAGGTTCTGGGCCTCGTGAAGTCGGAGGACGAGGCGCTCACGCATATCGTCGCGCTGACGCAGATGTATCGCGAGCAGGGCCGCTATCTCGAACGCATCTACAAATGGGCCAAGCGTATCGGACTGGATGAAATCCGTCGGCAGATCATGGACGATGCGGAGAGGCGGCAGGGTTACTTCGACCGCTTTGTCTTCAGCCAGAAGTTCGCGCAGGTCGACCCCTGGGAGGAGCGGGTTTCCGGCAAGGACAAGCATGAGTTCCGGCCGATGGCAACCGTCGGCTACGCGCAGGCAGCGGAGTAACCCCATGATCTGGACTTCGATCGGCACCATCAACGACATCCCCCGCCGCGGCGCACGCTGCGTTGCGACCCCACAGGGCAAGGTCGCCGTCTTCCGCACCGCGGACGATAAGATCTATGCGATCGACGACCACTGCCCGCACAAGGGCGGACCGCTGAGCCAGGGCATCGTGCACGACGCGGCCGTGACCTGCCCGCTGCACAACTGGGTGATCTCGCTTGAAACCGGCAAGGCGCTGGGGCCTGACGAAGGCTCGGTGCGCACCATCCCGGTGCGGCTCGACGGCGACAACCTTTTCATCGCGCTCGGCCGGCTCGAGAGCCAGGCAGCCTGATCATGGATGAAGCACGCACGGTGAGGACCGCCTGTCCCTATTGCGGGGTGGGATGCGGCGTGCTTGCGGAGGTCGCCGCGGACGGAGCGACAAGCGTTCGCGGCGACCCGGAGCATCCGGCCAATTTCGGCAAACTATGCTCGAAAGGGTCGGCGCTTGGCGAGACGATGGGCCTCGGCGGGCGTGTCCTGTCGCCGGAGATCTATGGCCGTAAAGCGGGATGGGACGCCGCGCTCGATCTCGTCGCGCGCCGCTTTTCCGAAACGATCGCGGCGCATGGACCGGATGCGGTCGCGTTCTACGTTTCCGGGCAATTGCTGACCGAGGATTATTACGTCGCCAACAAGCTGATGAAGGGTTTTGTCGGCTCCGGCAACATCGACACCAATTCCAGGCTGTGCATGGCTTCGTCGGTCGCCGGCCATCGGCGGGCCTTCGGCGAAGACATCGTGCCGGGCGTCTATGCGGATTTTGAGGAAGCCGATCTCGTCGTGCTGGTCGGTTCGAACACCGCGTGGTGCCATCCGATCCTGTTCCAGCGGCTGCTGGCCGCCCGGCGCGAACACGGCACCAAGATCGTGGTGATCGATCCCCGCCGCACCGCGACCGATTGCGACCTGCATCTGCCACTGAAACCGGGCACCGACGTGCTGCTTTTCAACGGGCTGCTGGCGCACCTCGCCCGCGCCGGCGCGCTGAACGCCGGCTACATCGCGGCGCATACGGCCGGATTCGATGCCGCATTGGCGCTCGCGCAAGCCGACGCGCCGGGCATCGGCCGGGTCGCCTCGGCCTGCGACGTCGACGCCGCTGATCTTCGCACTTTCTACGAGCTGTTCGCAGCGACGGACCGCACGGTCACTGTCTACAGCCAGGGCGTCAACCAGTCGGCGCATGGCACCGACAAGGTCAACGCCATCCTCAACTGCCATCTGGCGACAGGCCGCGTCGGCAAGCCAGGTATGGGGCCGTTCTCGGTCACCGGTCAGCCCAACGCCATGGGCGGGCGCGAGGTCGGCGGCCTGGCCAACCAGCTTGCCGCGCATATGGCATTCGACGATCCGGGCGCTACCGAGCGCGTCGGCCGCTTCTGGAACGCTCCCGCCATCGCCAGCAGGCCCGGCCTGAAGGCCGTCGACATGTTCGACGCGGTGGCAGCCGGAGAGATCAAGGCGATCTGGATCATGGGCACCAATCCGGCGGTCAGCATGCCGGACGCCGCACGGGTGCGCGCTGGTCTCAAGGCCTGCGACTTCGTCGTTGTCTCGGACGTCACCCGCACCGACACCACGCGCCATGCCGACGTGTTCCTGCCAGCGGCGGCGTGGGGCGAGAAGGACGGCACGGTGACGAATTCGGAACGGCGCATCTCGCGCCAGCGCGGCTTCGCGCCGCTTCCCGGAGAGGCGCGGCCGGACTGGTGGATCGTCACGGAGGTGGCGCGCCGCATGGGATTTGCCGATGCCTTCGCCTATGACCGGCCAGCCGCGATCTTCCGCGAGCACGCGGCGCTGTCGGCTTTGGAAAACGATGGCGCGCGGTTGTTTGATCTCGGCGGGCTGAAGGACATCTCCGACGATGAGTATGAAGCGCTTGCTCCAGTCACATGGCCCGCCCGCGCCGGGGCGTGTGAAGGCGCTGGCCGGCTGCTGGGCGACGGCCTCTTCCCGACAGCCGACGGTCGGGCGCGGTTCGTGCCGGTGCGCCAGGAGGGCCCTGCCCTGCCCGCAACGGCTGCGCATCCGCTCGTCCTCAACACCGGCCGCCTGCGCGACCAGTGGCACACGATGACCCGCACCGGCCAAGTCGCCCGACTGATGGCGCATGCGCCGGAGCCGGTGGTGGACATACATCCGGCCGATGCGACGACGATGGGCATTGGCGAAGCGGATATCGCACGGCTCGACAGTCCCTTCGGCACGGCGCGCGCCCGCGTTCGCGTCAATTCCGGGCAACGCCGGGGCGAGGCGTTCCTGGCGATGCACTGGAGCGGTCATTTCGCGGCCGGCGCGGCAGCCGGGTCGCTGTCCAATCCGGCGACGGATCCGTTTTCTGGCCAACCCGAACTCAAGCACACGCCGCTACGCATCAGTCGTGAGGCGATGCGCTGGGCGGGTTTCCTGATCACCCGCCGCGATCTTCGCCCGACCGGTTTCATCCACTGGAGCCGGCGCGCGGTCGATGGCGGCTGGCTCTATGACCTGACCGGCCCCGAGCCGGTGGACCAGGGCATCCTGCTCGGTCAGCGGCTGCTCGATGGGGTTTCGCGCGGCGGGTTCACCGACTACCGCGACAAACGCGGTGCGCTCTACCGGGCGGCTGCGATCAATTTGTCGGGGGCGATCACCGACGCGCTGTTTGTTGGAACATCTGATGCAGCCGCGGAGCGCGACTGGCTGCTCTCGCTTCTTGCATCAGGACGGCCGCTAGAGCCGTCCGAGCGCCGGGCGCTGCTGTCAGGCCGGCCGCCGGTACCGATGGCGAGCGTCGGGCGCATCATCTGCTCCTGCTTCAATGTCGGCCTCAACCAGATCGTCGATGCGGCGACCGCCGGCTGCGCCAGTGTCGATGAGATAGGCCGGGCAGTGAAAGCCGGAACCAATTGCGGCTCTTGCCGCGCGGAAATCAGGGGAATTCTCGATGCAGGACGCCTCCAGGCTGCCGAGTGATCGCAGGACAGCGCGGATCGGCAAACTCGCCGTCCTGCCGGTGTTTCTGTCGCTGAAGGGCAAGCGCGCAGTCGTGGCCGGTGGGTCTGCCGCAGCGGCGTGGAAGGCGGAACTGCTTGCTGCGGCCGGAGCGCGGGTCGATCTCTACGCGCCCTTGGACGAGCTCTGCGACCTGTTTCAGGACTTGATCGGCCACGCAGACCCTCAGATCGCCCATCACGATCGCCACTGGACCGCCGATATCCTCAACGGCGCAGCCATTGCGATCTGCGACGCGGCGAGTGACGGCGAGGCCCAAGCCTTCTTCGGTGCGGCGCGGGTAGCCGGCGTGCCGGTCAATGTCATCGACCGGCCGGAATTCTGCCAGTTCCAGTTCGGCACCATCGTCAATCGTTCGCCTGTGGTGGTGGGCGTGTCGACCGCCGGCGCATCGCCCATTCTCGGTCAGGCGATCCGCCGCCGGATAGAGACGCTGCTGCCGGCAAGCCTTGGGGCATGGGCTTCGCTAGCTGAGACAATCCGTGGCGCGGTCATGGCTCGGCTTGACGCGGGCGCGCAACGGCGCAACTTCTGGGAGCGCTTCTCCGATCGCGCCTTCGGTGCCGCGCCGACGGTGAATGACGAGCACGAGTTGACGCGCAATATCGATCGTATCTCTGTCGATCGAGGCTCCACCATCGGCCGCGTCACGCTCGTCGGTGCAGGACCTGGCGATGCCGAACTGCTCACGCTCAAGGCAGTGCGCGCGCTTCAGGCGGCGGATATCATCCTGTTCGACGATCTTGTCTCTGACGAGGTGCTGGAACTTGCCCGTCGAGAAGCGGCGCGCATAATGGTGGGAAACCCCAGTGGGCACAAAAACCGTCGCCACGAAGACATCACCGATCTGATGGTGAAGCTCGCCAAGGCCGGCAAGCGCGTCATTCGGCTGGAATCGGGCGAGCCGATGAGCGCCTACCGGGCTAACGGGGAAATTGAACGCCTCAAGGCCGAAGGCATCCCGGTCGACGTGGTGCCGGGCATTACTTTTCGGAATATGTCCAATGCTCGCCTCATCGCTTCCGGTAGGGCGCGACAGCCGTTCGCGAATGCGGGAGCGTCTCAAATCGCAGACGCTTCGGATGGAACCAATCGACCGCTATGCGGCATTCATCAAACGATGCCGCCGCCCCCCGAAGCCACCGCCGGTCGTTCGCCCGCGACCTTCTTGCGGTAGCCGCTGGCGCGGTAAGCCGCGATCGGGTCGATGGCACCTCCTGCCTGCAGTCGCGCCATGGCGAGAATGGGTTCGATATCGGTACGAAACGCGACTTTGAGCGTTTGTGTCGCCAAAAGCGCATCGTTGTCGTCCTGGTAACCGGCCAATGCCTCGCGGTCGACCAGCAATGCCGCGCCATAGGCGCGCAGCACCTCCACCGCCGACAGCATCAAGCTCTCGATTGGATCGGTGACATTGTGGCTTTGGTCGAGCATATGCGCCGGATTGAAACCCTCCACCTTGTTGAGTTCCGCGTCGACAAGCTCGTTGAAGACGAGGAACAGCCGGTAGGGATCAATCGAGCCGGCATCGAGGTCGTCGTCGCCATATTTGGAATCGTTGAAGTGGAAGCCGCCGAGTTTTTTGAACTGGATCAGGCGCGACACGATCATCTCGATGTTGACGTTCGGCGCATGGTGACCGAGGTCGACGAGGCAAAAAGCCTTCGGGCCGAGTTCCTGCGCGATGATGTAGTTGGTGCCCCAGTCCTGCACGACGGTCGAATAGAAGGCCGGCTCGTACATCTTGTGCTCGGTAAACAGCCGCCAGTCGGCGGGCAATTGGGAATAAATCTCGCGCATTGAATCAAGATAACGCTCGAAGGCCTTGGCGAAATTGACCTGGCCCGGAAAATTCGAGCCGTCGCCGATCCACACCGTCAGCGCCCTGGAACCGAGCGTCCTGCCTATTTCGATGCATTCGAGGTTGTGCTCGACCGCCTGCTTGCGCGTGTCGACGTCGGCATGGCTGAGCGAACCATATCTGTAGGAGAGCGCCTGATCCTTGGCGTCGGCGAAAGTGTTCGAATTCATCGCGTCGAAGCCGAGCCCGAAACGCGACGCAGCCTGCTTCAGCCGCTTGGGATCAGCCTTGTCCCAGGGGATGTGCAGCGAGACGGTAGGCGTCGCGCGTGTCAACTGCTGGATGACGGCGCAATCCTCGATCTTGTCGAAAATGTCGCGCGGCTCGCCGTCGCCAGGAAAGCGCGCGAAACGCGTGCCCCCGGTGCCCATACCCCAGGACGGGATCGCGACGTGGAAGGCGGCCATCTTGTCGCGGATGTCGTCGATCGAGATGCCGCGCCGGTCGAGCCGTTCGCCGAGCGTCTCGTAGTCGCGCCTCAGGTCAGCCTGCCGCTCCGCATTGTGCTTCTCCACCAGATCGGCGGAAATGATTGTCTCGCTCATGGTTCCTCCCCGGGCGACCGGTCGTGTGCTCACCGCGTAAAGCTTTGCGCATTCCCGGCATCGACGTTCAGTATGTTACCCGTCGATTTGGCAGAAAACTCCGAAGCGAAGAAATAGACAGCCTCGGCGATGTCTTCCGGAAATACCGAGCGCTTCAGCATAGAACGCGAGCGGTAGTGTTCCTCCAGGTCGTCGGTCGACATCTTGTAGGCGGCGGCGCGCTGTTCCTTCCACTCGCCGGTCCAGATCTTCGATCCACGCAGCACCGCATCCGGGTTTACGACATTGACCCTGATCTGCTCCTCCGCCCCTTCGAGCGCTAGGCAGCGGGCAAGATGAATCTCGGCTGCCTTGGCCGTGCAATAGGCGGCCGCGTTGGGCGAAGCGGCAAGGCCGTTCTTGGAGGCAACGAAGACGACATTGCCGCCGATGTCCTGCGCACGGAATAACCGGAATGCCTCGCGGCTGACCAAAAAGTAGCCTGTCGCGAGGATGTCCATGTTCTTGTTCCAAAGCGCCAGCGTGGTGTCCTCAATGGGAGCTGAGGAGGCGAGGCCGGCGTTGGACACCAGAATATCGATGCCACCGAACTCGACCGCAATATCGGCAAAGCCGCCGATCACCGCGTCCTCTTTGGTCACGTCGACTTTCGCCGAGCGCACGAAGTCGGCTCCGAAGCGTTTACCTAGTTCGTCACTTGCGGCCGCCAGCGCCTGATCGTCGATGTCGGCAAGGACCACGCATGCCCCTTCGCCGAGCAGTTTCGTCGCGGTAGCGCGGCCGATGCCGCCGGCGCCGCCGGTAACCAGCGCGATCCTGCCAGCCAGCGACTTAGGCTTCGGCAGCCGCTGCAGCTTCAAATCCTCAAGCAGCCAGTATTCGATGTCGAAAGCTTCCTGCTCCGGCAGACCGACATAGGAGGAAGCAGTCGAAGCGCCGCGCATCACGTTGATGGCATTCACGTAGAACTCGCCCGAGACCCGCGCCGTCGCCTTGTCGCCGGCGAAGGTGAACATGCCGACCCCCGGCATCAGATAAACCACCGCGTTCGGATCGCGCACCGGCGGCGAACCCGCATGTTTGCAGCGGTCGTAATAGGCCTGGTAGTCCGCGCGATAAGCGGTGATGTCTTCCGGCAGTCTTGCGATCACCGCATCGACATCAGGCTTTGCCGGGTCGAACTCGATCAACAGCGGCCGGATTTTCGTGCGCAGGAAATGGTCGGGACAGGAGGTACCCAGCGGAGCGAGCGACCGCAACTCCGTGGAATTCACGAATTCCAGCACGGCCGCGGAGTCGTCGAAATGGCCGATCTTGCGACTGGTCTTGGAGATCAGGCCACGGATTTTCGGCATCAGCCGCGCTGCGATGGCGCGCCGTTCCGCAGGCTCCAGCGCCTTCACCGCTTCTCCGCCGAAGATCGCCTTGCCGGCGCTCTCCTTCTCGAACCATTCCATCGCCTGGTTGATGACCAAGATGGTGGTCTCATAGCATTCCTTCTGCGTGTCGCCCCAGGTGAAGAGGCCGTGGCTTTCCAGGATCGCACCCTTGGCTTCGGGGTTGTCCTTGCAGAACTTTTCCAGCCAGAGCCCGAGCTCGAAGCCCGGCCGCTTCCACGGCAGCCAGCCGATCGCATCGCCGAAAATCTCCCTGGTTAATTCCTTCGAGTTCTCCGCTGCCGCAATCGCAATGATCGCGTCGGGATGCATGTGGTCGACATGGGCGCGCGGCACATAAGCATGCAGCGGTGTATCGATCGACGCCGCGCGCGGGTTCAAGTTGAACGTGCAGTGGGGGAGGTAGCCCACCATCTCGTCCTCGTGTTCGACGCCGCGATAGAGGCCTTTCAGCGCCTTCAACTTGTCCATGTAAAGCGTCGCGAAACCGTCGAGCTTGATCAAGGCGCTGTCGCCGCCGGAACCCTTCACCCACAGCACCTCGACCTCTTCGCCGGTCAGCGGGTCTTTCTGCCGGACCTTCGAGGACGTGTTGCCGCCGCCGTAGTTGGTAACGCGCTTGTCGGAGCCGAGCGTATTGGAGCGGTAGACCAGGCGTTCTGGTTCGCTGAGACCGGCGGCTTTTTCGTCGTTCCAAAGATTGGCGAGGCGCGCGGGGCTGCGCTTGTCGAGCATCGGTGAAACCTCCCTTAGAACCGCGCCAATGGCGATCGCATCGTTTTCGGCAAGATCACACCCCGATAGGCGCATGTCAATCACAAACGATCAAAACCAATCGTATCGCGCTGCAAAATGAGAAATTTTGATCGGAAATGATTGACACTTGTTGCGCAGGATGCCTAGATGGCAATGCACGGGAGGAACCATGCACGAAAAAGAGCGCCATCGCCTGATCCTGTCCGCCGTCCAGGAAAAGCCTGTGGTAACGGTGCAGGAGATGGTCGACCTGACGGAATCCTCCGAGGCGACGATCCGGCGCGATATTGCCGCCCTGCATGTGCAGAAGCGCCTTCGCCGGGTGCGCGGAGGCGCCGAGGCGATCTCGCCGCCTCAGTTTGTAGGCCTTGCCGGTAGGCCATTTTCGGTCAATGAAACCCTTCACGCTTCGCAGAAGCGAGCTATCGCCCGCGAGGCGGTCGATCTGTGCAAGGATGGCGAGCCGATCATCATCAATGGCGGCACCACCACCTTCCAGATGGTGCATTTCCTGACCGGCCGCCGCATGCCGATCTTCACCAATTCGTTCCCGATCGCGGAACACCTGCTGAAGCACTCCAAGAACACCGTGATGCTGTCGGGGGGCACGATCTACCGCGAGCAGAACATCATCCTGTCGCCCTTCGAGAACGACGTGACGCGCAATTTCTACGCGCGGCGCATGTTCATGGGTGCTCAGGGACTCGGGCCTCTCGGCCTGATGGAGGCCGACCCGCTGCTCATCCAGGCCGAGCAGAAGCTGATTGACCAGGCCGACGAACTTGTCGTGCTCATCGATTCCTCGAAGTTCCGCCTGCGCTCCAGTCTCATCCTGTGCGGACTGTCGCGGATCGCGACAGTCATCACCGACGAAGGGATCGAGGATCGCGAGGCGAAGATGCTGGAGACGGCAGGAATTTCGCTGATCGTCGCGCGCAAGTCCGCCGCGGTCGCAAAGGAGGAATCTTCGCTGCAGGCATAGCCTGTGGTGCTGATGGGAATAGGAATACAACCGCTCAAAGGGAGGAAATCGATGAGCTTGTTCAAGAAATTGATGATGACGGCCGCACTTTCCGTCGCGATGTTGGCGACGGCGGCCAATGCTGAACCAATCAAAATTGGCCTGGTGGTGAAGTCGCTCGGCAACGGCTTCTTCGACGCCGCCAACAAGGGCGCGCAGGAAGCCGCCAAGGAGATCGGCGACGTCGAAGTGATCTACACCGGCCCGACCTCAGCCACCGCCGAAGGCCAGATCGAGATCATCAACTCGCTGGTCGCCCAGCAGGTCAATGCGATCGCCATTTCCGCCAACGATCCGGACGCGCTGGTTCCGGCGCTGAAGAAAGCGATGGATCGCGGCATCACCGTGATTTCGTGGGACTCCGGCGTTGCACAGGAAGGTCGTCAGGTCCACCTCAACCCCTCCGACACCAACCTGATCGGCGAGACGATCATCAAGCTCGCGGCTGACCACCTGCCAGAAGGCGGCGATGTCGCGATCCTGTCGGCGTCTTCCACCGCCACCAACCAGAATGCCTGGATCGAGGCGGCCAAGAAGGTGTTGCCGGAGAAGTTCCCGAAGATCAATCTCGTCGCCACAGTTTACGGCGACGACGACTCGGTGAAGTCGACCAACGAGGCCAAGGGCCTGATCTCGTCCCATCCGAACCTGAAGGCGATCATCGCACCCACCACGGTCGGCGTCGTCGCCGCGGCGCAGGTGGTGACCGACCAAAACCTGATCGGCAAGATCAACGTCACCGGTCTTGCGCTGCCGTCGGAATTCAAGAAATTCATCGACAACGGCTCCAGCCAGGCCGTCGCGCTCTGGAATCCAATCGACCTCGGCTATTCCGCCGTGCAGATATCGCATCAGTTGGCGACCAAGAAGGTAGAGGCAAAACCGGGCACCACCATCTCGATTGGCCGCGTCGGATCAATCACGCTCGACGACACCAATTCGGCTGCAATGGCTGCGCCCTTCCAGTTCGACAAGAGCAACATCGAGGAATTCTCGAAGATCTACTGATCTCGGGCTATTCTCAACGGTGCGGCGGGCTCGTTCCGCCGCACTTTTCGACCCATCGGGGCGGATATGGACATGCACACCACAGCCCCGAAAGCTGAGCTGAAAGCGCCGCCGCCGGCCAATGCCGCGCCGCTGCTCGCGCTTTCCGGCGTCTCGAAGTCCTTCCCCGGCGTGCGGGCGCTGCACAATGTCAGCCTCTCACTCTATCCCGGTCAGGTCACGGCGTTGATCGGTGAGAACGGCGCGGGCAAGTCGACGCTCGTAAAGATTCTCACTGGCATCTACCAGCCGGACAGCGGCGAGATCAGCGTCGGCGGAGAGCCGGTCCACCTTACCAGCGCCCACAAGGCCTTCGAGCATGGCATCACCGCCATCCATCAGGAAACCGTGCTCTTCGACGATCTCTCGGTTGCTGAGAACATCTTCCTCGGCCACGCGCCACGCACCCGTTTCGGCACCATCGACTGGAAGACGATGCGTGCCAACGCGCGCGAAGTGCTCGACACCATGCATGCCGGCCACATCGACGCCGACGCACGATTGCGCGACCTCGGCATAGCCAACAAGCATCTCGTCGCCGTCGCGCGCGCCATGTCGATCGACGCCCGGATCGTCATCATGGATGAGCCGACCGCGGCACTCTCGGCCAAGGAGATCGAGGAGCTTTTCCTGCTGATCGAATTCTTGAAGAGCGAGGGCAAGGCCATCCTCTTCATCAGCCACAAGTTCGACGAGATTTTTCGGATCGCCGATCGCTACACCGTTTTCCGGGACGGCGAGATGGTGGGCGAGGGGCTTTTGGCCGACGCAACGCAATCGGCAATCGTCAAGATGATGGTTGGCCGCGCCGTCGACCATATCTTCCCCGAGCGTGAGCCGAACATCGGCGCGCCGGTGCTCGCCGTCTCCGATCTTTCGCATCCCACCGAGTTCGACGGCATCTCGTTTGAGCTACACAAAGGCGAAATTCTCGGTTTCTATGGGCTGGTGGGCGCTGGGCGCAGCGAGCTAATGCAGGCGATCTTCGGCATCACAAGGACGAGCCGCGGCGCTATCTCGCTCGACGGCAAGGCCCTCCATCCGAAATCCGCTGCAGATGCGATCGAAGCCGGCATCGTCTACGTGCCGGAAGAACGCGGCCGCCAGGGCGTTGTCACCGGCATGCCGATCTTCAAGAACGCCTCTCTTCCCTCACTTCAGCGCACGTCGAAATCCGGTGTGCTGCGCCTGAAGGAAGAGTTCGACCTCGCGCGGCGTTACACCGGCCGGCTCGACCTCCGCGCCTCCTCGCTCAGCCAGGATGTCGGAACGCTGTCGGGCGGCAACCAGCAGAAGGTGGTCATCGCCAAATGGCTGGCGACCAGACCCAAGGTGATCATCCTCGATGAACCGACCAAGGGCATCGACATCGGCTCCAAGGCTGCCGTCCACGGCTTCATGGCAGAACTCGTCGCCGAGGGCCTTTCAGTCATCATGGTCTCGTCCGAACTGCCGGAAATCCTCGGCATGTCGGATCGCGTGGTCGTCATGCGCGAAGGCCACATCGCCGCCATCTACGACAACAAGAACCTCGACGCCGAGACGCTCGTCCAGACGGCCGCGGGGATCGCCGCATGAAATCGCTTGCCAAGCACCGCGAGGTCTGGCTGGTCGTCGCCATCGCGGCGTTAATCGCGCTGGTGGCGACCCGCTTCCCCGGCTTCGCGCGGCTGGGTAACCTCGCCACCGTCTTCAACGACACCTCGATCCTGATGATCCTGGCGCTCGGCCAGATGGCCGTCATCCTGACGCGCTCGATCGACCTCTCCATGGCCGCGAACCTCGCCTTCACCGGCATGGCGGTCGCGATGCTCAATTCGGCGGTGCCAGACCTGCCGCTACCGCTTCTCATCGTTTCGGCCCTCGCCATCGGCCTCGTGCTCGGGTCGATCAACGGCCTGCTCGTCTGGAAACTCGATATCCCGTCGATCGTCGTCACGCTCGGCACGCTTACCATCTATCGCGGCGCGACCTTCGTGCTGTCGGGCGGTGCCTGGGTCAACGCCGACCAGATGAGCCCGGCCTTCATCAACTTCCAGCGCGCATCGCTGCTCGGCCTGCCCGTGCTTTCCTGGATCGCCATTCTCGTCATTGCCGCCTTCTGGCTGGTCATGACGCGGACGCCGCTCGGCCGTTCGATCTATGCCATCGGCGTCAACCCGACGGCCTCCGTCTATGCCGGCATCGATGTGGGCCGCACCAAGTTCGTCGCCTTCTGCATCTCCGGCATGGTTGCCGGTCTCTCCGGCTATCTGTGGGTGTCGCGCTACGTCATCGCCTCGGTCGAGGTCGCCAACGGCTACGAGCTTTCCATCATCGCCGCCTGCGTCATCGGCGGTATCTCGATCGCCGGCGGCATCGGCTCGGTTGCAGGTGCTGTTCTCGGGGCGCTCTTCCTCGGCATCATCCAGTCTGCGCTGCCCGTCATCAACGTCTCGCCTTTCTGGCAGATGGCGATCTCCGGAAGCGCCATCATCCTCGCCGTCCTGCTCAACGCGCGCGGCGAGCGCGAGCAGGGCCGCATCATCCTGAAAAAAGCGGAGGCCGCATGAGCGACGCCGTCCATTCGCCCCGCACCATCCCGGACCGGCTCGACAATCCGCTCCGCTCGGCAGTGCTCTCGTGGGAAGCGCTGCTCGTCATCGTGGCGGTTGCCATCTTCGTCATCAACAGTTTTGCCTCACCATACTTTTTGAACGCGTGGTCGCTTTCCGACCTCACCTTCAACTTCACCGAAAAGGCGCTGATAGCGCTTGCCATGGCGCTCCTCATCATCACCGGCGAGATCGACCTTTCGGTCGCGGCTATCATCGCACTCGCCTCGACGCTGATGGGCATGGCGGTGCAGGCAGGTATCGACACGCCTGGGCTGGTCGCGATCGGCATTCTCGTCGGGCTCGGATGCGGCGCGTTCAATGGCGCGATGGTGACCGGCCTCGGGCTGCCGTCCATCGTGGTGACCATCGGCACGATGAGCCTGTTCCGGGGCATTTCTTACATCATCCTCGGCGACCAGGCCTACAAGGGTTATCCGGCCGACTTCGCCTTCTTCGGTCAAGGTTATGTCTGGTGGGTGGTGTCGTTCGAGCTTGTGCTGTTTCTCGTCGCGGCTCTGATCTACGGCTTCCTGCTCCACCGCACGAGCTTCGGCCGGCGCATCTTCGCGATTGGCAACAATCCGGTCGCCACGCAGTTCTCCGGCGTCAGGGTGGGGCGTATCAAGTTCATCCTGTTCTGCCTCACCGGTCTGATGGCAGGCATCGCCTCCGTCCTGATTACTTCCCGCCTTGGCTCGACCCGCCCGTCGATCGCACAGGGCTACGAGCTTGAAGTCATCACCATGGTGGTGCTCGGCGGCGTCTCCATCCTCGGCGGCGCGGGCAGTATCCCGGGCGTCGTGCTCGCCGCCTTCATCATGGGGCTCGTCACCTTCGGCCTCGGCCTGCTCAACGTGCCGGGCATCGTCATGTCGATCTTCATCGGCCTGCTGCTTATTGTCGTCATTGCACTACCGATCGTCTGGAATCGTTTCCGGATGCAGCGATGAGTACGCCAAGCCCTCGCTATGTGGCCGTCATCGACATCGGCAAGACCAACGCGAAGGTAGCGCTGGTCGATCTCGCAGCACGAAGTGAGCTGGCATCGCGGAAGCAGCTGAACACACCGAGCAAAGACGGACCCTACCCGCATCACGACGTCGATGCGATCTGGTCTTTCATCCTGCACGGGCTCGCGGCACTTCGCCAAGAACACCAGATCGATGCAATCTCGGTGACAACGCATGGCGCAACGGCGGCACTGGTCGACGCGGAAGGCGAACTCGTCTTGCCGGTGCTCGACTATGAATTCGACGGTCCGGACGGTCTGCGCGAGGCGTATGAAGAAGTCCGGCCACCCTTTGTCCAAACCGGCTCACCGAATTTGCCCATGAGGCTCAATCTCGGGGCGCAGCTGTTCTGGCTGCATAGAACCTTTCCCGACTTGTTTGGTAGAGCGAGCACGATCCTCACCTACCCTCAGTACTGGACGAGAAAGCTCACCGGTGTTGCCGCAAGCGAGGTTACCTCGCTCGGCTGTCATACGGATCTCTGGAACCCGGCCGCGCGAAGCTTTTCGTCGCTCGTTGACGTGATGGGGTGGCGAGGACTGTTCCCGCCGATGCGTCGTGCGGCCGACATGCTCGGCCCGGTGCTTCCGGACATTGCATCTCGGATCGGGCTCGAACCCGGAACATCGGTCGCCTGCGGCATCCACGATTCCAACGCCTCGCTTCTGCCACACCTGGCGACGCGAAAGGCCCCTTTTGCCGTGGTGTCGACGGGCACATGGGTAGTCTCCATGGCGGTCGGTGGCCGGCACGTCACCCTCGATCCGACACGCGACACGCTCGTCAACGTGAACGCCTTCGGCGATGCGGTCCCATCAGCACGCTTCATGGGCGGCCGGGAATTCGAGATGATGGTGCCGGATACCCACGTTCGCGCTGGTGATGCAGCTTGGAGGGCCGTGCTCACCGAGCCTGTCATGCTGCTCCCTTCCGTACAGCAGGGCTCCGGTCCCTACCCCAAAAGCACCGCTGCCTGGGCAGGACGAGAGCCTGCTGCGGATGAACGGTTCCTCGCCGCTTCCTTCTATCTCGCGCTGATGACGGCGACCTGCCTGCATCTGATTGGTGCCGACGGAGACATCGTGGTCGAGGGACCGTTTGCTGGAAACGAGGCATATCTCGCGATGTTGTCTGCGGCGGTCGGGCGTCCGGTATATTCTCAGACTGGACAATCGACGGGGACCAGTCTCGGTGCCGCGCTTCTGGCCGGAACGTTTTCGGGACATCAGCCGAACGTTGCGTTCCAGACGACCGACCATGTCAGCGCCATGCAATCATATGCGCGTCAGTGGTTCGCTCTTGTGGCCGCCATGCCGGCGCATTGACTTTCAACGGTCTATTTCTCGAAATTGCCAAGACTTGTTGGACAGGCTGCTCCGATGCCTCGCCCAGCAAGCCATTGCACGCAGATGTGATCCAAAATCTCTAAATTTGTTAACCTAGGGCAGCTTTTCTCGCCTCATGTCATTGAAACTTCATAGAACTTCACAATACAATTTAAGCGTTCAGAGGCCATATGACGGCAAGCTAAAATGGAACCGACGGACAAGCAGCGGCATCCGTTTTCACCGTCAGCCGGCTGGCGATTGCTAAAATCTGTCCTTGTCGCGATGACGATATTTGCGGCTGGAATTTCTTTGGCGCATGCGGACGAATGTTCGGCCCTGCGCAGCCAAATGCGGTCCGGTGACCGCTCGGCGGGTCCAGAGTTGGCATCACTGCGTCGGCAACTCGCGGCGATACAAAATCTTGAGCGGCAACGCCAATGTTCGTCGAAAAGCTCGCAGGGCGGATTTTTCAATGCCTGCCGGGATCTTGCCACCAGACGAACGAACATTCAGAAGCGGATGGCCCACGCCTCCAGCTCGGGCGGAGGGGCATCCAGGTTGCAGGCCCGCTTTGTGGCGCTTGGCTGCGGCACAGCACGCAAAACACGCGAAGACAGAACACGCGACGTAAGAAGCGACCAGCCGGCTCGGTCTGTCGCCCGCAATGGTGCCATGTATTTTTGCGTGCGCCCGTCTGATGGATATTTTTTCCCGGCGCCCAATTCGCAATTTGCCAACCACCGCGAAGAGGAAAATACGCTCGATCAGTGCCGGTACATCTGTGATGACGCCACCGTCGGTCTCTACGTGCTGAATGATGCGAACCTGGAGACCGAAAACATGATCTCGGTCGAAGGCGCAAAACCCTACAAGGAGTTGCCGACCGCCTTTCGCTATCGCGACGAGCCGAATTTCAAGGCATGCAACCTGCAGCGTTACTTCCAGCGGGTCGACGAACTCAGGGCAAGAACGGTTACGCCTTCCAACATGGCGAACGCGATCATTCCACTGCCTACCCCTAGCCCTATCGACAACGGCACGGTGGCATCCACATCGACGAACACGGCAGAGGACGTGATAATCCAGCCACAGGCCGATTCACGTCCGATAAGAATGGTCGGTCCATCGTTCTTTCCGCCTGAGTGAAACGGAAAAGAGCTTCACCAGCTGGCCAAAGCTCACCCTCCTCGACGATCGATTCGCGCTTTCGTATTAGCGCAAGTTGAATTGAACCGGCACCGAAAGGCTTCTTATGCCGGGTGGCGGGGCAGGCATCGGTGAGGCGCGCCGCAGGCTGTCAAGGGCCGCGCGGTCGAGTTCGGAACTTCCCGAAGATCTCGAAAGACGCGTCGAAATCACCGCACCGGAGGAGTCGATAACAAAATTCACGCCAACCACGCCTTCCTCGCGACGCGATTTAGCACCACGCGGGTAGCGCTGGAACCGCTTTATCCGGGCAAGCACACGCGCCTGCCACCGGGCCGGGCTGACCGTCGGCGCCTTGGCGGTTTTGCTCGCGGCCGAAGCGCGTGCCGCCGGCTTGGCCTTGGGCTCTGCTTTCGCAACCTCCTTTTTCGGCGCCGGCTTTTCCACGGTCTTGCGTGGCTCTTTCTTACGAGGCTCGGCCTTCTGGACCGGCTGCTTCTTTTCCGGTTCCTCGACGACCGGGCGCGGTTCGGGAAGCGGAATAGCAACTTCCGGCGTCACCTCGGCGACCTCCGGTTCGACCAATTCGGGCTCGACAGTCTCCGGCTCCGCGGTCTCCGCCTCAGTAGTTTCCGGCTCAGCCCGAAGCGGCTGCGTTGTTTCAGGCTCCACCGGGTCGTCCAATTCCGCCGTCTCGGCCGGTTCGACCTGTTCTTCCACCATCTCCTGCACATCGTCGACTGGCTCGACGGTCTCCTGCGGAGCTTCCTCCGTCACCGACTCTGCTTCAACGGTTTCAGGGGTAGAAAATGCCAGCGGAGCGAGGTCGATCATCAACGCCGGCTCCATTGCCTCGACAGGTGGATCGAGAGGCCGCAACGCCTGGATCGCATAGGCGATAGCCACATGCGTCAATACTACGAACAGCGCAGCTCCCGCCCACAAGCCGATCTCGCGCAGCGATCGGAAAGCCGGCGCCTCTCCCAGCACTTCGGCGCGCGCCGTCATTGTGCAGTCGCCGGCGCCGCAGCCGGCAGCGTTTCGAGCCCGACCAGGGCAACCTTGAGATATCCACTGGAGCGCAGCAGGTTCATCAGATCCATCAACGCGCCATAGTCCACCGCTTGGTCGGCACGCAGGAATATCCTGGTTTCTTTATCGCCGCCGGTGCGCTGGTCGAGTGCGGGCCCAAACGCCGCGCGCTGCACAGTCTCGTTGCCGATCGACAGGCTGAGGTCCTGCTTGAGCGTCAGGAAAAGCGGTGTTTCGGGACGCGGCGCGGCTTGCGCCGTCGATCCCGGCAGATCGACATTGATGTCAACAGTGGCGAGCGGCGCCGCCACCATGAAGATGATCAACAGCACCAGCATGACGTCGATGAACGGCGTCACATTGATCTCGTGGGTTTCTTCCAGCTCGTCGCCGGCGCTTTCCCTGACTTTGGCGGCCATCAGAAACTCCTCACTCGGCCGCGAGTGCCGGATGCGGCAGCGCTCGAAAATCGAGATCGCGGCTGACCAGGCGCTCCACACCTGCAGACGCGTCCGCCAGAACCTGGCGATACCCGGTGATCGACCGGGCAAAAACGTTGTAGATGACAACCGCCGGGATGGCCGCGACGAGGCCCAGTGCGGTCGCAAGCAGGGCCTCCGCAATGCCCGGTGCGACCACCGCCAGATTGGTGGTCTGCGCCTCGGAAATGCCGATGAAGGCATTCATGATCCCCCACACGGTACCGAACAGCCCGACAAACGGCGCGGTGGAGCCGATTGTCGCCAGCACGCCGGTGCCGCGCGACATGCGCCGGCCGGCCTGGATTTCGATGCGGCCAAGCCGAGAGGCAACCCGTTCCTTGAGTCCGGCTCCTTCGACGTGATCGAGCGCACGTTCGGAGAGCTGTATCTCCTGCCCCGCGGCTTGCACCAGAAGCGCGCCGGCATCCCGGCGGCTCGCAAGATCGCGCCCGGCGTCGGCCAGGCTGCGCGCTTCGGTGATCGCCTTGAGCGCGCGGCGGGCGCTGAGCCGGGCAGCGGCCAGTTCAAGCGACTTTGCCACCCACACCGTCCAAGTGACCAGCGAGGCGAATGCAAGCCCGATCATCACGGCTTTCACGACGATGTCGGCGTTGATGAACATGCCCCAAGGCGACAGGTCGTGCGGCAGCGTCATTTCGATATCCGGCTGACCGGGAGTCTGGCCATCGGCAGCAGGCGGAGCCGCGTCGGGTTGCCCGACTGCCGGTGTCGAAGGCGAGGCCGGAGGAGTAGCGGGGCCTTCGGGGGAAGCGGCCTGTGGCGCAGGTGCGGGTTGCTCCTGTGCCGAAACCGTTGCGGCCCCGCAAACCATGAACATCACCGCCAACGTCGCGGCCAGACCTGTCACTCTCAGCACAATTCTCTTCCTCAGCTAACGCAAACCTATTTCTGGACAAATACACTCATCTATTGCGGCTGATCAATGACCGACTTGCCATTCCGTTTGCTGCGACGCCCGCCATGCTGCGCAGCGTCCAGCCTGCTGTAGATTCCACCCTTGGCTACGAGGTCGTCGTGCGGGCCCTCTTCGGCAATGCCGGTGGCATCGATGACGACGATCCTGTCGGCGTTGCGGATCGTCGCCAGCCGATGCGCGATCACCAGCGTGGTGCGGCCTTCCGCGAGTTCCGAAAGCGACTGCTGGATCTCGCGCTCTGTCTCGGTGTCGAGCGCCGAAGTCGCCTCGTCGAGGATCAGGATCGGCGGGTTCTTCAGGAACATGCGCGCAATCGCGAGGCGCTGTTTCTGGCCGCCCGAAAGTTTGACGCCGCGTTCGCCGATGATGGTGTCGAGTCCATCAGGCAGCGCAGCGATCGTGTCTTCCAAGCGCGCTCGCCGCGCTGCCTCGATTATCTCGCTCTCGGATGCATCGAGGCGGCCGTAAGCGATGTTTTCGCGGATCGAACCGCCGAACAGGAACACGTCCTGCTGCACGATACCGATCTGGCTGCGCAGCGAGGCCAGCGTCATGTCCCTTATATCGATGCTGTCCACGGTGATGGCGCCCGATTGCACTTCGTAGAAGCGCGGCAACAGCGAACAGATAGTGGTCTTACCAGCACCTGACGGCCCGACGAATGCGATCGTCTGGCCTGCCTCGATGTCGAGGTCGACACCGCGCAGAACCGGCCTGTCACCGCCATAACCGAAGCCGACATCGCGGTAGCGGATATAGCCTTTGAGATTCTTGACCACGATCGCACCGGGACGATCGGCGATGTCCGGCTCGGTATCGAGAAGCTGGGTGTAACGACGGAAGCCGGCGATGCCCTTCGGATAGGTCTCGATCACCGAGTTGATCTTCTCGATGGGACGCACGAACACACCCACCAGCAGCAGGAACCCGACGAAACCGCCGTTCGACAACTCACCGGTGATGACCAGGTAGCTGCCGGCGATCATGACGATCAACTGGATCAGGCGGATGCTCATGTAGCTCAGTGAATTGCTGGCCGCCATGATGCGGTAGGCGTTGAGCTTGGTTTCCCGATAGCGCCGGTTGTCGTCGGCAAACAAACGCCGCTCATGGTCCTCATTGGCGAACGCCTGGACAACGCGCATGCCGCCGACATTCTCCTCGATGCGTACGTTGAAATCTCCGACGCGCCGGTAGAGTGCCTGCCAGTTGCGTTCCATACGATCGCCGTAGCGGATGGTCACCCAGGCGACCAACGGCACCACACAGGCCGTGATCAGCGCGAGTTTCACGTTGATCGTGAACATCAGCAGCAGCGCGCCGATGAAGGTCATGATCGCGATGAAGAGATCCTCCGGACCGTGATGGGCAACCTCTCCGATCTCCTCCAGATCCTTGGTGACGCGCGCGACCAGATGGCCGGTCTTGTTGTTGTCGTAGAAGCGAAAGGAGAGCTTCTGCAGATGATCGAAGCTCTTGCGACGCATCTCGGTCTCGATGTTGATGCCGAGCATGTGGCCCCAATAGGTGACCACCGCCATCAGGACGGTGTTGAACATATAGACTGCGAGCAGCACCGCTGCGGCGAGCAGAATCAGCGTCCAGTTATGACTGGGGAGCAGGTTGTCGACGAAAACCTTGACCGCCATCGGGAAGCCGAGTTCCAGCAGGCCCGACAGGACCGCGCAGGAGAAATCAAGGATAAACAGACCCTTGTAGGGCGCGTAATACGTGAAAAATCGTCTGATCATTCGTCGCGGCCTCAACCGCCCTGTCCTATGATTGTCTGCTGGTGATGGCTTTTAAAATTTCAGCGACCAGCGCACCACCACGCAGACGGCATCATTGTCTGCGTTTCCACATCAACACCATGAAATACGGACCGCCCACCAGGGCGGCGAGCAGGCCTGCAGGAATCTGCCAGGGGAAAATCAGCATGCGGCCCGCCCAATCCGCCGAGACAAGTATCAGACCACCCAGAAGCGCCGAGGCGAAAAGTTGCGGCAATGCACGCTGGAAGCCGAGCATGCGCGCCATGTGCGGCGCCATCAGGCCAACAAAGCTCAGGGGTCCGATAACCAATGTCGCCACCGCGGTTGGCACCGAAACCAGAACCAGCAGAATGACGCGAGCGCGATCCAGCCCAAGGCCAAGCGCACGCGTGGTGGCTTCGCCGAGCGGCAGGATTTCCAGCCAGCGCGCAGTAAGCGGCACGATCGCAAGCAACAGGATCGCAGTCACCGCCGCGATGGCCGCATCGGCGACGGTCGCCGTATAGGTGGAGCCGGAAAGCCAGGCAATGAGTGTATCGAGCCGCGGATCGCCGCCCGCCAGCACCACCGCTGAAAAGGCCGACGCCATTGTCGCCACCGCAACGCCTGCAAGCAGTAACCGGTCAGGAGCGAGAGCCTGCCGGTTGCCGGTCGGCGAGATCAGAGCAAGACTGGCCATGGCGCCGACCAGTCCCGCTGCAAGCATTGCCGGGCGATTGAAATCCGATGTCATGACGAAGAGCAACAACGCGCCGAGCGATGCGCCGCCAGAAATACCCAGCACCTCCGGAGCAGCCATCGGGTTGCCGGTCATCCGCTGCATCAGCGTGCCGGCGAGTGCCAGCATGACACCGGCCGACAATGCCACGACGACACGTGGCGCCCTGAGCGGCAAAAGATTGGCAAGCTCGGTTGTGGAGGCCCAGTACCAGCCGTCAGCGCCACGTCCAAGGACCAGAACTACGCAGAGGAGCACTGTCGTCGCAATGAATGCTGGCAGCAGCCATGCCCAGCCATTGCGACGACGTACCGCAGGCGGCACGGCGCCGTCTCCTTCAGGCGTGGTGCGCATCTTCGGCAGCAGCAGGAAGAGGAGTGGTGCGCCCAGGAAAGCGGTCGCAGTACCCGCCGGGATTTCAGAGGCAAAGGGCAGGATTTGCACCAACCGGTCGGTCAACCACAGCAGCGCGGCACCCGCAAAGGGTGCCCAGACCATGCGCTGGCGCAGGGTTCGTGCGCCGGCGAGCCGAGCCAATGCAGGGGCTGCGAGCGCCACGAAGCTGATGACGCCAACGGCGGCGACAACCAGGGCGCTCAGGGCAACGGCAACCGCCATTCCGGCAAGCCGCGTCACGATAGGTCTTGTGCCGAGACTTGCCGCACTCTCGTCGCTGAGATCGAGAAGCCGCAGCGGCCGGATCAGCAGGAAGCTGGCGATACCACTTAAAACCAGCCACGGTGCAAGCTTGAAGAGCACGGCGTCGCCGTTCTGCACCAGCGAACCGCTCTGCCAGATGAACAGTTCTGCCGAATACTCGCGATTGGCCGCCATCAGCATCGAGCTTGCCGAACTGCATGTCAGGCTGACGACGAGCCCGCCGATGATAATGGCGATAGGCGAAAAGCTCCGGCCTCGCGCCAGTGCGAAAACGACAAGTGTCGTCAGCGCGCCGCCGGCCAGTGCAACCCACTCACGGCCCTGCTCCAGCATCCACGGCGCGTAGAGCGTGGCGATCGTCAACGCGACACTGGCGCCGGCATTGGTGCCGATCGTCGTCGGCTCAGCCAGCGGGTTGCGCAGCACCTGCTGGAGAAGCACGCCAGCAAGGCCAAGGGCGGCACCCGCCAGAACGCTGACCGCAACCCGCGGCAGAAAGGCATGGCGGAAGAGCAATTGCCGCGGGTCGGTAAAATCCGCCGACCCGAGCGCCTGCCACCACATGTCGACGGGCAGCAGTCGCAGCAGACCGGCAAACGTGAGGCTGGCGGCAAGGAGCGCAGGTATGCCGACGAGAGCCGCGAGCAACCAGACACGCCCGTCGGATCCGGGATGGCTGCCTGCGGTGGATTGCATGATGGTCATACCTGCCCCAGGAAGGAGGCGAAGCGCGCAGCGGAAGCCAGTCCTCCAAACGGCCATGCGGGCGGGATCGTCACGACATTGCCTGCCTTTACGCAAGGCAGGTTGGCCCACAGGCTGCTTTGCTCGATCCTGATCTTCACATGCGGGGGAATCGGGTCCAGCGACACGACCCGCGCTTCACCGATAGCCACCAGTTCCTCGATGCCCATCATGGCAAAACCCCAGCTGTCGGTCGGACCGGTCCAGGCGTTGGTGATATCCAGTAGGTCGAGCACATCCTGAAGCAGGCTTCCCTTGCCGTAGACGCGCACATGGCGGTCGTCGAACATGCTGACCACCGCCAGGGGATGCTTGGCTTGTAACGCGAGCCGTCTCCTTGCTTCGGCGATGGTGGCCGCCGTCTGCTGGATGAGGCGCTCGGCCTCGACTTCACGTCCAAGCTTTTGGCCGAGTTTCAGCGATTCATTTTCGGCCTGCCGGTACGGCGCTTCGGTGCCGTCGTAGAACGGCACCATGTGCAGCGCCGCGATGCGCATAAATGGCGTAGGGTCGAGACCGAAGCCGTAGGCGCCGGTTATCAGGTCCGGCTTGAGTTCCATCAGCAATTCGAGATTGGGCTCACCCCGTGAGCCGAGATCGAGACAACCGGCTGGAAGCTCGGGGGCAGCTACCCAGTCGCGATAGCCCTCCGCGTCGGCGACCGCGATCGGCATGATACCGAGCGACATGACCATCTCGGCCGATGTCCATTCCAGACATGCAACGCGTTGCGGCAAGGCGGCAGACACAGGCAGCGTGCCCGACATCCACCACGTCGCGGCGAACCCGCCGACAAATTGGCGACGCGTCGGTCGTGGGGCAGCCGCGCGTTCACTTACCGATCCGGAATAGGCTACCAACGATACTTCATCGAGCCGGTGATCTTGCGGCCCTCTCCGTAGAAGCAACCGGAGCTGCGATTGTAGCAACTGGTGACATATGTCTTGTCGAACAGGTTGCTGGCGTTGAGCTGGAATTTCATGTTCTTCCAGTCGTAGTGAATGGCAGCGTCGACCAGTGTCGCTGCGGGTACTTCGAAGGAATTGGCGTCATCGCCAAAGGTCGATCCGATGTAGCGCACACCGGCACCAGCACCGAAGCCCTCCAGCATACCGCTGCGGACCGTGTAGTCACCCCAAATAGACAGCCGGTGACGCGGCACACCATAAGGCGTGTTGCCGCCAGTGCCATCGCCGTCGTCGAGTATCTTCATGTCTGTATAGGCGTAGGCAAGCTTGATGTCCCAGCCTGAATCGAGACTTGCGACACCTTCCACCTCGATGCCGCGCGAGCGGATCTCGCCGGTCTGAAATGTATCGTTGCCAAAACTGCGGGTGACATTTTCCCGCGTCAGGTTGAAGGCCGAGACGGTGACGAAGCTGTTCCAGCCTTCCGGCTGATATTTCACGCCGACTTCGTATTGCTCGCCGGTCCCCGGCTTGAAGGCCTCACCGTTGCTGTCATTGCCGAGTTCCGGCATGAATGAGGTCGAATAGCTGAGGTAAGGCGCCAACCCGATGTCGGAAAGGTAGACCAGGCCGACACGACCGGTGAAGGCGTTGTCCGACTGCTCGCTGGTGCTATCCTCAAGCTTGTCGTGTATCGTGCTTTTGGTCCAATCTTGGCGGCCGCCGAAACTCAGCACCCAGTTTTCGTATTTGATCTGATCCTGCGCGTAGAGGCCGAGCTGCCACTGTCTGGTGTCGGTATCCGCGTAGGGCGTCAGTTCACCGATCGGCGCACCATAGACCGGATCGAAGATGTCCTCGATCGGGTCGATCTCTCCTCCAGCACCCCAGTCGCTGTAATCGGTATACTGATAGTCGAGGCCCATCAGCAGCGTATGGGCAAGCGGTCCCGTATCGAATGTCGCCTGGGTCTGGTTGTCGATGGCGAAGTTGCCAAGGTTCGAGCGGCCGGCGTCGACATAACGGTGATAGGTATGGCCGTCCGGATCGAGACCCGGATCCAGGTCGGGATTCGGATTGGCGCCACCGCCGAACACTCCGTTCTGTTCACTGTTGTCGAGATAGGAATAACGGGCGTTCTGCCGCACGAGCCAGGTGTCGTTGAAACGATGCTCGAACTCGTAGCCGAGCATGGCGAAGGTCGGGTTGAACTCGTCGAAGGCCGGTTCTCCGACAAAGATGCTTTTTGGCAGACGCTTTCCATCAAGGCCCGGAAACACCGTTCCATCGGCAGGCAGGAACTGGATGCCCCAGCCGGTCTTGTTGCGCTGATAGGTTCCGAGCAGCGTCAGGCTGGTATCCGCATCCGGCTGCCATTTGAGCGACGGCGCGATGAAAATACGGTCGTCGTTGACGAAGTTGACGCCGGTGTCGCCGTCGCGGAAAAGCCCGGTTAGCCGGTAGCTGAGCACGCCGGCCTCGTCGACCACGCCGCCCATATCGAACTGGCCCTGGTAGCGGTCAAAGCTGCCGACACTGACCTCGACCTCGCGAAACGTCTCGCCTGTCGGGCGTTTGCTCACATAGTTGATAATGCCGCCAGGGCTGTTCTGGCCATAGAGCACCGAGGCGGGCCCATGCAGGATTTCGATGCGTTCGGCGCCGTAAGGATCGAGCGATAGAAAGCTCGCAAAATCCGAGCCTTTGAGGCGCAGACCGTCCTTGTAGAAGACCTCATCCCACACATCGAAGCCGCGGATCTGCAAGCCGGAACCGCGGGTGTCATTACCCCACATTTCACCCGATACACCGGGAATATAACGCAGGGCGCCGCCAAGGCTTTCAACGTTTTGCGCCGCCATCTGGTCTGCAGTCACGACCGAGACCGACTGCGGGGTCTCGATCAGCGGCGTGTCGGTCTTGGAGCCGGTTGCGCTGCGTCCGGCGACATAGCCGTCTACCGGTCCCCAGGCATTTTCGATGCGTTCCTGCACTGTGACGGTATCGAGGACGACCGTGCCGCCGGACGCAGTGTCCTGGGCAAAGGCGCCCGGAATTCCGAGGAGCCCCAGCCCGAGTATCGTGGAGGACAGAACGCGGAGCCGTTTTTTGTTTGACCGGCTCAAATCATAGGCGGATTTGGCATGGTCTGTCGGCCGGCAAGTCCGGTCGATCACTTTGAAAACGCTCACCTGCCACGCCCCATTTTTGCTCTCGATTGCGGTTTGGCCGGTAGGCCATCCCCAGCACTACCGACAACAATCTTGACTATGGTAGTCATGTTTCCTAGTCAACCCAGGATCGAGAGCCCCACCCACTTCACGCGGGCCACAGACGAGGTGAACAAGCGTGCCCGCCACCGAAAACCGAAAAGCTTTCACGACCAGCGAACTCAGTTTCGCGATCGGCCAGCGCACGCTGCTCGGTCCGATCTCGCTCGACCTCGAGCGCGGACGCGTTTACGGCCTCATCGGGCACAACGGTTCTGGAAAGACCACGCTGATCAAGCTGCTGACGCGGCAGCACGCGCCGAGCTCGGGAAGCATAACTTTTTCGGGACGGTTGCTGCCCGATTGGAGGCCGCGCGAACTCGCTCGGGTTCTCGCTTACCTGCCGCAGACCACGCCGGCAGCCACCGGCCTGACCGTCCGCGAACTGGCAGCGCTTGGCCGCTATCCCTGGCACGGGGCGCTTGGCCGCTTCAGTTCAGACGACCGTCGCCACGTCGATGAGGCCCTCGCGCTCACTGACATGACCAGGTTCGCCGACCGTCTGGTCGATGAACTGTCGGGCGGTGAACGCCAGCGGGCGTGGATCGCGATGCTGGTGGCGCAAGATGCCGGCGTCATGCTGCTCGACGAGCCCATTTCGGCGCTCGACATCGCGCATCAGGAGGAAGTGCTGGGGCTGGTGAGGGACCTCAGCAAGAAACGCGGTCTTTGTGTCGTCACCGTACTGCACGATCCCAATATGGCTGCGCGCCATTGCGACGAGCTGATCGCGCTGAAGGACGGGAAACTGCTGACCCGCGGTACGCCGCACGAGATGATGACGGGCGACGTGCTGAAACGCATCTTCGGCGTGGAAATGGGCGTGTTTTCGCACCCTGTAACGGGCCAGCCGATCGGCTACGTCCAGTAACGCCTCGGTTCTTCAGGCTGACCAACAAACAAAACCCGCCGGGGACCAGCGGGTTTTGGTACGGACAAAGGCAAGGGAAGAATGCCCTTGCTGGTATTTTCTTTCGATTCAGATCGCCTTGGCGGCGACGGTCTGGATATCACCGCGGGTGATGCCGAGATCGTTGAGCTCGCGATTCGAAAGACGGCTCAGTTCGTTCACGGTATCGCGATAGCGGCGCCAGTTGCGGTAGTTGCGGACCAGGTTCATTTTACCCTCCAATCCATGTTCAATTCTCTGAGCGTCAGATGGGAACTGCACCTCGCCTTTTGAATGCACGCTTTTGCATGAGACCAATGCGTCTATTGCATTGCGGAAGGTGTTTGTTTTCAGAGACTTGAACAGGGCTGCAGTCGACTGCTGCCATGTACGCCCGGTGTCGGCAGGGCATGCTTGTCAACCAGCCTTCATGTCTCATAAGTTTCGTGTCGTATGAACAACCGCTTCCCGCCCGAGGGCGCCCCTGTTCGACGACGCAATCTGTTCGCGCAGGTCGTCGAAAATCTCGGTGTCCGCATCGTGCGCGGCGATCTCAACCCCGAAGAAGCATTTCCGAAGGAAGCCGATCTGGAGGCTGAGTTCGGCGTCAGCCGTTCGGTCATTCGCGAGGCGGTCAAGACCCTGGCCGCGAAGGGGCTGCTGGAATCACGCACTCGTACTGGTATCCGGGTCCTGCCGCCCGTGCGCTGGAACCTGCTCGATGCCGAAGTGCTGGGCTGGCGCTACAACAGCATGCCGCCGGCGCAATTTTTCTCTGAACTGTTCGAAATAAGGTTGATGATCGAGCCCGACGCCGCAGGGTTTGCAGCGACTCGGGCGACGGCCGCCGATCTCCTGGAGATCGAGCAGGCGTTCCAGACGATGACGGACGCGGGCTTAGCGGGCTTGCCGGGAATTGAGGAAGACCTGCGGTTCCACCGCGGCATCCTCGCGGCGGGGCGCAATCCGCTTCTGCTGCAGATGGGCAATCTGATCGGCGTCGGTCTGCTGATCAGTTATCGCTTCTCGCGAGAGTCCTTCGTCATCTTCCTGCCCATGCACAAGCGGGTGATGGACGCCATCAAGGATGGCGACGCGGACGCAGCGAAGTTGGCCATGCAGCGCCTCCTGACGGAGACAAGAGATTACTTGAAAAGCCATATCCGCGACGACTGATGGTTGTCCGGGCCCGGGCTCGCGATCGCTCGGGCCGTAAAGTCGTGGCCTGCAGAATGCCTGGCTTTTCCCGCACCGCCGTTCTGGTGCGCGGATCGCTTTCCGCGCATCAGTTCACGATGACGATGCTGGTATTCGACGGTCCGAATGCCTGGACAAGCTGATAGAAATCCGACGCATTGTCGGGATGAAGCCGGATGCAGCCATGCGAAGCCGGACTGCCGAGACGTTTGACATGAGGCGTGGCGTGGACTGCGTATCCGCCATGGAAAAACACTGAATGCGGCATCGGCGCATTGTCATACTTCCTCGAGTACCACATCTCGTGCATGCGGGTTGGCTTGAACGAACCGGTCGGCGTCACGTAGCCCTTGCCGGCGGTAGAGACCTTCCATTCGAAGGTCTCGCGGCCGTCGACCAGCACCCTCATCCGCTGCTTCGAAATGTCGATGCGCGCGACGATCTTGCTGGCCGCCTCCGCGGCGCTGGTACCGATTGCGAAAAACAGTGCCGAACTCGCCAAAGCGAGGCCTGCAACATTGATCAGCCTGCTCGAAAAGATCTTGTTCATCATATTTCTCCCACCCTGCCGGACAACCGCCCGCGTTCATTCGATGGCGCATTTATGCAGCCATAGTGTTTCGCTTTGATTTCGATAAGAGTGCATTTCTGTTTCGAGATTGTCTCTACAATTTGCCTCGTTTTGCCCGCTTTCCAGAAAATTGACGGAAGAAACCAAAATAACGCTCTGCAAATCGGCCATGCGGAGCTTAGTCGACACCGAATCTCAGTAAATCGGTCGTAGTCGGGCAAAATCAGTCATTCCGTAACGGGTTTTCGTATCGGCGGCATAATCCTGATACAAAGGTGCTGCAATGTTCAAAACAGCGGAAACGAAACCGGCAGCAAAGCGCAGGGCGCGGCAAGATGGGGCGCAACCTCGCCGATCTGGATCGATATTGCGATTGCAACATCCATCTGGTCGGCATCTGGGCAACCTGGGGCGCGCTGCAGACCTCGCATGCAACCGGGCTTCGTTTCCGCACCAGACATTCGGAGTGGCTGGATCACTCTCGTGGAGGACGAAAGCAATGAAATCCAACAAGGCATCGGCGGTTCTTGCCGTCCTTATGTACAGTCAGGGTTTGCTGGGTTTCGCTGCCGTGGCGGCGGTTCTGATGAAGCAGCCCGAACCAGCCCAGGCCAGAAAGGGATCGATATCGATCTCGGTCGTTGAAAGCGCCCCTAAGATGGCGCGGGTGGCCGGCTGAATGGCCGGCATGTACCTGCACAGGCAGGCCAGAGTTCGCAGATGGCTCTACGGGTGACGCCGATCACCCGGCGGATCGAAACGATAGCCGGCACCCCGAATTGTCGTGATGCTCTCGGTGTCGAGCTTGCGTCTCAACCGCACTATCCGCGAATCGATCGAGCGGTCGTAGGCGTCGGAGCTTTCCGCCGGTGCCGAAGCAATGATATCGTCACGCGACAGTACCTTGCGCGGGCTCGTAACAAACAGCCGCAAAAGCGCGATCTGGCCAGGGGACAACTGTTCCTCGTGGCCGGACTTGTGCATGACCAGCGCCGCCTTCATGTCGACGGTCGAATTCTCGAGGATAACAAGATCGGGCGCGGCTTTGCCGCGACGCGCCATCAGGCCGCCTACACGCGTCGCCAGTTCGCGCGGATTGACCGGTTCGCCGACGACGTCCGCGGCACCAAGCTCGAGCGCCAGCACCCTGCCGATCAGATCATGACCGTTGCCGATCATGATGAAGGCCGGTCCGTCGCCGCCGTAACGACGCAGCAACTCCATTCCGGCCCCCCCGCCATTGCCGAGGCCTGCAACCGCCACGTCGATGCCGCCGGACGAGAGAATGGCATCGGCCTCCCATTCATGGCCGGCACTGCGCAATTCATAGCCGCGCCGGTCCAGATACTCACCAATCTGAAGAGTAGCTTCGTCCGGCAGACATAACAGCGCGACTACCGGTCTCCCAGACATGATGGTCCCTTAAAGCAAAGATAAAACAACAGACTGGACAACATGTTTATACCCAATTTACTTTCCGCTGAAAGCGGAGGCGAGAATCCACTGCGCGCGCGTATCGTTGTTGTCGAAGACGAGCCTGATCTGAGGGACGCCGTTGCTGAATATCTCAGTGCCAACGGCTTTGAAGTCGCGACCGCGGCCGATGCACAGGCAATGCGTGCTATGGTCACGGAAGAGCCTTTCCATCTTGCCATTCTCGATATTGCCATGCCCGGCGAGGACGGGCTGTCCCTCGGCCGCTGGCTGCGCTCGCAAATGCCGATCGGCTTGATCTTCGCCAGCGCGGCCGGCACGTCGATCGACCGTATCGTCGGGCTAGAACTCGGCGCCGACGATTACATCGTGAAGCCGTACGAATTGCGTGAGTTGCTGGCACGTGTCCGCAGCGTACTTCGCCGGGTGCCCCAGCCGGCTGAAATCCAGGTTACGTTGAAGAATGGCGAACAAGCGGCACGGCGGATTTTCTCTTTTGGCGGCTATCATGCCGACCTCGACGGCCGTCTGATAACCGGACCTGGCGGCATGGTTGTGGAGATGCCTAAAAGCGAATTCGACATGCTCGAGGTTTTCCTGACGCGCTGCAACCGGCTGCTCACCCGCTCCGCGCTGTCCGAGGCCGTAGGCTTTGCTGAAGACCCGGAATCCTCGCGCGCAGTCGATATCCGCGTCATGCGCCTCAGAAAAAAGATCGAGGAAGATCCGGCCAACCCGCGCTTCCTGAGGACGGTGCGCGGCGAAGGTTATATCTTCGCTCTGCCCGCGACACCCGATGGCAATTGAAATCATGACGTTCGACCGGCGCCGCGTTCTAGTGCCCGATGGCCCGTTGCCATGATCGAGACCCAGCCCGCCAGTCTCGATCCCGACATCGAAAGCCCTGGCCTGCCGGTGATGACCGCTCGCATCCTGCGGCGATTGCGCGAGGCAAATGACTGGCAGACTGAAATCTGTGCAGTGCTGACGGAACTGGGGCACGGCCTCGATGTGCACCGCTCGATCCTGTTCCGGCTGCGCGAGGTGCCGGGCAAAGGATTTGCTCAGTCGATCGCCGCCTATTGGGTGGACGACACCGTCGAAAGCAATACCGAACCGCCGACGCTGATCGTGCAGTCTATTGTCAACAACGACCCGTTGCTGGAGCGCCTCGCCGAGGAGGTCCGCCAGGGCAAGATCTTTGCGGGCCATACGCGAGAGTTGAGCGGCTTCCTTCGCCAAGATTTCGAGAACCAGAAAATCAAGTCTTTCCTCTCGGTCGCGGTTTTCGCGCATGGCCATGTGTGGGGAACGCTGGCGGTCAATGATTGCCTGGTCGAGCGGGAGTGGACCGGCGACGAAAAGGCATCCCTTGAAATCGTCGCGTCGGCGATCGGCGACACGATCGAACGCTCGCTATCGGACACCAACGTCAGCGACATCATCCGCAAGACGATGCTTCAGGCGTCGCTCGATGGCATCGTCGTCATCGATGAGACCGGCAGCATCATCGAGTTCAACCCGGCGGCCGAAAAGATGTTCGGCTGGGAGCGCGCCGAAATCCTCGGCAAGGACGTGCTCGACACGCTGATTCCGGAATATTACCGGCCGGGCTACGCAACCGGTGGCGAATATATGAGCGGCCGCGGCATACCGATGATCGGCCAGCGTCTCGAAACGGTCACGCAGAATGCCGACGGCGAGATCTTTCCGATCGAACTGACCGCGACCGAAATGAAGGTTGCCGACCGCCGGTTGTTCTTCGGCTCGATCCGCGACCTGCGCGACAGACGTCGCGCCGAAGAAGAGATCAACCGGCAGCGCGAGAAACTGCACCAGAATGAGAAGATGGCGGCGATGGGCTCGCTGCTGGCTGGCGTTTCTCACGAACTGAACAATCCACTGGCTGTCGTCGTTGCCCAATCTACCCTGCTGCACGAATTCGCACCCGATCCGCAAACCAAGTCGCGCGCCGAGAAGGTGCGCGCCGCAGCCGAACGCTGCGGGCGCATCGTCAAGAGTTTCCTCGGCATGGTACGGCTGCATCCCACCACCCAGACGGAGACCGATCTCAACCAGGTGGTGCGTTCGGCACTCGAGGTCACCGCCTATGGCGCCCGCAGCGGCGGCATAGGCATCGACACGGATTTCGCCGAGGGCCCTGTTCTAGCGATGGCGGATGCCGACCACATTACCCAGGTGGTGGCAAATTTCCTGGTCAACAGCCAGCATGCACTCGCCGCCATCGCTGCCGACCGGCGTATCAAGGTACGCACCTTCCGCACCGCGAGCGGCGCCAGCGGCTTCTCCGTCGAGGACAACGGCCCCGGCATTCCGGAGGAGATCCGCCCACGCATCTTCGAATCCTATTTCACCACGAAACCTGTCGGGGTCGGTACCGGCATTGGCTTGTCGATCTCGCGCTCCATCGTTGAACGGCACAATGGCCGCGTCCGCTTCGAACCCGTCGAGCCACAGGGCGCACGCTTCGTCGTCGAACTGCCGGCGGTGGATCAGTCGATCGCCATTGCCGCGGCTGGTCGGCCGGCTGCGTCGGGTCTGCGAAACGCGTTGATTATCGACGACGAGCCCGATGTGGCGGGATCGCTTGCCGACATTCTCGAGCTAATGGGTGTGAAATCGAAACTCGTCATTGACTGGACGTCGGCCGACGAAGAACTTGCATCGTTCGAGCCCGATATCGTGTTCAGCGACCTGCGCATGCCGGGCGTCAACGGCATGGTGATCTATCGCGAACTGCTGGAGCAGCGCGCCAACCTGGCGCAGCGTTTCGTGCTGGTGACGGGAGACATGATCGGCGCTCGCGCCGAGATCGAGGCGTTGCCGGCACATCTCAGGCCGCAACTTTTGGAAAAGCCGTTCAGCACCCTCGACGTGCGCGGCGTGCTCGCCGCCATCACCGACCAGGTGACGCTGGCCAGATAGCGATCTGCCGCGAACATAAAAAGACCCTCCATCGCAAGGGCCTTAGCGATGGAGGGTCAAATGTGCGATGCGGTCGCACAGAACTGGAAAGTCAGAAAACGTTGGGTACGGTCTTCAGTGGTTCGGCATTGGCGATCATCCGGACTTTGCGCTCTTCCGTCTTGCCGCTTTCACGGGCAATGGCGACAAGGCACTCCTCACTTTCAGCGCCCCAGGCCTGGCCGTGGCAGGCCCAGCCGGCATCGGTCATCGGCGGCAGGCGCGAGGTCTTGCCGGTTTCGCGGAACTGGTCGGCGATCTTCACCGGCGCGCCGCTCGGCTTGGCCATCACCGCACTGGAAGCCGGCATCATCAACGCCATCGAGACGAAGGCGGCCGAGACCAGCATTGCGAACATGACCATCGGATGATCGCTGCTGCGCTGACGCAGCGCGATACGCGGAAAACGGCCAAGCCTTTCCGGAGCATGAAATCGGTGGCCTTGTTCTGAAGTTTTCGTTTTACCAAGCATTATCGTCGCCTTTGTTTTCGTTCCCTGTTGAAACGAAATATAAGCGCACTCTGTTTCTGCCCGATGTTACCGGCTTTATGTTGTGTAACATACACGAAACAAACAAAACGGTCAAATTCGGTCACAAAAAAGGCAAAAAAATGCCGCAATAACCACGTCATGCGTAGCTAAGGTGTTGCTTTTGCTTAATTTTTCGGAATATATGGAATGGAGGCGAAGGATGCCCTCTCGGTCATCCAAGCCCGTAACCGATAATGCCCTTCACTTCGAGGAAGTCGTGAATAGCCCAGTCGGCATATTCGCGGCCGTTGCCCGACTGCTTGTAGCCGCCGAACGGCGCGAAGGTGTCCCACTCAGGATAGTTGAGGTTGATCTGGCCGGCGCGCAGTCGCGCGGCGACATCGCGTGCATGGCCAATGTCCTTCGACTGCACATAGGCTGCGAGCCCATACACGGTGTCGTTGGCGATGCGGACTGCGTCATCCTCATTCTCGTATGAGAGAACCGACAGGACGGGACCGAAGATTTCTTCGCGCGCGATCGTCATGTCGGGCGTGACATGGCCGAAAATCGTCGGGCGCACATAGTAGCCCCGGTTGAGGTCTTCCGGACGGCCAGGACCGCCGGTAACCAACGTCGCGCCCTCCGAGATGCCGCTTTCGATCAGCCGCTGGATCTTGTTGTACTGGAGTTCGCTGACCACCGGACCGAGCTGTGTTTCCTCGGAGCGAGGATTGCCGACCTTGAAGCTTTCCGCAGCCTTCTTTGCCACGGCCAGCGCCTCGTCGTGGCGCGCGGCAGGCACCAGCATGCGGGTCGGCGCATCACAGGACTGGCCGGAGTTGCCGAAACAGCCTTCGACGCCCTTGCGCACGGCCCGCGCGAAATCCGCGTCCGGCAGGATGATGTTGGGCGATTTGCCGCCGAGTTCCTGAGCAACACGCTTGACCGTCTCGGCAGCAGTCTTGGCAACGATGATGCCGGCGCGGGTCGAGCCGGTGAACGACACCATGTCGACATCAGGATGGCCGGCCATCACCTGCCCGACATCGGCGCCGGTGCCGTTGACGAGGTTGAAAACACCTTTCGGCGTGCCGGCGGCATGCATCACTTCGGCGAAGACGATGCCGCTGATCGGCGCGATCTCGGACGGCTTCAGCACCACCGTGCACCCGGCAGCAAGTGCCGGCGCCACCTTGCAGACGATCTGGTTCAACGGCCAGTTCCACGGCGTGATCAGCGCGCAGACCCCGATCGGTTCCTTGACCACCATTGTGGTACCGCGCAACTCGCTGAACTCGTAATCCTCCAGCCCCTTGATCGTCGCTTCCATATGCGCCCGGCCGGCCCATGTCTGCGCTTCACGCGCCCAGGTGATCGGAGCGCCCATCTCCCGGCTGACCGCTTGGGCAATGTCCTCGTAGCGCTCGTTATAGACGTCGAGGATCTTGCGCAGCAGAGCTAGGCGCTCATACTTGCTCGTCTGCGAAAATGCCGGGAATGCGGCCTTTGCCGCCGCAACGGCGCGATCCACATCGGCGGCGGAACCGACCGAAATGGTGGTGTAAGCTTCTTCAGTCGACGGATCGATGACATCCAGCGTCGCGGGTTTGGCCGGATCGACCCAGGCGCCGTCGATGTAGAAGCGAAGGTGATTGTTCATCCGGTTTCTCCGTGGATTGGTTTCCGCGGCAGACTAGATGCCCGCGCCGCGATCGCAAGAGGCAGAGCAGATAGTGTCGGCGATCCAGTGCCGTATCGCTGTTGAGTGAGCGACCGCCGGCGGCGCGATCGCCTTTCAACTTTTCAGGACGTCGGCCCAGTCCTTGTGGCGGCGGAACTCTGTCGCGACGTATCGGCAAAGCGGTGTGATCTTCAAACCTTGCGCTCGCGCATCCTCCACCACGCGGACCACCAGCTTTTCGGCGATGCCGCGGCCGCGATAGTCCTGCGGCACCCACGTATGATCAACGGTGATATGGCCGGGACCGCTGTCTACGAAAGTCAGTTCAGCCGGCTCGCCGCTCGGCATGTCGAGTACGTAGCGGCCGCGGTGGCCTCGCCTTTCCAGCCTGATCTCGGATGTGATCTCGTCCATTTCTGCCTCGTGGCTGATCGATAGACCAGTGCGAAGACTGATCGGCGCCGGCGCATCAGGTCTTCAGCACGTCGGCCCACTCCGCATGCCGTTTGAATTGCGCATTCGCGAATGGGCAGAGCGGGATGATCTTCTTGCCGGCGGCGCGGGCATCCTCCACCGCGCGGGTGACCAGCCTAAGCCCGGCGCCCTGCCCACGGAACGCGTCCGGTACCTCGGTATGATCGATGATGAACATGTGTTCGCCGGCCTTGCTGAACGTCATTTCGGCCTCGGTGCCGTCTGGGCCGCGCAGGAAATAGCGCCCCTTCGAGCCGGTTTCCTCAAGCTGGATAGCAGGCTGTTCGTCATTCATTTCCAAATCCGATCCTATTGGGCATTGCGGTAGGGGGCGAGAAAATTCCTGGCGGCAACAAGCTCGTTCTGCCGCATCTCATGGCCGCCCTCGTGCCACTCCAATGTGACATCGGCCTTCAGCGCACGCAAATGGCTTTCCAGCCGCGACGTCAGGTTGGGCGGACAGATCGGGTCATGGCGTCCTGCCGTGATCAGGATGCGCTTGCCCGAAAGATCGCCTTCGACCTGCGGCTCGAAAGGGATCAGCGGGTGCATCAGCACGGCGGCATCGAACAGCTTGGGTTCCGCGAAAATCAGTGAGGCCAGGATGTTGGCACCGTTTGAAAAGCCAATCCCGATGACCGACGACGGCTTTGCGGCGTCGACATGCGCCTGCACGAAACCAGCCATGGTCCTGGTCCTCGCCGCAAGGTCTTCCATGTCGTAGACACCCTCGCCGGTGCGACGGAAGAACCGCGCTGCACCATGCTCCGAAACGTCGCCGCGAGGCGAAATTGCTGCTGTGCCTGGCATCAGGTCGATGGCGAGCCCAAGCAACTGGTTTTCATTGCCGCCTGTTCCATGGAACAGGAACATCAGCGGGCCACCCGGCGTGCCGGGCAGCGATGTGTGAGTGTAGGAATCCTTGGACATGATCTTGCCTCGATTGATCGAAGTTCCGGGCTTCAAACGCGAGCCCGGACGCGATGACACTCAGTTGCCGATCGACTGCAGGTTTTTCTCGAGGTAGGGCCGAAGATGCGCATGCTGCTTCGGCAGTTTCAAGGCCTCGCCGAGATGGGCACTATCCTCGTCACGGTCGAAACCCGGTTCGTTGGTGGCAACTTCGAACAGGACCCCACCCGGCGTGCGGAAATAGATGGACCAGAAATAGTCGCGGTCGATGACCGGCGTGACCTGATAACCGGTATCCATGAGCGCCTTTCGTACCTCGAGCTGCTTCGCACGGTTTTCGACCGCGAACGCAATGTGATGCACGGAGCCGGCACCGAGATCGGCAAACGGCGTTCCAGGCAAGGTTTCGATGTAGATGACATCGGCGCCGTTGCCGTTCTTAATTGCAAGCCGCTTGATGTTGCCGGACGTGTCGACGTCCTCGTAGCCCATGAACTTCAAGAGTTCCGCAGTGGCGCCGCCATCTTTCAGCCGAAGCGTCGCGGAATGGAAGCCGCGGATTGCCTCGTCGCCCGGCACACCGCCCTTCGACCATGGTATGCGAGCGTCATCCTTGCCTTCGACGAGAGCAAAAACCTCGCTGTCCGGCCCATCGAAACGCAAGCGCTTCTCGCCGAATGTTTCTTCGCTTTTCAAACCGGTGACGCCCTGTTCTGCCAGCCGTGTTTGCCAGTAGCCGAGCGAGCCTTCCGGCACGGAATAGACCGTCGTGCCCACCTCGCCGACGCCGGGGCGGCCCTTGCCGATGTTGGGAAACGGGAAATAGGTCATTACCGAGCCGGGCGTTCCCGTCTCGTCACCGTAATAGAGGTGATAGACATCCGGCGCGTCGAAGTTGACGGTTTTCTTGACCCGGCGCAGGCCAAGCGTGCCGGTGAAGAAGGCGTTGTTCTGGCGCGCATCCTTGGCCATCGAGGTGACGTGATGCAAACCTTTGATCTGATCGAGCATGATCGTGACCTTCCCGATTTCATTGCTGACGGCATAAAACGTGTTGTCCCGATATGTCGATCTGCAGCGCGAAAAAGGAAAGGCACCGTCGTCGCGATGGATTGTTCACTTTTAGCGAACGATCTTGAAAGCACTGTTTATAGGCTATTGCGCCGCCTTGTGCGTCTTCAAAAAATCGTCTCCATGGCATGCCGGGCAGAGGAGAATAACGCGTGGTAAAATCACCAACCAGGCCGAACGTGCTTCTGATCACATGCGACCAATGGCGAGGCGACTGCCTGTCGGCTGTTGGGCACTCGACGGTGAAGACGCCGAACGCCGACGCCCTTGCACGCGAGGGCGTGCTGTTTCGCCGGCATTACGCCGGCACGGCCCCTTGCTCGCCAGCCCGCGCCTGCCTCTACACAGGCCTCTACCAGATGAACAATCGCGTCTGCCGCAACGGCACGCCGCTCGACGCGCGGCATGACACGATTGCGCTGGCGGCGCGTCGCATCGGCTATGACCCGACCTTGTTCGGCTACACCGATGTCGCGCCGGATCCCCGTCTCCATGCACCGGGCGATCCGGTGCTGCGGAGCTACGAGGGCGTGCTGCCGGGTTTCACCGTGCGCCAGTTCCTGCCTGAGCACCAGAAGCCGTGGCTCTCCTGGCTCGCGGCGCGCGGCATCGACGCGCACACGGGATTTCCGGATATCCACCGTCCGCTCGGAAAGCCATCGCGGAAGGTCACCAACGCCCCGCCGGTCTATTCGAAGGACGAAACGCCGACCGCCTTCCTGGCTGGAGAATTCACCCGCTGGCTGGGCGAACAGGAACCTGATGCATCCTGGTTCGCGCATATCTCCTTCCTCAGTCCGCATCCGCCGTTCATCGTGCCGGAACCTTACAACACGATGTACGACCCGGCGGATGGTCCCGCCTTCCGTCGAACTGAAAGCAATGGGGCCGAAGCGGCGGTCCACCCCTACGTCGCCTGGGAACTTTCAAAACAGCAGCGTGCAAATTTTCTGCCCGGTATGGCGGGCAGAGTCAGCGAATGGGATGAAGCGAGCTTCCGGAAAATCCGCGCCATCTATTACGGCATGATTTCCGAGATGGATGCCCAACTCGGCCACCTTTGGCAGGCACTGAAGGCCACCGACGCGTGGGAGAACACTGTCATCATGCTGACCTCCGACCATGCCGAGATGATGGGCGACCACTACATGCTCGGCAAGGGCGGATTCTTCGACGGCAGCTTCCATATCCCGCTGATCATCCGCGATCCCCGCCTGAAGCAGAGCGCGGGAACCGAGGTCGCGCAATTCACCGAAGCGGTCGATATCATGCCGACGCTGATCGAATTGCTCGGCGGCCAGGCGCCGGCCCATCTCGACGGCAAGTCGCTGCAGCCGTTTCTCAGCGGCAATCCACCTTCTGCCTGGCGTGATGCTGCCCATTGGGAGTACGACTTCCGCTCGGTGGCCGAGGGGAGAACCGAAGCGCATTTCGGCCTGAAACCGCAGCAGTGCAATCTCGCGGTCATCCGCACTGAGAAATACAAATATGTGCATTTCGGCGGCGGCCTGCCGCCGTTGCTCTATCAACTCGATGACGATCCCGGCGAGATCAGGAATGTTGCCGGCGAGGCCAGCCATCAAGCGGTGAGACTGGAATTCGCCGAACGGCTTCTAAGCTGGCGGGCGGAGCATCTCGACCAGTCGCTGGCTCTCGTTGAGCTAACCGAAAACGGTGTGGTCGGCGAAATACCGCGACGTATTTGATATTAGCGCTTCGCGCCCGGAACGACTTCCTATCACCGGCGTTGCACATTTCTGCAACTCCGGATGCGAGGATCAAACGATGGCTCCACGCGCGGTGTGGAAAGGTTTCCTCAAGCTCGCCAGCGTGTCATGCGCGGTGAAGCTCACGAGCGCGACCACGGAAGGCGAGACGGTGCATTTCCGCACGCTGAACCGGACGACCAAGACGCCGGTGCACAGCATCTATGTCGATGAAGGGACCGGGAAGCCTGTCGACAGCGATGATCAGGTAAAAGGGTATGAACTCGACAACGAAGAGTTCGTGCTCATCGAGCCGAAGGAAATCAAGAAGCTGAAGCTTGAGTCGGAGCACACGCTGGAGATCGACCAGTTCGTCGATCCCGCGACGATTCCCTCGCTCTATCGGGAAAAGCCGTATTATCTCTACCCCGCCGACAAGGTGGCGACCGAACCATTCGCAATTGTGCGCGAGGCCATGGCCCGCAAGAAAATGGCCGGCATGGCCTCGCTTGTTCTCTATCAGCGTGAACGGCCCGTCCTCATCGAGCCTATGGGCAAGGGACTGCTGATGACGACATTGCGCTTCGAGAATTGGGTGGTCGAAGCCAAGGACGTGTTCTCGGGACTTCACAAGGTGGACGTCGATCCGGAGATGGCCGAGATCGCTTCCTTGATCATCGAAAAGAAAACAGGAAAATTCGAGCCCTCCGGGTTTGAGGATACCTACGAAAACGCACTTCTGGAATTGATCAAGGCGAAGCAGCAGGGCAAGAAGCCGCCGAAATCCGTGCCGGCGCCGCGTGAAAACGTCATCAACCTGGCCGAAATACTGCGCAACAGCCTGGAGAAGGAAAGCGGCAAACAGCCGGCCGGAAAAGCGTCGAAGGCAAAGAAGGCCGATGGCGGCAAAAAACGAAAATCCGCCGCGTGAATTAAAATCCGCCGCGTGAATGCGGCTTCCGTCTCAACAGACAAATGAAAACTCCCGCATCGTCGCCGATGCGGGAGTTTTCGTCAAAGCTGACCGTTACTGAGCCGGTGCGGGCTCAACCGGAGCCGGGGTTGCCGACGGTGCGGTCTCGGTCGAACCCGTGGCCATCGGTGCCGGGGCAGGATCGAACGGCTTGCGGTCGAACGCCGGCATGGCTTCGAGCTCTTCCTTGGTGGCCGCGACGACGATCCAGCGATCGCCATCCTTCTCGGCCCATTCCGCCTTGTCGTAAGGCAGTTCGACGTGCTTCTCGCCGACACCAAGGAAGCCGCCGGCGCCGATAACGATCGATTTGATCTTGCCATCCTTATCGAAGACGAGATCGTTCACGTCACCGATATTCTGCGCATCTTCTCCGGTGCCGTTATAGACGGTCTCACCGATCATATTGGTGGCCAGAAAACCGTCAGCCGGTGTCATGGCTGGCGTTTCAGTGGCTGCAGGCGCCGCCGGATCGGCCGGAGCCGGTGTGGTGGTCGCCTGGGCGAAAGCGCCGGTTGCGATGAATGTCGCGAGCGCGGTAGTGGCCAAAAGTTTGCGGATCATGTTACCTTCTCCTTGTGCGATTTTGTTGCACTGCCGCGCCCAGAACGAACCGTCGCAGGGAAGAACTGGGCGCGGCCTCACACCTTCACAACGTCGCGACGCCGTTCTAGTTCCGATTTTTTCGCAATCGCGACGATTGCAGGAAATGGACGCGTGAAAGCTGCATCGTCCGGCAATACTCTGTTTTCATTGGAACTTTTTTCTATCGGCCCGATTTATGAAGGTTTGTTGATCTCAGGACCGCCTATCGCGGTTATCGCATAGGTGGCGATGCTGAATCGCCAATACTGTCGCTGAGCCATGCTTGATCGACGGCATCGAAATAGCGGCCGCTGCGGATCAACCGGCCGGGCGTGGCGTTGTAGGTTCAGTCTGTTCGGCCTGCCCAGGAGTTTGCGGATCAGTCGCCTCGCCATAGAGTTCGGCAATCGCCCATGCTCCTGCGGCGAGCACCAATGCTGCGACCAGGACAACCAGTACCTGAGTGCCCCGGCCTCCTTGCCTGGCCTTGTCGGTCGGAACTGTCTTTCGCATAATTTCTCTCCATAAACGCGTTGGGCGCAAGAACCCGTAGAGGAGAGAATGCGTGCCACCGGGCATGGTTCCGCACCGCGCTTGGACAGGATTTCAAATGGCGGTGATCCAGCAGAGCCTAGGCAAGGTTTTGCCGAGCATGTGAAGCATGAATTTCTGCCGGACGGCGTCAGCGCCGCTTGACCAGCAGGCCGCTGAGACAAAAGCTAAACGGGTCCGTCGCCTTTATCCGGTCCGGCCTTGCTGTTTTCCCGATAGATTGCGTAAGCGGCAACCGCAAGCGCCGGCGCCAGAAGCGTTGCCAGTCCGCCCTTGCCGCGTAGTAAGGTAGGGAGCACGGCGATTGCCGCCGCGGCTCCGATGGTAGCGAGTTCGCTCGAACGTTTGCGCGCGATCGAGCGCGCGCGCATGCTCGATATGATGCGATTCACGATCAGGATGACAACCGCGAGCAGGAGAAAGCCTGCGGCAAAAGACAGCGCCGCTTCGATCGAACCGTAGCGTCGGGCCGCAGCGACATAGCCTGCCCCGACGGCAAATCCGATCGCAACGAGCAGGGCGACACCGGCGAGCGAATACGCGATCGCTGCCCGGCGGATCCGACGGGCAGCTTGAAATGTTTCGCCCGAGGCGAATGCGGCGAGCAGCGATGCGAGCATTGCGGCGCGAACTAGCGGCGGGCCATCAAAGCGAAAAGGAAACCGACGCCGGCAGCAATGGCCAACGCGGTGATCGGTTTCTCGCGCACGCTGGTCATCACCTGCTGCTCGATGTCCTTGGCATTGGCGCGGATATTTTCGATCGCTGCCTCGCCTTCGACGCGCAGGCGATCAGCCCCTTCCGTGGCCGCGCGCCGCGCTGCGCCGTAGGAATGCTCGCCAGTCGCAGCAAGCTGTTTCGCCAGCTTGGCGATGTCTTCCTTCAGTTGCTGGATGTCGGTTTCAAGATCCTGCGTTGTAGCGCGTACGCCGTTCTCGGGCTTGATGGCTTTGGTCGACGTCGTGGCCATGCGAAATTCTCCTTTGTAGGGGTCGATCTTCAACGCCTCATGCCCATGGAGGTTCCAGTTGACCGACCGTATTCGCTGGAACGTACTACAGACGCCGACTGTTCGACCACCGCCCTCTTCAAAAGCGGTTAAACAAGCGGGCGCCGGCCCTCGGGAAGGCCTTCCCAGCGGGCGACACCGAGCAATCCTTCGATATCGACGACCTCGCAGCCACGATCGCGCCACTTGACCAGGTTACGGTCGGCGAGCTTGCGGATCGTCTTGTTGGTGTGAACCAAAGAGAGCCCGAGCGTATCTGCGATATGCTGCTGGGTGATGGGAATTTCGACCTGCTTCTTGCCGTTGAGCCCGACCGAGGCGGCGCGGGCGGAGATGAAAGCGATCAAATAGGCTGCTCGCTCCAGGGCCGTGCGACGCCCCACCGAGAGCAGGTTTTCATCCAGCATTTGCTCCTCGCGAGAGGCGATCCAGGTAATGTCGTAAGCCAGGCCGGGATGGTTACGGTAGAGTTCCTGAAGCTTGTCGCGCTCGAACATGCATAGCAGCATTGGCGACAATGCCTCGACGGAATGCTGCATTTCGCCCATCAGGCTGCCCTGGAGACCGATCAGGTCGCCAGGCATGAGATAGTTGAGGATCTGCCGGCGGCCATCCGGAAGTAGTTTGTAGCGAAAGCCCCAGCCGGAAAGCACCGTGAACAGGTGAGCGCTGTGCGTCCCCTCCACCAGTACCGTAGCGCCCTTGTCGACACTGAGTTCGCCGCGCTTGAATTTGCTGACGAAGGCGAGTTCCTCTTTTTCGAACGGTCGGAAAACCTCCAGCGGCCTGAGCGGGCATTCTTCGCAGGGATATCGTTTTGCGGGACGAACTGTATTAGCTTTGGCCACCGTGCTTCCCCGAATTTTCCCTCTTGATGTTAGATCAACCTGGTGCGGCATGTTAGATCAGCACGGCGCGGCTTCGTCGATGAGGCGTTCAGCCGCCGGGGTTCATGTCTTTTTTAAATGACAGTGCAGGCGATGTCGGCCATGAACCGCACTCATTCTGCTGGAGTATGCCTTGTCAAAGCCGCTTAAGGGTCTTCGAGTTCTCATCCTGGAAGACGAGTTCCTCATTGCGATGGACGTTGAACAGCTTTGCCGCGACAGCGGTGCGGAAGATGTCTTTATCGTACGCAGCCTGCAGGAGCTCGCCGCCGATATGCCGGATTTCGATGTGGCGATCGTCGACCTGATGCTCTCCGGTGTCTCAACGCTGGACTTTGCCCGGCAGATTTACGATCGCGGCGTGCCGTTCGTCTTTGCGTCCGGCTACACCGATCTGCAGGAGATCACCGAGAAGTTCCCGAATATTTCGGTGATCGGTAAACCCTATGCCGGAGAGGATCTGATCGGCGCTGTTACTGCGGCTGTAGCCAACCGCAACTCTAGGCAATCGCTGACGACCCCATGACCTGGGTGGCGATGGCATCCGGCCCGAAATCCGCCTCACCCGAGATCTTGAGGATTTCCTGAAGTCTCGTTCTGGCGCGGCTGACGCGGCTTTTGATGGTTCCGACCGCGCATTCGCAGATTTCTGCCGCTTCCTCGTAGGAGAAACCGGATGCCCCGATGAGGATAATCGCCTCGCGCTGATCTTCCGGCAGCAATTCGAGTGCGGCGCGGAAATCGCCAAGGTCAAGCATGCCGTGCTGGCTCGGATGAACCGCCAGCCGGCCGGTCATGATGCCGTCGCTGTCTTGCACTTCCCTGCCGCGCTTGCGCATCTGTGAATAGAATTCGTTGCGCAGGATCGTGAACAGCCAGGCCTTGAGGTTGGTGCCCGGCTGAAAACTGGTCTGTTTGTCCCAAGCCTTCACGAGGGTTTCCTGCACCAGGTCGTCAGCCTTGTCGGCGTTTTGGGCAAGCGAAACCGCAAACGCGCGCAAGCTTGGAATTGCGCCGAGCAAGTCGGTCTTAAATCCGGCGGAAACGGCCATCCAGATCAGTCCTTTTTCTGGGCAGGCGCAGCTTTTTCGAGCTGGCTCAGCAATTGCGCAAAACGGTCCGGAACGTCGTCCGAAACCAATTCGTCGTAATATTGCTTGAGCTTTCGACCGATCTCCGTGTTCGCTCCCAGAAGGTCCGATGTCACGTTGCGCCTGGGTTTGGCGCCTGGTGCGCCTTCTTGATCTTTGGTCATTCTGTACATTCGTTCCTGACGATCTCCTGGAGCCGACCTAGCACCCAAACTTCGGGTGCAAGCAAGCGTCGGGCTTCCATGGCTGTCGCCCGATTCGACCCACAACGCCTCATTTCAAATTTCGTTCCACCCTGACGGAACTTTTTATAATGCGCGGCGTTTTGTGGTCTAGTTTCGTGATTATCCCACCATGACGTCATCTTTGAGGGAGACGCCCCAACATGAGTTTATCCGCCAAAATTGCTCCGCATCTGCCATTCCTGCGCCGCTTCGCGCGTGCCGTATCGGGCTCGCAAGCCAGTGGCGACGCACTCGTCGCCGCAATGCTCGAAGCGATCATTGAAGATATAAGCATTTTCCCCGAAGCCTCCAACGAGCGCATCTCACTCTATAAACTTTTTGCCAAGCTGTTCACCTCGGTATCCATTCGCGTCCCGCAGGAATCGCCGAGTTCGGCTTGGGAGCAACGCGCCGCCGCGAACCTTTCATCTCTCGCGCCGCGTCCTCGCCAGGCTTTTCTCCTTGTTGCCGTCGAAGGTTTCACTGAACAGGATTCCGCGGAAATCCTCGACGTGAATGAGGAGGAATTCGCCTCGCTCCTGCGTCAGGCGAGCAACGAGATATCGCGGCAGGTAGCCACCGACATACTGATCATCGAAGATGAGCCGTTGATTGCGATGGACATAGAAGAGATGGTCGAAAGCCTCGGCCACCGCGTTGTCGGCACGGCGCGCACGCATAGCGAAGCCACCGCCCTTTTCGCCAAGAACAACCCGAAAATGGTGCTTGCCGATATCCAGCTCGCCGATGGCAGCTCCGGCATCGACGCGGTCAACGAAATTCTTGCATCGACCGCCGTCCCCGTCATCTTCATTACCGCGTTCCCCGAAAGGCTCTTGACGGGCGAGCGGCCAGAGCCGGCCTTCCTTGTCACCAAGCCGTTCAATCCCGACATGGTGAAAGCCCTGATCAGCCAGGCGCTGTTCTTCGACCGGCAGGCCAAGGCTGCCGCAGCCTGATATTCCGCCAGGCCGATTGAAAAAGCCGCTCGTGAGGGCGGCTTTTTCATGTGACGGAACAAACGGCGCATTCCGGCGTTTTTCATGCAAGCTTTCTAAGGAGTTGAAACATGCTTTACTGGGCTCTTGTTTTCCTGGTGGTCGCGATCATCGCCGGTGCTCTTGGCTTCGGCGGTATAGCCGGAACATCGGCTGGCATTGCGCAGATTCTGTTCTTTATTTTCCTCGCGTTTCTTGTTCTGTCACTATTGGCAGGATTGTTTCGCAGGGCACGCTGAGTAGGCGTTAGCGACAGCCTCGAACCTGAAAACCGATCCCCTCAAGCGGTTTTCAGCCTCCGCCGGACCGTGCCCCCTCGGGGACGCGTTGTCCGGCGGAACCTTTTGCGGGGAACCCAAACCGGACTGAACCGTTCAACCTTCGAGGGAAAAGCGGGGAGCAATCATGGGTCCGCACGATCGAAGAAAAAGGAGCGGCGGCGAAGCGGGCGATACCATGAACATGCATATGCCGAAAACTGACAGGGGTATCGAACGGAACCTTTTACGCTCGTTGCGCAATACCGGCATTTCGGTCCTCTATCAGGACGACGATCTGCGCATTCTATGGGCTCAAAACGTGCCTGCTGCCTGGGCGCATGGTGATCTCGACGGAATGAGCGATCCCGATTTCCTGCCGGAATCGGAGGCAGTGCGCATGATCGCGGCGAAACGCAACGTGCTTGCGACCGGCGAGATGGAGAGCCTTGAAATCAGCATCCCGGACGACGAAGGCGCACGCTGGTTCGACGTGTGGATCGACGCGGACCGGGGAAATGATGGCGCGGTGCTGGGGGTGGTGACAACTGCCGTCGAAACCACCGAGCAGAAACGCCGCGAGCAGACGCTGCGCGCGCTACTGCGTGAGGTCAGCCATCGCTCCAAGAACCTGCTAGCGATCATCCAGAGCGTCGCCACCCAGACCGGCCGCTATTCAGGAACGCTGGAGGGGTTTCTCACGCGTTTTCGTGGCCGGCTGCAATCGATGGCTTCTTCCCAGGATTTGGTCACCATGTCGAACTGGCGCGGCGCCGATCTTCGCGAATTGGTGATCGGCCAGGTTGGCCGCTATTGCGCGGATCCGGCCAAAAACATTCGCCTGGAAGGTGCAAATCCCTACCTTAGCCCCAATGCGGCATTACATATCGGCTTGGCTCTGCACGAACTCGCGGTCAATTCGGTGAGTTACGGAGCGTTGTCCAAGCCGGACGGCTTGGTGACAATTTCTGCCGATCTGAAGGCGGGAGAAACTCCGGACGCCCTGACCTTGACCTGGATCGAGGCGATCGCCGCTGCTGCTGATAAGCTCAAGGACAAGAAATTCGGCAGTGTTGCGCTGGAACGCGTGGTTCCGGCCTCGCTCAACGGCAAGGGGTCGCTCACCGCCGATGGCAACCGCCTAGAGTATCGCCTGATCGTTCCCAAGGGGAATTTCGAGATCGATTGAACGCTTGGGTAACAGCAAAAAGCCGACCCCCTCGGGGGCCGGCCTTTGTGCAGATGTCGAAGACGGAGGGGATCGTCTTCTCTGTGGATCGAAGGCCGCCAGGGGTTGCGGGGGCTTGGGGGCGGTGGCCCTCGGACATCACTAGCCATTAATTCGCTCCTGGCCAAAAGGTTCCAGAATTTTCCATAATTCTGAGCGCGTACAATTTTGGGCCGGCACCTAGCAGCCGCGCTTCGCTCGACGGAACCCGAGCCCACTTTCATTCGTTCTAGAAGCAAAGGAGCTCGGCTATGGAGCACATTGCTGCACTTTTACTCATCATCGGTTGCTCGGACGATCTCGCGCAATGCCGCGAACTCCCAGCCCCCGTCCCGGTCTTCGAGACTGTTGAAGAATGCGAAGGCGAATTGCCGGTAAGCCTCGGGTCGTTCACCGGCCAGCATCCCCAGATTTTCGCGCAGTGCGTGACGGTCGATCCGGCGCTTGAGGAAGAGGATGCGGAACTCGCGTGGGACGTCAAGCCGGACGGCACGCTGGTGGCCTCGATCAGCGTTCCTGACGTCATGGTTGCGTCAAATTCCAAGAGCAAGGACGACCGGTATAGCACGCAAGAGTAATTTGCTTGATTGAGGCAGATATCTTCCGGCATGATATATGACGGTAGGGACATCACCACCCTGAGGAGAGTAGGAAATGAGGAACATTCTTTTTGCGCTGATTGCAACGGTTGCAATAGCCGGTTGCACGACCGCCGAAAGGACTGCAGTCGCGGGCGGTGCCGCCGGCGCTGCCATCGGCGGCATTGCCGGCGGCTGGGAAGGCGCGGCGATCGGTGCGGGCGCAGGTGCGATCGGTGGTTACCTGCTCGGCAGGGCTGCGGACCGTCCCGGCTATTGCCGCTACCGCGACCGTCGTACTGGCCGCGTCTACGTCGAACGCTGCTGATACCAATCGACGCTCAAGGATAAAAACAGGCCTGACCATGTTCCAAGGGGGACCGGGTCGGGCCTGTTTTCTATTGTCTGTTTGAGCTTCGGCTGCCGGCCTTGGTTTGCTGGGAGACGAGCGGAATCTCTATCTCCACTTTCAATCCGTCGGCCCCAAATTCCCGCGCAATCGTACCGTCGAGTTCCCGAGTGATATTCATGTCGATGAGCTTCGTGCCGAAGCTCGTCTTTTCCGGGATCGTCAGCGGTTCGTCACTTGCTTCCGACCATGTCAGCGCCAAGGTGCTCCGGGCACCCTCCCGGAGAACACACCAGGCGACAGTCAGACCACCCTTGCCGCGTCCCACGTCACCGTATTTGAGCGCGTTGGTAGCTAGTTCGTGAAAGGTCAGGCCGAGCGCCTGGGTGGTTGTTTCGTCGATCTCCACCGCAGGGCCGGACAGCGTTCCTGCCTCCAGGTTCTTGCCGAAAACCTGCTCCAGTTCGGTTTTGAGCAACTCCTCGAGATCCGCCTTCTGCCACCTGGAGCGCGTCAGCATGTCCTGCGAAGCGGCCATCGCCTGAAGGCGGGCGGCAAACGAAGCGGAAAACTCGTCGATATTCTCGGAATGGCTCGCCGTCTGCCGGGCCATCGCAAGCACCCGGGTGATGGAATTCTTGATGCGATGCTTCATTTCCTGAAGCATCAGGTCTTTCTCCAGCAGGCTCTTCTCGGTAGCGCTCTGCAGCGTCTCGACAGCTGAATAGGCGCGGTCCTGCCACCGGGCGAGCAGCGCGATCGCAGCCGCGAGCACCAGGCCGACAAGCCCGAGCGCAACCGGAATGACTGGCGAGGATGGCAACGCGAACGCGCCGGACGGACGGAACAGAATAGTCCAGGCCTGACCGGCGACAACGAGTTCGCGCGTTACGAGATGGGACTCGGCAAGATCGGGATCCGGTCCTGCATGTGAGCGGAAGAGCAGATTGTCCGGCTCTGGGGCGCCTTCGTATACCTCGACATTGACCGGAAGCAGCGGCGTCTGACCCAGGGCTGCACTGAAAAGTTCATGTGCGCGAAATGCCGCATAAAGGAATCCGGCGGCAGGCCTGACAGCTTCCGTGGCAGTCGACTGCGAAGTAGCGGCATCGACGCGTAGAAAAACCAGGAAGCCGGGATACACCGGCCCCCCGGACGTTGCGCCGAGTTGGACACGCCCCGTGGCATGAACGCCGGCCGTGCTGACTGCTGCGTCGAGTGCGCGCCGACGGGCGGAGTCGCTGTACATGTCGAAGCCGATGGAAGTGTCGCCGGTTTGATCTGTCGGCTCGAACATCACGACGGGCATCCGCCGAGTCTCGCCGGAATCCGGCCAGACCTTCCGGGGCACCCCATAGTTCGCGAATATCTCTGCTTCGATCGCCGCGTCGTCGTCTTTTCCCACCTGTTTGAGGAAGCCTATGCCCCGAAGACCCGTATAGGTGTCGTGGATCTTCAATGCATCGACAAACCGCTTGAATTCATCATGCGTCGGCGCACCGCCACGCGCGTCGAAGAATGCATGAGCGGCTCGCAGCAGCGAAAGATGCAGATCTATCCGGCCCTCGATCCGGGCGAAGGCGTCATCGGCGGCGGCGGTAAACTTGATGCGGCCGGCTTCTTCGCTCGCAAAATAGGCAAACCCGGCCAACACGAGGCTGGCAAGAGCCACCGACAGGAAGACTGCGAACGGAAATAACTTCTTCAAGGCGGCAATCTCAAGCTGGTCAAGCACCGACTTGTAACCACTACAAGCCTCAATGCAACGTGACGGGCAGTGCCACCACCGCGTTGAGGTCGTGCCAACGGGGGTTGCTGCGCCCGATTTGCATGAAATCGACCGCGTTAGCGACCAAGCCGGCTAATCTTACAAGCAGCTTTTAAGCTCAGGCGGCGATCTTCAGGGCACCCGGCCCCGGAATGGCCCCGGGCGGGCATTTTCCCAGGATGATCATGCCGAGCACCTCGTCCTGCGTGACGTCCTTCGTGTGTGCGGTACCGACCACCTGGCCGTTCTTCATCACGCAGACCCGGTCGGCAAGATCGAAGACGTCATGGATATCATGGCTGATCAGGAAGATGCCGATGCCGTCCGCTTTCAACTGTTTGACCAGTTCGCCGACCTGTGCCGTTTCCTGTGGTCCAAGTGCTGCCGTCGGCTCGTCCATGATCAGGATGCGGGCATTGAACAGGATGGCCCGCGCAATAGCCACCGACTGCCGCTGGCCTCCGGAAAGCTTGATAACAGGGTCCTTGAAGCGCTGGAAGCGCGGGTTGAGCCGGCCCATTACCTTGCGTGCCTCGGCTTCCATCGCGCCGTCGTCGAGCGTGCCGTAAGAGGTCATGAGTTCGCGGCCAAGGAACAGGTTGGCGGCGGCATCCACATTATCGGCCAGCGCCAGCGTCTGGTAGATCGTCTCGATGCCATATTTCTTGGCGTCGCGGGGGTTGCCGATCGACGCTTCTTCGCCATTGACGAATATCTGCCCTGCATCGCGCTTGTAGGCGCCGGAGAGTATCTTGATCAGCGTCGACTTGCCGGCGCCGTTGTGGCCAAGCAGCGCCACCACTTCTCCCGGGAAAAGATCGACCGATGCGTCGTCGACGGCGCGGATACCACCGAAGGCGATCGAGATGTTCTTCATCTCGATCAGCGGCGTGCCGGCGGGATTGCTGTTGTCTGCCATGATTGTTCCCCCTTAAACCCGCTTCCGGTAGATCGTATCAAGCCACACCGCGACAACCAGCACGGCGCCGACGACAATGCTCTGCAGCGGCGAATCGATACCGAGCAGCACCATTCCGGACTGCAGCGACTGCATCAGCAACGCGCCAAGCATGGCACCGATGATCGTTCCCGACCCACCCGCCAGCGAGGTGCCGCCAATGACGGCGGCTGCGATGACCAGCAGTTCATCGAGCGTGCCGAGCGAGTTCGTCGAGGAATTGAGCCGCGCCGATGAGATCGCCGCGCTGATCGCTGCAAGGACGCCCATCACCATGAATACCTTCATGGTGATCCAGCGCGTATTGATGCCGGCGAGGTTGGCCGCTTCCGGATTGCCGCCGATCGCAAAGACATAGCGGCCGAAACGCGTGCGCGTGGAGATAAAGGTCATCACGATACCGACGGTGACAGCCATCAGCACTGGAATGGCGATGCCATGCGCGATGAACAGCCCTCCTTCGGGGACGGCGATCCCATTCTCCTCGGCATACCTTCTCACGATGCCGATCGGCCAGGGATAGGAATTCGCGATCCACACGGCGCCAAGGACAACGATCCAGATAACGGCGCCGATGAACACCTCGGCCCAGATGGGGCGGAGTGGAAACTTGAAACGCTGACGCTGCCGGCGACCGTTTATCAGCATTAGGGCGACGGCGAGACAGGCAACAATACCGACAACCCAGCTCCAGGCCGCTCCGATCGACCCTCGCGGCCCACCTCCCATGAGCTGAAATGTCGTATCGAGCGGCGCAATGGTCTGGCCGCTGGTGATCCACCACGCCGCGCCGCGCCAGATCAGCAGCCCGCCGAGCGTGACGATGAAGGATGGGACTTCGAGATAGGCAATGATGAAACCCTGGAGAGCGCCGATCAGCAGCCCGACCGTGACGCCGATGGCAAGCGCTATGATCCAGATCCAGGGGTCGCCAAGCGGCATGCCCATCATGCGCACAAGGAAATGCACTTGCGCGAAGCCCATCAGCATGCCGACCACACCCTCCACCGATCCAACCGAAAGATCAATGTTGCGCATGACGATTACCAGAACCATGCCGGTAGCCATGATCGCCACCGAGGAGGTCTGGACCGAGAGGTTCCAGAGATTTCGGGGCGTCAGGAACAGGCCGCCCGACAGGAGATGTATTCCAACCCAGATGACCAGCAGCGCACCGAGCATGCCCAGCATGCGCATGTCGATCTCGGTTGCCTTCAGAAAACGCTGTACCGGGCCGAGTTCGGACTCGCGCGCCTGGTCTGGCGCGGGTGAAGTCACGTCGGTCATGTTACCTCCCGCCGGCCTTCCCCCTGGCGCGGGTGCCGGTATCTCATCTTAAGAAGACGCCGCGGTTTTCGTCAAACCGCGGCGCTGGATCGAACTATGCAACCAGGATCAGTTGCAGGCGGCAACCGAACCGGCGGCCACGCCGGCGCAAACCACATCCTTGCCAACCCAGCCGGCGTCGATGACGACGTTGAGGTTGTCCTTGGTGATGGCGACCGGGGTCAGGAACACCGAGTTGGTCTCGTTGCCGCCGGGAGTGGTGAACTTGACCGCGTTCGGGATCTTGTCCAGGGCTGTACCGTCGGCAAGCTGCGACGCGATTTCAGCAGCCGCCTTGCCGAGTTCGCGCGCGTCCTTCCACACCGACACAGTCTGCGTGCCGAGCGCCACACGGTTCAACGCGGCATGGTCGCCGTCCTGGCCGGAAACCGGCACCGAACCGGCCAGCCCCTGGGCGGTCAGCGCCGCGACGACGCCGCCGGCGGTGCCGTCATTGGCAGCAACTACCGCATCGACCTTGTTGTCGTTGGCGGTCAGGAACTGTTCCATGTTCTTCTGCGCGTTGGCCGGAAGCCAGCCGTCGGTATAGGCCTCGCCGACATTCTTGATCTTGCCGCCGTCGATCGCTTCTTTCAGTACTTCCATCGAACCGGCGAACAGGAAGTCGGCGTTCGGGTCGGCGCCGGAGCCCTTGATGAAGACGTAGTTGCCTTCAGGCTTCACCTTGAACACCTCGGCGGCCTGCATGCGACCGACTTCCTTGTTGTCGAAGGTCAGGTAGAAAACGTCCTTGTTCTCGATCAGGCGGTCGTAACCGACCACCGGAATGCCTTCGTCCAGCGCCTTCTGTACGGCCGGGCCGATCGCCGACGCGTCCTGCGCCAGGATGATCAGCGCGTTGGCGCCCTGGGAGATCAGGCTTTCCACATCGGTGAGCTGCTTGCCGGGATTGGATTGCGCGTCGGCAGAGATGTATTTGTCCCCGGCGGCTTCGAGGGCTGCCTTGATGGCGGCTTCATCGGTCTTCCAGCGTTCTTCCTGGAAATTCGACCAGGAAACACCGACGACCTTGTCCTTGGCTTCGGCGACGGCCGAAAGCGCAAACGACATGGCAACGCCCGCCAGGATGGCGGTTGCAAACTTCTTCATGATTTCCTCCCTGCGCCTTGAGGCGCGATGACATTGGCCTGAGTCATTCGGAAGCTCTTTTTTTCGAGCCTCGAAAAAAAGAATGACTCAACCCGGCAAGCGTGTCAATATCATTTCGGCGTGGTGGCTGTTGACGGCTTCCGCAATGCATGGAAGAGCCGCACAGGTATCACCGGGGAGGAATGCCTAATGACGGTCGGGATCCGTCACGACGATCTGCGCCGCCGCAACCGCGCGATGGTGATCTCCGCCGTGCGTCATGCTGGCCAACCGTCCCGCACGGAGATTGCAGGCACGACAGGCCTCTCCCATTCTACGATTTCTGCGATTTCGTCGGATCTGATCGACGAGGGTGTATTGTTCGAGACGAAGGGCAGCGATGCCCCGTCCGCGAAGCGTGGGCGCCCGCAAGTGGCGCTTGGCCTCAAACCGAGCGCGGCTTCGGTCATAACCGTGGTCCTGTCGCTCAACTATCTTTCGGCGGCACTCGTCGACTACGCTGGCAACGTGACCGACCAGGAACAGCGCCGCTTGTCGACGCTTACCATGCCCAGGGACGAATTGATCGGCGAGATGCTGGCGATGATCCGGCGCCTGCTCGCTGGCCGTCATGCGTCGATGAAGCCCGTCATGCGCATGGTGCTTGCCATCCAGGGCATCACCGATGCCAGCGCCCGCACCATGCTGTGGTCGCCGATCACCATGCATGCAGACATCCCGTTCGCTTCGCTGCTCGAAGATGCCTTCGGCATTCCGGCGACGGTGGAGAACGACTGCAACATGATCGCCATGGCGCTGCGCTGGCACAAGCCCGAGCGCTACCGCGAGGACTTCATCGCCATCCTGCTGTCGCACGGCATCGGCATGGGGATGGTTCTCAAAGGCGAACTGTTCACCGGCACGCAATCTTCCGGCGGTGAGTTCGGCCACATGATCCACAGGCCGGACGGGGCGCTTTGCCGCTGCGGCCGCCGCGGCTGCGTCGAGGCTTATGCCGGCAATTATGCGATCTGGCGCAATGCGCGGCAGCACAGCGAAGACGAAACCCCGGCCGCCGATATCAGCGACGCGGACATGCTTGAGTTGGCTGACCGCGCCCGCGCGCAAGACGGTCCGGAGCGCCAGGCATTTCGAAAAGCCGGAGAGGCCATCGGCTTCAGCCTTGGCAGTCTGTTTGCCCTGATCGATCCGGCGCCCGTGGCGATGGTCGGTCACGGCGCCGGCGCATTCGACCTTATCGAGCCGTCGATGCGCGAGGCGATCGCCAGGACTGCGGGCGGCCACCATTCAAAGGCCATCTCCTTCGATACGGAACCGGACGAGATGCCGTTGATCCGCGAGGGCTGCGCCATGCGGGCGCTGACATATGTCGACCACGAGATCCTGGCGCCCGGCAACGGAGCCTTGACCGACCTGACGGGCAAGAGCGTGGCCTGAGGAAGCCTTCCGCTCAAATCTCGCGGATGGCGTAGCCGGCGCCACGAATGGTGCGGATGACGTCCGGCATGCGCCCGTTGTTGACCGCCTTGCGCAGCCGCCCGACATGCACGTCGACGGTGCGCTCGTCGATGTAGATCGTCTCGCCCCATACATTGTCGAGCAATTGGCTGCGCGAGAAGACGCGGCCAGGATGCTGCATCATGAATTCGAGCAGCCGGAACTCGGTAGGCCCGAGCCGGATCTCACTCTTCTTGCGGTAGACGCGGTGCGCCTCCCGGTCGAGCACGATGTCGCCGACCTTGAGCACGCTGGAGAGCACTTCCGGCTTGGCGCGGCGTAACAGCGCCCGCACGCGAGCGATGAATTCCGGCGTGGAGAACGGCTTCACCAGATAGTCGTCGGCACCGGTCGAAAGGCCTCGCACGCGGTCGCTTTCCTCGCCGCGCGCCGTCAGCATGATAATCGGCAGGCGCTCGGTTTCCGGCCGCATCCTGAGGCGGCGGCACAGTTCGATACCGGAAACGGCGGGAACCATCCAGTCGAGCACCAGCAGGTCGGGCACGTTTTCCTGAAGCCTGATCTCGGCCTCGTCGCCGCGCGTCACCACTTCGACCTGATAGCCTTCGGCCTCGAGATTGTAGCGGAGAAGGACGCACAGCGGCTCCTCGTCCTCCACAACCATGATCTTCGGAGCAATCATGTGGCTGTCGTTCCTTTTGGTCGTTCTATTCGGCGAGTAGGGCCGTCATTCCGGTCTCGTCGATCTTCGGCCGATGCGGCGGCAATTGCGTGCCGGTCATCACGTAATAGGCATTCTCGGCGATATTGGTGACATGGTCGCCGATCCGCTCCAAGTTCTTCGCGCAAAACAGAAGATGGGTGCAGGCGGTGATGTTGCGCGGATCTTCCATCATATAGGTGAGGAGTTCGCGAAACACCGCCGTGTATTGGATGTCGATTTTCTCATCGTCGGCTCTCAGCGGCTTCAGGCTTTCGGCCTCGCGCGCCACATATTTGTCGACGACGCCCTGCACCTGGGTCAGCACAAGTGCTGCCATCGTTTCGATCGAGTGCGACAGGTTGCGCGGCGTGGTGCTCTGGCCGACCGCGCCGACCCGCTTGGCGATGTTCTTGGCAAGGTCGCCGATCCGTTCGAGGTCGGCGGCCATGCGGATCGCGCCCACTACGGCGCGCAGATCCTGCGCCATCGGCTGCCGTTTGGCGATAAGCGTGATCGCCCGGTCGTCGAGTTCGCGCTGCTTGGCGTCCATGATGGTGTCATCGGATATCACCCGCTGGGCGAGCGGGTTGTCCGACAGCAGCAGCGATTTGGTCGCCGATTGCAGCATCGCGCCCGCAAGGTCACCCATGTCGCGGATGAGCTGGTCGATGTGTTCGAGCTCTTCGTCGAAAGACGCGACGGTATGTTCGCGCATCATTCTCTCCTCGTCATTCGGTTGCGAGGCGGAGCGGCTCAGCCGAACCGGCCCGTGATGTAGTCCTGAGTGCGCTTGTCGTCGGGGTTGGTGAACATCTTGTCGGTCGCACCTTCCTCCACGAGATATCCGAGGTGGAACATGGCGGTCCGCTGCGAGACGCGCGCCGCCTGCTGCATCGAGTGCGTGACGATGACGATCGTGTAGTTCTCGCGTAGCTCGTCGATCAGTTCCTCGACCTTGGCGGTAGCGATAGGATCGAGCGCCGAGCACGGCTCGTCCATCAAAATGACTTCAGGCGACACGGCGATGGCGCGCGCGATGCACAGACGTTGCTGCTGACCGCCGGAGAGACCGGTGCCCGATTCGTGCAGCCGGTCCTTGACCTCGTTCCACAGCGCCGCCTTCTTCAGACTGGATTCGACGACACTGTCGAGTTCGGCTTTGCTCCTGGTCAGACCGTGAATTTTCGGCCCGTAGGCGACATTGTCGTAAATCGACTTCGGGAATGGATTCGGCTTCTGGAACACCATCCCGACGCGAGCGCGCAGTTCCACGACGTCGATATTCGGATCGTAGACGTCCTCTTCATCGAGCGTGATCTTGCCGGTCACGCGGGCGATCGAAATCGTGTCGTTCATGCGGTTGAGGCAGCGCAGAAAGGTCGACTTGCCGCAGCCCGAAGGGCCGATCAGCGCCGTCACCTGGTTCTGGCGCACGTCGAGGTCGACGTCGAAAAGGGCGCGTTTTTCTCCGTAATATACCGAGACCTTGTCGCCCTTCATCTTCACCGAAGGCTCATCGGCACCGGTTGCCAACTTCTTTTCAATGTCGGCTTCAGTCATGATGTTCATGTCCTTTTCTCCGCTACCAGCGCCGCTCGAAGCGTCTGCGCAGGATTACAGCTATGGCATTCATGATGATCAGGAACGCCAGCAGGATAAGAATGGCCGCCGACGTTTTCTGCTGGAAGCCGGGTTCGGGGAAATCCGCCCACATGAAGATCTGCACGGGCAAGATCGTCGCTGGATCGGTAAAGCCACCGGGAATGTCGACAATGAAGGCGACCATCCCGATCATCAACAGCGGCGCCGTCTCACCGAGCGCATGCGCCATGCCGAGGATGGTTCCGGTCATGATGCCGGGCATGGCCAACGGCAGCACGTGATGAAATACGGTCTGGACTTTAGACGCGCCGATGCCGAGCGCAGCTTCACGAATTGACGGCGGCACCGCGCGTATGGAGGCGCGCGAGGCGATAATGATGATCGGCATGGTCATCAGCGCAAGCACCATGCCGCCGACCACTGGAGCGGAGCGGGGCAGCCCGAAGAAATTCAGGAAAACAGCCAGTCCAAGCAGACCGAAGACGATGGACGGCACCGCGGCAAGGTTGTTGATGTTGACTTCGATGAGATTGGTCCAACGGTTCTTCGGCGCGAATTCCTCGAGATAGATCGCCGCCGAGACACCGATGGGAAAAGCAATGGCAAGGGTGACGACCATCGTCAGAAAAGATCCGACCACGGCGCCCCATATACCGGCGAGTTCCGGTTCTCGGCTGGCACCGCTGGTGAAGAAAATCGAGTTGAAGCGGCTTTCGACGAGATTCTGGCCTTTCAGGCCCTCCAGCCAGACGATCTCCTTGTCCGAAATCTTGCGGGAACTCTCCGATGCATCGATGACGCGCAGCTTGGCCGTGCCCGCCGCCTGAGTCGTGCCTTGTGGCTTGGTGATCACCGTGCCCTTGGCGGCAGCGCCGCCGTTCGCGGCAGGTGCGACCTGGGTGAGCTTGATGATGCCGCCATTTATTTCGAGCAGCAACGATGCCGCACCGCTGGTGAGGTTAAGAACTCCGTTTTCGCCCTCCGTGGCGCCGCTCGCGTGAGCGAAGGTCAATATCTCGTCCTTGTCGAAGCCAATATCCACGTCGCCGCTGTCGGCCGAAAGGGTAATCGCCGACTGCACCGGTGCAACGCTGCCTTTCGCCGCCAAGAGGCCCTTGAGATAGAGATCGGCGAAGTCATCGACCGGAACGGCGTAGTCCACCGTCTTGCCGAGCATCGAAGGGTCCTCGGCGATGTCCTTGCGCAACTGCAGCCCGGCGCCGGTCGAGATCATTCCACGCACCAGCCGCCTGTCCTGACGGCTTGAGGCGTCCGGAATCTTTGCCGCCAGCGCCTCCTGTATGACCGTATCGTAGTTGACGCTGTCCAATGCCGCCGGGTCGACTTTCGCGGAGGAAAGGTCGACGGGCAAGGTAATGTAGTTCATCCGCAACGCTGGCCAGGCCTGCGTGACGATCGTCGAAAGCAGGAGCACGAGGAACAGCGCGGAGATGGCGATGGCGGCAGCGCCAAGCCACTTGAACCGCTGCTCCGCAGCGTAGCGCTTTTTCAGGCGCGCCTTGGCAGCGTCATCGGCGTGTATGCTTCGGGGGCGACCGACGGCGCCCATTGTCGAGGTCGTATCAGTCATATTGTTCCCGATATTTCTGGACGACGCGCAACGCGACGATATTCAGTGCGAGCGTGATGCAGAAGAGCACAAGGCCGAGCGCGAAAGCGGCGAGCGTCTTGGCGCTGTCGAATTCCTGGTCGCCGACCAGCAAGGTCACGATTTGAACCGTTACCGTCGTAACAGCCTCGAGCGGATTGACGGTCAGGTTGGCAGCCAGGCCGGCAGCCATCACGACGATCATGGTCTCGCCGATCGCCCGGCTCACGGCAAGCAACATCGCGGAAACGATACCTGGAAGCGCTGCCGGCAACACTACCTTGCGGATGGTTTCTGATTTGGTCGCGCCTAGCCCTGCGGAGCCGTCACGCAACGACTGCGGCACGGCGTTGATGACGTCATCGGAGAGCGACGAGACGAACGGAATGATCATGATGCCCATGACGACACCGGCTGCCAGCGCCGATTCGGACGCCACACCGAGCCCGATGCTTTCACCAAGGCCGCGAAAGAAAGGCGCCACGGTGAGCGCGGCGAAGAAGCCGTAGACCACCGTCGGTATGCCGGCCAGGATTTCAAGGATGGGCTTGGCGACAGCACGGACCGGTTTGGATGCATAATCAGACAGATATATCGCCGCCATCAGACCGGTCGGCGCTGCCACGAGCATAGCTATGAAGGTAATTAGCAGAGTACCGACGAACAGTGGAACCATACCGAAAATATTCGGATCGACGGCGCCTTGGGCCGTGCCGGCGCCGGTGAATGCGCTTTGCGGGCTCCAATGCGTGCCGAAGAGGAACTTGTGGATCGGCACCTGCTGAAAGAAGCGCAGTGATTCGAAGATCAGCGACAGCACGATGCCGATCGTCGTCAGGATGGCGACCGCCGAGCACGCGATGAGAAAGATGCGAACGATGCGCTCGACCATGTGTCGCGCCCGATAGGGCGGGGCGATCTTTCCATATCCCCAGACAAATCCGCCGATCGCCAGAACCGCACAGATTAGCAGGATGATCCAGACGCTTCTGGCGTGGACCGTTTTGTACAGGGCGGCAGCCGCTTCCTTGGTCGCGTCGGTGAAGCCCACCACGCCGCCGAAGGCCATGGCCCGTGCGTCGCGTATGAAGGCTTCAACCTGAGGAACACCCAGTCCACCGAGTTCGGTGGCGAAGTTGTTTTTTATGATGTTGGATTCAATACCCGGCGTGATCAGCGACCAGATTATGAGCGCCAGCAATGCCGGTACGACGCTGACCAGAGCCAGGAACATGCCGTGCTGGCCGGGAAGCGAATGAAGCTTGGAAACTTCCCCGTTCACGCTGGCCACCGCTCTCGATCGTCCAACGAAATATGCAGCCACGAAAAGAGCGATCAGCGCAAAAACCAGATAGGTGACCATGGCGTACCCGCAACCGCTGTTTTCAAAGACGCATGTTCCGGTTCGGTAAACAGGAACAGTCGATAAGAAACCAGGCCCGGGATGGAAAGCATCCCGGGCCTAGGCAATGCCTACATCAGGAACCCATGCCCTTGAGCGCTTTCGCGTCCTCGGCCGACTTGGCGCGCTCCGCGTCCGGAAGCGGGATCAAGCCCTTGTCGGCGAGATAGCCCTCAGGACCCCAGGCGGCATCCGACGTATACTCGGCGATGAACTCTTCCATGCCGGGGATCACGCCAACATGTTCCTTCTTGGCATAGATGAACAGCGAGCGCGAAATCTTGTAGTCGCCGGACGCGATGTTTTCGAAGGTCGGCTCGACGCCATCCACCTTGTGGCCCTGCAGCTTGTCGGCGTTCTGGTCGAGGAAGGAGAAGCCGAAGACGCCGAAAGCATTGGCGTTGGCTTCAAGCTTCTGAACGATCAGGTTGTCATTTTCACCGGCTTCGATGAAAGCGCCGTCTTCGCGGATTTCCGGGCAGGCCTTTTCGTTGGCAGCCTTGACTTCGTCCTGGCAGGCTTCGAGCATGACAAGTTCAACGAAGGCGTCGCGCGTGCCGGAGGTCGGGGGCGGGCCGAGCACTTCGATCTTGGTGGCGGGCAACGAGGCGTCTACATCCGACCAGTTGACGTAGGGATTCGGTACGACCTTGCCGTCGACGGCAACGTTCTTGGCCAGCGCCTTGAAGATCTGCTCTTTGGTCAGATCGACAACCGTGCCGGCTTTCGAATTCGCAAGCACGATACCATCGAAGCCGACCTTGATCTCGACCGGCGTGGCGCCATTGGCCTTGCAAGTCTCGAGTTCGCTGTCCTTGATGGCGCGCGAGGCATTGGTGAAGTCAGGGGTGTTCTCGCCGACGCCCGAGCAGAACAGCTTGATGCCGCCGCCGGTGCCGGTGGACTCGACGACGGGGGTCTTGAACTTGCCGCCCTGGCCGAGCTTCTCGGCGACAGCAGTGGTGAACGGGAACACCGTCGACGAGCCGACGATCTGGATCTGGTCGCGCGCGGCGGCGTAACCGGCCGATGCGGCCAGCGCGAGCGCCGCGGCCGACGCCGTGAGCATAAGTTTCTTCATGTGGCCTACTCCTGTCCGGAAAATTGTCCCGACGCTTTTTTCAGCGTCCGCAGAGGCCATAGCGCCCATTTGTAACAGTTGGATGACAGTTTTGTGTCGGCTCGGTAAAGCCTGATGCCCTGCTGCGGCCACGACTTCGGACCGTGATCCGGCTGCGCGTTATTTCGTCTCGCGGAATCAGGCGCTTGCCGCCGCCTGGCTTACTAAGCCGGCAAGGTATCGATTATTCCGGCGAGGTGACGCTGCTGGCAAAAGCCTCAACCCACTTCGCGGTGAGCCTGCGCTTGCGTGGCAGCCCAGCGCTCGACTTTCTCCATCAGGGCTTTCGGACTGATCGGCTTCGGCAGATAGTCGTCCATGCCGGCCTCGACGCAGCGCTCGCGGTCACCCTTCAGCGCATGCGCCGTCACGCCGATGATCGGGACCCTGGTGCCGGCCGCCTCTTCCAGGCGCCGGATCGCGCCGGTCGCTTCGAGCCCGTTCATTTCCGGCATCGAAACGTCCATGAGGATCATGCGCGGATTCATTTCGCCGAAGGCTTCGACGGCACGCCTGCCATTACCGACGATCTCGAAGCTGTAACGGGTCTCGCCGAGTATCTGGGTGAAGACCAGCTGATTGACCTCGTTGTCTTCGGCGACGAGGATATCGATGCGATGACCATCCGCCGGCGTCACGCGGCTCTTCTGCAGCGAGGAAGGCATCGCGCGCCGCGCCAGGCTCATTGCCGCCGCCGAGATGCGGCCTTGCGTTCCCTCCGAATCCGCCGCGGCAGCCTTCTCGGCCTCGTCATGGTGCTCGGCTTGCGAAATTGCCGAACGGTGTTTCTGGATGGTCGAGACCAGCGTCTCCAGGAGCACGGAAGAGCGCGCCGGCTTGATCAGCTGCGCATCGATGCTGAGGTCGCGGTAGCTCACATTGGAAAGCGATTGATCGACCGAGGTCAGCATCACGATGGGCGTGCCGGCGATTTCCGGCGTGGCGCGAATGATCCGGGCAACTTCCGCACCCGTCATCATGGGCATCTGGTAGTCGAGCACCACGCAATCGACTGGAACCCCGTAGCTGGCGGCCGCCTTCAATACACCGAGCCCTTCGAGGCCGTTTTCGGCGGCGCAGGAATCGAACGTCCAGGAGACCATCTGCTCGGTGAGGATCGAGCGATTGACCGCGTTGTCGTCGATAATCAGGATGCGCGCGCCGGAAACATCGAGCGGCGTCACCCGGCGGGTACTCCGGTTTCCGGCGTGCGGCAGTTCGATCGTGAACCAGAACGTTGAACCCTTGCCCTCGGCACTGTCGGCGCCGATCTCGCCGTCCATCAGCGCGACGAGCCGCGACGTGATCGCGAGGCCAAGGCCTGTTCCCTCATGGCGTCGGGTCGACGAGGAATCGACCTGGCTGAACTTCTCGAAAACCTGGCTCAGCTTGTCCTCTGGAATGCCGATGCCGGTGTCGGTCACGCTGATGGTCAACCTGGTCCGGTCCGTGCTCTTGTCACCGGTCACATCGACCAGCACGTGTCCGGAATCGGTGAACTTGACCGCATTGCCGAGCAGGTTGGTGATGATCTGCCGGATGCGCCCGACGTCGCCGACGTAAAGTTCGGTGAGTTTCGGCTCGACGCGAACGATGAGCTCGAGATCCTTTTCCTTGGCGCGCGTGGAGACCAGCGTCGCAACGTCCTCGATCGCCTCGGCGAGATTGAACGGCGCCGGATCGAGCACCAGCTGGCCGGCGTCGATCTTCGAGAAATCCAGGATGTCGTTGATGATCGTCAGCAGCGCGTTGCCGGATTTGACGATGATGTCGGTGAAGGTCTTCTGCTTGGCGTCGAGGTCGGATTTTGCCAGCAGCTCGGCCATGCCGAGCACGCCGTTCATCGGCGTGCGTATCTCGTGGCTCATATTGGCCAGGAATTCCGACTTGGCGCGGTCCGCCAGCACGGCGCGCTGCTGCGCTTCCCGCAACTCCTGCTCGCGCAGCTTCAGTTCGGTGATGTCGGTGGTTGAACCGATCAGGTAGAGCGAACCGTCGGAAGCGGCCATCACGCTCTTGCGAGCGATCTGATGGCGGGTACCGCCAACCGCATCGCTTACCGTCTCTTCGATCTCCTGCTTCTCTGCTGTCCGCAGGACGGCGCGGTCGCCCTCCATGAAGGCCTCGCCATCGACGCCGAAAATCTCGGCATCGGTTTTTCCCACGGCCTGTTCCTTCGAGAAGCCGGTAAGATCGGACCACCCCTTGTTGACGTAGAAAAGCTTGAGATCCGGCCGCTTTGCGTAGATCGCCACCGGAACATTGTCGATGAGGCTGCGGAAAATCTCGTTTTCACGCAGACTTTCCTTGAGTTCGTTCTCGCGCAGCTTGATTTCCGTGATGTCGGTGCTGGACCCGAACAGATGCACCGACCCGTCGATCGCCACCAGCCTGCCCTTGCGGGTCATCAACTGGCGCACGGTGCCATTCCGGTGAGAAACCGCTTCCTCGGTTTCGAGACGCTCCCCGGTGATGCCGACCTCCGTGTCGGCGACGGTGAAGCCTTCGGCTTCCGCGCCGAAAAGCTCGAGGTCGGTCTTGCCGACCGCCTCTTCCTTGGAGATCCCGGTGAACGCACACCAGGTCTTGTTGACGTACTCCAGCGTGAGGTCTTCGCTCTTGATGTTGGTGGCGACCGGCAACTCGTCGAGCACATGCCGGTAGAGGTCGATCTGCCGCATGCTGTCGCGCAGCGCCTTTTCCCGATCCTTGAGTTCGGTGATGTCGACACGCACGCCGATGAATGTGCCGTCGGCGGCACGCGTATCGAACACCTGGTACCAGCGTCCATCCGGGTTCTGGCGCTCGTAGACGGCGTGGCGGACCTGATGCCGCTGCATGTAACGATCGAGCCAGGCCTTCGGATCGGTATCGTACAATGCGTCGAGCGCGCGATCGCCGCTGCTGCGGAAATAGCCGGCCGAATGGCCTTGTTCGATCGCCTCGCGGAACGTGCATCCGGCCTCCCAGGCCGGCTTCAGCGCGGGAAGCGAATCCTGCAGCTTTTTGTTGGCGAGCACGAACTTGTCGTCGCGGTCATAGATGATCACGCCGGCCGGCAGCGATTCCATCACGTTGGCCAGCCGCCGATGCGCCTCGTCGGCCTCGACCTCCCGGCGTTTCATATCGGTGATGTCGATGACGAAGCAGGCGACATAGTCCTTGCCGCTGTTCATTTCGACCTTGTTCTTGCGAACGATGCGCGACCGGCCGATGCCGGCGAATTCGAAATTCTCCTCGACCTCGTAGAACTGCCCGGTCGCCAGCACCTCGCGCTCCGATTGCTCGAACTGCGCCGCGTCCGCAGGCGGCAGGAAATCCGAAGCCTGCTTGCCGAGCATATCCGCCGGCTTCATGTCGAAAAGTTTCGAGAACGCCTCGTTGACGAAAACGAACCTGAGTTCGGAATCCTTGACGAAGATCGGATCCCTGACGCCGTTGATCACCGCGTCCGCGAGCTTCGACCGCTCGAGTGCCGCCGCCAGCTCGGCCTCGCGGTCCTTCATCCGGGTGATGTCGTAATAGGAGATCAGGCGCTTGCCGCCGGACAACGCGGTGACCGAATAGATCATCGTGCAGCCGTCGGCGCGGCGGAATTCACGCGGCGCCACGTCGCCGGCACGGATCTCGTCGAGACGCGCGGCGACGTAGCTTTCCCATTTGGCGTCCGGCACGTCGTAGACGCCGTTGTGGCGGTTGATATCCATCAGCGCCCGGAACTGCGAGCCGACGGCGACGTCGCGCGGGGTCACCTTCCAGATGTCGTAGAAAGCCTGGTTGACGATCTCCGCCTTGAGATCGGCATCGACCAGAACCACGCCCATTTCCATGGAATCGAGCGTCCGCGCCAGATCGGAGCGCACCCGCTCAGTCTCGTTGCGGCCTGCGGTGTCGGCGGCCGAATATCCCTCATCTCCAGGATTCTCGAACGAGGCGGCGATACCGGTCACATTGCGGGCGACACCGCGATAACCGAGAAAGTCACCGGCTTCATCGAAGCGCGGATAGCCCGAGATGGCGACCCAGCGGCAATCGGGGCGTCCGCCTGCGAGTTCATAGACGAAATCGCGAAACGGGCGGCGCGCCTCCAGGTCCGCCAGATGGGCTGCGGCACTTTCTTTCGGTGCTTTCTTGAGGAAATCGAAGCGAAAATGGCCAAGCACTTTCGCCGGCGAAATGCCCGTGACGTCCTCGTAATTGCCCGAAAGCCAGGAGAATCGCAGCTCGCTGTCGGTTTCCCAGATCCAATCCGAGCCGGCGCCAACCAGTTCCCGCAATTCGGCTATCGAAACCGCGCGGGCCCCGCAATCCGCAGCGCCTTCGATACTCGCCATCGATAAGAATTGCGCTTCTCCGGCGCCTTTCTTTCCAGCCATTCCCTGCCCATCCCCCAACGCCACGGCAAAACACCCCATTGCCAAGGTTCGTGCGGTGGAATGTGCAGGAATTGCGTTAAGGATCAGCTAACCTTAATCGAACGTTACGGCGCCGCGATCGACTGGGCCGCGGTGTCCAGACAGCCGTACTGTCCGCATCAGATCAGGAAGCTGGGAAGTGTCCTGGTACGCCCACGGGGAATCGAACCCCGGTTTGCGCCGTGAGAGGGCGCCGTCCTGACCGCTAGACGATGGGCGCGGAGACTTTTGGCGATATAGGCGAGGCTTTCGCAAAACGCAACCGCGATTCGCCAGCCGGCGGAGGATGCCCGGCTGCGCGCCTTTGGCTCGGGTCAAAATCGCCGCGCAGTTGCGGTCAGGATGTGTCGCGGCGCTCCTCCAGGACGTCGAAGGCGAGGCCGTGGAGGTCTTTCAGGATTTCGTGGATCTCGTGCCGGGATTTTTGCCGGCCCTGCCTGGGATGCTGGCCGGGCGGGCGGCCGGGAAGCAGCGGCCAGATGCGGTGCAGGCGACTGCGTCGGCGCGGTTCTCCGGTTTGCGTAGCGGCGTCCGGGTTTCTGTCCTGTGCGATGATCGCATCGCGACGCGCGCGCCAGCGGGCGAAGCGTTTTGCCTGGCGCGGCAGGTCGTCGAGGATCGCGGCGAGGGTGGCGAGCCGGCGGCCAAGCCGCGTGGCGTCGACCGGGTCGTCGGGTGCTGGCAGGCGGCGGGGCACGATGGCGACAGTGTGGTGTAGCCGGGCACCGAGATGCGCGGCACGCTTTTCGCGACCGGACGGCATGGGCGGATATTCCATCGCGGAAGCCGGTCGAACAAGGGCAGCGTGAGCGTGGGGGTAGATGCGCTCTTACCCCCACCCCTTACCCCTCCCCTCAGGGGGGAGGGGTAAGGGGTGGGGGTCCGGGCGGCATCAGGATACCGGTTCCGATGCCGTTGCGGAGGATCGTCGGCGCAGGCTTCGCCTTGCGCCAGCGCGACGGCGGGACGACAACGCCACGCGCCGCCACGATGATGAGCCGCCGGGTGGCAGACTCGGCCGGCCGCAGCAGGCGGAGCACGGTGGTGTGGGATGGCGCGGCAGGGTACCCCCACCCGACGCTTCGCGTCGACCTCCCCACAAGGGGGAGGTGAAGGAAGTTCCGCCGGCGAGCCCCGCCATGGCGACGAGCGCGGCCAGGATGCGCTTCAGCGCCTCCGTGTTCCGCTCGATCGCCAGGTTCCAGTCCATCGCCGTTCCTTCCAAGTTGACGAGGAGGATTATGCGGGGCGGCTGGAGGGGTGGGGATAAAGGGAGAGAAGATTGCTGACAGATGGTGACAGGAAAGCGTTTGTTCCGCCTCATGCTTCCGCAGGGTTCCGGCATGGATTCCCGACACGCTCCGCTCGTTCCTCGCTCACGCGGTCGGGAATGACGGATAGTTCCTTTGCCACTTCCGCTAGTCGCCAACGCTGGCGATTGGCAGCCGCGTTCATGAAAACCGTCATTCCCGGCCGCGTGAGCGAGGAACGAGCGGAGCGTGTCGGGAATCCATGCCGTGACGTTGACGACAGGAGAGGATGGATCTGGGACCTAAAAGAGCGTAATCCGCTCCTGCTCCGCCCGGAAGATTGTGCGGGGAGCTCGCGTTCCTTCGCGCCCCCTCTGGCCTGCCGGCTCCGGCCCTTCGCTATGGCTTCGGGCGTTCGTCGTTCGAAAAGCCAAATCGTTGGTTTTCGTTGCCTTTGGCAACCACTCCTCACCCCCCCACGAGTGGGGAGATTGGCAGCTTCGACGGTGGCGCTCACCGATCAGCGCGGCTCGATCAGGTCCCAGAGGTTACCATAGAGGTCGGCGAACACGGCCACCGTGCCATAGGCTTCACGGCGCGGCTCCTCGCGGAATTCCACGCCGCGCGTCTTCATGGACGCGTGGTCGCGGGCGAAGTCGTCGGTTTCCAGAAAGAAGGCGACACGGCCGCCGGTCTGGTTGCCGACCGCCGCGACCTGCGCCCCGTCGTTCGCACCGGAAAGGAACACATCGGCTTTGGCCAGCAGCAATCGCGCGCCGCCACCAACCGAAACCGTCACCCAGCGCTTGCCGCCGCCGAGGTCGACGTCGTCGGCGAGCTGGAAACCGAGCTTTTCCGTATACCAGGCGATCGCCTCGTCGTAGTCGGCCACGACCAGGGTGACGGTGGCAATGCGGCGGTTGCCGGAAAAATCCGCACTCATTGGGTCTTCACCGCAAACCGGCCAACGATGCGTTTTTCGGCGATATCATAAAGAAAGATCGCCCGGGTACCGTCGGCGAGTTCCGCGTCGAGCGCGATGCGGTTGCCTGAAAGGCTCTGCGACAGGAGTTTAGCACCTGCCGGCAGCGGGATGTCGCCGGCGAGCATCCCGCCTTCCGCCGGCGACGGCACCACGGATGCCGGGGCGGCGGTCTCGGGCTCGGATTGGCCGGATTTGTAGACAATCGCCGCGACCACCGCCATAAGGGCGATGAACAGCAGGCCGAGATTGATGGCGACGAAGCGGACCAGTTTTTTCCGCACCCTCTCGACCGCCGGGTCGAGCGGCTTTTCCTCGTTGTCGTCGTCTGGCCGTGCCATTGAAAAATCCAGTGGGAATTGCCCGTGGGAATTGAATGAACGCTCCTGATAGCGAAGCCGGTAAAGGATTGAAAGTGCTGGAAACCGGGCCTGATGCCGCGGGACAGCGCCTCGATCAATGGCTGTCAGCGGCGCTCGGGGCTGATTTTTCCCGCAACCGTGTGCAGGCGCTGATCAAACTGGGCGCTGTGCAAATTGGCGGCAAGCCGGTGACCGAGGCCAAGCGCAAGATGGCCGCCGGCGAGAACGTGTCGGTGGACATGCCGGAGCCGGAGCCGGCGGAACCGCGGGGCGAGAACATCCCGCTCGACATTCTCTACGAAGACGCCGAACTGATCGTCATCAACAAGCCGGCCGGGCTTGTCGTGCATCCCGGCGCCGGCAACTGGACCGGCACGCTGGTCAACGCGCTGATCCATCATTGCGGCGACAGTCTTTCGGGCATCGGTGGTGTCAGGCGGCCGGGCATCGTGCACCGGCTGGACAAGCAGACCAGCGGCGTCATGGTGGCCGCCAAGACCGACCTGGCGCATCGCGCGCTGTCGGAGGCCTTCGCCGACCATGGCGCCAGCGGCGACCTCGAACGCGCCTATTCGGCGCTGGTCTGGGGCATCCCACCGCGCATGACCGGCACGGTCGACGCGCCGCTCGGGCGCGCCGCAGACCGGGTGCGGCGCGCCGTCGTGCCCGAGGCCCGCGATGACGCCCGTCATGCGATCACCCATTTCACCGTCCGGGAAAAGTTCGGCGAAGGGCGCCCGGACACCGCGCAGGCGTCACTGGTCGAATGTCGCCTGGAAACCGGCCGTACCCACCAGATCCGCGTCCACACGGCCCATATCGGCCACCCGGTGATCGGCGACCCGGACTACGGCCAGGCCTTTCGCACCAAGGCGAACCGGCTGCCGGAGCCATTGAAAACACTTGTAAAATCTTTCCCTCGGCAGGCGCTGCACGCCGGCCTTCTTGCATTCCGGCATCCGGCTACCCATATCCTGATGAAGTTCGAAGCGCCGCTGCCAGGGGACATGCAGGAACTGGTACGCGGCTTTCGCAATCCCTGAACGTCGGTTGAGAAAACCTGATTCGCTTTGTTCACTTACGCGTGACACACTGTTTCGTGTTGAACAAATGCGTGTATTTTCCCGATTTGTTCCTATATGAAGGTGTTGTGCGGCGCAGCAGAAACCGCTGACCGCGCCTTATGCCCGCCTCGTTCAGGGGGCACAATTCTTGAGAGAGGGAGGGTGCTTTTATGGCCCAGACACTACCCAGCATCGTTTCCGGAGAAGGCGGCCTCAGCCGCTACCTGGAAGAAATCCGCCGCTTTCCCATGCTGCAGCCGCAGGAAGAGTACATGCTCGCCAAGCGGTACCAGGAGCATGAGGATACCGGTGCGGCCCACAAGCTCGTGACCAGCCATCTGCGTCTCGTGGCGAAGATCGCCATGGGTTATCGCGGCTACGGCCTGCCGATCGGCGAAGTCATTTCCGAAGGCAATGTCGGCCTCATGCAGGCAGTGAAGAAATTCGAGCCGGAGCGCGGCTTCCGGCTGGCGACCTATGCCATGTGGTGGATCAAGGCTTCGATCCAGGAATACATCCTGCGCTCGTGGAGTCTGGTGAAGATGGGCACCACCGCCAACCAGAAGCGCCTGTTCTTCAACCTGCGCAAGGTGAAGGGCAAGATCCAGGCGCTCGATGACGGCGACCTGAAGCCCGAGCAGATCACCGAGATCGCCACCCGGCTGAATGTCAGCGAGGCGGAGGTCGTTTCGATGAACCGCCGCCTGTCGGGCGACGCTTCGCTCAACGCGCCGATCCGCGCGACCGAAGGCGAGTCCGGCGAGTGGCAGGACTGGCTGGTCGACGATCACGACAGCCAGGAAGACATGCTCATCGAGCAGGACGAACTGGAAAACCGCCGCGGCATGCTCGCCGGCGCCATGTCGGTGCTCAACGACCGCGAACGCCGCATCTTCGAGGCGCGGCGCCTCGCCGAAGAGCCGATGACGCTCGAGGAACTGTCGTCGGAGTTCGACATCAGCCGCGAGCGCGTGCGCCAGATCGAGGTCCGCGCCTTCGAGAAGGTGCAGGACGCGGTGAAGGCGGCCGCCCGGCGGCAGGCCCAGTCGCTGCGCACCATCGAGGCGCAGCCGGCACACTGAACGGCACAACCCGAAAGAAAAAACCGCCGCAGAAATGCGGCGGTTTTTGTTTGAGGCAGCTCAAGTCGGAGGCGTTCGATTGCCAGACGCTGACGCTTAACCCGCCGAGCCGGCCGTCTTGGTTTCCCAGGCCTTCATCGCTTCCTCGAACACCTTCTCGCCGGGGATGCCCTTCTCCATCGTGATCAGGGCGCGGCGGCCGGATTTGTAGACCAGCGGCACGTCGATCCATTGATCGCGGCGCAGAAGGTTGAGATTGGTATCGACCTCCGCCTTGGTGTCGGTCAGCGCCACCAGGAAGAAACCGTCGGCGATCTTGGCGGGGATTCCGAGCAGCGCGTTGCCGGCCGACTGCTCCGTATCCTTCAGCGATACGCGCAGGATGTTCTCGATGCCGCCGCCCTCGAAACCTTCGGGCGTCAGGAAGATCATCTCGATGATATGGCTTGCCGGCAGGGTCGGGTCGCCGTTGCGCTTGATGGTCATGCGCAACTGGAGATCCTTGCCCGGGATCGTCGCTTCGGCACGGATTGCCGGCTCCGGCGGCTGATCGCCGCCCGGCGATTCCTGGACGACCGACCACACGATCGAGCCGGTGTCGGCCGACCCTTGCGCGACATTGGTCCGCTCCTCGTAGAAGATCGCCTTTTGGCCGACGGCGACCGCCGGTTCCGCTGCGGGGGGCGTGCCGGGGCCGGGAGCAGCAGGCGCTGCCGGGTCTACTGCGGCGGCAGGCGCGCCGGGATCGGTGGTTCCGGGGGCAGCAGGTTCTGCCGGCGCCGGTGGCTCCGGCGGCTGGGTCGCCGCTGCGACGGAGGTGCCCTCGCCGATCGTCTGGGCGCTCGAAGCCGGACCTTCGTCGACTTCCGAACCGTCGGCGTTCAGCCGCTGGGTGAATTTTTCGGGCTGCGCCGGCGCCTCGGCGGGCGGAGCGGCTGCCTCGGCATCGACCGCGGGTTTTTCGGGCGGCGGTGCCTCTGCCGGCGGCGGCGCCACTGCCACCGTTTCGGTCTTGTCGAGGCCGAGCATTGCCGACAGGTCGTCCTTGTTCAGCCATGCGGCATAGCCGCCACCGCCGAGCAGCGCCAGCACGACCAACGCAGCGATGATCCCGCCAAGGCCGCGCCGGCGCGGCGCCGCATCGTCGAAATCCTCGTAGCTGTCGTCGCCGGATTCGGCATGCTGGAAGTCGGACCTGGATTCGTTTTCGGGAGAATCCATGCCGGCGAGCACAGTCGGTTTCGAACCTGGAACCCCCGTCGCCGCCGGCTTGACCTCGAAGCTGCTGCCGGGCGTCCTTGCCGGCACCGCTTCAACCGGCTTCGAGCCATCGAGCGTCGAAAAAACGCTTTCGAGTTCTTCCAGCGGATCGGCGTCGGCCGGCCCGGCCCGGTATCCCGCTTCGATTTCCGCGATCGCGCCTTCGAGCGACTTCTTCTGCCGTTCGGCAATCGCCGCCGGCGGCGGCGGGTTGATCGCCGCAAGCTTGGCTGCGACCGTGGCGCGTGCCTTTTCGTAGACGCGCTCGCGCATCGCCGGAGTTGTGTCGCCCAGCCCGTCGATCGTTTTCTTCAGAACAGCAACGAAATCTGCCATGCTTCTTCAACCTGTACTTTCCGATCACCCGGCCGGTGCCGGGAAATCCTGCCGGTCGGAGCCGGCTTTTAAATCACGCTCCCACCCCTGATCTCACTGAATCATGGTCTAATCTTGAAAAGGGTCCGTCACAAGTATGGTGTCGTCCCGTTCGGGACTGGTCGAAAGCAGCGCCACCGGCGCTCCGATCAGTTCTTCTATGTGACGTACATACTTAACTGCCTGCGCCGGCAGATCGTTCCAGCTTCGCGCACCGGCTGTCGTACCCTTCCAGCCTTCCAGCGTTTCATAAATCGGCTCCACCCGTGCCTGCGCACCCTGGCTGGCGGGCAGATAGTCGATTTCCTCGCCGTCCAGCCGGTAGCCGGTGCACACCTTGATCTCTTCGAGACCGTCAAGCACGTCGAGTTTTGTCAGGGCGATGCCATTGATGCCGTTCACCGCCACCGCCTGGCGCACCAGAACGGCGTCGAACCAGCCGCAGCGGCGCTTGCGGCCGGTCACCACGCCGAACTCATGGCCGCGCGTGCCCAGGAACTCGCCGATCTCGTTGGTCTGCTCGGTCGGGAAAGGCCCTTCGCCGACGCGCGTCGTGTAGGCCTTGGTGATGCCGAGCACATAGCCGATGGCGCCCGGGCCCATGCCGGATCCGGTAGCGGCCTGTCCGGCAACCGTGTTCGACGAGGTCACGAACGGATACGTGCCCTGGTCGATATCGAGCAGCGTCCCCTGGGCGCCCTCGAACAGGATGCGCGCGCCGGCGCGGCGCTTGTCGTCGAGGACTTTCCAGACGCGATCGACATAGGGGAGGATCTGCTCAGCGACCGAGGTAAGCTCCTCCATGATGGTCTCGTGCGAGACTTCGGGATGGCCCAGTCCGCGCCGCAGCGCGTTGTGGTGGGTCAGCAGGCGGTCGACCTTGATCGGCAGCGTGTCGAGGCTGGCCAGATCCATGACGCGTACCGCGCGGCGGCCGACCTTGTCCTCGTAGGCCGGGCCGATGCCGCGGCGGGTCGTGCCGATCTTGGTGCCGGAATTCGAGGCCGCATCCTCGCGGAATCCGTCCAGTTCGCGGTGCAGCGACAGGATCAGCGCGGTGTTCTCGGCGATCTTCAGCCGCTCGGGCGTCACCTCGACGCCTTGCGCCTTCAGTTTGGTGGACTCGGCGACGAAGGCGTGGGGATCGAACACCACGCCGTTGCCGATGATCGACAGCTTGCCCTCGCGGACGACGCCGGATGGCAGCAGCGACAGTTTGTAGACCTTGCCGTCGACGACCAGCGTGTGGCCGGCGTTGTGGCCGCCCTGGAACCGCACCACGACATCGGCACGCTCCGACAGCCAGTCGACGATCTTGCCCTTGCCTTCGTCACCCCACTGCGAGCCGACGACCACCACATTGGCCATGCAAATTCCCCTTCATGCGGCGCAAGGCGCCCAAAATGACAGGCCTCTATACCGTCAAGAACCGACAAGCGCGACCCTTCTTTGGGCTTGTCGTTTCGATCAGGCACAACAAATTCCGGCTTTCACATCATTTACTTGGCCGGGCATGCGTTCTAGGCCGCCTGCAACCTCGGGAAGAGCCGTCCTCATGCATCATCGCAAAGCCTACGCCCTGCTGCTCATGACCACCCTGTTCTGGGGCGGCAATGCCATCGCCGGAAAGCTGGCGATAGGCCACGTCTCGCCGATGCTTTTGACCGCGGCGCGTTGGATTGCCGCCTTCCTGCTGCTTCTGATCATCGGCATGCCTCGTGTCACCGCCGACTGGCCGGTGATCCGGCAGAACCTCTGGCTCCTGGCAGGCCTTGGTTTCCTGGGTTTCACACTCTTCAATGTCGCGCTCTACTCCGCGCTTCTCTACACGACCGCAATCAACGTCAGCATCGAACAGGCGGGCATTCCGATGCTGATATTCCTCGCCAACTTCCTGCTGTTCCGCACGCGGGTCACCTGGGCCCAGATCCTCGGCTCGGTGCTTTCGATCGTCGGCGTGCTTCTCACCGCGAGCCATGGCAGCCTGTCGCGGCTTTTGGACCTCGAGGTTAATTTCGGTGACGCGCTGATGCTGCTGGCCGTGCTTTTGTACAGCGGCTACACCGTCGCGCTGCGCTTCAAGCCGGCGATCCACTGGCAAAGCATGATCATCGTCCTGTGCGGCAGCGCCGCCCTCACTTCCATACCCTTCGCTATCGCCGAAATCTGGTATGGCGCCGCCATTCTGCCGGACCTGATAGGTTGGAGTGTGATTGCCTATACGGTGCTTTTTCCATCCATCCTGGCGCAGGTCTTCTACATCCGCGGCGTCGAACTGATCGGCGCCAATCGCGCCGGCCTGTTCGTCAACCTGGTGCCGATCTTCGGCACGCTGCTGTCGATCCTGATCCTCGGCGAGGATTTCCAGACCTATCACGCGCTGGCGATGGTTCTCGTCATCAGCGGCATCTGGCTGGCGGAGCATAGCGGACGAAAAAGTGCAGGCTGACGACGGGCGTGTTAAACACAATCCGATATGCTATCATGATAGCAATGGAGAAAGCCATGGCCCAGTTGCTGATCCGTCAGATCGATGAAGACGTGAAGGAAAGCCTCCGCAAACGCGCTAAACGGAACGGCGTGAGCGTGGAAGCGGAGGCGCGCGCTATCCTGCGCGCTGAATTGCTGCGAACTGATCCGGGCGAGTACGGACTTGGTTCCAAAATTGCCGCGCTGTTCAGGGATGTTCCCGATAACAATGAGCCTTTCGAACGCAAACTGGACCAATCCGTTCGACGTGCGAAATTCGACGAATGATCATCCTCGATACGAATGTCATTTCGGCGCTGATGCGGCCGGAAATGAACACACGCGTTATCCAATGGCTTGATACGAAGCCAGCATCGGACCTTTGGATTACCGCCATCACGCTTCTTGAGATCAGAAGCGGGCTTCTCTTCATGCCTGACGGCAAACGAAAAGAGGCATTGGTTGCAGGTTTCGAAAAAATGCTGAATGGTTTGTTCGCCGGTCGGGTGCTGCCTTTTGACGGCCCTTCCGCCGAACAGGCGTCCCGGGTCGATTTGCTTCAGCACCGCCGCGGGAACAACATCGGCATTGGCGATATCCAGATCGCCGGTATCGCCCTTGAACAGAACGCCATCCTTGCCACACGGAATGTCAGAGACTTTGACGACCTCGACATTCCGCTGGTCAATCCTTGGACCGATTGACCTCACACACTTGCCACGTCGAAATGCAGCGGCTTGGCCGAGTCGATCGACTTGTGCGCCCGCACCTGGGCGAGCACGTCTTCCGGGAACGGTGCGTCGAGATAGAGCAGCGCGATCGCGTCGCCTCCCGGGCGGTTGCGGCCGAGCTGGAAGTTGGCGATGTTGACGCCGTTCTCGCCGCAGACGGTGCCCAGCAGGCCGATGATGCCCGGCGCATCGGCATTGGTGGTGTAGAGCATGTGCTGACCGACTTCGGCATCGAGGTTGATACCCTTGATCTGGATGAAGCGCGGCTTGTGGTCGGAAAAACAGGTGCCGGCGATCGACCGTGTCTGCTTCTCGGTTTTCACCGTCAGCTTGATGTAACCGTCGAAGACGCCCGACTTGTCGCGTTTCACCTCGGCGACGATGATACCGCGCTCCTTCACCATGATCGGCGCCGACACCATGTTGACATCGGATACTTGCGGCCGGATCAGGCCGGCAAGTGCCGCGCTGATCAGCGCCCGGGTGTTCATGGTCGCGGTGGCGCCATCGAACAGGATTTCGACTTCAGTGATCGGATCCTCCGTCACCTGGCCGACAAAGGCGCCCAGCACTTCCGCCAGCTTGACGAAGGGCTTCAGCTTCGGTGCTTCCTCTGCCGTGATCGACGGCATGTTGATGGCGTTGGAGACCGCGCCCTTGACCAGATAATCCGCCATCTGCTCGGCGATCTGCAGCGCGACGTTCTCCTGGGCTTCCGTCGTCGAGGCGCCCAGATGCGGGGTGGCGACGACGTTCTCCATGCCGAACAGCGGGCTTTCCGTAGCCGGCTCGGTCTCGAACACGTCAATGCCGGCGCCGGCCACCTTGCCGCTTTTCAGGGCGGCGACCAGGTCGGCCTCGACGATCAGGCCGCCCCGCGCGCAGTTGATGATGCGCACGCCGTCCTTCATCTTCGCAATGCTTTCCGCATTGATGATGTTGCGGGTCTTGTCCGTCATCGGCGTGTGCAGCGTGATGAAGTCGGCCCGGTGAAGCAGCTCGTCCAGTTCCACCTTCTCGACGCCGAGTTCTTCGGCGCGTCCCTCTGAAAGAAAAGGGTCGAACGCCACGACATGCATCTTCAGCCCGACGGCCCGCATGGCCACGATCGAGCCGATATTGCCGCAGCCGATGACGCCGAGCGTCTTGCCGGTGATCTCGACCCCCATGAAGCGGTTCTTTTCCCACTTGCCGGAATGCGTCGAGGCGTTGGCTATTGGCAGTTCGCGAGCCAGCGCGAACATCAGCGCGATGGCATGTTCGGCCGTCGTGATCGAATTGCCGAAAGGCGTGTTCATCACGATGATGCCCTTGCGCGATGCGGCCGGGATGTCGACATTGTCGACGCCGATGCCGGCGCGGCCCACCACCTTGAGGTTGGTGGCGGCGGCGATCAGTTTTTCGGTGACCTTGGTCGCCGAGCGGATGGCTAGTCCGTCGTACTGGTGGATGACCTCGAGCAGTTTGTCCTTGTCCTTGCCGAGATCTGGCAGGTAGTCGACCTCGACGCCGCGATCCTTGAAAATCTGCACGGCGGTGGGCGAAAGCTTGTCGGATACGAGAACGCGGGGCGCCATGACGGCCTCCTTGATGAAACGATGAGGAATAGGCGGCCTTGTCGGCCGCCGATTGTTCGACGATCAGGCGGCAGCCTTGAGCGCGGCCTTCTGGCTGGCGAAAGCCCAGTCCAGCCAGGGCACCAGCGCTTCGAGATCGGATGCCTCGACCGTCGCGCCGGCCCAGATGCGCAGTCCGGGCGGCGCATCGCGATAGGCGCCGATGTCATAGGCGACGCCTTCCTTGTCGAGCGCCGCCACCATGGCCTTGGCGAAGTTCGCTCGCGCATCGCCGTCCAGGGCAAGGAATTGCGGATCGACGATGGACAGGCACACCGACGTGTTGGAGCGCGTCGTGGGGTCGACCGCCAGATGACCTGCCCAGGTCGAATCGGCAACGAAACGGTCGATGACGGCGAAATTGGCATCGGCGCGGGCAATCAGCGCATCGAGCCCGCCGATCGACTTCGCCCAGCCGAGCGCGTCGAGATAATCCTCGACGGCAAGCATCGACGGCGTGTTGATGGTCTCACCCTTGAAGATGCCCTCGATCAGTTTGCCGTTCGACGTCAGCCGGAAAATCTTCGGCAGCGGCCAGGCGGGTTTGTAGCTTTCGAGGCGCTGCACCGCGCGCGGGCTGAGGATAAGCATGCCATGCGCGCCCTCGCCGCCGAGCACCTTCTGCCAGGAGAAGGTGACGACATCGAGCTTGGCGAAATCAAGCCGCTGCGCGAAAGCGGCGCTGGTGGCGTCGCAGATCGTCAGGCCCTGGCGGTCAGCCGGGATGAAATCACCATTCGGCACGCGCACGCCGGAAGTGGTGCCGTTCCAGGTGAAGACGACGTCGCGGTCGAAATCGATGGCGGAAAGATCGGGGAGTGATCCGTAGTCGGCCTCGATCTTTCGCACGTCGGCCAGCTTCAGCTGCTTGACCACATCGGTCACCCAGCCGGCGCCGAAACTTTCCCAGGCGACCATGTCGACGCCGCGTTCGCCGAGCAGCGACCACAGCGCCATCTCGACCGCGCCGGTGTCGGACGCCGGCACGATGCCGATCCGGTAGTCGGCGGGAACTTGGAGAATTTCGCGCGTGAGGTCTATCGCCCGCTCGAGCTTGGACTTGCCGATCTTGGCGCGGTGCGAACGGCCGAGCGCCGCGTCGGCGAGCGCTTCGAGCGACCAGCCGGGACGTTTTGCGCAGGGACCAGAGGAAAAATTAGGGTTTGCCGGACGGAGTCCGGGCTTGGCGACAGTCGTCATCGTGGTTCTATCCTTCCAGATAGCTAGCTCCTCGTTGGGGAGGAGTGGCCCACGGACGGCGTTAAGCGCTTGCCGAAGCGGCGTCAAGAGAAATGTCTTTGTCGCGGATGGGATACTTTGGATGAGATACTCTTCCCCGCGAAACAAAAAAGGCGGGTACGAGACCCGCCTTCCTGGTTTTGCGAGACCTCCGGTTACCAGAGATCGTAGCGCAGCCCGACCTTGACCTGATGGTAGTCGATGCCCTTGTGGAGCGTCGGGCCTGCCATGTCCATCGAGACGTATTTTGCGTCAGGAACGGCAAAGTACTGGTAGCCGAAATCGACCGACGCATTCTTGCTGACGCGATAGGCAAAGCCGGCACCGAGTGAATAAGCGAAGTTGTACTGCCGTTCGGACTGGACGGCGCCCTCATAGGCCGAAGGATCGTCGCACTCGAAGATCGTTGTGGTGTTCCCCGCCGAGGCCGACTGATCGATGCAGTTACGGTCGCCCACCGAGGACCGGAAGGTGGTGTAGGCCACGCCCACGCCGCCGCCCACATAGGGCGTGAAGCCGGAATAGGTGCCGAGGTCGACATATGCGTTCGCCATCAGATTGTAGGCTTTGTTGCTGCCATTGTCGGAGCCCTCGCAATCGCGCGAGCGCCGACCGGATGCGACCGTGGTGGAGCCATCCGGGTTCGTCACCGTCACCGTCTGGGTGCCCTCGCAGCTGCTCATGAAGTCGTTGGAGAATTTGCTCGTCGGCAGGATGCCGAAATTCAGTTCGCCGCGAAAATAATCGTTGAAGTGATAGCCCATGCCGACGCTTCCGGAGATCGGGCTCTCGCTCGAGGAGAAGCCGTCCGGTTGTTCGAAATAATCGTAGGGCTTGTTGACGCTGTAGCCGACATCGCCGCGCAGATACCATCCGGAGCCGACCTCGACCGGCACGAATTCCGGAGCTTCATCCACCACGATCGGCGGATCATAGTCCGCCGCATGCACCGACGCCGTTGCCAGAAGCGCTGCTGCCAATGCCGGCAGAAGCAAACGTGAATGCAGATTCATAACCGAAACTCCCGCCGATTTGGCTGACCGGCATCCACCCGGCTAGCCCCCGTTTCGAGAGTATTGTTAACCATAGTGGTTAAGTCGCGGTTAAGGCTAACAGAGAGTTATCGTCGCATTGTGCGAATGAATGACTGCGAGATCAGCATAAAACAAAACCGCCCGGCGAGCCGGGCGGTTTTGTCAGAAACCTGGTCGTCTTGTTATTTGTAGACGGGCTCCACCGGCGGGGGCTCGTAGGCCACGACGGGCTCGGCGCAGTTCGGGTTGGCGCCACCGAACGAGTAACGCAGACCGGCGCGAACCTCGTGTACATCGAAGCCGCCGTCGAACCCTGGACCGGCGACCGGGGCGTATTCGAACATGCGGCCCTTGCTGATATTGGTGTAACGATAACCGCCATCGAGCTGCAGATTGCTGGTCAGGCAGTAGGACGCACCGGCCATCAGCGCCCAGGCGAAACGCCAGTTATCGGCACCCTCGTGTTCGGTGGTGATGCCGTCGACGGTGTTTCTGAGCGTATCCCATTTGACATGCGCGCCGCCGATACCGGCGCCTACATAGGGCGTAAAGCCGCTATACGTACCGAGATCCACATAGGCATTGGCCAGAAGCACGAATGCCGAATAGGAAGAGCTGTCGCTGGAAACGCAAGGCAGCCCGCCGCAGGTCCCCGAGGTCTGTCCGTCGAAATCCGACTCGAACCAGTAGTCGCCGGTCAGGTCTGTGCGGAAGTATTTGGTGACCTGGTAGCCGACACCGGCGCCGATCGACATCGCGCCCCTGAGGTCGGTGGAATCGAAGGTGCCCGTTCCGGGGGGCGGACCATAGGTAATATAGTCGGCGCCACCAAGATCCGACCAATGGTAGTCGACGTCGCCGCGGATATACCAGGCGCCATACGAAGGCTCTTCGTAAGCGACGGGCGGCGGCGCCTCGACGATCGGCGGCTCCATGATGTCTGCTGCGAACGCCGGCATGGCGACGCCGGCGAGCATTGCGGCAAAAAAGGCGCGCTTGGCAAATCTGAACATATGCTTTCACCCCTGCGATTCCCGGTTTCCCCGCCGGTCCGGTGGTTTGAACTCGCGTGGATAATGAATTGCAAAGGTTAAGGGCCGCTTAACCCTATTCCTTAACCACGTTTTACCTTGGTTAAGGAAAGGTTCGGCGAGGAAATCGCGCGCGCGGGAATGAAAAAAGCCCGCCGATGGGCGGGCTCTTTTGACAACTGAAATACCGATCAGGCGGCGGTCTTCGTATGTGCGATCAGATCGACGATATCGTTCACGACCTTTTCGACCAGACCTGAATCGTCGCCCTCGGCCATGACGCGAATCAGCGGCTCGGTGCCGGACGGACGAATGACCAGCCGGCCGTTCTTGCCCAGTTGGCTGCGGGCGTCCTCGATCGCAGCCTTGATCGGCGCGCTTTCGAGCGGCTTGCCGCCGGAGAAGCGGACATTCTTGAGAAGCTGCGGCACCGGCTCGAATTTCTTGCAGATCTCGCTGACCGGCTTGTCTTCGCGCTTCACGCAAGCAAGCACCTGGAGTGCCGAGACCAGCCCGTCGCCGGTGGTCGAGAAGTCCGAAAGCACGATGTGGCCGGATTGTTCGCCGCCGACATTGAGCCCGTGCGCGCGCATGTGCTCGACGACATAGCGGTCGCCGACTTTCGTGCGGTGCAGCTGCAGGCCGACGCTGTCCAGAAAACGTTCGAGGCCGAGGTTCGACATCACGGTCGCGACGACGCCGCCACCGGCCAGCCGGCCGTTCTGGTTCCATGATTCGGCGATCAGCGCCATGATCTGGTCGCCGTCGACGAGCGTGCCGTTCTCGTCCACGATGACCATGCGGTCGGCATCGCCGTCCAGCGCGATGCCGATATCGCCACGAACTTCGAGCACCTTCTTGACCAGGCTCATCGGGTTCGTCGAGCCGCAGTCTTCGTTGATGTTGAAGCCGTTCGGCTCGTTGTGGATGGTGATCACCTCGGCGCCGAGTTCCCACAGCGCATCCGGCGCCACCTTGTAGCCGGCACCGTTTGCGCAATCGACGACGATGCGCAGCCCGGCCAGCGACATCGAGCCTTGCGGCAGCGTACGCTTGGCGAATTCGATGTAGCGGTCATAGGCGCCGTCGATGCGCTTGGCGCGTCCGAGTGCGTCCTGGTCCGCCAGCTTGACGTCGATCTCGCCGTCGAGCATGGCCTCGATACGGCCTTCGATCTCGTCCGAAAGCTTGTAGCCGTCCGGGCCGAACAGCTTGATGCCGTTGTCGTGGTAGGCGTTGTGCGACGCCGAGATCATCACGCCGATGTCGGCGCGCAGCGAACGCGCCAGCATGGCAACCGCCGGCGTCGGGATCGGGCCGAGCAGCAGCACGTCCATGCCGGCCGCGCAGAAGCCGGCAACCATTGCATTCTCGATCATGTAGCCCGACAGGCGCGTATCCTTGCCGAGGACCACGCGATGCCGATGATTGCCGCGCTGAAACGACATGCCTGCAGCCATGCCGACCTTCATCGCCACTTCGGCAGTCATCGGAAATTTGTTTGCCCGTCCCCGGATACCATCCGTTCCGAAATAACGTCCTGCCATCGTCTATCCTTTACCCCACGAGTACCCCGCCCCTTGGGTGCTTGATCTGCCACAACAGGTACCCTGAAGGACATCACTTTCTGTGAGTATTTGTTACGAATTCTTAGGAAATCGTTCCAATACCGCGCAAGAGCCTCCAATCAGGCACCCTGACGCCCTACAACCAGCAGGCAGCGGAAGCTATTCCATCTCCACGATCCACTGCCGGAGCAGGGCCGCGGCATCGGGATCGGCGATATGACGGCCGAGTTCCGGCATCATGATTCCGGGCTCCGTGCTTTCGACACGATAAAGCAGAATCGAGCCGTCGGGATCGCCCGGCTTGATGTCGAACTGGCGGTCGCCGGAGCCGCGGCCGGCAGCCACCGGGCGTTTCATCACCCCGTAGGCAACGGAAACGCTTTCACCGAAAGTCAGGAACAGGCCGGAATTGCTGGCCGGTCCTTCGCGGCGATGGCAGTGGGCACAGTTGACGTCGAGCCAGGCGCGGGCGCGATGGTCGAGAGGTGCCGACGGATCGAGCCAATCCGGAGCTTCCGGTGCGGCTTCGGGTGCCGGAGCGCCGGTCAGTATCTTCAGCGCGGTCCAGTGCGCCAGCTGGTTTTCCGTGACACCGTCATAAACGGCATCGCCGTTCAGGTTACGTGCTTTCGGTCCGAGCGGCACGATCGAGCCGTTGAAGGCATGGCAGCCCTTGCACTGATTCTTGTTGGGGACCGCATAGGTGAAAGCCAGCGGCGATCCGTCGGCCGAAATGGTTGCGATCTCCACCTTGGCGCCGGCAATTTTGAGCGTTGCGTCGGTCTGTTCGTCGTTCCACAGATAGGCCCAGGCCTGCCAGCCGGTTTCCTGGCGAAGCAGTACCCGCGTCTCGACCAGCCGCAGATTCTCTTCCAGCTTGCGGTAATCCGCCGGGAAGGCGAAAGTCTTGATGAGCGCCGCGCCGACCGGAAACTCGAAGGCCTCCGTGGCGTCGTACCGTGCGGCCTTGCCCTCAGGCAGATACGCAAAACGGAATTTCTGCGCATTGTCGGAGAACAGCGGCGTGTTGAGCCGGAACGGCACCACGCCGGTCGCCGGCTTTTGCGAGCGCGCATCGTCGAAGAAGCCGTATTCGGATAGGAGTTTTGGCGGCTTCTGGGCGAGGATCGCATCGAGCGAAGGCGCGGCTTGGATGGGGATTGTCGCCAAGAGGTACGAAAAGAGCCAGCAGATAAATGAGTAGACCGCCGTGTTTCTTCGCGCCCCCCTCTGTCCTGCCGGACATCTCCCCCACAAGGGGGGAGATTGGCAGCTTCGCTGTTTCGCCTCCCTTTGCAGCCGAGAAGGTTGGCGAGAACGGACATGAAATCCAATCTCCCCCCTTGTGGGGGAGATGTCCGGCAGGACAGAGGGGGGCAACGTAGAACGCATTTGAGCCGGCAAATCAGTTGTAAATCTACGCCCCGCTGTCCTGCGGCAGCTTAACCGGTGCCGGCTCGGGCAGGCTGCCCTTGTAGCCGGCGATGTCGGTGTCAGGCCACCAGCCCCAGGGCAGCATCAGTTGCGAGATCATCTTCAGATTGACGAATGTCGTGCCTTCGGCCTCGTCGACATAGACGCGGTTTTCGGCTGAGGTCCAGGAGAAGTATTCCGGGATCCGCGTCACCCCATCCCAGACGATATCCGGCACCGGCGTCCCCGATACATCGGAGATCGTCTTGCCCACCTCGCCGTCGGGCTCGCCGCCGCCTTCTCCATAGGTGTTGCCGTGGACGAAGACGCCGCGGGGGACGAACATGTAGTTGTCGTCGTCGTAGTCGTTGGGATAGGCGGCGATCAGCACATGCGCGGTGCCGTTGCCGTCGAGGCGGTTGTTGAAGACGTGCACGTTGCGGTTGGCCATCACCATGATGCCCATGCCTTTCGGCACGATCGCCACCATGTTGCCCTTCGGCGCAAAGTTCGGCGTGTCGTTGTCGACCACGTCATTGTCGAAGACGCGGATGTCGTGACCGCCCTGCACCGGCAGGTTCGGCAGATCGAAGATCAGGATGCCGCCGGTATTGTGGGTTGCCCGGTTCTTGTAGACGTCGGCCTTGAACGAATTCTCGATCTCGATGCCGGCGACATTGTATTCGGCGACCGAGTTGCGCACGACGATGTTCTCGCTCTGGCCGACATAGATGCCGGCATCGGCCGCGCCCTTCACCGTCACGCCATCGACCAGCACATTCTTCGACGACACGGGATAGACGCCATAGGCGCCGTTCTTGGCGTCGGGTCCGTTGGTCCACTCGACACGCAGGTTGCGGAAGGTGATCTGGTCCGAACCCTTGGACTTGACTCCGTCGCCCTTCGAATCCTCGACCGCGAAATCTTCGAGTACGACGCGGTCCGAGGTGACCAGCAGCCCCTCGCCGGATCCTGTCTGGCCCTTGAAGGAGAGCACGGTCGCATCCTGTCCGGCACCCTTCACCACCACGTCGTCGACGTCGAGCGACAGGCCCTCGGTCAGCTCGAAGCGGCCGGCGCCGATGGACACCGTATCGCCCGGCTGCGCCATGATCAGCGCTTCGACGAGCCGTTCCTCGGCCCCCACGCCGGCCTCCACTGAAATCTCCGCCGCATGAAGCGCACCGGCTGAAACACCCGCCAGCAGCGCCGGAAAAACCACCCGCGAAAGCCATGACCGCATCGAAAAATCCTCCCTCGTAATCGCTTGACGATGCCCGCCGGCTCCGTCAAAGTCAACGAAAATGAAACAGTTTCACTTTCCAAGCGACACGCGAACTGCCGATGCCATCGTGCCTCGGCAAGGCCGCGCCTTGCGCACCCGCGACAGACTGCTGGCGGCGGTGGAGGAACTGGTTGCCGCGGAAGGCGCCGAAGCCGTCACCACGACCCGGCTGGCCTCCGTGACCGGCGTTTCGGTCGGCACCATCTACCGCTACTTCGACGATCGTGACGCGCTTCTGCTTGCCGCCTACGACGCAACCGTGACTCGCATCGTCCAGACCTGTGGCGCCGGGCTCGCCGACCTCGCTCCGGGCCTTGCAGTAGCCGACGCAGCTCGGGAACTGCTGCGGCTCTATCTCGCCACCGCCGACGCCATTCCCGCGCATTCCGGCCTGCTTGCCGCCATGCGCGCCATCCGGCCGGTCGCGGCGGACCAGGGCGGCAACAACGAGGTCACCATCGTCGGCGATCTGCTGCGGCCTTTCCTGCAGAAATTCGCGGACGGAACCGCCATGGACCCCGCCCGCCTGCATTTCATGAACGTGCTAATGGGCACGCTAGTCGATCTCTACCTCGTCACCGCCGACCCGGCTGAACGCCTGCGGCTGCGGGAAGAGATCGAGGCGCACATGCTTCTGGCGCTCGACCGGGCGATCAGCCCGTCGCCTGCTCCTTCTGTGGCTCCGGCGGCCTCCTGATCATCTCCACCAGGCTGGCCTGATCGGCGTCGCCGTAACCGGCGGCGACGGCTTTTTTCATCAGCTGGAACATCGGCGCGATCAGTTCCGGGCTCACCTCCTGCTCCTCGCTGGCGGTGATAAAATTGTCGAACGCCGCCGCCTGCATCTCGAGGTTCGAGACGACATCGCTGCGGTAGTCGCCGCTGTCGATCCGCCGTGCCATGTCGGGCAGCCATGTCATGACCGCGCCGAGCCAGCCGGTCAGCATGGGGAGAAAAGTTTCCGCCGGCACCTTTTCCGAGCCGGTCAGGGCGAAGGCGTGGGTGACACCCGAGAACAGTCCGTACATGGCGGTGAGCAGCGCGATGTCGTGCAGCGGCGCCAGCCCCGCATCGCTGCCGAGATATTGCGCCGTGCCCAGTGCGGCCAGCGCCTTCTCGTGTGCCGTGAACGCCTGTTGCGAGCCACTGTAGAGGATCAGCGCTTCCGGCTGCCCGATCATCGGCGGCACCGCCATGATGCCGCCGTCGAGATAGTCGGCACCCTGTTTGGCCGTCCACTCCGCCATGGCGCGCGCCTGCGCCGGCGTGCCGTTGGTGAGGTTGACCAGCGTGCGGTCGGCAAGCGCGGTTTTGGCAGGTTCGAACGCCTCGTAAACCGTGTCGTAGACAAGCAGGCAGGCGACGACCAGCTTGCTCGCGGCGATGGCCTGCTGGACCGTTCCTGCCTCGACGGCGCCTTTCGCCGTAAGCGCGCCGGCCTTGCCGGAAGTGCGGTTCCAGACCGTCACTTTGAGGCCTTTCGCAAGGAAGGCTTCGGCCAATGCGGTGCCCATGGCGCCGAGACCGATAACGGATACGTCAGTCATTGTCTTCTCCATTCTTTTCGAACTAATCGCGGAAGTGGCTGGGAAATTACCCCCACCCCTAACCCCTCCCCTCAAGGGGGAGGGGGATATCTTGCCTACTGCTCGACAAAGATCGACGCGGTATGGCGGCTCCAGGAAAATCCCCCTCCCCCTTGAGGGGAGGGGTTAGGGGTGGGGGTAGCAAGCGGCGAGGCATCTTCCCGCCATGCGGTCCACCCACCCGTACAAAGCCTCACCCCATCGCAGGCGACAGATCCTGGCCAAGGCCGCCATCGACCTTGATGCGCTCGCCGGTGGTGAAGGTGGCGTCGAAGCCGAGGAACAGCACGGCGCGCGCCACCTCGTCCGTGGTGCCGTGGCGCTTCATCGGCGTGACCGCGTCGCCGATCTTCATGAACGCCGCGCGTTCCTCGGCCGAAGCGCCGGCGACGCCCATGGTCGGCGTGTCGATGAAGCCGGGGCTCACCACGTTCACCCGGATGCCGCGCGGCAGCAGCTCCGCCGCCAGCACCTTGCCGAAGGAACGCAGCGCGGCCTTGGTGGCGGAATACACCGCCATGCCCGGCGTGCCGGAATCCTCGGCGACCGACGAGGTGAAGACGATCGCGCCGCCCTCCTTGATGAGCGGGATCAGCCGCTGCGTGGTGAAGAAGGCGCCCTTCGTATTGATGTCGAACTGGCGGTCGAAGGACGCCTCGGTGACCTGGTCGAACGGCTCCAGCTCGGAAATGCCGGCGTTGACGTGCAGGAAAATCGATCTCGCCGAGCTTCTGCCCCACTTCCGCGCCGAGCACGGCGATATCGCTCATGTCGGCGATATCGGAACGCACCACGTGCACGCTGCCGTTGAGCTTCTGCCTGGCATCCGCGAGGTTCTTTTCGTTGCGCCCGGTGATCAGCACCTCGGCGCCGCCGGCAATCAGCGCCTGCGCTACCGCCAGCCCCATTCCATGCGTGCCGCCGACGATGACGGCTTTCCTGCCTTGAAATCTGCCCATGATTCATCCCTTCCCGGCGCGATTGCGGCCGTGATCTTCTCGTTGAAACCGCGGGGTACGCAACGGCCTGGCCGCCGGGCTTGCCCGGTCGGAGCACCCGTGCGACCCGTCTGTCGCGAGCACCAGCGTCCTGACCCAAAGCTAGGCAGGCACTTACGATTGCTCAAGTACAGACAAAAAAGTAAGGTACCCACCAATTCCTCAGAATTGGAGAGTTCCGTGGCAAAAAAACCGAAAAATCAGCCGGACAGTTGCGGGCTCGGTCCAGCACTCGCGGTGATCGGCGGCAAATGGAAGGCGCTGCTGCTCTGGCAGATCCACCAGGCGCAGCCCTGCCGCTTCGGCGAACTGAAGCGGTTGCAGCCGGAAATCAGCGAAAAGATGCTGATCCAGCACCTGCGCGAGATGGAAGCCGACGGCATCATCCACCGCGAGGTTTTTCACCAGGTGCCGCCGCGCGTCGAATATTCGGTGACGCCGGAGGGGGCCGAACTCGACCTAGCGCTGGCTCCGCTGGCGGAGTGGGGCAAGAAGCATCAGGAAAGGACAGAAGGCGCGAAGGCTGAAGCGATGCGGGCGACGACGGAGAAGGTGTCAGCGCCGAGGGTGACAGCGCCATAGGATCTGAGGTGGACAGATTTCCGCTCAGCAGACGATATCTCCTGTGACGTCACAGGAGATCTGCCAACATCCGGATATCGGTTTCGAGATACGCTCCATATCGGCTGTGAAGGCCTGCCTGGCGTGCCAGGTTAATGAACTGGTTCTCGGCGACAATAATATCGGCATAGGGCAACACAGTGCAGAAGGTCCGCATATCACGCATATCGTTAAGGGCAATCGGCCTATCTTGGGCTTCAAGCTTCAGGCTGATCTCGCGCTCAACGAGGAAGGCTGGGGTTTCGCGAACGACTGCCCGCAGCGTAGCGCCATTTTTATCACTCAGACAGGTATGAGGAAGTCCGAGCTCCGCCGCGATAGCGATTATGAGTTCCTGTTGTTCGATAGCCGTGATCGCGCTGTAAATTCGACGGCGCATCGAGAGAGCCTCCGCCTTGTGGCGCGATCGCCTGTCCTCAATCCCCCGACGCAAATCCTCGCAACCTTGCGTGAATTTTCGGATCGCCTCGACTCGAATATTCTCGGGCGTTTCGTGCAGATATTGGAGCAACGCTCTCTGAGGTTGGCTCCTCATCCACTCAACTGCTTTTGGAAACTCCGCAAATCCAAGGCGGCGATCTTCATATTCTGCAACCGATTCGAAGAAGAGATTCGACAGGAACCAGAGTGGCTCCGGTTCTGACCATTCGAGATCATAAAGCTGCGATAGGATGCGACCGATCTCAATCGTTATTTGCTTTTGGTGTCCGCGAAAAACTCGAGCTCCACTTAATGTCACTTGCGTATACGCGAGGTGGAAACGCTGCTCCGATCGATTGATCTTTTGTGTCTCAATGAGGTTGGTCGTTGTGAGCGGCAGGAGAACACGCCGCGCTTCAACCTCTGCACAAAGATGCTCCAAGACCTTCCGAAGCTCGGGATTTTCGCTCGGGGCGGTAGCCGCACGCGCCAAATCAATCCACTTGTTCTGATCTAGGTATATAATTGTCGAGATGCGCCCATCCTGTTTACGGCGAACTGAGTTAAGCGGCGGGCTAGTCATCTTCACAATTAATCATATTCAAGCTCGGGGCGGGAGATATTGAGATGGCAGCCGAAAACTTCGTCGTTGCTCCGGAGTATCTGAGCATCTACGTCGCGGGAAAGCGGAAGATATCGCCGCCCATTGACCTCGACTATGGAGGTATCGCCGCCAATGAAGATTGCATAACTGTGCCATGTCTTTATTGGAATGAAGGCGACACGACCGTTACGGTCGCTAATTTTGCGGAACTGCCCTCGCAATCCGCGCCCAGCTACGACGGCGTGCTCAATACGCCAGAAAAAATTCTGATGATTTCCGAGGCGAATGCCGACATCAGAGACGTGCCCGTCTCTTCAATTCGCACGCGTATCCGTATCTGGATCGATCACCCGACGCAGCCCCAAAATATCGTGATCGCGTGGGCTTAATATGACGCGCAAGGCGGTTAGGTATAAATGGCTATGCCAATCAAAGAATAACTATCGTCCTTGCACCCCTCTGGCATTTCAATGTCTCGGCATGGATTCCCGACACGCTCCGCTCCCTGCGATCGCTCACGCGGTCGGGAATGACGGATTCCATTGATGGCTTCCGCAAAATCTCCAACGGCGGCGATTGGAATGATGGCAATCCATGTTCACACCCAAACGCCGTCGGACTTTCGTCTAACGGCGCCTGCCTCCTCCGCTCACCTGCACTGGAGGTTGGTCGACATCAATACATCCGTCATTCCCGACCGCGTGAGCGAGGAACGAGCGGAGCGTGTCGGGAATCCATGCCGGAACGTCGAAGTTAACTGCCTGCGCAATCTTGCTTGCCGCCAAAAGTAGCGCCGCTACAGTCCACCGGATGAGCCGGCGGGGTTATGTCTACATTCTGGCATCGCAGAAAAACGGCACGCTCTATACGGGTGTGACATCCGATCTGGCCGGCCGGCTATTGCAACATCGATCGGGCACAGGATCAAAGTTCGTGGCGCGCTATGGCGTGGTGCGTCTTGTCTGGTTCGACGAGTATGAACTGATCACCGACGCGATCGCCCGCGAAAAGGCGATCAAGAAATGGCCGAGGCAATGGAAGATCAAGCTGATTGAGGAGCATAACCCGGATTGGCGGGACATTACCTGGCATCTGGTTTGAGGTCGCAGGCTCCTGCACCGCCCCACACTTCCGCTGCGTTCCGGCATGGATTCCCGACACGCTCCGCTCCCTGCGGTCGCTCACGCGGCCGGGAATGACGGATTTCACTGATGGCTTCCGCAAAATCTCCAACGGCGGCGATTGGACGACGGCAGTTTCTCGCCCACGAAAAAAACGCCGCCGGACTTTCATCCAGCGGCGCTTCAATCCAACCTGAGCGGGCGGGGCGAACCTACCCCTGCGGCTGCGGTTCCATGCCGCCTTCGGGCTCGCTGCCCGGCTTCTTGCGCCTGCCGCTGGCGCCGGCTTTCGGCACCGTTGAGCCACGGCTTGGCGGCGTGTCGTCGCCGAGATCGCGTGACGGCTTCTGGCCGGCGATGATCTGCTTGATCTCGTCGCCGGTCAGCGTCTCGTATTCGAGCAGGCCTTCGGCAATGGCGATCCAGGCCTTCTTGTTCTTGGTCAGGATACGCGTCGCCTCGGTGTAGGCCTCGTCGATCAGCCGGCGCACCTCGGCGTCGATGATCTGCGAGGTCTCTTCCGAGACGTTCTGCGTGCGCGCCACGGAGTGGCCGAGGAACACCTCTTCCTGGTTGTCGCCATAGGCGACGCGGCCGAGCTTGTCGGAGAAGCCCCACTGGGTCACCATCGAGCGGGCGAGCTTGGTCGCCTGGCTGATGTCGGAGGAGGCACCGGAGGTGATGTTCTCCTTGCCGAACTTCAGCTCCTCGGCGACGCGGCCGCCCATCATGATGATGAGGCGCGAGATCATCCAGGTGTAGCTCACGGAATAGCGGTCGCCTTCCGGCAGCTGCATGACCATGCCGAGCGCGCGGCCGCGCGGGATGATCGTCGCCTTGTGCAGCGGATCGGCCTGCGCCACCTTCATCGCGGTGATGGCATGGCCGGCCTCGTGGTAGGCGGTCTTGGTCTTCTCTTCCTGCGTCATCGCCGACGAGCGGCGCTCGGCGCCCATCATGATCTTGTCCTTGGCGTCCTCGAACTCGGCCATGGTGACCAGGCGCTTGTTGCGCCGCGCCGCCATCAGCGCCGCTTCGTTGACGAGGTTGGCGAGATCGGCGCCGGAGAAGCCGGGCGTACCGCGCGCCAGCACCTTGAGGTCGACATTAGGCGCCAGCGGCACGTTGCGCACATGCACTTTGAGGATCTTCTCGCGGCCGGTGATGTCCGGGTTCGGCACCACAACCTGGCGGTCGAAGCGGCCCGGGCGCAGCAGCGCGGGATCGAGCACGTCGGGGCGGTTGGTGGCGGCGATCAGGATGATGCCTTCATTGGCCTCGAAGCCATCCATCTCGACCAGCAGCTGGTTCAGCGTCTGCTCGCGCTCGTCATTGCCGCCGCCGAGGCCGGCGCCGCGATGGCGGCCGACCGCGTCGATTTCGTCGATGAAGATGATGCAGGGCGCGTTCTTCTTGGCCTGGTCGAACATGTCGCGGACACGGGACGCGCCGACGCCGACGAACATTTCGACGAAGTCCGAACCCGAGATGGTGAAGAACGGCACGTTGGCTTCGCCGGCCACCGAGCGTGCGAGCAGCGTCTTGCCGGTGCCGGGGGGGCCGACGAGAAGCACGCCGCGCGGGATCTTGCCGCCCAGCCGCTGGAACTTCTGCGGGTCGCGCAGGAACTCGACGATCTCCTCGAGGTCTTCCTTGGCCTCGTCGACGCCGGCGACATCGCCGAAAGTGACGCGGCCGTGCGCCTCGGTCAAAAGCTTGGCCTTGGATTTGCCGAAGCCCATTGCGCGCCCGGAGCCGGACTGCATCTGGCGCATGAAGAATATCCAGACGCCAAGGATCAGGATCATCGGCAGCCAGGAGAGCAGGATACCGAAGATCGAGCTCGAGCCGTCGTTTTCGGGCCGCGCGTTGATCGTCACGCCCTTGTCTTCAAGGCGCTGCACCAGCGTCGCGTCGCCCGGCGAATAGGTCTGGAAGCCGGCCGCGTTGTCGATGTAGGTGCCGGAGATGCGGTCGCCGGCGATGGTCACCGCCTTGACGCGGCCGCCGGAAAGTTCCTGTAGGAACTCCGAATAGGCGATCTCGCGCGTGGCGCCACGCTGCTGCGGGGCTTGGAAAAGATTGAAAAGGGCAATCAGGAGTACGGCTATAATCGCCCAGAGCGCGAGGTTGCGATAGTTCGGATTCATCGAATGTCCCGTTGAGGCCCCGGAAGCGGAACCCGTCCGTGTGAGGTGTTGTCCGTAACATAGGGAGAGCGCTGGTGCTTGCCAAGCACAACCCCGTGTCTCGGTTAAAGCTTATCCTTCATTGTGGCCCACGAATGGCAGGGCCGGAACTGCTTCGCAACCCAGCAATTCGGCCAAGGCCCGCGCGATCTCAATGTCGAACGACGGCAGGAAATGCGCCCAGGGCGCGGCAACCGGCACTGTACGGATACCCCGTGCGCGAGCCTCGTCGCCGGTCGCCGGCCCAAGGCAATCCTGCCCCGACCACAGCGCCAGCTGCAGCGCCAAGGCCGCGCCGACAAGGCTTTGCGGCGAGTCCAGATGCTGAAGCGCCGCCTTTCTGCCGTTCGCCGCGCCGAACGGTGCGATGGTCAGGCCTGCCGGTGCGTCGGGACAATGCAAGCGGTATCTACCGTCCCAGACTATGGCGTCGAAGACCGGCGCGGCGGCCGGCAGGCCGCGCGATTCCCGCCGCAGGAAGATGCCGCCCTTGCGCGCATCGACGACGGTCCGCGACAATGTGGCGCGAAGCGGCGATCTCCGTAGCCGCCGAAAGAGTTCGCCCGAGCGCCCCTCGTCGGGCAGATAAGCTGCGCCGCCGCAAACGGCGAGCAGGACACGCAGCGCATAAATCGCCGCGTCCACATCCATCGTCGCAGGGAAATGCGGTTCGAGCCGGATCAATCCTGGTGCGGCGAGCGCCGCCGTTTCACGAAGCAGTGTTGCGGCCCGCGCGCCAAGCGCGACGCGGCTGCGCCGCGCCAGGTCCATTGTAGCCAGCAATTCGCGCCGCTCGCCCTCAGCGGCCAGTCCGGCCCTCACGCGCGGCCGTTCATATCCGGTGTTCGTGTTGGAGGGATCGTCGGCCCAGCCGGTTGCGTTCGCGCTGAGAAAGTCGCGCAGCGCCTGCCTTCGCGCGCCGAGCAGCGGCCGCACGATCCAGGTCCTGCCGTCGAACAGGGTCGCCGGCGCCATGCCGGCCAGTCCTCGACCCTCGCCGCGCGCCTGGCGCATGGCAACGGTCTCGGCCTGGTCATCGAGCGTGTGGCCGGTAAGCACGATATCGGCGCCGGCGGACCGCGCCGCTTCGGCGAGCAGGCGATAGCGTGCCGCGCGCGCGGCAGCCGAAACGCCGCTCGCCGGCTTGTCGCCGTCCCAGCGCATGATGCGATGCGTTATGCCGTGACGGGCGCAAAGTGCTGCCACGTCGCGCGCTTCGGCGCCGGATTCCGGCCGCAGCCGGTGATCGACGGTCACGGCGACCAGCCGCACGGCCGGGAAGGACGTTTCGAGCCAGGCCTTTGCCAACAGGAGAAGCGCGACCGAATCGCTGCCGCCTGAAACTGCCACGACGATCGCTTGGCGGCCGGTCAGGGCGATGGTTAAAAAAAACTTGAGAAGGGTGTGGTCTATCCGGAAGAGCGTATCGATTCCGGCGGAAGCTGTTGCTGTTCCGGCGTCAGCACGCCGCAAGCGCCTGCTCCTGCTTGATGCGCTCCTTGAGCGCGGACGAGGTTTGGGGATACCGCTTGCCGATCTCGCTGAAGGTAGCGCAGGCGACATCGCGCTGGTTCAGGCCAACCAGCGACACGCCGAGCTTCAACAGCATTTCCGGCGCCTTCTTGGATTTCGGATAGTCCTTGTTGGCGGCGAGGAAAACTTCCGCCGCGTCGCGGTATTTCTTCTGCCCGAGCAGCGACTCGCCCAGCCAGAAATGGGCATCAGGCGCCTTTTCGTCGCCGGGAAAACGCGCGATGTGATCGCGGAAACCCGTTTCCGCCGTGCCATAGTCGCCCGACAGGATGAACTGGTAGGAATTGCGGTAGAGTTCCTCGGGGTCGTTCGTCGAGGGAAGCGCCGCCACGACGGTGCCGTCGGCGCCGCCACCGGCGGCCGGCGGGTCGATCGGATCGAGCGGCACCGAGGTCTGGCCGGCCGACGGAGCCGCGCCGCCGATTGTCGCCTGGTCGCCAACGCTGCCGCCGGTGACGTTGCCGCTCTGGTCGAAGGTGATCGTGCCGAAGGTCTTTTGGCCGCCGAACGCGGGATCCTCGCTGGGTGCCGGCGCGGTCGCGGTGTCAGCCGGCGGGTCGAGCGGCGCCGAGACGTCCGGGACGCCGCCGGAAGCGGCAGGCTCCGTCGTTCCCGTGCGCGGCGCCTCGGCGACCGCCCGGTTGGACTTGCCGGCGCCCGCGTCGGAGCGCTTGCCCTCGATTTCCTGGAAGCGGAACTCGTTGTCTTCCTGCATCTTGCGCATCTGCTCCTGCATCTGCAACAGCTGGAAATTGAGTTCCTCGAGGGTGCCGTTCAACTGGCGAATCTGCTCCTCGAGCGCGGTGACGCGCGGGTCGCCGGCCTGTGCCATCTGCACGCGCTCGCCGGCAGGCTCGCTGTCGCGCTGCCAGACTTTCGGTAGCGGCAGGAAGACGCCCGGCAGTTGAATGCCTGCTTTCGGCGCCGCCGCGCCATCGTTGGCCAACGCGGCCCCGTAAAGAAGCGGCAAAGCGACGATGCCGCCCAGTATTGATCGAAATTTCATCAGTTTCTCGCCCTGAAAGGAATAGCCATACGGCCGCAGGGAACGCGGCTCATTGGCTTTTATCAGGACCCGAGACTTCGGCCAAATTTTGTTTGCCGCCCGCCGCAACGAAAAAGGCGGCCGAAACGGCCGCCTTTTGCTGTACCTGTGGCCTGAAAAGCTCAGCTGCCGGCAGCGCCGTTGAGCACGGTGACGGCGCGGCGGTTCTGGCTCCAGCAGGAGATGTCGTCGCAGACGGCCACCGGGCGCTCCTTGCCGTAGGAGATCGTCTTCAGGCGGGAGCCGGCAACGCCGCGCGAGACTAGGAAGTCGCGGGTCGCGGCGGCACGACGTGCGCCCAGCGCCAGATTGTATTCGCGCGTGCCGCGTTCGTCGGCATGGCCCTCGATGGTGATCCGGTAGTTACCGTACTGGTTCAGCCACTGCGCCTGCTTGGACAGCGTCGCCTGGGCATCGGCACGGATCGAGGTAGAGTCCGTATCGAAGAAGATGCGGTCGCCGACATTGACGGTGAAGTCCTGTGCCGAGCCCGGCGTCGCCGCGCCGGCACCAAGGCCGAGATCGGCTGCGCTGTTAGGCGTCTTCTTCGACGCGCAGCCGGTGATCGCCAGCCCGGCGACCAACGCTATGACGAGCGGATTCGTTGTGAGTTTAGCGATGCGGCGCATACCCGCCCTCTCCTTCGCATTCGAGTGATTTCGTTGATCAACCAGTAACCACGTTGCGGTTAACCGGTGCTCAAGAAACACGGTTAATATTCTGTTGCCGCCACCCAGCCCGGCATGCCGGTGTCCCCGGCTCTGGTTGGCGCGCACCGTAGGCTGAAATGAGGCCGAAACGCGGCGTGGATGTGAAAAAGGGGCCATTTCGGCCCCTTTTTGGACTGTTTGTGCAAATGATGCGGATGCCCAGGCGGCATCCCGCCGCAGACCGTTATTCGAGCAGCGGCGACCAGGCCGGGTCCGAAGCGAAATTGGCGGTCGGGATTGCCTGTTCGTTGCGGCCTGTGAGGTCAATGGAATAAAGCCGCGGCCCGCCCGAGCCCGCCGCCTCGCGGAAGAACATCAGGACGCGGCCGTTCGGCGCCCAGGTCGGGCCCTCCTGGGCGAACCCGGTCGACAGGATGCGTTCGCCCGAACCGTCGGTCTTCATCACGCCGATCTGGAATTCGCCCCCCGACTGCTTGGTGAAGGCGATGAGGTCGCCGCGGGGCGACCACACCGGCGTCGAATAGGTGCCGTCGCCGAAGGAAATTCGGTTCTGGGCGGAACCATCAGCGCCCATCACGTAGATTTGCGCACGCCCACCGCGGTCGGAGGTGAATACGACTTGGCTGCCGTCGGGCGAATAGGATGGCGAGGTGTCGATCGAGTTGGAATTGGTCAGCCGCGTCGTCGTCCGGCTCCTCAGATCCATCGCGAAGATGTTGGAATTGCCGTCGTCGCGCAGCAGGCTCATGATCACTCGCTGGCCGTCGGGGGAAAAGCGCGGCGCGAACGTCATGCCCGGGAAATTGCCGACGAGTTCGCGCTGGCCGGTCTCGATCTGCAGCAGGTAGACCTGCGGCTGGCCGCTTTCGTAGGACATGTAGGTGATTTCCTGGCGGCTCGGCGAAAAGCGCGGCGTCAGCACGATCGAGGAACCGTCGGAAAGATAACGCTGCTCGGCACCGTCCTGGTCCATGATGGCCAGCCGCTTCTTGCGCTTGGTCTTGCCGCCGGATTCATCGACGAAGACGATGCGGGTGTCGAAATAACCCTTCTCGCCGGTCAGCCGCTCGTAGATCGCATCGGCGATGATATGCGCCACGCGCCGCCAGTTCTGCTTCGAAGCAAAGAACTGCTCGCCGGCCAGTTGCTGTCCGGCAAAGGTATCCCACAGGCGGAATTCGGCGCGCAGCCTGCCGTCGGCTTCCTGCGTCACGCGGCCGGTCACCAGCGCCTGCGCGTTGATGACCTTCCAGTCTTCGAAGCGCGGCGCGACATCGGGATTGGAGATCTTCTCGATGAAGGCGCCCTTGTCGATCGGCGCGAAAAGCCCAGAGCGCATCAGGTCGGCGGCGACGACGCCGGCGATCTGCGCGCCCATCGTGTCGCCCGAGAGAAAATCGGTGATGGCGATCGGCAGGGGCTCGATGTTGCCCTTGTTGACGTCGATCTCCACCAGCGCCCGCGCCGGCAAGGTAACCGCCGCGCTCATGCCGGCGGCCATCGCGCCAATCAGCAGGATCGTCTTCAAGAATTTCATCATTCGGTTCAGCCTCTTCAGTACCTGTCCCGGCAAGTGTTCGTCAGAACATCTCGCTCGGATCGAAATTGACAATCACGTCTGCCCAAGCGTCGTATTTTTCGGCGGGCAGGTTGTAGGGCGCACAGCGCGCCACCGCCCGGCGCGCGGCCTCGGCCGCGGCGCGTTCGACGCCGCCCGAGCCACCGCCCGAAATGATTTCCGGGCTGCCTTCGAGCGCACCGGAACGGTCGAGCTTGAATTGCACCGAAACCCTGAGGTTTCCGCCATCCGCGGCGCCGGCCGGGATGTTCCAGCAGCGCTGCACCTGGCCGCGCAGCGCGTCCATCTCGCTCTGCGACAGCTTCGAACCGCTGGTGGTCCTCTGCCCGCCAAGAGCGGCCTGTTCGGTCGAGCGCTTGGCACCGCCGCCGGAAGCCTTTTCCTTGTTCAGCAGTGCCGCCACTTCGTCGGCGTTGAATTCCTTTTCATCGGATTTCGGCTTCGCCGCCTGCTTCTCGGCGGGTTTTTCGGAATCCTTGCGGTCCGGGGCCTTGGCGGTCTCGGCCTTCGGCGGCTGTGGCCGCGCGTCGGGCGACGGCGCGTTCTCCGGCAGCTTGACGGCTTCGGCTTCCGCGTTGTCCGCGACGATGGTCTCGGCGACCGGATCGGGCTTCACTTCCTGCTTCGGCTGCGGCTGCGGCGTCACCTCGGTGGCCGGCACTGGCGTCGGCTTCGGCTCGGACTGCTTTACCGGCTCCGGTTTCGGCAGGTCGGCCGGCTTTGGAGTGGGTTCCGGCGACGGCGCGGGCGCGGCGGCCGTCTCCACGGGTTTCGGCCTGGCTTCCGGTGTGGCCGGCTTGTCGGTATCGACGTCGTTCTCGCCAATCTTCTGGGCGTCCGGCACGACATCGGGCTTTTTGGTCGGCAGCGGCGCCGGCTTCTCGGCCATCGGCGCCTTCTTGTCGCCCTGCTGGATCTGAGTGATCGAGACGATCTCCACCGGCAGCGCCTCGACATCCGAAACCTCAAACGCCTTCGGCGCGGACAACGAAAACAGTCCGAAGCCGAGCAGCGTCGCGTGCAGGATGACCGATGTGGTGAGGCCGGCCTTCATTTCCTACTGGGTTTCCTGTTCCTGCAGCGTGACCAGGCCGATCTTGTTGTAACCGGCGGCCTGGATCCGGGCCATGACGCGCATCACGGTGCCATAGTCGGCGGTCTTGTCGCCGCGCACATAGATGCGTTCCTCATAGCCGGCCTTGGCGATGGCGCCGAGCTTGGCCACGACTTCCTCGAGCGGTATCTCGGTTTCCTGGATATGTATCTGGCCCGACTCATTTATGGAGATGGTGATCGGCTGCGTTTCCGAGTTGAGCGCCTTGGCCTGCGTTTCGGGCAGGTCGATCGGCACGCCGACCGTCATCAGCGGCGCCGCCACCATGAAGATGATCAGAAGCACCAGCATGACGTCGACGAACGGCGTCACGTTGATCTCCGACATCAGGCCGTGATGGCGTCCGCGGCGCCTGTGGCCGCGGGAGCCACGCCCGCCTGTCTGTCCGGCTGACATTCCCATCGTGCTTCTACCTCACGCCTTCGGGACGACTTTTTCATCGATTTGGCGCGAGAGTATGGCGGAGAACTCGTCCGCGAACCCTTCCATGCGCACGGCGATCTTGCCCGCGTCCGATGACAGCTTGTTGTAGGCGATGACCGCTGGGATGGCGGCCAGCAGGCCGATTGCCGTGGCCAGCAGCGCTTCCGCGATGCCCGGCGCCACCACGGCGAGATTGGTCGATTTGGAGCCGGCGATGGCCTGGAACGAGGTCATGATGCCGACCACGGTGCCGAACAGGCCGATGAAGGGCGCGGCCGAGCCGATGGTGGCGAGGAAGCCGAGCTTGCCCTCGAGGCGCTCCATCTCGCGCGTCAGCGCCAGGTCCATCGCCTTGTCGATGCGCGTCTGCAGGGCGAGCGGCGACTTGGCGCCCTTCTCGAAACTCTTCTTCCACTCGCGCATCGCCGCGACGAAGATCGAGCCCATGCCGGTCGTCTTGCGGTCGGACAGCGTGCGGTAAAGTTCCTCCAACGACTGTCCCGACCAGAACACCTGCTCGAAGCGGTTGAGCGCGCTGCGCATGCGGCTGTAACCGATCAGCTTGTCGACGATGATCGCCCAGGTCCATATCGAAGCCGCGAGCAGGCCGAGCATGACCAGCTTCACGACCCAGCCGGCCTGCCAGAACAAGGCCCAGATCGACAATTGTACGCCTGGTTCGGCGAGTGCGACATTTTCCATAAAAACCGTCCTTAAAGATGCCGGGCATCGGCTCTCGGCTGGCCCATGCGCATCACCCCGAATTGGTCCGTCCGCGCGAAGCTTCCGGAAGTGCCCCAAAATGCGCCGTTGGCGGGCCTTTTCGGGGCGAAATTTGGTGAAAGGAAGGCGCGCGGAATCTCACCGACTTTCACCGATTTCTTCATGGACCGTTAAGGTTAAGGATGCGTTTAGGGACGCTGGCGTCCTGGCCCCGATGCGGACGGCGTCCGCCCGGGCTGTGAGCGCCTCAAATGCGATCGGGCATGAAGGCCGCGACCCATTCCCTGGGGAAACGCCGCGGCCGGCCGTTTTCGCCGATGATCGCCGCCTCGACCTTTGCTTCGACCAGCACCTCGTCGCCGCGCTTCAGCTGCTGCGCCATGAAAATGCGGGCGCCGGAAATCGCATCGGTCCGTGTATCGATGGTGAGCACATCGTCGATGCGCGCCGAGCCGCGGAAGTCGATTTCCATGCGGCGTACCACCCAGACCAGCTTCTCGCCATGCTTGCCTTGCGCAAGTTCGGTGTGATGAACCCCGGCGAGCCGCAGGAAATCCGAGCGGCCGCGTTCGAAGAACTCCAGGTATCGCGCGTGGTAGACCACGCCTGAAAAGTCGGTGTCGGCGAAATAGACCCGTGCCATGATGCGATGGCCGAACGGCGTCAGGACGCCGGCGAGCCCCGCCATCAGCAAGTCCGATTCACCATGATCCGCCATCGCGCTTTCCTTTTTCCGGCTGAACTGACAGGAAATTTGGGCAACAGGCCGAACCCGATGGCATTATTGGCGACCACGATCAAGAACTGTCTGCTGGCGCTGGCGCTGCTGGTCTGGCTGGCGACGCCGTCGGCGGCGGCCGCGTTCTCCATGAAGCGCGGCATCAATCTCGACATGTGGACCACCTGGCCCGGCGAAGACGGCTGGCATGATCCGACCGTCATCCTGCCCTATCCGGAATGGCGCAAATTCCTCGACGATGCGGATTTGTCGGCGTTGAAGGACGCCGGTTTCGATTTCCTGCGCATGCCGGTCGATCCGGCGCCGTTCCTGTCGGACAAGACTGAAGCATTGCGCGACGATCTTTATGCCAGCTTGCTCGAATCGGCGCGCATGATCAACCGCGCCGGACTGAAGGTGGTCGTCGACATGCATCTGGTGCCGGCCGGCGGCAACCGGACGCTCGGCATGAGCGAGGTGATGGACGACGCGGCGATGTTCGACCGCTATGTCGAGACCGTCCGCACAATGGCGCGAACGCTGTCGAAGGAAGACCCGGCGCTGGTCGCCTTCGAACTGATGAACGAACCGGTGCTCGATTGCGACGAGGATGGCACCAATCTGTGGCCGGAGCGGCTGAAGCGGCTCTACGCGGCGGCGCGATCGTCGGCGACCCGGCTGACCCTGGTGTTGAGCGGCGCCTGCCTGGCGGGTGCCGAAGCGCTGGCGAAGATCGACCCGAAGGAGTTTCCGGACGACAATGTCATCTGGACGTTCCACTCCTACTGGCCGTTCCTGCTCACCCATCAGGGCGCCACCTGGGCCGGCGATTTCATCCGCTACGTGACCGGCCTGCCCTTTCCGCCCTATGCGGTGCCGCGCGCCGAACTGGACGCGGCGCTCGAAGCCGTTCGCGAGAAGATCAGGGCGGACGCACCATGGGCACGGCGCGCCGGCATGATTGCCTATCTCGGCGAGCAGATCGCCACCATGGACACAAGGGAAAAGCTCGACGCGCTGATGGACGAACCGTTCAGGATCGTCGATGCCTGGGCGAAGAAGCACGGCGTCGCGCCGGAAAACATCTTCCTCGGCGAGTTCGGCATGATCCGCCAGGAATACGGCAACTCGTTCGTCATGCCCGCCGCCTCGCGCGCGGCTTACGTGAAGGACATGATCGACCGCGCCGAGAGCCGGGGCTATGCTTGGTCGGTCTGGTCGTATGGTGGCGCCTTCGGCGTCGTCGAGGAGTTCGAGAGCAGGAAGGCCGAGCCCAACGTGCTGGAGATGATCAGGGGGTTGAGGTAGCGCCTGGCTGTTCACGCCAGACTATATGTTCGGTGCTCGTTGGCAGTGCGGACAACCGCTGCCGCAGGAAGGCCGGCAACAGCCCGATCCTTGACAGGTTCTCTTCATCTGCCGCCTGCCAGCGGAACTCCAGTTCATTCCGTCCTTCCTTGAGAACGTGAACCGTTTTGTCTCGCGCCCGTGAAAATCCGATCGGCAGGCTCATTTCATGGATGAAGAGCAGTTCGTGATAATCACGGCCGCGATAATTGAAGAAATTCTCGACCACGAAAACCAGCTGGCTGACCTCGACGTCGAGCGCCATCTCCTCGGACATTTCGCGAGTGAGTGTAGTCGCCGAGTCCTCGCCGAGTTCGGCATGTCCTCCTGGCAGCGTCCAGAAGGACTCGTGGGTGGCGGAATGCAGTAGAACGTGGCCGTTTTCAACCGCAACTCCGGCAACCCGATAACTGAAGTGATCGCTGCCGGCGTCAAGCGTGATAAGGCGCCTTTGCGCCATCCGCTCAGTCTTCTTCCTGGAACAGGCTGATCTGGGTGACCGCCAGGTCGCGCGGCGCTTCCAGCCCGAGATGCTTCCATGCGTTCGCGGTCAGCACGCGGCCGCGCGGCGTGCGCTGGATGAAGCCCTGCTGGATCAGGTAGGGCTCGATGATATCCTCGATGGCGTCGCGCGGCTCCGACAGGCCGGCGGCGATGGTCTCGATACCGACCGGGCCGCCGCCGAAATTCATGGCGATCATCGACAGATAACGCCGGTCGAGCGCATCGAGGCCGAGCGCGTCGACCTCCAGCCTCGTCAGAGCTTCGTCAGCGATCTGCCGGTTCACATGGCCGTCGCCGGCAACGCTGGCGAAATCGCGCACCCGGCGCAGCAATCGACCCGCGATGCGCGGCGTACCGCGCGCGCGGCGGGCGATCTCCAGCGCGCCGTCGTCGCCAAGCGGCATGCCGAGGATGCGGGCGCCGCGCCGTACGATCTGCTGCAGTTCCTCGACGGAATAGAAGTTGAGCCTGACCGGAATGCCGAAGCGGTCGCGCAGCGGATTGGTCAGAAGGCCGAGCCGCGTGGTCGCGGCAACCAGCGTGAACTTGGCAAGATCGATCTTGACCGAGCGCGCCGCCGGACCTTCGCCGATGATCAGATCGAGCTGGTAGTCTTCCATCGCCGGATAGAGGATTTCCTCGACCGCCGGGTTCAGCCGGTGGATCTCGTCGATGAACAGCACATCACGGTCTTCGAGATTGGTAAGCAGTGCTGCGAGATCGCCCGCCTTGGCGATCACCGGACCCGACGTCGAGCGGAAGTTGACGCCAAGCTCGCGCGCCATGATCTGCGCCAGCGTCGTCTTGCCGAGGCCGGGCGGACCGACGAACAGCACATGGTCGAGCGCTTCGCCCCGCCCCTTTGCCGCCTCGACGAAAACTTTCAGATTGGCGCGCGCCGCCTGCTGACCGACGAATTCGTCGAGCGTCTGCGGGCGCAGCGTCGTGTCGACGTCCTCGCCGCGCTTGTCCGGGGAGATGAGGCGGGGGGAGAGGCTCACGCGAGGAGTTCCATACCGGGAACCTTCTTCGCAGCCTTCTGATCCAAAGTGACAGTGTGCAGACAGCCGAGATCGGCAGAGCGTTCCGCTATCAAAGCGTCGGCAAAATCGGCGTTGGCTTCATCAACCAGTAAGAGCGCGCGAACGACCACATCATGGCACTCGACGTCGACACCGCGAATATGAGTCAGCTTCCGTAGTGCTTCGCTGCTTTGCTGGCGGCTGAACCCGAACTGACTCCTAAGGGCCCAGTCAGCCTCCAAAAGTGCAACGAGGGTAATCACCCCTCGATGTTCATTGTTCAGCTTCGAACCGAAGCCGACAACCAGCTTTCTCTGCTCTTCATCGTCGTCGACGATAAGGCGCAGAAGGACGGTCGTGTCGATACCCAACTTGTTCATGCGGCGGTCCGCTTGGTGGTGCGTCGCAGGGGCTCGGCTGCAGCCGCGCCCCCCTCGCGGGCAACCGTCTCATCAATCTGGCCCAAAGTTGCCCGACCCTTGGGCGGCGCACCGAGGAAACCAGCCAGGTCGTTAAAATCCACATTCTTCGGCGTCACCAGAAATCTGTCTCCCACAAGGGTGTAGACGAGCTCGTCGCCTGTCTTCAGAGACAGCGCCGTTCTTAATTCACGTGGCAGCGTAACCTGACCTTTCGACGAAATTTTCAAAAGTTTCGGCATTTTCTGCATCCTTCCGACTATTGGAGAATAGTCGGAAAAGCACGACAACTCAAATTACCGCGCCAGTTCTTTCAATCCCAGCCGGATCAGCTTTGCCGAATCCGCTCCCTCTCCGGCCGTCTTCATCGCTGCCGCCACCGCGTTCGCAGCAATGTCGCGGGAATAGCCGAGGTTGGTGAGGGCCGAGACCGCATCGGCAACCGGCGCGGGTGCCACACCCTCACCGAGTTCCTGCTTCAGCCCGATCGTGCCGCTCGCCGAACCGGCAAAGGCCGGCGCCTTGTTCTTCAGCTCCGTGACGATGCGCTCCGCCACCTTCCGTCCGACGCCCGGCGCCCGGCTCACCATGGCGATGTCGCGCAGCGCGATCGCGTTGGCTAGGTCCGGCGGCGACAGCGTCGACAGGATCGCCAGCGCCACCTTGGCGCCGACGCCCTGCACGTTGTTCTGCAACAGCCGGAACCATTCGCGCTCCAGCGCGGTCTGGAAACCGTAGAGCCGGATCATGTCTTCCCGCACATAGGTCTCGATGAACAACGTCACCGCCTCGCCCGGTCCGGGCAGATTGGCCAGCGTGCGGGCCGAACAGTAGGCGACATAGCCGACGCCATGCACGTCGACGATGCAGTGATCCTCGTCGACCTCGTCCAGCGTCCCCTTCAGCTTGCCGATCATTTCCCCGCCCCTCGAATGCCTCTAATCCGCCAGCGCGGCCACCCGATAAGCCACGCTCTGCCGGTGATGGGCGTGGCAGATGGCGATCGCCAGGGCGTCGGCCGCATCGTCGCCTTCGAACGTCGCCTTCGGCATCAGCACCCTCACCATCATGTGGATCTGCTTCTTGTCGCCATGGCCGACGCCGATCACCGCTTTCTTGACCGCGTTCGGCGCATATTCGGCGACCCGCAGTCCGGCGCGCGCCGGCACCAGCATGGCAATTCCGCGCGCCTGCCCGAGTTTCAGCGTCGCCGACGCATCCTTGTTGACGAAAGTCTGTTCGACGGCGGCTTCATGCGGCACATGTAAATGAAGGATTTCGGCGAGGCCGTCATGCAACTGGCAAAGCCGGGAAGCGAGGGCGGCCTTGTCGTCCGACCTGACCGTTCCGGACGCAACGAAGCGCAGGGAATTGCCGAGGCTCTCGACGATGCCCCAGCCGGTTCGCCTCAGCCCCGGATCGATGCCGATGATGCGAATCGCGTCCCTCATATGCCCACTCTATCTGCGCTGGCCGTTGATGCCAGCGAATTGTGAACAAAACAGAAACGGAATGGGAAGTATCAGCCGCGCGCGAAAGCAGTGTTGAGCAGCGAGATCTGGTCAGAAACCGGATTGCTGGCGCGCAGCGGGCCAACCACGGTGTTGTCGCTGCCGCCATAGATCTCGTCGTCCATGCGGCGGACGACACCTTGCAAGCTGAGCGACCGCAGCACGAGGTCGCGGAAAGCTTCCGGCAGTTCGTTCCAGCCGGTGCCGTTTTCCTGCGCCGAACTGGTATCGAGACGCACCTTGGATTTTTCCGCGGCCACCTGGTCGCGGGTCATTTCACCAGAATTCGCCGCCCGCTGCAGAAGCAGCCAGGAGGCCACCTGCATCAGCCTTGTCGTCAGCCGCATCGATTCGGCCGCGTAAAGCGTCGCCGCAGGCCGCGACAGCTTCTTGGCCTCGGCGCGTCCCTGACCGTCCAGATATTCGGCCGCCTGTTCCACAAGCCGCATGCCCTCGTTGTAGAGTGGCTTGAAGGATTGCGAAAAGACCCGGCGCTCGGCCAGCTTGATGGTTTTCGCCGTCCCTTTTTCAGGCTCGATCATTCAACTGCGCCCCTGCACTTCCCTGACCCGTGGTACTTGCCGCCTTCGAGCGGTGAACCTTTTTCGGTTCCGCCACCTTAAACGACAGGGCTAAGAAAATGCTCCGCCGCGCCGGTCAAGGCAAGCGCATGTTTAACAGAAGGTTAATGGCGGGAGTGCGGCGTCCGCCGTGTGTGGCGCATTGCTTGAATGCGGACAAAAAAAGAGCCGCGGAAAAGCGGCTCTCAGGAGTTTAACAGGGAGGCGTCAAACGGAGTGGCACCAACCACTCGGTAAGAATCCAGATCACTGGATGGCCATAGTAAACACCTGTAAAGCTTAACGGACTCTTAACAGCCCGAATATTTTTTAGCTCAAGCCCGAAACAAGTGTCCCACATGCGGACACTCGTCTGGATGGGATCACCGCCGAATCGACACCTCCGCAAAAGCCGTTCAGGCCCGCCGAACGACCGGCAGCGCGATCCAGGCGAACAGGATCATCGCCGCCAGGAACCCGAGCGAGGAAATTCCGGTGACCGGCTCGAGTGCCTCGTTGCCGCCCAGCAGGAAGAACAGGGAGACGACGAGAGTGACGCCGCTGACGGCGGTAAGCCAGAAGTGCACTTGCGCCAGCCGGGTTTCCCGCGCTGCGGGAAACAGGTGATAGAAGAATGCAAATACGGCAGACATCAGCCAGCCGGCCACCATCACATGAGCATGCACCGGCATCGGCGAGTGATCATGGCTCATGCCCATATGGACACCGAGTATCATCCCGCAAATCGCGTACGCGATCGCGAGTACAAAGAAATTCCGTGCAACGCCTTGCATGCCCCACTCCATTTTTGCCGTATCCCTTCCGGGATTGGGTCGCCGCGAATCCCCATGCGGCCGACACGAACATTAGCATGTCGGCATATCCCGCAAAAGACGGTATCCGGAGCGGAGCGGTCTCTATGACGCAGCCGTTTCAGGACGGTGTCGTCCGGCCGCCGGCGGGATACATTCCCGTTACGCAGGCACCCGTTGATCAACCGTCCCGCGCCATTTCCCTCAACCGGAATTTCTGTATCTTGCCGGTCGAGGTTTTGGGGATTTCGGCGAAGATCACCGCCTTGGGGACCTTGAACCGCGCCAGCAGGCTGCGGCAGTGCTCGATGATCTCACTCTCGCTCGCCGTCCTGCCAGGCTTCAACTCGACATAGGCGACCGGCACCTCGCCCCATCTGTCGTCGGCCCTTGCGACGACACCACAGGATGCCACCGCAGGATGCTTGTAGAGCGCATCCTCGACTTCGATCGACGAGATGTTCTCGCCGCCCGAGATGATGATGTCCTTGGAGCGGTCCTTGAGCTGGATGTAGCCGTCGGCATGCATGACGCCGAGATCGCCCGAATGGAACCAGCCGCCCTCGAACGCCTCGTCGGTGGCTTTGCGGTTCTTCAGGTACCCTTTCATGACGATGTTGCCGCGGAACATGACCTCGCCGATCGTCTCGCCATCGGCCGGCGTTTTTTCCATCGTCGCCGGGTCGATCACGACCAGGCCTTCCAGAGAGGCGTAACGGACGCCCTGCCGCGCCTTCTTCGAAGCCCGTGCAGGCTTTTCGAGATCGTCCCAGTCGCCGTGCCATTCGTTGACGACGGCCGGTCCGTAGGTCTCGGTGAGGCCGTAGAGATGCGTTACCGCGAAACCGGCGTCGGCCATCCCCGACAGCATCGCTTCGGGCGGTGGTGCGGCGGCCGTATTGAAGGTCACCTGCTGCGGAAACTCGCGTTTGTCCTCGTCCTTCGCGTTGATCAGCGTCGACATGACGATCGGCGCGCCGCACAAATGCGTCACGCCATGGTCGGCGATGGCGTCGTACATTGCCTTGGGCCGCACCCAGCGCAGGCAGACATGGGTGCCCGCCTGCACCGCAAGCGTCCACGGAAAGCACCAGCCGTTGCAGTGGAACATCGGCAGCGTCCACAGATAGACGGCATGCTTGGCCATGCCGGCGTGGATCGTGTTGCTGTAGGCCATCAGCACGGCTCCGCGATAATGATAGACGACGCCCTTGGGATTACCGGTCGTGCCCGACGTGTAGTTCAGCGAGATCGCGTCCCATTCGTCGTCCGGCATCGACCATTGGAAATCGGCATCGCCGCCGGCCAAGAAATCCTCGTAGTCGATCGAGCCGATACGCGCGCCCTTGGGATAGGGTGCATCCTGCCCGTACTCGGGATCGTCGAAGTCGATCACCAGCGGCCTGACCTTGGCCAGCGCCAGGGCGTCCTTCATCACCCCGGAAAACTCGCTGTCGACGATCACCACCTTGGTCTCGGCATGGTCGAGCTGGAAGGCAATCACCGCTGCATCGAGCCTGGTGTTCAGCGAGTGCAGCACCGCCTTCACCATCGGTATGCCGAAATGCGCCTCCAGCATCGGCGGCGTGTTGGAAAGCATCACCGTCACCGTGTCGCCCTTGCCGATGCCTTTCTTGGCGAGCGCCGAGGCGAGCTTCAGCGAGCGCTGCCAGAATTCGCGGTAGCTGATGCGCTGGCGGCCATGCACCACCGCAAGATGGTCGGGATAGGTGCGCGCCGCCCGTTCCAGGAATGATACTGGCGTCAGCGGCTGGTGGTTGGCGACGTTCCGGTCAAGGTCGATGTCGTAGATGCTAGGCAAGTGCTCCCCCTCATGCGTGAGGAGGAGACTTTAGACCGGCGCTCCGCGACATTGAAGCAATCTGTTTTCAAATACGATCCCGCGCTGATGCGCCGCGTTCTGCCGGCCTGGCAATCAGGATGCCGGTTTGAGTGCGCCACCAGCCGTCGTGCGCGAAACCGCGGCGGGTTTCGGTTTCTTGCCGCCCCAGCCGATCTTCGGCAGCCAGTCGAGGTAGTAGGCGAGGGCAAACTGCAGCGCGATGCCGGCCGACATCAGGATGGAATCATAGAACAGGCCACCCGGGCTTACCGTCTTCATCACCTGCGCCACCATCGCCAGGATGGTGCCTGCGATGAACACCGGCAGCGAATGCTTGCCGAGCACCGCCAGCGGGTGGTCGGGGCCGGTCCGTGCCAGGTTGGACAGCACCGGGATCGTCACGATGAGATAGGCGATCGACAGTATATGCAGCAGCCTCGATGCCGACAGGAACGTCTTGTCGAAGCCGGTCAGCACCGTCGGCAGGCCGGAGGCGGTCTCGATACCCCACAGCGGCCATTTGACCCAGAAGAGCGCGCCGGCGAGATAGAATACCGCGGCACTTGCCATCCACCAGTTGAAGCGGATCTCGCCGCCGCGCTTCACATGCATCATGCCGGCGATGCCGATCACGAACAGGAACTGCCAGGACAGCGGATTGAGGAACCAGAACCCGTCGCCGGGATAGTTCGCCGGCGCGATCTGGTAGATGCCGGCGATAAGCCAGAGAAGGCCGGACGCCAGCACCATCAGCCGCAGGCTGACGGCGCCGATCAGCAGGAAGGCCGGCATCATCAGGAGCACCACGGCGTACATCGACAGGATATTGTTGTAGCCGACCTGGTGGCTCAGCGTCGCGATGCCGACCAGCGCTTCCGGCGTGTCATTGATGATCAGTTCGATGTTGATCAGCTTCAAAAGGTCGGGCCGCGAGAAATACAGAGCCGCGGCGGAAAATATGCCGAGTGTCGCCACCGTGGTCATGATGTGGGTTGTGTAGAGGACGCCAGCACGCCGCCAAGCCTTCAGCGTGATCAAAAGCCGGTTGCCGGGTTCGAATTTCAACCCATAGGCCAACCCGACGGCGATGCCGGAGATCAGCACGAAGGCTTCGGCCGAATCGGAGAACCCGAAATTCTTGTGCGTGAAGTGCTCGAAGATCGTCCCCGGCACGTGGTTGACGAAGATCGTCAGCAGCGCGAGCGCGCGGAAAACGTCGATGCGGGTGTCCCGCTGGGAAGGTGCATTGCTGGTCATGTTCAGTCACGGATTTTTGTTGCGAGAGGCTGGTCCGAGACGAACCGCCGGGATGATCTGTTCCCGCCCATAACGCGCAAGTACCCGAAAAGGATGACAGTTTTGCGATTTTCCCCGTCACGAATTGTTCATCGCTAAAACATTTGAACGGCGCCGTCCCACACCAGCTTGAGCGCCACGACTGCCACCGTGGCATAGGTGAAGGGGTAGAAAACCTCGGGCCGCATGCGCCTTACAAGCCATGCGCCGGCAAGCGTGGCGAGCGGTGCAACCGGCATCAGGGCAGCGGAGGCGGCGAGATTGGTCGCATCGAACTGGCCGAGCGCGAAATAGGGAATGAGCTTCACCGCATTGGTCACCGCAAAAAAGATCGCGGCGGTACCGGTGACGACCTTCGGATCGAGGCGCAGCGGCAGCGCATAGACCTGGAAGGGCGGGCCGCCGACATGCGCGATGAAGCTGGTGAAACCCGCAACAGTGCCCCAGAACGCCGCGGCGATGCGGTTCGGCTGCGCCGCGTGGTGGGAGCCATGACGGTATCTCAGGTAGAACCAGCGGCCGACGAAGACGATGGCCACCAAACCGACCATGAAACGCACCATGTCCGGTGTCACCACCGCGGCCATCAGCCAGCCCGCGCCGATGCCGACCATGGCGCCGGGCAGCATCTGCACCAGGATCTGCCGGTTGAAGACGCCGCGCCAGGTCCACAGCGACACGATGTCCATCAGCACGAGGATCGGCAGCAGGATTGCAGCCGCCTGCACCGGCGAGATCACCAGCGCCATCAGCGGGACGCCGACAAATCCGACGGCGCCGCCGAAACCGCCTTTCGACAGGCCGACCAGCACGACGGCGGGGATCGCGACCGCGTAGAATGACGGATCGGAAAGCAGTGCGTTCATGCAGGGGCGCCTTTTCGTTCCCGCGTGAGACATCGGACCCGAAAAAAGGGAACCGCTACGGCATGCCGCTTAGCCGGATTGCGCACGCATTGCGAGAGCCGCGTGGCACTGGCCTATCTGTTCAACGACCTTGCATTGTTCTATTCGCAATCCGTAGACGCCGCCGGTCCGGCGACACTTTCTGGAACAGGCTGCCATGGCTGAAGTACCCAACCGCTGCCGTATCGTGCTGATCGCGCCCTCTGGCCAACCGCCCGCCGATCTGGAGCACAAGCTCCGGCAGGCTCTGGAAGGCGGCGACGTCGCCTCGTTGATCCTGCCCTGTTACGACTTGCACGAGGCGGCGTTCCAGGCGCTTGCCGAACGCCTGGTGCCGATCGCCCAGGAAGCCGGTGTCGCCGTGGTGATCGCCGGAGATACCCGTATCGCCGCCCGCATCAAGGCCGATGGCGTCCACGTCGAATCGGGAAAGCAGGCGCTGGCCGACGCGATCGATCGGCTGCAGGACAAGATGATGGTCGGCACGGGGGGCATAAAGACGCGCGACGAGGCGCTCGAGCTTGGCGAGGTGCGGCCGGACTATGTTTTCTTCGGCCGCTTCGGTTATGACAACACGCCGGAGCCGCACCCGCGCAACCTCAATCTGGCGGACTGGTGGGCGGAGATGATCGAGATCCCCTGCATCGTTCTTGCCGGCTCAGGCATCGAATCCGTCGCAACGGTCGCGGCGACAGGTGCCGAGTTCGTCGCCCTCTCGGCGGCGGTTTTCGGCGAAGGGCTGGACCCACGCGAACAGGTCGCCAAAGGCAATTTACTGCTTGACCAAAAAGCGCCGCGTTTCGAGGCTTAGAAGCTCTCCGTGTCGTACAGATCGCGCCTCATATTCCATCTTCTGGCCGCTTTGGCCGCGGCAACGCCGGCCGCCGCGACGGATGGCGCACGCCCGGGCTCGCCCGCCGCTGCTCCACCAGCGGCCGCGGCTCCCGCAACCCCGGATGCGGGTGCGGCGGAAAAAATCGATCCCCTGCGCTTCGGTTCGAAGCCCGCCGATCCGGCCTATGGCGCGTTCCAGCGTGGACTCTACAAGACGGCGCTCAATCTGGCACTGCCACGCGCCGAGGCCGGCGAGGCTCCCGCCCAGACGCTCGTCGCCGAAATCCTGTCGCGCGGCCTCGGCGTCAAGCGCGACGAGACCGCGGCCGCGAAATGGTATCAGCTGGCGGCCGAACAGGGCGTCCCCGAAGCACAGTTCCAATATGCGCTGATGCTCATCGACGGCCGTTTCGTGACCAAAGATCCCAAGGCCGCCTTCGCGCTGATGCAGGCGTCGGCGGAAGCCGGCAACCCGCTGGCGCAGTTCAACTATGCGCAGCTGCTGGTCAAGCGCGATCGTGGCCGGCCTGGCATCGAGGCGGCGTTTCCCTATTACCAGAAAGCCGCCGAAGCCGATCTTCCCGACGCGCAATATGCGATGTCGCAGATCCTCGCCAACGGTACCGGAGGCCAGAAGCCCGACGACGTGAAGGCCCGCGAATGGCTGGTCCGGGCAGCCCGCCAGAACTACGACACCGCGCAGCTCGACCTCGGCAGCTGGCTGATCTCCGGCCGCGGCGGCGAGCGCGACCTGAAATCGGGCTTTGCCTGGCTGAAGCGTGCCGCCGAGGGCGGCAACGTCGCCGCCCAGAACAGGGTGGCTAAGCTCTACATGCAGGGTATCGGCACCGAGCCGGACAGCATCTTCGCCGCCGCCTGGTATATTCTCGCCCGCCGCGCCGGCCTGTTCGATCCGGTCATGGACGACTTCATGAACGGCCTGACACCGGAAGAATTGAAGACCGCGCTCGGCCGCGCGAACCGCCTGCGCTGATGGCCCTCTCTTGCCTCCCGGGGCGTTTTGTGGTCATGGAAGCGCCGAAACCGCCGTCCCGGCGGACAAACCTCTTCCGGAATAGCTGAACATGGCCAAGATCAACGGCAACGAAATCCGTCCCGGCAACGTCATCGAACATGATGGCGGCCTCTGGGTGGCGGTCAGGACGAACGCGGTGAAGCCCGGCAAGGGCGGCGCCTACAACCAGGTCGAACTGAAGAACCTCATCAACGGCACCAAGCTCAACGAGCGTTTCCGTTCCGCCGAGACGGTCGAGAAGGTCCGCCTCGAGCAGAAGGATTTTTCCTTCCTCTACGCGCAGGAAGACTCGCTGGTGTTCATGGATACGCAGAGCTACGAGCAGCTCGAGCTGAACAAGGATTTCGTCGGGGAGCGTGCCGCCTTCCTGCAGGATGGCATGATGGTCACCGTCGAGCTCTACGAGGAGCGCCCGATCGGCATTTCCTTGCCCGACACGGTGACGTTGACGATCACCGAGGCCGACCCGGTGGTGAAGGGCCAGACGGCCGCTTCCTCCTACAAGCCGGCAATGCTCGAAAACGGCATCCGCGTGCTGGTGCCGCCCTTCATTTCGTCCGGCGAACGCATCATCGTCGACACCAACGAGATCACCTACGTCCGTCGCGCGGACTAAAATCCGGCAGTCGGGCTTCGGCAGTCGGGCTTTGCAAGAGCCTCTGCCCATCGCCGGAATCGGTCGCGCATTTTCGATTGCCGACTGCCTACTGCCTACTGCCGAGGAACACCGATGGCCCGCTCAGCCCTTCTCAACGTAATGGTCCAGGCCGCCATGAAGGCAGGCCGCTCGCTCGCCCGCGATTTCGGCGAGGTGCAGAACCTGCAGGTCTCGCTGAAAGGCCCGGGCGATTATGTCAGCCAGGCCGACCGCAAGGCCGAAGAAGTCATCCATGCTGAACTGTCCCGGGCCCGCCCCGGCTACGCGTTCCTGATGGAGGAGCGCGGCGTTGTCGAAGGCGAGGACGAGCAACACCGCTGGATCGTCGACCCGCTCGACGGCACCACCAACTTCCTCCACGGCCTGCCGATGTTTTCGATCTCCATTGCGCTGGAGCGTCAGGGGCAGATCGTCGCCGGCGTCATTTACAATCCGGCGATGGACGAACTCTACACCGCCGAACGCGGCGGCGGCGCCTTCCTCAACGACCGCCGCCTGCGTGTCGCCGGGCGCAACAAGCTCGCCGACACGGTGATCGGCACCGGCATTCCGCATCTCGGCCGCGGCCATCATGGCAACTACCTGATCGAACTGCGCAACGTCATGGCCGAGACCGCCGGCATCCGCCGCATCGGGTCCGCCGCGCTCGATCTGGCCTATGTCGCGGCCGGCCGTCTCGACGGTTTCTGGGAAGAGTCGCTGTCGCCATGGGACATCGCCGCCGGCATTCTGATGATCCGCGAAGCGGGCGGCTTCGTCAGCGACAAGTCGGGCGGCCAGGAGATGCTGGACAGCGGCACCATCGTCGCCGGCAACGAAGCGGTCCACCGCGCACTGCTGAAAACCCTGAAGAAGCCGCTGCCGGCAAAATGATGCTGCGGCGCCAGGCCGCATGTTTCCGACGCACCGCCGTCAATAGCTTGTCACAAGGCAGTGCCAAGAAAAAAGCATGGCAGTGGAATCAAGCCAGCAACCAGCTCAGCAAATACCGTTCATCGGCCGCTTCTCCTATTCGCGCGCCGAACTGATTGCCGATGGCATCGTCCATGCGGTGGGCATCGTCCTGGCGATCGCCGCCGGCTCCGCCCTGCTCACCGTGTCGGCTTTCCACACCGGTCCCGGCGAATACGCCGCGGCGGTCTTCTATGTCGTTTCTCTTTTGACGGTGCTGTCGATCTCCTGCGCTTATAATCTCTGGCCCATTTCGCCTGCGAAATGGATTCTGCGCCGTTTCGACCACGCGGCGATCTATCTGCTGATCGCCGGCACCTACACGCCGTTCCTCGCTCAACTCGACGACATCGCGCTCGCCCGCACCATGCTCGCCGTCGTCTGGGGCGCCGCCGCGATCGGCATGTCGGTAAAACTGTTCCTGCCTGGCCGCTTCGACCGATTGGCTGTGGTCTTCTACCTGGCGATCGGCTGGAGCGGCGTCGCCATAACCGGGACGCTGCTGGAGGCGCTGCCTCATTCGACCGTCTGGCTGATGGTCGCGGGCGGCATCGTCTATTCCTGCGGCGTCGTCTTCTTCGTCTGGCGCAGCCTGCGTTTCCAGTCCGCCGTCTGGCATGGTTTCGTCGTCACCGCCGCTTGCCTGCATCTCGCAGCCGTGATCGATTGCCTGGTGATCAATCGTCTTTAGGGCCAAACACGGTGCTTTCTGCACCAAGGGCCAATGGCGCGCCTTCCAATTTCGTCACATTTCCGTTTAGACTCACGCGCAACTGGACGGCGGACAATCAGGGCACGAGCGGATGGCATTCTTCAGGAATTTCGGTTCGGACGTTTTGGCGACGAACACCAGCTACGACCCGCACAAACTGTCGAGTCCCCAGGTCTTCCTGCTTTCCATGCTGATTTTCCTTGCCATCGTCGGTTTCATCGCCGCGATCCTCTACCGGCAGATCTCCAGTGCCTTCGTCACCAACCCCGGCCTCAACGGGCTTATCGTCGGCGTCCTCGTCGTCGGCATCCTGCTCGCCTTCATGCAAGTGGTGCGCCTGTTTCGCGAGATTCGCTGGGTAAACTCGTTCCGCGCCGGCTCCGAGGATGCCGAGCCGGTGCTGCTGGCGCCGATGAAAGCCCTGCTCAGCCGCTCGTCGGCGATGTCGATGTCGACGCTCTCGATGCGCACGATCCTCGATTCCATCGCGTCCCGCCTCGACGAGAGTCGCGACGTCTCGCGCTACCTCGTCGGCCTGCTGGTTTTCCTCGGCCTGCTCGGCACCTTCTGGGGCCTGCTCGCCACGATCGGCTCGATCGGCGACACCATCCGTTCGCTCGACCCCGGTTCCGGCGACGCCAACGACGTCCTTGAATCGCTGAAATCCGGGCTTTCGGCACCGCTTGACGGCATGGGCACCGCCTTCTCGTCCTCGCTTTTCGGCCTTTCCGGCTCGCTGGTCCTCGGCTTTCTCGACCTGCAGGCCGGCCGCGCCCAGACCCGTTTCTACACCGAACTGGAAAACTGGCTGTCGTCGGTCACCGACCTGTCGTCCGACATCCCGGTCGTCGATCCCGGCAAGGCCGGCACCGCCGACGAGATCCGCCAGCTCTCCGAGCGGCTGCGCGGCATGCAGGAAAACGGCGGTTCCAACCAGCGCGTCGCCAACGCCATGGCCAACCTTGCCGACGGCATTTCCGGTCTCGTCAAGAACATGCGCTCAGAGCAGCAGATGATGCGCGATTGGGTCGAGGCGCAATCGGACGAGCAGAAGGCGATGCGCGCAACTCTGGAGAAGATCGCCGGTGCCCTGAAGAACAAGGAGCCCAACTGATGGCGCTCGCCCGCGGCCGGCGTACACAGCGCACGATCGATTACTGGCCGGGGTTCGTTGACGCGCTGTCCACGCTGCTTTTGGCCATCATGTTCCTGCTGTCGGTCTTCGTGCTGGCGCAGTTCCTGCTCTCGCGCGAAATCAGCGGCAAGGACGAGGTCCTGAACCGCCTCAATTCGCAGATCAACGAGCTGACGCAGTTACTGTCGCTCGAACGCACCAACAGCCAGGACATGGAAGATTCCCTCGCCAACCTGCAGGCGTCGCTCTCGGCGGCCGTATCCGAAAAGACGCGGCTCGAGCAGTTGCTGTCCCAGGGCGCCGGCGCCGACCAGCAGGCCACCGCGCGCATCGGCACGCTGACCGGCGAACTGGATCAGGAACGGCAGCTCAGCCAGCGCGCCATGTCGCAGGTCGAATTGCTCAACCAGCAGATCTCCGCTCTGCGAAAGCAGATCGGCGCGCTTGAGCAGGCGCTTGACGTGTCCGAAGTGCGCGACCGCGAATCCAACACCAAGATCGCCGACCTCGGCCGCCGCCTCAATGTCGCGCTTGCCCAGCGCGTGCAGGAATTGAACCGCTACCGTTCCGATTTTTTCGGCCGCCTGCGCGAGATTCTGTCCGACCGTGAAAACATCCGCATCGTCGGTGACCGTTTCGTGTTCCAGTCGGAAGTCCTGTTCCCGGTCGGCTCCGAAGTCATCAACGACGCCGGTCGCGAAGAGATGAAAAAGCTCGCCGGCGCGATCATCGAGCTGCAGAAGGAAATCCCGCCCGAGATCAACTGGGTGCTGCGTGTCGACGGCCACACCGACAACGTGCCGCTGTCCGGTTCAGGGCGCTACCGGGACAATTGGGAGCTGTCCTCCGCGCGTTCCACGTCGGTGGTTAAATTCCTCATCGAGAACGGCGTGCCGGCCAACCGGCTGGTCGCCGCTGGTTTCGGCGAGTTCCAGCCGCTCGACGCCGCCGACACTCCGGAAGCCCGCGACAGGAACCGCCGCATCGAACTGAAGCTCACCGAGCGGTGATCGCCGCATTCGGCATCGGATTGTGATCGCGGGAACGTGTTGAAGGTTACCTTTTCTTAATTTGGTTCCCTTCGGCACTCGATCTAGATTCCGGGAACGGTCCGGGAATCGCCGGCGATGATCTTCCATCGCGACACGACGGGATCAGACGGGCCGCAAAACGCGGGGCGCCCTGTCGCTCCGCCAGGTTCGGGAGACGCAAAATGCGCTCTTTAACGATCAAGGCGGCACTTGCCGCACTCCTCCTTTCCACCCTCTCGACGACAGCCTTCGCGGCCACGGGCGATCATTTCCAGGGCCGTTCTCCGAACATCGCCGGAGGTGATGCCAGCCCCGGCTATTCCACCTATGCGCCCAATGGCCAGCTTGATGCGGTTCTTGCGGATCTGCGCGACGCCAACACCCGCATCGCCTATGACCGCAGCCACGGCCTGATCACCGCACATCAGGCCAACCGCTTGCACGCCGAGGACGCGATGATCCGCCGCGAAGCTGTCGCCATGAATGCCAGGGATGGCGGCGCCATACCCATGGGGCAATATCACCGGCTGATGTCGCAGGTCGACACACTCCAGCACCAGCTGTAGTCGCGTTCCAGCCGATCGCGGCAACGACGCTCCCGGGGCAATACGGGGGCGTCGTTGCGATTGAGATGGCGCGTATGGAATGCTTCGAACACGTTGACTGCACTTGCGATTGCCCGCCAGTTGGTATCCTCTCGCCCGGTTTTTGCAAAAGCAGGATTCGCCATGTCGTTCGCCAAGCTCGATGACCATCTCCACAAGATCGAGGCGCTGGAGCACGCGCTGGCCATTCTCGGCGCCGATGAGGCGACCCACATGGCGGTCGGCGGCGGCGAGAAGCGGGCCGAGGCGATGTCGACGCTTGCCGGCATCCATCATCGGCAGGCGACGGCGCCGGAGATCGCCGACTGGATCGCCGCGGCGGAGGAGGAGACGCTGAACGAAGAGCAGCAGGCAGCGCTGCGCGAACTGAAGCGCGACTACATCAATCATACCTGCCTGCCGGCGGAGTTCGTCGAGCGCCAGACCATCGCGCGCATGCGTTCCGAGCAGTTGTGGCGCGACCTGCGTGCCAAGAACGACTGGGCCGGTTTCCTGCCGGCGCTCGAAGGCGTCATCGCCCTGGTGCGCGAGGAGGCCGAATTGCGCGCCGGCGTGCTCGGTCTCGATCCCTACGACGCGCTGATGGAGCAATACGACCCCGGCAACCGCGCCGCCGACATTGCTCCGGTGTTCGACGAGTTGAAGACATTTCTGAAGGGGTTCGTGCCGGAGGCGCTGGCGGTGCAGGAAGAGCGGCTGGCCAAGGCGCCCGGGCGCCCGCTTGCCGGACCTTATGCGATCGACAGGCAGCGTGAGCTCGGCCTTGCCATGATGGGCGCCATCGGCTTCGACTTCACCCACGGCAGCCTGTCGGTGTCGCACCATCCGTTCTGTGGCGGCGTGCCCACCGATGTGCGCATCACCACACGCTACAAGACCAGCGATTTCCTGTCTGCCCTGATGGGCGTGCTGCACGAGACCGGGCACGCACTTTATGAGCAGAACCTGCCGAAGCAGTGGTCGCACTGGCCTCTCGGGAAGGCACGCGGCATGGCGATGCACGAGAGCCAGAGCCTGTTCGTCGAGAAGCAGATCGGCCGCAATCCGGCCTTCTGGCAATGGGCGCTGCCGCTGGTCGGCCAGCATCTCGGCGAGACATGGAGTCTGGAAGACATCCTGCCGCACGTCCATCACGTCGAGCGCGGGCTGATCCGTGTCGATGCCGATGAGGTCACCTATCCGCTACACGTCATCCTGCGCTTCGAACTCGAGCGCGACCTGGTTGCTGGCCGGCTCAACGCCGTCGACCTGCCGGAGGCCTGGGATGCCAAGATGCGCGACTATCTCAGCCTCTCGACCATCGACAATCCCGCCGACGGCCCGATGCAGGACGTCCACTGGCCGGGCGGCGCCTTCGGCTATTTCCCGTCCTATACGCTCGGCGCCATGATGGCAGCCCAGCAATGGGCTGCGCTGAAGAAGGAGCATCCCTCGGCCGACGACGGTCTCGCCAACGGCAGGTTCGAGCCGATAGCCGACTGGCGGCGGCAGAAGATCTGGTCGCAGGCGTCGCGCCATTCGACGCCGGAGCTGCTCGAGCGCGCCACCGGCGAAAAACTCGACGCCGCACACTTCACCGCGCATCTCAAGGCGCGCTACGGCGCTTAGTTGATTGATGTTCGGCACGCTTGCTCCGTCGACACTCATCGGCAGCATTCCATCGCCCGTCGTAACAGGCGTTTCCGCGCGCGATCAGAATCCCGCACACAGCGCCAGCAAGGCGAGCGCGGCCGGCAGCGCCTGCACGAACAGGATGCGCCTACTCACGGTCGCGGCGCCGAACACGCCCGCGACGATGACGCAAGCGAGGAAGAACACCTTCACCGCAAATCCGCCCTCGCCGAGATAAAGTCCCCAGGCCAGTCCTGCCACGAGAAAACCGTTGTAGAGCCCCTGGTTGGCGGCAATCGCCTTCGATGCTGCGGCGAATTCAGCGGTGGTGCCGAACGTCTTGCGCCCGAGCGGCTGATCCCAGGCGATCATTTCCAGATACATGAAATAGAGATGCAGGACGGCGACCACGCCAATCAGGACATTCGCGAGCATTTTCCCCTCCCCAGTGCATCTTCAGCTTTCCGCATCAGTGCACACCGAGCAACTTTGCAGCAAGTAGGGAATGACTACTCCGCCGCGCCCTGAAAGGCGCTGGCGCCGGTGTCGAACTGCAGCTTGGCCAACCGCGCATAGATGCCGCCCTTCTTGACCAGGCTGCGGTGGGTGCCTTCCTCGACGATGCGCCCGTCCTCGATCACCAGGATGCGGTCAGCCTTGAGCACGGTCGCAAGCCGGTGCGCAATCACGATGGTGGTGCGCCCTTGCATCAGGTGCTCCAGCGCCGTCTGCACCAGCGTCTCGCTTTCGGCGTCGAGAGCCGAGGTTGCCTCGTCGAGCAGCAGGATCGGCGCGTCGCGCAAGATGGCGCGGGCGATCGCGACGCGCTGCCGCTGGCCGCCGGAAAGCGTCACGCCCTTTTCGCCGACCTGCGTGTCGTAGCCTTTTTCGAGTTTCAGGATGAATTCGTCGGCAAGTGCGGCCTTGGCCGCCGCTTCGATATCGGCGCTGTCCGCGCCCGGCCGGCCGAAGCCGATGTTGTCGCCAGCCGTCGCGGCGAAAATGGTGACGTCCTGCGGCACGATCGCCACGCGGTCGCGCACCACCTCCGGATCCGCCTCGCGCACGTCGACGCCGTCGACGAGGACGGCGCCCGAATCCGGGTCATAGAAGCGCAGGATCAGCGAGAAGATGGTGCTTTTTCCGGCGCCTGACGGGCCGACGATGGCAACCGTCTCGCCAGGTTTCACAGAGAAGCTAAGCCCATGCACCGCGGCGCGGTCGGGCCGTACCGGATAGGAGAAGGAGACGCCGCGGAATTCGACTGCGCCTTTTGCGGTCGTCGGCAACGGTTTCGGCTGCGCGGGTGCTGCGATCGCAGGTTGTTCGGCCAGCAGTTCGGTCAGCCGCTCGGCGGCACCCGCGGCCTGGCTGAGTTCGCCCCAGACCTCCGACAAAGCGCCCAGCGCTCCCGCCGCGAACACCGAATAGAGCAGGAACTGGCCGAGCGTGCCCGGAGAGATCGCACCCGAAAGCACGTCGCGCGACCCGAACCACAACACGGCGACGACCGACGCGAAAATTGTGAAGATGGCGAAGAAGGTGAGGAACGAGCGGGCGAACACCGATTGCCGCGCCGCCTGGAAGGCCTGCTCCACCGCGCCGCCGAACTTGTCCGTCACCAGTCTCTCGTTGGTGAACGCCTGCAAGGTGCGCACCGAGCCCACCTGCTCGCTTGCATAGGCTGCGGCATTGGCGAGCGTGTCCTGCGCCAGCCGCGATTTTCGCCGCACCGAGCGCCCGAACGCGACCAGCGGCAGCACGATTACCGGGATGGCGGCGATCACCAGGCCGGAGAGCTTGGGGCTGGTCACCACCATCATGGCGACCGCGCCCAGCCCGAGGATGATGTTGCGCAGCGCGACCGACGCGGTGGCGCCCACCGCCGACTTGATCTGCGTCGCGTCGGCGGTCAGTCGCGAGACGATCTCGCCGGATTGCGTATGGTCGAAGAAGGCGGGCGAAAGCCGCGTCACATGGGCGAACACATCGCGGCGCAGATCCGCCACCACCCGCTCGCCGAGCGTGATGACGAAATAGTAGCGCCCGGCCGACGCCAGCGCCAGCACCGCGGCAATCACCACCAGCATGGAGAAATAATTGGCGATGAAGGTCGAATCCGACGTCGAGAACCCGTGGTCGATCATCCGGCGCACCGCCAGCGGCAGCGTCAGCGTCGTTGCGGCGGCAAGCACCAGGAAGACGACGGCCCACGCCACCATCGCGCGATAGCGCATCAGATAGGGCAGCAGCCGTTGCAGCGGCCGCAGCGAGCGTCGCCGTTCGTCCTCAGCCTTGGCGTCTGCCATCCCGGTTTCCCTGGGCCATTGTCGCACGTTCGAAATGCGGCAGCGGCCTTGTGCTTCATTTTAGGCTGATGTATAGGCCAGCCAACCGATTTTGAAGCCGTACCTTCCTACAGGCGCGGCTTCAAGTTTTTGAGAGTGGGTGACATCGCCGCAGGCGCGTCTCGCCCGGAGCTTCAGGACAAGACCGATGAAAGCCGACATCCATCCGAACTATCACACCATCAAAGTCGTCATGACCGATGGCACCGAATACGAGACCCGCTCCACCTACGGCAAGGAGGGCGATACGCTCAACCTCGATATCGACCCGAACACGCATCCGGCCTGGACCGGCGGCCAGCAGAACCTGCTCGACCGCGGCGGCCGCCTGTCGAAGTTCAAGAAGCGCTACGAAGGCCTCAGCATGTAGGCCAAGCGGCCAAGATCGTTCCGCGATTTTAGAGAAACCCGCCATTTTGGCGGGTTTTTTGTTAAGCAGCGCGTCGATTCCTGCCCGTTTGTTCGATGGCTCCGGCCTCGCATCCGCAGGCAGCGCCCTTATATGCGTCGCAGGAGGTGCATTATGAAAGATCCATATTCCGGCATGGCGACGGGCATCGCGGTCGGCATCGGCTTGGGTGCGGCCATCGGCGCGGCGATGGACAATGTTTCGATGGGCATAGCGATCGGTATTGCCATCGGTGCCGGGCTGGGCGGCGCGTTCAACGCCTACCGCGACCGCTGATCAGCCGGAGCCTGTTCTCTCCGGCCGCACCAAAACCTCACAACGCCTGTCGCTTTGCCCGCTCGATGGCATGTTCGATCAGGTGGTCGACCAGCGTTCCATAGGCAACGCCGCTGGCGTCAAGCAGCTTGGGATACATGCTGATATTGGTGAAGCCGGGAATGGTGTTGACCTCGTTGACCAGAGCGCTGCCGTCGGTGCGCACGAAGAAATCGACCCGCGCCATGCCTTCGCAGCCGAGCGCCAGAAAAGCCCGTCGCGACATGTCCTGCAGCTGCCGCGTCAGGCTGTCGGGCAATTCGGCGGGAATGCGCAGCGCCGCCCCGTCAGCGTCGATATATTTGGCCTCGTAGGTGTAGAAGCCGTGGCTGGCGGCAGGCGCGATTTCGCCCGCTACGGACACGGTCAGCGTGCCGTCGAGGTTCTCCAGCACACCGAGTTCGATCTCGCGGCCCGCCACGAACTCTTCGACCAGCACCTTGCGGTCGTGGCGCAGCGCTTCGGCCAATGCTGCCTGGAACGCGTCGGCGCTCGCGGCCTTGCTCACGCCGACCGATGATCCCTGGCGTGCCGGCTTGACGAAGACCGGCGAACCCAGCTCCTGCGTTATGGCCTCGAAGGACACGGCATCACCCGCCCGCACGGTCACGGATCTCGCCACCGGCAACCCGGTCTCGCGCAGCAGCCGCTTGGCCACGTCCTTGTCCATCGCCGCAGCCGAGCCCAGCACGCTCGACCCTACGAAGGGCACCCCAGCCACTTCCGCGAGCCCCTGTACGGAACCGTCCTCGCCGAACGGTCCATGCAGCACCGGGAACAGCACATCTATCCTGGGCAATTCGTGCGCCGTTCCATTCTTCGGCAAAGCCAGAAGGCGTCCGTTGCCGCCGGGCAGCAGGCTGATTTCGGTTCCGCCGTCCGGAACGGCCGGCAGCGTGCCGTCATCGCCAAGCTCGGCCAGAAACCATTGGCCGCGTCGGTTGATGCCGATCGGCGCGATCTCATATTTCGAGGCGTCGATTGCCTTGACGACGTTGCTCGCGGAAAGAATGGAAACGTCATGCTCGGCGGAACGTCCGCCGAAAAGCACCGCGATGCGTCGTCTCGTCGTCATGGATGTTTTTCCCCCTGCGTTGGACGTACCCGCCACCCCACGGCGCGATTCACCCGTCCTGATTGCTCATGAAATCGAACTTATCTGTGGCGGCGCTTCAAGGGTCGCGGAACAGAACAATTTTGCAGGCGGTCGTCAGGCTTGGTCGTTGGACTTATGGCCCTTGCGATCGGAATGGCCGAGATCGCGCGTCGGATCGATGACGTCACGCACCAGTTGTTTCAGCTGGGCGGCTTCGGGAAAACCGCCGTCGCGCTTGCGCTCCCAGATCAATTGATCGTTGCAGGTGACGGTGAAGACGCCACCGGTGCCCGGCACCAGCGTGACCTCGCCGAGCTCCGTGCCAAAGGTCGACAGCAGCTCCTGTGCCATCCAGGCTGCACGCAGCAACCATATGCACTGCGTGCAATAGGTGATGCGGATCTGCGGCAAACCTTGGGCGGCGTCGCTCATGCCGCGCTGAGCTTGGCCAGCGTCTCGTCGTCGACCTCGAAATTGGCATAGACGTTCTGCACGTCGTCGTCGTCTTCGAGCGTGGCGACCAGCTTCATCAGCGACTGCGCGCGGTCCTCGTCGACCGGCACGTTGTTCTGCGGCCGCCAGATCACCTTCACCGTCTCGGCCTCGCCGAGCGCGGCTTCCAGCGCCTTCGACACGTCGCCGATGTTTTCGAAGGCGCAGATGATGGTGTGCCCGTCCTCGTCGGACGAAACGTCGTCGGCGCCGGCCTCGATCGCCGCGTCCATCACCTTGTCGGCGCTGCCGGCCTTGGGCAGATAGTGGATCTCGCCGACGCGGTCCCACATGAACGACACCGAGCCGGTTTCGCCCATCGCCCCGCCGGCCTTAGTGAAGGCGGCGCGCACATTGGAGGCGGAGCGGTTGCGGTTGTCGGTCAGCGCCTCGACGATGACGGCGACGCCGCCCGGGCCGTAACCCTCATAGCGCACTTCTTCGTAATTTTCCGCATCACCGCCGGTCGCCTTGTTGATGGCGCGCTGGATGTTGTCCTTCGGCATCGACTCCGCCTTGGCGTTCTGGACGGCGAGGCGCAGGCGCGGGTTCATCGCCGGGTCGGGCAGGCCCTGCTTGGCGGCTACGGTGATTTCACGCGCAAGCTTGGAAAACATCTTCGAGCGGACGGCATCCTGCCGCCCCTTGCGGTGCATGATATTCTTGAACTGTGAATGGCCGGCCATGGAGCCCCTGTAACGAAAATCGGGAGGTTCGGGATGGCGCGCTATATAAATAAATCGCCGGCAAAGGTCCAGCCGGACACGCCTCGCGAAAGCGCAGTTATGCTTTCGCGAGGCGTCGTCGATATTTCCTGGACCGATCAGTCGTTGCCGGGTGTCAGGGTGATGCGCGTGCTCGCGGCCCTTTCGATCGCCTCGCGCGAATAAAGCAGCGGCACGTAATCGCCGGTCAGCCAGTAGGGCGCCAGGTCCCTGTAGTGCGGGCTGAACGGGTCGCCGGACTGTCCGGGCGTGTTGATCGTCCGGCTGTTGTCCCAATCGCCTACATCCAGGACCATGCGGAATGACGCTCCCGATCTCAGCGAGAAGTCCGGATAGTAGCTCGCCGCATGGGGCGTGGTCGAAGACCCGGACATCGCCCACGGACCGACGGTCAGTTGCTCCTGCATCGGCTTCGAGACGATGGGCGCCAGCTCGTGGCGGAAGACGGCACGGTGCAGATCGCCCCAGCGCCAGCTGGCAACCTCGTTGCCGAGCAGCCCCTTGAGCTCCTCAACCGCCGCGGCAAGGCTCTCGGTGACGATCTTGTTCCTGGCATTCTCCGCGTCGTCGCCCAGTCTCCTGTCGGGCGACGAAAGCAGATCCACGGCTGCGGTGGCACTCCCCTTGCCCATGGTGTCGCGGGCGTCTTCCGGCACGACATAGGAGATGACGGTCTTGGCCAGATGCCTGTCGATCCACATCTCGTAGATCGCGGCTGCCGCGCTGTCGATGTCAGCGGAACCGTTCCAGGCTTTCAGCAGTTCCACCGCCTTGCGCAGGTCCGGATTGGCGTTGTCCGGCTCAGGCAGCACCTTGACCAGATCGAGCGCCCGCACGGCGAGCTTGTTCATGTCGTCGTTCTGGAGCTTCATCGAATCGGCGAGCGTTACCTTGTCGTTGCCGCTCAGCACTTCGGCGATGCGCTCATACCGGGACGGATCGGCCCATTCGAAACCGACCTTGCGTTCCTTCACCGGATAATCGTCCGGAAGGTTCATCTGGTTCGCGGTGGCGAACCATCCTTTTTCCGGATTGTAGCTGCTGGGCAGATCCTCCCGCTTGAGGAAACCCCATTCATAGCGGCCGTCGCCTGGAACCGGCAGCAATCCGTCCCAGTTCTTGCGGGCCGGCGTCATCGCCGCCGCAACCCAGCCGATATTGCCCTGCGTATCGGCATAGACCTGGTTCTCGGAAGGTGCCGAGAACCTGTCCATGGCGGATAGAAAATCATCCCAGTTCTTTGCCGTCATGTAATCGGACGAGCCGAAATAGGCGGAGGTGCCGGCTTCTGCCCAGACCGAACGCAATGCAAACGCGCGGCCGTTTTCCTCATCCACCTGCAGGATCGGGCCGTGCCTGGTGAACTTCATGGTCACCTTCCTGGGTTCACCGTCCTTGACCGGTATCGTGTCCTCGACGACCTCCATGTCCGCCCAGCCGCCATTGTATTTGTACTGGTTGGGATTTTCGGGATTGAGCTCGTAGACGTAGACATCCTCCTGATCGACCGAAAAGATGGTCAGGCCGAAGGCGATCGTGCCGTTGTGCCCGATGGAAATGCCCGGCAGCGCGGGTTCGCCGGCGCCGATCACCGACATGTTCGGGGTGTTCAGGTGAACGATGTAGCGCAGCGAAGGCGCGCTGTGATTGCGGTGGGGGTCGTTGGCCAGTATCGGCCGGCCCGTTGCCGTGCGCGACGGCGCGACGACCCAGTTGTTCGAACCGATATTGTCCGTATTCCACTCAGCCTGGTCCAGGAACGGCCATGGATCGTAAACATCGGTGCGCTTTTCCGGCGCTTCGAATTTCACCGGCTGGGTGGCGAGATCGTAATCCTTGAGGACATCGGCCGGAATGACGCAAGGGTCGAGACCCTCCGGAACCTGCGGCTGCCAATCCGGCTCCAGCTTGCTGCGCAGCCGGTCGGCATCGACGCTCGACTTGCAGGTGACCAATGCCCTTTTCACTTCCGAGCTGGCGTTGCGCGTCAGCCCGTGACTGCGAATGCGCACGACATCTTCCGGGCCCCACAGGACCGGCCTGGAACCACTCAGCGAGAATTCGATCGGCGTCGGTTTCTCGCCGGCCAGGACTTCGCCCACATAGGCGTTGACGCCGGCAACAAACGCTTCTGCAAAGCCCTTTGCGTTGGGGCCGTAGGATGCCCATTCCTTGTCGATGTCGCCCCGATACAGGAAAAGCCGTGCGGCGCGATCCTGATCGGTATAGGCTTCGCCAAAACTTTCGGAGAGGAGCCCAAGGCCGCGCTTGCGCCACAGATCGATCTGCCACAGGCGATCGCGCGCCGCGTTGTATCCTTGCAGGAACAGCGCGTCCTGGTCGCTTTTCGCGTAGATATGGGCAATCCCCCAATGATCTACGATGATCTCGGCGGGTTCCTTCAGTCCGGAGACTTCACCCGATTCCGCGCGGACCGCGCTTGAGAAATCAGCAAGGGCCGGCTTGGTCAGTCCACCTGTCAAACCCAGCGCCAGAAGCGCGGTTGCAACGATATCAAGAGAGCGCACGGTTCCTCCCGGTCTCCCCCCGTATTCCGGCGTATCCGACGATCCCCGACGTTTCAACACGAATGCGGGCGTGGGCCTACAGGCTCGAAGTTCTGGCCTACTTCTGATTGAAGCCGCGAGAAGCCTTTTGGGCCTACCTCGGACTTATGCCAGTGTGGACCTGGCGCCTCGCGAAAACGTGACTACGCGCTTTCCGCGCTTCACGGCAATACTCGCAGGAGCCCGGTCGCCGCGGTCGGGCGGACATGCCGCCTCTCGCGCCGGAGACCGCCATGCAGATTGCCCGCCTTGTCTTTGCCGCACTTGCCCTGCTTTTCGTCCAGGCGGTCACCGCCCTCGCCCAGGGCGAACCGGTTCCCAGCCGGTGCCTGGCCATCGCGCAAGCTCTGCCGGAGGTCACCTATGCAAACTTCACTCCCGCTCAGGCAACCGTCGAGGGCGAGGTGAAAATCACCTATGCCGGCCACTCGACCTACATCATCGAGACACCGGCCGGCGTCCGCATCGCCACCGATTTCAGCGGCGTCTATGGCGGCGATCCGCTGCCGCGTGTCGTCACCATGAACAAGGCGCACCGCACCCACTATTCCGACATGCCCGACCCCGGCATCGAGTATGTGCTGCGCGGCTGGAACCCGGAAGGCGGGCCGGCAAAACACGCCGTGGTGATCGACGATGTCTACATCCGCAACGTGCCGACCGACATCCGCGACTGGGGCGGCAATCTCGAGCGTGACGGCAATTCGATCTTCATCTTCGAGGTCGCCGGCTTGTGCATCGGTCATCTTGGCCACCTTCACACCAGGCTGAGCGATGCACAGTATGGCACCATCGGCCGCCTCGACGTTCTTATGGTGCCGATCGACGGCGGCATGACGCTGTCGCTGCCGACCATGTCGGAGATCGCCAACCGCCTGCATTCCTCCGTCGTGCTGCCGATGCACCGCCATTCGACGCCGATCGGCGAGTTCACCGGGATGATGGGCGATGAATTCGCCGTCGAGTTCCGCGACAGCCGTTCGCTTGACGTGTCGCTGCGCAACCTGCCCAGCCGCCCGACCATCATCGTGCTGCAGGGCGTTTGAAGCAGCGGACACCGCTGCTGGCTCGATCCCTGCGGAAGCTCTAACCATCCAGATCGGCTTTCAGTTTATCCAGCACGCTCACAGCGTGGCTCGCATATTCGCTGATCCAGCGGTCGTGGATCTGCTTGATGGGCATCGCGTTGAGATGGTTCCAGCGTTCGCGGCCCTCGCGGCGCGCGATGATCAGGTCGGCCTCCTCCAGCACCTTCAGGTGCATCATCACCGTGCAGCGATCCATTTCCGGGAATGCCTCGACAAGCATGCCTGTGGTGCGCGGCTCGTCCTTCAACCGGTCCAGCATCTGCCGCCGTTTCGGATGGGCGAGCGCCTTGAAAACATTGTCGTCTTTTGCGTCGCTTGACATGTTACCTTTTTATAACATATCGTTTGGCCACGCAAGCGAAAGGAACGGCCATGAAACCGGAATTCAGAGTTTCTGCACGCATTTCGAAGCCGGTCGGCGAGGTTTTCGACGCGGTCGTCAACCCGAAAAAGCTCTCCGGCTATTTCACCACCATCCGCGGCGCCAGCGCGCCTCTGGTCTCCGGCACGACAGTGACCTGGTGGGGCGAAGTTCCCGTCGAGGTGGATGAGGTGGAGACGGATAAACGCATCGTGCTGCGTTGGGATGGCGCGGGCGCCGAGGCGCCCTACAAGACGCGCATCGACATGGATTTCGAGCCGCTCGAGGACGGCGCGACGCTGGTCACCATCGCCGAGACCGGTTGGCTCGAGGATGCCAAGGCGGTCGGCCGCTCCTACCTCAACTGCGAAGGCTGGTCTCAGATGCTCTGCTGCATGAAGGCCTATCTCGAATACGGCATCAACCTGCGCGAAGGCTATTACCTGAGCGAATTGAAGGGCGAGCCCGCCCGCGAACCGAACGTCTGACCCGGACAGGGACGACCCGAAAGGAGAACGATATGGCCGAGAAAATCTATGGCGGCATCAACATCGCCATGAAGATCCCGTCCCATCAATACGACGCGACGGTTCGCTTCTATCGCGATGTCATTGGCTTGAAGCCCTTCACCGCGAAGGCTCCGGCGATCGGCTTCGAATTGGGGCCGAACCGCCTGTGGCTCGACGAGGACCCGACAATGAGCCAGGCGGAAGTCTGGCTGGAACTCTTCACCGACGACCACCGCGGTGCGCTTGACCACCTCGCAAAAGCGGATGTCGTACGTTGCGACGCGATCGAACCGCTCGGCGAGGATTTTCGCGGCGGCTGGATCATGAACCCGGCCAACATCGTTCACATGGTGCGCGAACCGGATGCCTGGTGAGTGCCCGCCGGTCGCATACTCCGAAGTAGGACAATATGGAAATCGAGAAAGCGCCGGCAGCAATTGCCGAAATGCTGATCCGGCGTCCGTCTCACGAGGTCTTTGAGGCTTTCGTCGACCCGGAAATCACCTCCAAATTCTGGTTCACCCACGGCAGTGGCCGACTGGATAAAAACAGCGAGGTGACTTGGGAGTGGCGCATGTACGGAGTCTCGACGCCCGTCAAAGTCCGTAAAATCGTCAAGGATGAGAAGATCGCCGTCGAATGGAACGATCCGCCGAGCACTGTCGCCTGGACCTTTACGTCGTTGCCCGACGGCGCGACCTTCGTCAGCATCCGCAATTCCGGATTTTCCGGCGAACCCGATGACCAGATCGACGAGGCGATTGCCTCGACCGAAGGTTTCACCCTCGTGCTGGCCGGCGCCAAAGCCTGGCTGGAACGAGGTCTGACGCTAGGCCTGATCGGCGACCGCCATCCGAAGGGCATCGGGTCGGTAGCAACTTCTCCTTCATGACGGCCGATTTCGCGGCCGCCATTCAGCGCCTCAGTGGTCGGCCGGCTTTCCGGCCCGTGTCTTCTTGCGCCTTGCCAGCATGTTGAGGCCTTCGACCAGCGCCGAGAAACCCATGGCGGCGTAGATGTAGCCTTTCGGCACATGGAAGCCCATGCCGTCGGCGATCAGCGTCATGCCGATCATCAACAGGAAGCCCAGCGCCAGCATCACGATGGTCGGGTTCTTGGCGATGAAATTGGCGAGCGGCGTGGCAGCCAGCATCATCACCGTCACGGCAACGATGACGGCGATGTACATGATGGCGATCTCGTCGGTCATGCCGACCGCGGTGATGATGGAATCGATCGAGAAGACAAGGTCGAGCAGCAGAATCTGGAAGATCGCCGCGCCCATGGTCATCGACACGGCATTGCCGACCATCGAATCCTTGTGATCGTCGGGATCGACCGTGTGGTGGATTTCCTTGGTCGCCTTCCAAACCAGGAACAGGCCGCCGGCGATCAGGATGAGGTCTCGCCACGAGAAGCCGTGGCCGAACAGCGTGAAAAGTGGTGCGGTCAGTTGCACGATGATCGAAATCGTCGCCAACAACACAAGCCGCATGATCAGCGCGGCGCTGATGCCCAGCCGCCGGGCGCGCGCCTGCTGCTCCTTCGGCAGCTTGTTGGTTAGGATCGAAATGAAGATGAGGTTGTCGATGCCAAGCACGACCTCGAGCACGATGAGCGTCAGCAACGCCACCCACGCCGTCGGATCGTTGACGAAGGCGAAATACGGCGCCAGGAATTCGAGCATTACGGTCGTCCCCTCGGAATTTCTCTAACAATTGCTGACATGTTTCGCCGGCAAGTAGGCATAACCTCGCACCGCGTCAACGTCATGACCAGAACGACGGCGCAGTTTCTTCAAGTCTCGGCCCCAGTCGCAGCGGCGCGATGCGCTCGGCAAGACCGGTCCGGTCGGAGATGTCGATGCCCACGCCGCAGATTGTCGCAGGCCCTGTCGCCGCCTCGAAACGCCCCTTCGGCACCTTGGACAGGAACCGGTTGAGCGGTTCTTCCTTGTCCATGCCGAGCGAGGAATCGTAGTCGCCGCACATGCCGGCGTCGGTGATATAGGCGGTGCCGCCGTTGAGGATCTGGTGGTCGGCTGTCGGCTGATGGGTGTGCGTGCCGACAACCAGGCTGGCACGCCCGTCGACGAAATGCGCGAAGCACATCTTTTCGCTCGTTGCCTCGGCATGGAAGTCGATCACCACGGCGTCGGCCTGTTCGCCGAGCGGACAGGCTGCCAGTTCGCGTTCGCCGGCCTGGAACGGGTCGTCCAGTTCGGGATGCATGAAAACCCGGCCCATGATGTTCGAAACCAGCACCCGGGCGCCGTTCCTCGCGATGAAGACGCCGGAACCCCGCCCTGGCGTGCCCTTCGGAAAATTCGCCGGTCGCAGGAACCGCTCCTCGCGCGGCGCAAAGACAAGTGCATCGCGCTGGTCCCAAACATGGTTGCCGGTGGTCACCACATCGGCGCCGGCCGCCAGCGTCTCGCGAAAGATCTCTTCGGTGATGCCGAAACCGCCGGCGGCGTTCTCGCCGTTGACGATGACGAAATCGAGCTTGAAGTCTGAAATCAGGCCGGGCAGCTTTTCCCACACCGCCGTGCGGCCGGTCTTGCCGACCATGTCACCCAGAAAAAGAAGTCTCATTCATCTTCCGTACAGCCAAAGAGACTTCTTTCCCAGCCCGCAAGCCTGTCCGTCAAGCAGCGTTTGCTCGACCTTGTCGCAAAGCGCCTGAAAAGCAGCGCTTCAACTCCCGAACCGCCGCAGCCCGCTCTCAGTAAGTATCTCCGGAAGAATCACGTCGTGTTTCTCGTCCGGCACCTGCGGCACTTCCTGGCAGTTGAAGGCGACGCCGATCAGCCGTGGCGCAAGGCCCTTGTTGGCCAGCCTGGCGATCGCCCGGTCGTAATAACCGGCACCGTAGCCGATGCGATGGCCGCGTCCATCGAAGGCGGCGAGCGGGATCAGCATGACCGAAGGGTCGAGCACCGGCGCTTCCTCGCCTGGACCGGCGGTGCCGAAGCCCATTTCGACCAGCGCCGCCCCGCGCACCAGCTCGCGGAACACGATTGTCGTCTTGTCGAGGATGGCAGGCAGGCAGAGCCTCGCGCCCTTTTCGCGAAGCGCGAACATCAAAGGCCGCACGTCGACTTCCGAACGCATCGGCCAGAAACCGGAGACGATGGCCCCCGGCACGAAGTCGACATACTCTTCCGCGGTCTCCGCCATCTCCAGCGCCGCTTCGACACGCCAGAACGGGTCGAGCGCATCGCGGCGGGCGAGCGCTTCCTTGCGCAACTGGCGTTTGAGGGTGCGGCGGTCGGTCATCGCGCTTTTATGGAGCGCTGCGGCGCAAAAGGCCAGATTGAGACGCGGCGTTCGGGCGAACGGAAACGACCTTGGCGTCCCTAGCTGAAAAGGAAAGTGCGATCCATGACAACCGGTGAAGAAGTCGATCCCGGGACCTACATAAGTAGGTGGGCGCCGTGTGAGAAAACCCACGGGTCTTCCCAGGGACAGCTCCCTAAGGATCGTTAAGGCCCCGGGGAATATGTCTCTCCTGCCGCGAAGCACAGATCGCAGGTTCAATATAGGACTGGCCTCGTGAATCCGCCATCAAATTCGCGGCGGTTTTGCCTGCTATTTGCATTGGCCGGCCAACGAGCAAAGCGGATGCTGCTGGACCCGACCCAACCCCGAATATGTCCGGCACCGGGTTGACGGACTTGCACCCAAAAACCGCACTCCGTAGGGTCGGTTCCGAATTGAAAAGGATTTCGCATGCGCTTTGAAGGAACAGCGGCCTATATCGCCGACAAGGATCTGATGGTGGCGGTCAATGCGGCGATCGCGCTGGAGCGGCCCCTGCTGGTCAAGGGCGAGCCCGGCACCGGCAAGACCGAACTTGCCCGGCAGGTCGCCGCCGCCCTCGACCTCGACCTGCTCGAATGGAACGTCAAGTCGACCACCAAGGCGCAGCAGGGCCTCTACGAATACGATGCCGTCTCGCGCCTGCGCGACAGCCAGCTCGGCGACGACCGCTTCAACGACATCCGCAACTACATCAAGCGCGGCAAGCTCTGGGATGCCTTCACCGCCGGCAGGAAGGTCGTTCTTCTGATCGACGAGATTGACAAGGCCGACATCGAGTTCCCCAACGACCTCTTGCAGGAACTCGACCGCATGGAGTTCTTCGTCTACGAGACCGGCGAGACGATCCGCGCCGAGCACCGGCCGATCGTCATCATCACCTCCAACAACGAGAAGGAATTGCCGGACGCGTTCCTGCGCCGCTGCTTCTTCCATTACATCCGCTTCCCCGACGTCGACACGCTGCACCGGATCGTCGAGGTGCACTATCCCGGCATCAAGCAGAATCTCGTTCGCGCGGCTCTCACCCAATTCTACGAGATCCGTGACGTGCCCGGCCTGAAGAAAAAGCCCTCTACCTCCGAAGCACTCGACTGGATCCGGCTGCTGGTCGCCGACGACATTGCGCCCGAGGATCTGCGTGCCGACCCCAAGAACGCGCTGCCCAAGTTGCACGGCGCGCTCCTGAAGAACGAGCAGGACGTGCACGTGTTCGAGCGCCTGGCCTTCATGGCGCGCCGGCAGGGGTAAAGGCGTCAGGTCATGCCGCCGATGGACATTTTCGTACCCGAGCCACCAGGCGGCTGCGAATGGGTCGTCGCACAGGGATACGATCAGTCGGAGGCGCTTATCGCTGCAGGCGCGCGGCCCGTAGCCCGGAAGTGGGTGCCGATCCGCTGTTATTCACTGCTGGAGAACGACCTGGAGCAGCCGCTTCGACTGGTGGACGCGCCTTGGATGGGCAGCCACGGCCTTGTCCTGAAACCGGCTGCCCGTAAAGTATTGGAGAGCCTTCTGGGCGACGCGGTGGACTACCTGCCAACCGTCGGATCGGATTACGACGAACTCCATTATGTTCATGTCCGCAACCTGACCAAGGCCATCGATCTGGAGAAATCACGGATCGTGCGGTTCGATTCCGGAGACATCCTCGACATCGAAAAGCATGAATTCCTGCCCGGGATCGTTGACGCAGGGCCAATCTTCAAGCTTGCGGCCCTGCCACGTGGCAGCATTTACCTGACCGGCGAATTGGTTGAGGTTATCAAGGACTCCGGCCTCACCGGATTTCAATTCAACAAGGTATGGAGCGGTGATGTCCCCGATTCGGATAAGGCGCCTCGCCAAAACAGATCAGGCGGATTGGCGAAAGCTTTGGACCGCCTATCTCGCATTCTACGAAACCACGGTTCCTGAGGAAGTCTATGAAACCACCTGGAAGCGCCTGTTCACTGACGGCGAGTTCGAGCCCAAGGGGTTTCTGGCGCTGCTCGACGACAAGCCGGTCGGGCTCACCCATTTCATCTACCATCGCACCTGCTGGTCGCTCACCAACAACTGCTACCTGCAGGACCTCTTCACCGATCCGGATGCCCGCGGTTCCGGCGCTGGCGCCGCACTCATCGCCGCGGTTCGGGAGGATGCGGCAGCCAAAGGCATCAAGAACGTCTACTGGATGACCCACGAAACCAACGCCACGGCGCGCAGGCTCTACGACCGCGTGGCAAGGCGGACGGGGTTCATCGAGTATGATTTGATGTAGATCGCCATGTTCATCCCGTTCTTCCTCGAGCTGAAAGCCGCCCGCGTTCCGGTCTCGCTGCGCGAGTATCTGGCGTTGCTCGAAGGTCTGGACGCCGATCTCGTCACCTATGACGTCGAAGGCTTCTACTATCTTGCCCGCGCGACGCTGGTGAAGGACGAGCGCCACATCGATCGTTTCGACCAGGTCTTTTCGCACATCTTCAAGGGCGTCGAGGCAGTGTCCGGCGAAAGCGCCGTCGACGTCGCCAACATTCCGGAGGAATGGCTGCGGCGGCTTGCCGAAAAGCATCTCTCCGACGAGGAGAAAAAGCTGGTAGAGGCGCTTGGCGGCTTCGAAAAGCTGATGGAGACGCTGAAGAAGCGGCTGGAGGAGCAGAAGGGCCGCCACCAGGGCGGCTCGAAATGGATCGGCACCGCCGGCACCTCGCCCTTCGGTGCTTATGGCTACAATCCCGAAGGCATCCGCATCGGGCAGCATGAAAGCCGGCATCGCCGTGCCGTAAAGGTCTGGGACAAGCGCGAATTCAGGAATTTCGACGATTCGGTCGAACTCGGCACCCGCAACATCAAGGTGGCGATGAAGCGATTGCGCCGCTGGGTGCGCGAAGGCGCCGAGGAGGAGTTCGACCTGCCCGGCACCATCCACGCCACTGCCGAGCACGGCTATCTCGACGTGCAGACGCGGCCCGAACGCCGCAACGCCGTCAAGCTCCTGATGTTCTTCGATGTCGGCGGCTCGATGGACGACCACATCAAAGTCGTTGAAGAACTGTTTTCGGCGGCGCACACCGAGTTTCGCCACCTCGAATATTTCTACTTCCACAACTGCCTCTACGAAGGCGTCTGGAAGGACAATCGACGACGCCATTCCGAGACCATGGCGACCTTCGACGTGCTCCACAAATACGGCCATGACTACAAGGTCATCTTCGTCGGCGACGCCGCGATGAGCCCCTACGAAATCGCCTATGCCGGTGGCTCGGTCGAACACTGGAACCCCGAACCCGGAGCAGTGTGGCTGCAACGCGTGATCCAGCAATGGCCGAACGCGGTGTGGATCAACCCGACGAATGAGAAACACGGGGGCTACACCCATTCGACCGGCATGATCCGCGAGATTTTTGGCAACCGCATGTACCCGCTGACACTATCCGGGTTGGAAATGGCGACGAAGGAACTGTCACGCAAACATTGAACCGCCCGATAAAGCGCCTCTCGCGCAACAGTGATCCGCGGCGATGGCGGGTGGCGGCGCGAAACCCTATATTGCAGGAATTCCAAAATCAGGAGGGCAGACATGGAAGCCAATACCTATCCCGTCACCCGCACCGACGCCGAATGGCGCGCCCGGCTGACGCCGGAGCAATACGCGGTCATGCGCAACCACGGCACCGAGCGTCCCGGCAGCTGCGCGCTGCTTTACGAAAAGCGCGCCGGCACCTTCGAATGCGCCGGCTGCGACCAGCCGCTGTTCGAATCCAAGCTGAAATTCGAGAGCGGTACCGGCTGGCCGAGCTTCAACGACCCGGTACCGGGTTCCGTCGAGAACACAGTCGACCGCAGCTACGGCATGGTGCGCACCGAATGCCATTGTTCGCGTTGCGGCAGCCATCTCGGCCATGTGTTCGAGGACGGCCCGCCGCCCACCGGCCTGCGCTATTGCATCAACGGCGTCGCGCTGAATTTCAAACCGGCCTGAGTGCCGCAAGCATAACTGATATCTGGCTCTTTCGATCGACGGTCATTCCTCTACGTCGACTACGGGAGTTTTGACTGGAGAGAGCCGGATGATTTGCTTCATGTGCCTGCAGTGCGGCGTGCAGTTTGCCGAAAGCGAAACCCCGCCTGACGCTTGCCCGATCTGCAGCGACGATCGCCAATATGTGCGCTGGGCGGGGCAGGCCTGGACGACCAGCCAGGAACTCGCGCAAACCCACAAGCTTGCCATGAAGGAAGACGCCGGCGTGCTTGCCTTCGGCGTCGAGCCGCGTTTTGGCATCGGCCAGCGCGCTTTGCTTGCCGAGACGCCGGGGGGCAACGTGTTGTGGGATTGCGTCAGCCTGGTCAGCGACGAGGCCGTTACCGAGATCAACCGTCGCGGCGGTTTGCAGGCTATCGCCATCTCGCACTGTCATTATTATTCGGTGATGGTGGAGTGGAGCGAAGCATTCGGCGGGGTGCCGATCTATATCCACGCCGACGACCGCCAGTGGGTGATGCGGCCGCATGCTTCGGTCAAATTCTGGGAGGGCGAAACGCTGGCGCTCAACCCCTCGCTCACCCTGATCCGCTGTGGCGGCCATTTCGACGGCGGCCAGGTGCTGCACTGGAAGCGCGACGGCGGCAACGCCATCCTCTCCGGCGACATCCTGCAGGTGGTGGCGACCCGCCGGCATGTCTCCTTCATGTACAGCTATCCGAACCACATTCCGCTCAACGCGAAAGCCGTCCGGAAAATCGCTCGGGCTGTCGAGCCGTTCGACTACGATGACATCTACGGCGCCTGGTGGAACACCAACATCATCGGCGGCGCCAGAGAAGCGATGCGGGTTTCCGTGGACCGCTATCTTGCGGCCATCGCCTGACCGGCTTCACACCACCGCGGCCAGGATCAGCCAGACGGCCGCGAGAATCTGCGCCAGCGAGCCCATCAGGCCGGGCTGCGCGGCTGCCGTTCTCCATACCGCGAGAAACAGGAAGACATTGTAAGGGACCGGCGCGAAATGCACGGCCAGCGAGGCGCCAAGCGGCATCTTCATGCCCAGCATCACCAGCGCGGCCACTGCTGCTACAGCGTTGATGCAGGTTCCGACCAGCATCATGTCCCACCAGAACAGCCGGTCGAGCGGGACGAGACCGCGCCAGCGCGCCAGGAAAAATCCCGGTTTCGCTTCGGCTGCCTTGGACTCGCTCACGCTCCCGTTGCTCCCGTGGCTTCATCGGAGCGCCGCCCGCCATAAAGCGGCGGCGCTACGGCGTCACTCCATGCCGAGCGCGGCCTTGTAAAGATCGAGGATGGCTTCCTCTTCCTGGCGCTCGGCCTGGTCCTTCTTGCGCAGGCGGATGATCGCGCGCACCGCCTTGGTGTCGAAGCCCGTGCCCTTCATTTCGGCGAAGACTTCCTTGATATCGTCGGAGATCGTCTTCTTTTCTTCTTCCAGCCGCTCGACGCGCTCGATGAAGGCACGCAACTGGCCGGCGGCAACAGTCTGGCTGGTTTCAGTGATATCGTCGGCCATGAGGATCTCCGGGAAGTTGGCCGCGACTCGGGCCGCGGCGGTGTCGGCGGTTCGATGCCTCAGCGGCGTAAGCGGGTCAAGCGCTGAATCTCCCCTCGCTGCCTCTACAGCAATTCCAGCAAAAGCGTGCAGCGGTTTCGCGTCCGGAATTGCGGCAAACTGCCTAATGGTCTTTCGGCCGCCGCGCCTCGAATTCCGCCCGCTTGGCGTCCGGCGCATCGGTCTGGTGCAGCGCCTGCCACTCGGCATAGGGCATGCCGTAGACGATTTCGCGCGACTCGTCCTTCGACAGTTCGATGCCTTCGGCGTTGGCCGCGTCCCGGTACCAGTTGGAAAGGCAGTTGCGGCAGAAGCCGGCCAGATTCATCAGGTCGATGTTCTGCACGTCGCTGCGCTCGCGAAGGTGCTCGACCAGCGTGCGGAACGCCGCTGCCTCGAAATCGCGCTTCTGTTCGTCGCTGAGCTCGGTCATGGCGAAACCTCCTTCACACCGGCCCGGTGCGCGAGCCGAATTGTTTGACCTCGTGTATATCGGGACGCCGGTTGATCGCGTCAACGATCGGCGCCAGCCGTTCCGCCCAGTCGCCCGCCCCTTTTTCATCGCCGATCAGGTCCTGCCTTATCTCGATCAGCGCATGCGCGAAACCGTTGACGATGGCATGGCGGAACATCGTGTCGCCGCGCAGCGCCCCGTCGTAAGGCTCGTTGTCGCCGACGACGAGGCTCTTGCCTTCGGCCAGTTGTTCGATCAGCGGCCATGGCGCGCGAGGGTCCATGTCCCACAGCACCCCGACATGCCATGGCCGGACATGGCCCTGCATCGCCGGCGTGAACGAATGCACCGAGAAGATGAACGGCGCCCGGCCTGATTCGTGCGCAACCGATGCCACCATGGCGCCGACGGCGTCATGGTAGGGCCGGTAGAAGCGGTCGAGCCGGCGCTCGCGTTCTTCTGCCGTCATCGGGTAGTTGCCCGGAACCACGGTGCCGTCATAGAGCTGGCGGATCAGCGTCGGATCGTCTTCGCCGCGATTCGGGTCGATCAGCAGCCGCGAGAACCGCGCCATCACCGCCGGCACGCCAAGCAGGGCGGCCAGCTTACGGGTCACCGCCTCGACGCCGATGTCATAGGCGATATGGCGATCGAATTCGGACGCCGGCAGGCCGAGATCGCCATATTCCTCCGGCAGTTCGCGATGCGCATGGTCGGCGACCAGCACGATGCCCCGCTTCCGGTCGCCTTCGATGATGTCGAACGGAGCAAAGACTGCGGAACGGGTCATGAGAGCTGGCGGACTTTATGGCGGCGGGTGATGTTCCGTCATTCCACGAAGTCCCGTGCCGTGCAACGCCGTTGTTTGGTCATTGTTTTTCCGTGAAATGGATTCGGGCGTTGAATCTGGGCGCTTTGGCGCACTAATCGATTAAGATCGAAGACGTGACCGCGTTGACATGCGCCCGCACTTTGCCGAAAAGGGGCGTCTAAGATGCTGATTTCACGCATGAGGGGCTTCACCATGGAATTCGCCAGGAGGCAGCGCTTTCACCCGTTGGTGACCGCTCTCTTGGCCATCGTCGCGCTGCCCTTTGTTGCCGCCCTGTCGGCAACGCCGGCGCTGGCGGATTTTCGCGTCTGCAACGCCACGCAGAATCTCGTCGGCGTCGCCATCGGGTACCGTGCCAAGGCCGGCTGGGTCACCGAGGGCTGGTGGCATGTCGAAGGCTCGTCCTGCAAGACGCTGATCGAGGGTCAGCTGTCATCACGTTATTATTATCTTTATGCAGAAGACGCCGAGCGCGGCGGACGCTGGGATGGTCCGGTCAACATGTGCGTAGCGGAAAAAGAGTTCAAGGTATCCGGCGTCAGCGATTGTTTTGCCCGTGGATTCCAGCGCGCCGGCTTTCAGGAATACGACACGGGCGAGCAGGCCAGCTGGATGGTCCAACTGACTGAGCCCGCAACGGACGGCACCGCCGCCGTCACGGGAACCAACGGTCAATGAGACGCAGCAGAAAAGTAAAGATACTCGCCACACTCGGTCCGGCCTCCTCCGATGAGGCCATGATCCGCAGGCTTTTCGAAGCCGGCGCCGATGTCTTCCGCATCAATATGAGCCATACCGACCACGACACGATGCGGACCCTGATCGCGCGCATCCGCAAGGTCGAGGACGAGGTGGCGCGCCCGATCGGCATTCTCGCCGACCTGCAGGGCCCCAAGCTGCGCGTCGGCAAGTTCGCCAACGGCAAGGAAGAGCTGAAGGTTGGCCAGACCTTCACCTTCGATGGAAGTCCCGAACCCGGCACCACCGAACGGGTTCACCTGCCGCACCCCGAGATCCTCAAATCGGTCGAGGCCGGCCACCGCCTGTTGATCGACGACGGCCGCCTCGAACTCGTCGTCGTCAAGGCCGACGGCAAGTCGATCGTCTGCAAGGTGGTCGCCGGCACCAGGATCTCCGACAAGAAGGGTGTCAGCCTGCCCGACACCGAGCTGCCGGTCGGTGCCCTTACCGAGAAGGACCGCAAGGATCTCGACGCGGTCCTGGCAACCGGCGTCGACTGGGTGGCGCTGTCCTTCATCCAGCGGCCGGAAGACCTTGCCGAAGCCCGCAAGATCGCCCGCGGCCGCGCCGCCATCATGTCCAAGATCGAGAAGCCGCAGGCGGTCGCCCGGCTGGCCGAGATCATCGAACTCTCCGACGCGCTGATGGTGGCGCGCGGCGACCTCGGCGTCGAGATGCCGCTGGAAGCCGTGCCCGGCATCCAGAAGCAGATCACCCGCGCCGCCCGCCGCGCCGGCAAGCCGGTGGTGGTGGCCACCCAGATGCTGGAATCGATGATCACCGCGCCGGTTCCGACCCGCGCCGAGGTCTCGGACGTCTCCATCGCCGTCTTCGAAGGCGCCGACGCAATCATGCTGTCGGCCGAGTCCGCTGCTGGCCAGTATCCGGTCGAAGCGGTCGCCATGATGGACCGCATCGCCCAGCGCGTCGAGCAGGACCCGACCTATCCCGGCATCATCAACGCCCAGCGTTCCGAGCCGGAGGCGACCGGCGCTGACGCCATCTCGCTCGCCGCCCGGCAGATCGCCGAGACGCTCAAGCTCACCGCCATCGTCACCTACACGGCGTCGGGCACCACCGGCCTGCGCGCCGCGCGCGAACGTCCGCAGGTGCCGATTATCGCGCTGTCGCCGATCCTCGAGACGGCACGCCGCCTGTCGCTCCTGTGGGGCACTCACTGCGTGGTGACGCCGGACGCCACCGACCTCGACGACATGGTCGACCGCGCCTGCCAGATCACCTTCGCCGAAGGCTTCGGCAAGGTTGGCGACCGCGTCATCATCACCGCCGGCGTGCCGCTCAGGACACCCGGCTCCACCAACATGCTGCGCATCGCCTATATCGGCTCGGACGGGCTGGGCGGGATCTAGAAACTCACCCCGGCGCCAGTTCCGCCGTCGGCGCCTTTTCGTTGACGCAGCCGGCGGGCAGCACGTCGCCGGCGATCCGTGCCTCGACCGCGCGCGCCACGCTGTCGAGGTCGCGATCCTTGCCGGCGACCTTTTCGATCGCCGCCACCACAAGGTCGCGGGCGACCCAGTCCGGCTTGTGGCCGAGGTTCTTCACCCACACCAGTTCGGCGCCTGGAATGTCCCGCGCCAGACCTATCGAGTGGATTTCCTCGTAGATCACGGTGTCCTCGTCGCCGGAAACCACCACCGTTGGCGCATTGATTTCGCGGTATCGCTGCGCCACTTCGAGCACATAGTCATACAGCCCGGCGACATCGATGGCGTTGGAGCGGAAGGCGCGCGGCCTCAGCACCAGCGGGATCGAGGCCTCGTCGGAATAGGCGACCGGCACCGCGTTCGGGGCGAAGACGCAGGCCGTGGCGGCCGGCATCCGCATCATGCCGGCGGGATAGGTGATGGCTTGCGCAAACAGCCAGCCGACCACCGGCGTCGCGGTCAGGCTGTAATACCAGGCAGTGGCGCCGCCGGGCCATGGGTGGGTCGCCGCCGACAGGAACACCAGTCCGCGCGTCCGTTCCGCCTGGTCCAGCGCGAAGGTCGCGGTCACCGCGCCGCCAAAGGAATGGCCCACGATGATGGCATCGTCGATGCCGACATGGTCCATCAGCGCCGCGATCGTCGCGGCCTGCTCATGCGGGTTGTCGTTGCGACCGCCGCGTTCCGACCAGCCATGGCCCGGGCGGTCGAAGAACAGCATCTCGGCGCGCCCTTGCAGCAAGGGCCGCAGCGGTTGCATCTGATCCCTGAGATTGCCACTGGCACCATGGATGAACACCAGCGGCGGCAGGTCGGCATCCGGCCCGGCCGGCACATGCACATAGTGCATACGGGTCGCGTTCACCGTTGCGAAGCTTCCGATCGGCGGATAGTGCCGCTCGATCAGCCAGGAGCCGACACGTGTGATGCCGACGAGGATCAGGAAAAAGGCGAGCAGGAAGGCGAGCGCGGCGGTGATCAGATTCATCGGTCAGGCAAATGTCTTCGAAAGGAATTCAAGAAACGAGCGCGCGGCCGGCCGAGTTTCCGCTCAGATGCCTTCGCCCGCCAGTTCCTCGGAAAGCTCGGACACCTCGTTCTGCGCGCTGCGCATCATCGGATAGATTGCGAGCACGCGCTGGTAGGCATCGAGCGCCAGTTCCTTGCGGCCTGTGGTCTTCATGATCTCTGCCATGCCGGAAAGCGCACCGAAATGACGCGGCTCCAGTTCCAGTGTCCGCTCAATGTCGGCCATCGACTTGCCGAAGTTCTGCATCATGAAATGCACGGTGGCGCGGCGGTTCCAGCCCTCGGGATAGGTCGGCGCCAGCACGATGACCTGGTCGAGGAAATCCAGCGCCACGTCGTACTTCTTGGCTTCGACCGCGTCGCCCGCCCATTTCATCATCAGGTCGACCGACGCGCTGCCGGACTTGAACCATTCCTGCCAGATATTGCCGGCGATCCGTTCGGCCGCCTTTTCGTTGCGCTGCCGCTTCAGGTCGCCGAACAGCTTGTCGAGCCGGCTGCCGACCTGTTCCTCGGGCTGTGGTTTGATTTCCTCGGTCGGCGGAGCGTCCTGGGCAAGAGCCGGAAACGCGGCGCCGAGTGTCAGGGCAATGGCAAATGCAAAAACGCTCCGCATATGCGGGAATCTATCCCCGCATGGCGGAACGTCAAACTGAATTTCGCGTGAAGGGGGCGAAAGCCCGATCAGCCCTGGCGGGCCTTGTAGCGCGGCGCAGTCTTGTTGATGATGTAGATGCGGCCCTTGCGGCGAACCAGCTGGTTGTCGCGATGGCGGGCCTTCAAGGCCTTGAGCGAATTCTTGATCTTCATTGGTCTTGCCCGTCGAATGGGCCCTCGTCCGGGCCGAACTGAAAGGCGCGCCCGAAGACGCGCCGAATTTGTGAGAGGCTCATAAACGAGGAGCACTGCGCGTGTCAACCTGTGTAGCGCCTGGGTGGTGTCCCGGCTGCAAAGCGCATCAACGCGGACGGCGCTACCGTTGACGTCGGCGGGTCGCCTCTGGCCTTTTAAAGCGGATTGGCATCAGCGGTTCGGCTCCCAACCATTGGGTACGACAATCACTTTCTTTTTTTGGACGGTCCAAAGCGGGTTTCCTTCATCATCGGTCTCGTCCAGCACCGTCACTTCGATATCATGGTCAGGGAAGTCGTGTTGCTCTTTCGCCAACGCCACCTTGTGGCAGTGTGCCTTTTCCTCGGGCGTCAAAAACCGCTTTTGCGACATTTATCGCTCCCGTGTTTTTTATCACTCCCATGCTTTCCGCTAAGCATATAGGCGCTTCGCCTGAGCGATCAAACTGGGATAGCTGTGGTTGAGCGGTCAACCCATTTCGGTGTTGCTGCCCGGCGTCATGCCGCGTTGGCCGTCTCGGATCGCCGCTGCGCCTCGAACAGGCCGCGGCCGATGGCACGGGCCGTATCCAGATGCGAAGCCGGATCTTGGGTTTCCGATTGGAGCAGCAGTTCGGACGTCAGCACCCGCGCGCCGCAATAATCGAACATCCCATGGTCGATCTGCGTCTTCATGGCGCCGAAATAGCCGTGCCGCGCATAGGTTCTGAGGTTGGCGCCGCCAATGGCGACCAGATGAACCGACAAATGACGAAGCTTCTTCACCAGCCTGGTGTCCGGACCTTCGTCATAAGCCCAGCCATTGGCGAACACGCGGTCGATCCAGCCCTTGAGAAGCCCTGGCATCGACCACCAGTAGACGGGGTAGACCAGCACCAGTGCGTCGGCGCGGTCGATCCGCGCCTGCTCGGCGGCAACATCGGCGGTGGGCGGCGCCTCGCGGAGATGGACGGCGATGTCCGCCGCGGTGAACCTCGGATCGAACGCCTCCGCGGCGAGATCGGCGATCTCGAATGAATCGCCGCCGGCGGACACGCCCTCGGCAACATGCGATGCGACGCCATGGGTGAGCGACCTTGGATCGGGATGCGCGACAACGATGAGCGCTTGCATGTCGAAAACTCCTGATTGCAGGCGAAGGGTGAAACTTATATACTTTTCGTAGCTACGTTCCGTAACCTACTTTTGGTATATTACCGTGTCAAGCGCTGAAACCATCGGACAGGCGTCAGATCCGCAGCCACGCCGCCGCCTGTCGAGGCAGGAACGGCATCGCCAACTCGTTGACGTCGCCTGGCAAGTGGTTCGCGAGGAAGGAACGGAAGCCTTGACGCTTCCACGGCTCGCCGAGCGGGCAAACATCGCAAAGCCCGTCGTCTACGACCATTTCGGCACGCGCAGCGGGCTGCTGGCGGTGCTGTATCAGGATTTCGACGCGCGCCAGTCGGAGATCATGGACGCTGCATTTCAAGCAAGCGAGCCGACTCTTGAAGGAAGGGCTTCGGTCATTGCGTCTTCTTATGTCGACTGCGTGTTGTTCCAGGGCCGTGAGATACCGGGCGTGATCGCATCTCTGGCCGGCTCGCCGGAACTCGAGGAGATCAAGCGGGAGTACCAGGCGGTTTTCATGGAAAAATGCCGGACCATGCTCGCACCGTTCGCTGGTGACATTGCTGGAGCTGGCCTTCGGGCGATGCTCGGCGCCGCCGAGGCCTTGTCTTACGCCGCTGCGACCGGCGAGATTACCGCCGCGCAGGCACAGGCCGAGCTTTACGAAACGATCGTCGCGATGGTCGCCAGAAACGCACGCGGCGGCACCCCGTAGTCGCCAATCTCGTGCGCGGCCATCGATGCGATGGAACAGTTTCGCAATCTCGAACGCTGTTGTGGGTGTAACCTTGCGATAGAGACCAGCGGGAGAGCGATAGAGCGAGGACCATGAACCTGCGATTTCTGGTGTGGAGCGGTCTTGGCGCCGCCGTGCTTTTCCTGATCGGCGGCGCCATCTGGATCTTGTCGCTGCCCGCTGCACCGGCCGCCGCGGCCGCGCCGCCGATCGCGCAGGACGAAGCCGAGGCCACGCTCGCCGCCCTGAAGCCCCCGAAACGCCAGCGTCCGCTGGTCGCCATCATCGGCATCAATGACGCCACCGAGACCACCGACTACCTCATGCCTTACGGCATCCTGCGGCGCGCCGACATCGCCGACGTGGTTGCGCTGGCCACCAGGCCGGGACCAATGCAGCTCTACCCGGCGCTCAAGGTCGAGCCGCAGGCGACGGTCACCGACTTCGATACCGAGCATCCGGACGGCGCCGACTATGTCATCGTCCCGGCGATGAGCCGCGACGATGATCCGGCGGTCCTGCAATGGCTGAACAGCCAGGCCGCCAAGGGTGCGATCATCATCGGCGTCTGCGTCGGAGCCAAGGTCGTCGCCGCGGCCGGCCTGCTCGACGGCAAGCGGGCGACCACACACTGGTATTCTCTCGGGGAGCTACGCAAAGAACATCCCGACATCCGTTATGTCGCCGACCGGCGCCTGGTCGTCGACGGGCGCGTCGCGACGACGACGGGCATCACCGCATCCATGCCGATGTCGCTCACCTTGATCGAGGCCATCGCCGGCCGGGAGAAGGCTGAAGCCGTCGCCCGGGATCTCGGCCTGGCGGACTGGGATGCGCGCCACGACAGCGCTGCGTTCCGCTTCACGCGCCCGTTCGCCCTGACGGCGATCGGCAACACGCTCGCCTTCTGGAACCGCGAGCAGCTCGGCATGGAGATTACGCCCGGCGTCGACGAAGTGGCGCTGGCGCTTGTCGCCGATGCCTGGTCGCGCACCTACCGGTCGCGCGCGTTCACCTTCGCCGACGCCGCAATTAAGACCCGCAACGGCATCCGCATCCTGCCCGATCAGGTCGACACGAGCTGGCCTGCGGAGCACGTGATCCCACCGATCGGAGGCCGGCAGCCGGCAAAGGCGCTGGACGACACCCTGCAAGGGATAGCGGAACGCTATGGAATGCGCACAGCCGATTTCGTTGCCATGCAGCTCGAATATCCGAAGTCAAACGCCCCCTGAGGGATGCCGCGCCGCCGGTTCGGGAGATAATTTCTAGCGCCGCCGCTTCAGGCGGGTGAAATGACCCATCTTGCGGCCCGCGCGGGCTTCCGCCTTGCCGTAGAGATGCAGCACGACATCGGGTTCGGCAAGCAGCGCTTCGGCTCTGGCAACGTCGTTGCCGATCAGGTTTTCCATGACGCAATTGGAGTGCCGCGCGGTCGTGCCGAGCGGCAGCCCGGCAATGGCGCGGATATGCTGCTCGAACTGCGAGATGCCGCAAGCCGCCTCGGTCCAGTGCCCAGAATTGTGCACCCTCGGCGCGATCTCGTTGACCAGCAGCCTGCCATCCTTCGCCGCGAAGAACTCGACCCCGATCACCCCGACATAATCGAGCGCCTCGAGGATCGCGAAGGCCGCGTCGCGCGCAGCCTGCGCCGTTGCCGCTTTCAGCTTTGCCGGCACGGTGGACGTATGCAGTATCCCGGCGCGGTGGATGTTCTCGGCCGGATCGTAGGCCGCAAGCGAGCCGTCGCGGCCGCGCGCCGCGATCACCGAGATCTCGCGCTCGAAGGCAACGAACGCTTCAAGGATCAGTGGCACGGCGCCCATCGAGGCAAAGGTGCCCGAAACATCGTCGCCGCCGATCTTGTCGAAGGCGCGCTGCCCCTTGCCGTCATAGCCCATGCGGCGCGTCTTCAGGATTCCCGCGCCGGAAAATTCCTTGAGCGCGTCAGTCAGCTGCCGGTCGTTATCCACAGGACGATAATCCGCTGTGGATATCCCGATGCCGTTGAGGAAGGCCTTTTCCGCCACCCGGTCCTGGCTGACTTCCAGCGCCTTGGCCGGCGGAAACACCGGCACGTCGGCGGCCAGCGCCTTGGCCGAGGCCACCGGCACGTTCTCGAATTCATAGGTAACGACGTCGCTTTCGCGGGAGAGTTCAGCCAGCCCGTAGGCGTCATCGTAGGCTGCTATTATCTGCCGGTTGGCGACCTGCGCTGCCGGGCAGTCGCCTTGCGGCTCCAGCACCACGGTGCGGTAGCCGAGCCTGGCCGCAGCCATCGCCAACATGCGGCCGAGTTGGCCGCCGCCGATGATGCCGATGGTCGAGCCGGCCGGCAGCGCTGTGCTCATACCGTGTCCGACGGTTTTTCGGCGACCTTCGCGGTCTGCTCGGCCCGCCAGGCCTCCAGCCGCCCCGCGAGGGCCTCGTCGCTCAGCGCCAGCACGGCCGCCGCCAGCAGCGCCGCGTTGATAGCGCCGGGCTTGCCGATCGCCAGCGTACCGACCGGAATGCCGCCCGGCATCTGCACGATGGAGAGCAATGAATCCTGACCCGACAGCGCCTTCGATTCGACCGGCACGCCGAACACCGGCAGCGCCGTCATCGATGCCGTCATGCCGGGCAGGTGCGCAGCACCGCCTGCCCCGGCGATGATCACCTTGAAGCCTTCGGCCTTGGCGCCCTTGGCGAACTCATAGAGCCGCTGCGGCGTGCGATGCGCGGAGATGATGCGGCTGTCATGCGAAACGCCGAGTGCCGCCAGCATGTCGGCGGCGTGTTTCATTGTCGCCCAGTCGGACTGGCTGCCCATGATGATAGCCACGTCGGCACGCTTGTTTGTCACGGCACTTTCCCCGACACGAAGGAAGTGGCCGATTAGCCCAGTTCGCCGGCTGCCGCAAGGATTGACGGCCAATCTGCCGAAGCGCGACGCGAACCCGTCTCGAAACGCGCTCCCGCGAGACAGCTGGTGGTGTTTTCGAGAACCGGAGCGCAGCGGACATTCAGGTCCGTGAGCACCGGAAGCGCAGAAAACGCCGGCAGATGGCCACGGGAGTAGCGTTTCCAGATGGGCTCAGGCGATGATGTCGGGAATGATCCGGTCTTCCAGGTTCTTCAGCTTGTCCTTCAGCGCCAGCTTCTTCTTCTTCATGCGCTGCACCTGCAGCGGATCACAGCCGGTGGCGATCATCGCGGCGATGGCGGCATCGAAATCCGCGTGTTCCTGTTTCAACCGTGCAAACTCGAGACGAATTTCGGCCTTTTCCTGATCCGACATGTCTACCGTCTGTGAGTCTCCGGCGCCAAGCTCGCGCCATTCCGGGCGGGTCCGGACACACTTGATTCCGGCGTGGCGCTCTTACCACATTTCATGACGACAGGAAATGCTACTACGACGAAATCGACTTCCGGATCGTGTGGTGGCAAACTATCATCCTTCCGTCACGCTGGTGCCCCAGCGGTGGACGTACCTGTGACGGTTGCCTCGAGGAAACCATGAAAGGGAGAACCAATCATGTCTCTTGCCAACCATCTTGAAGAGCTGCAGCGCAAACACGGTGATATCGAGCGTGAAATCGACGAAGCATTGCTGCATCCGTCGGTGGACGATCTCGAAATCGTGAAGCTGAAGCGTCGCAAGTTGGCACTCAAGGACGAGATGGAGAAACTGAAAGGGCACCACACGACACACTGAATCCAGCAGTCATAAACGCGCCGTCGGCGCGTCGGTTTTGCCAGCGGCGGCGCTGATTGTGCCGCCGGGTTGGATGTGTGGTTTTCTAAAATCAATTATGATCATCGCTGCATGCACTGCCATTGCGAGGCAGTTGGTGCGATCAACTAACTTTCCCAGAACTGATCCAGCCAGATATTGAGATGCATGAAACCGGACGTGCTCACGGCATAGAAGCGCTTCGTCCCCTCCGCGCGTGCGCTCACCAGCCCGGCGTCGAGCAGCACCTTGAGATGCTGCGACACTGCCGGGCGCGACACCGGCAACCCCGCGGCAAGCTGGTTCACCGTCTTCGGTCCGCGCCGCAATTCTTCCAGCAGATGGCGCCGGTTGGCATCCGCGATCGCGATGAAGGCGTCGGCAGGGCTCATCCGGCCTTTGTGCGGCAAAGCCCGGCGAATCTCAACCGCCTTGTTCCTCGCCGCTCGGGTCGAGTTCCTCGCCGCGCGGGTCGAGCCTGAGTGCTTCCGGCGTCACCGCGCGCTCGGCCGGCAGCGACTTGAAGGCGTCGCGGTCCTCGACCGGCACCGGCGCCCGCTTGCTGACGCGCACCACTGTGTAGGCGGCAAGTCCCGCATGCGCGCAGGCGGTGGCGAGAAACAGGCTTTCCGGCCGCAGGCTCCCCATCAGCACGGCGCCGAGCACCGGCCCGATCATGGTGCCGAAACCATAGAGCAGCAGCAATCCGCCTGAGACCTTGACGAAATCCTCCGGCTTGGCGTGGTCGTTGGCATGCGCCACCGCCAGCGAATAGAGCGTATAGGCGAGCGCTCCGTAGGCCGCCGTCATGGCGATGACGAAGACCGCCGTGCGCGGCGTCGCCAGAAAGATCAGCAGCGCGAACAGCGCCGAGCCGAGCGAGGCGCCGGCCAGCACATAGCGGCGGTCGGTCTTGTCGGAGAGGCGGCCGACGGGCATCTGCATGGCCGCACCCGCCACCACCACCAGGCTCATCATCAGCGCGATCTCCGCCGTCGAGATGCCGATGCGCGCGCCGTAGACGGCGCCCAGCGTTCCCCAGGCGCCGTTGGCGACGCCGATCAGCAGGCAGCCGACCGACGACACCGGGGAATTGGTGTAGAGGCCCTTGAGGTCGAGCGACACGTCCTGCAGCGGCTTCGGCGTCGCCGCAGCCGAAATCGCCGTCGGGATCAGCGAACAGCAGAAGAAGATGCCGGCCACCATGAACAGCGACGCCTGGGTCACATCGCCGACCGCCACGATCATCTGGCCGGCCATAATCGAGGCATAGGTCACCATCATGTAGAGGCCGAACACCGTGCCGCGGTTTTCGTTGGTTGCCCGCTCGTTCAGCCAGCTCTCGATCACCATGAAGGCGCCCGCCATGGTGAAGCCGGTGCCGGCACGCAGCAGGATCCAGACCGGCGCGTTGATCATCAGCCCGGTCAGCAGCGCTATGATGGCGCCGGTGGCGGCAAACGCGCCGAAGGCGCGCACATGGCCGACCTTGCGCACCAGCCGCGGCGCAAAGAAGCAGCCGGCGACGAAGCCGCCCGCCCAGGCGGTACCGAGCAGGCCGAGCGACGCAGTCGAGAACCCCTCCTCCTGTCCGCGCAGCGGCAGAAGCAGGCCGTGCAGGCCGGACGCCGCCAGCAGGAATGCCGTGCCGCGCAGCAGCGAAAGGATCGGTCTGTAGGTTGCGAACATGCTGCTACCTGCAAGGACTGGGTTGAGGGGAAGAACCACCGTGGACGCTTCGGCCGCGCCGGAATGGTATCGTCGAAAAATCAGCTCCGGCGAAACAGTGCTTCCGCCGCCGCCTTGGTGCTGCCTTTCGACCTGAGTTCCGCTTCGAGCCGTTCGATCTCGGCGCGCAGCTGCACGATCCGCTCGTCGAGCTCGCCGACCGACAGCAAGGACAGGTCCTGGCCGATCTCATGCACCCGCTTCGGTTTTGTCGGTTCGTCGTCGAAGATGGCCATCGGAACGCTCCCGTTTGCATGATTTGCCGGAAGAATACATACGAGGGTACGGTTGACGCAAATGCCGGGGGCGAACGTTGTCCGGAGAAGGGAACCCAAAATGTCAGATCAGTCGAAAATCCCGGCGAAAATGGTCGCTATCGCCATCTCCGAACCGGGTGGCCCGCTCGTCCTGAAACCCGAGAAACGCGACGTCCCGGTCCCTGGCCCGGGCGAGATCCTGATTCGCGTCCGCGCCGCCGGCGTCAACCGGCCAGACATTTTGCAGCGCAAGGGCGCCTATCCGGCGCCGCCCGGCGCCTCCGACCTGCCGGGCCTCGAAGTCGCCGGTGAAGTCGCGGCGAGCGGCGAGGGTGCCACGCGCTGGCGCCTCGGCGACCGCGTCTGCGCGCTGACGCCGGGCGGCGGCTATGCGGAATATTGCCTCGTCCACGAGAGCAACGCCCTGCCGGTGCCGCCCGGCTTCACTTTCACCGAGGCCGCGGCGCTCCCCGAAACCTTCTTCACCGTCTGGCACAACGTGTTCGAGCGCGGCGCGCTCAAGAAGGGCGAGACGCTGCTCGTCCACGGCGGTTCGTCCGGCATCGGCACCACCGCGATCCAGCTCGCCTCGGCCTTCGGCGCCTATGTGATCACCACCGCGGGCTCGGCAGATAAATGCGCCGCCTGCCTCAAGCTCGGCGCCGACCGCGCAGTCAACTACCAGCGCGAGGATTTCGTCGCGGTCGTCAAGGAAGCAACCGAAGGTCGCGGCGCCGACGTCATCCTCGACATGGTCGGCGGTGACTATGTGGCCCGCAACTACCACGCCGCCGCCGTCGATGGCCGCATCGTGCAGATCGCCACGCAGGCCGGCCCCATCGCCAGCGCCGATTTCTCCCGGCTGATGGTCAAGCGGCTGACCCACACCGGCTCGACGCTGCGGCCGCGCACAGCTGAGTTCAAGGCTGGCATCGCCGCGGCGCTGGAGGCACAGGTCTGGCCGCTGCTTGCCAGCCGCCGTATCGCGCCGGTCATGGACATGATCTACCCGCTTCGCGAGGCATGGCGCGCGCATGAGCGCATGGAGGAAGGCAGCCACATCGGCAAGATCGTGCTCGACGTGGCCTGACGATGGCGGCGCAAGACGCCCGCGCGCTCTGCGCCCGCAACAATGCCGAACTGTGCGATAGCGTCTGCCGTTCGCATGGCGTGCCCGGACAATTCTCCGCGGATGTATGGCTGCAGCCGCGCGATGGCCCGGCCTATTATCCCAACGCCGTCACGCTTTCCGCTTCGGGCGACGGTATAGCCGCGCAGATCGAGCGGCTCTCCGCGGCGCGGCCAAACGGCTTTTCGGTCAAGGACTCGTTCGATCAGCTCGATCTTTCGGAGTTCGGGCTGCGCCGGCTCTTTAGGGCTGAATGGGTTTGGCTTGAGAGCGATCCCCCGCCAGCGGCCGGGGGAACCGGGGCTATCTGGAAGAGGATAGGCACCGACGGGGAACTTCAGGCCTTCGAGGCCGCATGGTCGGCCGGCAATCCGCCCCATGGCCGTATTTTCCTGCCGCAGCTTCTGGAAGACGCAACCGTTTCCCTGCTCGCCGCCCGGCGGGACGGACGTATCGTCGCCGGCTGCATCGCCAATCGCGGTCCCGCCGGCGTAACCGGCTTTTCAAATTTCTTCGCCCCGCAGGCAGGCCGGTCCGCATTCCGTGCCGAGGCGGTCCTGCAACTGCGGCGCATGGATGGCGGTGCGATCGCGGGCTACGACAACGGCGAGGAATTGGCCGGGCTGCTTGCCCTCGGCTTTCGCGCCGTTGGTTCGCTTGCTGTCTGGACGATGCCGTAGCGCGAATACGTCAATTATTGTGCAATGCACAAAACGCATTCCGCCTATGCAAAAGCATCCATTCACGTTTTGCCTCGGCACCACCATATCGGCGCCATCGAACACGAATGGAGGGACAGATGAACCTGGTCCGCACTTTGAAGAACTGGCGCCGTTACAACGAGACGGTGCGTGAACTGAACCGCCTCAACAGCCGCCAGCTGAGCGATCTCGGCATTTCCCGTTCCGACATCGAACGGGTCGCCCGCTCGGCCATCTAAGCAGAGCCGCGTAAGCCGGGATTTCGTATCCCGCCGCTGGTTCCAGACCCGCCGGACCCATGGTCTGGCGGGTTTTTGTTTGCCCGGATGCCGGCCATCGGAAGGCCGCAGCACTACGGAATGCAGTTCTTTTCAATGTCGTGCGCGGCAAAATCCGCCGCCCGCCGCCACGCCTCATCGGTGTCGCCCCTGTAGGTCAGGGTGCGGTCGCAGACGGGTTTGTTCTCGTCCAGGTCCAGCACGGCGAATTTCACCCAGCCGACCAGCGTGCTCATCTTGTGCACCTCTCCGACCAGGAGATATCTCGTGCCGTCCGTCTTCGCCTTTGCCGACAGGCTGTCGAGACCGGATTTCCGCGGCGTGCATGGGTCGGCGCCGCAAGCCAGGGGCACAAGCCTAATCTTCGGATTGCCCGCAAGGGCATCGTGAAGCGTAGCGCCGAATGCCTTCAGCCGTGCTTCATGCAAGGCAACCTGGTCCCGGACCTCACCGGACGTATCCCTGAAATCGAAACCGGCGATCGCCAGCCGCGACGGCTCGGCGGCGAAGGCCGTCGATGCAACGGCAGCGATGCAGATTAGCGCCAGGAAAAACTTCACGATCGCAATTGGCATGGCATGGCATCCGGACTGCGGTCTTCACGCATCGGCTGTGAAACCGCCCCGCGACGATCATCGCATGTAATTTTCTCGTGACGCAAGCAAGCCCCCTCCACCTCCCCCTTGAGGGGAGGAGAAGCTCGTTTCGTGGACATCTCAGCGGGGTTGGAACGTCACGGCATGGCAACTGTGTCAGCCGTGACATCCGTGAAGCTAACCAACGGTGCAGAAAAGCAAAAGCCCCGATGAAGCGGCGCATGCCCAAAATCGCCGTGAAACGTCTTGGCGTGGAGCAAAATCGCCTGCCGGGATTGCCTTCTCCCTACCGGGAGGAGAAGGCAATCCCGTGCTTGAAGAGAAATACCTCAGTTCACCGCTTCGATGTTGCCGAGCTTCAGGAACAGCGTCTCGCCCGACGAATCGTCGACACCGTCATTGTCGGTGACGACGAAGGCATTGCCGTCCTGGTCGATGGTGAAGCCCTCGACCTTGTCGAGGACATAGCCATTGGTCGCCGATTTCAGATCCGGCAGCAGGTCGCGCACCAGCGTCTTTTCGACCAGTGGCAGGTCGCCGCCGAGCTCGGCCGGCTTGAAGCCGTCGAGCGGCACCGAATAGACGTGCTTCACCTTGGCAAGGTCGCCGAGCAGATTGTCGCGCTCGATGATGAAAAGCTTGCCGTTGTGGGCGGTGATTTCGGAAAGCCCCATCCAGCCGCCTTCCGACGGCGCTTCGAGCGGATAGCGCACCGCCGACCATTCCTTGGCCTTCGGCTTGTAGGCGAGCAGCTTGACCTGACCCTTGGGGTCATCGCCCCATTCCCGCTGCACGGCCATGACCAGCGTCAGGTCGTCGCCTTCGCCGACGGCCGTGATGCCTTCGAGGCCGAAGCGGGTCTGGCCGGCGAGCAGTTCGACCGGGAAGCCGATCTCCTGCTTGATCTCGCCCTTGTCGTTGACGTGCAGGATGGCATGCGGAACCAGTTTCGCCGGATCGCCCTCGTTGGCTAGCCAGAAGCCGCCTTCGCCGTCGCCGGCGACGCCTTCGATGTCGAGCTTCTGTGCCGGGTTGCCGTCGCGGGTGACAATGGTCTTGCCGATGATCAGCGCCGGGGTCTGCGTCGCATCGATTGCGAAGATCGCCGGCGCGTTGGCATAGACCGAGTCCGACGCGGCGAAGAGCTTGCCGGCTGCGTCGCCTGCCGTGAGCGCCGAAAGCGCGCCCCAGCCGAGCGGTGTGCCGTTATCGGTCAGGGCCGCGTTGATCATCGGGTAGCTCGCCGGGCCTTCGGCGCGTTCGAAGATCATGACGTGCGAGCGGGCGAGACCGTCCTCGACCAGGTCGGTTTCGTTGGCGGTGACCAGGAGGTTGCGCGACGGGATGGCCACGAGGCCTTCCGGGCCGATGCCCGACGGCAGCAGCTGGATGAATTCCGGGGCAGCGCCGGTGTCCTTGTAGACGCCGACCACCGAGCCACGCTCGGAAGCGACGAACAGAAGCTTGTCGTCGCCATATGCGCCGACCTCGAGGCCTTCCGGCTCGTTGCCCTTCTTGTTGCGGGCTTCCGGATAGTGGCCGGCATTGGCGACTTCATATTCGAACGACGCACCGGATTCGTAAAGCACTTCGCCCTTCTTGTTGAAGATGGTGAAGCCGCGTGAACCGCCTTCGTAGTCGCCTTCATTGGCAACCGCGAAACGGTCGTTGTCGAGCCACTTGATGGTGTCGGGTTCGCGCAGCACGTTTTCCTGCTTGCCGCCGAACGAGAAGGCGTCGTTCTTCTTGGTGTCGATGTTTTCGAGCGTCACCGAACCGGCCGAGAAATGCGCGGTCACCTTGGCAGTCGCCGCATCGACGATGGCGATGTGATTGTTTTCCTGCAGCGTCACCGCGATCTCGCCGGCATCGTTGAAGGACACGAACTCGGTCTCGGCGTCGTCGGGAGCCACGTCGGAAAGGCCGGTGAGTTCGACCGTCTTAATGGTGGCGCAATCGGGAACGCCTGCGGCGAGCGACACGATCTTCAGATTGCCGGAAGGCAGTTGCGGGATCTTGCCGTCGTTCAACTCTTCGTCACGTTCGTTTTCGATGGCCACCGCAAGGAATTTGCCGTCCTTGCTGAGCGCCACCGAATCCGGCTGGCCGCCGAGATCGCAGGAGGCCTCGATCGCCTTCGAGGCGAGATCGATGACGGTCAGGTTGCCGGAAGGATTGGCCTTACTTTCGGATGTGTTGACGCCGGCCAGGACCTTGCCGCCAATGACCGCGACCGAGGTCGGCTCGCCGTCGATCTTGACGATGCCGCTGGCCTTCGGCGCCTTCGGATCTGTGATGTCGATGAAGCCGACCGCACCCAGCGGGCTGTCGGAATAGACCAGCGTCATGCCGTCTTCCGTCGCGGTGATGATTTCCGACGACGTCGGCTTCGACTTGTCGGCATCGGCGGGCAGATTGTCGGCGACGGCGAAGCTGGCAACACGGTTGAACATCATGTCGGCATGGGCCGGGAGCGCGACGGACGCGGTCAATACCGCGGTCAGCGCGAAAAGGCGTGAATTCAGCATGGCAAGAACCTCTCCTGATATTGGGGCGGCTCTGCTTTGCGGTGTCGAGATTTCAGGCCGATGACGGATACGCGACAGTTTCGTGACATCCGGAACTTCCCGGGGCAAAGATTCTTGCCCCGTGTGGCGAACAAGGCTATATACGCCTCGATTTCCCAATTTTCGGTGGTTCCATCCACCGCCCGCGCAAGGGACGCGGGCGAACGAGAGGATATTATCTAATGGCCAATACGCTGCTGATGCCCAAGGCGACCGCTGTCTGGCTGGTCGACAATACCGCGCTGACCTTCGAGCAGATCGCGCAGTTCTGCACGCTGCACCCGCTCGAGGTGAAGGCGATCGCCGACGGCGAGTCGGCGCAGGGTATCAAGGGCATGGACCCGGTCATCACCGGCCAGTTGACGCGCGAGGAAATCGCCCGCGCCGAGAAGGATTCCAACCACCGCCTGAAGCTTTCCGATCCCAAGGTGCGGGTGCCGGAATCCAAGCGGAAAGGCCCGCGCTACACGCCGCTGTCGAAGCGCCAGGATCGCCCGAACGCCATCCTCTGGCTGGTGCGCAACCATCCCGAGCTGAAGGATGCGCAGATTTCGCGCCTCGTCGGCACCACCAAGTCGACGATCGAGCAGATCCGCGACCGCAAGCACTGGAACGCCGCCAACCTTGTTCCGATGGACCCGGTGACGCTCGGCCTATGCTCGCAGATCGACCTCGACCTCGAAGTGCAGCGCGCCTCGCGCGGCCGCGAGCCCGCCGCTCCTGTCGGCGACACCTTGCTGCCGGCCTCGCTCACCGAGCGGCTGGTCCCCGAGGCAGAGAAGCCGCACGACGAGGACAAGGAACTCGACGCCAATGCGGTATTCGCCAAGCTGTCCTCGCTGAAGTCGAAGGATCCGGAACCCGACGAGGAATAAGCCTGTATTTTGCGAAAAGCCCGCCGATCGGCGGGCTTTTTTGTTAATTTGCGCTGGAATTTTCGAAGTTCCGCAACAAGACGGATTCAGAATAAGAGGCTCCGCCGTAGCGGAGCCTTTTGCGTTGCGCCTCTTTCAAGCGAGGCGCAAGCTGTTTGCCTTGGCTGTCATGCCGGCAGCGACAATGGAGGAGTTCTTCGATGCCGAACAAACCTGCAATTGTTCTCGTGCATGGCTTTTGGGGCGGAGCGGCGCATTGGGGCAAAGTGATCGTTGCGCTCTCGAAGAAAGGCTACCAATCGATCTCGGCCGTCGAGAATCCGTTGACCTCGCTTGCCGACGATGCCGAGCGAACCCGCAAGATGATCGCGCAGCACCAAGGACCGGTTCTTGTGGTGGGGCATTCCTATGGCGGCGCGGTGATCACCGAAGCCGGCGACCAGCCCAATGTGGTAGGGCTGGTTTATATCGCCGCGTTCGCTCCGGACGCCGGCGAAAGCCCAGGCAGTATCACTGCCAAGAATCCACCGGTGGCGGTGCCAAACCTGGCTCCTGACAGCGACGGATTTCTTTGGATCAGGCGAGACAAGTTTCACGAGAGCTTCTGTCAGGATTTGACCGCCGATGAGGCTTTGGTGATGGCCGTCGCCCAAAAGGCGCCGGTTGCCAGTACCTTCGAGAACACGATCACCAAACCGGCGTGGAAAAAGAAACCCTCCTGGTACCAGATATCCACTGAGGATCGGATGATCGCTCCAGCAAACCAGGAATGGATGTCAGGCCGCCTCGGCGCTAAGAAGATCGTCACGCTGAAGGCGAGCCACGCTTCGCTGGCCTCGATGCCAAACGAGGTGACCGCACTGATCGACGAAGCCGCGTCCGCACCTTCGACATAGGACGCAAGCTGGCCGACCGGTACAACTTGGCAGGCCGGCCAGATCTCACATCGACAGAAGTTTGCCGAGCACCATCTGCTTGTAGGCCTCTACCAGGCCGTCGCCCTCTTCGCGCCCGACCGAGATGGCGAGCCGCATTGCCGCCTCCCCCAGCGACATGACCAGGAACGCGGTGCGGTCGATTTCGACCGGGTCGACATCCGGCCGCACCCGCTTCAGCGCGCGCGCCAGGATTTCGCCGTTTACCCTGCCGTAGACGAGATCGATGTCGCGCAGCTGCTTGTCGGCCTGCGTGCCCGACCAGATATCGCGCATCACCGGCTCGGCGAGGAACAGCTCGTAGTAGGTGTCGATCAGCCCGCCGAACGCGGCGCGGAAACCATCCGCGTCCGAAACATCGGCCAGCTCCGCCTCGATGCAGTCGCGCCCCAGCGTGTTGTAGCGGTCCGCAAGCGTGCGGATGATCGAACCCTTGTCCGGAAAGTACTGGTAGAGCGAGCCGATCGACACGCCGGCCCGTTCCGCCACTTCGCCCATGCGCATGGCGTCGCTGCCCTGTTCGGCGATCACATCGGAAGCCGCCGTCAGCATGCGCTCAACGCGTTCGCGGCTGCGTTTCTGGCTCGGTGCGCGACGGAGTCCGGCAAGGTCGGGCTGATTTGCGCCGGCTTCGGTAATGTCTGCCTCGTCCATGGTTCGTTCCCAAGTCCATCGATTCCTGCTTGACAGCCATAATATGAGGATTTATCACATTTGCAAATGTGAGGATTACTCATATTGTGACGAAAGGAAAGATTATGCGGAAGCCCATTGAACATTCGATGCCTGTCCTGGTTGTCGGCGGCACCGGCAAGACCGGCCGGCGCGTTGCTGAGCGACTTGTGGCGAAAGGCATCCCCGTGCGCATTGGTTCGCGTTCCGCGTCCCCGTCGTTCGACTGGGAAAACGAGGCGACCTGGGCGAAGGCACTCGATGGCGTCGGGGCTGCCTACATCACCTATTATCCGGACCTCGTCGTACCGGGTGCCGCCGAGGCGGTCGACACCCTGGTCAAGCTGGCGCTCGCTAAGGGCGTGCGCCGGCTGGTGCTGCTGTCGGGCCGCGGTGAACCGGAGGCGCAACGCGCCGAAGAAGCGCTGATTGCATCGCAAGCCGACTGGACAATCCTGCGCTGCAGCTGGTTTTCGCAGAATTTCAGCGAAAACTATCTCGTCGACTCCGTGCTGGCCGGCGAGGTGATCCTGCCGGTGGGCGATATCGGCGAGCCTTTCATCGACGCCGACGACGTCGCCGACGCGGCGGTGGCGGCATTGACCGAGGAAGGCCATGGTGGCCAGCTCTACGAGCTGACCGGGCCGCGGCTGTTGACCTTCGCGCAGGCAGTCGGCGAGATTGCCGCCGCGACCGGCCGCGACATCGCCTACACCGAGGTCTCCTACGACACGTTCGAAAAGATGATGATCGAGCAGAAACTGCCCGCCGATATCGTCTGGCTCCTGAAGGAGCTTTTCACCGTCGTTCTCGACGGACGCAACGAGAGCCTTACCGACGGGGTCCAGCGTGCCCTTGGCCGCGCCCCGAAGGGCTTTTCCGACTATGCACGCGAAACCGCCGCCACCGGCATCTGGAGCAACTGACATGAGCGAACGTCTCTTTTCCATGCTGACCATCCTGACGGCGCTCGGCACCGGCACCGTCGGCGGCGTCTTCTTCGCCTTCTCCAATTTCGTGATGGCCGGCCTGGCGCGCGTACCGGCTCCCGGCGGCATCGCCGCGATGAACGCGATCAACGTCACCGTCATCAACCCGCTGTTCATGACCGCGCTGTTCGGCAGCGGCCTGCTTTGCCTGGTGCTTGGAGTCTACGCACTGTTCAACTGGAACATGGACGGCGCGCTGCTGCTGCTCGCTGGCGCCGTCCTCTATCTTGCCGGCAACGTGGTCGTGACGATGGTTTTCAACGTGCCGCTCAACAACGCACTGGCCGCCGTCGATCCGGCAAGCGCCGAGGGTGCTACGCTGTGGACCCGCTATCTCTCGGAATGGGTGATGTGGAACACCGTGCGCACCGTGACGGCGCTGGCAGCGATGGTTGCGTTCATCCTGGCGCTGCTTTGATCGTCGAATGCCGCTCACGAGGCGGTTGGGAATGCTCTCGCGGTCGTTGATCCCATGTTTTCGTTCATCTCGGCGCGCCGGTAGAAATCGGCGAGCTGCTTGCCGCGCTCCGGCTTGAAGGTGTGCCCGGGCGCCACGACCGAAGCGATGCGATCGATCCGGAAGGCACGGAAATCGTCGCGCAGTTCGCACCAGGCGATCAGCGTCCACACCTTGCCCCAGAACCACAGGCCGAGCGGGCGTGCGTCGCGCATCGAACTGCGCCCGGCCTCGTCACGGTAGTCCAGCGTCAGCACACAACGTTTTTCTATGGCGCGCTCGATCAGGTCGATCGCTTCGCGGTCGGCATTGCTGACCACATACATCGGCGCATGGATTTCGGTGCGGGCAATCCGGTCCTTCTCGGAATCCGGCAACACCGCTCCGATCTTGACCAGGGCCTCCTCGGCGGCCCGCGCCATCGCCGCGCCGCCGAAGGCGCGCACCATTCGGGCGCCGGCAACCAGCGCTACGATTTCATCGCGTGTAAACATCAACGGCGGAAGATCGAACCCCTCCCTCATCATGTAGCCGACACCCGCCTCTCCATCGATCGGCACGCCGGTCGACTGCAGATCCGCGATGTCGCGATAGATGGTGCGCTCGGAAACCTCGAGCCATGCGCCAAGCTTCTGTGCGGTGACCAGACGGCCACCCCGCAGATGCTGGACGATCTGGAACAATCTGTCGGCGCGTCTCATTGTTCAGTTTTCCAGCCCTTCGCGAGCCCGTTGCTCGGCCACGAATTCCGCGCCGAAAGAAAGCCGCTTCGTCGTCGGCGTCTTCGCATCGAGCACCCGCCAGAACGGCGTGATCTCGGAAAGCGGCGCGCCACGGCTCAGCATTTCGTGCGCGGCTTCCGCAACCGTCCTCAGGTGATAACCGGTATAGATCGGGCACGTGACTTCCGTGCCGTGCTCCCTCGCCAGGGCCTTGCGCATGCTTTTCACGTCGGTTTGCGCGCCTTCCGGTATCGCACGGATGTAGTCGTCGACCAGCTTCGGCGTGGGAACCAGCATGATCTCGCCGGCACGCATGCCCGCGATGGAAACCGGCGCAGCCTTGACCTCGGCTCGCGCCGGGGCATTCAATTTCTCGGTCCAGCTCTTCATCGCCGCTCACCGCCTCCAATCAGACGAAAAGGCCAAAGCTGTTGCCGTCCGGGTCCAGACAATAAACGAAACTGCCGACGGGAACAGTGATGACCGGCGAGACGACCTGGCCGCCATGCTTCGTCACCCGTTCCATGGCCTCCTCCAGAGGCGCGGAAACCCTCAGATGGATGGTCGGTCCGGTACCCGCGGCGGCAGGCTTGCCAGGATAGACATGCCCGGCGGCTCCCCGCTCCTGCGACGCGAATATCGCGATCGGGTTGGGTCCGTCTTCGTTGAGCGCAAGCTCGTTCTTCAGCACCGCGCCGTAGAACGCCTGGGCGCGACCCATGTCGGTGACGGGTATTTCGAACCAGGCGGAGGCTGTTGCTGGAATGAAGACGGCCATGGAATCTCCTGACATCGAATTAGGCCATCATGACACACTGCTCCTGACACCCTTCTGTCAGGAGCAGTGTGTCATGATGAGCCGGCATATTCTCTTGAAATTAACGCGCGCATTTCTGCCAGTTGCTGCTTCTGGTCCGGGAACAGTGCCTCCAGGAAAGTCACCGCGAAGGTGCCGGGAGCCGAGCCGGGTGCGGTGACGATCCTGTCGTCCGCCACCGCATGGGGAACATCCTGGTAAAGGTCGGCCCCCGCATAGTTCGGGAGATGGCCGAGAATCCAGTCGCGGCCGTTGCTGGTGTGCTTCTGGCCTTGCAGCAGGCCGGAACGGGCGAGCGCCAGCGTGCCGGCGCAGATGCCGCCAACCACGCCGCCTCTCTCCGCCACCGACTTGAGCAGCGCCGAAACGTCCGGCGGAGTCTCCACGGCCCAACTGTCCGATCCGATCACCGCAATTGCATTGAGATCGGCATTGGCCGCCGCGTCGGTGCTTCGGTCCGGGGTCAGCGTGAAACCGCTTATGCCGATGACGGGCTTGCCGTCCGGCGTGAGCGAAAACGCCTTGGCGCCGAACCACTCCACCGCAGACGCCGCCAGGAGCCCGTACTCCCAGTCGGCATAACCCTGGACGAAAACGAAACCGATGGTTTTTGCTGCGGCCATATAGAGGGTTTCCTGCATTTGCCCGCCTGCCCGCGATATATCGCGATCGCGGGCAGGCAATCAACGGTTTCTAGCCGGCGCGGCGTGCGCGGCGCTCGGGAAAGCTGTCCGGCCAACCGATGTCCTTGCGGATGCTGGCGGGCAGGTCATTGAGCAGCCGCTCCGTGCGGACCCGTTCCTGCATGGTCCGCAACGATGCTGCATAGCGTCCGACTGCCTTGAAGAGTGTGGGGGTGAAAATGTCCATGACAGTGGCTCCTTTGTTTGACGAGACCACTATCGCACACCCCTACTGACAGCAGTCTGTCAGTAGCCTTCAGGATTCATGTTCTAATTTTGTTCCGGCTGCCGGAACTTTTGTTCTCGCTGATTCCTGCTTGGGAAAACCGGCTTTCGACAGGCCCAGCCGGTTCGCCTACACTCCGATCCCGCGGCCGTTCAGCGCCGCGGTGATCTCATCGAGAATCGCCGGGTCGTCGATGGTCGCCGGCATCGTCCACGCCTCCTTGTCGGCGATCTTCTGCATGGTGGCGCGCAGGATCTTGCCCGAACGCGTCTTCGGCAGCCGCTTGATGGTGACGACGGTCTTCAGCGACGCCACCGCGCCGATGCGGTCACGCACCAATTTTACGATCTCCTGCTCGACGGCGGCACTTTCCCGGTTCACGCCGGAATTCAGCACCACGAAGGCACACGGCACCTGGCCCTTCATGGCGTCGGCGATGCCGACCACGGCGCATTCGGCGACGTTCGGATGTTCGGCCACCACCTCTTCCATGCCGCCGGTCGACAGGCGATGGCCGGCGACGTTGATGATGTCGTCGGTGCGCGCCATGATGAAGAGATAACCGTCATCGTCGATATAGCCGGCATCGGCGGTCTTGTAGTAGCCGGGGAACTCGGCGAGGTAGGCTTGCCGGAACCGTTCGTCCGCGTTCCACAGCGTCGGCAGGCAACCAGGCGGCAGCGGCAGCTTCACAACCACGTTGCCGAGCGTGCCCCTGCCGACCGGATGGCCGGCGTCGTCAAGCACCTGGATGTCGTAGCCCGGCATCGGCACGCCCGGCGACCCGTATTTGACCGGCAGCTGCCCGAGACCGACCGGGTTTTGCGACATCGGCGAACCGGTTTCCGTCTGCCACCAGTGATCGATCACCGGGATGTTCAGCTTCTGCTCCGCCCATTTGATGGTTTCGGGATCGGCGCGTTCCCCGGCAAGGAATAGCGTACGGAACTTCGACAAATCGTATTTCGGCACGAATGCGCCGTCCGGATCCTGGCCCTTGATGGCGCGAAACGCGGTCGGCGCGGTGAACAGCGCGACCACGCCATGCTCGGCGATCACCCGCCAGAAAGTGCCGGCGTCGGGCGTGCCGACCGGCTTGCCCTCGAACAACACGGTGGTGCACCCGTGCAGCAGTGGCGCGTAGACGATGTAGGAATGGCCGACCACCCAGCCGACATCGGAAGCCGCCCAGAACACTTCGCCGGGCTCGACGCCGAACTCGTTCCACATCGACCATTCGAGCGCGACCATGTGGCCGCCATTGTCGCGCACCACGCCTTTCGGCTGGCCTGTGGTTCCCGATGTGTAGAGCACGTAGAGCGGGTCGGTAGCGAGGACCGGCACGCAGTCGACATTGGCGCCGGCCGCCCGTTCACGCGCGACCGCGTCGGCGTAGTCGATGTCGCGGCCTTGCGTCAGTTCGCAAGTCTGCTGCGGACGCTGCAGGATGACGCAACGCTCGGGCTTGTGGCGGGCGATCTCGATGGCGCCGTCGAGCAGCGGCTTGTAGGCGATGACGCGGCCGGGCTCCAGCCCGCAGGAGGCGGTGATGATCAGCTTCGGCTGTGCGTCGTCGATGCGGGTGGCAAGCTCGCGCGCTGCGAAGCCGCCGAACACCACCGAGTGGATGGCGCCCAGCCGGGCACAGGCGAGCATGGCGAAGGCGGCTTCAGCCACCATCGGCATGTAGATGATGACGCGGTCGCCTTTGCGCACGCCGTGGTTCTTCAGAACCGAGGCCAGCGCCACCACCTCCCGCTTCAGCTCGGCATAGGTGAATTTCGCTGTCGTGCCGGTAATGGCGCTGTCGTGGATGAGCGCCAGCTGGTCTGCCCGTCCGCCATTCACATGCCGGTCGACGGCATTGTAGCAGGTGTTGCACTCCGCCCCCGCAAACCAGCGGCCGTAAATCCCGGCGTCGGCGTCGAAAACCTTGTCCCATGGCTTGAACCAGTCGATCGCACCGGCAGCCTCGGCCCAGAACCGTTCCGGGTCCTGCTTCCAGCTCTCGTAGACCTCCCGATAGCGCGAACCCATGATTTCCTCCCTTATTCCAAGCCATGAATTGCCATTCCCGGCCGCGCCTGTCTATTAGCACGAAGGTTCGAGACAGGAGCGGATAGGCGATGGGCAAGATTTTGGCGCTGCTGCTGCTTGCCGCGATGATCGTTCACCTGATCAGGCCGCTGAACCTGCCGGGGCTGCGGAAGCGCGCCGATTTCTGGAAGATCGCGGTGGTGGCGATTGCCGTGATGATGCTGGCGAGTTTGATCCGGCCGTGACCGGACCGACCGTCAGTCGTGCGGAGCATCTGTCACGACAAAACCGAGCAGATGTTCGGCCCAGGCACGGTAGCCGGCTTCCGAGGCGTGGAAACCGTCGGTCGAGAACCCCACGGCGGGATCGGTGATCGGTAGCCGCGGCGCGGGCACCGCGCCACGCTCGAGGCATAGCCTTTCGCCCATCCGGTTTACGGCGCCGGCGCGGATCTCGAGGATTTTGCCGAGCAAGGGCGGCATTGCCGGTGCGCGAGTGAATTCCAGGACCGGGGACCAGACGACGCGGGCTTCCGGCCACTTGGCCCTCAGTGCATAGAGCAGGCCGCCGAAATCTTTCTTGAAGCGCGGCACCGAGTGGAAATTCTTGGTGTCGTTGGTGCCGATGGCAAGCACGATGTGCGTCCACGCATCGGCCGAGAGATTGGGCAGGACATAGTCGCGTATCTGGCCCGAGGTCGCGGAATTGAAACCTGCCGCCCGCCAGGTGACGGCACGGCCGGTACGCTCGCGGATCAACCCGGCGAGCTGCGCGGCAAGCCCGTCCTCGGAGCGACCGATGCCGACCGAAGCCGCCGAGGAATCGCCGAGAACCAGCAGCGAAATGGCCGGCTCCCGGCCGTCGAGGCGATGCAGCACCGGACCTTGCGCCGGCAGCATGCGGCTGGTGCGCCGACGCACGCCCAATCCCTGCCAGACGTAGATCGGAAAGGCCAGCCAGGTGAGAAGAGGCAGAAGACGCGACATTGGCGCTTCATAAGGCCAGTGCTACAAAAGAAAAAGCCCCGTCGGAGCGGGGCTTTTTCAGTTTCGTTCTAGGCTCCCTGTCCGGCGGCGATGTTCTCCGCCTTGCCGCTCCACGCCCTCTGGCTGTCAGCTGGCACGGGACGCTTCGAAAATGCTGTCGATCGCTGAAGCCAGCGAACCGTTGAACTGCTCGTCGCTCTGGCCCGCCGACAGACCCTCGGTCAAGGCACGCGAGAAGCTGGCGATCATGCCGGCATTCTGCCTCAGCTTTGCATTCGCGTCGTCGCGGGAATATCCGCCGGACAGCGCGACCACGCGCATGACGCGCGGATCGTCGATCAGCGGCTTGTAGAGGTTGGCTTTCGTCGGCAGCGTCAGCTTCAGCATGACCTGCTTGCCGGCCGGCACATCGTCGAGATGCTTACGGATTTCCGCAAGAAGAATGTCCTCTGCTTCCGCCTTGTCCGGGATCGAAATCGTGACCTCCGGTTCGATGATCGGCATGAGGCCGTGCGCCAGGATCTGCTTGCCGACCTCGAACTGCTGGTCGACGACTGCGGCAATACCTTTCGGATCCGCAGCGTCGATCACCGAACGCATCTTGGTGCCGAATATCCCCTTCGCGACGGCGCGCTTGAGCAACGCGTCGAGCTCCGGCATCGGCTTCATCAGCTTGACGCCGTCCTTGGCTTCCGCCAGCCCCTTGTCGACCTTCAGGAACGGCACCACATGGCGCTTCTCCCAGAGATATTGCGCTGTCGGCGTGCCGTCGATGTCGCGGTCCATGGTCTGCTCGAACAGGATCGCACCCATCACCTTGTCGCCGGTGAAGGCAGGCGATTTGATGATCCGCGCGCGCATCTTGTGAACGAGGTCGAACATTTCCGCATCATTCGACCAGGCGCCTTCGTCTATGCCGTAAAGCTTGAGCGCCTTCGGCGTGGAGCCGCCGGACTGATCGAGCGCTGCAATGAAGCCGTCCTTGTTTGCGGCCTGCGCGGCCATTTCCTGGTTCATCTCGTTCTCCTGACTGTCTGCCCGGGCGAATACCAGAAGAGTTTTCGCGATGGAATGCCAGCAAAAACCTGAATCGATTGAAAGATATCACTTGCGATGTGAAAGTGTTTCATCCGCCCCGACAAGAAGCAGGATGAACAGATTTTCTGGGGCGGAATGCATTCGGAGGACGTTCCGCCCGGTCTGTTGTTTGGCCGCATTTGTGCGCAGCCAGGTGGTCCACTGGCTGCAAAATGCTCTAGGCCTTCAGCACTTCCACGCCGGGCAGCGGCTTGCCTTCCATCCATTCCAGGAATGCGCCGCCGGCCGTCGATACATAGGTGAAATCCTCGGCGACCTGTGCCTGGTTGAGCGCGGCGACCGTGTCGCCGCCGCCCGCCACCGAGACGAGCTTGCCGGCCTTTGTGCGCGTCGCCGCGTGTTTGGCGGCCGCCATCGTCGCCCGGTCGAAAGGTTCGATCTCGAAAGCGCCGAGCGGGCCGTTCCAGACAAGCGTCGCGGCGCGGTCGATCCACTGGTTGATCGCCTCGACGGTCTTCGGACCGACGTCGAGGATCATGCCGTCCTCCGGCACCGCGTCGATCCCGACCGTCTCGTTCTTCGCGCCTGCCTTGAATTCCCAAGCCACAACGCCGTCGACCGGCAGGATGATGGCGCAGCCGGCGGTGGCGGCCTCGATCATGATCTGCTTGGCGGTGTCGGCAAGGTCGCGCTCGGCCAGCGATTTGCCGATCTTGCTGCCGCGGGCAACCAGGAACGTATTGGCCATGCCGCCGCCGATCACCAGCGCGTCCACCTTCTTTACCAGGTTCATCAGGAGGTCGATCTTGGTCGAGACCTTGGCGCCGCCGACGATCGCGACGACCGGCTTGACCGGGTTGCCAAGCCCCTTCTCGAGCGCCTCGAGCTCGGCCTGCATTGTGCGCCCGGCGAAGGCCGGCAGATTATGGGCGAGGCCTTCCGTCGACGCATGGGCGCGATGCGCGGCTGAGAAAGCGTCGTTGACGAAAATATCGCCATTCTTCGCCAGCGCCTCGGTGAACGCCTTGTCGTTTTTTTCCTCGCCCTTGTGGAACCGGGTGTTTTCCAGAAGCAGTATGTCGCCGTCTTTCAGGGCCGCCACAGCCATGGCCGCGTTCTCCCCTATGCAGTCGGTGGCAAAGGCGACCTTGCGGCCAATCACCTTGGCGGCCGCCTCGGCGATCGGCTTCAGCGACAGCACCGGGTCCGGCCCGTCCTTGGGTCGGCCGAAATGCGCCAGCAGGATGACCTTGGCGCCCTTGTCGGCAAGTTCGATGATCGTCGGCACGATGCGTTCGATGCGGGTGTCGTCGGTCACCTTGCCATCGGCCATCGGCACGTTGAGGTCGACGCGGACAAGAACCCGCTTGCCCTTGATGTCACCAATCGTGTCGAGCGTCTTGAAACCGGCCACGGCAAATCCTCCTTTTAAAACCGCCGGACCTTATCGCGCGGCGTCACGGATGCAAGGCGACGTTCGGTCGCTTGCTTTAAGTCAAACCGGCGCCGTTCAGCCGTTGACCGGCGTGTCTTCCGGTGCCTTTTCAGCCGCCGCGGGTTTGGCTTCGCCGCCGCGATGTGCCCTGAGCCGCGTCCAGGCTGCCGCCAGCCGGTCACCGATCTCACCGAAACTCAGGAACATCGGCACGCTCGGACGCATCGCAAGAGGTTCGGTCGACAGGCCGATCGATGTAATCTTCCCCTTTTCGTCGACGTCACGCACGATAAGTTCGATCGGACCGATCATGACGCGATCGGCATATTCGGCATGGCCGCCGAAACGCTCGTTGAGCAGCGCACCGATCGTCATCTTCTGCTCCGCCTCGCTGAGACCGAGGCCATATGCCATCTCCAGGTCCGAGGCGAGGCGACCCGGTTCGACGGCGAAGGCCCCGAAGAAGTCCTCGTCCTCCGGATCGACCTCCATGCGGCTGGCAAACAGCCGGTCGAGCAGGCGCGGATATCGGTCGGGCACGAAGATATAGACGTGGTCGCCAGCCACCAGCCGCCCCATTTCCTGGAACCGCATCGAGCGCCCGTCGCGCACCACCAGCGACGGGCGTGCCCAGCGCGGGATGCGTTGTCCACGTGCCACCGGGCTTCCGGCCACCACCGTGTAGGCGAGCAGTTCGTGATGCGCCGAGCCCGGCAGTTCGAGCTCGACCTTGTTGAGTGGGCCAAGCCGGGCCGGCACGATCAGCCCCAGCCGCCGCGCCAGCGGACCGACTGTCCAGCCCTGTACCACCAGCGAAACCAGCACGACGATAAAGGCGATGTTGAAGATCAGCCTGCCATTCTCCAGCCCGCCGATCAGCGGCGTCAGCGCCAGCAGGATCGACACGGCGCCACGCAGGCCGACCCAGGAGATGAAGGCCGTCTCGGCGCGCGGAAAGCGGAATGGCATCAGGCACAGCGACACCGCCAGCGGCCGCGCGATGAAGATCAGGAACAGGCCGAGCAGGACCGCCGGCACCAGGATCGCCGGAAACTGCGACGGGGTCGCGAACAGGCCGAGCACCAGGAACATGATGATCTGCGCCAGCCAGGACATGCCATCCTGGAAGCGCTTCAAGGTGTTGGTGGCACGGATTTGCGAATTGCCGGCGACGAGACCGGCGAGATAGACGGCCAGGAAACCCGAGCCGCCGATCGCCCCGGCGCCTGCGAAGACCAGCAGCGACAGCGTCAGCACGAAGATCGGCAAGAGCCCGCTGTCGAGATTGAGCCGGTCGACCAGCCGCACGATGGCCATGCCGCCAAGCACGCCGGCGATGGCCCCAAGTCCCATATGCTCGATGAAGCCTATGACGATGTCGAGCAGCAGCACCTGCGCTTCGGGGTCGGCGCCGAGCGCGATCACCTCGACAAGGGTGATGGTCAGGAAGATGGCGATCGGGTCGTTGGTGCCGGATTCGATTTCGAGCGTCGAGCGCACCCGGTCACGCAGCGACAGATTGCCGGCGCGCAGCAGGAAAAACACCGCCGCCGCGTCCGTGGAGGCGACCGCGGCACCGAGCAGGAAGGATTCCAGCCATGTCAAAGGCGTCAGGTAGAAGGCGGCCACGCCGAAGACCAGCGTGGTCAGCGCCACCCCCATGGTTGCCAGCGAGATCGCCGGCAGCGCCGCTTGCCGAAGCGCGTTGAGCGGCGTGCCGAAGCCGGAATCGAAAAGGATAGTGGCAAGCGCCAGTGAGCCGGCGAAATAGGCAAGCCGGGCGTTGTCGAACTGGATGCCGAGCCCGTCGGCTCCGGTCACCAGGCCTATGCCGAGGAAGAGTAGCAGCAGCGGCGCGCCGAAGCGAAAGGCGATAAGGCTCGAGAACGCCGCGGCCAGCACAAGTGCCGTCGCCACAAGCGTCACGAGATATATCGTCTGATCCATACCGGCCTGTCCCCCGAAGCAGCTTTCCTGCGTCGCCGCAGAGTGCGGCGAAGAAAAGGCCATAGGCAAGCGATTGATCCGATTGAAGCTTCCGGTACTCGATTTTTTCTTAATATGGCCTGAAATGAAAACGCCCGGCCGAAGCCGGGCGTTTCAATCCGATTGTTTGCCCGCCGTCAGGCGATGGTCTTGCCGAAAGCCGCCGTGGTGTCGGCCATGCGGTTCGAAAAGCCCCACTCGTTGTCGTACCACGACAGCACCGAGACGAAATTACCTTCCATGACCTTGGTCTGGTCGAGCGCGACGGTCGAGGAATGCGGATCGTGATTGAAGTCGATCGAGACATTCGGGTGCGTCGTGAACGACATCACGCCCTTCAGCTTGCCCTTCGACGCGGCAATCACCGCGTCGTTGATCTCCTGCGCCGTGGTCGCCCGCTTGGCGATGAACTTGAAATCGACCAGCGAGACGTTCGGCGTCGGCACGCGGATGGAGATGCCGTCGAGCTTGCCCTTCAGTTCCGGTAGCACGAGGCCGATTGCCTTGGCCGCGCCCGTCGAGGTCGGGATCTGCGACAGCGCCGCGGCGCGGGCGCGGTAGAGATCCTTGTGCATCGTGTCCAGCGTCGGCTGGTCGCCGGTGTAGGAGTGGATGGTCGTCATCATGCCTTTTTCGATGCCGACCGTTTCGTGCATCACCGCGGCGAGCGGTGCCAGGCAGTTGGTCGTGCAGGAGGCATTGGAGACGACGACGTGATCCTTGGTGATCTTGTCGTGGTTGATGCCGTAGACGACCGTGAGGTCGGCGCCGTCGGCCGGAGCCGACACGAGGACGCGCTTGGCGCCGGCGGTAAGATGCGCCGAGGCCTTGTCCTTCGAGGTGAATATGCCGGTGCACTCCAGCGCGATGTCGACGCCGAGTTCTTTCCATGGCAGCTGTGCGGGATCCTTGATCGCGGTGACCTTGAACTTCTCCTTGCCGATGCTGATGGAGTCGCCGTCGACGGTCACTTCGTGCGGGAACCTGCCGTGCACGCTGTCGAAACGCAGCAGATGCGCGTTGGTTTCGACCGGACCCAGATCATTGACGGCAACGACGTCGATGTCCTTGCGGCCCGATTCATAGATCGCACGCACGATGTTACGGCCGATACGGCCAAATCCGTTGATGGCAATTCTGACTGTCATGTGTCCGTTCTCCTTGAGAGCAAGAAAGGCGCGCTGGTCACGCGAGGCTTAAGACATGCGGCTCGAGGGCCCGTATAGGGACCAAGCCATCAAAACCGGAGCAGCGCTTCATAGCGGCGGCGGCACCAAGAATCCAGCCGCTCCAGCGACATTCAGGAAGGCGCCGACGGTACCAGCGGCACCTAATCGTTTAAGCCGCCACAATAGGCCCGCGGCTGCGTCCAAATGCCCCGCAGCCGCGGCAAGACGACAACCACCTATTTGTGCAGGCGCTTCTCCCCGGCCTTTGCCGCGGCGTCGGCGGTGATGCCGAAATGCGGGTAGAGCTGCTCGATCGTGCCCGAGGCGCCAAAACCGTCCATGCCGATGAAGATGCCGTCGGTACCGATGAAATGATCCCAGCCCTGCCGGATGCCGGCTTCGATAGCGATCTTGAGCGGCGCATCGCCGATGGTCTTCTTGCGGTATTCGGCGCTCTGCTTGTCGAACAGTTCGAAACAGGGAACCGAAACGACGCGGGTCGGATGGCCATGTGCCTGCAACTTGTCGCGGGCCGCCAGCGCAATCTCCACTTCCGAGCCGGACGCGAAGATCGTCACCGCGGCCTTGCCGTCGGCCGATGCCAGTTCGTAGGCGCCCTTGCCGCAAAGGTTTTCGGTAACGTATTCGGCGCGCACCGCAGGCAGGTTCTGGCGGGTCAATGCCAGCGTCGACGGCGTCTTTTCCGACTCCAGCGCCAACTGCCAGCATTCCGCCGCCTCGGTGGCGTCAGCGGGGCGGAAGACGTTGTGGTTGGGGATGGCGCGCAGCGCGGCCAGATGCTCGACCGGCTGGTGCGTCGGGCCGTCCTCGCCGAGGCCGATGGAATCGTGCGTCATCACGAATATCGAGCGGATGCCCATCAGCGAGGCAAGCCGCATCGCCGGGCGGGCGTAGTCGGAGAAGCAGAGGAAGGTGCCGCCATAGGGCACAATGCCGCCGTGCAGGGCCAGCCCGTTCATCGCCGCCGCCATGCCGTGCTCGCGAATGCCGTAATGGACATAGCGCTGGCCGTAGTCGTCAGGCGTGATGTTCTTGGTCTGGCTGGTCTTGGTGTTGTTGGAGCCGGTCAGATCGGCCGAGCCGCCGATCGTCTCCGGCACGATGCCGTTGATGACTTCGAGTGCCATTTCGGAGGATTTGCGGGTAGCGACTTTCGGCTTGTCGGCAATGAGCTTCTGCTTGTAATCGGCGATCGTCGCATCGAGGTTCTTCGGCAATTCGCCGCGCATGCGGCGTTCAAACTCGCTGCGCTCTCCTGCATCGGCTGCAGCCAGCCGCTTCTCCCATTCGCCGCGCTTGCCGGCCGAGTGCTGCCCGGCCTTCCGCCAGCCGTCGAGGATGTCGGACGGAACCTCGAAAGGCGGGGAATCCCAGCCGAGCGCCTTGCGCGCGCCGGCGATCTCTTCGGCGCCCAGCGGCGAACCGTGCGCCTTGTTGGTGCCGGCGCGTGTCGGCGCGCCGAAACCGATCGTCGTCTTGCAGGCGATCATCGTCGGCTTGTCGGACTTTTGCGCCGCCTCGATCGCCGCGGCGATCGCCTCCGGATCATGGCCATCGATGTGGCTGGCATTCCAGCCCGACGCCTTGAAGCGGGCGACCTGATCGGTGGAATCGGCCAGCGACACCGGACCGTCGATCGAAATGTTGTTGTTGTCCCAGAAAACGATCAGCTTGTTGAGCTTCAGGTGCCCGGCCAGCGCGATGGCTTCCTGGCTGATGCCTTCCATCAGGCAGCCGTCGCCGGCCAGCACATAGGTATGGTGGTCGACGAGATCGTCGCCGAAGGCGGCATTCATGATGCGCTCGCCGAGCGCGAAGCCGACCGAATTGGCCAGGCCCTGGCCGAGCGGGCCGGTTGTCGTCTCGATCCCCGCCGCATGGCCGTATTCCGGATGACCGGCGGTCTTCGAGCCGAGCTGGCGGAAATTCTTGATCTCGTCGATGGTGATGTCTTCGTAGCCGGTCAGGTAGAGCAGCGAGTAGAGCAGCATCGAGCCATGGCCGGCCGACAGGATGAAACGGTCGCGATCGGCCCAGTGCGGCGCCTTCGGATCATATTTCAGGAACCGCGTGAACAGTACCGTGGCGATGTCCGCGCAGCCCATCGGCAGGCCGGGATGGCCGGAATTGGCTTTCTCGACGGCATCCATGGAAAGGAAGCGGATCGCATTGGCCATCCGGTCGTGCTGGTCGCGTGTGGTCATGATTTCTCGCTTGTCGATCGGGTTTGCAGGGGCGGTCGACCCCTTGGAAAGGCTGGGCGACACATAGCAGTTGCGCCCGCTCTGTCAATAAATCCGCGGCCGACCCGGCTGTCCGAATCGTCCGGAAAAACGGCCGGATCGCCAACCGGCCGTCCGATTGCAGGGGAAAGCAGAAACCCATCATTGACGGCCGCTTAACCCGCCGCATAATGTTTCCGGAATAACGCGTTAAGAACGCGAGCGATTCGGGAGCGGCGGGCTTGGAACTGGAGCCATGACCGGGGAAACGACACTCAGGGAAGTCATCGTCCGTCTCGGCAAAGCGATCGACACGTTGGAAAACGCTGTCGCCGCGCGGCATGAGCAGGAGCAGGATTACTCCGAAGCCGAGGCCGAGGTTCAGCGCATGAACGCCGACCGTACCCGTCTCGCACAGGAACTCGACAACTCTGAAGCCCGCGCCGAGCGGCTGGAAGAAGCCAACAAGGAAGTGTCGCGCCGGCTGGTCACCGCGATGGAAACCATCCGCGCGGTTCTCGACAGATAAGGAATTTGCGATGGCGCAGGTCACTGTGACGATCGACAACAAGGCGTACCGCATGGCTTGCGACGAAGGCCAGGAGGAACACCTGATGGATCTCGGCCAGCGTTTCGACCGCTATGTCTCCCACCTCAAGGCATCTTTCGGCGAGATCGGCGATCAGCGTCTGACCGTCATGGCCGGCATCATGGTCCTGGACGAATTGTCCGAACTCCAGAAACGCATCAAGGGCATGGAAAGCGAGGTCATGACCCTGCGCAAGACCCGCGACGAGGCGTTGAGCAAGGCCGACAAGAACGACGGGGCGCTGACCGGCGCTTTGAGCGGCCTCGCCGAGCGGATGGAAGCATTGGCTGGCAAGCTTACCGTGAAGGCCGCTCAGAACCCCTGATGCAGAAAGTCTATCGCGGCGGTAATCTCGTCACGATGGTTTCCGAGATTTCCGATGCGTTCGCGAAGCGCGCCGACCGGCACGGCAAGCATATATTGGGTACTGAGAACGTAACGCTTTCCAGCGATCTCGAAGATGGGGTTCAGCTTCTTGATAAGTTTCCTCTTCGGCTGATCCGGAAGAAGCGGAATGGCCATCCGGGTCTCAAGCGTATCGAGAACATCGGCCTGAACACATAACAGAAGATTTTCAGTGCCACGCGGATCGCGGTACACGTCGTGTTTCGCCATCAGAAACCACGATACTCGGCGAAGGGAAGCCCGTGCTCCTTCACCCACTCATTCCACGACTCCATCGCTTCCTTGTTCTCGATCTTCCAGCGGCGGTTCTTCTCCTCGCGGACAGCTTCCGCGATGCCTTCCTCGGCAAGCCGCGAAATGTTGAGATCAAGCGCCTTGGCTTCGGCGACCAGTTCGACATCCAAAGACAGATTGACGGACTTCCGGGGCGGTGATTTGGTGAGCATGCCGATCTCCTATGCGCATACTTTATGCGCATACCTTTTGACTGGCAATATGCGCTATCCTTCGACCTCTTCCCGCAGCATCTCCAGTTCCAGCCACTCCTCTTCGAGAGCAACGAGCGTCTCCCGCTCCTTGTCGAGCGCGGCGATGGTCTTCTGGAAGCCTTTCGGATCGCGCTCGTAGAACGCTGGATCGGCAATGTTGTTCTCAAGCCGGGCTATCGAGGCCGACACCGCCGCCATCCGCGTCGGCAGCTGTTCGAGCGCGAATTTCTGCTTGAAGGAGAGTTTTTTCGCTGCACCCTTTGGTGCCTCAGGCTTCGCCGTCGTCGCGCCTTCGGAGACGGCAGTCCTTGCACGCGCGGCCTTGCGGTCGTCGAGCTTCGTGCCGCCGCGCTGCGCGAGCATGTCGGCATAGCCGCCAGCATATTCGATCCAGCGCCCGCCGCCGTCCGGCGCGATCGTCGAGGTCACCGTGCGGTCGAGGAAGTCGCGGTCATGGCTGACCAGGATCACTGTGCCGGCAAATCCCGCGACCAGTTCCTGGAGCAACTCCAGCGTCTCCATGTCGAGGTCGTTGGTCGGTTCGTCCAGCACCAGCAGATTTGCCGGCCGGGCGAGCACGCGGGCGAGGATCAGCCGCGCCCGCTCGCCGCCCGACAGTTCGCGGACTGGCGTGCGCGCCATTTCCGGCTTGAACAGGAAATCCTTCATCCAGGAAACGACGTGGCGCTCCTCGCCGTTGACGACCACCGTCTCGCCGCGCCCATCCGTCAGGTAGTGCGCCAGCGTCTCCTGCGGATCGACCGCTTCCCGCTTCTGGTCGAGCGTGGCGATCTCCAGGTTGGTGCCGAGTCGGATGGAGCCGGTATCGGGAGCAAGTTCGCCGGTCAGCATTTTCAGAAGCGTCGTCTTGCCCGCGCCATTGGGACCGACCAGGCCGATGCGGTCGCCGCGCTGGATGCGGGTCGAAAAATCCTTCACCACCACAAGATCGCCAAAGCTCTTCGAGATATTCCTGGCCTCGAGCACCAGCTTGCCGGATTCGGCGGCTTCGCTCGCCACCATGTTGGCCAGCCCCTCGGCGCCGCGATGGCCGCGAAACCGCTGCCGCATCGTCTGCAACTCGCCCAGCCTGCGCATGTTGCGCTTGCGCCGTGCCGTGACGCCGTAGCGCAGCCAGTGTTCCTCGCGCACGATCTGACGGCCAAGCTTGTGCTGCTCGCGCTCCTCCTCCTCGAGGATCACGTCGCGCCACTCCTCGAAATGGCCGAACCCCTTGTCGAGGCGCTTGGTCTGGCCGCGGTCGAGCCACACCGTGGCGCGCGACACCCGTTCCAGGAAGCGGCGGTCGTGCGAGATGACGATGATCGCCGAGGACGAGCGGATGAGTTCGTCCTCCAGCCATTCGATGACCTGCAGGTCGAGATGATTGGTCGGCTCGTCGAGCAGCAGGATGTCGGGCTCCGGCGCCATCACCTTGGCAAGCGCTGCGCGGCGCGCCTCGCCGCCGGAAAGGTCGTCGGGCTTCTCCTCGCCGGTCAGGCCGAGATGATCGAGCAGATAGGTGACACGATGCGGGTCGTCGGCCGGGCCGAGCCCCGCCTCGACATAGGCCCGCACGGTGGCGAAGCCTTCCATGTCGGGCGCCTGCGGCAGGTAGCGGATGGTGGCGGAGGGCTGGCGGAACACCTCGCCGTCCTGCGGCTCGATCATTCCGGCGGCGATCTTCAAAAGCGTCGACTTGCCGGAGCCGTTGCGGCCGACCAGCGCGATCTTGTCCCCGGCGGACGCCGAAAGCGCCGCGCCGTCGAGCAGCGGGGTGCCACCGAAGGTGAGCTTGATGTCGTCGAGACGAAGCAGCGGTGGCGCCATGATTGTCTAGAATTCCGAGCCGGGAAAGGGGTGGGCGATCAGCATGGCGCGGCCGCTCTTGAGTTCGGCATGAAGCCCGCCCTTAACCTCGTTGGAGATGGTAAGCGACGAGCCGAACGCCACTTCGACCGCGCGCAGCGGCCATTTCACGCCGGTAAGCGTCAATCCGGACAGCGCCGAGAAGCCGATCACCGAAAAGAGCACGCCGTCCTCGTAGTCGAAACTGGATTTGCCCGGCAACAACGGGCGGCCTTCCTGCGCACCGCCGGTCAAAAGCATCGGCGTCCCGCTTTCGGCAAGCCGCATCGCAATCGCCAGATGCAGGAAGGCGTGGTCGGCGCGCGGGCCGCCAAAGGCACCGGCCAGGATCAGCTTCGTCGCGCCATGCCTCAACGCCGTGTCGATGGCCAGTTCACCATCGGTATTGTCCTTCTCAGCAGGAAACACCTCGCGCGGCAGATCGGGATAAGCGTCTTCCATGCCTTCCGGCACCGAGTCGAAATCGCCAACCCACAGTTCCGGCATGACGCCGAGCGTCGCCGCGTGACGGATGCCGGCATCGGCGGCAATCACGCGCGTACCGGCGACCTGGGTATCGAGGCGCGGCGTGCGGACGAGATCCCCGCCAAGCAGGATGGTGAAACGGCTCATGCGCGTGGCCTTATCACGCGAGTCGTCTGAAACGGAAGGCTGCCTTGCGCAACAATCGCTTGCCTGCCGCACAGGCCCGCTCTATGTGTCGAAACGCTCTAACGGGGTGCCGGCTGCTGCAATGCGACCGGCTGAGAGGCAAACGGGGAAACCCGGCCAACCCGCTGAACCTGATCCGGCTTGTACCGGCGGAGGGATTAGACGCTTGAAACGGCGCCTCAATTCCCTTGTATGCAACGAGAGGAGGCGCGCGATGCGCAATGTGATTTCAAGTCTTCTGGGTGCGGCGGCATTGGTGTTTGCCTTGCCGGCCACAGCCGCCGAAAAGCTCACTGTCTATACGTATGAAAGCTTTACTGCCGAGTGGGGCCCCGGCCCGCAGGTCGAAAAGGCTTTCGAGACCGAATGCGCCTGCGATGTCGAATTCGTTTCCGTGGCCGACGGCGTCGCGCTGCTCAACCGCGTCAAGCTTGAAGGCGCCGGGACAAAGGCCGATATCGTGCTCGGCCTCGATACCAACCTGACGGCGGAAGCCAGGGCCACCGGCCTGTTCGTGCCGCACGGCGTCGACCCCGGCAACCTCACCGTGCCGAACAGCTGGACCGACGACACGTTCCTGCCGTTCGACTATGGCTATTTCGCCGTTATCTATGACACCGAAAAGCTGAAGACGCCGCCGGCGAGCCTGAAGGAACTGGTCGAGGGCGATCCCGAGCAGAAAATCGTCATCCAGGATCCGCGCACCTCGACGCCCGGGCTCGGCCTGCTGCTCTGGGTCAAGGCCGTCTACGGCGACAAGGCGCCGGAAGCGTGGGCGAAACTGAAGGACCGCATCCTCACTGTCGCTCCGGGCTGGAGCGAATCCTACGGGCTGTTCACCAAGGGCGAGGCACCCATGGTGCTGTCCTACACCACCTCTCCGGCCTACCATGTGATCGCCGAGGACACGCAGCGCTATCAGGCGGCGGCCTTCTCGGAAGGCCACTACCTGCAGGTGGAAGTCGCCGGCATCACCACGACCGGCGCCAAGAACCCGCTCGCGGCGAAATTCATGGCCTTCATGACGACCCCGGCGTTCCAGGATGCCATCCCGGAAACCAATTGGATGTTCCCGGCCGCGAAAACCTCGAAGCCGCTCAACCCGGCCTTCGACAAATTGGTGAAGCCGGCTAAAACTCTGGCCTTTGGCGCCGACGAGATCGCCGCGAACCGCAAGGCCTGGGTCGACGAATGGCTGTCGGCGATGAGCAAATGATGCACGGCCGGCGCGCGGTCGACCGGCGGCAGACCGCCGGCATCGTCGCGCTGGCCGCGATCGCCATCCTGCTCGGTGGCGCGCTTCTCGGCCTGCTTGCCGAAGCGGCGAGCAACTGGTCCGGCGCAATCGCCGCTTTCGACGGCTACATGGCGCGCATCGTGCGTTTCACGCTCTGGCAGGCGGTTCTCTCCACCATCCTGTCCGTCGTCCCTGCCATGCTGGTGGCGCGGGCCTTGTCGCGTCACCCCGATTTTCCGGGCCGTAGCCTGATCCTGCGCATGTTCGCGGTTCCGCTTGCCCTGCCGGCGATCGTCGCCGCCCTCGGCATCCTCGCGCTGTATGGCCGCGCCGGCTATTTCGCCGGGATCTTCTCCGCACTTTCAGGGGAGACGTGGCCGGGAGCCTACGGCCTGTCCGGCATCCTGGTCGCCCATGTGTTCTTCAATCTGCCGCTGGCAACACGCCTCTTTGTCGAGGCGCTGGACACCGTACCCGCCGACCAGTGGCGGCTGGCGAGCCAGTTGGGCATGCGGGCCGGACCTTCCTTCCGCTTTGTCGAATGGCCGGTCATGCGCGCCGCCATGCCGGGCATCGCCGGCCTCGTCTTCATGTTGTGCATCACCTCGTTCACTATCGTCCTGACGCTCGGCGGCGGGCCGCAGGCCACCACGCTTGAAGTGGCGATTTATCAGGCGCTGCGTTTCGACTTCGATCCCGCGCGCGCCGTTGCGCTGACCTTGCTGCAGATCCTGCTCACGGCGATCGTCGTTGCGGTATTGGCGAAGCTCGGTGCCAACGTTACCGGCGACGCCAATCTTTCGGTCGCGTCCCGCCGCACCCGCGAAGCGACACGCGTGGAAACGATCCTCAACGGCCTTGTCATCGCCTTAGCGCTGCTCTTCGTGGCCGGGCCGATGCTGGCGACCGTGTTTGCCGGTCTCGACGCCGACCTCGGCCGCCTTGCCGGCGAAAGTACCGTGCTTCGGGCAACCGCGACGAGCCTGGTGTTGGCGATCCTGTCCGCGCTGCTCTCTGTTTGCCTTTCGCTGTCGCTGGTCATGGCGCGCCGGGCGCTTGAACTTGAACGGCGTACCGGTTCCCGCTCGCTGTTCGAGCGGCTGGCCGACACGGGTGCCGGATTCGTGCTGGTGGTACCGCCGATCGTCATCGGCGCCGGCTGGTTCATTCTTCTGCGCCACACCGGCAATGTCTTCCTCCTCGCGCCGGTCATGGTGGTCGCCGTCAACGCGGTGATGGCGATGCCTTTCGCCATTCGCGCCATCCGTCCCGCCTACGATGCCGCCAGCGAGCGCCACGAAAGGCTCTGCGCGCTGCTCGGCATCGGCGGCCGCGACCGCTTTCGCCTGGTCGACTGGCCGGTGCTGCGCCGGCCGCTTTTCACCGGCTTTGCCTTTGCAATGGCGCTGTCGCTCGGCGATCTCGGCGTCATCGCCCTGTTCGGCAGCGATGCCGTGCAGACCCTGCCCTATCTGCTTCTGGCCCGCATGGGCAGCTATCGCACCGAGGATGCGGCCGGCCTGGCCTTGCTGCTCGGGCTCCTTTGCCTTGCCTTGATAACGCTCGCCGACTGGCTGGGGAAGCGCGCCGATGACTGACATCGCCGACAGACGGGCCGGTGCGGCGGTAGCACTCGACCAGGTGATCTTCAGCTACGGCGAAGCCTCGATGGTGTTCGATCTCGCCGTCGAAGCGGGTTCGATCACCGCAATCATGGGGCCGAGCGGCTCGGGAAAAACGACGCTTCTCAATCTCGTCGCCGGTTTCGAGACCCCGAAGTCGGGACGCATTCTCATCGATGGCAAGGATGTGACCGACGCCCCGCCGGCGGATCGCCCGCTATCCATGGTTTTCCAGGAAAACAACCTCTTTGCCCATCTCGATGTCGCGGCGAATGTCGGCCTCGGCCGATCGCCGGCATTGCGGCTGACTGCCGGCGACCGCGCGGCCATATTCGAAGCACTCGCCCGCACCGGCCTCGCCGGCAAGGAGCATCGCCTGCCCCGCGAGGTGTCGGGCGGCGAGCGCCAGCGTGTGGCGCTTGCCCGCGTGCTGGTCCGCGACCGGCCGGTGCTGCTGCTCGACGAGCCCTTTGCCTCGCTGGGGCCGGCGTTGCGGGAGGACATGCTCGGCCTCGTCGCCGACCTGCACGCGGAGCGCGGTATGACCGTCCTTTTCGTCACCCACCAGCCTGAAGACGCGCGCAGACTCGCCAGGATGATCGTGTTCCTGGAGGACGGCCGGGTCGCCGCCAGCGGCGGAACGGCAAAATTCTTCGGCAGGCATGGCCCTGAAGCATTCCGGCGCTATATCGGTAGTGTTGCCGGATCGCTGCAATCACGAGGATTCGCCCGGAAGCAGACATAATTTACCGTCAAACCGCAAGATGCTGCGTGTCGACGTTCTTGTCTTGCGGTGGCGACTATGTCTAGGTCCGACGCAAATTGGCGTCGCCCAAGCCCGAGGCCTCACCCCGATCCGAAAGGAAACCGTTCTGCCAACCTGCCCGACAACATCCGTAGACATGCCGACGCCCGCATTGCGCGCGCCGTGGCGCGCTGCGATGTCGGTCGCGTTGCTTGCGTTGCTTGCCGGCTGCCAGATGCTGAGCGGGCCGATCAACGAACAGGCGTTCCGCCCGTCGGAAAACCCGGTCACTGTCGATACTGTCGCCCGCAACGACAAGTTTGCCCAGCTCGCCAAGCAGCAGCATCCGCGCATCCTGGCGACCTATGGCGGCGAGTATTCCGACCCGAAGCTGGAGCGCATGGTCGCCAAGGTGGTCGGCACGCTGACCTTCGATGCCGACAATCCATCGCCGCAGACCTATCGCATCACCATCCTGAATTCCCCCAACGTCAACGCGTTTGCGCTGCCTGGCGGCTATCTCTACGTGACCCGCGGCCTGCTGGCGCTTGCCAACGACTCGGCCGAGCTCGCCGCCGTCATCGCCCATGAGATGGGGCACGTCACCGCCAATCACGGCATCCAGCGCCAGCAGAAGGAAGCCGAGGAGGTTCTGGCGACCAAGGTCGTCACCGACGTCCTCGGCGAAAGCCAGGTCGCCAAGGTCGCGCTGATCCGCGGCAAGCTCCGGCTTGCCCAGTTCTCGCGGAACCAGGAACTCGAGGCCGACGCCATCGGCATCCGGTCGATCGGCCGCGCCGGCTACGATCCCTTCGCCGCAAGCCGCTTCCTCCAGTCGATGGCAGCCTACAGCGAGTTCCGCACGGTGACCGGTGCTCAGGATGCGAGCCTCGACTTCCTTGCCAGCCATCCTAATGCGCCGCAGCGCATCGAACTGGCGCAGCGCCACGCGCGCGGCTTCGGCACGCCCGGCACCGGAACGGTGGACCGCGATTCCTTCCTCGCCGGCATCGACGGCCTTCTGTTCGGCGATACGCCGGAAGAAGGTTACGTGCGCGGCAACACGTTCCAGCATCCCGGCCTCGGCATCGCCTTTTCGGTCCCCGCTGGCTTCGTCATCGACAATTCCGCTGCCGAGGTCACCGCGACCGGGCCTGGCGACATGGCGATCCGCTTCGACGGCGTCTCGGTTGGCAGGAACATCGCCCTGGCCGACTATGTTCGCAGCGGCTGGGTCACCGGTCTGGAAGATGCAACCGTCCAGGCGACCAACATCAACGGCAACGATGCCGCGACCGCGCGCGCCCGCGCCGATGGCTGGCAGTTCGACATCACCGTCATCCGTTCCGGTGACAAGGTCTATCGCCTGCTGACCGCCGCCCCCGTCGCCAGCACCACGCTCGACAGCGTGGCCCGTTCGGTAGGCGGCAGCTTCCGCTCGTTGTCGTCGTCCGAGAAGGCGGCGCTGAAGCCGCTCCGTATCCGCGTCGTCACCGTCAGGCCTGGCCAGACCGTCGGGTCGCTCTCTGCCTCGATGGTCGGCGTCGACCGCAAGCTCGACCTGTTCCGGGTGCTCAACGCGCTGCCGCCCGGCGGCGGCGTTTCCGCCGGCGACAAGGTGAAGATCATCACCGATCGTTGAATTGGCTAGTTGTCAGGCCGCGTGTTCGAAGGCCGGATTGACCTTGACCAGTTCGGATTTCAGCTTTTCCAGCGCCCGCGTTTCGATCTGCCGTACCCGCTCCTTGGAGATGCCGAGCTTGGTGCCCAGCGATTCCAGCGTCGCGCCATCGTCCTGGAGCCGGCGCTCCTGGATGATCCTCAATTCGCGCGGATTGAGGACGCCAAGCGCATCATAGAGCCATTCCGTGCGCCGCTCGATATCGATGACGTCTTCGGCGACTTCATCGGGAAGCGGATCCTCCGAGATCAGGAAATCCATGCGGTCGGCCGACCCGGAATCGTCGGCCACCGGTGCGTTGAGCGATGTGTCGGGCCCGGAAAGCCTGGAATCCATCATCGCAACATCGGCTTCCGAGACGCCCAGCGCCGACGAGATTTCGCGATAGATCGCGCCGTCCGGAAGCGGCTCGGCGCCTTGCGTCAATCGTGCCCGCAGACGGCGCAGGTTGAAGAACAACGCCTTTTGCGCCGAACTCGTGCCGCCCCGCACGATCGACCAGTTGCGGAGGATATAGTCCTGCATGGAGGCGCGTATCCACCATGTGGCATAGGTCGAAAACCGCACATCACGATCCGGCTCGAAGCGAGCCGCGGCTTCCAGCAGCCCGACATGGCCTTCCTGGATCAGGTCGCCGGTCGACAGGCCGAAATAACGGAATTTCGAGGCCATAGAGATGACCAGCCGCATATGCGCGGTGGTGATCTGGTGCAGTGCCTGCTGGTCGCCCTCGTCGCGCCAGCGCACCGCTAGATCGTGTTCCTCCTCGCGCGCCAGGTAGGGCGCCTTCATCGCGGCCCGGATCAGATTTCTCTTCGCCGTCTCTTCCATCGCCAAGCGCTCCGTTGACCTGGGGCGATTCAAATCCGGTTCAAGTTCGGACACCGTCCGGATTACTGTCTGAAAAGGCGAATTCCGATGCGCTGAAAAAGCCGCCGGGCATACGCCAGAACAGATTAAAAACGTCGGGCGGCGCAGAACGTTCCATTGCACCATGATCGAAACCGCGGGAGCCTGCGGCAACCCCTGCTCGCGACCTGATGCATGTCGCCCGAAAGTGTCCTTGGTTTCGGGACAGAGACATGCACCAAATCAAGGAATCTGAAGCGCGGCCGCCGATTCTATTCGGCGCGTCGTGTTTTAGTTCACCGCGCCTTCACGCACCGCATCGCCTGCACCCGCATTGCGCAACACGCGCAGGACCACCACGGCGAGTGCAACGGTCAACAGCGCGGCGATGATGGTGACCAGTACGAAACCTTGGTGGAATGCGTCGCGGGCCACCTCGGCCAGTCCGGCGCCCAGCCGCTCCGGCAGCTCCGCGGCAACGGCCAGGGCGCCGGCGAGTGTGTCGCGCGCAGCGTCCGCCGCGTTGACCGGCACGCCGTCGGGAACCGCATCCGCCATGACGCCTCGGTAGATCGCGATGCCGATGCTGCCGAGAACGGCGATACCCAGTACGCCGCCGAATTCAGCACCCGTCTCAGACAGCGCTCCCGCCGAGCCTGCGCGCTCCGGCGGCACCGCGCTGACGATGATGTCGGTGGTCAGGATGAAGATCGGGCCGAAGCCCAGCGCCATGATGAACGTTCCAGCCACCAGGATGGCCAGGCTGTCCGCACCGCCGACCCGCGACATGATGAAAAACCCGGCGGCGACGAACGACAGCCCGCCGGCGATCACATAGGCCGGGCGTATCCGGCGCACGATCAGCGGCGCCAGCATCGACCCTGCAACCACCGCCGCAGCCGAAGGCAGCGACCACAAGCCGGCCTGCAGCGGCGAAAGCCCGAGCATCAACTGGAAGTACTGCGCGGTGAACAGGAACGAGCCGAACGCAACGAAACAGCCGAGCATGTTGACCGCCAGAGCGGTGCTGAACGCGCGCGAGCGGAAAAGCGACAGGTCGATCAGGGGATCGGCGAGCTTGCGTTGCCTGTCGATGAATATCGCACCAACCGCCAGCCCAGCGATGATGATCGAGGCCGGCTGCCAGGAGAAACCATCTTCGGCGATCCATTTCAGCCCGAAGATCGCCGCCAGCACCGCCACCAGCGACAACAATGCGCTGGCGAAATCGAGCCGGCCGGCTTCCGGATCCTTGTATTCGGGCAAAAGGATCGGGCCTACCACGAGCAGCAGCGCCATCACCGGCACGGCGAGCAGGAACACCGATCCCCACCAGAAATATTCGAGCAGGGCGCCGCCGAGCAGCGGACCGATGGCGCCGCCGAGCGAATAGCTGGTGCCCCATACGCCGATGGCGAAGGTGCGCTCGGCCGGATCGTGGAACATGTTGCGGATCAGCGATAGCGTCGACGGCGCCAGCGTCGCCCCGGCGACGCCAAGCAACGCGCGCGCCGCGATCAGCATCTCGGCCGAGGTCGAAAACGCCGCGATGATGGAGGCCGCTCCAAATAGCACCGCCCCCCAGAGCAGCAGCTTGCGGCGGCCGATACGGTCGCCAAGCGTGCCCATGGTGATCAGCGATCCCGCGACCAGGAAGCCGTAGATGTCGACGATCCACAGCAACTGCGCCGCACTCGGCTTCAGGTCGGCCGTGAGATGCGGCACGGCGAGGTTGAGCACCGTGAGATCCATGGAATAGAGCAGGCAAGGCAGTGCGATGACCGCCAGCCCGATCCATTCCCGTCGTGTCGCCTTTTCCATGCCAGCCTGCTGTTGTTGCATGATTTACGGCGCGATGGTGCCCTCGAAAGCTGGCATGCCGTAAGGTCCAGAATTGCTTTTTCGCTTGGAGCGAAAGTTCACGGCTCACGCCTTGGTGCTACGCCCATCCAGTCGGCAAACGGGGACCTGCGCGTCTCCTCTCGTGCGAACCGCGAAAATGAGCGACGCCGCGCAAGCAACAAAAAACCCGGCCTCGCGGCCGGGTTTTTTGTCTTGCGAAAGAAAGCGGCTTATGCAGCCTCTTCCTGCTCGGCTTCCTCGTTGTCGGCCTTGGCGCCGCGCTTCGGTCCCTTGTTAAGGTTCACCTCGATGAGGCGGACCGCTTCGGTCTCCGACATCTTGTTGACGGCCGCAATCTCGCGCGCCATGCGGTCCAGCGCCGCCTCGTAGAGCTGGCGTTCGGAATAGGACTGCTCCGGCTGGTTCTCGGCGCGATAGAGATCGCGCACCACTTCCGAGATCGAGATCAGGTCGCCCGAATTGATCTTCGCGTCATACTCCTGCGCGCGGCGCGACCACATGGTGCGCTTTACGCGGGCGCGGCCCTGCACGACCTTCAGCGCGCGCTCGACATAATCCTCCTCCGAAAGCTTGCGCATGCCGATCGAAGTCGCCTTGGCGACCGGCACCTTCAGGCGCATCTTGTCCTTCTGGAAATCGATCACGAACAGCTCAAGCTTGTGCCCAGCAACTTCCTGCTCGTCGATCGATACGATCTGGCCGACGCCATGCGCCGGATAGACGATGTATTCGCCGGTCTTGAAACCGTGACGCGTTGCTGCGGACTTCTTCTGCTGCTGGATTGCCATACGCCCTGAACTCCTGTTGTGGCACCGGCGGCATCGCCGGAAACCTGCTGGGGCCGTGGAATGATCGGCCAATGGTGCCGCCTGAGCACATGAGGGCCATCCGGAGAGACAGGACCGGGCAGAGGGCACATAAACGTGCTTGCCTGGCCAAGTTGCCTTGGTCCGGATACTGGCCCTCACCTTTCAATGATTAACGCTTTTGCGCCATAGATCGACGTTGTGTCACCGGCATGTTTCCGAGTGTTACCACAAAAAGCTGAAAGAATCAACAATTTGCTGCATGCGCGAAGATGCCGCGCAGCCGCGCAGGTCGGCACCTGGCGGGAAAATGCCGGGTAGACGAGGCCGGAAGCGTGTCCCGGCCGTCGGCAGATCAGTCTCCCTCGCCGGCCTCCGGCGAGAAATACTTCTCGAACTTGCCCTCGACGCCGTCGAACTCCTTGGCGTCAGCCGGCGCATCCTTCTTGGCCGTTATGTTCGGCCACTTCTCCGCGTATTCGGTGTTGACCTGCAACCATTTGTCGAGGCCGGGTTCGGTGTCCGGCTTGATCGCGTCGGCCGGGCATTCCGGCTCGCAGACGCCGCAGTCGATGCATTCGTCGGGATGGATGACGAGCATGTTCTCGCCTTCGTAGAAGCAGTCGACCGGACAGACCTCTATGCAGTCCATGTACTTGCATTTGATACAGTTGTCGGTCACGACATAAGTCATGTAAGGCTCCTGGCCGCCTCTCGGTCTTCTCGATGCTCCCGCCGGTGAGGTAGCTCCTTTGACCGGCCGTGGCAAGGGCGCGGATCGGCGCATCCGCCCGTTGAACTGGAACAGATTTTCGCGACTTGTGGGCCAGTTCCCAGCCTCGACGCTCAATCCTCGTCGTGCAGCTTGTCGGTCGCCCGCCTCTCCTTCTTGGTCGGGCGGCCCGAGCCGGCGTCGCGCAGCGGTGCCATCTGCTCTGGAAGTCCTTTCGCGCGCGGCGCGGGCTTCGGCGAGATGTCCTCGTAGAGCGTGCGTGCCTCCTCCGCCGGACCGCGCCGCGTGCCGCATTCGACGATGCGGTAGACCAGCACCTGGCGATCCAGCGTGATCGTCAGCACGTCGCCGGGCTTGACCGGATGCGATGCCTGATCGGTCTTGTCGCGGTTGACGCGGACACGGCCCGACTGCGCCAGCTTCGCCGCCAGCGACCGCGACTTCACCACCCGCGCAAAGAACAACCATTTGTCGATGCGCTGGCGGCCTTCTGAAACCATATCGGGCCGTGATTATTTTTTCAGTTGATCGCGCAAGGCCGCGAGCTTGGCGAAGGGCGAATCCGGGTCGACGCGCACCGGACGCTCCTCGCGCGGCTTCTGCTGGAACTGCGGCTTGCCCTGGAAGCCGCCCTTCTGGCCGGGTTTGCCGCCATCACGGCGTTCCGGCCGGAAGCCCTGGCCATCCGGCTTGCCCGGTTTGCCCTGGAACTTGCGCTCGAAACGCTCCGAGCCGCCTTCGCGCCGGCCTTTGCCGTCATTGCGTGCCGCGGCCTCGCCGGAAGGCGCCGCCGCTTGCGCTGCATTCTGATGGCGTCCGCGCGGACCGCTGCGATCGCGCTGGTTGCCGTGGCGCTGGCCTTGCCGGGCCTCGAACCGGGCCTGCCGCCAGAGCAGGATCGGCTTTGGTGCTTCGGCAGGCGCCGCGGCTGTTTCGGTCTCGGTCGCGTCGGAGACTGCCTCCTTCGCGACGCTCTCGCCCGCGCCTTCCGCCGCGGGCTCCGCCGACACCGGTTCGGAGGTCTCGGCATCCGGTCCGCTGGCCGATGCCTCCTGCGCAACTGTATCCTGCGCAACTGTATCGACCGAAGCTTCGGCCCCGGCGACAGGTGCCGCTTCTACGGTAGCAGCTTCCTCGATCGCGACGGGTTCGATCGTTTCCGTCGTGGACTCCGCTTCGGTTCCACCGGCATCCGGGGCGACTTCCGCGCCGGCAGTTGAAATATCAGCGGCAGCCGTTTCTGCATCAGCGGCAACTGGCGTTTCCGTATCGGCGGCAGTTGGCGTTTCCACCTCGGCGACAGCCCGCGTTTCTGCATCGGCAGCAGCCTGCCCTGTTTCGGCCCCGACCGCGCTCGCCTCGCCAGCATCGCCCTGTGCGCTCGCCGCGATCTGTTCGGCTGCCTGCTCGAGGGCTGCCGTATGCGCGGCATCTCTCGCCGCCTTTTCCGTGGCGGCCTTCTCCGCGGCTTCCCGCGCCGCGGTGTCAAGCGCTTCAAGCTTGGCCTTCACCTCGGCGACCGGCTTTGGCTCGGCGCGATAGCCGAGACCCTTCAGGATTTCCTCGATGTCGTCGGCGTTGGCGCCGAGGATCGACATCATCGCAGGCGTCACAAGGAACACGCTGCCGTCATAGGCACCGTCCGGACGCGGACCTGTTCCGGCCCGCCACGAGAGTGCAGGGCGGATCAGGTCGGCAAGCCGCTCCAGTATGTCGACGCGCACCGCGCGCCGGCCGAGATTGCGAAAGCCGGCAAGCCGGTAGAAAGCCCGATCGTAGGCCGGATCGATCACCACCGAGGTGCGGCCGGCGGCCAGTGCATGCACCACATCGCCGAAGCCGGGCTTGTCCTTGCCGTCGTTCTTCAGCGCCCAGAGCAACGTGACCAGGCCGGCCGGGCCGGGTTTCAGCAGGGCCGGCACGAAGACATGGTAGGCACCGAAGCGCACGCCGAGACGCCTCAGCGCGCCGCGCCCCTCCTGGTCCAGCGACTTCACCTCGTCGGCGATGTCGCGGCGGTTGAGCAGGCCGAAATTCTCGACCAGCTGGAACGCGATGCCGCGCCCGATGCCGGTCAGCTGCTCCGCGTTCTTGAGGTCGACCAGCGGCTTCAGCAGCGTCTCGGCCTGGTAGTTGACGAAGCGTTCCGCGTGCGCCGCGACCTTGTCGCGCGCCGGGCCGGTCAGTTGTTCGTCGGCCAGGAGGATGACGCGCGGCTTGAGCACATCCTCGCCGGAGGTGAGCGTGGCGATCGGCGCGCCGATCCAGCGCAACACGCCGTCGGAACCGAGCGCGATGTCGTTGTTGCCCGACGCGGAAAAACGCTCCGCCCGCGCCTCGAACTCGACGGCAAGCGCCTTCTGGGCCGCGGTCTTCACCGCCTTGGCATCCTCACCCTCGGCGGTCTGGTCCGCGGTGAAGCGGAACCCCTGCAGCTCGCCCACATGGTGCCCCTCGACAAGGACGGCACCGGACGGGCTGATTTCGGCTTCAAGCATCGTATTCTCTCTCAGGCGCTTCATGAGCACGGAAGTCCTGCGGTCTACGAAGCGTTTCGTCAACCGCTCATGCAGGGCATCCGACAATCTGTCTTCGATCTCGCGCGTTTTTTCCTGCCAGTGTGCCGCATCCGCCAACCAGCCGGGGCGGTTGGACACGAAGGTCCAGGTGCGGATCTGCGCGATGCGGTGCGACAGCGTATCGATGTCGCCGTCGGCCGAATCCGCGCGCCGCACCTGCTCGGCCATGTAGGCCTCGTTGACATGGCCGCTTTCGGCGAGATCGAGATACATCGATGCGATGAGATCGGAATGCTGCGCCGGCGCGATGCGCCGGTAGTCCGGCAGCGCGCACGCCTCCCACAACAGTGCCACCCGTTCACGGCTGGTCGCCAGCTTGCGTATCTCCGGATCGCGCGACAGCTGATCGAGTGCCTGCGCGTCGACCGCGGGAAGCGCCCGCGTCAGCCCTTCGATCGGCGCCGGCGTCTCGATCGAACGCTTCAGCGTATCGAGGCTCGCAAAGTCGAATTCGGCCGTACGCCATTGCAGCACCTTGACCGGATCGAACTCGTGCGCCTCTATCTTGTGCACCAGTTCGTCGTCCAGCGGATCGACCTGGCCAGTCACGCCAAAGGTGCCGTCGCGCAGATGCCGCCCGGCACGTCCGGCCACCTGGGCAAGTTCGGCCGCGGTAAGGTCGCGGTACTGGAAGCCGTCGAACTTGCGGTTCTGCGCGAAGGCGACGTGGTCGACATCCAGGTTGAGGCCCATGCCGATGGCGTCGGTGGCGATCAGATAGTCCACGTCGCCGTTCTGGTAGATCTCGACCTGCGCGTTGCGGGTGCGCGGACTGAGCGCGCCCAGCACCACGGCGGCGCCGCCGCGCTGGCGGCGGATCAGTTCGGCGATGGCGTAGACCTCGTCGGCCGAGAAGGCGACGATCGCCGTGCGGCGCGGCAGCCGCGTCAGCTTTTTCTGGCCCGCATAGGCGAGATGCGAAAGCCTCGGGCGGGTGACGACGGAAATGCCTTTCAGCAGTCGCTCGAGAATGCCGCGCATCGTGGCGGCGCCGAGCAGCAACGTCTCCTCCCGGCCCCTGAGATGCAGCACGCGGTCGGTGAAGATGTGGCCGCGCTCCAGGTCGCCGGCCAGTTGCACTTCGTCGATCGCCACGAAAGCCGCGTTGGTCTCGCGCGGCAGTGCCTCGACCGTGCAGACGGAATAGCGCGCGCCCGCCGGCTGGATTTTCTCCTCGCCGGTGATCAGCGCCACGTTCTGGACACCGACCTTGTCGACGACGCGGCTGTAGACCTCGCGCGCCAGCAGTCTGAGCGGCAGGCCGATCAGCCCGCTGCCATGCGCCACCATCCGTTCGATGGCGAGATGTGTCTTGCCGGTGTTGGTCGGTCCCAGAACGGCGGTGACGTCGCGTCCGGAGGGCACGAGATAATCGCTCTGTTTCGGCTGCAGGTTCATCGAGGAGGCAGATGGCTTTCCTGGTCGGGGTCCTGCACAGGCGGGACGGAAGCGGCGGCAATCGCGAGGCAGACGCCACCGCGACACATATAGGATTTGGATGGTGAAACGAAAGCGGAAATGTTGCCGGATTAACTGTTGGAACGAGTCTGGAACGAATCAGCGACGAATCGCTGACTCTTATCGATTCAGGTTTTGTTCACGGCGACATGTAGATCGGCGAGAGCTGCCCGGCACCACATGCTGAATCGACGTTTGGCGGTTCCGAGCGAATCCGCCCATCTTCGTTAACTTTCGTTTCGCGAACGGCACCGAAGCCCAGAGCGCACGGTGAAGATTTCATTAACCTCAGGATTCCACTTGCTATTTTGGAGCAAACCGAGGCCATCGATCGGCCTGGCGGGCCGCTTTCGTTAACACTCCGCCCAAACCCGGAACGAACAGGCGACGAATCAGCGATGGCGCTGTTTTCCCGTTCCGTTCACCGCAACATCTTGTGTCTTCAGGCCGCGCTCGACCGAGAAAGCAGCTCGGCCTCGCGAACACGCCAGCCTCGCGCTGCTTGCCCGTTAACCTTTCCGTCTTGTTCCGGCACAGGCGCAGTGCGGTCCGATGAGGAGCGACGCGGCAAGCATTTGAAAAATCCTGTGATTTCCGGAGGCTGCAAGCCGAAACGCCCACCCGTTTCGATTGTATTCCGCCCAGTTTCATGGCCTCCTTCCCTTGCGTTGGTATGAGGAGGGAATAATCATGACCAAACGTCTCATTGCAGAGTTCATGGGTACCTTCTGGCTTGTCTTTGGCGGGTGCGGCAGCGCGGTTCTGGCCGCCGCTTTCCCTGATGTCGGTATCGGGTTGCTCGGCGTTGCTTTCGCGTTCGGTTTGACTGTCCTGACCATGGTCTATGCGGTCGGTGGGATTTCCGGTGGTCACTTCAATCCCGCTGTGTCGGTCGGCTTGATGGTGGCCGGCAGGTTCTCGTCAAAGGATCTGCTGCCCTATATCGCGGCCCAGGTACTGGGAGCGGTGGTCGGATCGGCGGTCCTCTACCTCATTGCCAGCGGCAAGGCCGATTTCACTCTGGCCGGCGGGTTTGCCTCCAACGGTTACGGCGAGCATTCGCCTGGCGGCTATGCGATGGGTTCGGCGCTCATCGCGGAAGTGGTCCTCACCTTCATGTTCCTGATGGTGATCCTGCGCGTGACTTCAGGTGATGTACCGGCGGGTTTTGCGCCGATCGCCATCGGTCTCACGCTGACGCTGATCCACCTTATCTCGATCCCGGTGACCAACACGTCGGTCAACCCGGCCCGTTCCACCGGTCCGGCGCTGTTCGTGGGCGGCTGGGCGATCCAACAGCTATGGCTGTTCTGGGTGGCGCCGATCGTCGGCGCCGCACTCGCCGGCATCGCCCACAACGCGCTGTTCCAGACCCGCGCACCGGGTGCTGCTGGTGCACCGGCCTGAACGGCCTACTCAAAATGAAACGGCGCCTTCCGGCGCCGTTTTCGTTTTCAGCCTCCAGACGACAAGCGACAGCCTAGACGAAGAACTGACCGCCATTTGCCGAGATCGTCGAGCCGGTGATGAAGCCTGCCTCTTCGGAGGCGAGGAACACGACGCAACGCGCGATCTCGTCGGCTTCTCCGAGGCGGCCGACCGGGATTTGCGCGACGATCGATTCCCGCACCTTTTCCGGAACCGCCATCACCATGTCGGTGGCAATATAGCCCGGGCAGATCGCATTGACGGTGATGTTGGCGCGCGCGCCTTCCTGGGCGAGCGCCTTGGTGAAGCCGAGATCGCCCGCCTTCGACGCCGAATAATTGGCCTGCGCGAACTGGCCCTTCTGGCCGTTGATCGAGGAGATGGTGATGACGCGGCCGAATTTACGCTCGCGCATGCCGTTCCACAGTGGATGCGTCATGTTGAAGACGCCGGAAAGATTGGTGTCGATGACCTCCTTCCACTGCTGCGGCGTCATCTTGTGGAAGGGCGCATCGCGGGTGATGCCGGCATTGTTGACCAGCACGTCGATCGGACCGAGATCCGCCTCGACCTGCTTCAATCCCTCGACGCAGGCATCATAGTCGGCGACCGACCATTTGAAGACGGGGATGCCGGTCTCGGCCTTGAATTTCTGCGCCGCCTCGTCGTTGCCGGCATAATTCGCCGCGACGTTGTATCCGGCCTTCTTCAGCCCGACCGATATGGCGGCGCCGATGCCACGCGATCCCCCGGTGACGATTGCTGTCCTGGTCATGTTTCCTCCCTCGGTGTTCTTATGGGCAATAGGCGGTGGACAATAGGCAGTAGGGGAAATTGTGCGCCGCCCCGCGATTTGCCTTCGCCTTCCTGATTTTTCTCCCTACTGCCGTCTCTTCAGTTCAACGCTTCGACGCACATAGCGACGCCCATGCCGCCACCGATGCACAGGGTCGCGAGACCCTTTTTTCCGCCGCGACGGCGCATCTCGTAGACCAGCGTGTTGAAGATGCGGGTGCCCGAGGCGCCGATCGGATGGCCGATCGCGATCGCCCCGCCATTGACGTTGACGATATCCGGGTTCCAGCCCATGCCCTTGTTGACCGCGCAGGCCTGCGCCGCGAAGGCCTCGTTGGCCTCGACCAGGTCGAGGTCGCCAACCGACCAGCCGGCCTTCTCGAGCGCCCTCTTCGAGGCCGGGATCGGTCCGGTGCCCATGATTGCCGGATCGACGCCGGCGGTTGCCCAAGAGGCGATGCGGGCGAGCGGCTTCAGCCCGCGGCGGACGGCCTCGGCTTCGGTCATCAGCACCACGGCGCCCGCGCCGTCATTAATGCCGGAGGCGTTGGCGGCTGTCACCGTGCCTTCCTTGTCGAAGGCCGGGCGCAGCTTCTGCATCGCGTCGATCGTCGCGCCGTGGCGGATGTATTCGTCCTGGTCGACGACCGTATCGCCCTTGCGGCCCTTGATCGTCACCGGCACGATCTCGTCACTGAACCTGCCGGCCTTCTGCGCCGCTTCTGCCTTATTCTGCGAACCGACGGCGAACTCGTCCTGGGTGTCGCGCGTGATCTGGAACTGCTTGGCGACGTTCTCCGCCGTATTGCCCATGTGATAGCCGTTGAAGGCGTCCCACAGGCCGTCGCGTATCATCGTGTCGATCATCGAATAGTCGCCCATCTTCACGCCGGCGCGCAGATGCGCGCAATGCGGCGACAGCGACATCGATTCCTGGCCGCCGGCGACAATGATCTTCGCGTCGCCGGTGGCGATCTGCTGCATGCCGATGGCAATCGTCCGCAGGCCCGAGCCGCAGACCTGGTTGAGGCCCCATGCGGTCGCCTCCTTGGGCACGCCCGCCTTGATGGCGGCCTGGCGCGCCGGATTTTGGCCCTGGCCGGCGGTCAGCACCTGGCCGAGGATCACCTCGTCCACCTCGCCCGCTTCGACGCCGGCGCGCGCCAGCGCTTCCTTGATGACGATGGCACCCAGTTCGTGCGCCGGCGTGTTGGCGAAGGCGCCGTTGAACGCGCCTACCGGCGTGCGGGTGGCACTTGCGACGACGATGGATTCGGAAGCGGGCATTTCTATCTCCAGATTTCTCGGGATCGGTGTTCGGCTTGTCTCGACTTTTCTTGCCCTTTCCGAATGCCGAGTCAAACCGGAAATCTGCGAAGCCGCCCGATGTACAAGCGCTTCCGGCGCCTATGCTGCGGTTATGCTGCGCAGCAATTTTTGCCCGCTAAAGAAGCAGCCTTGATCCCGCACTGCACAAACCGCTTTCAAAAGCGATGCTTTTGCGCATATCCTTGTTCAGGCACAACCGTTGCCGGCCGCTTTCAACGCCGGTCTGATTGGGAGGGTTCTGATGCCTGCAAAAGACGATCCGGTGGTCATCAAGAAATATGCCAACCGCCGCCTCTACAATACGGGCACCAGCACATATGTGACACTCGAAGATTTGGCCGAGATGGTGAAGCGTGGCGAAGACTTCACCGTCCAGGATGCCAAGACCGGCGACGACATCACCCACCCCGTGCTCACCCAGATCATCTTCGAACTCGAGAACAAGGATGGGCAGAACATGCTGCCGATCCCGTTCCTGCGCCAGTTGATCTCTTTCTATGGTGACCAGATGCAGATGGTCGTGCCGAGTTTTCTCGAGCAGTCGATGATTGCTTTCGCCAAGGAACAGGAACGCTTCCGCGAGCAGATGAAGTCGACGCTCGGCAAGACGCCGATGGACATGATGAAGATCACCACGCCGATCAAGGCGCTGGAGGAGCAGACGCGCCGCAACATCGAGATGTTCCAGAACGCGATGCGCATGTTCACGCCGTTCCCTCCGGGCTCCGGCGCCTCGCCTTCGCCCGCGGCCGAGCCGACCAGGAAGGAACCGGCTGAAAAATCCGACGACCTGCAGGAGTTGAAGGAGCAGATCGCCGCGATGCAGCGCAAGATCGAGTCGATGGGCTGACCCGGAGGCCACGACCTTCGAGGCTCGCTCATCGACACTTGCACCCGACCCTTCAACCATCTTCGCGGGCTCGCACCAACGCGTCGATGCCGGCTCGGTCTATCGGCACCATCGCGCAAACATCTTCGCCGCTACCAGCGATAGTGGCGGCCCGGTTCATGGCGTAGGTTCCCTCGCCGAACCAGATCCCAGCGGAGAAACGCATGACAAAACTGACGCTCGCCAGCGCAAACACCATCATCGGCGCCGCCTTCGCCAAGGCGGCCGAACTCGAACTGAAGCCGTTGAGCGTCTCGGTACACGATGCCGGCGGCCACCTCCTTGCATTCCAGAAGCAGGATGGTTCCTCGAACCTGCGTTACGAGATCGCCGCGGGAAAGGCATTCGGTGCTCTGGCCGTGGGCATGGGCTCGCGCCGGCTGGAGGTGATAGCCAGGGAACGCCCGCATTTCTTCACCGGCCTGTCGGGGGTCTCCGGAGGGCGCGTCATCCCCGTCGCCGGCGGCGTTCTGGTCCGGGACGCGGAGGGCGAGATCATCGGCGCTGTCGGGGTTTCCGGCGACACGTCCGACAATGACGAGGCGGCAGCCATCGCCGGCATCGAGGCCAGCGGCTTTCAGGCCGACGGAGGTTGAATGGTCAGCTTACGTTGAGGTCCCGGCCGGCGGAACGCAACGACACCGAGAACCCGGCCAGCACGTCGACCAGCGCGATCACCATCAGCGTGAAGAACACCGGATGCGCGGCTTCGGTGTTCAACAGGAACTCCACCAGGTACGCCACGAAGACAAACGTCGACAGCAGGTGATCGACGATCGAGGCGTTCGAAGTGCGTGTCGATTTGACGATCTCGACGAACAGCAGGAGCAGCGCCACCACGATCAGCAGATTACCGACCGTCAGCGAGAAGACGCCGCCGGACATCATCCTCATGGAAAACACTTGAGTCGCCCAAATGTCGGCGCCTTCCGCCTGCCCGAACGATCCGGCGAGGCCCAGATTGTAGAGGATGAAAGGCACGATCAGCAGCGGGATACCAGCGAGCATCAGGGGTCTCCGGTTCTTGGTTCTGCTTCTAGAAGCCGCGGCGCCGTATGCGTCAAGGCCTTTCCGGCGGCGGCCATCCGCCAAACGAAAAAGACCGGCTTGAAGCCGGTCTTTTCAACTGAACGGGAACGAAGGGCTGTAAACTCAGCTCTTCGGCTCCAGGACCTGACGGCCGCGATACATCCCGGTCTTCAGGTCGACATGGTGCGGACGGCGCAGTTCGCCGGAATTCTTGTCCTCGACATAGGTCGGGGCCTTCAGCGCATCGGCCGAACGGCGCATGCCGCGCTTCGACGGCGAAGTTTTTCGTTTTGGAACAGCCATGGAATTACTCGCTTATCGGTCAAAAGCCCCATATTCCCTCGCGAAAGGGCCGTATGTTCGGGCCGGAATCCTGAAAGTCGGCGTGCCTATACACAAGTGACGGCGGTTTGACCAGCGCCGGCCGCGATATTTTTTTCCGCAGGACGCTCGAAAATCAGAGCTCGGGCCCGGTCGGCAGGGATTATTCGTGCATCTATCAGCTGTTGACCCGGCTGCGAACCTTCGTTCGGACAGGCCTCCGGCAGGTTTGACCTCACTGCCTGCCCAGGTCGGATGGAAATCCATTTGCGCGAAGCGCTGAACTGCGGCTCTTGGCCAGCAGATTTTTCCGCGAAAGTAACGGTCCGACACCAAATTTTACTAAGCCGGCCAATCTTTTGCTGCGGCCCGTCACTATTCGTTGCTGGTCGGGACGACGTGGAAAAGACAAGCAACAATGAACCGAGAAAACGCGGTGTTTGCCGCTGCAACCTTTACTGGTGTAGCGCTGCTTTTTATGATCGGCCTATCCAGGCCCGACTTGTTTGTCGAAGACGGTCTCGTGGAAAATCTGAGCGCCCTGGGCTTTGCGGCCGCCGCGCTGCTCGCTCTGGGCACCGCCCTTTTAAGGCCTGTCTCCATGACCTTCGCGGAGAGGAGTGTCCTCTTTGGAGTGAGCGGCCTGTCGTTGCTGCTCTTTCTCAGCGAGATCAGCTTCGGTGCCCGCATTTTCCATATTCAGATGCCGCGGATGGACGGCGGCGGCGAGTTCGACGGCGGACATGACGTCATCATTCTCGTCGTTCGCCATCTGCGCGACGCGGGCTCCACCGGGACTCTGGCAGCGGTCATAGGAAGTGGGCTTCTTCTGGCCGCTATATTCGCTCTCCTGCACCGGTTTCGGCAACGAGCTTGGATGGTCGTGCGGCACGTCCTCTCGAAAGCATTCGAGTTCCGCCTGGTTGTTGCCGTTGGCATGCTGGCGAGTGCCGAGACCCTTGATCTCATACACTCCTACAAGGCGTCGACCTTGGAGGAAGTCCTCGAATTCTCCGCCGGCGTTGTGTTGGTCCTGGCTGTATCCGCGCTCTTCCAGTCGAGAGGTGTGGTGCCTGTCTTCGGCGCGATGCCGGCGCGAGAGGCGCAAGTTCGCACAATGCCTTCGGCAGTTGCCGAACACCGGTCACGGCATTAGCGGCCATTTCTTGAACCCGCGGGAGCAGGGCTCGCGCTCAGCGGCCTTGGCAGGGCCGGCGCGTCGGTTTTGCCTGCTTGTAAAATGGAGAATGTAGCGTGCATTCCGAACAGAGCCTGGACCTGATCGCCGAACTGAAAGGCATGATTCATGATTGCCTGAAGGATCATGTCTCCACCGACGAGCCGCTGGCGATTCTCGACTTTCCGGACATCCGCAACTGCGGCGATTCCGCCATCTGGCTGGGCGAGATGGCCTACCTGCGGGAGCAATTTGGAAAGCGGCCCGCCTATGTCTCGCGAATGGATGATTTCTCGGTCGAAGACCTCGAACAAATCATGCCGACGGGTCCGATCTTCATCCATGGCGGCGGTAATTTCGGCGATCTTTGGGACGCGCATCAGGATTTCCGCGAACGCGTGCTCAAACGCTTCCCTGATCGCCCAATCGTCCAGTTTCCTCAGTCGATCCATTACAAATCGCAGGAACGGGTACGGGAGAGCGCGCGAGTCATCAGACGTCACAAGAACTTCCTGCTGCTGGTTCGCGACGAGGAATCGAAGCTCTTCGCGGAAAAGCATTTCGATTGCCAGGTGCGCCTCTGTCCTGACATGGCCTTCTGTATCGGCCCGGTCGAGCCGGCCCAGCCCGAATTTCCCGTGCTTGCGATGCTCAGGTCGGATCTCGAGAAGTCCGTCGATTCCGATGGCGCGGCCGATCCGGGCGTCCCGCGGGAAGACTGGATCAGCGAATCCACCACCAGCGTCCGCGTCTCCAAGGCGTTCGGCGCAACCTCGGCACTGCTGTCGCTCAAACCGGCGGAAATACGGCTGCGCAAGCTCGATGCAGCGGCTCACAACCGCTTCAGGCGCGGCATACGGCAAATATCGCGTGGGCGGGCGGTCGTGACCGATCGCCTGCACGTCCATATCTGCTCACTGCTGCTCGGGCGACCGCATGCCGTCCTCGACAACAATTACGGCAAGATACGACGATTCATGGCTGCATTCTCGGGCGGAAGCGACCTCTCCTACCAAGCGACCTCGCTCGATGACGGCATAACTTGGGCGCGCGCCCAGGCCAGTTGAAGGAGCCAAGGATAACGCAACGGGCTCGCGCACGGCTGCCAGGCCGAATCCCACTGCCATCTGACCCGTCGATCGTCGATACTGCAACTCTTCGGCGCTCGGCGTCATCCGAAAGACAGGGACGATCTGGTGGCGTGGAAACTCGATGAAACCGTAAAGACTTTCGCGGGCACGGTCGCGGCGGGTCGGTCTGGCAGCGGGCCTGCCATCGTGCTGGCCCATGGCTGGCCATGGTCCTCGTTCTCATGGCATCGGATCATCCCAGACCTTGCACGGAAGTATCGCGTCCATTGGTACGACATGCCCGGATACGGACGATCCGGCAAAGCCGCGGCGCAGCGGACGTCACTTGACGTGCAGGGAGAGGTTTTCGCCGAAATGCTTGCACACTGGGGGCTGGAACGGCCGATGGTCGTTGCCCACGACATGGGTGGAGCCACGACGCTGCGGGCGCATCTCCTGCATGGATGCGATTTCGAGCGGTATGTGCTGATGAATGTCGTTGCGATGCGGCCTTGGGGATCGGATTTCTTCGACCATGTCGGCCGCCATGTGGAGGCCTTTCTGGGCCTGCCCCCGCATATCCACGAAGCCGTCGTGCGGGCATACATCAGGGGAGCGCTCGCCAACGACATCGATGCCGGCGATTTCGAGAAGCTCGTCGAGCCCTGGCTTTCCGAGGCAGGCAGAGGGAGCTTCTATCGGCAATTCGCGCAGGCCGACGAGAAATACACCGCCGAGGTCGAGCCGTTGTTCGGGACGATCCGCTGTCCGGTGACGATAATCTGGGGCGAAAACGATCCATGGATTCCGCTGGCGCGCGGCAAGGCGCTTCACGCCCTGATCCCGCGGGCATCGTTCGAGACACTGTCCGGCGTCGGTCATTTGCCGCAACTCGAAGCTCCAGGCCTCGTCCTTGGTCGGCTGAACGCTTTTCTGTCAGGCGGAAACGAAGGCTGAATTTGAGCCCGTCAATTCACGCAGCCGACATAGGCGCCGGAGCGTGACGCACGCCGCTCGATGATCGAGGCCAGCCGCCTAAGGCCCGGACCGGGCTTGCCCGGGTTGCGCGCGATCGGATTTGGCAGCGCGACGGCGAGAAGTGCTGCTTGCCTGCGCGAAAGCTCCTTCGCCGAACGGCCGAAATGATGCCGGGCCGCCGCCTCGGCGCCATAGATGCCCGGCCCCCATTCGGCGATGTTGAGATAGATTTCCATGATGCGCTTTTTCGGCATCACCATGTCGGCATAGACCGCCAGCGGCAATTCGACAAGCTTGCGCAGCGTTCCCAGCGGCCGGTGCCACAGATAGAGGTTCTTCACCGTTTGCATGGTGATGGTGGAGGCACCACGCGTCGCCTCGCCGGCCATGGCATCGTCGATTACCAGGTTCAACTCAGCCCAGTCGATACCGCGATGGGAGCAGAACTGCCCGTCCTCCGACATGATGACGGAATGCACCAGCACCGGCGACATGTCGTCGATCGACACCCATTGCCGGTCGTAACCCTGGAACGTCGCCAGATCCTTCAGCATCAGCGTCGACACGGGGTGCACGAAGGACGGCAGGTAGAGGATGGTAAGGACGACCGGCAGCAGCCCGAGTACGACGAGGAAAAGAAATATTCGCCAGACCCATCCGCGCCCGCTGGCGCGGGATCGGATGCCGCGCGACGATCCCTTTCGTTTCGCCGGCATGCCCAGCCTTTCCGGTTCTGGATCAACGATTGGCCCGGTCAAGCCCGATATCCCCGAGTTCATCCCTTCGCATAACGGGGTGCCGCGCCGAGCGCAATGCCCGCAAGCCTGCTTGACCGGCCCCGCTTTTGGCTTAAACGGTGCCGCCCATGGACGAAACCCCCGGTTTGCCTTTCGAGATCGCCCTGGAAATGCGCGCGCATGCCGTCGAGGCGGCGCTGCGCGGCCTGCTCGACAGCCGCATCCTGCCCGGCGAGATCGCCCGCCCCGAGCGCTTGCTCGCGGCGATGCGCCATGGCGTGCTGAACGGCGGCAAGCGGCTGCGGCCTTTCCTGGTGATGGAGACCGCAGCACTTTTCGGCGTCGAAGGCGATGCCGTGCTGCGCGTCGCGTCGGCACTTGAATGCGTCCATTGTTATTCGCTGATCCATGACGATCTGCCGGCCATGGACAACGACGACCTGCGGCGCGGCCAGCCGACGGTGCACAAGGCTTTCGACGAGGCAACCGCCATTCTCGCCGGCGACAGCCTGCTGACTTACGCCTTCGATATCATCGCCGACGCGGCCACCGACCTACCCTCCGCGACGAAAGCGGATTTGGTGCTTGGCCTTGCCCGCGCCGCCGGTCCTGGCGGCATGGCCGGCGGCCAGGCGCTCGACCTCGAGGCTGAACGCAAGAAACCTGGCGAAGCCGGCATCATCACGCTGCAGGCGATGAAGACCGGCGCGCTGATCCGCTTTGCCTGCGAGGCGGGTGCGATCATCGCCAACGCCGCCCCCGACGATCGCGACAGGCTTGCCGAATTCGGTTCGGCGGTCGGCCTCGCCTTCCAACTCGCCGACGACCTGCTCGACCTCACCTCCAGCCCCGAAGCCATGGGTAAGGCGACGGGCAAGGACGCCGCCGCTGGCAAGGCGACGCTTGCCGCGCTGCATGGCGGCAACTGGGCACGCCAGCAGCTTCACGGGCTGGTCGAACAGGCGCAGTCGCTGCTCGAACCCTTCGGCGGGCGCGCCGACCTGCTGAAAGCCGCGGCCGTCTTCATCGCCGAGCGCCGCAACTAGCATTACAGTGGCGACCCCGCCGAAGTTATGAATTTGCCAGCAAAGTCATGAACTTGACGAAGATCAGCTTAAGGCCACACTTCGGCGCACACTCACATCAATCCTCCAACTCGGCAAGAGCGCTTGCCCGTCTCCGCCGAGCGGTTCGAAAGGCGAGAATGAAGGCCGTGCCGAGCACGGCCGCGGTGATCGCGTAGATCGTTGCGGCGATGGGACTTTGGACGAGGATCCAGAAATCGCCGTTCGAGATCGACAATGCACGCCTCAGATTGTTCTCCATGTCCGCTCCAAGCAGCAGCCCGAGCACGAGTGGGATCAGCGATATATCCAGCTTGCGGAAGATGTAGCCGACCACACCGAAGCCGATCATCACCATGAGGTCGAAGGTCGAGTGGCTGATCGAATAGACGCCGAGGAAGCTCACCATGATTATGAAGGGCATCAGGATCCACTGAGGCATGCTGAGCATGCGCGTGAAAATGCCGACCAACGGGATGTTCATCACCAGAAGGACGACGTTGGCGATGTAGAGCGAGGCGATCAGTCCCCATACCATGTCCGGCTGGCGTTCAAAGAGCAGCGGCCCTGGCTGGATGTTGAGCGAGATCAGGAGCGCGAGCATGACCGCAGTCGTGCCGCTGCCGGGGATGCCGAGCGTCAGCATGGGGATCAGCGCTCCGCCGGCCGCAGCGTTGTCTCCCGCTTCCGGCGCGGCGAGGCCGCGCGGATCGCCCTTGCCGAACGTGTCGTCCTTGTTGCTGTAGCGCCGCTCAGCGACATAGGCCATGAATGCGCCCTGCGAGGCGCCGGCGCCTGGCAGGATGCCGGACAGGAAACCGATGAAGGAGCCGCGGAAGGCCGCGCCCATGCCGGGCAGCATCTCTCTGAACTTCGGCACCGCCCGGCCCATCGGCACCAGCGTTCCAGTCGCATGATGGGCGGTTTCCAGGTAGACGAGGACCTCGCTGATGGCGAAGAGGCCGACAATCGCAACGATAGGATCGAACCCGTCATAAAGATTGAACGAGCCGAGCGTGTAGCGCGCCAGGCCAGTGCCCGGGTCGAGGCCGACGGTAGCAAGCATCAGGCCGAGGAAACCCGCAAGCAGCATCTTCCATGGACTGGCGCCGCCGACGCCGCCGATCATGGCGAAGGCCAGCACGTAAAGGGCAAAATAATCGCTCGGCCCGAAATAGATGGCGACGCTCGCAAGCATCGGGGCAAAAAGCGTCAGGCCGATCGTGGCAACCGTCGAGCCGATAAAAGAAGCGACCGCGGAAATCGCAAGGGCCTCGGAGGCCTTTCCGGCCTTGGCCATCGGATGGCCGTCGAGCGTCGCCATGATGCTGGATGCGTCGCCGGGGATGTTGAGCATGATACTGGAGATGCGGCCGCCATAGGTGCAGCCGTAATAGATGCACGACATCAGAATCAGCACGGTGGTCGGATCGAGCCGCAAGGCAAAAGCCAGCGGGATCAGGATCGCCACGCCGTTGACGGGGCCGATGCCGGGCAGGGCGCCGATGATCGTGCCGAGAAAGCAGCCGAAGACCGCGAAGGCGAGGTTCGTCGGCGTAACGGCGACCGCAAACCCTTGGGCGAGAGACGATAAAATGTCCACGTTCGGTCAACTCATGAATCGGGGATAGAGCGGCAGCGGCAAGCCGAGCAGCGTGTCGAAAACGACGAACAGGCCGACGGCCATCGCCACGCCGGAGATTACGGATTTCTGCCAGCCAGCTCCGAGCAGCCGGCCCATGGCCGAAGCGCCGAGCGCGGTGGCGACAACGAAGCCCAGATCCTCCAGCAGGAAGGCATAGGCGATCAGCACGCCGACCGTCGCGATCTGCCGTATCGCCGGGAGACCCGTTGCCCACGCCGGGTCCGGATCGGGCCGAAGGACAAGGAACAGGCTAAGCAGTGCAGCCGGAACGGCCAGCATCTGCGGAAAGGCCGCGGGGCCGAGAGGGTCACCGAAGCTCGCCTCATAGCTCCCCGCGGTCCAGCCGTAAAAGATCGTCAGGACCAGGATCAGCAGGCCCAGGATCCGGTCGGCCATCACAGGACTCCGATTTCCTTCGAAATCTGCTCCATCTGCTTGGCCTGATCGATGACGTAGGCCTCGAACTCCTCACCGCCGCGCCAGATCGGAACCAGGCCGCTGCCTTCGGCGGCCTTCTTCCATCCTTCGGTGTCGAAGAGCGACTTCATCGTGTCGACCCACTTCTTGTAGTCTTCATCCGATACGTCGCCGCCGGTGTAGAAGCCGCGCCAGTTGTAGCCGGTCACGTCGAGCCCCTGCGACTTGGCGGTCGGCGCGTCAGGGAAGGCGGGGATCGGATCATCGGAAAGGACGCCGAGAATGCGGGCGTCGCCGGATTCGACAAAGCCGGCAATTTCGCCGAGATCGGTCGAGACCACCTGCACCTGGCCGCCCATCATCTGGGTCACCGCGGGGCTGCCGCCATCGAACTGGACCCAGCGGATCTGCTTGAACTCTTCCGGCGACATGCCAGCTGCCTTGGCCAGCATCAGAAGGCGTATGTGATCCCAACCGCCGGCGCCGGAGGAACCTGCCGAAACGACCGAGCCTGGATTCTCTTTGAACGCCTTCATGAGATCGTCCAGTGTCTTGTACGGCGAATCCTTGGCGACGACGATGACGCCGACATCGGTACCCAACATGCCGATCCAGCGCATCGCGTCCGTGCCGGCGGGATATTTACCCTGGGCGATCTGCGTAACGCCGACCGTCGAGGTAGCGACGACGACGCCGGCGTCGTCGGGGCGCTTCGACATGATGTTCGCGTAGGCCACGGCGCCGACGCCACCCGGCATATTGGTCACCTGCACCGGCTCTTCCACCAGCTTCTCATCGTAGAGGAGCTTGCCGACCGTGCGGCAGGTGAAATCCCAGCCGCCGCCAGGGTCGGCCGGGGCGATACATTCGGCCGCCGCGGCTTGGCCCAGCGTCGCCAAGGCGAACAGCGCCGCCGCACCCATCAGCCTGGTGGCTGATTTCATCATTGTCATCATGGTTTCCTCCTTATTGTTCTCATGGTCTCCTCCTTGAGCCGAGGCTCTACCGGTCCGTGCGGCCGGAATCGTGATGTTCGCCCGGATCGTCGCGCCTCCCCCCGGCAAAGCTGCGGGCGCCCAGAAATCGCCGGGTGCCATCGATCGCGTCATAAACCTGCCGCCGAACTTCGCGGCCGTGATGACGCAGCGCTTCCGCAGCTGCGTCGGCATTGCGGTCGCGTACGAGGCGGACGATCTCGCTGTGATCGCGATGCGCGGCCTCTCTGCCTTCCACCGTGTTGGCAACCAGCCAGCGGACGCGCATCGTCCGCGCTATGACATCCTGGACGGCATCGCGGAGAAAGCGGTTTCTTGAAAGCTCCGCCAGGCGAACGTGCACGTCCAGGCCTATCTCGAACCAGCTTTCCGGCGTGAATTCGGTGAGGCCGCGATCGATTGTCTCCTGTATGGCATCGAGGTCGCCCGGCATCGCCCTCGCACAGGCGAGGCGGATCGCCTCACCCTCGATCAGTTCGCGATATTCGAAGCTTTCGTCCAGCTCTTCGAGGTCGAAGGGCGCTACCGCATAGCCCCGCGTCGTCCGCAAGATCAGGCCTTCATGAATGAGCTGCATCAATGCCTGGCGAATGGGTGTCCTGGAGGCACCATAGCCGGCCTGCAAGGCGCGCTCGGAAATCACTTCTCCCGGTGCCAGCTTCAGCGAAAGGATGTCGGCCCGGATACGCGACAGCATGCGGTTGCCGAGCGGCTCCTGCCTGGCGTGGGGCAGCGCGCCGGTCTGCCTGCGGTCCGCTTCAGCGTCCGCCCTGATGGAAGTCGCACGATGGGCCATTGACCCTCCCATTCATGACGGTATACCAAGATGGTCGACCAACTCAACCGTTTTGTGAGGAGGACGGGATGGACCGGAAGAGCAGACCCGAGGAGATGGGCTTCCCACCTCATGCGAGCGTCATCGAAGTGGGGCCGCGTGACGGACTTCAGTCCGAACCGGATTTCGTGCCGACCGAAGAAAAGATCGCGCTCGTCAACGGCCTGATCGATGCCGGCATTCGTCACCTGGAAGTCACGTCGTTCGTTTCGCCACGCGCCGTACCGCAGATGCGTGACGCGAGCGACGTGCTGTCGGGCATCGACCGGACCAGGGGAGCCGTGCTGACGGCGCTGGTGCCCAACGCGCGGGGCGCCGAGCGGGCGATCGAGGCCGGCGTCGACGCCATGGTCGTTTTCATGTCGGCGTCCGCGAGTCACAATCGCAAGAACGTCAACCGTTCCCGGGAAGAATCCCTCGCTGGCTTTGGCGAGGTCTGCCGCATCGCTGAAACCTCCGGCACGGCTGTATATGGCGCTATCGCCACTGCTTTCGGTTGCCCGTTCGAGGGAGATGTGTCGGTCGAGGATGTCGTGGACATCGCGCGGCGCTATCGGGACATGGGCATAACGACTGTGTCGCTCGGCGACACCACCGGAATGGCCACGCCGCCTCTGGTGCGCGAGCGCTGCAGCGCGCTTCGCGCGGCGGTGCCGGATATCGACATAGCGCTCCACTTCCACAATACGCGCGGCGTTGGACTGGTCTGCGTCTATGCAGGGCTTCTGGAGGGCGTGACACGCTACGAAGCCAGCATCGGCGGGCTTGGCGGCTGTCCGTTCGCGCCCAAGGCGACCGGCAACATCTGCACGGAGGATCTCGTCTATATGCTCGACGAATGCGGCGTCGAGACCGGCGTCGATTTGGGCAAGCTTATCGCCGTCGCCCGGCGAGCCGAGGGAACGATCGGGCGCACGTTGCCCGGCCAGTTGATGAAGGCCGGCCCGCGGCTCGAACTCCATGCGATGGATGCGGTTGCCACCGCAAACGGCTGACGCATGGGAGATCTGCCGGCGCAAGGGAAGAGGCCTCTCGAAGGCATCAGGGTGATCGACCTGACACGCGTTCTGTCGGGGCCGTTCTGCACGATGATGCTGGGGGACATGGGCGCCGAGGTGATCAAGGTCGAAACCGGGCGAGGCGACCCGATCCGCGAGCAGGGTACGCTGCGCGATGGCTTTTCCTTCTACTATGCTTCGTTCAATCGCAACAAGAAGTCGATCGTCCTCGACCTGCGCTGCGAGGAGGGGAGGTCGGTCCTGGCCAAACTGATCGCGTCGGCCGACGTACTCGTCGACAATTTCCGGCCCGACGTGCTGGCGCAGATGGGTTTCGACAGGGAACGGCTGAGCGAAATCAATCCAAGGCTGGTGACAGCCAATGTCAACGGGTTCGGCAGCGACGGCCCTTATGTCGATCGCCCGGCTTTCGACTTCATCGCGCAGGCCATGAGCGGCCTGATGAGCGTTAACGGGTACGACAAAGGCGAGCCCCTGCGGTCCGCCCAGCCCATCACCGATCTCGTCGCCGGGCTCTATCTCGCCTTCGGCATCACCGCTGCCCTGCGCGCTCGAGACATAAACGGCCATGGCCAGCATGTCGAATCGGCGATGGTGAATGGTGCCATCAGCATGATGGCCTATCTCGCCTCGGAATTCTTCGTCACGGGCAAGCTTCCGGAGCGCACCGGCAATGACCATCCCTTGGTCGCGCCCTACGGCCTTTTCCGAGCCTCCGACGGCGAGATCGCGATCGCACCGTCCAACGATACAATCCTGCGCCGGTTTCTCTCGGCGATCGGCATCGAGCACCTAATGGACGATCCGCGCTACGACACCAACGAAAAACGTTTCGCGCGACGTGGCGAACTGCACGAACTGATCGATGCAAGGCTCGCGAGCGGTACTCAGGAGCGCTGGATTGCAATGCTCAACGCGGCAGGCGTTCCATGTGGCCGGGTGCAGGTCCTCGATGAGGTCTTTTCCGATCCGCAGGTGCTCGCACAGGAAATGACGATCGACGTCGATCATCCCGGGCATGGCGTCGTTCGCATGTTGGGATTTCCGGTCAAACTCCACGGCACCCCGTGCGATATACGTCTGCCGGCTCCGGAACTCGGCGAACATACCGATGAAGTGCTGGCGTCGGTGGGCCTGACGGCCGAGGAAATCCGCATAGTCAAGGAGCGGGGCGTGGCTCGCGCGCGCTGACCATAACCTGTGGACCGCAGCCAACATCCGTTTCGGCGGACCATTCACCCAAATGAAAAACCCGCGTCGTGCGGGACCTCCATTTGCCCCGCTGCGTTATCAACTTAACTCGCCGTGAGCAATTTGCGGCATAAACGCGAAGGCTGACCGGCGATTGTAGCGGCAACCAATCAGGCTATCAGCCTCCACATCTGCACCCGACCTGCACCACGGAGTTCCATTTCCGGAATAAGGTCGCAGGCGAACTCCTGCCCAAACAACTTGTGCGTTGCATCCGAAATCCGGATTTCATCGGGTTCGGCGGACGTCTGGATGCGTGCGGCGAGATTGACCGTGTCTCCCCAAAGATCATAGGCAAAACGCCTCTTCCCTATGACGCCCGCGACGATTGGGCCTGAATGAATCCCAATCCTCAGTTTTAGCGGTTCTCCCCCGAAGTTTTCGTCCGCACCCGCCTGGCGCAGCTCAAGTGCAAATTGGGCAAGGGCGTCTGCGTGACCGGGTCGAGACAGCGGCAGACCGGCGACCACCATGACGCAATCGCCGATTGTCTTGATTTTCTCGCACCCGTGGACCTCGGAAAGCAGGTCCGCTGCCTTGAAGAAGCTATTCAAGATGGCAAGGGTCGTTTCTGCCCCGACGCTTCGCGCCTTTTCCGTGAAGCGCACGATGTCGGCGAAAAGCACGCTCACCTCTGCGTGATTGTCCGCAATTTGTTCCTGCGTCTTCAGGCGCTCCGCGATAGACGCCGGAAGGATGTTGAGGAGCAGACTTTCGGAGCGTTGGTATTCCCGGGACAACCCCTCCTGGCTCTTCCTCAAGGCCTCGTTTGCAGACTCCAATTGCTCGTTGAGTTGATGCTCTCTCTCCCGCAGAAGCGTCGTTTCATAGGCCTTCTGCTGAATCCGCTGCTTGTTATTATGTTCGGCAGTGGCGTCGAGGAAGAGCAGCCAAATGCATGCATTGTCGGAAAAAAAATGAAGGTCTGTTACGCGCCCGTTGGGCAGTTCGACCATCGGTATGTGGAAAGGCAGATCCGTGTAAGGCAGCAAACCTTCAATGAACGCAAGCTGCCCGGCAACTGGTTCGCCGATGCGAAGTGATGAGAGGCCATAATGTTCGACCCGGCCTCCCTTCCCGGCGACGAGAAGTCGATCGTCAATCTTCACATACGCAATAGAGCGATCGTTGTAGACGAAACTGCATAGCCAGTTTCTGACTTCATCCGGAGGTTCATCCATAGCCTATTTGGAAACCAATGAAGCAAGTTGAATAAACGCGTCATCTACCGACTCGCCCGAAAGCGCGCTTGTCAGATAGATCTGATATCCGGATTGTCTCATTTCGTTGATTGCATCGTCCGAGATTGTCCACTGATCCGCCAGATCGGATTTGTTGAGCAGCAACACGAAAGGCATGGCGCCGAATTCGGCCTCGGTTCGCTCGCGCAGCGTGAGCGCCACCGTCAGAGTGGCAGCGCGGGTGCCGTCGGCGACAAGCACCAGTCCGGTCGCGCCCCGCACATAGCTGAGGCGGAAAGAGCCGATGTCGTCTTCGCCAGCCAGATCCCAAAGGATCAGATCCACCGTCTTGTCCGAGAGTACGACGCTCTTCTTGTCAATTTTTACGCCGACCGTGGTCAAGTAGGTTTCCGAAAAGATGCTTTGCACAAATCTGCGAACAAGGCTCGTCTTTCCGACTGCGAACCCGCCCAGCATGCAGATCTTCTTTTGCAACATCTCGGGGTCCGTTCGTGCTAGTCGAAGTTTACACTGACCGAAACTCTGCGATTGACGGAGCTCCCGGTCTGGGCTTTTTCAGTCTCCGCCGGCTCAAAAGTTCCTGCGCCACGTACCAGAAGCAGTTCAGGATCGACGCCGCGCTTCTTGAGAAGTGCGCGAACGGTTTCCGCGCGGGCGACGCTGATTGACAAATTGGTGGTTTCACGGCCCGTCGTGTCCGAATGGCCCGTCAACATGAAGCGCGCGGTAACACCGGCCTTGCGGGCGTCCGTGGCCAACTCCTTCAACTGATTTGCCAATCTGTCGAGAACCGGCAATTGCTCCGGTCCCGGCACAGCCTCGCCGGAATCGAAGAGAATATCGACCGCTTGGATGCCCTCCCTCAAATGAACCAGTTCCTTAGGGGTCAACTCACGCAAATCGGAGATTTCCAGAGTGAGTCCGTCCGCGGCCAACTGTTGAGAGGCGATGCGCGCCCGATTTATCCAGGCGGCAGGAGCCTCGCCCACGACAACGATGCGATCTTTGGCGATCAAAAGCCGAGCCGTTTTCGGTGGAGTGAGCGATGCTGTCAGCCGTTTCAGCACGAACTTCGGATCAAGGCTCTGATAGAATTGCCACTGCGCATGAACACGGGCAGGATCAACTCCCGTTCCCGACAGCAGAGCCTGCGGGTCGGCGGCCTGCGGATCTCTCAGGCCGGAAATGTAGAAATGTCCGCCCTTCGCCGTTTGTTGCGCGACGATGATTCCCGGCTGGGCCTCAAGTCGCGACACATAAGTCTGCCAGTGCTCCGCCGCGCGTGCTTCGGGGCTCACATCACGAACCTTGGAGATGTCGAATGCGGGGCCGCCTGCCGAAAGCTCTCGGGCCGCTGCGCGCGCCCGGTCTATCCAGGTATCGGGAGCCTCGCCCTCGGCAACGATGCGATCCCCGACGATCGAAAGCCGGACCGTTTTCGGCGGGGTGAGCGATGCTGTCAGTCGTTTCAGCACGAACGTCGGATCAAGGCTCTGATAGGGTTGCCACTGCGCATGAACGCGGACCGGATCAACTCCCGTTCCCGACAGCAGAGCCTGCGGGTCGGCGGCAAGCGGGTCCCTCAGGCCGGAAATATAGAAATGTCCGCCCCTCGCCGTTTGTTGCGCGACGATGATGCCCGGCTGGGCCTCAAGTCGCGACACATAAGTCTGCCAGTTCTCCGCCGCGCGTGCTTCGGGGCTCACATCACGAACCCTGGAGATGTCGAATACCGGGCCGCCTGCCGGAAGCTGTCGGGCCGCTGCGCGCGCGCGGTCTATCCAGGTGTCGGGAGCTTCACCCTCGGCAACGATGCGATCCTCGACGATCGAAAGCCGAACCGATTTCGGCGGGGCGAGCGACGCTGTCAGCCGCTTCAGCACGAACTTCGGATCGAGGCTCTGATAGAATTGCCACTGCGAATGAACACGGGCAGGATCAACTTCCGTTCCTGACAGCAGAGTCGCCGGGTCGGCGGCAAGCGGGTCTCTCAGGCCGGAAATGTAGAAATGTCCGCCCCTCGCCGATTGCTGGGCGACGATGATGCCCGGCTGGGCTTCAAGTCGCGACACGTAGTCCTGCCAGCGTTGGCCTGATTGCCAGGAGAGGAAGAGCCAACTGCCCGCCGCAATCAGCACGAGCGTGACTGCAGCCACCGCCAGCCACGGAAACGCCTGAGTTGAATCTTCCTGCTTCAGTTCAACGCAGGTCTCCAGCGTCGCCCTTACGCCGGCTAGTTGCGTACTGTCGCCGTCGAACTTCTCCAACGCCCCGGAGGATTCCGAGTGGATGCGGAGCAAGGCATCGCGAACTATTTCATGCAGTTCCTCGGGTGGGTTTCCGCGGATCACCGCGACCAGGGTCGCAAACGGTCCGACTTCCGACCAGAGGCGGAGTTCCCCAAAACGGATAGTGTCTAGGGCGCCCTGTTCTTTTTCATTGAACGAGTCTTTTGCAAAATCCTGAATCGCACTGAGCATCGAGGAAATGAGCTGAGGGTCTTCGCTCGTTGCATTCTCGGCAGTCGCGTGCGCGATCAACAGCCCGGAATTGCGATGAATGAGGAAGACATGCTCCACACGATAGATGAGCGAATGCTTGAGTACGACTTCTGCGAAACTCGTTCCCGTTCTCCACGCTTCGAGCCTCCACTTAAGTCCACGCCAGGTGAAGATGTACCTCAAGGACTCATTCAGAGACTGAAAGGTCTGGTCGATTTTCTCGCCGATCGACTTTCGAATCGCTGGCAGGAACAGCGGGTACAATATGTCCGTGAGAGTGGCCGGGTCCTTCTGGATGGATCGTTGGACCGACCTCTCGACAACTGGCGAAAAGGCCTCGCTCAGCTGCGCTTGAGGCGCATGCGTGACTGCGCGAGGCAGCACATCCCCCACAGCGGCAGCATGCTGTTCTGGTACGTCCAACAGCTGCGTGACCCGCGAAAGCTCCGAAATTTCGCGGCCAACAAGAAGCTGACGCAGCGTTTCCATGCGAGGATCGGCGGTAGGGATTCCGACGAAACTGGCGCGGTAGACCGGATCGACATTCCGAGCAATTTCGACCAAAAGACCAGCCAGAGCCTCTCGATCAATCTCATTGTTGTTCGAAGCTCTTCGTAAAAGGCTGATTGGGTCAGCGGTCAACTCGATTTCCAGGCGCGTTCCAAGTTGTTCTTGTTGCCGACAGGATCCTGATTCAGGCATTTCGCAATTTCGACGAACAAGCCCGCCAGAAGATTTCGATCGGTTTTGACGTTGCTCAGATCGGAGAACATCTTTTCGATCATGAGCTGAACACCTTCAATCTTCTGCTTGATTTCCTCACGCAGCAGTTGATCGCTCCGGTTTATCCGGTCCGCGACGTCCCGGTCCATTTCGCTCAGCTGGTCGGACAATGCGCGTACCTGCTTCTCAAGTGTTTGATTCTGTTCGCGAAGGTTTCTGTCAATTTCCTTGTCGGACTCGGCTCTCGCCTCTTTTTCGCTCCGCAATTGCGCAGCGAGTGAGTCGACCTGCTTTTTCGAGTTTGACTCGTACATTTCAAGATTGCGCTTGGCCTCGGATTCGACATCCTTGAACCGTTGCAAGAACCGTTCTTCAAGCTTGGAAAAACGGCGGTCGTAGTCCTGCATCTGATTGCCAAAAAGCAGGTCACGGATCTTATCGACACCTACCGCGTCGCCTGAACCCCCGTTCTCGCGAACCTGGGATGCTATCAAACTCAGCCCGTTTCCATCGGCGAGACTTGTCACTTCCGCCTTATTCGCTGAAGAAGATGTATTCGCAGCTTCCTTGGCCATTGGGAAATCCTTTCACTGAACAAGTGCCACCAAGTGCGAAACTTTAGTACAAGAAAGAAATTCAGTAAATTAGCAAATTCTTAAACAAATCATTTTGAAAACAACATTGGTGTGCCGAACTTTACCTCAACTGAGAGTAGAATGCCGGTTGGCGCCGTTTTCCGCCTCAGATCATCGCCCGTGCGATTTGGCCGTACTTTCGGTTTCCGTTGAGCCTGCGCATGTGCCGCTGCGAAAACGGGAACGAACAATGCAAGGCTTCCGATCACCTGGATCCCTGCAGCGGTGCTGCAACAGATAGCGCATGGCCTGCCTGCTGAGCTCAATGCGGCAGCGCCCACGACGACGCCTCGTGGCGTTCATCTACTCGTCCAACTGCGAACGCGCGTGCTCGACGGAACTCTCGATGCAGATTTCAGTCGTTGGCGCGAGCAGCGACACCCACCCAAAATGCAATCAAACTTGCCGCCTGCTTTTTATGCTCCCCACTGTCCGAGCATGTTTCAACGATCCCAAGAGCGAATGCTTGAGAATCGATTCGGATAGCAATGCCGATTTGAGGCCGCTCGGCGTCCAGTCCCGCCGGGATGACCATGGAACAAGCAGGTCATCATTCAGCGGCTTCTTGCCGTGCGACAGGCTCGACGCGCGCGGCGCAATATTTGAACTCCGGAATCTTGCCGTAGGGGTCGAGCATCGGGTTGGTGAGCTTATTGGCCGGGCTTTCATTGAAGCAGAACGGCATGAATACCATGCCTTCGGCTACCTCGCGGTCGGCGCGCAGGATGGCTTCGACCGTTCCGCGGCGCGTCTCGACCGCAATCATGTCGCCCTGCCGCAGGCCGCGCCGCCGGATCTCATACGGGTTCATCGCTGCGATGCCGTGCGGCTCGATAGCATCGAGCACGCCCGCGCGGCGCGTCATGGCGCCGGTATGCCAGTGCTCGAGCAGGCGGCCCGTGGTCAGCACAAGCGGGTATTCAGCATCCGGCACCTCGTCGGGCGGTAGAAGGTCGGCCGCCACGATGCGGCCGCGGCCGTCCGAGGTGGGGAAGCCCGACGAGAAGACAATCTCGTTGCCCGGCGTGTCCGGCCCGTCGGCGGGATAGATCACCGAGCCCTCACGCTCGATGCGCTCCCAGGAGATATGCTTCAGCGACGGCATGACACCTGCCATCTCGGAATAGACATCCGAGACATGACTGTAATTCCAGCCAAGGCCGAGCCGATTGGCGAGTTCGACGATCAGCGCCCAATCCTGGCGCGCCTCGCCTGGCAGGTCGAGCGCCGGACGGCCGATCTGTACCTGCCGGTTGGTGTTGGTATAGCTGCCGGTCTTTTCGGCATGGGCCGACGCCGGCAGCACGACGTCGGCGTGCCATGCCGTCTCGGTGAGGAAGATGTCTTGGACGACGAGATGGTCGAGCATGGCGAGCGCAGCACGGGCGTGCGTCTGGTCGGGATCGGACATCGCCGGGTTCTCACCCATGATGTACATGCCCTTGATCTCGCCGTCATGGATGGCGTCGATGATCTCGACCACGGTCAGGCCGCGCTTCGGGTCGAGCGTCTGGCCCCAGAAGTTCTCGTAACCGGCGCGGATGTCGACGTTCTCCACCGATTTGTAATCGGGGAAGTACATCGGGATGAGGCCCGCGTCGGAGGCGCCTTGCACATTGTTCTGCCCGCGCAGCGGGTGCAAGCCGGTCCCCGGCCGGCCGATATGGCCGGTGATCAGCGCCAACGCAATCAAGCAGCGCGCATTGTCGGTGCCGTGGGTGTGCTGGGAAATGCCCATGCCCCAGAAGATGATCGAGCGCTGCGACGTCGCGTAGGTGCGCGCGACCTGGCGCAGCACGGAGGCCTCGATATCGCAGACCTCGGCCATCGCCTCAGGGGAAAAATCCTTGACCTTGGCTTTCAGCGCCTCGAAGCCCGAGACGTTGGCCTGTATGTACTGCTCGTCGTAGAGTTTCTCCTCGATGATGACGTGGATCATCGCATTCAGCATGGCGACGTCGCTGCCGGCCTTGAAGCGCAGCGAATGCGTTGCGTGGCGCATCATGTCCTGGCCGCGCGGGTCCATGATGATCAGTTTGGCGCCGCGCTTGGCGGCCTGCTTGAAGAACGTCGCCGCCACCGGGTGGTTGGTGGTCGGGCGCGCCCCGATGACGATGATGCATTCGGCCTTCAGCGCGTCGTTGAACGGTGCCGAGACCGCGCCCGAGCCGACGCCTTCCATCAACGCCGCGACCGAGGAGGCGTGGCAAAGGCGCGTGCAATGGTCGACATTGTTGGTTCCAAAGCCCTGCCGCACCAGCTTCTGGAACAGGTAGGCCTCTTCGTTGGAGCCTTTGGCGGAGCCAAAGGCAGCCAGAGCCTGCCCGCCGCTGGTATCGAGGATGCGCTTCAGCCCGAAGGCAGCGCGTTCCAGCGCCTCTTCCCAGCTCGCTTCACGAAACACCGTGAGCGGATCGACGCCGCGCAGATCGAGATCGCCCGCTTTCGGCGCATCGTCACGGCGGATCAGCGGCTTGGTCAATCGCTCCGGCGACATTGCGTAGTCGAAGCCGAAACGTCCCTTGACGCAGAGGCGGTTCTCGTTGGCATAACCGTTGCGGCCATCGACCTGAACGATGCGGTTGTCTTTGACGGCGACACTGGTCTGGCAGCCGACGCCGCAAAAAGGACAAAGCGTGTCGACGACCCTGTCGAACTCCTGGATGACCCGGGTTTTGCCGGCTTCGTCCATCAGCGACTTTTCGTAAAGCGCACCGGTAGGGCAGGCCTGCACGCATTCGCCGCAGGTGACGCAGGTGGAAAGCCCCATCGGATCATGCATGTCGAAGACGGGAACCGCATGGTTGCCGCGCTCGGCCATGCCGATGACGTCGTTGACCTGAACCTCACGGCAGGCCCGCACACAGGCGCCGCAGGTTATGCAGGCATCCAGATTGACGGCGATGGCCGGGTTGGAGACGTCGAACTCCGGTGCCACGCCGTCGGCGAATTTGGAACCATAACGATCTCCCGAAATCCCCATCGAACCGGCCCACTGCCAGAACGCCGATTGGTTATCCGGACCGTCATTTGCCGGCCGCATATTGCTGGCGAGAAGCTCGAACACCATTTCGCGCGATTTTTCGGCGCGCTCGGTATCGGTCTTGACGACCATGCCGGCGGTCGGCTTGCGGATGCAGGAAGCCGCCAGCACACGCTCGCCTTCGATGTCGACCATGCAGGCGCGGCAGTTGCCGTCGGGCCGGTAGCCCGGCATGTCGACATGGCACAGATGCGGGATCTTCGTGCCTTCGCGCTTGGCCACCTCCCAGATAGTCTCGCCTTCGGCAGCGGTGACCGATTTTCCGTCCAGGGTGAATGCGATCTGTTTCGTCATCTCAAAGATCATCCCGGAAATGCGTCAGCAGGTGGTTTACTGGATTGGGCGCAGCCTGGCCAAGTCCGCAAATGGACGCGTCACGCATGACCATTTCAAGGTCGCGTATCGCGGTGTCGTCGGAAGGGCCCCGCTTCCTGAGCAAGGTCACCATTTTTTCAGTCCCTTCGCGGCAAGGTGTGCACTGGCCGCAACTCTCATGCTTGAAGAACTTCAGCAGGTTGACGGTCACGTCCTTTATGCTGTCGGCCTGCGAGAACACGACGATCGCATGGGAACCGACGAAAGCGCCTTGCCTGGCGAGCTCGCCGCCGAAATCGAGTTCGATGTCGCCCATCGAGGCCGGCAGTATGCCACCCGAGGCGCCGCCCGGCAAATAAGCCTTGAACTCGTGGCCTTCGGCCATGCCGCCGCAATAGTCGTCGATCAGTTCGCGCACCGTGACGCCGGCCGGCGCCAGCTTGACGCCCGGGTTTTTCACCCGGCCGGAAACAGACCAGGACCTGATCCCGGGATGGCCGGGCTTGCCCTGCGCCGCGAACCACTCGGCGCCCTGCTCGACGATGTCGCGGATCCACCACAGCGTCTCGACATTGTGGTTGAGCGTCGGACGGCCGAACAGGCCGACTTCGGCAATGTAGGGGGGCCGATGCCGTGGCAGGCCGCGCTTGCCTTCGATGCTCTCCAGCATCGCGCTTTCCTCGCCGCAGATATAGGCGCCGGCGCCGCGCCGCAACTCGATGAAGCCGGGTTTTACAATGCCTGCCGTCTCGAGGGCCGCGATCTCGGTGCGCAAAATGGCGAGCACAGCCGGGTACTCGTCCCGCATATAGTAATAGATGCGCTCCGCCTCGACGGCATGAGCGGCGATCAACGCGCCCTCGAAGGTCCGGTGTGGGTCCTTCTCGAGGTAAATGCGGTCCTTGAACGTGCCGGGCTCGCCTTCGTCGCCATTGATCGACATCAACCGCGGGCCTGGATAGGAGCGGACAAAGCCCCATTTCTTGCCGGCCGGGAAGCCGGCGCCGCCGAGGCCTCGCAGGCCTGCTTCCTGCATCGTTTCCATGATGGCCTCGACGCCCAGCGCGCCGTCACGCACCTTCTGCAGCGTTTGATAGCCCCCGGCAGCGCGATAGGCCGCCAAGCCGATATAATCGGGCACAACGACCTTGGTCTTGCCTTCGCGGGCCATATCCAGCAGGCCCTTGCTGCTGGCGTGATCGACTTCGCGATCGCCGATGCGCGCGGCAGGCGCGCCAGCGCAGCGGCCCATGCAGGGCGCGCGCACGACGCGAATTGCTTGCGGATCGGCGCTGGCCGAAAGCTCAGCGAATACATCCTCGGCGCCCGCCAACGCGCAGCTTATCGAATCGCAGACCCGGATCGTCAGCGGCGCGGGTTTCGCCTCGCCTTCCTTGACCACATCGAAATGGTCGTAGAACGTTGCAACTTCATAAACTTCGGCCTGCGCCAGCCGCATCTCCTCGGCAAGGGCGCGCAGATGGGCAGCCGACAGGCATCCGTAGCGATCTTGGATCAGATGCAGGAACTCGATCAGCAGGTCGCGATGCCGGGCGCGGGTGCCCAGAAGTTCGCGGACCTCGGCGAGCGCGCCATCGTCGAGCGCCCGTCCTTTCGGTCCGCGATCGCGTGCTTGCCGTCCCTGCATCGTCATACGATCTCCTCCAAGGCTGAGCGCCCTCTGTTGAAGACGGTACCAGCCGCCGTGGGTATGCTGTTTCTTGGTATTACATATACCAGAGATTTGTAAACAGTTGAGCCATTGCGGTTGGGCCAGATTTAACAGACCAGCTCGGCGCGGCGGCACCGATAAACGCCCTGATTTGTCGCAACGCTTACACCGCCACCGCTTCGGCTTTTATGATCAGGAAGATGATCTGGTCGCCGTTGCGGTCGATGGTCTCGAGGCGGTCACCCGTTTCGTTGACCAGATTGGGGATGTCGATTGCCGCCAACGGGTCGGTACAACGGACCTCAAGGCGCTCACCCGGACCTATACTCCTGAGCGCCTTGCGGGTCTTCAGCGCCGGCAGCGGGCATTTCAACCCGGTCAGATCGAGCTGTCGCAACGTCATGCCCGGACGATGACGGAGCTCCCACCTGTCGTCAATGGCGACAGGGGCCATTGAGCCCTTGGTCGGAGCGGCTCATCGTCACACCGGTTTTGGGTATGCAGACGCCACATGCGACGCTGTCTGGTTCTTCAATTGAGATCTGAATAGGCGAGGAACTGCACCGTCTGTCCCGGCTTCACCTGGATTACGTCCTCTCCAAGTTCGACCAGACCATCGGTCTCCACCAGCGACGACAACAGGCCCGCGCCCTCGCGCGGAAACTTGACGGCTTCATATGAACCGTCCTCCCTCCGGCGCAGGCTGACCCTCGCATATTCGCGCCGCCCTGCCTTCTTGCGGTAGGAAAAGGCGGCGCGCACAGGCCGCGAAACCGGCGGTTTCTGCCGCGCTCCAGCCAGCGCAAGGATCGCGGCGCGCGCTATATGGGCAAAGGTGACGAAGCTTGCCACCGGATTTCCAGGCAACCCAACGAAGGCCGTTCCCCTGATCACGCCCATCGCGACCGGCCGGCCGGGCTTTATGGCAACACGCCAAAACACCAGCGTGCCGACGCTTTCGACGGCCGTCTTGACGTAGTCGGCTTCACCGGTCGAGACCCCGCCAGACGCCAAGATCAGATCATGCCTCAAGGCAGCCTGGCCCAATACCCCGGCAATCAGGTCGCTATCATCTTTAAGGATGCCTAAATCGGTGATCTCGCAACCCAGCCTCGCGACCATGGCCATCAGCATGAATCGGTTGGAATCGAAAAGTTGTGCCGGCCCGCGAACATTTCCCGGCGCGACGATCTCGTCTCCGGTCGAGAAAATAGCGACGCGAATTCTTCGCCTTACTTCGACTTGCGTCATACCAAGAGCAGCCACCAGCGCGACATCCTGCGGGCGCATGCGCTGACCGGCCTTCAGGACCACCATGCCTGCTCCGACATCCTCACCGGCGGGTCGCACATTGGCGCCTCTTTTCAGGCCGGTCGGAAGAACGACGAAGCCGGCTTCGTCAACACGCACGTCTTCCTGCATGTAGACGGTGTCCACCCCCTCGGGTAGAGGAGCGCCGGTGAAGACGCGTATGGCTTGTCCGGGGGCAACGGGCACATCCGACGCCATCCCGGCCTGGATCCTGTCGACCACGGGGAAAACCTTCTCCACGGTTTCCGGCACGTCGTCTCCGCTCAAGGCATAGCCGTCGACGGCCGAGTTGGTGAAGGGGGGCAGCGGCAGTGGCGCCACCAAATCCTTGGCCAGGATACGCCCGTCGGCAATGGCCAGCGGCACGATTTCGCTCTCCTCGACCACGCTGAGCTGCGAGGCGATGAGTGCAGCGGTGTCGTCGAGCGACCGCATCGGGCCGCCGAAAGCAAAGCAGTCGTCTGAAAGTTGCGCCATTGAGCCTTAAGTCTCTATGGATGTTGCCGAAGGTTAGCATCATCCAGCAAACCGCCCCGTTGCGGCTGGCAATTTTGTCGAACGGCCCTGGTTTGAACAGGCTATATAGCAGACGTCAAGCCGAGGGTTGCGCATCCGTCCCGGCCCCGCAAGATTGTAATTTTCAAGAGATCGCAATGCACCAGATGAAAAAACGATCAGAGCCTGACATCATCATGCCGAACCCAGATGATGTCCGGCTGACACAGCAGGTCAGCGGCGTCGACCACACGGGCGCCGCTATCCGGGTCCGGGTTCCAGTTGAACGTCCACTGACGCTCTATCTGAATGCCCAGGAGATCGTCACCATGATGACGATCGCCGACTATCCCGAATATCTGGCGCTGGGGTACCTGCTCAACCAGAACATGCTCAAATCCGACGACGTGGTCACAGGGGTTGAATATGACGACGACCTGCAGGTCGTTGTCGTTCGCACCGAGCGCAATACGAACTACGAACAGAAACTCAAGAAACGGACGCAGACGTCGGGCTGTGCCCAGGGAACCGCGTTCGGCGATCTTCTTGAGGCGCTCGAAAATGCAGCTCTGCCCGCGGCCGAATTGCACACGACCTGGCTCTACCAGATGACCCGTGCCATCAACATGATGCCGTCGCTTTATCTTGAGGCAGGGGCAATCCATGGCTGCGTGCTTTGCAAGGAGGGCACCCCTATCTGCTATATGGAGGACGTCGGACGCCACAATGCCGTCGACAAGATCGCTGGCTGGATGTACCGCCACGGCGTCGATGCAGGCGACAAAATCCTGTACACGACCGGCAGGCTGACCTCTGAAATGACGATAAAAACGGTCCGAATGGGCATTCCGATCCTCGTCTCCCGCTCGGGGTTCACCGCCTGGGGCGTGGATTTGGCGCGTCAGGCAGGCTTGACGCTCGTCGGACGCGCGCGCGGCAAGAGGTTCGCCGTATTGTCGGGCCAGGACCGGATCGTCTTCGACCAGGATCTCGCCTCCATCGATGAGGAAGCGCCCCATCATAGACGAAAGGGGGCGGCCGATGTCGAATGAGACGGTGGCGACCCTAGGCGTCGTTCTGGCCGGAGGACTCGCCCGACGCATGGGCGGGGGCGACAAATCAATGCGTCGGATCGATGGCCTCACCATCCTCGATCACATCTTTGCCCGGTTAAGCCCGCAATGCGATGGTGTTGTGCTGAACGCCAATGGCGATCCCGCCCGCTTTGCCCGTTTTCGCCCTCAAGTCGTCGCCGATACGGTCGAGGGCAATCCGGGACCGCTGGCCGGCGTGCTTGCGGGCCTCGACTGGACGGCGGCAAACAGGCCCAATGTCGAATGGGTCGTCAGCGTCGCCTCGGATTGTCCATTCTTGCCTCGTGATCTCGTTCAACGTCTGCATCGGGCACGCCTGGCCAAAGATGCGGATCTGGCGGTGGCAACGTCGGCGCGTCGGAGGCATCCTGTCATCGGGCTCTGGCGAGTGGCAATGCGCGATGAGCTACGCCATGCGCTCGTCGCAGAGGGCATTCACAAGATCGACCGATGGACTGCTCGCTATCGCGTTGCCACCGCGTCTTGGTCAGTCAAGCCCGTGGATCCATTCTTCAACGTCAACACGACCGATGATCTTGCCGAAGCCGAACAGCTTGCCTGGCGTCTTGCCGATTAGTCAGGCAGGTGGCTAAACCCCAAAAGTTTCAGCGCCTCGTGGATTTCGGGCGAAACGAGCGCGGCAAGGAAAGCCTGTGTTGCTGGGCGTGCCTTGCGGTCCGAGACCAGAGCGAAATCATAATGCTCTTCCGTCAGTGGAATGAAGCCTAGCGCAGCCGAGCGCGCAACCGGCGCAATGGTGATGCCCCAGTCGGCGCGACCTTGGGCCACCGCAGCCGCGACAGCATTGTGCGAGCGGGGTTGGTTCCAGTAACCCTCGGGGCGCGCCGGACCCAAAAGTTGATCGACAAGGATGCGCGTTCCTGAGCCTTGGTTGCGGTTGACCATAATGCAATCGAGATCGGCAAGCGCGGCGCGCAGCGCCTCGTCAGCACTGCTCTCCTGGAAGCGCACGTCGCCCTGGCGGTAAACGATCCCCTGCATGCGCCGCCAGCCCTCCACCAGTTCAAGGTCGTCGCTCAGGAAAGGCGCATTGTAGCTTTCGGTCTGAGTGTCGAAGAGGTGAATCGGAGCAATATCGCATTCACCTCGCTTGGCGGCGGCCAAGCCACCCAGGCTTCCGATCACGATCGAGCGTACCGTCAGTCCGTCGCGAAACAGCTTGCTCACGACCAGATCGAGACCGGTGCAGTTGCTTCCGATCACGACGAGATCTGGAACACGGATGTGCGGCGCAAACAACGTCACCGGTGTTTCGATACCAGCCGGCAAGTGGTCGGCCAAAGCCTCGATACGGACGAAACCGTCCGCCTGGGCAAAAGACGTGATTGCCCCCGAGCCCTTGCCCGTGGGATAGGCGACCAGCCCCTGTTCACCCTGGACGAGCGACACCATGGCAAATTCCGTGCGGCCGAGTTCGGAGGGAATGCGCAACGGAATTTTTGCCGCGACCTTCGCTTCGGTGCGCGGCGGCAAGCCTGCCATGCGGCGCAGCACGGGTACGACCATATCGTGAAACGTGAACATGGCCGATGTCGGAAATCCCGGCAGGATCACGACCGGCTTGCCGTCGCAGACGGCGAGGCAAAGCGGCTTTCCCGGTTTCAGCGCCACGCCGTGGGCGACGATGCCGGGCTCGCCGAGACGGTTGACGATGCGATGGCTGACGTCACCTGCACCTTTCGACGTCCCGCCCGACAGGATCAGCACGTCATGCGTGGCAAGCGCTTCACGCATGGCTGCCTCCAACAGGGCTTCGTTATCGCCAACCGCACCAAGAAACGTCGCCACGCCGCCATTTTCGGTCACCGCTGCGCTAACAATGGCGCCGTTGGCATCGAAGATCGCAGCGGGCCGCAGGGGTTGTCCAGGTTGGACCAGTTCGTCGCCGGTCGACAGAACCGCCACGCGCAGCTTGCGCGCGACTGTCACCCGCGCAATTCCGCAAGCCGCAAGCATGCCGACTTCTCCGGAGCCGATCACCATTCCGGCGCGCAGCACCACCTCACCGCGGGCGATGTCGGATCCGGCATGCGAGACGAACTGGCCAGGCGTGGCGCCGCGCCTGACCGCGATGGCCCCATCTTGCGTCGGCTGCGTGTGCTCCACCATGACGATGGCATTGGCGCCACGAGGTACAGGGCCGCCCGTCGAGATGGGCGTTGCGGTACCGGCTTGAACCTGCAACCGCGGGGCGACGCCGCAGGCTATCGTTTCGTCATTGACCAGAAGCCGGGCAGGAAGCGCTTCCGATGCGCTGTCAAGATCGGCGGCGCGCACGGCAAAACCATCGACGTTGGAACGGTCGAAGGGCGGCACGTCGGTGGGTGCTGTGACGTCGATAGCAAGCGCCAAGCCCAGCGCATCCGCCAGCTTTCGTTCTTCGGTCGGGATCGATCGCGGAAACAGCGCCGTTTCGAAACGGGCCAGCGCCTCATCGCGCGACAAGACGGTCAGGAACTGCTCCTGGCCGGTATCCATGCGCGGGGAAATTGGAGTTCTGATCATTCCGACTGGCTCATCTGGGATCGTTGACAAGAAAGGCGCGCACAGGGGTTCCCGCAGCATAACCCTCACTGCTGGCTGAAATGGCAAGCCATGCGTCCGCCGAGCGCATCGCTTCCAAGGAGAAATCTCCAATCGCAAGCAGCCCCCAGCTGTCTTGTTCCTGCTTCAGGAGGACGATCTCGGCAACGCCGACCGTGGACGAGATTTTACGCGCCAGCGGCAGGATCACGCCTCGCCGGGCGGATCTGGCGGACAACCGATCAAGCACCGGCTGGACGAGCGCGAGAAAAGCAGCGAACGCCTGGTCCGGGGCGCCCGGCAGCGCCACGACCGGGATGGAATCGAGCCGGCCAATGGCGGCGGTTCGGCCGGGCTCGAGCGCGACGTTGTGGGCCAGCAGCGCTCCACATGCGCCAAGCGCCTCGGCCACGACATCCGCGCGCCCTGCCCCGGTGCCGCCGACCAGGATGACAAGATCGCCGCCCCGACTATCGAGCGCTCCGGCGAGGGAGGTTGCGTCCCGCACGACGGTTTCGATGTCGCCCACCACTGCGCCGCAAGCCCTGGCGCAATCGGCCATGAACCGTGCCGTCAACGTCTCGCCCGTCGGGGCAGCGATGTTAAGCATCCGTATGTGTGGCGCCCGCACCGCGATTTCGGCAACGCCCGCACTTTGCGCGACCAGCAGGTCGGCGGCACACAGACGCTCGCCCGCAATGACGAGCGGTCGGTCGGCGCCAATGTCTTCACCGGCGCGTCGCACACCCTGGCCGGGAGGTGCTTCGCCGAACACCTGGGCCATCGGGCCAGATACGTCGACCAGACCGGCTTCGAGAATGCAGTCGCAACCCTGCGGCATCGGAGCGCCCGCGTCGACCCAGGGCGGCAGGGCCAACAATGGCAGCGGCGAATAGGTTGACGCACCGGCAAGGTCGAGCGCACGGAAAGCCCAACCATCTGTCTTCGCGGTATCGCGAGCGGGCAAGGCGTTGGCCAATGGGGGCATGGCGGCCCCGATGCATCCGAGCGCCAGCTCGAGAGGCACGAAACTTGGAGCGACCGGTGCCAGTCCCTCAAGCAGTATTGCGAGAGCCGCTTCAAGACTGGTCAGCGCGGCGGTGGAAGGCTGCGTTCTTATCATGCCAGATCATGAAGCAGGCGCGAGCGGCTTTGCAAGTCGCCTTCAGGAGCGCTCCTGCTCCGCGTTGGGGAAGAACAACTGCTGACCGTCGATCTTGTATTCGCCGATCGCCTGCTGCCCTTCGGGTGAGATCAGCCAATCGATGAAGCTCTGGCCCAGATCGCTCTTGACGTTTGGATGTTTCTGCGGATTGACGGCCATGACGCCGTACTGGTTGAACATCCTCTTGTCGCCCTCGACCGCAACGTCGAGCTCGCCGCGGTTCTTGAACGAAAGCCAGGTGGCGCGGTCGGAAAGCACATAGGCGTTCAAGGCCGCAGCGGTATTAAGCGCGGCTCCCATCCCCTGTCCGATCTCTTTGTACCATGGTCCCTTCTTGGCCGAGATATCGACGCCGGCTTCCTTCCAAAGCCGAAGCTCTGCCGAATGCGTGCCGGATCTGTCGCCACGCGAGACAAACGGCGCTTCCTTTGTCTGGATCGCCGCGAGAGCGGTCGCGATATCGGCGGTGCCACCGACGCCGGCTGGATCGCTTGCAGGTCCGATCAGCACGAAATCATTATACATGACATCGAAGCGCTTCACGCCAAAGCCCTCCTCGAGGAACTTCTCTTCCTGTGCTTTGGCATGAACAAAAACGACGTCGGCATCACCCCGGCGGCCGGTATCGAGCGCCTGGCCGGTACCTTGCGCGACCACCTTCACGCCGATTTTCGTTTTTGCCTCGAACAGCGGCAGGATGTGATCGAACAGGCCGGAGTCTTGCGTGGAGGTCGTCGAGGCCACCACGATCGATTTTTCTTGTGCCAGGGCCGAAACCCCGCCCGTTGCAAGAAGGGCTAAGGCCGCAATGGCACCAAACAGTCGGCGGTTCAGCATCGGGAGCTCCATTTCCAAGTCAAAGAACGAGGTCGCCGCGAACAAAGGCAGCCGCCTCTGGGGTGGAAGGGCAATCAAAGAAATCCTGCACGCTGGCCTGCTCGCAAAGGCGGCCACGGACCAGGAAAATCACATCTCCCGCGAGACGGCGTACCTGTCCGAGATCGTGCGAAGCCATGATGATCTTCGTCCCGGCCTGGGCGGCCATGCGAATGATATCTTCGACATGGCGTGTCGCGGCAGGGTCGAGGCTGGCAGTGGGCTCGTCAAGGACCAGAATTTCGGGCTCGCGAGCCAGAGCGCGGGCGAACGCCACACGCTGTTGTTCGCCGCCGGACAGGAGACGCGCGGGACGCGCAGCAAGGTCGAGCAGACCCACGCGATCGAGCAGTTCCTCGGTACGCGCGGCGCGCCGACGGCGCGGACAACCGGCTTGGGCGAGCCCATAGGCAACATTGCCTGCGGCCGAGCGGCGCAGCATCACCGGCTTCTGAAAGAGGATCGCGCGTCGCGTGTGGGCCGATTGTGTACGTCCGCCCCAGCTCACGCGTCCTTCGGACGGCTCTGCAAGTCCCATGCAAAGCCGCAGCAGCGATGTTTTGCCGGCACCGTTGGGCCCAAGCACGAGCGTCGGCATGCCGGAAGCGATCGTCAGGTCTAGGTGCTCGAGGATCGTCGTCGCGCCGGCCCTAAGCGAGACGTTGTCCAAAACGAGAGGAAGGTCGGAAAGCGAGGCGCGCATCAACAGCCGGCCCTTCGTTCCGACCATACCCGCAGTCCCCAGGCAGCGCCATTGATAGCCAAAATGAGACCGATCAGGAGAATGCCGAGTCCCATCGCGAGCGGCAGGTCCCCCTTCGAGGTTTCAAGAGCGATCGACGTCGTCATCGTTCGGGTAAAGCCGTCTATGTTGCCGCCCACGATCATTACGGTGCCGACTTCTGCTGCCGCCCGTCCGAAGCCGGCGAGCAGTGCGGTGATCAAACTGAAGCGGCTGTCCCATAGGAGGGTGGCGACGCGGCCCGCCGGGCCGACGCCCATCGCGGTAAGTTCGTCGCGATATTCATGCCACAAATCCTCGATCGTCTGACGTGTCAGTGACGCAATGATGGGCAAAACAAGCAGCGCCTGAGCAATTACCATCGCGGCCGGTGTGAACAACAGACCGAACTCTCCGAGCGGCCCCGAACGCGAGAGCAGGAGATAAACGGTCAGGCCAACAACGACAGGCGGCAAGCCCATGAAACCATTGAGGATCACGACCAGCGTGGATCGTCCCGGAAAGCGCGTCAGCGCTAGAAACGCCCCCAGCGGCAGTCCGATTGCGACAGCTATGGCGACAGCGGCCAGGCTGACGGCCAAAGACAGGCTGACGATGGCGACCAACGTCGCATCGCCGCTCGCGATCAACTGCCATGCACTGAGGCCTTCCGACATTCCAACCTGCCCGGACTTCCAATGCCAGTTGTGCTGCATTCATTTCGCTCTCGTCAAATAATTGAACACATGCAGGAATATGCATAAAGTCGCAGGATGGATTTGCTCACGACATCGGAAGCTGCAGATTACCTGCGTCTTGGGGAACGCAAGCTCTACGAGCTGGTGGCTGAAAACCGTATCCCGTGCAGCAAGGTGACGGGCAAGTGGCTGTTTCCGCGCCACGAACTCGACCGCTGGGTCCTATCCGGACTTGCACATCCCTTAGGAATGGTGCCGCCCGAACCACCGCCCATAGTCGGCGGCAGCCAGGACGAACTGCTCGAATGGAGCCTGCGCCAGGCCGGCACCGGCCTTGCCTCGCTGACAGAGGGCACCGCAAACGGCGTGGCGCGCCTGTTGCGCGGCGAAGTCGCCGCCGCTGCGATCCATTTCCACGGTGAGGCGGCCGATCCCAATGCGGATGCCGTGCGGTCGATGCCGCGGCTGCACGATGCAGTGCTGATTGGCTTTGTCCGTCGCGAGCAGGGATTGCTGCTGCCACCTGGCAACCCACGATCGCTCAACAGCCTTTCAGACGTCATTGAAAGCGGCTCCAGAATGGCGATGCGCCAGCCTGGCGCCGGGGCTCATATGCTGCTTGATGCGCTGCTCGCCCGAGCGGGCGCCGACCAGAAGGATCTGAACCGGCCAGGCCCCCCCTGCCTGACAGGATCCGATCTCGCCGCCGCAGTGCGGATCGGCAGAGCCGATTGCGGTATCGCCACGCGCGCAGCCGCACGTGCAGCTGGGCTCGAATTCGTGCCGTTGGTATGGGAGAGTTTCGATCTGTTAATGCGGCAGCGGACCTATTTTCAGGCATCTATGCAGGTCCTGGTCCGGTTTTTGGCCGCAGACGACTTTCCCAGACGCGCCGCAGAACTCACGGGTTACGACGCTAGCTCGGCCGGACATATCCGGTTCTTCAACTAGAGTGGCGCGACAGGCGCTGCCCTATCTTTCAGCCGAGGTCGATTTCGCCTTCGACGACGTGGTGAAGGCCGGCGCGTTCAGCCGTTATCACAGCTGTTACTGTCAAGCGCCCCTGGCCTTTCAGTCCTGCATCCGCCACGGCTTTTTCTATCTGCTGCTGTGACGTCACCCCGACCTGCTTCAGGAACTTGCGCATTGATGCGTTGAAGGGATCGGTTTCCATGTTTTGAGTCATAGGATCGCCTCTAATAGTTTGGATCGTGCAGCCAGCGGAACACGGAAAGGTATGGTGCGCAATGCATAAATGCTCGCAATGCCTTTGCTGGCAGCCCTTGTGCTCACCGGCGCGAAGGCGCACGACAGCGAGGTTAACGCCGTCGCGACACTGAAGCGACCCCCAGCTTTTTTATGCTCCCGAACGCGAGGCCAGAATGGCGAGTCTGGGACTCGCCTTGCATCCGCCCTTTGAAGAGAAAACAGATATCGTCCGAACTAAAAGCCCGCTGGCGCTGCTTCTACCAACTTCAGTTGCTTATCGGCCAGTTGATAGATTGGAAACAGTCGCTCGACAGAGCCATTGGATTGAAACCTGAAGAGACCGGTCGAACCTCGAAATCCAGACGTCCCCTGCAAGGTCGCAGGTTTCAGGCCCTGCGATCCCTTGGTGCGTACTATGCCTGCAGCCAGTGCCATGGCGTCATAGGCGCAGGCGGCATCCAGAGAAATCGGCCGGCCATAGGCCTTGTTAAAGCGATCCGATATTTCCTGCATCGCGTGTTGGTCCGGGGCGGCGATGTAGACGCCGGAGAGCGCGGAATTCTGGTAGAGTCGCTTCGACCATCCAGTGGTGCCGAGGAAAATCGCCTCTGTGGAAAGTGCCCCGGTAGCCTTTGCAGCGGCAATTATGGCGGCCGGAGACGTTGGAAGAGCCATGATGAGTATAGCATCGGACTGAGCGATTTGAGGCTTGGCCTTGTCAAGAACATCACCGCCCCCACCATACTCGATAAGGTCGACGAGTTCAGCGCCAGCTCCGGCAAGGCCCCGGCTGAGCCTGTCGCCATGCGCTGCTCGATAACCCGGCGGCGCAATGGCAAGTATCCTCTTCTTTCCCCTGGCGACGGCGTAGCTAGAAACCTGGATGGCGCTGTCGGACTCATCCGACAAAAACGCGAAGACACCCTTGGGCCGTGGCCCAGAATTCGACACGAGTGCAAAGATTGGCAATCGGCCGGCTACGGCGGCGTCAACCGCAGTCACCTCCGATTGCGCGGTCGGACCGATGATCAACTTTGTCCCGGCAGCGATCGCCTCCGCTGCGTGCGTACTGGCGGCTGTCGGTTGTCCACCGGTATCGAAAACCGTCAAGGTAGCTGTGTTGGCCGCCAGATCCTTGGCGGCAAGAAGAGCTCCGTCCCGGAAATCCGCCGCTTGCGTGCCAGCCGTTCCCCCCGCCGCTATGGCAACGAGCAAAGCCACAGGAACACCTCCGGATCCTGCGGTTTGGTTCTCGTCCTGTTGCGCTGAGCTAGATGGCGCCGCTGCTACGCTATCCAGCGCGCCTGTCGGCGACGCTGACTGGCATGCGCTTACCAGCACCAATCCGCAGAGCCCCAGGGCGGCTGACCTAAAGCGGCGCGAAAGTGTAACGATCACGTCAGTCGCCCACCCCGCGCCCGTCATAGCCATCTCGCCCGAAAGTCTGCCTGGCTCTAATCGCCGGACCGAACTGAAAAGCGCGTCTCGTTGTGGCCAGTCCGGCACTTCATCGAGTTGTGCAGGGAACGCCATCATCATGGCGATGGGATCAAGCAAGATACTGCGCCCAAACCCGGCTTCATGCGGATGCAGTGTCCTCGGGGCCAATTTCAATTCATGTATTGGACCATGCGCTCGTGGAAGCACTCGCATTTGTTGATATATTCGTCATCGCGATAGCTTGATTGAAGGTAGCCGTACGCCTTGCCGCATGCCACCTTGGCTTCTGAAGCCCAGACGAAGGCTGGCCGCGACGAATTAATCCACTCGGAGCTGTCCGCAACGGCCACGGACTCGTCCATCAGCCGAACGACCTCGCTTTCCAATTTGCTGTCTTCAGCGATTGAAATCAGTTCCGATGTGTTTGCGAGAGCGCACTGGGACGTGTCGACATACAGATCCGCTGCCTGCACCATGGATACAGTCAACAAAAAGGAGAGGATCGCTCCCCCGGTGCGCGAAAAAACCGAAATCATTTGTTCCCCTCCATTCAGCGTCATGGAACACGCTGCGGCCAGCCCCTAATATTACTGATACACTAACAGACAGAACTCAACATGGCTACGGGCTAGGCGACATCTGTAGGTGCCTGTGCATCGTCGAACAGGATTGCAACGACCGTATGAGTGCCTGACAAGGTGGCTACTTCCGTCACGTTGCCTCCAGCCGCCGTTCCGTTGTCGTCCACCATGATGGATGTAGTTCCAACGCCCGCGACCAGATTGACGACTGCGTCGACCTCCGCGGCCGTGGTCGGCGCCCCGCTCAGGGATTCCAGCAATGCCGACAGGTCGACGACATCACCCTGGGCGTCGTTGTAGTCGAGTATCAGGTCGTTGATGCCTACCCCAAGACTGTCGATCCCGACGACGAATGTGTCGGCCCCTGCTCCTCCCGTCATCGTGTCGGACCCAAGCCCGCCGGCGAGGATGTCGTCTCCATCATTGCCGGAGAGCGTGTCGTTGCCGGCGAGACCAGCGATCAGATCGTCACCGGTCGTGCCGGTCAGCGCGAGATCGGCGTTGCTCGTGCCTACAATGTTGTTTGCATCGTTCGGAACAACCGTGAAGTCGATCGTCGAGGTCACCGTGTCGCCATCAAAATCCGTTCCTTGGACGTCGAGAGAGAGATCGATCGGCTCGCCAGCCTGGCCTTCAGTGCGGAAGGTGACATCGCCGACATCGAAGCTGTTTGCGAAAGACCCGCCGACGAAATCACCACCACCACCCGGCCTTGGATCGTTCTCTCCATTCGTGATCGCAAATCGTGAGAAGCCGTCTGACGTGGTCAGACCCACAGTGTCCCCTGAAACCAGCCCGGTCACATAGGCGCCGATCACATTGGCGCCGTTCATAACGTAGTAAACCTGATGGCTCGCATCGAGATTGGCGCCGTTCGCAAATGACGCGACGTCGTATTCGGTACCGTTCAAAACGATGGCGGTGATCGCAACCGATGTTTCGGTGAGGAAGTTAGCCACGTCAGCAGCTTGATTGTGGTTGAACTGACCTCCGCTGAACGAAAAACTTGTAGTCAGCGCCTCTAGGAAGGCGACAGCCTGTTGGCCATTTGGGTTGGTCTGCGCAATGCCAACGGCGACGCTCTCCAGCAGATGCGTGTTGTTGACCGTAAAGCTGCCGGTGCTGGAGCCGATGTCGCTCCGGACGAACTCCTCTGCAAAATCAAGCCTAAGCGTCACGTCTTCCGTGATGCCCTGACTCCCCACTCCGGTTCCGCCCGACGATACGTTCACCGAGTCTAACGCGCCGTTGTCGTCGGTGCCTGACAACAACACGTCCAACAACACAGGCGAGCCATCAATCGCGAGGTCGTTGACCTCATTGAAGAGACGATTGCCGGGGCTTTGTCCGTCATCGAACGGATTAAACATTGTTTCGCTGAACCCATCATCCAGCGGCACATCGAGATTGATCGTATAAGTATCATTCGCATTTATGCTGACCGTCAGCACAAGCGTCTCGGTGGGTAACCCATGGTCGATGTAGCCGGTCAACACCGTCCCCGATGCGTCGAGTTCGAGCGTGATGTCCTTGCCGCCAGACGTAACGGGATTGCCGCTTGCGTCGGTTAGTTCAGTCACGCCTGATACGACATTGACGAATTTCACGTTGCCCGACTCGTCCGCCCCAACGGCCTCGTCAAAGTTCAATTGGAACGTCAGCGCCGACCCGTCGACATTGACGACGTAGGCATGCTCCGGAATGAAGGCGATGGGTATGTCGTTTTCGACGCGTACCGTCACCGTATCCTGAAGCACCAGTTCGTCTCCGTCGCCATCGACGACGACGATCGCACCGGAAATATCGATATCGATCACCTCCGCATCGCCCCCCGCCGCATTGAGCGGCAGATGGTCGACTTGGTCGATCAGCGTAAAGCTTACATCGCCGTTCCCATCGATCGTGATCCTGAACACGATCCGGCCGTCGACCGAGGAGACGCCCTCAATGACGCCGCCATTGACGTTGTAGACCACCGCTTCGCCCTTGGAGATGACCGCCGCATTGCCGGCGGTAAGTACGGTGGTGCCGTCGATACCGGCAAGATTGAGCTTGATATCGGCGAGCCCGTCCGCACCTGCGTTCACGAGCGCGCTCAACATCGCAAAGGTAAATGTAGCGACGAGAAGCTGCGTCTGGTTCGATTCCCTGTTTCCCTTCGAACCCTCGATATCGTCGCCCACAGGATAGAGCGGGTCGAAATTGTCGAGTGCATCTTCCTGGACTTCACCTATGAGCGGTGCGCCGACTTGAATCGGGCCGTCGTCCTCGAAGGCGATCACCCCGCCCAGGTCGAAGTCGGCGCTGTCGGTATCGCCGTCATTGTCGGTCACCGCGACCGTCAGCGTCACCACGCCGACATCGAGGAAGTCGGACAGTTCGTCATGGCTGGCCCCGCCCGTCGGGTGATCGACTGCCAGGAACTGCGTCAGCGTGATGTCGCCATTGCCCGCAACCGAGATGGTGAAGGCAAGCGCGCCGCCGATCGCTCCCACATGGCCCTCGATCACCCCACCATTGTCGACCAGCACGATCGGCTCGTCGGTCACCGAGTAGAAAAGCCCCGAAGCCGTCCCGTCCGCCGGGATCGACAGCGTGTAGGTCGTCAAGGCAAGCCCGTCCGAGCCGCCGGCCGCCGTCGTCGTGAACAGCGCCGAGGCCGCAACCGTGCGGCTGCCCAGCGTCCCCGCCGGCTCCGTCTCGTTGCCCGTCACCTCGCCCAGCGTCTCGTCGACAACCAGCGTCGCCCCCGCAACAGGCGTCAGGCTCACACTCGGGCCGTCGTCCTCGAAGCTGATCGCCAGCCCGTTGACGCTGGTCGCCGTGTCGGTGTCGCCGTCGCCGTCGGTCACCGTCTGCACCACCCGGATCGCCGCCGCCGCCGACAGCGTCAG
>NZ_JAOWPT010000002.1 GCF_025753855.1 Mesorhizobium sp. ZC-5
ACCGAACCGGCACCGTCGGCGCCGAAGGCAGGCGCTGCAAACAGCCCGGCGATCGCAGCCGCCGAGATGATCGCCGGATTGAGGCCATCGCCGTCGCCGCCAAGCCCGGCATTCGATTCATCAAGCAGCGCCGATGCCGTCACCCCGGCAACAGCCGTCGCGTTCGGGCCGTCGTCCTCGAAGCTGATCGCCAGCCCGTTGACGCTGGTCGCCGTGTCGGTGTCGCCGTCGCCGTCGGTCACCGTCTGCACCACCCGGATCGCCGCCGCCGCCGACAGCGTCAGCGCGTCGTCATGCGCTCCACCCTCGGGACCGTCGACCCCATGCTCCAGCGTCGCCGCCTGCGTCACCGTCACCTGGCCGGTCGCCGCGTTGATCGAGATGGTGAAGGCGAGCGTGCCGCCGGCGCCGCCGGCGCGGCCTTCGAACACCGTCGCCGACACCTGCACCAGCAGGATCTCGTTGGCCGCGCCCGACTGGCCGGTCAGCCACAGGCCGGTCGCCGCACCAGCCGTCGCTGACAGCGTGTAGCCGACCGAACCGGCACCGTCGGCGCCGAAGGCAGGCGCTGCAAACAGCCCGGCGATCGCAGCCGCCGAGATGATCGCCGGATTGAGGCCATCGCCGTCGCCGCCAAGCCCGGCATTCGATTCATCAAGCAGCGCCGATGCCGTGACACCCGCGACAGCCGTGGCGTTCGGCACATCATCGATGATTTCGACGTCCAAAGTTGCGGTGGCGCTGGAGCCATCCTCATCCGTTACGACGACTGCAAACGTATCGAAGACGCCACCGTTCTCGCCATTGTTGGCCGGCCCATGTGCCAATGTGTTATCGGTCAGATGATAGGAGTAGCCGACGGTGCCGCCGACAACCTCGCCAGCCGCGATCACCGGCGTGAAGCTTGTGATCGTGAGAATACCCGTTGGTGTGCTGATTGTGCCACCAACAAGAACCCCACCCACGACGACCGTGACACCGTCGATCGTTATCGTATCCAGCCCGTCGACGGTCGAGAGCGTGAAGGTTCCAGATTGAGTGAGCGCTGCTGCGTCGGGTGAAGAGCCTTCGGCAAGATTATCCTCATCGACTCTCAGCTCGCCGCCGACCACATCAAGACCAGTAATGGTCACGCCATCATCAGCGCCGAGGATCGTAATCGTCAGCGTTGTCGTCGATGTATCGCCGTCGCCATCCGTCAAAGTATATGTAAAGACATCGGTCAGCTGTTCGCCAGCGCTTAGACCCTGGACGCGGGGATCGTTGCCAAGGACATACTGATAGCTGCCATTCGATTGCAGGATCAGCATCCCATAGACGCCCGTGACGGAGGCGCCGATGTTTCCATTGGCGCCCGTCGTAGTCCCAGCCACAACCCCTGTCACGGACGCACCATCGGCGCCAGCGGTGTCATTGGTCATGACCGAGCCGATGGCGGTCAGCGGACCGTCTTCCGTAACGCTGTTAAGGTCATGGACGGCAACCGGACCGTCATCGCTGATAAGAATGGAGAAATCGTCGCTCGCGGTATCACCGTTGCCATCGATCACTGTCACGATGAAATTGTCGAACACCGGATCAGCAACGCCGGTCACCCCCGGGTTCTCGTGATCGTTGGTGTTGGAGGTCAACACATACTCAAAGTGGAGTTCGCCGTCGGCACCGCTCCGCGTGATGATCAGTGTTCCATAGAGACCCTGAATGATGCCGCCATTGGTGATGTCGACAATATCTCCAGCTTCGTTGCGAATGGTGATAGAAGCAATCCCATCGTCGCCGGGACTAACATCAATGACCCCCGCTGCGGTGGTGCTACCGCCGCCCGAGCCGATTGAGGTCGGGGTTTTCAAGGCCGACTCGTTAACGATGCCTTCGTCAGCGTCCAGGATGACGCCATCCCGAATAACCTCGACGTCGATCTTCGGGAAATCATTGCGGAGATCGGGGTACAGTTCAGGTTCGTCCAGCCTGCCAAAGGCAAGAGCTGTCGGCGGCAGCAGACCAAGGATTGGGCCTGCGTCGCCAATGCCGGGATTTGGATTGCCAAAATTGCCGCCGTTGCTCTGGGCTTCACCAGCGACCGCCACAAGAATACCGTCGGGACCTGCTGCAACATTAATGCCGTTTGCTTCGAGTGCTGCGGTCAAGGCGATCTGGGGAATTTCGACGTCGTCGATCCAGAAGGTTGGAATGTTGAGCGCCGCGTTCTTGACGATAACGACCGAACCATCGGGCTGCTCAAGCACCAGGTCGCGGCCTTCAATCTTGATCTTTTCGATCGATACACCTTCAGGAAGGTGAACGGCATTGCCCTCTCCGACGATGGCAATCTTCACAGGCTGCGGCGCGGCCGAACTGGCAGCGCCTTCGCCGAGTTGTTGGCCAGTGCCCGCATCGACGGGAGCGGGTTCGCTGTTGTCCTGTGCCACGATCACCGCTGCAGGTGCCGCATCCGGCTGCACCACCTCTGCAGCGTTCATCGCTTCGCTCGCGGCGTTGCCTGCGACGTCAAAATCTTCCATTGCCATGGATTTCAAGCCCCATTCCCGATGATGGGATCCAAGCCCTCAAACTCTGACATTATCAAGTCTTTGTTAACGACGTTCATATAACTGGATATTCGGGCGTCCCAGTTTTTTATAAATGGTTAATATAAGCATATAATCAGATATGCCTATCTTCCCTTGTAGCCATGCGGCTCCGAAATAGAGGGTCAGAAAGTACAGTTTCTAAAATTTTAGAAGAAAAGGTAACTGTAAGTAAATCAAGTCATTTAAGCGATATTTCAGACCGATATATTAGAATTTCCCTTAGTCAAGGGAGATCGTGTGCGGTGAGTATTTTTAAAATAAGCCGAAAATACTGCGAACAAATAGTCGCGAATTCCTGCTCAATCTTCGTGGCATTACTTGCCATGGTGGTGGTAGGACATGCTGGACCGGCGCAGGGCACCGTCGATCCGCACATCGATGTCCAGTTCTGGCCGGCATCCTGGTCGTTGCCAACCATTCATCCCGACCACGTCTCAAGCCCCGATGACGATTCAGCAAACCCAACGCCCGCTCTCTGGCGCTATGTCACGCTTAGTCATCATTTGAGTGACGCCACATCTGCCACCGCCCGGCAAGAACGGATACAAACAAACACCTCGACAGCCGGACCGTTCGGATCGGTCCTGCTCCGCATCGCCAGTCCGCCCACCCTAGGTCGGTGGGGCCCGATTTCTGAACAAGTCGCAATCAGCCCGGTAGATACCTGTTCGCAGGCCAATGGCTGTTCACTTATCGAACGGCGCCTCGCCGCCGCTATAGCGATGGCGAAAGGGGTCGGCTTCGCGCAGCGCCTTGCCATCATAAATGCAAAGGTCAATCAGCTGATTCAATATGAATCCGACTATTCCGCTTATCGGGTTGCCGATCACTGGGCCGGGCCAGGTGAAACGTTGGCCAGGGGCCGGGGAGACTGCGAAGACTACGCTATTTTGAAAATGGCCGCCCTGCGGGCCGCCGGCGTGCCGGTCAAAAGTATGTCGATGGTTGTGCTCTTGGACCGCCAGCGTAACCTCTTTCACGCTATTTTGTTGGTAAGCACCGATAAAGGCCGCTTCGTGCTCGATAATCTTCGTAACACCGTCGCGATGGACACCGAGTTTGCGGATTATCAACCGCTCTTTTCGATGAGCGAGGATCGGGCGTGGATCCACGGGGTCAAGAAAGGCTCGAGCCTAACCGTTGCCGGCAAGATGGACTTCGTGTCGGTAGCGCCCGGAACAGGTGCTGCGGCGGAGAGCCCTGCCCCACACCGCAGACCTTAAGGCCGGTGCTGCTATCGGCAAGAACATGGACAGGTCCGTCCGGTGGAAGCTGGCGATCATGCCGTCGGGTTTGAGATTGCCGCTCGCCTGCACCATGACCGCCGAACGATCTGTGCACCAAAGCCATCGGAACGGGCTTGTTCGTCTCAAAGCTGCGTCGGACATATAGGCGCGCCTCCGCGCAGGCGGTACCACCATTGAGTATAGCTTCCAGTTGGACGATAGCCTCGACTGCCTGGATACCTATCTGTAATCCGACCACAATGCCGGGACACCGTTGCAACAGGGCACGTTGCAGCAACCGCGGCGACCATGGACACACTTCCCGCCATCGATCAACTCGACGAAACGTATCCCAGTATGATCGTCTGAGCTTTCGATGGTGCGATGACGGCGTTCAGGCGGCCGCGAACCCTTTGGTCTTCCACTGCCAGGATAAAGCCGGTCGATATGGGCCGGTTCCCATTCTCTTTGAGGGTTCGAACAAGTTCTTGAATTTGAACCTCCAGCGAAAGCCGCAGTCCCGGGCCCATCGTGCCTGCACTCACTCTTGGAAATTTCGACTGAATGAAAAGCAGAAACGGCTGGTTGGAATAAAGAATCCGCTTGTCTTCAGTGAGAGCAAATGTCGGCACGGGCGATACCTGAACGAGGCTATCGATGACGTGGACGCCCAGCTGACTTTGAGCTGCGTCGAGTTGCGCGCGCAGCCATTGCAGGCACAGGACGCGCAGAACGGATGTGATGTTGGCGCCTTCTCGAAACTCGGCCTCCGATTGATGGACAATATCACCAAGCGTTCGCCCTTCGGCGACGCTAAGTTCCTTCAGCACGTTCCAGTAGATCTTTTCGAGCCTGATACCGCGTCGATCCGGCCCAACCTTAACCGCTCGAAAGATAGGCGTGTAGTCACCGACTCGGGCTTGATCAGAGCCGCCCACGTCGGACGAGGTCTCAGGCAGGACGGTCATCGTTCGCGCAGGGCCTCGTCTTTTGCCTTGTTGATCGGTTTCAGCAGATAATGAAGGATCGTCTTGTGTCCGGTCATAATGTCGACCGAGGCGATCATTCCCGGAATTATCGCATAGGTGCGGCCATCTTTGACCAGTTCCGATTTCGCGGTTTTAACGCGGACCTGATAGAACGTTTCGCCCGAGTTCTGGTCGACAAGACTGTCGGCCGTAATGTTCGACACTTCTCCTTCGATGCCACCATAGATGGAGAAGTCATATGCGCTGATCTTGACCAGCGCCGGCTGCCCTGGCCGCACGAAGGCAATGTCACGCGGCGAAACCCGGGCCTCGACCAGCAAGGTTTCGGACGTGGGCACAACGCCGCCGATCACCGAGCCGGGCTGCACATAGGCGCCAATGGTGTTCACGTCGAGCGTGTTGATGACACCATCCACCGGTGATCGAATATCGGTTCTCGCCACGCGGTCCGAGGCGCCGCGGATGGTTTCCTCGATGACGGAAAGTTCTGAAAGCGCCTGGGTTTTCTCGGCCAGCGCTTCCTGCTGAAGCTGCAGCCCCAGTTCGTCCACCTGCAGAGAGGCTTCGCTTATGGCCGCTTTGATGCGATCGATGGACTCCTTTGCGAGCTGAAGTTGACCGGTTACCTCAGTCAATTCCTTCTGCACACGAATGAGGTCTGTCTGAGCCACAAGCTTGCGTTTGGCCATCGGCGCAATCAGATCCTCTTCGCGCTGCGCGATTTTAAGGTTCTCCTCCAGGCGTGAAATATTGGCATGGGCTTCGTCGAGTTCTTTCATGCGCTGCTGGCGCCGCTCCTCAAGCACGGACAGCTTGTTGCGGAAATTGTCGCGCCGGGCACGCAGCAACTGATTTTCGTTCTCACATATCTGCGGTGACGTCTTGGCAATGGCTTCAGGGCAATCGAGGTCGGACTTGAAATCTCCCGCCATCTCGATTTCGAGCCGGGCAATCTGCGTCTGGAGCGCGCGCGAGCGGGCAACCGATTCCCCTAGCGACGCCGTTGTGGAGGTATCATCGAGCCTGATGATCAGGTCGCCCTTGCTCACCACTTGCCCCACTTGAACGGCGATCTCCTGGACTACACCAGGCTCGGTCGACTGAACGATCTGTGTTTTCGAGACCGGAATCACCTTGCCGTCCCCACGGGTTATTTCATCTATCTCCGTAACGGCAGACCAGGCGATGAAAGAACCAATGAGGAGGATAATCACCGCGAGGGCGAGCCTCGCAAAGAGCGGAGGCCTCTCAATCATAGGAGACCTCCGTCGTCATGGCCGGCAGGCAATGACCGAAATGTGTCAAACGATCGCGGCTGCGACATCAGCTTGTAGCCATCACTTTCTTCTGAAGTTCCTCGATCACCGTCCTTTTGGGGCCGTCAGCAACCACTCGTCCTTGGTCGATGACGATGAGGCGGTCGACAAGCTCAAGCATGCTGTATCGATGCGTGGAAATTACCACCGTGGTGGTGCGGTCGAAAGCTTGTGAAAGCTTTCCAATCAACGCCTTTTCGCTCGCCAGGTCCATCGCGCCGGACGGCTCATCAAGAAACACGATCTTGGGATTGGCAAGCAGCAGTCTGGCAATGGTGACGGCCTGTTTTTGTCCACCTGAAAGGTTGTTCCCCCGTTCACCGACCGGCATGTCATAGCCTCGCGGGTGCCGCGATACAAAATCGTCGACGCCCGTCGCTCTGGCTGCCTCAACGATCTCGCTGTCGCTTGCCCCGCTTCGACCCATAAGCAGATTTTCTTTGACCGTACCCGAAAAGAGGTCGGTTGACTGTCCAGCAACGGCCACCGCTGCACGGATGACGGCAGGGTGATATTGCCTGGCATCGATGCCGTCGATTGTAAGCATCCCGCCGGTTGCTGGATAAAGCCCGCCGAGCAGGCGGCCGATGGTTGTCTTTCCCGACCCAATGCGGCCGATGATGCCAACGCGTTCGCCGGGCGATACCGAAAAGTTCAGACCGTTGAGGACCTTGTAATCGGAACCCGGATAGACAAAATCGACGCCTCTGAAGCCAAAACTTCCTGCGGTGATCTCTCGGTTGACGAAGCCGACGGTGTTCGGCCGGTCCTCGGGCTGTGCCATGATGCCATTGAGGATGCGCAGGGAGAGATTTGCCTGTCGCAGGCGAGCCAACGTCAGAGCGATCTGCCCCAGCGGCGCCACCGCCCGGCTGGCAAGCATGACGGAGGCGATGATCGCCCCGGTCGAAAGGTTGCCTTCCGAAAATTCATATGCGCCCCCAACGACAATTCCCACCGCCACCAGCTGCTGGACCAGCTGCGTCCAGTTCCCGGCACTGGACGATAGCTGCTTTATGTCTTCGGAGGTGCGCGCGGCGTTTTTGGATAGTTCCCGCCAGCGTCGGAGCAACTGCGCCTCAGCACGCAACGCCTTGACGGTCTCGATCGTCGAAATCGTTTCAACAAGTAGCGATTGTCTTTGCGCTGCCTCGTTGGCGGCCGCGGCGACGCGGCGCCCAATCCTGAACTGCGCGATCAACCCGATAAACAACGAAACCAAAAAGGCGACGGCGGGAATGGCAACCAGCCAGCCCGCCAGAACGTAAATGACGATTAGAAATATGAACACAAAGAAGGTGTCGATCAGCACGGAAATAGTATTCGAGGTGAAAAACTCCCGAACAAATTCATACTGGGTCACCCTGCTGGCGTATTCTCCGGTCGACATGGGCCGTGCGCTGAGCGAGGTGTTGAGGACTTTCTCAAACAACAAATAGGACAATCTCAAGTCGGCTTGGCGGCCTGCATAGTCGATCAGCGCCGCACGGGCAGTCTTGAGCAGGAGGTCAAACAGGATGGCCAGCGCCACGCCGCTCGCCAGCACCCATAGCGTTGAGACGGCCTTGTTGGGCAGCACCCGATCATACACGTTCATCGTGAAGAGCGGCGATGCCAGCGCCAGCAGATTGATGAACAATGCCGCGAGCGCCACCTGGAGATAGGTTCGCCAGAACGGTACCAACGTATCGACAAGCCAGTGCCGCCGCTCGATCTGCGGCGCCGTGCCTGACACAGCACCATCGCCCACATTCAGGTAAACAACGGAAAACGACAGGACGGCTCGGATGTCCAATCTGAGAAGATCGGCAATGTTCGCCTTTTCCGGCGAATCGAGCAGCGTAACAAAAGACCCGTGCTCGGTTCGATCGAGAAGCGCGATCGCGTATCCATCCGCAAGCAACAGGAGTGCCGGCAGCACCAGGCGGCCCGTGACCATGTCGTTGATGCGCTGTTGCCGCGTGTCCAATCCAATCTTGTCAGCCAGATGACTGACGTCTTCGATTGTCACGGCCGTTTCATCGAACGGCACGCCTGAAAAAAGCGCTGTGGGCGAACTCGGGCGCCCAAGGAAGACCGCTATCTTCTGGAATGCTGACTTGAAATCTTCAACAGCCGGCCCGCCACCGCGCCGCGCTTCTGAATAACCCACCAAACCCCACCAGTTCGCTTAGATAGCCCTCAGTTCTTTTTCCTTATCGGCGCAAGCAGATCGAGCGGCAGTTCGTTGGTCTGCCTGGTCGGCAGGCGCCGGTATGTCTCCGTCGGAGCCGTTTCGGGTACGTCGAATTCCGTGCGCGCATACGCCTTGCTCTGTTTTGGCCCCTCCAGATTGAAGGTGCTCAGGAGCTGACCGGTTGCTGCAAGTATGCGGTACTCCGCAAAGCGTGACGCATACTGGGATGTCTTGGCCAGCACATTGACGTTGTAGCGAGTGTTTTGCGCACCAAGCACGTCGAGCAACGACCGTTGGCCGACCACCATCTGTTCCTGGTAGGAGCTGACCAATCCGGCATTTGCATTCGCCTGGGCACGAAACGTCTGTGCAAGGTCGGCCTGCTTGATCCGGCGGTCCCAGGAAATACGCACCGCTTCCTCGACCTCCCGGTACATCTGATGCAGCACAAGACGCTGTTCACTCGCACGCCGAATCTGTTCCTGCTCGTTCGCGACGTCTATTCCACCGCGATAAAGGTTCCAGCGGGCAACCAACCGCGCCTCGAAATCGTTGGTTCGACCGATGGAACCGTCAATGTCGTTGCCGACCTTCGCGCGTCCTTCCGCGAACACTTCCGGGAAATAGCTGGAACGGGCGGCATCGACCTGTGAATCGGCCGCATCGATGTCAGCGTTTGCCACATGAATCCGTGGATTGTTTTGGCGGGCAATTCCAATTGCCTGGTCCAGCGAGTCCGGCAACCGCGACAGCACGGATGCCGGCATCTGTGGATCGGTCAGCGGCTTGCCGACCAACTTGTAAAAACGAATCCGGGCTGCTTCGATCTCTTCGGTCGCTTCCTCGAGTCGAGCATTGGCGGCCAGAAGCCGCTCCTGCGCCTGTAGGCGGTCGGCTTCCGTCAGGGTTCCGCCGGCGATCAGCGATCCGATGTCATTTGCGATCTTTTGGTGAGCACTGACGTTGCGGCGAGACTCCGCGACGATTTCCGCCTGCAGCATGAACTCGAGATACTCGCGCACAACCTGAAGGCCGATCGCCTCCGAACGTTCCAATATACGGAACGACGCACCGTCAACCCGCGACGCTTGACGCTCGAGTTCAGCGCGGCGACCTCCCCCGTCGAACAATTTTTGCGTCACGCTGACGCCGATGTCCGTCGGATAAAGCGGGTCGTCCTCTATGCCGATGGCGCGACGGCTCAGATTGTCGAGACCACGCGCTCCGACCGAACCCTCTAGGTCAACACTGGGAAGATAAAGACCCCGCGCCTGACGCAATTCAAATTCAATCGCTTCCCGGTTCTCCACGGCCTGGCCGATTTCCGGGTTCGCCTCAACTGTGACGGCAAGCGCCTCCTTGAGTGTCAAAGCAGAGGCGATCTGCGGCGCGGTTATTATTCCAACCGTTAGACATGCTGACTGCAGCAAACGCTGTTTGCTCATGCCCCATCCCACCATTACAAGCCCCATTTTCTTCTTGGCCGCCTTCATATACCAAGAAACCTAATATTCTGGAATTCTTAATATGCCAAGTTGCAGCCCCGAATCCATACTTTTCGTAAAACAATGGTCGCGATCAGGGGATGGTATGGAGAAGAAGCAGCTTTATTCGAGCTTGTTGCAGATGGGCAACAGCCCAGCTATCTGAAATACCGCGTCGCAGTTTTAGGCCAATATCGGCAGCTGGCGCATTAAGCCCAGATTAATACGATCCAAGTATTCTGGGCGCATGGAACATTCCGTCCGCCGAATGGCAATGCTTCTTGCGTTTCCGGGATTCTTCTTGGCTCTCTTTCTTACAGAAAGGCTGGCTACCCACGCGCTCGCGCTGTACCCGGCAAGCCCATTCCTGTGGCGCGCCTCGCTGGAATTGCGGGCCCTGTACGGGGAGTTTTCAAATCGTCTCGATCTTCTCAGCGGCTATACGTTGTGGATTCAAATCGTTTTCATAAGCGCGCTGTTTCTCTCGCTCTTTCTTGTCGCGCAAACAAAACGGGGCCCGGCCGTCTGCTTCCTGGCCAATCATGTGCTGGTGCTTGCAGGGGCATTTGCAACTCTGATTGCCAACAACTTCATGGTGGCAAGTTTTGACGTGGCGGGGCAGACACCTGATTCAGTGTTCTTTGCCTTGGATTTTCACCTCAATCTCCCTCAAGTCGTCGTGCTGGTGACTGGAATTGCCGGATCTCTGTACTCGCACGTCGTTGTCCTGTCTGCCGCTCGCAGAGATCAAAAAATCCGCGCTTGAGGCGGTAGCTGCAACCGTGCTGGGATACTCAGGGCTGACGGTTCCGGCCAACTTCCATCTTGGAAAGAACCTGACGCAAAGGGCCCGCGCACTTGACCCCGCGCCGTGTCGCATCCCCATCGTCAATGCAGTCCGGCGGACCCCGTAACCTGGCTGACCGGAGCGGCATCGTACTCGATGCGGTCGCCTCCGCTGAGCTTTGCTTCATCCAGTTGGTGATCGGCAGCCATGATGAGCTTGTCGAATGCAACGGGATGCTCGAAGAACGCCACTCCGCCGCTGATTGTGAGCGTCACGGGATTACCCTCGGGTTCAAATACAACCCCGGTCACGGCACGGCGTATCCGTTCGGTCACATCCTTGGCGTTCTCTACGCTTGCTCCGGGAAGGAATACAGCGAACTCGTTACCGCTGATGCGGCCGACGATGTCACCCAGTCGTACCGATGACCGGATAGCGCTGGCGATGATTCGCAGGGCCTCATTTCCCCATTCGTGCCCGAAGCTTTTATTGATCGCCTTCAGACCGTCGGCGTCGAGCACAACAAGCGCTCCCCCCGTCCGAATCCCCCTGCGCTCGCGCTTGCTGAAATCCTCGACAAACGTTGCGAAGGCAGTGCTGTTGAGGGTCGATGTCAGGCTGTCGAGCGACACGGCTCGGTTGAGTTGCTGTTTGAGCCGCGCGATCTTGCGTGTTGCCAAGGTAATCGCCGAAAAGAGCGGAACGCCAAGAACAATCGGCACCAGGATGGCGCTGATCAAGCTTTGGCGAAACGGATTGACGTCTTCGCGGAAGAACAGGAGGTAATGCGCGAGGACCGAAACGGCCAGGCAGGCGGCTGTTCCCGCGACAACGAAAAGCACGCCGTGCAAACGATCGCTGCGGAGGAATTGCAAAACGTTGATCATGCATCTGCCCCGATTTGAAAAGCAGATATGACGTATCGGTTTCGTATGAAACGAGCGTTGCGCCAAACCCATGCATTTGAATGATCCGGCCCGAAGTCGAATTTCACTTCCGTCCGGAATGACCGGAGACGTGACCGCATCAAGCTTCGACTACCGAACAATCACTTTTGTTCCAATCTGGACTTGGTTGAAAAGCTCAACGATATCATCGTTCGCCATGCGGATGCAGCCGGAGGACACAGCCTGACCGATCGACCATGGCTGATTCGTTCCATGTATTCTAAACAGGGTTGACCCAAGATAAAGCGCGCGCGCGCCAAGTGGATTGTCTGGGCCACCTTCCACGTAGCTGGGCAGGGTGCGCCCGTTGGCCGCTTCCCTGTCAATCATCTCGGGAGGCGGCGTCCAGCCGGGCCATTCTGCCTTTCGCGAAATCCGTTCCGCACCGCGCCAGGTAAACCCTTCTCTACCGACGCCTATCCCGTAGCGGATTGCGGTTCCGTTTCCCAAGACGCGATAAAGCCTCCTTGCGTCCGTATCTACGACGATCGTGCCAGCGGACAGGTTTTCGGAGAATGGGACGATCGCTGGCACAATTGGCGAGGCGTTCGAGCGCAGGGCTCTGGGTTTGATTGCAACGCTTCGTTTTACCCATTTGCCGGTTGCGGGATCGAATTGCCGGACTGTTTGTGAGGCACTCGTTGCCGGCGTTGACCAGACAGGCAAGCTTAACGCCACCAGAAGCAGCAACACTCCTGACTTGAGGCGCGACTTCCGATGGTTCAGACCCATGTTTGATGACATTCCCGCCTCCGAGTTCATCCCAGAGCGTAGCGCTGCTGCGACACGCACTCATCGTGAAACCCGATTCTACCGGACGAAGTGGCTGTTCGACAATGGAAGCCGCAGGCGCTGATTTTTGGGACTGTCCTAGAAGTCTCAATCTCCTAGGACAGTCCCGAATTTAGATGGAATTGCTTCCATTATGTACCGATCTGCCGGTTTGCTTTGATATTCGCGATCCGTAGATCCAGGATCGGTCGTTGCTAAAAGAAACCAGCGGCAAATAATCGGCAACCTCGCGATCCTCCCGGATCACATTTGTCACGCTGTCCAGTACAACGTTTCGCGCGTCTGTCCGCACGATCAACACCGCGTGGAAGACCTGTCGGCGTTCGTCCCTCAACAGGAGGAGGGTGAGGTCACGCGTGTCGAAGCCGAGCTTTTGCAGCAGGAGCATCTTCGCTATGGCAAGATCCTCGCAATCGCCGGCACCGATCGCCAGCGTCTGATCAAGGTCGGCCCAGTGGTCCGGCTTGCGGTAGAGTTGCTCATCGGCGACGTAATTTACCAACCCGTTTATCCCTGAATTCACCAGACCGATTTGCGACGCGACGCCCTCACCGGCGGCCTGTTCAATCAGCGCTGCCGCCGAACGGATGGTTTTATTGGGGCACAAATGGCGCTCCAAACAAGCGTTGAATTGCGCCATTGCCTCCGGGCTTCGTACCCTGTCCCAGGAACGGCCTTGCACGGGCGATGAGAGAGGAAGTGCCACCGCGTTGAAAAAAGCGGCCCGCGTTTCATGGGCTACGGGTTCGTTGGCTGCGAGATCGAGCGTCACCCTTGGCATTGCTTGCGGATCGATCGAGCCTCGCAAGCCATCAACGGTCGCTATCGATCCGGTGGTGAATGGGCTTGGGGGCGTACTGGTGACACACCCCGCTGGCCCGGCTGCGATGGCGAGAACCTGAAGCCCTTTTACGATCTGTCGTATCGGGAAATGCCGGCAGCCCCACCGGTTCTGGCCCACAAACCAAAAACTCATTGTTCACAAACATCCAGCGTCTGCCGAAGCGTAAGTGCGCTGAATTGAAATTTAGTGAATGAGCACGATTTTGCGTTTGGAAACAGGCAGATGAAAGTCCGGCGGTATGGTCGGGGGTAGGCGCCTGGTAGAATTGGCTATAGCTGAGAAACAAACGAGTAGGCATCTCTGCCAACCGCGCGCTCAGGAGGTCTAGGCACCGGATCGCACACATTTTCTTAATGTAAATAAGGCGTAATCGCGATTGCTAAAATGCGGGTAATGAGGCTATGGCGAAATTGCCCGGCATGGTTTCTGCGTGTTCGGGGGTTCGCGTGCCACAGTATCTGTCCTTCATCCGGTCGATCCGGATTCGCTACCTGTCCGGCTTGATGATGATCGCCGTTGCCGCGGCAGCCATCATGTTCGCGATGAGCAGCGTCAACACATACCGCCGCCAGCTCGACGCCGCCGCCGCCGACACCATTGTTCTGCTGCGTGACTTGCGCAACGCCACCAGTTTCGCCGAACAGACCACCACCGCCTGGCGGGAGGAAACCCGCGAGGAATTGACGTCGGCCGCGCGCGGCCATGCCGACCGCCTCGCCACGGCAACGGAAGCCCTGGCGCGCGCCTATGCCGACATCAAGCCGCGCCTGCAGCGGGCCAATGCCGACGAGATCGACACCGTGTCGATCAACGGCGATCTCTTCTGGTCGGTGCGCGACATCATCCGCAACCTCGGCGTCCTCGCCAAGGCCCAGAAGATCGACGAGTGGAGCTACCGCGAGATCCAGAACCAGAACGACCTCTTCGCGCAGCCATTGCTGGTGCGCGCCCGCACCGCGCTGGAAAACGAACGGCGCATCGCCGAAGTGACCGGCGACCGGCTGTTGATCGGCGCCGGTGGCGTCATGCTCCTCGTTCTGGCGATCGTCGCCTTCTGGATCTTTCGGCCGATGGAGAAGGCGATCCGCCGCGCGTTCGACGCATCTGAAGCCTCGCTCAAGCAGGCCGAAGCGGCGGACCGCGCCAAGTCGGAATTTCTCGCCAACATGAGCCACGAGATCCGCACCCCGATGAACGGCGTGCTCGGCATGGCCGAGCTTCTGTCCAAGACCGAACTTACGGCACGCCAGAAGACCTTCACCGATGTCATCGTGAAGTCGGGCAACGCGCTGCTCACCATCATCAACGACATCCTGGACTTCTCGAAGATCAATGCCGGCCAGCTGACGCTCGATCCCGCTCCTTTCCGCCTCGCGGAAGCGGTCGAGGATGTCGCAACCCTGGTCTCCGCTCGCGTCGCCGAGAAGAACCTCGAACTGATCGTCCGCGTCGATCCGCGTCTGCCCGAATATGTGGTCGGCGACGTCGGCCGCTTCCGCCAGATCATCACCAATCTGCTCGGCAATGCCGTGAAATTCACCGAACGCGGTCATGTACTGATCGATGTCGCCGGCGAGGTAAAGGACGACGTCGCGCATCTCCACATCCGCGTCGAGGATACCGGCATCGGCATTCCCGCCGAGAAACTGCAGAACGTTTTCGAGAAATTCGCCCAGGTCGACGGCAGTTCCACCCGCCGTCACGAAGGCACCGGCCTCGGCCTTGCCATCGGCGCCCGCCTCATCGACTTGATGGGCGGCAACATCGGCGTCGAATCCGAACTCGGCCGCGGCTCGGTGTTTTGGTTCACCGCGCCGCTGCCGGTTCATTCCTCGGAAGCGCCGAGCACCCCGGTTCCGGTCGACGTCACCGGTGCCCGCGTTCTGGTCATCGACGACAACCCGGTCAATCGCGAGATCCTGCTCGAACAGCTGAAGAGCTGGGGTTTCGACTGCGCCGCCGCCGAAAGCGGCGCCGTCGGCCTCGCCTTCCTCGACCGCGCTGCCCAGCTCGGCGCCTCGGTCGATTGCGTCATCCTCGACTACCAGATGCCCGGCATGAACGGCGCCGACGTCGCCAAGGCGATGTGCTCGGACCAGCGCACCACGCACATCCCGGTCATCCTGCTCACCTCGGTCGACCAGATCGACTTCGGCCGCATGGTGATCGACTACGGTATCGCCGCGCATCTGACCAAGCCGGCGCGCTCGGCGGTCTTGCTCGGCACCGTCATCGCCGTCATCCAGAAGGCCCGCGCCGCTGCCTTGCGTGTCGAATTCGCCCGTGAGCCGCAGGCTCTCACCTTGCCGCAACCGGAAAGACGGCGCCCCGTACAGCCCGCCATCGCTGCCGAGCGCGAGGCTGCCGCACCGCAGGCGAACGCACCGCTCGACATCCTCATCGCCGAGGACAACGAGGTGAACCAGCTGGTTTTCGGCCAGATCCTCAACGGCCTCGATCTTTCCTACCGCATCGCCGCCAACGGCCGCACCGCCGTCGAGATGCACCGCTCGCTGAAGCCGCGGCTGATCCTGATGGATGTGTCGATGCCCGAAATGAACGGCTACGAGGCGACGCGCGCCATCCGTGCCGCCGAGCGCTCCGCCGGCGGCCACACGCCGATCATCGGCGTTACCGCCCATGCGCTGAAGGGCGACCGCGAAAAATGCATCGAGGCGGGCATGGATGACTACCTGTCGAAGCCGATCTCGCCGGACCGCCTCAGTGCCAAGATCGGCAATTGGCTGAGTGAAACGGCGCTGCCGGAAAAGGAATTGGCCCGGTCGGCATAGCGGCCATTCGGCAGGCCACTTACCGGTTGCGAAGCACGACGCAGGCGCCGCCGGCGCCGCGCAACTTCTGGCAGATGACATCGGCTTCCTTGCGTGAATCGGCACCGATCCTGACCGCATAGATACCGCGCCGGCCCCTCGGCGTCCGCACCCGGCTCACCACCGGCTCATGGCTTGAAAGCAGTGCCGGGAACCGTGCCCTCGCCCGCTGCCATTGCCGGAATGCGGCGGCGCGGCGGAAACTGCCGGCCACCTGGACGCCCCACGGCTTCACATTGATGCGCGCCATCGGCACCGTGGCCGCCATGATCACCGGCAGCTTGCGGCAGGCCTTGCGAAAATCGAGTTTCGCATCGAGCGGCTGCACGGTTCCCTGGTAGCTGGCGGTGGAGAAACTGTCCGCCGGCTCGCCCATGATGTCGAGCACGTAGTCTTCCGTTTCCAGCGGCAGGAACCCGCCCGACGAAAGCCAGCGCGACACGCGGCTTTCGCCGGCATTGTAGGCCGCGGCCGCCAGTCCGAGATTGCCGAAGCCGCGTTTCAGCTCGCCGAGATATTTCGCCGAAGCGGGCAGCGCCTGCTCAACGTCGAAAGGATCGGCCAGCCCGCGCATCTTCGCCGTTCCCGGCATGAACTGCGCAATGCCCTCGGCGCCGACCGGACTTTCGGCGCCGGGGTCGAAGCGGCTTTCCTTCCAGATCAGCCGGGCGAAGAAATCGCGCGGCAATTGGTGCACGTCGGCCTGCGTCTCGATCAGATGGCAGATGCGGCCGATGGTGACCGGCCTCTCGCTTCGGCCGGGCGGATCGGCCAGCGCAGGCCCGTACCAGGCAAGCCCGCAAAGCAGCAGCGCCGCTTTCCGGAACGCCGGCATCGCTATTCCGCCGCTTGCCTGCCGCCGCGGCCGAACCGCTGCTCGATATAGGCGGCGACCATCCTCTCGAATTCCTCGGCGATATCCGGACCGCGCAGCGTCGCCGCCTTCTTGCCGTCGATGAACACCGGCGCCGTCGGCGTCTCGCCCGTGCCGGGCAGCGAGATGCCGATATCGGCATGTTTCGATTCGCCCGGCCCGTTGACGATGCAGCCCATCACCGCGACCTTCAGTTCCTCGACACCCGGATATTGCTCGCGCCAGACCGGCATGTTCTTGCGCAGATCGTTCTGGATGTTCTGAGCCAGTTCCTGGAAAACCGTCGAGGTAGTGCGCCCGCAGCCGGGACAGGCCGCCACGATCGGCACGAATTGCCGGAAGCCCATCGTCTGCAGCAGTTCCTGCGCCACCTGAACCTCGCGGGTGCGATCGCCGTTCGGTTCCGGCGTCAGCGAAACGCGGATCGTGTCGCCAATGCCCTGCTGCAGCAGGATGCCCATCGCCGCCGAAGACGCCACGATGCCTTTCGAACCCATGCCCGCTTCCGTCAGGCCGAGATGCAAGGCGTGGTCGGAGCGTTTGGCAAGTTCCGCATAGACCGCGATCAGGTCCTGCACCTGGCTCACCTTGGCGGAGAGAATGATTTTTTCACGCGGCAGGCCGATCTCTTCGGCGGCCGCCGCCGACAGCAGCGCCGACTGCACGATCGCCTCGCGCATCACCTGGTTAGCGGTCAGCGGAGATCCCTGCTTCTGGTTGTCGTCCATCAGCCGGGTCAGCAGCTCCTGGTCGAGCGAGCCCCAGTTGACACCGATCCGCACCGGCTTGTTGTAGCGGATCGCCATTTCGACGATGGCGCCGAACTGCTTGTCCTTCTTTTCCTTGAAGCCGACATTGCCGGGATTGATGCGGTATTTCGCCAGCGCCTCGGCGCAGGACGGATGGTCGGCCAGAAGCTTGTGGCCGATGTAATGGAAGTCGCCCACCAGCGGCACGTTGATGCCGAGCCGATCGAGCCGCTCGCGGATGCCGGCAACGGCGGCAGCGCTCTCGTCGCGGTCGACGGTGATGCGCACGATCTCGGAGCCGGCCTTCGCCAGAGCGGCCACCTGCGCCACCGTCTGGTCGACGTCGGCGGTGTCGGTGTTGGTCATCGACTGCACGACGACCGGGGCATTGCCGCCCACCATCACGCCGCCGACATCGACGCCGACCGAATGGCGGCGGTCGAAGGGAGAGGAAAAATATCCGGTCATCGCCGGGTGCCTTTCTGGCCGAATGATCCGGCTTTCAGGTGGCGGAGGAGCAAGGCGATGTCAAGGCGGCGCAGCGAAGCAGATGGCGCCTGACCTTCTCCCTTTGTGGGGGAGGTGGATCGGCTCGAAGCGCCGAGACGGATGAGGGGTGTTCGACGAAGCGTTATCTTGCTGAAATGCAGCACGAAGCGGGGAGGCTTGGGGAAGCATTGCGTTTCTTCCAACACCCTCATCCGCCTTCGCTGCGCTCAGGCACCTTCTCCCCCTTCGGGGGAAGGTGAGTCCCGTCCGTGCCGCCCCGCTGAGGTGTGGATAGAATCACCCGATTTCCCGCCCTTCTCCACCTCAATCAAAGATTCTTCATAGCAATTTCAATGGCTTGTACGATTGTTGAAAAAAAATCGTCTGTCCACACCCTTCGCGGCCTCCCGCATAATGACCGTGTTGTTCTCTGTGGGGGTCTGGGTGGCCACCGGGTTGACCAGGGAGAACAGCGGCGTCGGGACTGGCCTCGCTCCGGATTGGCGAGGTTGGAGGTCATGCTCCAAGGTTCCGGCCCTCGACGTACGGTGAGCCTACGGCCTTCTGGCACAGGGCGAGCCGGGCGGGGCAGCAACGCCGGCGGTGCGCGTCTTTCGGGCATCGTTACTGAAAACAGCGCTGTCGGTCCGTCCGGCAGGCGCGCACCGCCTCCCCCACATTTTTTACACGGGAGGCAAGACAGCCTCCCAATGGCCAGGGCGGATTTCCGCAGCGTGGCAACGGAGAAGCATGGCTATCCCTCCCCCTGAGGGGAGGGTGGCGGGCGAAGCCCGCCGGGTGGGGCCGCATCGGCAGTACGGGACGCCCTTCGCATTTCTGCTGCAAAGCAGTACATATATTGCACTGCAACAAAGACTGCGAAAGGACCAGCGACCATGACAACAGGGAAAAAGACCGCCATCGTCACCGGATCGACCTCGGGAATCGGCCTGGCGATTGCCCACGCTCTGGCCGCCGAAGGCTGCAACGTCGTCGTCAATTCGTTTTCGAACACCGACACGGATCATGCCGTCGCCAAGGAGATCGCCGCGAAACACAAGGTCGAGGCGGTCTATGTCCAGGCCGACATGTCGAAGGGTGATGATTGCCGGGCGCTGGTGGGGAAGGCCGCCGAAAAGTTCGGCACCGTCGACATCCTGGTCAACAATGCCGGCATCCAGCACGTGGCGCCCGTCGACGAGTTCCCGGTCGAGCAGTGGGACCGCATCATCGCCATCAACCTCACCTCGGCTTTTCACACCACCGCTGCCGCCCTGCCGTTGATGAAGGCGAAGAAATGGGGCCGCATCGTCAACATCGCCTCGGCACACGGCCTGCGTGCCTCGCCGTTCAAGTCGGCCTATGTCGCCGCCAAGCATGGCATCCTCGGCCTTACCAAGACGGTGGCGCTGGAAGTCGCGGAACAAGGCATCACCTGCAACACCATCTGCCCCGGCTACGTGCTGACGCCGCTGGTCGAGGCGCAGATCCCGGACCAGATGAAGGCCCACAACATGGACCGCGACACCGTCATCCGCGAGGTCATGCTCGACCGCCAGCCGACCAGGCAGTTCGCCACCGTCGAACAGATCGGCGCCACAACCGTGTTCCTCTGCTCCGAAAATGCCGCGTCGATCACCGGCACGCCGATCTCGGTCGACGGCGGCTGGACCGCGCAGTGATCTCATGACGACCAACGGCAAGCGTGACAAGAAACCAGTCAACATCGCGCTGCAGGGCGGCGGCTCGCATGGCGCCTTCACCTGGGGCGTGCTCGACCGGCTGCTCGAAGATGGCCGCCTCGATTTCGCGGCGGTTTCCGGTACCAGCGCCGGCGCCATGAACGCGGTCGCCATGGCCGACGGCTGGGTGCGCGGCGGCCCAGACGGAGCACGGCGGAAGCTTGCCGATTTCTGGCGGGCAGTCGGCCGCACCGGCCGGTTCAGCCCGGTGCAGCGTTCGCCCTGGGACGTGCTATGGGGCAACTGGTCGGTCGAGAATACGCCGGGTTATCTCTGGTTCGATTCCATCTCGCGGCTTCTGTCGCCCTATCTCGCCAACCCCTACAACATCAATCCGCTACGCGATGTGGTCCGCGCCGAGATCGACTTCGACAATGTGCGGGCCTGCAGGGCGCTGAAGCTGTTCCTGTCAGCCACCAATGTCGAGACCGGCCAGTTGCGCGTCTTCGAGACCGGCGAAATCAACGAGGATGTGGTGATGGCGTCGGCCTGCCTGCCACTGATCTTCCAGGCTGTCGAGATCGATGGCGCGCCCTACTGGGACGGCGGCTACGGCGGCAATCCGGCGCTTTATCCATTCTTCTATGTCAATGCCGCCGAGGACGTGCTGCTCGTCCAGATCAACCCGGTGGTCCGCGAAGGCGTGCCGAAGACCGCCAACGAGATCCAGAATCGCATCGACGAGATCACCTTCAATGCCGCCTTGCTGCGCGAGTTCCGCGCCATCGCCTTCGTCAAGGAGTTGATCGCCTCGGGCCGCATTCCGCATGGCGAATACCGCGATATCCGCATGCACCGCATCGATGCCGACGAGGCGTTCAAGGATCTTTCGGCGTCGTCGAAGGTCAACGCCGAATGGGCCTTCCTCGAATATCTGCGCGACCTCGGCCGTTCGGCCGCCGGCGATTGGCTGGACGAGAACTACGACAAGGTCGGCAGGGAGCCTTCGCTCGACCTCTCCGACATGCTGGTACCGGGCATGCTGCCGAAACGTCCGCACGGCGCCGGCAGCCGCGTCCGCGAATTTCTGGCCAACCGCTCGAAACCGGTGGCGGCCAGAAAGCGGTAGGCGAATGCCACCGACCGACGGCCCCGGAAGCTACGGCTTCAGCACCATGTCGATGACGCGGATCAGTTCGCGGGCGCCGGCCCGTTGGCCTTCCGCATCGCGCACCCGCATCTTCATCCCCTCCAGCCCGTCGAGCAGCAGGTTGGCGAGTCCGGTGGCCGAGAGGCCCCTCGCCGCCAGGTCGACGCCGGCGCCGGCGGCTTCGGTGGCGATCGCCTCCGCCAGTACCGCGACCAGATCGTTGCGCCACACCAGCGCGATATCGCCGGCAAGGCTGTTCTTCATGTCGAGCAGTTCGGCGCCGTGCGGCGATTCCGAAATCTGCCGCATCATCGAAATCAGCGCCGTCTCGATCGCCGTTTCCAGGCGTGCAGCCAGCGGTCCGTCGGCCGACAGGGCGCTGCGGGCTCTCTCCACCGAGTTTTTCAGGAACATCTCGGCGATGGCGCGAAAGATGTCCGCCTTGTTCTTGAACAGCAGGTAAAGCGCTGGCCGCGATATTTCCGACGCCCGCGCGATATCGTCCATCGTGGTGCGGGAATACCCGTAGGCAAGCGCCAGCTTCATGGCGCCTTCGAGAATGCGGGCGCGCTTCTGCTCTTCCTGTGTCTGCGGCGTATCGTTCACGGTCCGGACTCGTTCTCCGATCCTCAATTGACAAAATAACAGAATTTGTCAATATGTCTTAAGGTCATGTTGAGCGTGACCCATCATCGTCGGGCAATGGACGACAACGAAGGGTATCCCCATGCGCCTCACCGTCAACGGCAACGCCATTGATATTGACGCCGATCCCGACATGCCGCTTTTGTGGGCGCTGCGCGATCTCGCCGGGGTGCTTGGCCCGAAATTCGGCTGCGGCATCGCCGCCTGCGGCGCCTGTACAGTGCATATCGACGGCACGCCGGTGCGTTCTTGCGCGCTGCCGGTCGGCGAAGTCGATGGCGATATCCTGACCATCGACGGCCTCGCCACGGACGGCAAGCTGCATCCCGTGCAGCAGGCATGGCTGGAGGAGCAGGTGGCGCAATGCGGCTACTGCCAGGCCGGGCAGATCATGAGCGCGGTCGCCCTGCTCGACGAGATTGCGAACCCCACAGACGAGGACATCGACAACGCGATGGGCGGCAATCTCTGCCGCTGCGGCACCTATCCGAGGATCCGCTCGGCCATCAAGCGGGCCGCCGCGCTCAAGACGGCGGGGATCTGACCATGGCCAGCATCGGCAAGATCGCCCGCCGCACGTTCCTCATCGGCGCGGTTGCAATCGCCGGCGGCGTCGCCGTCGGCTATTATTATTACCGCAAGCCCTATCCCAATCCGCTCGAAGACGAACTGGCCGACGGCGACGCCACCTTCAATCCCTATGTGAAGATCGCCGCCGACAGTACGATCACCGTCATCGCCCCGCGCGCCGAAATGGGCCAGGGCGTGGCGACGACGCTTGCCGCCTTGGTCGCCGAGGAACTCGACGTTCCCCTCGACAAAATCAAGGTCGAGCATGGGCCGGCCGCCTACGCCTATTACAATTCGGAGATGCTTTCTGAAGGTGGTCCCTTCGCCTTCTACAATGAAGGCGTCGTCGCGGAATCCATGCGCACCGCCATGGGCGCTGTGGGCAAGGTCCTCGGCTTCCAGGGTACCGGCGGCTCGTCTTCCACGCGCGACGGCTTCGACAAGATGCGTCAGGCCGGCGCCGCCGCGCGGCACATGCTGATTGCCGCCGCCGCAGTCAGGCTTGGAGTGCCGGCCAGCGAACTCGACACCCAGGACGCGACGATCGTCCACAAGACCACAGGAAAATCGCTGACCTATGGCGAGGTTGCCGCCGATGCTGCGGCCTCCGCCCCGCCTTCCGAACTGCGGCTGAAGGACAAGGCCGACTGGGTGTTGCTCGGCAAGCCGCAGATGCGGACCGACATGCTCGCCAAGGTGACCGGCGCGCCCATCTTCGGCGCCGATGTCAGCCTGCCGGAGATGCTTTACGGCACCGTCAAAATGAGCCTGCGCTTCTGGTCGAAGCCGGTGAAGGCCGATCTTTCCAAGGCTGAGAAGATGCCCGGCGTCGTCAAGATCGTGCCGATCGACACCAGCTACGGCCACGGCTTCGGCGTCATCGCCGAGAACACATGGGCGGCGTTCAAGGCCGCCGAGGCGATCGAGGTGGAATGGAGCGATCCCGAATATCCGGCCGACACCGCCGCCATCTTCAAAGCCTTGCAGGACGCACTCGCCTCGCCCGACGGTTCGGCGCTCCGCGACGACGGCGATGTCGACACCGCTTTTGCCGACATACCGCGCGAAAGGCTGGTCAAGGCGGATTACGAAGTACCCTATCTCGCCCATACCTGCATGGAGCCGATGAACGCCACGGCGCGCCTCAGGGATGGTGTGCTGGACATCTGGTCGCCGAACCAGATGCCGACCATCACCCGTCAGCTTTGCGCCAGTGTCGCGGGCGTCGAGCAGGACAGTGTCAACGTCCACACGACCTATCTGGGCGGCGGTTTCGGCCGCCGCGGCGAGATGGATTTTTCGATGTTCGCGGCTGTGCTTGCCAAGGAGACGGGTGGACGCCCGGTCAAGGTGATCTGGACGCGCGAGGAGGACACCCGCCACGACACCTACCGTCCGGCGGCGGCGGGCCGCTTCCGCGCCCGCATCGGCGACGACGGCCTGCCCGTCGCTGTCGACATGGCGATCGCCTCCCCATCGGTCATCGCCAGCACGTTGCGGCGGACGTTCCCGTCGATTTCGCCCCTGGGTCCCGACAAGAGCATCATCGAAGGCTCGTTCGACCAGCCGTACACGATCCCCGACTATCGGGTGACGGCGATCCCGGCGGCGCTGTCGATCCCGGTCGGTTTCTGGCGCTCGGTCGGCAATTCCTACAACGGCTTCTTCCACGAAAGCTTCATGGACGAGATTGCCGCTGCCGGGAAAATCGATCCTGTCGAGATGCGGAAAAAGCTTATGGCCGCCTATCCCGCCGCGGTGAAGGTGGTCGAGAAGGTCGCCGAAATGGCGAAATGGGGCGAGCCGCTGCCGGCCGGCAAGGCGAAGGGTTTCGCCTTCACGCTGTCCTTCGGCAGCTGGGTCGGGGAAATCATCCAGGTCGCCGACACGCCGTCCGGCATCCGCCTCGAAAAGATGTGGATCGCCGCCGACGTCGGCACCGCGCTCGACCCCGGCATCATCGAGGCGCAGTTGACCTCGGGCGCCGTCTACGGGCTTTCGGCGGCGATAGGCCAGGAAATCACCTTCGCCGACGGCATGGTCGAACAGTCGAATTTTCACGACTACGACGCGATGCGCATCTTCCAGTGCCCGCAATTCGAGGTGGCGATCCTCGAGAACTACCACAAGATGGGCGGCGTCGGCGAAGTCGGCACGCCCCCGGCGCCCCCCGCGCTCGCCAACGCAGTCTTCGCCCTCACCGGCAAGCGCATCCGCAAGCTGCCTCTGAACAAGGAGGTCTCGTTCGCATGAGAGGACCTGCCCTTGTCGCGGCGTCGATTATGCTGGTCGTCGCGGCCGCCGCCATCGCGCATTCCCAGGAGACGCAGCCGGCGCCGGCGCTCGCCGTCGACACAGCCACGGGCCTGCCCGAATGGGAGAAGGTCTACGCCGTCTTTTCGCATCCGCGCTGCGCCAATTGCCATGTCGATGACAATCGGCCGCGCTGGTCGGGTCCGGAATTTCCGATGGCGAAGGTGCATGGTTTCAACGTGCAGGGCGGCGCCGACGGCTCCGGCTTCGGCAATCCGGGACTGCGCTGCACGACCTGCCATTTCGCAACCAACTCGCCGATGCGCCACGGCCCGCCGGGAGCGGAAAGCTGGCATCTGGCGCCGCCGGAGATGGTCTGGTTCGGCAAGTCATCGGCGGAAATCTGCGCACAGACCAAGGATCCCGAGCGCAATGGCGACCGCACGCTTGAGGAGATCGCCACCCATGTTCGCGACGACGGCCTGGTCGGCTGGGGCTGGGATCCGGGGCCAGGCCGGCAGCCGGCGCCGGGTTCAGCCGAACAGACATTTCTTGCAATCCAGCGTTGGGCGGCCGCGGGAGCACCATGTCCTTGAGAACGATCGAAACCGCCCCCGGGCAATGTGTCGCTGCTCCTGACAAACCATTGTCAGGATTGGCCGATACATGAAAAATTATGACTGTTTCGCAAGGCGAACTTAGTATAGAAACCCCCGCCGGGCCGATATTCGGCAGGCTAAACGATTGAATCCGGCATCACTCGCCCCCATATCGACTTCGCGCCCGACGCACGGCAGCGGATCATGCCGGACCTACATGGATAGAAACTATGCCACGGATTAGGTTCCACAAGCTTGCCGCTTTGGTTGTGTTCGTCGCTTTTGCCGCATGGATGGGCACCGGCACATTCTCCTCTGTTGGCAGTGCGTCGGCCGAGACCGAGGCTAAGCCGGCGGAAGCGGCCGAACAGCCAAAGGCACCGGCGCGCACCGTCGCGGTGCTGGCGCCGCCACGCATCCAGCACGCGCGCGCCATCCGCGTCTCGGGACAGACCGAGGCCGACAAGCGCGCTGTGCTGGCGACGCGCGCGGCGGGGATCATCGCCGAACTGCCCGTGAAGCAGGGCGACCACGTAAAACAGGGCGACCTGATCCTCGCGCTGAATGCCGAAGACAAGCCTGCCGCCGTTGAAACCGCCAAGCAAGTGGTCAAGCAGCGCGAGGCCGAGCTTGTCGCCGCCCAGCGGCTGGCCAAGAGCGGCAACCTCGCGACCCTGCAGCTCGATACCGCCGTATCCGCCGTCGCGTTGGCCAAATCGCAGCTCGAACTGGCGCAGGCTGAGCTCGACCGGACCCGCATCTTCGCGCCGTTCAACGGCGTCGTCGACAAGGTTCCCGTGGAGCTCGGCAGTTCCGTCATGCAAGGCGGCGAGGTGGCGACATTGCTCAGCCTCGACCCGGTTCTGGTGCGCGGCGAAATCAGCGAGCGCGACCTGACCCACATCAGGACCGGCGACAGCGCCGAGGCGCTGCTGGTCAATGGCGGCAAGGTCGAGGGAACGGTACGCTATATTAGCCGCGAGGCTTCGGCGACGACCCGGACCTTCCGCATCGAGATCGCCATTCCCAATCCGGACAACCGCATCCCCGCCGGCATGACGGCAGAGATCACGCTGCGCTCGGCACCAGTCGACGCCGTGGCGCTGCCGCGTTCGGTCGTGACGCTGAGCGATGATGGCGATCTCGGCATCCGCGCCGTCGATTCCAGCAACAAGGTGGCGTTTTTCCCAATCGACCTCGTCGAAGACCTGCCGAGCGGGCTGGTGCTTGGCGGCATACCGGCCGATGCCCGGGTGATCGTCGCCGGTCAGGATCTGGTCAAGGAAGGCGACGAGGTGAACCCTGTTCCCGCCGACGCCGAGTTGGTCAAGAAGCTCGCGGGCGAAGCCGCCAGCGGCATCAACTAAGAACTCCAAAACGGGTCTGTCATGGATATCGTCAAGCTTGCAATCAACAATGCGCGCCTGACGCTGTCGGTGCTGCTGTTCCTGCTTATCGCCGGGGCACTGGCGTACCAGGCAGTGCCGAAGGAGGCTGAGCCGGACGTCGCCATTCCGATCATGTACGTTTCGCTGATCTATGATGGCATCTCGCCGGAGGACGCCGAGCGTCTTCTGCTGCGGCCGGTCGAGCAGCAGCTCAAGAATCTCAAGGGCCTCAAGGAGATGAAGTCGAACGCCTTCCAGGGCGGCGCGAACGTCATCGTCGAATTCGACCCTTCCGTGGATCTGGGCGACGCGCTCATCGAGACACGCAACAAGGTGCAGGACGCCAAGCGTGATCTGCCGACCGGCGTCGAGGAACCCACCGTCAATGAAGTGAACCTGTCCGAGTTCCCGGTGGTGTTCGTGACCTTGTCGGGCGAAATCCCCGAACGCGCCCTGACCGCCGCCGCCAAGGAGCTTCAGGACCGCGTCGAGGAGGTGCCGGGCGTGCTGGAGGCCCCGATCCAGGGTGCGCGCGACGAAATGGTCGAGGCCGTGATCGACCCGATGAAGCTCGCCTCCTACAACATGCGCCTCGATCAGCTCATCAATGGCATCGGTGCTTCGAACAATCTCGTCGCGGCCGGTTCGATCGAAGGCTCCGCGGGCAAATACGCCATCAAGGTGCCGGCACTGATCGAAACGCCTGAGGATGTCGCCAACCTTCCCGTGGTCGCCGGACCGAATGCCGTGGTGCGCGTCCAGGATCTGGCCACCGTGCGCTCGACCTTCGAGGATGCCGAGACGATCGCCCGCCTCGACGGCAAGCCGGCCATCGTCCTGGAGGTCAAGAAGCGCATCGGCGCCAATGTCGTCGAGACGATCGAAGGCGCAAAGAAGGTCGCGGATCAGTTCGTCGCCGACAGCAAGAAAACCCTGCCCGACTTGAAGGTGACCTACACCCAGGACAAGTCGACCTTCGTCAACCAGCTGCTGAACGACTTGCAGAACCACGTCCTCATCGCGGTCATCCTGGTCTTCATCGTCATCCTCTACGCGCTGTCGGGCCGCGCCTCGATGCTGATTGGCCTGGCGATCCCGGCATCCTTCCTGATGGGCATCCTGGCGCTCGCGATGATGGGCTACACCATCAACATGATCGTGCTGTTCTCGCTGATCCTGGCGGTTGGCATGCTGGTCGACGACGCGATCATCGTCACCGAGTATGCCGAGCGGCGGATGTCGGAAGGCATGCCCAAGGAGCAGGCGTTCGAGGAAGCCGCCAAACGCATGGCCGGCCCGGTCATCGCCGCGACGCTGACCCGCATCGCAGCCTTCTCGCCGCTGCTGTTCTGGCCCGGCATCGTCGGCGACTTCATGAAATACCTGCCGATCACCCTGATCGTCACGCTGGCCGCGTCGATGGCCTATGCGCTGATCTTTGCGCCGTCGATCGGGGCGATCATCGGCAAGGCGCCGCTGCATACGGAAGAAGACCGCCGCGACGGCCTTTATATGGCCGTGGTGAAGAAGGCCGTGCACTATCCGATCACGGCTCTCATGCTAACCTTGGCGCTGCTCGGCGGCGGTTTCTACGCCTATGTGCAATACGGCAACGGCGTCGAGTTCTTCCCCACCGTCGAGCCGGACTACGGCCTGCTCTACGTCCATGCCCGCGGCAATCTTTCGCTCGAAGAGATGGATGTCGCCACGCGCGAAGCGGAACGCCGCATCCTCGGTTGGCCGGGCATCAAGTCGGTCTACACGCGCGTTGGAAAGACGCGTGGCGGCCAGGACATTCCGGAAGACGTGGTCGGCGTCATCAACTACGAATTCATCGATTGGCGCGAGCGCAAGTCGGCGCACGATATTCTCGACGATCTGCGTGTCGCCATGGCCGGCATTCCGGGAGTCGACGTCGAGGTTCGCGTGCCGGATGCAGGTCCCCCCACCGGCAAGGCGATCCAGGTCCAGCTTGCCGCCGCCGATCCCGCCGGCTTGAACGATTATGCCAAGCAGGTGGCCAACGCGGTCGCCAAGGTGCCCGGTGTCATCGACCTCTCGGATGGCCTGCCGCCGCCCGGTGTCGACTGGGCGCTGGAGGTCGACCGCTCGAAGGCCGCCCAATACGGCGTTAGCCCGTTGGCTGTCGGCACCGTCGTGCAGCTGGTGACCACCGGTCTCAAGCTTACCGAGTATCGGCCGGCTGGCGCCGACGACGCGGTCGACATCCGGCTTCGCCTGCCGCAGGACCGGCGCACGCTGGCCGCGCTCGACCAGTTGCGTGTCGAGACGGCGGAAGGCTCGGTGCCGATCTCGAACTTTGTCACCCGAACGCCTGAACGCACCGTCGGTATCCTCAACCGCATCGACGGCAAGCGCACCATCACCATCCAGGCCAACGTCGCCAACGGTTTCCAGGTCGCAGAGGTCCAGGCGGCGGTCTCCAAGGTCGTCGGCGAGATGGCCAAGCCGGGAGTCGACTGGAAGCTGGCCGGCTCCAACGAGGACAGTGCCGAGGCGGCCGCCTTCCTGACCAATGCCTTTGGTGCGGCCATGTTCCTGATCTTCATCGTTCTGCTCGCGCAGTTCAACAAGTTCACCAGCGTCATACTCGTGCTCACCTGCGTGGTGATGGCCATCGTCGGGGCCCTGCTGGGCATGCTGCTCACCGGCCAGACATTCGTCATCGTCATGTCCGGCATCGGGTTCATCGCGCTGGCGGGTGTCGTCGTGAACAACAACATCGTGCTGATCGACACCTACGACCGGCTGCGCGAGGAGGGCTGGAACAAATACGACGCGGTGCTGCAGACCTGCCGCGAGCGTGCCCGCCCGGTGGTGCTGACCGCCGTCTCCGCCATCCTCGGCGTGCTGCCGATCGCCTTCGGCCTTGGGCTGGAAATCTTCCACCAGGAGACGACGATCAACGCGCCGTCGACGCAGTGGTGGATCGCGCTCTCGTCGGCAATCGTCTTCGGCCTGTCCTTCGCCACCGTGCTGACGCTGATCGTGACGCCGTCGATGCTGATGGTATTCACCCGCGACAAGCGCAAGCCGGGCCATGTCGGTTGGCTGGGCCGGTTGAAGAACCGGCTGTTCCGGCGCGGCACAAAGGACGAGCCGGTGCTCGATCCTCAAGGTCCGCCCGAGCCGGCGATCGCCTATCCGAAAGCCGCCGAATAGAAGCCGGCAAAACGCCGGCAGGCGGCGAAATGACAGAGCCCGCGGGAACTTCCCGCGGGCTTTGTGCATTGTCGGAGTATTGAAAAACTGTTTTCAAGGGGAATTTCGATGACGCTCGGTACCATCCTGATCATCATTCTCATTCTGATCCTGCTTGGCGCCATTCCCGCCTGGCCGCATTCGGCTGGCTGGGGTTATGGACCGTCCGGCATCGTCGGCGTGATCCTGGTCGTTCTGCTCATCCTGGTCTTGATGGGCCGAATCTGACGAAGGCTCGATGCCTTCACGAAACGCGCCGCCAAAAGCGGCGCGTTTTTTCAAGGGACTTGTTCGAAGTGAGTCGCGGTTTTCCGAAATCAGATCGGCACCGGATCCTTCACCGTATCGTGGTTGAGATCGGCGGCGCGCGTCAGCCCCGACATCAGGAACACGAGGCCCAGGAGCAGCGCCACCGCGACGTAGACGGGCGAGAAGCCGACCTTGCCGCCGACGAAACCGATCAGCGACGGTGCCACCAGGATACCGGAATAGCCCATTGTCGTGACCACGCTCATGCCGGTGCCTGAAGACACGCCCGGATGGTTGCCGGCCGCCGAAAACAGGATCGGCACCATGTTGGCGATGCCAAGCCCGCAGAACGCGAACGCCGCGATCGACAGCCACGGCCACGGCGTGAGCCCCGCCACCAGCATGCCGGCGGCCGAGATGATGGCCGAGACCCGGAACGTCTTGACCGCGCCGTAACGGTTGCGGATGCCGTCGCCGGCGAAGCGCATGATCGCCATCGCGCCGGAAAAAAACGCGAATGCAAAGCCCGCCGTCGCGATATCCGTGCCGAGTTCCTGGCGCAGGTAGAGTGCCGCCCAATCCAGCACCGCGCCTTCCGAGTTCATGCAAAGCAGCGCCATGAAGCCGAGGACATAGATCATCGGGTCGCGCGGCAGCGAGAATTTCTGCTGCTCCTGGACTGCGGGCTGGTCGTCGGCGATCACATGGCGGAAGGCCACGCCGATGCCGACCAGCGCGATCAGCGTGACAAGGAATGCATGGTTGAGGTGGCCGAAATTCTGGATCAGGATGCCGCCCATGCCGCCGCCGGCGAAGCCGCCAAGGCTCCAGAAGCCGTGCGAGGACGACATCACGGCGCGCGCCAGCTTGCGCTCCACCACGACGGCATTGGAGTTCATTGAAACGTCCATCGCGCCGATCGATCCGCCGAACAGGAAGAGCGCCACCGCCGCCACCGGAACGGTGGGGGCCAGCGCGACGATCAAAAGGCCGAAGATCGCCACGATGGCGAATATCCGCAGCGTGGTCTGCGAACCGTAGCGGGCGATGAGATGGCCGGCCGCAACCATGGCGACGACCGCGCCGAGGCCGAAGCACAGGATCAGGAGGCCGAGCGTGAACTCGCTGATGGCGAGCCGCGTGGCGAATTCGGGAATCTGCGGCGCCCAGCTGCCGAGAATGAAGCCGTTGATGAAAAACATCGCGGCGACGGCCCAGCGGCCGCGGATGGCCGCTTGAGTGGCATTGGTGGCATCCATGGACAGAAATCCTGACACGAAATAACTGGTAGCAAACAACTAAATCGATTGAATCCGTAGTCAATCGCCGCTGCCGCGGATTCCGTTGAGCCAGCTTCTCCTGCGGGACACTTCGTGTCGCAGGGGGAAATCTTCCGTCAGCCGAACACCACCAGCAGATCCTTCGCGTCGATCTGGTCGCCAGCCGTCACCAGCACTTCGGCGATGGTGCCGTCGCGCTCGGCGTGAAGCGCGGTCTCCATCTTCATCGCCTCGATCGACAAAAGCACGTCGCCGGCCTTGACCGCCTGCCCTGCCGACACCGCCAGCGTCGAGACGACACCAGGCATCGGCGCGCCGACATGCGCCTCGTTGGCGGCTTCCGCCTTGCGCCGCGCCTTGGCGGAGCCGCCATGCGCGCGGTCCGGCACCTTCACCCGGCGCGGCTGCCCGTTGAGTTCGAAGAACACCGTCACCATGCCCTTGTCGTCGACCTCGCCGACGGCAAAGCAGCGGATGACCAGCGTCTTGCCGCGCTCGAGATCGACGAAGATCTCGTCCTGCGGCTTCATGCCGTAGAAATAGACCGGCGTCGGCAACACGCTGACCGGGCCATAGATATCCTGCACGCCGACGAAGTCGGTGAAGACCTTTGGATACATCAGCCAGGACGCAAACTCGAACTCGGTGAGCTTGCGCTCCAGCTTCGCCTCGATCTCGGCGCGGCTCCCCTTGAGGTCGGCCTGCTTGAGCAGCGAGCCCGGGCGGGCGGTAATCGGCTTCTCGCCCTTCAATGCCTTCTTCTGCAGTTTTTCCGGCCAGCCGCCGGGCGATTGGCCGAGGTCGCCGCGCAGCATCGACACCACCGATTCCGGGAAGGCGATGTCCTTGGCCGGATCCTCGACGTCGGCCACGCTCAGGTCCTGGCTCACCATCATCAGCGCCATGTCGCCGACGACCTTCGACGACGGCGTCACCTTGACGATATCGCCGAACATCAGGTTCACGTCGTGATAGGCCTGCGCCACTTCGTGCCAGCGCGTTTCCAGCCCGAGCGAACGTGCCTGCTCCTTCAGGTTGGTGAACTGCCCGCCCGGCATCTCGTGCAGGTAGACTTCGGAGGCCGGCCCCTTCAGGTCGCTCTCGAACGCCGAATACTGGTTGCGCACCGCCTCCCAGTAGAACGAGATTCTCCTGATCCATTCCGGGTCGAGGCCGGGGTCGCGCTCGTGGCCGCGCAGCGCTTCGACGATCGAGCCCAGGCAGGGTTGCGAGGTATTGCCCGAAACGGCGTCCATCGCCGCGTCGATAGCGTCGACGCCGTTCTCCACCGCCGCCAGCACCGAGGCTGCGGCGACGCCCGACGTATCGTGCGTGTGAAAATGGATCGGCAGGTCGGTCGCCTCGCGCAGCGCCTTGAACAGCACCCGTGCCGCACCCGGCCTCAACAGTCCCGCCATGTCCTTGAGGGAAATGATATGGGCGCCGGCCGCCTCCAGTTCCCTGGTCAGGCCGACATAATAATTGAGGTCGTATTTGGCGCGGTCGGGATCGAGGATGTTGCCGGTGTAGCAGATCGCCGCTTCGCAGAGCTTGTTTTCCTCGAGCACCGCATCCATGGAGACACGCATGTTCTCCACCCAATTCAGGCAGTCGAACACCCGGAACAGATCGATGCCGCCGACTGCGGCCTGCTTGACGAAGTGCCTGACCACATTGTCGGGATAATTGGTGTAGCCGACGCCGTTGGCGCCGCGCAGCAGCATCTGCAAGAGGATGTTCGGCGCGCCCTGGCGCACCAGCGCCAGCCGTTCCCACGGATCCTCGGTGAGGAAGCGCATGGATACGTCGAATGTCGCCCCGCCCCAGCATTCGAGTGAGAAGAGGTCGGGCAGCGTGCGCGCATAGGTGCCCGCGATGCCGGCGATGTCATGCGTGCGCATGCGGGTCGCCAGCAGCGACTGATGGCCATCGCGCATCGTCGTATCGGTGACCAGCACGCGGTTTTGATCGCGCATCCAGCCGGCGAATTTCTTCGGCCCGAGATCGTCGAGCAACTGCTTGCTGCCGGGCGGTACCGCACCGTTTACATGAGGAACCGTCGGCGCCGCCGCCTCGTGGTTCGGCTTCGGCCGGCCGCGCGTTTCCGGGTGGCCGTTCACCGTAACGTCCGCGAGATAGTTCAAGAGCTTGGTGGCGCGGTCCTGCCGCTTCACCTGCTCGAACAGTTCGGGCGTCGAGTCGATGAATTTGGTCGTGTAGGAATTGTCGCGGAAACTCTGGTGCGTGATGATCGCCTCGAGGAAGGTGAGGTTCGTCGCCACGCCGCGGATGCGGAACTCGCGCAAGGCGCGATGCATGCGCGATATCGCCTCCTGCGGCGTCGGCGCCCACGCCGTCACCTTCTCCAGCAGCGGATCGTAGAACCGGGTGATGACCGCGCCCGAATAGGCGGTGCCGCCGTCCAGCCTTATGCCGAAGCCGGTGGCGCCGCGATAGGCGGTGATGCGGCCGTAGTCCGGAATGAAGTTCTGCTCGGGGTCTTCCGTAGTGATACGGCACTGCAGCGCGTGGCCGTTCAGCCTGATGTCGGCCTGCGCCGGCACGCCGGAGGCGGCGGCACCGATCGCCTCGCCGTCGAGGATGTGGATTTGCGCCTTGACGATGTCGATGCCGGTCACCTGCTCGGTGACCGTATGCTCGACCTGGATGCGCGGGTTCACTTCGATGAAGTAGAACTTGCCTGTGTCCGCGTCCTGCAGAAACTCGACCGTGCCGGCGCCGATATAGCTCGTCTCGCGGGCGATCTTCAGCGCATAGCCGCACAGTTCCTGGCGCAATTCCTCGCTGAGATAAGGCGCCGGCGCGCGCTCCACGACCTTCTGGTTGCGGCGCTGGATCGAGCAGTCGCGTTCGAACAGATGCACGGCGTTGCCGTGGGTGTCGCCCAGCACCTGCACTTCGACGTGGCGGGCACGCTCGACCAGCTTCTCCAGGTACACCTCGTCCTTGCCGAAGGCTGCCTTGGCCTCGCGCTTGCCTTCCACCACCTCACGCGCTAGGTCGGCCTCGGAGCGGATGACGCGCATGCCGCGGCCGCCGCCGCCCCACGACGCCTTGAGCATCAGCGGGTAGCCGACTTCCGCCGCCAGCTTCTTCACTTCACCCATGTCGTCCGGCAGCGGATCGGTCGCCGGAATGACCGGCACGCCCACTTCGACGGCCAGGTTCCGAGCCGCGACCTTGTTGCCCAGTCGCCGCATCGTCTCCGGCTTCGGACCGATGAAGGTGATGCCGTTCTCGGCGCAGGCCTCGGCGAATTCCGGGCTTTCGGACAACAGGCCATAGCCGGGATGGACCGCATCCGCTCCGGAGAGCTTTGCCGCGCGGATCACCTCGTCGATCGACAGGTAGCTTTCGATCGGACCCAGGTCCTTCGACAGATGCGGGCCGCGTCCGACCTGGTAGCTTTCGTCCGCCTTGAAGCGGTGCAGCGCGTATTTGTCTTCCTCCGCCCAGATGGCAACCGTCTTGATGCCGAGTTCGTTGGCGGCGCGAAAAACGCGGATCGCAATCTCTGAACGGTTGGCGACGAGGATCTTGGCAATCGGCACAAACACACTCCAGCTACTGTTTTGGCAGGGGTCGGCTAATCAATAGCCAGAAAATGCTGCAGTGCAAACTAATAAGCAACGAAACTCAATCGATTTAAATAGGACAATGGAGCAAGACTGAAACCCGTCCTGCCAAAGAAAATGCCCGGCGCGAGGCGCCGGGCACTGACTTGTCTACACTGAAGAGAGATCAGGACTTCGGGACGTAGGTGTACTTGCCGTCGTCGCCCTTCTTCCATTCGTACATGACGTAGCCTGGAAGCTTCGGGTCGCCCTTCTCGTCGAAGCCCATGTCGCCGAGCGCGGTCGGGAACGGACCCTTTTCCTTCATCGCCTTGGCGACTTCCTGCGGATCGACCGAGCCGGCCGCCTTGGCAGCCGCGGCGATCACCTGCATCGCAGCGTAGGAGTAGAGCGTGTAGGCTTCCGGCTCGAAGCCGGCGGCGCGGAACTTCTCCACCAGATCCTTGTTGGCCGGGTTCAGGCGCGGATCGGGACCGAAGGTGTTCAGCGTACCGGCAACCGCGTCACCGGCGATCGAGGCGAGCTCGTTCGACACGATGCCGTCGCCGGAGATCAGCGTCGCCTTCAGGCCCTGGTCGGCCAGCTGGCGGATGATCAGGCCGGCTTCGGTGTGCAAGCCGCCCCAATAGACGATCGAGACGCCGGCTTCCTTCATCTTGGCGATGAGGGCCGAGAAGTCCTTGTCGCCGACATTGACGCCTTCATACATGGCTTCCGTGACACCAGCGGCGTTCATGGCCTTCTTGGTCTCGTCGGCAAGGCCCTGACCGTAGGTGGTCTTGTCGTGCACGACGGCGATCTTGGCGTCCTTGAAGTTTTCAGCCAGGTACGCACCGGCAATGCCGCCCTGCTGGTCGTCACGGCCGCAGGTGCGGAACGTGTTCCACAGGCCGCGCTCGGTGAAGGTCGGGTTGGTCGCGGCAGGCGTGATCTCGAGAATGCCGTTCTCGGCGTAGACTTCCGAGGCCGGGATCGAGACGCCCGAGTTGAAGTGGCCGACGACGAACTTGACGCCGTCCGCGACGAACTTGTTGGCAACCGAGATGCCCTGCTTCGGATCCGAAACGTCGTCACCGACGACGACCTTGACCTGCTCGCCGTTGATGCCGCCGGCGGCATTGATGTCGGCTGCGGCCTGCTCGGCGCCCTTCTGGAGCTGGGCTCCGAAAGCGGCATTCGGACCCGTGACGGGGCCGGCGACACCGATGATGATATCCGCCCAGGCGCTGCCGCTGAACGCGACGAGCGCGGTCAGAGCAACTGCGGACAACAGTGACTTCTTCATTGATAACTCCCATTAAACAGGGTGAGTTTGGACAACCCGTTCTTGCGACCCACCCATAGCGCAGACGGGATAGATTGCCGATTTTACGGCAGTTGTCACGCCGATTTGTCCCCAAATCGGCGTGAATGGTGAATGCGGGCAAGCCGCGGGCAAGTTCGTGCTCAGGCCTTCGGCTTCCACGTCAGCAGCGAGGCCCGCTCATAGAGCCAGCTGTACTGGGTCACCATCTGGTTGGCCCGCGTGTAGCGGTAGCCGAGCGTGCCGATGATGAGCAGTATGATCGTGTCGACCACGTAATACTGCAGGGTGAACATCGTGCCGTCGAACAGCGCATGATGGATAAAGCGCACCGCGATCCCGAGCAGAAGCAGGTAGACGACAAGCCCCGCATAGGGACGCCAGGTCTGCGCGCAGGCCCGGCCGGTCATCCACGCGGCCCAGCCGCCGAGCAGGCAGGTAACGAAGAAGAACTGCAGGATCGAGGGTTCTTCGTAGAGAATTCCCTGCATTGTCGTTGTCTCCCAACTTTCAGTGACGGCCGCCCTCGAGATACGCCGCGCGCACCTCGGGGTCGGCGAGCAGCTCCTTGCCGGTGCCGCTCATCGTCACATTGCCGTTGACCATCACATAGCCGCGGTTGGCGAGCTTGAGGGCGCCGAAGGCATTCTGCTCGACCAGGAACACGGTCAGGCCCTGCGTGCGGTTCAGTTCGCGGATGGCGTCGAAGATCTGCTTGACGATCAGCGGCGCAAGTCCAAGCGACGGCTCGTCCAGCAACAGCAGCTTCGGCCGCGCCATCAGGGCGCGGGCGATCGACAGCATCTGCTGCTCGCCGCCGGACAGCGTACCGCCGCGCTGGGCGATACGTTCCTTGAGCCGCGGGAACAGCGTGAAGACCTTTTCGACGTCCTCATCGAAATACTGCAGATTGTCTAGGCTGGCGCCCATCTGCAGGTTTTCCTTGACCGTCATGCGCGGGAAGATGCGGCGGCCTTCCGGCGACTGCGCGATGCGCAGGCGCGCGATCTCGTGCGTCGGCATCTGGGTGATGTCGGTGCCGGCGAAGACGATCTTGCCGCTGCGCGCGCGCGGCGTGCCGAAGATGGTCATCATCAGCGTCGACTTGCCGGCGCCGTTGGCGCCGATAAGGGCGACGATCTCGCCTTCGTTGACGGCGACATCGACGCCGTTCAAGGCCCGGATGTTGCCGTAGTAGGTTTCGACGCCCTGGACCTGGAGCAGCGCTTTCGCGGCCATTATTTACGCCCCCCGCGCTTCGCCGCGGCGGGCTTCGTTGCGCCCTGCTTCGCCAGCTCCTTCGCCTGCCTCATCCAGTCTTCCCGTTCTATCCGGCCGTCGAAGGCAAGGTAGGCCTCGGCGGCTTCGATGTCGGCCTTCTTCCATGCCGCGATCTGGTCGAAATGGTAGATGCCGTGCTGGTTCAGCTTCTTCTCGTTCACCGGCCCGATGCCCTTGATGAGGATCAGCCGGTCGGCCTTGCCGCCGCGCGGCGCCTTCAGCGTGTTGGAAAGCGCCGGCGCCTTCTTCGCGGCGGCCGGTTTCTTCGCATCCGCCTTCGGCTTTGCCGCAGCAGCCTTGGGGGCTGCGGGCTTGGCGGCGGCCGGCTTCCCGGCGACGCTCTTTGCCGCTGCTGGCTTCGCTGAGGCCTTCGGCTTCGCCGGGGCAGCCTGGGCTACGCTGGGTTTCGCGGCGGCAGCCTTGCCAGACTTCGCGGCCGGAGCGGGCTTGCCTGAAGTCACCGTTCCCGTCAGCCCATAGGCCGGCGCGGCCTTTGTCGCAGGCCTGGTCTTTTCCGCCGCGGTCGGCCTCGATACGTTGGTCGCCGGCTTCGCCGAGGCTGCCGGTTTCACCGTTTTCGCCTTGCCAGGTGCCTTCGCCACCTTCACGGGTTCAGCCGTAACCGGCGGCGTCGAAGCGGCCTTGGCGGCGCGCCGGTCGACCTGATCGGCCTTCGAGGCACTGCGCGAAACGGTGATCCGCTCGCCGTAATCGTCGCTGTGGCTGATCGTGTCGGAAACCGAGCCTGCCATCATCGACGACGAATCGCTGGGGCCATGCGCCCTGTCGGGTTCGGCATCCAGTTGCTCGATCACCTGTTCGTCGCCGACCTCGACGAGGACTTCCTCGACCTCCTCGTCGTCGACGCCGAGGTAAGCGGCGATAACGCGCGGGTCGGCTTTCACCGAAATCGGGTCACCGTCCGAAATCTTGCGGCCGTATTCGAGCACGACGACGTGGTCGGAGATCTGCATGACCACCGACATGTCGTGCTCGATCAGCAGGATCGACGCGCCGCTGTTTTCCTTGATGTCGTTCAGCATCAGGTTGAGGGCGGCGGATTCGCGCGGGTTGAGGCCCGCCGCCGGCTCGTCGAGGCAGAGAAGCTCCGGCTCGGTGCACATGGCGCGCGCGATTTCCAGCCGCCGTTGCGCGCCGTAGGAGAGGTCGCCCGCCGGGTCGTCGGCACGGTCGACGAGGTTGGCCTTTTCCAGCCAGAACTTCGCCAGTTCGATCGATTCGGCCGACGCCGCCTTGTAGGTGCCGAGGCCAAGCAGGCCGAGCACGGTGAAGCCGGAGGCCAGCATCAGCTTGTTGTGCTGCGCGACCAGCAGGTTCTCCAGTACCGTCATGCCCGAGAACAGGCGGATGTTCTGGAATGTGCGCGCGACCTTCGCCTTGGCGGTGATGCGGAAGTCCGGCATCCGCTCCAGCAGCAGCTGCTCGCCGCCCTTGCGGGTCAGCGTGATCATGCCCTCGGATGGTTTGTAGAAGCCGGTGATGCAGTTGAACACCGTCGTCTTGCCGGCGCCGTTGGGGCCGATCAGCGCCGTGATCTCGCCGCGCCTGGCCTCGAAGGAGAGGTCGCCGATAGCAACCAGACCGCCGAACTTCATCGACAGGTGCTCGACCTTGAGGATCGGGTCGTTCATGGAGTGCGCCGCCTCGTCCATCAGCCGTGCCCTTCCTTGGTGAAGGCACTGGAGACGGCCTTTCGCTTGTAGAGGAATGCGGTGGGTTCACGGCTGCCGACGAAGCCGCGCGGCTTCCAGACCATGACGACCACCATGGCGAGACCGAACAGCAGCATGCGGTAGAGTTCCGGCGTGAAGCTTGGTCCGAACACCAGCTTGAGGAACTGCATTTCGCGCAGGATCTCGGTGCCGCCGATCATCACCGCGGCCGCGATCGCGATGCCGGTCAGCGACCCCATGCCGCCGAGCACGACGATGGCAAGGATGACCGCCGATTCCAGGAAGATGAACGATTCCGGGCTGACGAAGCCTTGCCGCGCCGCAAAGAACGAGCCGGCGAAGCCACCGAACATCGCGCCGATCGCAAAGGCGGTCAGCTTGGTGTTCGTCGTGTTGATGCCAAGCGAACGGCAGGCGATCTCGTCCTCGCGCAAGGCTTCCCAGGCGCGCCCGACGGGCATGCGGCGCAGCCGCATCGTCACAAAGGCGGTCAGCAGGCAAAGCAGCAGGATCAGGTAGTACAGGAAGATCTTGTAGTAGACGCCCGACGTCGGGATATCGAAGACCTTGGCGATGTAGTTCGGGTCCGAGACGTTGAAGGTGAACAGGCCGAAGAAGCTGACCTTGGGGATGCCCGAAATGCCGGAGACGCCGTTGGTCACTTCCCGCCAGTTGATGAGCACCAGGCGGATGATCTCGCCGAAGGCAAGCGTGACGATCGCCAGATAGTCGCCGCGCAGCCGGAGCACCGGGAAACCAAGAATGATGCCCCACATGGCCGCCATCGCACCGGCGGCAGGCAGCAGGATCCAGAACGACCAGCCGAACTCGGTGCCGAGCAGCGCGTAGCAATAGGCGCCGACCGCATAGAAGGCGACATAACCGAGATCGAGCAGGCCGGCGAGACCGACAACGATGTTCAGCCCCCAGGCCAGCATCACATAGATCAGGATCTGGATGCCGAAATTGTCGATCCATTTCAGCGAGCCCTGCAGGCCGCTGGTCATCACGACGATCACCGGAAACAGGAACAGGAAGACCAGCCCGATCGTATTCAGGTTGCGCTTAAGGAACGACTCTTCGTCCGACACAGCGACCGGCGCGGCAGCTTTAGCCCTCCGCCTCCGTTCGATCTCCGGCACCAAATAGGCGATGTAGGCGAAGCGTCCGACGGCGGCGATGGCGACCATGATCGCCAGCAGGCCCCAACGCTGCACGATCACGAGTTCGTTGCGGATGTTCTGGTCGGTCTTCAGCCCGACCAGGAGCACGAACAGGCCGAAGGCGATCAGGCCAGCATAAAGCCCTTCGCGGATGGCATTGTTGAACACATTGCTGGTGGCATTGGCGGCTTTTTCCGAGCCGGTGGTGTTGACGGCCATCGGCTTAAACCTTTTCGACTTCCGGCCGGCCCATCAGGCCGGACGGTAGGAAGATGAGCACGATCGCCAGGATCGAGAAGGCGGCGACATCCTTGTAGTCGATCGAGAAATAGGCCGACCACATGCTTTCGATGAAACCGATCAGCAGCCCTCCGAGCACGGCGCCGGGGATCGATCCGATGCCGCCGAGCACCGCCGCGGTGAAGGCCTTCACGCCGGGAACGAACCCATCCGAAAAGACGACGACGCCGTAATACATGAGGTAGAGCGTGCCGGCGACGGCGGCGAGCGAGGCGCCCATGATGAAGGTGATCGAGATCGTCTTGTCGACGTCGATGCCGAGCAGCGCCGCCATCTTGCGGTCCTGCTCGCAGGCCCGCTGCGCGCGTCCGAGCGAGGTCTTGTTGACGAGATACCAGAAGATGACGAGCAGGGCGGTGGTGACGACGACGATGACGATCTGCTTGGCCGAAATCGAGATGCCGAACACGTCATAGACCTTGGAGATCATCGGCGGGATCGGCTTGTTGCGCGGGCCCTGCGTCACCTGCACGAAATTCGACAGGGCGATCGACATGCCGATCGCGGTAATCAGCGGCGCCAGCCGGAACGAACCGCGCAGCGGCCTGTAAGCCACCTTCTCGATGGTCCAGTTGTAGAGGCTGGTGAGCAGCATCGCGACGATCATCATCACCAACAGCGCCACCACCACCGGCACCGAATAGAACAGCCCGACGAGCACGAGGAAGGTGATGAGGGCACCGAAGGCACCGACCATGAAAATATCGCCATGGGCGAAATTGATCATGCCGATGATGCCGTAGACCATCGTGTAGCCGATTGCGATCAGGCCATAGATGGACCCCAGCGTCAGCCCGTTGATAAGCTGCTGGACGAAATATTCCATATGAACGCGGCTCCCCGGGAATGTCGCCCCTGCGGGGTCGCATTCCTTTTGATCTTTCCCCTAGTCCTAAAGCGTGGAGACTGGATTGCAATGTCCTTTTGCGTCACGGACGGCGTCGCTGGTGCCGTTCTGAAACGCATTGCTTTTTGTCCGATCTCCCAATTGGACCACGCGGAAGCTAGCACTGGCACAACGCAATGTCTTTGACTAATCGGCAGATTTTTGTGGACCCGACCGAACAAATTCGCGTTACGCCGACGGATTGTGACGGATTCTTGCGTTCCAGAAACGACTCTTCCAACCTCTGGTCGGCAATCTTTTTCCTCCATGGCGATCAACCGACGACGAATCCGTGCGCGAACGGATCGCGGTCGTCGATGAAGATCGTGTTGTAGCCGGTCAGCCTGGCCCAGCCGCCGACGGACGGGATGATAGCGGTCCGGCCGGCGACGCTGGTCTCGCTTTCTACCCTGCCTTTGAACAGCGACCCGATGATCGATTCATGCACGAAAGCATCGCCCGCCTTCAGCCTGCCCTTGGCATGAAGCTGCGCCATGCGCGCCGAGGTGCCGGTGCCGCAAGGCGACCGGTCTATGGCCTTGTCGCCATAGAACACCGCGTTGCGGGCGGCGGCCTCGGGCTGCGTCGGCGAGCCCGTCCACAGGATATGCGACAACCGGTTGATGCCGGGGTTTTCCGGGTGGACGAAGCTGTAGGCGTCGTTGAGCCGCTGGCGTAGCACCGGACTCCAGGCAATTAGCTCGCCGGCGGAATGGTCGGCCATGTCGCGATAGTTTTCCTGCGGGTCGACGATGGCGTAGAAATTTCCGCCATAGGCGACATCGACGGTGAGCGGCCCGAGGACCGGGCACTCCACGGCCAAGCCTTCGGCATAGAGGAAGGACGGCACATTGGTGATGCGCACCTCTTCGACATACTCGCCAACTTGTTTGTATTCGGCGACGACCAGGCCGGCCGGCGTGTCGAGCCTCAGCACGCCCGGCGTCTTCGGCTTCACCAGCCCGTGTTCGATCGCGAAGGTCACCGTGCCGATGGTGCCGTGGCCGCACATCGGCAGGCATCCCGACGTCTCGATGAACAGGATGCCGATGTCGCAGTCCGCGCGCGTCGGCGGGTAGAGGATCGAACCGGACATCATGTCATGTCCGCGTGGCTCGAACATCAGCCCGGTGCGGATCCAGTCGTACTCTGCGAGGAAATGCGCCCGCCGTTCCATCATCGTCGCGCCGTTGAGCAGCGGTCCGCCGCCGGCGACCAGCCGCACCGGATTGCCGCATGTATGCCCGTCTATGCAGTGGAAGGAATGCCGCGCCATCGCGCCGATGCTCCGGATCAGAACCGTTGTGGGGAAAAGGGTGAGAGGTCGATTGCCGGAGCCTGGTCCAGGACCAGGTCGCGCACCAGGCTTCCGGTCGCCGCCGATTGCGTCAGGCCGAGATGTCCGTGCCCGAAGGCATAGAGGATGTTGGCATTGCGTTTCGACCGTCCGATCACCGGCAGCGAGTCCGGCAATGACGGGCGGTATCCCATCCATTCGCGGCCGCCTCCGGTCTTCAGGCCGGGCAGGAACTGTTTTGCCTTTTCGAGCATCGCCTTCGACCGGGCATAATTCGGCGGCCGGTGGATGCCGCCCAACTCGACGGCTCCCCCGACACGAATGCCGGTGGCGAGCGGCGTGACGACGAAGCCGTGGCCGGAAAATATGAGCTGGCGTTTGATGTCGAAGGCGCCGGGCGGCAGCGTGGTGTTGTAACCGCGTTCGGTTTCGAGCGGGATCTTCTCGCCCAATTGCCGCGCAAGCAGATGCGACCATGCGCCAGCGGCAATCACCAGATGCCGCGCCGACAGTGTCCGGCCCTGGCGCAGCTGGATCGCCACCGTGTCGCCGCGCGGCAGGATCAGCCCGACATCGCCGTGGACGAAACCGGCGCCTTGGCGTTCCGCATGCGCCCATATCGCCTTGCCGAAATCCTTGGGGTCGCTCACCGTCTTCCAGCCGGGCACGAAGGTCGCCGCCGTGAACCGGTCGGACAGTCCTGGCTGATAGCCGGAGAGTTCCGCCCGATCGAGATGGCGGTAGCCGATGCCGAAGCGGTCGCGCGCCGCCCAGCCCGGCAGCGAAGCCTGGAACTCGGCGTCGCCCTCATAAAGTTCCAGCGATCCGTCCTCGCGCAGCATCGGCAAGGTGCCGGAGCGCTCCATCAGCGCCATCCACTCGCATTCCGCGAGCTTCATCATCGAGGCTTGCGCCGCAAGGCTTGCCTCGAATTTTTTGAAATTTCCGGCCCGCCAGAAACGGTATAGCCAAGGTACAAGTTTCGGAAAATAGCCGGGCGGGATGGACAATGGTCCGAGCGGGTCGGCCAGCCATTTCGGCACGTTCGCCATCATGCCCTTGTGCGCGAGCGGCAGGATGTCGGAGAAGGCGAGTGCCGCAGCATTGCCGGAACTGGTTTCCTCGCAGATGCCGGTGCGGTCGATCACCGTCACCTGCCGTCCGGTTTCCGCAAGCTGCGCCGCCACGCAAATGCCGACGATACCGCCGCCGATGACAGCGATGTCCAAGGTGCTCCCTTCTCCCTGTTCACGGGGAGAAGGTGCCCGAAGGGCGGATGAGGGGCGTGTCCCGGCACCTGCATTTGATACTGCCATCGAGACGCTGTCCCTCATCTGGCTGCCGCCATCTTCTCCCCGTGAGCGGGGAGAAGAATCCAGGATCAGAATGCAGGCAGCTTCAGCCTGACCGCAAGCGCATCCTTGACGATTTTCTCGACAGCCTTGCGGCGCTCGCCTGAAAGCGGCTGGCGCGGCATGCGCACCCGGTCGTTGGTGTCGATGGCGTGCACTTCAGCCAGCTTGATGTTCTGCACCAGATAGGTCGAGACGTCGAGGTCGAGCAGCGGCCGGAACCAGCGATAGATTGCCAGCGCCTCGTCGCGGCGGCCCTGTTTCATCAACTGGTAGATGGCGACCGTCTCGCGCGGGAATGCCGTGACCAGACCTGCCACCCAGCCGATGGCGCCGACCGACAGCGCCTCGAAAGCGAGATTGTCGACGCCGGTGAACAAGTCGAAACGGTCGCCGAAACGATTGATGATCTCGGTCGAGCGGCGAATGTCGTCCGATGATTCCTTGATGGCGACGAATCGCGAATCCCTGGCCAGTTTCTCCATGTCGTCGCAGGTGACGTCGACACGGTAGGCGAGACGGTTGGAATAGATCATCACCGGCAGGTCGCCCGCTTGCGCGACGGCGGAAAGGGCAGCCACCGTCTCTTCCGGATTGGTGTGGTAGATCGGGCTCGGCACCACCATCAGGCCGTTGGCGCCTTCCTTGGCGGCGCGCTTGGCGATTGCCGCCGCCTCGCGTGTCCCAGGCTCGTTGACGGTGAGCAGCACCGGCCTCTTGCCGGCCACCTTTTGCGCCGTCTTCAGCACCTCGATCTTCTCGTCATGCGAGAGCATCGGGCCTTCACCCAATGAGCCGCAGACGATGATGCCGTCGCATCCCGCTTCGATCTGCAGCGCGAAGCAGCGCTCCATCTCCGCATGGTCGAGGCGGTCATCCTCGGTGAACTTGGTCGTGACTGCCGGAAAAACTCCGCTCCACATGGCTCTCTCCATCTGATATATCAATGATATATTACAAGATCGAAGCGACTGTCAATCGCCGAAGCCGCGTGATATATCAAAAATATATCATTGGAGGCCGAATGCGGGACGAAGCTGAAAGGGCGGCGGTCGAGCCAGTCACCGCAAAGGCGTATCGTGTGCTGGAGCGGCTAATCGTGACGCTTGAGCTGGCGCCGTCCACCACGACCACGGAAGGCGCGTTGATCGAACGGCTCGGCCTTGGCCGCACGCCGGTGCGCGAGGCCATCCAGCGGCTGGCGTGGGAAGGGCTGCTCGAGGTGCGGCCCCGTGCCGGCATCGCCATCGCCCCGCTGCACGCCGGCGACTGGCTGCGTGTGCTTGACGCGCGGCTGGGCGTCGAGACCATCCTTGCCCGCTCCGCCGCCCGTTTCGTCACGCAGGGCGCCGCCGAACTGTTCAAGCAGGCCGGCAACGCGATGCAGGAGGCGGCGGCCAGCGGCAATGTCGTCGCCTTCCTCGAAGCCGACAAGGCGCTCGACGACGCGCTGGCGCTCGCTTCCGACAATGCTTTCGCTGCCCGCCTTGCCGCTCCGCTGCAGACGCACAGCCGGCGTTTCTGGTTCCGCTACAAGGCCGATACCGGCCTGGCGGAATCCGCCGGACACCACATCGGCCTGGTTGGCGCCATTCTGGGCGGCGACGAAGACGGTGCCGGAGAAGCCGCCGGACGCCTCATCACGATGCTGCGATCGAACGCGGAAGCGGCCTTGCGCTAGGGTCGAGCGCCTGATGCATGTCGCCCGAAAGTATCCTCGGTTTCCGGATAACGACATGCATCAAATCAAGGAATCTGAAGCGCGGCCGTCGAAACCCTGTTCGGCGCGACGCGTTTCAGGCGTCCGGCAGCGCCGCCAGCACGTTGGTTTCCCAGCCTTCGCCCGACGACAGTACGCAACTCTTGCCGTCGGTGTCGCTTGCGATGATCGTCCAGGTGCCGTTCTCCGACACGAAGACTTCGACCACCGCGTCCTGGTTGACGACCCCCACGGATTGTGGGGTTTCCTTGAACTCTTCGGAGAGTTTTTTGACGATCTCATCGCGGGAGCCGCACGGAACGGCGGCGAATGCGGCGCTGGAAAAGAGCGGCAACATCGCGACCGCGGTCGCGCATGCGAGGAACTTGCGTGTCATGCGACACCTCCTGTAGCCCGCGCAAACGGCACCCCGGCGACAATCGCACCGCAGACACCGCGCTCAAGCATGTTTCCAGTTTCCGGCAGGCAGTCCCCAGCCGCACGCCGATATCAATCAAAGCGCAACGCGTCGAATTGGTTCCATCGAACATCGGCGTCTTTCGTGGCCGTCAGCGCGACAGGGCAGCCGCCAATCGCTGAACGGGGCGAGCGACGACCGTTCGCCGCGTGTATCCTTGTCCGCATTCGCAACCGGCCTTCAAATTTTTTGTCGCTCGATGTCGGAACAGAACCGCCACGCACGTCCTTCGTGGCATCTCGTCAACCTTGGAGGGAATTTTGAGATGAGTGAAACAACGATGACACGGATCGGCTACGCGCTGTCCGGGCTTTTTGTCCTGTTCATGCTCGGCGCCTCGGTGTCGCCGAAATTGCTCGGCATGCCCGTCGCCGAAGAGATCATGGCTACTCTCGGCTGGCCTGCCGGCTATGCATTGCCGATCGGGATCCTGGAGCTGATCCTGACGCTGCTTTACATCTATCCCCGCACCAACGTGCTTGGCGCGGTCCTGTTCATGGGATTGTTCGGCGGGGCGATGGCGACGCAGATGAGGGCCGGCAGCCCGCTGTTCAGCCACACGCTGTTCTCGATCTATCTCGGCCTGTTCATGTGGGGTGGCCTGTGGCTGCGCGATCCGGCATTGCGTGCAATATTCCCGTGGCGGCGATAGTCCCGCGAAAACAAAGGAGCAGCAAGAGCCGCTCCTTTTTCTGTCCAGGCCTGAAGCCAGATTCAGTTCATCGTCGGAATGACGAACTCCGCACCGTCTTTGATGCCCGACGGCCAGCGCGAAGTCACCGTCTTCGTCTTGGTGTAGAAGCGGAAGGCGTCCGGGCCGTGCTGGTTCAGGTCGCCGAAGCCCGAGCCCTTCCAGCCGCCGAACGTGTAGTAGGCGATCGGCACCGGGATCGGCACGTTGACGCCGACCATGCCAACCTGGACACGTGATGCGAAGTCGCGGGCGGCGTCGCCGTCGCGGGTGAAGATGGCGACGCCGTTGCCCATCTCGTGGTCGTTGGCGAGCTGGATCGCGTTCTCGTAGGCCGGCGCCCGCACCACCGAAAGCACCGGCCCGAAGATCTCTTCCTGATAGATGCGCATCTCCGGCGTCACCTCGTCGAACAAACAGCCGCCCATGTAGTAGCCGTTCTCGTAGCCCTGCATGGTAAAGCCGCGGCCATCGACGACCAGCTTGGCACCTTCCTTGACGCCGATGTCGACGTAACCCTTGACGCGCTCCAGCGCCTGCTTCGTCACCAGCGGGCCGAAATCGGCCGAGGAATCGGTCGACGGACCGACCTTCAGGCTCTCGACGCGCGGGATCAATCTCTCGATCAGCCTGTCGGCGGTCTCCTTGCCGACCGGCACCGCCACGGAGATCGCCATGCAGCGCTCGCCAGCCGAGCCATAGCCGGCGCCGATGAGGGCGTCGACGGTCTGGTCCATGTCGGCGTCCGGCATGATGATCATGTGGTTCTTGGCGCCGCCGAAGCACTGCGCGCGCTTGCCGTTGGCCGAGGCGCGCGAATAGATGTACTGCGCGATCGGCGTCGAGCCGACGAAGCCTACCGCCTTGATGTCGGGATGGTCGAGGATGGCGTCGACCACTTCCTTGTCGCCGTTGACGACGTTGAGAATGCCTGCCGGCAGCCCCGCCTCGAGGAACAGTTCGGCGATCTTCAGCGGCACGCCCGGGTCGCGCTCCGAAGGCTTCAGGATAAAGGCATTGCCGCAGGCGATCGCAGGCGCGATCTTCCACAGCGGGATCATTGCCGGGAAATTGAACGGGGTGATGCCGGCGACCACGCCGAGCGGCTGGCGCATCGAATAGACGTCGATGCCCGGACCGGCGCCGTCGGTGAACTCGCCCTTCATCATGTGCGGCGCGCCGATGCACACCTCCACCACTTCGAGGCCGCGCTGGATGTCGCCCTTGGCGTCGGCGATGGTCTTGCCGTGCTCGCGCGCCAGGATGTCGGCCAGCGCGTCGTTCTCGCGCGCGGCCAGTTCGAGGAACTTCATCAGCACGCGCACGCGGCGCTGCGGGTTGGTTGCCGCCCAGGCGGGCTGCGCCGCCTTGGCATTGGCGACCGCCTCGCCGAGCTCCTTGGCGGAGGCCAGCGCGACCGTGCCGCGCACCGAACCGTCCATCGGCTGCATCACGTCCTGCTTGCGCCCGCTGGCGCCGGCGACATTCTTGCCGCCGATGAAATGACCGTACTCGACCATCGTTCTCTCCCTGATCCTGATTGTTTGATGGCCCATTGTCCCGCTTCCGCAAGGAAATGGCAACGCGAGCGGAAAAGCACCCGTTGTGCGAAGAATCGATACCAGATTGCAGCAGACGCGATTTAGTGCAAAGGTCGCAGTCGCGTCTCCCTCCCCCTTGAGGGGAGGGGAACGGAGGCTGCTTCAATGAACTGGGACGACGTCCGCATCTTCCTCGCCGTCGCGCGTGCCGGCCAGATCCTCGGCGCCGCAAGGCGACTCGACCTCAACCACGCCACCGTCTCCCGCCGCGTCGCGGCACTCGAGCAGGCGCTCAACACGAAGCTCTTCCGCCGGCTCACCACGGGCAGCGAGTTGACGCCGGCCGGCGAGCGGTTCCTCGGCATCGCCGAGCGCATGGAGGTCGACATGATCGCGGCGCGCGCCGAGGTGTCGGGCGATGGCGACGATGTGTCGGGCACCGTGCGTATCGGCGCGCCGGATGGCTTCGGCGTCGCCTTCCTGGCGCCCAGACTCGGCGAACTCACCGCCCAGTATCCCGACCTTGCCATCCAGCTCGTGCCGGTGCCGCGCTCGTTTTCGCTGTCGCGGCGCGAGGCCGACATCGCGATTACGGTCGAGCGCCCCACCGAAGGCAGGCTGGTCGCCGCCAAGCTGGTCGACTACGCGCTCGGCCTCTATGCCTCGCGCGCCTATGTGGACAAGCACGGCCTGCCACAATCCACTGCCGACCTGCCGGCGCACAGGCTCGTCGGCTACGTGCCGGACCTGGTGATCAGCCCGTCGCTCGACTACGCCGCCGACTTCAGCGCGGATTGGCATGCCGGGTTCTCGATATCGTCGGCGCTCGGCCAGGTCGAAGCGGTGCGCGCCGGCGCCGGCATCGGCATCCTGCATGCTTTTATCGCGCGTGCGCACGCCGACCTCGTTCCAGTGGTCGCGATCCCGCAGATTCGCCGTGCCTACTGGCTGGTCTACCATGAGAGCGTCCGCCCGCTGCGCCGCATCCAGACTGTCGCGGGTTTCATCGCCAAGACGGTGGAACGAGAACGCAGCCTGTTCTTGTGACGGCCGCGATCGGCGCCTTTCGGCCGGCATGAGTTTTTTGCTATCGTCCCAAGCATTGCAGCGAGAGGGCGGAGTTGCTGTCACGTCCTTACGTCGAACTGCTGCGGCAGGCGCGCTGCATGGCGCGGCGCGCCGACGAGGCCGAGGACCTGCTTCAGACCATCCTGCTCGCCGCGGTCGAGGCGGGCCGCGCGGACCTGTCCTGTCCGCCGCTGGCTGCAGGGCGCGCTGAGGAAGCGGGCAGCCTTCGATGCCCGCTCCGCCGCCCGCAGGCGGCAGCGCGAAACGCACTGGTCCGAGAGAGACGCCCGGCAGGCCGAGTCGCCGGATTTCCCCCGGCGCTTCGTCGCTTCCCTGCCGCCGTCGCTGCGCACCACCGCGCTCCTCGCCCTTACCGGCCATACGAGGCAGGAGATCGTCTGGCTTCAGCGCCTGCCGGACACCGCGTTCCGCCAGCGGCTCGCCGACATTCGCCGGCGCTGGCATGCCTTTGGCGGCGGCGATATTGCCGGCATGTCCGGCCTTTCCGGCACGCTGGAATTCGGCCGCATCAGGCAATCGCTTCTGGCCGCCGTTCGTCACGGACAGGCAGTCCTCGCCAGCCACGATCCCGACGGGCATCTTTTTGTCATCGGTGGGCTCACAAAACCCACAGCCGCGGCAACGGGGAAGCGTACCAATCATCAGGAGTGAAAAATGTTCGGCAAATCCCAACTCGGCGCCGTCTGCTACTACGTGTCCGACATCGCCAGGACCGAAAAATTCTATCGTGACGTCCTCGGCCTCGACGTCGAGCGCATGGAGGATGACGGCGACGGCCACGCCTGGCTGATGGCCCGCACGGTGAATGAAATCGAACTCATCTTCTTCCAGCAGGATTCGCGGCCCGGCAATTCGCCGATCATCGTCTTCAGTATCGATGATGGCGGCATCGACGACATCGTTTCCGGTCTCGCCGAGAAAAGCGCGACCATCGTCACGCCGGTCAGCCACGCTCCCGGCGGCTGGTCGGCCGAGATCGCCGACCCGGATGGCCACACTGTCTCGATGTATCAGTCGGAGGAAAAGCCGCGCTCGCTGAAATAGCTTCAGCGGCCGTACCGGCTCAATCCCAGTTCGCGCGTATCGATCTCCGGCTTCTTGCCGGAAATGATGTCGGCCAGCACCTTTCCCGAGCCGCAGGCCATGGTCCAGCCAAGCGTGCCATGGCCGGTGTTGAGATAGAGGTTCGGGAATTTCGTCGGACCGATGATCGGCGGGCCGTCCGGCGTCATCGGCCGCAGCCCGCACCAGAAGCTCGCCTTGGACAGGTCGCCACCTTTCGGGAACAGGTCGCCAACCGAATGTTCCAGCGTGTCCCGACGCGCCTGGCGCAGTTGCAGGTCGTAGCCGGAGATTTCCGCCGTGCCGCCGACGCGGATGCGGTTTCCGAGCCGGGTGATCGCCACCTTGTAGCTCTCGTCCATGATGGTCGACTCGGGAGCGCCGTCGGGGTCGGTAATCGGCACCGTGATGGAATACCCCTTGATCGGATAGACCGGGATCGAAAGCCCGAGCGGCCGCAATATCTTCGGCGAATAGCTTCCGAGTGCCACCACATAGGCGTCCGCCGTCAGCAGCCCGGCGCTGGTGGAGACACCGGCAATCCTGCCCGCCTCCAGGACGATCCCGTCTATCTTGGTGTCGAAGCGGAACGTCACCCCACGCGCCGCCGCATGTTCCGCCAGCTTGGTGGTGAACATCTGGCAGTCGCCGGTCTCGTCGCCCGGCAGTCTCAGCCCGCCCTTGAACTTTTCCCGCACCGAAACGAGCGCCGGCTCGGCGGCGATGCAGCCGGCCGGATCGAGCACCTCGTATGGCACCCCGAACTGTTTCAGCACCTCGATGTCGCCGCCGGTGCCGTCGACCTGTTTCTGCGTGCGGAAGAGTTGCAGCGTGCCCTGGCTGCGCTCGTCATAGGTGATGCCGGTGGATTGCCTGAGCGCCCGCAGGCAGTCGCGGCTGTACTCGGCGATCGGCACCATGCGCGCCTTGTTCACCGCGTAGCGCGCCGACGTGCAGTTGCGCAGCATCGACAGGATCCAGGTCCACAGATGGCTGTCGAGCACCGGCTGGATCTTCAGCGGGCCATGCGTCATCAAAAGCCATTTGATCGCCTTCACCGGGATGCCCGGACCCGCCCACGGCGACGAATAACCGGGCGAAACTTCGCCGGCATTGGCGAAGCTTGTTTCGAACGCGGCCCCCTTCTGCCGGTCGACGACCTCCACCTCATGACCTGCCTCGGCCAGATAATGGGCCGTAGTGGTGCCGATCACGCCGCTGCCGAGAATGAGAATTTTCATGGTGCCTGCCCCTGCCGAAGCCGCATGGTTTCGCTTCGCCGCACAATAGGCGGTCCCGCCCGGCGCCGGTCAATGCCGAATCGAGATGGTGAGGCTTGATGACACGGGCCTGCGAGACACCTTCTCCTCTTGGGGTTGAGAAGCGCAGTGCAACCGCTTGCGGGTACAGGTCTTAGGTCGAGATCCGGGTATGGTACCGCCGAATTGTCATCCACCCACATACCGCCGGTGAAAGCGCCGCCCTAGGCTGGTCAGCACCTCATAGCCGATGGTGCCGGAAAAAGCCGCGACATTGTCTACTGTCTGGTGTTCGCCGATCATCTCGACCAGGTCGCCGGCATTCAACGAGCCCGTTGGCAGCGCGGAAATGTCGAGGATGATGCTGTCCATCGACACCCGCCCGGCAAACGGCAGCCGCACGCCGTTGAAGAAAGCGGCGCCGGAAGCGCGCCGATGCCAGCCGTCGGCATAGCCCAGCGAAATCGTCGCCAGCGCCAGCGGATTGGATGTGCGGAAACTGTATCCATAGCCGACACCGATGTCGGCGGCCACGTCGCGGGTCTGGATGACTTTCGCGTGAAGGCTGACGACCGGCAGCATCGGGTTGCTGCGTCCCGGCGTCGGGTTGACGCCATAGAGCGCCACGCCTGGGCGGGCGAGATCGTAGTGGTAGTCGTTGCCGAGAAAGTCGCCCGACGAATTGGCGAGCGAAGCCCGCACCGGCGGCAACTTTGCCCGCAGGCTGTCGAAATTCCGCCGCTGCAACGCATTGGCCGGATTGTCCGGCTCGTCGGCGCAAGCCAGGTGACTCATCACCAGGTCGACGGAAATGCCGTCGAGGGCATGGGGATCGGCGGCCAGCATATCGACCTCGGCCGGCGTCATGCCTAGCCGCGACATGCCGCTGTCGACCTGGATTGCCGCCGGCAGCCTGTCGCCGCGCGCGGTCGCCATCCGCCGCCAGGCCGCAAGCTGCTCCAGGCTGTTGATGACCGGCACGAGGCCGTGCGCTGCGCAATCCGTTTCGGCGCCGGGCGGGATGCCGTTCAGGACGTAGATCGAAGGTCCCGCCCCGAGCGCGCAGCGCAGCGCGATGCCCTCGGCGACATGCGCGACGAAGAACGTGTCGCAGCCTTCCCTGGCCAGCGCGCGCGCCACCCGCGCGGCCCCCAGCCCATAGGCATCGGCCTTCACCACGCCAGCGCATTCGGCCCCGCCGAGCAGCGCCTTCAGCCGGCGATAGTTTTCGCGGATGGCGCCGAGATCGATGGTCAGGACCGCGCCTGCCGCCGCTTCGGATATCTCGGCCGTGTCCGGAATCCTCACGCCGGACGCGATCTCCGTTTCGGAGCCGTGCCGGCCACCGGCACCGTCGGGAACATCGGGAAATGTCTTCACGTCGGATTGGTCATCGTTTCGGCCAGCCAATCAGTAGCCCCGCGCCCACGCCCCCGCAACAGGCTTGCCGAAAACGGCACGCGCCAGGCGCGACCAAGCCGCATTGCCGAACTGGGGTCTGGAGTTGCCAGTCGGGAGGCGGCCCCTCTGCGCATACTAAGGCAAGTGCCTTAATCTTCTTGACGAGCGCTCCGACTCACCTTACTAAGGCATATGCCTTACCATTCCACCCCCCTCGACCTCGCCTTTCACGCTCTCAGCGACCCGACCCGCCGCGCGGTGGTGTCGCGGCTGGCTGAGGGCGAGGTGCCGGTCAGCGCCCTGGCCGAGCCTTTCGACATGGCGCTGCCCTCCTTCGCCCAGCATCTCAAGGTGCTGGAAGATTGCGGGTTGATCGCCAGCGAGAAGCGCGGACGCAGCCGCTGGTGCCGGCTGGTGCCGACGCGCTTCGACGAGGCGGCTGACTGGATGGAAGCGGAGCGCCGGCGTTGGGCCGAGCGGCTGGATCGGCTGGAAGTCTACCTGGACAAGACGGAATAGGATGATGAAGGATATGGCAAACCTGTTTGAGACCTGGTCGCTCGACCGCGAGATCGTTCTGGTCAAGCTGCTGAAGCACCCGCGCAGCAAGGTCTTCGCCGCCTGGATGGACCCCAAGGCGCTCGCCCAATGGTATGGCCCGGCCGGCCTCGCCATCGAGAACCATGAGGCCGATATTCGCGAAGGCGGAGTATGGCGCTTCGACATGGTGGGCATGTTCGAGGGCAAGGAGCAGCGCTTCCCCAATATGATGCGCTTCCTCAAGATCGTCCCTGACGAACTGATCGTGGTGGACTACGGCACCCCGGAGCCTGATGATCCCGAGCGCTTCCACATGACGATTACATTCGACGAACAGGCTGACGGCAAGACCGTGCTAACCATGCGCCAACTCCACCCCAGCGCCAAGCGGCGTCAAGCGGTCATCGGCTTCGGCGCGGTGGAATACGGGCTGCAGACACTGGACGGCCTCGCCGCCTGGCTGGACGGCTGAACCCTTGGCCGCTCGGTGCTATCCCGTCATCACCGCCCCGCTCATGGCGACTCGCCAAAATATTTGGTGTGCAACTCTTCCACGAGACCACGTTCATGTGCGCCTATGAGTTCGACAGTTAGCCGCCTGGTCAAGGGACTGTTGAGAGGAAGTCCAAAGCCGTACTTATCCGGCTCGAAGACGCCTCCGATGACGTCGACACGTTGTTCGGCGTGCGTATGAGCATAATACTCGAGCACCGGGGCATCGCCGATGATCGCCGCGATGTCGCCGTCCAGCAAAGCCCTCACGGCTTCGTCAATGTTCGGGAAGGATTGCAAGTCGAGCCCCGAACCGCGGGCAAAATCTTCCGACACGCTCCCGGTGAATACCCCGACAGCCTTGCCTGGAAGATCGTCAAGACTGTTGATCTGGTTGGTCAGCGAGAGGGTCGTCATCACGCTCGCCACGGATGAGGTGACAAATGCAAGTACGGCAATCCCGCATACCAGCCACAAACCCTGCCATACCCGCCCCACCCAACCAAGGATATTCCTTCGGCCGGATGATTTGCCTGCGACAATCGACATGACGGAGAAGAAGCTCTCCGCCACGCCATCACGCCATCGGCGCGGAAAGTTGGGGTCAAACTTTCGGTCGAAGACGGTCAGCAGCACGGTCGCTGCCGCGACGACAAAGGCAAGCCATGCGTAGGCGCGAAGGAATCCTGAGTCCCTCAATCCCGCCAGGACCTCCAAAAATCCTGTGCCTTGACGTTCGTTGACCATTATCCTCAGTCCGGCATCGAACCATGGATAGGTGAAATCGATGCGTTGCGCCCGGCCTTGCGTGATGGTGAGATTGGTGACGGCGACATCGATGTCGCCGTTCGCAGCAGCGTCGATCAGAGCACGGACCGTCGGGAGCGTGCGGTATTCGGTCTGAAGGCCTTGCGCTTCTGCGAGCGACTCCCAAAGCTCGACCGCCATCCCCGTGAAATGGCCTTGCTCTTGGGCGACAAATGGCGGGCTCAGATAAAGCCCGACCCTGACCGGTTGTTTGGCTTGAGGCGATTCTTGTGCAACCGAACTGCCGACGGCCAGAAGGCTGAACAGCATGGCCAGGTGGAGAGCATTCTTTGACATGAAGAGTTCCTGATTGTCGCGGCCCTCACGATCGCGCCGCAAATACCCCATCAAGTTTTCAAGAGCGGCAAGGTGGCAGAGAATGCAAATGAGGAAAATGGATCGATCGAAATCGCGCCCACAAAATCAGGCGGCCACAAATCCCCAAACCTCTGACAGCGGACACTCGACATCGTCGTTCTTGGTTTCTGTGACTTAGATTGGAATCTCAATCTTGTACGGATCGCGGCGGTCACAGCAGTCGATGCATCGACTACAACCGGTCGCACTACCTATAGATCGCCTGCCGCAGAAAACCACGGCGTGACCGCCACGTTATGGAAAGCCTCAATGCCCTGTCCGTCGCGCAGCCCGGCGCCGATCGAGGCAAGGCCGTCTCGCAGGTCCGAACTGAGCGAATAGCGGAAATAACCAACGCCCCAGCGATCGAGGTTTCGGCTGGGCAAAAAGCTCTATCGGGTTTGGATTGCGATGCGTCAGGCAAAGAGTGCCGGAACTCGCTGCCCCCTCGACATTGATGAACTCAACAGCCTAAATCCGGCAATAATCTTCCGCGCAATCTCATTCGGGATACGTCTCCGCGTCGTCCGGCCCCTGCTGGTTGAAAAGGATGAATACCAGCGGGTTGCCGGGCTCGGACATGACGTCGCTGCGTTGGCCCGTCACCTCTCCGGTCACGCCGCTCGTATATTCTGCAACCACTTCGCCAAAACTGTTGCGCTGGATGGCCACCTTCTGTCCGGCCTCGACCTTGTCGTTGAGCTTGACCAGATGCTCAACGATCCCGCCCTCAGTTGCCAGGATCGGGAACGCACTGTTGCCGACAAAGACGGTAACGTCCTTGCCCGTGCGGCCCATTGGCCCGGCGATGATGCCGTGATGCTTGAGCACGTTCGTCGTGCCTTCCACGAACAGCGCGATCATCTCGAGGTCCAGGTGGCGGGCAGCCCCGATCTCCGGGCAAAAGGACGGGATGCCCGCGGCGTTAAACGCGTTATGGAGAACACTGGGATATGTAGGGTTGTTGAAGATCTGGCCGACAGGGTAGAGGTCCGCCATCGCCTTGATCTCGGGCACGTCCATCTCGGCAATATTGAATGCGGCGACCTCGAATCCGGTCGTTCCGGTATGGAAGTCGATCGCGAAGTCGGCGTTCGGCCGCAGCAGCCGGTTGAACAGCAGCCCGGCGTGCCGGCTGGGCGCGGTGATGTCGTTCTCGTTGCCGGGCCACACCCGATTCATGTCGACCAGGTCGATGCCCCTGCCCTGATTGGGCCATCGGCGCTGCATGCTTTCGAGGGCCGGGCGCGACACATCGGTAACGGCCATCACCGTGCCCGACATCTCAGCCGGATCGAGCTGGTTCATCACCGTCTGGACCGTATGGATGGAACTCATCTCATCGCCATGCACACCACTGGTCAGGACGCAGCGCTTGCCCGGCTTCGCCCCCTTGGCGACCATCACGGACACATACCAAAACTGCCCGGTGGGCATCTGAACGCCCTGAAAATACAAAAAGTGTTTCTGCCCCGGTTCCAGGTCGTTGACGTCGAGCGCGCTGACGACCTTTTTCCCCTGGATCACCTCGCCGGTGTAGGTCGTTCCCGATGACGCATCGGCTGGGGGCGCCGAGGTCTCCTGGGCATTCACCTCCTTCGAACCAGCGGCCAGTGCAACCGAAGCGCCGACCGTGGCAAACGATGCAATCATGAAATCGCGGCGAGCAAGGCCGCCCTTGGGTTCGTCAGGCATGACAAGCGTTCTCCACAGGGGTGACAACGGGTACCGAGACCCGCCTAGAATACCACCTTGGCGGTCAACTTAGCCCTCGACGCGAAAGAGTCATGGGCACAGAATCCAAATCCTGGGCAGTCTGTCCCGACTTTGAAGCGAGCCCCGGCATTTCCTTGACAACCGTCGCCTTGACGACTTGATTTCACACAAACGCGTCATGGAGGATATGATGCATCGTCGGTTGTTCGCTTGCCTGGGTTTCGGTCTCACTCTTGCCATGCTGCCCATGACGCTGTCGACGCCAGCGCAAGCAGTCACGATCAACCTGACTATCGGCACCAGCCTGAACAATGGCCGGGCGATCACCTGTCGGGGTGGCGAGAGAATCCTGCGCAATCGTGGCTTTCGGGATATCCGGCGCATCGATTGCCGCGGCCGGTTCCTCATCTATCGGGCCTGGCGCGGCGGCAGCCGGTTCGAGATTGCGGTGAGCGCGCACAATGGCCGTGTCGTCGATGTGCGTCGCATCCGAAGATGATGTGTTCGATATGATCCTGCCGCCGTTCAGAATGGAGAATTGGCGCTTCTCGATGCGGCGGGTAAGGTTGTGGCCCGCTTGGGAGAGCCCTGACGGGTCGACCTACCCCACCTCCCTTGCGCTAAAAATTGGACGCACTGTCTACGCGGTGAGCATACGGAGCACTTGGCCAAGTGTTTGCGGGCTTTCAGATCGCTCCAGACTTTCGCGAGCGACGGCAAAGCCGTCGCTTGCCCATCCGATATCCCTGGCTTCTTTCGGCGAGATACCAAATTCGTGCCTGAACGTTCGGCTGAAAGCCGACGCGTCGACGAACCCCCACTGTCCGGCTATCCGGGATATGGATCGTCCATCCATGCTGTCGGACAGTGCGGCACGTATGCGGAGCAACCTTTGCCTTCGAATATACGAAGCGATCCCGCCGAGGGGCTCAAACAGCCTGTAGAGGCGGGAGCGCGACACGCCAAGGTCAGCGCACAGCATATCCGAATTAAGCTCTGGGCTCGTAAGTTTGCCGTCGATCAATCGACGCGCACGTCCCAACAGTGTCGCATCGATCGGGCCCTGGGCCTCCGCTAACCGATCTCGTGATGGCGCAAGACACGCAGCGACAAGGCTACGGGTGGCCTCGACGACATGGGGAACCTCCGCTGTCTGCAATTGCGGCAGTGAGCGGTCTAGGAGGAACAGATAGTCTGCAAGCAACTTCCCAAGGCCTCCCTCGAATTGGACGTCCAACATCCGATCGAGCACGACAGTCGAGGTGAACAGGTCATAAGGGATGAAAAGCATAAGCATGCCGTCATCGTCGACTTCAGTTTCCAATGAGGTGGCCAGACAGTGCAATTCGGGCATGGCCCCGTTATGCCCACGGTCTGGCACCGACGGGCGAAATGGCAAATCGATATACCAATGATCAAGCGCGCGTTTGTTCAAGTGCTTCCGGCGGTGGGCATATCCTTTGCCAGGAAGCTTGGTTCGCGTGAACACCATTCTACCCAGGTCCCAAACCATTTGACTTGCGGGAAAGCGTTCGGCCTCACCGTCGACAAACGATATGTCCATCACTTCTCGGTAGGAAGAACGGAAGGCATCGAATTGATCTTCAGCGGGAAATATGAGCGTAGTAAAGAATAGAGATTGCTTAAGTTGAGAATTTTGTCTCAGGTGTTCGTTATACGGCTGTAAGGCAGATTCCTGATACATTAGGAATGTTCCATATAAACAGTCGACCCAATTAATTCCAATTCCTAATGTACTGGAATTTTGCAATTATTTTATTTAGAGTCGCCGATGTTTAAACCCTGCCGTGAAAACCGACAATCCGAGCGCTAACCGGAAAATCCATGAATTTCTTCCCGATAGCGAGGGCAGGTTAGTCCGTCCATGGGTGATTGCTATGCAGTTTGTGCCATCGACAAGGTCCATCAATCGAAATCCCGGCGCCGCCGGGTCAAAAAAGAGACATGGAGCACACCAGCAGGATTCCGGGCTGATTTCTTCGGGCGCTCGACGCCCTAAAATACGGGGCACCCTTACGCAGCCCTGATGGCTGCCTTCCGCAGGAGCCTCCATGTCCGACCTGATCGTGATCGTTTACCCAACCGAATCGAAGGCCGAAGAAGTCCGCCAAACTCTGCTCGGACTGCAAAAGGAATATGTGATCAAGCTCGGCGACGCCGTTATCGCCACCAAAACCGAAGCGGGGAAAATAAAGCTGAACCAGCTTATAAATACCACGGCAACAGGGGCCGTTTCCGGCAGCTTCTGGGGATTGTTGATCGGGGTTCTCTTCCTCAATCCGCTTGTGGGTGTAGCGGTTGGCGCCACCTCGGGTGCGCTCGGCGGCGCATTGACCGATGTCGGCATAAACGATGCTTTCATGAAAGACCTGTCCGCCAGCATAGAGCCGGGCAATGGCGCGCTCTTCCTGCTCGTTCAGGAGATGACTTCGGACAAGGTTCTGAAACAGATCCAGGGCTTTGGCGGTGTTGTCCTCAAGACGTCGCTCGACGAAGCCAAGGAGCAGGTTCTGCGCGATGCTCTTCAGCGTGCGTCGGAGGAGGCAAGCGATTCGACACCCGCGGCGTAGAACGGCATTGCCGTTTCCGCTCTCCAACTCCAGGAGAAAGTGATGGATGTCCCCGACCGAAGAACCGTGAGCGGCCGGAATGCTTGGAAGATATTCGAGATCCTGTTCCGGCATCCGAAGTGCTTCGACCAGGCGTGCCGGCGATCTAATGTCTGAATCAGAAATGGATTGGCGCATGAAAGGACACAACAGCACACCTGGATCGGATGAGCTTTTGGGCCTTCGGCACAATGCGCCTGGCTAACTTCCAACCCCTTTTGACGGCGGAGGAAGATGTTGTTGCCCGGCTTCTCACCGGCGCCGTTGACAGGCTCGGCGACGGCTCATGTCCCGCCAAGCCAGATCCGAGCCGCGTGGTCCGGGCAGCTTTTCTGCGCTTCCTTATGCTTGGCGGCGAAGATGGATGTCGGCCCCACGAGAAAGGCGTCCGGATCAGCGGCGCCTGGATCACCGACGTTCTCGATCTAGAAGCCTGCCTGATCACCCGCGACATCGGCCTCAGCAATTGTCACTTCGAGGCACCACCGGTGCTCCGGGCAGCCATCATCAATCGTCTGTTTCTGGATGGCTCCTCCCTCCCCGGACTTGAGGCGGAACGGATGGAAGCTCGAGGCGGGGTTTATCTGCGTGGAGCGCAGGTTCTTGGCGAAATCCGCATTCCAGAGGCGCGGTTGGGCGGCAACCTGGAATGCGATGGCGTCACCGTTCGCGTCACCGGTGGCTATGCGCTGAATGCCGAAGCGATCGAGGTGCGAAGCATCTTTGCGCGGGGCAGCACGCTCGATGGCGGGATCAATCTGTCCGGCGCCAAGCTGGTTGCCGACTTCGACTGCACCGGAGCAGCAATTTCGCGGACAGATGGGACTGCGATCGCCGCTGCGGAGATGGAAAACCGCGGCGGAATAATACTCAAGAAAGTGCATATCGACGGAGAGACGAAGTTCACTGCCTCCAGGATCGAGGGAGACCTCGATTGCACCGATGCGGTTCTGAACAATCCAGGCGGCAACGCTCTCGATATGAGCCGCATGGAAATCAAAGGTGCTTTCTTTCTGGACGGCGATGCGAGACCGAGTGGCGCATTGGTTCTGACCGGCGCTTCCATCGGCACGATACATGACAAGGAGGCCTGCTGGCCACGCAAGGGAGATCTCCTCTTGAACCGTTGTCGCTATGGCGGCTTTATCAACAGTCCGGTCGATGCCCGCAGCCGGCTAGACTGGCTGTCGCGCCAAACGCCCGAACGATGGGGAGAGGATTTCTGGCCGCAACCCTATGAACAACTGGCGTCTGTCTTTCGCGAGATGGGGCATGTCGAAGACGCGCGAGCGGTGCTCATCGTCAAAGAGCGCTTGCAGCGCCGTGCCCGGCGTTCGCGCGCATCAAACCCGATATTGCGGGCGATATTGCTCGTACAGGACGTCGTTCTCGCCGCGACGGTTGCGTACGGACGCCAACCGCTGCTCGCATTTGTCTGGCTTTGCCTTTTCTGGGCGGCCGGCGTCGCGGTTTATGCCAACGCCGACCGGCTAGGCGCTCTCAAACCCAACAGTGCAGTAGTTCTGCGTTCGCCGGAATGGACCCTTTGCGGGGTTGACCGTTCGGAGCAACGTTTTCTGACCGTAACCCAACAGCTTGCAAACGGCAGAGCCGAGGCCGGTCAGTCGCAATTGGCCTGCTTTCGAGAACAGTGGGAAGTTTCCAGCTATCCCGAATTCAACGCATGGATGTACTCTTTGGACACGCTCCTGCCCGTCATCGAAATAGGGCAAAAGGCATTCTGGCGGCCCGACCCTCCCAAACCCGGAGGGACTTTGGCGATCAACTACTTTTACTTCCAATCGGTAATCGGGTGGGCATTGAGCCTGCTGGCCATTGCCGGATTTTCAGGTCTCGTGAAATCGCCGTGAAGTTTGGAAACCGTTTGCAACAAACTCTGTCTGTCGGCTGGGTTACCGGCACCCGTCGGCCGACAGGGTTGGATTCGGCCGATCCGGGCGATGCAGTCGATGCCGAAGAGGCGCCATTTTGACGCCCGTGCATATGGCCGAACAGATTGAGCTACGCGGTAACTTAGAGGTGTAAAATGCCGCTCGACGCCGTATACGTGCCTCTCGGTACATTGGAGCATCGGCAATGAAGAGAATTCTTGTAACGCTTTTCCTGTCAGCTTTTCTCGCCACCAGTGCATCCGCGCAGTTCGTGGGGCCAAGCAGTTCCAAGCATCTCAGCACGGTTGAACAGGCACGGACGGCGCGGCGGGGCCAGGACGTTACCCTCGAGGGCTACGTCGTCAAACACCTTCGCGGCACCTATTACATCTTTCGCGACGCAACCGGCGAGATGCGCACTGAAATCAATCGGCATCTCTGGCGAAATCGCAAGGTGACATCCAAAACCCCGATAAGGCTTATCGGCAAGGTGGACCGCGATGTCCGGGAACTCTACGTCAGAGCCGTTCGCCTGGAAATTCCAGAATAGGTTGGCTGGGGCACTGGCAGTGACCTGCCACGGTTAGCCGTTTGATCCTGCATTTTGATGGTGCAATCTTTCTGATGATGGAGGATGCACTATGGGCTAGGTTCACCACGGGGAGCGCCACGCTCTGCTCGCGACCCAGGTCGTCCTGTGGCCACCTTATGATACGTGCTCGGCGATCACCGCCAAGAAGGCTGGGCCGTAGCGGTCGAGCTTTGCTTCACCGATACCGGGGACATCCGCCATTTCGGCACGCGAGGCAGGTCGGGCCGCCGCCAATTCGATCAGCGTCTTGTCGTGAAAAATGACATAGGGCGGCAGGTTCTGCGCGCGCGCAATTTCCGTGCGCTTCTGCCGTAGCGCCTGGAACAGGTCACGGTCCCCATCGGCGACGGTAGACTGCACTGCGCTGTGCGTGACCTTATGGCGTCGCGCGCGCGGGGCTCCTGGCGCGCGCAGCATCAGGGTCGGCTTGTCGCGCAGGAAGTCGCGGCCGGCCGCCGCGATCGACAGGCCGCCATGGCCGGCCAGATCGACGTCGACGAAGCGCAGCGCGATCATCTGGCGCAGGATCGCCCGCCACGTCCGGTTGTCGTGCTCGGTGCCGATGCCGTAGGTGGAGATGCGGTCGTGGCCGAACTGGGCGATGCGGTCGCTCTCGAGGCCGAGCAGTACGTCGACGATATAGGCCTGCCCAAAACGCTCGCCGGTGCGGTAGATGCATGACAGCGCCTTCTGCGCGGCGATCGTGCCGTCGAACAGTTTCGGCGGCTCGGCGCAGGTGTCGCAATTGCCGCATGGCTCGCCATGGTCACCGAAATAGGACAAGAGCACCCGCCGGCGGCAGCCCGCCGTCTCGGCAAGCCCCAGTAACGCGTCCAGCTTCTGGCGCTCCATGCGCTTGCGTTGGTCCGGCGCGTCCGATTCCTCGATGAAGCGGCTGCGCAGCGCGATATCCTCGGAGCCGTAGAGCATCAGCGTGTCTGCGGCCAAGCCGTCGCGCCCGGCACGGCCGGTCTCCTGATAATAGGCCTCGATGCTAGCAGGCAGGTCGATATGGACGACAAAGCGCACGTCCGGCTTGTCGATGCCCATGCCGAAGGCGATGGTGGCGACCATGACGACCGCCTCGCCGCGCTGGAAGCGCGTCTGGTTGGCCTCGCGCGCCGTCTTGTCCATGCCGGCGTGATAGGCGAGCGCGTCGTAGCCCTGATCGCGCAGCCAGGCGGCGGTCTCGTCGGTTTTTCGCTTCGACAGGCAGTAGACGATGCCGCTTTCATCCTGATGCCGCTTCAGGAAATCCTTCAGTTGCGCGCGCGGATTGTCCTTTTCCTCGATGGCGTAGCGAATGTTGGGCCTATCGAAGCCGGCGATGAAGGCATCCTGCTTGGCGATGTCGAGATGCGACAGGATCTCGGCGCGCGTCGGCTCGTCGGCCGTGGCCGTCAGCGCCATGCGCGGCGTGCCGGCGAAGCGCGTGACGATTGCGTCGAGCTGCCGGTAGGAGGGGCGGAAATCATGCCCCCACTGCGATAGGCAGTGCGCCTCATCAATAGCGATCAGCGACAGCTTCACGCCGTCCAGCCGCTCTAGGATATCCGGGCGCAGCAGCGTTTCGGGCGCGACGTAGAGCAGGTCGAGATTGCCGACGTGGACGTCGCTCCATAGCGCGCGCCGCTCGTCGGGCAGAAGGTCGGAATTGAGCGCCGCCGCACGCACGCCTGCCTGCCGTAGCGCCGCCACCTGATCGGCCATCAGCGCTAGCAGCGGCGACACCACGAGCCCCATTCCGGGCCTGATGATGGCGGGAATCTGGTAGCAGAGCGACTTGCCACCGCCAGTCGGCATCAGGACGAAGGCGTTGTTGCCGGCGACGACGTGCTCGACGACGGACGCCTGCGCGCCCCGGAAGGCGTCATAGCCGTAGACAGTCTTGAGGATTTCGAGGGCGGTGGCGATCATTCGGCGTCTGCATCAAGAATCAGAGAAAAGATCCCTCATAGCAGCTTCGCTACGACAGCGACCTCCTGAACGCTGTCAGCAAGATTGCCGAGCTTGGCACAACGGCCCGTTAGAGCATATTTTGACCGCTGCTGGCCAGGGAGGCGATGAGGTCGCCAAACCGGTCTCCCTGGACGGCGATGTGGCTCCGCAGCAATCCGCGGGCTTTTTCCGCCTCTCCGGCGAGGATGGCTTCGATGATGCCGTCATGCTCGCCGTACGACACCTTCATGCGGTTGCGAACGCGCAGCTGCAGCCGACGATAGGGTCGCAGACGACGGTGCAACGCGCTGCATTGATCGAAGAGAAAGCCGCTGTGGCTGGCTTCATAGATTGCGTGATGGAATATCTCGTTGTCGTAATAGTAGGCGTCGGTATCGCCGCTTGTCGCCGACAGTTCGCATTTGGCATGCGCTGCAAGCAGCTTCGCCCGATCCTCCTCGGTGTAGCGTCGCGCCGCCAGTGAGCCAGCCATTCCCTCCAGTTCGGCCATAACCTCGAACATCTCGTAGATGCGGTTCGGGCCGGGATCCACCACGACCGCGCCGCGTCGTGGCCTTATCTCTACAAGCCCGATGGCGCCCAATTGCATCAATGCTTCCCGGATCGGGGTGCGCGAAACGCCAAACCGGCTGGCGAGTTGCACTTCGTCAAGCCGCGATCCAGGCGCGAGAGTTCCGGTGACGATACCGTTTTCGATCTCGTCGCGCAGTTTGTGGAACGTGCTGGTGGTCAAGGATGTTTCCCGCTTTTATGCAATTTCAGATTTCTTGTATACATGACTATTGACTCTGCACGCAAGATTGGCGTCAATCATCACAATCGGCTGGAGGGCCGGAAAATAGGGAGGAGAATAAGTGAAAAATTTTGTGAAGATTCTCGGGCTGGCGACGGCGCTCGCCGCCGGATGCATGGTCGCCGGCGCCGCACAGGCCCAGACCGTACTCAAGGCCTCGCACCAGTTTCCAGGCGGCAAGGGCGACCCCCGCGACGAGATGGTGCAGATCATCGCCAAGGAAGTCGCTGCGGCCAATGTCGGACTGGAGATACAGGTCTATCCCGGCGCATCGCTCTACAAGCCCAACGAACAATGGAATGCCATGACGCGCGGCTTGCTCGCAATGTCGTCATTTCCGCTCGACTACGCGTCCGGCCGTCACCCGGTATTCTCGGCGACGCTGATGCCGGGCCTGGTCGGCAGCCTGGACCGCGCAGAACGGCTGAACGATTCCGAATTCATGAGCGAGATCAAAAAGGTGATCGACGAAGCCGGCGTCGTCGTCATCGCCGACGCCTGGCTGTCGGGCGCCTTCGCATCGACGAAGGGCTGTATCACCGCCCCCGATACGATCAAGGGTCAGGTCATCCGCGCGGCCGGGCCTGCATTCGAGGAGATGCTTGCCTCGGCTGGCGCGTCGATCACTTCGATGCCTTCCTCCGAAATCTACACTGGCATGCAAACAGGCGTGCTCGACGCGACCAACACGTCCTCGGCGAGTTTCGTCTCCTACAGGCTTTACGAACAGGTCAAATGCCTGACGGCCCCTGGCGAAAACGCGCTTTGGTTCATGTACGAGCCGATCCTCATGTCGAAGCAGGTCTATGAAGGCCTGACCAAGGAGCAGCAGGACTCAATCCTTGCCGCTGCCGAAAAGGCGGAAGCCTATTTCAGCGAGGAGATCAAGAAGGGCGACCAGATCATGGTCGATACCTTCAAGAAGGCCGGCGTCGAGGTCGTCGAGATGTCCAAGGCGGATTACGACGCCTGGCTCGCGATTGCCAAGGAGTCTTCCTACAAGAACTTCGCCGAGAAGGTCGAAGGCGGCGAGGAATTGATCCAGAAGGCGCTCGCGGTGAAGTGAGCCCCTCCGGCGGCCGCGGGTCACGACCAGCCGCGCCGCCGTCATCCCCGAAAGCGGTACGACAATGATCAAAAGCTATATCCGCGCCGTGAGCACCGTCTCGCGGGCGCTGGGGGCACTTGCCACGTTTCTGCTCGCGCTGGCTATGCTGGCGGTCTGCCAGATGATCTTCGTGCGTTATATATTGCGCGAGGCGACGATCTGGCAGAACGACTTCGTCGTCTATTCAGCGACCGCCGCGATTTTCGTCGGCGCGCCTTACGTGCTCCTGAAGAAGGGGCATGTGGGCGTCGACGTGATCGAGCATCTGGTCGGCGACGCTATGCGGCTCAAGCTGCGGCTGGCGGGGTGCTGGCTCGGCCTGGTCTTCTGCGCGATCATGCTGGTCGCCGGCTGGATCAATTTTCACGAAGCCTGGGTGAACGGGTGGACATCGCCGACCGTATGGGCTCCGCCGCTCTGGATTCCATACTCCGCCGTGCCGGTCGGTTTCGCGATGCTGTGCCTGCAATATGTCGCTGAAATCCTGAGACTTCACACCGATGATAGCGCCGCGGCTCTCGAACCCGACCCGGAGATTTCGGCGTTCAAGGACATCGAGCCGAGCAAAGGAACACCATCATGAGCCCTACCGCAGCCGGGCTGCTCCTCATCGCCGGCCTTTTCATGCTGCTCGGCACCGGCATGCCGATCGCCTTCGCGCTTGGCTTGGCCGCGGTAAGCGCGCTGCTTCTGGATGGCGGCATTGGCATGTTCTACGTGATGTCCGAGACAATGTATGCCGGCATCGCCAACCTCGCCTTCGTCTCTATCCCGATGTTCGTGCTGATGGGGGCGGCCGTCGCCTCTTCGCCCGCGGGCGGAGACCTCTACCAGGCTCTCGACCGCTGGCTGAACCGTGTTCCCGGAGGGCTGGTGCTTTCCAACATCGGTGCCTGCGCCATCTTTGCCGGCATGACCGGTTCATCGCCGGCGACCGCCGCGGCGATCGGCAAGATGGGAATTCCCGAGATGACCAAGCGCGGCTATCCGTCCTCGGTCGCGGCGGGCTCGATCGCGGCCGGCGGCACGCTCGGCATTCTGATCCCGCCGTCGGTGACGTTGATCGTCTACGGCATCTCGACCGAGACCTCGATCGGCCGGTTGTTCATGGCGGGCGTCATTCCCGGTCTCATGCTGACGGCCATGTTCATGGTGTGGGCGCTCTACGACTGCAAGCGGAAAGGCTACGACTTCGCCGGTCGCGCGGTGCGCTATACCATCAAGGAAAAGCTGTCGAACCTGCCGCGCGTGCTGCCTTTCCTGCTGATAATAGCGGGAACGCTCTACGTGTTGTACGGCGGCATCGCCACGCCGTCGGAGGCCGCGGGCGCGGGCGCGTTCCTTACTATCGTTGTTGTTGTCGCCGCCTACCGGCTGTTCAAGTTCCGTCCGGTCTCGAACATCTTCACCACCGCCATGCGCGAAAGCGTGATGATCATGATGATCCTGGCGGCGGCGGAACTGTTCGCCTTCGCCCTGTCGTCGCTGTTCATCACCCAGACGATCGCCGGCGCGATCGCCGAGATGGAGGTCAACCGGTGGATGCTGATGGCGGTCATAAATCTGTTCCTGCTGGTGGCAGGCATGTTCCTGCCGCCGGTAGCGATCATCGTGATGTCGGCGCCGCTGCTGTTTCCGATCATCATGCAGGCGGGATTTGACCCCTACTGGTTCGCAATCATACTCACCATCAACATGGAGATCGGGCTGATCTCGCCGCCGATCGGACTTAATTTGTTCGTCATCAACGCCATCGCGCCCGATATCCCCACCCGGGAGATCCTGTGGGGCGCGCTGCCTTATGTGCTCGTCATGCTGCTCGCCATCGTAATTCTGTGCGTCTTCCCCGGTATCGTCACCTGGCTGCCCAACCACATGCTCGGAGCCGGAATATGAACACCTCGTCGATCTTCGGCGACATGCTGCAGACGATAGCCGAAAGGGGGCGCAGGCTTCTGTCCCTCGGCCGGCAACCGCTGCCTGCGGGCGTCGGGGACCTGGAAAGGGCATGCGAGAACCTGATTTCGCGGCGGGGCGAAGCCTCCGGCATGGCGCTGGCGGGCGATATACTGGAGCGCTGGCGGCGTTCGGACGATGACGATCGCCGCGCGTTCATGGCAATGCTGCTCGAAAAATTCGGCCCCGATCCCGAACGTCTGGAGCGGGCGATCGAAGCCTATCGCGAGGAGCGCTCGCCTCGGACGCTGCGTGAACTGCACGTTGCCGCCGAACCGAGGCGGCAGGAGCTGATCCGCCGGCTGAACCTGGCGCCCAACGGTATCGCGACGCTGGTCCAGATGCGCGAGGCGCTCCTCGACCAGAAGGCCGTCGACCCGGATCTGGAAGCCGTGGACGCCGATTTCAGCCATCTTTTCGGATCGTGGTTCAACCGCGGCTTTCTGGTGTTGACGCCGATCGACTGGTCCGCGCCGGCCAATGTGCTGGAAAAGATCATACGGTACGAGGCCGTGCACGAGATTGGCGACTGGAACGAATTGCGCCGCCGGCTCGACCCCGAAGACCGCCGCTGCTTCGCCTTCTTTCATCCGCAGCTTGTCGACGAGCCGCTGATCTTCGTCGAGGTCGCGCTCACGAAGTCGATTTCCGGCTCGATTTCCGAACTGCTCGGCGAGGGCCGGGCGCCGATCCGGGCGGAGGACGCCACGACGGCCGTGTTCTACTCCATCTCCAATTGCCAGGAGGGCCTGCGCGGCATCTCCTTCGGCAATTTTCTCATCAAGCAGGTGGTGGAGGAATTGCGCCGCGACCTGCCGAAGCTGGAAACCTTCGTGACGCTGTCGCCGCTGCCAGGTTTTTCCCGCTGGCTGGCTTCGGAGATGGAAACGCCCTCGGGCGCATTGACCGACGCCGACCACAATTCGTTGACCCTTCTCGAACATCCGGAGTGGCCCGGCGACCCGAAAACGCGGGCGGCGATCGAAGCGGCGATCCTGCCGGCGGCCGCGCATTATCTCCTGCGCACCCGCAACCAGCGCGGCCTGCCGACCGATCCGGTCGCCCGTTTCCATCTCGGCAATGGCGCGCGGCTCGAACGGGTCAACTTCCTCGCCGATCCGTCGCGGCGCGCCCTGCGCCAGTCGCAGGGCGTCATGGTCAACTACCTCTACAAGCTCGACGACATCGAGGCCAACCACGAGGCCTTCATCGAACGCGGCGAGGTTGTTGCGGCCACGGCCGTGAAACGGCTATTGCGCAACGATCGCTCGGCGCCACGGGTTGCACTGCAGATCGCCGGCAATAGCCAAGAGAGGGAAACGACATCGTGAGCAACCATATGTTCGATGCGGTCCGCGCGGCGATCACATCAACGAAGGCGCCCTTCATCGAAACCTCCGAGGGACGCGTCTGGACCTATGGCGATATGCTCGATCTCTCCGGCCGTATCGCCAACGTCCTGAAAGACTCGGGCGTAAAGCCGGGCGATCGTGTCGCGGTCCAGGTCGAAAAGAGCGTCGAGGCGCTGATGCTTTATCTCGCCTGCCTGCGCGCCGGGGCCGTCTATCTGCCACTCAACATCGCCTACACGCTGGCCGAACTCGACTATTTCATCGGCGACGCGGAGCCACGCCTCGTCATTTGCGCGCCGGCCGCCGAGGCCGGCATAAGCGGGATCGCAAAGGCGCATGGCGGAACGGTCGAAACGCTGGACGATCTGGGTGGCGGTTCGCTGATGGAGAAGACTTCCAGCGCGAATGCGGAATTCACGGATGTCGCACGCGCTGCGGGCGATCTTGCCGCGATCCTTTACACCTCCGGCACCACAGGCCGTTCGAAGGGCGCTATGCTGACACACGACAACCTCCTGTCGAACGCCTTGACGCTGAAGGACTACTGGCGCTTTACAGCCGACGACCGGCTGATCCACGCTTTGCCGATCTTCCACACGCACGGCCTGTTCGTGGCGACCAACACGATCCTCGTTGCCGGCGCATCGATGCTGTTTCTGCCGAAATTCGACCCCGACCGGATATTGGCATTGATGGGACGGGCGACCGCGATGATGGGCGTGCCGACCTTCTATGTCCGGCTGCTGCAGCACCCCGGCCTCACCCGCGAGGCGGCGGCCGGCATGCGGCTTTTCATCTCTGGTTCGGCCCCGCTTCTGGCCGATACCCATCGCGCCTTTCGCGAGCACACCGGCCACGCCATCCTCGAACGCTACGGCATGACCGAGACGAATATGAACACGTCCAACCCCTATGAAGGCGATCGGATCGCCGGCACGGTCGGCTTCCCGCTGCCGGGCGTGGAGCTTCGGGTGGTCGACCCCGACACGGGCAGCGAACTGCCGCGGGGAGCCACCGGCATGATCGAGGTGAAGGGGCCGAACGTCTTCAAGGGCTATTGGCGCATGCCCGAAAAAACCCGGGCCGAGTTCCGCGACGACGGCTTCTTCGTCACCGGCGATCTCGGCCAGGTGGACGACCGCGGCTACGTCTCGATCGTCGGGCGCGGCAAGGATCTCGTGATTTCAGGCGGCTACAACATCTATCCGAAAGAAGTGGAGGTCGAGATCGACCAGCTTCCCGGCGTCGTGGAAAGCGCCATCATCGGCGTGCCCCATCCCGATTTCGGCGAAAGCGTCACTGCTATCGTCGTCAAGGAAGACGGCGCCGGGATTGATGAGCAGGCGGTGATCGCCGCCCTCGACGGACGACTGGCCCGCTTCAAGCAGCCCAAACGGGTGATCTTCGTCGACGAACTGCCTCGCAACACGATGGGCAAGGTCCAGAAGAAAATATTGCGGGACGATTATGCGGACCTCTATGCGCTGGTTCCGCAAACCCGCGATTGAGAGTTCGGCGAACCGGAACAAGGCTGCCGATTGCGTCCCGATAGCCCTCCAAAAATTGAGGCACGAACGAACGGCGAGAATGGGTGGCCTGCAGACCGTCTTCTTTTAGCGATTCGATCGCGCAATGAGCATAAGATGCGTGTCGCCGCGCATCAGTTGATGATCTCGCCTCGTTCGTCTGAGAGCAGTGCGGTCAGTCGTTCTCTCCACACCTGCAGTGCTTCGGGCGTCAATCTGGTCCAATGCGTGATTTCGCCAGTGACCTTGAGCGGTGCGCTGCTGCGATACGACCGAGTGGGGTTGCCGGGAAATTTCTTGTCGGTCACGTTCGGGTCGTTCTCGAATGTCCCGGTCGGCTCTACGACATAAACACGCGGGACTGCGTCGCCTTCGGTGAGTTCCGCCGCGATTTCAGCGGCAAGCCCGGCACCGTCCACAATGGCAGTGAAGTAGATGTGGTTCATCACCACTTCAGGACGATAGTTCGACCGGTATCCTGCGTTGAGGAAATCACCCACGCGCAAATCCGCGATCGTGCCGTGAAAGAACGGTCCCCCGTCCAGCACTTCGGTCATCGTCATCGTCCTTATCTTGTGAGTCTGCTTGTAGTCTCAGCGAGCTAAGCGGTGCCAACGTCCGCGATTGGCGGTGATTGTGGCCGCTTGTCGGTGATGCGGTGTTCGGCGGTACTGTCGCGCCATAGGAAGCAGTAGCGGTGTTTGGCGGAGAGGGAGGGATTCGAACCCCCGATGGGCTTGCACCCATGCCGCATTTCGAGTGCGGTGCATTCGACCACTCTGCCACCTCTCCGGATGCGCGGTCGGCCGTTTCCGGCGCGGCGCACTAGATAACGGCTGCGGTGCCCGCCCGCAAGGCCCAATCGCAGTCAATTCGCCGCGCCGCGTTGACTCCACGGAGACCTTGCGATAAAGCACCGCACGCTTCCGGCGCGGATTCCGTCTGCGCCGGTCGTGTTTTAAACCCCGCAGACTGACAAAAAGACGGCCGGGCTGCTTGTCCAGCAGCCCATAAAGCCGGACCGAACAGCGAAAGGCTAAAAATGTTCGCAGTCATTAAAACGGGTGGCAAGCAGTATCGCGTTGCCGCCGAAGACGTCCTGAAGATCGAAAAGGTTGCCGGCAATGTCGGCGACATCGTGGAAATCGGCCATGTGCTGGCCTATGGCGAAGGCGATAAGGTGACGATCGGTTCGCCGTTCGTCGACGGCGCATCGGTTGCCGCCGAAGTCGTCGAGCAGGGCAAGGCCCCGACGGTCATAGCGTTCAAGAAGCGCCGCCGCCAGAATTCGCGCCGCACGCGCGGCCATCGCCAGTTGCTGACCACCGTCCGCATCTCCGAGATCCTCACCGGTGGTGCCAAGCCGTCGAAGAAGGCAGCTGCCAAGCCTGTCGCCGAAAAGGCCGACAAGAAGGAAGCCAAGGCCGAGGCCGCTCCAAAGGCGGCGAAGAAGGAAGCCAAGTCTACCGAGACCGTTGCGGCCGCCGCGCCGCTGTTCACCGCGCCGAAAGGCGAGCCGGACGACCTGGTGGAGATCAAGGGCATCGGCCCGGTCGCCGCAGGCCAGCTCAAGGAGCAGGGCATCACGACGTTTGCCCAACTTGCCGGGCTGACCGAGGCCGACATCGCCAAGATCGACGAAAACATGCCGTTCAGCGCCGACCAGATCAAGGATTGGCAGGAACAGGCGAAGGCGCTGGCGAAGAAGTAAGCGCCGGACTTGAAACGGAACGCGAACGCGTTCATAAGGCTTTTCAAGCGTCCCAGCGACGCAAAGGAGTTATGAAATGGCACACAAGAAAGCTGGCGGTTCGTCGCGCAACGGTCGCGATTCGGAATCCAAGCGCCTTGGCGTGAAGAAGTTCGGCGGCGAGAAGGTTGTCGCCGGTAACATCATCATCCGTCAACGCGGCACCAAGTGGCATCCCGGTACCAATGTCGGCATCGGCAAGGACCACACGCTCTTCGCCCTTGACCAGGGCGCCGTCGCGTTCCGCAAGAAAGCCAATGGCCGTACCTACGTATCGGTCAACCCGATTACCGAAGCAGCGGAGTAGCCGGTTCCGCGACACAACACCGGCGCCCCATCTCGGGAACCGGTGTCTGGACAGTCCAGAAAGGATCAGGGGAGATGGGTCGCCATCTCCCCTTTTTCATGCCTGGAGGACGTCATGGTTGCCGAGAAGGAAGCACTGGAAGACGAGAGTCTGGCGATAGATTGCCCCATTCTCGTCACCGAGCGGTTGTTGCTGAGACCGCCGCATGTCGATGACATTCCGGAACTGGCGCAGCTTGCCAACAACCGGCGCATTGCCGAGATGCTGGCCCGCATGCCGCACCCGTACGGCGAAACCGAAGCGCGTGCATTCCTCTCGATGTCGCAGCAAAAGCGGACCGCCGGCTGCACCTACGCGGTGACGCTGGCCGAAAGCGGCGCCTTCATCGGCAGCGCCGGGCTCAACGCCACCGACGGCGGGCTGGAACTCGGCTACTGGATCGGCGAGCCGTACTGGAGACACGGCTATGCCACGGAAGCCGCGCACGCGCTCGTCGACCTCGCCTTCCGGGCAAGCACGATCGACGTGCTGCATGTCTCCTGCCGGGTCATCAATCCGTCTTCGCGCCGTGTCATCCACAAATGCGGATTCCAGTATGCCGGGCAGGGCATGCTGAATTCGATCGTGGTCGGCCAGGTTCCGGTCGAGCGTTATCATCTCGACCGCAAGACTTGGGTCAGCCTGAAGACATGGGCACGGGGCTGACACGCACACCTGTCGGGGCCCGTCGGGCTCGGCGTCCGGCCAGCCGAACGTCGTCCCGGCGGCTACGCCAGTTCGATCCACACCGGCAGATGGTCCGAACCGACAGCAGCCGAATCCACCCAAGAGGCTTTGACGCGGCTGGCCATGCCTGCGTTGACGAAACCGTAGTCGATGCGCTTCCAGCGGCTCTCGTCCTTCGGCCGGTTGGGATCGGCCCAGGTCGTCGCGGCCTCGCCGCTCGTTGCGAGGGCAGCCGCGTCGACCGGACGCGAGGCAACCAGGGGCATGCCGAACTCGTGGTCGACACGGCCAACGAGCCCGACATATTCGACAGAGCCGGGCAGCATGTTGAAATCGCCCATCAGCACGAAGGCTTCCGGCAGCGGAGGCTCCGGGAAACCTATCTCGGAAACGCCGGTAAGCGCGCCGCCTTCGAGCGGATAGGCGAGCACCCGCGCCAGCAGGAAACGCAACTGTTCGCCGCGTTCGTCCGGACTGCGATGATCGAGATGCGTGGAATAGAAACGGACAGGCCCGAAAGGCGTCGCGATCAGCGCTTCGACTGCGCCGCGCTGGAGATTGAGCTTGTCGAAGGAGCGGCCGCGCGGCAGGAGCAGATTGCGCGACGACAGGATCGGTATCCGCGACAAAAGCATGTTGCCGAACTGGAAACGAAGATCCACCGCCTTCCCATCCTTCACATGCGAACCGACGTCGATCTCGAAATTCGGTCCGTAAACGGAAAAATAGTCGGGCAGCGCCTCGCGCAGCTCCGCCACCATGTCGTGGCCCTGGTTCTTGGGATTGTTGCGGGTGACTTCCTGCAACGCTATCACATCGGCGCCGCGCACAGCATCGACGATACGGTTGATGTCGTATACGCCATCGAGCCCGATGCCGTACTGGATATTGTAGGAGACGAGTTTCATGGTTCTCTGCGGTTCCCGGCGTTTCCAGCAAACCCGCCCTCGCGCTCACGGCGTCTTTGCGCTAGAGCAGGTCGCCATTTCCCATTAGCAGCCTAATTTGTTGTCCGCCCGATGAAATTTCTCGATCAAGCAAAAGTCTACATCCGCTCCGGTGACGGCGGCGCCGGCAGCGTTTCGTTCCGGCGCGAGAAATTCATCGAGTTCGGCGGACCCGACGGCGGCGACGGCGGCCGCGGCGGCGACGTCTGGGTGGAGGCCGTCGACGGGCTGAACACCCTGATCGACTACCGCTACCAGCAGCATTTTCGCGCCAAGACCGGCATCCACGGCATGGGCCGCAACCGCACCGGCGCCAAGGGCGCCGATGTCGTGATGAAGGTTCCCGCCGGAACCCAGATTTTCGAAGAGGACAACGAAACGCTGATCTTCGACCTGACCGAGGTCGGCCAGCGTTTCCGGCTCGCCGCCGGCGGCAATGGCGGGTTCGGCAACCAGCATTTCAAGACATCGACGAACCAGGCGCCGCGCCGCGCCAATCCCGGCCTGCCGGGCGAGGAACTGACAATCTGGCTTCGGTTGAAGCTGATCGCCGACGCCGGCCTCGTCGGTCTGCCCAATGCCGGCAAGTCGACGTTCCTGGCGGCCGTCACCGCCGCCAAGCCGAAGATCGCCGACTATCCCTTCACGACGCTGCATCCAAATCTCGGCGTCGCCCGTGTCGATGCCCGGGAATTCGTCATCGCCGACATTCCGGGGCTGATCGAAGGCGCCCATGAAGGCGTCGGCATCGGCGACCGCTTCCTCGGCCATGTCGAGCGGACGCGCGTGCTTTTGCACCTGGTCTCGGCGCAGGAGGAAAATCCCGGCAAGGCCTACAAGACTGTGCGCGGGGAACTCGAAGCTTATGGCCAGGGCCTGTCGGACAAACCGGAGATCGTGGCGTTGAGCCAGGCCGACACGCTGGATGCCGACACACGCAAGAAAAAACTCGCGTCACTGAAACGCGCCGCGGGTCATCAGCCCATGCTGCTCTCCGCCGTTTCCGGCGAGGGTGTCGAAGCAGTGCTCCGCGCTCTGATCGCCATCGTCGAACAATCGCGCGCGGAGCGCCCGGTCTCGGTCAAATCGGAATCGCGCTGGGAAAAGAGCTGATGGCGACGGGATCGCTCTCCCTGAAAAAATACCGCCGCATCACCGTAAAGATCGGATCGGCGTTGCTTGTCGATCGGTCGGCCGGCTTGAAGCGCGAATGGCTGGCCTCGCTGGCCGATGACATCGCTTCGCTTGTCGCGGACGGCGCCGACGTGCTGGTGGTTTCGTCTGGCGCGATCGCCCTCGGACGCACTATCCTCGGCCTCGGCAAACGCATCCTCAAGCTTGAGGAAAGCCAGGCGGCAGCAGCGGTAGGCCAGATCGCGCTCGCCGGCGCATGGTCGGAAGAGCTTGCTCGGTGCAAACTGAAATCGGGACAGATCCTGGTGACCCTTGGCGACACGGAGGAGCGCCGCCGCTATCTGAACGTCCGCGCCACAATCTCGACGCTGATCAAGATGAACGCCGTGCCCGTGATCAACGAGAACGACACGGTCGCCACTTCCGAGATCCGCTATGGCGACAACGACCGCCTGGCGGCGCGTGTCGCCACCATGATGGGCGCCGACCTTCTCGTGCTGCTTTCCGACATAGACGGCCTCTACACGGCACCGCCGGCACGCGATCCCGGGGCGAAATTCATTCCAGTCGTCGATCGCATCACACCGGAGATCGAGGCGATGGCTGGCGCCGCCGCATCCGAACTGTCGCGCGGCGGCATGCGCACCAAGCTCGACGCCGGCAAGATCGCCACCGCGGCGGGCACGGCGATGATCATAACAGCCGGCACACGGCTCAATCCCCTTTCCGCGATCGAACGCGGCGAGCGGGCTACATTCTTCCGACCCGGCATCCAGCCCGTGAAAGGCTATAAGACCTGGATCGCCGGGCAGTTGGATCCCGCGGGCCGGCTGACCGTCGATACCGGTGCCATTGGTGCTTTGCTCTCAGGGAAATCTTTGCTGCCGGCCGGCGTAAAACTGGTCAGCGGCAATTTCTCGCGCGGCGACACCGTGGCGATCCTTTCGCCAGAGGGACGCGAGATCGCGCGCGGTCTTGTTGCCTATGACGCCACCGATGCCGTAAGAATCGCCGGATTGAAAAGTGCTGAGATTCCCGGTGTGCTCGGCTACCAGGCGCGTTCCGCCATGGTGCATCGGGACGATCTGGTGATGAGCCATGCGATTGAGACCGCGATACCCGAGCAGGCGGAAGGTTAGGCCATGCTGAAGCTGAAAGAGAAGTCCAACGACGACATCGCATCGCTGATGGCCGAACTCGGCCGCAATGCGCGCGCCGCGGCGCGGCCTCTGGCGATCGCTTCGGCCGAGCGCAAGCACGCGGCGCTGATCGGCATGGCCGAAGCATTGATCCGCCGGCAGGATGAAATCCTGGACGCCAACGCGGTCGACATGAAGAACGGCGAGGACGCCAGATTGTCTTCGGCCCTGATGGACCGGCTGAAGCTGACTCCTGCCCGCATCCGCGACATGGCCGAGGGCATTCGCGCCATAGCGGAACTGCGCGATCCGGTCGGCGAAGTCATCGCCGAATGGGACCGGCCCAACGGCCTCCACATCGAACGTGTCCGCACGCCGCTCGGCGTCGTCGGCGTCATCTACGAGAGCCGTCCGAACGTGACCGCGGACGCCGGTGCACTCTGCCTGAAGGCGGGCAACGCGATAATCCTGCGTGGCGGCTCGGATTCGCTCAATTCCTCCGCCGCGATCCATGCCTGCCTGGTCGAGGGGCTGAAGGCGGCGAAGCTGCCCGAGGAAGCGATCCAGCTTGTGCCGACGACCGACCGTGCCGCTGTCGGCGAAATGCTGAAGGGTCTCGGCGGCAATCTCGACGTCATCATTCCCCGCGGCGGCCGCAGCCTCGTCGAACGCGTGCAGAACGAGGCGCGCGTGCCTGTCTTCGCGCATCTCGAAGGCATCTGTCATCTCTACGTCGATCGCTCGGCGAAACTCGACATGGCGGTTGAAATCGCCGTGAACGCAAAGATGCGGCGGACCGGCATCTGCGGCGCGGCCGAGACCCTGCTGGTCGACAAGACGGCGGCGGATACGCATCTCCTTCCGATGCTCACCGCGCTCGCGGAGGCCGGTTGCGAAATCCGCGGCGATGCAGCGGTCGTCAGGGCGTTTCCTTCGGCAAAAAAGGCGGTGGAAGCCGACTGGAACACCGAATATCTCGATGCCGTCATCTCGGTGAAACTGGTCGACGGGATTTCCGACGCCATCGACCACATCGAAACCCATTCCTCGCATCACACCGAGGCGATCGTCACCGAGGATGCGAAGGCCGTCGAGAGGTTCTTCAACGAGATCGATTCCGCGATCCTTCTTCACAACGCCTCGACGCAATTCGCCGATGGCGGCGAGTTCGGCATGGGCGCCGAGATCGGCATCGCCACCGGCAAGATGCATGCGCGCGGCCCAGTAGGCGTCGAGCAACTGACCTCTTTCAAGTACCGCGTGCGCGGCTCCGGCCAGATCCGGCCTTGAGCGATCTCTCGGCACTCCATCCGGACGTCGTGCAGAGCTACCTTCGCATGCCGCATGTCGAAAAAGGCATGCAGGTCGGCCTGTTCGGCGGCTCCTTCAATCCGCCGCATGGCGGTCACGCGCTCGTCGCCGAGATCGCACTGAGAAGGCTGGCATTGGATCAGCTCTGGTGGATGGTGACGCCGGGCAACCCGCTGAAAAACACACGCGAACTCGCGTCATTGTCGGAACGCCTGCGGCAATCGGAGGAAATCGCCCGGGATCCCCGCATCAAGGTCACGGCTTTCGAACTCCGCCATCATGTGCGTTACACCGCCGATACGCTGGCGCTTGTAAAGGCGCGCAACCCGGGCGTCGACTTCGTCTGGATCATGGGCGCCGACAATCTGAAGGATTTCCACCGCTGGCAGCGCTGGCGCCAGATCGCGATGACCTTTCCGATCGCGGTGATAGACCGGCCCGGCTCGACGCTCTCCTTCCTGTCCTCGGTGGTGGCAAAGACGTTCGACTATGCACGCGTCGACGAGGGCGACGCGCCCCGACTGGCGCGGATGAAGGCGCCGGCCTGGACGTTCATCCACGGGCCGCGCTCTTCACTCTCGTCGACCGCGTTGCGCAAGGCCGCCCGGCCGGAAGGCTAGCGTCGGGACGACCACGAACGGCATCGTCTAACCATCGCATGTCGTTTTTGCGGCTTCCTCCGATCCGGCCAGTTGGCAGTCTGGATATCCATGGCGCAAGCGGCAACAATCGAGAGCAGAGACCCGGAAGGCGAAAAATCGCCGGCGACGCCGACGATCGCCATCACCAGCGTCATTCTGTCGATGGCTCTGGTGGCAATCGGCAATGGCCTGATGTTCGCCTACATCCCGGTGCGTCTCGGCGCCGAAGGCTTTTCGCCGACATGGTCCGGGTTGATCGTGACAGGACTTTCGGCGGGCGGGCTGGCCGGCTGCATCCTAACCGGACCGCTGGTGCGCCGCGTCGGCCATGCCCGCGCCTTCATGGTGCTTTCGGCCCTCATTGCCCTTTCCAACGCCGCGGTGGGCGCGGGAACATATCCCCTGCTTTGGCTGGCCGCCCGAACCCTTTACGGCCTCGCCATCTGCGGCCTGTTCGTCGTCGCCCAGAGCTGGCTCAACGACGTTGTCGGCAACGCGATCCGCGGCCGCGTCATGGCGATCTTCTACGTCGCTTACATCGCCGGGCTGGGCATCGGCTATTACACACTCGCGCTGGTCGACATCGCCAGCGCCGAGGCATCGCTGATCGGCATCGCCTTCACCGCGCTGTCGATCCTTCCGGTCGGCCTGACGCGCCTGCGCCAGCCGCCACCGCCGCAGGCTGCGTCCGTTGCGCTTCGCCGCGCCTGGCGCATCTCGCCGGTCGGCCTGGCCGGAATGCTCGCCGTCGGCGGCCTCTCGATGAGCATTACCGGCTTCGCACCGATCCACGCGACGGCCAAGGGCTACAGCCAGCAGGACGTCGCGCTGCTGCTTTCGGCGATGCCGCTCGGCACCCTGCTGCTGCAGATACCTTTCGGCTGGATCTCCGACCGCACCGACCGCCGCTTCGTCCTGGTTGCCGTTTCGCTGCTGGCCGTCGTCTCCGGCTTGCTGGCGGTCGGCTTTGACGGAAGCACGCTCGCCATCCTGGTCGTCATCTACATCTTTTGGGATGGCGCCAGCGAAACCATCTACTCGCTGGCCAGCGCCCATGCGAACGACCGCGCCGGCAAGGATGATCTCGTGGCATTGTCGAGTTCGCTGCTGTTTGCGTGGTCGTTCTCGGGATTTGTCGTGCCCGGGATCGTGACCACGCTGACCGCCGTCTACGGAACACAGTCGTTCATGTATGTGGCCATCGCGATCGCCACGGCCTACACAGGTTTCGTGATCTGGCGCATTGTCGAGGCAAAGCGGGTTCCAGCCGATGAGACCGGCAGTTTCTCGCCAATGACGGCGCAAGCGCCCTTGCCGGTCGATCTTGCCTTCCCGGCCGAGGAAGACGAGCCGAAACAGCAGTCATGACTTGGCTGACTGGACCTCGCGATAGACCACTTCCTGCTGCGGGAACGGGATGGAAATGCCTTCATCGTCGAAAGCCAGCTTGGCCCGCTTGGTGAGGTCGAGCTTGGCGGAGAGGAAGTCGGACGCCGACGTCCAGTAGCGCAGCGTCACGCTGACCGCGCTGTCACCGAGGGCCGCAACGAAGGCTGTCGGCGCAGGTTCCTTGTTGACCCGCTTGTCGGCTGTGGCGAGGCCGAGCAGGGTTTTATGCGCGAGGTCGATGTCGTCTTCGTAACCGATGCCGATTGTGATGTCGTTGCGACGCACGCCGTTGCGGGTGAAATTGCGAACCGGCTGGTTCCACAGCGTCGAATTGGGCGCAAGGATGTAGACGCCGTCGATGGTGCGCAGACGGGTTGCGAACAGGCCTATTTCCTCGGCAGTGCCGGCAACCGCGCCGATTTCGACATATTCACCGACGCGGAACGGCCTCAGCGCGAGCAGCATGATGCCTGCGGCTATGTTCTGCAGCGTGCCTTGCAAAGCCAGTCCCACGGCCAAGCCGATGGCGCCTATGGCGGCAATGATTGACGCCGTTTGAACACCGAACTGCCCGAGCACCATGACGATGACCAGGGCCAGGATCGCATAGCGCGCCATTTTCGAGAAGAACTGGCAAAGCGTCAGGTCGAATCCGCGAACATGTTTCAGCCCGGCGAAAATCGAACGCTCGGCCAAACCGGCGACTATGTAGCCGACAATCAGCAGGATGACGGCGCCGATGGCCGAGAAAGAATACGAGACGAAGAGAGTGCTGAGTTGCGCTAGCCCCGCCTCTATGGTGAGGAGGGCACTTTGCGGGTCTAGTTCCATCGAAGGCAATCCATTGGTCGACAGACGGGTAACCCGCAACAGCGCGGCAGGTTCCGATATTCATGTGCCGTAATGTAGTGGATGCCTTCTCGATCAAGCTAAAAAGTCGACGTCTTGAAACTGTTACCGATCTCTGCCTATCTAAGTGGTGTCGCCTGATTTGTTTTGGCGATTTGGTTGTTCCTGTTTCGAAAGGGAAGACACTGCGAACAGCAATCCAGAGGAAGGCATCCGTGATGCCTTCGCCAGCCGGGATAAGCCGAAACGACGAATTGTCCCGCGCCATCAAGACAGTCCTTGCCAGTCTGGAAGACTCCAAGGCCGAAAACATCGTCTCCATCGACATTCAGGGTAAATCGAGCCTCGGCGACTACATGGTGGTCGCTTCGGGCCGGTCGCACCGTCATGTCGCGGCGGTGGCCGATCACCTCATCAGGACGCTCAAGGAAGCCGGTCTCGGCAGCGCGCGCGTCGAGGGTCTGGCCGGCGCGGACTGGGTGCTCGTCGATGCGGGCGACATCATCGTCCATGTCTTTCGTCCGGAAGTTCGGGAATTCTACAACATCGAAAAGATGTGGCAGGCGCCCGACCTCGAGGAAGAGACGGTTCACTGAACCGTTACTGACAGGATGAAGATTGCGGTACATGCCGTGGGCCGGATGAAGGCTGGCCCCGAGAAGGAATTGGCGGACCGCTATTTCGACCGGTTCGCCAAAAGCGGCCCCGCAATCGGCCTCGAGTTCTCGGGCATAAGCGAACTGCCGGAAAGCCGTGCTCAGGGCGCCGCGGAGCGACGGCGGGAGGAATCGCAGAAACTTCAGGTGCAACTGACGCCCAGTGCGGTGCTTTTCCTGCTCGACGAACGCGGGAAGAACATGTCTTCGGAAGCCTTCGCGGAAAAGATCGCCGGCCTTCGCGATGGCGGCCAGCGCAACCTGAGCATCGCCATAGGCGGCCCAGACGGTCACGATCCGGCCCTGCATCAGGCAGCCACCCTTATCCTGTCCTTCGGCGCGCTCACCTGGCCGCATCAATTGGTGCGCATCATGCTCGCCGAACAGCTCTATCGCGCCGCAACGATCCTTTCCGGTCATCCCTATCATCGCGCCTGACGGCATTTTGGTGTACCGTGCATGGGAGGCAGTCGGCGTCTGCGTGGCAAACCAGCCAGTGTGGTTGACGGTCCGTTAATGAACTCCCCCGTAGGGTTGGACATCCTGAAGCGAAAATTCTCATGACGGGCATTCCTCGAGCGGCAAATGGATTCGCGCGGCTTTGCGTGCTGGCACTTGCTCTGGCCGCGGTACCTGCCGCCGCCGCGCAGGAAGCGGACTCAGCCGCAATCGAGGCCCGGCAGGCCGAAAGCCGCGCGGAATATGATCGAATTTCCGGTGAAATGGCGCTTTCGACGGAAAGGCTCGACAAGCTTGCGACCGAAATAGCAGCCGTCAAAAAGGACCATGCGACCATCACCGCCGCGCTGATCCAGGCCGCCAAGACTGAAAAGAAGCTCGGTCAGGACATCGAAGACATCAACGATCGGCTCCAGGGCCTGAAGGATCAGCAGGCTGGCATTCGCGAGTCGCTCAAAGCCAGGCGCGACGTGCTCGCCGAGGTGCTCGGCGCGCTGCAGCGCATGGGACTAAACCCGCCACCGGCTCTTCTGGTCAAACCCGAGGATGCGCTGTCGTCGGTACGGAGCGCCATCCTGCTTGGCGCCGTCGTGCCGGAACTCCGGTCCGAAACCGAAATCCTGCTGGCCGATCTCAACGAACTCAACCGCGTCACCGCCTCGATCGAAGCCGAGCGCCAGCGTCTGGCGGCGACGGTGGGCGAACAGATTGCCGAGAAGGAACGGCTCGCCCTCTTGCTCACCGAAAAGAGCCGGCTCCAGGATGAATCGGAAGCAGCCCTCGCCAGCGAACAGCAGAAATCGGAAGAGCTGGCCTCCAAGGCGGGCAGCATGAAGGATCTGATCGCCTCGCTCGAAAAGGAAATCATCGGCGCAAGGTCGGCCGAGGAGAAGGCACGCAGGGCGGAAATCGAACGCCAGAGACGCGAGGCCGCCCTTTCGGCGATGCCTGTGCCGGAGAGCAACAGGCTGGTCGAAACCGCACCGTTTTCGCGTATGAGAGGCAAGCTGGCACTGCCGGTTGCAGGCCGTGTGGCGCGTCGCTTCGGCCGCGACGACAGTAACGGCGGTGTGATGCTTGGCGACATGGTTGCGACACAATCGGGCGCCATCGTCACCGCGCCTGCCGACGGAAGCGTACTTTATGCGGGGCCATTCAGGTCTTACGGGCAACTCTTGATCCTGAACGCCGGCGATGGCTATCATGTCGTTCTGGCCGGAATGGGTCGAATCAGTGTGACGACGGGCCAATCCGTTTTGGCGGGTGAACCGGTCGGCGCGATGGGAGAAGCCAGGGTGGCAAGCGCCTCGGCGAATGGAATTGGTGGCGCCGGACCGGAACTCTATGTAGAGTTCCGAAAAGACGGAAAGCCCGTCGACCCTGCTCCATGGTGGGCAGCGCGTTTTTCTGGAAGGACAGGAAATGATACGTAAATTGTCGCTTCTGTTTGCCGGTGCGCTGATGGGCGCTTCCGCGATGAGCCTGGTCTACGGTGCGCCAAGCTCGTCGGCAAACGCAGCGGGATCGGAAACCTATCGTCAGCTGGCGATTTTCGGCGACATTTTCGAACGCGTGCGCGGCCAGTATGTGACGCCTCCGGACGACAAGGCATTGGTCGAAAACGCCATCAACGGCATGCTGACCTCCCTTGATCCGCATTCATCCTACCTCAATCCCGATGCCGCCAAGGACATGCGTGTCCAGACCAAGGGCGAATTCGGTGGCCTCGGCATCGAGGTCACGATGGAAAACGAACTGGTCAAGGTAATCACCCCGATCGACGACACGCCGGCCGCGCGCGCCGGTGTCCGTGCCGGCGACTTCATCGCCGAGATCGATGGCGAGGAAGTCCGTGGGCTGACCTTGAACGACGCCGTCGAGAAGATGCGCGGCCTAGTCAACACCCCGATCGAACTCACCATCGTTCGCGAAGGCACCGACAAGCCGCTGAAGCTGACGATCGTTCGCGATATCATTAAGGTGAAGGCAGTGAAGTATCGCGTCGAAAACGACGTCGGCTACATGAAGATCACCTCGTTCACCGAGAAGACCTTCGACGATCTGCAGGCAGCGATCGACGACATCAAGTCGAAGATTCCGAACGACAAGCTCAAGGGTTATGTACTTGACCTCCGGCTCAATCCCGGCGGTCTGCTCGACCAGGCGGTCAGCGTCTCCGATACTTTCCTCGACCGCGGCGAGATCGTTTCGACCCGCGGCCGCGACCCGAAGGATATTTCACGCTTCGATTCCCGTCCGGGCGATCTGGTCGACGGCAAGCCGATGATCGTTCTGGTCAACGGCGGTTCGGCGAGTGCCTCGGAGATCGTTGCCGGCGCGTTGCAGGATCATCGCCGCGCCACGGTGCTTGGCACGCAGTCCTTCGGCAAGGGGTCGGTGCAGACCATCATCCCGTTGGCCGAGAATGGTGCTCTGCGGCTGACGACGGCGCTCTATTACACGCCGGCCGGCAAGTCGATCCAGGGCAAGGGCATCACGCCCGACATCAAGGTCGAGCAGCCGCTGCCGGAAGAACTGAAGGACCGCGACATCACCCGCGGCGAGTCGGATCTGAAGGGCCACATCAAGGGCGCCGAGGAAGGCGACCAGGGTTCGGGTTCCGCAGCCTATGTTCCGCCGGAGGCCAAGGACGACATCCAGCTGAACTATGCGCTCGATCTTCTGCGCGGCACCAAGACCGATCCGGCCTTCCCGCCCAATCCGCAGAAGGCCGTGCTGAACCAGCAACAGTAGTAAGCGTTTTCGCGGTCGGACAGACGGGGGTCCGGTTGCGGCGTAGACGATAAACTGCCGGGATTCGATTGATCCCGGCAGTTTTGCCAAAAGCGTCCCGCAGGCAGGGGAAGCGGGCTTGTCGCCAGCGATCAAGGAAATCGAACAGCCGCTCGGATTGGCCAAACCGCCCAAGCGGCGGGATGGCCGGCGTTTTGTGATCAGCGGCCGTTCCTTCGGCACAACCTCCGTTGCGATCCTTCTCCTCGCGGTTTCAAGCGCGATCGCGTTCCGCGACAAACCGTTCCGTGCGCCCGCCGTTGTCGCGGTGGCCGCGCCTGAAATAGCCGAGCCCGCCAAGCCTGAGGCGGCGCAGACCCCACCGCCCGCTTCCGCGTCCAGCCAACCCGGTCCGTCGATCATCCGCGTCGATCCCGAAAATCAGGGCTCGGGCAGTAGCGTCGTCATCGTCCGCGACCCGTCTGCCGTCGGCCAGAATCTGCGCGTAGCGCATCTGCCGGACAGGGCACTGATCGAACAGTCGGAAAACGGACCACTGCCGATCCGTGCCGCGGATGGGCGACGGCCGTTCGATGTCTATGCAGCGCCATGGTCGGGCGCGCGCGGCGCCCGGGTGGCAATCGTGATCGGTGGGCTCGCGGTGTCACAGACCGGCACCCAGCAGGCGATCGAGAAACTGCCTTCCGAGGTGACGCTCGCCTTCGCCTCGCAGGGCAACAGCATTGGTCGCTGGATGCAGGCGGCGCGGCGCAAAGGTCACGAGATCATGATGCAGGTGCCGCTCGAGCCGTTCGACTACCCCAACGTCAACCCCGGCCGCAGCACCCTGACTGTCGAAGCCAGCCCGGAAGAAAACACCGAAAGCCTTCTCTGGACGCTGGGGCGCACGACCAACTACACCGGCGTGATGAACTACATGGGTGCGCGCTTTTCCGCCGATGCGGCCGCCATGGCGCCGATGATGGCCGAACTCGGCAAGCGTGGACTGATGTATCTCGACGATGGCTCCGTGGCCCGCAGCGCTGCTTCAGGCGAGGCGCTTAAAAGCGGCGTGCCATTCGCCGAGGGCGATACGACGATCGACGCCGTGCGCGAACGGGGCGAAATCCTGAAAAAGCTCGATGAACTCGAGCGGACTGCTCGCGCCAAGGGTTTTGCGATCGGTACCGGTTCGGCCTTCGACGTGACCGTCGACGCCGTTGCCGCCTGGGTGAACGAGGCCAAGAAGCGCGGCATCGAGATCGTGCCTGTTTCAGCGGTTGCCAGCGACCCCGAGCGCGGGTAACCGGAAGCATGACCAGGAACAGAACCGTCGACCCTGAAACCCTGCCCTACCGGCCATGCGTCGGCATCATGGTGCTCAACCGGCAGGGCCTGGTCTGGGCCGGCCATCGAATCGTCGTCGAGAACGGCGAGATGGAGGGCGCCGAGCAGCTCTGGCAGATGCCGCAGGGCGGCATCGACAAGGGCGAAGACCCGCTGCCGGCAGCGATCCGCGAACTCTACGAGGAGACCGGCATGCGCTCGGTCTCGCTGCTGGCCGAGGCGCCCGGATGGATCAATTACGAATTGCCGCCTCACCTTCTTGGCATCGCGCTGAAGGGCAGATATCGCGGCCAAACCCAAAAATGGTTCGCCTTCCGGTTCGAAGGCGGCGAGAGCGAGATCGCCATCAATCCACCGCCCGGCGGCCATGAACCGGAGTTCGATCGGTGGGCGTGGAAACCGATGACTGAACTGCCGGATCTGATCGTGCCGTTCAAGCGCGCCGTTTACGACCAGGTGGTGGTGGCGTTCCGGCATCTGGTAGCGGACGGCGGGCGCTTGTAGCCGCCCGCTGCCCGGCAGGGCATCAGGTGGACGCAAACCGCTGCGCACGTTTGCTGGAAATTGCCTTTCACGACGTATCGCGGCGCTCAAGCACGTCGAAGGCGAGGCCGTGCAGGTCTTTCAGGATTTCGTGGACCTCATGCGTGGATTTTTTCCGGCCCCGCCTCGGGTGCTGGCCGGGCGGCCGGCCGGGGCGCAGCGGCCATATGCGGTGCGGCTTCCGGCGGCGCGGTTCTCCGGTTGGCGCGGCGAGGTCGCCGTTTCTTTCCTGAGCAATGATCGCGTGGCGACGCGCCCGCCAGCGGGCGGTTTGCCTGGTGCGGCAGGTCGTCGAGGGCGGCGGCAAGGGCTGCGAACCGCAGGCCGAGGCGGGTGGCGTCGACCGGATCGTCGGGCGATGGCAGGCGGCGGGGCACGATGGGAGACGGTACGGTGTAGCCGGGCACCGAGATGCGCGGCACGCTGGTTGCGGCAGGGCGGCGGGGGCGACTTTCCCAGCGCGGCAGCCGATCGAAAAGCGGCAGCGTGAGCGTGGGGGTAGATGCGCTCTTACCCCCACCCCTTACCCCTCCCCTCAGGGGGGAGGGGGATTTTGGAACATTTGCGCTTGACGCATTCGCTGCTGGACCTGGTGCGGCGAGGACGCCTCCCTCCCCCTTGTGGGGAGGGGTAAGGGGTAAGGGGTGGGGGTCCGGGCGGCATCAGGATGCCGGTTCCGATGCCGTTGCGCAGGATCGTCGGCGCAGGCTTCGCCTTGCGCCAGCGCGACGGCGGGACGACAACGCCACGCGCCGCCACGATGATCAGCCGCCGCACGGCAGACTCGGCAGGGCGGAGCAGACGCAGCACGGCGCGGTGGAGATGGCGGGGAAGGGTTTTTGCGCCGCGCAGGTACCCCTCATCCGTCTCGGCTTCGCCTCGACACCTTCTCCCACAAGGGGAGAAGGGAAGGCCAGTGGCGGCGAGCCCCGCCATGGCGGCGAGCGCGGCCAGGATGCGCTTCAGCGCCTCCGTGTTCCTCTCGATCGCCAAGTTCCAGTCCATCGCCGTTCCTTCCAAGTTGACGAGGAGGATTATGCGGGGCGGCTGGAGGGGTGGGGATAGAGGGGAACGCAGGATTTTTCAATAATCGTGCAAGCTATTCAAATCGCTGCGAAGAATCTTTTTGGTAGAGAATGGGCGTGGGCGAAATCCTCGTCTGGATGCGGGCGACGCTACCTTCTCCGACCGTTCGAGAAGCTCGGTGAGGAGACATTAGGCGACTGTTGCTGCCCAACCTTATTCCACGACCCCGCATGCCAGCCGGTCGCCGGCGTCGCCGGTGGGCTGGGTGGTGTAGTCGTCGGGCTGGGCATGCAGCACGACGGCCGAACCGTCGGCGTCCTTGAGCGGGTTCTTGCCGCCTTCGCCGAGCGTGAACCCGTCGGTGAAGAACTCGGCCTTGACCACGCCCTCCGCCGCTGCGTGGACATTCGGCAGGTCGCCGGCATGCGGCCCGCCTTCGGCCATCACACCGTGCTTCATCTCGCCCGTGTAATGACCACCTGCCGATTTGAACCCATCGGCGCCGTCGCATTTACCGGTCTCGTGAATGTGGAACCCGTGCGGGCCCGCCGGCACGCCGGTGATCTCGGCAATGCCCCAGATCTTGCCTGACGGCGTTTCCTTGAAGGTGACGGTGCCGACCTCCTTGCCGTCCTTGTCCATCATTTTCGCGGTGGCGGTGACCGTCGTGGCGTCCTGGGCGTGCGCCGGCGTCATCGGAAGCGCCGCAATTATCGCGACAGTGGCAACTCTCAAAGCAAGCATCGTCTTCTCCCTAAGGCTGGAGGGCCCTCCATGGAGTGGGAACGGGGCTGGCTCGACTTCGTTGCAATCTACCCGGAGAATCCCACTCCGCTCCTTTATTTATCCACACGGCCTACCAAATTCTCGAACGGAACGAATGTAGCCGGTCGCGCGGTTTTGAGTTTTTGACACCGGTTTTAGAGCACTGACCCTCTAGCGGCGCGAACCTCAAGGGCCATTCGAGTGGGCTTCGAAGGGGTCTCACAGGAGGTGTAGGAACAGATCAGTGAGATGGGCCGGTTGACCGCTCCTACCCCTCACGGCTGGCGCTGGTTTCTGGCCGGTGCATTGACCGCCGCCGCCACAGAGCCGTCGGCTTCCGGGTTACTTCTCTGCGTCTCCGCTGTGTGCATATTTGTAGTTTTCAGGAGATGGATGGGGCGCTATAAGGCGCCTCAATGCAGGCATCCGCAGTGCGGCCGGACGCACTTAATCCTTACCGGAACAGTTTTCACGCGATCAGGCTGCTTGCCGCACTGCAAGTGGTCTACATGCATTCATACGGCCATCTCGGCCTTTCGGCGGGCCCAATATTCCGTCTCGCTTCGCAGTTTCCTGGCGTGCCTATCTTCTTCGCCGCGAGCGGATTCCTCGTGCTGGATAGTTTTTTGCGTTCTCGCTCGGCGTTGGCTTACCTGAAATCCCGAGCGGCGCGCATCTATCCGGGTCTCGCTTTGAACGTCGCGGTGATCGAAACTGCCTTTTGGCTAGGCGGCGGAATGACCTTTGCTGGAATGTCCCTTGCTGGCGTCTTAGGCTACGAACTGGCGTACATAGCCACGGCATCCGAGCTGTTGGGCTTTCGCATCAGCGGTTCCGGCCCAAGATGGAACGTGCCCGATTTGGGGTTCTGGGAACGATACCCGAGTGGCGTTTTGTGGACTCTCACAGTCGAATTGAGCTTTTATGTCGCCATGCTCTTCCTCGGGCCGTTTATGCACTTTCGCAGGGCCGGCACTGTGGTGCTGGCGGTGAGTGCGGCCGCATCGCTTTTCCTGCTCTTTTATTTCGCAGGCAACAAAAAACCACCTGTGCTGTTCATAACGGCCGCGCCATATTTTTGGCTGTTCGCTATTGGCATGCTCGCCCGCCTTTGGATCGTCGAAATCGCCGCCATTCGCATTCTTCCTATCGCGGTGGGCGTCATTCTAGCTCTGGTTTTCTTTGCAAGCGGATTTTCAGGCATCGACTACAAGGTGAACCCCGACTTCGTTGGAGTTGCCAAAGCTGCTCTCGTTTGTTTGTTTGCTATCGCACTCGGCATGTCGCCATGGCTGAGGTCGTCAGCGTTGGTACGCCACGATTTCAGCTACGGCATCTACCTTTACCATATGTTGTTCGTAGCGACCGCCCAAGCGCTCGGATGGTCAGGGACTTGGGTGTTTGTTGGTGTCATACTTCTAACGATCGGCACCGCCGCCTTATCATGGCATGCAATCGAGCGGCCAGTCATCGATCTCGCGAAGCGAGGCTTTCGATGGCCGGTGCCTGCGGCCGGATAAACCCGCTCAGGTGTAACGCTGCAAACAAAGGTGGCCGGCAGGAAATTCGATTATATCGACGACGGCTGCCCTTAGAACCAGCCCTTCGCCATTCCCGCCTAAGCCCGGCCACTCCAATACCCGGTGACAAACTACAACGAAGCCAACGTCGAAGCGACTATCGGAGGAGTTGTCACGGTTATCGCCAAGCATGAAATAATGACCGGCAGGAACGATGAACGCTCGTGTTTCGTCCCCGAAAGCCTGCTCCGTGATGTTCAGCACGTAATAAGCTTTCCCTTCGGGTAGCGTTTCCATTTGCAATGTGGCCGGGGTGCCGTCCATTTCGTACGGTTCGACTTCGGTCAGGGTCACCGGCTCGTCATTGATATGCAGGACACCGCCGATCATCTGGATTTTCTCGCCGGGTAGTCCGATGACACGTTTTATGTAGTCGGTTTCCGGATTCGGCGGATATTTGAATATGACAATGTCGCCACGCCGCGGCTCCTTACCCCAGATACGTCCGTCGTCGGTGGGGAAGAGGCCGAATGCGAAGCTGTAGCGGCTGTAGCCGTAGGCGAATTTCGCGGCGAAGACGAAGTCCCCTTCCGGGACGTTGGGAGCCATGCTGTTCGCCGGAATTGAAAAGGGCTGGAACGCGAGCGAGCGGAAGAGGAAGGCAAAGCCACCGATAAAGACAAACACCCCGAACAGGGCTGGAACCATCCACGCGTTGCGTATCCAGGAAGGCACGCGCCTCCGAGCCGACATATGGCACCCCTCGATCTGAGACCCTTGGATACTGAGCAAACAAAAAGAGCGAGGCAAGCCTCGCTCTCGTCAATCCTCGGCGCCGGCCAAGCTTAAGCCGCCAGTGCGGCCTCCAGCGTGGTGAGCTGCGCCAGGAACTGCTCGGCCCTGGTCCTGGCCTGATCGTCCTTGGCGTCGGCGACGTCTTCTTTCGCCTCCTGGATACGGCGGGCGAGGTCGGTGCGGTCGATATCGCCGACTGCAACCGCCGATTCGGCAAGCAGCGTGCACCCTTCTGGAAGGATGTCGGCAAAACCGCCGAATACCACGTAGCGCTCGTCGGAACCGGAGACCGGCTTCACGGTCACGACGCCCGGCTTGATGGTGGTCATCACCGGCGCGTGGTTGGCCATGACGGTCATCTCGCCCTCGGCACCCGGAATGACGACATGCTGGACCTCTTCCGAGACAAGCAGACGCTCCGGTGAAACCAGCTCAAACTTGAAAGCAGCCATCTCTATTTCCGTTCAATCCAGCCAAGCGGCACTGTAATCCATCTAAGCGGGGAATCGCCACTTTTCCGAGGGTAGCGCAGTTCAACCATGCTGATTTCGTTGTGAAATCCCTCGACAATCCATACTCGACCGACAAGGGTCTTCAACACTTCGATATCTTCGGGGTCCAGTCCCGAATAGAATTCGTCGTCAAGTCGAAGAAGCCGAACCCGCTGTCCAATGGAAAAGGCGGGTTCGGCAATCACTTAAGCCGCTTCAGCCGCCAGACGCTGTGCCTTCTCGACGGCTTCCTCGATGGTGCCGACCATGTAGAAGGCAGCTTCCGGCAGGTGATCGTATTCGCCGTTGGCCAGGCCCTTGAAGCCCTTGATGGTGTCGGCGAGGTCGACCAGCTTGCCTGGCGAACCCGTGAACACTTCGGCGACGAAGAACGGCTGCGACAGGAAGCGCTCGATCTTGCGGGCGCGGGCGACGGCCAGCTTGTCCTCTTCGGACAGCTCGTCCATGCCCAGGATGGCGATGATGTCCTGCAGCGACTTGTAGCGCTGGAGGATCGACTGCACCTGGCGGGCGACCGCGTAGTGCTCTTCGCCGACGACCAGCGGGTCGAGCATGCGCGAGGTCGAATCGAGCGGATCCACCGCCGGATAGATGCCCTTTTCGGCGATCGAACGGTTGAGCGTCGTCGTCGCGTCCAGATGGGCGAACGATGTTGCCGGCGCCGGGTCGGTCAGGTCGTCGGCCGGCACGTAGATGGCCTGCACCGAGGTGATCGAACCCTTGGTCGTGGTGGTGATGCGTTCCTGCAGCGCGCCCATGTCGGTGGCGAGCGTCGGCTGATAGCCCACGGCCGAGGGAATGCGGCCGAGAAGCGCCGACACTTCCGAGCCCGCCTGGGTGAAGCGGAAGATGTTGTCGACGAAGAACAGCACGTCCTGGCCCTGGTCGCGGAAATATTCGGCAACCGTCAGGCCGGTCAGGCCGACGCGGGCGCGCGCGCCCGGCGGCTCGTTCATCTGGCCGTAGACGAGGGCCGCCTTGGAGCCTTCGCCGCCGCCCTTCTTGTTGACGCCGGATTCGATGAACTCGTGATAGAGGTCGTTGCCCTCGCGGGTGCGCTCGCCGACGCCGGCGAACACCGAGTAGCCGCCGTGGGCCTTGGCGATGTTGTTGATCAGTTCCTGGATCAGCACGGTCTTGCCGACGCCGGCGCCGCCGAACAGGCCGATCTTGCCACCCTTTGCGTAAGGCGCGAGCAGGTCCAGCACTTTGATGCCGGTGATCAGTATCTGCGCTTCCGTGGACTGCTCGACATAGGTCGGAGCCGGCTGGTGGATGGCGCGGAATTCGGTCGCCTTGACCGGCCCTTCTTCGTCGACCGGCTCGCCGATGACGTTGATGATGCGGCCAAGCATTTCCGGGCCGACCGGCACGGTGATCGGTCCACCGGTGTCGGTAACCTGCTGGCCGCGGACCAGACCTTCGGTCGAGTCCATGGCGATGGTGCGGACAGTGTTTTCGCCGAGATGCTGAGCAACTTCGAGGACCAGCCGGTTGCCGACGTTATCGGTTTCCAGCGCATTCAGGATCGCCGGCAGGTTGCCTTCATCGAACTGCACGTCGACGACGGCGCCGATGACCTGGCGGACCTTGCCGACCACGCCGGTTGCCTTCTTCGCCGCTGCCGGAGCCTTGGCGGCTGCCGCCTTCGCGGGTGCCGCTGCCTTGGCCGGAGCGGCCTTCTTTGCCGCCGGTGCCTTCGCTGCTGCTGCCGGCGCCTTGGCCGGTGCGGCTGCCTTTGCAGGCGCTGCCTTCTTCGGGGTCGCTGCTTTCGCCATTTTATCTACCCTTTTTCGTCCGTTTCGTCTCGCGTTGTGCGGAAGTCTTGCCTTCCGCGCCATCGCGCCTAGAGCGCCTCGGCGCCCGAAATGATTTCGATCAGTTCCTTGGTGATCTGCGCCTGCCGCTGACGGTTGTAGGTGATCGACAGCTTGTTGATCATCTCGCCCGCGTTGCGCGTCGCATTGTCCATCGCGCTCATCTTTGCGCCCATTTCGCCGGCAGCGTTTTCGAGCAGCGCCCGGAAAATCTGCACTGCGATGTTGCGCGGGATGAGGTCGCCAAGAATTTCGCCCGGCTCCGGCTCGTATTCGTAGACCGCGCTGCCAGCCGATTCCGGTTCCGCCGCGGCCACCGAAGCCGCCGCCGGGATGATCTGCTGCGCCGTCGGCACCTGGCTGATCACCGACTTGAATTCCGAATAGAACAGCGTGCAGACGTCGAACTGGCCTTCGTTGAACAGCTGGATAACCTTGCGGGCGATCGCGTCGGCGTTGACGAAGCCGAGCGTCTTGACCTCGCGCAGGTCGACGCGGTCGATGATCAGGTTGCCGTAGTCGCGGCGCAGGATGTCGTAGCCCTTCTTGCCGACGGTGATGATCTTCACCGTCTTGCCTTCAGCGATCAGTCGCCGGGCATGTTCGCGCGCAAGGCGAGAAATCTGCGAGTTGAAGCCGCCGCACAGGCCGCGTTCGGCCGTGCAGACGACGAGCAGATGCACGTCGTCCTTGCCGGTGCCGGCCATCAGCGCCGGGGCTTCGCCGCCATCGCCGATAGCCTGGGTGATGTTGGCAAGCACGGCGCCCATGCGCTGCGAATAGGGCCGGGCAGCCTCCGCCGCTTCCTGGGCACGGCGCAGCTTCGCCGCGGCGACCATCTGCATCGCCTTGGTGATCTTCTGCGTCGCCTTGACCGAGGCGATACGGTTACGAAGGTCTTTTAGTGAAGCCATGCCTCAACCCTGATCCGTTCCGCCAGCCTCAAGCGAAGTTCTTGGCGAAGGCGTCGATCTGCGCCTTAAGATTGGCGCGCGTCTCGTCCGAGAGCTGCTTGTCCTTGCGGATCGCGTCGAGCACGGCCTTGCCTTCCGAGCGCATATGGGCAAGCAGCCCCTGCTCGAACTTGCCGACCTGGTTGACGGCGAGCTTGTCAAGATAGCCGTTGACGCCGGCGAAGATCACCGCGACCTGCTCCTCGACCTTCAGCGGCGAGAACTGCGGCTGCTTCAGGAGCTCGGTCAGGCGGGCGCCGCGGTTCAAGAGGCGCTGCGTGGCGGCGTCGAGGTCGGAACCGAACTGCGCGAACGCGGCCATCTCGCGGTACTGCGCGAGCTCGCCCTTGATCGAGCCGGCGACCTGCTTCATCGCCTTGATCTGCGCCGACGAACCAACGCGCGACACCGAGAGGCCGACGTTCACCGCCGGGCGAATGCCCTGGAAGAACAGGTTGGTCTCGAGGAAGATCTGGCCGTCGGTGATCGAGATCACGTTGGTCGGGATATAGGCCGACACGTCGTTGGCCTGCGTCTCGATGACTGGCAGCGCGGTCAGCGAACCGTTGCCGTTGTCGTCGTTGAGCTTGGCGGCGCGCTCCAGAAGGCGCGAATGGAGATAGAAGACGTCGCCCGGATAGGCTTCGCGGCCCGGCGGGCGGCGCAGCAGCAGCGACATCTGGCGGTAGGCGACGGCCTGCTTCGACAGATCGTCATAACCGATCAGCGCGTGCTGGCCGTTGTCGCGGAAATATTCGCCCATGGTGCAGGCGGTGAACGGCGCCAGGAACTGCATCGGCGCCGGGTCCGAGGCGGTGGCGGCGACGATGATCGAGTATTCGAGCGCGCCGCGCTCCTCGAGCACCTTCACGAACTGCGCGACGGTCGAGCGCTTCTGGCCAACGGCGACATAGACGCAATAGAGCTTTTCCGAATCAGGGCCGCTCTGGTGGATGGCCTTCTGGTTCAGGATGGTGTCGAGGATGATGGCGGTCTTGCCGGTCTGGCGGTCGCCGATGACCAGTTCGCGCTGGCCGCGGCCGACGGGGATCAGCGCGTCGATCGCCTTGAGGCCGGTCGACATCGGCTCGTGCACCGACTTGCGCGGGATGATGCCGGGCGCCTTGACGTCGACGCGCATGCGCTTCTCGGCCTTGATCGGGCCCTTGCCGTCGATCGGGTTGCCGAGCGCGTCGACGACGCGACCGAGCAGGCCCGGGCCAACTGGCGCATCGACGATGGCGCCTGTGCGCTTGACGGTATCGCCTTCCTTGATGTCGCGGTCATTGCCGAAGATGACGACACCGACGTTGTCGGCTTCGAGGTTGAGCGCCATGCCGCGGATGCCGCCCGGGAACTCGACCATCTCGCCCGCCTGGACGTTGTCGAGACCGTAGACGCGGGCAATGCCGTCACCGACGGACAAAACCTGGCCGACCTCGGAGACCTCAGCCTCCTTGCCGAAATTCTTGATCTGATCTTTCAGGATTGCGGAAATTTCCGCGGCGCGGATATCCATCAGCCGACCTCTTTCAGTGCAAGCTTGAGCGAATTGAGTTTGGTTTTTAGCGACGTATCGATCTGGCGCGAGCCCATCTTGACGACCAGTCCGCCGAGCAGCGACGGATCGACCGTCACGGCGATCGAGACATCCTTGCCGGCGACGCCCTTCAGCGTTGCCTTCAGTTCGGTCTGCTGGGCCGGCGTCAGTGCGTGCGCCGAGGTAACTTCGGCGGCGACCTCGCCACGCTGTTCGGCGGCGATGCGGCGGAAGGCACGGATCATGCCGGGAACGGCGAACAGGCGACGATTCTTGGCGACGACGCGCAGGAAATTGCCCACCAGGCCGCCGATCTTGGCCTTGTCGGCGATGGCCGAAATGGCCCTCAGCTGATCCTCGGCGGAGAAGACCGGGCTCTTCATCAGCCGGTCGAGATCGGCGCTGCCGTCAAGCAGTTCCTCGAAGCGTCCGAGATTCTTTTCCACCTCGGCGACGGCGTTTGCCTGGGCAGCAAGTTCGAACAGCGAACCTGCATAACGCTCGGCAACACCGGAGATTGGCGAGTTAGACTGTGCCACGGACCGTCTTTTCTCTCGTCTGACAGGCCGCAAGATTTCTGGCGCGAGTGCAGGACTCTGGCTAAATCTTTGACCTTGTTGAATTTTCGTGGCTGGAGGGGATTCCGAGCGGCCTCCCCCGGCCAAAAGTCGATTGCCGTCTAGCACAGGCTTTTGGCGACCGCAACACGGCACAACGCAAGCTTTTCGGGCAGTTTTGTCGCAGCAGGCGAAAGCCCGGCGGAGCCTGGCCTGGAATCAGGCAACGAAGCCCAGAGCGAGAGCCAATGGAAGCATCGCCAAAGCCACTTCGATGACCAGCCAGACCCAGTTGTAGAGGGTGTTTCCCTCGTCCGACAGCATCGACACGATACGGCCGAAGGCGGTGAACAGCCAACTGAAGCCGAGCGCCAGATAGAGCATCGGTTGCGCCAGCAGAATGCAACACAGGCCGAGACCGAGATAGAAGCCCGACATGGTGGCGCGCGCCTCGCCGACGGCCTCGGGGTGTTTTTCGGTCGGCTGGAGCCGCAGGAGGCGGAAGGAAAGCCTCGGCGCGAACAGGAAGATCAGGCCGAATGCCACCGTAACCACGGCTGACGACCACGCCAGCCATTCGCCTTGGCTCGTCGGCCAGGGAAACGAGAATTCCATGGTGTCCCCTCGAACATCCGCGTGAAAATGCGGGCATTCTAGCGAACGTCGGGCGACGCGCCAGTCGTCAGCCCGGATTTTCCGTGGGCACGGTCAGTTCAGCGCGAAATCCACCGCCGCCTCGGCGTGGATGCGGGTCGTGTCGAAGACGGGGATGTCGAAATCGTCCTGGCCGACCAACATGGTGATCTCGGTGCAGCCCATGATGACGCTGTCGATGTCGTTGGCGCGCCGTATTTTCGCGACCTCGGCGATGTAGGCATCCTTCGATTCGCCGGTGACGATGCCCTTGCACAGTTCATCGTAGATGACGCGGTGGACCATGGCGCGGCCTTCGGCATCGGGCACGACCGGCGCCATGCCGTGCTTCTTCGCCAGCCGGCCCTTGTAGAAATCCTGCTCCATGGTGAAGCCGGTAGCCAGAAGCGCTGGCTTGCTTGCGCCGGCGCGCTTCATCACGCCGGCGGTGGCATCGGCAATGTGGATGAGAGGAACCGAAACCGCCGCCTGCACCTCGTCGGCCATGCGGTGCATCGTGTTGGTGCAGATAAGCAGGCCTTCAGCACCGCCATCCTCCAGCCTCCTCGCCGCGTCGGCGAGAAGTGCTGCCGCACCCTGCCAGTCGCCTTCATGCTGGCGGTCGGCGATCTCGGCGAAATCGAACGACCACAACAAAAGCTTCGCCGAATGAAGCCCGCCCAGCCGCTCGCGCACGATCTCGTTGAGATGGTGATAATAGATCGCCGTCGATTCCCAGCTCATGCCGCCGATCAGGCCGAGTGTTTTCATGACGGAAGATCCTCGCGGGTCATTATCTGCCTACAAAAAGCTCTGCGGGTCGATGTCGACGCTGACCCGCACCGAACCGCGTATTTTCGGGCCGGCGGCCAGCATGTCACGGATGTAGCCTTGCATATCCGAGCGCCGGTCGCCCTGAACCAGCAGGCGGAAGCGGTGGCGGCCGCCGATCAGCGCCAGCGGCGCTTCGGCCGGGCCGAGTACATGGATATCGTCGGACGCCGGTGCCGCGCGACGCAGCCCGCGCGCATGGCTTTCGGCTTCGGCACGAGTCTGTGCGCTGACGATGATACCGGCCAGCCGTCCGAACGGCGGCAAATGCGACCGCTCGCGTTCGGCGATTTCCTTCTCGTAGAAAGCTTCGGCATCGCCGGAGACGATCGCACGCATCACCGGGTGGTCTGGTTGATAGGTCTGCAGCAGGCCGTGGCTTTTCTTGCCCGTGCGGCCGGCGCGGCCGGTGACCTGGCTGAGCAACTGGAAGGTACGCTCCGCCGCACGCGGATCGCCGTTGGCAAGGCCCAGATCGGCATCGACCACGCCGACCAGCGTCATGTTGGGAAAATTGTGGCCCTTGGCCACCAGTTGCGTGCCAATGACAATGTCGGCGTCGCCATTGGCGATGGCCTCAAGCTCCAGCCTGAGCCGTTTGACTCCGCCCATGATGTCGGAGGAGAGCACGATGGTACGGGCATCCGGGAAATGCCCGACGACCTCTTCGGCGATGCGCTCGACGCCCGGTCCGCAGGCAACCAGGTGATCGAAGGTGCCGCATTCCGGGCAGGCATCGGGACGCTTCTCGTGATGGCCGCAATGGTGGCAGACAAGCTGGCCGCGAAAGCGGTGTTCGACCAGCCAACTGGAACAGTCCGGGCACTGGAAACGGTGGCCGCAGACCCGGCAGAGCGTCAGCGGCGCATAGCCGCGCCGGTTGAGGAAAAGCAACGACTGTTCGCCCCGTGCCAGGGTCTGGCGGACATGATCGACCAGCACCGGCGACAGGAATCCGCCCCGCGCCGGCGGCGACTTGCGCATGTCGATCGCCTTGATGTCGGGCATGGCGGCATCGGCGAAGCGCTGCGACAGCGCCGCGCGCCGGTAGCGGCCTTGCAGGACATTGACCTGGCTTTCGACCGACGGCGTCGCCGAAGCCAGCACCACGGGAAAGCTGCCTATATGGCCGCGCACCACAGCCATGTCGCGCGCATGATAGTAGACGCGGTCCTCCTGCTTGTAGGCAGGGTCGTGTTCCTCATCGACGACGATGAGGCCAAGGTTGTTGAAGGGCAGGAACAGCGCCGACCGCGCGCCGGCAACGACCCGCACGGTTCCCTCGGCCACCTGGCGCCAGACCTTTTCGCGCATACGCGGCGGCAGATCGGAATGCCATTCCGCAGGCTTGGCGCCGAAGCGGTCGTGGAACCGTTCGAGGAAGGCCTGGGTGAGCGCAATCTCGGGTAGCAGGATGAGAACCTGCTTGTCCTTTTCGAGCGCGGCCGCGATCGCCTCGAAATAAACCTCCGTCTTGCCGGAGCCGGTGACGCCGTCGACCAGCGTGACGCTGAATTCTCCGGCCGCGACGCCTCCCCGGAGCATTTCGGCTGCCGCCTTTTGATCGTCGGTCAGGTCCGGCACCGCATAGCCGGGGTCCGGTGCCGCCACCACCGGCCGCGGCGGGATCATCACCGGCTCGAACACGCCCTGCGCCTTCAATCCGTCGATGACGGTAAGCGACACGCCGGCGGCATGCGCCAGCCCCGAGCGGGTCCAGGCAAGACCGTCGGACGAAAGCTCCAGGACGCGCGTCCGAGCCGCCGTCATGCGGTCCGGCTCATTTTCGGTGCGCTGCAATCCTTCCGTCCATAGCTGCGGATCGAAGGCTTCCGGCGCCCGCAGCAGCATCCGTGCCACCATGCCGGGCGGCGACAGCGTGTAGGACGAGATCCAGTCGACCAGCCGACGCATGCCTTCGTCAACCGGCGGACAATCGAAAACCTCGGAGATCGGCCGCAGTTTCTTCGGGTCGACCGCGTCGGTGCTGCCGTCCCAGACGATGCCGGCCACCTCGCGCGGTCCGAGCGGCACGCGCACGATCGAGCCCGGCTCGACATGCATACCGTCGGGCACAGCGTAGCTGTAGGGGCGCTCGGCCGGCATCGGCACCAGCACCGGCACTGACAGCCGCTCGGCTTCCAGCCTGAAGGGTAGCGAATCTTGCTTCATCGGACGTGACCTTGCCCCGAACTTCGTCTAGATCAAAGGCCGAACACGGGGCAGCCTTTTGCGGCCGCCTGCGAAAATCGCGAAGGAGACAGCCATGAAATTTTTCGTCGACACGGCGGATATCAAGGAAATCAAGGAGCTCAACGATCTCGGGCTGCTCGACGGCGTTACCACCAACCCTTCGCTCATCCTGAAGTCCGGCGGCAAGATCGCCGAAGTGACGAAACAGATCTGCGACATCGTCGAAGGCCCGGTCTCGGCGGAAGTGACCGCCACCGAATATTCGGAGATGATGAAGGAAGCCAAGGTGCTGGCCAAGATCGCCGACAATGTCTGCATCAAGGTGCCGCTGACCTTCGACGGATTGAAGGCCTGCAAGGCGATCCGCTCCGAAGGTCGCATGGTCAACGTCACCTTGTGCTTCTCGGCCAACCAGGCACTGCTCGCCGCCAAGGCCGGCGCCAGCTTCATCTCGCCCTTCATCGGCCGCATAGACGACATCGGTATCGACGGCATGGAACTGATTTCGGAAATTCGTACCATCTACGACAATTACGATTTCAAGACGGAAATCCTCGCGGCGTCGATCCGCACCGTGAACCACGTCAAGCAGGCGGCGCTGATCGGCGCGGACGTGGTGACGGTGCCGCCAGCGACGCTGAAGGCGCTGGTCAAGCATCCGCTGACGGACAAGGGCCTGGAGCAATTCCTGGCGGACTGGGCCAAAACCGGCCAGAAGATCGGCTGATCCGGTGGCGGCAGGCAACCCCGGGGCGATCGCGTCGGAGGCTCTCTCCGCCCTCGACGCAAACCGCCAGGTTGAGCCCTTTTCGTCGCGCATCCCGGGTTTTGCCAACGATGACGCCTATGCGGTTACCGCGGCGTTGCGCGACATGCGCATCGCGCGTGGCGAAACGCCGGTCGGCCGCAAAATTGGCTTCACCAACCGCACCATCTGGGCCGAATATGGCGTCGACCGGCCGCTTTGGGGCCATGTCTACGACACCACGCTGCACGATATTGGCCCCGGCGGACAGATAAAAGTCTCACACCTGCCGGAGCCGCGCATCGAGCCGGAGATCGTGTTCGGTCTCGGCCGTGACATAGAGCCGGCGGCGAGCTTGGCCGAAATCGCCGCTTCGATCGCGTGGGTCGCACACGGCTTCGAGATCGTGCAATCGATCTATCCTGGCTGGCGGTTCACCGTCGCTGATTGCATTGCAGACGGCGGCCTGCATGGCGGGCTGTTCGTGGGGCCGCAACGGGCCGTGTCCGGCAGCGAGCGCGAAGGCCTGGCCGCGGCGCTTTCGTGGCTGACGCTCTCGCTGTCCCGCAACGGCGAGATCACAGACACCGGTGTCGGGACCAACGTGCTCGACGGACCGGTTCAGGCGCTCGGGCACCTCGCCACCGTTCTCGCGGACGACCGGCTCAATCCTGCGCTCCGCAAGGGCGAAGTGATTACCACGGGCACGCTCACGCGCGCCTTTCCGGTTGTGCCGGGCGAACGCTGGTCCACGACGATTGACGGTTTCGATCTGCCCGGACTTTCGGTCCAGATCGGGTAGCGAGAAATCACGACGACCCGGCGGAACCTCGCAAAGCCAATAGATCGCCGGCTTTCTTGGGATGGACAGGACGCGTCGTTCGTCCGGGCCAGCCGCAAGCATAAATTTGATGAAACTTTTCGGTAAATTTTCTGCTGCCGCTAGAGCGGTCATGAACCATGCCTATGCCCAGCGGCTACCATCACCCCGCGCTAAAGTATATCAGACCACGGCGGGTGGCTGCTTGGTTGAGGGATGAAGATGCAATCGAACTTTGCCGCCGCACGCGCCTTGCTTGAAAACGCTCAAGCGCTTCTCGATGGCGACGATGACAAGTCCGGCAAGTTGCGCGAGGCCCTCGATTTGTTGATCGAGGCGGTGCTGACGGCTGAACACAGCCAGCCGGCGGTTGCCAGCAATATCGTCCGATTCCCAGGCAAACGGGCGGCCGCTCGGTAAACCGGCATCGTCTTCCCGGCGTTTCCCTGCCAATGCCGTCTACACTGTTGTCAGGCCGGCAACAGTGGGGTGAACGTCGCATCGGGATCGTCCGCCAACCCATGCACGGTGTGCTGCTGCAACCGCGCGGCAACGTCGGCCGGTTCGCCTTCCAGTGCATCGGCCAGGATCGGCTTGCCGATGGTGATCGAAAAAGCGCGGCCCTTCTTGTTCAGAAGTTCATGAAACACCGTCATGTCGCGCAGTTCGGTCGAATATTTCGAAAGAAAATAGAACAGCCCGGAATTGCGCGCAGTGATCCGTGCCGGGACCACTGGATAGCGATAGCGCCGTGCCAGCGATACCAGCGAGGTCTGCCATGGCCTTTCAGTCAGCACACCTTCATGCCAATAGGCGATGCGGCCTGACGGAAACAGCACGATCGCCTTGTTGGAGGCAAAAGCCCGTGCCGTCATTTCCAGCGTGTCACGGCTCTTGGCGTGCGATTTCTCGCCCTGCCTCCATTCTACCGGAATGATCAGATCGCGGAAGCCGGCGGCAACCCGTTGCGCGTCACGATTGGCGAAAATCGCCATGTCCGGGCGGACATTCTTGAGCGCATCGAACACCGCGACGCCATCGGCGATGCCGGTCGGATGACTGGGCGCCAGGATGAAGCCGGTTTTTTCCGGTAGATTGGCAACCCCGCGTACCGTCACGTCCAGCGACAGAAGCGCGCTGAGATAGGACATCGCATCCCAGCCGGACATCTCGGCGACATCGTCCGCCATTTCGACAGCTTGATAATAGTGGAGGAAGCGCAAAAGCAGCGGCCGCATGATTGGCCACAAGGGATGACGCGACAGCATCGTGGAACGCTCGGCGATCATCTGGTCGATGATATGAGCATCTTCGCCAATGCTGACGCCCCGGAACCAGCGCGCGCCGAGCGTTTCCGTGAAGCTGGACGGCGTCGTCCGGGAATCCATGGTTTCCACTCCGTTGGGCGCTGTTTGGCCGAATCCTGTGACGCAGTAATGACACGAGAGCGTACAACAAACTTGCCGCGAATGTTGTTCCTGGCGCGGCGCTACTTCGATGCCAGCCTTTCGAGATCCTGGGCGACAGCCAGACGGACAAGCTCGGCAAGTTCACGCGCGGCCCGGTTCTCCGCGTCACGCGTCGCTCGCAGGCGCGCGAATTCCTGCCGGGGCGCATCATAGGAAGATGCCACCTGGCGTGCGCCCTTTGCGACGACGGTTCCACCCTTGCTCAGCGTATAGCTCGAAGAAACCGTAACGGTGCCGGCCGTTGGCTCGTCTTCGTCACCGATCTGGATAATGGCGGCAGCCTCGTTTCGCGACGTGACGCCGAGATCAAGCGTGTAGGCCGGGCTGGCGGGCTCACCCTTGCCGCCATTGAGCAGGAAGATCATGTGATTGCGCACTTCCTGGCCGTAACGGGTCGTGGCTGGCTTGACCGAGATCGACGCCAATTCCGCCGTTGTGCTGGCGCCGGCTCCAGTTGAGGTCACCGGAGCATAAAGGGGCCGTACGGTGCAGGCCGACGCCAGGACCAGGCATGAAAGCAGTATCGGTCGGAGAAAACGGCTCACCTGGTTCCACTTCCGCTCAGACAACGACATTCACGATTCTCTGCGGGACGACAATCAACTTCCGCGGCTGTTTGCCATCCAGCGCCTTCTGCACGAAGTCCAGATCGAGCACCGCTTTTTCGACCGTACCTTGGTCTGCGTCGCGGGCAATTGTCAAATCGCCACGCTTCTTGCCGTTGATTTGCACCGGATAGATTACGTCGTTGTCAACCGTCAGCGCCGGGTCGAATTCCGGCCAGCGGCGGTTGGCCACGAACCCCTCGCCGCCGAGAGCCGCCCAGCATTCCTCGGCCAGATGCGGCATCATCGGCGCGACCATGATGATCAGAAATTCCAGCGCCTGGCGGCAGGCCGCCTTGAGTTCGGAATCCGCTGTTCCAGCCGCAACGGCATTGAGCGCGGGCTGGATCGCATTGGTCAGTTCATAGAGCCGCGCGATACCTTTGTTAAAGGCGATCTTCTCGATATCCTCGGCAACCAGCCGGGCGGTCTTGTGCGCGATACGCGAGATGGCCAGGCCCTCGCCGCCACCGGCCTGCCTGGGCGCAACGCCGTCCAACGGGGCCGCCGTTTCCGATACCAGGCGCCAGACACGCTGGACGAAGCGGTGCGCACCCTCGACGCCGGCCTCGGTCCACACGACGTCACGTTCCGGTGGCGAATCGGACAATACGAAGAAGCGCGCGGTATCGACGCCGTAGCTGGCCAGGATGTCGTTCGGATCGACGACGTTCTTCTTCGACTTCGACATCTTCTCGATCGGGCCGATCTCGACCGGCGATCCATCGGATAAGAGGGACGCCCTGCGGTCGCCGTCGATGGCCTCGATTTTGACGTCGATCGGCATAACCCAGGTGCCGTTTGGCCCGGCACCACCGATGCGATACGTCTCGTGCACGACCATGCCCTGCGTAAACAGCCCCTCGAAAGGCTCTTCGACCACATTCAGGTGCCCGGTCGCCTTCATGGCGCGGGTGAAGAAGCGCGAGTAGAGCAGGTGCAGGATGGCGTGCTCGATGCCGCCGATATATTGCCTGACCGGCAGCCAGCCGTTCTGGCCGTCGACCGCCGAGAGCGTGGTCGGCGCATCCTCGTTCCACGGATCGGTGAAGCGGGCGAAATACCAGGACGAGTCGACAAACGTATCCATTGTATCGGTGTCGCGCCGTGCCGGCTTGCCGCATTGCGGGCAGTCGGCGTGCTTCCAGGTCGGATGGTGGTCGAGCGGATTACCCGGCTTGTCGAAGCTCAGATCCATCGGCAGTTCGACCGGCAGATCCTTGGCCGGCACCGGAACCGCACCGCAATCATCGCAATAGATCACCGGGATCGGCGCACCCCAGCAGCGCTGGCGCGAGATCAGCCAGTCGCGCAGCCGGAACTGCACCTTGCGTTCGCCTTGCGGGCGATTGCCGACGGTGACACCGGAAAGCCGTTGCGCCACCTCATCGAACGCCTCTTTCGGCTTCATGCCGTCAAGGAAGCGCGAATTGATCATCACCCCGTCGTCGACATAGGCTTCGTCGATGATCTGGAAGGTCTTTTCGTCAGCGCCTTCCGGCATGACGACAGGCACCACGGGCAGGCCGTATTTATTGGCGAAGTCGAGGTCGCGCTGGTCTCCCGACGGGCAGCCGAAAATGGCGCCCGTGCCGTAGTCCATCAGCACGAAATTGGCGACGTAGACCGGCAGTGTCCAACTGTCGTCAAAGGGGTGCACGACGCGAATGCCCGTGTCGATCCCTTTCTTCTCGGCGGTCTCGATCTCGACCGCCGAGGTGCCGCCGCGCCGGATCTCCTCGATGAAGGCCGCCAGCGCAGGGTTGTTCTCGGCTGCCTTCGCCGCCAGCGGATGATCGCCGGCGATCGCCATGAAGGAGGCGCCGAAGATCGTGTCGGGGCGGGTCGTGTAGACCTCCAGTTCGGATTCACCGCCCGGCGCCGTGCCCTCGGCGATCGGCCAGCGGATCAGCAGGCCTTCCGACCGGCCGATCCAGTTCTCCTGCATCAGCCGCACCTTTTCCGGCCACCGGTCCAGAGTCGCGAGGCTGTCGAGCAATTCCTGGCTCATCGACGTGATCTTGAAGAACCACTGCGTCAGGTCGCGCTTTTCGACCAGGGCGCCCGAGCGCCAGCCGCGGCCATCGATGACCTGCTCGTTGGCGAGCACCGTCATGTCTTCCGGGTCCCAGTTGACCTTGGCCGATTTCCGCTCGACCAGGCCGGCCTTCCAGAAATCCAGGAACATCTTCTGCTGGTGCTTGTAGTAGCTCGGATCGCAGGTTGCGATCTCTCTGCTCCAGTCGAGCGACAGGCCGAGCGTCTTCAGCTGGCCCTTCATCGTGGCGATGTTTTCATAGGTCCAGTCGCGTGGATTGACCTTGTTGTCACGCGCGGCGTTCTCGGCCGGCAGGCCAAAGGCGTCCCAGCCCATCGGGTGCAGCACGTTGAAGCCTTGCGCGCGCTTGTAGCGCGCGACGACATCGCCCATCGCATAGTTGCGGACATGGCCGATATGGATGCGCCCGGACGGATAGGGAAACATCTCGAGCACATAGTATTTCGGGCGCGGGTCTTCGTTCTTCGCCTCGAAGAGTTTTGCCTCGTCCCAGGCTTTTTGCCATTTCGGTTCGGCCGCGCGGGGATTGTATCGTTCGGTTGCCATGCCCGTTATTTCGCCTATGAAGAATGCGGGAGACGTTCACCATGGTTTGCCGGACCCGTCAACACCGCGGGCCTGGAAGTGCATGCAAATTAAGGCGGTTTCAGGCATGAGCGACGCGGTCCAGCGATTGCAGCAGGTGAGAGAGCGAATCGCCGCGGCCGAAAAGGAAGCAGCGCGACAAACGGGCGACGTCATCCTCGTCGCAGTGTCGAAAACCTTCTCGGCGGACGATATCCGGCCCGTCATCGAGGCCGGGCAGCGTACCTTCGGCGAGAACCGCGTGCAGGAAGCGACAAGCAAATGGCCGGCGCTGAAAGCGGAATTTCCCGACCTCGAACTGCATCTGATCGGTCCGCTTCAATCCAACAAGGCCAAGGAGGCCGTCGCTCTATTCGACGCGATCGAAACAGTGGACCGCGAAAAAATCGCGGCGGCCCTGGCGGCGGAGATGAAGAAGCAGGCCAAGGCACCAAAGCTCTACGTACAGGTCAACACCGGTTCGGAACCGCAGAAGGCCGGCATCGAGCCCCGCGAGGCAGTCGCATTCGTAGCGCGCTGCCGCGATGTCCATGGTCTCGCCATCGAAGGGCTGATGTGCATCCCGCCCGCCGACGAAAATCCCGGGCCTCACTTCGCGCTGCTCGAAAAGCTGGCGCGGGAGGCTGGCGTCGACAAGCTTTCCATGGGCATGTCCGGCGACTACGAACTGGCGGTCCGCTTCGGAGCTACATCGGTGCGGGTCGGCTCGGCCATTTTCGGCAGCCGGTAAGCCCGCTCCCTCAGAACTTCAAGTTCTCCACCAGGAAGTCGACAAAGGCCCGCACCCGCGCTGGAAGATATTTGCCCTGGCCGACATAGACGGCGTGGACCGGCTCCTCCTCGCCCGGATTGAACTCCTCGAGCAGGGGCACCAGCCGTCCGGCGGCGATATCCGGCCCGATATGCCAAAGCGCATGCTTCGCGATGCCGCCGCCTGACAATGCCATCAGCCGCATCGATTCGCCGTCGCTGACCAGCGACTTGCCGGATGGCATGACGCTGACCTTCTCCCCTTCGGGACCGGTGAAATGCCAGCCTTCGACATGGCGTGCGAAGCAGAAGCCCAGCACGGTGTGGCGATGCAGGTCGGCGGGCGTCCTGGGCGTGCCATGCGCCGCGAGATAAGAGGGCGACGCCACGACCGTCATGCGGCTTTGTCCGAGCTTGCGCGCGACGAGGCTCGATTCGGCGAGCGGCCCGGCGCGGATTGCGAGGTCGGCACGCTCCTCCATAAGGTCGACGACGCGGTCGGTGAGTGACAGGTCGACTGATATTTCCGGGTTGAGCTCGAGGAATTTCGGAATAAGCGGGATCAGCTTGTGCTGGCCGAACGGCACCAGGCAATTGACGCGCAGCCGGCCCCGCGGTGCCGCGCCTTGCGCCGCTTCACGTTCGGCGGCGGCGATTTCGGCGAGGATACGCAACCCGCTTTCGTAGAAGGCGACACCTTCCGGCGTGACCTGCAATTTGCGGGTTGAGCGACGCAGCAGCCGCGCGCCAAGGCGATCCTCCAGCCGCGCAATCAGCTTGCTGACCGCTGATGGCGTCATCCTGAGTTCTCGTGCCGCTGCCGAAAAGCCCTGTGCCTCGACGACGCGGATAAAAACTTCGATCTCGCCGGAACGGTTGATGTCGATGCGACCCATTCGTGAATTCATTTCACAAAAACTGTGCCGGGATCAAGGCTGGTTCACAGCCACCCGTATGACGATCTAACGGGTTCAGCCGCGGATGCGACTTGCCAATCTATGATTCGGGGACCCTGTCATGCCTCTTGCACTCTATGCCCTCACCGCCGGAGCCTTCGGCATCGGCGTCACCGAATTCGTCATCATGGGCCTGCTGCTTGACGTCAGCGCCGACCTCGGCGTCTCGATCTCGGCGGCGGGTATGCTCATTTCCGGCTATGCGCTGGGCGTCGTGGTTGGTGCGCCGTTGCTCGGCGCCATAACCGGCCGCTGGTCGAAGAAGACCCTGCTCATCGCCCTGATGGTCGTCTTCACCGCCGGCAACCTCGCCTGTGCGCTGGCGCCCGACTACTGGACGCTGATGGCGGCCCGCGTGCTCACGGCTTTCGCGCATGCTTCCTTCTTCGGTGTCGGCTCGGTCGTCGCCACCGGCCTGGTGCCCGCCAACAAGAAGGCCTCGGCCATCGCCGTGATGTTCACCGGCCTGACCGTCGCCAACATCCTCGGCGTTCCTTTCGGTACCTGGCTCGGCCAGGCCTATGGCTGGCGTTCGACCTTCTGGGCCGTAACGCTGGTCGGGGTGATCGCCATCGCTGTGATTGCGCTGCTGGTGCCGCGCGACAAGCCGTCGAGCGGCCAGGAGGAAAGCTCCGGCAGCGCGCTTGCCGTGCTCGGCCGCCGCGCGGTGCAGCTTGGCCTGTTGACCACGGTGCTGTCCTGGGTAGGCGTCTTCGCCGGCTTCACCTACATCGCTCCGATCCTGACTGAGATTACCGGCTTTTCCGAAGCGGCGGTGTCACCGATTCTGATGGTGTTCGGCGGCGGGCTCATCGTCGGCAACATTCTCGGGGGACGTCTGGCCGACAAGCGCTTGGTGCCGACCCTGCTGGGCAGTCTCGTCGCGCTGGCGCTGGTGCTGTTTGCCATGACCTTCGCCATCCACAGCCAGGTGCTGGCGGTCGTCACCATCGGCCTGTTCGGCGCCGCCGCCTTCGCCACTGTCGCACCGCTGCAGATCTGGGTGCTCCAGAAGGCAGAAGGTGCCGGCCAGGGCCTCGCTTCGTCGTTCAATATTGCCGCCTTCAACCTCGGCAACGCCATCGGCGCCTGGCTCGGCGGCTTCGTCATCGACCACGGCCCCGGCCTCGGCGCCATCACCTGGGTTGCCGGCCTGGTGCCGCTCGCCGCACTTGCCGTCGCGATCCTGGCACTGCGCCGCGAGAAGCATAGCGAACAGCTTGCACCTGCCGTGGCTTGTCCCGGCGCTGCAGAGTAACCATCGAAATCATCAGGAGAAGAACCATGGAATATCGACGTCTTGGCGCATCCGGCCTGAAAGTGCCGGCCCTGAGCTTCGGTGCGGGAACCTTCGGCGGTTCCGGCCCACTGTTCAGCCATTGGGGCACCAGCGATGCCGAGGAGGCGCGGCGGCTGGTCGATATCTGCCTCGAAGCCGGCGTCAACCTGTTCGACACCGCCGATGTCTATTCGAACGGCGCTTCGGAAGAGGTCCTCGGCGAGGCCATAAGGGGTCGCCGCGACCAGGTGCTTATCTCCACCAAGACCTCGCTGCCGATGGGCGACGGTCCGGCCGATTATGGCTCCTCCCGCTCGCGTCTGATCAAGGCGGTCGAAGACGCCCTGAAGCGACTCGGCACCGACTACATCGATCTCTTGCAGCTACACGCATTCGACGCCGGCACGCCGGTCGAGGAAGTCCTCTCCACCCTCGACAACCTCGTGCAGGCGGGCAAGCTGCGTTATATCGGCGTCTCCAATTTTTCCGGCTGGCAGGTGATGAAGTCGCTGGCGACGGCAGAGAAACACGGCTGGCAACGCTACGTCGCGCACCAGGTCTATTATTCGCTGGTCGGCCGCGATTACGAATGGGAGCTGATGCCGCTCGGCCTCGACCAGGGCGTCGGCGCGCTGGTGTGGAGCCCGCTCGGCTGGGGCCGGCTCACCGGCAAGATCCGCCGCGGCCAGCCACTGCCCGAAGGCAGCCGGCTGCACGATACCGCGAGCTTCGGACCGCCGGTCGACGACGAGCATCTCTACCGCGTCGTCGACGCTCTCGACGAGGTGGCCAGGGAAACCGGCAAGACGGTGCCGCAAATCGCCATCAACTGGCTCTTGCGGCGGCCGACCGTGTCGTCGGTCATCATTGGCGCCCGCAACGAGGAGCAGCTGCGCCAGAATCTCGGCGCCGTCGGCTGGGCGCTGACGCCGGAGCAGGTGAAGAAGCTCGACGAGGCGAGCGAAGTGACGGCTGCCTATCCGTATTTCCCCTACCGCCGGCAGGAGGGTTTCGCGCGGCTCAACCCGCCCGCCGTGTAGGCAGAGCCGAAAATGAAAAGGCCGGCATCTCCGCCGGCCTTTTGTCGATATCGACGAGGCTTTATTCCACCGCGACGATCTTGCCGCCTTCCCACTTAAACAGCGAGAAGCTCGGCGAGCTGAGGTCGCCCGTTTCGCCATAGGTCAGCTTGCCGATCGCCGTCGCAACCGGCTCGCCAGCCTTCAGCGCGGTGGCCACCGCTGTTGCATCTTCGGCGCTGCCTGCCTTCTCGATACCGGCCTTGATCACTTCGACAGCGGCATAGGCGTTGAGCGTGAAAGCCTCCGGCGGGATGCCCTTCTCGCCCAGCACCTTGACGGCCTCGGCCGAGTCCGGGTTCTTCAGTGCGTCGGTCGCGTTGGTAAAGATCGTTCCGGCGGCCGCCTCGTTGCCGATGGCCCAGAATTCGCTGTTGGAGAGACCTTCGCCGCCGATGATCGTCGCATTGACGGAAACGTCGCGAAGCTGGCGGGCGAGCAGACCGCCTTCCGGGTGGTAGCCGCCGAAGTAGATCACCTCGACGTTCTCGGACTTAATGCGGGTGACGAGCGCTGAAAAATCCTTTTCGCCGGGCGTCAGCGAGCTTTCCATCACTTCGGTGACGCCGCCGGCGTTGAGCGCTGCCTTGAACGCATTGGCGAGGCCCAGGCCATAGGTACCCTTGTCGTTGATGATGGCGATCTTCTTGTCCTTGAGGTTCTTCAGCACATAGGCGGCGGCGACTTCCGCCTGCTGGTCGTCGCGGCCGCAAGTCCGGAGCACATTGGTCAGGCCGCGTGCGGTCAGGTCAGGGGCGGTCGCGGTCGGCGTCACCATCAGCACGCCATTCTCGGCAAAGACATCCGAGGCGGGGATGGCGACACCCGACGTCACCGGACCGACGACAAATCGCACGCCGTCGCCGACCAGCTTGTTAGCGGCCGAAACGCCCTGCTTGGGGTCGCCTGCGTCGTCGGCCAGCGTCAGCACCACCTTTTCGCCAAGGATGCCGCCATTCTTGTTGATGGTTTCGACGGCGGCTTCGGCACCATTCTTGACCTGATCTCCGTACGCCGCGACCGCTCCGGTCAGCGGTGCGACGAGGCCGATGACGATATCGGCGCGCGCGGTCGTGGTGGACAGAAGGGAGGCCGCCAAGGCGGCGCTCAGCCAGATTTTATTGGTCATGATCATACTCCTCGAGCGTCGGGCCTGCTTGAGGCCCGTTGAAGGCTCGGGGAATACGCTTCCGCGCCGGTCAAGGCAAAGCGATTGCTTTGGGCCAGAAGCCGGCGAGGATGCTCACCAAACGTCAGTGCAGGACCAGTTCGCCGCTGACGTTGCGCCATTCGTTTGGCGAGATCAGCTTCTTGTGGGTGTAGGCGACCGAATGCAGCGGGCCGTCGAGCTTGGTCTTCCAGAAATCGATGAACCGATAGAGCGCCGGAAACTTCGGCGCCAGGTCGTAGTGCTGCCAGATGAACGTCTGCAGCACATGCGGATGATCCGGCAGGTGGTAGAGAATTTGTGCCGTGGTGAGGCCGTAGCCCTTCAGCATCAGTTCCATTTCGGCATTGTCACGCATGGCCGTCCTCCAGCGCTCCGTTGTCTCCTCCACGTCGCGAAGTGTGCGCCGCGATTGTTAATCGTCTATTGAAATGCGGTCGGCCGCAACTCGTTTCCACAACAAAAACAGGATGTTGGCAGCCGGCACAAGCGAGTGCTGATTATCCGGCTCGGCCAAACCAAGCATGAAGTGCGGCATGCCGCCACGCGAATCCAACGTCTAATATTGTGGTCGGCGGTCAAATGATAATAATGCCGGCGAAATCATCGATGGCGATCGTCTGTTTGCGGCTTCAAGCCGCCAGCCGTTGGAAATTTGGGAGGAAGTGCCGAAAATGTCCGAGGTCCAGGTTCACCGTGTCCAGCCGGCGTGGAAAAAAGACGCGCTCATCGACAACGAGACCTATCTCAAATGGTACAAGGAGAGCGTGAAGAACCCGGAAAAATTCTGGGCCAAGCACGGCAAGCGCATCGACTGGATGAAGCCCTACACCAAGGTCAAGAACACCTCGTTCGACGGCAAGGTCTCGATCAAGTGGTATGAGGACGGCCAGACCAATGTCTCGGTGACCTGCATCGACCGTCACCTGAAAAAGCGCGGCAACCAGACCGCCATCATCTGGGAGGGCGACAACCCCTACGACGACAAGAAGATCACTTATAACGAGCTCTACGAGCATGTCTGCCGGCTCGCCAATGTAATGAAGAAGCACGGCGTCAAGAAAGGCGACCGCGTCACCATCTACATGCCGATGATCCCGGAGGCAGCCTATGCGATGCTTGCCTGCACGCGCATCGGCGCCATCCATTCGGTGGTGTTCGGCGGTTTTTCCCCCGATGCGCTGGCCGGCCGCATCGTCGACTGCGAATCGACCTTCGTCGTCACCGCCGACGAGGGCCTGCGCGGCGGCAAGCCGATCCCGCTCAAGGAAAACACCGACAAGGCGATCGATATCGCCGCGAAGCACCATGTCATGGTCAAGAACGTGCTCGTGGTGCGCCGCACCGGCGGCAAGACCGGCTGGGCCAATGGCCGCGACCTCTGGTACCATGACGAGATCGGCACGGTTAAACCTGACTGCAAGCCCGAGAAGATGAAGGCGGAAGACCCGCTGTTCATCCTCTACACCTCCGGCTCGACCGGCAAGCCGAAGGGCGTGCTGCACACCACCGCCGGCTATCTCGTCTACGTCTCGATGACGCACCAGTATGTCTTCGACTACCATGACGGCGACATCTACTGGTGCACGGCCGATGTCGGCTGGGTGACCGGCCACAGTTATATCCTTTACGGGCCGCTGGCCAACGGCGCGACGACGCTGATGTTCGAGGGCGTGCCCAACTATCCTTCGCAGTCGCGCTTCTGGGAAGTGATCGACAAGCACAAGGTCAACATCTTCTACACCGCGCCGACGGCGCTGCGCGCGCTGATGGGCGCCGGCGACAGCTACGTGAAGAAGACCTCGCGCAAGAGCCTGCGCGTGCTGGGCTCCGTCGGCGAGCCGATCAACCCGGAAGCCTGGGAATGGTATTTCAACGTCGTCGGCAACAAGAAGGTACCGATCGTCGATACCTGGTGGCAGACCGAGACGGGCGGCATCATGATCACCCCGCTGCCAGGCGCCACCGACCTCAAGGGCGGCTCGGCGACGAGGCCGTTCTTCGGCGTGCAACCGCAACTGGTGGATGAAAAGGGCGACGTGCTGGAGGGTGCTGTCTCCGGCAATCTCTGCATCATAGACTCCTGGCCCGGTCAGATGCGCACCGTCTACGGTGATCACGACCGCTTCGTGCAGACCTATTTTTCGACCTACAAGGGCAAGTACTTCACCGGCGACGGGTGCCGCCGCGACGAGGACGGCTACTACTGGATCACCGGCCGCGTCGACGACGTCATCAACGTTTCCGGCCACCGCATGGGCACGGCCGAGGTCGAATCGGCGCTGGTCGCGCACGACAAGGTGTCGGAGGCCGCCGTCGTCGGCTATCCGCACGACATCAAGGGCCAGGGTATCTACTGCTACGTGACCCTGATGGCCGGCGAGACCTGGACCGACGATCTGCGCAAGGAACTGATCGCGCATGTGCGCAGGGAGATCGGCGCGATCGCTTCGCCCGACAAGCTGCAATTCGCGCCGAGTCTGCCCAAGACGCGCTCGGGCAAGATCATGCGGCGTATCCTGCGCAAGATCGCCGAAGACGATTTCGGCGCGCTCGGCGACACCTCGACGCTGGCCGATCCGGCTGTCGTCGACGACCTGATCGCCAACCGGCAGAACAAGAAGGCAGAGGCGAAAGCGTAAGTCCTGCAACCTTTGATTTACACAATCAAATATTGCAATTTTAGCTTGCATAGATACAATCTGGACGACCGACTCGATCGGCGTCCGGATTGTAGGGGAGCAAGCGATGAAATACCGTCGGAAGAATGGCAGTGACACTTGGCATTTCTGCACGAATTGCAGCAAATGGCCGACTAGTGATTACGTCGAACGCGACTCCAAGCCTACTACAGGCGAGTTGGACAACGAGTGTCAGGCGAAAGAAAACAACGGCACCTGCAGCAAGAAGCAATAGCACAACCGGTGGCTGCATCGCCTCGCCGCTCTTCGTCTCCTGCATGAGAGCGATCGCCTGTGTGGCTTTTTTGCACTTGCGAAAGCGGGCGAAGCACCCCAAGTTTGGGGCGTGTTCAACAGATCGAAAGGAGGTGATCCGATGTCGAGTGATTTCGTTTTCCAGAACGTGGCCTCAGCGGATTGCACTTTCGGGAAGCAGTCTTCCCTTTAAGGCGCGAGATGCGCGGCTTGTGACCTTCGGGTCATAGCCAGAGGCCGCGCCATGGACGGAAACACGGAAGGCCGTTTCTCGAAAGGGAAGCGGCCTTTTCCTTTGTCCACGATCATGGCCTTGGATCGTGGACCGTACTTCTAATCGCACCAACCGGCACGCCGTCCGCCTTTGTAGGGCCGTACCAGCGCCTGCTCGAGCATCTGGTCGGCGACAAACTCACCCGCCTGTGTTTCCACGTCGGCCAGCACCCTGCCGTAATATTTGGCGCTGCCTATGTTGGAGATCCGAACATTTGTACCGATCAGGTCGGCAAGCGCCCTGCGCGCCTTTAGTGCCGCGGCGTGCTCGGCCTCACAGCGGCTCTTCATCTCCGGCGCATCGATGCCGCGGACCCTGATGTTGACTTCAATCACCTGGCCCGGCCAGACATGCGCCTCGGCCATGAACGTGTCGCCATCGAGCACGTTCAGCACTGTCGCTTCGACAGGACCTTCAAAATTGCCGCGCCGTTTGGCTTCGCCAGATCCCGCGAACAGCACGGAAACCGCTACGGCCAGGATGGCCGCGAGCCTCAACCTTGCACGAGATGCGTTCGAACTCATGCAAGGTATTTATTCCTATCACGGTACTTAAGCAAGCCTTGATATTCTATATTTGCCGTGGTGTGCCCATCAAATCATAGCAACAGCCAGATCGTCATGCCCCCGGCTATGACGGCGGCAAGCCAGATCATTGCGACCCACGAGGCCGCCCGTTTATTCTCGCCGTGGGATTGCAGAGTTTACATCCTCGGTTCGCCGGTGACCGGATCGATCTTGATCTCCACCTTGGCCTTGTCAGATGTGTAATAGACCACATCATAATATCCGTCTTCATCCCAGTCGATCTCGTCGATATAGCGGAACTGGTCCCGCTGTTCGATCTTGGTAATGATCTCGGAGAGCTTCAGCGATTTTTCAGGCGGAATAGGCGGCGGCTGGGTCTGCGCCCATGCCGGGATCGCAAAAAGCAGCCCCGCGCTAAGAATTCCAGGGATCGCGGTTCGCATCGACGGCTCCTTCGTGATGTGTGGACAGCATCAGAACGGGCTGGCTCGCCTCAGGGTTCCACCGCAGGCAGACTACTACCTGCAACAGCTAGCCCTTCTACTGGTTCAGGTGATGAGCGGCGTCGTCAATGTCCGGTCGATGCCTTGCTGCGGCGGACAAGCTGGATGGCTGTCCTGTTCGTACGTCCACACCTTGAAGGTGGTGAGCTTGTGGGCGCCAAAGCTGTGCAGCAGCGGCACGTCGGTGGCGTCGCGGCCGCGCGCCACGACAACCCTGCCGATGCGCGGGACGTTGTGGCGGGCGTCGAACGTATACCATTTGCCGTCGAGGAATGCCTCGAACCAGGCGTTGAAATCCATCGGCGCCGGATCCGGCGGCACGCCGATGTCGCCAAGATAGCCGTTCACGTAACGCGCCGGAATGTTCATGCAGCGGCACAGTGTGATGGCGAGATGCGCGAAGTCGCGGCAGACGCCGACGCGCTCCTCATGCGCCTGCGCCGCCGTGCGGGTCGCCCGCGCATAGCCGTAGCCAAACGACAGGCGGTTGTGGACATAGTCGCAGATAGCCTGCACCCTCACCCAGCCCTGCGGCAGATGGCCGAACAGACGCCATGCCAGATCGCCGAGATGATCGGTCTCGCAGTAGCGGCTGCCAAGCAGGAAAACGAGCGTTTCATGCGGCAGGTCCTGTATAGGTGTTTCCTGTGCCAGCGTATTGATTTCGTCGGTCTCGCCGCTGTCGTCGATCACGGCATCGTAGAGAATGCGAAAGCCGCCTTCCGGCGCCGTGAACCGCCGGCAGGCGTTGCCGAAGCCATCCTCGTAGACGGTGCTCGGCACATGCGGCGAGGTCAGCACCCTGGTCTGGCGCTTGATGTCATGCTGGCGATCCGGATTGACGTCGAGCAGTGAAATGACCGGCATCGGTTGCGGGCACTCGATAGCAATCTCATAACCGAGCCTGATCAGCATCGCGGCACCTTCGATGTTGGAGGAAGAACTTTCCCACCAACGTACACCGGTGGCTTCTGGTTCCGAGAAGCACGTGCTCGAACCCGGCCGCCTGCCATGCGGTCTAGAAATCGCTGGTCAGGCCCTTCACCTCCCAGTCGCCATAGCGTCCGGGTTCCTTGCCGCCGCGACCGCCGAGTTCTTTCGGCAGGCTGGCCTCTTGTTCCAGATAGGTTTTCCGGCGGGCCTCGGCTTCCGCCAGTGCGCGCCTGGCCGCTGGCGTCAAAGTCCTTTTCTCGACTTTCAGTTCGGCCTTGTTCTGATCTTCGGCTTCAGACATTGAATCGCTCGAAATATTGAAAGGACGGGATCGCTTTCCCATCATATAGACTGGGTTCTGGACCGGATCGACCCCAAACACGGAGCTGACGATGAACATCATGCGCACCGCCATGCTTTTGGCCTTCATGACCGCGCTCTTCATGGGCGTCGGCTACCTGATCGGTGGATCGGGCGGCATGATGATCGCGTTTCTGATCGCCGCCGGCATGAACCTGTTCAGCTACTGGAACGCCGACAAGATGGTGCTGCGCATGCACAACGCCGTCGAGGTCGACGAGCGTAATGCGCCTGAATATTACGGCATCGTGCGCGAACTGGTGCAGCGCGCCGGGCTGCCCATGCCGAAGGTCTACCTGATCGACAACCCGCAGCCCAATGCGTTCGCCACCGGCCGCAATCCCGAGAACGCCGCCGTCGCCGCCACCACCGGTCTGCTTGAAAGGCTGAACTACGAGGAAGTCGCCGGCGTCATGGCGCATGAACTCGCCCATGTGCAGAACCGCGACACGCTGACCATGACGATCACCGCGACACTTGCCGGTGCCATCTCCATGCTCGGCAACTTCGCGTTTTTCTTTGGCGGCAACCGTGAAAACAACAATCCGCTCGGCTTCATCGGCGTGCTGGTCGCCATGATCGTGGCGCCGCTGGCCGCGATGATGGTGCAGATGGCGATCAGCCGCACGCGCGAATATTCAGCCGACCGCCGCGGCGCCGAAATCTCCGGCGACCCGCTTTCGCTGGCATCGGCGCTTGACAAGATCGCGCGCAACGTCGAACGCATCCACAATCCGGATGCCGAGCGCAATCCGGCAACCGCGCATCTTTTCATCATCAACCCACTTTCCGGCGAGCGCATGGACAATCTTTTCTCGACGCACCCCAACACCGAAAACCGCATCGCCGCCCTGCAGCAGATGGCAGGCGGCACGGGTGGTGGAATGCGTCAGCCCGAAACGCGAGCCGCGCCGCAAGCGCCCGCGCCGGAACAGTCGGCACCGTCCGGTCCGTGGGGCCAGCAGCCGGCGGAAACCAAACCGCCCCGCCAGTCCGGCAAATGGGGCCGCAACCCGACCGGGCCGAAAGGCCCGAGGTCGTGAACGGCGCCAACGCTTCCGGAAAACGGCAAAGATCCCGCGGCCCCGATCTTCAAGCGGAGAACGACCTGAATATCCCAGGCCTGCCGGCACGCAAGGCGGCGGCGAAGCTGCTTGCCGCGGTGATCGATGCAAAAACGCCGCTCGACGGGTTGACCGATCATGAGCATGGCCATCCGCAGTTTCGCACCCTCGACATGCGCGACCGTTCGCTGGTGCGCGCCATCCTCATCACCGCGCTGCGCTTCCGGGTGACCATCGGCAAGCTGATCGCACGCCGGCTCGAGCGGCCGTTGCCGGGAAACGCCCATTCACTGTCTCACCTGCTGCATGTCGCGGCGGCGCAAATCCTGTTCCTTGACATTCCCGACAGCGCGGCGGTCGATCTCGCGGTCACGCATGCGAAATCCGACCCGCGCACCGCGCGGTTCGCCGGGCTGGTCAACGGTCTGCTGCGTGGCATTGCCCGTGCCAAGGACCATCAGTTGCCGAAAATGCTGGCATCCACCGGCGATGCCCCCGACTGGTTCATCGAGCGGCTGACCGCTGCCTATGGCGATGACAAGGCACACGCCATCCTTGCCGCGCACCGTACCGAGGCCCCGGTCGACTTCACCGTGAAATCCGATCCGGAAGGCTGGGCCGAAAAACTCGGCGGCATCGTTTTGCCCACCGGCACCGTGCGTGTCGAACACTTGGCCGCCAATGTCGCCGATTTGCCGGGTTACGGGGACGGCGCCTGGTGGGTGCAGGATGCCGCCGCGGCACTGCCGGCCCGGCTGCTCGGCGATGTCGCTGGCCTGCGCGTTGCCGACCTGTGCGCCGCGCCCGGGGGCAAGACTGCGCAACTTGCCATGGCTGGTGCGGACGTTACCGCCGTCGACGCGTCGAAGAACCGGCTCGCCCGGCTTGCGGTCAACCTCGATCGCCTCGGCCTCCGGGCCGAAATTGTCCAGGCCGATCTCCTGGATTATCAGCCGGCGGAGCTTTTCGACGCCGTTCTGCTCGACGCGCCCTGTTCATCCACCGGAACCGTGCGTCGGCACCCCGATGTGCCATGGACCAAGTCGCCGGAAGACGTCGCCAAGCTGGCCGCCCTGCAGCGCAAGCTGCTCGACAAGGCGCTGCAGCTGGTGAAACCCGGCGGTCGGCTGGTCTTCTCCAACTGCTCGCTCGATCCACTGGAAGGTGAAGCGCTGGTGGAAGCGATGCTGGGCGAAACCGCCCTTGCAACACTCGACCCGATCGTGGCGGGCGAGATCGACGGCATCGCACCGTTCCTCACCGCCAATGGCCTGCTGCGCACCACGCCCGCCGATCTCGATCTCGGCAGGCCGGGCATTTCCGGTCTCGATGGGTTTTTCGCGGCGCGTTTCCGCCGTGCCGGCTAAACAGTTCGCCACGCCTGCGTTTCTAAACCATTCGCTAACCATAAATTATGGATAAGGATGAAGGTGGCGACGCAAGGATTCGGTTTTTGGCAAGTGCAGCGGGCAACGCTCCGCGCCTCTGGGCGCTTGTTGCGAGGGAGGTCTGGCGCCGGACCCGCCGCAGGCTGCGTGCCGGACCGGTCTATCGCTGGCGTTATACCGGCCGCACGCCGGAACGCGTTCTCATCGCACCGCCCGACCTCCGGCTTGCCGATCCCCAGATCGCGCTCGAAATCTACTACGGCCGTTTTCCGCTCGCCGGCCACCTGGTCGAGACCGGAGGCCAGTCGCCGTTCCAGATGCCGGTCGTACATCGCGGCTGGCTGAAGGCGCTGCACGGCTTCCGCTGGCTGCGCCACATGCGTGCGGCCGGTACCGAGCTTGCCGCCGCCAATGCCCGCGCGCTGGTTTCCGACTGGATCGCCACGCATGGCGGAAAAATCTCCGGCACGGCCTGGGACCCGGCGACGACGGCACGGCGCATCATAGCCTGGCTGCAGCATTCCTCCGTCGTGCTGCAGGGGGCCGAGTTTCCCTTCTACCGGACGTTCCTGCGCTCATTGGCGGTGCAGATACGCTATCTGCGCTCGATGGCGCCGGAGATGCCTGACGGCAGCGAGCGGCTGCGCGGCCGCATCGCGCTTGCCTTTGCCGCTTTGTCGCTGCCGGCGCCAGGCTCGGCGATCCGCAGCGCGACACGCAATCTCGCCGAGGAACTCGACCGGCAGATTCTGCCCGATGGCGGGCATATCTCACGCAACCCGCTTGTCGTGCTCGAGCTGCTGGCCGATCTTCTGCCGCTCCGCCACACATACGCCAATCAGGGCGAAACGCCTCCCGAAGCGCTGATCGGCGCCATCGAGCGCATGCTGCCGGCATTGCGTTTCTTCCGCCATCAGGACGGCAGCCTCGCCCGCTTCAACGGCATGGGCGCCACGATCCAGGACCGCATCGCTGCCGTGCTGCGCCATGACGACACCGCCGGCGCGCCGCTTCTGCACGCTCCCCATTCGGGTTACGAGCGGCTTTCGATGGGCGGTACGACGGTGATCGCCGACACCGGCATGGTGCCGCCGCCAGATGTATCGGGCCACGCCCATGCCGGCTGCCTGTCCTTCGAACTGTCTTCCGGCCGCCAGCACTATGTCGTCAACGCCGGCGTCGACGATTTCGGCGCCGATGATTTCCGGCCGCTGGCGCGCGCCACCGCCGCGCATTCAACCGCAACGCTGAACGACACTTCGTCGGCGCGCTTCTCCCACTCCGCACGCGTCAACGGCCTGCTGCGCACGCCCCTGGTTGCCGGGCCGCGCCATGTCCCCAGCCAGCGGACCGATGCTGACGGCACGCAGGGTTTCGTCGCCAGCCACGATGGATATGTCTCCCGTTTCGGTCTCTTCCACGAGCGCGAACTGACGCTTTCCGACGGCGGCAACCTGCTTGAAGGCGTCGATCGTTTCTTCCGTGCCGGTGGTGAGACGCCGAGGAGCAATGGCCGCGATCTCGTTACCTTGCGTTTCCACATTCATCCCGAAACCCAGCTGTACCGCGACGGGCAGGGCCGTCTGGTGCTCGCCGCGGGCGGCGCCGACAGCTGGGCGTTTTCATGTGACGCAATGCCTGCCGACATCGAGGAATCCATCTTCTTTGCCGGCCTCGGCGGGCCGCGCCGGACCAGCCAGATCACGCTCTCATTCAAGGCTTCCGAAATCCCCGAGATCGCCTGGCAATTGACGCGAACGCGCGTCGTGGAACCACCTCGGCCCGAGGCCTCCCACAGCACGCGGACGATTTTCGGCGACACGCCGGTTTGATTCCGCCCAGCCCTGTGTTACGGCGCGGCCTGTTTCTCAGTTGCCGTCTTCGGAGACCCGCATGGCCGTCGTGTCCAAGAAAATCCCCGCGCCCGACCTGTTGCCGATCCGCCGCGCCCTGCTTTCGGTTTCCGACAAGACGGGACTGGTGGAATTCGCCAGGTCGCTCCAGGAAATGGGCGTCACGCTGATCTCCACCGGAGGCTCGGCAAAGGCCATCGCGGCAGCCGGCATTGCCGTGACCGACGTTTCCGAGGTAACCGGCTTTCCCGAAATCATGGATGGCCGGGTCAAGACCCTGCACCCGGCGGTGCATGGCGGCCTGCTTGCCGTGCGTGATGATCCCGAACATGTCGCCGCCATGCATGCCCACGGCATCGAGGGCATCGACCTCGTCGTCGTCAATCTCTACCCGTTCGAGGACGTCCGCTTCTCGGGTGGCGACTATCCTTCGATCGTCGAAAACATCGACATCGGCGGCCCCGCCATGGTGCGGGCATCCGCGAAGAACCACGCCTATGTCGCCATCGTCACCGACCCGGACGACTACGCAGCGGTGCTCAACGCGCTCGAATTGAACACCGGATCGCTATCACTCGATTTCAGGAGAAAGCTGGCGGCCAAGGCGTTCGCGCGCACCGCCGCCTATGATGCAGCAATCTCAGGCTGGTTCGCCGAGGCGTTGAAGATCGAGGAACCCGCATGGCGCGCCTTCGGCGGCAGGCTGGAGACAGTGATGCGCTACGGTGAAAATCCGCATCAGTCCGCTGGGTTCTATGTCAACGGCGACAAGCGGCCCGGCGTCGCGACCGCGCGCCAGCTGCAGGGCAAGCAGCTCTCCTACAACAACATCAACGACACCGACGCCGCCTTCGAGCTCGTCGGTGAATTCAATCCCGAGACAAGTGCCGCCGTGGCCATCATCAAACATGCCAACCCGTGCGGCGTCGGCGAGGCGGCGACGCTGAAGGAGGCCTATGCAAAGGCGCTGGCCTGCGATCCCGTGTCGGCCTTCGGCGGCATCGTCGCCGTGAACCGCACCCTCGACGCCGACGCGGCCGAGGAGATCGTCAAGACCTTCACCGAAGTGATCATCGCGCCCGACGCGACCGCGGAAGCGCAGGCGGTCATCGCCGCCAAGAAGAATCTTCGCCTTCTGGTGACGGGCGGACTGCCGGATCCACGCTCTCCGGGCGTCGCGGTCAAGTCGGTTGCCGGCGGCCTGCTTGTGCAATCGCGCGACAACGCCGTGGTCGACGGGCTGGAGCTGAAAGTGGTGACGAAGCGGGCTCCCACGGACCAGGAACTGGCAGACCTGAAATTCGCCTTCCGCATCACCAAGCACGTCAAGTCGAACGCCATCGTCTACGTCCGGGATGGCGCGACCGTCGGCATCGGCGCCGGCCAGATGAGCCGTGTCGACTCCTCGCGCATCGCAGCGCGCAAGGCGCAGGACGCCGCTGAAGCTGCCGGTCTTGCTGAATCCCTGACCAAAGGCTCGGTGGTGGCGTCCGACGCGTTCTTTCCGTTCGCCGACGGCCTGCTTTCAGCCATCGAAGCCGGTGCCACCGCTGTCATCCAGCCCGGCGGTTCGATGCGCGACGACGAGGTGATCGCTGCCGCCGACGAACATGGCATCGCGATGGTGTTCACCGGGGTGAGGCATTTCCGGCATTGAACGCGCTTCTCCCCGAAAACGGGGAGGGAAATGCGCTTCAATCTTCCACCCTGTCCGCCGGATAAGGCGTCAGCCACAGCACCGCCATGCCGCCAAGCAGGAACAGCAGGATCATCGCCATGCCGAGACGTGGCGAACCGCTGAGCGCGGTGACTGTCGCGACCAGAAAAGGCGCCGTGAAGCTCGTCGCCCGCCCGGCGAGCGCGTAAATCCCGAAGTAACGCCCCGCCTCGTCCGCCGTTACGCTGCGCGCCAGATACGAGCGCGATGATGCCTGCACCGGACCAAAGGCCAGTCCGATCAGCAGGCCGAAGGCGATGTAGGCCTTTTCGGCCGGTGTTCCGAACAAGCCACCCGTGTCGGCGCCCGGCAGCATCAGCCCGCCGAACAGCGTGAAGCCGGGTCCGGTCGAGACGATACCAATCGTGGCAACAATCAGCAGCACCAGCGCGATCATCACCACCACCTTGGAGCCAAGTCCGGTGTCGAGCCGGCTCGCGGCAAGGCAACCAAAAATCGCAACGACATTGAGGATGATCCCGAACACTCCGATTTCGGTGATCGACCAGCCGAACATCGCCGCCGCGAACACGCCGCCGAGGCCGAGCAGCGCGTTGACCCCGTCCTGGTAGATCATGCGCGCAATCAGGAAGCGCAATACACCGCTGCGCTGCCGCACTTCCCCCAGCGTCGATTTCAGCTCGGCGAGACCCTCCCGCACGGCCGGGCCTATCGGGCTGCCCTTCTTGCCGTCGGGTGTGAAGAAAAACATCGGCAGGATGAAGACAAAATACCACAGCGCCGACAGCGGACCGGTCGCCCGTGCATCCTCGCCAAGCTTGGGATCGAGTCCGAAAAGCGGATCGGCGCCGATGATCGTCTTGCCCGTTTCCGGCGACCCGGCCAGCATGGTGACGACAAAGATCAGCGCGATCATGCCGCCGAGATAACCCAAGCCCCAGGCGATGTTGGAAATCTTGCCGATCTCGGGTTTCGAGACCAATCGAGGCATCATGGAATCGTTGAAGACAGTCGAGAACTCAGCCGCGATCGAGGCCAGCGAGAAGAACCCTACCGCCCAGAACAAACTCGATCCCGGTGCCGCGTACCAGAGCATGCACAGGCTGAATATCTTGATCGCCGCGAAGACGGCAATCCATGGCTTGCGCGGCCCGGTCTGGTCCGCGATCGACCCCAGCACTGGTGACAGGATCGCGATGATGAAGCCGGCGGCTGCGATGCCGTAGCCCCATGCCGCCTGTCCCATGGCCGGGTCGCTGGCCATGCGCGACACAAAATAAGGACCGAATATGAAGGTGGTGACGACCGTGAAGAATGGCTGCGCCGCCCAGTCGAACAGCATCCAGCCCCAGATGCCGCTGCGCGGCGCGCGCTCCGTGCCTGCGGCGGCTACCGCACCATTCACTTCAGCCATGTCCCCTCCGCGAATGCCGCCAGCGTCTACTGGCCGGTCAGGTCGCTCATCAATCCCGATGCCACCGACAGCCGCGACACGGTAATATCGCCGCCTTCCGTCAGTGCCTGCAGCCGCTCGCGGGTGCGGGCGATACGCTCGCCTCCGGCCTCCAGCCAGGCGGCAACCGGATCGGCCTGCTTGCCATAGCCGGCGAGCGCCGATGTCGCGATGCCCCGACGCGCCGCACCGATCATGTCGATGGCGCGCGAAAGCGCAAGCCCGTCATAATAATCGGCCGGCGTAATCGAGCGCGCCGCGTCCTCGATGCGCGGAATGCGGAAGGCATCACTGACGCCAAAGAAGGCTCTCGCCGACTGTACGAGATCGGCGCCAGCGCTGCGGGCCACCAAGGCGATGTCCGGCAACAGTTCGGCAACCGTCAGCGCGGCCAATTGTTCGGCCAATCGTTCCGGCGCTCCCGCCCGGAAAAAGGCCTCGCGGCGTTCGTCCAGTTTTTCCTTCATGAAGGTTGGCAGCAAGCTTCCTATCTTCGGCTCCAGAACCTTGCGTGCCTCGCGCAGTTCAATGATGCGGGTTCCAAGCGGTGCATCGCCGCGGTCGTTCTTGAGGAGCCATGCCGTGGCGGCGGAAATCAACCGACCGGCGGTCTGATAGAAATCGAGCTGTGCCTGTCCGTCTACCTTGTTGTCCAGCGCGTCGATGTCGGCATAGACGCTGGCAAGACCGAAGCCGTCGCGCACCACGGTGAAGGCACGCACCACGTCGCCGGCATCGCGGCCGGTGCTGTCCTGCAGCCGGCTCACGAACGCCGGTCCACCGCGATTGATCAGGTCGTTTGAAAGCACGCGCGCGATGATCTCGCGGCGCAGCCGATGCCCCTCGATCTCCGCCTGATACTTCTTCGCCATGCGGTCGGGGAAATAGCCCAGCAGGTCCCGGTCGAAATGCGGATCGTCGGGCACATTGCTCGCGATGATGTCGCTGAACAGCACGATCTTGGCATAGGCGAGCAGCACGCCGAGTTCGGCGCGCGTCAGCGGCTCGCCGCGCACCTGGCGTTCAGCCAGCGCCTGCGGCGACGGCAGCGTTTCCACCGCGCGATCGAGCAGGCCGCGTGCTTCCAGCGCCGCCATGAAGCGCGCCTGGTGAGGCAGGTCGCCAATGCCGCGCTTGCGGGCGAGCGAGAGCGCCAGGGTCTGCTGGTAGTTGTTGGAGAGGACCAGGGAGCCGACCTCGTCGGTCATCTCGGCCAGCAGCTTGTTGCGCGCGGGACGCGTCAGGGAGCCCTTGCGCATCGCCGACGCCAGCGCGATCTTGATGTTGACTTCGACGTCCGACGAATTGACGCCGCCGGAATTGTCGATGGCGTCGGAATTGCAGGCACCGCCGAGCATGCCGAATTCGATGCGGGCACGCTGGGTGACGCCGAGATTGGCGCCCTCGCCGATCACCTTGACGCGCAGTTCGGCGGCGGTCACCCGGATGCCGTCATTGGCGCGGTCGCCGACTTCCTGGTTGCTCTCGCCGGTGGCGCGCACATAGGTGCCGATGCCGCCGAACCACATCAGGTCGACCGGCGCCTTGAGGATGGCGTTCATGATCTCGGCCGGCGAGGCCGCCGTCTTCGACAGGCCAATCGCGGCGGCAGCCGCCGCCGGCAGCGTGATCGATTTCAGGGCACGCGACACGATAATGCCGCCAGCCGACAGCTTCGTCTTGTCGTAATCCTGCCAGGAAGAGCGCGGCAGGTCGAACATGCGTCGCCGTTCGGCCATCGAGGCCGCGATATCCGGATCCGGATCGATGAAGATATCGCGGTGGTCGAAGGCGGCAATCAGCCGCGTCTGCTCGGAGAGCAACATGCCGTTGCCGAACACGTCGCCCGACATGTCGCCGACGCCGACGACCGTGAATGGCGTCGTCTGGATATCCCGGTTGATTTCGCGGAAATGGCGTTTCACCGCCTCCCAGGCACCCTTGGCGGTAATGCCCATCTTCTTGTGGTCGTAGCCGGCGGAGCCGCCCGACGCGAAGGCGTCGTCCAGCCAGAAATCATGCGCCTGGCTGATACTGTTGGCCGTATCCGAAAACGTCGCCGTGCCCTTGTCGGCGGCAACGACGAAATAGGGATCGTCGGTGTCGCGGCGGACGACATTGGCTGGCGGGACGACCTTGTCGCCGTCGAGATTGTCGGTGATCGACAACAGGCTGGAGACGAAGTTCACATAGGCCTTGGTACCGGCTGCGAACACCGCGTCGCGACTGCCACCGGCGGGCAGGCGTTTCGGGAAGAAGCCGCCCTTGGCGCCAACCGGCACGATGACAGCGTTCTTGACCTGCTGCGCTTTGACCAGGCCGAGCACCTCGGTGCGGTAGTCCTGCGCCCGGTCCGACCAGCGCAAGCCACCGCGGGCAACCGGCCCGAAGCGCAGATGCACACCTTCGACTTCCGGACCGTATACGAAAATCTCGCGCCAGGGTTTCGGCTCCGGCAGCCCGTCGATCTTGCGCGAATCGAGCTTGATCGCCAGCGAGCGGCCCTCGGACTTCGTCGCCGGCGCAAAATGATTGGTGCGCAGTGACGATTCGATGAGATTGAGGTAGCGGCGGATGATGGTGTCGTCGTCGATGCTGGGGACCGCGTCGAGTTCGTCCTTGATCTTGGCCTTCAGATGTTTCGCGGTGACGTCGGCCTCTTTCTGATGCGCCGGATCGAAGCGCGTGATGAACAGCGTGAACAGCGCCCGCGCGATTTCCGGATAGCGGTTCAAGGCGGCTGCGATGAAATCCTGGCTCTGCGGAATGCCGGCTTGCTGCAGATAGCGGCCGTAGGCGCGCAGGATGCCGATTTCGCTCGACCGCATCGAAGCGGTCTGCGCCAGGGCATTGTAGCCGTCATTGTCGCGATCGCCGCGCCAGACCGAAAGGAACACCTCTTCGAAGAGCTCGCCCCCATCGGCGAGATCGATCGGTTCCCCGAAGGCGTTTTCCAGCTCCATGTCGTGCACGAAAACCGTGTCGCCATCCGGATCGCCGACTTCAAAGGTGCGCTCGCTGATGACCCGGAAGCCGATGTTCTCGAGGATCGGCACGCGCCGCGAAAGCGCGACCGGAGTCCCGAAATGATAGATCTTCAGCGCCGCCTGCTCCGGACGCTGATCCGGCTGCCGGTAGTAGTCGATGGCGATTGGATTGCCGGCGTCCAGCGACGCGATCTCACGGGCGTCGTTCAGCGCCTCGGCTGGCGTGAAACTGCCGCGATAGCTTTCCGGAAAACGGCCCGCGATCCCGGCAAGCGCACTGTCGGCGCCGGCGCCTGCCGCGGCTTCGCGCAGCCCGTCCTCCCAGGTGCGCACGATATCGCGGATGCCGGCCTCCAGCATCTGCTGGTCGACCTTCGGCGTCTTGCCACCCGAGCGCCCGATGATGAAATGCACCCTGGCGAGGCTGCCTTCCGGAAAGGCCGGATAATAGGCCGACAGGCGCCCGTCGAAGCTCTTCTTCAGGAAATCGCCGATGCGTTCGCGCACGATGGAATCGTAGCGGTCGCGCGGTACGAACACGAGGACGGAAACGAAACGATCGAACTGGTCGGCGCGCACCAGTGCCCTGACGCGCGGCCGCTCGCCGAGAGCCAGGATCGCCTCGGCATGTTTCCTGAGCGTCGGCACGGCGACCTGGAACAGCTCGTCGCGCGGATAGGATTCCAGCACATTGATAAGTGCCTTGCCCGAATGATCGCCCGGATTGAACCCGGATTTGGCAATGACGGTTTGCGCCTTGGAACGCAGGTAAGGGATCTTGAGCAGCGACCGCGTATAGGCCGTGGAGGTGAAAAGGCCGACGATGCGCAATTCGCCCGCGAGCTTGCCCTTCTTGTCATAGGTTTTGACCCCGATGTAATCGAGGTAGATACGCCGGTGCACGACCGACTTGGCATTTGCCTTGGTGACGATGAGCGGCTCCGGCCCATGCAGGAACGCGCGGATCTCCGGCGTCGTCGTCACCGCCTCGGTGCCGCGCCGCAGGACCAGCACATCCGGATCGTCGAGGATGCCCAGGCCGGGTTTTTCGGCGCGCTCGAGGTTGCCGCTCTTCTCCCCGCCTGAATACTTGAACTCGCGCATACCAAGGAAGGTGAAATTGTCGTCGCGCAGCCACTCCAGGAAGGCGATCGCCTCGTTGACATGGTCCTTGTCGAGCGGCACCGGCGCGTAGCGGAATTCCGAAATGGCCTGGTCGAGGCGGGCGAGCATTGGCTTCCAGTCGGCAACGGCGGCGCGCACCTGCGACAGGATTCGCTGCAGCCTCTGGCTTAGACCGGCTGCTGCATCCTCCGACAGCGGCCCGACATGCACCTGGATCACGCTGACCCGATCCGCGGCGTGATCGCCCTTGGCCTGCCCCGCATCGCCGAGGATTTCGCTGACGCCGGCCTTGCCGTGCTTCACCAGCACCACCGGATGCAGCACAAGCGTCGGCTCGCCGGCTGTCTCCGTGATCTCGCCGAGAATGGAATCGAACAGGAAGGGCATGTTGTCGTTGACGACGGTGATGATCGTCACCGGTCGTCCCGCGCGTTCGACACCGGCGCCCGAATCGATAGCCACGACGCTTTCGCCCTTGCGGTGGCGGGCGACAGCGCGTTTGGCAAACTCCGCCGCCTTGTCGAGCACACCGCTCTGATACGTCGAAACATCCTCGGCCGGTGCCCGCGCCAGCAGGGTTTCGGCAAAGCCGTGGTCGCCTTTGGCTTCCGGAGCCTTTAGTGCGGTCTTCACGGATTTGATGGATTTTCTGGCAGCCATGGCGTTTATCCCTCCCGCCGTATGCTTTTGCAGTTATCGTATCAGACAAACCGGGTTTGGCGACACGCGATCAACGCGCGACTGTGCAAATTTCAGATGAAGAGGAGATGACGGGTGAGCGAGAAGGTAACCGCATTGGATTTGGCTCCGGCCGGCGATTTGAGCGACGCCACAAAGGCCTATTTCGACAAATGCCGGGAGAAGCTCGGACTCATTCCCAACGTGCTTCTCTCCTACGCCTTCGACGAAAAGAAGCTGCGTGCATTCACCGACATGTACAACGATCTGATGCTGGGTGATTCAGGTCTTTCCAAACTGGAACGCGAGATGATCGCGGTCGCCGTCTCCTCCGTGAATCACTGCTACTATTGCCTGACCGCTCATGGCGCGGCAGTGAGGCAACTTTCGGGCGAACCGGCGCTGGGCGAGATGATGGTGATGAATTATCGCGCCGCCGACCTTCCGCCCAGGCAGAAGGCGATGCTGGATTTCGCCGTCAAGCTGACGGAAACCCCGGCAAAGATCGAAGAGGCCGACCGCGCAACGCTGCGCGATGCGGGTTTCTCCGATCGCGATATCTGGGACATCGCCTCGACAGCCGCGTTCTTCAACATGTCGAATCGCGTCGCCGCTGCGATCGACATGCGGCCGAACGGCGAATATCACGCAATGGCGCGGTAGGCTCAGGACCGCGCCGCGATCGCCGCCGCCGCGCCGCCCATCGTCGCGGCGCTGATCCGGTTGGCTATCTTCATGGCGCGGGCGCTTTTCAAGAGCCGCCGCGCCTGCGCGGCGGCGATGATCCAGGCCAGGTCGACCGCGATCAGCACCAGCACCATCGTTACCGTCAGTTCGGCCCAGCCGAGCACGGTGACCGAGCCGAGGTCGATGATGGTCGGCAGGAGCGCCAGGTAGAACATCATGATCTTCGGGTTTCCGAGCGTAACGGCCATGCCGGCGAAGAAAAGCTTTGCCGGCGAATCCTTCTCGGGCAACGCCCCGTCCGCCACCGTGACCGGCGCGGTCCACATCTTCCAGGCGAGATAGACGAGATAGGCCACGCCCGCCCATTTCAGGGCGACGAAGGCGTAGTGGAAGCTCTGCGCCACGAAGGCCAGCCCGAACACCGCCAGCGACAGCCAGATCGCTTCGCCGATCCACATCGCCGCCAGAAACGGCAGCACGTCGCGCCAGCCCTTGGAAATGACGCGCGCTACAAGAGCGGCGATCGACGGACCCGGCGAGCCGGCGGCAACCAGCAGAGCGCCGGCGAAGATGAGCAATGAAGTGAGTTCCACGGTGGCGACACCTCCCATGAAGTTGCGTTTTGCCACAAACGACGTGCTCCGTCGAGGCGTGGCCTCCACGCTTGCCGGACTTGCCCTCCATCGCTAAAAGATGGGCGGCTTCAATTTTCCGGACCACTGCTTTGCCATCGTAACCGCCGGTCTCGCCAGTTCCACCTGATTTTCGCAAGGCAGTGCGAATGCACCGCCGTTTTGGAATTGCGTTCGTCGCGTGGCGGTTCGAGACCGGTTTGGCCGAGCCCGAAGCCATGCGATTCCAGGCGCCTATCCGCCTGAGTTTTTCCCGCCACCGCCACGCCGAGCCTCGTAAAGGGGCGCCTCGCACATCGCCGCTTCGACGGACTTCCCATGGGAAGCCCCGGCATGTCGCGTGCACTCTCGGTCCTCTGGACCGTCACTCCATCCATCTACCCTCAACCCTGGCGCTCCTGCAGCCGCTGCGGCGAACCAAGACCGTTTCGTTGCAGCGGCAAATTTCGCCTCAACGCCAACGGCAAGCGCCTCGACGCCTGGCTGGTTTACAAATGCATGGCGTGCGACGGCACCTGGAACCATGCGGTGATAGAGCGCCGCGCTGCACGTGATTTCGAACCGGCGGTACTTGCCGCACTCGAAGCGAACGACGCCAACCTGGTCCGCCGCTTTGCCTTCGACCTCGCAGCCCTAGGCAAATCGGTGCATCGGATCGAGGAATTCGCCGAGGTGACGGTGCCGAAGACATTGCTCGGTGAAGCACCCGTGCACGTACCATCGCTGGAAATAGCGCTGGACGTACCGGTGCCGATCTCACTGCGTCTCGATCGGCTTCTGGCCGCTGAGCTCGGCCTGTCCCGCAACCGCATCGCCGCGATGGCGCAAGCCGGCCGCATATCGGCGTCAGGCGCGCTGAACAGGCGGTGCCGTGATGGCGGGCGGGTAAGGCTCGACTTTGCGGATGAAGCCGACGCGGAGGTCATCTGGCGGGCAGCTATCTGCGAAGCCGCCGCTTCGGGTCGTAGGGACTGTCCGGGTTGACGTCGAGGTCGACATCCTTGACGCAGCCTTGTGGCTGGCTGTGGCTCTCGCCAGAACGCCACGGCCCGTCGGCGAGCTCGGCCCGCGTCACCTTGGCCAGTTCCAGGCAACGCCAGGCGCCGCGCACCGGCCCCTGGCTTCCCGTCCCGTCGAACTGGAAGGTCAGCGCCTTCTCCTCGCCGCCGGAGTGACCGAGGATGATCGGGCAGATGGCGCGCGGATGGCCGTCATACATCAGGACGACCGGCTTGCGCGCCGTCATGGCCTCGGCAAAAAGCTGGTAGGTCCGGCTCGGCATGCATGCTCCTCGCTGCGGGAGCATATAACGCGCCGAGTCCGGATGGCGAAGCGCCGGTCAGGCCGCTCCGGCGGTTTTCTGCTTCTCGAAGCGCTTGCGCTCGTTTGGATCGAGATAGAGCTTCCTGAGACGGATGGTCTTCGGCGTTACTTCGACCAGTTCGTCGTCCTGGATCCAGGCCAGCGCGCGTTCCAGCGTCATCCGGACCGGAGGCGTCAGGCGAACGGCCTCGTCCTTGCCGGCGGCGCGGATGTTGGTCAGCTTCTTGCCCTTCAGCACATTGACCTCGAGATCGTTGTCGCGGGTATGGATGCCGATGATCATGCCCTGGTAGACCTTGACGCCGGCATCGATCACCATCGGGCCCCGGTCCTCCAGATTCCACATCGCAAAGGCCACCGATTCACCCTGCTCGTTGGAGATCAGGACGCCGTTACTGCGGCCGGGCAACTCGCCTTTATACGGCTCGTAAGCGTGGAACAGGCGGTTCATCACCGCGGTGCCGCGCGTGTCGGTCAGAAGCTCCGACTGATAGCCGATCAGGCCGCGCGTCGGTGCGTGGAACACGATGCGCTGGCGATTGCCGCCCGAGGGGCGCAACTCGACCATCTCGGCCTTGCGCTCCGACATCTTCTGCACGACGACGCCGGCATGCTCCTCATCGACGTCGATCACGACCTCTTCGACGGGCTCCAGCAATTCGCCATTCTCGCCCTTCTGCATGACGACGCGCGGCCGCGAGACGGCGATTTCAAAACCTTCGCGGCGCATCGTCTCGATCAGCACCGCAAGCTGCAATTCACCGCGGCCGGACACGTAGAACGAATCCTTGTCGGCGGATTCCTCGATCTTCAGAGCGACGTTGCCCTCGGCTTCGCGCAGTAGGCGGTCGCGGATGACGCGGCTGGTCACCTTGTCGCCTTCGGTACCGGCGAGCGGACTGTCGTTGACGATGAAGGACATCGTTACGGTCGGCGGATCGATCGGCTGCGCGTGCAGCGGTTCGGTCACCGACGGGTCGCAGAACGTGTCGGCAACGGTGCCTTTCTGCAGGCCGGCGATGGCGACGATGTCACCCGCATGGGCGTCTTCGATCGGCTGGCGTTCGAGGCCCCGAAAGGCCAGGATTTTCGAAATGCGGCCGCTCTCGAGCAGCGAACCGTCATGGTGAAGTACCTTCACCGCCTGGTTTGGCTTTATCGAGCCGCTCTCGATGCGGCCGGTGATGATGCGGCCAAGAAACGGATTCGCCTCCAGGATGGTGCCGATCATGCGGAACGGGCCTGGATGAACGGTCGGCGCCGGCACGTGCTTCAAGACCAGATCGAACAGCGGGGCCAGACCCTGGTCCTTCGGACCTTCGGGATTTTCGGACACCCAGCCATCACGGCCGGAGCCATAAAGAATGGGGAAATCGAGCTGCTCGTCGTTGGCGTCCAGCGCCGCGAACAGGTCGAACACCTCGTTGACCACCTCGACATGGCGCGCATCGGGCCGGTCGATCTTGTTGATAACGACGATCGGTCGCAAGCCAACTTTCAACGCCTTGCCGACCACGAACTTGGTCTGCGGCATCGGTCCTTCGGCGGCATCGACCAGCACGATGGCGGAATCCACCATCGACAGGATGCGCTCGACCTCGCCGCCAAAATCGGCGTGGCCCGGCGTGTCGACGATGTTGATACGGGTATCCTTCCAGTCGACCGAAGTCGCCTTGGCGAGAATGGTGATGCCACGCTCTTTTTCGAGGTCGTTGGAATCCATTGCCCGCTCGGCGACACGCTGATTGTCGCGAAAGGAGCCGGATTGCCTGAGAAGCTGGTCGACAAGGGTGGTTTTCCCATGGTCGACGTGTGCGATGATCGCAATATTGCGGAGATTCATGTTTTCACTCGGGAGATTCAGGGCGCAAAACGATGGCACCCAATTTCGTTGGCGCGCTCATACAGGTTTTTTCGCAGTTGCGAAAGGGGGACGGATTGGCGCGGGCTCGATGTCTTGTACCCCGGCTTCACTGAGGGTAACCGCGGATTGACCTAATGTCGCGGCTGGCGCTTACTGGTCGAAACGGCAGAATCTCCTGCCGGCTTGCACCGCAGGGAGCTAAGGGGCCGGACATGGCCACACCGCAATTGTCGCAGGCTCCGCGCGAAGGGTTGCTGTCCGACAAGAACCTGCGGACAGCCAGGCTGGTTTCGGGGATCGTGCTCATGGTGTTCGTCACCATGCATCTTCTCAACCACGCACTCCTGCTTGTCTCGCTCCCCGCGGCGGAGGCCGCGCGTCCATGGTTCCTGCTGATCTGGCGAAATCCGCTCGGCACACTGATCCTCTATGGTGCCCTGATCGTTCATCTTGTCCTGGTTTTGCTGGCCCTGTATCGCCGCCGGTCGCTGGTGATGCCGGTCCGCGAGGCTATCCAGGTTCTTTTCGGCCTCGCCATTCCGTTGCTGGTGGCCGAACACGTTATCGGAACGCGTGTTTTCCACAACCTGACCGGCGTCGAAGACGACTACCAATTCGTCCTGCGGGCGCTGTGGATCGACACCCCGATCATCGGTCTCAAACAGGTGGTCGCCACGATCGTGATCTGGGTGCATGGCTGCCTAGGCCTCTATTTCTGGCTGCGCTACCGTCAGGGGTATCCTCGGGCTGCCCCCTGGTTACTCGTTGCCGCTGTGCTGGTTCCGGTGCTGGCCTTGCTGGGCTTCGCCGATGGCGGCAGGGCCGTCGGATTGATCGACCGAGTGCCACCTCCTGTCGACCAGTCCGTCATCGAGAACGGCCTTCGAATGAAGGAACTCCTCCTGCGGGCGATTTACCTGTCCTTCGTCGCAATGCTTGTCGCGGTTCTGGCGTTGCGCGTGCTGCGCATGCGGCGCGAACGCCGCAATCTCGTCGAGATCCGGTATTCCGACGGTAATGTCGTCCGCGTCGCCAAGGGCCACAGCGTGCTGGAGGCGAGCCGCATCGGCGGCATCCCGCACTATGCGGTATGCGGCGGCAAGGGACGCTGCTCGACCTGCCGGATCAAGGTTTCCGAAGGACTTGCGGACTTGCCCGCCATCCAACCCGTCGAACGGGCGACGCTGGCGAGGATCGGCGCCGAACCTGACGTGCGGCTGGCCTGCCAGTTGCGCCCGACGGACGACCTCAGCGTCACGCCGCTGCTCATCCCGGACCGCCGCCGCGCACTGATGCTGGCCAGCCAGCCGGCGACGCCCGGCCGTGAACGCGAGATCGCCATCCTGTTCTGCGACATCCGCAGCTTCACCGCGCTCGCCGACCACCGGCTGCCTTTCGACATCGTCTTCCTGCTCAACCGCTATTTCGCCATGGTCGGCAAAGCCGTCGAACAGGCCGGCGGCAGGATGGACAAGTTCATCGGCGACGGCGCCATGGCGCTGTTCGGTGTGGAAACCAGCAATGTCGAGGCCTGCCGCCAGGCGCTGGCGGCTGCGGCGGCGATCCTCGAGGATCTCGGCCGCCTCAACGAGGAACTCGCCGGCGAGATCAACGCTCCGCTACGAGTGGCGATCGGCATCCATGCCGGCCCTGCGATCGTCGGTGCGATGGGCTACCGCGAGGTGATGAACGTCACCGCCATCGGTGACACCGTCAACGTCGCCAGCCGGCTCGAGATGATCGCTAAGGAATTGAACGCGTCGGTTGTCGTCTCCGAACAGGTGGTGCGTCTGGCCGGCCTCGATCTTTCCGCCTTCGAACTCCGTGACGTCGACATCCGCGGCCGCGCACAGCCGCTGCAGATACGCGCCGTGCCGCAGGGCGCGACAATCGCGATCCCTGGACAATCGCAGTTCGTCAGCGCCGCCTGACCGGCCTTCGCTCCCGAAGCCTGAATTGCAATAAGAAACACCCGGCGCGTCGCCGCGCCGGGTGCCGAAATGTCAGCCGCTCGATCAGTCCTTGGCGTGCAGATCGGTGCCGAGCGTATCCTTGACGAAGATCATGCCGATGACCAACGACATGGCTGCGACCACGATCGGATACCAGAGGCCATAGTAGATATCGCCCTTGGCCGCGCTCATGGCGAACACCGTCGCCGGGAGCAGGCCGCCGAACCAGCCGTTGCCGATGTGATAGGGCAGCGACATGCCGGTGTAGCGGATGCGGGTCGGGAACATCTCGACCAGGATCGCGGCAATCGGCCCGTAAACCATGGTCACGTAGATGACCAGCACGAACAGGATGGCGATGACCATCGGCCAGTTCACCGCGGCCGGGTCCGCGACCATCTTGAAGGCGCCTGCCCCGGGCACCGTGTAAACGGTCACTTCGGTGGCGCCGGCGGCTTCCTCCGCGGTGATCAGCTTGTCCTTGATCGCCTGTTCGACGGGCACCGTGGCCTTCTCACCGGCACGGATCGCTGCCGCGTCGAGCGCCAGTTTCGGATTGGCCGCGACCAGCGCATCGAGCTTCGCATCGACCACCTTCGCCGGATCGCGGACGAGCGGATAACCGCCGTCCTGGAGTGCGATGTTGATGCCCTTGGCCAGGGCCGCGTTCTTTGCCGCGGCATCCGCCCCGGCGGCGACCGCGTCATAGGACTCGACGGTCTCGTCTCCGATCTTGACCGTTGCAACGGTGCCAGGCGCGGCCGTCGCTACGATATCGTACGGTACCGAGCTTTTCGCCAGGAAGTCCGTGGCGATGTCGCAGGACGACGTGAACTTCTCCGTACCCGTCAGCTTGAACTGGAAATTGCAGTCGCCGGGCGCTGCCGTGATGGTTGCACGCACATTCTGCTGCGCGCTGGCCAGCGCCGGGTTGGCGGCCCAGGTCAATGCCTTGAACAACGGGAAGTAGGTGACGATCGCCAGTGCCAGACCGGCCATGATGATCGGCTTGCGACCGATCTTGTCGGACAGCCAGCCGAACACGACGAAGAAGGACGTGCCAAGCGCCAGCGAGATGGCGATCATGATGTTGACGGATTGAGCGTCGACCTTGAGCACGTTGGCCAGGAAGAACAGCGCGTAGAATTGGCCGGAGTACCACACGACGGCCTGGCCGGCGGTAAGGCCGAGCAGTGCCAGCAGCGCGATCCTGGCGTTCTTCCACTGGCCGAAGGCTTCCGACAATGGCGCCTTGGAGCCCTTGCCTTCATCCTTCATGCGCTGGAATGTCGGCGATTCGTTCAGCGAAAGCCGGATCCAGACCGAGATGCCGAGCAGCACGAAAGACAGGAGGAACGGAATGCGCCAGCCCCACGCGGCGAAGGCCTCCTTGCTCATCATGGCCTGGATGACCAGGATGATGATCAGTGACAGGAACAGTCCGAGCGTCGCCGTCGTCTGGATCCACGACGTGTAGTAGCCGCGACGGTCGTCCGGCGCGTGTTCGGCGACGTAGGTCGCGGCACCGCCGTACTCGCCACCGAGCGCCAGGCCCTGCAGCATGCGCAGCACGATCAGGATGATGGGCGCGGCGATGCCGATCGTGGCGGCACCCGGCAGCAGGCCGACAAGGAAGGTCGACATGCCCATGATCAGGATGGTGACGAGGAAGGTGTATTTGCGCCCGACGAGATCGCCGATGCGGCCGAAAACCAACGCACCGAACGGGCGCACCAGGAAGCCGGCGGCGAACGCAAGCAGGGTGAAGATGTTGCGCGTCGCTTCCGGATACTGCGTGAAGAAGTTGGCGCCGATAAAGGCGGCCAGCGACCCGTAGAGATAGAAATCATACCATTCGAACACAGTACCGAGAGAAGAGGCGAAGATGACCTTCTTCTCTTCTCGCGTCATGCCGCGGCTTCGCGTGCCGGCGGCGGTGGATACATTTGCCATAGTCCGTCCTCCCAAGGCCCCATCGAGTCGCCCTTTCGGGACCGAGATACCCCAATCCTCGAGTCGAGCAACTTCACGACAGTTGTAGTAACTCTGCCGGCCCCCTCACGACCACCGATGCTTTGGGATTATGACCTTAGTATTAGGCCCGCATCGCATGTCGACCTGCGGCATGAGATGCGGGATGGGAGGCTAGGCCGCCTTGCTGTTGTTGTCCTCAAGATAACCCTTGTCGCGAAGCCATCTGGCCATGACCAGCTCGACCAGTGATGAGACCGAGCGATGGTCGTCCTTTGCTGCCCTGACAAGCGCTTCCTTGATGTCGCGTTCTATACGGAATCCGAGTGGATGGGTCTTCGACATTTGATGATTTCCTGACTGTGCCCGCGTAACCCGACCTGCTCGAAGCGGTCTTCTGTGGCACGCATAACCTTTGGTTTGGTACGATTTGACTTCGGGACGAAGCCGCTGGTCAGATCGTCCAGGGAGGATCACGGGCCGAGCATATGCATGCCAGCGCCGGAACGAGGTCGGGCTGGAACAGTGAACCCCGGGTGGCGGAACGATCTGACGACGCGACGCCGGAGTACGTGGCGGCGACAACCGGTTCATCCAGTTCGCCGAAGCGGCGTTCGGCGGCGGCCTGAACAGGTCCGTCGATCGCCGTTTCTACCGCGGTTACGACAGGAGAATCATGCCCCGCCTGCCGCATTTCCCAAGATTGATTTGGTGTCCGCTCTTGGCCGGCAAAAGCCGAGCCTATGCCGAACGGCACTTCCACCATCGCCAAGGCAAGCAGCAGAAGCGCCAGCAGCCGGAAAAATCCGGGTGCTTTTTGCTTCGTCGGTTGCGGCGGCTGGTTGGGCATGGATCAGGTGTTGTCGGTTTCCTACCTTTTACGGCATTTGTCGAACAAAATACTACCCCTTTTGCCGGTCAACCGACCGAAGGCGTATCCAGGACAGCATCCGAGTTCCCTCCGTTGCCTAATGCATGTCGCCCGAAAGTGTCCTCGGTTTCGGGACAACGACATGCATCAAATCAACGAATCTGAAGCGCGGCCGCCGAATCCTATTCGGCGCGACGCGCTTTAGACGAGACCCCGCTTCTCCATCATCGCGTCGGGTGACGGCATCTTGCCACGGAAGGCGACGTAGAGCTTCTCCGGATCGGCCGAGCCGCCGGCAGAGTAGATATGCTTCTTGAGCTTCGCCGCCAGCGCCGAGTTGAAGACGTTGCCCGTCTCCTCGAAAGCCTTGAAAGCGTCCGCGTCGAGCACTTCCGACCACAGGTAGGAATAATAACCGGCCGAATAGCCGTCTCCTGAAAACACGTGCAGGAAATGCGGCGTGCGGTGGCGCATGATGATCGCCTCCGGCATTTCCAGCTTTTTCAATGTTTCGGATTCGAAACGATACGGGTCTTCCGGAGCATCGGGGCGTGAATGATAGGCCATGTCGACAAGCGCCGATGAGGCGAACTCGACCGTCGCGAAACCGGCGTTGAAGGTGCGGGCCGCCAGCATCTTGTCGATCAGCTCCTTCGGCATCGGTTCGCCGGTCTTGTAGTGCAGCGCGTGTTTGGCAAGCACTTCAGGTACCGTCAGCCAATGTTCGTAGAGTTGCGACGGCAGCTCCACAAAGTCGCGCGACACCGAAGTGCCCGAGACGGACGGCCACGTCACCTCGGTCAGCGTGCCGTGCAGCGCGTGGCCGAATTCATGAAACAGCGTCTTTGCTTCGTCGACGGACAGCAGCGCCGGCTCGCCCGCCGGCGGCTTGGCGAAATTCATGATGTTGTAGATCACCGGCTTTGCGCCGGCGCCGAGCTTGTAGCCGGACTGCAGTGCGCTCATCCAGGCACCGGAGCGTTTCGACGGCCGCGCGAAATAATCGGCGATGAAGGTGCCGCGGACGCTGCCGTCCGGATTCTTCACCGCGAAGACACGCGCATCCGGATGCCAGGTTGCGATACCCTTCTTCTCCTCGAAGCTGATGCCGAACAGTCGCGTCGCGACATCAAAGCAGGCATCGATTACCCTCTCGAGCTGCAGGTAGGGCTTGAGCGCCGCCTCGTCGAAAGCGAAGCGCTCGGCCCGCAGCTTTTCGGCATAGTGGCGCCAGTCCCAGCCTGCGATCTGGTGGTTTTGGCCTTCAGCGGCCGCCAGCCGCTGGAGCTCGACCTGATCCTCCGCGGCCTTCTCGCGCGCCTTGTCCCAAACCGGGTCGAGCAGGCCGAACACCGCATCCGCGGTCTTGGCCATCGTGTCGTCGAGCTTCAGCGCGGCGTAACTTTCATAGCCCAGCAGCTTGGCTTTCTCGGCACGCAGCGAGAGCGTCTGTTTCACGACATCGCGGTTGTCGGTGGCTCCGCCGTTCTCGCCACGCATGGCAAAGCCGCGGAACGCCTTTTCCCGCAGGTCGCGCCGCTCGGAAAATGTCGTGAAAGGTTCGTAGATCGAGCGCGACAGCGTGACGGCATATCTGCCTTTCTGGCCACGCAATTCGGCAGCCTCCGCCATGGCGTTCCTGAGAAATTCCGGCAAGCCGGCAAGATCGTCGCCGTCGTCGAGAAACAGCGCCCAGTCCTTCTCGTCTGCCAGCACATTCTGGCCGAATTTGGCGCCCAGCGACGCCAGTTCTTCATTGATCGTGGAAAGTCGCTTCTTATCCGCATCGTTCAGCCGGGCGCCGGAGCGAACAAAACCCTTCCAGCTCTGTTCCAATACCCGCAGTGTCTCGGCGTTGAGGCCCAGCGTCTCGCGTTTCTGGTAAAGCGCGTCGATCCTGGCGAACAGCGCCGCGTTCATTGAAATCGCCGACCCGTGCTTGGCCATTTTCGGGGCGATTTCGCGCTCCATTGCCTGGATCTCGTCATTGGTATGCGCCCCCGCGCGGCACCAGAAAATCGAGGAAACATGGTCGAGCGGCTGCCCTGACAATTCCAGCGCGGCCAGCGTATTGTCGATCGTCGGCGCCTCGGCATTGGCGGCGATCGCATCGATCTCGGCCTGGTGCGCGGCAAGCGCCGACTCGAAGACCGGGCCGAAGGCGTCGTCTGAAAGCTTTGAAAAATCCGGCAGGCCAAGCGGCCCGGTCCAGTGTGTCAGCGGGTTGGTGGAAAGATCGATGGCTGGCCGGTTGTCGGACATGAAGGCTCTTTCGTGCTGTGCTGTTTGGATTGCTGGGAGGATGGTGCAACCGATGTAGGGCGTGGATTTGGCCATCGCAAACCATATCGACGCAGGTCCAAGGTCGCAAATCGGCCCGGTCCGCCTCGCCGAACCCTCTTCTGCCACCAGCTTGCCCACGGGCCACCCTGGCTGGCGATCAGTAGGCGTCGCAAGTCTCGGCAACCGCCGCCTGCGAACTGGCCGTGATCAGGTCGCCGGCGATGGCGAAGGTTTCCCGCATCAGGATGTCGTTGGCGGGAAAGTCGTAGCAGGCGATCACCGTGGTGACGCCGCTCTCTGTCTTCTCGACGCGATGCCGGATCGTGGCATCGGCACCCGCCGTTTCCCATTCATCCATGGAGGCGATGAATTCGGCCTTGCTCTGCTCGACGCCGAGATCGTCAAGCTTTATGCGGGCATCGTCGGCAAGCAGGCTCGAAATGGCGGCGCGATCGACTGCGAGCAATGCATTGTACCATCGGTCGATGACGGCGTTGTCGGCGCGGGCCGATGTCGCAATCAACGTCACACCGGCGAGCAGGAAGAAGCGGATCCAGGTCATATTCTCGTCCTCCTGCAGCGTTTATAGCGCAGGAGTGCGTCGGATACACGGCTGAAGGCTCTATGCCTCAGCCGGCATCCGGTTTCTCGAAGTCGCCTGTATCCTTGTTCATCACCCAAAGCTCGCCCGTCGAGATGTCGAACCAGGCCCCGTGCAGCGAAAGCCGGCCCTTGCCTTCCAGGATGTTCACGCAAGGAAAGGTCCTGAGATTGGCGATCGAATAGCGGATGGAAATGCGCTCCAGCGCCGTCTGGCGTTCGCTGGCCGTCATCAGCGTGCTGGCCGAGACGGTTTCCGCCGCCGGCGCGATCAGGCTCATCCATTTGCCGATGAAGTCGCCCGGAGACAGCGGCGCGGAACCGGTGTTCAGAGCTGCACGGATGCCGCCGCAGCGGCCGTGTCCCATGACCACGATGTTGCGCACCTTGAGGCTCTGCACGGCGAATTCCAGCGCCGCCGAGGTGGAATGGAACTCGCCGTCGGGCTCATAGGGCGGCACGAGGTTGCCGACATTGCGCAAGACGAACAATTCGCCCGGTCCGGCATCGAAGATGGCCTCGGGAGCGGAGCGCGAATCGCAACAGGCGATCACCATGGTTTCCGGTGTCTGCCCCTCACGTGCCAGATCGCGATAGCGTCCGCTTTCGGCGACATAACGGCCGCTCATGAAGTTGCGGTAACCGGCGAGGAGGGGGGCTGGGAGATGGGACATCGGCCGGCAATTAACGGCAAACGCCGCCGCCGATCAATGAGCAATCGTAAAAATCCCTTCTTCGTTTCCGCTACCCGGTCGGGATGTCACGACTTCGCAGCCGTGTCGAATATCTCGAAGTCGTGCGTGATCGTCGCCGTCTTGGCGAGCATTGCCGATGCCGAGCAGTATTTCTCGATCGAAAGGTCGATGGCGCGCTGCACCTTGGCGGGCGCCAGGCTTTTACCCTTGACCACGAAATGCATGTGGATGCGGGTGAACACTTTCGGATCGCTTTCGGCGCGGTCCGCGTCGAGTTCGACCACGCAGTCCTCGACCGCTTCGCGGCCCTTCTCCAGGATGTGAACGACATCGAAAGCCGAGCATCCGCCTGTCCCGATCAGCACCAGTTCCATCGGGCTTGGCCCTGGTGTTTGCCCGTCCTCACCGAACGCCGTGCCGAAAACCACCTTGTGCCCGCTCCCGGACTCACCGACGAACGTACGGCCTTCCACCCACTTTATGCGCGCCTTCATGGCATCATCCTTTCATTGCCGAAATTACAATTTCCGAGCCTAGGTCCAGATCGCGATCGGATTGCCGAAGCGATCAGCACCGGGAGGATCGGGAAAACTCACCGCTTCGCCGTGCGCGAAACGCCGCGCCACCAACATCATCGCAGCGGCATCGAGGAAGTCATCCTCCGCCGCACCCCGTGGCGCCGGCGAGGCGAGAAACGCCAGGTCATGGCCATACGAACCGAGCAACATCCTGCGTTCGTCCATGCCGGCCGGATTCACCCGACCCTTGATCTTCTTCGGCAATGCCATCGGCTCGCCGCCGTTAAGTTGCCGGAATGCCGCCTCGGGGTGCGATTCGACGATCCTGCCACGCAGTTCCGGCCGGGCGATCAGCAATCGGTCCAGCTCCCGTATCTTGGAAAAGATGCCAAACGCCTGGATGGAGACCCCGCGCGGCGGATCCGAGGTTTCACGGGCGATCCGGCTCGCTTCGCGATGCGCGGCATACCAGCGCTCGACGGTGGAGAATTCCTCCTCGGCGGCATAGACGGCCGCCCGCGAGGGAATGGAAAAGACGCTTGATTGACGCTCGCCGAGCAGGCGCCGGACCAGCACTTCCGGGCCGCGCCCGCCGTGGCGGGTGAAATCCGGCAGGCCGATCGGCATGTCGACCGCGATCACCGCGTCCCCCGCAAGCCGATCGACGATTTCGGCGAAGCTTGCCGCCACACAGGCAAATACCGGCGTTCCTGGCTCCGCGATGGCGGCAATCCAGCCCGCCTTGCAGCCGTCCACCCCTGCGACGGTCCGCATCAGGCGCGGCGATCCTTGCCCGGATGCGTCAGATGCCGGAGATGCACCATCGCCATCGGGTGCGACAGGCTTTGCGCATCGGTCTCGAGCGTCAATTCATCGGCCCCGCGTTTGGCGGTGCGCGCCAGTATCTCGAACACCGAGGCCGTCGTCGATTGCAGCGCCTTGCCGGAGGGCTGGCCATCAAGCAGCCGGGCGAGAAAGACCGCCGCCGTCAGGTCGCCGAGGCCGTTGGGCGGTCGCTCGATGATCCGATGCTCGGAAAGCAGCGCGTCCGACGCCGTCAGGAGAAGATTCCCCGTGCCGCCCGCCATCATCGCCGGCGCCGAGGTGACCAACATGGTGGAGGGCCCAGCCACAAGCGCCGCCCCCACCACAGATTTGATGTCGTCGAGTTGCACGCCTGACATCCAGGCGAGTTCGTAACGGTTTGGGGTTGCGATGTCGGCGATCGGAAGCAGCGTGTCGCGCATCGCTTCGGCGATTGCCTGCGGGACGTAAAGGCCTCCCAAATCTCCCATCACGGGGTCGCAAACATACAGCGCCTTCGGGTTCTTCGTTTTCACCGCGCCGACCAATGAAGCAACGGCAGCAGCCTGCCGCGCATCGCCCAGATAACCGGAAAGCACGGCCGCGACCTCACCCAACCAAGGCGCCCGCTCGAGGTCGCCCAGCAGCGACGCAAACTGTTCCGCATCCGGAACGATACGGGTGGCCCGGCCGTGTCCCGGATGCCAGGGCAAGATCACCGTTGGCACCGCCCAGACCGGAAACCCAAGTGTTTCCAACGCGAATACCGCAGCACGGTTGCCGACTGATCCACGCGCCACATGGCTCGATATGACGATCACCGCCCGAGGCGTTTCGGTCTGCTGCATTTCCATGAAAACTATCCGCGCATGAGAAACAGGATGAACCAGACCAGCAATCCGACCACGAAAAATATGCCCAGGCCGCGCCCAATCCGGGTTCCCCAATATTCCGCCCAGTCGGCTTTGTCAGCATCCTGCGCGTTCATATGGCCGCGGACCCGCTGTGCCGTACGGGAGATCAGCGATCCGCCGCCTTCGGCCTCCCGTGCAACCCGGTCGAGGATGCGCTGCGATTCGGTTTCTCTGTCCTTGCTGCCCATTTCCGTCCATCCCCGTGTCGGCAAGCTTAGCGCGTTCGTTTCCCCAATCACAGTGCCGCGCATCGAAGCTGGAAACGTCGCCGTTTCCTTGCGCAACGATTGTGACTATGGTCTCTCCCGTCGATCACGATAACGAGGGATATTCGATGTTCGCCCAAACTGCCCTTTTGCCTTCCGGCTGGCGCGTACTTCCGGCATTGCTGTTCCTTATCCTCGTCCTGCCGGCGCTTTCCGGTTGCGGCTTCAACACCATTCCGACTGCGGAAGAACAGGCCAAGGCGGCATGGAGCGAAGTGCTGAACCAGTATCAGCGCCGCGCCGACCTCATCCCCAATCTCGTCGAAACGGTAAAAGGCTACGCCAGCCACGAGAAGGATGTACTGGAAGGCGTCGTCGAGGCGCGCGCCAAGGCGACACAGGTGACGGTTACACCGGAGACACTCAGCAACCCGGATGCGTTCAAGGCCTTCCAGGACAACCAGGCCGGCCTGACCAGCGCACTGTCGCGGCTGCTGGCGGTCGTCGAGAACTATCCGGACCTCAAGGCCAACCAGAACTTCCTCGCCCTCCAGGCGCAGCTCGAAGGTACCGAAAACCGGATCGCTGTGGCGCGGCGCGACTACATCGAGGCGGTGCGCGTCTACAACACGACGCTGCGCACCTTCCCGTCCATTCTCTGGGCGACGTTCTGGTTTACCGGCAACGAGCCTTTCCAGAACTTCACCGTCGCCGAAGACAAGATGGAGACGCCGAAAGTGGATTTCGGCACCAAGCAGGGCGGGTAAGCGCAACAGGCAGGTCGCAGGCGTGTCGATTATTTTCCGGAACATCCCGGCGGCATTTTTGTCGGTATTGCTGCTTTTCTCGGTCATCGCCCTTGCCGCCGAACTTCCGACCCTCACCGGCCGCGTGGTCGATGATGCGGGCATCATTGACCCGGCAACAGAAACCGCCCTTACCCAGAAGCTCGAAGCCTTCGAGCAGAAATCGTCCGACCAGATCGTGGTTGCCACGATTCCCAGTCTCGACGGCGAAGCGCTCGAACCTTACGCCAATCGTCTGTTCAGGGCATGGCGTCTCGGCCAGGCCGGTGAAGACAACGGCGTGTTGCTGTTGGTCGCCCAAGGCGACCGCAAGATGCGCATCGAAGTCGGTTACGGCCTTGAAGGCACGCTGACCGACCTGCACAGCAAGCTGATCATCGAGAACACCATGGTACCGGCCTTCCGCGCCGGCGATTTCTCCGGCGGTATTTCGCGGGCCGTCGATGACATGATCATGGTGCTGGAGGGGAATGCCGCCGAGCTCGAAGCGCGCGCGGAGCGCAACCAGCGGGAAGATAGCGACGGCCTGCCACCCGAGGTCATCATCTTCCTGCTGATCTGGGGCACCATCTTTTTCGGTGGTTTCGCTATGGCGATCCTGCCGCCGATGTTCGGTCGCAAGATCGGTCCCGGCCGCTACCGCTGGCTTGGCATGGATTTCACCTACAGCACGAGCTCCGGCCGTTCATCCTCGGGCGGCGGCTGGTCTTCAGGCTCCGGCGGTGGGGGCTGGTCGTCCGGCGGCGGCGGTGGCGGATTCTCAGGTGGGGGTGGTTCCTCGGGCGGCGGCGGTTCGTCGGGAAGCTGGTAGGATGATCATGGTCAGCGAAACCCTGTCTTCCGAAGATCACGACCGCGTCACCGCGGCGATCCGCGACGCCGAGGAAAAGACCGCCGGCGAAATCTACTGTGTCGTTGCCCGTTCCAGCGACAGCTATTTCTTCCCGGCAGCCCTCATGCTGGCGCTTGCCATGCTTGCCGTTGGGCTCGTGGTCGCGTTCCTGATCGAATACTGGTGGTACGAGTTGAGGATACCGGTATTCATTGCCGCGCAGTTGCTGGCCTTCGCCTGCGCGCTTCTGGTGCTGCGACTGTTTCCGCGACTGTGCATCTGGCTGGTGCCTCGGCGGCTGAAATACCGGCAGGCCCATGCCAATGCGGTGAAGCAGTTCCTCGCCCGCAACGTGCATCTCACCACCGCGCGCACCGGCGTCCTGCTCTTTGTTTCCCTGGCCGAGCGTTATGCCGAAGTAGTGGCGGATGCCGGCATCAACCAGAAAGTCTCGCAGGAAACCTGGGATGGTGTGGTCAGCCAGCTGATCGACGGCGCCAGGGCAAACCGGCCGGCGGATGGATTTGTTACAGCCATCGCCACCGTGGGCGCACTGCTCTGCGAGCATTTCCCCGTATCGGCCGACGACATCAACGAACTGGACGATCATCTGGTCGAAATCTGAGCGGTATCCAGCGCTTGTGAGCAAAGCGGTCTGCTACTCTTGATCGTCTTGCGCTTTCCGCCCCGACGCGGCTATGGTTAACAAATCATGACCACGCTGACGGTAGATATTCGCAAGGCTGAACCGAGGGACGCGGACGCGATCGCCGACGTGCACCACGAAGCGTGGCGCGGCGCCTATGCCGGCATAATCCCGCATCGAGCCCTCAACGCGATGATCAACCGGCGCGGACGCGACTGGTGGGCGCAGGCCATTCGCCGTGCCGCTTCGGTGCTGGTCGTCGAGGTCGGCGGCAAGGTAGCCGGATACGCCACGCTCGGTCGCAACCGCGCCCGCGAGCTTCCCCAGCAAGGCGAGATTTACGAACTGTACCTACGTCCCGAGTGCCAGGGCATCGGCCTTGGCAGCCGCCTCTTTGCAGCAGCGCAGGAGAAGCTCGCCTCTCACGGGCTGCAGGGCATGGTTGTCTGGGCGCTCGAAGACAATTCCAACGCGCTGGCGTTCTACACTGGCGCCGGGGGACGCGACGTCGCGGAAGGCGTCGAGGTCTTCGACCAAAAGGCGCTGCGCAAGGTCGCCTTCGTCTGGGATTGAGCCCCACTCCCGATAATTCTTGCTGTTTCCAACCGTGAAGGACGCGCTTCGGTCGCTCATTGCGCGCGGCGCGCCATATCGCTATTCGATGCATTAGCACCCGCAGCATGGACGCTGTGGAATTTGGAACTGCGCAGAACCTTTCGATCCATCCGGTCCAAGGTCGTTGCGCCAAGAAAGGCAGCCATGCGTATCGACGCCATCGCCACCGGCAAAAATCCACCTGAGGACGTCAACGTCATCATCGAGGTTCCAATCGGTGGCGAGCCGATCAAATACGAGATGGACAAGGAAGCCGGCACGCTGTTCGTCGACCGCTTCCTGCACACCTCGATGCGCTACCCCGGCAATTACGGATTCGTGCCGCATACGCTCTCGGGCGACGGCGACCCGGTCGACGTGCTGGTCTGCAACACGCGCGCACTGGTACCCGGTTGTGTCATCAATGTCCGTCCTATCGGCGTGCTGATCATGGAGGACAATGCCGGCCAGGACGAGAAAGTCATCGCCGTGCCTTCGCCGAAGCTGACGCTGCGCTATGAAAATGTCACCGAATACACCCACCTGCCGGAGATCACCCGCCAGCAGGTGCAGCACTTCTTCGAGCACTATAAGGATCTCGAGCCCGGCAAATGGGTCAAGATCGGTGGCTGGTACGATTCGGCCGCAGCAAAGAAGATGATCGTCGAGGGCATCGAGCGGGCGAAGAACGCCAAGGTCCACGCCTCCTGACGCCAACACCGTCATAGACTGGCTCCGTTCACACCTCGGACCGGCGATTATATATTTGACAAACCTCGCTTGCGCCGACCCTAAAATCAGCGGATGCTAAAGTTGTCCGGGGACAGCACCGGATTGGCTCGGCGGTCCTACTCCTGTTGCCATCCGGCCGTCGGAGGAAGAAGCAGGAGAGAACGATGAAGCTGTGGATGGATCTAAAGCGCTGGTATCTTGGCACCTGCGAGCGCCAGGCCGCGAGGAGGCGAGCCAGAGATGCCAAGCAGTTACCCAGAGGGGCCTCCGAGAAGGAGCGAAAGCTCGCTGTCGAGCGCGACGCCAAGCTCGTCGGGCTGATAACTCCCAACGGCGGCTGACGCGAGTTCCTTCGCTGTCCTCGGCTATGAACTCGACGCCGGCACCACTGCTGTCGGCATCTGACAGGTGATTGGACCACAGCAAGAATCGACCCCCCAAACACAAAAATGCCGTGTAATGTCGGCCCATCAACATCCACAGCAAATGGTCGAAAATCACCGCTTCGTGTCCCGCTTCCATGGAACTTCGAGCCGGTGATTGTTCGCGCGCGGATGTCGTCGCGGCCCGGAATCGGCCGGGCCAATGGGAGAAAGAACGATGCTGCATAAATTCCTGAGTGCCACGATGCTTGCCACAAGCCTCGTCGTGGCGGGCGGAGCCTTCATGACTCCGGCCTTTGCCGAAGTGGTCTACAACCGCGGCAATGATGCCGACCCGGAAACGCTGGATCCGCACAAGACCTCGACGGTGGCCGAGGCTAACATCATTCGCGACATGTTCGAGGGTCTCGTCGCCCAGGACGCCAAGGCCGACCTCATTCCCGGCGCCGCCGAGAGCTGGACGGTTTCCGACGACGGCACCGTCTACACGTTCAAGCTGCGCCAGGGGGCGGTCTGGTCGGACGGTACCCCGGTGACGGCAGAAGATTTCGTCTACTCGTTCCGCCGCCTGCTGGATCCGGCAACCGCCGCTCAATACGCCTCCATGCTCTACGTGGTGAAGAACGGCGAGGCGCTCAACACCGGCAAGGCAAAACCCGAGGATCTCGGCGTTAAGGCTGTCGATGCTTCGACATTCGAGGTCACGCTCAACGCGCCGACGCCCTACTTCCTCGAAATGCTGACCCACCAGGCGACGTATCCGGTCAGCAAGGCCTTGGTCGAAAAACTCGGCGCCGAATGGGTGAAGCCGGGCAATATGGTGTCGAACGGCGCCTATACGCTCGCCGAATTCTTGCCGAACGATCACATCAAGCTGGTCAAGAATCCGAAGTTCCATGACGCGGCCAACGTCAAGATCGACACGGTGAACTTCATTCCGACCGAGGATCGCTCGACCGCGATGAAACGCTTCGAGGCAGGCGAACTCGATAGCAACTTCGATGTGCCGACCGAGCAGCTTGCCGACCTGAAAGTGAAGTTCGGCGATCAGCTCCAAATCGGTCCTTATCTCGGCACCTATTATTTCGCCATCAAGACCGACAAGGAGCCGTGGACGAACCAGAAGCTGCGCTATGCCATTTCGATGGCCATAGATCGCGACTTCCTGGCCGAGAAAGTGTGGCAGGGTACGATGTTGCCGGCCTATTCGATGGTGCCGCCCGGTATCGCCGGTTATACCGCCGCGATGGCGGATTTCGCCGACAAATCGCAGCTCGACCGCGAGGAAGAGGCCGCGAAGATCCTGACCGAGCTTGGTTATGGTCCCGACAAGCCGCTGAAGCTCGAAATTCGCTACAACACCGGTGAAAACCACAAGAACACCGGTGTTGCGGTACAGGAGCAACTGCGGCCGCTCGGCATCGAGGTCAGCCTGCTCAATGTCGACGGCAAGACGCACTATTCCTACCTGCAGGAAAAGGGCGACTACGACTTCGCCCGTGCCGCCTGGATCGCCGACTACAAGGATCCCGAAAACTTCCTCGGCATTTCCCGCAAGGCAAGCGGCATCAACTACTCCAACTATGACAGCCCGAAATTCGAGGAAGCGATGAACCTGGCGGCAGCCTCGGCCAGCAAACCGGAGGAGCGCATGAAGCACCTGGCTGACGCCGAGCGCACCCTGATCGACGATGTCGGCCAGATCCCGCTGCTCTATTACAGCTACAAGAACCTCGTCTCGCCGAAGCTGCAGGGCTACGAAGCAAACGTCATGGACGTGCATCCGACACGTTTCATGAGCAAGGCTGAATAGCACGCGATGACATCAAGCCGCCGTTCCCCACGGGAGCGGCGGCTTTTTCACGCTTTCTTGCGAATAGTGCACCGGCGAGTGTGGGGATAGGCTCAGTCGTTCTCGGCGCGGCTGAATTCCGGTAGCGCGACGTCGCCACTCACCTGCACGCGCTCGTCGGCACCGCAGGCGAAGGTCCGGGTCTGTTCGTCGGCGATCTTGCGGGCCGTGTCGTTGGCCTTGGGATTACCGGTGGCGACCACCAGTCCGACCACGCAGCCGTCGCGTTCGGCCATCTGCCCGACCTTGGAAACGACCAGCACCTCGATCTTCTTGTCCGGGTCCTCCGGGTCGCTGACCGACCACCGATGAATCGTCGCGAACGGAACGCTTTGATCGCCATTGGTCTCGATTCGCCACTCGACCTTGGGGCCGGCGGAATTGAAGGCGCTGAAACTCTCCCACGGCAGGTCCTCCGCCGGCGGGAAGCCGTAGAACACGGACTCGCGCACATCGTCATAAGCGATCAGCACCGGGTAGCCTCGATAACCTGTGCAGGCAAGGTTTGCCCAGTCGCCCTCGCCGTCTCCCGCCGCCGAGTAGGTCACGCAATCCTTCTCGGCCACTAGATCGGTATAGGCGCTTGAAATTTCGCCGGCATGCGCGGCGCTGCTGAAACCCGTCACGGCAAGCATCACGAGGAACTTCCGCATCGCACCTTCTCCGTTGGAACAGCCAATCCTAAACAGATTTTCCGGGCGAGCCTATAGATGTCCGAGGGCTCGGCAGCCTGCCGTTCCAACGGAAGCTTGTCGACCGTCAGCGAAACTGCAGCCGATCAGGCCTCGCCGTGCCCGGCGATCATCATGGCTTCGAGCGCCAGGCGCTCGTGTTTCTTCAACCGCTCCGATTCCGATTTCAACTGACCGCAGGCGGCGAGGATGTCGCGGCCGCGCGGCGTGCGGATCGGCGAGGCATAGCCGGCATTGTTGATGTAGTCGGCAAACTTCTCGATCGTCTCCCAGTCCGAGCACTGGTAGTTGGTGCCCGGCCACGGGTTGAACGGGATCAGGTTGATCTTGGCGGGGATGCCCTTGAGCAGTTTCACCAGCGCCTTTGCGTCGTCGAGGCTGTCATTGACGTCCTTCAGCATCACATATTCGAAGGTGATGCGGCGCGCATTCGACAGACCGGGATAGGTGCGGCAGGCGGCAACCAGGTCCTTGAGCGGATATTTCTTGTTGATCGGCACCAGGAGGTCGCGCAAATCGTCGTTGGTAGCGTGCAGCGAGATCGCCAGCATGACGCCGATCTCTTCCCCGGTGCGGAAGATTTCCGGTACGACACCGGACGTCGACAGCGTGATGCGGCGCTTCGAAAGAGACAGGCCATCACCATCCGAAGCGATCAGCAGGGCCTTCTTGACCTCTTCGAAATTGTAGAGCGGCTCGCCCATGCCCATCATGACGATGTTGGAGATCTTCCTGCCTTCGGCAGGAACGATTGCGCCGTCTGGCGTGTCCCGGTCGGGGAAGTCGCCCAGCCGGTCGCGCGCCGTCATCAGCTGCGTGAGGATTTCCTCGGCCGTCAGGTTGCGCACCAGCTTCTGGGTGCCGGTGTGGCAGAAGGAGCAGGTGAGCGTGCAGCCGACCTGGCTGGAGATGCAGAGCGTGCCGCGGCCTTCCTCCGGAATGTAGACCGTCTCGATCTCGACCGGTCGGCCGGCGCCGCGTGGCGGAAAGCGGAACAGCCATTTCCGGGTGCCGTCGGACGAGATCTGTTCCTCGACGATTTCTGGCCGGGCAATGGTGAAATGCTGGTCGAGGGCCGAGCGCAGGTCCTTCGATATGTTGAACATATGCGCGAAATCGGCGACGCCGCGCACATAAAGCCAGTGCCAGAGCTGCTGGACGCGCATCTTCACCTGGCGTTCCGGCACCACGCCGGCGCGTACCAGCGCCTCACCGAGTTCTAACCGCGTCAGGCCGATGAGCGACTCCTTCGCCGGCATGGCGACGCGGGCGCCAAGCGAGGAGCGAGTCTGGTCATCGGTGATATCGAACGAAAGCGTCATGATCGGTCTGGCTTGGACAAAAACAATTCCGGCTAGATAGGATTGCGGCGGCACATATCACAGGTGCAGGGCGCCGTCACGCTGGCTTGGTGCGACTGCAAGTTACGCAGTGGGCCTGTTTGCGCCACGCACACCCCCGCAGCGCAGGCCGGCAAACAGACCGCAGGTTGTTCTGGTTGGAGAATTGGGTACTCATAACGCCTCATACATTGTTGGGAGGTGTCTATGAGAACAATTCTTGGCGTGCTGACGTTGGCTGCGGCTTTTCAAATGAATTCCGTGGCTATCGCGGAGGAGAAGGCAAAGGACGAATTTTTCTGGCTGGGCCAGATCAACAAGGCGACGATCGTCATCAATTCCGAGGAAGGCCTTCTGGACAAGGCCCTCACGCCGAAGATCGCTGCAGGGCTCGTGAAGGTGCTCGAGGACGGCGACCAACCCGGGGCGAAGCGCCCGTCAAGCGTGATTACCTTCGAACCCTTGCTCATCGAGGCAGCCGGCTCCGAGGTCACCTTGATACACGCAGGCCGCTCGAGTCAGGACATGCACGCGACGTACAGGGCGGCGATCCTGCGCGACGATCTCCTCCGGCTCGCGGATCAGCTGAACAAGACCACGAGCGCGATGGTCGGCCTTGCGGAGCGCCATATCGACACGATCGTCCCGAACTATACCAATGGTGTCGCCGCTCAGCCGAACAGTTTCGGCCACTATCTGCTTGGCCATGTGGCGGGGCTTGAACGCGACGCCCAGCGTATCCGTGAGGCCTATGCTCGAATCGACCGGTCTCCCATGGGCACCACGGTGCTCAACGGCACGAGTTGGCCTCTCAATCGTGATCGCATGGCCGACTATCTCGGCTTCGGCGGCATCGTGGACAATGCCTACGACGCCTCGCAGATCTCATCGGTAGACGAACCGGTCGAGGTAGGTTCGATCGTGACGAGCGTGGCTCTCCACACCGGACAGTTCATCGAAGATATCATGACGCAGTATGCGCAGCCGCGCCCCTGGATATTGCTGCAGGAAGGCGGAAACAACACCTATGTGTCCAGCGCGATGCCGCAGAAGCGTAATCCGGGAATCCTGAACTCGACCCGGCAAGATGCGTCGACGGCGGTGACCCTGGGCATGGGGCCGATCATCCAGGCCCACAACATCACGCCGGGAATGTCGGATGCCAAGGACGTGGATGCCAACTCCGCGATGGTTGAAAGCGCGATCGAGGCGTTGGCGGGTTGGGAAGAGATCCTCGGCTCGCTCGTCATCGATCCCGCCCGCTCGCTGGAGGAACTGAACAGTGACTGGACCGCGTCCCAGGAACTGGCCGACGTGCTGATGCGCAAGTACAAGCTCCCTTTCCGGGTCGGACACCATTTCGCTTCGGAGGTCGTCGACTACGCCAAGGCCAACAATATCAAGCCGCTCGACTTCCCCTACGCGGAGGCCAGGAAGATCTATTCGGAAGCCGTCAAGGAGACCAACGCAGCAAGCGAGCTTCCCATGAGCGAAGAGGAATTTCGCGCCACCCTCGACCCCGTCGCCATCGTGAAGAACAGGGCCACTGTCGGCGGTCCACAGCCCAAGGAAATGGAACGGATGATCAAGGCAGCCGGCGAGAAAGTCGCGATGCAGGAACAATGGGCGCAGGAAAGGAAGCGTGCCGTCTCCACGGCTCTCGAGCGCCTGGATGAAGATTTCGGCAAGCTTGCCAAGAGCTCGGAGTAGCTCGGCTCGCGCCCATCGGGCGAATATGCCGGTTGTGAGCTGATCCAGAGGACCTGCGGCAAGCCCGTCAGATCGACAGTCGGTATTCCTGCTCAGGCCTGCTGGAGCGGGGGTGCGGTTCCGGGTCTCCGTGACGGCGCCAGCCGAGATGTTCGTAGAGCCTCACCGCGCGCGGGTTGTCGGCATAGACCGCAAGTTTTGCAGCGGTGAAGCCGCGCTTCCTCAGCGCTGCGGGGACCGCCGCCATCAGTTGCTTGCCAAACCCGCCGCCCCAGGCGCGAGGGCTGACACCAACATAATGAAGTTCGGCCATGTCCGCATTGCCCGGAACCGGCGCAATGGCCGCGAAGCCGACCGCTTCGCCGGCATCGTTCAGAATGACGAGAAGCAATGCACGCCGGGAACTTTCCAGTACGCGGACGATGATCGGCCGTGAAATCCCAAGCGGTGGCACATCGTCATCGCCGTCACGGGCGCTGGTCGCCTCGGCCCATATTTGGGCTGCCGTGTCGAGATGGCTGCTGGTGCCGTCGATGATCGTGGGCATGGATCGATCCCCCTCGGCAGAAAGTTCTCCCCGACAAGCAAAAGCCGGGCACGAAGCCCGGCTTCCAACCGGCTTGCCCGCGTTACTTGCAGCTGGTGATCGACTGGAGCGCCGCCGAGATGCCTTTCAGCGAAAAGGCATAGTTCGTCGGATTGCCGCGGCCCGACTTTGCGGCCACCTTCATGTCCGAGCCGGCCTTCATGGCGGCGATCAGCTGCGGCTCCTCGGCGGCGTTCTCCATCCAGGCCGACTTGCCGCGGGTGAACATCGAGAAGGATTTGTCGCCGACGGTGACCGAGACTTTCGAATTGGCCTGGAAATCATACGAGGCGATGAACTGCGGTTCGAATGACACGTTCTGGCCGGGCTTCTGGCTGACAAAGAAGAAGATATCGCCGTGATCGAGATTGGGTGGCTGCTTGTCCGTTGGAACGGTGAGCACGTAGCAGACCTTGCCGTTCTGCGCCTGGTAGCTGTAGGTGCCCCATGCATTGTGCTGGCCGATCTTGGTGGCCGATTGGGCGAGCGCCGGTGTGGCCGCCGCGATCAGTACCAGGCCGGTGAGAGTGGAAATCAATCCGCGCATCGTCTCAAATTTATCCCTGTCTGTCACTGTGGCGAGAACGGGGTTGGCCCTGTTCAGGCCCCATTTGTTTCATTTTGAATTAATCGGAGTTACCAAAGGGTGAACCACCTCGCAAAAAGGCGATTTCGTTCCTCCAGTATCGCCGCCCGCCTGCCACAGGCATCGCACTAAGTCCCTGTTTCGCCATCAAGACCACGAAAGCGGCAAGAGTTTGACTTTTGTTTCAGGGCGAAACCGTGCGTCAACGCCGCCGGGCAGGTTGCCGTCGCGGCGTCTCAGGATGTCTCGGTGAGCGAGCGTTTTGCCGCGGCCCGGTGCGCCGGCTTGAGATGCGCGCGAATCGCGGTGATCGCGGCAGTCAGCACAGCGATATCGTCGGTGAAACCGAGGCCGACAATGACGTCGGGAATGGTGTCCGCCGGCATCACGAAGTAGGCGAGTGCGGCAACCAGGATGCCCTTGGCACGGAGCGGTGTGCGCTTGTCGAGCGCGCAATAATAGGCGGCGACGACATCCTCCATGAACGGCACCTGGCGGGCCGCCTTCTTTGCCGTCTGCCAGAACTTTTCACGCACTTCCTGCTCGCGGCCGGCATTGCTGCCGCCGAAACCGAAAAAGTCGAAAATCCTGTTCTTCGCCATCGCAAAACTCCTTGCGAGGAAATGTGGGAATTTCTGCAGGCGCTGCAAGATGGAATCTGCAAGGGGCGCATTTGAAGCGGTGCCGCGACGACAGGGCCACTCTCCTGCCACGCGGTTTCGTGCTATCGCGGGATGGAGCTTCGGAGAAACCGCATGTCCGCCGCGCCCGCTTCGGTACTTTTCGTCTGCCTCGGCAATATCTGCCGGTCGCCCCTAGCGGAGGGCGTGTTCCGTTCGGTCATCGAAGCGCGCGGTTTCGGCGACCAGGTGCTGGTCGATTCGGCCGGCACCGGTGGTTGGCATCAAGGTTCGGCGCCGGATCCGCGTTCGATCGCCATCGCGGCGCGCCATGGCATAGACATCGCCGGCCAAAAGGCGCGTAAATTTCGACCCGACGATTTCGAGCGCTTCGACCTGATCCTCGGCATGGACCGGTCGAACGCCGACGACCTCAGGGCGCTCGCACCCGCACAGGCGAAGAACCGCGTGCATCTCTTTCTGGAATACGCAAATGGCAGAACCGGCGAGGTGCCGGATCCCTATTACGGCGGCCCGGACGGCTTCGCCGACGTCTACCGCATGATCCGGGATGCCTCCGGAGCGCTGGCCGACAGGTTGGGCTGGCGCGCATCGGCGCCGTTGAGAGGCCAGGCCTCCTCGATGATGTAAGGTCCGCCGCCGACCGAGTCGCGCGACGACATCAGCACGAAACGTCCGACCTTGAACGGCAGGGTCGCAAAATTGCCGCGTGCCGAAAGGTAGTGCGCGACATCGGCGGGGCTCGAATTCCTGAGACGCGCCAACGTGACGTGGGGCGTGAACTTGCGCGGATCGGACGGGATGCCGATGCGCTGGCAGATGCGTTCGATTTCGGCCTGCAGGGCGTTGAGATCGGGTGACGGCACGGCGCCCGCCCAGACGGCATGCGGCTTTTTCGAGCCGAACGCCCCGACGCCCGAAAGTGTCAGCGAAAAGGACGATCGCCGCACCCGATCGAGTGCGTTGGCAACCTCGTCCGCGACATGACCTTCGACGTCGCCGATGAAGCGTAGCGTGAGGTGATAGTTCTCGACATCGATCCAGCGTGCCCCGGGCAGACCTCCACGCAGGAGGGAGAGAGACATTGCGGCATCACGCGGAATTTCGAGGGCGGTGAAAAGTCGCGGCATGGCTAACCTCCCCGAATCGAACTGTCGCCCCTAGCGAATCACCGAAGCCTGGCAGGGGCAAGCTGTTTGTTTGGTGACGGCAAACGAACGGGTTTCCGCAGCGTAATTGCCGTCAGCCTCGCTTCGTCCGGCTCTTTCCTGCCTTGGCTCATGAATCGTCCGCTTTTGCGGCAAGCAATTTCTCGACCGTCGGCAATAGGCGCTCGACCATCCGGTCGATGCCGGCGGCGTTGGGATGCATTCCGTCCTCCAGCAGAAATTGGCGGTCGGCGGCAACGCCGTCCAGAAAGAACGGATAAAGCTGCACGGAATATTTTTCGGCAAGCCGCGGGAAAATGCTGTTGAAGGCGTCGGCGTAGTCGGGGCCCAGGTTGGGGGCGGCGACCATGCCGACCAGCAACACGGCCATGCCACGCTCCTTGAGGCGGTCGAGCATCTTGTCGAGATTCTGTTCGGTGACTTCGGGTGCGATGCCGCGCAACATGTCGTTGGCGCCGAGTTCGAGAATGACCAGTTGCGTGCCGTCCGGCACCGACCAGTCGAGGCGCGACAGGCCGCCGCTCGACGTGTCGCCGGAGACGCCGGCATTGGTGATCACGACATCGTGACCCTTCTTCTGTAGCGCTGCCTGGAGCTTTTCGGGAAAACCTTCGCCAGGGCCGAGGCCATAGCCCGCCATCAGGCTGTCGCCGAAACCGACGATCCGGTAAGGCTCGGCAACGGCGGGAAAGGCTGTGAGGATCGCGAAAAAGGCCCCAAAAGCCAGGAATGCCAATTGTTTGAAAGCCATTAACCGCAACCCATATGACGAAAACCGCTTCAGCCCTTTCTAATCCATATAGGACCGATCCGCCGTGACAGAAGCCGTCATCGAACTGAAAGACGTGTCGCTGACGCTCGGCGAAGGTGCATCGTCCGTGCAAGTCCTGAAAGGCGTCAGCCTTGATGTGACCGGCGGCGAGGCGACCGGCATCGTCGGGCCTTCCGGTTCCGGCAAGTCGACGCTGCTGATGGTGATTGCCGGGCTGGAGAAGGTCGATCAGGGCACGGTGCGAATTGCAGGCGAAACCCTGAACGGCAAAAGCGAGGACCGGATCGCCGCATTCCGCGGCCGCAACATTGGCATCGTGTTCCAGTCGTTCCACCTGATCCCCAACATGACAGCGCTCGAAAATGTCGCGGTGCCGCTGGAGCTGGCCGGCCATCTCGACCCGTTCGGCGTTGCCGAGCGGGAACTTGCCGCCGTCGGCCTCGCAGACCGGGTAACGCACTATCCCGGCGAACTCTCGGGTGGAGAACAGCAGCGTGTGGCGATCGCCAGGGCGCTGGCCCCGGAACCGCGCATCCTGATCGCCGACGAACCGACCGGAAATCTCGACCAGGCGACCGGCAGGCAGATCGCCGATCTGCTTTTTGCCAAGGCCAGGGAGCGCGGCATGACGCTGGTGCTGGTGACGCATGACCCCGCGCTGGCCAACCGCTGCAGCCGGCAGGTGGCGATGCGGTCGGGGCGGATCGAGACGCCACCGTCGCTGCAAGCGGTTCCGGCATAGAAGATGCCGTTCTCCAAGACGCTCAGGCTCGCCATCCGCTTTTCGCTGCGCGAGATGCGCGGCGGCTTCTCCGGGTTCCTCATCTTCCTCACCTGCATCGCCCTTGGTGTTGCGGCGATCGGCGGTGTCAATTCGGTGGCGCGGGCGATCACCGCCGGTGTGGCCAATGAGGGCCAGGTGCTGCTTGGCGCCGACATGCGGTTCGAACTGAACCAGCGCGAGGCGTCAGCGCAGGAACGCGCCTTCCTCGACGGACTGGGCACAGTCGCGGAAAGCGCATCGATGCGCTCGATGGTGCGGCTTGAGGACGGGTCCGATCAGACGCTTGTCGAACTGAAGGCGGTCGACGGCGCCTATCCGCTCTACGGCACGCTGGAAACGGAGCCGCAGTTCGGCCACGACGCGCTGTTCGACGCAAAGGCCGGCATCCATGGCGCCGCGGCGCCCGACCTCCTGTTCGAGCGGCTGGGGCTGAAACTCGGCGACCGCGTAAAAGTCGGCAGCACGACCTTCGAATTGCGCGCCAGGATCATCACCGAGCCCGACGCGGTCTCCGACGGCTTCAGCTTCGCGCCGCGGCTGCTGGTGTCGATGCAGGGATTGCGCGCCTCGGGGCTGGTCCAGCCGGGAAGCCTGGTCGAGTTCGGCTACAAGGTCCGGCTGCCGGCCGGCACCGCCGAGGCGGAAATGACCACCATCCGCGAGCAGGCGGCAGTGGAGCATCCGCAAGCCGGGTGGAGCATCCGCACACGAAGCAACGCGGCGCCGTCGCTGTCGTCCAACATCGAGCGGTTTTCGCAATTCCTGACGCTGGTCGGGCTGACCGCGCTGGTGGTCGGCGGTGTCGGCGTGGCTAACGCGGTGCGGGCCTATCTCGACGGCAAACGCGGCGTCATTGCCACCTTCAAGAGCCTGGGCGCTTCGGGCGGGTTCGTGTTTACAGTCTATCTCGTGCAGATCCTGCTGATCGCCGCCATCGGCATCGTTGCCGGCCTGGTTCTTGGCGCGCTGATGCCGTTTGCCGCAAGTGCGGCACTGCAATCGCTGATCCCGGTACCGGCGGAAACCGGCATATATCCAGGCGCGCTCAGTCTTGCCGCATTGTTTGGCTTGTTGGTGACACTGGCCTTCGCGCTGTTGCCGCTCGGTCGGGCCCGCGACGTGCCGGCAACGGCGCTGTTTCGTGAAATGGGCTTTGAGGGGCGCGGCTTTCCACACCTCGTCTATGTCGCGCTAGCGCTGGCGCTCGCGGCTGTATTGGCGCTGCTCGCCATCCTGTTTTCCGGCGACCGCTGGATCGCCTCGATCTTCGTCGGGGCCACGGTATTTTCCTTCATCGTGCTGAGAAGCGTCGGCTGGCTGGTCCAGTGGATTGCGCGGAAAAGCCCGCGCGTGCGTTCGACTGCGCTGCGGCTTGCCATCGGCAATATCCATCGGCCGGGTGCGCTGACACCATCCGTGGTGCTGTCGCTCGGGCTTGGACTGACCCTGCTGGTGACGCTGGCCTTGATCGACGGCAACCTGCGCCGGCAGATCACCGGCAGCCTGCCGGAGCGAGCTCCGAATTTCTTCTTCGTCGATATCCAGAGCACGGAAGTCGGGAATTTCACGCAGCTTATCAAGAAGGAAGCCCCCGGCGGCGAACTGATGCAGGTACCGATGCTGCGCGGACGTGTCGTGGCGTTGAATGGGGTCGACGTGCAGAAAATGACCGTGCCCGTGGAGGGCGCCTGGGTTCTGCGCGGCGACCGCGGCATCACCTACTCCGACACTATTCCCGAGAACGCCACCGTTTCGGAGGGCAAATGGTGGCCGCGGGATTATTCCGGGGAACCGCTGGTTTCCTTCTCCGCCGAGGAAGGCAAGGCGATCGGTCTCAAGATCGGCGACACGGTGACGGTGAACGTGCTTGGCCGCGACATCACCGCCACGATCGCCAGCTTCCGGCAAGTCGAATGGGAAACGATGGGCATCAATTTCGTCATGGTGTTTTCGCCCAACGCGTTTGCCGGCGCGCCGCACTCATGGTTGGCGACCCTGTCTCTCGATGACGCCACGGCGGCTGACGAATCGCGCATCCTCAACGCGGTGACGCGTGCCTTTCCCGCAGTCACCACGGTGCGGGTGAAGGATGCACTCGACGTCGTCAACCGGCTGGTCGGCCAGCTCGGCACCGCGATCCGCGCCGCGGCGAGCGTCGCGCTGATCGCCTCGGTGCTCGTGCTTTCCGGAGCGCTTGCCGCCGGCAACCGCGCCCGCATCCACGATGCGGTTGTTCTGAAAACGCTGGGCGCGACCCGACACACCCTGATCGCTGCGTTCTCGCTCGAATATATGCTGATCGGCCTGGCGACCGCCATTTTTGCGCTGGCCGCGGGCGGCATCGCCGCCTGGTTCGTGGTGGCGCGCATCATGACGCTGCCGTCGCACTTCCTGCCCGAGGTGGCGGTTGGAACAATCGTCTTTGCGCTTGTTCTGACCGTCGGATTTGGGCTCGCCGGCACCTGGCGGGTGCTTGGCCACAAGGCTGCGCCGGTGTTGCGAAATCTGTAGTCCGAGGCTCGCCGGCCTCCCGCTGCTGGTTAACGCGTGGTAAAATCCAGGTGAATGATGGCGCGTGGCGTTTGTAAATGTATGAGAATCGTCCTTCACGACGGGTTTCGGGCCGTAACGGGTCTTGTCCTCGCCTTAAAGAATCATCATATTTGCCCGCAGGCATGCTGGAGTCCCGCCAGCGGCGCCTGGGTTGTAAAATCCCGACACCCGACGGGGCAGAAGCAATAGAGGAAATCCATGGCTGACCTTCGCAACTATCAGGCGCGCGCCGTGAATGCGGGTACCCGCACCGACGCCGCCATCGACGAGGGCCTGCGCGCCTACATGCTCAAGGTTTACAACCTGATGGCGCTCGGTCTCGTTATCACCGGTGTGGCCGCCGTCGGCATGATAATGCTGACCACCACCAATGATCCGGCCGCTGCCGTCGCAACGCTCGCCAACGGCAAGATGCTGACCGCGCTGGGCGCGGCTGTCTACGGTTCGGCGCTCCGCTGGGTGGTCATGCTGGCTCCGCTGGCACTCGTGTTCTTCCTGGCTTACCGCGTCAATTCGATGAGCGTGTCGGCCGCGCAGGCGACCTTCTGGGCCTATGCCGCGCTTGTCGGCGTTTCGCTGTCGTCGATCTTCCTGGTCTTCACCAGCCAGAGCATCGTGCAGACGTTCTTCGTGACCGCCGCCGCTTTCGGTGCGCTGTCGCTCTACGGCTACACGACGAAGCGCGACCTGACCGCGATGGGGTCGTTCCTCATCATGGGCGTGTTCGGCCTGATCATCGCAATGGTGGTCAACATCTTCCTGCAGTCGTCGGCTCTGCAGTTCGCCATCTCGGCGATCGGCGTGCTGATCTTCTCCGGCCTCACCGCCTACGACACGCAGAAGATCAAGGAAATGTATTTCGAGGGAGACGACGCCCTTGTCTCGGGCCGCAAGGCGATCATGGGCGCGCTGACGCTCTATCTCGACTTCATCAACCTGTTCACGTTCCTGCTGCAGTTCCTCGGCAACCGCGAATAGTGTAACTGGACCAATCGATTTGAAAAGGGCGGCTTCGAGCCGCCCTTTTCTTTTGCGCCGAGGTTTGCTGTTATTGCGAGCATTAAACTGAAGTGCATAAAATATGAGCAGGCTTGTTATCCGCGACGCGCAGGCGTCGGATCTCGATCGGATCACGGAAATCTACGCGGATGCGGTCACAAATGGCACGGCCAGCTACGAACTGGAGCCGCCGACGCGCGCCGAAATGGGCAGCCGATTCGCATCGCTGAAGGATGGCGGCTTCCCTTACATCGCCGCTGAAAACAACGGCGTGCTGGTGGGGTATGCCTATGCGGGCCCATTTCGGCCACGACCGGCCTACCGCTTCATTGTGGAGGATTCGATCTATGTGGCGCCGGAGGCAAAGGGCCAGGGGATCGGCCGCCTGCTGCTCGAAGAGCTCATAACGAAAGCCGAATCATGTGGTTTCCGGCAGATGATCGCGGTAATCGGCGACGGCAGCCCGGACAGCCCTTCGGTCAAGTTGCACGAGAAGCTCGGCTTTCGCCATTCCGGAACTTTGCAGGGCTCCGGCTACAAGCATGGCCGTTGGCTGGACACGGTTTTCATGCAGCTTTCGATGAATGGCGGGACCGACAAGGATCCTGATCCGGAATCGCTGCCTGAGCGAAGGTTCTTGGGAAAACTATAGGAAAATCAGGCTTCTACCAGACGAAGCGCCTTGTCGAATACACCGAGGACCCGTGCGAGTTCGTGTCCGCGCTTAAGGATATGTCCGGACGCCGCGACAACGGAGAAGGCGCCCTGCCTGTGCGCAAGCCTGGGGTTCTTGATGATCTGGAAAAGCGGCGTCTCGCTGGTCCGGCGGAAGACGGAAAACACTGCCCTTTCAGGGAGATGGTCGATGGCGTAGTCGCGCCATTCATTGGCCGCGACCATGCGGCCGTAAAGCCTCAGAATCAGATCGAGTTCGCGCCGGTCGAATGAAACGGGGAGATTGAGCCGTTCGCGCCGTGCCTCGTGGAGCGGGATCAATATTGCGGATTCGTCCCCATCCTCCGCTCCGGCACCGCGATCGGTCATGCAACGCAGCCTTTCCATGACAATTTGGCGACACGAGGAGTTTGCCTGTTCGTCGCGGAAATGCAAGTCCGCCGCTTTGTTACGGATTGTTACAGGATACCTCACGAAGCGGGACAAAGTGTCGGAATTGGTGATGGCTTCGCCACAATCTTGCCGCAAATAATCCCGGCTTTAGCCTCAATATCTGACGAACATCCCCTTGTTGCCTGAGACGGTTCGGTCCGGCACTGACTCGTAAACCCCAAGCCCCCCGCCCACGGGTCTGAGTCGGATCGAACCAACCTGGGCTTTCCGTCGGAAAGCCTGGTGCGACGATCCCAAATCCTTGTGACCGGTGTCAGTCTTTGCTGGCGCCGGTTTTTTCTTGCCACCGTCCGCGGCTAATTCATTTCGCCCGAAAGTGTCCTCGGTTTCGGGATAACGACATGCATCGGATCAAAGAACCTGAAGCGCGGCCGCCGAATCCTATTCGGCGCGACGCGCTTCAGGAATGTCGATGACGGCGGCGCCGAGGATCGGTCCGGGCGCGCCATCCTTGCCTGCGGATTGCAGCAGAACGGCACAGTTACTGCCCTTCTTGGCCATATCACTGACCGGCATCTCGAAGCGGGCCGACTTGCCATGCCACATGCCGGCGGTCTGTATGTCCTTTACGGCGTTCCAGTAATTGACCGTCTTGCCAGTATTTTCGCCGCGCGTGATGACCACCGGCTGCACCGGGTCATAATAGACCAGCACGACATGCGCCTCTCCGACAGCTTCCTTCGCCGAGTCGGTTTCGATGACGACACTGTCGCCGGACCGTGTGACGGAGATCCCGACCTTGAGGCCGTTTCCAGCGCTCGACATGCCGTCCAGTGCAGCGGTTACTTCGGAACGAACAGCGCCGTTGACGTGGGCGCGACCGTTGATGACCGCCTGCGGCGTGTAGACCGAGCGGGTGCCGAATGACTTCATATAGTCATACTGGCGCTCCGTACTCTCGACCGAGCCGAGTGTGTCCTGCCAGCCGAGATAGTCCCAGTAGTTGACGTGATAAGCCAGCGCGACCACGTCGCCCTCCTGGGCGAAGTCGGCAAACACCGCATCGGCGGGCGGGCACGAATTGCATCCCTGGCTGGTGAACAATTCGATGACGCCGAGAGGCTTTTGCAGGTCTTCCGCCATGCTCGGCCCCGCAATCGGCGACAAGACCAGCGTCAGGGCCGCCAGCCCAAGAATTCTGCCCAAGTCCATGGCCGTTCCAACTCTATTGCCGGCATTGCCGGCTTTGTTCTCATTGCGAAAATAATTGACAGAAGCGGCCCTCAACAGGAAGTCACGTTGCGGTGAAAAATTGCTGCTGTGATTCGAGGCCTGAAAGCTCGATTCCCCCCTGACGCCGGTCGATTGTTCGTGGGCGACGGCTGGCTCGGGCCGGCTGGTACAATCTGGCAGCGGCAGCGATTTTCGCGGTATCGGTCTGTTGCGGTCGATCGACGCCAGCGTGTGCGAAGCCATACCGTGGCATAAAAAAGCCGCCGGAACCTACGTCCCGGCGGCTTCTCGTTGAAGTTCGAAGTCAGCTTTTAGGCGGCCAGGTCGCGCAACACATATTGCAGGATGCCGCCATTCTTGAAGTAGTCGAGTTCGTCCAGCGTATCGATGCGGCAGAGGATCGGCACATTCTTCACCGTGCCATCGCCGAACGTGACCTTCGCCAGCATCTTCTGCCGCGGCTTGATGTTTTCCAGCCCTTCGATCGTCACCAGTTCATCGCCCTTCAGACCGAGCGAGGCCCATGAGGTGCCTTCCTCGAAGACGAAGGGGATGACGCCCATTCCGACCAGGTTCGAGCGGTGGATGCGTTCGAAGGACTGCGCGATGACGGCGCGGACACCCAGCAGATTGGTGCCCTTGGCCGCCCAGTCGCGCGACGAACCGTTGCCGTATTCGACGCCAGCGAAGATGACCAATGGCACGCCTTCCTGACGATACTCCATGGCGGCGTCGTAGATCGGCACTTCTTCCTTGGTGGGATAGTGGATCGTATAGCCGCCTTCGCGGCCGTTTTCGCCCAACATATGGTTGCGGATGCGGATGTTGGCGAAGGTGCCCCGCATCATCACCTCATGATTGCCACGGCGCGTGCCGTACTGGTTGAAATCGGCGACGCCGACGCCATGGTCGGTCAGGTACTTGCCGGCGGGCGAAGCAGCCTTGATCGAACCGGCCGGCGAAATGTGGTCCGTGGTGATCTTGTCGCCGAACAGCCCGAGCACGCGGGCGCCCTCGATCTTGCCGATAGCGCCTGGCTTGGAGCCCATGCCGACAAAGTAGGGCGGGTTCTGCACATAGGTCGAATTGTCGTCCCAGGTGTAGGTCTGCCCCTCCGGCGCCTGCACGTTCTGCCAGTTCTCGTCGCCCTTGAAAACGTCGGCATATTTGCGGGCGAAAAGTTCGCGGGTGACGTTTTCGGCGATGAAGGCATCGATCTCCTGGCTCGATGGCCAGATGTCCTTGAGGAACACCGGATTGCCGTCGCGGTCCTCGCCGAGAGGCTCGGTCGTGAGATCTTTTGTGACGGTACCAGCCAGCGCATAGGCAACCACCAGCGGCGGTGAAGCCAGGTAGTTGGCCTGTACATCGGGCGAGACGCGGCCTTCGAAGTTGCGGTTGCCGGAAAGCACGGCAGCACCGATCAGTCCCTTGTCGTTGATGACTTTAGAGATCGGCCCCGGCAGCGGACCGGAGTTGCCGATGCAGGTGGTGCAGCCGAAACCGACGAGGTTGAAGCCGATCTGGTCGAGTTCCTTCTGCAGGCCCGACTTGTCCAGATATTCGGCCACCACCTGGCTGCCGGGGGCGAGCGAAGTTTTCACCCAGGGCTTCTGCTTGAGGCCGAGTCGATTGGCGTTGCGGGCGACAAGGCCGGCAGCCATCAGCACGCTCGGATTGGAAGTGTTGGTGCAGGAGGTGATCGCCGCGATGACGACATCGCCATGACCGAGGTCGTAGCTGGCGCCTTCGACGGCATAGCGCTTGGCGGTGTCTACGGTCTTCTTGTACTCGGTCTCCAGCGACTTGGCGAAGCCGGAAGCGATGCCTTCCAGCGGGATACGTCCTTCCGGACGCTTCGGGCCGGCCATCGACGGCACCACGTCGCCGAGGTCGAGTTCGAGCAGGTCGGTGAAGACCGGATCGGCCGAACCCTTGTCGCGCCACATGCCTTGCGCCTTTGAATATTCCTCCACCAGCGCGATGCGGTTTTCAGCGCGGCCGGACATGGTGAGATAGCGGATGGTCTCGGCATCGACCGGGAAGAACCCGCAGGTGGCACCATACTCCGGCGCCATGTTGCCGATAGTGGCTCGGTCGGCCAGCGTCATGTTGGAGAGGCCCGGGCCGAAGAACTCGACGAACTTGCCGACGACGCCCTTCTTGCGCAGCATCTGGGTGACGGTGAGCACGAGGTCGGTGGCGGTGACGCCTTCCTTGAGCGCGCCGGTGAGGCGGAAGCCGATCACTTCGGGGAGAAGCATCGAGACAGGCTGGCCGAGCATCGCGGCTTCGGCCTCGATGCCGCCAACGCCCCAGCCGAGCACGCCGAGGCCGTTGACCATCGTGGTGTGCGAATCGGTGCCGACGCAGGTGTCGGGATAAGCGATGATGTCGCCGTCCTCACCGGTGAGGGTCCACACCGTCTGCGCCAGATATTCGAGGTTGACCTGGTGGCAGATGCCGGTGCCGGGCGGCACGACACGAAAATTGCGGAACGCCTGCTGCCCCCATTTCAGGAATTTGTAGCGTTCCTCATTGCGCTCGTATTCGAGCTCGACGTTTCGGGCAAACGCCATCGGCGTGCCAAACTCGTCGACAATGACGGAGTGATCGATGACCAGGTCGACCGGAACCAGCGGGTTGATCTTCTGCGGGTCGCCGCCGAGCGAGGCCATGGCGTCGCGCATCGCGGCGAGATCGACGACGGCGGGAACGCCGGTGAAGTCCTGCATCAGTACGCGGGCCGGGCGGTAGGCGATCTCGACGCCCGCCGTGCCCTTGTCGGTCAGCCAACCGGCGACCGCCTGGATCGATTCCTTGGTGACCGAACGGCCATCCTCGTTGCGCAGAAGGTTCTCCAGCAGAACCTTCATCGAATAGGGCAACTGGGCGATGCCGGTGAGGCCGTTCTTTTCGGCTTCGATCAGGCTGTAATAAACATATTCCGCATCACCTGCCTTGAGGGTGCGACGGCAATTGAAACTGTCGAGTGATTTGGACACGTGCGATCCATCCTTGTCTGTTCAGCCTGAAAGGGAACGGACTCCGATGGGCATGCAATCACGCGCAAAGGTGCGGGTACGGCCATTTCCGCTGTCCGCTCCCAAGCAACCCGAGCCGTTCAAGGCGGCGCGTGCGCTGGTTCGGCGCAAATTCGTTTGCCACACCGACCGCTGGCGTGGTTGTTGCGCATATAAAGAGTTTCTTGGAAGAGTTCTAGAGACATAAAAAGCAAATTTGCTGCGACGCGGGAGCGAGAGCGGCATGTGATGATCAATGACGGGGAACGCATGCGGCTGATCGCCGAAAATCTGAGCGGCGAACGTGGCGGCGAGACGATTTTCTCCGGCTTCGGCTTCGATCTGGCCGAAGGCGAAAGCCTGATGGTGACCGGTCCGAACGGTGCGGGAAAATCGACCTTGCTCAGGGTGATCGCCGGACTTTTGCCGATGGCGCAAGGGGCCGTCCGGCTCGACGGCGGCGGCGAGGAATGGCCGACGGTCGCCTCGGCCTGTCACTATGTTGGTCACCAGAACGCCATGAAGACGGCCCTGACCGTCGCCGAGAACCTGCGCTTCTGGCAAGATTTTTCGGGTAGCCCGCATCTGGCGGTCGGCGAGGCGCTGGAGATGGTCGGGCTCGACGGACTTGGCCACCTGCCGTTCGGCACATTGTCGACAGGCCAGCGCCGGCGTGCCGCGATCGGCAGATTGCTCGTCAGCTATCGGCCGGTCTGGCTGCTCGACGAGCCGACCGCCGGACTGGACAAGGCATCCGAAGCGCAGTTCGCCGCATTGATGCAGGCGCATCTGGAGGATGGCGGGATCATCATCGCCGCCACGCACCTGCCGCTCGGGCTTCGAGGGGCGAAGGCGTTGGAGATGGGAAGGCCAGGCAATGTCTGAGTTCCTTCGCGCCCCCCTCTGTCCTGCCGGACATCTCCCCCACAAGGAGGGAGATTACGCTTTCAAAGAACTTCGCGCCCAACCAACAACGCTGCTGAACGAAGCGCGGCGTTACGGTCGGCCAATCTCCCCCCTTGTGGGGGAGATGTCCGGCAGGACAGAGGGGGGCAACGCAGAGTGCAAGCCTGTCCAAAGGAGTGAGATACTCCCAAGGGGGGGCTCCCAATGCTAGCGCTCTTCCTCCGCGATGCGCGCCTCGGCGTTCGCGCCGGCGGTGGGGCGCTGACCGGCGTTCTTTTTTTCCTCGCGGTGATCGCCACGATCCCGTTCGGTGTCGGGCCGGATCTCAACCTGCTTGGCCGCATCGGGCCGGCGATCCTGTGGATCGGCGCGCTGCTGGCCTCATTGCTCGGCCTCGACCGACTGTTCCAGGCCGACCGCGAGGACGGCTCGCTCGATCTGCTCATCCTCGCCGAAAGCCGGCACATGCTGCCGCTGACGGTGTTCGTCAAATGCCTGGCCCACTGGACCGCCAGCGTGCTGCCATTGGTGATTGCAGCACCCTTCTTCGGCCTGTTGATGAACATGGAGCCGGCGGGCATTGGCGCCGCAGCGCTGACCTTGCTGGTCGGCACACCGGCAATCACCTTCATCGGCGCGGTGGGTGCGGCGGTTACCGTGGTGCTGCCGCGGGGCGGGCTGCTGATCTCGGTGCTGGTGCTGCCGCTGGTGATCCCGGTGCTGATCTTCGGCGTTTCAGCGAGCTATGCGGCGGTGGCCGAACCCGACCCTTTCCTGCCGCCATTCCTTATTCTTGCCGCGCTGACGCTGTTTCTTGCCGTCATCGGCCCGGTGGCGGCGGCGTTGGCGCTGCGCTATGCCGCAGACTGATACCGAAAGTTGCAGGCCCTTCAGGCAAGGATCATGCGATAGAGAAGGCAGCACTATTGTACGAGGCTGCTCGATTGCGGGCGGACCTGCCCCGTTCTATTTTGAGCTACGATGAGCGAAACCAGCACGACGATCAGAAGTTTTGCCGACCTCGCCAACCCGACGCGGTTTTTGGCGCTGGCCGACCGGCTTGTGCCGTGGTTCGGCGGCATCGCCGTCGTCCTGCTGGCGATCGGCCTCTATCTGGGCTTCTCCGCCCCGGAAGACTTCCAGCAGGGCATCACCGTGCGCATCATGTACATCCACGTGCCTTTCGCCTGGCTTGCCATGATGTGCTACACTCTGATGGCCTTGTCGGCGCTCGGCACCTTGGTCTGGCGGCACCCGCTGGCTGACGTGGCCTTGAAGGCCGCCGCGCCGATCGGCGCTGTCTTCACCGCGCTGGCGCTGGTCACCGGTTCGATCTGGGGCAAGCCGATGTGGGGCACCTGGTGGGTGTGGGATGCCCGGCTGACTTCGGTGTTCGTGCTATTCCTGATGTATCTCGGCATCATCGCGCTGACCCGGGCGCTCGACGATCCCGCGCGATCGGCTCGCGCCGCCGCTATCGTCACGCTGGTCGGCTTCATCAACATCCCGATCATCAAGTTTTCTGTCGACTGGTGGAATACGTTGCACCAGCCGGCCTCGGTGTTCCGGCTCGACGGGCCGACCATCCACCCGAGCCTGCTCTGGCCGTTGCTTGTGATGGCACTGGGCTTCACCATGCTCTTCTTCACGCTGCACCTGATGGCGATGCGCAACGAGATCTGGCGCCGCCGCGTCAGCGCCATGCAGCGCATCGAGGCGCGCCGCGCCGAGCGGCAAGGCGTATAGCATGTCGGCGCACGCGCTCTACGTCACCGCCGCTTACGGCATTTCCGCGCTGGCGATCGCCAGCCTGATCGGCTGGATCCTTTTCGACCAGAGAGCACGCAAGCGCGAAGCCGCCGAACTGGAGGCAAGCGGCGTGCGCCGCCGCTCCGAGCGCAAGGCCGGAACGGGGGCATGAGCGTGCAGCCGGATACCGCGCCGAAGCCGCGCCGGATTTTTGTCCTGCTGCCGCTTTTGCTTTTTCTCGGCCTCGCGGCGGTGTTCTTCGCACAGCTGATGTCGGGCCGCGACATCTCCGCGGTCCCGTCCGCGTTGATCGGGCAGCCCGCGCCCGAGACGAAATTGCCGCCGCTCGAGGGAACCGACCTGCCCGGTCTCGACTCTGCTTCCTTTGCCGGCAAGGTGACGCTGGTGAATGTCTGGGCGTCGTGGTGCGCGCCCTGCCGCGAAGAGCACCCGCTTTTGCTGGCGCTGTCACAGGATCAGCGCTTCACCATCGCCGGGCTGAACTACAAGGATAAGCCCGAAAACGCGCGACGCTTCCTCGGTGAACTCGGCAATCCGTACAGGGCGATCGGCATAGACGATGCCGGCCGCACCGCGATCAACTGGGGCGTCTACGGCGTTCCCGAAACCTTCCTCGTCGGCAAGGATGGCAAGATCGTCTACAAGCATGTCGGCCCGCTGAGCCCGGATGCGATCACCGGCGAGTTGTTGCCGCAGATCGAAAAGGCCATCGCGGCGCAATAATCCGGGCCATGGATGCCCTGCATCCAGAGCGTGCGAATCGCCTCGCTTTCCACTACGTTCTCATACATAGCCGCGAAGGAGGGCGCGCCGCATCGGCGCGACACGCGGCAATCGGGGAGGCATCCGTGGAAGACAGTTCCGCGCTCATCATTTTCCTGCCGCTTGCGCTCGGCGTCATCATGCTCGGCCTCGGCCTGTCTTTGACCGTACAGGATTTCCGTAACGTCCTGGAAAAACCCAAGGCCGTGATCGTCGCGCTCATCTGCCAAACGGTCATCCTGCCGTTGGCCTGCCTTGGCGTGGTCTATTTCTTCGGGCTGGAGCCGGCTCTGGCCGTCGGCATGATGCTTCTTGCGGCAAGCCCGGGCGGAACGTCGGCCAACCTCTACAGCCACTTGGCCGGCGGCGATGTAGCGCTGAACATCACGCTGACGGCAATCAATTCGGCATTGTCGATTGCGACGCTGCCATTGATCGTCAACTGGTCGCTGGCGCATTTCATGTCCGGGGACCAGGCGATTCCGCTACAGTTCGCCAAGGTGCTGCAGGTCTTCGTCATCGTGCTTGGGCCGGTGCTGATCGGCATGTGGATCCGCAACAAGCTGCCGGCATTCGCCGAGCGCATGTCGAAGCCGGTCAAGCTGTTCTCGATGCTGTTCCTGTTCGCGGTCGTCGCGGTGGCGCTTATCCAGGAATGGGAGACGCTGATGATCTGGGGCCCGGTGGTTGGACTTGCCACGCTCGCCTTCAACCTGATCAGCCTGGGGGTCGGCTACTTCGTGCCGCGCGCCGCCGGCGTCGAAAAGCGGCAGGCCACCGCCATCGGCATGGAGATCGGCATACACAACGGCACGCTGGCGATCGCCATCGCGCTCAGCCCGCTGCTCCTGAACAACGCGACCATGGCTGTGCCGGCAGCGATTTACGGCCTCGTCGCTTTCATCACTGCCGCGATCTTCGGCTATTTGCTGAAGCGGTCGCAGGCAGCGATGGCAACGGCCGGAAAGGCGGCTCATTGAACGACAGCGCTGGCGAAAGCGGCAAGGAAGCCGCGATTCGCAATCACTTCGTGCATCAGGCAGTGGGTTCCGACGGGCTCGGCTCGCCCTTCACGGCGCGGCTGTGCCGGGCGTTGTCGCGGTGCCTCGACAGGAGCACGGCAACAGGCCGGCGGGTGCTCGATTGGCCAGGGCATACACGGCATGACGCGCTGTCGCTGCGGCTTTGCGCAGGACTGCATGCGCTGGTCTTGTCGGGGCAGGACGGCGAACTGAGTGCGGTCTATCCGCCGGCGGAGGCGGATGAGGAAACGCTGGCGCGCATGCTTCCCGGCGCGATCGCCCGCAACGACGAACGGCTGCTGCGATCCCTCGGCAGCGCGCCGCAGACCAATGAAATCGCCCGCTCGGGCATGCTGCTGCCGGGGTTCCTCGCCATTGCGCGGGAGACCGGATTGCCGCTTGCCCTGCACGAGATCGGTTCCAGCGCGGGGCTCAACCTTCTGTTCGACCGTTTCCATTATCATTACGGCGATGCGGAATGGGGCGATGCGAATTCGCCGGTGCGGCTGGCGCCGGAAGTACGCGGAATCGCACCGCCGCTCGATGGCCCCCTCGAGGTTTTGTCCCGGCAAGGCAGCGACATCGCTCCCATAAACGTCGCCAACGAAGCTGACCGTCTGCGGTTGCGCTCCTACATCTGGCCCGATCAGCCTCAAAGGCTATCGCGGCTGGATGCGGCGATCGAATTGGCGGCCGAAGTGCCCTTTTCGCTCGAGAAAGCCGACGCAGCGCTGTTCGTGGAACAGAGACTTGGCGAGCAGCGGCCGGGCTCAGCCTTCGTGCTGTTCCATTCCATCATGTGGCAATACATGCCGGAGACGACGAAGCAAGCAATCGAGGCAACGCTGGCCGAAGCGGGCCGCGCGGCATCAGCGGCTTCACCGGTCGCCTGGCTGCGCATGGAGCCCGCGGATACGCGCGATCCATATGCGACGCTGAGCCTGACCCTGTGGCCGGGCGGCGAGACACGGCGCCTCGCCAGATGTGACTATCACGGCCGCTGGATCGAATGGACAAGCTGACGGCTTGCGCCCATCAGCTTCAGATTTCGTGTTATCGGCCGTAAAAATCCTGATGGGCGCGGCGCAGCATATCGGACCGGTCGGCGCCCATATCGGCGAGATCGCGGTTGGTCAGTGCCTGGATTTCATCGATGACCCGGTTGTATTCCAGACGCTTGGCGAGGCGGCTTCTGGCGTGGTTGAGGAGCGCGGCAATCATGGCGTTCTTCCTTTCGACGCCGTCTGTCGACGGCTGAGGTGAACCTCCCTTGTTCCAGTGAAAGATTGGCATGGTTTTGCTGCGGCGCAATATTTGATGTTGCAACGCAGTATTGCAGTCAGTGCATTGCTTGCACCGAAGCTATGCGAAAATTAGCGGCAGCTTGGTAACTTTAGAGGCAGGATCCGCGAAATCGCACTATTGCCGCCGGACAAACGCTTCGAATGCTGCAAACGTTTCGCGCATGATTGTCCGATGCGCCGGATCGGCAAGGATGCTTGCCCACTCGTCCGGCTTCTTGCCGATCAGCGGAATTTCGAGTTCGGCGCCGTCGAAGACCGCGAATGACATCGTCTTGAGGATTTCCCGCAGCGCCTCGCGGGCAAACAGCGAGCGAGACGAGGCATGGACCAGCATTGCCGGCTTGCCGACCGCTGCCGGGCCCGACACCAGCCAGTCGAGCGCGTTCTTGATGCCGCCCGGCACGCCATGCGCATATTCCGGGCAGGCGATGACGATGCCATCGGCGGAGATGGCCGCGTCGATCAACCGCGTGACGATTCCAGGCGTTCGTTCGCCCTCATCGTCTGGATTGAAGATCGGCAGCACGCCGAGGTCGTCGTAGATTGCGAGATCGATGCCTTGCGGTGCGTTGTCCGTCATCGCGTGCAGCAGCGCGCGGTTTGTAGAGGCAGCCCGGAGGCTGCCGGCAACACAGAGAAATTTCATGAGGGGCCGGCGGCTACCACATCGATTTCTGGTAGGATTCATCGAGCCAGCGGTCGGTCTCGCCGGCCGACTGGTCCAGCGCCAACTGGTCCTTCAGGATCTGCCCGAGCGTCGGCAGCCTGGCGCGGTCGGGCCAGCTTTCCGGTTTCCACAGTTCCGAGCGCATGAACGCCTTGGCGCAATGCATGTAGGCTGCCTTGATCTCGACGACGATGACGCTGATCGGTGGCTTGCCGTCATGCGCGAGCCGCTCACGCAGGACAGGATCGGCGGTGATCTTGGCCACGCCGTTGATGCGCAGCGTCTCGTTCATGCCGGGGATCAGGAACAGCAGGCCGATTGCCGGGTCGAGCAGCAGGTTCTCCAGCGTGTCCAGCCGGTTGTTGCCCGGCCTGTCCGGGATCGCGATCGTGGTCTCGTCGAGGATCTCGACAAAACCCGGCCGATCGCCCTTCGGCGTCACATCGGCATTGCCGCTGCCGTCGGTCGAGCCGATCAGCACGAACGGGCTCCTTGAGATGAAGGAACGGCAGTGGCCATCGAGCCTGGCCAGCACCTTTCGGACGGCACCGTCGCCCGGCTCCTTGTAGAGGCTTCGCAGTTCTTCGCGCGTCGAAAGGAATTGCATGCAGGCCCTCCCCGGTCGTCGTTATTTCCTGATCCGCTCGTCGAGCGAGTGGCGCATGATCAGCGGCATCTGGCTGAAGGTGAACAGAAGTGTGATCGGCATGATGCCCCATACCTTGAACGCCACCCAAGTATCGGTCGGAAAGGACCGCCAGACGATCTCGTTGACAAGGGCCAGGAACAGGAAAAACAGACCCCAGCGGAAGGTCAGCTTGCGCCAGCCCTCGGCATCGAGCCTGAATGCCGAATCGAAGACGTAGCCCAGCAGCGACTTGCCGAAGAACAGCCCGCCCAAAAGCACGCCGCCGAACAGCGTGTTGACGATGGTCGGCTTCATCTTGATGAAGATGTCGTCCTGCAGGTAGAGCGTCAGCGCGCCGAAGATGAACACCACGACGCCTGACACCATCGGCATGATCGGCAGCGTGCGGGTGAGTACCCAGGAAACGACGAGGGCAATCGCGGTGGCCGCCATGAAAAGTCCGGTGGCGATGAAGATCGGCCCGCCGAGTTCGGCCAGCGCGGGAAATTTCGTTGCCAGCCACTCACCGCGCGTGTTTGCGAAGAAGAAGATCATCAGCGGCCCGAGCTCCAGCGCGAGCTTCAGCACCGGGTTGATCTCTTTCTTTTTTGGGTCGGAAGGATCGCGTTCGAGGATGGGTTCGTTCGTCACTCAGGCAACTCCCGCGATCGCCTTGGCGAAATCGCTTGCGGAAAATGGTTCGAGGTCGTCGACCTGTTCGCCGACGCCGATGAAATAGACCGGCAATTTATGCTTGGCGGCGATTGCCACCAGGATGCCGCCACGCGCGGTGCCGTCGAGCTTGGTCATCACCAGCCCGTTGACGCCGGCGACATTACGAAAGATCTCGACCTGGTTGAGTGCGTTCTGGCCGGTGGTGGCATCGACCGTCTGCAAAACTGTATGCGGTGCCTCCGGATCGAGTTTGCCGAGCACGCGGACGATCTTTTCCAGCTCCGCCATCAGCTCGGTTCTGTTCTGCAGCCGGCCGGCGGTGTCGATGATCAAAACGTCGGAGCCGGCTTCCTTGGCTTTTTCGAAGGCGTCGTAGGCGAGACCCGCGGCATCGGCGCCGAGCTTCGAAGCGACCACCGGCGAGCCGGTGCGCTCGCCCCAGATCTTCAGCTGCTCGATAGCGGCTGCGCGGAACGTATCGCCGGCGGCAAGCGTCACCGACAGGCCGCCGGTGACCAGCTTGGCGGCAAGCTTGCCGATGGTGGTGGTCTTGCCGGTGCCGTTGACGCCGACGACCAGGATGACATGCGGCTTGTGCGACAGGTCGAGTTCGAGCGGCAGCGCGACCGGGCCGAGCACCCTCTCCACCTCCTGCGCCATGATCGTGCGGACCTCACTCTCCGACACATCCTTGCCGTAGCGGCCCGACGCCAGAGCATCGGTGATGCGGATCGCCGTCTCCATGCCGAGATCGGCGCGGATCAGCACATCCTCCAGATCCTGCAGCGTGTCCTCGTCGAGCTTGCGCTTGGTGAAAACACCCGCGATGTTCGAGGACAGCTCCTTCGACGACCGCGATAGCCCGTCTCTCAGCCGCTGGAACCATGTGGTCTTCGGAGCCGGCTCCGGCGCCTTCTGCGGCTCCACCTTTTTCTCGACGGCCTTCGATACGGTGACCTTGCCGGGCGTGGGCTTTGGCGCTGCTTCCGCGGGAGACTGCGGAATGGCGTCCGGCTCGGGCGCCGTTTCGCGCAGCACCGGCCGCGTCTCGACCAGTGGCGGCTGGCGTACAGGTGGCGGAACTTCCGCCGGTGGCAATCCGGGCTCGACCGGCTGCACTGGCGCTGGAACCTCAACTGGCGTCGGCGGCTCCGGTTTAAGCGGCTCCGGCTCACGAACCGGCTCGGCGGGCGGAACCGGAACCTCGACAGGGGCGGGCTCCGGAACAGGTGGTTCCTTCGGCTGCGGGACCTCGACCGGCTGAACCTCAGGTTCGGGCTCGGCGGGAATTTCCTGCGGAAGCGGTTCCGGTTCGCGAACAGGCTCCGGCGCGGGAGCCGGAATTTCGACGGGTGCAGGTTCAGGAACTGCCGGGCTCGGCTCGGGCGCCGGCTCTTCCGGCTCCGGCTCGGCTGGCTCAGGCGGAAGCGGCTCGGGAGCTTCAGGCTGCGGCTCTTCGACCGGGGCCGGCTGCACCGGCTCCGCGGGAACCGGCACCTCAGCTGGCTGTGGCGGCGTCTCGACCGGCGGCGACGTCTCTGCCTTCAGTTCCTTCAGCGCGTCGAAATTAAGCGGCGGCAGCGGCGCCGTCTCGTCGATCTTCTCCTCGACGACTTCCTTCTTGCCGAAGGAAAAGACTTTCTTGATGAACCCGAATGCCATGCGTCGGTCCGTCTAGGCGGCTTGCAGGGCAAGCGGCGCGGCGATGAGGCGTTGCCCGTCATGGCCGGTCACCGTCGCCTCGACGATCTCGCCGGGGGCGCCGGCGGCGATCGCGGCGAGGGTGAAGCCTTCGGTGCGGCCAAGACCGTCACGCTCGATCAGGATGCGCTGCCGGGTGCCTGCGAGTCCGCCGAGGTGTTTCCGGTAGGCGGCCTCGCCCGCTGCGCGCAGGCGCGCCGCGCGTTCCTTGATGACGGTGCGCGAAAGCTGCGGCATGCGCGCGGCCGGCGTGCCCTCGCGCGGCGAGAACGGGAAGACGTGCAGGTGCGTCAGCCCGCATTCCTCGACGATCTTCAGCGAGTTCTCGAACATCTCTTCGGTTTCGGTGGGGAAACCGGCAATGATGTCGGCACCGAAGACGATGTCGGGACGCAGCTTGCGCACGTCCTCGCAGAAGCGAATGGAATCGTCACGCAGATGCCGGCGCTTCATGCGCTTCAGGATCATGTCATCGCCGGCCTGCAGCGACAGATGCAGGTGCGGCATCAGGCGCGGTTCGGTGGCGATGGCGTCGAGCAGGTCGTCGTCCGCCTCGATGGAATCGATCGATGACAGCCGCAGCCGGCGCACGTCGGGAACCTGCCTGAGGATTGTCTTCACCAGTCTGCCGAGTTTCGGTGCGCCGGGCAGGTCGGCGCCGTAGCTGGTCATGTCGACGCCGGTCAGTACGATTTCAGCGTAGCCGTTGCCGGCCAGCCGCTTCACCTGCTCAACGACAGCGCCCATCGGTACCGACCGCGAATTGCCGCGGCCGTAAGGAATAATGCAGAAGGTGCAGCGGTGGTCGCAGCCGTTCTGTACCTGGACGAAGGCGCGCGCGCGGCCCTCGATCGCGTCGACCATGTGCGACGCGGTCTCCTTCACCGACATGATTTCGTTGACGCGCGCCTTCTCGGTATCGTTGACGCCGAAATCCGGCAGCGCGCGATAGGAGTTGGACTTCAGCTTCTCTTCGTTGCCGAGCACAAGGTCGACCTCATCCATCGCAGTGAAGGCGGCCGGATCGGTCTGGGCGGCGCAGCCGGTGACGATAATGCGGGCGTTGGGATTGTCGCGGCGCGCCTTGCGGATCGACTGCTTGGCCTGCCGCACGGCTTCGCCGGTGACCGCACAGGTGTTGAAGATGACGGCGCCGTTCTTCAGCGCGCCGAGACCGGCGGTCTCGGCTTCACGGCGCATCACCTCGGATTCGTAGGTGTTCAGCCGGCAGCCGAAGGTGACGATCTCCACCGCCATCAGGCGACGTCCTGGCGGTCGCGTGCCCAGCCGCCGGTAGCCGGATCGAAGGTGCCGGAAAACTCCCATTCCGCCGGGCCGGTCATGACGACGTGGTCGTCGTCGCGCCATTCGACCCTGAGCGGGCCGCCGGGAACCGTCACGGTCACGGCCCGGTCCGTGCGGTTGGTGCGAGCGGCGCTCACAGCCGTCGCGCATGCGGCGGAACCGCAGGCCTTGGTCAGACCGGCGCCGCGCTCCCAGGTGCGGATGGTGATCGCGTCGCGCGACGTCACCTGCGCGATGGTAATGTTGGCGCGCTCCGGAAAGATCGGGTGGTTTTCGAGCAGCGGGCCGAAACGGTCTAGCTCATAGGACCAGACATCGCGGTCGACCCAGAAAACGGCATGCGGATTGCCCATCGACACCGCTGACGGCGAATGCAGCACGGGAGCGTCGATCGGACCGATCTGCAGTTCGATCATGCGGGTATCGCGGAACTCTTCCGCGAGCGGGATTTCCTGCCAGCCGAAACGCGGCGTCCCCATGTCGACGGAGATCAGACCGTCAGCGTGCTCCTCGGCGTTCAGGATGCCCGCGATGGTCTCGAAAGTGAATATCTTCTGCCCGGTCTCGGCTGCCAGCGCCTGAACCACGCACCGCATGCCGTTGCCGCAGGCCTGCGCCATCGAGCCGTCCGAGTTGATGATCTCGATATAATTGAAAGTGCCCGGCGTTCGCGCATCATGGATCGCCATGATCTGGTCGAACCGGGTCGCCGGATCGGCATTCAGCGTGACCGCAGCCGCGGGCGACACGCGATCGGCACGACCACGCATGTCGGCAACGATGATTTCGTTGCCGAGCCCGTTCATCTTGGCGAATTGTGCCGCGCCTGCCATCGATCCAGAGGTCTCATGTCCGTTTGGCGCCTATATGGCGGAAACGGTCATGAATTACCAGTGGAAGCGGCCGCGGCCGCTCAGGCTATGGCGACGATGCCGAAGATGACCAGCAGGAACAGGATCAGCACGATGCCGATCAGGATTTGCGCGCCGGTTGCCGCAGCGCCGGCCAGCCTCCCGAAGCCGAGCAGGCTCGCCACTGCCGCGATGACGAGAAGAATGAGAATCCATTTGATCATCTGATGAATGCCTCCGGCTTGCCTGACGAAATACGCTTCATCGGCAACGCGGAAACCGGAATTCCGGTTCCGTCGAGCCGTTCAGCCTTCCGGTACGTCCCACACCTCGCCAGGCTGCATCGGCCGGAACCGGTCCTGCGGCACGCCATGGGCGGCAAGCGCCTCGACAAGCTTCTGGCGCGGCTCGTCGATCGGCTCGTTGGTGAGCTGGAAGGTGCCCCAATGGCAGCCGGCAGCGTTTTCGGCGCGGCACAGCAGCATGCCGCGCACCGCTTCGTCGGGGTTCTGGTGCTGGCTCTCCATGAACCAGCGCGGTTCGTAGGCGCCGATCGGCAGGATAGCGAGCCGGAAGCGGCGATGTTTCCGGGCCATCAGTCGGTAGTTGAAGCCGGCATGGAACCCGGTGTCGCCGGCGAAATAAACCTTCCCGGCGGCGGTTTCGAGGACGAAACCGCACCACAGCGCCATCCGGCGGTCCCTTGTGCCGCGTGCCGACCAATGGTGCACCGGCTCGATATGTACGATCGCGCCGCCGGCAAGCTTCACCCTGCCGCCCCAGTCGTGCACCGAGATGCGCATATCGGGAATGGCCGCGTGGATGATCCTGTCATTGCCGAGTGGCGTCACCACCAGCGGATCGTGCTCCCGTTTGAGCCGTTTCAGCGTGGCGAGATCGAGATGGTCGTAGTGATTGTGGCTGAGCAGCACCGCGTCGATCGGCGGCAGGTCGGCGAAAGCGATGCCCGGCGGGTTGACCCGCTTCGGCCCAGCAAAGGAGAGCGGCGAAACGCGCTCTGACCAGACCGGGTCGGTGAGAATATTCAGCCCGGCGATCTGCACCAGCGTCGAAGCGTGGCCAACCATGGTGACCCGCAGCCCGCTTCCGGAAACGCGCGGCTTGGGCTTCGCCGGCGGAAACGGGCTTGGCCACACGATGGGCCATTTGGCGCGGCCGCCGCCGAACTGCCATTTCAGCAGGTCGACGAAACGGCCTGGCGGCCTGCCGTCCGGGTTGAAGAAGACACGTCCGTCGAAATGATCCGAAGCCGGCCCATCGAAATAGGAGTTGCGCCGCAGTGGCCGTCTTGTCCGCGCAACACTCTCGGCCAATGCTGCCACTCCAAGCGGTTCCAGGATGTCGTCAACGTTCCATAGCCTCATATTGTAAAATTAGGAGAGGCGGACACTTTGCCAAGCGGCAGGTTGCTCGATATGCCAGCCCTGCGTTTCCATGTATCATCTGCCATATCAACGGGGGCTACGTCATGCGCTGGTTGGCTTTTCTGGCGGCGGTCGGACTGACGACATCGATTTCGGTCGCACAGGCGCAGGACCGGCCACCCGATGCCTGCGTTCACGCGCCGACCATCGTGACCGTGGCGGATTTCCTTTTGACCGAACCGGTGACAAAGCCGAACTTCTGGCGTGACCGGGCAGGCGATGACGCGGCCTACCTGAAAATCCGCTACGGTGGCATGACTTATGCCGAAGGTTCCGAATTGCTCGCGTCGCTGGAAAAGCGCAGCCACCCGCCGCAACGTATCCTCGAACTCAAGCTCGCTTATGCAAAATCTGCGGACCGCGCGGCAATGCTCGCCGAAATTTCGCCGCAGCCGAGCATCGGCTCCGTGGTGCCATTGCTTGGCGAATCGGCGTGGCGGGCGCTTGCCGTCGAGGATGGCGGCGACTGGCTGTTGGGCGAGTTGAAGCGCTGGAAGGCAGCCAATCCCGAGCGCTTCGACCAGTCGCCGATCCATCGGCAACTTCCTGTCGCGATCATCGATCTCGACGATGAAACGAAGACCAAGCTTGCAAACCGTGCCGAGGAAGCCGGATTGGCGATGCTGGCGTACAATCTCTACGCCACGAAGCAGGACTTGAGCGATCTCGTTGGATTTATCGACCGCAACCCGGCGTCCGGGAACGGCACGCCGGCCGAGCTACGCGAGAGCTCAATCCGTTTCGCGCTGACGTTGGCCGACTTGTTGCCGGCCCTCGACATGACGAAGCAGCCTCCCGAAATTCAAGCGGTGGATGCCAAGCGCGGCTACAAGACGATGATGCAGCCGTTCTGGCCGCTGGTCCGGCAGTTTCCGCCCGCCACGATGCTGCTCACCGTGCTCAACCAGACAGGCGAACGGCGCATCGGCACGGAGTTGGCGGCTGAAATGCTGACCGAGATCGACGCGGAAAGGCTCGATCCGGTGAACAGACCCGACGCGGTATTCGCCGCTATGGTGGCGAGGCTCGACAAGGTCCTCGGCCCCGAAACGAGAATGAAGCAACTGGCGAGCTTCCGCTCTGTCGCTGCCGGCGAGCAGAACGAAACGGCGGCTGCAGTCGTTGACAGGGCAATCGCGCGCCTTGCACTGGCGCCATTCGTGCTTGGCACTACAGACGAAGCGCCGGCGCGCCCGGCATCGCTTACGAAGGAATTTCCATGGGACCAGTGGGGCTCCGTGGCGAAGACCGTCCATGATGGTGCTGCATCGGGCGAAGGCGACCGGCTGGTGGCAGCCGAACTGCTGATCGGCGCCGACCGCGCGGCGGAAGCGCTGGCGTTGTTGCAGGCCGATGCCGACTGGCAGCCCGCACAACGTCGTGCCCATGCGCTGCTTCACGATCTGGATCGCCGCTGCGGTGGACTGCTCCGCCATCCGGCGCCGTTTTCGGAGACGCTCTATCGGTTCGGGCCACGCTAGGGCAAACATCTGGGAGATACGAAATCCTGGAAACCACCTGATGGCGAAGAGGCGGACAAAAGAACCGTGGATGAAGGCGGCCGACTTCGGCCGCTCTCTGCCGCGCGGCATCGGCATCAATCTCCTGGTGCCGGAGATCGTGCCGATGGAGATTTTCTGCCGCACCGTGCTTGGCGCCAATACGATCTATGCGGATGAGGATTTCGCTGCGATCGAGTTGCAGGGATCGGTATTCATGCTCCATGCCGACCACTCGTATCTCGATCACGAGATGACGGGAGTGGTGGCGGGAAACGACGTCCGCGGCATCGGTGTCGAAATTCGCATCTACGGCGCCGATCCGGACAGGATCGAGGCAAGGGCGCGCGAGCGGGACCATGTCGTCCTGGCGGCCTCGGTTGACAAGCCGCATGGCCTGCGCGAATGCCATGTCGTCGGGCCGAGCGGCTACGTCTTCGTCCCGAGCAAGGCGATCCACAGCTGAACCATTGCGTTGCTTAATTGCAACAATTTTTCGGCGGAAACTCTATTTTAACCACACCCGGTTGAAATCTCCCAAACATCGCCACTTTTATGGCGCTGGGACTGGCGGGCGGCGCGCTTTGCGCACCACGGAGGTTGGATATCATGGCTTTTTCGAAGACTGGCCTTTTGGCAGTGACACTTCTGTCACTCGCTGCGGCCGGATGCCAGAGCGAGCGCATGTCGTCGCTCGATAGCCGTCCAGCGCCGTTGCCCGCGGCGCCGGCAGGCACGGTCACCGGCAATCAGCTGCCGCCGCCGGCTTCTCCCAATCCTTCGCAGTTCCCGGCGGCACCCGAGCAGCAGGTCGCCGCGGTTCCACCGATGACAGCACCACCCGCGACCGCACCCGACATCAGCGCGGGTGGCGTCGCCGGCGTCTGGACGGCCTCCGTTTCCGGGCAAAGCTGCAAGGTAGCGACACCGCAGACCAAATTCGGTGCTGGTTTCCGCGCCGGACCGCTGCGCTGCCCGGCGCCGATCGATGGCGTGAAATCGTGGAATGTAGCCGGCAAGCAGCTGACGCTGCACGATGCCAACGGTTCGGTGCTGGCGCGGCTCTACTCGTCCGGCCCCGAAAAATTCGACGGCCAGACCGAAAGCGGCGTGGCGATCTCTCTCTCCCGCTAAGCCATCGCTTCCATATTTCCAGCCCGTCACGCAGAAGAATGACCAATGCACCTGCGTGACGGAATCCAGACGCATCCCTCCGTCGCGCAGCGCTACCGCCATCTCGTCGAGCTTGGCGAAATCGCCAGCGATCCGGCGCAACTGGCCGTTGCCGCCGCGCTCGACCGGCTGATCGGCGAAATCGCCGGCAAGCGGCTCGCGGCAAAGTCCAGCGCACTGGGCTGGCTGTTCGGCAAGAACCGTGCGGCAGAACCGGTCAGGGGGCTTTACATCCACGGCGGTGTCGGCCGCGGCAAGACCATGCTGATGGACATGTATTTCGATCTGGTGCCGGTCCGCCGCAAGCGGCGCATACACTTCAACGCCTTCATGGCCGATGCGCAGGATCGTATCCAGAAGCACCGGCAGGCAAGGAAGAATGGAACCGTCAAGGAAGACGACCCGATCCCGCCCGTCGCCAGGGAACTCGCCAGGGAAGCCTGGGTCCTGTGCTTCGACGAGTTTTCAGTCACCGACATCGCCGACGCGATGATCCTGTCGCGGCTGTTTTCCGTGCTTTTCGCCGAAGGCGTCGTGCTGGTGGCAACCTCCAACGTCGCGCCTGACGATCTCTACCGCGACGGCCTGAACCGGAAGCTGTTCCTGCCGTTCGTCGATCTTCTGAAGCGATACACCGACGTTCTGGCTCTCGATGCCGGCAAGGACTACCGGCTCGACAGGTTCAACCATCTGCCGGTCTACATGACGCCCGGCGGCCCTGACACCGACCGCAAGATGGATGACGCCTGGGACGCGGTCAGCCATGGCTTCACCGAGCAAGCCGCCGAAGTGGTCGTCAAGGGTCGCCATGTCCCGGTGCCGAGGGCTGCGGGCGCCTCGGCGCGCTTCACCTTTGCCGATCTCTGCGAAAAGCCGCTTGCGGCGCGCGACTACCTGGCGATCGCCGCGCAATACGATACGGTCTTCATCGATCACGTCCCGGTGTTGTCCGAAGCGCATCGCAACGAGGCCAAGCGCCTCATCCTGCTTATCGACACGCTCTATGACCGGCAGATCCGCCTGGTGATGAGCGCCGATGCGCCTCCCGGGGAGCTCTATCAGGGCAAGCGCGGCACCGAGGCCTTCGAGTTCCAGCGTACGGCATCGCGGTTGATGGAGATGCAGAGCAAGGACTGGCTCGATGCCTGGACCGCGAGGCATTCCAGCAAGAGTTCTCGGCCGGAAGGATGAAGACAGCTGCCATCCGGCTGATCCTGACCTGCCAGATCACTCATCCAAACTTTGACGTTTACGTAAATCCCGAATGGTCTAACCGATTGAAATAGTTAGATCGAAAATAATCGTTTGAATTTTTCTCCGCATGGGCCTAACTGAGCGGCGAAATTCTGGCCGCATCCCTGTTCCATTCTGGCCTAAACACTCTCCTCCGGCGCCGTCATTGCCCGGTCACAGATCATAAGGGAAAACATCCAACATGGCACGTAGCAAGATCGCCCTCATCGGCTCCGGCATGATCGGCGGCACCCTCGCCCACCTGATCGGCCTCAAGGAACTCGGCGACGTCGTCATGTTCGACATCGCGGAGGGCATACCGCAGGGCAAGAGTCTCGACATCGCCGAATCCTCCCCTGTCGAGGGCTTCGATGCGCGCTACACCGGCGTCAACGACTATGCCGCGATCGAGGGTGCGGATGTCTGCATCGTCACCGCCGGCGTGCCACGCAAGCCCGGCATGAGTCGCGACGATCTCCTCGGCATCAACCTCAAGGTGATGGAGCAGGTGGGCGCCGGCATCAAGAAATACGCGCCGAAATCCTTCGTTATCTGCATTACCAACCCGCTCGACGCTATGGTGTGGGCGCTGCAAAAATTCTCCGGCCTGCCGAAGAGCCATGTCGTCGGGATGGCCGGCGTGCTGGATTCGGCCCGCTTCCGGTATTTCCTTGCCGAGGAGTTCAAGGTGTCGGTCGAGGATGTTTCGGCGATGACGCTCGGCGGCCACGGCGACGACATGGTGCCGCTGGTGCGGTACTCGACTGTCGCCGGCATCCCGCTGCCCGACTTGATCAAGATGGGCTGGACCACGAAGGAGAAACTCGACGCGATCGTGGAGCGCACCCGCAAGGGAGGCGGTGAGATCGTGGCACTGCTCAAGACGGGTTCCGCCTATTACGCGCCGGCTTCGTCGGCGATCCAGATGGCCGAGGCCTATCTCAAGGACAAGAAGCGTGTGCTGCCGGCGGCGGCGCACCTCTCCGGCCAGTACGGCGTCAAGAACATGTATGTCGGCGTGCCGACGGTGATCGGCGCCGGCGGCATCGAGCGGGTCATCGAGATCGACCTCAACAAGGCCGAGCAGAAGATGTTCGACAATTCGGTCAACGCGGTCGCCACGCTGTGCGAAGCCTGCGTCAAGATCGCGCCAAACCTCGCCTCGAAATAAGGACGGCCGCTCATGAACATCCACGAATACCAGGGCAAGCAACTCCTCAAGTCCTACGGACTGCCGGTCGCCGACGGCGTCGCCATCTTCAAGGCCAGTGAGGCCGAGGCGGCGGCAAAGAGCCTTCCCGGTCCGCTCTATGTGGTGAAGAGCCAGATCCATGCCGGCGGCCGCGGCAAGGGCAAGTTCAAGGAACTCGGGGCTGATGCCAAGGGCGGCGTTCGGCTGGCGAAGTCGATCGAGGACGTCGTCGTCAACGTCAAGGAGATGCTCGGCAACACGCTCGTCACCAAGCAGACCGGGCCGGCCGGCAAGCAGGTCAACCGCCTCTATATCGAGGACGGCGCTGACATCGACCGCGAGCTCTATCTGTCGCTTCTCGTCGACCGCACCGTTGGCCGCATCGCCTTCGTCGTCTCGACGGAGGGCGGCATGGACATCGAGGGCGTGGCGCATGACACCCCGGAAAAGATCGTCACCCTGGCGATCGATCCCGAAGCTGGCGTGACCGACAAGGATGTGGCGACGCTCGGCAAGGCGCTGAAGCTCGAAGGTGCGGCGGCGGAAGACGCCAAAATGATCTTCCCGACGCTTTACAAAGCCTTCGTCGAGAAGGACATGAGCCTGCTGGAAGTCAATCCGCTGATCGTCATGAAGAACGGCCGCATGCGGGTGCTGGATGCCAAGGTCTCGTTCGACGGCAACGCTGAATTCCGCCATCCCGAACTCGCCGAACTCCGCGATCTTTCCGAGGAGGACGACAAGGAGATCGAGGCGTCGAAATACGACCTCGCCTATGTGGCGCTCGACGGTAACATCGGCTGCATGGTCAATGGCGCCGGGCTTGCCATGGCGACGATGGACATCATCAAGCTCTACGGCGCCGAGCCGGCGAACTTCCTCGATGTCGGCGGCGGCGCCAGCAAGGAGAAGGTCACGGCGGCCTTCAAGATCATCACCGCCGATCCGGCCGTGAAGGGCATCCTGATCAACATCTTCGGCGGCATCATGAAGTGCGACGTCATTGCCGAAGGCGTCATCGCCGCAGTGAAGGAGGTCGGGCTGAAGGTTCCGCTTGTGGTGCGCCTCGAAGGCACCAACGCCGATCTCGGCAAGAAGATCATCAACGAGAGCGGACTGAACGTCGTTTCGGCCGACAACCTCGACGACGCCGCCAAGAAGATCGTCGCGGCGGTGAAGGGCTGAGCGAGTGCCTCCGCGCAAGATAAACCTCGTCGAAGCGGCGGACCGGACGATCGGGAAGGTCTTCGATCCTCATGTTGCCGGCGACGTCAACGACAGCCAGGCGAAGGTCGCCAAGTTCGGCGAAGTGTTCGACTGGCATGCGCATGAAAACGAGGACGAGGCATTCCTCGTCCTGCGCGGAAAAATCGCCATCGATTTTCGCGACGGGCCGGTCGAGCTCGGTGAAGGCGACTTCATCGTGGTGCCGCGCGGCGTAGAGCACCGGCCGCGTTCGTTGACGCTCGAACCGGTTGTGCTGATGTTCGAGCCGGCGACGACACTCAATACCGGCAACGCCGAAAGCAATCTCACCGTCACAGATTTGAAGCGGCTTTAGGAGCCTCCATGTCCATTCTCGTAGATAAGAACACCAAGGTTCTCGTGCAGGGCCTGACTGGCAAGACCGGCTCTTTCCACACGGAACAGGCCCTGGCCTATCACGGCACCCAGATGGTTGGCGGCATCCACCCCAAGAAGGGTGGCGAGAAGTGGGACGGCAGCCACCCGCTGCCGATCTTTGCGACCGTCGCCGAGGGCAAGGCTGCGACAGGGGCGAACGCGTCTGTCGTCTATGTGCCGCCGGCAGGCGCCGCGGCGGCGATCATCGAGGCCATCGAGGCCGAAATCCCGCTGATCGTCTGCATCACCGAGGGCATCCCGGTGCTCGACATGGTCAAGGTCAAGGCAAAGCTCGACAAGTCTAAGTCGCGGCTGATCGGCCCCAACTGCCCCGGCGTCGTGACGCCCGACCAGTGCAAGATAGGCATCATGCCCGGCAACATCTTCCGCAAGGGTTCGGTGGGCGTTGTTTCGCGCTCGGGAACGCTTACCTATGAGGCAGTGTTGCAGACGACGAACGAAGGCCTCGGCCAGTCGACCGCGGTCGGCATTGGCGGCGACCCGGTCAAGGGCACCGAATTCATCGACATGCTCGAGATGTTCCTTGCCGACGACGAGACCAAGTCGATCATCATGATCGGCGAGATCGGCGGTTCGGCCGAGGAGGACGCGGCGCAGTTCATCCGCGACGAGGCCAAGCGCGGCCGCAAGAAGCCGATGGCCGGCTTCATTGCCGGGCGCACGGCTCCGGCCGGCCGCACGATGGGCCACGCGGGCGCGGTGATCTCGGGCGGCAAGGGCGGCGCGGAAGACAAGATCGCAGCAATGGAAGCGGCCGGCATCCGCGTCTCGCCATCGCCGGCGCGGCTGGGAACCACCCTGGTCGAGGCGATCAAAGGTTAGGCGAATAGGGAATGGTGAGTAGCGAATAGTGAATGGAAGAAGGCAGGGCGGAGCATAAAGGCGACGCAATCCCTACTCACTACTCCCTATTCGCTACTCACTTTCTGATAAAGGAGACGGAGCCCAAAACTCCGACATGAGAATGGCACGACAAGATCAGGCCAACGACCAGTTTTCCCTCACCTCTTTCCTCTACGGCGGCAATGCCGACTACATCGAGGATCTCTACGCCCGCTACAAGGAGGACGCGTCCTCGGTCGGCATGGAGTGGCAGGATTTCTTCGGCGCGTTGCAGGACGATGCCGCCGATGTGAAGAAGAATGCCGAAGGCGCGTCCTGGACGCAGCCCAACTGGCCGGTGGTCGCCAATGGCGAACTGGTTTCGGCGCTGGATGGCGACTGGGGCGGCGTCGAGAAGCATTTCGAGAAGAAGCTCAAGGAAAAGGCGACCAACGGCGTAGCCGTCATTTCGGATGCCGATGTGCTTCGGGCAACGCGCGATTCGGTACGCGCCATCATGATGATCCGCGCCTACCGCATGCGCGGCCACCTGCACGCCGCGCTCGATCCGCTCGGTCTTGCCAAGCCGCTCGAGGACTACAACGAACTGTCGCCGGAGGCCTATGGCTTCACGGCGGAGGATTACGACCGCCGCATCTTCATCGACAAGGTGCTCGGGCTCGAATACGCCACCATCCGCGAGATGCTGGATATCCTGAAGCGAACCTATTGTTCGACGCTTGGCGTCGAATTCATGCACATCTCCGATCCGAAGGAGAAGGCCTGGATCCAGGAACGCATCGAAGGGCAGGACAAGGGCGTCGCCTTCACCGCGCCCGGCAAGAAGGCGATCCTGCAGAAGCTGGTCGAGGCCGAAGGCTTCGAGCAGTTCATCGACGTGAAGTACAAGGGTACCAAGCGTTTCGGCCTCGACGGCGGTGAATCGCTGATCCCCGCGCTCGAGCAGATCATCAAGCGCGGCGGCGCCATGGGCATGAAGGAGATCGTGCTCGGCATGGCGCATCGCGGCCGGCTGAACGTGCTTTCCCAGGTGATGGCCAAGCCGCATCGCGCCATCTTCCACGAGTTCAAGGGCGGCTCCTACGCACCCGACGACGTCGAAGGCTCGGGCGACGTGAAGTACCATCTGGGTGCTTCCTCGGACCGCGAGTTCGACGGCAACAAGGTGCACCTGTCGCTGACCGCCAACCCCTCGCACCTCGAGATTGTCGATCCCGTGGTGATGGGCAAGGCGCGCGCCAAGCAGGACCAGCTTTTCGGCCGCAAGCGCGAGGAACAGGTGCCGCTCGAGGAGCGTGCAAAAGTGCTGCCGCTCCTGCTGCACGGTGATGCCGCCTTCGCCGGCCAGGGCGTCATCTCCGAGATTCTGGGCCTGTCGGGCCTACGCGGCCACCGCGTCGCGGGCACGCTGCACTTTATCATCAACAACCAGATCGGCTTCACCACCAACCCGCGTTTCTCGCGCTCGTCGCCCTATCCGTCGGATGTCGCCAAGATGATCGAGGCGCCGATCTTCCACGTCAACGGCGACGATCCGGAAGCCGTGGTCTACGCTGCCAAGGTGGCGACGGAATTCCGCATGACGTTCCACAAGCCGGTGGTCGTCGACATGTTCTGCTACCGCCGCTTCGGCCACAACGAAGGCGACGAACCGGCATTCACCCAACCGATCATGTACCGCAAGATCCGCACCCAGCGGTCGACGGGACAGATCTATGCCGACAAGCTGATCGCCGAAGGTCTGCTGTCGGAAAGCGAATACGAAAAGATGAAGGCCGACTGGCGCGCTCATCTCGAATCGGAATGGGAAGTCGGCCAGCAGTACAAGCCCAACAAGGCCGACTGGCTGGACGGCGCCTGGTCGGGTCTCAGGACCGCCGATAATCAGGACGAACAGCGCCGCGGCAAAACCGCGGTGCCGGTGAAGATCCTCAAGGAACTCGGCAAGAAGCTGACCGAGGTGCCTGGCGATTTCGAGGCCCACAAGACGATCGGCCGCTTCCTCGAAACACGCCGCAAGATGATCGAGTCCGGCGAAGGCATCGACTGGTCGACCGGCGAAGCGCTGGCCTTCGGCTCGATCCTGCTCGACGGCAATCCGATCCGGCTTTCGGGACAGGATTCCGAGCGCGGCACGTTCTCGCAGCGCCATTCGGTGCTCTACGATCAGCGCGACGAACGACGCTACATCCCGCTCAACAATCTTTCGGCGGCGCAGGCCAATTTCGAAGTCATCAACTCGATGCTTTCGGAAGAGGCGGTGCTCGGCTTCGAATACGGCTATTCGCTGGCCGAGCCCAACGCGCTGACCTTGTGGGAGGCGCAGTTCGGCGACTTCGCGAACGGCGCGCAGGTGGTGTTCGACCAGTTCATCTCGTCGGGAGAACGCAAGTGGCTGCGCATGTCGGGGCTCGTCTGCCTGTTGCCGCATGGCTATGAAGGACAGGGACCGGAGCACTCCTCGGCCCGCCTCGAGCGGTTCCTGCAGCTCTGCGCCGAAGACAACATGCAGGTCGTCTATCCGACCACGCCGGCGAACTACTTCCACAGCCTGCGCCGGCAGTTGAAGCGCGATTTCCGCAAGCCGCTGATCGTCATGACGCCGAAGTCGCTGCTGCGCCACAAGCGGGCGGTGTCGACGATCGCCGACATTTCGGGCGAAAGTTCATTCCACCGGCTGTTGTGGGACGACGCGCAACTGCTCAAGGACCAGCCCATCAAGCTGGTGAAGGATTCGAAGATCCGTCGCGTCGTGCTCTGCTCGGGCAAGGTCTATTATGACCTCTACGAGGAGCGCGAGAAGCGCGGCATCAACGACATCTACCTGCTGCGTGTCGAACAGCTCTACCCGTTCCCTGCCAAGGCGCTGATCACCGAACTGTCGCGCTTCCGTGGCGCGGAGATGGTTTGGTGCCAGGAGGAGCCCAAGAACATGGGCGCCTGGTCGTTCATCGATCCGTATCTGGAGTGGGTGCTCGCCCATATCGATGCCAAGCACCAGCGTGTCCGCTACACCGGCCGGCCGGCGGCGGCTTCACCGGCGACGGGCCTGATGTCGAAGCATCTTGCCCAGTTGCAGGCTTTCCTCGACGACGCGCTCGGCGAATGATCTAACCGTAGACAAACAACGGACAGAGAGAACCCATGGCTACCGAAATCCGCGTTCCCACCCTTGGCGAATCGGTCTCCGAGGCAACCATCGGAAAGTGGTTCAAGAAGGTGGGCGATGCCATCGCCGCCGACGAGCCGCTGGTGGAACTCGAGACCGACAAGGTGACGGTGGAAGTGCCTGCACCCGCGGCCGGAACGCTGTCCGAAATTTCGGCCAAGGAAGGCGAGACCGTCGGCCTCGGCGCACTGCTCGGCACCATCGGCGAGGGTGGCGGTGCGGCCGCCAAGCCGGCGGCCAAGGAAGCCAAGCCGGACGCCGTGGCACAGGCGGCAGGCAGCGCCGGTGCGGAGACGGTGAAGGAGGCCGTCGAGAAGACCGGCGAGATCGCAGGTGATACGCCGATCGAGGAGAAGAAGCCGGCCGGCAAGACGGAGATGCCGCCGGCGCCGGCCGCTGCGAAGCTTCTGGAAGAGAGCAATGTTTCCGCCGATCAGGTCGCCGGCGCCGGCAAGCGCGGCCAGGTGCTGAAGGGCGACGTGCTGCAGGCGATCGCGCAGGGCGCGCCCTCGCAGCCGGCGGAGACGCCGAAAGCAGTAGCGTCTGCGCCTGTCGCGGCGCGCGCGCCGTCATCGGCCGACGATGCGTCACGCGAGGAACGCGTTCGCATGACCAAGTTGCGCCAGACCATCGCGCGCCGGCTGAAGGAGGCACAGTCGACCGCCGCCATGCTGACCACCTTCAACGAGGTGGACATGAAGGCGGTGATGGACCTGCGCACCAAATACAAGGATGTGTTCGAGAAGAAGCACGGCGTGAAGCTCGGCTTCATGGGCTTCTTCACCAAGGCGGTGACGCACGCGCTGAAGGAAGTGCCGGCGGTGAATGCCGAGATCGACGGCACCGACATCATCTACAAGAACTACGCCCATATCGGCGTCGCCGTCGGTACCGACAAGGGTCTTGTCGTGCCGGTGGTGCGCAATGCCGACCAGATGTCGATCGCCGAGATCGAGAAGGAGATCGGCCGGCTGGGTCTTGCCGCGCGCGACGGCAAGCTCACCGTCGCCGACATGCAGGGCGGCACCTTCACCATCTCGAACGGCGGCGTCTACGGCTCGCTGATGTCGACGCCGATCCTCAACGCGCCGCAGTCCGGCATTCTCGGCATGCACAAGATCCAGGAGCGCCCGGTCGTGGTCGGCGGCCAGATCGTCATCAGGCCGATGATGTACCTTGCAGTGAGCTACGATCACCGCATCGTTGACGGCAAGGAAGCGGTGACCTTCCTTGTCCGGGTCAAGGAGAGCCTTGAGGATCCGGAGCGTTTGGTGCTTGATCTCTGAGTCGCGGCCCGCTTGGGGCCGCCGAGGGAGGCTCATATGGAAGCAGCAGCCGCATCGACGGAAATCTGGGTTCTGGGCTGGAGTGTTGCACTCCTGATCGTGCAGGTGATCGTTCAGGCGTGCGCCACGTACGATCTGGGACCAAAATATCTTTTCAGCCCGCGCGACGAAGGTCGCGTTTCGCGCAGCATCGTCGCCGGACGGCTGTCGCGTGCGTTGCGCAATCTTCTTGAAACCTATCCGGCCTTCATCGCCCTGGTGCTGGCGCTGGCGGTCACGGGAAAGACCGGCGGCATCGCTGCAACCGGTGCCGTGCTGTGGCTTGTCGCACGTGTCCTTTATGTCGTCGTCTACGCTACCGGAACGCCGGTGGTACGGACTTTGATCTGGTTTGCATCGATCATCGGGCTATTGCTGATGCTCGTGCGATTGATGTCCTGAGCGCGATCCAGAACCATGCCAGATGGACGGCCCGGCGATCAGTGTCTGACGGATGTTCCGATCCACGGTGAGCGACCCGAAAGAAAGGGCGCTTCCCGTGGGGTGACGTCGGTTGCCGGGTGCATGGCGCTGGCCATTGGGCTTGCCGCCGCCTTTCCCGCACAGGCTGCCTGCCCGATGGCGCTTGCTGTTTACGGCGAGCGCGCCGAACTTGCGGGCATCGACTTCCGGCCGAACGGCGACGCAGCCACTGTCACCAACACATTCAAGATGTGGGTTGGCAGCGGAGTCCTGCTCGACGGAATCGTGATGTGGACGGACGAGCCGGCGCGGTCGCTCGGCATGCTGATGCACAAATGCCCGGAGGGCGACGTCACCGGCGAAGAACTCGCCGCCTGCACGCTCTGGCAGGGCGTGGTTTACACCGCCGACGGCCAGGGCAATATCGGCCTCGTCCCGAAGCATGATGAGGCAGCGCCCGAAAGGCTGATCTTCCCGGATCTCGGCCCGGCGCTCAGGCAGTCGGCGATCTTCGGCGCGAACGGCTTCACCAAGGAGCCGTGGGATGTCTTCCAGTTGAAAGGCTGCCAGGAATGAGCGATGGCGGAAAGACAATTCTGGTGACCGGCGGCGGGCGCGGCATCGGCGCGGCTGTTTGCAGGTTTGCCGCCGAGGCGGGTTATCGTGTCGCGGTCAACTACGCCTCCAATGAAACGGCTGCCGCCACGCTTGTGCAGGCAATCGAGGCCAAGGGCGGCGAGGCCTTTGCCATCAAGGGCGATGTCGGCAGCGAAGCCGACGTGCTGGCGATGTTCGCGGCGGTCGACAGCCGGTTCGGCGGGCTTGATGCACTGGTCAACAATGCCGGCGTCGTCGACCGCAAGGCGCGCATCGACGAGATGAGCCTCGCCAGGCTTGAGCGCATGATGCGCATCAACGTCATCGGCTCGCTGCTGTGCGCCCGCGAGGCGGTCAAGCGCATGTCGACGAAGCACGGCGGCAAAGGCGGCGCCATCGTCAACGTCTCCTCCGTCGCGGCCGTGCTCGGAGGCCCTGGCGAATATGTCGACTACGCCGCCTCGAAAGGTGCGATCGATACATTCACCATAGGCCTTGCCAAGGAGGTCGCCACCGAAGGAATCCGCGTCAATGCCGTCCGGCCGGGCATTATCGACACCGAGATCCACGCTTCCGGCGGCCAGCCGGACCGCATCGCCGCGATGCGCGATTTCGTGCCCATGAAGCGCGAAGGAACCGCCGACGAGATCGCAAGAACGATCCTTTGGCTTTTGTCGAATGAGGCATCCTATATAACGGGTGCCCTGCTGAATGCGAGCGGCGGCCGCTGACCGCCAGGCAAGAAGGATTTTACTCATGGCTTACGACGTCGTTGTCATCGGAACCGGCCCTGGCGGCTATGTGTGCGCCATCAAGGCGGCACAGCTCGGCCTGAAGACGGCCGTGGTCGAGAAGCGCCCGACCCACGGCGGCACCTGCGTCAACGTCGGCTGCATCCCGTCCAAGGCCTTGCTGCATGCCTCCGAGATATTTGCCGAGGCCGGCCATTCCTTCGAGGCGCTGGGTGTCGAGGTCGGCAAGCCGAAACTCAACCTGAAGCAGATGTTGGCGCACAAGACCCAGACGGTCGATCAGAACACCAAGGGTCTCGATTTCCTGATGAAGAAGAACAAGATCGACGTGCTGCGCGGTATCGGCAAGATCGTTGCCGCCGGCAAGGTTTCGGTCACCGGCGAGGACGGCAAGAGCCAGGAGGTCGAGACCAGGAACATCGTCATCGCCACCGGCTCCGATGTCGCCGGCATTCCGGGCGTCGAGGTCGCCTTCGACGAGAAGGTGATCGTCTCATCGACCGGCGCGCTCGACTTCGCGAAAGTGCCGGCCACGATGATGGTGGTCGGCGGCGGCGTCATCGGGCTGGAACTCGGGTCGGTCTGGGCGCGCCTCGGCGCCAAGGTGACCGTGGTTGAATACCTCGACACCATCCTCGGCGGCATGGATGGCGAGGTGGCCAAGCAGTTCCAGCGCATGCTTGCCAAGCAGAACATCGAATTCAAGCTCGGCGCCAAGGTGACCGGCGTCGAGAAATCGAAGAAGGGTGCGACGGTGACGTTCGAGCCGGTCGCCGGCGGCGGCGCCGAGAAGGTCGAGGCCGATGTGGTTCTGGTCGCGACCGGCCGCAAGCCTTACACGGAAGGGCTGGGTCTCACCGAGGCCGGCGTCGAGCTCGACGAGCGCGGCCGGGTGAAGACCGACGCGCACCTCAAGACCAACGTCGCCGGCATCTACGCGATCGGCGACGTGATCGCCGGGCCGATGCTCGCCCACAAGGCCGAGGACGAAGGCGTCGCAGTGGCGGAGATCATCGCCGGACAGGCCGGCCATGTGAACTACGATGTCATTCCGAGCGTCGTCTACACCAGCCCTGAAGTCGCTTCGGTCGGCAAGACCGAAGAGGAGCTGAAAAAGGCGGGCGTCGAATACAAGGCCGGCAAGTTCCCGTTCAGCGCCAACGGGCGCGCGCGCGCCATGCTGCATACGGATGGTTTCGTGAAGATCCTTGCCGACAAGGCGACCGACCGGGTGCTGGGCGGGCATATTGTCGGCTTCGGCGCCGGCGAGATGATCCACGAAATTGCGGTGCTGATGGAGTTCGGCGGCTCGTCGGAAGACCTGGCACGGACTTGTCACGCACACCCGACCATGTCGGAAGCGGTCAAGGAAGCCGCTTTGGCGACGTTCGCAAAGCCGATCCACATCTAGACACCCATTCAGACAAGGCAAAACGGCCCGCATATGCGGGCCGTTTGTTTTACGCAAACTCAGATACGCGTACTCGACTTACTGAGCCGGTGCCGGTGCCGGTTCCGTAGGAGCGGGTGCCGGGGCCGGCTCGGCAGGAGCTGTCGCATCCGGTGCCGGGGCAGGCGCATCGGCAGGAGGCGTTGCGGGCTCCGTAGCTGCAGGAGGCGTCGCAGGCTCGGTGGCCGGCGGCGTTGCAGGCTCCGTCGCTGCCGGCGGAGTCGCGGGTTCAGTCGCCGCGGGAGGCGTCGCAGGTTCAGTCGTTGCGGGCGGCGTTGCCGGTTCCGTGGTCGTTGCGGGCGGCGTCGCTTCGTCTGTTGTCGTGGTGGTACCGCCGGCGAACATGAAATAGGCCACGACGGCAAGCACCGCGATGACGGCGGCGATCAGGACACCGGTGCTGCCGCCAGACGATGTCTGGACGACGGTCCGGTTGTCGCTGCGTGGATCGGCTGCTGACGGATACGGATTTGGGTTCAACGGATCGGCATCCGCTGGAGGAATAGGATTGAGCGGATCACGGGGATCCGTGTTGCGGGCAGGGCTGGCCATTGCGGTTTCTCCGTTGTTACGCTGCCACCACAACGCGCGAAACGGAAAACGGTTTCATTTCGGCCCGAAACAGATAACGGACCAAACCAAATGCCTGCGTGCGTCAGCACACAGGCATCGCCAAAAACGCGATGGTATCTATTCGGCCAGATCGGCCGGAGCGGTTGCCGGTTGCTCGACCGGTACTGGTACGGTGACCGGCGTGGATTGCATTTCGCTGGTGGTGATGCTCGCCACGACCGTCTGGTCGACCTTGGCGGAACGCTGGAACTCGCATGCCGATGCGCTCGAAAGGCCAAGGCCAAGAGCGGCGGCAAGAACAAGAATTCTGGTCATGCTCATCTCCTCGCTGTTGCTGCAACATTGGAATGCTAACAGAAGGGGAGAGGTCACGCCAAATCACGCTTTGCGTGAACAAAGCCCCGCGCTCACGGCGACGTTTGGCCACGTTGTACGTCTTCCATGCCAGATGGAAGATACGGTAATCCGAGGAAAGATGTCCGCATGAGGCCGATCTCCATACCCTTTCCAAACCCTGATCGGATACTTGCCGGCGCACAATTTGCCGACAGCTACTGGCTGATCGCCGACGGCCTCCACCTCGATGCCGTCAGCGCCACCCGACGGGTAATGGGCCGGACACCCGGCTGGATCACTGTCCTGATGGCGATACGCAACGTCATCGTGCGGCCATTCGGGCTGAAAACCGAACTCGGCAGCACCGCATTCCGCGACGCCATCGGCCTGTTTCCCGTCGTCGGCAAATCGGCAAGCCGCGTCGTCCTCGGTTTCGATGACAGGCATCTCGATTTCCGCGTCGTGGTCGACGTGAACGAGCTTGGTGCGGGCCGGCAGGAAGTGGCCGTTTCGACGGCGGTCAAGACCCACAACCTGCTCGGCAGAGCCTACCTGGCGGTGGTGAAGCCGTTTCACCGGCTCATCGTGCCGGCGATGCTGGCGCAGGTTCTGACCGGCGACGATAGTCAGCCGGCCGGCGTCACCGTGTAGCCGTCCTTGCGGAACAGCTCGATCAGCCCTTCCGGCCCCGGCAGATGCAAGGCGCCGACCGCCATGAAGGCGTTGCCCCTGGCAAGGATTGGTTCGGCCCGCTCGACCATCGTCTTGTTGCGCGCCTTGATCATGGTTTCTTCGAACGCGGCATAACCGGCCTCGTCCTGGTTTTCGCTCGGCAGAGCCGCCTTGAACAGCGGCCAGAAGGTGCCGGTATCGCCATTGACGTAAAGCACGATCATCGTCTCGATAACGTCGTCGATACGGTCGCCGAGTTTCAGCGTATCGACCAGGCCCTGCACATGGAAATCCATCGGCAGCGAAGCCATCGCCTCGAGCTGGCTGATCGCGGTTTCCAGCCCCTCGATCGATTTCCCGGCGGCCTTCGCGTCGTCGGCGATCTTGACGTCCAGCACCGGCGCGCCGCCGGCCTGGCGGGCCAGTTCGCAGGCCGGAAGCGCCAGCATCGCCGACAGCATCCACGGCTTCATCTTGGCGACGCTTGCCGGTGGAATGCCGCGCGCGTCGAGCGCCTTGTTGACGCCGTCGACCTCCTGCGGCGGCAGCAGCGACGTCAGCGTGGTACCGTCCGTGAACATGGTCAGTTCCGGCTTCGTCATCAGCGCCGCCATCATCTTGGTCTTGTCGAGGACGTCCGTCGTCTCGATTACCACGGTGGCCGAGGCGTCGAAGGCCTCGCGTGCCGCCGGCGTCAGGCTGGTCACGCGCGGATCTGTCATGTGCATGGTGCCGAACAGGTAGGATGTCTGCCCATCCTTCTCGATCTTCCAGAGCAGGCCCTTGCCGTTCAGCGTCTTTTCGGCGTCCGCGCGGATCGCGGCAAGCGCGGCAGGATCGGATTTCGCCATTTCCGCCATCATGTCGCTGCCGGTGCAGGTCGGCAGTTCGGCGCGTGCCTTGCCGGTGGCCAGCGCCATCATGGCGAGGAAGGAGATCAGGAACAGGACATTGACCGCCGCGAGCAGCTTCAGCGACAGGGTGGCCGCACGGTCGGCGATGGTCATGGCGCGCTTCATGGCGCGATTCCTAGGCGCAAAAAGCGGCAAAACCGTTAACCTCCGGCCGAGAATTGTCTCGGCTGGCAGAAATCAGGCCCTGGGATGCGCGGCTTCGTAGATTTCGAGCAGGCGGGCCGTGTCGACGCCGGTGTAGATCTGCGTCGTTGACAGGCTGGCGTGCCCGAGCAGTTCCTGGATGGTGCGCAGGTCGCCGCCGCGGCCGAGCAGGTGCGTGGCGAAGGAATGGCGCAAGGCATGCGGCGTCGCCGTCGCCGGCAGGTTGAGGGCGGAGCGCATTTTCTGCATTTCGCGCTGGATGATCGCAGCCTGCAGCGCGCCGCCTCGGGCGCCGCGGAACAGCACGCCTTTCGGATCGAGGTGATAGGGGCACAGGCGGCGATACTCCGCCACGGCCTGCAAGGCGACCGGCAGCACCGGCACCAGCCGTGTCTTGCCACCCTTGCCGGTGACCCGCAGCACGGTGTCGCGCGGGCTGGCAAGTTCGCCGCCCGGAAGGCCGAGCGCCTCTGAAATACGCAGTCCGGAACCGTAAAGCAGTGTCAGCACGGCGGCGTTGCGCGCCGCGATCCATGGTTCTTCGGCGAGCTGCTCGCCGGTCGAGACGACGCGTCTGGCATCGCCAGCGGTCAGCGGCTTCGGCAGCGATTTCGGTTGCTTGGGCGCGCGCAGTGCCGCCGCCCCCGCCGCATTGGCAAGCCCGCGCCTTTCGAGAAACCGCAGGAAGGAACGGATACCCGCCAGCCCGCGCCCCAGTGTCCGGGCACCGGCGCCCCCCGAACGCCGGAAGGCCAGATAGGCGCGCAGGTCGGTGGTGCGCAGATCCTTGATATCAGCGATGCCAGGCGCACCACCGCAATGGCCGGTCAGGAACTGGAAGAACTGCCGGGTATCTCGCTCGTAGGCTTCGAGCGTCAGCGCCGCCAGCCGCCGCTCGCGGCCGAGCATCTTCAGCCACTCGGCACGGGCGTCGAGAAGATCCTGTCTGGCGGAGATGAGGAATTCCTGCATTGGCAGCGACCGTCCGATTGAATAAGTCACTATGGACCGATCGATCTTAGCAACCAGTGAAATTGCAATGACCAAGCCCAAAAATCCTGTCCAGATGGCCGTGATCGGCGCCGCCCACGGCATCAAGGGCGAGCTGCGCGTGAAAACCTTCACCGCCGACCCGCTAGCCCTGGCGGACTACGGACCGCTTCACACCAAAGACGGGCGTGTCTTCGAGATCGCCAATATCAGGCCGCAAGGAACGGTCGTCGTGGTCCGGCTCAAGGGCGTCACCGACCGCAACGCGGCGGAAGCGCTGACCGGCACGGAACTGTTCGTCGACCGCTCGGCGCTGCCCGAAGCGCTCGATGACGATGAATTCTACCATGCCGACCTCGTCGGCCTTGCGGTGAAGGACGACGCCGGCGAGACGCTCGGCAAGGTGACCGCCGTGCAGAATTTCGGCGGCGGCGACATTCTCGAAGTCACGCTCGGTACTCGCCGGGGCGTGCTGATCCCCTTCACCGCGGCGGCGGTGCCGCAGATTGCTGTCAGCGCCGGTTTCATCCGCATCGATCCCGTTGCCGCCGGGTTGGTCGATGATGATGAGGACGACGGTTTTGACGGCTCGCAGGACGAACAAGGCTTCAATTCGAAACGGCGGCCGCGTGGTCCCGCCGACGCCGGAGGCAACCGGTGAGTTTCCGCGCAACGGTACTGACGCTCTACCCCGAAATGTTTCCGGGCGCACTCGGCCTGTCGCTTGCCGGCCGCGCGCTCGAGGCCGGGACATGGTCGCTGGAAACGTTGCAGATACGCGACTTCGCCACGGATCGGCACCGCACGGTGGACGATACGCCGGCTGGCGGCGGGGCCGGCATGGTGATGCGCGCAGATATTCTGGCCAGGGCGATCGATGCAGCTTCGCCCGCCGGGGATTTGCGTCCGCGGCTGCTGATGAGCCCGCGTGGGAAACCGCTGACGCAGGCACGCGTGCGCGAACTCGCCGCAGGACCGGGCGCGGTGATCCTGTGCGGACGCTTCGAGGGCGTCGACCAGCGGGTGATCGAGGCGCGCGCCCTGGAAGAGGTTTCGGTCGGCGACTACATTCTTTCCGGCGGCGAGGTTGCAGCGCATGTGCTGCTCGACGCGGTGGTGCGGCTCTTGCCGGGCGTCATGGGCAACGAGGCGTCGGGCGAGGAGGAGAGTTTCGAGAACGGCCTGCTTGAACACCCGCATTATACCCGCCCGCAGGATTTCGAGGGGCGACCGATCCCCGATGTGCTGATTTCCGGCAACCACGCAAAAATCGCCAGATGGCGGCATGCCGAGGCCGAGAAACTGACCGCCGAGCGGCGACCGGACCTTTTGGCGAAACCTGCTCAGCCCGTCGCGAAATAATAGATCGCCAGAAACACGCCGGTGGCGACGACGAAAGCGCGCACGGCACTCTGCGGCACGCGCTTGGCAATCCAAACACCAGCATAACCGCCGAGCGCGCCGCTAGGCACCATCACCAGGGCTGGTCCCCAGGCGATCACCCCGCCGGAAGCGAAAACCGTGATGGCGATGGTGGCGATGACCACGGCGAGCATATTTTTCAAGGCATTGAGGCGGTGGTAGTCGCCGGCCTGGGTAAGGCCCAGGCTGGCCAGCATCATGACGCCCATGCCTGCCCCGAAGAAGCCCCCATAGATGGCGGTGATGAACTGCACCAGCGACCCGGTAAATGAGCCGACGGATTCCTCGCTGCCCGATTTGGGTTTCGGCTTCAGCCACGGGCCGGCGGCAAACAGTGCGGTAGCCGCGATCAGCAGCCATGGCACCATGACGCGGAACGACGGGTTGTCCAGCGCCAGCAGGATCATGGAGCCGGCAAGCGCGCCGACCGCCGAAATGGCGCAAAGCAGCAGCGCACCGCGCCAGAAGGTCTTGATGTCGCTCCAGTAGGCAAGTGTCGAGGTGATATAGCCGGGAAGTTGCGTAACCGCCGAAGTCGCGCTGGCGGCGATCGGCGGGATGCCGGCCAGCGACATGGCGCCGAAGGTGATGAAGGTGCCGCCGCCGGCGACGGCGTTGACGGCTCCGGACACGAAGCCGGCGAGGAAAAGAAGTATTGTGTCCAGAAAGGGCATTAGGCTGAAGTCCGTGGGAGATGCACAGGCCTTTAGAAAGAGGCTGGCGTCGATGCAAGCCGCGATGGCTGGGCCAGTCGCACGCTCGGCGTTATTCGAGGGTTGCCGGCCGGCTCGATGAAAAAAGCGCCAACCGCGCGTGACAATCGGTGGGGAAACGTGTATGTGCCCGCCCGAACCGGAAGAAAAATCGACCGGACCCGTCAATAAGAACGGTGAATTCGCCCCTGCCTCTTCCGACCGCTCCGGAAAGAAAAGGCATAGCCGCGCGGTCTTTGAACTGCAAGGCAAGCGCGGGCGCTCTGGCTGTCGAGAAGCAAGAAGAGGTATTTGTGATGGACATCATCCGTCAGATCGAGGCCGAGCAGGCCGCCAAGATCGAAGCCAAGCGCAAGCTCCCCGAATTCCAGCCAGGCGACACCGTGCGCGTCAACGTGCGCGTGACCGAAGGCAGCCGCACCCGCGTGCAGGCCTATGAGGGCGTGGTCATTGCCCGCTCCGGCGCCGGCTTCCAGGAAAACTTCACCGTCCGCAAGATTTCCTACGGCGAAGGCGTCGAGCGCGTTTTCCCGGTGTTCTCACCGATGGTCGAGGGCGTCGAGATCGTGCGCCGCGGCAAGGTGCGCCGCGCCAAGCTGTACTACCTGCGCGACCGCCGCGGCAAATCGGCCCGCATCACTGAAAATACCGGCGTGCGCGCCCGCAAGCTCAACGATGCCGAGCGCGATGCGCTGAATGCCGAGAAGGCCCGCATCGAGGCTGAGAAGATCGCCGCGGCCGAAGCCCTGGCCGCCGAGAAGGCAGCGCAGGATGCCGCCGAAGCCAAGGCTGCTGCTGCCGCCGAAGCCGAAAAGGCTGCGGCCGAGGCTGAAAAGTCCGAATAAGATTTCGCTGTCAGGCGAATGGAAAGGCGGCTTTCGAGCCGCCTTTTTTGTTGCGCGGCCGAGGCCCCAGAAGCCGAGCTTTGCCCGAGGCGTCGCGGTGAGGTCTTCAGGTTTCGAAAGTAGCAATTTTAGAAAAACCTTAAGGATTGCAGTGGAAACCGAGCGGGCGGCGAAATAAACTTCACTCCTAAAGTGCGGCTTCATCTTCTGGGGCAGGTTTCGGGGGACTCGGGGAGAGTGAAGTGGAAGAATTTTCAGCGGCAAACCGCTTGAATTGGGACGATCGGGCTCAACTGCATGCGACCGATCCGACCGGCAGCTACCGCATCGCAAAAGTGCTCGCCGGCGGCTCCAGCCTCTATCTGCTTGAGGCTGGCGAGATCGGCGACATCTCCGGCAAGGACATCGTCCATCTCCAGTGCCATATCGGGCTGGACACGATCAGCCTGAAACATCTTGGCGCGGGAAGCGCCACCGGGCTCGACTTTTCGCCCGCGGCGATCGCGGCGGCGCGTGGTTTCGCCGCCAGTGCGGGCGCCGACGTGCGGTTCGTGGAGGCTTCCGTCTACGATGCCGTGGAGGCGCTCGGCCAAGTCTACGACATGGTTTTCGTCAGCTGGGGTGCGGTGAACTGGCTGGACGACATTTTCCGCTGGGGCCGTGTGGTAGCCAGCCTGCTGCGGCCGGGTGGCCGGCTCTATCTCGCCGACGGCCATCCGATGATGTTCCAGTGCGACCGCAAGGGCGCGCGGCTGGAATTACAGCTCGGTTGGCGAACGCCGCCAAGACGACCGCTCGTCTGGGACGAACCGCGCACCTACACCGGCGACGACCGCACCTTGAAGCATGTCCGCTACTACGAATGGATCCATCCGCTCTCCGATGTCGTCAACGCGCTGATCCAGGCCGGTCTCGCGATCGATTTCCTCAACGAGCACGATGTGGTTTCCTGGCAGCATTTCCCGTTTGCCGTGGAAAGCGGCGACATGTTCGGCCTGCCCGACCATTGCCCGAAGATCCCGATGGCTTATTCGATCGGTGCGACGAAGCGGAAATGACGGAGGCTGTCGTGAAAGATGCCAAGGCCGCGATGGAAATCAGGCCGCTGACTGAAGTGGATGCCGACGCTTTTCGCGCTTTGCGGCTGACAGCCCTTCAGGACACACCGGAAGCCTTCGGCTCCAGCTACCAGGAAGAAGTCGACCAGCCACGGGAATTTTTCGTTGCGCGTGCCGCACCGCAGGACCCGAGCGTAACGTTCGGGGCGTTCGCAGGCACCCGGCTGGTCGGGACGGCGGGGCTGTCGGTCAGCAATCGCCTGAAGGAGAAGCACAAGGCATATATGTGGGGCGTCTTCGTGCTTGCGGATTTTCGTGGCCGGGGCGTCGGTCGCGAGCTCGTGCAGCAGATCATCGACAAGGCTGCCGGCAATGTTCGTGTCCTGCAGTGCAGCGTCGTCACCGCCCAGGAAGCAACGCGGCGCATGTACCATAAGATGGGCTTCGTGCCCTACGGCGTGGAACGCAGCGCGCTCTGCATCGATGGCGTGTTCTACGACGAAGAGCTGCTGGCGATCGACCTCCGACCCGTTTCCTGACACTACCCCGTCAACTTTCCTCCCGCATAAATCTGGCTTGACTTAAATAAGATCGTATGCGATTTAATCGTCAACAATCAATATTGGAGAACACCGATGCCCGCACTCTATTCCACTCAAGCCCGCGCCACCGGCGGCCGTCTCGGCCATGCCGAATCCAACGACGGTCTGTTGAGCGTCGATCTGGCCATGCCGAAGGAACTCGGCGGCCAGGGCGGCGCAACCAATCCGGAGCAGCTTTTTGCCGCGGGTTACGCCGCCTGCTTCGGCAGCGCTCTGGCGCTGGTGGCCCGCAAGCAAAAGGCTCCGCTGTCGGATTCGGCGATCAACGCAACCGTGGAACTTCACCCCGACGGCCAGGGCGGCTTCAGGCTGGGCGTTGCGCTCGCTGTCGAAACCAAAGGCATCGACCAGGCAACCGCGGATGCGCTGGTGGCAACGGCGCACAAAGTATGTCCCTATTCGAATGCCATCAAAGGCAATATCGATGTGGCGCTGACGGCAAAGGCTCTATGACCGCAACGATCGACAAGGAAGCAAGACAGGATGGCGGCGAGCTGTTGCGGCTCGACCGCCAGCTCTGCTTCGCGCTCTATTCGGCAAGCAGCCTGGTGACGCGGCTCTACCGGCCTTTGCTAGAACCGCTTGGCCTGACTTACCCGCAATACCTGGTCATGCTGGTCCTGTGGGAAAAGGCGCCGCGAACAGTCGGTGCGCTCGGTGAGGCACTGGGCCTCGACTCGGCCACGCTGACGCCGCTCCTGAAGCGGCTGGAAGCCGGCGGCCTGGTCAACCGCAAGCGCGATCCGGCCGACGAGCGGCGGGTGCTGATCGAGCCCACAGCGGCGGGGGCGGCACTTCGCGAACGCGCCAAGGAAATCCCCAAGGCGCTGTCTTGCCAGTTGCCACTGTCGCAGGACGAAATCGTGGACCTGCACGGCACGCTCACCAGACTCACACGCGCGTTGCGCGAGCCTGAAGATCAGTCCGCGCAGGCCGGCTGATCCCACCGGCGAAACGGATTTCCGCTCTCCCGCCATTTCGGACATTCCTCCGGCTTGCAAGCGTGTTCGGGACCGTTACAGTCGACGGCAAATCCCGGCGTCCGGGAGATCGTTTCAGGAGCGCGCCATGAACAGATTGAAGCTTTCGCTCGCCGCCATGCTGGCCCTCGTCCTCTTGCCGGTCGCCGCCTTCGCCCAGGCGCTGCCGGATCTCGGCGGCAAGTCGGTCGTCGTGGTGACGGAAAACGCCTATTTCCCGCTGCAATTCGTTGACCCGGCAAGCGGCAAGCCTGTCGGCTGGGAATATGACGCCATGGCGGAGCTTTCCAAGCGGCTCAATTTCAAGATCGAGTACCAGAACACATCCTGGGACGCGATGATCCAGGCCGTTTCGGACAAGCAGTACGACATGGGCATGACCGGCATCACTATAAAGGACGACCGCAAGGAGAAGGTCGATTTCTCCGATCCGTACATGCGTTCGGAAATCTTCATGCTGGTGCGCGCCGACGAGAGCCGCTTCGCCGAACCCAAGGCTTTCGCCGCCGACGAAAAGCTGCTGGTTGGCGCCCAGGCCGGCACCTCGCCTTTCTACGTTGCCGTCTACAACGTGCTCGACGGCAATGAACAGAACCCGCGCGTCAAGCTGTTCGAGACCTTCGCGGCCTCCGTCGCGGCACTACAAGCCGGCGACGTCGACCTCGTGCTCACCGACAGCGCCGGCGGCAAGGCGCTTGTCGCGACCTCAGGCGGCAAGCTGAAACTGATCGGCGACCCGCTGCAGGCCGAGGATTTCGGTTTCATCTTCCCCAAGGGTTCCGACCTCACAGCGCCGATCAACGCCGGCATCGCCGCGCTGAAGGCCGACGGCACCTTGGATAAGATCACCCAGAAGTGGTTCGTCGATTACAAGCCGGCGCAGTGAGACCGCCGGCTTTCGCTGCTCAAATGACCATGCGGGGCGGCGGGCACTTCCGCCCCGTCGTCTGAGCCATGTCAGCACCCCCGTCGGCGACGGCCGTCAAGCCCGACTTCCCCTACTGGCTGGTTGCAGGCATCGCCTTCGCGCTGGCGGTCGCCATCGCCATCGCGTCGAGTACGATTTACGCGCAGGTTTTCACCATCGTTGCGCAAGGCATCGGCATGACGGTCTTCGTTGCCGTCGTCGCCTTCGCGCTCGCTGCCGCAATCGGCCTCGGCATCGCGCTCGCCGGTCTCTCCGGCTCGATCTGGCTGCGCCAGGGCGCGCGGTTCTACACCGAGCTGATCCGCGGCATTCCGGTACTGGTGCTTCTTTTCTGGATCGCCTTCGCTGGCGTCCCGGCCTTCGTTGCTGGCTGGAATTTCATCACCGCGCCGCTGCGCGATGCCGGCTACCTGACTGAACTGCTCGTTCGCGACGTGTCGTTGCTGTGGCGCGCCGTCGTGGCGCTGGCAATCGGCTACTCGCCGTTCATCGGCGAGATATTCCGCGCCGGCATCCTGGCCGTCGATCCAGGCGTGATCGAGGCGGCGAAGGCGCTTGGCCTAACCCGCGCCCAGCGCTTCCGCCTCATCGTCCTGCCGCAGGCGATCCGCATCATCCTGCCGCCGCTCGGCAACGACTTCATCGCCATCACCAAGGACTCTTCGCTTGTCTCGGTGCTGGGCGTCGCCGACATCACCCAGATGGGCAAGATCTATGCCGCCGGCTCCTTTCGTTTCTTCGAGACCTATTCGATAGTCGCCTACGTCTACCTTCTGCTCACCGCCAGCCTGTCGCTGGCGCTGAGGGCGCTGGAACGCCGCATGCGGCGTCACCAGAAAGGCTGAGGCCAGAAACCGGAGGGAAGATGAGCCAGGAAGATGCGAATGCAGCGCTGGAATCGGTCTACACGGCCAGAGACCCGAAAGAGCTGGCGGACGCCTACGCGGCGTGGGCCGCCACCTATGACGCCGAAACCGCGTCGCTCGGCTACCTGCTGCCGTTCCTGATCGTCGCCTGGATCGCCCGCTACGTACCGTCCGGAGAAGGTCCGCTGCTCGACGCCGGTTGCGGCACCGGCCTTTCGGGACCGTCGCTCAGGACGCTCGGCTACGACGATATCGCCGGCCTCGACCTCTCGTCCGATATGCTGCGGATTGCCGGCAGCCGCGGCGCCTATGGCGAGTTGAAGGAGGCAGCACTCGGCGGGCCGCTGCCGTGGCCGGATGGCCATTTCCGCGCCTTCTTCTCCACCGGCGTCTTCACCATCGGCCACGCGCCCGCCTCCGGGCTGCACGAGTTAACGCGCATCACCAGGAAGGGCGGCCATGCGATCTTCACCGTCCGCGACCAGGTGTTCGAAAGCGCCGGCTTCCAGACAGTGTTCGACGAACTGGAGCGGACGAAGAAATGGCGCCCGGTCGAAGAAAGCCCTTGGTTCAGGTGTTATGCGATTGCCGAACCCGACGCTCTCGTAAAGGCGTTCGTGTTCGAGATTCTTTGAGCCGGCAACGGATTTGCGGGAACCCGCACCGCTCGACAACGTTTGTGCCCGAACCAGCTTGGGGACCTCATGGAACAACTCGTCGAAGAATTCGGCCATTCCACCCACACATCGTTTCCCGTGATTGTCGCGCGCCTGCTGCTGGCGACGATCTTCGGCGCCGTCATCGGCTTCGAACGCGAGTGGCGCAACCGGCCCGCCGGGCTGCGCACCCACATCCTGATCTGCGTCGCGTCGGCGATGTTTGCGCTGCTCACGATCGAGATCGTGCATGCCCCGATGTTTACCACCGAAGTGATGAAGGAGGCCGTCAAGGTCGACCCGATCCGCGTCGTCGAGGCGGTGACGGCAGGCATCGCCTTCCTTGCCGCCGGCACCATCCTTTTCTCGCGCGGCGAGGTCCAGGGCCTGACGACCGGAGCCGGCATGTGGCTCGCCGGCGCGATCGGGCTCGCCGCCGGCCTGGGCTTCTGGCAGATCGCCGGCTTCGGCACCTTGCTGGTGCTGATCGTGCTTGGGCTGCTGCATGCCGTCGAAGTGAAATTCGACATCAGCGAGGACAAGCGGGACGAAAAGCCCGGCGGAAAGCAAGGCGGATCGGCCGGACGAATGACCAAGCCGAAGCCGGATGATCCGGAAAAGGCCGAACCCGCGAAGAAGGGTTAGGAGGTGGGTACTTCACTCCCGGTCTGAATGCCTTTCGAGCGGTCCCAGATGCACTCAAACATCCGGATTTGCTGCGAAAATCCTTTCAGCTTCCGCCGTTTCGCGGGCACGAAGGCCTCGCGATTGCCATGCGTCTGATGGATATTTTCAGACACGAGAATCTGGTCACTCGCAGCAGCCGAGCATAAGCGGGCTGCGAGCTGGACGGTTGAACCGAAGAGGTCGTTGCTGTCTTCGACGGGTTCTCCGCAATCCAGACCAATCCGGATATGGATCGGCTCCGGATTTCCTTGGTTATACCGCTGGAATTCCTGCTGAATGGTGGCAGCGCAATCGATGGCGTCCGTGGTGGAGGCAAAGGCCGCCATGATGCCGTCGCCGGTGTGTTTCACCTCACGCCCGCCTGATTTGTTCAGGCACCTGCGTACGATGGAATCGTGCGCCCTGACCAATTCCGTGGCCATGCGATCGCCGAGCCGTTCCGTCATCCTGGTCGAGCCGACGATATCGGTGAACATGATCGCTCGATGTCCGGAATCGATATCTGCGCTTGAGTGGCCCGAGGGCGGTTCGGGGTCGTGGATCCGGCCGAGAAATGCTTCCACCGCGGAAAGCGCGACCTCGACGATGTCATCCGCAACGAGACCATGCGCGTCACGATGCACGCAATGGGCTGTGTGCTTGTCGGGCGCATCGATGAGGCAGAAAGCGGTGCCCCGCTGTTCATCGAACCAATATGTCAGGAATTTCACCCCATACTGGTCCTGGATTTCGAGGTCCTTGCGGTGTGCTTCGCCAACATCCGAAGCAGTCGCTCCTGCAAGGTCATGCCGGTCCATGAAGATGGGCATTGCGGCGCTCCCCGGCCGTTCCCTTGATCTGCAGCTAGATTATGCTCTGTCGTGCCATTGGGCAATTGTGCAAGGAATGCGAGCGGAAACGGTGAAACACCACCACCAAGCGTCCCGATTGCCGGAATGCCAAAAGATTGATATTGACCCGCTTATGGAAGAGCTTTTCGGAAATCCGGCCTACAAGGGTTTCGTGCTGCAGGATCACAAGCGCCTGCCGTCGCGGTTCTTCGCCCGGATTTCAGGCGCGCTGACCAGCCGACTTATCTAGGTCGTTTCGCCGAGCCGACGGGCTTCCGGCGCCCCTGCCTGTTCTTCCCATGTTCATATCGACGGATTTACGCACATGAGCGCACCGCGCACCCTCTACGACAAGATATTCGACGACCATCTGGTCGACCGCCAGGACGACGGCACCTGCCTTTTGTGGATCGACCGCCACCTCGTCCACGAAGTCACCAGCCCGCAGGCTTTCGAAGGCCTGCGCATGGCCGGCCGCAAGGTCCGGCACCCCGAAAAAACGCTCGCCGTGGTCGACCACAACGTGCCGACCTCGGCCGACCGCAAGCTCGGCATCAACAAGAACGAGGAAAGCCGCATCCAGATCGCGGCGCTGGCAAAGAACGCGGCCGATTTCGGCGTCGAATACTATTCCGAGAACGATATCCGCCAGGGCATCGTTCACATCATCGGTCCGGAGCAGGGCTTCACGCTTCCGGGAATGACCATCGTCTGCGGCGACAGCCACACCTCGACGCATGGCGCCTTCGGCGCACTGGCGCACGGCATCGGCACCTCCGAGGTCGAGCATGTGCTCGCCACCCAGACGCTGATCCAGCGCAAGGCCAAGAACATGCTGGTGCGTGTCGACGGCAAGCTGCCGGAAGGCGTCACCGCCAAGGATATCATCCTCGCCATCATCGGCGAGATCGGCACCGCGGGCGGCACCGGCTACGTCATCGAATATGCCGGCGAGGCGATCCGCGCTTTGTCGATGGAAGGCCGCATGACGATCTGCAACATGTCGATCGAAGGCGGCGCCCGCGCCGGCCTGATCGCGCCCGACGAGACGACGTTCGCCTACGTCAAGGACAAGCCCCGCGCGCCGCAAGGTAAGGCCTGGGACATGGCGCTTGAATACTGGAAGACGCTGCAGACCGACGAAGGCGCGCATTTCGACAAGGTCGTCGTGCTCGACGCCGCCAATCTGCCGCCCATCGTGTCCTGGGGTTCGTCCCCGGAAGACGTCGTGTCCGTGCTCGGCATCGTTCCTGACCCGGCAGCAATTGCCGACGAGACCAAGCGAACCTCGAAGCAGCGCGCGCTCGACTACATGGGGCTCACGGCCGGTACGAAGATTGTCGATATCGAACTCGACCGCGTCTTCATCGGTTCCTGCACCAACGGCCGCATCGAGGATTTGCGCGAGGCCGCCAAGGTGGTCGAGGGCAAGTCGGTCAATCCGCGCGTCAATGCGATGATCGTGCCGGGCTCCGGCCTCGTCAAGGAACAGGCGGAAGCCGAAGGCCTCGACAAGATCTTCATCGCCGCCGGTTTCGACTGGCGCGAGCCCGGCTGCTCGATGTGCCTTGCCATGAATGACGATCGGCTGAAGCCGCACGAGCGCTGCGCATCGACCTCGAACCGCAATTTCGAGGGCCGACAGGGCTATAAGGGCCGCACCCATTTGGTGTCGCCGGCGATGGCGGCAGCGGCGGCGATCGCCGGCCACTTCGTCGACATTCGCGAGTGGCACTGACCGCAATCTGAACCCGGCTGGGAGCTCCAGCCGGGCATCCAGGCTGGTCGGGCAGAATCCGCGCCGGGCTTAACGCGTTGTTTGGGCTTGCAGTCTACCTTCTTCCCTGACGGAGGGGGTGAGAGCAGTTTGGACACGGGCCTATTCATAGCGCTGCTCAATCCGGCGATCGCGTTGGCTTTGAGCTCCGCGTTCCTGACGCTTTGGCTCTACCAGCGGCATCGGTCCTATCTGGTCGCTCTGGCCCTTGCCTATACCTGCTCGGCAGTGGGTTTTCTGCTTCAGTATTTCACACTGCCGATCGGTTTTGCCCCGACGAAATTGCTCTCCAGTGCAGCGTTCACGGTTGCCGCCTGCCTGCTTGCGGCCGCTGTGGTGACCCGCTACGGCCGGCAGGCGACGATCGTCGTGATCTGTGCGCTCGGGCTGGCCGGCTTCGCGGCGTTCAGCTGGTTTCTCTTCGTTCAGCCAGACCTGACGTGGCGCATCTACGTCATCAACTTCGCCTTCGGAACCATCAGTCTTGTCGTGGCGGCGGAATTGCGGGAGGTCCGCCGCAACGGTCCTACGGAGGCGATCCTGTTCGTCTTGTCCGTGCTGGCCGGACTGAATTTCATCGTCCGCACGCTTGTCGCGGTCAAGCTGCACGGGCCGTTCACGTCGTATGACGGCTTCTACCAGTCCGTCTATTGGACCACGGCGCTTTTGTCGCACGCGCTGCTGGCGCTGCTCATCGCGCTTTGCCTGTTCACGGCGGCGGCGCTCGACGTGGTCAAGGCGCTCAGGGCGGAATCGCGAACCGACCCGTTGTCGAAACTCCTCAACCGCCGCGGTTTCGAGGAACAGGTCGAACACCTGCTTGCCACCAAAACCGGCAAATCCTTGCCGCTTGCCCTGGTGCTCGCCGATCTCGACCACTTCAAAACAGTCAACGACCGTTACGGGCACGAGGGTGGTGACTTGGTTATCGCCCATTTTGCCGCCACGCTGCGCGCAGCATCGGGCGGGCGTGCCATTGCCGGCCGGCTTGGCGGCGAGGAATTCGCGGTGTTGCTGCCCGCAGCCGATCTCGCAGTCGCGCAGCTCTTCGCCGAAGGCGTCCGCACCTCCTTCGCCGCCAGCCGCATGCCGGGCCTGCCTCGAGACGCCGTCGTAACGGCGAGCTTCGGCATTGCCGTGCGAACGGGTGGCGAGGGAATAGCGCCCCTGATGCGCCGCGCCGACGACGCGCTTTACAAAGCCAAGCGGAGTGGGCGCGACAGCGTGCGCCTTTCCTACCAGCGTCCGGAGCCGGCCACTTTGGCTGATATGTTCAACGCCGCTTGACCTCAGATTTTTCGGGGATATCAGAGGCAGTTGTTAACGCCTTTTTTGGCCACCTGTGGTTCTGTGAATAACAGTTGGATGTCGAGCCGAAATGAGCGGAGCCGGATTTATCCTTGCAATCAACCTCTTTGTAGCGGGGTTGCTTTCGGCGGCATTCATGATGATCGCCGTCTACGACCGCAGCCGCGTCGCGGCGCGCTGGCTGGCGCTCGGCTATGCGGTCGGCATGGGCTTTTTCGCCATTGAGGCAGTGATTCCTGCGCTCGGCAATGCGCGGCTGGCCGTTGTCGCCGCTGTCGCCTGCCTGTTGGCCGGGATGGTCGCTCTCAATGTCGGTGTTGCCCGCAAGTATCATGTAGCGGTGCCCTGGCGATTGATGGGCGCCGTTTTCGTGGCGTCGCTGGTGGTGAACTACGCGATCCAGGACCTGCCGCGTTATTCCTTTACCCGCATGACGCTCTACCAGGCGCCGTTCTTCCTCATGATGGTGATCAGCGTCGGGCTGGTCTGGAATGCAGCGGCGCGAGACCGGCTCGATCGTGCGTTGATGATCCTTTTCAGCCTCAGCGCCCTGCAGTTCCTCAGCAAGCCATTTCTCGCCTATGCCTTTGGCGGCTGGGGCGCCAGACCGCAGGATTACATAAGCAGCAACTACGCACTGTTCTCGCAATCGATGGCGACGGTGTTCGCAATGGCGACCGCTTTGCTCCTGATGGTGATCCTGGTGCGCGACGTGCTGACGGACGCGACGCAGAAATCGGAAACCGACACGCTGTCCGGCCTGCTGAACCGCCGCGGCTTCGAGGAGCGCGCCGACCGCGCCGTGCGTGATGCCGAACGGCAGGGCGTGCCGCTGTCGCTGGTGATCTGCGATCTCGACCAGTTCAAATCCATCAACGACGATTTCGGCCATGCGTCCGGCGACGCGGTGATCGTCACCTTCGCGCAGTTCCTGCGCTCTGCCGTGACCTCGCACCATGTGGCCGGGCGCATCGGCGGCGAGGAATTCGCCATCATTCTGCCGGGGACCAACATCGTCGCCGCGCGCCTGTTTGCCGAGGGAGCGCGCAGCGCTTTCGGAGGATTGCCGGTGGTGGGCTTGCCGCAGGACAAACGTTTCACCGCAAGTTTCGGCGTTGCCGAGCTTGCACCCGGCGAACGCCTTACCGACCTGATGCGCCGCGCCGACACCGCACTTTACGACGCCAAGAAGAGCGGCCGCGACCGCGTGCGTGTGTCACTGAGGAATGGCCAATCCTGGCTGTCCATCACCACCATTCGCTGACTCAGCGCTACTGGCAACGTCCCGGCGACACCGGAATGACGCCGTCCGGCAGTCCGTACATGTAGCTGCGGCCTTTCCACAGGACCGGCGGGCGATAGCAATTGTCGACATAGTCGCGTTGCCGCTCGTACCGTGTTGCGGCATAGGCCCGCCCCGGTTCGCCGCCATAATAATAGCTGCGCCGTTGATATCGCGGCTCGACATAAGGCTCGTCCGATTCGCTGCCGTCGTAGCCTTGCTGTTCGTACAGGGGCTCCTCATACGAACCCTCCTGTCCGCCGCCGCTCGTATAGTTCTGCAGCTCTCTTGCAAGGTTCCCTTCGCCGACGATGATGCGCTTGTAGCCATACGGGCTCTGGACGATCAGGTTGCCGAAGGAATCGGCGTAGACGTGGTCATGCAGGCGATTGCCGGCGAAAGCCCCGTCCGGAAGGCTTACGACGGAAGCCCCCGCTATGAGGGCGGCAGCAAAGACGACCGGCAGCCGGCCACTGGTATGGAAACGCATCTGCGTCCTCCTTTGAAGCGAAACATCGCCTCCTCGAACGCTAAATTAACCTTTTCTTAACCTTTGTTAAGAGCTTGGCGCCTGTCCGGCCGGTCCAATTGACAGAGATGGTTAATGCCCACATGGATAAGGGGATGACCAGCACCGACAATCACACGATCGACATAAGCCAGCTCCGGCTGAAGGACGCTCTGGAATTCGCGCCCTTGCTGGCTGCCTACGCGCAGGCGCTGAAGCGCGGCGCGCCGCGGCGTCCGGACAAGTTCTACGCCGAGACGCTTCTGCAGGACCGCACCGCCGAAATCCTCGGCGCTCGGGTGGACGGCAGGCTTGTCGGCTTCGTCATCTTCACCGATATGCCGGAGCCGGTATCGGGCATGCGCTGCGGCGCCTGCGACCACATCTACGTGCATCACGATTTCCGTGCCCAGGGCATCGCCAAGGCGCTTGTCGACGTATTGGCAGACCAGGCCGAGGAACGCGGCTGGTCCAAACTGATGCTCAATGCGCCACGCCAGCCGGAAGATGGCCGCAAGCTCTATGAACAAATCGCGGCACCCGCCGACTGGACGAGCTTCGTCATCCGCTTCGACTGATGCATGTCGCCCGAAAGTGTTCTCGGTTTCGGAATGAAGACATGCTTCAGGTCGCCGACGATCGGCCATTGATCTCTCCGCAGGGTTGCGGCTAGGTTGCGCGCCATGGTCAGTAAGCCGAAGAAAACGAATCGGCTGTTGCGTACATTGCTTCTTTGCGCTCCAGCATTCCTCGCGGCATCGTGCGTCCCAGCCGACAAGGCGACGTCTGCGAACGTCACCGCCGGCTCCAGCACCGCCCAGCCGCGCCTTGCCACCTACAATTGCGGCGAGGGTGGCTCGCTGACGGTGGAGAATTTCCGCAGCTCGGTCCACCTGACCGAACCGGACGGCACCAGCGTCGATCTTCCCGCCGCGCCGCCGACGCAGCAGTCCCGCTTCGGCGAAGCGCCCTACGCGCTGGTACTGGAGGGCAACGAGGCGCTGTTGATGAAAAGCGGCAACGAGCCTCTCACCTGCCGGCGCTGAAAGCGCTGATTCCCTGTTTCGAACGGTACAGCACGCTGGTCGCGCCTGAGCCAACCGCTTGATTCTGCGCTTGATCCAGGCGGTGCGGACTAAAATCGATTGAAGCCTCCAGCCAACACTAAATAGGTTCCCGGAAACGGTTTTCCGGCTTTGACGCAGTGCAAAAAGAGCATTAGAACCCGGTCTGTCCGAGGTCGCAATTCGAGCCGGCGATGCCGCGTTCGGATGATCCAGGACATCGAACTGGGGGAGCCATGAGCAAAACCACAGCCACCCGAGCAAGACCGCTTTCGCCACATCTGACGGCCTACAAATGGCCGGTCACCATGACCATGTCGATCCTGCATCGGATCACCGGCGGCGCGCTCTATTTCGGCACCCTGCTGGTCGCCTGGTGGCTGATCGCGGCGGCGATCTCCCAGGAATATTTCGACTTCGTCAACTGGATTTACGGCTCCTGGTTCGGCCGGCTTGTGCTGTTCGGCTACACATGGGCGCTGATGCACCACATGCTGGGCGGCATCCGCCACTTCGTCTGGGACACCGGCTCCGGACTGGAAAAGCACACGGCTTCGAGGATTGCCTGGGCCACGCTCGCCGGCTCGGTCGTGCTGACCGTTTTGATCTGGGTCGCCGGCTACATGGCGCGGGGGGCATGACGATGAGCGGTGGCAAGAACGACATGCGCACCCCGCTTAACAGGGTGCGCGGCCTCGGCTCCGCCCGCGAAGGCACCCAGCACTTTTGGCGCCAGCGGCTGACGGCCGTCGCCAACGTCCCGCTGATGCTGTTCTTCGTCGGCCTGCTCATCTCGCTGAACGGGGCCGGCTATGCGGAGGTGCGGGCCGTGCTTTCCAACCCGCTCGTCGCCCTGGTGATGATCCTTGTACTGCTTTCGGGGCTCTACCACATGCGGCTCGGCATGCAGGTCATCATCGAGGACTATATCCATGGCGAAGGCATGAAACTCGCGCTCATCATGCTGAACACGTTCTTCCCCGTCGCGGTGGGCGTGGCGGCTGTCTTTGCACTTCTCAAACTGGCATTCGGGAGCTGAGCGTGGCTGACGCAAAGCAGAAGGACGGCAAGGCCTATACCTATGTCGATCACAAATTCGACGTGGTGGTGGTGGGCGCCGGCGGCGCCGGCCTGCGCGCGACGCTCGGCATGGCCGAACAGGGCCTCAGGACCGCCTGCATCACCAAGGTTTTCCCGACCCGCTCGCATACCGTCGCCGCCCAGGGCGGCATCGCGGCCTCGTTGCAGAACATGGGGCCGGACAGTTGGCAATGGCACATGTACGACACCGTCAAGGGGTCGGACTGGCTCGGCGACGTCGACGCCATGGAATACATGGTGCGCGAGGCGCCGGCCGCCGTCTACGAACTGGAGCACTACGGCGTGCCCTTCTCGCGCACGGAAGAGGGCAAGATCTACCAGCGGCCGTTCGGCGGCCACATGATGAACTACGGCGACGGTCCGCCGGTGCAGCGTACCTGTGCTGCCGCCGACCGCACCGGCCACGCCATCCTGCACACGCTTTACGGCCAGTCACTGAAGCACAACGCGCAGTTCTTCGTCGAATATTTCGCGCTCGACCTGATCATGACCGACGGCGTCTGCACCGGTGTCGTCGCCTGGAATCTCGACGACGGCACCATCCATCGCTTCGCCGCCAAGATGGTGGTGCTGGCGACCGGCGGTTATGGCCGCGCCTATTTCTCCGCCACCTCGGCGCACACCTGCACCGGCGATGGCGGCGGCATGGCCGCGCGGGCGGGTCTACCGCTTCAGGACATGGAATTCGTGCAGTTCCATCCCACCGGCATCTATGGCGCAGGCTGCCTGATTACCGAGGGCGCGCGTGGCGAAGGCGGCTATCTCGTCAATTCCGAAGGTGAGCGCTTCATGGAGCGCTACGCGCCGTCGGCCAAGGATCTGGCCTCGCGCGACGTCGTCTCGCGCTGCATGACGATGGAGATCCGCGAGGGCCGCGGCGTCGGCAAGAACAAGGACCACATCTTCCTGCACCTCGACCACCTCGATCCGGCGGTGCTGCACGAACGGCTGCCCGGCATCTCGGAATCGGCGAAAATCTTCGCCGGCGTCGACGTCACCAAGGAGCCGATCCCGGTGCTGCCGACGGTGCATTACAACATGGGCGGCATCCCGACCAATTATTGGGGCGAGGTGCTCAACCCGACGAAGAAAAACCCCGACGCGGTGCAGCCCGGCCTGATGGCTGTCGGCGAAGCCGGCTGCGCCTCGGTGCACGGCGCCAACCGGCTCGGCTCCAACTCACTGATCGATCTTGTCGTGTTCGGCCGTGCTGCCGCGATCCGCGCCGGCGAGGTGATCGACCGCGAAGCGCCGATCCCGGCAGTCAACGAACAGGCGGTCGACAAGATCATGGACCGCTTCGACCGGCTTCGCTTCGCCGACGGCGGCACGCCGACCGCTGTTCTGCGCGAAAAGATGCAACGGGCGATGCAGGAAGACGCCGCCGTGTTCCGCACCCATGAATCGCTGGAAAACGGCTGCAAGCGCATTTCCGAAATCTGGGGCGAGCTGAAGGACATCAAGGTTTACGACCGTTCGATGATCTGGAATTCCGATCTGGTCGAAACGCTGGAACTGGAAAACCTGATGGCCAACGCCATCACCACGGTCTACGGCGCGGTGGCGCGACAGGAGAGCCGCGGCGCGCACGCCCGCGAAGACTTCTCCTCCCGCGACGACGTCAACTGGCGGGTTCATACGCTCTCGCATTTGTCGCCCGACGGCAAGGTGAAGCTCTCCTACCGTCCGGTGCACACCGATCCGCTGGTCAAGGAAGCGGACGGCGGCATCAGCCTGGCAAAGATCGCGCCCAAGGCGCGGGTGTATTGAGCAGAGGCAGGTTAGATGGTCGAACTCACCCTTCCCAAGAACTCGAAAGTCCAGCAGGGCAAGACCTGGCCGAAGCCGGAAGGCGCCACCAATCTGCGCGAGTACAGGATCTACCGCTGGTCGCCAGACGACGACGAGAATCCACGCGTCGACACCTATTTCGTCGACATGGACGATTGCGGGCCGATGGTGCTCGACGCGCTGTTGTGGATCAAGAACAAGGTCGACCCGACGCTGACCTTGCGCCGCTCCTGCCGCGAGGGTATCTGCGGCTCCTGCGCCATGAACATCGACGGCGCCAACACGCTCGCCTGCACCAAGGGCATGGACGACATTTCCGGCGCGGTGAAGGTCTACCCGCTGCCGCACATGCCGGTGGTCAAGGACCTGGTGCCCGATCTCACCGTGCCCTATGCGCAGCTCACCTCGATCGACCCCTACCTGAAGACGGTGTCGCCGGAACCGGCCAAGGAGTGGCTGCAGAGCCACGAGGATCGCCAGAAGCTCGACGGGCTTTACGAATGCATCCTGTGCTTCTGCTGCCAGACCTCGTGCCCGAGCTACTGGTGGAATGGCGAGAAATATCTCGGCCCGGCCGTGCTTTTGCAGGCCTATCGCTGGCTGATCGATTCCCGCGACGAGGCGACCGGCGATCGTCTCGACAATCTGGAAGACCCGTTCCGGCTCTACCGCTGCCACACCATCATGAACTGCACGCAGACCTGCCCCAAAGGCCTCAACCCCGCCAAGGCGATCGCCGAGATCAAGAAGATGATGGTGGAGAGGCGGGTTTGACGTATAGGTCAACTGATATTTTGCTTAGGTCTTAGCTGGGGCTATAATGCCGCTTAAGCCACAGTGCCAGTCCACCGAGTCCGGGGTATATTATACGTTCAGTTATGTTGGCTTGGTCGAGTTTATCTCTTATCTCCCACTTAATCTTTGCAGGTATAACGGTCTTCTTACTTTTGCTAGAGTTCTCATTTAACCATTTATTCATGGGCATGTCGGCATCAGAGATGACCGAGAACAATGCGAACTGATTGACGATCCGATCATCTATCGATGGTGGCTCAAAGAATAATGCAAACGGCGATTTTTTCATCCTGTCAAAATCATCCAACGTAGTGATCCTGCTTGGCGGCAATGGGCCAGCTCTCCTTAGGTCTTTGGTGGAAACTCCAAATACATCGAAATCTGTAGAACCAAGACGCGCTAACATGTCCACCGTAAAAACGTAGGAGCCCTCCTTTCTCAGTTCTGCACCCAGATTTCTTGGCAACTTTGAGTGAACTTCCGGAATTTTCGCAGACCAAACGACGCCATCGTCGGTCATCCTTTCAAGGTCATCGGTCGCAAAATGTAACGCAACGAGCGGCGAATACGTCCAGTCTAATAGGCGCGTCGGCAAACCGTGGTGTTGGGCGACCGTAAGCCAGTGCCAAAACGACTCTCGTTCCACCACATCGCGATGTGCGTACTTCTTAAAGTTGCGAAGCAGGTGCTTCTCTATCGTCTTGTAAGCCCCGCCTAGCCGTACAAGCGATGTTCGCATATCCCAGTTCGCATCTACCATTCCGCGGAATGCGTAGGGCGAGCGATACCGCGATAGCTCGGGGTCCCAGTCGTCAACGTATAGTTCGCGAATAGCGTCCTCGAAACTGGTTGCGGTGTATTCTGTAACACTCAAGAAGAGGCTCCCTCGATAACTTGTTTCTGTTTCAAGAGCGGGTGAGGCGGAGACTATCGAACAAAATGGCGTTAGCAACTGGCTAGGTAAAGTCCGGGCCCGCCAAACCGACGTCAGGCAGTGAGCTCTGTTGAGCAAAATTTGCAATTCAGATAAAAGCTAGCATCGTGCCTGACGGCCTATCGCTGGCTGATCGATTCCCGCGACGAGGCGACCGGCGACCGGCTCGACAATCTGGAAGACCCGTTCCGGCTCTACCGCTGCCACACCATCATGAACTGCACGCAGACCTGCCCCAAGGGTCTCAACCCCGCCAAGGCGATCGCCGAGATCAAGAAGATGATGGTGGAGCGGCGGGTCTAAAACTCCGCAAAAAAATTTATCCACCTCCCGGCCGGCCGCCGCATAATACCTCCAGACGTTGATCGGAGGGTGCGATGGATTGGTCAGTAGAGATGGAGGCGAAGGAGGCGATGCTGAGGCGCATCGTGGCGATGCTTTATTCTCTTGCCAATCTGGCCGAGCAGGCTGCCGGTCGTTCTCCGGCCATTCGCCACCTCGTGCTTCTATTTCTGCGACCCGCCGAATCCTTGGCGCGAGAAATGGTGATCCGTAACGCGCAGCACGTTGCCGCACCTGTGCCTGAGTTGCTTGTCGCGGACTGGACTGACGGCAGCGCCGACGATGCAATGCGCCTTGCCCGGCGCTTTCGCGCACTCGCGCTGACGCTGGAAAGCCTTGTCGCTCTGATGCTTGCCGCGGATGCCCTGATTACCGGGCATCGAGCGGGAGCGAACCCGCTGCGGGCTCTCCGGCAAACGATGAGCACCTTGCGGTCGCTGCTCGATTGTATTCCGGGACGTCTCGAACCGGTCATGCAGCCCGACACGTCCTGATGCCGCTCCCGCATCCGGATACCCAATTCTGGGGAGGTTTGAAGCATTCGCCCGGCGCACTAGCGCGCGGACGGTTGCCTGCGTATCTATGGGCAAAAGGAGCATGGCAATGTCCGAGAATCTGGTTCACCTCAATGCCATCGAAATCCGCGTGCTTGGTTGCCTCATGGAAAAGCAGCTTTTGACGCCGGATGTGTATCCGCTGACGCTCAATGCGCTGCAGTCGGCTGCCAATCAGAAAACCTCGCGTGAGCCGGTGATGTCGCTGGAGCCGGTCGACATCAACCGCACGCTGAAGTCACTGGAGGAAAAGGGACTGGCGCGGCGGATGATGGCATCGCGCGTCGATCGTTACGAGCAGATGGCGTCACGCAAATTCAGCCTGACCACGCCACAGAGCGCGCTGCTCGCCATGCTGCTGTTGCGCGGGCCGCAGACGCTCAACGAACTGCAGACCCGCACCGACCGCATGGCCAATTTCGGTTCGGCCGACGCGGTGCGCACCGAACTCGACATGCTGGTCGGCCGGCGTCCGCCGCTGGTCAAGGAGATCGGCCGTGCGCCTGGCCAGCGCGAAGACCGTTTCGCGCATTTGTTGAGCGGCGAGGTTCAGGCTACGCCGGTCGCCGCCGCGCCGGCCAGGCCCCCAAACCTTCTGTCCGAACTCGAAGCGCGCGTGAAGGTCCTGGAAGAGCAGATGGCGCGGCTGCGGGCGCAACTCGGCGACCAGGAAGCATGAACGCACCCGTAAATCACGCACCCGTGTAACAGCTTGATTTGAAACCTTCCGCATCTTCTGTACGTCTAACGAACGGGAGGACACGCCGATGTCGCGCAAAGCTTTCTCTATCCTGCTTCTTGCCTTCGCCGCTGGTCTGCCGTTGCAGGCCGGACATGCGCTCGCCGAGACAAAGACGGCGATCTTTGCCGGTGGCTGCTTCTGGTGTGTCGAATCCGATTTCGACGGCGTTGCCGGCGTCACCTCGACCACGTCCGGCTATATCGGCGGCACCACGGAAAACCCGACCTACTATAATCACACCGCGGCCAATCACCGCGAGGCGGTGCGGATCGAGTATGATTCGACCAAAGTGAATTACGCCACCCTGCTCGATGTGTTCTGGCATTCGGTCGATCCGACAGACGGCGACGGCCAGTTCTGCGACCGCGGCCACAGCTACACCACGGCGATCTACGCGGTCGGCGCCGAAGACCTTGCAGCGGCGGAAAAGTCGAAGAAGCAGGCCGAAGCCGAGCTCGGCAAGCCGATCATCACGGAAATCGCAGCCGCGCCGGCATTCTGGCCGGCCGAGGACTACCACCAGGATTATTACCGGAAAAATCCGCTACGCTATAAATACTACCGCTCCGGCTGCGGCCGCGATGCGCGCATCGATGAAGTGTGGGGTGCCGCTGCCCACAAGGGCATCGCCAGCCATTGAACCCCGAGCAGGCCGCTTGATGCGGCCCAATTCGCGTTCAGCGTCCTGCTTTCCTGATCCGCTCCATCGCAAGTGCGGCGGCGACATCGTTGGTCGGCCGGTTTTCAGCCTCGGCGCGGCGAAAGATCGCTGTCAGCGTTTCCGGTATCTCCGCCACCTTCGCAAGGGCGGCGACGCGGTCGTAGCCGCCGGGGGCCAGTTCGGCCGCGACATTGATCAGCCCGCCCGCATTGATCACGTAGTCCGGCGCGTAGAGCACGCCGCGCTGCATCAAAAGCCGCGCATCCGCGTGCGTTGCAAGCTGGTTGTTGGCCGAGCCGGCAACGATCCCTGCCTTCAGCGCCGGGATCGTTTCCTCCGTCAGCACGCTGCCCATCGCGCAAGGTGCGAAGACGTCCGCCTCGGCGGCGAGGATCGCGTCCGCCGCCACTGCGCTTGCGCCAAACTCGGCCTTCGCCTCGACAACCTTGGCATCGTCGATATCGGCCACGGTCAGCAACGCTCCCTCGGCGTGAAGTTGCCCGCAAAGCGCCCAGCCGACCGAGCCCAGGCCCTGCACCGCGACGCGAATGCCGGCCAGCCTTTCTGTGCCTTTCCTGTGCGCCAGCGCCGCCTTCAACCCCAGGAACACGCCTTGCGCGGTCACCGGCGCCGGATTGCCGCTGCCGCCGGCGGTGGTTCCGGTGACGTTCGGCACCCGCGAGCGCAGGAAGTCGGCATCGGCCAGCGACAGCCCGACATCCTCGCCGGTATAGAATTGGCCCTCCAGCGCACTGAGCATGTCGGCATAGGCGTCGAGCAGCGCGCGCGTCTTGCCGGTCTTTGCATCCGTCATGATCACCGCCTTGCCGCCACCGAACGGAACGCCGGTGACGGCGGCCTTGTAGGTCATGCCGCGCGACAGCCGCAGCGCGTCGGTCAGCGTCGCCTCGAGACTCTCATGCGGCCAGATGCGGGTGCCGCCCAATGCCGGGCCCAGCGCGGTATTGTGGATCGCGACGATCGCGGTCAGCCCGCGCTCGATGTCGCGTCCGAGCCAGACCCGTTCATGATTGTCGAAAGCCTGGAGTTCGACGGCCTCGTTGGTGATGTCGATGAGCGAAAGCGTCCTCGCGCCGTGCGGAACCTTCAGGGTACGCGGCTCGGTGATCTGCAGCATGGCTTCCTCCCGCTAGGCTGGTTGGCGGCAGGGTAACGAAGAACGGGGTTTTTTGGTTGCGAAGAGAGCCGGTATTGGCGTGCTCTATTGCGCTAAAATCGATTCAGGCTTTCGGAAAGATGCGAGGCGACCTGCGGACTGACGATCACCGCCAGCCCGCAGTGCGCGGTCCGCCTAGGCAAGCTTTGCGTCGAGTGTCACGTTGATGGCGCCGAGCGCCTTCGAAACCGGGCATTCCGCCTTGGCTTTCTCGGCCAGTTCCTTGAATTTCGCCGCGTCGATGCCGGGAACCGTGCCGGCCAGCGTCAGCGCGCTGCCGGTAATCCCGGTGCCGGGCACAAGCGTGACGACAGCCTTGGCATCGAGTTTTTCGGCCGGTGTGCCGTTTTCGGCGAGGAAATGCGAAAGCTGCATCGCGTAGCATCCGGCATGCGCGGCCGCGATCAGTTCCTCCGGGTTGGTACCCGACTTGCCGCTCTCGTCCTCGAACCGCGCCTTGAACGAATAGGGCAGCGCTTTCAGCGCGCCGCTCTGGCTGTCGAGCGTGCCGGCGCCCTCCTTCAAGTTGCCTTTCCAGACGGCAGTTGCGTGACGGTCCATGATCGTTCTCCTTGGTTGGCGATGTCGAGCGCCTTGCGGCCACCCATGACTATAGCGCCCGCCGGCCGCCAAGCCATGACAGTTTCGGAAAAGACGCTCCGCCCGTAAATATTGCGGCACACGCCCGATCCCCAACTTTGCGCGTTGATGGCGGCCTGAACTTCCCGTATTTTCTGCCCCTGTTGCAGGGATGTCCGACATGCATATTGTTCTTGCCGCGCTCGCCATTCTTGGGGGCGTCGGAATCTGGTGGTATCGCATGAAGATGATGAACGAAGCCGCCAACGACGCGGCCGACGTCATCGGCCGCGTGCGAGGCAATATCCGGCGTAAGAGGATACGTCGCCAGAACGAGATGTCGCCACTCACCGCGGTCGACGATCCCGTCGTCGCGGCGGCAACGCTGATTTCCGCAATGCTGTCGGACGACGTGCCGCTGACGCCGGAACGCGAAGCCGCGCTCCGCAAGGAAATCGAACCGATCGTTCAGGACGGCAAACTGGACGAGGCGATTACCTACGCCAAATGGGCGAGTGGCCAGATCGACGATGCCGCCGTCGTCATCGATAAGCTCGGGCCGTTCCTGCGCGACAGGCTGAACGAGGAGGAGCGGCACGACCTCTTGGCGATGATCCGCCGTTCGTCCGCGGCCGCCGGACCCGGACTTCCGACGCTGGAGCCGCGTATGCGCAGGTTGCGCCAGAAGCTCGGGCTGGAAACGAACTGACAGGAAACATCTCCGCCAGATCGCCGCGCCGCACGTTCAGCCGCCGTCGCTTGAAATCAAGTGCTCTTGATCGCTTCCCAATTGCTCAGCCGATCCGCGATCAACTTCGCGCGTTGCGCATTGTCGAGGCCGTCGAGAGTGGTGAGGTCACCCGGCTCGGCGCGTACGTAGATGCCGGCCGTCCGCTCCTTCACCTTGGGCTGGTTGTCGGCACGAGTCGTGAAGTACCCGGTCGCGCGGTCGGCGGACTCGAGCCTGATCTCTCCCGTCCCGAACAGTTGCGGCGCCTTCGGATCCAGGGGCCGCTCTCCGTTCCAATAGTAGAACAAGCCCGACGGGTCCTTCTTTTCCTTTACCGCTTCGCTCCAGTACCGCGCCGACAGTCGGCCGTCCGATTGCCATGAGCGTCCACTCAGTTCGAGAGCGCCATCACGGTTCCGCGCGATCCGAAGAAGGCTGACGGCGGAAGGCTCCTTCTCGCTACGTTCCGTCAGGGAGAACTGCCACCACGATCCGATGATGTGAGCTTTGCGCCCCGCATTCTCCATCGCCTTGCGGAGCTTCTGGTTGACGGCTTCGATCTCTTCCTGGGTCGTCGCTTCGCCGTAACGTATGGAGGTGAGCCCAAGGAGATCGGTCGGAAGTTTTGAACCGCTCGCGTGAAGAATAAAGGTGCGGCGCATGCCGAGAACTCCGCCGAAAAGACCCGCTTCGAAAACGACATTGTCTCGCGGCGACGCCTGGCCAGCGTCGGGGGAAGGCGATGCGGCCACGTTCACGGCCGTCCAGTCGTCCCTGGCGAATACGAATGCCGCGAAGTCCACCTCATGCGCGAGTTCGACGAGTCGCTCCAGCGTGGTGGTTCCGGGATTGAAGGACGTTGTCCAGGGATCGACGTGCGCGATGTCTTCAAGACCATCCGTCAGCGCCTGCAGCAGTTTCTCCTGCTTTCCCGACGAGCCGAGAAATATGCGAGGTTTGTACATGTGTCCCCTCCTGCAGGGTCCGGAAGCGCCAGCCGCGGTCTTCGCGCAAAGGGCGCGATTCTGAAAGCGGATAAGTTCACCAGATCCGGACTCCGGTCAACTCCAGCCGGCACCTGCGTCCGTCACGGACCAGTCCGATCACCGTTGCACGGTTCAAACCCCTAGATCGGCTCGCCCTTCAGCAGGCGCGGCGTTTCGCCCGACAGCCCGGAGGCCTGGCGGATAAAGAACTCCTTCATCCTCGGCATGCGGTCGACGAGCCCGAGCCCGATGTCACGGATCGCCCTCAGTGGACCGAAATCATTTGAGAACATGCGGTTCAGGATATCGGTGGTGACGCCCATCTGCACCGTATCGAAACGCCGCCAGCGCTCGTAGCGCTGCAGCACGTCGAGCGCACCGATATCCTGGCCGAGTCGGTCCGCCTCGACGACGGTTTCGGCCAGTGCGGCGACATCCTTGAAGCCGAGGTTCAGCCCCTGGCCAGCGATCGGGTGGATGCCGTGCGCGGCATCGCCCGCCAGCGCAAGGCGTGGCGCCACGAAAGCACGCGCCAGCTTCAGGCCGAGCGGCCAGGCCCGCGGCTTGCCTTCGACCCTGAGTTCGCCGAGCTTCAGGCCGAAACGCTGCTCCAGCTCCATCTCGAACACCAGGTCGTCGGAGGCGACGAGGCGATTGGCGTCGTCGGTGCGCTCGGTCCACACGATCGACGAGCGGTCGCCGGTCAGCGGCAATATGGCGAACGGCCCGGCCGGCAGAAAATGCTCCTCCGCGCGGCCGTTGTGCGGCCGCTCATGCAGGATCGTACAGACGATGCCGGACTGGCCATAGTCGACGTCGACAGTCTTGATGCCGGCCATGGCACGCAGTTTCGAGTTGACGCCGTCCGCCGCCACCAGGAGTCGCGCATTGACGACGATGCCGTCAGCGAGGTGGACCGAGACATTCGCCGGGCCGGTTTCAAAACCCTGCACCGCGACGCCTTCGATGATGTCGATGCCGAGATCGGCGGCGCGGCGGCGCAAGGCGCCGTTCAGCACCTTGTTGGCGACCATGTGGGCGAAGGGCTCGCCGGGCGCGACCTCGCCGTCGAAGGTCAGGAAGACCGGGCGCACCGGGTCGGTGGTGCGCGAATCGGTGACGATCATCTCGGTGATCGCCTGGGCGTGCGGCGCGATCTCGTCCCAGCAGCCGAGCCTGGCCAGCATCCGGCATGCGGCGGCGGCGATCGCCGAAGCGCGTGTGTCCTTTTCCCAGACACCCTCCGGCGCGGCATCGACGACAGCGACCTTGAGATTCGGCCGCGCTTCACGGATGGAAACGGCGGCGGCAAGCCCGACATAACCGGCGCCCGCCACCAGCACGTCGAGGCGCGGGCCCTCGTTGTCGGCGCTTTTTTTACGTGCTGTCTTTGCTTCCGCCATCGATCCTGTCCTTACGCTGCGGCCCTGCTTGACTTCGCCCGGCCTTCCTGTTGGAACCCGGCTTCCGTACCTTTGGAAAGGCGCGAAAGAATGTCCTCGGCCATGCAAGAGCTTCTCGACATACTCGACCTCGAGAAGCTGGAACACAATCTGTATCGTGGTCGCAGCCCAAAGGTCGACTGGCAGCGCGTTTTTGGCGGGCAGACCATCGCCCAGGCGCTAGTCGCCGCGCAGCGCACCGTCGAACCGGATCGCCACGTCCATTCGCTGCATGGCTATTTCATGCGGCCCGGCGATACGAAAGTGCCTATCATCTACGAGGTCGACCGCATTCGCGACGGCGGTTCCTTCACCACGCGGCGTGTCGTGGCGATCCAGCACGGGCAGGCGATCTTTTCACTCGAGGCGTCGTTCCAGACGGACGAGATCGGGCTCGAGCATCAGGTGCCGATGCCGCGCGACGTGGCGGCGCCCGACACATTGCTGTCGCAGCGCGAGCTGCTCGGCAAGTTCGGCGAAACGGTACCCGACGGCATCAAGCGCTACTGGGAGCGCGATCGGCCGATCGAGATGAAACCGGTCATGCTGGAGCACTACACCAGCCGTGAAAAGCTTGAGCCGAAGCAGAACATCTGGATCAGGACCACCGGCCCGGTTCCGGCTGACAGGGCGACCCAGGCCGCCGTACTCGCCTACCTGTCGGACATGACCCTGCTCGATACCACCACCTTCGCCCATGGCCGTGCCATCTTCGACCGCGACATCCAGGCGGTGAGCCTCGACCACGCGATGTGGTTCCATCGCTGGCATCCGCTCGACGACTGGATTCTCTACACGCAGGACAGCCCTTCGACGCAAGGCTCGCGTGGCTTTACGCGCGGCACGTTGTTTGCCCGTGACGGAACCCTGATCGCATCCGTAGCCCAAGAGGGTCTCATTCGCCTGCGCGGGAAGCCTGCCGATTAGGCATTTCTCTATTTTTGCCTAGTTTTTGAGCAACCTGATTGCTGCACGTGCGAAGAAACCCGCGCGGCCAACCCCTGTTTCCGTTTGTTTCCAAAGCGTTAAGACCCTGCCGTTCGAACTGGCACGGAGCTTGAATAACCCTTTGCACTCTCCGGCTGCGTATCCGCCGGCGATGCCATGTAACGCGGGGGATCCGCAAAAGCAGAGGGTGAAACCTTATGAAAATCGTGATGGCAATCATCAAGCCGTTCAAGCTGGACGAGGTCCGCGAAGCGCTGACCGCGATCGGCATCCAGGGCCTGACCGTCACCGAAGTCAAAGGCTACGGGCGTCAGAAGGGGCACACGGAAATCTATCGCGGCGCCGAATATGCCGTCAGTTTCCTTCCCAAGATCAAGATCGAAGTCGCGGTGGCGGCCGACACGGTGGACAAGGCCGTCGACGCGATCACCTCGGCCGCCAAGACCGGACAGATCGGCGACGGCAAGATCTTCGTTTTCGGCATCGACCAGGCGGTACGCATCCGCACCGGCGAAACAGACACCGACGCGCTCTGAGCATGACCCCGAAGGTTGCGAACCTGTTCGGACAAGCATCATGCGGAACCCGTGTGAGCCGCCATCAGATTTTTGTGGAGAGATTTCAATGAAAATTCCTAGCAGTCTGGCGCCGTTGGCGCGCAAGGCCCTCTTGGGCACACTCGTTCTGGGGGCGCTGGGCACCGTTGCCGCCTTCGCCCAGGAAGCCGCCCCTGCAGCGGCCGACGCCGCTGCCACCCCGGCAGCCGCGCCGGTCCCCGACAAGGGCGACACCGCCTGGATGCTGGTCTCGACCATCCTGGTCCTGTTCATGATCCTGCCCGGCCTCGCCCTGTTTTATGGCGGCCTGGTGCGTGCCAAGAACGTCCTTTCCGTGCTGATGCAGTGCACGGCCATCACCGCTGTCGTCATCGTCATCTGGACGCTCTGGGGCTATTCCTTCGCTTTCGGCGGCGGCACCAGCCCGTACTGGGGCGGCCTCGGCAAGTTGTTCCTTGCCGGCGTAACGCCCGACAGCACGGCGGCGACCTTCTCCGACGGCGTCGTCATCCCGGAATTCGTGTTCATCTGCTTCCAGATGACCTTCGCCTGCATCACGCCGGCGCTGATCGTCGGCGCATTCGCTGAGCGGGTGAAATTTTCGGCGGTCGTGATCTTCGTGGCGCTCTGGGTCACGTTCGTCTACTTCCCGATCGCCCACATGGTCTGGGATGCCAACGGCCTGCTGTTCGGCTGGGGCGCGCTTGACTTCGCTGGCGGCACGGTCGTCCACATCAACGCCGGCATTGCCGGCCTCGTCGGCTGCATCATGATCGGCAAGCGCGCCGGTCTCGGCCGCGACAACATGGCCCCGCACTCGCTGCCGCTGACATTGACTGGCGCCGGCATCCTGTGGGTCGGCTGGTTCGGCTTCAACGCCGGCTCCAACCTCGAAGCAACCGGCGGCGCCGCGCTGGCGATGATCAACACCTTCACCGCAACCGCCGGCGCGATCATCGCCTGGGTTGCGATCGAAGCAGTCGCACGCAAGACCGCCTCGCTTCTCGGCGCGGCGTCGGGTGTTGTCGCCGGCCTGGTCGCGGTTACTCCGGCTGCCGGCATTGTCGGCCCGATCGGCGCCATCGTGCTCGGCGTGATCGCCAGCTCGGTCTGCTACTACTTCGTGGCGGTGGTGAAGCCGAAGCTCGGCTATGACGACAGCCTCGACGTGTTCGGCATCCATGGCGTCGGCGGCATCGTCGGTGCAATCGGCACCGGTATCTTCGCCAGCGCCTCGCTGGGCGGCATCGGCTATGCCGAGGGCGTGAGCATGGGCGGCCAGGTGTGGACCCAGATCCTGGCGGTGCTCGTCACCATCGCCTGGTGCGGCATCGGTTCCGTCATCCTCTACAAGATCGTCGACATGCTGGTGGGCCTGCGCCCGACACCCGAAGCCGAAAACCAGGGCCTCGATGTCACCTCGCACGGCGAAGTGGCCTACCACAGCTAACCCGATCGGCGGGGTGCGCGAACCGCACCCCGCAATTTCATCCCGTCCGAGCAGCTTCGGCCGCTCGAACCTGAGCCCGGCCCTCGGCCGGGCTCTTTTTTATCGGATCGGGCGCTTCGCGATGTGTGCTGTTCGGCGACAACCCCGCACTTCCGGTTGCCGCGATTTTCGATGAAACATCGCCGCGCCGGCGGCCATGGTTAATGCCGCCTTAACCTTCCCCCCGATAGTCTGGCCGTCGAATCTGCCGAACTGCGCTCAGGCATCAGGCAGGCAAAAGACTGACGGGGTTACGCATGCGTTCTGCACAGTTCGCGCTCGATGAATCGGATCACGGCCTGCAGGCCTTCGCGCGGCGCCAGATCTGGCGTGCCGTCGGCGCGGGCCTGTTCCTGACGGTCGCGTTCTGTCTCGCCAGCCTCGGCACCTGGAACGTCGCCGATCCGAGCTTCAGCCACGCCACTGCCAATCCCGTCACCAATGCGATGGGCTACTCCGGCGCGGTTTTTTCCGACCTCGCCATGCAGTTTTTCGGCCTTTCCTCCGTGGCTGCCCTGGTACCGGCGGTCATCTGGGCTGTTCTCCTGTTTAGCGCACGCAACATCGACAAGCTGCCCCGGCGTGCCGCTGCATGGATTGGCGGCGCCCTTCTCGGAGCGGCGATCGCCGGCTGCATCGCACCGCCCGAGACCTGGCCGCTGCCGACCGGCCTCGGCGGCGTATTCGGCGATATGGTTCTGAATATCCCGGCCGCCGTGACGGGTCAGTATCCGGCCGGCATGCTCGCCACCATTCTGGCGACGTTGCTCGCCGCGCCAGCGCTCTGGCTTTACGCCTATGGCGCCGGTCTGCTGTCGCGAGAGAACGGCTTTGCCCCAATGGCGTCGCCGCGCCGCAAACCGGAGCCGGAAGCCGGCCTTGCCGAGGAGGATGACGACGAGGACAGCGAAGGCATCCTGGCGCTGGGCGCCATCACCCACTGGTGGCTCTCCGCCCGCGGCTTCGTACGCCGTAGGATGGCGGCCCGCCGCCGTGCGGTCGAGCATGACGTCGACGACGACATCGAGTTCCCGGTCGGGGAGCGTCGCATAGGATCCTCGGACCGTTCGAGCGATGCGCGCATCGAGCCGGAATTTGGCATGCGCCCCGCTGTGCGCGAACCGGTGCTGCAGATCGACGACGACGAATTCGACGAGGATCTCGACGACGACATCATGCCGGTGAGCGAAATGGCTCGCCGTCTCGCCGCCTCCAGCCAGAATGGTTCCGCAGGCCCGGCGCGTGTCGCGGCCCCTGCGCCACGACCGGTTCCCGGTGCACGCGTCCAGCGCGAAGCCCAGACGTCGCTGATCGGCAGCGGCGAATTCGAGATGCCGTCTCTGCATTTCCTCGCCGAGCCGAAGAACGTCGTGCGCGACGCCAGCCTGTCGAAGGACGCGCTGGAGCAGAACGCCCGGCTGCTCGAAGGCGTACTGGAAGATTTCGGCGTCAAGGGCGAGATCATCCATGTCCGCCCGGGTCCGGTGGTCACTCTTTACGAGCTCGAGCCGGCACCCGGCATCAAATCGTCCCGCGTCATCGGCCTTGCCGACGACATCGCCCGCTCGATGAGCGCGATCGCCTGCCGCGTCGCCGTCGTTCCCGGCCGCAACGCCATCGGCATCGAACTGCCCAACGCCAAGCGCGAAACCGTCTATCTGCGCGAAATCCTTGCCAGCCGCGACTTCGAGACGACCAAGGCCAAGCTGGCGCTGGCGCTCGGCAAGACGATCAACGGCGAGGCGGTCATCGCCGACATCGCCAAGATGCCGCACGTCCTGGTCGCCGGCACCACCGGCTCCGGCAAGTCGGTCGCCATCAACACGATGATCCTGTCGCTGCTCTACCGGATGACGCCAGAACAGTGCCGGCTCATCATGATCGACCCCAAGATGCTCGAACTCTCCGTCTATGACGGCATCCCGCATCTGCTCACTCCGGTCGTCACCGACCCGAAGAAGGCCGTGGTGGCATTGAAGTGGACGGTCCGCGAGATGGAAGACCGCTACCGCAAGATGTCGAAGGTCGGCGTCCGCAACATCGAAGGCTTCAACCAGCGCGTAGCGCAGGCCGAGGCCAAGGGCGAGCAGATCTCGCGCACCGTGCAGACCGGCTTCGACCGCCAGACCGGCGAAGCGATCTACGAGACAGAAAACCTTGATCTCGAGCCGATGCCGTTCATCGTCGTCATCATCGACGAGATGGCCGACCTGATGATGGTCGCCGGCAAGGATATCGAAGGCGCGGTGCAGCGGCTGGCGCAGATGGCGCGTGCCGCCGGCATCCATGTCATCATGGCGACGCAGCGTCCGTCGGTCGACGTCATCACCGGCACCATCAAGGCCAACTTCCCCACCCGCATCTCGTTCCAGGTGACCTCGAAGATCGATAGCCGCACCATCCTTGGCGAGCAGGGTGCCGAACAGCTGCTCGGCATGGGCGACATGCTCTACATGGCCGGCGGCGGCCGTATCCAGCGTGTCCACGGCCCCTTCGTCTCCGACGACGAGGTCGAAAAGATCGTCGCCCACCTGAAGCTGCAGGGCGTGCCCGAATATCTCGACGCCATCACCGAGGATGACGGCGACGACGATGGCGAGGGTGATGCCGGGCGCGGCTCCGGCGGCGGCGGCAATTTCGAGGACAGCGACGATCCCTACGACCAGGCGGTTGCCGTGGTGCTGCGCGACGGCAAGGCCTCGACCAGCTACATCCAGCGCCGGCTCGGCATCGGCTACAACAAGGCCGCCTCGATCATCGAGCGGATGGAGCAGGAAGGCGTCGTCGGCCCCGCCAACCATGCCGGGAAGCGCGAGATCCTGGTGCCGACGGAGGACGACAAGTTTTGAGCCGCGCCACAGGAACCCCTTGCCGGCGCCAAACTTAAGCCCAACTAGATAGACATATCGACTACCCAACGAGACTGAACCGGAGTGACCGGAATGAACGACCACACCTCAGGCACAAACGCAGGCTCGGGCATGACGCGCCGCAAGGTGCTGGGCCTCGGCCTTGCCGCATTCGGCGCCCTGACGATCGGCCAGACGCTTCCCGCTTTCCTGTCCACCGCGGAAGCGCAGGCATCGTCCGGGGCGGCCCAGAAGATCGCCGACCATTTTTCCTCGATCCGCACGATGTCCGGCGATTTCATCCAGTTCGGCCCGCGCGGCGAGCAGACCGGCGGCAAGTTTTTCATCGCCCGCCCCGGCAAGATCCGTTTCAACTATGAAGCGCCATCGGCCTACCGGGTGATTTCGGACGGCGAATCGGTCGTCATCGACAACCGCAAGCTCAACACCATGGACCTCTATCCGCTGTCGAAGACGCCGCTGAAGCTGCTGCTTGACGAGCGTATCGACCTCTCCGGCAGCAGGGTGAAGAGCGTCAAGGAAGAAGCCGACCTCATCACCATCCAGCTCGCCGACAAATCGGTGTTCGGCAATTCGCGCATCACCATGATGTTCGACACTAAGAGCTATGAACTGCGCCAGTGGACGATTACCGACGCGCAGGGCAAGGACACCACGGTGCTGATCGACAACGTGAAGCAGGGCGTCCAGCTCGACGCCAGCCTGTTCAAGATCGACTACAAGCGCAATTTCGAGGTCAACCAGAAGAACAACAAGAACCGCTGATCCGTCGATCGCGAGACACAGCATGACAAGGCGCCGAGCCATTGCCCGGCGTCTTGTTTTTCGGAGCGGCGGCTGTCAGGTTCCCGGCGCGATTCTCCGCTTCCGGACTGCTTCATGCCTTTTTCCATCGCCACCTGGAACATCAACTCCGTACGCCTCCGGCTGCCGATCGTCGAGCGGCTGCTGAACGAATATGCGCCCGACGTGCTCTGCCTTCAGGAAACCAAATGCCCGGACGAACTGTTTCCGGCGGAGGCCTTCCACAGGCTGGGTTATGAACACGTCGCGTTCAGCGGCCAGAAGGGCTATCACGGCGTCGCCACTATTTCGCGGCGGCCGCTGGAGATCGTCGAACGGCGGCGTTTCTGCAAGATGGAAGACTGCCGGCACATTTCGACCAGGGTGCGGGCCGGTGGCAAATCGCTGCTGCTCCACAATTTCTATGTGCCGGCCGGCGGTGACGAGCCCAACCCCGACGTCAACTGGAAATTCCGCCACAAGTTGGATTTCGTCCAGGAGATGAACGAAGTCCGCGCCGAGTCGAGCGACGCCTCTGCCTCGGTGCTGGTCGGAGACCTCAACATCGCGCCGCTCGAAAACGATGTCTGGTCGCACAAGCAGCTGCTGAAGGTGGTCAGCCACACACCGGTCGAGACGGAAAGCTTCGAAGCAATGCGCAAGGCCGGCAACTGGGTCGACCTGATGCGGCATGTCGTGCCGGCCGACCAGAAACTTTACACCTGGTGGAGCTACCGCGCCGCCGACTGGGAACTGTCGGATCGCGGCCGCCGGCTCGACCATGTCTGGTCGTCGCAAAACATCGTCGACGACCTTCTCGGCATCGAGGTTCTGCGCAGCGCCCGCGGCTGGGACCGCCCGTCGGACCATGTGCCGGTGATAGCGCGGTTTGGGTGGGAATAGTGAGGCAGTGGCCTACTGACTCCGCTACGAAAACTTCGGCGCCAGCTTTTCGATGCTTTTGACCAATTGGTGCAGGTCATTCGACACACGGCGGTGCAACGCGATCGCCACGTCGGGATATTCCTCGAGGATGCGGCGGAAGAGCTTGCGGTTAAGCCGCATGACCTCGGCCTCCGTCGCGGCGAAGGCACCAGTCAGGCGGTCGGTATCGGAAATCAGCGCCATTTCGCCGAGCAGCGCACCCGGGCCAACCGTGGTGATCACCACGCGCTCACCGTCACGGTCGCGGTAGAGGCTGATACGGCCCCGCGCCACGACATAGGCGCCGTCCGCCGGCACGCCCTCAAGGTAGAGTTCCCGGCCGGCGGCAAGCCGCATGTTCTCGGCGCCGAAGGCAAGCAGGCGCAGCTGCTCCTGCGTGAATCCCTCGAACAGATCCACGCCGGTCAGCACGCGGATGTCGTCATCCAGCGACATGGACCTCGGCTTTCACGCATTCCGCCAGGCGAAAATGCGCACTCTTCGAGGGGCGATGTGCGTCCCTGGCGGACCAATGGGCGCACGGCGCATGGTCGCCATCGGTTGGAACGGCGCGCAGGATTGCGCGGATCATGGCAGGCGTCCCCGGTTTACGATGCTGGTCCTCCCCTCGGAATGCGGCCCACCCTCCGCAAATCAGTTATGGAACCAGTTTGTATCCGCCGCTTTCTGTCACAAGAATTTCCGCATTGGAAGGATCGCGTTCGATCTTCTGTCGCAAGCGGTAAACGTGGGTTTCCAGCGTGTGCGTGGTAACGCCGGAGTTGTAACCCCATACTTCTTCCAGAAGCACGTCTCTGGTGATCACCTTCTGGTCGGCCCGATACAGGTATTTGATGATCGATGCTTCCTTTTCGGTCAGCCGCACCTTGCCGCCGCGCTGATCGAGCAGGAGCTTCTGGCTCGGCTTGAACGTATAGGGTCCGACCGAGAACGTGGCGTCCTCGCTCTGCTCGTGCTGTCGCAACTGGGCGCGGATGCGGGCGAGCAGCACGGCAAAGCGAAACGGCTTCGTCACGTAGTCGTTGGCACCGGCTTCCAGGCCGAGGATCGTATCGGAATCCGTGTCGTGGCCGGTCAGCATGATGATCGGCGCCTTGTAGCCGCCCTTGCGCAGGATCTTCACGGCCTCGCGGCCGTCCATGTCCGGCAGGCCGACGTCCATGATCAGGAGATCGATAAGGCCGCCACGCGCCGTGGCCACGCCTTTCGCCGCGGTTGCCTCCTGCAGGACATCGAACTCCTCATAGAGCGACAATTGCTCGACAAGGGTGTTGCGCAGGTCGTCGTCGTCGTCGACAAGCAGGATGGTCCGTGATGTCATGTCTCAATCCATTGTTTCAAAACAAAAATACGGTTGACCGCCCCCCGTTTATGCGGAACGTGACCAGCGGTACAGCCAATCACGGTGATTTGCTTTGGTAACCCGATCATACTCCAAAAAACGTGAGCGCAATGGGGCGCCGGCAAAAAACCGGAACGGGCATGCGTTGCTCGCGGTGCGGGCACGTCCGGGACATCGCTCGCAAGGGCTGATGAATGTTTCAGGGGTGGTGTTTCCTTGCGCCCTGGGACGCGGCGGCATCACCGCCAACAAGCGCGAAGGCGACGGCGGCACGCCGCTCGGCGCGATGCGCATCCTGTCCGGATATTTCCGCGCCGACCAGTTCGCCGCGGCGCGGCGGACACGTCTCGGGATGTCGCCGATTTCACCGGCCCTCGGCTGGTGCGAAGTCCCGGACGACCGCAACTACAACCGTCCGGTCGCGATACCCTATGGGGCCAGCCACGAACGCATGCTGCGCGAGGACCGGCTCTACGATGCCTGTATCGTGCTCGACTGGAACATCAGGCCGAGGCGGCGCGGACGCGGCAGCGCCATCTTCTTCCATCTGGCGCGGGAAGGCTTCACGCCGACCGACGGCTGCGTGGCGATCACCGACGCGGTGATGCGCCGGCTGCTCCCGAGACTTTCCCGAAAGAGCATCCTGCGCGTCATGCGGTGATTTTGAGTTCAGGCCCGCCCTTCATGGGCGAGCCCGATCGACGCATGTCAGTCTATCTCGAGCGGAACTCGTCCAGTCGCAATTTGCCGATTTCACGGTCGACGATCGCCGCGATATCGCGCCGGTTGACGCCGATGTCGTGCAATTCGCGATCGGAGAGGCGATGCATGTCTTCCAGGGCGATGCGCCGCCGCTCGCGGATATGGAAGAAATCGAGAATCCAGCTGAAAAGCGAGGTTGCCGGCCTACGGGAGACGGGAACTTCGTTGATATCTGTGCAGTAGGTCATGGTCTTCACCTTTCAAGGAAACTTTGAAGTTTCCGACATGGGATGACTCTACGCCGTTGAACAAACCGGGAGAAACGAGTAGTTTTTATGGCATCCGATATTTTTATTTGAAGATGAGCCATGCCCCATATTCCCGGCACACGCGCCCTCCACGCATTCGAAGCGGCGGGCCGTCATTTGAACTTCACCCGCGCTGCGAACGAACTGCATGTGACGCCGGCGGCCATCAGCCATCAGATCAAGGAATTTGAAGACCAGCTGGGCATCGAGCTATTCCACCGCACCAGCCGGACGATGCGGCTGACGGAGGCCGGCGAGATCATGCATATCGCCGCGATCGAAGCGCTCTCCGGCCTGACGCGGGCGGTATCGCGTGCCAAAAAGATGGCGCGCGGTTCTTCGCTGTTGAAAGTCACCGCCGATGCGCAATTCGCATCCAAATGGCTGATGCGTCGTGTCGAGGTTTTCAAGAAGGCGCACCCCGACATCGAGTTGCGGTTCGACATCTCCTACGAGGTGCGGGATCTGGAACTCGAAGACGTCGATATCGCGATCCGTTTCGGTACCGGAAAATATCCGAGACTTTGCGCCGACCGGCTGTTCGACAACGTCATCATCCCCGTGTGCAGCCCGCGCCTGCTGGAATCCGGTCCGCCGCTCAAGGAGCCGCGCGACCTGTTCCGGCATACGCTTGCCCATATCGAGTGGTCCCGCCGCGGCGTCACCTGGCCGAACTGGCGCATGTGGATGGCCGCGGCCGGCATCGACGATTTCGACGACAGCCGCACCATCGTCTTCGGCACGTCCACCGATGCCCTGCAGGCCGCTATCGATGGCCACGCCGTAGCGCTCGCCGATTTCACGATCGTCGCCAACGATCTCTCTGAGGGCAGGCTGGTGCGGCCCTTCCAGCTGGGCATCAAGATGGCGCGGGAGTTCGCCTACTTCCTTGTCTACCCCGAAAGCATTGCCGACGACCCACGCATCGTTGCCTTCCGGGCCTGGATCATCGAAGAGGCTGCGAAAACCCAGATATGATCATCCCGCGGGAACGCCTCCGGCTGAAGCTCAGACGGGTGCCGCTGGTCCGCCGAACCAGCCGAGCACCGCACCGATGATGAGCAGCACGCCGAGCCAGTGGCCGCCGTCGATCAGGGTCAGGTCCCAGCCGAAGCCTTCGTAACGGTGGTTGGTGGCCATGGTGGTAAAGACGAACCCCAGCCAGAACACGAAGCCGAACACAAGGCCCGCCACGAGACTGGGCTCGCCGCCGGTGAGCGCGCCGAGCAGCAGCGATGCAACAAGCGCCATGATGAACTCACAGACGAAGCTGACGACATAGGGACCCATCGACGGGGCCATCTTGGCGGGATCGAGCTTTGTCGCCTTGATCCATGGCTTGCTCATGAGCGCACCGTACCAAACCGCGCCGAACAGCCATGCCGCCACGGCCGCGACGACAACCGCCAGCCAGTTTATCGTTGAAAAATCCATGATTTCCCCCTCTTGCAATACGGCGACTGAACGCCTGTTCGAGGGCAGCGTCAAGCGAAGCGCCAAACCGTCGTGCGCTTCACCTCGGCATCTTCCAGGGCGCGGGTGACCGGCACCGCATAGACCGCCAACGCGGCCAGCCGCTCCTTAGGCAGGTAGGATCGTCCGGGGTCGCCGATCAGGACTTCGGCGCCGCGCGCGGCCAGCCGCTCGAACCAGGGAATCAGTCGGTCGGAGAAAGGTTTTTCGTAGAAGACGTCGCCGGCAACCACGGCATCCCAGCCGCCGTCAGTGTCGACGCAATCCACCGCCGTGAAGTCGACGGCAACGCCGTTGGCCTGCGCATTGAGACGGATCGCGGCGGCGCAGAACGGATCGATGTCGGCGGCCAGCACCGATGCCGCTCCGATTTTCGCCGCAGCGATGCCGACCAGGCCGGAGCCCGAGGCAAAGTCGAGAACGCGCCTGCCCGCCACCAGTTCTGGATTATCGAGGATATGCCGCGCCAAGCCTTGCCCACCGGCCCAGGCGAAGGCCCAGAAGGGAGGCGGCAAGCCGATTTCCTCGAGCTCTTCCTCGGTCCTGCGCCAGAGATCGTGCGCCTCGTCGGCAAGGTGGAGGCGGATTTCCGGCACATGCGGCGGCGACATCAGCGCCGTGTTGTCGAGAATGAATTTCTCCGCGCCTTCCGGCGAAATCCGCATGCGCCTCAGGTTGCCGGATCGACGCCGCCCATACGGCAGACCTCTTTCCATTCCGCCGGGGTCACCGGCTGCACCGAAAGCCGCCCAAGCCGCACCAGCGCCATTTCGGAGAGCTTCGGGTTGGCCTTGACCTGTCCCAGCGTCGGCGGGTTCGGCACTTCGCGCACGGCGCGGATATCGACGCATTCCCAGCGCGGGTCGTCGGTGGTGGAATCGGGATGCGCAAGGCCGCAAACCTCGGCGATGCCGACGATGTTGAGCCCCTCATTGGAGTGATAGAAGAAACCGAGGTCACCGATCTGCATGGCGCGCATGTTGTTGCGCGCCGCATAGTTCCGCACCCCGTCCCATTCCTGTCCGGCCTTGCCGGCGGCTTTCAGCTTGTCGAAGGAGAAGCTCGACGGTTCGGACTTGAACAGCCAGTAATTCATACGAAATTCCTCCAGAGGCGGTACCGCAGGTTTAGCCGTTCGCCGGATTGTTGAAAACCCAGTTCCACGGGCGGACGTCCACCGACGCGAACAGTCCCGCCCTGGCATAGGGATCGGCATCGCCGATCGCTTTGGCGGTGCCCGCGTCCGCCGCTTCGATGACCACTAGGCTGCCGTTCGGCTTGCCGTCCGCATCAAGGAACGGGCCGGCAAACTTCAGCGTGCCCTTGGCGTTGAGGTCGTTCAGGAACGCGACATGATCGGGCCGCGTGTCGAGCCGCACCTGCAGCTGGCCGGGCTTGTCGTTGCAGATCAGGGCAAACAGCATTTTTCGAATCCTTTTCTCGATATCGTCGTATATTCCGCCAGGTTTTCGCAAAACCGGCGCCTGTTTCGTGAAAACAGCGCTGATCCTGCGGATTTTTGTTAATCGGTCTCGCTTTTCAAAGGTCGCGACATCAATTCCGCCACCGCATCCCGAATGGCGATCTCGCCGGCCAGGATGCGGTCGACTGCGTCGACGATCGGCGCCTCAACGCCCCGCTCGCGGGCGATCTTGGCGGCGACCCCTGCCGTTGCGACACCCTCGGCCAGCGGCCGTCCGGCCAGGTCTTCGCCCTTTCCGAGCGCCAGCCCGTAGGCAAAATTGCGCGACTGTCCGGAGCCGCAGGTCAGCACCAGGTCGCCCAGCCCGGACAGACCCATCAGCGTTTCCGGCTGCGCGCCGAAGGCCGCACCGAGCCTGCGCAGTTCGACGAACCCGCGGGTCACCATGGCTGCCTGGGCGCTGGCGCCGAAGCCTGAGCCGATGACCGCGCCTGCGGCGATGGCCAATACGTTCTTCAGCGCGCCGCCGATCTCGACGCCGACGAGATCGTCGGAGGAGTAGCAGCGGAACTGCGGCGCCGAGAGGTTCGCGGCAAGCCGGGCCGCCAGGTCGCCATGGCGGGCGGCCACCACGACCGCCGTCGGCAGCCCACGGGCCACGTCGGTGGCGAAACTCGGCCCCGACAATGCAGCGATCGGGTTATCCGGCAGGATTTCCACGACCACTTCGGATAGAAGCCGGCCGGTTTTCTGTTCGATGCCCTTGGCGCACAGCATCACGGGTATGTCGTGCGGCACCGCGTCGGCCGCCTCCAGCAGCATGTCCCGCAACGCCTGGGCGGGGGCTGCGGCAAGCACCAGGCCCACGCCCCGCAGCGCCTCCACCAAATCGACCGTCGCCTTTATTCCTTCGGCAAGCTTCAACCCCGGCAGGTAGCGCGGATTCTCACCGCGTTCGTTGATTGCCTCGACTGTCGCGCCATCGCGTGCCCACAGCCGCACGTCATGCCCGCCATGGCGGGCGGTGGAGGCAAGTGCGCTGCCCCAGGCGCCGCCCCCGAGAACGGCAATGGAAATCGTCCCGCTCATGCTTTCGGCCCCCGGCGCCCGGCACCGATCAGCGGATCGGAAACGCTGTCGAGCGGCCAGCGGGAGCGGGGCGCCAGTTGCATGGCGCCGTCATCCACCAGGCCGGCGCGCAGGCGTTCGATGCCGGCCCAGGCGATCATTGCCGCGTTGTCGGTGCACAGTTCGAGCGGCGGCGCGATGAAGGCGAAGCCGCGTGCCCGGCAGAGATTTTCGAGCGTTGTCCGGACCTCTTTGTTGGCAGCGACGCCACCGGCAACCACCAGGGCAGGGTCGCGAGCAGCGGGAAATTCGTTTCGGAAGCGGTCCAGACTGCGCGAAACCCTGTCGTCCAGCGTATCGGCGATAGCTGTCTGGAATGAAGCGCAGATGTCGGCAACATCAGCTTCGCTGAGCGGCGCGATGGCCGTGGCTGCCTGCCGGACGGCCGTCTTCAGGCCGGAAAAGGAAAAATCCGGTCGTGCTTCACCCTTCAGCGGGCGCGGGAATGCAAAGCGCTTCGGGTTACCGTGCTGCGCCACTTTCTCGACATTCGGCCCGCCGGGAAACGGCAGGCCGATCAGCTTGGCCGTCTTGTCGAAGGCTTCGCCGAGCGCGTCGTCGATGGTGGTCGCCCAGCGCTCATAGCTGCCGACGCCGCGCACCAGGACGATCTGCGTATGCCCGCCCGATACCAGCAGCAGCAGATAGGGGAATTCGAGCCCGTCGGTCAGCCGCGCCGTCAGCGCGTGACCTTCGAGGTGGTTTACGGCGATCAGCGGCTTGCCGGCGGCGGATGCCAGCGCCTTGGCCGTCATCAGCCCGACGATGAGGCCGCCGATCAGTCCCGGCCCCGCCGTCGCGGCGACGGCATCGATGTTGGCAAGACCGATATCCGCCTCCGACAGCGCCGTCTCGACGATGCTGTCCAGCGCCTCGACATGGGCGCGTGCCGCGATCTCCGGCACCACGCCGCCAAACGCGGCATGTTCGTCGATCTGGCTGAACACGATGCTGGAGAGGATTTCTGGGCAGCCGTCGACGCCGAGCGCGACCACCGAGGCCGCCGTCTCGTCGCAGCTCGTCTCGATCCCGAGCACCTTGACCGCGTCCTGTTGCATCATTGCCCGTCTACCAATTCCCCGTTAGGAGGGGCGGGAAAATCCCGCGCGGCGGGGTTATCACGGACCGCTCGCCATGGAAACAACCAGAATCGGCACGAGAGGCAGCGCGCTCGCCCTGGCGCAGGCGACGGAGACACGCGACCGCCTGATGGCCGCGCACGGTTTGCCCGAATCGGCATTCGAGATTGTGCCGATGTCGACCAGCGGCGACCGCATCCAGGACCGGCCGCTTTCGGAAGCCGGCGGCAAGGGCCTGTTCACCAGGGAGATCGAGGAAGCGCTGCTCGACGGCCGCATCGACATCGCCGTGCATTCGTCGAAGGACATGCCGACAGCGCTGCCGAAGGGGCTGGATCTGCTCGCCTTCCTGCCGCGCGAGGATCCGCGCGACGCCTTTATCGGGCGTTCGGCGCGCACCATCATGGAGCTGCCGGATGGCGCCACCGTCGGCTCGTCATCTCTGCGCCGCCAGGCGCTGATCCGCCGCCAGCGTCCGGACCTTCAGGTGATCACCTTCCGCGGCAACGTGCAGACGCGGTTGCGCAAGCTGGAGGAGGGCCAGGTCGAAGGCACGCTGCTAGCCAATGCCGGACTGAAGCGGCTTGGGCTGGCGCATGTTGTCACCGACCTGATGCCGCTGGAAATATTTCCGCCCGCACCCGGCCAAGGCGCCATCTGCATCGAGGCCCGCGTCGACAACCCGCGCGTCGCCGAACTGCTGGCCCCGATCAACGACGCTCCGACCGCGACCGCCCTGGCCTGCGAACGCGCCTTTCTTGCCGCACTCGACGGTTCCTGCCGCACACCGATCGCCGGCTATGCCTCCACCGAGGGGGAAACACTGAAATTCTCGGGCCTCATCATCACGCCGGACGGGAGCCAGGCGCACGACATCGCCGCCGAAGGCCCGGTTTCGGACGCAGCCCGAATCGGCCGCGACGCCGGTGCGGCGATCCGCGCCAAGGCCGGTGCTGCCTTCTTCGACGGCTGGTTCTGATGCAGCGCCGGGTGCTGGTCACGCGGCCGGAACCCGGCGCGTCACGCACGGCTACCCGTCTTGCCGAGGCCGGTTTCGCGCCGGTGGTGCTGCCGCTCACCGAAATCCGCCCGCTCGCCGCCAGGCCGATACCCGCTGATTTCGCCGCCGTTGCCGTCACTAGCACCAACGCGCTCCGCCACGCTCCATCGGCACTGATCGAATCGCTCAGGGGCAAGCCGCTGTTCGCTGTCGGCAGCCGCACGGCGCGTCTGGCTCGCGAAGCCGGCATTGTCACTGTTTTTGAAGGAAACGGCGATGCCGCCAGTCTCGCGAGCCATATGGCTACGCAACTGACGCCCTCTTCGCGGGTGCTTTACCTCTGCGGCAAGGTGCGGCGTCCGGACTTCGAGGCAGTCCTTGCCGAGGCCGGATCGGTGGTGGATGCGCTGGAAACCTACGACACGATCGCCATCAACCATCCTGCCGAGCTTGCCGCCTCCGCGCTGGGCAACAAACCGGTCGAAGCGGCTTTTGTCCTGTCGTCAAAGACCGCGGAGGCGCTTTCTTCGCTCGTCCGGACGACGGCGCTGGCGCATCTTTTTGCCGATACCCGCTATTTCTGCATTTCCGGCCGTGTGGCGGCTGCCCTTACCGGGATCGACCCCGGCCATATATCGATATCCGAGACGCCAGACGAAGACGCGCTCGTCGCGCTTCTCGAACGTGAAAGCTGATCCGCCATCAACCGGCCTTTTTTCAGATGGAGCAGGTATGATAGTGATCGGGGTGGCAGTCCGCCGAGCCCGTATCGCGGTTCCGAAGCAGGTTTTCCGGGAGTGACAGAATGGTCAAACCGCCCAAGATACGGCATTCGAAGACAACCCGCGATCCGGTGACCATCGAACTCGAACCGGGCGCGGTTTCGCGCGTCGAGGAAACGGCGAAGCCCGGCGACAGCACACCCGACGCAACAGATGCCGATGCCGGGCCGGAGGCGGTGGAAAACGCTGAACAGGCCACAACGGCCGAATCGCCGCAGGCGGAGAACCGCCCCGCCGCTACCGAGCAGGACTGGGTACCGTTCGATCAACCAGAAGCCGACAGCCGCGCGGAAACATCCTCCGGCGTGAAAGAGCCATCCGAAGAAGGCGCCACCGAATTCGGCCGCTCCGGAACGCAGGAAAGGACCGCCGCGATGTCGTCCAGCGTTCCACCGGTCGAGCCGCGCCGGCCAAACAGGAGCGGCTTTTCGGGGCTCGCAGCCGGGCTGGTCGGCGGCATCATCGCGCTTCTCGGCGCGAGCGGCCTGCAATTTGCCGGCTTGCTTCCCTCTCCGGGCGCCGGAAGCGGCGATGCAGCGGCGGTTTCCAGCCTCCAGGCCGAGGTCGCCGCGCTCAGGCAACAGGTTGAGGGACTTCCGGCAGCAGGAGACGGCGCCGATGTCCAAGGTCTTCGCCAGACTGTCGACGAATCGACGAGCCGCATCGATGGACTCAACATGGCGCTCGACCAGGTCAAGTCGGATGTCGCCGCGCTGAAATCGGCGGTCGAAGCCGGCGGCGCGGGCGAAAACGCCGGACTGCAGGCGTTGCAGGACAAGATCGCCGAAATCGAGAAATCGGTCGCCGCCGCCGCCCAGCCCGGCGCAAATGCAACGCCCGCCGAAATCACCGCGCTCGGTGAAAAGCTCGCCGCGGTCGAAACCGCGGTGAATGCCGCCACCAGCGCGCAGTCGGCCAATGACAGCCGCATCGGCACGGTCGAACAGGGATTGGCCGCGCTCGAACAGAGCGTCGCGTCGCTGACCGGCAAAGTCGATGCACAGGCCTCGCAGCCCAGGGTCGCGCTGGCAATCGCGGTATCGGCCCTGAAAGCCGCGATCGACGCCGGCGGCTCGTTCACCTCCCAGGTCGAGACCTTCGCCGCCGTGGCGCCGAATGCGCCGGAACTGGCGGCACTGCGCTCGCTTGCCGAAAAGGGCATACCCAGCCGCGACCAGATCGCCGCCGAGGCGCCCGCCGCCGCCACGGCGATGATCGACGCCGGCCGCACCGTCGACGACAACGCTGGTTACTTCGAGCGGCTGCTGGCAAGCGCCGAATCGCTGGTCAAGGTCCGCCCGGTCGGCCCTGTCGAGGGCGCCGGCGTGCCGGAGACGGTTGCCAGGCTGGAAGCCGCATTGGGCAGCGGCGATTTCGCCAGGGCGATCGCCGAATACGATACGTTGCCCGAGGCGCCGAAAGCGGCGGGTCATGCGTTCATGGAAAAGGTTCGTGCCCGGCTGGCCGCCGAGCAATTGGTCGAAAAGGCAACCGCCGGCGCGCTCAAGGCGTGACCCGCGAGGATTGAGCGATGATTCGTATCCTGTTCTTCCTCATCGTCGTATTCGCGCTCGGCCTTGGCTTTGCCTGGCTGGCCGACAGGCCCGGCGACCTTGAGCTGACTTTCAACGGCTACCGCTACGAGATCACGCTGATGGTCGCGGCGGTCGCGGTGACCGCCGTAGTCGCTGCGGTGATGATCGTCTGGTGGCTGACCAAGGCGATCTGGAACAGCCCCTATACGATCGCACGCTATTTCAGGGTCAGGCGGCGCGACCGCGGCTACCAGGCGCTGTCGACCGGCATGATCGCGGCCGGCGCCGGCGACGCGGCCAAGGCGAGGCTCCTCAACAAGCAGGCGGCGAAGCTGATCCGCTCCGACCAGGAGCCGCTGATCAACCTGCTCGACGCGCAGACCTCGCTGCTCGAAGGCGACCACGACGCGGCGCGGCAGAAATTCGAGGCGATGCTCGACGATCCCGAAATGCGGCTGCTCGGCCTGCGCGGGCTCTATCTCGAGGCGGAGCGGCTGGGCGATCGCGCGGCGGCGCGCCACTATGCCGGCCGTGCCGCCGAGGTCGCGCCGCAGCTCGTCTGGGCCAGCACCGCGACGCTGGAGGAAAAGACCGAACGAGGCGATTGGGATGGTGCGCTGAAGCTTCTCGACGGCCAGAAATCATCGCGGCAGATCGAACGCGACGTCGCCAACCGCCGCCGCGCAGTGCTGCTGACCGCCAAGGCGATCTCGCTGATGGACACGGATCCGGTAACCGCCAGGAATGCAGCGCTCGAGGCCAACCGGCTGCAGCCAGACCTGGTGCCGGCGGCGGTCATCGCGGCCAAGTCCCTGTTCCGCCAGAACGATGTGCGCAAGGGCGCCAAAATCCTAGAGGCCATATGGAAGATCGAGCCGCATCCGGAAATCGCCGACCTCTACGTGCATGCACGGCCGGGCGACGCGACCCACGACCGGCTGGCGCGGGCGAAGAAGCTGCAGTCGCTCAAGCAGAACAATCCGGAATCGTCGATGATCGTGGCGCGCGCCGCGCTTGATGCCGGCGAATACAAGGAAGCGCGCGCCGCGGCCGAGTCGGCGGCCCGGATGCAGCCGCGCGAGGGCGCCTACCTGCTGCTCGCCGATATCGAGGAGGCTGAAACCGGCGACCAGGGCCGGGTGCGGCAGTTCCTGTCGAAGGCGGTGCGGGCGCCGCGCGATCCGGCCTGGGTGGCCGATGGCTACGTTTCCGATCGCTGGGCGCCGATATCACCGATCACCGGCAAGCTCGACGCCTTCGAGTGGCGGGCGCCGGCGGAACGCCTGGCGCCGCTGATCGAGGATGTCGACCTCGAAGAAGACCGCTCGCCCGTGCTGATTTCGGCCATGGCGGCACATGAGGAAGCAGAAGTGATCGAGGAAGAGGCCGAACCGGCGGAAACTCCGGCTGAGAACCAGGTTGCGCCGCCGCAACCCATCGCAAGCGAGGCCCCGCCGGTCAAAACCGAACCGGCGAAGGCCGAGCCCTCGCCGCCACCGCCGCCGCGCGAACCCCGCCAACGCGCCTCCACCGTGACCTCGGAAGCGGAAGCCAGCACCTTCTTGCCGACCAGTCCGCCCGACGATCCGGGTGTCGCTCCCGAAGACGAAACGGAAGAACAGCCCCGCCGTTTCCGTTTGTTCTGAGCGGTGATCCTGCGCTAAGGATTACCGATGCCACCACCTGGAACCCCCATGCTCGACCGCATTCTCTCCTTTTTGAAAGACATTCCCGGCGCCCAGGCCGCGTCGGACCCGTCCGACGATCCGCGCGTCGCGGCAGCGGCGCTGATGATCCATGTGATGGACGCGGACGGGGTTCGCCGCAGCGCCGAGAGCACCGCCTTGCGCCATGCATTGGGCGAAAGCTACGGCGTCACCGGCGACGCACTCGATGCGCTGCTGGCTGCCGGGGAAAGGGCCGACCAGGAAGCGATCGATCTTTATGCCTTCACCAGCGTGCTGCGTCGCCATCTCGACGCGACGGCGCGGGTCGAATTCATCGGTCTCATGTGGGACGTGGTTTATTCCGACGGCGAATTGCACGAGTTGGAAGACAATACGGTGTGGCGGGTTGCCGAACTGATCGGTGTCGAGCGGCAGGACAGGATCGCGGCGCGGCAGCACGCCCGGCGCAACATGCCCGGCGCATATGGCGACGCGAACGACGAATAGGTTTCCGAAACCAGTTATGCCTGCCGCGCGCCCACGGATACTGATCGTCCTGCATCAGGAAGCCTCGAGCCCGGGGCGCGTCGGCCAACTCCTCCATGCCGACGGTTTCGATCTCGATATCAGGCGGCCACCGCTTGGCGACGCGCTGCCGGAAACGCTCGCCGGTCACGCCGGTGCGGTGGTGTTCGGTGGACCGATGAGCGCCAATGACGAAGACGAGTTCGTTCGCCGCGAAACGGACTGGCTGGCGGTGCCGCTCTCGGAAGACAAACCGTTGCTGGGCATCTGCCTCGGCGCCCAGATGCTGGTCAACCATCTCGGCGGCAAAGTCGACGGCCATCGCGAAGGCGCCGTCGAGATCGGCTGGTATCCGCTGCAGGCAACGGAAGAAGGCAGGCGGCTGCTGCACTGGCCCGAGATGGTCTATCAGTTCCACCGCGAGGGCTTTTCGCTGCCGGCCGGCGCCACTCTTCTCGCCACCTCCGAAACCTACCCCAACCAGGCCTTCCGCTATGGCAAGAACGCCTGGGGCATCCAGTTCCACGCCGAACTCACCCGCATGATGATGCAGCGCTGGGTGGTACGCGGCGCGCATCGCTTCGTGCTGCCTAATGCCCAGCCGGGCCGCGATCATCTCGGCGGCCGGATGATCTGGGACATGCACCTGAAACGCTGGCTGACCGAATTCCTCGAACTGATCTTCGCCAGGCCGCGCTAAATGCATGTCGCCCGAACGTGTCCTCGGTTTCGGGATAACGAGATACATCAAATCAAAGAATATGAAGCGCGGCCGCCAAATCCTATTCGGCGCGATGCGCTCTAAACACGGCCGTTGAGGTGGCGGATCCTGCGCAGTTGCGGAAACGCGATTGCCCAGATGCCTGCCACGGCAACAGCGCCGACACCGCCGAACACCACTGCTGGAACCGTGCCGATCAACGCGGCCATCGTGCCCGCACGGAATTCGCCCAGCTCGTTGGACGCACCGACGAACACCATGTTCACCGCATTGACGCGGCCGCGCACGCGATCCGGCGTCCACAGCTGGATGAGCGTCTCGCGCACATAGACGCTGATCATGTCGGTGGCACCCAGCATGGCGAGTGCGAAGATCGACAGCCACGGCACCGTCGAGACACCGAACACGACGGTGAAGACGCCGAACAGCGCGACGAAAGAGAACATGACGAGGCCCGCGTGATCCCGAATCGGATGTCCCGCCAGCCATACGGCAACGGCGAGCGCACCGATCCCCGGTGCCGAGCGCAGCAGGCCGAGCCCCCACGGCCCGAGTTCCAGGATGTCGCGCGCATAGACCGGCAGCAACGCCACAGCGCCGCTGAGCAGCACCGCGAACAGGTCGAGCGAGATCGCGCCGAGCACCACCTTCTCGCCCCAGATATAGCGGAAGCCGGCAAATAGCGTGTCAAGTGACGGCTTTTCGGTCTCGGTGCGCTGCTTGGGTTTCGGAATCGAGAAGACCAACATCCCCGCGCAGAACATCAGCAGCGTGGCGACGGCATAGGCGGCTTCCGGCGAAAGCCCATATAGCAATCCGCCGGCGACCGGTCCGATGATGGTCGCCATCTGCCAGGCCGAAGAATTCCAGGCGACAGCGTTGGCGAAGTCCTCTGCCGGGACCAGATTGGCAACCAGCGACGCGGAAGCCGGCGCGAAGAATGCCCGCGCGACGCCGAAAACGCCAAGCACGGCGAAGATGCCGAACGGATCGGCGAGCCCGCGCAAGGTCAATGCAAGCAGCGCAAGAGCGCACAGCGCTTCGAGCAGCGTGGCGATGCCCATGATGAGCCGCCGGCCGAAGCGGTCGGCGGCCGCGCCGGTAACCAGCACCAGGATGAGCGAGGGCGCGAACTGGATGATGCCGACCAGCCCGAGATCGAAGGGATTGCGGGTCAGATCATAGATCTGCCAGCCGACGGCGACCGAGACGATCTGGGTCGAAAAGTTCGCCAGGAAGCGCGCACCCCAGTAAAGCAGAAAGGCACGGTGGCGGAAGGCTGCATAACGCTGGTCGGCGGACGGATTTTCGGCTGTCATGCAGGAATTCTGTTTCGGTTATGCAACGGGATGGCGAGCGCCACCGCAGGATTAGCGCAGATATTGCGTGCGGGCGCGCCTTTTTTGCCTCACCCGGCGTTTCGCGAATATGAGTGCGTCTGGATGCCGGCGCGGAATTGCCTGCGCCGAACAAAAAAGACCCGGCAGATGGAGCCGGGTCTTTCAAGCGAGTGAGGAAAAAACCTCAGAAGTTGCGCTGTACGCGCAGGAAGCCGCCGAATTCGGCGTCGTCGTACTGGGTAACGACATCGTCGTCGAAATTGTCCGCGTAGACGATTTCGGGCGTGAGCGTGAGCCCTGGAACCAGCTCGTACTGGACGTTGGCGACGGCAACGAAGTCCTGGGCGTCGGTGTAGGTCACCTGGGTGTTGATCGACGCCTTTTCCGACATCTTCGCCGTGAACCCGGTCCAGACGGCCCAATCGCCGTTCCACGGCGCATAGAAGTTCAGCTCGCCGACATCGTCATCCTTGAGCCCCGCCATCACGAAAGCGGAGATCGTATCGTTGACCTTGACGTCGAGACGGGCCTTGGCAGCCCATTCTTCCCAGACGGAGTCATACCCGCCCATGACCGAGACGCCGCCCCAACCTTGCGTGAACTTCACGCCGCCTGTGACATGCGGCACGTAATCGTCGATGGTGTATTCCACGTCATAGCCTTCTTCGAGCGCGATGCCCGCTGAAAAGCCGTTGCCGCCGTGGAAGGTGTAGGAGATGGTATGGGTATTGTCGATCGGGCCGTAGCCGATCAGGTCGTCGTTCACCACGTTTCCGGCGAAGTCGGAGAAGCTGAGGAAGAACGAATCCGTCTTGCCGATCAGGAAGCCGCCGAGCTCGATATAGGCGTGTTCGAGGTCAACGCCGTTGTCGGCCGTGGTGAACGGTCCCTCGATGCCGGCCGTATCCGGATCATCGTCGGTCACGCTGGTTGTGTACTGGAAATTCACCTGGATGTAGCTGCGTAGCGTGCCAAGTTCGGTTTCGGTGCGTGCGTCGAGTCGCAGGGCGGCACGCGCCCGCTTGTAGTAGGTGTCGTTGAGGTTCAGCACACCCTCGGAGAAATCCTTCTTGTCGAGGACATCCTCGTGGCCAAGAAAGCCGGCGCCGATATCGTAGCGGAGGTAGCCGCCGACCCTGAGACAGGTCTCGGTGCCGGGCATGTAGTAGAAACCGGTGCCGTAGACGTCGCAGACGCGCACATATTCGACTGGTTCAGGTTCGGCGATGACCACCGCATCCGCGGCGCGGGCGCCGGATACAGCGAAAAGCGCGGCGGCCGATCCGAGGAAGATACTTCTGATTTTCATGACAGTGCTCCAGGCAGTCCAAATCCGGTTGGGCATGGTGTCGTTGCCACCTTCCGTAGCCGCATTTGCAGATTTGCGGCGCAAGCGTGCGCCATGTCCCACCCATACTGTCATCTAGTTATGAGTTTTTGACACTGCATGCATAAACAAGGCTCAGAGGGTCATATCCGGCGCGTGTGTTGCGTAAAAGATACGATCTGGAGGAATGAGTTTGCCGACTGTGGACCAGAGCCACCGGTGGTCGGCCATCCCAGACAGAACCCGGCCGCCCAGCCGGGTTCCAAAGAGCTTCGAGTGCTGTCAGAAATTGCGCTGGAAGCGGACGAAGCCGCCGAAATGGCCGCCGTCGAAATCGTTGGCTGTGTCGTCGTCGAAATTGTCGACATAGACGACTTCCGGTGTGATCCTGAAATCGGGCACCAGCTCGTATTCGACATTGGCCACCGCGGCGAAATTGTCGGCTCCGTCATAGGAAAACTGCGTGTTGAGCGAAGCCTTGGGGCTGACCTGCGCGGTGAACCCGCCCCACACAGCCCAATCACCCGACCAGTTGCCATAAAAATTCGGCTCCCCGCCATCGTCGTCCTTGAAGCCGGCGATGATGAAAGCGGAGATGGCTTCGGACGCCGTCACGTCGAGGCGCACCTTGCCGGCCCATTCTTCCCACACCGAATCGTAGCCGACGACAGCCGAGACGCCGCCCCAGTCCTTCGCGTATTTCACGCCTGCGGCGACATGCGGGACATAGTCGTCGATGGTGAATTCGACGTCGGCGCCTTCTTCAAGCGCGATGCCGGCAGAAAAGCCGTTACCCGCATCGAATTTGTACTGGATCGTGTGCGTGTCGAACGGTCCGTACGGGATCAGGTCGTCACTGATCACCGCGCCGACATAATCGTTGAAGGTCGAGAAGAAGGAATCCGTCTTGCCGATCAGGAAGCCGCCGAGTTCGATATAGGCGTGCTCCATCTCAAGCGAGTTCTCGGTGCTGGTGAAGGGCCCTTCGATCCCGGGGGTCGTGTCGTCGTCTTCGGAAGCGACGGAATCGTACTGGAAATTGATCTGGAAATAGGCGCGCAAGGTGCCGAGTTCGGTTTCCGTCCTCGCATCGAGCTCAAGGGCTGCGCGGGCGCGCTTGTAGTATGTGTCGTTGAGATTCTGGATGACACCGCCGCTCTCGGCAAAATCCTTCTTGTCGATGACGTCTTCATAGCCGAGGTAGCCAACGCCGATATCGTAGCGGACGTACCCGCTGACCTTCAGGCAGGTTTCGGTGCCGGGCATATAGTAGAAGCCGGTGCCGTAGACATCGCAGACGCGCACATATTCGACCGGCTCCGGTTCGGCAACGACCACCGCGTCAGCGGCGCGCACGCCGGAAACCGCCAAAAACGACGCGGCCGATCCAAGAAAAAGGCTTCTGATATTCATCTTTTCGATCTCCAGCCAAAGTATAAGCCGGTCCGGGTACTTTGCTGAGACAGCTCCCCTGCCCGATTGCGAAGCAGTTGCGTCGCGATTCAAAGCTTACGCTTCGCCATTCGGCGCGCAACGGCAACCGCCTTCACGAGGATCGCGATTGCTTCGCCGCCACACCTATCCGTGCGCGCTGTGATGAAAATGACACTCTTTGTCGTCTTGCGGCAGAACCCCCGCCGCCGTAATGCGCGTCACACTACTTGATTGCTGGAAATTTATTGTTGCCTAGGACCGCAGCCCTTGCGGTCAAGTCACAAGCTGCTGATCGGCGGCGGCGCTCGATTGACTCTTTAGCGAAAGCGCGTAAAAGCCCGTCCTGACGACGGAGCACTCCATGCGCGGCCTGTTGATGGCGCTTTTTGCAATCGATTTTCCCGGCCACGACGCCGGGCATCGGCGCGCGTCTCTCCGTTCCAGCAAAACCACGGCCAAAACGACCACCAAAACGGTCTGATCTCCCTTGGCCTAACCACCCTCTCCCGGGTCCGGCCCGGGGGCGAGACCCGCAACGGCCAGCGGGTTTTCTCCAAGCAGCCAGGCGGAGAGGGACAGGAGATTTTTTATGGGTTTCAAGGTTGCAGTCGTCGGCGCCACGGGAAATGTGGGCCGGGAAATGCTGAATATTCTCGAAGAACGCGGCTTTCCGATCGATGAGATCGTGGCGCTCGCCTCGCGCCGCAGCCAGGGCACCGAAGTGTCTTATGGCGACCGTACGCTGAAGGTGAAGGCGCTCGACACCTACGATTTTTCCGATACCGACATCTGCATCATGTCGGCCGGCGGCAACGTGTCGAAGGAATGGTCGCCGAAGATCGGCAAGCAGGGCTGCGTCGTCATCGATAACTCGTCCGCCTTCCGCTACGACCAGGACGTGCCGCTGATCGTGCCGGAAGTGAATCCGGATGCGATCTCGCTGTTCACCCGCAAGAACATCATCGCCAACCCGAACTGCTCGACCGCGCAGCTTGTCGTGGCCTTGAAGCCGCTGCATGACGCCGCCACGATCAAGCGCATCGTCGTCGCCACCTACCAGTCGGTTTCCGGCGCAGGCAAGGACGGCATGGACGAGCTGTTCACGCAGACGCGGGCGGTGTTCGTGGCGGATTCGGTGGAGAACAAGAAGTTCACCAAGCGCATCGCCTTCAACGTCATCCCGCATATCGACGTGTTCCTCGACGACGGCTTCACCAAGGAAGAGTGGAAGATGGTCGCCGAGACGAAGAAGATGCTCGATCCGAAGATCAAGCTGACCGCCACCTGCGTGCGGGTGCCGGTGTTCATCGGTCATTCCGAAGCCGTCAACATCGAGTTCGAGAAGCCGATCACCGCCGACGAGGCGCGCGATATCCTGCGCGAGGCGCCGGGCTGCCAGGTACTTGATAAGCGCGAGGACGGCGGCTACATCACGCCGCTCGAATCGGCGGGCGAGGATGCCACCTTCATCTCGCGCATCCGCGAGGACTCGACCATCGAGAACGGCCTGTCGATGTGGATCGTCTCCGACAATCTGCGCAAAGGCGCCGCGCTCAATGCCGTGCAGATCGCCGAGCTGCTGGTCGAGCGCGGCCTGATCCAGCCGAAGAAAAAAGCCGCCTGAAGCGGCGTGGCTCCCCTCTTGCGGGGAGGGTAAGGGCGAGGGGCAGTTTTTCAAGACAAGCTCCATCCTCGCCACGCCCCGATTTTTTTCGCTGGTGTGACCTCGATCATCCCCACGCGTGCCTTCGGCACGACCTCCCGCTCGAGGGGGAGGTGAAAGCCTGCGCGCGTCATGACGTGTCGAAGCGCGCCAGAGCCGCGCGGGCGAGCGCGTGGGTCTCGGACAAAAGGTGGTGCTCCTCGCGCAGCACTTTTTTCGGCGCCCTGCGCGGCAGCGAACCCGGCGGAATTCCGGGCCGGAGCGGCGACAGGGCTCTGGCTTTGCCCGCCGCGCGGGCGGCCATGCGCCGGAGCCGCCAGCGTGCCAAACGGCGGGCCTGTGCCGGCAAATCGTCGAGCGCCAGCGCCAGCGCGGCGATGCGGCGCAGGATGCCGGCGGCGTCGAGCTGATCGTCACCGGGCAAGGCCGGCGCCGGACCTTTCCAGCCCGCGCCGTGCGGTCTTCCCGAAAAGAACCACTCGTAGCGCTTGTCGCGGTCGGCCAGTGCGAAAAGCGGCGGACGTGCATCGGAAGTTTTGCCGTCGCCGGACGGAGCGGCTATGGAACTACCCCCACCCCTAACCCCTCCCCTCAAGGGGGAGGGGGACCGGGTCGGCGCCGGCAGTGTCGCCGGGCGTTCGGGGGCCCGCGGCTCCGGGATGGGAAGGCCGCTCGCCAGAACGACGATCAGGCGGCGCGTCGCGGCCTCGACCGGCCGGATCAGCAAGAGCAGCCTGCGGCAGATCCGGCGCGACAGCGTCCAGGCCTCGCGGCTTGCCTCAAAAGCGTGCCGGGCGCGCTCGCTGTCGGACAGCGCGGAGCCGGTGTCGTCGGCAAGCCCGGCATAAACGAAGAGGATGGCGAGCAGGCGCAGCAGCGTCGCGTGATGACGCTTCGTCTCCCTGTCCTGCCGATCCTGCCTTTCCACCACGCCTCGCCTCGAAAATGAGAATAGGCAAAAGGATAAAGCGGGGCCGGAGGGGCGTGGAAAAAGACGAAGGCCGAAATTTTCGAGAATCGCACAAACCATTGAAATCACAGGAAAGAATCTTCAGCGGAGGCTGAAATGGACCTGAAACGGGAAATCTGTTCACGCCCTTGCGGCGGTTTCTCCATGCTGAAGCCCCCACCCGGCGGCCTTTGGCCGCCGACCTCCCCTCAAAGGGGAGGTGAACATCGCTACCGGCGAAATTCGTAAAAGCGGCCGCTCCTGTCGCGAAAGGCCAAGAATACATGATCGCCAGACGCGGTATGATGCCGCCTCCGACACAGGATGCGAGCTGCCCCGATGATCGTTCGTCCCCGCCCCAGCTTCTGGAAGCTCTTCTTCGTCATGCGCGGCTCGGTGGTGCCGCGCATCCTGCCGCAGATTTTTGGGTTCGCGCTTTATGGTGCAGTCGTCGTTGCCCTGGTGAAGGCACTGGAGCTCGATCTCGGCAATGCCGGCGTGGCGCCGTTCGCACTGCTTGGCGTGGCGCTGTCGGTCTATCTCGGTTTCCGCAACAACGCCGCCTATGACCGTTGGTGGGAAGCGCGAAAACTGTGGGGCCAGCTGGTGTTCGAAATCCGCAATCTTTCGCGCGCCGCGTCGGCGCTGATCGCAGACCGCGACGAGCTTCGCCCATTGCTGATGGACTCGCTCGCCTTCTGCCATTTCCTGCGCGGCGAATTGCGCAAGGTCGACGCGCGGGAGCAGGCGCGCGGCTTCGTCGGCGATGCCGCGGAGGCGATTTTCGCCGCGTCGAACCAACCGGACGCCGCCATGCGCCGGATGGGCCAGCGGATCGGCGCGCTGAAACGGCGCGGAACGCTGGAGCCGATGGATTTCCGCATCCTCGACGAGCGTCTTTCGGCCCTCTCGGCCATGCAGGCCGGCTGCGAGCGGATCATGGGCACTCCGCTGCCTTTTGCCTACACGCTGCTCCTGCAGCGCACCGCCTACATCTTCTGCCTGCTTTTGCCGTTCGGCCTGGCTTTCTCCGCCGGCTGGGCGACGCCGCTGTTCACCGCGCTGATCGCTTATACGTTCTTCGGCCTCGATGCGCTCTCGGAGGAACTGGAGGATCCGTTCGGCACTCAAGCCAACGACCTGGCACTGGACGGGCTGTGCCGGGTCTGCGAGATTTCGGTGTTCGAGGCGCTGGGCGAAACACCACCGCCGCCGATCGCGGCGGAAAGGTTTTACTACTCCTGACGCCGGTTCGGCGCGGGCAGGAGAACGGGAGGAGCAACCCGTGGCGATTTCCCTTTCACGGCGCCAGTTCACCGCCGGGCTGTTCGGACTGGGCGGTGCCGCCTTGGCCAGCCCGGCAAGACTTAAGGCGCAACAAGGCGCAGCCAGGCCGGCGATCGATGCCACGTTCTTGTTCAGCAACGACATTCATACCTGCCGGATGGGCGATGGCCTGTCGCCGAACTGCCAGGAGGAAGGCAAGACGGACGCGAACCTGTTGCGCCATATTGCTGCACTGAACGGGATCAGCGAACAAAGGTGGCCGGCGGATATCGGCGGTGTGGCCAGCGGGCTGGCTGGAGCAGGCCAAAAAGTAGACATACCACTCGGCCTGGTGATCGGCGGCGACATGACCGACGACGGCGGCGGGCAGGTGGCGGAGCCCGGCGAAGGAACGCAACTGCAGCAATTCAGCCAGCGCTACCAGCAAGGCGCCGGCCCCGACAGCGTGCATTTTCCGGTCTACACCGGGCTCGGCAACCACGACCTCGACCAGGACGGCCATCCGCCGCGCGTCGACTGGTACCGCCGCGAACTGCGCGACTATGTCGAGATCAATCACCGGCCGAGCGTGTTCTTCAAGCCGCTGGTGCCAGCGGCGAACTACGATGTCGGGTCCGACTGCTATTCCTGGGACTGGGGAGGACTGCATCTCGTCCAGACACATCGTTTCGCAGGCGATACGACCAAGGGCGCACCAAGCGGATTGCCCTGGCTGAAGCAGGATCTGGCCGACCATGCCGGCGGCAGGCCGGTGGTGATCTTCCAGCATTACGGCTGGGATTCGTTCTCCATCGAGCGCTGGGACCCAGCAGCAAAAACCTTCGACGACGACGGCAGCGGAACGCCGCACTGGTGGAGCGACGAGCAGCGGCTGGCAATGGTGGATGTACTCGCCGGCCACAACGTCATCGGTATCTTTCACGGGCACGAGCACGACAGCGCGCTGGTCTACAATCGCGACGGGCTGGACCTGTTCAAGCCGAAAGCCGCCTATCTCGGCGGCTTCGCGCTGGTGCATGTGACCGATACGGCCATGGATGTTGCGCTGGGCGAAGCGGTGGACGCGGCGGGCACCGTGCGGTTCACTCATGCGTTCAGCAAGCCGGTCGGCCGGGCGAAAAAATAAGCGGCGGGTTGCGCGACCGCGGCCGGTTGCCGAAGATGCCAGCCTGCAAGGCAAGGAGAACGGTATGATCTCGATCGGAAAAGCAGCGCTGGTGCTGGCGATCCTCTGGCTGGGTTTCGCGCCGGCCGCGCAGGCGGTGGAAATACCGATCCCGACGCAGGCCGAATGGGCGGACGCCAAGAAGTCGGTGAAGCTCGCCAACGGCATCTCGCTCGCCTATGTCGAGATGGGCAATTCGGAGGGACCGCCGACCCTGCTGATCCACGGCTATACCGACAACAGCCGCTCGTGGTCTCTGGTGGCGCCGAATCTCAAGAAGCGCCGGCTGCTGGCGATCGACCTGCGCGGCCATGGCAAGTCCGATGCTCCGGACTGCTGCTATGCCTATACCGACTTCGCCAATGACGCGTCGCTGTTCCTCGACGCGATGGGCATCGCCAAGGCCGACGTGATCGGCCATTCGCTGGGTTCGCTGGCGGCGCAACTGCTGGCCGCGCAGCACCCGGACAAGGTGAGAAGCCTGGTGCTGGTCAGCTCGACCACGGCGGTCGGCGGCGGGCCGGGCACATGGCTGTGGGACAACGTCACGAAGCTCAAGGCGCCGATCGATCCGGAAAGCCAGTTCATGAAGGACTGGTACGCCAATCCGAACCCGGTCGACGGGGACTTCCTGACCCGCGAGCGCACCGAAAGTGCTGCCGTGCCGATCCATGTCTGGCTCGGCGTCCTGTGGGGCACGCTGGTCGGAGATCTGACGCCAACGACGCCGCTGGTCAAGGCACCGATCCTGGTCCTGTGGGGCGAAAAGGACGGGCTGTTCGACCTCACCCATCAGGAGAAGCTGGAAAAGGCCTATCCCGACGCGGTGTTCCAGGTGTTTGCCGGAGCCGGCCACAACATGTTCTGGGAATTTCCCGACAAGGCGGCGAGCCTGATCGACGAGTTCCTGGACCTCGATCTCGACCCGCCACCGGCCGGCGATGACGGCTCCGGTGCTGAAGATGGCACCACCGGCGATCCGGCTCCAGCGCAGCCTTGAATCTTATAGCATATGCCCCCTCCACCATGCTTCGTATGGTTCCCCTCTCCGGCTTCGCAGGGGGCGAGCCGGTCAAAAAACGGCGGGCCGAAGCCCGCCGTGGCAAATGAGATTAGCCGGCTAATCGGCTTACGAAGCTGCGGCTTCTTCGGCCGGAGCCTCGGCTTCCACAGGTGCGGCAGACGCGGCGGCGATGGCGGCAGCGGCGTCTTCCTGCGCCTTCTTGATGGTGGCGGCGCGTTCCTGGGCCTTCTTGCCCGGCTCGGCCTTCTTCATGTTGGAGCGGGCCTCGCGCTTGGCGATACCGGCCTCGTCGAGGAAACGCAGCACGCGGTCGGTCGGCTGCGCGCCATGCGACAGCCAATGCTTGATGCGGTCGGCGTCGAGCTTCACGCGCTCCTCGCCCTTGGGCAGCAGCGGGTTCCACGAGCCGATCTGCTCGATGAAACGGCCGTCGCGCGGCGAACGGACGTCGGCGACGACGACGTGGTAATAAGGACGCTTCTTGGAGCCCGCACGGGCCAGACGAATTTTCAGTGACATTTTCTTTCTCCTAAAGGCAGTTCGGTTCGATCTTCGTTGAGTTGAGGCATTCTTCTATTCGCCGCGGCTGGCGGCCGAATTCTTCAGGTCGACGCCATTGGCGGCGATCTGCTCATGGTGGCGGATGACTTCCTTGATGACGAAATTCAGGAATTTCTCCGCGAAATCGGGATCGAGATGCGCGTCCTTCGCCAACTGCCGCAGGCGGGCGATCTGCTGGCCCTCGCGCGACGGATCGGCAGGCGGCAGGCCGTGCGTCGCCTTGAGCACGCCGACCGCCTTGGTGCAGCGGAAGCGCTCGGCGAGCATATGGACGAGCGCGGCGTCGATGTTGTCGATCGAGGCGCGGTATTCGGCGAGCTGGGCCTGCGGGCTGGATGCATCGTTCATGGGCGTTCTCACTTCTTCTTCGGCAGTCCGGGCAGACCGCCGCCACCAAGGCCCGGGAGCCGCATGCCACCGGGGAGGCCCGGTAGACCGCCACCGCCGGGAAGACCGGGCAGGCCCTTCGGCAAGCCGCCGCCGAGCCCGGATGCCTGCGCCTGCTTCTGCAGCGCTTCGAGCTGCTTCGGGTCCATCTTCGAGAGGTCGGGCATGCCGCCCATGCCGGGCATCATGCCGCCGAGGCCCATCTTCTGGGCAAGGCCGCCCATCATGCCACGCATGAGGCCACCGCCCTTGCCCTTGCCGCCCATCGCCTTCATCATGTCGGCCATCTGGCGGTGCATCTTCAAAAGCTTGTTGATGTCGGCGGCGTCGGTGCCGGAGCCGGCGGCGATGCGCTTCTTGCGGCTGTGCTTTAGTACATCAGGATTGGCGCGCTCGGCCTTGGTCATCGACGAGATGATGGCAAGCTGGCGGCCGAACATCTTGTCGTCGAGGCCGGCGGCGGCCATCTGGTCCTTCATCTTGCCCATGCCGGGCATCATGCCCATGATGCCGCCCATGCCGCCCATCTTCTGCATCTGCTGCAGCTGGCCGGCGAGGTCGTTCAGGTCGAACTTGCCCGACTGCATCTTCCTGGCCATCGCCGCGGCCTGTTCCGCGTCGATGTTTTCGGAAGCCTTTTCGACCAGCGAGACGATGTCGCCCATGCCGAGGATGCGGTCGGCGATGCGCTTGGGATGGAACTCCTCCAGCGCATCCATCTTCTCGCCAGTGCCGATGATCTTGACCGGTTTGCCGGTAACGGCGCGCATCGAAAGGGCAGCACCGCCGCGGCCGTCGCCGTCCATGCGGGTCAGCACGAGGCCGGTTATGCCGACGCGCTCGTCGAAGCTTTTGGCCAGATTGACCGCGTCCTGGCCGGTCAGCGAATCGGCGACCAACAGAATCTCGTGCGGACTGGAAACCCGCTTGATCTCGGCCATCTCGGCCATCAGCGGCTCGTCGATATGGGTGCGGCCAGCGGTGTCGAGGATGACGACATCGTGACCGCCGAGCTTCGCCGCCTGCACGGCGCGGCGGGCGATCTCGACCGGCGTCTGGCCGGCGACGATCGGCAGCGTGGCGACCTTGACCTGCTCGCCGAGTTGGCGGAGCTGCTCCTGCGCAGCGGGGCGCCGCGTATCGAGCGACGCCATCAGGATCTTCTTGTTCTGACGGTCTGTCAGTCGCTTGGCGATCTTGGCCGACGTCGTCGTCTTGCCCGAGCCCTGCAGGCCAACCATCATGACGACGACCGGCGCCGGCGCATTGAGGTCGATCGCAGCGCCCTCGCTGCCGAGCATCTCGACCAGCTCGTCGTGGACGATCTTGACGACCATCTGGCCGGGCTTGATCGATTTAAGCACCGCAGCGCCGACCGCCTTGGCGCGCACCTTGTCGGTAAAGGAACGCACGACCTCGAGCGCCACGTCGGCTTCGAGCAGCGCGCGGCGAACTTCGCGCATCGCCGCCGCGACGTCGGCTTCCGACAGCGCGCCACGGCCGGTCAGGCCGTTCAATATGGAGCCTAGGCGTTCCTGTAAGCTCTCGAACATTTCTTTCCCTTTTCTCTCAAGCCATTCGACCCGAGAGGTAATGCGTTCGCGCCGGGTGTCCAAGCAAATGCCAAAACCAAAAAGCACCCGGGGGCGCATCGCGCTGCCGGGTGTTGGCCTCCGGGATCGATTTATACCACTAAGGGTCCCGGTCGGCTGCTCGGAGTTGACACTCGTCGCTGAATTCGGCGCGTGTAGACAGGAAAAGGCTGGAAGAGTCAAGCACGGAGCCCTAATCGGACCCTAACCGTCGGTACGACGGCCTCCGTGCCATATTTTGCCGCCGGCGCTCGCGCGGCACAGATCCTTGGTTGCAAGAAGGAAAATCTTGTGTTGTAATTACACAATCATGTCCGCCACCAAGACGATCGACGACCTGCCCAACCACCTGACGCTGATCGGGACGACTTGTCTCGTGCGGGCGGCGCGACGCACTGCCAATGTGGTGACGCGGGCCTACAACCACCATCTCGCCCCGACCGGACTTGAGGTCACCCAGTTCAGCATCCTGTGCACCATTGCGATGGAAAGGGCGAAATCGGCTTCGGAACTTGCCGACATGATCGGTGTGGAGCGGTCGACGCTGGCGCGCAACCTCGACCGGCTGATCGCCGTCGGACTGGTCGTAGCGGAAAAGGGCGACGGGCGGCGGCTGATCCACCGGCTGACCGACAAGGGCGTCGACATGATCGCCGAGGCGCTGCCGCTGTGGCGCAAGGCGCAGGACGATTTTGTGGGGCGGCTGCCGGAAGCGACGGACGGCGCGATCCGCGAGGATTTCAGGCTGCTGCGCCGCGCCGCGAAAGGCATCCTCACCGAAGCTTCCTGAACCGATCAGATGCGCGTCGCCTAAATAACGACAATTGTGTAGCTACAAGATTTAACGGAGTTGCAATGACCCTCGCCGAACGCATCAAGCCGCAGCCGCTGCCGCGCGAACAGCTTGCCGGGCTTTCCGGCCGGGAAACGCTGGAAATGATATTGCGCGGCGAGTTGCCGGCGCCGCCCTTCGCGCCGACCATGCGGATCGACCTGGCCGAGGTCGGAGAAGGCCGCATCGTCTTCAGCGGGCAACCGGATTTCGCGTTCCTCAATCCGATGGGCACGGTGCATGGCGGCTGGATCGCGACGATCCTCGACAGCGCCATGGGGTGCGCGGTGCATTCGACGCTGAAGCCGGGCCAACTCTATGCGACGACGGCAATGACGATCAACTACGTGCGGCCGCTGACTGCCGATTCTGGCGAGGTGCGCTGCGAGGCGACGACGGTCTATTCGGGTGCGCGGATGGCAACCAGCGAAGGCCGGCTGATCGACGGCAAGGGCCGGTTGATCGCGCATGGCAGCGAGAGCTGCCTGGTGTTCGAGACAAAATGAAAGCCGCCGGACGCAAGGCCCGGCGGCTTGTTCGCACCCGCGTCGTTTAGCGGACGACGTAAACGATGCGGCGATCATCCGGATCGACCAGCGCCGGCTGGCCGTTCACATAGACATAACGGTATTCGTAGTCCGGGATCTCGCGGATTTCGACGTTTTCCGGAATGCCGGCGCCGACCACGACTTCACCGTCGAGATAGACCGGATCGACGCGGTTCTCGGTGATGTAGGTGCGCACTTCCGGAGGTGGCTCGGCTGCATTGCCGGCCGCGCCGCCAACCGCGATGCCGGCGACACCGCCGACAGCGGCACCGATCGGCCCGCCGATAAGCGCACCGGCAACGGCTCCGGTCGCGCCGCCAACGGCAGCACCCTCGGTTCCGCCATCAGGCGGCGGGATGATGGCTACTTTTGCTTCGGCGGGACGCTGGGTGAGGACGACCTGCTGGCCGCCGCCGAAATCCGCTGTCAGGTAGTCCGAATAGACCCAGCCCTGGCCGCCATTCGATGCAATCTGGCACCATTTGCTGCCTTCCAGGCAGCCGGTGATTTCGGTCGACTGGCCGGCGCCGACGACGCCGACGACCTCGTATTGAGGGCCGGGACCGGCGCGGACGTTCAGATCGGTGGTGGCTGTTGCGGTCGCTGCAAAAGCGGCGCCGGACATTGCGAGCAAGCCAAGGGCTGCCGCCGAAACGAGAAGCTTCGGTTTCATCATATTCACTCCAGTTGTACCCCTTCGGTGGCACTAACCGGATGAGGCGGGGTTTAGTTCCCTCTAAAATGCCAGCTGCACGGCCTCGCAGCGGCTATCAGCCAGTTGCGCCGCGACCTGCCGTGCCACCGCTTCGCCGGAAAGCCGCGCGCCGCCGCAGGTCTGGATCAAGGAACCGGCGAGCGCCTCGCCGGCGAAAAAGATTCGCTCGGCGACCGGCTCCATCAGGATCCTGCGCGCCTCGGCTTTACCCGGCCGCGCCGCGGCATAGGCGCCGCGGACGAAGCGCTCGCCGCCCCAGTTGGTCATCATGGCGCGGCCGACATGCTTCCTGACGTCGTTTCCGAAAATGCCGCAAAGCCGGTCGGTGACGAAGTCGACGCCGGCGGCCTCGCCCGCGGCGGAAACCTCCCAGGCGAAGTCGCCGCCGATGAAGCCGACCATAAGATCGAGGTCGAAAGGGAAACAGAGGAAGTAGATGTCGTGGCGCGCGATCCGTTCGATCAGCAGATCGTCGAACGGGCTGAGGCCAAGCCGGGTGCCGCGAATCTCGAGCGGGATCTTGGTCAGCATGCCCATGGGCAGGTCGAAGAAGGCAGAGAAATGGCTGTCGGGCAACAGGGGGCTGAACTCGATCTCCTCGAAGGCAAGCACGGCCGGCGACGCGGTGACGATGACGGCTTTCGCGCGGACGGTGCCGCGGTCGGTGACGCAGGCGACGCCGGGGACATCCCACAGGATCTTGCGCACCGGTGTCGAGAGCTCGACCGGCACGTCGGCGCCGAACCTGGCAACCAGCGCACCGAAGCCCTCGTAGGTGAAGTAGTTCGGCTCGAGGTCGGCGGCGGCCTTGAAGTCGGCGATGGAGATCTCGTCCTCGTCGGCGCCGAAGTCCATCGGCCCGGCGAAGGTCGCGGCCGCGCGCGTGGCGTGCCCCTTGGCGAGCAGCGACGACAGGCGGTCGTCCGTCCCTGTGTGGTTTTCGAGCAGTTCGGATATTTCCGTGTCGGCAGCCTTCATCGCGGCCTCCTCCTCCTCCGAGGCCTTGCGCTTGCGGTAATAAAGATGATCGACATTCATGTCGTGATGGTGGAGCGTCCAGCCGGCGGCCTCCGCCTCGGGAAAGTAAGGATTGCGGTCCGCGGCATGCAGCCATGCACAACCGATGTCGAACGGAACGCCGAAATGCTCCGTGGAGGTCCAGGCGCGGCCACCGATGCGGTTCATCGCCTCGAATACTTTGAAGGTCAGCCCTGCGGTGCGCAAGGACTTTGCCGCTGCAAGTCCGGCCGAGCCAGCACCGACGATCACAACATCGACATCTTCCATGGAATTTGCCCCCCTCAAGTTCTGTTCCACTTGATCTTAGGCAAGATTGTGCGTATCCGCCAGAAGGTCTCGGTTTGGCCGTAAACTTGACCTTAACGATGACAAACTGAATAGATGTTGGGAAAATCCGGCGATATGATTCAGGAAATTCTGAAGGAGAACGGCATGGCACGATCTGCCAAGGGAAAGTTTTTAGCAGTCGCTGCATTCGTCATGTTCGGAATGGCGGCAGGAAACGCCCAGGCGGCGACATGCGGCAACAACGCCGGCGGGTTCGAACAGTGGAAGGCAGAGTTCGCCAACGAGGCGAGAGCTGCCGGCGTCAAGAGCAAGGGTCTTTCAGCGCTGGCCGGCGCAAGATACGCCACGGCGACGATCAAAGCCGACCGCGCCGTCCACAAGGCGTTCAGCGGCTCGGTGGAATCTTTCATGAAGCGCCGCGGAGGTGCTGCCATCATCTCCAAGGGCCGTTCGCTGAAGAAGTCGAACGCGGCGCTCTTCAACAAGATCGAAAGCACCTATGGTGTGCCGCCCGGCGTGCTGCTCGCCATCTGGGGCATGGAGACCGGCTTCGGCTCATTTATGGGCAAGCAGAATACGGTCTCAGCCATCGTGACGCTCGCTTATGATTGCCGCCGCCCGGGTTTCTTTACCCCGCATGCCATTGGAGCACTCATGCTGGTTGATCGCGGCGCGCTGAGCGCCGGCTCGGTCGGCGCCATGCATGGCGAGATTGGACACACCCAGTTCCTGCCCGGGAATGTATTGCAATATGGCGTCGGCAACAAAAACCTGCGCGACAAAGGCACTGCTCTGGCCTCCACAGCCAACTTCCTCAGGGCGCATGGCTGGCGGGCCGGCGCAGGCTATGCGGGCAACATGGGTGCAATCGCGGGCTGGAACGCAGCCTCGGTCTATCAGCAGGCGATCGCCATCATCGGCGCCGAGATCGACGGCCAGTGAGATCTGCCTGCCTCATCGCAAAAGAAAAGCCCGGCTCAGGCCGGGTTTTTCATGTTCGCGACACGCCTACTGGACTTCGATCTGGTAGGAGCAGCCGGCCAGCGTCTTGCCGGGATGCGAATCGACGGTGGAGACATTGAGGGCGATGCGGGTCTTCAGCGTGATGCCGCCGTCCTCCTCGCTTTTCTCCACGATCACCTTTTCGCCGAGGAATTTTTCCGATGACGCCACGACGGGGGCGACGCCGAGCTTGTCGGCAAGCTCCTGCGGCGGCACGCCGTCGAGCACCATCATGGGGCCCGAACTGGTGAAGACGATATTGTCGGTCTGGTGGCCGAAAGCGGTGACCGGCGCCGGCAGCTTGAATTGGCCAAGCAGCGGATTGCCACTCTCGACCTCGGTCCAGCCGAGCTTTTCCAGCGCACCGTTTTCCTCGCCGGTCAGCCAGAAGGCAAAGTTGTTGTAGGTGGGGACGTCGGCCCTGCATTCGATCAGCGCCGCGAGATCGAGCGTCGCCGGATCGAAATCCTGGGCGCCGGCCGGCGCGGCGGCGGCAATCGAAAGCAGCATGGCGGCGCAACGGCGAAGGCGCATCAGGTTCACTCCTTGCGGTCGCGCGCGGCCAGCGTCCGCAGGCGCAGTGCATTGAGGCGGATGAAGCCGGCGGCATCCTTCTGATCGTAAGCGCCGCGATCGTCCTCGAAGGTGACAAGTGCATCGGAATAAAGCGACTTTTTCGAGCGGCGCCCGGTGACGATGACATTGCCCTTGTAGAGCTTGAGGCGAACCTCGCCCTCGACATCCTTCTGGCTCTTGTCGATCAGCGCCTGCAGCATCTCGCGTTCTGGCGAGAACCAGAAGCCATTGTAGATGAGTTCCGCATAACGCGGCATCAGCTCATCCTTGAGGTGCGCGGCGCCGCGGTCGAGGGTGATGGATTCGATGGCGCGGTGGGCGGCGAGCAAGATGGTGCCGCCGGGTGTTTCGTAGACGCCGCGCGATTTCATGCCGACGAAACGGTTCTCGACCAGGTCGAGGCGGCCGATGCCGTTGTCGCGGCCGAGATCGTTGAGTGCCGCGAGCAGTGTTGCGGGCGACAGCTTCTTGCCGTTGAGGGCGACCGGATCGCCGTTCCTGAATTCCAGCGTGATCTCGGTGACCACGTCCGGCGCGTCCATCGGTGAGACGGTGCGCTGGTGGACGAATTCCGGCGGCTCGTTCCACGGATCTTCCAGCACCTTACCTTCGGAAGAGGAGTGCAAGAGGTTGGCGTCGACCGAGAACGGCGCTTCGCCCTTTTTGTCCTTGGGCACCGGGATCTGGTGCTGTTCGGCGAAGTTCAGGAGATCGGTGCGCGACTTGAACGACCAGTCGCGCCACGGCGCAATGACCTTGATGTCCGGGTTGAGGGCATAGGCCGACAGCTCGAAGCGGACCTGGTCGTTGCCCTTGCCGGTGGCGCCGTGGGCAATCGCGTCGGCGCCGGTTTCGCGGGCGATGTCGACCAGGTGCTTGGAGATCAGCGGCCGGGCGATCGAGGTGCCGAGCAGATAGACGCCTTCATACTGTGCGTTGGCGCGGAACATCGGGAAGACGAAGTCGGAGACGAACTCCTCGCGGACATCCATGACGCGGATGTCCTTGATGCCCATCATCTCGGCCTTCTGGCGCGCCGGCTCGAGTTCGCCACCCTGGCCGAGGTCGGCGGTGAAGGTGACGACTTCGGCACCGAGTTCGGTTTGCAGCCATTTCAGGATGATCGAGGTGTCGAGACCGCCGGAATAGGCGAGCACGACCTTCTTGACGTCTTTCCACTTGGACATTCTTGAATTTCCAGCCTGGGGTTCGCGGGCGAGGTATCACGCCATTTCCGGTGTCCGCAAGAGATGAGCGCGAAAACGCCTGTCGCCCGGCTCGTCGCGGCGAGCGATATCCTCTTCAAACCGGGCTGCCTCCGCCGGCGGGATGCGCAATTTCATTAAATCTTTACCGATTCTTCCAACAGTGAATGGCTTTACGGGAGACCAGATGGGACAGCTGCTGCAGCCAGCGAAGATTGTGGTGCCGGCCGATTGCCGGTTCCTGGCTGCCCTGGCGGCTGGTTTGCTCCTTTCGCTTTCTTCCGCAGCAGCCCAGGGCGACTGGCAGGAGGCCGGTTCCGGCGCCGTCGCCATCCTACCGCCGCCGCTCGACTCCACGGGGATCACCGGTGGTTCGCTGCATTGCGCCGAGCAGCGCTGGAACTTCCTGCTGAGGGTGGACCCCGCGGCGGCCGGGATCGCCGGCGACGACGCGCGGCTGACGATCGGCCGCGAGGAGTTTCCCGCCAAGGCGAACCGGACCGGCGCCGGCATCACGGTTTCTGTCCTGCCGGAGGCGCTTGAAGCGCTGAAGGCCGGCAACCGCGTTTCGATCACCGGCGGGAGCGGCAGTGAGCCGGCACAAGCAACGTTCCCGCTCGGCGGATCGCGCAAGGCGATCGAGGCGGTCGCGCCGCGCTGCAGCCAGGTCGACATGTCGGCGTATGACCGGATCGCATTCTCCGAAACCGGTCCCGGCGTCGAGCCGGCGAAAGCACTGCTTGCCGGCGAGATCAAGCGCTTCCGTTCGGCGACGGGAAAATCCCCGGCGGTGGCGGCGGTTGTCGTCGACCTCGAAGCGGACAGGAAGCTTCTGTTCGCCACGCTGTGCGGTTCGACAAGCTATTTCGGCGAGTCCGGATGCAGCCTTACCGGCTATGCGACGGAAAATGCAGCCGCGGAATGGAAGGAGGTCTACTCCACCGACGGGCTGCTCCTGCACACCGACCCGAAGGTTGCGAAGGATGGCTGGCCGGACCTGTTGACCTTGCCCACCGCCGGCGGCACCGAAGCGAGCCGCTGGCGCTGGGACGGCGGCGCCTATGCGATCCCGGATGGCGGCGCAGCCAATACGAAGCAGCGCGCCGAAGATCTGCCGGTTCCTGGATTACGCACTCGGACGGCGACGTGGCCGCAACTGGGTCCAGAGGTCGTAAGCCGCGAGCGCGAGGCCGAGTAGGATTGCGCCAGCCAGGTCCACGCGTGGCACGAACCACAGAACGACGCTGAAGAAGCCCGCCAGAGACAGGAAGGCGAGGAAGGCGAAGAGGCGTTTTCTGATCATGCCAAGGTCTCCGTTTATCCGCCCGTCAGCCGTAGATGAGGTTCGGCAGCCAGTAGACGATCTGCGGGAATATATAGATCAGGACCATGCACAGGATCACGATCAGCATATAGGGCATCATGCCGCGAAATATGTCCGAGATCCGCACATGCGCCGGCGCGATACCCTTGAGGTAATAAGCCGACATGGCCATCGGCGGCGACAGGAACGCCGTCTGCAGATTGACCGCCACCAGGATGCCGAAGAATAACGGATCGATGCCGAAATGCGGCAGCAGCGGCAGGAAGATCGGGATGAAGATGACGATGATCTCCGTCCATTCGAGCGGCCAGCCGAGGATGAAGATGATCAGCTGAGCGACGATCAGGAACATCAGCGGCGACATGTCGAGCCCGGTGACGAACTCGCTGATGAACTGCTGGCCGCCGAGATAGGCGAAGATAGACGCAAACGTCGCCGAGCCGACAAACAGCCAGCACACCATCGCCGAGGTGCGGGCGGTGAGGTAGACGCTTTCCTTCAGCCGCTGCCAGGTCAGCGCCCGATACGCGACCGCGAGCAGCAGCCCGCCGAGCGCACCGATCGCGGCGGCCTCCGAAGGGGTCGCGAAGCCGAAAAGGATGGCGCCGAGAACGGCAAGGATGAGGAAGGCGAGCGGCACGAAGGAGGTAAACATCATCCAGCATATCTGGACGAACGAATGATCGCCGATCTGCTCCTTGGTCGGTTTCGGCGCAAGATGCGGTTGCAGGACGGCCTTGCCGACGACGTAGACGAGATAGAGACCCGCCAGAAAGAGGCCAGGCAGAAGTGCGGCCGCATACATCCGCACCACCGAAACGCCGGAGGTCGCCGCATAGACGATCAGCAGGATCGAGGGTGGGATCAGAATGCCGAGCGTGCCGCCGGCGCAAATGACGCCGGAGGCGTATCTGACATCGTATTTGGCCTTCAGCATGGCCGGAAAGGCAAGCAGTCCCATCAGGGTGACGACGGCGCCGACGATACCTGTAGCGGTCGCGAAAAGCGTGCAGGTGACGAGTGCCGCCACGGCCATCGATCCAGGAATGCGTCGCGTCGCGATAAAGAGGGTGTTGAACAGCCGATCGACGATGTTTGCCCGCTCCACGATGTAGCCCATAAAGAGGAAGAGCGGGATCGCGGTCAGCACGTCGTTGGACATGACCGAATAGGTCTGGTTGACGAACAGATCGAAGATGCGGTTGTTGAAGAAGCCGCCGACCCAGGTTTCGGTCAGCGTCCAGCCATCGGCGCCGGACTCCACCGCCCGCTCGTAGCTGCGCCACATGCGGTCGGCATCGAAATAGGCGTAGTAGCCGAACGCCACCCCGAGCGCCATGAGGGTGAAGGCGACCGGAAAACCCAGGAATATCGCCAGGATAAGAATAAGGAGCATGCCAACGGCAATTTGCGGATCGCTCATTGGTCGTCCTTCCTGTTGATGTCCGGACTATAGCCGGAGGGGATGTCGATGGCCTCGGAACCGTGCTTCAGCACGTCGAGCGTCTGCGCCTGCATTAGGACCTTTTCCGTCTCCTCGACGTCTTCCTCGGCGCGAAGCCACTCGCCCGTGCGCAGGCAGATGACGCAGCGGAACACTTGCGCGATACCCTGGATGAAGAGCAGGATCCCGGCCGCGACAATGACCGACTTGAGCTGGAAGATCGGGATTCCGGCGGGGCTGTTGGAGCTCACCTCGAAATAGCGCCAGGAGCGCGCCGAATATTTCCAGCCGGCGAAGACCAGCGCCAGCACTCCGGGAAAGAAAAACAGGAAGTAGAGCACCAGCTCGACGCCCGCCTGGGTACGGGGCTGCCACAGGCGGTAGATGAAGTCGCCGCGCACATGGCCGTCGCGCGAGAGCGTGTAGGCCCCCGCCATCATGAACAGGGTTCCGTAGAGCATGTAGGAAAGGTCGAATGCCCAGGGCGTCGGCGCGGTGAAGGCATAGCGCACGACCACTTCGTAGCCGATGCCGAACGCCATCACGATGATGCACCAGGCGAAGACCTTGCCGAACCATGCCGACAGGTCATCCGCAAACCGAATGTAGCCTTCCATGACAGTTGCCTCAGCACGCGGTTCAGGATGGTGACGGAGCGAACCGGTTCGCTCCGTCACGGGGTCTCAAAACACCAATGACGTCAGATCTTGTCCGGGAAATAGTGCTGATAGGCGAGTTGATAGTCTGGAGCATTGAGCAGGCTGTAATAAACGACACGCTCGCACCAGGCTTTCTGGCTGTCCACCACCTTCTTAAAATAGGGGTCTTCCATCAGCGGCGGAAGGATCTTGTCCCAGGCTTCCAGCTGCGCCTTGAGCACCGAGTCGGGGGTGCGCTTCACGTTGACGCCGGATTCGGTCTGCAGCTTCTGCAGATCGGCCGAATATTGCTGCATCGCCAGCGAATAATTGGCGAGGTGCGCCGCTTCGACGCCGTATTTCAGGATCGCCTGAAGGTCGGGATCGAGGCCCTCGAACGTGTCCCTGTTGAAGATGTATTCGAAGGATTCGGAAGCCTGGTGGTAGGAAGCCAGCATGTAGTTCTTGGCCACGTCCTGGGCGCCGAAGCGCATATCGGACGTCGGGTTGTTGAACTCGAAACCGTCGATGACGCCGCGCTCCATGGCCGGCACGATTTCGCCGCCGGGAAGCTGCGACACCGCCGCGCCCATTGATTGGAACAGGTCGGCCGCCAGACCGACGGTGCGGTATTTCAGACCTTGCAGTTGGGCAGCGTCCGTGATCTCGCCCTTGAACCAACCGAGCGGCTGGGCCGGCATGCCGAAGGACAGGAAGCCGACGATGTTGAGGCCGAGAATGTCCTGGGTAAGCTCGCGATAGAACTCCTGGCCGCCGCCATGATAGAGCCAGGCGATCATCTGGTTGGCGTCGCCGCCGAAGACCGGGCCGGTGCCGAACAACGAGGCGGCCTTGTTCTTGCCGTACCAGTAGACCGGCACGGTATGGGCCGCATCGATCGTCCCGTCATGGCAAGCGTCCTGCACCTGGAAGGCACCGACAACGGCGCCGGCGGGCAGCAGATCGATCTTGATGCGGTTGTTCGACATTTCCTGGACGCGCTGCACATATTGCGCGGCCATCTCCTGGAAGATGTCCGAGGCGGGCCATGACGATTGCATCTTCAGCGTCACCGGTGCCTGGGCCAACACGGCCGGCGCGGCGAGCGTGGCGCCGACGGCCGCGGTTCCCCCCAACGCGGAAGATTTCAGGAATCTGCGGCGTGAGATCGGTTTCTCGGTCATTGAAGTTCCTCCCTTGAGTGATGGTTTCTTGTTGTTCGCGAAAGTTAGCATATTGAATACGTTACGCCACGCAAGTCAGTCAAAGGACGTAAATGTCCTACGATTGGCCTATCTGGCGGGTATTGCGGACTTCCATTATAGGAACGGGCGTCCAAGCAGGTGGAACGCTCCAATGTCCTTCATCCCCGACTGGCCGATCATCCTCCAGTTCGCCATCGCGACCTTCATCATCGCCATCACGCCGGGACCGGATATGACGCTGTTCGTCGGGCGGGCGCTCTCGGAAGGCCGAGCCGCGGGATTTGCGTGCATGTTCGGGGCAATGAGCGGCATCATCATCCACACGACGCTGGTGGCGCTCGGCCTGTCGGCGCTGATCGTTGCTTCGCCCGAGGCTTTTCTGGTGCTGAAGATCGGCGGCGCCGGTTATCTGGTCTGGCTCGCGTACCAGGCGATCCGTCACGGCTCGGCGTTTTCACCCGAGAAGAAAAGTGGCCAGCAGCGATCTCTCTTCCAGAACTGGGCGATGGGGCTTGGCATCAATCTGCTCAACCCCAAGATCATCCTGTTCTTCATGACCTTTCTGCCGCAATTCGTCTCGGCCAGCGATCCGCATGCGCCGGGCAAGCTGTTCTTCCTCGGGCTGCTGTTCATCCCGCTGTCGCTGCCGGTGACGGCGCCGATGGTGATCGCCGCCGACCGCTTCGCCGGGCTGCTTCGGAAAAGCCCAAGGGTGACACGCGTGGTCGACTATCTGTTTGCGGGCGTATTCTCGGCATTTGCGCTGAAGATCCTGACCGCCCAGGCGAAGTAGACTGGCGTTCGATCAGAACGTTTTGGCGCCGTTGACCATCAGCCGGACCATGTAGAGCGACGTCGTGCCGGCAATGTAGAGGCAGTTGCGCTTGATGCCGCCGAAGACGCAATTGGCGGTGACTTCCGGCACCTTGACCTTGCCGATCAGCGTGCCGTCGGGATCGTAGCAATGGATGCCGTCGCCGGCGCTGGTCCAGATGCGGCCCTGGTCGTCGAGGCGAAATCCGTCGAACACGCCGGCGGTGCAATTGGCGAATGGCCGCCCATTAGAAAGCGCGCTGCCGGCGCCGACATCGAAGACCCGCATGTGCACCGGGCTGTCACTGCGGCCGGTGTCGCTGACGTAGAGTTTTTTCTCGTCGGGCGAAAAGGCCAGGCCGTTCGGCTGGATCATGTCGGTAATGACGGCCTCGACGCCGCCGCCGGCGGGGTCGACGCGGTAGACCTGCGACTTGCCGATCTCGCTCTCCGCCTTGTCGCCCTCGTAGTCGGAATCGATGCCGTAGGTCGGATCGCTGAACCAGATCGAACCATCGGATTTGACCACCACGTCGTTGGGTGAATTCAGCCGCTTGCCCTGCCAGCGATCGGCGATGGTGGTGATCGTCCCGTCATGCTCGGTGCGGCTGACACGCCGGCCTGAATGCTCGCAGGAGACGAGCCTGCCCTGGCGGTCGACGGTGTGACCGTTGGTGTTTCCGGACGGCTCCCGGAATACGCTAACCTGGCCGTCGGTCTCGTCGTAGCGCAGCATGCGGTTGTTGGGGATGTCCGACCAGAGCAGATAACGCCCAGCGGGGAAGTAGACCGTGCCCTCCGCCCAGCGGCAGCCGGTGAACAGCTTGTCGACATGCGCGCTGCTGTTGAACAGGCCTGAGAACCGCGGGTCGAGAATTTCGTAATAGTCTGCCGCGGCCATACTTCTTCCCCCCATCGATTTGATGGAAGAGGCTAATCCGCACCGTTGCCGGTTGCAATGCCGGCAGGTCAGCTACGCGGCGGCGAACGCCAGCCGCCGGCCATGCGTCCGGCGACTGCCCAATAGGCAATGCCGCCGACGATGCCGCTGCCGGCGAGCGCCAGCGCAATGATCGGATTGGCGGCTGTCCAGTCGCCGGGGCCCGATGCCTGCCAGAAATAGCCGGCGGTCACCACGGCGGCGACCACGCCGCCGCCGATCGCGTGGAAGAGCCAATCGCGCTTGCCGGCCAGTTCGGCGATCACGATGAAGACAAGCGAGGGCGTGAATGCCAGCCAGGCCACGAAAATCGCCACGAAAGGAACCGCGACGATCGAACTGCCGCGGATGGCGTCGGGCAGGGCAGAAGCCGGAAGATCGAGTGTGCCGATGAGAAGAAGGTTGAGGAAAGCACTGGCCGCGAGCGATGCGGCGACGTAACCGGCCAGGATGATAAAAAGCCTGCCGAGACGGGAAAGAAGACTGGTCATTATGCAGACGCTCCCGGGTCGGTTCGCGCAACGATGGCGGCCGCGATTTCCCCGGCGTCGCCGGAAATGCGCAGCGTCTTCAGCCGGGAGGTGGCGCCGGCGGTCACCGTGACGTCGCGCTTCGGCCGGCCAAGCCATGTTGCGATCAGTTTTTCGAGCGCGGCATTGGCCGCGCCGTCCTCGGGCACCGCGCGGACCCGCGCCTTCAGATGGCTGGAGCCGTCCGCGGACGTTGCGATGCCCTCAACGGTGTCCGCCGAGGACCTTGGCGTCAGACGCACGAACAGGTCGACACCGTCAGTGCGCGGTTTGAAGAAACCGCCCATCGGCCCGTCCGGTCAAATGACAGCCGGGGCGACTGTCTGGATGATAAACTGGCGAATGAAGAAGATGATCAGCAGCAGGATGATCGGGGAAATGTCGATGCCGCCGAGGTCGGGGAGGAGGCGCCGGATCGGTCTCAGCGCCGGCTCGGTGATGCGAAACAGCGCATTGCCGATCGTCATCACCACCTGGTTGCGCGGGTTGACCACGTTGAATGCGTAAAGCCAGGAGAAGATCGCCGAGGCAATGAGCAGCCACCAGTAGATGTCGAGCGCCAGAACAACGGTCTGGATAAGAGCAAGCATGCCGGTCTCCTTTCTGGCGCGCCGCGTCCTCCCAATGGCGAGGACGCACCGACGCTTGAATCGACGCATCGGAACCGTTTGGGGAATCGATTCCCGATTTCCGTCCGAAGCGCTGGTTCCGCGACATGTAGCCACTGGCTGCGATCGCGGCAAGTGCGCGCAGTCGCAGCCGATCGCACGCTTGACAGCGGGCGGCACCCCACACTAAATGCGCCGCATCCGCTGGACGGGGCTGTAGCTCAGCTGGGAGAGCGCGTCGTTCGCAATGACGAGGTCAGGAGTTCGATCCTCCTCAGCTCCACCAGCGGAATTCACTTTGTGCTCAGTTTTGCGCCACCCGCGCCGCTTCGCGGATGCGCCGGCGCTCGCGGAACCGGCCCCATTGCTGATCGACCAGCACGCCGACAAGAATGACCGTGCCCATGACCGCGAAGTTGAGCGATGACGGGATGCCGAGCAAATTGACCAGGTTCTGCAGGATCTGGAGCAGGATCGTTCCGAGAATGACCCCGATGATCGACCCCTCGCCGCCGCGCAGGGAAAAACCGCCCAGCACCGCCGCCGCGATGGCGTAGAGCTCGTAGAAATTGGCGTGGCCGGAGGGCTGGACGGAGCGGGTGTACATGGCAAAGAAGATCGCCGCGAGCGCCGTAAGTGCTGCGCAGATCACATAGGCCGCGATAACCACAAGATCGGTGCGGATGCCGGAGAATCTCGCCGCTTCCTCGTTCTTGCCAACCGCGTAGAGGTAGCGCCCGAACACCGATCGGTGCAGCACGATCCAGGCGATGATCGCGACCACCACCAGCACATAGACCGAAGTCGGGATGCCGAAGGGCCGTGCGACGAAGAAATCGAGGCCCGGATAGGTGCTGCCGAAGGGGAAGCCGGCGGTGGCATCGGCTGTATAGCCGCGCGCCACGCCGCGATAGATCAGCAGGCCGCACAGCGTCACCACGAAGGGCTGCATGCGCAGTTTTGTGATCAGCAGGCCGTGGGCCAACCCCAACGCCAGGCCGAGCGCCATGACGATTGCCGCCGCGACCGGCCAGGGAATGCCCATGCGGCCGACCATGTCGACGAAAAGCACCCCGAGCAGCGCGATCATCGAGCCGACCGACAGCTCGATGCCGCCGGTGATGATGACGAAACCCTGCCCGATGGCAAACAGGCCGAACAGGCCGATGAGATTGGCGGTGTTGGCGAGGTTGTTGGGCGAAAGGAACAACGGGTTGCGCAGATAGACGACAAGGCCGACCACGAGGATGAGAACCAGTAATCCGAGGTCTTTCTTGTTCACGTGCTTGCTCCCGTCTCGTCCACGTTGCCGCCCACAGCCAGCGTCAGCACGTTTTCCTCGCTGAACCGGTCGCGCGTCAGCGAGCCGGAGATGCGGCCCTCATGCATAACGGCGATGCGGTCGGACACGCCGATCACCTCCTCCATATCGGAGGAGATCATCAGCACGGCGACGCCGGCATCGGCCAGGCCGCGCATCAGCCGGTAGATCTCGAATTTGGCGCCGACGTCGATGCCGCGCGTCGGTTCGTCGAGGATGATGACCTGGGGGTTCATCGCCAGCCACTTGGCGAGCGCCACTTTCTGCTGGTTGCCGCCCGACAGCGCACCTGCGCGTGTCTTGACGTTCGGGGCGCGGATGTCGAGTTCGACCTTGCTGCGCTCGCCACGCGCGTTTTCGGCTTTCGGCGAGACGATGCCGCCGCGCGAGTAGGCCGGCAGATTTGGCAGGGTGATGTTCTGGGCGATCGACAGGTCGAGCAGGATGCCGGCGCTCTTGCGGTCCTCGGGCACGAGGAAGATGCCGCGCGTCGCGGTATCGCCCGCCGTCCCGAGGGCGAGCGGCTTCCCCTCGAAGAGAATGGTGCCGCCGTAGCTCGGGTCGATGCCGAAGATGACGCGGGCAAGCTCGCTGCGGCCCGAGCCGACCAATCCGGCAAGCCCGAGGATTTCGCCGCGATTGAGGTCGAGCGAGACCGGCTGCCTGGGATAGGCGGCAGTCCTGATGTCGCGCGCCGACAGGGCGACCTGGCCGCGCGGCGCCGACGGCGGTGTGTAGACCACCTTGAGCTCCCGTCCGATCATCATCCGGACCAGCTTCTGGTAATTGATCTCGGCGCGGTCGAGATTGCCGACGAACTGGCCGTCGCGCAGCACGATCACTCGGTCGCAGGCGCTCTCGATCTCGTGCAGCCGGTGCGAAATGAAGATGACGGCGATGCCCTCGGTCTTAAGCGCGCGAATGACTTCCAGCAGCTTCTCCGTCTCGTGCAACGGCAGGCTCGAGGTCGGCTCGTCGAGGATGATGAGACGCGCGTCATAGCTCAGTGCCTTGGCGATCTCGACGATCTGCCGCTGGGCGAGCGACAGCTTGCGGACGGGCGCTTGCGGGCTGAAATTGGCGCCCAGCCTGCGCAGGAGCGGCGCGACCGCAGCCGACTGCCGCTCGGTGTCGACGATCTTGAAGAGGCCATAGCTGCACGGTTCCCGGCCGATGAAGACATTGGCCGCCACGTCGAGATTGTCGAACAGGTTGAGTTCCTGGTGCACAAACGCGATGCCGGCGCGGATCGACTCGCTCACCGTGAAAGACTGGCTTGTCACGCCGTCGATGTCGATCGTGCCGCCGTCGGGCGCTACGACACCACCCAGGATCTTCATGAGGGTAGACTTGCCGGCACCGTTTTCGCCGACGATGCCGATCACCTCACCGGGACGCACTTCGAGGTCGAAGCCAGCCAGCGCGACCACGCCGGGATAGACCTTACGCACGCCGCTCAGCCGTAGAAACGGCGGCGCGGCGGCATTCGGCTCTGGCTCTGGTGACGGGGCGCTCATGCGATGCGGAAGCCCATGGCGCGGCCAGGCAGGCCGCGCCATGGGCCCATGCTCGCCGGATCAGCCGCCAATCTTGGCCTTCAGGTCGGCCGAGAACGCATCGACATTGTCCTTGTTGATGACGGCGGTCGGCACGATGATCAGGCCGTCCGCCGGCACCATGGACTTGTCACCGCCGAGGTAGGCCGCCATCAGTTTCATGCCCTGATATCCCCACTCGAACGGCTGCTGCACGACGGTCGCCGCGAAGCTGCCCTCCTTCACCGCGCCCAACGTGACCGGATCTTCGTCGAAAGCGACGACGGTGATCTGGCCGAGCTTGCCGGCCGCCTGCAATGCCTCGTAGATCTTGGGCGGGTTGTAGGAATAGAACCCGACCATGCAATTGATCTCCGGGTTGGCCACCAGCACGTCATCGACATTGGTGCGAGCGCGCGTGAAATCCACATCGTCGCCGCGAACGTCGACCAGTTCGATGCCTTTTCCATCGATCGCCTGCTTGAAACCGCTGATGCGCTCGACAGCGTTGTCAGCCCCCAGGAAGCCGACGAAGCCCATGCATTTGCCTTCCTTGCCGCCCATGGCCTTCACCATCTCCTCACCGGCCTGCACGCCGGCTGCGGTGTTGGACGAACCGAGATAGGCGATGCGCTTGGACTGCGGCGCGTCGGAGTCGGTGGTGAAGAGCGGCACTTGCGCCGCGACCTTGTTGAAGGCGTCGATCGAGTTCTTCGGGTCGGCCGAAGAAATCATGATCGCGTCGGTGCCAGCGGACACGAGGTCGTCCATCAGCGCGTTCTGCAGCGCAGCCGTTCCTTGCGCCGGATAACGGAATTGCAGTTCGTAGCCATCGCCCAGTTCGGCCTGCGCCTTGTTGACGCCGGCCTCGGCAAGCTTCCAGAAGTCCGACGACGCATTAACAACGAAGGCAAGCTGTTTCTTCTCCTGCGCGAAGGTGGAACCACCGAGCAGCAGGCCAGCTACAGCGGTTGCTGTAAGCAGTAATCTGTAATTCATGTGCGTCTCCTCCTTATGCCCGACTGTTGCAGGCATCTGATTTACTTCTATCCTGTTATGCGCCCTCCCAGGCGATGGCTACGCCACCGCTGCATATTGTGCCTTAGGCCATTAACGTTCGCCAGGCATTTTTGCGGGAGGCGAAAAAATAGGCTCGCGGAGATGCTGGGCGGGCAGAAAATTTGGAACACAAACGGTTGCCCTTTTGCCATGCCTACGCCCAGTCAGAGTTTCCCGGCCACCCGGCGAGCTTGCGCCGGAAGAACTTCCGCGCAAGCGGCCAATTGGAAGCGCTAGGCTTCACAGATCCACACCTGCATTGAACCGCTGCCGCGATTGTTCCAAAGATAGTATGGCAGCGCGATCAGCTCGCCGCCCGATCTGAGCGGTGGACTTGTCCGGTAGAGATTGTCCGCCCAGTCTTTCGCTTCGACCCGCCCGGCAGGAGCGGTCAGTGTTATAATCCCGTCGAAGAGATCATCCCGGTTCTGTACCGAAATCTCCGCATCCCGCGGCAGCTGCAACTGCTGCACGCGTCCCCCGGGATTGTCGACCTCCTCGACGCAGTAGACCAGCGGACCGCGCTTGAGGGCGACGCGGCCAACATTCTCCTTCACCGCGGGATGCGCGTAGATGCGCTCCGGCGGCATGGGAAGGTCCAGCGTGATGACATCCCCTGCATGCCAGGCGCGGGTGATCGAGAGGTAGCCGTTCGCAATGCCCGTCTTCACGTCGATCGGCGCCCCGTTAAGGGTGGCGGACGTGCCGCTTGCCCAGCCGGGGATGCGAAGCTTGACCGTGAAAGTGGCGGGGTTCTCGGGACTGACCTCCACCTTGATCGAACCGGAGAACGGGTAGGTGCTGGTTTCGCGCAGGAACACTTTCGTGCCGGCCAGCGCGACCGTCGTCGACATGCCTCCGTAAAGATGGAACGCAACCGCTTCGTCGCTGGCGGAAACGAAATAACCCCCGACCGAGGCGACAAGGCGGGACGAATTCATCGTGCAGCAGGGGCAAGTGTGCCAGGCCCAGCGGCTGTGCCGGCCGTCGCTGTCGAGCGGATTCGAGTAAAAATAATGCTCGCCGTCACGCGACAACCCAGTCAGCGCGCCGTTGAACAGGGCCTGTTCCATGACATCGGCATAGCGGCCGTCGAGATCGAGGTGCAGCATACGCTGCGCCCAGAAGATGAGGGCGACGGATGCGCAGGTCTCCGCGTAGGCGGTGTCGTTGGGCAGGTCGTAGGCCTCGGTAAAGCCTTCATTCGCAGCGGCAGGGCCGAGGCCGGATGTGATGTAGATCTTGGATCTCATGACGTCGGCCCACAGCACTTCGCAAGCCTGCTTCAGGCCATGGTCGTCGAGTTCGGCCGCCAGGTCGGCCATTGCGGAGAACATGTACATGGCGCGCACCGCGTGACCGACGACCTTGGTCTGCTCGCGCACCGGCTTGTGCGACTGGTTGTATTCGTAGCTCCTGGCCCAAAAATCCTTGGGATCTTCGCCTCGCGCTGCCGCTTCCTGGTCGAAATAATGGGGCTGACGCCCGCGTTCGTTGATGAAGTAGGTCGCGAGATCGAGATGTTTTCTATCCCCGCTCAGGCGATAGAGCTTGACCAGCGCCAGCTCGATTTCCTGATGGCCGCAATAGCCGCGCTTCTGGCCGGAATTCGGCCCGAATGTCTGGCGCACATGTTCGACATACCGTTCCAGAATACCCAGCAGCCGGCGCCGCCCGGTTGCCAGGAAATAGGCGATGCCGCCTTCCAGCAGGTGACCGAGATTGTAGAGCTCGTGATTGTCGCGCAGGTTGGTCCAGCGCTTGTCCGGCTCCCGCTGCAGATACCAGCAGTTCAGGTAGCCATCGGGCGCCTGCGCTTTTTCCAGGTCGTCGGTGATGGCCTCGATCTTTGCCTCGATGCCGGCGTCGCGCCTGTGCGAGAGTGCATAGGATGCCGCTTCCACCCACTTGCCGACGTCAGAGTCCCAGAAAACCTGGACGGTGAAATTGTGCTCGTTGCGGGGGAAGCGCAGCGGTGGTGGCGGATTCGGCAGCTTGAGCGAGTCCAATATGCCGTGGTTGGACAATTGCACGTGCTGGCTGGGGATCGTCCTGGTGAGAACAGTTTCCAGGCGCTCGCGCCAGAATTGCCCCTCAAGCGCGACATCGACGAAACGAACCGGACTTAACTTGCTCATTCGGACAACTCCGTCGTCAATTTTCTTCAAGCACCGGACGATTGGCGCACGACCAGCGAACACGGCCGTCGCTGCACTCCACCCAATTTCCCGCCGCCGATCATGTTGATCAGGCTGTTGCCCGCTTCTCGCCCCAATGCCTTCAAGTTCATGTCGATGCTGGAAAGCGGTGGCCGCGCCGCCAGCGTCATGACGTCCCAGTTGTCAAAACCGACAACCGCTACGTCGCCCGGCACACTGATGCCCATCTCGCGCAGGGTGTCCAAGGCACCACGGGCGATCTGGTCATTGCCGCAGAAAATCGCGTCCGGCCGCTCCGGCTTCGCAAAGAGCGAAGCCACGGCCTCGCGCCCCCAGGCCTCGGACCAGACACCCGAACGATAGAAGCCCTCGATTTCCTGCAGCCCGGCAGCGGCCAGCGCGGAGCGGTAGCCGCTTTGGCGAAGCCGCACTGCCTCGAAGTGTTCCGGTCCGGTCAGGTGGGCGATGCGTGTGCGTCCCAGCGACGCAAGGTGCGAGACGGCGAGAACAGCGCCACCCTCGTCGTCCGGCAGCAGCGACAGAGCATGCGGATCGTCGGCCTGGGAGAAAACATAAATAACAGGCAACCCGTCGGGCAGCGGGCCGATCGACGGGCGCTTATCAGCGCGCCGCGCCGTCACGACAAGGCCGTCGATACGCTTGCCCAGCAGTTGGTCGAGATGCTGCCGCTCGCGTTCCGGATCGTCCGTGGCATTGCACATGAAAACCGCGATGCCCTCCGCCGCCAACCGCTCCTCGAGAGCCTCGACGATGGGAAAGGTGAAGCGGCCGAAACTGTCGTTTGAGATGATGCCGATCGTGCGCGACTTCGCCCTGTGCAGGCTCTGCGCGAGGTCGTTGGGGCGATAGCCGATCTCGCGCGCGACCTGTTGCACCTTCTCCCTGGTTTCCGCGCTCAGGCGCCCGCCGGCGTTGAGCGCCTTCGATGCCGTGCCGATCGAGACATTGGCGAGGCGCGCGACATCGCGGATCGTCGGCGTACCGGCCACGGTGGCGCGGGGCGGCGGGTCGAGCGGGGTAGGGGCGTCGTCCTTCATGTTATTTGACCGCCCCGCTGAGGAAGCCGGCCATGTAGTACTTCTGCAGCAGCAGGTAGAATGCCATGCAGGGAATGATCGAGATGACGATGCCGGCCTGAAGCATGCCCCAGTCGGTGCCGCCGATGCTGGTCTGCTGCCGCGCCGCGGCAAGGATGAGCGGCAGGGTGAAGGACGAATCCTTGTTCATGATCACCAGTGCCGCCAGCAGTTCGTTCCATGAAGTGATGAAAGCGAAAAGCGATACTGTGATCATCGCCGGCACGACGGCGGGCAGGCAGATGTGCACCAGCACCTGAAAACTGTTGCAACCGTCCATGGTCGCGGCCTCTTCCAACTCGCGCGGCACCGCCTCGAATGCGTTGCGCATCACATAGATGCTGAAGGGCAGCTGGATCGCCGTGTGCACGATCGCCAGGCCGACCAGCGAATTGTGCAGCTTGAGCTGGACGAACAGAAAAAAGAGCGGCGTGAGCAAGGCCTGATATGGCACGATCAGCCCGAGCAGCAGCACCACGAACAGCGCTTCCTTTGCCGGCACCCGGAATTTCGCCAGGCCATAACCGGCCGGCACGGTCAGGGCCAAGCAGAAGATGATCGTGAGCAAGGCCGCGCCAAGACTGTTGGAGAAATAGGTGGGCAGGCCCGCCTGGTAGTCCCACAGCCGCTTGTAGCTGTCGAGGCTGAGTGCGTGGGGGAAATAAGTCGGCGGCACGGCAGCGGCTTCTTCGGTGGATTTCAGCGATGCGAGCACCGACGCCAGCAATGGCAGCAGCATCACGGTGCAGACAGCCACGCAGATGGCGGCGACGAGATATTTCCGCCGGCCCCGAATGAGACCCTCCATCAATCCGGCCGCGGCGCTCCGCTGCGCCCGTGCCCGCTCGATGCCCGTGCCCGCGACGTGCGGAAAGGCGCTCATGCATGGCTCCTGCGGCTGAGCAGCATTTGCAGCACCGTGCACACCAGGATGATGCCGGCGAGAATGAGCGATAGCGCCGCGCCATAGCCGAGCTTCAGATACGGAAACGAATTCAGATAGATCATGAACACCGAGGTCGCGGTGAGATTGCGCGGCTGCCCGGCCGTCATGATGTAGAACTGGTCGAAGGCAAGCAGCGATCCGATGATGCTGACCAGCGTGACGAGCAGTATGGTCTTTGCGGTCAGCGGCAGGGTGATCTTGCGCACCCGCTGCCAGTAGCTTGCGCCGTCAACCATCGCCGCCTCACTGAGTTCGGTCGGGATGGCGTGGATTGCCGCGACAAACAGGATGGTTCCGAAGCCGACAACCTTCCATACGATCGAGGCGATGACCGCCCACATGGCGACGTCGGCGTCGGCGCCGAACCAGACAACCGGCCTGGCGATCACGCCGAGGTCGATCAGCGCGCGGTTGATCAGTCCGAAGTCATAGCTGAAGAGCCAGTACCAGAGCAGGCTGGACGCGCCGAGCCCGATGACCACCGGCGCAAAGATAACGCTGCGTGTGAATTGCCTAAGCGGCCGGTTCTCCGCGGTGAGCAGTGCGGCGAGATAGCCGAGGATCATCAGGATCGGCGTGATGATGGCCGTATATTTCAGCGTGAACTCCAGCGATGTCCAGACCTGTGGGTCGTTCCACGCTTTGGCGAAGTTGCCGAAGCCGATATATTTCTTGGGGGCAATCAGCGACCAGTTGTGAAGCGACATCCACATCATCTGGGCGAGTGGATAGACGGTGAAGACCAGCACGAAGGCAAGTGCCGGCGTGACATAGAGAAGTCCGATATAGCGGCTCGCCCTTGCGTGCATTGCACCCTTCGTGACTCGACAATTGTTGACGATGCGGAAAATGGACTGCGGCGCCTATGGGGGAACGCCGCAGCCCGCGGAGAGAGCCCGCTTATTCGGCGGCGATCGCCTTCATCTGCGCCTTCGCCTCCGAGACGATCGTGTCGAGGTCCGTGTCCTCGTAATAGGCACGCTGCAGCATCTGCAGCCACGGGCCTTGAGGGGAATTGATCAGTTCGAAGAACTTCAGCGTGTAGGGTGTCTTGGCGACTGCAATGGCCTTGGCCACCTCCTGCACCTTGGGTTCGGCCTGGAAGTATTTGTTCTCGGCCATGTCACCGCGTGTCGTCATGTTCAGCATCTTGGCGTAGACCTCGACCTGGGTCTCGTCCGACAGCAGGAACTTCATGAAGTCGATCGCGTCATCCACGCGCTTCGACCCGTTCGGGATTGTGACGATATCGCCGCCGGCGAACGACGATACCTCGCCGCTCTTCACGCCCGGCAGGAGAGCTATGCCGAAATCCATGTTCGGATTCTGCTCCTTGGCCAGCGTGATGTTGAAGTTGCCCGTCCCCATCATGCCGATCTTGCCCGAGCCAAAACGCAGGTGGAACGTCTCGCCCGTTTCGGCGCGCGCATCCTCGTGCACGTTGCCGGCCTTGATCATGTCGCGCGACCACTGCAGGACTTCCTTGACGCCGTCGCCCGTCAACGGCTCGTCATCGGCGTCCTTCGGCTCGATGGTGGCGCCGCTCGCCCACATCAGCGGGCCGACGGTGAAGATGTTGCAGCCGGCGCAGGAGCCGGGCAGAAAGTAACCCTTCACATCGCCGCCGAGCGCCGTGATCTTGTCGGCATACTCGCGGATCTCGCCAAGGCTGGTCGGCGGCTTTTCGGGGTCGAGGCCGGCCTTCCTGAACAGGTCCTTGTTATAGAAGAGGGCCGAAACGTCGGCGTAGAGCGGCACGCCATAGAGCCGGTCGTCGTAGGTCGAGACCGCCATGTGACCGGGGCTAGCGGTTTTCAATTCGGGCCAGTCCTTGATCTTGTCGGTGATGTCGACAAGTTGTCCCGCCGCTTCGAACTGCGGGCCGTAGATCAGATCCATGCCCATCAGGTCGGGCACTTCCCCGCTGGCGATCGCCTGCGCGATCTTCGGCACCATATCGGTGTGCGGAATGTAGGTCAGATTGATCTTCCGATCGGGGTTCTTGGCATTCCATGCCGCGACCAGCGCATCGACCATGCCGGCGTTCCCGCCGCTCCTCTCCCACATCTGCAGGTCTTGCGCGAGAGCAGGCAAGGCCATTATGGCCAGCAGGCCGGCAACGGCCGACCGGCAAAACATCTTCATCTGCAAGCTCATAGGTTCCTCCCTTTAGCGAGCCGGCATTTCTCTTGTCTCTGGGGAAAAGCTGTTCCCGCCTTAGAACTCCACCCAGGCCGGATCGGACCTCCGGCCGGTTGGGAAAAGCTTTTCTCAACGTATTTTAGGCACGAATTGTAATGCATTGCAATGTGGAGCTCCTTCACCAGATCGCCGGAGCATTGCGATCAAATCGGTGTTATCGTGCAACCTCCGTTGTGGAGCTGCGTTAAGGAAGGTTGCGCATCAGTCGCGAATGTACGGGAGGAATTTCATGGACAGATTGCAGTTTTTCGTGCCTGTGAGAATCATCGCCGAAGCGGACCAGCCGGTGACCGAAATCTATGACGTCGACGATGCACTGACGTTTCTCGAGGCATGGCCGGTCGGACGCAAGGGCCCGATCTATCAGACCGCCCTTTCCTGCTGCGCTGCCGCCAAACACGACAGCGTTCCGACCGAAGACGCCCGCAAGGCTTTCGCCAGCTTCGCGCGCATCACCGGCATCCTGGCGAACGATTCCTTCGAGAAAGTCGCCATAGACAGGGACGGTGAAGTGCTGCCGCTGCCGCCGAGGCACTAGCTAGGCTTCGGACAGCGACAGGAGGAGAGAATGTGCTGGACAGGCACAAACAGGTTCCGGAATGGCACCTTGATCGCGGTTTTGGCGGTTCTGGCTGCCGTTCCCGCTTTCGCCCACCATGGCTGGTCATGGACCCAGGATGGTTTCTTCGAGCTCAAGGGCGTTGTCACGGAAATCTACATCGGCAACCCGCACGCAACGCTCGATGTCGATGTGGAGGGCGACATCTGGCGCGTGGAACTCGCGCCACCTTCGGCGACGATGCGCGCCGGCTTCACCGAGGACGTCGTCAAGAAAGGTGACGAAATCACCGCGATCGGCAACCGCTCGCGGGAGGAAACCGAAAAACGCATGAAGGCCGTGCGGATCGTGATCGGCGACAAGACCTACGATGTCTATCCCGATCGGGCGCCGTCGAACTGACCGGGCCTAGCAGCTCCGATGGAGTTTCTGGAAGCGCTCGAACAGTCAGGATTGGCTCGTGCGTTCAAGACCTCCTTCTTCGCCTATCCAATCGTCAATGCCTTGCACATCCTGTCGATCGGTGCGGTGTTGACCAGCGTGATGCTGATGGATCTGTATGTTCTCGGCGCCATCCGGGCCGTCGCGAAGGCACCGTTCATGGCCTTGCTGCGGCGCGTCGCCCTCATCGCCTTCTGCGGCGCGCTCGTCACCGGCTTTGCGATGTTCGCGATCAAGGCGACTAACTATGCCGCCATGCCCGTCTTCCTCGCGAAGATGACCCTGGTCGCGCTGGCCGCATTGAATTTCCTGTTCTTCCTGAGGCTCGACCGGCAAGCGGAGATGCCCTCAAAATGGATCCGCGTCTCGGCGATGACTTCCCTCGGATTGTGGATCGGCGCCCTGCTTTGCGGGCGTTTCATCGGGTTTCTGTGAGATCGCCGCGGCCGGCATTCCGTAGCGGATTGACATCGCCTGGCGAGCGAAGGAGCTTGCAGAAACGAACTGAATTGCAGCGAGGGGCGGCAGTGCGCGGCGAAGTGCTCCATTACGACGAAAGCCAGGGTTTCGGTTTCATCACCGCAGTCGACGGCAATCGGTACACGTTTTCGCGCGAGGACCTGCGGCGCGAGGTCATCATAAGCAAGGGAATGCAGGTCGAATTCCAGCCGTCCGGTAGCCAGGCCCGCGAGATTTTCTCGATACGCGCCCAGATGGGCAGCGTACCGGCAGCTGGCATGCCGGTGGTGGATGCTCCACATTCACCGATGCAGTCACCTCGGCATTTCGGTCGCGCCGCCGTCTCCGAGCATACCGGAAATACAGGCTTGTGGAGCTATTTCTGGCGCGGTCTCACCGCCAACTACGTCAATTTCCAGGGCCGCGCCCGCCGCAAGGAATATTGGGGCTATTATCTGTTCTGGCTGATCGCTTGCGTCGTCGTCATCATCGTCGGCCTGTTGATTGACGACAGGCTTCACAACCTCACTCCCAACAAAACACCAGTCGTATCACTTGTTGCTGGTGGCCTTTTCGCCCTGGCGACGTTTCTGCCCAGCCTCGCGGTGGTGATCCGCCGCCAGCACGACATCGGCCTGTCGGGCTGGTTCTACCTGCTGATCCTGATCCCTTATATCGGCGGCCTCATCATCTTCGTGTTCTCGCTGATTCCCAGCCAGAAGCACGAAAACAAATGGGGACCTATACCGGCCGGCGTTCGTGCCTGACCCTACGCCGGAAGCGCTAGGAATTTTTCGACAATCGCGTCGCCCATCCGGACGGTGCCGATCTCGGTCTTGCCTTCGGACATGATGTCCTTGGTACGATAACCTTCGTCGAGCACCGCGGCGATCGCCGCCTCGACCCGATCGGCCTCGGCGACCATGCCGAACGAATAGCGCAGGCACATGGCGAACGACGCGATCATGGCGATCGGATTGGCGATGCCTTTGCCGGCGATGTCGGGCGCCGAGCCATGCACCGGCTCGTAGAGCGCCTTCCTGCTGCCGGTCCTGGCGTCCGGCGCACCAAGCGACGCGGAAGGCAGCATGCCGATCGACCCCGTCAGCATCGCCGCGATGTCAGACAGCATGTCGCCGAACAAATTGTCGGTGACGATGACGTCGAACTGCTTCGGCCAGCGCACCAGCTGCATGCCGCCAGCATCCGCCAGCATGTGGTCGAGCTTGACGTCGGAATATTTCGCCTTGTGCGTCTGCGTCACCACCTCGTTCCACAGCACGCCTGACTTCATCACATTGCGCTTTTCCATCGAAGTGACACGGTTCTGGCGTGTTCGCGCCAGCTCGAACGCCACGCCGGAAATGCGCTCGATCTCGAACGTGTCATAGACCTGCGTGTCGATACCGCGCTTCTGGCCGTTGCCGAGATCGATGATCTCCTTCGGCTCGCCGAAATAGACGCCGCCGGTCAATTCGCGCACGATCAGGATGTCGAGGCCCTCGACCACTTCCTGCTTCAGCGAGGAAGACGCGGCCAGCGCCGGATAACAGATCGCCGGCCTGAGATTGGCGAACAGTTCCATGTCCTTGCGCAGCCTGAGCAGCCCGGCCTCGGGGCGAACCTCGTAGGGAACCGCATCCCATTTCGGTCCGCCGACGGCACCGAACAGCACTGCGTCCGCCGCCATCGCCTTCGCCATGTCGGCATCGGAAATCGCCGCGCCATGCGCGTCATAGGCGCATCCGCCGACCAGACCTTCATCGATGTCGAAGCCTGCCGAAAATTTCTCGTTCATCACGGCGATGAGCTTGCGGACTTCCGCCATCGCCTCGGGGCCGATGCCGTCGCCGGGAAGGAGGAGGAGCTTGCGCGTTGCCATTGGAAATCCTTCGAATGCCGTGAACCGGCCGTCTTGCTAAACGGCCAAAGCCGGCTGCGCAAGGCGGAAAGGCGACTGGATGGATCAGGACTGGCGCTTCAGCGCCGTGACCTCGATTTCGATCTTCATTTCGGGCTTGTTCAGGCCGCAGACGATCATCGTGGCCGCTGGCCTGACCTCCCCGAAAACCTCGCCGAGGATCGGGAAGACGAGGTCCACATAAGCCGCGTCGGTGATGTAATAATGCGCCCGCACCACGTCGGCCATCGCGAAGCCACCTTCGTCGAGGGCAGCGGCAATGGTCGCCAGGCAGTTTCGCGTCTGTTCCTCGACACTGTCGGGCATCGTCATCGTGGCGTAGTTGTAGCCGGTGGTGCCGGAGACGAAGCACCATTCCCCGTCGACCACCGCGCGCGAATAACCGGCTGTCCTCTCGAATGGGGAACCGGTGGAAATCAATTTGCGCATTGGAAACCCTGAGACTTTTATTGTGGCGGAACGAGAGCGTTTTTCATGGCGTCCCGGATCTCGGCAGGCCATTCGACAACCGGCGGCCAGGCGTCGGGTTCGGGTTTTTCACCCTCCTGCGCGAAATAGAGTTTTTTCGCCTTCGGATCGACAGCCATGAAGCCGTCGGCGCTGCCGCAGGCATGCGGCACGCAACCGCTGGAATAGAACGCGCCGGACGGCGTCGATTCCGTCCCGCCGCCGACCAGCAGGCTTGTCGCAACGCTGGTCATCGCGTCGCCCAACAATTGCTGGCCCGCTTTGAAGACAGCCTCGTTCTTGAATGCCTCGACGATGCTGTTCAGCTTTGTCGGATCGAGATCGGCCCAGTCCGTGCCGGGCTGCGGCGCGTATGTGATATCGCCATGCACCGAAAGACCGGCATCGGGCGACCACACCTGCACGGGCAAGGTTTCTCCCGGCAGTGGATAGGGTACGAAGAAGACATTGTTTTCGGTCGCCGCTGCGGGCGGCGCGCCGCAATCTTCCGCGCCGACGGAAATGCTCCGGATATCGCTGTCCTTCGGCTTCCAGACCATCACGGCGGCCGGGCCGCAGGCATTGCCTCCGTCGCCGACGCTGAACAGCGCGACATCGACACCGCCTATTTCGACGATCCTGTCGAAGTAGGCGACGTAATTGCGCGCTAGTTCCTTGCCGTCGAAGGCGACGATCTTTTCGAGATCTTCGTTCTCGGTGATTGTCAGCGTTCCACCTTCGAACGGGATCGGCGCCTGCTTTTCTTCTTGCGCGACGGCAAAGCCGGTCAGACCGGTCAAGATCAGCGCAACAGCAGAAGGTCGAGAGGGCAGTCTCATTCTCGCTACTCCGTGCTGCGGGTCAAACAACCGGCGCGCTTCGGCGAAGCCGAGAAACGGAGGTCACGCCCAGGGCCGGCTTTCGGCATTCCGCTTCTCGAAGCTTGCGATCGCCGGCGCCTTTTCCAGGGTAAGGCCGATATCGTCGAGCCCGTTGAGCAGGCAATGCCGCTTAAACTCGTCGAGGTCGAACTTGACCATGCCGCCGTCCGGGCCGCGGATTTCCCTAGCTTCGAGATCGACCGAGATAGTGGCGTTGGCGCCGCGTTCGGCGTCGTCCATCAGCTTGTCCAGGTCTTCCTGGCTGACGGTGATCGGCAAGATGCCGTTTTTGAAGCAGTTGTTGTAGAAAATGTCGGCGAACGAAGTCGAGATCACGCAGCGGATGCCGAAATCGAGCAGGGCCCACGGCGCGTGTTCGCGGCTCGAGCCGCAGCCGAAATTGTCGCCCGCAACGAGAATCTGGGCCTTGCGATAGGCCGGCTTGTTGAGCACGAAATCGGGGTTCTCGGAGCCATCATCATTGTAGCGCATCTCGGCGAAGAGGCCGGTGCCAAGTCCGGTGCGCTTGATGGTCTTCAGATAATCCTTGGGAATGATCATGTCGGTATCGACATTGACGATCGGCAAGGGTGCGGCGACGCCGGTGAGCTTGGTGAATTTTTCCATGACTTTGCCCGTCGGTTCCGAAAATCCGACCTACGCTTTACACAAGGTGACCGGCAAAGCAAAGGGCGGCTTTTGGCCGCCCTTTGGATAGTCAGGCTCTGTGAAGCGCCATCACCCCGGTCTCGGTGCCGGTCAGCCGCCGCGAACGGCCGTCGGCGCCAACCACCATCTGCACGCGCCGCCTTTCGGCAGCGAAATGCTCCGAGGTTGAGGCATTCACCGGCGGATTGAAAGCGACGGTCACGCGCCACAGATCGGGCTTGATCGTCTCCTCGAGACCGATGACGCGGCCTTGAGCCGGACTACCGTTGAAGGTGCCCGATACTTTTTCGCCGACAGCAAAGGGAACGATATTCCCTTCCGTCACCGGGCGCGCGGCAAGCGTGTTCCAGTCGCGGGCGCCGTTTTGCCTGGCGACAAGTTCGAGCGCCTTGGTATGGGATACGGTTATGCCGTCGGCGGCCAGCGCGTCGCGCAGCTTGCGGGCATGGTTCTTGTAGTCGGACGACAATTCCTTGGTCATCTTGGTTCGCTCCTTCGCGATATGCGAACGGCATTTTGAACGGGGCCCGCATTGCCGTTTCGGCCGTCGCATCGACAGGGAAACGAACTTTCAAAGGAAGCTTTACCAGGGCCTTCGGCCGCGGGCGGCAGGGGCTTCCCGCCCAGGCAGCGCAGATAGTGATTCACTCCCACAACGTCAACAGCTCCAGCGACACGGTGCGGAGAGCTTGCCGAACGCGCCTGATCCCGTCCGGCGACGGCAAATAGCCGGAGGCAGGCTTGAAGACTATGGATTTCCCCTTATCTCCCCCAGGTGTGAAGCGTGAGAGGAGACACAATGCAGTGCCCTATTGATAATGCCGAGCTGGTCATGACCGACCGCCAGGGCATCGAGATCGACTATTGCCCGAAATGCCGCGGCGTTTGGCTGGACCGTGGCGAGCTCGACAAGATCATCGAGCGCTCGGCGCCCGAGGAAAGCCCGCGCGCTGCACGGGACGAAGGCGGGTATGGGCGCCAGGAGCATCGTTCATATGAAGACCGCTCCCACAAAGGTGACTATCGGCCCCACAAGAAAAAGAAATCGCTTCTGGGCGAACTCTTCGATTTCTGACCAGGATCGGTCGCCCTCAGATCACGTTCAGCTCGCGGAATGCCCGGCCTTCCGCGACGCGGCCGTAACCGAACGCCGAGCAGTCGACGCTGCGGTAGCCGCCATGGACGATCAGTTCGGCCAGCGCCTTGCCGACTGCCGGCGCCTGTTGCAACCCGTGTCCGGAAAACCCGTTGGCGAAGAGGAAATTTTCGACCTCGGGATGCGGACCGATTACCGCGTTCTGGTCGAGTGTGTTGAAGTCGTAGTGACCCGCCCATGCGCGGCCCGGCTTGATCGCCTCGAAAGCCGGGATGCGTGTCGCAAGCGTTGGCCAGATCACTTCTTCGAACAATGCCCAGTCGGGCTCGAAATCGGCCGGATCGGCCGCCGCTTCACCGTCTTCCGATTCAGCCCCGCCCGTGATGTACATCGCGCCCTCCGGCCGCACATAGACGCCCGACGGATCGACCAGCAGCGGCATGTCGTCAAAGCGGTCACGCGCCTCGAAGACGAAGACGCTTCGTTTGCGTGGTTCGACAGGCAGCGACAGGCCTGCCAGGGCCGCCACCCTGCCGGCATTCGGACCTGCCGCATTGACAACCATGCCGGCCTCCAGCCTCTCGCCATTGGCGAGCAGGACATCGGTCGCCCGATTGCCGTCGCGATCGATGGCGGTGACTTCGGCCGTGATGAAATCGACGTTTCGCGACCGCAGCGCCTTGCGAAAAAGCATCAGCATTGCATGCGCGTCGAACCAGCCTTCGCCGGTCCTGCCGAATGCACCGGCGGCAATGCCGTCGGTCGAAAGCCAGGCGAAACGCTTCTGCAGGGCGGCCGGGCCTTCGAAGACAATATCGGCGCCTTCGGCTTCCTGTATCGCATGGTTCTGCTTGAGGATCGGCAGGCCGTTCTCGCCGGCAAGAATCAGATAGCCCTTTTCCCGGAACCCGATATCGGAACCGGCGCCGAATTCCTCTTCCAGCCGCCGGAACAGCGCCAGCGTGAACTGCGACAGACGGATGTTTTCCGGTATCGAAAACTGCTGGCGGATCGAAGCGCAGGAAAGCGTCGTGGCGGAATGCGAAAATTGCGGATCCCGTTCAACAAGTGCGATCGAGCCGGAAAATCCTTCCTCGCGCAGATAATAGGCGATCGAGCTTCCGACGATCGCTCCGCCTATGATGACGACATCGTAACGCGCCATTCCGACACTCCGGCCTCAAATTCAGCGCCAGGATCAACGCTCCTTGCCGCGCGGCAACCACTTGCATGGCTTGCCCCGGCAAGGCAAGAAGTCTGCATGATGCCAGACCACACCAGACTGCGCCGCTCCGTTCTTTACGCCCCGGCATCGAACGGGAAGGCTTTGGCGAAGCTTCCGTCGCTCCCGTGCGACGCCGCCATCATCGACCTGGAAGACGCGGTTGCGCCCGGAGACAAGATTACGGCGCGAGAGGGCCTGGCAGCCCTTTTTGAAAAGCGGCCGGCCGGCCGCGAACTTGTCATACGCATCAATCCGATTTCCGGAGAATGGGGCGCCGACGACCTTCAGGCGGCGCTTGCCTGCCAGCCGGACGGCATCCTGCTGCCCAAGGTCGAGACACCCCGCGATATCCTGGAAGCCGGCGACATTCTCGATGATAATGACGCACGCGATACGCTCAGGCTTTGGGCGATGATCGAAACACCGCGCGCCTTGCTCAACATCGGCGCCATCGCCGAGCTTGGACGCGACCCGGCCTCACGGCTCGCCTGCCTGGTTGCCGGCACCAATGATCTCGTCAAGGAAACCGGCATCCTGGCTACGCCTGACCGGCGTTATCTCGTGCCGTGGCTGATGCAGATGGTGCTTGCCGCGCGTGCCGGCGGTCTCGATATCCTCGACGGCGTCAGCAATGATTTTCGCGATTCTGAAGCCTTTGCCCGGGAGTGTGCCGAAGCTGCTGCGATGGGCTTCGACGGCAAGACGCTTATTCATCCCGCCCAGATCGAGGCTGCAAACGAAGCTTTTTCTCCTTCGCAGGAGGCGCTTTCGGAGGCCCGCGGAATCGTTGCGGGTTTCGCCGCGGCGGAGAACGAGGACAAGGGGGTGATCGTTCTGAATGGGCGCATGGTGGAACGCATGCACCTTCATCAGGCTGAGAATTTGCTTGCGAAGGCTGCCTCGATCGGAAAATGATCGTCTGATGGCGGGCGCCGCTACGGGACAAAGTTTATGAAACTATACCGCTTCCTGACCGGCCCGGACGATGCAAGCTTCTGCCACAAGGTGACGGCGGCCGTTAACAAGGGCTGGCATCTGTTCGGCTCGCCGACTTATGCCTTCGATGCCGAAACCAGGGCAATGCGCTGCGGACAGGCTGTCGTGAAGGATGTCGATGGCGTCGATTACGATCCCGGCATCAAGCTCGGCGATTTTTGAGCCGGCGCGCCTATCGCCATGATACGCCAAGCTTGGATCTGAGCGCGTCGTACTTGTCTTGCGACGTATCGGCCATGGCTTCGTCGCGGCTGGAGGGCCTATCCTCGAAAGGGATGGGATAGCCGAACTGGCTGACCGTCAGGTCCCAGCGGACGCCGTTGATCGAGTTGTAGAAATGCGTACCGCCGCGCGTCTTCGTCTTGAGGATGTCACCGCCGAACAGATCATGCACCACCAGCGACGTGACGCTGCATTGGCCTTTCGCCGGATTCTCGGCGCTCCAGCTGTCCGAACTTTCCTTGCTCCAGGCGATCTTCAATCTCTCGAAAAGTGCATCAGGCGTCGTGAAAGCGCTCATTCGGCGGCTCGCTGGTGGTGATGATCAGGTTTGATCGGCGGCCTGATCGGCCGCTTCTTCGATCCGTTCCATATCGTCGTCGCTAAGGCCGAAATGGTGGCCGATCTCATGGATCAGCACATGGGTGATGATATCGCCCAACGTCTCTTCGTTTTCCGCCCAATAATCGAGAATGGCGCGGCGATAAAGCGTGACCCGGTTTGGACCTTCGCCCGTCTGCGGATTCCAGCGCTCGGCAATCCCCCGGCCTTCGAATAGTCCCAAAAGGTCGAAGGGAGTCTCGAGCGAGAGATCGTCCATGATCTCGTCGGTCGGGAACTCGGCCATCTGGATGACGATTTCGCCGGTGAGCGTGCGGAAATCATTGGGTAGGTGTGCATAGGCTTCAAGCGCCAGCAACTCCAGCTCGTCGATCGACGGGGAAAGTTGGTCATGCCAGGCGCGGGTTTGATAGATACGGGCCATTTCAATCCTCTGAACCCGGCATATAGCCTTTTGCAATTCGGCTTTCGAGGTTTTTGCATTCTTTTGAATAATTTAGCTGGGCCGCGGCGCTCTTGAGCTCATTCGAGAGGAATAAATTCTTCTGCGATACACTTGACTCTCCAGCAATCCTCTGGAATCCATAGGAACATAAAGAGAACATTGATACGAAAGCAACCGTCATGGCGCACAACGCCGTGGCGCAGGCGACTGTTTTTGCCTTGCGCCAGAAAATAGCGAAGATCGAAGGCACGCAGCCCCAACTGCTGACTTCCCCGGCATCGGCGGCTTTGCGGCGCGCGGTTGCGGGATCTGACACTTCCGGCTTTCTCCCGACAAGTGTTGCGCACCTGGACTTTGCCTTGGGCGGTGGCCTGCCTGCCGCCGGCTTGATCGAGATTCATGGCGGCGAACTGCGCGATGGTGGCGCGGTGGCTGGTTTTGCCTGGGCCATGGCCGGACTGGTCCTACGTGGCAATGAAGCTCAGGGGAAAAGTCTCCGGGGTCCAATTCTCTGGATTGGAACCAGTCAGGCTTTTGCCGAGATGGGCTTTCCCCACGCTCCCGGCCTCTCGGGATTTTCGGGGTTTTCTCCGGATGAGCTTCTCGTCGCACAGGCATCGAAACTTCTCGATGCCCTCTGGATCGCCGAGGAAGCCGCGAAGCTGAGGGAGCTCTCAGCGGTTTTCCTGGAGCTCGACGGTAATCCCAATCGTCTTGATCTAACCGCCACGCGCCGGTTGCATCGTCGCGGTCTGCTGGCAGGCAGGCCGATCTTTCTGCTTCGGCAAGCTGCTCACGCAGAACCGACCGCCGCGCCTGTGCGGCTGATCGTTTCGGCCGCCCCGGCTAGCCCCCGCAACACCCTGGCTGGCCCGCTCGCCGGCACGATCGGTCAGCCGGCTTTCACCGTGACGATCGGCAAGAGCCGCACCGCCTTGCCTGGAGAATTCATATTGGAGTGGAACCCTCATGAACGCGCATTTCAGGAAAGACGGCCAGAGAATTCTCGCCCTGTGGTTTCCGCACCTTTCCTCGGATCGGATCTTGCGCCAACGGCTGGGGAGATCGTGGCGTTCAAGCCCGTCAGGCCGGCGATCCCCGCTGATCATCAGCCATCGGGAAAACAACACCCAGCGCATCGCCGCACTCGACGAGCAGGCTGAAGCACTTCGGTTGAAGCGTGGCATGGGCATTGCCGATGCCCGCGCCATGTATCCGTCGGTCGAGGTCGTCGAAGCGGAGCCGGCAGTGGATCGCAGCCTGCTCGAAAGCCTTGCCGACTGGTGCGATCGGTACACGCCATTGGTGGCGATCGAGGGGGCTGACGGGCTGTTTCTGGATATCACCGGCTGCGCCCACCTTTACCGTGGCGAAAGGCAGATGCTGGACGATCTCCTCGTCCGACTTTTCGGGCAAGGATTTCACACAAGGGCCGGCCTTGCTTCGACAGCCGGCGCGGCATGGGCGGCCGCCCGTTTTCTCGGAGCCGGCATTGTCGAGCCGGGCAAGGAGGAAGAGCTTCTGGCGCCCTTGCCGCTTTCCGCCTTGCGTATCGAGCCGGCGGTTCGCATCGGTCTCGAAAGCGTTGGCCTGCGCACGGCGGGCGCAGTCATGTCGGCGCCCCGCGCTCCGCTTGCACGTCGCTTCGGTAAACAGCTTCTGCTGCGCCTCGATCAGGCGCTCGGCCGAATTGAAGAGGCGATCTCGCCGCGCCTGCCGGTGCCGGCGCTTTCCGTCGAGCGGCAATTCGCCGAGCCAATCATGCAGACCGAGGATATAAAGACCCTGACACCGCTGCTCGCGGCAACCTTGAAAAAGGATCTCGAGCGGCGCGGCGAGGGCGCCCGCGTTCTGCAACTGGCGCTTTTTCGGGTCGACGGCGCCGTCTGCCGGATCGTGATCGGTACCTCGCGGCCGTTGCGCGAACCGTCCCTGATCGGGCGCCTGTTCCAGGAAAAACTCACCGCCGTCGAGAGCGACATCGATGCGGGATATGGATTCGAGCTTGTCCGCCTCTCCGCGCTCGCGGTCGCGCATTTCGACATGCAACAGACCGACCTCGACGGCGATGTCGGCCACGCTGGTGAAGCGCTTGCAATTTTTGCCGACCGCGTCCGAGCCCGGCTCGGCGAGCAGGCCGTGATGAAGCCTGTCCCGGTCGAGAGCCACATTCCGGAACGGTCGATTATCATGGTGCCTTTTGCGGAAGCGCCTGGAAAAGGTGATTTGGCAAAGGGCAGGCAGGTCGCCCCTTGGGACCTTTCGAGACCGGAGCGTCCGTTCCGCCTCTTTCGTCATCCAGAGCCGGTTGAGGTTGCCGCAGCGGAAATACCGGAGGGACCGCCGATCTACTTCCGCTGGCGGCGCGTCATCCACAAGGTTACTCGGTCCGAGGGGCCCGAACGCATTGCTCCGGAATGGTGGCTCGAGGGAAAAGATGCCCCGACACGTGATTATTTCCGCGTCGAGGACGGCGATGGCCGCCGCTACTGGCTCTACCGGCAAGGGCTTTACGGCGCATCACAAGACACACCCCGCTGGTTCATGCATGGGATCTTCGCATGAAAACTGACGCTTCCGCTCCCTATGCCGAGTTCGCCGTGCAATCTAATTTTTCATTCCTTCGCGCCGCGTCCAAGCCCGAAGAATTGGTCGTTGCCGCCAAGATGCTCGGCCTCTCCGCAATCGGTCTTACCGACCGCAACACCGTCGCCGGCGTGGTGAGGGCCTGGCAGCAGGCGAAGGTGGAAAAGCTTCCTTATCATCCCGGCAGCAGGCTGGTCTTTGCCGACGGCACGCCGGATGTGCTCGCCTATCCCCGAAACCGCAAGGGATGGGGACATCTCTGCCGCATGCTGACACAAGCCAACATGCGCGATGAAAGCGAAAAGGGTGCCCCGATTCTTTACCGCTGCGATCTGTTCGAGTGGGGTGATCTTCTGTCCCTTGCGGTCATCCCGGATATGGATGCCCCGCCGGGCGACAGCCTGGAATTCCTGCATGCCTTGAGAAACCGCTTCGGCGACGCTGTCTGGCTAGCCTTGTCCCCGAACTACACGGGAAACGACCGCTTCCGTCTGGAACAAGCGACCGGAATGGCAAGGATTGCCGGGCTTCCGTTGATGGCCGTAAACGACGTGCTTTATCATATGCCCGACCGCCGCCCGCTCCAGGACGTGCTGACGGCGATCCGACTGAACAAACCGGTCGCGCAAGTCGGCCTGGAACTGACCAGGAATGCCGAACGCTTCCTGAAGCCCCGCGCCGAGATGACCAGGCTTTTCCGCCGCCACCCTGGAGCAATCGCAGAGACTTTACGTTTCGCGGAAACCCTCAAATTTTCGTTGAGTGATCTGCATTACAATTATCCGGACGAGCCGACAGAATCAGGACTTGGACCACAGGAAGAATTGGAACGGCTGACCTGGGAAGGAGCGAAACTCCGCTTTCCGGATGGCGTGCCTGCCAAGGTCGAGAAGATCATTCGTCACGAACTCGAAACCGTTCGCGAACTCAACTACGCCCGCTATTTCCTGACAGTCCACGACATCATCAAATTCGCCCGCTCGCAGGAAATCCTCTGCCAGGGCCGCGGCTCCGCCGCCAATTCCATCATCTGTTATTGCCTTCGTATCACCGATGTCGGGCCCGACATGATTGACACGCTCTTCGAACGTTTCATCTCCAGGGAGCGCGACGAGCCCCCTGATATCGATGTTGACTTCGAGCATGAAAAACGCAAACCCGTCATGGATTACATCTATAAAAAATACAGCGAGAAACACACCTCTCTGGCGGCTGCCGTCATCAGCTATCGTGGACGTTCAGCCCTGCGCGAGGTCGCCAAGGCGATGGGGCTGTCGGATGATGTACGAAGCGCCCTGTCCGGCTCGATCTGGGGCTGGTCTTCGTCCGAACTCGGCAAGAAGGAAGCCGATGCCGGTGGGCTCAACGGCGCCGACCCTTGGGCAAAACATGTCATTGATCTCGCCAACGACATCATGGGATTTCCTCGCCACCTTTCCCAGCATGTCGGCGGCTTCGTCATCACCAAGGACCGGCTGGACGAGATCGTTCCCATCATCAAGACCGCGATGGACGACCGAAAAATGGTCGAATGGGACAAGGACGATCTCGATGCGGTCAAGATTCTGAAGGTCGATATACTGGCGCTCGGCATGCTGTCCTGCCTGCGGCGCGCTTTCGAGCTTCTGCACAAGCACTACGATGTTCTGGACGACCACGGTCGTCCCGTCGAACTCGCCACCATCAAGCCGGAAGACAAAAACGTCTACGACATGATCTGCCGCGCCGATACGCTCGGTGTCTTCCAGATTGAATCCCGCGCGCAGATGTCGATGCTGCCGCGATTGAAGCCCAGGACATTTTACGATCTCGTCATCGAAGTGGCGATCGTCAGGCCCGGCCCGATACAGGGTAATATGGTGCATCCCTATCTGCGGCGAAGGCAAGGTAAGGAACCGGTGGAATATTATACCGAAGAACTAAAGGAGATTTTGCACAAAACTTTGGGTGTGCCGCTGTTCCAGGAGCAGGCGATGAAAATCGCCATCGTCGCAGGCGGTTTCAAGCCTGGAGAGGCCGATGAACTGCGCCGCGCGATGGCCACCTTCAGGCGCACCGGCACGATCGGGAACTACCGCAAGAAGATGATCGACGGCATGGTCTCGAAAAATTATCCGCAGGAATTCGCCGAGCGCTGCTTCAAACAGATCGAGGGTTTCGGCGAATATGGTTTCCCGGAAAGCCACGCCGCCGCTTTCGGCCTTCTCGTCTACGCCTCCTGTTGGTTCAAGACCTATTATCCGGATGTCTTCTGCGCAGCGATCCTCAACTCCCAGCCGATGGGTTTTTATCAGCCGGCTCAGCTTGTCCGCGACGCGCAGGATCATGGCGTCGGAATCCTCGCGGTCGATGTCAATCATTCGCAATGGGACTGCCACCTGGAGGCCGCCGCATTCGATCCCGCGCGCATCATCGACCGCCATGCCGAAATGAAAGGGATAATCCGCACACAACATGCCGTTCGACTCGGCTTTCGCCAGATCAAGGGGCTTTCCGAGGAGCGGATGGCCGACTTTGTCACCCGCCGTGGCAGCGGCTATGAATCAGTCAGGGATGTCTGGCTACGCTCGGGTCTCGACGTCAGCGAGATCGAGCGGCTGGCACAGGCCGATGCCTTCCGATCGATTGGCCTCAACCGCCGCGATGCACTTTGGGCCGTTCGCGCCCTCGACAGAAACCGCGCCGCCGAGCGCTTACCACTGTTCGATCAGCCGAACCTGCGGCTGATCGAACATGAGCCGGAGACCAAATTGCCGATCATGCCGCTCGGCCAACATGTCATCCACGATTACCAATCGCTCGGGCTTTCGCTCAAGGCGCACCCGGTTTCTTTCCTGCGCCATCGGCTTGATCAATCAGGCGTAGTGCCGAATGCCCGTCTCATCGCGGTACCGGATGGCCGCCGCGTCTCGGTTGCCGGACTTGTCCTGGTGCGGCAGCGTCCAGGTACGGGAAATGCAATCTTCCTGACGCTCGAAGACGAAGAAGCCGTCGCCAATGTCATCGTTTGGCTGAGGGTTTTCGATCGCTACCGCTCGGTGATAATGGGCTCCCGCTTCGTACGTGTTCACGGTCGCCTGCAGTCCGAATCGGATGTCATCCATATCGTCGCCGAAAGGATCGAAGACCTCTCCTCCTGGCTCGGTGAACTGAGCGAGGAAGCACCAGGCAACGTGAAACCTGAAACCAAGGTTAACACCGTCCGGCAGAATATTCTGAAAAGGAGCGAATCGCGGTCGAAATTGCTGAATCGGGAACCCGAATTCCAGAATCCGGCTGAAAATTACGAAGAATTTTCGGAGAAAGCCGAGAAGGTCATGCCAAAAGGCCGGAATTTTCACTGAATGTCGGAGGGATTTGGGGGCCCCGCGGTTTTCGTCTGATAACGACCGGAAGGTTCAGCCGGAAGCTGGTCTGACATCATCCTTGGAAACAATCTGCCTTGCCTCGGAAGGCAGCATGATCGGGATTCCGTCTCGAACCGGATAAGCGAGTTTGGCGACTTTCGAGATCAGTTCGGAAGCGACAGGATCCCAGACAAGCGGACCTTTGGTAAGCGGGCAGGCAAGCAGTTCGAGAAGCTTCGTGTCGATCTTCGCATCGCGTGCCAGTTCGGCCATCTTCCATCCTCCTTTACCCGGCTCTTATTCTATTGGAGGCTTGCGCCAAAATCGTCCTGCTCGCGCGCCAACGCCATTTCGGTAATCGCGATCAGCGTCTCCGCGCGTGTCTTGAGGTCAGGAGCTTCTAGCAAGGCCTGCTTTTCGGCTGCTCCATAAGGAGCCATCATCGACAGCGCATTGACCAGCATGGCATTTTCGGCGCGGCTTACGCTTTCCCAATCAGCATCGAGGCTGTTGGCTTCAAGATAGGCGCGAAACGTTTTCAAAAGAGCGGGGCGGTTGATTTCGTCGGCGCCCTGCTCCTCGCGAAGATCGGCAGCGAAGGGCATGACGCGGCACTGGCGAAAAGGTGTTTTGACCGACAGTTCCGAAGCGACTCGAAACCGGCAGACACCTTGCAGCGCAATCAAATAGCGCCCGTCACCCGTTTCCGCCATAGAGGTGATCCGGCCGAGGCAGCCGACCTGGCAAAGCTCGGGTTCCCCATCCTCGCGCTGTGCGCCATCGAGGCTGGGCTGGATCATGCCGACGAGCCTCGGTCCTTTCATTGCCTCGTCGATCATCTGCAGATAACGCGGCTCGAAAATGTTGAGCGGCATGCGGCCGCCGGGCAAAAGCAGCGCAGCCGACAAGGGAAAAACCGCGACAACCGTCGGGAGGTCCGAACCCTGTCGATAATGAGCATTGCCCGCTTGCACGCTAGCCTCCTTTACCGTGCGTGCTTCCGATCAAAATCTATCGGCATCACGCCGCGGTTTACGAAAAGAGCACCGACGAGAGTTTCCGCCTGGCTGCCAGCGTTGCCTCGTCAGTCATCCCCCATGCTTCGAAGAACTTAAGAAGCTGGGCGCGTGCACCATCATCGTTCCAGGTGCGATCGGCCTTCACGATCGCCAACAGATTGTCTGCCGCTTCAGTGCGTTTCCCCTGCGCATTCTGGATCATCGCCAAGTCAAAGCGGGCCTGGTGGTCCCTGGGGTCGGCTTCCAGGCGCCGTTCGAATTCCACTGGGTTTCCCAGTTCTTCGGCCTGCTTTGCCAGCACCATTTTTGCACGGACAGCGGCAAGCTGCGGAGCATCCTTCTTGTCTTCAGGCGCACCGGCCAGAACGTCTTCGGCCGCGGCTGCATCACCCGCTTCGAAAAGCAGGTCGGCAAATCCGGCGATTGCATCGATAGTCTCGGGTGCTTCCTGAAGCACTGCCGAATAGATTTCGACAGCCGTCTGCATGTCACCAGCGGCTCGGGCCTGTGTAGCCGCCGTCAAGGCGTCGGCAACTCCCGCCTGGCCATCGTCTTTGCCGGCAACCTTCTGGATGAAGTCGCGAATCTGGCTTTCGGGAACTGCGCCCATAAAACCGTCAACCGGCTGTCCGTTCTTGAAAGCAATAACGGCTGGTATCGATTGGATACCCAACTGACCTGCAATCGAGGGATGATCGTCGATATTCATCTTGACCAGCTTTACGCGCCCGCCGGCTGCGCGGACGGTTTTTTCCAGCGCTGGCGTCAGTTGCTTGCATGGGCCGCACCATGGCGCCCAAAAGTCGACAAGCACCGGCTGCTTGCGCGATTCCTGAATGACATCCTGTGCGAAAGTGGCGGTTGTCGTATCTTTGATGAGATCGGCTGTAGAAGAAGTGCCAAGCCCGACACCGGACCCGCCTTCATTTAAGCCATTATCCTCACCCGCGCCAAATTGCACACTGGTAGCGGAATATTGGCCGGCACCACCGTAGGGATTGTCCTGTTTGCTCATTTCAGCCCTTTCGGTCGCATGACTTCGATCCCACGTACGGGCCCGTCGCCTCCCATGTGGCGATCATTCCGATACTTTCAAGATAGCAGGTTCGTGCCCTGTCGCCCGCAGAAATCTTAGGAGATCGTTTGCATCGATCGATGTAGTTGCAGTGTTGGTCAATGGGTGCGCATTGATCACCGAATGCTCCAGCAGCGTGCTGTCGACAACGATCTTCACCTGGTTGTGCGTGTCGTTGATGGCTCCGAACACCGTAACCGCCCCTGGAGTAACTCCCAGAAGATCGAGCAGCGCTTCCGGCCTGCCAAACGACACACGGCCGGCAGCGCCGATCTTGTGATGGATGGACTTCAGATCGACAATCGCGTCCTCGCCAACCGTCACCAGGAAATAGTTGTTCTTCTTGTCCTTCAGGAAAAGATTCTTGGTATGCCCACCCGGGATTTCACCGCGCAATGCCTGTGAATCGGCCACAGTGAAGAGTGGCGGATGGATGACAGTGGTTACACTGATCCCAGTCCCTTCAGAAAAGCCAGCAGTTCATCTGTTGATTTCGGCATCGGTTCGCGTGCTCCTTTGAAGGTCGATCTATTTCCAACCTTCGCTGCGAACAAGAGCGTTCATGCCTTTCAGTGCTATCCACATCCTCAAATGAGGCATCCACCCCATGCCGACGGCCGGCTTCCGGAACGCGCCAAAATGTCTCCATTCCCCTGTTGCATTCGCTGCGCTCTTCGGCCATATAGGCGCGGCTTGCGGCTGAAGGCCGCGCGAGCGGGTGTAGCTCAGGGGTAGAGCACAACCTTGCCAAGGTTGGGGTCGAGCGTTCGAATCGCTTCACCCGCTCCAGTTTTCTTCTCAGAAAAGCCGCGGTTCTCCGCGGTTTTTTCGTTTCAAGGCTCTCCCCTTTGCGTCGGCTCGACGTAAGCTTGAGCCGATCGCATGCCGTTCACTGAAGTTTTTCAAGAAGGCCAATCAGCTCTCCGAGGTGATTGAGCCGCCTGAAACGCGGTTCGTTCACCGGTTCCTCGACATGTTCCAGAACCCAGGTGAGATCATGCGGCACATAAATGCCCCAGCTCCCTGCCTGTATCGCCGGCACGATGTCGGATTTCAGTGAGTTTCCCACCATCATGCTGCGGCCCGGCCCTTCCCCATGGCGCTCGAATATCCGTTCGTAGGTGGAAACATTCTTGTCACTGACGATTTCAACGGCATCGAACAGATTTCCCAGTTGGGATTGAGCCAATTTCCTCTCCTGATCGAAAAGATCACCCTTGGTGATCAGCACCAGGCGGTAGACACCTGCCAGCTGTTCGAGCGTTTCGCGAACGTGAGGCAAGGTCTCAACTGGATGGCCGAGCATTTCCCGGCCGGCAGCGAGAATATCGCCGATGATCGCGGCCGGCACGCGACCTTCGGTGAGTTCGATGGCGGTTTCGATCATCGAAAGCGTAAAGCCCTTGATGCCGAAACCATAGATCTGGAGGTTTCGCTTCTCTGCCTCCAGCAGCCTGTCGGAGAGATGCTGCCCGTCGGCATAATTGGCCAGCAACTCTGCAAAGCGGCGCTCGGTCAGCCTGTAGAAATGCTCGTTCTGCCAGAGCGTATCGTCGGCGTCGAAACCGATCGTTGATAGCAGGAGCCCAAGCGACATTTTCTCTCTCAATGATATGACCCGATCGGCGAACAGTCCTTAAGTGCGAAGATACCGATTCATCGCGCCTGGATATTATGTTAGCGAACGTCATGGCTCAGAAAAAGGCGCATGAGGTCGATGCGTGGCTTGCCCGGCGCGACCTGCAGAAATTGATCCTGCTGTTCTACGGCCCGGATCGCGGTCTCGTGTCGGAGCGAGCGCGCAAGGTTGCCGCATCGACCGGCCTTTCCTCGGACGACCCTTTTTCGGTTGTTCGCCTCGATGCCGTGGAAATTGAACAGACGCCTGGACGCTTGATCGACGAGGCGAGGACGGTACCGATGTTTGCGGATCGCCGCCTGATCTGGGTGCGGAATGCCGGCGCGCAGAAGGCGCTTGCAGAGGATGTGAAGGCGCTCGGGCAGCAGCCGCCTCGCGATGCCATCATCCTGATTGAAGCCGGCGACCTGAAAAAAGGCTCCGCGCTTCGCGCCGCCGTCGAAGCATCCGAACATGCAATGGCACTGCCGTGCTACGCAGATGAAAGCCGAAGCGTCGATGGCCTGATCGACGAAGAGCTTCAGAAGTCGGGGCTTTCCATTGCTTTGGACGCGAGGCAATTGCTCAAGCGAAGCCTCGGGGGCGACCGGCTTGCGTCACGCGGCGAATTGGAAAAGCTCTCGCTTTACGCATCCGGCCAAAAGCAGATCACATTGGACGACGTGAGGTTGATGATTGGCGATGTGGCTAGCCTGTCGGTCGACGATGTCATCGATGCAACACTCGAAGGCAAGATTGTCGACTTCGATGTTGCATTCGCCCGTCTGGGTGGCGGCCAGGCAGCCAGTCAGGTGCTGGGCTCAGCATTACGACAGTTCCAAGCGCTGCAACTGATGCGGGGCACGATGGATAACGATGGACGCAGCCCGGCTTCCGTCGTCGCATCGGCGAGGCCCCCGGTGTTCTTCACACGGCGCAAGACCGTCGAAAATGCACTCGCCAGTTGGAATGGAGACAGCATCGCCCGCGCACTCGCCTCTCTCCAGTCAGCGGTGCTGCAGGCCCGTCGAAAATCCGATCTCGCGGAAGCAATAGCCCGGCAGGCCCTGCTGGCGATCACCGTCGAAAGCGCCAGGCGGCGAAGCCGGAACTAGATAAATCTTAGTCGGCTATAGATTAATGTTTCAGCCTGCGACAAAGCTCATCGAGCTGCTCGAGCGTGCGATAAGCGATTTTTAGCTCCCCGCCTTTGTCGCGGTGGCTGATGGCCACGCGCAAGCCAGTCACATCCGACAGGGCCTTCTCCAGCGCCAAAGTGTCGGGGTCTTTCTCGGCTGGCGTCGACGTTTGCTTAGGCTTGGTCTGCTCCGTGGCAGGAAGTTGCGCCAGCGCCTCGGCCTGGCGAACCGACAAGCCTTCCTCGACAATCCGCTTGGCTAGTCCTGCCGGTTCTTCGGCCGAGACGAGAGCACGGGCATGACCGGCCGACAGCGCGCCGCTCACCAGCATGTCCCGTATCACCTCTGGCAGTTTCAATAGCCGCAGCGTGTTCGCCACATGGCTGCGGCTTTTGCCGATCACTTGGCCCAGATCGGCTTGGGTATAGTGATGCTCGTCCATCAGCTGCTGGTATCCCATCGCTTCTTCAACAGGATTTAAATCGGCCCGCTGGACGTTTTCGATGATCGCCAGCTCCAGGGCCGCGCGGTCGTCGACGTCACGAATTATGACCGGCAATTCGGTAAGCCCGGCGCGTTGCGCCGCCCGCCAACGGCGTTCGCCGGCTATGATCTCATAATGGCCGGCCTTTCCAGCGGGCCGGACGACGACAGGCTGCACTATTCCATGTTCACGGATGGACTGCGCCAGGTCGGTTAGATCGCTGTCCGCAAAACTTCGGCGTGGGTTTCGCGGATTGGGCGTCACAAATTCGAGCGGCACGCGACCATCCGCGCTTGCCGGCTGCCGGTCGGGTTCGGCCGGTCTGTCCATCTCGCCGATCAACGCCGCGAGGCCGCGGCCAAGCCGTTTTTTTGACAGGTCGTCACTCATGGTTTGCCCAGATCATTACGCTATCGAATCGTTTACGCCGCCTGCAGACGGCGCTCGCGGCGGATTACTTCGGAAGCAAGCTGCAGATAGGCCTGGCTGCCGGCGCAGGCTAGATCGTACAGGATCGCAGGCTTGCCATGCGATGGCGCCTCAGACACGCGCACATTGCGGGGGATGATCGTGTCGTAGACCTTTTCTCCCATATGAGCGCGAACATCTTCCACGACCTGATTGGCGAGGTTGTTTCGCCTGTCAAACATGGTCAGCACAATGCCCTGTATGGTTAGCGAAGGGTTAATAGACCGCCGCACCTGCTCGACGGTTGCCAGCAGTTGACTGAGACCCTCCAGCGCGAAGAACTCGCACTGGAGCGGCACAAGAACCGAGTCGGCCGCAGCCATGGAATTAAGCGTCAGGAGGTTCAGCGAAGGCGGGCAATCGATGAGCACGTAAGAAAAGCCTGTCTCTTCCGCAGTATTGTGACTGAGCGCATTGCGAAGCCGCAGCACCCGATCCGGTGCATTGGCGATCTCCATCTCGATGCCGAGGAGGTCGAGTGTCGATGGGACGATCGACAATCCGGGCACCGCCGTCGGTATCGCAGCGGCACCGATCGTAAGAGCACCGGTCAAAACATCATAAGAAGATACGGTGCGGTCCTGCCTGTCTATCCCAAGCCCGGTGCTGGCATTCCCTTGCGGGTCCAGATCGACGATCAAAACACGCTCGCCGATAGCGGCAAGCGCCGTCGCCAGATTGATGGCGGTGGTGGTTTTCCCAACTCCGCCTTTCTGGTTGGCGACTGTGATAATGCGGGGGCCGTGCTTCATGTCTGACTGCTCGCGCAAATTGCGCCTCGAGTTCACGGATACCTATCGGCGCCGAAGATTCCAAATCTCGAGCACGACGCTTTCTGGATCAACGATGCTTCGGTGTTCTACCAGATCGAAGCTCCACTGTTGAACGCTTTCTTTCAGCTCGGATCGGTAATCCCGGCCTTTGTGAAAAAGTCCGCGTGCTTCTCCGGCCAGCCAGGGAGCCACGAGACCGAGCAGGATTGGCAACGGCGCGAGAGCCCTAGCGGTGACTATCTCTGGGACATTCACCGCCCCATACACATTTTCTATGCGGTCGGGATATACGCGTGCAGGTGCTTTGAGTTGACCCAGCGTACTCTGGAGGAATGCGGCCTTCTTGCGGTTACTCTCCACAAGGTCGATGCCGGCGCCATCTCGCTCCATAAGCAGAATCGCAACGACGCCCCCAGGAAATCCACCGCCGGATCCGAGATCCAGCCAGCGTTTTTCAACTGGTGCAAGCTGCACGAGCTGCGCGCTATCCAGGATATGACGGCTCCAGGTTTGCTTGAGCGTGGAAGGCGCCGCCAGATTTATTCGTTCCGACCACCGCAGGAAGCTGCGTTCGAACTCCAGAAGGCGCTCGAATGTTTCACGTGAAACAGGCCCCGCAGCTCCGCGGAGCGCTTCGAAAGCCGTTTCAGTCACGCCGCACCACGACGTTCGACATCTTCCACATGCCGTATCTGGGCCAGGATTATCGCCAGGGCAGCCGGGGTCATCCCCTCGATACGCTGCGCCTCGGCGACGGAGCCTGGGCGGCGATCCCGCATTTTCTGCCTCAACTCGTTAGAAAGCCCCGGAATGCCCGAGAAGTCGACATCCTTCGGAATTAGCCGCTGCTCCTCGCGGCGCATCAGCGCGACATCCGCCTTCTGCCGGTCGAGATAGACGGAATAGCGCGCCTCGGTCTCCAGAGACTCAATCGTTTTACTGTCCAACAAACCGAGTTCCGGCCAGAGTGCTGTTAACTTAGCGATGTCAACACCGGGGTAGGCCAAAAGCTCGTAAGCCGACCGTCGGACACCATCGTGGTTGACGTTCAGTCCAGCGCGTGCCCCTTCATTGGGGGTGATCGTCAACGAGCGGGCGACTTCACGAGCTTTGTCGAGCTTCCGACCGACCTCGGAAAAACGATCGGCCCGGACCTTCGAGACAATTCCAAGATTGATGCCCGTCGGGGTTAATCGTTCATCGGCATTGTCGGCACGAAGGGAGAGCCGGAATTCAGCCCGCGACGTAAACATCCGATACGGCTCGCTCACGCCCCGGCTCACCAGATCGTCCAGCATGACACCGATATAGGCCTCGCTTCGCCCAAGCACGATGCCGTCAGCGCCGGATGCTTTCCGAGCGGCATTGATGCCGGCGATGATGCCTTGCGCCGCGGCTTCTTCGTAGCCGGTGGTGCCGTTTATCTGTCCTGCCAGGAAAAGCCCGGAAACGCGCCGGGTCTCCAGAGTGGCATCAAGTTCCCTCGGATCTATGTGGTCATATTCGATGGCATAGCCGGGCTGTTTCATCGCAGCCTTCTCCAGGCCGGGAATGGTCTTCAGTATAGCGAGCTGCACATCCTCAGGCAGCGACGTCGAGATGCCGTTCGGGTAGACCGTGTCGTCTTCGAGGCCTTCCGGCTCCAGAAATATCTGATGACCCTCGCGATCGCCAAACTTGACGATCTTGTCCTCAATCGACGGACAGTAACGCGGGCCTACGCCCTCGATGGATCCTGAATACATTGCGGAACGATGGATGTTCTTCTTGATCAACGCATGGGTCGACGCGGTTGTCCGCGTGATGCCGCATTTGATCTGCGGGTTGGTAATTCGATCCGTCATCAGCGAGAACGGCACCGGGTCCTCATCTGCTGCCTGCATATCAAGCGACGCCCAGTCGATCGTGCGACCATCAAGTCGCGGCGGTGTGCCCGTCTTGAGGCGGCCTAGCCGGAAACCGGCTCGAGCCATCGTCTCGGAAAGACCCATCGTTGCCAGCTCGTTGACGCGGCCGGCCCTGATCGTGCGCTCGCCGATATGAATCAGCCCCCGCAGGAAGGTTCCGGTGGTGAGAACCACGGCCCGGCAAGCGATAAACCGCCCATCCGCCAGGCAAACGCCTCTCAGTATCCCATCCAGAATGTCGAGATCGACAATTTCGCCGCCGATCACTGTAAGGCTGGATTGCTCCGCGATAGCAGCCTGCATCGCTTGCTTGTAGAGCTTTCGGTCGGCTTGGGTGCGCGGACCGCGCACCGCAGGGCCTTTGCGGCGATTGAGCAAGCGAAATTGAATGCCGGCAGCATCCGCCACCTTGCCCATCAAGCCGTCGAGTGCATCAACTTCACGGACGAGGTGACCTTTGCCCAAGCCGCCTATAGCCGGATTGCATGACATCGCGCCAATTGTTTCAAAGCTCAGGGTGAAAAGTGCCGTAGCGGCGCCGGCTCGCGCCGCGGCAGATGCCGCTTCGCACCCCGCGTGCCCGCCTCCTACGACGACGACATCATAGCTGTCTCGCATGGTCAGAATCCAAAGTCTGCTGAAACAGCGCGACACATGTGACTTTCAGGCCATAAAGTCAAGAAAGGGGAGATGCCGGTAGGAATTGTTTCACGTGAAACACCGGTAGATTTCGCCGCTTGAATGTTTCACGTGAATCACACTCGGCGGCAATGTTTCACGTGAATCACTTTCCAATGCAAAAAGACGAGAAAATCGTATCCAGCAAATCCTCGACACCGATAGCCCCAGCAATTCGACCGAGGGCTTCGCTGGCGTGCCGCAAGGACTCCGCTCTCAATTCCAAGGCCCCATCCTCGATCCCTTCCCGAAGCGCGAGCAGGCATTTATCAAGCAACTCCAGGTGCCTGATGCGCGAAGGCATTACATCTCCAAAATTGCCCGCGGCAATGAGCGCCCGCCGTTGGATTTCGGAGAGAAGCTCTGAGACGCCTTCGCCAGTAGTGACTGAAATGATGAAATCGGGATCACACGTCGCCTGACCGTGGGGCGCCAAATCACTCTTGGTCCCGATAGAGATGCGCGAAACGTCATTTTGTAATGACAACGAACTTCGTTCGGCAGCTAGATCGAACAATTCCAGAAGAAGGTCGGCGGTTTCGGCGGTTTCAAGTGCTCGGGCGATTCCGATCGCCTCGACCTTTCCTGTGGTTTCGCGAATACCCGCCGTATCGATAATAATCGTTTTGATCCCATCGAGGTCCAGCGTAACCTCTACAAGATCACGTGTGGTTCCCGGCTCATCGGTGACGATCGCAACGTCTCGTTGAGCCAACGCATTCAACAAGCTGGATTTTCCGGCATTCGGGGCGCCCAGAATGACGACCTTGAAGCCATTGCGAATGATTTCGGCGCGCCGGTAAGAGCCAATATGTTGTGCAATCTCTCCGGCCAGCGCCTCTAGATCGGACCAGGTCTCGTTCGCGACGGAACCCGGCACATCCTCCTGGTCGGAGAAATCGAGTTCGGCCTCGATCATTGCGCGACCACGGATAATGCGATGCCGCCAACCCCTGTAAAGCTTCGACTGTGCCCCCGAGGCGTTGGCCAATGCAAAACGCCGTTGCGCCTCGGTTTCCGAAGAAACCAGATCGGACAGCGCCTCCGCTCCCGTCAGATCAATCTTGCCGTTCAGGAACGCTCGACGGCTGAATTCCCCCGCTTCCGCTTGCCTGAACCCATCAAGCGTGCTCACCGCTTCCAACACCGCCGCGACCACCGCACGGCCGCCATGCAGGTGAAACTCACAGCTATCCTCACCTGTAAAACTTCCTGGCCCCGGAAAAAAAACCGTTAGCCCTTGGTCTAGCAGGCGCTCATCCAGCCCACGGATTGCTCCGAACCGCATCATGCGCGGTTCCGGCACGGACCCCGTCATCGCAGCAAGCGCTGCTCTCGTATGCTGGCCAGAAAGACGAATGACCGCAACGCCGGCGGGGACTAGCCCGCTCGACAGCGCGTAGATGGAATCCGGGAATATCATTTGCCCCTGCATGGCAACCAACCTAGGCTCAGCCTTCGTTTTAACATTGGAACCGTAGCTGTGCCGCTGCCACCGTTAAACCTGCTGGCCAACGAAACCAGCCCCTATCTACAGCAGCATCGGAACAATCCGGTCCACTGGCGTCCCTGGTCCGCAGAATCGCTTGCAGAGGCGGCCGAACTTGGAAAACCGATTCTGCTATCCATCGGGTACGCAGCCTGTCACTGGTGCCATGTAATGGCACATGAGAGCTTCGAAAACCCGGAAATCGCAGCTCTCATGAACCGGCTCTACGTCAATATCAAGGTTGACCGCGAAGAACGACCGGACATCGATCAGATCTACATGGCCGCGCTTAACGCTATGGGGGAGCAGGGGGGGTGGCCCCTGACCATGTTTCTCACAACGGAAGCGAAGCCCTTCTGGGGCGGTACTTATTTTCCGGATCGGCCGAGGTTCGGGCGCCCGGGATTCGGCCAGGTGCTCGAGGCGATCCACAAGGCGTGGAGCGAAAAGAAAGAAAGCATTAACCAAAGCGCGGCCGCCCTGACCGACCATGTCGGCAGCCAGCTGGCCGCATCGTCACCGCCATCACCGATGACGCCGGCCAGCCTAACAGCACTCGCCGACAGCATCTACAGCATGGTCGACCATGAGGCGGGCGGGCTAAGGGGCGCGCCGAAATTTCCCAATGCACCGTTCATGGAAACCATTTGGCTTAATTGGCTGACCACCGGCAATACAACCCACCGAGACGCGGTTCTCGACAGCCTGAGGCACATGCTGAACGGCGGCATATACGATCACATCGGCGGAGGTTTGAGCCGCTACTCCACAGATTCACTCTGGCTGATCCCGCATTTCGAAAAGATGCTCTATGACAACGCCCAGCTGATCCGCCTTGCAAACTGGGCATATGCGGAAACGCGCGATTATTTGTTTCAGGTCCGAATCGAAGAAACCATAGAATGGCTGCTGCGCGAGATGCGCTTGGACGGCGGCGGCTTTGCTTCCAGCCTCGATGCCGACAGCGAAGGCGAAGAAGGCCTTTTCTATACGTGGAGCAGGGACGAGATCGACCAGGTCCTGGGTGATCAGGCGGTGCAGTTTCTCGCGGAATACAGCCTCGCCAAGCCGGAAAGCTGGGAGGGCAAGCCGGTCATTCACAGGACGGCACAGACCACGCAAGACGATAAGGCCATGGCGGACCTGCGGAGCAGACTGCTCGCCGCGCGCGAACAGCGGATTCGCCCCGGCAGGGACGACAAGGTCCTGGTTGACTGGAATGGCCTCGCTATCGCGGCAGTTGCCGAAGCCGGCAGGCTCTTCAATCGCGGCGACTGGATCGAGGCGGCTGAAGCGGCCTATCGTTTCGTAATCGAATCGAAGTCGCAGGACGGACGGCTTCCACACTCGATATTGGGAAACCGGCGCAGTTTTCCAGGAATGTCGAGCGATTACGCGGCCATGACGAATGCTGCGATATCGCTGTTCGAAGCCACCGGTAGCGAGGAATACCGCGACCAGGCCTTCATCCTGTTGAGGGAGCTTGACGAACGATACATCGACGAGCGCGCGACAGGTTACTTCCTGACCGCTTCAGATTGCCATGACGTCCCGGTTCGTATCCGTGGCGATGTCGACGAGGCGATCCCATCCGCGACGAGCCAGATCATTGTCGCCATGAGCCGGGCAGCAAGCCTTTCCGGCGATCACGAACTCCAGCAGAAAACCTGGTCCGTAGCGGAAGCCGCATTTGGGCGCACCATCAACCAGCATCACGGCCAGGCCGGCATCTTCAATGCCTGCACGCTGGTGTTGGAACCAATCAAACTGATTCTGGTCGAGGATACGGACAATCCGCTCTTCGTTCCGGTGACGAATCGAAATCCCGACCCACGCCGCGTCGACATTGTGGTTCGTCTCGGCGAGACGTCGGGCTTCAATCTTCCCGGCGGCATCCTGCCGGACACATCCAAGCCGGGTGCATGGTTGTGCACCGGACAAATCTGCCTGCCGGTGATCACCGATCCAGCAGAGCTGGAAAATGTCCTGCGACGGAAGCCAGCCTAACCCGGTCGGGGCGTCAGGTGTTCATCGAGTCGAAGAAATCCGAATTGGTTTTCGTCTGCTTCAGCTTGTCGATCAGGAACTCGATCGCATCCGTCGTCCCCATCGGGGCCAGAATGCGCCGCAGCACGAAGATCTTCTGAAGATCCTGACGTGCGATCAACAGGTCTTCCTTGCGCGTGCCGGACTTCAGAATATCCATCGACGGGAAGATGCGCTTGTCGGCCACCTTACGGTCGAGCACGATTTCCGAATTGCCCGTGCCCTTGAACTCTTCGAAGATCACTTCGTCCATTCGGCTGCCGGTATCAATGAGCGCGGTCGCTATGATGGTCAGCGACCCGCCTTCTTCGATGTTGCGGGCAGCACCGAAGAAGCGCTTCGGCCGCTGCAGCGCATTGGCGTCCACACCGCCGGTCAGCACCTTGCCCGATGAGGGAACGACGGTGTTGTAGGCGCGGCCAAGCCGCGTGATCGAATCGAGCAGGATGACCACGTCGCGGCCATGCTCGACGAGACGTTTCGCCTTCTCGATGACCATTTCGGCGACCTGGACGTGACGCGTCGCCGGCTCGTCGAAGGTAGACGAGACGACCTCACCCTTCACCGACCGTTGCATGTCGGTCACTTCTTCCGGACGCTCGTCGATCAGAAGAACGATCAGATAGCATTCAGGGTGGTTGGACGTGATCGAATGGGCGATGTTCTGCAGCAGCACGGTTTTACCCGTGCGCGGCGGCGCGACGATCAAACCGCGCTGGCCCTTGCCCAGCGGCGCCACCAGGTCGATCACCCGGGCAGAGAGGTCCTTGGTCGTCGGATTGTCGACTTCCATCTTCAGCCGGTCGTTCGGATAGAGCGGCGTCAGATTGTCAAAGTGGATCTTGTGCCGGATTTTTTCCGGATCCTCGAAATTGATCGTGTTGACCTTGAGCAACGCGAAATAACGCTCGCCTTCCTTCGGGCTGCGGATAGGTCCCTCGACCGTATCGCCGGTCTTCAGCGAGAAACGCCGAATCTGGGACGGTGAGATGTAGATATCGTCCGGACCTGGCAGGTAATTCGCGTTCGCCGACCTCAGGAAGCCGAAGCCGTCCTGGAGCACTTCCACCACCCCTTCGCCGATGATCTCGACGTCCTGCGACGCCAGCTTCTTCAGAATCGCGAACATCAATTCCTGCTTGCGCAAGACGCTGGCGTTTTCGACTTCGAGCGTCTCGGCATAGGCGATGAGTTCAGGCGGCTTCTTGCTCTTGAGCTCTTGTAGTTTCATTTCCTGCATGGGTGCGGACTCTGGATTGGGTAAGGGAAAATATCGACGGTACGCGATGTGCACCGGACGCGGCCGAGAAAGCAAAAATGGGAGCGCGCGTGGGCGGGGAGGGAGCTGTCTTTTATCGCCGACCCCGGCAAAGAGCAAGGCAGCATTTTCAGATCGAAGCTCAGAAAGGCTTGACGATCACCAGGATGACAATCGCGATCATCAGCAATGTAGGAACTTCATTCATCATCCGCCAGTGGCGTGCCGGCTTTTCGTTGCGATCCTCGGCAAACATCCGCACCGCCCGTGCAAAATAACCATGGGTCGCCGACAATCCGACCACCAGCGCGATCTTCAAATGCAGCCATCCGCCGCTAAACTGAAAACCTTTCCAAGCAAGCCAGAGGCCGACGATCCAGGTCACCATCATTGCCGGATTGATGATCGCGCGCAGCAGCCGGCGCTCCATCACCTTGAAAGTCTCCGATTGAACGGAACCCTTTTCCGCCTCCACATGATAGACGAACAGCCGCGGCAGATAGAGCATCCCCGCCATCCACGAGATGACTGCGATGACGTGGATCGCCTTGGCCCAGGGATAAAACCCGTCCGGATCCCAATAGAAGAGCGCCGCGGCGCCAAGGACGAAGATCACAACCGCGATAGCGGCCCTCTGCATCGCCTTCGCACCGCTGGCTCGCGCTTTATCAATTCCAGTCATAGCCCTTCCGAGCCTCTCACATATTGCAGCATGGCTTCAACATGAGCGATCGGAGCCTCTGGCGTGATGCCATGGCCGAGATTGAAAATCAGCGGACCTCCTCCCAATGCTCCAAGAATGCGCTCGACGCCCTCCTGCAGCGCCCGTCCACCGGCGACAACCCGCAACGGATCGAGGTTTCCCTGTATCGCACCGTCGCTCTGCAGGCGTGCTGCCTGGCTGAGTGGAACGGTCCAATCCAGCCCCAGTCCGGTAACCCCGGTTTTTGCCCTATAGACATCGTAGCGGGTACCTGCTCCCTTCGGAAATCCAATGATCGGGACATCCGGGTAAACCGCTCGCACCAGCCCGACGATCTTTTGGACAGGGCGAACACAGTGCGCTTCGAATGAGGCCTCATCGAGCACGCCTGACCAGGAATCAAAGATCTGAACCACATCCGCGCCGGCTTCGATCTGCCGGATCAAATAGGCCGCTGAGAATTCGGCCAGGAGGTCGAGCAACGCGGCCAATTTCTCCGGATGCCTGAATGCAAACAAGCGCGCCGGCGCCTGGTCGGGGGTCCCATGGCCGGCAATCATATAGGTTGCAACAGTCCAGGGAGCCCCGCAAAAGCCGATCAGCGTGACTTCGGCCGGCAATTCGTTGCGCAGACGCCGGACCGTCTCATAGACCGGCGCGAGATGCACGTGAAACAATTCGCCATCGATGCCCGCAATTTCCCCGGCGCCGATCGGCGTCATCAGCGGGCCGCGCCCTTCCTCGAAACGAACATCGCGGCCAAGCGCGTGAGGCACGACAAGGATATCCGAAAACAGGATCGACGCATCGAAGCCGAAACGGCGTATCGGCTGCAAAGTCACTTCGACGGCAAGATCCGGATTATAGCAGAGATCCAGGAAGCTGCCCGCGCGCTGCCGGACTTCGCGATATTCGGGAAGATATCGGCCTGCCTGGCGCATCATCCAGACCGGCGGCGGGAAAACGCTTTGCCCTTTGAGGACGTCGACCATCACCCGCTTCATTGCCATACCGCCTCGGTTCTCTCCGAATGAACTAAATAAAATATCTATAGATATGAGTCTTCTGATTCTAAGAGTCTGTTGGAATCGGGAATTCTCTGTTTTTCACATCAGCCGGAAAAACCCGATCATGCCAAATGACGCATGCCGGCCATCGAGGATATGTTAACAGTGGGGAAGTTCACTTTTTCTACTTTAGAATCAATATGTTGAAATCCTCTAGGGCGGCCTTCCCAAGCCCGGCCCTGTGGCTGAAAATCGGAACCTCCATTGTTCTCCACAGCACTGCCGGAGACTTCACCGCGGCTCGAATTGTGGACAAAACCCGTTCTGATACAGTCCCCGACGGACACGGCGCCGAACGGCGGATGTTATCCACATTCCACCACAACCGGGAATCCAAGGTGTGAACAAACCCCAGAGCTTCTTTCATCTCCACCTGATTTCCGACGCCACCGGGGAGACCTTGCTCGCCGCCGGTCGCGCTGCATCGGCTCAGTACAAGGATGCCCGTGCCATCGAGCACATTTATCCTTTGATCCGCACCGAAAAGCAGCTGATGAAGGTTTTCGACGACATCGACCAGGAGCCGGGTATCATTCTCTACACGGTGGTTGACCAGAAGCTTGCCCAACTGATCGATGAACGCAGCACCGCGATGGGTCTGCCTTGCGTGTCGGTGCTCGAACCGGTGCTTGCCGTGTTCCAATCCTATCTCGGTACTCCGGCCGGCCGGCGCGTCGGCGCCCAGCATGTTCTCGACGCGGAATATTTCCGCCGCATCGACGCATTGAATTTCACGATGGAGCACGATGATGGCCAGTTGCCCGCCGACATGAACGATGCGGACATCATCCTCATAGGCATTTCCCGGACTTCCAAGACGCCGACCAGCATCTATCTCGCCAACCGCGGCATCAAGACCGCCAACATTCCGATCGTTCTCGGCGTGCCCATGCCCGAGAGCCTGGCCACCGCAAGGAAGCCGTTGATCGTCGGATTGATCGCCTCGGCGGAGAGGATATCGCATGTCCGCCAAAATCGCGTTCTGGGCACGAGTTCGGATTATCATTCACAGGGCTACGTCGACAGGGCGAACATTGCCGAGGAACTTGCCTACGCGCGGCAGATCTGCGCACGCCACGGCTGGCCGATGATCGACGTAAGCCGCCGGTCGATCGAGGAGACGGCCGCCGCCATTGTTGCGCTGCGTGGCAAGGCGCGATAATCCGGCGCCAGTGTCGAAAGCAAAGCCATGACCGAACGCATCATTCTTGCCTCCGGCAGTCCTTTCCGCAAGAAGCTGCTGGAAAACGCCGGCATCGATTTCGAGGCAATCCCTGCTTCGATCGACGAACGTGCCGTCGAAGCGACGCTGGAGAGAACAGGCGCAACACCTGAAGATGTCGCGCTGGTGCTTGCCGAGGCAAAGGCGCTCGATGTGAGCGAGAGAAATCCAGGTGCGCTCATCATAGGTTCCGACCAGACCTTGTCGCTGGGCGATACGATCTTCCACAAGCCAGCCGACATGGAAGCTGCCCGCAGGCATTTGCTCAAACTTTCAGGCAAGACCCATCATCTGAACAGCGCGGTGGTGCTGGTACGGGATGGTGAAACATTGTGGCGCCACGTCGGGACCGCACGGTTGACGATGCGCCACCTCGACCCTGCTTTCATCGACCGCCACCTTTCGCAGGTCGGCGATAAGGCACTGTCGAGTGTCGGCGCCTATCAGATCGAGGGTGAAGGCATCCAGCTGTTCGAAAAGATCGACGGCGACTATTTCACCATCGTCGGACTGCCGCTGATCCCCTTGCTCGCGGCGCTGCGGCAGCGGGGAGCGATCGATGGCTGAGGGTGGCAGAAAGGCCTTTGTGTGCGGCCATCCCGTGGCGCATTCCCGGTCGCCGATGATCCACAGCCACTGGCTGCAGCAGTTCGGCGTCGCCGGCTCCTATACAGCCCAGGATGTCGCGCCCGGTTACTTGCCAAACTTCCTGGCCAGCTTTCCCGAACGGGGATTTGTGGGCGGCAACGTCACCATCCCTCACAAGGAAGCTGCATTCGCACTGGTTGCTCAACGCGATGAAGCCGCCGAACTGATCGGGGCCGTCAACACCCTCTGGCGGCAAGAGGGTGCTCTTCATGGAGGCAATACCGACGCCTACGGCTTCGCCGCCAACCTGGACGAGAAAGTCTCCTGTTGGGCAAAGAGCCGCTCGGCGGTTGTGCTGGGGGCAGGCGGTGCCGCGCGCGCCGTGGTCTTTGCCTTGCAGCAACGCGGCATTGCGGATGTTCGCATCGTCAACCGGACGGTGGAGCGCGCCAGGGACCTGTCGTACCGCTTTCGTGGCGGCGTGACCGGACACCCATGGGACGCTCTGGCCGACCTGCTTCCCGATGCGGACTTGCTCGTCAACACGACGTCGCTCGGCATGCACGGTGAAGATGCCACGGTGCCGAACCTGGAAAATCTGCCTGAACATGCCATCGTTACCGACATTGTCTATGTGCCCTTGCAGACGCCGTTGCTTGCCGCCGCGGCCGCGCGTGGTTTGAAGACGGTGGATGGTCTCGGCATGCTGCTTCATCAGGCGGTGCCGGGGTTCGAGCGCTGGTTCGGAATTCGTCCGACGGTGATGCCGGAATTGCGGAGCATCATCGTCGCCGATCTGGAGACGCGGGCTTGATCGTTCTCGGCCTCACCGGTTCCATCGGCATGGGAAAGTCGACGACTGCAAAGATGTTCGTTGAGGCCGGTGTGCCGGTGCATGATTCGGACGCGGCCGTGCACCGCCTCTACGCGGGTGCGGCGACCCCCCTGGTCGAGGCGGCATTTCCGGGCACGACAGTCGACGGCGCCGTCGATCGCGCGAGATTGTCGTCCACGGTGCTGGGCAACCCGTCGGCGATAAAGCGCCTCGAGCAGATCGTCCATCCCCTGGTGAGGGCGGATGCCAATGCCTTTGTCGAAGACAATCGCGGTCGCGGGTCGCCGCTGGTCGTTCTCGACATTCCGCTGCTCTTCGAAACCGGCGGCAGGAACCGCGTCGACAAGGTCGTTGTCGTCACGGCGCCCGCGGATACCCAGCGCGCACGGGTGCTTGCCAGGCCGGGCATGACAGCCGCGAAATTCGCGGCGATCCTGGCGAACCAGGTGCCCGACGCCGAAAAGCGACGCCAGGCCGATTTCATCATCGACACAGGAAAAGGCATGGCCGTCGCGCGACGGGAGGTGCGCCGGATTATCGACACGCTGACCTCGAAAGCAGAGCAAAACACCGCCCCTTAGGTTGCCGCATCATTGCCCCGCGGTGCATTCTCCGGGACACGGAGTGATTCGATGCGGGAAATCATCTTTGATACGGAAACAACGGGCCTCGACGCCCGTGAAGACCGCATCATCGAGATCGGTGGCGTGGAACTGGTCAACCGTTTCCCGACCGGCCGTACCTTCCACCGCTTCATCAACCCGCAGGGCCGCGGCATTCACGCCGAAGCACTCGCGGTGCATGGCATCAGCGAGGCTCAGCTGGTGGGACAGCCGACCTTCGGCGAGATCTCGGCCGATTTTCTGGAGTTCATCGACGGTGCGAAACTTGTCGCGCACAATGCGGGCTTCGACGTTGCCTTCGTGAACGCCGAACTGGCTCGGCTCGGGCATCTGTCGGTCGAGCCCGGCCGTGTCGTGGACACGCTCATGCTGGCCCGGCGCAAGCATCCCATGGGCCCGAATTCGCTCGACGCCCTTTGCCGGCGCTACGGCATCGACAACAGCCGCCGCACCAAGCACGGCGCTCTGCTGGACTCCGAGCTTCTCGCCGAGGTCTATATCGAGCTCGTCGGCGGCAAGCAGGCCGCGCTCGGCCTCGAAATCATCGTCGAGCCGGCTCCGGGTGCGGTGCAGGTGGAGGGCGTGGCGATCATTATCGAAGCGCGCCCGCGTCCGTTGTCGCCGCGGTTGACGTCCGACGAACTCGCGGCGCATGCCGCGATGATCGCCGAGATCGGCGAAAAAGCGATCTGGAACCGCGTCGGCTCGGCCTGACCTGTTGATGCATGGCTGAAATTTGAAAACCCGGCTGGAGAGCCGGGTTTTTGATCTGTCATGCCGATGAAATCAGCTGACTTGGACTTTGGCTTTTGCCTGGTCCTCGGCAATCTTCTGCTGGAACATCTGCGCAAAATCGATCGGATCGAGCATCAGCGGCGGGAAACCGCCGTTGCGGGTCGCCTCGGCGATGATCTGGCGTGCGAACGGGAAAAGCAGCCGCGGGCATTCGATGAACAGCACCGGCAGCATGTGCTCCTGCGGAAAACCCTCGATACGGAAGACGCCGCCATAGACGAGTTCCACATTGAACAGCACGTCCTTTTCGAAGGCGGCCTTGGCGCTCAGCGTCAGGTTGACGTCGAATTCCTTGTCCGAAAGCGGATTGGCGTTGACGTTGACGTTGATGCTGATGGCCGGCGCCTGTTCGCGGCCGCGCAAGGAATTGGGCGCACCGGGGCTCTCGAAGGACAGGTCCTTTACGTATTGGGCCAGCACATTCAGCGTCGGCTGTGCACCGTTGCCGGCCTGCGCGGCGCCTGACGGGGCGTTTTCTTTTGTGGCCATCAGCCAAATCCTCTCGTTCAGCCGTCAAACGGCACATAAATCGCGCGTTGGCTAGCATGGGGAACAGACCGTGACAAGTTTCGCTGTCCGGGATTTTATCGTCGACGCTGGTCTACGGTTCGTCTTTGTCCAGACGGCGCCAGGGGGAGGCTTTGTCCTGTTCCTTGGAATATTCGCCTTCATCGAGATCGATCGTTTTCCCGTCTCCGCGGCCATCGGGCCTCGGCGATTGCCCGAAGCCCCTCCCGAAGCCGCCAACAATCTGGATGCGATCGCGAACAAGATACCAGCCCAGGTCGCGGATCGGCGGGATGAACAGCAGGATTCCCAGAATGTCTGTGACGAAGCCGGGTATAAGAAGCAGGATGGCTGCCAGGAGGATCATCACGCCGTGCGCGAGCTCACGTCCGGGGTCGCGACCGGCTTCGACCTGTTGACGGATCCTCGACAGAATTCCAAATCCCTGGACACGCAGCAGAATCCCGCCGGCGATGCCGCTCAGCACCACCAGGCCGATCGTAGGCAGGACGCCGATCTGGCTGCCGACCAAAACGAAGACCGCGATTTCGATCAGCGGCAGTGCCAGGAGAAGGAGCGAGAAGGGAAACAATGTCTCGTTTCTTTTTGTTGGGAACAGATTTACGCAAGCGTTATCATGCCGACGGGCACATTAAATAGGCATTCATGCCTTTGATTTGAATGATAGCCGTATGCGTTCTATATGCATTGATTGAGAATTGTGCGATGCGAACGCTGATTGGCGGCGCGGCGCGGGCCCGCGGTGCGGCAAACAAGGGATCGATTGGCGGAAGACATGGAATTCTTCGATTTCGGCACCATTTTTTTCCTCGTTGCAGCGGTGGTTATCTTTTTCCAGCTCCGCAACGTGCTTGGACGTCGAACGGGGAATGAGCGCCCGCCATTCGATCCGTATACGGCCGGCCGCAAACGCGACAAGGAAGTGGCCGGGGCGTCGGAGAACGTCGTCTCGTTGCCTCGCAAGCGGGCGAACGGCGAAGCCGACGAGACCTACAAGGCGATCGACGCCTTTGCCAAACCCGATACCGATCTGAACAAGGGCCTGCGCGCCATCAAGGATGCCGACGCTTCGTTCGAACCGAAGTCCTTCGTGGACGGCGCCAAGATGGCCTATGAAATGATCGTGATGGCTTATGCCGACGGCGATCGCAAGACGCTGAAAAACCTCCTGTCACGCGAAGTCTATGACGGCTTCGTGGCAGCCATCGCCGAACGCGAAGGCCGTTCGGAGAAGATCCAGTCCTCGTTCGTTGGCATCGACAAGGCGGACATCGTTTCGGCTGAGATGAAGGGTGGCGAGGCCCACGTCACGCTCCGCATCGTCAGCGAGCTGATTTCGGCCACGCGCAACAGCGCCGGCGAAGTCGTCGATGGCGATCCGGAAACCGTTGCCGAAGTGAAGGATGTCTGGACCTTCGCGCGCGATACGCGGTCGCGCGACCCGAACTGGAAGCTGGTGGCAACCGAAGCCGAAGACTGACGCCAACTGAGATCGCGGAGGCGCTTTCAGAAGGGCTCGGTCAGGTGTCGTTGTCTCAATCCTTCCGCGAAGTTTCCTGGGCTGAGCTTCCCAATTGGCGGGAGGATGCGCTCGAGGAAGCATTCATCGCTTTCCAAAAGTCAGCAGTTCACGCTCTCGGCAAGCCTTACCGGACCGGCGCGTTAGGCATTGATTTTGCATTGTTTTCCGAGGCTTACGAAGAGGCACGCGCGATAGACCCGGAAACCCAAGCGGGTGCGCGAACCTTCTTCGAGCGTCATTTCTCGCCTCATAGGGTGATCCCCGACAGCGGCGAAAGAGGCTTTGTAACCGGCTTCTATGAGCCGGAGGTCGAAGCTTCGCCACAAAAGACCGATCGCTTCCGCTATCCGCTCTTTTCGCGACCGGCCGACCTGGTGGATATCGACGACGGCAACAGGCCGGCCGGCATGGACCCTTACCTTGCGTTCGGCCGAGAGACCGCTGCGGGAATCGTCGAATATTTTGACCGCGCGGCCATCGAACAGGGCGCGCTGGCCGGCAAAAACCTGGAGATCGCCTGGCTGGAAGATCCGGTGGATGTTTTCTTCGTCCATGTCCAGGGCGCTGCCCGGTTGACCATGACCGACGGCAGGTTGAAGCGGGTTACCTATGCCGCCAAGTCCGGCCATCGTTTCTCGGGACCAGGTCATAAGCTGGTCAACCTTGGCGAGATTTCGCAAAAAGACGTGACCATGCAGTCGATTCGAGCCTGGTTTCGCGAAAATCCCGCCCGGATTGCCGAAATTCTCTGGCAGAATCGTTCGTTTATCTTCTTCCGCGAGGCGCCGGTCGACGATCCGGAACTCGGTCCTGTGGCGGCGGCAAAGGTGCCGCTGTCGCCCGGCCGCTCGATTGCGGTGGACCGGCTCCTTCATACCTTCGGTACGCCATTTTTCATCGATGCGCCGACGCTGACGGCATTTGACGGAAAGCCGTTCCGCCGACTGATGATCGCCCAGGATACCGGCTCGGCGATAACCGGTCCGGCGCGGGGCGATCTCTTCGCGGGATCAGGCTTCGCGGCTGGCGAAATCGCCGGCGTTATCCGGCATCCGGCAGATTTTTATGCACTTGTGCCAAAGGTACTCTTGTCCGGCGTGCCCCGATGAACGGTCGGGAGAAAAAGCTCAGCGACGAGGACCGCATTCTCTGGAACAGGGTCGCCAAGACGGCAAAGCCGCTGAGAGGCAGCAAAGTTGTCCTCATGTCGGAGCCCGAGCCCTCGGATCGGGCTGCGATGGAGCAGATTTTTGCCGCCGAGGCGATCGTCGCGGCGACCTCGGTTAAACAGCCAGTTAAGGAAAAATCACGACTGCACCCCTTCGATGCTCCCACCCGCAACAAGCTCTCGAAAGGCCGGTTGCCGATCGAAGGCAGGGTCGATCTGCACGGGATGACGCAAAGCGAGGCGCATGCCCTGCTGCTCTCCTTCCTGCATCGCGCTTATGCCGAAGGCATGCGCTACGTCCTGATCATCACCGGCAAGGGTTCGTCGTTCGGCAGCGACGGCGTGTTGCGACGCGCCGTGCCCGAATGGCTGGCAACGCCGTCCTTCCGTGGCCTGGTGAGCAGCCATGACGGTGCGGCGCGCCATCACGGCGGTGGCGGCGCCATCTATGTCCGGCTGCGCCGGCGAAACGGCGACCGGACATGACGCCATTCGGCCTGAAACTGCGTGAGCTTCGCCGCGCCAAAGGCGTTTCCCAGAAACAGATGGCCGGTGCACTCGGCATCAGCGCGGCATATCTTTCCGCGCTGGAACATGGCCGTCGCGGCATTCCCACCTGGGCGATGGTGCAGAAGATGATCGGCTACTTCAACATCATCTGGGACGATGCGGAGGAACTCCAGCGGCTTGCCGAGACCTCCCATCCGCGCGTGGTGATCGATACGTCCGGCCTTTCGCCGCGGGCGACGGAATTGGCCAATCGCCTGTCGAAGGACATTTCACAGCTCGACGAAAAAGATATCGACGGTCTGATGTTTCAGCTCGATGCCGCGCTTGAAAGGACGAAACAAGCTTAGAACAGCGCCCGAAGCTCGGGCAGTTTTTCGTTCACCAGCCAGCCGTAGTAGTTTTCTTCGGGAAGTTTTGGCTCCACACCTTCGCTTTGGCGCTTCTCGTTTTCCGCCTTGAGCGCGTAGGCACGCGCTTCCGGATTTCCGACATTGTACAGCGTCGCGGTGATCCCGGGATTTTGCGAGATATCGAAACCGGCAATGCTCCGGTAGGAATCGATCGACTTTTTCAACGTCGCAGCCACATAGGGCAGCGTCAGGTCGGGATCCATGATGGTCTCGTAGACCCGGTGAGGATTTTTCGCGTCAAGCCTGGGCAGTCCGGAAACCCGGCTGACGATATCGCTCATCTGCAGCGCCGTCAGCGGGTTGAGCTGACCGATGCCGAAGGTCTGTCCGGCATAAAGCGGCTGGAAGAAGGTCGCGCTGAAGCGATCGTTCGGGAAACTTGTGCCCCCGACCTGCCTGCCGCGAAATGAAGCGTTCCAAACGGATTCGCGGCAAGTCCAGAGATCGTAGCTGCCGTTCGCACCGCTGCATCTGGCGAATTCCGGCCGTGCGACGAAATCCGAGATATCCTCGCCTTCATAGCTGAAGGTGAGCCGGTTGCTGAGGTAGGCGACGGCCTTCACATAATAAGTCTGCAGCCTGTCATACGCATCGACGTTGTAGGTGTGCTCGCCGACGATCGCACCGACGATGTGCATCGGGTCGATGCCGTAGGCGGCGGCGGCTTCCCTGATCTTCGAGCGAAGCTTCCGGTCGTTCTTCAGCAGCGCATAAACCTTGCGGTATTTGGCTTCATAAGTCGTGTTGTTGGCCTTTGTCCGCTTGGCCGAAGCACCGGGAACATCGGGCTGATCCGGGTAATGGTTTCCCGGCGGCACCAACGTGGCGGCCTGCGCGTGGGCAAAACCCATCGCCAGGAAAAGGCAGGATAGAAGAAGAAAGGATCGTTTCATGCGCCGCCGCACCGTTGCCCATGCTTGATCCGCCAAGATCATGCACACCCAGAAGGTATTAACCGCGCAAATTAGGTAACGCCAGCAAGCAAGTCGAGGGAATAGTTGCCCGGCCAAGACCGGGCAACCCGCAGCCCGGCATCGGAGCAGATCCGATGCCGCTTCGCTAAAGGATGAAACGCGACAAATCCGTGTTCCGCGACAGGTCGCCGACATGTTTCTCGACATAGGCGGCATCGATCGCAACGGAGGTGCCCGATTTGTCGGGGGCGTTGAACGAAATATCGTCCAGCACGCGCTCCATCACCGTCTGAAGCCGCCTGGCGCCGATGTTCTCGACACTCGCATTGAGATCGACCGCGATGCCGGCGAGCGAATCGATGGCATCGTCCGAGAAGCTGAGATCGACCCCCTCGGTTTTCATCAAGGCGATGTACTGCTTGATCAGGCTGGCTTCGGTCTCGGTCAGGATGCGGACGAAATCGTTCTTTTCCAGAGCCCTGAGTTCGACGCGGATCGGCAAGCGGCCCTGCAATTCAGGCAGCAGGTCCGACGGCTTGGAAACATGGAATGCGCCCGACGCGATGAAAAGGATATGGTCGGTCTTGATCGGTCCGTACTTGGTCGCGACCGTGGTGCCTTCGACCAGCGGCAACAGATCGCGCTGCACGCCTTCGCGGGAGACGCCAGCCCCCATGCCGCCTTCGCGGTTGGCGATCTTGTCGATCTCGTCGAGGAAGACGATGCCGTCGTTTTCGGTCGCCTCGAGTGCCTTGCGAACCACCTCGTCCTGATCGAGCAGCTTGTCGGACTCGTCGCCGATCAGCAGTGCGTAGGATTCCTTGACCGTGGTCTTGCGCGTCTTGGTCTGTTTGCCGCCCATCGCCTTCGACAGCATGTCGTTGATGTTCAGCACACCGATATTGGCGCCAGGCATTCCCGGAATCTCGAAGCCGGGCATGCCGCCGGTGCCGGTGTCGGTCACTTCGACCTCGATTTCCTTGTCGTCCAGTTCGCCATCGCGCAGCTTCTTGCGGAAGCTGTCGCGCGTTGCCGGGCTTGCCGTCTTGCCGACCAATGCCTCGAGAACGCGCTCTTCCGCGTTTATGTGCGCGCGCGCCTTGACGTCTTCGCGCATCTTTTCACGGACCAGTCCGATGGCGACCTCGACCAGGTCGCGGATGATCTGTTCGACGTCGCGGCCGACATAGCCGACCTCCGTGAATTTGGTCGCCTCGACCTTGATGAAGGGCGCTCCGGCCAGCCGCGCCAGCCGGCGCGATATCTCGGTCTTGCCGACGCCGGTGGGTCCGATCATCAGGATGTTCTTCGGCATGACCTCTTCGCGCATGTCGCCTTCGAGCTGCTGCCGGCGCCACCGGTTGCGCAGCGCGATGGCCACGGCGCGCTTGGCGTCCTGCTGGCCAATGATGTGGCGATCGAGTTCTGAAACGATTTCGCGGGGAGAGAAGGTGCTCATATCTACTGTAATCCACTTTGCCACTGCCTGATGGACTCAAACGGATGCAGCAGCATGATCACGTTGAGCGTCAGATTGTCCCGGATGAGATAGCCCACGCCGAACTCGAAGATGAGGGCGAGGACAACGATCATCCATATAGGAAGCCTCGCGGCCATCACAAAGCCCAGCACCATGGCCAGCGTGTCGGCCACCGAATTGACGATGCTGTCGCCGTAATAGTCCAGCGAGATCGTTCCCTCCCGATAGCGGTTGATGATGAAATCGCTGTTTTCCAGGATTTCCCACGCGCCTTCGATCAGGATCGCCGGTATCAGCCGCAGCCACGGCGACATGCGCGGGAAAAGGAACCAGGTCAGCGCATAGAACAGGAAGCCGTGGATGATGTGGGAAAAGGTATACCAGTCCGCGATGTGCTGGGAATTCTCCGAGCTCTGGACGACGCCGTGCCACAGTTTGACGTAGCCGCACTCGCAGATCGGCGTGCGGCCCATGCCGTAGAGAATGCCGGCCTGGAACACGATCAGCCCGATCGAGACCAGCAGCCCGATCCGCCAGGCGTCCGCGAACGTCGATCCGTTTTTTCCGCCACCGGACGTGCTCATGGGTCAGTCCTCTCCGGCTTCCCGCGCCATCATCAGGGCAGGACCATACACCGAGGTGCGGGTATCGAAAGCCCGAAACCCGGCCTTTTCGTATGCCCGGATGGCGCGGATGTTGGCTGGATCGGGATCGATGACCACGCGAGGCGTGCCCTCGGCGAACAGCGTGTCGACGAACTGGCGGATAATCGCCGAGCCGTGCCCTATGCCGACGAGGGCCGGATCGCCGATCGAAACATCGATGCCCAAGGTGCCGTACGGCTGATCCTGATAGGGATGGCCGTCTTCCAGATGCGGGTCGTAGCTCTGGATGTAGGCGATCGGACGCCCGCCCAGCTCGACGATCAGCGGCTCGGTCTCGACGGAATCCATGGCTTCCCGGATCTCGGCCAGAGACTCCTGCGGGTCGCCCCACCACTCGGCGAGGTGCGGCTCGGCAAGCCATCGGGCCAGCATCGGCAGGTCGTCCACTGTTACCGAGCGGAAATCGTAGCGAGGCGCTGCGTCACGCGGCATCGATGGTTTCGACAACGACGTTGTGGTTGGTGTAGACGCAGATGTCGGCCGCAATCTGCATGGCCTTGCGGGCGATCTCTTCCGCGTCGTTGTCGGTATCCATCAGCGCGCGTGCCGCCGCCAGCGCATAATTGCCGCCCGAGCCGATCGCCATGACGCCATGCTCCGGCTCGAGCACGTCGCCGGTGCCGGTGAGCGCCAGCGAAACATTCTTGTCGGCGACCAGCATCATTGCTTCGAGGCGGCGCAGATAACGGTCGGTGCGCCAGTCCTTGGCTAACTCGACGCAGGCACGCGTCAGCTGGTCCGGATATTGCTCGAGCTTTGCCTCGAGGCGCTCAAGCAGGGTGAAGGCGTCTGCCGTTGCGCCGGCAAAGCCCGCGATCACATTGCCCTTGCCGAGGCGCCGGACCTTCTTGGCATTTCCCTTCATGACGGTCTGGCCGAGGCTGACCTGGCCGTCGCCGGCGATCACGACCTTGCCGCCCTTGCGCACCGTCACGATGGTCGTGGCGTGCATGCTCAAATCATTCGACATATATGGCTCCGATGTCGCGCGATCCCTTATGGCAATCGCCCGTTACGAGTGAGGGTCCGGCCATATGTATGCATGGCCGAAACGTTTGCAAACCATGTCGGCCGCCAAGCCGTCGGCCAACTGGAATTCGCCGCGCCATGCTGATAGAAGGCAGCCGCTTCTGCAATTCGTTTCGGAGAAATGATCGATGGCATCCGGCAAGGAAAAACGCGCCGCGAGCGTCAGCCGCAAGACCAAGGAGACCGAGATTTCGGTGTCCGTCGATATCGACGGCTCGGGCAGCTTCGATATTTCGACCGGCGTCGGCTTTTTCGACCATATGCTGGAGCAGCTTTCACGCCATTCGCTGATCGACATAACGGTCAAGGCCAAGGGCGATCTTCACATAGACGATCATCACACGGTGGAAGACACCGGCATTGCCATCGGCCAGGCGATTTCAAAGGCGCTTGGCGACCGTCGCGGCATCGCCCGCTATGCATCGCTCGACCTCGCCATGGATGAAACGCTGACGCGCGCCGCGATCGATGTTTCGGGCCGCCCGTTCCTGGTCTGGAACGTCGGGTTCTCGGCACCCAAGGTCGGCACTTTCGATACCGAACTTGTGCGCGAGTTCTTCCAGGCACTGGCGCAGAACGCCGGCATCACCTTGCATGTGACCAACCACTACGGCGCCAACAATCACCATATTGCCGAGACGTGCTTCAAGGCCGTGGCACGGGTGCTGCGCGCAGCCACCGAGCATGATCCGCGTCAGGCGGGCGTGGTCCCCTCGACCAAGGGCACACTGAACGGGTGACGCTGTAATGGCCAGTTATGTCGTGATGCAGCCTGAGGGCAATGCCGGCGCGGATGCCGAGGCCGCGGTGTTCGTCCGTGACGGTTTTGCCTACATAGCCTTCTTCCTGCCGGCGGTCTGGCTGCTGTGGCACCGCTTGTGGATTGAGGCCGCACTGGCAATTGCTACGACATTGGCCCTGACGGCACTCGGAAATGTTGGCGGATTCGGCATGGCCGCGCCGCTGCTGTCTTTGCTGGTTTCGATTTATGCCGGGCTCGAAGGAGCGGCATTGCGCATCGCGGCACTGCGCCGCCGCGGCTGGCGTGAACTCGGCGTGGTTGTGGCGGACAGCCAGGACGACGCTGAAATGCGCTGGCTGATCAAGGCAGGAGCCTTGCCGGAAGAACCCGAATTCGGACGCCCGGATTTTTCGCCGGCGCCCGACGCGTCGCGCAGGGCAGACTCAGGCCCGATGCTCGGCTTGCTCCTCAACCCCGGTAAATCCTGAAATGCGGGTTGCAATCATCGACTACGGCTCGGGCAATTTGCGCTCGGCGACCAAGGCTTTCGAGCGCGCCGCGCGCGAAGGCGGCATTGCCGCTGAGATCGACCTGACCGCCGATGCGGAACGGGTGCGGAGCGCCGATCGCATCGTGCTGCCGGGTGTCGGCGCCTATGCCGATTGTGCTGCCGGCCTGCGCGCCGTCGACGGCATGTGGGAGGCGGTCGAAGAGGTTGCGGTCGCCAAGGCGCGGCCATTCCTCGGCATCTGCGTCGGCATGCAGCTGATGTCGGAGCGTGGCCTGGAGAAAACCGTTACGCGGGGCTTTGGCTGGATCGACGGTGACGTCAAGGAGATCGCGCCTGCCGACCCGGCCCTCAAGATTCCGCAGATCGGCTGGAACACGCTGAAGCTCCAGCGCGACCATCCGCTGTTTACCGGCATTCCGACCGGGCCAAACGGGCTGCACGCCTATTTCGTCCATTCCTATCATCTCGAGGCGACCAATGCCGATGAAGTGGTGGCAGTGACCGACTATGGCGGCCCGGTGACGGCGGTGGTGGCCCGGGACAACCTTGCGGGCACCCAGTTCCACCCCGAAAAAAGCCAGGCACTCGGCCTGGCATTGATCGCAAATTTCCTGAGGTGGAAGCCATGATCCTGTTCCCGGCCATAGACCTCAAGGACGGCCAATGCGTGCGCCTGAAGCTCGGCGACATGGACCAGGCGACGATCTACAACGCGGATCCGGCCGCGCAGGCGAAAGCCTTTGAAGGCCAAGGCTTCGAGTGGCTGCATGTGGTCGATTTGAACGGCGCATTTGCCGGGGAGAGTGTCAATGGCAGCGCTGTCGAGGCAATCCTCAGGGCGACCAAAAATCCGGTGCAGCTTGGCGGCGGCATCCGCACTCTCGCGCACATCGAGGCCTGGCTGGAAAAGGGGCTCGCCCGCGTCATCCTGGGGACTGTCGCGGTGAAGGACCCCGATCTGGTGAAGGAGGCCTGCCGGAAGTTTCCGGGAAAGGTGGCCGTCGGCATCGATGCCAAGGGCGGCAAGGTTGCGGTTGAAGGCTGGGCGAAAGCCTCGAAACTCGGTGTCATCGAGCTGGCGAAAAAGTTCGAGGGCGCCGGCGTTGCCGCCATCGTTTATACCGACATCGATCGCGACGGCGTTCTGGCCGGCATCAACTGGGAATCGACCATCGATCTCGCCGAGGCGGTGACGATTCCGGTCATTGCTTCAGGCGGGCTGGCGTCGATCGCCGATGTTGTCCGCATGACAATGCCCGACGCGAAAAAGCTGGAGGGTGCGATTTCCGGGCGGGCACTTTATGACGGTCGCATCGACCCGCACGAGGCCTTGGCGATCCTGAAAAAGTAGAATCGATAGAATCACTTAGCCGAATTCGCTATGTAATTGAAAGTCAAGATCTATTTCTTTGACTTTTCTGGTTTTCCAGACTATATAACTGGATAAATGGATTGGGGGTTCCCGGTCGGCGTTGGGCTTCGGAGTATTCCGAAGCCTTTCGCTTATGGAGCATAGACACCGCTGCTGGGCCGAGCGAATCGCTTATAATTGTTAAGCTTCATGGCGATTGCATCATATGATCGGTTGGCCTGAGTTGGCCGAACGATCTTCAATCCAATAGGACGCGCGGTCAGATCTGCTATCTGCATGCCTGTTGAATTTGTCCGCTTGTCGGAAAAGTGGATATTAAACTCAGGGAACCGTATCCTTAAATCATTCGCTCCATCGACGATCCGGCGGAACTCGAGTTCTAAGTCTTGGTCTTCCTTGGTGCCTCTCTTCTCAAAGATGAAATGGTGGACCAATCCTATCTGGCCTCGCTTCTCGAGATAGCGGAAAGCCGATTGAAGACAAATCCGAAGTGAGATCCCATACGGATTGCTTGGAAACAGATCTAGCTTCAGGGCATGCTTGTCGATCACCGCTGCGAATATCGCAAACCGCGAACGACCAACCAGCGCAGTCAAATCCTCCATGAATGCCTCGCGAGTCCTCAGATCCACAAGGAAGGTGAAGGCACCCGTCTGTTTCCGGATTTCTCTCTCATGAAGTACGATCGCGTCGTGGCCGAAGTATTTAAACTTGAAGCTCAGAAAGCTGGGTATTATGCGCGAGCAATAGTCTGATTTACGGAAAGCGCAGAGCGACAGAGAAAAGGCTGGATAGGCGGGATCAATCGACGTAAGCGAGTGATCGCCGCTTTCATCAGCATAGAAGATATAGTCTCCATGCGCTGCCATGAGAATCCCTCGGAAAGGTAATCAGTTTAGCCCGTGCTGAAAGCCCGCGTCATCCCCTGCCTCGACGTCAAGGACGGCCGTGTCGTCAAGGGCGTCAACTTCGTCGACCTCATCGATGCCGGCGATCCCGTCGAAGCGGCCAAGGCCTACGATGCCGCCGGCGCCGATGAGCTTTGTTTCCTGGACATCACCGCGTCGTCGGACAATCGCGAGACGATCTTCGACGTCGTCGCCCGCACCGCCGAACAATGTTTCATGCCGCTGACAGTCGGCGGCGGTGTGCGCCAAGTCGCGGATATACGCAAATTGCTGCTGGCCGGCGCCGACAAGGTCTCGATCAATACGGCGGCGGTCAAAAACCCGGATTTTGTCGCCGAAGCCGCCGACAAGTTCGGCAACCAGTGCATCGTCGTCGCCATCGACGCAAAAAGGGTTTCCCGGGAGAACGAGAGCCCTCGCTGGGAGATTTTCACGCATGGCGGCCGCGAGAAGACCGGCATCGACGCGGTCGAGTTTGCCCAGCAGGTCGTGGACCGGGGAGCCGGCGAAATCCTGCTGACCTCGATGGATCGCGACGGCACCAAGATCGGCTACGATATTGCTCTGACGCGAGCGGTCGCGGATGCAGTGCGCGTGCCGGTGATCGCTTCAGGCGGCGTCGGCAATCTCGACCACATGGTGGCCGGTATTCGCGACGGCCACGCGACGGCGGTGCTGGCCGCGTCGATCTTCCATTTCGGCACCTATACGATTGCGGAAGCCAAGGCGCACATGGCCCGGGCCGGTCTCCCGATGCGACTCGACTCCGTCGCCCAACCATCCTAAAGGGCGCGCATGGCAGGTTTTTCGCTTTCCGACCTGGAACGGATTGTTGCTGAACGCGCACGATCCGGTGATACTGATTCGTGGACCGCGAAGCTGTTTTCGCGCGGCATCGACAAGGCCTCGCAGAAACTTGGCGAGGAAGCGGTCGAGACGGTCATCGCCGCCGTAAAAGGCGATGCCGAAGGCCTCGTTTCCGAAAGTGCTGATCTTATCTATCATTGGCTGGTCGTCCTGGCGATCGCCGGCATTCCGCTGGCCGACGTGATGGCCGAGCTTGAGCGTCGCACCGCCCAGTCGGGCCTGGCCGAAAAGGCTTCACGCAAGCCGGGCTGATCCGGTGGAAGCACAAGAGTGAGTTTTGATGGACCAGCTTGCGCCCACCGAGAAATATTCTCCTTATCTTTTCTTTTCCGCCGCCGAATGGGCCAAATTCCGCGCCGACACGCCGCTGACGCTGACCGAGGAGGAAATCGACCGGCTACGCTCGCTCAACGATCCCTTCGATCTGGAAGAAGTGAAGCGCATCTATCTCTCGATGTCGCGCTTGCTGTCGGCACATGTCGAGTCGAGCCAGCTGCTGTTTCGGCAACGTCAGGCCTTCTTCAACAAGGAAAGCGTGGTCAAGACGCCCTACATCATTGGCATCGCCGGTTCGGTTGCAGTTGGCAAGTCGACCACCGCACGCGTTTTGAAAGAGCTGCTGGCGCGCTGGCCTTCGAGCCCAAAGGTCGATCTCATCACCACCGACGGCTTTCTCTTTCCCAACGAGACCCTTCGCCAGAAGAACCTGATGGAGCGCAAGGGCTTTCCAGACAGCTATGACGTCGGCGCGCTGCTGAGGTTCCTGTCGGGGATAAAGGCGGGCCTGCGCGATGTTCAAGCACCGCTTTATTCGCACCTGACCTACGACGTCCTGCCAGGTGTGTTCACGACCATCGACCGCCCCGACATCCTGATCTTCGAAGGCATCAACGTGCTGCAGCCCGGCAAATTGCCGCGAGACGGCAAGATCGTTCCGTTCCTGTCGGATTTCTTCGATTTCTCGATCTATATCGACGCCGACGAAAACCTGATCCACGAGTGGTATATCGCCCGTTTCATGCGGCTGCGCGAAACTGCATTCCGTAATCCTGAATCCTTCTTCCACCGCTATTCGCAGCTGTCGGAGGATGCGGCCAAGGCGATTGCCGAAGGCCTGTGGAACAACATCAACCTGAAGAACCTGCGCGAAAACATCCTGCCGACGCGCGCGCGGGCGGACTTGATCCTGCGCAAGGGCGCCGACCACCTGGTCGAGGAAGTCGCGCTCAGGAAGCTCTGAGCCGCCGCATTGGCTTTCAGGCTGGTTTCGTCACACGACGCAGCGTCAGGTTGATCCGTCCGCCTTTCTTCAGCAGCGCCGACGTCGACGGATAGACCCGGTCGACCCCGTGGAATGCCAGCCGGCCCTGGCCGCCCAGCACGACGACATCGCCGCTGGCAAGCTTGAACGAAACCGTCTGTCCGTCGCGCGTATTCTGCCCGACCCTGAACAGGCAGGTGTCGCCGAGCGAGACGGAAACCACCGGAGCGTCGAAATCCTGTTCATCGCGATCCTGATGCAGCCCCATCTTCGCATCGGCGGCATAGAAATTGACCAGGCATGCTTCGGGCGGATGCGGGTAGCCGCCAACCTCCCGCCACAGCTGCAGCAACCGTTCGGGCATCGGTGGCCACGGCGCACCGGTTTCGGGATGCGTCGCCTGATAGCGGTAGCCTCGTTCCTTGTCGGTGACCCAGCCAAGGGTTCCGCAATTGGTCATCCTGACGCTCATCGGCTTTCCCGTGCGTGGCATGGTCGGCACATAGAGCGGCGCCTTCTGCACGACGGTCCGGATAGCTTCAACCAGTGCAACCTGATCGTCGCGGCCGAGATAGCCCGGCATGTGGCGGACACCTCTGGGAAGAACCTGCATGGTGTTGACGCTGCTCCGTATGGCTCCAACGAAAACGGCGGCAATCAAGCCGCCGTCGTTGACCGGATGAAGGTCGCTGGAAGTCCGGCTGTCAAGCCGTTTCGAGATTGGGAATGCGCAGCACCTGGCCCGGATAGATCTTGTCCGGATGCGTGAGCATCGGCTTGTTCGCCTCGAAAATGACCGTGTATTTCGAAGCCTTGCCCTTGCCGTAATGCGCTTCGGCGATCTTCGAGAGATTGTCGCCCTTCTTTACGGTGTAGAACCTCGGCTGCGTGGCAGCCTTGGCGGCGGCGATCACCTTGTTCATGTCGACGGACGAGTCGAGCTTCAGCCCGGAATCCGGAGCCACGACCTTCAGCTCGTCAGCCTCGACCTTCGAAACACCCAGCGTATTGCCGACGGCGATCACGGCTTTCTCGAAGATCGACTGGTCGGCGACCACGCCCTTCAGCACCGCCTTGTCGCCCTGGACGACCACCTCGACGTTTTCGGTGCCGAGCTTGTGGGAATCCAATTCCTTTTTCAGGGTTTCCGCCTTCGGCTCGGGATCGTCGTCGCCGATTCCGAGCTTCTTGCCGACGGATTTCACGAAATCGAACATACCCATGATCAAAATCTCCTTATTGCCGCACTCTGCCCAGCGGAAATCTGGCATTTGCAGCAATAAATTGGAAGCTTTTCAATCAACCTCTGCTCAGTCGCTTTCAACCTTGCCGCGCAGCTTCTTGACCGTCGACCGCCCGGCCTTGGTTTTCAGGCGCCTTTCGACCGCGCCCTTGGACGGCCTGGTTTTCTTGCGCGGCTTGGGTGGCGGTTCGGCCGCCTTGGCGACGAGCGCCGTCAAGCGGGCCCGCGCATCGGCACGGTTCTGCTCCTGGGTCCGGAACCGGCCTGCCTCGATGACGATGACACCATCCTTGGTCGCGCGCTGACCGGCAAGCTTTATCGTCCGCTCGCGCACATATTCGGAAAGTCCGGGCGCGTTGCGGGCGTCGAACCGCAATTGCACGGCAGTGGCGACCTTGTTGACGTTCTGGCCGCCCGGACCAGATGAGCGGATGAAATTCTCGACCAGTTCATCGTCGCGGATGACGGCGCCCGGCGCGATCTCGATGTCGGCGGTCATTGGCTCCGGACCATCATCTCGGCGGCTCGCATGCTCGTCGTTCCTCGCAGGAATCCCGTGAACTCAAGGTGAGGATGCTTCGGTTGCTTCCGTTCTGTAAAGGCATGCCTTGCCGGCGGACAAAAGAAAAGACCCGGCGAAGCCGGGCCCTTCATGTCGCGATTTCGGAAGGACTATTCGGCGGCTTCGCGCAGTTGCGGCGCGGCGCCCAGAACCGACGCGTCGACATGGGCTTCGAATTTGCCGAAATTGTCGATGAACATGCCGACCAGCCGTTTTGCCTGGCGATCGTAGGCGATCTTGTCGGCCCATGTGGACCGGGGGTCGAGGATCGACGGGTCGACACCAGGGACATCAACCGGAACGGCAAAACCGAAGGTTCCGTCGGTGCGGAACGTCGCGGCGTTGAGCGACCCGTCGAGGGCAGCCGACAGCAGAGCGCGGGTCGCCTTGATGGGCATGCGCTTGCCGGTGCCGTATGCACCACCGGTCCAACCCGTGTTGACCAGCCAGCAATCGACGCCGTGATCGGCGATGAGCTGCCGCAGGAGGTTGCCGTATTCCGATGGATGCCGCGGCATGAAAGGCGCGCCAAAACAGGTCGAGAACGTCGCCTCGGGCTCCGTCACGCCTTTTTCGGTGCCTGCCACCTTCGCCGTGTAGCCGGAGAGGAAATGGTACATCGCCTGCGCAGGGGTGAGCTTCGCGATCGGAGGCATCACGCCGAAGGCATCCGCCGTCAGCATGATGATGTTCCTGGGATGGCCAGCGCGGCCGGTCGCGCTGGCATTCGGGATGAAATGCAGCGGATAGGCGCAACGGGTGTTCTCGGTAAGCCGGCCGTCATTGAAGTCCGGGATGCGATCCTCGTCGAGGATCACGTTTTCCAGCACCGTGCCGAATCGCCGGGTCGTCGCGAAAATCTCCGGCTCGGCTTCCGCTGAGAGGCGGATGGTCTTGGCATAGCAGCCGCCCTCGAAATTGAAGATGCCCGTCTCGCCCCAGCCGTGCTCGTCGTCGCCGATCAACGTGCGCGAGGGATCTGCCGACAATGTGGTCTTGCCGGTGCCCGACAGGCCGAAGAAGATCGCCGCGTCGCCGTCCGGACCCTCGTTCGCCGAGCAGTGCATCGGCATGACGCCCTTGGTCGGCAGGATATAGTTGAGTGCGGTGAACACCGACTTCTTCATCTCGCCGGCATAAGAAGTTCCGCCGATCAGCACGATCATGCGGGTGAGGTCGACCGCGATCACGGTTTCGGTACGGGTGCCATGGCGCGCCGGAACGGCCCGGAACGAGGGCAGGTCGATGATGGTCATCTCCGGCACGAACCGGTCCAGATCGGCGGTCGAGGGCCGGATCAGCAGGTTGCGGATGAACAGGGAGTGCCAGGCGTATTCTGTGACGACGCGGGTCGGCAGGCTGGTGTTCTGGTCGGCACCGCCGACCAGGTCCTGAACGAAGAGGTCCTTGTCTCTGGCGTGAGCCGTGAAATCCGCCAGCAGCGTTTCGAAATGCGCGGGCGACATCGGCTTGTTGCTGTCCCACCAGACATGCGGTTCGGTCTGCGCGTCGCGGACGACGAACTTGTCCTTGGCCGAACGGCCGGTGTGCTGGCCGGTTTCGGCGATCAGGGCGCCATGCGCGGTGAGCTTTGCCTCGCCACGCCGGATCGCCTCCTCGTAGAGCAAGGCCTCCCCGAAATTGTAGTGGACCCGACCGTTGGTCGTCAGTCCCGCCGCGTCGATCCCGCAGGCGGGATTGCGTTTGCCGATTTCGCTCATTCTGGCTCCCAATTGGCCGCGATGCCGCATTTTCTTTCCTTCAAGGTTGATCCCGCGCAAGGCGGCCACAATGAAGGGTGGAAGGTCAGAACCAGAAAAGCCGAGCGATTTCAAATCATTAATCGATTTAAAGATTTTAGAATTCGTTTAAATCGTTTATATAGGAGGAAGCATGGGAGTAATGTTTTGGCTCATCCTCCCGAAAAGATAGGCAATCCGTTCGACGGCCGCTGGAAGAACAGGGGTGGCGCCGGACGCCTATCTGTGACATTGCCGGGGGCCATGCCACATTTTGTACCTAATTTGTCCGCCAAAAGCCCCTTCCCAATGCAGGAAGGGACACCCGCTCATGAGGGAGCAACTTGATATGGCAACGATCGCGCTGGTCGACGACGACCGCAATATTCTGACGTCGGTATCGATCGCACTCGAATCAGAGGGCTACCGGGTTGAAACCTACACGGACGGGGCTTCGGCGCTGGAGGGGCTCGCGGCACGTCCGCCGAACCTCGCCATCCTCGACATCAAGATGCCGCGCATGGACGGCATGGAGCTGCTCCGCCGGCTCAGGCAGAAAACCGACCTGCCGGTCATCTTCCTGACGTCCAAGGACGACGAGATCGATGAGCTTTTCGGCCTCAAGATGGGCGCCGACGACTTCATCCGCAAGCCGTTCTCGCAGCGTCTCCTGGTCGAAAGGGTGAAGGCGGTTCTGCGCCGTGCAAGCGCCCGTGAAGCCTCGGCAAAAACGCCGAACCAGCAGGCCCGCTCGCTGGAGCGCGGCCAGCTTGTCATGGACCAGGAGCGGCATACCTGTACCTGGAAGGGCGAGCCGGTCACCCTCACGGTGACCGAATTCCTGATCCTTCATTCGCTGGCGCAGCGACCCGGCGTCGTCAAAAGTCGTGACGCGCTGATGGATTCGGCCTATGACGAGCAGGTCTATGTCGATGATCGCACGATCGACAGCCACATCAAGCGGCTGCGCAAGAAGTTCAAGTCGGTCGATGACGACTTTGACATGATCGAAACGCTTTATGGGGTCGGCTATCGTTTTCGAGAGGCGTAAGCCTGCCGCGGGGACGAGTTGTTGTAGATGGCTGTGGATGCAGAGCTGAAAAGGCCGGTCGCCGCGGCAAAGCGGCCGTTCCGGCTGTCGCCCGTTTTGCTGGGCAAGCTGACTGTGAGGCTGCAGCGGCTGCTCGGCCACTACATGTTTTCGAGCCTGACACGGCGCATCCTGTTCCTCAATCTGGCCGCGCTCGGCGTTCTCGTTACCGGCATCCTCTATCTGAACCAGTTTCGCGACGGCCTGACGGAGGCTCGAATCGAGAGCCTGATGACGCAAGGCGAGATTATCGCCGGCGCGATCGCCGCGTCGGCGACGGTCGAGACGGATTCGATCCGCATCGATCCGGAAAAGCTTCTCGAACTGCAGGCTGGAGAAAGCCTGGCGCCAGGATCGGACCAACTGGACAGCCTTGATTTTCCCATCAATCCCGAGCGCGTCGCGCCGGTGTTGCGGCGGCTGATCTCGCCGACGCGGACGCGAGCCCGCATATACGACCGCGACGCCAACCTGCTGCTCGATTCGCGTCACCTTTATTCACGTGGCCAGATACTGCGCTACGACCTCCCCTCCGTCGAGCAGGAGGAACCCGGCCTGCTCGGGCGCATCGAAAAGCTTATCGCGGAGTTTTTCCGGCGAACCGACCTGCCGATCTACAAGGAGCAGCCCGGCGGCAACGGGGCGGCGTTTCCGGAAGTCATGAACGCGCTGACGGGCGTGCCGTCCAAGGTGGTCCGTATCAGTGAGCAGGGCGAGCAGATCGTATCCGTCGCCATTCCCGTTCAGCGCTTCCGCGCCGTCATGGGCGTGCTGATGCTGTCCACGCAAGGCGGCGATATCGATAAGATCGTGGCCGATGAACGCAAGGCGATCCTGCGTGTATTCGGGGTCGCGGCGCTGGTGACGGTGGCGCTCTCCATGTTGCTTGCCTCGACGATCGCCAATCCGCTGCGGCGGCTGTCCGCGGCGGCTGTCCGCGTCAGGCGCGGCGTCAAGAACCGTGAGGAAATTCCCGATTTCTCGGATCGCCAGGACGAGATCGGCAATCTCTCGGTCGCGCTGCGCGAGATGACCAACGCGCTTTACGCGCGCATCGAGGCGATCGAAAGTTTTGCGGCTGACGTGTCGCATGAACTGAAGAACCCGCTGACGTCGCTTCGCAGCGCGGTCGAAACCTTGCCGCTTGCCAAGAACGACGCCTCCCGCGGCCGCTTGATGGACGTCATCCAGCACGATGTTCGCCGCCTGGATCGGCTGATCACCGACATCTCGGATGCCTCCCGACTGGATGCCGAACTGGCGCGCGACGATGCCGAACGGCTGGATTTGCGCAAATTCCTGACCGAACTTGTTGGGGCGTCGGGTGACGCCGGTCGGCACAAGAAACATGTCGAGATCGAACTCAAGACCGACAAGTCGCCGCAAGCCGCGAAGAGCTTCAACGTGCTGGGCCATGATCTTCGTTTGGGCCAGGTCATAACCAATCTGATCGAGAACGCGCGATCATTCGTGCCCGACGACAGCGGCCGGATCGTCATCAACCTGTCGCGGGCCGGCAAGTATGTTGTGATCGCCGTGGAGGACAACGGCCCGGGCATTCGTGCCGACAACATCGACCGCATTTTCGAGCGCTTCTACACTGACCGGCCGGCTGGCGAGGCGTTCGGCCAGAATTCGGGCCTCGGACTGTCGATCAGCCGGCAGATCGTCGAAGCGCATGGCGGCACCCTGACGGCCGAAAACATCTCCGGCGGCAAGCCGGGCGAGATCCGGGGCGCGCGTTTTGTGGTTACGCTGCCGGCTGAGGGATAGTGGGTCAGGCGCAGAATCTGCATGCATCGGCGGTCCTGCTCGGCGATCGCGGCGTCCTGATTGCCGGTGAATCGGGCCTCGGCAAAACTACGCTTGCGCTCGCGCTGGTCGATTATTTTACGCGCCTGGGACATTTTTCCCGACTGGTTTCCGACGATCAGGTGCTGATCCAGGCTCTCCGTGGCCGGCTCGTCTGCCACACACCTCAACCCATTTCCGGCATTGTCGAGATCTATGGAATGGGTCCGCGGCCGCTGGAATTCGAGCCGTCGATGATTGCCGATCTTCTTGTCCGGCTCGTTCCGTCCGCCGCGGCACAACGCTTTCCGGAAGTCCTGACCGAATCAGTAGCCGGATGCGATCTCGCTTGCCTTGAGCTCACGGCACGCAATGCTCAAGCGGCAGTCTTTGCTGTCGCCAGTTGGTTTTCCATCCCGCCTTTTTACCGGGAGACTGACGATCACAGGTCTTAAAATGCGTCAAAATGGCCATCTCCTTTCTAAAATTGTGCTTGTCAAAGGGAGGCGCGTCGACAAGATAGCGCTCTTGCCGCCGGGCCGACCGGAAAAGACTGCAGCAATACGATGCGCCCAAAGGGCCATGACGGGAGCCAAAGCAGAATGATCGGACTCGTGCTTGTAACGCACGGTCAACTGGCCGAGGAATTCCGTAACGCCGTGGAGCACGTCGTCGGACCCCAGGAGAAGTTCGAAACCGTCGCTATTGGCGCTGATGACGATATGGAACAGCGTCGCCGCGATATCGTCGATGCCGTCGCCCGCGCCGACAGCGGCACCGGCGTCGTCATCCTGACCGATATGTTCGGCGGCACCCCGTCCAATCTCGCCATCTCCGTCATGGAGCCTGGCCGTGTCGAAGTGATCGCGGGCATGAACCTGCCGATGCTGATCAAGCTCTCCAGCGTGCGATCCGCAGATGATATGGACACCGCGCTTCTCCAGGCGCAGGCAGCCGGCCGTAAATATATCAACGTCGCCAGCCAGCTGCTGAGCAGCAAATGACCGGTACGGATACGCGAAAAGATCGCGAGACCCTGTTGCGCGAGTTCGAAATCGTAAACCAGCGCGGCCTGCACGCCAGGGCCTCGGCAAAATTCGTCTCCCTGGTGAGCGGGTTCGATGCGTTCGTCAATGTCGAGAAGGACGGCGTCACCGTTGGCGGCACCTCGATCATGGGACTGATGATGCTGGCGGCGAGCCCCGGGTGCCGTATCCGGGTCTCCGCGAGCGGTCGCGAGGCGGAAGAAGTAATGGTGGCGCTCGAGACGTTGATTGCGTCCCGCTTCGGCGAGGAAGTTTAATCGGCCGGATGCCCGTGCAACACATGCACGAATAAAGATTTCTTTATGTCCCATTGTCGCCGCTGACTCGATCTGCTAGTCAGGGCGCAAATTTGCGCGGGTTCGCCGGCCATCGGCTGCGGCACGCGTTCGACTTCACCGGATCGGAGTACGAAAATGGCCGCTGGCAAAGACTACGTTGTTGCAGATATTTCACTGGCCGATTGGGGCCGCAAGGAAATCGAGATCGCCGAAACCGAAATGCCGGGCTTGATGGCCTGCCGCGAGGAATTCGGCGGTAAGAAGCCGCTGAAAGGCGCCCGCATTACCGGCTCCCTGCATATGACGATCCAGACCGCGGTGCTGATCGAGACGCTGAAGGAACTCGGCGCCGATATCCGCTGGGCGTCTTGCAACATCTTCTCGACGCAGGACCACGCCGCCGCGGCGATCGCGGAAGCCGGCATTCCGGTTTTCGCCGTGAAGGGCGAAACGCTTGAAGACTACTGGGTGTATACCGACAAGATCTTCCAGTGGGCGGATGGCGGTACCTCCAACATGATCCTCGACGATGGCGGCGATGCCACCATGTACATCCTGATCGGCGCCCGCGCCGAAGCTGGCGAGGACGTCCTTTCCAATCCTGGCAGCGAAGAAGAAGAAATCCTGTTCGCCCAGATCAAGAAGCGCATGGCGGCGACGCCGGGCTTCTTCACCAGGAACCGCGACGCCATCAAGGGCGTCACCGAAGAGACCACGACCGGTGTCAACCGTCTCTACCAGTTGCAGAAGAAGGGCCTGCTGCCTTTCCCGGCGATCAACGTGAACGATTCGGTGACCAAGTCGAAGTTCGACAACAAGTACGGCTGCAAGGAATCGCTGGTCGACGGCATCCGCCGCGGCACAGATACGATGATGGCCGGCAAGGTCGCCGTGGTCTGCGGCTATGGGGACGTCGGCAAGGGTTCGGCGGCATCCCTCAAGGGTGCCGGTGCGCGCGTCAAGGTAACCGAAGTCGATCCGATCTGCGCGCTGCAGGCGGCTATGGACGGCTTCGAGGTCGTCACCCTCGAGGATGCGGCCCCCACCGCCGACATCGTCATCACTACTACCGGCAACAAGGACGTCATCACCCTCGACCACATGCGCTCGATGAAAGACATGGTGATCGTCGGCAACATCGGCCATTTCGACAATGAGATTCAGGTTGCGGCGCTGCGCAATCTGAAGTGGACCAACGTCAAGCCGCAGGTCGACATGATTTCGTTCCCGGACGGCAAGCGCATGATCCTGCTTTCGGAGGGTCGCCTGCTCAATCTCGGCAACGCGACCGGCCATCCGAGCTTCGTCATGTCGGCTTCGTTCACCAACCAGGTGCTTGCCCAGATGGAACTCTGGACCAAGCCTGGCGCTTACAAGAACCAGGTCTATGTCCTGCCCAAGCACCTCGACGAAAAGGTCGCGCGGCTTCATCTCGACAAGCTCGGTGCCAAGCTCACGGAACTCTCGGGCGAACAGGCCGCTTATATCGGCGTGACCCAGCAGGGGCCGTTCAAGCCGGAACACTACAGGTACTGATTTCTAACCCAGCACCTACAATATATTGAAACCGGGCGATTGACTTTTCGCCCGGTTTCTTTTTGCGCCGTTGCCTTCTTCACGCCGATTCGCGCAGCAGGTACAGTGAAGTGATTCGCGACGCCTCAGGCTCCGAGGTCAGGGGACTGTGGGGGCCGCTTGGGCGGTCTTGAGGCGGCGGAGAGGAACAAGACATGCCAGGGGAATGCCCGCTTCAGGCGGGAAGCGCCGATTCCGGCGGCCAGGTGGATTCCGGCGGGCAAAGGGACAAGCCCCGCACATGCAGGCCATGGCTGCCGTCGACGCTGCCGTGGAAAAGCCGGCGTTTCTGCGGCACATTGTTCATCTCGACCGCATTGCCCACCGTCGTCATGGCGCAAGCTAGCGGCACCATGAGCGTTCCAGGCCTTTCCGTCGACACGGTGGAAGTCATGCAGGCCGCGGTCTTCGCAGGCGTCATGGGTGCTGCGTTGCTGTCGGCTATCTGGCTGATCCGCGAGCGAGCGCGGACCGCTGCCGAGAACGTCTTGCTGCGCGCCAAAGTGGCGGATATCAACGCTTCGTTGCAGCGGTCGGAAGCACTTCTCAACCTTCGTGACCAGCGCATCGTCGTATGGGCAAGTGAAAAGTCGAAACCCGAGGTGGTTGGCGCTCTTCCGGCCGAAACGGGCGCGCCCGAAGACCGCAGCAACTTCCTGGCCTTCGGACGCTGGCTCATGCCCCGCTCCGCGGCCGCGCTCGAGCAGGCGGTGACGGCGTTGCGTGAAAGGGGCGCCGCCTTCGACCTGGTTGTCGAAACCCATAAATCCATGCCGCTGGAAGTCCAGGGCCGCAAGACCGCGGCACATGTGCTGGTCCGTTTCGTTTCGCTTTCGGAAACGCAGCGCCTTACCGCGCGGCTGAAGCTGGAAAACCAGCGGCTCGTTTCGGACCATGAAACGGTTCTTGGCCTCGTCGACGCGCTGAAAATGCCATTCTGGGTTCGCGACGCCGATGGCCGCCTCAAATGGGTGAACCGCGCCTTTGCCGAGGCGGTCGAAGCGGAAAGTGCAACGGTTGCCGTCCGCGACGACAAGGAATTCCTGGGAAGTCAGGCACGCGAAGCGATCGTGCGCCATCACGCCGGCCAGCCTGTTTTCGAGCAGACGATGTCGACGGTGGTCGATGGCGACCGGCGGATGTTTGCGGTCACCGACGTTGCGGCAAGCTCCGGTTCGGCAGGCATCGCCACCGACATGACGGCGGTCGATGGCATACGCGAGGAGTATGAGCGAACGGTGAGAAGCCACGCGGATACGCTCGATCAGCTGACGACCGCTGTTGCCACCTTCGATGCTGACGGCAAGCTCAGCTTCTACAATCAGGCCTTCCAGAAATTGTGGGATTTGGATGCGCAGTTCCTGGCAGGCGTTCCCGACAACGCTCTCCTGCTCGACAGGCTGCGCACCGAGGGCAAGCTCGCCGAGCAGCCCGAATGGCGCCGCTGGAAGGAAAACATCATGGGCGCGTACCGCGCCGTCGAGCCGCAGGAACATTGGTGGCATCTGCCGGATGGCCGGACGTTGCGCGTCATCGGCAACCCGCAGCCAAAAGGCGGGGTGACCTGGGTTTTCGAAAACCTCACTGAAAAGATCGACCTCGAAAGCCGCTACAACACGGCCGTCCGCGTCCAGGGCGAAACGCTGGACAATCTGGCCGAGGGTGTCGCGGTGTTCGGACCCGACGGCCGCGTCAGGCTCGCCAACCCGGCCTTCTCGACGCTTTGGGGCCTCGATCCCGATTTCGTCAAGCCTAACACCCATGTCTCGGAAGTCAGGGCGGTTTGCGACATCCTTACCAAGGACAGCCCCTGGGGCAGCTTCGTCGCGGCGGTGACCGGCTTCGACGATGAACGCCGCGACCGTCACGGACAAGCCGAGCTCAAGAACGGCAATATCCTGCGCTACGCGATCATTCCCCTGCCCAACGGGCAGGTCATGATGACCTTCGTCGATATCACCGACAGCGCCAACATCGAGAAGGCACTGAAGGACAAGAACGAGGCGCTGCAGCGGGCCGACCAGCTGAAGAACGATTTCGTCCAGCACGTTTCCTACGAATTGCGCTCGCCGCTGACCAACATAATCGGCTTCACCGAACTGCTGGCGCTGCCCGATACCGGGCCGTTGACGCCGCGCCAGCGCGACTATGTTGGTCACATCGGCTCGTCGTCGTCGGTGCTGCTGACCATCGTCAACGACATCCTCGATCTTGCCACCGTCGATGCGGGAATCATGGAATTGGACGTTGGCGAAATCCAGGTCGACAACACGGTTCGGGCGGCCGCGGAACTGGTGGCGGAGCGGTTGCGGGAACATGCGATCACCCTGGACGTAGATGTGTCGCGAGCGCCCAAAAGCTTCAATGGCGATGAAAACCGTGTTCGTCAGATATTGTTCAATCTGTTGAGCAACGCCGCCAATTATGCGCCCGAAGGCAGCACCATTGCGCTGACCTGCGAGATGGTGGCCGGCAATATCCAGTTCTCCGTGCATGACGACGGACCCGGCATGGCGCAGGATGTGCTCGACACGGTGTTTCGCCGCTTCGAGCCACGAGCCAATGGCGGCCGGCGTCGCGGCGCCGGGCTCGGCCTGTCGATCGTCAAGAGTTTCGTCGAATTGCATGGCGGTAATGTCCGCATCGATTCGGCCAGGGACCAGGGCACCACGGTCGTCTGCCAGTTTCCCATGGTCCCGGCGCGCGCCAGGGCAGCGGCGGAATAGCGGAGCTTCATGGGCGGGAAGGTTCTGGAACTGAGTCTGGCCGACGACCGCGCCACGGTGCTGCTCGGGCAGGACATAGCGGCTGCCCTGCGCAGTGGCGATGTGCTGGCGCTCAAGGGCGATCTCGGCGCCGGCAAGACCATGCTGGCGCGCGGCCTGATCCGCGCCCTCGCCGCCGACCCTGAACTGGAAGTGCCGAGCCCGACCTTCACGCTGGTACAGAGCTACGAGACGCGCATTCCGGTTCAGCATTTCGACCTCTACCGGCTTTCATCGGTGGATGAACTCGACGAACTCGGCTTCGATGAGGCCGGCGGAAACGGCATTGTCATCGTCGAATGGCCGGAGAAGGCCGGCGGTCATCTACCCAAGGAAACGATTTTCCTGACGCTGGAACATGAAGGCAATGGGCGCCGCGCGACGCTGTCCGGCCCCGCCGCGGCACTTGCACGGATCGAACGTTCATTGGCTGCCCGCGATTTCCTCGACAGGACGGGCAACGGAGATTCGGATCGGGCCCTGTTTTCCGGCGATGCCTCGGCGCGCGGCTACGAGACGGTCTCCGCCGGCGGATCGCCGCCACGCATCCTGATGAATTCGCCGCGCCTCGTGCTCGGACCGCCGGTACGCGATGGCAAGCCTTATGCCGAGATCGCCCACACCGCACAGACGGTGACGGCGTTCGTCGCTATCGCGCGCATGCTGAAACAGGGTGGCGTGACCGTACCCGAAATATTCGAACAGGATCTGGAGCAGGGATTTCTGCTGATCGAGAATCTCGGCGACGGGAATTTCCTCGATGAGGCCGGACGGCCCGTGCCGGACCGTCTCACAGCTGCGGCCCAGCTCCTGGCGAAGATGCATGGCAAGGCCTGGCCGGAGGAATTCGAGGCAGCGCCTGGCGTCATTCATCGGATACCGCCGTTCGACCGCGATGCTATGATGATAGAAGTCGAACTTCTGCTCGACTGGTACGTTCCGGCGGTATTTGGAAAGCCGGCTAATGAAGACGAGCGCAGGGCGTTTGCCGCGGCCTGGAACGGGGTCTTCGACAGGCTGGAGGACAAGGAGCATGGCTTCGTTCATCGTGATTTCCAGTCACCGAACATTGTATGGCGAGCGAAACGTTCCGGCCACGATCGGCTCGGTATCGTCGATTTCCAGGATGCCCTGATCGGTCCCACCGCATATGATGTCGCTTCGATCGCGCTGGACGCCAGAGTCACCATGACGCCCGAACTGGAGAAGACGACCATCGACGCCTATATCGCCGCCCGCCAGGCACAGACTGGCTTCGATGCGGAGAATTTCGCCGAGGCCTATGCGATCATGGCGGCGCAGCGCAACTCGAAGATACTCGGCATCTTTGTGCGGCTTCACCGGCGTGACGGCAAACCCCAATACCTCAGGCATCTGCCGCGCATTCGCGACTATCTCCGCCGCGTGCTGATGCATCCGTCTCTTGCGGAATTGCGTGCGCTTTACGAAAGGCTTGGCTTCCTCGAGGAGCGATCCTTATGAGTGCCGCAAAACCCGATACCGCAATGGTGCTCGCGGCGGGGCTGGGTAAACGGATGCTTCCCATTACCGCGGCGTTGCCCAAACCACTTGTCAGAATCGCGGGAAAAACGCTGCTCGACTGGGGGCTGGACGCCCTCGCGGCGGCGGGCGTTTCGAAGGCCGTGGTCAACGTCCATTACCTGCCGGATCAGATCGTCGCCCATGTCGCCGGTAGGCAAAAGCCGGAAGTGATCATCTCAGACGAATCGGCGGAACTCCTCGATTCCGCCGGTGGCATCGCCCACGCGCTGCCCATGCTTGGTGCAGCTCCCTTCTTCATCCTCAACGCCGATACATTCTGGATCGATCGCGCCGCCTCCAATCTCGATCGGCTCGCCCTTGCATGGGACCCGACGAGGATGGATATCTTGCTGATGCTGGCGGATTTCCAATCGGCGACAGGGCACAGCGGCGGCAGCGATTTCCTGCTCTCCGGCGATGGCAAGCTTGCGCGTGCGGCCGGGGCCTCGGATGGGCTGATTTATGCGGGCGCTGCGATCCTGCATCCGCGTATTTTTGATGGTGCGCCTCTCGGACGCCATTCGCTCAATCTTCATTTCGACAAGGCGATCGCGCAAGGCCGCCTGTATGGCATGAAGATGAACGGCCACTGGATCACGGTCGGCACCCCGGACGCGATCCTGCCGGCCGAGGCCGCCGTTGCCCGCGCGCTGGCGGAAAGGCGATGACCGGCCGCGAGCCGCCGAAGGTCTTTTCGATTCCTGCCGGCGCGCCATTTCTGCCCACCTTGGCGGAGGCGCTGATATCCGGCGCGCTGGTGCCGGGGTTCCGTCTCGACCGCGACCCGTTGAAGCTTGCCACCGCGACCATCTTCGTTCCGACACGGCGTGCTGCTCGAGAGCTTCGCAGTGTTTTCGTAGACCTGTACGGTGGCCGCTCGGCTATCCTGCCGACGATCCGTGCGCTTGGTGAGTTCGACGAGGACGAGGTGCTGTTCGAGCCGAGCGGCGGCGCCGCACTCGACATTGCACCGCCGATTGCCTCGATCGACCGCCTTCTGTTGCTGGCGCCACTGGTTCGCGCATGGAAGAGACGGCTTCCGGCCCACGTCGCCGCCCTGTTCGAGGAGGAAGTCGTGGTGCCGGCATCGGTGTCGGATTCGATCTGGCTGGCGCGCGATCTCGCGGCACTGATGGACGAGATCGAAACCGAAGGCTCCGACTGGTCGAAACTCGGTGAACTCGTATCCGGTGATCTCGCGAGTTGGTGGCAGGTCACGCTCGACTTCCTCGAGATCGTTACTGCTGCATGGCCGGTACTTCTGAAGGAGCGCGATCGTTCCAATCCCGCCCTGCATCGGAGTGCCCTGATTCTGGCCGAAGCGGCTCGCCTGAGGCGGATGCCGCCGGCAGGTCCGGTCATAGCAGCCGGGTCGACCGGCTCGGTTCCGGCGACGGCGGAACTGCTGTCGGTGATCGCGCAACTGCCGAATGGCGCGGTGGTGCTGCCTGGGCTGGACAGGCATCTCGATAACGGCACCTGGTCGGTGATCGCCGAGGCCGCACCGGAACCTTCCGTGCTCGGCCATCCGCAATTCGGTCTCGCCAAGCTGCTGCGAAAATTCGGGCTGCGGCAAATCGATGTCCTGGAAATCGGTGCCGCGTCCAAGCCGCTTGCGCGTCGTTCCAGGCTGGTGAGCGAGGCGCTTCGTCCGGCGGAAACCACCGACGCCTGGATTGCCAGCCGGGCGGGTTTTCCCGAGGCCGACATTGGCGACGCGCTTTCCAATGTCACGCTGGTGGAAGCCGCCAACGAACGCGACGAAGCGCTTGCCATCGCAATCGCGTTGCGGCGCGCTATCGCGCCTGGAGACAAGAGCGCCGCGCTGGTTGCCACCGACCGCAACCTCGCCCGACGGGTATCGGCGGAATTGTTGCGGTTCGGCATAAGGGCGGATGATTCCGGCGGCTTGCCGCTTGCCCGCACGGCGCCGGCGACATTGCTGCGGCTGCTCCTGGAAGTGGTATTCCGGCCCGGCGATCCGGTGGCCATCCTTGCGTTGCTGAAGCACCCGCTTCTCGGTCTTGGGATGGACCGCACCCAGGTGCGGCGCGCGGCGGAAACGATCGAACTGATCACATTGCGCGGCGGCACCGGCAGACCGGACGTTGCCGAACTTAGCGAGACGTTCGAGCGGCGTCTTGCGACCGTGGGGGTGGACCGCTACGCGCCCTTCTGGCTGGCGCGCATGAATACGAAGCGGCTCGAGGAAGCGAGGCAGTTGCTTGCCCGGCTGCGGGAAGGGCTGGAACCGCTTTCTGCTTTCTGTGGCGGAGGGTCCGTATCGCTGCCCGAGATCGTTCGTGCCACCGTTGTGGCGCTTGAAAATATCGGCCGTGGTGTGGCGGGCGACCTTGTCGATCTATACGCGGGCGATGCCGGAGAAAAACTTGCCGAATTCCTGCGCTCCGTCCTGGCATCCTCGGCTAGCCTGGATTTCACGGCGCGGGAATGGCCCGACATATTGGCGGCGCTGATCGCGACGGAGGTGGTGAAGCCGGCTGCCGGCGGCGATGGCCGCGTCTTCATCTGGGGTGCGCTTGAAGCGCGCTTGCAGACCGTCGACACGCTGGTGCTCGGCGGGCTGAATGAAGGCAGTTGGCCACGGCGAGCCGAAGCCGACCGGTTCATGTCGCGCATCATGAAGGCCGGGATCGATCTGGAGCCGCCGGAGCGGCGCATCGGCCTTGCCGCGCACGATTTCTGGATGGCGATGGGCACGGAAACGGTCGTGCTTACCCGCGCCGCGCGTTCCGGCGATGCACCGGCGGTTCCGTCGCGATGGCTGCAGCGTCTGCTGACATTCGTCGGCAAGGATCACGCCGGAAAACTGCGCGCCCGTGGCGACGAACTGCTTGGGTGGACGCGAACGCTGGACCGCGGCGCCGAAGCCCCGTTTGTCAAGCGCCCGAGGCCCAAACCACGGCTCGACGCGCGGCCGAAACGGTTCTCGGTGACGGAAATCGAGACGCTGCGTCGCGATCCCTATGCGGTCTACGCACGGCGCATCCTCGGCGTTGCGCCCATCGAGCCGCTGCTGCGCGACCCAGGTGCTGCCGAGCGTGGCACGCTGTTCCACGAGATCATGCATCGCTTCACTGAAAAGCAGGCCGATCCCGCGTCGGCAGAGGCGGCGTCAATCTTGCTGGAGATTGGACGGTCGTGCTTTGCCGAAGCGGCGCTGCCTGCCGATGTGCAGGCAGTCTGGTGGCCGCGCTTTGTCGCGCTGGCCGGCAATATCGTCCAATGGGAACGCGACCGCGCCGACGGAATAACAGTCCGCCACGCCGAGGAACGCGCCGAACCCTTGGCCGTTGGTGAAACGGGCGCCACGCTTTCGGGCCGCGCCGACCGTATCGATCTGCGTCCGGCAGGCATGGCCGACATCCTCGACTACAAGACGGGATCGTCGCCATCCAGGGGCCAGGCGCATACGCTGCTGGCGCCGCAACTCGCGCTTGAAGGCGCATTGCTCAAGAGAGGGGCGTTCAAGGCGTTCGGACCGCGGCAGCCGTCGCAGCTTGCCTTCGTTCGATTCAAGGCGAATGGCGAAGTCGAGGAACAATCAATCCTGGAGCACGATCGCAAGAGCAAGTCCGGGCCCGAACTGGCCGACGACGCATGGCGCCGGCTGGAGCAGCTTCTCCAGCACTACAACGATCTCGAAACCGGCTATCTCTCTCGCGCGCTGCCGTTCCGCGAGGGAGACATGGACGGCGACTACGATCATCTCGCCCGCGTGCTCGAATGGTCGGCGGGCGCTGATGACTCTGAAATGGAAGGCGGCGAATGAAGCAGCCGCGCGTCATTCCGCAGGACACCATCGCGCTTCAGGCCAAGGCGTCGGACCCGCGCAACTCGGTCTGGGTTTCGGCCAACGCCGGATCCGGCAAGACGCATGTGTTGTCGCAGCGGGTGACGCGGCTTTTGCTGGAAGGCACCGACCCGTCGAAGATCCTGTGCCTCACCTATACGCGTGCGGCGGCGGCCAACATGGCAAACCGCGTCTTCGGTAATCTCGCCAAGTGGACGATGCTCGACGACGCGGCCCTGTCGGCCGAGATCGAGGCCATCGACGGCGGCCGGCCCGGCCGCAGCAAGCTGGCGCGCGCCCGTCGGCTTTTTGCCACCGCGCTGGAGACCCCGGGCGGCCTGAAGATACAGACCATCCACGCCTTCTGCGAGGCGCTGCTGCATCAGTTTCCGCTCGAAGCAAATATCGCCGGGCATTTCGAAATGCTCGATTCGCAGATGGAGGCGGCGCTCGTCGGCGAAGCCCGGCGCGATATGATCTCCGGCGCCGCGAGTGAGGAGAATCTTGAACTTGCCGAAGCTTTCGCAACTATTCTCGAGCGCGGCGGCGAGTTCGGCCTTGACAGCCTGCTGACGGAAATCGTCCAGAAACGCGATCGGATACGCCGTTTCATCGAGCAGGTCATCAGCCCCGGCGAACCGTTCATCGACCTGTTCGAAGAGTTCGGCTTCGACCCGCATGAGACCGCGGAAGCCATCGCCGCCTCGATCTGGCCGGATGCGTATTTCGACGAAAGCTTTGCCGGCGAATATCTGCGGCGGGCCGAGCATGCCGGCAAGAGTGTGGCCGAGACTTTTGCGCGAAATGTCCTCGAGGCTTGCCGCATCGCCGATCCGATAAAGCGACTGCGGGGGCTCAAGGAAACATTCCTCACCAAGAAATCAGGAGAGGGATGGCAGCCGCGCAGCATCAGGCAGATCGCGGCCAAGAATGTCGCCAACCATTTTCCGCTTTTCGAGCAGTCCTTCGAACGCATGGCGACGACGATTCGCGAGACATCGGATCGCCTGGCGCTGTTTCGCATGCTGGAAGGCACGCGTGCCGCGTTGATTGTCGCCGACTGGCTGATCGCCCGCTACGAGCAGCTCAAAAGCGAGCGCGGTTTCCTCGACTTCAACGATCTCATCAACCGTACGGTCCGCCTGCTGGCGCGGCAGGATGCCGGCCCCTGGGTGCAATACAAGCTGGACAAAGGCATCGATCACATACTGATTGACGAAGCGCAGGACACCAGCCCCGACCAGTGGGAGGTGGTGAAGAAACTTGCTTCCGAGTTTTTCTCGGGCCTTGGCGCGCGCGACGATATCCACCGCACCATCTTCGCCGTCGGCGATGAGAAACAGTCGATCTATTCCTTCCAGGGCGCCGATCCGGAATCCTTCGCGGCAAGCGGCCAGGAATTTTCGGGGCGGGTGCGCGATGCCAGCGGCAATTTCGAGCCGGTCAAGCTCACCTGGTCATTCCGTTCCACGGACGATGTGCTTTCGGCCGTTGACCTCGTGTTCGCGCGCGAGGATGTGCGCAAGGGGCTTACCCGCGACTCCGGTCCACTCGGCCACAAAGCGATCCGCGCCGGAGCGCCAGGCTATGTGGAAGTCTGGCCGACCCTCGGCGCCGACGCGGTGGAGGAGCCCGACGACTGGAGACTGGCGGTCGACCATACGAAGGCGCCTGCCGTCAGGGTCGCCGAAAATGTCGCCAGGACCATCGAGGGTTGGATCGGTGCCGGCGAGATCATCGAGGGCTCCGGCAAGCGGCTCGCCGCCGGCGACGTGCTGGTGCTGGTCCGCAAGCGCGACCGTTTCGTGCACGCTTTGTCGCGCAGCCTGAAAAGCCGGGGCATCCCCGTTGCCGGCGCCGACCGGCTCAGCCTGCCGGCGCATATCGCGGTGAAGGATCTGGCGGCGCTTGGGCGCTTCCTGTTGCAGCCGGAAGATGACCTGTCGCTGGCCGCCATCCTCAAGAGCCCGATCTTTGCCGAGAGCGAGGAGACGCTGTTCCAGCTCGCCTGGAACCGGCCCAAGGGCCAGTCGCTGATTGCGTCGCTGCGGCGAAAGGCGGAGACCGACCTGCTGCTCACGGGCATCGTCGGCCAGCTCGACAAATGGGCAACCGAGGCCGCCTTCAAGCCGGTGTTCGAATTTTACGCCGGCGTTCTCGGTCGCGATCAGGTCCGCAAGAAGATGGTCGGCCGGCTTGGCCATGAGGCGGGCGACATCCTCGACGAGTTCCTGAATTTTTGCCTCGCCGAGGAACAGACCGGCCTGCCGGGCCTCGAAGCTTTCCTCGCGACGCTGGAGAGCGCCGGTCCCGAGATCAAGCGCGAGATGGACCAGACCCGCAACGAGGTTCGCATCATGACGGTGCATGCGGCAAAGGGGCTGGAGGCTCCTGTCGTCTTCCTCGTCGACAGCGGCGCAGCACCGTTCAGCGAGCAGCATCTGTCGCGGCTGATGCCGTTCGAACCGCGAAAGGGCCTGTGGCAGGGGAGCGGGTTTCTCTGGCGGTCGGCGGCCGAGGTCGCCAACGGGTTTTCGCAGGAGGTTGGCAGGCGGGCGAGGGAGAAGGCGGAAGAGGAATATCGCCGGCTGCTCTATGTCGGCATGACGCGCGCGGAGGACCGGCTGATTGTCTGTGGCTATCACGGCAAGCGCGCCCCGGACAGCGCGACCTGGCATTCGATCGTCGACCGGGCGCTCGGGGGCGCTGAAGAGAGCGAGGCGCGACAGAATTCGCTGACCGGCGAAACAGTCCATCGCTACCGCGTCACCAAGACGCCGGCATTGGCTCCCCGGAGCGAAGACGATACGGCACAGCCGATCCTTGCCGTTTTGCCTCCCGAACTGTCAGGAACACTCGCGCAGCCCCCGATACTGCCGCGGCCGCTCTCGCCGTCGGGCGCATCGGCGCTGATCGAGGAGGACAACGAGCCTGTTCCGTCGACGCGCTCGCCGGTGCTCGATGCCTCGGAAGAACCATCCTTCGCTATCCAGCGTGGCCTCGCCATGCATCGCCTGCTGCAGATGCTTCCAGGTCTGCCGGAGATCGAGAGGGATACCGCGGCGCGTCGTTATCTCGGCCGCGCCGGTGCCGACTGGAAAGAGGAAGAGCGGCAGCAGGCGCTCGACGCGGTCGACGTCATTCTCGGCGATTCCCGCTTCGCGCCGCTGTTTGCAGAAGGCTCTCGCGCCGAAGTGGCGATCATGGGCAGGCTTGTCGTCAGAGGCCGCGAGCGCGCGGTGTCAGGCAAGATCGACCGTCTCGCCATCACACCCAACGAGGTGATGATCGTCGATTACAAGACCAACCGGCCACCGCCTTCCGTGATCGGCGATGTGCCGGAGGCCTATATCCTGCAGATGGCGCTTTACCGTGCCTTGTTGCAGCCCCTCTATCCGGACCGTACGGTCTCGGCGGCCTTGCTGTTCACCGAAGTTCCGCGGCTCATTCCAATTGACGGCGCGATCATGGACGCCGCCCTTGCCCGACTCACGCAGCCGTGACACAAAACCTGCTTGAACGAGCCGGCTATCTGCACCACATATTGTGCGACATCGAACACCCGAAAGGATTTCACATGGCCACGGTCAAGGTCGACAACAGCAACTTTCAGGCAGACGTGCTGCAGGCCAACGAGCCGGTGGTCGTCGATTTCTGGGCCGAATGGTGCGGCCCCTGCAAGATGATCGCGCCGGCACTCGAGGAGATTGCCACCGAACTCGGCGGCAAAGTGAAGATCGCCAAGCTGAACATCGATGAGAACCCGGAACTCGCCGCCAAGTTCGGCGTGCGTTCCATCCCGACGCTCATGATCTTCAAGGCCGGCGAAGTTGCTGACATCAAGGTCGGCGCCGCACCGAAAACCGCGCTTTCGCACTGGATCAACGGCGCCGTCGCCTGATCCGAGCCTTTTTTCGATACATTGAGCCCGGCCATCGCGCCGGGCTTTTTGTTGGCGAGCGTGAGATTATAGCCGGCGTCGCGAGGCAGCCCTCAGGTCGGTGCCGTCCCGTTCTCCGCCAGCACTTCGCCGGCGAGATAGAGCGACCCGCCGATCAGGATGCGTGGCGGCGTTTCGCCGGGATCCCAGGTGTCGCGCAGCAGCATCAGCGCATTGGCGACCGAATTGACGGGCTCGGCCGAGAGGCCGGCGGCGATCGCCCGGTTCGCGAGTTCGGCGTTGGGCACGCCGGCATCGCTGGAGTTGACCGGAACGGCATAGACATGCCGCGCCATGCCTTCGAAGGCGTGGAAAAAGCCGACCTGGTCCTTGGTATTGAGCATGCCGCAGATCAGGAACAGCGGCCGGGCGAACCGCTCTTCCTGTTCGGCTAGAGCTTCGGCCACCACCACCCCCGCGCCCGGATTATGACCGCCGTCGATCCACACTTCCGCTCCCTCCGGCGCAAGGTCCGACAGTTTGCCCTTGGGCAGCCTCTGCATGCGCCCCGGCCAGTCGACCGTGGTCATTGCCCGATCGGCGGCGCGCTGGTTGAGTTCGAAGCCGGCTGCCTTGACGCCGGCTATTGCAGCTGCGGCGTTGGCGTACTGATGGCGGCCCGGAAGTTTCGGTGGGGTCAGATCCATCAGCCCCATCTCGTCCTGATAGATCATGCGGCCGTTTTCCTCGTAAGCGAGAAAGTCCTGACCATAGATGAAGGTCGGGCATCCCAGCCTCCCGGCGGTGTCGACCACCACATCCTGCGCGACTTGCGTCTCCTGGGCGCCGATTACCACCGGTACGCCCGGCTTGATGATGCCCGCCTTCTCCACGGCGATCAGTTCGACGCGATCGCCGAGATAGGCCTCATGGTCGAGCGAGATCGGCATGATGACCGAAACAGCCGGCCTTTTGATGACGTTGGTTGCATCGAACCGCCCACCCAATCCGACTTCAATGATTGCCACGTCGGCCGGGTACTCGGAGAACAAAAGGAAAGTTACGGCGGTCAGAATCTCGAAGACCGTGATGTGCTCGCCGGCATTGGCCTCGGCGGCCCGTGCGACTGCCTTGGCGAGCACCTCATCCGTCACCAGCCGGCTGCCGCCGGCCGCGCCGATACGATACCGCTCATGCCAATAGACCAGATGTGGCGAGGTGTGGACATGCACCCGCAATCCGGACGCTTCCAGCAGCGCCCGTGAAAACGCCGCCGCGGAACCCTTGCCGTTGGTCCCGGCTATATGGATGACCGGCGGCAGCCTGTCCTGTGGGTTGCCCAGTTTGTCCAGCAGCCGGGTGATGCGATCCAACGAAAGGTCGAAGCCTTTCGGGTGCAGCCTCATCAGGCGCTCGATTTCCTGATCGGCAGCTGTCATTGTCATCATGAATTGCACCCTGGGCGAACGGCGCCCGAGCCTTGGCGATCAGAGCTGCGGACGTACTTCGCCCGATACCACCGCCGGCGGCAGGATCTCAGGCTCGATTGCGTCGGAAACCGACGTTTTCAGCAGGATTTTGAGCAACCGCGCGATCGTCGAACGCAACTCGAGCCGCGACACGACCATGTCGACCATGCCGTGTTCCATCAGGTATTCGGAACGCTGGAAGCCTTCCGGCAGCTTTTCGCGGATCGTCTGCTCGATCACCCGCGGTCCAGCAAAGCCGATCAACGCGCCGGGCTCGGCGATATGGATGTCGCCCAGCATTGCATAGGAAGCCGTCACGCCGCCGGTCGTCGGATTGGTGAGCACCACGATATATGGCAACCCGGCTTCTTTCAGCCGGTCGACCGCGACGGTTGTGCGGGCAAGCTGCATCAGAGACAGGATGCCTTCCTGCATGCGCGCGCCGCCGGATGCGGCGAACAGCACGAGCGGCCGCTTCTTCTCGACCGCCGTCTCGAAGCCGCGGATGATGGCCTCGCCGGCGGCCATGCCGAGCGAACCGCCCATGAAGGCGAAATCCTGTACGGTCGCGACGATCGGCAGGTTTTCGATGGTGCCGAGCCCGTTGACGATGGCATCATCCATGCCGGTCTTGGTCCTGGCGTCCTTCAGGCGGTCGGTGTAGCGCTTCTCGTCGCGGAATTTCAGCGGATCGACCGCGACCTTCGGGTTCTCCAACTGATCGAATTTACCGTCGTCGAAGAAGAATCTCAGCCGTTCCTTGGCCGAAATCTTCATGTGATGTCCGGATGACGGGATCACAAACTGGTTGCTCTCCAGATCCTTGTGAAAGACCATCTCGCCGGTTTCGGGATCCTTGATCCAGAGGTTTTCCGGCATATCGCGGCGGCCGAGCATCGAATTGATCTTCGGCCGGACGTAGTTGGTGATCCAGTTCATCTGATCGGCTCCAAATTGTCCGAAAGTGATGGAAAAATTGTTAGGCCGAAGCAAGGCGCGCCGCGCGCACCCCTTGCGACAGGCCGTTGACCAGTGTCGCCACGGCTTCAGCGGGTTCGGCGGTCTTTTCGCCCTTTGGCCCGAGAACGTTGGCGACAGCGTTGACGATCGCGGTGCCCACCACGACGCCGTCGGCCGAGGCGCCGATGACGCGTGCCTGCTCGGCGGTCTTCACACCGAAGCCGACGCAGACCGGAAGGTCGGTGTGCCCCTTGATGCGCTTCACCGCTTCTGCGACCGCGCCGGTGTCGGCCAGCGCCGAACCGGTAATGCCGGTCATCGAGACATAATAGACGAAGCCCGAAGTGTTCTGCAGCACCTTCGGCAGGCGTTTGTCGTCGGTGGTCGGTGTCGCCAGGCGGATGAAATTGACGCCTGCCTTGAGCGCCGGAATGCAGAGCTCCTCATCCATTTCCGGCGGCAGGTCGACGACGATCAGCCCGTCGATTCCGGCATCGATCGCATCAGTGAGGAACCGGTCGACGCCATAGATGTAGATCGGGTTGTAATAGCCCATCAGGACGATCGGCGTTTCGTTGTCGCCGGTCCGGAATTCACGAGCCAGCCGCAACGTCTTCTCCAGCGTCTGGCCGCCTTTCAGCGCCCGCAGGCCGGCCGCCTGGATAGCAGGGCCGTCGGCCATCGGGTCGGAAAACGGCATGCCCATCTCGATCACGTCGCTACCGGCCTTGGGCAGGGCTTTCATGATGGCGAGCGAGGTGTCGTAGTCCGGATCGCCCCCCATGAAATAGGTGACGAGCGCCGGACGCCCTTCGGCCTTGACCTTTTCGAAACGGCGGTCGATGCGCGTGGTCATCCTAGATCTCCATGCCCAGCATGCCGGCGACGGTGTGCACGTCCTTGTCGCCGCGGCCGGAGAGGTTGACGATCATCACCTTGTCCTTGCCCATGGTCGGCGCCAGCTTGACGGCGTGGGCGATGGCATGTGCCGATTCCAGCGCCGGCATGATCCCTTCGACCCTGGTGGTGAGCTGGAATGCTTCCAGCGCCTCGTCGTCGAGGATCGGCACATAGCTCACGCGGCCGCTGTCGCGCAGCCAGGAATGCTCCGGTCCAACGCCCGGATAGTCGAGGCCTGCCGAGATCGAGTGGCCGTCGAGGATCTGCCCGTCCTTGTTCTGCAAGAGGTAGGTGCGGTTGCCGTGCAGCACGCCGGGGCTGCCGGCGCTCATCGAGGCGCAATGTTCGACGCCGTCGAGCCCGCGCCCGCCGGCTTCGACGCCGTAGATGGCAACGCTGCGGTCGTCGAGGAATGGATGGAAAATGCCGATGGCATTGGAGCCGCCACCGACCGCGGCAATGATCGCATCCGGCAGGCGGCCTTCCTGTTCGAGGATCTGTGCGCGCGCCTCGTTGCCGATCACCGACTGGAATTCGCGCACCAGTTCCGGGTAGGGGTGCGGGCCGGCGGCGGTGCCGATCAGGTAATAGGTGTCGTGCACATTGGTCACCCAGTCGCGCAGCGCCTCGTTCATGGCGTCCTTCAAGGTGCCATGGCCGGCACTGACCGGCTTCACTTCGGCGCCGAGCAGCTTCATGCGGAAGACGTTCGGCTTCTGCCGCTCGACATCGGTTGCGCCCATGTAGACGACGCAAGGAAAGCCGAACCGCGCCGAAACGGTGGCCGAGGCGACACCATGTTGGCCAGCACCGGTCTCGGCGATGATGCGGGTCTTGCCCATGCGCCGGGCGAGAAGAATCTGGCCGAGGCAGTTGTTGATCTTGTGCGAGCCTGTGTGGTTCAAATCCTCGCGCTTGAAATAGATTTTCGCGCCGCCGAGATGTTTGGTCAGGCCTTCGGCGAAATAGAGCTTCGACGGCCGTCCCGCATAATGTGTCGACAAATCCTGCAATTCGGCCTTGAACGCCGGATCGTTCCTGGCCTCGTGCCAGTGCCTTTCGAGCTCCAGGATCAGCGGCATCAGCGTTTCGGCGACGAAACGGCCGCCGAAGATGCCGAACATGCCCTGCTCGTCGGGTCCGGTACGGAAGGAATTGGGCTCGGCTGGCTTGTTCATCTAGGGCGTCCTACTGGCTCGGGGATACGATACCGCCATCGTCCCTCGTGCGCGAATGCCACCGCTTATCTCTTTACGGGGCAGAAAGTAAACTGCTGCGGCGCGTTGCTAGGCTGCCCGGCTCGTTTCCGCCGCCCGGACAGCGCTGAAAAACCCTTCGATCATCGCTACGTCCTTGACGCCTGGCGCGCTTTCGACGCCTGACGAGATGTCGATGCCGGGCGGATTGGTGAGGCGCAGCGCCTCGCCGATATTGGCGGCGTTGAGGCCGCCCGACAGCAGATAATCCACGTTGCGGTCGAGTCCGGCGAGCGCATGCCAGTCGAACGGGATGCCGTTGCCGCCCGGCAGTTCGGAGCCGGCCGGCGGCTTGGCATCGAACATGAAACGGTCGGCGACACCGCGAAATACTCCGACGGCGTCGAGATCGGCGGCCTCGCGCACCGAAAACACCTTCATCACGGGCAGACCGTAGCGGTTTTTCACCGCGGCCACCCGTTCCGGGGTCTCGCTGCCGTGCAGCTGCAGCATGTCCGGCTGCATGGCGGCGACGATCGCATCGAGGACGTCATCACCTGCATCGACTGTGACGGCGACGGCCTTCGCCTTGCCGATTGCCGCCTTGCGCAATTCTCCCGCCACCTCGGCGGTCACGTAGCGCGGGCTTTTGGGGAAAAAGATGAAGCCGATATGCGACGCACCGCCGGCAAGCGCGGCGGCAACCGCTTCCGGAGTCTTCAGGCCGCAGATCTTGACGTCTAGGGGCATGGCGGGGAAGTGGCATGAAACGAGAGAAGAGTCGAGGAAATCTAACTAAGCGCTGGAGGCTCCACGACCCGCGCTTCTCCAATAATTCCACCATCCCAGAGAAAGAAGGTTGGTTTCGTTGAAAGGGCCTCGACCGCCTCCTGCCCGGACAGGAAAACGAAACCAACAGTTCTCGTCTCGCCAAGCGCCATTGGCCGGCCCTCAAGAAGCAGGCGGGCATCCCACCCATTTTCACGCCTGTCCTACTAGAAAAGCAGGGGCAACTGTAACCAGGCGATAGCGGCAGAGACCGCGCGCTTTCCCCCGCCGGCAGGAGAGTCACTTCGGCAACGAGATCCGGCTTCAGCATCGGTTCCGTGCCGCGTTCACTCAAATCCAATCGCCTGCAGGGCGCCGCCGTTGCGCTTCAGCCAGTCCTTGCAGCGCTCGGTGTCCGGGCACAATTCCTTGCACAGCTTCCAGAATTTCGGACCGTGGTTCATCTCCTTGAGATGCGCGACCTCGTGCGCGACCAGGTAATTGATGACCGGCGCAGGCGCCATCATGATGCGCCAGGAAAACGACAGCGTACCGTCCGATGTGCATGAACCCCAGCGGCTCGTCGTATCGCGGAAGCGGATAGCCCTGGCGCGCTTGCCGATGGTCCCCGTGTGCTTCGCGACCAGAGACTCGATGTCGCGTTTTGCCTCGCGTTTCAGGAAATCGGCGATGCGCCGGCTCAGGTGCCGGCGGTCGCCGTGGACGATCAAGGCGGGTTTTCCGTCGATGGCGCCCAGTTCCACGGTTCCGCGCGACGCGGGCTCGTGGACGATCAGGTGCGGAACGCCGCGCACCGGGATTTTTATGCCGGGCCTGACCTGAGGACGGTCGGGAACCTTGGCGAGGCGCTGCTCCAGCCAGCCCTGATGACGATGCAGGAAACGGTCGACCTCGCCGTGCGCGATGCCGGGAGGGACGGTGATGCGAAGCCCGCGACCGCCGGCGTCGATGCGCAGGGTCAGGCGGCGAGCGCGGTCGTTCTCGACGATCCGGAGCGGCAACAAGCGGCCGGCAACGTCGTGCGTCCGCTCCTGGGGCGCGGGGCGGAACTCAGGTTCCTTGCGTTTAAAAAAACCGAAAGCCATTGCCGGAAAGTCGCCGATTCGGGAGAAAAAATCGCGAAAAATCGCGACGGATTTGCGAAAAAGTCCGCCTTGATGTGCCTATTTTTCAAAAGTCCGGAAAGAAAAAACGGCGCCGCGGGAAGCGGCGCCGTTCTAAAGATACAGGCTGCCGGTAGGATCAGGCTTCGTCGAGCAGATTAGTGCCCTTGCCCTTGCCTTTTGCCGTCGTGGTCGGCGCCGTGGACTTGTTGCGGTTGGCCATGAAGCGGTCGAACTCGTCCTGGTCTTTGGCGCGGCGCAGTTCTCGGGCGTAGTTGTCGAACTCCTCGAGCATTTCGTCGAGTTTCTTGCGCTCTTCGGCAAGGCGCTCGAGTTCCTTCTCGCGCCAGTCGTCGAAAGCGACATTGCCGGTGCGGGCCGAGCCGTGGCCCCAGCGATGCGCCTTGTCGGCGCCGCGGCGGCAGCCGGCGAAGATGCCGTCGGTCGCGCGGTTTGCGTCGCGCTTGAAGCCTTCAAGCCGGTCGCCCCAGATGATGTAGGCGAGCATGGCGAGGCCAAGCGGCCAGAACACCATGAAGCCGATCACCATCAACGCGATGGTTGCCGGCGTCCACGCCGGGCGGATCAAAGCAGTCGTGTTCATTTTCTCCCGTTCCTTCGGTTGGAGGCGGTCAATCCGGACCGCTCAAATCGAAATGGTATTGAGAAAATGGCGATTCAAGATCGTTTTCTACGAAACTGGAGAAGCTGTTGAATGAATTATCTTTTTTTGATGAAATCGAGAGCAAGAACGGTCAATCCCGCCAAAAGCCCCCAAAAGGCCGAGCCGACGCCGACCAAGGTCAGCCCGGACGCGGTGACCGCGAATGTCGTGGTCGCGGCCATGCGTTCGCGCTCGTCCTTGAGTGCGATCGCCAGCGCGTTGGCGAGCGCACCCATCAGTGCCAGCCCGGCGACGAGCACGATCAGGCTCTGCGGCAGCACCGCGAACAGTGCCACCAGCGAGGCGCCGAAGATTGCAAAGACGAGGTAAGCGAGCGCGTAGAATGGTCCGGTCTTCCAACGCTCGGCCGGGTCGGGATGCACGTCCGGACCCGTGCAGATCGCCGCCGAAATGGCCGCGAGGTTGGTGGTGGAGGCGGCAAAAGGCGCGCTGAGCAGCGAAAACAGGCCGGTGACGCCGATGAGCAGGCCGGGTGAGGGCTGATAGCCGGCGGCGCGCAATACCGCCAGCCCGGAGAGGTTCTGCGAGGCCATGGTGACCAGATAGAGCGGCAGCGCCAGGCCGATCGTGGCCGCGGTGGTGAATTCCGGCCAGACCAGCGTCAGCGTCGACAATTCCGGCGCCGGCAAGCCGCCGACACGGCCGGTCAGGAATGCGGCGAGTCCGCCGCCGATCAGCACGGCGAGTACCGACAGCGCCGGATCCCATAGCCGGATGAGGAAGAAGGCGGCGATCAGCGGCAGCACCAGCCACGGATCGACCGGAATGGTCTTCACCGCGTTCAGCGCGAAGGTGACGACGATGCCGGCCAGCATGCCGGACGCCACGGAGGCGGGGATCCTCGAGATGAGTTGGGTCAGCGGCTTGAACAGGCCGGTGACGATGAGCAGCACGGCCGTGACGACGAAGGCTCCGACGGCTTCGCCGACGGAAAAGCCGCTGGAGGCGGCAATCAGCGCCGCGCCCGGCGTCGACCAGGCACTGATGACCGGCATCCTGGTCTGCCATGACAGCCAGGCTGTCTCGAATGCCATGGCAAGGCAGATCGCCGTGACCCAGCTCGCCGTTTGCGCCTGCGTCGCGTCGACGGCATCGGCCGCCGCGATGATCAGCGCCAGCGTGCCGCCGAAGCCGACGATCGCCGCGACGAAAGCCGAAACCGGGATCGACATGCGCATGGTGTCAGTCCGCCTGCTTAGTGAGTTCTTCGACGGCGCGCAGGATCATCGCGATGTCCTGCGGACGCGACAGCCGGTGATCGCCGTCGGGCACCAGCGCCAGCGTGACGTCGTCGGCCGGAAGATGGCTGACCAGCTTGAGTGCATGCGTATGCGGCACGTCGGGATCCTTGATGCCCTGGATGATGTGGATCGGGCAGTGCGTGTCGACCGGACCATTCATCACCCGGTTGGCCTCGCCGTCCTCGATCAACGCGCGGGTATAGATGTTCGGATAGTCCGGCGAATATTCGGAGAATTCCTCGAAATAGCCCTTCTCGTCCAGGTCGCGGCGGTGCTGGGCGGTCAGGTTCGGCACGATCAGCTCGCTGGTGAAATCGGGGGCCGGTGCCAGAAGCAGCAGCCCGGCAATGTTGCCACCCTTGCCGGTTTCGCGAAGCGCCTGGATCATGCGCAGTGCCACCCAGGCACCCATCGACGAGCCGACCAGAATCTGGGGGCCGTGCGCGAATGCGCGGAAGACCGCGAGGCTTTGTTCGACCCAGAGCGAAATCGTGCCGTCGCGAAAGATGCCGCCGGATTCGCCGTGGCCCGAATAATCATGCCGAAGAAATGCCTGGCCGGATTTTTGGGCCCATGTATCGAGCGCTTCAGCCTTGGTACCGCGCATGTCGGAACGGTAGCCGCCGAGCCACATGACGCCGGGCTCGCGCCCTTCGCGGTGGCGGACCGCGATCGGAACGCCGGCGACATCGAGAATTTGCGGTTGGGTTTCGGTCATCGTGATTCCCTTAGCGTTTAGGGCGCCCTTCTGCCATGAGCCAGCCCGAGCGGGAAGCCGCGCCACCCTCCAGCGAAGAATGCGGCCGATCAAGGTTTGATCGTGATTCTTTCGATTGGCTGTGGTATTGACAGCGCCGTTGTGTGCACGACATAGCGCGTACCGATTTTTTCAAGCAGAACCCCGAACTGAAATAGCCAGGAGAACACGACCATTCGCAGACCATTCAAAGCCGCGGCGCCCACCAAGGACGGGCCGCGCTCGAACACCGATATCCGAGTCCCCCGCGTCCAGCTGATCGGCGTGGACGGCGAAAACCGCGGTGAGGTTTCCATCAACGACGCATTGCTGCTCGCCGAAGAGGCCGGGCTCGATCTCGTCGAGATTTCCCCGAATGCAAATCCCCCGGTCGCCAAAATCCTCGATCTCGGCAAGCTGAAATACGCCAACCAGAAGAAGGCCGCCGAGGCGCGCAAGAACCAGAAGGTCATCGAGATCAAGGAGATCAAGATGCGCCCGAACATCGACACTCATGACTATGAGACGAAGATGAAGGCCGTGCGACGCTTTTTTGAAGAAGGCGACAAGGTCAAGCTGACGCTGCGTTTCCGCGGCCGCGAAATGGCCCATATGGAGCTCGGCATGCAGCTTCTGAACAAGGTGCGCGAGGAAGTCGCGCCGATCGCCAAGGTCGAAGCCGAGCCTAAGCTCGAAGGCCGCCAGATGATGATGGTGCTGGCGCCGCGCTGAGGCGAACGCCAGCCGAAAAAGGCCGCCGAAGCGGCCTTTTTTCGCCATCAATTTTCCGCAAGTGACATCGACAACGGGTCTCGATCGCCAGATCCCCGGCGAGAGGATGATCCCGATGGCCGCCGCGGCACGTTCCCCGAGTGAAAAGTCATTCGACGAGATGGGCCGCTACCAGCGGCGGCGGCGCATCCTGCTGGCGCTGCTGATCGGCGCCTTCTGCGCTTTGCTGGTCTTCGGCGGCTCTCCGCACGACGAACTCATGCATGAGCGCATCGAGGCGCACGGCATCGCGCTCATCCTGATCGGTATCGGTGGAAGGCTCTGGTCGATCCTTTATATCGGCGGTCGCAAATCGGCCGAGGTGGTTGACACCGGTCCTTATTCGGTGATGCGCAACCCGCTGTACTTCTTCTCCACCATAGCGGCGTTGGGTATAGGCGCCCAGACCGGCAGCATGATCGTCGCGGTGGCGTCGGCGGTCTTGTGCGCGGCCGCATTCCATATCGTCACGCTGCGCGAGGAGCGGCATTTGATGACGGTGCTCGGGGCGCCCTACAAGGACTACATCGCACGAGTGCCGCGGTTTTTTCCCAATCCCCTGCTTTTCCGCGATGAGCCCGAGGTGACCTTCACCCCGCGCATCTTCAACCATACGCTGCGCGATGGTCTCGCTTTTCTGATCTCCATACCGTTCTTTGAATTCATCGAGACCGGACAGGAAAGCGGTGTAATTCCGGTCCTCTTCTGGCTGTATTGAGGCTGCCGCACGATTGCGGGTTTATCGAGCGGACGCGGTCACCTGCTGGTCCTGCTGGCAGGCTTGAGGGCATCCCGAAGAACCTCGAACGTGCGGTCGCTGCTTGTCTGGGAAACGTTGAACCGCATGTAGCTCGTCGCGGATTGCGACGGGCTGAATGCGTTCCCCGGCGCCAGCACCACGTTCCTGGCGAGCGCCGTGCGGGCGACGTCCGCGGCATCGATGTCATCTGGCAGCCGGCACCATAAAAACATGCCGGCCTGCGGCTCGAGCCAGGGCACGATTCCGATCGCCTTCAACTTTACCGCGACATCGAAAATGGCGCGCGACAGGCGGCTGCGGAGATGGTCCATGTGCTTGCGGTAGCCGCCGTCGCTCAGGACGGCAAACACCAACTCCGCGGCGAGCCGTCCGCCTCCGAACGAGGTGGCGATCTTGAGATCGGTCAGGCTTTCGATCCATTCCAGCCGCGCCGCCACGAATCCGCAACGCGCAGAGGCCGAGAGCGTCTTTGAAAAGCTGCCGATATGGATGACGCGCTCCAACCCATCGAACGCAGCGAGGCGCGGCGCAGGCGTGTGCTCGAAATCCGCAAAAATGTCGTCCTCGACAATCGTCAGTGCGAATTGTTCGGCGAGCTTGAGCACCTTGTGAGCCACCGAGGGGGACAAGGTCGCGCCTGTCGGATTGTGGATCGCGGAGTTGGTGATGTAGAGGCGTGGCCGATGTTCGGCGAGTACGGCGCCGAACTGCTCGATGTCCGGGCCGGATGGCGTATAAGGCACGGAGACGATGCTGGCGCGGTGGGCGCGGAGCAGCGCCTGGAAGTTGAAGTAGCACGGATCGTCGACGAGTACCGTGTCTCCGGGTTCGAGAAGCAGCCTGCACAGCAGATCCAGCGCCTGGGTTCCGGACTCCGTGAGGATGATCTGGTCTGGCGGGCAGTCGATGCCGCGCTCGGACATTCGGCGGGCGATTAACTGGCGCAAGGGCGGCAGGCCGAGCGGCGAGCCGTAGTCGGCCAAGGCGGGACCGTTGGCGCGGGAAAGCGAACGAAGCGCCTTCCTGATGCCATCCTCGGGCAGCCATGACGGCGGCAGCCATCCGCAGCCCGGTTTCATCTCGGTGTCGGGCGTTTCCAGCGATTGCCGCGAAATCCAGAACGGATCGACGGCCCGATCGACCTTGGGGCCGACCTGCGAGAGGGACAGCGGCGCCGTCTGGCTGGCGACATAGAAGCCGGAGCCCGGCCGGGAGTAAATCGCGCCCTCGGCGACAAGACGCTCATAGGCTTCCACAACCGTCGAGGCCGATACCTTCAGCGCCAAGGCCAGTCCCCGGATCGACGGCAGCTTGGCACCGGTGGTCAGAACGCGTCCGGCAATCCGCTGGCGGATTGCCGCCATGACCATCTCGACCCGCGTGCCTTCTCCCGCTTGCTCGCTCATCTGTACTGCCATTCGTATCACAACAGTTTGGCTCAACTGTACCGAACTGTCACTGGCTCCGCCAGCCTCGGAAGCCGATTGGATGCGCAGTCGAAGGAGCCTGGCATGGATCGGACAATGAGCGGATGGATCAATGGCCTCGTCGGGGTGATCATATTCAGCGGATCCCTCCCCGCCACGCGCATTGCCGTGATGCAGTTCGACCCGGTGTTCCTGACCGCCGCTCGCGCGGCGATCGCTGGCGCCATGGGATTGTGCTTGTTGCTGGCCTTCCAGGAAAAGCGCCCCGCGCTCCGCGACCTCGCATCGCTGCTGGTCGTGGCGCTGGGGGTCGTGGTCGGGTTTCCCCTGCTGACGGCTCTGGCGCTCCAGTACGTGACGGCCGCGCATTCGATCGTATTCGTCGGGCTGTTGCCGCTGGCGACCGCAATCTTCGGCGTGATCCGGGGTGGTGAACGACCGAAGCCGGCGTTCTGGGCCTTCTCCATACTCGGCAGCTCGCTGGTGGCGGCATTTGCCCTGTCGCAGGGCATCGCCGCCTCGCCCATCGGCGATGCGCTGATGCTGGCGGCGATAGTGGTCTGCGGCCTGGGCTATGCGGAAGGAGCGAAACTGTCCCGCATGCTTGGCGGGTGGCAGGTGATCTCGTGGGCACTGGTGCTGTCGCTGCCGATCATGATCGTGCTGGCGTTCCTGACGATGCCACCGACCTTGTCGAATATCGAGGTACCCGCCTGGATCAGCCTGGCCTATGTCTCGCTGTTCAGCATGCTGATCGGCTTCGTGTTCTGGTATCGCGGCCTCGCACAGGGCGGCATCGCGGCGGTGGGCCAGTTGCAGTTGCTGCAGCCCTTCTTCGGTCTTGCGCTGGCGGCAACCCTGCTGCACGAGCCGGTAACGCCGGCAATGCTTGCCGTGACCGTCGCGGTCATCCTGTGTGTGTTCGGCGCACGGAAGTTCGCGCGGTAGGAAGGCTATTCGGTGGGGATTTTCACGCTTCGAGCTGTGTATCCGGTCCCGGATCGCCACCGGCCGCAGCGGTCGCCAGCCGGCGCAGATAGTGCTTCCAGCCCTTTTCGTGGTCGGCGCGCTCCTGCTCGTTCGGCAGCCCGCTGTGGGTGAAGCGCACCAGCGTGCCGCTGCCCTTCTCGACCAGATCGATCTCGACCAGGCTCGATCCTGGCGGCACCGCCTCGCGCCCTTCCCAGCCGAAGCTGTAGGCGAGACGGTGGACAGGGATCACCTCCGTGAATTCGCCGCGGGCGGGATGCCTATCGCCGACGCTGACGAGATAGATCCCGCCGGGCCGTGCATCCGTGGTCGCCGTGCCGAGCCAGCGGAGGATCTTGTCGGGATCGGTGAGGAAGGCAAAAACCGTTGCCTGCGGGGCCGCTATCTCGATCTCGGTGCGAAGCGTCTCGTTCATCAGCAATCCCGCCTATGCTGGAACGACACGTCGTTCCAGCATAGGCGCCACTCTAGGCAAATAACCATTCGGCGCAAGAAAGTTTCCGCCGCCTCATGACAGGGGCCTAGCGCCATTGCATGATCCTGGTCATGCAACTGCCCTCCGCCCTTTCCTTTCTTATAGACGAGGCGATCGGCCTGTCCGGCGCCGAAGCTTTCCTGACGGCACTCGGTACAAAGCTCGTCGCCGACGGGCTGCCGCTCGCCGGCGGCGCACTCACCCAGGCGGCACCGCATCCGATCATCGCGCGTCGTACCTGGCTGTGGCGCGCCGACACGGGAAGGGTTGTCGAGGCGATGGGCTTCGGCCCGGCCATGCCTGCCGAGCAGGCCAATGTCGGCCGCGACTGGCTGGCGGGCCTCGGCGCCACAATCGTGGAGGAGAATTTTGTCAGTGCGACGGCCGCGGCCTCCGACGGTACCGTGCTCGGCTGGGCGGTGACGCGGCCGTTGAGCGCGTCCGAATCCGTGCTGCTGCGTGAGACGGCACGCTTCGCCGCCGCGCCACTTGCCGTGCTTGCCGCCCGCTCGACCCTGGCCGCGCTGCTCGAAACCTATCTCGGCCGGCGCAGCGCAGCGCAGGTGCTGGCCGGCAGGCTGCGGCGCGAGCCCGGCGAGACCATCCGGGCGGCCCTGCTCTATGCCGACCTGCGCGGTTTCACCGCATTGTCGGAGGAGACCCCGCCGCAGGAGGTGGTGGCGGTGCTCGACGCCTGGTTCGACCGCATCGCCGGTGCGGTCCATGCCTTCGGCGGCGAGGTGTTGAAATTCATCGGCGATGGCGTGCTGGCGATCTTTCCGATCGGAGAGCGTGATGCTGCCGCCGCTTGCGATGCGGCATTGCGTTCCATTGCCGCGGCGCGCGCCGGCATGGACCACCTCGATCGCGCCCGCGCTGCTGAGGACCTGGCCCCCCTGCAGTTCGGCGCCGCGCTTCATGTCGGCGAGATGCTGTGGGGCAATATCGGCACTGCCGACCGGCTGGATTTCACCGCGATCGGCCCCGCCGTGAACCTGGTCAGCCGGCTGGAAGGCTTATGCCGACCGCTCGGCCGCCCGGTGCTGCTCTCGGGCGCCTTCGCGGCGGAAACGACACAGCCCCTGATGCCGCTCGGCGAGCATAGGCTGCGCGGCATAGCTGTGCCGTGCGCGGTGTTTGCGCCGCGGGAGTGAGGCGCGGCCGCCCCTAAGCGTCTTGTCATCCACCGCCGAGCGTAGGCTGCGGGTACCGGCCGTCGCCACTCCCGCAAGTCGGATCGGCAGCGCACCCGGAAGCGATGGAGACGAAGCGCCGGACCGCCACCCGCTTCCACCACTTGCACTCCACCCGCCTTGCTGGTAATAGCGCGCGTTCAGAACCGTCCGGCAGGGCATGCCGTGGCGGTTCGCAATGCTTTTCGGGCCTGGTCTGCCCGAAGATCAAACAACAAGAGGCGCGGCGTGCCGTCGGCACGTCAGGGGCCTCATAGAAACGGAGTAGCAAAATGCCCAAGATGAAGACCAAGTCGGCCGCCAAGAAGCGGTTCAAGATCACCGGTACGGGTAAGGTTCTGTCGGCTGCGGCCGGCAAGCGTCACGGCATGATCAAGCGTACCAACAAGTTCATTCGAAATGCCCGCGGCACGATGGTTCTGGCTGAACCGGACGGCAAGAAGGTCATCAAGAATTTTCTGCCGAACGGCCTCTGAGCCGCGGCTGGTACAGTTTTAAGGAGATCATGACATGGCACGCGTAAAGAGAGGCGTTACCGCCCACGCCAAGCACAAGAAGGTTCTGAAAGCCGCCAAGGGCTTTTACGGCCGCCGCAAGAACACCATCCGCATCGCCAAGCAGGCGGTGGAGAAGTCGCTGCAGTACGCCTACCGCGACCGCAAGAACCGCAAGCGCAATTTCCGCGCTTTGTGGATCCAGCGCATCAACGCGGCGGTGCACGAGCACGGCCTGACCTATGGGCGTTTCATCGACGGCCTCAACAAGGCCGGCATCGAGATCGACCGCAAGGTGCTTTCCGACATGGCGATCCACGAGCCGCAGGCATTCGCCGCGCTCGTCGCCAAGGCGAAGGTTGCGCTCGAATACCTGAAGAACACCACTCCGAATGCTTTTGAAAGCGCTGTCGCCTAAGGCCAGCGTTTTCCCGAAGCATCAGGATACTTGATTTGGGAAACCCGCGCTGGCAGGGCTGGCGCGGGTTTTTCTTTGGACTGGATTAAGTCAGCAGTGACTTAGGATCGCCTCGAACCAAGCGGATCAAAATCGTGAACGAGATCATGAGCACTCTCGATACGCTCGAAAACTCCCTGCTCGCCGACATCGCCGCGGCTTCCGACGAACAGGCCATAGAAGCCGTGCGCGTCGCCGCGCTCGGCAAGAAGGGCTCCGTCTCGGAAATGCTGAAGACGCTGGGCTCGATGAGCGCCGAAGAACGGCAGGTTAAAGGCCCGGCGATCAACGGGCTGAAGAACCGGGTTACCGAGGCGCTGACGGCACGCAAGACAGAGCTGAAGGACGTCGCCATCACCGTGCGCCTCGCCGCCGAAAAGGTCGACGTCACCCTGCCGGTGCGCCAGTCTCCGGCCGAGCGCGGCCGCATTCACCCGATCAGCCAGGTAACCGACGAGATCACCGCGATCTTCGCCGACATGGGTTTCTCGGTCGCCGAAGGGCCGGACATCGAGACCGATTATTACAACTTCACTGCGCTGAATTTCCCTGAGGGCCATCCGGCGCGGGAGATGCACGACACGTTTTTCCTCAATTCCGCTGACGGCAACCAGCCGAAGCTTCTGCGCACCCACACATCGCCGGTGCAGATCCGCACCATGGAGGCGCAGAAGCCGCCGATCCGCATCGTCATCCCTGGAAAAACCTACCGGATGGATTCGGACGCCACCCACACGCCGATGTTCCACCAGGTCGAGGGCCTGGTGATCGACAAGACGGCGAACGTCGCCAACATGCGCTGGGTGCTGGAGGAATTCTGCAAGGCGTTCTTCGAGGTGCCGAGCCTGAAGATGCGCTTCCGGCCGAGCTATTTCCCGTTCACCGAGCCGAGCCTCGAGGTCGATATCCAGTGCGACCGTTCGCGACCGGGCGAAGTGCGCTTCGGCGAGGGCAATGACTGGTTGGAGATTCTCGGCTGCGGCATGGTGCACCCCAACGTGCTGCGTTTCGGCGGGCTCGATCCCGACGAATACCAGGGCTTTGCCTGGGGCATGGGCATCGACCGCATCGCCATGCTGAAATACGGCATGCCGGACCTGCGCGCCTTCTTTGATGCCGACGTGCGCTGGCTGCAGCATTACGGCTTCCGCCCGCTCGACCTGCCGACGCTTTTCGGGGGGCTGAGCGCGTGACGACGGCTCACACCGGCGGCTGCCGCTGCGGCGCGGTGCGGTTCGAGGCTTCGGCTGAACCGAGCCACGTCAGCTATTGCCATTGCGGCGATTGCCGGCGGGCAAGCGGTGCGCCGGTCTCGGCGTTTGTAGGCTTCCCAGCCGACAAGATGGCGATCGAAGGCAAGGCGCTGAAGACGTTTGAAAACGGCCCGGTCATACGCAGCTTCTGCGGTACCTGCGGTTCGCCTGTATCCTATGTCGACGCCCGTATCGGCGACCACGTCTATTTCATGCTCGGCGTCATGGATACGCCGGCTTGTTACAAGCCGACCCTGCACGCCTATGTGAGCGAGCAACTCCCCTTCGTCCACATGCCGGACGATCTTCCGCGCCATCCGAAGACCAGCGTACCGAGACCAGACGGAACCAATCCATGAAATTCACCCTCTCCTGGCTGAAGGACCATCTCGAGACTGAGGCAACGCTCGGCGAGATCGTCGAGCGGCTGACCTCGATCGGCCTCGAAGTCGAATCCGTCGACGACAAGTCGAGCCTGAAGCCGTTCGTCATCGCCAGGGTGCTGACCGCCGTGCAGCATCCCGACGCCGATCGGCTGCGCGTGCTGACCGTCGACACCGGCGACGGCCGCTCGCCCGTGCAGGTGGTGTGCGGAGCGCCGAATGCCCGCGCCGGCCTGGTTGGGGCCTTCGCGGCGCCCGGCACCTATGTTCCCGGCATCGACGTTACGCTGGCGGTCGGAAAGATCCGCGGCGTCGAGAGCCATGGCATGATGTGCTCGGAGCGCGAGCTGGAGTTGTCCGACGAGCATGACGGCATCATCGACCTGCCCGAAGACGCGCCGGTGGGCACCAGCTTCGCCAGTTACGCGCATCTCGATGACCCGGTCATCGAGATCGGGCTAACCCCGAACCGCCCGGACGCCACCGGCGTTCACGGCATCGCGCGCGATCTCGCCGCTTCCGGACTCGGTAGGCTGAAGGACGGCAAGATTGAGCCGGTCGCCGGCACGGGCGCCTGCCCGGTGAAAGTGACGATCGAGGCGCCGGACCTCTGCCCCGGCTTCGCGTTGCGGCGGGTAGCGGGCGTCAACAACGGCCATTCGCCGAAATGGCTGCAGCAGCGGCTGATCGCCATCGGATTGCGCCCGATCAACGCGCTGGTCGACATCACCAACTACGTGACTTTCGACCGTGGCCGGCCGCTGCATGTGTTCGACGCAAGGAAGGTTGCCGGCAATCTTGTCGTGCGGCGCGCGAAGGACGGCGAAAAGGTGCTGGCGCTCGACGGGCGCGAATACGCGCTGACGCCCGACATGTGTGCGATCGCCGACGACAATGGCGTCGAGTCGATCGCCGGCGTGATGGGCGGCGAGCATTCGGGCTGCGACGAGACCACCACAGACGTGCTGATCGAATCGGCGCTCTGGGATCCGATCGTCACCGCCCGCACTGGCCGCGAACTCGGCATCATCACCGACGCGCGCTATCGTTTCGAGCGTGGCGTCGACCCTGAATTCATGGTGCCCGGCCTGGAACTGGCGACAAGGCTCGTGATGGATTTCTGCGGCGGCACGCCGAGCGAAACCGAAGTCGTCGGTTATGCCAGCCACCAGCCGAAGATCGTTTCGTTCCCGGTGTCGGAAGTGAAGCGGCTGACCGGCCTCGACGTGCCGAAGGCGGAGAGCCTCGACATCCTGAAGCGGCTCGGCTTCGGGCCGAATGGCTCGGGCGACGTGGTGGATGTTTCGGTTCCCTCATGGCGACCGGATGTCGACGGCAAGGCCGACTTGGTCGAGGAGGTCATGCGCATCCACGGCGTCGACGAGATCGTGCCGCAGCCGCTGGCGAGCCACGGCACGGTCAACGGCAAGATCCTGACCACGCTGCAGATACGCAGCCGCGCGGCCAAGCGGGCGCTCGCCGTGCGCGGCATGATGGAAGCGGTGACCTGGTCGTTCATCCCGGCAAGGCACGCCGAAATTTTTGGCGGCGGCCAGTCCGGCTTGAAGCTCGCCAATCCGATCGCCGCCGACATGTCGGACATGCGGCCGTCGCTGCTGCCGGGGCTGATTGCCGCCGCGCAGCGCAACGCCGACCGTGGCTTTGGCGATGTCGCGCTGTTCGAAGTGTCGGGCACCTATGAGGGTGACACACCGGAGACGCAGCGCCGTGTCGCCGCGGGCATCCGCCGCGGTACCGCGAAACTCGAAGGCGCAGGCCGCAGCTGGGCCGGCAACGCGCAAAACGTCGGCGTATTCGACGCCAAGGCCGATGCGTTCGCCGTTCTGGAAGCCTGCGGGGCGCCCGTCGACAGATTGCAGGTCGAGGCCGGTGGCCCGGCCTGGTATCACCCCGGCCGGTCCGGCGTGATCAAGCTCGGCCCGAAGACGGTGCTCGGGCATTTCGGCGAGTTCCACCCGAAGACACTGGAGGTGCTGGATGTTTCGGGACCGCTGGCCGGTTTCGAAGTGTTCGTCGACGCCGTTCCCGAGCCGAAGGCGAAGCCGACGCGCACCAAGCCGAAGCTCGAACTCTCGGCCTTCCAGGCGGTGAAGCGCGATTTTGCCTTCGTGGTCGATAGGACGGTTGAGGCGGGAACGCTGACCCGTGCCGCACTCGCGGCCGACAAGAAGCTGATCACCGGCGTCTCGGTGTTCGATATCTTCGAGGGCGCGTCACTCGGCGACGGCAAAAAGTCGATCGCCATCGAGGTTTCGATCCAGCCGGTCGAGAAGACGCTGACCGACGAGGATTTCGAAGCGCTCGCTGGCCGCATTGTCGAGAACGTCAAGAAGCAGACTGGTGGCGTGCTGCGCGGATAGCGGCACGCCGGGCGCGCATCGGAAGCTGCCGTCCGTCCTGCGGACGTTGCAGCCGCGACGCGAATCACGCTCAAACGGCGCATGGATCATCTGCGGTTTTCCGGGCTGGGTTTTGAAACGCAACATGCCGCGCTCATTGCGATCCTGAAGGCTGATCCGCTGACCTGGCAGGCACTTCGGAGCGCCCGCAATCTCGACCTGCCGGACTGGATGATCGTCTCGGGCGCCATCTACAACACGGTCTGGAACAGCCTGACCGGCAAGCCTTCCGGCTACGGCATCAAGGACATCGATCTTTTCTATTTCGACGGTTCCGACCTGTCGTGGGAAGCGGAGGATGTCGTCATCGAGGCCGGCGAACGGCATTTCGCCGGCACGCCGCCGGCGGTCGAAATCCGCAATCAGGCAAGGGTGCACCTCTGGTATCCGGAGCGTTTCGGCAGATCGTGCCCGGCCTATCGGTCCTCGGCGGAGTCGCTTGGCTATTTCGCGTCGCGGACCCATGCGGTCGGCGTCCGGCTGCGGCATGACGACACCATGGAGGTCACCGCACCGTTCGGCCTCGACGACATCTTTTCGTTGCGGGTGACGCCGAACCGCATCATCGACAACCGGGCGACACACGAGGAGAAGGGCGCGCGGGCGCAACGGCAGTGGCCGGAAATTGCCGTGGTGCCCTGGTAGGGTTGATTGCAATCCGGCCGGCGCGCCATAGATGCTGGCACTTCTTGTCGAATGAAAGAACACGAAATGTCTTCTTCGCTACCCACCACCCGGCTTCCCGCCGGCATCGACGTGCCGGTGCTTGGCCAGGGCACCTGGAACATGGGCGAGGATCGCCGCCGTCGTTCCGACGAGGTTGTCGCGCTGAAGCTCGGCATCGATCTTGGCATGACGCTGATAGATACGGCTGAGATGTACGCTTCGGGCGGTGCCGAGGAGGTGACGGGCGAAGCGATCGAGGGGCGCCGCGAAGAAGTCTTCCTGGTCAGCAAGGTGCTGCCATCGAACGCATCGCGCAGCGGCGTGATGCGCGCCTGCGAGGCGAGCCTCAAGCGGTTGGGCACCGACCGTATCGACCTTTACCTGTTGCATTGGCGTGGCGGCACGCCGCTCGGCGAGACCGTCGCGGCTTTCGAAGCGCTGAAGCAGCAAGGCAAGATCCTGCACTGGGGCGTCAGCAATTTCGATACCGACGACATGGAAGAGCTGGCGGGTGTTGCCTCGGGAGAGGCGGTGCAGACCAATCAGGTGCTCTACAATCTGTCGAGCCGCGGCGTCGATTTCGACCTGCTGCCGTGGTCCAGGCAGCGCGGTATTCCGGTCATGGCTTATTCGCCGATCGGCCAGGGCGACCTGACGCGCGATTCGAAACTGGCGCCGGTCGCCGAACGCCATGGAGCCACTGCGGCTCAGATTGCGCTTGCGTGGACGATGCGGCAGCCGGGCGTCATCGCCATTCCCAAGGCGAGCAGGCCCGGGCACGTGCGTGACAACCGCGCTGCACTCGACATCGAGCTCACCGAGACCGATATTGCCGAACTCGACCGTGCCTTTCCGCCGCCGTCGCGCAAGCGCCCGCTCGAGATGATCTGATCCGGGCCGGCAGGAATCGAGTGCGGCGGCTTCCCTTTTTAAGCCGCGATGGATAGCTTCCGCCGGTCAATCAGGAGGGAAGAAAATGTTTCGATGGGGTGTCCTTTCGACCGCCAAGATCGCACGGGATCATCTGCTGCCGGCGATGCTCGATTCCGAAAACGGCACGGTGGCCGCCATCGCCAGTCGCGACATCGACAAGGCGCGCGCGCTGGCGACGCGTTTTGGCGCCGAGCATGCCTTTGGATCTTATGACGAGCTGCTCGCGTCAAAGGATGTCGATGGCGTCTACATCCCGCTGCCGACCTCGCAGCATGTCGAATGGACGCTGAAGGCAGCGGATGCCGGCAAGCATGTACTCTGCGAGAAGCCGATCGCGCTCGACGCCAAGGACATCGCCCCGCTGATCGAGGCGCGGGACCGCAATCACGTGCTGGTCTGCGAAGCCTTCATGGTCTTCTACCACCCGCAATGGTCGAAGGTGCGCGAATTGATTGCCGAAGGCGCCATCGGCCGGCTGAGGCATGTGCAGGGCGCGTTTGCTTACCACAATGTCGACCCTGCCAACATGCGCAACCAGCTTTCACTGGGCGGCGGCGCGCTGCCCGACATCGGAGTCTATCCGAGCGTCGTCACCCGTTTCGTCAGCGGCAAGGAGCCGGTGCGCATCCAGGCGACGATCGAGCGCGACGAGAAGTTCGGCACCGACATCTATTCCAGCATCAAGGCTGATTTCGGCGACTTCGACCTGTCGTTCTACTGCTCGACGCAGATGGCGCTCAGGCAATTCATCGTCCTTCATGGCGAAAAGGGATTCATCGAGGTGCACGCGCCGTTCAACGCTGGCGACTACGAGCACCATCGCGTCGAACTGCACAACCAGAAGCATGACCAGGCGACTGTGTTCCGCTTCCCTGGCACGCGCCAGTACCGGCTGGAAGTGGAGACGTTCGCGCGTGCGGCACAGGGCGGCAAGGACGCGGTGTTCGCGCTGGAGAATTCGGTGTCGAACCAGAAGATGATCGATGCGATCTTCCGTGCTGCCGAGCATGATGGCTGGGAGTATGTTTGAGGCTTTCGCTCCGGAAGGGGCCTAACTGATCCCGTGGGTCTCTTCGATGCGCCGGGCGACGAGTTCCTGCATCTGCCAGAGATGACGGTCGTGGATGCCGAGTTCCTCCAGATGGGCGACCGTCGAAAACAGATACTCGGCCATCGAGCCGCGAAAGCCGCAGGCCGTTGCCAGGATATCCGCCAGCGCGTCGGCTGACAGGCCGTTGATGTAGCGGCCGCTGTTGCGGTTCATGGCGAAGGTCAGCGCCCGGACCGGGCCGCCCGCGGTGGTCGCATTGATCCAGCGCGGCGGAAAGGCGGTTGGCACCATGCTCATCTCGCGGCGGATGAGCTTGTCCATGTTGGGTTTCAGCGCGCCCGGCGGCAGCCGGTAGACGACACCCCGGCATTGGCCGCCGCGATCAAGCGCCAGCATCAGCCCCGGCTGCTCGGGATTGCCGCGGAAACGGCGGTCCCAGCCGAGGCAGAACGACCGGTGCCAGCCATGCGCCACGGCGACATTGCTGTCGATGAAGTCAAAAGCGGGGTTCCAGATCAGCGACCCGTAGGCGAACACCCAGAGGCCGTCGTTGGGCGCAGCCGCGATGATGTCGCCGACGATGGCGTCGTAGTCGGCGTCGGTCGCGGCCCTGAAACCCGGCAGCAAACTGAAACCCGGATCGGCAATCTCGCGCGCCAGCATGGCGATGTGCCGCTCGCTCAAACGCATTTTTCTGGAACGTGGCCCGTGCATGCCCGCCTAACACTACATTGCCGCGGCAAAATCACCCGGCAGGCCGGTTTGCGCAAGCGCCATCACCACCAGACGCCGCCATGCTTCAGCCGGATGCGCGGATCTCCGTCTGGCGGGTAAAGCGACTTGCCGCAGGCCGGCAGGTGCATCGAAGGCTCTTCGGAAGGAAGGCCTGACGGGTGAGCAAAGAGCGAAGAGACGCCTGTGGGGCCGGTGAAATCGCCATGGCTGTCAGAGCGCCGGATTTTCGGGACGAGGGAAACGCGCGGCTCGCCGCGCTGCCGCGGTTCTTTTGCGACGACGGCGATGTCGCCCTCCTCGACCGCCTTTTTCAGCGCCAGCAGCCGCTTCACCCGTTCGGCCGTGACCGGATGCGTGCGCAGAACCGAAGGATCGGGAATGCGGCCGCCGGGCAAGAACACGGTTTCCCAGCGCCGGCCTTGTGCCCGCTCCAGCTTCTGCAGTGCGGATGCCAGGCCATCGGGGTCGCCGGTCAGCGTCGCCGCGCCGAGATCGGCGTCGAATTCGCGGGTACGCGACAGCGCCATCTGCAGGAGCCCGCCGACTGTCGGCGCGGCGATCAGCACAAGCACGGCAATCCACGGCACCTGCTCGCGACCGCCGCCGGCAAAGCTGCCAAGGTTGAGCACCAACGACAGGATGCCGACCGTCGACATGACCGAGGTGAAGCGCGAGACCATGTCGGCAAGGGCCATCACCTTCATGTCGCCATGCGCGATGTGGCTCATCTCATGCGCCAGGACGCCGGCAAGTTCGCGCGCCGTCAGGTTTCGAGCGAGCGCATCGGTGATGGCAATGGCCGAATCCTCGCGGCGGCCGACGGCGAACGCGTTCATCAGCTTTGACGGCACGACAAACAGTTTCGGCGCGGCCGGCAAGCCGGCGCGGCTGGACAGTTCGTTGATGAGCCGGAAGCCGAGCGGAAATTCCGTCGGCGTCACCGGCCTTGCCTTGTACATCTTCAGCACCACCTGCGGGCTGACACGGCGCATTGCCCACATCGAGGCGCCGCCGAAGATGATGGCGTAGAGGATACCGGCGGTACCGCCGAACGCCCAGGCCGTGATGGCGAGAAGCGCAAGGCTGCCGAAGCCGAGCAGCCAGGTGTGAACCGTATTGAGGAGGCGATTGCGGCGGTGTTCGAGAAGATCGATCGGGGTTGCCTGGCTCATCCATGCAATATGGTACGCCCGATTCCGTTTGCCGAGTCCCGCCCGGTGGCCGTTTATAGCGAGGACTTCACCGCCGTCAGGGCGCCGATTGCCGAAAATCCCGTCAAAAAGCGTAAAAACCGCTGAAATAAGCCTCTCGACGCCGATTTCTCCGTGCGGGATATGTCTTGCGTGTCGGATAGGGTCTTCTTATATACGCCGCACAACTGCGGGGATGGCCTACAAGCCCTGAAACCTCGCGGAATTTCATGTGAACAGGGGCTGTCGCTGGAACGCCACATCGGGTCCTGACAGTCTGCTTAGTGGAGAGAATGAAATGGCAAAAGTAATCGGTATCGACTTGGGAACGACCAATTCCTGCGTCGCCGTCATGGACGGCAAGGACGCGAAGGTCATCGAGAATGCGGAAGGCGCGCGTACGACCCCTTCCATCGTCGCCTTCACGGGTGAAGGCGAGCGCCTCGTCGGCCAGCCGGCCAAGCGCCAGGCGGTCACCAATCCGGAAAACACCATCTTCGCGGTCAAGCGCCTGATCGGCCGCCGCTACGACGATCCGGTCACCGAGAAGGACAAGAAGCTTGTCCCCTACAAGATCGTCAAGGGCGACAATGGCGACGCCTGGGTCGAGGCGGCCGACAAGAAGCAGTCGCCAAGCCAGATCTCGGCGATGATCCTGCAGAAGATGAAGGAGACGGCGGAAGCCTATCTCGGCGAGAAGGTCGAGAAGGCGGTCATCACCGTTCCCGCATACTTCAACGACGCCCAGCGCCAGGCCACCAAGGACGCGGGCAAGATCGCCGGCCTCGAGGTGCTGCGCATCATCAACGAACCCACCGCCGCGGCATTGGCCTATGGCCTCGACAAGAAGGAAGGCAAGACGATCGCCGTGTATGACCTTGGCGGCGGCACCTTCGATATTTCCGTGCTGGAAATCGGCGACGGCGTCTTCGAGGTGAAGTCGACCAATGGCGACACCTTCCTCGGCGGCGAGGATTTCGACATGCGCCTGGTCGAGTACCTGGCGGCCGAGTTCAAGAAGGAACAGGGCATCGACCTGAAGAACGACAAGCTCGCCCTGCAGCGCCTCAAGGAGGCCGCGGAAAAGGCCAAGATCGAGCTTTCTTCCTCCTCGCAGACCGAAATCAACCTGCCCTTCATCACCGCCGACCAGACCGGTCCGAAGCACCTGACGCTGAAGCTGACGCGTGCCAAGTTCGAGCAGTTGGTCGATGACCTCGTGCAGCGCACCATCGAGCCCTGCAAGGCGGCGCTCAAGGATGCCGGCCTGAAGGCTGGCGAGATCGACGAAGTGGTGCTTGTCGGCGGCATGACCCGCATGCCGAAGGTCCAGGAAGTCGTGAAGCAGTTCTTCGGCAAGGAGCCGCACAAGGGCGTCAACCCGGATGAGGTCGTCGCACTCGGCGCCGCCATCCAGGCCGGCGTGCTGCAGGGCGACGTCAAGGACGTGCTGCTGCTCGACGTGACCCCGCTTTCGCTCGGCATCGAGACGCTTGGCGGCGTGTTCACGCGCCTTATCGAGCGCAACACGACGATCCCGACCAAGAAGAGCCAGGTGTTCTCGACTGCCGAGGATTCGCAGTCGGCTGTGACCATCCGGGTCTTCCAGGGCGAGCGCGAAATGGCGCAGGACAACAAAGCGCTCGGCCAGTTCGACCTGGTCGGCATTCCGCCCGCACCGCGCGGCGTCCCGCAGATCGAGGTCACATTCGACATCGATGCCAACGGCATCGTCAACGTCTCGGCCAAGGACAAGGGCACCGGCAAGGAGCACCAGATCCGAATCCAGGCGTCGGGCGGCCTTTCGGACGCCGACATCGAGAAGATGGTGAAGGACGCCGAAGCCAACGCCGAGACCGACAAGAAGCGCCGTGCGCTGGTCGAGGCGCGCAACCAGGCCGAAGCGCTAGTGCATTCGTCTGAGAAGTCGCTGCAGGAATATGGCGACAAGGTTTCGGAAGCCGATCGCACCGCGATCTCCGATGCCATCGCCGGTCTGAAGACGGCCACAGAGGGCGATGACGTCGAGGCGATCAACACGGCGACGCAGACGCTTGCCGAAGCATCCATGAAGCTCGGCCAGGCGATGTACGAAGCCTCGCAGAAGGAAGCGGCCGAAGCCGACGCCAAGGCGGATGCCGCCAAGGATTCGGACGTGGTCGACGCCGATTTCGAGGAAATCGACGAAGACGACGACAAGAAAAAGTCGGCTTGATGCCTCCGATCGACAAGAAAGACCCGGCGCCACGCGCCGGGTCTTTTCTTTGAGGCTGCTGCGGCTGATGAAAAAGCGCAAAGCTTACATTTCCGGCTTAAATCTGAAAAAAATCCCGGCCGTTGCATGGATGCTATGGCATCCGCTCGTGCGACTTACTAAATCGGTGGCTAATGGACACGCGCCAGCCGGCATGGGCGGCGTGGCGGCGGGAAGCTTGGTCAACAGGGTGACATGAAAGCTGATTTCTACGAGACGCTGGGCGTCCAGAAAGGCGCCGACGAGAAAGAGCTCAAGGCGGCTTTCCGCAAGCTCGCCATGCAGTTCCACCCGGACCGCAATCCCGGCGACCAAGCCTGCGAGCACAAATTCAAGGAAATCGGCGAGGCCTACGAGACGCTGAAGGATCCGCAGAAGCGTGCGGCCTACGATCGTTTCGGTCACGCCGCCTTCGAGAATGGCGGGATGAACGGCGGCGGCCAGGGTTTTGGCGCAGGCGGCTTCGCCGACATCTTCGAGGATATTTTCGGCGACATGATGGGCGGCGGCCGCCAGCGCCGCTCCTCCGGCGGCCGCGAGCGCGGCGCCGATCTACGCTACAACATGGAGATCACGCTCGAAGAGGCGTATGCGGGCAAGACCGCGCAGATTCACGTGCCGGCTTCGATTTCCTGCACCGACTGCTCCGGTTCGGGAGCCAAGCCCGGCACCCAGCCGGTGACCTGCTCGATGTGCGGCGGCAATGGACGGGTACGCGCGGCGCAGGGCTTCTTCTCGATCGAGCGGACCTGCCCCACCTGTCATGGCCGCGGCCAGACCATAAAGGACCCTTGCTCGAAATGCGCTGGCCAGGGCCGCGTCACTGAGGAGCGCTCGCTTTCTGTCAATATTCCGGCCGGCATCGAAGACGGTACCCGCATTCGGCTTTCAAATGAGGGCGAAGCCGGCCTGCGCGGTGGCCCATCCGGCGATCTCTATATTTTCCTGTCGGTAAAACCTCACGAATTCTTCCAGCGCGACGGCGCCGACCTTTATTGCAAGGTGCCGATCTCGATGACGACGGCGGCATTGGGCGGGCAGTTCGAGGTGGCGACGCTAGACGGCACGCAAACGCGGGTGAAGGTGCCGGAAGGCACACAGAACGGCCGCCAGTTCCGGCTGAAGAGCAAGGGCATGCCGGTGCTTCGCCAGCCCAATATCGGTGATCTTTACATCCAGGTCGCTGTGGAGACGCCGCAGAACCTGTCGAAGCGCCAGCGTGAACTGCTCGAGGAATTCGAGCAGCTTTCATCGAAGGACAACAGCCCGCAATCGAGTGGGTTTTTCGCGCGTATGAAGGACTTCTTCGAATCGTTCGGAGAGTGATGTCCGGCAATCTCGGCTGTTGGTATTGTAGCCGAAAACCGGTTTTGCCTTGCTAAGGCCGGACGGTTGCGTAAATAAGTTCCCTTGGGGCAGGGCGCAGAAGAGGATGTCCATGACACGCGGCACTGGTTTGCGCAAATCCCTCGCCTCGAAGTTCGACGACGAACTGCGTTTCTTCAAAGGCTGGATCGACAAGCCCAAGGCTGTCGGTTCGATTGTGCCCACAAGTTCAGTGACGGCGCGGCGCATGGCGTCGGTTGTCGATCCCGGTTCCGGACTGCCGGTTCTCGAGGTCGGTCCAGGAACGGGGGTCATCACCCGCGCCATCCTGGCCCGCGGCATCAAGCCGGAGAGCCTTTACGCAGTCGAATATTCCGAAGACTTCGTCCGCCACCTGGAAGATCACTATCCAGGCGTCAATGTCATCCAGGGCGATGCTTTCGATCTCGACAAGACGCTCGGCGACAAGCGCGGCCTGCGGTTCGATTCGGTGATATCGGGCGTGCCGCTGCTCAATTTCCCGGTGGCGCAGCGCATTGCCTATCTGGAAGACCTGCTCAACCGCATTCCCGTCGGGCGACCGGTGGTGCAGCTCACCTATGGCCCGCTCTCTCCCATTCCGGCCGGTCGCGGCAACTACACGGTCAAGCATTTCGACTTCGTGATCCGAAACATTCCGCCGACGCAGCTCTGGATCTATCGCCGCCCGGCAAGCGCCTGAGTATTTCGCGGGCCTGCCCGGTCGTTGGTCCGGCCCGACCCATGGCGCATACCGGGAGACGCAACGATGGCAGCTAGGATACTGGTATTCGCGGGCTCGATCCGGACCGGCGCCTACAGCGGCAAGACCGCCGACGCGGCGATGAAGGAACTTGCCGAGCAAGGCGCCGAGGTGACGCGCATCTCGCTTGGCGATTATCCGCTGCCGATCATGGACCAGGATCTCGAGAAGGAAGAAGGCGTTCCCGAAAACGCCTACAGGTTGGGCCGCCTGATCGCCGCCCACGACGGCATGCTGATCTGCAGCCCGGAATACAACGCGTCGATCCCGCCGCTGCTGAAGAACGCCCTCGACTGGGTCAGCCGCATCCGCAAGGATGGCGGGCGGCCATTCAAGCCCTTCGAGGGCAAGGTCGCCGGGTTGTGTTCTTCGTCGGACGGGGCTTTCGCTGGCGCCCGAGGTCTCTATCATCTGCGCGCGGTGCTGATGCATTGCCAGGTAGAAATCATCACGCCGCAATGTTCGATCGCGCGAGCCAGCGAAGCGTTCGACCAAGATGGCGAGCTCAAGGAAGAGCATTCGAAAAAATCGATGGCGACGGTGTGCCGGACGCTGATCGAACGCGCAAGCATGCTGTCGACGAGGATCGAAGGGTGATCGGCTACTATCTCACCCATCCGCAGGTGGTGATCGATCCCCAGGTTCCGGTCCCCGATTGGGGGCTCTCCGATGTCGGGCGGGCCAGGCTGACGGCGATCGCCGGGCGCGACTGGGTCCGCTCGCTCGGCCACGTTTTCGCCAGCACCGAAAAGAAGGCGATCGAAGGAGCGAAGATCATCGCCACCGCGGCTAGCTGCCGGGTCGAGACCGTGGAAGAAATGGGCGAGAACGACCGCTCCGCGACGGGCTTCCTGCCGCCGCCCGAATTCGAAAAGGCCGCCGACTGGTTCTTCGCCAACCCGTCGCAAAGTTTTCACGGCTGGGAAACCGCCGATGCGGCGCAGGCACGCATCGCTTCAGCGGTGGAAGCCGCGATCGCCCGAAGCTCCCGCGACAGGCCCGTCGCCTTCGTCGGGCATGGCGGTGTCGGCACGCTGCTGAAATGCCATCTCGGCGGGCTGCCGATCTCTCGCATTCGCGATCAGCCGGGCGGCGGTGGCAACGTTTTCGCGTTTGGGCTTTCGGATCGGCGCCTGCTGTGCGATTGGACGCCTGTCGAAATCTTCGAGGGGAAATTCTGATGGCTGGAGACACCATGCGCGACCGCCTGATCGTCGGTCTCGACGTGCCGACACTGGCCGAGGCCGAAAAGGTGGTCCGCGAACTCGACGGCACGGTTTCGTTCTACAAGATTGGCTACCAGCTTGCCTTCGCCGGAGGCCTCGATTTCGCCCGCGAGCTGGCGAGCGGCGGCACCAGGGTATTCCTCGACATGAAGTTGCTCGACATCGACAATACGGTGGGGAAAGGTGTCGAGAATATCGTCAAGATGGGCGTCACCATGCTGACCCTGCATGCCTATCCCAAGGCGATGAAGGCCGCTGTCGAGGCAGCGAAGGGCAGCAAATTATGCCTGCTGGGTGTTACCGTGCTGACGTCCATGGACGAGCAGGATCTCATCGAGACCGGTTACGAATACGATCCGCATACGCTGGTGCTGCGGCGCTCCGAGCAGGCGCTTCACGCCGGCATGGGCGGTATCGTCTGCTCAGCGAGTGAGGCGGCGGCGGTGCGCAAGGTTGTCGGCGCCGATATGGCCGTCGTGACCCCTGGCATACGCCCGGCGGGCAGCGACCGTGGCGACCAGAAGCGCGTGGTTACCCCGACGGATGCGATCCGGGCCGGCGCCAGTCACCTGGTCGTCGCGCGGCCGATCGTGTCAGCAGCCGACCGGAAGGCGGCAGCGCAGGCCATTCTTGACGAAATGCAGGCTGCGTAGAGCGGCAACAGCTTTCGGAAGTTCCACGGAGAGAGAAATGCCAAAAGGATACTGGATCGCCCGCGTCGATGTGCGCGACCCCGAAGGCTACAAGGACTATGTCGCCACGGCCAAGCCTGCTTTCGAGCGGTTCGGTGCAAATTTCCTTGCCCGCGGCGGCGCCCACGAAAAGGTCGAGGGACCCGGACGTGCCCGCAACGTGATCATCGAATTTCCGTCATTCGACGCTGCGCGCGATTGCTACAACTCGAAAGAGTATCAAGCGGCGAAGGCAATCCGCCAGCAATTCGCCGACGGCGAGATTGTGCTGGTCGAAGGCGCTTGAGCCAGTGATCCGAACGCTGCCTGGCTATCTCATCCGCATGCGCGTTGCGGCGGACGATCCGGCGCTGGTGGGGGTGGAAAACCGGGCATCGGAGTTGTTCCGCGATCACGGACTTCCCGATGTCGTCGACGCGTCGATCCCCGACGTTGCTGTCTTGCGCGCCATGATGGCCGGGCAAAAGGTCTGGGTAGCGACCGATAAAGCCGGCCATCCGGCGGGCTTTGCGGTTGCCGGCGCGATCGATGGATATCTTCATCTCAGGGAACTGTCCGTTGACCCTGCTCATGGCCGCAAGGGGGTTGGTACGGCGCTGGTCGAAACCGTTGTCGCCGAAGCGCGGGCCGGAAACTTCGCGGGAACGAGCCTGACGACATTTCGCGACGTTCCCTTCAACGCGCCATTTTATGCCCGGCTCGGGTTTGCCGTGCTGCCGCTCGATGCCGCGCCGGCTGCCCTGAAAGCCCAGTTTTCGTCCGAAATGCCGCCCGGCATCGATCCGGAATCTCGCGTTCTCATGCTTCGCCAGTGAAGGGTGGTGAGATCGACCGTTAACGGTCTTTGGACCAAAGCATGAGATGACAGTTACGTGACGGCAGTATTGCATCGCAGCAAATCGATGTTAGCTTTGTTGCAATACAACATGGTCTCGGACGGATTCGATCCTCGAAACCGCCGCCGGCCGCGGAGTTCGGATGTTTTATCAGCTGTATGAACTCAACCATGCGTCGCTGCAGCCCGTACGGGCTTATGCCGACTCGGTGAGGCTGCTCTACACCAACCCGCTCAATCCTTTTTCGCACACCGCCTGGGGGCGCTCAGTGGCGGCCATGGCGGAACTGTTCGAGCGAACCACGCGGCGTTACGGCAAACCGCGCTTCGACCTGCCGAAAACCACCGTCGACTGGAAATCCGTCGATGTGAAGGAAAGGATCGCCTGGTCGCGGCCCTTCTGCAATCTGATTAATTTCGAGCGGGCGCTGCCCGCCAGCCGCCGGCGCGATCCGAAGCTGTTGATCGTTGCGCCGATGTCGGGCCACTACGCTACGCTGCTGCGCGGCACGGTCGAGGCCATGCTGCCGCATGCCGACGTGTATATCACCGACTGGACGGACGCCCGGATGGTGCCGTTATCGGACGGCAAGTTCGATCTCGACGACTATATCGACTACGTCATCGACATGCTCCACGCGCTGGGGCCCGACACGCATGTGATGGCCGTGTGTCAGCCGTCGGTTCCGGTTCTGGCGGCGGCTGCCGTCATGGAAGCGCGCGGCGACCGCTGTGCCCCTTCCACCATGACCCTGATGGGCGGACCCATCGACACGCGGCGCAATCCGACCGCAGTCAACACGCTTGCCGAAGAGAAGGGGATCGACTGGTTCCGCGACAACGCCATCATGCAGGTGCCGTGGCCGAACCCCGGCTTCATGCGCGACGTCTATCCGGGCTTCCTGCAGCTCTCGGGCTTCATGAGCATGAATCTCGACCGCCATATCATCGCCCACAAGGATTTCTTCATGCACCTTGTGAAGCACGACGGCGACAATGCCGAGAAGCACCGTGATTTCTACGACGAATATCTCGCCGTGATGGACCTGACCGCCGAGTTCTACCTGCAGACCGTCGATACCGTATTCGTTCGCCATGCCTTGCCGAAGGGCGAGATGAAGCACCGCGGCGAGCCGGTCGACCCCTCCGTCATCCGGAACGTGGCGCTGTTCACGGTCGAAGGCGAGAACGACGACATTTCCGGCGTCGGCCAGACCCAGGCGGCGCACACGCTGTGCACCAACATTCCGGCCGACATGCGCGCGCATTACCTGCAGCCGGCGGTCGGCCACTATGGTGTCTTCAACGGCTCGCGCTTCAGGTCTGAGATTGTGCCGCGCATCGTCGACTTCATGACAAGCTACGGCCGCGAAAACCGCGTTCCGGTCAAGCCACGCATCGTTCACTCTGCCCGGGCGTGATCGCACGCCAATGTGTGGCTGCAGCGCAACGCGTGCCGCGGAAGTAACCATTCCAATAGATCGTTGCCTCCCTTGAATTGACAGGACCGGCAGCTCGACCTTAACCTTTTGTTAACAAAAGCGGGTGGTCGGGACAGGCGGAATGATTTCCACACCGGGACAGCGATTTGCACGGGGCGTCGGAATGGCGATCGCCCTGCTTTTTGCAATTCCCGCAGTCCAAGCCTCGGAGCTGATGCACACCGGCGGCCTGACATCGCAGCCGATAGGCCACTTCGAATTCTGCAAATCCAATCCGGGCGAGTGCGCGGTCCGCTCAGCAGACGGCGGCCCGGAGCACATGACCGGAAAACTCTGGCGGCAGCTGGCCAGCGTAAACCTGTCGGTCAACGACAGCATCAAGCCGATGAACGATTTCGATATTTACGGCAAGGACGAGGTCTGGGCCTATCCTGACGGTTTCGGCGACTGCGAAGACTACGTGCTGGAGAAGCGCCGTATCCTGATGAACAGCGGCATTTCACTTTCCAACCTGCTGATCACCGTCGTGCGCAAGCCCGACGGTGAGGGGCATGCCGTGCTGACGGTGCGTACCGATAAGGGTGATTTTGTTCTCGACAACCTCGCCGCCGCTGTAAAGCTCTGGGACGAAACCGGCTACCGCTATCTGAAGCGGCAGGCCAGCGACCACACAGGGCGCTGGGTTTCGATCCGCGACGGCGAAAACACCATGGTCGGTGCCGTTCGGTAACGGCCGATAGTTCTTCTCCTATCGTTGAAAACGCCCGCCAACGCTGTTCGCGCTATGCCGCCTGCTGTGCCAGTCTTTCGCCCGACATGCGGTAGGAAATCGCTTCCGCGAGATGAATGCGGCCGACCGTCTCGACACCGTCGAGGTCGGCAAGCGTACGTGCCACCTTGAGCACGCGGTGATAGGCGCGCGCCGAAAAGCCCATCTTCTCGCTGGCGTCGCGCAGCAGCGACATGCCCGCGGCGTCGGGTGACGCGATCTCCTCGACAAGCGCCGTGGCGCAATGCGCGTTTGTGGTCGACGCGCAGCCGAGCCGTTCGTAACGTTCGCGCTGGATCGACCGGGCGCGGGCAACACGCAGTGCGACGGTAGCGCTGGTTTCGGATTTCGCCGGGCGGATCAGGTCGACAGCGGAAACGGCGGGCACCTCGATCCTGAGATCGATGCGGTCGAGCAGCGGTCCCGAAATCCGCGCCTGATAGTCGGAGAGGCAGCGCGGACCGCGCGCGCAGCGGTAGCCAGGCTCGCCCGCCATGCCGCAGCGGCACGGGTTCATCGCCGCGACGAGCTGGATGCGGGCCGGATAGGTGACGCGATGGTTCGCTCGCGCGATCATGCATTCGCCAGCCTCGAGCGGCTGGCGGAGTGAATCGAGCACCGCCGGCGAGAATTCCGGAAACTCGTCGAGGAAAAGTACGCCGTGATGGGCGAGCGACACCTCGCCGGGGCGTATGCGCAGGCCGCCGCCAACCATCGCCGCCATCGATGCCGAATGATGCGGCGCCCGGAACGGCCGTCGGTCGGTCAGCTTGCCGCCGGCCAGTTCGCCGGCGATCGAGGCGACCATCGAGACTTCCAGCAATTCCCTGGGCGCGAGCGGCGGCAGGATCGACGGCAGCCGCTGCGCCAGCATCGATTTGCCGGAACCGGGCGGACCGACCATCAGCAGATTGTGGCCGCCCGCCGCCGCCACTTCCAGTGCCCGCTTGGCGCTCTCCTGGCCCTTGATGTCGGCGAGATCCGGCAGGTCCCGCGCCGGTGCATGGATACTTGCTTCCGGCCTCGAAAGGACCTGCGTGCCGCGAAAATGATTGGCGACGGCGATCAGGCTGCGCGGCGCCAGTATGTCGAATTCGGGACCTGCCCAGGCCGCCTCCGGTCCCGATCCATGCGGGCAGATCAGCCCCTTGCCGAGTGCGTTGGCGCCGATCGCGGCTGGCAGCGCGCCGGCAACAGGGGCGATTGTTCCGTCCAGCGACAGTTCTCCGAGCACCACATAGTCGCCCAGGGCGTCGCCGGGAATCGCGCCAAGCCCGGCCATCAGGCAGAGCGCGATCGGGAGATCGTAGTGGCTGCCTTCCTTGGGAAGGTCGGCGGGCGCGAGGTTGACGGTTACCTTCTTGGCCGGCATCGACAGGCCCGACGCATGCAGCGCGGCCTGCACTCGCTCACGGCTCTCGGCGACCGCTTTGTCGGGAAGCCCGACGATCTGCATGCCGGCCTTGCCGGGTGCGATCATCACCTGCACATCGACGGGTACGGCCTCGATGCCCTGAAACGCGACAGTCCGCACCCGCGAAACCATGCTGCCCCCTCCATCCCGAATGCGCCCGCCACGCGGAAGGGCGCCCCTCGGGTCAGAGACAAGCACAATTCTCGATAACGTTCAAGAACAATACAGGAACAAATTATCGAATTCAGTGCAGGCGGATTGCAGGAGCCGATAGGCAAGAACAGCCAGGGAATTGAACCGTAGAGCGACGGACTTTACGCGCGCTTTGCTTCCACGGCGTCCCAGAACAGCGCCGCGATGTCGGCGCCGCCGAATTTCCTCACCTCGCGCACGCCGGTCGGCGAGGTCACGTTGATTTCGGTCATGTAGTCGCCGATGACGTCTATGCCGACGAGGATGAAGCCCCGTTCTTTGAGCGAGGGGCCGATGCGGGCGCAGATCTCGCGTTCGCGGTCGGTGAGCTCGGTCTTCTCGGCGCGGCCGCCGACATGCATGTTGGAACGTGAATCGTGCTCGGCCGGAACCCGGTTGATGGCGCCGACGGGTTCGCCGTCGACCAGGATGATGCGCTTGTCGCCCTTGCGCACGTCTTTCAGATAGCGCTGCACGATGTAGGGCTCGCGGAACATCTGGCCGAACATCTCCAGCAGCGAGGCCAGATTGCGGTCGGCTTCGTGCAGATGGAAGATGCCGGCGCCGCCATTGCCGTAGAGCGGCTTGACGATGATGTCGCCATGCTGTTTGCGGAACGCCGCGACCTCTTGCGAATCCTTGGTAATCAGGGTTTCCGGCATCAGGTCGGGAAACTCGGTGACGAAGATCTTCTCCGGGCTGTTGCGCACCCAATTGGGATCGTTGACCACCAGCGTCTTTGGGTGAATGCGCTCCAGTATGTGGGTGGTCGTGATGTAGTTCATGTCGAAAGGCGGGTCCTGCCTGAGCAGGATCACGTCCATTTCGGAAAGGTCGGTGCGGATCGGCTCGCCGAGCGTGTAGTGGTCGCCCTTCACGTCACGCACCTGCATTTCCTCGATCCTGGCAAAGACCTTGCCGTCGACGAGCGAGAGCCGGTCGGGCGTATAGTGGAACAGCTTGTGACCACGCCGCTGCGCTTCCAGCGACAGGGCGAAGCTGGTGTCGCCGGCAATTGAAACGGTCGATATGTGGTCCATCTGCACGGCGACTTTGAGCGGCATGGGGTTCTCCGATTCTGCGCGAACAAGCATGTAGTGGTTTTGATCGCCTCACGCCATTGGTTGCGCGGATCGGCGGCCCAATTCCACGCATGCGCCCTGCCCTTGGGGCAGCATGAATAACTCTTTCGCCGGCGAATTGGGACATAAAACGATACGTTTCATAAACGCTTGCCTGTCATGGTCACAGCGACACGCTTACCTAAGACAGGGTTTATGATGCAGATGTTGTTTGGCACCGGCCAAAACAGCAGGGAAGGTTCGGATCTAGCCTATACGGATCCATTGACCGGCCTCGGCAACCAAAGGCGGTTTGTCGACAAGGTCGACCGCCTGATCAGCGACCGTTCCGAGGATCCGGCGCCCTTCACCGTTGGCATCCTCGATCTCGACGGATTCAAGCCCATCAACGATCTGTTCGGTCACACGGCGGGCGATGACATCCTGATCCAGGTCGCCATGCGCCTGCGGGCCGCGATGGACGGGCATTCCGCGGTGACCCGCATCGGCGCCGACGAGTTCGCCTTTCTATATCCGATGGTCTTCAGCGAGGAGGCCGCCAGCGAGAAGGCAAAGATGCTGATCGAAATTCTTTCAGCGCCTTATGATGTCGGCGAACGCACCGCGCGCCTGTCCGCCTCGGTCGGCTGCTCGTTGTTCTATTCCGGCGACGAGACAACCGAGATCCTGCTGCACAAGGCCGAGACGGCGCTCTACCAGGCGAAGCGCTCGGGCCGTGGCAAGGTCGTCGTCTACACGCGCGAAATGGAAGAGGCCGCCAAGCGCGTGACACGCATCGAGCAGGCGTTGCGCCGTGCGGTCTCGGCCGGCGAGGTCGAGCCGCATTTCCAGCCGATCGTCGACCTGAAGAACCGCCGTGTGGTCGGTTTCGAAGCGCTGGCGCGCTGGACCGATCGTGATCTCGGCTTCGTTTCGCCGGTAACCTTCATTCCGATTGCCGAGGAGCGCGGCATCATCGGCCCGCTGTCGCAACTGGTGCTTCGCAAGGCGACGGAAGCGGCGCGCAACTGGCCGTCGGACCTGTTCCTGTCCTTCAACCTGTCGCCGTCCCAACTGGTCGACCAGAACACCGGCCTGCATATACTGGCGATCCTCGACCGCACCGGCTTCGATCCGCGGCGGCTGGAGATCGAGATCACCGAGACCGGCCTCATGACCGATCCTGCTTCGGCCGAAAAGATCGTCAACGACCTTCGCCGCGTCGGCATCAGGGTCTCGCTGGACGATTTCGGCACCGGCCAGTCGTCCCTCGGACGCCTGCGCGAGTTCCACTTCGACAAGCTGAAGATCGACCGTGCCTTCGTATCGTCGATCCTCGACGACAGGCCCTCCGAGCACATCATCCGCGCCATCCTGGCAATGTGCGAAGGTCTCGGCATGGACGTCGTGGCGGAGGGCATCGAGGAAGAAGCGCAGGCCGACCGGCTGGTGCAGTTCGGCTGCGCCGGCGGGCAGGGTTATCTGTTCGGCAAGCCGGTCGATGCCGACGCTACGCTCGGCTATCTGCGGGACGCTTTCCGCGGCGCTTCACGCGCCAAGGCCATTTAGCCCTAACGAACTTAGCGTCGTCTCGCCGGCCATTTTTCCTTGTGATTTTGGCTCGGCCGGGTCGCCACGCCACGCTTGGTCTTGATGCTGGCTCTGCCGCGTGTCATGCACACCGCCGTTGATCTTCCATCACCGCGAACGAGACGAGATCCCGCCATGATGCCTTCCGCCAGATTTCCGGACCTCGACGGCGCCTCGGTGCTGATCACCGGCGGCGGGTCCGGCATAGGTGCTGCGCTAACCGAGGGTTTCGCCCTGCAAGGCTGCAAGGTCGCCTTCATCGACATTGCCGAGGCGCAGAGCCTTGCTCTGTGCGACCGTGTCGAGAAGGCTGCCGGAAAGCGCCCGCTTTTCCTCAGCGCCGACCTCCGCGACGTCGAAGCCCTACGCGACGCAGCAGCCAAGGCTGCAGCCGCACATGGACCGGTGACGGTGCTCGTCAACAATGCCGCGCTTGACACGCGGCATGCGGCGGAGGAGGTGACAGTCGAGTTCTGGGACGACAACCAGTCGATCAACCTCAGGCCGCATTTCTTCACCGCACAGGCCGTTGCTGCGGGGATGAAAGACGCCGGCGGCGGTTCGATCATCAATTTCACCTCGACCTCCTTCCTCATCAATCATCCCGACATGCCGTCCTATACGGCGGCGAAGGCCGGCATCATCGGCCTGACCAAGGGGCTCGCCGGACGGCTCGGCAAGGACGGCATCAGGGTCAATGCGGTGGCGCCCGGATGGGTCATCACCGAGAGGCAGCGGGAGCTGTGGGTAACGGACGAGGCGCTTGCCGCCCATGTCGCCAAGCAGTGCATCAAGGAGGTGATGCAGCCGGACGACATGGTCGGCACCTGCCTGTTCCTAGCTTCGGATGCTTCGCGCATGCTGACCGCGCAGACCCTGATCGTCGATGGAGGTTATCTGTGAGCGCACCGGCCTTCGCAGCCGCCGATTGGGGTACGTCGAGTTTTCGCATCTGGTTGCTTGACGGCATCGGGACCGTGCTGGCAGAGCGGCGCAGCGACGAAGGCATGGTCAGCGCCGGGACGGCCGGTTTCGCGACGATCCTCGACAAGCATCTCGGCGAAATGGGCGCGGCGGGCGACCTGCCCGTCATCATCTGCGGTATGGCCGGCGCGCGGCAGGGTTGGGTCGAAGCGCCCTATGTGACGCTGCCGGCGCGGCTCGACGACATGATTGCGGGAGCGGTTGCGGTGCCGGGCTTGGCGCGCGACGTCCGCATCCTGCCGGGGCTGGCGCAGCGCGATGCCGATGCGCCCGACGTGATGCGTGGTGAGGAAACGCAGCTGGCCGGGATCGCGCCGCTGTTTGCCTCCGGCCATCAGCTGGTCTGCATGCCCGGCACGCACTCGAAATGGGTGGAGGCACGAGACGGCGCGGTGACCGGCTTCCGCACCTGGCTCACCGGCGAACTGTTTTCCATCCTGTCCAAGCAATCGATCCTGCGTCATTCGCTGGGCGATGCTCCCGCCGCGGCAATGCCCGGCGATGCTGTTTTCCGCGACGCCTGCAGCCAGGCGCTGGCCGAGGGTGGCGATGTCGGCAATGGCCTGTTCCGCATCCGTGCGGCGACGCTGCTGCAAAACCTCAAATCCGACGACGCGGCGGCGAAACTTTCCGGCCTGCTGATCGGCGGTGAGATCGCATCGGCGCGGCGCACCTTCAAGGCAGTGGACGGCAAGGCCATCCTCGTGGCTTCCGGAGGGCTCGGCTTGCTGTACAGGGCGGCACTCGACCTCGCCGGTTTGACGGTGCTGTCGGCAGATGCCGACGAGGCCGTGCGCGCCGGCCTGTTCGAAGCGGCCAGGCGTCTTGGCTGGACAACAAGGAGCGCCACATGAGCACGCCCTTCCCGACGCTGAAGCGCGGGCTCGTCGCCATCCTGCGCGGTATCCGGCCGGAAGAGGCGCAGCACATCGCTGAAGCCGTGTTCGAGGCGGGCATCGAGGCGATCGAGGTGCCGCTCAATTCGCCGGATCCTTTCAAATCGATCGAAGGGATTGCGGCTCTGCTGCCGGATTCGGCATTGATCGGCGCCGGCACCGTGCTGACGCCGCAACAGGTGGGCGATCTCGATGGCGCCGGCGGGCGGCTGCTGGTCAGCCCCAACATAGATGCGGCCGTGATGGCGCGCGCCGCCGAGTTGGGCATGGTCACGATGCCCGGCGTTTTCACGCCGACCGAGGCTTTCCTGGCGCTGAAGCTCGGGGCCTCGGCGCTGAAATTCTTTCCGGCCAGCGCACTCGGCCCGCAAGGCATCGCGGCGATCCGCGCCGTGCTTCCGGCGGATACCGTCGTCGGTGCGGTCGGCGGCGTTTCGGAAAACGACTTCGAGGCTTTCGGCAAGATCGGCGTCCGCACCTTCGGGCTCGGATCGAGCCTCTACAAACCCGGCATGGACGCCGCCGATGTCGGCAGCCGATCCCGGGCAGCCGTCGCTGCCTGGGACCGCATATTCGGCGGGGAGTGAGCATGGGCAGCGAAGGCGCAAGCATCTTTTCCGGCGAGGTCTGCGAACTCGGTGAAGGCCCGGCCTACGATCCAGGGTCTGAAACCCTGTTCTGGTTCGACATTACCGGCAGGAAGCTGCTCGAGAAGAAGTTCCCGGACGGGCGTACCGTCGTCCACGACCTGCCCTTCATGGGCAGCGCGATCGCCACGGTCGACGCCGGGCGCCAACTGGTCGTCGCCGAGGATGGTCTTTATGTCCGCGACACAAGGACCGGCGCACTGGCATTGCACACCGCGCTCGAGGCCGACAATGCCGCGACACGCGCCAACGATTCTCGCGTCCATCCCTCAGGTTCGTTCTGGATCGGCACGATGGCCAAGGACGAGGCATTGAAGGCCGGCGCCATCTACTGGTTTTACAAGGGCGAGATCCGCCGTCTTTATGAACGGATCACGGTGCCGAATTCGATCTGCTTTTCCGCCGAAGGCACGGTCGCCTACTTCACCGGCAAGGTGGGCAATCTCATTCATCGCGTCGATTGCGATGCCGCCACGGGTCTCCCGATCGGCGAGCCGCAGCTCTTCGTCGACACCAGGGGCATTGAGGGATGGACGGACGGTTCGGTGGTCGATGCCGATGGTGTTCTGTGGAACGCCCGCTGGGATGGCGGGCGCCTCGACGCCTATGCTCCCGACGGCCGGCTGCTGCGCTCGATAGCCGTGCCGGCGCGCCTGTCGACCTGCCCGGCCTTTGTCGGGCCGGATGCGTCGCGCATCGTCGTCACCTCCGCATGGAAGGGCATGGACGCCGCCGCTCGCGCCGCCGATCCCGAGGCCGGCAAGACCTTCCTGCTCGACATTGAGGTCAATGGCCGGTTCGAGCCCAATGTCCTGCTTTAGCATCGATTGAGGAAACATGCCGCTTCCGCCGCATGAACTCGTGCTGATCTACGAGCCGGAGGCGGCTTGCCGCAGGCTTCTGCTTGCCGACGGCCATGGCGATCGCCAGGCCCTCGAGATTTCCTCCTATCTGGCGCAATCGACCGACCTTGCGCTGGAGTTCGACGAGATCGCCGCTGCCTGTGCCCAACGCGGCATTTCCTTCAGGCCTGTCATGCTGGACGATGCTTCGGCGTACCTGTCCACGGTGGATACCGCGCGGTGCCTCGTCTGGACACTGACCGATGGCATCGCCTATTTCCGTGGCGGTGCCGCGCCGGCATTGGCCCGGCTGCGTGGAATCCCGACCATAGGTTCAGACGACACGCTGTTTGCGCTCTGCCAGGACAAGTTCCGCGCGGGCGCCGTATTGAAAGCGCTCGGCCTGCCGGTGCCGGAAGCGGGCCTTGCCCGCGACGGCGACTGGATCGCCCCGCCGCCGGAATCTACTTCCGGCTACTTCGTCAAGCCGAACCGGCTCGGAGCCAAGATCGGTATCTGGGTAGATTCGCGCTGCGATTCGGCCGACAAGGCGCTTGAACTTAGCCGGCGTATTTTTGCCGATTACCGCGATGACGCGGTGGTGCAGTCCTATGTCGCCGGGCGCAATGTGCGGGCGAGTTTCCTGGCCGTGTCGCCGGCTGCCGGAAATCAGGAACTGGGCGTGTTTTTCGTCGACTCCGGGGCCGATTTCCAGACCATGTCCGACAGTATGGCGCTCTATGGCGATACCGGCGCAGGGGCCAGGGCCGAGGGCTTTTATGCGGAGCCCGAGTTGCGGCCGGTCCTTGCCGCCCAGCCTGAAGCCGATCGTCGCATCCGCGAGATCGGCGCCGCTCTGATGCGAAAGCTCGGGCTGCGCGACGTGTTCTCGTTCGACCTGAGGGTGGAGGCGGACAACACCGTCCACCTCATCGAATTCGAAGTCTGCCCCGGCCTGCCTTGCTTCGATTTCCGCGCCTATTGCCGGTCGCAATGGGGGATGAGCCTCGCCGCCGCGATCGCCGAGACAGCGGCAAACAGGCTCCTGGTCTAGAGCCTGGCCATGCAGACGGAAGTGTGGCCAGCGCCGATGAAGCCGAGTTGGCGGGCGGCTGCCTTGGAAAGATCGATGACGCGGCCCTTGATGAACGGCCCGCGATCGTTGATGCGGACGACGACCGCCTTGCCGTTGCGCTTGTTGGTGACCTTGAGCTTGGTGCCGAATGGAAGGCTGCGATGCGCCGCCGTCATGGCCGCCGGGTTCATGCGTTCGCCGGAGGCGGTCTTGGAGGTGAGCGCATACCACGAGGCGCGGCCGCACTGAGCCGACGCGGTTTGTGCCGAAGCGGCCAGCATCAAGCCAGACACTGTCACGACCGCGGCCAGCGCGGCGAGCTTATTCTGCATTCGGAGAGTCCCTACCTGTTACGTTCCCCGGCGCGTAGGGATGAAATGAGGCAGCAAATGTGGCCTTGATCGGTCGGTTCCAAGGCAACGAAACACGTTTGGAGTCGTCCGGAAACACTTGGTCAGCCAAGCCGAAAGCATATCCGCTACGGAAGCCGAAGCATTGCTTGGTCCTATCACAGCTGTTTCAGTTGTCGTGGAGGGCGGATCCTTGCGACGTCCACGGCTTGAATCCGGATGTTCAGCCGGACGGAAATGCCGCCGACACGAATGCGTCGATAAGCTTCTGTCGCGGCGACATCCGAACATAGAACAATCCGATCCGGCGACCCTGCGCGGGTGGCGGCAGTTCGAACTTGGCGATGTCCAGTCCCGCCGGCCAGGGCGGTGCCCAATCCGGCACCAGCGAGACGCCGATGCCGCGGCTTACCATCACGGCGATCGCCTCGAGCGAATCCACCTCGAGCCGGTCGCGCGGCCTGATCCGCATCTGCTTCAGGTATTCGTCGGCGATGTGCCCGCCCCAGTGGCTGCGGTCGTAGCGGATGAAAGGCTCGTTTTCGAGCAATGTGACCGCATCGCCACCCGCAAGAGCCGAAGGTGCGATCAGGACCAGTGGCTCATCGCGCAAGCTCCTGAAAACGTGGGTCTTTGGCAGGGCGAGGCGCGGCTCCACGATGGCGCAGGCATCGAGATTGCCCGCGACCACTTCGGCGTAAAGATCCTTCGATGAACCCGGCTTGATGAACAGATCGATGGATGGATGTGTCGCAAAAAGGTGCCGCATGACGTCCGGCAGGATGCCGGTCAGTGCACTGCTGACGGAACCGATCCGCAATTCGCCGGACATCGATCCCGAGCCGGCGATGCTGACCAGGTCGCGAGCCTCGCGAAGCAGGTCCCGCCCTTTCTGGATCACCGCCAGGCCCGCTTCTGTCGGTGCGACTTCACGCCCGGATCGGGTCAGCAGTTTCACTCCGAATTCGCCTTCGAGCGCGCGGATACGCTGCGCCACGGCGGCCGGAGAAATGTTCAGGCGCCTTGCCGCGGCCATCAGCGACCCTTGTTCGGCGACCGCCAGAAACGTCTCGAGGAAACGCGTGTCCATACGCACATTTTGTAAAAGATGAAGAAACGGAAAGCCATATTTTATGCGATCCAGAAAACCATCATTGTCCGGCTTTTCGAGAGGTGATCGTGGATCTGGGATTGAACGGCCGAACGGCTTTGGTTTTCGGCGCCGGCGGAGGTCTCGGTGGAGCGATTGCACGCACGCTCGCCGCCGAGGGCATGAACGTCGCGGCAGCGGTCCATCGCGAAGAGTCGGCCTCCGAATTCGAGGGGGACAACTTCCTGCCGCTGGTCTGGGATCTCGCCGAGCCGGCCGTGATCGAGGGCAACATCGCCGCGATCGGGAAGAGGTTCGGTGCCGTCGATGTGCTGGTCAACAACACCGGCGGACCGCCTCCCACTCCGGCTCTGGGTCAAGATCCCGAACTTTGGGAGAGATCGTTCAATTCCATGGTGCTTTCGGTCATTCGCATCACCGACCGCCTTGTGCCGGCAATGCGCGAGCGCAAGTTCGGCCGGGTCATCACATCGACCTCTTCGGGTGTCGTCGCACCGATCTCGAACCTCGGCATCTCCAACGCCTTGCGCTCATCGCTCGTCGGCTGGTCGAAGACGCTGGCTCGGGAGGTCGCAAGCGACGGGGTCACGGTCAATGTGGTGCTGCCGGGACGCATAGCCACGAAGCGCATCACCTTCCTCGACGAGCAGCGCGCCAAGCGCGAAGGCCGGCCGGTGCAGGAGATCGTGGCCGGAAGCGCGGCGAGCATTCCCGTTGGGCGTTACGGAACGCCGCAGGAATATGCCGATGTCGTTGCGTTCCTCGCCAGCCTGCGGGCTTCATACGTCACCGGCTCGATCCTGCGCGTCGACGGCGGCATGATCCCGAGCATCTGAGCCATTCCAAAGAGAAGCTGCCAATGACCATCTCCGCAGACACCAAAGGCGTCTATGCAATTGCGCCGACGCCGTTTCACCCTGACGGCCGCGTCGACGTCGGCTCCATCGACACGATGGTCGATTTTTACGAGCGCTGCGGCGTCGATGGGCTGACCATCCTCGGCATCATGGGTGAAGCGCCCAAGCTCGAGGCGCAGGAATCGATCGAAATCGTCAAGCGCGTCGTCGGTTGCTTTTCCAAGCCGGTCATCGTCGGTGTGTCTGCACCGGGTTTTGCGGCCATGCGGGGGCTGGCGCGCGCCTCGATGGAGGCCGGTGCGAAAGCCGTGATGATCGCGCCGCCGCCGGCTTTGCGCACCGACGACCAGATCATTGGCTATTTCAAGCAGGCCGTCGAGGCGATTGGCGAAGACATTCCATGGGTGCTGCAGGACTATCCGCTCACCTTGACGGTGGTGATGACGCCGAACGTCATCAAGCGCATCGTCACCGACAACCCGTCCTGCGTGATGCTGAAGCACGAGGACTGGCCGGGACTCGAAAAGATCTCCGCCCTGCGCGGCTTCCAGAAGGACGGCTCGCTGCGTCCGCTGTCGATCCTTTGCGGCAATGGCGGCCTGTTCCTCGATTTCGAAATGTCGCGCGGCGCTGATGGCGCGATGACCGGCTATGCCTTTCCCGACATGTTGGTCGACGTGGTGCGGCTCGCGGCTTCTGGCCGCCGCGACGAGGCACACGACCTGTTCGACGCGCATCTCCCCTATCTGCGCTACGAGCATCAGCAGGGCGTCGGCCTCGCGGTGCGCAAATACGTGATGATGAAGCGCGGCGCCATTGCCTCCGATGCGCAACGCAAGCCGGGCAGCGGCCTGACCGCCACGGCGCGGCAGGAAATCGACTTCCTGCTTTCGCGCCTTGCACTGAAGGATGGCCGCGCCGATTTTGGCGGTGCGGGCTAGGCCAGTACAGCGGGCGACCGGATGTCAGGCTGTACTTTTCGCTGAACTCTTCTTGAAGTCGGACGGCGACATGCCGGCAAGCTTGCGGAACGCCTTGTTGAAGGCGCTGAGGGAGCCGAAGCCGCTTTCCATGGCGACCCTCAGCACATTGGCATCCTGATCCATCAGGAGTGCTTGCGCGTAGCTCAATCTCAGCAGATTGACGTATTCGTTGAGCGTCATGCCAGTCGATTTCCGGAACAGGCTCATGGCGTATTTTGGGTGGATGTCGGCCGCCGCCGCGATGTCGACGGAATCGATCTCGTAGAGGAAGTTCTCGGCGATGAAATCGCACATGCGCCCGACGTTTCGCGAGGACTGCTGGTCGAAGGGGCTGGCAGCGGCGTCGAGTGTCTGGACTTCGGGCACGAGGCGGTAAGGTTCGAAACGCACCCGCTCAAGCCGAAGGACGAGTTCGTCGACGGCGTGCTGGGCCTTGGCGGGATCGCCCGAACGGCCGTAGCGAAACCAGCGCTCGAAATTGTGCCGGTCGGAATCGTCGGTGGCGCTGGTCACCAGCGTGGCGCCCGTCATCAGGCGATGGCGGACGTCGGCTGGCAGGTGAAGACGGAAAAAGTGCACGAGCGGCAGGTGGGCGCCGGCGTAGAACACAGTGTCCGAAGCGTCGACCAGCTGATGCGGCAGGCCGCCCCAGAACAGGCACATGTCGCCGGCTGAGAGGGAGATGTCGTGGTCGTTCATGCGGTAGTGCACATGTCCGTCGACGATGAAATTGACCTCGACCTGCGCGTGCCAATGCGGCTTGAGCATGACCAGCGGCCGGTTGTGGAACATCTGAAGCGCGAGCGGCAGGCCTTCCACGCTGCTCGCACCGGGCTGATAGAACGCTCTTTCCGCGACCTTACTTTCCGCCAAGTTCATCTTCCCTTTGTCGGGGACAGCCTCACCTGCGGGCCTAGTCTAACCCTGCTCACAACGAACGCAACGAGCGGATAAATTCTGGGAGGAATTTCATGCGTATCAAACTGGCGTGCGCCGCGCTTGTGCTGTTCTCCGGTCCTGCCTTCGCGCAATCCGGCGAAATCACGGCCTGGAGCTGGAATATCGCGGCCTCGTCGCTCAAGGCGACGGTGGCTGGCTTCAATAAGCAATTCCCCGATATCAAGGTCACGGTCGAGGATCTCGGCAACCAGCAGACGTTCGACAAGATGCTGGCCGGTTGCGCGGCCGGCGGGGTCGGGTTGCCAGACATCATTTCCGTCGAGAACCACGAATCCGAGATTTTCTGGAGCCAGTTCCCCGATTGCTTCGTCGATCTGAAGACGCTTGGCTACACCGACGAGATCGCCGCCAAGTTCCCGGACTTCAAGCGCACGGAACTGGAGGTGGAAGGCAAGGCATATGCGATGCCCTGGGATTCCGGCCCGGTCGCTATGTTCTTCCGCCGCGATTTCTACGAGAAGGCGGGTATCGATCCGGCGTCGATCAAGACGTGGGACGATTTCATTGCCGCCGGCAAGAAAATCCAGGAAGCCAACCCAGGCGTTTCGATGACGCAAGCCGACATCAACGGCGATACCGAGTTCTTCCGCATGATTTCCAACGAACAGGGCTGCGGATACTTCGCCAGCGACGGACAGTCGATCACCGTCAACCAGCCGGCCTGCGTCGCCGCGCTGGAGGTCGTGAAGAAGCTGAAGGACAACGGCCTGCTGATTGCCGGGACCTGGGACGAGAAGATCCAGGCCAACACCGGCGGCAAGGTCGCTACGCAGATGTATGGCGGCTGGTACGAGGGCACGATCCGCTCCACCTCGCCGGACCTCGCCGGCAAATGGGGCGTCTACATGATGCCCGGCGTCACCGCCGACGGCCCGCGCGCCGCCAATCTTGGCGGTTCCTCGCTCGCCATCTCGGCCAGCTCCAAGAACAAGGAAGCCGCATGGGCGTATGTGAACTACACCCTTGGTACCAATGAGGGCCAGGTCACCATGCTGAAGGAGTTCGGCCTGGTACCCTCGCTGCTCGGCGCCCTCGATGACGACTACGTCAAGGCCGAACAGCCGTTCTGGAATGGCCAGAAGGTGTGGGTCGATATCCTGTCCACGCTGCCCAAGATCAAGCCGAGCCGCGGCACGCCGTTCTTCCAGGACGCGAACGCCATCATGGTCGCCACCCAGCTCAAATATCTCAACGGCGAATATCCCGACGCCAAAGCGGCGCTGGACGACGTGGCCAATCAGGTCGCGGGTGCAACCGGCCTGCCGGTCGCCGAATAGACAAGATGGCGAAACCGGGCAGGCAGCCTGCCTGCCCGGCATTCCAACGGCTTCGCAGGATCGGACATGCGGCAGCGTACACAGACGGCGTATGCCTTTCTGACGCCCTATCTGCTTATCTTCCTGGCGTTCTGGATCTGGCCGATCATCAACTCGTTCTGGCTGTCGTTCCTGAACACGAGGAGCGCCAACTGGACGTTCAATCCCCGCATGACGTGGGGACGGCTCCTCGTCGATCCGGCTTTCGCCAATGCGCTCCAGAACACGCTGGTCATCCTCGTGATCCAGGTGCCGATCATGATCGCGCTGGCGACAGTGCTCGCCACGCTGCTGAACTCGCCCGCGCTCAAGGTCAGGGGCCTCTTCCGCTTTGCCTTCTTCGCGCCCGTGGTCGTCGGCGAGGTCGCGTACGCCGCGATGTTCCGCCTGCTGTTCAACGAGTTCGGCATCATCAACAAGATGCTCGCCGGCATCGGGCTGACCACCATTCCGTGGCTTTCGGACCCGAACGCCGCGATGGCAGTGATCATCATAGCGCTGACCTGGCGCTGGGCGGGCTACAACGCCATCATCATCCTTGCCGGGCTGCAGTCCATACCGGAGGACGTCTACGAGGCGGCGACCCTGGACGGCGTCTCGAAGGTTCGGCAGTTCTTCTTCATGACGCTGCCGCTGCTGAAGCCCGTCATCCTGCTGTGCGTCGTGCTTTCCGTGATCGGCACCATGCAGCTTTTCTCCGAGCCGTTCCTGATCACCAACCGGGGCGGCCCCGGCCAGGCGACCGAGACACTCGGTCTGTTCCTCTATCGGCAGGGCTTCAACGCATTCAACTTCGGCTACGCGTCGGCGGTTGCGTACACGATCGCCGCGTTGGCGATTGCGATCTCCCTGCTCAATCTCTGGCTCGGAAGGGAACGCGAATGAGCGGCAGATCCTCCGCCCAACGCAGGCGCAACATCCTGTTGCACGCGGCGCTTGCTCCGCTCGCGCTGATCTGGCTGTTCCCGCTGTGGATGATGTTCATCTTCTCGACCATGGACGACAACGGCATCTTCAGCCCTCACGTCGTGCTGACGCCGTCGACGCATTTCCTCGAGAATTTCAACGCGCTAGAGGCCGACACCGGTTTCATCCGCGCGACCACGATCTCGATCCTCGTGGCCACCGCCTATACGCTGCTTTCGGTCACGCTGACTTCGATGGCCGGGTGGGCACTCGCCTCCTACCGCTTCGTCGGCAAAGGCGTGGTGCTGGCGACCATACTCGGCACGCTGACGCTGCCTTATTTCGTCGTCGTGATACCCCAGTTCATCATGGTGGCGCGCGATTTCCATCTCGACAACACGTGGTTCGCGCTGATCGTGCCGCCGCTCTTCAATTCGCTCGGCGTCCTCTTCATGCGCCAGTCCTTCGCGATGATGCCTTCCGAACTCTTCGACGCGGCGCGTGTCGAGGGCGTGAAGGAATGGCGCATCTTCCTTTATGTCGCCGTCCCGCTGGCGCGGCCCACGCTTGCGGCGCTGTCGATCATCCTCTTCCTGCACAGCTGGAACAACTATCTTTGGCCGCTGCTCATCAACAGCCAGCCCGCGATGATGACGGCGCCGGTTGCGCTCGGCAGTTTGATCGGACTCACCAAGGTTTCGTGGGGCGGCATCATGACCGGTGCCGTTATCCTGACGGCGCCGATGCTCGTCCTGTTCGTGACGCTGCAGCGCCATTTCATCGCCGGCATCTCGGCCGGCGCGGTCAAGTGATCGAGAGGTGAACGTGGCAGGTGTTACGCTCAGCAAAGTCGTCAAGCGCTTCGGCTCCTACGAGATCATTCACGGAGCGAGCCTGGAGGTCGCCGATGGCGAGTTCGTGGTTTTCGTCGGTCCCTCGGGCTGCGGGAAGTCCACGCTGCTCAGAATGATCGCGGGCCTCGAGAGCGTGACCGAGGGTGACGTGTCGATCGGCGGCAGGGTGGTCAACGATGTCGAGCCGGCCGAGCGCGGCGTCGCCATGGTGTTCCAGTCCTATGCGCTCTACCCGCACATGACGGTGGAGCAGAATTTGAGCTTCGGGCTCAGGATGACCGGCCACGACAAGGCCGACATCGCAAGACGGGTCGAGCGCACGGCGGGCATCCTGCGCATCGCCGAGCTTCTGAAACGCAAGCCGCGCCAGCTTTCCGGCGGCCAACGGCAGCGCGTCGCGATCGGCCGAGCCATCATGCGCGAGCCGCAACTCTTCCTCTTCGACGAGCCGCTGTCGAACCTCGACGCGGAGCTGCGCGTGCAGATGCGGGTGGAACTGGCCCGCCTGCACAAGGAACTTGGCGTGACCATGATCTATGTGACCCATGACCAGACCGAGGCGATGACACTGGCCGACAGGATTGTGGTCCTGCGCGACGGCACGATCGAACAGGTCGGCAGGCCGCTGGACCTTTATAACGATCCCGACAATCAGTTCGTCGCCGGTTTCGTGGGCTCGCCAAAAATGAACTTCATCCCGGCGCTCGTCGTCGAAGGCGACGGGAGAGGTGTGACGGTCGAACTCGCTGGCCAGGAGAGGACTACCCGCCTCACGCAACCACTCGCCGGGCCGGCGCCGGAACCGGGAAGCCGCGTCGTGGTCGGCGTGCGGCCGGAGCATTTCGGCGACGCCGGAAAGGGCGACGCGGACCTTCTCGTCAACGTCGACATCGTCGAGCACCTGGGCGGTACGAGCTTCATCTATGCCAGCACCGCGGGGGACTACGGACTTGTCATCCAGCGCGATGCCGACGGGGTCGCCGATGCTGCCGAGATCACCGTTTCGATACGCAAGTCCTACCTGTTCGACGAAAACGGGAAACGCCTTCGCTGATCGAATTTCACCCGACATCAAAGACAAGGTGGTCGGAGACTATAGTCTCCCAGCCTCAAGGAGAATGAAATGAGTGCCAACAAAGCTGTCCGCTGGGGCATACTCGGGCCGGGCGGCATCGCCAAGGCGTTTGCAGGCGGCATCGCGAATTCCAGGACGGGGGTACTCGCCGCCATCGGTACGCGCGATCCGGGCAAGGCCGGGCTCGCCGAGAGCTTTCCGGGTGCCCGCATCGTTGCCGGCTACGAGGCGCTACTCGCCGACCCGGCGGTCGATGCCATCTACATCGCGACACCGCATCCGTACCATGCGGAATGGGCGATCAAGGCGGCCGAGGCAGGCAAACATGTGCTCTGCGAGAAGCCCCTTGCACTGACTGCATTCGAAGCTGCCGCGATGATGCACGCTGCGCGCCAGGCCGGCACATTCCTCGGCGAGGCCTTCATGTATCGGCTGCACCCGCAAACCGGCAAGCTGGTCGAACTGGTGAAATCCGGCGCCATCGGCGACGTGCGCATGATCAAGTCGAGCTTCGGCTTCGCCATGCCAGGCTTCATGCCTGAGCACCGGCTCTATGCCAACGATCTCGCCGGCGGCGGCATTCTCGACGTTGGCGGCTATCCCGTCTCCATGGCGCGCCTGATTGCGGGAGCGGCGACAGGCGAACCGTTCGCCGAGCCGGACAAGGTTGTGGGCGTCGCGCATCTCGGAAAATCCGGCGTCGACGAGTGGGCGTCGGCTCTGCTGCATTTCCCCGGCGGCATCGTCGCCGAGGTTTCCTGCTCCATCTCCGTGAACCAGGACAATGTACTGCGCATCTTCGGCACGAAAGGTCGGATCGAGGTTCCCGACTTCTGGTTCGCCGGCGGCAGCCGCGACGTCGGGCCGGGCAGGATCGACGTGATCCAGCCGGATGGCGGGCGGGAGACGATCAGCCTCAACGAGACGCGGCATCTCTATTCCTTCGAGGTGGACGCGGCCGGCGAGGCCATCCTCGAAGGGAAGCAGGAGTTTGCCTGGCCGGGAATGAGCTGGGCCGACAGCCGCGGCACCTTGCGGGTGCTGGACAAGTGGCGTGCCGCCGTCGGGCTCGAATATGCGATCGAAAAGGCCGAGAAGCGCGTCAACACGATTTCCGGCAGACCGTTGCGTCCCGGTGGCACCGCAATCGGTAAGCGCGCCATTCCGGGGTTGTCCAAGCCGGTGTCGGTCCTTGCCCTCGGCTTCGAGGATTTCCGCACCTTCTCTTCGGGCGCGATCCTGCTCGACGCTTTTTTCGAGGCCGGCGGCAATTTGTTCGACACGGCTTACATCTATGGCTCGGGCTATACGGAGAAGCTGCTCGGAGAATGGCTTGCCAGCCGCGGTGTGCGCCAGCAGTCGGTCGTCATCGGCAAGGGCGCGCACTCGCCGCTCTGCTATCCCGACATGATAGGAAAGCAGCTCGCGCAGTCGCTCGATCGGCTCGGTACCGACCATGTCGATGTCTATTTCATGCATCGCGACAATCCCGACGTGCCGGTCGGCGAATTCATCGACGCGATGGATCGCGAGGCCAAGGCGGGACGCATTCGCGGGCCGTTCGGCGGCTCGAACTGGACGATGGAACGCATGGACGAGGCGATCGCCTATGCCGAACGGACCGGCAAGCAGAAGCCCGGCGCGCTCTCCAACAATTTCTCGCTGGCCGAGATGCTGGAACCCATCTGGGCGGGCTGCGTGACCTCATCGACCGACGCATGGAGGGCCTGGCTGACGGCCCGGCAGATGCCCAACTTCGCCTGGTCGAGCCAGGGCCGCGGCTTTTTCACCGACTTGGCGGGGCGGGACAAGCGGGACAATGAGGAACTGGTGCGGGTCTGGTACTCGGAGAAGAATTTCCGCCGCCGCGACCGCGCGGTGGAACTCGCCGCCAAGCTCGGCAAGAGCCCGATCCATGTCGCGCTGGCCTACGTTCTTGCACAGCCCTTCCCGTCGATCCCCCTGATCGGGCCACGCACGCTTGCCGAACTCGCGGACAGCCTCGAGGCGCTGGATATCGAGCTGTCGCCGGATGACCTCGATTGGCTGAGGGATTCGGTGGTCTAGACTAGGAAGTCCACCGTCGACCTGAGGCCACTCCGGCGGTCTCGCGCGAAGGGGATGAGCACCCAGCTCGCTGGGTCGCAAAAGCGTTTTCGGGGAATTTTTGGTGCCTAGAAGAGGATTGACATTAGCAACGTTGATTTCCTTACGAAATCTCTCTCGACTGTCTGCTATGTACCCGAGCTTGTACCCGCCTGGCAACTCATATCGAAGAAGGCGAGGTCAATCGACTAAGGGCGCCCACCCCAGTTCAGCTTCTATCCTGCGTCGGTAGGCCGTGTCGATCTGGCGTGGTGTGAGGCGAATGTATCGCTCCGCATTCTCACGTTTGTTTCCTACTAAGCCTGCTAGATGCGCAAGAACCTCATCGATGGTCGGTATACGGTTTTCTGTGCCGTCAAACTTCGGCGGCAGGGCTGTCCAGATCACCGCGCGAATACCGTGAGCGGCAGCCCATTCTCCCAAATTGGGGATAGCTGCCGGTGACGCATCTCCGGTCTGCCAATGAGCAATGTGATCCCGGATTGGCTTGCCTTCGCGCTGTCGCAGTGCTTCCTTCGCGACGTTCAAATCTGTGGTATCCATCACGGCCCAAAGTGTTCTTATGGGGACGGCGGCATCAGAAATAACCAGAGTGATCCTGTCGTCGTTCGATTGGCGCGCGAACTCAATTCGCATGAACGGACCATCCTCGAACCACAGACGTTGAATTGGCAATTCCCTCGGGTCCCAAACTAACGATCCCCAGCCGAGACAAGCAATTGTCATCTCCCACCCCCAGATCGCCGGTCACCCTTGACCGATTTACTCGGCCAATTTTCTACTTGCGAGCCTTTGTCATCCTCACGACTTGTAGAGCCCGCAACCTCTGTCGATCGCATGGCGTCGTTGGTTGACCTGATCGCATCCGAGATGGGGCCTAACTGGGATGGACCGGATCGCAACCCCTCCTGCACAATCTTGTCAAGCCGGTCGTGAGGAGTCTCCAGCAAGACTTCCAAAACCCGGCGAAAGGCTTCCGGTCGCTGCTTGAACTGGCCGGTTCGCGCGCCTCGTATTTCGAGGAAATTTCGTACATCTGCGATCGTCGGCAGAAATCGCTTCGCCTCGTACTGGCCAGCAACGCTAAGGAGCAAATCTTTAGTTGCTTTCGGGAGTTTCTGTCGCAACACCATGCCTGTTGGCGTCGGCCGCTCGCTCGGCACACTCTCACGTCGGACATTCTGTCGCTCGGATCGGTTCATCCCCTCAAGCGCGCGCGTCACCGAGTCGTACCCCCATTCGTCGATGAGAAGCGTTAGCAGCTTGGTCAGAATCTTATTGGAAGACGGCTTCATAGAACTCACATTCCGATCGATTTGAAAAACTCGTTGGCAAAGTAGGAAAACATATCGGAGTTTCCGGAGTAGCTAAAATCACCACGCATCTTCTTGGGGAATCCTCGGGAAAATGGTATCTCATGCTTAAACATATGCCAGTTGTTCTTAGCAGCGTCCGCGCGAATATCTGCCATCGCCTGCGTTTTCTCAGGCCCTCCATTATTGCCGCCGTGGTAAAAGCCGTTGTTGATAACGATACCCGCGACCTCTATTTTGTGGCCTCGATTTTGCCTCCTGAAGTTGGTCAAGGATTGCGCGAGCAACGGGAACCCAATTGTCGCAAAATACTCAGGCTTCACGGGTACGAGTAAAAGTCTGCTCGCATGGTAAGCAGCATGAGTAAGTATGGACTCAGTGGGTGCGCAGTCGATTATGATAAGGTCTTTGTCCTTAAAATTAGCAGCAATGAAGCGAGCTAATGCTTTTGCGTCCGGTCGGATTGCATTTGTCAGGTTATCGGAGAAATCGAATCGTGCTGGTATTAGGTCCAGAGAGCGATCCTCCCACTCGAAAATCCCTTCTACAGCGTCATCTGGCCCTAGCGGGCTAGGCCCTGACGAGGACGGGCTCGGTGGCAAATATCCATTGAAAACCTCAACAATGGATGCACGTTGATCGGTGAGAAACTGGCCGTAGCTGTTGTGCATCAATGCTTGGCTCAGGTTTGCTTGAGGGTCCAAGTCGATGGCGAGAACGTCCAGATTTCTTCTTATGGCTCCATGCCGGGCGAGAAGCGCCGAGATTGTAGATTTTCCAACGCCACCCTTCATATTGATGACACTGATTACGAGTGGTCCATCTTTCCGAGCCATCTTATCTCCCCCCAGATGGTTTAAACGTAGAACACCACGGACGCAGCGGCAACTTCCTCATAGAGATCGGCGCGGATCGTCAATGCTTGTTCGGCGATGTCGCGGCTACGCTGCCGTCCAAGTTCAGCGAAGGACTGCGGAGTTGGTGTCGGCTTGGGCACTTCGGCCGCGACGGTCTGCGCGATCAAGGTGGCGCGGTATCCTTCGAACTTCTGCTTGATCCCGGCGACAACACCATGGAGCTTTCGACATGCCTCGGCGTGGTCCTTTGTCCGCAGCGACTTCTTGTGCTGCTTCCGGCCGTAGCTCTCGACGATGTCGGAGGGCACGCGGACCTATGCGTAGTAGGTGCCGTTGATGTTGATCAGATAGCTTGGCGCTTGCATGTCTTCCATCCCTCGAATGTACCCGAGCCTGAACCCAAGTCGAGGGAGAAAACCGTTTGAGAACCAACGCTTGCAGCCAAATCAAAGACTTGGGTGCAAATGGTGCCCAGAAGAGGACTCGAACCTCCACTCCTTGCGGAACACGGACCTGAACCGTGCGCGTCTACCAATTCCGCCATCTGGGCAGCGCCGCTCATGTAAGCGGGCGGGAAAGCAGTGTCAACGCGCTTTTTGCTCAGTCGTGCTGGAACGCTGGGCCGTCAGCCTTCGAGGATCTCTTTCGAGGCGACGGTGGAATCGGCATTGAGCCTGTAGATCATCGGCACGCCTGTGCCGAGTTCCAGGCTGACGATGTCCGGTCCGGAAATTCCTTCCAGCGCCATGATCAGCGCGCGCAAGGAATTGCCGTGCGCGGCAACCAGCACGGTTTCGCCGCGCAGCACGTGCGGCTGCATGTCGTGCATGTAGTACGGCCAGACGCGGGCGCCGGTGTCCTTGAGGCTTTCTCCACCGGGCGGCGGCGTATCGTAGGAGCGGCGCCAGATGTGCACCTGCTCCTCGCCCCACTTCTTGCGGGCGTCGTCCTTGTTCAACCCGTTGAGATCGCCGTAATCGCGCTCGTTGAGTCTTTCGTCGCGAATGGTCCGCAGATCGCTCTGGCCGGTAGCATCGAGAATGAACTGGCAGGTGCGCTGTGCGCGAACGAGCGCCGACGTGAAGGCAATGTCGAATTTCAGGCCGCGAGCCGCGAGTTTCTGTCCAGCTGCCTTCGCCTCGTCGACGCCCTTTTCGCTGAGATCGACGTCGCGCCATCCAGTGAACAGGTTCTTCAGGTTCCATTCGCTCTGGCCGTGGCGGACGAGGACGAGAGTTCCAGACATGGTGTTCCTTTCCAGTTGCCGATTGGTGGGGATACGGTTTGCGGACTAGCTCAATCCCAGCACGTCGCGCATCGAATAGAGGCCGGGTTTCTTGCCGTGCGCCCACAGAGCCGCCTTGACGGCGCCGCGCGCGAAGATCGCCCGGTCGCCGGCGTGATGGGAAAGCGTGATGGTTTCGCCGGTCCCGGCGAGCATGACCGAATGATCACCAACGACCGAGCCGCCGCGCAGCGTGGCAAAACCGATGGTTCCGGCGGGTCTCGCACCGGTGTGGCCGTCGCGCACGCGCACCTCGTTGCCGGCAAGCGGGATGCCGCGTCCGGTTGCGGCCGCCTCGCCGAGCAGCAGTGCCGTGCCTGATGGCGCGTCGACCTTGTGCTTGTGATGCATTTCGAGGATCTCGACGTCGAAATCCGCGGCATCCAGCGCGCGCGCCGCCTGCTCGACCAGTACGGCCAGAAGATTGACGCCGAGGCTCATATTGCCGGATTTGACGATTGTCGCATGGCGGGCCGCCGCGGCGATCTTCGCGTCATCCGCCTCGGTGCAGCCGGTGGTGCCGATCACATGCACGATGCGCGCCTGCGCGGCGTAGCCGGCGAATTCCACCGATGCGGCGGGCACGGTGAAATCCAGCACCCCGTCAGCCTTGGCAAAGACGGGCAACGGGTCGTCGGAGATGGCGACGCCGATTGCGCCGACGCCCGCCAGTTCACCGGCATCCTTGCCCAGGAATGGTGAACCCGGCCGTTCGATCGCGCCGGCAAGGCGGGCACCTTCGATCGAATGGATCGCGCGGATGAGCGCCTGTCCCATGCGCCCTGCAGCACCAACGACGACCAGCCCCATTTCGCTCATGATGTGCCCCCTGCTGCTATCTTCACCGCCTTCGCCCGCTTCGGCTTGACCGGCGTTGCCTTGATGTCGTCGACGATGCCCAGGCCCTTTTCGTTCTGCAAGCGATGGAAGCGTGCGTAAACGCCGTGCGGCCTGGCGAGCAGCGCCCGGTGGGTGCCTTGCTCGACCAGCCGGCCTTCTTCGAGGACAATGATCTGGTCGGCGCTGACGACCGTCGAGAGCCGGTGGGCGATGACGATCGTGGTGCGGTTCTTCATCACCTCGGCGAGCGCTTCCTGAACGCGCGCCTCGGACTCATTGTCGAGTGCCGAGGTCGCTTCGTCGAGCAGCAGGATCGGCGCGTTGCGCACGATGGCGCGCGCAATCGACAGGCGCTGCCGCTGGCCACCGGAGAGAGTGACGCCGTTCTCGCCGACCAGCGTGTCGTAGCCGTTGGCCTGCTGGCGGATGAAGTCGTCGGCCTGCGCCAGCTTCGCCGCCGTCTCGATCTCGGCGTCGGTGGCGTCGGCACGGCCGTAGCGGATGTTGTCGCGGATAGTGCCCTCGAAAAGATAGGGCTGCTGCGAGACATAGGCGATCGAATTGCGCAGCGACTTCTTGGTCACCTTCGCGATGTCCTGGCCGTCGATCGAGATGGTGCCGCTGTCGAGGTCGTAGAAGCGCTGCAGCAGTGCCGTCAGCGTCGACTTGCCGGCGCCCGAGCCGCCGACGATCGCCGTCGTCTTGCCCGCGGCGGCACCGAAGCTCACATCGTGCAGCACCGGCGATGCTTCGGCATAGGAGAATGAGACGTGGTCGAACATGATGTCGCCGCTCGTGATCCGCAGTGCCGGCGCATCCGGCGCGTCGCCCTGGCGAGGCTCGAGGTCGAGGATCTCGTAGATCATCCGTGCATTCACCAGCGACCGTTCCAGGTTGACCTGGACGCGGGCCAGACGCCGCGCCGGATCATAGGCGAGCAGCAATGCGGTGATGAACGAGAATACCGAGCCGGGCGGTTGCACGCCGGCAGCGCTGCGATGGCTGGCATAGGCGATGACGCCGGCGATGGCGAAGCCGGCGAGGATTTCGGCGATCGGCGTTACCCGCTCGGACACCCGCGCGATCTTGTTGGCGCGCGCCTCTGCGTTGCTGACCAGCTCGGAAATCTTCTTCGACAGTTGCTCTTCCATCGTGAAGGCCTTCACGATGGCGATGCCTTGCGTCGCCTCCTGCATGGCGCCGATCAGCCGCGAGTTGATCTCGACGGATTCGCGGGTGATGCGCCGCAGCCGCCGCATCAGGTAGTTGACCGTGTAGACGAGCGGCGGGCCGATGAGCAGCGCCATCGCCGACAGCACCGGCTCCTGGATGAACATCACCGTGACCAGCGCGATCAGCGACACTGCGTCGCCTGCCACCGACTTCAGGGTCATGCCGAGCAGATCGCGGATGCCGTTGACGTTTTCGTTGATGCGCGCGGCCAGCTGACCGGAGCGCGTATCGTTGAAGAAGTTCACGCCGAGCTTCATCAGGTGGTCGAAAATGCGGCGCTGGTAGCGGGCGACGAGGTTATTGCCGACCTTGGCGAGTATCACCGACTGGCCGTAGGTGGCGAAGCCGCGAATGACGAAGGCAAGCGCGATCGAGCCGGCGACCAGCAGGATCAGGTCCTGGCGTCGTTCATAGAACAGTTCGTCGATGACGTCCTTCATGATCCAGGCGCTGAAGGCGGTGGTGGCCGCGACGGCGAGCAGGCAAAGCGTGGCAAGGACATAGTGCCAGCGGTAGTCGCGGCCGTTTTCCGCGAGGATGCGCCGGATGACGGCGACGACCTCGCCCGGATCCGCGCGCTTCTTCGTTGTTTCTGGCAGTGTCAAATTCCGGGCCCGTTCACGTCCGCTGCGACAGAACGCCTATTGCGGCGTCGGCGCCTCTCTTAACCGCATCGGCCGGGCTTGCCTATGGCCGATGCGCAACGGCTTCCGGCAAATACCGCGTGACCCGGTTCAGGCTTTCCAGCGGCGCCCGGATGTCTCGACGCCGAAACGGACCGGCGTGCGGGCATAGGCAGCGAGACCCGCAAGCGCCGCCAGCGGATGCGTAATCACATAGACCGGCATGTCGCGCATCAACTCCTTGTGTGGAGCCTTGTCTTCAAAAGCGGCGCGGAATTCGCCCGTTTGCAGTGCCGGCACGATCTTCTGCGCGATGCCGCCGGTCAGGTACACGCCGCCGCGGCTCATGAACACGAGTGCCAGGTCGCCGGCGGTGCGGCCGAGGCATGTCACGAAGATTGACAGCGCTTCCTCGGCGATCCTGTAGGACTTCTCCAGGGCAGCGCCTGTGATTTCCGCCGGTGTGGTGAACCGCGGAGCGGCACCGTCTGCCTTGGCGACGGCGCGATAGATGTTGACGAGGCCGCGTCCGCACAGAAGCTGCTCGCCGGAAATGCGGCCCTCGATCGGCTCCAGATGCGGGAACACCTGAAAGTCACGCGGGGTGCGCGGGCCGATGTCCATGTGGCCGCCTTCGCCGGGAACCGGGATCCAGCGGTTGCAGGCGTGGATAAGACCGGCGACGCCGAGGCCGGTACCCGGGCCGAGCACGACACGGCCGGCGGTCGGCTCGGGCGTCCCGGGTCCGATTTTTTCCATGTGCTCTTCACCGAGCGCCACGACGGCGAGAGCCTGGGCTTCGAAATCGTTGAGGACCACCACATCGCGCAGGCCGAGATTCTCGATCATCACCCGCGGCCGTACCACCCAGGGGCAATTGGTAAGCTCGATCTCGTCGCCATCGACAGGACCGGCGACGGCGAGTACCGCCGAACGCGGCTGGACGGAGGTGCGGTCCAGGATAGCGGTCTGGATTGCATCGTCGATCGTGGCGAAATCCGCGGTCTGCACGATCGGGAACTGTTTTGGCTCCGCATAGGAATCGAGCAGAATGGCGAAGCGGGCATTGGTGCCGCCGATATCGCCGATCAGGATCGGAAACTGCAGGACGCTCTCGTCGCCGTTCTGGTTTGCCATGCTCGTTTCCATTCCCCTCACAGGCGGCGTTCAGCCGTTCTTCTTGTTGTCGACGACGATCCTGGCGGTGGCGAGGTTGAGCGCCATCGGGATGTCATAGACGATCGCCAGCCGCATCAGCGCCTTGACATCCACGTCATGCGGCATCGGCGTCAGCGGATCAACGAAGAAAATCACCGCGTCGATCGCCTCCTCGGCGATCAGCGCGCCGATTTGCTGGTCGCCGCCGAGCGGACCGCTTTTCAGGCGGCGAACGGCAAGTTGCGGGCATGCTTCAAGCACCCGCTGGCCGGTGGTTCCGGTTGCGACGATATCGCAGCCGGCGAGAAAGTCGGCATGAGCGGCGGCAAACGCCACCATGTCGTCCTTCTTTTCGTCATGTGCGATCAGGGCGAGGCGCAGTTTCGAAGCCATCTGGGCTCTTGGGCAAGCGGATTAAATCGGTTGAAGTCGTGTGACCGATCCGTTGCCAGAAAAGCGCCCGTCGCGCAACACCGTTAGTTCTGCGGCCGCGGCCGCGGCATCGGAATACCGATCTTCGGCGTCGGCGCAAACGAGTTGGCGGTGACCGGCATCGAAGCCGATGGATCGACCATCGCCGGAGGCTCAGGCGCTGCTACTGCGGCCACGGCTGTTCCGTTGCCGCCGATGGTCACCGCCATTTCCGATTCCGGTTCAGGCGCGGCAAGCACGGCACGGCATTCCTTGGGCAGGCTCGCCATCGTCATCAGGTCGCGCGCCTTGGGCGCATCCGGGTTCTTGTTGGGGCGCCAGGGTTCCTCGGTGAACCACCAGGCGAGCGACTCGTCGCAGCCGTCGCTCCTCGGTGTAGCCTGCTGCCGCTTGCAACCTGTCGAACCCGGCTGGCAGCCGATGCGGACGTGGAAGTGATAGTCGTGCCCCCAGAACGGCCGCACCTTGCGCAGCCAGCTGCGGTCGCCCCTCACGGTATCGCAGAGCTTCTTCTTGATGCCAGGGTTGACCAGGATGCGTTCGACCTCGGGATAACTTGCGGCACGCTTCAACAGGCGTGCATGCTCCGGCCGCCAGAGCTTATCCTTCACCAGATGGGTTTTCTCGTTGACCAGCGAAACCGCGCTCATGTTTTCGCGCTCTCGGGACGACAGCCGGCGATCCGGCATCGGCATGAACCAGATGTCGGCATCGAGACCGATCTGGTGCGAGGCGTGGCCGGTGAGCATCGGGCCACCGCGTGGCTGCGAGATATCGCCGAGCAGCAGTCCCGGCCAGCCGTCGGCGGTTGCGTCGCGGGACAGCTTTTCGATCAGGCTGATCATCGCGGGATGACCCCAGCGGCGGTTGCGAGAGAGGCGCATCGCCTGCCAGGTCGGACCGTCGGTGGCGATGGCGACGCCGCCGGAAAAACAGCCCTTGCTGTAGAAACCGAAGGATTTCGGCGTGGTCGCAGCCGGCAGCCTCTGGGAGCCGAACAGGTTTTTGGCCAGTTGCTCGGCATTGCCGTCAACGGCGGCTCCAGCCATCATCGCGGAGGTCGCAATCACAATCGCGGCCAAGCGGCGTGCAGCCTGAAGGAACGATTTCATCGGCGTTTCCATGAGAATAAATCCACCCCCAAGCCTGGGCCACGATGGTTACGCGAAGGTAAACGCCCGAGCATCATAACACGCTTCGCGTCGGGCGTGGACTAATCAGCGCGGATTGCACTCCTCGCATCGGCGTCGCCTGCACCGTTCCAGGTGTCGGTTGCCCACATGTGGTCGAAGGCGGAACGGTAATCCGGAAACTGGAAATCATAGCCCGCCGCCTTGATCGCCGCATTGGAAACCCGCTTGTTCTCCCCATAGAAGGACCGCGCCATTGGCGAAAGTTGGGCGGACGCGAAGGGAATCTCCGGCGGCGGTTCGACGCCCATCAGCTTCGCGGCATAGCTCACCACGTCCTGCGGCGGCGCCGGCTCATTATCCGTCACGTTGAAGACGCCGCCGAGATTGCGTGCGGCGAGATGCCAAAGCGCCCCGGCGATGTCGTCGCAGTGGATGCGGTTGAATACCTGGTTCGGCTTGATCAGCCGCTTGGCGGTGCCGTTCGCCAGGTTGACGAAAGCGTTGCGTCCGGGACCGTAGATGCCTGAGAGCCGCAGGATGGCGACCGGCAGGCCGGTCTCCTGTCCGAGTGCCAGCCATTCATTTTCGGCGGCGAGCCGCTGGATCGAGCGCTTCGACACCGGCCGGCAATCGCCTTCTTCGTCGACCCAGGCACCTTGATGATCGCCATAGACGCCGACGGTGGAGAGATAGCCGATCCAGCGGAGGCGCGGCGTCTGTTTGGTGATGACCTCGCGGGCGAGCGCAAGCACTGGATCGCCCGTGTCGCCCGGGGCGATGGAAACGATGAGGTGCGTGGTTTCGCGCAAGACGTGGGCAGTCTCCCGGGGAAGGTCGGCCCCGTCGAAAAGCAGGGGTTCGATGCCAATTTGGCGCAGTTGATCGAATTTTTCGGCTGAGCGCGTCGTGCCGGCGATGGCGGCATCGCCGCGATTGGCGCGAGCGAATGCCTTGCCGGAATAGCCTGCGCCGAAGATGAAGAAGCGATCCGTCATGCATGAATTCCATGGTTCGTGCGATTAGCGCTACCCGCTGGGCGAGCGGCACTCCACTCCGCAAGCACGTCATCATCTATTTCTTCGCTTGCAAGGTGGGTCGCGATTTCGGCGAAAGCCGGCGACGGCATCAGCCGGTACAGGGCCCAAACGGCAGCCCCCCGCACCAGCGGCGAGAGATCATGCGCGAGGTCGCGGCACTGGCCGATCAGCGAAAAATCACCGGAATTGCCGGCGGCGATAAGCACGTTGCGGACGAAACGGTCGCGGCCGATGCGCTTGACCGGAGAACCGGAAAACAGCGCGCGGAAGGCGGAATCGTCGAGTGCAAGGAGTTCGGCCAGCCGTGGTTCGCGCAAATCGTCACGTGGCGCAAGCTTCATTTCGGAAGCGGAACGCGCGAACTTGTTCCACGGGCAGGCGGCGAGGCAATCGTCGCAGCCATAGATGCGGTTGCCGATCGCTTCGCGGAACTCGCGCGGAATCGGACCCTTGTTCTCGATGGTAAGGTAAGAAATACAGCGCCGCGCATCGAGCCGGTAGGGTGCTGGAAAGGCATTTGTCGGGCAAATGTCGAGACAAGCGCGGCAGGAACCGCAATGGTCGTCCTCGGGCATGTCGGGCGTCAGTTCGGCCGTTGTGAAGATCGAGGCCAGGAAAAGCCACGAGCCGAATTCGCGGCTGACGAGATTGGTGTGCTTGCCCTGCCAGCCAATGCCGGCGGCTTCCGCCAGCGGCTTTTCCATCACCGGCGCGGTATCGACGAAGACTTTGACGTCAGCGCCGCCGCGCGCCGCGAGCTTGCCGGCAATCTCCTTCAGCCGACCCTTGATGACGTCGTGATAGTCGCGGTTTTGCGCATAGACGGAGATCGCGCCACGGTCGCGTTTTTCCAGAATGCCGAGCGGATTGGCATCCGGCCCGTAGTTCATCGCGAGCACGACGACCGAGCGGACATCCGGCCACAACGTTTTTGGGTCGCCGCGCCGGGAAGCGGTTTCGGCCAGCCACTCCATCGAACCGTGCAGACCTTCTGCGACGAATTGACCGAGGCGCTCCGGAGCGAGGGGAATGGCGTCGGGCGTGGTGACGGCGACAATATCGAAACCGGCCTTTTTCGCCTCGCGGTCGATGAGGTCCCGGAGGCGCGCCGGATCGGCGATGGCCCCGGCGGCGCGCATCAGAAGTCCAGATCCCCGTAGTGGGACGCCGGCGACAGGCCGCGTACCCGATCGCCGAGCAGCGGCCGGAACGATGGCCGCGACTTCAGCCGCGTGTACCAGTCCTTGGCCGACGGATAGTCGGTCCAGTCGATCTCGCCGAGATAATCGAGCACCGACAGCGTGCCGGCGGCGGCGAGGTCGGCATAGGACAGCCGCGGACCGGAGAGCCAGTTGCGGGTGCCGGCCAGCCAGTTGGTGTATTTCATATGCTGCTTGATGTTGGAACGGGCGGCGCGGATGGCGCCCGAATCCGGCGAGCCGCCGCCATCGGTACTCGGCATCAGCGGCTTCAGCACGCGTTCGCGCACCAGGTGGCGGGTGACCTCGCCTTCGGTCTTCTGCAGGTACCAATCGATCAGTCGGCGGATTTCGGCGCGTTCCATTGGATCTTCGGCGAAAAGCCGGCGCTCGCGCTTCAACACGCCGCGCGTCTCGTCGAGATATTCGGCGATGACGGTGCCGCCGACGATCGGCACGTCGCCTTCCGCCAGAAGCACCGGCAGGGTTCCGGCCGGGTTCAACGCCAGGAATTCCTTGCGCCGTGTCCACGGCTTTTCCTCGATGAGTGCCAGTTCCTCCCCGTATTCACCGAAGGACAGGCGGACAAAGCGGCTTGTGGCAAAGAGGGGGTGGTGGAAAAGGGTCAGCATGATACCGCGATTATCGATCGGCTCTGGCCAATTCAAGGCAGCGCCAGTAAGTCTTGGCCCGCCCGATTCTGAGGGCTGATGAGGCGACCCGAGCTATACGGGCAGACGGACGCCGTGACAAGCAAGCGACGGCCGCGGCGGCCGGCCGAGGGTCCCGATGGAAAACCAGACAATTGTTGACGCGCTTTTGCTCGGCCTGCTGGAGGGGCTGACCGAGTTCATTCCGGTATCCTCCACCGGCCATATCCTGCTTGCCGGCCATTTTCTCGGCTTCAAATCGACAGGCAAGTCTTTCGAGGTGCTGATCCAGCTTGGCGCGATCCTGGCCATCCTGAGTGTTTACGCGGCACGGCTGCTGCGGCTGGCCGCCGACCTGCCGTCCAGCGGACGGGCGCGGCGTTTCGTGCTCGGCATCCTGATTGCCTTCCTGCCGGCGGCCGTGATCGGCGCTTTGGCGCATGATTTTATCAAGACGGTGCTGTTTGAAACACCGATGCTGATCTGCATCATGCTGATTCTCGGCGGCATCGTGCTTTTGGGGGTCGATCGCTGGGCGCTGCAGCCGAAGTATCACGACGTCATGGATTTTCCGCTGCGGGTCTATTTCGGCATCGGGCTGATCCAGTGCCTTGCCATGATCCCCGGCACCTCGCGTTCCGGCTCGACCATCGTCGGCGGGCTGCTGATGGGCGCCGACAAGCGTTCGGCGGCGGAGTTTTCCTTCTTCCTCGCGATGCCGACCATGGCCGGCGCCTTCGCCTACGATCTGTTCAAGAACCGCGATATCCTTTCGGCGGCCGACCTGCCGATCATCGTCGTCGGCTTCATCGCCGCCTTCGTGATGGCGGTGATCGTCGTGCGCTACCTGCTCGATTACGTATCGCGGCACGGCTATTCGATGTTCGGCTGGTGGCGGCTGATCGTCGGCGGCGCCGGCCTGGCGGCGCTGCTGATCTGGGGCTGAAGGCCTCAGAGATAATCCATCACCCCGCGGCGCAGCAGGTCGAGCGCCAGGATGGTGATGCCGATGCGGAACCATTTGCGGAACGTGTCTTCCGGAATCCTGTCCAGCCAGCTGGTGCCGAAAACCGTGCCGAGGAAGCCGGAAACCACCATCACGGCGATCAGCGGCAGCCACTGCCAGAAGGCAAAGCCGGCGATCCCGAAGACGAGGATCTTCAGCCCGTGCTGGACAGTCATCGCGGCGCCGTGCGTGGCAACCAGCGCCTTGCGGTCGTTGGGCAGGATCTGCGCCAGGATCGGCGACATCAACGGCCCGGTGGCGCCGACGAACATGGTGGTGAGAGCAAGCACCGCACTGGCGGCCGCCATGCCGATGCGCCCGAGCGTGGCGAGGCCAGGGATCTTCACCCAGGTGATGGCGATGATGAAGGCGCCGAGCATGATCTTCAGCGCCGAATCAGGCAACTGCACGACCAGGAAGACGCCGGCAATGGCGCCGACGACGCTGCCGGCGATGAACGGCATGGCGACGTCCATGCGCACATTGGCGCGCTGATGCCAGGTGCGGCCGGTGTTGGAGCCCAACTGCACTGCGCCATGCACGGGAATCAGGGCTGCGACCGGCACGAACAGGCCCATCAGCGCCAGCATGGCGAGGCCGCCGCCGACGCCGAAGGCGGCAGTCAGCGCCGAGGTGAAGAAACTGGCAACGACAAGCAGCGCGGCAGGCGCTGTGGCAAGACCTTCAGGCAGCCAACCGGCGATTGCTTCCAAGCTTGATCGGCTCCACTCAGGCCAGCGTCTTGCGGGTGAACTGGCCGGCCGGCCGGTAGCGCCACAGATAGGAGGGCAGGATCGCGGCGGACGCCTGGGGCTGAATGCCGAGCGCCGTGATGGTGCGTCCCTGTCTCTCGGCATCCGCGGAAACGACGTTGTCGTTCCTTAGCTGCGTCACCTGATCGGTGGTGAGCAGCGGGCTCGGCAGCATGCCAAGGATCGACCCCTGCAATTCAGCCAGCCACCACGGAACGGTCACCAACTGCCGCTTGCGGTCGATGATTTCCAGCATCTCCTCCATGCATTCACGGAACGTCATCACTTCCGGGCCGCCGAGTTCGTAGATCGTGCCGCCCTTGACCGTACCGTCGACCGAACGAGCGATCGCTTCGGCGACGTCGCCGACGAAAACCGGCTGGAACCGCGTGTTGCCGCCGCCGAGCAGCGGCAGGAATGGCGAATAGCGCGCCATGTCGGCGAAGCGGTTGTAGAACTGGTCTTCCGGACCGAAGACGATCGATGGACGGAAGATGACGGCATTCTTGTTGGCCTCGAGCACGGCCATTTCACCGCGCGCCTTGCTCCGCGCATAAAGCGAAGCCGAATCGACGCTGGCCCCGATGGCGGAATTGTGGGTCAGGCCGGCACCGGCGGCGGCTGCTGCCTGCGCGACGGCGCGGGCGCCCTCATCATGCACCGCCGAGAACTTCTGCTTGCCGCCTTCGTAAAGGATGCCGACCAGGTTGACGACATGATCGGCGCCTTCGACGGCGCGGTCGATCGACCAGCGGACGCGAATATTGGCCTGTACCGGCTGGATCTGGCCGACATTGCCGAGCGGCTGAACAAAGTTGGCGAGATCGGGGCGACGGCAGGCGACGCGCACCCGGTAGCCGCGCCGTGCCAGCGCGCGCACCACATGCCGTCCAACAAAACCGGATCCGCCAAAAACAGTGACCAGTTTCGGGATTTCGGTGATTGTCGTCATGGCGCGCTCCGCTCGGCTTGCTGGCCTGTCTGTCGTGGCTTCTTAATCGCTTTTATCGGGAAGGCAATACTTGATGCGGAAATGGTATAACAAACGGCTGTTTTCGAGAGAAAACAACCGTGCACCGCACAAGCATCTCCGTTGCCACGCTGCGGAAATCCGCCCTGGCCATTGAGCCCTTCGACAGGCTCAGGATGAGGAGACGGGGACGCCGTCGCGTCATGACGTGTCGAAGCGCACCAGGGCGTCCCGTGCGAGCGCGTGGGTTTCGGACAAAAGGTCGTGCTCTTCGCGGCGCTCCCGTTTCGGAGCCCGGCGCGGCAAGGAGCCCGGCGGAATTCCGGGCCTGAGCGGCGACAGGGCTCTGGCTTTGCCCGCCGCGCGGGCAGCCATGCGCCGGAGCCGCCAGCGCACCAGACGATCGGCCTGTGCCGGCAAATCGTCGAGCGCCCGCGCCAACGCTGCGATGCGGCGCAGGATGCCGGCGGCGTCGAGTTCGTCGTCGCCGGGCAGGGCTGGCGACGGACCTTTCCAGCCCGCGCCATGCGGTTTTCCCGAGAAGAACCACTCGTAACGCTTGGGTCGGTCGGCCAGCGCGAAAAGCGGCGGACGTGCATCGGAAGTTTTGCCGTCGCCGGACGGAGCGGCTATGGAACTACCCCCACCCCTAACCCCTCCCCACAAGGGGGAGGGGGACCGGGTCGGCGCCGGCTGCGTCGCCGGGTGTTCGGAGCCCGCGGCGCGCGGGTTCAGGATGGGCAGGCCGCTCGCCAGAACGACGATCAGGCGGCGCGTCGCGGCCTCGACGGGCCTCAGCAGCAGAAGCAGCCTGCGGCAGGCCCGGCGCGACAATGTCCAGGCCTCGCGGCTGGCCTCAAAAGCGCGGCCGGCGCGGCCGGTGTCCGAGGCGGCGGAGCCGGTGTCGTCGGCAAGCCCGGCATAGACGAAGATGAAGGCGAGAAGGCGCATCAGCGTTGTGCGATGGCGCTCCGTCTCCCTGTCCTGCCGATCCTGCCTTTCCACCACGCCTCGCCTCGAAAATGAGAACAGGCAAAAGGTTAAAGCGGGGCCGCAGGGGCGTGGAAAAGACGAAAGCGGAAATATTTTCAGGAATCGTGCAAGCGATTGAAATCACTCGAAAGAATCTTCACCGAAGAGCGAAAAGCCGTCGAAGCGGGCGGATTCATTCACGCTTGGGCGCCGAACTTCCAAGCCTCGCGCTTCATCACCGTTCAGGCATGGTGGCTCCGCCAATCGCCGGCGGTTTGCGGAAGCAGCAAAAACACAAGCCGCCTCACGCCACCATAATCTCGATCAGGCAGGACTTGCCAAGGCTGCGGGCGCGCGCCAGCGCGGCGGGCAGGCTTTCGGTGGACATCAGGCGCTCGGCCGGCATGTGATAGGCATCGGCGATGCGGCAGAAATCCGGCGGGGCCGGCGAGACGCCGACCGGCTCGACACCGGCATCCAGCATCGAGGTCTCGATCTCGCGGTAGCCGCGGTTGTTCCAGACGACGAAAATGACGGCCGCGCCGGCGTCGAGCGCGGCGCCCATTTCCGGGAACGTGAACTGGAAGCCGCCATCGCCGGAGAGACAGACGACGGGCGCTGATGGATCGGCCAGGGCCGCACCGACGGCGGCCGGCGGGCCGTAACCCAGCGCGCCGAAACCTGTGGCGGCGTTGAACCAGCCGCCGGGCCGGTCGTGATCGTAGAACAGGTTGCCGGCATAGACCGGCTGGGTGGAATCGCCGACAATGATCGCGCCAGGGAGCGCGTCGCGGATTGTTTCGATCACCTTGACCTGGTCCTGCATGGCCGGGCCGATTTCCTGCCAGGCCGCGTCGCGCGCGGCGACGGCGCGGGCAGCGCCTCCGCTTTTCTTTCCGGTGGGCAGGACTGCCAGCAGAGCCTCGATCGCGGTGGAGGCGTCTGCCTCGATCGCAACGGCCGCCGGCCAGCGGGCGAGTTGGGTGGCGTCGATGTCGATGCGGACAAGGTTGGCCGGTGCCGCAAAGCCGCCGTCGGCATACATGTCGTAATCTGTCGGGCCGAATTCGGTGCCGGCGGCGATGATGAAATCGGCTTGGGCCATCAAGGCGCGGACGGACTTCAGGCTCGGGCTGGCATGCACGCCGAGCGGATGGCCGTGCAGGAGCCCGCGCGCATTCGCCGTGGTGACGACCGGCGCGTCGAGCAGTTCGGCGAGCCGGTGCAATGCAGCCTCGGCGCGCTTGGCGCCACCGCCGGCCAAGATCACGGGGCTTTTGGCGGCGGCGGCAAGTTTCGCTGCCCTGGCGATGCCTGCGCTGTCGGGCGTAGCGGGACGATCGCGAACCGGAGCGAAGGTGACATCGCCGGCGGGCAGCCCCATTACGTCGGTGGGGATTTCGATATGCACAGGCCCGGGCCGGCCGGACGACAGCAGCGCGAAGGCGCGCGCCATTGCGCCGGCGAGCGCCGCCGGCTCATCGATCCTCTCCGACGACAGTGCCACCTTCTCCATCATGCCGCGCTGGTCGGGAAGCTCATGCAGGAAGCCGAGACCCTTGCCGAGCGAATCGCGCTTGTTGACGCCGGAAATCACCAGCATCGGGATGGAATCGGCGCGCGCCTGCGCCATTGCGGTGATGGTGTTGGTCAGGCCCGGACCGGTGATGACGAAGGCGACGCCGGGCTTGCCCGACACGCGGGCGTAACCGTCGGCCATGAAGCCCGCGCCCTGTTCGTGGCGCGGCGTGACGTGGCGGATCTTCGACCGCGCCAGACCGCGATAGAGCTCGATGGTGTGGACGCCGGGAATGCCGAAAACGGTGTCGACGCCATGCGCCTCGAGCAGGGAAATCAGGGCTTCGCCGGTGGTGGTCATGGGTGATGCTCCTGGCGGGCTGACCGAAATGAAGTGCGATCGGTGATAAAATTACCCCCACCCCTAACCCCTCCCCACAAGGGGGAGGGGGATACTCTCGTGCCTCCGCTCAAGCGAAAAGCCGAGAAGCTTGCGGAATAGGTTGCGACGGCGTCTCCCTCCCCCTTGTGGGGAGGGGTTAGGGGTGGGGGTAACCGCCGCGACAAGTAACCCAAAAGTTTCATAGAGGTCCCTATTCCTTCGCCGAACAAACCGGCTCCCGCAACCTCAGCCCGAGCATTTCCTCCACCGAACCGATACCGATTTCGGCCAGTTCGCGCGTCTCGAAAAAATCGCCGGCAAGGCAGCCTTCGATCCACAGCCCGTCGATGATGGCGTTGATGGCGATGGCGTAGCGGCGTAGTTCAGGCTTGGCGGCAGTACGGCCGGCCGCCACCAGCACTTCGGCGACCAGCGCCTCCACCTCGTCGCGAAAGCCGAGATAGCCGGCACGGTGGGCCGCAGCGAGCGCGGGGTCCGAACTGGCGCGGCCGATGAAACTTGCCCATTGCGAGAATACCCGCGCGTCGATGACCGGCGGCAGCAGGCTGGCCTCGACGAAGGCTGAAAGGCGCTGCCGCGGATCCTGAGCGACCGTGGCAAGCGCCGTTTTTGCCTGCTCCGTCATTCTGCCCATGATCGTGGCATACGCGGCCTGCAGCAATTCCTCCTTGCCGGGAAAATAGTGACGGATGAGGCCGGCGGTAACGCCCGCCCGCAGCGCGATGGCCCGCACGGTGGCGCCTTGCAGTCCGCGCTCGGCGACACAGTCCAGCGTCGCCTCGATCAGATCCTGCCGTCGCCGCTCCTCGCCTTCGCGGCGGAATTTGCGCCGGCCTTGCATGGTCACCGGCGCAGGATCGGCCGGGTCAGGCAGGTGGGGCCGCCCTCGCAGGCGATGCAGAGCGCATCGGCTTCGAAGGTTTTTACCACGCAGCCGGCCGCTTCCATGGCGGCTTTGGTTTTCGGGAAGCCGGCGACCGCGATGATTTCGCGGGGCGCCGTCGGCAAGACGTTGAGGCTGAGCCCGTTCGAGGCGAAGAATTCGTCGGCGTCGCCTTCGACCAGCCGGATGCCGCGCGCCCGGAGCAATTGGTAGAAGGCAGCCGGCAGCAGCGGCGCGTAGACCAGCGCGAGGTCGTCGGCGAGCGGCGAAATGACCGACATCAGATGCAGGCAGGCCTCCTCGCCGTGCCAGAGAGGCAGGTCGTAGCCGAGGACATCGATGCCATGCGGGCCGAGCAGGTTGGCCATCTGCTGGATGCCAGCCTGGTTGGTGCGGACGCCGCGTCCGATGGCAAGCGTTTTGGCATCGACCCAGACGCAATCGCCGCCCTCGACCTGGCCCGGTGCCTCGATGCGGCCAAGGACCGGCACGCCCAGTCGTTTGTAGGTTTCTTCATGCAGGGACGGCTCGGGATGGCGCAGCGTCTTGCCCATCGAGAGGATGATGGCGCCGTGATCCGACATCAGCGACGGGTCGTGCGTGAAAACGGAATCCGACAGGCCGTCCTCGCGGTCGTCGATCCAGGCGATCTCGGCACCGGAAGCCGCGACGAGCTCGGCAAGCGCTGCATGCTGGCGGGCTGCCCTGGCGGCGTCGAAGCCCGGCCCGTAGTGCCATTCCTTCCGGTCGGCGCCGCGCATGGCGTTGGCCGCGGAGCGCATCAGGACGCGCCGGAGCGGCGCCGCCATGGACTGTGAGCCGTAAGCGTTCACGTGAGGTTTCTTCCCGGAAAATTGGCTGAGTGACGACGAGGAGAATATTTATACACTTGCATAACAACGCCGCAAGTGCCGTAATGGGGAAAGACAAGAGCGGACGGTGGCCCGGTTGACGCGACAAGGCGCACGGGTCCATCCTCACCGCCAGGGGAACCGATGACAGGGCGATGACCGGCCGATTGCACGCTGACGGGAAGACGATGCCGCGCGGGAGCAAGCGCCGATGACGGCGGCAACCGCCGTTCCAGCCATCCGGGCCGCGGTGGAAGACGCCGCCGAGGCGATCCACATCGAGGACCTGCACAAGAAGTTCGGCCAGCTGCACGTGCTGAAGGGCGTGTCGCTGTCGGCGCGCGACGGCGACGTGGTGGCGATCATCGGCGGCAGCGGCTCCGGCAAGTCGACGTTGCTCCGATGCATCAACTGCCTGGAAAATCCAACCAGCGGCATCATCCGCGTCAATGGCGAGGAGATCAGGCTGAAGGGCGACAGCCACGGCAACACCGTGCCGGCCGACCGCCGCCAGATCGAGCGCATCCGTTCAAAACTCGGCATGGTGTTCCAGAACTTCAATCTGTGGAGCCACATGACGCTGCTCGACAATGTCATCGAGGTTCCGGTGCATGTGCTTGGCGTCAAGCGCGACGAGGCGATCGCTTATGGCGAGCAGCTGCTGGCGCGCGTCGGCCTCGCCGAAAAGCGCGACGTCTATCCGGCCTTCCTGTCCGGCGGCCAGCAGCAGCGCGGCGCCATCGCCCGCGCGCTGGCCATCCAGCCGCGCGTCATGCTGTTCGACGAGCCGACCTCGGCGCTCGACCCCGAACTGGTCGGCGAGGTGCTGAAGGTGATCGGCGACCTGGCGCGCGAGGGGCGCACCATGATCCTCGTCACCCACGAGATGAAGTTCGCCCGCGAAGTGGCGAGCCATGTCGTCTACCTGCACAACGGCAAGGTGGAGGAGGAAGGACCGCCGGCGGAAGTTTTCGGTGCGCCGAAATCCGACCGGCTGAAACAGTTTCTGCGCAACGTCGGATGAACGATTGCGGGAAAACCGGGAACAACAAAAGGGAAATGGGAGAACTGAAATGAAAACTTTCTTCAAGACCGCGGCCGCGGCGGCGCTGATCGCGCTGGCTGGCGTCGCCTCGGCGAGCGCCCAGCAGACCAAGGTCGGCTTTTCGCCCGAAGCCTATCCGCCGTTCTATTCGCAGGATGCGTCCGGCGCCTGGGGCGGCTGGGAAGTCGAGATCGTCAATGCGATCTGCGCCGAAGCCAAGCTCGACTGCGTGCTGACCCCGATCCCGTGGGACGGCCTCATCCCCGGCCTGAATTCCAAGAAGATCGACGCCATCATGAATTCGATGTCGATCACCGCCGATCGCATGAAGGAGATCGACTTCTCCGACAAGTATTACAACACGCCGACCGGAGTCGCCGGCGCCAAGGACCAGACCTTCGACGCGTCGCCGGCGGGGCTGAAAGGCAAGATCATCGGCGTGCAGGTTTCCACCGTGCACGCGGCCTATGCCAAGAAGCACTTCACCGAGGCCGCCGAGATCAAGGAATACCAGACGCAGGACGAAGCCAACCAGGACCTCGCCGCCGGCCGCATCGACGCCACGCAGGCCGATTCCATCGCGCTCGACGCCTTCCTGAAATCGGACCAGGGCAAGGGCTGCTGCGACATGAAGGGTATCGTCGCACCGGATGACGAAGTGCTTGGCCCCGGCGTCGGCGCCGGCGTGCGCAAGGACGATGCCGAGCTCAAGGGCAAGATCAACGCCGCGATCAAGGCGATCCGCGACAACGGCAAATATGCCGAGATCACCAAGAAGTACTTCGACTTCGACGTCTACGGCGAAGCCGCCCAGTCGAACTGATCGAGGCACGTTTCCCGGCCGCCCGTTTTGAAGCGTGGCGGCCGGACACTTCCGGATTCGCCCGCAATCTCAGACGCGAGGATACAAGCTGGACGTACTCGTCAGTCTTTTCGGAGCCAGCACGCTGGAACTCCTGTCGTTCGAGCCGCCCGGCTGGGGCGCCAACCTGCTGCGCGGCCTTGCCGCCTCGATCCAGATCGCCTGCGGCGCCTTCGGCCTCGGCCTTTTGATCGGCATCGGAGGCGCCTATGGCAAGCTCTATGGCGGGCCGGTGGTGCGCGACCTGCTTGAGACCTACACGACGGTCGTGCGGGCGGTGCCTGAACTGGTGCTGATCCTGATCCTGTATTTCGCCGGCACCGACCTCATCAACCAGCTCATGACCGCGCTCGGCTATCCGCCGGTCGACATCAACGGACTGATCGCCGGCATCGGCGTGCTGGCAGTCGTGCAAGGCGCCTATTCCACCGAAGTGCTGCGCGGCGCCATCCTGGCGATCCCGCAGGGCCAGATCGAGGCGGCGCGCGCCTACGGCATGCCGCCGGGGTTGCTGCTTCGGCGCATCACCTTGCCGGCGATGCTGCCGTTCGCCATTCCCGGCCTCGCCAACCTCTGGCTCATCGCCACCAAGGACACCGCGCTGCTGGCCGTGGTCGGCTTCAGCGAACTGACGCAGACGACGCGCCAGGCGGCCGGCGCCACCAAGGCCTACTTCACCTTCTTCATGGCGGCGGGCGTGCTCTATCTGTCGCTGACGCTGTTCTCGGAGGTCATCATCAAGCGTGTCGAGCGCTGGTCGCGGCGCGGCATGCCCTCGGTCTCGGGACCGCACTGATGAGCGAGGCGCTGGCCATCCCGCTCCGGCGGCGCGTGATGGGCTGGCTGCAGCCGCACCGGATCGTGCTCATCCTGATCGCGCTGGCGATCGTTATGGCAGCGGCGATCTTCATGCGCTGGGACTGGCTGCCGCAGTACATGCCGCTGGCGCTGCAGGGCATCTGGCGCACCATCTGGCTGCTCGTGGTGACGTCGGCGCTGGGGCTTGCCATCGCGCTTCCGCTCGGCCTCGTGCAGGTCACCGGGCCGATCTGGCTCGCCGTCCCGGCGAAGGCGTTCTGCACGATCATCCGTGGAACGCCGCTGCTTCTGCAGCTCTGGCTCCTGTATTATGGGCTCGGCTCGCTGTTCCCGCAATTTCCGTGGATACGGGAATCGTTCCTGTGGCCGTATCTGCGGCAGGCCTGGCCATACGGCGTGATGGCGCTGACCATTTCCTACGCGGGCTACGAGGGCGAAGTGATGCGCGGCGCCTTCGCCGGCGTGCCGCGCGGGCAATTGGAAGCCGCCCGCGCCTTCGGCATGAGCCGCTGGAAGGTTTTCCGGCGCATCTGGCTGCCGCAGGCGATCCATCGCGCTCTGCCGACGCTGGCCGGAGAGACGGTCTTGCAATTGAAGGCAACGCCTCTCGTCGCCACCATCACTATGGTCGACATCTACAGCGTTGCCTCGCGGGTGCGGCAGGAAACGTTCATCACCTACGAACCGCTGCTGCTGCTCGCGCTGGTCTACATGGCGATCACCGGCGTGCTGGTCTTCCTCTTCCGCAAACTCGAAGCCCGGATACCATCTCGCCTTGGATGATGCGATGACGATGAAAACCCTCAGTCTCGACGAGGCGCGGACGCTTTGCGAACGGGCAGCCATGGCGGCCGGGTCTAGCCCGAAGACAGCGTCCTCGCTGGCGAAGGCCATGGTGGCTGCGGGAGCCGATGGACAGGCCTCGGTCGGACTGGCGCATTTCATCGACTATCTGGAGGATCTGCGGACTGGGCGCATCGACGGGCAGGCAGTGCCGGAGATCACCAGGCTGGCACCGGCGATCGTGACGTCGGATGCACGTGGCGGCGCGGCGCATCCAGGTTTCGACCTGGCTTTCGACGAACTGGTTTCGGCTGCGACGGTTTGCGGGGTCGCGATTTTCAGCCAGAAGAATTCCTACACCTGCGGTTCGCTAGGATATTTCACCGGGCGGCTGGCCGAAGCCGGCTTCGTGTCGCTGGCGACCACCAACGGGCCGCCGATCGTGGCGGGGTCAGGCGGCACAAAGGCCGTCTATTGCACCAACCCGATGTCTTTCGCGGCGCCGCAGGCCGGCGGGCCGCCGCTGCTGATCGACCAGTCGTCGAGCGCTACGGCTTTCGTCAATGTGCGCAAGGCGGCGCAGGACGGCCAGCCGATTCCGGCCGGCTGGGCGCTGGACAGTGAGGGCAATCCCACCACCGACGCCAACGAGGCGATGAAGGGCGTGCTGCTTGCATTCGGCGGCGCGCGTGGCGCCAACATCGCGCTGATGGTCGAAGTCCTGTCGGCCGGACTGTCGGGTGCCAACTGGTCGGTGGATGCGCCACCCTTTGGCAGCGGGGCGGAAGGTCCGGGAACCGGCATGTTCGTCTTGGCAATCGACCCAAGGGTCTTCGGTCCGGGCTTCGAGGAACGGATGCACGCGCAGATCGAGAGGCTCGGCGGCGACTATGGCGTCCATATCCCGGGTCTCGCCAAAGCCGAGGCGCGCCGCAAGTCGGCCGAGCAGGGGATTTCCGTTCCGGAGGAAGTCTACCAGCGTATCGCCGAGTGGCCCGGCGTATCGAGCTGAGCCGAAATCCTGTGCGGTTTGCGGAATTCCGGGCCGCATCGTATCGTCCTCCGGCATGAACGGTGGATGGGCATGAAGACGTTGAAAAAATCCGCGTTGGCAGTGGCGTTCACGGCGGCGGCTGCGACCGCCGTTTTCGCCGATCCGCTGAGCGACCTTTTGGCGAAGGGCGACGGCGGCGCCTGCTACGGCCGTATGTACGATGAGGCGCATCTTGCCAAAAACAAGCAACAGGCGACGCGCTCGGTGCGGCTGTCGCTGATGGAATACGAGGAAATCGAGGGAACCGCGATCCGCATCCAGTTCGTCACGAAGAGCGGGCAGTTCTTCGTCGCTGGAAGTTGTGCCTGGGCCGATCCGGCCAACCAGGACATCCAGGACAAACCGCTCATCGAGGCTTTCAAGGCGAAAGGCGGACTGGACTGCCATGCCACCACCAGCGAGGACGGCTCGTCGGCGGAAGAGGGAGGCGATTTTCCCGTTGACCTGCGCGACGGCAGGAGCATCGTTCTCTACATGCCCGACGCGATTGCCGGATGGCCATCGTTCGACCTGAGCAATCCGGCCGATTTCTTTTCGTTCGGCACCGAAGACCGGATATTCCGCCTCGACAAGACCGACCCCGCCCTGTGCAGCGAGCTGGACGAAAAACTGCCGTAGCCAGCTCGACAGTTTTCTACGAAAAAGCCCCGCTCGAGGCGGGGCTTTGCCTGAGACGGTTCGGTCAGTGGCGTGACAGCCAGCTGTCGATCTCGCGTTCGGCGTCGTCCTCGGCCTTGCCGTAGCGCTCCTGGAGACGGCCGGCGAGCTGCCGCCGGTTGCCCTTGATGACATCGAGATCATCGTCGGTGAGCTTGCCCCACTGGGTCTGCACCTTGCCCTTGAACTGCTCCCAATTGCCTTCGATCTGGTTCCAATTCATCGGTTTCTCCTTTCGTGATTTTCAGGCGGCTGAACCGCCGTGTGTTTTGGAAACGCCCTTTCGGCGGATGGGTTCCGCACTTTGGCTTCCGACCGCGGAACCATGCGCGGGCAATCGACGATCACGCCGTTCTCAAAACCTGTTTACTTGACCGTGAATGCGCCACTGCCGAGTGCGTGAAGCATATCTTCAGGAGATCGGATTTTGAGCGACATCACGCAGACCACCAGCCGCCGCCTTATCGTTCCCGCGCTCAAGGGCATCTATGCCGCCGCGCATGACGGCGTCGAAACCATCCTGCGGGTCGTCGCCGGCCTGGCGCTCGTCACGCATGGCCTCGGCAAGATCGGCGATCCGTTCGGCGCCGCGGGCATGGTCGAAAGCCTCGGCTTCTATCCCGGCGTGTTCTGGTCGCCCCTGCTATCGTTCACCGAATTCTTCGGCGGCATCTTGATCGCTGTCGGTTTCCTGACCCGCCCGGCGTCGTTCGCCGCGCTGTTCGTGCTTCTGGTCACCGTCTGGTTCCACTGGGTCACCATGGACCAGGGTTACGGCGGCGCCGAAAAGTCGATCCTGTGGGCTGCGATCTTCCTGTTCTTCGTCATCCGCGGCGGCAACCGGCATTCGGTCGACGCGCGCATCGGCCGCGAGTTCTAGGCGGTTTCCTTGTGAGGATCGGTGCGTTTTGCCGGGCAGGATTAAGCATCGGCAAACTGATGTTCCATGGCGCGCTTCATCGCCGTCATGCCGTGTTCCATCATGGCGCCGATCGGCCTGGCGAGTTCGTTGGGCAGGAGGTCGGCGATCCAGACGACGCGGCTGCCCTCGCCTTCCTCAAACACCTGCAGCGCGCCGTTGTGATGCGTCGGCTGGCCGTCGACGACCGACCAGACGAGCCGGCGGCCTTCATCGTTCACATCGACGATGCGTTCGCGGGCGACCAGCCCGGAGGCGAAGGTGACGATGCGGACGTCGCCATCGAGCCGCGTATCAGTGACGAAGCCCGGCACGAGACGCGTGTGCAGGGCGCCGACATCGCGGGCGGCATCCCAGATGAATTGGGGCGGCGCCTCGATGAATATCTCGACGCGGATGGAAGCCATGATCGCCTCCCCGCTCAGCTTGCGTTGCCGCAATAGGCCTCGATGCGATAGCCGTCGGGATCGACGACGAACGCGGCGTAATAGTTCGGGCCGTAATTGTCGCGCAGGCCGGGGCCGCCATTGTCGCTGCCGCCGGCCTTGAGCGCAGCCGCATGGAAAGCGTCGACGCTGCCACGGTTCGGCGCATCGAAGCAGAAATGCAGATGCGAGCCGGCGTCGGCTTCGACGGGACGTTCGGCCTTATCGATCAGGAAGACGGAAACATCGCCGCCATAACCAAGCGATGTTCCGCTGGCATCGAGGCAACGGTAGCCGAGCGGCTGCAGCGCCGCATCGTAAAACCGCTTGGCGCGGTTGATATCGCGCACGCCGATGGAAACATGGTTGAGCATTTTCTCCTCCATATGCAGATAACCAGCTTGGGGGTTAAACAACCACGCGCCGGACTTGTCAACCGGCATGGGGGTTAGCTATAGCTCGCTCATGACAGTCTCCCGACACCAGGCCGTCACCACGGTGATCGTAGCGCCCCCCGAAGGGCTCTGCCTCGACTTCGTCAACACGCGCTACTGGCGGGGGAGCCCTGTTCCGACGGACGAGCTGACGAGCTTTCCGCCGCTGCTCGGCTGGCTGAAGGCAAAAAGCGGCGTCGATGAAACATTGCTGAAGTCGGCCGATGCGCAGTCGAAAACAGAACCGGCGAAAGCTGAAGATCTGCTGAGCGAAGCGATCAGCCTGCGCGAGGCGCTGCATCGCCTGTTCGCCGCCGCGGCGACGGACAGGCCTTTGCTGGCGGCGGATTTCATCGTCGTGAACAGCGCGCTCGCGGAAGCCCCGCCGCGCCGCAAGCTGGCCTCGGCCGATGGCGGTTGGGAAGTCTCCTGGTCGAGCGTGTCGATGCCGGCGCTGCTCGCCTCGGTGCTGTGGTCCGCCGCCGATCTGCTTTTGGCGCGCAACGACAGGCGAATCCGCCAATGCGCCAACGAAAAGTGCCGTTTCCTGTTCATCGACGAGAGCAAGAACGGCACCAGGCGCTGGTGCGACATGTCCTCCTGCGGCAACCGCGCCAAGGCGCGCCGGCATCTCCTGAAGAAGAAGCAGGCCTAAACCCCGGCGTTGAACGCACTGTCGCGGAATGGACTGCTCGACGCGGGGCGCTTGGGCAATCAGTATGGCGCGATGAACCGCGCAGCGGCAGGGAGAACCGTGATGGCAAACGAATTCGAGGGCAAGCATGTCGTGGTGACCGGCGGCACCGGGGCGTTGGGCAACGCGGTGGTGGCGCGGCTGCTCGAGGCCGGAGCCATATGCCATGTGCCGGTGAACCATGATGCGGCGCCGTCCGGATTTGCCCTGTCCGGCCACGAACGGGTCCGCGTCGCGCCGAATGTCGATCTGACCGATGCCGGGGCAGTCGATGCGTTCTACACGGCGATCCCCGGCCTTTGGGCGTCGGTCCATACCGCAGGCGGTTTTGCGATGGCGCCGATCGACAAAATGGAACCCGGAGATTTTGCCGCGATGATGAATATCAATGCCACGACCGTCTTTCTGTGCAGCCGGGCGGCGGCAACGGCAATGCTCGTATCGGGGGCGGGCGGGCGTATCGTCAATGTCGCGGCGCGCGCCGCACTCGAGCCGCGCAAGGGTGCCGGCATGGTCGCCTACACGGCGAGCAAGGCGGCGGTGGCCGCGATGACCGTCGCACTGGCGGAAGAGTTGAAATCGGCAGGCATCCTGGTCAATGCGGTGGCGCCCTCGACGCTGGATACGCCGGTGAACCGCGCCGCCATGCCCAAGGCGGATTTTTCGAAATGGGTGAGCCTCGAAGCGGCCGCGGAGGCAATCGTCCATCTCGCATCGCCCGCCAACCTGGTGGCGAGCGGCGCCGTCGTGCCGATCTACGGCAAAGCCTGAGCGAGGACTGGAACGCCGAATGCAAAAAACCCGCCGGATCGCTCCGGCGGGTTTTTCGTTTCAGGCCGCAATGCGGCGCAGCGACAAGCTTACTTGTCGCGGCCCTTGAGCGCGGCGCCCAGGATGTCGCCGAGCGAAGCGCCGGAGTCGGTCGAGCCGTACTGGGCGACCGCTTCCTTCTCTTCGGCGATTTCCAGCGCCTTGATCGAGACCTGCAGCTTGCGGGTCTTCTTGTCGAAGGCGATGACGCGCGCGTCGACCTTCTGGCCGACCGAGAAACGCTCGGGGCGCTGCTCGTCGCGATCGCGCGACAGGTCGGAACGCTTGATGAAGGTCTCGATGTCGTGGTCGACGAGCCGGACTTCCAGGCCGCCGTCCTTGACGCCGGTGACTTCGCAGGTGACGACCGCGTTCTTGCGCAGTTCACCCGACGTTGCCGCTTCGCCGACCGCATCGCGCGCCATCTGCTTGACGCCGAGCGAGATGCGCTCCTTCTCGATGTCGACATCGAGAACCTGCGCCTTCACCATGTCGCCACGGTTGTACTCCTCGATGACCTGCTCGCCCGGACGGTTCCAGTCGAGGTCGGAGAGGTGGACCATGCCGTCCACATCGCCTTCGAGGCCGATGAACAGGCCGAACTCGGTCTTGTTCTTGACCTCGCCCTCGACCTGGCTGCCGACCGGATGGGTGCGCGCGAAGGCTTCCCACGGATTCTCCAGCGTCTGCTTGAGGCCGAGCGAGATGCGGCGCTTGGCCGGGTCGACTTCGAGCACGACGACATCGACCTGCTGGGTGGTCGACAGGATCTTGCCGGGGTGCACGTTCTTCTTGGTCCACGACATTTCCGAAACGTGGATGAGACCCTCGATGCCGGGCTCCAGTTCGACGAAGGCGCCGTAATCGGTGATGTTGGTCACCGTGCCGGAGATCTTCTTGCCGAGCGGGTACTTGGCGCCGATGCCCTCCCACGGATCCGACTCGAGCTGCTTCATGCCGAGCGAGATGCGGTGGGTTTCCTGGTTGATGCGGATGATCTGCACCTTGACCGTCTGGCCGATGTTGAGGATTTCGGTCGGATGGTTGACGCGGCGCCAGGCCATGTCGGTGACATGCAGCAGGCCGTCGATGCCGCCGAGGTCGACGAACGCACCGTAGTCGGTGATGTTCTTGACGACGCCTTCGACAACCTGGCCCTCTTCGAGGTTCTGCACGATCTCCGAACGCTGTTCGGCGCGGCTCTCCTCGAGCACGGTGCGGCGCGACACGACGATGTTGCCGCGGCGGCGATCCATCTTGAGGATCTCGAAGGGCTGCGGGTTGTGCATGAGCGGGGTGACGTCGCGGATCGGGCGGATGTCGACCTGGCTGCGCGGCAGGAAGGCCACGGCGCCGTCGAGATCCACGGTGAAGCCGCCCTTGACCTGGTTGAAGATGACGCCTTCGACGCGCTCGCCCTTGTTGAACTTCTCTTCGAGCTTGACCCAGCTCTCTTCGCGGCGAGCCTTCTCTCTGCTCAGCATCGCTTCGCCAAGTGCGTTTTCGATGCGCTCGACATAGACTTCGACGGTGTCGCCGACCTTCAGCTGGCCGTCCTTGGACTTGGCGCCGAATTCCTTCAGCGGCACGCGACCTTCGACCTTGAGGCCGACGTCGATGATGGCCATGTCTTTTTCGATGGCGGTGATCAGACCTTTGACGACCTGGCCTTCACCCGAATGGCCGTCGGAAAACGACTCTTCGAGCAGCGCGGAAAAATCGTCGCGGGTGGGATTTGCTTGTGACATATGTTCTCCTGGAAAGTCCCGCATCGCGGGACCGGCGCCGTGGGTTTGTGTTGCGTTGACCTGACCAGCGTTCCGGCCCTTTGGGGCCTGGTGCCGCTTTCGAGCGGCGGTTCCGGCGCAAAAGAATGCTGGCAGGCGGCTTTTCACCCGACGCCCGAAAATGGATCGCGACACCGCCCTGGCGGCTGCAGCGAGAATTTTGAGGCTTCAGGCTGTGCTTCCGGAAGACAGGGCCTTGTCGATCAGGGCTTTGGCCGCCAGAAACGCGGTCTCTATAGACATTTCCGACGTATCGAGCAAGTGCGCGTCTTCCGCCGGCCTGAGTGGCGAGTCTTCGCGGCCCATGTCGCGCGCGTCGCGGCGCTCGATGTCGGCAAGGATTTCGGCGAAATCGGCGCTGCCGCCGCGCGATTCGATGTCGCGCAAGCGGCGCATTGCCCGCACCTTTGCGCTTGCCGTGACGTAGAGTTTCACATTGGCGTCGGGGCAGACCACCGTGCCGATGTCGCGGCCGTCGAGCACCGCGCCTGAAGGCTGCCGGGCGAAGGCGCGCTGCTTCCCGACCAAGATCTTTCGCACCTCGGGGATGACCGCGACGCGCGAGGCGGCGTCGCCGACGGCGTGCGCCGACAAGGCATGCTTGTCGAGCCTGCCGAGATCGACCAGCTTCGCCGCCTCGATGGCGTGGGCTTCGTCGTCCAGCGGCCAGCCTTTTTCCATGAGCATGTGCGCGACGGCGCGGTAGGTCAGCCCGGTGTCGAGATGCGGCAGATGGAAATAGTCGGCTAGCCGGCGGGCCAGCGTTCCCTTGCCGGACGCGGCCGGACCGTCGATGGCGATGAGGAGAGGTCGGGTCATGCAGAGGCTTGAAGCGGAGAAGCAGCCGGAAGGCAAGGGGGATCAGGCCGGCAGCTTTTGAAGAGAAAGAAGAAGCCCCCTGTGAAAACCGAGCAAGAAGATATTTAGCGCTTGCTAATTCAGTTCTGCATCCGTTCCAATGAAAACGGCGGCGAATCGGAAGTTCGCCGCCGTTAATGCAACCAAGCCACAGGACGGCTCAGCACATGAAACTCGATCACCACACTACTCCCAAGGGTGATTCCGTCAAGGCGTCCTGCGGCTCTTTTCGAAGAAAGAACCGATATGACAGGCACATACCAAGTTACTTGCCACACCCCCGACAACGCTGACAAAGACCGCCGCCTACAGGGGGTGGGCGGACCCGGCGGCGACGGATGGTACCGAACTGTTGACCAGATGATCGCCCATATAGAAGGCGGCGACCGCTTCTGGACTGTCGATCAGCACGGCAATTCTGTTTGGCTGATGGTGTCCTCCCGGAATGGCCGAAAGTACATCAAAACCGAGTCGGACGGGGTGGAGCCGAACAACCTTTTGGCACTCCCTCACTGTCGCTAGACCATCAGGCGCTACCCGCTTTCTGCCCTCTCGGTCTTATGATCGGGAGGGTTTTCAGAAGGCGGTGCAATACCTGTTCTCCCTTTCCTAGTCTTTGTCTTTAGGGAGTTCTGACATGGCGAATGTGGATTTTTATGGTCCATATCTAAAGGTGGAACGGGCCGAACATCACGTTCGCCAGCTGGAAACCATCTTCCGGCACTACATCGCGGATAACATGAAACGACTGCGCCCCAAGCGCAATCACAGATCGTTGAACCACGCCACGCCTAAACGGGTCGCGTTCCCCAAACACACATCCACCGTGCTGGGTGATGCGCTCCATAATCTCCGGGCGTCCCTCGACCATGCGTACTGTACCCTTGTCGAAGCCAACGGGGGCACCGTCACCAGGGATGTCTATTTTCCGTTCCGCAAGGACCGGCAATCGGGTGAAGCTTCCATCGAGAGACATAAAGAGAAAGGATTGGCTCCCTCCGATAAAGTGTGCCGGGTCATCTTTGATGATATACAGCCCTATGACGGTGGGAAACTGGGGCTGTACGATCTACATCTGCTAGACATTACCGACAAGCACCGGGTGCTCATTCCCACCATGAGTGTGGAAAAAGTTGAGAGGCTCGATTTCCTCGATAGTGCCGGAAACAAAGCAGGTGGGGGGATCAGACATATTACCTTCTTGGACAAGTACCCCCAAGACGGAAGCGGAGGGCTCCTCAGTTCTCTCTTGCCCCATGGGACGATACTTCAAGGCGACCCTAAGAACGCCTTCTATATAGCGTTCGACCTGGGACAGCCCTTTGCAGGACAAGGCGTTCTGGACACCCTGAACGACCTCCGTATGAAGGTAGGGAATGCGCTGAAGCTTCTTGAAGCTGCGGCCTGAAACGGCCGCCGCCCAAACAAAACGACATCGATGTCGAAACTCACCCTGCCCGGCGCGCCTTGTCGCGGCCGAGCAGCCAGCCGAGCCCGTAGCCGGCGATCAGGCCGAAACAGGGCGACAGGATGAGGAACAGCACCTGCCCCCATTCGTCTGCGGCATTGCCGTCATTGGGAACGTCGAACCCGCGAAACAGAGCGTAGGCGATAAGGCAGGCCGGCAGGACGACCAGCCAGAGCGTCGCGGCAAATCCGGGGCGCGGTTTGCCTTTGCTATCGGGCGCCGAAGCGCTGGCCAGAACGCCGGCATAGACGGCGCGGCCCGACCAGACGGCGAACGGCACGGCTCCCATCACATAGAGGAAGCCGGTCGTCAGGGCCGCGGCGAGCCAGCTTAAGAGCGTCATCGGACGGTTCGCCGGTCAGTGCAGCGCGTCGCTGCAACCGACAGTGCGTCCGCGAACGACATCCGGGCCGTCATCGTCACCCGGCAGCTTCTGCCGCAAACTCGATCTCCGCCCCCAAGCCCCTCATCAGCCCCATGAACTCCGGAAAGCTGGTTGCGATCATGCTGGCGTCGTCGATGGTGACCGGCTTTTCGGCGGCGAGACCGAGTACCAGGAAGGCCATGGCGATGCGGTGGTCGAGATGGGTTTCAACCGTGCCGCCGCCAAGACCCTTGCCGCCGGGCCTGCCGCGCACCACGAGCGATGCCTCGCCTTCGGTACAATCGATGCTGTTGGCCTTGAGCCCATTGGCGACGGCCGACAACCGGTCGCTTTCCTTGACGCGCAGTTCGTCGAGGCCTTCCATCAGCGTCTCGCCTTCGGCGAACGCGGCGGCGACGGCCAGCACGGGATATTCGTCGATCATCGAGGGCGCGCGCTCCGGCGGCACGGTGACGCCCCTCAATTCCGAACCGCGCACGCGCAGGTCTGCGACATCCTCGCCGCCGGCGGAGCGCGGATTGAGGATCTCGATCGAGCCGCCCATTTCCTGCAGCGTCAGCAGAAGGCCGGTGCGGGTCGGGTTCATCAGCACGTTTTCGATTGTGATGTCGGAGCCCGGCACGATCAGTGCTGCCACCAGCGGGAAACCGGCCGACGACGGGTCGCCCGGCACCGCGATGACCTGTCCGGCCAGCCTGCCCTGCCCTTCGATGCGTATATGGCGGACGCCCTGGCTGTCGGTTTCGACCTCGAGATTGGCGCCAAAACCCTTCAGCATCTTTTCGGTGTGGTCGCGCGTCATCACCGGCTCGATCACCGTGGTGATGCCCGGCGTATTGAGGCCGGCGAGCAGCACGGCGGATTTGACCTGCGCCGAGGCCATCGGCACCCGGTAGGAGATCGGCGCAGCGACCTTGGGCCCGCGCAATGTCAGCGGCATGCGGTCGCCGGCAGCACTTTTGAGCACCTGCACGCCCATTTCGCGCAGCGGATCGAGCACGCGGCCCATCGGCCGGCTTTGCAGCGAGGCGTCGCCGATGAAGGTGGTTTCCATGTCGTAGGTGCCGACAAGGCCCATCGTCAGCCGTGACCCGGTGCCGGCATTGCCGAAATCGAGCGGCGCGGCGGGTTCGAGCAGCGCGCCGTTGCCGGTGCCGCGGATCACCCATTCGTCGCCGGTCTTTGTTATATGCGCGCCCATCGCCTTCATCGCTTCGCCGGTGCGCATCACGTCCTCGCCCTCGAGCAGGCCGGTGATGCGGGTTTCGCCTGAAGCGAGACCGCCGAACATGAAGGAGCGGTGCGAGATCGACTTGTCGCCGGGCACGCGCGCGGTGCCGGAAAGCGCCGACGATCGCCGCGCGGTCGCAGATTGTTGCTTGGCGTCATGCGCCATTTTCATATGTCCTGGATTTGTTCGGCCGAGCATCCGCTCAAAGCCGGGGTGATCGTTTTTGCGCAGTTTTCCTAACACGCCCGGATCGACCCGTCATCCGGAAAAAAGCGTTGGGGCCGGCACGTTTTGCGGCGTGGTCTTTTGGCTTTGACAGGGCGGCAAAGCTTGGCTATGGGGACCAACCTTTTTATGACGAGGCTGGACCCGTGGTGAAACCCGAACTTGGCACAAAACGCATCGACCCGGAGACGGGCCGGAAATTCTACGATCTGAACAAGGATCCGATCGTTTCGCCGTATACAGGCAAGTCTTATCCGCGCACCTACTTCGAATCCGCTTCCGAGAGCGCCGTCGAGGAAGAAGAAGTCGAAGAGAAGGAAGTGGACGCCGAGGAAGAGGCCCCCGAGGTGGTTTCGCTCGAGGAAGCTGACGACGAGGCCAAGGGCGAAAGCGACGACCTGCCCGATCTCGGCGATGACGACGACGACGTCGACCTGGGCGACGACGATGACGACGACACCTTCCTTGCCGACGAGGAAGAAGAAGACGACGATGTTGCCGACATCATCGGCGTCGGCGACGACGACGACGAAATCTGACCGGCGGCGGCACGGCACGTTAGCCGGTTCGCCGCTGCTTTCGCCTGAAAAGGCGGATTTGCGGGCTTGATATTGACGAGAGGCGGGTTTAGAAGCCGCCTGCGACAACGGCGGGGACCAGACCTCGCCGGACTTTGCCGGAAACGGCGCCGGCCACGGCCGGATGTGGGGCCATAGCTCAGCTGGGAGAGCGTCTGCATGGCATGCAGAAGGTCAGCGGTTCGATCCCGCTTGGCTCCACCAAATTTTCTCTCCTCTAAAATCTCATGCAAGTCGCCGGTCCTGGCGGCCACATGGTCGCGACCGCGTCGCGCCGATGGAGAATCCGTGATTTGAAATCACCGGCCCTGATGCCTATACATCCGGGATGCGATCAGCGTGGAAGACATCACCGGGGATAGTCGCCTTGCTCGCGGGCGCGGCCTGTCTCGGCCTGTGCAGCGCCAGTGCGCTCGCTCAATCGTCGAAGCCGAGCAATGATCTGCCGGGTGTGGAGGGCGACTTCCGTATCGTGAAGCCGCGGGCGGAAGTCCTCGAGCCGGAGCCCGACACACCTTTGCAGAATGGCGTGGTGAAGGTGGGCGACTGGGACGTCAGGATATCGGGCAGCGTCATCGTCGACATTGGCACGATGAAACCGCGTTCGAACCGCTAGGGCGGCAGGCCTGAACGGCATCGTCATGCCGCTCTACATCCTTCGCGCATCGGATTCATCCGAACACCGCTTCGCACCTTTCGGTCCGATGCCGTGGGCGAATTGGTGGCCGCGACGGCCTGTTGCCTGATCCGGTCCGGTAGTCCATCCATTCCCGATCGGCCGTCGCGGCCGGGCAGCGCCTGCGCCACCCTGATCCCGCAGAATCAAAGACTGTAATCGACAGCTCTCGTCCCGAAGCTGTCATCCTCCCGCAGGCGTATGCCGTCCTGCACCGCCCGCGCGCGAATTCCGATGCGGGTGCGCCCCAGCTTCCTGGCAATGGAACCGATGCGCTCATTATGAGCGGCCAGTTGCCTGAGCCTTTCGAGCTCTTCTTCAGTCCAGGGCACCAGAAATCTTGTCAGCGGATCGTCCATGACGCTTCCCTCTTACGCCATCGAACAGAAGATCACGGGGCTCGTGACAGGCGCGTGAATCCTGCGTCGGGCGCCAACGCTCATGGCGACGCCGGAAGCTGCTGGACGAAGGGTGGTCTACTGGCAGACGACTCGAATGCGGCCGTTGGCGGTTGTTTCATTCCGGCATGCGACCGGGCGCGACGGGTCGGAGCGCGCGAAGGGTGCCCTCACCACCGCCGGCTTCCATACCTTGACGCCGGCTTGCCTCGATCGCGCCGGCGCCCGTGGCGGGGCCGGGGCGGCGAAACTCGGTTCGGACGCGACGGGAGCCGGTCCGGCGGGTGGGGGAAGCTGCTGGAGCGAAGGGGCTGTATAGGAAGGCGCAGGCGTCCCCCCGAGGGCGCGCGGCAGCGACATCTGCCTGGCCAGCACGACGGAGCCGTCGGAGGTGCGGGTGCAGCCGGCGGTCATGCTACAGCACGCCGCCGCGGCGATGGGAAGCCATATGAGCTTGCTCATCCCTCCGACATAGCGCGGGCGCATGATGCGGCAATATTGTTCCATGAGATTCGCGTGCGCACAAAGCGCGGCGAAAATTTGACGAAACCGTTCAATGCGGGACCGGGACCGCCGATTGTCGAGGATTAGTCCTCTTCGTCGCCGGATGTCCAGGAATGCGGGGTGATCCGCTTCTGGGTGTCGCTGTCGACAAACGCCCACCAGCCGGCATCGCTTTCGTCCCATTCGCCGCCGGCCGCCTTGAGCCGCTCGAGCGACCGGTATTGCGCGATTGACTCGTTCTCCTGGCCGTCGGCGTCGATCCAATAGACCTGCACCTTCCGGCCATCCTTCGGGGCCGTGTCGATGGGTTTCCTGGCTGCCATTTATTTGCCTCGCCGGTTCGGAATGAGCGCGCCCGCCGGCCCCACAATCGGCTGTCCTGATCTCGTTAGCAAGCGGGTGTCAGCGGCGCCGATCCGCGAGGTTGGCCGATTTCGGGATGTTAAGCCACTGGTAATCCTATCGAAATATTATCCACGCAACGGGTTTACGGGGGCTCTGTATGCACGGAGCGTGCCTTTGCTGCACAGAATTGGAATCGTCTGCCTTCTTTCGGCGGCGTTCGCTGGCGCTTTCGCCAGCATCGTCCAGCATTCCGGCTCCAGGAGTTTCGATGCCGAATGCAGGGTTTCCACCAACCCGGCCTGCTTCGGGCCGTATCTGAAATAGATGACGAAGAGCGACAACGAACAGTTGCAAATGGCGCTCATCGAGATCGCCATATGCATTGCTCAAGCTCTCCATGAAACCGATGCCGGTGCCACGCAGCGCATGAATTTCGCCGCCGGAAAGGCCTATAACCGGCTGAAAAGTCGCGGAGACGACGCAGCTGCGGACATGCTTTACCAGTTCGGCCGCGCCCTGCTCGATCACGATCTGTTTCCGGAAACCGGGGCCAAACCGGGCTCCGAGTGAAAGGTTTGCCGTCAAATCTGTCGATAAAAGCGGGACCACCTTGTAATCGTTGAGTTTCGCGCGATACTTGCAACCGAGGAGAAGGGGTAAATCGCCATGGTCAAGAAACCAGCAGCAAAGTCGGGTAAAGCGGGTACCGGAGCCGCAGCGGCAGTCGCCGCGCGGTCGAAGGATGCGAAGAAGACAGTCGCCAAGATGCCGGCGGCTGCCACCAAACCAGCCGCCAAACCGGCTGCTGCCAAGGCAGCGAGCAAATCCGCAGCACCGGCCAAGAAGCCTGCTGCGGCCAAGTCCAACGGCAAGGCGGCAAAGCCTGCCGCGAAGGCCGCCGCCAAGGCTCCTGCAAAAGCCGCCAAGCCGGCGGCCGCGAAGAAGCCCGCAGCTGCGAAAAAACCCGCGGCCAAGCCCGCTGCCGCCAAGGCGGCCAGCAAATCGGCTCCCGCGAAAAAGCCGGCCGCCAAGTCCAACGGCAAGGCGGCAGCCAAGCCAGCGGCGAAAGCTGCTTCGGCCAAATCCGCCAAGCCGGCAGCTGCGAAAAAACCTGCTGCAAAATCGGCAGCCGCCAAGCCGAAAGCCGGCAAGTCGGTAGCGTCGAAGGTTGCGAAGGGCGTAAAGACTGCGGCAACGAGCGCGCTCGGAGCTGTTTCGATCGCCGCAAAAGCACTGACGTCCGACAAGAAGTCGTCGGCCAAGAAGCCGGCCAAGTCGAAGTAGCGCCAGGCTTCGAATCAGAAGACCGGCTGCTCGTTCTCGAGCAGTCGGCTTTCGTTGATCTCGGCTTAACGCCGGAAGTTCAGCCTCATTGGGGGCTGTTTATCCATTCCAGATACATCGATCGGGACGCCCAGCGATGGTGGCGCCAACATGCGTGGCGTCTCTATGCTCGCCGGGGTCGCGTCCTGCCATTCAGTAAGCAAGGCGCGCTGCAGAATGAAAACGGCGTGGAAAAATTCCCGCCGTTTTCATTCTCCCAGAAATCAGAGTTTCGTCCAGGCCGCGTTCTTCCTGGACGAGCGCACGCAGGCTTCGACAAAGGCAACGCCTTCGACGCCGTCGGCGACGGTCGGGAAGATGACATCCTTCGCCGGTTTGCCGTTTTTCTTGCGGGCGGCGCGGATGGCGCGCGCTGCTTCGGCGTAGATGTTGGCGAAACCTTCCAGATAGCCCTCGGGGTGGCCCGACGGCACGCGGCTGACGCGGGCTGCCGCGGGCCCGGCGCCGGCACCGGCGCGGGTGAGCAACTGCTTTGGCTGACCGAATGGCGTGAACCACAGATAGTTCGGATCGGCCTGCACCCATTCGATGCCGCCCTTGGTGCCGTAGACGCGCAGCTTCAGGCCGTTCTCGTGACCTGGCGCCACCTGGCTTGCCCAGATCATGCCCTTGGCGCCGCCCTTGAAACGCAGCATGACATTGGCGTTGTCGTCGAGCTTGCGGCCAGGCACGAAGGCATCGAGATCGGCGGAAAGGCTGTCGAGCTCCAGTCCGGAAACGAAGCGGGCGAGATTGTAGGCATGGGTGCCGATGTCGCCGGTGGCGCCGCCAGCGCCCGATTGTTTCGGATCGGAACGCCACGAGGCCTGCTTCTGGCCGGTGGCGGCAAGATCTTCGGTCAGCCAGTCCTGCGGGTACTCGGCCTGGACGATGCGGATATCGCCGAGCTGCCCCTTCTGGACCATCTCGCGGGCCTGCCGGATCATCGGATAGGCGGTGTAGTTGTGGGTGAGCACGAAGACCTTGCCGGTTTTCTCGACGAGTGCTGCGAGCTTCTTCGCCTCGGCGAGCGTCGCCGTCAGCGGCTTGTCGCAGATGACATGGATGCCGGCTTCCAGGAATGCCTTGGCGGCCGGGAAGTGGACGTTGTTCGGCGTGACGATGGCGACCGCTTCGATGCCGTCGGGGCGTTTGGCTTCCGCCTTGGCCATCTCGGCGTAGGAGGCGTAGCTGCGCTCCGGGTCGAGCCCGATCTCGGCGGCCGATGCCCTGGCGCGCGCCGGGTCGGAAGACAGGGCTCCGGCCACCAGCTGGAACTCGCCATCCATGCGTGCCGCGATGCGATGCACCGCGCCGATGAAGGCGCCCTGGCCGCCGCCGACCATGCCGTAGCGGATCGGTCCGCTGCCTGATTCCACTTTCGTTGCCCCGACCATCGCTCTCTCCGTCGTCTTGTGTTGATGCCGCTTGCGGCGATCAGATTCCCATCATCGCCCTGAGCAGCTTCCTGTCAGTCGTGCCGCCGGCGAAATCGTCGAATGCCTTTTCCGTGACCCGGATGATGTGGTGCTGGATGAAGGGAGCACCCTCCGCCGCGCCGTCTTCCGGGTGCTTCAGGCAGCATTCCCATTCGAGCACTGCCCAGCTGTCATAGCCATATTGCGTGAGCTTGGAAAAGATGCCGCCGAAATCGACCTGGCCGTCGCCGAGCGAGCGGAAGCGGCCGGCGCGGTTGGTCCAGCCCTGATAGCCGGAATAGACACCCTGGCGGCCGGTTGGGTTGAACTCGGCGTCCTTGACGTGAAACGCCTTGATGCGCTCGTGATAGATGTCGATGAACTCGAGGTAGTCGAGCTGCTGCAGCAGGAAGTGCGACGGGTCGTAGTTGATGTTGCAGCGTTTGTGGCCGCCGACCGCGTCGAGGAACATTTCGAATGTGGCGCCGTCGAAGACATCCTCGCCGGGATGGATCTCGTAGCCGACATCGACGCCGTTGTCCTCGTAGACGTCGAGGATCGGCTTCCAGCGCTTGCCGAGTTCGGCGAAGGCTTCCTCGATCAGGCCGGCCGGACGCTGCGGCCACGGATATAGATAGGGGAAAGCGAGCGCGCCGGAGAAGGTGACGGAGGCGTCGAGGCCGAGATTGCGCGATGCCTTGGCGCCGAACTTCATCTGCTCGACCGCCCACTTCTGCCGCGCCTTGGGATTGTTGTGGACGGATGGCGGCGCGAAGCCGTCGAACTGGCTGTCATAGGCCGGATGCACGGCGACGAGTTGACCTTGCAGATGGGTCGAAAGCTCGGTGATCTCGACGCCGGCATCGGCGCAGATGCCCTTCACTTCGTCGCAATAGGCTTTGGACGACGCAGCCTTCTTGAGGTCGAACAGGCGGCTGTCCCAGGTGGGTATCTGCACGCCCTTGTAGCCGAGCCCAGCGGCCCAGGCAGCGATGCTCTTCAGCGAATTGAACGGCGCCGCATCGCCTGCGAACTGCGCCAGGAAAATTGCCGGCCCCTTGATCGTCGTCGCCATCCTTGTTCCTCCCCGATTTTTCCTGGCCGGCGGTCAGCCGTCGCGGCCTGCATAGCTGAAATAGTCGAAATCCGCCGGACATGCCGCGCCGCTCGTATCGAAGGCGGCCATGCCGACGAAAGCGCCGGTAAAGGAACCGTGCTCGCCGCGGCCACCTTCGTCCGAGATCACGCTGGCGTCAAGAACTGGTCCTACCAGATTCCATCTTTCGGCGTCCCAAACGAAGAATTTCAGCGCTGCGCCGTCAACATCAAGCGCCAGGCGAACGGGACCATCACCGGTAAGGGGCAACGGCTCGCTCAGGGGAAACGAAAGCTTGCCGTTCGGCCAGTCTCCCGGACAGCTCAGAATAGTCAGCACGCGGCCCTTTTCAGAATCGTGGGTTACGGCAAGGAAGTGGAATTTGTGGCGGTTGTAATAGTGCACCAGTCCCGCGGCCTGCTGGAAGGTCGAGGGGTTGAAACTGAGTTCGGTTTCGGCGCGAAAGGAAAAATGCTCCTGCCGGCGCGCGACAAGCGATTGGTCATACCAGCTGCCAATCGATTCCCGCCCGAACAGCCGAAGCGCGCCTGGCTTTTCGGTAAGCGAAAACAGGCGCTCCGGGTATGGCGTGCGCAGCCACTGGAAGCCCAGCGGCAGGACAGGGTCGTCGAAGTCGTCGCGAATCTCCCCAGGCTTTTCCGTCGTGATTTCCGGGATGCCCGAGGGCGCGGGTACGGTGAGGCGCGGCACAGGTGCGTTGCCGGAAAGCCGCAGCCAGCCATCGGCGCCCCATTCGCATTTCTGGATGGCCGTCTCGCGGCCGAGCGGCGAGCGCCGCACGCCGGGCAGCGGCCGCGAGCAGAGATGCGTGTGGTAAACCTCGCCGTCCGGCGTCTCGACGATCTGGCCGTGCCCGGCGCGCTGCAATGGTGCGTCGGGCGCGTCCTTGGACGTGATGAGGTGGATGTCGGGATGCAACTCGTACGGCCCGTCGATCGTTTTCGACCGCGCCATGGTGACGGCATGGTCGTAGCCGGTACCGCCTTCGGCGGTGGTGAGATAATACCAGTCGTTCCTCTTGAGGAGATGCGGACCCTCGACGAGCCCGTGGTCGCTGCCGGCAAAGATGTTCTTCACCGGACCGATGAGCTTGCCGGCCTCGGCGTCGTATTCCTGTAGCAGGATGCCGGCGAAGGACGGGTGTTTCGGACTGCCGCCGACGCCATGCGAGACATGGTTCCACAGCATGTTGAGGAACCATTTTTTCCCGTCGTCGTCATGGAAGAGCGAGGGATCGAAACCCGACGAATTGACATAGGTCGGCTCAGACCACGGGCCTTCGATGGCAGGCGCGGTGACGATATAGTTATGCGCGTCCTTGAAGTTGCCGTCGATCCGTTTGACGTCGGTGTAGACCAGCCAGAACTTGCCGTCGGCATAGGACAGGCACGGCGCCCAGACGCCGCCGGAATCCGGATTGCCGCGCATGTCGAGTTGGCTGGCGCGGTCGAGCGGCCGCTTGACCAGTCGCCAATTCACCAGGTCGGTTGAGTGATGAATTTGCACACCCGGATACCACTCGAAGGTGGACGTGGCGATGTAATAGTCCAGCCCCACCCGGCAGATCGACGGATCGGGATTGAAGCCGGGCAGGATCGGATTGCGGACCATTGGCATTGCTGGGGCAGGCACTTTCTACTTCTTGCGCGCCGGACCCTTGCGCTCCGCCGACGCGGCCCAGAGGTTGATGTCGGCCTCGCGGGCGTACTGGTCGATCTCGGCCAGTTCCGCGTCGCTGAAGTCGCGGTTGTTCAGGGCGCCAACGCAATCCTCGACCTGTTCGGGCCGGCTTGCGCCGATCAGCGCGGAGGTGACGCGGCCGCGGCGCAGCACCCAGGCCAGCGCCATCTGCGCCAGCGTCTGGCCGCGCTTGCCGGCGATCTTGTTGAGCGCCTTGATGTTCTTGACCGTGGTTTCGTTGATGAAGGATTGCCGCAGCGACTTGCCCTGGCTGGCGCGGCTGTCGTCGGGAATGCCCTTCAGGTATTTCGACGTCAGCATGCCCTGTGCCAGCGGCGAAAAGACGATCGAGCCTATTCCCTCGCCTTCCAGCGTGTCGAGCAGGCCGTCATCCTCGACCCAGCGGTTGATCATCGAATAGCTCGGCTGATGGATCACGCAGGGCGTGCCGAGCTGGCGCAGGATCGCCGCCGCCTCGCGGGTGCGCTGCGAATTGTAGGACGAGATGCCGGCATAGAGCGCCTTGCCGGAACGCACCGCATGGTCGAGCGCCATCATGGTTTCTTCGAGCGGCGTCTCGGGATCGAAGCGATGCGAGTAGAAGATGTCGACGTAGTCGAGACCCATGCGCTTCAAGCTCTGGTCGAGGCTGGCCAGCACATATTTGCGGCTGCCCCATTCGCCGTAAGGCCCCGGCCACATCAGGTAGCCCGCCTTGCTGGAAATGATCAGTTCGTCGCGATATCCGGCGAAGTCGGTGCGCAGGATTTCGCCGAAGGCGGTTTCGGCCGAGCCGGGCGGCGGACCGTAATTGTTGGCAAGATCGAAATGCGTGATGCCGAGGTCGAAGGCTTTCTGGCAGATCGCCCGCTTCCGCTCATGCGGCGTGTCTTCGCCGAAATTGTGCCACAGGCCGAGCGAAATCGCCGGCAGCTTCAGGCCGGAATTGCCGCAGCGGTTGTAGGTCATGGTTTGATAGCGATTGTCGGCGGGCTGCCAGGGCATGTTCGAATTCCTTGGAAGGAGTCGGGAGAGCGAAGCGCGGGAAAGCGCCTCGCCTCCTTTAGCGCTATTTCTTCCTGGCCAGAAGAGCCTTTGCGTCCTTGATGCCGAGGGCGGCCGGCCGCTCGCAGGTGGTCTGCATGTCGACGAACTTGCCGGTCTCTCCCGACTTCAGGATGCCGGTCATCACGTCGATGGCATGCAGTGCCGCCTCCAGCGAGCAACGATGCGGCCGGCCTTCGGCAATCGCGATCGCCATGTCGGCGAGGCCGGCCGTGCGGTAGTTGGCCATCGCTCCCTGCTTGTGCTTCTGGTTCGGAATGCCGAACGGGTGGTCCCATTTCGGCGCCTTCTTCACCGGCTTGCCGGTCTTCGAATAACGCACGGTGCCGCCGAAAAAATTCGGATCGGGAACGTGGATCGTGCCGGCCTCGCCGTACAGTTCCATCGGCGCGTGGCCGTGGTCCCAGACGTCCCAGCTGGCGTTGAAGGTGACGGCAGCACCGCTTTCGAATTCGAGTAGCGCCAGGATGGTCGTCGGCGTGTTCACCGGCACCTTCTCACCGAAACGCGGCTTCGAGGTGATGGTGCGTTCCTTGGCCGGGATGGTGGCAAGCGCCGCCACACGCTTCACGGGCCCGATGAGCTGGATCAGGTTCGAGATGTAATACGGCCCGAGGTCAAGGATCGGCCCGCCGCCCGGCTGGAAGAAGAAGTCGGGGTTGGGATGCCAGTGTTCCATTCCGTGGCTCATCACATGGCAGGTGCCGCTGGTGATGCGGCCAAGCTTGCCGCTGTCGATGAGATTGCGGGCAAGCTGGTGGGCGCCGCCGAGGAAGGTGTCGGGCGCCGAGCCGACCCGCAGGCCCTTTTTCTCGGCGCGCTTTTTCAGGTCGAGACCTTCCTTGACCGACAGCACGAACGGCTTTTCGGAGTAGACGTGCTTGCCGGCGTCGAGCGCCTGCTTCGACACCTCGTAGTGGACCGCCGGCACCGTCAGGTTGACGACGATGTCGATGTCGTCGGATTTCAGCAGGTCGTCCACCGTCTCGGCGCGCACGCCGTATTCCTTGGCGCGTGCCTTCGCCGCGTCCATGTTGATGTCGGCGCCGGCTCGCACCTCGATGCCCTTGAACAGCGGTGCAAGTCCGAAATAGGTCGTCGAGATATTGCCGCAGCCGATGATGCCTACGCCAAGTTTCTTAGCCATGATTGTCCTCAAAGAGCCTGTGCCGAAGCAAGCGACCGGCGTGCGAAACGCTCGATGTCGTTCGGATTGTCCTGTTCCATCACGTAGTAGCGGGCGGCGGTCTTGGTTCCGAACGCCTTCATCAGCCCGGCCCAGTCGACCGTGCCATGGCCGACGTCGGACCAGCCGTCCTCGTCGAGGCCTTCGCCCGGCTTGGCGATGTCCTTGACATGAACGGCGACGATGCGCCGGCCGTGCCGGTCGATCCATGGCATCGGATCGGCGCCGCCGCGGATGACCCAGGCGACGTCCATCTCCCAGCCGACGTCGGGCGCGGCGGACAGGATATGGTCCTGCGGCACCGAGCCGTCGGCGAGCGGCTGGAACTCGAAATCATGGTTGTGCCAGGCGAATTCGTAACCCGCCGCCTTGGCGGTTTCGCCGACCTTGGCAAGGCGTTCGCCGAAACCACGCCAGCCGGCGGCATCGGCGGGACGCAGGTCGGCGGCGATGTGCGGGCAGATGACGATCTTCATGCCGAGCGTTTCGGCGATCTTCTGCGCGCCGCCGAAATCATTCTCGAGCATGTCGAGCGAGAAATGGCCGGTCGGCATGGTGAGCCCGTTCTTGTCGAGCTCGGCGCGCAGAGCCGCCGGATCGTCATAGACGCCGCCAAACCCTTCGACCTGCTTGTAACCCTGCTCGCCGAGCATCTTGAGCACCTTGTCCCAGGGCTGGAAGTTGCGTGCGCTGTAAAGTTGAAATGACCAATTCATCGTATCGTCCATCCATTCCGTCGTCTTGGGGGTGAAGTCAGATGCGGTTGCCCGCCGCCGTGTCGAAGATCGAGGCGCGTGCGGGATCGAAACCGATCAGCACCTGATCTCCGACATTCAGAGGCTTTTCGGCCTCGACCCGGAAAGACAGGTTGTGGCCGCCGAATTTTGTCCACACCAGCGTGTCCGAGCCCATCGGCTCGACCAGCTCGACCTGGACCTGCTGCGAGAAGGGTGCGCTCTTGGCCGCGTCGCCGAAGCTGATGTGCTCGGGCCGGATGCCGAGGACCGCCGGCCCGGTGTGGCTGTCGGCGCCGTCGAATGTGTAGCGGTCTAGCGGCACCGAAATCGATCCTGTCTTGAAGGCCGGACCGGTGCCGACTTCGCCGTCAATGAAATTCATCGCGGGCGAGCCGAGGAACCCGGCGACGAAGCGGTTGACCGGGCGGTTGTAGATCGCCTGCGGCGCGTCGAGCTGCTGGATCACCCCGCCCTTCATCACCGCGATGCGGTCGGCCAGCGTCATTGCCTCGATCTGGTCGTGGGTGACATAGATCATCGTGTTGGCGAGCCGCTGGTGCAGCCGCTTGATCTCGACGCGCAGTTCGGAACGCAGCTTGGCGTCCAGGTTCGACAGCGGCTCGTCGAACAGGAATACATCGACATCGCGCACCAGCGCACGGCCGATGGCGACGCGCTGCCGCTGGCCGCCGGAAAGCTGGGAAGGCTTGCGTTCGAGCAGCGGCCCGATCTGCAGGATCTCGGCGGTGCGTGCGATGCGCTTCTCGATCTCGTCTTTCGGCACGCCGGCGTTCTTCAGGCCGAAGGAGAGATTGCCCTTCACGGTCATCTGCGGATAGAGCGCGTAGGACTGGAACACCATGCCGATGCCGCGGTCCTTGGGCTCCTCCCAGGTGACGTTCTTGCCCTTGATGAAGATCTGTCCGGCGCTGACGTCGAGCAGGCCCGCCACGCAGTTGAGCAAAGTCGACTTGCCGCAGCCGGACGGACCGAGCAGGACCAGGAATTCGCCTTCGGGCACATCCAGGTTGAGCGATTTGAGCACCTCAACCGAACCGAAGTTCAGCGATACGTCACGCACGAGAACACTGGTCATCGGGTCAACCCTTCACCGCGCCCGCGGCGATGCCACGCACGAAAAGCTTGCCGGAAACGAAATAGACGATGAGCGGGACGAGGCCGGTGAGAATGGTCGCGGCCATGTTGACATTGTACTCCTTCACGCCTTGCACCGAGTTGACGATGTTGTTGAGCTGCACGGTCATCGGATAGGTATCCGGGCGCGTGTAGACGACGCCGAACAGGAAGTCGTTCCAGATGCCGGTGACCTGCAGGATGATGGCGACGACGAAGATGGGCAGCGACATCGGCAGCATGATCTTGAGATAGATGGCCCAGAAGCCGGCGCCATCGACACGCGCCGCCTTGAACAGCTCTTCCGGTACCGAGGTGAAATAGTTGCGGAAAAGCAGCGTCAGGATCGGCATGCCAAAGATCGAATGCACGATCACCAGCCCCCACAGATTTCCGTAGAGACCGATCTCGCGCAGCATGATGACGATCGGATAGATCATCACCTGATAGGGGATGAACGCCCCGACGATGAGGATAGTGAAGAAGATGTCGGCGCCCTTGAAGCGCCAGTTCGCGAGCGCGTAGCCGTTCACCGAGGCGATGGCGATCGACAAGATGACCGACGGCACCGTGATGCGCACGGAGTTCCAGAAGCCGCGGCTGAGGCCGTCGCAATTGAGGCCGGTACAGGCGGTGGCCCAGGCCTTCACCCACGGCTCGAAGGTGATCTCCATCGGCGGCGAGAAGATGTTGCCCAAGCGGATTTCCGGCATGCCCTTCAGCGAGGTGACCACCATCACGTAGAGCGGCAGCAGGTAATAGACGGCGACGACGATCAGCGTGCCGTAGAGAAAGATGTTGCGCGGCGAAAAGACAGCCCGCGGCCGCGGCCCGTAGGGCTCCGACGCAGCAATGGCGGAAGGGTCGAGTGTCGTGTCAGCCACGCTGCCGCCTCCCGAATTCGAGATAGGCCCACGGCACCACCACGATGATCACGGTGACCAGCATCATTGTCGACGCGGCAAAACCCTGGCCGAGATTCTGGGCGTGGAACATGTAGTCGTAGACGTATTTGGCCGGCACTTCGGAGGCGATGCCAGGCCCGCCGCTGGTCTGCGCGACGACCAGGTCGTAGACCTTGACGATACCGGCGGCGATGATGACCAGCGTTGTGATGAAGACCGGCCGCATCATCGGGATGATAATGAAAAGATAGGTCTTCCAGGTCGGGATGCCGTCGACGCGCGCCGCCTTCCAGATGTCCTCGTCGATGCCGCGAAGGCCGGCCAGCATCAGGCACATGATGAGCCCCGTGCCTTGCCAGAGCGCGGCGATCAGGATGCCGTAGATGACGATCTGGGCGTTGTAGAGCGGGTTGAAGTCGAAGCCCGTCCAGCCGAGGCTGCGCACGACGGCCTGAACGCCGAAATCGGGATTGAGCAGCCACTGCCAGACCAGGCCTGTGACGATGAAGGAAAGCGCGAACGGGTAGAGGAAGATGGTGCGGAAGGTGTCCTCGAAGCGGATCTTCTGGTCGAGCATGGCAGCCAGCAGGAAGCCGATGACCAGCGAGAAGACCAGAGAGAACACGCCGTAGATGGCGAGGTTCTCGATCGCTACCTGCCAGCGGGGTGCTGCCCACAGGCGCTCGTACTGATCAATGCCGACGAAGTTGAGGCGCGGCAGGAGCTTCGAATTGGTGAAGGAATAGAAGATCGTCCAGGCCGTGCCGCCGACGAAGACGAACACCGCCGTCAGGATCATCGGCACCGAGGCGATCTTGGCGCTCAGGTTCCGGAACAGCTGGCTGGGGCGCTTTGTGTCGGTTTCGCTCACGGCGATCCTTTTCGGATGCAGCAAAGGAGCGGACCGGCCGGGGACGGCCGATCCGTGTCTTTGGAGGAGAGTTTTAGTCAGCCGAAGCGATGATCTCTGCGAAGCGCTTCTGCGCGTCTTCCGGGGTCAAGCCCTGGTTGGAGAAGAACTCCGAGAACAGGTCTTCCTTCTGCTTCTGGGTGTCCTGCGACATCAGCTGATCGGTGCCGGGAATCACATTGCCCTTCGCCAGGATATCGAGACCTTTTTTCATGCAGTCGTTGGCTGCATTGAGATCGACATCGCCGCGCACCGGCAGCGAGCCCTTCTTCAGGTTGAAGGCGACCTGGGTCTTCGGATCGAGCAGTGTCGAGGCGAGCGCTTCCTGAGCTTTCGCCTTTTCCTCATCCTTCAGCAGCGGGAAGTAGAAAGCATCGCCGCCGGTTGAGATGATCTCGTTGACGCCGAGCCCGGGCAGGCAAGTGTAATCCTTGCCCGCCACCTGGCCGGCAACCTGGAACTCGCCTTGCGCCCAATCACCCATGATCTGGCCGGCGGCCTTGCCGGTGATGACCAAGTTGGTCGCCTGGTTCCAGTCCTGCACATTGGTGTTCTTCGACATCTTGCGGGCGTCGTCCGCCGCCTTGAACACCTTGGCGATTTCGGGCCCGGCGGCGACAGTTTCGTCCTTGTCGCCGAACACCTTCATGAAGACATCCTTGCCGGCAATCGCGACCATCAGCACATCGAAGGCGCCCGCCGATTGCCAGGGCTGGCCGCCGACGGCCAGCGGAACGATGCCGGCTTTTTCGAGCGCGGGACCGGCCGCGACGAATTCATCCCAGTTCTTCGGAACGGCGACGCCGGCCTTTTCGAACGCCGCGTTGGAGAGCCACAGCCACTGCCACGAATGGATATTGACCGGCACGCAGTAGATCTTGCCGTCCAGCGTGCAGGAATCGAGCAGGCTCGCGGGCTTGATGATGTCCTTCCAGCCTTCCTTGGTGGCGAGGTCGGTGAGGTCGCGCATCAGGCCGGCCTCGACGAGTTCCTCGGCCTGGCGGCCGTGGTTGAATTGCGTGGCGCCCATCGGGTCGCCGCCGGTGATGCGGCTGATCATGATGGGTCGGGCGGTACCGCCCGAGCCAGCGATGGCGCCGTCCACCCATTTGTTGCCGGTGGCGTCGAATGCCTTGGCGAATTCACCGACAGCAGCCGCTTCGCCGCCGGATGTCCACCAATGGGTTACTTCGAGATCGGTGGCCGAGGCCGGAGCTGTGACACAAAAGGCAACACTCGCGGCAAGCACGGCACGAGAAAATCCAAAACGCATCGATATTCCTCCCAGAACTGAAACGTTACAGATTTTGCATATTGGATTTATCGGCATGGCGCAACCCGAGCCTCGGTATTTTTTCGACATTCGAATTATTTCGCGAACCCAGAGCAGGTTGCGATGCGGCATTTCATGCTGCGCCGCGTCAACAATCGCCCTGAAGCAGCCCAGCGTTTCAGCCGCGAGCCCCGTACCAACGACACATTTCGCCAGCCTCGTTGAAACCTGTAACGTTTCAGATTATGAAGCCTCCAGCGGCAACTCCTTCATATCGCGGGAATTGCCGTCTGGCTGGGGAGCCTGATAAGGCGAGTTGCATGGACATGAGGGGCGACAATGACGATGCCATCGATCGAGTGGAAGGTGCCGCGCGCCCGACGCTGAAGACCATCGCTTTCATGACCGGGCTCGGCGTGACCACCGTGTCGCGTGCCCTGAAGGACGCCCCGGAAATCGGCGAGGAAACAAAGAAACGCGTCCAGCTGGTGGCACGGCAGGTCGGCTACCGGCCGAACCGCGCCGGCGTGCGCCTGCGCACCGGCAAGACCAACGTGATCAGCCTCGTGCTCAACACCGAGGAGCAGGTGGGCGGCTTCGTTTCCGACCTGATCTACGGCATTTCCGAGCATCTGGCGCAGACGCCCTACCACTTGATCGTGACGCCCTATTCGCGGACCAACGACCCGCTCGAGCCGGTGCGCTATGTCGTCGACACAGGGTCGGCGGACGGCATAATCATCTCGCGCACCGAGCCGAAAGACGCGCGGGTGCGCTACATGACCGAGCGCGGCTTTCCCTTCGCCACCCATGGCCGCACCGACATGGGCATCGAGCATCCTTTCCACGATTTCGACAATCATGCCTACGCGGTGGAGGCTGTGGGCAAGCTCGCGGCGCTCGGCCGTAAACGGCTGGCATTGCTCGCGCCGCCGCCCAACCTCGCGTACCACCACCACATGCGCAATGGCTTCCTCGAGGCGCTCGGCGATACCGGGCTGGCGGAAATCCCCTTTACCGGCGCGACCATCGACCACTCGATCGACGAGATCAGGGCGCGTACTGTCGAACTGCTGCGGCGGCCGAGCCGGCCGGACGGCATCGTCTCGGGCAGCGGCCAGGCGACCTTCGCCCTGGTGGCGGCCGTCGAGGATGCCGGGCTTCTGGTCGGCGAGGATATCGACATCGTCTCGAAGCAGTCGGCGCGACTGCTGCATCTGCTCAGGCGGCCGATCTATGTCGTCAACGAGAGCGTCAGGCTGGCCGGCCGGGAACTCGCCCGTTCGATTCTGGGCGCTATCGAAAGCGAGAACGTCAAGAACCTGCAGAGCCTTTCGGCACCGTCGCCGGCAGAGCTGCAATAAGCCGGTACCGCAGCAGGCCGGCGTGCCCTTTCCGCAATTGTAATCGCTTTGCAGACCACCTAGGGTCGGCTTGCAATCGATTACACCTGCTCCGATCATCGCTGCTCGACAGAAAGAGGCTGCATTCGGAGGCCGGGCAAGTGCCGGGGAGGCGCGGAGGGATCGTGAACAAGGCGTCGCCGACCATCCAGGACGTCGCGCGGATGGCGAACGTGTCGACAGCGACGGTCAGCCGCGCATTGTCGGCGCCGGCCAGCGTTGCCGAGGAAACACGCCGCCTCGTGATCGAGGCGGTCGAGCGCAGCGGCTACCGGGTCAACCAGACGGCACGCAACCTCCGCCGCAAGCAGGCCGGCGCCATCGTCGTTCTGGTGCCGAATATCGGCAATCCCTTTTTCTCGCGCATCCTTGCCGGTATCGAGGCGACGGCGTCGAAAGCGGGCCTCAACGTGCTGATCGCCGACACAAGGCAGCCGCGTGCGCATGAGGGTCCGCTCAGCGAATATCTGCACAACAACCGCGCCGACGGCATCCTGGTGCTGGACGGTTCGCTGCCGGACCGTTTCTTCTCGGCCGGTAACCGTTCGCATCCGCCGATCGTCTACGCCTGCGAATGGAGCGAGGGCACCAGGCTTCCGTCGATCCGCTTCGACAATGCCGGTGGCGCGGCACTCGCGGTCGAGCACCTGGCAGATCTTGGTCACAAAAGTATCGGCCACATCCTGGGACCGCTCGACAATGTGCTGACCCGCGAGCGCCGGCGCGGCTTCGACAATGCCTTGAAAGCGCGTGGGCTGCCGATGCGGCCGGACTGGTATTTCGATGGCGATTTCACGCTGGCCACAGGCGCCAATGCTGCCTTGCGTTGGCTCGAATTGCCGGAACGGCCGACCGCCGTCACCGCCTCGAGCGACGAAATGGCGTGCGGCTTCATGTCGGAACTCTATCGCAACGGCGTCAAGGTACCGGAAGACGTTTCGGTTGTCGGCTTCGACGACATCGACATCGCCGAACGGTTCATCCCGGCGCTGACCACGATAAGCCAGCCGCGCATGGAAATCGGCGAGACCGCCGCAAACGCGCTGATCGATCTGATCCGCAATCCGGACCGGAAGCCAACCGGAACCGGTTTCACCAGATTGCTGGACGCCAGGCTTGTCGTCCGCTCAAGCACGCGGGCCGTGGCATAGCCTGACCGAAGCTTACGCCGTCGCCCATGGACCGTGGTGCGCGCCTTCGGCATCGATGCGTTCGAAGCCGTGTGCGCCGAAGAAATCGCGCTGCGCCTGAATCAGGTTGGACGTGCCGCGCGCCTGCCTGTAGCTGTCGAAATAGGCGAGCGCCGAGGCGAGAGCCGGCACTGGCAGGCCGGCTTCCGACGCCCGCGCCACGATGCGCCGCAGCGAAGGATGTGCTTCCTTCATCATGCCGATGAAAGCCGGCGCCATCAGGAGATTGTCGATCGTGCCGCCGTCTTCGAAAGCGTCAGCGATGGTGCCGAGGAACTGCGAGCGGATGATGCAGCCGGCCCGCCAGATCTTGGCGATCGTCGGTAGCGGCAAGCCCCATTCGAATTCCTTCGACGCGGCTTTCATAACCGCGAAGCCTTGCGCATAGGCGGCGATCTTGCCGGCGAAAAGCGCCAGTTCGAGATCGGCAAGGACCGCCGCCTTGTCATCGCCGAACGATGCCGCCGGCAGCTTGCCATAGGCAGCCTCGGCAGCTTCGCGCTCGGTTTTCATCGACGACAGCACGCGGGCAGCGACCGCCGCTTCAATTGCCGTGGCGGGAATGCCGAGCGTCTGGGCCTCGATCACCGACCACTTGCCGGTGCCCTTCTGGCCGGCCCGGTCCAGGATGATGTCGACAACGGGGCGTCCGGTTTTCGGGTCGTCGGCGGCAAGCACCGTTTCGGTGATCTCGATGAGATAGGAGTTCAGCCGGCCGCGATTCCAAGCGCCGAACACCTTGCCGATTTCCTTGGGCTGCATGCCGAGCCCGTCGCGCAGGACGCCATAGATCTCGGCGATCATCTGCATGTCGGCATACTCGATGCCGTTGTGAATGGTCTTGACGAAATGCCCGGCTCCACCGGTGCCGAGCCATGCGGCACACGGTTCGCTTTCGTATTTCGCCGAGATCGCGGTCAGGACGGGTTCGACGCGCCGCCAGGATTCCTCGGTGCCGCCGACCATGATCGAGGGGCCGTGGCGCGCGCCTTCCTCACCACCGGACACACCCATGCCGATGAAGGTGAGGCCGCTGCCTTCGAGTTCCGAAAAGCGCCGCACGGTGTCGCGGAAATTGGCGTTGCCGGCATCGATGATGATGTCGCCAGTGGAAAAGACGCCGCGCAGCAGCGCGATCTGTTCGTCGACGGCCTTGCCGGCCTGCACCATGACGATAACAGGCCGGGGCGGTCGGATGGCGGCGGCGAGAGCTTCGATCGTTTCGCAGGGCACGATGCGGTCGCGCAACGCGCCGGCCGATTCCGCGAATGCCGTGGTGCGCGCTGCCGTCCGGTTGAAGACGGCGATGCGGTGGCCCTTCTCGGCGATGTTGAGCGCCAGGTTCGAGCCCATGACCCCGAGGCCGATAAGGCCGATATCTGCTTTTTCCATCGTGTTCTGTCCGTGGCGGTTGTTGGCCGGAGCTGTCGCTTGGCGTGGGAGCGGGATGTTTGACCGGGCATTCGCGCCGCGTCAACCGTGAGCGGCCAGCCGGCGCGGGGCCGGTGCTCGCCTGGTTGCGAAATCATGCACGCTGGGATCGGATGACCAGGTCCGGCTGCCGGCGCTTCTCCAGCACCCGGTCGACATTAGGCATGTCGTTGGAGGCGACCCAGGCGCGGGCATCGTCATCGGAGCGGCCGTGCTCGTGCCAGCGGCGCAGCAGCCGCCGCTCGAGTTCGTCGCGCGGAACGTCGAGAAAGACCGCAAGGTCGAAGAGCGGCGCGAGAGCCGACCACGGCTGCTCGTCGAGCAACAGGTAGTTGCCTTCCGCAAGGATGAACTTGATGTCGCCGCCGATGATCGCCGCGCCGGCGCGCGCAAGTTCGATGCTGCGGTCGAAGACGGGAATCGCGATATCCGGTTCGGCGTCGCGGATGCGTTTCAAGAGATGTCCGAAACCGGCGAGGTCGAAAGTTTCGGGGGCGCCCTTGCGGCTGCGCAGGCCGCGCTGGTCCAGGATAGCATTGTCGTAGTGGAAGCCGTCCATCGGCACCACGACCGCCGAATCCTGCGGCAGCAGTGCGCGCAGCTCTTCCGCGATGGTCGACTTGCCGGCGCCGGGCGGTCCGGCGATGGCGACAATGAAGCGCTTCGTTCCGGCGGCGCGCTTGAAGATGGTGGCGGCGAGGGTGGCGATTTCGGACATGGACAAAGCTCGCTGGTCGGGCGGCATCCTTGTAGGCATCGCCGGGAAGTTCAAGTCCGAAAATGCAAGCTCCCGGCCGGCATGGGCGGAACCGGCGAACCTCCAGTTCCGCCGCACGGAGACGCTTGAGCCTCGTGCCGACAAACGGCTTACATGCCGTTCGCGTGTTTCTCGATCAGCAGGCGGGCTTCCTCGACGAGCGCCTTGCCATCCATCCCCTTGGCGGTCATTTCCGCCTCCCAGGCCTCGATGAGCGGTGTGGCCGTGTCCTGCCAGCGCTTCGTTTCCGCATCGTCGAGTACGATGATGTTATTGCCCGCCTTCTGCGCGATCTCGAGGCCGACCTTGTCGCCCTCGTCCATCGCCCTGCCCATCATGGCGGCGGCGGCCACACCGGAATTCGCGTCGATGACCTTCTTCAGATCGTCAGGCAGTTTTTCGTATGAGCCCGGGTTCATCGCGAACACGAAAGTGGCCGTGTAGAGGCCGTGCTCTCCGGAAAAGCCTGTGTGATTGGTCACCAGTTCCGCGACCTTGAGGGAAGGCGTCACCTCCCAAGGAATGGTCGCTCCGTCGATGACGCCCTTCGAGAGCGATTCCGGCACGGCCGGAACCGGCATGCCGATCGGCGCCGCGCCGAGCTTCTCCAGCATCTGGTTGATCACCCGCGACGCGCCGCGCAGCTTCATGCCGTTGAGGTCTTCCAGCTTGTTGACGGCATTTCTCGAATGGATCAGGCCGGGACCATGGGTGTGCCAAGCGATGACCTTCACCCCCTCGAATTCCTTGGCGCAGTGTTTCTCGCAATATTCGTGGAAGGCTTTCGATGTCGCCTCTCCGGTGGTCACCATGAACGGCAATTCGAACGCCTCGGTAGTCGGGAATCGGCCTGGCGTGTAGCCGATGACGGTCCAGGTAAGGTCGACGACGCCGTCCTTGACCTGATCGTAGAGCTCCGGCGGTTTGCCGCCGAGTTGCATTGCCGGGTAGAGCTCGACCTTGATGCGGCCGCCGGAGTCGGCCATCACTTTCTCGGCCCAAGGCGTCAGTGCCTTGGCCGGTATCGTCGCTTGCGCCGGCAGCATCTGGTGGAGCCTGAGCGTCACTTCCTGTGCCAGGGTTGCGACCGTCATGGCGGCGAATGCGAGCATGGCGGAAATTATGAATGCCAGTCTGTTCATGTGTTCCTCCCGTTGCTTTTCGTCGTTTGTTTTCCTTTCGTTATACTGCAGGACGATTTTGCAGAACAGCACCGGCTTCGCTACGGTGGCGACAGCACACGATGGCCCGTACAGAGGTCAGATGGAGGAGTATCAGATGCCGACCGCCACCACTTCAAAGCCGCCTTACCGCGCCGACCACGTCGGCAGCCTGCTGCGTCCGGCAGCGGTCAAGGAAGCCCGCAAGCGCTACTTCGAAGACAAGGTGATCGACAGGGAAGAGCTGCGCGAAATCGAGGATGCGGCGATCCGCGACGCGGTGAGGATGCAGGAAAACGCCGGCCTGATGGCGGTGACCGACGGCGAATATCGCCGCTCCTTCTGGCACTACGATTTCATGGGCGGACTGACCGGCTTCGAAATGGAGGAACGGACGGACGGCGTCCAGTTCCACGGCGCAACCCTGCGGCCGATCTTTCCGACCATCAAGGAAAAGCTCGATTTTCCGGACGACCACCCGATGCTGGAGCATTACCGCTATCTGGCGTCGGTGACCGGGGTGACGCCGAAAATCTCGATTCCCGGGCCGAGTTGCTGTCATTTCCGCACGGCGAAGGAGGACATCCATCCCAAGGAGTATCAGGATCTCGAGTTCCTTTTCGCCGATCTTGCCAGAACCTACGCCAAGGCGGTCAAGGCATTCTACGACGCGGGCTGCCGTTACCTGCAGATGGACGATATCTTCTTCGCTTACCTGTGCGATCCGAAGATCCGTGCCCAGAAGGCCGCTGACGGCCTCGATCCCGACTGGCTTATCGAACAATACGCCGGGATGATGCATGACGCGATCGCCGCCAGGCCCGACGACATGCTGATCGGCATGCATATGTGCCGCGGCAACTTCCAGTCGACCTGGGTGGCCGAGGGCGCCTACGACCCGGCCGCAGATGCCGTGTTCAACCAGACCGGCGTCGACATCTATTTCATGGAATACGATTCCGACCGTGCCGGCGGACTGGAGCCGCTGCGGCTGTTGCCGAAGGGCGCGAAACGCGTCCTGCCGGGCTTCATCACCACCAAGACCGGCGACCTGGAAAGACTGGACGACCTGAAGCGCAAGTTCGACGCCGCATCGAAATTCGCCGACATCGGCCAGCTCGGCATCGCGCCGCAGTGCGGCTTCGCCTCGACCGAGGAAGGCAATAAGATTACCGAAGACGACCAGAAGCGGAAACTCGATCTCGTCGTCCGGACCGCCGAGGCGATCTGGGGCGGCGTCGACAAGTAAAACGGGCGCAAGGCGGTTGCGCTGGGGGCACTACTCCGCTTCGAAAAAGCTGAAACGGCTGCGGCCGCCCGACTTGCTGCGATAGAGAGCGGTGTCGGCCTTGACCAGGATGTCGTCGGTTGTCGTTCCATCCTTCGGCGCGAGGGCGATGCCGATGCTCATGCCGATCTTGACCTGGCTGCCGCCAACGCTGAACGGCGCCGCGAACTTCGACATTACCCGACGGGCAAGCACGGCCGCATCGGCCTGCTCGCGGATGCCGGTCTGGACGATGGCGAATTCGTCGCCGCCGAGCCGCGCCACGGTATCGTTTTCGCGAACCGATTCCTTCAGTCTTTCCGCTATGGCGACCAGCAGTTCATCGCCGCCCTTGTGGCCGAGCGTGTCATTGACCGGCTTGAAGTTGTCGACGTCGAGGCAGTGCACCGCCATCAACCCGCCGCGCTTGGCGAGCGCGATCGCGGTTCGCAACCGGTCAGTGAAGAGCACCCGGTTGGGCAGGTCGGTCAGGCCGTCATGATGCGCCATGTGGGCGATCATCGCCTGGTTGCGGCGCTGCTCGGTGACGTCGAGATAGGTGGTGACAAACCCGCCCCCTTCCAGCGGCGCGCCACGGATCTCGACGATCATGCCGTTCGGCCGGGTGCGCTCATAGACGTGGGGGTGGCGTTTCTTCACCAGCGCGATGCGCCGCGCCACATGGTCGTCGGGATTGCCCGGACCGTATTCGCCACGCGCCGCGTTGAAGCGGAACAGGTCCTCCAGGGTCGGGTTGCCGTTGGCGAAGAGCTCGGCCGGATATTCCAGCATCGCCTTCTGCTGCTCGTTGCAGAGCACCATTTCCAGATTGTTGTCGAACAGAGAAAGGCCGCCGGGGAAATTCTCGATGACGGCTTCCAGGAGGCGGATGCGCTCGCGCAGCGTATCGACATAGGCGCCCATGTGGCGGATCGCCGTGGCCAGGTCGTTAAGACCGCCGGCTGATATCGACTCGATCTGTTCGGCTCGCCCCATCGTCTTTCCTTCGACCGCCGCGGCACTGCGGCACATGGCAGTCGTTTCCAGGATGGATCGTAGGCGATGAAAATTGCATTTGAATTAATTTAGGGCCTGTCCGCCGGAACGGTCGCCCAGCGGACGGGGCTCAGCGTTTGAACGAGCGCACCGGCGACTGGGTGCCGTCCGAATAGGTGATCTGCATCGACATCGACGTGATGTCGTCGCCGACCTTGAAATACGGCATGTAGTTGTCCGGGATCGAATAGGGATTTTGCGCGTCGCAGGCCGGCATCTCGATGGCCTTGTCCAGTGGGCCATCGTTGAGCCCGTAACGGACATCCTTGATCGCGCAACGGTAAGACAGGATGTGGGTGAAATAGACGAGCCCCTGGTTGCCGCCGGCATCGAAGGCGATCCACGAGGTCCAGAACTGGTCGAGGATCTGCTTGTTGCCGTCGGAAAGCGCGGTGTCCGGATTGAAGGGTATCTCGAACGGTCCCACCTCGCGGGCGCGCAGATCGAGATATTTGAGCGCGATCGTGCCGGCAGGCGTGTCGGCGGGCAGCATGAAGCTCGGATTGGGCATCGGCTTGCCGGTGCGCTGGTCGTTCGTGGCAAGCAGGCCGGTGTCGGTAAACGGACCTTCCTTGCCGAGCCGCCACGAAATGCCGGTTGCCGCTTCTGGCAGTGAAATCGCCATCATCCACTCCGAATTCGACCGGGTCGGGCTGAGTGTCGGCATGAAGCGGGACGGATCGAGCACGTCGCCGATGGCCGCCAGCCGGTTGCGCGCACGGTCCAGCCAATCCGCCAGCACGGCGTGATCGACGAAATATTTAACCAGTCCGCCATCCTTCTCCTGCGCAAGGAATTTGGTCAGGGCCTCCGCCTCGCCGCGCTTGTCGGACAGCGCCTGCTGGCCGAGACGGTCTTCCGAAAACTCTTCCGAGAGCAGGAAATAGGCCGGTGCATAGCCGGGGTTGGCGGCAATGAAGGCGCTAAGCTTGTCGAGCCGCTGCTGGTCCTCGAACTGCAGTGCGTGAACGAGCTGCAACGCCAGCGTCTTGTTCTTGGCCGCGAGCGCACCGAACACCTCGCGGGCGCCCGCCTTGCCGTCCTGCACACGCAGCAGCGTGGCGAAGCGGATGTAGGGATCGATGGCATCGACATCGAAGCCGGCAAAGGCAAGGTAGCTGCGCCGCGCATTCAGCATGTCGCCGGACAGCTCGTGCAGCCGGGCATTGTGGTAGAACTCGTCCGGGCGCTTGGGATTGGCGATGACGCCGCCTTGCACCGCGAGCGCGGCGAAGCCGTCCGCCATCTTTTCGATGGATTGCGCGATCTCCTCGGTCGTGGCTTGCAGTCTGTCCGCCTGCTGCTGCTGTTTTTCCTGGTTCTCGGCAATCTTCTGCGTCTGCGTCCCCACGGTTTCCGTCGCTTTCTGCAATTCGTCGGCCTGCTTCCGCTGCTGCTCCTGACCGGCGACGATCCTGGTGGTCTGCTGCTGGACGTCCTCCACAGTTTTCTGCGTTGCCGTCACCGTCTGCTCGATCCTGTCCACCTTGGCCGCGACGACGCCCATCGTTTGCTGCAGTTCGGCCACCGCGGGTACCAGCCGCCCAGGAAGGCGATGCCGCTCGCCCATTTGCCGCTGCGGGCAAGCGAGGCTCGCAACAAGGAAGATCCCGCCGCGGCTGCGTCAGTTATGTCGGACATTGCATTCCCCCAAATACAACCGGCGCTATCGTAGCGTGGCGCCAACTGCTAGGGAAGCGGGCGTGCTACCCGGTTGACCTTCGCCATGCAGTTGCTATGTCAGCGCGTAAATAGACTGGCAATCTGTGTTGCGTTAGATTGCGGCGGGTCTTGGGCGCTCTCTGCCGCCGTCACGTATCATCATCGTCTTTCGGGCAGGTATTTCTTGGGCAGCATCATTCGAAACATCCGGTCGGGCCTCCATCCGGTCGCGGCAGTGCTTCTGATCGTTTTCCTTGCCGGCTGCTCGACCACCGAGACGTTGCGGCCGCCCGCGCCGACGGTAAGTTTCGCGCCGACGTCGAAATATGCCGCGATCGTCGTTGACGCCAACAACGGCAACACGCTGTTCCAGTCGAGCGCCACGGCGCCGCGTTACCCCGCATCGCTCACCAAGATGATGACGCTCTACATGCTGTTCGAGGCGATGGAGCAGGGCCGGGTCTCGAACGCGACGCTGATCCCGGTATCGGCCTATGCCGCCGCGCGCCCGCCTTCAAAGCTGGGGTTCAGGGCGGGCGAGACGATTTCGGTGCAGTCGGCGATCCAGGCGCTGTGTACCAAGTCGGCCAACGACGTCGCAGCGGCGGTCGCCGAATATCTGGGTGGCACCGAGGATCAGTTCGCCGCCCAGATGACGGCAAAGGCACGCCAGCTCGGCATGAGCGGCACGGTTTTCCGCAACGCTTCGGGCCTGCCCGACGACGGTCAGCGCACGACGGCGCGCGACATGGCGGTGCTCGGCATCGCGCTGCGCAACCGCTTCCCCAACCAGTATGCGAATTTTTCGGCGCGGGAATTCGCCTTCCGTGGCAAGCTGGTGAAGGGCCACAACGACATGCTGGGCCGGGTGCGCGGCGTCGACGGCATCAAGACCGGCTATATCCGGGCTTCCGGCTACAATATCGTGACCTCCGTTCAGGCCGACGGCCGCGGGCTGGTCGTCGTGGTGATGGGCGGCCAAAGCGCCAAGGCCCGCAACGCCCATGTCGAGGAGCTGATCGCCCGCTATCTTCCGGCGGCTTCACGGCGCGGCGGCGGCGGTGGTGGTGGCCTCTTCGCTCGCAACTGATGTCCTAGGCATCGCCACCGAGGCAGGCACTTGCCGGTTGAAGCCCGGCACGGCTTCGGATATGAAGCCCGAGGTCCGGGCCTGTTCCGGATCGGCATTCGCCTGAAACGAGCAATCGGTTCAGGCTGGCACCCGTAGCTCAGCTGGATAGAGCGCTGCCCTCCGAAGGCAGAGGTCACAGGTTCGAATCCTGTCGGGTGCGCCAAAAATCAAATGGTACAGCCCCTCGTACGCAAGAGCCGTCACCTCCACAATCGTAGTGAGTGAAATCATCGGCGCCGCGCAACAATGATAAGGCCGGCGCCGCAAGGCAGGGAGGAGCCTTATCGGCACCGGCCAGGCGAATCCCCCTCAGGTCCGCCGCATCCTCAGCCTAACGCAACGTCAAGTTGTGACAACCGCGAATAACGACCAATGCACAGGAAACATGCCTGATCGACGCAGGCAGGTGTTTGAACACTTCGCCCGTGTCGAAGACACAAATCGTCATTACTGCTCCGATCCGACTCGCCATAGTCTCAACCATGGGCGCGGTGGCGAACCGTTTCGGCAACATCCGATGCGGCGGTTTCAGGCAGCAGCTGCCGCGTCCGCCACCAATATCGCGGGCTCGGCTGCCCGCACGGCGGAGGTCCAGAGGTTTTGGCCGATCAGGAGGCTGTCGCCCAAGGAAATAACCGGCCCGCCGTAGGTTTCACTGTCGATTCAGGTTCTGCTACGAAAACTGCATGGCCATCCGAATGATCTTAGTCGCGGCGCTACTCGCTGCGTTCGCCTATGGATTCGCTGCACTCGTGGACCAATCCGGTGGTACCGGCGATCAGTTGTCGCCATGCCAGGAATGGTCGAATCCGAGATGCGTTCGGCCAGGCACCCCGCCTTCCAATTAGCAAAGTGCCCGCTGAGAACCGCGATTTCAGCGTGGAGAAAAATCTCTCAAATCGACCTTGCCGATTGCATCGTCGCGGGTGCGCGGAAGGATCGGCCGTTTCCTATTGCAGTTGCGGCTTTTTGAGAAAGCTGCCGCGGTCAGCCGACTTGAGGCGCAGCCACGTCTCGCGGCCATCGCGCACGATCCGCATGGGAACCGAGGTGCCCGCGGGACCGCTGCTCCAGAGCTTGCGGTAGAAGTCCGCCAGACTGTCGACCTCCTCGTCACGCACATCCGAAATGATGTCGCCGCGACGCAACCCCGCTTGAGCCGCGGGGCCTCCCTCGGCCACGCTCATGACCACGACCCGGCCGTTGCTCTCGGCCGAGAACGCGCCGAGCCAGGGCCGTGGCGGCTTGTTGACCTGGCCAAGAGTAAGCAGGTCCTCGAGGATCGGCGGCAACAGGTTGATTGGCACGACCATGTTGATGTCCGCGGTCTGCCCATCCTGGCTCATTTGCAGGCGCAGCGAACCGATGCCCAGGAGCTTGCCGTCCTCGCCAATGAGCGCCGCACCGCCCCACGAGGAGTGGGCAGGCGTGATGAATATCGCCTCGTCCAGCAGATATTCCCAATAGCCCGCGAATTCCTGCTTGGTGACGATGTTGGCTTGAACGGATTGGCCGATGCCGTCGGCAAGCACGACGGCATCGCCGGCCCTGGCCTGAGCCGCATCACCGAATTCCACCGCGGCAAGGCCGAGCGGCGCAAGCGCCTGCACCAGGCCGAATCCCGTTTCCTGGTCGTAGGCAAGCGCATGCGCGGGAACCACCCGGCCGTCATGGCTGGTCAGCCAGACTTCTTCCGCCTCGGTGATAAGATAACCGATGGTGAGCACCAGCCCATCGTCGCGAATGACGACACCGCTGCCTTCCCTATGTGTACCCAATGTCGTTGCCGTGAAGGCGTCTTCCGGAACGAGGCTGCGCACGCCCACGATGGACTTTAAGATTGGATCGATGTTCATGCTCTCGTCCTGGGAAGATCGTATGTCTTTTGAGGATTATGCATTCCCTATAGGTATGAACCGCATGGATGGGGACAAGGCCCCGGCCGAATTGGAAGGCGCAAACGCCATTGTGTCTCGCGAGACACCAGGGTCCACCGCGCCTAATACGGAGGGCCAAGCGGAAAGTCCGCTTGAATTCCGGAAACCTACTCTCCAACTGGTGCAGGTCACGAGGAGCTTAAAATGACTGGTTCGTCCGAATACACGCCGCCGAAAGTCTGGACCTGGGACAAAGCGAACGGCGGTGCCTTTGCCAACATCAATCGCCCTGTTTCAGGCGCCACGCATGAAAAGGAGTTGCCGGTCGGCAAGCATCCCTTGCAGCTCTATTCGTTGGGAACGCCGAATGGCGTCAAGGTCACCGTGATGCTGGAAGAGTTGTTGGCGCTGGGGCATTCCGGCGCCGAATACGACGCCTGGCTGATCAAGATCGGCGACGGCGACCAGTTTGGAAGCGGCTTCGTGGCGGTGAACCCCAACTCCAAGATCCCAGCGCTCATGGATCGAAGCGGCCCAAAGCCGATCCGGGTTTTCGAGTCCGGCGCGATCCTGATGTATCTGGCCGAGAAGTTCGGGGCTTTCCTGCCGACCGAGGCCGCTGCGCGCGCCGAATGCCTGTCATGGCTGTTCTGGCAGATGGGAAGCGCGCCTTACCTGGGCGGAGGCTTCGGCCATTTCTATGCTTACGCGCCGACCAAGATCGAATATGCAATCGACCGTTTCGCCATGGAGACGAAGCGCCAGCTCGACGTGCTCGACCGACGCCTGGCGGAAACCGAATATCTGGCAGGCAGCGACTACACGATCGCGGATATGGCCGTCTGGCCTTGGTATGGCGGGCTGGTGAAGGGCCGGGCCTATGACGCGGCGGAGTTCCTGCAGGTCCAGGATTACAAGAATGTCCTGCGCTGGGCCGATGCGATCGACGCCCGCCCTGCCGTGAAGCGCGGACGCATGGTCAACCGCACCTCTGGCGAGCCGTCAGGCCAGCTGCATGAGCGTCATGACGCCGCCGATTTTGACAAGCTGCCGGGCCGGACAGAATAGTCGTAGCTATTCGGCAGCTTCGCGGATCGGGATCAGCCGTCGTTCGACCTGCTGCAGATGCAGCCGCATGGCCGCGGCGGCGCCGCCGAGGTCGCGTTCGGCAATAGCTTCTACAATCCGGTCGTGGTCGGCAAAGCTGTGATGGTCGGACGGCGGTCTCGCGCCGTCTGAACGGAGGCGCCCCCACACCACGGTGCGGCGCACCGCGTTCAGCACGTCGAACAGGCCGAGAAGCACATTGTTGCGGCTGGCCTGCGCGATCTGCCGGTGCAGCAAATTGTCGACGTTCTCATATTGCCGCCAGGTTGCGGCTTCCTTTGTCTGCACCAGCGATTGCCGCATGGCGGCGATATCGGAGAGCGTCGCGTGCAGCGCCGCCTCGCGGGCGATCTCCGGTTCTATGATCAAGCGTGCCCGCATGACATCGGCGGGATTGGTTCGCCCGGCGATCTCGGAAATCCCTATGGTCTCCTCGACCGGGCCGCTGCCGACGAACGTGCCCTTGCCGACGTGGCGCCAGATGCGTCCATCCTTCTCGAGTACGGCCAGTGCCTTGCGCAGGTCGCCGCGCGACACCCCCAGGCTCTCGCACAATTCGCGCTCGGCCGGCAGCCGGCTTTCGCCGGAAAGGTCCATCTGCGCGAGATAGGCCTGAAGTTGTACCAGGGCGGCGTGGCCGCCATTCCCGCCATCATCGATCATTTTTGACCAATTCGTATATTGATTTCAGATTCCGGTGTTAAAGTGATTGACGGGAGCCGTCAACTGTTGGGTTTCGGCGTCAACCGGTCATTTATGCCCTAGTTTGGCCTTGACCAATCAGCGGTTTCTATCTAACCAATTAGGATATTGGTTATAAGAACGGGAGGAAAAACAAATGACCAGCCTTTCCAGACGTAACGTCCTGGCAGCGGTTTTCGCTGCCCTCTTGGGGAGCGCGATGCCGCTTTCGGCCGCCAGTGCCGGGGACATGCGCATTGCATTCGGCGATCTGCCGGGAATCGAATCCATCCAGACGCTCACCGCGATCGAACGCGCCAAGGAGCGCGGCGTGAACGTCGAATTGATCATCCTTAACGACGAAGACCTGGCGACCCAGGCGATTGTCGGCGGCCAGGCCGATGTCGGCATCGGCGCGCCCTACACGCTGATCCAGAAAGTCGGTGTGCCTATCCGCATCTTCGCGCAGATTTCGACGCAGCGTTTCTTCCCCGTCGTCAACAGTGAGTTCTACAAGACCTGGAAGGATCTCGACGGACAGGACGTCGCCGTCCAGGCGCGCGGCTCGGGCACGGAAGCCGTCATGCTGCTGATGGCCAAGAACAACGGCATCACACTCGGCACCGTCAGCTATGTTCCCGGCTCCGAGGTGCGCCGCAACGCGTTGATTCAGGGAACGCTGAAAGCTTCGATCGTCGATGCCGCCAACCGCCGCGCGCTTGAAGCCGAAGCACCCGGCAAGTTCGTCGTGCTCCCGGTCGAGAATGTCAGCGCGTCGGACGAGACGGTGTTCGCCACCGCCGACTATCTCAAGAACAATGCCGCCGATGTCGATATCCTCGTCGAGGAACTGATCAAGACCGGACGCGAGATCACCGAAAACCCCGCTGCGGCAGTGGAGTTCCGCAACAAGTACAAGCTGTTGCCGGATCTCGGCGCGGAAGCCGACACGGAAATCACCGAATACTACAAGGAGACGGCTGAAGCCGGCGCGCTCGCGCTGAACGGCGGTGGCGCCGAGGCTGCAGCCGGCGACTTCGCCTTTTTTAGCGCGGCGGGCCAGATCGAAGGTGATCCTGCGAGCCTGAAGGTCGAGGATTTCTGGGATGTCGGCGCGATCGATCGCGCTGTTGCCAAGCTCGGCAAGAAGTAGCCGGCTGCCAGATGACGACAGGTATCAGAACCGAGAGCGAGGCCGCCGGCCTCGCTCCCCTCGCGAGGCGCGGCGAGGCGACGGGCTGGCAAGACAAGCCGGTCCTGCTTCGCCTGCTGTCGATCGCCCTTTTTGCCGGCGCATGGGAAATCGCGGGACGCATTCCCGTCAGCTTTGCATTCCCGACCTTTTCCGACACGATGATCGCATTTTTCGGACTGATCGCCGACGGAAGCATGCCAAGCGCCTATCTGTCGACCTTGCAGCCGCTTGTGCTCGGCGTTGTCCTGTCGACCTTTCTCGGCGTCGGCCTCGGTACGCTGTGCGGCCTTTGGCGCACCGGAGAGTGGTTGTTGATCCCGGTGTTCATCGTGCTTCAGGCGGCACCCGTCGCGGCCTTCATTCCCATGGTGACCTTCATCTACGGCATCGGCATGACCGCCAAGACGCTCGCCGTGATGATCCTGGCGCTGCCAGTGATCGTGCTCAACACCTACAAGGCGGTGCGCAACGTCAACGAGTCGCTGCTCGTCATGTGCCGTTCCTTTCTCGGGACGCGCTGGCAGACGGTTGCCAAGATCATACTTCCCGACGCCAGCCCGGTCATCTTCGCCGGATTGCGCCTCGGCGTTGCGGCGGGTTTTGTCGGCGTCGTGCTGGCCGAGCTGCTGATCACGCCGACAGGCATCGGCGACCTCATAACTTTCCACCGCTCGCGCGCCGATTACGCCGAGATGTATGCAACGATTGGCTCGATAATCGCCCTTTCGACCCTGACGCTGGTATTTCTGCAATGGATCGAGGTTCGTGTTTTCAGGCCCGAAAAGAGAGGGACCTGAGATGCGCGACGCGGTTTTGCGAAACGGACTGAAGCCGATACCCGCAGCGGTCGATTCGATCGTGGAGGTACGAGGGATTTCAAAAACCTACGGGGATGTCGAGGCCCTGCGCGGCATCGACCTCGACTTTCCCAGGGGCAAGCTGACCAGCCTGCTCGGGCCAAGCGGCTGCGGGAAGACAACCCTTCTCAAGATCATAGCCGGCCTCATAAGCGCCGATGCCGGGACGATCACGGTGGACGGGAAGCAGGTCAGCGCGCCCGGACCGGAACGCGCCTTCGTCTTCCAGGATTTCGCCCTGATGCCGTGGGCAACGGTAATGCGCAACGTGGCGTTCGGCCTCGAACTGCGCGGTATCGGCAAGGCTGAACGGGAGGACAAGGCGCGTCACTACATCGCCGAGGTCGGCCTCGCCGGTTTCGAAAACAAATATCCTCACGAACTCTCGGGCGGCATGCGTCAGCGGGTCGGCCTGGCACGGGCGCTGTCGGTGGATGCCGACGTGCTGCTCCTCGACGAACCGTTTTCGGCCGTCGACGAACAGAACCGACGCAAATTCCAGGAAGACCTGATCCGGTTGCGCACCACCCAGAACAAGACGTTCATCTTTGTGACGCACTCCATTGAGGAGGCGGTCTACATCTCCGACCGCATCGTGCTTCTGTCGCCGAGGCCGGGCCGGGTTTCCCGCATCATCGAGCCGGAAGTTGACCGCTCCGGCGATCCCGAACGCATACACCGCGACAAGCACTATCTCGATACGGTCGACGAGATATGGCAGGGGCTGAAGCAATATGTCGACTGAGGCTCGGTCATGAAGATTTTCGGTTATCGCGTGCCGATGATGGCATCGTTGCTCGTGTGGTGCATCGTCTGGGAGATCGTCGGGCGGCTCGACCTGATGCTGATGCTGCCGCCTTTCAGCGACGTGCTAGCTGCCGCCTTCGAACTCGTGCAGACACCGTCCTGGCAGGGCGCGACGGTTACCACCCTTCGCGCCTTCGTCACCGGCATGGTCCTGGCGATCGCCGTCGGCATACCTCTCGGCATCTTGATGGGACGTTCGAAGATTGCCGACGATCTGCTCGGCATGTGGGTCAACATCTTTTCCAGCGCGCCGCTCTCCGCGATCGTGCCGGTGCTGATGATCCTGTTCGGCTTCGGCGAGAAGACGATCGTGGCGGCGGTGTTCCTGTTTGCGATCTGGATCATCGTGCTCGATACCCGAGCCGGCGTGCGCCACATCTCGCCGTCGCTGATCGAGATGGCGCGCTCCTACGGAGCTTCGCGCCGCGTCCTTTATGCCAAGATCATCCTTTGGGCCGCACTCCCGGAAATCCTAGCCGGAATCCGGCTTGGCCTCATTCGCGGCGTAAAGGGCGTGGTCATCGGTCAGCTGCTCGTCGCCATCGTCGGTTACGGCGCGCTTTTCGAAACCTTCTCACGGAATTTCCGCATGGCCGAGTTCTGGGCCCTCACCATCATCCTTTTCGCATTCGCTCTGGTGATCGCCGAGCTGATCGAACGGGCAGAAGCCAAAGTCGAATATTACGCAGGAGCTAGACAGTGAACATGCATGGAACGGCCTCAAACTATGTGATCGAACCGCTCTCCATCCCGGCGATACCGGTGGTGGGGACCGACAAGCTGTTTCCGGTGCATCGGGTGTATTGCGTCGGCCGGAACTATGCCGCGCATGCCGTCGAAATGGGGCATGACCCGAACAAGGAACCGCCATTCTTCTTCCAGAAGAATCCCGACAATCTGGATACAAGCGGCGCGTTTCCCTATCCATCCGCTTCGAGCGACGTCCATCACGAGATCGAGATGGTGGTCGCGCTGAAGAGCGGCGGCACCGACATTCCTGTCGAGAAGGCGCTGGACTGCGTCTACGGCTACGGCGTCGGCCTCGATATGACGCGCCGCGACCTGCAGGGGAAAGCCAAGGACATGGGCCGCCCCTGGGAAGTCGGCAAGGCGTTCGAAGCCTCGGGCCCATGCACCGCGCTTGTTCCAGCGAGCACGATCGGCCATCCCATCCAGGGCGAGATCTGGCTCGACGTCAACGGCACGCGCAGGCAGACGGGCGACCTCAACCAGATGATCTGGAAGGTGCCTGAAATGATCAGCTACCTGTCTGGGCTGTTCACGCTGATGCCCGGCGACATCATCATGTCAGGCACGCCATCGGGCGTCGCCGCCGTCAACCGCGGCGATGTACTCAAGGGCCATGTCGACGGGGTAGGTGACATTGAGGTCCGTGTTGTCTGAACGGCCGCCGGTCGTCGAACGGATCGTCGCCGGCGCCGATGACGCGCTGGCGATTGCCATCTCCTGCGAGGGACGCGCTCACCCGGGGCGGCTGAGCCGTCAGGAAATCGATGCTCTGGTGACGGGGTGCAAGAACTCGGCCGACTTGCGGGGTCAAGCCGGCACCCGCCATCGACCTGGTGCTGGCGCGACGCCTCGCTATCGAACGCAGCTGTTATCCGCGGTAGGGCGACGTCAAGCCAGGGCGCGTGCCTCACGAAACGAGACGAGACGTTGGCCCTGCTCGTCCCAGAGCACGAGCTTCACACAGCGGAAGCTTTCCATGATGGTGATGCGGCCAATTCCCTGCAGCTCCGGATAATCAGTCAACACCTCCGGAAGGCGGTAGTACGGGATCCTGCTCGACAGGTGGTGAACGTGATGGATGCCGATGTTGCCGGACAGCCATTGCAGCATCCGTGGCAGATCGTAGTGCGACGAACCATGCAAGGCTGCCTGCTGGAACTGCCATTCGGGCGGCTGCGACCAGTGGGTATCCTCGAATTGATGCTGCACGTAAAACAGCCAGACCCCGGCGGTGCTTGCCAGGACGACGATCGGCATGTGCACCAGCAGGAAAGTTCCGAGGCCGGTGAGCCATATCAGGCCCGTGACCAGCACTATGATGCCGAGGTTGGTCGCCATGGTGGAAATCCACGGCTGCGCGCCTGACTGCATCATGCCGAAAGGCAGCCGGTGCTTGAAAACGAAAAGCCACGCCGGACCGATCCCGAACATGACGATTGGGTTGCGGTAGAGACGATATTGGAGCCGGCCCCAGCGGGACATGGCACGATATTCCGCGACCGTCAGCGTCGTTATGTCGCCCACGCCGCGTTCGTCCAGGTTGCCGGCCGAAGCGTGATGCGTGGCGTGCGCGCGGCGCCAGTAGTCGTAGGGTGTGAGCGTCAGGACGCCCAGCACGCGGCCCGTCCAGTCGTCGGCATGGCGGTGTGCGAAGAAAGCCCCGTGGCCGCAATCGTGCTGGATCATGAACAGCCTGAGCAGGAAGCCCGCCGCCGGGATGGTCAGGAGCAGACCCCACCAGAAACCGTAGTGGACCGCCGCATAGGAAAGAGCCCAGAGGACGACGAGCGGAATGACCGTTATCGCCAACTCGAATGCGCTGCGCCCTCGATGCGGTTGCCGGTAACCAGAGAGGATTTTGAGCCACGCACGATCATCGATAGCAGCGGCGGAATTGAGGGAAGCAGTGTTCATCCGCGATCCCTATCTGACCGGTTCTTTATATACAACTACGGTGGAGCAAGGGATTAGTCTAACCCGCATGGGACAGCGGGAGGCCATGCGGAGCAGGCGCTACCTTAGGCTGAAGGTAGCGCTCAGCTACAGCCTGTAAACCGTGGTGGCGTTGTCCGCGAGGATCGCCCTTTGCGTTGCCTCCGGATAGGACGACAGGGCATCCTGGTATGCGGCGACAAGATCGGCGTAACCGGTCCACAGCTTTTCGATGGGAAAGTTGCTGCCGAAGAGGCAGCGCTTGTCGCCAAAAATCGCGATCGTTTCGTGCACCACGTCGGCGATATGCGCGGCATCGTTGCGATGGATGAAGGTGCCGAGCCCGGAAAGCTTGGAGACGATGTTCGGCTGCTCCGCCAGTCGCTTCATGCCGTCCCGCCATGCCGCCCGGCCCGGTTCGGAGAGATCTTCGAGCATGCCCGCGTGCAGCAGGATGAAGGTGATGTCGGGATTGTCCGAAGCGAGTTTCGCCGCTCCCGCCATTTGCGACGTGAAGACCTGCAGGTCGAAAGACCAGCCATGATCCGCAACCAGGCGGAGGTTGTCGCGGAAGCGCGTCTCGTCGAAAATATCCGGGCTGGCGGCGAAACGATACATTTCGTTTTCGTGCCAGTGGAGCTGCATGCGGATACCGCGCATCAGCGGGAAGGCCGCCTGCTTTTTCAGCGTCTCGCCGGCGTTTCCGTCAAGAAGGTCGGCATAACCTACAATGGCGTGCGGCCAGCCATGCCCGTCCGCAACGCTCTGCACCCAAGCCACCTCGTCGACGGCGCCGGTTTTCGCCCAGTTGGTCTGCACATAGACGGATTTCTCGACGCCTGAACCGGCGATATCGGCCAGGAATTCTTCGATCGGATAATCGCGGCGTATCGCATCGTAGGGACCGAAGATGCGCGGCACCATCGGCCCCTGCAGCCACGGCAGGTCGGCCTGCCGCCAGATGTGATGATGGGCATCGACAATTCCGGTCATGCTGCGATCCTTCCATTTTGGAACCGGTGGCCGGCCTGGCCGCGTCCCATCCTTTCGGTGGTTTCGAGCCCCACGATCATGCGGTCGAGCGCCGCCAGGCTGCTGCCGTCGCACAGCGCGTCGAGCAGCGGCAGAACGCCGGCCATGCCGCGCGTCGCCGGCCGGTAGCGCGGATCGGCTGCAAGCGGCGTTGCCCAGATCAGCCGATGGCTGAGGCGGGCCAGCCGGCCGACCGAATGGATCATCAAGGCGGGATCGCCGCGTTCGAGTCCGTCCGAGAAGATGACCGTCACCGCGCCGCGCACCAGCGCAGCATGCCGCGACACCGACAGAAACGCATCCAGGGACGTTCCGATCAGCGTGCCGCCGTCGAAGTCGGACACGATGTCCGACAGGCGCTCCAACGCCACGTCCGCACTGCGATGCTTCAGGATCGAAGTCACGCGCGAGAGCCTTGTTCCGAAGCAGAAGGTCTCGACTTTTGGCAGGCGCCGGGTCGCCAGTTGGGCGAACCGCAAGGTGAGTTCCGATTGGATTTTCATCGAACCGGACACGTCGATGAGAAAGAGCAGACGCCGTGGTTTTTCCGGCCTGTCTTCTCGCGTCAGGCACAGCGTCTCGCCAAACGTCCGCCGCGCCGCGCGCGTCGTGCCGGCGAGGTTTATCCGCGTGCCGCGCGACGAGGCGGTCCAGTTCCGCCGCAAGACCTTGGGCATGTCGTCCAGCCGGCGGCCGAGCCGGGCCAATGCCTCGCGGTCGTCACTGGCCAAGCGCGAAAAGATCTTGCGGTTGCGCAACTCGTCCTCGGATGCGTCCTGTCCGGCGGCCTCGCCATCGAGAATTCGGGTCAAGGCCTGCTCGCCCCGAGGGTGTGCGGGCCGCGGCGCCCGGTCGTCTTCGGGATCGTTCACCCTTCCGGAGACCGTCGCTTCGCCGAAGAAATTCTCGAACACCGCATCGAAGACCGGGAAATCCTCTGGCGACCCGGTCAATGTCACCCGTCCTATGCGAGAGAGGTCGGCGGGACCACTCAGCCTGCATATGGTCACGGCCCTCAGAAAAGCCTTGGCCCGCCCCGGATCCACCATCAGCCCGGCCGCCCGCAGCGCGGCGGGAAAACCGGTCAGGAGGTCGGCCGCAATGGAAACGGATTCCTTGATGTTCGCCGTCACAGGACCGCTGCTTCCTCTATCACCGCGAAGTCCTCCTGGTCCTTGACCAGCAATCCGAGCGACCGTTTCAACGCTTCCGGCCACGACGCTCCGTCGCGGTGGAGCACGCCCGCGGCGCGCGCCCAATCGATGGATTCAGCGATGCCTGGACGCTTGATCAGCGGCAGCCGGCGCACCACCGCGACTGCCTCGACCAGATGCTCGGCGGCTTCAGCGGCGATGCCAGGCGCGTGCAGTTCGATGATGGCGCGCTCCCGGGCACGCTCCGGATAATCGATCCAGTGATAGAGGCAGCGCCGCCGCAGCGCGTCGTGCAGTTCGCGGGTCCGGTTTGAGGTCAGGATCGTGATGACCGGCTGGCTGGCCCTCACGGTTCCGATCTCCGGTATGGAGATCTGGAAGTCCGACAGGAACTCAAGCAGGAAAGCTTCGAAAGCGTCGTCGGCGCGGTCGATCTCGTCGATCAACAGGATGCTCGTTTCCGCTTTGCGGAGCGCCTTCAACAACGGCATCTCGATCAGGAATTTTTCCGCGTAGAGCTCGGACATTTCGACACCGCCGCCGCGCTCGGCGACGCGCACCTGAAGCAGCTGGCGCGCATGATCCCAGTCGTAGAGGGCCTTCGTGGCATCGATGCCCTCGTAGCATTGAAGCCGGATGCACTGCCGGCCGAGCATGGCCGCCAGCTTGTTGGCGACCTCGGTCTTGCCGACGCCCGGCACCCCTTCGAGCAGCAGCGGCTTGCCCAGCTCAAGTGCGAGATACAGCGCCGTCACCAGCGTCTCGTCAGCCAGATAGCCCGCCGCGGCGAGCGATGCGTCGAGTTGGTCCTGTGTCAATGGCGACGGCATCAGATCGAGCCCTAGAACTGCTGCTTCTCCTCGCAGACCATCCGGAAGCGGTTGGAGCAGTGCGCGGCGGCGTCACCGCCGGCCGCCTTGCCGGCATCGGTAGCGAAGGCTGCGGCCATGGCGGCCTCGTCGTCGAAATACATTTCGGAAACGCCGTCGAAGGGTGCGTCGGGATTTTCGCTCAGAAGGACGTTCGATGTGTATTTCTTAAGGCCGGGCAGGTTCTTGGCGAAGGCGACGTGGTCGACCATGATCCATTGCTTGAAATCGCCGAAGCTCATGTCCGCGCGGCGCTTCATCAGAGCCATGACCTTGATCATTTTTTATCCTTTCAACGATGGGGAGGAAGCGGTCAGTTCGCGATTCCGCGCAAGGCGTCGAGCCCGCGCAGGATCTTTTCCGGGGTGAACGGCATCGATGTCACCCGCACACCGCAGGCATCGAAGATCGCGTTGGCGATCGCCGGGATCGGCGAATTCGCCGTCATCTCGCCGATGCCCTTGGCGCCATAGGGGCCATTCGAAGACGGCCGCTCTATGATCACCGAGTCCATCTCGGCGATGTCGCCCGGGCCGGGCATCAGATATTGCGAAAAATCGGTCGGGCCGTGTGCGCGGTCCGGATAATAAGGCTCGGTCGTCTCGTAGAGCGCATGGCTGATGCCCATCCACGCACCGCCCACGATCTGCTGGTGCGCCAGCGCCGGATTCATGGCGCGGCCGATTTCGTAGGCGTTGGTCATCTTGAGAACGCGCACCTCGCCGGTCTCGTCGTCGACCTCGACATCTGCCACGGTGCAGGCATGCGCCTGGCAGGAATCCGGGTCCATCTCGCCGGTTTCAGGGACCACCTCGCTCTTCGGCTTCATGTACATGCCTCGCCCGGAAATGGTCTTGCCGAGCTTGAAATGAGCGGCGAGAGCCACGTCGACGACCGACATGCCCTTGTCGGGCGCGCCGTTGACATGGATGCGGCCCTTGCCGTCGGTGACGAGATCGCCCGGATCGACTTCCAGTTCGGTCGCCGCCACGCTCATCATCACCTCGCGGGCTTCCCGCGCCGCCATCATGATGGCGTTGCCAATGCGGTGGGTGCCTCGGCTTGCGAAAGTGCCCATGCAGTGCGGCCCGGTGTCGGTATCGGCGGTGTCGATCACCACATTCTCGTACGGCACGCCGAGCGTCTCGGCGGCAATCTGCGCGCCGACGGTCTTGATGCCCTGGCCAAGATCGACCGAGGAGAGCGTGATAACGAACCCGCCCGTCGTGGTGGCGTGGATCAGCGCTTGGCTGGGGTCGCCGCCAAGGTTCATGCCCGTCGGATAATTCACAGCGGCGACGCCGCGTCCTTTCAGCCACGCCATCTCACGCCTCCCGCTCGAAAGAAGACATCTTTGCGAAACGCGGCGCCAACGTCGTGCCGGTCTGGTGGGCAGCCGCCTGGATGACTTCGACAAGGGCGGCACCTTCGACCTTCTTGCGATGCGCCTTCATGTCGCCGTCGCGGTAGGCGTTGATCAGGCGAAGCTCCATGGGATCCATGTTGAGGTAGCGCGCCACCTGGTCCATCTGCGATTCCAGCGCGAAATCGCCGATCGTCACGCCGAAGCCGCGCATCGCCGATGACGGCGTGCGGTTGGTGTAGACGCAGTAGGCATCGACATGGACGTTGGGGATGGAATACGGCCCCGGCATGTGCGCCGCCGCCTTGGTGGTGCCGTAGGTCGAGTGGCGGCAATAGGCGCCCGCGTCGACGTAGAGCGTTATTTTCCGCGCAACGATGCGCCCGTCGTTCATCACGCCGTCCTTGATGTAGAGGCGTTCGGATGCGCGCGGCGACGAAACCTGCATCTCCTCGGCGCGCGAGTAGGCATACTTCACCGGCCGGTTGGTCAGCATCGCACCCAGTGCCGCGATCGGCTCGACGATGACGTCCACCTTGCCGCCGAACCCGCCGCCGACAGTGCCTCCGACCAGCCGCAGCTTGTTGAACGGCACGCCGAGGATCAGCGCCATGTTGTCGAGCGTGAAATAGAGCGCCTGCGTGTTGGAGTACACTGTGACGCGGCCGTTGCCTTCGGGCTTCGCCGTGCAGCCGGTTGTCTCGGTCGGCGCGTGTTCGATCGGCGCGGATTCGTAACGATGCTCGATGATGTGGTCGGCTGCCGCAAAACCCTTGTCGACATCGCCGAAACGGATGCGCCGACAGTTGTGGCCCTCATAGACGAAATAGTTGGTGCCGTGCTGCTTGAACGGCGTCGAGGTCATCGCCTCCTCGACATCGAAGATGGGTGGCAGGTCCTCGTAGTCGACGACCACGCGGCGGGCGCCTTCAAGGGCCGCCTGCGGCGTCTCCGCCAGCACCGCGCAGATCTGCTCGCCCATGAACAGCACGCGGTCCTCCGGCAACACCGGCTCGTCGTCGGGACCGACACCGATCAGCTTTAGGATGGTGTACCAGTTGTTGGGCACGTCCTTGTGGGTGAGCACGCGAACCACGCCCGGCACGTTCATGGCCGCGTCTGTGTTGATGTCCTTGATCAGTGCGTGATGGCGCGTCGACCGGACCATCTTCAAATGCAGCGTGTTGGGAAACGTCACGTCCTCGTAGAACTGCGTCTGTCCGGTGACATGACCGCGCGCGTCGGCGCGCTGCACGCTTTCACCGACGACCGAGAGTTCGGCCTCGCGTTCCTTGGTGAAAAAGCTGGTGTCGATCTTTTCCATTGTCTTGCCCTCAAGCCGCTTCCGAGCGTTGCGCTGCCTGCATCCGCTTGGCGGCGTCCAGCACCGCGTCGATGATCGCTTCGTAGCCGGTGCAGCGGCAGATGTTGCCGGAGATGGCGCGGACAGCATCGTCGCGCGATGGATTGGGATTCCTGGCCAGCAGGCCGGCGGTCGCCATGATCATGCCCGAGGTGCAGAAGCCGCATTGGGTGGCGAAGCCTTCGAGGAATGCTTCCTGGATCGGGTGCAGGCCCTGCATCGGCGTCAGCCCCTCGATGGTCTCGACCCTTGCGCCCTCGATGGTTTCCACCGGCAGCAGGCAGGACATCATCGCCTTACCGTCGACCAGCACGGTGCAGGTGCCGCAGGCCCCCTGGTCGCAGCCGCGCCGCGTCCCGGCGAGGCCCTGATTCTCGCGCAGCACCTCGACCAGCGTCGTGCCGGGCGCGACGAGCATCTGGCGCTCAGTGCCGTTGATGGTGAGCGAGACGACGGAATGTTTCATGGCTACCCTCCCGGTGGCTCTGATTTTCTTGCGCTGGGCCACGTCCGGCCACGCCTACTCCCCGATCAGCGCGCGCCTGATGTGGACCGGCGCCACCCGCGCCCTGTACCAGGCACTGGCATAGGCGTCGTCGGATGGATCGATGTCGCGGGTCGCCTCTTTGGCCGCCCGCTCGACGCTGACGCGGTCGAAGGAGTTGCCGCTCAGCGCCTTTTCAACCGAAGCCGCGCGGACAGCGCTTTTCGCCACGCCACCCAGCCCGATGCTGACGCGGGTCACCCTGCCGGCGGCAGTCTCGACGACGGCCGCGACTGTGACGATCGCCGCGGCGTTGAGCGCCTTGCGTCCTGCCTTGGCAAACTTGAAGCTGCCGGCTTCCGGCAGCGGGAACGAGACATGGGTGACGATTTCGCCCTGCTTCAGGCCCGACGAAACGACAGTCTCGATCGCTTCGACGCGGGCCGTCGTGCCGTTCGACACCATGGCACTCGCACCAAGTGCAATGAGGCAGGCGGCGAAGTCGCCATAAGGCTGCTTGACGAACAGATTGCCGCCGACGGTCGCCATGTTGCGGATGGTCGGCGAGGCGATGGCGTCGAGCGCGGCGCGCAGGAAAGCCAGTGCGCGCTCGTCCTCGAGTTCGGCAAGCGTCGTTGCCGCACCGATCGTGACCACGCCGTCCTTCACATTTACCCCGGTCAGGCCGACATGGCGCAGGCTGACGAGGCTGGTGAAATCGTCGGTGCCGTAGTTCAGCACCGGGACCAGGGCGGTCCCGCCGGCGAGGAGCCTCGCGTCGGGCAGCCTGGAGAGTGCGGCATGAGCCTCGGCCAATGAGCCGGGTGTGGCAATCGCTTGAAGCATCGTCTCCTCCCAGAGATTGTGCGTCCCGGGTCTTTTCGACCTCTTGATTATCTATTATCGATAAATGAGAATCGTTTTGTCAACCGCGGTCCGGGCAAATAAGATGCTGCGGTGCCAAATACTTAAGCCCGCAAAATCAGCGAAAAGCAGATGAACGAAACACGCTATGTCCAAACTAATATGACGGAAGAAGCGCGGGCAGACTTCGCCAATGCGCCGCTTCGCCAGAAAATCAAGGAAGCCCTGCTGAGGCGTATCCTGAGCGGGCGCTACGATGCCGGCGAGCGTCTGGTCGAGTTGCGTATAGCGGAAGAGTTCGGCACCAGCCAGGGTCCGGTGCGCGAAGCGTTGCGGGAACTCGAGGCAACCGGTCTCGTCACCAATATACCGCGCCGTGGCACCTATGTTTCGGAAGTCATGGGTGAAGGTCTGCGCGAAATATATACGGTGCGCGGCGCGCTCGAGGAACAGGCGACGCGCATTGCCACGAAGCAGCGCGCCTGCGATCTCGACCTCCTGCAGCGCGAGGTCGATCTGATGCACCAGTCAGCGGTGGCCGGCGATATCCACGGCGTGATCGAACATTCGGTCACCTTTCACCGTTCGATCATGGAAGCGGCGAAGAACCGGTTGCTTCTCAACATCTGGCAGTCGCTGCAGATCGAGACCCGCACCACCATCACCATGTTGGTAGAAGGGCTGGATCTGGTGGAGATCGCCGACAGTCATCAGCCGATCGTCGATGCCATTCGCAGCGGTGATGCCGAGGAGGCTGCGCGCGTCGCCCGCGAGCACCAGGATTATTTCGAACGGCTTCCCGTACCAGCCCGCTCGCGCGCCCCCTAATCGGCCTTGGGGTCTGGCACCACCACCAGTTTGCCGACGAAATCCTTCGCCATGAAGTCTGTCTGCGCCCGGTGGAACTCTGAGAGCTTGTAGACGCCGCCGACCAGCGGCTTGATCTTGCCCTGCTCGATATAGCGGACGATGCGACGGAAATCGGCGCGGGTGCCCTGGCTGGAGCCGTGCAGTTGCAACTGTTTCAGATACATGGTCCGGAGATCGAGCTGAACCACCGGTCCGGCGATGGCGCCAGCGGTCGTGTAGCGGCCTTCAGGCCTGAGGATACGCAGCAGATCGTTGAAGATCTTGCCGCCGACAAGGTCTGCGACGACGTCGATCGGCTGGCCTCCGGTCGCCTCGTCGACGGCGGCGATCAGGTCGGATACGCCCCGAGTGATGACCGCTTCAGCGCCGAGATCGAGCAATGCCTGCTCCTTGCCGGGACCGACCACCGCGTAGGGAATGGCGCCACGGGCGCGGGCAAGTTGCACGATGCCGGAACCGACGCCGCCTGACGCACCGGTGACCAGCACGCGCTCACCTTCTTTCAGGCCGGCCCGTTCCAGCATCTGTTCGCCGGTGAGGTAAGCGCAGCAGAAGGTAGCCAGCTCGATGTCGGTGAGACTGGTGTCGACGACATGGGCGTTTTCAGCCGGCAGCGCTTGGTATTCGGCATAGCCGCCGTCGCGGCCATGACCCATGTAATCGATGTCGGCGAGGGAATCGTCGTCGCGATTGTAGATCGAAAAATCGACCATCACGCGCTCGCCGATTCGGCTCTCCGAAACGCCCTCGCCGACGGCCACGATATGGCCGACCGTGTCCGTTCCCTGGATGCGCGGGAAGGTCAGCGTGTTGCCCTGACGGCGCCAGGTCGAGACGGCAGCGGCATCTTCCTCCGTGCCGTAGGCGCCTTGGCGCACCCATACATCGGTGTTGTTCATGCCGCAGGCGGTGACCTCGACCAGCACCTCGCCTGCTGCCGGAGCCGGCACCGGAACGTCCTGACGGTAGACGAGTTTTTCAAGCCCGCCATGGCCGGTGAGGAGTACGGCGCGCATTTTCTGGGGAACGGTTTTGGTCATCGCGTTCATAGGCAACTCTCAGATATTGGCGAAGACGCTGTTCACCGCGTCGGCGGTCTTCGAAACGATGATGTCCGCCTCTTCCCTCGTCAGGCAGAGCGGCGGTGCGAAGCCGAGGATATCGCCCTGCGGCATCGCGCGCCCGATCACGCCGCTTGCCGCTAGTGCCGTTGCCACTTGCGGGCCGATCTTTTCCGATGCGTCGAAGAACGCGCGTTCATCCTTGTCCGCGACGAATTCCACCGCAGCCAGCATGCCGTCGCCACGCACGTCGCCGACGTTTTTATGGCCACCGACAGCCTTGGCCAGTTCGGCGCGGAAATAGGCGCCGGTCTCGCCGGCATTCGTCACCAGATCGAGTTCGTCGATCAGTTCCAGGTTGGCGATACCGGCCGCGGCGCAGATCGGATGCGCCGAATAGGTCCAGCCATGTCCGAGCGAGCCCAGCTTGTCGGACCCTTCGACCAGCACCTTCCACATGCCATCGGAGACGATGACGCCGGAGAGTGGCGCGTAGGCCGAGGTCAGGCCCTTGGCGATGGTGATGAGGTCGGGTTTCATGCCGTAGTGGTCGGAGCCGAACATGGTGCCGAGCCGGCCGAAGCCGGTCACAACCTCGTCGGCGACCAGCAGCACGTCGTATTTTTTCAGCACCGCCTGGATCTTTTCCCAGTAGCCTGCCGGCGGCGGCACGATGCCGCCTGTGCCGAGGATCGGCTCGCCGATGAAGGCGGCGACGGTTTCCGGACCTTCGGCCAGGATCATTTCCTCAAGCTTGTCGGCGCAATGCTGCGAGAACTGTTCTTCGCTCATCGAGCGGTCGGCGCGGCGGAAATAATAAGGCGCTTCCGTATGCAGGATCGGCGCCCGCGGCAGGTCGAAGGCGTTGTGGAAAAGCTCGAGCCCGGTCAGCGAACCGGTCATGACGCCCGAGCCGTGATAGCCGCGCCAGCGCGAGATGATCTTCTTCTTCTCCGGCCGGCCAAGCACGTTGTTGTAGTACCAGATCAGCTTGATGTTGGTTTCGTTGGCGTCCGATCCGGACAGGCCGAAATAGACTCTGGACATGTCCTCAGGCGCGCGGTCAATGATCATCTTGGCGAGCGTGATCGACGCTTCCGTGCCATGGCCGACATAGGCGTGGTAATAGGCGAGTTCCTTCGCCTGTTCAGCGATTGCATCGGCAATCTTCTGACGGCCGTAACCGACATTGACGCAATAAAGCCCGGCAAAGGCGTCCAGGCTGCGACGACCGCTGGTATCGGTGATGTACACGCCCTCGCCGCCCGCGATGACCCGCGTCGGTGATTCGCCGCGTGCATGCGTGCCCATATGGGTCGACGGATGGAAAAAGTGGTCACGGTCCCAGGCGGTAAGTTCGTTCGAGCGGTCGAGCATCATTCTACTCCGGATTTGAACTGGTCAGGCTGCGTCGAGGCAGAGATATTTGAGGTCGGTGAAGGCTTCGAGGCCGTGGCGCGATCCTTCGCGCCCGATGCCGGACTGCTTCACGCCACCGAACGGGATTGGTGCGCCGGTGATCTTCACGCGGTTGATCGCCACCATTCCGTATTCGAGTGCGCGACCCATGCGCAACTGGCGGGAGCCGCCTTCGGTGACCACATAGGCAACGAGACCGTATTCGGTGTCGTTAGCCCGCGTCACGACTTCCTCTTCCGTGTCGAACGGCGTGACTGCGGCTACCGGCCCGAAAGTCTCTTCGCGCATGATCAGGGCATCGGCGGGAACATCGACAAGCAGCGTCGGCTCGTAGAACAGCTTGCCGGCCGGGTGCAGCTTGCCGCCGGTCAGGCAGCGGGCGCCCCGCTTCGTTGCATCGGTGACGTGTTCCTCGACCTTGGCGATGGCCCGGTCATGCATGAGCGGACCGATATCGATGTCTTCGTTCAGGCCGGCGCCAACCTTGAGCGTGGCGATCTTTTTGGCGTAGGCATCGCAGAACGCGTCGTAGATGCCGCGCTGCACATAGATGCGGTTCGCCGCGAGGCAGTCCTGACCGGATGTGGCGAACTTCGCGTCGATCGCGACGGCCACGGCTTTATCGAGATGGGCATCGTCAAAGACGATCAGCGGTGCATGACCACCGAGCTCCATGACCAGCCGCTTCATCGTCGGGGCGCATTGCGCGGCGATCAGCTGGCCGACCTCGGTCGATCCGGTGAAGCTCATGGCGCGGACGCGGTTGTCCTCGCACATGCGGCCGACGATCGTCGAAGCATTGCCGGTAACGATGTTGAAGACACCGGCGGGCAGGCCGGCGCGTTCGCCGAGTTCGGCCAGGGCCAGCGCCGAAAGCGGTGTTTCGGAGGAAGGATGCGCCACGATCGTGCAGCCTGCGGCGAGCGCCGCCGCGGCCTTGCGGGTCAGCATCGCCGACGGAAAATTCCACGGCGTCACCACGCCGACCACGCCGAGCGCCTCGCGCCGCACGATCATCTCGGTTTCCGGCAGGTGACTGGTCACGCTTTCGGCGTTCAGCCGTCTGGCTTCCTCGGCGTACCACTCGACGAAGGACGCCGCGTAGTCGATTTCTCCTCGCGATTCCGCCAGCGGCTTGCCTTGCTCCAGCGTCATCAGCAACGCCAGGTCCTGCTTGGCCGCCACGATCAGGTCGAACCATTTTCGCAGGATTTTTCCACGCTCCTGCGGCAGCAGGGCTTTCCATTGCGGCAGTGCGCGGGATGCGGCGTCGATGGCGGTTGTCGTCTGCGCCGCGTCGAGCGATGCCACCCAGGCGACCGTCTCGCCATTGGCCGGGTCCCGCACCTCGAATGTGCGGCCTTCGTCGCCGGCCGTCCAATGCCCGTCGACATAGGCAAGTTCACGCAGCAACCGGCGATCGGCGAGCCTGGACAGGCCGTCGTCGCGTTGGGGTCGGGCGAAATGTACTGACATGGCAGGCCTCCGCATTGTTCATACGAGAGCCTATTCAAACCCGGTGGAGAGAGGGGCTGTTTCGCGTGGCTTCGGCGGAGAGACTGCCTAAATCCTGGCAGTTGGATAGAGAGATTGTCTATGGCTCAGATAGGCTGCACGAGCGCGCCTATCGGCAGCACGATGTCGTCCTTGACCGTCTTGGTGACGATGTAGGTGAAGTAGCGGTCGATACCGATTTCGCGCTCGAGCAGGCTGTCGACCAGCCGCTGGTAGGCGTCGATGTCGCGCGTCATCACCTTCAGGATGTAGTCGACCCCGCCGCCCAGCGACCAGCAGGCGATGATTTCCGGGATGTCGCGGATCGCCTTTTCGAAGCGGTCGAAATCCGCTTGGCGGTGATTGGCCAACGTCACCTCCATCATCACGGTTGCCACCGGCGCGATCGAGCGGATCGCCACCTTGGCATGGTAACCGCTGACGATGCCCGCCTTCTCCAGCTTCCTGAGCCGCATCCAGCATGGGGTCGGCGACAGGCCGACCGCCTCCGCCAGCGCCAGCTTGGTGATGCGGCCATCGCGCTGAATGGCGTCCAGGATCCTGATATCGATGGCGTCGAGTCTGGCTGCTGTCATGGCCGGGCTGTGAATTGTATCGCGCCGAACCATGCCCTTTCATTTTTCCGATTGTCAATTGCACTGATTTTGATCTCTTATGAGTCATGACATTGTGGAGCCCCGATCCGGCGCTGCTGAAGCGGCCTGCCTATCTCTCGCTCGCCGACCAGATCGATCGGGCGATTCATGACGGCAGCCTGGAGGCTGGTCGTCGTTTGCCGACGCATCGGAAATTGGCCGACGACCTGGGACTGTCGGTGCAGACGGTGAGCCGCGCCTATGAGGAGCTGATCCGCCGCGGGCTGATCTCGGGCGAGATCGGCCGCGGCAGCTTCGTGCAGGTGCAGCGGCGCGAGCCGGACCCGCCCTATTTGCCCGAGCGCCTTGGCGAACTGATCGACCTGTCGATCCTCAAGCCCGCCTGCGAGCCGATGCATCTGGAGAAGATGCGAGAGGCGCTGGGCTGGCTCGCCGAAAACCTGCCGTCGAGTTCGGCGCTGTCGTTCCGCCCCAACGTGGTATTCCCGCGCCACCGGGCCATCGGCGTCGAATGGCTGAAACACTGCGGCCTCGACGTCGCACCGCAGAACATCAGCCTGACCAACGGCGCCACAGCCGGCATGACGGTGGCGCTGATGACCGCAGCACCCCCCGGCTCCACCGTCGCCACCGAGGCGATCGGCCACCACACGCTGGTGCCGCTCGCCACCTATCTCGGCTTTTCGCTGGAAGGCCTGCCGATCGACGACGACGGTATTTTGCCCGACGCGCTCGACGCCGCCTGCCGCGAGCAGGCGATCCGCGCGGTGTTCGTACAGCCCTCGGTGATCAACCCGACCGCCAGCCTGATGGGTTTACAGCGTCGCGAGGCGATTGCCGCGGTGGCCCGGAAGCACGACATCGCCATCATCGAGAACGACGTGCTCGGCCCGCTGGTCAAAGACCGCGCGCCGCCGGTCGCCGCCTTTGCGCCCGAACGCACGCTCTACGTCACCAGCTTCACCAAGATCGTGGTGCCGGGCCTGCGCATCGGCTACCTCGTCGCGCCCGACCGCTATGTCGCGGCGGTGGCCAACCGGCACCTCGTCTCCAACTGGATGGCCACCCCGATGGTGGCCGAGATCGCCTCACGCTGGGTGGCCGACGGCACCGCGATGGAACTGGTCGAGTGGCAGCGCGCCGCGCTCCAGCGCCGCCACGAGATCGCCGCTGAGGTGCTCGGCGGGCTATCCTATCGCTCGCACCCGCAGAGCCTGCATGTGTGGATGCCGCTGACCGGCGGCCGCACCGAGGACGGTTTTGTCGCGCAGGCGCGCCTGCAGGGCGTGGCGATCGCGCCCGGCGCCTCCTTCCGCACCTCCGAGGCCGAGTGGCAGCCGGCGGTACGCATTTCGCTGGGTTCGACGACCGAGCAGGAATTGCGCACCGGGCTGGGCATCGTCGCACGGCTGCTGCTCGGCGATCCGGAGCATTTGTTGCTGGCGATTTAGGGGGAGTGGGAAGAGGGCTGGTTTTGATCCGAAGCCCCTCTTCACAGGCTCATTCGCTGCGCGAAAGCCGACCTTCAAAGCAACCGATGCTGACGACCTTCGACAAGTTTCGGCGCTCTGGCGCTGCCATGCGCGCGGTCCCAAACCGATGTCGACAGCGTGGAATGCCCTGTTCGAGACGCGCGCCGTACCGTTTCCTCAGGCCCTGCCGACGTGCGCCTGCTCCGCCTTGCCGCCGGCCGCCTTTCCTGCGAACTGCGGCGTGGCGCCCGCGGCTTCCTCGCAGAGTTCCAGATGTTTCGCCAGCGCCTGGTTGGACAGGACCGCGCTGATCGTTGTGATGTCTCGTCCCTGATATCTGGGCATTTGCTGGACTTCCTTGAGTCTTTCCAGAAGCGCTAACCGGGTCATGATATCCCTCCTGTGCTGTTGGGGGCGATTTGGGCTTCGACCGGAGCCGAAGGTTTTCGATGCTCTTTCAAGGCGTCGGACCGTTGCTTCGTGAGCGGCGCGATCCGATGGTGAGCCGCCGTCAGGCAGCCTTCTTCCGGGTTGCCTTCCTGGCGGCATCCAGCGGGATCTCGATGTCGACGGCAAGGGTCGAGACCTTTGCGCCGCGTTCCATCTTGACGCTGACCTTGTCGTTGTCGATCTGAACGTGCCTGGCGATGACCGCCAGGATTTCGTCACGAAGCTTGGTGACCAGATCCGAGTCGCCGACGGTTGCCCGCTCATGGGCGAGCAGCACCTGCAACCGCTCGCGGGCAGCGGGAGCCGAAGGGGGCCGGGAAAAGAAACGGAGAAGATTCATGCCGCTTTCCTCCCGAAGATCTTGCCGAAGAAGCCGCGCCTTTCGCCCGGGACGTTGACCGGCAGCGTTTCGCCGTTGAGCCGGCGCGCGGCGTCGAAATAGGCCATCGCCGGCGCGCATTTGCCGTCCGCCAGTGTGACCGGCGAGCCGAGATTGGAGGCGCGCAGCACGTCCATGCTCTCGGGTATGATGCCAAGCAGCGGAATCGACAGGATTTCCAGCACGTCGTCCACCTTCAGCATGTCGCCACGCTGGGCGCGTACCGGATCGTAGCGGGTAAGGAGCAAATGTTTCTCCATCCGCTCGCCGTTCTCCGCCCTGAGGGTCTTGGAATCGAGCAGCCCGATTATGCGGTCGGAATCGCGTACCGAGGAAACTTCCGGATTGGTCACCACGATGGCGATATCGGCATGGCGCATGGCGAGCGTCGCGCCGCGCTCGATGCCGGCGGGGCTGTCGCAGATGACCCAGTCGAAGGTTTTCTTCAGCGCGGCGATAACCTTCTCGACGCCCTCCGAGGTGAGATTGTCCTTGTCGCGGGTTTGCGAGGCGGGCAGCAGGTACAGCGTCTCCAGCCGCTTGTCGCGGATCAGCGCCTGGGTGAGCTTGGCTTCGCCCTGGATGACATTGACCAGATCATAGACGACCCGCCTCTCGGCGCCCATGACGAGGTCGAGATTGCGCAGGCCGACGTCGAAATCGACGACAACGACCTTGTCGCCGTTTTGCGCAAGTGCGGCGCCCAGTGCGGCGGAAGAGGTCGTCTTGCCGACACCGCCCTTGCCAGATGTGACTACGATTACCTTGCCCATTGACCACTCCTGTTTTTGTGGACGCGCCTTCGGTTCAGCCGAGTATTCCGGTGTTGATCGCTTCGCCTTCGAGCCAGATCTGGACGGCCTTTCCGCGCAGGTTTGGCTCCATGTCCTCGGCCGTCTTGTAGAAGCCGTCGATGGCGATCAGTTCCGCTTCGAGCTTGCGGCAGAAGATGCGCGCGGAAGCGTTTCCCGTCGTCCCCGCCATCGCGCGTCCCCGCAGCGTGCCGTAAATGTGGATCGATCCGCCGGCGACGATCTCCGCGCCCGACGCGACCGACCCGACGACGGTCACATCGCCTTCGGGAAAGAAGAGTGACTGTCCCGACCGCACCGGCTGGGTAATGACGATCGAAGGTGTGGCCTTGGCCGGCAACGACTCGGGTGGAACTGCGGCTTCGGTGCCGTCGGCTTCTTCCATGTCCTCCGCAACGGGCACCTCGAGGTCTGAGGCCGGCCGCCCGTCGGTCATCGCGGGAGGCAGGTCCGAAGCCAGCAAAGAGGCGCGCGCGCCTTCGATGCCCATGATCCGCACGTTGCGCGTCCCGAGCTGATCGACGAGCTCGCGAAGCTGCGGCCGGTCGATGTCGAGGCCTTCGACATCGAGCACCACCGGCCGGCGCAGGAAGAATCCAGCCGAACGGGCAGCAAGATCGTCGAGCCGCGCCAACCAGTCTTCGAAGGGCAGTTCCGGGGTAAGCGCGAGCGCAAGGAAGGATCGCCCCTTGAGGCGGATGGGCCGGGGTTGGGTTAACACATCAGTTATCTTTGTAAATTTTCCGTTGCTTCGGTGTATCGAGGAAATGGTTAACAACTGGTTAATATGCGGAGTGAGCCAGCGGGAAAACGCATCCCGAAAAGTCGGGAGTCGATCAAAAAGAACCTTTTATATCAATTTGTTAGGTTGCGGCTAAGATTGAAACCAAAAGTTATCATAGCCTCTTGAGCCGGTGTTGCAGATGGTTGGACGCCGCCGCTTGCCAATGCCCTTTAGTAGCTGCCGGGTCATCTCCCCCAGGTGGGAAATCAGTCTCATCGATCGTTGTGTGGTGGCGCGCACTAGCGGCGTTTTTGCCGGTTCCCAAAAGCCTGTGTGCGGGAGGCGGCCTTGGCGCAAACATGCAGGCTGCATGCGGGTTTGTGGTTGTCGGCAGGTACTGTCGCCCTAGTTTGCATGCAGGCTGCAGGCAAATTGTACCTTGCGGCGGTTGCCCGATGGTCCGGACAAATCCCGTCAAAGCTGAAAAATTGTCATGATTTTATTTTATGAATTGACATGATTTAGCAAGTTCCGCATCGTCAGGGCATAAAGCTGTCTCAACAGGGAGAGACATGCATGCCAGAACCCATCATCAAGGTCGACGGGATCACCAAGAGTTTCGGCTCCTTCAAGGTGCTGGACGGCCTGTCGATGACGGTGATGCCCGGCGAGAAGCTGGCGCTGATCGGTCCGTCCGGCTCCGGCAAGACGACGATCCTGCGCATCCTGATGACGCTGGAGCGCATCGACGGCGGTCATATCCAGATCGAAGGCGAGCACCTCTACCACATGGAGCGCAACGGCCAGCTGATGGCCGCCGACGAAAAGCACCTGGCCAGGATGCGGCAGAAGATCGGCATGGTGTTCCAGCTGTTCAACCTGTTCCCGCACAAATGCGTCATCGACAATGTGACGCTGGCGCCGATGCTGACCAAGGGCACGCCGAAGGCCGCCGCCGAGAAGCGGGCGATGGAACTGCTCGACATGGTCGGCATGGCCGACAAGGCCAAAAACATGCCGGCGCAGCTTTCCGGCGGCCAGAAGCAGCGGGTGGCGATCGCTCGCGCGCTGGCGCTGTCGCCCAGGATCATGCTGTTCGACGAGGTGACCTCCGCTCTCGACCCGGAACTGGTCGAGGAAGTGCTGAACGTCATGCGCAAACTCGCCGCCGAAACCGACATGACGATGCTGCTGGTCACCCACGAGATGGGCTTCGCGCACGATTTCGCCGACCGGGTGCTGTTCTTCGACCGCGGCAGGATCGTCGAGGAAGGCAAGCCGGACGAGATTTTCCGCCATCCGAAGCAGGAGCGCACGCAGACGTTCCTGAAGAAGATCATCGCGGCCGGGCACCGGGTCTGACCGCCATGGCGCGGCCCACGTGCCGCTAGACGACATAGAAGAAAACCAGAGGAGTTGGGAACTGTGAAAACAATGGAAAAAATTCTAGCCGGCGTCGCCGGCGCAGCCGTTATTGCGGCATTCGTGGCGGCGGTGCCTGCCGCGGCGCAGGACAAGCTTGAAGAACTGAAGGCGCAGGGCTTTGCCCGCATCGCCATTGCCAACGAGCCGCCGTTCACCGCGGTCGGCGCAGACGGCAAGGTCTCGGGCGCGGCCCCCGACGTGGCGCGCGAAGTGTTCAAGCGTCTGGGCGTCGCCGATGTCGTCGCCTCGATCTCCGAATACGGCGCCATGATTCCAGGCCTGCAGGCGGGACGTCACGACGCCGTCACCGCCGGCCTGTTCATGAAGCCGGAGCGCTGCGCGGCGGTCGCCTATTCCGAGCCGGTGCTGTGCGACGCCGAGGCCTTCCTGCTCAAGAAGGGCAACCCGAAGGGCTTCAAGAGCTACGCCGACATCGCCAAGGATCCGTCGGGCACCATCGGCGCGCCGGGCGGCGGCACCGAGGAGAAGCTGGCGCTGGAAGCCGGCGTGCCGCGCGAACGTGTCATCGTGGTGCCGGACGGCCAGAGCGGCCTGAAGATGGTGCAGGACGGCCGCATCGACGTCTATTCGCTGCCGGTCCTGTCGATCAACGACCTCGCCAAGAAGGCCAACGACCCGAACATGGAAGTGGTGGCGCCGGTTGAAGGCGCGCCGGTCTATTGCGACGGCGCCGCCTTCAAGAAGGGCGACGAGGCGCTGCGTGACGCGTTCGACGTGGAACTCGCCAAGCTGAAGGAAAGCGGCGAGTTCGCCAAGATCATCGAGCCGTACGGCTTCTCGGCGCAGGCAGCGATGTCGACGACGCGCGAAAAGCTCTGCGCGGCGCAGTAATCAGCGCGATTGCCTTCTCCCCTTGTGGGAGAAGGTGTCGCCGCAGGCGACGGATGAGGGGTATTCATCAAGCTGGACACCCCTCATCCGACCTCCCCTTCGACAAGCTCAGGGTCGGCCATCTTCTCCCACAAGGGGAGAAGGTGGCCGACAGGACCGGAGCACAAGTTAACCGGGAACATCCAACTCCATGACCGACTGGTCCGGCTACATAGGTCTGATCCTGCAGGGCGCCCTGGTGACCATCGAGCTCACCATACTGGGGTCGGCGCTGGCGCTGGTCATGGCCTTCCTGGCAGGCATGGGGAGGCTGTCACGGTTCTTCGCGGTGCGCGCGCTGGCAACGGCCTACATCGAATTCTTCCGCGGCACCTCAATCTTCGTCCAGCTTTTCTGGGCCTATTTCGTGCTGCCCTTCTTCGGCGTTTCGCTGACGCCGCTGCAGGCGGGCGTGCTGGCGCTCGGCCTCAATGTCGGCGCCTACGGCGCCGAAGTGGTGCGCGGCGCGATCAAGTCGGTCGGCAAGGAACAGTATGAAGCCTGTGTGGCGCTCAACCTCGGCCGCTGGCAGACGATGCGCCACATCGTCCTGCCGCAGGCGCTGCTGGTGATGCTGCCGACCTTCGGCAACAACGCCATCGAACTACTGAAGGCGACCGCCGTGGTGTCGCTGATATCGCTCACCGACATGACCTTCCAGGCGCAGGTGGTGCGGGCCCAGACCGGCAACACGCTGGTGCCGTTCTCCACCATCCTATTCCTTTATTTCATCATGGCGCTGGCGATCTCCTACGGCATGCGCGCCCTGGAGCGCCGCATGGCGCGCGGGCTCGACGGCGTGAGGACCGCCTGATGGAATGGGATTGGGAATTCGTCCGCCAGATCTTTCCGACGCTGCTGCAGGGCGTCAAGATCACCATTCTCGCCACCATACTCGGCTCGGTGCTGGCGGCGGTGGTTGGTCTCGGCATAGCGCTGCTCAGGCGCTCGCCGAGCCGGTGGATTTCGCGCACGACCGGCTTTATCGCCGAGTTCATCCGCGGCACGCCGCTTCTGGTGCAGCTCTATTTCATCTTCTACGTGCTGCCCGACATCGGCATCCTTTTGCCGCCGCTGGTGGCGGGCGTTATCGGGCTTGGCCTGCACTACGGCACCTACACGGCCGAGGTCTACCGCGCCGGCATCGACAATGTGGCGCGCGGCCAGTGGGAGGCGGCGAAGGCCTGCAACCTCAATCCGCGCCAGACCTGGACGCACATCATCCTGCCGCAGGCATTGCCGCCGATGATCCCGGCGCTCGCCAACTACTTCATCGCCATGTTCAAGGAAACGCCGCTGCTGTCGGCGATCACCGTGCTGGAGTTGATGAACCAGGCCAAGAGCGTGGCGAATTCGAGCTATCGCTACATCGAGCCGATGACGCTTGTCGGCGCCTTCTTCCTCGTCATCAGCCTGTTCTCCGTTGTCCTGCTGCGCTGGTTGGAACGCCGCTACGGCCGCATCGAGCAGTAGTGGTTCCGATGTCAGTGCCTGAAATATATTCGAGGCAAGGCGAGGATCGGCCTGTGAGCATTCCCATTGATATCCGCCTTCGCGCTGAGCGTCCGGAGCTTGATGACCGCCCGCTGAAAAAGTGCGTCGGGCTGATCATCCTGGCGACCGACCACACGACCGAGCCGGACTACCAGCGCATGGTGGCAGGCCCGGATATCGGCGTCTATGTCGCGCGGATCCCGTTCGCCAACCCGGTGACGCCTGACAATCTGCGCGCCATGCAGCCGTCGCTGACCGAGGCGGCAAAGCTGATCCTGCCGGACGAAGAACTCGACGCGATCTGCTATTCCTGCACCTCGGCCTCGGTGGTCATCGGCGACGACGAGATCACCGCGGCAATCCGCACGGCCAAGCCGGGAGTGCCCGTGGTGACGCCGCCGCTGGCCGGCGTTCTGGGGCTGAAGGCGCTTGGCGCTCGCCGCATCAGCGTGCTCACGCCCTACACCGTCGAGACCAGCCGTCCGATGGCCGAATATTTTGCCCGACATGGCTTCGATATCGCCAGCTTCTCTTGTCTTGGGCTGGAAGACGACCGCGAGATGGCGCGCATTTCGCACGAGGCGCTGATCGACCTCGCCGCGGAAAGCATCGCGCCCGACGCGGAAGCCCTGTTCGTCTCCTGCACTGCGGTGCGCGCGGCTGAGATCGCCGCCAGGGTTGAGACAAGGACCGGCCGCCCGCTGGTATCGAGCAATCTCGCCTCGGCATGGCAATGCCTGCGGCTTTGCGGCGACGACATTGCGCGGCCTGAGCTTGGGCGGCTGATGACGGTGGAGTTGCCGGTGAGCGGCAAGGAGGTGGCGTGATGCCGTCGCGTTCGTCCGTCACCCTCGCAGACATCGAAGCCGCGCGCGACCGTATAGCCGGCAAGGTGGTGCGAACGCCGGTCGTCCCGTCGCGGTTGCTGTCCGAGCTGGCCGGCGTGCCGGTGCACCTGAAGCTCGAACACCGTCAGACCACCGGCAGCTTCAAGTTGCGCGGCGCGTCCAATGCCGTCGCTTCGCTGTCTCCCGAGGAGAAGCGCCGAGGAGTGGTCGCCGCCTCGACCGGCAATCATGGCCGTGCGCTCGCGCATGCAGCGAAACTCGAGGGTATCCGCGCGGTGATCTGTATGTCGAAGCTGGTGCCGGAGAACAAGGTTTCGGAAATCCGCAGGCTTGGCGCCGAAGTGCACATCGTCGGCAAGAGCCAGGACGATGCTCAACAAGAAGTTGAACGCCTCGTCGCTCATGAGGGATTGCTAATGTTGCCGCCTTTTGATCATATGGCGGTTATCGCGGGCCAGGGGACCATCGGGCTGGAAATGCTCGAAGAAGTACCGGAAACCGCGACAGTGGCGGTGCCGGTATCGGGCGGGGGGCTCGCAGCCGGCATCGCCACAGCCGTCAAGGCGCTCAAGCCATCCATCAAGGTCATCGGTATCTCCATGGCGCGTGGCGCCGCCATGAGGGCGAGCTTCGATGCCGGCCGGCCCGTTGCGGTGGAGGAACTGCCGACGCTGGCGGATTCGCTTGGCGGCGGCATCGGCCTCGACAACCGGCTGACATTCGCGATCTGCCGCGACCTGCTCGACGACATCGTGCTGCTTTCCGAAGACGAAATCGCCGCCGGCATAAATCACGCCTACGAGACGGAGCGCGAGATCGTCGAGGGTGCCGGCGCGGTGGGGATGGCGGCTGTACTTGCCGGCAAGATCGAGACGAGCGGGCCGCTGCTGCTGCTGCTCTCCGGCCGGAACATCGACATGGGGCTGCATCGCAACATCGTGTGCGGCACCTGGCGCGACGGGCAGGAGGCGGCGGCGTGAGCGAACACCTCTTGAGCCGCGTTCCTTCGCGCTGTCGTACCCCCGACGGCACCGCGCTTCCGGGGAGGACGCAATGCCGAAAATGACCATCCTCACCGAGGCCGAGCTGCGCAAGATCGTCCGGCTCGATCTCGATGCCGTCGCCTGCGTCGAGAACGCTTTTCATGCGCTGGCAACCAAGCCGGTTGCGATGCCGCCGATCCTGCGTCTCGACATTCCGGAACATCGCGGCGAGGTCGACGTGAAGACCGCCTATGTGCCGGGCATTGACGGTTTCGCCATAAAGATCAGCCCCGGCTTCTTCGACAATCCGAAGCTCGGCCTGCCCTCGGTCAACGGCATGATGGTGCTGCTGTCGGCCAGGACCGGCCTGGTCGAGGCGCTGCTGCTCGACAATGGCTACCTGACCGACGTGCGCACCGCGGCGGCGGGCGCGGTGGCGGCAAAACACCTGTCGCGTCCGGATTCGGCGGTCGCGACGATCTTCGGCGCCGGCGTACAGGCACAGTTGCAGCTCGAGGCGCTGATGCTGGTGCGGCCGATCCGCGAGGCGCGGATATGGGCGCGCGATGCCGTCAAGGCGGAAGCGGCGGCGAAGCAGCTGCGCGAAAAGCTCGGCATCACCGTGCGCGCCGAGGCGGACGGAGAAAAAGCGGTTGCCGGCGCCGATGTCATCGTCGCCACGACGCCGTCGGAGACGCCGATCGTCAAGGCCGGATGGCTGCGGGCGGGGCAGCATGTGACCGCCATGGGTTCGGACGCGGAGCACAAGAACGAGCTCGACCCGGCCGCGATCGGAACGGCCGGCCTCTACGTCGCCGACAGCTTGAAGCAGACGCGGCGGCTTGGCGAACTGCACCACGCCATTGCGGCCGGGCTGGTCGCGGCGGATGCGGATTTCGCCGAACTTGGCCAGGTGATCGCCGGGCTGAAGCCCGGACGTGCGGGAGCCGAACAGATCACCATCGCCGACCTTACCGGCACCGGCGTGCAGGACACGGCGATCGCCACGCTCGCGCGAGACAGGGCGCGGACCGCCAGCGCCGGGGCGATTTTCGAAAGCTGATGCCGGCCCAAAGCATGATCCCAGATCATGGTCCAAAAAGGCCAACAAACGAGGAAACGTTTTAGATGACTGAGCCCAACCTGAAATTCTCGCGTGGCGAATATGCGGAACGCCTGGCGAAGACGCGCAAAGCGATGGAGGCGAAGGGCGTCGACGTTCTGATCGTCAGCGACCCGTCGAACATGGCATGGCTGACCGGCTACGACGGCTGGTCGTTCTATGTGCACCAGGCGGTGATCGTGCCGCCTGACGGCGAGCCCGTCTGGTACGGCCGTGGCCAGGACGCCAACGGGGCCAAGCGCACCGCCTATTTGAAGCATGACAACATCGTTGGTTACGCCGACCACTACGTGCAATCGACCGAACGCCACCCGATGGACTTCCTTTCCCAGGTGATCGCCGAACGCGGCTGGGGATCGAAGCGGATCGGCGTCGAGATGGACAATTACTGGTTCTCCGCCGCCGCCTTCGCCTCGCTGCAGAAGCACCTGCCCAACGCGAAATTCAGCGACGCGACCGCACTGGTCAACTGGCAGCGCGCGGTGAAGAGCCCGCGGGAACTCGACTACATGCGCAATGCCGCGCGCATCGTCGAGGCGATGCACCAGCGCATCGTCGACAAGGTCGAGGTGGGCATGCGCAAATGCGACCTCGTCGCCGAAATCTATGACGCCGGTACGCGCGGCGTCGACGGCATCGGCGGCGACTATCCGGCGATCGTGCCGCTGCTGCCGTCGGGCGCCGACGCCTCGGCGCCGCACCTGACCTGGGACGACAAGCCGATGAAAAGCGGCGAGGGCACGTTCTTCGAAATCGCCGGCTGCTACAACCGCTACCACGTGCCGCTGTCGCGCACCGTCTTCCTCGGCAAGCCGACGCAGGAATTCCTCGATGCCGAGAAGGCGACGCTGGAGGGCATGGAGGCCGGCCTCGAGGCCGCCAAGCCGGGCAACACCTGCGAGGACATCGCCAAGGCCTTCTTCGCGGTGCTGAAGAAGTACGGCATCGTCAAGGACAACCGCACCGGCTATCCGATCGGGATTTCCTATCCGCCGGACTGGGGCGAGCGCACCATGAGCCTGCGCCCAGGCGACCGCACCGTCCTGAAGCCTGGCATGACCTTCCACTTCATGACCGGCCTTTGGCTGGAGACGATGGGGCTGGAGATCACGGAGAGCATTCTGATCACCGACAGCGGCGTCGAGTGCCTCGCCAGCGTACCGCGCAAGCTTTTCGTGAAGAGCTGAGCATGCTGATGAAAACACTTCGGCCCTCCCCGATCTCCTCTACCGTCGATTTCGACAAGGATGGCGTCCAGCACGGGTTCCTGCGGCTGCCTTACAGCCGTGACGATTCGGCGTGGGGCTCGGTGATGATCCCGGTCTGCGTCGTCCGCAACGGAACGGGGCCGACGGCGCTGCTGACCGGCGGCAACCATGGCGACGAGTATGAAGGGCCGATTGCGCTCTACGACCTCGCCCGCTCGCTCGATGCAAAGAATGTCAGCGGCACCGTTATCATCGTGCCGGCGATGAATTACCCAGCATTCAGGGCCGGCACGCGCACCTCGCCCATCGACAAGGGCAACATGAACCGCAGCTTTCCGGGGCGGCCGGACGGCACGGTGACGGAAAAGATAGCCGACTACTTTCAGCGTGAGTTGCTGCCGCGCGCGGACATCGTTCTCGACTTCCATTCAGGCGGCCGGACGCTGGACTTCGTGCCGTTCTGCGCGGCGCATGTGCTGCCCGACAAGCAACAGGAGAAAAAAGCCTTCGACGCGGTCGAGGCGTTCGCAGCACCCTATTCGGTGCAGATGCTGGAGATCGACACCGTCGGCATGTACGACACGGCGGCCGAGGAGATGGGCAAGGTGTTCGTCACGACCGAGCTTGGCGGAGGAGGAACATCCCGTGCCGAAACGGTGCGCATCGCCAAGCGCGGCGTGCTGAATGTGCTGCGCCATTCCGGCATCGTCGCTGGCGCGGTCGAGAAGCAGCCGACCCGCTGGCTCGACATGCCGTCGGGCGATTGCTTCTGCTTTGCCGAGGACGAGGGCATGATCGAGCCGCTGGTCGATCTCGGCGAGCCCATGAAGGAGGGGCAGGTCGTGGCACGGATTTATCCAGTCGGCCGGACCGGCGCGGCTCCAGCCGAGATCGCGACAAAAATGTCCGGCATTCTTGCCGCGCGGCATTTTCCGGGGCTGGTGAAGGCGGGCGACTGCGTGTCGGTGACGGCGGTAGTGGTGGATTGAGCAGGAGCGGCCTGCTCAGAATGCCTTGAAGGTGAGCGTGGTCAGCGACCGTACGATGCCCGGCACGTTGGCGACGTTCTCGTTGATGAACTTGCCGATATCGACGTCTGGCTCGACGTAGATCTTCATCAGGAGATCGTATTCGCCGCTGGTCGAATAGAGCTCGGACGCCACCTCGCGTTCGAACAATTCGTCGGCGACCTGGTAGGTCGATCCGGGCTGGCATTGCAGTTGGACAAAAACGGCTCTCATCGCATCTTTCCGTCGGATTTCATTGTGGCACAAGCATCGCGAGGCCGGTCGTGTTGCCGAAAGCTTTCGGCGCATAGGCCTAGGCTGTCAACAAGGTTCTGGTCAGCGGGTGCGCGGCGTCGGCGAGCCCGTCGACGATATTGAAATGATGACGGTCGGGTTCGACGACCGTGGCGACATGGGCGCCGAGCCCGGTCCATATGTTGGCAAGCAGCGCGTTCTGGCGGACGAACTCGGAACGCTCCGCCGAGCCGGCCCAGCAGGTGACGCGCGCACCCTCGGCCGGTCGCAGCAGCGCCGGGCTTTCGGCTTGCGCTTCCGCCTCGTCGATGCGCAGATCGGCGTTCATCGCTGTCTTCATCATCGGCCGCAGGTCGTGGACGCCGGCGATCGACACCGTGTTGCGGATGCGTGCAAGGACCGCGCCGGGCAGGGGCGAGGTCGCCGATATCATGCGGGTCGCCAGATGGCCGCCCGCCGAGTGGCCGGTCAGCATGAGCGGACCCTCGACCATCGCCGCCGCCTTGCTGACCGCCGCGCCGACCTCGCGGGTGATATCGGCAATGCGGGCTTCCGGGCACAGCGTGTACGAGGGCATCGCCACCGCATAGCCGCTGGCGATGCTGCCAGCTGCCAGATGCGACCAGTAGCTCTTGTCGAAGGCCCGCCAGAAGCCGCCGTGGATGAACACCACAAGACCCTTCGGCGCGCCGTCGGGCATGAACAGGTCGAGGCGGTTGCGCGGCCGCTCGCCATAGGCGATGTCGAGGTTCGCCTTGCCCGCCGCCTGCCGCTCGTCGCGAAAATTCTTCGCCGGTTCTACCCACGCTGCCGGCCAGCGGTCGCCGCCCGGAATGTTGACGCCATTGGCGTAGGCGTCGTCCCAGTTGGTGATGTGATGATGGATCATGGGTGCCCGTGTCTGGTTGCGCCCGCAAAGCCACCTGAAATCGACCAGCCTGTCAATCATTGGCGCCGGTTTGCTGAAAATATTTCAACCTTGAAATTTCATACTTGAAATATTCCAAAGCCAATGCAATCCTGAGGCTTCGTGAACAGGGAGGAGATCGCACGATGAAGGTTGCGGTTCTCGGCGGCGGGCCCGCCGGTCTCTATTTCGCGATCTCGATGAAGCTGCGCGATGCCGCCCATGACGTCACCGTCATCGAGCGCAACAAGCCCGACGACACGTTCGGCTGGGGCGTGGTGCTTTCCGACGAAACGCTCGACAATCTCGCCGCCAACGACCCGGTGAGCGCGGCCTGGATCCGCGAGCATTTCGCCTATTGGGACGACATAGCGGTCGTCCACAAGGGCGTGCGCACCGTCTCCTCCGGCCACGGTTTCTGCGGCATCGGCCGCAAGCAGTTGCTGGTGCTGCTCCAAAAGCGCGCCCGCGAACTCGGCGTCGAGCTGGCCTTCGAGACGGAAGCGCGCGAGCCGCAGTTCTACATGGATGCGTACGACCTGGTGGTTGCGTCCGACGGCGTCAATTCGAAGGCGCGAACCGCACTTGCCGACATTTTCAAGCCGGACATCGACATAAGGAAATGCAAGTTCGTCTGGCTCGGCACCCACCAGAAATTCGACGACGCCTTCACCTTCATCTTCGAGGAAACCGAGCACGGCTGGCTGTGGGCGCATGCCTACCAGTTCGACCCCGACACCGCGACCTTCATCGTCGAATGTTCGGAAACGACGTGGGAAAAATTCGGCTTCGGCGCCATGACGCAGCAGGAATCGATCGCCACCTGCGAGCGCATCTTCCGGAAACATCTCGGCGGCCATGCGCTGATGTCGAACGCCGCGCATGTTCGCGGCTCGGCCTGGATCAGCTTTCCGCGTGTACTGTGCGAGCGCTGGTCCTACAGGAACCTGGCGCTGATGGGCGACGCCGCCGCATCCGCGCATTTCTCCATCGGCTCGGGCACCAAGCTGGCGCTTGAAAGCGCCGTGGCGCTGGCCGAATATGTGCATTCCGAAGCCGATCTCGACGCCGCCTTCAGGAAATACGAGGACGCGCGGCGCACCGAGGTGCTGCGGCTGCAATCGGCGGCGCGCAATTCGCTGGAATGGTTCGAGGATGTCGAGCGCTATTTCAATCTCGACCCGGTGCAGTTCAACTATTCGCTGCTCACCCGCTCGCAGCGCATCAGCCACGAGAATTTGCGGCTGCGCGACAAGGAATGGCTGGACGGCGCCGAAGCCTGGTTCCAGCGCCAGGCCGGCAGCAATGTAAACGGCGCGCGGGCGCCGATGTTCGCGCCGTTCAGGCTGCGCGACCTGCATCTGAACAACCGCGTCGTGGTATCGCCGATGGCGCAGTACAAGGCGGTCGACGGCTGCCCGACCGACTGGCATTTCGCGCATTACGCCGAACGCGCCAAGGGCGGCGCCGGGCTGGTCTACATCGAGATGACCTGCGTCAGCCCGGAAGGCCGCATCACGCCGGGCTGCACCGGTTTCTATGCGCCCGAACACGAGGCGGCCTGGAAGCGGTTGGTCGATTTCGTGCATGCCGAGACCGAGGCGAAGATCTGTGCGCAGATCGGCCATTCCGGGCCGAAAGGCTCGACGCAATTGGGCTGGGAAGACAGCGACGCGCCGCTCAAGCAAGGCAACTGGCCGGTGATGGCGGCGTCCGACGTCGCCTGGTCGCCGCAGAACCAGACGCCGAGGCCGATGACCAGAGCCGACATGGAGCGGGTGCGCGACGAGTTCGTGGCGGCGGCCGAGATGGCCGAGCGCTGCGGCTTCGACATCCTGGAAATCCACGCCGCGCACGGCTATCTCTTGTCCTCCTTCATCACCCCGCTGACCAATAGACGCACCGACGAATACGGCGGTTCATTGGAGAACCGCATGCGCTATCCGCTGGAGGTCTTCCACGCGGTGCGTGCGGTGTGGCCGGCGGGAAAGCCGATCTCGATGCGCATCTCGGCGCATGACTGGGTCGAGGAAAACGGCGTCGACCCGCTGGAAGCCGTCGAAATCGCGCGGCTGCTGCAGGCGGCCGGCGTCGACATCTGCGATGTCTCGGCGGGCCAGACCTCTATCCACGCCAAGCCGGTCTATGGCCGCATGTTCCAGACGCCGTTTTCGGACCGCATCCGAAACGAGACTGGCATCGCAACGATGGCGGTCGGCAACATCTATGAGCCCGACCACGTCAATTCGATCCTGATGGCGGGCCGCGCCGACCTTGTCTGCCTCGCCCGCCCGCATCTCGCCGATCCTTACTGGACACTGCATGCGGCGGCCAAGCTCGGCGACCGCCATGTAAAATGGCCCGATCCCTATCTGCCCGGACGCGACCAACTCTACCGGCTGGCCGAGCGGCAGGACGTCATGACGGGAAAGGTGTGAGCATGGTTAGCCTGCCAGCACAGCGCCGCCCCTCACCCTTACCCTCTCCCCGTGCAGGACGGGGAGAGGGGGGCGTCGACGTTGGAGCCAGATCTCCTCTCCCCGTGCTTGCGGGGAGAGGATGCCGGCAGGCAGGTGAGGGGCGGCGCCCCGATTCCGGAGATAAATCATGACCGCATGCCACGCCCTCGTCACCGGCGGAGGCTCCGGCGTTGGCCGGACGATCGCGCTGGCGTTGGCTGGAGCCGGCGTCGAGGTGACGATCTGTGGCCGCCGCGAGGCGCAGCTTGCAGCAGTGGCCGCTGAGAACGAGCGGGTCCACGGTATCGTTGCCGATGTGACCGACGAAGCTTCGATGACCAAACTTTACGAAACGGCCGAGGCGGCGCGCGGCCCATTCGGCATCGTCGTCGCCAATGCCGGCATGGCCGGCAGCGCCCCGGCGGCGAAGACGACGCTGGCCGACTGGCGACGGACGCTCGACGTCAACCTGACCGGCTCGTTCCTGACGGTGAAACCGGCGCTCGCCGCTATGGCGGCGCGAAAGAGCGGACGCATCGTCTTTATCGCCTCGGTGGCCGGGCTGAAGGGTTTTGGCTACGTCGCGCCCTATGTGGCGGCCAAGCACGGTGTTGTCGGATTGATGCGGGCGCTGGCCGTCGAACTGGTGAAGACGGGCGTCACGGTCAATGCAGTCTGCCCGAGCTTCGTCGAAACCGACATGCTGGAGGAATCGATAGGCCGTATCGTCGAAAAGACCGGCCGCAGGGTGGAGGAGGCCCGCGCGAGCCTGATGGCCAGCAATCCGCAAGGCCGCTTCGTGCAGCCCGACGAGATTGCCGCCACCGTGCTCTGGCTGTGCAGCGAGGGCGCGGCCTCCGTCACCGGACAGGCGATCTCGGTGTCGGGAGGCGAGACATGGTGAGCGCGCCGCTCTCCTCGGCCGTCATCGGCAACGGAGCCAAGGAACGGCTGCGGCTGTGGATCCGCCTTTTGCGTGCATCGCGCGTCGTCGAGAGCGAGTTGCGCGAGCGGCTGAAGCGCGAGTTCAATTCAACGCTGCCGCGCTTCGACGTGATGGCGGCGCTCTACCGCGAGCCCGGCGGCATGCTGATGAGCGACCTGTCGCGGTTCCTGCTGGTTTCCAACGGCAACGTCACCGGCATCGTCGACCGGCTGGTCTCGGACGGCTTTGTCGTGCGCGCCCAGCGCGAGGGCGACCGCCGCACCTCGATCGTGCGGCTGACGGCGCGCGGCGAGGAGGAGTTCCGCTCGATGGCGGCGATCCACGAAGGCTGGATCGGCGAACTTCTGGGCGATGTCGGCGAGGATGACGCGCGGCGGCTTTCGGCCATGCTGAAATCGTTCCGCAGCAATTGGGAGGGCGAGGCGTGAAGGGCATCAAACTGGCCGGCTTCAAGCCGAAACATTTTCTCTGGACGGTCGAGGGCCGCATCGCGCGGGTGAAACTCGACCGGCCGGAACGCAAGAACCCGCTGACCTTCGAATCCTATGCCGAGCTGCGCGACACCTTCCGCGACCTCGTCTACGCCGACGATGTCGATGCCGTGGTGTTCCTGCCGAACGGCGGCAATTTCTGCTCGGGCGGCGACGTGCACGACATCATCGGCCCGCTGGTCGACATGGACATGAAAGGCCTGCTCGCCTTCACCCGCATGACCGGCGACCTAGTGAAGGCGATGCTGAACTGCGGCAAGCCGATCATCACCGCCGTAGACGGCGTTGCGGTCGGCGCCGGCGCCATCGTCACCATGGCATCCGACATCAGGCTGGCGACACCGGAGGCGAAGACGGCATTCCTGTTCACCCGCGTTGGGCTGGCCGGCTGCGACATGGGCGCCTGCGCGATCCTGCCGCGCATCATCGGCCAGGGCCGCGCCGCCGAGCTGCTCTATACCGGCCGCACCATGAGCGCCGAGGAAGGCGATCGCTGGGGTTTCTACAACCGGCTGGTGCCGGCGGAGAAGCTGGAGGAAGAGGCGCTCGACCTCGCCGCGCGCATCGTTTCGGGCCCGACCTTCGCCCATGGCATCACCAAGACGCAGCTCAACCAGGAATGGTCGATGGGGCTCGACCAGGCGATCGAGGCGGAAGCACAGGCGCAGGCGATCTGCATGAAGACCAGGGATTTCGAGCGGGCGTACAGGGCTTTCGTCGAGAAGAAGAAGCCGGTGTTCGAGGGGAATTGAGATGGAACGCTTCGTGCCCCCTCCACCGCCTTCGGCGGTTCCCCTCCCCCGCTTCGCAGGGGAGGATCCAAGCATGGTGGAGGGGGCAGATGCCTGACCGCTCCTTCCTTGCCTGGCCGTTCTTCGAAGACCGCCATCGCGACCTGGCGGAGCGGCTGGAGACATGGTGCGCCAAAAATCTGCCGGTCGCGCATGACGACATCGACGCCGCATGCCGCGAACTGGTGACGATGCTCGGCCGTGACGGCTGGCTGAAGCCGACGGCGGTCGACCCGGCAAACCCGCAGCCGCTCGACGTGCGCACGCTGTGCATCACCCGCGAGACGCTGGCGCGCCACGACGGGCTCGCCGACTTTGCCTTCGCCATGCAGGGGCTCGGCACCGGCGCAATCAGCCTGTTCGGCGACGCCGCGCAGAAGAAATGGTTGGAAAAAACCCGCGCCGGCAAGGCGATCTCGGCCTTTGCGCTGTCGGAACCGCGCTCCGGCTCCGATGTCGCCAACATGGATATGGAAGCCCGGAGGATCGGCGACAACTATGTCCTTGCCGGCGAAAAGACCTGGATATCGAACGGCGGCATCGCGGATTTCTACGTGGTTTTCGCCAGGACCGGTGAGGCGCCCGGCGCCAAGGGCCTTTCGGCATTCCTGGTGCCGGCCGACACACCGGGCCTGACGGTCGCCGAACGGCTGGAGGTGATAGCGCCGCATCCGCTCGCGCGGCTGAAATTCGATCATGTCGAGGTGCCGGCCGCGGCGCTGATCGGCAAGGCCGGCGACGGTTTCCGCATCGCAATGTCGGTGCTCGACGTCTTCCGCTCGACGGTTGGGGCCGCCGCACTCGGGTTTGCCCGGCGGGCGCTGGACGAAAGCATCAAGCGCGCCTCGGGGCGCGAACTGTTCGGCGCGCCGATGGCCGACCTGCAGATGGTGCAGGGGCACATCGCCGACATGGCGCTGGATGTCGATGCGGCGGCGCTTCTGATCTATCGTGCCGCCTGGACCAAGGATATGGGCGCGGCGCGGGTGACGCGGGAGGCGGCGATGGCCAAGCTTTACGCAACCGACCGGGCACAGGCGGTCATCGACAGGGCGGTGCAATTGCATGGCGGCGACGGTGTGCGGCGTGGCCATATCGTCGAAAGCCTTTACCGCGAGATCCGCGCGCTGCGCATCTACGAAGGCGCATCCGATGTCCAGAAGGTGGTGATCGCGCGGCAGGTACTCTCTGAGTTCAAACAATCATAACAGGGGAAGGACAGGAAAATGGCGAAGGATCTTGCAAAGGGCATTACCGCGAACGGCGCCGGCATCGACGGCTTGGAATGGAACATTCTCGGTCAGACCTATTTCCCGAAGGCGGTGTGCGAGAGCACCTTCGCGTTCGAGACGAACAGCGCGCCCGGACAGTTCGTGCCAGTCCACATCCATCCCGACCAGGAGGAATTCATCCTTGTCCAGGAGGGTGAGCTCGACCTGAAGCTCGACGGCGTGTGGAGCAAGGCCAGGGCCGGCGACCTGGTGCGCATGCCGCGCGGCGTACCGCATGGCTACTTCAACAAATCCGACAAGCCGTGCCGCGCCCTGTTCTGGGTGTCTCCGGCGGGCCGGCTGAAGGAGCTCTTCGAGCAACTACACGACAAATCGGACATCCCGACAATCATAAAATTGTCGGCGGAGCATGATGTGGACTTCCTCCCGGAAGAAGCGAACGCCTGACATGCTCGGCCCCTCCGCCCACGTCGACACATTTTCGCGTGACAACCTGCCGCCCTTCGAAGAGTGGCCGGAAATGCCGCTCGAGGGTTTCGACTATCCGGACTATCTGAACGCCGGCGTCGAACTGACCGACCGGTTGGTGGAAAAGGGTTTTGGAGACAATACCGCGCTGATCGGCAACGGGCGGCGGCGTACCTACAAGGAACTGTCGGACTGGACCAACCGGCTTGCGCATGCGCTGGTCGAAAATTACGGCGTCAAGCCGGGACACCGGGTTCTGATCCGCTCCGCCAACAACCCGGCGATGGTCGCCTGCTGGCTGGCCGCCACCAAGGCCGGCGCGGTTGTGGTCAACACGATGCCGATGCTGCGCGCCGGAGAGCTTGCCAAGATCGTCGACAAGGCTGAAGTAAGCTTGGCGCTGTGCGACACGCGTATTAAGGACGAACTGGTTGCCTGCGCCAAGGACAGCAAATTCCTGAAGCAGGTGATCGGCTTCGACGGCACCGCCAATCACGATGCCGAACTGGACCGCGTCGCGCTCAACAAGCCGGTGCGCTTCGAGGCGGTGAAAACCGGCCGCGACGACGTCGCACTGCTTGGTTTCACATCCGGAACGACCGGTGTGCCGAAAGCCACCATGCACTTCCATCGTGATCTGCTGATCATCGCTGACGGCTACGCCAAAGAAGTGCTGAACGTGCAGCCGGACGACATCTTCGTCGGCTCGCCGCCGCTCGCCTTCACTTTCGGGCTGGGCGGGCTGGCAATCTTCCCGCTGCGTTTCGGTGCTGCCGCGACGCTGCTTGAAAACGCCTCGCCGCCGAACATGATCGAGATCATCGAGACCTACAAGGCAACGATCAGCTTCACCGCGCCGACCGCCTACCGCGCCATGCTGACGGCGATGGAGGAAGGCGCCGACCTGTCGTCGCTGCGCATCGCCGTGTCGGCCGGCGAAACGCTGCCGGCGCCGGTGTTCGAGGACTGGACCAGGAAAACCGGCAAGCCGATCCTCGACGGCATCGGCGCCACCGAGATGCTGCATATCTTCATCTCCAACCGGCTGGACGATATGGCGCCGGCCAGCACCGGCCGCCCGGTGACGGGCTACCAGGCGATCATCGTCGACGACAACATGAACGAACTGCCGCGCGGCGAGATCGGCAAGCTCGCGGTGCGCGGCCCGACCGGCTGCCGCTACCTCGCCGACGACCGGCAGAAGAACTATGTCCGCGACGGCTGGAACCTGACCGGCGATTCCTTCGTCCAGGATGGCGAGGGCCGCTTCCATTTCGCCGCGCGCTCCGACGACATGATCATTTCGGCCGGCTACAACATCGCCGGGCCGGAGGTGGAGGCAGCACTGCTGTCGCATCCCGACGTCAGGGAATGCGCGGTCATCGGCCTCTCCGACGCCAACCGCGGCCAGATCGTCGAGGCGCATGTCGTGCTGGTGGAGACGGCGGCGCCCGACGAACTGACGAAAAAGCGCCTGCAGGACCATGTGAAGGCGACGATCGCGCCGTACAAATATCCGCGCTCGGTGAAATTCATCGACGCGCTGCCGAAGACGCAGACGGGGAAGATACAGCGATTCCGGTTGCGCGAGGGCGGGGAATGACGACCGATTTCTCCCGGACCAAAAAACTCTTCCACATGCCGCAAGGCATGATCTATCTCGACGGCAATTCGCTGGGGCCGCTGCCGCTGGCGGCGAAGGCGCGGGTCGCCGGGATGCTGACCGCCGAGTGGGGCGACCAGCTCATCAAGGGCTGGAATTCCGCTGGTTGGATGATGCAGCCGCGCCGCATCGGCGACCGCATAGGCAAGCTGATCGGCGCCGCCGAGGGCACCATCGTCATGGGCGACACGCTGTCGATCAAGGTGCACCAGGCGCTGGCGTCGGCGCTGGAACTCAAACCGAAGCGCCGCGTCGTGCTTTCCGACAACGGCAATTTTCCCTCCGACCTCTACATCGCGCGGGGCCTGCTGAAATCGCTCGACCGCGGCTACACGCTGGAGATCGTCGAGCCGGAGGAGGTCGAAGCCGCGATCGGCGATCATGTCGCCGTGCTGATGCTGACCGAGGTCGACTACCGCACCGGCCGCCTGCACGACATGAAGGCGCTGACCGAAAAGGCACATGCCGCCGGCGTGCTGACGGTCTGGGATCTCGCCCACTCGGCTGGCGCCATCCCCGTCGATCTTACCGGTGCAAAAGCCGACTTCGCGGTCGGCTGCACTTACAAATATCTGAACGGCGGACCCGGAGCGCCGGCCTTCATCTATGTCGCGCCGAAGCACCAGGACAGCGCGCGCCCGGCCCTGTCGGGCTGGCTCGGCCACGAGGCGCCCTTCGCCTTCGACCTCGACTACCGGCCCGGCGCCGGCATCGATCGCATGCGGGTCGGCACGCCGCCGATCATCGCGCTGGCCGCACTCGACGCCGCGCTCGATGCGTGGGACGGCGTCGACATGGCCGATCTGCGCAGGGTATCGGTCGCGCTCACAACCCTGTTCATCGACGAGATCGAAAAGCGCTGTCCGGAACTGGTGCTGAATTCGCCGCGCGACGCCGCGAAGCGCGGCAGCCAGGTGTCGTTTCGCCATCCACAGGGCTACGCGGTCATGCAGGCGCTGATCGCGCGCGGCTTGATCGGCGATTTCCGCGCGCCCGATTCCATCCGCTTCGGCTTTACCCCGCTCTATATCGGCGAGGCCGAGGTGCGCGCCGCCGTCGGCATCATCGAGGATGTCCTGACCCGGCGCCTGTGGGATGCGCCCGAATACCACAGGAAGGCGCTGGTAACATGAGCGGTTACGATCCAGGCAGCGAAGGCGCGCAGATGTCGTTCCGGGAAAAGATGTCCTACAGCGACTATCTGCACCTGGAAAAGATCCTCGACGCGCAGGCGCCGCTGTCGGCGGCGCATGACGAGCTTCTGTTCATCATCCAGCACCAGACCTCGGAACTGTGGATGAAGCTCGCCATCCACGAGATACGCTCGGCCAAGGCGGCGATCCGCGACAACCAGCTGCAGCCGGCCTTCAAGATGCTCTCCCGGGTGGCGCGCATCTTCGAGCAGCTGAACAATGCGTGGGATGTGCTGCGCACGATGACGCCGAGCGAATACACGCAGTTCCGCGATTCGCTCGGCCAGTCGTCAGGCTTCCAGTCGTGGCAGTACCGGGCGATCGAATTCCTCGCCGGCAATCGCAACGAAGCGATGCTGAAGCCCCATGCGCATCGCGAGGAGGTGGTGGCCGAACTGGAAAAGATCCTCGCCGAACCAAGCCTGTACGACGAGGCGCTGTTGCTGCTTGCCCGCGAAGGTTTCGATATCGGACCCGAGGCGAAACGAACTGATTGGCGCCAGAGCCGGCAACCCAGCGACGAGGTGATGGCGGCGTGGAAAAAGATCTACCAGGCGCCGGGCGAACACTGGGCGCTTTATGAACTGGCCGAAAAGCTGGTCGACTTCGAGGATTATTTCCGCCGCTGGCGCTTCAACCACGTCACAACGGTGGAGCGCATCATCGGGCTGAAGCGCGGCACCGGCGGCACCGCCGGCGTATCGTATTTGCGCAAGATGCTGGAGGTGGAGCTGTTTCCGGAATTATGGAAACTGCGTACAGAGCTTTGAGGCCGCAAAAAGCGGCTCGACGAAGACATGCCGGAACGAGGACGTTCCGGCATGGTGAAAAAACGGGAACGACAATGAAAAGGGAGACCAGAAAATGAGGAACATTCTTGCAGCGGGCCTGTTCGGACTTGCACTCGGCGTATCGGGCCTGGCCTTTGCCGAACCGGTGAAGGTCGGCATGATCACCACGCTTTCGGGCGGCGGCGCCGGGCTCGGCATCGACGCGCGCGACGGCTTCATGCTGGCACTGACGCTTTCCGGCAACAAGGACATCGAGGTCGTCACCGAGGACGACGCGATGAAACCGGAACTGGCGGTGCAGATCGCCGACAAGATGATCCAGAGCGACAAGGTCGACGTTCTGACCGGCATCATCTGGTCGAACCTCGCGATGGCGGTGGTGCCGAACGCTGTCGCGCAGGGCAAGTTCTACCTGTCGGTCAATGCCGGGCCGTCGCCGCTGGCCGGCGCCAAGTGCGACCAGAACTATTTCAACGTCGCCTACCAGAACGACAATTTCCATGAGGCGATGGGCAACTATGCGCAGCAGGAGGGCATCAAGAAGATGTTCATCCTGGCGCCGAACTACCCGGCCGGCACCGACTCGCTGAACGGCTTCAAGCGCTTCTACAAGGGTGAACTGGCCGGCGAGGTCTACACCAAACTCGGCCAGACCGATTATGCGGCCGAGATCGCGCAGATCCGCGATTCGGGCGCCGACTCCGTGTTCTTCTTCCTGCCCGGCGGCATGGGCATCGCCTTCGTCAAGCAGTACGCGCAATCGGGCGTCGAAATCCCGCTGATGGGACCGGGCTTCTCGTTCAGTCAGGACGTGCTTGGCGCCATCGGCGACGCCGCCGTGGGCGCCAAGAACTCAGCCTCGTGGTCGAAGGATCTCGACAATGCCGCCAACAAGAAGTTCGTCGAGGAATTCCAGAAGGCGTACAACCGCCTGCCTTCGATCTATGCGGCGCAGGCTTACGACACCGCCAACCTGATCATTGCCGCTTCCGGCAAGGCCAGCGTCAAGGATGCCGACGCCTTCCGCGCGGCGCTCAAGGCCGCGGAGTTTGAATCGGTGCGTGGCAAGTTCAAGTTCAACACCAACAACCACCCGATCCAGGACATCTATGTGCGCGAAGTGGTGAAGGAAGGCGACGTGCTGACCAACAAGATCATCGGCACCAGCTTCACCGACCATGCCGACGCCTATGCGAAGGACTGCGCATTGCAATAGCAGCGATCTTCATGTCATCGGCCTCCCTTGCACGAGGCCGATGACATCGACAAACCGGCTATTTCTTGTTGATTCCGCCGACAGCCAGGTCGGTCAGCTTACTGTTCGCGGCCTTCTCCTCGTCGAGAATCTTACTCAGCAGCTTGTGCGCTTCGTCATGACCCAGCACCTTCGCCCATTCCCGCAGAGAGCCGTAACGCGAGATCTCGTAGTGCTCGACGGACTGCGCGGCCGCCAGAAGACCGGCGTTGAGGGCCTTTCCGGAGGCTTCCTTGATGATGCCGTCGGTTTCCTTGATCAGGCCCTCGATCGCGTCGCACTTCTCGCCCTTGGCCGGCACGTTCAGCGACGCAAACACCTTCTTCAAGGTCTGGATATGGCCCCGGGTCTGCTTGAGGTGATCTTCCACCGCCTGCTTCAACTTAGCGTCGCCGGCGGCTTTGGCGACCTTTGGAAGCGCTTTCGTCAATGCGTTTTCGGCGTAATAGACATCCTGCAGGGTGTGTTCGAACAGCTCAGCCAGGGTTTTCATAGTCGGCTTCCTCTCCTGTTGTTGTATCGACCAGCAATCGCCCTGCGCGCTTTTGGTTCCGCCGAGCCGATAAAAGGATGCAGAGGCGTCCGTCACAGTCGCTCGAACAAGGCGTGCGTATCCGATGTCTAGCGCCCTTCTCATCGAGCAGATCCTGAACGGCCTGCAATTCGGCGTCATGCTGTTCCTGATGGCGGCTGGGCTGACGCTCATCTTCGGCGTCATGGGCCTGATCAACCTGGCGCACGGCTCGTTCTACATGGTCGGCGCCTTCGCCTGCGCGGCGGTTGCGGCGGCGACCGGCTCGTTCTGGCTCGGGCTCGCGGCAAGCCTTGCCGCGGCGGCCGCGGCAGGTGCCATCGTCGAGCTGCTGGTTGTCCGGCGCCTCTATGATCGCGACCATCTCGACCAGGTGCTGGCGACGTTCGCGCTGATCCTGATCTTTTCCGAAGGCACCCGCTGGCTGTTCGGGTCGTTCCCGCTCTATCTCGACATTCCGCCCGTGCTTTCAGGCGCGGTCGACCTGCCCGGCGGCGCCCGCTACCAGCTATACCGGCTGGCGATCATCGGCGTCGGCATTCTGGTGGCAGTCGGCCTCTACCTGCTGATCTCGAAAACCAGGCTCGGCATGCAGATCCGCGCCGGCCAGTCCGACCGCGAGATGATCGGCGCGCTCGGCGTCGACATCCGCACCCTCTACACCGTGGTGTTCGCGCTCGGCGCAGCATTGGCCGGTCTCGCAGGCGCCCTTGTCGGCGCTTTGCAATCGGTGCAGGTCGGCATGGGCGAGCCGGTGCTGATTCTCGCCTTCGTCGTCATCGTCATCGGCGGCATCGGATCGATCAAGGGTGCGCTGGTCGGCGCGATCCTGGTCGGGCTGGTCGACACGCTCGGCCGCTTCCTGCTGCCGAAGGCTTTTGCGCTGGCAATGGGTGCGTCGCAAGGCGCCACCGTCGGCGCTGCGCTCGCCTCGATGCTGATCTACATCGTCATGGCGCTGATTCTGGCATTCCGGCCGCAAGGCCTGTTCGCGGCGAACAGCTGATGAAATTCACGCGCGAAATCCTCATCAATACCGTACTCGCGGCGCTCCTGTTGGCCATGCCGTTTGCGGCGCTGGCGATGGACGAGCCGTTCTACGTTACGCTGGCGACGCGCATGGCAATCCTGGCGCTGGCGGCGGTGGGGCTCAACCTGGCGCTCGGGCTCGGCGGGCTGGTCTCGTTCGGCCATGCCGCCTTCTTCGGCATCGGCGGCTATGCAGCGGGCATCCTGTCGACGCATGCGCTGAACATGCAGCCGCTGCTCACCTGGCCTTTCGAGATCGAAAGCTCGGAACAGATGCTGGTCGCCTGGTTCGTCGCGGTGGCCGTCTCCGGGCCGGTAGCGCTCGCCATCGGCGCGATCAGCCTCAGAACCTCAGGCGTCTATTTCATCATGATCACCCTGGCGTTCGCCCAGATGATCTATTATTTCGCCATCTCCTGGCCGGCCTATGGCGGCGAGGACGGCCTGTCGATTGCCATGCGCGGCACATTCCCGGGCGTCAACACGGCGGTGCCGTTGAGCTTTTTCCTCATCTGCTACGGCGTCCTCATGGTCGCATTGCTGCTGTTTGCCTGCGTCCGCGCTTCGCGCTTCGGCGCCGCGTTGCAGGCGGCGCGGCAGAACGAGACGCGGCTTGCCGCCGTCGGCATCGGGCCGTTTCCGGTGCGGCTTGTCGCCTTCGTCATCTCGGCGATGGTCGCTGCACTTGCCGGCTCGCTTTATGCCGACCTCAACCGCTTCGCCAGCCCGTCAATGCTGTCGTGGCAGATGTCGGGCGAACTGATCGTGCTGATCATCCTCGGCGGCACCGGGCGCCTGTTCGGACCGGTCGCCGGCGCCATGCTGTTCGTGCTGATCGAATCGGTGCTCGGCGGCCTGACCGAGCGCTGGCAGCTCTTCCTCGGGCTGATCCTGCTCGGTGTCGTTCTGTTTGCGCGGGGCGGCCTTATCGGTCTCGTTGCCGGAAAATCGCGCCATGGCTGAACCGGTCCTCTCCATCCGCGAACTGCGCAAGAACTTCGGTGCGCTAAAGGCGACCGACAATGTCAGCCTCGACCTGAAGCCGGGCGAGATCCACGCGCTGATCGGCCCCAACGGCGCCGGCAAAACGACGCTGATTCACCAGATATCGGGATCGATCCGGCAGGACAGCGGCGCGATCGAATTCCTCGGCGAGGATGTCGGCGGGCTCGGCATGGCGGCGCGGGCGAGGAAGGGGCTCGGCCGCTCGTTCCAGATCTCGTCGCTGGCGCCGGAATTTTCGGCACTGCGCAACGTCATGCTGGCGCAGCAGGCCGCGCAGGGATCGAGCTTCCGCTTCTTTCGCCCGGTGATGCGCGACAGGTCGCTGACCGACCCGGCCATGTCGATGCTGGAGCGGGTGGGACTTGCCGGCCGCGCCCGGTTGCCGGCGGCGGAGCTGTCGCATGGCGAGCGCCGCAAGCTGGAGATTGCCATTGCCCTCGCCTTGGGGCCAAAGGCTTTCCTGTTCGACGAGCCGATGGCCGGCATGGGTCCCGAAGGCGCGAAGGACCTGACCGGCTTCCTCGACGGGCTTCGCCGCGAAGCGCCGATCCTGCTGGTCGAGCACGACATGGATGCCGTGTTCGCGCTGGCCGACCGCATCTCGGTGCTGGTCTATGGCCGCGTCATCGCGACGGGTTCGGTCGACGAGATCCGCCGCGACCCGGAGGTACGGCGCGCCTATCTGGGAGAGCACACATGACCCTGCTCGAAGTCTCCGGCCTGGAAACCTTCTACGGCGCCTCGCAGGCACTGTTCGGCGTCGAGCTTGCCGTTGGCGAGGGCGAGGTGGTGGCGCTGATGGGCCGCAACGGCATGGGCAAGACGACGACGATTTCGTCGATCCTCGGGCTGTTGCGCGGGCGGGCAGGTACGATCCGGCTGGGCGGCAGGACGATCACCGGCATGAGCGCCCACCGCATCGCCCGGCTCGGCATCGGGCTGGTGCCGGAAGGCCGCCGCTGCTTCCCCAACCTGACCGTTCGCGAAAACCTGATCGCGGCGGCCCGCGAGGGCGACTGGACCATTGCCCGGGTGAATGCCTTGTTTCCGCGCCTTGCCGAGCGGCGCGACCAGTATGCCAACACGCTGTCCGGCGGCGAGCAGCAGATGCTGGCGATCGGCCGCGCGCTGATGACCAACCCCAGGCTGCTGATCCTCGACGAGGCCACGGAAGGTCTGGCGCCGGTGATCCGCCAGGACATCTGGGCGGCGATCCGCACGCTGAAGGCCGACGGCCAGTCGATCCTGGTGGTCGACAAGACGCTGTCGGAACTGCTGCCGGTCGCCGACCGCGCCTTCGTGCTCGAAAAGGGCCAGACCGTCTGGAGCGGCCTGCCTGGCGAGCTGACGGCCGAATTGCAGGACCGCTACCTCGGCGTCTGAACTTATGTCACGATCGGAGAAAATCATGTCGCAGCCCGCCCATCAGGCACTTCATCCGGCCAACTGGAAAGCCGCGAAGGGTTACGCCAACGGCATCGTCACGGAAGGTCGCACCGTGTTCCTCGGCGGCCAGATCGGCTGGAACGCCGACCAGGTCTTCGAGACCGACGATTTCATCGAGCAGACGCGCCAGGTTCTGAAAAACATCGTGGCCGTACTTGCGGAAGCGGGCGGCAAGCCGGAGCACATCGTGCGGCTGACCTGGTTCGTCACCAGCAAAAAGGAATATCTCGCCCGGCTGAAGGAACTCGGTGAAGCCTACAAGAGCGTCATGGGCCGGCACTATCCGACCATGAGCGCGGTGCAGGTGGTGGCGCTGATGGAGGACCGCGCCAAGGTCGAGATCGAGGCGACGGCGGTGCTGCCAGCCTGAGAAGACCCGGAACTTACCGGTACTTCATGTAGCCGACGAAGCCGCTGATTTTCCAGCGACCGTCGACCTTGCGGCAGAAATACAGCGTCTGCCAGTTGAGCACGTCGAAGCTGCCGTCGGCCTTGGCGATCCTGCCGTCGAACTTCTTGCGCGCCAGTGCGACGTCGCCGGTGATGTCGATTTCGGTGAGGCTGGTGGCGCGGTGAATGCCGGCAGCCAGCGGTTCGGCGAATTTTACCGCCGCGGTTTCATGCGCCTGCCGCAGCCACTCCGCTTTGTACTCGGCGAGTGTCGGGAAGGCGGCGTTCCATTCGTCCGGGTTGGGCGAATTGTGGGCGTGGATGCCGAGAAAGCGCGGCTCGTCGAAATCGCCGGCGACCATCGACCAGTCGGCTGTGACGAAAGCGGCGATGTCGCGAGTCACCAGCATGTCCCAGATGGCGTAGCGGTCGGCGTCGTTGCCGAACGGATTTTCAGCGTGGCTCATGGTTGGCTCCGGTTCAAGGATCAGGTGAGGCGGCCGCGCGCCGCTACGGGCAGGATGTCGACGACCGTTTCGCCCGAAATCAGATGCACCGTGTCGAAGAGGTTGGTGACCACGCAGACGTGGTCGGGCAGTACCCGCACGCGTTGGCCGATCGACAGTTTCGCGTCGCCAGAAAGCGTGACGGTGCCGTGCTCTTCGCTGAGGCCGGTCACCAGCGCGCCGGGGATGCTGACCAGCTCGCCGAAATCCGGCAGGCCCAGCGTGTCGCTGGACATCGCCTTCGAACCGGCGTCGAGGATGGCGCGCGTCGGGGTCGGATGGCTGACGACGGTCGACAGCACGGTCAGCGCGCAGTCGTCGATGCCGCCGACGCCTTTGGCGACCTGGTAGCGGTCGAGATAGATGTAGGTGCCGGGGCGGTATTCGGTGACGACTTTCGTGTCGCCGGAACGCCAGATGTCGGGCGTGCCGCCGCTCGAAACCGTCTGGCAGTCGAGCCCGGCGTCTTTCAGCATGTCGCGCGCTTCGAAGAGCCAGGTGTCGGCTTCCGCGGCGCGGCCGGCGGCCGGGTAGGTCATCAGCCCGCCGAACGAGAGACCTGCGGCGCGGTCGATCCCCTTGGCCAGTTCAAGCGCTTCCGCCGCCGTTTGCACGCCGCAGCGGCCCATGCCGGTGTCGCATTCGACCAGCACCTTCAACCGGTGCCCGGCGTCGGTGAAGGTCGCCGCAAGTCCGGCCAGAGTCTCCGCGCTGTCGGTGGTGACGGAGAGCGTTATTTTGCCGTGCAAGGCGTGCAGCCGCTCCAGCTTGACCCGCCCGAGGATATTGTAGGGTAGGAAGATATCGGCGAGCCCGGCCTCGGCCATCACTTCCACCTCGCCGATCTTCTGGCAGGTGATGCCGACGGCGCCGGCATCCACCTGCTGCCTGGCGAAATAGGGCAGCTTGTGGGTCTTGATGTGGGGGCGAAGCTTCAGCCTGTGCTTGTCGGCATTGGCCTGAGCGCGGGCGATGTTGGCGGTGGCGCGGTCGATGTCGATCAGCACGGCCGGCGTTTCGATGTCGTGGATGGTGCGGGGGTTCGGCAAGTCAATCACCAATCGGCAGGCGGGGATCGTCTATCTTCCATGTGTTCAGGCTCTGCTTGATGCGGCGCAGACCTTCCAAGACTTTCGTGTCGCAGCTTTCCGCGGTCGCGGTGGCGATCATGTCGAGGATCGCCAGCAGCGCGAAACGCGACGAGGTGGGCTTGTAGATATTGCCGTCCTCGATCGGCTGGAAAGCGATCAGCGTTTCCGCGGCAGTAGCGAGCGCCGAGCCCGGCGCGGTAATCGCGACGGTGTGGGCGCCGTACTGTCGCGCCAGGTTGACGGCATCGATGACCGAGCGCGCAAAGCCCGACGTCGAGAAGGCGATCACTGTGGTTTCCGGGCTGGCCACGGCGGCATACATGCGCTGCAACTCGCCGTCGACCTGCGAGGTCACCGACAGGCCGAGGCGGAACAGCCGGTTCTGCAATTCGGTCGCCAGCATGGAGGAGGTACCGCCGGAGCCGATGCAGAGGATCTGCGCCGAGGCAGCAAGCCGTTCGCCGACCTCAAGCAGCGTGCTCATATCGAGACCGGCGCTGGCGCGCTGTATGGCCGCGATGGCCGCTTCGGTCACCGCCGACACGACCCGCTGTTCGCGGACGTCGCGGTTGAGCGGTTCAGGATTCAGGTAGACGCCGCCGACGGCGAGCGCCTGCGCCAGCCAGAACTTGAAATCGCGCACGCCTTCGCAGCCGAGGCTGCGGCAGAAGCGGGTCACGGTCGGCTCGCTGACCGAGGCGCGGGCGGCGATGTCGGAGATCGCCGCCTTGGAGGCGAAGTCGAGGTCCGACAGGACGAGTGCGGCGAGCCGACGGTCGGATTTCGACCCTTTCCGGGTCATCGCCTGCAGGCGCGTGATGATGTCGGCGACATGCTGCATGGCTCAGCCGCCCAATATGTCGTCGATGAAGGGCAGGCAGCCGGCGGTGAGCCCGGCATCGACCGGCAGCACGGCGCCGGTGATGCCCGATGCGCGGTTGGAGGCGAGAAAAGCTACGGCCTCGGCCACCTCGGTCGCGTTGACGATGCGCCCGAGCGGATAGAGCCGCTGCAGCTTGCCGGGAATGCTGGCGTCCTTGGCGATGCGGTGATCCCAGGCGGGCGTGCGGATCGAGCCGGGACAGACGACGTTGGCCCTGATGCCGCGCCTGCCATATTCCACGGCGATGGCCCTTGCGTAGGCGTTGATGCCTGACTTGGCGGCGGCGTAGGCCGGGTTGCCGAAATGCGAAATCGCGTTCACCGAGGAGATGAACACGAAGGCGCCCTTGGCGTCCGCACCCATCGCTTCCAGCATCGCATTGGTGAAGGCCATGACGCCGGTGAGGTTGAGATCGACCTCGCGCTCGATGCTGTCGAGCGACAGCGCAGCCATGGTCTCGGCGCGGGTCCAGCCGGCATTGTTGACGACGACGTCCGGCAGGCCGTCCTGTTCGACGATCGCCTTCACTGCGTCCGGCATGACAGCGCGGTCGAGCAGATCGAAGACGTGGGTCGAGGCGGCCGGCAGGCCAACCATCGCGTCCCTGGACTGGTCGCAGGCGATGACACGCGCACCACGCGTGCTGAAGATGTCCACCAGCGCCCGGCCGAGCCCGCCGCCGGCGCCGGTGACGAGAACCGATTTCCCGCTGAACTCGCCCTCAAGCGTCAACCGTCCGCTCCAAACAGCCAAATCCTTGACCACGGTGCTACGCCGAAAAATGTAAATAAACAACAGAATAGGTGCTTGTATGGGCCAGTTTTGCATATAATGTAGGAAAGTCACGTTGTGGCGGATGTATCAAGTGATCACGGCATCCGGAAGGGCCTCTGGAGAAGCGAGGATCGTCCTTGCCCCGGAAAGATCCGGATGACGTGCCGGCGGCGCATCCAAATCTTCCTCCCGGATGCGCCGCCGCAACAATCGCCTGTGCGGGCGCTCAAGCCGGCGCGGGGGAACCACCCCAATTTCAACGGAGCATCGGTAAATGTCGCGCAAGCAAACCTTCGGAGCCTCCCATGTGCCGCTGTCGCCGGCGGTGCGGGCTGGCGACTTCGTCTACGTTTCCGGCCAGGTGCCGGTGCGCGATGGTTCCGTGGTGGACGGCGGGATCGAGCCGCAGACTAGGCAGGTGCTCGACAATGTGAAGGCGGCACTGGCATTGGCGGGCGCGACCATGGAGGATGTGGTCAAGACCACGGTGTGGATCGAGGATGCGCGCGATTTCGGCGGCATGAACAAGGTCTATGCGACCTACTTCCCGAAGGAGCCGCCCGCGCGCACCACGGTGGAATCCCGGCTGATGATCGACATCAAGGTCGAGATCGAGGCGGTTGCCTACGCACCGCAGAAATAAGCCAAGGCCACGCCGCATCATGCGCATCTTCACAGCCTCGCTGGCGACGGAAACCAATACGTTCTCGCCGGTGCCCACCGACCGCGCCTCGTTCGAGATGGCCTTCTATGCCACTCCGGGCAAGCACCCGGAAACGCCGACGCTGTGCTCGTCGCCAATGGTCGCCCTGCGCCGGCGCGCGGCGGAAGGATTGACGGTGATCGAGGGCACGGCCACCTGGGCCGAGCCCGGTGGCCTCGTCCAGCGCAAGGCCTACGAAGACCTGCGCGACGAAATTCTCGGCCAGCTTTCCGCCGCGCTGCCGGTCGACGCGGTGATCCTCGGCCTGCACGGCGCCATGGTGGCGCAAGGCTATGACGATTGCGAAGGCGATCTCCTGTCGCGCGTCCGGGAAGTCGTCGGGCCTGATGTCGTCGTCGCCTCGGAACTCGACCCGCACAGCCATTTGACGGCGAAGCGGGTCGCGGCGGCGGACATCCTGGCCGCGTTCCTCGAATTCCCGCATACCGATTTCTACGAGCGCGGCGAGCATGTGGTCGAACTCGGACTCGCCGCGGCGCGCGGCGACATAAGGCCGGTGATCTCGACCTTCGACTGCCGGATGATCGCCGTGCTGCCGACCAGCCGCGAGCCGATGCGGTCGTTCGTCGACCGGCTGAAGGCATTGCAAGGCAAGGACGGCGTGCTCTCGGTTTCGGTCATACACGGTTTCATGGCGGCCGACGTGCCGGAGATGGGTACGAGGATCATCGTCGTCACCGACAACGATCGGGCCAAGGGCGATGCGCTGGCCGAAAGGCTCGGTATGGAGCTTTTTGCCATGCGCGAAAAGACCGTGATGACGATGGTCAACGCCGACGACGGCATCGACCGGGCTTTCGCGGTGCGCAAGGCCGATCCGGCAAAACCGGCGGTCATCGCCGATGTCTGGGACAATCCGGGCGGCGGCGTTCCAGGCGACGGCACCTTCGTCCTGAAGAAGCTGATCGAACGCGGCCACGGCAGAATTGGCGTTGCCACCATCTGGGACCCGATCGCCGTGACCTTCTGTCATGCGGCAGGCGAAGGCGCCACGATCCAATTGCGTTTCGGCGGCAAGGCCGGACCGCAGGCCGGCGAGCCGGTCGATGCGAAAGTGCGGGTGCTGAAGGCCGTCGCGGAAGGCTGGCAGAGTTTTGGGCCGAGCCGGGTGACACTCGGCGCGACGGCGCTGATCCATATCGAGGGCACCGAGATCGACGTCATCCTCAACACCAACCGGACGCAGACCTTCGAGCCGGACATCTTCTCCAATCTCGGCATCGACCCGCTGTCGAAAGATATCCTGCTGGTCAAGTCGACCAATCATTTCTACGCCGGCTTCCAGCCGATCGCGGCGGAGATCATCTATGTGAATGCGCCTAGTTCTTATCCGAGCGACCCGCGCACCACGAACTACACCAAGCTCGACCGGCCGATCTGGCCGCGTGTCGAGAACCCGTTCGCCTGAACCGCGGCTTCCACCGCAGGCTGCACCAATCGAAAACGCCCGCCGCGGCTTGCCATGACGCGCCGTTTCGTTCAGAAATTCGCCATGTATTGCCGAGATTAGCGGATTTCGGCGAAAGAATCAGCGGTAACTGGCGAATTGGCCCTGCCGCCACCGGAAAGACCTGAAAATGTCCTCGATAGAAGCCGGCGTGAGGGCGCCGGAAAGCCTCTGGCGCGGCGAGATTCGCGCGATGCTTGCGCTCTCCTGGCCTATGGTTCTGACCAATCTCGCCCAGGTGGCGATGACCGCGACCGACGTCATGATGATCGGGCGGCTGGGCGCCGACATGCTTGCGGCCGGCGCACTCGGCTCTAACCTCTATTTCGCACCGTTGATCCTCGGGCTCGGCCTGGTCTATGCCGCCTCGCCGATGATGGCGACCGAACTTGGCCGCAGGCGCCATTCGGTGCGCGACATCAGGCGCACGGTCCGGCAGGGTCTGTGGCTGGCGATCCTCGGCGCCATTCCGATCTGGATCATCCTGTGGAATGGCGAAGCCATTCTGCTGGCGATGGGGCAGGAGCCGGCGCTGGCGGAACAGGCCGGCATCTACCTGCGCTGGCTGCAATGGGCGATCCTGCCTTTCTACGGCTACATCGTCCTGCGCTCGTTCATCTCGGCACTGGAGCGGCCGGGCTGGGCGCTGGTCATCATGTTCATTGCGGTCGCCTTCAATGCGCTCGGCAACTGGCTGCTCATCTTCGGCAATTTGGGCTTTCCCAAGATGGGCATCGCCGGCTCGGGTCTGGCGACAAGCCTCTCCAGCGCCTTCATGTTCGGCGGCCTTGCCATGGTCGTCTCGTTCGAGCGGCAGTTCCGCCGCTACCATCTGTTCGGGCGTTTCTGGCGCTCCGATTGGCCGCGCTTTGCAGTAATGCTGAGGCTCGGCCTGCCGATCGCTGGCATTCTGGCCTTTGAGGTGACCATCTTCAACGCGGCGGCATTCCTGATGGGACTGATCAATTCGGCGTCGCTGGCGGCGCACGCCATCGCCATCCAGATCGCGTCGGTCACCTTCATGGTGCCGCTCGGCATCAACCAGGCGGTCACCGTGCGGGTCGGCCTGGCCTACGGCGCGAGGAATCCGGACGGCATCAGCCGCGCCGGCTGGACCGCCTACGCGATCGGGGTCGGCTTCATGGCGCTGATGGCGCTGGTGATGCTTTTGTGGCCGCGCGTGCTGATCGGCGCCTTCATCAACCTCGACGATCCGGCCAACACGGTGGTGATCGGGCTGGCTGTCACCTTCCTGTCCTTCGCCGCGCTGTTCCAGATATTCGACGGCGCGCAGGCGGTGGCCGCCGGTATGCTGCGCGGGCTGCACGACACCAAGGTGCCGATGATCCTGGCTGCGATCGGCTACTGGGGCGTCGGCCTGCCGCTCGGCGTGCTGCTCGCCTTCCATTTCGGCTTCGAAGGCAACGGCATCTGGATTGGCCTTTCCTCCGGTCTCGCGGTGGTGGCGGTGCTGCTGCTGGTGCGCTGGTTGCGCCGCGACCAGCTCGGATTGACCACCGATAGGCTCTAGCGCCGCAATTTGTGTCCCGGGAGCACCCCGCGGTGTTCCCGGCAAACGCTTTTCGTGCGAAGCAGAACGAACAAAATCCGTAGGGGCGGAACATGACGCGTGTGCATCCGGGCGATCAGGCGTTCGACTACGACTCGCTGATGGGAACCGAGACGGAGATGCCGTTTTCGGGCACCCGCAGCTTCATGCGGCGGCGGCTGACGCGTGATCTCGCCGGTGTCGACTATGCCGTCATGGGCATCCCCTACGATCTCTCGACCTCGGGGCGCCCCGGCACGCGCCTGGGTCCGGAGGCGCTGCGGCGGGCGACCACGCAACTGTCGTGGGGCGAAGTCTGGCCCTGGGGGTTCGACCCGTTCGACCGGCTGGCGGTGGTGGATTATGGCGATGTCTTCTACCAGCGCGGCCAGCCGCAGGAGATGCTGGAGAACGCCTATCACCAGGCGCTGCATGTGCTGAAATCCGGAAGCCGGCTGATCGGACTCGGCGGCGACCACCTGACGACCTACCCGCTTCTGAAGGCGCATGCTGAGGTGCAAGGGCCGCTGGCGCTGATCCAGTTCGACGCGCATCGCGACACCGCGAAATCGGGTTTCCTCGACCATGGCTCCTTTGTCCGCTTCGCTATGAATGAACGGCTGATCGATCCGGCGAAATCGATCCAGATCGGCATCCGCACGCATTACGACCTCGACGACCCGATCACCGTGCTGCACCGGCCCTGGGTTCGCGACAACGGCGTCAAGGCGCTGGTCGCCGAGATCGAGCGGGTAACCGACGGCATGCCGTGCTACCTCACCTTCGACATCGACAGCATCGATCCTGCCTTTGCACCGGGCACCGGCACACCGGTGGTCGACGGGCTGTTGCCGCACGAGGCGATAGACACGATCCGCGCGCTGACGAAACCGAACATCGTCGGCATGGATGTCGTCGAGGTGTCGCCGCCCTACGACCCGACCGAGATCACTGCGCTGCTCGGCGCCTCGGTGATCCTCGAACATCTGTGCGCGCAGGCCTCCGTCCTGCCGGCGAAGAGCTGAAAAATGCCGGCGCCTTCCGTCATCATCGACCTGGATATCATCGCCGAAAACACGCGGCGCGTGGCCGACACGCTGAAGCCGCAGGGTATCGGCATGTTCGGCGTCACCAAGGCGGCCTGCGGCTCGCCGCTGGTGGCGCGCGCCATGCTGCGCGGCGGCGTCTTCGGCCTGGCGGATTCGCGGCTCGACAATGTCCGGCGCCTGCGCCATGCGGGCATCTCGGCGCCGATCATGATGCTGCGCATCCCGTCCGTCACCGAGGCGCCGGACGTGGTGCGGCACTGCGATCTCAGCCTGAATTCCGAAGCCGCGGTGCTCGACGCCTTGGCGGAGGCCGCGCAGGAGCAGGGTGTCGTCCACGACGTCATCCTGATGCTCGAAATGGGCGACCGCCGCGAAGGCGTCTCGCCGGAAGATTTGATCCCGCTCGCTCAGACGGCGATGGCCGAGCCGTCGCTGCGCCTTGCCGGCATCGGCGCCAACTTCATGTGTGCCAGCGGCGTCCTGCCGACGGTAGAGAAGCTCGAGCGGCTGGCGCGGCTCGCCGACGATGTCGAGCAGCGTTTCGGTACCAGGCTCGACTATGTCTCCGGCGGCAATTCGGCCAACCTTGCGTTGATGGAAACCGAAGGCGTGAAGATGCCGGCGCGCATCAACAATCTGCGCATCGGCTCGACTATCCTGCGCGGCGAGAACAGCTTCACCGGAGGCACGTTGCCCGGCTATGACGACGGCGCCTTCACGCTGGAGGCCGAACTGGTCGAGATGAAGACCAAGCAGTCCCTGCCGGACGGCGAAACCGGCCCCGACGCCTTCGGCAATCGACTGACCTTCAAGGACCGCGGCGCCCGATTGCGCGGCATCGTCAATCTCGGCCGTGTCGATATCCGGCCGGAAGGGCTGAAAGCACGGCATCGCAACATCGAGATCGTCACCGCCTCCAGCGACCATCTGATCGTCGACATCACCGAGGCGAAGAAATTCGCGGTCGGCGACCCGATCCGCTTCGAGATGGATTACGGCGCGCTGGTGCAGGCGATGCTGTCGCCCTATATCGAAAAGCACCTCGCCGGCCGCGAGAACATCGCGCCGCGGCCGAGTGCGATCCGGCTGATCGCCGATGCTTCGGTGCATGACCTGGAGGAGACGCGCCAGTTCCTGCTCGGCGCGACCGCGCTCGGCTTCGAGATCAAGCGCGACGGCGCGCCGGAACCTGCCGACCTGCCGCTGTGGATCATTCCGGGACGCAACGGCATCCACGAATTGATTGCCACCGCCGATGTCGAAGCGGTCGAGTCCGGGCTGCTCTGGATGGACTCCGATCCCGGCGACATCGGTGCCGTGGTCACGCCGGAGGCTGCCGCTCTGCTTGGCATCCGCACCGCCACCAGGGAGCAGGCGGCGATCATCGGCGAGCGCGACATCGTGGCTTTCACCATGGAGGATGTCGATCTGGTCGGCATCCGCGAAGCGACGCGACGCGCCATCAAGCGCGTCACCGAGACGACCGACGGTTTCGCGCTGGTGCTGCATGCGTCGGTGGCTCGCGGCATGGATGCCGATCCGCGCGAGGCTGGATTGAGCTACCGCGAATGCTCGACGGTGATGGAGCGAGTGGCCGCCAGCGAGGAACTGCGCGCCATCGTTCTGGCGGGGCTCGGCGCCGAGCCGGACCCGGCCGCGCTGGAATCCGCCTATGGCTATCTGCTCAGCGCGCTGGGCAAGCGGATTCTGGCGTAGCGGAGTTTGAAACCGGGACGCCGAAAGGCTAGTCTCGCGGCCTGGAAAGTGGGGGAGTACGCGTGGCTGAAGCGGTCGACGTTGCTGTCATCGGTGGTGGCATCGCCGGCATCTCGCTGGCCTATTTCCTCTCCCCGCATCGTTCCGTCACCGTGCTCGAGCGCGAGACTGCGCTCGGCTACCATTCGAGCGGGCGCTCGGCGGCGGAGTTTGCATTCCGCTTCCACTCGGCGATTGTCGGCAGACTGGCGAAGGTCAGCTATCCGTTTCTCACCAATCCGCCGGCGGGGTTCACCGAAACCGAGCTTTTGAAACGCCGCGGCAATCTGTTGATCGCCGATGCCGAAAAGGCGGAACGGTTGGCGCAGGTGTTCGCCGAGGAAGGTGCTGCCGGGCCCGGGCTCGAACGGCTGACGGTCGACCAGGCGATCGAACGGGCACCAATCCTAAATCCTGCGTATGTCGTCGACGCCTTCTACGATCCGGATTGCTGGGACATCGAGGCGGAGAACCTGTTGCAAGGCTGCGCAAAAGGGGCGCGCGGCAACGAGGCGACGATCGTCAACAAGGCGGAAGTGCTGGCGGCGCGTCGCGAGGTGGACGTCTGGATACTCGAAACGACGGCCGGCGAGGTCAGGGCGAAAACGGTGGTCAACGCCGCCGGCGCCTGGGCCGACAGGACCGCCACGCTGTTTGGCCTGAAGCCGCTTGGCATCGTGCCCTACCGGCGCACCGCGATCACCGTCGATTTGCCGGCCGGCATCGATGTCGGCGCGCTGCCGGAAATCTGCGAGATCGACGAGGTGTTTTACATGAAGCCGGAGGCCGGCCGGCTGCTGGTGTCACCCGCCGACGCTACCGAGAGCGAGCCCTGCGACGCGCAGCCGGAAGAACTCGATATCGCTTACGCCGCCTGGTACCTCGAACAGGCGACGACGGTCGCCGTCAGCCATGTCGCGCACCGCTGGGCTGGACTGCGCACCTTCGCCAGCGACCGGGTGCCGGTGGTCGGCTATTCCGGCGAGAAAGAAGGCTTCTTCTGGCTCGCCGGACAGGGTGGCTTCGGCATCCAGACCGCGCCGGCAATGGGACGGCTCGCGGCCGATCTGGTGCTCGGCAATACACTTGCAGCGGATTTCGGCGAGCAGGGGCTGACCGCGGCGATGTTTGCGCCAGGAAGGTTTGAGTAGGGGTGTTTCAGCGCGTCCTTCGAGGCTCGCCCAACAAAGTTTTGCTCCTCAATTTCGGCTGTCGAAGAGGGCTCGCACCTCAGGATGAGGACTGTTGGCGCAACACCGCCAACCGCAGATGAAGGCGCGCTTCATCTGGCGTCGTATCGCCAATCGTAGGCGTCTCGGAGATTAAGCATCGACGTCTCAGAACTGGCGGCCAGCACCACGGTCCTCATTCTGAGGTGCGAGCCCTCTTGGCGTGAGAAAACTTGGCGCGAAAGTTCGAGGGGCGAGCCTCGAAGGACGCACCGCAATCCCCACTAAACCCGCAAATCGGCCAGGTAGGTGTTCTCCGCCGCCGATGCAGCGAAATCGTCCGGCTTGAGGTCGGCGAACAGCAGTTCCTCGCCGGTTTCGCTGGCTTCTGCAAGCATAGAACCATCGGGGGCGGCTATGCCGGTGAGGCCGGCATAGGCAAAGCGCCTGTCGGCGCCGCAGTGGTTCACATAGGCGACGAAGATCTGGTTCTCGAAGGCGCGCACCGCGATGAGCTTGCGGGCGATCAGCGCTGCGTGGTCACTCGCCGGCAGCGCTGTCGGCACCAGTACGGCTTGCGCGCCAGCAAGGGCGAGGCGGCGGACATTTTCCGGGAACTCGACATCGTAGCAGATCAGCATGCCGAGCTTGATGCCGCGGAATTCGACGATGCCGGCGGAAGGTTTTTCCGGCGTGAAGAGGTCGCGCTCGTAGGGGCCGTAGAGATGCGATTTGCGGTAGACTTCCAGCACGCCGCGCCGGTCGACCAGCATGGCGCTGTTGTAGACGGTGTCGCCATCGCGCTCGGCGAAACCCGCGATGACCGCGACGCCGGTTTCCAGCGAAACGCCGTGCAGCCGCGTCGCGATCTCGCCGTCGGGTTTCTCGGCAAGCTCTTTGATGACGTCGCCGGCCCCATAACCGGTGACCGCCAGTTCCGGCGTCACCAAGAGGTCGGCATCTTGTTTGCCGGCTTCGCGCATGGCCTGCTCGATGCGGGCGAGGTTGGCGGCGGTATCGCCCGGCATCGCCTGCATCTGGAGAACAGCGAGCTTCATCAGTTGGAATCCGAGGACATGGCGCCGAGCAGCCGCCTGATGTCGCCGAACCGCGCGATCAGTCCGAACACCAGTGCCGCGATGGCGACAAAGAACACGGACACCGACGCCATGGTGGGCGTGTAGCCGTAGCGCAGCGCATTGAATATCTTGATCGGCAGCGTTTCCATGGTGAACCCGACGGTCATGTAAGCGACGATATATTCGTTGAGCGACAGAACGAAGGCGAAGGCATATCCCGAGACGAGATAGGGCAGGATGAGGGGCAGCACCACGGTCTTGAGCACCGTGCGGTCGTCGGCACCCATGGTCGAAGCCGCCTCGACCAGCGAGCGGTCGATGGAAGCGAAGCCGAGCGACAGCGTCACCAGTGGCAGCGTGACGAAGAAGATGGCGTGGCTGATCGCCGCCGTCCACGGCTGGCCGTAGAAACCGGCATTGGCCCAGAAGGTGAGGAAGCCGAGCGCGGTGATGACCGGCGGCAGGATGAACGGCGCGACGCCGAGCAGCTGGAAGATGTTGGCCCATGGAGCGATGCGCCGCCACAGGAACCAGGCCAGCGGCAGCGCGATCGCCACGGCGATGGCGGCGGCGCTCAAGGCAAGCAGGATCGAGGCGACTAGCGCCTTGCGCCATTCCGGATTGACGAAGATCTCGGCGTACCAGTCGAGCGAAAAGCCTTTCGGCGGGAAGGCGAGGTCCTGCTTCTCGTTGACCGAGACGCCGGCCACCACGATCAGCGGCGCGGCGAGGAACAGTCCGACAAGGAAGAAATAGAAACGGCGCAGCAATCGTTCGGTCATCCCGCGTTCTCCCTGCGTCCGACCAGCAGCGTCAGGCCGACCAGCGCCAGCGACATCAGCACCAGGAACACCGCCATCGCCGCCGCGAACGGGATGTTCGACTGGTAGATAGCCTGGTCGGTGATCAGCACCGATAGCGTCCAGTGCTGCGGTCGCCCGAGGATCTGCGGCAGGAGGTAGGAACCCAGCGCGAAGACGAACACCATGATCAGCGTCGCCACAATGGTGTTGCGCAGCGCCGGCACGACGACATTGAGGAAGGCGCGGATGGGCGAGGCGCCGAGCGTGCGCGCCGCTTCGAGCAAGGTCGGATCGAGGCGCACGAGCGCCGGGTAGAGCACCAGGATGGTATAGGGCAGCGCCTGGTAGACCATGCCGGTGAGCACGGCGCCGAAACCGGGCAGCAGCGCCTGGGGCTCGGTCATCAGGCCAAGCCAGACAAAGAGGTTGGTGATGCCGGCGGTGCGCGAGAACAGCGTCGACCAGGCGAAGCCGATGATGACTTCCGACAACGACAGCACGGACAGGAGGCAGACCAGCCAGACGGTCTGCACCTTCCGCGACTGCTTGGTCAGGAGATAGGTGAACGGAAAGGCGATGGCGACGCAGCAAAGCGCGACGATGATGGCGAGCATCAGCGAAAAGCCGAGCACGTTGCCGAAGAACAGCGAGAGGAAGCGCGCATAATTGTCGACGACGAAGTCCGGCTTGAAGAAGCCGGCCGGATCGCGCCTGAAGAACGAGACCATGATCATCGTCGAGAACGGGATGACGAAGAACACGGTCAGCATCAGCGCCGGAAATACCAGCGGCGTGTAATCGGCGAGCGACCGCGGCGGCTCCCGTCTCATAGGGCAAGCACCACGCAGCTTTCGGGCGGCAGCACGACGCCGACTTTCTGGCCCTGCTTGACGTTGGGCCGTTCGCGCGGCGTCGCCACCGAGACAATGTTGGCGCCGCCGGCTTCGACGAAGGTTTCGATGGTGCCGCCGAGATCGCGCACGAAGATGACGGTGCCGTCGATGGCGTCCTTGCCCGGTTTGTCGAGATGCACGTCCTCGGGGCGGATCGACAGCGAGGCCTTGCCGACGCCGCCCGGCAGCTTGAGGCCGGCGATGGCCTGTCCGAGCACGATGGCGCGGCCGGCACTGTCGGCCGTGACCTCGAGCAGGTTGGTCGAGCCGATGAAATCGGCGACGAAGGCATCGGCCGGCCTGCGGTAGATCTCGATCGGCGGAGCGGCCTGGCGGATCTTGCCATTGCCCATGACGACGACGAGGTCGGCCATGGTCATTGCCTCGCGCTGGTCGTGGGTGACGACGATGGTGGTGATGCCGAGTTTCTGCTGCAGTTGCCTGAGTTCGACCTGCATCGCCTCGCGCAGCTTGGCATCGAGCGCCGACAGCGGCTCGTCAAGCAGGAAGAGTTTCGGCGAGATGGCGAGAGCGCGGGCAATCGCCACACGCTGCCGCTGGCCGCCGGACAGTTTTGCCACCGGCCGGTCGGCATAACCGGAGAGGTGGATGAGGGTGAGCAGTTCCTCGGTGCGCTTGTTCTGTTCGTTGCGCGAAGCGCCGCGAATGCGCAGCGGATAGGAAATGTTGTCGCCGACAGAAAGATGCGGGAACAGCGCCAACGACTGGAACACCATGCCGAGATCGCGCTTGTGGGTAGGGACCGCCGTGATGTCCTTCCCGTCGAGCACGACGGCGCCGGCGGTCGGTTCCTCCAGCCCGGCGATCATCCGGAGCAGCGTGGTCTTGCCGCAGCCGGACGGACCAAGCAGGCAGACAAAAGTGCCATGCGGCACGTCGAGGCGCACATCGTCGACGGCGGTGAAGTCGCCGAACTGCTTGGTGATGTCGTTCAGGGAGAGGCCAGACATGCGTGTTGCCCTACTCTGCGATTATCCAACACGGTAATGGGAAGGCGAAGCGATTGCCATCTCGGTCTTTTCTTAGCAAAGGGAGAAGATGCCGCCCTTCGACCGGCTCAGGAGGCAGACGAGGGGCAGCGAAATCCCTGGGGTTAACATTCCCCCTCATCCGGCCCTTCGGGCCACCTTCTCCCCGCGACCGGGGAGAAGGTAAGAAAAGCATCAGCTGACGATCAGCTCGGTCCACTTCTGGTTGATCCAGTCGGCCTTGGTCGTATAGAGATCGTAGCGCGGGATGATCGGCTCGATCTCCGACGCCACCGCCGCGAACTCTTCCGGCGTCAGGTCGAGCACGTCCTTCTTCAGCGTCGGCGCGGTGCCGACCTTGCGCGACATCAAGCCCTGGATCGCCGGCTGGCTCATGTAGTCGATGAACACATGCGCTTCGTCGACCTTTTTCGAGGCGCGCGACAGCACCCAGTTGCCCGAATCCTGGATGCCGCCTTCCTTCGGGAAGGTCGAGCGAACCGGATGGCCGTCTGCGGCGGCAAGGCCGGTGACGTCGTGGTAATACTGGCCCATCGGGATTTCACCGGATTTCAGCGCCTGTTCGAACTGCGCCTCGTCGCGGTACCACAGCCGCACGTTCGGCTTGACCTCGGCAAGCTTGGTAAACGCCTTCTCCAGCCCCTCGTCTGTGTCGAGCGCATTGGTGCCGCCCATGAAGGTTTTGGCCGTCACTTCAAGCAGGAAGGAGTTCGAGGCGAGCGCCAGCAGCCCAAGCTTGTCGGCATTGGCCGGTTCCCAGAGCGCCGCCCACGAGGTCGGCGCTTCCTTGAACACGTCGGTGTTGCTGACCAGCGTGATGTACCAGGCCACCGCGCCAATACCGGCGACGCGGCCGTCCTGGTATTTGTTGATGAAGTGCGGCAGCAGGCTGTCGTAGTTCTTGATCTTGGCCGGATCGATCGGCGTCCACAATTCGGTCGATTGGCCCTTCAGCGTCGAGGTCTGCGACATCATCGAGACATCCGCCGGCGCCTGGCCGGCCTTTGCCGCCTGCTCGAGCTGCACCAGCCAGGCTTCGCCGGTCGGCTCGGCGACGGATTCGACGGCGATGCCGCTCGCCTTGGTGAATTCCGGGAAGATGTTCTTGTCGAAACTGTCCTTGAAGTAGCCGCCATAGACGCCGACCTTCAGCGACTTGTCCTGCGCGCGAAGCACGGCAGGCATTGCCAGCACGCCGGCGGCAGCGAGACCGGTGCCGAGCACCGCGCGGCGTGTCAGATTGCGATCCAGAAACTTGCTCATCTCAGTACTCCTCTTGTGAAGCCGGATTCCCGGCATGTTCCCGTCTTGTTGTCGACTTTATTCCCGCTCAGCCCTTCCGGCCAGTGACGAAGGGGCTGAAAACCATCAGGCTCAGAATCTCGAACAGCACCTGTGCGCCGGCATGCGCGGTGTTGGTGGTGGAATCGTATTGCGGCGCCACTTCGACGACATCGCCGCCGACCAGGTTGACGCCCTTCAGGCCTCTGATGATTTCGAGCACTTCCCGCGTGGTCAGGCCGCCGACTTCCGGCGTGCCGGTACCGGGTGCGAAGGCCGGGTCGAGGCTGTCGACGTCGAAGGACAGGTAGGTCGGCCCGTCGCCGACGATCTTCTTCGCCCGCTCGATGACGGCCGGGATGCCAAGCCCCGGAACCTCCTCGGCGTGGATGACTGTCATGCCGGATTCGTAGGTGAACTCCCACAGATATTCGGCCGAGCCGCGGATGCCGATCTGGATGGTGCGCGTCGGGTCGAGCACGCCGTCGAGCACAGCGTTGCGGAACGGCCCGCCGTGATGGAACTTGGTCTGGTCGAAGGCGCCGCCGGTGTCGCAATGCGCATCGATGTGGATCAAGCCGACCGGGCCGTTCTTGCCGACCGCCTTGAGGATGGGATGGGTGATCGAATGGTCGCCGCCGACCGAGAGCGGCACCACGCCGGCATCGACGATCTGGTTGATGCGGCGCTCGATGTCGTCATGGCTGAGTTCCAGCCGGTAGCGGCTCTGGAACGATACGTCGCCGATATCGGCGACCCGCAGGTCCTGCACCGGCGCGCAGTCCAGCACGTGGTTGTAGGGGCCGATGCGCTCGATGGTGCGCAATGCGCGCGGGCCGAAACGCGAGCCCGGCCGGTTGGTGACGCCGAGATCCATTGGTACGCCGACCATCGCCACCTGCAGGTCCCCGAAATCCGGCGTGTCGTTGTCGACGGGGAGGTACGGCGCGGTGAGGAAGGTCGGAATGCCGGAATAGGGCGCCAGCCGGGTACCGCTTTCGGAGAATATCTTGTCGGCGACGCGCCGGAATTGAGGATTGAACAGCTCGCCGCCGTGGCTCTCGCCGTACTTCTTCTGCAACGCGTCGAGCTTGCTGCGATCCCATGCCATGCCGAAATTCCTCCTGAAGCGCTGGAAACCTTTGGTCCCGCTGTTTCCGGATTGTCGCGCTATCCACCCGCGAGATTATTCCTCGCGAACGCCGCCGACATTCCGCCAAGCCTTGATGATGCGCTGCTCCTGATTGTCGCGGCGCAGCGTTGAAAAGACAATTGATATTGTTATAGGGTTTGGCGTGAGATTTTTTCACATGAGCCTGCCATGCCGAGGCGCCTTCCACCGCTGAACCCGCTGCGCGCCTTTGAGGCGACGGCCCGCCATGGCTCGTTGACCAAGGCGGCGGCCGAACTGCACGTGACCCACGGCGCCATCAGCCACCAGATCAAGGCGCTGGAAGCTTCGCTCAAGGTGCGGCTTTTCGAGCGCGCCGGGCAGCGGCTGAAACTCACCTCGCAAGGCGCGGAGCTGCTGCCGGCCGTCTCCAATGCCTTCGAAGGCATCGCGGCTGCGACGGCACGCATGACCCGCCCGACCAGTTCGGGTGCGCTGACCGTCAGTTGCGTGCCGGCGCTGCTGTCGTTCTGGCTGATACCGCGGCTGGGCAGCTTCACCGCGCAATATCCCGGCATCCGGCTGACGCTCAATGCGTCCAACAACCCCGGCAACATCCATTCGGCCGACGTCGACGTCTGTCTTCTTTATGGCGACGGCAACTGGAGCGACTGCTGGCTGAAGCTCTGGTCGCGGCTGGAACTGTTTCCCGTGGCGAGCCCGACCTTGATCAACAACAAGGCGATCCGGACCGTCCGCGACCTTGCCGATCATGTCATGCTGCATGCCGACGACGGCCGCGAATGGCATACATGGCTGACCGCCGCCGATGCGCTCGACCTGGCGCGCGGGCCGCAGCACCTGATGAGCGACGCCCGGCTGTCGGTCGAAGCCGCGGTTCACGGCCATGGCGTGGCGCTCGGCGATACGGTCACAGCCAGCGGCTTGCTGGCGAAGGGCCAGCTTGTTTCGCCCTTCAACCTGTCGGTGCCGGCGGTCGATGCCTTCTATGTCGCATGCCGCAACGACCTGAAGTCGGCGCCGATCGTCAAGGTCTTCATCGACTGGATCTATGCGGAGAAGGAAGAAACCGCCGGCCTGAGCGACTTGCCATTGCCGGGCCAGAAAAGTATCCGAAAACGCAAGCGCGCTACCGTGCCTGGGCTTGCATAGGCGACCAGCCACCGCGCGCCGATCGATCAGGCAGGGAATTGCAGGAGCCATGATGAACCCTTTCACCTTCAACACCACCGCTTCGATCGTGTTGGAGCCCGGTTCATCGCGCCGTCTCGGAGAGATCGCCGGCAGGAAGATCGGCAAGAATGTGCTGTTCGTCACCGATCCGGGCTTGCGCCGCCTTGGCCTCTGCGATCCCGTGCTGGCCTCGCTGGGAGAAGCGGGCCACGACGTTGCCGTCTTCGATACAGTGGAAGCCGACCCCTCTCTCGCCACCCTGATGAAAGCCGTCGAGACGGGCCGTTCAGCCGGGGCCACCGGCGTGGTGGGTTTCGGGGGCGGCTCGTCGCTCGATGTGGCGAAGCTGGCGGCGCTGCTACTCGGCTCCGGCGAGGATCTCGAAGGCGCATGGGGCGTCGCCAATGCGAAGGGGCCGCGCCTGCCGCTGGTGCTGGTGCCGACGACCGCCGGTACCGGCTCCGAGGTCACCCCGGTGTCGATCATCACAGTCGGCGAGGAGGAAAAGCGCGGCGTCTCCTCGGCGGTGATCCTGCCGGACGTCGCCCTGCTGGACCCGGAGTTGACGCTCGGCCTGCCGCCGGCGATCACCGCGGCGACCGGCGTGGACGCGATGGTGCATGCTATCGAGGCCTACGCCTCGAAAAGCGCCAACAACAATCCGCTATCGAAGATGCTGGCAAAGCAGGCGCTCAGCCTGCTCGGCGCCAACATCGAGACCGCCGTTTTCGACGGCAGGAACATCGAGGCGCGGGGCGCCATGCTGCTCGGCTCGATGCTGGCCGGCCAGGCGTTCGCCAACTCGCCGGTCGCCGCCGTCCATGCGCTGGCCTATCCGATCGGCGGCACGTTCCATGTGCCGCACGGGCTTTCCAACGCGCTGGTGCTGCAGCACGTGCTGCGCTTCAACATGCCGGAGGCGGCACATCTTTATGCCGAAATCGCCGCCGACGCGTTTCCGGCCCTGGCGCGCGAGGAAGGCACGCAAGGCCGCTGCGCGGCCTTTATCGAGGAACTTGCCGACCTGTCGAAGAAACTCGGCCTGCAGACGCGGTTGCGCGACGTGAAAATCGGCGAGGAGCATCTGCCGAAGATGGCGGCCGACGCGATGAAGCAGACGCGGCTTCTGGTCAACAATCCGCGTACCGTTTCCGAGGCCGATGCGCTCGCCATCTATCGCGCGGCCTGGTGAATCCACGCCATGGACGCCATCTGGCATGCTAATCTGCGGCCAGATGGAGATTGCAACGCCCGCCTTTTGGGTTAAATGCACTCTCTTCGCCGTCGGGAGGCCAAGAATCCTCCCCTGGAACGGCCATTTGAATTTCTGAACGCAAGGATGGACGCGATGAACATTGCAGCAAAGCCGGTGGACGTTGTGAAGGAAACCCGCTCCCTGTTGTCCAAGCTCGGGGTCGCGGAGAATGTTTTCAAGGCGGGCGGCATGGCGGCCTTCAGCCCGGTGACGGGCGAGAAGATCGCCGAGGTGGCTGAGACATCGGCGACCGGGGCGGCGAAGGCCATCGAGGAAGCCGACGAGGTGTTCCGCGCCTGGCGGCTGGTGCCGGCGCCGAAGCGCGGCGAACTGGTGCGGCTGCTCGGCGAGGAATTGCGCGCCCACAAGGCGGATCTCGGCCGCCTGGTGTCGATCGAGGCCGGTAAGATCCCCTCCGAGGGGCTTGGCGAAGTGCAGGAGATGATCGACATCTGTGATTTCGCGGTCGGCCTTTCGCGTCAATTGTACGGCCTGACCATTGCCACCGAGCGCCCCGGCCATCGCATGATGGAAACCTGGCATCCGCTCGGAGTCATCGGCGTCATCTCGGCCTTCAACTTCCCGGTCGCCGTGTGGTCGTGGAATGCGGCGCTGGCGCTGGTCTGCGGCAATTCGGTTGTGTGGAAGCCGTCGGAGAAGACCACGCTGACCGCGCTTGCCTGCGATGCGATCTTCAAGAAGGCTGCCAAGCGGTTTGGAGCCGACGCGCCGGACGGGCTGGTGAAGGTGCTGATCGGCGACCGCGCCGTCGGCGAGGTGCTGGTCGATCACCCGAAGGTGCCGCTGGTTTCGGCCACCGGTTCGACCCGCATGGGCCGCGATGTCGGCCCGCGGCTCGCCAAGCGTTTTGCCCGCGCTATCCTCGAACTCGGCGGCAACAATGCCGGCATCGTCACGCCATCGGCCGATCTCGACATGGCTGTGCGGGCGATCGCCTTCGGCGCCATGGGCACCGCCGGCCAGCGCTGCACGACCTTGCGCCGGCTGTTTGTGCATGAGAGCGTCTACGACACCATCGTGCCACGCCTGAAGAAGGCTTACGAGAGCGTCTCGGTCGGCAGCCCGCTGGAGACTTCCGCGCTGGTCGGCCCGCTGATCGACAAGGCGGCGTTCGACGGCATGCAGAAGGCACTCGGCGAAGCCGAGAAGCATGGCGGCAAGGTCACCGGCGGCAAGCGCGTGGAAAACGGCCATCCCGCCGCCTACTACGTCAAACCGGCGCTGGTCGAGATGCCGAAGCAGGCCGGACCGGTGAGTGAGGAGACCTTCGCGCCGATCCTCTACGTCATGAAATACAGGGATTTGGATGCGGCCATCGCCGACCACAACGCGGTCGGCGCCGGGCTGTCGTCGTCGATCTTCACGCTCGATCTGCAGGAGGCCGAGCGTTTCCTGTCGGTCGATGGCTCCGACTGCGGTATCGCCAACGTCAACATAGGCACCTCCGGGGCTGAGATCGGCGGTGCCTTCGGCGGCGAGAAGGAGACCGGCGGCGGCCGCGAGAGCGGTTCGGACGCCTGGAAGGCCTATATGCGCCGCGCCACCAACACCGTGAACTATTCCAAGGCATTGCCTCTGGCGCAGGGCGTCTCGTTCGACATCGATTGAACGGCCTGGTGAACCGTCCTGCCGGGAACGCGATCCGGTGGGGTGAGTCATCTGGTCGAAAATCGGTCATGCCAGGCGTCGCAAACGGGAGCGCCATCCCGATTTCGATGCTATACGCCGAATGGGAGGCGGCGTGACGCCTGCCGCAAACGTGGTTTCGGGAGACGGAAAGTCGACATGGCAAAGACCGACATCGCGCGGCGCGTCTACAACCACACCTGGAAGCTCGATCCGATCGTGCGCTCCCTGCTCGACACGGATTTCTACAAGCTTTTGATGCTGCAGATGATCTGGGGCATGTACCCCAAGGTCGACGCCACGTTTTCCCTCATTAATCGCGCCACCTCCGTGCGGCTCGCCGACGAGATCGATGAACAGGAGCTGCGTGACCAGCTCGATCATGCTCGCACGCTGCGCTTTTCCAAGAAAGAGATGATCTGGCTGGGCGGCAACACCTTCTACGGCCGCAAGCAGATTTTCGAGCCGGAATTCCTTGCCTGGCTGGCCGACTTCCGGCTGCCGGAATACGAGCTGCACAAGCGCAATGGCCAGTACGAGCTCGAGTTTCCCGGCCCTTGGATGTACACGTCCATGTGGGAAATCCCGGCGCTGGCAATCATCAACGAGTTGCGCTCGCGCGCCGCGATGAAAAGTTTCGGCCCGTTCGGCCTCGACGTTCTTTATGCGCGCGCCAAAGCCAAGATGTGGGCGAAAACCGAAAGGTTGCGCGCCCTGCCCGATATCCGCATTTCCGATTTCGGTACAAGGCGGCGGCATTCCTTCCTCTGGCAGCGCTGGTGCGTCGAGGCGCTGAAGGAAGGCATCGGCGACGCGTTCACGGGTACCTCGAACGTGAAACTCGCAATGGACACCGACCTCGAAGCGCTTGGCACCAACGCGCATGAGCTGCCGATGGTGCTGGCCGCGTTGTCGAAGACCGACGACGAATTGCTGCGCTCGCCCTACAAGGTGTTGCAGGACTGGCAGCGCTATTATGGCGGCAACCTCCTGATCGTGCTGCCCGATGCCTTCGGCACTGCGTCCTTCCTGCGCGACGCGCCGGACTGGGTGGCCGACTGGACCGGCTTCAGGCCGGATAGCGCACCGCCGATCGAGGGTGGCGAACGCATCATCAAATGGTGGCGCGACAAGGGCAAGAACCCCAAGGACAAGCTGCTGATCTTCTCGGACGGGCTCGACGTTGACACCATCGAGGAAACCTACCGCCACTTCCGCGGCAAGGTGCGCATGGCCTTCGGCTGGGGCACCAACCTGACCAATGATTTCGAGGATTGCGCGCCGGTCGAGACCGACGACCTGAACGCCATCTCGCTGGTCTGCAAGGTGACCGAGGCGAATGGCCGTCCGGCCGTGAAGCTCTCGGACAATCCGGCCAAGGCGACGGGCGACAAACGCGAGATCGAGCGCTATCTGAAGCTTTTCGGCGAAGCGGATGCGCGCGTCGAGCAGCCCGTCCTTGTCTGAACGCGCCAGGAAGTAGCCGGCAGATGAAGTTCCCGGCGCTGCCCCTCGCCTTCGCCTTGTTGGCGGTGTCGGCCGGCGAGGCGCTGGCCCATGCGTCCGACCGCGGCCACGTGCTTTTGCTGCCGACGGGCTATTATCTGACCGGCGGCGCCATCGCGGTGGCCGTAAGTTTCCTGGTGCTGGCGGTGTTACCGGACAACCTGCTCGGCCGCCTGGCGGCGCAACGCATCCCGCTGTTTCGCATTGGTACCGGCGCGCGCGCAGCGGTCAGTCTGGCGTCGTTCCTGTTTCTCGCCGTGCTCGTCGCGGCCGGATTTCTAGGCAGCCGCGACCCGCTTTCCAACCCGCTGCCGCTGACGGTGTGGACGCTGCTATGGGTCGGGCTGACATTGATGCAGGGCCTGTTCGGCAATCTCTGGGCCTGGATCAACCCGTGGCATGGACCGATGTGGTTGATCGAGAGAGCTGCTGGAGCACAAAACAGAGAACTGCCGGCAGCCATCGGTTACTGGCCGGCGGGGGTTCTGTTCTTCGGCTTTGCCTGGTTCGAACTGATCTATCCCGCGCCTGACGATCCGGCGCGCCTCGCATGGGCGGTTGCCCTGTACTGGCTGTTCAACTTCCTTTGCATGCTGGTGTTCGGTTACGAAAGTTGGAGCCGGCGCGGCGAATGCCTGTCGGTGTTTTTCGGCATGATCGCGCGTCTCGGTATCGTCGAACTGGCACCGGCCGCAGGCTCATCCCGGCGGCTCAGCCTTTGCTGGCCGGGTGCGAAACTGCAGAAGGCCGCGCCGCTCCCGCTGAGCGGCGTGCTGTTTCTGCTGCTGGCGCTTGCCTCGGTTTCCTTCGACGGCCTGTCGAAGACGTTTTTCTGGCTCGGGACGAACGGAATCAACCCGCTCGAGTTTCCCGGCCGGTCGGCACTGATCGGGATCAACACGACGGGGTTGCTCTCGACCTTCGTCGTCTTGTCGGCGGCGTTCCTGCTGTCGGTTTATGTGGGCGAGCGGCTGGCGAGTGGTAGAGGCAAGTTTTTGGCGTCAGCCGGCCTGCTGGTCTGGTCGATCGTGCCCATCGCACTCGCCTATCACTTCTCGCACTACCTGACGGCGCTGGTCGTCAACGGGCAATACGCACTCGTCGCGCTCTCCGATCCTTTCTCCCTCGGCTGGAACCTGTTCGGCACCGCCTACATGCCGGTGGCGCCCGGCGTTGTCGCGGGCGCGGGCTCGGCTCGGGTGCTGTGGAACCTGCAGGCCGGCGCGATCATCGCCGGACACGTGCTTGCCGTGCTGATCGCGCATCTGCTCGCGGCACGGTTGCATCCGTCGTCCAGGCAAGCGGCGCTGAGCCAGGCGCCGCTGACGCTGCTGATGGTCATCTACACGGTTTTCGGCCTCTGGCTGCTGTCCACGCCAACCGCCGGATGACGTTGCGGGAGTTTCTGTTGCCACAGGTTTTGATTGATGATTTAGTTTGTACACATGCAATTTTTCGACCGCCTGCCAAGCAGGCGCCATACGCAGAAAATTCGGTCAGATCGCTAAAAGAGGGGAACCGGCATGACTGGAAATCGCGACAGCAAAGGCTTTCTCAACGGAAAGATTTCACGCCGGACGGCCATCAAGGGTCTTGGCGCCGCCACCGGCCTGGCGCTCGCACCGGGCTACGTGCGTTACGCGCAGGCGCAGTCTTCCGCGCCGATCAAGATCGGCTTCCAGGCGCACCGCACCGGCATCGGTGCCGCCTATGGCCGCTGGTACGAGAAGACAACCAACGCGGCGGTGAAGGCGATCAACGATGCCGGCGGCATCGCCGGCCGGCCGATCGAGATCGTCGTCGAGGATGATGGCACCGACCCGAAGCGCGGCGCCGAGGTGGTCGGCAAGTTCGCCACCCAGCACAAGACCGACATTGTCTTCGGCACGCTGTTCTCGCATGTGGTGATCGGCTCGGCGCCGACAGCCGGCGAGCTGAAAATCCCGTACTACGTCGTCAGCGAAGGCCACCACGTCGCCTCCACCAAGCTCAACCGTTATGTCTTCCAGCCCGGCATCACCGACGTGAAGAGCCAGATCCAGGCGATGGCGCCGTGGGTCGCCGGCAATGTCGGCAAGAAGGTCACCATGATCTTCCCCGATTTTGCCTTCGGCCACGACCATCGCGATTACCTGCCGCCGGCATTGAAGGCGCAGGGCGCCGAGGTGATCGCGCAGATCGCCATTCCGCCGACGGAAAGCTCGTTCACCAAATATTTTCCGCAGATCCCGGCGGAAACCGAGGTCATCTATCATGTGATGGTGGGGCCGGCCGTGCTGACCTTCGTCAAGGAACTGGGTGAATTCTACGGCTCCAGCCGGCCGCAGCTTTTTGGCTTCATCGATTCGCTGGAGGCTGTCGACATCAACAGCCCGGGCCTCGAATTCCTCGACGGCAGCCATTTCTGGGAAGGTTCGCCGCGCTACGCCCAGGCTGACGACAGCGAGGCCCAGAAAGCCTACCGCGCCGCCGTCGGCATTGACGAGAATGGTGCGGCAGTCGGCGACCCGAAGGACGTCTCCACCGCCGCCCATATGTTCGGCTGCTGGGAAACGCTCTACGTCGTCAAGAAGGCGATGGAGGATGCCGGCTATAAGGGGCCGGAGGACCGCGCCAAGCTGGTCGAGGCGACGGAAGCGCTGACCGAATTCGCCGAAGGCCCAGAACACCCCCAGGGCGCCAAGACCTTCAATGGCAAAATCCACCAGTGCTTCGGCATCCAGAACATATCGAAGGTGGAAGGCGGCAAGCTGAAGGTGGTGCACAAGACCAAGATCGAAGACGGTCTCTACGAGCCCGAGGGCGACTACACGACGATGGCGCTGTGAGGGCATGTCGCTTGGTAGAAAGGTAATGACGTGATATATACCACGTCATTACCAACAAGGGTGATGCCATGTCCAAGGAAGCTGTCTTCACGATGAAACTCGAGCCTGAGTTGCGTGATGCCTTCATGGCGGCGGCCAAAGCAGAAGATCGCCCGGCCTCGCAGATCGTCCGTGAATTCATGCGGGACTACGTTCAGCAGGACCGCGAATATGTTGAGTGGCTGCGCAGGAAGGTGGAGAAATCCCGTGCGCAAATCGAGGCTGGGCAGGTCTCCTCCAACGAACAGGTCGAGGCCGAGATGGATCAGCTCCTCGCGGAACTGGAAGCCAAGGGCCGCGAGGCTGCTGAGTGAGGCTCGATTGGACCGATGATGCAAAACGAGATCGCAAAATCATTGTCAGTTACATCGGATTGGACAATCCCAAAGCTGCACGCCAGATGGACCTTCGTTTTCGAGCCGTGGCGAGGCTGCTGACGCAATCTCCCTACTCTGGCAGGTCCAGCGTGATCGCGGGCTTTCGCGAGTTTACCGTCCATCCAAGCTATCGAATGGTATACGAGATTAGAGGCGAGAAAATTTCGATTGTCGCGCTCGTCCACACCTCCCGCCAGTGGCCTCCCGTCGACGACGAGAGCGGCTCCTGAATGTCTTTCGGACCCCACCTCCTGCTGGCCACGCTTGAAGGCCTCGTCACTGCGGCGGTGCTGGCGCTGACGGCGCTTGGCTTGTCGCTGGTGTTCGGCGTCATGCGCGTTGTCAACGTCGCGCATGGCGAGTTCTTCATGCTTGGCGCTGTGCTTGCCTGGGCCGTCACGACGGCCCTCGGCGGCCATCCCGCAATCGGCTTCCTGTTGGCGCTGGTGGTCAGCCCGCTGATCGTCGGCGGCATCGCGCTGGTCGCCGAGCGGCTGGTGCTGCGCCGGCTCAATTACAATCCCGAGGCCACCATCGTCGCCACCATCGGCATGCTGTACATCCTCCAGCAGGCGGCGCTCACCTTCTACGGGCCGGAAGCGCGGCCTGTGGAGCCGCCGTTCAACTATCGCATCCTTTTGCCGTGGTTCGGCTATTCCGGCTACAAGCTGTCGATCGTAGGTGCCTCGATCCTGCTGATGATCGCCGCCTGGTTCGTGCTGACTAAGACCAGGATCGGCCTGGTCATGCGCGCCACGCAATACGACCGCGAGACCGCGCAGGCCTTCGGCATTCCGGTCGACCGCGTCTATGCCGGCGTGTTCGCGCTGGGCGCGATGCTGGCTGCGGTCGCCGCCGTGCTCGTCGTGCCGATCCAGCAAGCGCACTACCTGATGGGCCTCGACCCGCTGCTTTTGTCCTTCATCGTCGTCATCATCGGCGGATTGGGGTCGTTGCGCGGCACCGTGGTCGCGGCGGTGCTGATCGGTTTGTCGGACGGCATCATTTCCGTCTTCTTCTCGCCGACGCTAGCCAAGATGATCGCCACCCTGCTTGTCGCCCTGGTGCTGGTGTTCCGGCCGCAGGGCCTGTTCGGAACAGTGGCGCGATGAGCCGGGACCGCGCCACCTTGCCGACCTATGCGCTGCACGCCGCGGTCATCCTCGGGCTATTCCTGCTGCAGTTCGTGCTGCCGGAATATCATCATGGCGTGCTGGCGCGGGTCATGGTGCTCGCCGTCTTCGCCATGGGCTACAATCTGCTGTTCGGCTACACCGGGCTTTTGTCGCTCGGCCACGCGATGTTCTTTTCCGCCGGGCTATACGGCGCCGGGCTTGCGATAGAGCATCTCGGCTGGAGCATGCTGCCGGCCTTCGGCGCCGGCCTCGCCGTGGGCGCGCTGCTCGGCCTCGTCATCGGGCTTTTGGCGCTGCGCACGACCGGCGTCGCCTTCATGATCGTCACCATGATGTTTGCCCAGGTGTTTTATCTCGTCACGCTCTATTTCGCCGACTGGACGCATGGCGACGAGGGTTTTGTGATCGCCCAGCCGCTCCGGCAGGTCAGCATCGGCAATCTGTATTTCGACCTGACCCAGCCGGCGACGCGCTACACGGCCGCATGGTTGCTGTTTTCGATCGTGCTGATCGTCACCTTGCTGATCGTGCGCTCCGCGCATGGCCGGGTGCTGATCGCCATTCGCGAGAACGAGGAGCGCACGCGCATGCTCGGCTACGACGCCTTCGCCAACAAGCTCGTCGCCGTCGTCGTCTCGGCAATCATCTGCGCCGCCGCGGGAGCTGCCTACGCCATCTTGTTCGGCTATGTCGGCTCCACCTTCGCCTCGGTGCAGTATTCCATCCTGCCGCTGCTCTGGGTGCTGCTTGGCGGCGGCGCCACCACGCTCGGGCCTATCCTTGGCACGCTGTTTATGTATTATATCGTCGACATCACCAGCGCGTTCACTTCGGCCTATCTGTTCATCGTCGGACTCGCGCTCATCCTGCTGGTACTGTTCTTTCCGAAGGGCGTGCTGGGCACGATCCGCGACCGCTGGCTCGGATGGCTGCCATGACGCCGTTGCTGACGACGACGAAACTCAGCCGCAGTTTCGGCGGCCTGCATGCCGTGCGGGACGTCGATTTCCAGGTCGTGCCTGGCGAAATACGCGCCATCATCGGCCCCAACGGTGCCGGCAAGACGACCTTCGTCAGCCTGGTCTGCGGTCGTATCGAGCCATCGGGCGGAGCGATCGTCTTCGACGGCGACGACATCACCGGTCTGCCGGCGTTTCAGCGCGTTCGCCGCGGCATCGCTTACACGTTCCAGATCACCAGCATCTTCGCCAACCTGACCGCCTACGAGAATGTTGCGCTGTCGGTCCAGCGCGCGCTGATCGACCGGCATCAGGACCGCGCTCCGCAAAAACGCGCCACCGCCCTGCATCGCGGCGTGCTGGAGGCGCTCGAACGCACCGGGCTCGCCGACCGGCGGAACGTGCTGGCAGGTAATCTGTCCTACGGACACCAGCGGCTTCTCGAGGTTGCCATGGGGCTGGCGCTGAAGCCGCGCCTGCTGATCCTCGACGAACCGACGCAAGGGCTTTCGGACGGCGAGATCGACGGTTTCGTGGCGCTGGTGCGCGGCATCGCCGACGAGACGACGATATTGCTGATCGAACACAACATGCAGGTGGTCATGGCGGTTGCCGACCGCATCACGGTCTTCAATGCCGGCCGCATCCTGGCGGAAGGGGGACCCGAAGAGATCCGCGCCAATGCCGACGTGCAACACGCCTATCTGGGGACGCCGGCCGATGCGTAACGCGCTCACCATCGCCGGCCTCGACTGTTCCTACGGCGAAGTTCCGGTGCTGCATGGCATCGGGCTTGAGCTTCGCGACGGCGAGGTCCTGTGCCTGCTCGGCCGCAACGGCGCCGGCAAGACGACGCTCCTGAAAGCGATCATGGGTCTGGTCCCGGCGCGCGCGGGCTCGATCATGCTCGGCGATCGCGATCTCACCAGGCTGCCCGCGCACGAGGTGCCGAAGGCAGGCGTCGCCTATGTGCCGCAGGGCCGGCGGCTTTTCGCCGAACTCACGGTCGCCGAGAACATCGAGATCGGGCTGATGACGCGCAACAAGGGCGCGCAGACCCGCGATAGCGTGCTCGACCTTTTCCCGGTTCTGCGCGAACGGCTGAAGCAGCGGTCGGGCACGCTGTCCGGCGGCGAGCAGCAGATGCTCGCCATGGCACGGGCGCTTTGTCTCGAGCCGGAAGTACTGCTTCTCGACGAACCCACCGAAGGCCTGATGCCGTCGATGATCGCGAAGATCCGCGAGACTGTCGGCCAACTGCGCGAGCGCGGCGTCTCCACCATCCTGGTCGAGCAGCGTGTCGACGCGGTGCTTTCGGTTGCCGACCGCGTCACCTTCATCGAGAACGGCCGCAATCGCGAGACCGTGGATATCGAGAAACTCCGCGCCGATCCGGGGCTGGTGAAGCGCTATGTCGGGGTGGGATAGTCACACCAGCCGCACGCCTGCTTCTTTCATTCTGCCGAGCATCGTTTCCAGCGAACCGCCGAGGTCGATGGCGCGGCAGGCATCGAGCCGCACCGTCGTCTTGAAGCCGAGCCGCGCTGCATCGAGCGCCGAATAGGCGACACAATAATCGGTCGCCAGCCCGGCCAGCGTGATCTCCTTGATCCCCCGCTCGCCGAGATAGCCGGAAAGTCCGGTGGGCGTCGTGTGGTCATTCTCGAAAAATGCCGAGTAGCTGTCGATCGCGGGACGGAAGCCCTTGCGGATGATCAACTCGCATTTCGTGCGGCTGAGATGCGGGTGAAACGCGGCCCCACCGGAGCCCTGGATGCAATGGTCGGGCCACAGCGTCTGCTCGCCGTAAGGCATGGTCACCGTCTCGAAAGCCTGCTTGCCCGGATGGCTGGATGCGAAGCTGGAATGGTGCTGCGGGTGCCAGTCCTGGGTCAGGACGACGTGCTCGAAATCCTGCTCGAGCGCGTTGATGACCGGCACCACCTCGTCGCCGCCGGTAACAGCCAGCGCGCCGCCCGGACAGAAATCGTTCTGCACGTCGATGACGATCAGTGCCTTGGCGGACATGGTTCTTCCTCGTTGGTGCCAGCGCACGTCGCGCCCGGGAAAAGCACACCGAAAAAGCCTCGTGCCGTCAACAGCTTTCGCTCGGCAAGCTCCGTTCCACGGAAATCGAAAAGACGGCTTTGACAAGCCGGGCGGCGCTGATATCATTTGCATACGAACGATTTCGGCAGGATGTCGTTGCCGGAGGCATTGCGTGATCCGTTACGCGAAACCCACGACGGTGAACGAAGCGCTCGCCCTTCTCGGCGAGGGGCAGTGGCGCTTGCTCGCCGGCGGCACCGACTTCTATCCGGCGCTCGGCAACCGGCCGCTGCGGGAAAACGTGCTCGACATCAACGGCCTCGACGAATTGCGCGACGTTTCGGAAACCGCGGCTCACATCATTGTCGGCGCCCGCACCACCTGGAGCGACATCGTCGCGCGGGAACTGCCGCCGGCCTTCGATGCGTTGAAAGAGGCGGCGCGCGAGGTCGGTTCCATCCAGATCCAGAACACCGGCACCGTCGTCGGCAATCTGTGCAACGCCTCGCCGGCTGCCGACGGCGTACCGGCGCTGATGATCCTCGACGCCGAGGTCGAAGTCAGCTCGCATGACAGCGTGCGTCATCTGCCGCTGCGGCAATTCATTCTCGGCAACCGTCGCACTGCGCTGCGGCCAGCCGAGATGGTCACGGCGATCCGCGTGCCGAAAGTTTCGACCGCCGGGTCGTCGTCCTTCTTCAAGCTTGGTGCGCGCCGGTATCTGGTCATTTCCATCGCCATGGCCGCGGCGCGGATCGTCGTGCGCGACGGCGTGATCGAGGATGCCGCGATTTCAGTCGGTGCATGTTCTGAGGTGGCGCAACGCCTCGATGCACTGGAATCGGCACTGCGCGGCAGATCGGCGCAAAGTGCGCCTGATATCGTCGAAGACCGGCATCTGGGTGGGTTGCAGCCGATCGACGATGTCCGCGGCAGCACCGAATACCGCCGCGCTGCGGCGCGGGAGATCGTGGTCCGGGTGATAGAGGCCGCGCTGGAGAAGGCCGTTCCGGCCGGCCAACCGGCAACGGTGGCGGCATGACGACCGCCACGATCAGCTTCGAGGTCAACGGCAACCCGGTGTCGGTCTCGGTTCCGCCGGTGGCGCGGCTGAGTTCGGTGCTGCGCGACGAACTCCGGCTGACCGGAACCAAGGTCGGCTGCGACGCCGGCGACTGCGGCGCCTGCACGGTGCTGATCGACGGCGAGGCGGTGTGCGGTTGCCTGGTTCCGGCGGGCTCGGCCGCCGGCAAGAAGATCCGGACGGTGGAAGGCCTCGCCAATGGCAGCCTGTCCGCGTTGCAGGCCTCTTTCCTCGAACATGGTGCCGCGCAATGCGGCATCTGCACCCCCGGCCTGCTGGTTGCGGCGACGGCGCTGCTCGAACGCGACCCACAACCCGACGAAGCGGCGGTGCAGGATGCGCTGGGCGGTGTGCTTTGCCGCTGCACCGGGTATCGCAAGATCGTACAGGCGGTGATGGGCGCGCATGCATTTGCCTCCACCTCCCCCTTGTGGGGAGGTCGCGCCGAAGGCGCGGGTGGGGGTAACAGCCCCTTAGTACCCCCACCCCTAACCCCTCCCCACAAGGGGGAGGGGGACACGCTCCCCATCCCCACCGTCGGCGCCCGCATTATCCGGCTCGACGGGGTGCCGAAAGTTACCGGCACCGACATGTTCGGCGCCGACACGTTTCCTGCCGATGCCTTGGCCGTGCTGGTGGTGCGGTCTCCCCACTGGCACGCCGCGTTCACCTTCGGCGACCTAGATGGTTTTGTCGCCGCGCATCCGGGCCTCGTCGCGGTCTACACCGCCAAGGACATTCCGGGCCGCAACTGCTTCGGCGTCATCCCGCCTTTCGCCGACCAGCCGGCACTGGCGGAAGGCGTCGCCCGCTTCCGCGGCGAGGCGGTGGCGGTGATCGCCGGCGAGCGCGACGTGGTCGCCGGCTTCGACCTTTCGGATTTTCCGATCGCCTGGACCGAACTGCCACACGCGTTGTTGGCCGCCGAGGCGCGTGCCAAGACGGCCCACCTCATCCACGCCAGCCGTCCCGGCAACATCCTCACCCAGGGTTTCGTCGAGTGCGGCGATCCGGAAGAGGCCTTGCGTCATGCCGCTCATTCCGTATCCGGTACGATCGAAACGGTCTATGTCGAGCACGCTTATATTGAGCCGGAGGCAGGCTGGGCGGAGATGGACGGCGACACGCTTGTCATCCGCGCCTGCACCCAGGCGCCATACATGGATCGCGACGACGTAGCGGTGCTGCTCGGATTGACGCCGGAAAAGGTGCGCATCGTGCCGACCGCGACCGGCGGGGGGTTTGGGTCCAAGCTCGACATCTCGCTGCAGCCCTATATCGGGCTTGTCGCGCTGAAGACCGGCCGTCCCGCCGCACTCGCCTATACGCGCGGTGAATCGATGATGTCGACGACCAAGCGCCATCCGGCGGTGATGACGGCGACGATCGGCGCCGACGCAAACGGCCGCGTCACCGGTATGGTGTTCGAGGGAGACTTCAACACAGGCGCCTATGCGAGTTGGGGACCGACCGTCGCCAACCGCGTTCCGGTGCATGCCTCCGGGCCGTATGTCACGCCCAACTATCGCGCGACCGGGCGGGCGATCCACACCAACGGGCCGATTTCCGGCGCCTTCCGCGGCTTCGGCGTGCCGCAGGCGACCATCATGCAGGAAACGCTGTATGACGAACTGGCCGAAAGCCTCGGCATCGACCGCCTTGAGTTTCGCATGGAGAATTCACTTCGGAACGGCTCCGAAACGGTGACCGGCCACCTTCTGGAAAGCGGCGTCGGCATTGCCGACTGCCTTGACGCACTGAAGCCGCATTGGGATCGGGCACTGGCCGACGCAGTGGCCTTCAATTCCACGAATGAAGATCGGCGACGCGGCATCGGCGTTGCCTCCTGCTGGTATGGCTGTGGCAACACCTCGCTGCCCAATCCATCGACCATCAAGATTGGCATCGCAGCCGACGCCACGGTGATCCTGCACCAGGGCGCCGTCGACATCGGCCAGGGCTCGAACACCGTGATCAGCCAGATCGCTTCCGAGGCGCTCGGCCTGCCGCTGGCAAGCTTCAGGCTGCGTGGCGCCGACACCGGCATCACGCCAGACGCCGGCAAGACCTCTGCGTCGCGGCAGACCTTCGTTTCCGGCAAGGCCGCGGAAAAGGCAGGACATGCACTGCGCGAACAGATTCTTCGTTTTGCCAACGTCTCGGATAGGGCGACGCTTTCACTGGAAGCCGGCGCCTTGACGATCCGCGAGGGCGACGCGGTGCGCCGTGTCGACCTGGCGGCGATGGCTGCTGACAGCGACGGCTTTGTCTTTGCCGCGCAGGAAACCTACGATCCACCGACCACGCCGCTCGACGCCAAGGGCCAGGGCAAGCCTTATGCGGTCTATGGTTATGGCGCGCAGATCGCCGAACTCGAAGTCGACATGAAGCTGGGCACCGTGAAGCTGGTCAAGATCACCGCCGCCCACGACGTCGGCAAGGCGATCAACCCGATGCTGGTGGAGGGCCAGATCGAGGGCGGCATCGCGCAAGGCATCGGCATGGCGCTGATGGAAGAATATGTGCCGGGCCGCACCGAGAATCTGCACGACTACCTGATCCCGACGATCGGCGACGTGCCGCCGATCGAAACCATCCTGATCGAGGTTGCCGACCCGGAAGGGCCGTTCGGTGCCAAGGGGCTTGGCGAACATGTGTTGATCCCGACCGCGCCGGCGATCCTCAACGCCATCCGCCACGCCACCGGCGTGCTGGTGCGGAAAATTCCGGCGACCCCGTCGCGCGTGCTGGCGGCGATCAGGGCGGCGGAGAAAATGCCATGAGCGAGATCGCCGAACGCTTCGAGACGCATGAGGCTGGCGCCAGGCAGGTCGGTGAGAAAATCCGCTGCGATGCCTGCCCGGTCATGTGCTACATCGCCGATGGCCGCACCGGCGCCTGCGACCGCTACGGCAATGTCGACGGCCGCATTGTGCGTATGGACCCGCTGACCATCCTGCACCAGGCGGAAGAAGCCGGCGGCGCGGTGGTGCCCTTCGACGCCGGCGAGGAATGGAGCGGCGAACTCGTCAACACCGGCCGCCGCTTCGTCACAGCCATCGGCGCCGGCACCACCTATCCCGACTACAAGCCGGCGCCGTTCATCGTCAGCCAGGAGGTCGAGGGCGTCGATCTGGTCACCGTTGTCACCGAGGGCATCTTCTCCTATTGCGGCGTCAAGGTGAAGATCGACACCGACCGGCATCTTGGGCCGGAGACCGCGACCGTGCGGGCGCAGGGCGAAGCGGTCGGCCACGTCACCACCGCCGAATACGGCTCGCAGATGCTGTCGCTCGGCGGCGTCCATCATCTGACTGGCGGTTCGAAATCCGAAGGCCGCGTCACCTGCGACACCATGCTCGAGCTTTGCAACCGCAAGCCGGTGGAACTCTCCATCGACGGCGGCGCGACGGTGATCGTGGAGGCCGGCAAGGCCCCGGTCATCGACGGCAAGCAGGAAGAGCGTATGCGGGTCGGCTGCGGCTCGGCCACCATCGGCATGTTCGCCACGCAATGGCGCGGGTTGGTCGACGAGGTGGTGGTGGTCGACGACCACATCACCGGCGTCGTTTCGGAACACCAGGCCGGCAAGGTGCTGGGCTGGGAAGACACAGGCATAAAGATCATCGGCCGCCGCTCGACGCCAGGCCGCTATTTCAAGGTGTCCGAACCAGGCCTCGGCTGGGGCGGCACCACGATCAGCGATCCATTGTCGATCCTCGGCGACTGGAATGCCAAGAAGGGCGCACGCCCCGGCCTGTCGCTGCTGATGGTCTCCACCACCGGCGAGCAGTTTGCCTATTACGAACTCGATGACGATCTGAAGCCGGTCGAAAAGCCGTTCCCCGAACGGCTCGTCAAGTCGGTCGGGCTGATAGAGGACAATTGCGAGCCGGCCCTCTGCACGGTGCTGTTCATGGGCGGCGCCGGCGGCTCGCTGCGCGCCGGGGTGGTCGAGAACCCGGTCAACCTGACGCGGTCGGTGCAGGGCTTGAGGACTTATGTGACGGTGGGCGGGGCGCCGGTTTATGTCTGGCCGGGCGGCGGCATCACGCTGATGGTCGACGTTATGCGTGTCCCCGAAAACGCCTTCGGTTATGTGCCGACGCCGGCGCTGGTCGCGCCGATCGAGTTCACGCTGAGGCGTGACGATTACGAGCGGCTGGGCGGCCACGCCGCCGAGATACGCACGGTCGAGGATGTGCTGGCGCGCGGCGGCGAATATCTGAACGCACGCCGCGAAAGCACCGCGGCATCGCGCAACCCGTGGCCGCCTTTGGCGCAGCTGCGGCGAGGCGGATCGCAATGATCGGCCCGCAAGCTTCATGGCTGCCGGATGGCCGCCGGCTGCATCTCAACCACGGGCCGATCGATCTGATCGTCGAAGCATTCGGTGCGGCGGAGGAGAAGCGCCTGGCTTACGCACAGGCGGTGGAGAGGTTCCAGACCATCCTGAGCGAACTGGTGGCGGAGCTTCCCGAACTGCGCAGCGCGGCGACGCGCATGCCGCGCAGCTTCGCCGGCCCGACCGCCAACCGCATGGAAAAGGCCGTCTCCCTCCATGTGCCGGCTTTCATCACGCCCATGGCAGCGGTGGCGGGTTCGGTCGCCGACGAAATCCTTTCGGCGCTGCTCGACGGGCACGTGCTGGACAAGGCCTATGTCAACAATGGTGGCGACATCGCTCTGCATCTCGCTGACGGCCAGTCCATGAGCGCGGCCGTTGCCGGCACCGGACATGGTTTTGCCGACCGGCTGACGATCCGCACCGCCGACCCGGTGCGCGGCATCGCCACCAGCGGCTGGCGCGGCCGCTCCTTTTCACTCGGCATCGCCGATGCGGTGACGGTGTTGGCGCGGACTGCTGCCGAGGCGGATGCCGCCGCGACGATCATCGCCAACGCCGTCGACCTGCCTGGCCACCCGGCGATCACGCGGGTGTCCGCTTCCAGCCTGGCGCCGGACAGCGATCTAGGCGAGCGGCTGGTGACGACCAATGTCGGGATCTTGACGGCTGATGAAATCGCCAGGGCGCTGGAGAGCGGCGTCACCGTTGCCGAGGCACTGCGCCGCGAAGGCAAAATTGCTGCTGCCGCGATTTTCCTGGCAGGGGAAAGCCGCGCCATTGGTCCGCTGGCGCCGTCAGCAACTGAAGAACAACCGACGAGGATACTCGCCCATGCCTGATTTTCCGATCCGCAAGATCGCGTTGCTGACCGAAGAGATTTTCCACGAGGGCGGGCCTGTCGCCAAGCAGCCTCGCCGGCGCGCGGCGGCGGTGGCGGTCGTCAGGAACCCGTTCGCCGGCCACTATGTGGAGGAATTGCAGGCGGCGATGGAGGATCTGAAGCCGCTCGGTCTCCTGCTGACCGACCGGCTGATCGAGGCATTGGGCGCGGACCCCAAGGCAATCGACTCTTACGGCAAGGGCGCCATCGTCGGCATCGCGGGCGAGATCGAGCATGCCGCGCTGTGGCATGTGCCGGGCGGTTATGCGATGCGCGAGCGGCTGGGCGGCGCCAAGGCGATCGTGCCGTCGGCGATGAAGGTCGGCGGCTTCGGCGCGTCGCTCGACGTGCCGCTCGGCCACACCAACGCCGCCTATGTGCGCAGTCATTTCGATGCCATGACAGTCTGCGCCGTTGACGGCCCACGCCCCGACGAGATCGTCTTTGCGCTCGCCATGGCGGTGGGCGGCCGGGTCCATGACCGCATGGGCGGACTGACGGCGGACGGCATCACGGCGTGGGACGGCCTCCGGTGAGCGGCGAGGAAAACCTGCTGAAGCTGGTCGATGCCGAGGACGCACCGGAGGCCGGCGACTATCATCTGCAGGAACAGGTCGGCTTCGTGTTGCGCAAGGCGCATCAGCGCCACGTGTCCATCTTCGCCTCGCATATCGGCGATCTGACGCCACCGCAATTCGCCGCGCTCGCCAAGCTGCACGACATCGGCGAGACCTCGCAGAACCAGCTCGGCCAGTCGATCGCCATGGACGCGGCGACGGTGAAAGGGGTCATCGACCGGCTGAAGGCGCGCGGCCTCGTCACGCTCTCCAAACATGAAGGCGACAAGCGCCGCCTGATGGTGAGCCTGACCCCGCAGGGCCGCGATACGGTGCTCTCGCTGATCCCGAAGGCGCGGGCGATCACCGACGAAACGCTGGCGCCGCTGTCCTCGAAGGAGGCGGCGACCATGCTCAAGCTTTTGGCGAAACTGTCCTGAAACCTGCCACGAGCCGGTTCAGGCGCGCAACCTCGTGCCTTCCGGGTCGAGGAAAGGCATCGGCGACACCACCGCGCGAGTCGGCTGGCCGTCGATGTCGATCGTCAGCTCGGTGCCGAGTTCGGTGTAAGGCAGCTTCAGATGGGCGGTCGCCAGCACCTTGCCGAGCGAATAGCCATGGTCGCTGTAGGTGACGAAACCGGCATCCTCGCCATCCGCCATCACCCGCGCGTCGGTCGCGGCTGGCGTCTCGCCTTCAACCACCAGCCCGGTCCAGCACTCGTCGATACCGGCGTCGCGGATGCGCAGCAGCGCCTCGCGGCCGATGAAGTCGCCCTTGTCGAAACGGATCCAGCGGTCGAGCCCGACATGGAACGGCGTGCGGCTTTCATCCATGTCGACGCCATGCGCCGGATAGGCCTTTTCCAGGCCGAGCGTGAACATCGCCAGCACGCCATAAGGTTTGAGCCCGAAATCGCCGCCGGCCCGCATGATCGTCTGCCACACGGACGCCGCCTCGTCTGCCGGCACGAACAGCTCAAAGCCGAGTTCGCCGGTCACGCCGGTGCGCGAGATCATCACCCGCGTCTCGCCGATCATGCCATGCGTGAAGGACCAGCGCTTCAGCGCGGCGAGGTCTGCCTCGGTCACGATCGATTGCAATAGTTGGCGCGAGCGCGGTCCCTGGATGGTGGGGAACGCGATCGCCGCGGTGATGTCCGTCACATAGGCCTTGCGCCCTTCGGCATGCTTCATCAGCCAGGGCCGCATCTTCAGCCGGTTGACCGAGCCGGTCACCATCAGGAAGTGTTCGTCGCCGAGCCGGAACACGGTGAGGTCGTCCATGATGCCGCCGTCCTCGCGGCAGACCGTCGAATAGCGCACCTGCCCGGTGCGCATCGCCGCGGCGTCGTTGACGATGACATGGTTGACCAGCGCTTCGGCGTCCGGACCCTTGATGTCCATCTTGCCCATGGTGCTCAGGTCCTGCATGCCGACATGGCTGCGGGTGTTAAGATGCTCCTCCTCGACGCCCGTGTAGAACTTCGCCGACACGAAATCGCCGCCGACCCGCCCCATCGTTGCGCCCGTGGCGACGATGCTGGCATAGAAGGGCGATCTGCGTTCCGGCATTTTTTGGCCTCTCGGATTTCAAGCGGGTGAAGGTCCGCTCGGCGAGAGCGGACCGGATAGGATCGGCGTTGGCTTGGCTATTCGCCGTAGACGTCGAATGAGAAATATTTGTCGTTGATTTTCTTGTACTTGCCGTTGGCGCGCAGCGCGTCGATTGCCGCGTCGAGCTTGGCTGCCAGTTCGGTGTCGCCTTTCTGCAGCGCGATGCCGACGCCCGGACCATGAACGGCCGGATCGGCCTTCAGCGTGCCGAGCAGCTTGCAGCAGGCGCCGGCGTCGGTCTTCAGCCATTCGGTCAGGATCACCGAGCCGTCCATCATCGCATCGAGGCGGCCATTGGCCATGTCGGTGCGGGCGTCGTCGCCGGTCGGATAGGATTTGACCTCCGAGCTGCTGTATTTGTCCTCGGCGTAGTTGGCATGGATAGTGCTGGTCTGGACACCCAGCGTCTTGCCTTTCAGGTCTTCCGGCGAAGCGCCGGCAAGCGTCGAATCCTTCGGCACCGCGACGGCCGGCGGCGTCTGGTAATATTTATGGGTGAAGTCGACCTTCTCCGCCCGCTCCGGCGTGATGGTGATGTTGATGATGGCGTCGAACTTGCCGGCCTGCAGCGCCGGGATCGAGCCGTCGAAATCCTGCACGATAAATTCGCATTCGGTCTTCATTTCGGCGCACAGCGCGTTGCCGATGTCGATGTCGAAGCCGGCGAGCTTGCCGTCGGGCGTTGCGTAGTTGAAGGGCGGATAGGCGCCCTCGGTCCCGAGCTTCAGTTTTTTCTCCTGAGCGGAAGCCGATCCGGCGGCGAGCGCCAGAAGGCCCGCGGCCGAAGCGGCGAGCGCGAGATAGCCGAGAATACGCATGCAGTGCCCCCTGTTGTTGTTGCATGATTTTCTGCCGCCGCGGTTTTCTTGGCCTGCAAAGATGCGACATCGGCAGGGAGTTTTATGACAGCGTTCACTATTGTGCGGCGCAGGGCTGGGCGGTCAGTCAGCCTTGAAGCCAAACAATTCGGCCGCCTGTTCGGCCGTGTAGTAACCCATCTGGATGTCGCGCCGCACCAGGTCCGGGTCACGGCGTCGCGGATCGCCATAGCCGCCGCCGCCTGGCGTGCGCACCCGAACCCGGTCTCCGGCCTGCAGCGGAATGTCCTGTTCCTTAGAGAGGTGCGGCGGCACATGCGCTTGGCCGTCGCGGAACACGGTGACGGTATTCACCGCGCCGTCGGCGCCGCCGAGCACGCCTTGCGGGCCGAAACGGCCGTGGTCCATGACAAAGGAGGCACGGGCCTCGCCGCGCAGCAATTCCACCTCATAGGCCAGACCGAAGCCGCCGCGCCGTTCGCCGGCGCCGCCGGAACCTTCGCGCAGCGCGTAGTGGCGGTACAGCACCGGGTAGGCCTGCTCCATCACCTCGACCGGCGGCGATTTGGAGATACCGATGGTCGAGCAGCCGTTGGTCAGCCCGTCATGCGAAAAATTGCCGCCGTAGCCACCGCCGGAGATCTGGTACATGACGAAATCTCGCCCCCGTGCGGGATCATGGCCGCCAAGCGCGAAATTGCCGCTCGAGCCGGCGGGTGCCGCCGTCACCTTTTCCGGCAGCGCCTGCACCATGGCCGCGAACACCGCCTCGGCTATGCGCTGCGAGACTTCCGCCGCACAGCCTGAAACGGGCCGGGGATATTTGGCGTCGAGAAAGGTGCCCTCCGGCCGCTTGACGATCAAAGGCTCGAAGGCGCCGGCGCTGATCGGCACATCCGGGAAAATATGGCGCATGGCGAGGTAAATCGAGGACAAGGTCGTCGCCAGCACGCTGTTCATCGGCCCTGCGCAGGGCGGGCTCGAACCGGCGAAGTCGAAGGTGAGCGTGTCGCCCTTCTTCTCGACGGCGAGGTTGATGATCAGCGGTGCGTCGACTACCCCGTCGGAATCGACAAAGGCCTTCGAACGGTAGGTGCCGTCCTTGATCACCGAAATATGCGCCGCCATCTGTTCGGCCGCCCGCTTGCGCAGTTCGGCAATGGCCGAAACGACAGTTTCGTCACCGTAACGATCCAGGATTTCAAAGAGCCTGTCCTGCCCGACCAGCAGTGCGGCGGCCTGCGCCTTGATGTCGCCGATACGCTGGTCGGCGATGCGGATATTGGAGCAGATGATGGCGTAGATTTCCGGATCGAGGCGGTCTTTCTTGAACAGCTTGACCGGCGGCAGCCTGAGCCCCTCCTGCTCGACCGCGGTTGCCGAGGCCGAGAAGCCGCCCGGCACCGAACCGCCGATGTCGGGCCAGTGGCCGGTGTTGGACAGCCAGCAGAAGATCTTGCCGCCGCGATAGACCGGCATGACGAAACGCACATCCATAAGATGCGTGCCGCCGAGATAGGGATCGTTGACGATGTAGATGTCGCCTGGTTCCGGCGGCAGGCATTTGCCGTCGCGGATCATCTCGATCAGCGTCTTGGTCGAATATTGCATGACGCCGACGAACACCGGCAGGCCGCCGCCGCCTTGTGCGATCAGTGAGCCGTCCTCGGCCGAATAGATGCCGTCCGAGCGGTCGTTCGCTTCGGCGATCACCGGCGAGAACGCGGCCCGAGAGAACGTCAGGTCCATCTCGTCGCAGACCTGCTGGAGTGCCGCCTGGATAACGGAAAGGGTGATGGCGTCGAGGGTGGTCATGAGCCCGCCCGCCTCACATGGGTTGCACTCATGCCCCCTCCACCGCCTCCGGCGGTCCCCCTCCCCTGCGAAGCGGGGGAGGGGGACCATGCGAAGCATGGTGGAGGGGGCGTATGCGATTCCGGCGCAATTCTCATCTCCTCACCTCAATGACAATATTCCCATCCGCATCGCTCGTTGCCCGGTCGCCTGGCTCGATCACAGTCGTTGCATCCATCTGCTCCAGGATCGCCGGGCCGTCGATCATAGCGTCGAGCGGGATCTTCTCGCGATCGTAGACCGGCGTGTCGTGCCATGAGCCATCGTACCAGACCGGCCGCGTCTCGCGCCGCGCATCCTCGAGTTTCGTTGCGCGGCGCGCCGGATCGATCAGCCGCGACAAGTCGACCTCCGGCCGAACGCCAATGACAGACGTGTTGAGATTGACCAGGCTGGCGCGGATCTCCGGCAGTTCCACCTTGAAGCGGGCGAAATAGGCCTTCTCGAAAAGCGCCTGCAGTGTTGCGCGCTCGATTTCGGTCGACGGCAGTGGGACGTTGAGGAGATGTGTCTGCCCGACGAACTGCATGTCGGCGGAATGGACGAAACGGATCGTCTCCGGCTCGACCGCCTCCTTGGCAATCAGCGCGCTGCCTTCGGCGCGATGGGCTTCGAGTACCGCCCGCACCAATTCTGTGTCGAGCGCCAGGACAGGCTGGTTGATCGTGTTGACGAAGTCGTGGCGCAGGTCGGCGACGACGCAGCCAAGCGCATTGGTGATGCCTGGCCGGGCCGGCACCAGTACTTTGGGCAGGCCGAGTTCGCGCGCCAGTGCTGTCGCGTGCAGCGGCCCGGCGCCGCCAAAGGCGAACAGCGCAAAATCGCGCGGATCATGTCCTTTCGCTACCGAAACCATCCGTATGGCGCCGGCCATCTTCAGATTGGCAAGCCGCAGGACCGCGCCAGCCGCCTGTACGCCATCCAATTTGGCGGGGCGGCCGATCCTGTCTACGAAAATGGCGCGCACCGCCTCGACGGTGACAGGGTTGTCGACCGCCAGCAGCTTTTTGGGGTCCAGGCGTCCAAGCACCAGATTGGCGTCGGTGATGGTCGGCTCCTGCCCGCCGCGCCCGTAACAGATCGGCCCCGGATTGGCGCCGGCGCTGTCCGGCCCGATCTGGATCAGGCCTGCAGCGTCGATACGCGCGATTGACCCGCCGCCGGCGCCGACGGTGTGCACGTCGACCATCGGCACATGGATCGGCATCGCATATTCGATCTCGATCTCGTTGGACACCGCCGGTTGCGCGTTGCGGATCAGCGCTACGTCGGTGGAGGTGCCGCCCATATCGTAGGTGACGAGATTCCGGTAACCGGCGCGCTTGCCGGTGTAGGCGGCGGCAATCACGCCGGATGCCGGCCCCGACATCACTGTCTTCGCCGACTCCCGGGTGACGAAGCGCGCCGAGATCATGCCGCCATTGCCGTTCATGATCAGGAAGTCGCGCGCGTAGCCCCTGGCTTCTAACTCGTTGCGCAGCCGCTCGATATAGCGCTTGAGGATCGGCTGCACCGCGGCGTTGACGCTGGCGGTGACGCCGCGCTCGAATTCGCGCGCCTCCGACAAAAGCATGTGGCCGGCGGTGATGTGATCGTTCGGCCAGAGGTCGGCAGCGATCTCGGCCGCCCGTTTTTCGTGCACGGGATTGGCATAGGAGTGCAGGAAATGGATGACCAGCGATTCGCAGCCGGCTTGCTTCAGCTGCTCCACGGCGGCGCGGAATTCGTCCTCGTCGAGCGGCGTGCGCACGATGCCGCCGGCCTCGACCCGCTCCGCAACCTCCAGCCGCAGGTCGCGCGGGATCACCGGCACGAAGACGCCGGTCATGCCGTAGGGCTGCGGCCGGGTCCGCCGGCCAAGCTCGATGATGTCGCGGAAGCCGCGCGTGGTGATCATGCCGGTTTTGGCCAGCCGGCGTTCCAGCACCGCGTTGGTGGTCGTCGTGGTGCCGTGCACGATGAGGTCGATGCCGTCGACCGGAAAGCCGGCGTCGGCCAGTGCGGAGACGACGCCGAATGCCTGGTTTTCGGGGGTCGTCGGCGTCTTGGCGATGTGGACCTTGCCGCCATCGCCGCCGTCGATCAGGATCAGGTCGGTGAAGGTTCCGCCGACATCGATCCCCGCCACGACGGCATCGCCTGCTGCGCGAACTTTCTCAACCATGCCCAAAATCCGAAACGCCCGGCCTAAGGATATGTCACAGTTTGGAAAGGCGTTTCCCGCCCCCATCTTGACGCAATAATCATTTGTATACTAATAATTCCGACTGACAAGACTCCCCTGCCAGGATCGGTTTGCCGGCGCGCTGGGACTTTGCTCTCGCGCGCGAAACCACGCTTGGCTTGCGCCTGAAGCCGGAAAGATTTTCGTCCCATGCAGCAAGTGACAGCTCTCAAGACCGTCGACGCCCAGCGCGTACAGTTTCCGATTCCGGCGAATGTCTATGCCGAGACAGTGGTGTCGGTGAAGCATTATACCGACCGGCTGTTCTCCTTCCGCGTCACCCGTCCGCAGGCCTTCCGCTTCCGCTCCGGCGAGTTCGTCATGATCGGCCTGCCCAATGCCGAGAAGCCGGTGTTCCGCGCCTATTCGATCGCCAGCCCGAGCTGGGATGACGAGATCGAATTCTTTTCGATCAAGGTGCCGGATGGCCCGCTGACCTCCGAATTGCAGAAGATCGTTCCGGGCGACACGCTGCTTTTGCGCCAGAAGTCGACGGGCACGCTGGTGCTCGACGCGCTGACCCCGGCCAAGCGCCTGTTCATGATCTCGACCGGCACCGGCATCGCGCCCTTCGCCAGCCTGGTGCGCGATCCCGAAACCTATGAGAAGTTCGAGGACGTCATCCTCACCCACACCTGCCGCGACCATGCCGAGCTCGCCTATGGCGAGGAACTGTTCGACCAGTCGGCCAACGACCCGCTGATTGGCGAAATGGCCAACGGCCGGCTTACGCTCTACTCGTCGACCACCCGCGAAATCTCGCAGCGCATGGGCCGCATCACCCGGCTGATGGAAAACGGCAAGCTTTATTCGGATCTCGGCATCGCGCCGCTCAACCGCGAAACCGACCGCGTGATGATCTGCGGCTCCATGCACATGCTGCACGACGTCAAGGCGCTGGTCGAGGCCGCCGGCTTCGACGAAGGCTCCAACAACAAGCCCGCCGATTTCGTCGTCGAACGGGCGTTTGTCGGCTGAGGCCGGCTCGACTGACGAAAATCATACTTTGGGACTGAGTACTGCTGCTACCGCGTAGGCTTGTCACTGCGTCTGCGGGTAATGCTCTCCACGAGAATCTTCATCACACTCATGCAAACCACGCCGACGATGAAAATCGTTGCAAGGCGCAGCGCCGAAACATCTGGCTGCCAGAGAAAGATCGTCATAAAGCAGATGAAAATAAAGGCGTCGAGTATCTGGCGCTCAAGGAACACCGCCGTCCATGGCGTTCGGGACGCTTCAGATGAGAAGATCAGGTCGAGCCCGCGGCCTGCAAGGAAGAACAGCGGTACCGCAGTCAGTTTCACAAGGATGAGATTGAGCGGATCGCCGATGAAAAAGAGCAGTACAGCAAGGACCACGATCATCCCGATCGGAATGCCGTATTGCGTCAGCCGGCCATTCCGGACGGTAAGGCTTTGAACATCCATCGGCGTCCTCCTGATCGAGGATATGCTTGTAGCACAACCCTTTCGTGCAGAGAACCAGTGGAAACTGCCTGACGGGCAACTTGACCGTCCGGTCAAAATTTCACTGCATCAGAACCGATTTTCGTTTATCACCTGCCCAAACAGGACTCGTGCGACCACGCTTCGCGCGGTATCCTGATATCTGCCCGTGGCCTGGGAGGGTCCGGGCAAACCCGCGATGAATGCAAGACAAGGCATCGGCGGTTGCAGGAGGAAGGCGTATGAGCAGCAAGCAAGCCATTGCCGACGTGCCGGCCGAAACCGCTTCCGTGACCGCGCTGCCGGCACGCAATGCGGCAACCCCCGCCAGAACGTCCGGCATCGCCCGCAATCCCGGCATGGAACTCGATCTGGGCTGGCTGGAGGCGATGCGCCATGTCAATCGCTCTGCCCTGGAACGGCGTGTCGGGTCGATGACCAAGCGGCGCTCGATCAAGGCCGACAACCAGGCTGCCTGGCTGCTGCGCGCTGTGTCGGTGATGGATCTGACAACCCTTAATTCGAACGACACCGACGAGCGCGTCCGCCGGCTGTGCGCCAAGGCGATCAACCCATTCCGGCGGGATATCGTCGAGGGCCTGGGTATTGCCGGGGCGGACATCCGCCCGGCCGCCGTCTGCGTCTATCACCCGTTCGTCGCAACCGCGGTCGACGCGTTGAAGGGTACCGGCATCCATGTCGCCGCTGTCTCGACGGCTTTCCCGCACGGACTGTCGCCGCTGAAGACCCGCATCGAGGAAATCAAGGCGTCGGTGGCGGACGGCGCCGACGAGATCGACGTCGTCATCCCGCGCGGCCTCGTCTACGCCGCGAAATGGCAGGAGCTCTATGACGAGATCGTTGCCTTCCGCGCCGCCTGCGGCGAGGCGCACCTGAAGGTCATCCTCGGCACCGGCGATCTTTCGACGCTGCGCAACGTCATGCTCGCCTCGATGGTGGCGATGATGGCGGGCGCCGATTTCGTCAAGACCTCGACCGGCAAGGAGAGCGTCAACGCTACGCTGCCCGTCGGCCTCGCCATGGTGCGTTCCATCCGCGCCTATCACGACCGCACGGGCTATCTCATCGGCTTCAAGCCTGCCGGCGGCATCTCGACCGCCAAGTCGGCGCTCGACTGGCTGGTGCTGATGAAGGAAGAACTCGGCCGGCCGTGGCTGGAACCGGAACTTTTCCGCTTCGGCGCGTCGAGCCTTTTGACCGACATCGAGCGCCAGCTCGAACATCATCTGACCGGTCGCTATTCGGCCAATCATCGTCACGCGATGGCTTGAGGAGATTCCGCTTGAACATCCTGCAGCGGTACGAAGCGATGGATTACGGCGCGGCGCCCGAAGCGCGCAACGAGGCGGATGCCTGGCTTGCCGGCCGCGATTTCTCCAGGGCGCTGTTCATTGGCGGCGCCTGGCGCGCCGCTGCCGGCGGCAAGACCTTCGCCACCGAGGATCCCGCAACCGGCAAGCAACTGGCAAAAATCTCGGATGCCGGCGACGCCGACATCGACGCCGCGGTCGCGGCCGCGCGCAAGGCGCTGCCGAAATGGCAGGCGAGTTCCGGCTATGCGCGCGCCCGCGTGCTTTATGCGATCGGTCGCGCCATGCAGCGCCACCAGCGCCTGTTCGCGGTGCTGGAATCGCTCGACAATGGCAAGCCGATCCGCGAGAGCCGCGACATCGACGTGCCGCTGGCGATCCGCCATTTTATCCATCACGCCGGCTGGGCGCAGGCGCTGGACAAGGAATTCCCGGGCCATAAGGCGGCAGGCGTCGTCGGCCAGATCATCCCGTGGAATTTTCCGCTGCTGATGCTTGCCTGGAAGATCGCGCCGGCGCTCGCCGCCGGCTGCACCGTGGTGCTGAAGCCGGCCGAGTTCACGCCGCTGACGGCGATCCTGTTCGCCGAGATCTGCGAGAAGGCGGGAGTGCCGAAAGGCGTCGTCAACATCGTGCCGGGCGGACCTGACGCGGGCGCGGCGATCGTCAACCACGCCGATGTCGACAAGATCGCCTTCACCGGCTCGTCGGAAGTCGGAAAGATCATCCGGAAAGCAACAGCCGGCAGCGGCAAGAAAATCTCGCTGGAGCTTGGCGGCAAATCGGCCTTCGTGGTGTTCGAGGACGCCGATCTTGACAGCGCGGTCGAAGGCCTCGTCGACGGCATCTGGTTCAACCAGGGCCAGGTCTGCTGCGCAGGCTCGCGGCTTCTGGCGCAGGAAGGCATCGCGGACCCATTGTTCGCGAAGATCAAGACGCGCATGGGGCAATTGCGCCTCGGCAGCCCGCTCGACAAGAACACCGACATCGGCCCGCTGGTCGCCGCCGTGCAGCGCGACCGCGTTGGTGGCCTCGTCGAAGAAGGCACCAGGCAAGGTGCGGTGTGCTGGCAGCCCGACACCGCGCTGCCGTCATCTGGCTACTTCTACCCTCCGACGCTCGCGACAAGTGTTTCGCCGGCTAATATCCTTGCCCAGGAAGAGGTCTTCGGCCCGGTGCTGGCGGCGATGACCTTCCGCAACACCGAGGAAGCGGTCGAACTCGCCAACAACACGCGATACGGCCTCGCCGCATCGGTGTGGAGCGAAAACATCAATCTCGCTTTGCATGTCGCGCCGCAGCTCAAGGCCGGCGTCGTCTGGATCAACGGCACCAACATGTTCGACGCCGCTTGCGGCTTCGGCGGCTATCGCGAAAGCGGCTTCGGCCGCGAGGGTGGCCGCGAGGGCATGCTGGAGTACCTCACGCTGAAGACACCGGCCGGTGCGATGCTCAAGCCGTCAACGCAGGCGGAAATCCGTATTGGCGAAGGCGATGCGCCGCTGATCGACCGAACGCCGAAACTCTTCATCGGCGGCAAGCAGGTGCGCCCGGACGGCAACTATTCCTTTGCGGTGGCCGACAGGAAAGGCCGGCTTGCCGGCGAAGTCGGGCTGGGCAGCCGCAAGGATATCCGCGATGCGGTGTCGGCGGCGCGAGCCGCATCGAAAGGCTGGGGCGAGGCGACCGCCTATAACCGCAGCCAGGTGCTCTATTTCTTCGCCGAAAACCTGTCCGCCCGCGCCGACGAGTTCGCGGCGCGGCTGACGCAGCTCACCGGCGCCTCAGCCAAGGCCGCACGCGCCGAAGTCGATGCGTCCGTCGAGCGCCTGTTCGAACACGCCGGGATGGCCGACAAGTTCGAGGGCCGCGTCCACCAGCCGCCTGCGCGCGCCGTCACGCTGGCGCTGCACGAGCCGGTCGGTGTCGTCGGCATCGTCGCGCCGGACGATGCGCCGTTGTTTTCGCTCGTCTCACTGGTCGCGCCGGCGCTTGCCATGGGCAATACGGTCGTCGCCGTGCCGTCGGCGCGTCACGCGCTGCTGGCCACCGATCTCTACCAGGTCATCGAATATTCCGACGTCCCGGCCGGCGCCATCAACATCGTCACCGGGCGCGCTGCCGAGCTTTGCGCCGTGCTGGCCAAGCATGACGATGTCGACGGGCTCTGGGTGATCGCTGACGCGGAAACCTGCAAGCAGGCGGAGGCGGAATCGATCGGCAACCTGAAACGCGTCTTCACCGGCAACGGTCGGGCGGTCGACTGGAACGCAGGGCCATGGGCGCCGGAAGCGCTGCTCCGCAAGGCAGTCGAGGTCAAGAACGTCTGGGTCCCTTACGGCGACTAGTTTTCCAAGAAAATTGCTGTCTGGCTCTTTACTCCACTTGCATGGCCTGTACGAAAGGTCGTGCTTGAAGACAAGCGGCTGCAAGGGAGAAGCAAGTGAAACTGGTGCGTTATGGTAAGGCGGGTGCGGAAAAGCCCGGCGTAATTGATGGCGACGGCAAGATCCGTGATCTCTCCGGCCATGTGGGCGATATCGCGGGTGCGGCGCTGGCGCCGGCATCGCTGAAGAAACTCGCCAAGATCGATCCTGCCTCGTTGCCGGCAGTTCGTGGCAACCCGCGCATCGGACCCTGTGTCGCCGGCGTCGGCAAATTTATCTGCATCGGTCTCAACTATTCCGACCATGCCGCCGAGACGGGCGCCACCGTGCCGTCCGAGCCGATCATCTTCATGAAGGCCACCTCGGCGATCGTCGGCCCGAACGACGACGTGCTGATCCCGCGCGGGTCGAAGAAGACCGATTGGGAGGTCGAACTCGGCATCGTGATCGGCAAGAAGGCCAAATACGTGACCGAGGCCGAGGCGCTGGATTACGTCGCCGGCTACTGCACCATCAATGATGTCTCGGAACGCGCCTTCCAGGCTGAGCGCCAGGGCCAGTGGACCAAGGGCAAGAGCTGTGACACATTCGGCCCGATCGGCCCCTGGTTGGTAACCAGGGACGAGGTGAAGGATCCGCAGAACCTGAAGATGTGGCTGACGGTCAACGGCAAGAAGAGGCAGGACGGCTCGACCAGAACCATGGTCTATGGCGCCGCCTTCCTCGTCTCCTACCTGTCGCAGTTCATGTCGCTGCAACCCGGCGACATCATCTCGACCGGCACGCCTCCCGGCGTCGGCCTCGGCATGAAGCCGCCGAAGTTCCTGAAGGCTGGCGACGTGGTCGAACTCGGCATCGAGGGGTTGGGCAACCAGCGCCAGCAGATGAAGGCGGACGCTTAACCTATCTCGCGGTCGCGCGTGAACAGTTCCTGGACACGCGCGACGCCCCGCAAGGCATAGCGGCCGACTGAAACCAGAACCGGCTGCTCTGCTTCAGGCAGCGTGGCGCGAAAATCCGAAGAGAACAGCACGTCGCGATCGGCCGAACGGCACATCGCGGCGATGCGGCTCACCTCGTTGACCGCTTGGCCGACGACGGTGAAGTCGAGTCGGTCCTTGCTGCCGATATTGCCGTAGAAGACATCGCCGATGTGCAGGCCGAGATAGATCGAAGCGACCGGCCGGTTTTCGGCGGCGCGGCGCTGGTTGAGCGCGGAGAGCCTCGATCGCAGATCGGCTTCGGCCCGCAGCGCCGCCTGGCAGGCTGCAACCGAATCGTCGGCGGTGAAGATCGCCAGGATGCCGTCGCCGATCAGTTTCAGCACGTCGCCGCCGGCGCCATGCACCGCCGAGATGACCGCCTCCGCGTAATCGTCGAGCAACGGGATCAACTGGTCGGAGGCGATGGTTTCCGAAAGCGGCGTATAGCCCTGGATGTCGGAAGACCACAAAACCGCGTTGATCTTCTCGACGGTTCCGCGCGACATCTTGCCCTGCAGCACGCGACGGCCCGCATCGCGGCCAAGATAGGCCTCGACCAGCGATTCCGCGACGCGCGCCAGTGAGGCCGATTTGATCGCCAGGCCAAGCGCCGGCACCAGCCGACGCAAGGCGACGACCTCGGCATCGCTGAAACCGCCTGGCCGCGCCGTCAGCCAGCGCGAAAGGAAGCAGTCCATCTCGCCGATCGCCGCTTCGCGGTCGAAGCGCTGGATCATCGCCAGATAGTCGGTCTGACCTTCCGACTGCAATTCGCCGAGAACTTCGAAATCCTTCGTTTCACCCGCTTCGAGCCGGCGGCGCATTTCGCTCTTTCCGGATTGCAGCAGGTGGTAGAAGGGGCTGCGGTGCCACCCTTCGACGTTTTCGCCCTCTTCGCTCGGCCCGTATTCGGAAACGGCGGTTTCAAGCTGCTTGTCGCCGGCCCAGAAGAAGGCGCGGCCTTCGTACACCGGGTGCAGCGTATCGATGATGGCAACGCCGCGCGTCAGGCCCATGCCGGCCGCGACGCAACGCTCGCAGAAGCCGTGCAGCAGCGAAACCTCGTCGTCGCCGGCAAGGCCGCGCGCAACGAGCCAGTCGGCGATTTCATTGATGCTCGTGTCGTCCATGCATGCCGCCTGACACCGAAGCCGGGCGGCCTCGTATGGCAGTTATGCCATGACCTTGCCGTCGCTGCCAAACCGGTAGGTCTTGCCGGGCTCCGGTGTCGCATAGACCGTCGCGCCCGGCTCGGCGTTGTAGACGCCGAAGATGCGTACCGTCAGCAGGCCGGCCTTCTCGGTATCGATGTAAAGATTGGTGTCGGCGCCGAGATGCTCGGCATGGATCACCGTACCCTTCCAGGTGCCTTTCTTCTTGTCGACCGTCAGGTGCTCCGGCCGGACACCAACCGTCTTGGCCGTCTCGCCAAGCCGCGCACCGTCGATGAAGTTCATCCTGGGTGAGCCGATGAAGCTGGCGACGAATTCGTTGGCCGGCGAATTGTAGAGTTCCATCGGGCCGCCGACCTGCTCGATCTGGCCGTTGTTCAAGACAACGATCTTGTCGGCCAGCGTCATCGCCTCGACCTGGTCGTGTGTCACATAGATCATCGTCGCCTTCAGCCGGCGGTGCAGCTGCGCGATCTCGAGCCTCGTGTTGACGCGGAGTGCGGCGTCGAGATTGGACAGCGGTTCGTCGAACAGGAACAGCTTGGGCTCGCGCACCAGCGCGCGGCCGATGGCGACGCGCTGGCGCTGGCCGCCGGAAAGCTCGGCGGGGCGGCGCTCCAGATAAGGCTCGAGCGACAGCATCGCCGAGGAAGCCGCAATGCGCTTTTCGATCTCCGCCGCCGGCGTTCCCGCCTGCTTCAGGCCGAGGCCCATATTGTTTTTCACGGTCAGGTGTGGGTAGAGCGCATAGGTCTGGAACACCATGGCGATGCCGCGCTGGGCCGGCGGCACGTGGTCGACTTTCTCCCCGTCGATCCTGACATCGCCGCCGGTGAGGTCTTCCAGCCCGGCTATGATGCGCAGCAGCGTGGACTTGCCGCATCCAGATGGGCCGACGAAGACGACGAACTCGCCGTCGGTCACTTCGAGGTCGATGCCTTTCAGCACGTCGACCTTGCCGAAGCTCTTTTTGACGTTCTGGAGTTTCAGCGAGCCCATCAGTGTTTCCATCCAAATATGTGCGGAGAAGCTTGCGAGACAGCGCCGCCCTCTGGCCTGCCGGCCATCTGCTGTGTTGTAGTCATCACAACCTCACCGCCTTCCCGGTCCGTACGCTTTCGTCAGCGGCCAGGCACACGGCGAGCGACTTCACCGCATCATCCATGTGGCGGCCGAGATCGAGATCCTCGCGGATCGCCTTGAGCAGGAAGGCCTGTTCGCGGTCGCAGAGACCCTGGTGGTCGGGCTCGTCCTGCATCGACAGGTTCTGGTCGGGACTGGCGAACTTGCCGTCCGCGCGGGTCTCAGCCCTGTGCACGCGAATGACATTGGTCTTGGTGTGGGTGTCGATGTCGTCCGATTTGGCGCTGTCGCTCATCACGATCGAGACGCAGCCGTTCGGCGAGATCACGTCTTTCACGAAGAACGCGGTCTCCGACATCATCGGTCCCCAGCCCGCCTCGTACCAGCCGACCGAGCCGTCGTCGAACAGCACCTGCAGATGGCCGTAATTATACATTTTCGGATCGATCTCTTCCGAGAGCCGCAGCCCCATGCCGCGCACCTCGACAGGCTTTGCGTCGGTGATCTGGCACATCACATCGAGATAGTGCACGCCGCAGTCGACGATCGGCGATGTGGTCTGCATAAGCTGCTTGTGGGTGTCCCAGGTATGGCCGGAGGACTGCTGGTTGAGGTTCATGCGGAAGACGAATGGCCCGCCGAGCGCCCGCGCCTCGACGATCAGCCGCATCCATGAAGGGTGGTGGCGCAGGATATAGCCGATCACCAGCTTGCGGCCGTTTGCACGCGCCGCCGCGACGACGCGCTCGGCGTCCGCCACGGAGGTGGCCAGCGGCTTTTCGACGAACACATGGCAGCCCGCCTCCAGCGCCTTCACGGCATAGTCGGCATGGCTGTCGGAATAGGTGTTGATCGAGGCGACGTCCGGCTTGAATTCCCGCAGCGCTTCCTCGAACGACCGGCGCATCTCGTAGCCGGTCAAATCCGATGGTGCGGCTCCCGATCTGTTGACCAGCGCCGCGATCTCGAAGCCCGGATTGCCGTGGTAGGCGAGCGCATGGCTCTTGCCCATGTTGCCGAGCCCGGCAACGACGACACGCAGGGGCTTTTCCATAGTCGAACTCACTTCACTGCTCCCGCCGTGATGCCGCGGATCAGCTGCCGCGAGAAGATGAGATAGAGGATGAGCACCGGCACGATCGCCAGCGACAAGGCTGCCAGCACCGCGTTCCAGTTGGTTACGTACTGGCCGATGAAGATCTGCGCGCCGAGTGTCACGGTCTTGGTCGCTTCGGACGGCGCCAGGATGAGCGGGAACCACAAATCGTTCCAGATCGGGATCATGGTGAAGACCGCCACCGTCGCCATGGCCGGACGCACCAACGGCAGCACCAGCCTGAAGAAGATCGTGTATTCGGAAAGCCCGTCGATGCGGCCGGCGTTCTTCAGGTCGTCGGACACCTGCTTCATGAACTCCGACAGGATGAACACCGCCAGCGGCAGGCCCTGTGCGGTATAGACGAGCACCAGCGCCGTCAGCGTGTTGACCAGTCCGCTCGCCACCATCAACTGGAGAATGGCGACGGTGCCGAGCCGGATCGGGATCATGATGCCTAGCGCCAGGTAGAGGCCCATCAGCGAATTGCCCTTGAAGCGGTATTCCGACAGGGCAAACGCCGCCATGGCGCCGAACAAAAGCACCAGGAACAGCGACACCACCGTCACGATGAGGCTGTTCTGGAAATAGAGCAGGAAATCGCCTTGCGTCAGCACGGTGCGGAAGCCGACCAGGTCGAAAGTCTCCGGTGTCGGCGGCATCAGCGGCTGGCGGAAGATCGCGTTGCGCGACTTGAACGCGTTGATGACGATCACCAGCACAGGGAACAGCGCGATCACCGTATAGGCGATCAGGATCGCATGGGCGCCGATGGTGCGCGGCAGGGAGGAGCGGGCCTGGCTCATGTTGCGCTCCTCAATACTGGTACCGACGCAGGCGCGTCTGGATGGTGAACAGGTAGAGGCACACGCCGGCGAGGATGATGAAGAACATCATCGAGGCGATGGCCGCGCCCATGTTGCGGTCGCCGACCTGCAACTGGAAGCCGAAGAAGGTGCGGTAGAGGAAGGTGCCGAGAATATCGGTCGCGTAGTTCGGCCCGGCCAGCGCCCCCTGCGCCGAGTAGATCAGGTCGAAGGCGTTGAAGTTGCCGACGAAGGTGAGGATCGAGATGATGCCGATCGACGGCAGGATCAGCGGCAGCTTGATCTTCCAGAACTGCGACATGCCGGTGATGCCGTCCATCTCGGCTGCCTCGATCACCTCGTCGGGGATCGACAGCAGCGCCGCATAGATCAGCATCATCGGGATGCCGACGAACTGCCACACCGAGATCAGTCCGAGCGTGGTGAGCGCATATTCCTCCTTGCCGAGCCAAGGCGTGAACAGACTTTTCAGCCCGACCAGATCCATCAGATTGGGCGCCACGCCCCACAGCGGCGACAGGATCAGCTTCCAGGCGAACCCGACGATGACGAAGGACAGGATGGTCGGGATGAAGATCGCCGTCCGGTAGAAGGCGGAAAACCGCAGCCTCGGGCTGGACAGTAGCGCGGCGAGCACGACGCCGATCGGGTTCTGTACCAGCATGTGGATGATGAAGAACCAGGTGTTGTTCCAGAGCGCGTTCCAGAAGGTGGCAGCCCAGCGCGGATCGCCGAACAGCGTGCGGAAGTTGTCGAGGCCGACAAAGGACTGGGCGTTCTCCACGGTCCGGAACAGCGACAGCTGCAAGGTGCCGAACAACGGCAGGATCATCACCAGCGTATAGACGAGGACCGCCGGCGCCAGGAACACGACGATGTGCCAGCGGAATGGTCTGCTTGGTGTTGATGTTTCGGCCATGGGTTCGGTCTCTCGCCCGGTCAAGTTTGCGCGGCGCTTCAGATGATGGACGAAGGCGTAAACGTTGCAAGCACCTTCTCCCCTTGTGGGAGAAGGTGGATCGACGCGAAGCGTTGAGACGGATGAGGGGTGATGGACGGAGTGCCCGCTGGGAGCACCCCTCCCCTTCGGCAAGCTCAGGGTCGGCCACCTTCTCCCACAAGGGGAGAAGGTGGAGATTGAGCTTACTTAGCCGGCTTGAACCAGCTGTCGAGGCCCTTCTGCAGCTTCTCGCCGGCAACTTCCGGCGTATCAGTGCCGTTGATCACGTTCGCCGATTCAACCCAGGTCTCGTTCTCGAGGTTCGGGGTGCCGCGCGACAGGATCTGGTAGGTCGAGCGGATCGTCGGCTTGCACTTCTCGCGCCAGGAAACGAATTCCTGCGCCAGCGGATCTTCCATCTTCACCGGCGTCGACGACAGGCTAAAGAAGCCCGGCAGCGCGTTGGCGTAGATCGAAGCGAACTCCGGCGAAGCCACCCAGGAGAGGAACTTCTTGCCGGCCTCGAGGTTCTTGCTCTTGGCGTTGAGGCCGATCGCGATGTCGTTGTGATCGGAGATGTAGCAGGTGTCGCCGGCGTTCTTCACCGGCGGCGGGAAGGCGCCCATCTTGAACTGCGCCTGCGTGTTGAACACCGAGATCTCCCACGAACCGGCCGGGAAGATCGCGGCGCGGCCGAGCGTGAACAGGTTCTGGCTGTCCGGATAGGACTGCGCCTCGAAGCCGTCGCCGAGATAATCCTTCCACTTGGCGAGCGTCGCGAAGGGCTCGACCCACTGCGGATCGGTCAGCTTCTGCTCGCCCTTGATCAACGCCAGGCGGCCTTCCTCGCCCTTCCAGTAGGTCGGGCCGATGTTCTGGTAGCCCATTGTCGCGGCTTCCCAGAGGTCCTTGGTGCCCATCGCCATCGGGATGTAGGTGCCGTCGGCCTTGATCTTGTCGAGCGCGGCAAAGAACTCAGCTTCGGTGGCCGGCGGCGTGATGCCGAGCTTCTCGAAGGCTTCCTGGTTGTAGATGAAGCCGTGGATGACCGAGGCCATCGGCACGCAGAAGGTTGCCTTGCCGTCGTCGGTCTGCCAGGCCGACTTCGCCACGTCGGAGAAGTTCTCCATGCCGGGCACGCCGGTCAGGTCGGCGAGATGGCCCTTGTTGTAGAGTTCGAGCGAGGCGTCGAACGGACGGCAGGTGATGAGGTCGCCGGCCGAGCCCGCGTCGAGCTTGGCGTTGAGCGCGGCATTGTATTCGGTCGGCGCCGACGGTGCGAACACCACCTTGATGCCGGGGTTTGCCGCTTCGAAGGCGGGGATCAGCTTCTCCTGCCAGATGGCGAGATCGTCGTTGCGCCAGCTTTCTATGTTGAGCGTCACGTCCTGGGCGAAAGCGGTTCCGGCCGAGCCGAGTATGCTTGATCCCAGGAGAAGCGCTGTCAGTGTCTTTCTTGTCATGTCCGTTCTCCCTGTTTGACCCTGTTCAGGTTCCGTGTTGAGAGCGCGAGCTCCCCTCTAGCTCGGAAAGCGCCGGCCTGAGTTTCTGGCCGGCGCGTTCGAGTAGTCCCTTGGCGGCTTTGCGGTCGCCGGCGCCGGCGGCGAGAAGCACCGCCGTCTTCACGGAGCCCCCTGCCTTGTCGAGCCATTCGGCGGCGGCTTGCTGGTCGCAGCCGCTGACCGCCACGACGATGCGCGCGGCGCGGTCCTTGAGCTTCAGATTGTCGGCGTGAAGGTTGACCATGTAGCCGTCATGCACGTGACCGAGTTGGATCGCCATCAGCGTCGACAGCATGTTGAGGGCGATCTTCTGAGCCGTACCGGCGCCCATGCGGGTCGAGCCGGCGATCAGTTCCGGCGGCGTCGCCAGCACGATGCCGGCGTCGGCAAGCTTGATGATCGGCGTATCGGGATTGTTGGCGATGGCGATGGTCTTGAGCTTGCGGGCTTGCGCCTGCTCCAGCGCGGCGACGGCATAGGGCGTCGAGCCGCTGGCCGACAGCGCGATCAGGCAATCGCCTTCCGAGAGGCCCGCATCGGCGACGTCGCGCTTCGCCTGCTCTCCATCGTCTTCTGGTGCCCCGGCGAGGTTGTTCAGCGCCTCGACGCCACCGGCCAGCAGAACCACGATGCGGTCGCGCGGGATACCGAAGGTGCCGGGCAGTTCGAGCGCATCGGCGAGCGCCATCAGGCCGGAACTGCCGGCCGCGGCGTAGGCGAGCCTGCCGCCGCTCCGCAAGGTTGCGGCGGCGATTTCAGCCGCTTCCGCAATGGAATCCACGGCGCCGAGCACGGCTCCCGCGGCCTCGATCTGGGCTTCGGCGAGAAAGCGGAGCACGGCTTCGGGCGGCTGCAAATCCAGTCCGTCGGCCTTTGGGTGCTGCTGTTCGGTCCGCTTTACGGCCATTCCATTCCTCCCGTCGAATGGACAATACCAAAAAAATACCACTTGTCCAGCAACGTTAACACTTTTTTGAAACCATGCACTCCGCAGACAGCAATATTCCATATTATACAGAGGGATAGGCTTTGAAAGCTGCGACCGCCAAATTAACACTTGGCTATTGGTATTTTATTGGTATTATCCGAACAAGAGGAGAAATCGCTTGGAATTCGTGCTCGGCATCGACGGCGGCGGCACCAGTTGCAGGGCCGCGCTGGCAACGGCGGACGGCGCCGTGCTCGGTCGCGCCAAGAGCGGTGCTGCCAACATCCGCACCGACCTCACCGGCGCGCGCAGCAATATCGTCGAGGCGGCGCGGCTGGCCTTTATAAATGCCGGCAGGGATCCCGACCTCATCCCGCAAGCCGCTGCCGTGCTCGGCCTCGCCGGCGCCAATGTCGGCACCTACCGGCAGCAGCTTGAGGCGATCCTGCCGTTTGCCGCGAGCCGCGTCGAAACCGATGCCGAGATCGCGCTTGAAGGCGCGGTCGGTTCCGGTGATGGCGCCATGGCGATCCTCGGCACCGGCACCGCCTACATGGCGCGCAGGGACGGCAAGGCGCGCGCGATCGGCGGCTGGGGTTTCCAGGTCGGCGACCAGGGCAGCGGCGCGCGCATCGGCCGCGACCTGCTCGAGCAGACCTTGCTTGCCCATGACGGCATCCGGGCGCCCTCGCCGCTGACCGACGAGATGCTGTCGGTGTTCCGCGACAATCCCGAAGGCGTGGTGGAATTCACCACCAGCGCCAAGCCGGGCGATTTCGGCGGCTTCGCCCCGAAAGTCTTCGAACACGCCGCCAAGGGCGACATCGTCGCCATCTGGATCGTCGACAAGGCGGTGGCCGATGTCGAGGCCTCGCTCAATGTGCTCGACCTACGCGACGGCGATCCGCTGTGCCTGCTCGGCGGTCTGGCGCCGCTCTACGCGCCGCTGCTTTCAGCGCGCCATCGCGCCTTGCTGAAGCAGCCGCTCGACGATGCCCTCGGTGGCGCCGTGGCGATGGCGGCGCGGTATTTCGGCAAGGGGAGCGGCTGACATGGTCGAGCTCGCCGACCGGATCTTCGCGACGGTCAAGGATAACGGCCAGCGGGGCGCGCCGCTCTATCTGCGGCTGAAGAAGACCATCGAGGACGCGGTGCAGCGCGGCATTATCGGCCCCGGCGACGCGCTGCCCTCGGAACGCGATATTGCCATCAAGGCCGACATCTCGCGGGTAACCGTGCGCAAGGCGGTGCAGGACTTGGTCAAGGGTGGCGTGCTGATCCAGCGTCACGGCTCCGGCACCTTCGTGGCGCCGCGCGTCGATCGCGTCGAGCAGTCGCTGTCGCGGCTGACCTCCTTCACCGAGGACATGGCGCGCCGCGGCATGGCGGCGCGATCCGAGTGGCTCGACCGCGGCATCTATCCGCCGTCGCCCGACGAGATGATGGTGCTCGGTTTGTCGGCAAAGGAACTGGTGGCGCGGGTATCGCGGTTGCGTATCGCCGACGGTACGCCGCTGGCGATCGAGCGGGCGTCGCTGCCGACGGCAGCACTCCCCGACCCCGAGGCCGTCACCTCGTCGCTCTATCTCGAGCTGGAGAAGACCGGCAACCGTCCGGTTCGCGCCGTGCAGCGCATCTCCGCGGCCAACCTCGGCGAAGCCGATGCGCGGCTGCTCGACGTACCGGCCGGCTCGGCAAGCCTGCGCATCGAGCGCATTTCCTATCTCGCCACCGGCCGCGTCATCGAATTCACCCGCTCCATCTACCGGGGCGACGCCTATGATTTTGTCGCAGAACTGCGGTTGGGCGGCAGCGAAACAACCGGAGACAGCCAGTGACGGCGAACGCCACCCATATGATGCGGGAAATCAACGAGATTCCGGACGCGACGGCGCGGCTGCTCGATGTTTCCCAGAAATCGCTTGCCGAGGCTGGACGCGACATCCGCGCCCGCAACCCTGCCTTCCTGGTGACGGTGGCGCGTGGTTCGTCGGATCATGTCGCTTCCTTCATGAAGTATGCGGTGGAACTCACTGCCGGCATCCCGGTCGCCTCGGTCGGCCCGTCGGTCGCCTCGATCTATGGCGCGCAACTCAGGCTTGCCGGCTCCGCCTGTCTGTCCATATCGCAGTCGGGAAAGAGCCCCGACATCGTCGCCATGGCGGAGGAGGCGAAGCGCGGCGGCGCGCTGACGATTGCGCTCACCAACACGGCGGACTCGCCGCTGGCGCGCGCCTCGGACCACGCGATCGACATCGCCGCCGGTGTCGAAAAAAGCGTCGCGGCGACCAAGACCTTCGTCAATTCCGCTGTCGCAGGCCTGGCGCTGCTGGCGCACTGCACCGACGATCAGGCGCTGCTCGCGGCACTTGGCGAACTGCCGCAGCATTTCCGCAAGGCGATCGGCTGCGACTGGATGCAGCTCGCCGGCGCGCTGGAGGACGCAAGCTCGCTGTTCATCCTCGGCCGTGGCCCGTCCTTTGCCATCGCCAACGAGGCCGCACTCAAGTTCAAGGAAACCTGCGGCATGCATGCCGAAGCCTACAGCGCCGCCGAAGTGATGCACGGACCGCTGGCGCTGGTGACGCCTGGATTCCCGGTGCTGGCGCTCGCCGCCCGCGACCGTTCTGAACCGTCGATGGCCGAGACCGCCGAGGCGCTCGGCGAAAAACAGGCGGCGGTTTTTATCACCAGCGACAAGGCCGCGAAGGCGACGCGGCTGCCTTTTGCCGCCACCGGCCACCCGCTCACCGATCCGCTGGCGCTGATCGTGTCGTTCTACGCTTTCGTCGAGGCCTTCGCCCGCCACCGGGGCCTCAACCCGGACGAGCCCCGGAATCTCAAGAAGGTGACGGAGACCGTATGAGCGATCTGACCGCCTTTTCCGGGGCGCGCATCTTCGACGGCGAGACCTGGCATGAAGACGCCGCGCTCATCGCGCGAGGCGACACGGTCGAAGCCATTGCCTCCCTGCCTGCCGGCGCGCAAGCGGTTGAACTCGACGGCGGCATGCTCGTGCCGGGCTTTGTCGACCTGCAGGTCAATGGCGGCGGCGGCGTCATGCTGAACGACCGCCAGGACGTCGAGACCATCCGCACGATCTGCGCCGCCCACGCACCATTTGGCACCACCGCGCTTCTGCCGACGCTGATCACCGATACGCGCGAGATCACCGCTGCCACCGTCGAGGCCGGGGCGCAGGCGGCGCGTGAGCATGTGCCCGGCTTTCTCGGCCTGCATCTCGAAGGGCCGCATCTGTCGATCGCCCGCAAGGGCGCCCACGATCCTGCGCTGATCCGCCCGATGAGCGATGCCGACGAAGCCGCGCTGATCGCCGCGCATGAAAAGGTGCCGCACCTTCTGACCACCGTGGCGCCGGAATCGGTGACGCCGGAACGTATCGCGCGGCTGGTGGCGGCAGGCATCGTCGTCAGCCTCGGCCATTCCGACACGACCTACACGTCCGCCGCCGGCGCCGCCAGGGCAGGCGCCTCCATGGTCACGCATCTGTTCAACGCGATGAGCCAGATCGGCAACCGCGAGCCCGGCCTTGTCGGCGCAGCCATCGACACCGGCACGCTTTATGCCGGACTGATCGCCGATGGCATTCATGTCGACCCGGCGACGATCCGTATCGCCCTGCGCGGCAAGTCCGGCCCGGCGAGGATTTTCCTGGTCACCGACGCTATGGCGACGATCGGCACCGACATGCAGTCCTTCACGCTGAACGGCCGCCTGATCAAACGCGAAAACGGCAGCCTGCGGCTGGAAGACGGTACGCTGGCCGGCGCCGATCTCGACATGATCTCGGCCGTCCGCTTCATGCATCGGACGATCGGTATCCCCCTCGATGAAGCACTGCGCATGGCTTCGCTCTATCCGGCCCAGGCAATGGGTGTCGGCAGCCGCCACGGGCGGCTGGGAAAAGGGTCCGCCGCGAACTTCGTGCACCTCTCCAGCGGCCTCGAAGTCCGCGGCGTCTGGATCGATGGGCGCGGGGTCTTCGGCAAGGTTGTCTGACGGCCTGGCCCAGCCTTGCCGGCTTGAGATGAGCCACTGCCTCCGGTTAGTTTGCCGCAAGCAGCAATCAGGGGACATCATGAAGACAGTATTCTCGCCGCTTCACGCCGGCCATTCCGGCCAGATGGAACTCATGGCCGGCGAGATATTGCCTGGTTTCGAGAAGCCCTCGCGCGCCGAAATCATCAAGGCGCGCGTCGAATCGGAAAAGCTCGGGCCGATCCTGCCGCCCGACGTCCACGATCTGCAGGCGGCGAAGCGCGTCCATCGTGCCGACTACATCGACTTCCTGCCCACTGCCTGGCCGAAATGGGAAGCCGCCGGAAGAAAAGGCTCGGCCATTCCGTACACTTGGCCGACGCGCGGCCTGCGTACCGATGTGCTGCCGCAGACGATCGACGCGCAGCTCGGTTTCTATTCCTTCGACGGCGGCGCGAGTTTCGTCAAAGGCACATGGGACGCCATCAAGTCGTCCTGCGATGTCGCGCTGACAGCGGCCGCACTGGTCAAGGCCGGCGAGCGCGCCGCCTTCGCGCTTTGCCGGCCGCCCGGCCATCATGCCGGGTCGGCCTTCATGGGCGGCTACTGCTACATCAACAACGCCGCCGTCGCCGCGCAATGGTTCCGCGACCAGGGCGCGGCTCGTGTCACCATACTCGACGTCGACTATCACCACGGCAACGGCACCCAGGAAATCTTCTACGACCGCGCCGATGTCCAGGTTATCAACCTGCACGGCGACCCGATGACCGAATATCCGTTCTTCCTCGGCCATGCCGACGAAAGGGGCGAGGGTGCCGGCGAAGGCTTCAATCATAACTATCCGATGCCGTTCGGCACCGCATGGGAAGACTGGGGCGCAGCGCTTGAAGATGCCTGCGGCAAGCTCGCCGCCTTCGCTCCGGATGTCGTCGTCGTCTCGCTCGGCGTCGACACATTCGAGAAGGATCCGATCAGCCAGTTCAAGCTGACCTCGGAGGACTATCCGAAGATCGGCCGCCGCATCGCCAAACTCGGTCTGCCGACGCTGTTCGTCATGGAAGGCGGCTACGCGGTCGACGAGATCGGCATCAATGCCGTCGGCGTGCTGACCGGCTTCGAGGATCGTTAGGTCAGGTCAAGCCGGCGCGCCGGCGATCGAGCCACGAACCACCAGGTCGACGGGCCATATCTCGCCGCGAGGGCCGGTTTCGAGGCCGGAGATGCGCGCCGCCAGCCGCTCGGCCACCCGCGCCCCCGCCGCCCGGATCGACGACCGGGTGGTCGATAGCGGCACCGAAAAGTTCTCGGGCTTCAGCCACGGGAAAACGTCGTCGTGGGCGATCAGCGACACATCCGCGGGCACGCTCAGCCCGAGATCGCGGATCGCGCGCACCACGCCAAGCGTCATGAAGAGGCTCGAACAGACGATCGCCGTCGGCGCCTCGTCATGCTCAAGCAGCCGTCGCGTTGCCCGATAGCCGTTCTCCTCGGTCATCGCGACGGAGATCAGCCGGTGCGCCGGCAGCTTCAGCCCGCTCGCCGCCAATGCCTTTTTCAGGCCCCGCTCGCGGTGGATGGCGAAGGTCTGGCTGTCGTCGCCGTTGATCAGCGCGACCTTGGTGTGTCCCAACTGGATCAGCAGCCGGGTCGCCTCCTGGAACGCCGCCTCGTTGTCGATGTCGAGGAACGGATATTCGAAATCAAGCCCTTCGGTTCTGCCGTGAACGATGTAAGGTATGCCCAGATGTTCGAGCAGCGCCACCCGCCTGTCCGCCGGCCGCGGCGACGAGACATAGACCGCATCGACCTGCTTGTTGGCGACGATGCGCCGGTAGGTCGTTTCCTCCTCGTCGGCCGCCGTCGGGCTCAGCACCAGGTCGAGGTCATGGGAGCGCGCATAATCGCCAAGCCCGGACAGGAATTCGACGAAATGCGGATCCATGTCGACGCTGGCGCCGGTCGGCATCACATAGCCGATCATGCCGGCCTTGCCGGTCGCCAGCCTGCGCGCGCTCGGGTTCGGCCGGTAGCCGTGGCGCTTGGCGGCGTCCATGACGCGGCGGCGGGTTTCCTCGCTCACCTCCGGATAGCCGTTCAGCGCGCGGCTCACGGTTGTCTGCGACAGCGACAGCATGTGGGACAATTGTTTGAGGTTCACGGGGATATCGGTCCCAAAGCGCTTTCAAAGAACGGCCAAAATCCGGGGGACGATACGCGTCCGATCCGCAAGAGAAAAGAAAAATTCCATGCTGCGCTGCCGAATAACATATTGCATTGCGTCAGAAATTTGCCGTTTAAATCGATTTATCCAACTTCCTGCTTGACTCTCCGCGCGTTCAATGGCGATTATGGCGGAAGCCAAAGCGCTTTGGATTTCTTTCAAGGAAGAAGTCCTGCAGACGGCAAGGACGGGATGGAGGTCTCGTCCGCCTCATAGGATCCTACCGGGAGGAAGATCGATGAAAAAGACACTGATGCTTGGAGCGGCGTTGGCCGCGCTTGCTCTTGCGACGCCCGCTTCGGCGGAACTGAAGTTCAAGCCGGGCGAGGACGCCCGCTTCCACTGGGACAATTTCGAGGAGTTGAAGAAGGTCGACCTCAAGGGCGAGACCCTGTCGATCTTCGGACCGTGGCGCGGCGAGGACGAGGCCCTGGTCCGCAGCATGCTCGACTATTTCATCGAGGCGACCGGCGTCACCATCAACTATTCCTCTTCCGAAAATTACGAACAGCAGATTGTCATCGACACGCAGGCGGGCAGCCCGCCCAACATCGCCGTGCTGCCGCAGCCCGGCCTGTTGCAGGATCTGGCCTCGAAGGGCCTGCTGACGCCGCTCGGCGACGAGACCGCCGCCTTCGTCAAGGACAATTACGGCGCCGGCCAGTCGTGGGTCGATCTCGGCACCTACAAGGACAAGGACGGCACCGCGAAGTTCTTCGCCTTCCCCTACAAGGCCGACCTGAAGTCTCTGGTTTGGTATGTTCCGGAGAATTTCGAGGAAGCCGGCTATGAAGTGCCGAAGACCTGGGAAGAATTGCAGGCGCTGACCGACCAGATCGTCGAGGACGGCGGCGTGCCGTGGTGCATCGGGCTCGGCTCCGGCGGCGCCACCGGCTGGCCGGCGACCGACTGGGTCGAGGACATCATGCTGCGCACGGCGACGCCCGAGACCTACGACAAGTGGACCAGGAACGAGATTCCGTTCAACGACCCGGCGGTCGTCAACGCGCTCGATATCTTCGCCAAGATCGCCACCAACGACAAATATGTCGACGGCGGCAAGGCGGCGGTCGCCGCGACCGACTTCCGCGACAGCCCCAAGGGTCTCTTCGGCATCCCGCCGAAGTGCTACCTGCACCGCCAGGCGTCGTTCATTTCCTCGTTCTTCCCCGAGGGCACGAAGCTGGGCGAGGACGCCGACTTCTTCTACCTGCCGCCGATGGCCTCCAAGCCTGAACTCGGCACTCCCGTCCTCGGTGCGGGCACGCTGTTCACCATCACCAAGGACTCCAAGGCCGCGCGGGAATTCATTAAATATCTCCAGATGCCGCTTGCCCACGAGATCTGGATGGCCCAGTCCGGCCTGCTGACGCCGCTGAAGACGGCCAACCAGGAGGCCTATGCCAACGAAGCGCTGAAGAAGCAGGGCGACATCCTCGTCAACGCATCGACCTTCCGCTTCGACGGCTCCGACCTGATGCCCGGCAAGATCGGCGCCGGCGCTTTCTGGACCGGCATGATCGATCTCGTCGGCGGCAAGCCGGCAGCCGACGTGGCGGCCGACATCCAGAAGAGCTGGGACGCCATCAAGTAGGCCTGATGGGCGGTCTGGGTCGCCAGGCCGCGCCGCCCCCGTTCAGGCCATTCCAAAGTCGGCAATCCGGGCGCCCGCGCCCGGATCGGGCGGCGCTCCCCGGCGCCGTGGTTGAACTCAACCCGAAATGAGGGACGCACCATGGGTGCCCAGATATTTTCAGCCGTACTGGCTATTGTGCTCGGCGTCGGCGGCTGCGTCGTCTATTTCTACGGCGCCAACAAGCTGGTCGACATCATATTTCCGTCGCGCGGCGTCAGCGGCGCGGCGGCGATCGACAATCTGCGCCGTCAGGGACTGATCCGGCCCTGGCTGTTCATTGGCCCGGCGCTGCTCATTCTCACGATCTATCTGATCTACCCGGTCGTCAACACCGTGATCACCTCATTCCAGAACAAGGCGGGTGAGGGTTTCGTCGGCGTGGCCAACTACCAATGGGCGCTCGGCGATCGGGAGTTCCAGAACTCGATCTTCAACAACTTGCTGTGGCTGCTGGTCGTCCCGGCCGCCTGCACCTTCCTCGGCCTCATCATCGCGGTGCTCACCGACAAGATCTGGTGGGGCACCATCGCCAAGAGCCTGATCTTCCTGCCGCTCGCCATCTCCTTCGTCGGCGCCAGCGTCATCTGGAAATTCGTCTATGAGTACAAGGGCGACGGCCAGGTGCAGATCGGCATCCTGAACGCGATCGTTCAGGGGTTCGGCGGCGCGCCGCAAGTGTGGATATCGATGCCGTTCTGGAACAATTTCTTCCTGATGGTCATCCTGATCTGGATCCAGACCGGCTTCGCCATGGTCATCCTGTCGTCGGCCCTGCGCGGCATTCCGGAGGAGACGCTGGAAGCCGCGGTCATCGACGGCGCCAATCCCTTCCAGATATTCTGGAAGATCATGATCCCGCAGATCTGGGGCACCATCATGGTGGTGTGGACCACCATCACTATCCTGGTGCTCAAGGTGTTCGACATCGTGCTGACCATGACCAACGGACAGTGGAACAGCCAGGTTCTGGCGAACCTGATGTTCGACTGGATGTTCCGCGGCGGCGGCGATTTCGGCCGCGGCGCGGCGATCGCGGTGGTCATCATGCTGGCGGTGCTGCCGATCATGATCTGGAACATTCGCCAGGCGAACAAGGAAGGAGGGCTCTGAGATGGCCCAGGCAAGCGGTAGCTCGGCCGGCAAATCCTCCTTCGGACGCTGGGGCGTTCACCTCGCGGTGCTGTTCTTCGTGGTGATCTGGACGATCCCGACGCTCGGTATCCTGGTTTCATCCTTGCGCGACAAGGACCAGATCATCGCCTCGGGATGGTGGAACTCGTTCTTCAGCTCCTCGCAGACGCAGGCCGGGCGCCTTGCGCCGGCCTCCGCGCAGCAGGAGAAGGACGGTAAGTTTGTCATCGAGGGCAACATTTTCGAAACGCCCGGTGCCAGCCAAATCAGCGCCTTCGGCACCCGCGCGCAGCAGCCCACCGCCTATGAGGCCGGCAGCGTCGCCGACCTGGGCGATGGCGAGACGCTGCAGGTCAACGCGGACGGCACCTATGTCCACACGTCGGCCAAGGCGTTCGAAGGCGAACGCGGCCAGCGTGTCTATTACGCGTCGACCGTGCCGCCGCGCTTTACCACCGAGAATTACCAGACAGTGCTCTTCTCGGAGGGCATCGGCCGCTCGTTTCTGAACTCGCTGACGGTCACCATTCCCGCGACGGTCATCCCGATCATGATTGCCGCCTTCGCGGCCTACGCGCTGGCCTGGATGCGGTTTCCGGGCCGCGCTCTGCTGATCGCGGTGATCATCGGCCTCCTGGTGGTGCCGCTGCAGATGGCGCTGATCCCGCTGCTTGAAATCTACAACGGCGTCGGCAATCTGTTCGGCGTGCCATCGAAAACATATCTCGGCATCTGGCTGGCGCACACCGGGTTTGGTCTGCCTTTCGCGATCTATCTTCTCAGGAGTTACATGGCCGGCCTGCCGCGTGAGCTGATGGAATCGGCGCGCATCGACGGCGCCAGCGACTTCGAAATATTCATGAAGATCGTGCTGCCGCTATCCTTCCCGGTGTTGGCTTCCTTCGCCATCTTCCAGTTCCTCTGGGTGTGGAACGACCTTCTGGTGGCGATGGTGTTCCTCGGTTCGGGCAACGACCAGCTGGTGCTGACCGGTCGCCTCAACGCGCTGCTCGGTTCGCGCGGCGGCGATTGGGAAATCCTGACCACATCGGCCTTCGTCACCATCATCGTGCCGCTGATCGTCTTCTTCTCGCTGCAGCGCTACTTCGTCCGTGGCCTGCTCGCGGGCTCGGTCAAGGGAGGCTGACGCCATGCAGGCGGCATCCCGCAAGGCCGAGGCGCCGCTGCCGGCGCCCGATCCGGACTGGTGGCGCGGCGCGGTGATCTACCAGATCTATCCGCGCAGCTACCAGGATTCGAACGGCGACGGCATCGGCGACCTGAAAGGCATCATCGGGCGGCTGTCCTACATCGCCGATCTCGGCGCGGATGCCATCTGGATATCGCCTTTCTTCAAGTCGCCGATGAAGGACTTCGGCTACGACGTTTCGGACTATTGCGACGTCGATCCGATGTTCGGAACGCTGGCCGACTTCGACGCGCTGATCGCCGAGGCGCATCGGCTCGGCCTGAAGGTGATGATCGACGAGGTGCTGTCGCACACCGCCGACAATCATCCGTGGTTCCAGGAAAGCCGCTCCAGCCGCAACAATCCGAAGGCCGACTGGTATGTCTGGGCCGATGCCAGGCCGGACGGCACGCCGCCCAACAACTGGCTGTCGATCTTCGGCGGCTCTGCCTGGCAATGGGACACCCGCCGCCAGCAATATTACCTGCACAACTTCCTGGCCGAACAACCTGATCTCAATTTCCACAATGCCGCCGTACAGGACGCGCTGCTGGACGTCACGCGCTTCTGGCTGGAGCGCGGCGTCGACGGTTTTCGCCTCGACACCATCAACTTCTATTTCCACAGCCAGGGGCTGGAGAACAATCCGGCGCTGCCCATCGAGCAGCGCAACGACCAGACGGCGCCCGCCGTCAATCCCTACAACTACCAGGACCATGTCTACGACAAGAGCCGGCCGGAAAACCTCGGCTTCCTGGAGCGGTTCCGTGCCTTGCTAGATGAATATCCAGCCGTCGCGGCGGTCGGCGAGGTGGGCGATTCGCAACGCGGGCTGGAGGTCGTCGCGGCCTATACCGCTGGCGAGAACCGCGTTCACATGTGTTATGCCTTCGACTTTCTGGCGCCGGAAAAGATCAGCGCGGCCAAGGTGCGAAACGTGCTCGAGGATTTCGACAAGGCGGCCAGCGACGGTTGGTCCTGCTGGGCTTTCTCCAACCACGACGTGATGCGCCATGCGTCCCGGTGGGGCGCCGGCGAGCCTGACCGGCTTGCCTATCTCAAGGTGATCTCGGCACTGCTGATGTCGCTGCGCGGCTCGGTCTGCATCTACCAGGGCGAAGAGTTGGGGCTCGGCGAAGCCGACCTTGCCTTCGAGGATCTGCAGGACCCTTACGGCATCCGCTTCTGGCCCGAATTCAAGGGCCGCGATGGCTGCCGCACGCCGATGGTGTGGGATGCCGATGCCAGGAACGGCGGCTTCTCCACGGCCAAGCCTTGGCTGCCGGTGCCGCGCGCGCATCTCGCCCAGGCCGTCAGCAGGCAACAGGACGACCAGAATTCGCTGCTCGAGCATTACCGTCGGTTCCTGGCGTTCCGCCGCTCCCATCCGGCCTTCGCCAAGGGTGACATCACGTTTCTCGCGGGCGAGGGCGATGTCGTCGCCTTCACCCGCCGTGAGGGTAACGAACAGATCGTCTGCGCCTTCAATCTCGGCAGCCGGCCGGCTGCGGTCGACCTCGGCGAAGGCCGGGCCGCGCAACCGCTCGCCGGGCACGGCTTCGCGGACGCGGCCGAGGGCAATACGATCAGGCTTGAAAGTTATGGTGCCTGGTTCGGGCGTTTCGCCTGATCCGGCTGGAGCAATTGTAGGGAGGAAGCAATGGCCGATCTTACGCTCAGGAATGTCAAGAAGGCTTACGGCAGTCTGAACATTCTCCACGGCATCGATCTCGACATCGAATCGGGCGAGTTCATCGTCTTCGTCGGTCCGTCGGGCTGCGGCAAGTCGACCTTGCTTCGCTCGATCGCCGGGCTCGAGGAGATCACGTCGGGCGACCTCAGCATCGACGGCGAACGGGTCAACGACGTGCCGCCGTCGAAACGCGGCATCGCCATGGTGTTCCAGTCCTACGCGCTCTATCCGCACATGACCGTCTACGACAACATGGCGTTTTCGATGAAAATCGCCAAGGAAAACAAGGCCGAGATCGACAAGCGGGTAAAACAGGCGGCGGAAATCCTGCAGCTCACCAAATATCTCGACCGCCTGCCCAAGGCGATGTCGGGCGGCCAGCGCCAGCGTGTCGCCATCGGCCGTGCCATCGTCCGCAACCCGAAGGTCTTCCTCTTCGACGAGCCGCTGTCCAATCTCGACGCGGCACTGCGCGTCGCCACCCGCATCGAGATCGCCAAGCTCAAGGAATCGATGCCGAACACGACGATGATCTATGTCACGCACGACCAGGTGGAAGCGATGACGCTCGCCGATCGAATCGTCGTTTTGAAGGAAGGCCGCATCGAGCAGGTCGGTTCGCCGATGGAACTCTACAAGCGGCCGGGCAACCTGTTCGTCGCCCAGTTCATCGGTTCGCCGGCCATGAACATCCTGCCCGGCAAGGTCGACAAGGCGGGCAGCAACACCGCCATCACCCATATCGGCGGCAAGGCAAGCGTGCCCATCGCCACGCCGGCAAGCGCGCAAGGAACGGAGATCAGCTTCGGCGTGCGCCCTGAGGATCTTTATGTCGCCAAGGGCAAGGACAGCCTGTTCGAGGGCAAGGTCGACTACATCGAACAGCTCGGCGAGGTGCAGCTCGTCTATGTCGATATCGGCCGCGGCATCGAATTGCCGCTGATCGCCAAGCTGCCCGGCAACGTACCGATCGAACGCGGCGCGACGATGAAGCTCGACGCCAGCGCCGAAGACCTGCACATTTTCGACGCGAACGGTTCTTCTTTCCTCCAGCATAAGCCGGAGGCGAAAGCTGCCTAATGCATGTCGCCCGAAAGTGTCCTCGGTTTCGGGATAACGACATGCATCAAATCAAGGAATCTAAAGCGCGGCCGCCGAATCCTATTCGGCGCGACGTGCTTTAACGGCAGGCGCCGGAGCGTTACATCAATTCCTTCAGGTTCGCGGCCACATCGGCCGCGACCGCCTTCGGTACGGAAATGCGTGCCGCAAGGAGCCGCCGCGCCATCATGTGGTCGGCGGCGCTGTTGATGCTTTCGACGGCGATCAGCCGGTCCCCGCGATAGAGGAACATCGAGAACTTTCCGCCGTCCGGGTCGCCGCGCAGGACAGTGCCGTCATGGCCGTTCGACAGTCCGGCGATCTGCAGGCGCGCGCTGCCCTGGTTCGACCAGAACCACGGGAAGCCGTCATACGGCCTGTCCTCGCCGGTCAGCCGCGCCGCGATGCAGCGCGCCTGGTCGACCGCGTTCTGCACCGATTCCAGCCGCGTCATGCCGCCCGTGTGGATGTTGGGGTAGGCGGCGCAATCGCCCATCGCCGAAATAGCGGCATCGCTGGTGACAAGCCGGTCGTCGACCACGATGCCGTTGTCGACGGCCAATCCCGCCTCGGCGGCGAGTTCGGCATTGGGAACGATGCCGGCGGCGATCAGGACGGCGTCGGTGTGGAGATGCCGGCCGTTCGACAGCCGGACCTCGGTGGCGGAGCCGCTGCGGTGCACGCCCTGCACGAGGGTTTCGAAATGGAGCCCCGTTCCCAACTGCTCGTGGAAGGAACGGAACCAGGCCGACATCGGGCTGGACAGCACGCGGCCCATCAGCACCGGCGTCGCCTCGATCACATCGACGGCGATGTCGCGGGCGCGCAGAAGCCCGGCGACCTCCAGCCCGATGAAGCCGCCGCCGACGACGGTGACATGGCGGAGCGAAGCGAGGCGATCGTTCAGCCGTTGTGCGTCCTGCAGCGTTCGCAGTTCGAGGATCGACCGATGATCGAGACCCGGTATCGGCGGAATGCGGTTGCGCGCGCCGGTGGCGAGCGCCAGATGATCGTAGGAAAGCCGCGTACCGTCTTCGAGTTCGACCTCGCGCTTCTGCCTGTCGATGCGCGTAGCGCGCATTCCGAGCTGGAGCGTGATCTGGTGAGCAGGGAAGAAGGTTTCGCCCTTGAGTGGCAGCCCCGTGTCGCTGGCGCTTTTCAGGAACTCCTTGGAAAGCGGCGGGCGCTGGTATGGCAAAGCCGACTCGTCGCCGACGATGGTGACCGGACCGTCGAAGCCGCGCTGCCGAAGCGAGGCGGCGAGCTCGACGCCGGCATGCCCGCTTCCGACGATCAAGACGTTCCCTGGATTACTGGCCAATTATCAGGCTCCGTATGGCTGCGGCGATCCGGGACGGTGGCATGCGGCTGACCGGTTCGGATTGTCGCTCGGCGACAGACCGATGTCGCGGCTGTTCGATGTGAGCGGGGAGCCGGCCGGGGCAAACTGCCGGAAGCTGCATTCGGCGGTTGCCGCGCGGGAAGCCGGGGCAGGATCAGTCCGGACGTTTCGGCGGCCGGCCTCGCTGCTTTGGGGGTGTGATGGCGATGATGTCGGCACTCGGAAGCTGCTTCTCGCTGAATGAAACGTCGAGATAAGCCAGCTTGGTTTCAAGTTCCAGCAAAAGGCTCTGCAGGAGCTTGAGTTTCTCGGCGCTCATCGTCTTCTTGATCGCCACGTAGACCGCTTCGCAATCCGGCAGCACGATGTCCACCAGCCGGTGCCCGCGGTCGGTCAGCCGCACCAGCATGCGCCGCATGTCGTGCGGATCGGCTCGCCGCTTCATGTAGCCGCGTTCTTCCAGTTCGCGCACGATGCGCGACAGCGACGGCATCAGCAGCGCGGTAACACGCGAAAGCTCGGTCAGCTCGATGTCGCTGAGTTCGGCGACCGTGCGCAGGACACGGAACTGCGGTTCGGTCAGGTCATAGCGGCGCAAGAGGTTGCGGAACGGCAACATCACGCTTTCGCGTGCCCTCACCAGGGCAAGCGGAAGCACATTGACGATGCTTTTCCTTCCCTTCCTTACCGGTTCGCCCGGCTCGAGCTTGTCTGGGTCTCCCATCCCGTTTGCCCCGTTGAAATCGTGGCATCTGTCTTATGGGGCCAGCATCCCATGGCGATCCCGTCAATTCAATAGTTGTCGTAAGCAAGAGCGCCGGACCCGGCTCACCGGCCGGCGGCCGGATCGCTTTCCTGGATCGGCCTATCCTGTTCGCGCTCTGCCAGGGCGATGCGCCGGCGCGAAATGAAGAAGGCACAGACGAAGGCGAAGCTCATCAGAAGCACGATCGTCGGTGCGGGCGCGCTGTCGATGAAGAAGCTCGCATAGACGCCGAGGAAGGCCGCGGCGACCGCGACCATTACAGCCACCACCAGCATTCGGTCGAACCGGCTGGTCAGCAGAAACGCGATTGCGCCGGGAGCGATCAGCATCGATATCGCAAGAATGATACCGACCGCCTTCAACGCACCGACGATAGTCAGCGACAGGATCGACAGCAGGCCGTAATGCAGCAGCCGCACCGGCAGGCCGATGGCTTGCGCGTGTTGCGGATCGAAGGCGTGCAGCAGCAAGTCCCGCCGCCAGAAACCGATGACGGCGACGACGATTGCCGCAATGACGCCGGTTTCTATCGTGTCGCGCCAGCTGACGCCGAGCATGTCGCCGAACAGGATATGGTCGAGGTGAATTTCGGTCTGGATCTTGGTGTAGAGCACGATCCCGAGGCCGAACATGCCGGAGAAAACGACGCCCATGACCGTGTCTTCCTTGACCCGGCTGTTCTCCTTCAGGAAGCCGGTCGCGATCGCACAGGTCATGCCGGCCGCGAACGCTCCGACCGCGAGCGGCAGGCCGGCGATGTAGGCGAGCACGACGCCGGGAAGCACCGCGTGGGAAATCGCGTCGCCCATCAACGACCAGCCCTTCAAGACCAGGAAGCAGGACAAAAGGGCCATGGGGGCTGCGACAAGCACCGAGATCAGCAGCGCCTGCTGCATGAAGGGAAACGCAAAGGGCTGCAGCAGGATGGACAGGAGGTCGGTCATTGTCCCGTCTCCAGCGCAAGCCGGGCGCGCCGCCGGGCGGCGAGCATTCCGTGTTTTGGAGCGAGCACGAAGGCGATCAGGAACATCAGCGTTTGCAGGACGACGATGATGCCGCCGGTCGCACCGTCGAGAAAATAGCTGGCATAGGCGCCGGCAAAACTCGTGACCGTGCCGATCGCCACGCTGATGGCGATCAGGCGGGGAAAGCGGTCGGTCAGGAGATAGGCCGTGGCGCCCGGGGTGACTACCATGGCGATGACGAGGAAAGCCCCGACGGTCTGCAGCGCCGCCACCGTGGACGCGCTGAGAAGCGTGAAGAACAGCACCTTGAGCCGGTCGGGATTGATGCCGATCGAGCGGGCATGGTTCTCGTCGAAGAATGCCACCATCAGATCCCGCCATTTGATCAGCAGGATCGCCAGCGAGACGCCGCCGATGATCACCAGTTGCAGCGTGTCCTCGGGGGTCACCGCGAGGATGTTGCCCAACACGATTGTCTGAACGTTCACCGACGCGGGCGACAGCGAGATCATGAACAGGCCAAGACCGAAAAAGGAAGTGAAGATCAGCCCGATGATAGCGTCTTCCTTGAGCTTGGTGCGCTGGTTCAGGAAAAGCATGGCGCCGGCGGCCAATCCTCCGGAGAGGAAGGCGCCGAAAGCGAAAGGCAGGCCAAGCATGTACGCTCCTGCAACGCCCGGCACGATGGAATGCGAAAGCGCGTCGCCGATGAGCGACCAGCCCTTCAGCATGAGATAGGACGAAAGGAAGGCGCAAACGGCGCCGACCAGGGCGCTGACACACATGGCGTTGACCATGTAGCTATAGCTGAACGGTTCGGCGAGCAGCGCGGTCATTTGCCGGCATCGCCGCCGTTGGACGCGCCATTGCCGGCGGTCTTGTCGCCGTAGATGACGAGCGGCCGCTCGTCATCGGTCAGCACGGTGAGCCGGCGACTGTCGGCATCTTCGTGGAGATCGTGGCCACTGAGAACGAAATGGCGCAGCACGCCGCCGAAGGCCTTTTCCAGATTGGCCTGTGTGAAGACGTCGGCGGTGGGACCTGAGGCGAGGACGGTTTTGTTGATCAGGATGGCACGGTCGCAGAACCGCGGCACGCTGCCCAGGTTGTGTGTGGAGACCAGCATTATCCGCCCTTCGTCGCGCAGCGACTTCAGAAGCGCGATGATCGCCTCTTCGGTGCGCACGTCGACCCCCGTGAATGGTTCGTCGAGCAGGATGATCCGCCCTTCCTGGGCAAGCGCCCGGGCGAGGAAGACGCGTTTCTTCTGGCCACCCGACAACTCGCCGATCTGGCGCTTGCGATAGTCGCTCATGCCGACGCGTTCCAGCGCCGCATCGACCTTGGCGCGATCTTCGCTGCGCGCAATGCGCAGCATGTTCATGTGACCGTAGCGGCCCATCATGACGACGTCCTCGACCAGGACCGGAAAGTTCCAGTCGACGTCCTCGCTCTGCGGCACGTAGGCGACGGCATTCTGCTTGAGGGACTGCGCCGCCGGTTTGCCGAGCAGTGAAACCTTGCCGGCGGCCAGCGGCACGAAACCCATGATCGCCTTGAACAGGGTCGACTTGCCGCTGCCGTTGACGCCGACCAGGGCGGTGATGGTGCCCTGGGGAATGGAAAAGCTGGCATCCCGGAGCGCGGTGTGGCCGTTGCGGTAGGTGACCGTGATGCCCTCGACCGCGATTCCGTCAGACGCGGAAGACGACGCATTTCTGGTCATGACGGGCGCGTTCATTCGGCAAGCCCCTTGGCGATCGTCTCGGCCGTGACCTTGATGAGGTCGAGGTAGGTTGGCACCGGACCATTTTCGTCGCTGAGTGAATCGACATAAAGCACACCGCCATATTTGACGCCGGTCTCGCGAGCGACCTGTTTGGCTGGATCGGCGGAAACGGTGCTTTCGCTGAACACGACGGGAATTTTGTTGGCGCGCACTGCGTCGATCACTTTCCTTACCTGCTGGGGTGTTCCTTGCTGATCGGCATTGATCGGCCAAAGATAGAGTTCTTTGAGGCCGAAGTCGCGGGCAAGGTAGCTGAAGGCGCCTTCGCTGGTGACCAGCCAGCGACGTTCCTCGGGAATGGTGTCGAGCGCCGCTCGAACCGGCGCCACGACCGCCTTTATCTTTTCCGAATAGGCGGCGGCGTTTCTATTGTAGGTGTCGGCGTTCGCGGGATCGTGCTCGGCGAAGGCCTTGCGAATGTTTTCCACATAGATCAGCGCGGCCTCCGGCGACATCCAGGCGTGCGGGTTCGGCTTGCCTGTGTAGGGGCCTTCCGCGATTCCCATCGGTTCGATGCCCTCGGAAACGATGACGCTCGGCACCTCGGACAGATTGCGGAAGAATTTCTCGAACCAGAGTTCGAGATTGAGCCCGTTCCAGAGGATGAGATCGGCATCCTGCGCCCGCAGGATGTCACCCGGCGTTGGCTGGTAATTGTGGATCTCCGCGTTTGGCTTGGTGATCGATTCCACCGTGGCGGCATCGCCGGCAACGTTCTTCGCCAGGTCGGCGATCACGGTGAACGTCGTGACCGCCTTGAACTTCTTGTCGTTTTGCGCGGCTGCCTGCTGCGCAAATCCGAACACAAGAATTGAGGCGAGCAAGGCTCGAAGAAACGTCATGTCGATTTCCTGCCGGGGACAAGGGGAACACCGGCAAGCGCCGGCACCGTTACGATATAGCGTCGGCTCGGTCAGCTGTCAATGCAATTGCAAATCGTTTGCAATAATGGCGCAGCAGAAGCGCTTATCTTTTGCAACTCATTGTCATCTGTCGCATAGTCGGCCCATGACAAGGACAGCGATTCAGAAGCCGGACTATGAGGCGGAGCTACGCAAGGCCGGGGTGCGCATAACGCGGCCTCGCCGCATCATCGTCGGCATTCTCACCGATACGGAGGATCATCCCGATGCGCTGGAGATTTTCCGCCGCGCGGTCGCCATCGACAGCAGCATCTCGCTGTCGACCGTCTACAGGACGATGAAGCTGCTCGAAGGCCTGGGCGCCATCCATCGCCATGCATTCGAGGGCGGTCCTTCCCGCTTCGAACAGGCCGGCGGCGATCACCACGACCATCTGATCGACATCGAAACCGGCGATGTTATCGAGTTCAAGTCGGACCGGATCGAACAGCTTCAGAACGAAATCGCCCGCTCGTTGGGCTACGACATCGTGCACCACCGGCTGGAGCTTTACGGCCGCAAGTGCAAGGTTAAATAGGCGGTTCGAGCCTATTCCGCCGTGGCATCCGCCGCCTGGCGCGCGACCACTGCTTCATAAGCCGCCTGCAGCGTCTGGCGAACCGTCTTGCCGCCCGTCCTCGACCGGTCCGGCGCCGGCGCGCCGAGATGTTCCTCGCGCAGTTCGGCCATGAACTGGTTCCACATTTCCTGCCCGCCTTCCTCCAGCAGCTTCGCGCGGATGCTGAGGTCTTCGCTCACCGGCAGCCAGCGGCGGCCCCAGGCGCCGAGATGCGCGAAAATCGGCACCAGTTCGATGCTCATCTCGGTGAGGCTGTAGATCGCCTTCTGCTTGTGGGACGGGTCGTCCGCCTTGGTGAGGATGCCCTTGTCGACAAGCATCTTCAGCCGGTCGGCGAGGATGTTCGAGGAGATGCCCTCCTGCGAGCGCATCAGCTCGCGAAAATGCCGCCTTCCGCCGAACGTCATGTCGCGCAGGATCAGCAGACTCCATTTGTCGCCGAACACTTCGAGAGAGAGATTGATCGGGCATCCCGACCGAAACTCCTCGTTCATTTTCATGTCTCCAAAAAAACCGGTTGCATTTCCGAACCGGTTCTGATTATAGTGCAACCAGTTGCAAAATGCAATTGGTTATCGAGGCCCCGCGAGAAGGCGAGAATGGAGATCGACATGAGCACCAGGATCATCAGTGCCGATGGCGTCCAGATTGCCACCCAATCCTTCGGCGATCCCGCCGATCCGCCGATTCTGCTGATCATGGGCGCGATGGCTTCGATGCTGTGGTGGCCTGAGGAGCTCTGCCGCAAGCTCGCCACGGGCGGCCATCATGTCATCCGCTACGACAATCGCGACACCGGCCTGTCGACCAAATATGCCTTGGGAGAACCGCCCTACAGCTTCGACGACATGGCAGAAGATGCCCTGCGCGTGCTGGACGGTCACGGCATCGCTGCCGCCCACGTCGTCGCCATGTCGCTCGGCGGCATGATCGGCCAGATCGTTGCGCTGGCGCATCCTGAGCGGGTTCTGTCGTTCACCGCGATCAGCACATCGCCGATAGGCACGGACACCGCGCACCTGCCACAGGCGACCAAGGCCTACATGGACCATGCCGAAGCGGGCGGCTCGGTCGACTGGAGCGATCGCGGCCAGGCAACCGGCTTCGTCGTCAAGGACGCCGGCATGCTTGCAGGCAGCGCGCATCCTTTCGACGAAGCAGCCGCGCGGACCTTCATCGAGAGCGATTACGACCGCTCGGGCGGCTATCTCAGCGCCACCAACCACTTCATGCTGAAGGGCGGCGATGCCAGGCAGGGACGACTGCACGAGATGCAAGCCCCGCTGCTGGTCATCCACGGCACCGATGATCCGATCTTCCCGGTCGAGCATGGCGCCGCACTCGCGGAAACCGTGCCTGGCGGCAAGCTGGTCCGGATCGAGGGCGGTGGCCACGAACTGCACCGCGACGACTGGGACCGGATCGCCGCCGCCATTCTCAATCACACCAAAAGTTAAGTGACAACTTAACCATTGACACTCGACTGCCGCGACAATAGTTAAGCATCCGCTTTACAATTACGGACCTGCAAAAATGTCACTGACCCTCTACTACCACCCGCTCGCCTCCTTCTGCTGGAAGACGCTGATCGCGCTTTACGAGAACGAGACGCCGTTCGCGCCGGTGATCGTCGATCTCGGCAATGCGGAATCGAAGGCGGCGTTCCTGAAGGTCTGGCCGGTCGGCAAGTTTCCGGTGCTGCGCGATACCGCGCGGGATCGGACCATCCCGGAATCGACGATCATCAACGAATATCTGGCGCAGCATTATCCAGGGAAAGTCGAACTGCTTCCCGCCGACCGCGATACTGCCCTTCAGGTTCGCCTCGGCGACCGTTTCTACGATCACTATGTCCAGGAGCCGATGCAGAAGATCGTCGGCGACAGGCTGCGGCCTTCCGGCAAGACCGATCCTTACGGCGTCGAACTTGCCCGCGCTGAAATTCTTTCGTCCTACGACATCATCGGGGCCGAGATGGCGGACCGCCAGTGGGCCACCGGCGATGCCTATACGCTGGCCGACTGCGCCGCGTCGCCGGCCCTCTTCTACGCCAACAAGGTGCAGCCGTTCGGCGACGGGCACAAAAATGTCGCCGCCTATCTCGACCGGCTGATGCAGCGGCCTTCCTTCATCAGGGTGATCGAGGAAGCCGGCCCGTACTTCAAGCTCTTCCCGATCAAGCCGGAGGAGAATTGACGCCATGCTCCACGATCCGGCCCAGCTCGACCTGATGTTCCAGGCCCTCGCCGATCCGGCCCGGCGCACGATGGTGGAAAGACTGTCGCGCGGATCGGCCTCGGTCAGCGAGCTTGCCGAGCCGCTCGACATGTCGCTTTCCGCGGTCATGCAGCACCTGCACCTGCTCGAGGCGAGCGGCCTCGTCCGCTCCGAAAAGGTCGGGCGCGTCCGCACTTGCCGCATCGAGCCCAAGGGCCTCGGCATCGCCGAAAGCTGGATTTCCGATCGCCGTTCCACCTGGGAGCGGCGGCTCGACCGCCTCGGCGAATTCCTCGCCGAACAATCAAAGACCAACCCCAAGAAGTAGAACCAGGAGCAGGACAATGACCGAACGTTCCGTTACCCACGCCACCTTCCGCATCGAGCGCACCTACGAAGCGGCGACGCCCGAGCAGGTATTCTTCGCCTTCGCCGACAAGGCCTCCAAGCGCCGCTGGTTCGTCGAAGGCGAAGGCTGGCAGATCGACAGCTTCGAGATGGATTTCCGTGTCGGCGGCATCGAGCGCAGCTCGTTTCGTTTCCAGGGCGGCCCGCAGGTCAGCAACGAGACGGTCTACCATGACATCGTCGAGAACCAGCGCCTCGTTTGTGCCTACTCGATGACGGTCGGCGAAGACCGCATCTCGGTGTCGCTCGGCACCATCGAGATCAGCGCGACCGAAGGCGGCACGAAGCTCGTCTATACCGAACAGGGCGCTTATCTCGACGGCCACGACAACGTCGCGCAGCGCGAAGCCGGCTGCCGCGAGCTGTACGAGGCGCTTGCCGTCGAACTGCAGCGCAATCGCAACGCCGCCTGATCGAGACACTGCTGCCTGAACTCGAATCCCTATGCACGCAGGAAACAATTCAATGCGCAAAGTCATCATGTGGAACATGGTCACCGTCGATGGTTTCTTCGAAGGCCCGGACCGCGACATCAGCTGGTTCATGTTCGACGACGATCTCGAAAAATACATCATCGAGACACAGGACGAGGCAGACACGCTGATCTTCGGTCGCGTCACCTACGAGATGATGGCCAGCTACTGGCCGGCCGCCGAAGGCCGGATCGCCGATTTCATGAACAAGGCGCATAAGGTGGTGTTCTCGCGGACGCTGGAGCGTGCCGATTGGAACAACACCACGCTGCTGAAGGACAATGTTCCGGCGGAAATCGCCAAGCTGAAGGCAGCAACGGGCGGAGACATCTTCCTGTTCGGCAGCGCCGATCTCGCGGCGACCCTCGTCGAGCACGATCTGATCGACGAGTACCGCATCGGCTTCAATCCCCTGCTGCTCGGTACCGGCACGCCGCTGTTCAAGGGCGGTGCCGGCAGGCTCGGCCTGAAGCTTCTCGAAACGCGGCCGCTGAAATCCGGTCTCGTCATCATCCACTACGGCAGGCAGCACTAGAGCCGCGCAGCTTCACCAAGGGAGATTAGACATGAGCAAGCTCATTCTGGCGTTCTCGATATCGCTCGACGGCTTCGTCGCCGGGCCCGGCGTCAGCGTCGACGAACCGATGGGCAAGGGCGGCGAAGCTCTGCACGAGTGGATATTCCAGTCGGACAGCGCCGTCGACAAGGACATGGCGGCCGAGCTTGCTCCACGCCTCGGCGCGGTGCTGGTCGGCAGGCGGACCTTCGATGTCGGCCTCGGACCATGGGGAGACACGCCCTTTCCGGTACCGACCTTCGTGCTCACCCACGAAAAGCGCGCGCCGCTTGCCATGAAAAGCGGCACCTTCACCTTCGTCACCGACGGCATCGAAAGCGCGCTCGACCAGGCCCGCGCCGCCGCCGGCGGCAAGGACATCGTGGTCATGGGCGCCGAGACCGCCCGTCAATATCTCGCTGCCGGCCTCGTCGACGAGATCGTCCTGCAACTGGTGCCGATCCTGCTCGGCGGCGGCCCCCGCCTATTCGACGGCCATGGCGGCATCGACCTCGAAACGACCCGGGCAGTCGTCTCGCCGTCCGTCACCCACCTGCGCCTTTCGGTTCCGAAGAACCGCGCAAATGCCGCCGCAGCCGGAAAATAGGAAGAAACCGCCATGACCATTGCCGCCCCGCCCGTCAATCACGACACCATCGTTCTGGAGCGCCTTTACGCGGCCTCTCCGGCGCGCGTCTTCGAGGCGTTCGAGAACCCCGAGGCGCGGACGCGCTGGGGCGCACCGTCCAGCAATACCGGCCTCGTCTATGACGAAACGGATTTTCGCGTCGGCGGGACGGACATCAGCCGCTGCGGCCCGAAGAAGAACCTCATCTACCGCGTCGAGACCCGTTACTGGGACATCGTGCCGAACACGCGCATCGTCACCTCCGAAGTCGTCTCGGAAGGCGCCAACCGGCTGTCCTTCTCGTTGATCACGATCGGGATCGAAGCCGCCGAGGGCGGCACGAAGCTTACCCTGACGGACCAGATCGCCGCATTCGGCGGAAAGAGCATGATCGATGGCAGCAGGGCCGGCTTCAACGCCGCGCTCGACAATCTGCATGCGGAATTCGCGCGGTAGCGGCCTTGAATGGCCGGAAAGATCAGTGCTGTTAGGCTGCTAAAACAGAAGGAACCGTATGATGAAAAAACTGACCGGCATGACCCTTCACCAGGGCGAGGGCCCGAACTCCTACCGGGTCCGCATCTTCCTGGCCGAGAAGGGGCTGGAGGTGCCGATGACGTATGTCGATTTCGGCAAGGCCGAACACAAGGCGCCGGAATTACTGAAGCTGAATTCGCTCGGCCAGATTCCGGTACTGGTGCTGGAGGACGGCACCGTGATCACCGAGAGCGTCGCCATCTGTCGCTACTTCGAGGCGCTTCATCCGGAACCGGCGCTGTTCGGCGCCGACGCGCTTTCGATCGCCCGCATCGAAATGTGGAACCGCCGGCTCGAACTGGAAGTCTTCGGCACCATCGGCAACGTGGCCCTGCACTCGAGCGACTTCTTCAAGGACCGCCTGGTGCAGTTTCCGGCCTTCGCGGAAACGCAGAAGCAGGCCGTTCCGCATAAATGGGCGTGGCTCGATCGCGAGATGAGCGACGGCCGTCCCTTCATCGCCGGCGACAATTTTTCCTTCGCCGACATCAACGGCATGGTCTGCTCCTGGCTCGGCGAAGTCTTCGGTATGGGAATCCCGGACGGGCTTCCAAATGTCAGGCGCTGGGACGAGCGTATGCGAAGCCGCCCAAGCTGGAAGGCGTGATCGGGATCGTGGTTGATAAAGCGGTACGTCGACGGCCCAACGTTCAGCCGAAATAGCGCCTACCCGGTCCCCTCCCTCTTGTGGGGAGGGGTTCGGGGCGGGGGTATGAGCCGAGCGCAGTTGCCAATCTGCATACGCGATTGGCCTCCTCTCGAGGGGAAGCCGGTGACCAAAGGCCGGCCGCTTCGGTAATCACCCATGGAGAAAGCTGCCCGCAAGGGTGTGGACAGATTTACCCCGTTTTCTACGAATTTCCCCTTCCACCAAAGATTCTTCGCAGCAATTTCAATGACTTGTACGATTGTTGCAAAAATCGTCTGTCCACACCCTTCGCCGCCTCCCGCATAATGACCGTGTTGTTCTCTGTGGGGGTCTGGGTGGCCACCGGGTTGACCAGGGAGAACAGCGGCGTCGGGACTGGCCTCGCTCCGGGTGCGAGGCTGGGGGCGGTAATGCCTCCAAGGTCTCGGCCCTCGACGTACGGTGAGCCTACGGCCTTCGGGCACAGGGCGAGCCGGGCGGGGCAGCAACGCCGGCGGTGCGCGTCTTTCGGGCATCGTTACTGAAAACAGCGCTGTCGGTCCGTCCGGCAGGCGCGCACCGCCTCCCCCACACTTTTACACGGGAGGCGCCACAGCCTCCCAATGGCCAGGGCGGATTTCCGCAGCGTGGCAACGGAGACGCTCGTGCCAGGGACAGTTTACTTTCCGCGAAAGGTGGTGCGCTGGAGGTTTCGCGCAAGCGGAAAAGTAAACTGTCCCTAAGGAGCATGCCGGAGCATTTCGCAAGGGCGATATGTGGTCGCGCGAGGCCTTCCTTCTCGCCGTGGAGCGGCATCGCACAATATGGAAAATTCCCGTTGCGGCTTGCGCTGGCGCAACGCATCCACAATATTGGAAATGCAGCGATTTCCGCCGCTCCCCATCCCGAAATTTTTGAAAGGCGCCCCATAACTCATGCCGCATGAAACGCCCCTTATCGCTACAATCGTCGCCGGTCTGGGGCTGGCATTCGTTTTCGGCGCACTCGCCAACCGTTTCCGCATCCCACCCCTTGTCGGCTACCTGCTGGCCGGCGTGCTGGTCGGACCGCATACGCCGGGTTTTGTCGCCGACCAGGAACTGGCCCTCGAACTCGCTGAAATCGGCGTCATCCTGCTGATGTTCGGCGTCGGCCTGCACTTTTCGCTGAAAGACCTGTTGTCGGTGCGCGCCATCGCCATTCCCGGCGCGATCGTGCAGATCGGTTTCGCGACGGCGCTGGGCGCTGCTCTCGCCTGGCTGCTCGGCTGGTCGGTCGGCGCCGGCCTCGTCTTCGGCCTGGCGTTGTCGGTTGCCAGCACCGTGGTGCTGCTGCGCGCGCTGCAGGAGCGCCGCATGATCGAGACCGAACGTGGCCGCATCGCCGTCGGCTGGCTGATCGTCGAAGATCTCGCCATGGTTCTGGCGCTCGTCCTGCTGCCGGCTCTGGCCGGCGTATTGGGCGGCAATGCCGGGCAACAGCCTGCCGCGACCAGCAACCTGCTTTCGCTGCAATTCGACTATGGCCTCTGGGGTGTTCTGGGCATCACGCTCGCCAAGGTCGCGGCCTTCGTCATCGTCATGCTGGTGGTCGGGCGCCGCGTCATCCCTTGGATCCTGCACTACGTCGCGCATACCGGGTCGCGCGAGCTCTTCCGTCTGTCCGTGCTGGCGATCGCGCTCGGCGTTGCCTTCGGCGCGGCGCACCTCTTCGGCGTGTCGCTGGCGCTCGGCGCCTTTTTTGCCGGCATGATCATGAGCGAATCCGAACTCAGCCATCGCGCGGCCGAAGAATCGCTGCCGCTGCGCGACGCGTTTTCGGTGCTGTTCTTCGTCTCGGTCGGCATGCTGTTCAATCCGTTGAGCCTGCTCGACAACACCTGGCCAATCCTCGCCACGCTGTTCATCATCGTCATCGGCAAGTCGCTCGCCGCCTTCCTGATCGTCGTCGCCTTCCGCTATCCGATCGGCACCGCGCTGATCATTTCGGCGAGTCTCGCGCAGATCGGCGAGTTTTCCTTCATCCTTGCCGAACTGGGTGTCAGCCTGGATCTTTTGCCGGAACAGGGGCGTGATCTCATCCTGGCCGGCGCCATCCTGTCCATCGTGCTGAACCCGCTGGCCTTCGTGGTGGTCGACCGGCTGAAGCCGTGGCTGGAGAAACAGCAGGCCAAGACGGCGCTGGACGTGGAAGCCGATACGCAACCCGCCTCGCCGGAAGCCGCCGTGCCTGTGGAGGCGGACGGGCCACCGCCGCCGACCGCGCTCGACGACCACACGATCCTGATCGGCTACGGACGCGTCGGCAGCCTGATCGGCAAATCGCTCAAGGAGGCCGGATTGCCGTTCCTGGTGATCGAGGACGCCGACAAGACAATCGCCAGGCTGCGCGCCGACGAGATCGAGATCGTCACCGGCAACGCCGCCAGGTCCGAAGTGTTCGAGGCGGCCAATCCGGCGGGCGCCCGCCGTCTGATCCTCGCCATTCCCAACGCCTTCGAGGCCGGCCAGATCGTCATGCGGGCGCGAGCCGCCAATCCGTCGATCAACATCATCGCGCGCGCCCATTCCGACGCCGAGGTGGACCATCTGACCGGGCTCGGCGCCGACATCGTCATCATGGGCGAGCGCGAGATCGCCCGCGGCATCGTCGAACAGGTCCTGAAGGATTCCACCGCCGACAAGCCCAAGCCGCCGATGGCCGGGCCGCTCACATCCGATCAGCCGCTGACCGAGCTTGGCGCCGAGGCGCCGAAGCCCGACGCCCCGGACGAGCCGCCACCGGATCCGGAATTCGAACCATCCTCGGAGCCCGAGCCGAAACAACCTCCAGCTGCTTGAAGCGCGCCGGATGGCGGGTTCTAGACGTGCTGGCCGCCGTTGATGTGTATCTCCGAGCCGGTGACGTAGGAGGCCTGCTGCGAGCACAGGAAAAAGATGATGTCGGCGACTTCCGAGGTCGAACCGAGCCGCCGCAGCGGGATCGTCTCGACGATCTTCTCGGTGCCGGGCGACAGGATCGCGGTGTCGATCTCGCCCGGTGCGATCGCGTTGACCCGGATTCCATGCGGGCCGAAATCGCCCGCCATCTCGCGGGTCAGCGAACCGAGTGCCGCCTTGGAGGTCGCATAGGCGGTGCCGGCAAAGGGATGCACGCGGGTGCCGGCAATCGAGGTCACGTTGACGATCGAGCCCTTCGCCGCCGCCAGTTCCTTGAACAGTCCGCGCGCCAGCATGATCGGCGCGAAGAAATTGACCTGGAAGACATCGCGCCAGACATGCATCGGCGTGTCGATGGAATTCATGCGGCTGTTGCCGTCCTTGAGCTTCGGCGAGATGCCCGCATTGTTGACCAGCGCATGCAGCTGGCCGCCATGCGCTTCGAGGCGGTGGCGGATTTCGGAGACGGCGATGCCGACGTCTTCCTGGTCCGACAGATCCACCTTGATGTGGTCCTCCGGCCCCGCCGGCCATGGGCAATCTTCCGCGAATGCCTGTCTGGAGCAGGTGATGACCCGCCAGCCCTCGCGCGAGAAGCGCTTGACGGTGGCGTGGCCGATGCCCCGGCTGGCGCCGGTCAGAACGATGGTCTTTCTTGTATCGGCTTCAGCCATGGTGCTTCTCCAAGTCCGCTATGTAGCGGATGGCGAGGCACATTGCGAGGGCGCCGGAAGCCGCATGGCGACGGTTACGTCGGACCGGATTTGCCAATGCATGTCGCCCGAAGTGTCCCCGGTTCGGGATAACGACATGCATCAAATCAAGGAATCTAAAGCGCGGCCGCCGAATCCTGTTCTCCGCGACGCGCTTTAGTTGTTGCCGAGGATGACGTCGAGGATCGAGGTTTCGCGCCGCACCGTCGGGCCGCCGACATCGGCCTGCGGCACCGGCCGCTTGATCGACGCCGTGCGATCGGTCCGCGCAGGCGGTTCGAAATCGCCTGCTGCATCGGCCTGGCCGGCCGGCTGCTGGCGGCGCGCGGGAAGCGGCAATGGCCGATCCTGCGCGTTGGACGTGCCGATCCCGAGCGCAGGATCTGGCACGTTCGCGTCGGGCACGCTTGCCTCCAGCCGCTGCGGCTCGGGCGTCCATGTGCCTGGCAGTCTGGCGACAGGTACGCCCTCGTGTGCCGCAACCATGAATTCGTGCCACGCGGTGACCGGCAGCGAGCCGCCGGTGATGTTCTTGGTCGCCTTGGCGTTGTCGTTGCCGAACCAGACACCGGTGGTGAGGTTGGCGGTATAGCCGACGAACCAGGCGTCGCGCGAGTTCTGCGTGGTGCCGGTCTTGCCGGCGGCGGGCCATGCAAACGCCGCCTTGCGGCCGGTGCCGGTGTCGATCGTCTGCTTCATCATCACGTTCATCATGCCGACCATTTCCGGGCTGATGACGCGCGGATAGCCGTCATGGGTATTCTCGTAGAGCACTTCGCCGGAGGTCGTCGTCACCCGCTGGACAAAATGCACCTCCGGGCGATAGCCGCCATTGGCGAACGGCACGTAGGCCGCGGTCAGTTCGAGCGGCGTCACTTCCGACGTGCCGAGCGCGATTGAGGTGTTGGACTGCAGCTTGGATTCGATTCCCATGCGGTGCGCCACCTCGACGACGGCATCCGGCCCGACCTCCATGGTGAGTTGCGCGGCCACCGAGTTCAGCGACTTGGCCAGCGCCGTCGCCAGCGTGACCTTGCCGTAATACTTGCCGTTGTAGTTTTCCGGCTTCCATTTGCCGATCCGGATTGGCGCGTCGTTGCGGACGCTGTCGGGCGTGCGGCCATGTTCGAGCGCGGCGAGGAAAACGAACGGCTTGAACGCCGAGCCCGGCTGGCGGCGCGCTTCGGAGGCGCGGTCGAACTGGCTGTCGGCATAGTCGGCGCCGCCGACCATCGCCCGCACCGCGCCGGAATTGTCGATCGAGACAAGCGCGCCCTGGGTGACGTTCAGCTTCTCGCCTTTTTCCTCGATCAGGCGGCGGATCGACTGTTCGGCCAGCTTCTGCAAATTCAGGTCGACGGTGGTGTCGACGATGACGTCGCTGCGCACCTCGCCGATCAGCTCCGGCAGTTCGTCCATGATACGGTCGGCGACATAGTTCTCCGAGCCGGTCCAGTAGGACGACGCCTCTGTCGCCGGCGCGCTCATCGCGGTCGTCAATTCCTTTTCCCCAATCAGTTGCTGCTCGCGCATCGCCGCCAGCACCAGCTGGGCGCGCTGCTCGGCGGCCTTGGGATCGCGGGCGGGCGACAGCCGCGACGGCGCCTTGAGCAGGCCGGCAAGCACCGAGGCCTCCGAAAGCGTCACGTCACGCGCCGACTTGCCGAAATAGCGGCGGGAGGCCGCCTCGACCCCATAGGAACCCGAGCCGAAATAGACCCGGTTCAGGTACATTTCGAGGATCTGGTCCTTGGTGTATTTCTGCTCGAGCCAGAACGCGAGAAGCACTTCCTGTACCTTGCGCTCTATGGTGCGGTCCGGCTTGAGGAACAGGTTCTTGGCAAGCTGCTGCGTCAGCGTCGAGCCGCCTTGCGAAAGCCGCCCCTCCATGATGTTGCCTACCATGGCGCGGGCGAGGCCGATCGGATCGACGCCAAAATGCGAATAGAAGCGGCGGTCCTCGATCGCCATCACCGCCTGCGGGATGTAGGGCGACATTTCATGCAGCCCGACCGCCTCGCCGCCGGTTATGCCGCGATTGGCGACCAGTTGACCGTCGGCCGAGACGATCTTCACATTCGGCGGCCGGTCGGGGATGGCCCAGGTCGTGGCGCTCGGCATCTGGGCGCCGTAGTAGGCGACGATGCCGGCAAGGCCGATGCCGCCCCACAGCCCCAGCACCAGGGTCCAGTAGAAAAGCCGGCCGAACCGGCTGAACAGGCCGCGCTTGCGCCGGCCGGACTTGGAGGCGCGCGCCTTGGAGGATTTGCGGGTCGCGGAAGTCTTGCGGTTCGAAGGCACGACGCGATCCTCCTCGCGCACCGACAGGCCGGACGACCCGCGCGAACGCGACGGTCCGTCGAATGTCGGCTCGATCCGTGTGTTCCTGTCCCTGCCTGCCATGCGTCCGCTGTCCGTCCCCGTTGGTGCGGCGATCGGTGCAGACTAAATGCGGCGATTTAAGGAGGCCTTAAGCCGGTTCGCGCGTTCGTCGGGTCATTCAGCCGGCAGGTCGGCGGCGGCAGGGGATTGCGGCCATCGCTGCAACGCTTCGCGACCCTTCCCTGTGAGTTCGTAAACACCGCGATCGACGCGCGAGAACCACATGTAAACGTTGTGCAGCAGGATCTTGGGCGCGTTGGGCATGGCGGGCTTCAAATCACGCGGCCGTTTTGGCCCGTCGGCGAGCGCGGCGGCGCAAGCCAGTGCCTCCTGGCGGTAAGCCGTCATGATCGGGGCACGCGAGCCTCCGCCCGCGACGGGATCGCCTTGGCGGCGCCGATGTTCGTCAACCAGCCTCGAGCGGCGACGCGGGTCGCGCCGCGGCGTCGGCGCCACCGGGCTGAGAAGAACATGCACTTGGCCGCTGGCGGAGACGCCGAGCAGGCCAAGCCCGAGGCGGCGGCAGAGGTTGCGAAAGCGCGCGTCGCTCTCGCGACCCTTGCCGCGAATGGACATGCATGCGGCGAGCCAGACCTCGTCGCCTGCGGCCATCCGGTCTACCCCCTGGAGGACAAGTTCGAGGTTGAACTGCAGCTTCAGTTCGCAGATGACCACGATGGGCGGAGAATCGGCGCTCAGCGCGAGCAGGTCGCAGCCGCCGATCTCGCCCTTGACCATGAACCCCAGGCCTTCGAGAAACCCTTTTACCGGGCTGTAAAGCGAGGTTTCGAGCACGTCTGTTTCCTCAGCGAATCATGGTCAGCATCGTCTCCCGTGTTGAATCCCAGGTAAACGGACAAATCCTGAGCGATCCGGGGTGGCCATCCAGGCCATCGGAGGCACTTCGCGGGCGCATAGCATTTTCAGACCCGGCAAAGCTTGAAACCGGCTAGAATCGCGACATCTCGATTCGAAAGGGCTTCGATCGGATGCGAACCGAAACTTTTCCAGTGCTGATTGCCGCGATGGCCGCTGCGGCCTGCGGCCAGATCGAGCCGCGCATCGCCGCAAAGGGCGTTACTGTTCCGGTGGTAGCCGTTCTCGACAACAAACCCGCCAATGCCGTCGAGATCGGGCAGGTCAGCACCACGACGTGCCTCAACCGCTTCTGGGACCGGCGGGCTGGCTGGGACGTAGCCCTCGACGCCGCCAAGACCGAGGCGGCCGCCAAGGGAGCCAATGCACTCGCGGGCGTTCGCTACGAAGACGGAAGGGTCCTGCCGTGCGGGTCGAGCCTGAAGGTTTCCGGCACCGCGATCAGGATACCGTAGCGGCCGTACTCAGCTGTGCGCGAAAATATCATCTTCGGGCCAGCCGAGCAGGTCGAGTTTCGAGCGCGTCGGCAGGAAGCGGAAACAGGCGTCGGCGACCTCGACGCGGCCTTCCCGCACCAGTCTTGCCGACAGGGCATCGCGCAGCCGGTGCAGGTAAAGCACATCGGAAGCTGCGTATTCCAGTTGCTCCGGGGTTAGGATCTCCGCCGCCCAATCCGACGATTGCTGTACTTTCGACAGGTTGACGCCGAGCAACTCCGCGCAGATGTCCTTGAGGCCGTGTCGGTCGGTGTAGGTGCGGGTCAGCCGCGACGCGATCTTGGTGCAAAATACCGGTTCCGCCAGGGCGCCGAACGCGTGAAACAAGATGGCGATATCGAATCGGCCGAAATGGAACAGCTTGGTGATCGCAGGGTTGCCGAGCAGGGCGACCAGGTTGGGCGCCTCGCGCTGGCCGGGAGCGATCTGCACGACGTCGGCGGTGCCGTCGCCGGGCGAAAGCTGCACGACGCAGAGGCGGTCGCGGTGCGGGTTGAGCCCGAGCGTCTCGGTGTCGATGGCCACCGCCCCGACATTGTAGTGGTCGAGATTGGGCAGGTCGTGCTTGTGAAAGCGGATGGTGGGGCTGCTGTTGCTCATCGCCGGGCCTCTCAGTTCGTCAACGCGGCGAGGATGCGTGCCCACGAACGCTGGCCCTTCTGGAAGGACCGCAAATCGTACTTCTCGTTGGGCGAATGGATGCGATCGTCCGAAAGGGCGAAGCCGACGAGCAATGACTCCATGCCCAGGAAGCTGCGAAAATCGCCGACCACGGGTATCGAGCCGCCGCCGCCCAGCATCACTGCCGGGTTTCCCCACTCGTCGGTCAGCGCCTCCTTGGCCTTGGCCAGGAACGGCGAGTCATAGGAGAGCTGGATCGCCGGCGAACCGCCATGCGGGTGAAACTCCACCGAACAGTCGGCCGGGATGCGCTGTTCGACGAAAGCGCGGAAGGCGGCGCGTATTTTTTCGGGGTTCTGCTTGTGCACGAGCCGGAACGACACCTTGGCGGAGGCTTCCGCCGCGATCACCGTCTTGAAGCCCTTGCCGGTATAACCACCGTTGATGCCGTTGAATTCGGCCGTCGGGCGCGCCCACACCATTTCCAGGACCGAGCGTCCCTTTTCGCCGGCCGGCTGCGACAGTCCGATGGGGCCGAGGAAGCTTTCAGCGGTCTCGCCGAGCGTTTCCCAGGCTTGCAGCACCTGCGACGGCGTTTCCTCGACGCCGTCGTAGAAGCTCGGAATGGTGACGCGGGCGTCGTCGTCGTGGATGGCCGCGAGGATCTTCGTCAGGATGCGGATCGGATTGGCGGCGGGACCGCCATACATGCCGGAATGCAGGTCGCGATTGGCGGCCTTGACGATAACCTCTTCGCCGACCAGTCCGCGCAAGGATGTGCAGATTGACGGCGTTTCGGGGTTCCACATGTCGGTGTCGCAGACCAGCGCGAAATCGGCCTTGAGTTCGTCCTTGTTCGCATCGAGGAAAGGCTTCAGCGACGGCGAGCCGGATTCCTCTTCGCCCTCGAACAGCAGCGTGATCCGGCAGGGCAGGGAACCGTGCTCGGCCTTCCATACCCGGCATGCCTCGACGAACAGCATCAGCTGCCCCTTGTCGTCGGAGGAGCCGCGGCTGGTGATGACCTTCACGCCTTCTCGTTCTTTCACAGCCGGGTCGAAAGGGTCATCGCTCCACAGTTCGAGCGGATCGACCGGCTGCACGTCGTAGTGACCGTAGAAAAGCACATGCGGGGAGCCGGCGGGACCATCGTGATGGGCGACGACCATAGGGTGGCCGGGGGTATCGCGCACGCTGGCATCGAAGCCGATTGTCTTGAGGTCCGTGACCAGCCATTCGGCGGCCTTGCGGCATTCGGCGGCAAAGGCCGGATCGGTGGAGATCGACTTGATCCGCAGAAGGTTGAACAGCCGTTCGAGGCTCTTGTCGAGATCGCGGTCAAGGCGATCGAGGACCGGGGCAAGTGCGGACATCGGGCTTCCTTTCGAATCTGCGGGCGCCACCCTAAAGCGGCACCGCGGAAACGGAAAGCCCGGCGGCATTGGGCCAGCGGTGGGGGAGAGTTAAAAAAATGCCGCCGTGGTGGAGGGGAAACCACGGCGGCCTTTTTTCGAAACGATGCGGCAGCCCGGAGAGGGGGATGAGGCTGCCGCAGTGTCCGGGTTAGGCGGGGGACGGGCCTTATTCCGGACTCGGCGAAAATTGCCGATGACCCGTATTTGGAAATCCAAAAGAGGCGATTCAAGGGCACGAAAATTACAAGTTTGTAACAAACCCGTGATGGTCCGCCGTATGGCAGTTGCGTGGCATAAGTGGCGTGGCTTTTGGGCGATTGCAATAGACAGTTTGGCGCCTCCGCGTTAGGGCTTACGCCCATGAAAAACGGCGATCATCTCTTCCTTGTCGACGGCTCCGGCTACATTTTCCGGGCCTATCACGCACTCCCGCCTCTCAACCGCAAATCCGATGGGCTTCCCGTCAGCGCGGTGCTGGGTTTCTGCAACATGGTGTGGAAGCTGCTGCAGGACGCCAGAAACACCGCCGTGGGTGTGGTTCCGACGCACTTCGCCGTCATTTTCGACTATTCGTCCAAGACATTCCGCAACGAACTCTATGCCGAATACAAGGCAAACCGCTCGGCGCCGCCCGAGGACCTGATCCCGCAATTCGGACTGATACGCGAGGCGACGCGCGCCTTCGATCTGCCCTGCCTGGAGATGGAAGGTTTCGAAGCCGACGATCTGATCGCCACCTACGCGCGGCTGGCGAGGGAGGCAGGCGGCGACGTCACCATCATCTCCTCCGACAAGGACCTGATGCAGCTCGTCGGGCCGACTGTATCGATGTATGACCCCATGAAGGATCGTCAGATCGGCGTCCCGGAAGTCATCGAGAAATGGGGCGTGCCGCCGGAAAAGATGATCGACCTGCAGGCGCTGACCGGCGACTCGGTCGACAACGTGCCTGGAGTGCCGGGCATCGGTCCCAAGACGGCGGCGCAATTGCTCGAAATGTTCGGGGACCTCGACACGCTTCTTGAGCGCGCAGGCGAGATTAAGCAGGAAAAGCGCCGGGAATCGATCGTCGGGAATGCCGACAAGGCGCGGATATCGCGCGACCTGGTCAGGCTGAAGAACGATGTCGCCATCACCGAACCGCTGAGCGATCTCGTGCTGAAGATGCCGGACGGGCCGAAGCTCATCGCCTTCCTGAAGGCAATGGAGTTTTCCACCCTGACGCGCCGCGTCGCCGAAGCCACCGGCGCGGATATCGCCGTGATCGAGTCCGCCAAGGTCGAGGTCGAGAGTGGAGCCGACGCGCATGGCCCGGACGTCGGTTCCGGGCAGACGGCAGCCAAATCCGCCTCGCCCGTCGAAACGGCCAAGCCTGCCACAACCGGGGCCGGCCCTGCAGCGGCAGATACCCCGCAGACGCCGGCGATGCTTGCCGCCGCCCGCGCGCAGGCAGCGATGAATGTGGCGATCGATCGCGGCAAATACGATTGCATCCGCGACCTTGCCACCCTGCAGCAATGGGTGGCGGAAGCGCGCGCTGAGGGCACGGTCGCGTTCCGCACGGAAACCACCTCGCTCGACCCGATGCGCGCTGAGCCGGTGGGTTTTTCGCTCGCGATTCGGCCAGGCCGTGCCGCTTATATCCCCGTTGGGCATCGTGCCAGCGCCGTCGATCTGCTCGGCGGCGGTCGCAGCGACAACCAGGTTGGGCTGGACGAGGCACTGGCGGAACTCAAGCCGCTGCTCGCCGACAGGTCGGTGCTGAAGATAGGCCACAACCTGAAATACGACTGGCTGCTGATGCACCGGCTCGGCATCGACGTGGCCCCGTTCGACGACACGATGCTGATCTCCTACGTGCTCGGCGCTGGCACCGGCGCGCACGACATCACCGCATTGGCCGAGCGTTGGCTCGGCCATGACATGATCCCGTTCAAGGAAGTGACCGGCTCCGGCAAGAACCTCGTCACCTTCGACCTGGTCGACATCGAGCGTGCGACGACGTACGCGACCGAAGGCGCCGATATCGCCATCCGCCTCTGGCATATCCTGAAGCCGCGCCTTGCAGCCGACGGGCTGGTTTCCGTCTATGAGCGGCTGGAGCGGCCGCTGGTGCCGGTGCTGGCACGCATGGAGGAACGCGGCATCTCCGTCGACCGGCAGATGCTGTCCCGTCTGTCCGGCGAATTCGCCCAGCGTGCCGGCGCCCTGGAAGAAGATGTCTATACCGCTGCCGGCGAACGCTTCACCATCGGCTCGCCCAAGCAGCTGGGCGATATCCTGTTCGGCAAGATGGGGCTGCCGGGCGGTTCGAAAACCAAGTCCGGCCAATGGTCGACCACGGCGCAGCTGCTTGAGGAACTGGCCGCGGAGGGCTACGAACTGCCGCGCCGTATCGTTGACTGGCGCCAGCTCACCAAGCTGAAATCCACCTACACCGATGCGCTGCCGGAATACATCCACCCCGAAACCAAGCGCCTGCACACGTCATACGCGCTCGCTTCGACGCCGACTGGGCGCATCTCGTCTTCGGAACCCAACCTGCAGAACATCCCCATCCGCACCGCCGAGGGCCGGCGCATCCGCACCGCCTTCATCGCCGACAAGGGCAACAAGCTGGTGTCGGCCGATTACAGCCAGATCGAGTTGCGCGTGCTTGCCCACATCGCCGACATCCCGCAACTGCGGCAGGCGTTCGCCGACGGCATCGACATTCACGCGATGACCGCTTCCGAAATGTTCGGCGTGCCGGTCGAGGGCATGCCCTCGGAAGTCCGGCGTCGCGCCAAGGCGATCAATTTCGGTATCGTCTACGGCATTTCGGCTTTCGGCCTGGCCAACCAGCTGTCGATCGAACGATCCGAGGCGGGTGACTACATCAAGAAATATTTCGAGCGCTTCCCCGGCATCCGCGACTATATGGACGGTGCCAAGCAGATGGCCCGCGACAAGGGGTTTGTCGAAACCATCTTCGGCCGACGCATCCACTATCCGGAAATTCGCTCGTCCAATCCGTCGGTGCGCGCCTTCAATGAGCGCGCCTCGATCAACGCGCCGATCCAGGGTTCGGCTGCCGACATCATCCGCCGCGCCATGATCCGCATGGAAGATGCCTTGAAAGAGGCCGGCCTTTCGGCACGCATGCTGCTCCAGGTGCACGACGAACTGATCTTCGAGACCTCCGAGGATGAGGTCGAGGCAACATTGCCGGTGATCAAGAAGGTGATGGAAAACGCCGCCATGCCGGCCGTCGACATGGCAGTGCCGTTGCATGTCGACGCGCGCGCCGCAGACAACTGGGACGAAGCGCACTGACAAAAGGACGCCGTCCAAAACAGCGGCGCCCTCATGCAATCGATCAGGCGCGCGCCGGAATGTTCAGCCCGCGCTGGACCGCCGGCCGGGCCAGGCCACGATCGAGCCAGGCCTGCGTATTTTTGAACTTGTCCAGTTCGAGTATTTCGCCGGCTCCGTAAAAGCCGCCCATATTGCGGACCCAGCCGAGGGTGGCGATGTCGGCGATGGAGTAGTCGTTGCCCATGATCCACTCGCGGCCGGTCAGCCGGCCCTCGAGCACGCCGAACAGGCGCTTGGATTCGTCGCGATAGCGCTGGAACGGCCGCTTGTCCTCGTATTCCCGGCCGGCGAACTTGTGGAAGAAGCCGAGCTGGCCGAACATCGGGCCGATCGAGGCCATCTGGAAGAACACCCATTGCAGGGTTTCATAGCGGAGCGCCGGATCGGCGGACATCAGCTTGCCGGTCTTCTCGGCGAGGTAGACGAGGATGGCACCCGACTCGAACAGGCCGATCGGCTTGCCGCCCGGACCGTCGGGATCGATGATTGCCGGGATCTTGCCGTTTGGATTGAGCGAAAGAAATTCCGGGGTCCAGCTCTCGTTCTTGCCGATGTCGATGAGATGCGGCTCATAGGGAAGGCCGAGTTCCTCGAGCGCGATCGAAACCTTGACGCCGTTGGGTGTCGGAAGGGAGTAGAGCTGGATGCGGTCGGGGTACTGCGCCGGCCAGCGCTGGGTAATCGGAAATGCGGAGGGGAATACGGACAGGTCGGCCATCGGGGTTCCTTGGATATTGCTGAGCAAGGCTACAGCGACTGGAAGGTTTGCTTCAGTTAAGCACGCTTCGCCAGTTCATCAATGCCGGCCGGGCAAAAAGCCGGAAGTGCCTCGGCAGCAAGGAGGAAAAAGGCCTCAGGCCGCCTTGAACGCGATGGTGGAGTTGGTGCCGCCGAAGGCGAATCCGTTGCTGATCGCGGCACGGACCGAGCGAACCCTGGCAACGTTTGGGGTGACATCGAGGTCGCATTCCGCGTCTTTTTCACGGTAGTTGGCGGTCGGCGGCACGATGCCTTCGCGGATTGCCATGACGCAGGCAATCATCTCGATTGCGCCAGACGCGCCCATGCAATGGGCATGCATCGACTTGGTCGACGACACCGAAAGGCTGTCGGCATGCTTGCCGAAGACCCGGCGGATCGCGGCCGTCTCGATCTGGTCGTTGGCCTTGGTGCCGGTTCCATGGGCGTTGATGTAGTCGACTTCTTCGGGCGCCAATCCCGCATCGAGAAGACAGGCTCGCATCGCCGCGACCGGACCCTCGACGGTGGGTGCGACGATGTCGGTCGCATCGGCGGAAAGCCCGGTGCCTGCGAGTTCAGCCAATATGGTGGCGCCCCGCGCGGTCGCATGCTCCCAGGTCTCGAGCACCGCCATGCCGGCGCCCTCGCCGATGACCAGCCCGTCGCGGTCGGCGGAAAATGGCCGGCAGGTCTCGCGGGCGAGCGCCCGCAGGGCTTCCCAGCTTTTCAGGATGCCGTAGACCAGCGGTGCGTCGGTGCCGCCGGCCAGCATGATATCGGCGCGGCCAAGCCGCAACTGGTCCGCCGCCGTCGCCAAAGCATGGTTCGACGATGAGCAGGCGGAAGTCACGCCGAACACCGGTCCGCGCAGTCCATGCACCATCGAAACCTGGCTCGCCGCGGCCCCCGGCATGATGCGGGGAACGGTGAAGACGTCGACGCGTGGGCGCCCTTCGAGGAATACCGCTCGATAATTGTCCTCGGCGGTCTTGCCTCCGTAGATCCCGGTGCCGACGATGGCGCCGACGCGCGCCGTGTTGGTCTGGTCGATGGTGATCCCGGCTTGCCTGATCGCCTCGCTCGCAGCGATGACGGCAAGCAGGCTGAAGCGGTCCATCGTCACCAGCCGCTTGCGGTCGAGCCCATGCTCGGGCAATTGCTTGATCTCGGCGCCGATCCGGACCTTCAACTCGTGGAGGGGCGTGGTGGTGATCTCACCGATGCCGGACAGGCCGGCGCGCATCGAACCCCAGATTGCCGGAACATCCGTGCCGAGTGCGCAAAGCCCACCCATGCCGGTGATGACAATGCGCGGCGATGCCATGTCAGGGTTGTTTTTCGATCAGGCTGCGAACCGCGGTGACGATGTCGCCCACGTCCTTCAAATTGTTCCAGGCCTCGACCGTGTTCATCTCGATCTCGATGCCATAGGCCTCCTCAAGGTCGAAAACGATCTCGGTGAGTTCCAGCGAATGGATGCCCAGCGCGGTCAGTTCCGTGGCCAAGGTGATCTCCCCGCCATCCGGGTCGGCATGAGCCTTGATCTTCTCGATGATCTCGCTTGCGAGCTTGTCCGTCATCGCGTTGGTTTCCTGCAAGACGTTTCCCCAATTTCGCGGTTGTTGTCCGCTTGTTTCCCCCGGAACACTCGCTGCCAGCACAAACCACATGGCCGCTACGGCAAAGAACGCTGAAACTCTATAGAAACTGAAACGCAGCGAAGCAACAAGCGATATCTCGACAAAGCCGGCCGAAGCCTTAACGTGGCGGCAGGGAGCATGCAGCCGAATTCATGAATAACCAGCTCGCAGACCTCGAACCGCAAAGGGTCTCGGCACGCGCCGAGCTTTCCGTGCTGCATCTGGAAGGCCGCTCCCGGCTTTCCCGGCTGTATCAGGAAGGCGCCGCCAAAATCCGGCTGCCGCGTGCCGACAGCGACCCCCTGGAAGCCGTGCTGATCAACACCGCGGGAGGCCTGACCGGAGGCGACCGCCTTCGCTGGACAGTCGATGTCGGACGAATGGCCTCGGCGACGGTCACCACGCAGGCTTGCGAGAAAGTCTATCGCGCCGAGACCGGCCGCGCGGAGGTCTCCTGCAATTTCTCCGTAGGTGCCGGCGGGCGGCTTGCCTGGCTGCCGCAGGAAACCATCGTTTTCGACCGCGCGGGGTTCTCACGCCGGCTCGAAGCCGATCTCGGCGAAGGGGCAGAGGCGCTGATCGTCGAGGCGACCGTGTTCGGACGCAAGGCAATGGGCGAAAGCGTCGGCCGGGCGATGTTTGCCGACCGCTGGAGGATCCGGCGCAATGGCCGGCTCATCCATGCAGAGGACTTTTCGATCGGACCCGATGTCGCCGACACCTTGTCCCGGTCGGCGGTCACCGGCGGTGAGATCGCAATCGCAACAGTCCTGATGGTTTCCGACGACGCTGCGAACCAGCTGGAAGCCGCGCGGACAATCGTCGGGGAAGACGGCGGCGTCAGCGCCTGGAAAGTTACGGAGTCTGGCAAGCTTCTTGCGAGGCTCTTCGCCACGGACAGCTATTCGCTCCGAAAGCGGCTGGTGCCGTTGATCGAATTGCTCAACGGGCAGGCAAGCCTGCCCAAAGTATGGTCACTTTAGGATTATCGCAGACGCATGAACCTCACTCCGCGGGAAAAAGACAAACTTCTGGTCGCGATGGCCGCCATCGTCGCCCGCAAGCGGCTCGAACGCGGCGTCAAGCTCAACCATCCCGAGGCGATCGCCCTGATCACCGATTTTGTCGTCGAAGGCGCCCGCGACGGGCGTTCGGTGGCCGACCTGATGGAGGCGGGCGCTCACATCGTGTCGCGCAGCCAGGTCATGGAAGGCATCGCCGAGATGATCCATGATGTGCAGGTCGAAGCGACGTTTCCGGACGGCACCAAGCTGGTGACCGTTCATCAACCGATCAGGTGAGGTCAGACATGCTGGAACTCAGGCCAAACTGCGAATGCTGCGACAGGGATCTGCCGGCGAGTGCTCCGGACGCGATGATCTGCACCTTCGAATGCACCTTTTGCGCGGATTGCGCGGAAACGGTGCTGGGCGGCGTCTGCCCGAATTGCGGTGGCGACTTTTCGCGGCGCCCGATCCGTCCGGCTGCCATGCTGGCGAAATATCCGGCATCGACAAAACGCGTCCTGAAGGCCGAAGGCTGCACGCCGGTCGGCAAGGCTGCCTGAGCTGATAACAACGCATTGGAGTTCGAAACCATGATCGGAAGGCTGGCGATTGCCCTTGTAATCCTTGGAGCAGGCTCGGTTCCGGCCTTTGCGCATCTCAATCCCGACGAGCACGGTTCCTTCGCCGCCGGCCTCTCGCATCCGCTGTTCGGAGTCGACCATATCCTCGCAATGGTGGCGGTCGGCCTGTGGGCGGCCCTTTTGGGCGGACGCGCCCTGTGGCTGGTGCCGTCGGCCTTTGTCGGCACGATGGCGATCGGCTTCGCGGCGGCGTTGTCGGGTTTATCCCTGCCCTTCGTCGAGCCGGTGATCCTCGCCTCGGTCGTGATCACCGGCCTGCTTGCCGCGGTGGCGCTGCGGATCCCGGTCTGGGCCTGCATGGCGATGGTCGGGTTTTTCGCTTTTTTCCATGGTTACGCGCATGGCGGCGAGTTGGGTTCGGCGGGCGCCCTCTCTTTCGGCATCGGCTTTGCCGTTTCGACGGCACTGCTTCATGCAGCGGGCATCGGCATCGGTTTCGGACTGGGCCGTATTTTCGGTGACGGGGCGGGACGGCTGGCCACGCGGATCGCCGGAGGCGCGACGGCGCTGGGCGGCCTCTGGCTGGCGCTCGGCGCCTGAGGTTTGCCGAGATGATCCCCGGAGAAGTCATTCCTGCACCCGGCACCATCGAACTCAATGCGGGCTCGCGCGCGGTGACGTTGAAAGTGGCGAACACCGGCGACCGGCCGATACAGGTCGGCAGCCACTACCATTTCTTCGAAACGAATGAAGGGCTGCGCTTCGACCGCGAAAAGGCGCGGGGCATGCGTCTCGACATCGCCGCCGGTACGGCGGTGCGGTTCGAACCCGGGCAAGAGCGCGACGTGACGTTGGTGCCGATTGGCGGGAAGCGGGAAGTCTACGGCTTCCAGCAGAAGGTCATGGGGAAAATCTGAGTGGGCGTATGGCCGCCGAGCGATCTATTGCGCCGGCTTGGCAGCGGCGTAGATGACGATGCCGTTCGAGCCGTCGAAGTCGACGGCCAGGACGTCGCGGATCAGGACCTGCCGCGAATCGATCGCGTGGTAGAGCATCGCGTTGCCCTCGATCTCCTGCCGGAGTTCAACAACCTCGGCCTCATGTTCCTTGACCTTGGCCTCGATCTCAGGCGGCGGGCCGCCTTCGGTTATCGCCGCATCGGACAGGAAAACGATGTCGACGTTGTCCAGTTTCGAGGTCTTTCGCACGGTGCTGATGTTTTCCCGGGTCTTTTCGATCGCGGCGATGACCTTGCCCGCATCGGTTGCGGCACGCGATTCTTCCTCCTTGACGTCCGATCCGATGATCTTGTCGACAGCTTCCTTGCTCTCCAAGCCTTGCGCGCTGACAAAGGCAGGCGAAGCGAGGACGATGAAAAAGCCGGCCATTGCCAGCGCGTGACGCCATCTCGCGCCGCAAACCTTCATGGACATTTTGGTCTCCTGGCAGTGCCGGTTTCAAAACCCACTCCAGCACCGCTGGAGCGTAACGATTGCGGCCCGGCCGGGGTTCCCTCGTCGGAAAAACGGGCCGGCCTGAGGCCGACCCGCCGGGAAGCTTGGTCAGCTTGCCTTCTTGGTGATCAGCGTCAGGGCGCCGTTGTTGCCCATGCTGGCGGCGATGACCTGCGCCGAGCTGAGGCCCTTGGCTTCGAGCGCCGATTTGATCTCGGGCGTTGCGTCGATCGAACTGCGCAATTTCTGCAGATCCTCATCGCTGCGCTTGGCGACGACATCATTGACCTGCGCCTGGGTGGCTTCAGGCAGATCCTTGATGTCGACAATGCTCACGGTGTTGATCGTCGGCGCGGCCGACGGTGCGTTGGGCGCCGCCGGAGCCGGCGCCGCCGGCGGTTCGGCCGGTTGCTGCTGGGCGCTGGCAGCGGTGGCGAGCGTGAGCGCGGCACCGGCCACGAGAATCGTCAATTTGCGCATGGATATTCCTTTCCGTCGCTTGGGAAACGGTTATTTCGGAACGCCCCGGCCGCCGCGTGCGGCACCTCATACGGAAAATGGGATCAGAAGCTGCCGCTCATCGGGTCATTCCGTGACCATAAGATGGCAGGAATGTGGAAGACGATCCCGACCGACCTGCATTTTGGGAGCAATTGCTGATGGCGACGATCACCCGTTTCTCCTATGCGCAGATGTTCGGCCCGACCACCGGCGACCGGGTGCGGCTGGCCGACACCGAGCTTTTCATCGAGGTCGAGAAGGATTTCACCACCTACGGCGAAGAAGTGAAATTCGGCGGCGGCAAGGTCATCCGCGACGGCATGGGGCAAAGCCAGGTTTCCCGCGCCCGGGGTGCGGTCGATACGGTGATCACCAACGCGCTGATCGTCGACCACACCGGCATCTACAAGGCCGATGTCGGGCTGAAGGACGGCCGCATCCATGCCATCGGCAAGGCCGGCAACCCCGATACGCAATCGGACGTGACGATCATCGTCGGCCCGGGAACGGAAGTGATCGCCGGAGAAGGCAGGATCCTCACCGCAGGCGGTTTCGACGCGCACATCCATTTCATCTGCCCGCAGCAGATCGAGGAAGCGCTGATGGCCGGCATCACCACCATGCTCGGCGGCGGCACCGGCCCGGCCCACGGCACGCTGGCGACGACCTGCACGCCCGGTCCATGGCACATGGCGCGCATGATCCAGTCCTTCGACGCGTTCCCCATGAATATCGGCCTGTCGGGCAAGGGCAATGCCTCGTTGCCGGCGGCACTGGAGGAAATGATCCTCGGCGGCGCCTGCTCGCTGAAGCTGCACGAGGATTGGGGCACCACGCCGGCGGCGATCGACTGCTGCCTGTCGGTCGCCGACGAATACGACGTGCAGGTGATGATCCATACCGACACGCTGAACGAAAGCGGTTTCGTCGAGGACACGGTGAAGGCCTTGAAGGGCCGCACCATCCACGCCTTCCATACCGAGGGGGCCGGTGGCGGCCACGCGCCGGACATCATCAGGGTCTGCGGCTTGCCCAACATCATTCCGTCATCGACCAACCCGACGCGGCCCTACACGGTCAACACCATTGCCGAGCATCTCGACATGCTGATGGTCTGCCACCATCTGTCGCCGTCGATCCCGGAAGACATCGCGTTTGCCGAAAGCCGTATCCGCAAGGAGACGATCGCGGCGGAAGACATCCTGCACGACATCGGCGCCTTCTCGATAATATCGTCGGACAGCCAGGCGATGGGCCGTGTCGGCGAAGTGGCGATCCGCACCTGGCAGACCGCCGACAAGATGAAGCGACAGCGCGGTTCGCTTCCTGAAGAAACCGGCGACAACGACAATTTCCGTGTCCGACGCTACATCGCGAAATACACGATCAATCCGGCGATCGCCCACGGGCTGTCGAAGGAGATCGGTTCGGTCGAGGTTGGCAAGCGGGCCGACCTGGTGCTGTGGAGCCCGGCATTCTTCGGCGTGAAGCCGGACATGGTGCTGATCGGCGGCATGATAGCCGCCGCTCCGATGGGCGACCCCAACGCCTCGATCCCGACGCCGCAGCCGGTGCATTACCGCCCGATGTTCGGCGCCTATGGCAAGGCGGTGACCAATTCGTCCGTCACCTTCGTCTCCAGGGCAGCGCTCGATGCCGGGCTGCGGGAGAAGATCGGGGTCGACAAGCAGATGCTGGCGGTCGAGAACACCCGCGGCGGCATCGGCAAGCGCTCGATGATACTGAACGACGCCATGCCGCATATCGAGGTCGACCCGGAAACCTACGCGGTCCGCGCCGACGGCGAACTTCTGACCTGCCCTCCGGCAACCGTGCTGCCGATGGCGCAGCGGTATTTTCTGTTCTAGCAGACGGATATCCCGATGACCGCATCCTGGCAGTTCTGGGCCTTGCTCTCCGCATGTTTTGCCGCACTCACCGCGATATTCGCAAAGGTCGGCGTCGAGCACGTCAATTCGGATTTCGCCACCTTCATCCGCACCATCGTCATCCTGGCCGCGCTCGGTGCGATCCTGTACGCCACCGGGCAATGGCAGCCGCCGGCGTCGGTGTCCGGCCGCACCTATCTGTTCCTCGTCCTGTCGGGCCTTGCCACCGGAGCGTCCTGGATCTGCTATTTCCGCGCGCTGAAGCTTGGCGATGCCGCACGCTTGGCGCCGCTCGACAAGCTGAGCGTGGTCCTGGTCGCGGTGTTCGGCGTGATGTTCCTGGGCGAGAAATTGTCGATGGCCAACTGGCTGGGCGTCCTGATGATCGCCGGTGGCGTCATCCTGCTGACCACTAGGATCTGGTCGTAGAACCGAGCGGCAGAGTGGTTTTCCATTCCGATCTGGCCTAGCGACGGGAAGAGTCCGAACCCTGTGAATTCGTGAGGCCCATGATCTACGTCGTCGCTACGCTCACCATCAAGCCGGGAACGCTGGATCACCTGCGCGAACCCGCCGCCGCCTGCATTGCCGAAACGCGCAAGGAGGCTGGTTGCATCTCCTACGAACTGTTCGCCAGTCTCGCCGATCCGGAAAGACTGGTCTTCATCGAGAAATGGGAAACGCGGGAAGCGCTGACCGCGCATTCGAAGCAGCCTCATCTCAAGGCATGGCGTGACGCCAGCGGGCCGCATCTGGTATCGCGCAGCATCGAGATCGTCCATCCCGAGAAAGTGGAAGAGTTCTAGGAGGAATGATGTACCAAGCAGTCGGTTCACCGGGTTCGCGTGTCAGCCGTGTTTTGTGGATGCTGGAGGAATTGGGCGCGCCCTATGAGTTCGTGAAGGTCGGACTGCGGTCGCCGGAAATGTATGCCCTCAATCCGTCGGGCAAGTCGCCGGCGCTGGTCGATGGCGACGTGGTGGTGACTGACTCGGCGGCGATCTGCGTCTATCTGGCCGACAAACACCCCGAAAAAGCTATGGGCGCGGCACCCGGTTGTGCCGGCCGCGCCGAGATGGACGGCTGGATGCATTTTGCCCAGTCCGAACTAGAAGCGCCGCTGTGGAACAAGCTCCGGCACCGCTTCCTGCTCCCCAAGGACGTGCGGGTCGATGTCGGGCCGGCCGCCGCGCATGATTTCGCCGGCGAGGTCGGCACCCTGGAACGGCGCCTCGGCGACAAGGAATTCGCGCTCGGCAACCGCTTCAGCGCGGTCGACGTCCTGCTCGGCGACATGGGCGCCTGGGCCCGCGCCGGCAAGTTCAAGATCGAATCGGACAAGGTGAACGCCTATTTCGACCGTGTCCTGTCGCGCCCGACGCGCATCAGGGCGGAAGCAAAGGGCGCGAAATGATGCCCTCGCTGAGTTCAGCGGTACAAAATGGCGTGGAGGCGCGCATATGAAACTCAACCTGCAGACCGACTTCACCAAGCTGGCACGCGCCACGTCGATCGCACCCGCAGGCGAGGCTGGAACGGCGGCCCCCGATGGCAGAGCCGTGCTTGCTCATGACGAGCGTCATCTGCGCCGCCGCGTCGTCGAGTTGGCCGATGGAGGCAAGGTGCTGGTCGACCTGCCTGAGCCCGTCGCCTTGAACAATCGGGACAGGCTGTTGCTTGAGGATGGCCGGCAGGTCGAGATCGTTGCCGCCGAGGAAGAGCTTTACGCGGTGCGCGCCCGCAACCCCGTGCATCTTGTCGAACTCGCCTGGCACATCGGCAACCGCCATCTTGCCGCGCAGATCGAGGAGAACCGCCTCGTCATCCTGCGCGATCATGTGATCAAGGCGATGCTGCAAGGGTTGGGCGCGACGGTGACCGATGTTGTCGAGCCCTTTTCGCCAGCGCGCGGGGCCTATTCCGGGCACGACCACGGCCACAGCCATGGTCACGATCATAGCGACGGTCATGGGCATGGCGAGCGCGACCGGTTCGGGCGCTTGCCGGGCGATCCGCATTATGGTCACAACCATGACTGACAGCCGGCCCGATCCGCGCCTGCTGCGGCTTATAGCCTGGCTTTCTCCGGCATTTCCGGTCGGCGCCTTCAGCTACAGCCACGGACTCGAACGCGCCGTCCATGATGGACTGGTCAGCGATCCCGAAGGTCTCGAAGACTGGCTGGTCCAACTCATCGAGATCGGATCGGGCTGGAACGACGCCGTGTTGTTCGCCGAGAGCTGGCGGCGGGCGCGCGACGGCAGTGATCCGACATCGGTCGCTGAACTCGCGGTGGCCTTGGCGGGATCGCGGGAGCGCCATGCCGAAACGACGCTGCTCGGCGCGGCATTCCTCAAATCCGTCGCCGCGTGGCCGCAGCCGGGCTCGGCGGATCTGCCACCCGTCTGCCCGTATTGCGTGGCGGTGGGCGCGACTGCCGGCGCGCATGGCATTGACCTTCGTGACGCGCTGTCGGTGTTCCTGCAGGGTTTTGCCTCGAACCTCATCCAGGCGGCGATCAGGCTCGGCGTGACCGGCCAGAGCGGCGCGGTTACCATATTGGCAAGTCTCGAACCGCTGCTGCTCGAAACGGCGTCGCGCGCCAGCCGGTCGACACTGGACGATCTCGGTTCGGCAACCGTTATGTCGGAGATCGTGGCGATGAAACACGAGGCACAATATTCGAGGCTGTTTCGTTCATGATGGCGTTGTCGGCGATTGTGGCCGTGGCGCTTTTCGCGATTGCCGCGCTTCATGCCTATTGGGGCTTCGGCGGTGTCTGGCCTGGTACCGACGCCGCCTCCTGCGCCAGGACCGTCGCCGGCTTTCGGGGCGTGGACACGATGCCTGGACCTGGTGCCAGCTTCGCGGTGACCGCCGCGCTTGCGGCGGCCGCGTTGATCGTGCTGGTTCAAGGCGGCTGGATTCTGCCTCCCCTGCCGGGTGCTCTATTCACGCTCGCCGCGATCGGCGCCGCATTGGTCTTTCTGGGGCGCGGCATCGCCGGTTTTACGCCGGCGTGGCGGCGTCTTACTCCCGAGCAGCCGTTTGCCAGGCTCGACGTCCGTTATTATTCGCCGCTCTGCCTGCTGATCGGCTTGGCCTTGCTGCTTCTCGCCTTGAAAGGGTTTGTTTGATGCGTTCCGCAAACGGTCCACTGCGCATCGGCATCGGCGGTCCCGTCGGTTCCGGCAAGACGACGCTTACCGAAAAGCTCTGCAAGGCGATGCGCGACGAGTTTTCGATCGCGGTGGTCACCAACGACATCTACACCAGGGAGGACGCCCTGATGCTGGCGCGGCTGCAGGCGTTGCCGGAGGAGCGCATCATGGGCGTCGAGACCGGCGGCTGCCCGCATACGGCGATCCGCGAGGATGCCTCGATCAACCTCCAGGCGATCGCCGAGATGAACCGCAAGTTTCCGGATCTCGACATCGTCTTCATCGAATCCGGCGGCGACAATCTCGCAGCCACCTTTTCGCCTGATCTCGCGGACCTGACGCTTTACGTCATCTCGGTCTGCCAGGGCGAGGAAATCCCGCGCAAGGGCGGCCCCGGCATCACGCGTTCCGATTTCCTGGTCATCAACAAAAGCGACCTCGCGCCTTATGTGAACGTCAATCTCGACGTCATGGAGAGCGACGCGGGAAAAATGCGCGGCAAGCGGCCGTTCGGCTTTACCGATCTTTCGCGCGGCAAGGGCTTGCAGGAGATCGTCGACTTCATCGTCGATAATGGCGGTCTGGGGCTGGACCAGCGGAAATCCGCCTGAGGCGCCGGTTGTCGGGTTGTCGATCCCCTCCCAACGCTGCATTCTTGCGTTGCAGACAGGAGGAACCGGCCGATGAGCGTCACCCATCTCAAGCAGGACACGCTGACCAACCTGCCTTTTTATGAAGAGCGCGTCGATCTCGCCTGCGCCTTTCGCTGGACGGCGCGGCTCAACATGCACGAGGCGGTAGCCAATCATTTTTCGCTGGCGGTCAACGACGACGGTTCGCAGTTCCTGATGAATCCCAACCAGGTGCATTTCTCGCGCATCAAGGCGAGCGATCTGCTGCTGATCGACGCCAACGATCCGGAGACGCTTACCGGTCCGAACGCGCCGGACCCGACCGCCTGGGGCCTGCATGGCGCGATCCACCGCAATGTGCCGCATGCACGCTGTGTCATGCATGTGCATTCCATCCACGCGACAGTGCTGGCGTCGCTCGCCGACTCTCGCCTGCCGCCGGTCGACCAGAACTCGACCATGTTCTACGGGCCGCGCCAGGTTATCGACGAGAACTACGGCGGCCTGGCCTTCGAGGAAGAGGGTGAACGCTGCTCCGCGCTGCTCGCGGATCCCAGAACGCAGGTGATGATCATGGGCAATCACGGCATCCTGGTCATAGGCAATACGGTCGCCGAGGCGTTCAACCGCATGTTCTATTTCGAGCGTGCTGCCGAGACCTACATCAAGGCGCTGTGGACCGGTCGGCCGTTGCGAACGCTGTCGGACGCGATCGCCGAAAAGACCGCGGACGAACTGGACAATTATCCCGGACAGGCCGAACGCCACCTTGCCGAACTCAAGGCCATCCTCGACGAGCAGGAACCGGCATACCGGAACTGACGGGCCGGAAGACCGAACCTTACGCCGCCATCAGCAGTTTCTCGATCTCGGGCACCGGGTGGTTGGTCAGTGTCTTTGGCACTTCCGCCGTTATGCGGTCGGAGACTTCCTTGTGGAGCTGCTTGCGAATCTCGCCGAGTACGACCGGCGGCGCGACAAGGATGATTTTCTTGAAATCGCCGCGGTGGGCGAATTTGTAGAGGCGTTGCGCGATCTCGTCGGCGAACCGATCCTTGGCGATGCGGTGCCAGTCGGTCTCGGCGACTGCGCTTTTGTGGATGCTTGGTCCGTCGTTGAAACGGCCCGGGCGGTCCGTGCCTTGCTCGCGCGTCGGCGGGTTGTCCTCCTGCATCTCGCGGAAAACGGTAAGGTTGGGAAATTTCGTGTCGCCGTCGTTCTTCAGGAACAGGGCCTTTTCGCCGTCGGCGACCAGCACCCAGATTTTGTGTTCAAGCTTGATGTGCGACATGAAAAACTCCCTTGCTTTGCCAGCGGGACAATCGAGGCGGATGCCGCGCTCTTCGTCCTGGCTGTATTGGTAACGCCGCGCCGAAGACCTGGTTCCGGCAGGTACCTCGGTGGGAAATCATGGCTCGACGCATGCTGGCCCGTCTTAATTCTACTGGTTTGGTAGAATTTGGAAAAAACGTTCTTTGCCCGTCCGGAGAGGCGCTGTAATACGTTGAAACGAACTTCCTTTGCGGGCCTCCGGTGGCGGTCCCGCTGGCCATGCGTTGGGCAAGCGGTTGCCTGCCGGCATGGTCCTCTTCAGCGGTGTAGAAAATTATTCTCCCGCCTACCGGCTTCTCAGAAAAGCGATTGCACCGCTGCGTTGGTCACGCGACGGCATTCCTTCTGCTTTTTCCTGCCGAAAGTTAGAATGTGGTCTGTCCCGGAGACCGCCCGCATGATGTCCGAAACAACCAAACTCAACGCCTTCCCCGTCTTCATGCGGGTGGAAAATGCGTTGGTGGTTGTCGTCGGCAATGGCGACGAGGCGCTCGCCAAGGCGCGGCTGTTGTCGCAGTCGAGCGCGTCGTTGAAGATCGTCGCCGATGCCCCGGAAGCTGCGCTTGCATCGTGGATCTCCAGCCATTCCGCGACACATGTCGAGGAAGCCTATGCGCCACGCCACCTTGAAGGCGCGGTGCTGGTGTTTGCCGCCAGCGGCGACGAGGCCTTCGACCGTCGTGTGTCCGAAGATGCACGCGCCAAAAACATTCCGGTCAACGCAGTGGACCGTCCCGAACTTTGCGATTTCTTCACGCCGGCGATCGTCAACCGCGCACCGGTTTGCGTCGCGATCGGCACGGAAGGCGCTGGACCGGTCCTCTCCCAACTGATCCGCGCTAAGATCGACAGAATGCTGGCGCCGTCGCTGGGTGCACTGGCGACGCTGGCGAACACGTTCCGTGAAGCTGCCGAACGGCTTTTACCGAAAGGCCATGCGCGGCGGCGGTTTTGGAACGAGTTCTTCGAGGGCGCACCGGCTCGTGAGCTGGAAATCGGGCATTTTGCGGAAGCACAGGAAGCGGCGGCTGAATTGCTGCTGCGCCGGAGCGCTGCCGATGGCCATGTCGCGCTGGTCGGCGCCGGGCCGGGTGCCGAAGACCTTCTGACATTGCGGGCGCAGCGTCTTTTGATGCAGGCCGACGTGATCGTCCATGATGCATTGGTACCGGAAGCGGTGGTTGCCATGGGTCGCCGCGACGCCGAACGCCTGGCGGTCGGCAAGCGCAAGGGCTGCCATTCGAAAAGCCAGGCGGAGATCAACGATCTTCTGGTCGGGCTCGGTCGCCAAGGCAAGAAGGTGGTGCGCCTGAAGTCGGGCGACCCGCTGGTCTTCGGCCGCGCCGGCGAGGAAATGCAGGCCTTGCGCGACGCGGAAATCTCCTACGAGGTGGTACCGGGCGTTACCGCCGCCTTCGCCGCTGCCGCTGATTTCGAACTGCCGCTGACCTTGCGGGGCGTCGCCTCGTCGATGGTGTTCACCACGGGCCACGACCTCAAGGGCGGTACGCTGCCCGACTGGGGCAAGCTTGCCATCTCCGGGGCCACCGTCGCCGTCTATATGGGCCGCTCGGTTGCCGCGGAAGTTGCCGCGCGACTGATCGAGGCAGGGCTGTCCCCCGACACCGCTGTAGCGGTGGTGGAGAATGCCAGCCTCGGCGATCGCCGGCTGTTCCACGGTACCATCGCCGACCTGCCGGCATTGGGCAGCCGCGACGAACTGACCGGCCCCGTGATGACGCTCATCGGTGACGCCGTTGCCGGCGCCAATTTCGCCAAATCCGAACCGCTGGCTGCCCTTGAGCGCGGCGTCGCGGCAATTGAAATCCAGGAAACGGACGCATGAAGATCCTGACGGCGAACCGGCTGACCGACGGCGAAGCCGTCTGGTATTCCACGGATCATTCCTGGGCCGAGATAATCGACAGGGCCGAACTCGCGCAGGACAAGGCGGCCGAGGCAGCGCTCGAGGCCGTTGGCAAGGCCGCCTACGACGACAATCTGGTGGTCGACGTGAATCTGGTCGACGTCGAGGTGATCGAAGGCGCGATCGTGCCGAACCGGTTGCGCGAGCGCATCCGCGCCTCCGGGCCGACCAATCGCAACGACCTTGGCAAGCAGGCTCGCCCGCAGGCGGCATAGAGAAACGGGCGGACGCGCCCTGAAAGACGAAAATGTACCGTTACGACGAGTTCGACCATGATTTCGTAAAGGCCCGCGTCGCCGAGTTCACCGACCAGGTCGACCGGCGGCTGGCCGGTGAGATCACCGAGGACCAGTTCCGGCCGCTGCGGCTGATGAACGGCGTCTATCTGCAGCTTCATGCCTACATGCTGCGCGTCGCCGTTCCTTACGGGACGCTGAACTCGAAACAGTTGCGCATGCTCGGCCACATCGCCCGCAAATACGACAAGGGCTACGGGCACTTCACCACCCGGCAGAACATCCAATACAACTGGCCGGCGCTGTCGGATGTGCCGGCGATCCTCGCCGACCTTGCCTCGGTCGAGATGCACGCGATCCAGACCAGCGGCAATTGCATCCGCAACGTCACGGCGGATCATTTCGCCGGCGCCGCCGCCGACGAGGTTGCCGACCCGCGTCCCTATGCCGAGATTTTGCGTCAGTGGTCGTCGGTGCACCCGGAATTCTCGTACCTGCCACGCAAGTTCAAGATCGCGGTGACCGGTGCCGAGCGTGACCGCGCCGCCATACAGACGCACGACATCGGCCTGCATCTGAAGAAGAACGAGGCCGGCGAGTTGGGCTTCGCCGTTTATGTTGGCGGCGGCCAGGGCCGCACCCCGCTGATCGCCAAGAAGATCCGCGACTTCCTGCCCGAGGAAGACCTGCTGTCCTATTGCACCGCGATCCTGCGCGTCTACAATCTGCACGGCCGTCGCGACAACAAGTACAAGGCGCGCATCAAGATCCTGGTACACGAGACCGGCACGGAAGAATTCGCGCGCCAGGTCGAGACCGAGTGGGCCGAGCTCAAGGACAGCCAGCTGACACTGCCAGAAGCCGATATCCGCGCCATCGAGGCCTATTTCGCACCGCCGGCGCTGACCGCTCGGCCGGAGGGCGACGAGGCGATCCGGCTGGCGCGGCTCGATTCGAAGAGCTTTTCCGAATGGCTCGACCAGAACGTGACGACGCACCGGCATCCGGACTATGCCGCCGTCACCATTTCGCTGAAAGGTATTGGCGAGGTGCCCGGCGACGCTTCCGACAGCCAGATGGAGGCCGTTGCGGATCTCGCCGAGAAGTATGCGTTCGACGAAATCCGCGTCAGCCACGAGCAGAACCTGATCCTGCCGCATGTCGCGCGGGCCGATCTCAAGGCCGTCTATGATGCGCTGGTCGAGATCGAACTGGCGACCGCCAACTCAGGGCTGATCAGCGACATCATCGCGTGTCCCGGCCTCGATTATTGCGCACTGGCCAACGCCCGCTCGATCATCGTCGCCCAGAACATCTCGAAGCGCTTCGCCTCGCTGGAGCGGCAGCGCGACATCGGCGAATTGAAGCTGAAGATTTCCGGCTGCATCAATGCCTGTGGGCATCACCATGTTGGTCACATCGGCATTCTGGGCGTCGAGAAGAAGGGCGCGGAACTCTACCAGGTGACGCTTGGCGGCTCCGGCGACGAGAACACCTCGGTCGGCGACATCATCGGCCGCGGCTTCGGTCCCGAAGAGATCACCGACGCCATCGAGACGGTGGTCCAGACCTATCTGGCGCTGCGGGTGGACCGTTCGGAGAAATTCCTCGACGCCTACCGCCGCGTCGGTCCCGCCCCGTTCAAGGAGGCGCTTTATGGCGGCGAAGCCAAGGCAGCCTGACATGGCGTCGGATGCCGATCTGGCCATGGCCGAACAGGCGGCGCTTTTGGACCAGCGCTATGGCGACCTGACGCCCGTCGAGGTGATCGAGCGCGCGGCGGAACGTTATTTCCACGGCGAGATCGCCGCCGTTTCTTCGTTCGGCGCGGATTCGGCGGTGCTGCTGCACATGATTTCCGAGGTCGACCGCAATCTGCCGGTGGTCTTCCTCGACACCGGCAAGCACTTCGAGGAAACGCTGCATTATCGCGACGCGCTCGCCGCCGATTTCGGGCTGACCGATATCCGTGTGGTGACGCCGCTGGAGGCGGCTCTCGACCGCGACGATCCGGACGGCACGCTGCACAGCCGCGATACCGATGCCTGCTGCGCCATCCGCAAGGTTGAGCCGATGGCAAGGGGCGTCGAGCCGTTCCGCGCCTGGTTCACCGGCCGCAAGCGTTTCCAGGCGGCGACGCGCGAGGCCCTGCCGGTGTTCGAGGCCGTTGGCCCACGCGCCCGCATCAACCCACTGGCGCGCTGGACGACGTCCGATCTCGCCGACTATATGCGCGCCCACGATCTGCGCGAGAATCCGCTTGTCGCCTACGGTTATCTGTCGATCGGCTGTTTTCCGTGTACGCAGGTCGTCAAACCGGGCGAGGATGCACGCAGCGGACGTTGGGCTGGACAAGCCAAGACCGAATGCGGCATTCATCTGCCGGAGCTTGAGCACACACTTGGCGGCTCGGCGCAGTAGACCGCCGCACGGAAAGACATTTCATGACCGAACCGACCGCGCAGACGGCATCGCGCCTGTGGACCACGCAGGGCTTTCGCGAGGACGAGTGGAGCCACGCCGAAAGCGAAGACGCACTCGTGGGCAATGGCCGTTTCATCCTGCCGCTGCAGGCCTTCGTCGAGCTTGATCCGGAAGTCCGCAAGTCGGCGGCGGAGCGCCTCGGCGTGCTGCTGCTGCCGGGCGACCAGTTGGAGAAGATCGTGCCGTTTCTCGACGTGCTGTCGCTGGTGGCCCTGGCTTTTCCGGCCTTCACTGACGGCCGTTCCTTTTCCAAGGCGGAATTGTTGCGGAGCCGGCACAGTTTCACCGGAGCGGTGCGTGCCACCGGCCAGGTGCTGATCGACCAGTTGCCGCACATGCTGCGGCTTGGGTTCGATGAATTCGAAATCTCGCATCCGGTGCTGATCGAGCGTCTCGAAGCCGGCGATACCGGCGGCATTCCGCTCTATTACCAACCGACGGCCAAGCCGGCGGGAACTCCCGCCAAGGGCGCTAATTACTCCTGGCGCCGCACTCGGTAGCTCATATCCGAATTCTTCATCCTTGAATCTGGTCCGACCAAATCCGCTTTTCGGGCTTTTCCTTTCCATTTTCCCGCCATACGATGCTCCGGATTATTTCGGACCGTGAAATAAATCATCGAGGGAGGAAGAAATGGCAGGCAAGAAAATCCTGATGCTGGTCGGCGAGTTCAGCGAGGAATACGAGATTTTCGTCTTCGAGCAGGCGATGCACGCGGTCGGCCACACCGTGCATGTGGTATGCCCCGACAAGAAGGCGGGCGACGTGCTGAAGACGTCGCTGCACGACTTCGAAGGGCACCAGACCTACACCGAGAAACTGGGCCACGACTACATTCTCAACAAGACGTTTTCAGAGGTGCGGCTGGAGGACTACGACGCCGTGTATTGCGCGGGCGGGCGGGGGCCGGAATACATTCGCATCGACAAGCGGGTGCAGGCGATGGTTCGCCACTTTCACGACACCGGCAAGCCGATTTTCACGATCTGTCATGGCGTCCAGATCCTGATCGCCGTAGATGGCGTGGTGCGCGGCAGGCAAGTCGCCGCACTGCATTACTGCGAACCGGAAGTGACCCTGGCCGGCGGCATCTACATTGATGTCGCGCCGAACGGCGCTCATGTCGACGGCAATCTGGTCTCGGCGAAGGGTTGGCCAGGTCTCGCCGCTTTCATGCGCGAATGCCTGAAGGTGCTCGGTACCGATGTGAAGCATGGCGAGATCTTGATGCGGGAATCGCCGCTGGCCGCGTAGATATCCGTGGGCGGTTAGCGATCGCCGCGTGTGGAACGCGCTTCGGCGCGTTCCATTTCGCCAAGCATCCTGTGCAAATCCAGGGGCAGTTCGGAATCGACGCGAAATTCCGGCAGCGCGCGCAAATATCGCCTGTTCGCTTCGGTGCCGGCCTGGCGCCGGATGCTTGCCGGTAGTGTGTTCGACTTATCGCCGTTGCTGCGGGACATTTTTCCTATCCTGTTGCCTGTTACTGGACCAACACACCCGCTTCCGAATGGTTCCCGCAATGCAGCAATGACGCAAGTGCAAAGCTCGAACAGAGTAAAATTTGAATTAAATTTTCGGGGGCAAAAACTAAATGTATTACCCGGCGCGTAATCGCCTCCATCCGCCGGTCGGGAGAAAACATGGCGTTCAACAAGGAGATTCATCAATGAACGCCGCAACCGAACTTGCCGTCGCCTATATCGAAGCCTGGAACGAAACCGACGCCGTGCAACGCCGGTCGCTGATCGAAAAGGCGTTTACCCGCGATGTCAGCTATGTCGACCCGATCATGAATGGCGACGGCCATGACGGCGTCGATGCGTTGATCGCCGGCGTTCACCAGCGGTTTCCGGGCTTCCGCTTCAAGCTGATGGACGGCGTTGACGGCCACGCCGATTATCTGCGCTTTTCATGGGAACTTGGACCCGAAGGGACGGAGGCACCCATCCAGGGTACCGACTTCGCTGTCGTCGAAGCCGGCCGGCTTGCCAGGATCACGGGCTTCCTCGATCGCGTGCCGGCGGAGTAGGCGGGGCGGCCCCCGGCTTCATCATGCAACTGGAAGTGGTTGCGCCGACGATACGGGCGCAGCCACTTCAATGTTTAGGGTGCAGTCGGCGACAAATGTCCCGGCGCGGCGCGGAACTGCGAAACCCGCCGCGCGTTTCTCCCGTCATGGAAGACAAGCGTTTTTCTCATGCGATCAAGGTCCGCTTCAAGCAGTTCGGCCAGGCCCGTACCGTTGCCGATGCGCACCAGGCGCTCGACTGCCTGATGTATTGCTGGCCGGCGGATCGCGGTCCGCGTCACCGCGACGCGCTCGATGCCTGCCTGAAGGTAATCGACGGGCACCGGTCGACCATCGACGCGGAAAAAGCCTTCACCGAAGCGGCACGCGAAGCCGATATCCTCGAACAGGGCCAGGCCCATCGCTGAATGGAGACGAAGATGACAGACCGCATCGCCTTCGAAAGCCCGGTCAAGCTGCAGGTTGGCAGCGACAAGACGTTGCGTACCGTCAAGACGGTCGAGGGTGCATGTGAAGTGCTGATCGACTGGCCGCATGCCCGACGTGGGCCTGTTTATCAATCGACCCGCGAGGTGGTCGAGGCGGCTGCCGCCGGCAAGGCGACACCAGCTGAAGCCCGGGAAGCGTTTGCGGGGCTAGCCGCCCATGCTGGCGTGCTTGTGAACGACTAGCGTCAACGTGCTGCCGCGAACTATCGGTCGATCCGGGTAGACAAGATGATCGACGACAGGGTGCGCTCCACGCCATCCAGCGAACCGACCGTATCGATCAGCCTGTCGAGGTCACCGATCGATGGCGATTCAACGATGACGATCATGTCGAAATTGCCGCTGACGGAATGCAGCGTCCGCACGGCAGCGATGGCGCGGAGGGCGGCAACCACCTTGTCGGCGAGTTTGGGCGTCACGGTGACCAGCACATGCGCGCGGACCAGCTTCTGTTCGTAATCCGGCGCGAGCCGCACCCCGTAACCGACGATGATGCCGCGTTTCTCCAGGCGTTCGATGCGGCTCTGTACCGTGGTTCGCGAGACGCCGAGCCGGCGGGCGAGGTCGGCAGTCGAGGCGCGAGCGTTTTCGCGCAGCAGTGAAAGCAGCGCCTGATCGGCTTCTGTCGTCATTCAGCAATCATCCATCGTCGAAATGTCCAATCATATACTTCAATATGCGCAAAATGCATGCTCCTTTTCGACGGGCGATCTGCGATCCTGCGTTAAATCTCGTGCAGGCGGAAGGACGCATCGATGAAGGACATTGTGGTGGTGGGCGCGGGCAAGATCGGCGCGACGATCGCCGACATGCTGGCCGGAAGCGGGGACTATCGGATGACGGTGGTCGACCGATCCGCCGCCCAGTTGCAGGCGCTCGAAGTGTCGCATCCCGTGGCGACGCAGGAGCTTGATATCGAGGATGCCGCGGCGCTCGAAGCGGTGCTGGCCGGCAAATTCGCGGTGCTGAGCGCCGCACCGTTCCACCTCACCACGCGGATCGCCGAGGCCGCTGCCAGCACCGGCATCCATTATCTCGACCTGACGGAGGACGTCGTCAGCACGCGACGCGTCAAGGAACTGGCGCGCGTCGGCAACAGTGCCTTTATTCCGCAATGCGGCCTGGCGCCGGGCTTCATTTCGATCGTTGCCAACGATCTCGCCGGTCGCTTCGACAGCCTGGAAAGCGTTCGCATGCGGGTCGGCGCGCTGCCGCAATATCCGTCCAACGCGCTGAATTACAATCTGACCTGGAGTACGGACGGCGTCATCAACGAATATTGCGAGCCGTGCGAGGCGATCGTCGAGGGCCAGCTGGTCGAGGTGCCGCCACTTGAGGAGCGCGAGGAATTCTCGCTCGATGGCGTCACCTATGAGGCATTCAACACCTCCGGCGGACTGGGCACGCTGGCCGAAACGCTCAGGGGCAAGGTACGCACGCTGAACTACCGCACCATCCGCTACCCGGGCCATGCGGCGATCATGAAGGCGCTGCTCAACGATCTCGGCCTGCGCCACCGCCGCGATGTGCTGAAGGACATTTTCGAAAGTGCGCTGCCGGCGACCCTGCAGGACGTCGTCATTGTCTTCGTCACGGTCAGCGGCCGCAAGAACGGCCGGCTGCTCCAGGAGACCTACGCCAACAAGATCTACAGCCGCCGCGACGGCGAGGTGGTCCGCAGTGCCATCCAGATTACCACGGCATCGGGCATCTGCGCGGTGCTCGACATGCTGGCGGACGGCAGTTTGCCGGCGAAAGGCTTCGTCAAGCAGGAGGATATCGCGCTCGATGCGTTTCTCGCCAACCGTTTCGGCCGCGCCTATGCGCAATCGGAACCGGCGGGCCGTCTGGTGGCGTGAACTTTCCCGTTCTACGGTAGGCATCCGAGGCGTCGCCGGTGCATTGGAACCGGAAGCGTGCTCGGTGGTTATAGCCGCGTGACGCCGCAACCAATGCGGCGCATGCCAGGAAAGCCGCGGGAATGAATACGACAGCCAATGGTCCCGCGCCTTCGCCGCGGGTGAAGATCGACACGCTCGTTCCACAAGCGCATGCGCCGGCTGTTACCTATCCCACTTTGATCACCGTGGCGGCTACCGTGGCGGCCCTTTATTTCGGCAAGGACATCTTCCTGCCGCTGGCCGTCGCCGTGCTGTTGACCTTCGCGCTGGCGCCGGTGGTTTCCTGGCTGAGGAAGTTCCGCCTGCCGCGCATTGCCGCTGTCATCGCAACGGTCATAGCGGCCTTTGCGGCGATTACGCTGTTCGGCGCCATCGTGGCGACACAGCTCGGCGTGCTGGCGGGAAACCTGCCGCTCTACCAGTCCAACATCGAGGCCAAGGTTCGCGTCGTCAAGGACGCCAATGTCGGCGAGGGCATCGTCAACCGGGTGTCGCGCCTGCTGGAGCGGCTGGGCGCCGAGATCAGGCGGAACGATCCGCCGGCAGGCACCAACCCGGCGGGGGTGAACGAGCAGCCGCAGGTCAAGCCGTTGCCGGTCGAGGTGATCGAGCCGGAATTGCAGCCTCTTCAGGTGTTGCAGACCATCATCGGGCCGCTGCTCGAGCCGCTCGCCACGGGCGGCATAATCATCGTTGTGGTGATCTTCATGCTGGTTAAGCGCGAGGACCTGCGCGACCGCTTCATCAGGCTGGTCGGCGCCAGCGATCTCCACCGCACCACCGAGGCGCTGCAGGACGCCGGCAAGCGGGTCGGGCAATACCTTTTGATGCAGTTGATCGTCAACGTCACCTACGCAATCCCGATCGGCATCGGGCTGTGGATCATCGGCGTACCCAACGCGCTGTTGTGGGGACTGCTGGCGCTGGTGCTGCGCTTCGTACCCTATATCGGGCCGATCATCGCTGCGATCTTCCCGCTGGTGCTGGCGCTCGCCGTCGATCCCGGCTGGACGATGGTACTCTGGACCGCGGCACTGTTCATCGTCGTGGAACTCATCAGCAACAATGCGATCGAACCGTGGCTTTACGGGTCGCGTACGGGATTGTCGCCGCTGGCGGTGATTGTCGCGGCGATCTTCTGGACCTGGCTATGGGGACCGCTCGGCCTGCTCTTGTCGACGCCGCTGACCGTCTGCCTGGTGGTGCTCGGGCGGCATGTGCCGCAGTTCGAATTCCTCGACGTGCTGTTCGGCAGCGAGCCGGTCCTGGAACCGCACGAAGCGCTCTACCAGCGTCTGCTGGCCGGCGACCCGGACGAGGCGACCGACCGCGCCGAAGAGTTTCTGGTCGACAACGATCTGTTCGATTTCTACGAAAAAGTCGCCATTCCGGCCCTGGCGCTCGGTGAACTTGACCGCGCCCGGGGCGTCATGGACGAGGCCCGCCGCCAGCGCGTTGCCGAAGGCGCGATGACGCTGGTCGACAATCTCGAAGAGTACGCCGAGGAGGAAGCGGCGGAGGAGGACGACGAAGAAGCTGATGAAGAGGAGGACGATGATGATGTCGACCTGCCCGACGGCGAAGGCAAGACGGTGCTTTGCATCGGCGGACGCGGCGAACTCGACGAAGCGTCGGCTGCGATGCTCGCGCAGGTGCTGACCGCGCACGGCGCCACGGCACGCCTCGCCGAGACCAGGGCAATTGCCTCCGGCAGCATCGCCCGGCTCGACTTCGAGGGGCTGCATTCAGTGGCGATCGCCTATCTGAACGGCGATTCCGTTGCTCATGCGCGCTACATGGTCCGCCGGATCAAGCGGGCCCACAAGACGTTGCGCGTTGGCGTGGCGTTCTGGCTTCCGCCCGAGGATCACTTCAGCGACGCCAAGCTGACCGCCTCCATCAATTGCGATTTCGTTGCCCACAAGCTGACTGAAGCCGTCGCCGGCGCGCTGTCGGATGAGGTCGCGGTGGCGATCAAGCCGGCGCCGCGGCGGGTTCAGAAGCGGCGTAAACCGGCAAAGCCGAAGACGAAGGCCAAGGAAAGCGTCTGACAGGTGCTGGGCTGCTGCCGATCATGGCGACGCGGGCGATGCGTCAGGATTTCGGGCGCTTCAGCCCCGCGACGTGGATCGAGATTTCGCCGGCCTCGAACGTCTTCCACGCTTCGTCGGCAGCCCGGCGATAATCCGGGCGGTCGCCAGCGTCTTCTGGTGACGGCAGCGCGAGCTTGCCGTCGCAATAGACATAGAAATCGGTCTCCTGGCGAATGACGTCCGAACCAGCGATGTAGATCGGGGCGGAGTAGATGAAACGGGTACGGGCTATCGCGAACGAGTCCGGCGCTGCGATCGTCAATCTTGTTTGTTGCCGTCCGGTTTCGCCGAAATCGGTGCGGACCAGATAGCGCGGTTTTCCCGACGTTTCATCGATGTGGATTTCCCAGACACCGCCCTCGGCGCTCTGTTGTTCCATAACGTCGATGGTGTCGCTCGCCTTTTCGGGCAATGGCGCGTCCATCAGCCGTTTCAGGAGCGGGCCATCGCAGGCGGCAGCCGCAGGTGAGACGATCATGGCGGCTGCCAGAACGAGGAATGAAGCCGGCTTATAGCCCCTAGGCATCAAACATCCAGATTGGCGACGCTCAGCGCGTTCTCCTGGATGAAATCGCGGCGCGGCTCGACCTCGTCGCCCATCAGCCGGGAGAACAGCATGTCGGCATCGGTGGCATCGTTCACCTTCACCTGCAGCAGCGAGCGGACGTTCGGATCGAGCGTCGTCTCCCACAGCTGTTCGGCGTTCATTTCGCCCAGGCCCTTGTAGCGCTGCATCGTAAGGCCCTTGCGGCCGGTGGCGAACACCGCATCGAGAAGCGCCAGCGGGCCCGCGAGCGTTTCCGAAACCTCCTTGCGGCGCAGTACCGGCGGAGCTGCGTAGACCTCGCCGAGACGGGTCGCATAACGGTCGAGGGCGCGCGCGTCGGCGGAGCCGAGCAGTCCCATGTCGAGCGTGGCGGATTCCTTGACGCTGCGCACCGTGCGCTCGAAGACATAGCCGCCGGGGCCCTCGTTGGAGGTCGAGGTGCGACCCTGCCAGCCGCGCTCGGTATCCTCCGCCACCAGGTCGAGGCGGCGGGCGATGCTCTCCGCCATGGCGTTGGCGCGGCCGAGATCGCCGAACAGGTCGGGATTGAGCGCGCCGGCGATCGCCGCCTGCTCGACCACCGTGCGGCTGTAGCGCGAATGCAGCCCGTTGATCAGGGTGCGGATGGCGAGCGCGTCGTCGACGGCGGCGCGCAGGTCCTGTCCGGTCCTGACTTCGCCGGACGACAGGCTGAGCGATGCTTCCTCGAGGCCGGAGCCGATGAGGAAATCCTCGAAGGCGCTCTCATCCTTGATGTACTGGGCGCTCTTGCCCTTGGTGACCTTGTAGAGCGGCGGCTGCGCGATATAGAGGTGGCCGCGTTCGATCAGCTCCGGCATCTGCCGGAAGAAGAACGTCAACAGCAGCGTCCTGATGTGGGCGCCGTCGACGTCGGCGTCGGTCATGATGATGATCTTGTGATAGCGCAGCTTGTCGGCGTTGAACTCATCCTTGCCGATCGACGTGCCGAGCGCGGTGATCAGCGTCCCGATCATCTCGGAGCCGAGCATCCGGTCGAAGCGGGCGCGCTCGACATTGAGGATCTTGCCGCGCAAGGGCAGGATCGCCTGGTTCTGGCGTGAACGCCCACCCTTGGCGGAGCCGCCTGCGGAGTCGCCCTCGACGATGAATATCTCGGACTTGGCCGGATCGCGCTCCTGGCAGTCGGCGAGTTTGCCGGGCAGCGAGGTGATGTCGAGCACACCCTTGCGGCGGGTGAGTTCACGCGCCTTGCGGGCGGCTTCGCGCGCCGCGGCCGCCTCCACTACCTTGGCGATCAGGGTCTTCGCTTCGGAGGGATGTTCCTCAAACCAGGTGCCGAGCGCCTCGTTGACCAGGCTTTCGACGACCGGGCGGACTTCCGACGAGACCAGTTTGTCCTTGGTCTGCGAGGAGAATTTTGGGTCCGGAACCTTTACCGAGAGCACGGCAGTCAGCCCCTCTCGGGAATCGTCGCCGGTAATGGTGACCTTTTCCTTCTTGGCGATGCCGGAACTCTCGGCATAGCCGGTGACCTGACGCGTCAGCGCGCCGCGGAAGCCGGCAAGATGAGTGCCGCCGTCACGCTGGGGAATGTTGTTGGTGAAGGCGAGCACGTTCTCGTGGTAGCTGTCGTTCCACCACATGGCGACTTCGACGGTGATGCCGTCGCGCTCCGCCTTGATGGCGATCGGGGCGCCGATCAGCGGCTTCTTGGCGCGGTCGAGGTATTTGACGAATTCTTCCAGCCCGCCGTCGTAATGCAATTCCTGCCGCACGACGTCGGCATGGCGCTTGTCGGTCAAGACGATGCGCACGCCGGAATTCAGGAAGGCCAGTTCGCGCAGCCTGTGTTCCAGCGTGCCGTAGTCGAACTCGACCATGGTGAAGGTCTCGGTCGACGGCATGAAGGAGATCTCGCTGCCGCTGCGTCCCTCATAGGTGCCAGGCTGCTTGTCGGGCTCGTAGGTCCCGGTCACCTTCAGCGGCGCGTCGGAGTTGCCGTGCGTGAAGCTCATCTCGTGGATCTTGCCGTCGCGGCGGATCTTCAGCTTCAGCCACACAGACAGCGCGTTGACGACCGAGACACCGACACCATGCAGACCGCCGGAGACCTTGTAGGAATTCTGGTCGAACTTTCCGCCGGCATGCAGCTGGGTCATGATGACCTCGGCGGCCGAAATGCCTTCGCCGGTGTGGATGTCGGTCGGGATGCCGCGCCCATTGTCGATGACCGTGCAGGAGCCGTCGGGATTAAGCGTCACCGTCACAAGGTCCGCGTGGCCGGCCAGCGCCTCGTCGATGGCGTTGTCGACCACTTCGTAGACCATGTGGTGCAGGCCGGAACCGTCATCGGTGTCGCCGATATACATGCCCGGCCGTTTGCGGACTGCGTCCAGCCCCTTCAAAACCTTGATGGAATCCGCGCCATATTCGGGGGTTTCGCCGGGTGTGATGTCGGGCGTATCGCTCATGAAATGCTTTCGTGGTTCTGCCGTAGAAAAGGCGCGTCGATCAGTCCCCGAATCACGCGCCTGTAGTCTTTGGAGATATAGGCGTTCGAGGGTCGTTTTCCAAATTTTGGAGGCGTTTTTGCGGCTGTTTCCGGCAAAAAACGAGGAAACTCGCAAATCCGATGGAACTTTGACAGATGCTTGTCGGAAATCCTGCCTCAGGCACCCGCCGGCAGCGAATTGTGCCCTCGCCACAACACCTCCTCGCGAAAAATTTCGACTTGAAACATTTATGGGTGACAGGTGGGTCCTGATCGACTAGAGACCGGCCTTCCGATGCGGCAGGCGATGGTGGAGCCAGCGCGTATCGAAGCTTTCGGCGCAACACCGGGAGGAGGATGGTCGCCAGCATGATGCGGACCTCCTGGGCGAAAGGTCCCGTTAACCTTCCACCGTCAGCTTGGGCTCTCATGGCGACAAAGCATCGATGGGGCGCGCTCGCGCTTGCGATAATGTTGGGATTGACGGGAAGCGGCTATGCAGCCGAAAACTCCGGCTGCGCCGCTGCCAAGAAGGTGGATCGCAGCGAGGCTCTCGGTTCGACCTTCGAAGGTGAAATCCCCGCCGCCTGCATCGGCAACGAGGCGAAGCTGGTTCTGCCCCGTGTGCGAGGCAAGCGCGGCGTTAGCACCGTGGTCAAGGACGCGGCAAAGCCAAAACAGGAAAACAGTGTCGGGGTGGCAGTGAGCGGCAAGGAAATCCATCCGGAACTGGGCTTCGTTCACAGGCTCTACCGGCCGGAACGGCCGAGCGGCGAGACGCTGGTACTGCTGCATGGTTCCGGCGGCGACGAATCGACCCTGCTGCCGTTGGCGCAGCAGATCGCGCCCAACGCGACATTGCTTGCCGTGCGCGGCCGCGTTGTTCAGGACGGCGTGACGCGCTGGTATCGCCGGGTGACGCCGGTACGCTTCGACCAGAACGACATCCGTGCCGAGGCCGACGCCTTCGCGATATTCCTGAGGGCTGCGTCGAAAGCCTATGGTTTCGATCTGATGCGCACCACGTTCGTCGGCTATTCGAATGGCGCCAACCTGGTGGCGGCGCTGTCGCTGCTGCATCCCGGCCTCGTCCAGCGCGCGGCGCTTCTGCGTTCGATGCCAGTGCTGGACAAGCCTCCAGTCGCCGATCTTGCGGCCGCGAATTTCCTGGTCGTCGCCGGCAAGAACGATGGACTTTACGCCCGTTACGCGCCGGCGCTGGAAAAAGTGCTTGCCAGGAATGGCGCCCACGTTATCGCGCATATGATCCCGGCGGGCCATGGCCTTGACGACGAAGATGCCAGGCTGGTCGGCGAATGGCTTGCCGGCGCGGCTACTGTTTCGATGAAATAGGCAGGGCTTTCTGCCGGTCGGCAAGCCACTGGGCGGCTTGGCCTAGCGTTATGCCGCTCCACGCAGCGGTTTCAGCGCCTCCGCCCAGCGATGCAGTTCGTCGAGCATCGTGGTGGCGCTCTTCTCGATGATTTCGGTCGGCTTGAAGACGCCGTCGGCATCGAGATGCTGTTGATAGCTGAAGATCGGCACGCCTTCGGGAATCGGCATGATCTTCAGGGACGTCAGCAGCGGTTTTGCCGATTGCACCGCCCGCAGGCCGCCGGACACGCCGCCGTAGCTCAGGAAGCCGGCCGGCTTATAGTGCCATTCGGAGAGCACGAAATTGAGCGCGTTCACCAGCGAGGGCGCCGCGAAATAATTGTACTCCGGCGTGACCAAGACGAACGCATCCGCCGATTTGACCGACGCCGCCCAGGCTTTCGTGTGTTCGTGCTCGTACTGGGCGAGGCGCGGATGGCGGGGCTCGTCGTAGACCGGCAGGTTGAAGTCAGCCAGGTCGACCAGCACTGGATCGAACCTGCCGTGCTGGCGGGCGAAATTGTCGAACCATTTGCCGAAGACCGGGCCGACGCGGCCCGGCCGCGTGCTGGCGATGATGACGTTCAGTCGAAGGGTCACTCGATGCTCCTGCGCTGTGGTACCTTTTGGTGACTGCACCTATGGCAGGCGGCGGCGCCCTGCAAGCTGCACCTTTAGGCAACACGGCATTCAGCCGGATTGAATACGGCGTCGCGGAGCCGGCTTGCAGTTCGGTCACATGGACGCCCGCTTCCGGGCTTACTACATTGGTACGATCAGCGGAGCCTCGATGGACAGCAAACCCGCCCCCTTCGTGCCGCCGGCGCCAAAGCCGCGCACCAGCCCGCCTTCGACACTGGAGATGATCCGCATCGTCTACCGGAATCCGCTCGAACTGTGGGGCGAACCTTCCTACAACGAGCCGTGGATCTCGGTGAACGGCATCGGCGGGCCTTTGGTGATCGCCAACGATCCCGGCCTCATTCGCCACGTACTGGTCGACAACGCCAAGAACTACAAGATGGCGACGGTGCGCCAGATGATCCTGCGGCCGATCCTGCGCGACGGGTTGTTGACCGCCGAGGGCGACGTCTGGAAGCGCTCGCGCAAGGCGATGGCGCCAGTGTTCACGCCGCGCCACATTTTCGGTTTCGCCGCGCCGATGCTGAAGCGCACCGAAGAGTTCGTCGCCAAATACGAAAATGCGCCCGAGCCGGTCGACATCGCGCATGACATGACCATGCTCACCTACGACATCCTCGCTGAAACGCTGTTTTCGGGCGAGATCGCGGGCGGCCAGGGCACCTTTGCCCGCGAGATCGACCATCTGTTCGAAACCATGGGCCGCGTCGACCCGCTCGACCTCTTGCGCGCGCCGGAATGGCTGCCGCGCCTCACCCGGCTGCGCGGCCGCAAGACGATGGCCTATTTCCGCAAGATCGTCGCCGACACGGTGGCGATGCGCGAGGAGTGCATCAAGCGCGATCCGAAGTGTGCGCCCGAGGATTTCCTGACATTGCTGTTGCGTGCCGAAGGTCCAGACGGTCTGACCCGCGGCGAGATAGAGGACAACATCATCACCTTCATCGGCGCCGGCCACGAGACCACGGCGCGTGCGCTGGGCTGGACGCTCTATTGCCTGGCGGAGGCGCCGTGGGAACGCGACCGCGTCGAGAGCGAGATCGACGCGGTGCTGGCACGCGAGCCGAACCCGGCGAAGTGGCTGGATGCCATGCCGTTCACCCGCGCCGCTTTCGAGGAAGCGCTGCGGCTCTATCCGCCGGCGCCATCGATCAACCGTGAGCCGATCGAGCCGGAAACCTACAAGGGCCTGAAAATCCCGAAGCGCGCGGCCGTCCTGATGATGCCGTGGACGGTGCATCGGCATCGCAAATTGTGGGATCAGCCGGACGCCTTCATGCCGGAGCGCTTCCACCCGGAAAACCGCGACAAGATCGACCGCTACCAATACCTGCCGTTCGGCGCCGGCCCGCGTGTCTGCATCGGCGCCAGCTTCGCCATGCAGGAAGCGGTGATCGCGCTCGGCGTGCTTCTGTCGCGCTACCGGTTCGACACGACACCCGCGACGAAGCCCTGGCCTGTGCAGAAGCTGACGACACAGCCGCAAGGCGGCCTGCCGATGCGGGTGACGCGGCGGCGGACGGTTCGGGGAGACGGATGAAGGACGTTATGCAGCTTTGACGGCACGGATCACCGGGCAAGTGCAGCTAGCGTTTCGCTAATCTGGTGAGGCTGGCATAACCTCGAACCACCGCTTCGCGTTCGTCATAGGAGGCGATCTTTTCCAGGTCCTCGAAACCGTCCGGCGCGCGCGCCTCGACCATATCAATCACACCTTCGGGGCCGCCCTGGCGATTGGCGAGGACGATCTGTGCCGTCTGCCCCCTCCGTTCGACATCGTAAGCGCCTAATGCCGCCTCGACGGAATTTGCAGAACGCAGATGTGTCATCAAGCTGCGTGCATCAAGAATGGCCTGGCTCGCGCCATTCGAACCGACTGGATACATCGGATGGGCTGCGTCCCCCAGAAGAGTGACGCAGCCGAACGACCATCGCGGCAGCGGATCTCGATCGCAGTTGGGATATTCATAGAATTCACCGGTCGCGTTGATGATGTCCGCCGGTTCGACGAAGTCGAGACGAAAGCGATTGCGCACGAAGGGAAGCGCTTCCGTCAGGGCGCCGCGTCGACTCCAGTCTTCGCGGCGCAACGGTGAGCTGCCAGGGATGCCGGTTTTGGCCATCACCGCCCAATTGGTGAGCCGCATATCCGGCCGTGCCGGGTCCGCCTCGATCGGATAGAAAACGAACTTCGCCTGGTTGCCGCCAGCGATCGCCATGGTGCGGCCGTCCCGCCATGTCGGCCAGTCGGTGCAACCGCGCCAGAGCATCACGCCGTTCCAGATCGGCGGACCTTCATCGGGAAAGAGCCGCCGTCGCACGGTGGAATGAATACCATCCGCGCCGATCAGCAAGTCGCCGGATGCCATCGTATGCGTGCCGCCTTGCCCGCTGATCTCGACGGAGGCGCTGCCTTCGGCCTGCCGGAAACTCTCAACCTGCCAACCGGTGCGGATTGCGCCCGGCCCCAGCCTCTCGACAACTGCCTTATGGAGAAGGCCAAGCAGCTTGCCCCGGTGAACGCTGATCTGCGGGAAATCGAGTCCTGCATCGATGCCCCGCAATTCCTGCCAAACAGTCTGGCCGAGGCGGTTGGCGTAGATCAGTTCTCGGGTTCGGATCCCCTGGGTGCTGAGGGCTTCAAGCAATCCCAGGCTCGCCAGCTCCTTGACGGCGTGAGGCAGCATGTTGATGCCGACACCGAGTTCCCGGATCTCTTCGGCTCGCTCGAACACTTCGACTTCTATGCCGGCACTATGCAGGAACAGGGCGGTGGTCAGTCCGCCGATGCCGCCGCCGGCGATCAACGCTTTCATGGTTCTGTTCTTTGTTGTTTGACTTACGGCACAGCCTATTGGTGCGGTTGTCTGTAACAAATGACTCAGCGCGGATGCACGCCAATAGGCCGACCATCCGCTTCCTCGATGGGGAGGAGGATAGCCAGTGCAACGGTTACGTGCAAATTTCGCGCGACGGGACGCCGACACCGCCTTCTGTCAGCGTCATCCGGGGGTCGGTTACGGCCTCACTCGACTGCTCACACAAAAGCAAAAATGCGCGCTGGGCCGCCGGTGGCGCCTTTTATCTTGGGTGCGCCGACCACGATGGTAGCGCCCTTAGCCGGCACGCTGCCGAGGTTGGCGACGCCTTCAATGCCGTAACGCCCTGACGGCAGCCAGGTGTTGTGCACGATGAAATCCGGTGACGCGCCGAAATCCAGTGAAAGCGTGTCGACGGCGATCGCCTTGGAGGTTCCTTCGAGCAGTTGTTTGACCGCTTCGACATGGAAGCCTGGGAAATGCATGGTCTTGCCGTCGTCGCCGAGATTGCGGAACTTGTCGGTCGCCACATGCGCATCCCAGCCCGACAGCATGGCGATCACCGCACCGTCCGGCAGGTCGCCATTGGCGTCCGTCCACGCCTTGATGTCGTCGGGGGTTACCTGCGAATCCTCGTTCTCGGCCGCCTTGGCGCGGATATCGATCACCACCAGTGGCGCGATCAGATCTTCGACCGGCAGTTCGGCGACCGATTTGCCGTCGGCGGTAAAATGCAGCGGTGCGTCGATATGGGTGCCGGTGTGCTCGCTGATCCGCCATTCATTGAGATTGAAGGTGTCCTTGGCGTGGCTGAATTTCTGCTCGATGAAGAGCTGCTGGCCGCCGAAATAGGTCGGGAACTTGTCCCAGATCTCGTGGGTCAGATCCTCCGCCTTGGCCGGCGTCTGGGCGAATAGCGGCGTCGGGGAAGCTGCAACGGCAACCGCCGCGACCCCGGCGGCAGCGGTTCCCTTGAAGAAGTCGCGGCGCGACAGCATGCCCGATTTGACGTTTTCGATAACGCAATGATGGCACATTTCGATTACCTCGCTGGGAATGAATTCTAGCAGCGGGCAGGATGACGCTAGGTAAGGCGCCGCGCAAGAGGCTGGTGTTTCGCAATCAGTTGCGGCCGTAGAACACGTTTTCGACGTGCACCGGCCAGCGGCGCGGCAGCACCGCCACCATGTCGAAGCGGATCGACAGGCGGCCATGATCCGGCTGGCGCGACAGCCAGAGATCGGTGGCGGCTTCGATGCGACGCTCGGATTGCCGGGCGATGGCATCCATAGCCTCGATCAGCGTGGCGCGGACCTTGACCTCGACGATCAACACGAGGTCGCCGCGCCGGGCGATCAGGTCGATCTCGCCAAGTTTGGTGCGGTAGCGGCGGGCGACGATGCGATAGCCTTTCAGCATCAGGGCAAGGGCGGCCAGCCATTCGCCGCGGTGGCCGCGGCGATAGGCTTTCAAGCGCCTGGCCTTGAAATCAGCCACCGGCGGCGCCCTTGAGCTCCATCAGGCGCCGGTAGAGCGCCGGCTTGTGGCCGCCGGTCATGCGTGCCGCTTCGGCGGCGGCTTTCGACGCCGGCAGTTCGCTCGCCAATGACAGAAGCAGCCGGTCGACTTCTTCCGGTTCGGCAGCCGGGGCTTCTCCCGGCGGACCGACACAGACGACGATCTCGCCCCTCGGCGTGTCGGCTTCGGCGTAGTGTGCAGCAAGCGCCGAAAGCGTGCCGGTGCGCATTTCCTCGAAGGTTTTCGTCAGTTCGCGGCCGATCGCGGCGGGTCGTGCAACCCCCAGCACGTCAGCCATCGCGGCTAATGTGTCGGCGACACGGCGCGGCGATTCGAAGAAGATCAGTGTTGCCGGTATCGATTTCAGCGCTTCGAGCCGCGTCCGTTTCTGCCCGTCCTTCACCGGCAGGAAGCCGGCAAACAGAAAGGCGTCGGACGGCAGCCCTGATGCTGTCAGCGCCGCCAGCACTGCGGACGGACCAGGGATCGGCACCACCCTGATACCGGCCTCCAGTGCCTGGCCGACAAGCCTGAAGCCGGGGTCGGAGACCAGCGGCGTGCCGGCGTCGGAAACCAGAGCCACGCTTCTGCCTGACGACAGCGCCTCGATCAGTCGTGGCCCGGCCTCGGCGGCATTGTGTTCGTGATAGGCGGTGCTGCGTTGGCGGATGCCGTAGCGGTCGAGCAGCACCCGGGTAACGCGTGTATCCTCGCAGGCGACGATGTCGGCGCCGGCCAGTGTTTCCAGCGCTCTGAGCGTGATGTCGGCGAGATTGCCGATCGGCGTCGCCACCAGATAGAGCGCCTGCTCGAGCGGCCGCGCGACAATCTCGGTCTGCCCGATCATGTATGTTCTGCGCTGATCCGGATTTTCGCTCATTGGCCTTTCTTCGCATGGAGGCGGAGCTGTTGCAAAACGGAGAATTCGCGTCGGGATTCCTCAGTCGGGAACAAAATCAGCCACCCATGAGTTCTTTCGGTTCTCGGGAGGAAATCGATGAACACGCTGCAACTTTGCGGTTCTTTCGACCCTTATTATGCGGGGCGGAAGAACAAGTTCGCTTCAGTAGAGCTTCCGGGCAAGAAACCTGATCCGAAGCCAGCGGATGCTCCGGTACTTCCGGCTGCGAAGAAAGCCGGTAAACGTAAAGCAGTTTCCGACCGCAAAGGCTGAGCTACCGCGCCAGGTCCGCCACCACTGCATCAAGCACGATCATGCCTTGCGCCGTGGCGCGCAGCCGCGAATTGCCGACCGGCGCGACCAGTCCTTCGCCTTGCAGAACCGACAGGCGGTCGGAAGCCAGCGCGCGGCCTGAAAGGGCCTCGTAGCGCGCCAGGTCGATGCCTTCGGCGAGCCGCAGGCCCATAAGCAGGAACTCGTCGGCCTCTTCCGAGCGTGACAAAAGCTCGCCGTCGACGACACCGTGGCCTTTTGCCTCGACAAGATTGGCCCAGGTTTCCGGCATGCGCTCCGTCACGGTCACGATCCGCCGCCCGTCCTCGACGAAGCGGCCATGCGCTCCCGGACCGACGCCGACATACTCGCCGTAGCGCCAGTAGGTCAGGTTATGGCGGCTTTCGGCACCCGGCCTGGCGTGATTGGAGATTTCATAGGCCGGCAAACCATGCGCTGCCGTCACTTCCTGGGTGAGCGCGTAGAGTTCAGCCGCGTGATCGTTGTCGGGAATGGCAAATTTGCGCGCCGCGTGCAGGGCGTGGAAAGGCGTGCCTTCCTCGATGGTCAGCTGGTAGAGCGACAAATGGTCGGCTGCGTGACCGATCGCCTCCTCCAATTCCTTTTCCCAGGCTTCCGGCGTCTGCTTCGGCCGCGCATAGATCAGGTCGAAGGACAGCCGCGGAAAGATTTCGCGTGCCAGCCCGATCGCCTGCAGCGCTTCTGCGACATTGTGCAGCCGGCCGAGGAATTTCAGGTCGGTGTCGTTGAGTGCCTGCACCCCGAGCGACACCCGGTTGACGCCGGCGGCACGATAGCCGCGGAACCGTTCGGCTTCGACTGAGGATGGGTTGGCTTCAAGCGTCACCTCAATGCCTTCGGGGACCGTCCAGTTTTTCGCGATCGCGTCTAGCACTGCGCCGACCGTCTCCGGCTTCATCAGCGATGGCGTACCGCCGCCAAGGAAAATGCTGGTAACGCCGCGCGGCCCGGTGCGGGCGCGCATATGAGCCAGTTCGGTGGCAAAGGCGCGGGAAAACCGTTCCTGGTCGACCGGCTGGTGGCGGACATGAGAATTGAAGTCGCAGTAAGGGCATTTGGCCGCGCAGAACGGCCAATGGACATAGACGCCGAAACCCGGCGTCCGGTCGTCGGGCGCGATCATTCCGATCCCAGTCTGGCGCGAGCGAATTTCTGGAAGGCGCGGGCGCGATGCGACAGCGCCGTCGGCTGGCCTGGTTTCCAGCCATGCTTTTCTTCGGCCGTCATCTCGCCGAACGTCTGCGAAAAACCAACCGGCAGGAACACCGGGTCGTAGCCGAATCCTTTGTCGCCGCGCGGCGGCCAGATCAGCGTACCCTCCGCTTCGCCACGGAAATATTCGGCGCTGCCGTCCGGTTGGGCAAGGCAGATGACGGCAACGAAACGGCCGGTGCGATCTTTCGGTGACGTGGCACCTTTGGCCTGCAACAGGTCTTCGGTCTTCCGCATAGCCATCATGAAATCGCGGCCGCCCTCGGGCTTTTCCGCCCAGTTGGCGGTGTAGACGCCGGGCTGGCCGTCGAGCGCGTCGACGACGAGGCCGGAATCGTCCGAAAGCGCCGGCAAGCCGGTCGCCTGGGCTGCCGCAAACGCCTTGATATAGGCATTTTCCTCGAAGGTCGTGCCGGTCTCGTCCGGCTCAGGCAGGCCATATTCCTTGGCCGACTTTGCTTCGAAGCCGAATGGCGCCATCAGGTCGGCGAATTCGCGAAGCTTGCCTTCATTATGGCTGGCGACGACGATTTTGCGGCCGAGCATGTCCATTACAGTCCCCAGATACGAGGTTCGGCAAATTCGATGGAATTGCCGGACGGATCGCGGAAATAGATCGAGCGGCCGCCCTGCGGCCATTCGAAGCCTGCCTCGATGGCGACGCCCTTCGCGCTCAGATGCTGTTTCCACCGGTCGATTTCATCGCCGCTCGCTGAAAAGCAAAGATGGCCTGGCCCGTGCGTGCCGTGTGGCGGCACCGGGAGTTTTGCATCGGGCGGGGGCGGATTTCGCGTTGCATCCGCGTTGAACAGCAAAAGCACGCCTTGGCCGCAGCGAAAGAAGGCATGCCGGCCTTCGACCTTGCCGACCAGCTCAAGGCCAATCGTCTCACGGTAAAATGTTTCCGCCTCCGCGAGATCGGTCACGTAGAGCGCGGATTCGAGGATCGCGGAAGGCCGCATCTGGGCTCCTCAAGCCACCGCCATCTGCTGCAGGCTGACCAGCCGGGAAATACCCTTCTTGGCAAGGCCCATCAGCGCTGAAAATTCATCTTCCGAGAACGGAACGCCTTCGGCGGTGCCCTGTATCTCGACGATGCCGCCCTTGCCGGTCATCACGAAATTGGCGTCCGTGCCGGCGGCGGAATCCTCGACGTAGTCCAGGTCGATGACCGGCTGCCCGTCGCAGATGCCGCACGAAATTGCCGCCACATGGTCCCTCAGCACCTTCTGGACGCTGACCATCTGGCGGGTCTCCATCCAGCGCAGGCAGTCATACAGCGCCACCCAGCCGCCGGTGATCGAGGCGGTACGGGTGCCGCCATCGGCCTGGATCACGTCGCAATCGACGGTGATCTGCATTTCACCGAGCGCCTGCAGGTCGACCACGGCGCGCAGGGAGCGGCCGATCAGCCGCTGGATCTCCAGCGTGCGGCCGCCCTGCTTGCCGGCCGAAGCCTCGCGGCGCATGCGCTCGCCGGTGGCGCGCGGCAGCATGCCGTATTCCGCGGTTACCCAGCCCTTGCCGGAATTACGCATCCAGCCCGGCACCCGCTCTTCAAGGCTTGCCGTGCACAGCACATGGGTGTCGCCGAACTTAACCAGGCAGGAGCCCTCCGCATGTTTGGAGACGCCGCGCTCGAAGGAGATCGCACGCATTTCGTCGGGCTGGCGTTTGGAAGGGCGCATTCGTTTTCTTTCGCTTTTCAGATCCTGGCGGCTTGTAACCACATGCGGACGACCACGCAAAGGAAAATGCCCTGGCATGGCCCATGTTGTGTTCCCCCGCAGGCAGTCTATATCTTCAGCCACGGAGGTAGGCGCAGAGTGACGAAGCCCGTCATCGACCAGACAGTGCAATCGCTCGACGTACGGTCGCGCGATATCTTCCGGCTGATCGTCGACACCTACCTGAAGGAAGGCGAGCCGCTGGGCTCGCGCAATCTGTCGCGCATGCTGCCGCATTCGCTGTCGCCGGCGACGGTACGCAACGTGATGAGCGACCTGGAGCATCTCGGCCTCGTCTACGCGCCGCATATTTCTGCAGGCCGGCTGCCGACCCAGAAAGGCCTCAGGCTTTTCATCGATGCGTTCATGGAAGTCGGCGACCTGTCCGACGATGAACGGCGGGTCATCGAGGCGCAGGTCAAAGCCTCGGGCAGCGGTGCAACGCTGGAGCAGATGCTGACCGAGGCGAGCCAAATGCTCTCCGGCATGTCGCGCGGCGCCGGTCTGGTGCTGGCGAACAAGAGTGAAGCGGCGCTCAAGCACATCGAGTTCATTCAGTTGGAACCGACCAAGGCGCTGGCGGTGATGGTGTCGCAGAACGGCGACGTCGAAAACCGAGTCGTCGACCTGCCGGCCGGCGTCACCACGTCCCAACTTCATGAGGCGTCGAACTACCTCAACGCCCATATCAGGGGCCGCACACTGGCCGAAGCCAAGACAGAGATCGCCAGATTGCGGGAAGAAACCAAGGCAGCGCTCGACACGCTGTCGCAGGATCTGGTGGAGAAGGGACTTGCGGTGTGGGCCGGCACCGAAAGCGACCTGCCTGCCCGGCTGATCGTGCGCGGCCGCGCCAATCTCCTGGAAAACGTCACCGCCCAGGCCGATATCGAGCTGTTGAAACATCTGTTCGAGGATCTGGAGACCAAGGACGGGCTGATGCAGCTGCTCGACCTGGCTGAAGAAGGCTCCGGCGTGCGCATCTTCATAGGCTCCGAGAACCGGCTGTTCTCGCTGTCGGGTTCGTCGCTGGTGGTGGCGCCTTATCGCGACAAGGATTCCCGTGTCGTCGGAGCGCTCGGCGTCATAGGCCCGACCAGGCTCAATTATGCGCGCATCGTGCCGATGGTGGATTACACCGCGCAACTGATCAGCCGCATGCTGCGTTAATCCGAAATACCCGTTTACCCTTGATTTTTGCCGCCCGAACCTCGATATCGGGCGCAATTCCAAACCAATCCGACTGACGGGAAATGGCGATGAGCGACCAGGCGAAAAACGAACGCGCGCCCGAAGAGAATGAATTGAACGAAATGGAGCAGGCAGCCTCCGATGCGGCTGCAGAGGCGCCGGGCGCCGATGGCGACTACGAGGTAGTGGTGCGCCTCGTCAAGGAAAACGAGGAACTGAAGGATCGCGCGCTGCGCGTCGCGGCCGAAATGGAAAATTTGCGCCGTCGCACCGCCCGCGACGTGCACGACGCGCGGTCCTACGCGGTCTCCAACTTCGCCCGCGACATGCTGTCGGTGTCGGATAATCTGCGCCGCGCTCTCGATGCGATTCCGGCCGAGGCTAAGGCAGCCGGCGATGCCGGCTTCATGGCGCTGATCGAGGGTGTCGAAATGACGGAGCGCGCCATGCTGTCGGCGCTTGAGCGCCACGGCGTCAAGAAGCTTGCGCCCGAAGGTGAAAAGTTCGACCCGAACTTCCATCAGGCGATGTTCGAGGTGCCCAACCCGAACGTTCCGGCCAATACGGTCGTGCAGGTGGTGCAGCCGGGCTATTCGATCGGCGAGCGGGTGCTGCGCCCGGCCATGGTCGGCGTCTCCAAGGGCGGCCCCAAGCAGGCGGCGGTCAATGACGGTCCGGTCGAGCCGGGGCCGGTCAACGAGCAGGCCGAGAAGGATGCTTGAAACGAATAGCAAGCAGGGAGTAGCGGATAGAGGCGAGTAGTGTACGACTATTCGCTGATGAACCCTATCCTGCTCCTGGACTATGCCGGCGTCGCCGTGTTTGCCGCCACCGGCGCGCTTGCCGCTTCGCGCAAGCAACTGGACATCATCGGCTTCCTGTTCCTGGCCAGCGTCACCGGCATTGGCGGCGGCACCTTTCGGGACCTGATCCTGGCTGTCCCGGTTTTCTGGGTGATCAACCCGGACTACGTGGCGATCTGCGCATTGGTCGCTGTCGGCGTGTTTTTCACCGCGCACCGGGTCGAGTCGCGCTACAAACTGCTGCTTTGGCTCGACGCCTTTGGGCTCGCCGCATTCTCGGTGATGGGTGCAGCCAAGGGACTGATCGTTACGGGCTCGGCGCCGGTCGCCGTCGTCATGGGCATGCTCACCGCCACATTCGGCGGAATCCTGCGCGATATGCTGGCCGGCGAGCCGTCGGTTCTGCTGAAGCCGGAGATCTATGTGACTGCCGCGCTTGCGGGCGCGACAACCTTCACTGTTCTCGACATCGCCGGTGTTCCGACGCTTGCCTCGGCGGTCGTCGCCTTTGTCACTGCTTTCGCCGTACGCGGCGGCGCGCTGAAATTCGGCTGGAGTTTCCCGGCCTACAAGAGCCGGCCGGGACGCAGGCCCGAAGACATTCCGTAAGCTTAGATCAGTCCGGCCTGTTCAGCCTCGACGCGCAGGTTCTGCCTTGGACGCGGGCCGATCTGCTGGATGCAGAGCCCGGCGGCGAGCGAACCCAGATTGCCGCACACTTCGAGGCTGCGGCCGCTGGTGTAGCCATGGAGAAAGCCAGCCGCATAAAGATCGCCCGCCCCGGTCGTATCGACCAACTGCTCGATCTCGATCGCCCGGACGGTGACGGTTTCGTCGCCTCGTACGATGACGGAACCATGTTCCGAGCGCGTCACGGCGGCAACCTTGCAATCCTTGCGAATGGCCTCGAGGGCCGCCTCGAAGGAGGAGGTTTCGTACAGCGACTTGACCTCGCTCTCGTTGGCAAAGACGATATCGACAGTGCCGGACCGCATGAGATCCAGGAATTCATCGCGATAGCGGCCGACGCAGAACGGGTCGGAAAGCGTCATCGAGACCTCCCGCCCGGCGGCATGCGCCAATTTGGCCGTCATGCGGATCGCTTCCTTGGCGCGCGGCGGGTCCCAGAGATAGCCTTCGAAATAGGTCACTTTGGCACCGGCGGCCTTGTCGTCCTCGACATCCTCGGGCCCGAGTTCGACACAGGCGCCGAGATAGGTGTTCATCGAGCGCTCGCCGTCCGGCGTGACGAAGATCATCGAACGGGCGGTTGGCGGTTCGCCGGTCAGTGGCTTGGTGTCGAAGGCGACGCCTTGCGCATGGATGTCGTGCGCATAGATTTCGCCAAGCTTGTCGGACGACACCTTGCCGAAAAAGGCAGCACGGCCGCCGAAACTTGCTATGCCGGCAGCAGTATTGCCCGCACTGCCGCCCGAAGCCTCGATTGCCGGACCCATGCGGCTGTAGAGAAGCTCGGCGCGGTCACCGTCGATCAGGTTCATTGCGCCCTTGATGATGCCATTGTCGACCAGGAAGGCGTCGTCGCACTGGGCAATGATGTCAACGATGGCATTGCCAATGCAAAGCACGTCGTACTGGCTCATGAAGTTCTCCGCAGGGCAGGCATTCCCGGCTGCAGTGAAATGCCGGTCGCGGGTGGGTTTAGCGGGGTTCATCCGGCAATTGCAACCCATTATTTGCCGCCATTCTTGTGACATCGTCAGCCTGTTCCTATCTCGCAAGGAACACGGAAGGAGACCTTGCCGATGATCCTTGAGGCAGCACGTGCCGCCGCCGGGAGCCTGTTCACGCCGGAATTCCGTGGTGTCTTCTTCAAGACTCTCGGCCTGACCCTGCTCGCACTGATCGCGCTGTGGTTCGGGCTGAAGGAACTGTTCGATATTCTGGCGCTGCCATGGATCGATGTCTTGCTACCCGGCCTGCCTGGTTGGGCCGGTTGGCTCGGCCTCCTTGCCGCGATTGTCGCCGGCATCGGCCTGGCGCTCGGGCTGGCGCTGCTGATCGGGCCGGTGACGGCCATTGTCGCGGGGCTTTTCCTCGACGATGTGGCCGAGGTGGTGGAAAGAACCGACTACGCCAACGATCCGCCCGGCCGCGCTGTTCCTGCCGCTCGGGCAATCATCCTGTCGTTGAAATTCTTCGGTGTGATCATCCTCGGCAACATTGTCGCGTTGCTGCTCCTGCTGATCCCGGGCGTCAATATCGCCGCTTTTTTCCTGGTCAACGGCTATCTGCTCGGTCGGGAATTCTTCGAGTTCGCGGCGATGCGCTTCCGGCCGGAGGTGGAAGCCAAGGCACTGCGACGCAGGCATGCAGGCACCGTCTTCCTCGCCGGCCTGGTCATCGCTGCGTTTCTCGCCGTACCGCTGCTCAACCTGCTGACGCCGTTGTTTGCAGCGGCCATGATGGTGCATCTGCACAAGATGGTCTCGGCCAGCGATCCGGAATTCTCCACGTCGATGGCGATGCGGCGCGCCGCCTGAGCGGAAGGTTCGCTACTTTTCGCCTGCCCGCCACGCCATGCGCATGTAGACGTCGCCGCGCTCGAGTTCGTCGAGCATCTGCGCGAGGCGCTTCTGCCGCGTCTCCTCACGCTTCGGGCTGGCGATCCACCCGAGGTAGTCGTTGCGCTGGTAGTCTGGTCTTGCCTCAAACACACCGATCAGCTTGCGCTCGCCGAGTGCATCGCGGACGAAATCGGGCATCGGGTTGAGGTCGCGCCTGAGTACCATGACGGGAAGATAGACAGGGAAGTGCGAGGGTCAAATAATTTCGGTACTTGCCTACGACCCGAGGCCAAGCGGGCGGCCAGGTCACGTGAAGTCGGGTTCGTCACCGGATTTCCTGCATTCGCGGTCGATGTTGACAACGTCAGAACAGATGATATCCAATCTTTACGTTGTAAACATTGACGCGCACTACGGCAAATGTCCAAAGTGCAACGGAAGCTGCACCCGGAAGGAGAAATCATGGCGACCGATCTGTTGCTGGCGATTGTGCATCATCTGCTGTTCTTCGGGCTGATCGCCATCCTTGCGGCGGAGACGGTGCTGGTGCGTCCCGGTCTCGGCGGTGCCACTCTTCAGCGCCTCGGCAGGCTTGATGCTGTTTATGGCGGGCTTGCCGGCTTGATCCTGATCGTCGGTTTCTGCCGCGTCTTTTTCGGACTCAAGGGCTGGGAATTCTACATCTATAATTGGGTATTCTGGGCGAAGATCATCGCGTTCCTGACCGCCGGAGCGCTTTCAGCCATGCCCACCGCCCGCATTGCACGATGGAACAGGGCGTTGCGCGAGGACCCTGCCCATGTGGTTTCCGACAGCGAGATTGGCGTGGTTGCGACCCGGTTGCGGACCGAAGGCGCGGTTTTCCTGCTGATCCCGATTTTCGCCGCCGCCATGGCGCGCGGCTACGGCGTCTAGACCGTTTCGGAGCCGATCTCGACCAGCGGCGCCGGGATGCTGTTGGTCTTCACTGCCGCCTTGCAGAGATCGGCGATGATGCAGCGCCAGCATTCGGGAGTCCGCGCCTTGCAGACATAGCGGCCATGCAGGATCAGCCAGTGATGCGCATGGCGCATATATTTCTCCGGAATGATCCTGAGGAGCCCGCGTTCGACTTCCTCCGGCGTCTTGCCGGGCGCCAGCCCAAGCCGGTTGCCGAGCCGCAGAATGTGTGTGTCGACCGCCATGGTCGGTTGCCCGAACGCCATGTTGAGCACCACATTGGCAGTCTTGCGGCCGACGCCGGGCAGCTTGACCAGCGCCTCGCGGTCGCCAGGTACCTGGCCGCCATGGTCGCGGATCAGCGCCTCGGACAGCGCGATCACGTTTTTTGCCTTGCCGCGCCAGAGGCCGATGGTGCGGATGTAGTTGCCGAGTTTCTCCTCGCCGAGCGCCAGCATCTTCTCTGGCGTATCGACGATCTTGAACAGCGGCCGGGTTGCCTTGTTGACACCTGCGTCGGTTGCTTGTGCCGACAAAACCACCGCCACAAGCAGTGTGTAGGCATTGACATGTTCCAGTTCGCCCTTCGGCTCCGGCCGCTGCACCGAGAAACGGCGGAATATCTCCTCGACCTCCTCCGGCGAATAGAGCGAAGCAGGCCGCGCCGGTCGCGGCCTTGGCTTCAGTTTGGCACCATCGCGGTGGCCGCCGGGCGCGGCAACTTTCTCCTTGGGCTTTTTCATGGTCCTTCTATATTCTGAGGCGATGAGCGAGAACAATGCCGGCTTCGCGGCCGACGAACCGTTTTTCAAGGCGCTGCTCATGCCGCACCGGTCGCTTGGCCGCACCGGTTTTGCGATCTTGATGGGCGCGCTGCTTTTTGGCTGGCTTGCCACCGGCGCCATCTTTCTTGCCAATGGCGCCTGGCCGGTGTTCGGCTTCTTCGGGCTCGACGTGCTTCTGGTCTATGGCGCTTTCAAGCTCAATTACCGCGCCGCCCGCGCCCGCGAGGAAGTATCGGTCTCGCGAACCAGCCTCGACATCCGCAAGGTGACGCCTTCCGGCAAGGCCGAGGCGCATCATTTCAATCCGTTCTGGGCGCGTTTCCAGGTTGCCCGCCACAGCGAAATCGGCATCACCAACATGGCCGTCGAGGGACAAGGTCGCAATGTGCCGATCGGCGGCTTCCTCAATCCGGACGACCGCGAAAGCTTCGCCACTGCATTTTCAGGCGCGTTGGCAAAGGCCAAGCGCGGCTGAAACTCGGACTAAAACCGATAGCGCAGGAGCCGCCCGATCCGCCGCAGCGGCGGGATGAAACGCCACAGGAATATGATCGCCTTGGCCGCGGAGCTCATATGTGCAGCGTGCTTTGGCTCGTAGGCGGTGGTCTCCTCGATCAGGTGCAGGCCGGGGACCGACCGTTCGAGGTCATGCGGATCGTTGATCGCCCAGTGAAGCTCGGCCCCTGTCGCCCGCAAGGACGGGCTCAGCCGCACAAGTTTGAGGCCGAGATTGCTATAGGCGTCGAGAATGAGTTCGCCACGATCGAAATGCTTCACCAGCGCGGAAAACAACCGCTCTCCGTCTTCGGCATGAAGATAAGGCGTCAATCCCTCCGCCACGATCATTGCCGGGCCGGCTGGAATTTGCGCGAGCCAGTCCTGTTCGGTCACGGATGATGGCACAAGGAGATAGTTTTCGCGCGCGGGATAGAGTTTTCGCCTGAGAGCGACGACCTCGGGATAGTCGATGTCGAACCATCTCACATCGGCCGGCGGATCAATCCGGAATATCCGCGTATCGAGGCCGCAGCCGAGATGAAGCACCGTGGCGCCGGGGTTATGCGCGAGGAAATCGCGGACCCAATCGTCCAGTCTCCTTGCCCGGATCGCAAGTCCTACGCCGAGGTTTTCATCCACCTTGAGCCGGGAAAAGTCATAGTCGATCTTGCCGATTGCCTCGTTGGCGTAGCGATCGTTCAGCAACGAACCGGGCCGTCGGCTTTCCAGTGCCTTGCCGTAGAGCGTGATCAGCAAGGTCTCCTTTTCCTTGGTGAAGTGCACCTTCTCGCCGGCCATGGCTCCGTCCTCTTCATGCGGGCCTTTTTATTTGGGTTGCAGCGCCGGCAAGGCAAGTTTCGGGTGGTTGTACCAGGCACGAAGGACGATATTCGGCGCCAAGGAGAGATTGCCATGAACGCTCACATGTCCGTTAATACCCAGATGTCGATGAAACCCTCCGCCGTCCTGCAACGTGAAATCACCCCGCAAGGCGGCGATTACGAAACCGTGCGGCGTGTCATCGAGAAGATCAGCCTCGACTATCGCGACCAGCCCTCACTGGAGACGCTGGCCGAGGAGGTCGGCGAAACCCCGACCGGGCTGCAGAAGCTCTTCACCCGCTGGGCTGGATTGTCGCCCAAGGGCTTCCTGCAGGCCGTGACGCTCGACCACGCGAGACGGCTGCTCGATGACGGCATGCCACTGCTCGAGGCCTCCTACGAGGTAGGCATGTCCGGTCCGGGACGCCTGCACGACCTGTTCGTTACGCACGAAGCAATGTCGCCCGGCGACTACAAGACACGTGGCGATGGCCTGACCATCCGTTACGGCTTCCACATCTCGCCGTTCGGCGTTGCACTGATCATGGTCACCGACCGCGGCCTTGCCGGCCTTGCCTTCAACGATGCCGGCAGCGAGCGCGCCGCGTTCGCCGATATGTCGAGCCGCTGGCCGAACGCGACTTACGTGGAGGACATGTCGGCGACGGCACCCTACGCGGCCCGCGTCTTCGATCCCACGCATTGGCGTTCGGAGGAGCCGCTGCGCGTCGTCATGATCGGCACCGATTTCCAGGTTCGCGTCTGGCAGGCATTGCTGAAAATCCCGATGGGCAAGGCGTGCAGCTATTCGGCGATCGCCTCCGAAATCGGTTCGCCGGCGGCCAGCCGCGCGGTCGGTGCGGCAGTCGGCGCCAACCCGTTGTCCTTCGTCGTGCCTTGCCACCGAGCACTCGGCAAGTCGGGCGCCCTGACCGGCTATCACTGGGGCCTTACCCGCAAGCGGGCTATCCTCGGCTGGGAAGCGGGACAACTGACCGGAAACGCCTGATTGGCGCTGGCCTCCGCGCGGCCGTCGCGCTAGCCTCCCGCCTAACAGCGGGAGGCCTTCGTGATCATCGTCATCGGTTCCATCAACCTCGACCTGATTGCCACCGTCGACCGGCTGCCCGCCGCCGGCGAGACCGTGCCCGGGGACAGCTTCAAGACAGCGCCGGGCGGCAAGGGCGCCAACCAGGCGTTGGCCGCAGCGCGGGCCGGCGAGAAGACCCGGATGGTCGGCGCGGTCGGCAAGGACGCCTTCTCCCGGGAGGCGCTTGCGCTTCTCGATGCCGGTGGTGTCGACCTGAGTGGCGTGCGCGAAACGCACGCGTCCACCGGCACAGCGCTGATCCTCGTCGCCGCCGATGGCGAGAACATCATTGCCGTGGTGCCCGGCGCCAACGGCTCCGTGCTGCCGGGAGATCTCGCGAGGCTCGACTTGGCGGCGGGAGATCTGGTCCTGCTGCAGCACGAGATCCCGTTGCAGACAGTCGAGGCCGCTCTTGAGGCGGCCCGTGCGGCGGGTGCTTTAACGCTGCTCAACACCGCGCCATTCTACGCCGAGGCGGCCAATTTTCTCGAAAAAGCAGACTATGTCGTCGCCAACGAAACCGAGTTCGATCTCTATGGAGAAGAGCTGGCATTGCGTGGCCGCGACCGCCCATCCCGCATGAAGAGTTTTGCGGAGAAGACCGGCCGCACCATCATCGTCACATTGGGCGGCGAGGGCGTTCTGGCGGCAACACCGGACGAGTTCCTGAAGGTTGGGGCGCTGCGCATCACGCCGGTCGACACCGTCGGCGCCGGCGATACGTTCTGCGGCTACCTCGCCGCCAGCCTGGCCTCCGGCCTTGCGTTGGAAGACGCTTTGCAGCGGGCCGCGGCTGCCGGTTCGCTGGCCTGCCTGAAACCCGGCGCGCAACCGTCAGTACCGCTGGCTTCGGAAGTCGCTGCCGCGCTGCATCGGTTCTGACCTGCCACTCTTGACGAACGCATTGCAAAATGCAGCCTGATGGCTGAACCGCCAGAGGACGAACAATGTCGCTCGAAGTCTACATCGCCTATACACTCGCCTGCATCGTCATCATCCTCGTGCCGGGGCCGACGGTCACGCTGGTGATCGCATCGAGCATGCGGCACGGCACCCGTGCTGGTCTGCTCAACGTAGCCGGAACCCAGGCCGGCATTGCCGTGATGATCGCCATCGTCGGCATCGGCCTCACCTCGATGATCGAGGCGATGGGCCACTGGTTCGAATGGGTGCGACTGCTCGGTGCTGCCTACCTGATCTATATCGGCTGGCAAATGATCCGTTCGAGCGGCAAGCTGGCCGAAGGCGAGGTCCCGGTCGCGCCCCGTGGCGGCTTTTTCCTGCAGGGTTTCCTGGTCGCCGTCAGCAACCCGAAAACACTGATCTTCTTCGGCGCCTTCATCCCGCAGTTCATCGACCAGAGCCTCGAATACATGCCGCAGATTGTCATCATGGGTGTCACGGCGCTGGTTTTCGCGGCGTTTTCGGACTCGGCCTATGCCATCGTCGCCGGACGCGCCGGCAAGGCGCTGTCCGCCCGCCGTGTGAAGCTTTTGTCGCGGCTCAGCGGCGGTTTCCTGATCGGCGGTGGCCTGTGGCTGGCGTTTTCGCGGGCGAAGTGATGCTCCAACCTTCCCCTCAAAGGGGAGGGTAACTCGCTACAACCTCCCCAGCCGCTCCACCAGCAGCGCGAAGAAGCCGTCATGGTCGATGTCGCGCATCACGGTGGCGTTTTTCGGCCGCTTGGTAACGCCCCACCAGTCGATCACGGTCATGCCCATGGTGAGTTCCGAGGCGGTTTCGACGCTGACGTTGCATTCACGCCCCTTGAAAAGCTCGGGCTTGAGCAGGTAGGCGATGACGCAGGGATCATGCAGCGGGCCGCCGTCGGTGCCGTACTTCTCTTCGTCGAAGCGCTCGAAGAACTCCAGCATCTGCGCGGTCGCGATGCCGACCCTGGTGCCGAGCTTGCGGAAGGCGGCGACGCGCTTCGATGTGGTGAGTGCCTTGTGGGTGACGTCGAGCGGCATCACCACGATCGGCACTCCGGAGCGGAACACGACGTCGGCGGCATGCGGATCGACATAGATGTTGAACTCGGCGATCGGCGTCACGTTGCCGCCCTCGAAGAAGCCGCCGCCCATCAGCACGATCTTTTCGATGCGCTTGGCGATTTTCGGCTCGCGGATCAGCGCCAGCGCGATGTTGGTGAGCGGGCCGAGCGGGCACAGCGTCACCGTGCCGCTTTCCTCCGCCATCAGCGTCTCGACGATGAAGTCGACCGCATGCTGATCCTGCAGCTTCATCTTCGGTTCCGGCAGGTCCGGACCGTCAAGCCCGGTCTTGCCGTGCACCTCCTCGGCGGTGACCAGTTCGCGCACCAGCGGGCGGATGGCGCCGGAAAAAACCTTGGTGTCCGGCTTGCCGGCGAGTTCGCAGATCTTGCGCGCATTCTTCTCGGTCAGTTTCAACGGAACGTTGCCGGCGACCGCGGTGATGCCGAGGATGTCGAGTTCCGGGCTGGCCAGGGCCAGAAGGATCGCCACGGCATCGTCCTGGCCGGGATCCGTGTCGATGATGATCTTCTGTGCCTTCGGCATCTTTTCCCCTCGCCTTTGCTCTTCTTTTTCAGTCTTGAACTTGTTTGCGGCGCGGACCATATCAGCATCATCGGGAGAAATGCCATCCGGGTTTTTCCCTTTTTCGTCGCTCCCTGGAGGACAAAGATGTCTCGTATGACGCCCTTTTCGAGCCCGCTTCTGCTTGGCTTCGATGCCATGGAAAAAACGCTCGAAAGGCTTGCCAAAACCGGCGACACCTATCCGCCTTACAACATCGAACGCCTGCGCGGTGCCGATGGCCAAGGTGAAAGGCTGCGCATCACGCTGGCTGTCGCCGGCTTCTGCGACGCGGACCTGGAAGTCACCACGGAAGAGAACCAGTTGGTCGTGCGTGGCCGCCAGGGCGAAGAGAACAGTGGCCGCGAATTCTTGCATCGCGGCATTGCATCCCGCCAGTTCCAGCGCACTTTTGTGCTCGCCGATGGCATGAAGGTGGCGGCGGCGGAGTTGAAGAACGGGCTTTTGTCGATCGATCTCGACCGTCCGCAGCCCGAACGCCTGGTACGAAAAATAAACATCTCGGTGAAAGACTGAACTCCGGACCCCTCCGGAACCAAAGGCTCTGTGGTGGGTTGGTCAATAGGACGGCCCCGACAAAGGAGGCTCAAATGACACAGAACGACGTGAGAATTGCAGTTACTCCGGCCCAGCTCGCCCATCTCGGCGAAGGCACCGTTGCTTACCTGCGTGAAATGGGCAGCGACGAGCTGATGGGCAAGTTCCCCGGCCTTCCGCAGATCGAGCCCGGCACCAAGCTCTGGGCGCTGTTTGCTGCCAATGGCCAGCCGATTCTTTTGTCGGACGAACGCGACCGCGCACTTGCCGGTGCTTTCGAAAACGACCTGACTCCGGTCGCCATTCACTGACCGGTGCCCCTGAAATGCAAAGGGCGGCATGTGCCGCCCTTGAGACCGTCCCCGGCCGTGTGAAGCCGATCAGGCCGCGTGAGACGCCGGCGTCGATGCCAGGAAGGCATGGATAGCCGCGGAATCCTTGGTCCCACGTATCTTTGCCACCGTATCCGCGTCGCGCAGAACCCGCGCAATCCGCGATAGCGCCTTGAGGTGATCGGCGCCCGCACCCTCCGGCGCCAACAGCAGGAAGACCAGGTCGACTGGCTGGTCGTCCAGCGCTTCGAAGTCCACGGGCTGGTCGAGCCGCGCGAAAACCCCGGTGATGCGGCGAACCCCGGCCAGCTTGCCGTGCGGAATGGCGATGCCGTTGCCAACGCCGGTCGAACCGAGGCGCTCGCGCTGCAGGATCGTGTCGAAGATTTCCCGCTCCGGGATGCCGGTGATCGCGGCGGCTTTTTCGGAAAGCAATTGCAGAAGCTGCTTCTTGGAGTTGGCCTTCAAGGTCGGCATGATCGCCGGAACCTCGATCAGATCGTTAAGATCCATTTTCTATGTATCCTTTAGCTCTGTCCGTACCCGCCGCCAGGCCCCACCGCCCTGCGGTCCGGTCGAGAGTTCTGCCTATCCCTTGGCCGCCGCCGTAGACGGATCGATCCAGCCGATATTTCCGTCGGCCCGGCGATAGACGATGTTGACGTGATCGCTTCCGGCATTGCGGAACACGAAAACGGGACTGTCCTTGGTGTCGAGTTCTATGACAGCGGAAGCGACCGACATGGTTCGCAGCGCGACCGTCGACTCGGCGACGATGGCCGGCGCATAATCCTCCGGGACTTCCTCGTCGTCGTCCGCGATGGGCGCCATAACCGTATAGGCGATGTCCGTCGAGTTGCCGTTGCCGCCTGGGCCGTGCGACTTCAGCCGTCGCTTGTAGCGTCGCAGCCGCTTCTCGAAGCGGTCGGCCGCAGCCTCGAAGGCAGCCGTAGGCTCCTGGGCGTCGCCGGTTGCCTGCAACGCCATCCCGGAATCGAGATGGATCATGCAATCGGCGGTGAAGCGGGATCCGGATTTGACCACGTTGACGCGGCCGGAGAAGCCGCCGTCGAAATATTTGTCGATCGCCTCGCCGATCCGGCTTTCGATGCGGGTCCGGAAAGCGTCGCCGATTTCCATATGTTTTCCCGATATGCGCAGGCTCATCTGAAAACTGACCTTCCCTGTTCAGACTTCAAACTGTTTGGAGTTTATACCCGTGGCCGAAGCGCACAAGGTTCGCGGCGGTTTAAGCGCCGATTTAAGTCCGAACTTTCCGGTTGATAACAATCCCGTCTCCAGGACGGTTCCCTGCATGGAGCCAGAGCCCCGTCTCATGCGGGCGGGCTTCTAGTCACTTCGGCGGTGGTTGTCAATGAAGCTGCCCGGTCGGCAATCGGGACAGATGAGCTACCGTCCTGCCGATGCCATGGCGCGTTTTTCGCGCCGTCGCTGCACCGAGGAGGGAATGTTCATTCCTTCCCGATACTTGGCTACGGTGCGGCGGGCGATATCGACGCCGTTTTTCCTCAGCATATCCACAATGGCATCGTCGGAGAGAACGTCAGCCGGTTTTTCCGCGTCGATCATCTCGCGGATGCGGTCGCGAACCGCTTCCGATGAGTGCGCATCGCCACCTTCCGCCGAGGCGATCGACGCGGTGAAGAAATAACGCAGTTCGAAGGATCCGCGCGGCGTCAGCATATATTTGTTGGCGGTGACACGGCTGACGGTCGATTCATGCATGCCGATGGCATCGGCAACCGTGCGCAGATTGAGCGGCCGCAACTGCCTGATGCCGTGAACGAGGAAGGCGTCCTGCTGCCGGACGATCTCGGACGCCACCTTGAGGATGGTCCTGGCGCGCTGGTCCAGGCTGCGGGTCAGCCAGTTGGCATTCTGCAGACATTCGGCAAGGAAATCCTTCTCGGCCTGGTCCTTGGCATGGCTCGAGACGTTGGCGAAATAGATCTGGTCGACCAGCACCCGCGGCAGCGTATCGGGGTTGAGTTCGACCGCCCAACTGCCGTCGCTCGCCGCCCGCACCACCACGTCGGGCACGATCGTGTCGGTATTGCCGCCGGAAAACGCCATGCCGGGCCGCGGATCGAGCGCCCGGATTTCGGCCAGCATGTCGAGCAGGTCTTCCTCGTCGACGCCGCAAATCCTCTTCAGCGTGTGAAAGTCGCGGCGCGCCAGGAGTTCGAGATTGTCGACAAGTGCGCGCATAGCCGGGTCGAGCCGGTCCCGCGAGGCAAGCTGCAACGCCAGGCACTCGGCGAGATCGCGGGCGAAAAGTCCGGCCGGGTCGAAGCCCTGGCATGCCGCCAGCACGTCTTGAACGGCCGTTTCATCGATTACCAGCCTGTCGGCGATCTCACCGATCTCAGCGCGCATGTAGCCGGCCTCGTCGAGTGCGTCGGCAAGTTCGCCGGCAATCAGCCGTGATGCGGGATCGGCAAAGGTCAGTGCGATCTGCTCGGCGACGTGGTCGCGCAGCGTAACCACCGAAGCCGCCATGTCTTCGAAGTCGAAAGCGTCGTTCGAAGTGCTGGAATTGCCGCTGCCCGCGGATTTCCATTGCGCGGAAAGATCCGGGCCAAGCCGCTCGCTGGTGCCGGGATCGTCAGGGAAGACGTTTTCCAGCGAGGTGTCGAGCTTTTCCGACATGGTCTCGGCGCTCCACGGCGTCTCGGTTTCGGTGAACCAGTCGCTTTCGCCGTTACCGGACGACTGAGCTGCATCGGCGCCCGGCTCAGCGGGGCCGTCGTCGCGCGGTTCAGCGCGTTCCAGGAGCGGGTTGCGCTCGATCTCCTCGTCGACGAACCGCTCGAGTTCGACATGAGTGAACTGCAACAGCCGGATCGACTGCAGCAATTGTGGTGTCATCACCAGCGATTGCGACTGGCGTAGCTGCAGTTTGGCCGCAAGCGCCATTTTTACCCGTAGTCCCCGATCCGATACGCTGCGCGGACCCTCGCGCACAATTTTAGCCGACCCATTCAAACTGGCCCGGCTTTTGCTTGTCAAGTTGACCTTTAGCAAGCGGAGACTTGCCGGAACGTTATTTTCCCGAGAATTTTGCTAAATATCCGGATTCAGAATGCCTGGATTATGGACGAATTCGGTTTATTGAAATCGCCCCGACTTTCTAAAGGGTGAAACCTTCACCGAGATAGAGCCGGCGGACATCCGGGTTTGCAACGATTTCGGCCGGCAGGCCATGTGCCAGCACCTCGCCGGCATGGATGATGTAGGCACGATCGATCAGGCCAAGGGTTTCGCGGACATTGTGGTCGGTGACCAGGACGCCGATACCGCGCTGGGTCAGATGGCGCACCAATTGCTGGATGTCGGCCACGGCGATCGGATCGATGCCGGCAAACGGCTCATCGAGCAGCATATAGCTCGGGCGGGTCGCCAGGGCGCGGGCGATTTCAAGGCGCCGCCGTTCGCCGCCGGAGAGCGCGATGGCCGGCGATTTTCGCAAATGCGTGATGTGGAATTCCTCGAGCAGTGCATCGAGATGGCGCTCGCGCTCCTTGCGGCTTTTCTCGACCACCTCGAGGACGGCGCGGATGTTGTCCTCGACCGTCAGGCCGCGAAAAATCGAGGCTTCCTGAGGCAGGTAGCCGACACCTAGCCTTGCCCGCCGATACATCGGCATGGCGGTAACGTCGAAACCGTCGATTTCGACCTTGCCCTGGTCGACAGGAACCAGCCCCGTGACCATGTAGAAACACGTGGTCTTGCCGGCGCCATTGGGGCCGAGCAGGCCGACGGCCTCACCGGCGCGAACGCCGAACGATACGCCGCTCACCACCTGCCGGCCCTTGTAGCTCTTGGTCAGGCCGCGCGCGATCAGCGTGCCCTTGAGCTTGTCAGCGTGTTCGGAGTGCGCAACCGGCCTTCTCGCTGAGCCGATGCGCGAAAGAAGAGGTATGTCTGCCGCCATTACTGGCTCTGCTGTGAACTTGGCGTCAGCAATGTTTTGACACGACCGCCGCAGCCGCCGAGTTCGGCCAGGCCGGTCTTCATGTTGGCGGTGAGGCTGCAGCCGGTAAGAATATTCTCGCCTTCGGTCAGAACCACTTTCTCGCCGGTGAGCGTCATGATCTCGGTCTTCATGTCGAAGGTACCCTTGTCGCCGGTGGCGGTCTGGGTCTCGGACTTCACGAAAATCTTCCCTTCGACCTCGAGACGGTCGATATTGGCCGAGCCGGTCGTCGCCGAGCCGCCGCCCTTGGCATAGTAGACGGTCATCTTGCCGGCCTTGAGCAAGGTCGGGCCCTGCACGACGCTGACATTGCCGCTGAAGATCGCAACGCTGTCGGCCTCACGGACTTCGAGCTTGTCGCTCTCGATCTGGATGGGCTGGTCTCCGGAAAGCTTGAGGCCGGAGAGGCGGCTCTGCGCGTCTTGCGCCAGGGCCGAACCCGCCGCCAACGTCGCCAGTGCAAGTCCGAGGAACGCGGTCCTCGCCCAGTGTCGATCAATTCGCGGCATCGGTGTCTCCGTTCGCCTGTTGCCCGGTCTTGAACTTGTCGGGGCTTAGTTGCATCCGCACGCGCTTCTCGAATACCAAAACCTTCCCGTTTTCAAGGATAGTCATCGAATCGGCCGTGATATTGGTACCGTCGAGGGCAATATCGATGGCGTCGTCGGTTTTCAAATCGCCTTTGCCCAGGTCGATGAACGCTGATTTCAGCTTGGCGACCATGCCGTCGGTCGTCGTCACGGTTATGTCGCTGGAAATGTCGAGCGTGTTCTTTTCGCGGTCATAGGTGCCTTTCGACGCATCGATGGTCGCGATGTTCTTTGCATCGACCGGCAGCTTCGCATCGATATCCTCGAGTTCGATGATCCCGGTGGTGTCGAGGTTCTGCAATGCGCGCGACGCCGTCATGGAATACGGAAGATTGTCCTTGGTGAAGCCTTCCAGCTTCGGACTGGCCATCACCAGCTTGCCGTCGGAGACCGCCGAACTGGAAATGTCCACATCGACGCCGCGGATCGGGCTCGCAATGTAGGAATAGCCGAAGAAGCCGAGAGCCATGATCGCAGCCAGGGAAGGCAGTATCAGCTTCAGCCATCTTACCCGGCGTGAATGGTGCTGCGCGTGGTGGAATTCCGCCACACGGGACGCGGCTTGGGCTTTCGCAGGCCCTTTCGGTGCTTTGCGAGCGCTCTCTTCTGGTCGTGTTGCGGCCAACGCCATCATAAACCCGGCTTGCTGCGGCCGCCTACGCCGCGCTGAGAACTGAAACTTCAAGGTCGTACAGCATATAGAAATCCCGGCCCGCCCGAAACAGGGGTGTTCGGAAAGTCAAATTCCTATTTTCCGGGGGAGGTCGCCACGCCTTCCGGTTATAATTCCCGCCGTCCCGCATAGCCGGCGCCCGTCTGATATTGGATATCGCATGGCAATGCGGCGTTTGCCCGACGGCAGGACTTACACCGCAATATGGTTATTTTTGGATAAATCCCAAGTCCTGCGGCGGTCCGTTTTTTACTCGGCTTCCTGCCGCCGGATATGGACGCCTTCCATGCTCTTGGTTGCATGGGACGGCTTCAATATGCGGCGATCATGGTTTAAAACCGCTGCTTCGCTTTCTCGAGAGGCAGCCATGGCCATCCGCGCTGACGACATCATCGATCGCCGCCGTCTCAGGCGAAAACTCACGTTCTGGCGCGTTGCCACGGTGCTTGTTGCCGGGTTGGCCGTGGGGGCGGCGGCGACGTGGCTCTTCGGCCAGGAATTCGGCAGCGCCACCACAAGCCATATCGCCAAGGTCAAGATCGAGGGCACCATCACCGAAAACGAGGAGTTGCTGGCCAGGCTGGAGCGCATCCGCAAGTCGCCGGCCGTCAAGGGCGTCATCCTGTCCATCGACTCGCCTGGCGGCACCACGGCGGGCGGCGAAGCGATATTCGATGAGGTTCGCCTGCTCGCCGGGGAAAAACCGGTGGTCGCACAGGTCGGTACACTCGCTGCGTCGGCCGGCTATATGATCGCCAGTGCGACAGATCATATCGTCGCCCGCAAATCCTCGATCGTCGGCTCGATCGGTGTTCTGGTGCAGTTTCCGGACCTGACCGGCCTGATGGACAAGGTCGGCATCAAGCTGGAAGAGATAAAATCGTCGCCGCTCAAGGCGGAACCCTCGCCATTCAACCCGACGACCGAGGAAGAGCGAGCGATGATCCGCAGGATGATCCTTGACAGCTATGACTGGTTTGTCGGCATCGTCGACGAGCGTCGGCCGCTGTCGCGCAGCGAAGTGACTGCGCTGGCCGACGGTTCGGTGTTCACGGGAAGGCAGGCCCTGGACAGGAAACTCGTCGATTCACTTGGCGGCGAGCGCGAGGCGATCGACTGGTTGGCCACGAAGGGGGTGGACAGCAAGCTCAAGGTCATCGAATGGATGCCGAAGGAATCGGGCTATGGCTTCTTTTTCGCCAATGCGCTGGCAAAGTCGCTCGGCATGCCGGAATATGGCTCCGATCTTTTGAAGGAACTCGGCGCGGATCGTATCTTTCTTGACGGTCTGCTGTCGGTCTGGCACCCTGACTCAGCAATTTTCAGCGACTGAAAATCGAATAAAATCATCCGCATATTGAAAATAAGACGTTCGCAGGGGACGAGAAGATGATCAAGTCAGAGCTTGTGCAGATCATTGCCAATCGCAATCCGCATCTCTTCCTCCGCGACGTGGAGAATATCGTCAATGCGATATTTGAAGAGATCACCGAGGCCCTCGCCGAGGGGAACCGAGTCGAATTGCGTGGCTTCGGTGCTTTTTCGGTGAAGAACCGCCCGGCCCGCACCGGCCGCAATCCGCGCACCGGCGAATCGGTCGAGGTCGAGGAGAAATGGGTGCCGTTTTTCAAGACCGGCAAGGAACTGCGCGAGAGGCTGAATACCGACAGCTGAGATTTAACGGCGAAATGATCGCCGGCCTGCTCTGGAATTTGAAATGTACAACCGTTTCCTGCTCATCGTGGTGTTCGTGCCGCTGGCTGTCGTGCTGATCGCGCTCGCGGTCGCCAATCGCGGTCTCGCCGCCTTCACGCTCGATCCGTTCAATCCAGGGAACCCGGCGCTGACGCTGCAACTGCCGCTGTTCGTGCTGTTGTTCGCGGCGCTCGCCATAGGCCTGATCGTCGGCAGCATCGCCACCTGGCTGAAGCAGGGCCGCTACCGCAAGCTGGCGCGTCAGCGCGGGCAGGAAGCACAGATCCTGCGCGATTCGGTGCAGCAGGATGCATCGCGCGCTGCTGCGCAATCGCAGGCATTGACCAGGCAGAATGCCTGATACCGGCGTCCGGCCGGACTTCCTTGGGGGACGACGATGCTCATGATTTCGGCCGAAGCCGTCGACCGCGCGCTCACCTTTGGCGGTCTCGTTGAAACCTTGCGGACGGCGTTCCGCGACGGCGCCGTGCAGCCGGTACGCCACCACCACACCATCGAACGGCCGGACGGGGCCGCCTCGACGCTTCTGTTGATGCCGGCCTGGACCGATTTCAATGCGGCGGGAACTTCGGCGAATGGCCATGTCGGGGTAAAGGTCGTGACCGTGTCGCCCGACAACAACGCGATCGCCAAGCCGGCGGTGATGGGCCTTTATCTGCTGCTCGACGGCAAGACCGGAGAACTGCAGGCGCTGATCGACGGCCAACGGCTGACGCAGTGGCGCACGGCGTGTGCTTCCGCGCTGGCCGCGTCCTACCTTGCCCGCGAGGATGCCTCGCGGCTGCTGATCATCGGCGCCGGCGCGCTGTCGCCTTTCCTCGCCAGGGCGCATTCGGCGGTCCGCCCGATCCGCCGGATCCGGATCTGGAACCGGACCTTCGCCAATGCCGAAAAGGTGGCCGCTTCGCTGAAGGTCGAGGGCATGGATGCCGAAGCTGTCGACGACCTCGACTCCGCGCTGGGTGACACCGATATCGTCTCTTCGGCCACCATCGCGACCACGCCGCTGGTCAAGGGTGCATTGCTGAAGCCGGGCACCCACGTCGATCTGGTCGGCGGTTTTGCCCCCGGCATGCGCGAGAGCGACGACGACGCGATCCGCCGCGCCCGTGTCTATGTCGACACGCGCGCCGGCGCCACCAAGGAGGCCGGCGATATCGTCCAGCCCCTGGCGTCAGGCGTACTCAAACCGGAGAACATTGTCGCCGACCTGCACGAACTGGCGCGCGGCGAGAAGAAGGGTCGCGGAAGCGCGGACGAGATCACGCTGTTCAAGTCGGTAGGCGCTGCGCTCGAAGATCTGGCGGCGGGGATAGAGGTGTACAGGCGCTCACGCGCCTGAGCCCCATCTTCAAACCGTCGGTTTCTCGAAAGCCGCGAGCGCCGCCGGCAAGGTTGCGTAGCTCTCGACGATCACGTCGGCTCCGCAGTCGGACAAGATATTGGCATGGCCGGCGAGACAATGTCTGCCGGCGGTGAGACCGACGACCTTCATGCCCGCGGCCTTGCCTGCCAGCACGCCGTTGGCACTGTCCTCCACCACAAGGCAGTCGGCGGGTTCGATGCCCATTGTCGCTGCCGCATGGAGGAAAAGATCGGGCGCCGGCTTGCCGTTTTTCACCATGTCCGAGGAAAAGATGTGGGGTGCGAACAGGTCGATCAGTCCGGCGCGTTGCAATTTCCAGTGCAACCGCACCGAAGGCGTGCTGGAAGCAACGCAGCGAAGCGCGCCGATTTTGCCGATTGTGCCGTAAGCGTCGGGCAGCGCAGCAAGATCGGTTTCGATCCTTGATGCGGCTGAGGTCTGCATTCGGTCGAAAAAGTCTGCCGGAAGGGTCTTGCCGAGGTTCTGCTCGACTGCCGGCCGAAGCTTTTCTCGCCACATGCTCGGGGAAAGTCCCATGAAGGACTGCATGTAGGTCGCCTGCTCGAAAACGGCGCCGATTTCGGCCAGAAACTCCAGCTCCGCGGCGATATAGATTTCCTCGCTGTTCACCAGCACGCCGTCGCAATCAAATATGATCAGTTTCATGGAAAGTGTGAATCTCGAATTCGTTGAATGTCGCCGACGCGGCGGCGGTTGAGCAGGCCTCCTCCATACGGAATTCGCGCCGCTCCGCAAGGGGCGACGGCGGCGATGAGGTCGATCCAGCAACTGGAACGTATCCAGCCGGCAGCCGTTTCTTGGCATGGAAATGCGCGTATCCCTGTTTCTGTGGGCGGTGCTGACCGCAACAATCGCAGCCTTGAGCCTCGGACCTTCCTTTGCCCATGTGCTGGAATCGCTGCCCCGTCTTTCCCAATGGTCGCCTGAACTCTGGCGCGAAACGACCGTCTTCAACAGCCAGTTCTGGCTTTTCGCAGCGATCGGCGCGCCGCTCGACCTTTGCGCCATCGCATTTCCGGCGATACTCGCGCTGATGCTTTACGACGACAGGCTGGCCTTCCGTTTCGCCGTTGCGGCTGCAGTCCTCTACGCGCTTTCGCTCGCCGCATGGTTCGTCCTCGTAGCGCCGGCAAACAGCGTGCTCGCGACCTGGACGGCGGGGCCTGTCGCCGGCAACTTCGATTCGATCCGGCTGCGCTGGGAAAGCGGTCATATGGTCGTCGCCGCGATGAAATTGATGGGCTTCGTCGCTTTGATCTGCTCGCTGCTCTCGATCGGACGCGCCCACCCGAACCGCTAGCCAGCGATCGCGAGCGCGCAAAGCACCGCACCGCACTTTGTTGCGCGGCCGGATAGGCTGTGGCAGAAGCGGCCTGCACCGCCGGAGATCGCCTGCTCTTGAAACCCACGCGTGACAAACGCCGCGACCATCGTGCGCAGCCCGATCGACGGGCTTCGACCGTCCCGCGCGGCAAACGTCCCGACGAGCCGAGCGCGGTCACCCGCGTCGCCGAACCTCCGGTCAAGGCACGCGAACTCCGACGCCGTGAAGGAATTTTGCCGGCCGAACGGCTGCCGCTGATACTTGAAGTGGCGCCGAACGAGGACTATGCGCTGATCGACAGCGGCAACGGCGAAAAACTCGAGCAATACGGCCCGTACCGCATCGTGCGGCCGGAAGGCCAGGCTATCTGGCAGCGTGCGTTGCCGCTGTGGGAATGGAATTCGGTCGACGCGGTATTCACCGGCGACACCGACGAGGAAGGCCTCGGCCGCTGGCGCTTCCCCAGGACACCGCTCGGCGAGACCTGGCCGATGAAACATGACGGCATCGATTATCTCGGCCGCTTCACGTCGTTCCGCCATGTCGGTGTGTTTCCCGAACAGGCTTCGCACTGGGACCACATGGCCGGGCTGATCGAACGCGCCGGGCGGCCGGTGAAGGTGCTCAACCTGTTCGGCTACACCGGGCTGGCGTCGCTGGTGGCGGCGCGCTCCGGCGCCGAGGTAACCCATGTCGATGCCTCGAAGAAGGCGATCGGCTGGGCCCGCGAAAATCAGGAAATGGCCGGGCTCGGCAGCAAGCCGATCCGCTGGATCTGCGAGGACGCCATGAAATTTGCCGAACGCCAGGAGCGCCGCGGCAACGGCTACGACATCATCCTGTTCGACCCGCCGGCCTACGGGAGAGGCCCGAAGGGCGAAGTCTGGCAGCTTTTCGAAGACCTGCCGGCACTGGCCGACATCTGCCGCGCCATCCTGACGCCGAAGCCCTTGGCGGTGGTGCTTACCGCCTATTCGATCCGCTCCTCGTTCTTCGCCATTCACGCGCTGATGCGCGATACCTTTGCCGGCATGGGTGGCACCGTCGAATCGGGAGAATTGATTATCCGCGAGAAATCGGCGGGCCGCGCTCTCTCCACCTCGCTTTTCGCGCGCTGGGTGGCCTGAATGAGCGAGCATCGCTTCGGGGCGCCGGGCCAGGTCAAGGAGATCACCAGCCTCGCGAATCCGCTGGTCAAGGACATCAAGGCGCTGTCTCTGAAGAAATTCCGCGACAGCCAGAACGCTTTCCTTGCCGAGGGCCTGAAACTGGTCATCGACGCGCTCGACCTCGGCTGGTCGATCAAGACGCTGGTTTTCGCGAAAACGGCGATCGGCAACGCGGCCGTCGAAAAGGTGGCGGCGCGCACCGTCGCCTTGGGCGGACTGGTGCTCGAGGTCTCGGAAAAAGTGCTGACGGCGATCACCCGCCGCGACAACCCGCAGGCCGTGGTTGGTGTCTTCACGCAACGCTATGTGCCGCTGAAGGACATCCGCCCGGAAAAGAACGATGTCTGGGTAGCGCTCGACCGCGTGCGGGATCCAGGCAATCTCGGCACCGTGATCCGCACCGTCGATGCGGTCGGGGCAAAAGGCATCATCCTCGTCGGCGAAACCACGGATCCGTTCTCCCTCGAAACCGTGCGGGCGACGATGGGCTCGATCTTCGCCGTACCCGTTGCCAGGGCGACGCCCGAGGCTTTCCTGGCCTGGCGCAGGAATTTCCCCGGCATCGTCGCCGGAACGCATCTGAAGGGCGCCGTCGACTATCGCTCGGTCGATTTTTCAGACCGTCCGGTTTTGCTCCTGATGGGTAACGAGCAGCAGGGCCTGCCGGACAATCTGGCCGAAAGCTGTGACAGGCTTCTGCGCATCCCCCAGGCCGGCCGCGCCGATTCGCTCAACCTCGCGGTCGCGACAGGGATTATGCTGTTCGAGATAAGGCGGGCTGCGCTGAAGCTCGATCCGGAGGCCAAGGCGTGAAGGCAAGTACATGGGCCTGGATGGGAGCGCTTCTGGCGCTGGCCGTCGCCGCCGACCAGTGGATCAAGTATCTCGTTGAAACCTCGCTCGAGATGCATGTGCAGGTCGACGTGCTGCCATTCCTGGCATTGTACCGCACCTACAATACGGGAATTGCCTTCTCGATGTTTTCGGGGTTGGGCGACAAGGGGCTGATCGTGCTGTCGTTGCTGGTCGTGGCCTTCGTGCTCTATCTGGCCTCGCGCACGACGGAGCGGCAGGTCTTTGCGCGAATAGGCTTCGTTCTTATCGTCGGCGGCGCCATCGGCAACCTGATCGACCGCGCGATCCACGGCCACGTCATCGATTATATCCTTTTCCATACGCCGGCCTGGTCGTTTGCGGTGTTCAACCTGGCAGACACGTTCATCACCATCGGCGCCGGGCTGGTGATCCTCGAGGAACTGATCGGGTGGCGCCGCGAGCGGGTCAAATCGTCGAACGACTGAAGTCGTCGAACAAATGGCCGTCGGAACGAACGGTCCGACAATTCGAGAAACTGGAGAACAAAATGACCGAAACCTTCAAAGCCATCCTCGTTTCCCGCGACGAAGAAAAGAAGCAGTCGGTGGCAGTCGCCGAACTGGCCGAGGCCGATCTGATGGAAGGCGATGTCACGATTGCCGTCGAGGCGACCACGGTGAACTACAAGGACGGGCTGGCGATCACCGGCAAGGCCCCCGTCGTCCGGCGGTTTCCGCTGGTCCCCGGCATCGACTTTGCCGGTACCGTGACCGCTTCGTCGAATTCGAACTGGAAGGCCGGCGACAAGGTCGTGCTCAACGGCTGGGGTGTCGGCGAGACGCACCATGGCGGCTTCGCCGAGAGGGCTCGCGTCAAGGGCGACTGGCTGGTGCCGCTGCCGGAAGGCATGAGCCCCCGCGACGCCATGGCCGTGGGAACCGCGGGCTACACCGCGATGCTTTCGGTGATGGCACTTGAACGCCACGGCATCACGCCCGATCGCGGCCCCGTGGTCGTGACGGGTGCCGCCGGCGGCGTCGGATCGGTCGCGGTCTCGATCCTGTCGAAGCTCGGCTATCATGTCGTCGCCTCCACCGGCAGGCCCGCCGAGGCCGATTACCTCAAGGAACTGGGCGCAGCCGAAATCATCTCGCGCGACGAGCTATCCGCTCCGGCCAAGCCGCTCGCCAAGGAGCGCTGGGCCGGCGGCGTCGATGCCGTCGGCAGCCATACGCTTGCCAACGTATTGTCGATGACCTCCTACGGTGGTGCCGTCACGGCGTGTGGCCTGGCGCAGGGCATGGACCTGCCGTCGAGCGTCGCGCCGTTCATCCTGCGCGGCGTGTCGCTGCTCGGCATCGACTCGGTGATGGCGCCAAGGGAACTGCGGCTTGAAGCCTGGAAGCGGATCGGCACCGACCTCGACCACGCGAAGCTGTCGGCTCTTTCGACGACTATGCCGTTCGATGCCATCATCAACGCCGCTCACGATATCGTCGAGGGCAAGGTTCGCGGCCGGCTGGTGGTCGAAATGGGGTAAGACAGGATGGAGCAGTAGCTTCCGTCCGGATTTTCCGGGCCTGGTGGTGATTTCGACCGACCCTTAAAATTGTAGCGATGCGCCGAAAGCTTCTCTAAGGCTTGCCGGGTTATGGGTCCTCACATGTTGGCGGACCCTGCATCGGGCAGACAGAAAGTGCTTGAGGATCACGCGCCCGGCAGCGTTCCGGATGCGCTCGAACGCATGTCCGTCACGCCGCCGCCGCTGGTTCCCGATATGCCGCGCGGCAATCCGCGCATCATGCACGGGGTGCTGATCGGCGCTCTTTTCATCGTTGCCGGCGTTGCGCATCTGACTGGAGCGCCCGCATTCATCGGGGCGGCCCTGACGTTGATCGGCATGGCCGGTCTTGCGATGGTGGTGCGGTCGTTGGCCATCGAGGCGAGAACCGCCGCATTGGTGGATGAAAGCGCCGCCAGAAGCCGGGCCGAGTTCGAATCGCTTGCCGACCGCATGTGGGAGTTGCAGGAAAGCGAAGAGCGCTTTCGCGGCCTGATCGATGCGCTCGGCGACCTTGTGGTTCATCGCGATCGCGAAGGCCGCATCATCTATGCCAACCGCATCTTCGCGGAACTTGTCGGCTTCGAGCAGAAGCGCCTGTTCGGGCGCACGCTCGCCGAGCTTGGCGTCGATGTCGGCGTGGTTCCCGATGCGGCTTTTTCGGATGGCGAATGCCTGAGCTCCACGGACGTGGCCATCCGTACGCCGCAAGGTCCCCGCTGGTTCTCCTGGATCGAGCTTTCGGTTCGCGACAAGCTGAGCGACACCGTCTCCCACCGCGCGATCGCGCGCGATATCACCGGCCGCAAGCGCGCCGAAACCGCGCTGATCAACGCGCGCGAGCGGGCCGAGTTTGCCAGCCAGGCGAAATCGCGCTTTCTGGCCACCGTCAGCCACGAAATCCGCACGCCGATGAACGGCATCATGGGCATGGCGAAACTGCTGGCCGACACGCAGCTTTCGCCCGAACAGCGTACCTATGTCGGAGCCGTGTCGACCTCTGCTTCAGCGCTGCTGGCGCTGATCGAGGATCTGCTCGACTATTCCAAGATCGAGGCAGGCCGTATCGAACTGGAGCCGCAGCCGGTTTCGCCGCGCGATATCGCCGAGAGTGTCGTCGAACTGCTCTCCTCCAGGGCCTTCGCCAAGGATATCGGGCTCGGCTGCCATATCGCGCCGGATGTGCCGGCGACCATCGTCGTCGATCCCGGCCGTCTGCGCCAGGTGCTGATCAATCTGGTCGGCAACGCGGTCAAATTCACCGAGGCCGGTGGCGTGCTGGTTGCGGTGACCAGGGCCGGAACGGAGGAAGCACCGACGATCAGGTTTTCGATCGCCGACACGGGTCCCGGCATGGAGAAGGAAAGCCTCGACCGGATTTTCCAGGAATTCGAACAGGCCGACGGCACGTCGACACGCAGGCACGGCGGCGCCGGCCTTGGGCTGGCGATATCGAAGCGCATCATCGATTCGGTCGGCGGCACGATCTCGGTGACCAGCGAGCCCGGCAAGGGATCGGAATTCGTCCTCGAAATCCCGGCGACCGGCGCCAGGGATGCCGCCGGCGAACACGCCCTTGCGCTCGAGGGGCGCCATATCGTCGTGGTTTCGCAGAACGGTGTCGAGGCCGAGGCGATCGCCCGCACCATCCGGGCCTATGGCGGCACGGCGGAGATCGCCGCCACGGCGGCGCTGGCAGCGACCCATGCCGAGCATTGCGATACGCTGCTGGTCGACGCGATGCTCGAAAAGGCCGACGGGCGGCTCCTGAAGCGCCTGCGTGCCGCCGGCATGACCGCCACCGAGGCGGTGACGCTGATCGCGCCGACCGATCGCGGCATGCTGGCCGAATTCCGCGCCAGTGGCTACACGACCTTCCTCGCGCGACCAGTTCGCGGCGAAACTCTGATCCGCGTGCTCCTGACCACCATGGCCAACATCCCCGCCGCGCCGGCGGCGGAGCGTTCGCACCTCGGCCGGCCGGCCGGCTCCGGCCCGCTGCGGCAGCGCGGCCTGTCGATCCTGATCGCCGAGGACAACGACATCAACGCGCTTCTGGCGCAGGCGACGCTGACCAAGGCCGGCCACCAGGTCGACGTGGTCGGCAACGGCAAGGCGGCGGTCGATCTTCTGACCGGCACCGCCGGTCATCGCTACGACGTGATCCTGATGGATCTGCACATGCCGGTCCTGGACGGCCTCGACGCGATCTCGGTGATTAGGCGCTTCGAGGAGGAGAAAGGCGTAGCACCCGTGCCGATCATGGTACTGTCCGCCGACAGCCAGGAAAAGACCCGGCACTCCGTGCTGGCCCACGGCGCCAGCGGCTTCGTCACCAAGCCGCTCGACCCCGACCTGCTGGTGCGGGCGGTAGAGGAACAGGTCGCCGTAACCTAGCCTCCGGCCTGTTCACAAAACCGGCAACTATTGCCGGTCCGGCCGCTTCACGGTACTGTCATCCTCCTGTTGCACAGCCCTCTTATCCCCGCGCCAGATGGTTCGTAAGGAGAATCACCCGTGCAAACGGTACTGCAGGAGCGTGACGATCATCCCGCCGCCAACAAGCCGCCACGCATGGCCCGCAGCCACGATGCCGTGATGGCGGGGGAAGCCCTCGGCCGCATCGGTTCGCTCGAAGTCCGGCTCGCCCGCGACGAGGCCGAGATCGCCGCCGTGCAGGAGGTGCGCTTCCGCGTCTTCTACGAGGAACTCGGCGCCAGGCGGACCGCCTTCCATTCGCTCGAAACGCGCGATGCCGACCGTTTCGACGCGCTGTGCGACCATTTGCTGGTCGTCGACACCGCCTTGCCGGGTCCCGACCATCGCCGCATCGTCGGCACCTACCGGCTGCTGCGCCAGGAGATCGCGGCGAAGGCCGGCGGCTTCTATTCCAACGACGAATTCGAGCTGCAATCGCTGGTGGCGCGCCATCCGGGCCAGCGTTTCCTCGAACTCGGCCGCTCGTGTGTCTTGAAGGAATACCGCTCCAAGCGCACCATCGAGATCCTGTGGCAAGGCATCTTCGCCTACATCAACCACCATGCGATCGGCGTCATGACCGGCTGCGCCTCCTTCCACGGCACCGAACCCGCCGCGCATGCCGAGGCGCTGTCCTACCTGGCGCATCATTGCCGCACCGAGCCGCAATGGGACGTGCGCGCGGTCAGGCACCGCTACTGCGCCATGGACCTGATGCCGCGCGAGGCGGTCAACGCCAAGTCGGCCATCGCCGCGCTGCCGCCGCTGATCAAGGGATATCTCAGGGTCGGCGCCCGCATCGGCGACGGCTGCGTCATCGATCATGATTTCGGCACCACCGACGTGTTCATCGTCATGCCGGTGGCCGAGATCGGCGCCCGCTACATGAATTATTACGGCGCCGAGGCGGAGCGCTTCGCCGCGTGATTTTTTCGGTCACGGAACGATCTTTTGCCGGCTTTGAATGCTGGGAGGGACGCCGCCCGGTCATGACGTGTCGAAGCGCACCAGAGCGTCCCGGGCGAGTGCGTGGGTTTCGGACAAAAGGTGGTGCTCCTCGCGCAGCACTTTTTTCGGCGCCCTGCGCGGCAGCGAACCCGACGGAATTCCGGGCCGGAGCGGCGACAGGGCTCTGGCTTTGCCCGCCGCGCGGGCGGCCATGCGCCGGAGCCGCCAGCGTGCCAAACGGCGGGCCTGTGCCGGCAAATCGTCGAGCGCCAGCGCCAGCGCGGCGATGCGGCGCAGGATGCCGGCGGCGTCGAGCTGATCGTCACCGGGCAAGGCCGGCGCCGGACCTTTCCAGCCCGCGCCGTGCGGTCTTCCCGAAAAGAACCATTCGTAGCGCTTGTCGCGGTCGGCCAGTGCGAAAAGCGGCGGACGTGCATCGGAAGTTTTGCCGTCGCCGGACGGAGCGGCTATGGAACTACCCCCACCCCTAACCCCTCCCCTCAAGGGGGAGGGGGACCGGGTCGGCGCCGGCAGTGTCGCCGGGCGTTCGGGGCCCGCGGCTCCGGGATGGGAAGGCCGCTCGCCAGAACGACGATCAGGCGGCGCGTCGCGGCCTCGACCGGCCGGATCAGCAAGAGCAGCCTGCGGCAGATCCGGCGCGACAGCGTCCAGGCCTCGCGGCTTGCCTCAAAAGCGCGGCGGGCGCGCCCGCTGTCGACGGCGGCGGAGCCGGTGTCGTCGGCAAGCCCGGCATAAACGAAGATGAAAGCGAGCAGGCGCATCAGCGTCGCGTGATGGCGCTCCGTCTCGCTGTCCTGCCGATCCTGCCTTTCCACCACGCCTCGCCTCGAAAATGAGAACAGGCAAAAGGTTAAAGCGGGGCCGCAGGGGCGTGGAAAAGACGAAAGCGGAAATATTTTCAGGAATCGTGCAAGCGATTGAAATCGCGGTAAAGTATCTTCGGATCGGATCGAAAGAAGCCGGAAAAGCGGTGATTCAATCCCCACTTGGCGGCGGCGGTTTGGCTTATCGAGCAGCAAGGAGGGGCGCGCCCGAGTTCACAATCGCGCGAGGCCGCTTGCCCGGCGATTGCTCCGGTCTATTGTGCCGGGTGCCGCGGATTTTGGCCGGCGGCGCACCGAGGGAGGTTTCGATGAAATTCACGCGACGCGACACGATGCAACTGGCTCTCGGCGGCATGGCCGGGCTTGGCCTCACCACCATCGTGCCGTTTGCCGCCCGCGCGCAAGGCAAGGGCGACAGCTACAAGACGGACGGCGGCGAAATCCTGGTCAGCCCGATTTCACATGCGAGCTTCGTCATGAGCGTGCCCGGCCTCGTCATCTACAACGATCCGGTCGGCGGCAAGGCGCTGTATGAAGGCCAGCCGGCGCCCGGCCTGGTGCTGATCACGCATGAGCATGGCGACCATTTCGAGCCTGAGACGCTTGCGGCGATCGTCGGCACCGATACGAAGCTGGTGGTCAACCCGGCGGTGATGGAAAAACTGCCCGAGAACCTGAAGGCGAAGGCCACCGCCATCGCCAATGGCGAGAAGGCCACCGTGGGCCCGGTCGAGATCGAGGCGATCCCCGCCTACAACACCACCGAGGACCGCAAGAAATACCATCCGCAGGGCCGCGACAACGGCTATGTGCTGACCGTCGACGGCCGCCGCGTCTACATCGCCGGCGACACCGAGGACATCCCCGAGATGCGCGCGCTGAAGGATATTTTCGTCGCCTTCGTGCCGATGAACCTGCCCTATACGATGGACGAGACCCAAGCGGGCTCGGCGGTGGCGGAATTCAAGCCGGCCTTCGTTTATCCCTACCACTACAAGGGCAGCGACCCGCAGCTGTTTGCCGGCAAGTTGGGGGGAGAGACGAAGGTGGTGATGGGGAAGTGGTACGGGTAAGGAAGATTACTGCTCAGTTCCCGTAAAGGCCGGCATTCGCGTGGGCAGATCTAGCTAGGTCGAGACTTAAGCAGAAACGCTCGCAACTTGTTGGCTAGTTCCTGGCGGCGGCGTGGGATCGTCTCGCATTCCCATACGACCAGTAAATCCCAGCCGAGTTCGTGTAGCGCTGCGCTATTTGCCGCGTCGCGGGAGACGTTGCGCTCCAGCTTCGGGATCCAGAACTCCCGCCTCGTTTTCGGCAGTCTGGCGCGCCAGCAGGAAGTATCGGGATGCTGGTGCCAGAAGCACCCGCGAACCTCGATCGCCTTCCTCCTCCGCGGCAACACGATGTCGGGCTTCCCAGGCAGGTCCCCGCGGTGCAGGCGAAAGCGGTAGCCAAGGGAATGGACGAGACGACGGACGACTAACTCAGGTTTCGTGTCCTTGCCCTTCACAAGCGCCATCTGAGCGCTCCGGGCCTTGTCCGTCACGCGCTCTTCGAGAGCGCTTCCACCTGGCCAGGGTAGGACACGCCCTCTTTCTCCGGGTAGAGGATGACCCTGTTCGGAAGGACCGTAGCCCGCCAGCCCCCCGGCAGGGCATCAAGGAAGAGCCTCAGCGCCTTCCTGGTGGTCATCGGGCCATCGGGAACGACGATGGTCAAGTCCCGCATCAGTTCGTGTCCCTTCGACCAATGGGCTCCGTTCGTATCGTAGCGAAAGATGTAAGGCAGATTGTTCTTGAGGATGAGCACCGCCGACAGCAGCTTATGCTCACCGGGATCTAGGAAGGGAATCTCCTCGTCGATCTCAACAGGGTACTCGAGATCGTAGACTGCCGGGTCTTGCCCTTCGCGTCGACGCCCAGGATCGTTCGAGCCAAAGCCAGAGTAGTTCCACACCGGGCGAACTTCCCGCTTTTTGGTATACTCCTCGATCAACATGGCTTCGAGATCGAAGTTGGAGAACACGAAGATGCGGACGGCCTTGAAGGTGACGTCGGCGGGATCGATATTGCGACGGTGGCGCACAAAGTTCAGGTGCCTGACCAGCCTGTTGCGGAAGCCAGCTTTCGAGTCCGTCTTCCCGATGTAGACCAGCGCGCCCTTCAGGAAGAGAAGGTATGCTCCTTGGGCACCGTCCGGAATGGCACTGCGGACGTTTGCTTCTGTAAGTGGCGTCTCTTGCAAGGAGTCGAAGTATTTGGGCAGTTCAGATCGCATCACCGCCGGGATGTCGAGTTCGAACTCCGCGTAACTCATTTTCTACGCTGCCTTGCGGGATGGCCTATGAGCCTTACAAAGGATACCCCGGATGTGACGGCCAAAAGAAGCGGCAAGCTGCACGGGCGCGGCGTTGCCAAGCTGGCGCATGTTCTCTGTCCAACTGCCGACGAATTCATAGTCGTCAGGCAACCCCTGCAGGCGGGCGGCTTCGCGCACCGTGAAATATCGGACGCTGCCGTCCGCGAAAGCAATCATGTTTTCCCCGCCGGGCACACCGTGCACTCCTGCTTTGAGCGCCTTGGCTGGCTCGTCAATCGGGCTGCCCGTATGGCCAGGATATGCTCGCGCGCCCAGCTGTAGAACATGGTTTGCAATCTTGACCTGTGAGCCAGGCTCGCCGAGGTCGGCGATGGCGTCGCGAACTGTCACCCACGGTAGCTCCTCAGGCTCACGGCCTTCTATGCGGAGCGATTCTACGGTCAAGCAGTCCATCGCATTGTTCGGCGAAATAGGCGGCTTACGCACGCAGTGCCTCCGCCAGTACTCTCCAGTCACATACTGATCCCAAAGGAGCCGTTCGCGTGAATGGGTCGGCCGGGGAGCCTCGATGGAAGAGGCAGCACTTTTGTGAACACCCAAAAAGAGCACACGATGGCGCTTCTGGGGCGCACCATAGTCAGCTGCATTCACCTTGATCACCATCACCTTGTAGGCGCCTTCGGTCTCGCGATTGCGCAGACGTCTAAGATGGCTTCCGCGATCCTCATTGTCGCGTTGGGCGAGATAGGGCTCCGTCAATGAGAGTTTTATCCAGTCAAGGTGATCTGCAAATTTCAGACGAAGAAGTCCCCGCACGTTTTCGAACAGAAATCCTTTCGGGGTAATTTCGCGTATTGCACGGACGGCCTCAGGCCACATGTCTCGGGCATCTTCTTCGCCTCGGTGCAGCCCACCTATGGAAAACGGCTGACAGGGCGGACCGCCAGCTACGAACTCCACAAGATCCTTAAATATTCTCCAGTTGACCGCGCGGACGTCCTTGGAATGGACCTCCCAATGGCCAACATGTTCTATGCCGCGACCGATATTGTGCTGGACATTCTCGACCGAGTGTCTGTCTCGTTCGACAAGCAACAAGTGCTCAAATCCCGCCTGGGCAAGCCCCAAGGCAAGACCTCCGCATCCACTAAACAGCTCGACACTACGCACAGATTCTTCCCCTGAGCGCGCAGATTTCGGCGCGGACTCGCAATTGGCAACCACTATTGCTTCGTTTCCACAACTTGAACGACATATTGGAGACAAAATCAAGAACAATTAGTGAACGCGGCGCACGCGGCAGCCACGAACGCCCCTCAATTTCCAGCGCTATACGCCGCGATCGCCGCCATATTCACGATATCGCTGTCCTTGGCGTTGAGCGGCACGATCTGCACCGGTTTGTTGAGGCCGACCAGCAGCGGGCCGATGACGGTGGAGCCGCCGAGTTCCTGCAGCATCTTGGTCGAGATCGAGGCCGAGTGGAAGGCGGGCATGACCAGCACATTGGCCGGGCCGGACAGGCGGATGAACGGGTATTGCGCCATGGCGCGGGCGTTGAGCGCCACGTCGGCGGCCATCTCGCCGTCATATTCGAAATCGACGCGGCGCTTGTCGAGGATCTTCACCGCCTCCTGCACGCGCTCCGAGCGCTCGCCGGCCGGGTGGCCGAAGGTGGAGTAGGCGAGCATGGCGACGCGCGGCTCGTAGCCCATGCGGCGCGCGAAGCCGGCGGCTTCCTCGGCGATGTCGGCGATCTCGACGGCGTTGGGCATGTCGTGCACGGCGGTGTCGGCGACGACCACGGTGCGGCCGCGCGCCAGCACGATCGAGGCGCCGATGACGCGGTGGCCGGGCTTGGCGTCGATGACGCGGCGGATGTCCTCCAGCGCGGTCGAATAGTTGCGCGTCACGCCGGTGACCACCGCGTCGGCGTCGCCCATCGCCACCATGGTGGCGGCGAAATGGTTGCGGTCGTTGTTGATGAGGCGCTGGCAGTCGCGGAACAGGTAGCCCTTGCGCTGCATACGCTCGTAGAGATGGTCGGCATAGACGGCGTTGCGGCGCGACAGGCGGGCGTTGATGATCTCGATGCCCGGCTTGTCCAGGTCGACGCCGGCGTGGCGGGCGTTCTCCTTGATGACCTCGTCGCGGCCGACCAGGATGGCGGTGCCGAGCTTCTGGTTCACATAGGAGACGGCGGCGCGCATGACCTGCTCCTCCTCACCCTCGGCGAAGACGACGCGCTTGGGCTGGCGGCGCACGCGGTCGTAGATGCGCTGCAGCGTCGAGGCGATCGGGTCGCGGCGTGCCGACAGCTCGTTGGAATATTTGACGAGGTCGAGGATCGGCCGGCGAGCGACGCCGCTGTCCATCGCCGCCTGCGCCACCGCCACCGGGATGGCCGAGATGAGGCGCGGGTCGAACGGCACCGGGATGATGTAGTTGGGGCCGAACTTCGGCCGGTTGCCCTGGTAGGCGGCGGCGACGTCGTCGGGCACGTCCTGGCGGGCGAGCGCGGCCAGCGCACGCGCCGCGGCGACCTTCATCTCGTCGTTGATGGTGGTGGCACGGACATCGAGCGCTCCCCGGAAGATATAGGGGAAGCCGAGCACGTTGTTGACCTGGTTGGGATAGTCGGAGCGGCCGGTCGCCATGATGGCGTCGGTGCGGATTTCCGCCACCTCCTCGGGCGTGATCTCCGGGTCGGGATTGGCCATGGCGAAGATGATCGGATTCTTGGCCATCGACTGGATCATGGCGTTGGTGAAGGCGCCGCGGGCGGAGAGACCGAACACCACGTCGGCGCCGTCCATGGCGTCGGCCAGCGTGCGCTTGTCGGTCTTGACCGCGTGCGCCGACTTCCACTGGTTCATGCCTTCGGTGCGGCCCTGGTAGACGACGCCCTTGGTGTCGCACAGGATGACGTTCTCTGGCGCGAAGCCGAGCGACTTGGCCAGCTCGATGCAGGCGATGCCGGCCGCGCCGGCGCCGTTGCAGACCAGCTTCGTCGTCGCCATGTCGCGGCCGGTGATCTCCAGCGCGTTGATCAGGCCGGCGATGGCGATGATGGCGGTGCCGTGCTGGTCGTCGTGGAAGACCGGGATGTCCATCAGCTCGCGCAGCTTCTGCTCGATGATGAAGCACTCCGGCGCCTTGATGTCCTCGAGGTTGATGCCGCCGAAGGAGGGGCCGAGATAGCGCACGCAGTTGATGAACTCGTCGGCGTCTTCGGTGTCGACCTCGAGGTCGATGCTATCGACGTCGGCGAAGCGCTTGAACAGCACCGCCTTGCCTTCCATCACCGGCTTGGCGGCGAGCGCGCCGAGATTGCCGAGGCCGAGGATGGCGGTTCCGTTGGTTATGACCGCCACCATGTTGCCGCGCGTCGTGTAGTCGAAGGCGCGGGAGGGATCCTCGGCGATCGCCTTCACCGGGACCGCGACGCCGGGCGAATAGGCGAGCGACAGGTCGCGCTGCGTCGCCATCGGCTTGGTCGGAGAAATCTCCAGCTTGCCGGGCCGGCCCATGGAGTGGAATTCCAGCGCTTCCTGTGCACTGACGGAAGGACCGGCATTGTCGTTTTTCTTGCCTGAAGCCATGATGCGCGCGGTTCCCTCCCGGATAGGCACTTCTTTTTGTGGAGCATTCGGGATTAAGGCTACACTTCGCCGCTGTAAACCGCCAAGCAGGACAAAACTCTTTTCGCGGAAGGGCTCGTGAACGACGTAACGCCAATGCGCATCGAAGGCACGCCGACCACGCTGCCGGCCGGCGGCGCCACGCCGATGATGGAGCAGTTCATCGAGATCAAGGCGGCGAACCCGGATTCGCTGCTGTTTTACCGCATGGGCGACTTCTACGAGATGTTCTTCGGCGACGCCGAAGTGGCGAGCCGGGCGCTCGGCATCACGCTGACCAAGCGCGGCAAGCACAATGGCTTAGACATCCCGATGTGCGGCGTGCCGGTGCATGCGGCGGACGACTATCTGCAGAAGCTGATCGGGCTCGGCCACCGCGTCGCCGTGTGCGAGCAGATCGAGGACCCGGCCGAGGCGAAAAAGCGCGGCGGCAAGTCGGTGGTGAAGCGCGACGTCATCCGCCTGGTGACGCCCGGCACCATCACCGAGGAAAAGCTGCTGGCGCCGTCGGAATCGAATTTTTTGATGTCACTGGGGCGGGTGAAGGGCGCGGGCGACACAAGAGGCGGGGAGCGCGGCAGCGCGACCGGGAACCAGGGAAGCTATGCGCTCGCCTGGATCGACATCTCGACCGGCGCCTTCCGGGTTTCCGAAACCACCGCCGAGCGGCTGGCGGCCGACATATTCCGCGTCGACCCGAAGGAGCTGATCGTCGCCGAACCGGTGTTCCACGATGCCGAACTCAGGCCGGTGTTCGACCTGATCGGCCGCGTCGCCAGCCCGCAGCCGGCGAGCCTGTTCGATTCGGCCTCGGCGACGATGCGCATCGCCCGCTTCTACGACGTCGCGACGCCGGACAGTTTTGGCACGTTCTCGAGGGCCGAACTGTCGGCGATCTCGGGCGCCATCGCCTATGTCGAGAAGACGCAGAAGGCGGAGCGGCCGCCGCTCGACCGGCCGGAGCGCGAGCAGGCCGGCTCGTCGCTGTTCATCGACCCGGCGACGCGCGCCAACCTGGAACTGTTGCGCACCATGTCGGGCGGCCGCGACGGTTCTTTGTTCCGGGCGATCGACAGGACCGTAACCGGCGCCGGCGCCAGGCTGCTGGCCGACCGGCTGATGGCGCCGCTGACCGACCCGCAAGCGATCGGCGCGCGGCTCGATTCGGTGTCGTTCTTCCAGGCGGAGCCGCGGCTTTGCGAGGGCCTGCGCGCTGCATTGAAGGGCGTCGCCGACATGCCGCGGGCGCTGTCCAGGCTGGCGCTCAACCGCGGCGGCCCGCGCGACCTCGGCGGGCTCAAGGCCGGCTTCGAGGCGGCGACGGAGATCGGCCGGATTTTTGAAGGCGCGATCCTGCCTGCCGAATTGCAGGCCGCATTCGCAGCGATTGCCGCCCTGCCGGCGGATTTCGCCCGCCATATCGAAAGCGCGCTCGGCGACGAACTGCCCCTGTTGAAGCGCGACGGCGGTTTCGTGCGCGCGCTCTATGACGCCGAGCTCGACGAGATGCGGGCGCTGCGCGACGAATCGCGAAAAGTCATCGCCGGGCTGGAGCGCAGCCTGATCGACGAGACCGGCATCCGCTCGCTGAAGATCCGGCACAACAATGTGCTCGGCTATTACATCGAGGTGACCGCCAACCATCAGGACATCATGATGGGCTCGGATGAGGCGAAGGGACGCTTCATCCACCGCCAGACCATGGCCAACGCCATGCGCTTCACCACCACCGAACTGGCCGGGCTGGAGACCAAAATCGCCAACGCTGCCGACCGCGCGCTGGCGATCGAACTCGGCGTATTCGACAGGCTGGTCGCCGAGGCGGTGAGCCATGCCGATGCGATCCGGGCGGGCGCTGCGGCGCTTGCCGTGCTCGACGTTTCTTCGGCGCTGGCGCTGCTCGCGGCTTCGGAAGACTACAACCGGCCGCTGGTCGACGGCAGCCTGGCGTTCAGGATCGAGGGCGGCCGCCATCCCGTTGTCGAGCAGGCGCTGCGCCGTTCCGCCGAAAGCCCGTTCGTGGCCAATGACAGCGACCTGTCGCCCGCCGAAAACGGCCGGCACGGCGCCATCTGGCTGCTCACCGGCCCCAATATGGGCGGCAAGTCGACCTTCCTGCGCCAGAACGCGCTGATCGCCATCCTGGCGCAGATGGGTTCTTTTGTTCCTGCCGCCAGTGCCCACATCGGCGTCGTGGACAGGCTGTTTTCCCGCGTCGGCGCCTCCGACGACCTGGCGCGGGGCCGCTCGACCTTCATGGTCGAGATGGTGGAGACGGCGGCGATCCTCAACCAGGCCGGCGAAAAGGCACTGGTCATCCTCGACGAGATCGGCCGCGGCACCGCCACCTTCGACGGCCTGTCGATCGCCTGGGCGGCGGTCGAATATCTGCACGAGAAGAACCGCTGCCGGGCGATCTTCGCCACGCATTTCCATGAGATGACGGCGCTGTCGACCAAGCTGGAACGCCTCCACAACGTCACCATGCGGGTGAAGGAATGGGAGGGCGACGTGGTCTTCCTGCACGAGGTCGGCAAGGGCGCCGCCGACCGCAGCTACGGCGTGCAGGTGGCGCGGCTCGCCGGCCTCCCCGACGCCGTCGTCGCCCGTGCCAAGGACGTGCTGCATCAACTCGAACAGGGCGAGCAGTCGGGCAAGGTCGACCGCCTGGTCGACGACCTGCCGCTGTTCAGCGCCGTGATAAAAAAAGAGCCGCCGAAGCCGACCAAAAGCGATGTGCTTGGCGAGGCGCTGGCGGCACTCAGCCCTGACGAGATGACGCCGCGCGAGGCGCTCGACGCGCTCTACCGACTGAAGGGGTTGGTGGGGAAGTAGACGGCACCGTGAAGGTCGACTCCGACAAGATCCGCGAGTTCGAGGACACCGACAGTTTCTTCGCTCGGACCGACCAGCGAGGCCAGCCCGGCGTCAGGTCTGGACGCCACCTGGGCGGTCTTTAGGGGCTGATCTTGCGATAACCGTTCCCGTCATTGCGCCATCGCTCCGTCCCAGTCGCGTCCGTGATATCGGCCCATTGGCCGGATTGCCGGAACTCAGCCTTCACCTCTTTGCCCTTTATGCGAATGGCAGAGAGTGATGTACCGCCGCTTAATGGAAGCATGGCATAGGAAACTGCATCTCCGTCAGAAATACAGTTCTTGTCTGGTTTTTCGATGATCGTTCCGACAGTGAAGCCTGTGTTGGGGGTTCGTAAGTTGCGAAGGTTGCTCCAACGAACCGTTGCCTTTTTGCCAGCGACGGCGGTAATGCATCGGTATTCAGGGCTCTCGTAGATCACAGTGCCTGCAGCTTGACGGTTGAGAAAGGTGTTGACGCCTATCCACACCAACGCACCGAGCCACAGGAAGACAAAGATCACCGTAGCATAATGATTAGGCGCCGCCGGCGAGGAGGTCACAGCAGGCATGTTGGCTTCTTCCATGTTACCATCGGTTGAGAGCGATCTGGCTACTTCATCATAACCAATAGCTGACAATGGTTGCGATGTGGACGGTAGCCAGGAAGTTTTGCGCAAGCCGGTTGTTTCAGTAGCGATTCGGCTGAAGTCCTAGCTACGGATTGTTTTTTCAACGGGGCATCATGCCCGCCGCCTCATGCCGGAATTGAAGCCCGGTATGTCTCGATTCGAACTTCGGTTTCAGCGGAGCCGAAAGTCATTGATGAGACGTTGTTATGAATCTCGGTCAGGCCGAAAGACTTCTGAGGTCATGAATTGATCCTTCACCTAAAATTCAAATAGAGCAGCACGACGATAAATTTCTTTATCATTAGATGGGAACGACGTACGACTACCAAGTAAGAGCAAATGGGGCTCACCGATCGTGGCGGGGGAACTTCGCGGCGGGTGAATGCATGAGCAGTTCTCGGACGCAGACCATCCTGTTTGCCGATGTCAGCGGCAGCACTCGTCTGTTCGAAACCAGAGGCGACCTGGAGGCGCGGCGGCTTATCGCCGCCGTGCTCGATGTGCATGCGCTCATCTGCCGTGAGCATGGCGGTCGGGTCATCAAGACCATCGGCGACGAAATCATGTGCTCCCTGCCGGATGCGCGCGAAGGCGTGCTGGCGGCGTGCGAGATGCAGCGCAAGATGGCGTGCAACGCCGACTTCGCGCGCGACCGTCTCGCCGTGCACATCGGCCTTCACCATGGCGACGCACTGGAAGAAAACGACGATGTCTATGGCGACGCAGTCAACACGGCCGCCCGCATGGTCGCCCTGGCCAAACGTGAGCAGATCATCGCTTCGGCGGGTAGCGTGCAGGGGCTGGATGGGGGCCGGGTGCCGGCGTTTCGCAGCCTTGGGCGCATCCATGTCGACGGCAAGCTGCAGCCGATCGAGATCGTCGACGTGATCTGGCATGAGGACATGTCGAGCATGACGACGGTGCAAGGCGTCGGTGGCGGCGCGTGGCCAAAAGCAACGGAAATCGTCGGGCCGACACTCCAGCTTTCCCATCGCGGCAAGGTGGTGACGCTGGACGGTGCCTCGGCCTCCTTCACGATCGGACGCAGCCCGATCAACGCGCTGCAGATAGAGGCTGACTGGGTCAGCCGCACTCATGCCCTGATCGAGTTCAAGCGCGGTCATTTCGTGGTTTACGACCGCTCGACCAACGGCACCTATGTAAAGTTCGGCCAGGACGACGAATTGCATCTGCACCGCGACGAACTGCACATGCGCAAGGCCGGCACGATCAGCCTCGGCCGGGTCTCGTCCGCCAATGCCGACGATGTGATCCGGTTCGACCTGGGCTAGGCCGACGGCGGTTTGGCGGGATGGTTTCGCGAGGGACGCGACCTCCGCGGCGATAACGAGGCGGCCAGCGTCGCTGCAATGTCGCGCCAACTGTTGCCGGCCTGCCATGTTCGATCCCGATTCGTGTCCGGTGCGAATCCCCGACTTGCGCAAGGCAGGCGGCGCGGCTACCGAGCCTTTCGGCACCTGCCAACGCGCTTCGGCGCCTGATTCTCTGAGAAAGCCACGCGCGTGAATGGCGGTATCTTCCTGGCCCTCTGCGCCTATGCGGTCTACGCGTGGGGCGACGGCCTCATCAAGGCCATCGGCAGCCAGCTCTCGGTCTTCGAGATCGGCTTCTTCAACATCCTGTTTGCCAGCATCTTCCTGTTTTTCCTGAAGCCGGACGGCGAGCGATGGCACGGTTTCTGGCATATGCAGCGGCCCTGGGCCGTGCATGCGCGCGCGATCTCGGGTCTCGTCGCCGGCGTGCTCGGCATCTACGCCTTCACGACCATCCCGCTGGCCGAGGTCTACGCGCTGATCTTCCTGGCGCCGCTTTTCGTCACGCTGCTGTCGATCGTCGTCCTCAAGGAGCAGGTCGGCCCATGGCGCTGGTTGGCCATATTCGCCGGCCTGGTCGGCATCCTGCTCGTGGTGCGGCCGGGGTTCCGAGAACTGGAACTCGGCCACTTCGCGGCATTGATCGTCGCCTTCCTCGCCGCCGCCACCATCATCCTCATGCGCTCGCTGGCCGGGGAGAAGCAGACGACGATGCTCGGCGTGCTGGTCGGCTACGGCCTGCTCTTCAATGGCGCCGCCATGCTGGCGACGTCGTCCTTCGCCATCCCTGACTGGAAGCTGCTCCTGATGCTGGTGCTGACCGGAGCCTGCACGGCCGGCGGCCATCGCCTGCAACTTCTGGCCACGCGGCTCAGCCCGGCAAACCAGATCGCCCCGACCCACTATTCGCAGATCGTCTGGGCGGTGGTCATCGGCGCCGCGTTCTTCGCCGAATATCCGGATTTCATCGCCCTGATCGGCCTTGCCGTCGTCGTCGGCTCCGGCCTGCTGACGCTGGTGCGCGAAAGGATCCGGCTCGGCACCGTGCGCTGGAACCCGTTTTCCCGCAACCGGCTCTGACCGACAATCAGGTTTTCCGGCGAGCAATCGAGAGCAGCGGGTCATATCAAAACACTTAGCTGTTGCGCTAAGTGTTTTGAGGTGATACTTAGCCTTATGGAACAGTATCAGGAGCAGTTGAACGGCATTTTCCAGGCGCTTGCCGACCCGACGCGCCGCGCGGTGCTGGGGCGGCTGGGCAGCGGGCCGGCATCGATCAGCGACCTCGCCAGGCCGTTCGACATGGCGCTGCCGTCATTCATGAAACACATCCATTTCCTCGAGGACAGCGGCCTGATCCGGACAGAAAAGCACGGCCGGGTGCGCACCTGCGCGATCGAGAAGAAGCAGTTCGCCAGGGTCGAAACATGGCTCGATGCGCAGCGCGCCATCTGGGAAGGCCGCACCGACAGGCTCGAAAAATTCGTCATGCGAAACAAGGACAAGCCGGAATGACCCAATCACCCAATCCCGAACTCGACCTGACGATATCGCGGGTCATCAAGGCGCCGCGGCAGGTGGTGTGGAGCGCCTGGACCGACCCGGCGAGCTTCGAGCAATGGTGGGTCCCGGCGCCTGCCAGATGCAGGGTCGCGCAGATGGACCTGCGTCCCGGCGGTGCGTTCATCACCGAGATCAGCGAGGATGGCGGGGCTTTCGCGCCGCACCTCAACGCCTGCTTCCTCGCTGTCGACGAGGGCGAAAGGATCGTCTTCACCGATGCGCTTGCCGGCGGATGGCGGCCCACCGAGCAGGCCTTCATGACGGCGGTGATCACGCTGAAGGACCACCCGCAAGGCACCGACTATGTCGCCACCGCCATGCACAAGAACCCGGCCGACCGGACCTCGCACGAGGAAATGGGCTTCCACGATGGCTGGGGCACCGTCATCGGGCAACTCGCAAAACTGGTCGAGACGTAGCGGAGAAGAAAATGCGCAAAGTCGTGTTGCAGATGATGACCACGCTGAACGGCCGCCTCGACGATCCGATGGCCTGGCTCTATGGCGTCAGCGACGAGCAGTACCGGGCGATCGACAAGCTCTACGCCAGCTACGACACGGTTCTGGTCGGGCGGACCACCTATGAAGAGATGGCGGCGTATTGGCCCGGCGCGATTTCGGAAGGCACCGAGACCAATCGAACAATGGCGCGCCGCATGAGGGACTGCAGGAAGCTGGTCTTCTCGCGCTCGGGCGGCCATGCGCTGACCGCGTGGAACAACACCGAACAGGTTGTCGCCGCTGACGACGGCGAACTGGCGAGTTTCATTTCAGGGCTGAAGGCGCAGCCCGGCGGCGACATTCATCTCTCCGGCGGCGCCAGCTTCGCCCAGTCGGTGATCGCTCTCGGGCTGGTCGACGAATTCCACTTCTTCGTCTATCCGGCCTTCTCGCCGGGGATGGCCTGGTTCGACCGGCTGCCCGGCAAGCTCGACCTGCAGTTGCTCGGCACCGAAAAATTCGAGAACGGCGTGATCGCGCTGCACTATGTGCCGCACAGGCTCGCCGAAAAGGCGCGGCCTGACAGTTTTACCGACATGCTGACGTAACGCGACCGGTCTAGCCGAGGTCGCGCCACACCGCGTCGCCCCAGTCGAGCCGCCGCGCGGTCTTGAACGCTGTGCCCTCGCGCTTGCTGACCAGACGCTCGGCGGCGGAGCCGTCGTGACGGCAGAGCTTCAGGCGGACGGTGCCGCTTGCCGATTGCGGCGGCGAAAGCACGCGGGCGGCGGGACTTTCGCCGGGCGTGCGCGAGGCGGCGATGAAGATGTACTTCTCGTCTTCCCAGGGTACCTCGGCATTCTTGGCGAGGCGGTGCAGGCGCGAGCGGGCGACGCGGCGCGAGAAGTGGCACCAGTCGGGCGCGGCGATCGGGCATTCGGCCTGGTGCGGGCAGGGCGCGACGAGATGGGCGCCGGCTGCGATGAGGCGGCCGCGCACCTCCAGGATGCGCCGCCAGCCGGCCGGCGTTCCCGGCTCGACGACAACCAGCGTGTCGCAGGTCAACGCCCAGAGTTGGTCGGTGACCCGGCCGATCAGCACCGGCGGCAGTTCGTCGAGCACGTAGGCAAGCGTCACGACATCGGCTCTGGGCAGTTCGGGCAGGCCGGTCTCGATGTTGCCTGGCACCCAGGAGACGCGGGTCGGGGCGGCATGGGTGGCCAGATCGGCGCCGACCTTGCGGATGGCATCGCTGGTTTCGACCAGCGTGGCCTCTTCGAGGCTTTCCCAGCAATCGCGCGCCGCCCACAGCGCCGAACCCGGTCCGGCGCCGATGTCAAGCAGGGTCGCGGGCGCGAAATCCGGGCGGACGTCGGTGATCGCCGCGAGGCTGGCGCGGATCGCCGCATAGGTGGCGGGCAGCCGGGTCGCCAGATAGGCCTGCGCGGCGAGCCTGTCGGAGAGATGCAGGCGCCCGTCGCGCACCTCGCCGCGGTAGCGGCGCGACAGGATGTCTGCGGCGCGCTTCAAGTCGGCGAGCGCGACGCCGTGCAGCGCCTGGTCGACAGCCTGCCGCAGCGCGGGCGGAAGTTCCATCCGATGGCCCTTGTTAGGGGCGCCTGAACTCAGGCGCCGAATTTTCGCCTTGCGTCGAGCGCCAGGCCGAGCCCGACGCTGCCAAACATGTCGCCTTCCACCACGATCGCCGAGGGGAACATCTCAAGCACACTCTGCTTCATCAACGGGATGGCTGTCGAGCCGCCGGTGAGGAACAGCGTGGTGATGCGCGACGGCGATAGCCCCGCATCGGCGAGCGTTTTCGCAATCACCGCGGTTACCCGGCCGACGGCGCTCTCGATGGCTTCGTCGAGGCCGGTGCGGGTCAGCGGCATGCTCAGGGTTTCATCGGTGAGCGCCAGTGCGATTTTCGTTTCGGCCATGTCGGTCAATTCGATCTTGGCGCCTTCGACCTTGGCCGCCAGCGCGTGACCCTGTCGATGCTGAACGAGGTCGATCATCCGCCCGACGAGGTCTGGCCGCGCTGCCTCGTAGCGGATCTGCTTGAGGTCGGTCATCGCCTTGTTGGTGTAGAGCATGTTGATGCGCTGCCAGGTGGCGAGGTCGATGAAATAGCCGGCCGGCAGGTTGCGCTTGCCGTCCTTGGTCGGCGTCAAATAGCCGAGTTCCGGCATAACGTGCGCGATCGACAGCAACCGGTCGAAATCGGTGCCGCCGATGTGGACTCCGCTCGAGGCGAGGATGTCGTCCTTGCGGTCTTCGGCGCGGGCGCGTTCCGGCGACACCCGCACGATCGAAAAATCCGAAGTACCGCCGCCGATGTCGATGATCAGCGCCAGTTCCTCCCGCGTCACGGTCTGCTCGTAATCGAGCGCGGCGGCGATCGGCTCGAACTGGAAGGCGATATTCCTGAAGCCGCGCTTGTGGGCGGCCTTTTCCAGTTCGTTCTGCGCGCGACGGTCGGCCTCCTCGTCGTCATCGACGAAATGCACCGGGCGGCCGAGCACGATGTTATCGACCGGCTGGCCGACTTCGGTTTCCAGCGATTCCTTGAGATAGAGCAGGAACGAGCCGATGATGTCGGAAAAGGCGATCGAGTGCGCCTTGATGCGCGTCTTTTCGCCGATCAGCGAGGTGCCGAGCACGCTCTTCAGCGCCCGCAGCAGGCGGCCCTCGACATTCTCTGTGTAGTCGGCAATCGCCCGGCGGCCAAACCAGGTGCGGTTGTCCTCGAAGTTGAAGAACACCGCGCTCGGCAGCGTCACCTGGCCGTCTTCGAGACGCACCAGCCGCGGCTTGCCGTTTTCGATGAACCCGACCGTCGAATTGGACGTGCCAAAGTCGATACCGCCGCTGACCGGTCGCATGGTTCGTCCTCGAACTGGTTGATGGGGTTCCGCCTTGCGGGAGGGTGCGGGTACACAATCCCAGCGCCGATGTCGAGCCTGCGGCGGCGTTTTTGGCTAGGTTGTACCCTCGACCAGCGGCACGAACATCACCTTGCCGAGGTTTTCCTCGACGAAGTCCTCTTCGCCGGTGCGCTTCAGCTTGATCAGGTTCTGCACCCTGGTCATGCCGCCGCGCGGCATCACAAGGCGCCCGCCGGGCGCCAGTTGACGCTTCCATGCCACGGGAATGCCGGGACCGCTCGCCGCTGAAAGGATGGCGTCGAAGGGTGTGGCCTCCGGCCAGCCCTGCATGCCGTCGCCGCAGCGCACCTCGATGTTGCCGTAGCCGAGCGCGGCAAGACGTGCCTGCGCGGTTTGCGCAAGCAATGCGTGCCGTTCGATCGTATGGACTTGCCCGGCGATCCGGCCAAGCACCGCAGCCGCGTAACCGGAGCCGGTGCCGATTTCCAGCACGCGGTCACCGGCCTTGAGCTCCGCCGCCTCGGCCATCAGCGCGACGATGTAGGGTTGCGATATTGTCTGCTCGGCCTCGATGGGCAGCGCGCAATCGTCATAGGCGTGGCGCGCCAAATACGGCGGTACGAAGGCCTCGCGCGGCACTGAAAGCATTGCTTCAAGCACGCGCTCGTCGGCAATGCCGCGGCGAACAAGCTGGCGCTCGACCATGCGCCGACGCAGCTTTTCGGAATCGGGCAGGAGCAGCTGATCGGCGGGATCGTTCATGCCGGACAACGGCTCGGCGGGAGGGCCGGTTCCATGATGGTCAGCTCCCGATATCGGTGCCGTCCCGGTGGTTGGCGCAAACTTCGACCGCACCATACCCACGCAAGACAAAACGCGCTATAGACGCCGCCCGGAAAGCGAGATTCTCTGAGCATATGGCGAAGATTCCCCTCAAGCTGGATGATTTGATCGACGGCGTCGCGTTGCGCCGCGAGCTTACCGCGCTGACGGAAAAATCCGGCGGCGACGGCTCGTCCGCCGAGACGCGCGCCGCGGTGCTGCAGACCCTCAAGGACCGCATCGCCGCCGGGCGAACGATCGCCGAAAAGATGCTGATGCAGGACGGCGGCGGCATCGCTTGCGCCGAACGCCTGTCGCATCTGATGGACGAGATCATCCGTGCGCTCTACGACTTCGCCGTCACCCACGTCTACCGGTCGAAAAATCCGTCCTCGGCCGAACGGATGGCGATCGTCGCGGTGGGCGGCTACGGGCGCGGCACGCTCGCGCCCGGCTCCGACATCGACCTGTTGTTCCTGCTGCCCTACAAGCAGACGCCGTGGGGCGAGCAGATCGTCGAATACATGCTCTACATGCTGTGGGACCTGGGGCTGAAGGTCGGCCATGCCACCCGCAACATCGAGGAATGCCTGCGCCTGTCGCGCGCCGACATGACCATCCGCACGGCGGTGCTGGAGGCCCGCTACGTCTGGGGCGAGAAGAAGCTCTGCGACGAACTCATGACCCGCTTCGACAAGGAAGTGGTGAAAGGCACCGGTGCCGAATACGCGCAGGCCAAGCTCGCCGAGCGCGACGAACGTCATCGCAAGGTGGGCGAAAGCCGCTACCTCGTCGAACCCAACGTCAAGGACGGCAAGGGCGGCTTGCGCGACCTGCAGACCCTGTTCTGGATCGGCAAGTATTTCTATCGTGAGCGCACCGTCGCCGAACTGGTGGAGCAGGGCGTGTTCACCCGCGCCGAATTTGCCGAATTCCTCAAGGCCGACGATTTCCTGTGGGCGGTGCGCTGCCACATGCATTTCCTCACCGGCAAGCCCGAGGAACGGCTGCATTTCGACATCCAGCGCGAGATCGCCGAACGGCTCGGCTACAAGAGCCATCCCGGCCTGTCGGCGGTCGAGCGTTTCATGAAGCACTATTTCCTGGTGGCCAAGGACGTCGGCGACCTTACCCGCATCTTCTGCGCGGCCCTCGAGGAGGAGCAGGCAAGTCACGTCTCAGGCTTCAACCGGCTTTTCCTGACCTTCTCGCGGCGGCGGCGCAAACTGGCAGGCACAAGCGACTTCATCGTCGACAACGACCGCATCAACATTGCCGACGACCGCGTGTTCGAGCGCGACCCGGTCAACCTTTTGCGGCTGTTCTGGTTCGCCGACCGGCACGGGCTGGAATACCATCCCGATGCGCTGAAGCTGGTTACCCGCTCGCTGAAGCTGGTCGACCGCAATCTGCGGCGCAACAAGGAGGCCAACCGGCTGTTTCTCGATGTCCTGACGTCGGACCGCAAGCCTGAGCTGAACCTCAGGCGCATGAACGAGGCCGGCCTGCTCGGCAAGCTGATCCCTGATTTCGGCAAGATCGTCGCCATGATGCAGTTCAACATGTACCACCACTACACGGTGGACGAGCATCTGCTGCGCTGCATCGACGTGTTGTCGGAGATCGAACGCGGCGACGGCGAGAAGATCCATCCGCTCTCGCACAAGCTGATCGCCGGACTGAAGAACCGCCGCGAGGTGCTTTACGTCGCCGTGCTGCTGCACGATATCGCCAAGGGGCGGCCCGACGATCATTCCGAGGCCGGCGCAAAGATCGCCCGCCGCATCTGCCCGCATATGGGCCTTTCGGCCTCCGACACCGAACTGGTCGCCTGGCTGGTCGAGAATCATCTGGTGATGTCGATGACGGCGCAGACCCGGGACCTCAACGACCGCAAGACGATCGAGGACTTTGCCGACATCGTGCAATCGGTCGAGCGGCTGAAGCTGCTGCTGATCCTGACGGTATGCGATATCCGCGGCGTCGGCCCCGGCGTCTGGAACGGCTGGAAGGGCCAGCTGCTGCGCACGCTTTATTACGAGACGGAGCTGCTTCTGACCGGCGGCTTCTCCGAAGTGTCGCGCGCCGAGCGCACCGCGGCGGCGCGCGAGCAGTTGTCCGAGGCGCTGGCGGATTGGCCGGTGAAGGAGCGCGAGCGCTATGTCGGCCTGCATTATGAAAATTACCTGCTGACGGTCGACCTGAAGGACCAGGTGCGCCATGCCGCTTTCGTCCGCGAGGCCGATGCCGCCGGCAAGCGCCTCGCCACGATGGTCAAGACGCATGAATTCGAGGCGGTCACCGAGATCACCGTGCTCGCGCAGGATCACCCGCGCCTGCTGTCGGTGATCGCCGGCGCCTGCGCGGGGGCGGGCGGCAACATCGTCGACGCGCAGATTTTCACGACGTCTGACGGGCGGGCGCTGGATACGATCCTGATCAACCGCGAGTTCGACCGCGACGAGGATGAGCGCCGCCGCGCGGAGCGGGTCGGCAAATTGATCGAGGACGTGCTGTCGGGACGTTCATGGCTGCCCGAGATGATCGAGAAACGCACCAAGCCGAAGCGCGGTTCGAAGACGTTCCGCATCGTGCCACGGGCCGACATCCGCAACACGCTGTCGAACCGGTTCTCGGTGATCGAGGTATCGGGTCTCGACCGACCCGGCCTGCTGTCGGAGATCACCGGGGCGCTGTCCGACCTGTCGCTCGACATCGCCTCGGCGCACATCACCACGTTCGGCGAAAAGGTCATCGATACGTTTTACGTCACCGACCTGACCGGTGCGAAGATCGAGAGCCCGACGCGGCTCGACGGCATCCGGGCCAACCTGCTCGCGACGCTCGAAGGCGGGTCGCATCGCAACGGCAAGGCGAAGGCGGCAGCGGAATGAGGATGGCGTGGATATTCTCCCTTTCCTCAAGGAATGGACAATCGCTTATGGAGTTACCCCCATCCCTAACCCCTCCCCTCAAGGGGGAGGGGGACTGCTTGGGCGGTGCTTCAGCCAACCCGTGGAAGGCTCGCGTCGAACGCATTGCGGTAAAGTCCCCCTCCCCCTTGAGGGGAGGGGTTAGGGGTGGGGGTATAAGTCGAGCAAGGGTTTCGAAAACTCCATATCCGATTGCCCTCGCCTCAAGGACGCGTTGTACCCCATGAGCCTGGTCAAGAAGTTCGCCACGGTTGCGTCGGGAACGCTGATGAGCCGGATTCTCGGTTTCATGCGCGAGATGCTGATGGCGGCGGCACTCGGTACAGGCCCGATCGCCGACGCGTTCTATGCGGCCTTCCAGTTTCCCAACACGTTCCGGCGGCTGTTCGCGGAAGGCGCTTTCAACGCCGCTTTCGTGCCGCTGTTCGCCAAGGAGATCGAGGCCGGTGGCGTCGATGGTGCCAGGAAATTCTCCGAAGAGGTGTTCGGCGTCCTCTTCACGGTGCTGCTCGGGCTCACCATCCTGATGGAGCTGTCGATGCCGCTGCTGGTGTCGACCATCGTCGCGCCGGGCTTCGGCGACGATCCGCAGAAATTCGACCTGACGGTGGCGCTGGCCACGATCATGTTCCCCTATCTGATCTGCATGTCGCTGGCGGCGATGATGAGCGGCATGCTGAATTCGCTGCGCCGCTATTTCGCCGCGGCCATAGCCCCGGTCTTCCTCAATGTCATCCTGATCGGCGTGCTCGGCTATGCCTGGTACGAAGGCCATGACGGGCGCGCCGTGGGTTATGCGCTCGCCTGGGGCGTTCTGGCGGCGGGGCTGGTGCAACTGGCTATCGTCTGGATCGCCGTGCGTCACGCCGGCATCTCGATCGGCTTCCGGCGGCCGCGCCTGACGCCGAACGTGAAGCGCCTGCTGTGGCTGGCGTTTCCGGCGGCGATCACCGGCGGCATCACCCAGATCAACACGCTGATCGGCACGGCCATCGCGTCCGGCCAGGATGGCGCGGTCTCGGCGCTGTCGCTGGCCGACCGCGTCTACCAGCTGCCGCTCGGCGTCGTCGGCATCGCGGTCGCCATCGTGCTTTTGCCGGAACTGGCGCGTGCGCTGAAGGCCGGGAACCTCGACGAGGCGGCGAACCTGCAGAACCGTTCGGTCGAGTTCACGCTGTTCCTGACCTTGCCGGCGGCGGCCGCCCTGCTGGTGATGTCGGAGCCGATCGTGCGCGTGCTCTATGAACGCGGCGCGTTTGCCGCCGGCAACAGCACGCCGACCGTCGCGGCGATCCTGGCGATCTTCGGCCTCGGACTGCCGGCTTTCGTTCTCATCAAGGCGTTCACGCCCGGCTATTTCGCCCGCGAGGACACGCGCACGCCGATGATCTTCGCGGCGATCTCGGTGGCGGTGAACATCTCCGTCGCGCTGACGCTGTTTCCCGGCATGGGCGCGCCCGGCATCGCCGTTGCATCGGCAATTGCCGGCTGGGTCAATGCGCTGCTGCTACTCGGCTTCCTGATCCGCCGCGGACACTGGGGCACCGACGTGCCGCTTTTGACGCGCATCCCGCGCCTGGTGCTGGCAGCAGGGGTGATGGCGGGAGCGGCCTATTTCGCGGCGGACTGGCTGTCGCCCTATCTTGCAGCTGCCTCGCCGCTTCCCGTCCAGGCCGCGGCGCTGGCCGTGCTGATCGGCGGCGCGGCGATCGTCTATTTCGCGGTAGCTTTCGGCACCGGCGGCGCCGATTTCGGCATGCTGAGGCGCAGCATCCGGCGCGGCGGCGCGAAAGCAGCAGGTGGCGATATCGATTCGAACGGCTAGGCAGCCCAGGGTTCGATCGAACTCAGCGTGTTTCCCAACTCGCGTTTGCGCTTCATGATCTCGAAATCGCCTTGAAGACCAAGAAAAAAGCCCTCCGAGACACCGAAATAGCGTGCAAGGCGCAGATCGGTATCGGCTGTTACGGCCCGCTTCCCGAGGACGATTTCGTTGATCCTGCGAGGCGAAACGCCGATAGCGCGCGCGAGGGCATTCTGGCTCAAATCCATCGGCTGGAGGAATTCCTCCAGCAGGATTTCGCCCGCATGCGGATTATGCAGAAATTCTTCAGTGGTAGTCGGTGATTTCGACATCGGATGGGCCTCCTTCGGTCCATTGGAAGCAGACACGCCATTGATCATTGATCCTGATCGAATGTTGGCCTTTGCGGTTCCCCTTCAACGCTTCGAGTTTGTTTCCGGGCGGCACACGCAGGTCATCCAGCCGTCGCGCCTGATTGAGCATCCTCAGCTTGACCAATGCCTTGTCCTGCATGTCCGGCGGAAGTCTGCGGCTCCGCAGTCCGGACCAGATTTTCTCGGCCTCCCGGTCGGCGAAGCTTCGGATCATGCAAGACCATAACGCATAACGTTATACAGCTCAAGGCATCGTTACTTGAACCGCCTGATGCCCGATTCACGGGATTCCAGACAAGATTCGTGTGCCGGCTTTCGGTTTCTTAACGAAACAGGCGCAGAACGGCAGGGCGACGGCGGTGACCGCTTCACCTGCCGCCTCGCGCATGGGCGGGTTCGATGCAGTCGATGGGCAGGCTCTACTACGTTGATGCGCTCAGGGTAGCCGCCTTCGTCATGCTCATCTTCTACCATTCTTCGGTGGCGTTTTTCCCCGACATGTCGTGGCTCATCGAGAGCGCCGAGGGCAGCGCGTTGCTGTCGGACGTGATGAAGTTCCCGCGCGCCTGGCGCCTGGCGCTCCTGTTTTTCGTATCCGGCATGGGCACCTGGTTCGCCTTCCGCTCGAATGCCGGCTTCACCTTCCTCAAGGACCGCTTCGTACGGCTGTTCGTGCCGCTCATCTTCGCCATGTGCGTCATCATCGTGCCGCAGGTCTGGTACGAGCGCATGTACGAGGACGGCTACCACGGCTCGCTGCTCACCTTCTGGGTCACCCGCTACTTCAGCGAAGGCAAGTACCCGGAAGGCAATTTCACCTGGGCGCATATGTGGTTCGTTGCCTATCTCCTCGTCATGACGGTGCTGTGCTATCCGATCTTCCGGATGATCATCGACCCGAAGATGCGCTGGCTGACCAGCCGCTTCGAAGCGGTCGCGCGCTCCAACGCGATCTACCTGTTCTTTCTGCTGCCGCTTGTCCTGAACCTTGCGCTGACGCCGATCTTTCCGCGCCAGACCAACGCGCTCTACAATGACGGCGCCTGGTTTGCCGTGTGGGCGTGCTGGTTCGGCTTCGGCTTCCTCGTCGCCCGCCATCACAGCGCGCTTATCGGAACGATCGTCGCCCGCCGCTGGCTGAGCGCGTCGTTCGCGCTGCTGCTGACGGTGCTGCTCTACGTCTATTCATGGAGTGCAGCCGCAGATGCATCGATCGGCAGCTATGACGACATGACGCCGCTCTACAAGGCGGCGATCTTTGCGCTGGCCTGGAGCATGATCCTCACGCTGACCGGATTCGCGGCGCTGCATCTCAACCGCAAGAGCGAGGTCCTGAGCTGGCTCAACCGCAAGATCTTCCCGCTCTACATCGTCCATCAGACGGTCATTCTCGCCGCATTGTTCTACGTCCTGCCGCTGCAGCTCAGCGTCGCGGCCAAGTACATGCTTGTGCTGTCGCTCACGCTCGGGGTTTCGCTGGTGTTCTGTGTTCTGGCGGAACGGCTGCCATGGCCACTGCGCGCGCTGGTCGGCCTGCCAGAACAGCCGATGGGCGCACGCGACCTCGCCAAGGCACCGACACAACCGGTCCGGTTCTGACACATCGTCCGCGGGCGGCTTGATCATCGTCTCGTCCTCGTCTATCAGCGCGCATCGATTTTCGCCGCGCGGGATTCCCTTAGCCACGTGATCTTGTCCGAAAAGTCTGCAACTTTTTGCTGCGCTGACCTTCGGTTCGGGATCACGCTCTGACGGCCCTCCACAAGCCACGAGGAACACAATGTCCAGCTTCAAGCAGCTCGTCTTTTCCGGCGTCCAGCCGACCGGCAATCTCCATCTCGGCAACTATCTCGGCGCGATCAAGAAGTTCGTCGCCCTGCAGGACAGCTACGATTGCATCTATTGCGTCGTCGACCTGCACTCGCTGACGGCCCAGCTCGTCCATGACGACCTGGAAGACCAGACGCGGCAGATCACCGCTGCGTTCCTCGCTTCCGGCATCGACCCGAACAAGCACATCGTCTTCAACCAGAGCCGAGTGAAACAGCACGCCGAGCTTGCCTGGATCTTCAACTGCGTGGCGCGCATCGGCTGGATGAACCGCATGACGCAGTTCAAGGACAAGGCCGGCAAGGACCGCGAGAACGCCTCGCTCGGCTTGCTCGCCTATCCGAGCCTGATGGCGGCCGACATCCTGGTCTACCGGGCAACGCACGTGCCGGTCGGCGAGGACCAGAAGCAGCACCTCGAACTGACGCGCGACATCGCCCAGAAATTCAACAACGACTTCTCCGCGCGCATCGCGGCGCGTAGCCTCGGCGTCGAGATGAAGGTCGGTGACGAGACGGTCAACGGCTATTTCCCGATCACCGAGCCGGTGATCGGGGGTCCGGCCGCGCGCATCATGTCGCTGCGCGACGGCTCGAAGAAGATGTCGAAATCCGACCCGTCCGACCTGTCGCGCATCAACCTCACGGACGACGCCGACACCATCTCGAAGAAGATCAGGAAAGCGAAGACCGACCCGGATGCCCTGCCGAGCGAGCCCGACGGCCTGGCCGGGCGGCCGGAAGCGGAAAACCTGGTCGGCATCTATGCCGGGCTTGCCGAAATCTCCAAGGAGGCCGTGTTGCAACAGTATGGCGGCCAGCAGTTTTCGGTGTTCAAGCCGGCGCTGGCCGACCTTGCCGTCGAAAAGATGGCGCCGGTTGCCGGCGAAATGCGTCGCATTTCGGCCGATACGGCCTATGTCGACGGCGTGCTGCGTAATGGCGGCGAACGCGCCGGCGTGCTCGCCGAGGCGACCATGAAGGACGTGCGCGACATCATCGGACTGCTGCAGGGCTGACCTGGCCCAAGGGCGGCGGCTTGCCCGCCGCCGCGGCTGGTGGCAGATTGCCGGCGAATCCTTACTCCCTCAGGGGCACTGAATGGTCTCGAAACGACTGAGCCGGGAAGCCGGGCACCGGCGCAAATTCCTAGCGATCATCGACGATACGCCGGAATGCGAGCGCGCCGTCGCCTACGCCTCGCGCCGCTCCAAGTCGACCGGCGGCGTGCTGGTGCTGCTCTACGTGATCGAACCGGGCGACTTCCAGCATTGGCTGGGCGTCGAGAAGATCATGCGCGAGGAAGCCACCGCCACCGCCAATTCGGCGCTCGACAGCTATGCCGTGGCGGTGCGCGAGCAGCTCGGCATCGAGCCGGAACTGGTGGTGCGCGAGGGGCATCCGACCGAGGAAATTCACAAGCTGATCGAAGAGGACCAGGATATCGCGATCCTGGTGCTGGCCGCCGGCGCCGGCAAGGAGGGGCCGGGTCCCCTGGTTGCCTCGATCGCCGGAAAGGCGGCGGCGTTCCCCGTTCCGGTCACGGTGGTGCCGCAGAATCTGTCGGACGAGGACATCGAGAGCCTAGCGTAACGACGGCTCCGGCTGGAAAGCGAGGCTTTTCGCTCCGGCCGCGGCGGATTCGATCTTGGAAACAGTGGCCGCTATTCCCACATCTGTCGCCAGACGTTAGACAGCATCACCGAACCGGCCAGCAAAGGGTTGCGCCAGCACAGGTTCAGGTCTAATTAGAACTATTCTAAAGTTGGCCTCGCGAGAGGCAGGAGACGACAATGTTCATCCAGACCGAGGCAACACCCAATCCCGCGACTCTCAAGTTCCTGCCTGGCAAGGAAGTGCTGGCCGCCGGCACCGCCGACTTCCGCGATGCCGATTCAGCGCGCGAGGCTTCGCCGCTGGCCGGACGGCTGTTCGACATTCCCGGCGTGACCGGCGTGTTCTTCGGCTATGATTTCGTGACGGTGTCCAAGGACGGCCCGGACTGGCAGCACCTGAAGCCGGCGATCCTCGGCGCCATCATGGAGCATTTCATGTCCGGCGCGCCGGTGATGGGCACGGGAGCCCAGGCCGCGGCCGACGACGGCGAGACCGCCGCGGAATTCTACGCCAAGGCCGACGAAGAGATCGTGGTGACGATCAAGGAACTGCTCGACACCCGGGTTCGCCCGGCGGTGGCGCAGGACGGCGGCGACATCACCTTCCGCGGCTACGAGAACGGTACCGTCTTCCTGCACATGAAGGGCGCCTGCGCAGGCTGTCCGTCGTCGACCGCCACGCTGAAGCACGGCATCCAGAACCTGCTTCGCCATTTCGTGCCGGAAGTACAGCAGGTCGAACAGGTCGGCTGAGAGGCCTCTTTCCTTCTCCCCTTGTGGGAGAAGGTGCCTGAGCGCAGCGAAGGCGGATGAGGGGTGCGGGCAGGATCGCTACGTCGCCCGTCCACAACACCTCAGCGCCTCTTTTCTCCCATTTACCCCTCATCCGTCTCGGCGCTGTGCGCCGATCCACCTTCTCCCACAAGGGGAGAAGGAACGACTCCACAACAAAAAACCGGGCCTTGGAGCCCGGTTTTTTGTTTGCGACGTCCTTGTTGCCGAGACGGCTCGCCAAAAAAGCTATCTGACGATCACCTTGGCGCCGATCTCGGCGCGGCTGTAGAGATCGATGATGTCCTGGTTCATCAGGCGGATGCAGCCGGACGACATCGCCTTGCCGATCGAAGCCCATTCCGGGGTGCCGTGCAGGCGGTATCCGGTGTCGCCGCCCTTGTTGTAGAGGTAGAGCGCGCGTGCGCCGAGCGCGTTGCCGAGACCCGGATCCATGCCGTTGCGATATTTGGCGAGTTCGGGCTGGCGCTTGATCATTTCCGCCGGCGGCGTCCAGACCGGCCATTCGCGCTTCGCTGCGACGCGGGCGGTGCCCTTCCACTCGAAGCCTTCACGGCCGACACCGATGCCGTAGCGCATCGCCTTGCCGTCTTCCATGATCAGATAAAGATGCTTTTCGCCGGTGTCGACGATGATGGTGCCGGGCTTTTCGTCGCTCGGGTAGCGGACGACCTGGCGGTGGTACTTGCGGTCGACCTTGTAAATCGGGATGGCTGGAAGACTATAACCGGCGTCGCTCCTGGCGCCGTAGTCGTTGGAGAAAAGCCGTACCGCGCCGTCGGTGCTGCAACCTGCCAGTGCAGTCGCCAGAGCCAATGCCGCCGAAATTGTCAGTGTTTTCATTCGCATCAAAGGATCGATCCGCCCCGCCAGTAAGGTATTCGCCCGATTCGAGCCACAATTTCATCACTATTTCTTAAGGCTTATTTCTTTTGCTTGCCAAGCGCTTCGGCCGGCATCCAGATGCGCCCGATGTGCGTAATCCCCTAGATATGGTATTTCGGCAACAGCTTCCCGCCTTCATCGCACCGATTGTTTCGGCGGCGTTTGATGACTACCTGTCCTGCAAACAGGAGATTCCGTCATGAATGTCGGTGATGCGGCACGCCGCTCCGGCCTGCCGTCGAAGACCATCCGCTACTACGAGGACATCGGGCTGATCGCGCCGGCCCGCGCCGCCAACGGCTACCGCGACTATTGCGAGGACGATGTCCACCGGCTGGCATTCCTGCGCCGGGCGCGCGGGCTGGGCTTTTCCATCGACGACTGCCGCCAGTTGATGGCGCTTTACCGCGACCGCGAGCGCGCCAGCCACGACGTGCGCGAGATCGCCTCGGCCCATGTCGACGCCATCACCGACAAGATCGCCGAACTGGAATCGATGCGGGCGACGCTGCAGAAACTGATCCACGCCTGCCATGGCGACGAGCGGCCGGACTGCCCGATCCTCGAGGACATCGCGGGGAGCGCCGCGTCATCCGCGAAGCGAAACCGCGGCGTTGTCGCGAATTGACGGAACATTGATAGAACATCGAAATGATGGCATGGTTCGACCATGCCGATCATTTCACCGATTCTCTCCAACCCTTTGGTTGACGGCAGGCAATCCGAGCGCGCCATGGTCATCCGCCGCGGCGTGCAGCGCCTGCTGCGCGAAATGGGCGCGCATGTGCTTCCCGAACTGTCGCTGGCGACCGGCCGGCGCGCCGATCTCGTCGCGCTGACCCGGCAGGGCGACATCTGGATCATCGAGATCAAGTCGTCGATCGAGGATTTTCGTGTCGACCGCAAATGGCCTGACTACCGGCTGCATTCCGACCGCTTCTTCTTCGCCACCCATCCGGAGGTGCCGGCCGGCATCTTTCCGGAAGAATGCGGCTTCATCCTGTCCGACGGCTACGGCGCCGAAATCCTGCGCGACGCGCCTGAACACCGGATGCCGCCGGCGACCCGCAAGTCGCTGATGCTGAGGATCGCGCGGGCCGGCGCCGCCCGGCTGCTTGCCGCCGAACTGGCCGGCGTTTCGGTGCCGGCACTGGAAGGCGAGAGCGAGTAGGCGGCTGCCGCTCGCTGGCGGTCAACGTTTCGGGTGCTGGCGAAAGAATTCCCAGATCAGTTCGCTGGCGTTGATTTGCGCAGCCGGGTAGGAGAGCTGGCCGTTTCCGGCGCCGCCAGGCCAAGCGTGCCCCATATCTGGCAGCGTGTACACCGCGGCGGCACTGCCGTTGGCGCAATCGGCGAGCGCCAGTTCAATATCGGTGTTTTCGACAGGCGACAGCGATGCCTTGCAATCGCCCATGCTCAGCCAGTAATCCGAGCTGGTCCGGAACAGCTCATAGTATTTGTCTTTTTTGCCATGGAAGGTAATCAGCGAAACTGGATGCTGCGGCAGGCTCCGGATGGCTGGTCCATCCATTCTTCCGTCATGCCGCCGCTCACCGGGGCGATCGCAGCCAGAACACCGGGCAGCTCGGCGGCAAGCCGGTAGCTCATGTCGCCACCGTTCGAGATGCCGGTCGCGTAAATCCTGGACGGGTCGACCTTGTGCTCGGCGCTGACCTTTTCGATCAGCGACTTGATGAAGCCGACATCATCCTCCGCGCCGCAGCACATGATCGCATTGTAGCCGCCATTGATGCCGTCGGGGTAGGCGACAATGAAACCTTCGCGTTCGCCGATCGCGGAAAATCCGCTGAGTTCCGCGATTCCGCGGCCGCTGCCCGGATAGGGATGCATGACGATGACCAGCGGCAACGGATCGCCGGAGGTTTGTTCGGGGAGGGCAAGCAGGAACGTGCGCTCCTTGCCGGCATGCATCAAGGTGCCGGCGACCTCCGCGGCTGTCGTCGATTGCGGCCAAAGCACCATACCCAGCAGGACAGCTGCGATACGGACCATCGTGGGCTACCTCGGCGCGCGTTTCGCCAAAATCCGCTGCAAGGTGCGGCGGTGCATGTTGAGGCGGCGCGCCGTCTCGGAAACATTGCGGTCGCACATTTCGTAGACGCGCTGAATGTGCTCCCAGCGCACGCGGTCGGCCGACATCGGGTTTTCCGGCGGCGCCATCCGTTCGCCGCCGGTCCGGGTCAGCGCGGCGTAGATGTCGTCGGCGTCGGCCGGCTTCGACAGGTAGTCGATGGCGCCGAGCTTCACCGCCGTCACCGCCGTCGCGATGTTGCCGTAGCCGGTGAGAATGACGGTGCGCGAATCCTCGCGCTTTTCGCGGATCGCCTTGACCACGTCGAGGCCGTTGCCGTCGCCGAGCCGCATGTCGACCACGGCGTAGGCCGGCGGGTTGTCGCGTGCCTTGCCGACCGCCTCTTCGACGCTTTCCGCCGTGTCGACCTGGAAGCCGCGGCCTTCCATCGCTCGCGCCAGCCGGGTGAGGAACGGCTTGTCGTCATCGACGATCAACAGCGTCGTGTCGTCGCCAAGGTCGCTGGCGGGAGTGTCGTTCTCGGCGGTCATCGCGTATTCCGTTCCTGCTTAATTTCTGAGCATCATATAAGCCGATTAAAGCAATAAAACCAACCTACACCCTGTCGAACATGAGGTCCGGGACGGTTCCCGGATCGACGAACATCTCGCGCGGCCAGGTTACCTGCACCATGGCGCCCTTGCCGGGTTCCATCGCATTGCGGAACGACAGCGAAGCACCCGAGCGTTCGAGCAGCGTCTTGGCGATGAACAGGCCGAGGCCAAGCCCGCCGCCCGGCTCCGCGCCCTGCCGGGTCGACATGTAAGGCTCGCCGATGCGGTCGATGATTTCCGGCGGAAAACCGCGGCCGTCGTCGACCACGTCGAGCATGACGCTGGCTTCGTTCCATCGCCAGCGCACGGTGACGCTTTCGCGGGCGAAGTCGACCGCGTTTTCGACGAGGTTGCCGAGCCCGTAGATGACACCCGGGTTGCGGCGGCCGACCGGCTCCGGGCCGGTGCGCTCCCCCGGCTCTAGCCTGATCGAGATGCCGAAATCGCGATGCGGCGCGATCACCTCCTCGATCAGCGAGGTGAGAGGCAATTGCGCCAGGTGCACCTCGCTCTCGGTCGACAGGCTGGTCAGACGCTTCAGGATCTCGCGGCAGCGTTCGCTCTGCGTGCGCAATAACGTCACGTCCTCGTGCCAGCGCGGATCGTCGGCGAGTTCGCGCTCCATCTCCTTGGCGACCAGCGCGATGGTTGCGAGCGGCGTGCCGAGTTCGTGCGCCGCGGCGGCGGCCAGCCCGTCGAGCGCGGAGAGGTGCTGCTCGCGCTGCAGCACCAGTTCGGTGGCGGCGAGCGCGTTGGCGAGCATGCGCGCCTCTTCCGCCACCCGCCAGGCATAGATGCCGGTGAAGGCGATGCTCGACACGACTGCCACCCACATGCCGGAGACATAAACGAAGGGCATCGGCAGTTCGGTGCCGGAAAACCACGGCAGCGGCAAATGGTAGAGGACCAGCAGCGTCGCCATGGCAATGACCAGCGTGCCGAGGAAGATGGTCATGCGCAGCGGCAGCGACGTCGCCGAGACGACGACCGGCACGATCATCAGCAGGGAGAAAGGGTTGGTCAGGCCGCCGGTCAGGAACAAAAGCCCGGCGAGCTGGATGGCGTCGAACACCATGATGCCAAGCGCCGCGAACGGCCGCAGCCGGTGCGTGGCCGGGTAGCGGAAGGCGAGGAACAGGTTGAGCCAGGCCGAAAGCGCGATCAGCGCGAAGCAGATCGACACCGGCAGCGGAAAGTCGAAGCCGTAGGCGACGATGAGCACCGCCGCGCTCTGGCCGATGATCGCCAGCCACCGCAGCTTGATCAGCGTGTTGAGGCGCAGCCGGTGGCTCTGTTGCGGGTCGGACGTTCGGAGTTCGAGCATGATCGATTTATGCGCCGACGTTGCGCCTTGCGCCAAGCGCTATTTGACGCGCGGTTTTGCCCGGCTGGTCGCCTCGGCCAAGGCAGGGTCTTCGGGCCAGACATGTTTCGGGTAGCGCCCGCGCATGTCGGACCGCACGTCGGCCCACGAGCCGCGCCAGAACCCGGGCAGGTCGCGCGTCGTCTGGATCGGCCGATGCGCCGGCGACAAAAGTTCGAGCGTCAGCGGCACGGTGCCGTTGACGATCGCGGGATGGCTGGTCAGTCCGAACAGTTCCTGCACGCGGATCGCCAGCACCGGCCATTCGCCGTCGTAGCGGATCGGCACGTGGCTGCCCGACGGCGCGTCGAAATGGGTGGGCGCCAGCTGGCCGATCCGGCGCTGCAGGTCATGCGGCACAAGCGACATCAGCGCGGCGTGCAGGGCGCCGGCATCGATCCGTGCGAAGCTGGCTTCACCGGAGAGGAACGGCAGCAGCCAGTTGTCCAGGCTGGCGACCAGCGCATCGTCGGAGACATCCGGCCATGGCGCGCCGAGGCCGCGATGCAGCCAGGACAGGCGCCGGCGCAGCGTTTCCGTGTCCTTGCTCCAGGGCAGCAGGGAAAGGCCGTGCTGGCGAAGGGCGTCGAGAATGGCGCGGTCCACCTCCGGACCTTTCGGTGCCGGCAGCATGCGCTCGGACAGGACGATGGTGCCGAGCCGCACGGTTTCGCGCACGCGCACGGCACGCTTCTCCGCGTCGAAGGCGGTTTCGGTGCGGCGTTCGAGATGGGCCGCGAGCGCGGTGCGGATTTCCTCCTCGCCGACCATGGCGGCGGAAGCGATGCGCGCGTTCTGCGCCTTGCCTTGCAGGTCGGCGACGACGAGGAACGCAGCGCCCGCCAGCGGATCGGCGGCGTCGACCGTCGCGCCGCGACCATTGGCGAGAACGAAGCGCCCGCGCTCGCCGCGCGCCTTGGCGACGCGGTCGGGGAAGGCGTGGAGGAGGAGGGCGCCGGCACCTTCACCCTCCCCCTTGAGGGGAGGGTCGATCCGCGCAGCGGAGCGGGGTGGGGGTTCTAGATTACCCCCACCCGCGCCTTCGGCACGACCTCCCCTCAAGGGGGAGGTGGCCTGACGCGCCAATCTCTCCGCCAACTGCCGCGCCGCCACCGCACGCGGAGCCCTTTCGGCGCGAAACCGCATCAGCCGTCGCTCGAGGTCGGCGCTGTCGCCGCCCAGACCGCGCTCGGTCAGAAGCACCGCCAGCATCGCGGCGTCGGCGGCGTGGCCGGATTTGGCCGCCTCGGCGACCATGTGGGCAAGGCGAACGGGCAAAGCGAGCTTGCGCATCGCCGCGCCCGTTTCGGTCAGCCGTCCGTCCGCGCCGACGGCGCCGAGTTCGATGAGGAGCGATCTTGCCTCGGCAAGCGCGGCGGCCGGCGGCGGGTCGAGGAAGGCGAGCGCGGACGGATCGGCGACGCCGAAGGCGGCGCAATCGAGCACGAGGCCGGAAAGGTCGGCCTCCAGGATTTCCGGCGGGGTGAAGGCGGGTAGTGCGGCGGTCTGTTCCGCGCGCCACAACCTTATCGCAACGCCCGGCTGCGTGCGCCCGGCGCGGCCGGCGCGCTGTTCGGCGGAGGCGCGCGACACGCGCACGGTTTCGAGGCGGGTGAGGCCCGTCGCCGGCTCGTATTTCGGCAGCCGCGACAGGCCGGAATCGATGACGACGCGCACGCCGTCGATGGTGATCGAGGTCTCGGCGATCGAGGTGGCCAGCACCACCTTGCGTCGCCCGGCCGGCGCCGGCCTGATCGCCGCATCCTGTGCCTTGCCGTCCAGCATGCCGTAGAGCCGCACGACATCGGTGTCCGCGCCGATCCGACCCTCGAGCCGCTCGGCGGTGCGCTCGATCTCGCGCTGGCCGGGCAGGAAGGCGAGCACGCTGCCGGTTTCATCGGCCAGCACATCGCGGATAGCTTTTGCCATGGCGTCTTCGATCGGCGTGCCGGCGGCGCGCTCGGCATAACGCAGCTCGACCGGGAAGCTGCGGCCCTCGCTTTCGATGACGGGTGCCGCACCAAGCAGCCTTGCCACGCGGGCGCCGTCGAGCGTCGCCGACATCACGAGCAAGCGGAGATCGGGCCGCAGCGCGCTTTGCACGTCGAGCGCCAACGCCAGCCCGAAATCGCCGTCGAGCGACCGTTCGTGGAACTCGTCGAAAATGACCGCCGAGACGCCGGCGAGTTCGGGATCGTCGAGGATCATGCGGGCCAGGACGCCTTCGGTGACGACCATGATGCGGGTCTTGGCCGAGACGCGGTTTTCCATGCGCATGGCGTAGCCGACGGTGCCGCCCGGCTCCTCGCCGAGCAGCGAAGCCATGCGGCGGGCGGCGGCACGGGCCGCCAGGCGGCGCGGCTCCAGAAGGACGATGCGGCCGCTGCCGAGCCATGCCGCGTCGAGCAGCGCCAGCGGCACCAGCGTCGTCTTGCCGGCGCCGGGCGGCGCCACCAGCACGGCGCTGCTGTTGCTTTCCAACGCGCTGGCGAGCGCCGGCAGGACGGCAGTGACCGGGAGTTCGGGCAGGTCGGCCATTGTCATTCGCCGATCCGGATCACCGGCCCAAGCGCTGCCTCGGCGTCCGCCTCGTCATGGGTGACGAGGATGACCGGCAGGCCGGCCTCGCGCGCCCTAACGAAGACCAGTTCGCGCATCTGCCGGCGCAGATCCTGGTCGAGCTTCGAGAACGGTTCGTCGAGCAGCAGCGCGCGCGGCGCCGAGAGCAGCACGCGGGCCAGTGCGACGCGGGCCTTCTGGCCGCCCGACAGCGTATCCGGGTCGCGGTTGCCCATACCGTCGAGGCCGACGCCGGCGAGGGCTGCATCGGCCCGCGCCAGACGGGCTGCCTTGCCTTTCACATGCGACGGGATCGCGAAGACGAGGTTGCCGGCTACCGACATGTGCGGAAAGAGCAGCGGGTCCTGGAACAGGATGCCGGCATGGCGCTCCTCGGCCGGCAGCACGGTGAGATCGACGCCGTCGGCCAGAACCCTGCCGCTTGCCTGGAATGCCGGGTCGAGGAAGCCGCCAATATAGGCGAGCAGGGTCGACTTGCCGGAGCCCGAAGGCCCCATGACGGTGAGCACGCCGCCGGGCAGGACATGATGCGTCAGCGCCAGCAGGACGCGGCCGTTCAGCGCGATCGACACGGTGTCGAGGAAAAGGCCCTTGTCCGTCATTCTTTCCGTTGGCTGCTCAGGCGTGCATGGCGCGGCGATGCCGGAATATCAGCGCGGGCAAGAGCGTGGCAACCAGAAAGCCGAGGGCCGGCAGCAGCATCTGCAGGAAGGCGTAGACGCCGATGACCCGCCGGTTGCCGCCCGAAGCCAGCGCCACCGCGTCGGTGGTGATGGTGTCGAGCCGCCCGGCGCCGATCAGCACCGTCGGCAGGTACAGCCCGACCGAAACCGCGAAGCCGACGGCGGCGGCGGTGAGGACTGCCCGCATCAACATCGGCAGGCGGACGCCAAGGAGCGTTGTCCAGCGACGTTTACCAAGGCCCGCGGCGATCGCCTCATAACGCCGGTCGTAGGCGCGCCAGGGATCGGACAGCGACAGGAAGACATAGGGCATGACGAAGATCAGATGCACGAAGACCAGCGCCGGCAGGCTGGCGATGGTGCCGGTCAAGACGAAAAGCAGCTGCAGGCCGAACAGGAACGCGACCTGCGGCACGATCAGCGGCAGGTATATGAACAGCAGCGCCCAGCGCCTGCCCGTGCGGCCGGTCTCGTTCTCGCGCATCAAGCAAAGCGTCGAGAGCAGCACCGCGAGCAATGTTGCAATCCCGGCGACGATGAATGTCGTGACGAGCGGTTCGCCGATGCGCGGCGCGGTTTTCATCCAGGTCTTCGCGCTCAGCGTTTCGGGCAAGACATCGGGAAACGGCCACAGGCCGGCGAACGACCACAGGCAGAGCGTCGCCAGGCCGGCGAAGATGATCGCGGCGGCGAGCAGCATCGCGGTGAGCCCGATACGGCGCAGCCATGCATCGCGGCGCCATCGCCAGCCGGCGCCGCAGGCACGGTCCCGGATCGCGGCGCCGAGGCGCTCGAAGCCGATCCAGATCAGCAGGGCGGCGGCGGTGACGGCAAGCTGCAGGACCGCGCCGGCCGAGGCGAAGAAGCGCATCGACAGGTCCGGATCCTGCATCCATTGGGTCAGCCGCACCGCAAGCGGGGCGGGCGCGGTCGGCCCGAGGATCGCGGCGACGTCGACCACCGATGTGGCAAAGGCGATGACGGCGAAGACCGCCAGCCGGATCTGCCGGTAGACCAGCGGCCACGAGCCGAACAGGAAGCCGGCTATTTTTCCGTAGCCCAGCGAGGTTGTCAGCGCGCGGGTGCGGGTCGCATCGACCTGAGGAAGGGCGGCGAGTGTGATCAGCAGCAGGAACGGGATTTCCTTGACGATCAGTCCGGCCATCATCGAGAAGCCCATGGGATCGTTGACGATCAACAGGTCCGGCGGGCGCTGCCAGCCGGTGAGTCCGGGCGAGATCAGCCGCGCAATCATGCCCGACGGCGCGATCAGGAAGGCAAGGCCGAACGCCGCTGCCGCATGCGGCACCGAAAGCAGCGGCGAGATGAGGTGCTGGACGCGGGCGAATATGCGCGTGCCCGACCAGCCGGCAACGAACAGGATGACGACAATGAGGGCCACGGCCGTCGTCACCAGCCCTGAAGCGAGGCTGATGATCGATGACATCCAGATGCCTGGTTCGGCGAAGAGTTGCCGCGTCGGCGCGAGCGTGAATTCGGCGCCGCCGAGCGCCGGCAGATAGCCGAAGGCGGGCAGCATGGTGCCCGCCAGGCCGAGCAGGATGGGACCGGCTAGAAGCGCCATCGCCAGCGGCGGGCCGAGGCGGGTCAGCATGGCGAACTTTGAGAGGCCTGCGCTCTATGTTGCCCCCCTCTGTCCTGCCGGACATCTCCCCCACAAGGGGGGAGATTGGCCTTCACGGAGAGTGGCGGCCAGTCGTCGACGCCGCAGGATAAGCGGCTGCGCTTGCGAAAGCTGATCTCCCCCCTTGTGGGGGAGATGTCCGGCAGGACAGAGGGGGGCGCGAAAGAGCTCATGCTTCCAAAGTTATGGGCAATCTAGTTCGCCGCCCCATAGCGCCGTTTCCACTCTGTATCCAGCCGCTCCATCCAGCTTGGATGCGGCTCGTCGATGGCTGGGCCGAGTTCGTCGGGTTTCAACGTGGCGATGCCGAGGTCGAGTGCGTCGAAGCGCGCGCGGTCGGCCGCGTCGAGCCTGGAGACGGCAAGCACGGTCGGATCGCCCCAGACCTTGGGGTCCTGCTTGCGTGCCTGCGCTTCCGGCGAGAGCAGGAAGTCCGCGGCGACAAGCGCGCCTGCCTTGGCCGCTGCGTTGTAGGGAATGGCGACGAAATGCGTGTTGGCGAGCGTGCCCGCCGGGAAGGTGAACGAACGCACCGTGTCCGGCAGTTCGCCGTTCGCGATGGCGCTCGAAGCCTCCGACGGGTTGAAGGCGAAGATGATGTCGACCTCGCCGTCGGCGAGAAGCTGCTTCATCGCCGGATAGTTCTGCGGAAACGCCTTGCCGCCGCGCCACAGCAGCGGGTTGAGTTCATCAAGATAGGCGAACAGCGGCGCCGCGACCTGTTCGAACGAGGCTTCGTCCACCGGTTTCTGCAGCACTGAACGATCGGCGACCAGTTCTGAAAGCACCTGCTTCAGGAAGGATGAGCCGACGAAGTCCGGCGGCTGCGGATAGGAAAAGCGGCCGGGGTTTTTCTTGGCCCATTCGAGCAGATCCCCAGCGGATTTCGGCAGGTCCGCGGCATTTGTCCTGGCCGAATCGTGAAAAAAGACCAGCTTGGCCATGCCCCATGGGCTTTCGAGACCCTCGACCGGAACCGTGAAGTCGGTGCGGATTGTCGGCTTTTCGTCGGCGTCGACAAACTTCCAGTTTGGCAGCTTTTCGGCCCAGCCCGGCGACAGCAGCAGGTTCTCCCGCTTCATGGAGGAGAAATTCTCGCCATTGATCCAGATCAGGTCGACGGTGCCGCCGTCGTTCCGGCCGGCCGCCTTTTCGGCGACGACCTTGGCGACCGCGTTGGCGGTGTCGTCCAGCTTCACATGAACGAGCTTGACGCCGTAGCGCTTTTGCAGTTCGCCGCCGGCCCATTCGAGGTAGGAATTGATGTTCTCGGCGCCGCCCCAAGCGTTGAAATAGACGGTTTCGCCCCTGGCTTGCCTGAGCACTTCATCCCATTTCGCCGGATCGGGATCGGCAGCGAGTGCATGAAACGCAGATGCCACCAGCGCCACTGCGCCGAGTAAAAATTTCCGCAATGAAGCCTCCCATCCGGCTTTTGGTGAGAGCCGGATTGAGCATGGCGGGCGAAAGCCGGTCAATGCACACTGCGGAGCCGGCGGTCACTTCGGTGTGACTTCGGGTCGGGGGGATCAGCCGACTTCGACCCAGCGGCCTTCCTCGAACGAGCGCGCCATCGCGGCGACGGTGCGTTCGATCAGGATGCCGTCCTCGAAGGTGACGGCGACGGCGTTTTCGCCGCGCATCTTACCGATCAACTGGCGGCATTCGATGATCTTCAAATCGTTGAAACCGAGCGAATGGCCGGCTGCCGGAACGAAGCGGTCGTAGGGCTTGTGGTGCGGCGCGGTCAGCACCGTGCGAAAACCCTGTTCGGTGGCGCGGTCCGAGGTGACGTAGAGTTGCAACTCGTTCATCCGCTCCTGGTCGTAGAGGATCGCGCCCTTCGAGCCGACGATCTGCACGGCGATGCGGCCCTTGCGGCCCCAGGCGGTGCGGCTGAGCGCGATATGGCCCGACGCGCCGTTTTCCAGCCGCATCAGGATGGTGGCGATGTCGTAGACCTCAACATCGCGTTCGCCGCCATCGCTCCGGCGGGTCGGGTAGGGTTTCGCCATGTCGCACATGACACGGGCAACGCCGCCGAACAAAGTGCGGATCAGCGACAGGGGGTGCACGCCGAAATCGTCGATGGCGCCCCAGCCGTTCACCGCCTCGTGGCGCTGCTGGAAGGGTGCACCCGGATCGGCCATGAAGTCCTCGTCCATCTCGATGCGGACGTGGTTGACGGCGCCGATGGCATCTTCGTCGAGCAGTTTCCTGATGTGGCGGATCGCCGGGTTCTGGATGTAGTTGTAGCCGAGCACCGCGACCTTGCCGGAGCGGCGCTGCGCGGCGAGCATCGCTTCGGCCTCGTCGAGCCTCGGCGCCATCGGCTTCTCGCACCAGACATGCTTGCCGGCGTCGAGCGCGGCGATCGCCATCTCGGCGTGAAACTTGTTGGGCGTGGTGATGGAGACGACGTCGACCTGCGGGTCGGCGATCACCTTGCGCCAGTCGCCCGACGATCTGGCGAAACCGAACTCGACGGCCTTCAGGCTCGCGAGTTCGTCGTCGGTTTCGCCGAGATGGACCAGGCGGATCGCCGGCACGTCGCCGAAGACCGGTTTGACGGCGCTCCAGGCAATCGCATGCGCCTTGCCCATGAAGCCGGTGCCGATAAGCCCGACGCCGATCGTTTCCATGCCATGCGTCCTTCGCGAAGAGAAAAGGAACGGCCAGAGCCCGGCACGGCTCCGGCCGTTCCTGGAAAGCTTACGCCTTATTTGTACTGTTCGGCGTTGCTCTTATCGACCAGCACGGTGCCGGTATCGATGACCGGTTCGATGGTCTTGCCGGCCTTCAGGTCGACCAGCGCCTGGATACCGAAGCCGCCCATGTTCTTCGGCGCCTGCGCGACCGTTGCGGTCATCTCGCCGGCCAGGACCGAGGCTGCTGCGTCGGGGTTGGCGTCGAAGCCGACGACCATGACGTCGGCCAGCTTGCCGGCCGACTTCAGGGCTTCGACCGCACCGAGCGCCATGTTGTCGTTGGAGGCGAACACGGCCTTGATGTTCGGGTTGCCGGTGATGATGTTTTCCATCGCCGCCTGGCCCTTGGCGCGGTCCCATTCGCCGGTCTGCTCGGCGACCACCTTCAGGCCGCAGGCTTCAAGCCCGGCCTTGGAGCCGGTGGCGCGGGCCTGGCCGGTCGACTGCGTGATGATGCCCTGCAGGATGGCGACTTCCGAGCCTTTCTCGATCTTGCCGCAGATGTAGTCGGCGGCAAGCTTGGCGCCGGCCGCGTTGTCGGTGCCGATGAAGGTGATGCCTTCATTAGTGCCCTTTGTGTCGACGAACACGACCGGGATGTTCTTGGCCTTGGCGGCGTCGACGACGGGCGCGAGCGCGTTCGGATCGGTCGGGGCGAGCGCGATGCCGTCGAGGCCCTGGGCGATCATGTCCTCGATCTGGGCGATCTGCGCGGCGACGTCGGATTCGGCCGGCGGCGACATCACCATCACCTCGACGCCGAGTTCCTTGCCCTTTTCCATGGCGCCGGCTTCCACCGCCGCCCAGAATGGGTTGCCGGCGCCCGGACCCTTCATGTCGACCAGGAACTTGTCGGCGAGCGCGCTGCCAGTCATCAGCGCGAGTGCGGTGCTGACCAAAATCAATCTTTTCATGGGTTCCTCCCGTGGAACTGTACTCGTCTCCGGTGAAGGGATCGTGCCCGGCGCGGAGACGGCGCCGGACACAACTTAAGCGAACTAGCTCCGGACCGCCGCGCGGCGGCGGATGACGTCGATGTAGACAGCCAGGATGATGACCAGGCCGATCAGGATCTGCTGCCAGAACGGACTGATGTTGTTGAGGTTGAGGCCGTTGCGCATCAGCCCCATGATCAAGACGCCGGCCAGCACGCCGAGGATGGTGCCGCGGCCGCCGAAGAACGAGGCGCCGCCGATGATCACCGCCGCGATGGCGTCGAGTTCGGCGTTCTGTCCGGCCAGCGGAAAGCCCGAATCGGTGCGGCCGGCGAGCAGCAGGCCGGCCAGCCCGGCGAAGAAGCCGCTGATCGCGTAGACGTAGACCAGCACGCGGTCGACATTGATGCCGGAGACGCGGGCGGCGTGCGGGTTGCCGCCGATGGCGAAGATGTGGCGGCCGAGCGAGGTACGGTTGAGGAAGAACCACAGGCCGATGGCGCAGACGACGACGACGAACAGGCTGGCCGGCAGGCCGGTCGGCGGCGGAAAGATGCCGAAATCGTAGTTGGCCTGGCCGAGATAGCGGACCTGCGGGCCGAGGCCGGAAACCGGCGCGCCGTTGGTGATCAGGCTGGACAGGCCGCGCGCGATGTTCAGCGTGCCGAGCGTCATGATGAAGGGATGCGGCAGCCGAAGGATGGTGAGGCCGAAGCCGTTGACCAGTCCGCAGGCGATGCCGACCAGCGGTCCGATCAGGATGACGATCGGCCACGGCACGCCGGCCTTGGCGGCGACCGCCAGGCACATCATGGCAAGCGCCATCACCGAGCCGACGGAGAGGTCGATGCCAGCGGTCACGATGACCACGAACATGCCGAGCGCCAGCAGCGCCAGCGAGGCGTTCTGCTTGATGATGTTGGTGAGGTTGGCGAGCGACAGGAATACGTCCGGCCGCGAAATGTACAGCAGCACCATCATCACGACGACGATGATGACGATGCCGTAATGCTCGAGGAAACTGGCGAGCTTCGGGTTGTTGCGGATCATCGTTCAGTGAACCTTGTCGTGCGCCAGCGCTTCGGTGTGGCCCTTGGTGCCCATGATCCAGCCGATCACCTCGTTGCGGTGGGTCCGGTCGAGCGGCGCCTCGGCGAAATTCGTGCCCTGGTAGAGCGCCATCACGCGGTCGCAGGCATAGAAGATGTCGTCCATGCGGTGCGAGATGATGATCACGGCGACGCCATGCTCCTTCAGTGTCTTGATCAGGTCGAGCACCTTGCCGACCTCCTTGATGGCAAGTGCCGCGGTCGGCTCGTCCATGATCACCACCTTGGCGTTGAAAGCGGTGGCGCGGGCGATCGCCACTGCCTGCCGCTGTCCGCCGGACAGTTCCTCGACGGGCTGGTCGATCGATTTCACATGGATCTTCAGCTGGTCGAGATGGTCCTTGGCCATCTGCCGTGCCTTTTCGCGGTCGACGATGGTGAGGCCGGCGAACTTGCGGCCCGGTTCGCGGCCGAGATAGATGTTCTCGTAGATCGCCATGTTCCCGGCCAGCGCGAAGTCCTGGTAGACCATCTCGATGCCGACGCGGCGTGCGTCGCGCGGCGAATCGAACCTGACCTGTTCGCCCTGGTAGAACAGCGAGCCTTCGCTCGGTTTGTAGAGACCGGAGAGGATTTTCATCAGCGTCGACTTGCCGGCGCCATTGTCGCCGACGACGCCGAGCGCCTCGCCGGGCGAAACATGGAAGCTGACGCCGTCCAGCGCGGTGATGGCGCCAAAATATTTTTTGATGCCGCGTGCTTCGAGCAGCGCCTCGGTCGCTTGACCGGTCACTTCGGACATGGCTTTGGTTTCCTCCCGGCCACTTCCCCTGTTCCGGATTTGGAACAAATAGTGCATTAGAATTTTTATGTGGAATTTTTATTCCATTTCTGATTTTCTCCGTCAAGCCCTAATTAGCGATCGGCGGCAACAAGAACGTGAACGGCATGGACGAACAGGGCCTGGCTCCGAAAGACTACCAGTCGCTGCGCGCCTTGATTGCGCAGAAGGCGGAGCAACTTCCCAAGCGGTTGACGCAGATCGCCGCCTATGCGCTGGAAAATCCCGACGAGGTCGCCTTCGGCACCGTCGCCTCGATCGCTGGTCATGCGGAGGTGCAGCCCTCCGCGCTGGTGCGCTTTTCGCGGGCGCTGGGCTATCAGGGCTTTTCCGAACTGCAGGAGGTGTTCCGTTCGCGGCTCAGGGAGCGCGTGCTGAACTATGACGAGCGGCTGGCACAGATGCGCGAGCACGGCATCGCCAGCAGCAAGTCCGGCATCGTGCTGGATGGATTCCTGACGGCAGCGGAGCGCTCGGTTGCCGATCTGCGCGACAAGGTCGATCATGAGGCGATCGAGCGCGCCGTCGACATCCTGGCCGGCGCCGAGACGATCTACCTGATCGGGTTGCGGCGCTCGTTCCCGATCACCTCCTATATGAGCTACGCGATGGGCAAGCTCGGCATCCGCAACATCCTGGTCGACGGTTTGGCCGGCCTCGGCGCCGAGCAGGCGCGTTTCATCACCGCGCGTGATGCGGTGCTGTCGACCAGCTTCACTCCCTATGCCAGCGAGACGGTGACGCTCACCAATGCCGCCAAGGCGCGCGACGCGAAGATCGTGTCGATCACCGATTCCGTGTTCTCGCCGATCGCGCCGTCAGCCGACGTGCTGCTCGAAATCGTCGAGGCGAACTTCGAGGGTTTCCGTTCGATGGCGGCGACGCTGGCCCTGGCGATGACGCTGGCGGTTGCCGTGGCGGGAAGGCGGGGCGAGGGGTGAGGGACCTTCCTCTCCCCTTGTGGGAGAGGATAGATCGACCCTGCGAGCGCTTGCGCGAGTGGCTGGTCGATCTTGGTGAGGGGTATTTGCGCGGAACTCACCGCTCACCAAGCGCGGCCGGCGGCTCGCGCCAATGCGCTCGCCGGGCCTTGCTATCCTCTCCCACAAGGGGAGAGGAAGGGGCATTTACCCAGCCGTCGGCGGTGTCGCCGGAGCGTCGCCCGCGCCCAGAACCTGCTGGTCGAAGTCGATGATCGAGCCGGTCATCAAGCCGCTCTCCGCGCTGGCCAGAAATGCCACCGATCGCGCCACCTCGTCGGCTTTGAGCAGCCGGCCGAACGGACGGTTCTTCTCCGCTTCCTTGAGCCAGCCATCCTCGGCGCCGTGATAGGTCTTCATGATGCGGTCTTCGCCCGGCGTGTCCATCCAGCCGATGGTCAGCCCGTTGACGCGGATGCGGTGGTTCATGACGCTGTAGGCGACGTTCTTCGTTAGCGTCACCAGCGCGCCCTTGGAGGCGCTGTAGGCGGTGATGAAGCTCTGGCCGCCATGGCCAGACATCGAGATGATGTTGACGATCGAACCCTCGATCTTCTCGCGTTTCATGATTTTCAGCGCATGCTGCATCAGGAAGAACGGCGCCCGCACATTGACCGCGAACATGGCGTCGAAGAGTTCCGGCTCGGTGTCCCAGATCGAACCGCGATCGGTGATGCCAGCCGCGTTGACCAGGATGTCGACGCGGCCGAATGCCTTGTTGGCGGCGGCGATGATCTTCTCCGCGTCCTCGACCCTGGCGAGATCGGCGGCGACGAAGATTGTCTTGATGCCCTTCGCTTCGAGGGCCGCCCTCACGCGCTCGCCGTTCTTTTCATTGCGGCCGGTGATGACAAGGCCGGCCACGCCGCGTTCGGCGAACAAAGTGGCAATGGCCTCACCCAGCCCTTGGGTCGAGCCGGTGACTACCGCGACCTTGCCTTCGAGCGAGAGGTTCTTCAGCGACGATGCATCGATCATTTCATTACCTCGAGTTTGGCGCCTCATGCATGCCCCTCACCCTTACCCTCTCCCCGTAAGGACGGGGAGAGGGGGGACACCGGCATTGCTGCTAATCGCCAGCGTCGGAGACTAGCATCCGCGATGACGCCTCCTCTCCCCGTCCTTACGGGGAGAGGGAGGGTCAGGGGCGATTTGTTTCGAACCCGAAACTAACCCACTGCCACCGCCTGCCCTGTCTTCAGCGATTCGGCGGCAGCCTCGGCAAGCTTCTGCGCCATCAGCCCGTCATGGCCGGATGCCGTCGGCGCCACGCCTTTTTCGATCGCGGTGAGGAAGGCGTTGATCTCGATGCGGTAGGCATCCGCGTAGCGTTCGATGAAGGAGAACGGGATCAGGTCGCTGGTGAAGCCGCCGCCGTCAGCCTTTTCGAGCGTGGTCAGGTGCATATTGCCGGCGCGCAGCATGCCCTTCGAGCCGTGCACCTCGATGCGCTGGTCGTGGCCGTAGGTGGCGCGGCGCGAATTGGTGATGACGCACATCTTGCCCGACGCCGTCTGCATGTGCACGGCGGCGGTGTCGATGTCGCCGGCCTTGCCGATCGCCGGATCGACCAGCGAGGCGCCGAGCGCGTGCACGGTGACCGGATCTTCGCCGAGCAGGAAGCGCGCCATGTCGAAGTCGTGGATCATCATGTCCCGGTAAAGCCCGCCCGAGCGCTCGATATAGGACACCGGCGGCGGGGTCGGGTCGCGGCAGATGATGGTGACGATCTCGACATCGCCGATCTCGCCGGCCCTGAGCCGCTTTTCCAATACCGAATAATTGGGATCGTAGCGGCGGTGAAAACCGATCATCAAGGGCACACCGGCCTTCTCGACGACCTTCAGGCACTGCTCGATGCGTTCAACGGAGAGGCTGACCGGCTTTTCGCAGAGAATCATTTTGCCGGCTTTCGCCGCCTGCTCGATCAGGTCGGCATGCGTATCGGTCGGCGTCGCGATCAGGATCGCGTCGACATCGTTCGAGGCGATGACGTCGTCGACGGAGCCCGTCTTCGCCCCGACCTCACCGGCGAGCGCCCTGGCCGCGTCGGGCATCGCATCGGCGACATAGGCGACCTGCGCGCGCCCTGAATCGCGCAGCGCCCTGGCATGCACATTGCCGATTCTCCCCGCACCCAGCACTCCGAAACGCAGCATTTCACTCCTCCATCGATGGAAATCAAAAACAGAACAAATATTCCGAATTGACTATTAAACGGAATTTCTGTTTCATATCGGCATCTCATAGTCCGGTTGGCGGCCGCAGTCCACAGGAAACTAGGACATGGCCGCGTGTTTTTGGAAGGACCCGGCCCATGCCGCGCGCGAATGCCGAGGCTCTCGATGTCATCACCATAGGCCGGGCTTCCGTCGATCTCTATGGTCAGCAGATCGGTTCGCGGCTGGAGGACATTGGCACCTTCGCCAAGTCGGTCGGCGGTTGCCCGGCCAACATCGCCATCGGCACCGGGCGGTTGGGGCTGAAGTCGGCGCTGATCACCCGGGTCGGCAACGAGCAGATGGGCCGTTTCATCCGCGAACAGCTGGCGCGCGAAGGCGTCGCGACCGCCGGCATCGCCACCGACCCGGAGCGGCTGACCGCACTGGTGCTGCTGGCGGTCGAGGAGGAGGGCGTTTCGCCGATGATCTTCTACCGTTCCGATTGCGCCGACATGGCGCTTTCGGAGGAGGATATCGACGAGGCATTCATCGCTTCGGCGCGGGCCGTGGTGGTCACCGGCACGCATTTTTCCCGAGCCAACAGCGATGCCGCGCAGCGCAAGGCGATCCGCATCGCCAAGGCCAATGGCGGCAAGGTCGTGTTCGACATCGACTATCGGCCGAACCTCTGGGGTCTCGCCGGCCATGCCGAGGGGTTCGAGCGCTACGTGAAATCCGACAAGGTTTCGGGAAAGCTGAAGACGGTGCTGCCGGATTGCGACCTGATCGTCGGCACCGAGGAAGAGATCATGATCGCCTCGGGCGCCGATGACGTTCTCGGCGCGCTGAAGACGATCCGCGGCCTTTCGCCGGCTACCATTGTGCTGAAGCGCGGCGCCATGGGCTGCATCGTCTATGACGGAGAAATCAGCGACGATCTCGAGGATGGCATCGTCGGAAAGGGTTTTCCGATCGAGGTGTTCAATGTGCTCGGCGCCGGTGACGCCTTCATGTCGGGCCTGCTGTGCGGCTGGCTCGGCGGCGAAAGCCTCGAGACGGCGGCGACCTGGGCCAATGCCTGCGGCGCCTTCGCCGTGTCGCGGCTGCTCTGCTCGCCGGAATATCCGACCTGGGAGGAATTGCAGTTCTTCCTCAAGCACGGCAGCCCGCACCATGCGCTGCGCAAGGACGCGGCGATCAATCATATCCACTGGGCGACGACGCGGCGCCGCGAGATACCGTCGCTGATGGCGCTGGCCATCGACCATCGCGCCCAGCTTGAAGATGCCGCGGCGCGCGCCGGCGCCGACGAGGCGCGTATCCGCGATTTCAAGGTGCTCGCCGTCAAGGCAGCGGCCAGGGTCGCGGCCGGTCGCGACGGCTACGGCATGCTGATCGACGAGAAACACGGCCGCGAGGCGATGTTCGAATTCGCGCGCCATCCCTTCGCCTGGATGGGGCGTCCCATCGAACTGCCGGGATCGCGGCCGCTGCGCTTCGAGTTTTCGCAGGATATCGGCTCGCAGCTAACAGAGTGGCCGGTCGGCCATTGCATCAAGTGCCTCTGCTTCTACCATCCCGACGATCCTCCGGCGCTGAAGCAGGAACAGCAGGAAAAGCTGCGCACGCTGTTCGAGGCCGCGCGGAAAGTGGGGCGGGAGCTTCTCATCGAGATCATCGCCGGCAAGCACGGAACGCTTGCCGAGGACACCATTCCGCGCGCGTTGCAGGAGCTTTACGACCTCGGCATCAAGCCGGACTGGTGGAAGCTCGAGCCGCAGGCTTCAGCGTCGGCCTGGAATGCGATCGGCAAGGTGATCGACAGGAACGATCCGTGGTGCCGCGGTGTCGTGCTGCTTGGACTCGAGGCGCCACAGGACGAACTGGAGGCAGCTTTCGCGGCTACCGCGAATGCGCCGATCGTCAAGGGTTTCGCCGTCGGTCGCACGATTTTCGCCGACGCCGCGGAAAAATGGCTGGCCGGCAGGATGACGGACGACGAGGCGGTCGCCGACATGGCCGACCGTTTCGAAAAACTCACCAAGGCGTGGCTTGCCGCGCGGGGCCGCAAGGCGGCATAAGGATCGCCGGGAGAGAGACGATGACCAAAACGATCCGCCTGACCATGGCGCAGGCACTGACCCGCTTCATGTCGCACCAGATGACGGTGATCGACGGCGAGAAACTGCCGATCTTCGGCGGCGTCTGGGCGATCTTCGGCCACGGCAATGTCGCCGGCATCGGCGAGGCGCTATATCAGGTCCGTGAAGAGCTGCCGACCTTCCGCGCGCACAACGAGCAGGGCATGGCGCATGCGGCGATCGCGTTTGCCAAGGCCAGCTTCCGCCGCCGCTTCATGGCTGCGACCTCGTCGATCGGGCCGGGCGCCACCAACATGGTGACCGCCGCAGCACTTGCCCATGTCAACCGTCTGCCGGTGCTGTTTCTCCCCGGCGACGTCTTCGCCAACCGCGCGCCGGACCCGGTGCTGCAGCAGGTGGAGAGTTTCGGCGACGGCACGGTCAGCGCCAATGACGCGTTCCGGCCGGTGTCGCGCTATTTCGACCGCATCACGCGGCCCGAGCAGATCATTCCGGCGCTGGCCCGCGCCATGCAGGTGCTGACCGACCCGGCCGAATGCGGGCCGGTGACGCTTTCGCTCTGCCAGGACGTGCAGGCGGAGGCCTTCGACTATCCCGAGAGCTTCTTTGCCGAGCGGGTGTGGATGCCGCGCCGGCCGCAACCCGACGCCGGTGAACTGGATGCCGCCGTGGCGGTGCTGAAGGCTTCGAAGAAGCCGGTGATCATCGCCGGCGGCGGCGTGCTCTATTCGGAGGCGGCAGCGGCGTTGAAGGCTTTCGCCGAGAGGCACGGCATTCCGGTGATGGAGACCAATGCCGGCAAGTCGAGCCTGCCGCACGACCATCCGCTCAACATGGGGTCGGTCGGCGTCACCGGATCCTCGGCCTCGAACCTGCTCGCCGAACAGGCGGACGTCGTGCTTGCCGTCGGCTCGCGGCTGCAGGATTTCACCACTGGATCATGGGCGCTGTTCAAGGCGGACGGCGTGAAGATCGTCGGGCTCAATGCGCAGCTCTTCGATGCGGGAAAGCACCGTGCGTTGCCGCTGGTGGCTGACGCGAAAGCCGGGCTCGAAGCGCTGGAGGCGCGGCTGTCGGAATGGAAGTCGCCCGACGCCTGGGTCGCGACGGCCAAGTCGGCGAAGACGGAATGGCTGAAGGCGGCGAAGGCGGTGACCGACCCGACCAACGCGCTGCCGTCGGACGCCCAGGTGATCGGCGCGGTGCACCGAGCGCGGGGCTCCAAGGCGACGCTGGTCTGTGCTTCCGGCGGGCTGCCGGGAGAACTGCACAAGCTCTGGCCGGCCGGCGCGCCGGGCAGCTACCACATGGAATACGGCTATTCCACCATGGGCTACGAGATCGCCGGCGGCCTCGGCGTCAAACTCGCCAAGCCCGAACACGACGTGATCGTTATGCTCGGCGACGGCAGCTACATGATGATGAATTCCGAGATCGCCACCTCGGTGATGCTCGGCCGGAAGCTTACCATCGTGGTGCTCGATAACCGCGGCTTCGGCTGCATCAACCGGCTGCAGATGGCGACCGGCGGCGCCAACTTCAACAATCTGCTGAAGGACGCCAGACACGAGGTGCTGCCCGAGATCGACTTCGCCGCGCACGCCGCCTCGATGGGCGCGTGGACGAAAAAGGTGGGTTCGGTGGGCGAACTCGAAACGGCGCTGAACGAAGCGGCCGGGATCGAGCGGACGACGGTGCTGGTGATCGACACCGACCCGCTGATTTCGACCGACGCCGGCGGCCATTGGTGGGATGTCGCCGTGCCGGAAGTCTCGGTGCGGCCGAGCGTCAACAAGGCGCGCAAGGATTATGACGAAAAACGCAAGATGCAGCGAGTGGTAAACTGAAATTGCCCCTCACCCTTACCCTCTCCCCGTAAGGACGGGGAGAGGGGCGGCGACGTTGCACCCAGCTCTCCTCTCCCCGTTCTTACGGGGAGAGGATGCCGGCAGGCAGGTGAGGGGCGGCGTGCGGTGAATGCGAAAGAAACTGGAGCAAGGACTTGAAAGCCAGACTGGGCATGTCCCCCATCGCATGGTGGAACGACGATCTCTTGGAACTCAGCGACGACGTATCGCTGGAAGAATGCCTGGCGCAGTCGCGTTCGGCGGGGTTCACCGGCATGGAAAAAGGTCGCCGATTCCCGGACGATCCGGAGGTGATGTTGCCGATCCTGAAAAAAGCCGACGTCACGCTGTGCGGCGGCTGGTTCTCAGGGACGCTGGTGGACAATGACCTGTCGGTGAACAAGGATCGCATCCAGCCGATGATCGACCTGTTCAAGGCGGTGAACGCGCCCTGCATTGTCTATGGGGAGGTGGGTCGGTCGATCCAGGGCGATCGCTCGAAACCACTGGCCACCAAGGCGGTGCTTTCGGACGACGAGATGAAAACCTATGCGCGCAAGGTGACGGAATTCGGCGAATGGTGCGCCGATCAAGGCATGCCGCTCTCTTACCACCATCATATGGCGGCGGTTGTGCAGTTCGAACACGAGCTCGATGTCTTCGTGAGACAGTCCGGCGAAGGCATTCCGCTGCTGCTTGATGCCGGCCATCTCGCCTTTGCCGGCGGCGACGTGCTGCGTGCCATCGACAAGCACCACAAGCGTATCAACCACGTCCATGTGAAGGACGTGCGGATGGATGTCATCGACAAGCTCGACCGTTCCCGGCAATCCTTCCTGGATGCTGTCGCGCTTGGCGCCTTCACGGTGCCGGGCGACGGTTCGCTGGATTTCGGCCAGATAGTGCGGAAATTCGCCGACTACGGATATGAGGGCTGGTTCGTGGTCGAGGCGGAACAGGATCCGAAGAAAAATCCGCCGCTCAGGATGGCGCAAGTCGGCCACAAGGAACTGATGCGAGTGATGTCGGCGGCCGGCTACACGGTCGAGACGAAGGGCTTTCCCAATGCCTGAGCACAGCATTCCCGGCGATCCCGGTGTGACAGGTCCGGTCTGATGGCGCAGGCTCCCTCACCGTTTCTCGATCCGCTCTGGCGGCGTATTGCGCTGGTCGCCTTCTGTGCCGGCTGGTCGGTTTTCGAACTGATCTGGGGCGATTCGTTCTGGGCCACGCTGGCGATCGGCATGACGGCGTACGGCGCCTGGCTGTTCCTGATCAACTACAAGCCAAGCACGCCGAAGGAGTAAGCCGATGTCGAAACTGCTGGTGAAACCGCAAGGCCGCTCCGGCCGGGTCAGCCATGTGACGCCGGAAACCGCCGGATGGACCTATGTCGGCTTCGACCTGCACCGGCTGCAGGCAGGTCAGGCAGTTTCTGGCGAGACAGGCGGCAACGAGGTCTGCCTGGTCTTCGTCACCGGCAAGGGCAAGGCGACAGCTGCCGGCGAGAATCTGGGCGTGCTCGGCGAGCGCATGTCGCCGTTCGAGGGAAAACCGTGGTCCGTCTACGTGCCGGATACCTCTAACTGGTCGGTGACCGCTGAAACCGATCTCGAGCTTGCGGTATGTTCGGCCCCCGGCCTCGGCGGCGGTCTGCCGGTCCGGGTGATCGCGCCCGACAGCCTCGGCCAGGAAGTGCGCGGCAAAGGCACCAACACACGTTATGTGACCAATATCCTGCCGGAAGGCGAGCCGGCTGACTCGCTGCTCGTCGTCGAGGTCATCACGCCCGGCGGCCACACATCGAGCTACCCGCCGCACAAGCACGACCAGGACAATCTGCCGGCCGAATCCTACCTGGAGGAAACCTACTACCACCGCCTCAACCCGCCGCAGGGCTTCGCCTTCCAGCGCGTCTATACGGATGACCGCTCGCTGGACGAAGCGATGGCAGTGGAGGATGGCGATGTGGTGCTGGTGCCGAAGGGGTACCACCCCTGCGCGGCCTGCCACGGCTACGACCTTTATTATCTCAACGTCATGGCCGGGCCGAAGCGGACGTGGAAGTTCCACAATGCCACGGAGCATGAGTGGCTGATGAAGGCGTGAGGTTCACGCCTCAGTCGACACCGTCAGTTCCACCCGGTCTGCTGCGAACCGCGTCTCGGCGAACTGGATCGGCTTGCCCTCTGGATCGACGTTGATAGCGACCGCGACCAGCACGATGGCGCCGGGCGAGAGTTTCAGATCGGCGAGGTCGGCGGCGTCGGCATGGCGCGCCGACACCAGCGTCGAGTGGCGGAAATAGTCGTCAATGCCGAATTGCTTGAAGCTCGCGGTGATCGATGATGTCTTGGCATAGGCTTTTGCGAAGCCAGCAAATCTTTGCGCCTCGAACCAGCTTGTCGCGCGCGACACCGGCCGGCCGTCGGCCTCGCTCAGCGTTTCCAGGCGGATAACGTCGGCGCCGGCGGTGAGCTTCAACGCTTCGGCAACGCGGCTGCTCGCCGGCTCGACCATATCCGCGAGCAGGGTACTGCGGCGGTCCCTGGTCTGGTCGCGCAGGCCGGTGGAAAACCGGGTGCGGGCGGAGATGGGATAAGACAGCCGCTTGCGGCTCTCGACGAAGGTGCCGCGGCCCTGTTCGGCGCGCAGGACGCCTTCCTGCACGAGCGCGGCAATGGCACTGCGCACCGTGTGCCGGTTGACGCCGAAGCGCTCTGAGAGGGCGATTTCCGGCGGCAGCCGGCCGTCGGCGCCAAGTACGCCGGTGCCGATCGCCTGCCGCATCTGGTCGGCAATCTGCCGCCACAGCGCGACGCCGCTCTTTCGGGTGACGGGAGATTTCAGCCCAGCGTCGATCATTTCCAGCCCCCCTGTCATCGACCCGTCATGGACACGCGTTAGAAAGCGACTATAATTTGTTTAGTTGTATAGAGCAATAGACAAATATTAGCGAATGCGCAGGTGCCCCGATGAAAATGGATCGACGACAGGAAAAGGACGTTGAAGCGGCACGCAGATCGGCCATGGCTGCGCTGGCGGCGGCACCGGCTGACGCACTGAAGCGGCTTTGCGACGAAGCGGGTCTGCCGGGCGATGCACAGTTGTTGCGCGGGCCAGAGACGGGCCTGGTGACTGTGCGCGGCCGCATCGGCGGGGGCGGCGCCCCATTCAACTTCGGCGAAGCGACGGTGACGCGCGCCACTGTCCGGCTCACAACCGGCGAAGTCGGTCATTCCTATGCGCTCGGACGCGACCGCGAAAAGGCGCGGCTTTCGGCGATCGCCGACGCGCTCTGGCAGGATCCCGTCCGCCGCAGCGAGATCGAAGAAAAGATCATCGAGCCGCTGCGGGTTGCGCAACGCGAAGCCGACGCCAGGAAGCGCGCCGAGACGGCGGCCACCAGGGTCGATTTCTTCACCCTGGTACGCGGAGAGGACTGATGGTTGAGGCAGAAACGATCGACGGCAGTTTCGCCAATCCGGTGTTCGACGCGCAGTCTGTGTTCCGCGCCATCATGGATGCGATGGCGCGACCCGGTACGATCCAACCCATCGACGGCCTCGCCCGCCCGCCGGCGCCGCTTTCGCCGGTGGCCGGCGCCGTCGCCCTGACGCTGTGCGATCATGACACGCCGCTGTGGCTCGATCCCGCGTTGCAGGCCTCGCCGGCGGCGAAATCCTGGCTTGGCTTCCACACCGGTTCGCCGTGGGCCGGTACACCAGCCGACGCACATTTTGCCCTCGTCTCGAAACCGGCGGAACTCATCGCGCTCGAAAATTTTGCACAGGGCACGCAGGAATATCCGGACCGCTCCACGACCTTGATACTGCAGCTCGACAGCCTGGTTTCCGGTTCCGACCTTTTGCTCGAAGGTCCCGGTATCGAGAAGATGGCGATGGCGGCGCCGACGCCGCTGCCGCGTCATTTCGTCGAGCAGTGGAAGCAGAATCGCGGCCGTTTTCCGCGCGGCGTCGACGTCATCCTGGCGGCGCCCGAAGGCATCGCCTGCCTGCCGCGCACCACCCGCATCAAGACCATGGAGGCCTGACATGTATGTGGCCGTCAAAGGCGGCGAAGCCGCCATCGAAAATGCCCACCGGCTGCTTGCCGACCGACGCCGTGGCGACCGCAGCGTGCCGGCCTTGCGCATCGACCAGATCGTCGAGCAACTGGCGCTCGGCGTCGACCGCGTCATGGCGGAAGGCTCGCTCTACGACAGGGAACTGGCGGCATTGGCCATCGTGCAGTCACGCGGCGACCTCATCGAAGCGATCTTCCTGGTCCGTGCCTATCGCACCACGCTGCCGCGTTTCGGCTACACCAAACCGATCGATACCGCCGCAATGCAGGTCGAGCGCCGCGTTTCGGCCACCTACAAGGACCTGCCCGGCGGGCAACTGCTTGGGCCAACCTTCGACTACACGCACCGCCTGCTCGACCCGGAACTCGCGAACGGCGGTGACGCCGACGAACCGGCGCAGCGGGAAGCGCCATCCGAACGTATGGCGCGCGTCTCCGAAATTCTCGCCCATGAAGGGCTGATCGAGGCCGATGGCGAACTGCCGGACGATCACGTCACCGGCGACATAACCCGCGAGCCGCTGGAGTTTCCGCTTGCGCGCGACATCCGCCTGCAGGCGCTGTCGCGCGGCGACGAGGGGTTCCTGCTGGCGCTCGGCTATTCGACCCAGCGCGGCTACGGCCGCAGCCACCCTTTCGTCGGTGAGGTCAGGATCGGCGAGGTCGAGCTGGAACTCGACGTGCCGGAGCTGCCATTCGCGGTGCCGCTCGGCCGCATCCGCGTCACCGAATGCCAGATGGTCAACCAGTTCAAGGGCTCGGCCAAGGTGCCGCCGCAATTCACCCGCGGCTACGGGCTGGTGTTCGGCCAGTCGGAGCGCAAGGCGATGGCGATGTCGCTGTGCGACCGGGCGCTGCGCACCCGTGAAATGGGTGGGGACATCACCGCCGCCGCGCAGGACGAGGAGTTCGTCATCTCGCACGCCGACAACGTCCAGGCGACCGGTTTCGTCGAGCACCTGAAGCTGCCGCATTACGTCGACTTCCAGGCCGAATTGGACCTGGTGCGCCGCATGCGCGCCGAGCACGACGCGCGGGAGAATGCCGGCGCGGCGGAAACGCGGGAGGCTGCGGAATGAACATCCAGGCAAAAGACATCGCCACCTACAACTTCGCCTATCTCGACGAGCAGACCAAGCGCATGATCCGCCGGGCGATCCTGAAGGGCATCGCCATACCCGGCTACCAGGTGCCGTTTGCGAGCCGCGAAATGCCGATGCCCTATGGCTGGGGGACGGGCGGCGTGCAGGTCACCGCATCGATCATCGGCCCGAACGACGTGCTGAAGGTCATCGACCAGGGCGCCGACGACACCACCAACGCCGTCTCCATCCGAGCCTTCTTCAAAAAGGTCGCCGATGTCGCGGTGACGACCGAGACCGCCAAGGCAACGATCATCCAGACCCGCCACCGCATTCCGGAGCATCCGCTGACCGAGGGCCAGACGCTGGTTTACCAGGTGCCGATCCCCGAGCCGCTGCGCTTCCTCGAGCCGCGCGAGACCGAAACGCGCAAGATGCATGCGCTGGAGGAATACGGCCTGATGCATGTGAAGCTCTACGAGGACATTGCCAGGCACGGCCGCATCGCCACCACCTATGCCTATCCGGTGAAGGTCGAGGGGCGCTACGTGATGGACCCGTCGCCGACGCCGAAATTCGACAATCCGAAGATGCATATGTCGCCGGCCTTGCAATTGTTCGGGGCCGGCCGCGAAAAGCGCATCTACGCGGTGCCGCCGTTCACCGAGGTGGTCAGCCTCGATTTCGAGGATCATCCCTTCGAGGTGCAGACCTTCGACCAGCCCTGCGCGCTCTGCGGCGCCGAGCAGGTCTATCTCGACGAGGTCATCCTCGACGACCATGGCGGCCACATGTTCGTCTGCTCCGACACCGACCATTGCGAGAAACGGCGGGAAGATGGGCATGTTGGGTATCTGGCGGCGGAAGCGCCCACCTCCCCCTTGAGGGGAGGTCGCGCCGAAGGCGCGGGTGGGGGTAACCCGCCCTCCGATTCACCCCCACCCCTAACCCCTCCCCTCAAGGAGGAGGGGAATTCTGGCAGCGAGGGAAAATGATGAGCGACGAACCTCTCCTCCGCGTCTCCTCGCTGTCGAAATTCTACGGCTCCCGCGTCGGCTGCGAGGAGATCTCGTTCGATCTGTGGCCGGGCGAAGTGCTGGCGGTGGTGGGCGAATCCGGCTCCGGCAAGACGACGCTGCTCAACTGCCTGTCGACGCGGCTTTTGCCGACCTCCGGCACCGCTTCGTATCGCATGCGCGACGAAACCTGGCGCGACCTCTACCGCATGAGCGAGGCCGAGCGCCGCTTCCTGATGCGCACCGACTGGGGTTTCGTCCACCAGAACCCTGCCGACGGCCTGCGCATGACGGTGTCGGCCGGCGCCAATGTCGGCGAGCGGCTGATGGCCATCGGCGACCGTCACTACGGCAACATCCGCGCCTCGGCTGTCGATTGGCTCGGCCGCGTCGAGATCGACGAGGACCGGATCGATGATGAGCCGCGCGCCTTTTCCGGCGGCATGCGCCAGCGCCTGCAGATCGCCCGCAACCTGGTTACCAGTCCGCGCCTCGTCTTCATGGACGAGCCGACCGGCGGCCTCGACGTTTCGGTGCAGGCGCGCCTGCTCGACCTGCTGCGCGGGCTGGTCACCGACCTCGGCCTAGCCGCGATCGTCGTCACCCACGACCTCGCCGTGGCGCGGTTGCTGTCGCAGCGGATGATGGTGATGAAGGACGGCCGCGTCGTCGAGACCGGCCTTACCGACCGCGTGCTCGACGATCCGCGCGCGCCGTACACGCAGCTTCTCGTTTCTTCGATCTTGCAGGTGTGATGATGCCCACCCCCCTTGTCGTCTCGGAAGTCGAGAAAAGCTTCACCATGCATCTGCGCGACGGCATCCGGCTGCCGGTGGTCGCCGGCGTGTCATTCTCGGTCAAGGCTGGCGAATGCGCGGTGCTCGGCGGACCGTCGGGTGCCGGCAAGAGCTCGATCCTGAAGATGGTCTACGGCAATTATGCCGTCGACCAAGGCCAGATCATCGTCGAGCATGGCGAACAGCTCATCGACCTCGCCAGCGCCAGTCCGCGCACGGTGCTGCAGATCCGCCGCGACACCATCGGCTATGTCAGCCAGTTCCTGCGTACCGTGCCGCGAGTGTCCGCGCTCGATGTCGTCGCCGAACCGCTGGTGGCGCGGGGCGAGGCGCGCAATTCCGCACGCGACCGCGCCGGAGAATTGCTGAGCCGGCTCAATCTGCCTGAAAAGCTCTGGTCGCTGCCGCCGGCGACCTTCTCCGGTGGCGAGCAGCAGCGCGTCAACATCGCGCGCGGCTTCATCACCGAGCACCCGGTCCTGCTGCTCGATGAGCCGACTGCCTCGCTCGACGCCAAGAACCGCGAGGTGGTGATCGGCCTGATCGCCGAGAAAAAACAGGCGGGCGTCGCGCTGCTCGGCATCTTCCACGATGCCGACGTGCGCGAAGCGGTCGCCGACCGCATCATCGACGTCACCGAATTCGCCGCCGGAAAGCTCGCCGCATGAGCCGGCAACTTTCGGAACAGCCATTTATCCACTCGACCGCCGAAGTGAGCGGATCGACGCTCGGCCGTTATACCGAGATCGCCGACCGCTGCCGCGTGCACGAGACGGTGCTCGGCGACTATTCCTACATGATGCAGGATTGCGGCGTCTGGTGCGTCGACATCGGCAAGTTCGCCAATATCGCGGCAAGCGTCCGCATCAACGCCACCAACCACCCGACCTGGCGGCCGACGCTGCACCATTTCACCTATCGCGCGTCGGACTACTGGGACGACGCCGAGCACGAGACCGAGTTCTTCGAGTGGCGTCGCGGCAACAAGGTGACCATCGGCCACGATACCTGGCTCGGCCACGGCTCCACGATCCTGCCCGGCGTCACCGTCGGCGATGGCGCGGCGGTCGGAGCGGGAGCGGTGGTGTCGAAGGATGTGGCGCCCTACACGATCGTCGGCGGCGTGCCGGCAAAACCGATCCGCGAGCGCTTCGACCGCCGCACGGCGGAGCGTTACCAGGCATTGGCCTGGTGGGACTGGGACCACGCCAGGCTGCGCGCCGCGCTTGAAGACTTCCGTGCTCTCGAGGCGGAAGCGTTCCTGGAAAAGCACGGCGGCTGAACGTGAATGCAAAAGGCCGCCGAGCAAGGCGAGCAGGCAGCGCTTGGCAGCTGACTCCGTCTCCAGAACGAGCCAGTCAGATGGCCAGATATTGATTTCGCAGTTCGACGTCCTCCAGGACGGCGCTAGCAGGCCCGTCGAAGACGATATGACCCATGTCGAGGATCAGCGCGCGGTTCGCCAGTTGCAGTGCCGCCACCGCGTTCTGCTCGACGATGATCGTCGTGATGCCGAGTTGTTTGATCTCGCGCACGATGCGCTCGATTTCCTGCACGATCACCGGCGCCAGTCCCTCATAGGGTTCGTCGAGCAGCAGAAGCTTGATGTCGCGCGCCAGAGCACGCGCCACCGCAAGCATCTGCTGCTCGCCCCCTGACAGCGTCACGCCTTCCTGCTTGCGTCGTTCGGCAAGCCTGGGGAAATGCGCATAGATCTGCTCCAGGCCCCAGCCCTTCGGCTCGGCGATCCGCGCCAGCTGGAGGTTTTCCTCGACCGTCAGCCCGGGTATGATGCGGCGGTCCTCCTGCACGAGCTGGATGCCTTTCTGCGCCGCCTGGAAATCCTTGAGCTTGTGGATCGGCTCGCCATTGAGCCAGATTTCGCCGCGCTTCAGTTCGGGATCGAGCGCGCGCGCCAGCGTGCGCAGCGTCGAGGTCTTGCCGGCGCCGTTGCGGCCCAGCAGCGCAACGACGTCACCCTCGGCGACGTCGAAAGAGACGCCCTGAACTATGTAGCTCTCGCCGTAGAAGGCATGGATGTCGCGCACGCTGAAATAGGCCGGAGCCGCCTCCGCGGCCTTCACGTCGGGCATGGCCATCGCGTTCATCAATGCGCTCCCCCCAGATAGGCTTCCTGCACCTTCGGATTGCCCCTCACCTCGTCGGGAGGACCATCGGCAATGATGCGGCCTTGTGCAAGCACGGTGATGCGGTCGGCGAGCGAGAACACCACATGCATATCGTGCTCGATGATGACCTTGGTCATGCCGCGTCCCTTGAATTTCTTCAGGAGGTCGATGGTCGAATTGGTGTCGTGGCGCGACATGCCGGCTGTCGGCTCGTCGAGCAACAGCAGGCGCGGGTTCTGCACCAGACCCATGGCCAGCTCCAGCCGCCGCTTGTCGCCGCGCGACAGGCTGGCGGCGATGGCGTCCTTCTGGCCGGCGAGGCCGACATCCTCGAGCCAGTGCAGCGCCATGTCGCGGATGTCGGTGCGCTTCTCGACCGACTGCATGGCGTTCAGCCGGAATGCCCCGTCGCGCTTGGCGAAGGCCGGCACCATGACGTTCTGCAACAGCGTCAGGTCGGGAAATATCTCCGGCGTCTGGAAGACGCGGACGACGCCCATCTGGTTGATCTCGTGCGGCTGCTTGCCGGTGATGACCTGGCCGTCGAAGACCACCGCGCCGGTGTCCGGCGCCAGCCGCCCGATGCAGACATTCAGGAGCGTCGACTTGCCGGCGCCATTCGGACCGATGATGGCGTGGATGGTGCCTTCCTCGACCTGCAGGTCGACGTCGGAGAGCGCGTGCAGCCCGCCGAAGCTCTTGTGCACGTCGGCAACGTGGAGGACGACGTTGCGTGTCGGCATGGCTCTACTCCGCCGGTTGGGTTTGCGCGACCGGCATCGCGTCGCGATTGCCGGGCCGGCGGTTAAACAGGTTCCAGATGCGGCGCAGGCCTTCCATGATGCCGCCTGGCAGGAAAATGACGATCAGCATGAAGACGACGCCGAGCGTCAGGTTCCAGCCGTCGCCGACGAAGAGTGACAGGAAGGATACGATGGGGTTCTCGATCGAATTCGGCAGGAAGCCCAGGACGCCGTGCAGCGCGTGATCGTCGAAGGACGAGAAGATGTTCTCGAAATATTTGATCACCGCAGCCCCGAGCACCGGCCCGACCAGCGTGCCGACGCCGCCGAGGATGGTCATCAACACGACCTCGCCCGAGGCCGTCCACTGCATCCGCTCGGCGCCGACCAGCGGGTCGGTTGCCGCCATCAGGCCGCCTGCCAGGCCCGCATACATTCCGGAAATGACGAAGGCTGCAAGCAGGTAGGGTCGCGTGTTGAAGCCGGTATAGCGCATCCGGTTCTGGTTCGACTTGATCGCCCGCAGCATCATGCCGAAGGGCGAGCGGAAGATGCGCATGGCGATGTAGAAGCAGACGATCAGCGTTATTGCGCAGAGATAGAAGCCGGCATAGCCGCCGCCGCTGATGGGGAGGCCGAACAGATCGACGCGGGGCAGACCGGCGGACGGCTCGAAAAACAGTCCGTCGACGACGCGAGGGTCGTTGAGTGTGAGTTGCAGGCCGGTCTCGCCATTGGTCAGCGGCGTCAGTACCGAATAGGCGAGATTGTAGCACATCTGGGCGAAGGCGAGGGTCAGGATCGAGAAATAGATGCCCGAGCGCCTGAGGCAGACATAGCCGACGACGACCGCGAAGGCGGCGGCGAAGAACACCGCCATGACGATCGCCGGAATGGCGTTCATGGTGAACAGCTTGAACGACCAGACCGCGGCGTAGGAGCCGACGCCGAGGAAGGCGGCGTGGCCGAACGACAGATAGCCTGTCAGACCGAACAGGATGTTGAAGCCGATGGCGAAGATGCCGAAGATGCAGAACTTCTGCATCAGCGCCGGATAGGCCGCGCCGATCGGCTCGAGCAGGATCGGCAGGCAGAGGATGACGGCCGAGAACCCGGCCAGGAGCATCCAGTCGTTGCGGGCGGGATTGTTGAACACCGGTCAGTCCTCCATCACGCCCTTGCGGCCGAGCAGTCCGCGCGGCAGCGTCAGCAGGATCACCACCGCGACGAGGTAGATGATGACGTGGTCGATGCCCGGCACCAGCGACTTGATCTCGTTCATCGAGGCGAACGACTGCAATATGCCGAGCAGGAAGCCCGCCGCCACCGCGCCGCCGAGCGAGCCCATGCCGCCGACGACAACCACGACGAAGGACAGCACCAGGAACTCCATGCCCATGTGGTAGTCGGGCGGCAGGATCGGCGTGTACATCACGCCGGCGACGCCGGCGACCACCGCCGCCAGCCCGAACACCACCGTGAAGCGACGCTCGATGTCGATGCCGAGAAAGCCGACCGTCTGGCGATCATGCATGCCGGCGCGCACGACCATGCCGTAGGTGGTGAATTGCAGGAAGGCGAACACCGCGCCGATCACGCCAAGCGAGAACAGCAGATAGACGATGCGCCACCAGGGATAGGCGAGCGTCTGGCCCATGCCGAGGATCTGGCCGACATAGACCGTGCCGGCGAAGGCGTCGGGCGCCGGCTGCGGGATCGGATTGGCGCCGAAGAAGTGCTTGATGATCTCCTGGATGACGATCGCCAGTCCGAACGTCACCAGGATCTGGTCGGCGTGCGGGCGCTTGTAGAAGTGGCGGATCAGCCCGCGTTCCATGGCGATGCCGAGGAGAAGCATCACCGGAATGGCGAGCATGATCGACGCTGGAACCGAATAATCGTTGAGGAAGACGCCGAAGTCGCCGAGCCAGGCCTCGACATAGGGCGTACGGGTCTCGAGCGGGCTGCCCCAGGCGGTCGTCTTCTCCGGGTCGACGACGACGCTCTCGAGGTTGAGCAGCTTGTTGAAGGTGACGGCGCAGAAGGCACCCAGCATGAACAGTGCGCCATGCGCGAAATTCACCACGCCGAGCGTGCCGAAGACGAGCGTCAGCCCGAGCGCGATCAGCGCATAGGCGCCACCCTTGTCGAGGCCGTTCAATATTTGCAGCAGAATCGCGTCCATTTTCGCCTGCGGAATTTTCCTGATCTCAGAATGAAAGGACCGGCCGCCGAGGAGGGCGGCCGGCCAAACAGGCCATCAGATCAGCACTGCTTCGGATCCGAAGGCCCGAGTTCGCCGCCGAACATCGCCGCGTCGTAGGTGGTTTCCTCGCGCGGTACGACCTTGACGACCTGCATCAGGTCGAACTTGTCCTTCGGGTCTTCCTTGCCCTGGACGACCAGGCAGGACTTCATGCACTGGTGGTCTTCGGCGCGGTAGAGCGTCTTGCCGTTGCCCATGCCGTCGAACTCGAAGCCCTCCAACGCCTTGATGACTTCCGGCGCGTAGAACGTACCGGCGCGCTCGCAGGCGTCGGCATAGAGCAGCGCCTGGACGTAGCAGGTGTGCGCGGCCTGCGACGGCGGCGTGGAATATTCCGCGCCGAACGACTTGGTGAAGGCCTTGGTTGCGTCGTCTTCCAGCTTCCAGTCCCAGTTCGAGGTGCCGTAGATGCCCTTCACGGCATCGCCAGCGCCCTGCGCCATCAGTTCGGAGAACAGCGGAACGACGATCTCGAAGTTCTTGCCGTTGACCTGCTTATCGCGCAGGCCGAACTGCACCGACTGGGTCAGCGAGTTGACCATGTCCTTGCCGTAGTGGTTCAAGATGAGCACGTCAGCGCCGGAATTCAGCACCGGCGTGATGTATTGCGAGAAGTCGGCGGCGCCGAGCGGTGTGCGGACGGCCGCGACTGTCTGCCAGCCGAGCGCCTCCGTGGCGTTCTTGATCGACTCTTCCTGGGTCCAGCCCCAGGTGTAGTCGGCGGTGAGGTGATAGGCTCGGCGGTCCTTGCCGTAGGCCTCGCCGATCACTGGCGCCAGCGCGACGCCGGACTGGTAGGCGTTGAAGAAGTGGCGGAACCCGTAGCGCTTCTTGTCCTTGCCGGTGGTGTCGTTGGAGTGGGTCAGGCCGGCCATGAAGATGACGCCGAGTTCCTGGCACAGGCCCTGCACGGCCACCGCGACGCCCGAAGACGAGCCGCCCGAGATCATGATCGCGCCGTCGCGCTCGATCATGCGCTTGGCGCCGTCGCGCGCCGCGTCCGATTTGGTCTGCGAATCGCCGTGCACATAGGCGACCTTCTTGCCGAGGATGCCGTTGCCCTTGAGTGCGGTCGGCTTGAGCACCGAGATCAGGCCGCCGTCGCCTTCGCCGTTGAGGTGCTTGACGGCAAGCTGGAAGGCCTTGAGCTCGTCCTTGCCTTCGTCCGCATAGGCACCCGTCAACGGCACGTTCCAGCCGAATGTCACGGTGTCACCCGTTGGCACGTTGCAGGACATGTCGTCGGCATAGGCGTTGCGGATGAAATGCATCGGCGCGGCGAGGCCGACGCCAGCGATTGCACTGGTTTTCAGGAACAAACGACGGTTCATTGGTTCGAATTTCATGTGAATTCCTCCCGTGGATGCCGCACCAGCCCCCGGCTGGTGCGATCAAGGCGGTTGACGCCTGGAATTATTGTTCACCCATTTTGTCACTGTAGCAATAAGCCATTGGTTTAACACATATTTTTTGTAAATTCTTGTCATTGAAACTGGAGGATTTTGTCAGTAATTTACATCTGGTCATGGAGGCGGAGCGAGCGTGAGCCAGAATTTGGCGGGACTGAAGATACGGGCATTGCGCCGCAAGTCTGGCCTGACGCAGGGTGAACTGGCCAGGCGTGCCGGAATCTCGCCGTCCTACCTCAACCTCATCGAGCTCAACAAACGAGCGGTCGGCGGCGCGCTGGTGGACCGCATCGCCGCTGGCCTGGTCGTCGACCGTTCCGAACTCGATGGCGAGGCCGAGCGCCGCGTCGTCGCCAACCTCGACGAGATCGCCGCCGATCCGGAGATCGCCAGCCCGGCGGGACATCCAGGCTCGGCGGCGGAACTGGTCGGCCGCAATCCGGAATGGGCAGACCTGGTGCTGAGGCTTCACCGGGCCTGGCTCGACAAGAGCGAGGCCGTGCTCGCGCTCGCCGACCGACTGAACCGCGACCCATTCCTGGGCGACAGCGTCCACCGCATGCTGACCAACGCCGCCTCGATCCGCGCCGCAGCCGAAATCCTGGTAGATGACAACGGGCTTGCGCCCGTCGACCGCCGGCGCTTCCTCTCGATCGTAGCCGGCGACGCGCACAAACTATCAGCAGCGGCAACGTCGCTGCTCGACTTCTTCGACAGTGCCCACATGCGCGTACGCTCGGCCACACCGGCCGAGCATGTCGACGCTTTTGTCCTCGCCATCGACAACTATTTTCCGGTTCTTGAAGAACTGGCGGAAGGTTTCCTTGAATCCCGGCTCCCCGGCGAGACACCGGAAACCGCCGCTGAAAGGCTGCTTCGCGCGCGCGGCCGGCATCGGCCTGAACCGCCTTTTGCCCAGACCGCCGAGGCGCGGCGCTTCGGCCTGCTGCGCGAGGCCTTGCGCGACGACGCCCGGGAAGCGACGAGAGAACTTGTCGAAACCCATCCTGCGCTCGTCTCCGAGGAATCCCGTGCGCTCGCCGCGTCCGCGCTCGACGCCTATGCCGCCGCCGCCGTGCTGATGCCTTACGAGGCGTTCCTCGAGGCTGCCGGTCGGCACCGCTACGATCTCGACGCGCTGTCGCGGCTGTTCGGCGTGTCCTACGAGCAGGCGGCGCACCGGCTGGCGACGCTGAGGCGTCCGGGCGCCGAGGGCGTGCGCTTCGCGTTCATGCGCTCCGATGCCTCGGGTTACGTCACCAAGCGGCTGCCGCTGCCGCGCCTGCCGTTGCCGCGCTACGGCAACGCCTGCCCGCTATGGGCAATCCATGCCGCCTTCCAGATGCCGGGCGTGACCGCGCGAGGGTTTGGCGAATTGCCGTCGGGCGAGCAGTTCCTGTTCTTTGCCCGCGCCGTCGAGAAGCGGCCGCCATCCGCCGCGTTGCCGCGACATCTCATGTCGGTGATGCTCGTCTGCGCCGCCGCAGAGGCAGGACGGGTCGTCTATGGCGACGGCATCGACCGCACAACCGCCACGGTCCCTGTCGGCACGATCTGCCGGCTGTGCCCGCGCACCGGCTGCGGACACCGGCAGGAAGCGCCGCTGATCGCATAATTCAAAATGCCTATGGGTCATGCGGCGCGAGTTGTATAAGCTTGCGAAAAAGACCAGAGACCGAGGGGGGGATCGGATCGAAATGGCCAAGGCGCGCATACTCATTGTCGAGGATGAGCCCAATATCGTCGAATCGCTGAGTTTCATCCTCAGACGGGCTGGCTTCGAGGTCGACACGGTGACCGACGGCGCCGAGGCGCTCGACCGCGTCCGCCGGCAGGCCTTCGAAGTCCTCGTGCTCGACATCATGCTGCCCGGCATGAACGGGCTCGACGTGCTGAAGGCGATCCGCTCCGACCAGGCACTTTCATCCCTGCCGGTCATTGTTCTGACCGCCAAGGGTCAGGCCAATGACCGGCGAACGGCAGAGGCGATCGGCGCCAACGCCTTCATCACCAAGCCTTTCTCGAACGCCGACGTGGTCGAGCGGGTTTCGCGGCTTGCGCAGGCCAACGTCCCGCGATGAGGCGCCCGTCGGCCGACGCCCGCGCCGCGCATGATGCCGCCAAGATTCTACCCATAGCGGCAGCCGTTCTGCTCCTGCCGCCTTTCATCCTGGTGTTCGCCACTCCGGCCACCATCGCGGGAGTGCCGCTCATCGTCGTCTACGTGTTCGCTGCCTGGGCGGTCATCGTCCTGGCGGCCTGGCTGGTGGCGCGCCGCGTCGAACTCGACAGTCCGGACGGCCCCCCGGATGTCGGGGAGCCGCCGCCGGCGGACGCGCGCTGATGCTGCACGTCAATCTCGTCGTCCTCGTCTGCCTGGCCTATGTCGCCATATTGTTCGGCGTCGCCTTCGCCGGCGACCGCAGGGCACGCAGGGACCCGAGCGGCTGGCTTTCCTCGCCGCTCATCTACACGCTGTCGATCTCGATCTACTGCAGCTCGTGGACCTTTTTCGGCTCGGTCGGTTCGGCCGCCAAGAACGGGCTCGAGTTCCTGACCATCTATCTCGGGCCTACCATCGTGTTCGTTGGCTGGTGGCTCTTCCTGCGCAAGCTGATCACGATCGGGCGCATCCACCACACCACGTCGATTGCCGACTTCATCTCGGCGCGGTTCGGAAAGAGCCCCGCGCTCGGCGCGCTGATCACCATCCTGGCCCTTGTCGCCATCACCCCCTACATCGCCCTTCAGCTGAAGGCGATCACCGCGAGTTTCCAGGTCACGACCTATCCGGCCGGCGCCCTCGTGGCGGCCTCCCAGCGCCTGGAACCCGATTTCGCCGTCGCATTCTGGCTGGCGGCAGGCCTGTGTCTTTTCTCGATCATTTTCGGTGTGCGCAACATCGACGTCAACGAGCGCCACCACGGCGTGATCGCCGCCATCGCCGTCGAGGCCCTGGTCAAGCTCGTCGCTTTCCTGGCCGTCGGCATCTGGGTCTTCGTCGCGCTTTCGGGAACGCCCGAAGAGATGTTCCGCAACGCACCTGTCAGCCTGATCAATCCGGACCAGGGTTTTGGCGCGCGCTGGGTGGCGTTGTGCTTTCTTGCCGGTGCGGCCGCCATCTGCCTGCCTCGGCAGTTCCAGGTCACCGTCGTCGAGAATTCCAGCGATGAACAGATACGCACCGCTTCGTGGCTGTTTCCGCTTTATCTCCTCCTGATGAACCTGTTCGTGATCCCGATCGCGATGGCCGGCCTGAACTATTTGCCGGCAGGCTCCGATCCCGATCTTTTCGTACTGACCCTGCCGATGACCAATGGGCAGGAGACGATCGGCCTGCTCGCCTTCATCGGCGGCTTTTCGTCCGCCACGTCGATGGTTATCGTATCGTCGATCGCGCTGTCGACGATGATCTCCAATCACATCATCATGCCGCTGGCGATGCGCTTCTCGCTGGTGCCGACAGGCAGCGGTCAGAGCGCCCGAAAATTCATCCTGACCACCCGGCGCGTCAGCATCGTCTTCATCATCTTCCTCGGCTTCATCTACTTCTGGGTGAGCCGCACGTCCGACGCGCTGGCCTCGATCGGCCTGATCTCCTTTTGCGGCCTGATCCAGCCCCTGCCGAGCCTGGTCGCCGGGCTCTACTGGCATCGCGCCACGCACCGTGGCGCGCTTGCCGGGCTCGCCGCCGGTTTCCTCGTCTGGGGCTACACGCTGTTCCTGCCGAGCTTCGAGGGCGCCTTCCTCATGTCTGCGGACGTGATCGCGAACGGTCCGTTTGGTCTGACATGGCTGAAACCCTATGCGCTGTTCGGGCACGACGCCTACGATCCGCTGGTCCATGCCTTGTTGTGGAGCATGACGGTGAACGTCGTGCTTCTGGTCGGGGTTTCGCTGCTGCGCGAGCCGACGCCACTCACCAGGTTCCAGGCGACGCTGTTCATCGACATCTTCCGGCGCCAGACCGAGCGGGAACTGGGCGTCATTCGCCGCACCGCGCGCGTCTCGGAACTGCGCCAGATCGCCGACCGCATCCTCGGCCCGGTCGAGGCGGTCCAGCTGTTCGACCGGGGCGGGGCGGAGCGCACCGTCGTCGCCAGTGACCAGCTCATCACCCTGGTCGAGCAACGGCTGGCGGCCAACATCGGCGCAGCCTCGGCCCGTTCGCTGGTGTCGCAAGTCGTCACCAGCGAGACGATCGGCGTCGAGGAACTGAAGCGGCTGGCCGGCGAGGCGGAACAGATTCGCGCCTATTCCGCCGAACTCGAGCGCAAGTCGCGGCAAGTCGAGGCGACGGCCGCCGAGCTAGCGCAAGCGAACCAGCGCTTGCGCGAGGTCGACACGCAGAAGGACGAGTTCCTGAGCCAGGTGAGCCACGAGGTGCGCACGCCGATGACTTCCATCCGCTCCTTCAGCGACATTCTGCTGAACAACCGCGATATCCATGAAACGGAGAAGTTGCGCTTCCTCGGCATCATCCAGAACGAGAGCCTGCGCCTGACCAGGCTGCTTGACGGCATTCTCGACCTCAACCGGATGGAGGGTGGAGAACCCGCATGGGAAGAGACGTCCTTCGACCCCGAAACGGCGCTTGATCAGGCCATCGAAAGCTGCGAGGCGCTGGCACGCGCGGCCGGCGTGGCCCTCAAACGGCCCGCCCGAGCGCGCAAGGCGCTGATCGTCGGCGACCGCGACCGCTTCGCGCAGGTTTTCATCAACCTCATCTCGAACGCCATCAAATACAACACCAACGCCGTGCCCGAGGTGATCGTGTCGTCAGCTCTGCGTAAGGGCGTCTACGAGGCACGCGTCGCCGACAACGGGCCGGGCATTCCGCACAACGAACGCGAGCGCATCTTCGTGAAGTTCGCGCGCGGCCCGGCACCGCGCCAGAGTGGCGCCGGCCTCGGGCTCGCCATCAGCCGGCAGATCATCGAGCGATTTGGAGGGCAGATCTACTGTGCGGATACGACGAAACCGGGGGCCGCTTTCGTTGTCCGGCTTCGGGCTCAAATCCTGCGTGCTTGAAAAAGGCGTGCGGCACGGGGCCGCGCCGGGTCCGAGGATATGCCGGCGGGCGAAGGGCAACAGCGTCGGAATCTCCGCACCGTAGCAGTGCGCCGCATCATGCGAAGTGTATCGGCTCCTGCATGGTCAGACGAGCCACGACCAATTCTCCCTCCTGCCCAACGGTCAGGCTGTGCCTCTGGGGAAAATGCAGCTGGAGCCGACGGCGGATGTTGGCGAGGCCAAGTCCCTTTCGATCGCTGCCGGGGAGCATCTGGCCCTGATTGGCCACCGTCACCACGAGCTGGTCACGGTCGAGCATCGCCCGCACCTCGATGCGAAGCCGCGAGGGCGTTGAAAGTCGGAGCCCATGCTTCACGGCGTTCTCGACCAATCCCTGGAGGATCAGATGCGGCACCTGGAAGCGTCCGGCCTGCTCATCCATGGTGACGGTAAATTCGATAAGGCGATCATAGCGAAGTTGCTGGATGCGCAGATAAGCTGAAACGGCCTCGATCTCCTCGGCTAACAAGGAAACCGGTGGTCCCTGACGGTCGAGAAGATAGCGCAGATAACCGGCGATCCGGTGCGTCATCTCGAGCGCGATGTCCGGCCTGTCATGGATGTCGGCGGTGACGGCAGTCAGGGCATTGAACAGGAAGTGGGGATCGAGCTGTGTGCGCAGCTGTTGAAGCTCGGCCCGTACCGCGGTCGACTGCGCCTCGCGCCCGCGTTCGCGTTCGGCGCGCGCCGCGTAATCCGTGGTGAGCCAGAGATAGGCCAACGACCAGCCGAGGAAGATCGCGGTGTAGTAGATGAGGGGGATTAGAGACCAGTATACGGTGGGCTGGTCTTCCGCCCCGATGAGAACATGCACCAATATCGTACGCGAAACCGCCAGTTGCAGCAGGCCGCCGGCGAATGCCAGGACAACAGTCAACGGCACCACCTTCACCGCGGATACGGGCCAGACGAGCCAGTGTCGGGCCGCCAGGTGGACGCCGCAGGTGAGTAGAAACCCAGACGTATCCAGAATTGCCGTCATGACGACGGCTTGGCGCCAGTCACCGAAGAAGGCTAGCCGCGCGAAGATTCCGAAACAGGCGATGAGACCCCAACCGGCAAGGTTGGCACGCCAGAATGTCGCGACCAGCGACGGATGAGGGCCTTGCGGCATTTAGTATGTCCTGAGCGCTGGACTGCTGAATACCCACCGGCACCCAGGATGCGCGCTATCATCCCATAGAGTGCGATCGGGGCCGACTGGCCAACTCATCCTGCCCCGTTGCAGTCAGCCCCCACGCCGGACCTGCCTGGCTCAAAAGCCGATAGACAGGCGCAGCGATCCCGTCTGGCGCGTCGTGTCGCTGGAGAAAGCGGCCTCATATTCGGCGCGCAGGCTTACCGTGTTCGACGACGAGGCGAGGTTCAGTCCGGCACCTACACGGCCGTAGAAATTGTCGACCGGCAGCATGGTGGTGAAACCCGCGGCGCCGGCAGGGGCAGCCGCCAGCCGGGCGTCGCTGGACCATTGATCGACGCTGGAAACCGTCAGGCCCACCCGGGCATAGCCGTTCAGCGTATAGGTATCATTGAGGTCGAACCGGGTACCTAGCTCCAGGGTTGGCGAGGCCAGCGCCGCCCATTGCGAGCTTCCGGCGATCCGCCGATCAAGCAATTCTGCACCATTCTCCACATAGCCGCCGGCATCGGTGTAGATGAGGTCGAGATCCACATAGGGCTTCAGGTAGGATTGGTCGAACGGCTGCAGATAGGCCGCGCGCAAACGCCCGCCGAAGCCGTAGACGTCCTGATTGCCCCTGGAGATGCCTCCCAAAGTGCCGAAGCCGACGCCGCGGCGGCTGTCGAAGCTGCCGATGCTGCCATTAAGCGCCGCGCCGAACTGCCAGTTGCCGATATCGTGCCGCAGGCTGAGGCCGGCCGAGAAGATCTGGCCGTCGATGTCGAGCTGCTGTTCGGATGCGGAAATATCGCTGCTCTCATAAGAGCCCGCCACGCCGAGGAACCAGTCGGGCGCGATCTCCTTCTGGCCGCCCAGCGCGTAAGTGTAGACGGTGTCGCTGTAGCCGCCGGCACCGCCGATGGAACCCTGGTCCAAATACTGGCCTCCGACCTGCGCCCACGCGCATTCGTCCTGTTGGGTCCACGCACCGCCGATCTGGAATGCAGGGCAGCCCATTGTACGATCGAGGCGCTGCTGGGTCAGCGCGATGTTCTGAGCTGCCGGCGCGTTGGCAATGTCGGCGCGCAGGCTCGACAGCCCCTGGCGATAGGAGCCGGGATCACTGTCGGCCAGAGCCGCGAACAGCGGCCCGAACAGGCCTCCGCCGGCGTCCCAGATGCCTTGGAGATAGTTGGCGGCTTCGGATTGCCGCATGTCCAACCCAAGATCGGCGCGGGTGAAGTCCGCCTTCGCCGAGATCTCATAGCTGTTACCACTGGCACGCGAAACCATGAAGTCAAACATGTTGACCCGGCTGCCCTGCAGGGTGCCGCTCACATTGCCCTCAACATCCAGGAAACGGAGCGAGCGCGGCAGCAGGGTCAGCGCCGAAACTTTGACCTGGCCGTCGAGCGTGGCGTCGCCCTCGATCGTCAGACGATCCGCCTTACCCGCCGCGAAGTCTGCGTCCACCTGGAGGATGCCCGCATCGGATTGGGTGAAGTTTCCGGTCAGTTGGGTCTCGCCGATGCCATCGCGGCTGACCACCATACGCCCGGAATTGACGACGTCGGCCTGGATATAGTTCGACTGCAGGGTGTTGTAGCTGTTGTTGTACACCGTGCCGGCATAGCCGTGATCGGCATTGTCGAGGAGGATGTCGCCGGTAATGGTGCCGTAATTGTAGATGTCGAGCGTGCTGCCATAGTCCGACGACCGGTCGCCTTCAAAGCGGATCGCCACGCCGGAATCGGCGCTGACGAGGCCGCCCGACGCGACGGTGAGTACGTTGCCGCGTCCACCGGCCACGGTGACGCCGGTGCCGGTGTCATTGCCGCCGACGACCGTGCCATGCACGTCGACCTGCACGTTTCCGTTGCCGCTCGGCCCCTGGCTCTGGGCAAAGATGCCATGTGATCCCACGCCCGCGGCAATCAGCGTGCCGCTCTGGGTCACGCTGACATCACCGCCCGCGCCCGAGCTGCCGACCCCGGTCGAGCCGGCAAAGGAACCGCCGCTGTCGCCGCCGAGGCCACCGCCGCCGCCGACCGACTGCGCGAAGATGCCGTGTGCGTATTGCCCAGTAGCCTGGATGGCGCCGTCGAAGGCCACCGCCACCGTACCGCCGCTGCCGGAGGCGGCGCCGCCGCGATCGGCGCCGAAGGTCAGCGGCCCGTCGCTGACATCGCCGGCGAGACCGCCGCCGCCGCCCACCGACTGGGCGAGAATGCCATAGGCGCCGGCGCCGCCGGTGGTGATGGAGGAGCCTGCGACCGGCGCGACCGTCACATTGCCACCGTCACCGGAGACGCTCCCGCTGCCGCCCAGGGACAAGGAGAGGATGTTGCCGCGGTCGCCGGCGATGCCGATGCCGCCGCCGCCGCCGACCGACTGCGCGACGATGCCGTGCGCGCGCCGGCCATAGGTTGCTGCCTCGAAGCCTGAAGTGATCGAGACGTCGCCGCCATCGCCGCCGGCTCCGCCGCCGCCGCCGACCGCGAGCGCCAGCGAAACGCCGAGCTGGTTGTCGACGTCACTGGAGCTGCCCTGGCCGGCGACGCCGCCGCCGCCGCCGACCGACTGGGCGATCAGGCCGACTGCATCGGCGCCGTGGGTCGTCACCTTCAGCCAGCCGTCGGTTGATACCGCGCCGCCCTTGTTGCCGTCGCCGGAGTCGCCGCCTGCATAGGCGCCGACGACGATGCGCCCGCTGGCGCTCGATGAGCCGTCGCCGCCGAGGCCTCCGCCACCGCCGATGGACTGGAGCACGACGCCGTGCGCCTGGCGGCCGCCGGTTTCGATCGAATCGGCGTTGTTGCCGTCGAAATTCGCCGACACGTTGCCGCCGGTACCACCCGACCCGCCATCGCCGCCCACCACCAGGTTGAGTTCGCCGGTGGTCTTGGCGTCCGTCACCGTCGAGGTGCCGCCCAGGCCGCCGCCGCCGCCCACCGACTGGGCGAGGATGCCAATGGCGCGATGGCCGGCGGTGGCGATCGAGCCGCTATGAGTCAGTTCCACCTCCCCGCCATTGCCGCCCTCGCCACCAGTTCCGCCGACGCTGAGGGTGAGGTCGTAATTCTGCCAGATGACGTCGAGCGCCGAGAGGATGTTGCTGCCGGCAATGGCGTTGCCCACGACCGAACCGCCGATGCCGCCGCCGCCGCCGACCGATTGCGCGACCACGCCGATCGAGCCGGCTCCGAAGGTCTCGATCGCACCGGCGGTACTGACGCTGGTCTTGCCGCCGTCGCCGCCGCCACCACCCGTCAGGCCGACCGACAAGGTTTCCGATGCGGAGATGGTGAAGGTTTCGCCGGCGCCACCTTTCTCGGTCGCACCGACCGTCACGCCGGTCGAAGTGCCGCCCCCGCCGCCGATCGATTGTGCGATGATGCCATAAGCGTGCTGGCCACTCGTCGAGATCAATGTTCCGGCGTCGGTCGCGACGCTGACGCCGCCGCCATCGCCGCCATCTCCGCCAAAGCCACCGATTCCTACCTTCCCGGTGATGGCCGAGAAGCCGAACGAGCCGGACGCCTTCGCCTTGGCGACGCCCGCCGCGCCGCCGCCGCCGCCGACAGACTGGGCGATGATGGCATGCGCGTCGCCGCCATTGGTCACGATCTGGCCGGCATCGCGCAAGTTCACCGCCACCTCGGCGCCATCGCCGCCGCCGCCGCCGAACCCGCCTACGGCTGCCGAAACATCGCCCGCAAAAACGCCGCCGCCGGCACCAGACGTCATGGCATACGTCCACGCATTTTTCGCGTAACCGCCGCCGCCGCCGATCGACTGCGCGAGAATGCCGTGCGAGCCGTCGCCGTTGGTCGCGACCACCGTGGAACCGCGCAGATCGGCGGTGACATTGTCACCATTGCCGCCGTCCCCGCCAGTGCCACCGACGGCGGCAGCCCCCGCGACGGCGATCGGCAGGTAGACCGGGATCACCTGAGCGATCGTCGCTTGCATGGCGCGCCCGCCGATGCCACCGCCACCGCCAACCGACTGCGCCAGAATGCCGACCGCGTCTGAGACTGTCGACGGATCCGACGCCTGGCCGGTGAAGACAGAACTGTTCGTGAGATCGATGGTGACGGTGTCCGCATCGCCACCCTTACCGCCGAGACCGCCGATCGCGGCTCCGTAGGAGAACACGAGATTGGCATCGGCGCCGTAGGCCGAGCCGCCGACACCGCCGCCGCCGCCGATCGACTGGGCGGCGATGCCGATGGAATCCTCGGCATGGGTGGTGATCGACAGATCGTCGAAGCGCACGCGCACATCGTCCCCGCCGCTGCCATCGCCGCTCTCGCCGCCGATTTGGAACGACACAAACTCGAACACGCCGGCGCCCACCGCATTGCCGCCGCTGCCGCCGCCGCCGCCGATGGATTGCGCCAGGATTCCGTAGGAATGCTCGCCCCACGTCTCGATATCCAGCGCGCCGAGTCCGCCGCCTGTGTCTGGATCGACATTGCCGACATCGACATCGCTGCTCTCGCCGCTCGCGCCGCCCTGTCCACCAACGCCGACATTGGGAATGACGACGCTGAAGTCGAGTGCGAAGCCGCCATCGCCACCGCCGCCGCCGATCGACTGGGCGGTGATGCCGTTGGCCCAGGCACCGGAAGTGCCGATGTAGCCAGCCGCACCGACCGTCACCGCTCCGGCGTCGCCGCCGTCGCCGCCGCTGCCGCCGACCGACCAGATGCCGAGCGTGTTGGCGGCGGTGCCGCCGCCGCCGCCCATCGACTGGGCAAGGATGCCGGTCGCCGCGTCTCCCGTGGTCTGGATGGTGCCGGTGCTTCCCACCGTCACCAGGTTAGCCGTTCCCGCGCCACCGCCCGAGCCGCCGATGGTGATCTTTCCGCCGCCGAGAGTTCCCGCAGTTCCACCGCCGCCGCTGATGGACTGGGCAACGATGCCCTTGGAGCCCATGCCCCAGGTGAGGATGGTTCCCGCATTGCGGACATCCGTGCGGCCGGCGTTGCCACCATTGCCGCCGTCACCGCCCAGTTCCAGCAGGATGCCGGACGGCACGTCGCCGGTTCCGCCGGCGCCGGCGATCGACTGCGCGACGATGCCGTGAGAATCATCGCCAAAGGTTTGCAGCAAGCCGGCATTGGTTGCGGACACATCGCTGCCGTCGCCGCCGCGCCCGCCCTTGCCGGCCTCGCCGCCGAGGATCGCGACGAAATCACCGCCGTCACCACCGCTGCCGCCAACCGACTGGACAACGACCGCCGTACTGGTGTCGCCGGACGTGGTGATCTCGGTGTCGCTGCCGGACGAGAAGGTCACGCTCCCTCCGTCGCCACCATAACCGCCGCCACCAGTGGTGCCGACCAGAGCCGTGTCGTTGCCACCATCGCCACCGGCGCCGCCGATCGACTGGGCGAGCACGCCATAGCCGGCCGCACCGCTGGTCTTGACGGCGGCCTGATCCGCCATCGTCACCGCGACCGCGCCGCCCTTGCCGCCGTCACCACCCGAACTGTCGTGGGACCCGTCTTCGCCATCACCGCCGTCGCCGCCCTTGCTGCGGACAATGGCGCCGGCGATGTTAGCGCCCTGCGTGTCGATATGGCTGCTGCCGTAAAGGTCCACCCGCGTGACGCCTTCATCGCCACCAGTCGTGTCGCCGGCATTGGCGCCGTCACCGCCTTTGTCGTTCCCAGGCGCCCCCCCGCCGTCGCCGCCCTTGCTGACAGCGACGATGCCGCCCGAGTCTCCCTGGACGTCGCTCGATGCGTGAACCGTGATATTGCCGGACGATCCGATCTGGACCTGGTAACCCGCCTGGCCGTCGCCGCCGGCATTGCTGTTGTCGTCGGAGTGGCGGCCATCGCCGCCCTCGCTAAAACCATAAATGCCGCGCACGCCGTTTTGGGTGCTGTCATCGCCGGACCAATATACGCCGATGGTGCCGTCATTGGTGATGGAGATATTGCCGCCAGTGCCACCCTGGCCGTTGTCCTTGCCGCCTTCGTTGCCGCGGGCCTCGACGCCGATACCCCAGGCGAAGCCGCGCCCACTCAGATAGCTGGAACTGGTGCCGAGTTGGACAATGCCGGAATTGTAGACCGTGATGTCCTTGGCGTCGCCGCTATTGCCGCCGCGCTGGTCGCCGACCGTGGAATCCTGATCGCCGCCTTCGCCGGCGCGGCTTTCCACATAGATGCCCATGCCGCCGTCGGAGAGCGGGCGGTTGATCGTCACCGTCGCCTGGTTGGAGAGGTCGATGTAGCCGCCATCGCCGCCGCGACCGCCATCCGAGCCGCCGACGCCGGTGTCTTCGCTGTCGCCGCCGCCGTCGCCGCCTGCCGAGCGGGCATAAAGTCCGTAGACGGTTCCATTGCTTGAGCCGCCGACCGTCACATCGCCATAGTTATAGAAACCGAGATAGCCGCCGTCACCAGCATCCGTCCGATCGTCGTCGGAGCCATTACCGCCATTGCTGCCGATAGCCAGGCCCCAGGATTGCCCCGAGTTGACAATGATCGTGCCGTAGTTGGTGAGAGTGTACTCCGGCCCGTCCTCGCCGTTGTCATCGTCGTCACCATCATCGCCCTCGCCGATATACGCATCGCTCGACGAGTAATTTCCGGCTGAAATGGTACAGGAGTCGTGCGAGGAGGACGGCCCACTGCAATCCGTCGACTGCGCAAAGGCGGGCGTCGCCACCAGCAGTGCGGCGCAAGATGTCGACGACAGAAGCAGCCGGGCGAAAAGCGCCCCGGTCGCAGAGACGCCACGGCTTTGCTTCGACAATATAGATTCGATCGTCATCAACCCACCTCTGCTGTCTACATGGTTGATGGTTTCCGCCGCGCCGTTGCTGCGCACCATCCCGACCCATGGCGACGACGGTGGTAGCCGTGGAGGTCGTTCAGAGGCAACGCCTGTTCGATGAAACAGCGAATCGGATCGATGAAAGGGCCGCAGAGGTACGGCGTGGCTTGCGACCTGACATCCGGCATGGCCGCAATTGAGCCGAATGTTCACCATCGGCGGTTCCCGGGCAACGCGAGATTGCGCGCCGCGCTTGGCGGCTTCCACGCGCTCGAAGCGGAAGCGTTCCTGGAAAGCACGGCGGATAGCCGCTGCCCGAATGCAAAAGGCCGCGCTGTTGCGCGGCCCTTTTTTGTCGGCTTGCGGCTCAGGCTTGCTGGATGGCCGAGAGCTGCCAGTCGCCGCCTTTCGGGCGCACGAACGTCCACAGTTCGGTCGTTTCGGTCGGCTCGTCGGCATCACCCTCGACGATCTCGCCGGTCACGCGGTTGCGGGTCACGTCGATCGACGAATATTGCAGCGCTGCCGTCGCGTAGTCGCGATCGCCTTCACGCCAGCTTTCGGCAATGTCTGCCTGATGCAGCTGGATATCGGAGACGTCGTTGCGGACGCCATTCTGGGCGTTGTCGGCCAGTTCTTCCGAAAGATATGACACCATTTCCGGCGTCACCAGCCGGCGCAGCGCCTTGTGGTCCTCGCGGCCGAACGCTTCCTGCACCTCCGTCAATTGGCGCTCGAACGTGTCGAGGTCGGCCTGGGTCAGGTTGATGTCCTCGCCGGCGGCCTCGATCGGCGCGCTGCCCGAACCGCCGCCAATGCTCGGAATGCTGAAGCCGCGGGAATTGCCGGCCTCGCGCGGTGCCGCGTCGCGGTAGGAAAAGCCGCCGGAATTGCCGGCCATTGCGGGTTCGGGCGAACGCGCCTGCTGCGAGCGGAACAGGCGGATGACGAGCCAGATCGCGCCGCCGATCAGCAACGCCTGCAGCAGGAAGCCGAACATGCCGGCGAGGCCACCGAAACCCTGGCCGAGCAGCAGGCCGATGAGGCCGCCGAGCATCAGCCCGCGCAGCATGGAGCCACCGAAGCCGTTCATGAAACCGGGACGCTGCGGCGAAAGCTGCGTCTGCCGGGCCGCAGCACCGGGTTGGTTGGCGTTCTGGCCCGTGTTGGGCGTCATCGAGCGTTCGACCGGTGCGGCCTGCTGCGGCGCCGTGCGGGTCGGCGGCGCCGACTGGAAGGTGCGGGTGCCCCGGCTGCCGAAGCTGCCGCCCCGGCGCGCCTCGGCATGGTCGATGGCGACCATGGAGAATGCAAGGAACAGGCCTGCAAACAGCGTGGCAATCCGGGCGGCATTCGGCAGTCGCATCGATGATCCTCGTGAAGCGGTTACGTCGGACCTCATATAATCACTAACAACCGTAGTGCCAGCGAAAGATATGCAATCACCGAATCAGACTGGAGCGGCCTGAACCCGGCCGGTGCTGTTGAGGCCTCGTGCCCGTTGGTTCCGCGCTGTGGCGAAGGCTTACCGCCGGATCTGTGGAGCGTAACAAAACTGACATCGAACCGACATCGCGGCTTCATGCCGCTGGTCTAGGCCATTCCCGGGAGACGCGGAAAACCGCGCTGGACAGGGAAGTCGTCATGCTTGAAATTCGCGATGTCACGCGCCGCTTCGGCAAGAACATTGCCGTCAATGGCGTTGCGCTTGAAATCCCGCAAGGCCAGATGGTCGGCATCATCGGCCGCTCCGGCGCCGGCAAATCGACCCTGCTCAGAATGATCAACCGTCTTATCGATCCCAGCAAGGGGTCGATTTTTTTTGACGGCTCGGAGGTGTCCGCCTTGCGTGGTGCGACGCTGCGCCGCTGGCAGCGCGACTGCGCCATGATCTTCCAGCAGTTCAACCTGGTGCCGCGCCTCGACGTCTTGACCAATGTGCTGCTCGGCCGCCTCAATCATCGCTCGACCGCGCTGAACCTGCTCAGCATCTTTTCCCGCGAGGAGCGCGCGCAGGCGATCTCGGCGCTGGAGCGTCTCGACATCGCACGCACCGCCTTGCAGCCGGCGGGCACGTTGTCCGGCGGCCAGCAGCAGCGGGTGGCCATCGCGCGCGCCTTGATGCAGCAGCCCAAGATGGTCCTCGCCGACGAGCCGATCGCCTCGCTCGATCCGCTCAACGCTAAGGTGGTCATGGACGCCCTGCAGGATATCAACCTGCGCGAAGGCATCACGGTCATCACCAACCTCCACACGCTCGACACGGCGCGCGCCTATTGCAACCGCATCATCGGCATGGCGGGCGGCCAGGTGGTCTTCGACGGCGCCCCCGAAGACCTTACCCGCGACGCCGTGCGCATGGTCTACGGCGCCGACGGCGACGGCTCGGAGATCTCCGAGGCCATCACCTCGACCAGCATTCGTTCGCAGAAGCCGACAGTATCCGCCGGACCCTTGCAGCCCGCCCTGGCGTAGCTCTGAGCCTCCGGGATCGCCTTGCCCGCGTCATGGGCCTTGTCATCGATGAAGCAGAACGCCGGCGGATGGCCGGTCCAACAGGAGAGATATCCATGCTCAGGAAAGCACTTTACAGCGCTGTCGCGCTGACCGCCCTCATGGTCGGCGCCGCCCAGGCCGAAGACCTCAAGGATTTCCGCATCGGCCTGATCGGCGGCGAGAACGAAGCCGACCGCCTGCGCAACTTCCAGTGCCTTGTCGACAAGCTTCCCGCCGTGCTCGGCGTCGAGAAGGTCTCGCTGTTCCCGGCCGCCGATTATGACGGCACCATCCAGGGCCTGCTCGGCGGCACGCTCGACTACGCCGAACTCGGCGCCTCGGGCTACGCCAAGATCTATCTCGAGAACAAGGATGCCGTCGAGCCGATCCTGACCACCGTGCAGACCGACGGCTCGACCGGCTACTATTCGATCATGGTCGCCAAGAAGGATTCGGGCATCACCAAACTCGAAGACATCAAGGGCAAGAAGCTCGGTTTCGCCGATCCGGATTCGACCTCGGGCTACCTGATCCCGGTCACATCGCTGCCGAAGGATCTCGGCGGCACCGCAGTCAAGGATTACGTCGCTGAAACTGGCTTCGGCGGCGGCCACGAGAACCTCGTCCTCGAAGTACTCAAGGGCACCTTCGATGTCGGCACCACCTTCGGCTCGGGCGTCGGCGACTGGGATAAGGGCTATACCTCGGGCAATCTCGCCAAGATGGTCGAGAAGGGCATCCTCGACATGGACGACCTCGTCGAGGTCTGGAAGTCGCCGCTGATCCCGAATGGCCCGGTCGTCGTGCGCACCTCGCTCGATGCCGGCATCAAGTCGAAGTTCAAGCAGTTCATGGTCGACCTGCCGAAGACCGACGCGGCCTGCTTCTCCGCCATCCAGGGTGGCGATTTCACCGGCTTTACCGAAGTGACCCCGGAATTCTACCAGCCCATCATCGACGCCCGCAAGGCGCAGATCGGCTCGTAAGCGATCAGGCAACCCGAACGCGTCGCGGCCCCGCCGCGGCGCGTTCCTGCCTGGCATGATCCGCAGAAGGATCATGTGCGCGGAATGCCCGGAGTATCCATGAGCGTAACCCTTTCCGACACCGGACTTGCCGTCGAGCGCCACTGGCAGGAACTTGCGAGCCGCCGCCGCCTCTACACGATTGGTGGCGTGCTGTTCATGATCGTCGCGATGTCCGCGTCGCTGTGGTTCGCCAATGAGAGCAACGCCGGCAAATTCTGGGACCGGCTGCCGCATGTCTTCGATTTCATCGACCAGCTGATGCCGCGCGACGGCTGGGAAGTATGGCGCGCGCTGTTCGACCTGCCGTCGCCCTATGCGGACGGCAGCCTGAAATACGATTATCCCGAAGGCCGGGTGTACCTGACCAGCACGCTTTACGTGCCCGAATACATCTACAAGATGCTCGAAACGATCAACATCGCGCTCGTTTCGACCCTGGTTGGTTTCGCGTTGGGCTTCTGCCTGTGCTTCCTTGCCGCCTCCAACTTGGTCACGCAGCGCTGGCTCCGCTTCTTCGTGCGCCGTTTCATGGAAATACTGCGCGCCTTTCCCGAGATCGTCATCGCAGGCTTCTTCCTCGCCGTGCTTTCGATCGGGCCGATCCCGGCGATACTGGCGGTCTCCATTCACACGGTCGGCGCGCTCGGCAAGATGTTCTTCGAAGTCGTCGAAAACGCCGACATGAAGCCCGACGAGGGCCTGCGGGCGGCCGGCGCCAACTGGCCGGAGCGCGTATGGTTCGGCATCGTCCCGCAAGTGATGCCCAACTTCCTGAGCTATGGGCTGCTGCGCCTCGAGATCAATGTGCGCGCTTCGACCATCATCGGCGCGGTCGGCGGCGGCGGCATCGGCGAGGTACTGCGGCTCTCGATCAGCCGCACCCACGAGGCCAAGACGCTGGCGATCATCCTACTCTTGCTTTTGACCATCATCGGCGTCGACCAGCTTTCCGCATGGTTGCGCAAGAAGCTGGTCGGCGAACAGGCCTTTGCTTTCGGCCGCGGAGACTGATGCCATGGCAACCTTGTCCGCAGCCGAGATCGACGACATTTCCGCGCGCTACCCCGAGGTCTTTGCCGGTTCGCAGCGCAAACGCCGGACCGGCTGGCTGGTCGGCCTCGGCATCGCCTCCTATCTGGTTTTCGCATGGTGGTTCTTCGCCGTGGGCAGCGTGCTCGCCGGCGGCAACTGGGGCATCGCCGGCATCTATCTCGCCGACTGGGTAAGCTATGAAATCCGTCCGACCGTGGAGTTTCGCGGTGACCGGCTCGACGTCACCTATGCGCGCTTTTCCACCTACCAGGCGGACAGGCAGCCGGATTGGGTAACGCTCGAGCCCGCCGGTGCGCCGCCGCCCGGCGTCGAGGGCGTCGCCGAGCGTGCCGTCATCGGCATCGGAAGGGACAACAGTCTCGACATCACGCCGCGGCTGGTGACCGTCGTGCGTGGCAACGAGACGCTGGTGATCGACATCGTGCCGGACGAGCGCGTCACGGCGCGAGGCGCGTTGCCGCAATGGGCCGAGCAGAAGACACCGGGCGAGAAGCTCATCGTCTCGTTCGGATTTGCCGGCAGGGCCGAGATCGAGGCCGACGAGGTCAAGATCCGCCACCGCTTCTTCGGCTGGGAAAACTTCGTCTTCGACGGCAATTCGCCGTTCTGGGGAAAATCGGCGGGCGAGGTGCTGTCGCTGCTCCTGTCCGGACCGCGCCTGAAGCCCGAAATGTCGAATGCAGCGCTTGCCTGGGACAACATCTGGAACAATTCCGAGTGGCAGCATGGCGATGTCTGGACGAAGCTGCTGCAGACCATCGTCATGGCGTTCGTCGGCACAGTCTTCGCCTCGGCCCTGGCCTTCCCGCTGGCGTTCGTCGCCGCCCGCAACATCACGCCGAACCGCTTCGCCAACCAATTGTTCAAGCGTTTCTTCGATTTTCTGCGTTCCGTCGACATGCTGATCTGGGCGCTGTTCTTCACCCGCGCCTTCGGGCCGGGACCGCTTGCCGGCATTTCGGCGATCTTCTTCACCGACACCGGCACATTCGGAAAGCTCTATTCCGAAGCCCTGGAAAACATCGACGACAAGCAGCGCGAGGGCATTCGCTCGGTCGGCGCGGCGCCGTCGCTGGTGCAGCGCTACGGCGTCGTGCCGCAGGTGCTGCCGGTGTTCCTCAGCCAGTCGCTCTATTTCTGGGAATCGAACACGCGCTCGGCCACAATCATCGGCGCCGTCGGCGCTGGCGGTATCGGCCTGAAGCTCTGGGAAGCCATGCGCACCAATTCCGACTGGGAGAACGTCGCCTACATGGTGCTGCTGATCCTGATCGTCGTCTTCGTCTTCGACAACATTTCCAACGTGCTACGCCGGCGCCTGATCGGACGGACGGTCATCGACTGATGATTTGAGCGGGCAATTCTGGTATCAGCGAAAAAGCGCCACTGCTTCGTTATTCTGTCACGCAAATCGCCTATGGCATCGGCCTGGCGAGGAAATGCTTCATGCGCTACGCGATTTATTTCACCCCGGAACGAGACGACCCGCTGACCCGCGTGGCGGCGAACTGGCTCGGCCGCGATCCGTTTACCGGTACCGCCGCGCCGGCTCCGGCGATCGGCCGCCTTTCCCCTGCCGAAATCGCCTTCCACACTGCCGCGGCGCGCCGTTACGGATTCCACGCCACGTTGAAGGCACCGTTCCGTCTGGCCGGAACCGAAACCGAGGCATCGTTGATCAAGGCGATGGAAGTGTTTGCCGAAGGCATGGCGCCGGTGGTCATCCCCCAACTGGCGATTCGGCAGATCGACAGCTTTTTCGCGCTCGTTCCCGAGGCGCCGTTGCCCGAACTGAACCGTTTTGCCGACGATGTGGTGGTTGCCTTCGAGCGGTTCCGTGCGCCGCTTTCCGAGACTGAGATCGAACGGCGCAGCCCCGATTCGCTGAGCCCGCTCGAATTCCGCAACCTCTATCAGTGGGGCTATCCCTACGTTTTCGAGGCGTTCCGTTTCCACATGACAGTGACCGGCCGGGTGAACGACGGCGAGGCGCCGCGAATCCGCGGCGCCATCGAGGAGTTTTTCGGCGCGGTGCTCGACGAACCGGTGGCGGTCGACGGCGTGGCGCTTTTCGTCGAACCGGAGCCTGGCGCGCCGTTCCACGTGCAATCGTACCATCCGCTGGGTCGCCGGCGGGAAAGAAAGACTGCCTGAAATGACCACTGAAACCATTTTGAGCAATGCGCGCATCGTACTCGCCGACGAGGTGCTTACCGGATCGGTCCTAATCCGCGACGACAAGATCGCCGATGTTTCCACCGGCGGCGATGCCGGCGAGGACATGGGCGGCGACTACATCATCCCGGGTCTCGTCGAACTCCATACTGACCACCTCGAAGGCCACTACGCGCCGCGTCCGAAAGTGCGCTGGAACCCGATCGCCGCCGTGCTTGCCCACGACGCGCAGGTGGCGACGGCCGGCATCACCACGGTGTTCGACGCCTTGCGCGTCGGCATCGACGAGGACTCCGACATGACCGCGCAGGAAATGCGCAAGCTCGCCGATGCTATCGAGGACAGCGTTCGCCACGACCGCGTGCGCGCCGATCATTTCATCCACCTGCGCTGCGAGGTCTCGGCTCCCGACTGCCAGCAGGGCTTCAGCTATTTCGATGGCGACGAACGCGTGAAACTCGCGTCGCTGATGGACCATGCGCCCGGACAGCGCCAGTTCGCCAAACTCGAAACCTACGCCATCTACTACAAGGGCAAGCTGAAGATGTCGGACGAGGCGTTCCGGATATTCTGCGAGCGCCGCATGGCGCAATCGGCAGTCAATTCCTCACCCAACCGGGCCGCGATCGCTGCTGCCTGCAAGGCGCGTGGCATCGTGCTCGCCAGCCACGACGACGCCACCGTCGCCCATGTCGACGAAGCCGTGCAGCAGGGCATCCGCGTTGCCGAGTTCCCGACCACGGAGGCCGCTGCCCGTGCCTCCAAGGATGCCGGCCTCGGTGTGCTGATGGGCGCGCCCAACGTTATGCGCGGCGGCTCGCATTCCGGCAACGTCTCGGCCCGCACGCTGGCCGAAGGCGGCATGCTCGACATCCTGTCATCCGACTACATTCCGTTCAGCCTGATCCAGTCGGCCTTCTTCCTGGGCGACGTCGTCGACGGTATCTCCTTGCCGCAGGCGGTTGCCATGGTGTCGAAGAACCCGGCCGAGGCGGTCGGGCTCGAAGATCGCGGCGTCATCGAAATCGGCCGCCGGGCCGATCTCGTGCGCGTCCGCGTCGACGAGCATGTGCCGGTCGTCCGCACCGTGTGGCGTGAAGGGCGCCGCGTCGCGTGATGGTTTCGGCTCTGATCGAGCGCGAGCTGACCAGCGCCGCGTTTCCGCTCCGCGGCGGCGTCTTCATCGCCGTTGTCGGGCCTAGCGGCGCCGGCAAGGACACGATCATCGATTACGCCCGCGAACGGCTGGATGACGACAGCGGCGTCGAATTTGTCCGCCGCGTCATCACCCGGCCGAGCGACGCCGGGTCCGAAGACCACGACACGCTGGCCGACGCTGCCTTCGACGAGGCAGAAAAGCACGGCGCCTTCGCGCTTTCCTGGCCTGCACACGGGTTGAAATACGGCCTGCCCGCCAGCGTCGACAGGACTATTGCCGACGGTCGCGTCGCCATCGCCAATCTGTCGCGTGGCGCGCTTGCAGCGCTTCGCCAGCGCTATGCCAATGTCGCCGTGGTTGAAATCACCGCACGGCACGATATCCTGGCCGAGCGCCTGTCCGCGCGCGGCCGCGAATCCCGCGGCGAGGTGCTGGCGCGGCTGGCCCGTACGGCACCGGTCGACCGCAGCGCCGACGTCATCACCATCGACAACAGCGGCGCGCGCGACGAGGCCGGCGAACGTTTTCTGGAAATCGTCCGGAAGGCGATCGCACACGCGGATCTCGACGGTTCCGTTTAACTGTTCGAATATTGGTGTAAGCTAAGGCTTACATTATCCGCAGCAGGTGATTATCCCAGACATAGTCCTGCATGTCGACGGCTTCCCCTTTTGGGTCGACGATCTCGCCGGTGCCGGTCGTGGCCATGAAGGCTGACTGGTCCGGCGCCAGGCCGCAGACTTCTTTCAGCGACAGGGATGAGCGTATCTCGCTAGTGGCGACATCGATGATCGCCATGCTGTTGCCCTGCGGCGACGACACCGCGACCGTGCCGGCGCCCGGATTGGCGGCGACCGAACCGACATAGTTGCGCAGACCGCCGAGCACGTCCTGCGGCATGTCGATCAGCGTCAGATCGGAACCGGGCTTTGCCTTGCCGACGAGCAACGGCCGGTCGCTTGCCGGGCCTTCATACTGGCAGCCGAACCAGACGGCGCCGCCAGCGTCGATATCCATGTGGCGGATCGACAACTGATGCAGCGCCGGGGGCAGCAGATGTTCCTCGATCAGGTCGCCGCTGATCCGGTCGATAAACACCAGCGACGGCTTCATGGTCGTCAGGTTGAGCTTGGCACGGCCGAAATCCGGATGTGTTTCGATGCCGCCATTGGCGATCACCAGCGTCCGGCCGTCGGGCATCAGCAGCAATTCATGTGGATCCATGCCGTGCGTCGGAAACTCTCCGACGCGCCGGAAGCCGTCGGATGCGTCGTAGACACCGATCATTCCTGCCGCGTTCTCGAAGTCGTTTTCCGTCGCATAAAGCAGTTTGCCGTCCGGCGAAAAGACGCCATGGCCGAAGAAATGCCGGCCGTCGATACTGGGGATGGTTAGTGGCTGCTTACGCTCTGTGTGATCGAAGACAACCGCGAAGGTTCCCGGCCGCCGCGCGAACACCACCGCGCGCTGCGATACGGGATCGAAGGTCACGTCATGGCCACGCTCCGGCAGGTCGGCGGAGAAAACGATCTTGCGGTCTTCCGACAGCACCGCGACGCCATAGGCGCCGTCACGCCGCTGGTAGGCGGTGGCGAAGACGGCATCCGCGGCCTCGACAGCGTGGAGCGATTGCGGCGACAGCGACGCCATGAAGCTGGCGCCGGCGGCCTTCAGGAAGACGCGGCGATCGATCAGGCGCATTGTCAGTCTCCATCCAGCGAGGAGAAGCCGGCCGTCAATCCGAGTTCGGCCGAGAGCCGTGTGCCGAAGATTTCCGTGAGGCTCGACGTCACCACGCCGAAATAGGCCAGCTTGCCTCGTTTGGCCGGGTCGGCCAGAACATCAGCGACCGGACCCCTGGCTGCCTTGGCCGCGGTGATCGCATTGTTGAACTCGAAATCGGCCGACTGGCCGATCCAGCGCGCGGTCTCGGGCAGCGCAGGTCCGATGCCGGAGGCGTCCAGCAGCGCCTTCAGCCCCTCCATATTGGCGGCAAGCGTGTCCGCCGTCTTGCCGGAGCGCCAGAGCACCGCCTGCTTGGGCTTGTCGGCCTTTTCGTCGGCACCGAGGAAGCCTCCGAGCCGCTGGTCGCGGATCAGTTCCAGTCCGTTGACGAAGACTTCGAGCAGTTCGGTCAGAGCTTCGCTGTCGTCGCGATAGAGTGGGTTCCGCGGCCCGAACTCCTGCCATTTCTGCGAAAACCCTACCGGATCGGCCCATTCGGCCACGAGTTCGCCGGCAATGGTCTCGAGGTTTTTCGAGATCGCTAGGCCATAGGCACAGCGGAAAGCGCCGGCCTCGCCGGACAATTCCTCCGCGCCGGTGCCATAAAGCACGAATTCGAGCGCGCCGAGCCCCTGCATGGCGACGCTCTTGCGGGCAAGCTGCGTGGAGTCGATGGCCGTCGGGTCCTTGTCGGCGAGCGCGGCCTGCACCTGCTTCAACCCGATGCTCTTGCGGTCCGGCCAGAACAGGATGCGCTCCAGCCGGTTCTTCTCCGTCACCGGCCCGAAGCGGATCATCTCGATCGACGACCAGGAATCGACCGTCGCCGAGAAGGCGTCGCGGGCCGCTTCGAGCGAGGCGTCGGACGGCGTTTTGCACAGGCCGCCGACTGCTTGGCTGAGCGAAGCGGTGGTGTCATGCAGGCGGACATAGCCGGGCCGCACGAAGTCGCCGATGCTTCTGGTGACCACCGTCTTGACGTCGATCTCTGCGGCATTTGCCGCACCGGTGACGCAGAGCAGAAGGCCAATCAAAGCGACTCGAAGAAAGGAAGGCATCAGAGCGACTCCAGGAATTTGACGAGCGCATCGCGCTCCTGCTTGGCCAGCGCCGCAAACCCGTCCCGCGCCTTCTGCGCCTCGCCGCCGTGCCAGAGGATCGCCTCGGTCAGGTTGCGGGCGCGGCCGTCATGCAGGAAGAACGTGTGTCCGTTGACCCGTTTGGTCAGTCCGATGCCCCACAGCGGCGGCGTACGCCATTCGGTGCCGGTCGCGTCGCCGACCTGTTGTCCGTCGGCCAGCCCGCCACCCATGTCGTGCAGCAGGAAGTCGGAATACGGCCAGATCAGCTGAAAGGCCTGCGCCTTGTTCGGGGCGTCGCGCCGGGTGACGAATTTCGGCGTGTGGCAGGAAACGCAGCCGAGCGCGTAAAAGACCTTCTTGCCGGCCAGCACGTCGGCATTGCCGACGTCACGGCGGACCGGAACCGCGAGATTCTGCGAATAGAAGGTGACGAGGTCCATCACCGGCGGCGGTGCTTCGACCGGTCCGAGCCGCTCCTGCACGCCGTTGGGCAGGGCGCGGCAGTCCTTCTCGGCTTCGGTACAATCGCCCCAGTGGCGTGGCACCTCCGGCGTCGAAATGCCGATGTCGCCGGCGAACGCGTCTGCCGTCTGCTGGCGGATCGACGGCGTCTGTGCCTTCCAGCCGAAGCGTCCGAGCACCGGCTCGCCGCTCCGCGCGTCGCGCATGATCGACGGCTTGCCGGAAATCCCGTCGCCGTCCCTGTCGCCGGGGTCGGCCATGGCAAGGATATCGGCCGGATGGATCTGCTCGACCAGCCCGAGGCCGATCATCTGCGGCGTCACCCTGGGCGACAGCGTGGTGCCGGGCGCCAGTGGACCGTAGGCCAGGTTCTCGATGCCGTAGGTTGGCTTGCGCAGCGAAAGCGTGGTGCCGTCGCCGAGCGTGACGGGGGTCTCCTCATAGGAGATCTTCATCTTGCCTTCGCCGGCAAGGCCGGGCACGGCGAGATCCTGCAACTGCGTGCCGTAGACCGGATCGGGAAAATTGAGCGCGTTGCCGTCGGCGCGAGCCGCCTGTTCCTCGGCGGTTGTTGCTTCGCGCGCCAGCCTGAGAAACATCGAGGTTGCGTCGGTATTGCCTTCCGGCGGGTGTCCGCGCCCATCCTTCAGGTGGCAGCTCTGGCAGGCGCGCGCGTTGAACAGCGGCCCCAGCCCGTCCGAGGCCTGGGTCGACGACGGCGAGGAAACCCAGAGCTTGCGGAACAGCCCGTTGCCGAGCTTGAACGTGCCTTCCTCCTCGAAAGTCAGGTTGGCGGACGAATGCGAGAACGCATCCTGGTTGACGCGCTTGCGCGAGGTTCCGGCCCCGCCCTGCATCGGCTCGAACTGTTCCGGCTTGGAGAAATCGGTGGTCGGCTTTGTAATGGCGGTCACGCGCGCCAGGTCTTTGGCGGACAGGTCGGTGCGGGAGGTGGGGAGGGGAGCCGGTTCCGGCGAGCCGGCAAAAGTCGGTGCCACTGAAAATCCAAGGATCAGGGCGAGGCTGGTAAGCTGACGGGCTATCAGAGTACCCCCACCCCTAACCCCTCCCCTCAAGGGGGAGGGGAAAGCTCCACTGTATGCCGCTCGAAGCCAAACCAAAATGGTCTTAGCCGGAACGGTGGAACGTTTGTCCCCCTCCCCCTTGAGGGGAGGGGTTAGGGGTGGGGGTACAAATTCGCAACGCGGTTGGATCGCTCTTGGAGCCAACCAAATATGCGGCCCGCGGCGCAGAAAACTCAGGGCGCGCCGCATGCCCGCATGTCCTTAGTGTCCTTCCGCCTCGTCCGCGGAAGCCGCGTTGAGCTGGCCGTACTTGGCGTCGCCGATCGAGGCGAGCAGGTCGAGCTGCGTTTCGAGGAAGTCGATATGGCCCTCCTCGTCCTTCAGCAGTTCCTCGAACAGTTGCATGGTCACGTAGTCGCCCAGTTCCTGGCAGATCTCGCGCGATTTCTTGTACGAGGTGCGCGCGTCGTATTCGCCGGCAAGATCGGATTCCAACACTTCCTTCACATTCTGCCCAATGCGCAGCGGCGCCACCGATTGCAGGTTCGGATGGCCTTCGAGGAAGATGATGCGCGCCACGATCCGGTCGGCATGGTGCATTTCCTCGATCGATTCCGCGCGCTCCTTCTTGGCCAGCTTGATGTAGCCCCAGTCTTCGAGAAGGCGGTAATGCAGCCAATATTGATTGACGGCTCCGAGCTCCAGAAAGAGAGCCTCGTTAAGCCGCTCGATGATCTGTTTTTCGCCTTTCATGGGTAGTGCTCCCGTATTGGATCCGCAGTCCGCGGACGCGGTCCAAGTGTGAAACGATATCCGCTCCGTTCGCCTCCGAACGCGAGTGGTAGTTCTCGGTGACCCGAATGATCGTTTCGACCACATTTGGGAAGCAGCCGCAACAGCGTCCTCGCTTTTGCAGCGTATGGTAGACTTTCGCGGGTACGATGAGGGTCCAGGGATCCTCATCGAGCAACTGGATGATCGTCTGTTCGATCTCCTTTTCGGTAATGATATTGCAATGGCAGATCAGCATTTCGTACTCGGGAATGGCTGACGGCGACGTGCGCCGTTTGGCTGGGTGTTTGGCGATCCGGGGCCTTACTGGAAGACCTTGTCCGGCGCGTCGAGGCTGTCCGATCCTTCGAAGGCGATCGTATCGAGCTTCAGCGCCGCAACCGCCCGTTCGATCGACTTGGTCTGGTCGACCAGCGCGTCGATGGCGGCCTGCACGGCGGCGTTGCCCTCGGCATTGCCTTCGCCGATCTGCTGGTCGTAGGCCTCGCCGCCGACGGCGCGCGCCTGGATGGCTTCCATCTTGGCGACCGTCGCGTCGAGCTTGCCGGAAAGCTCGGTGTCGATCGCCGCATCGGTTTCCTTGACCATGGCCGAAACCGAAGGCCCCGCGACGACGCTGCCGTCGACCCGCTTGTAGCTGCCGCGGTAGGCGTCGCGGATGCCGACGGCATCATAGAGATGCGAGATATGGGTATTGTCGGAGAAGCAGTCATGCTCTTCTTCCGGGTCGTGCAGCAGAAGGCCGAGTTTCATGCGCTCGCCCGCGAGTTCGCCGTAGGACAGCGAGCCCATGCCGGTGAGGATGGTCGAGATGCCGGCTTTCGGGTCGCCTTCGAGCAGGCCCTTGCGGGCCGCACCTTCCGGCCCCCAATTGGCGACCATCTCCTCGAGGTCGGCGACCAGCAGGTCGGAGGCTGCGGCCAGATACTCGGCGCGCCGTTCGCAATTGCCGCCCGTGCAGTTTTTGGTGTCATAGTCGGTGTAGGGCCGGCTGCCGGCGCCGGCCTCGGTGCCGTTGAGGTCCTGGCCCCAGAGCAGGAATTCGATCGCATGGTAGCCCGAGGCGACATTCGCCTCGATGTCGCCGGCTTCCTGCAGGGTGCCCGCGATAAGTTCGGGCGTGATCTTCGCAGCGTCGACTTTCTCGCCGTTGATCTCGATCGCCGGATTGGCGATCACATTGGCCGTGTAGAGCGTGTTCTCGTCGGATTCGGTGCCGTAGCCCTTGTCGACATAGTCGATCAGGCCTTCGTCCAGCGGCCAGGCATTCACCCGGCCTTCCCAATCGTCGACGATGGCGTTGCCGAACCGGTAGACCTCGGTCTGCTGGTAGGGAATGCGTGCCGCCTTCCAGGCCTCGCGCGCCGCCTTCAGCGTCTCTTCGGACGGCGTCGCGATCAGCGCGTCCACGGCGCCGTCGAGCGCCTTGGCCGTGGTCAGCGAGTCCTCGAATTTCGCCAGTGCGATGTCGGAATAGGTGGTCAGCACCGCCTTCGGGTCTGTATCGGCCTTGGCCGGCAGCACGAAAATGGCCGCGGTCAGCGCCCCTGTTGCGGCAATCGCCGCCAGTCTTCCGGAATATCTGGTCAGGCCGATGCTCATTGTCGTCTCCTCAGTGAACGGTCGCGCGCGCAGCGCGCGATAAAACATCTTCGATCGCATGTTGCGGGATCGGCAGCAGGATCTGTTGCAGGCCGGCCAGGATGTCCGCAAAGCCGGCAGCGGCCTCACCGATCTCGCGGCTGCGGCCCGGGCACGACACGCCGCGCAGGCAGGTCAGCGTGGTCGCTTCATCGCCATGCTGCAGGCCGGCGATGAGACCGAGCGTCAGGCATTCGTCGCGGCAGATATGGTGGGCGCCGAAGGGAAAACTTCTGAGCGGGCAGGCGGCGCATTGGCGCAGCGTGCGTACGAAATGCGACAGTTCCGAAAGCGCCCGCCGGCCTTCTGCCGCCCCGAGCATGCCGGTGTACAGCGAAAAGGTCATTTCCCACGGCGTCACCGAGCCGGTCTCGAACCCCGCCATCCAGCGGCGGTAGCCTTCGAGCACCAGCTTCTCCGGCGGGCGCTCGAAATAGCAGCCTTCATGGTGATCGGGAACGCTGGACCTCATGCCTGCTCCCGGACCAACGGCGTCGGCGGGCAACGCTGCGCAAGCAGTCCGCCGGACTCGGAGGTCGATGCGAACCGGTCTGAAAGCCGGCAGGAAGGCAGGAGCGCCGCGCGGCAGCGCGGCTCGCGTGATTGAGACATGACGTCCTCCAATCGAAAGGGTTCAAGGCCCAAACATCAAAGGGATGCGCTCCATGAGCGCTTCGTCATAAAACGCCTACGCCGATCAAAGTCAACTGGATTGGATGGAAATGTACTTTAAATCAATAGGTTAGAATTATTCTAAACTGGTCCGCTCAACTTTGATCGAGCCGGCGCAAAACCTGGCAGTACCGCCTTCTTACGCCTGGCTCCGCGGGATGCAGGCGCTTACTTCGCAGTCGCCCGCGTCTTTCTGCCGCGCGCCGGGGCAGGTTTGCTTACCGGAGCAGGTTCGCTTGCCGCCTGGCCGAGACCCATTCCCCTGGCAAGCTCGGACCGCCTTGCGGCATAGTTCGGCGACACCATCGGATAGTCCGCCGGCAGGTTCCATTTCCGGCGATACTCATCGGGGGTCATGTCATAGCGGCTTCTGAGATGCCGTTTCAGGGATTTGAATTTCTTGCCGTCCTCAAGGCAGATGACATAGTCTGGGTAGATCGACCTCTTCACCGGCACCGCCGGCACCAGCGGGATGGCAACCGGCTCCTGGGTCCCTCGCAGTCCCAGCAGAGCTTGATGGACTTCGGCGATCAGGCTGGTGAGCATGGGCAGCGGAACCGCATTGTGCGAGACATACGCCGCCACGATATCGGCGGCTACGGCGACATTCCTGGCAACGACCGAATGTTGGCTCATGCTTCCGGTATACTCCCATGCAAACGATTGCACCATGTAGCACAGCCGGCGCAAATCTCATAGAGACCTGTGATTACTCTATGACTAAGCTTTTGTTCACCATATCGCTCTAACCATTACATGCCGTGATGACTTATCCGGTCCGATTCGGTCATTCGGCCATTCCGCATACCGTTCGCATGAGGCGACCGAGGATGAAAATGAGTTCATACAATTGGGACGCCCCGCCGCCTTCATGGCGCAAACGGTCCATGATCGCTTTATGCCTGCTTGCGGCGGTGGCTTGCGTGGTGACCGCCTTTGTCGGCCTGCCGACGTGAGCCCGCACCTCTTCCGAGCCTGAACCCCCGCCCCGATAAATCGCCGCGACACCAATCATCAACGGCCCCGGCGGTTCTCCGTCGGGGCCGTTGGAAGGCTATTTCTGCAGTTCAGTCCAGATCCTGGTGTAGAGTTCCTGGACCTCGGGCGGGCAGGTCTGCGACGGCACGCCCAGCGATTTGAATTCGGCCGGCACCTCGACTTCCGGCGCGCCCTTCATGTCGTCGGGCATGAACTTGTCGGAGCCGGCAATGCCGTTGGCGTAGCGGTGGAAGCCGGAGTTCATGCCGGCATTCTCCGGGTCCATCATGAAATTCTGGAACAGCTTGGCGTTTTCGACGTTCTTGGCGTCCTTCAGCACACCGACATTGTCGCTCCAGTTGACGAATCCCTCCTTGGGATAACCGTAGTGGATGGCAGGGTTCTGCAGCCGCTGGCGCAGGGCCGAGCCGTTCCAGTCGCTGCCGGCGGCGAAATCGCCGGCCAGCATCTTCTCGATAGTGCCGTATTCCATCGCCACCCAGTTTGGCTTGGCGGCGATCAGCGTGTCGCGGACTTTTTTCAGTACCTCGAGGTCGCCGGTGCACTTCTTGCCGCCATTGTAGAGCACGGCGGCATCGATCACGTCGGTCATCTCCGGCACGACGTTGACCTTGCCTTTCAGTTCGTCCGGCGTGTCGAAAATGATGCCCCAGGTGTTGATGTCGCCCTTGTAGACGTCGGTGTTGACGACGACGCCGACGGTGCCCATCGCCCACGGCACGGTGTAGTGGCGGCCCGGATCGAAGTCGGTGCCTTTCCATTCCTCGGCGACGTTCTTGAAGTTTTCCATCTGGTCGGGACGCGTCTCCTGCAGCAGGCCCTCCGATATCCAGATCGGCACATAGTTCTGCGAAGGCACCACGATGTCGAAGCCGTGGCCGCCCTGGCGGATCTTGGCCAGCGCGGTGTCGTTGGAATCGTAGTCTGTGATGGTCACCTTGACCTTGTAGGTGTCCTCGAACTTCTTGATCATTTCGGGGCTCGTGTAGTTGCCCCAGTTGTAGATGTTGAGTTCGCCTTCGGCGCTTGCCATGCCCGTCGAGGCGAGCAGCGCGATGCCGGCGGCCGTCGCGGCGTATTTCCAGTTCATGATCGGTCTCCCATTTCCCGTTAATCTTGCTTCCTGCTGATGAAAAAGAACAGCGTCACGATGCCGACCGACAGGAGCAGGAAGACGGTCGAAATCGCGTTCATCTCGGGCGTGATGGCGCGTCTGAGTTGCCCGAGCATGTAGGTGGGTAGCGTGTCCTGGCCGCCGGATTTGACGAAATTGGTGATGACGACGTCGTCGAGCGAAATCACGAAGGCGAGCATCAGTCCGGCCAGGATGCCCGGCCAGAGCAGTGGCAGCGTGATGCGGCGGAAGGTCTGCCAGGGCGTGGCATAGAGATCGGCCGCCGCCCGTTCGAGCGTCAGGTCCATGCCTTCCAGCCGCGCCCGGATCGGCAGGTAGGCGAACGGGATGCAGAAGGCGGTGTGCGCAAGGATCAGGTAGCCGAGCCCGGAATAGCCGGTCGCCACCTTGATGCGTGAGAAGAAGATTAGCAGCGCCACCGCGGTTACGATTTCCGGCACCATAAGCGGCTGGTTGATGAAGGCGTATTTGAAGGTCAGGCCGCGATAGGGCGCCGTGCGCGTGGTCGCCAGCGCCGCCATCGTCGCCGCGATCGTTGCCAGCACCGCCGCTGCCGAGGCAATGCGCAGCGACCGCCACGAGGCCTCGATGACCTGGTTGTTGTTCCATGCCTGCGCGAACCAGCGCAGCGAGAAGCCTTCCCAGTTGGCGATCGAACTCCCCGAGTTGAAGGCATAGACGACGAGGATGACGATCGGCGCGTAGAGCGCCACGAAGCAGATGACCGCGATTGTGGTGAAGCCCGTCTGGCGCTGGATCGAGAAGTTCCTAGCCATGCCGGACCTCGGACGAACCGGCATTGCGGACATAGGCGAGCAGCGCCACCATGACGATTGCCATCAGCGTGATCGAAAGTGCTGCCCCCAGCGGCCAGTTGCGGCCCTGGCCGAACTGCAATTCGATCAGGTTGCCGAGCATCAGGTTCTTGCCGCCGCCCAGCACCGAAGGCGTCACATAGGCGCCGAGCGCGGGAATGAAGACGAGGATCGAGCCGGCGATGACGCCGGGCTTGACCAGCGGGAAGATGATGCGGCGCAGCACCTTGAAACGTGTGGCGTAGAGATCGTAGCCCGCCTCGATCAGCCGGAAATCGAGTTTTTCCATGCTGGCGTAGAGCGGCAGCACCATCAGCGGCAGGTAGACGTAGACCATGCCGACCATGATGGCGAAATCGGTGAACAGCATCTGGATCGGCCGTTCGATCAGCCCGAGATCGAGGAGCAGCGAATTCACCATCCCTTCGTTGCGGATGATCTCGAGCACGGCGAAGGTACGGATCAGAAGGTTGGTCCAGAACGGAATCGTGATCAGGAACAGCCAGACTTCGCGCATCCGCTCCGGCCGGGTTGCGATGAAATAGGCTGTCGGAAAGCCGAACAGCAGGGTCAGCAGGGTGGTTCCGAGCGCGAGCTTCACCGACCGCAAGAAGATCGTCAGGTGGGCGTCGGCGATCGACAGTGTGTCGTCGAAGATGTCGCGTTCGAGCAGCACCGAAACCCACGCATCGGTTGAGAATTGCCACTTCACGTCGCCATAGGGGCCGGGGGCCAGGAACGAATAGAGGAGCACGATCAGCAGCGGGCCGGTCGCCGCAACGAGGATGATGAGCAGCGCCGGGGTCGAAAGCAGCCAGCGGTTGCGCAGGTCGCGGCGCTCCCGGTTCTTGGCTGCTTCGGCCGCATCCGCCATCGGTTCAGTCCTTCAGGATCTGCGCGACGTCGCTGGCGATATCGACGCCGACGCTCTCGCCCTTGTCGAAGCCGCACGGCCCGCTTCTGCTGTTCTGCTGGCGCACGATGAACGGCGAGCCGTCGGCGAGCTTGACGTGAAAATGCGTGTCGGTGCCGAGGTAGACGATGTTCTCGATGACGCCGGAAAGCGCGGACTTTGTGCTGGCCGCGACCACCCGCGCGTGTTCCGGCCTGACCACTATGGTGACCTTGCCGTCTGGCGTGGTGCCGGCAGGAAAGGTTGCCGAGATGTCGGTGCCCGACAATAGCTTTACCGTGGCGCGGTCGCCGGCGACTGAAATCACCTCGGCGTCCATGAAGTTCGTCTCGCCGATGAAGTCGGCGACGAAGCGCTCGGCCGGCCGGTCATAGATGTCCCAGGGCGAACCGACCTGCAGGATCTTGCCCGTCGACATCACCGCTATGCGATCCGACATGGCGAGCGCCTCCTCCTGGTCGTGGGTGACGAAGATGAAGGTGATGCCCGTCTCGTGCTGCAGGCGCTTCAGCTCGATCTGCATCTCCTTGCGCAGTTTGTAGTCGAGCGCCGAAAGCGGCTCGTCGAGCAGCAGCACTTTCGGCTGCGGCGCCAGCGCCCGCGCCAGCGCGACACGCTGCTGCTGGCCGCCGGAGATCTGGCTGGTGCGCCGCCTGGCAAGCTGCTCCATCTTGACCAGCTTCAGCATCGCGGTGACGCGGGCGTCGATTTCGGCTTTCGGCTTACCCAGCATCTCGAGCCCGAAGCCGATATTCTGCGCCACGGTCATGTGCGGAAATAGCGCGTAGGACTGGAACACCGTGTTCACCGGCCGCTTGAACGGCGGCAGCGGCGCAATGTCGTCGCCGTAAAGCAGGATTTCGCCTTCGGTTGGAAAATCGAAGCCGGCGATCAGCCTGAGAAGCGTGGTTTTTCCGCACCCGGAGGGGCCGAGAAGCGTGAAGAACTCGTTCTCGCGGATAGAGACCGAAACGGTGTCCAGCGCCGCGACTTGCGTTTCTCCGGTCCCGAAGACCTTGCGGACGCCATGAACCTCGATCGCATTCTTATCCGGCAGATCCGGCACGCATACGCCCCACGATTTTGGCCGCCGTCCCCGTGGCGGGTTTGTTTTTCGGCAATTGTCACCACATGCCGCGCGGCTTGGCAAGCCGACTGAACCGTGATTCAGAAAGCAAGCCGCATGCCATCGTCACGCCTCGTAGCTTATCTTGCCGCCGCAGATCGTGGTGACGGGGTGAAGCGTGTGCAGCGCTTCGGCCGCCGTCGCCTCGATATCGCCGGAAAGCACCACCAGATCCGCCAGATAACCGGGTTTCAGCCGGCCTTTGCGGTCTTCGGCGAATTCGGCGTAGGCGCCTTCGACCGTGTATGCGGCGAGCGCTTCGTGCAGCGAAAAGCTCTGGTCCGCATCGCCTTCTGCCCAAGGCTTGCGCAGCATTGCCGCCCGAATGCCCAGGATAGGATCGATCGGCGACACCGGCCAGTCGGATGCGAAGACGACATGCGCGCCGGCGTCCTTCAGCGTCCGCCAGGCATAACTCAGCGGCCAGCGCTTGGCGCCGATGCGCGAAACGGTCGGCTCCAGCGGAAAGTCCATGGCGCCTGGCGGATGCGGCGGCTGCATCGAGGCGATGACGCCGAGTTCGGCGAAGCGCGGCACGTCCGCCTCGGCAATGACCTCGATATGCTCGACCCGGTGACGGCTGTCGCGCCTGCCGTTGGCCGTCTGCGCCGCCGCGTAGCCGTCGAGTACGGCGCGGACCGCGCCGTCGCCGATCGAGTGCACCGCGATTTGCAGTCCGCGCCTGTCGATCGCCACCGCGAGATCGATGAACTCTTGCGGCGTGAAAAGCGGCTCGCCGACCCAGTCCGGCCGATCGGCATAAGGCTCGATCATCACCGCCGTCCACGAATCGAGCACGCCGTCGTAGAATACCTTGACGATGCCCGACGAAAGCCATTCGCTGTCATAGCGCCGGGCCATGGCCGAAGCCTTCTCCAGCATGTCGAGCGTCATGTGGTTGCGATAGTGGAAGGGCACCTGCACGCGGCAGGAAAGGCCGCCCTCCGCCTCGATCTCCGACAGCAACTCGAGCTGATAGAGATTTCCGTCCATGTTCTGGATCGAGGTGACGCCGTGCCTGGCGCACCATGCAAGGCCGCGCCGCATGATGTCGCGATCCGCCGCCCGCTCAGCCGGCGTCGGCATGGGATCCGGCTCTTCGCCGGTCGCCAAGCCCAGCCGCACCCGGCTCTCGCCGGCGAGGTCGAGCACCGGGCCGAATGCCTCGCCCTCGCGCAATTCGCCTTCCGCCAACCCGTCGGCGCCCATGACGATCTCGTTGCCGGGGCCGAGTTTCCTGCCGTGCAGGACGCCGGCCATCTCCAGTGCCCGGGTATTCGCCCACATCGTGTGATGGTCGGGCGCCGCCATGCAGAAGGCGCGGTCGGGCAGGATCGCATCGAGATGATGGCGGGTCACGCGCTGGCTGCCCAGAACCGTGTAATCCACGCCTTGTCCGACCAGCATGGCCGCGTCCGGGTGCGCGGCGGCATAGCCGCGGATCGCGTCGCGCAAGGCTTCGAAGCCCGCCACGCCGGAGAGTTGCAGGTGGACGAGTTCGGCGGCTCCCGGAAACAGGTGCATATGCGCTTCGATGAAACCTGGCAGCACGGACCCGCCAGCGGCGTCGATGACCCTCGTACCCGCCCCTTGCCATTCGGCGACCTCGCCGGCACCGCCGACCGCGACGATCAGCCCATCCTTGACCGCGACCGCTTCGGCGCTGGGCCGCTCGGCGTCCATGGTAAGAACGCGCGCATTGGTGACAATCAGGTCCGCGGGTGAGGTCATGCTGTGCCTGTGGATCGGTTTGTTGCCATCAGGCTAGACGAGGGTTCGCAGGGCCAGCAAGCCTCCGTCGCTTGGCCCAGCAGTCTCGACCGAACTTGGCACAGCAGAATTCCGTTGTAACGCCCTCCTGCCGGCGCCGTTCTACTTTCGGCGGGCAGGATGGAAGAGCCACGGACTGTATGGTAATCAAGGATTGTGATGGAAAGTTCTGCATTTGAGGGAATTTCGATGCGCAAATATCTTGTTGTCACATCCCTTTTCACACTCGCTCTGGTGGCTGGTTGCCAGTCAGGGCCGCCTACATATTACGGGCCATGTTCGCAGTTGGCACAGGACGCTGGCGCCTGCACCGGCCCCCGCAACTTCGGCAGCACGCTCGATCCGCTTGTCCGGGGCTGACCGGGCATCGGGCAATCCGCGAATACGATTGGCCCGCGCCAAACGCTGATGGCGACTGGCTGGCAGGCATGCCGGACGTTGAAAAGAAAAAGCCCGCCGAGGGAGGAGGTTCGGCGGGCTATATGTTGTGCGATCTGGGAGGAGGTAGATCGCACACTCAATCTAGGAACTGCCTATCGATTCGGCAATCGTCAAAGGTGCGCGTTCGTTGTGCACAATTGTCGCAGGCCGGACGGGCAGCCAGTTTCGTCAGTAATTGCCGTCGTAGTAGCGGTCGTCGCAGCGTGCGACATAGACCCTGCCGTCGGAGCCGCGATAACGGCACATCTCTTCGCCGCGACGCTGCGGCGTTGTCGCTGTTCCGACCACCGCGCCGAGAAGCGCGCCTGCGCCGGCACCAACGACGGTGCTCCTGGTATCCCTGCCGATTGCCTGGCCCGCCAGCGCGCCTGCGCCGGCACCGATGAGCGCGCCGGTGCCGGCACGCTGCTCCTGTTCGCTCGTCGCGCAACCGGCAAGCGCCATCAGGGTTGCGGCGATAGTCATGGTGTGACGTTTCATATTCCCTCTCCGTTGAACGTTCACGTTGCTCAATTACGCGCCACTGGGCAATAGGTTCCACAGCCCACGATTTGTTACGCTTTGTTGCGGGCAGGGCCGACCCGCTGGTGTGACGGGGCCGTTCGAGGAGCGCGCCAACGTGGCACAAATTGCATAGTATTAGCCCCCAAAGAACTATTTTTGTCGCTTCGGGGATGTTGCCTGCGAAGCCGCCGAACACCGGCCAGATCTGGGTGCCGCCCGCGGTCACCCGGTGCAGTAGAAAATGGTATGAACGGAGCCATAGTGATCTTGGAACGGCAAAGGATATCCAGAATGATCAGGGCCGCTCTTAAATTGGTTCCGCTTGCATTTCTATTGCTGGCGGGAGCCGCATCCGCCCAGGATGTCTCCGACGAGGAGGCCTACGAGATCGCCAAGGAGGCGTACGTCTACGCCTACCCGCTGATGCTGACACACACCACCTTGCAGAAGCTGTCGAATTTCGCCGAGCCGAAAGAAGGCGACGCTTTCGGCCCGCCCAACCAGTTCAATCACGCCCGGGCCTTCCCGAATCCCGACGACAAGATCGTCATCCGCGAGAATGTCGACACGCTCTACTCGGCCGCCACGCTCGACCTGAAGGCGGAGCCAGTGGTGCTGACCGTGCCGGCGACCGACCGCTATTTCATGCTGCCTATGCTCAGCCTGTGGACGGACGTGTTTGCCGTGCCAGGGACGCGCACGACCGGCAAGAACATGGCGCGGGATTTCCTCGTCGCGGGGCCGCAATGGAGCGGCGACGTGCCCGCGCGACTTGAGGTGATCAAAAGCCCGACCCGCTATGTGTGGATCATCGGCCGCACCCAGACAAACGGCGCGACCGACTACGAAAACGTCCACAAAGTCCAGGACGGCTACAAGCTGACCCCGCTTTCGGCTTGGGGCAAGGGTGACTACGTGCCTGCCAAGGGCCAAGTTGACCCCAGCGTCGACATGAGGACCCCGCCGCCGGAAATCGTCGACAAGATGGACGCGGCGACCTTTTTCGGCCGCTTCGCCGAGCTCGTGAAGGACAATCCGCCAAATCAGGTCGACTATCCCATGACCCACCGCCTCGAGCGGGTTGGTTTCAAGGTTGGCGAGAGCTTCGACCTGGCGGCCGCCCCTGAAGCCATCCGGCAAGCCTTCGAGCGCGCCTATGGCGACGGCAAGGCGCTGGTGGCAGCCGAAGGCAACAAGGCTGCCGGCATAGGGGGCAAGGGCTGGGTCTACACTACCCGCAGCGGCGCTTACGGCGTGGACTACCTCTACCGCGCGGCGATCGCCCAATGCTGCGTTGGCGAGAACCTGCCGCAGGATGCTGTTTATCCGGCACTGTCGAGCGACAGCGAAGGCCAGCCGCTGGATGGCAACGGCAACTACGTGCTGCATTTCGACAAGGGCAAGCTACCGCCGGTCGACGCGTTCTGGTCGGTGACCGCTTATGACGCGGAAGGCTACATGATCCCGAACGTGCTGAAACGCCAGGCAATCGGCGACCGCGACAAGCTCGTCGCCAATGCCGACGGTTCGGTCGATCTCTACATCCAGGCCGATTCCCCAGGGAAGGAGAAGGAGCCCAACTGGCTTCCGGTCGCCAAAGCGCCGTTCACGCTCCTCATGCGCCTCTATTCGCCGCGCGAGGAGTTCCTCGAAGGCAACTGGGCACCGCCGGCGGTGACGCGGCAATGACTTGATGGCGGCAGGTGCCTTGCAACAGGCTGAAAGGCGCCCGCTGGCCGATAAAGGTGTATGGGCCAGCCGGGTTCGCCGGCGAGAGCCAACCGGAGGGATTTGCACGATGAACCAATTTCCCGATCTTGCAGGCGGCCGTCGGATGAGAAAAAAACGGCAACTGGGAATGCTGATGGCGGCGGCGAGAATACTGGCCTTGCCGGTTGGCATGCTGGCCGGAACCGCGGGTGCCGTGGCACAGGATGCCGACGAGCTGGCGAAGAGGCTGTCCAACCCGGTCGCCGCCATGATCAGCGTGCCGTAGCAGAGCAATTTCGACTTCGGCGGCGGCGCCGGCGGCGACGGCTTCGCCTATACCATGAACATCCAGCCGGTCGTTCCGATCTCGATCAACGACGACTGGAACGTCATCTCGCGCACCATCCTGCCGATCGCCTATCGCGACTATCTGCCGCCGCCTAATGGCAACACGTTCGGCCTTGGCGACATCACCCAGAGCCTGTTCTTCTCGCCAAAGCATCCGGGGCCGAGCGGCATCATCTGGGGCGCCGGGCCGGTGTTCCTCATTCCAACCGCCACCGACGACTTCCTCGGCGCCGGCAAGTTCGGCATGGGACCAACCGCCGTCGTGCTCAAGCAGACCGGCCCATGGGGCGTCGGCGCGCTTGCCAATCACATCTGGTCCGTAGCGGGAGACGACGGCCGCCAGGAGGTCAATTCGACATTCCTGCAGCCGTTCGTCTCCTATGGGCTCGGCCACGGCACGACCATCAGCCTCAATACGGAGGCGAGCTACGACTGGGTCGCCGAACAATGGACGGTGCCGATCAATCTCGGCGTCTCGCAGGTCTTCAAGATCGGCGATCAAGCCATGAGCTTTCAGCTCGGCGGCAAATATTTCGTCGAGGCGCCGGAGGGCGGGCCCGAGTGGGGCATCCGCACCACGCTGACCTTCCTGTTTCCGGAGAAGTAGCGTCTCGACAAAAAAGGAAGGTGAGCGGCACGCCCGGCCATTGACTTCGATGCCGAACTCGGCCTGTCTCTCGTGAACTCCTGGAGGGGAGAGGGAAATGAACTTAAGAACGATCGCGCGCCTTTTGGGAACGGCATTCCCGGCGATTGTGGCCTTGTTCTGGGCGCAGGAGGCGGGGGCCACCGAAGCGGTTGCCGGACGCTACATACCGGGGGCCTTCGCCGGACCGGGCGCGGGCATCGTGCCTCCTATGCCGGGCGCGTACTGGGCGATTTCGAACGTCTATTATCATGGCGAAGCAAGCGGCGAGGTGCCGTTCGGCAACAACTCAATCGCCGTTGGCCTGACGGGTGACATATGGGCGACGGTTCTGGCAGGCGTGTACGTGCCCAAGCTGGATCTGCCGGGGAACTGGACCTACGCCGTTCAAGCCGCTGTCCCGCTGGGCTGGACCGGAGCCGAGGCAACAGTCGGCCCGCTCGGGACGAGGGAGGAAGTCGCCGGACTGGGCGACATCGCGTTCGCGCCTGTTGTGCTCGGCTGGCACAACGACGCCATGAACACGTGGGTCTCGACATCCTTGACGGTGACTGCGCCAACCGGGGAATGGGAGGAAGGCGAAATCGCCTTCATCGGCCTGAACTACTGGACGTTTACTCCGGCCATAGGCTTCACGCGCCTCATTCCCGAGCATGGTCTAGACCTCTCGGCCAAGCTCGGCGTCGACATCAATACGCGCAATCCGACCACGGATTACTACAGTGGCGCCATGGCGCATCTCGACCTCGCCGTGACCAAGAGCGTGACCGAGAACTTCGCCATCGGCGCGATGGCGGGATTTCTTTACCAGATCGAGGACGACGATAGCGTGTTCGCCGACGCTCGTGACGGATTCAAGGGCCGCTCCATCGCGGTCGGCCCGTTCGTCAAGTACAAGGCAAAGTTCGGCGAGAAGACCGAGGTCGACTTCGGTCTCAAATGGTCGCACGAGGTCGAGGTCGAAAATCGCATGAAAGGCGACGCGATTTTCTTCGACATTACCGGGAAATTCTGAATAGAAGAGCGGCGGAGCGAGGGCTTATCGCGGCCCGAAAGGGTTGAAAAGTTATCTGGCGGAGAGAGCGTCCGCCTCCGCCTAATCCGCAGTTTTCCGCTTCCGTCCATAACTCCCTTACGAGTGCCGGTAAATCCTACCTAATTATTCCGCTTCCGTCCATTCCCTTCCGGCTAAATCCGGCGTATATTTGTACGTAAATTTGGCCGTTGAAAGTTCTCGTTTGGTTCGCACAATCAACAAACTGTCGGCGTTGAAGGTCGATAAGCTCGCTAAGCCGGGGCTATACGCTGATGGACTCGGGCTTTACCTCCAGGTTGCCAAGGGAGGTTCCAAGTCGTGGCTTTTCCGTTTCATGCTCAACGGTACGGCTCGCAAGATGGGCCTCGGTTCGGTCAACACCGTCACGCTAGCAATGGCGAGAGAGAAGGCCACAGACTGTCGACGCACTCTATTGGATGCGGTTGACCCGATTGAACAGCGGCAACAGGAACGTCTAGTCAAGCTTGCGGAAGCTGCCGGCATCATGACCTTCAAGGACGCTGCCGGGAAGTACATCAAATCTCATCGAGCGGGCTGGAAGAACCTGAAACACGCGGACCAGTGGACAGCCACGCTGGAGACATACGTTTACCCGGTGTTCGGTCACCTTGGGATCGGTGCGGTTGATGTAGCGCTGGTGTTGAAGGCTCTGGAGCCGATTTGGACAACCAAGCCGGAAACGGCGTCCCGTGTCCGGGGCCGCATCGAGAAAGTGCTTGATTGGGCTGCGGCTCGGGGATTGCGGAAGGGTGAAAATCCAGCACGGTGGCGCGGGCATCTCGACAGCCTGCTACCGGCTCGCGGCAAGGTTGCCAAGGTGAAGCATCATGCGGCTTTGCCATATGCCGAAATTGGGCAATTCATGGCTGTTTTGCGAGCGATGGATGGCCTCGGCGCAAAGGCTTTGGAGTTCGCAATCCTGACCGCCACGCGCACCGGGGAGATTGTCGGGGCGGAATGGTCAGAAATAGACCTAGACGGGGCGCTGTGGGTCATTCCAGGGGCGCGGATGAAGGCGGGCAAGGAACACCGGGTCCCGCTTTCTAAGCGCGCTGTGGCTCTCCTGCGGGCTCTACCAAGGGAAAAGGATTCGCACTTCGTGTTCATCGGAGAGAAGGCGGGCAAGCCGCTGTCGAACATGGCGATGCTGATGACCTTGCGCCGGATGGAGCGCGCCGACCTGACGGTTCATGGCTTCCGCTCGACCTTCCGCGACTGGGGCGCGGAGCAGACAGCCTATCCGAATGAAATGCTCGAAATGGCATTGGCGCACACGGTCAGTGACAAAACCGAAGCTGCGTATCGGCGGGGCGACATGATGGAGAAGCGGCGCCGGCTCATGCAGGATTGGGCGGACTATTGCGACAGGGTTCGCCAAGTTGGCGAAGGCTCGCCTGTTCCGATCCGGGGAACTGGAAATGGCTGATTTGATGGAGGAACTGGAAAAGGCGCTCTTGGCCGCGCCATCGCCCGCTGTGGCGCTTGATGTCGTCAATAGTTTTCTGCTGGCTGCGGGTATTGATATGAAAGCGCGATTACCGCTGCTGGAGCTTCAGGCTGCGCTTGCCGATATAAGCGAAGGGCGCACCAACCCAATTCTTGAGAAAGCTGCGTTCGAATCGGGCACCTCATCCCGTCCGATATTTGAACAGCAACATATGCCGTTGGTCGCTGCGCTTGTGACTCTGGCGAAAGAGGAAGGTATGGCTCTTGGCGAGGCTGCGCGCTACGTGGCATCCAGGTTCAATCAGGACACGCAAAAGCTCCTCAACTATCGGAAAAACTTGCTGTCGCGGAAGATATCCGCACAGGAGTTCGAAACCTACGTGCACTGGCGGTTAGAGTTCAGAGCCCAACCGGTGAAAAAGCTGATCGCCCGTCTCGCGCCATTGGCGACAAAGAAAGAGTAGCGACCCCCGTCCAGTTACCCTCTGCTCTCGCTCATCTTCCGCTTGTCCGATTGGACAACAACGGAAGGAAGCGAAATGACAGACATATTTTTGAGGCGGGAGGAGGTCGAAAAAGCGGTCGGGCTTAAGCACTCCTCGCTCTACGCCCTCATCGCAGAAGGTAAATTCCCAAAGCCTGTCCCTCTGGGGGCGAAGTCGGTGCGCTGGTCGGCTGCCGAAATTCTTGACTGGCAGAAGGCTCGCATTGCTGAGCGTGACGGGGTGGCGGCATGACCGGCTCTCCCAACTTCATCGCGGCTGTGGACCGCAATGCCTACGAAGAATACCGGCTTTACGTGACGGAACACGAAGGCCTCGATGTTTTCCGAATTGAACATTGGCGCAAGCGAGGGGGCGATTTCGCATATGCCTCTACCGCCTTGCAGATTCGGGCTGCAAAGCTCCGGGGCTTCGAAAACGCCGTTATCAAGGCGACCGAAACCGCAAGGGCAAAGGGGCTGTGCAAATGACCGGCCTCTGCCACGAAACCACGGAGGCGGTGTCTATCGCCGCTCGCTGGTACGCGGAACACCGCAATGAGTGCGGGCGCCCGCTTATCCCCACTATCCGCAAGCGGTTCAACCTGACGCCCTTGGAAGCCTGCATGGCGCTGGCGGAAGCAAACCGGCTCGATCTCTACGGAGGGCGCGGCGATGCAACGTCCTGAAAAGCGAACCGCCGCCCCGACTGGCATCGGGAACGGCGGAAGGGAACTTTCATCGGGTGTGACAACCAGAAATTACCCTACCGCAACAGAATACGCAACGGTCTTGGTGGCCCGTCGCTTCCGGCTTTCGTTGCCGGTCGCCCGTGAAGTGTGCCGCATGGCGCAGATCGGCGGCGCGCTATGAGCCGGGATTTCTCGAAGATCAGCCCTAAGGTCTGGCGTTCAAAGCGGTTCATGAACCTGCCGAGCGATGACGCACGTTACCTGCTTATGTTTCTACTCACCTGTTCGCACCAGACCTCTGCTGGCTGCTTTCGGATGCCTGATGCCTACGGGGCAACCGATATGGGCTGGACCACCGATAGGCTCAACGTGGCGCGCAGCCATCTAGTTGAAGGCGGCTTGCTCGCCTTCGACCCCACTACTGATGAGTACTTCGTTCCTGGATGGTTCGGCCACAATCGACCGATGAACGCCAGCCACCAAAAGGCAATCGTGCGGCTCATATCGGAGTTGGAGAGCGACCCTGTTCGCGAGCGGGCTGAGGCAGAATTACAGCCTGTCATGATCTCAAGCACGGTAGAAACGTTGGCGTCCCCCCGCTTGGCTTCAATGATGACCGGGGGGAGGCGTTAATGGACAGTGTCGACACAGTGTCGAGACGGTCTCGACATACCGAGAGTGAGACGGAGACGTTTACACGAGACGGAGACGAGACTGTAACTTGGACCTTTTACCGAAAAGGAGATTTTTTACCGGCACTCCGCAAATCGCGAAACGTTCTCGATGCGTCACCGTCCTTGGGCTTTGGAAGGGAAGCTAACCAGAGAGGTCAGCGCCCATGACTGAGGTTCCAGTCGTTCCCATGCCCTTCGGAGACATCATCAGCGTTCAAGATGCGACGGCTTATGCAGGTGTCTCGGATGAAACCGTTTATCGCTGGAGCAGGCGCTACGGTATAGGCCGCCAGTATCGGGCAAATGCCTGGAGCGGCAATCGCTGGCAAGTCTCCCTGCCGGCGTTGCGAATGGTTGTCGCAGAGGATTGGGACGCTCTTGAAGCCTTCCGTGATGGCGACCGATCCAGCGAGATTGTCGCCGGATACCTCCATCGGGTTGCGGCCTGAAATGTTACTGCCGCCCTTGCTTTTGGGTCTTTGTTCCGCTTTTTTGCGTAACAATTGTTGCCGCGTCCCGTCTTGGGCTTGGGAGAAAGTGGCGCAGTTTGCGACACTTTAGCTGTCTCGGCATCCTCCACCTCCGCCTGCTGGATCAATTCAGCATAGCGCCGGATATGATCGTCGCGCTGGCCTGAAATGTGGAACTTCGTGGAAATTCGTGGAGCGGGATTCTATGCATCGCGCGGGCCGCATAGGCTGTTTCCATGAACGAAGCAGCAATCAATCTCGACAGGGAAGCCGGCAGGCTGGTGAGCGCCAATGAGCGCGCCAAGGCTGCCGGCAATCCTCTCAGCCAAACGGCGATGGACAATCTGTTCCGCGCCCTGATGGCAACTGGCCTCGATGCGAATGAGGCGTTTGTCGCCCGTCAGAAGGCTCTACAGGCAGCACGGGCACGTCATGGCGCCTTGCATCACAGCCTGGCCGATCTGGTGGCCTGCGGGGCCGCTCTCGATGCAGCCGTGGATGCGCTGCGCGCCAAGATGAGCGATTTCGAGCGCCGCGTCTGGAGCATTAGAGCATCAGTTGAAATCGACATGGATTCTTCCCCGTTCGATACCGATTGGCGTGATGTGCTGATGGCAAGGCTGAACGGCAAAGTCGCTGCGGTCGCCTCCTGGGTTCCTGCATACAAACGGCTGCGTGATGGCGTTCCGGCGCATGGTTCGAAGGAGCTAAGCGCTTGACCGACAAAAGCAAAGTCAGAATTGGCAAAATGCACGATGTGGGGGGCGTCATCGATGAGATGAAACGCGTCTATCGCGAAATGCGCCGTGGCTCTCTCGATACGCTGGAAGGCAAGCGTCTTGTCGATGCCCTCACTTCGATCCGTTTGGGCATGATGGACTCGGACGTTGAGCGGCGCTTGCAGGATTTGGAAGCGAAAGGAAAGTAAACATGAACATCAATGAACTCGCGGACCTAGCTTTTGCTGTCAACACTGTTTCGGCAGACCGAGCGTCTCGTATCAGCGAATGCAAAAAGGCTGTTGCGGATGTCTTTGACATTCTCGGTCGCGGTGAGAAGGTCGAGGATCACCACTATGCGCGTGTGCTGACCCGTCTCCTGCTCGAAGTGTGTCGGGGAGACTGACACGTGGACAACAACATCGACGTTGAGATTGCAGACTTCCGCAACCAGCATGACGAGGCTCTATCGTCGCGGGCACACCATGAGCATAAGGTGCGGGCTGCTCAGCTCACCGCCCTGTTCGAGCGCAAATTCGGCGACGGTGAACCTGCTCCCGGCGCTGGTGTGGCAAAGTCTGCCACTCCAGAAACCCCGGCAGTGACGCCTGCTGATGTCGTCGGCGGCAATCAACCGGGTGATGATCTGGCGCGGCTGGCCGAGCCGGCACAGAAGCCGAGCGACTACGATTTCAGCAAGCTTCAGGACAGGCTGCCTGTCGGTATCGAAGTGCAGGAAGATGCCCAGCTAGAGGCCTATTCCCGCGAATGGCTTCTGTCGGGTCAAGTGTCTCCAGCCGAAGGAGCTGCGCTAGCGAGCGTCTACGCAGAATCCCTTTCATGGTCGCCAGATCAGGTTGCCCGCATGGGCGAACAGACAGAACGTGATCTGCGCAGGAAATACGGGCCGGATGCTCCCGCTCTCGGGACTGCGGTCATGCGTGTCGTGAGCGAAACTCCTGGCTTGCAGGACTTCCTGGAAGGCAGCGGACTCATCAACCACGCCAGGGTTATCGACAGCTTAGCCAAAGCCGCCGAGAAACGCGGCTACTTCAAAAGGACAGTGCAATGACCAACACCGATCTACAGGCGGCGTTGGCCGCTGCTGAAGCTGAATATTCGGCTATCTCCGAAGAACTCGGGGAGGCTCTGAAATCAGGAAGTGCACCCGCTACGCTGAAAACGAAGCTCGCCAAGGCTCGGGCCAAGGTCGAGGAAGAGCGGCAGGCTATTGAGGCGCTGGAAGCTGCCAATGCAAGGGCTGCCCGCGTGGCTCTGGATCGAGAGGAGAAGGCCAAGCAGGCCGAACTGAAGCGGCTCCTGCAATCGGCGCGTGATGAACACAAGGCAATCGTGGACCGTGCCCAGGCAGCCGATGAGGCTTGGGAGGCGTTCAATCGCGCGCTTACTGACCTTGGCTCGGCGTGTGACAGCTACATCGAGGCGCACCGGCCCCTGAACATGGATCGAAACCTCCTCGGCACGCTGAAGGGCCGCCGTTGGGTTTCCCAAGTGTTTGCGAACTTCAAGAACCATGGGGATCGCAGCATTCGGGACTACCTGAACGCCCGGCGCCTGCTCATCAGCGAAGCGAGTGGCACCAAGCTCGGGATTGCCGATCTAATCCCGCCCTTAAACAAGCTCATGATGGGGCGTGGCGAGTGATGGATATCCCCATCGTCTACCTCGGCAACAATGCGGGCGACCTGGCGCCAGTTGGCGACACGCTGACGCATTATCCGGGTGGCGCTGATGCGTTGGTTGCTGCAATCGGCACGAGGCCTGTACGGCCTGAGAACCCGCGCCAGAACGCATATCTTTGCCGGGTTGTCGGTGGATGTCTGACGGGGTTCGCAGACGGCGCAATGGCCGATGCGCGGCTTGATGCTCCCCTAGAACCGTTCGGGCTTTGTCACCTCGTTCTCAAGGGCAGCGATTTCACGATGGCCAAGATTTTCCTCGGCTATGTGGGGAACGCTGAAATTCGAGATGGCGAGCGGGAGGCCGGCGTTCTGCTGGCACAGACCAACCCTCCAGCGGTCATGTTCGTTCCCATACCGCAAATTGCAGCCCTTCACAGGATTGTCGCTGTCGATGGTGTTGGCCTGGGGTTCATCGATTCACTGGAGCAATTCATTGACGCCGGCCTGGTTGGGGATGCGATCCATCCTATCAATCCGGAATGGCGCCCGTGGGAGGCAGCGGATGCCGTTTGATCGTCCCAAGGTGAACCGCGACAGCAGGTACATTCGCTTTCATGCTGCTGAGCGCTCGGCAGATGAGCAGGACACGCTTCAGAAGCTCGCTGCGCGCGATGATCTGGTTGCCTATGCGCTGCGATGGGAGAGCGTTCTCGACCCTGTGAGGATTCGGGAGGCTGGCCGATGAGTATCGTCCTTGGTGGATTCCTTGGCGGCGGGGCTGCAAAGCTTCTCGACATATCGGAAACACGGCGCCTGTCGGCGCTGATGCAGGATGCTGGACGTGTTGAGTTCGATGCCGCCACCGATGTGCTGCACAACGATCTGCAACTGCTGGCTCGCCAAAGCGTCGGCGCTGCTGCGGCTGCCAAGGACACGCTGGACGATCTGACGATAGCCGGCGGCGCCGCTTCCAAGGTGGCCGCTGCTACCGCACAACTGAACCCGCTACTGCGTACGCTCCAAAGCCCGTCTCTGGCTGTCAGGGGCATTGCTTCGCAGATGATGGATGCTCCGGTCTACCTCCGCAAGAACATGCGCGGTGCGGGCGATACGGCGGCGGAAACCGCCGTCCATGAGTTTGCGCGCGGTGGCGTAGTCCAGGCGATGGAAATCCAGCGGGACGCCTTCATGAAGGCCCGTAAGGGCGGGACGGTCATTTCCGAGAAAGCATTCCGTGAGGAAGTCGGCAAGGCAATGCGCCGCAACGATGTCAGCGACATTCCCGGCGTGTCTGAGGCCGCGAAAGCGTGGCGCTCCAAGGTCATCGAGCCGCTGAAACAGCGGGCGATCCAGGAGGGCATGCTACCGCATGACGTGCATGTCTCGACGGCGGATAGCTACCTTTCCCGGCTCTATAACCGGCCCGCCATCGAAGCGAACGAAGCAGATTTCAAAAAGACCGTGCGGCAATGGCTCTCGGGCTCTCTCGACAAGGAGATTGCCGGGATGGTGCGTAAGGCTGACAGCCGCCTGATGAACCTCCAGCGGGAGAAGAACGAACTCGGGCTTGGTATCGAGCGCCGGAACGAGGCGCGACGTGCCCGCGAGCAGGACGGGGAGATACTGCCGGACGAGATGAGCGAGGAGGATATTGTTTCCTTCGTGCGACGCGTGAAGTCTGGTGAGCAGCCTCAACAGCCGGAAAGCCTGTCACAATGGCTCAAGCGCCAGAAGGGCGGCATCTACGACCCGAACGGCGAAATCGCGGCTGTGTTCTCGGATGCCCGCTCGGTTCCCGGCCTGCTGCGCAAATCGCTCAAGAGCCGTGCGAACCAGAAGGGCGGCGAAGGTCTGGATAACATCGTCCAGCGCGCCTGGGAGGAAGGTTTCTTCAACGGGGCTGCGACCGTCAGGGCTGGGCTTCGGCCTGGTGCTGCCTCTGAACGTCCGACGATCCGCGATTTTCTCGATGCACTGGACAGCGATGTTCGCGGTCAAAGGGTTGTGCGCATAGGTGACGAGGAGGCCGCTCGGGCTGCCGATGACTTCGACCGCGTAATTGCAGCGATGGATCGGGCTGGCGTCGATATCAACGGGCCGAAGTTCGCCACCTCTGAATCGCTCAAGGATATTGCCGCCACGGTCAACCGGGTTCTCGATGATCTGGACAGGGAAAAGATGGCCCGCCTGGATGTGTCGATGAAGGACATGAAGCAGCGCGGGCCGCTGGACTTCGTGTCCGATGCCGACCGAGACGCATATCTCGATGAGATTGTTGCCGACATTTTCGACAAGGTGACGGGCCGCGTCCACGATGGCGACGTGCCGGCGAATATCGTGGTTTCGAAGCGCGGGCCGCTCAAGGAACGCACGTTCAACATTCCTGACCACCTGATTGAACGGTATCTGGAAAGCGATGCGGAGCTGATCGGGCGCCGCTATGCGCGGGTAATGGCGGCTGATGTCGAGCTTACAGCCCGCTTCGGCTCGCCGGACATGAAAAGCGCCATAGGTGCGATCCGGGAGGACTACGCCGAACTTCGCAAGGGCGTCACGGACAAGGCAAAGACCGACAAGCTTCTGGCGCGTGAGAAGGCGGACATTCGCGATATCGAGGGCGTGCGCGATCTGCTGCGCGGCCACTACCGGCCTGAAATCCAGCATACGACCTGGGCGCGAATTGGAAGGGCTGCCAACACGTTCAACTATGTGCGCGCTCTCGGCGGTGTGGTTGTGTCGTCACTGACTGATGCTGTTCGCCCTGCCATGGTTCACGGCCTGGCCGCATATACCGAGGGCGCGATCAAGCCGATGATCAGGAACATGTCGGCTGTGAAAATGTCGATGAAGGAGGCAAAGCTTGCCGGCGCCATTTCCGAGCGCTGGCTTGCAAGCCGTCTCGCGACCATGGCGGAAATCACCGATCCCTATTCGGTGCACTCGCCTTTCGAGCGCTTTCTCGAGAATGCGGCTGTCGGCTTCACCAAGATGACCGGGCTCCTGCACTGGAACGATTTCCAGAAGGGCATCGCCGCGACGCTCACGCAAAACAGGATATTGAAGAACGCGGAACTGGCCGCAGCGAAAGGCTTCGATGCGCTGCCTGCCAAGGAACAGGCCTATATGGGTTTCCTCGGCATAGGACAGGGCCGCGCCGAAGATATCGGCAAGCTGTTTGCAGCGCATGGGGAAACGCTGGACGGGGTTCGCATCGCCGGCAGTGAGGCATGGGGGGACGATCAGGCTATAGCTGCCCTGCGGCGCTCCTACCGGGCGGCAATCAACAAGGACGTGGATTCCATCATCGTGACGAAAGGCGTCGGTGACGTGCCTCTCATGGCCAACACACCTATTGGCCGCGCACTGCTTCAGTTCCGCAGCTTTGCCATCGCCTCGAACCAGCGGGTGCTTATCCGGGGCTTGCAGGAGGACACAACGCGCTTTGTCAGCGGCGTGGTCGGCATGTCGCTGGTCGGCATGTTTGTCTACTGGCTGAAGCAGATGGAATCGGGCCGGGAGATTTCGAACAATCCCGGCACATGGATTGCCGAGGGTGTTGATCGCTCGGGGATCTTCTCCATGGCGTTTGAGGTCAACAACGCTTTCGAAAAGATCGGCGGTCCCGGGGCCTTTACAGCGGCTTCTCTCGCAGGCGGCATGTTGGTGCCTGGAAGTGACAAACGCCAGCCAGCGAGCCGCTTTGCCGTGCGCTCGCGCGTCGGATCGTTCCTCGGCCCATCGTTCGAGGCGGCAACGGATTCTGCCGGCCTTCTGGCTCTCGGATTTGAAAACATGCGCCGCGCCGCGAATGGCGAGGAAGGGGTGTTGAGCGAGGGCGACATAGCCTCACTTCGGCGCCTCACTCCCTATGCCAGCCTCCCATATTGGCGCTGGTTTCTCGACGGCATGGTGATTCCAGAACTGAAGGAAAGGGTAGCAAGATGAAAAAATACGAAGAACGGTTGCGGAAGCTTGAAGCCAAGCTGGGCGTCGATCCTGTGCGGATCACCTTCACAATCACTCCATCGACCGATCTGTTCGGGCCCTGGGTTCGAACGTTCATCAACGGCGTCCTTCAGCCCAACGGGGAAATTGCGAAATGAGCAAGTACGAGGCGCGGCTTCAAAAGCTGGAAAGCAAGACAACGGAGTTGCTCAAAGTCTTCGCCTGCCCATCGCCTCACGGCAGGGCGCCGGAACTGGGACACCATGATTGCTACGCTGAAGCCTGTGTGTGTGAAGCGAGCGAGGCCGCGCACATGCGGGCGACACGAAATCGAGGAACGTTCATCCGTCTGAGCCATAGCGAGGGCCAGTTTTGACCAGATAAGGCGGCTTCGGCTGCCTGCCGAAAACGGCCCTTAGGCAAGGCCTCATGGAACGCCGGATGGCGTCCCGTCCCTTAGAAGGAGCCTACCCATGAGCGGTGGTGTCAAGAGTGGAACGGCCTGGCAGTGGCCGCCGAATGTACCGAACAAGTTTGTCGGCTGGGATATCACCGGCAGGCAGCTTGCAAACAAGGACGGCCTAGACGTTATTGCTGGCATCGAGAGCAGCATTCGCGATTTGCTCGATGTCGCTCCCTACGTGCCTACGCGAACCGTCCTGAAGGCGCTCGACACCACAAAAGACATCGTGGCGTTTCTGGTCTGCCCCGGCACTCACAAGGGCTATCGCCGCTATGAGTTCCGTTCTGGAAACTATACCACGGCCCACGCGGGCGATGAAGGGCTGGACTGCGGTTACATCAAGGCTGACGCAATCGCGCTCACCGCCGGCTGTTGGGTGCTGGCGCCGGAAGACCCGAACTATGTCAATTTCGTGGATGACTTCGAGGCAGTGGAATCGCCGTCTTCCTCTGCGCCACCGGCCACCTATGCGGGCTATGCCGATTGCGTGGCAAATTTCAATGCGGCTCGGAACTTTTGCAAGACCGAAAACTTCCCTGGCCTCTATATCCCGCGCGGGACTTTCTTCTTTAAGTCAAAGCCCGACGCAAAGGATTTTCCTTGGGATATCAAGGGAGCCGGTCGCCAAACGTCCGTGCTGGTCCGCGCCTATGATGAGGTATCTACGGTCGGTTTGATTGAGTTGACTGGCGATTTTGGTGGCGAGGGTGTTTTCTCGAATTTCTGCATTTTGCCAGCGCACACGACAACAGGCGGCCACGCGATTTCGGTCGTTGCTACGTCTTCAACGCAGCCGCAAAATGTTCACTTCGACGACCTTCTCTTGACGCATCAGAATGCCATAGGCGGAACGTGGGCCAGCAACAGGGCGCTCTATTTCGACGGCACGCCAAAGAACACCGGCACTGTCGGTATTCGCGATGTCATCCTGACCAACATGACCGTTTTCGGACGGGCATACTTCGCTGGTGTGATTTCCCTCACGTGGGAAGGCGGCGGTATTTTTGGCGGCGGCGTTACCGGTATTCTTGAGTTGTCGGGCGTTTCGACGGTCGTTGCCCTCTACACGAACATCAACATTGGTATCATCGCGGACGGCATCACGCTTGGGGATTACGTTTCCTACGGCAACATCAATGTCGGTCTGCTCGGCACAAGCGGCATCACCAATACCTCCAATGTGACGGACATGCTGGTTACCATCGGCGGGATTTTCTCCGGGACGGTGCAGACAAACTGGACGCGGTCTTCAACGGTGGTCGGGGGGCGCGTTGATCGATGGGAGCATGTCGCGACGTTCACGCCATCGGCGGCGGCATCGGTATCCGTCACCGGCCTGAGCGCCTATCGTCGCCTTCGCGTCACCGGCTTCCTGGTCCCCGCCACGGACGCGCAAGATTTGTATCTCAGGACTGATACGAACAATGGCGCATCCTACGATGCGGGCGCCTCCGACTACAGTTATCAGCATGTCCGGGGCGTAACGACCACGGCAGCGGCGATCAACAGCGCTGGCACGACTCGAATTGTCGTTTCCCCTACCACAGTCGGCAACGCGGCCGAGGAGGGGATCAACTTTGAGTTCACAATCGACAACTTCAATCAGGCCACCCGCTGCTTTGTCAACGGCAGGTCTTTCATGCTCAATGACACAGGTACAACTGCCGTATCAACGTGGGGCGGGCAAAGGCTCGACGCTACCGCACGGGATGCGTTCCAGCTTCTTTTCGCGTCGGGGAATATCGCGTCCGGGCAGGTTTACGTGGAAGGCTTGCGCGGCTGAGCGTAAAGCGCAGGTCAGGATGTTGAGATCACAGTAGCCGTCGCAAGCGGAGCTAAGGTGAACCTATCCGCCGTGTCGCCAACTTGGCGAGACGGGATGAACTTGCCATCTTGCGGCCAATCTTGACCACGACAGTCATCTGTTCCTATTTTGTTCTCTTTTAGGAGAATGGAATATGGCCCGTCGCAAGCAACCCAAACGGATCGTGTTCGTCGATCAGTTCGTTGAGGACGCCACCGCGATCCATCGCACGTTGATGAGGTACGTTGGCCAAATCGATTCCGGCTGCCCGCATGCAAAACTGCTGCTGGCTGTCCACGAGCCGCTTCTGAAGGCAATCCGAGAGATCAGCGGCGACGAGCTTCCGTGGGTTAAGCCAACACCTGCGTCGTGGGGACCGAAGGGGCCACCTTCATTCAAAGCCGAGATAGCCGGCGAACGGACGCAGCAGCGCATAGGCGACGAGATAGGTGAAGATTAGCCACATGGCGATGAACTGAGGGCGGAGATGGCGGAACATCACTCTCCTAGAGATAACAAGCCGAATGGAGGATGTTGCCAGTTAGGAAAATAGATGGGTCCATCAACCACTACCTCCAGTCGTGGATCTGGCGTGAGAATTCCTTCCCAGTAGAGGAGTGCGGCCTCGGGCCATAGCGGCTGGGTGGTTTCTAAGTGGCGTGCGTCTGCCACGTGAACGGCGGTTGCGCTGGTAATTCTCGCCTCAAGCAGGAGCTTTTCGCAGCCAGGAAACCACTCCTCCATAGCGCGCTCTCCGTCGTCCTTGGAGGTGAATAAGAAAAGAGCCTTCTGGCGGCTCGGCAGATGACTGAACCGCTCGTTCCGAACGGACTCCCACTGTTGCTCTTTGTCATCCCTGCTCGCGTGAAACGCATAGGGTGTCCCGATCTCAGCCAAGCCGTCGAATCGCGCAGTAAATGAATGGCTCGCAGTCCAGCCCTTTCCAAGATGGACATTGTTCAGGAGGAATGCGCTGCGATCCGTCAAATGCCAATACGTCTCTGGCTTCAGGGAAGTTGAAGCGGTCACCGTTAGAATACCTGACTAGCCGCGCGCCCGATCCCGAACAAAATTGCAGCGGTCGCGACTTGGGCCACGTAGTACATTGTGAGGCTTCCAACCGCGCTTCCCTGTTGAATATCCTGCATAATGATGGTGGGGCGCATCATTAGATAAAGGACCGTCCCACCTATCGCGCCAATAAATATCGTCCACCAAGTGAAGTTATTCGCCCCAAGTAATATGAGCGCAATCGCATAGACAAAGCCTAGAATGCCGACCATTACCCACCCCCCGTTTTAGGAAACGGCAGAATATACCGTCCGGGCTTCCAGTCATAGACGGCGCCCTCGGGCTTTCAGGGGCTCTGTAACGGTCGTGTCACGCGCCCTTGAGACGCACACCTGGCCCGCCGCCATTCTCAGGGATGAACTGGACGCCTGCGGCCTCTAGCGCCGCGCGAATGGCCTCGACGGTCCGCTCCTTGAGTTCCTCGCCCCGCTCCAGACGAGCGATTGTGTCTGGAGAAACTTTGGCCAGTTCGGCCAAATCCCGGATGCCGAGGCTAAGCGCCACCCTAGCCATTTTGCATTGCACTGCTAGCATTTCAGAACACCGTTACGATTTTTCTTGACTATGTGTTTCCACTGATTATCGTATCAGTGTTACGAATTCATTACAAGGAGACGCAGAAATGCCGAACAAACCTGTTCGGGCAGCCGCCGAAGGCATGCCCAAGAAATCCGTTAACCATAATGAGAGCCGCAAGCCGCAGAATCAGAAAAAGGCGGCGGGTGATTCGTTTTCTGGAGGGAAAACAGAAATGAACATGATCGCCAGCAATGCAGCTTTTAACGACGCTAGCATAGTGCGGGACCCACTAGCACCCAACGGGCCATTGACTAGTTCAATTGATATGGCCGCACTTCGCGGCCTGAGCATGAAGGAACTCTTTGACATCCGGGATGTGATGCACACGCTGGGAGACGTGATCTCCGGGTTCTGCTCGCAACCGCGCTTCTTCATGGATGAATCGTATAGCTACAATGATGCTGGCTGTATGCTGGAAGATATTTCTTCCTGGATAAGTGCCTATGAGCAAGCTGCGGTGAACGTGGCTAAGGCGGCTACGCCAACGGCGCCGCAGGATGTTGCTAAACGCGCGTGGACGGTCTTAGCGTTCGAGGCAGACATGTGTGATGATATGTGCCTGGCGGACTTAGCCGCGATGGCAGCGGCGGCTGTGCGCGATGTTGAGGTCGCAAAGTTTGATGAGCGCCTAGGTCGCCCTTCGCGGCCTAACCAAGTGAGCGCCTAGCCTGAAGCCTTATTTGAAAGCCCGCCACGGTTCGCCCTGACGGGCTTTTCTATGAGATGGATTTTGTGAACCCGCCTAGCAGGCCGCCAAACAGCGAACCGATCTTAACGTATGTCGAGGCACCGAGTGACGCGTCCGGGGTGGCAATTGTCTCTTGGATCGTGGGTTTTGGCAACTCGCCACCAGTAGGCGTCTGCATCATGGCGAGGCCACGGGAAGTTAGTTGTGTGCCCATGAAACCGCTCTCGTCAGTGGTTCCGGGGATTTCCTCGATAATCGTGACCGCTCCCTCTTTGATAAGCCAATTCATGACATCGCCAAATAGCAGTTCATGCTCCTCGGCGTCGCCGTCTGGAAGCGTGCCTCCGTACAAATCCACTAGCCACAGATCAGTCCGCCGCAAACCGCGCGCTTGGAGGTGGCTAAGTATGCGACCTATAAGCTCATAGGACTCGTTCATCCTACTTAACTCCCAGCGTTCATTGTATAATCGTCTCTGGTTCCAGCCGTAACGGTCGAGTCACGCGCTCCACCCGAACGTCCGTGCCACCTCGACAACAGCCACAATCACGGTGGCAATGGTGACTGCTAGCGCCATTGCCCTTTCAAATGTTGCAAGCCGTCTTTCAGTTACGAGCGGCTGGCCGTCCCAGTAGAGTTGGTTTGTTGCTGTATGGACGCCTAGAAGCGACAAGCCGTTTTGGCTAATGCCCTTCACACCTTCCGGCCAATAATCCGGAGTTTCATCCGGGGCATATTTATGCCTGCGGATGTTATCCCAATCCTGTTTCATCGACCCCTCCCTTACCTCGGATGGTTTCTAGCGCACGATCCGAGGAGAAGCGAGATGATAGAGACGCGCCGGGGGCAAAGGCTGGTGACGGGACATTTTCGCGCCCTGGCGCTTTGCTTTGGCTATCCTGGGCAAGTCCTGCTTGGCGGTTTTCTCCAGACCGCATTCGTAATGCGCCGGCCCGCAGTTCGGGTTTGTGTCCGACCCCAACAGGCCAAGGGCGCGGACGTGCTCGATTATCCAGCGGTCGGTGTGCCGGTGGATCGGCCGGCCACAAGTGATGCACGGTGCAACGTTGTGGCTGGTGCAGCGCTCGCTGAAAATGTGCTGCCGGCGCTTTGCCGACATGCTACCGCGTTTTGTTGATGCTATCACTGAAATCTCCCGGCGAGGGTGGCGTTGTGCGCCAATTTGTACGCAAGGGAGGGAGGAAGCCGGATTGTCTAACGATTTCAGATATATCTGGCGGAGAGAGCGGGATTCGAACCCGCGTTACGGTCTCCCGTAAACACACTTTCCAGGCGTGCGCCTTCAACCACTCGGCCACCTCTCCGCGGACGCGACGCCATCGCTGGCAGCGCGCCGGGCTCATCTAGTCGATAGTTCGCCAAATGCCAAGCCCGCCGCGGGCGCATCTTTTGCCAGCAAAGCCTGCGAGCCGCAGATATCCGGGGCTGTGCCCGCTTGACATCGGTTTGGCGCGGCGGTTCCTTCGTCAGGGTTTGGGGGCGCTGGCGAATGACGACGATCGACGGACCGGCAGATGGCCGCCGTGGGCCTGGCGGCGGCGATCCGTGGCTGCTTTACCTGCCGGCCGGGTGGGTGGCGGTCGTCATGGCGCTCTGCGCCTATGGCATCTGGTCGTCCTGGCCGGTGATCTTCGACAACCAGTTGCCCGCAAGCATTGCTTATTTCATCTATGCGACCATTGCCGCGTCGGCCGTAACGATCCTGTGGGGATCTTATGTTCTGGCGCTCGCGCTGCGCCGTTCGCCGCACTTTCCCCGCAACTTCATCTTTTGGCAGATCGCCGATATCGCCTGGTCGCTCCTGATACAGGCCTATGTGTTGATCGTTCCGGATTTCGGTTTCAGCTTCGAAGCCCTGGCCAGGGTAGGCGTCGAGGTCGCCATCGGCCTGTTCTGCATCCAACTGGCGCGAGGCGCTTCGAGAAGCGTTGCCGGTGACGCCTTGAGTGCCGCCGCCGTCCAGACCGGGCCGGTGGCGGGGACAAGGCCGTCGTTTCTGGTGCTGGCGGCCCTCGCATTGCTCGGCGTCGTTCTGGGTGGCGTGCTCGGCTTCGGCGCCGGCTTGCTGGCAGGCATCGGCCTCGTGGAAATCAACAACATCAGCTGCTTCGAAGGCGCCTGCGGCTATTTCGCCTTCTTCCTCGGGTTTGCGGGCCTGGTGGCGGGAGCGGTCGGCGGTGGCATCTTCGCTCTGTGGCGTGGACTTCGCAGGCGTCGCTCGGCAGCCTGACGGGTCAACACGCCGTCAAATTCCCGTGTGACGATTGCGCATGACCGTCGCCAGTCCTATGTCTGCGGTCGGAAAACCCGGCAATTCCGGAAACCTGGCCAGGTCAGCATGATCCGTTTCCTGTTCCGCCTTCTGGCGATGATAGCGCTTTCGGTGGCGGCGATAATGGCGGTGCTCGATGCGACGCGCTCGATCGCGGCGTCGGCGCTGGTCACCACGCCGCTCGGCGAAAGCTGGGCAGAAACCCTGCCAGACCTGCTGATGCTCGCCGAACAGAACGTGCGTCACTATATACATCCCCTGGCCTGGGATCCGGTTGCGCTGTTTGTCCTCGGGCTGCCGGGATTTGCCGTCTTCGGAGCCCTGGCGCTGCTTTTCTATGCGATCGGACGCAGGCCAGAACGCCGCGCCGGACGCTTCGCGATACAAGCCTGATATCCGCCAAACGCCGGATTTTTCGTTGAATCCAGGCCCAAATTCGAAAAACCAAGGGAGAATTCGATGTTTTTCCTGAGCGACATGCTGAACAAGAAGCTCAATCTGCCGAAACGCGAGGAAGCGCTGCCCGGCCGCGCCACCGCGATCCCGACCGCGAACAAACACCATGTATCCAAGCGTCCACTGCAAGGGCCTTATCCGGAAGGCATGGAAAAGGCATTGTTCGGCCTTGGTTGCTTCTGGGGGGCGGAGCGCCTGTTCTGGCAGACCGAAGGCGTCTGGGTGACCGCGGTCGGTTATGCCGGCGGCGTGACGCCGAATCCGACCTACCAGGAGACCTGCACCGGCCTGACCGGCCACGCCGAGGTGGTGCTGGTCGTCTTCGATCCGAAGATTGTGTCCTACAACGACCTGCTGAAGATCTTCTGGGAGGCGCATGACCCGACGCAAGGGATGCGCCAGGGCAACGACGTCGGCACGACCTACCGGTCGGCCATCTATACCTATGGCGACGAGCAGCTGAATGCGGCGATCGCCTCCCGCGACGCCTACGAAGCGGAACTGAAGAAGGCCGGCCGCGGCAAGATCACCACCGAGATCGCCCCGGCGCCCGTCCTTTACTTCGCCGAGGAGGATCACCAGCAATATCTGTCGAAGAATCCGTACGGTTATTGCAACCTGAAGGGCACCGGCGTCGAATGCGCCATTCCGGCAACCGCCTCGGCCTGAGAAAACGCCGTTAACCGCGCCTCCCGGAACAGCATCGCTGTTTTCCAAAAGGTCAAAATTCCACGTGAATTTTCTTTTTGGCCGTGCAAGATTGGTCCAATGAGCGGGAGGAGCGACTTCCGCCATGTGCCGCCGAGCAACCGGGGAGCGTGGTCGCGGGGGCGGCACCCAATTGGAAAAATAACCAACAGGGTGTGGATCACATGAAGCGTATCGTACTCGGCCTTCTGGCCGCCACTGCACTGTCCGCCTCGGCCTTCGCCGCGGACATCAAGCCGGCGATCATCTATGATCTCGGCGGCAAGTTCGACAAATCCTTCAACGAGGCCGCCTACAACGGCGCCGAGAAGTTCAAGACCGAAACCGGCATCGCCTATCGCGATTTCGAGATCCAGAACGACGCCCAGCGCGAACAGGCGCTGCGCAAGTTTGCCGAGGACGGCAATAACCCGATCATCATGGCCGGTTTCTCCTGGGCCGCGGCGCTGGAGAAGGTTGCAGTCGAGTTCCCGGACCTGCAGTTCGCCATCATCGACATGGTCGTCGACAAGCCGAACGTCCGCTCGGTCGTCTACAAGGAGCATGAGGGCTCCTATGTCGTCGGCGTGCTTGCGGCGATGGCTTCGAAATCCAAGAAGGTTGGCTTCGTCGGCGGCATGGACATTCCGCTGATCCGCAAGTTCGGCTGCGGTTATGTCGGCGGCGCCAAGGCGGCCGGCGCGACCGACGTCATCCAGAACATGACCGGCGATACGCCGGCGGCCTGGAACGACCCGACCAAGGGCGGCGAAATCGCCAAGTCGCAGATCGACCAGGGCGCCGATGTCGTCTACGCGGCGGCCGGCGGCACCGGTGTCGGCGTCCTGCAGGCCGCTGCGGATGCCGGCAAGCTCGGCATCGGCGTCGATTCCAACCAGAACGGCCTGCAGCCCGGCAAGATCCTGACCTCGATGGTCAAGCGGGTCGACGTCGCCGTCTACAACGCCTTCATGGATGCCAAGGACGGCAAGTTCACGGCCGGCATCAACAATCTCGGCCTTAAGGAAGACGGTGTCGGCTATGCGATGGACGACAACAACAAGGACCTCGTCACCGAGGAGATGAAAGCGGCGGCCGAAAAGGCCAAGGCCGATATCATCGCCGGCACGGTCCAGGTGCACGACTACATGTCGGACAACGCCTGCCCGTACTGATCGGCGGCTTCGGCTGAATGACAGACCGCCGGGTGAAAGCCCGGCGGTTTCTTTTTTTAACACGGACCGGTTAACATCGAGCCTCACCCTGGATGAGGTTCGCCTTGCAGCATTCCGTCCGCCCACTTCTCGCCACCGACATCGCGGTGATCGCCGCGCTCCGCTATGCGGCGTTCTTCTCCGACGGAAAGCGCTCGCTGGACGAGGATGCCGCCGGCCTCTTCGACCTTTTGCGCGGCGACGGCTATGAGGCGGCATTCGTGGCGGAAGCGGACGGCCGGCCGATCGGCACCTGCCTGTTTGTGCGGCGGGAGATTGCAGCACTTCACGACGTCACCCCGTGGCTCGCCGGGCTGGTCGTAGCATCGCCTTATCGCAGGCTCGGAATTGGCCGGTCGCTGGTGGGGGCGGTGGAGCATCACGCGGCAAAGGTCGGCTGCGGCAAGCTCCATCTCTACACGGAAGATGCCGAGCCGTTCTATCACGCGCTGGGCTGGAATGTGACCGAACGCATGATCGTGGAGGGCGACCCGCTGATCCTGATGGACAAGGCGATCGGATAGCCGCCTCGCCGGCGGAGCCAGCTTCCTTCGCGATCCACGGCAAAAGGAATAGCCCGCCACGCGTTCTTTCAGGAAGCGGCCACTGTCGTCAACGCCGCGACGAGGCGGTCGAGTTCCGTTTCCGTCGTATAGAGCGCCGGCGATACCCGGATGCACTGGCCGTTGGCCACGCCGGCCCGGCGGACCGTGAGCACCTTGAATTCGTCGCGCAGCCTGGCAACGATGGCGTTGTTGTCATCCTTGCCGGTCTTGCCCTTGACGCGGAACGAGGTGATGCCGGCATGCATGCTGGCATCGTCCGGCGTCAGGATCTCCAATGTCCCGATCGAGCGGACCTTGCCGACCCAATAGTCGCGCAGATAGGAAAGCCGCGCATGTTTTGCCGGCGAGCCGATCTGTTCATGCAGGTCGAGCGCCGCCGGAACGCTGAGTGCCGCGGCGAAATTGAGGGTGCCGGTGTGGGCGCGTGAGCGGATGTCGTCGGCCGGCCAGTCCTCGTCGCCCATATGCACGTCGATGTCGGCGAGTCGGCCCTTGCGGATATAGAAGAAACCCATGCCGACCGGCGCGCCGATCCATTTGTGCAGGTTGAAGCCGACGAAATCCGCACCCAGGTCACCCGCGCCGAAGGGAATCTGCCCCCAGGAGTGGGCCGCGTCGACGATCACGTCGACGCCCTTGGCGCGCGCCATGTCGGCGATCTCACGGACCGGCATGACCAGCCCGGTGCGGTGCGATAGATGTGTCAGCAAGAGCAGCTTTGCCTTGGGCGTTTCATCGAGCACGCTCTCGTAGGCCGCAAGCACGGCCTCGCGGGTTGCCGGCTCGGGGATCGAGAATGTCTTCAGCTCGACGCCGCGGCGGCCCTGCAACGCCTTCATGGCGTATTGCATCGAATCGTAGTCTAGGTCGGAATAGAGGATGGTGTCGCCGGGCTGCAGCTTGTTGTAGCCGGAGATCAGGATCTGCAACGCCTCGGTGGCGCCGCGCGTCAGCGCGATCTCTTCCGGCAGCACGCCTGCGGCGGCGGCCAGACGGTTGCGGACGTCGTCGAAATCCTTGCCGAACCCGCTGCGCGCATAGACGGAATTCTGCCGGTTCACGCGCTGTGTCTGCTCGATGTAGGTTTCCATCACCGGCCGCGCCATGATGCCCCAATAGCCGTTCTCGAGATTGGCGATCGAGCGGTCGACTTCATAGAGATCCTGCACGGTGGCCCAGTAATTCGCGTCGCTTGCCGGCGCCGCGGCGTTTGCCGCCGGCAAGGTGACGGTTTCGGCCAGTGCCGATTTCATTGCGAGCGCGCCTGCTGCCGCGGCTGCGCTGCCAAACAGAAAACCGCGCCGTTGAATCATTCGCATCGACCTGTCCTTGAGAACGAAAGGGGCTCTCTCCATCTAGAATGCGTCTGTGACACGTTCTTGAACGTTTCCTTGCGGAGCTGTGAAATTATCCGCTCCCGGCACCGGCGTGCCGCTGTCCTACGCCTTGTGCAGCCGCAACGGCGAGACCGTCTCGCGGGCGATGAGGCCCTTGGCTTCGAGGTCGAGCTGCACCGCTTTCATCCACCAGCCTGATTTTGCGTCGCCGGGAAACAGATCCCCGGGCAGGTGCGCGACGACAGCCTGCTGGACATGCGCCACCGTCAGTCCCGGCGCCCTTTCCGGAAGCACCCGGCGACCCCAAGGAGACTGACATTCATCACGTTTGAAAAAACATTCGGAAGAACATCATCAAATGTGTTGCCTCTTATGGGGGGTCTGTAGCACAATGAGGAACGCTCAGATGTACGTGGGCCCTTAGGGGCAGTTCATCCGGCCTGGGCTCTGGAAACGCGGCGACGCCGCGTGCGGAGCTTTGGAGCCAAGAAAATGCGGCAACGTTCGTCTCGTCGTTGGACTCAACGGGATATTTCGGAACTCAGGCGCCTGGCAGGCGAACATGTACGGGTGACCGCGATCGCGCGGCAACTAGGCCGGCCGATCGTCGCCGTCGAGGCGCGTGCCGCCTTCGAGGGGATCGACCTCAAGGAGACCGGCCGCAAGCTGCTTGACCAGTGGTGGCCGATGATCCAGGAGGCCAAGGAGGCGCGGGTCAGGCAGTCGCAGATGCATGAGCCGGTGAACTAAAGGCCGGCGGTGTCGCGGTTCTGCCAGCAGCACTCGCAGCGATGCCCGTCAGATTGGCGCCCGCGAAATCAGCTTTTCTGAAGGGCGAGATTGACGCCCAGTCCGACAAGCATCGCACCGCCTGCGCGCTGCGTGAGGCGTTGGGCGCGACTTGAGCGCCGCAGCTGTGTCATCAACGCGCCCGCCAGTAGCACGCCAATCACGTCGGCCGACGAGAACATGAAGTTGACGATCGTGCCAAGAACGATGAGTTGGATCCAGACGGGAAAGTCCGCCGAGGCGTCGATGAATTGCGGCAGGAAGGCAACGAAGAAAATTGCCGTCTTGGGATTGAGGACCTCAACGGTGATACTTTCGAAGAAGGCGCGGCGGCCGGATTTAGATTCGAAACCCGGCATCGCCACATCGCCTTGTGCCCGGGTGCGGAACATCGATATGCCCAACCATACCAGATAGGCGGCGCCGGCAAACTTCACGACCATATAAAGCACCGGCACGGCGTGGAAAAGCACCGAGAGGCCGGCTGCCGCTGCTATAACGTGCACATAGCAACCGAGATGGATGCCCAACGACGCCATCAGGCCGGACCATCGGCCACGTGCCAGAGTCTGGGCCGCGGCATAGAGCATGGCTGGGCCAGGAATGAAGGCGAAGATCGCCGTCGTGGCGAGAAATGCGATGAACAACTCGATCGGCGGCATGTTCTGCTCCTGTCCCGAACCAGACGCTCGGCCGCTGCTTATACACGAAGCCGTCGCGCTGGGCAGAACTTTTGCGATACGCCGGCAGGCCGAGGCGCTACGCGTCAGCCCGAATTTGTGGCAAGCCAGTTGTGCCAGGTCTTTTCGCTTCCGTGGAAGACGTTGAGGTCGATCTGGCCTTTCACGCCATGTGAGAGGCCGGACCCGGAGTACTGCCAGAACACCCACTTGCGGCCCGGATAGACCTTCGATGGATGCGCCGCGACCGAGCGCAGCCAGAACGGGTAGTCGAGGAACGCACCCTTCAGATTGTCGCGATAGAAATCGGGAGCGGTGTAGATGATGGGGCGCTGGCCGTAGTGCCGCTCCAGCTTGTCCATGAAAACCTGCATTTTCTCCAGCACGCGCTCGCGTGAAGGGCGTTTCCTGCAGCGCGACTCGCCATTCCATTCCACGTCGATGACGGGCGGTAGCGCGTTTTCGGCCTTCGGGACGTTGCGGATGAACCAGTCGGCCTGCTCGCCGGCCGTGCGGCACCAGTAGAAGAAGTGATAGGCTCCCCGCCTCAGGCCGGCCTGGCCCGCGGCGCGCCAGTTTTTCTTGAACATCGGGTCGAGATGGTCGCCGCCGTCGGTGGCCTTGATATAGGCGAAATTGGCCCCCTGGGTGCGAAGCCTGGCCCAGTCTATGTCGCCTTGCCAGCGCGAGACGTCGACGCCGTGGACCGCAAGCTGCTTGGGTGAGGACTTGCCGAAGTTGATCGGCTTGGCGTCGCGAAAACGGCGGCTGTAGATTTCACCGGGGACGAAGGGCCGTGTGCGGACCGAAGGCTTTTCCGGCGGCACCAATGCGATCGGCTCGACCTGCGGCGCCGTCTCGATTTCCGGAGCCACGACAGCCATCGCCTGCCGGCTGGGTATCTCCCGCGGGGCGGCCAAGTCGCGCGTGACGGCGGCGCCAACCTCGACGGGAGGCACCGGCCCGTCTGGGACGCTGCCGATCGAACTCGTCACTTCCGTCGACGGGCGCTGGACCTGCAGAGCCTCTTCCAGGCCGGAACTTGAGGTGCAGCCGCTCAACGCGAGGCAGGCGAAAAGAAGGAAGGCTAGTGAACGCATCTGAACCCGTACGCAGAACAAAGCGACCGCGGACAGATACCCAAATCCACCGGACCGCACCGGCCCGATTTACTAACGAGAAATTACCAACAAAGACTGAATCCGAATCAAATTGGCACGACTGTCGGCGCCCACGCGAACGTATGATTGACGATCGGTTAACGAGGTCGGTTCAGGCCGCCGGCCGTTTCGCCAAGGTCCTTGACCAGGACGGGGCCAGGCGGCCGCCCTGTGGTCGATCCAGGCATCGGATGCAGGAATTGGCTGGATCAGAACAGCCAGCCTGTGCCGGTGAGATAGCCGGCGGCGAAAGCGGCGAGCAATCCCGCTACCATGAATGCGGCAAGCCGGCGGGGCAAAGGGCCGGCAATGGTCCCGACAGGCTGCGAAGCCTTGCGGTTGGCTCCTATCGGTCTGGTTTCCGCGGCTCGCCGCGACCAATCGCCGGTTTCGAAAGCCGGCCGCATCTGCGGCATGTCGGCGATCCGCGTGGCGATCGCATTCCACGATGCGTCAGCAGTGTCTCCCGGCGGCACGGCTACGTCGAACATGTGCATGCGTTCGGCGATGTCGATTACCGCATCCCGAAAGTCCGGGTCTATCTCGAGGTCGCGTTCGGCGCGGTCGCGCTCTGCGTCGTCCATCAGGCCGAGCACATAATTGCCTGCGCGTGCAATGCGGTCCGGTTCCGTCGTCATCCCAGCAAGCCACCCTGGCGCTTTGTATTATATTAGCGCCTCTGCAATAAAGAGTTAAGAGGGTCTGGCCGGCGGGTTCACCAGTGCGGCGGCTTGGTGATTGGGGTTTCCGGGGCGCTCTGCTCCTCCAGCGCCAGGAACCGCTCGGCCAGTGTATCGAGTTTCTTCTGCAGCCGTTCGATCGTCTTCCACTGCTCGGCGATCTGCGCGGAAAGTTCCTCGATGGTCTTTTCCTGTTCCGTATGGCGGATTTCCAGTGTCGTCAGCCGGTCGGCGGGCATGATCATGACTGGATCTCCTGCAAGGCGGCGCGCAGCCTGTCGTCGAGCGGTTTTGGCCGCCGCGTCGTCCGGTCGACATAGACATGCACGAAGAAACCTTCGGCGGCCGCCGCTTGCTCGTCGTTGCGGAACAGCCCGACTTCGTAGCGCACCGAGGATGAGCCGAGTTTCGCGACCCTGATGCCCGCAGTCACCACGTCCGGGAAGGCGAGTTCGCCGAAATACCGGCAGCCGGTTTCGACGACGAAGCCGATCTGCTCGCCCTTATGGATGTCGAGCGCGCCGTTTTCGATCAGCCAGCCGTTCACCGCCGTGTCGAACAGCGAATAATGCACGACATTGTTCATGTGGCCGTAGCAGTCATTGTCCATCCAGCGGGTTGTGATGGTGCGGAAGGTCCTGTAGGCGTCGCGCGTCGCCGCGGATGGGTGATTTGTCTGGTTGGTCATGGCTTCGAAATTGACAAGCGGGCGGGGATTTGTCGAGAGTGGTCGCGCGGCCGGGCCGATTGGCAAGGGAACACCGGCATGTTAAAAATTTGACCGAACGATAAAAATAAAATGGAGAGGTGGGGCCCGCGTATGGCGGAAGCTGCAATCGAGCTCATCGGCATCAACAAGAGTTTCGGCGCGGTGCATGCCAATCGCGACATCCATCTGGAAATCCCGCGCGGCACCATCCACGGCATCATCGGCGAGAACGGCGCCGGCAAGTCGACGCTGATGTCGATCCTCTACGGTTTCTACCAGGCCGACAGCGGCGAGATCCAGGTCGGCGGCAAGCCGACGCTGATCAAGACGCCCAACGACGCCATCGCGGTCGGCATCGGCATGGTGCATCAGCATTTCATGCTGGTGCAGAATTTCACGGTGATCGAGAACATCATCCTGGGCGCCGAGGGCGAGGCCTTGCTGAAGACCTCGATCGCCAAGGCGCGCTCCGAACTGGAGCGCCTGGAACGCGAATACGGCCTGGAGGTCGATCCCGACGCTGTCATCGAGGAACTGCCGGTCGGGCTGCAGCAGCGCGTGGAAATCCTCAAGGCGCTCTACCGCGGCGCCGAGATCCTGATCCTCGACGAGCCGACCGGCGTGCTGACACCGGCCGAGGCTGACCATCTGTTCCGCATCCTCAAGCAGTTGAAGGAACAGGGCAAGACGATCGTTCTCATCACCCACAAGCTGCGCGAGATCATGGCGATCACCGACAACGTCTCGGTGATGCGCCAAGGCACCATGGTTGCCACCCGCAAGACCTCGGAGACCACCGTCGAGGAACTGGCCGAGCTGATGGTCGGCCGCCGCGTGCTGCTGCGCGTCGAGAAGGGCGAGACGAAGTCCGGTGGGTTCAAGCTGTCGGTCAAGAACCTGACCGTCAAGGATTCGCGCGGCGTCACCATGGTCGACGACGTCTCCTTCGACGTGCGTGCCGGCGAGATCGTCGGCATCGCCGGCGTTGCCGGCAACGGCCAGTCGGAACTGATCGAGGCCATATCGGGCGTTCGCCGCGCCGTGTCGGGCAGCGTCATGCTCGACGGCAAGCCGATCGACGTCGTCGGCGTGGCCGACCCTGGCGAACTGCGCGACCGCGGCCTGGCGCATGTGCCGGAAGACCGCCACCATGTCGGGCTGGTGCTCGCCTTCGAGGAGAACGAGAACTCGATCCTCGGTTATCACGACGACCCGAAATACCTTAAGGGCCCGTTCCTCGACATCGACGCGATCATGGCCGATGCCAAAGAGAAGATCGAAAAATACGATATCCGGCCGGGGAACCCGAAGCTGAAGACCGCCAATTTTTCCGGCGGCAACCAGCAGAAGATCGTGCTCGCCCGCGAGATGGAGCAGGATCCCGGCGTGCTGATCGTCGGCCAGCCGACGCGCGGCGTCGATGTCGGCGCCATCGAGTTCATCCACAAGCGGCTGATCGCCATGCGCGACGCAGGCAAGGCGGTGCTGTTGATCTCGGTCGAACTCGACGAGATACGCTCGCTTTCCGATCGCATCCTGGTGATGTTTGCCGGCCGCGTCGTCGGCGAACGCGGCCCCGACGCCACCGAGGGCGAGCTCGGCCTGCTGATGGCCGGCGTCGAGCACAAGGAGGCCGCGGAGTGAGCACCCCCTACGCAAAACTGCCGGGCTGGGCCGACTACGGGCTGATCCCGCTCATCAATCTGCTGGTCGCCTTCATCATGGCCGGCCTGGTGGTGCTTCTGGTCGGAGAAAATCCGCTGCGTGCCGCCGTCATCCTGGTCGACGGCGCTTTCGGCAGCGGCCAGAACATAGCCTACACGCTCTACTACGCGACCAACTTCATCTTCACCGGCCTTGCCGTCGCGGTGGCGTTTCATGCTGGCCTCTTCAACATCGGCGGGGAGGGGCAGGCCTATATTGCCGGCCTCGGCGTCTCGCTGGTGGCGCTCGCCTTCGACAGCGTGCTGCCGTGGTGGTTGACCTTTCCATTAGCAATCGCCGGCGCCGCTCTTGTCGGCGCGTTGTGGGCGCTGATTCCGGCCTATCTGCAGGCCAAGCGCGGCTCGCACATCGTCATCACTACCATCATGTTCAACTTCATCGCCGCCTCGGTGATGGTCTACATGCTGGTCAACGTGCTGAAGCCCGCTGCCGAGCAGGCCCCGCAGACCCGGCAGTTCCTCGATGGCGGCCAACTGCCGAAGCTCAATTTCATTCTGGAGGCGCTCGGCCTGTCGGTGCGTTCGGCGCCGCTCAACATCTCCTTCCTGCTTGCGCTGGTGATGGCGGTGTTCGTCTGGGCGCTGATCTGGCGCACCAGGCTCGGCTACGAGATCCGCACCTTCGGCTTCAGCCCGAAGGCGGCGCGCTATGCCGGCATTTCGGAAAGCCGCATCACCATCATTGCCATGATGATCTCCGGCGGCCTTGCCGGCATGATGGCGCTCAATCCCATCATGGGCGACCAGCACCACATGGCGCTCGACTTCGTCGCCGGCGCCGGCTTCGTCGGCATCGCGGTGGCGCTGATGGGCCGTTCGCACCCGATCGGCATCGTGCCCGCCGCGATCCTGTTCGGCATGCTCTACCAGGGCGGCGCCGAACTCGCCTTCGAGATGCCCAACATCAGCCGCGACATGATCGTCATCATCCAGGGACTGGTCATCCTGTTCGCCGGGGCGCTCGAGCATATGTTCCGCCCGACAATCCAGACATTGTTTGCCTCGCTCAGCCCGCGCTCCATGGGGATCCCGGCCGCCAAGACCGGAGGCGCTTGAGATGGATCTGCTCGTCCAGCTTCTCGATGCCACCATCCGCGTATCGGTGCCGTTGCTGCTTGCCTGCCTCGCCGGCCTCTATTCGGAGCGCGCCGGCATCTTCGACATCGGCCTCGAAGGTAAGATGCTGGCTGGCGCCTTTGCCGGCGCCTCGGCCGCTGCGGTCAGCGGCTCGGCATGGGTGGGGCTTCTCGCCGCCGTGGCGATTGCCGTCTTGCTGGCGCTGGTGCACGGTTTCGCCTCCATCACCCATCGCGGCAACCAGATCGTTTCGGGCGTCGCCATCAATTTCATCGCCGCAGGCTCGACGATCATCCTTGGCCAGGCGTGGTTCCGCCAGGGCGGCCGTACCCCGGCCCTTTCCGGCGATGCGCGTTTCAGCGCCATCGAATTGCCCGGCGCCGAAGCGCTGCGCGATGTGCCGGTCATCGGCACCATCTATTCCGACCTCATCTCCGGCCATTCGCTGCTGGTCTACGTCGCCTTCCTGATGGTGCCGTTCACCTGGTGGGTGCTGTTCCGCACCCGCTTTGGCCTGCGGCTTCGCGCCGTCGGAGAAAACCCAGCCGCCGTCGACACCGCCGGCATCTCGGTGACCTGGCTGCGCTATCGCGCCGTAATCTGTACCGGCATCCTGACCGGCCTTGCCGGGGCATACCTGTCGGTCGCCCAGAACGCGGGCTTCGTCAAGGACATGACCGCCGGCAAGGGGTATATCGCGCTCGCCGCCCTGATCTTTGCCAAGTGGAAACCGGTGCCGGCGATGTTCGCCTGCCTGTTGTTCGGCTTCCTCGACGCGGCTTCGATCCGCTTCCAGGGCATGCCGTGGCCGGTCATCGGCAAGGTGCCGGTGCAGCTGATCAACGCGCTGCCGTTCATCCTGACCATCATCCTTCTCGCCGGTTTCATCGGCAAGGCGATCCCGCCGCGCGCCGGCGGCGTGCCTTACGTGAAGGAACGGTGAGATGCGGCAGTCGGCAGTCGGCAGTCGGCAGTCGGATGAAGTTGTCCGTCTACGAAAACCGACGTTAACGAGACGTCGCTCGCATTTCCCGACTGCCGACTGCCGATTGCCGACTGCCGGAGTCCCCCATGTCCCATGATCTCTTCCTCGCGGCTCGAGAGGCCATGGCGAAATCCTATGCGCCCTATTCGAAATTCCCGGTGGGTGCAGCGATCCGCACCGAGGACGGCCGTATTTTCACTGGCGCCAATATCGAAATTGCTTCCTACCCGGAAGGCTGGTGCGCCGAAACCACGGCTCTCGGCCACTACATCATGGCCGGCGGCGGCAAGATCGCCGAGATCGCCGTCGTTGCCGAACGCATGGCGCGGATCACGCCCTGTGGCGGTTGCCGCCAGCGATTGGCCGAATTCGCGCGGCCTGAAGCCAGGCTGCATCTTTGCGACAATGACGGCATCGTCGAGACCGTCACCATGGGCGAGATGCTGCCCTACGGATTCCAGGGCGAGATGCTGAAATGAAGGAAGCAATCGATCATCTGGTCGAGCGGCTCGACGGATTGGCGCCCACGGTGGGCCTCGTGCTGGGTTCAGGCCTTGGCGGGCTCGTCGACGAGGTCGAGAACGCGGTGCGCATTTCCTACGCCGACCTGCCGGGTTTCCCGAAAAGCGGCGTCACCGGCCACGCGGGCGAAGTCGTCGCCGGACACTTTGCCGGCACGCCGGTGCTGATGCTGGCCGGTCGCGCCCATTATTACGAACATGGCAATGCCGCTGCCATGCGCCCGGTGATCGAGACCCTGGCGGGCATCGGCATTACCCACCTGATCCTGACCAACGCCGCAGGCTCGCTGGAGGCAGACATGCCGCCCGGTTCGGTGATGCTGATCACCGACCATATCAATTTTTCAGGCTCGAACCCGCTGTTCGGCGAACCGACCGACCGCCGTTTCGTCGGCCTGACCGAGGCCTACGACGCCGGTATCCGTACCGCGATCGAGACGGCGGCAAGCGCCACGGGGACTTCCCTGCACAAGGGCGTCTACATGTGGTTTTCCGGCCCGTCCTTCGAGACCCCGGCCGAGATCCGCATGGCGCGTGTCCTTGGCGCCAATGCCGTCGGCATGTCGACGGTGCCGGAAGTCATCCTGGCGCGCTTCTATGGGTTGCGCGTCGCCGCCTGTTCGGTGATCACCAACCTCGCCGCCGGCATGACCGGCGGGGAGCTTTCGCACCAGGAAACCAAGGACATGGCGCCGCTTGGCGGCAGGCGACTGGCGACGATCCTGCGCGAGGTGCTCGGCAAGGGGCTGCTGGATGGGTAGCGTCGTGGCGAAAGGTGCCGGCTGACGATGCTCCCCCAGGAGATCATCCGCCGCAAGCGTGACAGCCTGCCGCTGTCGGCGGAGGAGATCGGAACTTTCGTCCGCGGCATCACGTCCGGCGATGTCACCGAAGGCCAGATTTCGGCGCTCGCCATGGCGATCTTCTTCAATGGCATGAGCCGCGCCGAGGCGGTTGCGCTGACGCTAGCCATGCGCGATTCGGGCGACGTGCTCGATTGGTCGGAGCTTCCCGGGCCGGTCACCGACAAGCACTCGACCGGTGGCGTCGGCGACAATGTCTCGCTGATGCTGGCGCCGATCGTGGCTGCCTGTGGCGCCTACGTGCCGATGATCTCAGGCCGCGGCCTCGGCCACACCGGCGGCACGCTAGACAAGATGGACTCCATACCGGGCTATGTCAGCCAGCCAGACAATGCGCTGTTTCGCAGGGCGGTGCTCGACGCGGGCTGCGCCATCATCGGCCAGACGGCCGATCTGGCGCCGGCCGACAAGCGTTTCTATGCGATCCGCGACGTCACCGCGACGGTCGAATCCGTGCCGCTGATAACCGCCTCGATCCTGTCCAAGAAACTCGCCGCCGGCCTCAGTTCGTTGGTGCTGGACGTGAAGCTCGGCAACGGCGCCTTCATGGCGAGGAGCCGCGACGCCACCGAACTGGCGACCAGCCTGGTCGAGGTTGCCAACGGCGCGGGGCTGAACACGACCGCGTTGATCACCGGCATGAACGAGCCGCTGGCGTCCGCCGCCGGCAACGCGGTCGAGGTCAGGAACGCCGTCGACTTCCTCACCGGCCGCTACCGGGACCGGCGCCTGCTCGCAGTCACCTTGGCGCTGGCCGCGGAGATGCTGCAGTCGACCGGCATTGCCGGCTCCAACCAGGAAGGCATTGCCCGTGCCACCGAGGTGCTGGAAAACGGCAAGGCGGCTGAAAATTTCGGCCGCATGGTTGCCGCCCTTGGCGGCCCGACGGATTTCGTCGAGAACGCCGGAACCTATCTTGCGATCGCGCAGGAAGAACGGCCGGTCATCGCCGCCCGCCACGGCTTCGTCACCGGCATCGCAACGCGCGAGGTCGGCCTCGCCGTCGTCGCGCTCGGCGGTGGCCGCACCCGGCCCGACGATATGGTCGATCACGCGGTTGGCGTCACCAGGCTGCTGCCGGTCGGCGCCGAAGTTCGCCGCGGCGATGTGCTCGCACTGATCCATGCACGCACGCAGAACGATGCCGATGCTGCCGTCGCCGCGATACAGGCCGCCTACACGATCGGCCCCGCCCGCCCGTCGCCACAGAAATCGGTTGTCCGCAGGATTGGGTTGCGGGGTGCTTGATCGCCCTCCCTTGAGAGGCAGACAGGCACGATTTCCTCAAGACGCGCTTCGTCGTTGCCACGCTCCGGTTTTTGCCGGCCTGGCCATTGGGAGGCTGTCGTGCCTCCCGTGTGAAAAGTGTGGGGGAGGCGGTGCGCGCCTGCCGGACGGACCGACAGCGCTGTTTTCAGTAACGATGCCCGAAAGACGCGCACCGCCGGCGTTGCTGCCCCGCCCGGCTCGCCCTGTGCCCGAAGGCCGTAAGCTCACCGTGCCACGTGAGCCGGAACCTTGGAGCCCGATCCGGCAACACCTTGGTGCCGCCTGACCGTCCCCAACCTCGCACCCGGAGCGAGGCCAGTCCCGACGCCGCCGTTCTCCCTGGTCAACCCGGTGGCCACCCAGACCCCCACAGAGAACAACACGGTCATTATGCGGGAGGCGGCGAAGGGTGTGGATGGACGATTTTTGCAAAAATCGTACAAGCCATTGAAATCATGGAGAAGAATCTTTGATTCTGTCAAGAAAGGTGGAGAAATGGGAAGAATCTTTCCACGTCTCCGCAGCGCGCGGACGCGATGTTCCGCTTCTCAAGAAGAGAGAGCCGACTGCATTACTGCACCAGAAGCAGTGCGCCGTTCTCGACGTGGAATTTCGACAGGCGGTTGAGGAAGCTCATGCCGACCAGCGTGCCGTCGAGCGCGGTGTCCTCCAGCACCGCGGCCTGGACATCCTCCACCATGATGCGGCCGATCTGGATGCGTTCGATGACGATGCCCGCGGCACGCGTGACGCCGTTCGCCGTCCGCACCTCGTATTTGAAGTCGTCCCTGTCGAGCGAAATGCCGATGCGGCGTGCCGTCGACCGGTTGATCGCGACCGTCGTGGCGCCCGTGTCGACCAGCGCTTCGACCGCGCGGCCGTTCAGCTTGAAATCCGCGACGAAATGGCCCCGTTCATCGGCCGACACCTTTACCTTCCTGCCGAGCAGCACTTCCGGCGCGGCTGGCACCGGCGTTGCGACAACCTTCAGCGTGGGCGCTGGTTCGGCCGCTTCGGTCGCGGCTTCCTCTGACGGGGCCAGCAGGCGGTGAAAAGCCTTGGGATCGGACTGGTAGGCCATCGGGATTGCCACCGATGCGGCGACAGCCATGCCGAGAATAACAAAATTGCGCATCACAGACCCGCCCTGGTAGCGGGCCGGATCGTAGCGCTTTGTCCTATCCGGCGGCTTAACGCGAACGTCCGGCGTAGTTCGGCGGGCCGAAACCGTGCTGTTGCGTTAACGAGCGGTGAACGGTCGTTATTTCGGCTCTGTGTCTTCGAAGTACGATTTGAGGTCGGCGGTTCGCGCCTCGATCACCGCGGCCCGGCAGGTCGGATAGCTCAGCACCTCTCCCTCACGGCCAAAATAGCCGCCGGCGTAGAAGAGACAGGACTTTTCCTTGTAGGAATTCCAGGCACGTTGCTCGTCGAGCAGGGCTTTGGAGGTCGCATCGTCGTCTATCTCGGAATGCACCTTCTTCCAGGTATCGTTGAGCGCCTTGTCCGCGCGCGCCATCCAATCGCCGCCACACTGGCCCCATGATGTATTGGAGCCGTCGCTGGCTTTCATGCATTTGTCGTAAGCGTCGTCGGCGTGGGCCGGCAGAACGGCGAACAATCCGGCTGCCAGAACAAAGGGAACCATGATCTTCATGAGCATTTCTCCATTCCCCGTCACGGCAACGCTAACGCGGGACGGGGAGACAGGCAACCCACAGGCGCATCACTTGGTTCCGTACAACCGGTCGCCGGCGTCGCCGAGACCGGGCACGATGTAGCCCTTTTCATTGAGCTGCCTGTCGATCGCCGCCGTATAGACCGGCACGTCGGGGTGGGCTTTCGTGAAGCGCTCGATGCCTTCGGGTGCCGCCAGCAGGCAGAGATAGCGCATGTTGGTGGCGCCGCGGCCCTTCAGCTTGTCGATCGCCGCGATCGCCGAATTGGCGGTTGCCAGCATCGGGTCGACGACGATCACCAGCCGGTCGGCAAGGTCGCTCGGCGCCTTGAAGAAATATTCCACCGCCTCCAGCGTCTCATGATCGCGATAGAGGCCGATATGGGCGACGCGCGCCGCCGGCACTAGGTCAAGCAATCCTTCCAGCAGGCCGTTGCCGGCACGCAGCACCGAGGCGAAAACCAGCTTCTTGCCTTCCAGGATCGGCGCTTCCATGGTCTCGATCGGCGTTTCGATGGTCTTGGTGGTCAGTTCGAGATCACGGGTAACCTCGTAGCCGAGCAGCAGCGAGATTTCGCGCAGCAGCCGCCGGAAGCTCGCCGTCGAGGTTTCCTTGTCGCGCATGATGGTGAGCTTGTGCTGGACAAGCGGATGGTCGACGACGGTCACGCCCTTCATGATGTTGCTCCTGGAATTTTCTGCCGCTGGTTGGCCGCAATAGTAGCGGTTGCGCGGCAAGCTAGGAACGGCCTGCGTGCTGGAACCACAGCTTTGTCGGCTCAGCGTCCTTGCACCGGTCCGTTCAGCCGCGCCAGCAGCGAAGCCTTGGTCTTCCTGTCGACGAAAGCCGCCTCGATCGCCGTGCGGGTGACGGCTGTCGCAGCCTTGTCGTCCATGCGGAAGTGCTCGCGCGCGATCTCGTATTCACGCTTCAGCGACGTCCAGAAATAAGGCGGGTCGTCCGAATTGAGCGTCACCTTGCAGCCGGCGTCCCTGAGTTTCACGAAGGGGTGGTTTTCAAAACTGTCGAACACGCTGAGCGCGATGTTGGAGCCGGGGCAGCATTCGAGCACGACGCCCTCGTCGGCGATGCGCCTGACCAGGTCGGGGTTCTCGATCGCCCGCACGCCGTGACCGATGCGCGACGGCCTTATGTGATCGAGCGCGCCCTGCACGCTTTCCCAGCCGCAGAGCTCTCCGGCATGGATGGTGATGCCGAGCCCCGCCTCGCGCGCGATCTCGAAGGCCCGCACATAATCTTCGAAGTTGCCCATCCGCTCGTCGCCGGCGACGCCGAAGCCGGTGACCAGCGGGTGTCCGCACTTTGCCGCGAAACGCGCCGATGCCTCGATCGATTCGACCCCGATGTGGCGGACGCCGGTGACGATCATGCGGCTTTCGATGCCGGTCTTGGCCTTGGCGCGTTGCATGCCTTCGCCGAGCGCGTTGGTGTAGGCGGCGGGCGAGAGGCCTGCCTTCAAGGCATGGTCGGGCGACGTGAAGAATTCCGAATAGATGCAGCCGTCACGCGCAAGGCTGGTGAGATAGTGCTCGGACAGCCGCGCATAGTCCTCCTCGGTGCGGAAAAGGTCGGAAGCCGCGTCGTAGGCGGCCAGGAACGAGGTGAAATCGTGCCAGACGAAAGCACCGTCCTTGATGAAGGACGAGACGTCCTTGCCGTATTTCTGTGCCTGTCTGACGACGAGGTCCGGCGCTGCCGCACCCTCGATGTGGCAGTGCAACTCCGCTTTCAAAACCATTAAAGATCCTCGTCATGCGCATCTGGAGCGCGGCTCTTCACCGCGCCTTAAACAATAGCGCCGGCTATGCCGATCGGCTATGGTCCCGCCGAAATTAGGCAGGTCACAAGAATGTCAGAACAGCGCACGACGGCCGCGGGCGGCATGGAAACGTCCTACGGCTACAGGCGGGTCGGCGCCGGCGACAAGCAGTCGCTGGTCAATGATGTCTTTCATCGCGTCGCCAATCGCTACGACCTGATGAATGACCTGATGTCGGGTGGCCTCCACCGCCTGTGGAAGGACGCGCTGGTCGCCTGGCTCAACCCGCCGAAGCGGGCGGGCTGGAAGGTGCTCGACGTTGCCGGCGGCACCGGCGACATCGCCTTCCGCATCATCGAGGCATCCGGCGGCCAGGCGCATGCCACGGTGCTCGACATCAACGGCTCCATGCTTGCCGTCGGCCGTGAGCGCGCCGAAAAGCAGGGGCTGGCGGCCGGCACCGATTTCGTCGAGGCCAATGCGGAGGAACTGCCCTTCGCCGACGAGACATTCGACGCCTATACGATCGCCTTCGGCATCCGCAACGTGCCGCGCATCGAGGCAGCGCTTGCCGAGGCTTGTCGCGTGCTCAAGCCGGGTGGCCGTTTCCTCTGCCTCGAGTTTTCCGAGGTCGACATGCCGCTGCTCGACAAGGCCTATGAGGCCTGGTCGTTCAATGCCATCCCACGCATCGGCCAGGCGGTGACCGGCGACGGCGAGCCCTACGCCTATCTGGTGGAATCGATCCGCAAATTCCCCAACCAGGAGAATTTCGCCGCGATGATCCGCGGTGCCGGGTTCGAGCGCGTCGCCTACAGAAACTATTCCGGCGGCATCGCCGCATTGCATTCGGGCTGGAAGCTTTGAGGGTCCTGACCGGATGACCACCATAGGCGCCGGTTTCCGGCTGGTTCGCGCGGGCTGGGTGCTGGTTCGCGAAGGCGTGATCGCAGCGCTGCCCGGCGACCAGTTGCCGGGCGTGCCGCGGTTCGCCTGGCGCGTCGCCAGGCTTTTGGCGCGGCCGCGTTCGCGCCGCAGCGGCCGCTCCGAGCGGCTGGCCAATGCCGTCGCCCGCCTCGGGCCGTCTTATGTGAAGCTCGGCCAGTTCCTGGCGACCAGGCCCGATGTCGTCGGCAACGACATCGCCGTCGACCTCGCCATGCTCCAGGACAAGATGGAGACCTTTCCGAAGGAGGAAGCGGCAAAGCTGATCGAGGGCTCGCTCGGCCGCCCTGTAGGCGATCTCTACACCGAATTCGGCGACCCGGTCGCCGCCGCGTCGATCGCCCAGGTGCATCCGGCCGAAGTTTTGCGCGACGGCGTGCCCGCGAAGGTGGCGGTCAAGGTGATCCGGCCGGGTGTCCGCCGCCGCTTCCACCAGGATCTGCAGAGCTATTTTCTCGCCGCGCGGCTGCAGGAAAAGTATTTCCCGTCGACACGGCGGCTGCGTCCCGTCGAAGTGACCGAGACGCTGGCGCAGACCACCCGCATCGAGATGGACCTGCGGCTCGAGGCGGCGGCGCTTTCGATCCTCGCCGAAAATACTGCCGACGATCCGGGCTTTCGCGTCCCGCTGGTCGACTGGGAACGCACCGGCGGCGACGTGCTGACCATGGAGTGGATCGACGGCATCAAGATGTCGGATGTCGAGGCGCTGCGCGCTGCCGGCCACGATCTCAAGGCGATTGCCGCAAACCTCGTGCAGTCGTTCCTGCGCCATACGCTACGCGACGGCTTCTTCCATGCCGACATGCATCCCGGCAATCTGTTCGTCGATGCCGACGGCACCATCGTCGCGGTCGATCTCGGCATTTCCGGTAGGCTTGGCAAGAAGGAGCGGCGTTTTCTGGCCGAAATCCTCTACGGTTTCATAACCCGCGACTATACCCGCGTGGCCGAGGTGCATTTCGAGGCGGGTTATGTCCCCTCCAGGCACGATGTCTCGGCTTTCGCCCAGGCCATCCGCGCCATTGGCGAGCCGATCCATGGCCAGCCGGCCGAGACCATCTCGATGGCGCGGCTTCTGACGCTGCTGTTCGAAGTGACCGAGCTTTTCGACATGGAAACACGTACCGAACTGGTGCTGCTGCAGAAAACCATGGTTGTCGTCGAAGGCGTCGCCCGCACCCTGGATCCCGCCTTCAATATGTGGAAGACGGCCGAGCCGGTCGTCGGTGGCTGGATCGCCGGCAATCTCGGCCCGCGCGGCATGATGGCCGACGCCCGCGACGGCGTGCATGCGCTGATGGCGCTCGCCCGCCAGGCGCCCGATCTCGCCGCCCGTACCGAACGCCTGTCGCGCGAAATCGACGCGATGGCCGAACACGGCCTTCGTTTCGATCCCGAGACGGCGAAGGCGATAGGCAAGGCCGAAGCACGACACACGCGCTCGGGCCGCATCGCGTTGTGGGTGATCGCACTGACGCTGATATGGATTGCGTGGCAGATTGGATGATCTGCTAGCGTTGACTGCAATGCTAGCAATGCTTACATTTATCCCAGATGGTGGAGACTGTCATGGGCACTTTGACGATCAGGAACGTGGAAGACGATCTCAAACGCGACCTTCGCATACGGGCGGCTGAACTCGGCAAATCCATGGAGGAGGAGGCAAGGTCGATTATTCGTGTCGTCGTTCGCGAAGGGTTGAGCCTGAACGACCTGGAAGGCCGAAAGATTCGACAGGGCGGAAGTGCCTGGGACATCGTCGCACGTCTTCGGGAAGAGTACGGGACTTTCGAACTGGAGGTACCCGAACGCCGCGACGTCGCGTCTACTATTTCCATATTTGACGATCTCCAAGACTGACCAATGTATCTGGTCGATACGAACCTTGTCTCCGAAATCACGCGACCGGTTCCAGACGCCGGCGTTGTCGACTGGTTGAAAGCCACCGATCCAACGAAGATATTCCTGTCCGCGATCGTGATAGCCGAATTGCAACTTGGCCTGGAATTGCTGCCGGAAGGCCAGCGGCGGGATCAACTCACGGCAACCATCGACGGATTTGTCACGCAGGTGGCGGCAGCCAGAATCGTTGCATTCGGCGAAGTGGACGCGCGGCAGTTTGCCCGCATCGTGGCGCGACGACAGCACGCCGGCAGACCGATCAAGGAGTTGGACGCCCAGATTGCCGCGTCCGCCGCAACTCGTGGTTTTGCGGTCGTCACCAGAAACGTCGCGGATTTCGAGCATTGCGGGATCGACATCATAAATCCATGGAAAGTCCAGGCATGACCCTTTCCGGCAAGCGCATCCTGCTCATCATCGGCGGCGGCATCGCGGCCTATAAATGCCTCGACCTCATCCGCCGGCTACGCGAGCGGGGAGCGTTGGTGCGGTGCGTGATGACGGAGGCGGCGCAGCAATTTGTTACGCCGCTGTCGGTCGGTGCGCTGTCGGCCGATCACGTGTTTACCGCGCTTTTCGACCGGCACGCCGAACATGACGTCGGCCATATCCGCCTGTCGCGGGAAGCCGACCTGCTGGTCGTCGCGCCGTCGACCGCCGATCTGATGGCAAAACTCGCCGGCGGCCTCGCCAACGATCTCGCCTCGACCGTGCTGCTGGCCACCGACAAGCAGGTGTTGATGGCGCCGGCGATGAACCCGAGGATGTGGGCGCATCCCGCCACCCGCCGCAACCGCGCAACGCTGGAAAAGGACGGGATCCGTTTCATCGGCCCGGCGAAGGGCGAGATGGCGGAAAGCAACGAGGCCGGCGAAGGCCGCATGGCTGAACCGCTCGACATCGTGGCGGCCGTCGAAGGATTTTTCGACGCGGCGCCGAAACCCCTTTCGGGCCGCCGTATCATTGTCACCTCAGGCCCCACCCACGAGCCGATCGATCCGGTGCGTTACATCGCCAACCGCTCTTCGGGCAAGCAGGGACACGCGATCGCGGCCGCCCTAGCGAGGCTCGGTGCCGATGTGCGGCTGGTGTCCGGACCGGTCGCCATTGCGGATCCGGGCGGGGTCTCCACCGTCCATGTCGAGAGCGCACGCCAGATGCAGGATGCGGTTACCCGACTGCTTCCCGCCGATGCCGCCGTCTTCGTTGCCGCTGTCGCCGACTGGCGCACCGAAAGTTCGGTGGGCGAAAAGATCAAGAAGGTGGCTGGCGAAGGCCCCCCGGCGCTGCAGATGGTCGAAAACCCGGATATCCTCGCCGGCATCGGGCACCACCGGCAACGTCCATATCTGGTGGTCGGTTTTGCCGCCGAAACCCAGGACGTGCTGAAAAACGCCGAGGCGAAATTGAAGAAGAAGGGCGCGGATTTCATCGTCGCCAACGATGTCAGTCACGCCGGCGGGGTTATGGGGGGCGACCGCAATCGGGTCAAAATCGTCTCGAAATCAGGCGTCGACGAGTGGCCCGAAATGTCCAAGGACGCAGTTGCAGAACGGCTCGCGTTGCTGATCACCGAAAATTTGAAGACAGTGGAAGTCTAGTTTTCTACCTGGAGATGATGAAATTTATCTCATTTTTATTTTTGCTTACTCTACGGAAAGCGTTGGGCGTGGTATAGAGTTCGCAACAGGCGAGTCATTCTGTTTTTCGCTGCATGCCTTATTTTGGCCGACTGTTTGAGATCAGCCGGAAGCGAAAAATTGTTGCTTGAGTATTGAGGACGCTTTCTGATGAACATCGCCCATTCGGCCGCGATCCCCGTTGTCGAGACGGAACGGGTCATTCTTCGCGGCCACAGGCTGGATGATTTCGATGCACACGCGGCCATGTGGGCAGACCCGGTGGTAACGCGCTTCCTCGGCGGCAAGCCCTTCACCCGCGAAGAGTCCTGGGCCCGCTATCTGCGCTATGCCGGGCTTTGGAGTGTACTCGGCTTCGGTTTCTGGGCGGTCGAGGACAGGACCACGCGCAGACTGATCGGCAGCGCCGGCTTCCATGAACTGCGGCGCGACATCGAGCCTTCACTCGAAGGCATCCCGGAAGCCGGCTGGGGGCTTGTATCGACGTCGCACGGCAAGGGCCTCGCCACGGAGGTGGTCGTCGCCATGCACCAATGGGGCGACGCGTTTTTCGACGGCGGCAAGACGGTTTGCATCATCGATCCAAAGAATATCGCCTCACGTCGCGTCGCCGAGAAATGCGGTTATCGCGAGGTCTTGAAGACGACCTACCGCGGCGAGCCGACCATCCTCTTCGAAAGGTTGGCCGGAGCCGCCACCGGCTGAGCCTACGTTCTTCTCACCTGTGGACTTTTCGCAATGCTGCCGGCCCGTGATAGGGCGGCGGCTGGTGTGACGAGGAGGATTGCATTGGATACGTTTGGCCAATCGCCGCAGCCGGTCATCGAGACGCAGAGGCTCCGTCTCCGCCGCCACCGTATCGATGATTTCGAAGCGTTTGTGGCGCTATGGGCGACCCCCAAGGTCGTGCGCTTCATCACCGGCAAGCCCTCCACGCGCGAGGAAAGCTGGGGGCGATACCTGCGCACCGCCGGCTCGTGGAGTGTGCTTGGCTTCGGTTTCTTCGCCGTGGAGGAGAAGTCGACGGGCGCCTATCTCGGCGACGCCGGCTTTCACGATGCTAGGCGCGACATGCTTCCTTCCATCGAAGGGATACCGGAGGCGGGCTGGGTACTGAGCCCCTCCGTGCATGGAAAAGGGTTTGCCACCGAAATAGTCAAGGCATTGCACGCCTGGGGTGACAGTTACCTCCAGGCGGAAAAATCAGTGTGCATCATAAGCCCCGAAAACCTGGCCTCGATCCGAGTCGCCGAGAAATGCGGCTATGCCGAAGTGACCCGGACCACCTATCACGACGACACCGTGATCCTGTTCGAGCGGCACAGGTAGATATCGGCCGCGTGGCCGGGCCTACGGGTGCGCCCGCGCGGATCAATCCTTTGGTTGCTTGGCCTTACGGAGATAAGGCAGCACGCGCTCGAACTCGCCGAATTTCTCCTTGGCCTCGTCGTCCGGCACCGCGGCTGTGATGATCACGTCCTCGCCCTGCTTCCAGTTGGCGGGCGTCGCCACCTTGTGTTTGGCGGTCAGCTGGATGGAATCGATGGCGCGCAGGATCTCGTCGAAGTTGCGGCCGGTCGTCATCGGATAGGTGAGGGTCAATTTCACCTTCTTGTCCGGCCCGACGACAAACACCGAGCGGACGGTCGCGTTGTCGGCGGGCGTGCGGCCTTCCGAACTGTCGCCGGCGCCGGCCGGCAGCATGTCGTAGAGCTTGGCGACCTTCAGGTCTTTGTCGCCGATCAGCGGGTATTCCACCGATTGGCCGGTCGCTGTCTTGATGTCGGCCTTCCATTTGTCATGGCTCTCGACCGGATCGACCGAAATGCCGATGATCTTGGCGTTGCGCTTCTTGAACTCTCCCGCAAGCCCTGCCATCGCGCCGAGTTCCGTCGTGCAGACCGGCGTGAAATTCTTCGGATGCGAAAACAGCACGGCATAGCTGTCGCCGATCCAGTCGTGAAAATTGATGGTGCCTTGCGTCGTGTCGGCGGTGAAATCCGGCGCGGTGTCGTTGATGCGGATGCTCATTGGGGTCTCCCGGCTTTCCTGGTTTGGGAGCCATCATAGCGCAAAGACCGGCGGCTTCGGGAAGTCCAGTGACGATTTTTGGCAATAAAAAATGCAATTTGGCGAAACTGGCCTGCTTCGGGTCGTTTCTTGCGGCGTTTGCCGTCGGCGCAACATGCACGTTGCGGAAGATATTCAAAACGCGCCAAGGCCTACTCCTGAAAGTTGCCGGTCCGGGGTACCATTTTTGTCAGCATCGGCTAGATTTTGGCGAATTTCGAATGTGACCATATTGCGGCGCAGCACACCGAACCTACATGTGCGTCTCGCAAATTGCCTGTCGATCACTGCGATACGGACATTCATCCCACGAGGGGAACCAACATGAACGAGACGGTCAGCCGACTTGCGGTCACCCGCGGCAGCAGCCGGGGCATGAGCCTTCGAACCGGCCTGCTGGTGCTTTTCTGGGCTCTTGCCGCCACCTCTTCACACCATGCCTGGGCCCAGCAGCCGGAGCTGCCGGTCGTCTCCGCCGCCAAGCCGGTGGTGCGCGACATCGTCGAGGACGACGAATTCGTCGGCCGGTTCGAGGCTGTCGACGAAGTGGCGATCCGCTCGCGTGTCAGCGGTTACCTCGCCGAGGTCCATTTTCGCGACGGTGCCGTCGTCAACAAGGGCGACCTCTTGTTCACCATCGACCAGCGTCCCTACCAGGCGGCATATGACGCTGCCAAGTCGCAGGTCGACGTTGCCAGTAGCCTGACCCAGTTTGCTACGTCCCAGCTCGAACGTGCGGAATCCCTTGCCAGCTCCGGCAATCTCGCCGCCTCGGTGCTTGATGACCGCAGGCGTGAAAGCCTTTCGGCGCAGGCGCAACTGCAAGGCGCCAATGCCGCCCTTCGCAACGCCAGCCTCGACCTCGAGTTCACCGAGATACGGGCGCCGATTTCGGGCCGCATCGGCCGCCGGCTAGTTTCGGCGGGCAATCTGGTGCAGCCGGATTCCACCTTGCTGACCACGGTCGTCGCCTGGGACCCGATCGATTTCTATTTCGACATCGATGAGCGCACCTATTTCAGCTATGCGCGTGATGCCCGCGAGCGTGGCGGCACCATGCAGGAAGGCTCCAACAATCTCGACGTCGTCGTCCGCGTCGCCGACCGCAACGAGGCGGTGTTCAAAGGCAAGCTCGATTTCGCCGAGAACCGTCTCGACAACGCCAGCGGCACGATGCGCGTGCGGGCGAGGTTCGACAACAAGGACGGCGTCCTGCAGCCGGGCATGTTCGGCCGTATCAACGTCCCCGGATCGCTGCCGCATCGCGGCATCCTGGTTCCCGACGCCGCGATTGGCGCCGACCAGGACCGTCGCATCGTCTTCGTGCTCGATGACACCGGTACGGTCTCGACCAAGCCCGTGCGCACCGGCCCCAATCTCGACGGCTACCGCGTCATCCGCGAAGGCCTGACCGGCGACGAAACCATCGTCGTCAACGGGCTGATGCGGGTGCGGCCCGGCGTCAAGGTGAAGGCTGAAATGGTGACCTTGCCTCCCAAGGCCGAAACGGCGGAATAATCCGATGCGCTTCGCTCATTTCTTCGTCGACCGGCCGATCTTCGCCTCGGTCGTGTCCATCGTCGTGCTGATTGTCGGCGCCATCGCCTACACCCAGCTTCCCGTCTCCCAGTATCCGGAGATCGCCCCGCCGACCATCGTCGTGCGCGCCGCCTATCCCGGCGCCGACGCCGAGACGGTCGCCGCCACCGTGGCGACGCCGATCGAGCAAGAGATCAACGGCGTCGAGAACATGCTCTATATGTCGTCCTATTCGTCGAACGACGGGGCGATGGCGCTGACGGTCACCTTCAGGCCGGGCACCGATCTCAACCAGGCGCAGGTGCTGGTGCAGAACAGGGTCGCGGTCGCCGAGCCGCGCTTGCCGGAGGATGTCCGCCGTCTCGGCGTCACTACGGCCAAGAGTTCGCCCGACCTGATGATGGTCATCCACATGCTGTCGCCGGACGACACCTACGACCAGCTCTATGTGTCCAACTACGCCCGTTCGCGGGTGCGCGACGTGCTCCTGCGCCTCGACGGCGTCGGCGACCTGATCATCTTCGGCGAGCGCGAATTCTCGCTGCGCATCTGGCTCGACCCGGAAAAGCTGTCGGCCTACGGCATGACCGCCGCCGACATCGTGCAGGCGCTGCGCGACCAGAACGTGCAGGTTTCCGGCGGTTCCGTCGGCGCGCCGCCGATGAACAACGGTACCGCTTTCGAATATACGGTGACCACGCAAGGGCGCTTCGACGACGCGCGCGACTTCCGTTATGTCATCGTCAAATCGACCGAGGACGGCCGGCTGATCTCGCTGCAGGACGTCGCCCGCATCGAACTCGGCGCCAAGGACTACGTCACCAACTCCTATCTGGACGGCAAGCCGGCGGTGGCGCTTGGCATCTTCCAGCGGCCGGGTTCCAACGCCCTTGCCTCGGCCGAGGAAATCCAGGCGACGATCGCCGAACTGTCGAAGGACTTCCCCAAAGGGCTGAGCTACGACATCGTCTACAATCCGACTGAATTCATTCAGCAATCGATCAACGAGGTGTACAAGACGATCCTCGAAGCGATGGCGCTGGTCGTCATCGTCATCCTGATCTTCCTGCAATCGTGGCGCACAGCGATCATCCCGATCGTCGCCATACCGGTCTCGCTGATCGGCACGCTCGCGGTCCTTTATGCATTCGGCTTCTCGCTGAACATGCTGACGCTGTTCGGCCTGGTGCTGGCGATCGGCATCGTCGTCGACGATGCCATCGTCGTGGTCGAGAACGTCGAACGCAACATCGCCGAGGGGCTCGATCCCAATCCGGCGGCGCACCGGACCATGGACGAGGTCGGCACCGCTGTCATGGCGATCTCGCTGGTGCTGATTTCCGTCTTCGTGCCGGCGGCGTTCATCCCCGGCATTACCGGGCAGTTCTACCTGCAGTTCGCCATCACCATCGCGGTGTCGACGGCGATCTCGGCGTTCATCTCCCTGACGCTGTCGCCGGCACTTGCCGCGCTGCTGCTCAAGCCGCACCACGAGTCCCAGAAGGAGCCACGCACGGCCATAGGGCGGTTCGGGCGACGCATGGCCAATGGTTTCAACCGGGGCTTCGATCGCGTTTCGGAAGGTTATGGCCGGCTGGTCAAGGCGCTCGTCGGCTCGACGGCGGCGCTGCTGGCCATGCTCGCCGTCTTCGCCCTGCTGATCTATGCGACAATCTTCATGGTGCAGACGGTACCGCGCGGCTTCATCCCGAGCATGGACCAGGGATATGCGATCGTCGTCGTGCAACTGCCCGACGGGTCGTCGCTCGAACGCACCGATGCCGTCATCCAGCGGGCGACGGAGATTGTCCGCGCGACGCCGGGCGTGCGCAATGCCGTGGCGTTCTCCGGCTTCTCCGGCGCCACCTTCACCAACGCCAGCAATGCCGGCGTGATCTTCGCCCCGTTCCAGCCGTTCGAGGAACGGCTCAAGAATGGCGAAACGGCCGACAAGATCATCGGCACGCTGTTCGGCAGCCTGCAAGGCATCCAGGAGGCCTTCATCATCGCGCTGCCGCCGCCGCCGGTGCCCGGCATCGGCAATTCCGGCGGCTTCAAGATGCAACTGCAAGAACGTAATAGCGCCGATATGCGGCAGATACTGGCGCTTGCCCAGCAACTGGCCGGGCAGGCGAACCAGACGCCTGGCCTGACCGGCGTGTTCACCACCTTCTCGGCGTCGAGCCCGCAATACTACCTTGCCATCGACCGCGACAAGGCACGCATCCTGAACGTCGCCATACCGGCGATCTTCGAAACGCTGTCGATGAATCTCGGCACCGCCTACGTCAACGACTTCAATGCGTTCGGCCGGGTCTACCAGGTGCGCGCGCAGGCCGATCAGGCCTTCCGCATCGACCGCGACGACATATTGAAGCTCAAGGTCAGGTCGCAGTCGGGCGAACTGGTGCCGCTGGGCACGCTGGTCGAAATCCAGGATTCGACTGGTCCGTCGCTGGTGCAACGCTACAACATGTACGTGTCGGTGCCGCTGCAGGGCAATGCAGCGCCCGGCGTCTCGACCGGCGACGCGTTGAAGAAGATGGAGGAACTCGCCAACACGACGCTGCCCGACGGAACCTCCTTCGAATGGACGGAGCTTGCGTTGCAGGAGAGCCAGACCGGCAACCAGGCGGTCTTCATCTTCGGCCTGTCGGTGCTGTTCGTCTTCCTGGCGCTGGCGGCACAGTATGAAAGCTGGATCATGCCGTTCGCCATCGTGCTGATCGTGCCGCTCGGCGTGCTGGCGGCGATGATCGGCGTGTTCATGCGCGGGCTCGACAACAACATCCTGGTGCAGGTCGGCCTCATCGTGCTGATCGGCCTGGCGGCGAAGAACGCCATCCTGATCGTCGAGTTCGCCAGGCAAGCACAGGACCGGGGCCTGTCGCCGGTCGACGCCGCGGTGGAGGCTTGCCGCTTGCGCCTGCGGCCGATCCTGATGACGGCCTTCGCCTTCATCCTCGGCGTCGTGCCGCTGATGCTGGCTGAAGGTCCCGGCGCGGAAATGCGCCAGTCGCTCGGCACCACGGTGTTCTCCGGCATGCTCGGCGTCACCCTCGTCGGACTGGTGCTGACGCCGGTGTTCTATGTCGCGCTGCGGCGGCTGTTCCCGCTGCGGGTCAAGCAGCTTCCCGCCGAGGAAGTGCCGGCCGAATAATCGGCGCGATCATTCACGAAAAAGAGCCGGGGCAAATCCTGCCCCGGCTCTTTCTTTGAATGACTGAATCCCTGACATTCGGGGTTCGGATCGGGGTCGCCCGGCGTGAACGCGGTCAGTAGGCGAACACCTGCTGCACGCCTTCGAAGCCCTTGAATTCGACTTCAGCGGTCAGCCTGGTCCCGCTGCCGAGATGTCCGGCGGCGAGGCCCGAGGCTACCCGCGAGCAGCCGAGCGTCGACGCTGCCTGCAGCAGCCGCGCGGCAAAGTTGACGGGCTGGCCGATCGCGGTGAAATCGAGCCGCCCGGAACCACCGACGTTGCCGAAATGGAAGCGTCCGGCATGCAGGGCGGAGCGGATTTTTGCATCGGCCGCCACAGTTGAAGCGGCAAGCATCGCCTCCCCGCTTCTGACGGCTTCCACAGCCCCGAGGACAGCCTTGGCGAGCCCGTCCTCGTCGGCATAGGGAAAGATCGCCAGGAAACCGTCGCCCAGGAATTTCAGGATCTCCCCGCCATTGGCCTCGACCGGCGGCACGACCAGGTCGAACACGGCATTCAGCATGGCAACGGCCTCAGGCCCGCTCATTGCGCCGGACACTCGCGTGAAGTCGACGACGTCGACGAACAATATCGCAGCCTCGATCTCTTCGCCGTCGCCGCGATGGATCTTGCCCTTGAGGATCTGGTCGCCGCTGTCGCGGCCGACATAGGCCGAGAGCAGATTCGCCGCGTTAAGGCGCAGGACATGGATTTCAGCGAGCCGCGCCAGCGGCGCGTTGATGCGCTGGAGTGCGGCGACCGCCCGGTCGGAGAAGCCGTCCGGCGCCTTCGTCGCCCAGCTGACCGCGTCCGCTTCGCCCGTGGTGTAGATCACCGGCTGCATCAGATAGTCGGTAAATCCTTCAGCCACGAGATCGCCGAACAGCTTGTATTCGTCCACCGTGTCAGGACCGAGCCTGCGGCGCAAAGGCTTCTGGCTCTCGCTGACGACCGGCACCGGATTGGCGGTGTATTCATCGGTCGCAAACAGCCCCAATTCGCCGAGCCGGGCAATGGCGCCCTCTTCGGGAGTCCAGCCGAAGCGCCAGCCCACCAGGTTCGGATCGAGGACGGTTGTGAACAAGGCGAAGCGGTCGACCGGCACACCGGCCGCGACCAGTTGGCGGCAGACGCCATCCGCCAGATCGTTGGCGCTGGCACACGGCCGCGCGCCTTCGAGCATCCAGGCAAATAGCGCGTCGATTGCCGCTTCGTCGATCATGGCGTGAAGCCTGCGCGATCAGCGTGCGGCAGGCAAGCCTCAGGCGGCTTCCCGCACTTGGTAATCCTTCACTGCGGTGAAGCGGATTGCCTTCCAGCGCTCGGCCTCGTAATTCAGCGAGAACTCATGCTGGGCGAGGAACACCGGATCGTTGTCGAGGTCGCGGGCGATGTCCCCGCGATGCGCCTCGATGAAGCGGTGGACTTCGGCGGGGCTGTCGGCGTCGATCCAGCGGCAGACCGAAAAGCGCGCCATTTCGAAATCGACCGGCAGCGTGTATTCGACTGACAGCCGCTCCTTCAGCACGTCGAGCTGCAGCGCGCCGACCACGCCGACGATCGCCGGAGAGCCGTCTTCGGGCGAGAACAGCTGCACGACGCCCTCCTCGGCCATCTGGTGCAGCGCTTCCTTCAGCTTTTTCGCCTTCATGGCGTCGCCGAGACGGACGCGGCGCAGGATTTCCGGCGCGAAGTTGGGGACGCCGCGAAACAGCAGCTCCTCGCCTTCGGTCAGCGTGTCGCCGATGCGCAATGTGCCGTGGTTGGGAATGCCGACGACATCGCCGGCATAGGCTTCGTCGGCGGTGATGCGCGAACGGGCGAAGAAGAACTGCGGCGCCGACAGGCTCATCGGCTTGCCGGTTCGCACCAGCTTGGCCTTCATGCCGCGCTTGAGCTCACCCGAGCAGACCCGCACGAAGGCGATGCGGTCGCGGTGGTTGGGGTCCATGTTGGCCTGGATCTTGAAGACGAAGGAGGTCATCTTCTCCTCCGTCGCCTCGACCTTGCGGGTGTCGGCTTCCTGCGCGCGCGGCGGCGGCCCGAAGGCGCCGAGCGCCTCGATCAGATCGCGCACGCCGTAATTGCGCAGCGCCGAACCGAAATAGACCGGCGTCATGTGGCCTTCGAGGAACGCTTCGCGGTCGAACGGGCGGCAGGCTTCGCGCGCCAGCTCCAGTTCCTCGATGAAGGCCTCGCGCTCGTTCTCGGGTAACAGCCCGGCAACGCGGTTGGAATCAGGCCCGTTGACGGGCGTCCGCTCCTTTTCCGCGTCGCCATGGCGGATGGCGTTCTGGGCCAGGTGATAGGTACCGGAGAATGTCTTGCCGCGGCCGATTGGCCAGGTGATCGGTGCGGTGTCGAGCGCCAGCTTCTGCTCGATCTCGTCCAGGATCTCGAATGTGTCGCGCGCCTCGCGGTCCATCTTGTTGACGAAGGTGATGATCGGGATATCGCGCAGCCGGCAGACCTCGAACAGCTTCAGCGTGCGCGGCTCGATGCCCTTCGCCCCGTCGATGACCATCACGGCCGAGTCCACCGCGGACAGCGTGCGGTAGGTGTCGTCGGCGAAGTCCTCGTGGCCGGGCGTGTCGAGCAGGTTGAAGACGTTGTCGCCATATTCGAAGGTCATCACCGAGGTGACCACCGAGATGCCGCGCTCGCGCTCGATCTTCATCCAGTCGGAACGTGTCTGGATGCGGTCCTTCTTGGCCTTTACCTCGCCGGCGAGCTGGATGGCGCCGCCGAACAAAAGCAGCTTTTCGGTCAGCGTCGTCTTGCCGGCGTCGGGGTGGGCGATGATCGCGAAGGTGCGGCGGCGCGCCACCGCCTGTTTTATCGTTTCAGCCATGTCAGGGGTATCTCTCGAATGCGCCGGCTTATAGCGGCGGCAACCTCGTCTGTCGAATGGAAATGCTGGAGGTGTTTCGCACGCTTGACTCTATCATCAGTCCACACTAATCATTAGTCATGACTGCTGATAGCCCTCAACTCGCCGCCCTTGGCGATCCAACCCGCCGCACGATCTTCGGGCTGATAGCCGACCGTCCGCGCTCGGTCGTCGAGATTACGGGGCAGGTGTCCGTATCTCAGTCCGCCGTCTCCCAGCATCTGAAAATATTGCGCGAGTCCCGTCTCGTTCGCGCCGAGCCGAAGGGCGCCAGCAATGTCTACCACATCGATCCCGATGGGCTTGGCCAGATGCGCGCCTGGCTCGACCGATTCTGGGGCAAGACGCTAGCGGCCTACAAGGTGGCCGTCGAGCAGGCGCCGGAGGAACCAAGATGACCACCCATATGCCGGTTGCGTCCGTGAAGCAGTCCATCGTGGTCGAGGCCCCGATCGAGCGCGCATTCAAGGTCTTCACCGAGGATTTCGGCAGTTTCAAGCCACGCGAGCACAACCTGCTCCCCGTCGAGATCGCCGAGACCGTGTTCGAGCCGCGGGTCGGCGGTTCCATCTATGATCGCGGCGTTGACGGGAGCGAGTGCCGCTGGGCGCGCGTGCTGGCCTACGAGCCGCCCAATCGGGTGCTGCTCAGTTGGGACATCTCGCCACGATGGCAGATCGAAACCGACCCCGACAAGACCAGCGAGTGGGAGGTCCGGTTCACCGCCGAAACGGCGAACCGGACTCGCGTCGAGCTCGAGCATCGGAAGCTGGAACGCCACGGCGATGGCTGGGAAAGCGAGCGCGACGGTGTTGCCGGCGATCAGGGCTGGCCGCTTTATCTCAAACGCTTCGCCGACCTGTTGACCCGCCAGGGCTGACGGTTGCAAGGTTGGCACGCTTGAGACGGAAACAGATCACCCGCTGAGATTGCCCCGTCCGTTGTCGTCGCGACCCATGAGCGGAGATCAGTATGGAAGCCTATACCCTCAGCATCATCGGCGTGCTCGTGCTCTGTCTCTTGTCCATCGTTTTGGCGATCCATTCGGGATCGTCCAAAGGCCGTGCCGGAAAGCTCTCCGGCCCGGTAGTGCCCGCCGATGACGAGAACCTGCTCTACCGCATCGACCGCGTGCACATGAACTCCGTGGAGGCACTGGCGCCCTTCGTCGTACCGGCGGTGCTGGCAATGATGGTGGGCGTCGGGCCGACCACGCTGGCAGTGCTGGTATGGGCCTACACAGCGATCCGGCTGATGCACATGGTGATCTATCTGCGCGGTGGCAACGCGGCCAAGGGCGGTAGTATCAGAACCATTCTCTACGTCTCAGGGGCGCTGGTTACTGTAATTCTTATCTTCGTGACTGGCTGGGCAGCCATCTACTGAGCACCGACACGCCGGGGCTCGCTGGCTGGCGACACCGAGGTGAAGGCAATTCTTTGACGCTATGATTTCAACTCAAACCCGCCGTCCACCAGAACCTCGCCATTGACGATCAGCTCGACGCGGTGAAACCCGGCATTGTGCTTGCGCGTGGTGAAGTCGCGGATGGTCTGGCTGATCGACAGATCGGTGCGGCCTCGCGGTTCAAGCGCGATCTCCTTCAGCTTGAACACCTTGCGCGATGCCGCGCCGCTTTTCTTGACGTAGTGGATGGCGTAGTCGACGACCAGTTTTTGCGACGTCTCGCCGGTGGACACGATGCCCGCCTTGAGGGTGAGCCTATCGCCCAGATCGAGCGCCGCCGGCGTCACCGAAAATGCTTCGACGGTCACCTGGGCCTTGCCGGTGGTGCCGATCAGCGCCAGCGCCCGCGGTTCGCCTTTCTTGATGAGGGTCCTAAGCGCATGGCGCACGATCCAGGCGGTGTGCTTGTCGTCCATGTCCCATGCAGATACCCGCTCGATCGCCCGGTCGGGATGGTCCTTGGTGATGTCGTTGAGGTGGTTGGCGACCGATTTGCGCACGTAAAGGCTCGGGTCGCCCTTCAGCGCTTCGAGGATAGGTGCGGTGGGCGAGGGATCGGCAATCAGGTTCTTGAGGTTGAACGACCACGGCAGCCGCGGCCGCGAACCTTCGCTGGCCAGCCGGCGCACGTGCTCGTTTTCGTCCTCGGCCCAGCCGCGCATCACACCGAGCGTGCGGTCGAAATCGCGCGCCAGGAAAGGCCGGATGGCGAATTCCGCCGAACCGAAACGCGTGAAGAACGCCAGCGCCTGCATCGAGCGGTCGAAATGGTCCTGCCCGTAGAGCGCCACATATTCCGGCAGCGTGATCGACGCGAAGCCGTGGTTGATGCGCGGCGCCAGCGCCGAAAGGATGTCGACTGCCTTGCCGAAGTCCGCCGGCAATGTCGCGTGCAGGCTGGTCGCCGTCTGCCGCATGCGCTGCATGATGCCGAGCGCATCGAGATTGTCGGTGGCGAGCGCCATGAAGCGCCCGGCATCGAAGGCCGGCGCGAGGGCGGCCGTTTCGGCCGCGATGTGGGCGAGCCGCGTCCGGTCGAAGATTTCCTTCAGTGCCGGTGCGGCTTGCGCCGAACTGTCCGCCATCGGGGTTCCTGGGTTAGAATCACATGGTCGGATTTATACAGGATGCCCGCAGCCAAAACTGTCAGGAACCGCTTACGGCGACGTCGCGAAGTTCAAAAAATCAGTCGAACTTGCAAGGCCATGTTGCCGGGACAGCCAATCCGGCCGGCAGCTTCGTCTGGTCGTTGCCGCAGGCCAGTTCGATCTGCCATTGCTCGAGCCCGGTCGCCGCGCTGAGGTCAAGCCCCTCGATCCTGGTCAGGAAAAGGAAGGCGCCGGCAAAGTCGAGAGGACCTTCGAAACTGGCGCCGCTGAAATCGGCGCGCGAGAGATTGGCCAGCGGGAACCTACTGCCGGTTATCACCGCCTTGCCGAAATTGGCCCGGGCGAGTTCGGCCTTTTCGAAATCGGCGCCGGTCAGTTGCGCGGCGCTGAAATCGGCGCGCTGCAGTTCGGCGCTGGCGAACGAGGCGCCTTCGGCCGCAATGCCGGCAAAGCTTGTACGGTAGGCCTCGATCCTGGCGAAATTGGCCTTGCCCGCCTTGGCGCCGGCAAGCGAGGAACGCACCAGGACTGCCTTTTCAAGGTTTGCGCCTTCGAGATTGGTGTTCCGCAGATCCGTCCCGCTGAAATTGGTGCCGGAAAGGTTGGCCCCGCTGAAATCGCTGCCGCCCAGCATCAGGTTGTTCTTGCTGCATTCCTGCCAGTCGACGCCGGCAGCGGCATAGGCGTCGCAATCGGACGCGAGGGCCGGCCCGGCCGTGAGTGCCAGCAGCGCCGCGATGGCGATCGAAGCGCCGGCGGCGCGGGTTCTTCCCCGGAAAGACCGGAATACGGAATTGTCCATGGTCATGCATCCTCGTTGCCGCAACAGGCATCGCTTGCTGCGGGGATATGTAGAGCCACACGCGCCTTCGGTATAGACTTTTTACCATCACGCTTTTGTAGGAGGCGTCCGAAAGCGGCCCGATGTCAGCCTGCCAGGGCAAGCTTTGCAGCTTCCGGCGCAAACAGCCGGATCGTGACGGCGTCGCGTGTCATCGCGACGAAGCTGCCGGGCGGCACCGCTTGCCATGCCGCGCCCTCCCGGTCGAGCGGTTCGGAAACCAGGCAGCGGCCCGCCGAGCCACAGAACTCCGCCGTATAGAGCGTCGGCGCGAAGGCGTCGGTGGCATAACGGATGCCGTACAGCGTTTCGCCGTCGGTGAGGGCGGCGGTCAGGCGCAACGATGGTTCGATGCCGGCACGCTCCGATGCGGCGATCACCCGGGCTGTGGCGCGGGAAGCCGCCCCGTATGGATCGGCGGCAAGGCCCTCTTCCAGCATGAGCAGGAAGAAAAGCTCGGAATCGGTGGTGCCTTGGCGTTCGTCATACAACGTGTCGCCGATCGAGTTTTCCAGCGTGCGGCGGATCTTTTCGAAACCGCCGATCTGGCCGTTGTGCATGAACGCCCAGCGGCCGGATACGAAGGGATGGCAGTTGGCGCGGCTGGTGGCGCCGCCGGTCGATGCGCGCACATGCGCGAGGAACAGGCTGGACCTGATCTGCCGGCACAGGCTCTTCAAATTGGGATCCGACCATGCCGGCAGGATGTCGCGGTAGAGGCCGGGCTCGGGCCGGTCGCCGTACCAGGCGATGCCGAAACCGTCGCCATTGGTCGGCGACTTCGCTTCAAGCGCGTGGTGGCTCTGGGCGATCAGCGAATGGCATGGCGCGGTGACGACGTCTTCGAGGAATACGTCCTGCCCCAGATAAGCCGCCCACCGGCACATTGGCTTCTATCTACCTCTGTTATGCGTCCGTTCGTAGAGTTCGCGGACGATCCTGCTGGCGGTAGTTTCGAACAGAAACGGCAATAAAGCGTGAATGAGGGCGGCACCCGCCGCCATGAACAGGCGCGAGGAGAACCAGGCGGCAAAAGCCATGTGGCCGAAATAGGTCTCGTCGACCGAGGCCGGATGCTCGGTGAACAGTTTCGCGATGCGGGTGGTGGCCATGGGTGTCCCTCCTCGGATGATTCGCCCGGACCTGCCGTCCAGTATGGGTATGATGCACCGAAAGACCGGTTCATTGGTCCCAATCTGTCCTTGCCAATGGCAACAAATTGGGACATTTATCCCAAATGAGTGGCGAAATCGATACGATTGACCGAAGAATCCTCGCGGAGCTGCAGCGCGACGGCACGCTCTCGGTCGATCACCTGTCCGAACGGGTCGGCCTGTCGCGCAATGCCTGCTGGCGGCGGGTGAAGATCCTGGAGGAAAACGGCGTCATCACCGGCCGCGTGGCGCTGGTCGATGCGGAAAAGCTCGGCCTTGGCCTGTCGGTGTTCATCATCGTGCGCACCTCCAGCCACGATCCCGAATGGCTGGCGAAGTTCCGCGGCGCCGTCATCGCCTTTCCGGAGATCACTGGCGTCTACCGCATGTCCGGCGACCTCGACTACGTGCTGCGGGCCCGTGTTGCCGACGTGAAGGCCTATGACAGGCTCTACCAGCGCCTGATCGCCAAGGTGCCGCTGTCGGACGTTTCCGCCTCGTTCGTCATGGAGGAGATCAAGGAAACGACGGTGGTGCCGGTGGAACTGCGCTGAGCCTGCCACCGCCGGTTGCTCTTTAGCCGCCCGGTGCTATCCTTGATGAACTCTGGACAGGCGATTGCTCATGAAAACTGTGTTTCGCCATGTGGTGTTGCCGTGGATGGTTGCCGCCATAATCCCGGCGCCGGCGTTCGCCGGGGACAAGTCCGAGGCGCTATACGAGATCACGCTCGACATCGACAAGGACGGCAAGAGCGATCGGGCCGTGCTGGTGCTCGTCGGCCCCGGCCGCACCGATTTCAACCCCTTGACCCAGGAGCGCTACGGGCTGAGCGAGGAGGAGAACGTCGACCTCCACATCTATCTGGGCACCGGCGACGACAAGCTCGATCTGTCGCGCGCGCCGACCTTCATGAAGAAGGCGATTATCGATCGTGATGAAACCAACTGGGTCCAGCCGCTCGAAAAGAACGACGATGGGTCGCTTGTCCTCACCTCCGTTTATGGCTGGGGTGCCCGCAAATCATGGGGCGAGAGCCTGACGATCGTCCATCGTGGCGGCGATTTTCTGGTCGGCGGCTATGCAAAGGACTGGGAGTGGGCCAACGAAGTCCGCAAGGCAGACGGAACGTTGGACGTTGAGACGGCCATTGGCGGCTGCGACATCGACTTCCTGACCGGCAAAGCGGTCGCGTCGCAAGGGCTGGACGAGGAGGAAACCCCGATCGAAGGCAAATTCACGCCGGTGAAGTTTGCGGACTGGCCGGCTGGAAAGCTGCCCGAGGCCTGTGAGGTGCAGTGACGTTTGCGCCGCCGTACATGGCGCGCGGGAACCATGCTGAAAGAATCCCGTTGAAAGAACCGGCTGCCAATTGACCGCGCCGGCCGCAGCCTAGATAGGATCGTCGCCATGCGACTCGCTCCGTCCTACACTTCGCCCGTTTCCGAACCGGCCGTCGGTTTCGTCCGCCTGCCGCACGGCGAGGACCTGCCTTTGCCGGCCTATGAGACGGCGGGTGCGGCGGGCATGGATCTGCGGGCGGCGGTCGCCGATGACCGCCCGATCCTGATCCTGCCGGGCAAGCGTGCACTGGTGCCGACCGGCCTCGTGCTTGAAATCCCGGAGGGTTTCGAAGGCCAGGTCCGTCCGCGCTCCGGTCTCGCGTTCAAACACGGCATCACCTGTCTCAACACGCCGGGTACCATCGACAGCGACTATCGCGGCGAGGTGAAGGTGCTGCTGATCAATCTCGGCGACGAGGATTTTGCCGTCATCCGCGGCATGCGCATAGCCCAGATCGTCTTTGCCGCGGTCAGCCGCATGGCGACCGATGAGCGCAGCCTCGCCGGCGCCACCGCGCGCGGCGCTGGCGGGTTCGGTTCCACCGGCACCGCCTGATGGCGCCGCTGCCGGCGGCGTCCTGTTCGATGATGTGCGGCAATTGTCAGGAGTGATCGGTCTGGACCAACCCACGAGGTTTGCAGCGCCCCATACGCGCCGTTAGGCTCATTCCATCTTCACTCCCATTAACGAGGGCCGTCCGATGGACAAGGGCAAGATTTTCCGCGACCTTCACGCCTCCACCTTCATCATTCCCAATCCGTGGGACATCGGCACCGCCAGGCTGCTGGAATCCTCGGGCTTCAAGGCGCTCGCCACCACCAGCGCCGGTTATGCCTTTTCGCGCGGACTGCCGGATGGCGGCGTCGGTTTCGAGGCGATGATCCAGCATTGCCGTGAACTGGCGGGCGCAGTCGGCGTGCCGGTCTCGGCCGATCTGGAAAAGGGCAAGGGCGACAGCCCGGCCAGCGCCGGCGAGACGATCTTCGCCGCGGAAGCGGCCGGCCTTGCCGGTTGCTCGATCGAAGACCACACCGGCGATCCCGACAAGCCGATCTACGAGTTCTCGCATGCGGTCGAGCGCGTCGCGGCGGCGGTCGAAGCCGCGCGCGCCCTGAAGCGCGACTTCGTCTTCACCGCCCGGGCCGAGAACTTCCTCTGGAACCGCCCTGATCTCGACGACACGATCAAGCGGTTGCAGGCCTTCGAAAAGGCCGGCGCCGACGTGCTCTACGCGCCGGGCCTCACCGACGTCGAGACGGTGCGCACGATCTGTTCGGCCGTATCGAAGCCGGTCAACGTGCTGGTGGTGCCGGGTTTTACGCTGGCAAACCTTGCCGAAGCCGGCGCCAAGCGCATTTCGCTCGGCTCCAAGCTGACCACCTACGCTTTCGGCATGCTGCAGAAGGCATCGCAGGAGATGCTGGAGAAGGGCACGTTCGACTTCGCTCGCGACGGCATGCCGTTCGCAAAGCTCCAGGGCATGTTCACGAAAGCCTGACACGCCAAGCGGAAGCGGTGCAGACGCGCCGCTTCTGCTTGACAATTTTGCGCGCTGCCTGTGCATTCCGGCTCCATTGGAGAAGGCCGCGATGCAAGCACTTTCCGTCATCGACATGCATACCGGCGGCGAACCGGTCAGGATCGTCACCGCCGGCTATCCGGCTGTTCCCCCGGGCACCATCCTCGAAAAACGCGCCTGGGTGCGCGACAACCTCGACCATCTGCGCAGAATCCTGATGTTCGAGCCGCGCGGCCACTACGATATGTACGGTGCGCTTCTCGTCGAACCTGACCTGCCGGGCGCCGACCTTGCCGTTCTGTTCATGCACAATGAGGGTTATTCGACCATGTGCGGCCACGCCGTGATCGCGCTTGGCCGCTACGCCGTCGATCAGGGCATCGTGGTGGCAAAGGAACCGCTGACAACGGTCAACATCGAATGCCCGTGCGGCATGGTCGTCGCCTCAGTTGAAGTGACGAAAGGCAAGGCAGGTGCCGTTTCGTTCGAAAGCATGCCGGCGTTCCTGTTTGCGCGCAACGCGGAAACCGATCTTGCCGGATATGGCGCCGTCGCCTTCGACGTCGCCTATGGCGGCGCCTTCTACGCGCTTGCCGACTGCCGCCAGTTCGGCCTCGAATTCGGCCGCGACAGGGCGCGTGATTTCGTCGACGCCGCCACCGCGCTGACCGAAAAGCTCAAGGCGGAACTACCGCTGTCGCACCCGGATTCCGCCGACCTGGCCTTTCTCTATGGCACCATTCTCGACGATGGCGGCGATGGTTCGGACGGCCTGCCGACGAAAAACGTCTGCGTCTTCGCAGACGCCGAGGTCGACCGCTCGCCGACCGGTTCAGGCGTCACCGCGCGGCTTGCGGCCATGCACGCCAAGGGTCTGGTCGCGGAAGGCGAGACGCGGCTTTTCGAGAGTATCGTCGGCTCGCAATTCACCGGCCAGGTGGCGCGCCAGGCCAAGCTCGCGGACGGCAACCCCGCCATTGTCGCCCGCGTCGGCGGCCGCGCCTTCTACTCCGGCAAAGCTGAGTTCCGGGTCGAAAGCGACGATCCGCTCGGCGGCGGGTTTCTGGTGCGATAGATCCTTCTGGCAGCGCCATCGATCAAAATCGTTGATGGTTCGCATCGCAAAATCGAACTCCTCACCGCGGCCCAACTGGGATACAAGGCCGTCCGTTCGGAGTTTTCACCCATGACCCTTGCCGGTTTCATCACCTACAGCGGCGCGCTGGCGCTGGCCGCGGCGATTCCAGGACCTGGCGTCACCGCGCTTGTCGCCCGCGCACTCGGCTCCGGCTTCCGCTCGTCGCTGTTCATGGCGCTTGGGCTGGTGGTCGGCGACCTGACCTATCTCACGGCTGTCGTGCTCGGCCTTGCCTTCGTCGCGCAGACCTTCGGCATGGTGTTCCTGGTCATCAAATGGCTGGGCGTCGCCTATCTCGCCTGGCTGGCCTGGAGCTTCTGGAACTCCGGCATCACCGCCGAGACGGTCGAGGCGAAGAAAGGCAAGGGCGGCGCGATCTCCAGCTTCCTCGCCGGCCTTACCGTTACGCTCGGCAACCCGAAGACCATGATCTTCTATCTGGCGCTGACCCCGACGCTGGTCGACCTGCGCACCATTACCATGGCCGACTACGGCATCCTCGCGCTCTGCACCATCGTCGTGCTGCTCGTCGTCCTGGTGCCGTATCTGGCGCTGGCGGCCAAGGCGCGCTGGTTCCTGCAGACGCCGCGCGCCTGAAGGCACTGAACCGCACCGCGGCGGCTTTCATGGCCGGTGCGGCCGCCGCCATCGCCGCGCGGCAGTAGGTGGCAATAGGCTTCGTATTGAAGACTGGCTGAAGCCGTTGCAAGGTACTACCTCGGTGTCGGCCTCGCGCAATGGGAGTAGACATGAAGCGCATCGTCGCCGGCGTTCTCGACATCGCCTATCTGGAGACAGGTCCCGAAGACGGGCCACCGGTCATCCTGCTTCACGGTTTTCCCTACGACGTCCATGCTTACACTGCGGCTTCGGAAATTCTTGCTGCTGCCGGCCGGCGTTGCATCGTCCCGTTCCTGCGTGGATATGGACCGACGCGGTTTCTCGACCCGGCGACGCCACGTTCCGGCCAGCAGGCGGCGCTGGCTGCCGACTTGCTCGCGCTCATGGACGCCTTGGCCATCTCCAGCGCCGTGCTTGCCGGTTACGATTGGGGCGGCCGGGCGGCTTGCATCGTCGCGGCACTCTGGCCGCAGCGGGCGCATGGGCTGGTGAGTTCCGGCAGTGGCTACAACATCCAGAACATTCCGCAAGCGGGGAATCCTGCCGCGCCGGAGGATGAACACCGTTTCTGGTATCAATATTATTTCCACTCCGAGCGTGGCCGCGCCGGGCTGGCACAGAACCGCGGCGACCTCTGCCGTCTCCTCTGGAAGCTCTGGTCGCCGACATGGGCGTTCGATGAGGAAACCTTTGCGCGCACCGCCGCGTCGTTCGACAATCCCGATTTCGTCGACGTGGTCATCCATTCATACCGCCATCGCTTTGGCGGCATACCGGGCGATCCAATGCTCGACGCGATCGAAAAGCAGCTCGAGGCACAGCCCGACATTGTCGTTCCCAGCATCGTGCTGCAAGGCGCGGACGATGGCGTCGACCCGCCGTTGGAACCGGACACCGATGCAGTGCACTTCACAAAATACGAAAAGCGCACCGTCGCCGGCGTCGGCCACAACATCCCTCAAGAGGCGCCAGAAGCTTTCGCCGATGCCGTCCTTGCGCTTGCGTGACCGCCCGCAGCCTGTTTTCTTCCGGCGGCGCTGTATGCTAACTGGCAGGCAGCATCAGGGAGTGAAGCGATGAGCACATCCAAGCCGGGTCGCGGCCGCATCTACAATTCGATCACGGAGACCATCGGCGATACGCCGTTGGTGCGGCTCGACAAGTTTGCGCGCGAAAAGGGCATCGTCGCCAACCTTATGGCCAAGCTCGAATTCTTCAATCCCATCGCCTCGGTGAAGGACCGCATCGGCGTCGCCATGATCGAAGCGCTGGAAGCCTCGGGCCGCATCAAGCCGGGCAAGACGACGCTGGTCGAGCCGACCTCGGGCAACACCGGCATCGCGCTGGCCTTCGCCGCTGCGGCCAAGGGCTACAAGCTGATCCTCACGATGCCGGAGACCATGTCGGTCGAGCGCCGCAAGATGTTGCTGCTGCTCGGCGCCGAACTGGTGCTGACCGAGGGCGCCAAGGGCATGAAGGGCGCCATCGCCAAGGCCGAGGAACTGGTCTCGACACTGCCCGACGCGATCATCCCGCAGCAGTTCGAGAACCCGGCCAATCCGGAAATCCATCGCCGCACCACCGCCGAGGAGATCTGGAACGATACGCAGGGCAAGGTCGACATCTTCGTCTCGGGCATCGGCACCGGCGGCACCATCACCGGCGCCGGCCAGGTGCTGAAAAGCCGTAATCCGGATATCCAGATCATCGCGGTGGAACCGGAGGCCTCGCCCATCCTGTCGGGCGGCCAGCCGGGACCGCACAAAATCCAGGGCATCGGCGCCGGCTTCGCCCCGAAGATCCTCGACACCTCGATCTACAATGAGATCGTCACCGTCTCCAACGACGATTCCTTCGCCAATGCCCGTCTCGTCGCCCGACTGGAAGGGGTCCCGGTCGGCATCTCGTCAGGTGCAGCCTTGCAGGCCGCGGCCGTCGTCGGTGCGCGGCCGGAAAATGCCGGCAAGAACCTCGTTGTCATCATCCCGTCCTTTGCAGAGCGCTATCTGTCGACCGCGCTGTTCGAAGGGCTCGGCGGGTAACCGCTTTCCGGCTCAGGCCTGTGGCAGGCGCTGGCGCGCGATCGCCACGTGGAAGCGGGTGCCATGCACCAGCGCGGCGTCGTTGAAGTCGAACTCGGGATTGTGCAGCGGTGGCGAATTCTCGCCATTGCCGATGAAGGCGAAGCAGCCGGGCACATGGTCGAGGAACCGCGCGAAATCCTCCGACGCCGTCATCGGCTCGCGTTCCGCCTTGATCGCCTCCGGCTCGAACACCGTCGCCGCCGCCGCGAGCGCTGCCCGCGTCGCCTCGGCGTCGTTGACCAGCGGCACGAATTCGCGCGTGTAGGTCATCTCGACATCGCAATTATAGGTGCGCGCGGTGCCCTCGGCGATGACACGCATTTCGCGCTCGATTGCGGCGCTGACCTCCGGCCTGAAACTGCGCGCATCGCCAAGCACGCGAGCGAACCCCGGCAATGCGTTGCGGGTGCCGTCGGTCAACAGCTCGGTCACAGAGACCACCGCTATGTCGGCGGGCGAAAGCCGCCGCGACACGATCGTCTGCAGGTTGACGACGAACGCTGCCGCAGCGATCAGCACCTCGCGGCCCTCATGCGGGCGCGACGCGTGGCCGCCGACACCGCGAAAGGCGACCTCGAAATTGTCCTCGGCCGACATGATCGGCCCGGGTCGGGTCTCGAACTGCCCGACCGGCACCCCCGGCATGTTGTGCAGGCCGTAGATCTCGTCGAAGGGAAAGCGCCGCATCAGCCCGTCCTCGAGCATCGCCAGCGCTCCCTTGCCCCACTCCTCCGCCGGCTGGAAGATGAACCGCACGGTGCCGTCGAAACCGCCTTCGGCGGCAAGCAGCTTGGCGGCGCCCAGCAGCATCGCCGTGTGCCCGTCATGGCCGCAGGCATGCATCACGCCGGAGTTCAACGAACGATAGGCCGGCGTGCCCTGCTCAGTGATGCGCAGCGCGTCCATGTCGGCGCGCAGTGCAATGGCGCGGTTGCCCGATCCGCGCCGCAGCGTGCCGACCACGCCCGTCCCGCCGACGCCTTCGGCGATCTCGTCCAGCCCGAACTCGCGCAGCTTCTGCGCCACGAAGGCACTCGTGCGGCTTTCCTCGAAGCCGAATTCCGGATGTGCGTGCAGGTCATGCCGCCAAGCGGTCATTTCACGGACGAGCGCGTCCTGGTCGAGGCTGCTCACGGTGTCTCCCTTCCGGAATGGGTCCGCCAGCTTCCCGCCGGGTGGCGTTTCCGTCGAGAGCCGCAGGCGACTTCCTGTTGGACCATGAGGCCGGCCTCAGGACAACAGGCCGAGGGCGGCACGGCGCTGCTTCAGGAACCGCCGCACGGCGGGATCGCGTTCCAGGCCGATCGACCGCTCATAGGCCGCATCGGCAGCCGCCGTATCGCCCAGCCGGGCCGACAGATCCGCACGGGCTGCCCAGTAGGGCTGGTAGTCGGCCAGCCGCGGATCGCCGGCGATGGCATCGAGTTCCCGCAAACCCTTCTCGGCGCCCTCGGCCTCGGCGATCGCCACGGCCCGATTGATGGCCACCACGGGCGAACCTGAAATCGCCGATAGCGCCTCGTAAAGCATGGCGATGGCGGCCCAGTCGGTTTGGCCGCAGAGCCGCCGCGCGACATGCGCCGACTGAACGGCCGCTTCGAGCTGGTAGCGGCCAACACCTTCCAGCGAACTCGCCCTGCCCAGCAACGCTTCCGCCTCGCCAATCAACGCCGCATCCCAGAGCTTTGTGTCCTGGTCCGCCAGCGGTACATAGTCGCCCGTCGCGTTGCGCCGGGCGCCTCGCCTCGCCTCGGCAAACAGCATCAGCGCCAGAAGGCCGAGCGCTTCCGGCTCGTCCGGCATCAGCGATGCCACCAGCCTCCCGAGCCAGATGCCCTCTGTCGCAAGGTTGCGCCGCCGGGTCTCCGTTCCGGCCGGATCGGTCCAGCCTTCCGCGAAGGCGGCGTAGATCGCTTCCAGCACGGCACCGAGCCGTTCGCCGAGGTCGGCGCGTTCGGGAATGCGGAAAGGAATGCCGGTATCGCGGATGCGGGCCTTGGCGCGCACCAGCCGCTGTCCCATGGTGGCCGGCGCCACCAGGAAGGCCGAGGCAATCGTCGCCGCATCGAAGCCGAGGATGGTCTGCAGCATCAGCGGTGCCCGCACGCCGGCGTCGATGGCGGGATGCGCGCAGGCAAACATCAGGCTGAGCCGTTCGTCGGGTAGTGTTTCGCTGTCCATTGCCGCTGCAGCCTCTTCCGCCATCAGCCTGAGCTGCGGTGCGGCTTCCGCGCTCGTGCGCAGACGGCGACCCGCATCGATGCCGCGCCGGCGCGCCGCGGTCAGCAGCCAGGCTTCCGGATGTCGCGGAACGCCGGTTTTTGGCCATGTGGCGAGCGCCGCCGCGAAGGCTTCGGACAAGGCATCCTCGGCGCCGGCGACGTCACGCGTGCGCGCCGCGAGAAAGGCGATCAGCTTGCCGTAGCTCTGGCGGGCGGTGGCCTCGGCCGCCGCCCGCGCCAGATCGTCCGAGGGCTGCATTCCTGCCTACATTTCCGTCGGCCAGATCGGCCGCACTTCCATCGTGCCGGTGCTGGCGGCCGGACAGCGTGCGGCCCAGGCGATCGCGGCGTCCATATCGGGCGCTTCGATCAGGTAATAGCCACCGAGTTGCTCCTTGGTGTCGGCATAGGGACCGTCGAGCACGTTGGTCTTGCCGTCGGACACGCGCACCGAAGTCGCCAGTTGCGTCGGTTTCAGCCTTTCGCCGCCGAGCCAGACGCCGGCCTTCTTCATCGCCTGCGTATACGCGGCATAGCCCGCCGACATCTGGGTGATTGCCTCCTTCGGCACCGGCGTCGTGGTGGTCTCGGTGCCGTAGATCAAGAGCATGTACTGCATGGTCGTCTCCATCGCTTGGTCGGCCGCTTGCTGCGTGCCGGACGAATGTCGCGCGAGCATGCCGCAATTCGACAGGCCGTCGAAAAATCTTTTACCCGGCCGGAGCCTTCCGCAAGCCCTTGCATAAATCCTTTGTCTAGTCGAAACGATTGCGGGTTGGCATTTGACGCCTGCCGACTAAACTCGCGCGGCTCGCCGCAGGTGGGGTCGGCGCGGCAAAGAGTTCTCAGGGAGGAAATACGGAATGTTCAATTTCAAGTCGAAAATTCTTGCCGCGGGCGCGATGGCGCTGTCGCTGAGCCTGGGCAGTGCCCCGGCCGTGGCGCAGGAGTTCATCAATGTGCTGACCGGCGGCACCTCGGGCGTCTACTACCCGCTCGGCGTCGCGCTGTCGGAAATCTACGGCAAGGGTATCGAAGGCGCGCGCACCCAGGTGCAGGCGACCAAGGCTTCGGTCGAAAACCTCAATCTCCTGCAGCAGGGCAAGGGCGAAATCGCCTTCGCTCTCGGCGATTCGGTGCAGGAGGCGTGGAAGGGCAACACCGAGGCCGGTTTCCCCGGCAAGCTGGACAAGCTGCGCGGCATTGCCGCAATTTACCCCAACTACATCCAGATCGTTGCCAGCCAGGAGTCCGGCATCAAGACCCTCGCGGACCTGAAGGGCAAGAGCCTGTCGGTCGGCGCGCCGGCCTCCGGGACCGAGCTCAACGCGCGCGCCATCTTCGCCGCCGCCGGCATGAAGTACGAGGATCTCGGCAAGATCGAGTACCTGCCTTTCGCGGAGTCTGTCGAGCTCATCAAGAACCGCCAGCTTGACGCGACCCTGCAGTCGGCCGGCCTTGGCGTCGCCTCGATCCGCGACCTGGCGACATCGCTCAAGATCAACGTTGTCGCGGTGCCCGCGGCCGACGTCGAGAAGATCGGCTCGCCCTATGTTTCGGTCGTCATCCCCGCAAACACCTATGACGGCCAGGCCGAGGACGTCCAGACCGCCGCGGTCGGCAATTTCCTGATCACCCACGACGGCGTTTCCGAAGAAGCAGCCTACCAGATGACCAAGTTGCTGTTCGAAAACCTGCCGGCACTTGCGGCCGCCCACGCGGCGGCCAAGGCGATCGACCCGGCCAAGGCACTCGACGGCATGCCGATCCCGCTGCATCCGGGCGCCGAGCGGTACTACAAGGAAGCCGGCATTCTGAAATAGGCGGATTTCCACCTCTTTCACAGGTTGAACCCGTCATGCGCCCCCTCTTGCCCAACGGCCAGAGGGGGAATTGAATCGAGAAAGGCTTGCTTTTCGAATGACCGCCACCGACTTGCAATCCGCTTCTTCCCCCGCGCCGTCAGACGAAATTCCGACTGAAGGTCTGCCGCCGGGCTGGGGCGATGGTTTTGCGGGTCGTGCGGCGTTCTCGATCGCCGTCGCGTTCTCCGCCTTCCAGCTCTACACCGCCGCCTACGGCAACCTGCCGAGCCAGGTGGTGCGGGCCATGCATGTCGGATTCCTGCTGCTGCTCGGATTCGCACTGATCGCCAATCTAAAGACGTCCTCGGCGGCAGCGAAAACCTGGTTCTGGGCCCTTGGCGTGCTGGGCTTTCTCACCGGCGTCTACAACTGGGTCTTCTACGAGGCGCTCCTGCGCCGCACCGGGTTTCTGACGACGCCCGACATCGTCGTCGGCACCATCGTTATCCTGCTTGTCTTCGAGGGTGCGCGCCGTTTGATGGGCCTGCCGCTGACAATCATCGCCGGCATCTTCCTTGCCTACTGTTTTTTCGGCAACCATCTGCCGCCGCCCTTCATCCATCGCGGCTACGATTTCGTCCAGATCATCGAGACGTTCGCCTACGGCACCGAAGGCATCTACGGCACGCCGATCTACGTGTCCGCTGCCTATATCTTCATCTTCGTGGTGTTCGCCGCCTTTCTCGAAAAGGCCGGCATGATCGCGTTGTTCAACGATTTCGCGCTGGGCCTTGTAGGGTCCTGGCGCGGCGGTCCGGCGCAGGTCTGCGTGCTGTCGTCGGCGCTGATGGGCACCATTTCCGGGTCCGGCGTTGCCAATGTCGTGGCGAGCGGCCAGTTCACCATCCCGCTGATGAAGAAGTTCGGCTTCCGTTCGGCCTTCGCCGGCGGCGTCGAGGCGACGTCGTCGATGGGCGGCCAGATCATGCCGCCGGTGATGGGCGCTGTCGCCTTCATTATGGCCGAGACGCTCAACGTGCCCTATGCCGACATCGTCAAGGCGGCGATCATTCCCGCCTTGCTCTATTTCGGCGCCTGCTTCTGGCAGGTCCATCTCGAGGCCGGCAAGGCCAACCTGCGCGGCATGGACAAAGCAACGCTGCCCAACCCGTGGGAGGCTGTGCGCCTGCACTGGCCGCTGGTGCTGCCCCTGGCGGCGCTCGTCTATCTGCTGTTTGCCGGCTATACGCCGATCTTCGCCGGCACCATGGGCCTGGCGCTGACCATCGTTCTGATCCTCGGTACGCCGCTCGCCGCGCTCATCGGCCCGCTGGCGTTCCGCATCGTGTTCTGGATCGCGCTCGGCCTCGCCGCGGCATCGTTCGTGGAATACGGTGTCGACATCCTTGGCCTTGTCATCATCGCGCTGGTTATCGCATGCGCCATGTTCAAGGGCGGTCGCGAAACCATCCGGATCTGCATCGACTCCCTGGCCGAAGGCGCTAAGAATGCGCTGCCGGTCGGCATTGCCTGCGCGATCGTCGGCATCGTCATCGGCACGTTGACGCTCACCGGCATCGCTTCCACCTTCATCGGCTTCATCATCTCGATCGGCGAGAACAATCTGTTCCTGTCGCTGGTGCTCACCATGCTCACCTGCCTGGTGCTGGGCATGGGCATCCCTACGATCCCCAACTACATCATCACCTCGTCGCTCGCCGGCCCGGCGTTGCTCGACCTCGGCGTGCCGCTGATCGTCAGCCACATGTTCGTATTCTACTTCGGCATCATGGCCGACCTGACGCCGCCGGTGGCGCTGGCCGCTTTCGCCGCCGCGCCCATGGCCAAGGAAAGCGGGCTGAAGATCGGCATTCAGGCGTCCAAGCTCGCCATCGCGGGCTTCGTCGTGCCGTTCATGGCCGTCTACACGCCGGCCCTGATGCTGCAGGATGCCGGCCCGATGGCGGCTGCCTACGGTTATCCGGTTGAGGTGGTCTATATCGTGCTGAAGGCCTGCCTCGGCATCGTCCTGTGGGGGGCGGCGGTCGTCGGCTTCCTGTTCGCCCGCATGGCGTTGTGGGAGCGCATCATTGCTTTCGCCGCGGGCGTGCTCCTGGTCATGGCCCTGCCGCTGACAGATGAGGCCGGCTTCGCGCTCGCGGTTCTGTGGATCGGCTTCCACTGGTGGAAGTCGCGGGCGACTGCTCCGTTGGCGCAAGGATGAAGCGCTCGTCCTACGCAGGCCGCCCCCTCCAGCGCCTTCGGCGGTCCCCCTCCCCCGCATCGCAGGGGAGGATCGGCTGCGGTGCCGTTGCTGCGACCTGGATCCTCCCCCGTTCACGGGGGAGGGGGACCACGCGAAGCGTGGTGGAGGGGGCGGCCTGATGCCGCTCTGCATTCTTGCCGCCGGCAAGACGACCGTGCTTGCGGCAGCCGCGTTCACGCTGTCGTGGACGCATTCGGTCGAGAAGACCCGCTGGGAGGAGGATTGGCGCATCACGCCGGCCGGTCTTCAAATAGTCGAGGCACGCGTCAAGGGTTCGGGAGCCGGCATGGAGCCACCCGAGGATGCAGTGCTCAGGGACGGTTGGTGGACCTATGTGCCCAAAATCCCGCCGCGCCCGTCGCTGACGCTTGCCGCGTCCGGCGCCACCGGAGCCGGCTGGTCGGTCTGCGGCGGCGGATCCTGCGTCACCGTCGGCGAGGAATCCTCCGATCCGGTCGTGCTGCGCGCCTGCGACGGCTGACCGTTGCCGGGCTCCAGCCAGCCGCGATAACGCACCACGCGGCCGATCCCCGGCATCGATATCGCCACATCGAAATTGAACCGTCCTTTCGCGTCGACGAACTCGACGGTTTCGCTTTTCGGCATCAGCCAACGTGGCATCGGAACGCCAAGCGCCGTCCAGCTTTCGACCGGCCAGAATACCTTGCCCTCGTGGGCGTTGATCCGCAGCATGAAGCTGAACGGCCCGAACCGTTCGCGCAGCACGCCTGCCGCGTCGCCGTCGCGGCGCGACAGATGCGAAACGAAGCGGCGGCGGCCGAAGCACCGCGTCCAGCGCTCGCCTGCGACGGTTCTTTCCTTGGTCACCTCGACGGCCACGGCATTGGCAGCCGGCGGAAACCCGAACAGCGCCCCCACCAGCTGCGATAAAAAGCCCTGACCGCGTTCGACCGATGCCGTGCCTGCGAAATGATCGATGTCGTGGATTTCGGCCAATCGCCGCCAGGCTTCGGGCAGGCGGCCGAAATCCTGAACCAGCACCCGTTCCATCAGTGGCGGCGCGGCGGTCTCCTCCTGTCCGCAGTGGATGGCGAACGGCGAAAATCCGGCCTCGATCTCCGCCAGGCTCAGCACGCCGACGGCTGGTGCCGCACCCGGCGCGATGCCGGAATTGCCGCCCAGCAGACGCCTCGCCAGCAGGAAGGCCGGAGTCGGCGGGATTTCCGGGCCGTCGCCGGCTTCCGCGATGACTGTCCATGACCGCTCGACGGCGCGCCCTTCCTGGTCGCGGCCCGCGGCGATCACCACCATGCCGCCGCGATCGGAGCCGAAGGGTTCCAGCCGGTCGGCGATCCATTTCAGCAAGGGCGCCAGTCCGCCGACGGAGCGTGCCAGGCCGAACCGCACCGGCCACGACAGCAGCCACAGCCCTATATGCATGATTTTAAGCTCCAGTCCGGCATGGAACTGCACCGAGCGTGCCTTGTAGCGCTCGGGAAAGATCAGGAGGTCCGGAGCGCCGATCGGGCTCGCCAGCCGCGCGCTCACCGGAGCCGCGCCATGGACCGACAGCGTCAATCGTTTGATGTCGCCCCAGGCTGGTTCACTCATCCATCGTCCGCCGCGCCAGATGTTGAGTGGCCGGCCGACCTGCGCGACGATGCCGCGAACCACAGAAAGGCCGCGCGGCGCCCGGTTGCCGGGCAGGATCGTCGAGTCCACGCTGCTCACTGAGACGAGCGGCCGGACCAGTTCGTCGAGTGCTGCGGCGGAAATCGCCGGTATGCTGCTCGCTCCGGAGAGTACCGACAGGCCGGCGGTCCGCGCCACGGCGTCGAGTTCGCCGATGCCCGCGACGAAAGACGCGTCGTCGGCAAGGTCGATGTAGTGCGCGCCGGCCGCGATCGCCGCCTTGGCAACGCGGTAGGGGTCGTCGCCATAATTCTGAAATGGCCCAGCCGCATCGACGACGATCGCCGGCTTCAGGCCCGTGAGCGCTTCAACCAAGCCGGCATCGCGGTCCAGCCGCAAAGGTGTGCCGCCGAATTTCCGGCAATGCGCCTCGGCGCGTTGCTGTGAGCGTCCGGCCACCAGCACCTCGGCTGCCGTCTCGCGTACCAGCCGGCGCGCCAGCCTGCCGCCGAACACGCCATAGCCGCCAAGGATCAGGACGCGCTCAGCCAATGATGCGCTCGCGCAGTTCGCGGGCCGGAATTTCGCAGCGGTCCTTCTGGCCGAACCAGGCGTAGCGGTTGTTGGCGATCCACGCGTAGAGCCGGTCGCGCGCCCGGCGCGGCAGCAATCTGATCAGCCGCGCCGCCCGCCATGGCCAGCCGAGCGCGTCGCACACGGCAAGCAGGCTGTCCATCCGCGTGAAGGCAACGCCGTCGATGATGACCAGATTGGTTTCGTAGAAGTCCGTCCGCAGCCCGTGACGGCGGTACAGTGCCTGGCCGAGCGGCGATTGGGCGGTGGCGAAACGGAAGTGTTTTTCGCGGTCGAGCCGCACCACCAGGCGCGCGAAGCCGGAGCAAAGCACGCAGACGCCGTCGAAAACGATGAGCGGGTGGCTGCCGTCGAGATCCCTCGGGATCCGGCTGTCGGCGTCGCGAGTGGTGGCTTTATGATCCTGGCCGCTCATGTGCCGCAGATTAGCGGCTCCAGGGCCGGCAAACGAGCCGCATCTTGTCACAGCAGGATGCGCGAATGCGGGCGGTTGTTCAGCTAACGCCGTTTGCGGCGGATACGCGTCCGCGTCGGCGCGAACGCGTCTGTCGTCACGTCAGTGAAACGTGGCCGGTGTTTCGAACGACCCCCTGTGGCGGCGCGCGTAAGCCGGGCCAGGCCCGCGCATGTAGTGCCGCTCCGGGCGGTAGGTCGGCGCGACGAACTCGCGCAACGCCGATGCATAGAATGTGATCTGATTCCAGAATGTCATTTTCCCAGTCCCTGTCCCTTCGGATGTCCCTTCCGAATGTGGGCGTACCATAGCGACGAGGAGTGAATACTCCGTGAACGCGATGTTAATCTTTCCCCAAAAGTCCTTGAAACCATGTCCGAAATCGGGCTGATTCGCGGTCTTTCGATGCCCCCGCTCATCTCTTTTCCGATTGTGGCTTTTCGGCCACATTCCCGTCAGCCGGCAGTGGCTCGGGCAGCGGACTGGATCACGCCGAATGCGAATTTCCGCGCCGCGGGTTTTTCTGGAACCGTGGCCGCGCGGACACGTTGGTTGGGCAAGGTGGAGCTACACGCCGGCCACGGCGGCAATGACGTCGCCGCGCATCATCAGGAAGGACGAGAATCATGGGCTTCTTTTCGAAGGACATCAAATCTTTGGACGATCTCTTCGTGCACACGCTGCGCGATATCTATTACGCCGAGATGGAGATCAAGAAGGCGCTGCCCGACATGATCGACAAGGCGACGAACCCGGAATTGCGGAAGGGTTTCGAATTGCATCTGAAGCAGACCGAGGGCCACATCGATCGTGTCGAGGAGGTATTCGAGATGCACGGCGTCAAGGCCAAGGCTGTCAACTGCCCGGCGATCGACGGCATTCTCGAGGAGGCCAAAGAGGTTGTCGGCGAGGTCGATGACAAGCAGGTGCTTGATTCCGCGCTGATCGCTGCCGCACAGGCGGTCGAGCACTACGAGATCACCCGCTACGGCACGCTGATCGAGTGGGCGAAACAACTCGGCCGCGACGACTGCGCGGCGGTTCTCAAGCAGAACCTCGACGAGGAAAAGGCGACCGACAAGAAGCTGACGGTGCTTGCGGAGAGCAAGATCAACCTGCAGGCCGCCGAATAATTTTCGCATTGATCGACCAAAAACCCGCGCTCCGGCGTGGGTTTTTCGTGCCGCCCGCCCGTCAGGCCGCTGGCAGGAAAGCCTTGGCGAAAGCTTGCTTGCCTTTCGGCGAAAAGATCACCGCGCGGCTTTCGGCATCGCGCCGCGCCCATTTCTCGGCAAGGATCTTGTCGTAGATGGCAGCGCCAAGCGTGCCGGCGAGATGCGAACGCCGCACACTCCAGTCGAGGCAGGCGCGGCATACCGGCCGGCGGTTCGTCGTCAGTCCTTCCGCGTCGATGCCCACCGCCTCGAAATAGCGCGGCCCTGCCTTGCCGATCCGGATGCTGTCGCCGGACTTCACCAGGATGTCCCGGGCCAGGAAGCCGTCGAGCATCGCCACCGCATGGTCGCCGGCGAGATGGTCGTAGCAGATCCGTGCTTCGCGCATGGTCGCTTCGCGCGGACCGGGCCGGGCGCGTTTCGGGCCGACCGAAGCGGCGACACCCATGATCGCTTCCAGCATGCCGGCGATCTGCGGGCTGGCCAGCCCGTAATAGCGGTGGCGGCCTTGTGCCGCGAGGCTGAGCAGGCCGCCCTCCATCAGCTTGGCGAGATGCGAACTCGCCGTCTGCACGGTCACGCCCGCCTCCAGTGCCAGCTCGCTCGCCGTCAGCGCGCCGCCGGCCATCAGCGCCGTCAGCATGTTGGCGCGGGCGGGGTCGCCGACCAGATTGGCTATTCTCGCAATGTCGGGTCCGTCTTTCATAGTTCGATCCTCATCGAAGCATTATCGGCAGACAATTACTATTCTGGCGGCAGTTCAAGGAGACGGCGCCAGGCTCCTGACATGCATCTGTCTAGCGCGTCCGCCTCCTCGGATGTTTCGATCGGGATCGAACCGTCCCGTCTTTCAAGAACAAAGGAGACGACCTTGGCCATCACCTGCTTCATCCGCTACCGGATCGACCCGTTCAAGAAGCCGGAGTTCGAGCGCTATGCCCGCACCTGGGGGCAGGCGATACCGGCCTGCGGCGCCGACCTGATCGGCTATTTCGCGCCGCATGAAGGCTCCGCGACCACTGCCTACGGCGTCTACACCGTCGACAGCCTCGCCGCCTACGAGGCCTACCGGGAACGTCTGAGGGACCACCCGCTCGGCCGGGAAAACTATGAATTCTCGAAGCGCGAAAAATTCATCCTGAAGGAGGATCGCATCTTCCTGAAGCTGGCATCCGGCCCCCACGCGCCTTTGATCCGGTCGTGATCGCTGGAACGGGTCAGGCATTGCCAATCAGCACGCCCGCGCCGAACACCAGCGCTCCGCCGAGCACCACCTGGAAGGCAGCGCGCCAGAACGGCGTTTCCATGTAGCGGTTCTGGATCCAGGCGATCGCCCACAACTCGACGAAGACGATCGCCGCCGCCAGCCCGGTCGCGGTCCAGAAATGCGGGATGAGATAAGGCAGCGCGTGGCCGAGCCCGCCGACCGTCGTCATGATGCCGGTGGTGAAGCCGCGCTTGACGGGCGAGCCGCGCCCGGAGAGCTTGCCGTCGTCGGAAGCCACTTCGGTGAAACCCATCGAGATGCCGGCACCGATCGAGGCGGCGAGGCCGACGAGAAAAGTCTGCCAGGTGTCGTGCGTGGCAAATGCGGCGGCGAAGATCGGCGCCAGCGTCGACACCGAGCCGTCCATCAGTCCGGCCAGTCCCGGCTGCACGTAGGTCAGGATGAACTGCCTCTTTTCACTCAGCCGCTCCTCCTGCCGCACATTGTCCGGCACGAATTTCTGCTCCAGCCGGTGGGCGAGCGATTCATGGCTCTGCTCGGCCGCGGCGAGGTCGCCAAGCAGCTTGCGTGTCGATGCATCGCCGGTCCGCTTGGCGGCTTCTTCGTAGAAGCGCTGCGCCTGCCGTTCCATCGCCTCGGCCTGGTTGCGCACATGGTCGATGCCGAGCGGCCGCACCAGCCAGTCGGGCTTGCGGTCAAAGTAGCCGCGCACATGCTCGCGGCGGATCAGCGGGATGCGTTCGCCGAACCGCGCGCGATGCAATTCGATCAGCGCCGCGCGATGCCCGTCCTCCTCGTCCGCCATCGCGTCGAAGACCTTCGCCGATTGCGGAAAGCCGTCGCGCAGTCCGTCCGCGTAGGCACGGTAGATGCGGCCGTCGTCCTCCTCCGACGAGATGGCGAGGGCGAGGATTTCCTGTTCCGACAGGGAATCGAAGGCGCGGCGGCCGCCGAAGAAGCGCGAAAGCATGGCAGTGATCCAGTTTAGAATTATTCTAAACTAAGGATTCGGTGCCGAAGCGTCAATGCGGCAAGGGGGGCTACCCATCCAGCATTGTTTCCCGGACAAAATAGCGCTTGCCTCCTGGCCGCGCGCGCGCCTAACCAGAGGAAAGAGTTTTTCACGAGGCCCTGTCATGCCCGACGCCAGCCAATCGCTCCCCGGAATTGAGGATGTCCGCGCCGCGGCGGCGCGGCTTCGCGGACTGATCGTCGACACGAAACTGGTCGAGTCGCCCGCCCTCAACGAAAAATTCGGCGGCCGCATCCTGTTCAAGCCGGAAATCCTGCAGCGCACCGGTTCCTTCAAGTTCCGCGGCGCCTACAACAAGATTTCCTCGATACCCGCCGAACAGCGCAGCCGTGGCGTCGTTGCCTATTCCTCGGGCAATCATGCGCAGGGGGTGGCGGCGTCGGCGGCGATGTTCGGCGTCAAGGCGGTCATCGCGATGCCGTCCGACGCGCCGGCGATCAAGGTGGACAATGTCCGGCGCATGGGCGCCGAAGTCATCCTCTTCGATCGGTTCGGCGAGGATCGCGCGACTGTTGTGAAGCCTTACAGGGATCGCGGCATGGTGCTGGTGCCGCCGTTCGACGATCCGGCTATCATCGCCGGGCAGGGCACCATCGGTCTGGAACTCGTCGCCGAAGCGAAAAGCCTCGGCGTGCATCTCGACGCGGTCATTATCCCCTGCGGTGGCGGCGGGCTTTCCAGCGGCATTTCGCTCGCCGTGAAGGCCGGCTCGCCGGATACCGATGTGTGGGTCGCCGAGCCCGAGAACTTCGACGACACCCGCCGCTCGCTGGAGAGCGGGTCGCGGGTGGCGAATGAAGCGGGTCATCGCTCCATCTGCGACGCCATCCTGACCGCCGAACCGGGGGAACTGACCTTCCAGATCAACCGCAGGACGCTGGCCGGCGGCATCGCCGTTTCCGACAAGGCGACCGCTGCCGCCATGCGCGACGCAGCGGCCTATCTCAAGCTGGTGGTGGAGCCGGGCGGCGCGGTGGCCTTCGCCGCGCTGAGTTCGGGCGAGATCGATCTGGCCGGTAAATGCGTGGCCGTCGTTCTGTCCGGCGGCAACGCCGATCTCGGCGCATACGCCGAGATCATCTCTTCTCACTGAAGCGTGTCACCACGCGTAACGTCTTAACGCGCGGTGACAATGGCTCGGTCGAAGCGGCTTAGTTGTAGACCGGGCAGCCGCGCTCGCGACCGAAGACGACGGAAACCCTGTCGCCACCACGTGCGCGTCCGCGCACCTCGATGGTGCGGCGGCCGGCTGAAACGACGCGCGCACGGCGAATGCCCATCCGCTCCGCCTTGTCTAGCGCGCGGTCCTCGCTGCACCCACGCCGCCGATAAACAGCTGTTCTCTCTTCGTCGAAGTCGTCGTCATAGCGGTCTCGCTCGTAGCGGTCGCGACGGTAGCAATCCTCGAAATCGGGGTTGCATCGATCCCGGGTTCTGACACGCGCGCCGTCGGGCCCGATCTGGAGTTCGAGGGTATCCTGCGCCAGCGACGGGGCGGCAAAAAGCGGCATGCCGGTTACGCCCATGGCCAGCGCAAGGGCGGAGTTGATCAGGAAATTGCGCATAACAATCCTCCATTCGGGAACACAACGATTTGAGAGGCCCCGGGTTTCAAGAGACCGTGTCGTTTCTTGGGCAGGGCGGGATCAGCCGGGCTTGCGTGCCCGGCACGATCCTGTGGCGCGAGATGGCTTCCTGGAAGGATCCATGTTCGAACAATGGGTTAGCCGGTGACAGCCCGAAAGAAAAATTGTCTACTCCGGCTGTCCGTTGCCGGAGAGTATTTGTGCGGCGCCGCGCATTCCGTTGCGGAATGCTTCGTCGAAGCCGACACCGCGCACCTGCCACTCATGGTTTTTGCCTTCGGCAGCCATCCACCAGTCGGCGATCCAGCCCTTCGCCTCATCGCTCCATGTCAGCCTGCCGGCAAGGGCGAGATTTCCGCCATTGTTTCGCGCTTCCGCATCGAGGCCGGGGAGATCGGTTGCATCCTGGATCATGCTTTTTGCCGTGTTTTGCACCGGCAGGGCTATCACCATGCCGGCTCTCTCCGCCGCGGCGGCCAGCGAAACGCGCATATCGGCCTCGCCGCGATCATCGCCTGCGCGAACAAGCCTGAATGCGGTTCCTTTTCGCGGCGTGACATCGAGGAAAACGACGACGGGCGGCCGCTGCGACAGCCACGGCTCCCGGCCAAGCTTCTCCAGCACCGCATCGGTCTTGACCTGGTCGAAATCGACGGTGAGGTCGTGCGGCCGGTCGTAGGAACCTTGCTCGTCGTGGATCGGCACGCCGCTCATCCGGTCGCGATACTGGTAACCGGCGACCAGATCCCCGGCCTTTGCGGCGATCTCGGCGACTTTCGGATCGCCGATCAGGCGCGGGTCGCCCGACAGCTTGACCAGCACGTCCTCCAGGCAGATCGCGAAGCCGGCCTTCCTGTTCGCTTCTCCTTGCCCGCTGACCACCACCTGCGCGCGGTACAGATGGTCGATGCGTGCCGCATGTGCGGTGCCGAGGCCGAAAAGCAGCAACAGCACGATCTGGACGATCGGCCGGAAAAGCCTGGAATTCTGGATCACACCGTACCCTTTCGACTGGCCGCTGGAAGCTATCAGCACGACAGGCTACCGGGAAGCTAATCCAGTGTGCGCCTGAACCGCAGCAGCGCCAGGCCCGCAAACAACGCCACGAACAGCACCAGCCAGCCGATTTCCACGGCAACCGCGGAAAATTCCGCGCCCTTCAGCATCACGGCCCGGATGATGCGCAGGAAATGTGTCAGCGGCAGGATTTCACCGAAGATTTGCGCCCAGCCCGGCATACCGCGGTAGGGGAACATGAAACCCGACAGCAGGATCGACGGCAGGAAGAAGAAGAAGGTGAGTTGCAACGCCTGCATCTGGGTGCGTGCCATAGTCGAGATCGTGTAGCCGAGCAGCACGAGCGCCAGCACGAAGATCAGGATCGCCGACAAAAGCAACGACAGCGAACCGGTGAACGGCACGGCGAACAGACCCTTCGCCGCGACCAGCACGACCGCCACCTGCACCGCGCCGACCACGAGGTAGGGCAGCACCTTGCCCATCATGATCTCCAGAGGGCTGGCCGGCATGGCGAGCAGGTTCTCCATCGTGCCGCGCTCGGTTTCCCGCGTCAGCGCGATCGAGGTCATCATCACCATCGTCATCTGCAGGATGACGCCGAGCAGGCCGGGCACGATGTTGTATTGCGAAATGCCCTCCGGGTTGTAGCGGCGGTGCACGACCACCTGCAACTGGCTCTTGGCCGCCTCGGCCGCCGCCTGCTGCATGCCTTGTTCGCGCAGCAGCGCCTGGCTCGCGACCGTTCCCAGCGTCGACACGGCGCCGCTGGAGGCCGAAGGGTCGGTTGCGTCGGCTTCGATCAGGATCTGCGGGTTGTCGCCGCGTTCCACGCGGCGGGCGAAATCGGAAGGTATGGTCACCACGAAGGCGACGGTGCCGTTGGCCATCAGTTTTTCGGCTTCCTCGGCGCTCACCGCCACGTGGTCGAAACGGTAGTAGTCGGTCATCTGCAGCGCCGACACGATGGCGCGCGTGTAGTGGTCGTTGCTGGTGGCGACGAGCGCCGCCGGCAGGCTCTTCGGGTCGCTGTTGATGGCATAGCCGAACAGCAGCAATTGCATCAGCGGCACCCCCAGCATCATGGCGAAGGTGATGCGGTCGCGCCGCATCTGGATAAATTCCTTCATCAGGAGCGCGCCGAGCCGGGCAAAGGAAAACACCGTGTTCATGCCATGTTGTCCTTCGAGCCGGCCATGAACTGGATGAAGACGTCCTCCAGGCTGGTTTCGCCGGGCTGCACGGTGATGTCCTTGCGTTTCTTCAGTTCTGCCAGCGAGGCGGTCAGGGCCTTCTTGTCCGAGCCGACCACATGCAAGGTGGTGCCGAACGGCGCCACCTGCTCGACGCCGGGCTTGCCCTCCAGTTCGTCGGCGATCTCGTTCAGCTTCGGGCCGCTGATCACGAAGGTGGTCAGCCCGGCGTTCCTGATCACCTCGTCGACGGTCCCGGACGCCAGCATCTTGCCGTAGGAGATGTAGCTGATGCGGTGGCAGCGCTCCGCCTCGTCCATGTAGTGGGTCGACACCAGCACCGTCAGCCCGCCGCGTGCCAGCCGGTGGATCTCGTCCCAGAACTCGCGCCGCGCCTTGGGGTCGACGCCTGCCGTCGGCTCGTCGAGCAGCAGCAGTTTCGGCTTGTGCATGATGCAGGCGGCGAGCGCCAGCCGCTGCTTCCAGCCGCCCGAAAGCGTACCGGCAAGCTGGTCCTTGCGCGTCGTCAGGCCGAGTTCCTCCAGGGTGCGTGCGACATGCTCGCCAACCGGCTTCAGCCGGTAGAGGCGCGCCACGAATTCGAGGTTCTCCTCGATCGTCAGATCCTCGTAGAACGAGAACTTCTGCGTCATGTAGCCGACTTCGCGCTTGATCTTCAGGCTCTCGGTGCGAAGGTTGTAGCCCAGCACCTCGCCGTCGCCCTCGTCGGGTGTCAGAAGCCCGCACATGATGCGGATCGTCGTCGTCTTGCCGGAGCCGTTCGGCCCGAGGAAACCGACGATCTCGCCCTCGGCGACCGTCATCGTCACATGGTCGACGACAGTTTTGGTGCCGAAACGCTTCACCAGGTTTTTGACGTCGATCGCGTTCATGACGCTGCGCCTTCGGCTCGCGAGTGAGTAGTGAGTAGTGAATAGTGAATAGGGGAGGATGCCGTTGACATGTCGTTCGTCCGGTACATAGCCACTACTCACTACTCACTACTCACTACTCACTACTCACTACTGCCAAATCCACATCCACGATCTGCCCCGGCTGCAGTGGCGTCGCGTCGCCTTCCGGTCGCGCCTCGACGAGGTAGACGAGCTTCTGGCGCGTCTCCAGCGAGTAGATCACCGGCGGCGTGAACTCGGGATCTGGCGAAACATAGCTGACCCGCGCTGTCAGGCCCGGAGGGCAGCCGTCGCAGCGCACGTCGAGCAGCGCCCCGACCTTCACCGCCGAGAAGCTGGCTTCCGGTACATAGACCTTCAGCTTCACCGCGCCGTCTGGCAGCATCGAGATCACGGGCGCGGACGGACCGGCGATATCGCCGGGATCGCGGATGACGTCGTCGATACGGCCGGGCGAGGGCGCCGTGAGCACCCGCTTGGAAAGCTGCCATTCCGCCTTTTCGAGCGCGGCCTTCGCCTGCTCGACCTGGTTTTCGGCCGCCTTGATGGTTTCGGCGCGCGCCGGCAGCCGGGCCACGGCAAGGTTTGCTTTCGCCTGGCCGACAGAAGCATCCGCCTGTTCGGCGGCGGTCGCCGCTTTGTCGTATTCGGCCTGGGTCGACGTTCCCTTGATGAGCAGATCGTTTAGCCGGCTCTGCACGCGGTCGGCCTCGGTCTTCTGTGCCATCGCCGATTTCAGCGCCGCCTCCAGCACCGCGATCTCTTCCGGGCGCTTGCCGATCTTCAGGTCGGCGAGTTGCGCCTCTGCCTGCGCCACCGCCGATTTCGCCTGGGCGACGGCAATCCGCGCGTCGGCCGTCTCCAGCGTCACCAACGGCTGGCCGGCTTCGACGCGATCACCGCGCCGCACCGATACGGTTTCGACCTGTGCCACCTCGATCGGCGCCAGAAGCACATATTCGCCCTCGACATAACCCACGGCCAGCGGCGCGGCGGGTCCGCAGGCCGAAAACAGCCAGGCGGCGAACGGGATGGCGCAGAACATGCTCATGATGGTTGGCCCTTCCGGCCTTCGAGAACCGCGACGAGGTTGCTTCTGGCGACATCGAGAATGTCCGACGCCTGTTGCGGACCGATCTCGGTCCAGCCCATGCGTCGCCGCACCGCTTCGCGGCCGATACGGAAATAGACGACCTGTCCGATCAGTGTGAACACGGTGAGTTTGGTGCGGTCGCTTTCGGCCGGCTCGCCCGTCGCCTGCTCCCACAGCATGCAGAGGCGCTTGTGCACTGGCTCGAACACGCCGCTGTAGATGCGGTCGAGCGCTGCTGTCGGCTGCGAGAGTTCGCGCAACACGAACTGGACAACCTCGCCCGCCTCGGGCGAAGCCACGATGAAGGTGATCATCCGCTCCAGTGCGCCGATGAGTTGTGCCCGCGCGGCGTCCGGCTCGAGCCGCGCCGGAATTGTCGCGTCGAGATTGCCCATCGCCTGGCCGGCGATCGCCTGGATGGTCTGCACGATGTGGTCGGCAGCGGCGAGCCGCAGTCCGTCCTTGCCCCGGAAATGATAAGCGATGCTGCCGATGTTGGCATTGGCGAGCGCCGCGATGTCGCGCGTCGAGGTGCCGTCGAACCCCTTGGATCCGAACAGCGTCAGGGCCGCGCGGATCAGTGCGAGGCGGGTCATGTCCGCCGAGGACGGCGGGGTCTGGACGGTGGGCGCGGGATCGAGTTTCTTGATCATGAGACGGTATTTAATCAATCGAATGATTAAAGTCAAGTGATGCCTTGCCCTGCCGTCAAGCCTGCGCTTTATTCACGCCCATGGCCAAGGAAGTGGAACGCAAGTTTCTGGTGGAGGGAGATGGCTGGCGCAGCCTTTCGGAGGCGGCGGTTCCGATCCGGCAATTCTATCTCGCCGCAAACACCGGCCGTTCGGTGCGGGTGCGGGTGAACGACGGCAGATCGGCCGTGCTGACGCTGAAGTTCGGCAGCCATGGACGGGAACGCGACGAGTTCGAATATCCGATCCCCCTCGAGGACGCGGAAGAACTGGTCGAGTTCGCGGTTGGCCGCGTCATCGAGAAGACCCGCCACCACATCAGGCACGGCGGCTATCTCTACGAGGTCGATGTTTTCGGGGGCGCTCTGGCGGGCCTGGTCATCGCCGAACTCGAAACGCCGGACACCGTGCCGTACGCCGCACTGCCGGCCTGGCTCGGTCGCGAGGTGACCGGCAACAGCGCCTTCTACAATGCCTCGCTCGCGCGTCATGGCCTGCCGGTGGCGGCTGCATGAACTACCGCATCGATCCCCACCTGCCGCTCACCGGAGAAATCCGCCGTATCGCGGGCGGCCGCATCGGCAAGGCGGTCGACAGCCTCGAAACCTCCCGCACCACGCCCGAGAAGGGCCTGCACGACGCCCGCAAGCGCTTCAAGGAATTGCGCGCGCTCTTTCGGCTTGTGCGTTCCGGCGACCGTGCTTTCTCCCGCAAGGAGGGAATTCGCTACCGCGACATCGCTCGTACCATAGCCGGCGCCCGCGAGGCGACCGCCCTGATCGAAACCCTCGACCGGCTGGTCAAGGAATTCCCGAAGGCCTGTTCCGCGGGCGAACTCGACGGTATCCGGGCTGCCCTTGAGGCGCGTCGCGAGCGCATCGCCCACGACCGCGCCGACCTCGGCCCCGTCATCGACACTGCGATCGCCGCGTGCGGCAGTGGCCGCATCGCGCTCGCTGGCATCGCCTTGCCCGACGACCCGCAACTGCCGGCCGATGTGCTTGCCGACGGCGCCCGCAAGACCATGCGCCACGCGGCTCGGGCTCTCGGCACGGCTGCGAAGCGCGGCAAGCCGGACGATTTCCACACTCTGCGCAAGGCGGTGAAGGCCCACTGGATGCATCTGTCTTTGTTGCGCGGGGTCTGGCCGCGCCCTCTGAAATCACGCCGCAAGGCGGTCGAGACGCTCGCCGAGCGTCTGGGTGATCTCAACGATATTTTTGTCATGCGCGCCTTGATCGAGGCGGAAGGCAAGGCGCTCGGCGGCAAGAAGGCAATCGCCCTGATGCGGCGGCTGCTCAAACGCAGCGAAAGGCCGTTGCGCAAGGATTGCCTCAAGGAAGCGGGGAAACTGTTCCGCGAAAAGCGCAAGCCGACCGTCAGGAAGATCGTCGGCAATTACCGGGCGGATGCCGATACCGGGAAGGCGAAGCCGGCCAATGTCCCAGCCTGACGACACGCCCCTCGACCGTTTCGGCCGATGGATCGCAGGCCGACTGAAGACGGAATCGTCAGGCTACGAACCCTATACGCCGTCCGATCCGGTCACCTTGCGCCGCGCGCTGGAGCCGGGCGATATCCTGCTGATCGAGGGCAACCAGCGGGTTTCCGCGGTCATCAAATATCTCACGCAGTCGACCTGGTCGCATGCCGCTCTCTATGTCGGCGATGCCTTGCCGGAACCCGATGACGGCTCGGAGCACCCCCGGCTCATCGAGGTCAATCTCGGCGAGGGGTGCATCGCCGTGCCGTTGTCGAAATACCGCACCTACAACACCCGCATCTGCCGGGCACGAGGCCTGACCCCTGAGGACCGCTCGGCGGTGGTCGACTTCATGATAGGCAGGCTCGGTCTGAAATACGACATGAAGAACATCTTCGACATGCTGCGCTATTTCTTTCCCGCGCCGCCGATCCCGGTGCGCTGGCGCCGTCGCCTGATCGCCTTCGGCTCCGGCGATCCGACCCGCTCGATCTGCTCGACGCTGATCGCCGAAGCCTACGAGGGCATCCGCTATCCGATCCTGCCCGAGATCACCCGCGCGCCCGGCCGTGCCTCGGCGCAATCCCACTATTCACGGCAGGAGATCCTGCACATCCGCCATCATTCGCTCTACACGCCGCGCGATTTCGACCTGTCGCCCTATTTCGAGATCGTCAAGCCGACGCTGCAGTACGGCTTCGACTACAAGACGCTCATCTGGAGTGCCGGCGCCGATGAACCGGCGAACGCGCCGGCGCCGGAGCCCGTACCGATCACGGTGGAAAAGCCACACGCCGGCTGACCGGTTTTCGGGACCTTTGCTTTCAGTGACGTCCGGCTCCAGCGGCTCGCCTCCGGGTGAATGCCAACATAGCCTCGTTAAAAAATCGATTGAGAACGATACCGTCTTGGCGCATACTGCAAATCATTCTCATTTGCAGGAAGTAGCCATGGGTGATATTTCAATCTGGCTGCGGGACCGGATCAGTCGGCGCGGCCTGCTTTCGGGAGGCCTTGCCGCGGCAGGTGGAACCACCATTTGCGCGACGAGTGTCGCGCTTGGACAATCGACGCATGGGCAGCACAAGGCGGCAGCTGCGGGGCCTCCCCCTGATCATGCTGGTGCTCACGGCGCCATGATCACCGTCGGCGAGGTGGATGACGCCCGGAACGGCTTCGACCCCTCCGTGCTTTTGACCGAATGGGACATTGGGACGGTCTCCCGGCTGCCGGACGGGCGTACGCTGCGCACCTTCGAGGTCACCGCCGAAGACAAGGAGATCGAGATTGCGCCGGGCATCATGTTCCCGGCCTGGACCTACAACGGGCGGGTCCCCGGGCCGTCACTGCGAGCGACGGAAGGCGACCACCTCAGGATCGTATTCAAGAATTCCGGCTCGCACCCGCATTCCATGCATTTCCACGGCATCCATGCCGCGCGCATGGATGGGGTTCCCGGGGCAGGGCTGATCGATCCTGGCGACGAGTTCGTCTATGAGTTCGATGCGAGGCCGTTCGGCTGCCACCTCTACCACTGCCACGCGCTGCCGCTGAAGCGGCACATCCACAAGGGGATGTATGGCGCGTTCGTCATCGACCCGGATCCTGCCCGGCATCCGGATCAGGCCGAAATTGCCCGCTCCCGCCTTTTTGGCACGCTGGAGAATGCCGGCTGGCAGGAATTCGTGATGGTGATGAACGCCTTCGACACGAACTTCGACAACGAGAACGAGGTCTACGCCGTCAACACGGTCGCGCATGCGTTCATGAAGCGTCCGATCAAGATTGTCCGCGACAGGCCCGTCCGCATCTACCTCGTCAACGTCGTCGAGTTCGATCCGATCAATTCATTCCATCTGCACGCCAATTTTTTCGACTATTACGAGCAGGGAACCACGCTTGTTCCGACGTTGAGGACCGTGGACCTGATCACCCAGGTGCAGGCGCAGCGCGGCATCCTCGAATTCACTTACAGGGACCATGAGACCGGTCTTTACATGTTTCACCCTCACCAGTCGGAATTCACCGAACTGGGTTGGGCCGGGATGTTCGATGTGGTGGAGGCCGTCGCATGAACGACACGCCGAATCCCGTCGCCGAGGCTGGCCGGATGGCACTCGTCGGAGCGCAAAAGTCGCCATGGAACCTGTTGTGGCTGGTGCTCCCGCTTGCTGTCCTGGCGCTGGCGATCGCCTGGCTGCTGGCCACCAATCCCTTGCGGAGTTTCAACAATGGCGCTCCGCCGGTCGAGAACCTCACCTTCGAGCGGACAATCCTCGCTGCTGACGGCATCAGTGTCCTCGTCCGCGCCGGTGGCTCCGAGCCGCTGACTGTCGCCCAGGTTCAAGTCGACGATGCCTATTGGCAGTTCACGCAGGATCCGCCCGGTCCGATTGCCCGTGGCGCAACGGCCTGGATTCGGTTGCCTTTTCCCTGGGTCGTCGGCGAAGCGCATGCGATCAGGATCGTCACCAATACGGGAGCCACCTTCGATCACGAGATCGCGGTTGCCGTATCCACGCCGACGCACGGGGCAGGCGACCTGTTTCACCAGGGCCTGCTCGGAGTTTTCGTCGGCATTGTCCCCGTCGCGATCGGGCTGATGTTCTATCCCGCGCTTCGTGGCGTCGGCCAAAGTGGGATGAATTTTCTCCTGGCATTGACCGTCGGCTTGCTCGCCTACCTGTTGGTCGATGCGCTGGAAGACGCGCTCGAGCTGGCCGGCGAGGCTGCGGCACTTTTCCAGGGTCATGTCATGGTGGTGCTGGCGGCAGCGGCCACCTTCCTCCTTCTGATCGCTGTCGGCCGCCGCCATGGCGCACCGGCTGGCCTGGCCCTGGCGACCTTCATCGCGCTTGGCATCGGCCTGCACAATCTCGGCGAAGGGTTGGCCATCGGCGCGGCGTTCGCCTCCGGCGCCGCGGGCCTCGGTACCTTCCTCGTTGTCGGCTTCACCTTGCACAACATCACCGAAGGCATCGGCATCGCCGCGCCGATCCTGAAAAAGCGCCCGCCGCTTCTGGCCTTCGTTGGTCTCGCTTTGCTCGCCGGCGGTCCCGCCGTCATCGGCCTGTGGATCGGCAGCCTTGCTTTCGCCCCGCAATGGTCAGCCCTGGCGCTGGCGATCGGGGCCGGCGCCATATTGCAGGTCATTGTCGAGGTGAGCATGCTTCTCATCCGCTCGAACGGAGCGGGATCCCGGGCACTCGTCGAACCGGCGGCGATGGCGGGGTTCGCAGCCGGTATCGGGTTCATGTTCCTGACGGCGATGCTGGTGAAGATATGAAGCGGTGGCGATTGGCCGTTAACCCTTGGGCGATAGGCCAATTCCTGAAAGCTTGTCCGGGTTGCGCACGATGTAGATGCCGTTGATGGCGCCGTGCTCGTCGAGCGCAAAACTCATCGTCTGCTCGATCTTTCCATCGACGACCAGCACCAGTCCCGGTTCTCCATTGACGCTGACCGGCTGGAACCGCGTCCGCTCCGGTGGCTGGAACTTCTGTGCGATGACGACGAGGAAGCCGGCGACCATGTCGAACCCCGACAGCACGTCGCGGGCAGCCGGCACCTTGCCGCCGCCATCGGAGATGAATTCGACGTCGGCGGCCAGAATTTGCTTCAGCGGCTCGATGCTGCCTGTCCGCGCCGTCTCGGTGAAGCCGGCGACATAACGGCTGACATCGCTTTCCGTCGGGTGGAAGCGCGGATTGGCCTGCTGCAGCGTCTTGCGTGCCCGCGACGCCAGCTGGCGGCATGCCGCCGGCGACCGTTTCAGCGTCTCCGCGATCTCCTCGAAAGGCACGTCGTAGAGGTCGTGCAGGAACAGCGCCGCGCGCTCCAGCGGCGACAGCAGTTCCAGCGCCCGCATGATGCCGAACGAGATGTCCAGAGCGGCGTCGCCGGCTTCCGGATCGGTGGTGCCGGCCTGCGCTACGATCGGTTCCGGCAGCCATGGCCCGACATAGGTCTCGCGCCGCCGCGAGGCCGATTTCAGCCGGTCGAGGCAGAGATTGGTGACGATGCGCGACAGGTAGCGGCCGGCATCGTCCGGTGCCTCCGCATCAGCAAAGCGCAGCCAGGCGTCCTGCACGGCGTCTTCCGCTTCACTCACCGAACCGAGATAGCGATAGGCGAGCCGGACCAGCCGCTTGCGTTCGCCGAGATAGGCGGCGAGCCGCTGCTCTTTCATTTGGTCGGTAGCTTCAGGCATGTTTCACAACACTTTCTCGATCGCCGCGCGTCCATGCCACAGGGCGTGGTCGCATGAGATCACCTCTTTGCCTCTCGACGAGATGGCAGGTGGAAGTGTGACATCGGCTTGCGCTCTTTCCGTGGCAAGCGGTTTCAGTGTTCCCGTTTGCCGAGTTGCGCCAGCGCGTCCTTGACGGAGGATGCATAGGTGACCAGCGGCCGTTTCACCCCGTGGTTGATGAGCGTGCGCCTGACCTGCGGCGAGGCGCCGGTGATGATGAAGCGCACCCCGCTGCGCTGCGCCTTGCGCGCCGCTCCCTCCAGCACGTTCGCCGCCGTCGAATCGAGGAAGGGCACCGCGGAGCAGTCGAGGATGAAGTTCCTGCGCTGGTCGGCGATGCGGTCGAGCACGGTGCCGACCGTCGAGGCGGCGCCGAAGAAGAAGGCGCCGGAGATGCGGTAGACCACGGTCTCGGCGTTGCCGGCCTGGTCCGGATCGTAGGCTGTGCGTCCGCCGTTTTCCGTATCCGCGACGTCTTCCCCGACCAGCGGCACGTCGGTCTCCACTGCGATCGATTTTGCCATGCGGTCGATGAACAGCACCGAACCGAGTGCGAAGCCGACGACGATGCCTTCGGTCAGGTCGCGGAAGACCACCAGCCCGAAGGTGACGAGCAGCACCACCGCGTCGCCGCGCGACGATCTGAGCAGCGACGCGAAGGCGTTCTTCTCCACCATGTTCCACGCCACGACGGCCAGCACGCCGGCCAGTGCCGCCAGCGGGATGTAGCTCGCCAGCGGCGCAGCTATCAGCATGAACAGAAGCAGGAACAGCGCGTGCAGCATGCCTGATACTGGCCCGTGCGCGCCCGCCCGCACATTGGTCGCGGTGCGCGCTATGGTGCCCGTGACGCAGATGCCGCCGAACACCGCCGAGCCGATATTGGCGAAGCCTTGCGCGACCAGCTCGCAATTGGAGCGGTGGCGGCGCCCGGTCATGCCGTCGGCGACCACCGCCGAGAGCAGCGATTCGATTGCACCGAGCAGCGCGAACGCGATGGCGTCGGGCAGCACCGCCTCGGCCATCTCCAGGCTGAAAGCGGGCAGCGCAGGGGCCGGCAGGATGCGCGGAATGCCGCCGTAGCGCGTGCCGATCGTCTCGACCGGCAAGGTCAGCAGCGCCGTGGCCAGCGCAGCCGCCCCGACCGCGATCAGCATACCCGGCCAGCTCGGCCTGATGTGCTTCAGCCCGATGATGATGCCTATCGTCAGCGCTGCGACCAGGACTGCCGATGGATTGACGCTGCCTGCCGCACTCGCCAGCGCGTCGAGCTTGGGCAGCAGTTCGCCGGGCTCTTTGCCGGTCAGGGTCAGACCGAACAGCTCCTTGATCTGGCTGGCGAAGATGATGACGGCGATGCCGGCGGTGAAGCCGACGGTCACCGGATAGGGGATGAATTTGATGTAGGTGCCGACCCTCAGATACCCGATAGCGACCAGGAATATGCCGGCCATCATCGTGGCGAGAAGCAGCCCGTCGATGCCGTGACGTTCCGCCGTGGCGGCGACCAGCACGATGAAGGCCCCGGCCGGCCCGCCGATCTGGAAGCGGCTGCCACCGAGCGCCGAAACCAGGAAGCCGCCGATGACCGCCGTGAAGAGGCCGCGGTCGGGCGAAACCCCGGACGAGATGGCGACCGCCATCGACAAGGGCAGGGCGACGATCGCCACCGTCAGTCCGGCGATCAGGTCTGCCTGGAACTGCGGCAGGCGATAGCCCTCGCGCAGCACGGTGACGAGTTTCGGTGTGAACAGTTCGGCGAATGTCGGTTTGGAATGCCCGCGGACCGGGTTCCTGCTGGATTTCATGCTCGCACTTCCGCCCCGCTGCGGCATCGGCTTTTCGCAAAGCACGATGCCTGGACCTCAGGTCATGGAGCATCCTTGTGCGCGTCGGGCACGCACGGCGCTCCAATGCGGCGGGATCGTCGGCAGAATTGTCGGCGGTCGCCGTCGCGACTCGGTGCAGATTGTGGCGTTCAGCCGCCCTGTGCGGTCAGCTTGAGGCGTACGCCCCTGCCACCGCGCTCGCTTGCCTGGTTGTCCGCGATCAGTTCAACACCACACTCGTCGAGCGCCTGGATGACCTTCATCAGCGTGTCGACCACGCCTCGGACCACGCCCTCGCTGGCCTCCATGCGCTGGATCGTCGGCACCGAGACGCCGGCGCGTTCGGCCAGCGTCTTCTGGTCGATGCCTGCGAGTGCCCTGGCGGCGCGCATTTGTGCGGCTGTGATAATCGGAATAACCCCGTCTCAGTCTGCAATATGAATGTATCATTCATTCATATTGATGTTTCAAGCATGAATGTTTGGGCCAGATCGCTTAGCCGTTCGCCTCGTCCGTTTGCGCCCGCGGCAGCACTCGGCGCGAGACCAGCCAGCACAGCATCGCCCAGGCCGATCCGGCGCACCAGCCGGCGAGCACGTCCGACGGCCAGTGCACGCCGAGATAGACCCGGCTGATGCCGACCAGCAGCGTGGCGATGACCGCCACCGCCAGCACGTAACTCTTGAGCAGCCGTCCGGGCAGCACCCGCGCCAGCAGCGAGCCGAGCGTCAGATAGGTCACCGCCGAAAGCATGGCGTGGCCGCTCGGGAAGCTCAGCGTATAGACTTCTGCCAGATGCGAGACGAGATCGGGGCGCGGCCGGTCGACGCCGAGCTTCAGGAGACTAGAGAGCAACTGCCCGCCTGTGATCGAAACGAAGATGAACAGCGCTGTCTTGGCCTTGCCGGCGAGCAGCAGGTAAACGATCACCGACAGGACGATCAACACCAGCACGCTGGTCGAGCCAAGCGCAGTCAGGTCGCGCATCGCTTCCTCGACCCACAGCGGCCCGATCGGGTCGTTGGGATTGCCCGCCACGCGGAAGGCAAGCAGGATATCCGTATCGAAGCTGTGCGGTGTCGTCGCCCGCGCCACTTCCAGGAGTTCGACGAAGCCCCACAGGCCGCCGGCAATCACCAGCCCGGCCAGAAGCACGTTGAATTCGATGCGGCGCCAGATCGGCCGGTCGTTCGAAGCAGGGTCGGTCATCGCGCCGTGAAATAGGGCCCGATGGTGATCAGCGCAACAGCGAGCACGGCCAGCGTCAGTCCGGCGCCTTGCACTGCCGTCACTTTTTCGCCGAACACCGAAAACGCGATCAGGTTCACCGCCAGCAATTGGATGACGCCGGAGAGGCTGAGCGCCACGCCCATGCCGAACTCGCGGATTAGCCGCAGCATGATCAAATTGCCGAGCGAATAGAGCGCCAGCACCAGCGCCAGCCGCCAGAAATTCGGCGCCAGCGTCCAGGCCTTTGCCGCGCTGGCCGCGGCCAGGAAGACCACGGTCGAAATGCCGAGTTGCATCATGCCTGATGTGTTCACGTTCGCAGCCCCCGCGCCCGCCGAAATGGCGAGCCGCCTTCCGCGAGTTCTCGGAGAAAGCCGCGCGGGCGTCAAGGTGTTGTCGCTGGGCCAGTCTGCATCTGTCGTGGCTTCAGCCAGCCACAGGCTTTGCGTCCGGCGAAAACAGCAGTCGGCTCGCCGCCAGGCCGGCCAGTGCGCCCAGCAATTGCGCGGCGATGAATGCCGGCGCATCGATGGGGCGGATGCCCGCGAACGTATCCGAAAGCATTCGCGCAACGGTTACCGCCGGGTTGGCGAACGATGTCGACGCGGTGAACCAGTAGGCGGCGGCGATGTAGAGACCGACGAGGAACGGCACCGCATCGGGCCGCCGCGCCGAGGCTCCAAGAATGGTCAGCACCAGGCCGAAGGTCGCCACCGCTTCGGCGATCCATTGCCCGCTGCCGGTGCGCGCCGTCACCGACAGTTGCAGCACCGGCAATTCGAACATCAGGTGCGCGATCCACGCGCCTGCTATCGCCCCCGCTATCTGCACGGCGGTGTAGGGAATGAGCAGGCGCCACGGAAAATCGCCGCGCAACGCCAGGCACAGGCTGACCGCCGGGTTGAAGTGCGCGCCCGAAACCGGTGCGAAGATCAGGATCAGCACCGCGAGCATGGCGCCCGTCGGCAGCGTGTTGCCGAGCAGCGCGAGGGCATCGTTTCCGCCCGCAAGCCGTTCCGCCATGATGCCGGAGCCGACGATCGCCGCCAGCAGCAACATCGTGCCCAGCCCCTCGCCGCAAAGGCGTCGCGCCAATCCCCCTTGTACCAATGCCGTCAACCCCTGGCGTGCGGCGAGGCGCCTTCCTGCTTGCCGATCTCGGAAAGATGGTGCGTCATCGCCATGCGGTCGATGCTGTCGAGCGGCAACGCCATGAAGGCCGAAATCCGGTTCTTCAGGAAGCGGAACGCCTCGACGAATGCGGTTTCCTTCTCGATCTCGGTGCCTTCCACCGCTTTGGGATCCTCTATTCCCCAATGCGCCGTCGCCGGATGCCCGGGCCATACCGGGCAGGCCTCGCCGGCAGCGGTGTCGCAGACGGTGAAGATGAAATCCATCTGCGGCGCCCCGGGCTTGGCGAATTCATCCCAGTTTTTCGAGCGGAACCCGTCCGCCGCGTAGCCGTAGCTTTCGAGCACCTTCAGCGCGATCGGGCTGATCTCGCCGCTGGCCTGGCTGCCTGCCGAAAAGGCGTTGAACCGTCCGGCGCCGTCCTGCTTCAGGATGCCCTCCGCCATGATCGAACGTGCGGAATTGCCGGTGCATAGAAACAGCACGTTGAAGACAGGGGCGCTCATGACGGAATCTCCTGGAGGGGTTTGCAGCACGGTGAAAGTTCGGCGATCAGCGGCGCGCAGATTTCCGGCCTGCCGTTGCAGCAATTCTTGAGCAGGAACAGCATCAGCCGCTGCAGTCCCGCGAAATCGGCTTTGTAGGCAATCGACCGGCCGTCACGCTCGCCCTCGATCAGCCCCGCCCGCGTCAGCACGGCGAGGTGGGCAGACATCGTGTTCTGCGGCACGCCGATCAGTCGCGCCAGTTCACCCGCCGCGACGCCTTCGGGCTGCTCGCCCACCAGAAGCTTGAATGTCTCGAGCCGCGTCGGCTGGGCGAGCGCGGAAAATGCGGCTATCGCGTCGTTGGTATCCATAAATCCAGACTAATGGATATATATGACAGCCAAATGACACGCATGGATGCGAGACCGCCGGATATTCGGGGCGGCCTCGCGTTATTTTCACGAGCGGCTCAGGCGAGCGGCTTCAGGCCGGCCTCGATCTGCGCCCGCCTCGGCTCGAGGAACGGCGGCAGCGCCAGCCTTTCGCCGAGGCTTTCCAGCGGCTCGTCGGCGGTGAAGCCGGGACCGTCGGTGGCGATCTCGAACAGGATGCCGTTCGGCTCGCGGAAATAGAGCGAGCGGAAATAATAGCGCTCCACCTCGCCGCTCGACGGCACCCGCAGTTTTGTCAGCCGCTCGGTCCATTCGTGCATCTGTTCCAGGTCGGGGGTGCGGAACGCCACATGGTGCACCGCGCCGGCGCCCTGCCGTGCCGGCGGCAGCCCGGGCTGGACCGTGACATGCAGTTCGGCCGCCGGGCCGCCGTCGCCCATCTCGAACACATGCACATGGCCGTTGCCGTCCGGCGAGGCGTGGTCGCGCGCCTTGCGCATGTTCATCACCTGCGTCAGCACGCTCTCGGTGGGCGCGAGGTCCGGCACGCTCAGCGTGATCGGCCCGAGGCCGCGGATCTGGTGTTCGGCCGGCACCGGGCTTTTCGCCCATGGGTGCGAAGCGCCGCTGCCGCCGTCGTCGATCAGCCGGAAGCGCTGGCCCTCGGCGTCCTCGAAGTCGAGCGAGCGGTAGCCGGCGATGTCGGCGATCTCGCCGGTGGTCACCTTGGCCGCCTTCAGATGGTCCTGCCACCAGCCGAGCGTTTTCTCGCCCGAAACCCTGAGGCCGGTGCGGGCGATGCTGTGCGTGCCCCGGTTCTCGCGCGCTGTGGGCCAGTCGAAGAAGGTCAGGTCGCTGCCCGGCGTTGCTTCGCCGTCGGCGTAGAACAGGTGGTAGGCGCTGGTGTCGTCCTGGTTGACGGTCTTCTTGACCAGCCGCAGCCCCAGCGTCTTCGTGTAGAACGCCACATTGGCCGGTGCTTCGGCGGTGATCGCGGTCAGATGGTGAATGCCGGTAAGCTGCAAGGTCATGGTCGGCTCCTGTCCGTATGGGATGTTGCGCCACATATCGGTATGCACCGGCGGCCGGCGAAGGCCTCAAACGGCGACTGTATGTTCACCGAAACAGGGTTGCGACGCAAATTCCGGCTGGCCTGCGACACTGCGCCCCGCGCGGCGCTGCGCCGCTTTGACCAGCCCGCCCTTGCGGCCTATCTTGCCAATCAGAGAAGCCGGAGCAGCCGACCATGGATCCGCTTATCCTGTCACGCATTCAGTTTGCAGCGAACATTTCGTTCCACATCCTGTTTCCGTCGATCACCATTGCGCTCGGCTGGGTGCTGCTCTTCTTCAAATGGCGCTACAACCGCACCGGCGACACCGCGTGGATGCGCGCCTATTTCACCTGGGTGAAGATTTTCGCGCTGTCGTTTGCCATGGGTGTCGTCTCCGGCATCACCATGAGCTTCCAGTTCGGCACCAACTGGCCGGGCTACATGGAAACCGTCGGCAACATCGCCGGCCCGCTGCTCGCCTATGAGGTGCTGACCGCGTTCTTCCTCGAGGCGGTGTTCCTCGGCATCATGCTGTTCGGCTTCAGCCGGGTCTCCAACGGCGTGCACACGCTGGCCACCTTCCTCGTCGCCTTCGGCACCACGCTTTCGGCCTTCTGGATCCTGGCGCTCAATTCCTGGATGCAGACGCCGACCGGCTTCGAGATGCGCGACGGCGTCGCCCATGCCGTCGACTGGTGGGCGATCGTCTTCAACCCGTCCTTCCCGTACCGCCTCATCCACATGCTGCTGGCATCCGGGCTTACGGTCTCGTTCCTCATCGCCGGGTTTTCGGCGCTGCGCTTCCTGGCCGGCGACCGTTCCGATTCCATGTGGCGGGCGTTGCGCACCGGCGTCTTCGCCGGCGCCATCCTCATCCCGGTGCAGATCTTCGTCGGCGACCAGCATGGCCTGAACACGCTCGAGCACCAGCCGCAGAAGGTAGCGGCGATGGAAGCCAACTGGGAGACGCGCGCCAACGTGCCATTGGTGCTGTTTGCCATCCCGGACGAGAAGGCCCGCGAGAACCGGTTCGAACTCGCCATCCCCAACGGCGCCAGCCTCATCCTGCGCCACAGCACCGACGGCATCGTGCCCGGCCTCAACGACTATCCGGGCAACCACCCGCCGGTGTTCCCGGTCTTCTGGGGCTTCCGCATCATGGTCGGCGTCGGGGTGATGATGCTTGTCGTGTCGTGGACTGCCGGCTTCTTCCTGTGGCGGCGGCAGACGCTGCCGAAACCGCTTGCCTTGCTCATGGTGCCGATGGCGCTGTCGGGCTGGGTCGCCGTGCTTGCCGGCTGGTACACCACCGAGATCGGCCGCCAGCCCTGGCTTGTCACCGGCGTCCTCAAGACCGCCGATGCCGTCGGCCCGGTCGCCGGCGGTCAGGTGGCCTTCACCCTTGCCGTTTACCTGGTGCTCTATGCGGTGTTGCTCCTGGCCTATCTCAGCGTGCTCTACTATCTCGCGATGAAGGCGGCCAAGGATGGCGACACCTCGCCGCTGCCGGCCGTGCTCGACACGCCGCTGTCACAGCCGGCGCAGAACTGAGGAGTGAGGTGATGCTGGCGGTAGGTGTCTTGATTAAAAGTGCTGGCGTTCCTTCGCGCCCCCCTCTGTCCTGCCGGACATCTCCCCCACAAGGGGGGAGATCAGGCTTGCCGCTTTCGCGGCGCTTCATTTTGCAACGTTTGCGATCAGCGAAAGCCGAGATGATAGCCAATCTCCCCCCTTGTGGGGGAGATGTCCGGCAGGACAGAGGGGGGCAACATAGAGCACGAGCCTTCCCGACTATTGCGGGGAGAAAAACATGACCCTCGACTGGCCGACACTCCTTCCGTTGATCTTCGCCGGCCTGATGGGCATCGCCATCCTGGTCTATGTGGTGCTCGATGGTTTCGATCTCGGCATCGGCATCCTGTTCGCCGCCGCCGGCGATCACGAGAAGGACACTATGATCGCCGCGATCGGTCCGTTCTGGGACGCCAACGAGACCTGGCTGGTGCTGGCTGTCGGCCTGCTGCTGGTCGCCTTCCCGATGGCGCATGGCGTCATTCTCACCGCGCTCTACATTCCGGTGTTCCTGCTGCTGGTCGGCCTCATCCTGCGCGGCGTCGCCTTCGATTTCCGCGCCAAGGTGCCGACGCACCGCAAGGCGCGCTGGGATTTTGCCTTCCTCGCCGGCTCGCTGCTCGCGGCATTGGCGCAGGGCTACATGCTCGGCGTCTATGTGCTCGGCCTGCAGACCGGCCTTGCGGCATTTGCCTTCGGCCTTTTGGTGGCGGTATGTCTCGCCGCCGCCTATGCCGCGATGGGCGCCGCCTGGCTGATCTACAAGACCGAGGGCGAGTTGCAGCAAAAAGCCATCCTGTGGCTGCGCTCGGCGCTGGTGTTCACCGTGCTCGGCATGGGCGCCGTCTCGCTTGCCACGCCGCTCGCCTCGCCGCGCATCTTCGCCCGCTGGTTCGTGTTTCCGGAGATGCTTTACCTGGCGCCGCTACCGATACTCTCGGCGCTGCTGTTCCTGTGGCTGTGGCGGCTCACCTTCCGCCTCGCGGAAACCGGCGACACCCACAGCCTGAAGCCGTTCCTGGCGCTCGCCGCCATCTTCACGCTGGGCTTTCTAGGCCTCGCCTGGTCGTTCTATCCGTTCGTGGTGCCGGAAAGGCTGACCATCTGGCAGGCGGCGTCGGCCACCGGCAGCCTCGGCCTCATCCTTGTCGGCACCGCCTTCGTGCTGCCGGTGATGATCGGCGCCACCATCTACGTCTACCGCGTCTTCGGCGGCAAGGCGGCGGACCTGCGCTACGATTAACGCCCGCTAAAAGACGATCGGGCGGGAGGCCGAGGCCGCCCGCCCGAGTCCAGCTCAGCAGGCGAGTTGATCGCAGGCGATGTGGCACGCCTGCTTGCCGACCGGATCGCCGATTGCCTCGCAGGCAAGATGGCAAAGGGAGCATTCGAGGCCGCCCGAAGCGGTTACCCTGTTGCTGCCCGACGAATGCGAGCTTGCTCGGCTCACAGGTCCCAGGTTCCGTGTGCTGTTGGTTCTGACAGTCGGTAGAAGTGACATGTTTTCTCCTTTTCCTGTTGCGAGAGCCCCGATCTCTCCACAGAACGCTCTCGCCGACGTTCTGGGTTTGCTGGATGTCAGGTCGGACGCTCGTTCCAGGCGGAAACCTCGCCGATGTTGACCGGTATCGTGTCGCTCACATCGACGGTGAACTGCAGGATCCGCAGTGCGGCATTGATGCCGGAGGCGATGAACAGCCGGAGACGCACGTCGTAGCATTCCGAGCCGGACCGGCATGCCGCGCTCCTCGTGATTTCGATGTCGTCGAGAAGGAAGTGGGTCAGCGCGATGTGGTTGAGCGCCTCGAACACGCGGAAGGTCGAGGTGGTGGCGTAGTTGAGCGCCCGGTCGCGCCCGGTGATGCCGAGGTTCCGGTATTTGCGCGTCGCCAGGTTCCGGAAATCCTCCAGGAAGTCACGCAGCCGTTTTTCGTCGTTCAGGATATCTGTCAGGCGCGCTCTGATTGCCTCGTCGCCTTCAGCGCGTTTCTTGGCCTCGATGAAGAAATCGTCGATCGCCTTTTTGATGTTCCAAGGCATGATGCCGCGCGCAACCGGAACCAGGATCGGAACGGTCTCTCCCGAGATCAGCTGGACACTCCCGGCGATGTAGCCCGGCACCGCGGTGAGCAGCACCCTTTCGGTCTTTTTCTTCTTCCCATCCTTTTTTTTGGTGTCGGCTCTTCAACCGGCTCGATGCCGATTTGTCCCGCAAACGCGTTGAGGATGCGCGTGTAGACGTGAGGAGCAAACGCGCCAACCGGCTTCAGCGCGTAGATCGGCGTGCCGTCCAGCTTCAACACCCAGATGAGCCGCTCGACATCTTCTGCGCCCTCGTTCCGCAGATATTCGATCAGCGCTTCGTCGGTTTCCGGCCAGACCCCTTGGTTGAACTGGGCGATCGAATCGCGTCGGGTAACCGAGCCGAAATCGTAGCCGATCTGCCCCAGCGCGTAGACCAGTTGAGGTGGACTTGCGGCCGCTTTTTTGGCGCCACCGCATCCACAGCCACAGTCCTTCGGGGCTCCGCCGCATCCGCATTTCCCATCCGCGCAGGAAGCCGTTACGTCGCTTTCGGATGTGGACGGCAAGACTTCCGACAGCCCGATGGCGCGGCCTCGTTCGCCCTCGGGCGGCAATGGAACCCCCTGCGTATCGTCGATTGAAAAGCCTCCTGATGGATGTTCGTTGCCTGACAAGGTCATGATTGCTCTCCCTCTATTGCCTGTCTGGTTGGGATAAATGGGTGGGCGCAACGCGACCGGTGCCCGGGGCTGTGCACCTCGCCGGTCACCCCCGATCACGGTCCCTGCAAGCTTGGCGCGTACGGTCAGCGGGTCGTTCGCCCCGCCATTGGTTCTGCTTGCCTCAAGCGTCCGCGCGGCCACGCCGCTGGTGATGGCCGTTGCGAAGCTGGTGCCTGTCCGCGCCGCAACCCCACCACCTGGTATGGCGCCAATGATCGCCTCGCCCGGCGCGATCACGCCGTGCATCGCGTAAGCGAGCCCCCAGTTGCCCGCCGCCAGAGGTTGTCCGTCAAGGCCGATGGCGCCGACAGCAAGTACTGTCGAGACACAGGCGGGCACATGATTGCAGTCGCAGCCATCATTGCCTGCAGCGGCGATGACGAGGACGCGCCGTTCCTCGCAGGCGGCAAGCGCCTTGGCGAGGTCGGCTTCGGCGGCGCATTCGGTGACGAACTGTCCGCCGCTGATATTGATGACATCGGCGCCGTGATCGAGTGCTATCGAGATCGCCCGTGCCAGGTCGAGCTGCGAGCAGGCGAGGCCTTGGCCCGCGTCCGAGAATATAGGCACGATCAGCCCCCGGCAATTCGGCGCGATGCCGCGCACCGGCCCGCCGGGCTGGCCGAAGATGATGCTGGCGACATGCGTTCCGTGCGCCAGCGCGCGTCCTTCGCCGATGCTCTGCGCCGCCAGCGTCGGCAGCACGGTCAGGTCGGCGCCCGCGAAGCAGGGATGCGCCTGGTCGACCGGCCCGTCGAGCACTGCGATGCACACGCGTCGGTCGCCGCCGCCCGGCAGCGCCGTGTCCAAAGTGGCAAGCATTCGGGCCTGGTTCACGCAATCGCCTTCCAAGCTTGGACGCTGCATCAGCGCATGAAGTGGAGCCGCGATAATGTCCCCGAGTTGTATTTGTTGTCAACTATAGATTGTGTAAAAATGAGCTGAATACAACTTAGAGGAGAAACAATCGGTGTGGATGATCCATATCGTCCAGCAACTGCACTGCTTCAATCTTGCCGGAACTGCCCGTGCGCCCCTTATCGTGGCGCTGGCTGGTCGCATCGCCGGGGTCAGTGAAAATCCGTCGTGGGAAAATGAAAAACGGACGCCGCGTTCCGCCGCCGCCCGGTGTCGTGCATGCGTTTGGTGGGTTCCGCCCGGCTTCGGGAGGCTGTTCGTTCAATGCGGACAATGAAGGGGAAGGGGGGTAACCGCTCCCTCTCTGGTTATACATATGGCGCACAAGGGACTTGCGGCAAGACCCTGCCGCTGCCGTAGAACCGCCGGCCTAAGCTCGAGGCACGGAAAGGAAATCACCAGATGCGCATAGTGTTGTCGACCTACGGATCCCGCGGAGACGTCGAGCCGATGGCTGGGCTCGCGGCGGCGTTGCAATCGCTCGGCGCCGAGGCGGTGGTAAGCGCGCCGGCGGATCAGGAATTCGTCGAGCTGCTGGAGCGCGCCGGCGCGGAACTGGCGCCTTCCTTCATGCCCATTCGCCAGTGGATAAGCGAGAAGGCGAAGCCGTCGGCACCGGCGGACTTTTCCATGCTCACGGCCGAAATGATCGCCGCGCAATACGAAGCAATCGGCGCGGCCGCCGGGGGGTGCGATGCGATCGTAGGGACCGGCCTGATGCCGTCCGCCGCCGCCGCGCAGTGCGTGGCCGAGAAACTGGGCGTCCCCTATTCGCATGCAACCTTCTGTCCGCTGTTCCTGCCGTCGCATCATCACCGGCCGTACCCGTATCCCGGCCATCCGCTGCCGCCGGAGGTGACCGACCCCCGTGCTTTGTGGGATCTGAACGCCCAACACATGAACGCGCTGTTCGGTGGGGCAGTTAACGCCCACCGCGCATCGATCGGATTGCCCGCCGTGGAGAATGTCCGCGACCATGTCTTCACCGATCGTCCCTTGCTGGCGTCGGACCCGGTCCTGTGGCCGTGGGAAAGGACGGAGCTTTGCGACGCCGTACAGACCGGCGCGTGGATCTTGCCTGACGAACGCCCGCTCCCCGCCGAACTCGAAGCGTTTCTCGAAGCCGGCGCCCCGCCGGTCTATGTCGGTTTCGGCAGCATCGCCTTGCAGAGCACGAAGGACGCCGCCCGGACGGCGATCGAGGCGATCCGGGCACGGGGGCGCCGCGTGGTTCTGGCTCGCGGCTGGGTCGACGCGTCCCCGATAGACGACCGGGACGACTGCCTGCTCGTCGGCGAGGTCAACCAGCAGGCGCTGTTTCGCCGGGTTGCCGCGGTCGTCCACCATGGCGGCGCGGGCACTACGACAACCGCCGCGCGGGCCGGCGCGCCGCAGGTGGTCGTGCCGCAGATCGTGGACCAGCCCTTCTGGGCGGCGCGCGTGGCCGGCCTCGGCATCGGCGTCGCCCACGACGGTCCGGCGCCGACCTTCGAGTCCCTGTCAGTCGCGTTGAATACGGCGCTGGCGCCCGAAACCCGCGCGCGGGCGGCCGGCGTGGCCGGCACGATGCGCGCCGACGGGGCAATGGTCGCCGCGAAGTTGCTGATTGATGCGGTCAGCCGGGAGAGGCGGCTGGGCTAGGCCGGAAAGGCTCTGGCGTCAGGCGCTGACGGCCTTGGCTGCCGCGCGCTTCTTCTTGACGGGAGCCGGCTTCGCCGCCTCGGCGGCGCGGTCGGCTTCGTCCCTGGCGAGCCGCAGCTCGCGCAGTTTTGCGGTCTTCTGCGCCCGCAGCTTCGCTTGGGTCTGGTATTCGGTCATGGCCCGCGCCTTGTCGGCGTTCTTCTTCTGCGTCTCCAGGAAGCGCGTCTCGGCCTTGTCGATGATGTTCTGTCTGTCGTCAGCCAATTGATCTATTCCTTGTGTTTCAAACGAAGAATGAAAATGCCATTCCTCTTTAGATAGGCATTTTCGGCCCGAAAGCCAGTTTTGCCCTGTTCGGACCGGCATTCGCCGTCCTCCGTCGGCGTGCGGCACCGCAGCCCCGCGCCAAGCCTTGCCGCCGCACGGCCGCCCTGCTAAAGGCCGCGCACCATGACAACGCCGCTTTCCCACATCCGCAATTTCTCCATCGTCGCCCATATCGACCATGGCAAATCGACGCTCGCCGACCGCCTCATCCAGATGACCGGCGGGCTGGCCGAGCGCGACATGAAGGAGCAGGTTCTGGACTCGATGGACATCGAGCGCGAGCGCGGCATCACCATCAAGGCGCAGACCGTGCGCCTCAACTACCGCGCCAACAACGGCGAGGACTACGTCCTCAACCTCATCGACACGCCAGGCCATGTCGACTTCGCCTACGAGGTGTCGCGCTCGCTCCGCGCCTGCGAGGGCTCGCTGCTGGTCGTCGACGCCTCGCAGGGCGTCGAGGCGCAGACGCTGGCCAACGTCTACCAGGCCATCGACGCCAACCACGAGATCGTCGTGGTGCTCAACAAGATCGACCTGCCCGCCGCCGAGCCCGAGCGCATCAAGGAGCAGATCGAGGAGGTCATCGGGCTGGACGCCAGCCAGGCCGTCCACATCTCCGCCAAGACCGGCCTCGGTATTCCCGACGTGCTGGAGGCGATCGTCAACCAGCTGCCGCCGCCGCGCCAGGGCGACATCGACGCGCCGCTGAAGGCGATGCTGGTCGACAGCTGGTACGACGCCTATCTCGGCGTCATCGTGCTGGTGCGCGTCATCGACGGCCGCCTCAGGAAGGGCCAGACCATCCGCATGATGGGCACCGGCGCCCGCTATTCGGTCGAGCGCACGGGCGTCTTCACCCCCAACAAGCTCGCCGTCGACGAGCTCGGCCCGGGCGAGCTCGGCTTCTTCACCGGCTCGATCAAGGAAGTGGCCGACACCCGCGTCGGCGACACCATCACCGAGGACCGCCGCCCGACCGCCGCAGCACTCCCCGGCTTCAAGCCGGCGCAGCCGGTAGTGTTCTGCGGCCTGTTCCCGGTCGACGCCGCCGAGTTCGAGGAACTGCGCGCCGCCATGGGCAAGCTGCGCCTCAACGACGCCTCCTTCTCCTTCGAGATGGAAACCAGTGCTGCCTTGGGTTTCGGCTTCCGCTGCGGCTTCCTCGGCCTCTTGCACCTCGAAATCATCCAGGAGCGGCTGGAGCGCGAGTTCAACCTCGACCTCATCGCCACCGCGCCCTCCGTCGTCTACCGGCTCAACCTCTCCGACGGCACCAGCAAGGAGCTGCATAACCCGGCCGACATGCCCGACGTGATGAAGATCGCCTCGATCGAGGAGCCGTGGATCCGCGCCACCATCCTGACGCCCGACGATTATCTCGGCTCGATCCTGAAGCTCTGCCAGGACCGCCGCGGCATCCAGGCCGACCTCTCCTATGTGGGAAAACGCGCCATGCTGGTCTACGACCTGCCGCTCAACGAGGTCGTATTCGATTTCTACGACCGGCTGAAGTCGATCTCCAAGGGCTACGCCTCCTTCGACTACGCGCTCACCGACTACCGCGAGGGCGATCTGGTCAAGATGTCGATCCTGGTCAACGAGGAGCCGGTCGACGCGCTCTCCATGCTCGTCCACCGCACGGCCGCCGAAAAGCGCGGTCGCGTCATGTGCGAGAAGCTCAAGGAGCTGATCCCGCACCATCTGTTCAAGATCCCGATCCAGGCGGCGATCGGCGGCAAGGTCATCGCCCGCGAGACCATCTCGGCGCTCCGCAAGGACGTCACCGCCAAGTGCTACGGCGGCGACGTCACCCGCAAGCGCAAGCTCTTGGACAAGCAGAAAGAGGGCAAAAAGCGCATGCGCCAGTTCGGCAAGGTCGACATCCCCCAGGAAGCCTTCATCCAGGCGCTGAAGATGGGGGATAACTGAGCCGCTGTTCCTCGCCCCGCAAAGCGGGGGGAGGTGTCACGCGAAGCGTGACGGAGAGGGGGCCACCAATACCCCGCCCTGTCCGCATTCCTCCACCAACACCCTCTCCGTCGCGGCCCTCCGGGCCCCGCCACCTCTCCCCCATTTCATGGGGGCGAGGAACCCAGGCTGGAAAAGCGCAGCGCCTCTATCTCCCCCCTTGTGGGGGAGAAAGGATTTTCACGATCTTGGCGGCGTTCAGCCGAAGGCTGATCTTTACGCCGCCCAAGTCGTAGAAAATCCAAGAGAGGGGCTCTGCAGCGCTCGAAACTGCCTCTCACTTGGCATTGCCCCGTCCGTATTCCTTCGCGCCCCCCTCTGGCCTGCCGGCTATCTCCCCCACAGGTGGGGAGATTGGCTGTCACTAAGGGCGGCGCGCCTTCTGCAAGGTTGGCGATCGAGCGAAGCCGGCGAAGCGACTGATCTCCCCACCCGTGGGGGAGATGGCCGGCAGGCCAGAGGGGGGCGCTGTCCCGCCTCCATCTCCCAATTGGCCGCCGCTCCCCCTCAAAATCCCCACCTTGCACTCCGCCCCGTCCCCGCTATCCTGCCGCCGGGCACCGGGGGGTCTCATGCGCAAATCTGTTCTGCCGCTTCTTTCGCTCTATCTCGATTTCATCTGGATCAACGCGCTGGTCGGCCTTGCCGACCATGTGCTGCCGTGGCTGTCGCAGGCGCTGTTTGGGCAGCCTTTGCCGTGGGCAGCCTCGATCGCCGTTTCGCTGCTGCTGCTCGGCCTCGGCCGCCTGCTCGGCGTGTCGGTCGGCGGCTGGCTCCTGTCCTGGGCGGCCGACGAGCGCGAGGCCGGCGTCACGCTGCGCCAGTGGCCCAACCTCGTGCTCGGCACGCTCGCCTTCCTGTCGGGCCTCAAGGAGATGGTGCGCTGGGTCGAGCCCGGCAACGGCCTGCCGTTCCTGCTGATGGTCGAGGAAACGCCGCTCAAGATCGCGGCGCTCATGCTCTTCGGCGCGGCCGTCGCGCTGGCCGGCATCATGCTCCTGCTGTTCATGCGCGGGGCAAAACTCTTCAACGCAGCTCTGCTCGTCTTCGCCATGGCCGCCTTCGCGGTCAACATGCTGTTCAGCCGCGAAGCCATGGTGACTGCCGCGATGACGCGCCGCGTCAACCAGGGCCTGCCGGCGACGCTGGAACAGGCCGAAGGCGTGGTCTCCTTCACGCTTTACGCCGCGATCGTCCTGATCGCCGCCTGTTGCATGCTGCTGTTCTTCTGCCGCGAACGGGAGCAGCCCGGCGAACGCCGGTTCGCCGCGCGGTGATCGCGGTGCAAGGCTGAACGCGGATTTCCTCGCCCCCGCAAAGCGGGGGAGAGGTGTCACGCGAAGCGTGACGGAGAGGGGGTTCTTCGAGCCAGCGCGCGACGTCCCGCTCCCCCTCGAGGGGGAGGGTGGCGGGCGAAGCCGGCCGGGTGGGGTCGTCTCGGCAGCGCACCACCCCCATCTCCCCCTTTGTGGGGGAGAAAGGATTTTCACGATCTTGGCGGCGTTCAGTCCTGAGTCGTGAGCTTGTCGAACGGTCGAAGGGCTGATCTTCAAGCCGCTTAAGTCGTAGAAAATCCAAGAGAGGGCGCCGAGTCACACTCGAGTAGCGGGAGAACCTTTACGAAGGCACGCATTGCCATTCGGCGAGGTCGATATTTTTTGAGTCGCCTTCATCGAAACGCCGAATGTAGAGGATAGGCGAATTCGAGGTGATGATTCAATAAGCGATGCTGTATTCAGAGCGAATTTTTTTTATATTAAAGTGTTATTTCTGGCTATAATATTCACCATGCCGCCGATTCGATCCTCAGCCATTTCATTCGTCGAATATCATGATATTTCACGAACGATGGAAATTACATTTAAGTCCGGCCGTATTTATAATTACTACGACGTTCCGAGAGAGGTTTATGAGGATTTTCTTGCTTCATCATCGAAAGGCGGTTTTTTTAACGATCATATCAAAGATAATTATTCGGAACGATAATGCGCCTTGATAAGGTTGAGTTCACAAATTTTCGGTGTTTTCGGTCTGAAGTCCTTGAATTTGGGCGCTATACCTCTCTTGTAGGTCCCAATAATTGCGGAAAATCTACAGCTCTCAGGGCGCTCAGCATATTCTTCGGTGGGAGCGCAAAATCAAACACAATTTCCTCTGCCGATTTCTACATTGGAACGGAAGAAGAAGAAGAGCTTTCTCTGAAATTTCAATTCTCGGGCGTTGAAGGGGAAGCCGCGAACGAACTTGGTCACTATGTGCGTAATGGTCGCGTCACGTTTGAACTGAAAGCACAGAGGAATAGCGGAATCATTTCCGTGCAGTGCAAAGGAATTCGACATGGCATCCCTGCGTTAGCCCAATTTTTCGCAGCGACTAGAGCGGGTGATCGAAGGCCGATTTACGATCAGCTCCGTGCGGAAAACGGCGATGAGTTGCCTGTTTGGCGAAACATGGCAGATGCCGAGGCCGCAGTTCGCGCCTTTGAAGCGGCTCGACCTGATCAACATATTGAAATTCCTAGTGAGGAAAACGCCTATGGCGCAACGGGACCCGTTCCAATTCTTCGTAAGTATATTGATTGGATTTATGTCCCAGCGGTAAAAGATGCGTCTACCGAAGCGTCTGAGCAGCGTGAGTCGGCATTCTCGAAGCTTATACTTTTTGCGGTTCGCAATCGGTGCAATTTCGCTGAACAATTGAACGAAATAAGAGATCACGCGTCAGTTGCATTGCAAAAGGTCCTGGCAGGCTCCCGTGAAATTATGACTGAAGTGGGAGGTGAAATAGATCGCGAGTTCAAGAACCTTACTACAACGCCCATTGATGTCGCTATCGAATGGGGCCCAATTGAGGGAATTTCTGTACGAGAGCCAGTAATCAATTCCGTCTTCAAAGACGGGAGGGTTTTCGGCCCACCTGAAGTGTTTGGGCATGGGCTTCAGCGAACGTACCTTATGGCACTTTTAAGTCTGGCCTCACGAGTCCAAAAGGCTGATGTCAACTTTCAGCTTTTATTAGGGATAGAAGAGCCCGAGCTTTACCAACATCCTCCTCAAGGGAAGTTCCTATCCAGTGCGCTAGCTGATCTGTCGGCAGGTAACTGCCAGGTGATAGTCACCACTCATAGTCCGCACTTTGTAAGTGGTCGCACCTTTGAAAGTATCCGATCATTGAGAAAAAGGGAAAATATCACCCAAGTTAGTTGTTGGACTATCGATCAACAGCGCGACTATTGTGCGCAACGAAAAGGAGTTGCGCCGATTGGTGCGGGAGCCGCTCTTTCGGGTATGGACCGGTCTTTGCAAGGATCTGTGGCAGAGTTATTTTTTGCTGGAAAAGTAGTATTAGTCGAAGGCGTCGAAGATACGGCAATAATAGAGTCTTACCTTGCAAAACGAGGGATGCTTTCGGCGTTTTACAGATCTGGATGCCACTTTGTAGCTGCCGGCGGAAAGACGAAGATGCCTATGCTTATCGCCCTATGTCGAGGGTTCTCAATAGAGATATTCTCGTTATTCGATTTGGACATGGATAAGCCGGCTGAGAACCAGGCTAACGACGAGATGCGGACTTACGCAGCGGATGTTGGAGATGAGATACCTAATATTATTGACGCAGAATTTCATGGAAATCTGTTTTTTGGTTGGTATGGCAACATCCAATCAACGCTTGCCTCTGAAATAGATAACTGGGATGCCATAAAGCAGCAAATTGCTCAACAGTGGGGATGGCAACTGGTGCGTATGGATAAGGATCCGATGTTGCTCTCAGAAACCGTAGGGCGAGTATACGATGCGAGGGGAGATTTGCTTCCATTGCGTCGAGTAGTCGAACGTTTGGAGGTATTCTGGAGTCAATAGAAATTGGCGAAGTCGCCCAGTCATCCTAGAATAAGATTTAGAAAGTGGAGAAAAACAAGGAATACGTCGAGAGACTACTCTGCTATCCTTACCAAATTAGTCAATTCGGCTATCTCGGCTCAAGAATCTAACCGCCCCGACCACGCCTACCAGCAGCATCGCCAGCCCTACAAACGCCGGCCGCAGCGAGTGGCCTGCCGACCTGCCGGTGCGTTTGGACAGCCGTTCGGCATGGTCCTTGTTGTGCCAGGCGAGCCAGTAATGCACCGCCCGCTTCAGGCCGCCGAGCCCGAGCCGACGCCACCTCCCCCCGCAAAAAATTCCATCCACCTCCCTCTCAGCCCGCGCGATAATCTCCCGGTTAACCCCGAGGAGGCGGGAATGGACTGGAATTTCGCGATCGAGAAACACCGTGAGGCGCTGAAAAGCGTGCTTGCCATGCTCGTCGCCATGGCCGGCGGCGGAACCGCCTTCACCTCCCCCGCCACCCTTCCGCGCCATCTCCACCGCGCGGTGCTCCGCCTGCTGCGGCCGGCCGAGTCAGCTGTGCGGCGGTTGGTCATCGTGGCCGCGCGCTCTCTGGTGGTCGAGCTTTCCGCGCCGCGCCGGCGGCGGCCCGGCAAGCGCAAGCCCACTTCCGCCTTCCTCAGAAAACCCGGCGGCACCGGCATCCTGTTGCCGCGCGGCATGCGGCTGCCGGCCGCGCGCCCGGCGCCCCGCGCGCTTGCCCTGCCGCTGTTCGACCGGCTGCCGCGCTGGAATATTCGTCCACGGCCGCCGGCCGCCAACAGCGTGCCGCGCATCCTGGCGCCCGGCATCAGTGTGCCTTTTCCCGTGGCGGCGCGGCGTCCGCTGTCGCCCGGCGACCCGCTCGACGCCGGCCGCCTTCACCGCCGGCTCGCGGCACTGGCCGCCGCACTCGATGATTTGCCGCGCGCCGCCCGCCGCTTCGCGCGCTGGCGGGCCTGTCGCGACGCAGCATCGGTCCAGGATCCCGGCGCCGGCGTGCAAGGCAGAAAGCTCCACCGCCTGTGGCCCATGCGTCCCGGCCGTCCGCCGGGCTGGCGCGCACCGGGCTCCCGGCATGCCAGCGCGGTACACGAGACCCTGAACGACCTGCACGGCCTGGCCTTCTGGGCGCTGGAGTTGCGAAACGACACGTCCTGACGGCGCGCCCGTCACCAGGAAAAAGCTAGCCGGGTCGCGCTCCGTTTCGCGCCGTTTGCCGGGGATGGCGGAAAACCGCCTTTCTCCCGCCCAAATCCGTGCGCTATTGCTGCCGCGCCATGCTCCGCCGTTCCGCCCTGATTCTGCTTCTCCTGCTCGCCGCCTGCGCCACCGCGCCGCGGCCGTTGCCGCAGGGCGACGTGGGCGCCGAGGCCGAACCGCTCGACCCCTCAATAAAACCGCTGGTCCAGGAGCAGGAAGAGCAGGCGGGCTAGGCGCTCGGCGCTTCCCCCTCGCGCCGCGATGCTCTATGGGGCGGGGTCGAAGCAACGAAGCCCCGCATGACAAACTCCCCCGGACAGAAAAAACCCGCCCCGCTCTTCCTCGGCATCGACACCGGCGGCACCTACACCGACGCCGTGCTGTGGTCGGAGGCGGGCGGTGTCGCGGCCAAGGCCAAGGCGCTGACCACCCGCCACGATCTGGCGGTCGGCATCGCCGGCGCCGTCGACGCGGTGCTGGACAAGGCCGGCGTCGACCCGGCGGCGATCAAGCTCGCCTCGATGTCGACGACGCTCGCCACCAACGCGCTGGTCGAGGGGCAGGGCGGCCGCGTCGCGCTGGTGATGATCGGCTTCTCCGAGGCCGACCTTTCCCGCGACGGCCTGCGCGCCGCGCTCGGCACCGACCCGGTCATTTTTCTTCCCGGCGGCCACGACGTCCACGGCAACGCCCACCCGCTTATACTGGACGGGTTGGAAGCGGCGCTGCCCGAGCTGGAGAAGTCCGTTTCCGGCTTCGCCGTCTGCGCCTATTTCGCCGTCCGCAATCCGGCGCACGAGATCGCCGCCCGCGACTTGATCCGCGAGCGGACCGGCCTGCCGGTCACCGCCAGCCACGAGCTGTCGGCAAAACTCGGCGGCCCGCGCCGTGCACTCACCACGCTGCTCAACGCCCGCCTCATCTCGATGATAGACCGCCTCGTCGCCGCCACCGAAGGTTTCCTGGAGAAGCGAAAGATCGCAGCGCCCCTGATGGTGGTGCGCGGCGACGGCGCGCTGGTCTCCGCCGCCTTCGCCCGCGCGCGGCCGATCGAGACGATCCTCTCCGGCCCCGCCGCCAGCCTCGTCGGCGCCCGCCACATGACCGGCCTCGACAATGCCGTCGTCTCCGACATCGGTGGCACCACCACCGACGTCGCCGTGCTCGACAACGGCCGCCCGCGCCTCGACCCCGAAGGCGCCACCGTCGGTGGTTATCGCACCATGGTCGAGGCGGTCGCCATGCGCACCTTCGGCCTCGGCGGCGACTCCGAGGTCGCCCTGCAGGACGGCGGCCTCAATCCGCGCCTCGTGCTCGGCCCGCGCCGGCTGGTGCCGCTGGCGCTTGCCGGCGTCGCCCACCGCGACGCGGTCGTCGAGCAGTTGGAGCGCCAGCTCCGCGCGCCCAACACCGGCCGCATGGACGGCCGCTTCGCCTTGCGCACCGGCGTGCCGGAACGCCTTGCCGCCGGCCTCACCGGCCCCGAGGCAAAGCTCTACGATCTCATCGGCCCGGTGCCGTTGCCGCTCGACGCGCTGCTTTCCTCCACCGCGCAGAACGCCACGCTCAACCGGCTGGTCTCGCGCGGGCTGGTTCATATCGCCGGCTTCACGCCCTCCGACGCCGCCCATGCGCTCGGCAGGCAGGCGAACTGGAACACCGAGACCGCCCGCCTCGGCGCCGAGCTGTTCGCCCGCAAGCGCGACGGCCGCGGCCAGCCAATCGCGGCGAACCCGGAGGCGTTCTCGGAGCGCGTGCTTGCGGCACTCACCCGCTGGTCGGCGGAAGTCATCCTCGAGACCGCCTTTGCCGAGGACGGCCTCGACGGCGCCGCCACCGTCGCCCATGCGCTGGTGCAGCGCGCTGTCGACGCCCACGCCGGCATCGCCCGCCTGTCGGTGGCGCTCGACCGTCCGGTGATCGGCCTCGGCGCCTCGGCGCCGCTGCATTATGCCGGCCTGCCGCCGCTGGTCGGCAATCGCTGCGTCGTCCCGGACGACACCGATGTGGCCAACGCGCTGGGTGCGGTCGTCGGCCAGGTGCGGGTGACCGCCGAGGCGCAGGTCGCCCAGCCCAAGCAGGGGCTGTTCCGGGTGTCGGTCGGCGAGACCGTGCGCGATTTCCTCGACGAGGACGAGGCGCTTGCCTACGCGGAGAAGGATGTCCGCGCGATCGCCTCCGGCCGGGCGCTTGCCGCCGGCACCGATGCGGCCGAGATCGAGGTGACGCGCGACCTGCGCACCGCCACCGTCGAGGGCCAGCGCACCTTCGTCGAGGCGCATGTGGTTGCCGTTGCATCGGGGCGGCCACGCATCGCCGTGTAAATTCGGGCAATCCATCCACGTCGCCTTCCGTGGGCCTATATTGAGGGGATGGAACGATCTTCTGAAACTTCCGATGAATTGACCCTTGCGGCGCGACATGCCAAACGCCCGGGGAAACTAGGTCCTTTGGCTGGATTTCTTGGAGACGAACGGATGACGGATCGCATTGACCGGGCTGGTTTGCAGGTGGCAAGGCAGCTCGCCGACTTCGTGTCGAAGGAAGCGCTTCCCGGCACTGGAGTCGACGAAACCGCCTTCTGGCAAGGCTTTTCGGCGATAGTCCACGATCTGTCTCCCAAAAATCGCGCATTGCTGGCCAAACGCGATGAACTGCAGGAAAAAATCGACGCCTGGCACCGCGCCAACGGCGCACCCTCCGACATGGCGGCCTACAAGGCGTTCCTGAAGAAGATCGGCTATCTGCTCGAAGAAGGTCCCGCCTTCACCGTCACCACGGAGAATGTCGATCCCGAGATCGCCACCATCGCCGGCCCGCAACTCGTCGTGCCGGTCATGAATGCGCGTTATGCGCTGAACGCCGCCAATGCGCGCTGGGGTTCGCTTTATGATGCGCTCTACGGCACCGACGCCATTCCCGAGACCGGCGGCGCGGAAAAGGGCAAGAGCTACAACCCGAAGCGCGGCGCCAAGGTCATTGCCTGGGCGAAGGACTTCCTTGACGAAGCCGCACCGCTCGACGGTGCGAAATGGCAGGACGCCAGAGGTTTTTCGATAAAGGATGGCGCGCTTGCCGTCACCCTTGATGGCGGACGCGCAACCGGCCTGAAACGTCCCGCGCAGTTCGCAGGCTACCTGGAAGATGCGGCATCGCCGACCCAGTTCCTGCTTGAGAACAACGGTTTGCACATCGAAATCCTCATCGATCCCGACTCCACGATCGGTAAGGACGACCCCGCCCACATCTCGGATGTCTGGCTGGAAGCGGCGCTGACCACCATCCAGGATTGCGAGGACTCCGTCGCCGCTGTCGACGCGGAAGACAAGGTCGCCGTCTACCGCAACTGGCTCGGCCTGATGAAGGGCGATCTCGAGGAAGAGGTTAGCAAGGGCGGCAAGACCTTTACCCGCAAGCTCAATCCGGACCTCGACTACAACGCCCCCGACGGCTCCACCTTCGTTGCGAAATGCCGCTCCCTGATGCTGGTGCGCAACGTCGGCCACCTGATGACCAACCCGGCGATCCTCGACCGTGACGGCAACGAGGTGCCGGAAGGCATCATGGACGCCATGCTGACCAGCCTGATCGCGCTGCATGATGTCGGGCCGAACGGTCGCCGCGCCAATTCGCGGGCGGGCTCGGTCTATATCGTCAAGCCGAAGATGCATGGGCCGGAGGAGGTGGCTTTCGCCGTCGAACTCTTCGGCCGTGTCGAACAGGCACTGGGCATGCAGCCGAACACCCTGAAAATGGGCATCATGGACGAGGAGCGCCGCACCACGGTCAACCTTAAGGAATGTATCCGCGCCGCCAGGGAGCGCGTCGTCTTCATCAACACCGGCTTCCTCGATCGCACCGGCGACGAGATCCACACCTCGATGGAAGCCGGCCCGATGATCCGCAAGGGCGACATGAAGCAGGCGGCATGGATTTCCGCCTACGAGGCCTGGAATGTCGACACCGGCCTGGAATGCGGGCTTGCCGGTCATGCCCAGATCGGCAAGGGCATGTGGGCGATGCCCGACCTGATGGCGGCGATGCTGGTTGAGAAGATCGCCCATCCGAAAGCCGGCGCCAACACGGCCTGGGTGCCGTCGCCGACCGCAGCTACGCTGCACGCTACGCACTACCACAAGGTCGATGTGCACGCCGTGCAGGAAGGTTTCAAGAACCGCCCGAAGGCGAAACTCGATGACATCCTGTCCGTTCCGGTCGCGGTGCGCCCCAACTGGACGCCGGAAGAGATCCAGAAGGAACTCGACAACAACGCCCAGGGCATTCTGGGCTATGTCGTGCGCTGGATCGACCAGGGCGTCGGCTGCTCGAAAGTGCCCGACATCAACGATGTAGGCCTGATGGAAGACCGCGCCACGCTGCGCATCTCCTCGCAGCACATCGCCAACTGGCTGCATCACGGCGTCTGTTCGCGCGACCAGGTGATGGAGACGATGAAGCGCATGGCGGCGGTCGTCGACCGGCAGAACGAGGGCGATCCGCTCTACCGGCCGATGGCGCCGGATTTCGACAATTCGATCGCCTTCCAAGCCGCCTGCGACCTTGTGCTCCAGGGCCGCGCCCAGCCGAACGGCTACACCGAGCCGGTGTTGCATAAACGGCGGCTGGAGCTGAAGGCGGCGGGATAGGGTCGCGCAGGAACCCGGATGCGATAGATGGCACCCTACGTTGCCCCCCTCTGTCCTGCCGGACGTCTCCCCCGCAAGGGGGGAGATTGGCCTTCATTCTCGAATTCAACAATCTCGAACGTTGCAAAGAAAAATGCGACCAAGCGGACGGCTGATCTCCCCCCTTGCGGGGGAGATGTCCGGCAGGACAGAGGGGGGCAACGTAGGGCGCTTGCCTTCCGCGCTGCCCTCGAGCGCGCCCTCCCATGAACCTCATTGCCATCGACACATCAGCTAATCTCTGCGCTGCCTGCGTCCTCGACATTGACACCGGCCGCGAACGCGGCCGGGTCGTGCGCGATATCGGCAAGGGCCACGCCGAATTGCTGATGGGCGTGATCGAGGAAACTTTGAAGGCGGCCGATGTCGGTTACCCCTCTCTCGGCCGCATCGCGGTCTCCACCGGTCCGGGCTCGTTCACCGGCGTCCGCGTCGGTGTCGCGACCGCGCGGGGCCTCGCACTTGCGCTCAGGATACCGGCAACCGGGATCACCACCCTTGAAGCCATAGCCGCGGAAACGCGCCGGCAATTTCCCGCACGGCCCGTCATGGTCGCCATCGATGCCCGGCGCGAGGAACTCTATGCGGCAATTTACGATGAATTCGGGAACATCCTGTACGCTCCGGCGGTGATCAACTTGCAGGATGCGGCCTTGCTGGCCAGGGAATATCGCCCCGTGCTTGCCGGGTCCGCCGCTGCCATGGCCGCCGAAGCCGCCGCATCCGATATCTTCGATGTCGGGTCGCTCGCCGCGACTGCCGATATCGGCGTCTACGCGAGCCTGGCCGCAGCAAGAGACCCAGACGCCGAAAAGCCGAAGCCGGTCTATTTGCGCGAGCCGGATGCGAAACCTCAAGCTGGCCTCATCCTGCCGAGGAGCGCTGGATAATGCGGCTGCCTTTCATCCAGCCACGGATGCGCGACTATTCGATCCTGCCACTGGCGCGCAGCCACAGCGCGGCGCTTTCGGTGCTGCATCGCGAGGATTTCGCAAGGCCGTGGACGGGAAACGAGTTTTCAGACCTGCTCGCCCAGAACACCGTCTTCGGCTTCGCCGCCTTTGAGACCGGCAAGGGCAGGGCGGGACCGGTGGGGTTCGTTCTGGCGCGGTTGGCTGTCGGCGAAGCGGAAATCCTGACGGTCGCAGTGTCGCGCGCGCATCGCCGGCAGGGCCTTGGCCGGCAATTGATGGATGCCGTGCTGCGCCGGCTGCATGCACAGCGCGCCGAGGCGCTGTTCCTCGAAGTCGACGAGACCAACGCGCCGGCGATCGCGCTCTACCGCCGCCTGGGTTTTCGCGAGGTCGGCAAGCGCCCGGCCTATTATCAGGGTGAGGACAACCGGAAGTCCAATGCGCTTGTCATGCGGCGTGATCTTCGTTAGCGGAATCCCCGGGGAGACGGAGCGTGGCGGCGGGATGATCGGTTCGATCCGGATTGGGCTCGCCCTGCTTTTGATCTGCATCGCCACGCTGGTCATGGCGCCCTTGCAGATGCTGGTGTTGAAAACCGGGCTTTTCAACCCGGGGACGGTCCCCCGGTTCTGGCACCGAATAGTCCTCAAGGCCTTGGGTCTGCGCGTTCACGTTCGGGGGACGATCGCCCCGCAGCGCCCCTTGCTCATCGCCTCGAACCACATTTCCTGGACCGACATCATGGTCATCGGCTCGCTGGCCGACGTCGCGTTCATCGCCAAGTCGGACGTCGCCGGCTGGCCGGTGTTCGGCTCGCTGGCCCGCTTGCAGCGCACGGTGTTCGTCGAGCGTGAGCGCAAGGGCAGATCAGGCGACCAGGCCGGCGAGATCGCCGGCCGTCTGGCCGGCAACGACGCGGTCGTGCTGTTTGCCGAGGGCAGCACCGGCGACGGTAATCATCTGCTGCCGTTCAAGAGCACGCTGTTCGGCGCCGCACGCCTGGCGCTGGGCAACAGCAATGCGGAAACGGTCTACATACAGCCGGTGGCGATCGCCTATACGAAACTGCAGGGCATGCCGATGGGTCGCCAGCACCGGGTCGCGGCGTCGTGGATCGGCGATGCCGATCTCGTGCCGCACCTGCTGGACGTGTTGCGCGAGCGCGCCATGGATGTCGAGGTGCAGTTCGGCGAGCCGCTGGAGTTCAAGGCAGGCAGCGATCGCAAACAGGTCACCCGGCGCGTCGAAGGCGAGGTGCGTACCATGATGCTCGAGGCGCTGCGGACGCGGCAGCGGGCACGATGATGCGCGAGGCGGCAGAATCGTCTGTTTTTTGTCATCGGGAAGCGTTAAAAGCCGCCGCATGGATTTGAACGAAATCACCGAAGAGATGGCGCCGGCCGTGCCGGTTGCCCATTTGGAAAAGCCCGTGGCGCCGAAGAAGGTCTTCCTCAAGACCTATGGCTGCCAGATGAATGTCTACGACTCGCAGCGCATGAGCGATGCGTTGTCGGCCGACGGCTATGTGGCAACCGAAACGGTCGAGGATGCCGATCTGGTCTTGATCAACACCTGCCATATCCGGGAGAAGGCTGCGGAAAAGGTCTATTCGCAACTCGGACGGCTGCGCAAGATCAAGGCCGAGCGCGCCGAACACGGCCGCGAGATGATGATCGGCGTCGCCGGTTGCGTGGCGCAGGCAGAAGGCCGGGAAATCCTCAGGCGCGCACCAGTGGTCGATCTTGTCATCGGCCCGCAGACCTATCACCGGCTGCCTGACGCTTTGAGAAAAGTGCGCGGCGGTGAAAAGGTCGTCGAGACGGAATACGCGATCGAGGACAAGTTCGAGCACCTGCCCCAGCCCAGGCGCAACGAGATCATCGGCCGCGGCGTGACTGCGTTTCTCACCGTACAGGAAGGCTGTGACAAGTTCTGCACCTTCTGCGTGGTGCCTTATACGCGCGGTTCCGAGGTCTCCCGCCCGGTGGCGCAGATTGTTGCCGAGGCGGAAAAGCTTGCCGAAGCCGGCGTGCGCGAACTGACCCTGCTCGGCCAGAACGTCAATGCCTGGCATGGTGAGGGGCCTGACGGCAGCGAATGGGGTCTCGGCCGCCTGCTGTTCCGCCTCGCCGAAATCCCCGGCCTTGCCCGGTTGCGCTACACCACCAGCCACCCGCGCGACATGGACGACGAACTGATCGCGGCGCATCGCGACCTTTCCGCCGTCATGCCCTACCTGCATCTGCCGGTTCAGTCCGGCTCCGATCGCATCCTGAAGGCGATGAACCGCCGGCACACCGGCGCCGATTATCTCCGGCTGATCAATCGTATCCGGACAGTGCGGCCGGACATCGCCATGTCGGGTGATTTTATCGTCGGCTTCCCCGGCGAGACGGAGCAGGATTTCGAAGCGACGCTGGCCCTGGTGCGGCAGGTTCGTTACGCGCAGGCCTTCTCGTTCAAATATTCGCCGCGTCCCGGTACGCCGGGCGCCGACATGGCGGATCATGTGCCCGAGGATGTGAAGGACGAGCGGCTGCAGCGTCTGCAGGCGCTGCTCGCGGAACAACTGCGCGATTTCACCGTTGGATCGGTCGGCAAGACGATGGATTTGCTGATCGAAAAGCCGGGCCGTCAGGCAGGCCAGCGGGTCGGGCGGTCGCCTTGGCTGCAGCCGGTGATTGTTGATGAAAAGGCCGGTGAAATCGGTGACATTATCCAGGTGCGAATCACCAAGGCAGGTCCCGCCAGCCTGTTCGCCGAGCCGGTGTGATGCCGGCCAATGAGGAGAGACGGTTGAGCGCCACCACGGAATTGAAGAACGTGCCCTCCGGGGCATCTGACATGGCGCACATCGTTCTGACCTTCGACAACAACAAGCTTGCAAGTTCGCTCTACGGTCAGTTCGACGAAAACCTGGCCCGGCTGGAACAGAAGCTCGGCGTGGACATCCGTTCGCGCGGCAACCAGCTGACCATAAAGGGAAACGCCGCCGCCGCCGAACAGGCCCGCCGGGCGCTCGACCATCTCTACAGCATCCTGCAGAAGGGCGCCGAGATCGCCCAGTCCGACGTCGACGGGGCGGTGCGCATGGCGATCGCTGCCGACGACCAGCTGACTCTGCCGACGCTGGAGCGCAAGGGCAAGATGGCGGCGGCGCAGATCGCCACCCGCAAGCGCACCATCTATGCCCGCTCGCTCAACCAGGACGCCTATATGCGGGCGCTCGAACGGTCGGAAATGGTATTTGGCGTCGGCCCTGCCGGCACCGGCAAGACCTATCTCGCGGTTGCCTATGCGGCGATGCTGCTCGAGCGCGGGCTGGTCGAGCGCATTGTGCTGTCGCGACCGGCGGTAGAGGCCGGCGAGCGGCTGGGTTTCCTGCCGGGAGACATGAAGGAAAAGGTCGATCCTTATCTCCGCCCACTCTACGACGCGCTCTACGACATGATGCCGGCCGACAAGGTCGAGCGGGCGATCGCCGCCGAGGTCATCGAGATCGCGCCGCTGGCCTTCATGCGTGGCCGCACGCTGGCGCATGCTGCCGTCATCCTCGACGAGGCGCAGAACACCACGCCGATGCAGATGAAGATGTTCCTGACTCGCCTCGGCGAGAATGCCCGCATGATCGTCACCGGCGACCCGTCGCAGATCGACCTGCCGCCCAACACGAAGTCCGGGCTCGTCGAGGCGCTGCGCATCCTCGAAGGTGTGCCGGGCATCGTCACCGTGCGCTTCAACGAGACCGACGTGGTCCGTCATCCGCTCGTCGCCGAAATCGTGCAGGCTTACGATCGTGATGGTAAAAAGGCACGCGGAGCAGGATGAGCAAGGGCTGACCGGCGGAATGCCATGAAGAATACCCTTGGCCGACCGCTGGCGCCGGAAATCGACCTGTCACTCATCGCGGCCGTCGAGATCGATATCCTGATCGAGGCGGGCGACTGGCCCGTCGAAGCCAATCTCCTCGGATTGGCGCGGCGCGCGATCGCAGCCGTCTTTGCCGAAGCCGGGATCGAGGCTCCGGCTACCGAACTGAGCCTCGTCTTCACCGACGACGCCAGCATCCGCGCGCTCAATGCCGGCTGGCGGGAGAAGGACAAGCCGACCAACGTGCTGTCCTTTCCGGCATTCCCGCCGAAGCTTGGGGGCGCATTGCCGCCGATGCTGGGCGACATCGTCCTGGCATCGGAGACCATTTCACGGGAGGCGGCTCTGGAAGAGAAGCCGTTCGAGCACCATCTGACACATCTTATTACGCATGGCCTTCTGCATCTTCTCGGGTACGATCATGAGGTCGAGGTGGACGCGGAGGCGATGGAATTGGTCGAGAGGCGGGCGCTTGCGCGGCTTGCCATTCCCGATCCCTACGCGTAACAGGAAATGGTAATTCACGGACGAAGATGAACGACATCATCAAATCTGCCCCCGAATCCGAGAAGGGCGAGGAATCCCGGGCCTCCGGCCAGTCTGACGACGGTCCGAGTCCGGCCGACCAGCCTTCCCCCGAGCGTCCTTCCTTATTCGAGCGGCTAGCCGGCCTTTTCAAGCCGCGCAACGGCTCCAACCTGCGTGAGGATCTGGCTGATGCCCTGGCCGAGAGTGCGGCGGACGAAGCTGCGTTCTCGCCCGGCGAACGGGCCATGCTCAACAACATCCTGCGGCTGCGCGAGGTCCGGGTCGAGGACGTGATGGTGCCGCGCGCCGATGTCGAGGCGGTGGAGATATCGACAACGCTTGGCGCGCTGTTGAACGTTTTCGAGCAATCGGGACATTCGCGCATGCCGGTTTACGCCGAAACGCTCGATGATCCGCGCGGCATGATCCATATTCGCGATATCATGGGCCATATCACCCGGCTTGCACGGGTGAAGAAGGGACGTGCGACCAAGGCGGCCGCGGCGCGGCCCGCGGCGCTCGACCTTGCCAATGTCGATCTCACCAAATCGATCGGCGAGTTGAACCTGATCCGCAGCGTGCTGTTCGTGCCGCCGTCGATGCTGGCCTCCGACCTGATGGCGCGCATGCAGGCGGCGCGAACTCAGATGGCGCTTGTGATCGATGAATATGGCGGCACCGACGGCCTCGTCTCGCTTGAAGACATCGTCGAAATGGTGGTTGGCGACATCGAAGACGAGCACGATGACGACGAGCCGCTGATCACCCAGACCGGCGATGGCGTGTTCATCGTCGACGCCAAGGCCGAGATCGACGATGTCGCCGCCAAGATCGGCGAGGACTTCAAGCCCGGCGAGCATGGCGAGTATGTCGACACGATCGGCGGCATGATCTTCAACACGCTGGGCCGTGTCCCGGCACGGGGTGAAGTTGTTCAGGCCATTCCGGGTTTCGAGTTCCATGTCCTCGACGCCGATCCGCGACGGGTCAAACGTGTGCGTATCGTCCATGATCCCAAGGGCGAGCGCCGCCGCCGGGTTCGCGAACAGCAAGCCTGAACCGCAAAACAAATCACCACGAGTTTGGAACCTTGGCCCCCGCCTGATACATCTCTCGGGGGTTGATTCTACGGGATATGGGCATGGACCGGCTTGCCGGCAGGATAATATTGCTGTGGGGCTGGCGCCGGGCGCTTGTCGCATTCGCCGCTGGCGCGCTGGCAGTCCTCGCCCAGGCACCCTATGATTTTTTTGCCGTCTGCTTCGTCTCCTTTCCGGTGCTCGTCTGGCTGCTGGACGGGGCCACCGCCGAACCGCCCGCCCGCTTCCTGAAGCGGCTCGTCCCGGCCTTCGCGGTCGGCTGGTGGTTCGGCTTTGGTTATTTCGTCACCGGATTGTGGTGGGTCGGCGGCGCGCTGCTGGTCGAGGCGGACGATTTTGCCTGGGCACTGCCGCTCGCAGTCCTTGCTTTGCCGGCGCTGCTGGCTGTTTTTTACGGCCTGGCGGCTGTTCTGGCACGACTGTTCTGGACTGGCGATATTGGCCGGATCGCATCGCTCGCGGTCGGGTTCGGGGTGGCGGAATGGCTGCGCTCCGTTGTTTTTACCGGCTTTCCGTGGAACCCGATTGGCTATGCGGCCATGCCGATCCCGCTACTGATGCAATCGGTTTCCGTGGTCGGCGTCATCGGCATGAACGCACTCGCCGTTTTCGTTTTTTCGATGCCGGCGCTGCTCGCATCGAACAGGCATCTTCGAACCGGCCTCGTTCTGGCGGCGGCGTTGGCCATCGCTCACGTCGGATTCGGTTATTGGCGCCTTTCCGGACCGGAGGGTGCGTCGGCACGTTCGCTGGCGGTGAGAATTGTCCAGCCCTCGATCCTGCAGACCGAGAAATGGGATGGCGAGGTCCGCGACCGCATCTTCAGGACGATGCTCGACCTGTCGGCACAGCCAGCGCTCGCAGATGGCAAGAAGCCGCAATTGATCCTTTGGCCGGAAACGTCGGTACCTTTTCTCTTCACCGAACGCCCGGACGCACTGGTGGCGATCGGGGAACTGCTCGGGGACGGTCAGATATTAATGGCAGGCGCCGTGCGGGCGGAGGGAAGTTCTGGTTCCAACGCGAATGCGCGCTACTACAACTCCGTCGTCGCTATCAACGATGCCGGCGAGATCGTCGATGCGGTCGACAAGGTGCATCTTGTTCCGTTCGGCGAATATCTGCCGTTCGAAGATATGCTTGCGAGCATCGGCATCGAGAAGATCGTACAATTCCCGATGACCTTTTCGGCTGGCAACCAGCGCCATGCCGTAACGCTTGCCGGCGCCATTCGCGCGGTGCCCTTCATCTGCTACGAGATCATTTTTCCCGACATGGTGAAACACGATACCGCGATGTCGGACCTCATCGTGAACGTCACCAACGACGCCTGGTTCGGGGATACGCCAGGACCCTACCAGCATTTCCGGCAGGCTCAGATCAGGGCGGTCGAAACCAGCCAGCCATTGGTCCGCGCCGCCAATACCGGCATCTCGGGGTTCATCGACGATCGAGGGCGCGTCGTTGACGCTTTGGCGATCAACACCGCGGGCGTGCTGGATGTGACGGTGTCGTTTCCCAACCAGTCCAGCATGAGTTTCGCGGATCAGCGATTCGTTGGCCCGCTCGTTTTGCTCGTCCTGTTCGGTTTTGCCTGTGGAATGCGCTTGCGGCAGCGCCTACGACCGAATTGACAGGATGTATATTAGAAACTCATATTGTATTGTTCTGGGAACTTTCGGTTTGGTATCCATCTAATAACCAGGGGCTTTTGGATCGACCAGCCCGGAAGCCGGGAATAAGCAAATAAAAAAGCCGTCCGAACGGCGAGGAAAAAATGGCAGAAAACAAGAAGAAACCGAATCCGATTGATATTCACGTGGGCAGCCGTATACGGCTTCGTCGAAACATGCTGGGGATGAGCCAGGAAAAACTTGGCGAAAGCCTCGGCATAACATTCCAGCAGATCCAGAAATACGAAAAAGGGACCAACCGGGTCGGGGCGAGCCGGTTGCAAGCGATCGCTTCGATACTCAACGTGCCGGTAGCCTTCTTTTTCGAAGATGCGCCCGGGCACGAAGCGGGTCCTGCTGGAGGTTTGGCCGAAGACAGTTCGACAACATATGTCGTTGATTTCCTCAACAGCCCGGAGGGCCTCCAGCTCAACCGGGCTTTTGTACGGATCAACGATGCCAAGGTTCGGCGAAAGGTCGTTGATCTGGTAAAGGCGTTGGCTGCCGACGACGAAGAGTGAATCAGGATTCGTCGAGGGCCGGAGGCGCTCGATGTTGACGCGGTTTACCGCCGGTTGGTGCCGGCGGTATGATGCATGTTCCCCAAAGATGGCTTGACGAGTTCGATCCGCGTTCGCTACACGGTCTCCGCCTGATCCGGCGCTGCTGCCGGCATTTTTTCAAGAGGGGACACCCGTGGCGCGCCAGAATTACCTTTTCACCAGTGAATCCGTTTCCGAAGGCCATCCCGACAAGGTTTGCGATCGCATCTCCGACGAGATCGTCGATCTGGTCTACCGTGAGGCCAAGAAGTCAGGCATGGACGCCTGGGACGTCCGCGTCGCCTGCGAGACGCTGGCCACCACCAACCGCGTGGTGATCGCCGGCGAGGTTCGCGTCCCGAAGTCTCTGCTCAAGCAGGACAAGAACGGCAACATCCTCGAGGATGCCAAGGAATTTCCGATCATCAACCCGTCGAAGTTCAAGTCGGTCGCCCGCAAAGCGATCCGCGCCATCGGCTACGAGCAGAGCGGTTTCCACTGGAAGACCGCTAAGATCGACGTGCTGCTGCACGGCCAGTCCGCCGATATCGCCCAGGGCGTCGACAACGCCGCCGACAAGCAGGGCGAGGAGGGCGCGGGTGACCAGGGCATCATGTTCGGCTATGCTTGCCGCGAGACGCCTGACCTGATGCCGGCGCCGATCTACTACGCCCACAAGATCCTCGAATTGCTCGCCGCCGCCCGCCACGAAGGCAAGGGCGAAGCCGGCAAGCTCGGTCCCGACGCCAAGAGCCAGGTGACCGTCCGTTATGTCGACGGCAAGGCCAAGGAAGTTACCCAAATCGTGCTCTCGACCCAGCACCTCGATGGAAGCTGGGATTCGAAGAAGGTGCGCAAGGTCGTCGAGCCTTACATTCTCGAAGCGCTTGGAGACCTCGAGATCGCCAAGGATTGCAACTGGTTCATCAACCCGACCGGCAAGTTTGTCATCGGCGGCCCCGACGGCGATGCGGGCCTCACGGGCCGCAAGATCATCGTCGATACCTACGGTGGCGCGGCGCCCCATGGCGGCGGCGCGTTTTCCGGCAAGGACACGACCAAGGTCGACCGGTCGGCGGCCTATGCCGCGCGCTACCTTGCCAAGAACGTCGTGGCGGCCGGCCTCGCCGACCGCTGCACCATCCAGCTCTCCTACGCCATCGGCGTCGCCCAGCCCCTGTCGGTCTATGTCGACCTTCACGGCACCGGCAAGGTCGACGAGGGCAAGCTGGAAGACGCTCTGCGGACGGTCATGGACCTTTCGCCGTCCGGCATCCGCAAGCATCTCGATCTCAACAAGCCGATTTATGCCAAGACATCGTCTTACGGCCATTTCGGCCGCAAGGCTGGCCGCGATGGTTCCTTCTCCTGGGAAAAGACCGATCTCGCAAAAGCCCTCAAGGATGCGGTGAACGGCAAGGAACGCGCAGCGGCCTGAACTTGATGACGACCGGCGAGCGGCGCAGCCGATCCACGGAAGCGTTTTACGGTCGCCGGCACGGCAAGACGCTTCGGCCAATGCAGGCCGAAGCGCTCGAAACAATTCTACCGCGATATCGGATAGATCTGTCTGTTCCCGCGCCGGGAAACCTCAGTGCGCTTTTCCAGGCTGATGTATCCGAAGTACGCCTCGAAATCGGCTTTGGTGGTGGCGAACACCTCCTGCACGACGCCGAGACCAATCCGCGGACGGGGCTGATCGGCGTCGAGCCCTTCGTCAACGGCATGGCGAAGCTGATGATGGCTCTCGCGGGTCACCCACGCGGAAATGTCAGGATTTTTGACGACGACGCGACCCGCCTGCTCGATTGGCTGCCGGATGCTTCGCTCGACGGCCTGGCGCTGCTTTATCCCGACCCCTGGCCGAAGAAAAAGCACTGGAAGCGCCGATTCGTCAGTTCGACCAATCTCGACCGTTTCGCGCGCGCGTTGAAGCCCGGCGGCGTTTTCCGCTTTGCCTCGGACATCGATACCTATGTGAACTGGACGTTGCTTCATTGCCGCGCCCATCGGGCATTCGAATGGCAGGCGGTGGAAGCGAACAACTGGCACCAGCCTTATACCGGCTGGCCGGGGACCCGCTATGAAGCGAAGGCCCTGCGTGAAGGGCGTACGCCGGCATACCTCACATTCGTGAGGAAATAGCGCGCCCTTCCTTCGGCCGCGGAAATTCCTGCGGCGTGGCCGACTTAGAATCGACGAATCGTATCGAACTGGGCCGGGTCGATGCCAAGAATGCGCAGGTCGCGGCTATGCGGCTTGCGACCGGCATTCACAGCCCTCGATACCGCTACGGCGCTGCCGAACGTGCTGAAAAAGCCGCCGATCGCCGAAAAAGTTTTGCGAGTGGTCATGGAATTCTCCTTTGCGCATTGTGCGGCGCACTAGTCGCCTGCTGCATTGCAGCAAAGATAGTAAGTTCGTGGGGTTACAAACAGTGGGGTTGTTGCATCGGTGCCATGCGCTATACGCATCAGTCACGATACTAACCGCGCCGGCAGGCCGGCTGCGCCAAGGGCTTGAAAGAAACCATGGCTTCGTCTATATCTGGCTCAAATTCTTGGTCGGTATGACGAAGAGTGGGTCCACCCGGTCCCGCTCTTTTTTGTTACCTGCCGCAGGTTTGGAGACGGAATGACCTCAATGGCGCCAGCAGGCGAAATCGGCGACGACCGCATCATCCGCGAGAGCGGTGTCGATGCGCGTGTCGCCATGATCGTCGAACCTGTGCTTCGCGCCATCGATTTCAGGCTGGTTCGGGTCAGGCTCTCCGGACAGAATGGACTGACCCTTCAGATCATGACTGAGCGTGAAGACGGCACCATGACTGTCGAGGATTGCGAGACGGTGAGCCGCGCCCTTTCGCCAGTTCTCGACGTCGAGGATCCGATCGAAAAGGCGTACCACCTGGAGGTGTCCTCGCCGGGGATCGACCGCCCGCTGGTCCGCAAATCGGATTTCGTGACGTGGACCGGTCACCTGGTGAAGATGGAAACCTCTATCCTCGTCGCGGAGCGCAAGCGCTTTCGCGGCAAGATTGCCGAGGCTGGCACCGACGATGTTCTGATCGAACGGGACCAGCCCGCCTATGGCGACGAACCGACAGTGCGCGTGCCTTATGAGGCGATCGCCGAAGCCCGGCTGATCCTGACGGACGACCTCGTTCGCGAGGCGCTGACGAAGGACAAGAAGGCACGTCAGGAAGCGCGCAAGCGCCGCGGCGAGCCGGATACGATCGAAGAAGACGAACCGAAACCGAAATTTGAATAGATGCCGCGGCCGCATGATGGCCATCCGAGCATCAGGGAGACGACAATGGCAGTCAGTGCAAACAGACTGGAACTCTTGCAGATCGCCGACGCGGTGGCTCGCGAGAAGGCTATCGACAAGTCGATCGTGATCGCGGCGATGGCCGATGCGATCCAGAAGGCCGCGCGGTCGCGCTACGGTCAGGAGACCAACATCCGTGCCGACATCAATCCGAACACCGGCGAGATGAAGCTCCAGCGGCTGATGGAAGTGGTCGACGATGTCGAGGATTACGCGCGCCAGATCGCGCTGACTTCGGCGCGTGAACGCAATCCGGATGCGCAGCTTGGCGACTTCATCGCCGAGCAGCTGCCGCCGATGGATTTTGGCCGCATCGCCGCGCAATCCGCCAAGCAGGTGATCGTGCAGAAGGTGCGCGAGGCTGAACGCGACCGGCAGTACGACGAGTACAAGGACCGCATCGGCGAGATCGTCAACGGCACCGTCAAGCGTGTCGAATACGGCAACGTCATCGTCGATCTCGGCCGCGGCGAAGCGATCATCCGTCGCGACGAACTGATCCCGCGTGAAAACTACAAATACGGCGATCGCGTCCGCGCCTATGTCTACGACGTGCGGCGCGAACAGCGTGGCCCGCAGATTTTCCTGTCGCGCACGCATCCGCAGTTCATGGCGAAACTGTTCACCATGGAAGTGCCGGAAATCTACGACGGCATCATCGAGATCAAGTCGGTCGCCCGCGACCCGGGCTCGCGCGCCAAGATCGCCGTGATTTCCCGCGATTCCTCGATCGACCCCGTCGGCGCCTGCGTCGGCATGCGCGGCAGCCGCGTTCAGGCCGTTGTCGGCGAGTTGCAGGGTGAAAAGATCGATATCATCCCCTGGTCGCAGGATGCTGCATCTTTCATCGTCAATGCTTTGCAGCCGGCGGAAGTCGCCAAGGTCGTGCTCGACGAGGATGCCGAGCGGATCGAGGTCGTGGTTCCCGACGACCAGCTTTCGCTGGCCATCGGTCGCCGCGGCCAGAATGTCCGCCTCGCCTCGCAGCTGACCGGTTGGGACATCGACATTCTGACCGAGCAGGAAGAATCCGAGCGCCGCCAGAAGGAATTTGTCGAGCGTTCGACGCTGTTCATGGAGGCGCTGAACGTCGACGAGATGGTCGGCCAGGTGCTGGCTTCCGAAGGATTCACCAGCGTTGAGGAAGTGGCCTACGTCGACGCCGAAGAGATCGCCTCGATCGATGGCTTCGATGAGGACACGGCAAGCGAAATTCAGCAGCGCGCCCGCGAATATCTGGAGAAGATCGAGGCGGAGCAGGATGCCAAGCGCAACGAACTCGGTGTCGCCGACGAATTGCGTGAACTCCCCGGCATCACCACCGCGATGCTGGTTACGCTCGGCGAAGACGGCGTGAAGACGATCGAGGATTTTGCCGGCTACGCCGTCGACGACCTCACCGGCTGGAAAGAACGCAAGGACGGCGAGACCAAGGTATTTCCGGGCGTTTTCGCAGCGCATTCCGTGTCGCGCGCCGACGCCGAGCAGATGGTCATGACGGCGCGGCTGAAGGCCGGCTGGATCACCGAGGAAGATCTTGCAGCCGAGGAAGAGGCTGCCGCCGAAGAGGTTGTCGGTGCGTGACGTGAGCGCGCATCGAACCGGAGACGCTCTTGAAAGACATGAACGAGCGCACATGTATTGTAACGCGCAAGGCGGCTTCGCCGGATGAACTGATCCGGTTCGTTGTCGGGCCGGATTCGGCCATCGTTCCTGACTTGAAGAGAAATCTTCCCGGCCGCGGCTGCTGGGTGCTGGCGGATCGGGCGCATGTCGATCGGGCCGCCTCGAAGAACCATTTCGAACGCGCGCTGAAGACGAAAGTCAGCGTTCCTCCGGAACTTGGCGCGATGGTCGACGCGCTTCTCGCCAGATCGGCGCTTGGAGCGCTGGGGCTTGCACGAAAGGGCGGTGCCATCGCCCTGGGTGCCGCCAAGGTCGAGAGCACGGTGCGCAGCGGCAAGGCTGCGGCAGTGCTTCACGCCGACGAGGCATCCGAAGACGGCGTTCGCAAGATCGCACAGGCGCGTCGGGCCGTACTGCATGCGGAAGGCCCGGAAATACCCGCCTACAAACTTTTTTCGGAGGCCGAATTGGGTTTGGCATTGGGCGGTACAAATGTGATACATGCTGCCGTTCTCGCGGGAGACGCGGGAAAGGCGGCGCTGAAGCGCATGGTTGCGCTTGACCGATACCGGGGCGGCACCCCGGAGAACCGGTTGACGGTTGCGGCGACCGCCGCAGAGGATACGGAATGAGCGATACGAAATCCGACGACGACAAGACGCTGAGCGTCAACGTGAAGAAGACCTTGAGCCTGAAGCCGGCCGGCGTGACGCAGGGTACGGTACGTCAGAACTTCTCGCACGGGCGCACCAAGCAGGTCGTCGTCGAAACCAAGAAGCGCAAGTTTTCCATACCTGGCGAGAAGCCTGAGGCAGCCCCTGCTGTAACCGTCTTCAAGCCGAAGCCACCGGTTGCGCCAGCAGTTGTGGAAGCACCCAAGCCTCCGGTCCCGGAAGTGGCCAAGGGCCCTGTTGTCGTGCTGAATGAACTCTCGACGGGAGAGATGGAAGCTCGGCGCCGCGCGCTCGAGGGATCGAAGATACGCGAGGTCGAAGAGCGCAAGCGGGCAGCCGAAGACGCCAAGCGCCGGGCCGAGGAAGACGAACGCCGCCGTCGCGAACGCGACGACTCCGCACGTCGCCAGGCCGAGGAAGAAGCGCGCCTGCAGACCGAGGCCGAAGCCCGCCGCCGGGCCGAGGAAGAAGCGCGCCGCCGCGCACCGTTGGCCGCCGACCTGGCGGTTGCCGATGAAGACGACGCCAAGCCAAAACGGAGCGGTGCCGGGGCGCCTGTGCGCCGCATCGTCACTCCGGAGGTGACGCGTCCGACGAAGACCAAGGGCGAGGAAGACCGTCGCCGCGGCAAGCTGACGCTCAACAGCGCGCTGTCTTCGGAAGACGGCGACGCGCGTGCTCGTTCGCTCTCGGCGATGCGCCGCCGCCAAGAGAAATTCAAGCGCGCGATGCATAATGAGCCGCGTGAAAAGGTGATGCGCGAAGTGATCCTGCCCGAAACGATCACCATCCAGGAACTCGCACAGCGCATGTCTGAGCGTGCTGTGGATGTCGTCAAATACTTCATGAAGCAGGGACAGATCATGAAGCCCGGCGACGTGATCGATGCCGACACCGCTGAGTTGGTGGCGTCCGAATTCGGCCATACGGTTCGCCGCGTCGCCGAGTCCGACATCGAGGAAGGCCTGTTCAACATCGCCGACCGGCCGGAAGATCTTGTCGCGCGGCCGCCGGTGGTCACCATCATGGGCCACGTCGACCACGGCAAGACCTCGCTGCTCGACGCTATCCGCAACGCCAATGTGGTGTCGGGCGAAGCCGGTGGCATCACCCAGCATATCGGCGCCTATCAGGTCGAGAAGAACGGCCAGAAGATCACCTTCATCGACACGCCCGGCCACGCCGCATTCACCGCAATGCGAGCCCGCGGCGCGCAGGCCACCGATATCGCAATCCTGGTGGTGGCGGCTGACGACAGCGTGATGCCGCAGACGATCGAATCGATCAGCCATGCCAAGGCTGCTAGTGTTCCGATCATCGTGGCCATCAACAAGATCGACAAGCCGTCGGCGGATGCGCAGAAGGTGCGCACCCAGCTCCTCCAGCATGAGGTGTTCGTCGAATCGATGGGCGGCGAAGTGCTGGACGTCGAGGTTTCGGCGACCAAGGGCACCAACCTGGACAAGCTTCTCGAAGCGATCCTGCTGCAGGCCGAACTGCTCGACCTCAAGGCCAATCCGGATCGTACCGCGGAAGGCGTCGTGATCGAAGCCAAGCTGGACAAAGGCCGCGGCCCGGTCGCAACGGTGCTGGTGCAGACTGGCACGCTGATGCCCGGCGACATTCTTGTCGCCGGCAACGAGTGGGGCCGTGTCCGCGCCCTGATCACCGACCGGGGCGCGCAGATCAAGGAGGCGCCTCCGGCCATGCCGATCGAGGTTCTGGGTCTGCAGGGAACGCCGCAGGCGGGTGACCGGTTCGCCGTTGTCAACAACGAGGCTCGGGCCCGCGAAATCACCGAGTATCGTCAGCGCCTGTCCCACGACAAGGCGGTGGCGAAGCATGCCGGGCAGCGCGGTTCGCTCGAACAGATGATGTCGCAGTTGCAGGCCAGCGGGCTGAAAGAGTTCCCATTGCTCATCAAGGGCGATGTCCAGGGCTCGGTCGAAGCCATTATCTCGGCGCTCGACAAGCTCGGCACCGACGAGGTACGGGCGCGGATCGTCCATTCTGGCGCCGGCGGCATCACCGAAAGCGATGTTTCGCTCGCCGAGACGTCCGGCGCCGCCATGATCGGCTTCAATGTGCGCGCCAATCCGCAGGCACGCGCCGCGGCGGAAGCCGCAGGCATCGATATCCGCTACTACAACATCATCTACAACCTTGTGGATGACGTGAAGGCAGCGATGTCGGGTCTGCTTTCGCCGGAACGTCGCGAGACCTTCATCGGCAATGCCGAGATTCTCGAAGTGTTTAACATCACCAAGACCGGCAAGGTCGCGGGTTGCCGCGTTACCGAGGGCAAGGTCGAACGTGGTGCCGGCGTTCGCCTGATCCGCGACAACGTGGTCATCCACGAAGGTACCTTGAAGACGCTGAAGCGGTTCAAGGACGAAGTTGCGGAGGTGCCGGGCGGCCAGGAATGCGGCATGGCCTTCCAGAACTACGAAGACATGCGGGTCGGCGACATCATCGAATGTTTCCGCGTCGAGATGGTGACGCGTACGCTCTAGTCGGCCTTTTCGCACGATCATGGACGGCGGCTCCTGTCGCCGTCCGCAACCACGAGACGTGGGCGCGGTCCTATCCCTCGCTCCACGATTTCAGGATTTCCAACCATGCCTCGAACATCATCTTCCGGTCCATCCCAGCGCCAGTTGCGCGTCGGGGAGCAGGTGCGCCATGCACTGTCCGACGTGCTTGCGCGCGGCGAGGTGCGTGACGATGTGATCGAGGCGGCGGTGATTTCAGTCTCCGAAGTGCGCATGTCGCCGGATCTCAAGATCGCCACGGCCTACGTCTCGCCGCTCGGCGCCAAAGACAATGATGCCGTCATCAAGGCCTTGGCGAACAACGCCAAATTCATTCGCGGCCGGGTTTCGGGTGCTCTGCGACAGATGAAATACATGCCCGACTTCAGGTTCAGGCTGGATACCAGCTACGACAACATGGCCAGGATCGACGAATTGCTGCGCTCGCCCGAAGTGGCGCGTGATCTGGATGCCGATGACGACAAGGATGCCGGATAATGGCGCGCCGCGGCAAGAAGAGGGGCCGGCCGGTTTCCGGTTGGCTGGTGTTCGACAAGCCCGTCGGCATGGGGTCGACCGAGGCTGTCTCCAAGATCAAATGGCTGTTCAATGCCGAGAAGGCCGGCCATGCCGGAACGCTCGATCCGCTGGCATCGGGAATGCTGCCGATCGCGCTTGGCGAAGCGACCAAGACCGTGCCTTACGTGATGGACGGCGCCAAGGTCTATCGCTTCACCGTCGCGTGGGGCGAGGAGCGCTCGACCGACGACCTCGAAGGGCCGGTGACCAGGAGTTCGGACCGGCGGCCGGCCGAAGTGGAGATTCGCGCCCTGATGCCGAAATATACCGGTGTCATCATGCAGACGCCGCCGCAGTTCTCGGCGATCAAGATCGGCGGCGAGCGCGCCTATGACCTGGCCCGCGAGGGCGAGACGGTCGACATTCCTGCGCGTGAGGTCGAAATCGGCCGGCTCGACCTCGTCGGAACGACCGTCGAAGGCCATGCGATCTTCGAGGTGGAGTGCGGCAAGGGGACTTACGTCCGTTCGCTGGCGCGTGATATGGGCCGTGATCTCGGCTGCTTCGGCCATATCGCCGAATTGCGCCGTACCGAGGTCGAACCTTTTACCGCTGAGGACTTCGTGACGCTCGATGAGTTGGAAGCGGCCGCGCCGGCTCCGATCGTCAGTGCCGGAGAAGGTGAGGCCGAAGCTCCTCCCGTTCAGGATTTCAGAACCCGTTATGCGGATCTGGATGCCCTGCTGATCGATACGGGCGCGGCACTGGAATGTTTGCCGCAAGTGGCGCTCACCGACGATGCGGCTGCGAAGATCAGGCTCGGCAATCCGGTGATCATTCGCGGCCGCGATGCACCGGTGGAAGCCGATGAAGCTTGCGCCACCGCACGTGGCAAGCTGGTGGCGATCGGCGCGATCGAGGCCGGCATGTTTAAACCGAAACGTGTGTTTGCCGCTTGAGACTTGCCGGCGCGCGACGTTTCCGATTGGATCGACGCCGATGATCCAACTGGCGAAAAGCGATGGCAGAGGCTGAAACCAAGGGCAACCGGGCCAGGCCGCACCGCAAGCGCTCGCCGGTGGGCTCATCGCCCGGCACCCTGATCGCTGACCCTTCGGCCCGCCAGTCCGCGCTCAACCTCACCCTGATTTCGCCCGACGAGTGCAAGTTTGTCGACAATGCCAGCCTCGACGATGTGTCAGCTGCCTGCAAGAAATGGCCGCTGATCTGGCTCGACTGTGTCGGTCTCGCCAATATCGGCCTGATCGAAGAGATTGGAAAGATCTTCGGCCTGCACCCACTGGCGCTCGAGGATGCCGTCAACACGGGCCAGCGCTCCAAGGCTGATTTCTTCGACGATCATGCCTTCTTCGTGCTCAGCATGATCGATGACGCAAAAAGCGCTCGTTACGAACAGATATCCTTTTTCTTTGGCGAGAACTTCGTCGTCACGTTCCAGGAGCGCGAGGGTGATCCCTTCGAGCCGGTGCGGCGGCGTATTCGCGAATCCAATCCAAGCCGTCTGCGCCATCGCAAGGCCGACTATCTCGCTTACGCGCTGATCGACGCGGTGGTGGATAGCTATTTCCCCATCGTCGATGCGACCGGCGATACGGTCGACCGCATCGAAGACGAATTGCTCGCTTCGCCGCGGAAGCACCAGATCGGGCAGCTTCATGGCCTGAGGCGGGCTACCAATCTGCTCAAACGCACTCTATGGCCGCTGCGCGATGCGCTGACCACGCTGGTCCGCTCCGATGCGTCGTTCATCTCGGCGGAAACCAAGGTCTATTTCAACGATACCCTCGATCACTCGATCCGATTGACCGAGACTGTGGAGTCGCAGCGGGAAATGATGATCGGCCTGATCGAGATGCACCTGTCGCTGTCGCAGTCGCGCACCAACGAGATCATCGGGGTGCTGACGATCGTCTCGGCGATCTTCATTCCGCTGACCTTCCTGGCCGGCATCTGGGGCATGAATTTCGATCCGGGCGCCTCACCGTGGAACATGCCGGAACTGCTCTCTTATTACGGCTATCCTGTCGCACTCGGCTTCATGGCGGTGGTCGCGCTTGCCATGGTGATGTTTTTCCGCTGGAAGAAATGGCTGTAGAATGACCGGTATTCGAAATGTCGCGAGAAGCTTCCGAACCGCCTATGCTGTGGGCTGAAGCCGGATAAATTCCTGTTGTGAATTGCAGCTGGCTTTTTCCTCTGAATTCCACTATATGCGCCGCAGCATCGCGCAAAGCTGCGCCATGTACACCGGCCCCCGCTGGACGACATCCCGGCCGTGGGCGTCCCGTTTCCTAGAAAAAGCAGAAAGGAAAAGCACGATGTCGATTACTGCAGAGCGTAAACAGGCGCTGATGACCGAATTTGCAACCGCCAAGGGTGATACCGGATCTCCGGAAGTCCAGGTGGCTATTCTTTCCGAACGCATCAAGAACCTGACCGAGCACTTCAAGGACCACAAGAAGGACAACCATTCCCGTCGTGGTCTTCTGGCACTCGTTTCGCAGCGCCGCCGTCTCCTTGACTACCTCAAGGGCAAAGACGAAGGCCGCTACTCGACGCTGATCGAAAAGCTCGGCCTGCGCCGCTAAGACTTGATCGGTGGGTCTCTTTCGGGAGGCCCGCCGATTGTACTTCCGGACAGGCTCGTTCGAGCGGTCCACACGGCATCGCCCCGAACAAATTCCGAAGGGGTCGTGCCAGACGAGGTTCCGTCCTGTCCATGATGGCAGCCGGAGCCGCCCATGGGCAGGTCATGGGGCAGGATTGCAGGACACTTGGGGCCGAACCGCGCCGTGCCAGTCAAGTTTCCCGCTGTCTTGCCCGTGGCTCGTCCGACAACGAAGCTGAGGGAAGGGGTATCCGCGCGGTGGAATACGGCGCGGCCTTCCCGCATATGAAGGACAAGACATGTTCAACCACCACAAAGTGGAAATCGAATGGGGCGGACGTCCGCTCATTCTCGAAACCGGCAAGATCGCCCGCCAGGCTGATGGCGCAGTGCTCGCCACCTACGGCGAAACCGTCGTTCTGGCGACCGTCGTTTCGATGAAGGAGCCCAAGCCCGGCCTCGATTTCTTTCCGCTGACCGTCAACTACCAGGAAAAGACCTACGCTGCCGGCAAGATCCCGGGCGGCTATTTCAAGCGCGAGGGCCGTCCGAGCGAAAAGGAAACGCTGGTTTCCCGCCTGATCGACCGCCCGATCCGCCCGCTTTTCGCCGACGGCTACAAGAATGACACGCAGATCGTCGTCACCGTCGTCCAACACGACCTTGAAAACGACCCCGACATCCTGGCGATCGTCGCCACCTCTGCTGCGCTGACGCTTTCCGGCGTTCCTTTCATGGGCCCGATCGGTGGTGCTCGCGTCGGCTACATCAACGGTGAATATGTTCTGAACCCGCATGTCGACGAGCTGCCGGAATCGAAGCTCGACCTGGTGGTCGCCGGTACCGACGCAGCCGTCCTGATGGTGGAATCCGAGGCGAAAGAGCTGCCCGAGGATGTCATGCTCGGCGCCGTCATGTTCGGTCACAAGGGCTTCCAGCCGGTTATCGACGCGATCATCAAGCTTGCCGAAGTCGCCGCCAAGGATCCGCGCGACTTCAAGGCACCCGACTATTCTGAACTTGAAGCAACGATGCTCGGCCTGATCGAGGACGAGCTGCGCGCCGCCTACAAGAATGTCGACAAGCAGGCCCGCTACAAGGCCGTCGACGCCGCCAAGGCCAAGGTCAAGGCAACCTTGCTGCCGGAAGGCGCCGAAAATCCGGCATGGACCAGCGAGCAGGTCAGCTCGGTGTTCAAGGAACTCCAGGCCAAGATCGTTCGCTGGAACATCCTCGACACTTCTTCCCGCATCGATGGTCGCGACCTTTCGACCGTGCGCCGCATCGAGTCGGAAGTCGGCATCCTGCCACGCACGCACGGCTCGGCGCTGTTCACCCGCGGCGAGACCCAGGCGATCGTCGTCGCCACCCTGGGCACCGGCGAGGACGAGCAGTACGTGGATTCGCTGACCGGCATGTACAAGGAGAAGTTCCTCCTCCACTACAACTTCCCGCCCTATTCGGTTGGCGAGACCGGCCGCATGGGTTCGCCGGGCCGCCGCGAGATCGGTCACGGCAAGCTCGCCTGGCGCGCCATCCGGCCGATGCTGCCGGCTGCCGAACAGTTTCCCTACACGCTGCGTGTCGTCTCCGAGATCACCGAGTCCAACGGCTCGTCCTCGATGGCGACCGTTTGCGGCACCTCGCTGGCGCTGATGGATGCCGGCGTTCCGCTGCAGAAGCCGGTTGCCGGCATCGCCATGGGCCTGATCAAGGAAGGCGAACGCTTCGCTGTGCTCTCCGACATTCTCGGCGACGAGGATCATCTCGGCGACATGGACTTCAAGGTGGCCGGTACTGTCAACGGCATCACCGCGCTGCAGATGGACATTAAGATCGACGGCATCACCGAAGAGATCATGAAGGTCGCGCTCGGCCAGGCCAAGGATGGGCGTCTGCACATCCTGGGCGAAATGGGCAAGGCCCTCTCCGGTGCCCGCGCCGAACTGGGTGAATTCGCGCCGCGCATCGAGGTCATGCACATCCCGACCGACAAGATCCGCGACGTCATCGGCACCGGTGGCAAGGTCATCCGCGAGATCGTCGAAAAGACCGGCGCCAAGATCAACATCGAGGATGACGGCACCATCAAGATCGCTTCGTCCAACGCCAAGGAGATCGAGGCGGCCAAGAAGTGGATCCACACCATCGTGGCTGAGCCGGAGGTCGGCGAGATCTACGAAGGCACGGTCGTCAAGACCGCCGACTTCGGCGCTTTCGTGAACTTCTTCGGTCCCAAGGACGGCCTCGTCCACATCTCGCAGCTGTCCAACGAGCGCGTCGGCAAGACCACCGACGTTGTCAAGGAAGGCGACAAGGTATTCGTCAAGCTGATGGGCTTCGACGAGCGCGGCAAGGTCCGCCTTTCGATGAAGGTTGTCGACCAGACCACCGGCAAGGAACTCGTCCGCGAGAAGAAGACCGAAGGCGAAGAAGACGCCGCCTGATCCGGACTGCATGAGATCGACGGGCGCTGCCGCGAGGCGGCGCCCGTTTTCTTTGCGGCGTTCACTTCGAATTCCTGACCGGGTACGGTTTCCGCGATGACGCACGAAGCACTCAAGACACTGTTTCATCCGCTCGAGACGGGTGAGATCGCCTTGCCGAATCCCGGTGACCGGGTGCTTTTCCTGGGGACCGAACCTGGATTTCGGCTGACTACCGGCTTCCAAGCCGATCTGGCGCTTGTCCAGGGTTTTCGGCCCGATTACCGCTCGCTTCTGGCCTCCGGCTTCCGTGTCACACCGACGCCCGAAGGGGATGGGTTCGACGCTGCCCTGGTTCTCGTCGGCAGGCATCGCGGGCAAAATGAAAACCGCATCGCGGATGCAATCGAGCGGGTGAACTCAGATGGCCTGATCGTCGTCGCCGGAAGCAAGGAGGATGGCATCGCCTCCTTGCGCAAACGCGTTGCGGGTCTGATGGAACTCGAAGGCCAGATGCCAAAATATCATGGCATCGCATTCTGGCTCCGCCGTCCGGAGGATGCTGCCCAAATCCTGGCTGCGCTTCGCGAGGGCAATGGCGAGACGCTTGTCGAGGGCCGCTTCCGCACCATGCCCGGGATGTTCTCGCATGACCGTATCGACACCGGATCGGAGTTGCTTGCGGAAAACCTGCCTGCCGACCTTTCCGGCAAAGTCGCGGATTTCTGCGCGGGCTGGGGATATCTGGCCGCCGAAGTGCTGCGGCGGGCGCCTGGCGTGAAGCAGATCGATCTTTACGAGGCGGATTTCGCCTCGCTGGAGGCCGCGAAGCTCAACCTCGCCGAAGCGGGTCATTCGGCTGCAAGAAACTTCTTCTGGCACGACCTTCTCGGCGAGAAGGTCGCCGAACACTACGACGCCATCGTCATGAACCCGCCCTTCCACAAGGCTCGTGCGGCCGATCCGCTAATCGGGCAAGGCATGATCAAGGCCGCGGCAGCCGCGCTGCGGCGTGGCGGGAGGCTGCTGATGGTGGCAAACACTGCGCTGCCCTACGAGGCGGTGCTCAATGGGCAGTTCGGTGGCCACAAGGAAATTGCCCGCGACGGCGGCTTCAAGGTGTTGTCGGCAACGCGTTAAAGCGCTTGCGACGCGACGCGTGCTATTCCTTGCCGTCGTCGGTACGCTTCAGCTCTTCCAGGGTCGGCATCGACACGATGTGATAGCCCGAATCCACATAGTGGATTTCGCCGGTGACGCCGCCCGAAAGTTCCGACAAAAGATAAAGCGCCGACCCGCCGACGTCGTCGAGCGAGACGGTTTTCCTGAGCGGTGCGTTGCGCTGCTGATAGGAGAACATGTAGCGCGCATCGGAAATGCCGGCGCCGGCCAATGTTCTCACCGGACCCGCTGAAATACCGTTCACACGGATGCCGCGCGGACCATAATCGTTGGCAAGATAGCGCACGCTTGCTTCCAGCCCTGCCTTGGCAACGCCCATGACATTATAGTTAGGCATCACCCGCACCGAGCCGGCATAGGTGAGCGTAACCATGGACCCGCCATCATTCATCATCGCTGCCGCCTTGCGGGCGATTTCGGTGAACGAATAGCAGGAGATCACCATCGTGCGGATGAAGTTTTCGCGGGTGGTGTCGGCGTAAAGCCCCTTCAACTCGTTCTTGTCCGAAAAGCCGATAGCGTGAACGATGAAATCGAGCTTGCCCCATTCGCCGGCGAGTGTATCGAAAACCGAGTTGATCGATGCGCTGTCTTCCACGTCGCAGGGCAACACCAGCGATGCGCCGACCTTCTCGGCCAGTGGTTTCACACGCCGCCCGAATGCGTCGCCCTGATAGGTGAAAGCCATTTCAGCGCCATGCTCGGCAAGCTTGCGTGCGATGCCCCAGGCAATCGAATGATCGTTGGCGACTCCCATGATCAGGCCGCGCTTGCCTTTCATCAATCCGTCCATGAAGAAAGCCTTAGCCGTTGTATCGCTGGAAGACGAGCGTGGCGTTGGTGCCGCCAAAGCCGAAGGAGTTCGACAGGGCCGTATCGATCTTGGCGTTGTCGATGCGCTTACGCACGATCGGCATGCCTTCGAATTCGGGGTCGAGTTCGGTGATGTGGGCGCTCTCGCCGATGAAGCCCGCCTGCATCATAAGGATAGAATAGATCGATTCCTGCACGCCAGCACCGCCGAGCGAGTGGCCGGTCAAGGATTTGGTGGATTGGATGTGCGGTATCTTGTTGCCAAAGACTTCACTGATGGCGGCGATTTCTTTTGAATCGCCAACCGGCGTCGAGGTGCCGTGCGTGTTGATATAGTCGACATCGTCCTTCACCGTCGCCAGCGCCTGGCGCATGCAGCGCACCGCACCTTCGCCTGATGGCGCTACCATGTCGTAACCGTCCGACGTGGCGCCGTATCCGACGATTTCTGCATAGATCTTAGCGCCGCGTGCCTTTGCGTGCTCGAGTTCTTCGAGAACCAGCACGCCAGCGCCGCCGGCAATGACAAAACCGTCCCGCGTCGCATCATAGGCGCGCGAAGCGGTCGCGGGTGTGTCGTTGTATTTCGATGACATGGCGCCCATGGCGTCGAACAGGTTGGACATCGTCCAGTCAAGATCCTCGTGACCGCCGGCGAACATCACGTCCTGCTTGCCCCACTGGATCATCTCGGCGGCGTTGCCGATGCAGTGCGCCGATGTCGAGCAAGCCGACGAGATGGAATAGTTGACGCCGTGGATCTTGAACCAGGTGGCGAGCGTTGCCGAGGCTGTGGAAGACATCGCCTTAGGCACCGCGAAAGGCCCGATGCGCTTGGGGCTGTTGTTTTTCAGCGTGATTTCGGAGGCTTCCACGATGGTGCGCGTGGAAGGGCCACCCGAACCCATGATGATGCCGGTGCGCGGGTTGCCGGAAATATCGCTCTCTTCCAGTCCGCTGTCGGCGATGGCCTGCTTCATCGCGACATGGTTCCACATGCCGCCCTGTGACAGGAAGCGGGCTGCCCGGCGGTCAACGAGTTCGGTCATGTCGAGGTTTGGCGCGCCCCACACCTGGCACCTGAAGCCGTGCTCCGCGAAATCGCTGGAGAAGCTGATGCCCGACTTGGCATCATGCAGCGAAGCGGTGACGTCGGCCGCGCTATTCCCAATGGATGATACAATACCCAGGCCCGTGACAACGACGCGTCTCATAAGTGCTCCTTCGTGGCTACACGTGCCTGCGGTCAGGCTGCTTCCTGCTTGGCGAGGCCGACCCGGAGGTCCGTGGCTCTGTATATGGTCTCGCCATCGGCCTTAAGCCAGCCGTCCGCGATGCCCAGCACCAGCCTGCCGCGCATCACGCGTTTGAAATCGACGCCGTACTCCACCTTTTTGGTATTCGGCGTCACCATGCCCTTGAATTTGACTTCGCCGGTCGACAGCGCCATGCCCTTGCCTGGCTCGCCGAGCCAGCCGAGGAAGAAGCCGGTCATCTGCCAGAGGGCGTCAAGGCCGAGGCAGCCAGGCATAACCGGATTGCCGATGAAATGGCACGGGAAGAACCAAAGATCCGGCTTGATATCCAACTCGGCGCGAATGAAGCCCTTGTCGAATTCGCCCCCGGTCTCCGAAATTTCGGTGATACGGTCGAACATCAGCATCGGCGGGGCGGGCAACTGCGCGTTGCCGGGGCCGAAAAGTTCACCACGGCCGCACGCGAGCAGATCCTCATAGCCGTAGCTGGACTTCTGTTCCGCCATCAGAATTTTCCCATCCCGTCGGTGCTCGGAAACCGCACCCTGTTATCGTTTCGGTAATTCACTACCACAGTCCGTTTCCCGCCGGAAACCGCCGTCTGCGCTTAACGTGCCCGCCTGCTGGGGTCAATGTGCCGCTATTGATCGCTGGACGGCGACCGAATATATGTCAGGATGAAAATATATGCTTTGCGTATTTTTATGAGGCAGCGGGAAACAGTTCGGCTTGATGGTATCGGTCAATCCAAAAGACAGAATTGCCGTAGACAGGCGGGTGCGCGACGCGGGTTTGCGTCCGACGCGCCAGCGCGTCGCCCTGGCCGATCTGCTGTTCGCCAAGGGTGACCGACATCTGTCGGCCGAGGAATTGCATGAGGAGGCGCTAGCCGCCGGCGTTCCCGTTTCGCTAGCAACTGTCTACAACGCGCTTCACCAGTTCACGGACGCTGGTTTGCTGCGCATTCTGGCTGTCGAGGGGTCAAAGACCTATTTCGACACCAATACCAGCGACCATCATCACTTCTTCGTCGAAGGCGAGAACAAGGTATTCGACATCGCCAGCGGGCCGGTGAAGGTGATCAACCTCCCCGAGCCGCCGGAAGGGATGGAGATTGCCAATGTGGATATCATCGTGCGGCTGCGGCCGAAGCGGTAGCGCTTCTTTTCGGTATCCGCCTGATGCCGATAATCCTGCTTAGAATTGAGGGTGCCGCGCTTCTTGCAGCCGCGATCGTGGCTTATGCAATGAGCGGACAAAGCTGGCTGCTGTTCGCCGCTCTTGTTCTCGTGCCGGATATTTCGATGCTGGGTTATCTCGCAGGGCCGCGAATCGGCGCACATTGCTACAACGCTGCCCACATTACGGTCTGGCCGCTTGCCATTGTCGTGGCGGGTTATTTTTCAGCGGCGCCGACCTTGATCGGCATCGGGTTGATCTGGCTCGCGCATATCGGCATCGATCGCGCGATGGGTTACGGCTTGAAGCATTTATCGGATTTTCGCGACACACATCTCGGCCGGATCGGACGAGGCTGATTGACGGCCCGCGTCAGTCCTTGACGGTTTCGCCCGGGTAAGCACCCCAGACCAGCGACTGGCTGACCCAACCCGTATGGCCGTCGAAGGTCATTTCGCACCATTCGCCGTTGCAGGTTTTGATCGTGCCGATAACGCCCGGTTCGAGGATGGCCGCGACGCCCGCGCCGCTGCCAGGTTCTGCCATCAGCGAAATCTGGGTCTGCTTGCCTTTTTGCCATGGCGCAACAATGCCTGTCCTGCGGCCAGACAGCAGCGACTGGTTTATCCAGCCCTCCACGCCGTCCGAATCGCGGACGCGGCGCCAGTTGTCGTATTCCTGGATTATCTCCATCGGCAGGCCGGACTTCATGTACATCCAGCCGACCGCATAATTTACGCCCGGTCCGATACGCGAGTTCACGCGCCCGGATTTCAGGCTGACGAAACGTGGCAGTTGCAGCCCGCTTGGCCCGCGGGTGACCTCCGGCGCGGCGGGTGCCGCCGCGATTGCACTTGTGAGCGTGCCCGTAGAAATGACGACAAGACCGAACATGGCCGCGCTGACGACCCGGCAAAGCGACGCGAAACCAGACACCTTCATTCCTCTACTCACGCCTGACCGGGTTCTGCCGGTCCGGCTCGGAAGCCTTTTTCTTTGTCTTCGGCCGCACCGCTTGTTACATGAGAAAGGGAAGCCGGAGATGGTTTCAAGTTTCGCCTGTCTTGGTTAAAGAGGTCTCAACAAGACCCGGATTTCGAGGAAACAATGGCCGGCAGGAAAAAGCCCCTCGTCGTCATCACGCGCAAGCTGCCGGATCAGGTGGAAACGCGGATGCGCGAGCTTTTCGATGCCCGGCTGGTCGTTGAAGATCGTCCGATGAGCCAGCCCGAGTTGGTCGCGGCGGTCAAAGAGGCCGATGTTCTCGTGCCGACGATCACCGACCGCATCGATGCCGCATTGATCGCCCAGGCCGGGCCGAATCTGAAGCTGATCGCCAATTTCGGTAACGGTGTCGACCACATCGATGTCGGGGCGGCCGCCAAGAAAGGCATGACCGTCACCAACACGCCGAACGTGTTGACCGAGGACACCGCCGACATGACGATGGGGTTGCTGCTGACGGTGCCACGCCGGCTCACCGAAGGCGCCAATATCCTCAAATCGGATGGCAAATGGGTAGGCTGGTCGCCGACCTGGATGCTTGGGCGCCGCATCTGGGGCAAACGCCTGGGCATCGTCGGCATGGGACGCATAGGCACAGCGGTGGCACGACGGGCAAAAGCCTTCGGCTTGTCGATCCACTACCACAACCGCAACCGCGTGGCGCCGGTCATCGAAGATGAATTGGAGGCAACCTATTGGGAGAGCCTTGACCAGATGCTGGCCCGCATGGACATCATCTCGGTCAACTGCCCGTCCACCCCCGCCACATTCCATCTTCTGTCAGCGCGACGGCTGGCGCTGATGCAGCCTTCCGCATACATCGTCAACACTGCCCGTGGCGATATCATCGACGAGGATGCGCTGATCCAGATGCTGCAGGACGGCAAGCTCGCCGGCGCCGGCCTTGACGTCTTCGAACACGAACCGGCGGTCAATCCGAAGCTTGTCAAGCTGGTCGACAAAGGCAAGGTCGTGCTCCTGCCTCACATGGGTTCGGCGACCATCGAGGGCCGTATCGACATGGGCGAGAAGGTCATCATCAACATCCGCACATTTTTCGATGGCCACCGGCCGCCAGACCGGGTTTTGCCGAATCGGGTTTGAGGCAGATACGCCTACCGGCGTACTGAAACGCCCCCTTCGTCGGAAACCACGACCTCAAATCCGGAAAATTCGGCATGCCGCATGCGATCCAGTTGCAGGGCGGGGGGTGTCGGCCACCCCATTTCGCGCGCGACGATAAGGCCCAGCAGCAGGATCGCATCAGGCTCATGCAGGATGATCGCCGCCGGGGCGTTGCCATTGTGCACGAGTTCCATGAGCACGGCGGACGCCGACGACGAACCGATCGTACCCGGCAGGAACAGCACCTGGTTGCCGATGGCTACACCATGCTGCGGATGGCGGACATCGGCGATGCTCCCGGACCGAGGGTCGACACCGCCCCAGAAGCTGATTGGCGCGTCGAGCACCAGGGCTCTCCCGCTTGCGGGGCCGCCTGGGATCAGCACTTTGGCCTGCAGCGCGGTCATATGGCCATGCCCGTAACTGTCGGCTTGCCGGACACGGCGCTCTCCACACAATCGGCCAGCGAACCGTAGAGGACGCCGTAGCCTGTGTTGCCCGGCGCATATTGCGCAAACTTGCCGGAGTTGGTCATCAGCACGCCCTCAGCCCTGTTGGGCAGGATCGGGGTGACGACCACGCAGGTATCCGCGACGATGACGACGCCGCATTCCTCCAACCGTTTGCGTGCGCCGCTCTCCTGCAACCCGGTGATGGTGTGGCGCCCGGTGCAGGCATGAATGGGGACGCGCAATTTGCGTCCGGCGATCAAGTGTTCGAGCTGCTTGAATTCCTCGGCCGATAAATGTGGACTGCCTATGGCAACTGCGTCGACCTCGTCGGGTTTGGTGGCAGTCGACAAATGCGCCCTGGCGTCTCTGACCATGTCGGGTGTTACGTGGATGGTCGTTTCGGGAGGCTGGCCGCCCAGCGCGGCGTCGAGATCCGGCGCCTCCGGAGTGACGCCCGCAATATGGAACAGGCCAACCGCTCCGGATGAGGCGGCTGCCGCTCCGAAAGCTTTCAACCGGTCCTCACCCGGGTGTTGGGGTATTCCTAGGACTACGCCGACCGTGCTGCCCGTTTCGCGCCCGTAGAGCGTCCCCAGGATCGGCCAGGCGATCTCGGATTGGAGAAATGCCCTTGAAAGTCCACTGACGTCGAAGACCAGCTTTGCATGGCGGTTCTCCGATCGATGCAATCCGACGTCAGGAGCCAGCCCGCTGATTGCGCAGGCAATGTCGAGGAAATCGCCGTAACGGTTGGTGCGGGCGCCAAGCACCGAGTTGCAGAAGACGACTGCGTTGGATTCGCCCCATGCGACATCGGTGCCTTTTTGAGGGCGATGCCCGGCCTGATAGGGCGCGCAGGTCCATGTCGGCTCGCAGCCGAGCTTGCGATAGGCATCCATCATGCGCCGCGCCATCGTTCGCTGTGGTTCTTCAAGAAGAACGCGCGAACAGCCCGTCAAATCGAGGGCGCCGACGTTCAGGGTGGAACGAATGGAAACCCTGGCACCCCCGGCGACCAGCTTTTCGGCGAAAAGCGTGCCTGAATCGCCGTGATAGAGCGCTCCATCGATATGCGCTGACTGGATCGGTATGAGGTACCGCGCTGCCAGCAGCCGACCCGCTTCGGCAACAATGCGCATTGCCATCGCTGCGCCATCGCCGTCACGTCCGGCGGCGACGCTACGCTGGTTCGGTGACAGCTCCAGGCTCAAGAAAGGGCCTTCCGCATGGTTACCGAAGTTGGACGGTCGTATCCCTGATGGGCTGTACGGGCGACCTCCGTGAAGCCAAAATGCCGAAACGTGTCCTGGTTCGCCGAAAGCTCGACCCTTGTTTGCAATTCTATGGCCGGTTTTCCGGATTTTCTTGCTTGAAATTCAGCGATCTCCAGAAGTTTTCGGCCAATTCCCGAACCCTGCGCTTGTGGCTCGACCGCCAGCTTGCCGAGGTAGAAGTCGTCAACGCGCTCGTTGACGAAAACGCAGCCGAGCAGGCGGTCTTCCTCAACGGCGACGAAGCCGATTTCTCGCAACGCCTTTTCTTTCAGCGCAGGTACCGTGAGACGGCGTGCCGAGGAGGGTGGGTCGATCACACCATCCATGTAGGCGAACGAGCGCAGGATGAGATCGAGCAACTCCTCCCAACGTTCGAACCGCTGGTCGATCCGTTCGGTACGGATATTTTCGCGCGCAGCGGCACTCATTTGAGTTTCTTGTAGCGAACGGTGTCGAACCGCGCGGCCAGCCCGTCATAGAGCAGCAGGCGGCCAACCAGAGGTTCGCCGATACCGGTGATCAGCTTGATCACTTCCATAGCTTGCAAGGTTCCCAGGACGCCGGTCAAGGCGCCGACAATCCCAGCCTCGGCGCACGAAGGAACCAATCCCTCGGGCGGGGCTTCGGGAAAGAGATCGCGATACGATGGGTTGGGTTCTCCGGTCGGGCCGCGTTCGAAAGGTTTCAGAACTGTAAGCGAGCCGTCGAACCGCCCTACCGCCGCGTGCACCAGAGGCCGCCCCTCGGCTTCACACGCATCCGCAACGGCATAGCGGGTATCGAAATTGTCCGAACCGTCGACGACGATGTCGAACTCCGCAACCAGTTTGCGCGCATTCGTGGCGTCGAGCCTGGTCTTGTGGGTTTCGACATGCACATTTGGGTTCAGCTGTTTGATGGTCTGGGCAGCGCTATCCGTCTTGGCGGTACCGATGGAAGGCGTTGCATGAACAATCTGCCGCTGCAGGTTGGACAGCGAAACAGCGTCGTCGTCGACTATTCCGAGGGTGCCGACACCGGCGGCGGCCAGATATTGCAGCACGGGCGCGCCGAGACCACCCGCTCCGATCACCAGCACGCGGGCACGCTTGAGCTTCTGCTGGCCGCTCCCGCCGATCTCCGGCAGGATGATGTGCCTTGCGTATCGCTCCAGTTCTTCGCTCGAAAGGGCGGTGGCCTCGTGTCGGTTCATTACCGGAACATAGTGACCCTGGCCGCCCTTGTCAGGCGTCATCGGCGGCAAAAACCCGCCCGTGGTCGACAGCAAGGAATTGTGCCCGCCCCTGTAGCGCCGTGAACAATGCCGCTTCAGTCCCCGTCATGAAGACCTGGCAGCCGAGTTCGTCCAGGATGGAAAACAATGCAGCTCGCCGGCCTGCATCCAGATGAGCGGCGATTTCGTCGAGCAGGAGGATCGGAACCAGCCCGGAAATCTCGCCGCAAAGCCGCGCATGCGAGAGGATGAGGCCGACAAGCAGCGCCTTCTGCTCACCGGTCGAGCATTGTTCGGCCGGCATGTCCTTGGGCAGGTGGCGGATCAGCAGATCGGACCGGTGCGGGCCATCGAGCGTGCGACCGGCGGCGCGGTCGCGGTCGCGCCCGTCGGCCAGGCGATTGCGGAAGCCTTCCTCGATATCGACTGCGGCTCGATGGCCGACCGCCTCCTCAAGCGAGCCCGCCAACGCGACTACGGCCTTGGGAAACGGGCTGCCCTCCGGCAAACGCGCGATCATGGATGTCAGCAAGCCGACAAGTTCCGCGCGCGCGGCAGCGATCGCGGTTCCGGTTTCGGCCATTTGCGTTTCGATAGCATCGAACCACGCGCTGTCGCGGGAATTTTCGGCGAGCAGCCGGTTCCTGCCGCGCATCGCCTTTTCATAATCGAGCGCCCGCTGGCCGTGGCTTGGATCGATGGCGAGCACGAGGCGGTCCAAGAAACGCCTGCGATCCCCGGCAGGTCCGGTGAAAAGCCCATCCATTGATGGTGTGATCCAGGTGACGCGCAGCCACTCCAGCAAGGCTTCGGCCGATCTGGCAGGCGCTCCGTTGATGCGAATTCGGCGCCCTGCTTCACCATCGACGGCGGTGCCGGCTGTGCCGGTGCCGATGGTGCAGTCGCCCATTGGGCCGGTAACCTCGGCATGGACTGCAAAACCGCCATCACTGCCCTCGCGCGCCACTTCGCCGTAGTTTGCGCGACGCAGCCCGCGCCCTGGCGTCAGGAAGGAGAGGGCTTCCAGCAGGTTGGTTTTTCCGGCGCCGTTTTCTCCGGTAAAAACAACCGCGCCGGGCTCCAGGTCGAGCGAAAGGCTCGAATAGTTGCGGAACTCCGTGAGCACAAGCCTGCTCACATGGGGCGGTGGCCCGCCGCCTTGACGGTCCGCCAGCGCTGAATCCGGCATTGCCGTTCTATCTTCTAGACACGCATCGGCATGAGCACATAAAGCGCGTGTTCGTCGGCAGTGTCATGGATCAGGGTCGGTGATCCGGCATCCGCCAGCATGAATTCGGCCTCGCTGCCGGAGAGTTGAGCGGCGACGTCCAGCAGGTACTTGGCGTTGAAGCCGATTTCGATCGGATCGGAGGAATAGGCGGCCGCGAGTTCCTCGGTTGCACTGCCGGAATCCGGATTGTTGACAGCAAGCGTCACCTGGCCTTCGGCAATCGACAGTTTCACGGCGCGTCCGCGCTCTGAAGAGATCGTGGAAACGCGGTCGACCGCGGCGGCGAAACTCTGCCTGTCGATGACGAGCTTCTTGTCGTTGCCGGTAGGAATGACCCGCTGATAGTCCGGAAACGTGCCGTCGATCAGCTTCGAGGTCAGGACAACGCTGCCGATGGTGAAACGGATCTTGGTGTCCGATAATTCGATGGTCACGGCGACATCCGGATCGTCGACAAGCTTCTGCAATTCGCTGACCGTCTTGCGCGGGATGATGATGCCGGGCATTCCTTCAGAACCGGCAGGCGCATCGACTTCGGCGCGCGCCAATCTGTGGCCATCGGTCGCCACCGAACGCAGCTTCAGCTTTCCGTTCGTTTCATGTGCGTGCAGGTAGATGCCGTTCAGATAGTAGCGGGTCTCTTCCGTCGAGATGGCGAATTGGGTCTTTTCGATCAGGCCCTTTATCGCCGCCGATTCCACGCGGAAAATATGCGAGAACGATCCTGCCGTCAGTTCCGGGAAGTCCGACTGCGGCAGGCATTGCAGGCGGAAGCTCGACCGGCCGGAAATCACCGACATGGCATGGCCTTCCTCGTCCATCTTCAGCATGACTTCGGCGCCATCCGGCAACTTGCGGACGATGTCATAGAGAAGGTGCGCCGGAACGGTGGTGGCACCGGCCTGTTCGACCTTTGCAGCGGTTGCTTCCGTAACTTCCAGGTCCAGATCGGTGGCCTTCATCTCGAGGCTCGCGCCCGTAGCCGACAGCAGCACGTTGGACAGAATGGGAATGGTATTCCGGCGCTCGACAACACGATGCACATGGTTCAGCGACTTCAGAAGATTGGAGCGTTCGATGACTACACGCATGTCGAGTTTATCTCGCTTCAATGAAGGAGCGGCAATCCGCGAGCTGCTGTGTCGCGAAGGACCGCAAAAGGGTCAGAATCGAAGCAAACTGACAGGAAAACGCCTGCAAAGGCAAGCCCGCGGAAGGCTTCATAGGCGCTTCCGCGGGCTTTCTGGGGATAATGCCTGCATTGCAGGCGGGAGGTTCGCCGCATCCCCGTTTAGAAGCAGTTTTCAGGCCTGATCGGAGATCAGTCTTCTGAGCAGTTCGAGTTCTTGCGCAAGTGTGTTGTCCGATCCCGAAAGGTCCTCGATCTTGCGTACCGCGTGCAGCACCGTCGTGTGGTCGCGACCGCCGAAACGACGTCCAATCTCCGGAAGCGATCGCGGCGTCATCACCTTCGAAAGATACATTGCGACCTGTCTCGGCTTGACGATCGTTCGGGTCCTCCGGTTGGACAGGAGTTCGGTCTTCGAGACATTGTAGTGCCGGGCGACAATGCGCTGGATGTCCTCGATGCGCACGCGCTTCGGCTCGCCCGAGCGATAGATGTGCCCCAAGATCTCGTCGATGCGGTCGATGGTGATTTGCGGCTCGAAGGAGTGCCTGAACAGCAACTGGTTGAACGCCCCTTCGAGTTCGCGGCCGCTGCCGGTAACAGTCTTCGCCACATGATTGAGAATTTCGTCGGGGATGTTGAGCGACTGATCTTCGGTCTTGGCACTCGCCAGCCGAAGCTTCAGCATGCCCAGGCGCATGCCGAAATCAGGCGCCGACATTTCCAGTGCCACGCCGCCATTCAGCCGCGAGCGCACGCGCGGTTCCAGCGATTCCAGTTCCGCAGGCGGCCTGTCGGCGGCAACCACGACCTGCTTTGCACTGTCCAGCAGCATGTTGATCAGATGGCAGAACTCGTGCTGGATCGACTTGCCCTGCAGGAACTGCATATCGTCGATGATCAGCAGATCGATGTCGCGCAACTGCTCCTTGAGGGTCAATGCGTTGTTGTCGCGTATGGCGGTGGCGAAGCGCCACATGAAATACTCGGCAGTGAGGTAGACCACCCGCGACTGCGGATTCTGCTTGAGCGATTCAGCGGCGATGGCCTGCAGGAGATGGGTCTTGCCGAGCCCGACCGTGGCATGCAGGAAAAGCGGATTGAAACGAACGGCATTCGACTGGGATTCGGCAACCGCCTTGGCCGCCGCGAACGCCACCCGGTTCGAGGGTCCATCAATGAAGGACTGGAATGTATAGCGTGCGTCCAAAGGCGAACCGAGCACCGGCTGACGGGAATCGGTCTCCAGCACCGCGCTGTTTCGTTGGACGTTGGCCCGATCAGGACGTTGGGCGGTGAGTGTCCCAGACCCGAGAGCAGTCTGCACAGGTCGTGGTGCCTTGCGCACGAGCGGCTGCTCCAACTCCGGAACGGCGCGCCCGTGCCGGGTCGCGCTGCGGACGATGATCTCTATCTTCAGGATGTCCGGTTCTTCCTGTCTCCAGAGCTCATTGATCAGATCCAGATAGTGACCATTGATCCACGACCGCAGGAATGCGGTCGGAACGGAGATGCGCGCTACCCCTTTAGACGCCTCCGTCAATTTCATCCGGCCAAACCAGCTGGAATAGACATCGCTGCCCAGCCGTGCCTTCAATTGTGCCTTTACGCGTTCAAAAGTCTTGTCTTCGCCCCCCGAGATGGTAGCCGCCATGCCCTGTCCCTCGACAATGTTGTGAAAAGGAAAGTTGACCCCCGCTTCCCTTTCGATTGCACTCTGCATGATTTCGTCCCTGTCCTTTGTTTTAAGCCGCCGCTTCTGCCCTCCGCCAGGCAGCCGATCGGCAACATTTCCTTGCCGCCGGAAAGACACTTGCCGGCAGCTGTTAGCCTCTCATTCCCGAACGCCATATTTGGCTTGAGCCGGGAACTCCCCTCTCGCAATGGGTGTCTCAGGACAAAGATTTACCCACGCTCCGGCGAGAACGCCGGAGCGATGTGTCGAACTCCGATCCAGATAACCGCATCACTCAGTCGCATCGAAAGAGCAAAACATAGCCACCCGCGGAATTGATCCGCGCTGCAAATTCAGCCATTTTTAGCTAGGTCTTCAGGCCGTCGGCCCGTCCCTCTCGATGCTTGAACACTACAAAAAACGTTGTGGAAAGGGCAAGGCCACGGCTAACGGATTTTTAACGAATCTGCTTAGGCCTAGACGGATCGATCTTGGGTAGAAATCCAATAAACCGTTTTGATTCAAAACCTTTTCGCGGTGCAATTTTTCAGGCCGCTGGCGGCGAAATAAATTTAAAAAAAGTGCTTGACACATCCGCACTCTACACGGCCGGTGGATGACATGAACAACATGTGGATAACCACGTGTAAGCGCCTGAAGATATTGAATAAATAGTGCCAAGCGTCATTTGGACGACGATCCTGTGTGACGGCCTCAAATATCAGAAATCGCGCATGTGCCGGCAAAGGATTTTTCCGCCCGGACCGGCTGCCGTTGGGTCAGTTTTGTAAGTGTTGTCCGGCAAACGAAAAAACCCGGCGGGTTAGGCCGGGTTCCTGAAATGGAAAATGCAAAAAGGACGTTTAGACGCTCAGCGTCTTCAGCCGTTGCGCGAGGCGAGAAACCTTGCGCGAGGCTGTGTTCTTGTGGATGACGCCCTTGGTGGCCGCGCGCATCAATTCAGGCTGAGCGGCCAGGAAGGCAGCCTCGGCTGCAGACTTGTCACCGGCTGCAAGAGCCTCCTCGACTTTGCGGACATAGGTGCGCACGCGCGAGCGGCGGGTCTTGTTAGTCGCCGCACGGCGGGCGATCTTGCGCGTTGCCTTTTTGGCCGAAGAGGTGTTGGCCATGGTGCCTCTCTATCTGTCTATATTAGAACTGTGCTGCGATTAGCCGCAAAGCACAAAAAAACAAATGGGCAGCCGGAGGGCCACCTCAGTTGAGGCGGCTTATAGTGTAGCTTTTGCGGGGCGTCAACGCCGCCTCATCTTCTTTTTCGGCCTGCCACGGATCATCGGTTCTCGAATTTCGCTGCGCGTTTTTCGGTGAATGCCGTCATGCCTTCTTTCTGGTCTTCCAGCGCGAACATCGAGTGGAAGACGCGGCGTTCGAAGCGCAGGCCTTCCGCCAGCGTCGTCTCGTAGGAGCGGTTGACGGCTTCCTTCGTCATCATGACGGACGGTAGCGAGAAGTCCGCGATCTTGGATGCCGCCTTGAGCGCCTCGTCGACGATATCGGCCGTCGGAACCACCCGGGAGACGAGGCCAGAACGTTCGGCTTCCGCCGCATCCATCATGCGTCCGGTCAGACACATGTCCATCGCCTTCGACTTGCCGACAAAGCGCGTCAACCGCTGCGAGCCACCCATGCCCGGCATGACGCCCAGCGTGATCTCGGGTTGACCGAATTTCGCGTTTTCGCCTGCAATGATGAAATCGCACATCATCGCCAGTTCGCAACCGCCGCCGAGCGCATAGCCTGCAACTGCAGCGATGATTGGTTTGCGGGTCCGGGTGAGACCTTCCCAGCCCGCGAAAAAATCCTCCAGATAGGCTTCGATATAGCTCTTGGCTTGCATCTCTCTAATGTCGGCGCCTGCTGCAAACGCCTTCTCAGAGCCGGTTATGACGATTGCGCCGACTTCCGTGTTGGCGTCGAACGCCTGCAGCGCGCCGACAACTTCTCCAAGCACCTGTGAATTGAGGGCGTTGAGTGCTTTGGGCCTGTTCAATGTAATCAGGCCGACCTTACCGCGCGTTTCAACGATGATCGTTTCATAAGTCATGGCAAATCTCCGGGCAAACTGGATGCCAGTCGCTTAGCCTAGTGCTGGCAGGTCGGGCAATGAAAAGTGGAACGGCCGCTTTGCACGAAGCGGTGGATCGTCCCACCGCAGCCCGGCTTGAGGCAAGGTTGGCCTTCGCGGTCGTAGACGGAGAAGGAATGCTGGAAATAGCCAAGCGACCCGTCCGTCCTGATGTGATCCCTGAGTGACGAGCCGCCCGCGTCGATCGCATCCGCGATCACATTGCGGATTGCCTCGGCAAGCCTGTTGCTGCGTTCCGACATCTTGCCAGGCGTAGCGGCGATCGTTCCGGCTATGCGGCGCGGCGACAGGCCGGCGCGCCATAGAGCTTCGGCGACGTAGATGTTGCCGAGCCCGGCGATAATGGTCTGGTCCAGGAGCGCGGCCTTCAGCGGCGCTTTCCTGCCGCGCATCAAATCGGCCAGCAGTGCGCCATCGAGCGTGTTTCCCGTTGGTTCGACGCCGAGATTGGCAAGCATGGGGTGCTGATCGAGTTCTCCATTCTCCGCAAAGAGCATGAACCCGAAGCGTCTCGGATCGTTGAAGACAACCCGAGATTCCTCTCCACCGGAAGAGCGCACATGGAACACCACATGATCATGCGCGGCATCCTTGGAGCGCTCGTGATGAAAGACGCCCGGTGTATCCGAGTGGTTATCGTTCTCGATGCGAAAGGATCCGGACATGCCGAGGTGGCAGATGAGGATAGGTCCTTCATTGGTATGAGCAGCCAGATATTTGGCCCGGCGGCCAAGTGCCGTGACCGTACGCCCGGTCAATCGCTCGGCAAACCGCTCCGGAAACGGAAAGCGCAGATCAGGGCGCCTCATTTCGACGCGCTCGATAAAAGCGTTCTCGAGGACCGGTTGCAGGCCGCGCCGGACGGTTTCCACCTCGGGAAGCTCAGGCATTTGCAGCGATGGCCTGATAGAAGGAAGTGCCGTGGGGGCCGGGGGCAAGCACCAGATGCTGGGCGACCGTTTCACCGATGTCGGCGAAGGTAGAGCGCACCCCGATATCTCCACCGCGCAGGCCTGGCCCAATACCTATGACCGGAACGCGCTCCCGTGTGTGATCCGTGCCTTTCCAGGAAGGATCGCAGCCGTGATCTGCCGTCAGCAGAAGGATGTCGCCTTTGCGAAGCCTGGAAATCGCCTCCGGTAGCCGCTGGTCGAAGGCCTCAAGTGCGGCGGCGTATCCGGCAATATCCCGGCGATGGCCGAAAAGCGTGTCGAAATCGACAAAATTCGCGAATACCAGATCGCCATCTTCGGCATCGTCGATACCACCAAGCGCGGCATCGAACATCGCCATGTTTCCAGCGGCCTTGCGCACTTCGGAAACCCCGCGATGGGCGAATATGTCACCGATCTTGCCGATACCGATCACCCGGCTTCCACGTTCGACCAGCCGGTCGAGCAGCGTCGGCTCGGGCGGTGGCACGGCAAAATCACGCCGATTGGCGGTACGTTCGAAGGTTGCTGCCGTTTCGCCGATAAATGGCCGCGCGATGACCCGGCCAATATTCAGCGGATCGACCAGCTTGCGCACGATCCTGCAGAGCTCGTAAAGCCGCTCGAGGCCGAAACGGGTTTCATGCGCGGCGATCTGAAACACGGAATCGGCGGACGTATAGCAGATCGGCTTCCCCGTCCCGATGTGTTCTTCCCCGAACCCCGCAATGACCTCCGTTCCGGAGGCGTGGCGGTCCCCGAGAATTCCCGGCAGTCCGGCCTGCTCCACGATAGCGGAGGTCAGGGATGCGGGGAAAGTCGGTATGGTTTGCGGAAAATAGCCCCAATCGAACCGGACTGGTACCGCGGCGATTTCCCAATGGCCGGATGGCGTATCTTTCCCACTCGATATTTCATCCGCCGCTCCAAAGAACGCTGATTTGGCTACCGAGATCTCATCTAGGTTTCCAGAAATGTTTCCGTCCGCAATGCTGGCGGCCTTTGCAAGGCCCAGGGCCATCATGTTTGGCACTTTCAGCGGACCCGACCGCACGCCGTCCCTGTCCGCCTCACCGCTGCTGCACGCTTTCACGATGTGGCCGAAAGTATTTGAGCCCTGGTCGCCAAAACGCGCCGCATCAGCGGCTCCGCCAATGCCGAATGAATCCAGAACAAAAATAAAAGCGCGTGTCATATGTCCGGGTCGGGCTATTTGGAGACCTCCAGACATAGGATTGATCGATGTGATTGGCAATTCGAAAGCCGGCACTCTGCAATGAGAGCTGACATCTCACTGGCGCAGATCGAGGCACGAGGACGAGAAGTATCCGCGCCTCACTTGGCGCAGTCGTCACAGGGGATCGTTTGGCTCACGCGTGGCCGGAGGTAGTAGGTTTCCCCCATTGAGTACACCGGACGAGACGCCTTCAAGCCGAGCACGGCTTCCTTGCCACCCTCCCAGGAAATGACCGGCAGATAGTCCAGTATGCTATCCACGCGAATAATAAAGCTGCCAGGGGTTCTGAGTTTTTCGGGGATGATTGTCGGGTCTCCCTCCAGCGTGCCGGAACCATATTTGTACGACCAGGCGACGTTGGTTTTTATTGCCCCTGCGTCCTCCACTGTTTCGAGCGCTGTGACGACGATTGTCGGATCTGATCTGTTGTAGGGTTGAATGATCCCGCCGCCCATCTCCGTAATGCCTTCGAGCTCGGTTGGGCTCATCTTTGGCTGCTGGGCGATCAGATCGCCGATCGTGCTTCCCGCGCGCCCAACTTTCCTGCTGGTATCGATAGCGAGTGCCAGTTCCCAGGTGACAAGGCACATCGCCAGCATCAAGGGAACGACCAGCGCGAATTCAATCGCGGCGACACCTTGTCGGTCGTGAACAAGGCGCCCGATGCGGTTGTGTGCCAGGACACGGACCCGCATAGCCACTGCCTTCACCAGATTAGACAATACCTGAACCATATCCGTTCGCTCCCCGTTCATTCGTTAAACGGTTCGTTTTGCCAAATGGCGGTGGCGAGAAGCAGTATTTTGTTGTCCTTCAAGGTCGACAGGCTTTTCTGCATGAGGTTGGTCATGATCGGCCATGGGTAGAGCACGCGCAGCCTGTTCTTTTGCGTATTTTTACCCGGGTCGAAATCAGCCAAACTGTCATCGATCTCCCTGTCGAGACGATTGGTGCCCTTGAGAGGCATTTTGAATTCTGCCAGTTCGTCAAAAGTGTCCGCATGCCTGAGATCGATCACCAGACCGGGGCAATTGCTTGCGACCATTACCTCCAGCCTTCCACAGATGAAGTCGCGTACCTTTGTGTCGGTCTTCAAGTCGTCGCCCTTGAGCTGGCCAGTTCGTATCTGCCGCGAGATATCATCGACGGCATTCGCCATCACTTGCTGAGCCGCAAAGGAAATGCAGGTCTCAAGAATAGCGAAAAGCAGAAGCAGAAACGGCAGCGCCAGCATGCTGAACTCGATTGCGGTGGTGCCGTCGCGGTCGCGGTAAAATCGCGAGAAAATACGAAAACGTCGCCTCGCAGCGTTTTGCCGCTTACGATCGGGTCTGCGTTCAGTGCCCATTTTCAGCCCCAGCCAACATCGAGCAGTAAGGCCAGGACGATATCGCAAACCTGTTGCGTTCCGGTTTGGATGATCTCTAAAAGATTAGCCGTCAGATTTACTGGCGACTAACCAAAAAGCTGACCAAAGATATCCGTATATATAGAGCATCGTGTCACTGGCCGATTTCGGCTTCGGACATCCTCTCGGCATCGCTCTTGTATGAGCCTTCGCAATAAGGCGTGCAGGACAATGTCTGAATATCCGCGCGTCTATAGATGCGCACGGATTGGGCCGTTTGCCGCACGACCGTCACCTGTTCATCTATGACGGCTGCTCCATCGCTGTCCAGGACGACGAGGTTGGTAACGCCAAAACCCCTGCCCGTGAGGATGATAGTGTTGGCATCCTGCACCGAAGCATCGGCGATGGCCGGATTACCCACGACGATCGTGTCCGCAGCGCGCGCGAGCTTCACGATCCTTGCCTGGTTCATGATCACTTCGATGCCCGGCTCCGCCTGGGCGCCGGTAGCCGCAGCCAATGCAGCAACGGAAATCGCGGCATGCAGAAAGAAGACTTTGAAAGATTGGGTCAGGCGCATACTACTTTTCCCCGCAGAAAGTGTTCAGGGAAAATGAACGATATTGGTGAACCAACGGTTAAGCACGGAATTGTCGGTCGCTGGATTCAATCTCCATTCGGTCCATGTGGGAGACCGAGAACTGAAACTCGCAAACGATTGGCATTTTAGGATACGCTTAACCAACAGTCGTCGAACATTCTGGAAAGAATTCGGTAAGGCTATTTCTTAAGCCGAATGAAAGAGCTCTCTCATAAATTGGCCACATCCGATCGGCGCATGCAGAACAGTCGACGGAAGTGCTGTTAACATGTGGAGTAAGGAGCTCTCGTATGACTAAGCTTTTCGCACGTTTTCTGAAAGACGAATCCGGCGCCACCGCCATCGAATACGGCCTCATCGCCGCCCTCATCGCCTTGGCGATCATGGCTGGTGCAACTCAGATCGGTAGCGCGCTCGACCTGACCTTTACGAGTATTGGTTCGACGCTCGACACCGCAAACGAGGCTAATTAACGATGTAGATTCCGGTTAGTCCGGAACGAAAAAGGCCGCTCAGTTTGGGCGGCCTTTTTCAATTTTCTAGAACGATAAATGCTTCACCGTTGCTTAAGCGTGGCGCCTTAGGATGCGGTTGTTCAGCATTGCTACAGGACAAATCATGCTTGAAGCGCTCATCTTCGTCGTCTTTCCGTTCTGCATGGTTTACGCGGCACTCTCCGACATAGTGTCGATGACGATCGCCAACCGGATTTCGGCAATTTTGTTGCTGACATTTGCGGTTGTCGCCCCTTTCACCGGAATGGAATGGTCAACTTATGCCTGGCATTTCGCGGCAGGCGGTGTCGTGCTCCTGGTAGCGTTCGGCCTTTTTGCTCTAGGCGGCATGGGAGGCGGAGACGCGAAATTGCTTGCCGCCACCTCCGTCTGGATGGGTTTCGATCAACAGCTCCTGGGGTACCTGATCAATTCAGCCTTCCTGGGAGGGCTGCTGACGCTTTTCATCCTCTTGTACCGCTGGTCGCCCTTGTCGGCCCGTACGGGAGGAAACATATTCCTTCGGCACTTCGCAGATGAAAAGTCGGGCGTCCCCTATGGGATTGCCTTGGGTATTGGCGGGTTGATGGCGTATCCGAACTCTCCGATGATGCTCTGGGCCGTCAGCCGCTTATCAGTCGACTGATCTCCTACTCATCAAGTTCTGTTAATGCGGCAGCCGGCAGCAATGCCGATCGTTAAGTCGAACGTATTTGCATAAACTTTAAATTAATCACGATCGTAAGGATTGCATTAACCGTAATTTGACGATTGGCGCTGCAATCTCCCCCTGGGCTAGGTGGTCGGAGCAAGGATCCGGGGATGGCGGCGTCACGACTGATAATCTTGAGTGTTGCGGTGGCTGCGGCCGGCGGGGCCGGCTACATCGCAAAGAACATGGCAGGCACGCCTCAGCAGGAGGCATCCGTCGTCGCGGCGGAACCGGCGCTTGCTCTGACGGAAGTCCTCGTCCTGTCTGGCGACGTACCGCTGGGGGCGACGGTCGACGGCCAGATCCGCTGGCAGCAGTGGCCCACCGACGCGGTCGGCGAGAATTTCATAACACGCGACGGCGAAGCTGACGCGATGGACAAGCTCAAGGGATCCATTGCCCGCATCGCGATGTTCAAAGGTGAGCCGCTTCGTCGCTCGAAGCTGATTGGTGACGGCCAAAGTTTCATGTCGTCCATTCTGCCGTCCGGCAAACGGGCTATTGCCACCCAGATAGCGGCCGACACCTCCGCGGGCGGCTTCATCCTTCCCAACGACTATGTCGACGTGATCATGACGCGCCGCTCGCAGGCGACGGGTGGCGGTGAAGGTTTCATCACCGAAACCATACTGAAGAACATACGGGTCCTGGCGATCGACCAGGCGATCCAGGAAGACGAAGAAGGTCGCAAGGTCAAGGTGGGCGAAACGGCCACGTTGGAACTTACACCGCAGCAGGCCGAGATCATCACGGTTGCGCAGCAAATGGCTGACCGGTTGACACTCGCCCTTCGCCCGATCGCCGACGCCCAGGAGAAGTCCGACGGTGAAGCCGACTATCTGGTTTCAGGTAATGGTCGCCGGGGCACTGTTCGGCTGATCAAATCCGGCGAAGTTTCCGAAGTGGGGGCAAGGAAATGATGTCAAAGACCCGCCAGGACGCGGTTACGTCAGACGACAGGGAACAACGCCGTGCGTTTCGCTGGACGACCGCACTCGCGACCGCGGCCTTTCTCGCACTGACGACCGTTGTTGGTGGCAATGGTGCTGCCGCAGCAGGCACCACACAGATCGGGACGACGGCGGGAGCGCAACGCATCAAGCTCGGCCTCAACAAATCCGTGGTCATCGACCTGCCAAGCGACGCCTACGACATCCTGGTTGCAAACCCCGGTGTAGCCGATGCCGTCACCCGCTCGGCGCGACGTATCTATCTGTTCGGCAAACAGGTGGGCGAAACCAACATCTTCGTCTTCGGTCCAAACGGCGAGCAGGTGGCCAGTCTCGACCTTGCCATCGAGCGGGATGTCGCCGGTCTCGAAGATTACCTGAAGCGGTTCATACCGAATTCCGACATCACCGTCGAACTTCTGAACGACAACGTCGTCCTGACCGGCACGGTCGAGACGCCGCTCGATGCGTCGCGTGCCGCTCAACTGGCAACCGCCTTCGTGACGGGCGGCGAAGCGACCACCGGCCAGTATTCACAGACCGCCGCCGGCGGTTCCAGCGACAGCGGCGTCGCTATCGACAACCCTGACCAGGTGCGGCAGCAAAGCGCGATCATCAACCTGATACAAATCATCGGCGAGGATCAGGTTACACTGAAAGTGACGGTGGCCGAGGTGAGCCGCTCGGTCATGAAACAGCTCGGCGTCAGCATGATCGCATCGGGCGACAGCAACGGCATCAGCTGGAGCGCTATCAGCGAAACGTTCGCAGGCCTCGGCAAGCCGATATCAGGCTCCGGCGGGCACATAGGCACCTCCATGCTCGACACCTACCTCAATGCGATGGAGCAGTCAGGGGTCATGAAGACGCTCGCCGAGCCGACGCTGACGGCGGTTTCGGGCGAAAAGGCGACATTCAAGGTAGGCGGCGAATTCAACCTCATCACCGGGGTTTCGGAAGCCGTCTCCGACGAAAACCAGACCGGTCTAAGAACGTACGAGATGACCAAGCTCGAGTACGGCATCGGCCTGGAGTTTCAACCTGTGGTGCTTTCGCCCGGACGCATCAGCCTCAAGGTCAGGACGTCCGTTTCCGAACCGACCACCGAGGGCTCGGTCGCCATCGGTAACACCAACATGCTGTCCATACGCAAGCGCCTGGCCGACACCACCGTGGAACTGCCGTCCGGCGGCTCCATGATGATTGCCGGGCTTGTCAGGGATGACATCAGGCAGGCCGTCAACGGACTTCCAGGCCTGTCCAAGGTTCCCGTGCTCGGGACGCTTTTCCGCAGCCGTGACTTCGTGCGCAACGAGACGGAACTCGTCATCATCGTGACGCCGTATCTATCCAAGCCGGTGGCGCGCAATGCGCTGGCCAAGCCCGATGACAATTTCAACGCGGCCAGCGATGGCGCCGGAATGTTCCTTGGCCGGGTCAACCGCGTCTACGGCACCATGCAGACTGACAAACCAAACGGCCGCTACCACGGTGTGGTCGGCTACATCTACAAATGATCGAGGGTGGTGGCATGTTCGACCTTTTCAAGAATGCTGCGGGAGCCTCCAGCTCTGGCCGCCAGCCCTCTTTGCGCACCGTCTCGGTGCTCGCGATCGTAGCGGCCGCCCTCCTGGCGGGGTGCGCGAAGCGCGACAGCATCACGGTGGGATCTGTTCCCGACGATTACCGCACGAACCACCCGATCGTCATCGCCGAGAAAGAGGAAGTACTCGATCTGCCGGTGAGCGCCAGCGATCGCGGCATGACCAAGCAGCAGCGGGAGACGCTCGAGGGCTTTCTTTCCGGTTACGACAGGAGCGCGTCGCCGGTGCTCAGGATCATGACGCCGTCCGGGGCGGCAAATGAAGTAGCGGCATCCTACGCCGCCGATGATTTTGCCCGGATGGCAAAGCGGGCCGGCGTTCCCGCATCCAGGGTGATGATCACCTCGTACCAGGCGGGTTCGCCCGACGTGTCGGCGCCGGTCAGGGTATCGTTCACCGCAATGAAGGCGCAGACCGACAAGTGCGGCCGCTGGCCGGAAGACATCCTCAACAACAGCGCAGACAACAAGCACTACGCCAATTTCGGCTGCTCCTATCAGAACAACCTTGCCGCCCAGATAGCCAATCCGGCGGATCTGCTTGGTCCGCGCAAGGAGACGACCATCGATGCCGAACGGCGTGGACAGGTCATCGACGAATACCGGAATGCACCGGTGTTCGTGGCGGTACCGAGCCAAGAAGTTGATTACTAACCGCCGCCTCACGGGGGGTAAATGAACATGACGAACCTGGCTTACGATACCGATCCGGAAAACGGCGAGGCCGCGCGGCAGCAGGACGTTGCCGCGATGAATGCCCTGCGGCCGATTCCCCGGATCTCCATACAGGCCTTCTGCGAGACGGAAAGCGTTGCCAATCCGATCGAACGCGCTGGCGAAGACCGCCGCATGGCAAAGGCTCACCTCAAGGTGCACATGGGCGGCGTTGTGACCGCGCTGGAGTTCTATCAGACCGCGCCGACGCCCAATCTGATCATTCTGGAATCGCGCCGCGAGCCGCGGGAACTGATCGAGGCGCTCCGCCAACTGGCCGAGTATTGCGATCCAAGCACCAAAGTGGTGGTCATCGGCCACTACAATGACGTCTGGCTCTACCGGGAACTTATCCGGTCGGGCATTTCCGAATATGTCGTGGCGCCGATATCGATGGCCGACATCGTCGGTGTCATCTCCTCCATCTTCATAGATCCCGAAGCTGAACCGATCGGCCGCTCCATCGCTTTCATAGGAGCGAAGGGCGGCGTCGGCTCCTCGACGATCGCTCACAATTTGGCATGGAGCATGTCGACACTGTTCGGATCCGAGGTGGTCGTTGCAGATCTCGACCTTCCGTTCGGCACTGCCAATATCAATTTCGACCAGGATCCGGCGCAAGGCATAGCCGAAGCAGTTTTTGCACCCGAGCGGATCGATGAAGTCTATCTCGACCGGTTGCTCGCTCAATGCGCTCAGCATCTGTCACTGCTCGCCGCGCCATCGACACTCGACCGCGTTTACGACTTTGACGCCGATGCGTTTGCCCATCTTATCGACACGGCACAACGCAGCGCGCCATTGCTGGTCCTTGACGTTCCTCATGCCTGGAACGGCTGGACGAAGAGCACGCTGACGCGAGCCGATGAAATCGTCATCACCGCGACACCGGAACTCGCCAATCTGCGCAATACGAAGAATTTGGTCGATATGCTCAAAAAGCTGCGGCCGAACGACGGTCCTCCAAAACTGGTCATCAATCAGGCGGGTATTCCCAAGCGCCCTGAAATCACCGCGGTCGATTTCGCAGAACCGCTCGGAATTCAGCCGATGGCCGTGATCCCTTTCGATCCCCAGCTGTTCGGAAATTCCTCGAACAATGGACGCATGCTCGGCGAGATGGATGCCAAACATCCCATCGTGCAGATGGTCAACGAGATGGCGCACGTATTGACGGGCCGAAGCGAGATCAAGGTGAAGAAAAAGCCGGGCCTGGGAAGCCTCCTCGGCAAGCTGAAGCTGAAAAAGAAATAACGGTTCCGGGGCGGGTAATCGAGCATGTTTGGCAAACGAGGCAACGACAGCGGAAGCCGGGGTACGCCGGAGTTCCGGCCACCGACGCCATCGGCGCCGATCGATCCGGCGCCCGCCGAAACAGCGACTCTGTCGCGAACCGCAAGTCCGCCACCGTCCCAGGCTCCTGTTCAACCGCGCAAGGCGGTTTCATCCCCGCCTTTGGCGCCCGAGCCCCGCACGGCGCAGCGCGAACGCAGCGAAACCTACTACGATACCAAGTCGCAGGTTTTCTCCGCGCTGATCGACACGATCGATCTCTCGCAACTCGCCAAGCTCGAGCCGGAAAGTGCTCGGGAGGAAATCCGCGACATCGTCAACGACATCATCGCGATCAAGAACTTCGCGATGTCGATTGCCGAGCAGGAAGAGCTTCTCGAGGATATCTGCAACGACGTTCTTGGCTACGGCCCATTGGAACCGCTGCTGGCGCGCGACGACATCGCCGATATCATGGTGAATGGGTCGAGGCAGGTCTTCATCGAGGTCAACGGCAAGGTCGAGCAGACCGGAATCCGCTTCCGGGACAACCAGCAGCTTTTGAACATCTGCCAGAGAATTGTCAGCCAGGTCGGCCGGCGTGTCGACGAATCAAGTCCGATCTGCGACGCGCGTCTGCCGGACGGCTCGCGTGTCAACGTGATTGCGCCGCCGCTCGCAATCGATGGAACGGCACTCACCATCAGAAAGTTCAAGAAGGACAAGCTCACGCTCGACCAGATCGTCAAATTCGGCGCGATTTCCCCTGAAGGTGCCGAGATACTGAAGATCATCGGCCGCGTCCGCTGCAACATCGTCATTTCCGGCGGCACGGGCTCCGGCAAGACCACCTTGCTGAACTGCCTGACCAACTACATCGATCGCGACGAACGCGTCATCACCTGCGAGGATTCCGCGGAACTGCAGCTGCAGCAACCGCACGTGGTGCGTCTGGAAACCCGTCCGCCGAACCTCGAAGGTGAGGGCGAGGTCACGATGCGGGATCTGGTCAAGAACTGCCTGCGTATGCGTCCCGAGCGCATCATCGTCGGCGAAGTTCGCGGACCTGAGGTGTTCGATCTATTGCAGGCGATGAATACAGGCCATGACGGCTCGATGGGCACGATCCACTCGAATTCGCCGCGCGAATGCCTCAACCGCATTGAATCGATGATCGCCATGGGCGGCTATTCGCTACCGCAGAAAACCGTTCGCGAAATTGTCGTCGGATCTGTCGATATCATCATCCAGGCGGCCCGTCTTCGTGACGGCTCGCGTCGCATCACGCACATAACCGAAGTGATCGGCATGGAAGGCGATGTGGTCATCACCCAGGACCTCGTTCTTTACAATATCAAGGGCGAGGACGCCTCGGGCCGACTGATTGGCGAGCACATTTCGACAGGCATTGGACGTCCGCAATTCTGGGACCGTGCCCGCTACTACGGCGAGGAGCAGCGGCTCGCCGCTGCACTCGAAGCGATGGAGAAACGCGTCCAGTAGAACAACGTTTTGGGCATTGGAAACGGGAATTGGAGCGAGATGACGACCCGGCGAAAAATTCGTCGCGCTCTAGGGGTTTGCGGGCATGTTCGGTATCGATAATTCGATTTTGGCATTCATTCTGCTGGCAGGCGGCAGCGCCGGCGCGGTCGCTTATGCATTCTTGTTCAACACCATCGCCGACGAAAAAAATGTCGGAAAACGGCTGGAAGTAGTCAAGAGATCCGAAGCCGACCGGGCATTGATAAAGTCCTCTCGGGACAAGGTTGCCGAAGTCGCCAAGCGCCGTAAATCCGTTCAGGACACGTTGAAGGAACTGGACGAGAAGCAGAAGTCCAAGGACCGCAACATCAAGAAACCGCCACTCCGGATGCAGATCCGCCAGGCAGGCCTTCAGATTTCGGTCGAGCGGTTCTACGTTTATTCGGTGATCTGCGGGATACTGGTGACCGTGCTCGCTTATTTCGGTGGCGCGCCGCTGCTTGTGCTTCCGGGTGCACTGATCGCCGGCACTGTCGGCTTGCCGCGCTGGATCATCAGCTTCATGCGATCGCGACGGGTAAAGGCATTTCTGAACGAGTTTCCCAACGCGCTCGATGTCATCGTGCGCGCCGTCAAGTCAGGCTTGCCGCTGAATGATGGCATCCGCCTCATCGCTGTAGAGTCCGCCGAGCCGGTTCGCTCGGAATTTCGCCGCATAGTCGAAGCTCAGCAGCTGGGTCTATCGATCCCCGAAGCCGCGCTGCGCATGGGCGAAACAATGCCATGTCCGGAGGCAAGTTTCTTCGGCATCGTCATCCAGATTCAGCAGCAGGCGGGCGGCAATCTTTCCGAAGCGCTCGGCAATCTTTCCCGCGTCATTCGTGATCGTAAGAAGATGAAGGCAAGGGTGCAGGCGCTGTCGATGGAAGCAAAGGCTTCGGCGGTAATCATCGGCGCATTGCCGTTCATCGTGGCGTGCCTCGTCTATTTGTCGAGCCCGAACTACATCATGCCTCTCTTCACGACGAGTACGGGCAACCTGATCCTCGGCTGCTCCGGGGTGTGGATGCTGATAGGCGTCCTCGTGATGCGCAAGATGATGAACTTCGAAGTTTAGGAATTCGGAATGACCGACCAGGTTGTAAACTCGCTCATAGATCCGTCTTTCCTGATAGCGATGCTTGTCGCCATTGCCGTCTTCGCAACGGTTTTCACGGTGCTGCCTGCCCTGAGCGGAGATCCGATGAAGGCGCGTATGAAGGCGGTGGCGATCGAGCGCGACGAGTTGCGCGCCAAGCAGCGCGCGCGTCTGGCCGCGGAATCCGACCGCCGCCGAAAAGGATTGCGGGAAGAGGAGTCGGTCGGCATGCGCAGCATCGTCGACAAGCTCGACCTGCGTCGTGCGCTCGTTGACGAGGGTACGCTCAACAAGTTGAAAACGGCGGGCTTCCGTGGCCAGAATCCACTGACGAAGTTTCTTTTCTTTCGATTGGTGCTGCCGTTCGTGGGGTTTGCACTCGCCGTAGCCTACCTCTTTGTGCTGGGAGGATTGCCCGAGCAATCGTCGTTCGTGAAGCTGCTTGTATGCATCTTTGCCGCCTACGCGGGATTCTACGCGCCTATTCTCTATGTCACCAACCGCGCGACGAAGCGGAAGAAGTCGATCCAGCTGGCCTGGCCGGATGCACTCGACCTTTTACTGATCTGCGTGGAATCCGGCATGTCGGTGGAGGCGGCGTTTCGCAAGGTCTCCGAAGAGATCGGGTCTCAGTCGGCGGAACTGGCGGAAGAATTCGTGCTGACCAATGCCGAACTGTCCTTCCTGCAGGAACGCAAGGCAGCCTACGAAAATCTCGCCAGCCGGACCGGGCTGGAAACGGTCAAGTCGGTCACCCAGGCGTTGATCCAGGCCGAGCGCTACGGAACGCCGGTCGCCACGGCGTTACGCGTGTTGGCCGATGAAAGCCGTGAAATGCGCATGAACGAGGCCGAGAAGAAGGCTGCCGCATTGCCGCCGAAGCTCACCGTTCCGATGATCCTGTTCTTCCTGCCTGTGCTGTTCGCGGTTATTCTCGGACCGGCCATCATGCAGGCCCTGGCGCTCAAGAACGGCTGACAGGCTCAAGCCGAAAATGGAAAAGCGCCGCGGGAGCGGCGCTTAATTCGAAACGTCCTTGGCGCTTGCGCGTTAATTCTTCTTCTTCTTGTCGTCGTCCTTGAGCTGGTTCCATGCGTTCTGCTGGGAAAGCATCGAGCGCAGATAGGCGACGTTGGCCCCCGCCTGTTCGGGCGCGAGTTCCTGGCTGGCAATCTGTTCAGCTTCCGGGAAACGGCCCTGCAATCCCACGACAAGCGCCAGATTCTGGCGCACGCGGCTGTCGGCGCCGGGCTGCTGCGCGGCCGAGCGCATGTAGGTCTCGGCAGTCTTCAGGTCGCCTTCGAGCACATAGGACATGCCGAGATTGGACAGCACCGACGGTTCGTTGGGCTTCAGGTCGAGGGCCTTGCGATAAAGCTCGCGGGCCTGCGGCGCCTGGTTGAGCTGGTCGAGGATAGCGCCCTCCGCGGAAAGCAGCTTCCAATCCGGGTATTCCGGTGTCTGGGCGCGGCGGACCGCGTCGAGAGCCGGTTCGAACTGGCCCGTCGCGGCAAGTGCCTTGCCGTAGGCTGCGAGCACTGAGCGGTCCTTGGGTTGCGCGATCGCAAGCTTGCGCATCACGGCGAGTGCCTGGTCCGAATTGCCGTTCATCTGCAGCACGTTGGCGTAGCGAAGTGCCGTCAGCTTGTCGTTGGGGTTGCGCGTGTAGGCTTCGCCGAGCGAATTCGCCGCGCTGTGCAGTTCGCCACTCGACATCTGGTCGATCCGCTTGCCGTCCGCGCGCGAAAGCGACCCTGTGGTCATGCGGTCCTTCGCGCAGCCGGCAACGCTTGCTGCGAGCAGGAGTGCCAGCGATACCGTGAGCAGGCGTTTTCCGGTTGCGTTCACATGACGGTTGGTCAACATCGGAACCGGGTCTCCAATTTCCCCAAGCGGCTTTTGCAGCCATCTACCCACCCGGAGAAATATTCTGTTAACCCTAACGGATGGTTAAGAAGCGATTCTCGATACCTCCCAGTCGCCATAGGAAATGACGTCGCATGCCTGTCGAATTCACCGATAAGAAACCCGGCAACGCCAAGCCTGTTTATCTGGTTGCCAAGGATGGGCTGAACGACGCGGGCGTCGACGACGCCACAAAGGCGTGGGCGAGCGCCAACGACTTCAAGGGGCAGGCTGACCGGGTCCTGATCGTGCCGGGGGAGAACGGCGTCGTTGCGGGTGCCTTGCTCGGTACCGGCGCCGGCGATGAAGGCTACGGAACCCTGGCGACCGGCACGCTTGCCCGCAAATTGCCCGAGGGCGACTGGTTCTTCGCAACCCGGCCCGGTGATGCGGACCAGGCGGCGATCGGGCTGGCGCTCGGCGGCTACAGTTTCACGCGCTACGGCAAGAAGCCCGGCACGAAACTGCGTTTCACGCTGCCGGAAGGCGCCGACGGCGCCCGTGTGAACCGCATCGCCGAAGGCGTTTTCCTGACCCGGGATCTCGTCAACACGCCAACCAACGACCTGGGGCCGGATGGGCTGGAAGCCGCGGTTCGGGCGCTCGGCAAGCTTCACAACGCGGAAATCACTGTCACCAAGGGCGACGACCTTCTCGCTAACAACTTCCCGATGATCCACGCGGTTGGCCGGGCATCGGCAGAGGCGCCGCGGCTGATCGACATGGCCTGGGGGCCGAAGGATGCGCCGCGGATCACGCTGGTCGGCAAGGGCGTCTGCTTCGACACCGGCGGCCTCGATATCAAGCCGGCATCGGGCATGCTTTTGATGAAGAAGGACATGGGCGGCGCGGCCAACGTGCTTGGGCTTGCCTCGATGATCATGGCGGCAAAATTGCCGGTGAGGCTGCGGGTCCTCGTCCCGGCGGTTGAGAACGCCATTTCGGCAAATGCCTTCCGGCCGGGCGACGTGCTGCAGAGCCGCAAGGGCATCACGGTTGAAATCGGCAATACCGATGCCGAGGGCCGGCTGGTGCTGGCCGATGCGCTGGCGCTGGCCGATGACGAGCAGCCGCAATTGCTGATCGACATGGCGACGCTGACCGGCGCCGCGCGGGTGGCGCTCGGACCGGACCTGCCGCCCTTCTACACTGACGACGACAATTTCGCCGCCGAACTGGCCGACGCAGCGCTGGCGACCGCCGATCCGCTGTGGCGCATGCCGCTGTGGAAACCCTATGACGCCAAGCTCTCGTCCAAGATCGCCGACGTGAACAATGTCACCACGGACGGCTTTGCCGGGTCGATCACGGCGGCGCTTTTCCTGAAGCGCTTTGTGGAAAAGACATCCGCCTGGGCGCATTTCGACATTTTTGCCTGGAGCCCCGCCGAGCGGCCGCATTGCCCCGTGGGCGGCGAAGCCCAGGCGATCCGCGCCATCGAGCGGGTCTTGTCAAAGCGCTACGTCTAGGAGATTGCCGTGTTCTACCATTCCACAGTGGATGAAACGGAACCGAAACAATTTTCGGAGATCATGGGACCCATGGCGGTTCACATGCGTCCCAGCCAGGCCTTGCGGCTTTGGCAACAGGTAGCCCTGAGCGAGGTGCGCAGCGACGTGCCCGATCTCACCATGCGCCAGATGGCGATCCTCCTGATCATCTATCTCGACCCTCCGCCTCATACTGTCCGCGGCCTTGCTGAGAAACTGGGGGTGACGAAGCCGGTGATCACGCGGGCGCTGGACACGATGGGCGCCTTGAAGCTTGTCTCGCGGCATCGCGACGAGCGCGACAAGCGCAACGTGCTGGTCAAGCGCACGGTCGAAGGCGCCCTGTTTGTCGAGCGCTTTGGCGATGCTATCATCGCCAAAGGTGGAGAATTGCCGATATGAGTGTTCACGACAGCCGGCTGCATGCCTTCCGCGCCGATCTCGCGGACGAGCGGTTGCGCGGCAGCGTTGAAGCCGAGCGTTTCGTGCCGGGACGCCCGGCCCGCATCGCGGCTTCCATCGCCGATCTGCGCAGGGCACCTCGCCCGGACGCCGAGATGGATTCGCAATTGCTTTTTGGCGAAGGCATTCGCGTTTTCGAGGAGAGCGAAGGCTGGGCCTGGGTGCAGGCCGAGCGCGACGGCTATGTCGGTTACGTCGCCGGCACGGCGGTTGCGCCGATCGCCACCGACGCGACACATGTGGTCAGCGCACCGCGGACCTTCATCTACCCCGGTCCCGACATGAAATTGCCTCGCAGCGGTGAATTGTCGATGGGATCGCGGATCACCGTGACCGGCCATGCCGAAACGCGCGGCACGAAATATGCGGTCCTGGCTTCGGGCGAAGCGATCGTTGCACGACATCTGGCGGCGAAGGATGTCTTCGCGGGGGATTACGTGGCGGTGGCCGAAACGCTGCTGAACACGCCTTATCTGTGGGGCGGCAGCAGCGGCTTCGGCATCGACTGTTCCGGCCTGGTGCAGCTTGCCCTGCGCATGGCGGGCCGCGCGGTGCTGCGCGACGCCGACCAGCAGGGCGAAACCGCCGGGGTCGCGATCGACGCCGGGCCGGCCTACGAGAACCTGCAGCGGGGCGACCTGGTGTTCTGGAAGGGCCATGTGGCGATCATGACCGATGCCGCAAACATGGTTCACGCCAACGGCCACACCATGCTGGTCTCGCGCGAGCCGCTCGATGCGGCGGTCGAGCGTATCGGCTATCTCTACGGCAAGCCGACAGGATTTCGCAGACCGTAACGTCAAGTCTGCCCTGCAAAACAAAGGCGCTCGCGCCATCGTCGCCACGCCCGGACTTTTTCGCCGGCCTGGCTCGATATTGCGGATTTTGAGACAGGCAGCGCCAGGTCATGACGTGTCGAGGCGCGCCAGAGCGTCCCGGGCGAGCGCGTGGGTTTCGGACAAAAGGTCGTGCTCTTCGCGGCGCTCCCGTTTCGGAGCCCGGCGCGGCAGCGAGCCCGGCGGAATTCCGGGCCTGAGCGGCGACAGGGCTCTGGCCTTGCCCGCAGCGCGGGCAGCCATGCGCCGGAGCCGCCAGCGCGCCAGACGATCGGCCTGTGCCGGCAAATCGTCGAGCGCCCGCGCCAGCGCTGCGATGCGGCGCAAGATGCCGGCGGCGTCGAGTTCGTCGTTACCGGGCAGGGCCGGCGACGGACCTTTCCAGCCCGCGCCATGCGGTTTTCCCGAAAAGAACCACTCGTAGCGCTTGGGCCGGTCGGCCAGCGCGAAGACCGGCAGACGTGCATCGGAAGTTTTGCTGTCGCCGGGCGGAGCGGTTGGCTCGGCGACGCGTTGCACCTGGATCGGCGCCTCGCCGGCGCCCGGCGCCGGGCGTTCGGCGGCTGCGGCGCGCGGGTTCAGGATGGGCAGGCCGCTCGCCAGAACGACGATCAGGCGGCGCGTCGCGGCCTCGACGGGCCTCAGCAGCAGAAGCAGCCTGCGGCAGGCCCGGCGCGACAGCGTCCAGGCCTCGCGGCTTGCTTCAAAAGCGCGGCCGGCGCGGCCGGCGCGGCCTGTGTCGGCGGCGGCGGAATGCGTGTCGTCGGCCAGCCCGGCATAGACGAAGATAAAGGCGAGAAGGCGCATCAGTGTTGCGCGATGGCGTTCCGTCTCCCTGTCCTGCCAATCCTGCTTTTCCACCACGCCTCGCCTCGAAAAATGAGAATAGGCAAAAGGGTAAAGCGGGGCCGGAGGGGCGTGGACAAAAAAAGGATGAGATTTTTGCAGGAATCGTACAAGCAATTGAAATCGCTGCGGAAGAATCTTCGATGGCGGAGGAAAATGGCGCGAAACCGGGGGATCTGTTCACATCCCAGCAGGGCGAACGCCTGACAGGTCACGTTTGAATATCTCCGAAGTACCCCCACCCGGCGGCCTTCGACCGCCGACCTCCCCTCAACGGGGAGGTGAGGGGCCGCGCCTGCACTGCCTTGCGCTTCCGCACCGTGAGGTCGATGAGAGCAGAGACGGACCAGGAAACCGTTCGGTGAGACGACCCAAGGACCATGTATTGCACCGCAACTGCGCTGCTGGACAGTCACGGCATGGATCCTCGGGTCTCCGCGACGGCCTACGGCCTGCTTCGCCCGAGGATGACGAAGGGAAGGATGTTGCGGCCAATCGGCCCGTGCGGTGCCTACAACTGGTATTCGTACATGACGAAGGTTTCCGCCTCGCTCCCGAGACCTTCGTAGAGGTGGCGGGCCGGATCATTGTCAATCTCCGTGCCGACCCAAGCCTCGCCGCAGCCCAGCGAGCGGCCGAGCGCGAACATTTCATCCAGCATCGTCCGGGCGATGCCCTGGCGTTGCCATTTTGGCGAGACGCCAACCTCGTCAATATAGAGTTCGGTCGCCTTGTCGGGATGACGGTGGATGACGGCGGCGCATTGCGCAACGATCTGGCCGTTATCGATGGCGACCAGCATGAGGTGACCGGGCTCGGCGAGATAGGCAGCAAGGCGCGGCGGGTCGACAGGCTCGTCGAAGACCTCGACGGCGATGCGTTCGAAAAGCGCCTCGTCTCGAGGGCCGACTTGCCTGATCTCGATGGGCATCGTTCGTTTCCTTCCTAGGTATCGACGTGGCCCAAGCTGCCCCTCACCCTTACCCTCTCCCCGTGAACGGGGAGAGGGGGCGTCAGCGTAGCATCAAGTTCCTGCCAGGGCGGAAGCGCTAGTAACCAGCCGCCCTGTCGACCAGGTTCAGCAGCGGCTCACCGCGCTCGAACGCGCTCATCTGGTCGAGCATCGGCTTGACCAGGTGCGCCGGATCCGAGGTCGCGGCGGCGTGCGGGGTGACGAACACCTTCGGGTGGTTCCACAGCGGGCTGGTCTCGGGCAGCGGCTCGGTCTCGAACACATCGAGGCTCGCCTCCTTCAGCGTGCCGTCGTCCAGTGCACGCAGAATGTCGGCGTCGCGCTGCAGTTTTCCGCGACCGGCGTTGATGAGCACCGCGCCGCCGAGCCCGTTGCGGCGGCGCAACTCGCGCAGGAGGTCGTAGCTGACGATGCCCTGCGTATCGGGCGTCAGCGGCAAAAGCACGACGAGAATGTCGGTGGCGTTGAGGAACGGGATCAGGCCGGCTTCGCCGTGGAAGGTCGAAACTCCTTCAACGCGGGTCTCGCGCCGGGTCCAGCCGTTGACGCAGAAGCCGAGCCCAAGCAGGGCATTTGCCGCGGCCCGGCCAAGCTGGCCGAGGCCCATGATGCCGACGGAAATATCGTGGGCGACGCGCTGCTGCGGCTCGTGCCAGACTTTCCTGGCCTGCTGCGCCCGGTAGAGAGCGCCTTGGCGATGGTGGTCGAGCACACGCCAGACGACATACTCGGTCATGTGGCGGGACAAATTGTCGGCGACGACGCGCACGATCGGCACGTCCGGCACGCTCGGGTCCTGGAACAGGTGATCGACCCCGGCGCCGATCGAGAAGATGGCGCGCAGGTTCGGCAGGCCGGTCAGCAGATTGGGGCGCTGTTTCCACACCACCGCGTAGTTGATCGAAGGATCGTTCGGCCCGTCGGGTTCGAGCACGACGTCGCGCTCGGCCGACAGAAGCTCGTGCCAGCGCTGCGGGTGAAATCCGGTCACCGCCAGGAGGATACGGCCTTTGTCCATGATGATTTTCCCGGATTACTGGCTGACGACGTTTGCCGGCGCCGTCTCGATGCGGAAGGCAGCCGAGAGCAGCGCCTTGGTGTAGTCGCTCTCGGGCCGTTCGAAAATCTGTTCGGAAGGACCGTATTCGACGATCTTGCCGTTGCGCATGACGATGACGTCGTTGGCCAGCGCGCGGACGACCTTCAGGTCGTGGCTGATGAAGAGATAGGCGAGGTTATGCTTGGCCTGCAGGCCGCGCAGCAGGTCGACCACCTGCGCCTGCACGCTCATGTCGAGCGCCGAGGTGGGCTCGTCCAGCATGACGAAGCGGGGGTTGAGCACCATGGCGCGGGCAATCGCGATGCGCTGGCGCTGGCCGCCGGAGAATTCATGCGGATAGCGGTGGCGGGTTTCCGCGTCGAGCCCGACTTCGCGCAACACGTCGACGACGCGCTTGTCGCGCTCGGTGGCGGACAGGTTGGGCTCGTGGATGCCGAGCCCCTCGGCGATGATTTCGCTGATCGACATACGTGGTGAGAGCGAGCCGAACGGATCCTGAAAGACGATCTGCAATTCGCGCCGGAGCGGCCGCATCTCGTTAAAGGAGAGACGGTCGATGTCGCGGCCGTTGAAATGGATTTTCCCCTCCGACGAAATCATGCGCGACAGCGCCAAGCCGAGCGTCGTCTTGCCCGAGCCGGATTCGCCGACGACGCCCAGCGTCTGGCCGGCGCGCACGGTGACGTCGATGCCGTCGACCGCCTTCACATGGTCGACGGTGGTGCGGAAGAAACCCTGTTTGATCGGGAACCAGACCTTGATGTCCTCGCCCTGCATCACGGTTGCAGCCGACAGATCGGCCCTCGGCGGCTTGCCCTTGGGCTCGGCCGCAAGCAGGTGGCGCGTGTATTCATGCTGCGGGTTGGCGAATATCTCCTTCGTCGGGCCGGTTTCGACGATCTTGCCCTTGGTCATCACGCAGACCCGGTCGGCGATCTTGCGGACAATGCCGAGGTCATGGGTGATGAACAGCATCGACATGCCGTTCTTCGTCTTGAGGTTGGCCAAGAGCTCGAGGATCTGCGCCTGCACGGTGACGTCGAGCGCGGTGGTCGGCTCGTCGGCGATCAGAAGCTCGGGCTCGTTGGCGAGCGCCATGGCGATCATGACGCGCTGGCGCTGGCCGCCGGAAAGCTGGTGCGGATAGGCCTGCAGGCGCTTCTCCGGCTCGCGGATACCGACTTCATTCAGGAGTTCGAGCGTGCGCTTGCGCGCCGCCGCATCGCGCAGGCCCTGGTGCAGCTTGAGCACCTCGCCGACCTGCTGCTCGATCGTGTGCAGCGGATTGAGCGAGGTCATCGGCTCCTGGAAGATCATGGTGATCCTGTTGCCGCGCACCTTGCGCAACTCCTTCTCGCTCTTGGCGAGCAGGTCGTCCCCCTTGAACAGGATCTGGCCGGACGGGTGGCTGGCCGGCGGGTAGGGCAACAGCTTGAGCACCGACAGCGCCGACACCGACTTGCCGGAGCCGGACTCGCCGACCAGCGCCACCGTCTCGCCCTTGGCGATGTCGAAGGAGATGTGGTCGACGGCGGTGGAGAGCTTGCCGCCCTGTTCGAAGGCGACGGAAAGATCGCGGACCGAGAGGAGGGGGGTGTCGCTCATTTGAACGTCTTCCGCGGATCGAAGGCGTCGCGGGTCGCCTCGCCGATGAAGATCAGCAGCGACAGCATGATCGACAGCGTGAAGAAGCCGGTCATGGCGAGCCATGGCGCGTTGAGGTTGCGCTGGCCCTGCTTCAGGAGTTCGCCGAGCGAGGCGGAACCGGGCGGAAGGCCGAAACCGAGGAAATCCAGCGCCGTCAGCGTCGAGATCGAGCCGTTGAGGATAAACGGCAGGAAGGTGAGCGTCGCCACCATGGCGTTGGGCAGCAGATGGCGCAGCATGATGGTGCGGTTGGGCACGCCCAGCGCACGGGCGGCGTTGACGTACTCGAAGTTGCGGGCGCGCAGGAATTCGGCCCGCACGACGCCGACAAGCGCCACCCAGGAGAAGGCCAGCATGATGCCGAGCAGGATGAAGAAACCGGGCGGCAGCACGGCCGAAATAATGAGGATCAGGTAGAGCACGGGGATCGCCGACCAGATCTCGATGAAGCGCTGGAAGAGAAGGTCGGTCCAGCCGCCGAAATAGCCTTGCACGGCGCCGGCGGCGACGCCGATGACCGTCGAGGCGAGCGTCAGGATCAGCCCGAACAGCACCGAGATGCGGAAACCGTAGATGACGCGGGCGAGCACGTCGCGCGCCTGGTCGTCGGTGCCGAGCCAGTTCCAGTTGCCGACGACGCAGTTGGGATCGTCGGCGCCCTGCGGATAACGCTCGCAACGCTTCGCCCTGTCGTAGAGCCAGGAGGGTTTTGCGGGCGCGGCGTCGGGAATCTCGTTGTTGGTGGTGCGGTAGGAATAGCGTATCGGCGGCCAGATCATCCATCCGTTTGCGGCGATCGCATCCTGGATGATCGGCATGCGGTAGTCGGCGACCGGCAGGAAGCCTTCGTCGCCCAGGAAGGTCGCCTCGTCATAGTCGGTGACGATGGGCGAATAGAAATTGCCGTTGAAGCGGATCAGCAGCGGCTTGTCGTTGGCGACGAGTTCGGAGCCGAGCGACAGGACGAACAGGACAAGGAATATCCACAGGGACCAGTAGCCGCGCCGGTTCGCCTTGAAATTCTGCCACCGCCGCTGGTTGATCGGCGACAGCCACGGCCGCGCTGCTGTGTTGCGCGCCGCTTCGACTTCCGAGGCCGTCTGCATGTCGGGCATCAGACGTCTCTCCGCTCGAAATCGATGCGCGGATCGATCCAGGTATAGATGAGGTCGGAGATCAGGCTGACGATCAACCCCATCAGGGAGAAGATGAAGAGTGTGGCAAATACAACCGGATAGTCGCGATCGAGGATAGACTTGTAGCCGAGGAGGCCCAGTCCATCGAGAGAGAAGATGTTCTCGATCAGCAGCGAGCCGGTGAAGAACGCGGAGATGAAGGCGGCCGGGAAGCCGGCGATGACGATCAGCATGGCGTTGCGGAAGACGTGGCCGTAGAGCACGCGCCGTTCCGACAGGCCTTTCGCACGCGCCGTCACCACATACTGTTTGCGGATCTCGTCGAGAAACGAATTCTTGGTGAGCAGGGTGGTGGTGGCGAAGGCTGACAGCACCATGGCCGTCAGCGGCAATGCCAGGTGCCAGAAATAGTCGATGATCTTCTCATACCAGGAAAGCTGGCTGAAGTTCTCCGAGACGAGGCCGCGCAACGGGAACCAGTCGTAGAAGGAGCCGCCGGCGAACAGCACCATCAGCATGATGGCGAACAGGAAGCCGGGGATGGCGTAGCCGACGATGACGACACCGCTGGTCCAGACGTCGAAGGATGAGCCGTCCCGTACCGCCTTGCGGATGCCGAGCGGAATCGAGATCAGGTAGGAAAGCAGCGTGATCCAGAGACCGATCGAGATGGAGACTGGCATCTTTTCTATGATCAGGTCGAGCACCGAGATCTTGCGGAAGAAGCTCTCGCCGAAGTCGAAGCGCACATAATCCCAGAGCATGCCGAAAAAGCGCTGCAGCGGCGGCTTGTCGAAGCCGAACTGCTTTTCGAGCTTGGCGATGAATTCCGGGTCCAGGCCCTGCGCGCCGCGGTACCTGGACGAAGCGCCGCCACCTGCATCGAAGTTGGCGGCCACATCGCTACCACCGCCTGAAAGCACATCCCCGCCGCCACCTGGATTTTGCAGCCTGGAGATGATCTGCTCCACCGGACCGCCCGGAGCGAATTGGATCACCGCGAAGGACACCGCCATGATGCCGAACAGCGTCGGGATCATCAAAAGGATGCGGCGGAGGATATAGGCGCCCATCAGACTCTCCCTTCTCCCCGTGAACGGGAAGAAGGTGCCCGAAGGGGGGATGAGGGGCAGCATTCAACCCGGGCCAGTTCGCGCTGCCCCTCACCTACCTGCCGGCATCCTCTCACCGCGAGCCGGGAGAGGAAAGCTGCTTCACCCCTTGCCAATTGCCTTCGCCTTGTCTTTGTCGAACCACCACAGCGCCTCGACGGGGAAACCGTAATCGGGCTTGGGCTCCTTGAAACCGAACATGTCCCAGAACGCCGCCAAGTGATTCGCGGAATGCCAATTTGGAATCCAGTCCATGCGCGCACGCAAGACCCGATCGAGCGCGCGCATGGCCGCAATAAGCGCCGGGCGGTCCTGTGCCCGCCCGACCGCGTCAATGAGCGCATCGACCCCGGGATCCTTGATACCCGGGTAATTTCGCGCGCTGGGGCTCGCCGCGGCGCGGGAGTGGAAGAAAAGCTCCATCGTGTCGCGTGTCGGCGTCGCCTCGAAGGAGAACGCTGCCGAGACCAGGTCGAAGTCGAACTCGTTCTGGCGCAAATTATACTGGGCGGAATCGACCTGGCGGATGGTAGCGTCGATGCCGATGACGCGCATGTTTTCGACGAAAGGGCTGAAAACGCGAACCAGCGCGTCCTCTTCGGCGAGAATCTCCAGCGAAAGCTTTTCGCCCTTCTCGTTTTGCAGGGTGTTGCCGACACGCTTCCAGCCTGCCTCGGCCAGCAGTTTCGTAGCCGCTCCGAGCAGCTTGCGGTCGCGGCCGGAGCCGTCGGAGGATGGCTGAAGTGCCGCCTCGCCGAATGCTTCGTCAGGTATCTTGCCGCGCAACGGTTCGAGAATGGCCAGTTCATCCGGCGACGGCAGGCCTTCGGCCCGATAGTCGGATTTTTCGAAGGTCGAATGCGAGCGCACATAGACGCCGTAGAACAGATTGCGGTTGGTCCATTCGAAGTCGAAGCAGAGCGCGATGGCTCGGCGAACACGCGGATCGCGGAAGCGCTCGCGGCGCTGGTTGAGCGTCATCGCCTGCATAGTGGGGCGCTTGTCTCCGGGAAAGGTGCGCTTGACGACCTTCTTCTCATTCACCGCCGGGAAATCATAACCGGTCGCCCAGGTTTTGGAGACGGCCTCCTGCCGGAAGGTTATGTCGCCCTTCTTGAAGGCCTCGAAGCTGGCCTGCCGTTCGCGGTAGAATTCGATGCGGATGCGGTCGAAATTGTAGAGGCCGCGGCTGACGCCGAGATCATGGGCCCAATAGTCGGCGACGCGTTCATATTCGATCGTCTGCCCGGCGACCACGCGTCCGACCTTGTAGGGGCCTGACCCGAGCGGCGGTGTCATGATCGCGTCCTCGAAGGGATGCGCCTCGAAAAACGCCTTCGAGACGATCGGGAATTCTACCACCGACAAGATCGTGCGTTCCGAATGCTTGCCGGTGAATGTCAGCTTGACTGTCTGCGGGTTGACGGCTTCGGCCGAAACAAGCTCCAGCAGCGGCAACTGCAGATCGTAGTGACCCTTTTCCTTGTAGGTCAAAAATGTGAAGGCGACGTCGGCGGCGGTAACGGGGCTGCCGTCATGGAACCGTGCCTCCGGCCGCAGCCTGAACTCGAAGCTGTTTCGGTCCTCGGAAATGGTGACGGTTTCAGCCAGAAGGCCGTAGACGGCGTCCGGCTCGTCCAAGGCGTCCATCATCAATGCATCGAAACACATCTCCATGCGCGGCGGCGCATCGCTCTTGGGCGTGAAGGAATTCAATGTGTTGAAGGTGAGCGGGCTCTGGTTGTACACCCAGCTCGGCACCGAAAGATTGAACGTGCCGCCCTTCGGTGCGTCCGGGTTCACATAGTCGAAATGCTTGAAGCCGGCCGGGTATTTCAGGTCGCCGAAAGCCGAGAGGCCGTGCAGCGGCTTGCCGGTGGGGCTGGCGGCGAAGGCAGGCAGCAGCGGTGCAGCCGCCGCCGCGCCGGCCAGCGCCAGGAAGTCACGTCGCGGAAGACGCGTACTCAATTGACGCTCTTGTATTTGGCGGCCAGCGCCTTTTCCTTTTCCGGATCGATCCACCAGGACTCGGTGTCCGCGCCGATATAGTCAGGCTGCTTTTCCGGGATGCCGAACTTGTTCCAGTAGGCGAGCCATTCCACATCGCGGGTGAACTGGGGCACGACATAGAAATTCCACAACAGAACCCGGTCGAGCGCGCGTGTCGCCACCACGAGATCCTCGCGGTCGGTGGTGAAGATGACTCGCTCCACCAAAGCATCGACGACCGGATTCTTGATGCCGGAATAGTTGCGGGAACCAGGCGAGTCGGCGGCCTTCGAACTCCAGAAGTCGCGCTGTTCGTTACCGGGCGATTCCGACTGCGCCAATGAGAGCATGATCATGTCGTAGTCGAAGTTGTTGACGCGCTCGACATATTGGCTGGGGTCGACGACGCGCAGCCGCACCGTCACGCCGATCTTGCGCAGCGAGTTGATGTAGGAATTCGCCATCGTCTCGATCGAGTCACTGTTGCTGAGAATCTCGAACTCGAGTGGCCGACCGGTCTTGTCGTTGGTCATCTTGCCGTCCTTGAGGTGCCAGCCGGCCTCGCTGAACAGCTTCACCACCTCGCGCAGATGCACGCGTTCGTCCTGCGGCGTTGCGTAGACCGGCAGCTTGAATTCCTGGGTGAACAGTTCGGGCGGCAACTGGTCCTTGAACGGCGTCAGGAGTTCCAGTTCCTTGCCTTCCGGCAAACCGCGTGAGGCGAGATCGCCTCCCACGAAGTAGCTGTTGACGCGTTTGTTGAGGCCAAACGACATCGTGCGATTGATGGTTTCGAAGTCATAGGCCAGCGTCAGCGCACGGCGGACGTTGCGGTCGGCGAAGATCGGACGCCGCGAGTTCATGATCCAGCCCTGAAAGTTGGCACGGCCGGTCGCCTTGAATTCCTTCTTGATGACATCCCCGGCATCCAGCGCCGGAAACTTGTATTTGGTCATCCAGTCGCGGGCACTGGCCTCCGATTCGATGTCCTGGAACCCACCTTTGGTGAAGGCCTGCCAGGCGGCGTTGTTATCGAGGAAATAGAGATAGCGGCGTGTGTCGACGTTCTCGCGTCCGATTTTAACAGGCAGCTTGGCGCCCCAGTAGTCGGGCACGCGTTCCCAGACGATTTCGGAGCCAGGTTTGAAGCTCTTGATCTTGTAGGCGGCCGAACCCAGCGGCGGCTCCAGCGTCGGCTGAGTGATGTCACGCTTGTTGCCCGAGGCGTCGGTGCCTTCCCACCAGTGTTTCGGCAGCACGGCCATGTCGCCGATGATCTGCGGCAGTTCGCGGTTGCCTTTCTGGTTGAAGCGGAACTCCACTTCACGGTCGTTGACGGCGACCGCCTCGGTGACATTGGCGTAATAGCGCCCGTACATCGGACTGTTGGCTTTCAGGGTATTGAACGTCCAGATCACATCATCCACGGTGATCGGCTTGCCGTCATGCCACCGGGCGTTGGGGTTGAGCCGGTAGGTGGCCGAGGAATAGTCGTCCGGATATTTGTACGCGTCGGCGACCAGCGGATGGCTGACGCCCGACTCGTCGAACGCCTGTTCCATCAGCGTGTCGTAGAGGTGGCCGCCGCCGAATCCCACCAGGCCGGCTGCCGGCGTGCCGCGGACGATATAGGGGTTGAAACTGTCGAAGGTGCCGACGACCGTGGAATTCAACGTGCCGCCTTTCGGTGCGTCGGGATTGACGTAGTCGTAATGTTTGAAGTCCTCGCCGTATTTGGATTCGCCCATCAACGAGGATGTCGTGTGCCATTTGTCCTCGGCGCGGATGGTGAGGGTTGCCGCCGAGAGAAAAACCGCGGCAAGGCCTGCAATTCCAAAAAACCTGCTGAAGCGCACCGTCATCCAAACCTCGTTGCCGTTCTGCCCGGCCAATGTAGTTCATTCGCCCGGCATGGAAACCGGTCGCCGCCGATTTCCAGCCTCATATGCATCAGTTCTAACAAAAAAGCCGGGTAGAACCCGGCTTTTTCGTGATCGTGACGATTACAATTTTGTCATTGAGCGGGCGCTGGGGCCGGTTCGGCGGGCTTTGCCTCGCCTGCCGGAGCGGCACCTTCCGTCGCAGGTGCGGCAGCACCGCCCTCAGCCGGCTTTTCTTCGCCTGCGGGGGCAGCCGCGGGAGCGGCACCATCGGCGGGCTTGGCAGCACCATCGGCCGGAGCCGAAGCATTTTCCGGAGCGGGTGCGGCGGCTTCCGGCAACGGCGCCGGGCTGTCGGACAGGGTGCGCAGATAGGCGATCAGGTTGGCGCGCTCGTCGTCCTTCTTGACGCCGGCGAAACCCATCGCGGTACCCTTGATGTAGGCCTTGGGGCCGGCAAGGAAGTGGTTGAGGTGATCGAAATCCCAGACCACCGAGCCGCCCTGCGCGAACTCCTTCATCGGGCCGGAATAGGAGAAGCCCTCATGCGAGGCGATGGGGCGGTTGACGATGTTCCAGAGATTCGGGCCGGTCTTGTTGGCGCCGCCATTGTCATGGGTGTGGCAGGTGGCGCACTTCTTGAACACGGCTTCGCCGGCGGTTGCGTCGGCCGTGGCAAGCAGCGTCGCGATCGGAACCGCGGCCGGCGCCTCGGCGCCACCTTCCGCGCCTTCCTCTTCCGCGGCCTCGATGATGAAGCCCGGCTTTTCGGGGACGGGAGCGGCAAATATCGCGTCGCCGATGAGGTTGACCGAGAACACGACAAAAACCACGCCAAGCAGCGCACCGATCAACTTGTTGAATTCAAAAGAGTCCATACGCCTGAGGCTCCCTATCGGCTGGCTTGAGGAAGCAACGCTTCATCAAACCGCGTCCACTGTCCCATCCCCGGACAGTGCCGGTCAAATCGCGCGGAAACTAGGTCTTTTGCTATCCGGTTGCAACACATATAAGGGCGGTTCCAGTGAGACCTTTTGACACTTTCCAGCCACCCATTTCAGCCTGTTTTCACCGCTCATGTCGACCCTTGTCCTGATCCCCGCCCGCATGGCCTCTACCCGGCTCCCGGGCAAGCCGCTGGCCGATATCGCCGGCAAGCCGATGATCGTCCATGTCGCCGCCCGCGCAGCGGAAAGCGGGCTCGGCCGTGTCGTCGTGGCGACCGACACGGAAGCGGTCGCGGATGCGGTGCGTTCCAACGGCTTCGAGGCGGTGATGACGCGGGCCGACCACGAATCGGGCTCGGACCGCATTTTCGAGGCATTGGAGAAGCTCGATCCGCGCGGCGAGGTGGAGGTCGTGGTCAATGTGCAGGGCGACCTGCCGACGATCGACCCGGAGACCATCCGCGCCGCTCTGCGGCCGCTCGACGATGCCGCGGTCGATATCGCGACGCTCGGGGTGGAAATCACCCGCGAGGACGAAAAGAAAAATCCGAACGTGGTGAAGATCGTCGGCTCGCCGCTCTCGCAGGTCCGGCTGCGGGCGCTCTATTTCACGCGGGCGACGGCGCCTTGGGGCGACGGGCCGCTCTATCATCATATCGGGCTTTATGCCTATCGCCGGGCAGCGCTCGAGCGCTTCGTCTCGCTGCGGCCATCGCCGCTGGAGAAGCGCGAACGGCTGGAACAGTTGCGGGCACTGGAGGCCGGCATGCGCATCGACGCCGAAATCGTCGCGGCGGTGCCGCTTGGCGTCGACACGCCGGAAGATCTGGAGCGGGCGTGGACCCTGCTCGACAAAGCCTGACAGGACAAACGACATGGCATCGAACACCAACAGGATTTCCTACCAGGGCGAGCCGGGCGCCAATTCCGACACCGCCTGCCGCAACATGTTTCCCGACATGGAGCCGCTGCCCTGCGCGACCTTCGAGGATGCCTTCAACGCGGTGGAGACCGGCAAGGCCGATCTTGCCATGATCCCGATCGAGAACACGATTGCCGGCCGCGTCGCCGACATCCACCATTTGCTGCCGGAATCGAAGCTGCACATCATCGGCGAATATTTCCTGCCGATCCATTTTCACCTGATGGTGCTGCCGGGCGTGGACCGGAAGGAGATAAAGACCGTCCACAGCCACATCCACGCGCTCGGCCAGTGCCGCAAATACATCCGCAAGAACGGCTGGAAGCCGATCGTGGCCGGCGATACCGCCGGTGCCGCGAAGCTCGTCGCCGAGCTGAACGACCGGACGATGGCGGCGCTGGCGCCGCGCCTGGCCGCCTCGCTCTACGGCCTCGACATCCTCGAGGAGAATGTCGAGGACACCGACAGCAACGTCACCCGCTTCGTCGTCTTGACCAAGAATAAGGAGTGGATCGCGCGGCCGAGCGCGGAGACGAAGATGATGACGACCTTCATCTTCCGCGTGCGCAACGTGCCGGCGGCGCTCTACAAGGCGATGGGCGGCTTCGCTACCAATGGCGTCAACATGACCAAGTTGGAGAGCTACCAACTCGGCGCCTTCACCGCGACGCTGTTTTACGCCGACATCGAAGGCCATCCCGACGATCCCGGCGTCAGGAATGCACTGGAAGAGTTGCGCTTCTTCTCCAAGGAAGTGCGCATCCTCGGTGTGTATCCAGCAAGCGACTCGCGCGACGAGTGGAAGGTCGCGGATTAGGAAACTGAACGGCGCTGCACAAGGCTTCCGCTAGGCTTCGACGATATCGTGTGCGGCAAGCCTGCCGAGATATGGCGCCAGGATCACTCCGGGATGGGCAACGACGGTGTAGAGCCCGGCTATGCCCGGCAAAAACGTCCGCAGCGGCAGTCCGTCGCCTGTCAACGGACGATACGCCGCGTTGACCGAAAGCAGGGACAGGTCTGGAACCGGCGCGAACTGTCCCGCGATTTTCCCGGTGGTGCGCTCGGCAAGCCCTGTGAGCCCGCTCTCTCCCTCGTCCGGGAAGCTGGCAGCCGAAACCAGGCCGCCCGACAGGCCGGGGCGAAGCTCCAGCCCGCGCCCGCAGAGCAGATGATGTACAAGCCCTGGCTCGGCTGCAAAACGCATCAGCACGGCGGGCTCTTCCCTGATGGGAAGGCTAATTCCGAGAGCCGCCGCGAGCGGAAGCGCCGACGCCCCGCTGGCGAGGACCACCGTGTCGGCCGCAAATCTGTTCTCGCCGGCGCGCACTCCCACGACACGGCCACCCCGCGTTTCAATGGCATCCACGGTGGTGTTGCAGACGACCTCGACTCCGGCGGCTTGCGCACCTGCTAGAAGTTGAAGGGTCAAGTCGACCGGCTCGACGGCGAAGTCATCCAGTGCGAAAGCAGCCAATGCGGGCGGCACGGCAACACGCGGCTCCTTTTCGGCAAACCGCGTGGAGCTCAAGGCCTCGATGCGCACGCCTGCCGTTTGCTGCTCAGAGATCAGCGTCGAGGTTTCTTCCTCCGTGTCCAGCCAGACGAGAGCGCCCCGCGCCGCGATGGGCAGGGAACCAAGCTGGCTTCGCAAGCGTGCGAACTCGGCCACGGCTTCGGTTTCCAGCGCGAAATACGAGGCGTCTCCCGACGGCAGCGAACCGCCGGTGCCCACCCATCCGAAAGACCAGTGGGTGACGCCGCCGGCAGGCGCGGACAGCTTCTCGAGAACCGTGACGCGGGCGCCCGTCCGCGCAAGGTGCCATGCGATCGAGGCGCCCATGATGCCTGCGCCAACCACAACGACACGAAGTTCGCTTCTCGCCATGATTCGACCACCTCCCGATAATCAAAATTTCCAGTGGCTCGACGATGGTTTAGATGGATCATCGAGGCGCATGCTCGGCTGGCAGCCGCAGCTCTTTCAAAGGTGAACCGCCGTCGATGAACAGCCTGCCGCCGGGCACCAGCGCGGCGGCAATACGTTTGAGTGCCAGGGCGCCGGCGGCGGGGTGGCGTCCGTCGAGCGCGCCCACCCTGACCGCGAAGGCGATGTCGAACGGCGCTTCGCCGGCTTCAAGGACGAAATCTTCCGCGGCCACGCACCGCAAGCTGAGCTTGCCGGCGGCAATGAGTCCGGCCGATCCTTCGCGCGCCTGGGCGATGGCCTTGGCGGAGCGGTCGATGGCCAGGACATGGCCATTGCCGATCCTCTCCGCGACGGCGCGGGCAGCAGCACCGGGACCACAGCCGATCTCCAGTACGCGCAGCCCGTCGCGCAACGGCAAGGCATCGACGATGGCGGCCAGGCGGGAGGAGAGGTCGGCGCTTGCCATCCCTGATCCTAGCCGAGCGGCGCGTAGTCGATTTCCATGAAGGCTGCGACTTCCGGCACCCAGCGGTCGCGCACGAAGGCGACGTGGTCGGGATGGTCGTTGTAGCCGGAATAGGCGGCCTGGTCGGCGAATTCCATCGAGAAGCCGAAACGATAGTCGTTCTTGGGGCTGACCTGGCGCAGCTGCTCGAACTTTTCGACGCCGGGGATTTTTGCCAGGATTTTCGCTTTGTCGAGGAAAGCGGCTTCCTCCGGCGAGCCTTCCGGGTGTTTGAGCGTGAAAACGACGGTGTGGCGGATCATGGTTTCTCTCGCTGGAATATACGGTGTCAGGCGCTTTCGGCCCAGGCGCGGATGAGCGTGTGGGCGATGGCGCCCTTCGGCGGCGTGAAGATGCCGTCCGGATGCGTGCCGGCGAGCGCCGCCAGCACCTCGTCGCGCGAGAACCAGCGGCAGGCTTCCAACTCGGCGTCGATGGTGATGTCCTCGTTCAGCGCCTCGCCGAAGCAGCCGATCATCAGCGAATAGGGAAACGGCCAGGGCTGGCTGGCATGATAGACGACGCGGCCGAGGCGGATGCCGGCTTCCTCGAATGTCTCGCGGCGCACCGCATTCTCGATGGTCTCGCCGGGCTCGATGAAGCCGGCGAGCGCGGAATACATGCCGGGGCCGAAATGCGGACCGCGGCCGAGCAGGCATCGATCCTTCGTCACCGTCAGCATGATGGCGACCGGGTCGGTGCGTGGAAAATGCAGGGTACCGCAGCCCGGGCACAGGCGCTTGTAGCCGCCGGCGCGCATTTCCGACTGCTGCCCGCATTTGCTGCAGAAGCGGTGCGAACTGTGCCAGGCGAGCAACGATGCGCCTTGCGCCAGAATGCCGAGGTCCGGCGCTTCGAGCAGACCCTGTATATAGACGGAGCGATAGTCGATCGCCTTGATGCCTTCCGGCAGTTCTTCAGGGTCGAGCCCGGCGGGTGCGGCAAGCACCGGACCCTGCGGCGTGAAGCCGAGCAGGACGGCGTGTTCGAGCCGGGCCGCCAGAGCCGAGGTGGCGGTGACGGTATAATAAGAACTGAAGCCCGTGCCGTTGGCTTTCAGGTAGACGCGCCCAGCGCGCACGAGAAGAACGCGCGCGCTGGGATCGGCGAGCGCTTTTTCGACGGAATCGTCGGCCCGCTGCTCGGACTGCCGGTCGATCGGATTGCCGGCGAAGCCGACGAACTGGCTGGGCTCGTGCGGCGGCGCATCGAATAGGGAAAAACTCATGCAATCCTCTCGGAAACCATTCTCACGGTTTCTCAATCTGAAAATCTGGCAGTTTACAGCGCCTTGCGAACCTGGTCGGCAAAGCGGTGCAGGTCCTCGCGGCGGTAGGGTTCGCGGATGCCGTGCCCCCACACAGGGCCCGGCCAGCCTGCATCGCCCTCGTTGCGCGCGATGACGTGGACATGCAGCTGGCGCACGATATTGCCAAGGGCGGCCGAATTGATCTTGGTGCAGCCGGTGACTTTTTTCAGGCCCTGGGCGACCATGTTGGTTTCGAAGGTGAGCATGGCCTGGTCGAGCGGGGTGAGGTCGTGGATTTCTTCCGCGCCCGGCCGCTGCGGCACCAGCATCAGCCACGGCCAGCGGCGGTCGTTCATGACGCGCAGCTCGCAAAGACCCAGCCACATGACCTGCTCGCTGTCGGCTTCCAGCCTGCGGTCGAGCTCGAATCCGGCCTTCTGGCCCGGCAGCATGGCGTTTCCTCTCGAATTTTGATTGAGGCTAGAGTGCCGGCCCTTTGCCTGCAAGGGAATCATTGGAAGCGGCGGGACGGTCGCGCGGTTTCGGTGACGGGACTTGCAATTCCCGGCGCAATTGCCGATATGAAAACCGGGAGGTTGGTGGTGGACGATCCACTCGCCAACCGGGTCAGGTCCGGAAGGAAGCAGCCCTAACGAGCCCGGAACGGGTCATTGTTCCAGCCTCCCACCTCTTCCCATTCGCCCCGACAGCCCGCCGCGTCATTGACGGGGCCGGACGATGCGGGTGAAACTCTTTTCGAGGAATCGGCCACCGACGCGGCCACTGGAGCAGACGGGCGGATGAGCGAAGCCGGAAATTCCGAGAAGGGCAAAGCTGGCGGCGCCTACCGGGTGCTCGCCCGCAAATACCGCCCCTCCGACTTTTCCGGACTGATCGGCCAGGAGCCGATGGTCCGCACATTGACCAACGCCTTTGCCGCAGGCCGGATCGCACAGGCCTGGATGCTGACCGGCGTGCGCGGCGTCGGCAAGACGACGACCGCCCGCATCCTTGCTCGTGCGCTGAACTACAGGACTGCCGAAGTGAACCAGCCTTCCGTCGATCTGTCGATCGAAGGTGAGCACTGCCGTGCCATCATGGAAGGTCGCCATCCCGACGTTATCGAGATGGATGCTGCCTCGCACACCGGCATCGACGACATCCGCGACATCATTGAGCAGGTGCGTTACGCGCCCGTATCGGCCCGCTACAAGGTCTATATCATCGACGAGGTGCACATGCTTTCCACGCAGGCCTTCAACGGCCTGCTGAAGACGCTGGAAGAGCCGCCGCCGCATGTGAAGTTCATCTTCGCCACCACCGAAATTCGCAAGGTGCCGATCACCGTCCTGTCGCGCTGCCAGCGCTTCGACCTGCGTCGCATCGATGCTGCGGTCATCAAGGGAGATCTCGCACGCATAGCCGGGCTGGAAGGCATCGACGTCGAGGATGAAGCGCTGGCAATGATTGCGCGCGCCGCCGAAGGCTCGATGCGCGACGCCCAGTCGATCTTCGACCAGTCGATCGCCCACGGCGCCGGCACGGTGACGGCGGAAGCCGTGCGCGCCATGCTCGGCCTTGCCGACCGCGCCCGCATCATCGACCTGTTCGAAAACCTGATGAAGGGCGAAGTCGGGGCCGCGCTCGACGAATTCCGGGCGCAGTACGACACCGGCGCCGACCCGGCAACGGTGCTTACCGATCTCGCCGAATTCAACCATCTGGTGACCAGGCTGCGCTTCGTGCCGTCGGCCGCCGACGATGCGTCGCTGTCGGAAGACGAGCGCCGCCGCGGGCTCGAGTTTGCGCAATCATTGTCGGTCCGTGTGCTGTCGCGCACCTGGCAGATGCTGCTGAAAGGCATTCCCGAGGTGCAGGCTTCGAACCGGCCGGTCAGCGCCGGCGAGATGGTGCTGATCCGCATCGCCCACGCCGCCGACCTGCCGACGCTGGACGAGGCGCTGAAGTCGCTCGACCAGTCCGGCAACGGGCAGGGCTCACGCGCCCCGGCGCGTCCGTCCGTCTCCGCGCCTGCCGGTAATGGCGGCGGCGCCAGTGCTGTGGCGCAGACGCGCGTCGCGGCGAGTTCGGCCGGCGGCCAGACGATGCGGCTGGTGGAAACGCAACCTGCGCCGGAAATGATTGCGCAGCCGGAGCCGGTCGCCGAGGCGCCTGAGGTGGCGATACGCTCGCTGGCCGACATCGCGGCACTCGCCGACCAGCATCGCGACATGGCATTCAAGGTGCTGCTCAAGCGCTGCGTGCGGCCGGTGAAGATCGAGAACGGCCGCATCGACATCAGCCTGACGGCCGAGGCGCCGAAGACGCTGATCACTGATCTCAACGCCAATCTGCAGAAATGGACCGGTCGCCGCTGGATCGTTTCGGTGTCGCGCGAGGAGGGCGGCCAGACGCTGTCCGAGATGGAGACGAGCCGCCGCGAGACGGCTTTCAGCGATGCGCGCAACGACCCGACGGTGGCGGCGATCCTCGCCCGCTTCCCCGGTTCCAAGATCATCGACGTGCGCATTCCCGACGCGCCGGAAGCGGTTGAGGAAGACCAGCAGGTGCCGGTCGAGCCGGCCACCGACGATGACGACGAAATTTAAGATTGTTCCCGCGTAGGAGACGACCATGAAAGATCTGCTCGGCCTGATGGGCAAGGCGAAAGAGATGCAGGCCAAGTTTCAGGCCATGCAGGAAGAAATCGCGACGCTCGAGGCGACCGGGCAGGCGGGTGGCGGCCTGGTGCAGGTGACGCTTACCGGCAAGTTCGAAATGAAATCGCTGAAGATCGACCCGTCGCTGTTCAAGGAAGACGATGTCGAGATCCTCGAGGACCTGCTGCTCGCCGCCCACAACGACGCCAAGGTCAAGGTCGAGACGGTCATGCAGGAGAAGACCAAGGCGCTGACCGCCGGCCTGCCGATCCCGCCCGGGATGAAGTTGCCGTTCTGAGTTGAGGGAATAGGGAAATAGGGGAGGCAGTCGGAGAGGCTTGCGTCCGAGGCAGCTGCGATAGATCAGTCTACTCTCTACTCTCTACTCTCTACTCTCTAAAACCGTGTCACCACGCCGATGCCGATGCCGTCGAATGTATCCATCGCCATCAGCGCGGCGGGCGCTTCGTCGAGGCTGAGCTTTTTGCCGACCAGCTTTTGCGGCGAAAGCTTGCCGGTTGCGATCATGTCCATCATGGCGCCGTAGCGGAACGCCTGCATGCCGTGGCTGCCGAGGATCGCCAGTTCCCAGGCGATCACCCTGTCCATCGGAATTTTGGGATGGCTGTGGTCGCCGAGCATCAGTCCGACCTGCGCATGGCGGCCGCGCCGGCGCAGATTGGCGATGGAGTTGAAACAGGTCGCGGGATGACCGAGGGCATCGATCGACACGTGCGCGCCGCCTTTGGTGATGTCCCTGACCGCCTCCACGACGTCACGGTTGCCGGATGCGTTGACCGTGGCGACGGCGCCAATCTGCCGGGCGAAGTCCAGCTTGTCGTCGGCGATGTCGATTGCCACGACATTGGCGCCCATCGCCGAAGCGATCATGATGGCCGAGAGGCCGACGCCGCCGCAACCGTGGACGGCGACCCATTCGCCAGGCAGCACGCGGGCCTGGTCCACGATGGCGCGGAACGAAGTGACGAAGCGGCAGCCTAGGCTCGCCGCCGTGGTGAAGTCGAGCGTTTCGGGCAGGCGCACCAGATTGGTGTCGGCGAAGTCGATGGCGACATATTCGGCGAACGAACCCCAGGCGGTGAAGCCGGGCTGGAACTGGCGCTCGCAAACCTGGTGGTTGCCGGAGTTGCATTCCGCGCAGTGGCCGCAGCCGCCGACGAACGGCACCGTGACCCGGTCTCCTTCCCGCCAGCGCGTCACCCGGCTGCCGACGGCCCGGATGGTGCCGGCGAGTTCGTGACCGGGCACATGCGGCAGCCGGATGTCGGCGTCGTGGCCCATCCAGCCATGCCAGTCGCTGCGGCAGAGGCCGGTCGCCTCCACCTTGATGACGACACCATCTGGGGACGGGGCGGGATCGGCGACGTTCTGAACGGCAGGCGGCTGGCGGAATTCTTCGAACAGAACGGCTTTCACGGATTTTCCTGACGTCGGGGTGGGCAAGGCTTTCCTGCCATCCATACCACAATCCTCACGGAGAGCAGCCGCCGGAAGTGACCCTGGGCCAACGCGTTGCGCGTGGACGCTGAGCCATTTGCGCGAGTCGGCTTCTTTGGATCGGGCACTCGAGAGAACGCCGCGGTCTTTTGCGTATTTGTCTCCAGCGTTAATCAAAGTTGATCCTGCTGGATTTTCAGCACTGGTGCCGAAAATGGCATGCCGCCAAAGCGGTTTGTGTGGCCGCGGCGGGGGGAAAACGCTTCGCTTCGGCTTTTCCGGTGTGGCAAGGCCCGCAATCCAGGGAGGTAAAGGTTGGTAAACGCTTTCTATCTAGACTGGCAGAGGGATTGTTTTGGCCATCTTTTCGCCTGAAAGTGTCCCATTCTCGCCGCAACGGAAACTGCCACCGGAGAGATGATGAGGGGTTGTTCGTGATCGCCGGGAGATGGAAGACGCCGCTTTTGCTCGTCGTCGCTGCCTCCCCGTTCCTGCTGGCCGGCTGCACTCAGAGCACCGGCAAGCTGACGGATGCGATTTCCCTTTCCAGCAGCACCACGAAACCCTACGCCGCTACGACCAAGGACAAGGAGTGCATGGCGCGGGCGATGTTCTTCGAATCCAACCGCTCGAGCCGCGACGGGCTGGTTGCTGTCGGCTCGGTGGTGATGAACCGGCTGAAGTCCGGCAAATACGGCGACGACGTGTGCGATGTCGTCGGCGCCAAGGGCCAGTTCGCGCCGGGCGTTATGACCCGCAAGATGAATTCCAAGGCGTTGCCTGACGTGACCGCGGCCGCCGACGCGGTGCTCAAGGGCGAGCGCCATCCCAAGGTGAAGGAAGAAGTCATGTTCTTCCACACCGCCGGGCTGAAATTCCCCTACAAGAACATGCATTACGTGACGGTCGCCGGCGGCAACGCCTTCTACGAGAAGCGCAGCCGTCGCAAGGTAACGCAGCCGACGGCGCCGGAAGCCGCCGAGACGATGGTTGCGTCGGCCGAGCAGGCGCCGCAGAAATTGCCGAAAGCGGCACCCCTGCCGGCATCGGCGAAGCCTTCGGCGGAATCGCAATCGACCCAGCTTGCCTCGGCCGAGCCGAACAGCGACCGGTTTGCAGCCGCGCCCATGCGGGCAACGCTGCCGGCGGACTTCCAGGCAAGCAGCCTGTCGGCGCCGCAGGAGCCGGTGATGTCCTATGAAGCCAGCGCCGAGTCGGCAGACGCCATCGGCGCCTTGCTCATGACGCAGGACCGGCCGTTCGAATAGATCTCTGCGCCTGACGGCTGGCCGAAATGCTCTTGGGCCGGCAATCTCATAAGTAGTCTTGCCACGGCCGCCGTTCCGGCTTGCGAAGTAGGCCGAGATCGTCGTGCAGAAATGCAGGTGGTGTTCTACACCGCTCGCTTGCACGCGATCCGAGGCTTGTTCGCGCAATCCTCCAGGCTCTAGCGATTTTCTTCATGAATGTTGACCGGCGTCCTTTCATGGAAGGCAGTTTGCTGGCAAGCTTGAGCGGCGTAAAACGAACGTTCGTCACCTAATGCATGAGGAAAATTCATGCAGACCTTGCCTTCGGGATTGCCGCCATTGCAGACGCTGCGCGCCTTCACGGCTGTCGCGCGCCTGAAAAGTTTCACGATGGCCGCCGACGACCTGGCTGTCACCCAAACGGCGGTCAGCCATCAGATCGCGCAGCTCGAGGACTGGATCGGCGGACGGCTGTTCGTACGCGACCGGCGTGGCGTTGAACTGACGCCGCTCGGGCAGGGGCTTCTTCCGGATGTTGTGGGGGCTCTTGAAAACCTGGAACAGGCACTGGGCCGCGCGCGCCGGTCGCTGGGCAGTCCGAAGCTCCGTATCTCGACGTCTCCGGAGTTTGCGACGCAGTGGCTGACGCCACGACTGACCGGCTTTTGCGATGCGCATCCGGAGGTTGATGTCAGCGTGACGGTGCAGTATCGGCGCGCCCTTGTCGTCAACGACGATATCGACGTTGCCATATGGCTGTCGGGCGGAATGCTGGAACGGGGCGCCGAGCGACTGACGGCGGACGAGGAGTTCGCTGTCTGCGCGCCGGAACTTGCGCGCGAGCTGCCGCGCAGGGAAGGGATGCGAACGGCACCGCTGCTGCGCTATGAGGGTGCCCGCTATACGGTGCTCGACTGGCGCCGCTGGCATGGCCAGATCTACGGTGACAGCGACAAGCACGATTTCGATGGCGGTCCCTCATACCGTACGTTCCCGGAAATGCTGGATGCCTGCCGTAGCGGTGCCGGCTTCGCTCTTGTGCGAAGCTCGCTGGTCACGGACGACCTGGCGGCCGGCCGGCTGGTGAGATGCTTCACGGAGAGCGTCGTTTCCGATTTGCAATATCAACTGGTCATCATGCCAAGCCGCCGGGAGGAGGCACAGATTCGCGCATTCAGGCATTGGATACTCGAACAGGCGAAGCCTGCCGCCTGAATGCACGAGCGGCGGGCAATTCCCTTCGTGCCGGAAAAATCATAAACCGGACCGATGTCGAAGCGAGTCGCCGGTCCCGAAATCGAACGTCTGATCCAGCTGCTGGCCAAGGTGCCGGGGCTCGGGCCGCGCTCGGCGCGGCGCGCAGCATTGCACATGATCAAGAAGAAGGACCAACTCATGGTGCCGCTCGCCGGCGCCATGGCCGAGGCGGTGGACAAGGTGCGGGTGTGCTCAACCTGCGGCAATGTCGATACGATCGACCCTTGCACCATCTGCACCGATCCGCGTCGCGACAGCACTATCCTGATCGTCGTCGAGGACGTTTCCGACCTGTGGGCGCTGGAACGCGCAGGCACCATGAATGTCCGGTATCATGTGCTCGGCGGCACGCTGTCGCCGCTCGACGGGATCGGTCCCGACCAGCTCAACATCAAGCAACTGGTGGCGCGGGCCGCCGAGGGCGATGTCGCGGAAGTGATCCTCGCCGTCAATGCCACCGTCGAGGGCCAGACCACGGCGCATTACCTGACAGACCAGCTGGAAGGTTTCGAGATCAAGGTGACGCGACTGGCGCATGGCGTGCCTGTGGGTGGCGAACTGGATTACCTCGACGAAGGAACCTTGGCGGCAGCGCTGCGGTCGCGGACGGCGTTTTGACGTATTTCATGGGCAAAGAGGCCTTCATGAACAGCACTCTACGGCGCCCCCCTCTGTCCTGCCGGACATCTCCCCCACAAGGGGGGAGATTGGCAGCTTCGGCGTTGCCGCCCTTTCTGCGATCTTGGCGATTGGCGAAAGCGAAATTTCGAGCCAGTCTCCCCCCTTGTGGGGGAGATGTCCGGCAGGACAGAGGGGGGCAACGTGGGGTACTGCCGCTGATCATGCTCGCGTGCCTGTCGCTGGTTTTCGCCTATCCCGCCTCGGCAGCAAAAATCGACGACCAGTTCCGCGCCTGGCTTGCCAACGATTTGTGGCCGGAGGCGAAGACCAAGGGAATTTCCAAGGCCACGTTCGACACGGCATTCGCCGGCGTGAAGCCCAATTTGAAACTGCCGGACCTGGTGATGCCGGGCGCCAAGCCGACGACGCCGAAGAAGCAGCATCAGGCGGAGTTCGGTTCGCCCGGCAGTTATTTCGGCAAGATCGGCGGCGTCACCGGCGGCGGCAGGGCACGGGCGGGGCAGAATGCGAGGACACTCGCGGCGATCGAGAAAAGATACGGCGTACCGGGCAGCGTGGTGCTGGCGATCTGGGGTCGCGAATCCGGCTTCGGCGCCGCGAAGATCCCCTACGACGCATTCGAGGTGCTCGGCACCAAGGCGTTTCTCGCCACGCGCAAGGACATGTTCCGGACCGAGGTGTTGGCTGCACTGGAGATGGTGGAACGCGGGCTGGCGAGCCCCAAGGCGATGAAGTCGTCATGGGCGGGTGCGCTTGGCCAGCCGCAGTTCTTGCCGACCTCATTCCTGAAACACGCCGTCGATTTCGACGGAGACGGCCGCGCCGACATCTGGAACTCCACACCCGACACACTGGCCTCGATCGCCAATTATCTGGTCGACTATGGCTGGGTGAAAGGCCGCGACTGGGGTTTCGAGGTGGCGGTGCCGGAGAACGTTTCCTGTGCGCTGGAAGGTCCGGACCAGGGCAAGCGGATCTCGGAATGGGCGGCGATGGGCATCTCGCGCGTCAACGGCAAGCCGTTTCCGGCCAACGAGGCACGCGCCGAGGGGTTCCTGCTGATGCCGGCCGGACGCAGCGGTCCCGCCTTCATCGTGACGCCGAATTTCTACGTGCTGAAGGAGTACAACGAGAGCGATCTCTACGCGCTGTTCATCGGCCACGGCGCCGACCGTATTGCGCATGGCGACAGGAATTTTGCCGGCTCGTGGGGCAAGGTCGGCGGGCTTTACCGGTCGGATGTCGCGGCCCTGCAACGGGGGCTGGAAAAGCTCGGCTACGATGTCGGCGGCGCCGACGGTCTGCCCGGCTTCAAGACCCGCCGCTCGATCGGCGCATGGCAGGCGAAGAACGGTAAGGCGGCGACGTGTTTTCCGGACAAGGGTTTGGTGGAGGCGGTGCGGTAGCTTTTGCCTCTCCCCTTGTGGGAGAGGTCGGATTGCCCGAACTTGCGAAGCAAGTCGATGGCAATCCGGGTGAGGGGTATCTGCGGCAAACCCCTCATCCGTCTTGGCGCTGCGCGCCAATCCACCTTCTCCCACAAGGGGAGAAGGGAAGAGGCGGCGCCTCAAGCCGCCTTGGCCAACTCCCGATGCACATCGGCGAGAATTTCGAACGAGCGAACCCGGGCCGCGTGGTCGTGTATCTGCGCGGTGACCATCAGCTCGTCGGCGCCGGTGCGGCGGATGAAGGCGTCGAGGCCGCTGCGCACGGTTTCCGGCGAGCCGATGATGGCGCAGGAGAGAGCGTACTCGAGCATGACCTTGGCGGCGGTATCAATCTGCGTGTCATAACCTTCCACCGGCGGCGGCAGCTTGCCGGGGCGCCCGGTGCGCAGGTTGACGAAGGCCTGTTGCAGCGACGTGAACAGCAGCTTCGCCTCGGCGTCCGTCGCGGCGGCGAAGACGTTGAGGCCGAGCATCAGGTAAGGCTTGTCGAGATGTTCAGACGGCTGGAAACGCGAGCGGTAGATGTCGATCGCGTGCTCCAGTTCGGCCGGCGCGAAATGCGAGGCGAAGGCATAGGGCAGGCCGAGAATGGCGGCGAGCTGGGCGCCGTAGGTCGACGAGCCGAGTATCCAGACCGGCACGTTCTGGCCCTCGCCAGGAACGGCGCGCAGCCGCTGGCCGGGTTCGGCCGGGCGGAAATAGTCGATCAGTTCGACGACATCCTGCGGGAAGCTGTCGACGCCGGCGTCCATGTTGCGGCGAAGAGCGCGCGCCGTGCCCATGTCCGTACCGGGTGCGCGGCCGAGGCCGAGGTCGATGCGGCCGGGATGGAGGGCGTTGAGCGTACCGAACTGCTCGGCGATCACCAACGGCGCATGATTGGGCAGCATGATGCCGCCGGCGCCGACGCGGATGGTCGAGGTGCCGCCAGCGACATGCCCGATGACAACGGAGGTGGCCGCACTTGCGATGCCGGGCATATTGTGGTGTTCGGCGAGCCAGTAGCGCTTGTAGCCGAGACGCTCGGCATGACGGGCGAGGTCGAGCGTGTTCTTCAGTGATTGGCTGACATCGCTGCCTTCGCCGACCGGTGACAGATCGAGAACGGAAAGGGGGATCATATCCTGGTCTCCAAGATGTTGGCGGCCTGAACCTTCGCTTCGAAGGCGGCGCGGTCGGGAATTTCGATGTCGAACAGGGTTTCCAGCGTTTCGGCGAGTTCCGCGGCAGTTTCGATCTCGCGCTGTTCGGAGCGGCTGCCGGTGTGATGGACTGAAAGCCGGTTGTTGCGCAGCGCATAGCGCTTGCCGGGGACCGCGCGGGCGGCGGCGACAGACGATCGGAAATGCGAGTCCGGGCTGCTCGACAGGAAATAGTTGGCCGCGATATAGTCGACTTCGTATTGCCGTTGCAGGTCGAAGCGATAGAGCGTGCGCCATTCGCCGCCGGCGCTGGCCTGGATCCGGAAATGATCGCCGGTCTCCGCGATGCGGAACGGCTCGTGCGGGGTTTCCTGCTCGAGATCTGGCACCAGGAGCAGCGGGCCTGTCTGCGTCAGCGCACCGAAGCCGGCGTCGGCGAGATAGGTTCTGCCGTCGAGTTCGATGCGCAGCAGCATGTGGCCGCGCGGCGTGATCGCGTCATCCGGCTGCCCCCACAACACACGCGCGGCGAGGCCGGTTACCGAAAACCCCAGCGCCTCCAGTGCGCGCATGAACAAAAGATTGTGCTCGAAGCAGTAGCCGCCGCGCCGGCTATCGACCAGTTTCGCCTGGAGCGAAGCAATGTCGAGCTTTACCGGCAGCCCGAGAAACGGGTTTAGATTTTCGAACGGGATAGCCTGCGGATGCAGCAGATGAAGCGCTTGCAACACCTCCAGCGATGCTTCGCGCGGACCGTCGTAGCCGATGCGGGCGCAATAGACGTCGAGGTCGAAGGAAGCGTCAGTCATGCGTGGATTATCCGAAGGGTGACCCGTCCGATATAGGGACGGGTCACCGCCTCCGCAACGAAGCGGTACAATGCACTCCAGCCTGACGAAGACTTATTGCGCGGCGACGGCTGGCATACCTGCCGTCGCCTTGCGGACGATCGGCGCAACCTTGGTGCCATAGAGTTCGATCGCCTTCATGACCTTGTCGTGCGGCATGATGCCGATCGCCATCTGCAGCAGGAAGCGATCGTTCTTGAAGATCTTGTGCTGTGCCACGATCTTCTCGGCCACCGTCTCCGGGTCGCCGACGAACAGCGCGCCGGCGGGCGACCGCGCCTGGTCGAAATGTGCGCGGTTGGTCGGACCCCAGCCACGTTCGCGGCCGATGCGGTTCATCACCTCGGCCTGCGGTCCGTAGAAATCGTCGGCCGCCTTGTCGGTGGTTTCGGCGACGAAGCCGTGCACGTTGATGCTGGTCGCCAGCTTTTGCGGATCCTGCCCGGCGCGTCTGGCGGCTTCGCGGTAGAGATCGAACAACGGCGCGAAACGTGCCGGCTCGCCGCCGATGATGGCAAGTGCCAAGGGCAGGCCGAGGGCGCCTGCGCGCGCAACGGACTGCGGCGTGCCGCCGACGGCGATCCAGATCGGCAGGGTGCCGTTATGGGGGCGGGGATAGACGCCACGGTCGTTGATTGGCGCACGATGCGTGCCCGACCAGGTGACACGTTCGCTTTCGTTGAGGCCGAGAAGCAGGTCCAGCTTCTCGGCGAAAAGCTCGTCGTAGTCTTCCAGATTGTAGCCGAACAACGGGAACGATTCGATGAACGAGCCGCGACCAGCCATGATCTCGGCGCGGCCGCCGGACAGGAGGTCCAGCGTCGCGAACTGCTGGAAGACACGCACCGGGTCGTCGGAGGAAAGCACGGTGACGGCGCTGGTGAGCTTGATGCGCTTGGTGCGTTCAGCCGCCGCGGCGAGAGCCACGACAGGCGCCGAGGCGGAATAGTCCGGGCGGTGATGCTCGCCGAGGCCGAACACGTCGAGGCCGACCTGGTCGGCGAGTTCGATCTCCTCGATCAGGTTGCGCAAGCGCTGATGCGGGCCGATCGCGCCCGGGCCGGGCACCGGACTGACATCGGCGAAGGTGTAGAGGCCGAGTTCCATGGGATCATCCTGAAATGGTTGTTGCCACTACAGGTAGCGACGGTGGGGTCAAGCCGCCAGAGGCAAGCGAGTGAACAGTGTATTTCGACTTATGGCCTGTTGCGCTGCCACCTGCGTTTCCTTACGGCAACACGGTCGGAAATCATGGCAGCTGTGCTGATTTGGCGCTTGAACTCTCGATTTCCACGCGTATGTAAGCGTCGCGACATGACTCCAGGGAAGTGAGATTTGGCTATCTACCGAGAAAAAGACATTTTCGAACGCCGTGGTGCGGCGAACGAAGCGAAGCGGGCAATGCTCGAAAAATTCAAGGCCAAGCCGGCAGCCGACGATCCGGCGGTACTGGCAAGGCAGGCCGAGCGCAAGGCGATCCTCGAGGCACGCGCCATCCGCGAGGCCGAGAGGGAAAAGCAGAAGCAGGAACGACTGGCTCGCGAGGCAAAGGAACGCGCCGAGCGTGAGGCGGCTGCCGAGGCAGCACGCCTTGCCGCCGAAGAGGCCGCCCAGGCCGAGGCCAAGCAGCGCGAAGCCGAGGAAAACGAGCGCATCGCGCGCCTGCTGGCCGACGAGGCCGAACGCAAGGCCAAGCGCGACGCGCGTTACGCGGCACGCAAGTCGCGTGTCGGCCGCGTCCCTCCGGGTTTCGGCGGCAAGTAAAGTTGTCCGGCATCGCCGGGCATTCCTTATGCAGGATGAAACACCGCGACCCGTTCGGCCGCGGTGTTTGCTGCGTCACGCGACCAGTTTCAATCCGACGATACCGGAAACGATGAGCGCGATGCAGGCGAGGCGCGCCGCGGTCGCCGGCTCGCCGAGCAGCCAGATGCCGAGCAGGGCGGTGCCCACCGTACCGATGCCGGTCCATATCGCGTAGGCGGTGCCGACAGGAAGTGTCTTCAGCGCCAAGCCGAGCAGGCCGAGGCTCACGATCATGCTGGCGACGGTGAGCAATGTGGGCATGAGGCGGGTGAAGCCGACCGTGTATTTGAGACCGATGGCCCAGCCGATTTCGAAGATGCCTGCGAAGAACAGATAAATCCAAGCCATGATCAGGACTCGCTTTCTTGGCGGGTCGTCCCGGCCGGGGCTATGGCAAACGCAAGGCCGTCCTTGCGCGTCTGATATATAGGCTTTGTCTCCGGCCGTTCAACAAAAGTCCGGTCGCGGGTCTCGCGACCGGACGAGACTGTTTTCCGTTTGGATGCCCGGCTCTACTTCGCCTTCTTGGCAGCCGCTGCAGGAGCCGCTTTCGCCGCTGCCGGCTTCTTGGCGTCCTTCTTCGGCTTCTTGGCTTCCTTGTTCGGTCTCATCGCACCTTTTGCCATGATTCGTCCTCCGATTGGCGACGCGAATCATGCCGAATATATTCGCCGGTTCAAGAGGCTTTACCGGCCATCCCCCAAAAGGGGAGAAATGACGGCGGCGAACCGCAGCCTGGCCGTCGGCAAGTTGCTGGACTACCAGTGGCGGAAGATTAAGTTCCGGAGAGCTCGGAGACGCCAGTGGCCGCACATTCAGGTTCCAAAAAGGTCATCTATGCTGCAGTGGCGGGCAACCTGCTGATCGCGGCGACGAAGTTCGCCGCGGCCTTCTTCACGGGCAGCTCCGCCATGCTGTCCGAAGGCGTTCACTCGCTCGTCGACACCGGCAACGGGCTGCTGCTGCTCTACGGTCTGCGCCGCGCGGCACGCCCCGCCGACCGGACGCATCCGCTCGGCCACGGTCGCGAACTGTACTTCTGGAGCTTCATCGTCGCGCTGCTGGTGTTCGCGCTCGGCGCCGGCGTTTCTTTCTACGAGGGCGTTCTTCATATCCTGGAACCTGAGCCGGTCACCAATCCGATGGTGAACTATGTCGTGCTCGGGCTTTCCATGCTTTTCGAGGGCGGTTCCTGGTGGGTGGCGCTGAAGGAATTCCGCAAGTCCAAGGGCGGGCTCGGCTATTTCGCGGCGGTGCGCCGGAGCAAGGATCCAAGCGTCTACACGGTGCTGTTCGAAGACAGCGCCGCATTGCTTGGTCTCTTCATCGCCTTTGCAGGCATTCTCGCAGCCGACCTGCTGGCAATGCCGGAATTCGACGGCATCGCATCGATCGGCATCAGCCTGATCCTCGCTTCGACGGCCATCTTCCTGGCACGAGAGAGCAAGGGCCTGCTGATGGGCGAGCCGGCCCTGCCGGAGGTTGAGGCCGCGGTGCTGGCGATCGTGCAAGGCGATCCGGATGTGCAGCGGGCGAACGGCATCCTGACCGTCCATATGGGTCCCGAAGAAATCGTCGCGGCGCTGAGCATAGAATTCGAGGATAGGCTTACCGCGCCGGAAATCGAAACCTGCGTCGAGCGGCTGGAGGCCGGGATACGCGCGGCCAGGCCGGAAATCTCCGCGCTGTTCATCAAGCCGCAGACGACCGGGACATGGCAAAAGCGCAAGATGAAGGTCGTGGCGCCGCCGTCCGGAGCCGACGTCTGATCGCGCCGGTCAGGCGTCGCCTTCTTCCACCACGCGCAAGCGCAGTTGGCCTGTCTTGGAATCGGCGATGCGGACGGCATCCGGCTTTGCGTTGTTTCGCCCCGCCGTGTCGCCCTCGGCCTCCGCCGGCGCGGCGCCGAACTCGAGCGCTTCAATCTTCTGGCCGCGCTTTGTGACCTTGGACGACGAGACGAGGATGTCGTCGATGTCGCGTGTCGCCTGGCCGAAATGGTTCTGCAGTTTCCGTACCCGTTCATCGAGGCGGGTGACATCTTCCATCAGGCGGATGACTTCGCCCTGGATCAGGTGCGCCTGTTCGCGCATGCGGGCGTCCTTCAGGATCGACTGGATGACCTGGATCGACAGCATCAACAGCGATGGCGAGACGATGACGATGCGGGCGCGGTGGGCGCGCTGGACCAGCGCCTCGAAATTCTCGTGGATCTCGGCGAACACCGATTCCGACGGCACGAACATGAAGGCGGTGTCCTGCGTCTCGCCGGAGATGAGGTACTTGTCGGCGATGTCGCGAATGTGAACTTCGATATCGCGCCGGAAGGATTGCGCGGCGAACTTCTGCGCAGCCTCGCCTTCCGCCGCGCGGATAGCATTCCACGCTTCCAAGGGAAACTTGGCGTCAACCACCAGCGAAGGCGTGTCGTTCGGCATCCGGACCAGGCAATCGGGTCGGCTGCCGTTCGACAACGTCGCCTGGAATTCGTAGGCGCCGTGCGGCAGCCCGTCGGCGACGATCGCCTCCATGCGCGACTGGCCGAAGGCGCCGCGCGTCTGCTTGTTGGAGAGGATCGCCTGCAATTGCACCACCTGGCCGGCGAGCGACTGGATGTTGGTCTGCGCTGTGTCGATGACGGCCAGCCGCTCCTGCAGCTTGGCCAGGCTCTCGTGGGTCGAGCGGGTCTGCTCGGTCATCGTCTGGCCGAGCCGTCCAGTCATCGCGTCGAGGCGCTGACCGATCGACTGCGTCAGTTCCGCCTGCCGCGCGCCGAAGACGTCGGCGACCGCGCCGAGCCTGCCCTGCATTTCCGCCTGCGACTGCAGGATGCCCGCCATGCGCGCTTCGGTGTCGCGGGCGTGATCGGCTGCCTCCGCCGCCGCGACCGCGCGCGCCTTGGCCGAGCGCCAGAGCGACACGACCAGCGCGATGAGAAGCGCGACAAAAAGCACCGCGATAAAGCTCAGCACCTGGCCGAGTGTTATCGTGGTGGCGCCGAGGCGGGCGACGGGTTCGGCGAGGATCGTGAAAAGATCGTTCATCGCGCGAGCATAGCCGATTCGGCCTGCCGTGACAGATCAAAACGAGAACAGTGAACATCCGTTCCGGTTGACGCTTTTGCCGAGAAACCTTAGGTGAGCGTGATGTCGATCAAGCCGCTCATCATTCTTCCCGATCCGATCCTGCGCCAGGTTTCCAAGCCGGTGGAGCGGGTCGATGCGCAATTGCGAAAATTCGCCGGCGACATGCTGGATACGATGTACGACGCGCCCGGCATCGGGCTGGCCGCGATCCAGGTCGGCGAACCCTTGCGTATGCTGGTGATCGATCTCGCCAAGGAGGGCGAGGAGCCGGCACCTCAGGTATTCATCAACCCGGAAGTCCTCGCAAGCTCGGACGAGCGTTCGGTCTACGAGGAAGGCTGCCTGTCGATCCCCGACTATTATGCCGAAGTCGAGCGCCCGGCGTCGGTGCGGGTGAAATATCTCGACCGCGATGGCAAACAGCAGGAAGTAGCGGCGGAAGGTCTGCTAGCGACCTGCCTGCAGCACGAGATCGACCACCTCAACGGCGTGCTGTTCATCGACCATATCTCGAAGCTGAAACGCGACATGGTGATGAAGAAGTTCAAGAAGCTCGCCAAGGACAAGCCGCCCACGCGCATGGTGGGATAAGGGAAAATGCCCCTGCGCGTCATCTTCATGGGAACGCCGGACTTTTCGGTGCCGATGCTGCGCGCCGTTGCCGACGCGGGTCACGAGATCGTTGCCGTCTACACGCAGCCGCCACGGCCGGCAGGACGGCGCGGGCTTGAGCTGACGCCGTCGCCGGTGCAGCGCGAGGCCGAAAGGCTGGGCGTGGAGGTGCGGACGCCGATCTCGCTGAAGGGTGAGGCAGAACAGGCGGCGTTCCGCGAGTTGAATGCCGACGTCGCGGTGGTGGTGGCTTACGGACTGCTGCTGCCAAAAGCCATTCTCGAAGGCACGCGGCTTGGCTGTTACAACGGCCATGCCTCGCTGCTGCCGCGCTGGCGTGGTGCCGCACCCATCCAGCGGGCGATCATGGCGGGCGATACCGAGACCGGCATGATGATCATGAAGATGGAGAAAGGCCTCGATACCGGGCCGGTGGCACTGACCAGCCGCGTCGCCATCGGACCGGACATGACGGCCGGCGAGTTGCACGACGCGCTGATGGAGACGGGTGCGCCCTTGATGGTCGAGGCGTTGAAAGCGCTGGAGGGAGGCGAGGTGACGCTGGCACCACAAAAGGCCGATGGCCTTACCTACGCCAAAAAGATCGACAAAGCGGAGACGCGGATCGACTGGAGCCTTCCATCAAAGGATGTGCATAACCATATCCGCGGGCTGTCGCCCTTTCCCGGCGCGTGGTCTGAAATGGAAGCCGGCGGCAAAATGGAACGGTTGAAGCTGCTGCGTTCCGCGCTGGCCGATGGGAACGGGAATCCCGGGAGGATACTCGACGACCGGCTGACAATCGCCTGTGGAGACGGTGCGGTCAGGCTGGTCGAAGTTCAACGGGCAGGCGGAAAGCCTGCGGGCGCGGAAGAATTCCTGCGCGGTACGAAACTGGAAAAAGGAATGAAACTGTCATGAGCATGATGTCGATAAGGGCGGCAACGCCCAGGGATCGCGCTGCGATCCGCCTCGTCGAAGAGCATGCGTTCGGGCAAAAGTCGGAAGCCGGGCTGGTCGATGCGCTGATCACAGATGGCGACGCGGTCGTCGAACTGGTGGCCGAAGAAGAAGGCCAGGTCGTCGGCCACATCCTGTTCTCGCGGCTCTACGTGGCTGAGGGTCGCAAGAAGTTCGCAGCGGTCGCGCTGGCGCCGCTGGCGGTCGAGCCGTCGTTTCACGGCACGGGCATTGGCGGCGCGCTGATCCGCGAGGCACATCTCAAGCTGAAGGATGCCGGCGAGACACTGTCGGTCGTGCTTGGTGATCCCGCCTATTATGGCCGCTTCGGCTACACGCATCAGCGTGCGGGAAAATTCCAGAGCGACTATCAGGGCGAAGCGCTGCAAGCGCTGGCCTGGGGCGAGGCACCTGAGACCGGCCGGCTCGACTACGCCCCGGCCTTCGGTTCCGCGCTCGCAGCCTGATCGGCACACTGGCTCCGGAATGCCGCGCTATCGTCTCGACATCGAATATGACGGCAGCGCCTATGCCGGCTGGCAGTGGCAGGCCGACCAGCCCTCCGTGCAGGCGGCGATCGAGCGGGCATTCCTGAGCTTTTGCGGCGAGCAGGTGTCGCTGCGTGGTGCCGGCCGCACCGATGCCGGCGTGCATGCGACGGGCCAGGTCGCGCATGTCGACCTCGCAAAGGAGTGGCCGGCGCAGAAGGTGCGCGATGCCGTCAACGCGCATTTGCAGGTTGCGAAGGAGACTGTGGCGATCACCGCCGTTTCGCTCGCGGCCGACGATTTCGATGCGCGGTTTTCAGCAACCGGACGTCATTATCTCTATCGCATCGTCAACCGCCGCGCGCCGCTCACGTTGGAGCAGAAGAAGGCCTGGTGGGTGCCGAAGCGGCTCGACCACGCAGCCATGCATGACGCCGCGCAATTGCTGATCGGCAAGCACGATTTCACTACGTTCCGTTCGACGCAATGCCAGGCAGTTTCTCCGGTGAGGACGCTCGACCGGCTCGACGTGACACGCTCCGGCGATGCGATCGAGGTGCGGGCGTCGGCGCGCTCCTTCCTGCACAACCAGGTCCGCTCGATGGTCGGCTCGCTGAAGCGGGTAGGTGAAGGCGGCTGGACGGCCGCGGACCTGGAAAAGGCGCTGGCGGCGCGCGACCGCGCGGCCTGCGGCCAGGTAGCGCCGCCCGACGGGCTCTACCTGGTCAAGGTCGACTACCCGGAAGCCTGAGAAGCAAATCAATAGATCGGCTGCGCCATGTGACGCGGCGCCGGCCATTCCTTCGTGCTTCCGGGTTGTACCGTGCGCTCGAGATAGGTCGACAGCACGACATAGCTGCGGGTCGTCACCACGCCCGGCGTTTCGTAAAGACGCGACAGCAGACCCTCGAGTGCGCGGGTGTCTTCGGTGCGTACCTTGAGCAGCATGCAGGTGTCGCCGGCGACCGAATGGATCTCCTCGACTTCCGGACATTCCGAGATCGCCATCAGTTCGGGCGTCTTGCCCCAGCCCCGCGTATCGACGTGGACGAAGGCGAGCAGCGGCTTGTGGATCGCCTTCGGATCGATGATCGCGGCGGTGCGACGGATGGCGCCGGAGCGGCGCAGACGCTTAACACGTTCATGCGCGGCGGGTGCGGAAAGTCCGGCCCGCTCGCCGAGCTCGGCATAGCTGACGGTCGCGTCCTCGACCAGAACGCCTAACAATCTTCGGTCGGCGGCGTCGAGTTCCCGGCTCGGAAGCCTGCTCTGCCGAATGCTATCTGTTTCTTGATCCATAGTCGGATTCCTTCTTGTCGCCGAATGTCATTCTGCCATCATGCAGATATGGCGAAGATAGATCAACCATTCGACAACTATGCCGCGGAACAGGGCGGCATCCCCCGCGCTGCCTATGTGCTGACCGGCTGTATCGGCGTCATCGGCTCGAACTCACTGGTGCTCGGGCCGATCGCGCCGGAAGTGGCGCAATCGCTTGGCGCGGGAGTCCCAGCCGTGATGATGGCGTCGGCAGCCTTCGGCCTCGGCACGGCGGCAAGCGCGCTGTTTCTTGCCCGCCATGTCGACCGCCTCGGCGCGCGCCGTGTCTTGCGGCTCGTCATGGCATTGCTGGCTGCCGCGATGCTGCTCAGCGCCGCGGCTCCGGTTGTGTCGGCACTGATTGCCGCACAGCTCGTCGCCGGCATCGCCTCGGGCGTCGCCTTGCCGGCGATTTATGCCAGCGCTGCCGCCATCGCGCCGCCCGGCCGCGAAAGCCGCACCATCGGCGTGGTGCTGACTGGTTGGACCTTGAGCATGATCGCCGGCGTATCGCTGTCGGCGGTGCTCGCCGACTTCATCCATTGGCGCGCCGTTTATGTCGCCGTCGCGCTGCTGTCGGTTGTCGCGATTGCCGGGTTGTCACTGCTGCCGCATGGAAGGGAGCAGGCCGCCGGAGCGGCGCCGTCCCCCTTCGCGGCATTGGCGATAACCGGGGTGAAGCCGCTGCTGCTGGCGTGCGGCGCCTTCATGGCGGCGTTCTACGGTGTCTACGGATATCTTGGCGCCCATCTCCACAACGACCTGGGCGAGCCGGTCAGCGCCAACGGGCTGGTCGCCCTCGTCTACGGCCTGGGTTTTGGCGGTGCGGCTTTTCTGGACGGCTTCGCCGACCGGGTGGGGGCGCGTCGCCTGATGCCGATCGCCTTTATGGCCGTGGCGGCCGTCTATCTTCTCTTCGCGCTGACCGGCGACAGTTTCGCGGCGGTTCTGGTGATGGTTTTCCTGTGGGGCTTGTTCAACCATTTCGGCCTCAACCTGCTGATCATGCGGCTGACGGCAATCGATCCGTCGCAGCGCGGCACGATCATGGGCCTGAACAGCGCCGTCACCTATTTGGCGGTGTTCGTCGGGACCAGTTCCTTTGGCCCGCTTTATGCCAACCATGGCTTTGCCGCGGTTGCTTTCGTAGCCATGGCGCTGACCCTGGTTGCAGCGCTGGCGGGTGCTTTTCGCTAACCGGCGAGGCCAAACATCGCCTGCAGCCCGAACAGCACGGCGAGCGATACGGCAAACATGCCGGCGAACACGGCGGAGGCGATCGCCGGTCCCCGGCCCAATGCCATGTTGGTGAGCCGCCACGACAGCACCAGTGAAAGCACGAAGAGCACCAGTGAAATGACCGATGCCGTGTCGCTTGCGGACGGGAAAAACAGCCGCAGCAATGCCGGCGGCAGCATCGACCAGACGATCAGCGCCGAACCCCAGTTGGTGGCCACCACATAATGGACGAAGCGGCCGCCGATGCCGGCAGGTTTTGCCACCAGAGCAAGTGCGGCGAGCGGCAGCACCCATGCGCCGATGTCGACCAGGCCGAGCCGCAGGAAGATCGAAAAGCGCCCGCCGGCGATGTCCGGGTCCTGGCTGAGTTCGTTGGCGACCGCGACCCAGCCCACGACAAGGGCCGGCAGCGAGACGACGATCGCGAAGAACGAGTTCCAGAAGCCGTCGGCGGAGATGTCGAGCAGCCGGATGCCGTCGGGCTTGCCCATCATTAGGCGCCAGGCGCCGGTCAGATATTGCTGGATATCTTCGGCGGGCGGCATCTGGTTGCTCAGCCGAACCAGTCTTCGAGAAAGCGCTCGTAGATCTGCGTCAGGGTTTCGAGGTCGGCGAGTGCTACCCGTTCGTCGACCATATGCATGGTCTGCCCGACCAGACCGAATTCCACCACCGGGCAATAATCCTTGATGAAGCGCGCGTCGGAAGTGCCGCCGGAGGTGGAGAGCGCCGGCGTCCTGCCGATGACTGCCTCGACCGAGCCGGTAAGCGTCTCGATCAGCCGGTCGTCACGTGTCAGGAAGACATGGCTCGGCCGGTCGCGCCAGACGATCTCATAGTCGATCGGTTGCTTGCGGCCGGGCCTCAACTTGCGGCGGCCGGCGGCGCGGTCGAGACGATTGTGAATTTCGGCCTGGACGGTCTCGGCGGTCCACGTGTCGTTGAAGCGGATGTTGAACGCTGCGGTTGCCTTCGCCGCAATGACGTTGGTTGCCGGGTTGCCGATGTCGATCGACGTCACCTCGAGATTGGTCGGTTGGAAATCCCCGGTGCCCTTGTCGAAGGCCGGCGACAGCAGCGCCTCGACCAGCGTGACGATGCCGCGCGCCGGATTGTCGGCCAGATGCGGATAGGCCACATGGCCCTGGCGGCCATTGACGGTGACAATGCCCGAGATAGAGCCGCGCCGGCCGATCTTGATCATGTCGCCGAGCTTTTCGGGATTTGTCGGTTCGCCGACGATCGAGGCGTCCCATTTCTCGCCCTTACCGGCAGCCCATTCGAGCAGTTTCACCGTGCCGTTGATCGCCGGTCCCTCCTCGTCGCCGGTGATGAGGAAAGAAACCGAGCCCTTCAGCTTGCCGTGCTTTTCGATGTGGCGGGCCACGGCCGCGACAAAGCAGGCTATGCCGCCCTTCATGTCGACGGCGCCGCGCCCGTACATTTCGCCGTTGGCGATCTCCGCCGCAAAGGGCGGATGCGTCCAGGAGGCTGCATCGCCGACCGGTACCACGTCGGTGTGCCCGGCGAACATCAGGTGCGGGCCGTTGCCCGACAGGCGCGCATAGAGGTTCTCGATATCCGGCGTGCCGTCTTCGGAGAAGACAGGGCGTTCGACCGCGAAGCCCGCCGGCTTCAACATGTCCTCGAGAGCCGAAAGGGCACCGCCTTCGGCGGGCGTGACCGACGGGCAGCGGATCAGGGTGGCCAGATTGGCGGCAGGATCGGTGGGCAGACTCATGGAGCGGAGAATTATCGGAAAGCGAAAGGACTGTCACCGGGATGCGGCGTTCGGAGAGAAGCACTTTTGGTAAATGAGCGACAGGCTTAACAGTCCGTTCGCACTGGGCCAGGTGAGGTCGGGATCGTCATCCCGTCTTCGGGTTGGACCTGAGCCGCCCCGACGTCTCGATCATGGTGATTTTCTGCCAGATCTTCCGCGACAGGTTCGAGCCGAGTTCCTCGACGCTGTTGACGGCGTCGACGACGACATCGTCGTTGACCGATTGGGCAAAGAGCGCGGCAAGCTTGCCAGTTATCGACAGCATCTCCGAACAATAATCGAGATAGCGGGCGAGATCGGCGCTGTTGGTGATGCGCTGCGGCGAATTCCTGGTCGGCTTGAAGTTAGTGGACAGAGCCGCCGGATCCTTGGTCAGCTGATGCATGTCGATGACATGGATGAGCGAGCGCAGGCTATGCAGTTCCTCGAAGACCCGCTTGCGCTTGATCCGTTCTTCGGCGCGCACCAGGGCCAGGAAGCCAAGCCCGGCAAGCAGGAATGTGTTGAGCGACGCCTCGATGCCCTGCACGAAATCAAACGCGCCGGTCGAGATGCGATCGAAGGAAAGCAGGGTGCCGACAAACAAGAAGACCGCTCCGCCGCCGGCGATCACGATGCCGATGAGGATGCGGAGCCACCAGATCGGCGTTTCCAGCGCCTTGGCCGATTTCGCCATGTCGTGCGCGAGGCTGACCAGCTCGGTAGCGACCTTGCGCAGTCCTGAATCCGGAAAACGCTCCGACACCCGCTGCTGCAGCAGTTCGGCCGTGGCCAGGATGAGCTCCGGGTTCAGCGCCCGGTAATGCATCATCCTTTCATCACGCGCCGTGCTCGTCATGGTCTAATCAGACGAAGGGGCGTTGGTCCTGGCGCCGTACTGATTGGCGCCCCTGTCGCCGGGAAGGAAGCACAGGACCAGAAACGCGACCATCGAAACGACCGGTATGAACAAGGAGAGGGCGAGGATGCCTGGCTTGCCGAAATCGTGCAGGCGCTTCACGGCGAGCGCCACGTTGCACCACAACGACGCGAAGAAGACCAGGCCGAAGATGACCGCCCACATCTGACCCTGCGGACTGTCCTCCGGCACCAGCATGAAGCGGTAGAGCGGCAGCGCCTGCGCAATTGCCAGAAGCAGCCCGGCAAGAAAATAGGCCGCGCGGCTGACGCGGCCAGAAAGACTGAAGAAAAGCCATGTTAATTGTGAACTGTCAGGCAAGAGGATCCGGTCCGTATTGATTGGCACCCCTGGTGCCTTCGAGAATGCCGAGTTCGACGAGCAGCCAGACAGCCCCGATCAGCGGTATCAATGCAATCAGGCTCCACCAGCCCGACTTGTCGCGGTCGTGCCAGCGTTTTGCGTAGAGTGCAAGCGCCGGATAGATCGATGCGAGCATGACGATGACCCCGACGATGCCCAATCCGCTCTCACCCGTGGTTCCGAGCAAGGCGTCGATGATCTGAGCGACGATACCGATCGCGAAAAGAACGCCGACGCCGGCCCAGAACTTGGCACGATTGATACGACCGTCGAAACTCGTGAAGAGATATTTCCAGTCCATGTCACCCCTCCGTTGAAATATTGCGCGGTTCCCGCCGCGCGTGTGGGAAGGTGCGACCGATTCACCCAAAGATCAATCTCTGAGGAGTTCATTGATCGAGGTTTTCGACCGGGTTTTTTCATCGACACGTTTTACGATCACCGCACAATACAGGCTCGGACTTGGTTCGTTGTTTGGATTAAGCTTTCCGGGCAGCGAACCGGCGACCACCACCGAATGCGGCGGAACCTCGCCGTAGAAAACCTCGCCGGTGGCGCGGTCGACGATCTTGGTCGACTGGCCGATGAAGACGCCCATGCCAAGTACCGAACCTTCGCGGACGATGCAGCCTTCGACGACTTCCGAGCGCGCGCCGATGAAACAATTGTCCTCGATGATGGTCGGTCCGGCCTGCATCGGCTCCAGCACGCCGCCGATGCCGACACCGCCGGAAAGATGCACGTTCTTGCCAATCTGAGCGCAGGAGCCGACCGAAGCCCAGGTGTCGACCATGGTGCCGCTATCGACATAGGCTCCGACATTGACGAAGGACGGCATCAACACGGCGCCCGGCGCGACATAGGCCGAGCGCCGCACGATCGATGAAGGCACGGCGCGAAAGCCGGCTTTTTCGAACTCGTTGGCGCTCCAGCCGTCGAATTTCGACGGCACTTTGTCCCACCAGACAGCGTCGCCGGGGCCGCCCTTGATGATTTCCATCGGATTGAGCCGGAAGGACAGAAGGACGGCCTTCTTCAGCCACTGGTTCACCTGCCATTTGCCATCCGGCTGGCGTTCGGCGACACGTGCCTGACCGCGGTCGAGAAGATCGAGCGCAGCCTCTATGGCTTCGCGCACTTCGCCGCGGGTCGACGTGGAAATGCTATCGCGCTCGTCGAATGCCTTCTCGACCGTCTTTTCAAGGCTGGTCAGATCGGTCTTCGGCATGGCAAGAGGCTCCGCTACACGTGCTGTTAAGGCCGAGGGCCTTAGGCTGTTGGAAAATCGCGCGGACCCTATGTCAAGGCTTGGTGGGGGTCAATCGCGCCATGCGTCACGGGACGCCGCATGAGACAAGATCGGACGGGACCTGAATATGAATCCCATGGAGAAGGCGGGTTGGTCCCCGCTGCCGCATTCGGACGAGGATCTGGAAAGGGCGAAAAACGCGCCGGATACGCCGCAGACGCGCGCGCCGACCTATCGGCTTGCCTGGACCGACGACGAGTTCATGACCCGGCGCGAACTGCGCGCGGTGCGCCTGCAACTCGAACTTCTGAAACCGGAGATGATTCTTGCCGAGCGGGGCATCCGCTCGACGGTGGTGATGTTCGGCGGCGCGCGCATACCAGAGCCGGGCGGTGAAGCCTGGGCCGCGAAGGACGAAACACAAAAGAAGAACCTCGAGAAAAACAGCAAATATTACGAGGAAGCACGCAAGTTCGCGCGGCTCTGCTCGCAGCAGTCGGCGGCATCCTATTACCGCGAATATGTCGTGGTGACCGGCGGCGGGCCGGGTGTCATGGAGGCCGGAAACCGAGGTGCCGACGACGTCGGAGCCCCGTCGATCGGCCTCAACATCGTCCTGCCGCACGAACAGGCGCCGAACGCCTATGTGACGCCGGAGCTGTGCTTCAATTTCCACTATTTCGCGATCCGCAAGATGCATTTCGTCATGCGCGCCAAGGCGGTCGCGGTGTTTCCCGGCGGCTTCGGCACCATGGACGAGTTCTTCGAGACGCTGACGCTGATCCAGACCGGCCGCATGGAACGGGTGCCTATCATTCTTTTCGGCAAGGCGTTCTGGGAACGCGCAATAGATCTCGATTTCCTGGCCGAGCAGGGCACCATATCGCCAGGCGACCAGGACATCATCGACTATGCCGAAACCGCCGACGAAGCGTGGGGCATCATCAGCCGTTTCTACGACATATGAGCCCAGCCCACGCCAGGGCCTGATGGCCGGCGGTCGCCGATGCCGCAGGCCACGAAGCTGGAAAGAGCGCGCCGTTTGGGCTAACGCTTTACCCATGGGACATCGGCAGAAAGCAAAAGGATGGTTTGCGGCGCTGCGGCGTGACCGCGTGCTGTTCGCGTTCGTCTGTGCATTTGTCCTGCTCTCCCATGCTTTCCAGCCCTTGGCTGCCGCACACGCCGCAAGCACCGCGAACGGCTGGGTGATCTGCACCACGCTTGGCATGGAGACGGTTTCGCCGGACGGCAAGAACCTGCCGGCACCCGGAACCGCCGATCATTGCCCGCAATGCATCGGCGCCTGCGGCGGAATTGCCGTCAAGCAAAAGCTGCCGTCGGCGATCGAGTTCGCGTTTCCGGCGCCGGTCGCCTTTCGCCACACGATCGCTTCGGTCTTCAGTGACGACATACCCCCCGGTCGGCTGAACGAGCCGCCGCCGGCAATACGCGCGCCGCCCTTCATCGCCTGAACCGGACCGGTCCTGCCACGCGGGGCCTGAATTCTGTTTCGGACGCTGAAAGGAAAAACCATGCGCCGACTTTTTCTGCAATTTGCCGCGGCCTCTGTGCTGACGGCTGCTTCGATCGTCACGGCCTTTGCCCACGCTTCGCTTGAGACGGGCGAAACCGCCGCTGGTTCCTACAAGGCCGTACTCAAGATTCCGCACGGCTGCGACGGCAAGGCCACCAATCTGGTGCGGGTGGAAATTCCGGAAGGCTATATCGGCGTGAAGCCGATGCCCAAGGCAGGCTGGACGCTGGAAACCAAGAAGGGCGACTATGCCAAGAAATACGATCTTCACGGCGAGGAGGTGGCCTCTGGCGTGACCTTGGTCACCTGGAGCGGCGGTTCCCTGCCGGACGAATTCTACGACGAATTCGCGCTGAGCGGCACGCTCGCCGGAGTGGAAGCGGGCCAGACGCTGTTCTTCAAGACGCTTCAGCAATGCGATGGTGCCGAGGTCGCCTGGACCGAGGAACCTGCCGAGGGACAGAACCCGCATTCGCTGGAGCATCCGGCGCCGTCGCTCACCATCCTGGCTGCCGAGAGTGGCGGTCACGAAGGTCACGGGGCCGCGCCGCAAGCGGTGACGGCCGGCGACCTGGCCATCACCAGCGGGTGGGCGCGCGCCATGCTTCCGGGACAACCGACCGGCGGCGGCTACCTGACCGTCACCAACAACGGCCAGACCGCCGACAAGCTCGTTTCGGCGGCGTCTGCGAACGCCGGCAAGGTCGAGGTTCACACGATGGAGGTCGTCAACGACGTCATGGTGATGCGGCCGGTCGAGGGTGGCCTCGACATTCCCGCCGGGGCGACGGTGGAACTGAAGCCCGGCGGCCTGCACCTGATGTTCATGGCGGTGAAGGAGCCTTTCAAGGAAGGCGGTTCGGTGCCGGTGACGCTCGAGTTCGAGAAGGCCGGCAAGGTCGACGTCATGTTGCCGGTGCAGGCCAAACCAGGCGGCGAGGACCATTCGCAGCATTGACACGGCCGTATTGACGGCCGGTCCTGTGTCGGCCGTCAATTTATCTCGCGCGCCTGAGAGCTAAGGCGTTCGGTGCCGGCTGGGTCCTCGCCCTCTGCCAGGGGCCTTGGCCGGTGCACCAACGTTACCAGCACGAAGGAAATGATCATCAGGAGATACCATGCGCCGAGTTTCTGGATCGATACCGGCGTCCAGCTTTCGTCCTGGCTGGGATAAATCCAGGCGCGCGACCACGTGCCGATGTTCTCGGCGAACCAGATGAACAACGCGATCAGCAGGAAACCGAGCAGCAACGGCATTTTGTGGCGGAAGCGGAAGACGCGGTAGTGTACCGTGGTGCGCAGATAGATGAATGCCGTTGCCACGAACAAGCCGTAGCGGATATCGATGACGAAATGATGAGCGAAGAAATTGACATAGACGGCGACGCACAGAAGGATCGTCACCCATAGAGGCGGATAGTTCGAGTAGCGCATGTCGAAGATGCGGCTAATCCGGGCAAGATAGGAGCCTACGGCCGCATACATGAAGCCGGAGAAAAGTGGCACGCCGCCGATGTGAAAGAGGCTCTCCTCCGGGTATATCCACGAGCCGGCCGAAGTTTTGAACAATTCCATCGCCGTGCCGACGACGTGGAAGATCAGTATGACCTTGGCCTCCGACAATGTTTCAAGCCGGAACGCCAGCATGGCGATTTGGATCGCCAAAATCGCCAGGAACAGAAAATCATAGCGCGCTAAAGCGATGCCGTCGGGCCACAGTAGTCTGGTCGCTATCATCAAGGCCAGGATGACGCCGCCGAACAGGCAGGCCCAGGCTTGCTTCAGCCCGAACACGAGGAATTCGATAAGCCCGCCATACAGACCGCCAGCGGGTAGGCGATCGAGCACGCCATGCGCGGCTGCGTCGATGCGAGCTTCGAGAGAGGTAAATCGTCTCAAACGGTAGGAGCCTTGACGATGCTCGTCAGGAAAGTCGCCAGATCGTCTGTGACGAAATCGACATCGTCGTCGAATTTCGGGTCGCGTTCCCAGATTTCCGAGAATGTCGGCTCGAAATTGCGTGGCACGATGAGCACGGTCGTCATGCCCAGCGCCTTGGGGACGCTGAGATTGCGCGCCAGGTCTTCGAACATCACCGCGTTCGGCCCGGTGATGGCATGAAGCTCGGCGAATTTCTCATAGGTCTGGCGCGCCGGTTTCGGCGTCAGGCCGGCCGCGACAATATCGAAGATGTCGTCGAAATCATCGAGGATGCCAAGCTGCCGCGCTGTGCGTTCGGCATGGCCACGGTCGCCATTGGTGAAGATGAACTTGCGGCCGGGCAATTGGCGGATCGCCACGCCGAGAACCGGATCGGGCACCAGCCACGAATAATCGATATCGTGGACCTTCTCGAGAAAATCGTCCGGATCGATCTGATGGCGCTCCATCAGTCCATTCAGCGTGGTGCCGTACTCCAGATAGAGTTCCTTCTGCAGCTTGCGCGCCTCTTCGCGCGGCAATTGCAACAGCTCCGACACATATGACGTCATCTTCACATCGATCTGCGAGAACAGGTTCGAGTGATGCGGATAAAGCGTATTGTCGAGATCGAATACCCAGTCGGTGACGTGGGCGAAGCGGTCCGGATTTGCGTGCTCGGTCATGGGCGTCTTATCGCATGGAACGGCGCTATGTGAACGGCCTTCCTTGCTGTTGTTCGTCGAGGCAGCTGTGGAAAACCGGAAGAAGATTCAAATTTTAACGGCCGCCGAAAGGAGACGTTCAAGGCTCTCGGCCATGTTCCGCGCGGGGCATGGGAGTAGCAGATGATTCGTGTAATTCTAAAGTCTACCTTGGTCGCCCTCTTTGCAATTTTCGCATATTCTTCGGTCGCCGCGTCGATCGCCCCGACGCTTGGTGGGATGGTGGACGGCAATGCCTGGCTGATCCTTGCGATCGTCTTGCCGTGCAGCGCTTATACTTTCTTGCAGAAAGAGAAGCTGGCCAAAGCGCTGGGCGAACTGGAAACCACGCACGCCGAGCTTGCCACCACCCACAGGAAACTGGCGGAAAAGGCGCGCCGCGACGACATGACCGGCATGCTCAACCGCGAAAGTTTCTTCGCCGTGCTCGATGGCACGCGCCAGCATGCGAGTCGTGGCGCCTTGCTCATCATCGATGCCGACCATTTCAAGAGTATCAACGACAGTTACGGTCACCTGACCGGCGACAAGGCCCTTTTGGAAATCGCCGCCGCGATCCGTCGTGGTGTCCGCGCCGGCGACATACTGGGCCGCATCGGTGGCGAGGAATTCGCGGCGCTTCTGAGCGGCGCGACCGACGAAGAAGCGCTGCAGGTCGCCGAGCGGATCAGGAAGGAAGTGGAGCAGATACGCTTCCGGCCGGACGAACGGACGGTGCCTTTGACCGTAAGCATCGGCGGGATCGACTGCGAAGCCGGCGCCACTGTTTCCGACCTGATGCGGGTCGCGGACCGGCGGCTCTACGAGGCCAAGCGGCGCGGCCGCAACCGGGCGGTGCTCGAACCCTTTCAGGCCGCGGCCTGAGCGCTATTCCCGGCGGATCGGTGCCCGGAACGGACATTGGCCCATCCAGCGTTGCCAACATGACCTTGCCATTCCCGCGTAGGTTCGCTTAAACGCGGCCTGGCGCCAGGCAGTTCGACGGGCGTCTTCAGCCGGACATCACCATTCATGGAACTCTGGATCCCGATCACCGTTGCCGCTGCGTTTTTGCAGAACGTCCGGTCGGCGATGCAGAAGCATCTCAAGGCGGTGATGGGCACGACCGGTGCGACCTTCGTCCGCTTCGGCTTCGGTTTCCCGTTCGCGCTGTTCTTCGTCTGGATACTCAACCAGGTGGTCGGCTACCAACTGCCCGCCCTCAATGCGGGTTTCTTCGTCTGGGCGGTGATCGGCGGTCTGGGCCAGATCGCCGCGACATTTCTCCTGGTTCATCTGTTCTCGTTTCGCAATTTCGCCGTCGGCACCGCCTATTCGCGCACCGAACCCGCTCAGGCCGCGCTCTTCGGCCTGCTGTTCCTGAGTGAAACGGTGACGCCCGGCGTCATCCTGGCGATCGTCGTCTCGATGTTCGGCGTGATGCTGATATCGGTTGCCCGCACCGAGTTCAGCTGGCGGGCGCTGCTGACGTCCGTCGGCAGCCGCACCGCGCTGATCGGGCTGGCGTCGGGCACCTTGTTCGGCGTATCGGCGGTCGCCTATCGCGCCGCATCGCTGGCGCTCGGAGGGCCGAACTTCATGATGCAGGCCGCCGTCACCCTGGCCTTCGTCATTGTCTTCCAGACCGTCGTGATGGGTGCATGGATGCTGTGGAAGGACCGGGCCGAGATCGGCCGCATCGCCAAGGCTTGGAAGCCGTCCCTGCTGGTCGGCCTGGCCGGCGCCTGCGCGTCTTTTGGCTGGTTCATGGCGATGACCCTGCAACAGGCGGCAATCGTCAAATCGCTGGCGCAGATCGAGATGATCTTTACCTTCGCCTCGTCGGTGTTCTTCTTCCGCGAGCGCATTAACTGGTTGGAAACCATCGGCTGCATCTTGATCGTCGGCGGCATCCTCATCCTGCTGATTGTCAACTGACGGCAAACCAATCCGCGATACATGGCACGGATCTCGCTTCGAAGATTTCGGGGGAAGGGTGCGTGTGCCGAAATGAACCGGCGCGCAACGAACTGTTGCAAGAGGATCGCGATCATGGCGGGCAAAACCGACACAAACCTTACCCGGCGAAGCTTCATTCAGGCATTGACGACCGTTTCGGTGCTGGCGCTCGTCGCCCGGCATCAGCTTGCCTCGGCTCCCGGCGACCAGATCGTCGAAATCGACGGTTGGATCCTCAGGCGGAGTGATCTGGCATGATTTTCGAGAACGTGACGGCGTTTCGCAATGCCGGTTTCAAACCGAAGGTCTGCATCGTCGGCTCGGGGCCGGCCGGCATCACCATCGCCCGCAAGCTCGGTTCCGCGGGCATCCCGGTAGTCGTCTTGGAAGCCGGCGGTGGCGACTGGAGCGAGGAATCGCAGGATTTCTATCGCGGCACGACGATCGGTGATCCCTATTTCGATCTCGACATAACCCGCTTGAGGTATTTGGGCGGCTCCTCGAACCACTGGGCGGGTTGGTGCCGCGTGATGGACGCCCACGACTTTGCGGCGAAGCCGTGGGTTCCGGATACCGGTTGGCCGATTGGTCGTGGCGATATCGATCCTTATCTCGACGAAGTGCACGATATTCTTGATCTGGTTCAGTTCCGCCCTGATGTGCCGATTTCGGACGACATCCGATGGGTCCAACTGATCAAGAGCCCCGCCGTCCGCTTCGGGGAAAAATTCCATGACGAGCTCGAAAAGAGTTCCAATATCGCGGTCGTCCTCAACACCTACGTGACTGAATTGGTCGGCGATGGCACGAAGATCACCGGCGCCCGGCTGTGGTCGGAAAACCAGGACGCCGGCACCATCGAGGCAGAGTACTACGTCCCCTGCACGGGCGGGCTCGAGAATTCGCGGCTTCTCCTGTGGTCGAACCAGCAGTCGAACGGCGGCGTGGTTCCGAATGCCGCAGCGTTGGGGCGCTATTGGATGGAGCATCCGCAGTTCGAAGGCGGCAACGCCATCCTTGCGGACTATGACGAGTTCGAGACGGACGACAGCAAGGAAGTCTTCTTCTCGCCGTCGCCCGAGGCCATGGCACGCCGCCAGATCATGAACTTCGGCGTACGCCTGATCGAGATGCCCTACGGCGGCGTCAAGCAGTTGATCGCCAACCTTGCCTGCACCGCGCCGGATGCCGCCGAGTGGGTGGCGGAGAAGCTTGGCCAGAACCTGCGCTGCGCCGCGCAGCTTTATGTGGGCTGGGAACAGGCTCCAGTCGCATCCAATCATATCCAGCTTTCGACAACCGAAAAGGATCACGCGGGAATCCCGCGCCTCGAACTGCATTGGAAGAAGTCGGAACTGGAACACCGCACCTTGCTCGAAGGACTGCGGCTGTTCGGCGAAACTTTCGCCGCGAAAAATCTCGGCCGTGTCCGCATAGCCGATTGGGTCCTGAACGGCGACGACTATCCGACCGACCAGGAACTGGCCGGGCATCATCATATGGGCGGCACCCGCATGAACGACGATCCGCTGAAGGGTGTCGTCGACCGCAACTGCAAGGTCCACGGCATGGCGAACCTCTATGTCGGCGGTTCGTCGGTGTTCGCCACATCAGGCCAATGCAACCCGACGACGACGATCACCGCGCTTGCCTGCCGACTGGGTGATCACCTGAGCCACAAGATCGTGGCTTGAGGCCGAAACGCGTAGCGGTCCGCCGCTACGCCCGCGGTGTCGGTTCGAAAAGTTCGACCGCGTTGCCCGACGGGTCCTCGATCAGCATTTGCTTGCCGCCGCGGCCAAGCACGATCTCGCCGCGGAAACGGCAGCCGGCATGCTTCAGCTTCTTAGCCAGACCGGCAAGGTCCTCGACCTCGATCTGAATGCGGTTCCAGCCACCGGGTTGCGGTTCCCGCCCCGCGACCGCCTGTCCGGCACCGCCCGAACCGGGCTGATTGAGGAGCAGGCGCATGCCATCCTTCGACAATGCCGCGAAGCCCGGACCGGGCCGTATCTCGACAGTGAAGCCCAGCTTCTCCGTATAGAACGAGACCGCCGCGTCGATATCGTCGACGATGTAGCGTACACTCATGCGTGCCATCGTTTGTCCTCCGAGACCAAGTCCCCGATCGCCGCAACGTGCGATCAAAGCCCATCCGAAGAACGATGTCGAGCGCCAGCCCTCAGGGCACGATCAGTGTGCCGGCGCCGTGTTCGGTGAACAGTTCAAGCAGGACCGAATGCGGCGTCTTGCCGTTGAGGATGACGACGCCCTCGACGCCACGCTCGATCGCCTCGATGCAGGTCTCGACCTTGGGGATCATGCCGCCAGACACCGTGCCGTCGGCGATCAGCGCCTTGGCTTCGGCCACCGTCAGTTCGTCGATCAGCTTCTTGTTGCTGTCGAGCACGCCGGGCACGTCGGTCAGGAACAAAAGGCGCTTGGCCTTGACCGCGCCGGCGATGGCGCCGGCAAAGGTATCGGCGTTGATGTTGTAGGTATGGCCGTCGCGGCCGGGTGCGACCGGAGCCAGCACCGGAATCATTTCCGAGCGTGCGAGAAGATCGAGCAGGGTGCGGTCGACCTCGACCGGCTCGCCGACGAAACCGAGATCGAGGACGCGCTCGATGTTGGAATCGGGATCCTTGACGGTCTTGTGCGCCTTTTCGGCGAAGACCATGTTGCCGTCCTTGCCGCAAAGGCCAATCGCCCATTCGCCCTCCGCATTGATCAGCGCGACGATCTCCTTGTTGATCGAGCCGGCAAGAACCATCTCGACGATCTCGACGGTCTTTTCGTCGGTGACGCGCAGGCCGCCTTCGAAACGCGATTCAATACCCATCCTGGCAAGCATGGCAGCGATCTGCGGCCCACCGCCATGCACGACGATCGGGTTGACGCCGGACTGCTTCAGAAGCGCGATGTCGCGGGCGAAGGCCTGTCCGAGTGCGGCGTCGCCCATGGCATGGCCGCCATATTTCACGACCACGGTCTTGTTCTCGTATCGCTGCATGTAAGGCAGCGCCCGGGAGAGCAGGGCGGCCTGCATTTCGGCGGTGGCGGCGATGTCCGTCGTCATGGAAGACCTCTGTGGGAAGAATCGGCGGTTACTTAGCCGCAAAGATTGTGACGGGCAAATGATAAGCGACGTCAGGCTGGCACTTGCAGCGGCGCTCGCCGCTCGTTCCAGCCGGAGAGCTTTTCCATCTGCGCGGCGAGAGAGAGCAGCGTCTCTTCGTCGCCGTGGCGGCCGGCCGCCTGAATGCCGAGCGGCAGACCTTCCGCCGTGACGTGGACGGGCAGGGCGATCGACGGCTGGCCGGAAACATTCTGGATGGCCGGCCAGTGGGTGAACCAGAGGCTCTTGTCGATGAACTGGCCGAGCAGCGATTTCATCTTGAGAAGATGGGTCAGATGCAATCTGTCGAGCATGTTCTCGATGAAATCGTCGGCGCCGGCCGGGTCCATCGCACCGCATTTCAACGGCGGATGCGCGATCAGGGGCATCAGCACCGCGTCATAGGCGGCGGTATGGGCAAGCAACTGGCGCGATGCCATCTGCAGGCGTTCGAGTGCCGCATAAATGGCGCCACCCGATATGAGTTCGCCGAAGCGGCCGATGACACGCGTGGCGCGCTCCACGTCGCCACCGACAGGACGTCCGACGCGCTCGGCCTCATAACGCAGCGAACCGGCGACCGCCGAGGCCACGCAAGTGACGAAATCCATCATGAAGTCGCGACCGATGAATGGCAGATCGATTTCCTCGACCGAATGGCCGCCTTCGCGCGCCAGGGCAATTGCGGTGTCGAGCGCCTTCAAAGTTTCGGCGGAAATGTCCAGGCCGAGCGGTGATTTGCGATAGACCGTGAGCTTGAGCTTGCCCGGATCGCGTGCCGCTGCGGCGGCAAAACTGCCTTGCGGCGGTCGCGCCGCGTAAGGCGCCAGGCTGTCCGGACCGTGGGTCAGGTCGAGCAGCAGTGCCGAATCCCGCACCGAGCGCGTCACTGCATGATTGACGACGAAACCATACCAGGGCTCCGAAGCGAGTGGCGACATCGGAATGCGACCTCGCGAGGTTTTCAAGCCGACGAGCCCAGTGCAGGCGGCCGGCACGCGGATCGAGCCGCCGCCATCCGAGGCGTGCGCTACCGGTATGACGCCGGCCGCCACCAGCGCGGCTGCGCCGCCCGAGGAACCGCCGGTGACGTGTCCGGTATTCCACGGATTGCGGGTAATGCCGAAGGCGGCGGATTCGGTGACCAGACGCAGCCCCTGTTCCGGCGAGGTGCTGGTGGCGATCGGGACCAGCCCGGCGGCGAGATAGCGTTCCATCAGCACGGAATCGAAATCTGTAACGAGAACGGGCACCCTGCTGCCGGAATGGATAGGCACCCCTTTCATGGCGATGCCGAGATCCTTGATTGCGAACGGCACGCCAGCCAGAGGCAACGCACGATCGATGCCGTCTGCCCGTTCCCGGGCTTGATCGAAAAGCTTTTCAGCGATGGCGTTGATATCGTGCGCCGTCTTCTCGGCTCGCGAAATGGCGGCATCGACAAGTTCCACCGGCGAAACGTCGCCCTTCTTCACCAGCCCGGCAAGGCCGGTTGCGTCCTGTTGCCAAAGAACTTTTTCGACCGACATACTTTTCTCCGCCCTGAGGGCGGCAGCCTATCCGGACGGGTGTGGACACGCAACGCGGGTGGCAAGCCGCAACGCTCGCCCATTTCATCAGTTGCAAATCGGCGGTGAAGCGCCCTAGGTTGGCTGCAATGACGCCGCAGGATATCACCAAGCTGATCGTAAGGGTCTCGATGAAGGATCGGGCCGCTTTCGATATGCTGTACCGCCAGACCAGCGCGAAACTCTTTGGTGTCTGCCTTCGTGTCTTGAGCGATCGCGCAGAGGCGGAAGAGGCATTGCAGGAGGTTTTCGTCAAGATATGGACGAAGGCCGATCGTTTTGCGGTCTCCGATCTCAGCCCGATTTCCTGGCTGGTGGCGATTGCCCGCAATCATGCGATCGATCGCGTCCGCGCGCGCCGTCAGCCGGCGTCCGACATAGATGCCGCGCTGGACATAGCCGATCCGGCGCCCGGTCCGGAAGCAATGGCCGTAGCGGGTGGTGAAAACGAGAGAATTTACCGCTGCCTCGATGAGCTCGAACAGGATCGGGCCGCAGCGGTTCGGGGTGCCTATCTCAAGGGCGAAAGTTATTCGGAATTGGCGGAGCGTCACGGTGTGCCGCTCAACACGATGCGTACCTGGCTGCGCCGCAGCCTGATGAAACTCAGGGAATGCCTGGAGCGATGAGCCTGGCGGAAGACAACGGACCGGAACGTGGAGGCGACGAGATTCTCGCCGCCGAATACGTTGTCGGTGTCCTGCCGGCTGACGAACGGCAGGCCGCGAGCAGGCGCATCGACAGCGAGGCCGCTTTTGCGCGTCTCGTCGACCAGTGGGAAGTGCATCTGGCGCCGATGGCGAATGCATATCAACCAGTCGAGCCGCCGGCCACGGTGAAGCCGGCCATCGACAGGCGGCTTTTTACCGGAGGTGCAGGTGCTGTGGCGCCGACTGGCGGCTTGTGGGCGAGCCTCGCTTTCTGGCGCGGCCTCACCACCGCGGCGATTGCCGCGATGGTGATTTATGCCGCTGTCCCGTTCATCAATCCGCCCGCCGAAGCGCCGCAGATGCGATTGGTCGCCTCGCTTGCCGCCGACAACAGCGATGTAAAATACCTTGCTGTCTACGATGCGGCTCATGGCCAGGTATCCCTGTCGCATGTTTCCGGCGAGAGGGCATCCGACCGCGACTTCGAACTCTGGATGATCGAAGGCCAGAATCCGCCGGTCTCAATGGGCGTTGTCCCCGTGGGGGCAACGTCGCATATCGTGATCACTCCTGAAATCCGCGAGAAACTGGCATCCGGCGCGGTGCTGGCGATCAGCCTCGAGCCGACCGGCGGTTCGCCGACCGGCCAGCCGACCGGGCCTGTTGTGGCGGCGGGCGATTTGAAAGATATCTGATGGATAAGGGGGAAAAAAACGAATATATCGCCTGGAGAGTTTCAATAAATTTTCTTTTTGAAATTTTTCTGAAAGATTTTAAGGAAGAATAACGTTTTTGTGAGACTGGAAACTTTAAAAATACATCCTCGTAACTCCTTGTGCCCCCTCAAGAAGGGAAATAACCAAGGAGTTTGACGATGCGTAAATTCACTTCTTCGCTTTTTGCCGGCGCGCTCGCGCTTTCCGCATTCGCGACTGTTGCATATGCGGAAAACCCGATGGTCGGCGGCGCGGCGATGCCGGCTGACAAGAACATCATCGAGAACGCCGTGAACTCGAAGGACCACACCACGCTGGTCGCCGCCGTCAAGGCCGCCGGCCTGGTCGAAACGCTGCAGGGCGCCGGGCCGTTCACCGTGTTCGCACCGACCAACGCGGCTTTCGAGGCGCTGCCCGCCGGCACTGTCGAGACGCTTCTGAAGCCGGAAAACAAGGATCAGCTCACCAAGATCCTGACCTGTCACGTGGTGGGCGCCAAGGCGATGTCCGCCGACATCATGAAGATGGTGGACGACGACAAGGGCGCGCATCCGGTCAAGACCGTCGGCGGCTGCACCTGGACCGCCAAATACGAAGGCGACAAGATCACGGTCGAAGACGAGAACGGCAACGTCGCCAATGTGACCATCGCCAATGTCGAGCAGTCGAACGGTGTCATCCATGTGATCGACAAGGTGCTGTTGCCCAAGATGTGAGCCGTCTCAGGCTGAGATTGCGCCAACGTTCGCTCCCGTGAAACCTGGGTGCGATCACACAAGCGCCCCCGTACCCGCCATCAGCAAACCGTGGCGCGTACGGGGCGTAATTGCGTATGCAGAGAAGTGCTGCTCAATCGGAGTTGATTTCACCGTGAGCCGCGGGCCGGCTAAGGTGTCGGCCAAGGGAGAATGCCAGGATGAAACGCCGTCAATTTCTGCTTGCAAGCGGGGCCGCTGTTGCGGTTCTCGCCATTTCGACGGCCTTCCGCCACATGGGTGCGGTCGCGGAGGCGGAGGAAGAGGTCTTCGAAGTGACCAAGACGGACGCCGAATGGCGCGCCACCCTGTCCGAGCCGCAGTTCGCGGTGCTGCGCCAGGAAGACACCGAACGCCCCGGCACCAGCCCGCTGCTCGATGAAAAGCGCAAGGGCACCTTCCATTGCGCCGGCTGTGATCTTGCCGTCTATCCGTCGGAAACGAAATACGAGTCCGGCACCGGCTGGCCGAGCTTCTGGGATTCGCTGCCCGACGCCATCGGCACCAAGCAGGACAATTCGCTGTTCATGACACGCGTCGAATGCCATTGCCGCCGCTGCGGTGGGCATTTCGGACACATTTTCGACGATGGTCCGCAGCCCACCGGCAAGCGCCATTGCCTGAACGGCCTGGCGCTGACCTTCAAGCCGGCGACCGCTTAGCGGACTTTCCGCATTTGGACGGTGGTCTTCTTCTCAGCCGCCGCGCGCGGCGAGCACGATGGCGTCGCGAAGCTCGTCCATGCCGTCGCTCTTTTCCGACGAGGTGGCAATAACGCCGGGAAAGGCCGCTGGACGCTTCTTGATCTTGGCGAGGGTGTCCTCGATCAGCCGCGGTACGCCCGCGGCCTTGATCTTGTCGGTCTTGGTCAGCACGATCTGATAGGAGACGGCGGCCTTGTCGAGCAGGGCGAGCACCTCATCGTCGTTTTTCTTGATGCCGTGGCGCGCATCGATCAGCACATAGACACGTTTCAGCGTCACCCGGCCCTTCAGATAGTCGAAGACGAGTTTCGTCCACTCGTCGACCTTTTCTTTCGGAGCCGTCGCATAGCCGTAGCCCGGCATGTCGACCATGGCCATTGGCGGCAGGTCGCCATCGGTGCCGGTATAGCCGTCGGGAACGAAGTAGTTGAGCTCCTGGGTGCGCCCCGGCGTGTTCGAGGTTCGGGCGAGGCCTTTCTGGCCGACCAGAGCGTTGATCAGCGACGACTTGCCGACATTCGAGCGGCCGGCGAACGCGATCTCCGGCGGCCCTTCGGGCGGCAGGAACTTCATTGCCGGCACGCCTCGGATGAAGATCCAGGTCCGGGTGAACAATGCGGGGTCCAATTGCTCGGAACGTCCCGCTGCTTTGTCGATTTCGCTCACTCTGCCCGCCCAGCCTTGCCGATGTCCGTTCCGCGGATGGCATCGGCATTCCGCGCCACCTTGTCAACCGGCGAGTTGCTGGCGGGTCAGGCGGCAGCCTCCAGGCGGGTGATGTCCGCGCCGCGGATCGCGTCGAGATTGCGGGTGATCTTGTCCACCGGCCAGTTCCACCAGGCGATATCCAGCAGCCGCTGCACGGTGTGCCGGTCGAACCGCGTCTTCACCACCTTGCCGGGGTTGCCGGCGAAGATAGCATAGGGCGGCACGTCGTGGGTGACGACACATTTGGCGCCGACCACGGCTCCGTCACCGATCGTCACGCCGGGCATGACGACAGCCTCCATGCCGATCCAGACGTCGTTGCCGACGATCGTGTCGCCGCGGTTCTCCGCTTCCCAGGTCCTGACGTCGAAGCCCTTTTCCCAGCCATGGCCGAAAATGTTGAACGGGTAGGTCGAAAACCCGGACATCGCATGATTGGCGCCGTTCATGATGAACCGTGCCCCTTCCGCGATGGCACAGAACCGCCCGATGATCAGCCGGTCGCCGATGAACGGATAATGGTGCAGCACGCATTTCTCGGCGAAGCGGTCCGGTCCGTCGGGATCGTCGTAATAAGTGAAGTCGCCGATCTCGATGTTGGGAGCGGTAACGAGCGATTTCAGGAAGCCGACGCGCGGATGCATCGGGATGGGATGCTTGATTGAGGGATTGGGACCCTGGTCGTGTTCGGTCATGGCAAGTTCCGTTGTGAGAAAGGTTCGCAAATTGAAATGCGATCCGCTCTGGTGCGTCGACACCCGATGGAACGGATCTTGCTTAGATGACCATCGAAAACTCCTGTTGGATGAATGGGTTATAGAATCCCAAACCGGTAGCGTCCATGAAAAAAGCCCCGGACTTGCCGGGGCCTTTTCGATGCTGCCCGGCCTATTCCGCCGGACTGGGTTTCTTCTTGAACAGCCCGACCAGGTTGTCCCAGAGCTCGATCTTGGCGCCCTGGCGCTTCATGATGACGCCCTGCTGCAGGATCGACAGGAAGTTGTTCCACGCCCAGTAGATGACGAGGCCGGCCGGGAAGCTGCCCATCATCACGGTGAACACCACGGGCATCCAGTTGAAGATCATCGCCTGCGTCGGATCCGGCGGCGCCGGGTTCATGCGCATCTGCAGGAACATGGTGAGGCCCATGACCAGCGCCCAGACGCCGAGATGCGGCAGGAAGGCCGGTGGCGTGAACGGCAGCAGTCCGAACAGGTTGAACAGTGAGGTCGGATCAGGCGCGGCAAGGTCCTGGATCCAGCCGAAGAACGGCGCGTGCCGCATCTCGATGGTGACGTAGAGCACCTTGTAAAGCGCGAAGAACACAGGGATCTGGATCAGGATCGGCCAGCAGCCCGCCAGCGGATTGATCTTCTCCTTCTTGTAGAGCTCCATCATCGCCTGTTGCTGCTTCATCTTGTCGTCCGCGTATTTTTCGCGGATTTCCAGCATGGCCGGCTGCACCATCTTCATGTTCGCCATGGATTTGTAGGACTTGTTGGCGAGCGGGAAGAAGATGCCCTTGACGATGACGGTGGTCGCCAGGATGGCGAGGCCGAAATTGCCGAGGAAGCGATAGAGCGTATCGATCAGCCAGAACATCGGCTTGGTGATGAAATAGAACCAGCCCCAGTCGATCAAAAGGTCGAACTGGCGGATGTTGCGCTCGGACTCGTACGCCTGGATCTTGGCGACTTCCTTGGCGCCGGCAAAAACCAATGTCTCGACTGTCGAGGACTGACCGGGCGCCACCGTGATCGGATCGCTCAGATAGTCGGATTGGTAGCGAGGCCGGCCGTCCTGGAAGTAGGCATAGCGCGGCTGGAATTCCTGCTGCCCGGAAGGCACCAGCGCGACCGCCCAATATTTGTCGGTGATGCCGAGCCAACCGTCTTTCGATTTGCCAGGCGTGATCTGCTTGTCCTCCTCGACTTCCGAGTAGTCGACCTCCTTCAGACCTTCCTCGCCGGTGACACCGATCAGGCCCTCGTGCAGGACATAGGTGCTGGCGTGCGTCGGCTTGTCGAAACGGGTCACGCGGCCATAATTGGACAGCGAGACAGGCTCGCCTCCGTCATTGGTCACCGTATCGGAAATGGTGAACATGTAATTGTTGTCGATGGCGATGCTGCGCCTGAAGGTCAGGCCCTTGTCGTTGGTGAAGACCAGCGTCACCGGGGTCGAGGGCGTCAGGGTCTGGTTGCCTTCGACGGTCCACACGGTATCCGGGCCCGGCACCGCGCCGGTCGCTTCACTGCCGACAAAGCCGATTTCGGCATACTGCCCGTTTGGCAGCGCCGATGGACTGAGCAATTCGATTGTCGGTGAATCGTCATCCACCGTCAGATGGTAATCCTTCAGCCGCACGTCATCGATGCGGGCGCCGGTGAGGTTGATCGAGCCGGAAAGGCTGGGTGTGTCGATCTTGATGCGGGCGGTGGCGTTGATCGCCGACTCACGGTCCAGCGCAAGGGCGCCGTCGGTGCCGGGCACGCTTGCGCCGGGAACAGCGCCGGGCGTCGTTGCCCCGGGCAGCGCCACTCCCTCGCCAGGCGTGGCAGGAGCTGCCGCTTTCTTCTCCGCTTCCACCCGCTCGGCTTCGATGCGCGCGGCTTCGCGCTGCGTCTCGATGCGCGGATTCATGTAGAAGACCTGCCAAAGCGTTAGGATCAGCACGGAAAGCGCAATGGTGATGAAGAAATTGCGGTTGTTTTCCATAAAGTCGTCCTAACGCGTTCCGCGAATTCGTCGTGAGAGTTCGGACGTCAACATTCCGAAAGGGGCGGTCAGGATCTCCGGCCGTCCGACGATGACATAATCATTGCCCGGTGCCATGTCACCTGCGGCATGGAGACGGACGGCTTCCCTGAGCCGGCGTTTGATGCGGTTGCGCTGCACGGCATTGCCGGCTTTCCTGGTGACGGTGAAGCCGACACGCGGCTGCCCGTCATCATTGCGGTCCATCACTTCCAACAGGAAAAGCCGCCCGCGGCGCTTTTCACCACGCCGGACGGCCAGGAACTCCGCGCGTTTGCGAAGCCTTTGTGGAGCAACGCTCCCGGGCTTGCCGGTTTCCGGCAAGGTTTTACGCTTCCGCTCAGGCGGACAGCCGCTTGCGGCCGCGGTTGCGGCGTGCGGCGACCACTCCGCGACCACCCTTGGTGGCCATGCGCGCACGGAAACCGTGCCGGCGCTTGCGGACGAGCTTTGAGGGTTGATAGGTGCGCTTCATTTGTTTTGATACCGCGGCGTGCGGCCCTTCTTGGTACTGTCGCTATGAACAGGAGCTGTGCCGGGCATGGCGTGGCGCAATCGAAACTGCGCCGGACCGACGGCCCGAGCGTGAGCGGGCTTATAGAAAGAAGGTTTGGGGAAGTCAATTCCCGGCTGCGAAGCAGTGGCCGGGGCTGGATGAAGCAACCGTAGCCTTTCGGCCGGCGGATCGACAGGCGATACTGTGCATCGTCTGCCCTGCTCGCGTCACGCAAGGGTGAGCGAATTGTGTCGGACGGTCAAAACCCGGTGAGAGCCTGGCTAAAGCACTTGCCGCGGCAACTCCCATGGGGTCATTTGATCGGAAAAGCGGGTGTGTCATCGACCGATGGCGATATCCCGTCCGTTGGGGCGGAAATAATGACCAAGGGCGCGGTTCCGGCCGCAACGACCGATCGTGACCAGGATGGAGCGCCGAAATCTCCTCTCTGGCGTTTTGCGCCCATCGTCCTGGTCATGGCCTGCCTGCTGCTCGGCTATGCCATGGGCTGGCATCATTATCTGACACTCGGCTATCTCGGCAAAAGCCAGGACATGCTGAAAGCCTTCGTGGCGGAGCACCCGGTGCTGGCGCCGCTCGGTTTCGTGGCCTGTTACACGTTCGTGGTCGCGGCGTCGTTTCCGGCGGCTTCCGTGCTTACGATTTTCGGCGGCTTCCTGTTCGGTTGGGCGCTGGGCGCCGTGCTCGCGGTGATTTCCGCCACCTGTGGTGCGACGCTGTTGTTTCTTGCCGCCCGCACCGCTGTCGGTGGCTATCTCAAGCGCCGTCTGGGTGGCGTTTCGGCCCGTCTCGCCGATGGTTTCGAGAAGGATGCGTTCAGCTTCCTGCTTGTGCTCCGACTTGCCCCCTTCATCCCATTCGTCGTCGTCAACGTAGCGCCGGCGCTCTTCCACGTGCGGCTGCGCACATTCGTCGCGGCAACGGCGATCGGCATCATCCCGGGGGCGATCGCCTACGCCTGGCTGGGTGAGGGGGTCGACAGCGTGCTCGCTGCGGCCAAGGCAGCCGGTCGTTATGCCACCGTGAAGGATCTGGTGACACCGCAGATCACCATCGCCTTTGTCGCGCTTGCGCTTGTGGCGCTGATCGCCGCCGTCGTAAAGAAGCGCTGGAAACGCGGCCATTGTGCCGATGTCGCGGACAGGGACAGTTCTTCATAGCCCCGTTTTCAGAAAGTAACTGATGGCGAAGCTCCTTACGCCCGACATCTGCGTTATCGGCGCCGGATCCGGCGGCTTGTCTGTCGCGGCGGCGGCCGCCGCGTTCGGCGTACCGGTCGTGCTGATCGAGAAGGGCAAGATGGGCGGCGACTGCCTGAACTATGGCTGCGTGCCTTCAAAGGCCATGCTTGCCGCGGCCAGGCACGCCCATGCGTTGAGGCACGGCGCGCAGTTCGGCATCGCCGATGTCGAGCCGGACATCGATTTCAGCAAGGTCAACCAGCACATCCAAGCCGTCGTTTCGGCGATTGCTCCCAACGATTCCGTCGAGCGGTTCACCGCACTCGGTGTCCAGGTGATCAAGGCGGAAGCCAGGTTCAAGGACGCGCGCACGGTGGTTGCGGGCGATGTCGAAATCCGCGCCCGGCGCTTCGTTATCGCAACTGGCTCATCTCCAGCCATACCGCCCATACCGGGCCTCGACGGCATCGGTTACCTGACCAACGAAACCTTGTTCGAACAAACCAGCAGGCCAAGACATCTGGTTGTCATTGGCGGAGGCCCGGTCGGCCTGGAGATGGCGCAGGCGCATCGGCGGCTGGGTTCCGCCGTGACCGTGATCGAGGCCGCTGCGGCGCTCGGCAAGCATGATCCCGAAATGGTGGCGATCGTGGTGAAGGAGCTTCGCGCCGAGGGCGTGGAGATCCACGAAGAAACACTGGTGAAAAGCGTCGAACGCCGCGGCAGGTCGGGGGTTCGCGTTCACATCGAAAGCCGTGCCGGCGCGGAGATCGTCGACGGCACGCATCTGCTGGTCGCCACCGGCCGCACCGGCAATGTCGCCGGGCTGGACCTTAAGAAGGCCGGCATCGCCTGCGACCGTCAAGGTATCAAGGTAACGGCAAAGCTGAGGACGACCAACCGCCGCGTCTACGCCGTCGGCGACGTGACCGGCTCGCTGCAGTTCACACACGTTGCCGGCTACCACGCCGGCCTGGTCGTCCGTGCGCTGCTGTTCCGCCTGCCGGCGCGTGAGAATCGCCAGATCATCCCGCGGGTGACCTTTACCGATCCCGAACTTGCCGACGTCGGCCTCGGCGAGGCCGAGGCAGCGACAAAACACGGCGCCATCCGCATCCTGCGCTGGCCTTACGCCGAGAACGACCGGGCCCAGGCCGAGCGCCGGACGGAAGGCCATGTGAAGCTGGTGGCGGGCAAGCGCGGAAGGATACTCGGCGTCTCCATTGTCGGTGCCAATGCCGGCGAGATGATCAACATGTGGGCACTGGCGCTCACCAAGGACATGACAGTTAAGGATGTGGCGGCCTACGTGCCGCCCTATCCGACCATGGGCGAAATTGGCAGACGCGCCGCAATCACCTATTTTATGGAAGCAACCCGCAAGCCGCTGGTTCGCCGGGTGGTTCGCTGGCTGCGCGTTTTCGGCTAGCAACAGCCGCGGCTGTGGATTGGCGAAAGATTTGGCCCGAGATCATGCAATGACCGATCAACTTGCGCCGGCTGCGGGAAAGGCGAGCGACAGCGACCGGCGCGTGGTGCCGTTGTCGCGCGGGCTCTCGACCAAGTTGCTGCTGCTGACGATCCTGTTCGTGCTGCTTGCCGAAGTGCTGATCTTCATTCCATCGATCGCTAATTTCCGGCTGCGCTGGCTGGAGGAGCGACTGGGTACCGCTGCGACGGTGAGCGCGGTACTGATGCAAGGCAACCCGGCTAGCCTGCCGCGCGCGGCGCAGGACGATGTTCTGATGTCTCTCGGGGTGAAGGCGGTGGCTGTGCGCGACGGCGACATTTCCCGGCTGCTCGTCGTTGCCGACATGCCGCTGCATGTCGATGAACACATCGATCTCGCCCACGCCGGACCGCTGAGGGCGATGATGGGTGCGCTGGATACCGCCCTGTTCGGAGGCGGCCGCATGTTGCGCGTCTTCGGCAAGGTCGGCGACAGCGCCAAGGAATTCGAGGTGATCATCCCCGACAAGAAGCTGCGCGGCGCGATGCTGATCTATTCCCGCAATGTGGCGCTCCTGTCGCTGCTGATCTCACTGATCACCGCGGCGCTGGTGTTCCTGGCGATCAACTGGATCATGATCCGCCCGGTGCGCGACATGACGCGTTCGATGCTGGCTTTTTCCGAAGCACCCGACGATCCGGGCAGGATCATCCGGCCGGAAGACCGCAGTGACGAGATCGGCGTCGCCGAACGCGAACTCGCCGACATGCAGACGCGGCTGCAGAAGACCCTGGCCGAGCAGAAGCATCTCGCCGACCTCGGGCTCGCCGTTTCCAAGATCAATCACGACATGCGCAACGTCCTGGCCTCGGCGCAATTGATGTCCGACCGGCTCGCCATGGTGAAGGATCCTTCGGTGCAGTCGTTTGCGCCCAAGCTGGTGCGCACGCTGGACCGTGCCGTCGCCTATACGGAGGGCGTTCTTGCCTATGGCAGGACGCAGGAGGCCGCGCCGGTTCGCCGCCGCCTGCGTCTGCGGCAACTGGTCGACGAAGTGCACGGGCTGCTTGGATACGATCCGGATGGCAGCATCGAGTTCGAAAATGGCGTCGACCCGGGCTTCGAGATCGATGCCGATTCCGACCAGCTGTTTCGCGTGCTGACCAATCTCTGCCGAAACGCCATCGAGGCGATGGCGGCCGACCGCGAGGCAGCCCTTGTCCGCCGGCTTGCCGTGTCGGCCGAGCGTACCGGCAGCGTTTGCCGCATCCTGGTCAGCGACACCGGGCCGGGCCTGCCGCAGAAGGCGCGTGAAAACCTGTTTGCCGCCTTTCGTGGTTCGGCACGAAGCGGCGGCACCGGGTTGGGACTGGCAATTGCCCATGAACTGGTGCGTGCGCACGGTGGTTCGCTGGAACTGGTGGAGAGCATCGGCGGCCGCACCGTGTTCGCCATAACCATTCCCGATCAGCCCGTGCGGCTCGACGAGGCGCGGACGGTATTGCGTCGCCCCGCCTAGACAGCGGCGTCGGACATTGCATAGGCCGGCTGCGGACGAGTTTGGTTGCGGATATGGACGCGTTTCTTTGCCGCAAAAGTTTTCGGTTCAGGCAGCTTGCTTTTCGAACCGTCAATCGCTAGGTAGCACCTCACATTCGCGGCCGGGTCGAAAGACCGGCATGCGAGGGCTGTAATGTATGGCCCGTTGCGCGCCCGTAGCTCAGCTGGATAGAGCACCAGACTACGAATCTGGGGGTCAGGAGTTCGAATCTCTTCGGGCGCGCCATTTATTTCAAGGACTTAGCAGGGCACCGCAGACTAAAAGGCGAACTAGACTAGCCTGCGAATTAGTCCGCGGAGTTTCCCGCTCTCACCTTCCGCCAGAAGTCGTCATTGACTGCTTCCGCACCAACTCCCGCCAAGGATAGGCGCGATATCGCGTTCGCTATTCGCCAGACGCGTGACCAAGGGTCTCGGGTAAGCTTTGCAACCAGTGCATGGCTCACATGCACCAATCCCTCTCCCTGAAAGCTCAAGGAATCGCCATATATGCTGCAACGCACAATTAGAGGATAATGCGATGAGCAGGATGATCCGCAATCTCGGTATCGGCGAGTTCTTCAACATGATGGGCAGCGCGATCAACACCGCGGCGGCCGTCGAGGCTGGTCGCCAGCCGCGTCCGCGCGATCTGCACCGGCTTGGCATTGATCCAAGGTGGCTCAACCGCGCCAGATCCTGAAGCGGTCGAAGCAAGAAACCCACTGAACGAAGCGCCCGGAGCGAAGGCCCGGGCGTGCTCGGGGATTTCAGGCGGTGACGAGCAGTGCTTCACGCATCGTCGCCCCGACCAGATGCGGACGCTCAGCTATGATGACGCCCGCCGCCTGAAGCGCGCGTATCTTGCTCTCCGCGTCACCGGCCAGGTTTTGCGCGATGGCGCCTGCATGCCCCATGCGATGTTCGATCGGCGCATAACGGCCGACGATGAGCGCGACCACCGGAATTTTAGGCTTCACGGCCGCCACGAAATCCGCCAGTTCCTCTTCGTCCGAACCGCCGATCTCGCCAATGGCGATGACGCCGCGCGTGTCTCGATCCGCCAGGAAAAGTTCCAGGCATCGGCGCATTCCCAGACCATGGATGGCGTCGCCGCCGATGCCGACGGTGGTCGACTGGCCAAGGCCGGCGTCGCTCACCTGGGCAATCACCTCGCTGGTCAGCGACGCCGAGCGCGACATGATGCCGATGCTGCCGCTACGGGCCTGGCCGGTCGTCATCACACCGATCTTGCACACTTCGGGCGCTAGAATCCCTTGCGAGTTCGGCCCGACCAGAATGGTCAAACTTTGCTTCAGGGCATCGCGCACGCGGATCATATCCCGTACCGGAACGCGCTCCGTCAGCGCCACGACCAGCGGCATGCCCGCCTCGATCGCCTCGATCATGGCCGCCGCCGCATTGCCCGGCGGCACGAACACCATGCTGGCATTCGCGCCGGTTTCGGCCATCGCTTCGGCCACCGTGCCAAAGATCGGCAGGTTCAAATGACGGGTGCCGGCCTTGCCCGGAGTAACGCCACCGACAATGCGCGTGCCATATTCGAGCATCGCGGCGGAATAGTGCGTCCCGGCCCAGCCGGTCATGCCCTGGCAGATCACCCGTGTATCGTGGTCGACGAGAATGGTCATGGCTGGCCTTCTCCGGATTGTGCGGCGCTAACGGCACGAGTCACCGCAGTCCACATGTCGGGGCAGTCGATCACCTTGCAGCCGAAGTTGGCGAAACGGAACCGTGCGTATTCGGCGTTGTTGCCTGCCAGGCGCACCACGATGGGTAATGTCCGCTTGTTTCTGCGCATGGCGATGCCGAGGCCATCGGCGATCGTGTCGCAAGGCTGCATGCCGCCACCGTGAACATTCACGAGGACAGACCGTACCGCCGGATTGTCGAGCAGCAGGGCAAAACCATGCGCCACGTCGAGGCTCGTGGCGGTGGTGCGGATATCCATGAAATTGGCTGGTCTGCCATTGGCGACGCGCACCATGTCGAGCGTCGCCAGGCCCAGTCCCGCGCCGTTCGCCACCAACCCGATATCGCCATCCAGCGCGACATAGTTGAGGTTGCGGTTCTGTACCGCGATCTCGATCGCGTCGCTTTCTGACGGCTCCCGCAACGCCAGCAATTCCGGCTGCCGGAATAGAGCGTTATCGTCGATGGTGATCTTGGCGTCGACGGCCACGAAATCTCCCGGCGCGGTGACAGCCAGGGGATTGATCTCGATCAGCGTGGCATCGAGTTCCAAAAAAGCTTGCCGCAGCCTTTCGAGAAGCGCGACGAACGATGGTATCAGGCCGTTGGCAAGACCGAGCCTCGCGCCGAGCCCCGCAGCTGCGGATCTGTCGAACGAACGCTCGGTGCCGAGGGGGAGTTGCTCGAACCGGGCTTGCCCGCTCAGAACGCGCCGCTCGATATCGTCTCCCCCCTCCGCCGCGGCGAGAGCGACGATTTCGGCAGTCGAAGGCGCGACGAACAGTGAAAGATAGAGGCTTTGCTGTGGCCTGACGGCGGCCTCGACCAAGACCCTGCTGACAAGATGGCCGGTTGGCGCGGTCTGTTCCGTTGCGAGACGCCGACCAAGCAAATCGCCTGCCGCGGCCATTACCTCTTCCGGTGAGGAGACGATACGTACGCCGCCGGCGCGGCCCCGCGCGCCGGCCTGGATTTGCGCCTTGACCGCAAACCCGGTCGCCTTGAGGTTGCCGGCAATATCCCGTGCCTCCTCCTTCGTGGAAGCGACTTGTCCCTCGGGCACGTTTACGCCGCGCGGCGACAACAGCATCTTGGACTGGAACTCGTGCAGGTTCACGCTCGCCTCCTCCTGCCGTCGAAGCGAGGAAATCGAGCCTCAGGCTGACTTCACCGCCTCCTTTGGATCATTCTGGCATACATAATGCCAATACCGCTCGAAACTGTCAATCGCTTCGCCGGCATGCGACCGGCGCGGCCCGCCTCGATGAGGGGAGCTACAAACAGGCAAAGCCGGACGGCATTTCTGCCGTCCGGCTTTTCGGGTTGGCCATCAAAACTACTCAGCGGCGATCTGCTTGGGGACGCCGAGAGCTCCGGAAGCGTTCAATTCGGCAATCCCCTGGTCGTCATAACCGAGGACCTGGCTGAGTATTTCCTCGGTGTGCTCTCCGAGCAGCGGCGAACGTTTCACCTCCGAAGGGCTGTCCGACAGCTTGATCGGATTGCCTACGGAAAGATATTTTCCCCGTGCCGGATGGTCGACCTCGACCACCGTCCCGGTGGCGCGCAGAGATTGATCCTCGGCGAGTTCCTTCATGGAGAGGATCGGGCCTACCGGAATATCGACGGCGTTGCAGATCTCCATCACCTCGAACTTGGTCTTGGTCATCGTCCATTGTTCGATGCGCGCGAAGATCGCGTTCAGCTTTGGCAGGCGGGCCGGCGGCGTCGCGTAGTCCGGGTCGGTTTTCCAGGTCGGCTCACCGATGATGTCGCAGATTTTCTCCCACACCGGCGCCTGCGTGATGAAATATATGTAGGCGTCAGGATCCTGCTCCCAACCATTGCATTTCAGGATGCGCCCGGGTTGGCCGCCGCCTGAATCGTTACCGGCACGTGGGACCGCCTCGCCGAAGGGAACCCCTTCGCCGAACTGGCTATATTCCTTCAGCGGTCCGTGCGCGAGGCGCTGCTGGTCGCGCAGTTTGACGCGTGCGAGGTTCAACACGCCGTCCTGCATGGCACAGGTGACACGCTGGCCCCGGCCGGAATGGGTACGCTGATAAAGTGCGGTGACGATGCCGAGCGCGAGATGCAGCCCGGTGCCGGAATCGCCGATCTGCGCGCCGGTGACCAAGGGCGGGCCGTCGCGGAAGCCGGTGGTTGATGCCGCGCCGCCGGTGCATTGCGCGACATTCTCATAGACTTTGCAGTCCTCATAGGGTCCGGGACCGAAGCCTTTGATCGAAGCAACGATCATCTTGGGGTTCAGCTTGTTGATCGTTTCCCACGGAAAGCCCATGCGATCGAGAACCCCTGGCCCGAAATTCTCGACCAGTACGTCGCACTCCTTGATGAGCCGCTCGAGAACTTCCTTGCCTTTGGGGTTCTTGGTGTCGAGCGTAACCGAGCGTTTGTTGTGGTTCAGCATGGTGAAATAGAGGCTGTCCACCTTCGGAATGTCCTGCAATTGCCCGCGCGTGATGTCGCCGGTTCCGGGTCGTTCGATCTTGATCACGTCGGCGCCGAACCAGGCGAGCAATTGCGTGCAGGTCGGCCCCGATTGCACATGAGTGAAGTCGAGAATCTTGACGCCTTCGAGCGCTTTCATGGGCATGCTCCCCTATTTCTTTTTCAGTGCGCTTTGCGGATTGAGATTGCCGATGCGGCCGCTTTCACTGCCGGCGGTCGGGTCGATCACCGCATTGATCAAGGTCGGCTTGCGGCTGTCCATGGCCGCGTTGACGGCGCGCTTTAGCTCGTCCGGCGAGGTCGCATTGACACCAACGCCGCCGAAGGCCTCCATCATGCGGTCATAACGCGCATCCTTGACGAAGACAGTCGTGGCTGGATCCGCGCCCGCATTGTTGACGTCGGTACCGCGATAGATGCCGTTGTTGTTGAAGACGACGATGCAGACCGGCAAATCGTAGCGGCAGATTGTTTCCACCTCCATGCCGGAGAAGCCGAAGGCAGAATCGCCTTCGACCGCGAGCACCGGCTTGCCGGTCTCGATCGCGGCGGCGATGGCATAGCCCATGCCGATGCCCATGACGCCCCAGGTGCCGACGTCGAGACGCTTGCGCGGCTGATACATGTCGATGACGCCGCGCGCGAGATCGAGCGTGTTGGCGCCTTCATTGATGAGGATGGCGTCGGGCCGTTCGGCTATGATCGTGCGCAGCACACCGAGCGCGCCGTGGTAATCCATCGGCACGTTGTTGTTCATAAGGCGTGGCGCCATCTTGGCGACGTTCTCTTCGCGCTTTTTCGCGACCGCGTCGGTCCAGTCCGCCGGCGGCGCCGGCCATGCGCCGTCGATGCCGGCGACCAGGGCCGCCACGCAGGAGCCGATGTCGCCGACCACGGGCGCGACGATCTCGACATTCGAGTCCATCTCCTTGGGCTCGATGTCGATCTGGACGAACTTCTTCGGAGCGTCGCCCCAGTTCTTGCCCTTGCCATGCGAGAGCAGCCAGTTGAGCCTCGCGCCGATCAGCATGACGACGTCCGAATCCTTCAGCACAGTCGAGCGCGCTGCTCCAGCGCATTGCGGATGCGTGTCCGGCAACAGGCCCTTGGCCATGCTCATCGGCAAGAACGGAATGCCGCTCTTTTCGACAAGCTGGCGGATCGCGTCGTCTGCCTGTGCATAGGCAGCGCCCTTGCCGAGGATGATGAGCGGCCGCTTGGCATCTTTCAGGACGTCAAGAGCGCGCTTGACAGCGGCTGGAGCAGGAAGCTGGGCGGGCGCTGCATCGATAACCTTGACGAGCGATTTCGCTCCGGCTTCCGCGTCCATCACCTGACCGAAGAGTTTGGCAGGCAGATCGAGATAGACACCGCCCGGACGTCCCGACACGGCGGCGCGGATCGCGCGCGCCAGACCGATGCCGATGTCCTGTGCATGCAAGACACGGAATGCCGCCTTGCAGAGTGGCTTTGCAACCGCCAGCTGATCCATCTCCTCGTAATCGCCCTGCTGCAGGTCGACGATCTCCCGCTCGGAGGAGCCGGAGATCAGGATCATCGGAAAACAGTTGGTGGTGGCGTGGGCGAGTGCCGTCAGGCCGTTCAGGAAACCGGGCGCCGAGACAGTTAGGCAGATGCCGGGCTTCTGCGTGAGATAGCCGGCGATCGAGGCGGCATAGCCGGCATTCTGCTCGTGGCGGAAGGAAAGCACACGAATGCCAGCCGCCTGCGCCATGCGGCCGAAATCCGTGATCGGAATACCGGGCACGCCATAGATAGTGTCAAGGCCATTGAGCTTCAGCGCATCGATGATGAGGTGAAAGCCGTCCGTCAGTTCCGGCTCTGCGCCAGCTTGATTTGCATCTAGGCTTTGTACCATCGCGGACATTCCGCTTCTCCCAATTCTTCGCGGTATCGATTTTTCGGCTCTCATTCCTGGAGCGCGGATGGCGGTCTATTGCACCCGGACAACCCCACTTCTCAGATCGGAGCAATCCCCGTGGATGTCGACAGCGCGTCCGTCACCCCAGCGTGGCGTCGTCGGCTGCCAACCCAATGCGTACAGCTTCTGCGACGACCATTGTGGTCTCCTCCCTGAACCTTCTCCGCGTCTGATGAAGGTTCACTCAACGAAAAATGCCCAACCGCTTTCAGCAGGTCGCGGCATCTTTCTCAGCACTGGCATAATAAATGCCAAAAGTCAAACATACGAAATCGACCAAAAACTGGGCTTGATTCGCGGCTGATGTCTGTTACAGTCCGTCGTCTTGGCATTTAGTATACCAAGAACCGAGGAGGAAATTTAGCCCCGTGGAGAGTCGGGCTTTGAGCAACGGGAGGCACGACTAACAGCGGCACGGAAAAAACAACGGGCGGCCGTGGCCAATCAGCAACCTGGGAGGAAGCTATCATGAAACTTGCAAGGACGTTGGCAACGGCGCTTACAACGGTGGCTATTTTTGGTTTTGCAGCGGCAGGGCCGGCCTTGGCCGAATGGAAACCCAGCAAGACAATCGAATTTATTGTTCCCGCCGGTACAGGCGGCGGCGCCGATCAGATGGCGCGAATGATCCAGGGCATTATCCAGAAGCATGGGCTTGCCGATCAGTCCATGGTGGTCATCAACAAGTCCGGCGGCGCCGGCGCCGAAGGCTTCATGGACGTGAAGGAATCGGACGGCAACGAACACAAGATCATCATCACCTTGTCGAACCTCTTCACCACGCCGCTCGCGACAGGCGTGCCCTTCAGCTGGAAGGATCTCACGCCGGTCGCCATGCTGGCGCTCGACAATTTCGTCCTCTGGGTGAACGCGGATTCGCCTTACAAGACGGCGCAGGACTATGTGGGTGCCATCAAGGCCGGCGCCGACAACCAGTTCAAGATGGGCGGAACGGGCTCCAAGCAGGAGGATCAGATCGTCACGGTCGCGCTGGAACAGGTGACCGGCAAGAAATTCACCTACGTGCCCTTCAAGGGCGGCGGTGATGTCGCCAAGCAGCTCGTCGGCGGCCATATCGACTCTTCCGTCAACAACCCGATCGAGCAGGTCTCCTTCTGGCAGGCCGGCAACACGCGCGCACTCTGCGTGTTCGCAGCCGAGCGCATGGAGACGCAGGGCGCGGCGAAATGGGGCGATGTTCCGACCTGCAAGGAGGCCGGTGTCGATACCGAGTACCAGATGCTGCGCGGCATATTCACGTCGCCGGGCGTGAGCCAGGAGGCGGTCGACTACTACGTCGCGCTGTTCCAGAAGGTGCGGGAGACACCCGAGTGGAAGGACTTCATGGCCAAAGGCGCCTTTTCACAGTCCTTCATGTCCGGTGACGAATTCAAGGCGTGGGTGGCGAATGCCGAGACTCAGCACAAGGATCTGATGACCAAGGCGGGGTTCCTCGCCGAGTGACCCTCAGTGGCATCCGGGGCCCGGCTCCGGATGCCACTTCCCTTTGCAACAAATTCATGAAAGCGAGATCATCATGGCACCCGAACATGATGTGATGCCTGAGGCTGTGCCTGGCGAAGACCAGTCCACCGTCACCACCAGGGTCATGGAATTAGTGGTTGCGGCCGTCCTCATGGTGCTTGCCGGCGTCGTTATGCTCGACAGCGTGCGCGTCGGCATCGGCTGGGCGTTCGACGGTCCGGAGGCAGGCTATTTCCCCTTCTATATCGGTCTCATCATGTTCCTGGCGAGCGCGGTGACATTCGGGGTCAACCTGATAGGGCGCAATGCCGATACGTCCAATTTCGTGGAGCGTTCTGCCCTCCGGCTGGTGATCAAAGTTCTGGTGCCTACCGTTGTCTATGCAGGAGTGATGTATTTCCTCGGCATCTACGTCGCCTCCGCGATCTATATCTGTTTCTTCATGATGTGGCTGGGCAAGTATTCGATCCGCAAGGCCGCGCCCGTCGCGATCGTGATTCCCCTCATTCTCTTCTGGCTGTTCGAAATCGCGTTCCTGATCCCGCTACCCAAGGGACCGCTGGAAGCAGCGTTCGGTTACTGAGGTTCAAGACTCCTAGGCCAATTTCGAGGACGAAATCCCCATGGATGCACTGCTTTCGCTCATTCACGGCTTTGGCGTTCTCGCCGACCCTATGAATATCGTCTATATGTGCGTTGGCGTCGTGCTCGGCGTGCTGATCGGCGTGTTGCCGGGACTTGGCGGTGCAAACGGCATTGCCATCCTTCTGCCGCTCACCTTCTCGATGTCGCCCACCGCGGCGATCATCATGCTATCCTCGATCTACTGGGGCGCGCTGTTCGGTGGCGCGATCACCTCGGTCCTCTTCAACATTCCGGGGGAGCCGTGGTCGGTAGCCACCACCTTCGATGGACACCCCATGGCGCAGCAAGGCAAGGCCGACCAGGCGCTGACCGCCGCCTTTACCTCATCTTTCATCGGCGCGCTGCTTGCCGTTGCGGTCATCACCTTCCTCGCACCGGTGGTAGCGGGTTTCGCGCTGCGTTTCGGACCTGCCGAGTTCTTCGCCGTGCAACTTCTTACATTCTGCAGTTTCGTCGGCATGGGTCGCGAGTCGCCATTCAAGGTGCTGGCCGCCATGATGCTCGGGTTTGCGCTCGCGGCTGTGGGAATGGACTCGGTCACCGGACAACTGCGCATGACCTTCGGCACGGTCGAACTCATGCGCGGCTTCGACTTCCTGATTGCCGTCATCGGCCTCTTCGGCATCGGCGAGATACTGCTCACCATGGAGGAGGGGCTGTCGTTCCGGGGCAAGAGCACGAAGATCACGCTGCGCTCGGTGATGAATACCTGGGTTCGCTTGCCGCGCTTCTGGATCACCTATCTCCGTTCGGCGGCCGTGGGCTGTTGGCTTGGCATTACTCCGGGTGGCGCAACGCCGGCTTCGTTCATGAGCTACGGTCTCGCCCAACGCTTCTCGAAGAATCGCGCCGGCTTTGGCAAGGGCGAGATCGAGGGCGTGGTTGCGCCGGAAACGGCCGCACATGCGGCTGGCACAAGTGCGCTGCTGCCGATGCTGACGCTCGGCATCCCCGGCTCGCCCACGGCGGCGGTCATGCTCGGCGGTCTGCTTATCTGGGGTCTGCAGCCAGGCCCCATGCTCTTCATCGAGCAAAAGGACTTCGTATGGGGTCTCATCGCCTCGATGTATCTTTCCAATGTGGTCGGCTTCCTGATCGTCTTGACCACTGTGCCCCTCTGGGCGTCGATCCTGCGTATTCCCTTCTCGATCATCGCACCGATCATCATCGTGCTCTGCTGCATCGGCGCCTACACCGTCCACAACGCCTTCCTCGATGTCGTCATCATGCTGTTCTTCGGCGTCGTCGGCTACGTGTTCAAGAAGCTTCATTACCCGCTGGCTCCGCTGGTTTTAGCGCTCGTACTGGGTGACATGGCGGAAAGCTCGTTCCGGCAATCAATGCTTCTGTCGCAAGGGAACATTTCCATCTTCTGGTCCAACTGGCTCGTGGGCTCGATCTGCGCATTGGCGATGGTCATGCTCTTCTGGCCGCTGATCGCGTTCTTCATTGACAAGGCGCGCAACGGCAAGCTCGGAACGCATGGCGAGACGGGGAGAGTGTAACTGTGGAATTCGGCTCCTCGGCCTCCTGGGCAGATCGGCTGGAGATCTGGGCGTCGAGATCATGCCGCTCGCGGCGGCGTCGACCGGCGGCCGCGGAAATTGCATTAGCCGGACCGAAGCTCCGGTGGCGTAAGGGTGGTTGCGTCGGAAGCATTGTTCCGCTCTGAACTTGCCGCGAAAGGCGAAATTTCGGAAGGGTGATCGAGTACTCCTTTCCTTGGTTGACAACGATTGCCCTGGTATACAAAATGCCAATGCCGGCATAAGCGGGATCCGAAACAGAACCGCCCGGGGAGCCTATGCGAGACCGCTGCCATAGAAGGGCGCGTGACATTCATGGAGGAAGACATGCTGGACAGAACGGCCGCCCGCAACGTGCTGGACAAGGTGAAGGCGGAAGGACGCCAGGCGCTCACCGCGCCGGAAGGCAAGGTGCTCTGCGATGTCTATGGCATAAAGGTTCCGAAGGAAGGTGTCGCCGGCAACGCTGAAGAGGCAGCCAAGCTGGCCTCAGGCATGGGCTTTCCGGTGGTCATGAAGATCGTCTCTCCGGACATCCTTCACAAGACCGAGGCGGGCGGCGTCATTGTCGGCGTCAAATCGGCCGAGGATGCGCAGGCCGCCTACGAGAAGATCATTGCCAGCGCGAAGTCCTACAAGGCCGACGCCAACATCACCGGCGTGCAGGTCCAGCAGATGCTGACCGGCGGCCAGGAAGTCATCATCGGCGCCGTAACCGACGGTTCCTTCGGCAAGCTCGTCGCTTTCGGCCTGGGTGGCGTTCTCGTCGAAGTCCTGAAGGATGTGACCTTCCGCCTCGCCCCGGTCACGGAGGAGGAGGCGCTCTCGATGCTTGACGGCATCCAGGCGGCCGAGATGCTGAAGGGCGTGCGCGGCGGCGATCCGGTCGACCGCGCCGCGCTCGCCGATATGATCGTGCGCGTTTCGCAGCTTGTGAACGATTATCCGGAGATCTCCGAGCTCGATCTCAATCCGGTCTTCGCCACCAAGGATGGTGCGATCGCCGCGGATGTCCGCATCGTGGTCGACTACAACCAGCCCGCGCCGCGCCCGCGTCCAAGCCAGGAAGACATCGTCACCGCGATGAATCGCATCATGAAGCCGAAGGCCGTTGCCGTCATCGGCGCCTCCGCAGAGGACGGCAAGATCGGCAATTCCGTGATGAAGAACCTCATCAATGGCGGCTACAAGGGCGAAATTTATCCGATTCACCCGAAGGCCGACGAAATCCTCGGCTACAAGGCCTATCGCAGCGTCAAGGACGTGCCCGGCACAATCGACACGGCAATCTTCGCCATTCCGGCCAAGTTCGTCGCCGGCGCGCTCACTGAATGCGGCGAGAAAGGTATTCCAGGCGCGGTGCTGATCCCGTCCGGCTTTGCGGAAGCCGGCGCGCCGGAACTGCAGGAAGAGATCGTCAAGATCGGTCAGAAATACAACGTCCGCCTGATGGGGCCGAACATCTACGGCTTCTACTACACGCCCGCCAATCTGTGCGCCACCTTCTGCACGGCCTATGACGTGAAGGGGTCTGCAGCGCTCTCCTCGCAGTCGGGCGGCATCGGCATGGCCATCATCGGCTTCTCCCGTTCGGCAAAGATGGGCGTTTCGGCAATCGTCGGTCTCGGCAACAAGTCGGACATTGACGAGGACGACCTACTCGCCTTCTTCGAGCAGGACGACAACACCAGCATCATCGCCCAGCACTGCGAGGACCTGAAGGACGGTCGCGCCTTTGCTGAAGCGGCCAAGCGGGTGTCCAAGAAGAAGCCTGTCGTCGTCCTGAAGGCGGGTCGTACGTCGGCTGGCGCGAAGGCGGCGTCGTCCCATACCGGGGCGCTGGCGGGCAACGACAAGATCTATGAGGATGTCCTGAAGCAGTCCGGTGTCATCCGTGCCCGCTCGCTGCGGCAATTGCTCGAATTTGCACGCGGAATACCGGTGCTGCCGACTCCCAAGGGCGAGAATGTCGTCATCATTACCGGTGCGGGTGGGTCGGGCGTGCTGCTGTCGGATTCTTGCGTGGACAACGGGCTGAACCTGATGGCAATGCCGTCCGATCTCGATGCTGCTTTCCGCAAATTCATTCCGCCCTTTGGCGCAGCGGGCAACCCTGTGGACATCACCGGTGGTGAACCGCCGCAAACCTACAAAAACACCGTGAAGCTGGGACTTGAGGACGAGCGCATCCACGCCCTCATCCTTGGCTATTGGCACACGATCGTGACGCCGCCGATGGTTTTTGCGAAACTGATGGTCGAGGTGAAGGAAGAGATGGCAGCCAAGGGTATCGAAAAGCCGATGGTTGCCTCGCTCGCCGGTGACGTCGAGGTCGAGGAAGCCGCGGAATATCTTTACCAGCATGGCATCCCGGCCTATGCCTATTCGACGGAGCTTCCCGTCGAAGTGCTGGGCGCGAAATACAAATGGGCGCGAGGCGCAGGCCTCCTGTAACCCATAGGGTAACGAGGAGGCCCGAAGCGCGATTTGCTGAACGGTGAAGCGTTTCGGCTCCCTCCGTAAAACGCAAGAATGGAGCCCGGCCGGTCCACCATCAGCGGCCGGACTTGAGATATGTATCCGGAAGCTCGGGCGCTGCGTTTTCCGCGGATGTGAGTTCATGGACCCGGAACTCTTCCCGAACGGCAACGTTGGGCCAAAGAACTAGGGCGCTTACTGGAATTGGCCGGGAAGTTTTTGTATGGCATTGTTCATACCAACTACGGAAGGCAACTTGTTTTGAGCCCAAGAACCCAGGCACGCTGGCCGCAACCAAATGCGGAAACTCCTGAGCTTGTCTTGGAGCCGTTCGCAGCGGAGCCGAACTTCAAGACCCGTATCTACGAGACGCTGAAACACGCGATCACGAATATGGACATCTACGGGATATCCGAAGACACCTGGCTTGATGAACGCCAGCTTGCGGAGCGACTAGGCGTCAGCCGCACGCCGATCCGCGAGGCGATCGCCATGCTGGAACAGCAAGGGTTCGTGAAGTCGATCCCCCGGCGGGGCATCATCGTCTTGCGCAAGACAAAACGCGAAGTGATCGAGATGATCCAGGTCTGGGCGGCGCTGGAAGCGATGGCGGCACGGCTGATTTCGAGCAACGCGAGCCGTCGTGATATCGACGGCCTCAGGGCCATTTTCGACAAGTTCAATGACGGCCACAAGCCGGCGGATTATCTGGGCGAATATTCGGACGCCAACATCCAGTTCCACCAAGCCCTAATTCAGATGACCGGGTCGAAAATTCTGGCGGAAATGACCGAGAACATTCTGCTTCACGTCCGCGGGATCCGAAAAATCACGATAGGCCGTGACGATCGCGCCTCCCGGTCGATCAAAGATCATCTAGCGATTATTGATGCGCTGGAAAAGCGCGATACCGAAGCTGCCGAAAAGCTGTGCCGGGATCATACGCTCGGTCTGGCCGCCTATGTTGAAAAGCACAGCGAAGGCATTTGGACCTAGCATTACAGTTGCGGGGTCAGCGATTTGCGGCATAAGCGCGATGGTGTGACCGGCGTGCTGCCGAACTCCATCCGGGGCGACGGTGCTGCGCGCGAGCCACAACGCGGAGCGGCCGGATCAGGACTCGGGGAAGCCACCCAGTTCGAGCAGGCGGTTGCGGTCTTCGAGATCGATGTTGATGTCGAAGACGACGCCATCAGTGCGGTAGACCAACTGCGCCAAGCAGATGACCTCCTTATGCGTGTTCTGGAAGATGCGGCGGACCCGCACAACCGGGTCGTGCACGCGGATGCCCAACTCGGCAGCTTCCTGCGGCATGGACGATACCACGCGAAATGTTTGGCGGACGTTGGCGAGGCCGCTTTCCTTGGTGTCGTAGAGCAGGGTGCTGATGAGTTCGCTGGCCCAGAGCTTCTCGGGAATGAAATTATAAATGTCCGTCGCGACGAAATACTCGCCCACGGTGAACGGTGCGCCGTTGCGGGAAAAAATCCGCTTCATGTAGCGATAGCTGTCGAGCGGCCCACCATCCTCCGGCACGATGCGCAGTTCGCCTTGAGCCGGCCGCGAGGCGACGACCCGGAAACTGAGTTCGCCCCCGCGTTGCGACGGCGAGCGGGTGAGAAGGTAAGGCACCGTTCCCGTCGTCTCCGGTTTGGCGGTCACGAAAGTACCGCGCCCGCGTTCGGCGCTGATCAGTCCTTCCGTTTCAAGCCCGGCCAATGCATGCCTCACGGTCATCGGTGACACGCCGAAGGCTGCCACCAACTGCTTGAGCGTCGGGAGCCTGTCGCCGATGTTCCAGGTGTCGTCGGCGATCTGCCGGCGGATGATCGCCGCAAGCTGGACGTAATAGGGCGTCCCGTCTTCCCGAAGCGTCTGTTTCTGTTCGTCAGCAAGCGGCAATGGCAGGGCTTTCTCAAACGTCTCTTTGCTTTCGTTATTGCATTCCCTTGAGAGCATGCAATGGCCACGAACGCGTCCAAAATGGACAAAATTTGTTTGTGGTCATACCAGCATAGTGATAAAGTGCTATCATTAAATCACAATCGGGTCTATTCGATTGAGAGGGGGAGAGACCAGGTTACGGCGCGGTGAGTGATCGCGCTACAGATTCAGGCTGGGAGGGCCGAGATGACCAAGTGGACCGCAGGATCGGCATTTTTAGTTGCAATGGCGCTGGGGCTCGCCTCGGCGTCGGCGCAGGGGAGCGGTACGTTCAAGTATGCCGAGCAGGTAAAGCTCATCACCATGGACCCGCAGCAGCAGAGCGGCAGCGGCGTTCCCTATTTGCGGCCGGTCTACGAATCGCTGTTCGAGAGAGGTCCCGACGGCAAGCCCGTGCCGCTGCTGGCGGCCGGCTATGAGGTCGACGGGCTCAATGTCACGATCAAGCTGCGCCAGGGCGTAACCTTCAGCAATGGCGAGGCGTTCAACGCCGAGGTCGCAGCCGCCAACATCAACCGCGGCGTCAAGCTCGCCATCATCGAAGGCCTGAAGACCGTCGCCAGCGCCGAGGCCGTCGACGAGTTCACTCTCCGGATCAAGCTCAAGGAGCCTGACCCGGCCATCATCGACAGTCTTTGCCACACAGGCGGCATGATGCTTGCGCCGGCGGCGATCGCCGACCCCGCACTGGACCGCAATCCGATCGGCACCGGGCCCTACGTCTACGACAAGGCCGCGTCACGCGAAGGCGAAGTCCGCATCTACACGCCGAATCCGACCTACTGGGACAAGGATAAGATCGGGCTCGCCCGCTACGAGGTGTGGGAGCTTCCCGACGACACCGCCCGCCTGAACGCGCTGAAGACCGGCCAGATCGACGCCGGCAACTGGCTGGCAAACCCGCAGTCGGCGATCATCGACCGCACGCCTGGGCTGAAGCTCATCCGTGGCACCGGCGGCTTGAACTATCATGTGATCCTTTCCGATCGGGAAGGCACGGTCGTTCCCGCCTTTGCGGATCTCAATGTGCGCAAGGCGATGGCGCACGCCATCGATCGCGAAGCCTTCGGCAAGGCGGTCCAGTTCGGTCTCGCCGAGAAATCGTTCCAGCCTTATGGGAAGGATGACTGGGCCTATGATCCGGCGCTCGAGGGCATCTACGAGTTCAACCTCGACAAGGCCCGTGAACTGATGGCGCAGTCGAAGTTCCCCGACGGCTTCACCTTCGACATGCCGTCCATCCCGATCTACCAGTCGCGTCTGGAGGCGCTGGCCGGGTTCTTCAAGGAAATCGGCATCACCATGAACATCGTGCCGCAGGAGCCGGGCACGCTCGCCCGTATCAGCCGCACGACGAACTTCCCGGCCACCAACCTCGTCTGGGCGACCAATACCGATCCGAAGTTCCTGGCGCTCCGCTACATCTACGCGGATGCGGCCTATAATCCCTTCAAGGCAAAGCCAACCGAGGAATTGCTGGCACTTGCGCAGCAAGGGCTGGAGTCGGTGGATACGGAGGTGCGCGGTCCCATCTACAAGAAGATGGCGGCCCGGCTCGCAGAGGATGCGTTCCTGATCTTCGTTACCAACACACCGATCCTGATCGGCGTCAGCGAGAAGACCGCGAACAATCCGACCGTAGTCTATCGCTTCGGCGAGGACTCGATCAATCTGCGTGGCCTGAAGGCCAACGACTGATACCCGGTCCCCATGCTTCGGCTCATCTTCCAGCGGCTTCTCGCCCTGGTGCCTTTGCTGTTCATCGTTTCGGTGCTGACGTTCTCGTTCACGTCTCTGCTGCCGAGTGATCCTGTCGACCTCATCATCGGCGACACGGGCACGCAGGAGCAGTACGAAATTGTGCGCGAGCGGCTTGGCATGAACGAGCCTGTCGTCGTCCGCTATTTCCAATGGCTGGGCAGGGCGGTGCAGGGGGATCTCGGCACGTCCTTCTTCAACAGCGTGAGCGTCACGGGAGCCGTCATGCAGCGGCTGCCGGTCACGCTCTCGTTGACGGCCGTTTCGGCGCTCATCGCGATCGTCGTCGGCATCGCCGCCGGCATAGCGGCGGCACTGCGGCCCCGGTCCTGGGTCGACCGCTTCGCGACCCTGGGCGCCACCTTCGGCCAGGCCGTGCCAAACTTCTGGTTCGGACTGATCCTGGTCGCCTTTTTCGCGGTCAACCTGCGCTGGTTCCCGGCCACGGGCCTCACGCCGATTTCGGCGTCGCCGTGGGAATGGCTGCGCAGTGTCACCCTTCCGGCGGTGGCGCTCGGCCTTTCCGCCAGCGCAGCCATTGCCCGTCAGGTCCGTTCCGCCATGGTTGGCGTGCTCCAGCAGGACTATATCCGCGCGGCCCGCGCCCAGGGCCTTCCGGCGCGGCGCGTGCTCTTCAGGCATGCCCTGACCAACGCCATGGTGCCGGTGGTCGCGGTGCTCTCCTTCCAGATCACGGTGCTTCTCGGCGGTTCGCTGATCGTGGAACAGGTCTTCGCCATCAACGGGCTCGGCACGCTTGCGATCACGGCGGTCCGGCAGCAGGACATCCCCATGATCCAGGGCCTTGTGCTCGTCATGGTCGCGCTCGTCGTCATCGTTCAGCTTGCCACCGACGTCATGTATGGCCTGCTCAATCCAAAGGCACGACCCTCGTGACTGTTCAATCCGCCAAGGAATTCAAAACCGCGCGGCGTCCCCGCAGGCGGCTGAGCGCATCGCTCGTGATCACGGTCATTGCCACCTCCGTGCTGGTACTACTCGCCATCCTCGCCATTTTCGCGGACTGGATCGCGCCGTACGACCCTTTGAAGCAGAACCTGATCGAAGCCTTGCAGTCGCCGTCCGCCGCGCATTGGCTCGGCACCGACGATCTCGGCCGCGATGTGCTCTCCCGTCTGATCCACGGCTGCCGCATCGCCGTCATCGCCGCCGCCGAAGCGACTACAATCGCCGTACTGCTGGGCGTCCCGATTGGCCTGTTCATCGGCTATCGCGGGGGGTGGTGGGACTGGGTTGTCATGCGCACCGTCGAGGCGATTGTCTCTATCCCCGGCATCATGGTGGCGATCGTCATTATCGCCATACTTGGCGCGGGCCTGCACAAGGCGATGATCGCGCTGGGCATTCTGTACTCGACATCGTTCCTGCGCCTCGCGCGTGGCGTGGTTCTGGCTGAGCGCGAGGAAGTCTATGTGCGGTCGGCGCGTGTCATCGGCGCTTCCGACGGCCGTATCCTGCTGCGCCACATATTCCCCAACATCGCGCCGCCGTTGATCGTGCAGGTCACGCTGACGGTGGGCGCGGTGCTGTTGTCGGAGGCCGGGCTCAGCTTCATCGGCCTCGGCGTCCAGCCGCCCGACGCGAGCTGGGGCACGATGCTCAACACGGCCGCGGCTTTCATGGACCTGAACTGGTTTCTGGCCATCCCGCCCGGCATTGCCATCATCGTCACCGTGCTGTCAGTCAATCTGCTGGGCGACGTCATTCGCGATGCGGTTGGACGCGGAATCGTGGTCGGGGTCAAGCCGCAAACACCCGCGGCACGTTTCGAGACCTTCGCTTCCGTCGCCGCGGACAGTCCATTGCCGCCGAGACGCGAGGACGAGGTGCTGCGTGTGGAAGGCCTGCAGGTGATGGTCTCCTCGCGCGAAGGGAACGAGGTTCCCATCATCACCGACCTGTCGCTCGCTATCGCGAAGGGTGAGACGCTTGGACTGGTAGGCGAATCGGGAAGCGGCAAGACCCTGACAGGGCTTGCGATCCTCGGCCTGATGGGTGCGGGGGTGCGCACGACGCATGGCTCCATCACGCTGAACGGCAGGGAACTCAGTTCTCTCACGGAGAAGCAGATGGAGAAGGTGCGCGGCAACGAGGTGGCCATGGTCTTCCAGGACCCGACGACAAGCCTCAATCCCGCCTTCACCGTGGGCAGCCAGATCGCCGAGGTTCTGCTGACCAAGAAAGGTGTTTCGAAAAAGGAGGCATGGGAGCGCGTGGTCGAACTGATCCATCGCGTCGGCATTCCCCGGCCGGAGGAGCGCGCACGCGCCTATCCGCACGAGCTTTCAGGCGGCATGGCCCAGCGTGTGGCCATCGCCCGCGCTTTGAGCTGCAACCCTTCGCTCCTGATTGCCGACGAGCCGACCACGGCGCTCGACGTGACCGTGCAGCAGGAGATTCTCGACCTCTTCCGCGACCTTCAGGAGGAGTTCGGCATGGCGATGCTGTTCGTCACGCACGATCTGGCCGTGGCTGCCGACGTCTGTGACCGGATCAGCGTCATGTATGCGGGCGAGATGGTGGAGATGGCGCCGGTCGATGCACTTTTTGCCAACCCGCGCCATCCCTACACGCGCGGCCTGCTGCGGGCGATGCCGCATGCGTCGGACCGCAATCCGCCGCTGCCGACCATTCGCGGCAACGTTCCCCGGCCAGGCTTCTGGCCGGCCGGATGCCGCTTCTCCAACCGTTGCGATTTCAGGATCGCGGCCTGCGATACGCGCGTCCCGCTCGTCGGAACCGACCGCCTCGCCCGCTGCGTCCGGGCCGGCGAACTCGCCATGGAAGTCGCGTCATGAGCGAAAACATCCTCCTTGAGATCAATGATCTGTGGGTCACCTATTGGAGGCGTTCGCTTCTCGGCCTGAAGGGCAAGCCGTTCCACGCGGTCAAGGGGGCGAACCTGTCGATCCGTCCGGGCGAAACGCTGGGTCTGGTGGGAGAGTCCGGCTCGGGCAAGTCGTCGATTGCCAACACCGTGCTCGGCTTGGTTCCGGCCACCAGCGGCTCGATCCGCTTCGGCGACGTCGAACTTACGTCGATGAGGACGCACTATCCCCCAGCGGTGCGAAACCAGATCCAGGCGGTCTTCCAGGATCCCTATTCCTCGCTCAACCCGTCGATGACCGTCGAGGACATCGTCACCGAGCCGCTTCGGGTGCACACCGGCATGAACCGGAGCGAGCGGCGGACGCGGGCGGTCGAACTCCTCGAACTGGTGTCGCTGTCCGAGGAGCACCTCGGCCGGCATCCGCATCAGTTCTCCGGCGGCCAGCGGCAACGCATCGCCATCGCCTCGGCGCTGGCGCTGGAGCCGAAGCTGATCGTGCTTGACGAGCCGGTGAGCGCGCTGGACGTATCGACCCAGAACCAGATCATCAACCTGCTCTACGAACGCCGTGACGCGCTCGGCATAGCCTATCTGCTGATCGCCCACGATCTCGCGCTGGTCCATCACATCTCGGATCGGATCGCGGTCATGTATCTGGGCCATATCGTTGAAGAAGGACCGTCGGACCGCGTCTACAAGGCGCCGGCCCACCCTTACACAAAGGCGTTGCTGGATGCGGTGCCGCTGCTCGATCCCGAGGCGCAACGCAGGCGGCGCGCCGCCCGCAAGTCCGCGCCTGCGATCGATGCGCCGCGCGTGTCGACCACCGGCTGTCCCTACCAGAACCGCTGCCCGAGCGTGATGCCGCGCTGCCAGGACGCGATGCCGCCCGCCTATCCCGTCAACGGCGGCGGCACGGCGAGCTGTTTCCTGTTCGATGGCGGCGCCGTCCGGCACGCACCTGCGATCGGGGAGACGGCATGAGATATCCTGCCTATCAGCCAGACATCGCAGCAACAGCCGTGGCCGAGGATGGCAATGTTCTGGCGGGCCATCCCTCCGTCGGCGCGCGAGCGCTCGTTTGCCGCTGGCCGCAGGACCGCGCACCGGAGGGGGTGGCGGTGTTCTGCCATGGCCTAGGCTCCAACGGTCGAGAATATGCCGCGCTGTCGGCGCACTGGGCCGCGCATGGCTATCTGGTGATACATCCGACTTTCCGCGATGCGATCGGCATCGTCGCGCGGGAGGAGCGCCAGCTCGGGCTTGATCCAGACGCCGACCTGTCGGCGTGGACCGGCCTGCCGGCGATCCGGGCTCGCCTGCACGAAATACTCCACTCGCCGGAACGGTGGCTGGAGCGCGTGGCGGTCGTTCATGCAGTGATGGACGCGCTTCCGGCGATATTCGATGCCACGTGCGGCAGGCCGAAGGGAACGATCCCTAGCGCCATCGCGGGCCATTCATTCGGCGCCTACACGGCACAGCTTCTCGCCGGCGCCGAAATCGACATGCCCGATGATCCGGCCCGCCAGTTTGGCGACGAACGGTTCAAGGCGGCGGTGCTGCTCAGCGCCCAGGGGCGCGACCAGCAGGGTCTTAGCGACGGCTCGTGGGACGCGATGACTGGTCCGGCGCTGACCGTGACCGGCACCCTTGACCGGGGCGCCAAGGGTGGCGACTGGCATTGGAAGTCGGAGCCCTTCGAGTTGGCGCCTGTGGGCGGAAAATATCTCGCGGTGCTTGAAGACGGCGACCACTATCTCGGCGGCTTCACCGACTGCGATGCGCAGCGGCACGTGCCTGTCCAACAGCAGGCGGTGAAGCAAATCACGCTCGCCTTCCTCGACGCCCATCTGCGCGACCGCAAGGCGGCGCGCGACTGGCTCGGGTCGATCGACAATGAAGTCGGCGATTGCCGCCTCCTGTTCAAACGCAAGTAGGACCAGCCTGATGTTCCAACCTCTCGCCGGCATTCGTGTCATCGACCTCACACAGGTGCTTGCCGGTCCGTACGCCGCCTATCAGCTTGGTCTCATGGGTGCGGAGGTGCTCAAGATCGAAACGCCCGGCACAGGCGACTGGTCGCGCACGAACGGCGTGTTGCCCGAGCTGAATGCCGAAGGCATGGGGCTGGCCTACCTGACCCAGAACGCCAACAAGAAATCGGTCACGCTGAACCTCAAGTCCGAAGAAGGTCTCGCCATCATGAAGCGCCTGATCAAAGGCGCGGACGTCTTCATCGAGAATTTCCGACCCGGCGCGGTCGCCAGGCTCGGCCTGCCCTTCGAGGTGGTGCACGAGATCAACTCCCGGATCGTCTATTGCTCGATCTCTGCATTCGGGCAGGATGGAGAACTGAGCCATCGTCCCGCCTACGACCATGTCATCCAGGGCATGAGTGGCATCATGAAGACCACCGGCACGCTCGACACGGGTCCGCAGAAGGTCGGAGCGCCTTACGTCGACTACGCCACCGGCCTCAATGCAGCCTTTGCCATCGTCTCCGCCCTGCACGAGACGAAGCGAACCGGCAAAGCCGTCCATCTCGACGTGGCGATGCTGGACACCTCGATGTTGCTGATGGCGTCGCTCGTCACCAGCCATTTGACCGGTGGCTGGTCGCCGCAACCTTCCGGCAACGAGGCCTGGAGCCAGAGCCCGTCGTCCGGCGCCTTCGAGACCAAGGACGGGTTGCTAATGGTGGCCGCCAACAATGACAAACAATTCCGGGCGCTCTGCGTCGGGCTGGGGCGAGCCGATATCCTGGAAGATGAGCGATGGAGCAATCCGGGATCGCGCCGTGAGAACGCTGGCGCACTTAGGACGGAGCTCGTGAGTATCTTCCGCTCCGGCAGCGCGCTGAAATGGGAAGAGACACTCGACGCCGCCGGCGTTCCCGCCGCGAAGGTGCGATCGCTGGACGAGACGCTGGCGGAGAGCCACGCGCGCACCCGCGCTTTCACCCAGACCTTGCAATGGGGCCGTGAGCCGCGCGATATCCACCTGCCGACGCTGGGCTTCAAGGTTGATCGCGAGGTGATCGCGCCGGGTATCGCTCCGCCGGAACTCGGGGCTGATACCCATGCCGTTCTGACGGAGCTTGGCTACAGCGAAGAGGATCTCTGCCGTCTGACTGCTGAGGCCATCATCTAATCTTCGCCGCCGGCGACGCGCCAGTAAGGCTGGATCCGTTTGCGCTTTATGGCCTCTATCAGGCCTCCTCGCCGAAGGCCGCTCGGCGGCCACGACGGATCTGCGGCAATAGAACGACCAGACACATCACAGCCGCAATGGATAGCATCGCGATCGAGAGTGGGCTCTGGTAAAAGATGGCCAGATCGCCATTCGACAGGAGAAGCGCCCGACGAAAGTGTTCCTCCATCAACGGCCCCAGGATGAAGCCAAGTAGCAGTGGCGCCGCTTCGGCGCGCATGCGCCAGAACAGGCAACCTACCAGCGTGAATCCGGCGGCGAAGTATATCGGCAGCACACGGTTCTCTATGCTGTAGAGGCCGACACAGCATACCGCGAGTATGATCGGGTAGAGTATCCAGTAGTTTACGCGGATCAGCCGGACCCATAACGGAATGAGCGGCAGGTTCAGCACCACCAGCATCGCGTTGCCGATCCACATCGACGCGATCAGGCCCCAGAAGATTTCCGGGTTCGAGACCATGACGTAAGGTCCGGGTGCGATATTGTGCACCATCAGCGCACCGATCATCAGGGCCATCACACCGTTGCTGGGAATGCCCAGGGTCAGCATCGGGATGAAGGAGGTTTGGGCCCCGGCATTGTTCGCGGCCTCAGGTCCGGCAAGCCCCGCCACGGCGCCATGTCCGAATTCCTCGGGTCGCCTCGACACGCGCTTTTCGATTGCGTAGGCCGCGAAGGACGAGATCATGGCGCCACCGCCGGGCAGCAGGCCAAGCACCGATCCGACCGCCGTGCCCCTCACCACTGGAAGTGCGGCCTCCTTGAACTCCTTTCCGGTCATCCAGAGATTGCCGAATGATGGTGCGGTCACCTCGCGGGCCTGGTCATTGCGGATGTTGGCCACGATATCGGTGAATGCGAAAAGGCCCATGGCCACCGCAACGAATTCGATTCCTTCGGTCAGGGCGAAGGAGCCGAAGGTGAAGCGGTAAGTTCCGCTGTTCACGTCGCCGCCGACAAGACCGAGAATCAGCCCGGTCAGGACCATTGCCACGCCTTTGATGAACGAACCGTGGGCAAGCAGCGTCGCCGCGGTCAGCCCCAGTACCATCATGGCGAAATACTCGACCGGTCCAAACAGGAAGGCCACCTCCGCCAGCACTGGCGAGAACGCCGCAATCAGCACCGTGGCGACTGTGCCGGCAAAAAATGATCCCAACGCCGCTATGGCGAGGGCGGAACCGGCGCGTCCCTTACGCGCCATCTGGTGCCCGTCGAGGCAGGACACGACCGCCGACGATTCGCCCGGCAGATTGACGAGGATGGCGGTGGTCGAGCCGCCATATTGCGCGCCATAGTAGATCCCGGAGATCATGATCAGGCCGGAGACCGGCTCCAGCGAATAGGTAAGGGGCAGCAGCATGGCAATCGTGGCCAGCGGGCCGAGGCCAGGCAGGATGCCGATGGCGGTTCCGACCAGCACGCCGATGAAGCAGAAAGTCAGATTGGTGAGCGAGAGCGCCGCTTCGAAACCGACGTCAAGATTGTGCAGGAATTCCATCTGGTCAGACCGCGATCATCGGCACCGCGATGCCGAGGAAATGGACGAAGACCACGTAGCAGAAGGCGAGCAACCCCGCGCTCAGCACAGCCGCCCGCTTCCAGGTAAAATGCTCGGACGCCCACAGCGCAACGACAACCTGCGCCGGGATGGCCGCAACGAGACCCACCGACAGCAGGAGGAACGCGAACACCAGAAGCGATGCCGTGATCAGGATCGCCGGCCCTAGCGGCAGGCTCTTGGCCTTTTCACCACTTCCCAGCAAGCCTTTGGTCAGGATCACCAGCCCGAGGATTGCCAATATGATTCCCAGGATCAGCGGGAACATTCCGGGGCCCATCTCGGCAATTGTGCCTAGCCGGTACTGCAGCGACAGCCCCGCTGTAAGCCCTCCGAATAGTGTGAAAAATAAACCGGCCTCGACATCAGCCTGCTTGTCCAGTTTGAAAATCACCTTACCGACCTCACCTCGCATCCACTGGAATAGCCTGCACAAGCCGGCATCGAATGCGCAAGTCGCTCGATGCCGGTCTACTATCGGAAACTCACTCAGGCTTCAGTCCGATGCTCTCGATGATGGTCTTGCTGGTCGCCATCTCCTTTGCCAGGTAGTCCTTTGCTTCGGCCGATGTGCTTGCGATTGCCTCGATGTTCTGGCCAGCAAGCCTGTCCTTGACCTCCTGCTCCGCAAAGATTTCCGTGAGTGCGCTGTTGAGCTTGTCTGTGACCGCGGCCGGCGTGCCTTCGGGGCCGATGAGTGCCAGCCAGTTCTGATATTCGAACCCCGGAATGGTCGCGGCAATCGGCGGGATCTTCTCGGTTCCCATCGGCTCGGTGCCGGTGTGGGCGAAGAACTTCATCTTTCCGGCCTCGACGAACGGACGTACGGTCTCGTAACCGGAAAACACCATGTCGACGAACCCGCCCGCCACATTGTTCAGGCTTTCTCCGGCTCCTTTGAACGGAATTTCGCGGATCTGGATACCAGCGCTCTTGTTGAGGAGGCCAAGCGCGAGCTGGGCACCAGCGCCACGCCCCGAGGTGCCGGCGGTCAGCTTGCCTGGATTGGCCTTGGCATATTCAACAAGTTCCTTCACGTCCTTGAACGGCAGGTCGCTGCGAACACCCAGCACGAAGGGATAAGCGGTCAGAATCGAAACCGGGGTCAAGGCCTCCGTTTGATAAGGCAGATTGGCATAGAGGAAGGGGTTGTTGGCGATGGCTCCGGTCACGACCAGCAGCGTCTGGCCGTCAGGCGCGGAATTCGCGAGCAATGCCGTGCCTATGACGGAGTTGCTGCCCGGATGGTTCTCTTTGATGATCGGCTGGCCAAGCTTCTGCGCCAGCTTGTCCGAGAAGACTGCGGCGACAGCATCCGTCCCGCCCCCCGGAGCATATGGAATGATGAACTTGATCGGTTTCGTCGGATAGTCCGCGCTCTGCGCAATGGCGGTTCCGATCGACACGGCAGAAGCCACGACCAGGGTCGCGGCCAGCGTCAAGGTGCGGATAATCTGTCCCATTCACTCCTCCCAGCTTATGGACGTGCGTTATTTCTGCGGGCCAAGCGGCAAGGCCACACGCCGATGGCGTGATGGATGCCGCCGCAGCCTCCCTCATGCTCATCACGGCATCGCAACGAGCAGCCAGGAGACACTAGCGAACTGAGACAACGTTGTCTATGCTATTTCGGTACGCTATGTTACGTCATACTGCGGAACGGCGCAGGCCATTTCGGCCGGAACGGCCTACGCCCACAGCATGGATAATAAATTGAGCAAAGCGACGGAAGAGAAAGACACGAAGAACGCCACGCTGGTCGACGTGGCAAAGACAGCGGGGGTTTCCGTCAGTACGGCTGCACGCGTCCTGCGCAATTCCGGCTATCCAGTCGATCAGAAGCTCAAGGAGAGAGTCAATGCGGCGGCGAAAGCCGTTGGCTACGTACCCAACCTGGTGGCGAGGCGGCTGCGCGGCGGCAAACAAGGCGTGGTCGGCCTCGTCATCGGCGACATGCTCGACTCGCATTACGGCATCATCGCGGAAAGCGTGACGAAACGGGCGGAAACCGCACACTCCACCTTTGCCATCGTCTGCAACATGCAGCGCGACCCGCTGCTCGAAATCAAATATCTGCGTAAGCTGCTCGAGTATCGGGTGGACGGCATCATACTCGCCGGCGGCGGCTTCGACCAATGGACGCATCGCGACGCATTGGCCGAGACCGTGGACGAACTGAACCGGGCAGGCACGATTGTCGCGTCCCTTATGCCCAGGAACATCGAAGTGCCTGTTTTCTCAGCAGATAATGAGGCGATCGGGATAACCAAGGCGAATTTCATCGTACAGAACGGACACACCAAGATCGGCATCCTGCTTGGCCCGGCGCGCAACGACATGACCAAGCAGCGAATGCAGGCGATGACAAGCCACCTGTCGGGCTACATGGTGGACTACGCGATTGCCAACATCGATTCGACCCCGGAGGCCGGGGCGCTCGGGGCCGCCGAAATGTTGGCCCGCAATCCGGATTTCAGTGCGTTGATCTGCGGATCCGATGCAATCGCCTTCGGAGCGATAAGCTACCTTCGCGGCGAAGGGATCGATATCCCGGGCCGGATCTCCGTCATGGGACTGGGCAACACGCGGCTTGCCACACTGTGTACGCCGGCGCTGACGACGGTCGAAATGAACTTCGATCGCGCAGGCAGCGCAGCCCTGGATTTCATTACGTCCCACGACGCCTCGGCCGTCAGCATGCCGGGAGAAGTCATCTCTCATTCGTTGGTCGTCCGTGATTCCTTCGCCCGGCTCAACGGCCCGGCGGAGCCGGGCGCTGAAGATACCCAGCACGTGGGCGTCACGATTTCCTGAATTCTTGACAGTCCCGAATTCCCGGGCTAATTGACAAGACAACGTTGTCTATATCGGTATTCCATCGGAAATGTCTTTGAAATCCTCCCTTGCGGACGCACCTGCGGCGAACGATACGCTGTCTTCTCCGAAGTCGATCGCGGTCGCGGGAGCCTCCGATATCGAAGGAGGCAACTACTACGGCGCTCGGGTGCTGGCCAATCTCGTCGAAGGTGGAACAAGGGCGACGATCTATCCGATCAATCCAAGATTGGCAGGTTCCAGGCTATACGATCTGCCGGTCTATGCATCTCTTTCCGATCTGCCTTCGCCACCGGACATGGTGTTCGTGGTGATACCCATCAAATTCGTCATCCCCACACTGGAAGAAGCTGCTGAATTGGGTGTGGCCACGAGTGTCGTGGTGACGGCCGAAGGCGGCAGCGAACGCGAGCGGGGCAGGTTTCGCGACCGGATTTCCGAAATCGGTCGAACATCCGGGATGAGGGTCATCGGGCCGAATTCGATGGGGCTCATGAATGGCACGCTCAGTCTGAACGGGAGCTTCGCGTCGGGCACGATCGGCGGGCGTGTTCCACCCGGCAACATCGCATGCCTCTCCCAGAGCGGCGCGACACTCTCTGCCATGTTGCAGTGGTTCGGCGACTCCAAGGTCGGCTTCTCGTGGCTGATCAGCACCGGCGATGAGAGCGCGACGGGAATCGAGCAGCTCATGCAGGCGATGGTCGACGATGCGGAAGTCCGATCGATCATGCTGTTCCTGGAAGGGATCGGTGATGGTGCCGCCTTCCGTCGGGCGGCGCTGGCGGCCAGGATGGCGGGCAAACCTGTGACGATGCTGCAGGTCGGCAAGTCCGAAAAGGGGCGCGAGGCCGTCAAATCTCACACCGGGCGCGTGGCCGGAACACGCGAAGTCTTCGCCGCGATTGCACACGAGACCGGCATCATCGAAACCGAGAGTTTTGTCGAATTTTTCGGAACAGCGCGGACGATGGCGCAGCGCCCCCGGCGACCGGGCGCCCTGCCCCGCAACCGGCGGGCCGCGGTTGTGTCGGTTTCCGGCGGCGCCGCCTCGCTCAGCGCCGATCAGATCTATTCGCTCGGCTGGGAGTTGCCCGAGTTCTCGCCATCAATGGTCGCGGCTATCGCCGATGCCACGGGACAGGCAGGCGTCCGCAATCCCGCCGATATCGGCGGTACCTGGCGAAACCCGGAGAAGATGACGCACGCGATCCGCGCGATCGCCAAGGACGACGGCATCGACACGATCTTCCTTTCGATGGGTGCCGGAGGCGTCTTCGCGGAAGGCGTCGCGCAGGCAATCGTGAAAGCCGCCAAGGCAATCACGCAAGATGTGTTCGTGGCCTGGGTGGGCATGTCGGATATTGTCAGGAAAATCTTCGACGACGCCGACATTCCGGCATTCGCCGACTTTCCGCTGGCGGTGCGCGCCGCCGAAGCCTGCGCGACATTCAGTGAGAGCCAGGCGGACCTGACGGAGGCAGCGGTGCTGCTGCAGGTCTTGTCCGAGATGCCGACGCAGCCGCCGGCGGCGCCAATAGCCGAACCATCGATCTGGACCGTAGCCGAAGCGCTTGGCGACCTGCGCAAGGCCGGCCTGCCCTGTGCAGCTTTCGATGTCGTGGACGAGCTTGATCCAAAAGAGGTCGCTGCGCGCGCCGCGAAGATCGGCTTTCCGGTCGCGCTGAAGCTTAGTTCGCCCGATTTGAATCACAAGTCCGACGACGGCGGCGTGGCCATCCGTCTGGCCGACGGGCCAGCCGTCGAGGCTGCTGTCGAGACATTCAAGGCGATCGCCTCGCGCAAGAGGCTGACCGACACTTCCGCTCTGGTCCAGAAGATGGAACATGGCGTCGAGCTCCTTGTCGGGATCAAGCGCGACCCGTCCTTCGGTCTGGTCTTAGTTGTCGGACTTGGCGGCACGCTCGCCGAGTTACACAGCGAGGTCGCCGCGACGGTCTTGCCGACCACGCCCTTCATGCTGCGCAACCTCTTGTCGCGAAACAGCCGGCTGAACATGCTTCTCGATGGCTATCGGGGCCAGCCCGCCGCAGACCGCGAAGCGCTGGTATCGTTCCTTGCGGATTTCGCCCGCTGGGCGCTCGGCAAGGGCGAGGCACTGCAGGAGGTCGATCTGAACCCCGTCATGGTATCCGGCGGGAAGATATCGATCGTCGACGCACGGGCCATATGGAACTGAAAGCAAGCAAGGACACGGGGAGAACAGCCAGTGCTCGGCGGAAAGTATCAAGCCTGCATTACAGGGGTCGGCAACACCGAATATCGCAAGAAGATAGACCGTCCTGCCGAAGTGCTGGCGATCGAGGCAGCGCTGGCAGCGGCCGCAGATGCCGGGATCGATCCCAGGCAGATCGATGGGATAATTCCCTATCCGGGTCATATCGGTGATGACGTCATCCAGGCCGAGCTTGGCTTAAATCCGCGTTTTCGCGTTACCATCGACATGGGCGGTTGCGGCGCGGTTTCGGCTCTCCGGGTCGCCTCGTTGGCGGTGCTGAGTGGAGCAGCCAATCACGTGCTGCTCTTCCGTGGCCTCAAGGGCAGTTCCGGTGTACGCAAGGCCGACCGTCCTTCCTTCCTGCCCGGACAGCCTTTCCGTCGCCACCTTGAATACGTGCACGGAATGAATACGCCGGCTCAGCGCTATGCGGTGTTGTGTCAGCGCTACAAGCACGAATACGGCCTCGACCGTCGCACCCTCGGCGAAATCGCGCTTGCAGCGCGCACCCACGCCAATCTCAACCCGAATGCCCAGATGCATGGGCGTGACCTGACGATGGAAGACTACCTCGCAGGCCGCATGATCGCCGATCCATACACGCTCTTTGATTGTTGCCTGGAAACCGATGGAGCCAGTGCCGTCATCGTCTCCGCCCGCAACGAGACGCGTGATGTCCGTATCCTTTCGGTTGCCGAAGCGCAGGGAATTTCCCCCGACGATACGTCCAACCGCGACCCTTTTCTGGACATCGGCCTTACGCAGGCAGCCGATCGCGTCTGGAACGATCTCGGCATGGGGCCTGACGATATGGACGCGGCGATGATCTACGACTGCTTTACCTTCGAGGTTTTGCATCAGATCGAGGAAGCGGGCTTCGCCAGGCATGGCGAGGCTGCCGCATTGATTGCCGATGGAGGCATCCGGCTGGGTGGAAAGCTGCCAATCAACACCCATGGCGGGATGTTGTCCGAGGCGCATCAGGCCGGCCTCAACCATGTCGTCGAGGCCGTCCGCCAATTGCGTGGGGAATGCGGCGCGCGCCAGGTCGAGAACGCCCGCCTCATCGCAGTGACCGGTTGGGGACAACTTGGTGACGGAAGCTTCGCCGTTCTGGGAGGACACAATGTTTGATCTCGACCAGATTCCGGTGCCGGACCTCAGCGATCCGAATTTCGTTCCGTTCTGGGAGGGAACCCGCGAACACAAGCTGAAGATCCAGAGATGCAGCGACTGTGGAACCTATCGTTGGCCGCCGCGCATCGCCTGTCGAAGCTGCCGGTCGACCAATGTCGAATGGGTGGCCGTCGAACCGCGGGGAACGCTTTACACCTACACGGTCGTTGGTCGCCCAACGGCGAAGGGGTTCTCTTCCGTGCCCTATGCCGTCGGCTTCGTTGCGCTCGACGAGGTGCCGCATGTGCGGATCATCGGCAATATCGTCGATATCGATCCGTCGGCGGTGAAAATCGGTATGGCGCTTGAGGGACGGTTCGTGACTGCCGGACCGGACGAGGAAATGACGCTCATTCACTGGTCACCGGCTGATAACGGCGCCTGACGGGTTCGATTGCCGAGGGAGAGGAAAGAGATGGACGGGTTGCTCTACAGCAAGGTCGAGGATCGGGGACGTATCCGGATCGTGACCATCAACCGGCCGGAAGTGGCAAACGCGCTCAACCGTGAAGCGAGCCACGAACTCGAAGCGGTGTGGAACGATTTTGCCGCCAACGACGATCTCTGGGTGGGCATTGTAACAGGCGAAGGCGACCGTGCCTTCTCGGCAGGGAACGACCTCAAGGCTCAGGCAGCCGGCAAGCGCGGCCCGCGTCCGCACACCGGCTTCGGCGGGCTGGCGATGCGCTGCGACTTGACCAAGCCGGTCATTGCCGCGGTGAACGGCCTGGCCCTCGGCGGAGGGTTCGAACTGGCACTGGCGTGCGACCTGATCATCGCCTCCGAAAACGCCTATTTCGGTCTGCCGGAAGGCAAGGTCGGCATGATGGCCGCCGGTGGCGGCGTACAGCGCCTGCCTCGCGTCATTCCCCAGAAGGAGGCGCTCGGCATTATCCTGACCGGCCGCCGCGTGACGGCGGAGGAGGGACGCAGGCTCGGCTTTGTCAACGAGGTGGTTCCGACATCGAAGGCGCTCGACGCGGCTCTGGCCTGGGCGAACCAAATTCTCGAACTGGCTCCGGTAGCAGTCCGCGCTGCCAAGGAGGCGGTCTATGCTTCCTTGGACAAGCCAACACTCGAAGACGCCATCAGGGCGACCTATCCGATCCATTCGACCCTGAGCAGCACCGAAGACTTCATAGAGGGTCCAAGAGCCTTTGCCGAAAAGCGCAAGCCAGTCTGGAAGAACCGCTAGCGTAGTCAGCGGCACCCACAATGCCGGTTGAACCGCACCGGGAGCCGCAGGTCATGCAAAGCTCGATCGCCAGATCCGAATACCGCGCCTGATCGCCCGGCGTCAGGCCGCATGGCGCTGACCTAAATCGGCTACGCCTACCTCAAACCAGATCGTCAGACCTCCACGACGGCGAAGAGCCTCGTTGTACTCCGCCGAGCTCGTCACCCGGTAGCACCGTTGGGAGACACATGGCGGCGTGCGTCATGAACTTGTGCGTCATTCGGGGCAATCCTGTCCGGCGTCCCCGCAACCTCAGTACTTCGTCTGAAGGGCTTTGATCAGGTTTGATAGCGAGCCTAGCTTTCGCCCGGCGCTAGTCCCGTGAGGCTGAGCTTTCAACGCTTGTCAGCAAAAATCTCAAATATTGTCGACAATATCGTTGACATTGAGGTGACGACTTCTGTAGCTTCTGGAATGTAGGTGCCAGTCGACAAAGCTTCGAAGTGTGGACCGCGCCGATGCAGACGACGCCGTTGATTGATGATGCGGCGAACGAATCGGCAGTCTTCGGACCGCCGTGCTTCAGGAAGATCCCCGCAAAGGGGACACTGCGTACCAAAATGGGAGAACTTACATGCTCAGAAAGCTGACCCTTGCGGTCGTCATGTCGGCAGGCCTGTCGATGCCCGCCCTTGCGGAGACCCTCAAATGGGGTTCTTCGCGCGACATCTATTCGCTCGACCCGTATTCCTATGGGGACAGCTACACACTGTCCTTCCTCAACCACGTCTATGAAGGCCTCGTCCGCTACGACGCCAATCTGAAGATCGAGCCGGCGCTGGCGACGTCCTGGGAAACGGTATCCGACACGATTTGGCGGTTCCATTTGCGCGAGGGCGTAAAGTTCCACAACGGCGCGGACTTCACCGCGGATGACGTGATCGCCTCGCTTACCCGTGTCAGCGATCCGGTTTCTCCGCTGCGCGGCAACCTTCCGGCCTACAAGGCCGCGAAGAAGGTCGATGATTACACCATCGACATCGAGTTGGTCGGTCCCTATCCGCTGCTGCTCAACGACCTGACGAACATTCACATCTTCGACCTGACCTGGCTGACTGACAACAATTCGCTGAAGCCGACCGACGTCGGCGCCAAGATCGAGGGCTATGCGACCTACAACGCCAACGGCACCGGGCCGTTCACGGTGGAAAGCCGCGTCCCCGACACCAAGACGGTGCTGGTCAAGAACCCCGGTTGGTGGGATGCATCGAAATCCAACATAGACCGCATCGAGTTCACGCCGATCACCTCGGCGGCGACGCGTGTCGCAGCACTTCTGTCCGGCGAGATCAACTTTACCGAGAATGCGCCGTCCCAGGACTTGCCGCGGCTCGCCGCGGTGCCTGAACTCAAGGTGATGCAACGCACCGACCTGCGAACGGTCATGATCGGATTCAACCGCAAGCCGAAGCTGGCGTCTGGCGCCGACAACAAGTTCAACGACCTGCGTGTGCGTCAGGCTGTGGCACATGCGCTGGATCGCGATCTCATCCAGCAGCGCGTCATGCGCGGAAAGTCGAGGACGGCAGGCGCGATCATCGCACCTGAGATCCCAGGCTACACGGAGGCGCTGGATGCCGTGCTTCCCTACGATCCGGAACTGCCCAAGAAGCTGCTCGCGGAAGCCGGCGCCAGCGATCTGCCCTTCACGCTCGTCTGCACCAACGATGCCTATGTGAGCGAGGAGGAGCTGTGCCAGGGCTTGGTCAACATGCTGAGCCGCGCCGGCTTCAAGCCGCAGTTGGATATCGCGCCGTCCGCTGCGCAGGCGCCCAAGCGCACCGGCGGCCTTGCCGACGTCTACCTGATCGGCTGGGCGAATGAGCCGATGCTCGACAGCTACTCGATCCTCCTCCAGATGATAAAGACCAAGACCGACAAGGCCGGCGTCTTCAACTGGGGCGGCTGGAGCTATCCGGAGATCGATAAGCTGATCGAAGAGGCGTCGACCGAGATGGACAGAACGAAGCGTCTCGAATTGCAGACCAAGGCGCTAGAGATGGCGAAAGATGATATCATCATGTTGCCGTTGCACCAGCAGCCGATGGCCTGGGTGATGAGCGACAAGATCGATGGAATCGCGCAGCTCGCCGACAACAAGGTGCGGCACTGGCTGACCCATTTCGCGCAGTAAACACCTCCGTGGAGCAAGCGCGGCAAGCGCTCCGGCTCCATTCATCCTGCAGGGGTTCACATGCTGGTCTTCACTATAAGCCGCATCGCCAACGCCATCATGGTCATGCTCGCCGTGGCCATGCTCGCGTTCCTGATCTTCCGCCTTGCGGGAGATCCGGTCGAACTGATGGCCAATGAACAGATGACACAGGAGGATCGCGACAATTTGCGCGAGCGGCTCGGCCTCAATGACAGCACCGCGACGCAGTTCGTGCGGTTTGTCGCCAGTGCCGCGCAGGGCGATTTCGGCATCTCCTACCGGAATGGCCAGGACGTGCTGACGCTGATTGGCGAGCGCTTCCCGGCAACACTGGAACTGGTGCTCGTAGCCACGCTGATCTCATTGATATTCGGCATACCGTTGGGCGTGCTCACGGCGATCAAACGCGGCAAGTGGTACACGGAGTCGCTGCAATTCCTGTCTATTGTTGGAGTCTCGCTGCCGAGCTTCGTGGTCGGCATCCTGCTCATCCTGGTATTCTCAGTCATCCTGGGTTGGCTGCCAGCCTTTGGTCGCGGTGAGGTCGTCCAGATCGGCTGGTGGTCGACAGGCCTGTTGACGCCATCCGGCCGCGCAGCCCTGCTTCTGCCTGCCGTGGCGCTTTCGCTCTATCAGATCACCCTCATCATGCGCCTCGTTCGCGCCGAGATGCTGGAAGTGCTGCGCTCCGACTATGTGAAGTTCGCGCGTGCAAGAGGCATACCGCGCTGGCGCATCTATTTCCGTCACGCGCTGAGAAACTGCTTGATGCCGGTGGTGACGATGACAGCGATGAATGTCGGCTCGCTGATCGCCTTCGCCCTCATCACCGAGACCGTCTTCCAGTGGCCAGGCATGGGCATGCTGTTCATCCAGGCGGTCACCTTCCTGGATATCCCGGTGATGGCGGCGTACCTCTGCATCATCTCCTTCATTTTCGTCGCGCTGAACACGCTGGTCGATATCACCTACGCGGTGATCGATCCGCGCCTGCGCAACGCGCACTGACCACGGAAGGGCGCCTCGATGACGAGCGATACTTCAAAGCCGGGCGCGATACCGCCCCCAACCATGCTGCAGCGCGTGCGCGACAGCGATATCTGGTGGTCGTTCACGCACAGCAAGTCGGCGATGTTCGCCGCTACGGTTTTGGCCGTGCTGATCCTGGCGGCCGTCTTCGCGCCCTTCATTGCGCCGCAAGACCCCTATGACGCGGCGCAACTCGACATGTGGAAGGCGGAGCTGCCGCCGGTCTGGCAGGAGGGCGGCGAGTGGCCGTTCTTGCTCGGCACTGACACGCAAGGCCGCGACCTGCTGTCGGCGATCCTCTACGGCACCCGCATATCGATCGTGATCGGCCTCGCCTCGGTTGCGCTGTCGCTGCTGATCGGCATGACTGCCGGGCTGGTCGCCGGCTTCTTCGGTGGCATGATCGACAACATTCTGATGCGCATCGGCGACATCACTCTGTCGATCCCGACAATCCTGATAGCCATTCTCGTCTCGACCGTTGTGCGACAGCTGCTGCCCGCCGACCTGCGCGAGATCGGCGCTTCGGCTGTCCTCATCTTCGCGATTTCGCTGTCGTCGTGGGTGCAATATGCGCGCACTGTGCGAGCGCAGACCATTGTTGAGCGCAACAAGGAATATGTTCAGGCGGCCCGCCTGCTGAAGGTGCCCGCCCGCCGCATCCTAGCGCACCATATCCTGCCCAACACGCTGACGCCGGTGCTGGTCGCCGCAACGCTGAATTTCGGCATGGCGATCCTCACCGAGGCGACGCTATCATTCCTTGGCATTGGCATGCCGCCGGGACAGCCGTCACTGGGAACTCTGATCCGTATCGGCAACCAGTTCCTGTTCTCGGGCTCGTGGTGGATCGTCCTCTTTCCGGTGATCCAGCTCTGCCTGCTCGTCGTCGTCGTCAATCTCCTGGGTGACTGGCTGCGCGACGTACTCAATCCGAAACTGAGGTAAGCATGACCGACCTATTGCTCCGCGACGTCCGGCCCTATGGAGGCGCGGCAAGCGACCTGCTGATCCGCGACGGGCGGATTGCCGGGATCGGACATTTCGATCCGGACGCCGGCATGCCGGTCGAGAACGGCGGCGGCGCCATTGCCATTCCTGGCCTCATCGATGCGCACACCCACCTCGACAAGACGACCTGGGGCATGCCTTGGCACGAGAACAACCGGCGCGCGGTGTTGCGTGATCGCATCGACTTCGAGCGTGAGAACCGGCTTGCCATCGGCATCGACCCGCACCGCCAGTCGATGCGCCACGCGATCGGGCTTGCAGCCCACGGGGCAACCCATATCCGCAGCCATGTCGACATCGACCCGGTTCATGGCCTTTCCATCGTCGAGGGCGTGATGGAGACGCGGGAAAAGCTGAAGGGGATCATCGACATCGAGATCGTCGCCTTCCCCCAGTCCGGGGTCATGGTGATGCCTGGCACGCTGGAACTACTCGACGAGGCGCTGAGCAAAGGCTGCGAGGTTCTTGGCGGCATCGACCCGTGCGGCATCGACCGCGACCCCAAGGGTCAACTCGACGCCATCTTCGCGCTGGCGGTAAAACACCAGCGACCGATTGACATCCATCTGCATGAGACAGGCGACCTCGGCGCCTTCACGATGGAGCTGATGTTCGAGCGCATCCGGGCGAATGGCATGCAGGGCAAGGTCGCCATCAGTCATGCTTTCGCGCTCGGCATGAATGACTATCTGCGCGTCGGCCAGCTCATCGAGCAGATCGCCGACCTAGACGTGGCGATCGTCACGACGGGTGCGCCATCCGCGACCGTGCCGTCGATCATGCGGCTGAAGCAGGCCGGCGTGCGCGTCGGCGCAGGCTGCGACGGCATTCGCGACACCTGGGGGCCCTGGGGCCAGCCCGACATGCTCGACCGCGCCAAGATCGTCGGCATGAAGAATGGCCTGCGGTCCGACAATGAGCTTGAGCACCTGCTCCATATCGTCTCGCAAGGCGGCGCGGACGTCATGCGCATCGACGGCTACGGCCTCGCCGAAGGCTGCAACGCAGACCTGACGTTGCTGACCGGCGAGACGCTGGCTCATGCCGTCGTCGATGTCGCGCCGCGTCCGCTGGTCGTCAAAGGGGGGCGCGTCACGGCGCGCGCCGGCGTTCCAGTGGTGGACATGCCATGACCCGCCAAACACTGGACACGCTTGAACTCGGCAAGCGCCCGGAAGGGCGCACGCTGATCACCGCCGCATGGGTGCTCGGTCATCGCGATGGCGGCCACCGGCTTGTTCCCGATGGCGAAGTCGTCATTGACGGCGGCGAAGTGGTGTTCGTCGGCAGCGGTTTTGCCGGCGAGGTAGCGCGCCGGATCGACTTCGGCAATGCGCTGGTCAGTCCAGGGTTGATCGACCTCGATGCGCTGTCGGATCTCGACACCACGATCCTCAGCATCGACAATCATCCCGGCTGGGCCAAGGGCCGGGTGTGGCCGCGTTCCTATGTCGAGGCCGGCCCTTACGAAATGTATTCGCAGGAAGAGCTGGCGCTGCAGAAGCGCTTTGCCTTCGGCCAGCTCCTGCTGAATGGCATCACGACGGCCGCGCCCATTGCCTCGCTGTTCTACCGCCAGTGGGGCGAAACGGTCGCCGAATTCGATGCCGCGGCGGATGCCGCCGGCGAAATGGGCTTGCGGGTCTACCTCAGCCCTGCCTACCGCTCCGGCGGTATGGTGCTGGAAGCGCCTGGCCGGATGGAGCCGGTGTTCGACGAGCAACGCGGACTGGAAGGGTTGCGGGACGCCGTTGACTACATCGGCCGCCAGACGGGCCGCTACGGCGATCTGGTGCGCGGCCTGCTGGCGCCGGATCGCGTCGAGACCTGCACCGAGGAACTGCTGCGCCAGACCCAGGCGGCGGCGGGCGATCTCGGTTGCAAAATTCGCCTCCACATGGCGCAGGGCTCGATGGAGGTCGAGACCGTGCGCAAGCTGCATGATACGACTGCTCCCGTCTGGCTGGCGCGTGCTGGCCTGCTCGACGACCGGCTGATCGCGCCGCACGCCACCAACGCCACCGACGAAGACCTCGATCTCTATGCCGCCAACGGCGTCTCGATCGTCCATTGTCCGCTGGTTTCGGCGCGGAGCGGCAGCACGCTGAATTCGTTCTCGAAGTGCCGGGAGCGTGGCATCAACATCGCAATGGGCACGGACACCACGCCCGCCGACATGCTGATGAATCTGCTGGTTGGCCTGATTGCGTGCCGCATCAACGATCGCGCACCTGACCGCGTTAGGTGCGCCGACCTGTATGATGCTGCCACACTTGGTGGCGCCCAAGCGCTCGGGCGCGACGACCTCGGCCGGCTGATCGCAGGCGCGCGCGCCGACATCGCGGTGTTCAGTCTTGACGACCCGATCATGGCCCCGGGTGTCGATCCGATCACCACGCTGGTCACCGGTGGGTCGGGCAAGGTCACGCAGGCCGTCTTCGTGGACGGGCGGCTGTCCATGCGCTTCGGCGAGGTCGCCGGGATCGACATGAAGGCTGCACGCCAACGCGCACAACGCCAGTTCGAAGGCCTCGTTGCGAAATACCCGGATCGTAGCTGGGGTCATCCGCCGGTGTCCAAATTGTTCCCGCCAAGCTATCCAGTCGAGGTCAAAGCTGATGGCTGAAATCGAGAAACCCGTGCTTGAGGTGCATAACCTCAGGGTTGAGTTCCCGGGTCGCCGAGCCGTTGCCACGGTGCTTTCCGATATAAGCCTGTCGATACGGCCGGGCGAAATTCTTGGGGTTGTCGGCGAGTCCGGCGCCGGCAAGTCGATGACCGGGCTGGCAATCCAGGGCCTGCTCGAACAGCCGGGGCGCATCGCCGAGGGCGAGATATGGCTTGCCGGTCGTCGTATCGACAATCTCGACGACCGCTCCATGGAGAAGATTCGCGGCCGTGAGATCGGCGCCATCTTTCAGGACCCGTTGACCTCGCTCAATCCGCTCTTCACGGTCGGCGCGCAGCTGACCGAAACGATACGGCAGCATCTCACCTTAAAGAAGGGCGAGGCGAGGGCGCGCGCAATTTCCCTGCTGAACGATGTCGGTATTCCCTCGCCCGAGGAACGCTTCGATCAGTATCCGCATCAGTTCTCCGGCGGCATGCGCCAACGCGTGGTCATCGCCTTGGCGCTCGCGGCGTCACCCAGGCTGATCATCGCTGACGAACCCACCACCGCCCTCGATGTCTCGATCCAGGCCCAGATCACGTCATTGCTGCGCCGCCTGTGCAAGGAGAAGCAGACCGCTGTGATGCTGGTCACGCACGACATGGGCGTCATTGCCGAGACGGCTGACCGGATTGCCGTGATGTATGCCGGCCGCCTTGTCGAGATCGGGCCGGTGGACCAGGTGCTGAGCGCACCCACGCATCCTTACACACGCGGGCTCATGGCTTCGATACCGGCGCTTGGCGCGCGCGTCCAGCGGCTGAACCAGATCGATGGCTCGATGCCACGGCTCGATGCCATCCCGGCAGGCTGCGCATTCAATCCACGCTGCAACGAGGCCGGGCCGCGTTGCACGCGAGAGCGACCGGTTCTGCTGGCGGCGGGCGCGGCCGCCAGCGCCTGCTGGCTGAATGCGGGAGGAACGGCATGACCGTCATGTCAATTCAGAAGATGCCGGCACTCAGCGTCGACCGACTCGTCAAGACATTCGACGTATCGGCGCCGTGGCTCAATCGGCTGATCGAACGCAAGCCCCGACAGGTTCTGCAGGCTGTCAACGACATCACGTTCCACGTGCCGATGGGCGGATGCCTGAGCCTGGTCGGGGAAAGCGGCTGCGGCAAGTCCACCGTCGCCCGCCTGGTAACCGGGCTCTACAAGCCCGACACCGGCGACATTCGCTTCGCCCCTGGCCAGGACGGCAAGCCGTTGTCCGCGCAGATGATCTTCCAGGACCCGTATGCGTCGCTCAATCCACGCTGGCGCGTGAAGAACATCATCGCCGAGCCGCTGCGCGAGTTGAAGCTGCGAAACTCCAAGGCCGAGATCACCGAGCGGGTCGAGGAATTGCTCAAGACGGTCGGCCTGTCAGCTTCGGATGGCGAGAAGTTCCCGCATGAATTCTCCGGCGGGCAGCGGCAGCGAATCTCCATCGCGCGCGCCTTGGCGGGAGAACCGCGCTTCCTGGTGTGCGACGAGCCAACCTCAGCGCTGGATGTGTCGGTGCAGGCCCAGGTGCTCAATCTGATGCGGCGGCTGCAGGATGAATTCGGACTGACCTATCTGTTCATCAGCCATGACTTGAGCGTGGTCAGGCACATGTCCGATCGCATAGCGGTCATGTATCTCGGTCGCATCGTCGAGGAAGGCGACACCGAGGATCTGTTCGCCAAGCCGCGCCACCCCTACACGCAATTGCTGCTCGAGACGATTCCGAACGTCAAGCATCCGCATCGTGATCGCGTCGTCGCCGGGGGAGAGGTGCCGAGCCCGCTCAAGCCGCCGTCAGGCTGCCCGTTTCATCCAAGATGCCCGATCGCCACCGCGCGCTGTTCGGAGGAGATCCCGCCAGTACGCACGCTCGCGAGCGGAACGCGTGTCGCCTGTCACTTCGTAACGGAGCAATGACTATGTCGGGGCGGTATCACGCCAAGGCGGCCTTCAGGTCGTGCGACATGTCGCGGACCTCCCTCAGATCCAGTTCGGACTCCACATGCTCGAGATGATGTTGCATCAGCCGCGAAGCCTTTTCGATATCGCCGGCGGTGATAGCCTCAACGATTTCGTCATGTTCGTCCGGCCCGCAGTTGAAGCGCGCCGTGTTGCGATAGACTGCGGTGATCAGCGACGTGCGCGAGATCAGGTCGCGCATCATGCCGAAGAGGAAGTCCGAGCCGGAGAGTTCGGCAAGCAAGAGGTGGAAGCCGCCGGACAGCTTTATGATGTCGGTGGTCGCGTCATTCGCGTTCGCCACCCTCTCGCGTGCGACATGGCTGCGCAGCCGTGCGATGTCGGCATTCGACATCGACTTGCCGATGCGCTCGACAACGCAGCGCTCGACCGAGCGGCGCACGAAGAATACGTCCCGGGCCTCGTCGACCGACGGCTGGCACACGAATGCGCCGCGATTCGGAACGATCGTCACCAGGCCCTCACGCTCCAAAGCTGTGAGCGCCTGGCGAATCCGAGCGCGGCTGACCTCGAAGATCTCGGCCATCTGGCCTTCCTTGAGCTGGACGCCCGGCCGCAGCCTGCGCTCGGCGATCGAGAGCCATACCTTTTCAACGATCTGCTGGATCGAGATGCCTGCTTGTTCGACCATGCTCTTGTCCCTGCCACCGCGACGGACAATCGCCGCCACCCACTAAAAGTCAACTCCAGGCCGCTCAACATCAGCTCAGTTTGCCGACAATCTCGGCGAATATTGTAGGCATCCTGATGAATTTTCAAGCAGAGGATACAATGGAATTTGATTTCACAGCGCTGGAGGCGGAGAGCCGCTATCGCCTGCTGACCAATTTCGTCGGCCCGCGCCCGATCGCGCTTGTCACGACCCGCTCCACGACCGGGCGTAGCAACGCAGCGCCGATGAGTTTCTTCAACGTGTTCTCACACGAGCCACCGATCGTCGTGCTCGGCATCCAGCCTCGGCTCTCCGGCGAGGAAAAGGACACTGTCGTCAATATCCGCCGGACTGGCGAGTTCGCTGTGAACATGGTCGACATGGCGCTGTCGCAACAGATGCTCGTCTGTGGTCTCGCCTTCGACAGCGATGTTGACGAACTCGAAATAGCCAAGTTGCCGACTGCGCGGTGCAGCCAGATCGATGTCGATCACGTCACCAGCTCGCCTTGCACCTTCGAGTGCCGCGTAGAACGGCTGATCGAGTATCCGCGCCGGGTGCTGGTGCTGGGAGAAGTCGTTCACATGCACGTGCGCCGCGACTGCCTCGATGCGGACGGCCGCTACGTCGATGCGCACGCTTACCAACCGATCGCACGTCTTCACGCCGACAACTACATCACCTCCGATCGCCAGTTCGTGCTCAAGGCACCCGCGATCGCCGATGTCCTTAAGGCATCGGAAAATATGGAATAGGGATCATCCAGAGTGCATATTCGTCTCATCAATCCAAACTCGACGGCTTCGATGACGGCACAGGCGCTCGAAAGCGCGTTGCGCGTCGCCAGTGCCGGAACTCGCGTAACAGCCGTCAATCCGATCGGAACGCCGGTCAGCATCGAAGGCTATGCCGACGAAGCGATGGCCGTGCCGGCCATGCTTTTGGAAATACGGGCGGGCGAGGCGCAAGGCGTCGACGCCTATGTCATCGCCTGCTTCGACGATCCCGGTCTCCACGCAGCCCGGGAAGTGGCGAAGGGTCCCGTGATCGGCATCTGCCAGGCGGCCGTGCAGGTGGCGATGACCATCAGCCGCCGCTTTTCGGTGGTAACCACGCTGCCGCGCTCCGTGCCTATCATAGAGGACATCGTGGAAGCCTACGGCGCGGGCAATCATTGTCGCGCCGTGCGTGCCATCGACCTGCCGGTGCTTGGCCTGGAAGAGGATCCGGAAACGGCGGAGCGCCTGCTGCTCGACATGATCCAGCGCGCCAAGATCGAGGATCAGGCGGAAGCGATCATTCTGGGCTGCGCGGGCATGTCGAAGCTGTGCGAGCGGCTGTCCGCCGCGACCGGCGTGCTCGTGATCGATGGCGTCACCGCCGCACTGAAGATTGCGGAAGCGCTGGTCGGCGCCGGCTACGCTACTTCGAAGGTCAGCGCCTACGACTATCCGCGCCAGAAGGGGGCACCCGACGCGAACGTCGAGCGCTTGCGGGTCAGCGGCTAGGGCATATCAGACCGGTGGGGCAGGCGGCACCACCGGCTCGCGGAAGGTCCGGCTAATCTGGCCCCAGCCCGGGTCGTGCATATGGGCCTTCAGGCCGGCGCGGTCGGCCATTGCCCGCGCTTCGCGTTCGCCGAACTCGAGCGCCTGTTCGACGTCGGTCGTCAGCACCTTGCCGGCTTCCATCAGGATCTTACCGTCGACGATGACAGTATCGACGTCGCTGCCCAGCACCTGATGGACGAGGCGGTGGACAACCATCCAGTTGGGCACCAGGTGGGGCTGGCGCATGTTGATGATGGCGATGTCGGCCTTCTTGCCGGTCTCCAGCGAGCCGATCTCGTGATCCATGCCAAGCGCCTTGGCGGCGTCGATGGTGATCATCTCGAACACCTTGCCGGGAGGCAGCAAATAGCGGTCATGGTTGTGCAGCAGATGCTGCGTGAACTGGGCAAGGCGCGCCGTCTGCAGGAGATCGAAATGACGGCTGGGGGAGACGCCGTCGGTGGTGATCGCCACCGGTACTCCCTTCGACATCATGTCGAGGATCGGCGTGGACCGACCGGGCGGGGCGTGAGTGACGTAGGTGCCGGTCTCGGCCAGGATGTCGACCTCCTCGTGCGAGATTCCCCAGCAATGTTGCAGGTGTATGTCGGGTCCGAGCAGCGCATTCTCCTTGTCCTGAAACGCCATGCGGATCTGGCCCGCGAAAGCGTCCGAATGGATGCGCACGCCCCATTTGCGCGCCGTCTCGCGCACGCGCCGGGCCTGCATGCGGTCGTTCTCGGTCAGATTGACCGCCAGGTCGGGCGTCGTCGGATTGGAGGGATCGAGCGACGGCACGATGGTGAAGGGCGTGAGGAACACATTGATGCGTCCATCTGCGCTGCCGTTGATCGCCTCGATCGTCGCTTCGGCGCCCTCGATCATCTCCTCGAAAGTGACGTCGTGGCGCACCGGCTGGCCGGTTTCCCAGCGGGTGACCCGATGCGGCCAAGGCAAGCCCGCTGGCCCGACGCAGATGATCTCCCGCAGCCCGATCTCGCCATAGGCCTTCGCATGGTTGATCGCGAAGACGGGGTCGTCGCTACGCGGCATGGACGAGATGATGCTGACGCCCGTCGTCACGCCGGCACGTAGCCGCTCCAGGCCGCCGACCAGCCCGTCAGCGTACCAATAGTCTCGGGTGGCGTAGTGGTAGTACATTGGCGTGACGATGCGCATCCACAGGGAATTGGTGTCGGTCGCGATGCTGCGGATCAGCGCGTGACCGGCATGGCCATGCGCGTCGATCAGGCCGGGGATGATGAGCTTGCCGCGGCAGTCGACAATCTTCTTGCGTTGGTGCCTGGGTTCGAGGTCGCTGGCGGAGCCGATGTCGACAATCCTGTCGCCCGAAATGGCAATCGCACCGTCCTCGATGATACGCCGCTCGGCATCGACAGTCACGATGGTTCCATGGAGTAGCAGCAGATCGTCCAAGCGATTTTCTCCATTCGAGTCAATCTGTTGAGCTGCGATCCGCATCGCCCAGAGCAATGAGCGTCCGGTGGCGGATCAAGGCGCGCACAACAATTTGCTATCGATATGAGCAATTTGCGTCAACAATATTGTTGACAATATGATCGATCATCATGATGTTGAAAAAGCAGAGATAGGATATTGGGAGGTTACATGTCTCGCTTGAAACGGATTGTTCTCGGTGCGACGGCGGCGATCGCGCTTACCGTGCCAGCCAGCGCGGAGACCCTGCGATGGGGCAGCCGTGCCGACATCTATTCGCTCGACCCGGACTCGGTCGCCTCGACATCCAATCTCGCCTTCCTCAATCACATCTATGAGGGGTTGGTCCGCTACGACGCGAACTTCAAGATCGAGCCGGCGCTGGCAACCGAGTGGAAGCTGATCGATAACAAGATCTGGCGCTTCACCCTGCGTAAAGGCGTCAAGTTCCACAACGGGGCGGACTTCACCGCCGACGATGTGGTTGCCTCGCTCGCTCGCGTCAGCGATCCCACCTCGCCGCTGCGGGGAAACATTCCGCTCTATGTGAGCAGCAAGAAGGTCGACGACTATACCGTCGATGTAGAAGTGTCGGCGCCTACGTCGCTCTTCCTCAACGACATGACGAATATCTTCATGTTCAACGCGAAATGGCTGAAGGACAACAACACCGAAAAGCCGACCGACGTTGCGACGAAGGCTGAGGGCTACGCGACCCATAACACGAACGGCACAGGCCCATTCAAGCTGGAAAGCCGCATGCCGGACAGCAAGACCGTTCTGGTCGTCAACGATGGCTGGTGGGACGAGAAGAAGCACAATATCGACCGCATCGAATATCTGCCGATCGCCTCGCCGGCGACCCGCGTGGCGGCGCTGCTGTCGGGTGAAGTCGATCTGGTCGATTCCGCGCCGATCCAGGATCTTCCCCGTCTCGAATCCTCGCCGGATATCGTCGTCAAGAAGCGTGCCGAACTGCGGACCGTCTTCATCGGGTTCAACCGCAAGGAGAAGCTCGAGGATGGGCGCGACAACCCCTTCAACGATGTTCGCGTCCGCCAGGCGATCGAGGCAGCCATCGACCGCGACTTGATCAACAAGAAGGTCATGCGCGGACTGGCCCGTCCGTCCGGCTCGCTGATCGCTCCGGAAATCGCCGGCTATGCGAAGGCGCTCGACACCTTCAGTCCAGCTGATCCGGAACTTTCGAAGAAGCTGCTCGCCGAGGCCGGTCATGAAGGCCTCAAGTTCACCTACATGTGCATGAACGACGAGAGCATCAACGAAGAAGACTTCTGCACAGGCATTGCCAACATGCTGAAACGGGCTGGATTCGATCCGGCGATCGACATAGCGCCGCGAGCCGTTCAATCGCCGAAGCGCACAAACGGCAAGGCGGATGTTTTCAACCTGAGCTGGGCGAATGAACCCACGCTGGACGCCTATTCGCTGCTCGCCCAGGTACTCTCCACCAAGACCGGCAAAGTCGGCGTGTCCAACTACGGCGGATGGTCCTATCCAGAACTGGACAAAGCGGTCGAGCAGGCGGTTCAGGAAGCGGATAACGCGAAGCGTCTACAGCTGGAAGAAGCGGCCCTCAAGATCGCGAAGGACGACACGATCCTCATTCCGCTCCACCAGCAGCCGATCGCCTGGGCGATGCAGGCCAAAGTCAAAAGCGTCGACTTTCGGGCTGACAACAAGCCCCGCCACTGGCTGACGCAGATGGGCAACTGATCTGGTCCGAGCAAGGACCGCGCTTCCCAACTCAGGGCGTTTCATCATCCGGTGAAACGCCCTTTCTTTGACTGCTCGCTGTCGCGCAAGATGGCTGCTCCAGAGCTTGTCACGAATGGAACGCGCAGGCCTGCTTCAACGAGTTCTCCCGGATCGCGTCGCCGAGGATGGCGCCTTCCGGGATGGACTGCTGCCAGACCATTTGCTCCCGACTTACTTGATTGTGATTGTACCTTTCATGCCTTTGTCGGCGAGGTCTGGGACGGACCATGTGTAGATGCCTGGTCGGATTGTTGTGAACTGCACCTGGATGGTGCCGTCGGCGTCGAATTCGAG
>NZ_JAOWPT010000003.1 GCF_025753855.1 Mesorhizobium sp. ZC-5
CCGCTCTGGATGACGAGATCCGGGGCGTTCGATGGCGTGATGCTGGCGGAAATCGTAACCAAGCCCGCCTGGGCGCTGCCTATCGTCAGGTTTGGCGTGAAGATGCGATCGAGCTCGGCGTCGGAGAGTTCCAGCGCGAAGGCGCCGTCGGTCACGCTGCCGACATCGATAGCCCAGCCAGCGGTGGCGGGTCGCAAGACCACCTGGCCGCTGGGGGCGGAGATGCCGGAGGCCGCGCCGACCAAGATCCGGTCGGCGTTGGCGATCACATCACCGCTACTGGAGCCGGCCGCGAATGAGCCCGGAGCGTTCACCGTCAGGGTACCGCCGGGGCCGGTGGTGAGAATGAGGTCGGCTCCGCCTGTGCCGGACGCGGTGATCGAGGCGCTGGTGCCCGCAACGTTGAGCACACCGATGTCACGCCCAGCGGTGACCGTCAGATTGCCGCCGGTATCGAGGCCGAAGTTGTCGGACAGGATATCGGCGAAGCCGTCGATCAGAACGTCGCGGCCGGCGTTGATGGTGACCGCCCCGCTGCCGATCACGTCATTGTTGAAATCGGCGCCGATGGTGCCGAACTGGACATCGCGGCCGGCGGTGACATTAATGCTCCCGCGTGGCGCCGTGATCGCACCATTGTCGACATTGCCGATGATGTCGGAGTTGGCGCCGATGGCGGTCAGGGTGACGTTGCCGGACGTGCTGCCGCCACGAACCACTTCGGCGGCGGTGACCGAGTTTGCTTCGGAGAGGAAGATGCTTCCCAGCGTGGTGAAGTTGATGTCGCCGGAGGTGCCGACGTCCAGGCCGTCGACGTCCGCGCTGACGCCGCCGATCTGCACGCTGCCGAAGTTGCTGACATTGATGCCACCGGTGGTGGTCTCCGCCTCGAACAGGCTCGTCCGAGTCTCGATCGCATTGCCGGCGCCGATCCCGGTCGCGGCGCTCATGATCAGAGCGCCTGCCACAATGTCGGCGCCGGCGTCGGCGCCGCCTTCGCCGATCGCCCCGTTCGAGACGAGGGTGACAGCGCCCGTCGTGTCGACTCTGTTCATTGCGATCGAGTCTGGCGTCTGCGCCGCATCGGTGAGGCTGCCGAGGGTGAAGTTCGCCGCGCCGAGCGAGTCGGTAAAATCTATGTTGAGGTTTACGCCGGGGGTGGAGACCGTGAAGATCAGCGCGTCGGCCGGATGCCCGAAGGTGAAGATGACGACGTCGTTGCCGTCGCGAATGTCCGAAATGTTGTCGCCGGGTGTGCCGTTGTCATTAATGGTGTAGTTGCCGGGCTGTATGAAGATCAACGAAAGTGGCATGTCGTCCCCCTTTACTGGCATACCGGAAGTTTAATGGTGCCGCGTCGGATTCTTTCGTCAATATGCCTTACAACGCGAATGAATTGTTCGCAGGATTCGCCGCAGTGCTTCAATAAGATTTCCGCTCCCGCTCAAAGAAATTAATTCAATCCGATATGCACAGCAAGTCGAAGCATACTTGCGGCAAAGTAGTCTCTACAGCGAGCGGTCTGCGCAACCGCAAACAGAGACGGTAATGTTGCACAAGCTTGCTGATATTGAGCCGGCTCCCGATCGATCGCCCTCGAGACACTGCATATGGCAGGCGTGTCGAGAAGTGGTTACGGAAACGCGCGGCGGCGTGTCGATCCGCCCGATGGCCGGGCTTGCAATTCCGTTGCGCATTGCGACATTGAGTGCATGAGCACGCCCGCACAACCAGTGCGCCTGGTCCGTCCCGAAAAGAAACGGCGCCGAATACCGGTGGCGGTCATCATGGCGCTGAGCTTCGGCACGCTGGTATTGCTGTCGGTCGGCGGCGTGCTGGCGCTGTCAGTCGGCGCCAATGTCCGCAACACCTTCGACCTGCTCGGCGCCCAGTCGACGCTCTTGATCGATGCGATGGAGGATTCGCTGCGCGCCGAGATGGGGCGCGCCGAGAGCGCGGTGGACGGTGTCGCGAAACTCTATGCCCAGGGCGAGTTCCAGATCGACGGCGAGGAGATGTCGGCAGCGCTTGCCGGTGCGCTGGCGGCAGCGCCAGGGGTGAATGCGATGCTGGTCTGCACGCCCGATCTTATCTGCAGGGGAGCGGCGGTTGCCGGAGAGGACAACGCCGAGTATCCCGCCGGAACGATCCGGAAACTCCCCACCGAGACCGCGAAATCGCCGGAGGTCCGCGCCGTCCTCGAAGAGCGGAAGCAAGTCGGTGGACGCCGGTGGGGCGCCTTCGTGGCCAACGAATACGGCCTGTTCGCCAATGTCTCGGCGCCGCTCGCGCGCGACGGCGCCACGAAGGCCTGGGTGATCGCCGCGGTCGAATTAAAAAATCTGTCCAAGATCACGCAGGAACTGTCGTCGCGCTTCGGCACGCATGCGTTCATTCTGGATGGCGGCGGATCCATCCTGGCGGACCAGCGGCTGGCCGATCCGGACGCGCTGAAGAACGGCATCCTGCCGCTGATCGCAAACCTGGAAGCCCGCACCAGAATGGCCGCCACGAGCGCATGCACCGGACCCTGAAGACCGAAACCACGCGCCCGGCCGGCGCCAACAGCCTCCAGCAGCAGGCCAGATTCGATGCTTTCGTGGCCGAATTCAACACCGAACGCCCGCATGAGGCGCTCGCCATGAAGACCCCGGCCGAGGTCTACACGCCCGCCTCCAGAGCCTATGAGGGGCTGCCGGAACTGCAATATCCCTTCCACGACCGCGACATCATCGTCACCACCTGCGACCGCATCTGCATGATGAGAAAGAAGATCAATATCTCGCACGTGCTCGCCGGCCAGAAGCTCGGCATCAAAGAAGTCGACGACGGCATTTGGCTCGTCTCCTTCATGCGCTATGATCTCGGATATATCGACCTGGAGCAGAGGACCTTGCAGACTATCGACAATCCGTTCGGCACGAGATTGTCACCCATGTCTTAGGTACAAACTGTTACCTATGTCTCCGGGTCGTACATTGATTTTTCTGGTCGGAGTGGCAGGATTTGAACCTGCGACCCCATCGTCCCGAACGATGTGCGCTACCAGGCTGCGCTACACTCCGCGACCAGACCGCGGGCTTATAGCCGCCGCCCATCGTTCCCGCAAGCGCCAAAGGACGATCATCGCGCCAAAAAACATGCTTCGTCGAAGTGCCTGATTTGCTTTTCCCTTTACGCTGTCGCAAAGCGGCTCCGGATCGTTTAATGCAGCGGTAAATCGTTTGCGGCTACTGTCCGGTCGCAGATTCCGCTTGTGGAGAGTTTCTTCCGTGACGTTGAAGCCTGTCGGCGATGCCAAGCCGAACACTTTTGCCTTCGAGACCAGCGCGCTGGTGAAGCCGTCCGGCTTTCGCGAGTACGATGCGCGCTGGTGGTTCGGCCACGCCGGTTCGGCCAAGGAGCCGGAGCTTAACCTGATGGGTGTGCAGGCGCTCGGCATGGGGCTCGGCACATTGATCCGCCGGCTCGGTGCCGGACCCGACATCGTCACTGGCCACGATTTCCGCAGCTATTCGATGGCGATCAAGCTGGCCATGGTGTCGGGATTGATGGCTGCCGGCGCCAGGGTCAGGGATGTCGGCTTGGCGCTGTCGCCAATGGCTTATTTCGCGCAGTTCGCCCTCGACACGCCGTCGGTCGCCATGGTGACGGCCTCGCACAACGAAAACGGCTGGACCGGCGTCAAGATGGGCTGCCAGCGGCCGTTGACCTTCGGGCCGGAGGAGATGAGCGCGCTGAAGGATATCGTGCTCGCCGGCGATTTCGATCTCGTCGGCGTCGGCTCGTATGAATTCGTGCCGGGCTTCCGCGAAACCTACATTGACGATCTCACTTCCGGAAAAAAGCTGAAGCGCCGGCTGAAGGTGGTGGCGGCGTGCGGCAATGGCACGGCCGGCGCATTTGCGCCGCAGGTGCTCGAGCGCATCGGTTGCGAGGTCATCCCGCTCGACATCGAACTCGATCACAGTTTTCCGAACTACAATCCCAACCCCGAAGACATGCGGATGCTGCATGCCATTCGCGATCATGTGCTGGAGACGGGCGCCGACATCGGGCTGGGTTTCGACGGCGATGGCGACCGCTGTGGCGTCGTCGACAATGAAGGCAACGAGATTTTCGCCGACAAGGTCGGTGTCATGCTCGCCCGCGATATCTCGACCCTGCATCCCGGGTCGAAATTCGTCGTCGACGTGAAGTCGACCGGCCTTTTCAACACCGACCCGGTGCTGATGAAGAACCGTGCGGTGACGGATTACTGGAAGACCGGCCATTCCTACATCAAGCGCCGCGTCGCCGAACTCGGCGCCATCGCCGGCTTCGAGAAATCCGGGCACTTCTTCTTCAACCCGCCGATCGGCCGCGGCTACGATGACGGGCTGGTAACGGCGATCGCCGTATGCGAGATGCTCGACCGCAACCCTGGAAAGACCATGGCCGACCTTTACCGCGACCTGCCCCTGACCTATGGCACGCCGACGATGTCGCCGCATTGCGGTGACGAGGTGAAATATGGCGTGGTCGACAAGGTGGTGGCGGATTTCCGGAAGATGCAGACGGACGGGCAACTCCTCGCCGGCCAGCCGATCGCCGATCTGGTGACGGTCAACGGCGTGCGCGTCGTCGCCGAGGACGGCACCTGGGGTCTGGTGCGCGCGTCGTCGAACAAGCCGGAACTGGTCGTGGTCGTCGAAAGCCCTGTCTCGGCGGAGCGTCGGCGTGCAATGTTCGAGGCGGTCGATGCCGTGCTCCGGAAAAATCCGGAAGTCGGCGCCTACAACCAGACATTCTGATAGGCAGCGGGCAGATGGCAGAGCGCATCGTCAGTTTCGTCATGAGCGGCGGCGTCGGCTCGAGGCTGTGGCCGCTGTCGCGCGAGGACAATCCGAAGCAGTTCCACGATCTCTCCGGCGATGGCTCCATGCTGGTCAAGACGCTGCGCCGGCTGAAGGCGCGGCCGGAAGGCGAGACGCCGATCTATCTGATCGCTTCCGAGCGCCATGCCGACCGCGTGCGCACCGACATCGCCTCGCTCGACCTCAACGGCGGCGGCGCAATCTTCGAGCCGGTCGGCCGCAACACCGCCGCCGCGGTGGCCGTTGCCACATTGCAGTCGATCGCCGCCTATGGCGACGACGCGCTGGTGCTGGTGGTGCCGTCCGACCATGAGATTTCCACCGACCGCCAGTTCTGGGAAACGGTCGAAAAGGGTGCTCCGGCAGCGGCTGAAGGTCGCTTGGTCGTCTTCGGCATCAAGCCGACGCAGCCGGAGACCGGCTACGGCTACATCGAAGTCGCTTCCGGCGGCGGAGACGTGCGCACCGTATCGCGTTTCGTCGAAAAGCCGGACCTGGAGACGGCGAAATCTTATCTCGCCGCCGGCACCTTCTTCTGGAACACCGGCATCTTCCTGTTCCGTGCCGGCGCGATGCGCGAGGCCTTCGAAAAGTTCCAGCCGGAGATCTGGAAGACATCGGCCGAGGCCTTCAGCCACGCCGTCGGCGATGTGTCGGGTCTCTATATGTCGCTCGACCTCTATTCCGCCATCCCGTCGATTTCCGTCGACTATGCGATCGCCGAGCGGGTGTCCGACATCGCCATGGTTCCGGCGGGCTTCCGCTGGAACGATCTCGGCTCCTGGCAATCGCTGCTCGACGTCAGCCCGTCCGACAAGGAAGGCAACGTCGTCGTCGGCGATGTCGTCGCCATCGACTGCGAGAATTCCTATCTGCGCAGCGAGGGGCGCCTGCTCTCGGCGATCGGCCTGAAGGACGTCGCCATCGTCTCGACGCCGGACGCCACTTTCGTCGCGCCGGTCAGCCACAGCCAGAACGTCAAGAAGATCGTCGAGCAGCTCGAAAAGAGCGGCCGGCTGGAGACGAAATTCACCCCCGCGCACGACCGCGTCATCGTCAGCGGCGGCTGGCGCAAGCGCGTCGGCCACTGGCTGTTCGAGGAAACCTTGCCGCTGTGGTCGACGGCGGGTGTCGACGAGGTGCATGGCGGCTTCCACGAGGCGCTCGGCTTCGACGGCCGCGCGCTGAAGAAGCCGAAGCGCATGCGCACCATGGCGCGACAGATCTATGCCTTTGCGGTGGCCAAGGAGCGCGGCTGGACCGGTCCTGCCGAGCGACTGATAGACCACGGCATCGGCTTCATCGCGAAGAACGGCCGCACCGACCGCGGCGGCTGGGTGCGCACGCTGAATGTCGACGGTTCGGTCGCCGATCCGGTCGAGGATGCCTACGACCATTCCTGCGTGCTTCTGGCGCTGGCCCACGCGCACCGGTCCGGCCATCCGCATGCCTTGCAACTCGCCGAAGAAACCTTCCGTTTCCTCGACGCGCATCTGGAAGACGCACGCCTGACCGGTTTCCTGGAGACGCCGGACGGGGAGGGGGTGCGGCGTTCCAACCCGCATATGCACCTTCTGGAAGCATTCCTCGCATGGCACACGGTCACCGGCGATCGCGTCTATCTGCGCCGTGCGGCCCGCATCATCGACCTTTTCCGCAGCCATTTCTTCGATGCCGAAAGCTGGACGCTGGGAGAGTTCTTCGACCGCGACTGGAAGCCGGCGGCGGGTGCGGAGGGCGACTGGACCGAGCCCGGCCATCATTTCGAATGGGCGTCCCTGCTGGTCGATTTCGCGGCCAAGAGCGGCCAGAAGGACCTGATCGTCTTTGCCCGCAAGCTTTATGCCTCGGCCATCGCCAACGGCCTCAACCGCGCCACCGGCCTCGCCTATGCTGCGGTGTCGCGCCACGGCCTGCCGCTGGAAGGCGTGTCACGCAGCTGGCCGCAGTCGGAGGCGGTCAAGGCCGCGATCGCCCTCGACGGCACCGGCGGCCCGGACCTGAAGCCCGAGATCGAGGCGCGCGTCGGCCGCCTGTTCCGCTGGCACATCGACCCCGCGCCCCAGGGCCTGTGGATCGACCAGATCGACGAGCGCGGTCGCTCGCTGGCGCAGGAGGTGCCGGCGTCGATCTTCTACCACCTCGTCTCGGCGCTGACGCAATATCTGGACGGGACCGAGGGCGATCCGAAAGGCTGACGCCTCGCCATCGCGTAAGCCGGCCATTCGTGCCTCTTGCCGAGCCGCCGCCGCGATGCTTTTCTGGATTGCACAGGTTCGAGGGGACGGTTGCGATGATCAGGTTTGTTATGGCCGCGGGTTTCTCGGTCGTCTCGTTCGACGCCTCGGCGGCGGTTCGTTATATGGTGCAGGGGATGACCTGTGCCGAGGTGCAGGAATCCCTGAATCGCGACGGCGTTGCGATCCTTTATCGCCAGGGGGAATCCGGCATCGCGCTCTACGATCGGTTTGTGGGCAGCGCATCCTCATGCGCTGCCGGCGAGACGGTCGCCATGCACAAGATTGCGGTGGCCGATACCGACAACTGCCGCGTCTCCAAATGCATCGAGGTTCAAAGGTTCGGCGGCTGAGCCCGGCACTGCCGCGACACCCTGTGCAGGTGGAACGGCCGAGCACGATGGCCGTCGTGGCCAGAGCGAACGATGCGGCGCGGGGCTTCGCCGAAATCTACTTCAAAATCTCGGCGAGCTCGATCAGGCCGCGTGCCGTGTAGTCCCAATCACCAGGCGGCTTGGGGTCGTCGATCTTCGACGGGTCCTGGGCATTTGTGCGAGCGACATACGCCGTCTTCAATCCGCATCGGCGCGCGGCGTCCAGGTCGTAGTCGTGGGCGGCCACCAGCATCGCCTCTTGCGGAGCCACGCCCAACAGTTCGCAGGCGCGAAGATAAACCTGTGGCATCGGCTTGTAGCCCAGGGAGACATCGGCGCCGAGGATGGTGTCCCATGGCAGCCCGGCATGTCTTGCCATGTCCACCAGAAGCCGCGTGTTCCCGTCGGACAACGGCGCGACGATGAAACGTTTCTTCAAGCTGGACAGACCTTCCACCGAATCCGGCCACGGCTTCAGGCGGTGCCAGGCAAGATTGAGGTTCTCCAGTTCCGCGCTCGGCAGGGCCGATATCGCCAATCCGAACCCCTCCAGGCACGCTTCCAGGTTCTCCCGGTTGAGCCGGTCGAGCGAAACGAACGGCCGCTTTCCCGAACGAACAGCCTCGACTGACGCGTCATAGCGCCCGACCCATGCATCGGCGAAAGTGCTGGCGTCGATGTTCGAAGCGCCATGCCGCTTCAGAAAGGAATCTGCCTCGGCCGCTATGCTGCCGCGCCAATCGACGACCGTTCCCAGAACGTCGAAGAACAACACCTGAATGGTCTTCACTAGGCTCTCCATGAGATCCGTCTGAGTTTCAGCGCTGTCCAACCGAAGTCGGATTAACAGCGGCTGTAGATGCGCCAGCGGGCAGACGCCGTGCCGGCGCGATGCATCAATCGATCAGCCCGCCTGCGGGATTCTTGCGATCACCTTGATCTCGAAGTCGAAGCCGGCCAGCCAGTTGACGCCGACCGCCGTCCAGTTCGGATAGGGCTTTTCGCCGAATGCCTTCAGGCGGATTGGGTTGACCGTCTCGAACTGTGTAGCCGGGTCGGTGTGGAAGCTGGTCACGTCGACGACGTCGTCGAAGGTGGCGCCGCCGGCCTTGAGCACCGCTTCCAGATTGTCGAAAGCGAGCTGGACTTGGCTTTTGAAATCCGGCTCTGGCGATCCGTCCTCTCGGCTGCCGACCTGGCCCGAGACGAACAGAAGGTCGCCCGAGCGGATGGCGGCCGAATAGCGGTTGATGTCGTAGAGCGCCTGGCGGCCGGCCGGGAAGATCGCGTCGCGTTTGCTCATTTTTTGCTCCTATCGATATGCGCCCCGTATGTCGGCATATCGGAACATACGCGCCGTATGTCAATGCTTGCGAGGTCCGGGATGCAGATCGTTGCGCACGCCGGCGCAATCCTCGCCAAACGCAATCCCGCCAGACTTGTTACTCCCGCCCCGTCGACCTTCGGTGCGAGAACGTCTCGCGACCGGCGGCGAAACGGATTTGCGCTTCCGCCGTTTAGGTAAGGGAATGATCCAAACGAGGAGGTTCAAGCCATGACCGCATCAGCCAGGAACGGACGCAACGGCGAACTTGCCGGCATGCAGACACCGGCGGTGGTGTCGCCTGAGGATTGGAACGACGCTTGGGAGAAGCTGCTCGTCAAGGAAAAAGCCCAGCTGCGGGCCCATGACGCGCTCGCAGCCGAGCGCCGGCGCATGCCGTGGATGGTGGTGGAGAAGGACTACAAATTCGAAGGACCCGACGGCGCCGTCAGCCTGCTCGACCTTTTCGCAGGCCGCCGCCAGCTGATTGTCTACCGCGCCTTCTACGAGCCGGGCGTGCATGGCTGGCCCGACCATGCCTGCCGCGGCTGTTCCATGGTGGCCGACCAGGTTTCCCACCTCGCCCACCTCAATGCCCGCGACACCACGCTCGTCTTCGCCTCGCGCGCGCCGCAGGCGGACATCGCGCGGCTGAAGGCCAGGATGGGCTGGGAGGAGATACCCTGGGTCACCGTCACCGACAGCTTCGACAAGGACTTCGGCGTCGACGAGTGGCACGGCCACAACGTGTTCATCCGCGACGGCGACCGGATCTTCCGTACCTACCTCATCAACAGCCGCGGCGACGAGGCGATCGGCACGGTCTGGAGCTATCTCGACATGACGCCGCTCGGACGCCAGGAGGTCTGGGAGGATTCGCCTGAAGGTTACCCCCAGACGCCGACCTACAAATGGTGGAACTGGCACGACAGCTATGTCGAAGGCGCTGCACCGGACAAGAAGTGGGTCGAGGTGTCGGACGTCGGCGAGGCGGCGTTTCGCGACAAGGACGCGAAGGCTTGATGCATGTCGCCCGAAAGTATCCTCGGTTTCGGGATGGCGACATGCATCAAATCAAGGAATCTAAGGCGCGATCGCCGAATCCCATTCGGCGCGCCGCGTCTTAGTCGTGAATTCTGGACTACGGAGATGGACGATGAAAGACCGTACGAGAAATGCTCCTGCAGCGCCAAAGGTAGTCGACCGCGCCGCGTTCCAGGCCGAACTGGATGCGTTGCGGATCCGCGAGAAGGCCCACGCGAAGGCAGGTGACGCCATCGCGGCCGCCCGCCGTCGGCTGCCCATGGTCGAGGTGGACGGCTCGACGCCGCTCGTCGGCGAAAATGGCGCGACGACCCTCTTGGACGCATTCGAGGGACGCCGCATGCTCATCGCCTATTATCTCATGTGGTTCCCGGGCAAAGCCGCGCCGGATCAGTGCGAGGGGTGCTCGCTTTACACGTCCCAGGTCCGCGAGCTTTCCTTCATCCACTCCCGCGACGTCACCTACGCCACGTTCAGCCAGGGCTCCTATGAGGAAAGCGCCCGCTACCGCGACTTCATGGGCTGGAAAATGCCCTGGTATTCGGCCGAGAAATCGCTCGAAACCCTCCTGGTCGGGCGCAAGATCGGCATGATGCACCTCGTCTGCTACCTGCGGCAGGGATCGAAGGTCTTCGAGACGTACTGGACGACGGGGCGCGGCGTCGAGGTAATGGGCAACAGCTACGCCTTGCTCGATCTGACTGCCTACGGACGGCAGGAAGGATTCGAGGATTCGCCCGACGGCTGGTTGAAGCTTTCGGAAGAGGAGCAGGGCTATCGTTTCGACGGCCGCCCCATCGTCCAGTGGCCTCGCGTCAATGCCGGTTATTCCGACGATTTGGGAACCGGCAAAAGCTGAGGGGCGGATCAGTTCAACCGGGCAGTGCTTGCCGGTTACGGTAAGATCGAATAGCTGTCGAAGCCGCATACGTCGCTTTAATCGACACGCTCGCGGTAAGCCGATAAATAATGCGGCAGCGAATTGCTGCATAAAGGCTCGTAGATCTTGGCTTCCAGCGATCAACTCGAATCGATAGATATCCCAGGGCGCCCCACGCTTCGAAAAACGTTCGGAATACCCCCGAGAAACATTCACTTTCCTTTAGTGGCTTTTGCGCGATTCGGCTGGCGTGGTATTGCGATGCTGGTCGGGATATTTGTCTTAATAGGGATCACGTTCGAGGTATTCGAATGGGCGCTTTCGGACAGATCAGGTTTATGGATACTGAAGCTTGCTGCGGCTCTTCTCATTTCGTTGGTGGCTTCGTACGGCGTAGGCCTCGCTGTAACTAGAATCCTGGATTCTGCGCGATCCGGTGCCGTTCTGATCATTGACGGCGAGGGGGTGATGGATACGCGTCAGCTTCGGACTATCTTGCGATGGGCAGACGTAAAGGCCATCAGCTTCTGGGGCGGTGGTCGAGGCGACTTGATGGTAGTGTTCAAGTTGCGAGCCCCGATTTTGATCAAATACAATCCGTTTCGCATGGGGCATGGGTTCCGGCGGGCGCCCATCGATGAGCTTTATGTTTTGGTTTCCGGGTTGGACAAAGACGAGGACGTCATTGTCGGCGTGATAGAAACCATGGTCGTCCGAAATGACGGTTCCGTGGTGCCGAATGTGGGTGCGCCGTGGGAGCCACCCCAAAAGATTGTATCCTAATACGGGCTCTGCACGTCTCCCGTCTCCACATAGACGGTTTTCACCTGCGAGTAGTGGCTGAGCGCCGCCAGCGCGTTCTCGCGCCCGATGCCGGACTGCTTGTAGCCGCCGAACGGCACTTCCACCGGCGTCAGATTGTAGGCGTTGATCCAGCAGGTTCCCGCCTGCAATTCGCCGATCACGCGGTGGGCGCGCGGCAGGTCGCGGGTGAAGACGCCGGCCGCCAGCCCGAACTCCGTGTCGTTGGCTCGCGCGATCACCTCGTCCTCGTCGGCGAATGACAAAATGCTCATCACCGGCCCGAAGATCTCTTCCCGCGCGATCCGCATGTCGTCGGTTACGCCGGTGAAGATCGTAGGCTCGACGAAGAAGCCGCCTTCGAAGCCCTGCAGCGACGGCACCTTGCCGCCATGATGCAGCACGGCGCCCTCGGTCTTGCCGGCCTCGATGTAGCCGGTGACCTTCTCGTGCTGCGCCTTGTTGATCAGCGGCCCCATCTGCGTGTCCGGGTCGAGTGGATCGCCGATGCGGATCGCCTTGGTGCGCTCGGTCAGCCGGTCGAGGAAGCGGTCGAAAATGCCGTGCTGCACGAAAACGCGGGTACCGTTGGAGCAAACCTGGCCGGTCGAGTAGAAATTGCCGAGCATGGCGCCGCCGACGGCGTTTTCAACGTCCGCGTCGTCGAAGACGATCAGCGGCGACTTGCCGCCAAGCTCCATCGTCGCGTGCTTCATCAGCGATCCAGCGATGCCCAGAACACGCTTGCCGGTGCCGACCGACCCGGTCAGCGACACCTTCGCCACGCCGGGATGCGAAACCAGCGCGCCGCCGACATCGCCATAGCCCTGCACGACGTTGAACAGCCCGTCCGGCAGTCCGGCCTCGGAGTAGATTTCCGCCAGCGCCAGCGCCGAAAGCGGCGTGTTCTCCGAAGGCTTGAACACCATGGCGTTGCCCATGGCGAGCGCCGGCGCCGATTTCCAGCCGGCCACCTGGATCGGATAGTTCCAGGCGCCGATGCCGACGCAGACGCCGAGCGCCTCGCGCCTGGTGTAGGCGAACGGTCCGCCGAGGTCGACGTAATCGCCGTTATAGGTCGCGATCGCGCCGGCGAAGTATTCGATCGCATCGGCGGCCGAGGCCGCGTCCGCCACCAGCGTCTCCTGGATCGCCTTGCCGGTGTCCAGTGTCTCCAGTCGCGCCAGTTGCGCGTTGCGCTCGCGCAAAAGGTCGGCCGCCTTGCGCAGGATGCGCCCGCGCTCCACCGGCTTCAGCCGCGCCCAGGCCGGCTGCGCCTCGCGCGCCGCCTCGACCGCCAGCTCTACGATGTTGGGCGTCGCCGAATGCAGTGTCGCGATCTCCTCGCCGGTCGCCGGATAGATCACCGGAAGTACCGCACCCTGTTCGTCCTCGACGAAGCGGCCGTTGATATAGTGCGAGGCGATCGGCTGGACTTTCATCAGGTTACCTCATCCATCGAATGCAAACGCTGCCCCTCACCCTCTCCCCGCAAGGACGGGGAGAGGGGATCGCCGACGTGGCCGCTTCTTTCCTCTCCCCGTTCTTACGGGGAGAGGATGCCGGCAGGCAGGTGAGGGACAGCGCAAACGTCACCGGTCACTCACCCGCCAGCGCGGATTGATCCAGGGTTCCTGGTTGGACGGCGCCAGCGGCTGCTTGCCGAGGATATGGTCGGCCGCCTTCTCGCCGGTCATGACCGACGGTCCGTTGAGATTGCCGTTGGTGATCCGCGGGAAGATCGACGAGTCGGCGACCCGCAAGCCCTCCACGCCGATCACCCGGCATTCCGGATCGACCACGCTGTGCTCATCGTCCGCGCGTCCCATCCGGCAGGTCCCGCAGGGATGGAAGGCGCTCTCCGCGTGTTCGCGGATGAAGGCGTCGAGCTCATCGTCGCTCTGCACATCCTTGCCCGGCGAGATCTCCCGGCCGCGATAGGGGTCGAACGCCTGCTGCCCGAAAATCTCCCGCGTCAGCCTTATGCAGTGGCGAAAATCAGCCCAGTCGTCCGCGTGCGACATGTAGTTGAAGCGGATCGCCGGCTTCTCCCGCGGGTCAGCCGATCTCAGCGTAACCGAACCGCGCGACTTCGACCGCATCGGCCCGACATGCGCCTGGAAGCCGTGCGACTTCGCCGCCGCCTTCCCGTCGTAGCGGATCGCTGCCGGCAGGAAGTGATACTGGATGTCGGGATAGTCGACACCTGGCTTCGAGCGCACGAAGGCGGCGCTCTCGAAATGGTTGGTGGCGCCGAGCCCGCTCTTGAACAACAGCCACTCTGCGCCGATCAGCGCCTTGGAGAAAAGATTGAGCTTGGAATAGAGCGTGATCGGCAGGATGGATTCCTGCTGGATATAGAGCTCCATGTGGTCCTGCAAATTCCGCCCGACGCCCTGCCGGTCGGCGACCACGTCGATGCCGTGCTCCTTGAGATGCGCCGCCGGCCCGATGCCCGACAGCATCAGAAGCTTCGGCGAGTTGATCGACGAGGCGGCGATGATCACCTCACGTTTTGCCTTAACGACTTGAATCTGTTTGCGAGCTTCGAACTCGACGCCGACAGCGCGTTGATTCTCGATCACCACCCGCCGCGCGAAGCCGTTGACGAGACTCACGTTTTGCCGTTTCAGCGCTGGCCGCAGATAGGCGTTGGCGACAGACCAGCGGCGGCCGTGATGGATGGTCTGCTCCATCACCCCGAAACCTTCCTGCTTGGAACCGTTGTAGTCCGGCGTCGTCTCGAAGCCGGCCTGCCGCCCCGCCTCGACGAAAGCCTTGTAGAGCGGGTTGCGCTGCTTGCCTGGACGCACATGCAGCGGACCGTCGGTGCCGCGCCAGCCATCCTCGCCGCCATGCGCGGTTTCCATGCGCTTGAAGTAGGGCAGCACGTCGGCATAAGCCCAGCCCGCCGCGCCCTCGTCTGCCCAGTGGTCGAAGTCATGGGCGTGGCCGCGCACATAGACCATGCCGTTGATCGACGACGAGCCGCCCAGCACCTTGCCGCGCGGCGTCACCAGGCGACGGCCGCCCAGATGCGGCTCCGGCTCGCTGGAAAAGCCCCAGTCGTAGCGGCTCATGTTCATCGGGAACGAAAGCGCCGCCGGCATCTGGATGAACGGCCCGAAATCCGTGCCGCCATATTCGATGACGATCACCGAGTTCCTGCCGTCCTCCGACAGCCGGTAGGCAAGCGCTGCCCCCGCCGACCCGGAGCCGACGATGACGAAATCCGCTTCCATCGCCGTCATTCGCCGCGCGGAAAGCGTTTGCTTTCCTCCAGCGTGTCGAGGTTCATGTGGTTGCGCATGTAGCGCTCCGACGCCTTTTGCAGCGGCTGGAATTCCCAGGGGTAGTAGGCGCCGTTGCGCAGCGCCGGATAGACCACCCAGCGCCGCGCTTGGCTTTCGCGCACCGCCGCGTCGAATTTCTGCATGTCCCAGTGCGCGCGCACCTTCGCCGTGAAATCTGCGACCAAACCGGCATGATCTGGGTCCGCCGCGAGGTTCGTCAGCTCCTGCGGATCCGATTCCAGATCAAACAGTTGCGGCGGGTCGATCTCGCAGAACACGAACTTGTATGTGCCGTCGCGGATCGCCACCAGCGGCGCGTAGGAGCCTTCGGCGGCATACTCCATCAGCACCGGTTCCGCGCGCGCCGCCCCGCCGATCAGCGGCAGCAGCGACTGCCCGTCGGTCCATGGCGCGATGCCGCCGAGTTCGATCCCCGCGAGCTCGCACAGCGTCGGCAGCACGTCGAGGTTGGAGGTCGGCGCGGTGATTTTGCCCGCCTCGATGCCGGGGCCGGCGATCATCAGCGGCACGCGGGAAGAACCCTCGTAAAAGCACATCTTGAACCACAGGCCGTGCTCGCCGAGCATGTCGCCGTGGTCCGAGCAGAACAGGATCACGGTGTCGTCGAGCATCCGCGTGCGCTCCAGCACGTCGAGCAGCGCGCCCACCTTGTCGTCGAGATAAGAGATGTTGGCGAAATAACCGCGCCGCGCCCGGCGTACCTGCTCAGGCGTAATGTCGAACTTCGCGTAGTCGCTCGCCTTGTAAAGCCGTTGCGAATGCGGATCCTGGTCTTCGTAGGCGATGAAGCCGACCTCCGGCTCGAGTGCCGGGCAATCCTCGTAGAGGTCCCAGTATTTGCGCCGCGCCACATAGGGGTCGTGCGGGTGCGTGAAGGAAACCGTCAGGCACCACGGTCGGCGGTCCGCATCGGTGGAACTCCGCGCCGCCTCGAAAAGCTTCTGCTCGGCGTGGAAGGCGACCTCGTCGTCATATTCCATCTGGTTGGTCGTCTCGGCCACACCCGCGCCGCTGACCGAACCCAGATTGTGATACCACCAGTCGATGCGTTCGCCGGGCTTGCGGTAGTCCGGTGTCCAGCCGAAATCGGCGGGGTAGATGTCGGTCGTCAGCCGCTCCTCGAAACCGTGCATCTGGTCCGGGCCGACAAAATGCATCTTGCCCGACAGGCCGGTGTAGTAGCCCGCAGCGCGCAGATGGTGCGCATAGGTCGGGATGTCGGAAGCGAATTCGGCTGCGTTGTCGTAGACGCGGGTCCGCGACGGCAGTTGCCCGCTCATGAACGAGGCGCGGCCCGGCGCACAGAGCGGTGAGGCGGTATAGTTGTTGGCGAACCGCGCCGAGCGCGCCGCCAGCGCCTTCAGGTGCGGCGCATGCAGAAAATCCGCCGGCCCGTCCGGAAACAGCGTTCCGTTGAGCTGGTCGACCATGACGATGAGGATATTGGGACGAGCGGTCATCTGGCTTTCTGCTGAAGTTTGGTGGCGAGGTAGTCTTCGATGATGGCGATGGCGCTGCCGGCGTTCGGCGTGCCGTCCTTCAACGCGCGGCGGATGTAGAAGCCGTCGATCAGCGCCGCGATCGCCTCGGCGGTATGCTCGGCCTCGGCGCGCGGCAGCAGGCGGCCGAGCCCGCTCATCAGGTTGGAGTGCAGGCGCCGCGCATAGATGCGCAGCAGCCGGCGCAGTTCCGGCGCCTTCTGCGCCTCGACGTAGAAGGCGAGCCAGGCGGCGATCGTCTCCGGCTGGAACTGCTTTTCGGAAAAGTTCACGGCGATGATTGCCGAGACCCGCGCCTGGCCGCTGCCGGCGCTGCGCAACGCGGCGCGCGTGTCGCCGCCCAGTTCGGCAAGCAGGTGCCGCATGGTCGCCTGCAGCAGGTCGTCCTTGGCGCCGAAATAGTGGTGGGCCAGCGCCGACGAGACCCCGGCGCGGCCGGCGATCTCCGACATCGTCACGTCCAGCGAACCGCGCTCGCCGATCGCCGAGATCGTCGCATCGATCAGCGCCTTGCGGCGCAACGGTTCCATTCCGAGTTTTGGCATGAGTGTCCTCAGTCGGCTGGAAGCTATTTTTTATTGATCGGTCAATCAACAAAAAACTGAGGCTGCACGAGCGGTCGTTGGACATAAGCTTGCAGTCATGAATGCTTCCGACAGTCGCAACGCTTGAGGGGTGCCACCAACTTCTCCGCTTCGTCATCCTCGGGCTTGACCCGAGGATCCATGCCGGAACGTCGCGGCAGCGTGAAGCTGCGCAGGACGCTGCTCTCCGGAACAAGCGAACCCACTTTGGATGGATGAAAATCCCGCGTCTTCGGAGGGCTTTGCTCTCTCCCGAAGATTTTTTCGCAGCGATTTCAATCTCGTGCACGATTTCTGAAAAAATTCCCTCCTCCATTTTATCCACGCCCCTCCGGCCCCCCTTTATCCTTTGCCAATTCTCATTTGCGGGACGAGGCGCGATGGACAGGCAGGATCGGTGGAAGAGCGAAACGGAGCGCCATCACGCGACGCTGCTGCGCCTGCTCGCCTTTATCTTCGTCTATGCGGGGTTGGCCGACGACACGCGCGCCGCTCTGTCCGACACCCGGCGCGCCGGCCGTGCCACGGAGGCCAGCCGCGAGGCCTGGACCTTGCCCCGCCGCATTGTTCGCATGCTGCTTCCTTTGCTCCGACTGGTCGAGGCCGCGACGCGTCGCCTGATCGTCGTCCTGGCGAGCAGCTTGCCCGTCCGGGAATCGCGCGCCGCGAACTGCGGGCGCCCGGCGACGCAGCCGGCGCAAGGCGCCGGCGACGCGCCGCTCCGGATGCACGGCGGCGGGACTGCCGGTCCGTCCGGCGATGGCAAAAAGCCTGCGGCGGATGCACGGCCGCCGCTTTTCGCGCTGACCGACCGGGAGAAGCGCTACGAATGGTTCTTTTCAGGCCAGCCGCGTGGCGCGGGCTGGAAAGGTCCGCCGCCGGCCATGCCCGGCGACGATGAGCTTCCCGCCGCGGGCCTTTTGCGCCGCATAGCTGCGCTGGCGAACGCGCTCGACGATCTGCCGGCGCAGGCCGATCGCCTGGCGCGCTGGCGGCTCCGGCGTATCCAGGCCCGCGCGGCGGGCAGGCACGTTGCGCTCTCACCGCTCAGGCCCGGATCCCCTCCGGGCTCCCTGCCGCTCCGGGCTCCGAAAGAGACGCGGCGCGAGGAGCACGACCTGTTGTCCGAAACCCACACGCTCGCCCGCGCGGCACTGGCGCGCCTCGACACCTCATGACCGGGCAGGTGTCCGGCCTGCCGCTTGCCTCAATGGTCAGACGGACAAAAATCCGGGCGTGGCAAGGGAGAAACTTGTTCTGAAGAAGATGCATGCCCCTCATCCCCTGCCGGACCTTCTCCCCGTGAAGAACGGGGAGAAGGAGGCTGGCCGTAACGTTGGCGACCCCCTCCCCCCGTCCTTACGGGGAGAGGGTAAGGGTGAGGGGCATCTTACCGGAGAGGGTGAGGGGCAATTGCCGGAGGGTGGCGGTCAGCCAGAGAGGGTGCGTAGCCGGCAAGACAAGTCCGCCGGAAAGCCCATCTGCACCAATCAAAACCCCTTTACCGTCACTGGAAAACAGTTCATCCTTGAACAATATAAATCCAAAGCCTCACGCCGAATCCCGTGCTAGGCTGCCATTATTACGGAGACGAAGATGACTGCTTGTATCGTCGGATGGGCGCATTCGCGCTTCGGGAAACTCGAAGGCGAGACGCTGGAATCGCTGATCGTCGGCGTCGCTCGCGATGCCATGGAACATGCCGGCATCGGTCCCGACGACGTCGACGAGATCGTACTCGGCCATTTCAATGCCGGTTTTTCGGCGCAGGATTTTACCGCCAGCCTGGTGCTCCAGGCGGACGACCGCTTGCGTTTCAAGCCGGCCACCCGCGTCGAAAACGCTTGCGCCACCGGCTCTGCGGCGGTTCGCCAGGGCATCCGCTCGATCGATGCCAAGGCGTCGCGCATCGTTCTGGTGGTCGGCGCCGAGCAGATGACGACGACGCCCGGCCCCGAGATCGGCAAGAACCTGCTGCGCGCCTCCTATCTCCCGGAGGACGGCGATATTCCGGCAGGCTTTGCCGGTGTCTTCGGCAAGATCGCCGACGCCTATTTCCAGCGTTATGGCGACCAGTCTGACGCATTGGCAGCGATTGCCGCGAAGAACCACAAGAACGGCGTCGACAATCCCTACGCGCAGATGCGCAAGGATCTCGGCTACGATTTCTGCCGCCAGGAGAGCGAGAAGAACCCCTTCGTCGCCGGACCGCTGAAGCGCACCGATTGTTCGCTGGTCTCGGATGGCGCGGCGGCCATCGTGCTGGCCGACACGTCCACGGCGCTTTCCATGAAACGCGCCGTCGCCTTCCGCGCCAATGAGCATGTGCAGGACTTTTTGCCGATGTCGAAGCGCGACATCCTTCTGTTCGAAGGCTGCGAGCAGGGCTGGACCCGTGCGCTGAAAAACGCCGGCGTGACGCTCGACGACCTCTCCTTTGTTGAGACGCATGACTGCTTCACCATCGCCGAGCTGATCGAATACGAGGCGATGGGACTGGCCAAGCGGGGCGAGGGCGCCAAGATCGTCGCCGAGGGCCAGACCGCCAGGGATGGCCGCCTGCCGGTCAATCCATCCGGCGGCCTCAAGGCCAAGGGCCATCCCATCGGCGCCACCGGCGTTTCCATGCACGCGCTGACCGCCATGCAACTCACCGGCGAGGCCGGCGGCATCCAGGTGCCGAACGCGAAACTCGGCGGCATCTTCAACATGGGCGGTGCCGCGGTCGCCAACTACGTGTCGATCCTCGAGCGTATCAAATGAAGCATTCCGCCGTCGTCACCGGTGGCGCTTCGGGTATCGGCCTCGCGGTCGCCGAACGCCTCCTCGACGACGGTTGGCCGGTCGCCATCGTCGATGCCGACGAGGATGCCCTGGCCCGCGCCGAGGATTCCTTCTCGGAAGAAAACGCCATCTTCCTCCAGGCCGACATCACCGACGAGGAGGAGGTGGCCGACGTCTTCGACCAGACCGTCGACCGCCTCGGCCTGATCGGCGGCCTCGTCAATTCTGCCGGCATTGCGCGCGACCTTTCCGCCGAAGAAACCAGCGCCGAACTTTTTCGCGAAATCCTCGACGTCAATCTCGTCGGCACCTTCATCTGCGCCAAGGCGGCGCTTGAACGCATGGGCGCGACGCTGTCGATCGTCAATATGGGCTCTGTTTCGGGGCTGCGGGCCAATCGCGGCCGCGTCGCCTATGGCGCCTCGAAGGCGGGTGTGAAGCTGCTGTCGGAGGTGCTGGCGCTGGAATATGGCAATCGCGGCGTCCGCGTGAATTGTGTAGCACCCGGACCGATCCAGACGCCGATGATTGCCCGCCTGCATTCCGAGGAAGCCCGACGCGTCTGGCTGGGCCATGTGCCGCAGGGGCGATACGGCGAGCCGGAGGAGGTGGCGGCGGCCATCGCCTTCCTGCTGTCGCCGGAGGCAAGCTACATCAACGGCCATACTCTTGCCGTCGATGGCGGATTTCTGTCGACCGGCATTCTCGCGGATGACTGACCTCGACGGAACGGGAAAGATGTTGTGCATCAACAAGATAACGAGGGAACTCGAATCTGTTTGGAAAGCTGCTCGGCGCGGCCTGCTGACGGTGGCAAATCCATGCATCTGAAGATTTTCGCCGCCGTTTCCATCGGCTTCGCAACGCTTGGCTGTGGAGCGGCACTTGCATTCGAAAAGCCGGAGGAGGTGGGAACGGAATTCTGCGCGGCCCGCGTCAAGGACGAGGAAACCCGGGTTCGCGCGCTGCTTTCGCCGTCTCTACTGAAGGTCATCGAGGAAGCCGAAGCGCGCAACGACGCGATTGCCAAGGGAGCGCCCGGCGACAAGCCACCGCTCGGCGACGGCATTCCTTACCAGGGATTTCCCGACCTTGCGCCGGTTTGCAAGGCAGGTCCGATCAAGGAGTTGTCGGGCCGGACGGCACTCGACATCAGCTATGCTTTTCCGGACGCGCCCGACGCCGGCTGGACCGACAGGCTGCTTCTGGTCTCGACGGACAAGGGCCTGCTGATCGACGATATCCTCTATCAGATACCAGCCAACCACACCGAGCAGATCGGCCTGAGAAGCGTGCTCTTCAACGCCTTCGATCAGTAGCGAAACTCAATCAGCCGACGTGAGCGAAAGCCTGCCATAGGCGGGAATCTTGAACGCCGGGTTGAAGAGATCGAGGCCCGCGACCAGTCCGAGAAAATGGATCTCGAAACCGCTGGTGGCGCCCAGCGCAAAGCCGAACAGGCCGCCGAAAGTCGCGTGCAGGTCTTTGGTCTGCCCGGACCAGTCGAGCGAAACGATTCCCGGCGCAAAGTCACGCCCCACCGCGTTCGGCGGCATCTGGCCGCCGAAGGCCGGTACCGAGCGCATGACATAAGCTACGAAGCTGTTCGAATTAGGCCCCGGCCAGATGTGGTAGTCGCCGCGTTTCGCATAGGGGTAGGACGCTATCGCCGCATCGACCTCGGGCATCAGTTTTTCAGCCGCCGCTCCGTGAACCTCGTGGATGATCACAGGCATGTTTGAATACCAGCGGCCGTCCGCAGCATAGGCATTCTTTCTGATAGGCAGCCCCCAGCCGACCTTGTCGAACCGCTCATATTCGTCTGCGCCCTTGCGCTTCAGCACGATCCAGCAGTGGAGCGAGAATGCACCCTTGAGCCCGCCGGTGCGGGCGCCAAGCACATAGATCGCGGCGTCGCTGTCGGCACTGGCGGGCTTCAGCAGGCCGCTTCCTGTCCAGTCGGCGGAACGCCACGACGACGGGTGTTCCTGCAGTTTCCACCAGCCGGCGGTCGCCAGCGCCGGCAACAGGAAGATGATGCCGATTGCCAGAAGAAAACGCGCGACGAACCGCATTGCACGGAAATCCTTTGCCTTCACGCACCCGAGCGAATAGGTGCATCGCCAGGAAGTCCAGGCATTTTGGTGAATCCATGACCAACCCCGTCCTCGTCGAAGTTTTGCGCGGTGACATTGTCGAGAGCGTGCATCGCGGCTCGTTCGTCATCGCGGACGGCGATGGGAAATTAGCCCATGAGGTCGGTGATATCGAGATGCCGGTTTTCCCGCGCTCGGCGGTCAAGGCGATTCAGGCGCTGCCGCTGATCGAAACGGGCGCCGCCGACGCGTATGGCTTCGGCGACAAGGAGTTGGCGCTGGCTTGCGCCTCGCATTCCGGCGAGGTCCGCCATGCCGAACTGGCGAAAGCCATGCTGGCCAAAGCGGGTCTGGATGAAACCGCGCTCGAATGCGGCTCGCACTGGCCGCTGGGCCACGACGCAACGGTTGCTTTGGCCCGCACTGGATCCAGCCCGAGCCAGTTGCACAACAACTGTTCTGGCAAGCACGCGGGTTTTCTCTGCGTCTGCTGCTATGAGGGAATCGATCATCAAGGCTATGTCGGCATTGAACACAGGTTCCAGCAGCTTGTCCGTGAGACCATGGAGCAGGTCACCGGCGCGAAGCACGGTGAGGACAACGCCGCCGTCGACGGCTGCGCCATCCCGACCTATGCGGTGCCGCTGAAGAGCCTCGCCGTGGGTTTCGCAAGGATGACGACCGGAAACGGCCTCGCGCCTGAACGCGCGAAAGCCGCGAAACGCCTGATGTCGGCCTGCATGGCCGAGCCGTTTTACGTGGCCGGCACCGGCCGCGCCTGCACCAGGCTGATGGAAGCCGCGCCGGGCCGGATCTTCGTCAAGACAGGTGCCGAAGGCGTTTTCTGCGCGGCAATTCCCGAACTTGGCCTGGGTATCGCCCTGAAATGCGAGGACGGTGCAGGCCGTGCCGCCGAAATCACGATTTCGGCGATTCTGGCGGAGTTTTTCGCGAAAGACGAAGCTGTTTTCACGAAATTGAACGCACTTTCGCGGCCGGTGGTGGAAAACCGCAAGGGCGAAGCGGTTGGGGTCATGCGGCCGGTGAGTGTGCTTGGATAGAAGCTGCCTGTATCCTGACCAGTGCGCCGATGCTCAACTCACATGATTTCGCTCGACCGTCAGATTGGCGAAGCCGCTTTTCTCGAGTGACGCGAGATCGCCGGTCGCGGGTTTTGCCCAGCGATGGCCGATAATGGCGCCGTTCTTGGCGTCGTCGATCACATTGTCGGAAATGACCGCCGAGCCGGTACCTTCGACAACGGAAATGCCGATGCCGGTGCCGGACTTGCGGATGACATTGCCTGTCGCCACGACGTTGCGCATGAAAGCGCCCCAGCCGATGTTCATGCCGTAGCGCGGTGCGTTCTCGATGACATTGCCGGTGACCGCGCAATCGGCCTCGACGGAAATGCCGACACCGAATCCGGGCGGGTCGGGCTGGTAGGGGCCATCGGTCGACAGGTTGCGGATGATGTTGGCAGAACACACGCCCATGCGGCCGCCACTGTCCATGTTGACGATTGAAATGCCGTTGGCGGCGCCGTCGACGATGTTGGCATTGATAACGGCGCCTTCGAAGGCGAATTCGGCGTAGATCGCGGTTTCGCCAGAGCGCATGCAGGAGTTGCCGCCGATCTGGATGTTGCTGGAGCTGTTGGCGCGGACCGCGGAAAAAGCGCAATCCGCGATGGTGTTATTGGCGATCGCCACACTGTTGGCGCGGAAGGCATTGATGCCGTTGCCGTTCTGGCCGGTGCCGCCAGCACGCGCAAGGATGCGCTCTATGCGATTGCCGAAGATCATGGTGCCGTCATCGGCGATCTGCCAGCGATGCGCGAGGATGCCGGCGTTGCCGCAGTCGGAGACCATGTTGGTCAGAATCTGCAGCTTGCCGGCTTCGACGGAGTAGATGCCGGCGTCGGCGGCGCCGCTGATTTCGGAGCGCTCGATGCGTCCGGAGACGCGTTCGAGCGAAATTCCGTTCTTGCCACTGCCCATGATGCGGCAATTGTCGATGACGAGATGCTGGACGCGGCGAAGGTCGAGCAGCCCTTGCGCGTGGTCGCCGATCCAGCGGTTGGCGCCGTCGATGACCAGCCCGGACAATTCGATATGTTCGGCATCCTCGGCGGCAAACAGATGTCCGTCGCCACCATAGATGATGCGGGTGGCGCCTGGCACGCCGGTGAGGCGCAGATGGCGCGGCAATGTCAGGTTGGAGACGACGTAGGTGCCGGGCGGCAGGAATAAGGGCATGTCCTGGTTGCCGGCTTTTTCCAGCATGCGCGCGAAAATCCTGCTCTGGTCGTCGAGCGCGCCCGGCCGGGCGCCGAGATCCGTCGCATCGATCGAGCCGCGCATCGCCGCAGCCTGGATGCCGGGCAGGTTTGCCGCATGGACGGCGGAGGGAACCGTCAATCCCGCAACGGCGAAGCCCGCGGTCTGTCTGAGGAAACGGCGTCTGTTCAGCATTGGCACAGTTCATCCTGCTCAGGCATGAAGCTGGCAGGATTTGTGCCACAGGATCGGTGACCTTTCTGGGTCGGCTAAATGCCTTGTGCTGGGACGCCTGGGGGCCTACGTTTCCTTTATGAGCAGAGCTTTCACCCGCGAAGACGACAGCGAAAACGCCATCTCGGACATCGGCGAGCGTCCGGTCAGCCAGCATCGCAACCTTGTCACCGAAAACGGCCTCGCCGCCATCGATGCCGAAGTCGCCACGCTGCGTGCTGAACTTGGCAAGGCGGAGGCCGAAGGAAGCAGGGAACGCATCGCGCTGGTTTCACGCGATCTGCGCTACTGGAACGCCCGGCGGGAAAACGCCGAGTTGTCTGTGCCCGATCCCGACAGTTCGGTGGTGCGTTTCGGAATGAGCGTCACGATCGAAGATGATGACGGTCACAAGAACACATGGAAGATTGTCGGCGAGGATGAGGCCGATGCAGCCCACGGCAAGATTTCCCATTCCTCGCCGATGGCCATTGCATTGTTTGGCAAGTCCGTCGGCGATCTGGCCACAGTCAACGGCAGGGAATGGGAGATCGTTGAAATGACCGCGAACGGCGGTTCGCGGAGCTAAGCGTCGGTCGCTCCGTCGGTTCACAAATCCCAGCGGCGAGCTTCAACAGAGCGACCTCTGCCTCACAATCCGCTACTCAGGGGATGGACGGGCTTCGCCAGAGCCAGACCGCGAGTGAGCCGGCCCGGCCACGGATTGGCGTCTCCATAGGTCCTGAAAGAGAGCCCGCCTTGTAGAACTCGCAGGTGCGACCGGCGGCTTGGAGCAATTCTTCGCTGGCGGCGACTTCAACGCCCTGACCAGCCGCGACCTCCATCAAGCGGCTGGCGATGTTGACCGTGTCGCCCGTAGCAGCAATGTGTTGATGGCTGCCGCCGCCCAATCTCGACGCAACGATCGTGCCGAAATGGGCGCCAATCTTGAAGCCGATGCGTGAGGCAGTCGATTCCGGCAGCGAAGCGAGCCATGCCGTGGTGCGATCGGAGAGGCCGACACAGCAGCGGGCTGCGTCGAAAGCATCGTGCGGCGAAGATTGAGGCAGGCCAAACAGGATCATGGCGCCGTCACCCATAAAACTCGATATCACGCCCCCGCAACCGACGACGACCTTGTCGATGAGCGCGTGAAACTCGTTCAACAGGTCGCGCGTCGCACCCGGCCCCAGCGTTTCGCTCAATCCGGTGAATCCGGAAATGTCTACGAAAACGACTGCCGCGTCCTGCCGAACGGGTTGGGATAAAAAATCGGGATGCCTCGCCAGCCATTTCTGCAGCCCGGGCGCGTGAAACTGCTGCAGCAGGGTACTTTGGTCGGCGAAATACTGCGCACGTCGCCTGCCCAACCAGAGCTGCACTGCACCGAAGAGAATCGCTGGCGGTCCCGCGGCGGTCATCGGCAGTGCCAAGCTCAGCCAGATGCCTTGCACAAACGCTGCCACATTGAACGCCAGCCAGGCCGCAATGACAACGGCGATCAGCGCAAGGCTGATCGCGCTGCGGCGCCACGCTAGCAGACCGACGAGAAGCATGGGAAGAACCACGGCGAACGCGGCATCGGCGCGACGGACCTGCCTGTCGCGTATGATGCCGTCGCCAGTGGTCAAGTTGGCAATTACCGTGGAAACGACTTCGACGCCGGGAAGAATGGAATCGAACGGAGTCGGAAAGACATCACCACCACCGGTTACCGTGGCCCCGATGACCACGATATGGTCCTTTATGCTGTCGGGAGGCAATCGGCCGTCAAGCGCGACAGAGGCGCTGAGTGTCCGTATCGTGCCGCGCGGTCCATAAAAGCTCACCGGAAGAACATGGCCGAAATCGGTTCTCACCGCTCGCTCGCCAAGCAGCAAGCGGTCTGCCTCGACCACCGGGTCTTCGCCTGTCGCCACGGCGGCGACGCGCAGTGGAAGCGACGCTTCGATCCGGTCGCCGGACCTGAATAGCATGGGCATGAAACGCGGTGATCCGGTCCGGTCCGCAGCCACGTTGACCACACCGACCGCGGCGACGTTCGCAAATGTTTCCAACGGCAGCAGAAACCTGTCGGCGTTGGGCAACAAGGCGGCGGGATTATCGCCTGCCGCCGATATCCGTTGCTCACCCTCGGCAAAAACCGCTGCCGCTGCGATCACGCTGCGCCTCGCGCCAAGCGCTTGCGCCAGTGCCCGATCTTCGCTCTCAGGTCCCGGATCGACCAGCAATATGTCGACAACCACGGCCTTCGGCTCAAGGCGTCCAACGGCGTCGATTATCCGGGCGAGGGTGGCGCGCGGTAACGGATAGCCGCCGGCACGGCCGACCGCATCGTCGTCTATCGCGATAATGGTGATTGAATCGGGAGCTTGCCTCTTGCCCCGGATGAGCGTGCGAATATCGGTCATCGTCGCTTCGACGCGCTCGAGGAACCAGATATCGCCGCGCGCATGACCGAAACCCAGCGCGGCACCCCAAAGCCCGGCCAGCACGATCGCGATCAGCGTCTGGAGCGTGCGGCCCTTCGGGAGCCTCATTGGCCGAGGCGGGCAAGCAGGGCCGCAGCACGGGCCGGCGGCCAACGCCGAACGGTAAGCGGCGCGGTTCCGGGTTCCACGTCGACGCCTTCGCCTGGCCCAAGCACGACAGCCGCGCTTGCTGACGGCCTTTGTACCGACACGCGGCCCCTGACGACGAATACCGAGGTTTTGCCAGCAGCGGTGTCAACCGCCCATCTCGTGCCGCGCACCGCGGCGATGGCTTGAGGGGTGATCACCTGGAAGCCGGAGCCCGATCGGCCTTCGGGTGCGTCGACCAGCAGGGCCTTGCGCTGCAACCTGACGGCATCGACGCTGCCGTCCCCATCGCGGTCGACAAGTGAATAGCGTGCACCGGCTTCGGGAGTGATCGCCAGACCATCGCGACAGCGCAGAACAGTCTGTGAAGCGCCCACGCGTTCCAGCACGCAGCCAAACATATTCGACTGCGACCAGGCAACATCCGCGCCGGACAGGCCGGACAAGCACAGGCTCAATAGAAACACAGCAGCGTTGCGGAACGTTTGCGCCGACAAGATCATAAAGGTTCTCCTTGATGCACCCGCCTTGCGAACGAAGTTTTTTTAATGCTTCCCCAGAGTAAAGCCAATGCGGCGGTGCCGAATTTCCTGAAATGATCGAGACACGGATTTGATTTACGAGCGAATATGCGGACGGCTCATGGTCTTTGCTCGGTTGAATCGTTCATCTTCAGCAACAGCGCGATGACTGGATTGTCGCGACAACCGGTTCGCATCCCGCCCGTCGGGAAGACGCTACGGCCCGTCAGGAACACCATTTGTCTGGATGCGGCCCACGGCAGATCTACCATTCCTCGCTGATGGCGATCGCGTTCGGTAATTCCGTCGGCGATCGGGCCACGGTCAACGGCAAGGAATGGGAGATCGTCAGCCTGGGCCTGGCAGCCGACTGATCGATATCAGTCGAGCGGCTCGATATGGTCGCGGAAGAACGCGGCCGCCCCATCTTCATCGATCTCGCCGGCCGCAACCATCAGTACGAATTGTATGAGGTCGTCCTCATCAGCTTCAAGATTGACGCCATTGAAGTACAGGAATAGATCCGCTGCAGCTAATGCGGTCCGCTTGTTTCCGTCGACGAATGGATGATTTTTGGCGATACCGAACAAATATGCGGCGGCCAGGTCCGCGATGTCCGGGTCGCCATATGTTTCTTTTTGTTGAGGTCTGAAAAGGGCCGATTCCAGCATGCCTTCGTCTCGCACGCCAGCAGCTCCGCCGTGTAGGCGTAGCTGCTCCGCGTGGAGGGCTTCCACGAAATCGCGGGTATGGAAGTCGGTCATTTCGCGAGTGCGCGATAGGTCTTTTCGTACTTCTTCATCCGCTCGCGCGCGATCTTCATTTTCCGCTCGAACTCCTCCGGATCGTCCGAAGCACGGCGCAGCCGCAAGTCGTTACCGTCCTCGATGACAAGCAAGCGGTCACCCGACTTGAGGTTAAAACGCTCCAGCACCTCCTTGGGCAGGATGACGCCTTCGGAATTGCCGATTTTGCGCAAGGTGACATTCATAGCGGCTCTCCTATGTTATAACAGACGATATAACACGGAGGGTCCATGCGCGCAAGCGATGTTATTACATTTGTTCTAACATTAACTCCGACCGAAATTACAAGAGCTGCCTGCAAGCAGCCTTTCAGTCCATTTTTGACGATGGAGGAAGAGGGGGCATCTTTAGCTGGCGGCTGGATTTCTCTAAGGTAGTCTTCGCGACACAGGCTCATAGGATGTTCGAATAGGCAGCAAATCGAACGCCCGATGTTGCATGCTGGTCGAGGTCAAGGCAGGGGATTTCAATGAACAGGGTCAGTCTTTTCGACAAGTTGCTTGCGGTTCTCCTGCTCGGCATCGGCATAATGTGCTTCGCTAGATTGTACCTTTGGCTGAGCGGCGGCGGAATTGGTGCCTTGAGCGGTATTCTGGACGCCAGAATTTCTGTGGCGGTTTTTCTTGCGGCAGGTGTTGCCAGCCTGCTTGGAGCCGGACGGCTCTGGACCGGCGGAGGGTTGGATCGATCCGGTCAAGAAACTTCAAGCCGCGCGCCACTGTTCGGCAGGAACGTCGCGGTACGACCCGCGGGAAAGCCAATCTTGCGGTCTGTCTTCGCCGTTTTCCTGCTGGCCGCGCTCGTTGCACTTGTTGCCGATCGTTTCGGCGCATCGCCTTTAATCGCGGAACAACTGGTCAATGAAGGGAGCGAGCCCGGGCCTGCGCCGAGCCAGCAGCAAAGCAGCGAGACCGGCCCGGTTACTTCGGTCGAGCCAGCGGCAGACGCCGCGCCAGCTGCGCCCGAACAGGCGCTCGCGCCGGAGCCGCCCGCCGGGCAGGAAGGGGTTGGCGGCACCAAAGCCATCGGGACGCCAAATCCAGCGGACGAGGCTTCATGGCCAGAACTTGTGCTTGCTCCGGAGTTGACCTCGCCACCAGAAATCACCGAGCAGCCCGAGACCGCCGCTCCGCCGGTACCGTCGCAGACCACCGTGCCGATGCCGCCGCCGGTTCAACTGCCGACGCAGCCTGATGGGCATCGCGATGCCGTCGTCTGGCTGTCTGTTTCGCCGGACGGGCACTCGATCATAAGCGCCAGCACCGATCATACGATCAAGCTGTGGGATATCGATGGAAAACGCCTGATTAGAACGCTTGGGACGCACAAGGACATGGCGCGAACGGCGCTTTTCCTCCCGAACGGAAAAAGCGCGCTGACGGCGGGCGACGACGGAGAGGTCGTGCTGAGGTCGGTTGCCGACGGTGCCGTGCTTCATGTTTTCTCGGCGCCAGAGCATGGCGGCGCCAACAAGCTGGCACTCTCGCCCGACGGGCGGCGCGCGGTGAGCGTTCACCGCGCCGGCACGGTCATCGTCTGGGACGTCGAAAACAGAACCGTGCTGCATGTGCTGACGGGTCACGACTGGTCGATCAGCGGCGTCGCCATCTCGCCGGACGCCACGCGGGCAATCAGCGGCAGTATCGACGGGACGCTGAAGCTCTGGGACATCGACAAGGGCAAGCTGTTGCGCAGCTGGCTCGGTCATGAGCGCGGCACCTACGGTGCGGTGTTCATGCCCGACGGGCGCCAGGTGCTGACGGGCAGCGGCGATTATACGATCAAGCTCTGGGATGTCGAAAGCGGTCGCGAAGTGCGGCGCTTCAACGGGCACTCCGGGACGGTCTACGTGCTGGCGCTCTCCGCAGACAGCAAACGCTTGCTGAGCGGTTCGCTGGATGGCACGGCGCGGCTCTGGGATGTCGACACCGGCAACGAGATAATGCAGTTCAGCGGACATGCCGGACCGGTCTATGCGGTGGCGTTCGACGCTGACGGCACAATCATCACCGGCGGCAGGGATCGCACCATCAGGTTCTGGCCGGCCGGCGGCGGCGAAGCCATCGCCATGTTTCCCGGCGCGCCGGAGTAGGACTCAGCGCCGGCCGAGCAGCCCGTCCATCAGCCGCTCTGCGGCTTCCGGAATGACCGTGCCGGGCGGAAAGATCTCGGCGGCGCCGGCGGCCAGCACGGCGTCGAAATCCTGCGGCGGGATGACGCCGCCGGCGACGATGACGATGTCGTCGCGGCCGAGTTTTTTCAGCGCGTCCTTGAGTTCCGGCACCAGCGTCAGGTGGCCGGCAGCCAGAGACGAGGCGCCGACGATGTGGACATCGTGCTCGGCGGCGAGCTTGGCGATCTCTTCGGGTGTCTGGAACATTGAGCCGACGGTCACATCGAAGCCGAGGTCGGCGAAAGCGGTCGCGATGACCTTCTGGCCGCGGTCGTGGCCGTCCTGGCCCATCTTGGCAACGAGGATACGCGGCTTGGCGCCGTTTCTGCGCTCGAAGGCATCAACCTTGTCCTGCACGCGATCGACAACCGGACTGTCGCCCAGTTCCTTGCGGTAAACGCCGGAGATGGTTTTTACCTCGGCCACATGGCGGCCGAAGGCCTTTTCCAGCGCCAGCGAGATTTCGCCGACGGTGGCGTTGGCGCGCGCGGCGCGAATGGCGAATTCCAACAGGTTTCCGTCACCGTGCGCGGCTTTTGTCAGCGCATCGAGCGCGCCTTCGACAGCGCCGACATCGCGGGTGCCCTTCAACTGCTGCAGTTTGGACAGTTGCCGGGCGCGGACTTCGGCGTTGTCGATCTTCAGCACATCGATTTCCATGTCAGTTTCCGGCTTGAAGGCATTGATGCCGATCATCGGCTGCTCGCCGCTGTCGATGCGCGCCTGCGTGCGGGCAGCGGCTTCCTCGATGCGCAGCTTCGGGATGCCCTTTTCGATCGCCGCGGCCATGCCGCCCAGGCTCTCGACCTCCTCGATGTGCTGCATGGCGCGCACGGCCAGATCGTGGGTCAGGCGTTCGACAAAGGCCGAACCGCCCCACGGATCGATCATCCGGGTGGTGCCGGATTCCTTCTGCAGGATGAGCTGTGTGTTGCGGGCGATGCGCGCCGAATGGTCGGTGGGCAGCGCCAGTGCCTCGTCGAAGGCATTGGTGTGCAGTGACTGCGTGCCCCCTTGAGTCGCCGCCATCGCCTCGATCATGGTGCGCATGATGTTGTTGTAGGGATCCTGCGCGGTAAGCGACCAGCCGGAGGTTTGCGTGTGCGCGCGCAGTGCCAGCGACTTCTCGCTTTTGGGCGAAAAGTTCTTCTGCATCAGGGCCGCCCACAGAAGACGTCCGGCCCGCTGCTTTGCCACTTCCATGAAGAAGTTCATGCCGGCGTTCCAGAAGAAGGAAAGACGCGGCGCAAACTTGTCGACGTCCAGCCCGGCGGCAACGCCCGCCCGGACATATTCGATGCCGTCGGCGATGGTGTAGGCGAGTTCGAGGTCGACGGTCGCCCCGGCTTCCTGGATATGATAGCCGGAGATCGAGATCGAGTTGAACTTCGGCATGTGCTGCGACGTGTAGGCGAAGATGTCGGAGATGATCCGCATCGAGGGCTTCGGCGGATAGATGTAGGTGTTCCGCACCATGAACTCTTTGAGGATATCGTTCTGGATGGTGCCGGCGAGATCCTTCAGCGCTACACCCTGTTCCTCGCCGGCGACGACGTAAAGCGCCAGGATCGGCAGAACGGCGCCATTCATGGTCATGGAGACCGTCATTTCGCCGAGCGGGATCCCCTCGAAGAGCTGGCGCATGTCGAGAATGGAATCGATGGCCACGCCGGCCATGCCGACATCGCCGGCGACGCGCAGATGGTCGCTGTCGTAGCCGCGGTGGGTTGCCAGGTCGAAGGCGACCGAAAGGCCTTTCTGGCCGGCGGTAAGGTTGCGGCGATAGAAGGCGTTGGATTCCTCGGCCGTCGAAAAGCCCGCATACTGACGGATCGTCCAGGGTTGCTGGACATACATGGTCGGGTAGGGCCCGCGGATGAAGGGCGCCACGCCCGGCCAGGTGTCGAGGAACGGCACGCCTTCCAGGTCGGCTTCGCCATAAAGGCGCTTGACGGCAATGCCTTCCGGCGTCTGCCAGATATCTGTTCCAGCCTTTGCCTGCCCGGCCTTCGGATCGGACCAGGCAATCGTCGAAAAGTCCGGGATCATTTCCGCCCTTCGATCGACTGATCGATGCGGACGGGCGGCAGGCTCTCGCACGAAACCGCGCCTTCGTCGGCGATGATGCGCGGCTCGGCCGGCAAGGTCACGACCGGGCGTTCCGCCTTCATTGGATAGAGCGTCGTCCCGATCAGCGTCCGCTTGCCGCTTCGGTAGGCATCGGCGCGTGCCTCGCGCGCCGTGCGGACGCGCGCCTGGATCTTGCCGTCGGCAAGGCTTTTGAGGGCGCCGCCTTCGCTCTCGATCTTCTGGAATTCCGACCACGCGGCTTCGCAGAGCGAATCCGTCAGCGCCTCGATGCTGCCCGAACCGGCGGCCGGATCGGCGACGAAATCGATGCGGCTCTCGCCTTCCATGACCAGCAGCGTGTTGCGGGCAACACGCCGGGCAAACGGGTCGGGAAGGCCATGCGCGACCGTATAGGGCAAGATCGAAATGGAATCGGCCCCGGCGGTAGCGGCGGCAAAGCCGGCGATCGTCGTCCGCAGGATGTTGGTCTCCGGGTCGTTCCTGGTCATCATGCGGTAGGAGGTTTCCGCGTGGATGATCGCCGGGGAGGGCTGGATCGAACAGGCTTCCTGCGCCTTCGCCCAGAGTTTGCGCATGGCGCGGACCTTTGCCATCGAAAGAAACTGGTCCTGATCGACACTGAGTGCAAAGCCGATGTGGGGAGCCGCGTAGACAAGCGCCTGGCGCGCCTCCTCGAACATCCTCAGATGCGAAACCGAGGAGGCGAGCATGATGCCGAGTTCCTGGCCCTCGGTGGCGCCGGCATTGTGGAAGACGCGGCCATCGGCTTCAAGCAGCACGCCGGGAACGCCAAGCGCGAAGAAGTGGGCCAGCGATTGCGGCATCGATGCCCGTAGCGCCTCGATCGACATGCGCAGCCGGCCGGTGCCGGCGAACACCGCCGCGGGATCGATGCCGAAAGACAAACTGAGCTTCGAAGGGTCGACGCGAAGTCTGTTCAACAGGGCCACCAGCCAGTCGGCGGTGCCGCGGCTCTGCGGATGCGCGTCGATACGCAGATAGGTGCTGTCGAGGGGAATTCCTTCGAGCGCCGTCGACATCGCTTCGGGGGTAGCCGGAAGCCCGTAGCCGAAGGCATTCGGAGCACCCTCGAACACCAGCGAGAGGCCGGTTGCGCCTTGCGCGATGTCCTCGCGCGCCTGGGCGTTGGCGCGGACCGGATCGGGATCGTCGAGGCGCTGGGTGATCGCGCCATGTTCGGCCGGATCGGCACGTAGCACCGGACGGGCACCGGCGGATCGCCCCACGAGCGGATCGATGCGCATACCGTCATCCGTCCGCGATGCCAGCGTCTGCTCGAAATCGGCGCCGGCAAGGGCCTTTTCGGCAAGCGCCCGCCAGCGGCCCTGGTCAAAGGCCGGAAAAACTGTGTCCTTGAATACCGCGCCGGCGTCCATCATTCCTCCTCGAAACCAGCCGCGTTCGTCCTGGGCACGAACTCATCACGATATCGATTGCCAAAGGTGAGCCCCATCCGCAACCCTCGCGAGGCATTTTTTAGCGCAACGCAATTTTCCAGCGCGCCATTGTCGCATCGAAACGCCGTCTCTATACCAAGTGCGGTGCGCCTTTGCCGCACCATAACAGATAAAACCACTTCGCCGGAGATCCAGTCCATGGCAGACGAAAGCAGCATCTTCATCGGAGCGAGCCGAAAGCCGGACGACAGCTATCAGGGGCCGGAAGAGCTGTTGCTGAAGTACGGCAACCGTCATGGCCTGGTCACCGGCGCCACCGGTACCGGCAAGACGGTTTCGCTGCAGGTGCTGGCCGAAGGTTTTTCCAACGCCGGCGTGCCGGTGTTCGCAGCCGACATCAAGGGCGATCTTTCCGGCATCGCGGCCATGGGCGAGGCCAAGGATTTCCTTGTCGCGCGCGCCGAGCAGGTGAAGCTCGATCCTTACGAATTCCAGGAATTTCCAGTGATCTTCTGGGACCTCTTCGGCGAGAAGGGGCATCCCATACGCGCTACCGTTTCCGAGATGGGGCCACTGCTTCTGTCGCGCCTGATGAACCTGACCGATGCGCAGGAAGGCGTCATGAACATCGCCTTCAAGATCGCCGATGAGGAAGGGCTGCTGCTGCTCGACATGAAGGACCTGCAGTCGCTGCTGGCCAACATCGCCGGCCGCGCCGACGAAATTTCCTCGCGCTACGGCAATGTGACGAAACCGTCGGTCGGCGCGATCCAACGCACTTTGCTGGTGCTCGAGCAGCAGGGCGGCAACTTCTTCTTCGGCGAGCCGGCGCTCAACATCGCCGACCTGATGCGCACGACGCGCGACGGCCGCGGTGCGGTCAGCATCCTGGCCGCCGAAAAGCTGATGATGAACCCGCGCCTCTACGCGACGTTCCTTTTGTGGCTGATGTCCGAACTGTTCGAGCAGCTTCCGGAAATCGGCGACCCGGATAAGCCGAAGCTCGTCTTCTTCTTCGACGAGGCGCACCTGCTGTTCACCGACGCGCCGAAGGCGCTGGTCGACCGCGTCGAACAGGTGGTGCGGCTGATTCGCTCGAAGGGCGTCGGCGTCTATTTTGTCACCCAGAATCCGCTCGACGTGCCGGAGACGGTACTTGCGCAACTCGGCAACCGCGTGCAGCACGCGCTGCGCGCCTACACGCCGCGCGAGCAGAAGGCGGTGCGGACCGCAGCCGATACGTTCCGGGCGAACCCCGATTTCGATTGCGCCGAGGCGATCACCAAGCTCGGCACGGGCGAAGCGCTCATCTCGACGCTGGAGGAGAAGGGCGTGCCGTCCATCGTGCAGCGCACATTGGTCAGGCCGCCGGCTTCACGGCTGGGGCCGATCACCGATGCCGAGCGCTCCAAAATCATCGCTGAAAGCCCGGTTACCGGGCAATACGACAAGACCGTCGATCGCGAATCAGCGTTCGAGACCTTGCAGAAGCGTGCCGCTGACAAGGCGCAGGCCGAGCAGCAGGCCCAGGAGGCCGAGCCGGCCGACAGCGGCCGCACGCGCTGGACGATTCCGGGCTTTGGCGACGATGCCGCCCCGACCACCCGTACCACCGGCCGCGCGGCGCCACGGCCGCGCGCATCCAACCGCCAGACGGTTGCCGAAGCGGCGATCAAATCGGTGGTTCGCTCGGTCGGATCGTCGGTTGGCCGCGCGCTGGTGCGGGGGATACTAGGGAGCCTGAAGAAGGGATTTTGAGGTGGCGGTCAGCTTGCGGGCGAAATCGCGCCGGAAGTTCTCCAGCGGCCTGTAAACGCTGCGATGCCTCATCATCGTGGATGTTCCAACAGTTTGGATGAAAACCCGGCCGAACTGTTGGAACAGGGCTCGTGCGTCAGTAGACGACGATCGGCGTCTTGTTCGGGACGCGGTTGTAAAGATCCATGACGTCCTGGTTGATCATGCGAACGCAGCCGGACGACACCGATTTTCCGATGGTCCACCATTCCGGCGAGCCATGGATGCGGTAGAGCGTGTCCTCGCCGTTCTGGAAGATATACAGCGCCCGCGAGCCAAGCGGGTTCTTGAGGCCGGGCTGCATGCCGCCATTGGCGACGCTGTATTTCTCCAGTTCCGGCTGCCTGGCGATCATCTCGTCCGGAACTTTCCAGGTCGGCCACTTTTTTTTCCATTGAACGACTGCGCGTCCCGACCATGCGAAGCCGGCGCGACCGAGGCCGACGCCGTAGCGGATCGCCTCGCCGGAGGGGCGAACCAGGTAAAGGAAGTGGGCCTGCGTATCGACGACGATGGTGCCGGGCATTTCGCCGGTCGGGTCCTGCACGATCTGGCGGAGGTACCTGCGATCGATCTTGTTGACCGGGATCGCCGGCAGTTCGTAGCCTTCGTCGAAAACGGAAGCGTACATCTGGTCGTAGCCGCTGAGCCGTGGCTCCTGCGGGATGGGCTCGCGGTCCGTGTAATCGGGAAGCCTCTCGCCGACCGTGGTGCAGGCTGAAAGTGCGGCTGAGGCGGCGACTGCGCTGGAGGCCGTAAGAAACTGACGCCGGCTGAAACCGACGGATGCTTTTGAAATTCCGGGCATTTTATCCTGCTTGGCGTATTACTGAAGAACTACTGAACGCCCGGAATTCCGTGCGCCCTCCCTCCCGTGACACGGGTGGAGATAGGGTGTCCGAATCTGGCCTCAAGTTGGACAAACAATGGCGAAGCCGTGACCGCACCGAGTTGTGACATTTGCGCCACGCCGTGTTGGCAGGGCTTTCACCCGGCGATTAGCAGTCCTTCCAGTGAAGGAAGAATTAAGGCCGGGGACAGGTCGCGATACTCGTCTGGCTGGCCGGTACGGTTGATCCAGACGGTGCGAAAGCCGAATTTCGTGGCGCCGGCGATGTCCCAGCGGTTGGAGGACTGGAAGGAAACCGCAGCCGGATAAAGCCGCCAGCCGGTGGTCACCAGATCGTAGACGGATGGGTCCGTCTTGAAGCGTTTGACGCTGTCGACCGAGATAACCTCGTCGATCACGTTATCGAGAGCGGCCGACCGGACGGCTGCCTCGAGCATTGCCGGCGAGCCGTTCGAAAGGATCGCAAGGCGGGCGCCGTCGGCCTTCAGGGCCTTGAGGACCGCCGGCACCTCGGGATAGCAATCGAGGTGCCAATAGGCATCGAGCAGTTTTTCGCGCAACGCGGGGTCGACCGACGGCACCTTGCTGAACGCGAAATCGAGCGCCTGTTCGGTCAGTTGCCAGAAATCAGCATAAGCATCCATCAGGGTGCGGACCCAGGAATATTCGAGCTGCTTGGCGCGCCAGATTTCGGAGAAAAACTGGCCGTCGGGGCCGATTTCATCGGCGTGACGCCTTACCGCCGCGTGGACATCGAACAGAGTGCCGTAGGCGTCGAAGACATAAGCCGCGTGGCGCATCGATTCCCTCGTTTCTTCAGGCAGTTCATCGCAACCGCAGGGTGCGGTCAAGAACGGCCTGGCCCAAGTTTTGCCAGTTGACCTCTGCCGTCAAAGTCTTTTCGATGGCGCCGGAAGAAACATCTGCGAATGGAATAGTTGATGACTTTGGCGACTGCGGCAGAAACGGCAACCTGGACCTTCGTCGATGGCGACTGGTACGAGGGCAACGTGGCGCTGATCGGACCGCGTTCGCATGCGATGTGGCTTGGCTCCAGCGTTTTCGACGGCGGCCGCTGGTTCGAAGGCGTGGCCCCCGATCTTGATCGCCATTCGGCACGCGTCAACGCTTCGGCGGTCGCGCTCGGCCTGCAGCCGACCAAGACGGTCGACGAGATCGTCGGCCTGACCTGGGAGGGCCTGAAGAAATTCGACGGCAAGACCGCGGTTTATATCAGGCCAATGTATTGGGCCGAGCATGGCGGCTACATGGGAGTGCCGGCCGAACCATCGTCGACGCGCTTCTGCCTCTGCCTCTACGAATCGCCGATGATTTCGCCGGCCGGGTTTTCGGTGACCGTGTCGCCGTTTCGCCGGCCGTCGATCGAGACGGCGCCGACAAACGCCAAGGCCGGCTGCCTTTATCCCAACAACGGCCGCGCCATACTTGAAGCGAAGGCACGCGGCTTCGACAACGCGCTCGTGCTCGACATGCTGGGAAATGTCGCTGAAACAGGCACTTCCAACATTTTCCTCGTCAAGGACGGGCATATTTCGACGCCGGCGGCAAATGGTTCGTTTCTGTCCGGGATCACCCGCTCGCGAACCATTTCGCTGCTCGGCGACTACGGCTTCAGGACCACCGAACGGACGCTCTCGGTGCAGGATTTCCTCGAGGCCGACGAGATTTTCTCCACCGGCAACCATTCGAAGGTGGTTCCGGTAACGCGCATCGAGGGCCGCGATCTCCAGCCTGGATCCGTGGCCAAGCGCGCCCGGGAACTTTATTGGGACTGGGCGCATTCGACTTCCGCCGGGTGATTCACTAGATAGAACGCGGGAGCTTTGTTCCCGGCTTGCCGCAAGGTGGTCCGGGTCTATGTTTTCCGGTATGGACTGCCGGAATTTGCCAAAAGAGGAGTACGACCATGGCTTTTGAACTGCCGGAACTGCCTTACGATTATGAGGCGCTGCAGCCCTATATGTCGAAAGAGACGCTGGAGTATCACCACGACAAGCACCACAAGGCCTATGTCGACAACGGCAACAAGCTCGCGGCGGAAGCCGGCATGGACAAGTTGTCCGTGGAGGAAGTGGTCAAGCAGTCTTTCGGCAAGAACGCCGGCCTCTTCAACAATGCCGCCCAGCACTACAACCACATCCATTTCTGGAAGTGGATGAAGAAAGGCGGCGGCGGCAACAAGCTGCCTGGCGCGCTGCAAAAGGCTGTCGACAGCGATCTCGGCGGCTACGACAAGTTCAAGTCTGATTTCATCGCCGCCGGCACCACGCAGTTCGGCTCCGGCTGGGCCTGGGTCTCGGTGAAGGACGGCAAGCTGGCCATCTCCAAGACCCCGAACGGCGAGAACCCGCTGGTTCACGGCGCCTCGCCGATCCTTGGCGTCGACGTGTGGGAACATTCCTATTACATCGACTACCGCAATGCCCGCCCGAAGTATCTGGAGGCGTTCGTCGACAGCCTGATCAACTGGGATCATGTGCTGGAACTCTATGAAAAGGCGAAATAATCGCCGACTGAAAACCCCGGCTTCGGCCGGGGTTTTTGTTTGTGGTCGGCGCCAAACTCACAAAACCGTGAATGCGTGTGATCGGAATTTATGGTCCAAATCGGTCGTTAGATTCACGAGACCATTCGTCTCCACGCTCTCATCAATCGGAGGAATTTCATGAGAAAGCTCATACTCGCCATCTCTGCCCTCGCGCTCGCCGGAACGGCAGCCTTTGCCGATCCCATCGCCGACCGGAAAGCACTGATGAAAGCGAACGGCAAGGCCGCCGGTCAACTCGGTGCGATCGCCAAGGGCGAGCAGCCTTTCGACGCCGCCGCGGTGCTGGCTGCGCTGACGACGCTCAGCGAGGATGCCGCCAAGATGGACGTGGCGGCACTCTTCCCGGCCGGCACCGACCAGGGCGACACCACTGCGTCGCCGAAGATCTGGGAAGACATGGCCGGGTTCCAGGCCAAGGTCGACAAGTTCAAGGCCGATACGGCCGCTGCCGTCGCCGCCCCGCCGCAGGACGTCGAAGCCGTGAAGGCCACGCTTGGCGCACTTGGCCAAAACTGCGGCGGCTGCCACGAGACCTTCCGCATCAAGAAGAGCTAGTTCCGGCTCGATGGGCCTGATCGGCAAACTGGCTGTCGCCGCCGTCCTGCTCGGCGGCGCCGGCGCTGCCGTTGCCTGGTTTCTTTCCGCTCCGGTTCTGCTCGATGCCGAGGCGGTCGCAGCGCTTGGCGAAGGCGATGCGACGAAGGGTGAGCGGATCTTCTGGGCCGGCGGGTGCACGTCCTGCCATGCCCGGCCGAAGTCGGAAGGCCCGGCACGGCTGGAACTGGCCGGCGGGCTCGAATTGAAAACCCCGTTCGGGACGTTCGTCGCGCCGAATATTTCGCCGCATCCGCAGGACGGCATCGGCGGCTGGTCGCTAGAGGATTTCGCCAATGCGATGCTGCGCGGTGTTTCGCCGGCCGGCGAGCACTATTACCCGGCGTTTCCCTATTCTTCCTACACCCGCATGCAACCGGCCGATATCGCCGACCTTTATGCCTTCATGAAAACTCTGCCCGCCGTCGAGGGAAAGGCCGCCGGTCACCAGCTCGGCTTTCCGTTCAACATCCGCCGCGGGCTCGGCCTGTGGAAGCGGCTCTATCTGAGCGATGAACCGGTCGTAGTACTTGCGGACGGCGCGCCGGAAAACGCTCGGGCCGGTCAATATCTGGTGGAGGGGCCAGGCCATTGCGGCGAATGCCACACGCCGCGGCAGTTCACCGGCGGACTGAAAAAGGATCAATGGCTTGCCGGCGCGGTCGCCGCCGAAGGCGATGGCATCGTGCCGAACATAACGAGCGGCGAGGGCGGCATCGGCGACTGGTCCGGAGGCGACATCGCGAGTTTCCTCGAAACCGGCTTCACGCCGGATTTCGATTCGGTCGGCGGGTCGATGGTGGCGGTGCAGAAGAACATGGCGATGCTTCCTGCCGCCGACCGCGAAGCGATCGCCGCCTATCTCAAGGCCGTACCGCCACATCCCAACGGGTACCCGGCCAGGCAGCCGGCCCAGCCGGGTGGATAGGTGAAGGGCGGATCGGCCCTTCGCAACTCAGGCTGTTACGCCAATTTGAGCTCGGCAGCGCGCGGCAATGGCGGGAAGGCAATCGCCACGGCCACCGCGCCAAGGCCGACAATGGCCGAACCGACGAACAGCCATGAGTAGCTGGCGAACGTGTCGAATACGAAGCCGCCGGCCAGCGGGCCGAACGCCATGCCGATGCTCGACAGCATGGTTGCCGCGCCGAACACCGTGCCAATGATGCGCGGTCCGAAATATTCGCGGGCCAGCACCGCGTAGAGCGGCATCACGCCGCCATAGGCAGCGCCGAAGATGATAGCGAGCCCGTAGAATTCGCCGAGCCGGCTGACCATGAGGTATGCCGGGATGACAAGCGCCTGGATCAGCAGGCCGGCGATGAGGACGGGTTTGACGCCGAGCCGGTCGGCGCTCAGGCCGAACAGGAGGCGGCCGCCGAGGCCCGCCAGGCCCTCGACGCTGTAGATGCTGACCGCAGCCATCGGCGCGATGCCGCAAACCATCGCGTAGCTGACCATGTGGAAGATCGGTCCCGAATGGGCCACGCAGCAGGCAAAGAACGTGATGCCGAGGACCAGGAATTGGGGCGAGCGCAGTGCCTGCCCGACCGACATGCCGGCACCTTCGGCGGCAAGATCGGCACCGGCTTCATCCGCGGCGGGAGCCGGCGGCTGGCGCACCAGCAGCGCTGCGGGCACGAGAAGAACCCAGGCCATGACGCCGATAAGGAACATCGCCATCCGCCAGTCGTAGGCGGAAATGAGCCAGCCGGCGAATGGCGAGATGGTCATCGGCGCCACGCCCATGCCGGCGGAAACGAGCGAGACGGCAAGGCTGCGGTTGGTGTCGAACCAGGCAGTGGTCGTCGCGATCATCGGCGCGAAGAAGGCGCTTGCCGCGAGGCCGACGAGGACGCCGTAGGTAAGCTGGAATGCGAGCAGCGACTGCGTGCGGCTCGCCAGAACCAGTGCGAGCCCGAGCAATACCGCGCCTATCAGCACGACGATGCGGGCGCCGAAACGATCGGTCGCAGCACCCCACATGAACCCGCCGACGCCCATGATCAGGAAATTGAGCGTCATCGCGCTCGATATGCCGGCGCGGGACCAGTGGGTGTCCGTGGTCATCGGCTCGAGGAAAATCGCCAGCGAGAACATGGCGCCGATGGCGACGCAGGTCATCAGGGCGCCGGCGCCGACGATGACCCAGCGATAGGAAAGGTTCATGGCTGCACGTCCTTCATGGCTCGATCCGCGCGCTGGGAGTTCAACTCCGGGCGCCTTCAACCCAAGGACGTTCGAGGCCGCGCGATTCCGACAAGGCGCGGCGATTTTTTCGGAAATTCAGCGAATACGCAATCGGTGCGCTGAAACGGGTTCCGCCGGGCTATCGATCTCCCAGGAACTCGAAGCCGTCGGCGAAGAAGACATTGTAGTCGCAGGTAAGCTCTTCGCCGGCTGCGATGTCCTTGAGTGCGTGGGCGAGGTCGCCATGCGAGAAGTCGCAGTTCGGGCTGTAGGAATGGTTCATGTAGCGGGCGTCGTCGGCTTCGAAGACGATGTATCTGGGGTCGCTGCGGCGCGGGTAGCAGTAGCGGTCGAGATAGTCCTTCACCGGACCGCTCTGGGCCTCCCAGGTCTCGACGTCGATCAGCCGGTCGAAACGCTCGTCGAGCCGCCAGATCAGGGCGCCCTTGGCTACGGGGTTTTTCGCGTAGACGCCAATCCCCTGGATGGTGGACTTGTCGAGATAGGTGTCGATAAGGAGCATCGATCATGATCCGAAGGCAGGGATAGGACGATGCGGGATTGCGCCGCCCGGATGGGGCCGGTAGCGCGTTGCAGCGGTAAATGCGAGCGGATTCTTCTCGTCGGTGGGTGGCCATTCACGCCGGCGCGAATTTCAGCATAACGATGCCGGCGAAGACGAAAGCAACGCCACCGATGCGGAACGGGCCGAGCGTGTCCCCGAACAGAATCACGCCCAGCAACACTGTTCCGACGGCGCCGATGCCGGTCCATACGGCATAGGCGACGCCGACGGGCAGCACCTGCAGCGCCCGGCCGAGCAGGTAGACGAAAAGACCGAGGAGCGCGATTGACACCGCAGTCCAGCCCGGGCGGGAATAGCCGTCGGAATATTTCATCGAAACGGCCCAGGCCACATCAAGGAGTCCCGCAGTCACCAGGGCTATCCATGCAACACTCTGACTCATGACTGCCTCATGCTGCCAGCTTGAGGAGATGTGCGTCGTGCGCCACAAGGAAGGCGCGCAGACGCCGCGGATAATCCTCTCCCACAGCGGCACGAACGCTCGGGCGCGCCGCAAGATCGGCCCGCCACGCCTTGACTTTCGGGGCTTGGGCGAAGATTCCGGTTTCTGCGATCGTGTCGAAGACGTCGAAATAGCGAAAGATCGGTGCGAAGACGGCATCGACGAGGCTGAAGGAGGCGCCGGCAAAATATGGACCGGCTCCGAGTACGGCTTCGACCGCGGCGAACTTCGCCGCCAGTGCCTGCCGCCTGGTTTCGTAGGTTGCAAAGTCCCGCGCGGTTTCGAACCCCCAGAGTTCGGCGAGAATGGCTGAGCCGAATTCCATCCATGCGCGATGCCGCGCCCGTTCAAGCGGATCTTCGGGGTGGAGCCGCGGCCCTGGCTGCGTCTCCTCGATATATTCGCAAATGACGCTGCTTTCGAAGAGCACGGTTTCGCCAGCCTCCGCCGAAGGCACGCGAAGGAGAGGGACCTTGCCGAGCGGCGAGATTTTCAGGAACCAGCCGGGCTTTTCGGCCAGATCGATCGTCACCCGATCGAAGGCGACGTTCTTCTCGTGAAGCGCGATAGCGGCGCGTTGCACGTAAGGGCAAAGATGGTGGCTGACGAGGGTGAGCGTGGTCATCGGTCTGCCCTCAAGCCGCGGCCTTGCGGCGCTCGGCCGCGCGCGCTTCGACGACGCTTGGCCGGCCGGCGATCCGGGCGAGGTAGTCCCGCACCGCGGGAAACGGGGTCAGGTCAATCCTGGTCAAGGATGACCACTCGACAATCGTGAAGAGATAGGCATCGGCGGCGGTGAACCGGCTGCCCATGAGATAAGGACCATTGCCGGCAAGGTGGGTTTCGACGAAAGCCAGGCGCTGCCGGATCCTGTCGCGGGCGCCCGCCTCGGCATCCGCGCCGTATTCGGGATGGAACAGCCACGGGCTGTACATTTTGTGCAACTCGCTCGAGATGAAGGTGAGCCAGGACTGGAACTGATAACGCTCGCGGGTTCCGGCAGCCGGAGCCAGTCCGGATTCGGGCATGAGGTCGGCGAGATACTGGACGATTGCAACGCCCTCGGTCAGCAGCGAGCCGTCGTCCAGTTCGAGCACAGGCACATAGCCGTTGGGGTTGATCGTGCCGAAGTCGGGAATGTTCGCCGTGCTGTGCGGCAACCTGCCGATGTCGACGCGTTCGAGGACTAGCGGAATGCCGGCCTCACGGGCGACGATGTGGGGAGAAAGCGAACAAGTTCCCGGCGCGTAGTAGAGTTTCACGGAAGAGCTCCTTGTCGTGACATTGCGAATGCCGGGAATATGGGGCCTGCCATCACGCAAGGGAATTTGGCAATTCGCCAATGCTGTTTGCGTGATTGCAAGCATGGCCTGTGCTACGATCGGCTCATGAGCGACTGGAACGATCCCCGATTTGTGCTGGCGGTGGCGCGCGGCGGCACGCTGACCGCGGCGGCAAAGCTGCTCGGCATCGACCATTCGACCGCGTTTCGACGGTTGAACGGGCTGGAGGAACGGCTGGGCGTGCGTTTGTTCGAACGCTTGCCCGGCGGGGTCTACCAGCCGACGGCGAGCGGCGAACGGATGGCAGATGCGGCGGAGCGCATCGAAGACGAGGTCATGGCGCTCGACCGCGACCTGACGGGGCGCGATCGCCGCCTGTCGGGCCGGCTGCGGGTCACGTCCTCTGAGACGCTGGCCTACCGCCTGCTGACCGGCCACATAGCCGCCTTCCGCCGCGAACATCCCGGCATCGTGATCGAGCTTGCAATCGACAACCGCGTGCTCGACCTTTCACGCCGCGAGGCCGACATCGCGCTGCGGCCGCTGCGCCCTAAGGAGGGCGATCTCTGGGGCCGCAAGCTGGCCAACGTCGCTTGGGCCATCTATGCCGCGCGGTCTTACGGGGATGCGGCTAAAGGCAGGATCGCTGCCTTCAAGGACCTTGCCGAGCATCCGATCATCGGCTGGGACGAAGCGGCGTCATCAATCGCACCCGCCGACTGGCTTGCCAGAACGGTGCCGGCGCAGGCAATCATCTACCGGACGAACAGTCTGGTGAACCAACTGGTCGCGGTGAAAGCCGCCGTTGGGCTCGCCTTGCTGCCCTGCTATCTCGGTGATCCCGAACCCGACCTGGTTCGCGCGATACCGCAACTCCTGCCACCACTGACCGGCGAGATATGGATCGTCACGCATGCCGACCTGAAGGGAACCGCCCGGGTGCGGGCCTTCTTCGAAGTCGTCGGCAACGGGCTTGCCAAGCAGCGCCCGCTGTTCGAAGGAGCGGGCGGTTTCCATTCTTAGCAGGCCCCTCGTGCCGGCGCGACGAGATGGACGCTTCCCGAAAGGCTGAGCGTACGGGCTCAGCCTGTCTGGCTGGCCTTGTCGGTCGCCTTCAGCGCGAAGGCATAGGTGTAGGCGATCTCTTCGAGCCGCGAAAACCGGCCCGACGCACCGGCATGCCCGGCATCCATGTTGATCTTGAACAGGGCCGGATTGCCCGACGTGCCGCGCGCCCTGAGACGCGCCACCCATTTCGCCGGTTCCCAATAGGTGACGCGGGGATCGGTGAGACCGGCGACTGCAAGGATAGGCGGATAATCGAGTGCCGTGACGTTGTCATAGGGCGAATAGGCGGCGATCGTCCGATAGTCGTCTTCCGACTGGATCGGGTTTCCCCATTCCGGCCATTCCGGCGGGGTCAGCGGCAATGTCTCGTCCAGCATGGTGGTCAGCACGTCGACAAACGGAACCTCGGCGATGATGGCGCCGAAGGCGTCGGGCGCCATGTTGGCGATGGCGCCCATCAGCATGCCGCCGGCGGACCCGCCCTGCGCGACGATGCGGTCGTGCGACGTGTAGTTTTCGGCGACCAAGTGACGCGCTACCGCGATGAAGTCGCGGAACGTGTTCATCTTCTTCGCCCGCTTGCCGTCCTCGTACCAGGAGAAGCCCTTGTCCTTGCCGCCGCGCACATGGGCGATGGCATAGACGAAGCCGCGGTCGGCCAGCGACAGGCAATTGGTGTTGAAGGCTGCGGGAACGGTGATGCCATAGGAGCCGTAGCCGTAGAGCAGGCAGGGTGCGGTGCCGTCGAGCGGCGTCTCACGGTGATAGATCAGCGAGACCGGCACCAGTTCCCCGTCGTGCGATTTCGCCATCAGGCGGCGTGTCACATAGTTCTCCGGGTCGTGGCCGGATGGCACTTCCTGGGTTTTCAGGAGCACACGCTCACGCGAGCGCATATCGTAGTCGAAGACCTGCGCTGGCGTCGTCATCGACGAGTAGGTGAAGCGCATCGTCTCGGTGTCGTATTCGTAGGAACCGGAGAGGCCGAGCGAGAAGGCTTCCTCGTCGAAGGCGATCAGGTGTTCTTCGCCGGTCGCGCGCTCGTGGATCACGATGCGCGGCAGGCCGTCCTTGCGCTCCAGCCGAACCAGGAAATTCTGGAACGACAGCATCGACAGGATCAGCCGGCCCGGCTCATGCGGGACGAGATCCCGCCAGTTGGCGCGCGATGGATCGGCGACGGGAGCGGTGACGATCTTGAAGTCCTTGGCGCCGTCGGCGTTGGTGAGGATGAAGAAGATGTCGCCGCCTTCCTCGAGATCGTACTGCAGGCCGGTTTCACGGGGCGCCACGATGCGCGGCACGGCCAGAGGATCGCCGGCTGGCAGCAGCCGATACTCCGAGGTTTCGTGGTCGTTGATGGCGATGAAAATCCATTCGTTACGGCGGCTGCCGCCGACACTCATGAAAAATCCAGGATCGGTCTCCTCGTAGATCAACCGATCGCTGGCGGTTTGCGTGCCGATGTCGTGGAAGAAGATTTTCGAGGGGCGGTGATTGGCATCGACGCGCGTATAGAAAAAGCCGTCGTTCGAGGTGTTCCAGACCCCGGAGCCGCCGGTGTCGGACACCTGGTCGTCGAGGTCGCCACCGTTGGAAAGATCGCGCACCCGCAGCGAAAAGAACTCCGAGCCCTTGTCGTCGAAGGCCCAGAGCAGGCGGCGGTGGTCGGACGAATGGTCGATGCCGCCGATGCGGAAATAGGCCTTGCCTTCGGCTTCATGATCGCCATCGAGGATGATTTCTTCAGCGCCGCCGGCGCTGGGGATGCGGAAATAGCGCGGCTGTTCGCCGCCGAGTTTGAACGACGAACCATAGGCGAAGGGACCGTCTTTCATCGGCACCGACGAATCGTCTTCCTTGATGCGCCCTTTCATCTCGGAAAAAAGCTGTTTGCGCAGTGTCCCGGTGTCTTCCATCAAGGCAGCCTGATAGGCATTCTCCGCTTCCAGGTGGCTGCGGATTGCCGGGTCGAGGGTGGAAGGGTCCTTGAAAACCTCCTGCCAGTTCTCCGCTCTGAGCCATGCATATTCGTCGACGCGCGTAATATTGTGCCAGGTGTCGGGACGCGGCCGTTGTTCGGTCTGCGGCGGTGTGGCTTCGGGAAATCTGGTATTTCGGGTCATTGGGTTCTCTGGATTTATCTTGAACGGCAAGTGAACACGCCGATCAGCGTTGGTTCAAGGGCCGCGAGGCATTCATTCAACGCGTCAACTTAGCCGGCGGGTCCGGGGGAGAAACAGCAATGAACAGCTTTGTCAAAACTGCAATGGCCTTGGCGATCGCTTCAGCGGTGGCACTGCCGGCCATACAATCCGCCGCCGCGACTTTCGCGGCCTGGGAAGTCGCCAACGTGCCTTTCGGTGATGCGCTCAATGTCCGCAAATTTCCGTCGAGCGGCTCGCAGAAGCAGGGCGCTTATCCGAACGGCACCGTGCTGCAGATGACTGGGCGCTGCACCGGAGGCGTCGACCTGCTCGACATCGCAAACCAGCCGGACTGGAAGCAGAAACAGAAAGTGCGGCAGCGCTGGTGCGAGGTCTGGCACGATCCTTCCCAGAACGGCAATTTCGTCACCGGCTGGGTCTACGGCAAGTATATCGCCCCGCATTGAGCCGGCACGACTGTGGACAATGCGAGCGTGTGCGTTGGCTGGCATAGCCGGCACCGGTTGCGTCTCAAAGCTGATTTCTATCCAGCGTTCGGAACGGGATTTCACGGTTTGCTAATGTAGCCGCAGTGTATCTGTGTGTCACCGAATGTGAACAGGCCAGGATAAGTATGATAAATGGATGCACCTAAAGTAGAAATAGAATCGGAGTAGACCGGAATCTCAACATTCTTCCTTGAAGTAACGATTAACGATTGACTTGGAATACTGGAGGCCCCATTTAAACGCTGCGATCGGAATCGCACATTGAGTGTTCCGCACGGAATCGCCTGATACCCCGAAGTTCGATATCGGGGACAGTTCACGACAACTTACGTTGGGGCCTGAGAGATATGGACATTACCGAAACGCCTGGAAAAAACAGCGAAATGCTGATCGAACTCACCGCCGATGTTGTGGCAGCTTATGTCAGCAACAACCCGGTGCCGGTTGGCGAATTGCCGAACCTCATTGCCGATGTACATGCTGCATTGGGCCGAGTTGGTGGCAACAGTGAACAACCTCCGGCCGACAAGCAGAAGCCGGCAGTCAATCCGAAGAAATCCGTGCACGATGATTACATCATCTGCCTGGAGGACGGAAAGAAGTTCAAGTCGCTGAAGCGGCACCTGATGACCCACTACGGTCTGACGCCGGATCAGTACCGCGACAAGTGGAGCCTCGACGCGAGCTACCCGATGGTCGCGCCGAACTATGCGGCCGCGCGTTCGCAGCTTGCCAAGAAGATGGGTCTGGGCCGCAAGCGCAAGGCCAGATAAACGACAATTCCCGCATTTTGACTTTAGCGAAACGGCGCCTTTGGGCGTCGTCTTGCTTTCCAGGGCTGCGCCAAGCGGCAGGGCTGGACCGGCACCGGGCAGGCGTGAGCCCGGCGCAGTTGGTCAAGCGCCTGCTTGAGCGCGATATGCCGGTTGAGGTCGTAGGCCCAGTGTCGGCGCAGGCCCTTGAGCCGTTCCCGTTCGATCAGCCGCTCGACACGCTTCATTATGTGGATTGCCTGGTCCGGTCTGGCCGCCAGCGCCGCGGCCATGTCGACGCCTGAAATCAGGCGCAAGGCCACAAGTTGGCGCGCTTCCATTTCGAGCACTGCCTTGCGCGCCTTGAAAGCGCGTATTTCACCGAGAATTCCGGACATTTGCACCCACCTTGTTTGCCTGGGCCATTGTTGGCGCTGGCTGAGGGGGTGGGGATGAATCCGTGCGATATTTTTATGCAGGACAAAAATATCACACTGTTTTCAATGGCTTGTTAAAATCTGCCCTTTTTCATGTTCCTTTTTTGTTCACACCCTGCATCAGGCTGCGTATAAGAACATATTCCTATCTTCTTCGTCGAAGGATATGTTCCGTGCAAGCGCTTCAGGTTCAATCTTCTCTTCAGCTACGCAAACTGATCGACAAGTCGGCGCTCTGGCGGCCAAAGATCTGGCGGCCGAGCGGCAAACGCAACGAGGAGGTCATCGAACTCTGCGAAGGCATGATCGACGTGACCGCCGCGCTGTTCTGCGTCAGCAGCAAAGACATGCGCAAGACCGGGCGGACCTCATTCGAGATATCGCGTGTCCGCCAGATCGCCATGTATGTAACGCATGTCATCCTGGGTCTCTCAATGACCGAGGTCGGCAAGGGGTTCCAGCGCGAGCGCACCACGGTGTTATATGCCTGCCATCTGATCGAAGACATGCGCGACGACCCCGACTTCGATCGAATCGTCGCGATGACAGAACGGGTGGCGGTGGCGGCATTCCGCAATCACGAGGTCGCATAAATGGGTCCCGCGGGGGGAGACAAGCAATGGGTCCGGATCGCGCGGTTCCTGTCGCGCGGCGAGGCAGTGCCTGCCGGCGGGGCCGTCGGCGGCAAGATTCTTCTCGATGGTGGTGACAGAGGAACGATCAGCGTTCCAAGGATGGCGCTGGAAGCGATGGCCCGGAGCGGCCTAGTCGAGCGCGTCGCCGGCAAACTTTCATTGTCGCAAACAGGTGCGGCCTATCTGAGGCGTGCGCTGGCTGTCGGTGATGCGTTCCAGGACCAGCACCGCGACCTCGACGAGATCAGGATCGAGACAACGGCCGGGAACATGGCAACCGTCATCGCCAATCTCGCCGAATCGCCACTTGCCCAGTTGGTGCGGCGCAAGGCCAAGGACGGCCGGCCGTTTCTGACGGAAAGCGAATGGCGCGCCGGGGAGCGGCTGCGCTCGGATTACACGCGCGGGCAGATCATGCCGCGCATGGGAGCGAACTGGGTGGCCTCGGTGGCGTCCGGCCGGCGTGACGGCAGCAACGGCGTGGCGGATCTGACCGACGCGGCACTTGCCTCACGCCAGCGGGTGGATGATGCGATTGATGCCGTCGGTCCCGAACTTGCCGGAGTGCTGATCGACGTCTGCTGCTTCTTGAAAGGGCTCGAGCAGGTGGAAATGGAACGGGAGTGGCCGGTCCGTTCGGCGAAGATCGTGCTGAAGACCGCGCTTGGCGTTCTGCACCGCCATTATCATCCGCAATCGAGACAGAGCGGCCATGCCGGGCAGATGCTGCACTGGGGAACTGCGGACTACCGTCCGAAAATCAACTGACGGCGTCGTCAGCATTGCCGATCATATCCCCGGGTGCCTTTGGCCATCCGGTAGGATCGGGATCAGTCGCCCCCGATATGACGCTGCCAATTGTCAGGCTGTTCCATCGGCTTGACGCGCGTGGAACTCCAAAAGCCCTTTACGATGAAGCCAATCACCACAACAAGACCGATTATCATCAGAAGGTTATAGATCGTCATGCGACATCTCCGCACCTGCTTCCGATAAGCATATAGGCGTTTTCACCTAAGCCATCAAACCAGACGAGGCGGTTTCAACCTGAGACACGACGCCTTTTGAGGCTAAGCGGCCGGCTCGAGCGCCATCGCGGCGTCGCGTTTGATTCGCTTGACCATCGAACGCAGGCCGTTGGCGCGCTGCGGCGTCAGGTGCTCGTCAAGGCCGAGCTTGCGCAGCGTTGCTTCGGCATCGCCCGCAACGATCTCGCTTGCCCGCTTGCCCGAAAACAACGCGAGCATGATTGCCACGAGACCCTTGACGATGTGCGCATCGGAATCGCCCGCAAAGGTGACCACGGGATCCGCGCCGGAGCCGAGGTCGGTTGTCAGCCATACCTGGCTGACGCAGCCCTGGACTTTGTGAGCGTCGGTCCTGGCGGCGTCCGGGAAAGGCGGCAGCGCCTGGCCGAGTTCGATGACATACCGATAGCGGTCTTCCCATTCGTCTAGGAAGGCGAAGTCGTCGAATATCTCGTTGATCGTGGTGACCATGGCTGCACTGGATATAGTTGCCGCGATGCCAAAGGTCACGGAAAAAGAAGACACCGCAAGGCGCCGAGAGGGAGGCGCTTGCGGTGGCGCCGGATCGAGCCGGCGTCAAAAGGGGATCAGTTGACGGTTGGAGCGTCGATGGCGGCTGGAATGCTGCCGGTCTGAATGGAGGGATCGGGTTCGCCGAATTGCTGGTCGAGCAACTCATAGGCGATCCTGGCGCTTTCACGAGCCCTGACGCCGATCGTTTGAAATGCCGATTTCCCGATCTCGCAGACATCGGGTTTGCGTTCGCAGATGCCGCTCACGTCGCTGACGGCTTCTCGCGCGGCAAACATGGCCTGGATGGGGCTGACTGCTTCATTGCCGCCGCCGCCGGTTCCGCCAAAAGGCATGATCAGCAACACCAGCGAAAACCAGAACGCGGTTCGGATCAGAAAAAACATGACCTACCCTCTCTGCACTGCGGATCACGCATCGTTTGCCGGCGCGATCTCTTTCGTTGCACGGGAAGATGCCACACTCATACGAAGGAGCGATTGTCCGGCGCATTCGACTTTTCGACAAATACGATTCAAATTTTAATGACCTCTCATTCGTTTCGTTTCCGAACGTTTGGCTTAATCTTTTATTGACCATCTATATCATTGTTTTCTAATGTTTTTCCTGACCATTCCCTTGCGTCGGGCATGAATGGCGACCCCAATCGATCATAACCGACTGTTTACTATGGGGCGAAGTGACTGGGTATTTCGCTGCCCGCGACCCAATATCGGCCTCGTATGCGGTGTCGGATGGCTGCGCTTTATCCATTCCTTAAAAGCTCGATGAGAGTTTCGGTATCAATCAAAAGCGACCCGTGAAGCCGGGCAAGTGCGAGTGCGTTTTGTTGAGTCTGTGTGCAACCAAATCCAATGAGTGGTTTGCGGGAATGTCGGCCGGTTGCGACCGGCTGGTGCATCCCTCGATCACCGACGCCGCGCAGCGCGAGCGTCATCGACGGTTGCTCTCGGTTCTGCTGATCGCTCCGTTCTTCGCTGCCTGTGCAATCGGCCAGAGTTTCTTCGGTCCGTTCGGGCCGGCGGCGACACTGGCTGCGATCTTCGCCGTCTTCGGTGCATGCTGGTTCGCGGCACTTCTCGTCGTCTCGACTGGACGCGACAGACTGGCCAGCGTATCCGTGCTCCTGATTTCTCCGTTTCCCGCCGCCGCAGTCATAGCAGGCGGCGGCGGAGCGACTTCTCCGCTTTTGATGATGCTTGCGGCGTTTGTTTTCGAATCGGCCTGGATATGGCGGACACGAAAAGCCGCGGCTCTCGGGCTTGGGGTCGCCGTGGCCGCGCTCTCGATGCAGCCGATGCTCGGGCAGTTTGCCGGCATCGGGGCGATTTCCGCATGGCAGTGGCTGCTGCCGCTCCTCTATGCAGCGACGGTCGGCCTGCGGATTGCCGGACTGTTCGAACGCGATGCAACCGCCGAGACGGATGAAGATCCGGTCGTGCTGGAAGATGTCATCAACGCGGTGGTTTTTCGGCTTGGCCAGAACGGCGAAATCACCGACGTTTCCGGCAAGTCGCGTGATATGCTGCGGCTGGCGCCGGAACTGCTGCTGGGCAACGGGCTGTTCGAGCGCATCCACGTGGCCGACCGGGTCGGCTATCTCTGCGCGCTTGCCGATCTGCGCGGTGGCGCCGCTTTCCGGCAGGTCGAACTGCGGCTCCGCTTGCCGAACGAGACCGCGGAGCAGCGCGGCGGCAACTACCAGGCATTCGCCATCGAGCTTGCCCGAAACGGCAATGACGATGCCGGTTTCGTTGCGGTCGTCCGGTCAAATGCCGAGATCATCGCCTTGCGCGACGCCGCGGCATCGGCGACCGAAGCGGCAAACAGCGGCGAAATCACCAAGGGACGATTTCTCGCCGCCGTCAGCCATGAACTTCGCACGCCGCTCAACGCCATCATCGGCTTCTCGGACATGCTCGGCTATGAAATGTGCGGCAGCTTTTCCGATCCGAGGCAGAAAGAATATGTCGGCCTGATCAAGCAGTCTGGCGAGCATCTGCTCAGCGTGGTCAACTCGATCCTCGACGTTTCCAAGATCGAGTCGGGCACCTACGCGATCCACCTCGAACCATTCCGGTTCAATGACGCGGTGGCAATGTGCCACTCGATGATGAAGTTCCAGGCCGAAGCGAAGGCGATCACATTCAGCATCGACCTTGGCCCGAATGTCGGCGAAATCAGCGGCGACCGCCGGGCGATCCAGCAGATGCTGATCAATCTTGCCTGCAACGCGATCAAGTTCACGCCAGACGGCGGCGCCGTGACGATCGGTGCCAAGCGGGTCGGTTCGCGGCTGCACTTTTGGGTGAGTGATACCGGAATCGGTATTGGCGCCGACGATCTTTCACGACTGGGCAAGCCGTTCGTGCAGGTTCAGAACGATTATACGAGACAGTTCGAAGGGACCGGGCTCGGCCTTTCGCTGGTAAAGGGGCTGGTGACCCTTCATGACGGAACGATGAGCATCGAAAGCGCTCCGAACGAGGGCACCACAGTGACGATCAGCCTGCCGGTTGCCGGCCCGGCGCCGAAGCGGGAAGAGCATGATGTCCGGGAAATCACAGTCAAGACAACGGCCAGCAAAGAGGGAACCGATGGCTCGCTCCGCAAAACGGCCTAAGAGGCCGGCCCATGTGGTTTTCATGCGCAACGGCGCGGTAGCACTTGGCGGTGCCATCTCGCGCAACCCGGTGCTTGTCGGCGGGACGACGGCGTTCCTCGTCGCCTTGACGTTCGTTTCGGCGAACGCGCTCTGGTATCAGCCGCATTTCCATTCAGGTGCGTTCTTCTCGACGCGCAACCTGGACCAGACTTACGTCGCGCCGGATTTCGAAACCGGCATGCCCGGGCTCGATGATGGAGAGAACGAGACCACGATCCGCATCGAGCGGGAGCCGGTCCAGCTTCCCCAGCCAAAGCCCGATCCCGTCGTCGAGCAGGTGCAGGGGATTTTGCGCGATCTCGATTTCTATACGGGCACCGTCGACGGCATCGCCGGACCGAACACCAGCGCCGCGATCGCCAGCTACCGCAAGAAGGTTGGGCTGCCGGCCTCGGGCGCGATCGATGACGAACTTCTGACCCAGCTTGGTGCCAAACAGACGACGGCCGGCATCGTGTCCACGCCGGCGCCAGCGCCGCGGGAAACCAGCGACCAGGTGCAAACGGCCGGGCTGCCGGCCTCCGATCCGCTTGTCCTCAAGGTCCAGGCCGGCCTGAAGGCCTTCGGCAATGAAGGCATCGAAATCGACGGCGTCATCGGCTCGAAGACCAAAAGCGCCATCCGTGAATTCCAGTCGCTATTCGACCTGCCGGTCACCGGCGAGCCCGATGAAGCGCTTTATGCGAAAATGCGCGAGATCGGCCTGACCAATTAGGAGCGCGAGTTCAGAAGGAACCGCCAGTCAGAGATTGCTCTGTAAAAAATCGGGCCAAGTTATCTTGTGTCCACTACGGTCGAACTCCGAGGTGAAGCTGTACGACCTGGAGAACTCGAAATCGATTTTCTCGTACAGGCCGATCTTGTCGGAATAATCCTGAGCCAGCTTGTATAGTATCTTTCGGTCAAAGGGCCAGGCAAAGCCTGCGGCGACGCCGCTGATCTCGCCGCAGCCGACTTCGATGTCCACCACCGTCTTTCTTGATGTGGCTTTTCCCAGGAAATGAAACTGATGGTGAGCGTCCGCGCGCTTGGTTTGCCTGTAACTGTTTAGTTTGAAAACTTCCACCAAGTATTTTTCAGATTTTTCCGCAATTTTTCCATTCTTTTTATAATATATTTTGGTTTGCTTTACCCTTTGAATAAGATATTCTTTTTTGCAATTCGGAGCTGAGATGGAATTGTAGAACAATTGATAATGAAGCGACCGGTCGGGAGGAGGCTTCTTCATAAATGCGTTTGCATAGATCTTGTCGAGGAATTGATCGATATCAATTCCGGCTTTTGACGACATCTCCTTCTGCTCAGCATAGACCTTGTTCTTGATATAGTTCTCCGGCTTGTCCAAGGCTCCGGATTGCTTGGTGTCCCCTTCCATCCCCCGCCGCAAGGTAACCGGTTGGATAACAATCTCGGACGCAACCGAGGATATCGAAAAAAGCGCGATGCCAAGAGCCAACAGATACTTCATTTCGATCTCTCCTCTGAGCGGCGTGCCTTGAACTGCTCAGTCTGAGCCACGCAGCCATCCACTCCTCGCGACGATTTTTAGAAGGCTACCCGGTAGCGAGGCGAGTTCAGGCGTTACAATCTTGTCCGCTCCCAGACACAAACGGTTACCAGGCCCAAATCGTTGCGCCGAGTTGAGGCTGGCCGGCTCGCGAAAAGCAATGCTATGTCCTCACTTCTTCTTCAGGCGGAAATCATCGATGCGTGTAACCACCGATTTTTGGGTTTCGGCCCTTGTCCGCCGGGTCTTTTCTGATGGCGGTTTCGCGGCGGTGGCAAAACGCGGCGCCACCGAGGCGGGAGCGGTCTTCATCGTTTCGAGAAACCGGCTGGGGGAGATCACGCTTTATGGGCCTGCGTCGCAGACCGCGTATGGCGAGGGTCGCCTCGACGATCGCCGGTTTGCCGAACTGATGACCAGCACAGATGCGGCGGCGATCGATCTCAGGCTCGATAAGGAACAGCGTTTCGATTACGACATCTGGATCGTCGAGATCGAAGCCGGCAAGCTCGGGCTGAGCGATCTGATCGGATCTGTCGAGTCGTGATCCAAGGGTCCTGCGGCCTGTAGCGTGAAATTTCGCAATTTCAGTCACTTTTTCCGCCTCTTGTCCGTGCAATAATCGGCCTTCGAGGAGAACCGTTTGAAGGCGTCCACATACACAAGCCACCGGCGGCGCATCGGGCGCACGGTGAGGCATATCGATCTGCGGCTCGATGACGACATCGATGTGCGGATGCTGGCCGACATGGCTTGTTTCTCGCCCTATCATTTCCTGCGTGTCTTCCAGGACCTGACCGAGGAAACGCCGCTTTCGATGGTCCGCCGCTTGCGGCTCGAACGATCGCGCAAGCGGCTTTTGGCAGGCGGATCGATCCGGGAAGCGGCCGATGAAGCGCAGTTTGAATCGACCCAGGCTTTTTGCCGTGCTTTCCGTTCGGTCTTCGGCGCGACGCCCAGCAAGGTTGCGAATGGCGAGATCAGGATTAATGCAACGGATATTCCTCCCGCCATTGTGTCGATCCCGTCGCGTCGCAGCATATCCGTCGATTTTCGCGGCGCGGGGGAAGCTCTCTCCGGCGAATTCGGACACCTGCTTGGGTTGGCGCGGCCGCTGATACAGCGCTTTCCCGTGGCGGTCGCGAAGGCCAGCCAGGACGATCCTTTTGCGGAGCAGGGTTCGCAATGCAACTGCCGGATGCTGGTGATGATGCCTGAGGAAGGCCTGCGCGAGACGAAGCTGCCGGTCGCAGCCGTCGATGGCGGCCTCCACGCCGTGTGGCACCGACGCGGCAGCCTTGTGGATACGCATGCCGATTACCAGCGGCTGGTAGCCGACCTGTTGCCGGCATGGGGCTATCGAAAATCCGATGCGCCGATCATCCGCGTCTATCACAACGACCCGGCGTTGGTTCCGCGCGCCCAGCAGCGCTGGTCCATGTTCATTCCCGTGGCGCCAGCCGGAACGCCATGAGAGTTTCGATCGTCCCGCGCGTGCTGGCCGCCATTCTGTTCTTCGGCTTCGCTGCATCATCGAACGCCAAGGAGGCGGTGTCTTTCAAGGCTGCCGACGGCGTCACCGTCTACGGGGATTATTATGCGGGCCGGGACGCCGACGATCCGCTGATCCTGGCGTTTCACCAAGCGTCTTCCGGCCGTGCCGAATACAACGACATCGCGCCGCTGCTGGTCGACCAGGGATTTGCCGTGCTGGCGATCGACCAGCGCTCGGGCGGCACCTACAACGGCCAGGAAAACGAGACGGCGAAAGGGGCTGCCGGGACCTACTGGGTGCATGCCGATGCATTGCCGGACCTCGAGGCGGCGTTGCTGTGGGCGAGGCAGAAACAGCTCGCGGGCAGGATCCTTGTCTGGGGATCGAGTTATTCGGCGGCGCTGGCAATCGTGCTCGCCGGAGAACATCCGGAGATTTCCGGCATCCTGTCGTTTTCTCCGGCGGAATATTTCGACGGCAAGCCCTCGGTCAGGGAGGCTGCGGCGAAGGTCCGGGTTCCGGTGTTCATAACGTCGAGCAACCGGGAAGCCCCCGCCACCAGGCAGATCTTCGAGGCGACAGCGTCCGCCGACAAGACGCAGTTTGTGCCGGGCGGCGCGGGGTTCCATGGATCGCGGACATTGCTGCCGAAGACCAAGGCGACGGAAGAATACTGGAAAGAGATCGACGCCTTCCTCGCGAAATTCAGATAGCGCCGAATGCCGGGCGGCGCGGGGTGTCGTCGGCCTGCCAGCCCCCGGACGTAGGTGCGGCCTGCGCCGTTTCCTCGCTGGCCCGTAGCCACATGCGTGCCGCCTCGACATTGCAGAGGCGGTAGTGGTCGAGGAATGTCCGGATTGCCTGGATGCCGTTGACGGCCATCGGAAACAGCGCGGCGATCAGCAGGAAGGCTTGTTCTTCCGATAGTTCAAGCGCGCGCAGGGCGGGGATCAGACCCGTGTAGTGGGCATCTTCCGTCAGGGATTTGGCGAACTGGAACCTGACTTCGAGCACATCGGCAAGCGCGGTCTGGAAGAAGGCGCGGTTGCCGGACAGCGCGGTGGAGAGAAGTTTTCCGAAATCCTCTGCGCTCGCCCTCTGAATCACCAGGGGCTCGGTATCCTGCGCGTCGGCGGAGCGCATCATCGCGCGCAGCCGCTGCCTTACCCTGTCGACATCGGATTTCGGCTCGGAGGAGGCCGGCGTGTCGTTTGAAGCGATGGGCACGCTTCGGCCGAGGCCTTCCGGTCCTGACGGGGTGTTTGTCGGCGGGGTCGAAGCGGTCAGCGCTCTTACCAGATCGGAGATCGTCTTGTTGAGGCCCGGACGGCGCGCGATGGCCCGGGCGTGCGGCAGGCCGTGACGGCCAATCAGGGCGATGAGATCGACGTCGCTGAGTGCCGCCGAACGGATGAGCAGCGGGGCCGCGATATCGACAGTGGCGTCGCAGAGGCGGCGGACGAGCGCGGGGGGAGGGTAGGTGCATTCCGACAGGGCGGCGGCCACATAGCGCTTGGATTCCACGGAGACCGCATCGAACAGTGGAAACGCCAGATCCTCCAGCTGCTCGATCTCGCGCCGAGACGGGCGGGTGAGGGAGCAGAACGCGGACACAGCTGCCCGGAAAAGCCTGTCGGCCCGTTCCGTTTCACCGCTGATGGCGATTTGCCTGAAATCCGAGGATGACACGTGGAGAACGCCTGACGCAACTTTACAAACACCGCATCAAGATCGACGCGACCAGCCTTGGCTGGAGCACCGGAAACCTCGACACTTGAATAAATTTAGCTGTGATCCGTTAGGAAGGTGTTAACCGTCTGCTGCGCGTAATCATCACGGAGGCGTTGCGTACTGCTCCGGTCATGCCGAGAGGGAAAGCGCGAAGTCATGGGCAGCATAGTGTCTTTTGTGCCGCGGCCAGCGGCAAAAAACCGCCGCACCGACGACCATTCGGTGCCGGCATCCGTCATCATCTTTCCAGGTGTCCGCTACGAACGGTCAACGGATGCAAAATCCGACGGCTCAGCACCTACGGACAAGCGAACAGACCAGCGAAATCCCGGTCCGCTGCACCACTGAGAGATGTTTCTAGCCTCGGCCCGGTGGAACCGGGGATGCCGTCAACCGATGCGGCATGTCACGCTGTCGAGATAACCGCTGATAACCGGTTTCCAGCTCGCATCCGGCACGAAACTCCGGATCACTACGATTCCTTCGCCGATGTCGGCCTCGACGAACACCGACGCCTCGAATTCAGCCGGCAGGTTCTTGCGCATCTCGGTCATCTGCAGCGGCGTCGCGATCACGAAATCCAGCGATCCGTTGGCCGATGTGCGGTCGTTGAAGCTGTAGATGTTCTGGCCGTTGCGGTCGTAGACGGAAGCGGACCAGAACGGGACGCTGCCCTCGGCGGTCAGGTGGGCGATACCTTCGCCGAGATCGAAGCGGCAGGCGATCGCGTTGAAAAACGGATCGGGCGAGCGCAATACCGAAGGCTGGCCTTCCGCTGGCGCTAAGCGGGTGACCGCGTAGGGCTCCGCACTGGCGGCCAGCTTCGACCATGCGTCGCGTTCGGAAAAAGAGGGTAGCATCAGGAGTATCGCGATATGGACGATGCCAGCGCCGACCAGTCCGACAAGTATCGCGTAGGCCAACCTCCTAATCATTGCATGCCGCCTTCGCGATCCGCGGCAACGCCACATCGGCAATGCCCGAACTGCTGGCCGCCGGGCTGTCATAGAGCGTCAGCACGAACGACATCGGCCCGGCGCCCGCCACCGGCAGCCAATTGCCTTGTGTCGGATCCCGGCCGACCGCGATGGATACGGCGTTGTCGGCACGGCGCAATACTTCACTGGAATGCAGTGCAGGCGGCCTGAGGTGTCCGCCCTGGATTACTGCCCGCGACGGTTCGGCGGCATAGAGCGTCCAGAAGCGCGCCGGCGGGAATGTGCCATCGATCGTATAGTTGCAATCCCTCCGCAGGACGCCGCCATCGGAATCCTTCTGGGCAATGAATGTCAGCCCCTCCGTCAGTCCGAGCGACAGCACCCCTTCGCGTGCGATGCGGGCCTTGGAATAGGGATCGGCCTGCGGCGTGCCAAGGTCGGGAAAGGTCGTCCACGGACCGACCGCGACTGCACCGATTCCCTCCCGAGCCTGCAGCGCGTACCAGACGCTCGCCGCGCCGCCGCCGATGGCGATGGCAAGGACAAGGAGGGAAAGGAATACGGTTTTGAGCATTAGGCGCCGGCTGGTGACATCGAGGATGGCAATAGCCCGCGTCGGGCGACAGAGGCAAGGCGGGAAGCTTATCCTGTACTTCCAGTATGCCCGTTGACCGATCAAACGCGAGAGGTTCTAGAGCGCGGAAAGGGTCTCGGACTTGGGCGGAGTCCGGATCGGCGGCGCCAGTCTGAAATCTTCCGACATTTCTTTCAGAACCTTTGAGGTTGCCACCGACAGGACTGCCGGGCGCTCATCCTCCGGCGCGTCGGCGGCATCGACGGGTTTCTTCTTGGCGGCGGCCTCGGCGACGAGCTTGGGATCGACGAATGGATTTTCGATACCGGGTATGGGTTTCAACTCGACGTTCTGGTGGGCATAGGCCATGAGCCGCTGCCACGTCATCGCCGGCAGTGAGCCGCCAGTCATGTCGTTGGTCGGGGTGAAGTCATCGTTGCCCATCCAGACGGCGGCCGTGTAGTTGCCGGTGAAGCCGACATACCACGCGTCGCGGTAGCCCTGGGTGGTGCCGGTCTTGCCGGCGGAGCGGATCAGCGGCAGCGCCGCACGGCGCGCCGTGCCCCATTCCGGCACTTGCACCAACATCGAATTCATCTCCGACGCGGCCTTTTCCGACAGCACGCGCTTCGGTTTCGGCGCGTCGCGCTCGAAATCGTAGACCAGCTCGCCATTATGCGTGAGCAATTGGTTGATGGCGTGCCGCGTGCCGGCAAAGCCGCCATTGGCGAAGGTGTTGTAGCCGGTCGCCTGGTCCATCACCGTCATCCCGGAGGTGCCGAGCACGGTGGTCTTGAACACTTCGAGCGGCGATTCCACGCCCATCGCATGCGCCAGCTCGACGATCGGCTTGACCCCCAGATGATCCTTGGCGAGACGCACCGGCACCGTGTTGATCGACTTCACCAAGGCAGTGGTGAGGTTCATCTTGCCGTAATAGCCGCGTGAATAGTTTTTCGGCGACCAGGTTCCCCAGGAGATCGGGCCTCCGGAAACCGCCGAATCCGGCGTGAAATCGTGCTCCATCGCGGTGGCGTAGACATAGGGCTTGAATGACGAGCCGGCCTGCCGCAGCGCCTTGGTCGCGCGGTTGAACTGGCTGGTGCCGTAATCCCGGCCGCCGACGACGGCACGCACGGCGCCGTTGTTCTCCAGCACCACGATCGCGCCCTCGGCGGCGCGGTAGTCCTTGCCGTACTGGCGCAGATGGAACTCGAGCGCCTCCTCGGCCGCCTTCTGGATATTCATGTCGATGGTGGTGCGGGCGACTATGGAATGAACGCCCGATTTCTGCGCGACGCGCTTGGCCTCCTCGAAGGCCCAGTCGAGGAAATAATCGGGGCTCTTCACGTCACCACGGTCGACGACGCTTGCCGGATGCAGCCGCGCCGAGAGCACCTGGCCTTCGGTCATGAAGCCGCCCTGCACCATGTTGGTCAGCACTTCGTTGGCGCGGGCGCGGGCAGCGGGCAGGTTGATGTGCGGGGCGTACTTCGCCGGCGCCTTGAACAGGCCGGCAAGCATCGCAGCTTCCGGCAGCGTCAGATCCTTGACGCCCTTGCCGAAATAGAAATCGGCCGCCGCCGTGATGCCGAAGGTGCCGCCGCCCATATAGGCGCGGTCGAGATAGAGCTGCAGGATTTCCTTCTTCGGCAAATTCATCTCGAGCCAAAGGGACAAGAAAGCTTCCTTGACCTTGCGCTCGACGGTGCGTTCGTTGGTGAGAAACAGGTTCTTGGCGAGCTGCTGGGTGATGGTGGAGCCGCCCTGCACAACCGAATTGGCGCGCACGTTTTCCTGCATGGCGCGGAAAAGGCCGAGGAAATCGATGCCGAAATGCGTGAAGAAGCGCCGGTCCTCGGTGGCGAGCACGGCCTGGATCACGTGGTCGGGCATCTCGTCGACGGGAACCGAATCGCGCTGGATGATGCCGCGCTGGCCGATCTCGTTGCCGTAGCGGTCCATGAAGGTCACCGCGAAATCGTCCTGGGTCCGCCAGTCTCCGGCGGTTTCCTCGAAGGCAGGCAGGGCGAGCGCCAGCATGAGCACCGACCCCACGGTGCCCATTGTGAAGCCTTCGCTCAGCACCTCGGCGATTGCCCGGCGCCAGCCGGTGAAGCGAAAACGCCGGAAGAAGATGGTGAGATTTTCCCAGGCCTGACTGGCCAGGAAACCGGCTTCGTAGAGGGACGAATCGATCCAGGCGTCGATAGCCAGCAGCTTGCCGGCCTTCGGCGCTCTCGGTTTTCTGCCACCTGCGGACCGGTTGTCCATTCTGTTTCCGGCGACGTCCCTGATGAAGTTTCCGCTGCCAAACCGGCAATTTCAGGGCGAAAAGTCCCAGCGTCGCCCGCGCGGCTTCCTTTTCCCCGATTTGACGATGGCCAACAAGGAAAATCACCCCGGCGCCGCGCCGATATGGAGATTAGGGTAAAGGCTGGTGCGAAGCCGCAACAAGCGGGCAGGCGGTCGCGGTTGGGCTACAGGCCAGCTCTTCATCTTCCATCGGCGGATGCCAGGCTTGCGCCGAAAGCGGCCAGCAGGATGCGAGTGATATGATGACCGTGGTGGGGCCGACAGCTGACAGTCCGATCCCGGATCTTGCCCAGCAGATAGCTGCCGTTCGGCAACCGACCTCATAGCGGCCAGTTTCTTATTTTCACCGTCAGCGGACGCACAGTCAGATATCGAGAACCAGCGGGCAGTGGTCCGACACTTCTGGTTCGGTGACCACCGTGAAATGCCGAATTGGGACGTGTTGATTCACAAGCATGTAGTCGGCGAACTTGCCTGGCTTGCGATAGTACGAGCTTCGCGTTCCCTCGAACCCTCTGTTCGTGACCAAGTCCGTCAACCCGATCTTGGCCAGCACGGCGAAAGTTTCGCTTTCAGGCTCGACATTGAAGTCCCCGCACACGATCAGGGGATCGTCCGGCTCCGCGACCTGCTTCACCAAGTCAGTGAGCCTTTCAGCCTGGGCACGTCTTTCGGGGGTGTCCATTTTTCCGCCGAGATCGCGCAGCCCATGCATGTGTCCAATGCATATCGACCGTCCCCGTGCGTAGTTATAGACGCGGATCGCATGGGCGCACCGCGACCTTGGGTGATCGCCGTACCCGTGAGGAGAAAATGACTTATGCACGAACCCTTGTGCTTGCGCCGAGATCGGCAGGGAGCGGTGAACGAACGTAGCCAGCCCCCACTGCGAAGGGACCGCCTCGTCATCATCCCAGAGCACGCCTTGGGCGGCCGGGCAGAATAGAGCAGTATGACAGGGCAGAGCAGTTGCGACGTCTTGGAAGAAATTCGCGCGTTGAGGGAGAATGTGGTCGCCGTCCCGATAGGTCAGCCAATCTTTCGCGGTCTCCGGGCTATGAACCACCTCCTGTAAGCAAAGGACGTCGGGCTGGTCGGATTGGAGATACGATATCAACGCCTCATGTAGCTTGCCTCCCCAGCCGTTTAGACTCATGATTCTCATTTCAACGTATTCCCAGCATAGACATGCCTAAAGGCACCCTGTGTCTAAGGACACGATCGCGACATTGAGCCCTATAGTCGAACGTCAGCTTACGCAAACTAGCTAGAAAAGCAGCCATGCGCTTTCCACGCAGACGAAGCTGTTCATAGTACTACTGCACGGGGCAGCAAGGAGATCGGCAGCTTTCGGGTATCCAAGTGGTAAAAGCAGCCATCATTTCATGACCTCTTGCGGACCTTCGTCCGCGCTATCAGATTACGGTCCCCAACAGATCCAAGGAGCCGAAACCATGTTGAAAAACCCAGGCGTAGGACCGGCGCTGTCGGACGCGAGAGACGGCTACAACGCTGAATTTTTCAAGGCGTGTAAGTTGATTGAGAGTAAAGCGCTGAGCGAAAACCAGGCATTGTGGAACCTGATGGTCCAGGGTGAAATCAGTCGCCTTGACACAAAAGAGCGGCTAGACACCCTCATTGGACTGCAACAAGAGTTGCTGGCGACGCAGCGCGAAATATTGGCAGAACTGAAAAAGCGATAACAGTATGGGGGCCGCTTGCCGACTGTCCGCTGCCAGTTTATCCAACATGAAGGCGGACACACGACCACGGATGCCAAGGTCTGGAATTGGCCCGAAGCTGAACTAGCGGGCGCAGTCGCGGCTGCTACACTTGCACGCAAGTCGAGCGGGTGATGCTGCACTCATAGGAAGGGGCCAGGTGCGCCCAGAAGGATGCGCGCCCCTTCGTGGAAGTGGTTTGATGGCGGGGCCTTCAATCGAAACCGACGCAGCACGCGTTCTTCTGGTTCCACTTCCAACCTGAAATTGCCGCTCTCCAGCAAGTCGGCGATCCAATGGAGGAACTGACCGAGAGATTGCGCGAGCACCGCCTTCATATCTTCGTCGCGACCATAGATAATGACTTGGCCTAAGCGTCCGCCAGGCCAAGGATCGAAATCGAGACCTATATGATTGCCAGAGCCGTCTCCGGTTAGCGGTATCCAGCGCGGGTTGATGTAAGATGGGTCTACCGCTCCTTGCGGCCACCCTGCCCCCGGAATTTCGTAGCGATTGCCGCCAAAGCTGGCGAGCACTTCATTCCACGACGTCCATTGCAACCGGGCCTGGTGCAGCGACAACAGCGGAAGGCCATAAATGTGGCCCCACCGGTCATCCTCTTCACCATCATGCCATCGGTACAGCTGTCGGTAGGCCCGCGGCATCTTGAGGCCAATTAGTTGCTCGAACGCATCTAGTTGCGCGTCCGTGGCCGGCGGATTCAACACATAATCGTCTGGCGGCAGGTGGGCCGCATACCAGGCGTCGAGGCGCGCAAGCACCGGTGCAATATCTTCCTCCAGCAACGGCTTCGCCTCTCCCGGTGGCCGCTCGGGACGGCTGTTCTCGCCCATGGCGGATTGCCTCGTGATTTGCTGCCTGGCGCACCTGGCAGGAAGCAATCCCGCAAGGATCAGAACTCCGAGGAGGGAGCCACCGATCAGCAGCCTACGCCTGGTCGGATCCACTACCAAAGACCTAGGCGCAGCCGGTCAACGCTTCGCACGCTTCAATGGCGTGGTAGATCTCCGTGTGGATCCACGATTTGCCGCCTCGATCAGTCCTTTTCGTCATCGTCAGCCACCATCCAGATTAGTGAGATTTGTGCACGTGGGCTCATCCGTGGCAACCTCTAGCACACACTCACCAGTATCCGCTTCTGCCGCAAAGGAGCCACCTCGGCTAGCTGCAGGGATGTCCGCTTCTGGACGGCGGCCACAATAACTTCAACGACCGCCATGGGGCGCAAAGCGGTCGGTTGCGCCTCGACTGGCGTAGGTGAGCAAGGGTCAGGGTTGGCCGTCGGGAGTTTGGTCGCCGCTTGCCAAATACCCAGGGGGTCAAAAATTCTTTGCACGAAATAGGAATTTATTCTTGACACCGTGACGGTGCTCTGGTAGGTTATCGCTATCGTCGGAAAAGTGTGGGTGGCGAAGCCCACGGCTTCCGAAGGCGATACCGGAATGCTCCGGGCAAAACTCTCCCGAACCAACCATACAGGACGAAAATGCCAGCACCGATCCCGCCGGAACGGTGGGCGGCCGTGCGCGCGATCGCCGAAGGCGCGCCGCCGACCCAGCAGACCATCGCCACTGTCATGGGTGTACACCTGACCACCGTCGCCAAACGTTATGCCGATGAGAACTGGCAGGTGCTCGATTTCCGCCGCGCCGACATCGCCGCTGCCTACAAGGAATTATGGGACCGGCTGATCGGCCGTTTCCTGACCGGCGCCGAGCCTGTGGCCTACGATCCCGCGCCGGAGGACCAGGCGGTGGAGACGGCACTTGCCGCCGTCGACGACGTGCCGGCGGGGGAGTTGGCGGCGCGCATGGTGGATCTTGCCGCCCGCAGCGCCGCCCGCATCCTGGTGCGGGCCGAGGCGCGCGGCGGCGTGTTGAGCAAGGGCGACGCGGATGCGTTGAGCTCGATCGCCAAACTCTCCGAACGGATGGAGACCGTTGCCGGCAAGCATGCGGCCAAGCAGGAAGAAAAGAGCGACAATGAACTCGCCACACTCCTCGGACGCATCGACGACCGGATCGTGGAACTCGCCCGAGCCTTTGCAGAGCGGCTGGTCGCGGGAGAACGTGCCGCCGAACTGGGCTGAACCGGTTTGCGGCGAATGGTTTGGAAGCGCGCGACCGCTGCAATATCCGTTGCTGTTCGAACGACCGGTGAGCTGGTTCGTCAGCGGCGGGCGCGGCGCCGGCAAGACCCGGCTCGGCGCCGAATGGGTGAACGGGCTGGTGCACGGATTCTCGCCCTTCACCGAGCCGCGCAGGAAATACGGCCACATCGCCCTGGTCGGCGAGACGCTGGGCGACGTGCGCGAAGTGATGGTGGAGGGCGTCTCGGGAATCCTGGCGATCTCGCGGCGCGGACGGCCGTGCCTCCAGACGGGCCGGCGCAGGCTGGTGTGGGACAACGGCGCGGTGGCGCAGTTCTTCTCCTCCGAAGATCCCGAGAGCCTGCGGGGACCGCAGTTCGATGCCGCCTGGTGTGACGAGGCAGCGAAGTGGAAGAACGCCGAAGCCTGCTTCGACATGCTGCAGTTTGGACTGAGGCTCGGCGAAAGGCCGCGGCAGCTGGTCACCTCGACGCCGAAACCGACGCCGCTGATCAAGCGGCTGATGGCCGACCCGGATTTCGTCAAGACGCGGATGCGGACGGCCGACAATGCGGCGAACCTGGCACGCGGCTTCCTGAAGGCGGTTCGCAGCCGCTATGGCGGCACGCGGCTCGGCAGGCAGGAGCTTGACGGCGAGCTGATCGAGGATCGCGAGGACGCCCTGTGGTCGCGGGACATGATCGAGGAGGTCCAGACGGCACGGCCTGCCGAACTGCGCAGGATCGTGGTGGCGGTCGACCCGCCGGCGAGTTCGCTGAAGACGTCGGACGCCTGCGGCATCGTCGCCGCCGGACTGGACCGGGACGGCACCGCGATCGTGCTGGCCGACGCGACCATCCGGGCCGCCCGACCGCAGGAATGGGCGAATGCGGCGGTCGGCCTGTTCCATCGGCTCGAGGCGGATTGCCTGGTCGTCGAAATCAACCAGGGCGGCGACATGGTGGGCGCGGTGATCGCCACCGTCGACCCAGAGGTGCCGGTCAAGCCGGTGCGGGCGCGGCGTGGGAAATGGCTGCGGGCCGAACCGGTCGCAGCGCTTTATGAGCAGCGAAAAGTCCGCCACGCGGCGCGGTTCCCCGAACTGGAAGACGAAATGTGCGATTTCGGGCCGAACGGCCTGTCCAACGGGCGCTCGCCGGACCGGGTCGACGCACTGGTGTGGGCGATTACGGAACTTTTGCCGAAGTCGGCGGCGAGGCCGAGAATACGGGATTTTGGGTGAAGGAGCAGGGGAGTGGGCAGTAGGCAGTAGGCAATAGGGATTTCGGCTGTGGCCTCCTGCCCGGAACTCCGCGCTCCTGCCGCTCTATCTCCCCGACTGCCTACTGCCTATTCCCTACTGCCTCCCTTATCCGGGAACCAAACCCATGACCGATTTCAACGAAGCCGCCTGGCTGTGGGCGGCGCGGGGTGCTGGCGCAGTTGCCGGTTCGGCGGTGTCGCTGGCCTACATCCTGCCCAGCGGGCGCCGCGAGGCAGCACTTCGCTTCGCCGCCGGCGTGGTCTGCGGCCTCGTCTTCGGCGGCACGGCCGGACTGAAGATCGCGACGGAACTCGGCATCGCCGAAACGATCGGCAGCTTCGAACTGATGCTGATGGGATCGGCCGCGGCCAGCCTGTGCACCTGGTGGGCGCTCGGTCTCCTGGCGCGGGCTTTTGAACGGGGACGGTGGGCATGGTCGAAGAGTCGAAGGAAAAGCGATGAACGCTGACTGGATCACCCGCCTGTGCGAGAGGAAATTCGTCGGGCTTGTCGTCGATGAACTGGAGCCCAACGGCTCCTTCTCGGGTTATGCGAGCCTTTTCGGTCGCGTCGACCTGGGACGCGACGTGGTCGAACGCGGCGCGTTCGCGAAATCGCTGAGGACGCGGGGTGCGGCCGGCGTGCGCATGCTGTTCCAGCACGACCCGCGCGAACCGATCGGCACCTGGACGGAACTGCGGGAAGACGCGCGCGGGCTGTTCGTGCGCGGCAGGCTGACCGAGGGCGTCAGCCGCTCGAAGGAAGTTTTGAACCTGATCCGCGGCGGCGCGCTCGACGGGCTGTCGATCGGCTTTCGCGCCATCAGGGCGAAGAACGACGGCGCCAGCGGCGTGCGTCGGATTCTCGAGGCGGATCTCTGGGAAATCTCGGTGGTGACGTTTCCAATGCTGCCGGACGCCCGCGTCGAGCGGATCAAGGGCTTCGGGCGCGGACGTCCGCTGCCGACGACACGCGAATTCGAACGCTGGCTCACGCGGGATGCTGGGCTGACACGCGGCGACGCCAGGGCGGTGATCGCCAAGGGGTTCGCCAACCTCGTCCGCGAGCGGGATGCCGCAAGGAATACGCCGGGCGGCATCGTCGAGATGATCCGCGCGGCGACACGCATGATCAACGGAAAGGATAGTCTTCGATGACCAGTGACCTGCAGGCGCCGGCGCCTGAAACCAAGGCGATCGGCAGTTTCGACCTGCCCGACGCCTTCGACGAATTCATGAACTCGTTCGAGGCGTTCAAGGACGCCAACAATGAGCGGCTGGCGCAGATCGAAAAGCGCATGACCGCCGACGTGGTGACCACCGACAAGGTCGAGCGCATCTCGCGCGTGCTCGACGAACAGAAGCGGGCGCTCGACACGATGGCGCTAAGCAAGGCCCGCCCGGTGCTCGGCCGCGAAACGCGTTCCGGCGTGCTCGACACCGAACACAAGCAGGCCTTCGACGCTTATGTGCGCAACGGCGACGACCGGCTGCTGCGTTCACTCGACACCAAGGCGATGTCGTACGGTTCGGGCCAGGACGGCGGTTATCTGGTGCCAGACGAAACCGAGGCCGAGATCGGCAAGCGGCTCGCCGCACTGTCGCCGATCCGCTCCATCGCGTCGGTGCGGCAGGTGTCCGCGGCGGTGCTGAAGAAGCCGTTCGCGATCACCGGGCCGGCGGTGGGCTGGGTAGGCGAAACGGCGGCGCGGCCGCAGACGGCGAGCTCGACGCTGGCCGAGCTGCAGTTTCCGACGATGGAACTCTACGCCATGCCGGCGGCGACGGCCTCGCTGCTGGAAGACAGCGTCGTCGATCTCGACCAGTGGATTTCGGGCGAGGTCGAGGCGGCGTTCGCCGAACAGGAGGGTGCTGCCTTCGTCAGTGGCGACGGCACCAACAAGCCGCACGGTTTCCTCGATTACACGATGGTGGCGGAAGCCAGCTGGAGCTGGGGCAATCTCGGTTATGTCGCGACCGGCGTTGCCGGCGCGCTGCCGGCGAGCAATCCGTCCGACGTGCTGATCGACACGGTCTACGCGCTGAAGGCGGGATACCGGCAGAACGCCAGCTGGGTGATGAACCGCAAGACGCAGGCCGCGATCCGCAAGCTCAAGGACGCCGACGGGAACTATCTGTGGCAGCCGCCGGCGGCAGCCGGCCAGCGGGCCATGCTGATGGGCTTTGCGCTGGTGGAGGCTGAGGACATGCCGGACGCGGCAACCGATGGGACGCCGATCGCATTCGGCGATTTCTCGCGCGGCTACCTGGTCGTCGACCGGACCGGGGTGCGCGTCTTGCGCGATCCGTATTCCGCCAAGCCCTACGTGCTGTTCTACACGACCAAGCGCGTCGGCGGCGGGGTGCAGGACTTCGACGCGATCAAGCTGTTGAAATACGGCGTGAGCTGACGGTTCGTCCGAAAGCCTACTCCGGCGGCCATCTGGCGCGGTTTTCTCCGCTTCCGGTGCTCACGGACTTGTATGTCCGCTGCGCTCCGGTTCTCGAAAACCACACCATATGACTCGCCGGAGCGGCTTTCGAAACGAACCTTGGCTTTCTTCTGCGAGGTCAGCACCGCCCCTCATCTGCCTGCCGGCATCTTCTCCCCGTGAACGGGGAGAAGATGATGCTTCGCCGGCGAAGCATTTCCCTTGAAAATCAAACAATTCAGGACGTTTCATGACTCTGTTTCGCACCGTGGAGCCCGGCGCCGAGCCGGTAACGCTGGTCGAGGTGAAGGAGCATCTGCGCCTCGGCCACGCCAGCGAGGACGGGCTGCTTACCGGCCTGATCCGGGCGGCACGCGAGGAGGTGGAGCGCGCCACCGGCATTGCGCTGATCGACCAGAGCTGGCGGCTGGCGCTCGATCGCTGGCCGCGCAGCGGCACGATATATCTCGCCCGTCATCCGGTGCGGAGCGTGATTTCCGTCACTGCCTATGGTGCGGACGGCGGCGCGTCGCTGGTGCCGCCGTCGACTTACCAGGTCGACGTGCTGGCGCGTCCGGCGCGTCTTCATTTCGAGGATACGCCGGCGCCGCTGCGGCGGATGAACGGCATCGAGATCGACTTTCAGGCCGGCTACGGCGAGGCGGGGACGGACGTTCCCGACACGCTGAAGCGGGCCATCCTTGTGCTGACCGCGCATTGGTACGACCTGCGCGGTGCCTTCGGTCCGGAAAGCCAGCCGGCCTCCTATCCCGCCGGCTACGAGCGACTGATCGCGGGATACAAGGCAAGGAAGCTCTGATGCGCTCGCTCATCCTCGATGCGGGATCGCTGCGGCACGAACTCGTCCTGCAATCCGCAACGCCGCTGCCCGACGGGCTCGGCGGTCATGCGGAAAGCTGGAGCGAGGTCGGCTCACTGTTCGGCCTGATCGAGCCGCTGGCAGCCAACAGCGTCGTCAGCGCCGACCAGACACTGGAGACCATCACGCACCGCATCACCATCCGCAGGCGCGACGGGGTCCGCAGCGGTATGCGTTTCGTCAAGGGAACGCGGGTGTTCGCCATCGTAACCGTCCACGATCCGGACGAGACGGGCCGCTACCTGGTCTGTCGGGCGAAGGAAGAACAGTAGGGAGTAGGGAGTAGGGAGTAGGGAGTAGGGAGTAGGGAGTAGGGAGTAGGGGACTGGCCTCACCACCCGACATCTGAGGTACCCACTGCTACTGGCTCATTCCGGAGGATTGCATGAATCTCGCTATGCGACTGACGCTCGACGGGCTTGTCAGGGCACTGAAATACAAGGCGGGCGATCTGGCGGAAACCGCGCAACGGCGATACCCTTCGCAAGGGGATGATGCCGTCGCGATGGCTTCAATGCGGTTGGTTCGCGAGCGGCGGCAGGTATCTGGGGGAGATTGCTATGACAGCTGCGGCCGCTGAACTGCAGAAGGCGATCTTCTCGTCGCTGTCGAGCGACGCGGCGCTGGTGGCGATGCTGGGCGGCGCCCGCATCTTCGACCAGGCGCCGGCCAATGTCGCCTTTCCCTACATCACCTTCGGGCGCACCAGCATCTACGACTGGAGCACCGGCACCGAAAGCGGCACCGAACAGCTGTTCACCCTGCATGTCTGGTCGAAGATGAAGGGCAAGAAGGAAACGCTCGACATCATGGAGCTGGTGCGCAAGCGGCTCAACGATGTCGCGCTGCCGCTCGACGGCCACCACCTGGTCAACCTGCGTGTCGAATTCACCGAAGCGCGCCACGACGACAACCTTTCCGTCCATCACGGGCTGGTGAGGTTCCGGGCAGTGACGGAAGAAGAGAGTAGTGAGTAGTGAACAGGGAGTAGGAAAAGCCGCAGTACGGAATTTCCGTTCACTACTCACTACTCACTACTCACTACTCACTACTTCACTAATCCCATCCCTCATTTCAGGAGACGGCCAATGGTCGCACAGAAGGGCAAGGACCTTCTGCTCAAGATCGATTCCAACGGTCTGGGCAGCTTCGTGACTGTCGCAGGGCTGCGGTCGAAGCGGATTGCGTTCAACAGCGAGACGGTCGACATCACCGACGCGGATTCGGCCGGGCGCTGGCGTGAACTGCTGGCCGGAAGCGGCGTGCAGCGCGCGGCGGTCGGCGGCTCGGGCATTTTCAAGGACGCCCAGTCGGACACGGCGATCCGTTCGCGCTTCTTCGCCGGCGAGATCGTCGACTGGCAGTTTGTGGTGCCGAGTTTCGGCGTCGTCGAAGGCGCGTTCCAGGTTACGGCGCTCGAATACACCGGCGCGCATGACGGCGAGGTGACGTTCGAGATCGCGCTGGAATCTGCGGGACCGGTCAGCTTCGCGGTGGCGCCATGATCGCCAACCGCCGCCGCGGCGAGATCGCGGCCGAATTCGACGGCAAGCCGTACCGGCTCTGCCTGACGCTCGGGGCGTTGGCGGAACTGGAGGCGGTCTACGCCGCCGACGATCTCGGCGCGCTGGTCGAGCGCTTCTCGCGCGGCAGGCTGTCGGCGCTCGACATCATCCGGGTGATCGGCGCCGGCCTGCGCGGCGGCGGCAGCGCCATTTCCGATGACGAGGTGGGCGCGATGCAGTCGGCCAATGGGGCTGCCGGCTTCGCGGCCACCGTGGCGGAACTGCTGGCGGCCACGTTCGGCGCCGCTGAGCAGGCGGAGACGCCGCCAAAAAACCCTTGAAAGCCGCAGCAGGAGCAGCCCAAGCGTTCCCGTGGAACGATGTGATGGCGACGGGGCTCGGTCTGCTGCGGCTTTCGCCTGATACTTTCTGGTCGATGACGCCGCGCGAGTTCGAGCGTGCGGCAAGCACGTTGCCGTTTCGAGCCAGCATCCCGCCGGGGCGCGACGCACTTCTCGAGATGATGAAAACCTACCCGGACAGAGCACCCGAGGAACAACAGCATGGTTGAAGATCCGTGGCAGAGGATGGGGGACGTCGATCCCTGGGATGGATTGCGCAAGACGAAGTCGGATCTTCAGCCCCTGAGCGAAACGCTGAAATCGCTCGAGCAGCTCTCAAAATCCTTCGGTGCGCAGCTGACCTTTTCGCTGAAGAGCGCCGTGGTGCATGGGCGCGAGCTGGAAGACGTGCTGCGCAGCCTCGGCACCAACCTCGCCGGCATGGCGCTGAGCCAAGGCCTGGCGCCGCTGCAGGCGCTGACCGGTTCGCTGTTTTCGAAGCTGTTCAGCGGGCTTTCCGGCATCCTGCCTTTCGCCAAGGGGGGCGTGCCGGGACATGTCGTGCCGTTTGCCAGCGGCGGCATCGTGTCGACGCCGAGCTTCTTTCCGATGGGGTGCAATATCGGCCTGATGGGCGAGGCCGGCGCCGAGGCGATCCTTCCGCTCCAGCGGTCGGCCGACGGACGGCTTGGTGTCGCGGCCGCGGGCGGCGGATCGGTCAATGTCGTCTTCAACGTGACCGCCCAGGATGCGGGTTCATTCCGCAAGTCCGAAGCGCAGATCACAGGCATGCTGGCGCGGGCGGTCTCGCGCGGCACGCGGACTTTTTGAGGCCGTCGGGAAACTCTACTCCGGTGGCCATCTGACGCGGTTTTCTCCGCTTCCGGTGCTCACGGACCTCAATGTCCGCTCCGCTCCGGTTCTCGAAAACCACGCCAGCTGACTCACCGGAGCGACTTTCGCAACGGCCTCGAACAAGGCTCAACGATGGCTGACTTTACAAGTTTTCACGACGTGCTTTTTCCCGCCGCGATCTCGTTCGGCGCGACCGGCGGATCGGAGCGGCGCAACGAAATCGTGCTGATGACGTCAGGGCGCGAGCGCCGCAACGCGCGGTTCTTCGATTCGCGCCGCCATTATGACGCCGGCACCGGGGTGCGCTCGCTGGAAGATCTCCATGACGTGCTTGCCTTCTTCGAGGCACGGCGCGGCTCGTTGCATGCGTTCCGTTTTCGAGACCCTTTCGACATGAAGTCGTGCAGGCCGAACCAGACGGTGTCGCCGCTTGACCAGGATATCGGTGTCGGCGACGGGGCGACCGCGCGCTTCGTCCTGACCAAGAACTACGGTTCCGGCAACGATACATACCGGCGGAGCATCCTGAAGCCGGTTGCGGCGACGGTGCGGGTCGCCGTCGACACGGTGGAACGAACGAACCCGGCGGGTTTCACGATCGATCTGGAGACCGGCGAATTGGTTTTCCCGCCGGGCGGCGTGCCGGCGGCGGGCATGGCAATCACGGCGGGATTCGAGTTCGACGTTCCCGTGCGCTTCGACACCGAGCGCATCGAGGTCAGCCTGACCGGGTTCAAGGCCGGCCAGATCCCCTCGATCCCTCTCGTCGAGGTGCAGCCATGAGCGTCTATCCCGAAGCGATGGCCGAACATCTCGCCGGCACCGTTACCACGCTTTGCCATTGCTGGCGGCTGATGCGGAAGGACGGCTTGGCCGCCGGCTACACCGATCATGACCGGCAGTTGGAAATCGACGGCGTCGTGTTCGAGCCGGAGTCGGGTTTCAGCGCCAGCGAGGCGCGCGACACGTTGGGACTGGCGACTGACACCGTCGATGTCGAGGGCGCCTTGTCGTCGCTCGACATCCGCGAAGAGGATATTGCCGCCGGCCACTACGACGGCGCAATGGTCGAGACGTTGTTGGTCAATTGGATGCAGCCGTCGCAATTCGCGCGGCTGAGGACAGCCACCATCGGCAAGATCACCCGCAGCGACCAGCGCTTCGTCGCCGAACTGGAGAGTCTGGCGCATTCACTGGATATAGTACGCGGCCGCCATGTGCGGCGCGGTTGCGATGCCGAACTCGGCGACCAGCGCTGCGGCTTCCTGCTTTCGCAGGCCGGTTTCTATGGGGCGGGGACGGTCGCATCGGTGCCGGGCGCTGGGGTGATTGCTGTTTCGGGTCTCGGCGGTTTCGACAGCGGCTGGTTCTCGCATGGCGTGCTGACCTGGCAATCCGGGCCTGATGCAGGCCGGCAGGTGCGGATCGTCAGCCATCAGCGAAAGGGCGCTGAGGTGACCATTTCGTTCTGGCAGGAAAATGCGCTCGACCCGCAGACGGGCGATGCGTTTACTGTCGTCGCGGGCTGCGACAAGATTTTTGCGACATGCAAGGCGAAGTTTGCCAATGCTGCGAATTTTCGCGGATTTCCGCATCTGCCGGGCAATGATGCAGGCTACGCCTACGTGACCGACGGCGGCCGGTTCGATGGCGGGGCGTTGGTGTCGTAAGGCAGTAGGCAGTCGGCAGTAGGCAGTAGGCAGTAGGCAGTAGGCAGTAGGCAGAGGCTTCGAAGGAGATGTGGATGGAGAAAATTTCTCACGACCACCCGACGAACTCGACTGCCGACTGCCGACTGCCGACTGCCTTACCGGCACGCGACGATCCGCATGACGAGACGGCGGCGCTGATCGTCACGGCGGCGAGAGAATGGATAGGCACGCCCTATCGCCATCAGGGCTCGAAGCAGGGCGTCGGCTGCGACTGCCTCGGCCTGGTGCGGGGGATCTGGCGGGCGGTCTATGGCGGCGAGGCGGAACGGCCGGCGGCCTACGCGGCGGACTGGGCGGAAGCCGGCGGCGAAGACCTGTTCCTCGCTGCCGCACGGCGCCATTGCCGCGAGAAGCCGATCGGCGAGCGGATACCCGGCGACCTGCTGCTGTTCCGGTGGCGTCCGCATCTGCCCGCCAAGCACGCCGGTATTCTCGTTGAGAACGGCTGCTTCATCCATGCCTATCAGGGGCACTGCGTGACCGTCTCGTCGCTGGTGCCGCAATGGCGGCGGAGGATCGCGGCGGTCTTTTGCTTCCCCACCCCGAACAATTGAGGCGGCCCGCATGGCAACCATCATCCTGCAGGCCGCCGGCGCGTTTCTTGGCGGCTTTCTCGGGCCGGTCGGCACCGCGGTCGGGACCGCCGCGGGCGCCATGGCCGGCTATGCCATCGACCGGGCGCTGATCGACGGCACGCGGCGCCACGAAGGGCCGAGGCTCACCGGTGCGCGGCCGTTCACCGCGGAAGAGGGGACCGCGCTGCCGCGCGTCTACGGCACCGCGCGGATTGGCGGCACGCTGATCTGGGCGACACGCTTCGAGGAGGACAGGACCACCAAGCGCCAGGGCTCCAAGGGAGGGCCTAAGGTGACGGAATACAGCTACTTCGCCAACGCGGCGTTTGCGCTGTGCGAGGGAAGGATCGCCGGCATCCGCCGCATCTGGGCGGACGGCAAGGAACTCGACCGCGAAACTGTGGAGATCCGCATTTATTACGGGTCGGAAGACCAGACTCCCGATCCTCTGATCGAGGCGAAGCAGGGTGCCGGCAACGCGCCGGCCTATCGCGGCACCGCCTATGTCGTCTTCGACAGGCTGCCGATCGGCGACTACGGCAACCGTATCCCGCAGTTGCAGTTCGAAGTGCTGCGTCCGGTTGGCGAGGTGGCGCAAGGCATTCGGGCCGTGGCCCTCATCCCCGGCTCGACCGAATTCGGACTGTCTCCGCACCTCGTCACCCGCGAGATATCGGCGGGCGACACGCAGGCGCTGAACCGGCACGTGCTGCATGCGGCGACCGATCTCGCGGCGTCGCTCGACGAGCTTCAGGCGCTGTGCCCGAATCTCGAACATGTGGCGCTGGTCGTAGCGTGGTTTGGCAACGATCTGCGCGCCGGGCATTGCGCGATCCGGCCGGCGGTGACCGATCGTCTGGTTTCCGGGCTGTCGCAGGAATGGAAGGTTTCAGGGTTGACGCGGACGACGGCGCCGCTGGTTTCGAGCCATGGCGGCGGTGCTGCCTATGGCGGATCGCCATCGGATCGCTCGGTGATCGACGCGATCGCCGAGATCAAGTCACGCGGTCTCAAGGTGACGCTCTATCCCTTTGTCATGATGGATATTCCGGCGGGCAACGCGCTGCCCGACCCCTATGGCGGCCTGGCCCAGGCTGCCTATCCGTGGCGCGGACGGGTCACCTGCCACCCGGCGACATTGCAGCCAGGCTCAGCCGACAAGACAGCCGCTGCGCGGACGCAGGTCGCTAACTTCTGTGGCGCCGCGCAACCGGGCGATGTCGTGGCCGAGGCGGGCACGATCCCCTTCCATGGCGATCCCGACGATTGGGGCTATCGCCGTTTCGTGCTGCATTTCGCCAGGCTGGCGGCCGCCGCGGGCGGTGTCGACGCCTTCCTGGTAGGTTCCGAACTGCGCGGGCTGACGACCTTGCAGGACGAGGAGAATGCTTTCCCGTTCGTCGAGCAATTGTGCGGCTTGGCAGCGGACATACGCACGATCCTGGGGCCGGACACCAAGATCACCTACGGCGCCGACTGGAGCGAATATTTCGGCCATCATCCCGCGGACGGCAGCGGTGACGTCTTCTTCCATCTCGACGCGTTCTGGTCGCATGCCGCGGTCGATGCGGTCGGCATCGACAATTACATGCCGTTGTCGGACTGGCGCGACCAGGATTATGCCGGCGGCAACCCGGACAACTTTGCCGGGCCATATGATCCGGAAAGGTTGCGGTACTCGATCGCGAGCGGCGAGGGGTTCGACTGGTATTATCCGACAGACGCGGCGCGGATTGCGCGGGAGCGCGCGCCGATCACCGACGGCGCTTATGGCAAGCCGTGGATCTACCGCTACAAGGACATCGCCGGCTGGTGGTCGAACCTGCATCATGACCGCATCGCGGGTGTCGAGGCGGCGGAGTCGACGGGTGCCGCGGTCGAAGCCGGTGTGGTTCACCGAACTCGGTTGCCCGGCCGTCGACAAGGGACCGAACCAGCCGAACGTCTTTCCCGATCCAAAATCGGCCGAGAGCGCCGTGCCTTATTTTTCCAACGGCGGACGCTCAGATCTCGCGGTGCAGCGGCTGCTGGCGGCGCACCGGCAGCATTGGGACCCGGCGAGCCCGCAATTCGTGCCGGACGCGAATCCGATCTCGCCGGTCTATGGCGGACGCATGGTGGACCGCAGCGGATCTATGCCTGGGCCTGGGATGCGCGGCCGTTTCCGGTATTTCCGGCGAGCGGCGGCATCTGGCGGGACGGGGACAACTGGCGGCTGGGGCATTGGCTGAACGGCCGCCTGAGCGGCATCGGCTGCGGCGACCTGATCAACGCGGTGCTGGCCGATCATGGCCTGCCGGTGGCCGAAATCGGCAACGTCGACGGCACCATGCATGGCTATGTCGTTTCCGATCCCGCGTCGGCGCGTGCAGCACTCGAGCCGGTGATCGATCTTTTCGGGATCGCCGTTTGCGAGATCGGCGGAGGACTGAGCTTCCGCCGCGAAATTGCGGGGAACATGCCGTCGGCCGCGGTCACCGAACTGGTGGTCGAAGGCAGGCAGCCGGTCATCGAAATCTCGCGCGTGCCCGATCACCAGTTGCCGACCGAAGCGATCCTGGGCTTCCGCGATCCATTCGCGGACTACCAGGCCGGGTCGGCACGCAAATTGAGGCAAGGAACATCTGCCCACCGGCAGGAGACGATCGGGTTTCCCGGCGTGCTGGAGGCTGGTGAGGCGGCCGCACTCCTGGACGACTGGATGCGGAGGACTTGGTCGCGGCGCGAAAGCGTTTCGTTTGCGGTGCCGGCGCCCGAAGCTGGCGTCGAGCCCGGGGCGATCATCCGTCTCCCGGCCATCGGCGCGTCGGAATTCCTCGTCACCGAAATCGAGGACGGGCTGACGCGAAAGGTTTCGGCGCGGCAGGTGTCGAGGTCGGCACCCGTACCCGCCGACGGCAGGCTGCCGGTAGTCAACCCGCCGCCCTTGACGATCGCCGGGCGGCCGCTGAGCCTGTTTCTCGATCTGCCGATGGCGCCTGGCGCAAGCCAGCCGCACCAGCAGTTTCGCGTTGCTGTGTGGAACCGAGCCTGGCGCAGCCAAATGGTATTCGCTTCGCCCGAGGATAGCGGGTTCGTCCAGCGGGCGTCGGTCGGCGTGGCGGCGACGATCGGCCGGCTCGTCGATCCGCTTGGAGCCGGTTTCGAAGGGCGCATCGACCGCACGGGAACCATCACCGTGAAGCTGTTCGACGGGGAACTGGCAAGCGTCAGCCAGCTGCAATTGCTCAACGGCGCCAATGTCGCGGCGATACGATCGGCGATCGGCGTCTGGGAGCTGGTCCAGTTCGAGACCGTCGAGGAATATGCGCCGGGTGAGTGGTCGCTGACCGGGCTGCTGCGACGGCAGCTCGGCACGACGGACGCGATGGCTGCGGGTGCCGCGGCCGGCGCCGATTTCGTGCTGATCGACGAGGCGGTGCGCGCCGCAGGCCTGCTGCCGGGGGAATGCGGGCTGGCGATGAACTGGCGGGTGGGGCGGGCCGGCCATGATTTCTCGGCGGCCAATTTCGTGCAGCGAACGGAGACGGGCGGCATTCGCTCCAGCCTACCGCTGGCGCCGGCACATCTCAGGGGCAGGCTGTCGGCGGCCGGCGACCTTGCGATCGAATGGAAAAGGCGCGGCCGCATCGACGCCGACAGCTGGCAAGGCCTCGACATTCCGCTCGGCGAGGAAACCGAAACCTACCGGATCGAGATCGCGACCGTTGACGGCATCCCAGTCAGGACGGCGACGGCGGCGACGCCGCACTGGATCTATGCCGCAGCGCAGATCGCCGCCGATCTTTCACCCATTCCGCCCGAGATCGACGTCGCCGTTTCGCAGCTGAGCGCAACCGCCGGCTGGGGCCTGCCCGCAAGGCGGCGGCTCTCGCTCGTCTGACCGTTTCAACTCCAACAAGGTAGACAAAAATGACGGAAACAAAACCCTGGTATCTTTCGCGCACCATCTGGGCATCGCTGATCACCGTCGCGACGGCGTTGGCCGGTATCCTGGGATTGCCGGTCGAAGGGCTGGACAATTCCGCTTTGACCGATACGCTGCTGCAGGCGGTCGCGGCGGTCGCGGCGGTTGCCGGGCTGGTGGCCATTCTCGGCAGGCTTTCGGCCAAAAACCGCATCGGCTGAGCAGGGGATTTTTTGCGATGTTCCGCGACCCTTTTTTGGACTTTGTTGAAGCGGCGGGAGCCCAAAGTTTGACTGTATGCCGTCCCGCTAATCTACTGTTCATTTAACGTTCAGAAGCGATCCGCTAGAAGATCGCCATGAAAGGATTTCGCTCAGTGCTTCGATCTTCGCTCATCGCCCTCTCCGGATTGGCCTTGCTAGCCTCGCAAGCCGGCGCGGTGCCTGCCGTCCGCGTGGAGGCCGAAAGCCCGGTCATTCCGGTGCAGAGCGACTGCTATGCGATCGGTGAGCAGGTCGCGGCGCAAAATGGCGGCACGCTGGCCAGGGCGTCGCCGTCCACCCAGGGCGGCCAGCCGGTCTGCGTCATCGTCGTGCTGGTTCCCGGCAAGGACGGCGAGCGGCCGCGCCGCGTGCAGATGGTCGTGCCGCAGGGGTGATGATGCGGTTTTCCATCGCGCCGGTTTTCGCCTATATCTCCGATCAATCTTTGCCAGCTTGAATGTGATTCCATGCGGATACTCGTCGTCGAGGATGACAAGGACCTGAACCGTCAGATCTCGGATTCGCTCGCCGATGCCGGTTATGTCGTCGACCGTGCCCATGATGGCGAGGAGGGGCACTTTCTCGGCGATACTGAACCGTACGACGCGGTGGTGCTCGACATCGGCCTGCCGCAGATGGACGGCATCAGCGTGGTCGAGCGGTGGCGGCGCGCCGGCCGCAAGATGCCGGTGCTGATCCTGACCGCGCGCGACCGCTGGAGCGACAAGGTGTCGGGCATCGACGCCGGTGCCGACGACTATGTGACAAAGCCGTTCCACATCGAGGAAGTTCTGGCGCGGGTGCGGGCGCTGATCCGCCGCGCCGCCGGTCACGCGTCCTCCGAACTCTCCTGCGGGCCGCTGCGCCTCGATACGAAGGCGTCGAAAGCCGACGTCAACGGCGTGCCGCTGAAGCTCACCTCGCATGAATTTCGCCTGCTTGCCTATCTGATGCATCACATGGGCGAGGTGGTGTCGCGCACCGAACTGGTCGAACATCTCTACGATCAGGACTTCGACCGCGATTCCAACACCATCGAGGTGTTCGTTGGCCGGCTGCGCAAGAAGATGGGCATCGACATGATCGAGACCGTGCGCGGCATGGGCTATCGCATGCGCGAGCCGGCGGCGTGAGGCGGGAGCCCGCGCCAAACGATCTTTTTCGCCAGGCGCCGGCGTGACACTTGTTCCGCGCTCGCTGGCTCTGCGCATCATTGCGCTGTCGACGATCTGGGCGATCATCACGCTCATCATCATCACCCTCATCATCAGCACGGTCTACCGGCAAGCCAGCGAACGCGGCTTCAACAGCCTGCTTTCGGCGCATCTTTTCAACCTGATCAGCTCCGTCGGCGTCTCCGACAACGGCGCCCTGACAGGCAGCGTCGACCTCGGCGACCTGCGCTTCTCCGAACCTGATTCCGGCTGGTACTGGTCGGTGGAGCCTGTTTCAGGCGGGCTGACCGGCCAGTTGCGCTCGCTGTCGATGACCGAAGCGCTGCCGTCGCCGACGGCCGCCGAGGCGCCGTTCGATTTCGAATTCCAGCGCAGCTACAGGATGGACGGCATTGCGGGCGAGGAATTGCAGGTGTTCGAGAGCGAGTTCGTTCTCGACGCGCAAAACCGTGTTGCCCGTTTCCGGGTGATGGGCAACAGGACCGAACTGGAGAACGAGATCGGGGCGTTCCAGGGGCGGCTTTTCACCTATCTCTCGATCTTCGGCGTCGGTATGGTTGCGATTAACGCCATCGCCATCATGCTCGGCCTGCGTCCGCTGGGCAGAGTGCGGGAGGCCCTGTCGAAGGTGCGCGAAGGCACGGCGAAGCGGCTTGACGGCACGTTCCCCGCCGAGATCGAGCCGCTCGCCAACGAGACCAATGCGCTGATCGAGAACAACAAGCGCATCGTCGAACGGTCACGCACCCAGGTCGGCAATCTGGCGCACTCGCTGAAAACGCCGCTCGCCGTGCTGCTCAACGAGGCCCGCATCATCGGCGGCGATAAGGGCAGGCTGATCGAGACGCAGGCCTCGGCCATGCAGCAGCAGCTCGAACATTATCTGCAGCGCGCCCGCATCGCCGCGCAGCGCGACAGCGTCGTTTACCGCACGCCGCTTTCGCCATCGCTGAAGCGCATGGTGCGGGTGATGGAGAAGCTGAACCCGAACACGAAGGTGACGCTCGACCTGCCGGCGGAGGAAATATTGTTCGCCGGCGAGCGCGAAGATTTCGAGGAAATCGTCGGCAATCTTCTCGAAAACGCCATGAAATGGGGGCGCAGCGGGGTTCTCGTCTCGGCGAGAGCGATCGAAGGACCAGACCCCGGTTCCGGTATGTTCGAACTGGCGATCGAGGACGACGGACCCGGGATTCCGGCCGACAAGGCTCGCGACGCGCTTCAGCGCGGCAAGCGGCTGGACGAGACGAAGCCGGGAACCGGCCTCGGCCTGGCGATCGTTTCCGACCTCGTCAACGAATATGGTGGAAAATTGGGACTGGAACGCTCGACTCTCGGCGGATTGAAAGCGACTGTCCAACTCAGCACGGCGCATTGATGCTTTCGCCGAAAGAACGGGTGTGACAGAGGTCAAATTTCGGCCAAATATGAACCTTATGCGGACGCCAACCATTGATTTGGCTGATTGCGCCAACACCCCGGGGACAAGATGAAGAATTATTTGGCTTTTTTGGCCTGCATGCTGGCGCTGGCCGGGTGCGCGTCGAAAGGCGAGAAGCCCGCGATCGGCACGGCGGCGGGGACCGCCGCCAGCAGTCAACCCAGTTCCGGTGAAGTGGCAGCCGCGATCATCAGCGCCATGGACGGGGGCCTTGTCGGCGGCGACATAGGCGCCGACCTCAGCAGGGGTGAGCGCCGCATCGCGCTTGAAGCTGAATACAAGGCGCTGGAATATACTCCCGGCGGCCAGAAGGTGACCTGGGGCGACAAATCTGGCCGCTACGGCGAAGTCGTTGCCGCCTCGCCCTATCGCGTCGGCTCGCAGGATTGCCGCCAGTACGCGCATACAGTCTATGCCGGCGGACAACCCAAAAGGGCGCGCGGAACCGCCTGCCGCAACGCCAATGGCAGCTGGACGCTTCTGACGTAGCGTACCGCATGATGCCGGAAAGGTTACCGGTTCTCGTCAATTGGCCGCATTGGCATGGCTATGCTCCGGCGGCTAATGAGGTTCCATGCTGTTCTGGGTCGTTGCCGCGCTTCTGACTTTGGCCGCCTGCCTGGCGGTGCTGCTGCCGCTGGTGCGCCGCCCATCGGTCGCGGATTCCGGCGGGAGTCACGATCTTGAAGTCTATCGCGACCAACTCGGCGAGGTCGAACGGGACGCTTCGCGCGGACTGATCGGCGCCGTCGAGGCCGAGCAGGCGCGCGCCGAGATAGGCCGCCGCATCCTGCGGGTGGGAACTCCCGAAGTAGTGCCAGCGTCGCCGCCGCCGGCGATGCGCGCCGCCGGCATGGCCGCGGTGCTGGCCGTGCCATTGGTCGCCTGGGGCCTTTACGCCTTCCTCGGCTCGCCCGACCTGCCGTCGCAGCCGCTGCAGGAGCGGCTGGCGAAAAATCCGGCCGACAGCAGCGTCGATGAGCTGGTGGCGCGGGCCGAGGCCTTCCTTTCCGCCAATCCGAAGGACGGCCGCGGCTGGGATGTGCTGGCGCCGATCTATCTCAGGATCGGCCGCGCGGGGGACGCTGTCATCGCCTACCGCAATACGATCGCGATCAATGGCGCGACGGCGGCACGCGAAAGCGGGCTTGGCGAGGCAATCGCCGTGGCCGCGGGCGGCATGGTTTCGGCGGAGGCGGAAGCTGCTTTCAAGCGGGCGCTGGCCCTCGAGGCCGGCAATGCCAAGGCGCACTTCTACCTGGCGAGTGCGCTGGTGCAGGAAGGCAAGCTCGACGAGGCGGCCAATGCCTGGCGGGCGATGCTTGGCGCGCTGCCGGCGGATTCGCCGTGGCGGTCGCCGACCGAGCAGGCGATAGCCGAAGCCGAACGCCGCATGACGGTTGCCGCTGGCGAGCCGAAAGGCCCGAGCCAGGACGAGATCGACGCGGCGGCGAACATGTCGGCGCAAGACCGTGCCGCGATGATCGAGACGATGGTCGCGCAGCTCGACGAAAGATTGCGGGCAAATCCGCAAGACGCGGAAGGATGGCGCAGGCTTGTGCGTTCACATCAGGTGCTCGGCAATGCCGATGCGGCGCGCGACGCGCTGCAGCGGGGTGTCGCGGCACTGGGAACCGAGAGTGAAGAAGCCAGGGGACTGCAGGCGTTCGGCGCCTCGCTCGGGCTAGCGAAAACGGAGTAGCCGGTGACGCGCAAACAGAAACGGCTGACGGTGATCGGTGGAGCGCTTGGCTTCCTCGGGCTGGCGACGGCGCTGACTTTTTATGCGCTCGGCCAGAAGGCCTCGTATTTCTACATGCCCGCCGACCTGCAGCAGGCGACGCTGCCGCCTGGCGAGCGCATCCGGCTTGGCGGACTGGTCGAGGAGGGCACGATCGTGCGCGGGCAGGGCACCGAAGTGGCGTTTTCGGTGACCGACAAGGAAAAATCGGTCAAGGTGGTGTTCAATGGCCTTCTGCCCGACCTTTTTCGCGAGGAGCAGGGCGTCATCACCGAAGGCACGTTCAGGCCGGACGGGGTTTTCGTCGCCGACAGCGTGCTGGCCAAGCACGACGAGACCTACATGCCGAAGGAAGTCGCAGACAGCCTGAAGGCCAAGGGCGTCTGGCAGGAGAGTACGCAATGATCGTCGAGACCGGCCATTTCGCGCTTGTGCTGGCTTTCGCGCTGGCGCTGGTCCAGTCGAGCGTACCGCTGGTCGGCGCACGTTTCGGCAACGAGCGCATGATGGCGGTCGGCGGCCCGGTCGCGATCACCGGCTTTGCCATGATCGCGCTGTCCTTCGCCGCGCTGACGATCGCCTATGTGCAGTCGGACTTTTCCGTCGCGAACGTCTGGGAGAACTCGCATTCCCTGAAGCCGATGCTGTTCAAGATCACCGGCACCTGGGGCAACCATGAAGGATCGATGCTGCTGTGGGTGCTGATCCTTACCTTCTTCGGCGCGCAGGTGGCCGCGTTCGGCGGCAACCTGCCGGCCTCGCTGCGCGCCAATGTGCTGGCGGTCCAGGGCTGGATCGGCGCCGCATTCATGCTGTTCATCCTGGCGACCTCCAATCCGTTCGCTCGATTGACGCCGGCGCCTTTCGAGGGTCGCGACCTCAATCCGATCCTGCAGGATATCGGCCTCGCCATCCATCCGCCGATGCTCTACCTCGGCTATGTCGGCTTTTCGGTCTGCTTCTCGTTTGCAGTCGCAGCGCTCATAGACGGACGCATCGACGCGGCATGGGCGCGCTGGGTGCGGCCATGGACGCTCGCCGCCTGGACATGCCTGACCGGCGGCATCGCCATGGGATCCTACTGGGCCTATTACGAACTCGGCTGGGGCGGCTTCTGGTTCTGGGATCCGGTCGAGAACGCCTCGTTCATGCCGTGGCTCGCCGGAACGGCGCTGCTGCACTCGGCTCTGGTGATGGAAAAACGCTCGGCGCTGAAGATCTGGACGTTGCTGCTTGCCATCCTGACCTTCTCGTTGTCGCTGCTCGGCACCTTCCTGGTTCGCTCGGGCGTGCTGACCTCGGTTCATGCCTTCGCCACCGATCCTAGTCGCGGCGTCTTCATCCTGGCGATCCTGACGGTCTTCATCGGCGGCTCGCTGGCGTTGTTTGCTTTCCGCGCCTCGTCGCTGAGCGCCGGCGGCATCTTCCAGCCGATTTCGCGCGAGGGCGCACTGGTCCTCAACAATCTGTTCCTGACCACGGCTGCCGCGACGGTGTTGATCGGCACGCTCTATCCACTGTTCATCGAGGCGGTGAGCGGCGACAAGATCTCGGTTGGTGCGCCGTTCTTCAACCTCACCTTCGGCCTGCTGATGATTCCACTGCTGGCGGTCGTGCCGTTCGGGCCGATGCTTGCCTGGAAGCGCGGCGATCTGCCGGGTGCCGCGCAGCGGCTGATGTTCGCCTTCGGCGGCGCCTTGCTGGCGGTGCTGGTCGTTCTGCTCTTCGTCGACGGGGCGACGGTGTTCGCGGCACTTGGGGCAGGGCTGGCCTTCTGGCTGATCCTTGGCGCCTTGACCGACATCGTGCTGAAGGCGGGTATTGCCTCGGTAAAACCGGCGGTGGCCCTGCGCCGTCTGGTCGGCCTGCCGCGTTCCGTTTTCGGAACGGCGCTGGCGCATCTCGGCCTCGGCCTGACGGTGCTCGGCATCGTCGGCGTCGTCTCGCTGGAGACGGAGAATATCGTCACCATGCGGCCCGGCGAGACGCTGCAGGTTTCCGGCTACACGCTGCGTTTCGAGGGCATCCAGCCTTTCAAGGGACCGAACTACACCGAGGATCAGGGCCGTTTTGTCCTTTCCGGAAGTGGCGGCCGGGCGCTCGGCGAGATCGTTTCGGCCAAGCGGTTCTATCCGGTGCGCCAGATGCCGACCACCGAGGCCGGCATAAAGACGCTGGGCCTCAGCCAGCTTTACATCGCGCTGGGCGACGCCACCGCCGATGGCGGCGTGGTCGTCCGCGTCTGGTGGAAGCCGATGGTCACGCTGATCTGGCTGGGCGGGCTGGTGATGATGATTGCCGGCGTAACGTCGCTCATGGACCGGCGGCTACGTGTCGGCGCGCCGGCCAAGCGAGCCAGACCAGGTTTGAGCGCGTCGTGAACGGGAAACGTTTCGCCATCCGCTTTGCCGCGATGCTTTTCGCCATCGTCGCGGCTGGCGTCGCCCATGCCGTGCAGCCGGACGAGGTGCTGGCCGATCCGGCGCTGGAGGCGCGTGCTCGCTCTCTTTCGGCGGAACTGCGCTGCATGGTCTGCCAGAACCAGTCGATCGACGATTCTGATGCCGAACTGGCGCGCGACCTCAGGGTGCTGGTGCGCGAACGGCTGACGGCGGGCGATACCGATGCACAAGTGATGGACTTTGTCGTCGCGCGCTACGGCGAGTTCGTGCTTTTGAAACCGCGGTTCAACACCCGCAACGCGCTGCTATGGGGCACGCCGATCATCCTGCTACTGGCCGGGGGCATTTTTGCCGTGGTTGCGGTGCGTTCGAGGAGGCGGACGGAGGCAAAACTGTCGGACGAGGAGAAGGCGGCGGTGGAGCGCATTTTGAGCGAAGCTCAAAAATAAGTCCGGACGCGCTATCTCCTTACCCTGTACCCGCAACCTTCAACTCGAACACGCTCTGCGCCTCGGCAAGTCCCTTGAACGCGTGTGCGCCGAGATCGGAGACCATTTCCGCCGGCAGTGCGGCGGCGACGTCTTTCGAGCACACTGCCTTTTTCCCAAGCTGCTTGGCGGCCATTTCGAGGCGGCTGACATAGTTCACCGTCGGGCCGACGACCGTGAAATCGAGCCGGTCGAGGCTGCCGATATTGCCGTAGACGAGGGGTCCGGCATGCAGTGCGGCGACGAACGGCTTGTCGGAGACGGTGGCTTGCCCGAACGCCCGGACGACACTGCGGGCGGCGCGCATGCAGGCGTCCTGCCGTCCATGCTCTTCGGCCGGGAAGACCGAGAGCACGCCATCGCCGATGAATTTGAGCACGTCACCGCCTTCCGACCGTACGGCGTCGACCACGGCCTCGAAATATATCCCCAAGCTGTCGAGTAGCGCTTCCGGCGGCAACCGCTCCGACAGGCCGGTGAAATCGCGCAGGTCGGTGACCAGTACGGCGGCTTCGATCGCGGTTGTCTGTCCGCGCCGGAAAGCGCCCTTGCCGATACGGCCGGCAGGGCCGGCGCCGAGATAGACTTCGAGCAGGCTCGCCATCGAATGGCGCATCGCGGCGGGCTCGAGCGCGGCCGCGATTGCCGGCGCCAATGTTTCGATGAACGCCAATTCATTGTCGGCAAATCCACCGGGGCGGTCCGTGGTGAAGGCGCCGACCTGAACCGACCCGTCGCCATATTCGATGGGCAAGGCGAGGTAGCCGGTGCTGCCCCCGGCGGCGACTTCGAACAGCACGGGATGATCGACGCCCTCCACAAGATGTTCCAGCGAATGCTGGAAGCTCGTCCTGGTGACGATGACGTGCTCGAAAGGGCTGCCCTTGTAGGAATCCGTCGCCAGCATGCCGCGCGGCACGCTGTAGAGTTCCGGCCCTGCCTCGCGGGTCCAGATAACACCCCAGGCGGCGGTCAGCGGGTTGGCGACCGTCTGGCCGATGCGAACGCGCCGCAGCGGAATGCCGGCGCCGATCAGCCGTTGCGCCAAGCCTGCGACGATTTCTTCCGGAGTTGCGTGCTGACGGGCGGGGCCGATCAGCCAGGTGGCGATGTTCGCCTGAACCGCGGCGGATTGATCTGTTTTAGCCACGGCAGGCGCCCCTCAACATTACGAAAGTTTCATCAACCGGAAATGGCGCCGTAATGTGACGGCTTCTATCTCTTGTCCCAGAGATGCGGTCCCCGCGCATCCGTTTTGGAATTTCTTCCAGCGAAGAGGACAACGAGAATATGTCTACCTCCCCCAATTCCCCGTTCAAGTCCCGCAGCCGCATGATGGCTGCTGCGGCATCCGTCGCGATAGCCGGCGCCATCGGCCTCGGCGCTGTCACCACGGGCACGCTTCCCGTATTCGCCGAAGCGGTGCGTGTCGACGGCCCGCAGGCGCCTGGTTTCGCCGACGTCGTGCAGCGTGTCTCGCCGGCCGTCGTCAGCGTCCGCGTCAAGGCCAAGGTGGAACCTGCGTCCGACGACGGCGCGCAGATGTTCGACTTCCGCGGTCCCGGTTTCGACCAGCTCCCCGACGATCACCCGATGAAGCGTTTCTTCCGCGAGTTCCGCGGCGAGGGTGACCAGCGAGGCGACCGTCACGGCCAGTTCAACCGCCGCGAGCGCGGTCCGCGTCCGGTTTCCCAGGGTTCTGGCTTCTTCATCTCCGAGGACGGCTATCTCGTCACCAACAACCACGTCGTCGAGGGCGGCTCCGAGTTCACCGTCGTCATGGATGGTGGTGATGAACTCGACGCCAAGCTGATCGGCACCGATCCGCGTACCGACCTTGCCGTGCTGAAGGTCGATGACAGTCGCAAATTCACCTATGTCGACTTCGCCGATGATGCCAAGGTCCGTGTCGGCGACTGGGTCGTCGCCGTCGGCAACCCGTTCGGTCTCGGCGGCACCGTGACCGCCGGCATCGTTTCGGCGCGGGGCCGTGATATCGGCGCAGGTCCGTACGACGATTTCATCCAGATCGACGCGGCGGTGAACCGAGGCAATTCGGGTGGCCCGGCCTTCAACCTCAACGGCGAAGTGGTCGGCATCAACACCGCGATCTTCTCGCCGTCGGGCGGCAATGTCGGCATCGCCTTCGCCATCCCTTCGTCGACCGCCAAGCAGGTCGTCGGCGATCTGATGAAGGACGGCAGCGTGCAGCGCGGCTTCCTCGGCGTGCAGATCCAGCCCGTCAACACCGATATCGCCGAGTCGCTCGGCCTGACCGGGACCAAGGGCGCGCTCGTGTCGCAGGCGGAAGCCGACAGCCCGGCCCAGAAAGCCGGCATCGTCGCCGGTGATGTCATTACTGCCGTCGACGGCAAGGATGTTGCCTCGCCCAAGGAGCTTTCGCGCCTGATCGGCAACATGGCACCCGGCAAGCCGGTCGACATCACGGTGTGGCGCAACGGCAAGGCCGAGACCTTCAAGGTGGATCTGGGTGAACTGCCGGGTTCCGACAAGCAGGCCAGCCTCGACCAGAAGGACAGCAGCGCACCTGCCACGGAATCGCTCGAAAGCCTCGGCCTGACGATCTCGCCGGCCGATGACGGCAAGGGCCTTGTCGTGACCGACGTCGACCCGGACAGCGACGCGGCCGATCGCGGCATCCAGGCGGGCGACGTCATCGTGGCGGTGAATTCCAAGGAAGTCTCCGGCTCCGCCGACGTGACCGCAGCCATGGCCGACGCCGCCAAGGCAGGCCGCAAGGCGGTCCTGGTGCAGGTCACCCGCGACGACACCAGCCGCTTCGTGGCGCTGCCTGTCTCGAAGGGTTGAGTACTTCTCTCGGGCCGACGGTGTAAACACCCCCAATTCCGTCGGCCCGGAGGAGGCAGGAGCCGGAGCGTAAAGTAATCCGGTTCCGGCGGCAGCGGGCTCCCATCGCCTGCTGCCGTATTTTTGTTCCGCTGCGCCGCACGTCCCGACGGATGCAAGATCGCCGCAACGACTTTGAAAACGCGCATGATGCTTCCGATTTCGGACAATGCGCCAGGAGGGCAGTTCATGGACTCCGCACCAGGAAAAGATTTCGCGTATAAGACAGCCATGAAGATTCTGGTCATCGAAGACGACCGCGAGGCGGCGGACTATCTGCAGAAGGCCTTGTCCGAGGCCGGTCATACGGCCCATCTCGCCGCCGATGGCGAGACCGGTTTCGCGATTGCCGATTCCAGCGACTATGATGTGCTGGTGGTCGATCGCATGCTGCCGCGCCGCGATGGCCTTTCGGTCATCGCCGAGTTGCGTTCTCACGGCAACAAGACGCCCGTGCTGATCCTTTCGGCGCTTGGTGAAGTGGATGACCGGGTCACCGGCCTGCGCGCCGGCGGCGATGACTACCTCACCAAGCCCTACGCATTTTCCGAACTTCTGGCGCGCGTCGAAGTGCTCAACCGGCGCGCCGGTACCAAGGAGGTGGAGACGGTCTATCGCAGCGGCGATCTCGAACTCGACCGGCTGTCCCACACCGTTCGCCGGGCCGGCAAGGAGATCACGCTGCAGCCACGCGAGTTCCGCTTGCTCGAATATCTGATGCGGCACGCCGGCCAGGTCGTCACCCGCACGATGCTGCTCGAAAACGTCTGGGACTACCATTTCGACCCGCAGACCAATGTCATCGACGTCCACGTCTCGCGCCTGCGCGGCAAGATCGAGAAAGGCTTCGACAGCCCCGTCCTGCATACGGTGAGAGGTGCCGGTTACATGCTGAAAGCCGGCTGATGCTCGCCAGGCTGACCGCGATGATGCGAACGACGGCGGCGCGGCTTTCCGCACTTTATCTGCTGTTGTTCGCCGTCTGCGCGGTGGTGCTGGTTTTTTACATGACCTCGTTGTCGGCGCGCATGCTGACCGGCCAGACGATGGAAACGATCAATGAAGAGGTGCAGGGACTGGGGTTGGCCTATCAGCGCGGCGGCCTGCCGCTGCTGGTGCGGACCATCGAGCGCCGGGCGCGGCAGCCTGGCGCCAACCTTTATCTGATAGCCGATCCCAACGGCCGTATCCTTTCCGGCAATGTCGAGAGCCTCGATGCCGGCGTGCTCGAAATCGATGGCTGGACCGAGCGGCCCTTTGCCTATCAGCGGTTCGGCGAGGGCAGTGGCGAGCGCAACCGGGCTGCGCTGGAGCCGGGTGCACGGCCGCTCGACGCCCGCCACAACGCGATCGCCGTGGTTCTACGCCTGCCCAACCAGATGATCATGCTCGTTGGCCGCGATCTCGGCGAGCCGGAGCGGTTCAAGGTCGTCGTGCAGCGCGCTCTGATGTTTGCGCTCGGCATGATGTGCCTTGGTGCGCTGCTGATCTGGTTTTTCGTCGGCCGCCGCGCCCTGAAACGGATCGACAGCGTGTCGGAAGCCAGCGCCCGCATCATGGAAGGCGACCTGACGCGCCGCCTGCCGGTCACCGGGGCGGGCGATGAATTCGACCGCCTGTCGGAAAACCTCAACGCCATGCTGGGCCGCATCGGTACCCTGAACGAGGGACTGCGGCAGGTTTCCGACAACATCGCGCATGATTTGAAAACGCCGCTTACCAGGTTGCGCAACCGCGCCGAGGCTGCACTGGCGGGTAAACGCAAGCCGGTGGAATATCGCGAGGCGCTGGAGGCGACGATTGCCGAATCCGACCAACTCATCCGCACCTTCAACGCCATCCTGATGATTTCGCGGCTCGAGGCCGGCTATTCGGCCGAGTCGGTGACCAAGGTCGATCTGGCCGATGCCGTGCGCGACGTCGTGGAACTTTACGAGCCGGCCGCCGAAGACGTCGGCGTCGCCCTCGAGGCTTCAGTCGACGGTTCGTTCGTCGTCGACGGCAATCGCGAGCTGATCGGCCAGGCGCTCTCCAACGTCGTCGACAACGCGATAAAATATTCGGCCGGCGCGTCGGAAAACCCGCGCGTGATCGTATCGCTCGAAAAAACGGGAAACGAGATCCGGCTCCAGATCTCGGACAACGGGCCGGGCATCCCGGATGAGGCCGACCGCCAGCGCGCCACCGAACGGTTCGTGCGGCTGGAGGAAAGCCGCTCGCAGCCGGGGTCGGGCCTTGGCCTGAGCCTCGCCAAGGCAATCGTGCGTTTCCATGGCGGGCAGCTTGATCTTTCCGCCAATGATCCGGGATTATCCGTCACCATGGTGTTTCCCGACATGAAAGGCGGCGGATGACGGCGGCTTCGGCGAAGGTGAAGAAAAAACAGTCGAGCGGCGGCTGGTTCGATACGCCGCCGCGAAAACTCGTCCCGCTCGATGCCGACGACGCCCGTCAGGAACTGGCCGATCTGGCGGAAGCCGCAAGAGACGGGGGGCTGCCGCGTCTGGCAAAACTTCTGGCCGGAAAAAGCGCGGCGGCCAACTTCCTTGGAGCGGTCTTTGATCTGTCGCCGTTCATGCGTGATTGCGCGCGCCGCCAGCCCGAGATTCTCGACCGGCTGCTCGATCTTTCCATCGATGACCGCCTGGCGACGATACTTCAGGCGATCAGGAAATGCTGTGTCGGGGCCGAGGTCTCCGAAGCGAGCCTGATGAAGGATCTGCGTACCCTGAAGACCGAGGCGCATTTTCTGATCGCGCTTGCCGATCTCGCGGGCGAGGCGACCACCGAGAGGACGGTCAGGCGGTTGTCGGACCTGGCAGATGCCTGTGTCGGCGCTGCCGTCGATTTCCTGCTCGGCGACGCGGATAGCCAAGGCAAGCTGAAACTGCCGGACCCGAAGCGCCCGGCTACAGGCTCCGGCTGGATCATTCTCGGCATGGGCAAGCTCGGCGCGCATGAACTCAATTTTTCGTCGGACATCGACCTGATCGTCTTTGTCGATCCGCATGCACCGGCGATCCCCGATCCGTTCGAATCCGTCGATCTGTTCGCCAAGTTGACGCGCCGCCTCGTGCGCATCCTGCAGGATCGCACCGAGCACGGTTATGTCTTCCGCACCGATTTGCGTCTGCGCCCCGATCCCGGTTCGACGCCGCTGGCGATCCCGGTCGAGGCGGCGCTGAACTACTACGAGGGCCGCGGCCAGAACTGGGAACGCGCCGCGATGATCAAGGCGCGCCCGGTCGCCGGCGACATCAAGGCGGGCGAAGCATTCCTCAAGGAATTGCAGCCTTATGTCTGGCGCAAATACATGGACTACGCGGCGATCGCGGACGTGCATTCGATCAAGCGACAGATCCACGCCCACAGGGGGCACGGCGAAATCGCCGTCAAGGGCCACAATGTGAAGCTCGGCCGCGGCGGCATCCGCGAGATCGAGTTCTTCGTGCAGACGCAGCAGCTGATCGCCGGCGGCCGCTTTCGGGAATTGCGGGGACGCGAGACGGTGCCGATGCTTGGCGAACTGGCGTCGCACGGCTGGATCACAGCCGATGCGCGCGACGCGCTGGCCGCCCAGTACTGGTTCCTGCGCAGCGTCGAGCACGCGATCCAGATGGTGGCCGACGAGCAGACACACACACTGCCGGAAGACGACGAGGGCATCGAGCGCATCGCCAGGATCCTGGGCTTCGCCAGCGGCGAGGAATTTGCCACCGCGTTCCGCAAGTCGCTGCAACTGGTCGAACGTCACTATGCCGCGCTGTTCGAGACCGCCCCGCAGCTTTCCGGCGATGTCGGCAATCTCGTGTTCACAGGCGATGTCGACGATCCCGACACGTTGCAGACGCTTGCCAATCTCGGCTTCCAGCGGCCGAGCGACATCTGCCGCGTCATTCGTGGCTGGCATTTCGGCCGCTATCGCGCCACGCAATCGGCCGAGGCGCGCGAGCGGCTGACCGAACTGACGCCGGCGCTGCTTGGCGCTTTCGGGCAGACGAAACGGGCCGACGAGGCGCTGCTGCGCTTCGACGAATTCCTTGCCGGGCTGCCGGCGGGCATCCAGCTTTTCTCGCTGCTGCAATCCAACCCGGCACTTTTGAAGCTGCTGGCGACGATCATGGGTACCGCACCGAGGCTGGCCGCCATCATCACCCGGCGGCCGCATGTCTTCGACGGGCTGCTCGATCCGCTGCTTTTGTCGGAATTGCCGGACCGGGCCTATCTTGCGGGGCGGCTTTCGGCGTTTCTCGACAGCGCCGTGCTCTACGAGGATATCCTCGACCGGCTGCGCATCTTTGCCGCGGAGCAGAAATTCCTGATCGGCGTGCGGCTGCTTACCGGATCGATCGACGCGGCGCGCGCCGGCACGGCGTTCTCGGACCTCGCCGACCTGACGATCGGTTCGGCGCTCGACGCGGTTTCAGCGGAATTCGCCGTCAGGCACGGCAAGGTGCCGGGGGGCAGGGCGGTCATCCTCGGGATGGGCAAGCTTGGCAGCCGCGAGCTGACGGCCGGCTCCGACGTCGACCTGATCCTGCTCTACGATCACGACGAGGATGCCGACGAGTCCGACGGCGAAAAGCCGATGGCGCCCTCCCATTACTACTCGCGGCTGACGCAGCGCCTGATCGCCGCGGTATCCGCGCCGACCGCGGAAGGGGTACTCTACGAACTGGACCTCAGGCTGCGGCCTTCCGGAAACAAGGGGCCGGTGGCGACGCATTTCTCGGCCTTCAGCAAATACCAGCGCAACGACGCGTGGACCTGGGAACACATGGCGCTGACGCGGGCGCGGCCGGTCGCGGGAGACCCAGGCCTTGTCGACGTCCTGGAGGAGGAGATCGAGGCTATCCTGGCGCTGCCGCGAGACCGAGTGAAGCTCGCCAGGGAAGCGGCGGACATGCGCGCGCTGATCGAGAAAGAAAAGCCGCCGCATGACAAATGGGACCTGAAACTCATCCCAGGCGGACTGATCGATCTCGAGTTCATCGCGCAGTGTGCCGTCCTGGCCGGGCAGGTTTCGGGCAAGCAGCGGACGACCTCGACACAAGAAATTCTGGCGCGGCTTGCGCCCGAGATTGCCGATGCCCATGTGAGGCAGGAGCTTGTCGAAGCCCATGCGCTTTTTTCGGCGCTGACGCAGATGATCAGGCTGTGCCTGACGGGCGCGTTCGAACCGGATGACGTTCCGCCAGGTCTTTCCGACCTGCTTCTGGGGACGACGGACCTTCCTGATTTTCGCGTGCTGGAGGCACATGTTCAGGAGACGGCGCGGAAGGTGCGAAGCGATTTCGACCTTCTGCTACGTGGGAAGCAGTAATGCCGGCGATGGGAAGCCGGGTTGGTGTTTCCAATTGCATCGGGGGTACGGTGCAACGAGGAGAAGACAATGAAGAAGTCGACCAAGATCGCCCTTACCTTTCTCGCCATTGCAGGTGCCGCGGGATCCACGGCCTTTGCCGCGGATCGCGACGGCCGGCGTGATGGACGCCAGGGTATGCGCTTCGAGCGGGCGGACGCCGATTCAAGCGGCGACGTCACGTTCGAGGAGTTCGCCGCGGCGATGAAAAATCGCATCGGCAACGCCGACGCCGACAAGGACGGCAAGATGACCGTCGGCGAGATCGCGTCGGAAATCGAACGCATGCGCGCCGAACGGATGGCGCGTCGGATCGTCCAGCGTTTCGATACGGACGGCGACGGCGCGCTGACGACTGCCGAGATCGAATCGCGGCAGAAAAAGAGGTTCGCGCTGTTGGACCGCAACGACGACGGCAAGATCGTCAAGGAAGAGATGCCCCGCCGCTGGCAAGGGCGTCAGGGCAAGTAACAGCCCCGAAACGGCTTCTCCCGTCTTTTGATGGAGACGGGAGAACGCGCACTGCCCAGCGAGCAAGGCGGCCAAACCTTGGGCTAGGCCGCCTTCTTCATGGCCCTGGCGGATAGCTTCCGCACCGGGATGCGCACCGAGACGATGGTGCCGACGCCTTCCGTCGAGCGGATCTTCAGCGCGCCGCCGTGCAGTTCGGCAAGCGAGCGGGAAATCGCCAGGCCGAGGCCCGAACCGGTGTGGTTTTTCGAGAACTGGTTCTGCACCTGCTCGAATGGCCGCCCCAGCTTCGTCAGCGCCTCGCGCGGGATGCCGCAGCCATTGTCCTCGATCGTCAGCATCATGGCGCCCGACACGTTGCGGGCGCGAACCAGGATGTGGCCGCCCTGGCCGGTGAATTTCACCGCGTTCGACAGGAGGTTCAGGGCGATTTGCTTCACCGCCCGCCGGTCGGCGACCAGCCGCATCGTATCGGCGATCTTGGTTTCGACGGTGATCGATTTCTGCGCCGCCTGCAGCGAGACGACGCGGACCGTCTCGCGGATCAGCGGGCAAAGATCGATCTCCTCGCGGTCCATCGAAAACTGACCTGCCTCGATCTTCGACATGTCGAGGATGTCGTTGATGACGCCAAGCAGATAATTGCCGCTCGAATGGATGTCGCCGACATATTCCTTGTAGCGGTCCGATCCGAGCGGTCCGAAAAGCGCGGATTGCATGAGTTCCGAAAAGCCGATGATTGCATTAAGCGGCGTGCGCAATTCGTGCGACATGTTGGCGAGGAATTCCGACTTCGCCCGGTTTGCCGCCTCGGCGCGTTCGGTTTCCTTCATGTATTTCCGGTTGAGGTCGACCAGTTCGCGGGCGCGCTCCTGTTCGGCCTTCCGCGCTAGGCTGAGGTCGTGGATCGTCGCCATAAGCCGCCGCTCGCTGTCGACGAGTTTCTCCTGGTGCTGCTTCATCTGGGTGATGTCGGAGCCCACCGAAACGGTGCCGCCGTCGCGGGTTCTCAACTCGTTGACCTGCAGCCAGCGGCCGTCGGCCAGCTGGCGTTCATAGGTTGCCGCGCCGCGCGGCCCGTTGGCGCTGGCCAGTCGCCGCTCCGATGCCAGCGGTACCATCCTGCCTTCCAGCATCTCCCGATTTACGCCCGGCACCACGTCGCGCTCGGACAGCCCGCTGTCCTGCTGGTATTTGGTGTTGCACATGACCAGGCGGTTGGTGGCGTCCCAGAGCACGAAGGATTCGGTGATGTTTTCGATGGCGGTGCGCAGTCGCAGATCCGCCACCTCCGAACGCTGCACCAGGTTGCGCTGTTCGGTAACGTCAACGGCGATGCCGATCAACTGGATTTCCGAAGCGTCGGGATCGACCACCTGGGCACGGGCGCGCACCCAGACCCACTGACCGTTGGCGTGTTTCATGCGGAAAATCTGGTCGATATGGTCGACTTCCCGCGAAACGATGCGGTTGGCGAGGTGGAAAAGGTCGCCGTCTTCCGCGTGAATGATCTCCGCCACATCGCCGAACGACAGCATCGTGTCGCAGTGCTCATAGCCGAGCATGTCGTACATCGAGCGCGACCAGTACATCTTGCCGCGCACCATGTCCCAGTCCCACAGGCCGCAGCGGCCGCGCACCAGCGCGAGGTCGATCCGCTGATGCGCTTCGAGGTAGATGCGGTCGGCGGCCTGCGCGCGCGCCGCCTGGCTGAAATAGGCGTAGAGGATGATGATGAGGATGCCCGAGGTCAGCACGAACAGCGAGACGTTCAGCGACACGGTCTTGCGCCACTCCGTGAACACGGCGTCCTGGGAAATCAGCGCGACCGCAGCGCCGTCGCGGTTGTCGGTCAGCCCGACGGATGCGAACCATTCCGCACCGTCGATCGTCACCTCCATCACGCCGGCGCGTTCGCCGAACATAAAGAGAGGCTGCCCGCCGCTGATCAGCGTCGGCAGAGACTTGCCCTCCAGTTGAGCCGATTCAGGCGTCGCGGCGAGCACCGTGAACGTCTTGTCCGTGACCGCCAGGATGTACCGGTTTCCCATTGAGCCATGCTGGCCGGTGCGCTCGAGCAGGTCCTGATGGATGCGGGGCAGGGGGTCGCCGTCGGCCTTCGCCAGCATCAGCGCATTGACGAGTTCGCCCGACGCGAGGCCGAGCACCGCCTTCGCGTTGCGCTCGACATCGTCGTGCCAGGCCATCAGCGACATGAAACGCGCGGCAGCGACAACAGTCAGGAAGATGACGATCAGGGTTGGGATGGATCGGCGCAGGACCGGTTCTGCTGCAAGCAGCCTTCTATAGGCGGGTTCTGCGATGATGCGGGCGTTGCCCGCAAGACTGCTTTCGCGCGTACTCTTGCGTTTGGAAAAAATCCGCCCTCCGGCCGCGAGCCACGCGTCCGCCTTTGCCATAACCCGGCTCCCCAACCTTGGTTTGCTGTTGACGATCCGGAACACCGCACATCCGAATCTTCAGTAAAGAATCAAAGGTGATTCGCCTTGTCCATAGGCTGGAGCGAAAAAACATCGATTGACGCGATTTTTATTGCGCCGGGCAAGCTTCAACCGTCGTTGCAGCCTCAGGCGAGCGTGCGCTCGACGATATCGCGCAGGTCAGCCGACAGCCCTTCCGTCGCGGCGATCGCGAGCAGCGTCTGCCGGGCCTTGCCCTGCCGGGTCGGCTCCAGCGAGCGCCATGACCGCAAGGCGGTGGCCAATCTGGCCGCCACTTGCGGGTTGCGCTTCTCGACCGCCAGGACCGTATCTGCAAAGAGCTTGTAGCCGGCGCCGTCGGCGCGATGGAACCCGGTCTGGTTGGCTGTTGCAAAAGTGCCTACGAGTGAGCGCACGCGGTTCGGATTGGCGAGCGAGAAGGTGGGATGCTTCATCAGTGCGGCGACCGTGTCGACGGAAGCCGGTCCAGGCGCCGCGGCCTGGATCTGGAACCATTTGTCGAGCACCAGCGCATCGGAATGAAAGCGCTGCTCGAATGCAGCGAGCGCCGCAACGGTCTGCGGCGATCCGGCAAAGCGATGCGCGAGAACGGTGAGCGCTGCGGCACGGTCAGTCATGTTGGTGGCGTCGATGAATTCCCGTTCGGCGAGCGCCGGATCGCCCGAGGCAACCGACAGATAATCGAGAAGCACGTTTTTGAGCGCCCTGCGGCCGGCGCTCGCGGCGTCGGGACTGAATTCGCCCTTGTTGCGCAGCCTGCCCAGGAGGCTGGCAAAACGGTCCGCATTGGTCTTGGCGATCGAAAGCGCCAGTGCGTCGCGAGCCTCGAATACGCAATCCGGATCGATATTGGTGCCGATCTCGCGGGCGATATCCGCTTCGCCGGGCAAGGTCAGCGCCAGCGCGCGATAGGCGGGCTCAAGATCGTCGTCCGCCGCGATATCGCCCACGAGCGCCGCCAGTTCGGCCGGATAGTCGAGGGCTTTGCCGCCGCGCCGTTTCCGGAAACCCGAAATCAAGGCATCCGTGAACAGCGTATTCAGCGACTGCCAGCGCGAGAACAGGTCGCTGTCATACCGTGCCAGGAAATGATGGCCTTCCGGCTTTTGCTCGATGGCGAGCGTGACCGGTGCCGAGAAACCCCGATTGAGCGAGACTGCGGGGCGTGCCTTCACCCCTGAGAAGCGAACCGTGTGGCGGCGCTTCCTGAGATGGATCACGCCATTGTCCACCGTGGCGCCCTCGACGCTTTCGTAGGCGATATCCTCGCCGTCCGAACCGACGAGGCCGAAGACGACCGGGATGTGCATGAGCCGCTTGCGGCTCTCGGACGGCGTCGGCGGCACCGACTGCTCGATCTCGAGCGTGAACTCGGCGGTTGTCGGGTTGTGCGATGACGTGACGCTGAGGTTCGGCGTTCCTGCCTGGTGATACCAGAGCGCGAACTGCGAAAGGTCGCGTCCCGAAACGTCTTCGAAGACCTTGAGGAAGTCCTCGATCGTGGCGGCGTCGCCGTCGTGTCGCTCGAAATAGAGGTCCATGCCGGCGCGGAATAGTTCCGCCCCCAGTATGGTCCGGATCATGCGGACGACCTCGGAACCCTTCTCGTAGACGGTCGCCGTATAGAAATTGTTGATCTCGCGGTAGCGCCGCGGCCGCACCGGATGCGCCAGCGGCCCCTGGTCCTCGGGGAACTGATGCGCCCGCAAGGTGCGGACCTCGGCGATACGCTTGACGGCCCGCGAGCGTTGGTCGGCCGAGAATTCGTGATCGCGGAATACGGTCAGTCCTTCCTTCAGGCAGAGCTGGAACCAGTCGCGGCAAGTGATTCTGTTGCCTGTCCAATTATGAAAATATTCGTGCGCGATGATCGCCTCGATATTGGCGAAGTCCGCGTCGGTGGCCGTCTCTTCGTCGGCAAGCACGTACTTGTCGTTGAACAGGTTAAGGCCCTTGTTCTCCATTGCGCCCATGTTGAAATCGGACACAGCGACGATGTTGAAGACGTCGAGGTCGTATTCGCGGCCGAACGCCTCCTCGTCCCATCTCATCGAGCGCTTCAATGCGTCCATGGCGTAGGCGGCGCGCGCCTCCTTGCCGTGTTCGACATAGATGCCGAGTTCGACATTGCGGCCGGATGCGGTGACGAATGTATCGCCAACGCGACCGAGATCGCCTGCGACGAGCGCGAAGAGATAGGATGGTTTCGGAAACGGATCTTCCCAGACCGCGTAGTGCCGTCCGTCCGGCAACGTACCTTTCTCGCCGGGATTGCCATTGGCAAGCAGCAGTGGCGCCTCGCCGCGATCGGCCTCGACGCGTACCGTGTAGACCGAGAGGATGTCCGGACGGTCGAGGAAATAGGTAATGCGGCGAAAGCCTTCGGCCTCGCACTGCGTGCAATAGACATTGCTGGAGCGGTAAAGGCCCATCAGCTTTTCGTTTTTCGCTGGATTGAGCGATGTCTCGATGGAAACGACGAATTTTTTGCCGGCTGGCGGCTTTTTGATGATGAGTTGGTCCGGTGTTGCCTTGTAGGCCGAATTGTCGAGCGCCTTACCGTCGATCCTGACGGATTTCAGCATCAGTTCGTCGCCGTCGAGCACCAGCGGCGCATTCCTGGCGACGCCGTCGCGTCGCTCGATCGTCAGTTCTGCTGTGACAAGCGTGTTTTCCGGCGACAGCCGAAAGGCGAGATGTGTGCGCGGGATGAGATAGTCGCTTGGGCGATAGTCTTCGAGGCGGAAGACCTGACCGGTATCTGAACGCATTTAGAACGCTTTCCTGTCGTCGCCTTGGCAGGTTGCCGGACAATCCGTCCACCTGCCAATCTTTGTTTACGCCTGATCCGTTTCCAGGACCTGCAATTTCGAGGACCATGCGGAGGCTGTGGCGGTTTAGCTGTCATTCCGGGCTGGTACAACAAAAACGGGAAAATGCCCTTTACATGCCAAGCCCCCTCGACAAAACTGAAACAGGGCATATTTCTGTCTCGCCCTCAAATCATCCCTCGGAGCAGTCATGACCGTCGTCACGCCGAAATTCGGGATGGGCGCTTCCGTCCTGCGCCTTGAAGACGAAGCTTTCATCCTCGGCAAGGGCCGCTACACCGACGACATTTCGCCGGCAAGGGCACTGCACGGATATGTGCTGCGCTCGCCGACGGCCAAGGCGACGTTCTCGATCGGCTCAGTCGAGGCGGCGAAGGCTGCGCCGGGCGTGCATCTGGTGCTGACCGGCAAGGATCTCGCCCATATCGGCGACCTGAAGTCCGACGTGATGCAGCCGCAGCCCGACGGCACGCTCGCGCCCACCCGGGACATCCCGATCCTTTGCCGCGACCGGGTTCAATATGTCGGCGACGCCGTCGCATTCGTCGTCGCCGACAGCCGGCAACTGGCGCAGGATGCCGCGGAGCTGATCGAGATCGAATACGATGCCGAGGCGGCCGCCTCGGGCACGGCAACGGCGCTCGATGCGGATACGCCGCTGGTCTGGCCGGAACTCGGCTCCAACCGCGCGTTCAATTACCACATCGGCAACAAATCAAAGACAGACCGGGCCTTCGCCAAGGCCGACAACGTCACCCGCATCGAATTCGTCAACAACCGGCTGGTCTGCAATTACATGGAGGCGCGTTCGGCGATCGGCGAGTGGAATGCCAATGAAGACCGTTTCGTGCTGACGACCGGTTCGCAGGGCGTGCACTCCATGCGAAAAATCCTGGCCGATCTGTTCGGGATAAAAAAGGACAAGATGCGCGTCGTCACGCCGGATGTCGGCGGCGGCTTCGGTCCGAAGACCTTCGTCTACCGCGAATACGCACTGGTTCTGGAGGCGGCCAAGCGCCTGGGCCGGCCGGTCAAGTGGGCGGGCGACCGTACCGAGCACTTCCTCACCGACGCGCAAGGCCGCGACAATGTCGTCGCGGCGGAAATGGCCATGGACAAGACGGGCCGCTTCCTCGGTTTGAAGGTCGAGCTTCTCGCGAACCTCGGCGCTTATGTCTCGCAGTATGGCCCGTTCATCCCCGTTGTCGGCGTTTCCATGTCGACCGGCGTCTACGACATCGAGGCGATCGACGTTTCGGCGACGGGCGTCTACACGAACACCTGTCCGGTCGACGCCTATCGCGGCGCCGGCCGTCCCGAGGCGGCTTTCCTGCTTGAAAAGCTGGTCGATGCCTGCGCACGCGACATGGACCTGCCGCGCGACGAAATCAGGCGCCGTAATTTCATCCGTCCCGAGCAGTTCCCCTATCGCACCCAGACCGACCGTCTCTACGACAATGGCGAGTTCGAGGGCCACATGAACCTCGCCATGCAACGCGCAGGATGGACTCAGTTTCCCGAACGGCTGAAGCAATCGAACGCGGCCGGGAAAATCCGCGGCATCGGCATGGCCACCTATGTCGAGGCATGCGCATTTTCGGGTTCGGAACCAGCGCATGTCGAACTGAACGGCGACGGCTCGGTGACGCTACTGATCGGCACGCAGTCGAACGGGCAGGGGCATGCGACGGCCTATGCACAATTCATCGCCGAGAAGCTCAACATCGACATTTCACGCGTCCGCCTGCATCAGGGCGACACCGACCGCCTGGCCGATGGTGGCGGCACCGGCGGTTCGCGCTCGATTCCGCTCGGCGGCGTTTCAGCGGCGCGCGCCGGCGAGGATCTGGCCGAAAAGATAAAGAAGATCGCCGCTGACGAACTCGAGGCATCGGCAGCCGACATCGAACTGGTCGACGGCATTGCCCGCATCGTTGGCACTGATCGGTCGATGGATTTCGCCGGCATCGCCAAAGCGGCAAAGAAACCCGAGGACATCAGGGGCTTCGGCGAATTCGTGCAGCAGGAAAATACCTATCCGAACGGCACCCATATCTGCGAAGTCGAGATCGATCCTGAGACGGGCCACACGGAGATCGTCGCCTACACGATCGTTGACGATTTCGGTGTGACGGTGAATCCGATTCTGCTGGCCGGGCAGATCCATGGCGGCGTCGTCCAGGGCATCGGCCAGGCGCTCACCGAAAACACCGTCTATTCGGATGACGGCCAGTTGCTGACGGCAAGCTTCATGGACTACGGCATGCCGCGCGCCGACACCGTTCCCTCATTCAATTTCGAAACGCGCAACGTGCCTTCGACCACCAATGCGCTTGGCATCAAGGGTGCCGGCGAAGCCGGTACGATCGGTGCGACGCCATCGACATTGAACGCAGTCACCGACGCGCTCTATCGCGCCTACGGAATCCGGCATATCGATATGCCGGCAACACCCGACCGAATCTGGAACGCCATCCAGGCCGCGAAAACCTCGGATTGAGGCCTTGCGGGTTTCTCCCCTCATCCTCCGCCGGCCGGCGGAGACGATCCACGGCTCGCCGAGAATGCATGATCACAAAGACGAGCCTTCGGCAGCCGAGGAAATAGACACCGGAAACCCGCTGAAGGGGATCGCGCTGAAGGTGATCTCGGTCGCGATCTTCGTTGGCATGTCCTCCTTCATCAAGGCGTCAGGCCAGCTGCCGGCTGGCCAGATCGTTTTCTTCCGTTCGTTTTTCGCGATCTTCCCGATCCTGATCTTCCTGGCCTACCAGAAGGAATTGCGCACCGCGCTGGTCACGGCAAGGCCGCTCAACCACATTCTTCGCGGTGGCGTCGGGGTCACGTCGATGGCGCTGGGTTTCTTTGCGTTGACCCGACTGCCGCTGCCGGAGGCGATCACGCTCAACTACGCGCAGCCGCTGCTCGTCGTCGTCTTCAGTGCGCTGTTCATCGGTGAAAAAATCTGGGTCTACCGCTGGAGTGCCGTTTTCGTCGGCATGATCGGGGTCTTCATCGTCTCGTGGCCGAACCTCACCTTGCTGGATTCGCCCGGCGGGATGAGCAACCAGCAGGCCGTCGGCGTTGCCGCGGCGCTTGTCGCCGCCGGCATTTCGGCGGTCGCGCTGCTGCTTGTCCGCAACCTCGTCAAAACCGAAAGGACGGCGACGATCGTGCTGTGGTTTTCCTTGACCGCAAGCGTGGTCGGGCTGTTGACGCTGCCGTTCGGCTGGCAGGCCCTGACCACGCAGCAGGCCCTGTTCCTGATCGCCGCCGGCTTTTGCGGCGGCATTGCCCAGATCCTGATGACGGAGGCCTATCGCCACGCCGAGGCCTCGACGGTCGCGCCCTTCGAGTACACCTCGATGATCCTCGGCATCATCATCGGCTACCTGGCGTTCGGCGACGTGCCGACGATCCACATGCTGGTGGGCGGCGCGATCGTCGTGGCTGCCGGCATCTTCATCATCTGGCGAGAACGTCAGCTTGGCCTCAAGCGCGGCGCGGCCCGCAAGGTCACGCCCCCTCAGGGTTAACCGTATCGGCGGAAAAACCGTTGCAATTCCATCACAGGTCGAAAGGCTTGGGAATAAGCAATTTGCAAATAATCAAATTGTGTTACTCTCTTGTAACAAAAAAATATGAGGGTGGGATTCGTTGTGATTCGGGTACTGGCCGCAAGGCCGCTACCAGCTCTGGTCGACAAATGGTGGAATGGCGGTTCGCGGCCTCCTCCGGCGACACCAGTTTCTTCGATGCGCGGCTTCTGGGGCCTTATGCGGGCCTACTGGTTTTCGGACCGCTGGAAGGAAGCCTGGGCGCTAACGACGGTTATTGTCCTTCTAACCGCCATATCCAGCAAAGCCGGCGTCTGGATCGCCGAAGCCTCGGGCGAGTTGGTCAATTCGATCGCCTTTTTCCACAACCCCCTCAATCTCTCTCCGCTCGAGACCTTGCTCAGCAGCGCCGGCATGCTCGTCACACTGGTGGTGTTCAAGGAAATCGCGTTCGTTGGCATCCGACACTATTTTTCAACGACCCTGCATCGGAAATGGCGCGGCTGGCTGAACGATCGTTTCAATCAGGCACTGCTTGACGCCAACCACACCCATTTCCACCTGCAGCACGCGGCAAAGGATCGCGAGGGACTGTCGCCCGACGCTCCCGACAATATCGACCAGCGCGTGCAGGACTCCATCAAGCAGATGACTGGTGGCGCGATCGGCCTGGCGATGGGCGTGATCGCAGTCGCCACCTCGTTGTTCTTCGTTGGACAGAAGCTGCTCGAGACCTCGACGGAGATCCGGGGCCTGGAATTCCTCGGCGAATACGGCGGCGCGGTGCTGGCATTGACCGTGGTGGCGGTCTACGTACCGGTGAATACCCTGATCGCCTTGAAGCTTGGAGGCGTGCTGCAGCGGCTGACCATCGCCATCCAGCAGGTGGAAGGCAGCTATCGCGCTGAACTGACGACCTTTCTGCGCCGCAGTTTCCATGTCGCGGCCTCGCGTGGCGAGAATGTTCAGAAGGAAATAAACGACCGGCTCTACACCGACGTTGACCGCACCTGGGCACGCCTCAACTGGATCAACGCGGGATACATGTCGTTCGAGAACATCTACAGCTTCGTGGCGGCAAGGATCGTCGCCTACGCCCCTGGACTGGCGCCCTACGCCAACGACCAGATCAACCTCAAGAGCTACATAACCGGTTCCGAACTGGTGCATTCGCTGATCTTCCAATGCTCCTGGCTCATCAAGGAGATGCCGGCGATCGCCACGCTGAAGGCAAACGTCAAGCGTGTCACCGACCTCGCCAAGGCGATCGAAAACGTGCAGCAGCCGCAGGATTTTTATCGTCAGACCGGCGAGGCCGATTTCCGCTACGCCACGCAGCATCCGGTCTTCGGCCTGACCGTCAAGCAGCTCGAACTGAAGCATCAGGGCGATGGGGTTGCTCCGTTCGTCGCGGCGAGCAACCTTCGGTTCCGCCGTGGCGAGTGGACCCTCATCAAGGGCGAGTCGGGCTGCGGCAAGACCAGCCTGATCAAGGCGATCAACGGATTGTGGCCCTATGGCCATGGCGAGATCGTGTTCCCGGAGGGCTTCCGCTCCTATTATGCCGCCCAGGACGTGAAGCTGCCGCAGATTTCGCTGAAGCGGCTGGTCTGCCTACCTGACGGCGAGGATGCCTACTCGGATGCGCGTGCCGCGGCGGCGCTTCACAAGGCTGGCCTCGGGGAATTCATCGAATACCTGACCGAAGAGTCCCGCGAGGGCAAGGTGTGGGATCAGGTCCTGTCCGGCGGCCAGAAGCAGAAGCTGATGCTTGCCCGCATCCTGCTGCTGCAGCCCGGCATTCTCTTCCTCGACGAGGCGACCGGCGCGCTCGATCCGGAAGCCAGGATTGCCTTCCACCAGACCATCAAGGACAATTGCTCCGGCATCACCGTCATCAGCATCATGCATGAACCGGAGCCGCCAAGAGCCGCAAATGGCGCCTCGTTCTACGACAGCATCCTGCAGATCGAGGATGGCATCGCCGTCAAGGCACCGATCGTGCCGGATCATCCCGTGGACGTTCCGGCTGTCGTGCAGGCTTTCGCCGGCGAGGGAAGCCGTATGCGGCTTGCCCGTATAATCCGCACCAAGGGACGCCGTCCGAATCTGCGCTGACGTCAGGAGGGCTGGCGTGTCGGGCTGGCCGCCGCCATGGCGCGCAGCAGTTCGGCAGTGCGCTGATCGGCCGGAAAAAAAGATTCCACCGCCAGTTCCGACAGCGTGACGTCGAGCGGTGTCCCGAACACGGTGATTGTCGAGATGAACGACAGAACATCGCCGCCCATCTTCAGCCGCAACGGTACGGCAATGGCTGCCTGATCCTTGTGGATAACGGCCGGTCCGCCGCGCGCAGCGCCAGGATAGGCCGATACTTCCTTTTCGAGCTCGATGAGCACCGGGTCGGCGACGGCGTCGTTTTGCCGTCGAAGCCTGTCGATCAGGTGCGACCGCCACTCGTTCAGATTGACGATGAAAGGCGCCAGGCCTTTCGGATGCAGGCTGAGGCGGTAGACATTGACCGGCGGCGTCAGCAAGGAAGCTTCGCTCACCGCGGCGAGGAAGGGACCGATCGCATTGTTGGCGGAGATCATGTTCCAGTGCCGATCGACGGCAATCGCCGGATTGGGTTCGTGCCCCCGAAGCACCAGATTGACCGCGTCGAGCGCCGGCGAGAGTGTCGGGTCGGTGATCGGACGCTCGCCGAAGGCCGGCGCAAAGCCGGCGGCGAGCAGCATGTGGTTGCGCTCGCGCAAGGGTATCTCCAGCATCTCCGCCAGATGCATCACCATTTCGCGCGAAGGGGCGGAGCGCCCGCTTTCCACGAAACTCAGATGCCGCTGCGAAATCTCCGCCTCGCTGGCGAGGTCGAGTTGGCTCATGCGGCGCTTGGTGCGCCACTCGCGGATGAGGTTGCCGATCGGCATGTCGTGTGTCGTGTTCATGACCGGAACCTAACCCAAACCGAATATCGATCCTATTACCTCATGCGTAATCGTCAGGCCGAAAGGCGGCTGGCATGTTGCCGTCATCGAAACCGCCGGACCAAGCGAACAGCAACACCAAAGGAGACGATCATGTCCGTGACGATTACCCCTTTCCTCCGCAACGCACTCAACGCCGACGCGCTGATCAGCGGTGCCGCCGGCCTCCTGATGATGGGCGGCGCGAACTTCCTTTCGCCGTTTCTCGAACTGCCGGCGCCGCTGCTCTTCGGAGCCGGGCTGGCGCTGGTTCCCTTCGTGGCGATGCTGGTCGTCGTTGCCCGTCGGCAAACCGTTTCGCGGCTGGTGCTGGTCGACATCATCGCGATCAACGCATTGTGGGTCGTCGGCAGCGTCGCGTTGCTGGTCAGCGGTGCGGTGGCGCCGAACCTGCTCGGCATCCTGTTCGTCGCGGCGCAGGCGGTTGCCGTCGCCCTGTTCGCGGAATTGCAGTTCGTCGGCATGCGGCGTGCCGCGGCGGCAGCCTGATCCCATTGGATCGAAGGAGCGGCAGATGCAGACGAGCGCTCGCTACTGGATCGACGAGGTCCTGATCAAGTCTCCCTTCGCCGCGCCGCTTGGCCTCGAAGTGGTGGCGGCAGAGATGGACAGGGTCATTCTCCGGCTGCCGTTCCGCAGTGACCTCGCGACCGTGGGCAGCATCGTCCATGGCGGTGCGGTCGCCACGCTGATCGATGTCGCGGGCGCCGCGGCGTCGGCTTCGGGGGTCACCGGAGATGATGTCACCGGCGGCGCCACTTCGCACCTGAGCATTGCCTATCTGGCGCCCGCCGACGGGCGCGATATCGAAGCGGAGGCTGTGATCGTCCATCGTACGCGCAGCCAGACAGTCAGCGACGTGTCGGTGCGCAATGCCGATGGTAAACTGGTCGCCAAGGGAACGGTGATCAGCCGCATCTTCCGGCAGGCTGATGGGGCAAAAGCTTAGGCAAGATTGCGAAGCTTCGCCTTCACCTCCAGGAAATCCCGCCATGCAAGTTTCTTGTGGGCGGGATTTCTCAGGAGATAGGCCGGGTGGAAGGTCGGCATGGTCGCGATCTCCTGGCCTGCAGGCGTGCGATGGATGCCCCAGTTTCCGCGCAGCCGCATGATGCCGGTCTGCGTTTTCAGCAACAGTTTCGATGACGGATTGCCGAGCGTCATCATGACTTTCGGGTTGGCGAGTTCGATCTGCCGTTCGATGAACGGCCGGCATATTTCCGTCTCCATGGGGGAGGGGTCACGGTTACCCGGCGGCCGCCACGGAATCACATTGGCGATGTAGACCGAACTCCGGTCACGGCCGATCGCTGCGAGGATGCGGTCGAGCAACTGGCCGGAGCGTCCGACGAACGGCAGGCCCTCAAGATCCTCGTCGCGCCCCGGCGCTTCGCCGACCAGCATCAGGTCGGCATCCGGATTGCCATCGGCAAACACCAGGTTTTTCGCGGTGAATTTCAGGTTGCAGCCATCGAAAGCGGCCATGATCTCCCTGAGTTCCGCAAGCGAACCGGCCTTGCTTGCGGCTTCACGGGCGAGGGCGGCCTGTGCGCCGTCGGGAACCGCGGCTGTTTGCGGCCTGGCCGGCGGAGCGTCCGGTGCGTTCCGGAGTTCGGTTCGAGGTGTTTCTTCCTGCGGCTGCGAAGGCTGGCGCCCGCCCTGGCTGGTTTCCGGCGCCGCAGTCTGCCCCGCAGCAGGTGCTTTTCTGGCCGCGCCCTGCTCGAATCGGTTCGGCGCGACATCGTCCAGTGCCTCGTCGACACCCGCCTCGGCGTAGAAGCGCAGGAGGTCGCCTATGTCCGGCAGTGGTTCCTTGGGCTCGGTCAATGTTCTGCCTCTCCGCCAACCGGTTCGCAGATTGCCGCCTCGAACGCAAGTTCAGGAAGACGGAATGCGCGGATCCAGCACCAGGTAGAACTGCGTGCGCGGCGTGAAATCGGTCACCAGAAACGAAAACGTCGCCGCCTTCAGCGGATCCACCCGACCGTTGCGCAGAAGCAGCCGGTCATAGGGCTCGAAGTCACGGCTGAATTCGGCAAAACTGTCGGACGAGATGTGGTCGTCGCTGGATTGCCGCTGGTCGAAGGACAGGCCGTCGCCGAAGACGCTTGCTTTTCCGAGTATCTCCTGAAGCTCGAATTCGAACTCCACCCAAGCCTGGCCGCTGTTGTTGATGACGACGGCGCGCATGTAGAGAAATCCGCTGGCCGCATCCTCCGACGAACTGAATGGCTGGAGCGGCCCGATCGTCCGGATCACGAGCGTCACGGGACTGGACGATTCCAGCTCCTGCGTGATGACGATCGGATCCCTCCTGCTGCCTTTTCCCGTGGCGGAAATGATATGGAAGCCGCCAAGTTCGTCGGAAAAGGAATAAGGCCCGGCTTCCAAGGGGCCTCGTACAGCATTGCTTTCCTCGGCGCGAAGCCCGGAAGCCGCCAGCAGGAGCGAGAGAGCTCCGACGACGCTGATTGCCGATACTCGACCCGGGAGGCGGTGCCGCATGCGGCGAATATGACCGAGAACCGGGATTTCGCAAACTGGAAAAGGTGGCAGGTCATCTCGCTCGGACGCAAACTGCCGTATACACATTGACGCTTACGTTAACGGAATTTATCTTGGTGCTATGCTGCGGCTGAACGCCCCGCCGTTTGTGTAATGGTTTCACGCCGCTGATGGATGCGCTATGAGCGACGAGTACGGGGTAAGCGCCTGCGGCAGCGCGAAGATGCGGAGGACCTGATGAGCGAGATCGAACGCGAGAGCATGGAATTCGACGTGGTGATCGTCGGCGCAGGCCCTGCGGGACTGTCGGCGGCGATCCGGCTCAAGCAGATCAATCCGGAACTCTCGGTCGTCGTGCTCGAAAAGGGTGGCGAGGTCGGCGCCCACATCCTGTCCGGCGCGGTGGTCGATCCCATCGGCATCGACCGGTTGCTGCCGGAATGGCGTACGGAAGAGGACCATCCCTTCAAGACCCCGGTAACCGACGACCGCTTCCTGGTGCTGACGAAATCCGGCAGCTTCCGCCTGCCCAATTTCATGATGCCGCCGCTGATGAACAACCACGGCAACTACATCGTCTCGTTGAGCAATGTCTGCAAATGGCTGGCGGCGAAGGCGGAGGCGCTGGGCGTCGAGATCTATCCGGGCTTCGCTGCCGCCGGTTTGCTTTACGACGACAAGGGTGCGGTGAACGGCGTCTATACCGGCGACATGGGTGTCGAGCGGGACGGGACGCACGGGCCGTCCTACGCCCCCGGCATGGCGCTGATGGGCAAATATGTGCTGATCGGCGAGGGCGCACGCGGCTCGCTCGCCAAGCAGCTGATCGCCAAGTTCAACCTTTCCGACGGCCGCGATCCGGGCAAGTACGGCATCGGCCTGAAGGAGCTCTGGCAGGTGAAGCCGGAAAACCACAAGCCGGGCCTCGTCCAGCACTCGTTCGGCTGGCCGCTGGACATGAAGACCGGCGGCGGTTCGTTCCTCTATCACCTCGAGGACAACATGGTTGCGGTTGGATATGTCCTCCACCTCAACTACAAGAACCCCTATCTGGCGCCATTCGAGGAATTCCAGCGCTTCAAGACGCATCCTTCGATCCGCGGCACCTTCGAGGGAGGCAAGCGCCTCTCCTATGGCGCGCGTGCCATCACCGAGGGCGGCTGGCAGTCGGTGCCGAAGATGTCCTTTCCGGGCGGCGTGCTGCTCGGCTGCGCCGCCGGCCTGGTCAACGTCCCGCGTATCAAGGGTTCGCACAACGCCGTGCTCTCCGGTATGCAGGCCGCCGAACATGTGGCTGCCGCCATCGCCGCCGGCCGCGCCAATGACGAACTCGACGGCTATGAAAGCGGATGGCGCGACAGCGACATCGGCAAAGATCTCAAGAAGGTCCGCAACGTCAAGCCGCTGTGGTCGCGCTTCGGCACCATCGTCGGCGTCGGGCTCGGCGGCTTCGACATGTGGACCAACACGCTGTTCGGCTTCTCGCTGTTCGGCACCATGAAGCACGGCAAGCCGGACTACGCCTCGCTGGAGCCGGCGGAAAAGCACCAGAAGATTGCCTATCCCAAGCCGGACGGCGTGCTGACCTTCGATCGCCTTTCATCGGTCTTCCTCTCCAACACCAATCACGAGGAAGACCAGCCGATCCATCTCCAGGTGAAGGACATGGAGCTGCAGAAGCGTTCGGAATACGGAGTCTTCGCCGGGCCGTCGTCGCGCTACTGCCCGGCCGGCGTCTATGAGTGGGTCGACAAGGACGGCAACTCGATCGCCAACGATCCGGGGCACGAGGACGCGAAGTTCGTCATCAACGCGCAGAACTGCGTCCACTGCAAAACCTGCGACATCAAGGATCCCAACCAGAACATCAATTGGGTGCCGCCCCAGGGTGGCGAAGGGCCGGTCTATACCAACATGTAGACGAACCAACATGTAGGCGAGCCTCTCCGCGCGGCGTGGATTGCGTCTCGATATTGAAACACGGCATCGGATATGCTGTGTTCCAGTCGAGCGGAGATCCGATCATGCGTTCCATCGCCTGGGCCGGGATACTAGCAGTAGCTTTGTGTGCCGGTTTTGCTGGCGCTGCCTCTGCGGGCGTCAAGATCACCGTCAAGAAAGCCAGCTACGAGATCAACGGCAAGACCGGAGAGGCGTTGATCGAGGCCATGGATCGCCGCGGTCCAAAGCATGGCTTTCTGACGCGGGCGATCGCCCAGACCAGATATTCGGTGGGATGGAACATCACCTGGGCGGAGAGAAACGGCTCCTGCCGGCTGAAGAAAGCCGATGCCCTCCTCTCACTGACCTACACCTATCCGCAGGTGAGGGATTCGCTCTCACCGCAATTGCGCAAGCGCTGGGCGCGCTTCATGAGCGGCGTCAGGAAACACGAGGAAACGCACGGGACGATCGCGCGCCAGATGGTCACGACCGCGGAGCGCTCGATATCGGGGCTTGTCGTCGCCGACGACCGGGGCTGCCGCAAGGCTCAGGCCATGGTCAAGAAGCGCGTCAATGCGATCTACAGCCAATATGAGAAGCGGCAGATACTCTTCGACAAGAAGGAGCATGGCGACGGCGGCAATGTCGAAAACCTGCTCCTGTTTCTGAAGAAGTAGCCTTCGACCGTCGCAATATCATGTACGGCACTAGCCGTGCGGACCTCTTGGGGGCGAAAGGTCCACCGTCACCGTCGGCGCTTCGCTGTCGGGAGCCGGCGGGCCGGCCAGCAGCGAGAATTCCACCAGCACCGGCAGATGGTCGGATCCCGCATCGTCCTGCGTCTTCGCCGAATGGACGACCACGTTGCCCTTGGCGAGCACCTGGTCGATGGGCAAACCGATGAAGGGGCGCAGCGGTTTCGGCAGTTTGCGGTGCAGCCAGGTCGGCCCGATCGACTCCACCAGCGTCAAGCCACCTGCTTCGGCGACGCGCCTCGCTGAAACGCTCCAGCCGGTCGCGTTGAAATCGCCGGCCAGGATCGCGGTATCGCCGAGCGTGCCGAGAACGCCGGCCAGATCGTCGACCTGCGCCCATTGATGATAAGGCCAGGGCCAGCCGAGGTGCAGTGCGGCGACCTTCACCATCTGCCCGCCGAAGTCGATGGATGCGATCGCGATCGAACCATTGCCGAAGCAATTTGCCGGCACTCCGGCTTCGAACGGCCGCCGCGACAGGATCGCCACGCCGCCGACGCGTGTCGTGCCCTTGCAGATCACGCGATGCGGATATGCGGCGGATAGACGCTCGAGCGGGGCAATCCATTTCGTCGAGACTTCGTTGAAGGTGATAACGTCCGGCTGCGTCCTCCCGATCAGCGACAGCACCTTTTCCGGTGTCTGGTTGTCGAAGCGCAGATTCATCTGCAGCAGCCGATAGACGGCACGCGCATCATCCTTGGGAGCGAAGGCCGCATGCACGCTGGTCAGGCCGGGAAAAGAGAAAGAGGCGGAAACCGAGGAAAACGCGGCGGCGGCAAACAGCAGCCCGACGACACCCTCTTTCCAGAATCCGATCAGCAGGAGCGCGATCGCCACGAGGCCGAGCAGCACTGCAAGATGGCCGCGGAAATGCGCTACCGAATCCAAAGCCGGATGAAGCCGGCCAAGGAACGACAGCGACAACAGGGCGGCGATCGCCAATGCTGTCAACGGAAGAAGGATTCGAAAAATCATTGGCCTGTTATGTCTCAAAAAGCCGGGCGACAAAACATGGCGATTTTGGCCGATTTCAGCCCAAGGCTAAAATCATTCCTTGAACCAGGAAGGCACCCGAGAAGCGGACGTTCTCGCTGCACGGCAACGCACATCATTGATGCCGGAGCGCGTCGCCCGTAGTGTCGACGCGAAGATGCAGGTGATTGCGGGGATTCGCATGAAGATTGTTGGCCGACTTTGGCTGCTGGCAGCGGCGGCCTGTTCCGCCGCGTCGCCGGCGGCTGGCGCTGAATGGCAGGCGGTCGAGCAGGTCAAGAGCTACGCGATCTCCGGCACGACCGGTATCGAGCTCTACACCTCGATCGGCGAGCGCGGACCGCTCATCGGCGGCAAGGTCCGCACCGTCGCACACACCGACTTCAAACTGACCTGGAACAGAAATTATGTCCCGCAAGGCGACCTCTGCACGCTGGTTTCGGCAAAACCCAAGCTGATCATCACCTATACGCTGCCCAAGCCTTCCAAGCGTCTGCCCGAAGCCATGCGCAAGAAATGGGATACGTTCTACGCGGGTATTCGCGACCACGAGAAGGTGCATGGCGAACAGATCAAGGAAATGGTGGACACGATCCTGAAGACCACGGTCGGGGTCTCCGTCCCCGGAGACCCGAACTGCAAGAAAATCAGGGAAGAAATCAAAAAACCGCTTTCAGCGGCGTCTCTCGCCCAACGGCAGAAAAGCCGGGAATTCGACCGTGTCGAAATGGGCGATGGCGGCAATATCCAGCAACTCATCCTGCGGCTGGTGAATCCCTAGCTCAGTTCAATCCGGCGCGCATGTCGCTATTGGAACGCGGTCTCGGAGAAACTTCTGAGCTTGCGCGAATGCAGCCGCTCCAGCGGCATTTCGGCGAGCTTTTCGACGGCGCGGATACCGATCGTCAGATGCTGGGCCACCTGCCGCTTGTAGAATTCCGTCGCCATGCCCGGCAGCTTCAGTTCGCCGTGCAGCGGCTTGTCGGACACGCACAGCAAGGTGCCGTACGGTACCCTGAACCGAAAGCCGTTGGCGGCGATCGTCGCCGATTCCATATCGAGCGCGATGGCCCTGCTTTGCGACAGCCGCTGCACCGGGCCGCGCTGTTCGCGCAGTTCCCAGTTGCGGTTGTCGATGGTGGCGACGGTGCCGGTGCGCATGATGCGCTTCAGGTCGTAGCCGGCAAGCCCGGTGACCTCGGCCACGGCCTGCTCCAGCGCCACTTGCACCTCAGCCAGCGGCGGCACCGGCACCCAGACCGGCAGATCGTCGTCGAGCACATGGTCCTCGCGGACATAGGCGTGTGCCAGCACGTAGTCGCCGAGTGCCTGCGTGTTGCGCAAGCCGGCGCAATGGCCAAGCATCAGCCAGGCATGCGGCCGCAGCACCGCGATGTGATCGGTGATCGTCTTGGCGTTCGACGGGCCGACGCCGATATTGACCATGGTTATGCCGCCATGCCCGGGTTTGACCAGGTGATAGGCCGGCATCTGCGGCATGCGCAGCGGCGAAGCGCCTTCCTGAGGCGATCCTTCCCCGACCTCGGTGACGACGTTGCCGGGTTCGATAAAGGCTGAATAGCCGCCCCCGCCGCTGGCCATGAGGTTGCGCGCGTGGACGCAGAATTCGTCGATGTAGAACTGGTAGTTGGTGAACAGGATGAAATTCTGGAAATGCTGCGGGCTGGTTGCCGTGTAGTGCGACAGCCGGTGCAGCGAATAATCGATGCGCTGCGCGGTGAACGGCGCCAGCGGCAGTGGCTCCCCGGGGATCGGTTCGAAGGTGCCGTTGGCGATGTGGTCGTCGGTCGCGTTGAGGTCGGGCACATCGAATATGTCGCGCAGCGGCCGCTTGATGCGGTCGGCCGACGATGCGTCGACATGGGTGCCTTCGAGGAACGCGAAATGCACGGGTATCGGCGTTTCCGATTCCGAAATTGTGATCGGCACGCCGTGATTGCGCATGATCACCCGCAACTGGTCGACAAGATAGGTTTCAAACAGATCGGGCCGCGTCACAGTCGTGGAGTAATGCCCGGGTGAGGGCATGTGCCCGTAGGCAAGCCGTGAATCGATCTGCGCGTAGGACGACGTGGTGATGCTGATTTCGGGATAGAAGGCGCGGTAGCGCCGCTGGTTCTCGCCGCCTTCGGCGAGTTTCCTGAAGGAGTCGCGCAGGAACGCTGTGTTGCGCTCGTAGAGCGCCCTCAGGGCGGCGACGGCTTCGTGCGCGTCGGTGAAGCTTTGCCGGGCGAAAGGCTCCGGGCTGGCGATCGATTCGATGGGTTCCGGGTAGATTCGCTTTTCCATGACCCACTATAGAGACTTGGATAGGCCTGCGGGAGGGGGCTCCCCCGGAATTCGGCGGGGTCGATGCCACGGGCTACGATCCGAAAAACTTTCTCAGGAAAGCATCAACCGCGCTGCAAGCTGACCAGCAGCACGAAGCCCATGCCGTTTTTCTTGTGGGCCGGCGCTTCGATGGTTGCGCCGGTATCGGCCCGGACGCTTTGCATGGCAACCAGCGGGCTCCACAGCACCAGCAAGATTGCCGCCGCACGGGGCAGGTGCCGGAGCACCTTGAAAGCGGAAGTTAGCGAGCGGGTCATGGACGTTGGGCCTTTGGGTTGAACGGTTGAGGTTGCGAGAGTTGGTTATCGGATGCGCAACGGCACGGCGGTGCCGACATCGCGCGAATGAGTGGAACGGCCTGCTTCGGCGACAAGGTGGGCAAACAGCACCCCAAACAGCGCGGTCAGCAGGCAGACGATGGTGAAGCGACGGGCGAGCATTGGTGTATCCCTCGATTTGTGGGGACACTTTGCCTCGGGCGCGCTGAACCGGCCCTGAGATCGCCATTCATCCTGCGTTCAAAAACATTGACGTGACGCGCGCTGCCCGGGCGGGCATTTTTGCGGCAACATCAAATCGAGCGGAGATATGCCGGATGGCCACCCAGACGAAACCGATCGACCTGCATTACTGGCCGACACCGAATGGCTGGAAGATCACCATCGCGCTGGAGGAACTCGGCATCCCTTACACGGTGAAATACGTGAACATCGGCCGCGGCGAGCAGTTCGAGCCTTCGTTCCTGAAGATCGCGCCCAACAACCGCATGCCGGCGATCGTCGATCCCGAAGGTCCGGGCGGCGAGCCGATCTCGATCTTCGAGTCCGGTGCGATCCTTCAATATCTCGGCCGGAAATTCGCAAAATTCTATCCGGCTGACGAACGCGGCCGCGTGGAGGTCGATCAGTGGCTGTTCTGGCAGATGGGCGGACTGGGCCCGATGGCCGGCCAGGCGCATCATTTCCGCCAATACGCCCCGGAGAAGATCGCCTATGCGATCGACCGCTACACCAACGAATGTAACCGGCTCTATGGAGTCATGAACAAACGCCTTGTCGATCGCGAATTCCTTGCCGGCGATTATTCGATCGCCGACATGGCCTGTGTCGGCTGGGTGAGGCCCTACAAGAACCAGGGCCAGGATCTGGAGGATTTTCCCAACCTGAAACGCTGGTTCGAGACGATCATGGCTCGTCCTGCGGTCGAGCGGGCAATGGCGGTCGGCAAGGAAGAGCGCGAGAAATCAAATCTCGCCAACGACAAGGAAGCTCAGAAGATCCTGTTCGGCCAGAAAGCCAGGGCCTGAAAACGGAAGCGGGGGCCGAAGCCCCCGCAAAACCAGATATTTTAGCCGGCGCTCAGAGCTTGGACCATTTCTGGCTCTTGCAGATCAGGCCGCCGAGCACGCAACCGCTCATCGAAAGCGAACTGCCCGAAAGCGACGCCTTGCCCGAATAGGTCTTGTCGGTTTCCGGATCTGTGATCTTGCCGGTGTATTTGCCGCCGCCGCTGGCGTTGAATGAACCGATACGCTTGCCGGAATGCTTGCCGGATTTCAAGGTGATCGTGAAAGGGCCGCCGCCGGTGATCGCGGCCGTGGCGCCGGATTGCGTCTTCCAGTTGCCTTCGATCGGGTCGGCGTAGGCCGCACCCGCCATCAGAATCGTGGCCGCAACGGCCATGCTCATTTTGCGAAACATCGGTTTCCTCCTCCGAGGGTCCTCCGCCGGCCAGGATATTTGTAAAACCCGCCGCTTTGTCCCTTACGCAAACGTAAGCTAATCCAGTCCGCGGGAAAACAAAAGCGTGCCGCAGCGTGAGGTTGCCGGGATTTTCGCGACCCTTTCCGGCTGCCGATTTTTACGGGCGAAGGCTGATTGTTGCGTTCGGTTCCGGTTTCGTGGTTATCAAACCGTTCTCCCCGACGTCCCGAATTTTCGACGAATTTTTCCGAAATCCCCGCAGCGGCGGCGACTCTATCCTTAACGAAATCCGAGGTTTACCTCCTGTTTTATTTTTGTTTGCGGCAAATTAAGCACGCCATTTAACGACGGATTCAAGCCTCGCCGTCATTCTCGGAAGCATCGAAAGGGCAGCTCGCAGGGACGAAAGAAGCGGCTCTCGGGAGACAGACAGGGGACGACGGAAATGGCACGTTTTGAAATGCTTGAAGCCGGCTTCGGCGGCATGGGAACCTCGGCACAGGCCGACATTCTTTTCGAACTCGGCATGATGTATGCGACCGGTCGCGACTGCGATGCAGACATCGTCGCCGCCCACAAATGGTTCAACATCGCGGCGATCAAGGGCTCGGACCGGGCAGCGGAGGTCCGCGCGGAACTCTCCGCCTCGATGTCCAAGCAGGAAATCGCCAAGGCGCTGCGCGAAGCGCGCGAATGGATGACGACGCATTAGGAATTGCAGGTTCTGACAGGGAGTTCCTGGCGAAAGAGCGGCATCAATGCCGCCACCCGGGAAGAATGGCACGAAACAGGCGCGGGGATGCTTGGGGCGTAGCCTGAACAGGAAAGCCGCGACCGGTGGGGACAAAACCGGCGCGGCTTTTCCATTTTTAGCACTGCCCCAATAGGCAGCCGATTACACTTCAGGCGGCTTCGGCCTCCACGAACCGCACCAGCACCGTACCGTCGGTGACCTGCGCGCCCTCCGCCACGATGTCGGCGACGATGCCGTCATGAGATGCGGCGATGGTGTGCTCCATTTTCATCGCTTCCAGCACCAAGAGCGGCTGACCCTTCAGCACGGCGTCGCCGGCGGTGACGCGGACCAGCTTGACCAGGCCCGGCATCGGTGCCCGCATCGAGTCACCGCCGGCCGCGTCGGCGGCCTGCGCCAGCGGATCGGAAATGGCGAAATTGTAGGCCTGGCCACCCTCGAACAGCGTCGCATGGCCCGGCCACAAAGCGACGCCGATGCCATCGGCCGCGCCCCCGGCGGCAGGGACAGCAAGGACATAGGTCCGGCCGTTTTCACCGAGCGAGACCTCGAAACGGCCGTCCGCCCGCGGCGCGACGTGAGCCATGATCGCCGCTTCGCCCGATTTGAGCCGGGCACGGCGGGCCAGCGCGTGAAAATGCGCGTAGCCGGAAATGGCGTCCCAGGGATCGGCACCTGCGCTTCTGGCGCGCGCGCCAGAAGCGACAAGGGCGGCAAGCGCGACGATCTTTTCGCTGGGCTCCGCGCTGACGGTCAGGCAGTCCTGCTTGCGGCCGATCAACCCGGTGTCGACGTCGCCCGCCGCGAAATCCGCGTCGCGGGCGAGGGCGGCGAGGAAGGAGATGTTGGTCACCGAGCCGGCGATCTGCGTGCCGGCAAGCGCGGCGTCCATCGCCTGCAGCGCCGCCGTGCGGTCGCCGGCATGGACGACCAGCTTGGCGATCATCGGATCGTAGAAGGGGGATATGACATCGCCGGCGCGCACGCCGGTTTCCACCCGCAATTCGGTATCCTGCGGCGGAAATTGCAGGTGGTGCAGCGTGCCGGTCGCCGGCAGGAAACCTTTCGCCGGATCCTCTGCGTAGATGCGCGCCTCGAAGGCGTGGCCGTCGAGCGCGATCTGGTTCTGCGATTTCGGCAACGCCTCGCCGGCGGCGACCCGGAGCTGCCATTCGACGAGGTCGACGCCGGTCACCATCTCGGTCACCGGATGCTCGACCTGCAGGCGGGTGTTCATCTCCATGAACCAGAAACGGTCGGGCTTCAGCCCGTCGGAGGCATCGACGATGAACTCGATGGTGCCGGCGCCGGAATATTTGATCGCCTTGGCGGCCTTCACCGCCGCGGCCGTCATCGCCGCGCGCATCTCGCGCGTCATTCCGGGGGCGGGGGCCTCCTCGATCACCTTCTGGTGACGGCGCTGCGCCGAGCAGTCGCGCTCGAAAAGGTGGACGGCGTTGCCGTGATTGTCGCCGAAGACCTGCACTTCGATGTGGCGCGGCTTGTCGACGTATTTTTCCACCAGCACGCTGTCGTCGCCAAAGGCGGCCTTGGCTTCGCGCCGCGCGCCGGCCATCGCTTCGGCGAATTCTTCCGCCGTCTCGACGCGGCGCATGCCCTTGCCGCCGCCGCCGGCCCGCGCCTTGATCAGCACGGGATAGCCGATCTCCTTGGCCTTGCCGGCAAGCAGCACCAGGCCCTGATCCTCGCCGTGGTAGCCCGGCACCACCGGCACGCCGGCCTTTTCCATCAGCCGCTTGGCGGCATCCTTCAGGCCCATGGCGCGGATCGAGGCGCCCGACGGGCCGATGAAGGTCAGCCCAGCTGCCTCGACCGCGTCGACGAAATCCGGGTTTTCGGACAGGAAGCCATAACCGGGATGGATCGCCTGCGCGCCGGTCTCGAGCGCGGCGGCGATGATTTTGTCGCCGCGCAGATAACTTTCGCCGACAGGCGAGGGGCCGATATGCACCGCCTCGTCGGCCTGCTGCACGTGCAGCGCGCGCGTGTCGGCATCCGAATAGACGGCAACCGTCTTTATGCCCATCTTGCGTGCCGTGCGGATGACCCTGCAGGCGATTTCACCGCGATTGGCGATCAGGATTTTAGAGAACATGGAACCTCCATCTGCCACTCGTTCATAGCCGGGCGCCCGTCACTTTGCACCCCCCGGCGTTTGGCGGGGCGGCGGTTTTCCCTTCCCTTTGAGGGAAGTCACCGGCGCGCTTCTCCGTTGCCACGCTCCGGTTTTGCCGGCCTGGCCATTGGGAGGCTGTGGTGCCTCCCGTGTAAAAAGTGTGGGGGAGGCGGTGCGCGCCTGCCGGACGGACCGACAGCGCTGTTTTCAGTAACGATGCCCGAAAGACGCGCACCGCCGGCGTTGCTGCCCCGCCCGGCTCGCCCTGTGCCCGAAGGCCGTAGGCTCACCGTACGTCGAGGGCCGGGACCTTGGAGGCATTACCGCCCCCAGCCTCGCACCCGGAGCGAGGCCAGTCCCGACGCCGCTGTTCTCCCTGGTCAACCCGGTGGCCACCCAGACCCCCACAGAGAACAACACGGTCATTATGCGGGAGGCGGCGAAGGGTGTGGACAGACGAATTTTGCAGAAATCGTACAAGTGGTTGAAATCGTGGAGAAGAATCTTCGAACGAAGACGAAAATCGCCCGAAACGGGCGGATTCTATTCACCTCTGGCCATCTCCCTCACAGTCGCGTCGCCGTCGTCGCCAAACGCCGCTTTGTGAAGGCATATGACCAGGGCGGAGAGGTGCTTCGGCAATTTGTGCGCCCCTCCAGCTTCACATCGGATGAACCAGTGAAAGGCGATGTTTTGCAAATTCCATCCGCTTGACGGCCGGCTTTTGAAATTATCTCGCTCTCTTAAGTCTATAAAATCCGTAGAGTTAATGCACAAATTGGCTGCGAGGAGTTCGGGATGTCAGCAAAGCTTGTGGTGGGAATTTCGGGCAATCTGACGCGTCCGTCGAAGACCAGGGCATTTGTCGAGCACATCGCCGGCCATGTGGCCAAGGGCATAAGCGGTTCTTCGGCCACGTACGACATCGAGGATCTCGGACCGTCCTTCGCAAGCGCAAGACGTCTCGGCGATCTCGACCCGTCGACCCGAAACATCGTCGAGCAACTGTCCGACGCCGCTGTCCTGGTGGTGGGGTCGCCGACCTTCAAGGGCAGTTACACCGGCCTTTTCAAGCACTTCTTCGACCTGCTCGACCCATCGTCGCTGAAAGGAAAGCCGGTCATTCTCGCAGCGACCGGCGGCGGCGAGCGTCATTCCCTCATCGTGGAGCACCAGCTTCGCCCGCTGTTCGGCTTCTTCGAGGCGCTGACGATGCCGACCGCGATCTACGCGTCGGATCGCGACTTCGCCAACGGGGTTCTCGTGTCCGAAGCCATCCGCGCCCGCTCGCAGCAGGCGGTGGCAGAAGCGTGCCGGGTGGTTGGCGTGCCCAGCAAAGTAAGCCTCGCCGCCTGACAACCGCGGCGCGGACGCAGCAAATTTGGCATTCGAATGCCGCCGCGGGCTCGCGGCCGGCGTCGCCTGCCCGAAACTCCAGGAGATCGCAATGACCAGACAGATCAAACTCGGCGCCTTCCTGCCCGGCGGCGGGCAACATATCGCGGCCTGGCGCCACCCCGACGCGCCCGCCGACGGCGCGACGAGTTTCGAATTCCACAAGCAGCTTGCCCAGACCGCCGAGCGCGGGCTGTTCGATGCCTATTTCCTTGCCGACAATTTGTCGGTCGGGCTGGGCGGCCGGGAAGGCGGCAACGGCAAGATCACCGGCTTCGAGCCGGTCACGCTGTTCGCCGCACTCGCACCGCTGACCACCCATCTCGGTTTCATCGCGACCGCCTCGACCACCTACGAGGAGCCGTATACGCTCGCCCGCAAGTTCGCCTCGCTCGATCTCCTGACCAATGGCCGGGCCGGCTGGAACGTGGTGACGTCGGCGGGAGACGACACGGCGCGTAACTTCAACCGCGACACGCAGCCCGACCATGCCGACCGCTACGCCCGTGCGCATGAGCATGTCGAGACGGTCAAGGCGCTGTGGGACAGCTGGGAAGACGACGCCTTCATCCGCGACAAGAAGACGGGCCGGTTCTACGACACCGCCAAGCTTCACGACATCGACCACAAGGGCGCGCATTTCAGCGTGAAGGGACCGCTCAACGTGCCGCGCCCGGTGCAGGGCCATCCGGTGGTGGTCCAGGCCGGCCAGTCCGAGGACGGCCGCAAACTCGCCGCACATTCTGCTGAGGTCATCTTCACCGCCCATCAGAACCTGGCTTCGGCGCAGGAATTCTACCGGGACATCAAGGCGCGTGTGAGGGCCGCGGGCCGCGATCCCGACCAGGTGCTGATCATGCCGGGCGTTGCGCCCTTCGTCGGCCGCACCGAGGAGGAAGCCCGCGCCAAATACCAGAAGCTGAACGAACTCATCCTGCCAGAGGACGGCGTCGCGCTGCTCAACGGGCTGGCCGGCGGAACGCTCGACATCAGGGGATATCCGCTCGACGGACCGCTGCCTCCGAGCAAGGAAACCGAAGGTATGAAGAGCCGCCAGGCGCTGATCCGCCAGATCGCCGACGAGCACGGCTTCACCATCCGGCAGCTCTACCAGTGGGTGGCGACCGCGCGCGGGCACTACACGATCGTCGGCAGCGTGGAACAGGTCGCAGACCAGCTGGAGACGTGGTTCCGCAATGAAGCCGCCGACGGCTTCAACATCCTGCCGCCTTGGCTGCCGGGCGCGCTCGACGACTTCGTCGACCTGGTCATACCGGAACTTCAGCGGCGCGGGCTGTTCCGCACCGAATACGAAGGCCGCACGCTTCGCGAGAATCTCGGCCTGGCGCGCCCCACTAACCCTTGGACCGCCGCGCGCACCTCCGTGCTTGCCGCCGAATGATCCTCGATCCGAAGGAACCAAGACGATGAGTTTGCAGCAGATAGAGCGGCCGGTTGTCTTCGGCGCGGGAGGCGGCCCCAATCTCGGCACCGAGACGGCGCGCCGGGGCGGGCAGGCGGCGGGGCGGTTCCTGTCGCGCTACGGCGTGCTGCTCGGCTTCCTGGCGTTCTGGCAGGTGTCGAGCCGCGCCGGGTGGATCAATCCGGCGGTCTTCCCGCCGATCGACATGATCGTTGCGGCTTTGTGGAAGGGCATTGCCGGGGGAGCGCTGCTCGACGACATCGCCATCAGCCTGCAGCGCTCGGGTACCGCGTTCGTGGCGGCGGTGCTGGTGGCCATTCCGCTCGGCCTCTTCATGGGGCAGGTGAGGGCGGTGGAAACCGCGCTCGACCCGATCCTGCAGCTCTTCCGGCAGACATCCGCACTCGCGCTCTACCCGGTGTTCATCTTGCTGCTCGGGCTCGGCGAGACCTCGAAGATTTTCGTGATCTTCTGGGCGACGCTGTTTCCGCTGCTCTTGAACACCATCAGCGGGGTCAAGGAGGTCGATCCGAAGTTGATCGAGATGGCGCGGGTCTACGGCGCATCGCGGCTGACCGTATTCCGCCGCGTCGTGCTGCCCGGAGCGGTGCCCTCGATCTTCGTCGGCCTGAGGCTCTCCGCGACCACGGCGCTGCTGCTTCTCATCGCCTCAGAAATGATCGGCGCCAACAAGGGCGTCGGCTTCCAGGTGATGAACGCGCAGTACAATTTCCAGATACCGCTGATGTTCGCGGCGATCATGCTGCTCGCCGGCCTCGGCCTCATCTCCAACTATCTGCTGGTCACGCTGCAGCGGCGGCTGTGCCGCTGGAGCGACGCGGCCATCTGACATGCAAGCCTTAGCCTCAACGATCCTCTCAACGCGAAAGATCCGACCATGACACTCACACGCCGTTCCCTGGGCCTGCACGCCCTTCTGGTTGCCGGCCTGTCCGCCGCCGGCCTGCCCAGCTTCGCCCTCGCGCAATCGGCAGAACCGGTGACGTTCCGCTATCTTTCCAGCCAGGGCGGCGTCTCCCCGCACGAACTGGCCGAGGAACTCGGCTACTATGAGGGGCTCGGCGTGAAGCTGGAGAACCTCGGCTATGCCCAGGGCGGGCCGGCTTCGCTCTTCGCCCTTGCCTCGGGCAGCGCCGATGTCGGTTCGGCCGCCACGGCAGCCGTCATCAATTCCATCGCCGGCGGCAATGATTTTGTCGCGGCCTATCCGTCGAACGGCATCGACGATCAGGTGCAGAGCATCTTCTACGTGCTGGAGGACAGCCCGATCAAATCGATCGCCGACATCGCCGGCAAGTCGATCGCGGTGAACACGCTCGGCGCGCATCTCGACTACACGGTTCGCGAGGCCCTGCACCAGGCGGGCCTGCCGCAAAACGCCGCGAACCTGATCGTCGTGCCCGGACCGCAGCTCGAACAGACGCTGCGCTCCAACCAGGTCGACATCGCCGCCGTCGGCTATTGGCAGTCGACGTTCAACGGCGCCCTGCTCGCCAATGGCGGGGTGCGCGCGGTGTTCGACGACACCGACGTGCTGGGCGAGATCGCCGGCGGTTTCATCGTGCTGCGGCGCGACTTCGTCGAGGCGCATCCGGAAGCGGTGCGCAATTTCGTCGAGCAGGCGGCGCGCGCCGCCGACTGGGCGCGCGAAAACCCGGACGAGATGCGCAAGGTGCTCGCCGGCATCCTGGAGAAGCGCGACGAAAACGCCGAACTGGCGAAATACTGGACAGGCTTCGGCGTGCGTCCCGGAGCGCAGGCGACCGAGCGCGATCTCGGCTTCTGGATCGACGTGCTGGAGCGCGACGGCAGCCTGCCCAAGGGCAAGCTGAAGGCCGCCGACCTTTTGTACCAGCCCGCCGGCGCGACGAAAACGAATTGAGCGCGACGATGGCCCTGGCAGAACACACCATACGCCGCGGAGAGGTCTCGATACGCGACCTCTCGAAATCCTACACCATCGCGGGACGGCGGCTTTCCGTCCTGAAGGGGCTCAACCTCGACATCCGCCCGGGCGAGTGCCTGGTGATCGCCGGCGCCAGCGGCTCCGGCAAGACGACGCTGCTGCGGGTGCTGGCGGGGCTGGAGACTGCCGATGGCGGCGGCGTCGAGATCGACGGCCGGCTGGTGTCGGGCGTCGGCACCGACCGCGCCGTGATCTTCCAGGAACCGCGCCTGCTGCCGTGGCTCACCGTGCTCGGCAACGTCGCCTTCGGGCTGGAGGTGCGGGGCGAGGACAGGGCCAGGGCCGAAGCGAGGGCGCGCGACTGCATTGCGCTGGTCGGGCTCGGCGATTTCGCCGACGCCTATCCGCGGCAGCTGTCGGGCGGCATGGCGCAGCGCGTCGGCATCGCCCGGGCGCTGACGGTGCAGCCCGAGATCCTGCTTCTCGACGAGCCGCTCGGCGCGCTCGACGCGATGACCAAGATAACCATGCAGGAGGAACTCGCCCGCATCTGGAGCGAGGAGAACGTCACCATGGTCATGGTCACCCACGATTTGGAGGAGGCGATCTACCTTGCCGACCGGGTGCTCATCCTGCCGAAGGAGAAAGGCCGCGCCGCCAGGCTGATCGACATCGACCTGCCGCGCCCGCGTGTGCGCAGTGAAAGCCGCTTCGTGCGCTATCGCCAGGAGTTGCTGCGCGAGTTCGGGCTGCACTGAGGGAAGGCGGCGTAGTCAGATCTGCGATTGCGCGACCTCGGCCGGCACGATTTCGGTTTGCGGCAGCCCGCCGGGAGGGATCGACCCGCCGATGACGACGATCGGCGTGCCGTCGGGAACACGGTCGTAGAGATCGACGATGTCCTGGTGCATGAGCCGCACGCAGCCCGAGGACACGGACTTGCCGATCGATGCCCATTCCGGCGAGCCGTGCAGGCGAAAGAGCGTGTCCTTGCCGTCCTGGAAGATGTAGAGCGCGCGGGCGCCGAGCGGATTGCTGACGCCGGGTTCCATGCCGCCCAGCCATTCGTTCGTGCCGGGAATCTGCTGGGCACGGTATTTTTCCAGTTCGGGCTGGCGGTCGATCATTTCATTGGGCGGGAACCAGCGCGGCCATTTCTGCTTCCACTCGATCACCCCGCGGCCGGCCCATTCGAAGCCTTCTCGGCCGAGGCCGACGCCATATCGGATTGCCTGATCGTGGTTGCCGACCAGGTAGAGAAAGTGGCTCGACGTGTCGACAACGACGGTCCCCGACGGCTCGCCGGTCGTGTTGGGAACGAGCTGCCGGTAATATCTCGGGTCGATCCGCTCGAACGGAACGGCGGGTATCTCGTGACCCTCGTCGGACATCGCGGCATACATCAGGTGAGGATCGCCGAAGCCGGGATCGAGAGTGAATCGCGGCGCGGGCGGCGCGGGCGGATAGACCGGCTGGGCGGATTCACGCGTGCTGGAACATGCGGACAGCGCGGCGGTGGCAGCACCCGTGGCGGTCATGGTCAGGAACCGGCGGCGGTTGAGATTCGACATCGGCCCTTAATACCAGTGTTCGGGAATCCAGCAACGCGCGGAATGCGCAGTGTGTTCCCGGCCGCTTAAGATGCGAATGCGGCGCAGTGTGGGCAGGCGGCGACTGAGGGAGTGCGTCTGCTCCACCCGAAATGGCGCGGTCGCACGCTTGCTTTTGGCCATCATTAGGGGCCGCTATGCGTTGTCCTCAATGCCGACAAGCAATTTTCTCAGGAGATCGGCAAGCAGGCTGCGCTCCTTCGCATCCAGGGCTCCAAGGAACGCGGCCCCGTTCGCCACATGCGCCCGACAGGCTTCCTCGACGCGCGAGATGCCCGCGTCGGTCAATGCAACCAGCATGCTGCGCCCGTCTTCCGGCGACTTCTCCCGCCGTATGAGCCCGGCCTTTTCGAGCCGATCGAGCCGGTGGGTAAGACCGCCGGAGGAGATCATCAGAGACGTGTACATCTGTGTCGGCGTCAGGCGATAAGGCGACCCCGAACGGCGCAGTGTGGCGATCACGTCGAACTCGCCGCGATCGAGGCCAAACCGCGCGAATGTCGCCTCCAGGCTGGGCCGGAACAGGTTTGTCAGGCGGGACGCTCGCCCCAGGATGCCCATCGGTTCGGTATCGATATCGGGCAGTTCGCGGGCCCATTGGCTGCGCAGGCGATCGACATGGTCGCTTGCTGCCGGCCCTTTTTGTCCCTTGGCTTTTGCCGCCATACCTCACCTCCATCGCCCGACCATCGGTCGCACGTACCTATGTGCCACGGTCGAAATATCTCGACAAGAAGATATTTTGTCTTGACGTGAAGATAATTCACGGATATGTCTTCTCGTCAAGATATCTTGTCGCCTAGGTTTCCGATCAGGCTGTTGCGCAACCTCATCGGCCCCCAAGCCCAAACGTACAAACACCCAACGGAGAACGACAATGCCGAAGACGATCTACATAAATCTGCCGGTGAAGGATCTTGCCGCAGCCACCCGCTTCTACGAGGCGATCGGGTGCGAGAAGAACGAACAGTTCAGCGACCACCAGTCGTCGAGCATGGTCTGGTCCGACACCATCACGTTCCAGTTGCTGACCCACGACTATTTCTCGACCTTCACGCCGAAGAAGATCGCCGATGCCCATGCGACGAGCCAGGTGCTGCTTGCCTTGTCCCGTGACAGCCGCGAGGAGGTCGACGCCATCGTCGCGGCTGCGGCGGCGGCCGGCGGCAAGGCTGATATTCGCGAGCCGCAGGACATGGGCTGGCTGTACACCCGGGCCTTCCAAGACCCCGATGGCCACGCGTTCGAAGCGATATCGGCGGACATGGCGGCAGCATCGGCCGAGATGGAAGGGTAGCCTGTGAGCCACTTAGAGCGCCGCGCGTCCGACGCGCGGCGTTCTAAGACCTGAATCCATGCATCGTGCTTTCCGAAAATCGGGACCGATTTTCGGGCCGATGCAGTAGCCTGCCTGCCCAAAGGTTTACACGACCGGCGGCCGGCAGGCTTTGGCCGCAACGATCACCGTGGGAGTTATTGCGACCATGTCTAGACGCAACAGGGAGGAACCAGCCGCCGATGTCCGCCTGCCCAGACCCGCTGATCGCGATGCCTGGCTGAAGCTCTGGACCGCCTATCACGCCCATGGTCCGCAAGGCGGGGCGCCTCCGCCAGCCGAAGTTTCGGCTGCCACTTGGGCCAGTTTTCCCGATCCCGCCATGCCCATGCACGCTCTGCTTTCCGAGCGCGAGGGTGGAGTGGTCGGATTTGCCCACATGGTTGTTCACCCGACCACGAGCCTGGGCGGTCCGGCCGGCCTCCTGCTGGATCTCTTCGTCGAGCCGTCCCTGCATGGTCGTGGCATCGGCCGCGCCCTGATGGAGGCTGCCTTCAGATTGGCTGAAGCAGAGGGCGCCGTGCGCCTGACCTGGAATGTGCGCACAGACAATGGAGCCGCGCTCCGCCTCTACGACAGGCTCGGATCACCCTCCGGCCATATGGTCTATCGCCGCGAGCTTGGTGCGCGGCGTGCAATCGAGGGGTAGGTGGGCTGTAAGCCTAACAGGTCTCGCGGCGACAGCCACAAGCCCCGGCTACTCGCCCTTATTCTGCCCGCAATATCTTCTCTATCTTCTTCCCCTTCGCCAACTCGTCGATCAGCTTGTCCAGGTAGCGGGCTTCTCGCATGATCGGGTCTTCGATCTCCTCGACGCGGACGCCGCAGATCAGGCCCTTGATCTGCGCGCGGGCGGGGTTGAGCCGGGGCGCCTCGGTGTAGAAGGTTTCGAAATCGGTCCGGTTGTTCAGTGCGGCTTCGAATTCGGCGGGGCTGTAGCCGGTCAGCCAGAAGATGATCTGGTCGACCTCCGCCTTCGTGCGGCCCTTCTTCTCCGCCTTTGCGATGTAATGCGGGTAGACGCTGGCGAAACTGATCGAGTAGATGCGGTGCTTGGTCATTACGGCTCCTCGCCAAATGCCCCTCTCTTGCGATTTCTAACACTTAGCCTTTGGCTAAGATGCTGAAATCCCTTTCTCCCCCCACAAGGGGGGAGATAGGGCGCTACATCCTGAACACGCCGAACTTCGTTTCCCTGACCTCCGCGTTGAGCGCCGCAGAGAGGCTCAGCGCCAGTACCTCGCGGGTTTTTGCAGGGTCGATGATGCCGTCATCCCACAGCCGCGCCGATGAATAGAGCGGGTGGCCTTCGTGCTCGTATTTCATCAGGATCGGCTTCTTGAACTTCTGCTCCTCCTCGGCGCTCCAGCTGCCGCCCTTGCGCTCGATGCCCTCGCGCTTGACCATGGCAAGCACGGTGGCGGCCTGCTCGCCGCCCATCACCGAGATGCGGGCGTTTGGCCACATCCACAGGAAGCGCGGTGAATAGGCGCGGCCGCACATGCCGTAATTGCCGGCGCCGAACGAGCCGCCGATGATCATCGTCACCTTGGGTACCTGGGCGGTCGCCACCGCCGTGACCAGCTTGGCGCCGTCCCTGGCGATGCCGCCCGCCTCGTATTTGCGGCCCACCATGAAACCGGTGATGTTCTGCAGGAAGACCAGCGGGATTTTGCGCTGGCAGCAGAGCTCGATGAAATGCGCGCCCTTTACCGCGCTTTCGGAAAACAGCACGCCATTGTTGGCGATGATGCCGACCGGCATGCCGTAAAGGTGTGCAAAACCGGTGACCAGCGTGGTGCCGTAGTTCTGCTTGAACTCGTCGAACTCGGAGCCGTCGACGACCCGTGCGATGATCTCGCGCACGTCGTAGGGCTGGCGCAGGTCCGCCGGGATGATGCCGTAGATCTCGTCCGGCGCGTAGAGCGGCGGGACGGGATCGCGAAGGTCGAGGCCGATCTGCTTCTTCCGATTGAGGTTCCGGACGATGCGCCTGGTGATCGCCAACGCGTGCTCGTCGTCCATCGCATAATGGTCGGCGACGCCGGAGAGGCGGGTGTGCACGTCGGCGCCACCGAGTTCCTCGGCGGTCACGTCCTCGCCGGTGGCAGCCTTCACCAGCGGCGGGCCGCCGAGGAAGATGGTCGCCTGATTGCGCACCATGATCGATTCGTCGGCCATTGCCGGCACATAGGCGCCGCCCGCGGTGCACGAACCCATGACGCAGGCGATCTGCGGGATGCCGGCCGCCGACATGTTGGCCTGGTTGTAGAAGATGCGGCCGAAATGCTCGCGGTCGGGAAACACCTCGTCCTGGTTGGGCAGGTTGGCACCACCTGAGTCGACGAGATAGACGCAGGGCAGGTTGTTTTGCGCCGCGATCTCCTGCGCCCGCAAATGCTTCTTCACGGTGACCGGGTAATAGGTGCCGCCCTTCACGGTGGCGTCGTTGACGACGACCATCACCTCGCGGCCCTCGACGCGACCGACCCCGGCAATCATGCCGGCCGACGAAATGTCGTCGTCATACATGCTCCAGGCGGCGAACTGGCCGATCTCAAGGAAGGGCGAGCCGGCGTCGAGCAATTGCGCCAGGCGTTCGCGGGGCAGAAGCTTGCCGCGCGAGACATGGCGCTCACGCGCCTCGTCGGAGCCGCCGCGCTCGACGATTGCCGCCTTCTCGGCGATGTCGGCGACCAGTTCGCGCATGCGCTCGGCATTGGCGTGGAAGCTGTCGGAGGCGGGGGAGATGTTGGAAGTGAGGGCGGGCATTGAGAACCTGTTTATGAAAAATCTTGATGAGGCAAGGGAAAGCGTGTAGATGCCCGCTCCCCGCCCGGGCGGACCGTATCGTATCCTCGAGGAGATGACCAATGAGACGCATCAATATGCGCCCTCTGAAAAGTCTCCCTTCGGCAGAGGCTTAGGGCCGCCGAGGGCAGCCTTTCCAAACCCTGAATATTCCGAAATTTGAGAGGAACGCGCTGCTCGCAAGTGGCGCGGCGATCACCATGTATGTGCGGTTCGTGACCCCGCTCATCCATCCGGCGAGCCGGGTGGAGGCCGGCTTTTTCCAGGCGTCCTGGTATCTCTACCGGAACGGCTGCCCGCATTGGATTCTGGACGAATTGGATGACCAGTTCGATTGGTTCAACGCGCACTTGCCGGTCCCGAGGCGGATCGGCCGGCATTTCAAGCGGCGCAATTCGATCTGGGGTATCTGCTGGTTCGATCCGGACGCCAGGGAGGCGATCAGCCGGGCGCGTTATTGCGCATGGCTGATCGAGGAGGGGGGCTTGCCTGTTCGCAGCATCCGGACTGCAGGTGAGCGCGAACTCCTCTGGAAGGATTCGCACCAGATCGTCACCAAGCCAACCGTCGATTTGCCGAAGGCTTTCCAGTGATCTGGCGGAGGGGGTCATCACACACCTTCCGCCATGATCTCCCGGCCGATCAGCCACCGCCGGATTTCGCTGGTGCCGGCGCCGATCTCGTAGAGCTTGGCGTCGCGCAGCAGGCGGCCGGTGGCGTAATCGTTGATGTAGCCGTTGCCGCCGAGCAGTTGGATCGCGTCGAGTGCCATCAGCGTGGCGCGCTCGGCCGAAAACAGAACGCAGCCGGCCGAATCCTTGCGCGTCGTCTCGCCGCGATCGCAGGCGGCGGCCACGGCGTAGACATAGGCGCGGGCGGCGTTCATCGTCGTGTACATGTCGGCGAGCTTGCCCTGGATGAGCTGGAATTCGCCGATCTTCTGGCCGAACTGCTTGCGCTCGTGGACATAGGGAATGCCGACATCGAGGCAGGCGGCCATGATGCCGAGCGGTCCTCCAGCCAAAACGACGCGCTCATAGTCGAGGCCGGACATCAGGACCTCGACGCCGCGACCGTCCTCGTGCAGCACGTTTTCATAGGGCACCTCGACATTGTCGAACACCAGTTCGCCGGTGTTGGAGCCGCGCATGCCGAGCTTGTCGAGTTTTTGCGCGACCGAGAAACCGGCCATTTCCTTCTCTACGATGAAGGCGGTGATGCCGCGCGACTTCTTTTCCGGGTCGGTCTTGGCGTAGACGACCATCGTATCGGCATCGGGACCGTTGGTGATCCACATCTTGGTGCCGTTGAGCACATAGCGGTCGTTCTTCTTCTCGGCCCTGAGCCGCATCGAGACGACATCAGAGCCGGAGCCTGACTCCGACATCGCCAGCGCGCCGACCTTCTGGCCGCTGCAGAGATCGGGCAGGTACTTCGCCTTCTGCTCGGGTTTTGCCCAGCGGTTGATCTGGTTGACGCAGAGGTTGGAGTGGGCGCCGTAGGAGAGCCCGACCGAGGCGGAAGCGCGGGAAATCTCCTCGACTGCGATCACATGCGCCAGATAGCCCATGCCGGAACCGCCATGGTCGGGATCGGCGGTGATGCCGAGCAAGCCAAGATCACCCAACTCCTTCCAGAGCTCCGCCGGGAACTGGTTCGACTGGTCGATGCCGGCGGCAAGCGGCGCGATACGCTCCTGCGCGAAGCGCTGCACCATGTCGCGCAGCGCATCGATGTCCTCACCCAGCCCGAAATTCATCGAATGCGTGTACATCGTTTTTCTCCCTGGAATTTTCTTGGTTTTTTGTCTCGGCGCCGACAAGGCGCATGACCATGGCAAGGTAGGTTTCGGTCACTTCGTCGACCGACAGCCGCTCGTCCGGTCGGAACCAGACGATGACGCCGGTGACCATCTGGATGATCGCCATCGCCGTCATCGCGGTGTCGTCGACGGCGAAGGCGCCGGTTTCGGCGCCGTCACGCAAGATCTGCCGCAATTCCTTCTCGTAGCTGGTGCGCAGCTTGAGGATGTGGGTCAGGTTTTCGCGCGACAGGCTGCGCAATTCCATGTTGGAAACATGGGTCGAGTGGCGCCGCGCCACATGGAAACGGATATGGTTGCCGACGAGGGCGGCAAGCCTCTCCGCAGGGGCGGCAATCACCGGGCGCGTATCTTCCCACGCCGCGATCAGGCCCTCCATGTGTTCGCGCATCAAGGTGAACAGAAGGTCTTCCTTGGTCGGGAAGTAGCGGTAGAGCGCCGCCGCCTGCACGCCGACTTCGGCCGCGAGCTGACGCATCGAGACGGCTTCGTAGCCGTAGCGGGCGATCAGATTGACGGCAGCCTCACGCAGCGCCGCTTCCGTTTTTTCGCCATCCGAGCCTGTGGTTCTGGCCATTGGAAAACATTCCTCGCCGATATCGGCAAATAATAAAACGAACGTTCAATTAATTCAAGGGTGAGGTTGCCTACGTGACGCCCGGCAGGGGCCGATTCGGATGATCGCGTCTAGACGACGATCCTGAAATCGGGAAACCGTTCGTCGGGTTCGATGTCCTGGGAGGCAACGTTGCGGACGGATGCTCCCGCCGGGCCTTGCCACAGCCGGTCCATCATCGCCGCCACCGCGGCGTCATGGCCGGCGATCAACGCCGTCACCGACCCGTCGTCCTCGTTGCGGACCCATCCGGCAAGGCCGAGCTTTCGCGCCTCCATCCGCGTCCAGACGCGGAAACTGACACCCTGCACCTTGCCGGTGATCCGGACCATCACCGCCTTGCGGTCTTTCTCCACCGCCGCCTCCGCATCGGTCTCCAACGTACCGAATCTGGCGCATCCGGGCGTGAATGCAACGGGGATGGATACGTATCTGCCTCCGGTATCGGGCGGAAGCTGGCGAATCGTCAGATATTTAGTTGACTCAGTCCAATAAATTTAGTGGACTAAGTCCAGGAAGCTATCATCCCTTGAAGGAAACCGTCATGCTGTCTGCCCGTGAGGCATTGGTCTCGCAGATCCGCGGCTTCAACCGCTCCTACACGCGCACCATCGGCCTGCTCGAGGAAACGCTGACCCGCAGCCCGTTCACGCTGACCGAGGCGCGCGTGCTTTTCGAGATCGGCCATCGAAACAGCCCGGTTGACGCCAGGGCCAGCGGAGAACTGGGCTTTCTTGCCGACACCTTTCACCTGGACGAAGGGCCGGCGGCGTCCGAGATCGCCACCGACCTGCGGCTCGACCCCGCCTACCTGACGCGCATCCTGAAGAAATTCGCGGCTGCCGGCCTGACGGAGGCGCGGGCCGACGACGCGGACCGGCGCCGGCGGATATTGTCGCTGACCAAGGCAGGCGAGAAAGCTCTTGCCGGACTCCAGGCTGCCGCCGATCAGGATATTGAGGCCCTCGTCGGTGCTCTGCCCGACGAAAAACTGCCGGAACTCGGCAAGTCCTTGCGTGTGATGACGGAATTGTTGGGCGGGGCCGCAGCCGAAGCGCCGCAAATCGTGTTGCGCCCGCATCGTGTCGGCGATGTCGGCTGGGTCATCCATCGCCAGGCGTACCTCTACGCGCAGGAATACGGCTGGAGCATCGAGTTCGAGGCGCTGCTGGCCGAAATCGGCGCCAACTTCATCCGCGATTTCAAGCCGGGTCGCGACTTCTGCTGGATCGCGGAACTCGACGCCCTGCCGGTTGGCGCGGTCTTTCTGGTCCACGAGAATGACGCGACCGCGAAATTGCGGATGCTCCATGTCGAGGAAGGGGCGAGGGGGCACGGCATCGGCGCGCGTCTGGTCGACGAATGCGTGAGGCAGGCGCGCGAATGCGGCTATGAACGGCTTGTCTTGTGGACTAACGACGTGCTGGGAGCCGCGCGAAAGCTCTACGAGCGTGCTGGTTTCAAGCTGGTCGCGGAAGAGAAGCACCACAGCTTCGGCAAGGACCTGGTCGGACAGACCTGGGAACTGGTGTTGTGAATGCGGGCCGGGGCCGCTTCCTTCGACGCCCTACGGCTGGCCAGCTTCGGCGCCTTTTTTCGCGTCGTTCGGCCGCAATTCGCCAGCGGATCCCTGCGTGATGAGGCGCGAACTGCGCTGGTCGCGGACATAGGCCCAGAGCCATGACAGCGCGACGCTGAGGCGGTTGCGCACGCCGATCAGGAAATAGATGTGGGCGAGGCCCCAGATCCACCACGCCAGTGCGCCGCGCAGCTTGATGCGGCCGAAGTCGATGATCGCCAGCCGCTTGCCGATGGTCGCCAGATTGCCCTGATGGTGGTAGCGGAACGGCTGCGGCGCGGTGTCTCCCTTCAGCCGTGCCCGGATGACGCGGGCGACATGGGCGCCGGCCTGCTTCGCCGCAGGCGCGATGCCCGGAACCGGCTTGCCGTCGGGAGCAAGCATCGTCGCGGTATCGCCGACGGCGAAGATATCGGGATGGCCCGCCACCGTGAGATCCGGCTCGACCTTGATCCTGCCGGCGCGGTCGGCCTCCGCGCCCAGCCATTCGGCCGCCGGAGAGGCCTGGACGCCTGCCGCCCAGATGATCGTGCCGGCGTTAAGCCGGGTATCGCCGTAGACGACGCCCTCGGGACCGCAGGCCGAAACGGGTTGTCCGAGCGCTACCTCGACGCCGAGCTTCTCCAGGGATTTCCGGGCATAGGCCGAAAGATCCTCGGTGAAGGCGGCAAGCACGCGCGGTCCGGCCTCGACCAGGACCACGCGCGTCCTGGCCGTATCGATGTGGCGGAAGTCGCGTTTCAACGTTTCGCGCGCCAGTTCGGCGATGGTCCCGGCGAGTTCCACGCCGGTCGGACCAGCGCCGATGATGACGAATGTCAGCAGAGCCGCCTGCCGCTCCGGATTGGTCTCCCGCTCGGCCCGTTCGAAGGCGGTCAGGATGCGGCGGCGGATCGTGGTCGCATCCTCCAGCGTCTTCAGGCCGGGCGCGAAGGGTTCCCATTCGTCATGCCCGAAATAGGCATGCCGTGCGCCGGTCGCGAGCACGAGCGTGTCGTAAGGGATGTGGCTGCCGTCCTCGAGCACGACGCGTTTTGCATCGGCCTCGACGCCCGTCACGGTGGCGAGCAGCGTCGTCACCTCGCGCCGGTTGCGGAGAAGGTGGCGGATCGGCCAGGCGATCTCCGATGTCGCCAGCGAGGCGGTGGCGACCTGATAGAGCAGCGGCTGGAAGAGATGGTGATTGCGCTGGTCGATGATGGTGATGCGCACCGGCGCGCCGGCAAGATCGTGGACTGCCTGCAGGCCGGCAAACCCGGCGCCGACCACGACGACATGGTGCAGTTGGGAAGGATCGGTCATCTCGCCCTCGGACGTTGCATCATCTCCCGCCTTAGATATAGGGATTTCGGCGGTCAGTTGCCGCGTGCCGCGGCAAGTACGCCCGGCAGTTCTTCCTCGAAGATCGCCAGTTCATGATCGAGCCCGACGCTGACCCGGATGCAGCGGTCGAGCACCGGCACCATCGGCTTGCGCACGAACACGTCGCGCGACAGGAGCCCCTGCAGCACTTTCATCGCAAAAGCGCCGTCGGCGCCGCAGTCGATGGTGACGAAGTTCGTGGCCGAGCCGATCGGCGCCAGCCCGTTGGCGCGGGCGATGCCGGCGATCCGCTCGCGGCCCGCGGCAACCCTGGCGACGACTCCCCGGAGATAGGCCTGGTCGGCAAGCGCCGCGGCACCGGCAATCTGCGCCATGCGGCTGACGCCGTAGTGGTTGCGCACTCTTTCCACACTGGCGATGACGTCCGCTTCGCCGATCGCGTAGCCACAGCGGATGCCGGCGAGCCCATAGGCCTTCGAAAACGTCCGCAAGGTGACGAGGTTCGGACGCGAAACGTTGAGCCCCGGCTGCGCCGACGCCGGCCCGGTCTCGCCATAGGCCTCATCGAGAATGAGCATCGTCGTTTCCGGCAGCGCCTCGATGAAGCGGGTAATCTCCGAAGCCTCCCACCAGGTGCCCATCGGATTGTCGGGATTGGAGAGATAGACCAGCGGTGCCTTTTCGCGCTTTACCGCCGCCAGCAGCCCGTCGAGGTTTTCGCGGTCGTTTTCGAACGGCACCGGCACCAGTCGGCCGCCGAAGCCGGCGACATGGAAGTTGAAGGTCGGATAGGCGCCGAGCGACGTCACCACCGCGTCGCCGGGAGCAACATACATGCGCACGATGAGATTGAGCAGACCGTCTATGCCTTCGCCGATGACAACATTGCCGATGTCGATGCCGAGAAATGCCGCAAGCGCCGCCTTGAGGTCATGATTGTCGGGATCGCAATACATCCACATGCCGGGGGCTGCGGCGTTCATTGCGGCGATCACCGCGGGCGAGGGGCCGAAGCTGCTCTCATTGGCGCCGATGCGGGCGCGGAATTTTCGCCCGCGCGTCCGCTCCTGCGCCTCGGGCCCGACGAAAGGCACCGTAGCCGGCAGTGACGCCACCAGGGGAGTGAGATGCGGGGTTTCGGGCATCGCAAGGCTCGTTTCAGATGAAGGACGGTTGCGACCCTAGATATTGACCCGGCGGCCGGGAAGCAATTCCGTTTTCTTTCGCCAAAGCGCGCCGCAAATGGTCATGGTTCCGGGGCTGGCCTTCCGTTCGCGCAGCTGGCGCTCGCAGTCCTGTCACAGCGCCGCGGCGATCTGGCCGAGCATGCGGATTTCCAGCGCACTCGCGGCATCGTCGCTGGGCTCGGGCCGCGACGAGAATTTCGCCAGCACGATGCGGCTGACGGGATCGACCCACAGCCATTGTTCGTGGATGCCGACCGCCGCGAACGAACCGCGGCCGTCGCCGGTATCATACCAGCACGACCGGTAGCGGCCCTTCTCGAACATGTGGGCGAAGTTTCCGTCCTTCCAAGCCCTGGCATCGCCGTTCCGGCGCATGTCCGCGATCCAGTCGGTCGGGATGACCTGATCTCCCGATTGCGCGCGGCCCTGATCCAGCACCAGCTGGCCGAGCCGTGCCAGGTCGTGGACGGTGACGCAGACGCCGCCGGCGGCGCGCGCGGTGCCGACGCGGTCGACGGTGACGTAGGCCTGGCCGGCCGCGCCCATCGGCCGCCACAATCTCTCGCCGAGATAGTCGGCGTAGCGGACGCCGGTGGCACGCTCGATGACCATGCCGAGCATGTCCGTGTTGGGTGATGCATAATAGAAGCGTTCTCCATGCGCCCCGCCGCCGGGCTTCAGCGAGCACAGGAATTCGCCGAGATTTTCCGTCCGGGTGCCGGTCCGCTCCGGATTCCACAGCATCGCACGCCGGTAGCGGTCGAAAGCACCGTCGGCGTCGAGATATTCCTCGTCGAAATCGACGCTCACGGTCATGTCGAGCAGGTCGCGCACGCGCGCAGTGCCGTAGGCCGAGCCCCTTGCCTCGGGAAGATAGCGGGAGACGAGCGCGTCAGGATCGAGCACACCGTCGCCCGCGGCAATGCCGGCCAGCATGCCGGTTACCGATTTCGAGATGGAGAAGACGATATGGGGCTTGGCTGGATCGACGCCGGCGCCGTGCCATTCGTCGAGAATTTTCCAGTCGCGCATCACCACGAAGCTGTCGGTATGGGAGTTCTCAAGATGGTCGACCGCCGTGATGCGTTCGCCCGCCGGGTCGCGCAGGCTGAGTTCCTTCAGCAGGCTGCCGGACCCGGGCGGTTCGGATTCCCGGCCCGGCGCGGCGATTGCCGCCACCGGCACGAATTCCTGGACGTTCTGGAACGACCAGCGGCTGAACGGGTGCGTACGCCAGTTGGCCAGCGTGATGTCGGCGCGCGAGAAGGATTGCATCGGATGCTGCCTGTCGAATGTCGTGGCAGCCATCTATCAGGCTTTGTCGCGGCAAACGCTAGGGCGCAGGAAACGGGTTGGCTTGGCACAAAGGTGCCGCGAGCGCGCTGGCGGAGAGGATGGGATTCGAACCCACGAGGCCCTTTTGAGGCCTACTCCCTTAGCAGGGGAGCGCCTTCGACCACTCGGCCACCTCTCCGTTGCTGCGCTGGATAAAGAAATACGGCATGACAATCAATAAGGGCGGCGGCGTTCATTTGCGAAAATGCCGATGAGACGGTCAAATAACCGATGTCGGGGCAGAACCTGCGGTGACGCCGCCGATTCTCCAAACCGGAATATGGCCGGACGATTCGACACTCCATGCCCACGATGTCGTCGTGATTCCTCGGTCCGTTCCTGGACAAAAGGCATGCTGCAAGGCCTCGGCGGGGCTTGATGGTTACTGAGAAATGAACAAGGTGGGCAAAATCGTGTCATTTGTGCAACAGCGATTGGGCATAGCAGCCGGACGGTGATCCGAAACGCCTGATGGTTGTTGAACGGGCGAACGGCATCGGTAAAAGTCAGCATCGAAGAAGGGAGCGCGGTGCGCGTCTTTTTTCGGCATTGGGGATGGGGCAGGGAACGCTGTCCTTCAGCAAAAATACCCAGACCCGTTTTTTAACTTTGACTGGAGGTCAGAAAATGAACATCAAGAGCCTGCTTCTTGGCTCCGCTGCGGCCCTCGTCGCAGTTTCCGGTGCACGCGCCGCCGATGCGGTCGTGATCGCCGAGCCAGAGCCGGTCGAATACGTTCGCGTTTGCGACGTGTACGGCACCGGCTTCTACTACATGCCCGGCACCGAAACCTGCCTGAAGGTCAGCGGCTATGTCCGTTACGACATCGGCGTGGGGGATCTCTTCGGCCTGCAGGACGTGCTGGACAAGGAAGACTTCGCCAACGGCATCCTGAACACCAACGACACCTACTACAAGCGTGCTCGTGCGGCCCTGCGTCTCGACGCCCGTACCGAAACCGAACTCGGCACCCTGCGTGCGTACTTCCAGGTCAACTTCGACTGGGATTCGACCACGACCGGCGCATTTGCTGACATCGACGGCGACGGCATCGAAGAGCAGGTTGGCGTGTTCTCCACGACCACCAGCGGCCAGGCCAAGTTGAACCATGCTTGGATCGAGCTCGGCGGCTTCAAGATCGGTAAGACCGACTCGCTGTTCACGACCTTCACCGACTATGCCGGCTCGGTCATCAACGACGACTTTGCCGTTCCGTTCGGCCCGTATGACACCCACACCATCCAGTACAGCTTCGACGCTGGCAACGGCTTCACCGCCGCGATCGCTCTCGAAGAAGGCGCTGGCCTCACCTACACGATCGACGATTACGTCCCGCACGTAACCGGCGGCGTCGGCTACACCGCCGGCTGGGGTGCCATCCGCGTTGTCGCTGGTTACGACTCGGTCTGGGAAGAATACGCCATCAAGGCGAAGTTGGACATCAAGGCGACGGAAGCCCTCAGCCTCTTCGTGATGGGCGGCTTCAAGGATGACGATGTCGGTGAGCCGAACTTCTACGGCAACTGGGGTGGCGATTGGGCCATCTGGGGCGGCGGCCGTTGGGTCGTTTCTCCGAAGGCCGCAGTCAACGTTCAGCTCGCCTATGACGACTACGAGAACTTCTCGGCTGTCGCCAACGTCGACTACGAGCTGGTTCCGGGCTTCACCATCACGCCGGAAATCGCTTATGGCGAAAACTTCGACGTCGATGACTCGGACGCTTTCGGCGGCTTCATCCGCTTCCAGCGCAACTTCTAATCAGCTTTACAGCTGATCAAGAAAACCCGGCGGGCAACCGCCGGGTTTTTTGTTTGTGAAAAGGTTGCGGTTGTGATCTGGTCGGCGCGTTCCATGCAACGTCGCACCGGACAGCGGGCTCGAGCGCGAACGTCAGCATGCCAGTCGTTTGACTTGAAGACGCCGTGTTAGAGGATTGAAATATCCGACAATTTTACGCCAGGGCTCAGCTGCGAATTGCTAATCCGCGCGGGCCAGGAATGCTGCGATGATCACCGGCAGGTCTCCGGTCTCGAGCAACGGCGCATGGCCCTGGCCCGCGACGGTGACGGTCTTGCAATCGGGATGGCGCCGCGCCATTTCCTTCAAAGTCGCGGCGGAAAGCAGCTTCGAGTTGGCGCCTCGGATGACCAGCATCGGGACGGCCGACAGGCCCTCGAATTGCGGCCACAGCACCGGCAGCGGTTTCGTCGGATCCATGCTTTTCACGACATTGAGCAGGGCTGGATCGAAATCCGGCACCGGAACGCCACCGTCCTCGCGATAGATGGCTCCGATGAAACGTTCCCAGTCGGCGTCGTCGAGGGCTGAAAACGCTTGCGCGTGGACTGCCTTCTGCACGGCGATGGCGTCCGCCAGGCTTTTGGGCTTTGGCGCGCGCTCGAGATAGGCGCGGATATGCGCCAGGCCTTCGCCTTCGACCACCGGCCCGATGTCGTTGAGCACCACCGCCTTCAGCACGGCGGGTCGCATGGCGGCGAGGACGTGGATGATCAGTCCGCCGCGTGAGGTGCCGATGAAGGCGCCATGCTCGATGCCGAGCGCGGTGAGTCCGGCGATGACGTCGCCCGCCTCTACGATCACATCATAATTCTTCCAGTTGGGATCGTAAGCGGACTGCCCGCGTCCCCGGTAGTCGAAAACGACGACCTTGCATGGCCGCTCGGTGTCGCGCGACAGCCGCAAGGCGAGATCGTGGAAATCACGCGCGTTGCGCGTCAACCCGGGAAGACAGATGACCGGCAGTCTTTCGCCCCGATCGTCGCCATAGATGCGCGCATGAAGCTTCAATCCGTCGGATGCCGAGTAGAAAAAGTCCGAAAATCCGGTCGAGATGTCCATGAATGCTCCTGCCGCGCGAGCGCCGTCGCCGCCGTGTCTGTCATTGCTAGACGGTAGGGGTGAGCAGAATCAATAGCCATCGAGCGCAGGCGGACGACAGCTACCGCCCGCTGACCAGGTCCGTCGCGATGTCGAACTGGCCGGAAAGCCGCATCTTGTAGACCTGGTAATTCTCCATCACCCGCTGCACATAGCTGCGCGTTTCGGCGTAGGGGATGCGCTCGATCCAGTCGACCACCGTGTCGATGTCCTTGCCGCGCGGGTCGCCGTAGCGCTTGACCCATTCCCTTGCCCGCGCCGGGCCGGCATTGTAGCCGGCGAAAGTGAGCACGTAGGAACCGTCGAACCTGCCGAGCTGCTCGCCGAGGAAAGCTGCGCCCAAGGTCGCATTGTAGCCGGCATCGGAGGTCAGGCGTGACTGGGAAAAGGGCAGGCCGGACCGTTTGGCGACCTCCCTGGCGGTGCCGGGCATCAACTGAAGCAGGCCCATGGCGCCGGCGCCAGAGACGGCTCCGACGTTGAATTCACTTTCCTGCCGGGCGATCGCATAGGCGAGCGCCATCCCGGCGCCGCCGATCCTCGCCGACGAGGGGATGGCACCGGTCGGATGCGACAATGCGCCGATCTCGATGCCGCGCCCGGCGGCGATCTTGCCGACGCGCAGCGCCAGGAAATGGTTGCCGCGCTTTTCGGCCATCGCCGCCAGCAGCGTCAGTTCGCCCGGGCTGGTCAGTTGCTCGGCGAGGTCGCGGTACAGGATGTCGGCGCGCCAGGCATAGCCAGCGTCCTCCAGACGGCGGATCGCCTGCACGGGCTCGCGCCTGGCAAAGGCCTGCCGATCGGCGTTGGAGGGCGCCGGATAGGTGACGGTAATGCCACCGCCGCCGATCCTGGCCGCGGCGAGCTGGCCATAGAAGGCGGTGCCGTAGGTGGCGGCGCGCTGGAAATAGGCCTTTGCATCGCCCGGTCCGTCGGCCTCGGCCGTGCGGCCGAGCCAGTAATAGGCGCGCGACAGCGAAATCGGCCCGTCGGCGATTTCGGCGATGCGGGTGAAATGTTTCGCCGCCGCCGGTGCATCGTTCAGGCCGCGCAGGGCGTACCAGCCGGCGTGGAATTCGGCATCGACGGCGTTGGCGGGGCTTTCGGCGGAATGCGCCGCGGCGAGCCGGTAGGCGGACTTGATGTCGCCCGCATCGACCAGTTCGCGCGACAGCACGCGGCGCTCGATCCACCAGGCGTCAGGATCGACCAGCGCTGCCTTCTCCTTCGGCGCCTTCAGCATGATCGCGGCTGCCTTGGTGAATTGATCGCTGCGCCGCAGGTACCTGGCTTCTGCAAACAGATAGCCGGCGGATCGCTGGCTGGAAGGCACCACATCCAGGAGCTTGCGCGCGTCCTTGTCGCCCTTGATGACGGCCGCCCAGGCATCCGCGAGCGGTTTTGCGCCGGCCAGCGACGCGACACGCTGCGCCGAGACGATCCGGTCGGCGTAAAGCATGCGTTCCATGCGATGACGGTGGTCGGCGACCGGGATCAACGCGCCGAACTCCGTCAGGATGGCGATCTCGTCCCTGGCGTCGAGCTTTTCAGTTCTCCAGAACGGCGAAAGCACGGCCAGTGCGCGGCGGGTCTCACCGAGAGCCACCAATGATCGCGCCAGAATGATCGCGCCTTCCGCCGTTTGCGGTTTCGTGCCGCCGAATGCCTGCACCACGATCCGCGGGGCCGGATTTTCGCGCAGCATGGCCTTCTCGCTGTTGCGGCGAAGTGCTGCCATGCCGGGCCAGCCCGGCAATGCCTTTGCAGCCGCCGCTATTTCGCCGCTTGGAATGGCGTCGCCGCCCTGCAGCGCGATGGCCCATGCGAGGATGTGCCGGTCGAGCGCGGCAGCCGGCAAGCCATCACGCACGCTCCGCGCCCGGCCGAGATCCTTGGCCGACAAGGCGTCGAGGCCGCTTTTCAGCGCCGAGACAGGAGCCGCGCCAATGGGTGGCTGTTCGACGATAGCGTCCGGCTGCGCTCGCACCGCGCCGGTTGTTTCGTTGTCGAGATTGCCACTGATCGCCGCTTGCGGCCGGGATGTGGGAATCGGCGCATAGGGAAGCTGCCCGGACTGCGCGAACGCAGCCGGCACCAAGGCCAGCGCGGCGCCGGCAAGCGCAAGTCGCACCAATGATCCGGGTGGCATGAAGTTCTTCATTCCCTGTCCGACACGATACAGATAGGAGCGGGTTGCAGAAAGATTATCCCCGCCCGATGAAGGGGACGTAAACAAAAGGTTACCGCCGCCGATCGACTGTAAGCTGGTATTGCTGCATGGACGTGTCAGGACTATGGTGCGCCGCCTTGCTTTCGGCTAGAAAACCCGCCACATCGCAAAGACTTTGAAACCCAAGCGTTCCAGGGAGTTGGACGACATGCTGAGAGGCTCGCTTACCGCGCTCGTGACACCGTTCCAGAAGGACGGGCGTCTCGACGAGAAAGCCTTTCGCGCGTTTGTCGAATGGCAGATAGCCGAGGGCACCACCGGTCTCGTTCCGGTCGGCACCACGGGAGAGTCGCCGACGCTGTCGCACGACGAGCACCGGTCGGTGGTGAAGACCTGCGTCGAGGTGGCGAAGGGCAGGGTGCCCGTCGTGGCGGGCGCCGGTTCGAACAACACCGAGGAAGCCGTCGGCCTGGTGAAGTATGCCGAAGAAGTCGGCGCCGATGCGGTTCTCGTGGTGACGCCCTATTACAACAAGCCGACGCAGCGCGGCCTCTACGCGCATTTCGCCGCGGTGGCCAAGGCGACGAGCCTGCCGATCATCATCTACAACATCCCGCCGCGTTCGGTCATCGACATGATGCCGGAAACGATGGGACGGCTGGCGCACGACTTCAAAAACATCGCCGGCGTCAAGGATGCCACCGGCAAGGTCGAGCGCGTGTCGGAACAGCGTATCACCTGCGGCAAGGATTTCATCCAGCTGTCCGGCGAGGATGCTTCGGCGCTCGGCTTCAACGCGCATGGCGGCGTCGGCGCGATTTCGGTGACCTCGAACGTTGCGCCGCGCCTCTGCGCAGAGTTCCAGGAGGCGACGCTCAACGGCGACAAGGACGCAGCGCTCGATCTGCAGGACCGGCTGATGCCGCTGCACAAGGCGATCTTCATCGAGCCGGGCGTGTCGGGCGCGAAATACGCGCTTTCGCGGCTGGGCAAGATCGAGAACGTGCTGCGTTCGCCGCTGGTGACCGTCGAACAGCAGACCGCCGAGAAGATCGACGCGGCCATGAAACACGCGGGCCTTATCAACTAGGCTGATTCTACAAAGAGCAAGGAAGCAGCGGTATCCACCGCTTGAAGAACCATGGCCCCCGGCAAGAAATCCGATCCCAACAACAAGGTCGCGGCGGAGAACCGCAAGGCGCGCTTCTCCTACGAGGTGCTCGACACCATCGAGGCCGGCCTGATGCTGACTGGCACCGAGGTCAAATCGCTGCGCGAAGGCCATGCCAACATCCAGGAATCCTACGCGTCGCTGGAGGGAGGCGAAATCTGGCTGATCAACTCGTACCTGCCGGAATATCTGCAGGGCAACCGCTTCAACCATGAGCCGCGGCGACGCCGCAAGCTGTTGCTGAACAAGCGCGAGATGGCGCGCCTCGGTCAGGCTGTCGACCGTGAAGGCATGACCATGGTGCCGCTGAAGATCTACTTCAACGATCGCGGCCGCGCCAAGCTCCTGCTCGCGGTCGCCAAGGGCAAGAAGCTGCACGACAAGCGAGAGAGCGAGAAGCAGCGCGACTGGAACCGCGAAAAGGGTCGCCTGCTCAAGGAGCGGGGGTAATCGGGGTTTCAGGAAACGATCCTCGGTGCTTGGCGGTTGATCCGAAAACCGGGCTACGATCCTTGAACCCTGAATGAATCGGACGCGATGATCTTTCTCGAACTGATGATGCTCTTCGTCTGCATTGCGATGCCTCTCGGCCTCGCATGGCGCATCTGGCGGCTCGCCGGAGCCACACGCGCTGGCTGGCTTATCTTGGTGGCCGAAACTCTGGTCTTCTTCCTGCTGATCCTGATGATCGGTCGATGGGATATCGCGGGGTATTACACGCGCTTTGCGGTAATTGCCGTGATAATTCTTGCGCTGGTCCTTTCCTGGCGCCGGAATTCAGCTTCGGGTTGGGCGGGCAGGTCCGGAAAATCGTGGAAGGCGCAATGGCCTTCGCTGATTTCGTTCGCTTTCTTCGGCTCTGCCGCCGTCTATGTTGCACTGGGATTTCTCCCCGGCGAGGATGTCCGGCAGATGGCCTTCCCGTTGCGGGGCGGGGATTTCGTCGTCGGGCAGGGCGGCGGCAATGCTCTTCTGAACTATCACAGCACTCATCGCGCCCAGCGCTTTGCCGCGGATTTCACGGCGCTGAACAGATTTGGCTTCCGGGCTGACGGCATCGCGCTGGACGATCCAACCCGTTACGCCGTCTATGGCAGCACCGTGGTCAGCCCTTGCGACGGCAAGGTAGTGAGCGTGCGGGACGGGCTGCCGGATCAGCGGCCGCCGAAGCGGGACCGCGAGAATGCCACCGGCAACCATGTTGTGCTCGACTGCGACGGCATCCGGGTCGAGCTTGCGCATCTCCAACCCGGCAGCATCACCATTGCGGTGGGCGACCCAGTTGCCGCCCGTCAAAGGATCGCGTTGGTGGGCAACTCTGGCAACACGACGGAGCCGCATCTGCATATCCATGCGATCGATCCGGAAAGCGGCGAGGGTGTGCGGATCGCCTTCGACGGGCGTGTGCCGATCCGCAACCGGACCTTCGCCAACTGACCCAGCCGCTGCCGCCGCCGCAAGCTGCTGCCCGCGGTGGCGCGGCAAGAAGCTGCACGACAAGCGCGAGAGCGAAAAGCCGCGCGACTGGAACCATGAAAGGGGCGGCTGCTGAAGGAGCGGGGTTAGCACCGGCAGACGATCGGTGCTTTATAAAAGCCCAATTTCAGGCCGATATCGCTTCCGAGGCGACCTACAATTGAAGGTTGTATTTGTGACGCTGCTCCGCTCTGCTGCAATCGTTCTTTTGTGTTGCGCCCTCGCGGCAGGCGGCTATCTATATTTCCGGGAGTTCTCGCCGGACCGGCAACGATATCCGGTTCGAGGCATCGATGTTTCTCATCATCAGGGCGACATTGATTGGCCTCGTGTCGCAGCTGACGATGTGCGTTTCGCGATTATCAAGGCGACCGAAGGCGGCGATCACAGGGACAGGCTTTTCGCCGCCAATCTGGCGGCCGCCAGAAAGGCGGGACTGGCGGTCGGCGCCTATCACTTCTTCACCTTTTGCAGGCCGGGCGCCGACCAGGCGCAGAATTTCATCGACACAGTACCGCACGACCGGTCGTTGCTGCCGCCGGTCGTCGACATCGAGTTCGTCGGCAATTGTCCTCGGCGGCCGACCGTCGAGCAGTTGAGAGCCGAAGTGGCCGCCTTCCTCGCGCCCGTCGAGGCTGCATTCGGCAAGAAGGCGGTCGTTTACCTGATCGATGAAGCCGCCGATGTCTATGCCCAGGCAATACCGGACCGGGAGCGTTGGGTGCGGTCGCTGATCCGGCATCCCGGTCACGAAGACTGGATCTACTGGCAGTACCACAACAAGGGCCGGGTCAACGGGATCGAGGGCGATGTCGATTTGAATGTTCTTCAAGGAGGATCGTCGCGCCTAGCCGATCCGCTCGCACCAACACCCACCCAGGATGGTGCATCCGAGTAGAGGCGGCGCGATCCATGCCGGCCTGGTCTTGACGACGGCCGAGCAGCGACCCTAAAAGCCTCCATTCCCGCCATGCTGGATTGCCGATCGATGAGGACTGCCGAGACCGCGACCAAGTAAGCCGCAATAGCTTCTCTTGAACCAGCTATTGCGGCGTTCTCCGTTCGGGCAATCAGCGTCCTGCGATCAGGAGCGCCGCCGAATCTCATTCGTGCGGACTTTTGCTATGTTTACCCCAAAAAATTGGACTTATTCGCTGCCGGCAGCCTTGCTGCTGATGGCGCCTTTCGACCTGCTGGCCTCGCTCGGCATGGACGTCTACCTCCCGGTGGTGCCGGTGATGCCGGCCATCCTGGCGACCACGCCGGCGACCGTGCAACTCACACTCAGCCTGTATATCGTGGTGCTGGGTTTCGGTCAGCTCCTGTTCGGGCCGCTTTCCGACCGCGTCGGACGCCGGCCGGTATTGCTTGCCGGCGTCATTCTTTTCACCGCCGCTTCCGTCGCCCTTGCCTATACCGGCTGGGCGCCTGCCTTCGTTGGTCTGCGCATCGTGCAGGCGGCGGGCGGCGCGGCAATGCTGGTCGCGACCTTCGCGACGGTGCGCGACGTCTATGCGGACCGGCCCGAAAGTGCGGTGATCTACGGCCTTTTCGGCTCGATGCTCGCCTTCGTGCCGGCGGTGGGACCGGTGCTCGGCGCGCTCATCGACCATGTCGCCGGCTGGCGCGGCATCTTCATGGTGCTTGCCGTGCTCGGCGCCGTGGCCGGCATGCAGGCGCTGCTGCGCTGGCCGGAAACCCGACCAGCCGGTGAAACGGTGCAGCGGCTGCGCGTCGGCGCCATTCTCGGCAATGCAGCATTCTGGATCTACACGATCGGCTTCAGTGCGGCGATGGGCGCTTTCTTCGTCTATTTCTCCACTGCGCCGAGGCTGCTGATCGAGCGGCTTGGCCTGTCGCCGACGGTGTTCAGCCTGCTCTTCGCGACCGCTGCCTTGGTGATGATCGCGACCAGCCGTTTTGCCGGACGTTTCGTGGAGCGCTGGGGATTTCGGGGCTGTCTCGTCCGAGGCATGGGCCTGCTCCTTTGCGGCGGTGTGCTGCTGGCGCTTGGCCAGTTGTTCCTCTTCCCCTCGGTGCTGGCCTTCATCGTGCCGGTGTGGGTCGTGTCAGCGGGCATCGCGGTCACCTGCGCGGTCACCGCGAACGGGGCGCTGCGGCCGTTCGGAGAGGCGGCGGGTACAGCTGTGGCGGTGTATTACTGCATCGAGAGCGTCATCGTCGCCGCTGCCGGCACGCTCGCAGTGCTGTTGCTGCCGGGCGATACGGCGTGGCCGTTGGCGGCGTTCTGCGTCGTGCTGGCGTTGCTGACCATCGGCCTGTCGCGATACCTGCCCGACGAATGAAAATCGGCGAGGGCGGGCCGTCGGTCCGCCCTAAATTCCGCTGCGCTATTTGTGCAGAAATTTTGCTACATCGCTGAAAACGCTGACAAACATCTCTTCCGTCAGTACACCCGTATTGGTGTTGTAGCGCGAGCAGTGGTAGCTGGAGAACAGCGTGATGCCGCCGGCCTGATGACGGCCGCCATGCTTGAACGGCATCGCGGCGACGCGACCGCCGAGCGCCCGCACCGTCGTCTGGTGGGCGATGCCGCCAAGCGTCAGAACAGCCTCGAGGTTTGGGAAACGCTCGATCGTCGGCTTCAGGAAGCCGCGGCAGGTGTTGATCTCGGCGCCGACCGGCTTGTTCTCGGGCGGCACGCAGCGCACCGCGTTGGTGATGGCGGTGCCGACCAGTTCCAGTCCGTCGTCCGGCCGCGCCTTGAATTCGCCGCGGGCGAAGCCGAAACGGATCAGCGTCGAATAGAGCAGGTCGCCGGCGTAGTCGCCGGTGAAGGGGCGCCCCGTGCGGTTGGCGCCGCGCAGGCCGGGCGCCAGCCCGATGATGAGAAAGCGCACGGCCTCGTCGCCTTCGGGCGGCAGGAACGTCGGCACGGGAGCGTTGAACCATTCCGGTTCGCGCTGCCGCCACTGCGCGATGAAATCATGCAGCCGGGGACACAGCGGACAGTCGCGCGACGGCTCCGCGAGCAGCGCCAGATTTTGTGCCGACATCAATAATCGTCGTCTTCGGCATCGGCCGGTTCGGGTCGCCGGGCAGGGCGGTCGGACGGATCACGGCCAACCTCGTTCTTCAGCGTCGTCAGGTCGATGAAGTGATCGGCCTGGCGGCGCAAATCGTCGGAAATCATCGGCGGCTGCGATGCCATGGTCGACACAACGCTGACCTTGCGGCCGCGCCGCTGCAGCGCTTCGACCAGCGTGCGGAAATCACCGTCGCCGGAAAAGATCACATAGTGGTCGACGACATCGGCAAGCTCCAGCGCATCGACGGTCAGTTCGATGTCCATGTTGCCCTTGATCTTGCGGCGGCCGGTCGAGTCGGTGAATTCCTTGGCCGGCTTGGTCACCACCTTGAAGCCGTTGTAGTCGAGCCAGTCGATCAGCGGCCTGATCGACGAATACTCCTGATCCTCGATCAGTGCGGTATAATAGTAGGCGCGCAGCAGGTAGCCGCGCTTCTGGAAACTCGACAAAAGCTTGCGGTAGTCGATGTCGAAGCCGAGCGCGCGCGATGCGGCGTAGAGATTGGCGCCATCGATGAACAGGGCGATTTTTTCGCGGGGATCGAACATGCCGGAAAATCCTTGCGTCAATAAACGATCATAAAAATGCGTCTTGGCGGTTACGTGGCGCAAATCGCCGCTTGCCTATCCGGAAATAACGCGCGGCCAAGGTCATTCCAAGAGGCTTGGCCGGCAAAGCAAGAAAATGTGATTGTCGGAAACGAGCGGAGCCAGGCTGAATGCAAGTCCAGCCTCGGTGTTCGCCGGTTCTATTCCTTCACAGCACCCGTCATCGAAGAAACATAGTGCTCGACAAAAAAGGAATAGAGGATGACCACCGGCAGCGAGCCGATCAGCGCTCCCGCCATCAGCGCACCCCATTCGTAGACATCCGAGCGCACCAACTCGGTGAGCACGCCGACCGGCACGGTCTTGTTCTCCGACGACTGGATGAAGGTCAGCGCATAGATGAACTCGTTCCAGGACAGCGTGAAGGCGAAGATGCCGGCCGAGATCAGTCCCGGCACCGACAGCGGCAGGATGATCTTGGTCAGGATCTGCCAGCGGCTGGCGCCGTCGATCAGCGCGCATTCCTCAAGTTCGAACGGGATGGAGCGGAAGTAGCCCATCAACAGCCAGGTGCAGAACGGCACCAGGAAGGTGGGGTAGGTCAGGATCAGCGCGAATGACGTGTCGTAGAGGCCGAGATTGAACACCATCAGCGACAGCGGGATGAACAGGATCGACGGCGGCACCAGATAGGCGAGGAAAATTCCGAGGCCGACCTGCCGTGAGCCAGAAAAGCGCAGCCGTTCGATCGCGTAGGCGGCAAACACCGAGGCCAGCAGCGACAGGAAGGTCGCGGCCGTCGATATGATGACGGTGTTGAGCAGCCAGCCGGGATAGGAGGTCTGGAACAACAGGTACTTGATGTGCTCGAGCGTCGGACTGACCACCCAGAACGGACTGTAGTCGTTGAAGTTGGTCATCTGCTCGTTCGGCTTCACGGCGGTGATCGCCATCCAGTAGAACGGAAAGAGCAGCACGATGACGAAGATCAGCAGCGGCAGGTAGATCGTGACGACGCGGCGCGGCACGCTCTGCAGGTAGCCCATGCCGCCTTCGTCGCCGACGGCGTGTTTGCGGACTTCGGTCACGGTCATCTCAGTCGCCTCCGCCCTGCTGCCATTTGCGCCGCTGCAGGCCGAAATAGGAAAACAGGATCGCCGCCAGCAGGAACGGGATCATGGCGACCGCGATCGCCGCGCCCTCGCCAAGCTGGCCGCCGGAGATGCCGCGCTGGAAGGAGAGCGTTGCCATCAGGTGCGTCGCGTTGACGGGACCGCCGCGCGTCAAGACGTAGATCAGCTGGAAATCGGTAAAGGTGAACAGCACCGAGAATGTCATCGTGATGGCGATGATCGGCGTCAGCAGCGGCAGCGTGACATAGCGGAACAGTTGCCATTTGCCGGCGCCATCGAGAGTGGCCGCCTCGTAGAGCGACTGGGGAATGGTCTGCAACCCGGCGAGCAGGGTGATGGCGACAAAGGGAATGCCGCGCCAGACATTCGCGGCGATGACCGAAGCGCGGGCGTTCGTCGGATCGCCGAGGAAATTGATGCGGTGGTCGATGATGCCGAGTTCGATGAGCGCCCAGGAAATGATGGAGAACTGCGAATCGTAGATCCACCAGAAGGCGATCGCCGACAGCACGGTGGGCACCACCCAGGGCAGCAGAACCACGGCGCGGAAGAACGACTTGAACGGCAGGTTTTCGTTGAGCAGCAGCGCCAGCCACAGGCCGAGCATGAATTTCAGGATCGACGCGGTGACGGTGTAGAGCAGCGTGTTGAAGACCGAGAGCCAGAAGATCGAATCGTCCCAGAGATATTCGTAGTTCTCAAGGCCGATGAAGATGCCCGGTCGGCCGACGCGGGTATCGGTGAAGCCGAGCCACACCCCCAAGCCCAGCGGATAAGTCAGGAACACCAGCAGAAGCGCTGCCGCCGGCAGCATGAAACCGAAGCTCAGGAAGCCACGGCTCTCGGCCATGCGAGAGAGGAGCGAGGATCGCGGTGCTGTGACTGTTTCAGTAGCCATGTCTGGTCCGGCGTTTCCATTTGAACCGCGCCGACGATTGGTGAAACCGGCGGCGACAGTGTCTCTCTCCCCGTTCACGGGGAGAGAGGTCCGGCAGGACAGTGAGGGGCGACGCAAACGTTGGAAGTCAAGCGCCGCCCCTCATCCGTCAGTTCGTGACACCTTCTCCCTGCAAGCGGGGAGAAGGAAGAAGGAGCTACACCCGGTAATACCGGTTCGCCCGCTTGTCGGCTTCTTCCATCGCCTCCTGCGGCGTCGCCTGTCCGGTGACCGCCTTGGCGAACATGTCGACCAGCACGTAGTCGGCCATGGTAGCGGCGGACGCGTAGCCGAGCGGGCCGGCATAGCCGTTCGGGCGAAGTGTCTCCGACGCCCGAGCATAGGCGGCGTTGTTCGGGTCCGCCGTCCAGATCGGATTGTTGGCGAAGCCCTTCAGCGGCTGGCAACAGTATCCCGCCGATTTCTCGATCCAGTCGTTCATCTGTTCCTGCTCGAACATGAATTGCAGATAGGCCTTCGCCGCATTGGGATACGGCGAGTAGTTGAAGATGACGGCGGTGGTGGTCTGGTGCAGTTCGACCGACTGTCCGACCGGCCCGATCGGCAGGTTGGTGGTGCGGATGTCCTTGGCGATCTCGGCCAGCTTCGGATCGTTGTCCTTGTTGATCTTGGCGGTGTTGTAGGCGGAGATGCCGTTCGCGATGACACCGAGTTCCCCGGCCAGGAAGGCGCGGTTGTTGTTGACGTCGAGCCAGCTCTCGGTGCCCGGGATGAAGGTCTTGTAGAGCTCCTGCGCGTATTCGATGGCCTTCAGCGTCTCGGGGCTGTTGATGACCACCTTGCCGCTTTCGTCGACCATCTTGCCGCCATGGCTCCACAGCAGCCAGTGCGCGTAATTGTTGCCGTCACCGACACCGTGACCGTGGGTGAAGCCGGCGGGATGGCCGATCTTCTGCATTGCCTTGCAAAGCTCGAGGAAGCCCGCGGTGTCCTTCGGGAATTCGGAGAAGCCGGCTTCCTTGACCCAGCTGTCGCGGTAGACGATGGCATTGCCGATGGCCGCCAGCGGCAGGCCGATGAACTTTCCGTCGCGGGTCGCATAACCCTTGCCGCCTTCGTACCAGCCGCCATATTTGCCGCCGAGATAATCGGCGAGGTCGGTGACGTCGAGCAACTTGTCGGGATACTGATGCGCGTCGTCGAACCACACCCACATGATATCGGGACCGGAGCCGACATTGGCGGCAACGGCAGCCTTCGGGCGGATATCCTCCCAGCTTTCCTTGTCGATGCGAACCTGGACACCGGTGGCTTCGGTGAAGCGCTTTGTGTTCTCCAGCCACTGGTCCTCGTCACCTTGCACGAAGGGCGACCAGCGCAGCACGCGCAGTGTGGCGCCGTCCTCGGGCGTGAACTTCGGCGCATCCTGGGCGAAGGCGGGGGCGCCGATCAGCCGGCTTCCGATGGCGCCGGCAGCCACTCCGGCCGTCGTGCGGATCACGTCGCGTCTTGTGAATTTCATGCCATTTCCTCCTGTCCAGTTTGTTTGTTCGTTACGTTCTTCCCAGCATTAACTTCCCAGTCGCTTGCCCGTCTCCCCGTGAAAGAGATGGACAAGGCGCGGCTCGACCGACAGGCGGATCGTCTCGCCCGGTTCAAACGCATGCCGTTCGCGGAAATTGGCGACGATATCGTCGCCGCCTTGTGTGCGCCCGATGATCTGGATTTCCGATCCGGTGGGCTCGACCACCGTGACTGTGACCTCGAAACCCTTTTCAGAGAGTGTTAGATGCTCGGGCCGGATGCCGAGCACCACCGGCGCGCCCTTGGCGGCGCCCGCCACGTCCTTCAGCGGAATAGAGACGCCCCCGGCGCCGATGAAAGCGGGTGCGCCATCGCCGCCGATCTCGCCGCGCAGTTGGTTCATCGCCGGAGAGCCGATGAAGGAGGCGACAAACAGATTGCCCGGCCGGTCGTAGAGGTCGAGCGGCTTGCCGATCTGTTCGACGATGCCGTCATGCATCACCACGATCTTGTCGGCCATGGTCATGGCTTCGATCTGGTCGTGGGTGACGTAGATGGTCGTGGTCTTCAGCCGCTGGTGCAGTTCCTTGATCTCGGCGCGCATCTGGACGCGCAGCTTGGCGTCGAGGTTGGACAGCGGCTCGTCGAAGAGAAAAACCTGCGGGTCGCGCACGATGGCGCGGCCCATGGCCACGCGCTGGCGCTGGCCGCCGGAGAGCTGGCGCGGATAGCGCGAAAGAAGCGGCGTGAGGCCGAGGATTTCGGCGGCACGCTGGACCCTCGCCTCGCTCTCGGCCTTGGGTGCGTTCTTCAACTTCAGGGAAAACGCCATGTTCTCCGCGACGGTCATGTGCGGATAGAGCGCGTAGTTCTGGAACACCATGGCGATGTCGCGCTCCTTGGGCGCGACCTTGTTCACCACCCGCTCGCCGATGGCGATTTCGCCGCGCGAGATGCCCTCGAGGCCTGCGATCATCCTGAGCAGGGTGGATTTTCCGCATCCGGACGGCCCGACCAGCGTTACGAACTCGCCGTCGACGATGTCGATGCTCACGCCATGGAGAATCTCGACGGATCCGAAGGATTTATAGACATCGCGAATCCCGACGGACGCCATCGATTTCCTCCCGAATGGGTATGTGTATGACGCCCTTCGAGGGAAATGCGCCGGCAAATTGCGCGGTTGCCGGCTCCTCCCGCCATCACGCACGAAATTGGTAGCGCTACCAGAACCAAGTGTAAAGCCCGCATCCGGCATCCCGGCGGAACGCTTAACTCTTGAATTTCGTGCCCATCCGGTGTAAGGCCCGGCCAGTTTCCCGACATCCAATGTTTTGAAAGGGGCATCCATGGCCCGCGTAACCGTTGAAGATTGCATCGACAAGGTCGACAATCGCTTTGAACTCGTGCTGCTGGCCGGCCATCGCGCACGCCAGATCTCGCAGGGCGCGATGATCACCATCGACCGCGACAACGACAAGAATCCCGTGGTGGCGCTGCGCGAGATCGCCGACGAGACGCTCTCGCCGGGCGACCTCAAGGAAGATCTGATCCACTCGCTGCAGAAGCATGTCGAAGTCGACGAACCGGAAGCCGACGCGCAGGAAATCGCCGACCAGACCGACACGACGACCGTTTCGGCCGACGCCGATGGCGAAGAGGACAACATCACCTTCGACCGGATGACCGAGGAAGACCTGCTCGCCGGCATCGAAGGTCTTGTTCCGCCAGAGAAAAGCGACGATTACTAAGCATGTGAAGTGCCGCTGCCACTTCCGTGGCGGCACTTTCGTGGCTATCTATGACATGCGCCGCTCAGCCGATGCGGCGCATGTTTCATTTGGATCTGCCGGAACCCGCCCATGATGCGTCAATATGAGCTTGTCGAGCGCGTCCAGCGCTACAAGCCTGACGTCAACGAGGCGCTGCTCAACAAGGCCTATGTCTACGCGATGCAGAAGCACGGCCATCAGCGGCGTGCTTCGGGCGATCCGTATTTTTCGCATCCGCTCGAAGTGGCGGCGATCCTCACCGACATGCATATGGACGAGGCGACGATCGCGGTCGCGCTCCTGCACGATACAATCGAGGATACCACAGCCACCCGCCAGGAAATCGACGAGTTGTTCGGGGCGGACCTCGGCAAGCTGGTCGAGGGCCTGACCAAGCTGAAGAAGCTCGACCTCGTCTCCAAGAAGGCCGAGCAGGCGGAAAACCTGCGCAAGCTTTTGCTGGCGATTTCCGAAGATGTCCGCGTGCTCTTGGTCAAGCTCGCCGACAGGCTGCACAACATGCGCACGCTCGACCATGTGCCGGAGGCCAAGCGGCTGCGCATCGCCGAAGAGACGATGGATATCTATGCGCCGCTGGCCGGCCGCATGGGCATGCAGGGTATGCGCGAGGAACTCGAGGAACTCGCGTTCCGCTACATCAACCCGGAAGCCTATCGCACGGTTACGGCACGCCTTGCCGACACCTTCGAGCGCAACCGGGGCGTCATCGGTGAAATCGAGCAGTCACTCTCGGAACTCTTCGCCAAATACAAGCTGAATGCCGTGGTGAAGAGCCGCCAGAAGAAGCCCTGGTCGGTATTCCGCAAGATGGAGGCGAAGGCGCTCTCCTTCGAGCAGCTTTCCGACATTTTCGGCTTCCGCGTCGTCGTCGATACGCTCGAGGACTGCTATCGCGCACTCGGCGCCATCCACACGACCTGGTCGATGGTTCCCGGCCGCTTCAAGGACTACATCTCGACGCCGAAGCAGAATGACTACCGGTCGATCCACACCACCATCGTCGGGCCGTCGCGCCAGCGCATCGAATTGCAGATACGCACGCGCGAGATGAACAAGGTCGCCGAATACGGCGTTGCCGCGCACACCATCTACAAGGACACAGGCGGCAAGACGAACGGCGCCGCGCACACGATTTCCAAGGACACCAACGCCTATGCCTGGCTGCGGCGAACCATCGAGGCGCTTGCCGAAGGCGACAATCCCGAGGATTTTCTCGAAAACACCAAATTGGAATTGTTCCAGGACCAGGTCTTCTGCTTCACGCCGAAGGGCCGGCTGATCGCGCTGCCGCGCGGCGCCACGCCGATCGACTTCGCCTATGCCGTGCACACCGACGTCGGCGACACCTGCGTCGGGGCCAAGGTCAACGGCCGCATCATGCCGCTGATGACCGAACTGAAGAATGGCGACGAGGTCGAGATCATCACGTCGAAGGCGCAGGTTCCGCCCGCCGCCTGGGAATCGGTTGTGGTCACCGGCAAGGCGCGCTCGGCAATCAGGCGGGCGACGAAGAACGCCATTCGCAAGCAATATTCGGGTCTCGGCATCCGCATCCTGGAGCGGACGTTCGAGCGCGGCGGCAAGACCTTTTCCAAGGAAAGTCTGAAGCCGGTGCTGCATCGGCTGGCCCGCAAGGACATCGAGGACGTATTGGCCTCCGTGGGGCGCGGCGAACTAGCGTCGACCGATGTCATGAAGGCGGTCTATCCCGACTTCAAGGACGAACGCATCACCCAGGCACCGAAGGCACGCGAGGAGGGCTGGTTCAATCTGCGCAACGCCGCCGGCATGCTGTTCCAGCTTCCCGGTCGCTCCTCTTCGCGCAAGTCCAGAAAGGAAGCCAAGGAGGCGGCCAAGGAACAGCAGCGCGACGGCGCTGTGCCCATCAAGGGCGTGCGCGGCGATCTGCCGGTGCGCTTTGCGCCGGAGGGCGCGGTGCCGGGCGACCGCATCGTCGGCATCATGCAGCCGGGTTCGGGCATCACCATCTATCCGATCCAGTCGCCGTCGCTGACCGCCTTCGACGACCAGCCGGAGCGCTGGATCGACGTGCGCTGGGATATCGACGAGGACACCAAGGAACGCTTTCCGGCGCGGATTTCGGTGACCGCCATCAATGCGCCCGGATCGCTGGCAGATATTGCCCAGGTGGTGGCATCCAACGACGCCAACATCCACACGCTGTCGATGATCCGCACGGCACCGGATTTCACCGAGATGCTGATCGACCTCGAGGTCTGGGACCTGAAACATCTGAACCGGCTGCTGTCGCAACTGAAGGACAATTCGAGCGTCAGCGAGGCGCGGCGCGTGAACGGCTGACAATTTCCGAAACACCGGATTTCCGGTTGAATTGCGAATTCTGGGAAGTTTGATGAAAACAGATGAAGTTTGGCGGTCTTTCGCGAAGCAGGCGGCGGTGAAGCCGGGCAGCCGCAACATATGATGCTTGTCCATCGAACGGGTTAATCGCTAGAGTCCCAGAATGCTGTTCAGACGCAGGATCCCCGAAAATATCTGGCAGCGTGTCCGCACCTATCTGTGGCCGCGCCGCTCGTTTTCGCGCTCGTTCCGGTATTTCTCGAAACGTGTCTTGCGCCTGAAGGCGACACCGCATGCGGTGGCCGCCGGCGTCGCCGCGGGCGTGTTCGCTTCCTTCTTCCCGCTCGGCTTCCATTTCATCATCGCGGCTATCGTTTCGTGGCTGATCGCCGGGAACCTAGTTGCCGCGGTGCTCGGCACCGCACTCGGCAACCCGCTTACCTTTCCGCTGCTGTGGGGCGCTTCCTGGGAAACCGGCAAGCTGATCCTGCACGAACAATTGCCCGATCGGGGTCCGCCGGCCGGCCTCGGCACGATGCTGCACGACCTCTCGTTCGCGCAGTTGTGGGGGCCTATCCTGAAGCCGATGACAATCGGCGCCATACCGCTCGGGCTGGTCTTCGGTGTCGCCTTCTACGCCGTCACCCGCTTTGCCATGAGCGCCTTCCGCGAGCAGCGGCGCAGGCGCATGGCTGAAAGATCCGGCCGCCGGGCCGCTCCGCCACCAGCCGGAACCCTCGGCTCGACCGCTCCATGATCATCGGCATCGGCAGCGACCTCATCGACATAAGGCGGATCGAGAAGTCGCTGGAACGCCACGGCGAGCGCTTCGTCGCCCGGATCTACACCGACATCGAAAAGGCCCGCTCGGAGCGGCGCAGGGGGCGTGCCGCATCCTATGCGAAACGCTTCGCCGCCAAGGAAGCGTGCTCCAAGGCGCTGGGCAGCGGCATTTCCGACGGCGTCTACTGGCGCGACATGGGCGTGGTGAACCTGCCCTCAGGCAAGCCGACCATGCATCTGACCGGCGGCGCGGCGGCGAAACTCGAAAGGCTGCTGCCGGCCGGTCATCGCGCGGTGATCCATCTGACGATCACCGATGATTTCCCGCTGGCGCAGGCATTCGTCATCATCGAAGCGCTTCCGGTCGAATAACCGCCACAGTCGTGCGTTCTTGGGGCTGCGCGTTCGACCAATTCCGTTGCCCCGCCCGGCGCAACTGGCTAAGAGAACCCGACGCACAATTGAGGACGACATGAGCGTGGCTGAAAAATCCGAAAAGAAATCCGGCGGTCTGGGCGAGACCGTCAGCGTCATCGTTCAGGCCCTGCTCCTGGCTCTCGTCATCCGCACGCTGCTGTTCCAGCCGTTTTCGATTCCGTCCGGTTCGATGCGCCCGACCCTGCTGGAGGGCGACTATCTTTTCGTGACCAAGTGGGCCTACGGCTATTCGCGCCATTCGCTGCCGTTCTCGCCGCCGATATTTTCGGGCCGTATCTGGAATACGCCGCCCGAGCGCGGCGATGTCGCGGTGTTCAAGTTTCCGCCCAATCCGTCGCTGGACTATATCAAGCGCGTAATCGGCCTGCCCGGCGACCGCATCAGGATGGAAAGCGGCCAGCTTTTCATCAATGATCAGCCGGTGGTGCGTGAAAAGGTCGGCCAGATCGACAATCCGGACATTACCGAAGAAAACAAGCCGATCGATGTCTATCGGGAGACCTTGCCCAACGGCGTTTCCTACGACACGCTGGATCTCTATCCGAACAGCATTGCCGACAACACCCGGGAGTTCGTGGTGCCGGAAGGCAATTACTTCATGATGGGCGACAACCGCGACAACTCGACCGACAGCCGTTTTGCGCCGCCGAGCGGCGTCGGTTTCGTGCCGGAGGAGAACCTTGTCGGCCGTGCCAACATCATCTTCTTCTCGATTGCCGACGGCGCCAGCCCGCTCGAGATCTGGCGCTGGGGTTCGGTCCGGCTGTCACGCTTCTTCAACCCGGTCCATTGAGGCCGTTGCGATGCCATGGCGACGCGCAAACTGACGGGTGAGGCGCTGGCTCTAGCGCTGAAAGAGCCGACCGGCCATCTGTTTCGCGACCTTGCAAGGCTGCGCCGGGCACTGACCCATGCCAGTGCCCGCGGCAGCACCGGGGCGGATTATGAGCGGCTGGAATTTCTCGGCGACCGGGTGCTTGGGCTGATTATTGCCGATCTTCTGTTCAACGCTTTTCCCGAGGCGCCGGAGGGTGAGCTTTCGCTGCGGCTGAACGCCCTGGTGAATGCCGAGACACTGGCCGAGATCGCCGACGAGGTCGGTCTGCCGCAGCTCATCCACGCCGGCAGCGAAATCCGTTCCATGGAAGGCCGCAAGCGGGTAAATCTGCGCGCCGACGCGCTGGAATCGCTGATTGCGGCACTTTATCTCGAAGGCGGCGTGGAAACGGCCCGGCAATTCATCCTGCGCTATTGGGAACCGCGTTCGAAGGCGCTGCGGGAAGCGCGCCGCGATCCCAAGACCGAACTGCAGGAATGGGGACACCAGGCGGCTGGCGCGATGCCGGTCTATGCGCTGGAAAGCCGCGAAGGTCCTGACCACGATCCGGTTTTCACCATAAGCGTCAAGGTCGGCGGTTTCGAACCGGCGTCGGGGACGGGTCGTTCCAAACGTGAGGCTGAACAGGCCGCCGCCATGGCCGTGCTGCTGCGCGAGGGCGTCTGGAGCAAGAAAGAAGAGGACGCACGATGAGCGAAACCGAACAGGCCGCGACTCCCACGCGGTCGGGATTTGTCGCCCTGATCGGAGCGCCGAACGCCGGCAAGTCGACGCTGGTCAACCAACTCGTCGGCGCGAAGGTGTCAATCGTCACCCACAAGGTGCAGACGACGCGCGCCATCGTGCGCGGCATTGCCACCCACAACAATGCGCAGATTGTCTTTGTCGACACGCCGGGCATCTTCAAGCCGAAACGCCGGTTGGACACGGCAATGGTGACCACCGCCTGGGGCGGCGCGAAAGATGCCGATATCGTGCTGCTTTTGATCGACGCCGAGCGCGGCATCAAGGGCGATGCCGATGCGATCCTGGAACGCCTCAAGGATGTTCGCCAGCCGATGGTGCTGATTCTGAACAAGGTCGACCGGGTGCCGCCCGAAAGCCTGCTTGAACTGGCAAAGGCGGCAAACGAGCGCGTTGCCTTCCAGCGCACCTTCATGATCTCGGCGCTGACCGGATCGGGCTGCAAGGACCTGCTGGACTATCTCGCCGAAGCGCTGCCGGCCGGTCCCTGGTATTATCCCGAGGACCAGATTTCCGACCTGCCGATGCGCCAGCTCGCCGCCGAGATCACCCGCGAGAAGCTCTATCTCAGGCTGCATCAGGAATTACCGTATTCCTCCCATATCGAGACCGAGAAATGGGAAGAGAAGAAGGACGGCTCGGTGCGCATCGAGCAGGTCATCTATGTCGAGCGCGACAGCCAGAAGAAGATCGTGCTCGGCCACAAGGGCGAGACGATCCGCTCGATCGGCCAGGCTTCGCGTGCCGAAATCGCCGGTATCCTCGAACAGAAGGTGCATCTCTTCCTGTTCGTCAAAGTACGCGAGAACTGGGGCAACGACCCGGAACGCTATCGCGAAATGGGGCTGGAATTCCCAAGCTAGGGGTACGCTCGCTGGCATGAGAGCGTTGTGCTGAAGCCCCGGCTGATGATCGAGCCGCAGGGACGGCGAGTTGTAAGCCGGCGTCTATCCATTTGTAGAATTTGGATATTTTGCCCATGCCATCCGGTTCGACCCGGATTGACATAACATTATCACGCGATAGGTTTCGGTTGAAAGCGTGCGCAGGCAACCGATTGAATGGCCGAAGACCTAGTCGACCGTATCTACGAAGCCGCTTTCGTTCCCGAATTGTGGTCTGATGTCCTCCAGAGGTTGAGCGACCTGTCCAACTCCGCCGCGGGCGGCATCCTTCTGTTCGATGACCGGCTCGAAGCGAAGTTCATTTCGACCGACCTGATCCGTCCCGTCCTCGACGAAATAGCGCTGGAAGGCGGCTTCAAGCACAGCAGGGTCGTCCAGCTTCTGCAGGCGCTGCCACCACCGCCGGCGTTCATCTACGATGCCGACTATTTCCCGAAGGAGGCGCTGGAGAGCAACCGCATGCGGCTCGACCGGGTGTTGCCTCTCGGGATCGGCGGAGAGGTCGGCTCTTTCATTCCGCTGCCCACTGGTGAGGTCCTCCTGTTCGCAATGGAGCGCTGGCTTATCAACGACCGCCCCTCGAAGCAGGATCTCTACCATCTCAATCACATGCGACCGCACCTGGCGCGGGCAGGCCTGATCGGTGCGCGCCTGCGTCTGGAACGCGCGCATGCCACGACGGCGGCGCTCGCTGCGATCGGCCTGCCGGCCGCGGTAATGACAGCTTCAGGACGCGTTCTTGCGACCAACACGCTGCTCGACACGCTCACCTCCACATTCCTGCCGGCGGCGTTCGGCGGGCTGGCGATCACCGACCCCGAGGCGAACAGATTGTTCCAGCAGGCAGTCACCCATCAGAACGGCGGTGATCGCGCGACGGTTCGCTCCATTCCCATATCGCCGAGCCCCGGCCGCGACGCGATGATCCTGCATCTCATCCCGCTTCGCCGCCTGGCGCACGAGCTTTTCTCCGGCGCTGACGTGCTTGTCGCGGCAACGGCCCTGAGACCCAGCAACCTGGTGCCGTCGCCCGACATCCTCACGGGCCTTTTCGACCTCACGCCAGCCGAGGCGCGGTTGGCCGCGGCGTTGACGGCCGGGCACAGCCTGAAGGCCGTGGCGGCCAATTCCAGCATCACGTACAGCACGGCGCGCACCTATCTGGACCGCATCTTCACCAAGACCGGTACCCATCATCAGGCCCAGCTCGTGTCCCTGTTGAAGGGGACCCACCCCATCATTCCATAGGCGTGATGTCGATCGCGGCGATCCATGCCGTCATGCTGGCCGCGTCGCCCGGGAACAGCGGATAGCCTGGTCAACCTTACGCAATGCGGGCTGGCGGGTGCCGGCCGCTCGCGCTTTTTCTTGATTTCCCCACGGAAGCCGTGAAAGGCTTGGCCGATGGAATGGCGCGACGAGGGAATCATTCTCGGCACCCGCAAGCATGGCGAAACCAGCGCCATACTCGAGGTGATGACGCGCGCGCACGGCCGCCATCTGGGACTGGTGCGCGGTGGCCGTTCGCGCAAGCTGCAGCCGGTCCTGCAGGCCGGCAACCGCGTCGAGCTTCTGTGGCGGGCACGGCTCGACGAACATCTGGGCATCTTCCAGGCCGAGCCGCTGGAACTCAACGCGGCCCGGCTCTTCGACAGTGCCGTCGCCGTCTACGGCCTGCAGACGCTCGCCGCGCATCTGCGTCTCCTGCCGGAGCGCGATCCGCATGATCGCCTGTTCGAGACGCTGCTGCTGTTGCTGGACCATCTGGATGACCCGGTCGCCGCCGCCGAACTGGTGGTGCGCTTCGAACTGCTGGTCCTCGACGAACTGGGCTTCGGGCTCGACCTGACCGAATGCGCCGCCACCGGCGTGCGCGACGATCTGGCTTACGTTTCGCCAAAGTCCGGCCGCGCCGTGTCGCGAGCCGCCGGCGCGCCGTGGCGCGACAAGATGCTGGCGCTACCGGAATTCCTGCATCGCGGCGCCGCCATTCGCGCCGCGCCTGCCGACATCGAGGATGCGTTCAGGCTGACTGGGTTCTTCTTCATGCGTCATGTCTACGAACCCCGCGGGCTGGCCGAACCCGAAGCGCGATCGGGTTTCCTCGGCGCGCTTCGCAAGGCGCTCGCGGACAAATCCCCTTTCAACGGAGAGACCGCCGCCTGAGCGAGGGTGTTGATCTTGCCGTAGCCGATCTTGCAGGGCGCTGATTTCGCAGGCACATATTGCTACCGGCTGGATAGGGGACCGCCATGTTCGAAAGTCTGATCGGTCTTGTCGCGATCATCGGGTTGATCGTGGTGGTGGCGCGCCAGCAGAGCAGGCTCGGCCTGATCGAGCGCGAGCTTGGCGCATTGCGCAGCTTTGTGCTGTCCGGCGCCGCAACGTCAGCGTCAGCCGTCGCGAATGCCGAGGCATCCGAGCGCGAAGCCGCGCCGATCGGCGCCACGATGCCCAAGGTGGCGGACACCGGGGATGCCGTTACCGCAGAGCCGGAAGCCGACGAGCGTGTCGAAGTCACGCCGATCGCCGCCGACACGCAGGCGGAGCCGGCGGCGGAAGGCCCGTGGACCCAAAGCGTCGACGCGGCTCCATCCACCGAAGAGAAGCCGGTCCGGAAGCCGGATATCGAGACCGCGCTCGGCACCCGCTGGGCGGTATGGGTCGGTGGGCTGGCGCTTGCGTTGGGCGGCATTTTCCTCGTCCGCTATTCGATCGAGGCCGGCATTTTCGGTCCGGGCGTGAGATTGACCATGGCCGCATTGCTCGGCCTGCTGCTTGCCGGCGGCGGCGAATTCATCCGCCGCACCGGCTTCAAGGTGCCGGTGGAAGGCATGCAGGGTGCCTATGTGCCCGGCATCCTGACCGCGGCCGGCGCCTTCACGCTGTTTGGCACCGTCTACGCCGCGCACGGCATCTATGGCTTCATCGGCCCGGCACCGGCCTTTATCTTCCTGGCGATCATCGGCCTGGCGACAATCGCCGCGTCGCTGGTGCATGGACAGGCACTTGCCGGCCTCGGCCTGCTCGGTTCGTTCCTGACTCCGGTGCTGGTCGCCTCGAATTCGCCGAGCCCGTGGTCACTGTTCGGCTTCCTTGCCGTCATCCTTGCCGCGACCGCGGTTATCGCACGCCAGCGCAACTGGCCGCTGCTGATGGCGGCGGCTTTCGCGGGCACGGGGCTCTGGTGCCTGACCTACATGATCGCCGCGCCGCTCGCCGACCTGAAGGCCGTCGCGTTCATCAATGCAGTCACGCTCGCCGTGCTGACATTCGTCTGGCTGCGCGGCGATGCGGCCCGCACCGACGCGGCGGGGGTTTGGGCAGGTGTCGACAAACCGTCGATCGTGCCGGCCGTGCTGATCGGTATCGCAGCGCTCGGCCTCGGCGTCGATCCGCTGATGTCGGCCGCCGGAGGAACCTGGCTGTCGGCGATACTGCTGATCGCGCTGGTGCTGGTTGCCGTCTATCGTTACGGCGCCATCCCGTTACTTTATGCTTCCGGTATCGCCACCATCCTCATCTACATCCAGTCGGCCTTCGGTGGAGATTTCGATGTTGACCTGCTGGGCGGCGAGGTCTCGATCGATGGGATGTCGGTTTCCGCCGCTTCGGTGAATTTCGTGCCGTTGGGCATCGCCATCGGCGCCGTGTTCCTTGCCGCCGGCCTGTGGATGGCACGGAAGTTCGTGGCCGGTAGCCGCTACCGGGCCGGTTCGTGGGCCGGCTGGGCGGCACTCGTGTCCTTGGTGATCCTCGCCGCCACCTGGCTCGCGTTCGGCAACATCGACCGTGATTTCGGCTATGCCTTTGCCGGGCTGGTGGTGACGCTCCTGCTCGTGGCGGGCGGTGAATGGGTGGCGCGTGCCGAAAATCCGCCGCTGAAAGGCGATCTCGCCGTTTCCTTGCTGCTGGTGGGCTCTGGCCTCGCGCTGATGCTGACAGTCCTGATGGCATTCGGCGCCGGCATGACGACGATTCTGATCGGACTGGCCGCCGTACTGCCGGCACTGGCGACGCGTTATCGCAGCTATCCGATCCTCGGTTGGATGAGTGTCGGCGCGGCTGCGGCGACACTTTCGCGTGTGATTTTCGATCCGACCATCGTCGGCTGGGAGTTCCTGCAGACAACGCCGGTGTTCAACTGGCTGCTGCCCGGATACGGCATTCCGGCGCTCGCCTTCGGCTTCGCCGCCTGGCAGCTTGCGCGCACCACCAATGGCCGGCCGCGGCTGGTCATGGAGGCGGTGGCGGCGCTGTTTTGCCTGCTCAGTGTCGCGATGCTGGTGCGCCACGCGATGAATGGCGGCGTCATCGACGATGGCGCGCCGACGCTTGCCGAGCAGGCTATCTACACTTTGATCGCCATCGGCGGCAGCGCCATCCTGATCGCGCTCGATGCACGTTCGCCGAGCCCGGTGTTCCGCTACGGATCGATCGGTATTGGCGTCCTGTCGGTTGCTTTCATCGCCCTGCAGCATTTCGTGGTGCTAAACCCGCTGTTCACCAACGAATCGACCGGCACCATCGTCTTCTTCAACCTGTTGCTGCTGGCCTATCTGTTGCCCGGAGCGGCAATGGCCGGACTGGCGTTCTATGCACGCGGCAAGCGGCCGGACTGGTACGTCGCGCTGCTGGCGACGGTGGCCGCCGTGCTCGCCTTCGTGTATGCGACGCTGTCGGTGCGGCGGCTCTTCCACGACGAGTTCATCGGACTGTGGAAGGGCATGGACCAGGTCGAGACCTATTCCTATTCGGCGCTGTGGCTGGCGATGGGCGTGCTGCTGCTGGTCGCCGGGCTGAAACTGAATTCGCGGGTGGTGCGCATCGCTTCGGCGGCGCTGGTCGTCGTCGCCGTGGCGAAAGTCTTCCTGTTCGACATGTCCGAGCTGGAGGGCGTCCTGCGCGCGCTGTCGTTCATCGGCCTCGGCGCGGTGCTGATTGGCATCGGCCTGTTCTACCAGCGCATGCTGACGGCGGCGGCTGCCAAATAAGCCTATTCGGCAGGCGCCAGCGCCGGGCGTTCGACGGGCCGCTCGGCGATCGGCCAATGCACCACGGCGGCAAACAGGCCGAGCGCGACGCCGAGCCACCAGACGCCGTCATAGGAGCCGAACTGGTCGTAGAGATAGCCGCCGAGCCAGACGCCGAGGAACGAGCCGATCTGGTGCGACAGGAAGACGACGCCGCCGAGCATGCCGAGATGCCGGGTGCCGAACATGATGGCGACCAGCGAATTGGTCGGCGGCACCGTCGAAAGCCAGAGCAGACCCATGGCGATGGCGAACAGGATGACAGTGGTCGGCGTCTGCGGGAACAGCAGGAACGCCGTGATGACAATCGAGCGGCCGATATAGATCCATGCCAGGAAGATCGGCTTCGAATAGCGCTGGCCGATGACACCCGATGCCAGCGAGCCGATGATGTTGAAGAATCCGACCAGCGCCAGCGCAATCACCGCGTAGCGGGCGTCGATGCCGATATCGCCGATATAGGCCGGGAAATGCGCGGTGATGAAGGCCACCTGAAAGCCGCAGACGAAAAAGCCTGAGGTGAGGAGCAGGAAGCTCTGGTGGCCGAGGGCTTCGCGCAGCGCCTGGCCGACGGATTGGTCGACCTCGGCCCGCGAGACCGTGCCTGACTTGGAGTTGCCGGCGAGCGGTATGGCAAGCAGCGGGATGACCAGCATCGCAACTGCCATGATGATCAGCGAGTCCGACCAGCCATAGGCGGTAATCAGCCCCTGGCTGATCGGTGCGAAGATGAACATGCCTGCCGATCCCGCCGCGGTGCCGATGCCGAAGACGAAGCTGCGCCGCTCCGCCGGCACATGGCGGGCGAAAGCGGCAAGCACGATGCCGAAGCCGCCGGCGGCGACACCGAGGCCGACCAGCACGCCGCCGCCGATATGCAGCATGGTCGGCGTCGTCGCGGTGGCCATCAGGAATAGCCCGAGGGCATAGATGACGCCGGCGAGCGCCAGCACACGCCATGTCCCGTAGCGGTCGGCGATGGCGCCGAAGAACGGCAATCCGAGGCCCCAGAACAGGTTCTGGATGGCCATGGCCAAGCCGAACGTGGTGCGGTCCCAGCCTTTTTCGGCGAGCATAGGCAGTTGGAAGAAACCCATGGCGGAGCGCGGACCGAACGTCAGGGCCGCGATCAGGCAGCCGCAGATGATGATCAGCCAGGGCAGGCTGGAGGCAGGCCGGGCGGTTGCCGAAGCGTCGGACATGAGGGGCTCTCCGTGTAACTACACAATTCTTATCGTATCGCCGCCGCCATTCAAATGAATTGCTTGTATCAGTCGCTTCAATTCCGTTGATGCAGCCGCGGGAATAAATTCCCCTCCGGCAGCGTTGTGGATTATGCAGGCGCTGGTGGAATGCCAAGGGCGAACCGCCGGAGCCTCGACCGTTTTCCGCTGCTTGTGCGGCAGTGAAATCGGGAGTTCAATCGAGCGGGCGTGACAATCGGGCAGGAGACGCCGGCAGAACCAATGGACGAGAAGAAGACGGCCATTCTCGCGGAAATTCCCCGGCTGCGCCGCTATGCGCGCGCCCTGCTGCGCGACAAGGATGCCGCCGACGATCTTGTCCAGGACAGTCTGGAGCGCGCCCTGACCCGGCTGGACAACTGGCGTACCGGCGAAAACCCCCGCCGCTGGCTGTTTACGATCATGCATCATTTGTTTGTCGACCAGATGAGGAAGGTGAGCCGGCGTGGCGGCAACGCGACGGTGCCGGTCGAGGCGGCCGAAAATTTGCCCTCGGCTGCAACGCAGCAGGACAGCTTTGCCGTGCGCGACATCCTCGACGCGCTCGAAGCAATCAGCCCTGAACGCCGCGCCGCCATCATGATGGTCGCGGTGGAGGGTTTTTCCTACGCCGAAGCGGCGAACATCCTCGGGATACCAGCCGGCACGCTGATGTCGCGCATTGCCCGCGGGCGTGAGGAATTGCGCGGCCTGCTGGACGATGCCGCCCGGCGGCGGACATTCAGGATCGTTGAGAGATGACGCAGCGCGAATATACGATCCGCGACATCCACCTGGCGCTCGACGGCGAGATGCCGGCAGAGGAACGCGCCGACTTCGAGGCCTGGCTGGAGGCCAATCCCGAAATGAAGGCGAAGAATGCCCGTTTTACCGACGATGCCAGGCGCCTGCGCGAGGTTTTCGCCGGGGTTCTCAAGGAGCCGGCCCCCGAGCGGTTGACGGAAATGGTGACGGAGGGGCCGCCGAGGATTGCAAGATCGTGGCTCGCGGGCAGGCAGTCGGCAGTCGCGGCGGCGGTGATTTTTGCGGCGGGTATTGCCGGAGGATACTTCGCCGGGTCGAGCGGCTTGCGAATGCAGGCCGAAGCCGAAAATGAGCTCGCCGAAAAGGCGATCGGCGCCTATGTGACCTACGCCGTCGATCGGGGTCACACCGTCGAGGTGGGCGGAACCGACAAGCCCTATCTGGAGGGATGGTTGTCGAAACGCACGGGCCTGAAGCTGGTCGCGCCCGATCTGGCGAACGAAGGCTTCGAATTGCTCGGCGGTCGCCTGCTGCCCGGCGCGGAAAGCCCGGCGGCCCTGCTGGTTTACAAGGATCAGGCAGGCAACCAGATTTCCATCTATATGGTCGCCGAGGGCGAGAAGAAGACACGCGGCACCTACACGGAAAAGGCCGGCGGCCCGACCGCCATATACTGGCTGGACAAGGATTATGGCTGCGCCATCGTCGGCTCCTTGCCGCAGGAGCGGCTGACCGAGGTCGCGAAAAGCGCTTGGAAACAACTGGTCGCCGCCGGCGCTGCAAGCTGACACCCACGCCAGCATCGGTTAAACTTGCGGGACTGCTTCCAGCTTGCATCGGCAGTCACAATTCGGCCCAAATCTAGGAGCGAAAGCGATTTCGATGCTGGCCGTGACGGGCCGGGCATCCTGCTCTAGCGACACTGGACTTTCCTCCTTCGAATTCGAGGTTTTGTGGTCCGAATGCCCGCCGACATCCGCCCGGCCCGCGTGTCAGACATCGACGCTCTCGTGGCGATCGAAAACGCGGTTTTTGTTGCCGACCGCATCTCACGGAAATCGTTCCGCCATCTTGCCGGGGCAACTACCGCGGCCGTGCTTATTGCCGACGCCGCCGGCAGGGTTGTCGGTTATTGCGTTGTCCTCTTCAGGAAGGGAAACCTTGCGGCGCGGCTCTATTCGATCGCGGTCGCCCCGGGGGGTGGTCCGGGACAGGGCAGGGCGCTGCTGGCTGCGGCCGAGCGCGTCGCCCAGGGCAGAGGTTGCACGGCGTTGCGCCTCGAGGTGCGGGACGACAATGATCGCGCCCGCACCCTTTACGAGAAAAATGGCTATCGGCGCATCGGCGAGGTGCCGGGCTACTACGCCGATGGCGCCACGGCGCTCCGCTACGAAAAATCGCTTGTGGACGAAGACAAGCCGGCCCTGCGGGAACTCCGGCGTGCTTGAGGCGTTCGGCGGAAAGATGTGTTCTGGTGCGGGGCTCGACGCCGGCGCCCGACTCGTTTCCTATCGCCGTTTCCACGCTCTAGCGCGATCCCACTCTTGCCGCTTCGCGCAAAAATTCTCGGGAAAGCATTCGACACGATGACCTGGGTCATTCTTACCGGACGGCAGAACGACATCGATCAGTTCGCGACGCCGCACAAGATCATCACCAACCGCGATTACCTGGCGCATCCGGCACTGTTTCGCGGACAGCGGCCGAAGGTCATCAACCTGTCGAACAACTACGGCTACCAGTCGCGCGGCTACTACGCTTCGCTGCTCGCCAGTTCGCGCGGCCACAAGGTCATTCCGACGGTCGAGACGATGATCGATCTCTCCGAGCGCAAGCTCTACGAGCACGCCCTGCCGGAACTCGAGCTGACGCTCAACAAATGCCGCAAGGACCTTGGCGGTTCGTTTCCGCAGAAGGTCGCGATCTTCTTCGGCATCGGACCTTCCAAGGCATGGGACCGCTTTGCCAAGCTTCTGTTCGACTGGTTTCGCGCGCCCGCACTGGAGGTGAGCATCACCGACAACGCCGAATGGGCGTCGATCCGCAAGATCGGCTTTCTGCCGCTCGCCCGCATGAGCGACGACGAGGACAAGCGGTTTCTCGAATGCCTGGAGATCTATACCAACCGCGAATGGCGCGACACCAAGGCGCGCACGCCGGCGCGCTATACCTTCGCCACGCTCATCGACCCGCATGAGGAACTGCCGCCGTCGGAAGTCCAGTCGCTGCGCCACTGGGCGAAGATCGCCGAAAAGATGGGCGTCGAGGTCGAGCCGATCACCCGCAAGGACCTGGCCAAGCTCGCCAACTACGATGCACTGTTCATCCGTGAGACGACCTCGATCTCGAACCACACCTACCGCTTCGCGCGGCGCGCCCAGCAGGAGGGCATGCCGGTCATCGACGATCCGCTGTCGATGATCCGCTGCACCAACAAGGTCTATCTCAACGAACTGATGGCCTACAACAAGGTGCCGGTGCCGCCTACGGTGATGATCGCGGGTCCCGCCGACCTCGATGTCGCGGCACAGACGCTCGGTTTTCCGCTGGTGCTGAAGATTCCCGACAGCGCCTTTTCGCGCGGCGTCAAGAAGGCATCGAATATCCAGGAATTGAAGACGCTGGCGACACAGTGGCTGGAGGATTCCGATCTCCTGATCGCCCAAAAATTCATCCCGACGGACTACGACTGGCGCATCGGCGTGCTGGGCGGCCAGCCGCTGTTTGCCGTTCATTACCTGATGGCCAAGAAGCATTGGCAGATCGTCAACCACAAGGCCAACGGCAAGCCCGATCAGGGCGGCATCAAGACCTTCACGCTCAAGGAAGCGCCCTCGCATGTCGTGGAGACTGCGGTGCGTGCGGCGCGCTGCATCGGCGACGGTCTCTATGGCGTCGATATCAAGGAAACGCCGGATGGCGTCTACGTCATCGAGGTCAACGACAATCCCAACCTCGACCACGGCTGGGAGGATTCCGGCGAAAAGGACGAGGTCTGGGTCAGGCTCACCCAGTGGTTCCTGGAGCGGCTGGATAGGTAGCGTCCCGCTATCTCGTCATGATGCCGTCGCGGACTTTGGCGAGTTGGGCGAGGGCGGCTGCGTCGCCGACCGGATATTGGCAGATCATGACGAGGCCTCGACCGCCGATCACCTTGAACCAGGTAACGCCGGCGACCGGCTTCGATGCCTTGGTTCTGCGCTCATAACGGATTTCCGCGACGTCGCCAGTTTGGGTCTTGAGGACCGTGCTGCCCAGGATTTTTGCGTCGGGATATTCCTGACGCAGCCGGGCCTCCATCGGGGCGAGGTCGGTTTGCATATCGAGCGCCGTGCCGGCAGGGATCTCCATCGTCATCAGGTTGGCGAATGCCTGGCTGGTGGCTTCGTCCGGGTCATCCGAGGGACCGTCGGTGAGTTGCAGCATGACGCCGACGGCATAGAACGCCACCCGCATTCCGGCCATGTCGCCGATCTTGAAGGGCAGTGATTCAAGCCTGGCCTCGATCGGTTTTGGCCGTTCCACCGCGGTCAGCACCGCCTCGCGGAGTGTTGCCACCGAAATCTGGGATGCCGCCGCGTCCGGCAGCATGGCAATGATGGCGCCGTTGGAGTCTTCGCCCTCGACCATTAGTGCGACCGAAAGCGCCCGTTGTGCATGGACATAAACGATGGCCAGCACGGCATGTCGCCCGTCGACCGTGATTTCCGCCACTTCGTCGACACGCATTTGCCCCGCCTGTTCGGGCGGAATGTCGAATTCGGCTTTGGACACCGCGCGTTTGGGAGAGTCCTGAACCATCAGCAGCGCGCCGGCGGGATGACGGAAGACCGCCATCGGTTCGGTCACCACCGTAAAGCCAGCCGGCGGAACGACCGCCCAGACGGCGCCGGGCAAGGTAACCGGCTCAGCGGCGTCTGCGGGGCTGGCCGCCAGCAATGCGAATAAGAGAAAAAGCAACCGAGACAAATTCAACGCAGAAATACGCATGCTCGCCCCCGCAATGCCATAGATGATTGAAACATCCTGAAGATGAAGTATGCGATAGAAAAAGTTTTTCTGCCAGCGTTCCGATTCAGCCGAAGCGCCTGCTCTGCGAAATCTGCTTGAGAGCCTGTCGTAGATCGGCGTTGTTCATGGGTAGACCCACGAGATGACCTTGCGCCTCGACGCAGCCTTCCTTTCGAAGGATATCGAGTTGTGTTTCGGTTTCCACGCCTTCGGCCGTGACTGTAATGCCAAGTTGTGCGCCGAGCCCGAGGATCGCCCGCACGATGGCGGCGGTGTCCCGCTGGTCGATATCGCTGACGAATGAGTGGTCGATCTTGATCTTGTCGACGGGGAAACGCCTGAGATAACCGAGCGACGAATATCCGGTGCCGAAATCATCCAGCGCGATACGCACGCCGAGATCGCGCAACTGGCGCAGCGTCGTCACGACGACGTCGCTCTCGTCCATGAGTACGGTTTCGGTGATCTCCAGTTCCAGGCGATTTGCCGGAAGGCGGGAGTGGGCGAGCGCCGAGACGACCGTGCGCGGGAAGGTTCCGCTCCTGATCTGGACGGCTGAAACATTGACGGCGACGCGCAGATGCGCCGGCCAGCCGGCAGCAGTCATGCAGGCTTTGCGCAATGCCCATTCGCCGAGCGGCACGATCAGTTTGGTCTCTTCTGCAACGGAGATGAAGACATCCGGCGGTATCTGGCCCCGTTCCGGAGAATTCCAGCGCAGCAGCGCTTCGAAGCAAACGATCTCGCCTGCAGCGATGTCGAGGATAGGTTGGAAATGCAGCGCGAATTCGCGGCGGGCGAGAGCCCTGCGCAAATCTGCTTCCAGCGCGCGTCGCTCCCGGACGCGGGCGTCCATGCCCGGCTCAAAGAAACGGTAAATGTTGCGGCCTTCGTGTTTTGCCCGGTAGAGCGCCATGTCGGCATTCTTCAGCAGCGTATCGACATCCTCGCCGTCGAGGGACGACAGGGCGATGCCGATGCTGATCCCGACCCGCATCTCGCAACTGTCGTTTTTGTATGGTTTGCTGACAGCATCGACGATGCGTCTTGCGAGCCGCTCCGCGTCCGCCGGGGTGTTGAGGCCGAGTTGCAGGATGGCGAACTCATCGCCACCGAAACGCGCCACGACATCCGTTTCGCCGCGAAGGCAGCGTAGCAGCCTCTCCGCGACGCTCTTGAGCAGCCAGTCACCGGCCGGATGCCCCCAGGTGTCGTTGATCGCCTTGAAGCGGTCGAGGTCGAGCGACAGGATCGCAAACGAACCGCCGGCGGGCTGCGCGGCGGCGATGGCGTGATCGAGTTTTTCCCGGAACACCGAGCGGTTTGGCAGGTTGGTCAGCGGGTCATGGTGCGCCAGGTGGATCATGCGCTCCTCGACGCGACGCCGTTCGGTGACATCGTCGAAGGTAGCAACCCAGCCGCCGCCGCTCATCGGCCGGTGGTTGATCTCGAATGTGCGGCCGTCGGTGAGGTGGCGCTGCAAGGCGACCATCAATCCGGTTTGCAGCCGGGCTTCGGCAGCGGGAATATCGATATCGCCGTCGATATCCCGATAAAGACCGAGCTCGACCAGACGATCGAAGACTTGCCGGTGGGTCATGCCGAGCGACACGTCGGTGGCCGAAATGCCGTAGAGTTCGAGGAAGCGTTCGTTGCGTACGATGAGCCGCTTGTCGGCGTCATACATCAGCAAACCCTGAGACATGTTGGCAAGCGCGGCGTCGAAGCGGCGATGCTGTTCGCGCAAGTCGGTTTCGGCGCGGCGCTGCTCGGTGATGTCCTCGTAGATCGACACCCACCCGCCGACACCCAGCGGCCGATGCGAGATGTTGATGATGCGCCCGTCGGCAAGGATTTCCTCGTAGTTGGACGGCTGCGCCCTGGCAATGAACGGCTTGCGGATCGCGTAAAGTTCCTCGGCAGTATGCGAGGCAATGCCGACCTCGACGCTGTGCCGCAGAATGTCGATGAAGGCGATGCCCGGTTTCATTACAGCGGGCGAGAGACGGAAAATATCGATGTAGTGACCGTTGCAGATGATCATGCGCTCTTCGGCGTCGAACATGCACAGGCCGTGCGACATGTTCTCCACCGCCGCGGAGAAGCGGTCGTTCTGCGAAAGCGGTTCGCCGTGTCGGTGCGCGACAGGCCAGTCTTCCGGGGCAACGTCGATTTCGACAACGGAACCGGCAGACGAATAGGCGTCGAAATCCGCAGTGGCCATGAATTGGTCCAGACAGACTATCGCAGAGAGGCCAGTGTCGGTGGTTTCGGGTTAATTTAACGTTTTCTGATGCGTGCAAGATTTCAGCATCAGGCGCGGCGCAGGTTCTCGATTGCGTGAAAACGCGCGAGGAAGCGTTCCTGCACCTTTTTGGCCGGTTTCGAGGCGAGGTCGAAACTGTTCGCGGAAATGCCGCGCGGGCGGCCGAAGAACTGCGTCGCCTCGGCGATGGAGAAACCCGCGATGACCGTCGCCTCGAAATAGGCGGCGATCTGGTCGGCCTTCTTGATTTCCTTGCGCAGGCCGGCGGCAATTTCGGCGGGCAGGGAGAAGCGCAGATGAATGGCGCGCTGCAGGCGCAATTCGCAGTCCTTGTAGCCGCCGCCGACCACCGCCTTGAAGGGCGAGATCATGTCGCCGATGACATATTCCGGGGCGTCGTGGAGCAGGGCGGCAAGCTGGCCGTCCGGGGTAATGCCTGGGCAACAGGCGGAATAAATCGCCTCGACCAGAAGCGAATGCTGCGCGACGGAAAAGGCATGATCGCCGCTGGTCTGGCCGTTCCAGCGGGCAACGCGGGCGAGGCCATGGGCGATGTCTGTGATCTCGATGTCGAGCGGCGACGGGTCGAGCAGGTCGAGCCGGCGGCCGGACAGCATGCGCTGCCAGGCGCGCGGCGGCGCTCCGGCCCTGTCGGCCATCAGGCGTCGGCCGCGTTTGCGGCGTCCTGCGGAAAGCTGAATTTGGCCCAACTCGGGATCGACAGGGTGACGCCCACATCGCCGGCCAACAGGGGTGTGCCACTGTCTACCGCGTCCTTGACACGGTCGATGCGGGCGATGGCTAAGCCGCCCGTGCCGACCACGGTGCCCAGCGTGCCGACGGAACGTCCGCCCGCTGTGATGTCGGTTCCGGCCGGTGGCAAGTCTTGTTCCGCGGCGACGATCAGGATACGCCGCCGCGCCGTGCCGCGATGCTGCATGCGTGAAACCACTTCCTGCCCGACATAACACCCTTTCTTGAAACCGACGCCGTCCATCTGGTCGAGCAGGACGTCATGCGGGAACGCATCGCCGAGTGCGTAATCACTGCCGCTTTCGGCAATACCGTGCGCGACACGCAGTGCTGCCCAATCGGCTTCGGTGCCAGTGCCGGGCAGGGCGGTGTCGCAGGAGCGATAGACCGCATTGGATTGGGGAAACCTGAGGTCACGGAGGCCTGTTTCGCTCAGTGACCTCGTTGAATCGGAATGTGAGGCTCCGGAATCAGTTTCCCACGAAACGGAGACAAGCTGCTGATCGCGCTTGGTGATTTCGACCTTGGCCCGCAACTTGTAGAGCATTATGCGGCGGACGAAGTCGTCGGCGACATCGGTGCGGCAGTCGAGCAGGAAGCCATCGGCGCCGCGGCGCGAAATGAGGAAATCGAACAGGATCTTGCCTTGCGGCGTCAGAAGCGCGCCGGGTTTGGCGACACCCGCGGCCAGTTTGTCGAGGTCGGTTGTGAGGATATTTTGCAGGAAATGCTCGGCGTCGGGTCCGGAAACCGAGACGATGGTGCGGTTGGCAAGATGAACGGTTGTCATGGCTTGGGCGGCTTGCATTTCGGAAGGCCTTTACGTAAGCCGCTGGCAACCCCACGGCAAGAGCGGCGGTAACGGCATGGCAGCGACTTACGATCTCATCCTGACAGGCGGGACGGTGGTCAATCATGACGGCCAAGGTGTGCGCGACATCGCCGTGAAGGATGGGCGCATCGCCGGCATAGGCGATTTCAAAACAGCGTCCGCGGGCCAGACGATCGATTGCCGTGGCCTGCATGTCCTGCCGGGGGTGGTCGACAGCCAGGTGCATTTCCGCGAGCCCGGTCTGGAACACAAGGAAGACCTGGAAACCGGGTCGCGCGCCGCCGTTCTGGGCGGTGTGACGGCGGTCTTCGAGATGCCCAACACCAAGCCGCTGACCACCAGCGAGGCAGCTCTTGCCGACAAGGTGAGGCGCGCCACCAACCGGATGCATTGCGATTTTGCCTTCTGGGTGGGCGGTACGCGCGAGAACGCCAAGGACGTTGGCGAACTGGAACGGCTGCCGGCTGCCGCCGGCATCAAGGTCTTCATGGGCTCGTCGACCGGCGATTTGCTGGTCGAGGACGACGAGGGCGTCGCCTCGATCCTGATGAACACGCGCCGCCGCGCGGCCTTTCACTCCGAGGACGAGTTCCGGCTACGCGAACGTCTTGGCGAACAGGTGGAGGGCGATCCTTCCTCGCACCCGGTCTGGCGCGACGAGATCGCCGCGCTGCGCTGCACCGAGCGGCTGGTGCGCATTGCCCGCGCGGTCCGTGCGCGCATTCACGTCCTGCACATTTCGACCGCGGAAGAGATCGCATTCCTGGAGAAGCACAAGGATGTGGCAAGCTGCGAGGCGACGCCGCATCACCTGACGCTGGCCGCCGACGACTATGCGCGGCTGGGCACGCTCATCCAGATGAACCCGCCGGTGCGCGAAAGCCGGCATCGCGACGGCGTCTGGCATGGTATTTCGCAAGGCATCATCGATGTGCTCGGTTCCGATCACGCGCCGCACACGCTGGAGGAGAAGGCAAAACCCTATCCGGCCTCGCCCTCTGGCATGACCGGGGTGCAGACGCTGGTGCCGATCATGCTCGACCACGTCAACGCCGGGCGGCTGACGCTGGAACGGTTCGTCGACCTGTCGAGCCATGGTCCGCAGCGCCTGTTCGGGATGGCTCGCAAGGGCAGGATCGCGGCCGGTTACGACGCCGATTTCACCATTGTCGACTTGAAGCGCCGCGAGACGATCACCAACGCCCAGGCCGGCTCGAAGGCGGGCTGGACGCCCTATCACGGCAAGGAAGTTACCGGCTGGCCAGTGGGCACAATCGTGCGCGGCAACCGCATCATGTGGGAAGGCGAGATCGTGACGCCGGGGCAGGGGCAGCCCGTGTTGTTTTCGGAGGCCCTGCCGGCCTAGCGGCTTATCTAGTCGCCCGCCACGAAGAACGACCAATGGCCATCGGGCGTGATGCCGACACGATAGAAGATGTAGGCGCCGTAGGTTTTCATGTCCTCGTAGTCACCGGCGGTGACGATCTTGAACAGTTCGACGCGCTGGCGCGAATCCAGTTTGTCGAGCGGGATCGCGAAGAAATAGGGCCAGACATAGAGCTCATTCTCCGTACCGATATCGACACGGACATAGCCGGCGCTGAGGACTTCCTCGAGGATGGCCAGGATTTCGTGGCCTTCCTTGTCGCCGGACAGCTCGCGCAGGAATTCGATCGGATCGCTGTCGAGGCCGCCCAGCGAGAGCTGGGTGCTGCTGTCGCCGGTTCCGATCAGCGGCCTCAGCGCCTCGATATCGCCCTTCCTGGCGGCATCCACGATCAATTGGCGCATGCGCTTCACCGGTTCAGGCAGGCTTTCGAGATCGTAGACGACTTCCGGAAGTGGCGCGTCGGGGTCGATTTCCGGTCGGGTCACATTGCGTTCGCCCGGCTCGGCATCATCAGGTTCGGCCTCTTCCGGGGACGTCGGCTCATCGCTCGGCGGGTTTGTCTGGATCGGGTCGGGCAGCGGCACGCTGTTGACCGGCGGAAGCGGCTCCTTCTCGATCGCCTCTTCCTGCGGTGCTGGTGCTTCCTCGCGCTTGATCTCGCTGAGCGACCAGGCTGGCGTCGCAGCCGCCGTCACGCCAAGCATCAGCGTGGTACTGGCGGCCAGAAGCCAGCCGGCGATGCGCCGCTCACGGCTGGACCTTGCCGCGTTCATTCTCGAAGTCATGTCGCACTCTCTCGCACAGGCCGCCGCTGGCCTGGGTCATCCGGCGCGATCATACACACAAATACAGGCTTGGGGATGCGTCAGAGCAACACCCGCCGGAATGATGACAGCTCGCCGGCCACACCTAGTGGCAGAGGCGGTCTTCCTCGAAATCGCCGGCGATGACCTTGTCGCGCATGCGATCGAGCAAAGCGAGGGCCGCGGTTTCGCCATTGGCGCGAAGCAATTCGGCAAAAGCGGTCGCAAGTGCCGCCTCGGCGATGATTTCAGGCTCGATGCCGGCGGAAAGGCCTTCCGCCCAAGCCTCGTTGTGACTCTCGATAGCGGTCAGCCGCTTTTCTTCCCTGACGAGGGCATCAATGTCGCCTGCGGTATGTTCCATACTCAACTTCCACCCTTTCAAGTTCGGATCCGTCAAATACGGATCAACTTGAGTCGTCCCTTTTAATGTCCCGTTAAGGCTTTTAGCACGACTGCCCCGATATGTATTTTAGGCATTGCCGGAAAAGTTAATAGTCCCCTAATTGCCATATCGCCCGGCAATTTCGCGCGTCAAGGCCTCGCCTTCCTTCATGTAGCGGCTGATCGCCTCGGTCGCCGACGGCGTGCAGTTGACGTAGATCTCGTCGAACGAGCGATAGCCACGGTTGAAGTTGGCAATGAACTTGGCCCGTCGCGTGGGATCCGGATTTTCAGCCGCCAGAAGCTTTTCCATCTGGCCGCGCCATTTGTCGCCCGCCTCGCCGCACAGATTGCGCAGATAGTGCAGCGACCCCAGAACTTCCGCCAGCCGCATCAGCCTGCCCTCGAACGGCGCTTCCGCGGCACGCGCCGTGCCTGCCGTTGCGGCAAGGGTGAGGCAGCAGGCGAGAATGGCTGAGCGAAAGCGCATAAGCCCTTGTGGCCAAAGATTTTGTCAGCCGCAAGGCGTGACGTGGGGTGCCGGTTGTGCGAACGCTTGCTAAGCCGGAGGTAACAGAAGCTCCCTAGCGACCTCCAGCACTGAATCGATGACCGGCAGTTTTTCCATCTCGGCGAGCGTGAACCAGCCGGCTTCGGCGGCATCGTCGCCGGCGATCGCTTCGCCGCCCGCGTAGGAACCGGAGAAGACCTGAAGCCGGAAACCGACCGACTTGCCGCGCGGCTCCCGCTCGATCAGATATTCGCGGTGCGGGACGAGCTTTCCGGTGGCCAGTCCGGTTTCCTCGAAAAGCTCGCGCCGCGCCGCTGCCTCCGCCGTCTCCCCGGCCTCGACACGGCCGCCCGGGAACGCATAAAGGCCAAGCGATGGCGGCCGGCCTCGGCGAACCAGCAGGACCCGGTCGTCGCGCACCAGGGCCACCGAAACGGCGGGGACTAGAAGGCTGGTCATGGTTTCGTCGCGGCCGAGATATTTGTGGATGGCGACTGTCTTTGCATGGATTTGGTTGAGCCGCCATGACCTAGCGCCCACATAGGACTGGCAGTGGCGTTGCAGGACACGTCAGCGAGAAATGCGGGTTTCCACCATGTGCGGACGATTTGCGCTCACCGCCCGGCCGGACCAGACGGCCGCTTTCCTCGGCCTCGACGAGGTCGAGGAGTTTCCGGCACGTTACAACATAGCGCCGACCCAGCCGGTGCTTTTGGCGATCGCCGCGCCGCCGCGAGGACTGGGGTCGAACCTGCCCGACCGCCGCACCCAACTGGTACGCTGGGGGCTCATCCCCGGCTGGGCGAAGAATCCCGGCGATCTGCCGCTGCTTTTCAACGCGCGTTCCGAAACCGCCGCGGAGAAAGCTTCGTTCAAGGCCCCGATGCGGCATCGTCGCGCGCTGATTCCTGCCTCCGGCTTCTATGAATGGAAGCGCATCGGCACCAAGCAGTCGCAGCCCTATTGGGTGCGGCCGAAAGCCGGTGGGCTCGTCGCCTTCGCCGCGCTGATGGAGACATGGACGGAACCCGGCGGCTCCGAGATCGACACCGGCGCCATCCTCACCACCAACGCCAATCCGGAATTCGCGCAGATTCACGACCGCATGCCGATCGTCATCCGGCAGGAGGATTTTTCGCGCTGGCTGGATTGCCGCTTCCAGGAACCGCGCGACGTTGCCGACCTGCTGCGGCCGGCCGATCCCGGTTTCTTCGAGGCCGTGCCGGTGTCGGACAAGGTCAACAAATTCGCCAACACCGGCCCGGAGATCCAGGAGCGGGTCGAGCCGGTGATGGCGATGGCGGCGGAGAAAGCGAAGAAAGCCGCTGAACCGAAGCCTGACCAACTTACCCTTTTCTAGCTTGAGCGGTCGGAGAGCCATCCACGCCGAATTTTCGCGGCTGGCCTATTGCACCCAGCCTGGAAGGTAGGGAGAAGGCTGCATGTCGTCCTCGATCGTTTCCGCCGCCATTTCGGGCTTTCTGCTCGGCGCCTCGCTGATCCTGGCGATCGGCGCCCAGAACGCCTTCATCCTGCGCCAGGGGCTGCTCCGGCAGCATGTGTTCGTTCTCTGCCTGATCTGCGCGGCGTCCGACGCGCTGCTGATCGCCGCCGGCATTGCCGGGCTGGGCACGCTGATCGCAACGTCGCCGCGGCTTATCGTGGCCGTCACCATCGGCGGGGCGCTGTTCCTGTTCGCTTATGCGTTCATGGCATTCCGCCGCGCCATGCATCCGGAAGCCCTGCTTGCGGCGAAGAAAGGCGAGGGCAGCCTGAAGGCGGCGATCGCCGCCTGTCTGGCTTTCACCTTCCTCAACCCGCACGTCTATCTGGATACGGTCGTTCTGCTCGGCTCGCTGTCGGCGAGCTTCGAGGGCGCGGCGCGTATGGCCTACGGCGCCGGCGCGGTGGTCGCGTCATTCGTCTGGTTTTTCGGATTGGGCTACGGAGCCAGATTGCTTCAGCCGGTCTTTGCCAGGCCTGCCGCCTGGCGCGTGCTCGACATCCTGATCGGCGTCGTCATGGCCGCGATCGGCTTCGGCCTGCTTGCCCGTCTCGCCTGACTTTCAGGCGGCTTTCACAACCTTGGCTGTGTTGGCGGTACGCTTCTTGGTGATGCAGATCAGCGCCGCCTGCAGGGAGGCCGGGCCAATGGCGCGGTATTGTTTCGCGAGGTCGGCATGTTGAGCGCGGGCACGTTCGGCTTCGCTCTGTTTTCGGGGCATTGTTCTCTTCCCTAAGGTCATGTTGCGTTGAGAGGGCCGGGAATGATGGTTGAATGGGTCGAAATCGTGACGCCGCACCAATTAACCGCCGGTACTCCTGTTTTCTTGTATAGACATGTTTAATAAAAACTTACGGATCGGGATGGTTCCGAAAAAGCGACATCTTTCCTTCGAGAATGCGGCTTGACGGCAACAGTCGGCAGGGCGATAAAGCCGGCAATGAAAACGTCTTTCGCCATTTGCGGCATTTGCATTATTGGCTAGCGCCAAGCGCTGGACCGGACGTTTTCGCCCTTCTCTCGACAGGAAAAGCAAACGCCCCGGCCAGCAGGCCAGGGGATTTTTTGCATGTCTGAAGCAGGGAACGGCTTGCGGCTCTACAACACGCTGACGCGGACGAAGGAGGCTTTCGCCCCCATCGATCCGAAGAAAGTGCGCATGTATGTCTGCGGGCCGACCGTCTACGACTTTGCCCATATCGGCAATGCGCGGCCGGTGATCGTCTTCGACGTGCTGTTCAGGCTGCTGCGCCATCTCTACGGCGCAGAGCACGTGAACTATGTCCGCAACATCACCGACGTCGACGACAAGATCAACGCGCGTGCGCTTCAAGCATTTCCGGGATATCCATTAAACGAATCCATTCGCTTGGTAACAAAACGGACAAGCGAACAATTTCACAAGGATGTCAAAGCTCTAGGATGCTTACCTCCAACCAGTGAACCGCGCGCCACCGAGCACATCGAGGAAATGCGGGCGCTGATCGAGCGGCTGGTGAAAAACGGCGTTGCCTATGTGGCGGAGGACCATGTGCTGTTCTCGCCTTCGGCAATGAACGCGCGCAAGACCGGCCCGCGCTATGGGGCGCTATCCAGGCGTGCGCTTGACGACATGCTGGCCGGCGCCCGCGTCGACGTTGCCGCCTACAAGCGCGACGAGATGGATTTTGTCCTGTGGAAGCCGTCGAAGCCGGGCGAACCGGGCTGGCCGTCGCCGGCCGGCATTTCAGGGCTCGGGCGGCCGGGCTGGCACATCGAGTGCTCGGCGATGTCCATGGCGAAGCTGCTGGAGCCTTACGGCGGCGGGCTGCAGTGCGACGACCCTCAGAAGAATGTCTTCGACATCCATGCCGGCGGCATTGATCTCGTCTTCCCGCACCACGAGAACGAGATCGCGCAGTCCTGCTGCGCCTTCGGTTCCGAACGCATGGCCAACATCTGGATGCACAACGGCTTTTTGCAGGTCGAAGGCAAGAAGATGGCCAAGAGCGAGGGGAATTTCGTCACGATCAACGAGTTGCTCAACACGGAGAAGTTCGGCGGGCGGAAATGGCCGGGCGAGGTGTTGAGGCTGGCTATGCTGATGACGCATTACCGCGAGCCGATCGATTTTAGTGTCAGGAAGCTGGAGGAGGCGGCCAATCTGTTGAATCGGTGGAGCCGATCGATTTCGAATTTTGATGCCATCGAAAGTTCGATTCCAAATGAAGTGCTCGACGCATTGCGGGATGATCTTAACACGCCTCGGGTCATGAGAATCTTATCAAAGTATGGGAGCGCGGCTTCCGGCTATTTCTTCGGAGGGGGAGAGCCGGACCCAGCCCATGGCGATACGGAGGCTCAGGCTATCAATGCCAAAGCTCTCGCAGCTACTCTCACGCTTTTGGGCGTCGATATAAGGGCTAGGACTGATGTAGGAGATATCCAGCTAGACATTGATCGCCGTCTTGCCCTCATCGCGCAAAAAAACTGGGCGGAGGCCGACAAGATCCGCGACGAGCTTCTCGCGCAAGGCATCCAGCTCAAGGACGGCAAGAACCCCGCCACCGGCGAACGCGTGACCACCTGGGAGGTGAAGCGGTGAGCCGGGAAAGAACGGAAACGTCAGCGGGACAGCGCCCCCCTCTGTCCTGCCGGACATCTCCCCCACAAGGGGGGAGATTAGGCCGGCCGCTTTCGCCGCGCTGCATTTTGCAACGTTTGCGATCAGCGAAAGCAGAGATGACAGCCAATCTCCCCCCTTGTGGGGGAGATGTCCGGCAGGACAGAGGGGGGCAACGTAGAGCGCATAGACTGGTGTCCATCGCCTGGGCGGAGGCTATGTGATCATGCCTCACACTCCGCTTCCTCCGAAAAATCGCTCTCGCGCAAAATCCATGCGACGGGTGATGACGGATGCGGAACTGAAACTGTGGAATGAACTTCGCGCGCACCGTCTGATGGGCCTTGGTTTCCGCCGACAGGTGCCCATTGCCGGATACATCGTCGATTTTGCGTGTTCGTCCAAAAAGCTGATCGTCGAAGTCGACGGATCGCAACATGCCGATGCCGAGCATTCAACTGGTGATGAGGCAAGGGATGCCCGTCTTGGGCAGGATGGCTGGACCACGCTCCGCTTCTGGAACGACGACGTGCTGCGCGATATCGATGGTGTGTGTCAGCACATCGTCATTGTCGCCGGGCTGAATGCGGCGGCTGACCCAGACAGGCCAATCCAACCGGAGGAAATCGCATGATCGACCATACCGGCATTTCCGTGAAGGATTTCGAGGTGTCGAAGGCCTTCTACGACAAGGTATTTGCGCCGCTCGGCGCGAAGCTGCTCTACATGGTGCCCGAGCAGTTTACCGGCGGTGTCAAGGTCGGCGGCTACGGCCGCGAGAAGCCTGACTTCTGGCTGCACGAGAATGCCGAAACCGGCCCCGGCCGGCACTATGCCTTCAAGGCACGCACCCACGCCGAGGTGGACGCATTTCACGCGGCAGCCATCGCCGCGGGAGGCAAGGATAACGGGGCTCCCGGTCCGCGTCCGCATTATCACCCGAACTACTACGGCGCCTTTGTTTTCGATCCCGACGGCAACAATGTCGAAGCCGTCTGCCATGCTCCGGAATAGACCATGAGCCTCGACAACAAACCGTTCTATGCCGGCGGCTGCCAGTGCGGCGCGGTGCGCTTCCGCGTCGAGGGCGCACTGGGCGAGGCCTCGATCTGCCATTGCCGCATGTGCCAGAAGGCCAGCGGCAATTTTTACCTGCCGCTGGTCTCCGTGCGCGACGCCAGGCTGACCTGGACGCGCGGGGAACCGAAAAAATTCCAGTCCTCGAACCACAGCACACGCGGCTTCTGCGCGGCCTGCGGCACGCCGCTGACATTCGAGGCGCCGGACGGTGTTGCGTTGGCAATCGGCGCTTTCGACGATCCCTCCGTCGCCCCGCCGGAAATCCAGTGGGGCACCGAGGCGAAGCTGCCCTTCGTGGACGGCATTCCGGCTCTGCCTGGCGAAGACACGATGGCCGACATCGCATCGGCCCCGTATCTGGCCGATCTTGTTTCCTATCAGCATCCCGACCACGACACGGAGGCGTGGCCGCCGGAGGAGAAGCGATGACGGAGAAGGTGACTGGCGGCTGCCAGTGCGGCGCCGTGCACTATCGCATCGATCAGGCGCTGGAGAACGCCCATATCTGCCACTGCCGCATGTGCCAGAAGGCTTCTGGCAATTATTTCATGCCGCTGGCGCGTGCACCGAAGGCGAAGTTCACGGTCACGCGCGGCGAGATCGGCTGGTTCCATTCGTCCGACCTCGTGCGGCGCGGTTTTTGCCGCGAGTGCGGAACGCCGCTTGTCTTTGAGGTTGTCGAACGGGACAGCGTGAATATCGTGCTTGGCTCCCTCGACGATCCGACGCTGGTCAGGCCGACGTTCCAGTGCGCCCCGCACGCGAAGATGCCTTGGTTCGGTGAGTTCGATGCGCTGGAGCCGGCAACTGACGAGACAGCATGGTATGCGGCGATCGCACCGTCCAATCATCAGCATCCCGACCACGACACCGAAAAATGGCCTCCGGCAGAAAGCAGAACATGACAAGCGAACTCCGTACCCTCTATCCGGAACTCCAGCCTTTCGACACCGGCATGCTGGACGTCGGCGACGGCCACAAGATTTATTGGGAGCGTTCCGGCACCAAGGGCGCCAAGCCCGCCGTGTTCCTGCATGGCGGGCCCGGTGGCGGCATCTCGCCGAAACACCGCCGGCTTTTCGACCCAAAGCTCTACGACGTCATCCTGTTCGACCAGCGCGGCTGCGGGAAATCGACCCCGCATGCCGGTCTGGAAGCCAACACCACCTGGCATCTTGTGGCCGACATCGAGCGGCTGCGCGAGATGGCCGGGTTCGAGAAATGGCTGGTCTTCGGCGGCTCGTGGGGTTCGACGCTGGCGCTCGCCTATGCCGAAACGCATCCCGAGAGGACGAGCGAACTGGTGCTGCGGGGTGTCTTCACGCTGCGCCGTTCCGAGCTCGAATGGTATTACCAGCGCGGCGCCTCGTTGATGTTTCCCGACAAGTGGGAACGCTTCATTGCGCAGATACCGGAGCGCGAGCGTGGCGACCTCATGGCCGCCTTCCGCAGCCGTCTCACCAGCGACGATCAAGCCATTCGTATCGCCGCCGCCAAGGCATGGAGCCTGTGGGAGGGCGAAACGATCACGCTTTTGCCCGATCCGGTGACCAGCGGCGCTTTCGGCCAGGATGAGTTCGCGCTCGCCTTCGCCCGCATCGAAAACCACTATTTCGTTCATGGCGGCTGGATGGACGAAGGCCAGCTGCTGCGCGACGCCGGCAAGCTGAAAGGCATCCCGGGCGTCATCGTGCAGGGGCGCTACGACATCGCGTGTCCGCCGGCCACCGCCTGGGAACTGCACAGGGCCTGGCCGGAAGCCGAATTCCATATGATCGAAAACGCCGGCCATGCCTATTCCGAGCCGGGTATCATGGACCGCCTCATCCGCGCCACGGACGGTTTTGCGGGAAAAACTTCGTGAAGGAGCGCCTCTACCTCTTCGACACGACTCTGCGCGACGGGCAGCAGACGCCGGGCATCGACTTCTCGGTCGAGGACAAGATCGCCATTGCCAGGATGCTGGACGAATTCGGCATCGACTATGTCGAGGGCGGCTATCCCGGCGCCAACCCGACCGACACCGCATTCTTTGTCGAGAAGCGCACAGCACACGCGCAGTTCGTCGCCTTCGGCATGACCAAGCGGGCGGGCGTGTCGGCGTCCAACGATCCGGGGCTGGCGGCACTCGTCCAGGCCCGATCGGACGCGGTCTGCTTCGTCGCCAAGAGCTGGGATTATCATGTCCGGGTGGCGCTCGGCTGCACCAACGAGGAAAACCTCGACGCCATCAGGGCCTCGGTCGAGGCGGCGCGTGCGGCCGGCAAGGAAGCGATGGTCGATTGCGAGCACTTCTTCGACGGCTTCAAGGCCAATCCCGACTACGCACTGGCCTGCGCCCGGACGGCTTATGACGCCGGTGCCCGCTGGGTGGTGCTGTGCGATACCAACGGTGGCACCCAGCCGTCGGAGGTCCGTGAAATCGTCGGCAAGGTGATCGCCGACGGGATCCCGGGCGACCATCTCGGCATTCACGCCCATGACGACACCGGCCAGGCGGTGGCCAATTCGCTCACCGCGGTGCAGGCCGGCGTGCGCCAGATCCAGGGCACCCTGAACGGCATCGGCGAGCGTTGCGGCAACGCCAACCTGATTTCGATCATCCCCACGCTGGCGCTGAAGCCCGCTTTCGCCGAAAAGTTCGAGACCGGCATTTCGCCGGAGGCGCTGGCCGATATCTCGCGGCTGTCGCGCGGTTTCGACGAGTTGCTCAACCGCGCGCCCGAAGCGCAGTCGCCTTATGTCGGAACTTCGGCATTCGCAACGAAGGCCGGCATCCACGCATCGGCGCTGGCCAAGGAACCGAAAACCTATGAGCACGTGCCGCCGGAATCGGTCGGCAACCGCCGCAAGGTGATGGTGTCGGATCAGGGCGGCAAGGCGAATTTCATTGCCGAACTGAAGCGCCGCGGCATCGACGTGCCGAAAGACGACAATCGCCTGGATGCGCTGATCTCGGTGGTCAAGGAGCGCGAGGCGGAAGGATACGCCTACGAGGGCGCCGACGCCAGTTTCGAACTTCTGGCGCTGAGGATGCTGCACACAGTGCCGGAATTCTTCCGCGTCACCTCGTTCCGCTGCATGATCGAACGCCGCTTCGACGCCAATGGCCAGCTGAAGACGGTGTCAGAGGCGATCGTCAAGGTGCTGGTCGACGGCGAAGAGAAGATGTCGGTCGCCGAAGGCCATGGTCCGGTCAATGCGCTGGACATCGCGCTACGCAAGGATCTCGGGAAATTCCAGGCCGAGATCGGCGACATGGAACTGGTCGACTACAAGGTGCGCATCCTCAATGGCGGCACCGAGGCGATCACCCGCGTGCTGATCGAATCGCACGACGCGACCGGAGCGCGCTGGTGGACGGTCGGCGTCTCCGACAACATCATCGACGCGTCATTCCAGGCGCTGATGGATTCGATCGTCTACAAGCTCATGAAGAACCGCGAAATGGCCGGGCTAGCGGCTGCCGAGTAGCGAATGGCCGGCTGAACCATCAACCGGAACTTCATGGGCCATAAGAAGTTTGAAATGGTTCTTTGGCGCGGGGCAGGGCATAGACGGCGCCATGACCGCCCAACCGACCACACCGATGACCCAGAATGAAACCGCGCGCGGCTTCCTGCTGGCGCTGTGTGCCTATCTGCTTTGGGGCTTGCTGCCCTTCTACATGAAGTCGGTCGCCCATCTGCCGTTGCTCGAGGTCGTCGCCCACCGCATCGTCTGGTCGGTGCCGATCGCCGCCGCCGTCTTGATCTGGCTCGGCCGCACCGCCGACTTCAAGGTGGCGCTGGGCTCGCCGCGCATGCTCATGATGGCGGCGCTGACCGCCGTTTTGATCTCGGTCAACTGGGGAATTTATGTCTGGGCGATCGCGGTGGATCGAACCGTGGAAACCGCGCTGGGCTACTACATCAACCCGCTGGTCAGCGTCGTCGTCGGCGCGCTCCTGCTCGGCGAAAAGCTGGACCGGCTGCAGATTGCGGCCGTGCTCCTTGCAGCCGTCGCGGTCGCCGTCCTCACTGTCGAAGGAGGCAAGCTCCCCTGGGTGTCGCTGGGGCTGGCCCTTTCTTTTGCCGCCTATGGCTTCTTCCGCAAGACGCTGCCGATCGGACCGAGCCAGGGTTTCCTGCTCGAAGTGCTGCTGCTGTCCGTGCCGGCGCTCGGCTATATCTTCTGGCTGGCGGTAACCGGAAAAGGACATTTCGGTACGGGCGACCTGTCCGATACCGCGCTGCTGATCGGTTGCGGTCCTGTTACGGCGGTGCCGCTGCTGTTGTTCGGGTTCGGCGCAAAACTGCTGCGCCTGTCCACCATCGGCATCATGCAGTACATCGCGCCGACCATGGTGTTCCTGATCGCCGTCTTTGCCTTCAACGAGCCTTTCGGCCGCATCGAGATGGTGACCTTCGTGCTGATCTGGCTGGCGCTGGCGCTCTATTCCTGGTCGATGTTCTTCTCGCGTGTCCGCGCCGCGAACTGAAAGGTGCCAAGGTAGAGTGGCCGGCGCCGCATAGCCGGCAGATTTTGCGGGCAGTATAGAGTCCAAGGGTGAGGGACCTCATGTACGAGCTTCTTATAGCCAACAAGAATTATTCGTCATGGTCGCTGCGGCCGTGGCTGCTGATGCGCACGCTCGGCATCCCCTTCGCCGAGCGGCAGATACCGTTTCCGTCCGGTCCGAGCTATGAGACCTACCGGCCGTTTTCACCGACCGGGCGAGTGCCTTGCCTGCACGACGGCGATATTGCGGTCTGGGATTCGCTGGCGATCGTCGAATATCTCGCCGAACGCCATCCGGGCGTTTGGCCCGCTGATCCGGTAGCCCGCGCCTGGGCTCGCTCTGCATCCGCCGAGATGCACTCCTCCTTCCAGGATTTGCGCAACACCTGCGGCATGAGTTGCGGCGTTCGCGTGCGGCTTCGCGAGCGACCGGCAGGGCTGCTGCGCGATATTAAGCGGGTCGGTGAATTGTGGCAGGAAGGCCTGGACCGCTTCGGCGGACCGTTCCTGGCTGGTGCAGCCTTCAGCGCGGTCGATGCCTTTTTCGCGCCCGTCACGTTTCGGGCGCTGATCTTCGACCTAGATTTCGGGAACCGCGCCAACGCTTACGCCGAGATGATCCGCGCCCTGCCGGCGATGCGTGAGTGGTACGACGCCGCGTTGGCTGAAACCTGGCGCGAGGTCGGGCACGAGGACGAAATCAGAGCGTCGGGCGACTATATCGCGGACTACCGCGCCGTGGCACAGTAGGTTTCGACGTCACATCTTGTCGATGACGGCGTCGTCTCCGGGCGAGGGCACGCCCTTGTCTGCGGAGGCTTCGAGGATCACCTCGACCGCGGCCTCGGCGCTGTCGACGATCAGCGGCTTGACCAGATGCGACGTGTGGATAAAGCCTTCCGCCTGCATGTGATCCAGCAGCGCGACCATCGGGTTCCAGAAGCCGTTGATGTTGCAGAACACGACCGGCTTGCGGTGATGGCCGAGTTGCGCCCAGGTCATGATCTCGACGATCTCCTCGACGGTGCCAATACCGCCGGGAAGCGCCACAAAGGCGTCGGATTTTTCGAACATGATGTGCTTGCGCTGGTGCATGTTGTCGGTGATGACAAGTTCGTCGAGTCCGCCAAGCGCCTTTTCGGTTGCTTCCTTGTTCATCAGGAAGCGCGGGATGATGCCGGTAACCTGGCCGCCTGCCTCGGCTGTCCCCTTGGCAACGGCGCCCATGATACCCTTGGTGCCGCCACCGTAGACAAGCCGGACTCCAGCGCGGCCGATGGTCCGCCCGAGTTCAAGCCCGGCTGTCATGTAGAGATCGCCGCGGCCAGTGGAAGAGCCGCAATAAACACAGATGGATCGAATCGCAGTCATGCAACTGATTGATCGGCAGTCACGGATCAGGTCAAGGCTTCAGGGGCTTTTTCTTGTCGCTCTTTTCAAAACAGGATAGACCGGGTTAGGCGGCTAAGGGCAAGGAATCATGGTCATCAACCCATTCAAGGCATTTTTATTCATTGCCGGAGGTGCGACTGCGGGGGTGACGACCGCCTACGTCTCGGGTGCTCTCGATCCCTACCTGTCCGAGCCGAAGGTTGCGGCCGTCGCGGCCCTGCAAGAGCCTGCGCCATCTGCCGATCCGGCATCGCCCAAGGGCCAGCGGCTGCCGCAACCGCCGCTGCCGGCGCCCGCCACGATCCCCGAGGCTGTCAAACCCGCGGTGCCTGCTCCCGAGGCCGCAGTTCCCGCGATTATCCCGCCTTCCTTCGATCTGGTGCGTGCCGAACCGGACGGTTCGCTCGTCATTGCCGGCAAGGCGGCTCCCGGAGCAACCGTGGAGATCGTTGCAGGTGCACAGGTGCTGGGCACGACCAAGGCTGGCGCGGACGGCGATTTCGCCGTTGTGCTCGATGAACCGTTGAAGCCCGGCGGTCATGAACTCGTGCTGCGTTCGACCACCGAAGACAAGGTGGTTGCGACATCACCGGAAACGGCGGTGGTATCGATCCCGGAACAGAAGGACGGCCAGGTCCTGGCGCTGGTTGAAAAGGCGGGCGAACCAAGCAAGCTGATCACGGTGCCACAGCCGGTGGAGCCGAAGCAGGAGGTCATGACCGACGCCAAGGCGCCGGACGCACCCGAGAAGCCGGTGCAGCCTGATGAGCCCGCCGCCGCCGAGAACAAAACGCCGCCCGCCAGCGAAGAGAAGACCGTGGCCGCGACGCTGGAGCAGCCGGCGAAGGAGAATTCCGAGCCTGCCGCGGAGGCTTCCGCTCCCCCGAAGCCGGCCGAACCTGCACCGCAACCGGCGCAGGCCAATACCGAGCCGAGGGTCGCCGTCGATGCGGTCGAGATCGAGGGCCGCAAGGTGTTTGTCGCCGGTGCCGCAGATCCCGGGCGCCGGGTGCGCGTCTATGCGAACGACATCCTGCTGGGAGAGGCGCTGGCGTCTCCGAGCGGGCGTTTCCTGATCGAGGCGGAGCGCGATCTGCCGGTCGGCGACTACATCATCCGCGCCGATGGGCTGGAGCCAGATGGCGGTAAGGTGGTGGCGCGTGCTGCCGTTCCGTTCGAGCGCGAGCCGGGTGAGGCGGTTGCAGCCGTGGCGCCCGAAGCCGCACCAGAAGCGTCGACGCCGCAGCCTGCCACGGATCCTGCTCAAGCTGCCGATCCGAAAGCAGCCGATCCGGTTGGGTCGCCCGCTACAGCGGGCGCGCCCACAACTGCGCCCGTGCCCCCGGCTGCCACCGGTACCGCGCCATCTATCGAAACGGCAACCTCGGGATCTCGGCCTGCGGAGGCGGCTCCTGCGGGAGCCGCTCCCACCCCAGTTCCCGACCAGCAGGCAGCAGCCGGTGAAGCGGCGACTGTGGCGCCCAAATTGCAGAGCGTGGACGGTGCCGTCATCATCCGCCGGGGCGACACGTTGTGGCGGATCTCGCGCCGGGTTTATGGCCGCGGCGTTCGCTATTCGACGATTTACCTCGCCAATCAGGATCAGATCAGCGATCCCGACCGCATCTGGCCGGGTCAGGTTTTCAGCGTTCCGGAAAAGACGCCCGAGGGTGATGATGCCGACATGACCGCCGTCAAGGATCAGTCGGCGCCACCGCCTGCAAAAGCGCCACTCTAGCGCCATCGAGGTTGCATCAGCGGCCTTCATCGTCTATCGACGATGAACTATGGAAAGCAGGTCTCAGCCATTCGACTGTAACGGACAAGCACTGCGCGCCGGCAGCCTGGCGCCGAAGCTGGCTGCGTTGTCGCATCCCGCCCGCATCGAGATTTTGCAATATCTGGCCGGCTGCGGGTGTTGTTGCTGCAAGGATGTCGTCGGCCATCTCGATCTCGCCCAGTCCACGGTTTCGCAACATCTGAAAATTCTCGTCGATGCGGGACTTGTGCGTTTTTCTCCGGAAAAGCAGCGCTCGCGCTACGAACTCGACCGCGAAGCGTTGGCAGGCCTCTCGCTCTCCGTTTCCACATTCATCGATTCCTGCTGCGCGGCTTCCTGACGCGGCAACGAAAAGTTCGAAAGCAAGCACGTTGGCCAGCAAAACCGTTTCCGCCGAATCCGGCTCAACCCTCGATACGTTGCGCAATCTCTGGCCCTATATGTGGCCGGCGGAGCGCCCCGACCTCAAGCTTCGCGTCGTCTGGGCGACAATCTTCCTGGTCGTCGCCAAGGTGACGCTGATCGGCGTGCCGTATTTTTTCAAATGGGCAACCGACGCGCTGGCGCATGATTTCAGGTCGGCGCCGCCGCTGCCGGCTTTCATGCTGGCGCCGGTCATGCTGGTGATTGCATACAATGTGGTGCGGATCGTCCAGTGGGGTTTCAACCAGCTGCGCGATGCGCTGTTCGCGCAGGTCGGCCAGCATGCGGTGCGGCAACTGGCCTACAAGACCTTCGTCCACATGCACAATCTGTCGCTGCGTTTTCACCTGGAGCGGCGTACCGGCGGCCTGTCGCGCATCATCGAGCGCGGCACCAAGGGCATTGAGACGATCGTCCGGTTCACAATTCTAAATACCTTGCCGACGATCCTCGAATTCGCGCTGACGGCGGTGATCTTCGCCGTTGCTTATGGCTGGCTCTACGTCGTCGTCGTCGCGGTGACGGTGGCGGTCTATACCTGGTTCACGGTTCGGGCGAGCGACTGGCGGATCTCGATCCGGCGCGAGATGAACGACAGCGACACCGATGCCAACACCAAGGCGATCGACTCGCTGCTCAACTTCGAGACGGTCAAATATTTCAACAATGAGCGCATGGAGGCCGAGCGTTTTGACCATTCCATGGCCCGATATGAGGCCGCGGCGACAAAAACCTGGACGTCGCTCGGCTGGCTGAACTTCGGCCAGGGGCTGATCTTCGGCGTCGGCATGGCCATCGCCATGGTGATGTCGGCGCGGGAAGTGATGGCCGGCACGCAATCGATCGGCGATTTCGTCTTCATCAATGCCATGCTGATGCAGCTTTCGGTGCCGCTGAACTTCATCGGCTTCATCTATCGCGAGATCCGCCAGGGGCTGACCGACATCGAGCAGATGTTCGATCTTCTCGACGTGCCCCAGGAGGTGACGGACCGTCCCGGGGCCAAGCCGCTCAAGGTGAGCGAGGGCGCGGTGGAGTTCCGCGACGTGCATTTCGCCTACGATCCAGACCGTCCGATACTCAAGGGCATCAGCTTCAAGGTTCCCGCCGGCAAGACTGTCGCGATCGTCGGGCCTTCGGGCGCGGGCAAGTCGACGATCTCGCGCCTCCTGTTCCGCTTCTACGACATCCAGCAGGGCGCCATCCTGATCGATGGGCAGGATGTCCGCGAGGTGGCGCAGGAAAGCCTGCGCGCGTCGATCGGCATGGTGCCGCAGGACACCGTGCTGTTCAACGACACCATCGCCTACAACATCCGCTACGGCCGGATCGACGCCAGCCAGGCCGAGATCGAGAAGGCCGCCGATCTTGCGCAGATCGGCAGCTTCATCGAAGCCCTGCCGGCGGGTTACAAGTCGATGGTCGGCGAGCGCGGCCTGAAGCTTTCAGGCGGCGAGAAGCAGCGGGTGGCGATCGCCCGCACCATTCTGAAAGCACCGCCAATCCTGATGCTTGATGAGGCGACGTCGGCGCTGGACACGCACACGGAGCAGGAAATCCAGGCGGCGCTCGACCTTGTCAGCCGAGGCCGCACCACCATCGTCATCGCGCACCGGCTGTCGACGGTGATCTCGGCCGACGAGATCATCGTCCTCAAGGACGGCCAGATCGCCGAGCGCGGTACCCATCTCGACCTTATGCGCGAGCGCGGGCTCTATGCCGCGATGTGGGACCGCCAGCGCGAAGCGACAGAAGCCGAGGAGCGGCTGCGCATCGCCCGCGAAACCGACGAACTCGGCGTTGTGGTGCGGCGGCGGACGGCGGAGTTCGAGAACTGAGAGCAGCCGGCGGCATTGCCGCGTTGCGATCAAAGGCCATATCCGCTAAGCACGCCCAACCAAGAATTCAGGTTGGTCTGGAGCAGGTGTCCTTGCTCTGATTTTGTTCTAGCTGGAGCCGGTTCTCGATGAGTCTCGTCGAAACAGTGCGCAACACGTTCGTCCCGATCCACCGCGAGGGCTGGCCGTTCATCGCTGCCTTCGCTGGCGTGACGCTGATTCTCGGCCTGTTCTCGACCTTCCTGTTCTGGGTCGGTTTGATCCTGACGGGCTGGTGCACTTATTTCTTCCGCGATCCGGAGCGGGTGACGCCGGTCGACGACCGGCTGGTGATCAGCCCGGCCGACGGTGTCGTGTCTTCGATCGGACCTGCGGTGCCGCCGCGCGAGCTTGGCCTTGGCCTCGACGAAATGACGCGTATCTCGGTGTTCATGAACGTCTTTTCCTGTCACGTGAACCGCTCGCCGGTGCGCGGCAAGATCACCCGGATCGAACATCGGCCCGGCAAGTTCCTCAATGCCGAACTCGACAAGGCAAGCAGCGAGAACGAGCGCAACGGCCTGGTCATCGACAGTCCCAACGGCATCGTCGGCGTGGTGCAGGTTGCAGGCCTCGTTGCGCGCCGTATCGTCTGTTTCGTCGAGACCAATTCGAACATCGGCACCGGCGAGCGGATCGGGTTGATCCGTTTCGGGTCGCGGCTCGACGTGTACCTGCCCAGGCAGGCGAAGCCGCGGGTCGCTGTCGGCCAGACATCGGTCGGCGGCGAAACGGTGATCGCCGAGTTCGGCGGCAACGCGGCTGCGCCGCTTGTCCGTATCTCGTAAGCAGATGCCCGGCTTCTTCCACAAATTCGAACCACATGGCAGGGGCGGCCCGCGCATCCAGGAGATTCCGCTCCGGATGCTGATCCCCAATCTGATCACCGTGCTGGCGATCTGTGCCGGCCTGTCGGGCATCAGGCTCGCATTCGAGCACCGGTTCGAGACCGCGGTGATGATGGTGCTGATCGCGGCTTTCCTGGACGGCATCGACGGGCGAATCGCGCGGCGGCTGAAGGCGCAGTCGAAATTCGGCGCGCAGATGGATTCGCTGGCCGATATCGTCAATTTCGGCGTGGCGCCGGCACTGGTGCTCTACGCCTATCTGCTCGACCGGGCGGGGCCGATCGGCTGGATTGCCGCGCTGCTGTTCGCGATCGCCTGCGGCTTGAGGCTGGCGCGCTTCAACGTGCTCGACGAGGACACCGAGCGGCCCGTCTGGCAGGCCGACTATTTCGTCGGCGTGCCGGCGCCGGCCGGCGCCGTTCTGGTGCTGCTGCCGGTCTATCTCGGCTTCATCGGCATGCCGCTGAACGTTCTCGGAGCCTTCATCAGTTCGGGCTTCACCGTGCTCGTTGCCTTGCTGCTGGTCAGTCGCTTGCCGGTCTACTCGGGCAAGACGGCCGGCAAGAAAATTCGCGGCGACATGGTGATGCCGCTGATCCTCGGCGTCGTCTTCTACGTGCTTCTGCTGGCGACCTATACATGGCAGACGCTGACCGCGTCGGCGATCGCCTATTTCGCCTTCCTGCCCTGGAGCTTCACCGCCTATGCGCGCCGCGCGCGACAGGCTGAGGCGGAAGCCCTGGCGGAGGGTGGCGAGATCAAACCCGATGTCTCCACCGGCTGAAGCTTACGCCGCGGCCTCCAGCCCGAGCCGTTCCACGGCAATGCGGCGGGCGGCGGTGTAGTCGGTCTTGCCCGAACCAAGCACCGGCATCTCCTCGATCTTGATGATGTCGTCGGGAACCATCAGTTCGGTGGCGCCGGCCTTCTTGCCGTATTGCCGCAGCGATTTGGTGTCGGCCGCGTCGGCGGTAGTGACCAGGACGATGCGCTCGCCCTTGCGCTTGTCGGGGACGGAGACCGCCGCGTGATGCTCTTCCGGCCACAGCGCCTGGACGAGCATCTCGACGGCGCCGAGCGACACCATCTCGCCGCCGATCTTGGCGAAACGCTTGGCGCGGCCGCGAATCGAGATGAAGCCCTCGCGGTCGACCGAAACGATGTCGCCGGTGTCGTGCCAGCCGTCGAGCAGGGGCTGCAATTCGCCGGGCCTGTCGGCGGTCATGTAGCCCATCATGACGTTCGGGCCGGAGAGGAACAGGCGACCGCCCTCGGCGATGCCCTCGACCGGCTCGAGCTTCATGCGCATGCCGGGAAACAGCCGGCCGACGGTGCCGTCGCGTCCATGGCTCGCCGTGTTTACGGCAACCACCGGAGCCGCCTCCGTCAACCCGAAACCTTCGACGATCTCGGCGCCGAAGCGTTCGCGCCAGACGCGGCGGGTTTCCGGTTTGACGGCCTCCGCGCCGGCGACCACCAGCCGCAGGCTGGCGAAGTCGCTGTCCTTGGCGGTGCGCGCATAACCGTTGAGGAAGGTATCTGTGCCGACCAGTATAGTGGGTTTCGCCTTGGCCGCGATTTCCGGAATCAGCTTGTAGTGGAGCGGCGAGGGATAAAGGAAAAGCCGCACGCCGATCAGCAGCGGCAGCAGGGTGCCAGCGGTAAGACCGAAGGAGTGGAACGCCGGCAGCACGTTGAGCAGCGTGTCTTCAGGGGTGAGGGTGAGCCGCGCCTCCGCCTGCATGGCATTGGCGATCAGGTTCTTGTGCGATAGCACGACGCCCTTGGGCAGGCCTTCGGAACCCGAGGTGAACAGAATGACGGCGGGTTTGGCCGGGTCCCGATCGGTCACCGCGAAGCGCCAGAAAAGCGCGCCAAGCGCCTTTTCGAAGATCGTCACTTTGTCGCGCAACTCTTCCAGCCAGACGATTTTGACCCCCGCCTGTTCGATCGCCTGCACGACATCGCCGAGATTGGCCTTTTCGACGAAGGCGCGCGACGAGATCACGGTGCGGATGGTGGCGGTGCGGATCGCCGCCGAGACGCTGGCTGTGCCGGCGGTATAGTTGATCATCGCCGTCACCCGCCCGGCCGACTGCAAGGCGAGGAACGAGATGGCGATGCCATTGGCATTGGGGAGCATCAGCCCGACCGCCTCGCCAGGCTGATCGATGTGCGCGAAACGGCCGGCGAGCACGCGCGCCGCGATCAGCAGGTTGCGATAGGTCATCGAGCCGCTGACGACGTCCTCGACGATGGTGCGCGACGGACCGAAACGCAGCGCGGCGTCGCGGACCGCCTTGAAGATCGTGCGCGATGGATCGCCGGCTGCAACGCGCGCCTCGGCGATGCGGTCGAACAGCGCACTCGACGCGGTCGCCTGCTGGGCGCCGGCGCTCTCCATCAGCGCGGCAATCGTCATCGGCTCGAGCACGCTGAGGCGAAGTTCGGGAAACCAGCGCCGCGGCGCCTGCTCGGCAGGCGTCGATGACATCGGCAGGTGGCGGGCGCCGCCGATGACGATCGGCACGATCTTGGCGTCCGCTTTCAGCGCGATACGGGCAACGGCACGGAACAGCCTGAAGGATTTGGTGTCCGGTTCGACGGCATCGGGAAGATAGACGGCGAGGCGGCCCCTGCCGCGCAAATGGCGCACCAGGCGCCGGCTGACGAACACATGCTCGGCATTGAAGGCGATGGTGCGGGCGAGTTCGCGCCACGGCTCGAGCCACATCGATTTGGCGGAATAGTCGTCGAGGATGTGCAAGGTCTGCTCGGGCAGCAGCGAGAGCATCAGCGCGGGGTCGAGCTTCGACTGATGCGAGATGGCGTAGATGACAGGTGTCTCGGCATCGCGGGCGACGGCGATGCGCTGGTCCTGGACACGCCAGGCGAGCTTCAGCGGTGCGTAGAGCAGCGCCTGCGTGAAGCTCAAGCCGAGCTGGAATTTGAGCACGATCGCGACGGCGACCAGCGCCGCGATAACTGCAAGAAGCATCGCACCGGTAAGGATCATGCCGCATCTCCCCAGCCAGTTGTCTGCCGCGTCTCTGATGTACGCTTGGCCGGCAAGGGTAGCGGAAGCGTGGCGAAGGTCAATGATGGAAGGTAGCCGTTTTCGCTCCCCTCCGTGGCGGTCCATGATTCAAGCTTCTGACGTGGACAGCAGCGAATCGGGCTTGGATGGTCGCTGGTGTTGGGGTGGCTCAAGCGTCCGTTGTTCGACCAGGCAATACCTTGTAATTGGAACGACACGTTGGAGATTGGAAACATGGCGCTCAAGCGGATGGACAATGTAGGAATCGTCGTCGAAGACCTCGCAACGACGATTGATTTCTTTCGCGAACTCGGCCTCGAACTCGAAGGGCAAGCCACGATCGAGGGAGAGTGGGCCGGGCGGGTCACCGGACTGGGCAATCAGCATGTCGAGGTCGCCATGATGCGCACACCGGACGGCCACAACCGGCTCGAACTCTCCCGCTTCCTCACGCCGCCAGTCGTCGCAGATCACCGGAACGCCCCGGTCAACGCCCTGGGCTACCTCCGCGCCATGTTCACCGTGGACGACGTCGACGAGACGCTTGAAAGGCTCGGCGCGCGCGGTGCGCAGCTCGTAGGCGAAGTCGTGCAGTATAAAGACGTGTATCGGCTCTGCTACATCCGCGGGCCTGAGGGACTTCTCATCGGACTCGCCCAGGAACTCAGCTGAGCGCAATACGACGACAAATGGCGAAGAAGTGCCGCCTGTTCTACGACAAGCTCAAGGCTCAGCCTCGGCCTCATGCCGTCGCCCGGCGGTATCCAGAACAAGTTCGACGACATGCCGGAACACGCTGTCCTGCGCCAGCTCGGGATTGTAGCGGCGCGCGGCGTAGACGCCGAGCAGTGCCAGATAAACGCCCCTGGCGAGCGATTGCGCATCTCTTGCACCGGCGCCCATCAGCGAAAGCTCACTGACCAGATAATCGACGCGCTGCGCCTCCACGGCACGCACCCTGACGGCAGCAACCGGATCGAGTGCTGCCCAGGCGCTGAAGGCGCCTTCGGCGCGCGCCACGTCCACCCCGTCCATGTTTGCTTCCAGCGCTTCATCGGCCACCGCAAGGAGGCGCTGGCGGGGCGTCGGCATATCCGCCGCGTTGGCGATCAACTGCGCCGTGAAATCGCGTTCCCAAAGGTCGAGCAGGGCGGAAAGCAGGTCCGGCCGGTCGGAGAAGTGCCAGTAGAAGGAACCCTTGCTGACCTTCAGCGCCTTGGCCAGGCGCTCGACCCTGACCGCGCCGATGCCGCCCTCGACGAGCGCCGCCAAGGCGGCCAGAACCCAGTCGTCGCGGCTCAGGTCCTTTGTCTTATCATTCACCAGCTCTTTCCTTCCTCGCTATCCCACCTCAAGTCCATACGGTACCGTATGGACTTTGGAAAGCCGAAACGATACATACGCTACCGTATGGCAACTGATCGGGCTGCTCATGCGGCGAACTGGAAGGACCGGAAGAATGATCAGATGGAGCGGAATAGAGCTGGTCGCGGTTGGCATTCTGCATGTCATCGTGCTCGGCAAGGACGCGCTGCCGCATGTGCCCGACTGGCTGCGGCTGCAACTGTGGACGGACGAGCACTGGCGGCCTTTCGAAGCACAGCGGCTGGACATCCTCGCCAGCAATGCCGCCTTCTGGGCAACCGTCGGCAGTTTTGCCGTGCCCATGATCCTGCTTGGAGCGCTGGTGATCTGGCTCGATCGCAGAGGTTTGCCCGTTCCTGCCTTTGTAGGCTGGGCGCTGCTTGCCTGGTTCACCGTGGCATCGCTGATCATCGAGGCGAGCGGCTTTCCGCTCGGCATCCCGATTGCCGCCTGCCTCATCCTCGGAGCGAGCAGGCGAAACCGCCGACACGCCTGACCGATGTCGTGGCCGTCGGTCAGGGAGGTGAGATCGGCAAGATACGCTTGCGGAAATGCTCGCTGGCGATGATCAGCAGGCCGGCGCAGAAGATCAGCGCGGCGCCGAAAAAGACTTCGCGGCGCGGTACGTCCTGCCAGATCAGGTAGCCGAGAATGAACGACCAAACCAGCGAAGTGTATTCGAACGGCGCGATGATCGAGACCGGCGCGCGCTTCATGCCCTCGAACAGCATGAACTGGGCAAGCCCGCCTAGCGCCCCGACGCCGGCGAGCAGCAGTGCGTCATCGAGACTTGGCATCTGCCAGAACCAGAGCATCGGCAGGCCGGCGATGACCAGGAAAAACCCATTGTTGAGAACAAGTTGCACCAGCGTCCTCTCCTGCAGCGCTATCTTGCGCAGAAGCACGATCGACAGCGCCCACAGGAAGGCGGCGGCAAGCACCAGGAGCACTGGCACGGAAAGGCCGAGCCGCGCCGGGTCGCAGGCCACGTAAACGCCGGCGAAGCCGAGCAGGACCGCGACCCAGCGGATCAGCGGCACTTTTTCGTCGAGGATGAAGACGGACAGCAGCGTGACGATGACGGGTGCCGCGAAATAGATGGTGGTGAGTTCGGCAAGCTGCAGGTGCTCGATCGCCGTATAGAAGCACAGCCAGGCCGACAGGATGATGAAGGAGCGCAACAGCATCGGCTTGACGATCGGCGATGCAAGGCTTTGCCGGATAAGCGGCCGCCCGCCGATCGCCGTGCAGCCGACGAGGATGGTGACACTGCGGAAAAACAGGATCTGCCAGACCGAATAGCCGGCGACAAGGAGCTTGATCGAGGCGTCCTGGAAGGAAAACAGGAGGTAGGCAAGGCTGGTCAAAAGGATGCCCGCGAAAACCTTTTCGCGCGTGTCGATAACGGCGGTGTCGACCATCGCTGATGCCTGCGGCCCGAGATGCGGCCATAGCAGACGGCCGCGCCGGAAACCTCCGGCGGCGCAAGGCTATGCCAGCGCTGGACCAAGCCGCGCTACGCCAGAACCGGCGGAGTGTGAGGCCAGCGAGGCCGTTTGGCGGGGTGACGCCCGACGGCAGGATGCCGGAGAGTCTTATTCAGCCGCGAAGCAGTAGAACAAGCCGTCGCCGCCGGTGCCTTTCAGCGCCTCCTGGCCGCAGCCACCGCGCGAGGCGTGCGACGAATTCCAGGATTTGGCGGCCGCCGAATCGTCAAGCCCGGTGCGATCGGAATGGCCGACCATCGCGGCACCATCAGCACCGCTCAGCGTCCAGTCGCCGCAGGTCTGGTCGGCGCTCTTGGTCCCATCGGGCATGGAGCCGGTCAGGATATCGTGCTTGTTGGGCGTGTCGCCGCGACCGTTGATGACATTGCCCTTTTCATCGAGCGCGGTCTGCTTGGTAAGGTTGTTGGCGTCGCTGTGCAGCGAGGCGACATCGTCGGCGATCTTCTCGCCCTTGGCGTTGAACCATGGACCGGCGCCGATGCGGTCCTTGGCGTTGACCTCGCTGGTGGAGAGATAGGCGCGCCAGGTTTTCGGGCCGGTGACGCCGGCGGCTTCCGCGAGCTTCTGGCAAAGTGCGTCCGCACCTTCGAGGCCGCCGAGATTGGCGCCATTGCCGGAACCGGCACTGGTGACGAAGAAACTCATCGTCGTGTCCTGGGCACTCGCCGCGCCGATAACCGCGGACAGCACCGCTGCCGACAGGAACAGTGACTTTCGCATGGGATTCTCCTCCTGGCCTTTGCTGAAAAATCTTCCGACGTTTGTATGAAACGCTGAAGACGCGATTCTTCGTCCATCGATCACGACTTCGTGCTTGCGGCGCCGCAATTGGAAGATATCGCCGGTTCCTCGATCTGCAAGCGGCCATTAGGATAGCCGGAAAAACCGGCAGGGAGAAACGCCATGGACGCAGCCGATCTGAAGGCGATGCAGACACCGCTGAAGGAAGCCTACCGGCAGGATGCCGGCAGCGCGCTGATAACGCTCAAGGCCAGGGGCTCGATCGACGACCAGTCGATCGCCTGCAAGGTGGAGACGGGCAGGGCGCTTGCCGTGGCCGGCCTGCACCCGGCGACCGGCGGCAGCGGGCTGGAACTCTGCTCCGGTGACATGTTGCTCGAGGCGCTGGTGGCCTGCGCGGGCGTGACGCTGAAGGCGGTGGCAACGGCGCTGGAATTCCGGCTTGGCGGCGCTGCGGTTTCGGCCGAGGGGGACCTCGATTTCCGCGGAACGCTGGGCGTGGCGAAGGACGCGCCGGTGGGATTTCGAGCAATCCGGCTGGCTTTCGACCTCGACACCGACGAACCGCAGGAACGCATCGACACGCTGCTGAAGCTGACCGAACGCTATTGCGTGGTTTTCCAGACCATAAACACGAAGCCGGAGCTTTCGGTGGTGGCGAAAGCGGTCTGACGTCTTTGCACTAGCGCAGCGGCCAGACCAGCATCAGCATCGGCACGGCGACGATGATCACCAGGATCGACAGCGGCAGACCCAGCCTCGGATAATCGCTGAAGCGGTAGCCGCCCGGACCCATCACCAGCGTATTGCACTGGTGGCCGATCGGAGTGAGGAAATCGCAACCTGCGCCGATGGCCACCGCCATCAGGAAGGCTTCCGGCTTGTAGCCGAGCGTTGCGGCAAAGCCGGCGGCGATCGGCGCCACCACCAGCACCGTCGCAGCGTTGTTGAGGAACGGCGTCACCGCCATGGCGACGACCACGATCAGCGCCAGCGCTCCGGCCGGCGGCAAGGCGGAACCGACGCTGGCGAGCCACATCGCGATCAGATCGGTTGCGCCGCTGCTGCGCAGCGAGTCGCTCACCGGGATCAGCGCGGCAAGCATGACCAGGATCGGACCGTCGACGGCGTTGTAGATGTCGCGCGCCGGTATGACGCGAAACAGCATCATGGCGACCGCGGCGGCGAAGAAGGCGATTTCCACCGGCAGCAGGCCGCCGGCAGCGGAACCCATCGCCGCCAGCAGGATGAGCACAGGGACTACCCCGCGCCGTACGCTGCCGAGCAGGATCGGCCGCTCGGCGAGCGGGAGGGCGCCAAGCTCGCGCAGGATATCCGGCAGCCGCTGCGGATTGCCCTGCAGCACGAGCACGTCGCCCAGCCTCAGCGTGACCGTGCCGAGCCGCTCGCTGATGCGCTCGCCCTTGCGGCTGACGGCCAGAAGATTGACGTTGAAGCGGTCGTAGAGCGCAAGCTGCTGCGCGGACCAGCCGATCAGGCTGGAGTGCTCGCCGATGACGGCCTCGATGGCGGTGGACGGTTCCTCGCCGCTGCCACTCGCGGCTTCGCGGTCGCCGGTGACGCTGAGCCGCGCCTGCGCGACGACGCGGTCGAGCGCTTCCGGCGGGCCTTCGATCAGCATGATATCCCCTTCGCGGAGCACCGCGTCGGGCAGGGGCGTGATGCGCATCACGCGCGAGCGCAGGATCGAGGTCACCACAACCTCGTCGCCGGCGTACTTCAGAAGGTCGGCGACGGTCTTGCCATTGACGGCCGAGTCGGCGACGACCCGGGCCTCGGCAACGTAGCTGTGGACGTCGAGCGCTTCCTGAATGGAACCGCCTTCGCGGCTGCGGATCGGCAACAACCAGTAGAACAGTGCCAGGAAAACGATGCCGGCGGCCGCTAGAGCGGCGCCGACCGGCGTGAAGTCGAACATGGTGAAGGCGGTGCCTGTGATCTCCTCGCGCATCTGCGAGACGACGATGTTGGGCGAGGTGCCGATCTGCGTCATCAGGCCACCGAGCAGCGCGCCGAACGCCATCGGCATCAGGAACACCGACGGCGAGGTATCCGACTTGCGTGCGAACTGGAAGGCGATCGGGATCATGATCGCCAACGCGCCGATGTTCTTGACGAAGGCCGACAGCACCGTGACGACGGCGACCAGCAGGATGAGTTGCGCGCGCACACCGGTCACATTCGGCGCATAACGCTGGACGGCGAATTCCATGATGCCGGAGCGCGCAACGCCCGCGCTGACCAGGAGCGCGCTGCCGACGATGATGACGATGTCGTTGCTGAAGCCTGAAAAGGCAGCATCAAAGGGCACCACTCCGGTCGCGATCGCGGCGAGCAAGGCGACGCACGCGACGAGATCGTAGCGGAAACGGCCCCAGACGAACGCCGCCATCATGAGCGCGATGATGGCGAAGGAGAGAACCTGGATTGTGGTCATCGACCGGACGTTCTCCCACCGCAGCCCGCGCTGTCAACGTCGGCGGTGGCGCTTGGTTGCATTGGCGTCGGGCGCTGACGCAAGGGTTGCCGGATGCTGCGCCTGTAACCGGTCAGGCACCGGCCGCCACTTCGGTCGGCTGCTGGTATTCCGTCCAGCGGTCGAACTTGGCCTGATAGATGAGGCCGGTCCTGACGAGATCGGGCGACGCCATGGTGAGGATACGCCCGGCAATCTCGGAGGGATGCGGCAGCGTTTCAGGATCTTCGCCCGGAAAGGCCTGCGCGCGCATGGCGGTGCGGGTGCCACCCGGATCGGCGGCGTTGACGCGCAGCGGTAGGCTTCTGGTTTCGTCGGCCCAGGAGCGCATCAGCGTCTCCACCGCGGCCTTGGAGGCCGCATACGGCGCCCAGAAGGCCCGCGCCGAATGGGCGGCATTGGAGGAGAGGATGATGGCGCGGCCGGCATCCGATAGGCGCAGCAGCGGGTCCACGGAGCGGATCAGCCGCCAGGTGCCGGTGACGTTGACGGCCATCACTCTGTCGAAAACCTTGGCCTCGACATGGCCGATCGGTGAAATGACACCAAGCACGCCGGCATTGGCGACCAGGGTGTCCAGCTTGCCCCAGCGCTCGTGGATGGCGCCGCCGAGCCGGTCGATGCCGGCCATGTCGGTGAGATCGAGCGGCACCAGCGTCGCCTCGCCCTTGCCGGTCTTCTGGCGCTCCGCCTTGATCTCGTCGTCGAGCTCCTCCAGCCCGCCGACGGTGCGGGCGACCGCGATGACATGCGCGCCCGCCGCCGCCATCTGTTTGGCGATGTGGTAGCCAATGCCGCGCGAGGCGCCAGTGACAAGCGCGATGCGGCCGGTGAGGTCGGGGGCAGGGGTCATTGCGGGCATCCAGTCGCTGCAGGGGTCGTTGGCGGCACCAGATAGGACGAATTCGCGGTGGACGAAACCCTCTAACACCCGGATTGCGATGGACACCCGCCGGAGAGTGCGGGAATTTCCGCTGGGGAATGTCGGGAGGCATGCTGCCCAGCGTCCCGGGCGGGGAACGCCAAATCATGGGAGATGTTCTATGAGAACCGCCGCAATCCTCCTTGCAAGGCTGATCTTCGCTGCCGCCTTCGCATTGGCCGCCGTCTTCAAATTCGCCGGGATGGCGGACACGGCCGGTTACATCGCCTCGATAGGCTTTCCGTTTCCGCTGCTTTTCGCCTGGCTCGCCGCCTTCTTCGAAGTCGCGCTGGTGCTGGCGTTTCTCACCGGCGCCTTCTTCACCGAAGCCGCGCTTCTGGCTGCGGTCTATGTGGTCTTCCTCGCCTTCGCCTTCCACGGCCCGTCACTGTGGGCGGCCAACCAGGCCGAGTTCGGCTTCTTCATCAACCACTTCACCTTTCTCGCCGGACTTCTCTACGCGGCGGTGCACGGGCCGGGCGAGAAGCTGGCGATGCGCCAGGGTTTTATCTGGAAGTGAAATTTGATCGTGCGTCCTTCGAGGCTCGCTGCGCTCGCACCTCAGGATGAGGGCGGTTTGCGCCTGCCTCCCTCATCCTGAGGTGCGAGCCGGGTTCAACGGACAACAGGCTGGCGCGAGGATATGCGGGCGAGCCTCGAAGGACGCACCTGAAACCTTTTACTGCCCGCCGGTGGCCAGAAGCGACAGGGTGCGGACATTGTCGGCGCCTTCGTGGTCGAGCAGGCGGGTCGGGTACTGGTCGGTGAAGCAGGCGTCGCAGAACTGGGGCTGTTCGTTGTCGCGGCCCGTCTCGCCGACGGCGCGGTAGAGCCCGTCGATGGTGAGGAAGCCGAGTGAATCGACGCGGATGAAGTCGGCCATCTCCTCGATCGACATGCGCGAGGCCAAGAGCTTGGCCTTCTCCGGCGTGTCGACGCCGTAGAAGCAGGAAGCGCGGGTCGGCGGCGAGGCGATGCGCATGTGCACCTCCTTGGCGCCGGCGTCGCGCACCATCTGCACGATCTTCTGGCTGGTGGTGCCGCGCACGATGGAATCGTCGACCAGCACGACGCGCTTGCCCTCGATCATGCGGCGGTTGGCGTTGTGCTTCAGCTTGACGCCCATGTGGCGGATGGAATCGCCAGGCGAAATGAAGGTGCGCCCGACATAATGGTTGCGGATGATGCCGAGCTCGAACGGGATGCCCGCCTGCTGCGAAAAACCGATCGCGGCGGGGGTTCCGGAATCGGGCACCGGCACCACAATGTCGGCCTCGACCGGGCTTTCGATGGCAAGCTCGGCGCCGATGCGCTTGCGCACGTCGTAGACGTTGCGGCCTTCGACCGAGGAGTCGGGACGGGCGAAATAGACATATTCGAAGATGCAGAAGCGGGTCTTCTGTGGCTCGAAGGGGAAATGGCTCTCGATGCCCTTCGAAGTTACCACGACCATTTCGCCGGGCTTCAAATCGCGGACAAATCTCGCACCTATGATATCCAAAGCGCAGGTCTCCGAGGCGAGGATCCAGGAGCCGTCGAGATCGCCGAGCACCAGCGGACGGATGCCGAGCGGGTCGCGAACGCCAATCATCTTCTTGGAGGTCAGCGCGACCAGCGAGAAGGCGCCTTCGAGCTGGCGGATCGCCTCGATGAAGCGCGAATTGATGTCGCGTTCCTTGCTGGTGGCGACAAGGTGCAGGATGGTTTCGGTGTCGGAGGTCGACGAGAAGATCGAGCCCTGCTTCTGCAAGGTGCGCTGCACGGTGAGTGCGTTGGTGATGTTGCCGTTGTGAGCGATCGCCAGGCCGCCGGTGGAAAGCTCGGCGAAGAAGGGCTGCACGTTGCGCAGGCCGGCGCCGCCGGTGGTGGCGTAGCGCGTGTGGCCGATGGCGCGGGTGCCTTGCAGCCGGTCGATGACCGCCTGCTTGGTGAACGTGTCGCCGATCAGGCCGACATGGCGTTCGACATGAAACTGGGTGCCGTCATAGGAGACGATGCCGGCGGCCTCCTGGCCGCGGTGCTGCAGGGCGTGCAGCCCCAGCGTGACGATCGCCGCCGCGTCCTGGCGGCCAAAAATGCCGAACACGCCGCATTCGTCGTGAAAATGATCGTCGGCCTCGGCGGAGAGGGAATTGTCTGCGTCAACCATTGGGTCACGAGTCTCGTGTCGGAAAACCGTCATATAGGGCAACAGGGCCGCCAATGCCACCGGCAAATCGAGGGCGACGTATCACCGGAGCGGCGGCAGATCGACCTACTTCAAGCCTGCTGCCTTGCGCAGTGCATCATTCATGCGTGTCTGCCAGCCGTCGCCGTCCGCTTTGAATCGCTCGACAATATCGGGATCGAGGCGCAACATCACAGATTGCTTGGGATTTGCGGAACGCGGGCGTCCGATGCGCCTGGCAAGCGCACGGTTCGGCTGTGCATCCGGATCGGTTCGCGCCGCTGCGGTGATGGCCGCGTCCTCTTCCGGCGTTATCGCTTCCGCGGCAGCCTTGGCTCGATCGAGAAGAGTTTTTCGAGACAGGTTTCTTTGTTCGCTATCTCTCATCGAAACGAGTGCAGCCCTCAAGGATTGCCTCCCGGTATCCTTGTCACCGACCGGCGGCCGTGGCCGTTCCCCGAAAACGCGCGCTGCCGCAATCTGTTCAGTACCCTTTTTCGATGTATTCGACATATCCTTTGCTTTCTTCCTTGGTGGCGCGGCGCAACGAGATCACGCGGACACTTTCATCTCGCATAGTGAAGACGAGATAGTGGATCTTGTTGCCAATGAAGCCGATGCCGACGAGCCGTTCTTCGCCATAGTCTTCGCTGTCGTCGACAAAAATCAGTGCCTCATCGAACTCGAAGCGCTTCGCGTCATCAAGGCCGATACCGTGCTTGCGCCGGTTCTTTTTCGACTTGTTATCATCCCACTCGAGCTTCATCCCACCAGCCCGATTTCCTTTTCTGTATAGACGAAAAGTATGAGGACTACAAGAGTTTCCGTATATACAAAAATAGACCGCATTGCCGGTGAGCGCCGCTGCCCATCACATACGGTCCGTCGTGGCCGAGAGAATGATGCCGTCCTACCCCCCCGTTTTCAACGGAAATTCGCGCCTATCCGGCCACCTGGATTGCCACCGGCAGGCCCCGGCGGAGAGAATTGGCGACGGTGCTGATGGCCTGGGCTCGATCGATGACCGTTTGCGGATCCGATCCGTCGAGGGTCTCGCAGGAAACCGACATGGTCGCGCCTGTCGCCAGCAGCGGATCGCCTTCCAGTTCCAGCGTCACGCTGACCGCGACTCTGCCGAGGCCGATGCCCATCCCGGCGGCGGCATAGCGCAGGTCGTTGCAGAAGCAGCCGCCGATGGAGAGAGCCAGAAGCTGGCCGCCGTTGAAGCCGAGACCCTGGCCGCCGGCCTTGCCTTCGGGCCGGTCGACGACCAGCGTGTGTCCGCCGGCCCATCCCATGGCGGCTTGCGTGCCCTCGACATTGCGCAGTTCGACGGTCATCGACGGCATGCGGGATTCCTGTCACCAGAATGGAAGCGCTGGAAATTAAGCACAGACGCGCACGCCGGCAAAGGGCAGGGGATTGCGTATGGAAATTTCGAAGCGCTTGCCTAGGTATACCCCCACCCCTAACCCCTCCCCACAAGGGGGAGGGAGACTTTGCGCGTGCATCCTGCACCAACCAGTGAAGGCAGGCCCTCAGCTCCTTCCGAGATAATCCAGCTTGCCGACCGGAACGCCCTTGTGCCTCAGGATGTCGTAGGCAGTGGTGACGTGGAAGAAGAAATTGGGCAGCGCGAAGGTGAGCAGGTAATCGGGCGCGGTGAAAGTTTTGGTCAGGCTGCCGAATTTCAGCACCACTTCGGCCGCTTCGCGGCCTTCCATCGCGGTGGAAGGCACTTTTTCCAGGAATGCGACGGTCGCCGCGATGCGCGCCTGCAACTCGTCGAAGCTCGTTTCGGTATCCGCCATCGAAACGTTCTCGACCTGGGCGACGCGGATGGCGGTGAATTTGGCCGTATCGCTGGCGCGCTGGATCTGGCCGGTGAGCGGCGCCATGTCGGGATAAAGCCGCGCTTCCAGCAATTCGCTGTGCGGGATCTTGTTCTCGTCGGCGAAGGCGCGGCCTTTTTCCAGGATTTCCGACAGATTGCGAAATGCGCGGATGAATACCGGCACGCTGACGTCATAAAGCGACAGGGACATGGAGTTTCCTTGGTTTCGTTTCCTGGTTGGCGGATGTTCGGCTGAAGTTGCCTGCGATCCCCTTGCGATCCTTAGCTAGGAAGGACTAACTCGAAACGCGAGAGCAAGGAGGCGGATTTGACGAGAATTGCGACATGCGCTTGCGGAAATCTTCGCGTGACCTGTTCCGGCGAGCCGGCCAAGGTATCGCTGTGCCATTGCCTCGCCTGCCAGAAACGGACCGGCAGCACCTACGGCATCGCCGCATTCTTCAAGAGGCAGGACGTGCGGGTGGACGGGCCCAGCAAATCTTACGAGCGCCAGTCCGACCGGGGTTTTCCGGTGTGGCTTCACTTCTGTCCGGACTGCGGCTCGACAGTGTTCTGGGAACCGCAGCGCAAGCCTGACGCCATCGCGGTCGGTGTCGGTTCGTTCGCCGACCCGACGTTTCCGGCGCCGACACAATCCGTTTATGGCGAACACCGGCATGCCTGGGTCAGCGACCCCGGCTGAGGCAGGATTTCCGGCGAAGCCAGAATCAGTTGGCCGGGGGCGCTTCCTCGGCCGGCGGTTCGGCAGGCGCATCGGCCGGCGGTTCGGCAGGCGCATCGGCCGGTGGTTCGGCGGGCGCATCAGCCGGCGCTTCGGCGGGCGGAGTGCCGCCGCCCTCGGCGGGTGGGGTGGCCGCGCCGCCCTCGGGAGCCGCCTCCGGCGCCGCATCGCCGCCTGGCTGAAGCTGCTTCAGGATCGAATTTTCCGGATCGTCGGGCAGGAGTGCCTGCAGGCGGCTGCCGATGTCTTCAAGCAGCGGCCGCGACTTCGCTTCGGCGATCCATGCCGGCGGGTTGGTGCCGATCAGCCAGGTGAAGAACAGCAGGCCGACGGCGACAACCAGGATGCCGCGCGCGGCGCCGTAGAGAAAGCCGAGTGTCCGGTCGAGCGCGCCGACTCTGGAGTCGATGATGAAATCGGCGATCTTCATTGTGATGACGGTCACCACGATCAGCGCGATGATGAAAACGATGCCGGCCGACGCCGCCATGGCGAGCTGCTCGTTGTCGAGATAGGGCTGCACGTAGGGCAGAACCGCCGGATAGAAGAAGAACGCCGCCGCCGCCGCCGCCACCCAGGAGGCGATCGACAGGATTTCGCGGGAAAAGCCGCGCACCATGGCGAGCATTGCGGAAACCAGAGTGAAGCCGACGAGAATTCCGTCAAGCAGCGTAATCGGCATGTCGTTCCCACTCCATCATGGCGGACTTTCCGCCGCCTGACCCCGTGCCCGGTCAGTCTTCCTCACGCCGCCTGAGCGAACCTGCGATGCGCACCACCAGATCGGTGAGCGTCGCGGGCTGGAATGAACCGGCACCAATTCCCCCTGCCAGTTCCTCGCTGCCCCGCGGCAACACCGCCTGTCCGAATCCCAGCTTTTCGGCTTCCTTGAGGCGCTGTTGCGCGTGCGCGACAGGCCTGACGGCGCCCGAAAGGCTGATTTCGCCGAAATAGACGCAATCGGCGGGAAGGGCAAGACCGGTGAGTGAGGAGACGAGCGCGGCGGCAACCGCGAGGTCGGCGGCCGGCTCGGAAATGCGGTAGCCGCCGGCGACGTTGAGATAGACATCATGGGTGGCGAAGCGCACCCCGCAATGCGCCTCGAGCACGGCGAGGATCATGGCGAGCCGCGGGCTGTCCCAGCCGACCACGGCGCGGCGCGGCGTGCCGAGCGGCGAGGGGGCCACCAGCGCCTGGATCTCGACCAGCACCGGCCTGGTACCCTCCATGCCGGCGAAGACTGCGGCGCCCGGCGATTTGGCATGGCGCTCGCCGAGGAACAGTTCCGATGGATTGGAAACCTCGCGCAAGCCCTTGTCCGACATCTCGAAAACGCCGATCTCGTCGGTCGGGCCGAATCGGTTTTTGACGGTGCGCAGGATGCGGTAATGGTGACCGCCTTCGCCTTCGAAATAGAGCACGGCATCGACCATGTGCTCGACGACGCGGGGGCCGGCGATCTGGCCTTCCTTGGTGACGTGGCCGACCAGTACGACGGCGGCGCCCGTCGACTTGGCGTAACGGATGACGGCCTGTGCCGCTGCACGCACCTGGGTGACGGTGCCGGGAGCCGAATCGGCCATGTCGGTCCACAGGGTCTGGATCGAATCGAGGATGATCAAGTCCGGACGCCTGCCTTCCGCGATCGTGGCAAGGATGTCCTCGACATTGGTTTCGGCGGCGAGTTCGACCGCCGATTCGGCAACGCCGAGCCGTTGCGCCCGCAGCCTGATCTGGGCGACGGCCTCCTCGCCCGAGACGTAGACGATGCGATGGCCGCGCGAGGCGAGCGCGGCAGCGGCCTGCGTCAGAAGCGTCGACTTGCCGATGCCGGGATCGCCGCCGATCAACACCGCCGAGCCGCGCACGAAACCGCCGCCGGTGGCGCGGTCGAGCTCACCGATGCCCGACGCGATGCGCGGTGCGTCCTCGATGTCGCCGGAGAGCGTGGTCAGCGCGACCGGGCGGCCTTTGCGCGCGTTGCGCGTCGATTGCGGGCCGCTGCCGATGCCGCCGGAGGTGCCTTCCTCGACCAGCGTGTTCCACTCGCCGCAGGCGTCGCATTTTCCCGCCCAGCGCGTGTGAACCGTGCCGCAATTCTGGCAGATGAACTGGATACGGGTTTTGGCCATCAGTCGGTCCTGGGAACGAGGCGAGTTGTCCGGTCGCGGACGCCGCGCAGGAATTCCGCGCGGATCGCATAAAAAAAGGACCTGGGCAGCAGGCCATACGCAATGGTCGAAAGGTCGCCGTTTATCCGGGGCCGCAAGTCCGGCCCAGGCCAACTGAAAAGGTTTGCTTCCGTAAGAATGACCCACGATCGTTCTGAATCGAGACGAAGTCGCCGTTTGATCGGTTCGGGTATCTCCAATGCCGCTTGTTCTTTGGGCGGAGGGCTGTGGGTAATCGGCAGAACGACAATATTCTGGCCGGGCAAGGCAAGCACAACCGCACACGGACGGTCTTTCACGCCTTCCTCGTGGCCCCTGTCATGTTCCGACCGCCATAAATAGCTGTAGCGGATGACAAGGCCAGGTACCGGCTCCGGCCAAGACGATGAGATCAAGGCTGATACTCATGGTCGTATTGAGAAGCTTCCTCAGGCGGTTCGGCACGCTCGATGGCGGCGATCATCTCATCGGTGAAATCGTCCAACGACAGCACCTGTCGGTCTCGGCGCTTCAATCGTTCATACTCCTCGACCGAGATCATCACCGTACGCTCGCGACCGTTGCGGGTGATGGCAACCGGCTGCGTCAGCGCCATATCCTGATAGCGGCCGAAATTCCGCTGGAAGTCGGCAGAACTCACTTTTACGCGAGGATTCATCTCAATCTCCCGTATGTTGCGCATTATACATAATATACGTGAAATGCGTAAGATCAGGAAGTCTTATTCATACCGCTCCGGCAGGTGAGAATCCTCGGCGAGATCGGAGAAGCGGGTGAATTCGCCGGTGAAGGCGAGCGACACCGAGCCGGTCGGCCCGTGGCGCTGCTTGGCGATGATGCATTCGGCCTTGCCGCGCACCTCGTTCATCTCGGCTTCCCACTTAAAATATTCCTCGGTGCCGGGCTTCGGCTCCTTGTTCTTCAGGTAATATTCCTCGCGGTAGACGAACAGCACCACGTCGGCGTCCTGCTCGATCGAGCCCGATTCGCGCAGGTCCGAGAGCTGCGGGCGTTTGTCGTCGCGGCTTTCGACCTGACGCGACAGCTGCGAGAGCGCGATGATCGGCACGCCCAGCTCCTTGCCGAGCGCCTTCAGACCGGTGGTGATCTCGGTGATTTCCTGGACGCGGTTCTGCGACGACTTGGCGCTCGATCCCTGCATCAGCTGAATATAGTCGATGACGATGACGTCGAGGCCGCGCTGGCGCTTCAGGCGGCGGGCGCGTGCCGCGAGCTGCGCAATCGAGATGCCGCCGGTCTGGTCGATGAACAGCGGGATCTTCTGCATCGTCTGCGAGCAGGCGACGAGCTTCTCGAAATCGTATTCGCTGATCTCGCCGCGGCGGATCTTCGACGAAGGAATTTCGGTCTGCTCGGAAATGATACGGGTGGCGAGCTGTTCCGACGACATTTCCAGCGAGAAGAAGCCGATGACGCCGCCGTTTGCCGCCTTGAAGGAGCCGTCGGCCTGCTGCACCGGCTCATAGGCGTGGGCGATGTTGAAGGCAATGTTGGTGGCGAGCGAGGTCTTGCCCATGCCGGGACGTCCGGCAAGCACGATCAGGTCGGACGGCTGCAGCCCGCCCATGCGGCGGTCGAGATCGCGCAGGCCGGTGGCTACGCCCGACAGGTGCCCGTCGCGCATGAACGCGGCATTCGCCATGTCGACCGCGGTCTTGACCGCGTCGGTGAAGCTCTCGAAGCCGCCGTCGTAGCGGCCGGTTTCGGCCAGTTCGAACAGGCGCCGCTCGGCATCCTCGATCTGGTCGTGCGGCGACATGTCGACCGGTGCGTCGTAGGCGATGTTGACCATGTCCTCGCCGACGGTGATCAGCGCGCGGCGGGTAGCCAGGTCGTAGATGGCGCGGCCGTAGTCGGCGGCGTTGATGATGGTGACGGCTTCGGCGGCAAGGCGGGCAAGATAATGCGCCACCGTCATGTCGCCGACCTTCTCCTCGGCCGGCAGGAAGGTCTTGAGCGTCACCGGGTTGGCCATCTTCCCCATGCGGATCAGCTCGGCGGCGACCTCGAAGATCTTGCGGTGCAGCGGCTCGTAGAAATGCGCTGACTTCAAAAAGTCCGAGACACGGTAGAAGGCGTCGTTGTTGACGAGGATGGCCCCAAGCAGCGCCTGCTCGGCCTCGATGTTGTTGGGCGCCTCGCGATAGAGCGGTTGTTCCGCGACGCCGATCTTGCGGACTGCTTCTGCCATCTTGTCCCCGATTCCTTATCCCGTTTCCTCGCTACCAGAAGCGGTACGAGCACAGGGAAAGATTCAGCATCGCCGGATTGGAATATCGAATTGCTGCCCGCAATTCACAGCAGCTGCATACCGTCCACAGGACAGTCTTGCCGGCAACCAGAATCCGTTTGACGCGAATCAGGCAGGAAGTTTAGCCCGCCTGATTAAAAGAACAAAACAAGAAAATTCGGAGTAGCCTACGGTGCGACCGTCATTCCGAAACTTTTCGACGTTTTCTCGCCGGAGCCCGCGGCGGCGCGGTTTCGTGGGCCGCCTCGTGGATCGCCAGCGCTTTCTCGCATTTGCCGATATAGTCGCGGGTGAGCGGCAGCGTGTCGTTGCGGTGCGCAAGCTGAACCTGGAACACCATCAAATCCTGCCAGCGGAACGCCGCTTCGGAGCCGGCGAGGTAGAATTCCCACATGCGGCAGAAACGCTCGTCGTAGATCGCCTTGGCGCGCTCGCGGTTGGCAAGGAAACGCTGGCGCCAATGCTTGAGCGTCTCGGCGTAGTGCAGGCGCAGGATCTCGACGTCGGTGACCATGAGGCCGGCCTTTTCGATCGCCGGCAGCACCTCGGAGAGGGCAGGGATGTAGCCTCCCGGGAAAATATGCTTGCGGATGAACGGGTTGGTGGTGGACGGCGGGCCGGATCGGCCGATCGAGTGCAGCACCATGACGCCGTCGGGCTTGAGCAGGGTCGCGACCTTCTCGAAGTAAGCGCGGTAGAAATTGACGCCGACATGCTCGAACATGCCGACCGAGACGATGCGGTCGAAACGCTCGGACAGGTCGCGGTAGTCGCGCAGTTCGAAATGAACGTGTCCCTCGAGCTCTTCCTGGCGGACACGTTCCGTCGAGACCGCGTGCTGCTCGGTAGAAAGGGTGACGCCGAGCACGTCGGCATCGAAACATTTCGCCAGATAGAGGCCGAGACCGCCCCAACCGGAGCCGATGTCGAGCACGTTCTGGCCGGGCTTCAGCTTGAGCTTGGACGCGATGTGGCGCTTTTTGGCGAGTTGCGCCTCATCGAGCGTCATGTCGGGACGTTCGAAATAGGCGCAGGAATACTGCATGTCGTCATCGAGGAAGAGCCGGTAGAGCTCGCCCGAGAGATCGTAGTGATGGGCGACGTTCTTGCGCGACCGGCCGATCGTGTTGACCTGCTGCAGGCGCCGCACCGCCAGGCGCACGGCGTCGGCGGCCTTGGTCCAGCTGGCATCGATGCTGCCATGCGGACCCATGTTCCTGTACACGAGATGCAGAAGACCGAGCACGTCGCCTTCGACGATGTCGAGTTCTTCGTCCATGAAGGCTTCAGGCAGCGCGAGCGTCGGGTGCAGCGTGATGGCGCGTTCGGCCCGGCCTGTCTTTATGACGAGATGGACCGGATCGCCGCTGCCGTCGCCGAAGCTGTGGGAAGTGCCATCGGGGCCGGTGACGGTAAGGTTTCCGGTGCGGACCAGCCGGTCGACGACGGTTCTGAGAAAGACGTTCATGCCAGAGCACTCCGCTCCTAAATGACAAGCCCGCCCGAACATGTGGTCAGATCGTGCACCGTTTTAAATCATGGAAAAGCGGTAAAGTTCCTCTGGCACAAAAAAAGCCCGGGCACTGGCCCGGGCTTTTTGGTTCGATGGACAGCCGAGAAATCAGGCTTCCGTTTCTGCTTCCTCGCCGGCGCCGTCTTCGTTGGGGTCGAAGAAGCTATCCGGACGGGCGTTCTCGTTGATGTCGTCGCCATAGATGGCTTCGGCGGTGGTGAGCGTCTCGCCCTTTGCCTGGCGCTCGGCTTCGTCGGCCGTGCGGGCGATGTTGAGCGTGATCGTCACCTCGACTTCCGGATGCAGCGCGACCGCCACGTTGGTGAGGCCGATCGCCTTGATCGGCTGGTTGAGCTCGATCTGGTTGCGCGAAACCGTGAAGCCTTCGGCGTTCAGGATGTCGGCGATGTCGCGGGTCGACACCGAACCGTAAAGCTGGCCGGTTTCGCCGGCCGAACGGACGACGACGAAGCTTTTGCCGTCAAGCTTGTCGGCAACCTGCTGGGCTTCCGACTTCTTTTCGAGGTTGCGGGCCTCGAGTTGTGCGCGCTGGCCTTCGAACTTCTTCTTGTTGGCTTCGTTGGCGCGCAGCGCCTTGCCTTTCGGCAGCAGGAAATTGCGGGCAAAGCCGTCCTTGACCTTGACGGTGTCGCCCATCTGGCCGATGCGGGAAATGCGTTCGAGAAGAATGACTTCCATCTCTTTGTTCCTTCGTTTGCGGCGTCGGCCGCGGTAAAAATCGGAACAGGTCAGGAAGAGAAAGGACGCAGATTGCATCCGGTTTCGCTGTCCTGCCTGTCGGCAGTTAGAGGCCGTTGCCGGCCCCAACTCGGGATTTTGTCCGCTCCCGAAGCGGTTGATACCGGGGACAGTAAAAACTGTCCCCGGCGCTGTTTACTTCACCACGTAGGGCAGCAGGCCGAGGAAACGGGCGCGCTTGATCGCCTTGGCGAGTTCGCGCTGCTTCTTCTGGCTGACGGCGGTGATGCGCGACGGCACGATCTTGCCGCGCTCGGAAATGTAGCGCTGCAGGAGACGCACGTCCTTGTAGTCGATCTTCGGTGCGTTGGCGCCGGAGAACGGGCAGGTCTTGCGGCGGCGATGGAACGGGCGCCGGGTGGGGATCTGGTTGATGTCGACCATTATTCTGCACCCCCTTCAACGCCTTCGCGCGGACGGCGCGGGCCACGGTCGTCGCGGTCGCCGAACGAGCGCGGCGGACGGTCGCCGCGATCGCCGCGGTCACGGTCGCCGAACGAGCGCGGCCCACGGTCACGATCGCCGAAACCACGGTCGCCGCGGTCCGAGCGCTCTTCGCGCTTCTGCATCATCGCCGAAACGCCTTCCTCGTGCTTGTCGACCTTGATGGTCAGGAAGCGCAGCACGTCTTCCGAGAGGCCCATCTGGCGTTCCATCTCGTTGAGGGCTGCCGGAGGGCAGGTGAGGTCCATCAGTGTGTAGTAAGCCTTCCGGTTCTTGTTGACCCGGTAGGTGAGGGACTTCAGTCCCCAGTTCTCGACCCGGCCGACCGACCCGCCATTCGCTTCGACGACACCCTTGTACTGTTCGACAAGCGCGTCGACCTGCTGCTGCGAGAGGTCCTGACGGGCAAGAAACACATGTTCGTATAGAGCCATTGTCTTGCCTTTTCTTCGTTTCTCTCCCGGTTCCCGGCGGCTAAAGCCTCTGCAACTTCTCTGATCCCTCGAGGGCCAAAGGCCACCTCAGGAGAAGAAAGGCGCATGTCGAGACGGTCGAGAGCGGAGACACGGGAGGCGGAAGGCTTTTGCCTTCGCGACGGCGGTTTCCTTGCGAAAACCTCCGGCCCTCCGTTCAGCCCCCAGCTGGGACCGGCAGATTGCGGTGGCTCTTACAGGAGGCTTGAGGGAAAGGCAAGCGCGGCCCGTGCCGCGGCAGCAATGCCTTTGTCTTGCCGAATTCGGGTAGCCTGCTGCGGCTATGAAGAATCTTCTCCTCGCCGCATTGCTGCTCAGCGCGGGCTGCGCGGCCGGCGCCGTCACTTTCAGCGGCAACGAGGCCGGAACTTCGATCCGTGGATCGCTGAACGGCAGACAGGTTGCGCTGCGCGTCGATGCGGACGGCACCACGACCGGCACCATCGGAGGCGAGGCGGTCAGCGCCTGGACCGATGCCGACGGCCGCACCACCGGCACGGTCGGCGGGCGGGCGTTTTCGTGTTATCGCGGCATCTGCCGGTAGCGTTTGTCGCGGACCGGCGGCGAGGGTCAAATACCCGATCCGTAGAGTTCCTCGGCGTCCTCTCCTTCCCAGGGTGCCGGTATATCGGCGCCGCCGGCATTCGGCGCGGGCAACGGCATCCAGCATTTCAGTTCCGGGTCGGCGTATCCGATGATCTGTCCGGGGTGGGAATCGGCGGAGCGCCAGCCCTCGATGCCGAACTGGTCGGCCCGCGACCAATAGGCCACGTCGATCTCGGCCGGACCCTGCTCCGTGGGCCTCACTGTCACTAGGATGCGGCTGCCGTCCCTCGGCGCATTCTTCATGTGGCGCCATGGATTGGCTTCGTCCATCACAAAACACTCCCTGTATCATGCGCGCCGGTATAACCGACGCATGCTTCCGCGGAAGGTTAGGATATGTCGGACGCCAGCGCCATGGTCAGGATGCCATGGTCGGGATGGAAGTGTCCCGAGGCACCGCACACGAGGCGACGGGAGATGCGAGGGTCAGGCGCTGCCGCCGTTCTTGGCGACACGCACATTGCCGCCGCCACCATTGCCCGGCACCACGACAAGCTGCCTGACCTTGCCCTGCTTGAAGGCGTTGAGAAAGCGCTTGTAGTCCTTGAAGGCGACGCAGCCATGCGATTCCGCGCGACCGCCGCGCAAGAGATAGCTGTGCGTGAGGAAGCCGTCACGGCCATGCTTGTTCTTGCCGTCGACCGGCAGCATGCGGATGGCTTCGACGCCGTGAAAGCGCTTTTCGCGCATCTTGAGATTGTAGGTGTGCGGCGGCGTCGGCCCGTTCATCTTGACATGCACGTAGCGCGGATTGTCGGCCATCTTGCCGATGCCCGAATGCGCCTCGAGCACGCTGCCGTCGGGCATGTAGACCTTCGCCGCGCTGATGTCGTAGACGGCGACGCCATTGCCGGCCTTCGGGCGGTTGAAAAGCTTCCGGAACGTGTTGCCGAGACCGCCGCCGGAGTGGTCCCGATCCGGATTGTTCGGTCGCGCGAAGGCGAGCTTCTGTTCCTTCGCCTTCGGCGCCTTTTCGACGAGTTTCAGTGCGTTGGGCGCTTCCGGCTCCTCGTTGGCCGGCTGAGCCGGCTTTGCCGCCTGTTCGGTGCGCGGGCGCGGCATCGGCAGCGGCACGTCGGACGGCATTTCCTCGCTGTCGGGCAGGATCGCCGTATCGTCCTCGACGCCGAAATCGGATTCGTCCCCGTAAATTTCGCTGTCGTCCATTGTCGGCGCGACGGTCGAAAGTGCGGCAAGCGCGCCGGCGCTGCCGGCCTGTGACGGGTCGGCATAGGCCATTGCCAGGTGCGGCAACTGGCCGATAGCCGGGGTTAGCGACGCGAAACGTTCCGGCGCCGGTGCCTTCAATTTCCTGGCCGACGCCCTTGCCGTCTTTACCGGCTTGGTGGTGCCGAACAGGCTTGCCAGCTTCTCCGGTGTCAATGCCGCCTGCTCGACCACGCGGTCGAAGCGCTGATCGAGCGTCGCGTTTGCCGCCGGCGCGAAACTGGCGGCGGCACTGCCTTTCAGGACGTGGCGCGCGGCTTTTTCGGCCTCGATGGTGGGCTTGGCGGCAGAGGCCTGATGTGCCGACGCCACGGCGAGCCTTTCGGCCTTTGCCGACTCGCCACCGCTGTCCAGCGCGGCCACGCGGCGGTCCGATCGACCGGTGGTGGCGAGAAACTGCCGTTTCGAAGCGCTGAAGGAGAAGGAACTGGATTCGGAGGCCAGCGAAGCGCCGGCGGTGAGCATGTTGTGACTGGCCCACAGGGCTCCACCAGCAAAGGCGGTGCAGAAGGAGGTGACCAGAAGCAGGCGCATCAACCCGCCGAAAGACTTCGAGTGAACAAAGCTACTCAACACAAACGTACCAACCAAATTTTATTCGGAGCACCCCAAACTGGTATGCCGTTAAGGAACTGTTAATCCCCGAATTGTCCCCGTTTGACCATCAGTCCGTCAAAAGATGGGCAAATATGGTTAAATTTTGCTTTGCGATCCAGTCTAAATGTTGGGCGAGCGTATTTCGGGCCGGATCGTCCGTCAAATCGGCTTGTCCTTGCGCGCCGAAAGCACCTGATCCGCGGCAGTGATTCCGGTGAGGTAGGCGCCGTGCGCGGTGGAGAAATCGTGTTTCGAGCAGGCCTCGCCGGCGAAGAACAGCCGCCCGTCGACTGGGGTGGCAAGGGTCGCGCGGCAATCGGCCTTGCCGGGCAAGGCGCAGGAATATGAGCCGCGCGAAAATGGATCGGCGAGCCATGAATGGTGATGGATGGGCTTCACCCGGCGCGCGAAATCGTTGCCGAACAGGCCGGTGAGTTCGCTGACGGCGAAGTCGTGGAATGCCGCCCGGCCGCCGGCTTCCAGGCCGGCCGCCAGCCCACCGCCGAAATAGCATTCGATCAGCGGCCGGTCGAGCGGCCTCACCTGGTAGGCGGCGGTTTCGGTGCGGTCGGTGCGGCCGTTGAAGCTGCGGTCCGTGTCGAATTCCTCGGCGTTGGAGAGCGAGAGATACAACTTGTCGGCCAGCCCGAGCGGCAACCCCGCCGCCGCCTCGGTCTTCTCCGGAAGTGCAGGGGCGAACACCAATTCCTCCTTGGCGAGCAGGCTGGTCGGCAGGGTGACGATCGCGGCATCGGCTGTGACGGTGCCATCTGCCGTCTCGATCGCCAGGCGTTGTCCGCCGTGGTCGACGCGACGGACAGGGCAGCCGAGCACGACGCGCAATCCGGCGGCATGGGCAGCGACCGTAGCGCCGTATCCTTGCGGGATCCGCCAGTTGACGCCGTCGTCGGCGTAACGGCCGAGATCGCGGGCCGACACGCGATCGAGCTCGACGCCGCTGTAATAGGTACTGACCGCGTCGATGAGTTTCGCCCAGCGTCCGGACAGGTCGACGAAAGCGGAGGCGGGGCGGTCGGGTTCCGCGTCGCCAAACTCGCCCACCCGGTGGCGGAATGCCTCCAGGGTTTCAACAAAATCGGCACGGTCGGCGGCCGAATAGGCGGAATTAAACAGTGGCCGCGTCCATGGCGGCGGCGAACGGTCGATGGCGCGGCCCTGCGCTTGTGCGATCTCCACCCAGGGATTGCGCTCGGCCGAATGCAGCCAGCCACAGCCGAGATCGACAGGAACATCGCGGTCTATCGTCCAGGCGCGGCCGCCAAGCCGCTGCCGCGCCTCGATGAGGAGGCAATCAACGCCGGCGTCGTGCAAGCGGCGCGCCGCGGCTATACCCGCCGCGCCGCCGCCGATCACCACCACTTCGGTATCGCCGCCAGCCATGATTCGGGCCTCGACCAGATGTTTCGGCCCGCTGTGTCGCTATTCGGCGTCGCCCAGATCCCGGACCGCGCCGCGCGCGGCACTGGTGGCGAAGGCGGCGTAGACGCGCAGCGCGTCGGTGATCTTGCGTTTGCGCTTTTCCACCGGCTTCCAGCCCTTCGCGTCCTGTTGGGCGCGTCGCGCGGCAAGTTCCGCGTCGTCCACCGCCAGATGGATCGTCCGGTTCGGGATGTCGATCTCGATCCTGTCCCCTTCGCGCACCAGGCCGATCGTACCGCCGTCTGCCGCTTCCGGGGAGACGTGGCCGATGGACAAGCCCGAGGTGCCACCGGAAAAACGCCCGTCCGTCAGCAGCGCGCAGGCCTTGCCGAGGCCTTTCGACTTCAGATAACTGGTCGGATACAGCATTTCCTGCATGCCGGGGCCGCCGCGCGGGCCTTCGTAGCGGATGACGATGACGTCGCCCTCATTGATCTGGTTGGACAGGATCGCCTTCACGCTGGCGTCCTGGCTTTCGAACACTCGCGCCGGACCGGAAAACTTCAGGATCGACTCGTCGACGCCGGCCGTCTTCACGATGCAGCCGTCGATGGCGACGTTGCCCTTCAGCACGGCCAGTCCGCCGTCCCTGGAGAACGGGTTCTCGGGCGAGCGGATGGCGCCCGTCTTACGGTCGAGGTCGAGTTCGGCCCAGCGGTTGGATTGCGAGAAGGCCTGGGTGGTGCGCACGCCGCCGGGCGCCGCCATGAAGAACTGGCGCACATTCTCCGAATTGGTGCGGCTGATGTCCCACTGGTCGAGCGCATCGCCGAGCGTGACGGCGTGGATCGTCGGCTCTTCGCGGTTGATCAGCCCGGCCCGGTCAAGCTGGCCCAGGATCGCCATGATGCCGCCGGCGCGGTGGACGTCTTCCATATGCACGTCGTTCTTCGCCGGTGCGACCTTGCACAGCACCGGAACTTTTCGCGACAGCGCGTCGATGTCGTCCATGGTGAAGTCGACGCCGCCCTCATGCGCGGCGGCCAGGATGTGCAGCACCGTGTTGGTCGAGCCGCCCATCGCGATGTCGAGCGCCATGGCGTTCTCGAACGCCGCCTTGGTGGCGATGGAACGCGGCAGGGCCGTCTCGTCATCCTGCTCGTAATAGCGGCGGGCGAGATCGACGATCAGGTGGCCGGCCTCGACGAACAGGCGCTTACGGTCGGAATGGGTGGCGAGCGTCGAGCCGTTGCCGGGCAGCGACAGACCGAGCGCCTCGGTCAGGCAGTTCATCGAGTTGGCGGTGAACATGCCCGAGCATGAGCCGCAGGTCGGGCAGGCTGCTTCCTCGACAGCCTGCACTTCTTCGTCGGAATATTTGTCGTCGGCCGCCATCACCATGGCGTCGACCAGGTCGAGCGCCTGCAGCTTGCCCTTGACCATCGCCTTGCCGGCTTCCATCGGGCCGCCGGAGACAAACACCACGGGGATATTGAGGCGCATCGCGGCGTTCAGCATACCGGGTGTGATCTTGTCGCAGTTGGAGATGCAGACCATGGCGTCGGCGCAATGCGCGTTGACCATGTATTCGACCGAGTCGGCGATGATCTCACGGCTGGGGAGCGAATAGAGCATGCCGTCATGGCCCATGGCGATGCCGTCGTCGACCGCGATGGTGTTGAATTCCTTGGCGACGCCGCCGGCGCTTTCGATCTCGCGGGCGACAAGCTGGCCGAGATCCTTGAGGTGCACATGGCCCGGCACGAACTGCGTGAAGGAATTCACCACCGCGATGATCGGCTTGCCGAAATCGCCATCCTTCATGCCGGTGGCGCGCCACAGGCCGCGGGCGCCGGCCATGTTGCGGCCGTGGGTGGTGGTACGAGATCTATAGGCGGGCATTTGGGCTTCACCATGCTGGAAAAAGAAAGACGCCAGAGGCGCGAAGGCGATTGATAGCGGCATTCGGAAGCGGGCGCAAAGGAAAACCGTACCCGCGGGTACGGTTAGCGATCGCTGCTCGCTTTGCAGACAGTATCGTAACCGTTCTTGCCGGAATCGCGCTCCACCTGCCGGCAGCGGAGGCGACCACGGTCTTGCCGCGCTCGCGAACCCAGGTTTTCGAGGATGGAAAAGACCTGTTCGGAGCTTTTGCTGTAGCCCTTGACACATCTCCCCTGCTTGCCGCACAGGCTTGGCGTCGAAGCGGCGGAGAAAGCGGAAAATGGCGATCGCATTCACCTTTCCAGGGCAGGGCAGCCAGGCTGTCGGGATGGGGAAGGATCTGGCGGAAGCGTTTCCCGAAGCGCGCGCCGTATTCCAGGAAGTCGACGACGCGCTTGGTGAAAACCTGTCCAAGGTGATGTGGGAAGGCCCCGAGGAGACGCTGACGCTGACCGCGAACGCGCAGCCCGCTCTGATGGCGGTGTCGCTGGCGGCTTTGCGGGCGCTGGAAGCGCGCGGTTTCGTCCTGAAGGACAAGGTTGCCTACGTGGCCGGCCATTCGCTCGGCGAATATTCGGCCCTTGCCGCGGCGGGAATGTTTTCCGTTGCCGATGCCGCGCGGCTTTTGCGCATTCGCGGCAACGCCATGCAGGCGGCGGTACCAGCCGGCGAGGGCGCCATGGCCGCGGTTCTGGGACTCGAACAGGCGGACGTCGAGGCAGCCTGCGCGGAGGCAGCACGGCAATCGCCCTGCCAGATCGCCAACGACAATGGCGGCGGGCAATTGGTGATCTCGGGGGCGAAGGCGGGCGTCGATCACGCGGGGCGGATCTGCACCGAGAAGGGCGCCAAGCGTGTCATCATGCTGTCCGTGTCGGCGCCGTTCCACTCGGAATTGATGGCGCCAGCGGCGGAGATCATGCGCAATGCGCTGGCCGAGGTGAAAAAGCAGGCGCCGCTGGTGCCGGTCGTGGCCAACGTGGTGGTGAAGCCTTTGACCGACGTGGAGGAAATCGTCGCGCGTCTCGTGGAGCAGGTGACGGGCCGGGTGCGCTGGCGCGAAACGGTCGAATGGTTCGGGCAGAACGGCGTGACCACGCTCTATGAAGTTGGGTCGGGTAAGGTTCTTTCTGGCCTGGCGCGGCGCATCAACCGCGACATCGCGACCTCCGCCATCAATACGCCGTCCGATGTCGAGGCGGCGCTGGTGGCGCTCTGATCCGCGTCAGTTGTGAAAACAGGATAGATGCGATACATTGAATACATGTATCGCATAAGGTTTCGAGATGCCCACATCCATCAGACTGTCGGAAGAGACCGAGACGCGCCTGAATGCGCTTGCCCAACGCACGGGACGCACCAAAGCCTATTATCTGCGTGAATTGGTCGAACGTGGCTTAGAGGACCTCGAGGATTATTACCTTGCTGTGGAAGTCATGGAACGGGTGCGCCGCGGTGAGGAGGAAATCCTGAGCGACGAGGAGTTCTGGCGTGACTTGGACGCTTGAATACACGCGTACCGCACGCAAGGCCGTTGACAAGCTGGATCATCAAAGTCGCGATAGAATTAAAGAATTTCTCCGAAATCGGTTGGCGAAACACCCTAACCCAAGGGAACTGGGTAAGGCACTAAAGGGCTCTTTTGCTGCTTATTGGAGTTACCGAATAGGGGATTTTCGCATCATCTGCGATATCCAGGATAAGAAGCTCGTCATTCTTGTTGTCGCGATTGGAAATCGGCGAAACGTGTACAGATAGCCGATTTGAAGGAAAAGGTTTCACAGATGTTCGACTTGACTGGAAAGAAGGCGCTTGTCACCGGGGCTTCGGGGGGAATCGGCGAGGCGATCGCCCGGGTGCTGCATGCGCAGGGCGCGATCGTCGGGCTGCATGGCACGCGCGTAGAGAAATTGGAGGCGCTGGCGGGCGAACTCGGCGACCGGGTCAAGCTGTTCCCGGCCAACCTGTCCAATCGCGATGAGGTGAAGGCGCTGGGCCAGAAGGCCGAGGCCGATCTCGAAGGCGTCGACATTCTGGTCAACAATGCCGGCATCACCAAGGACGGGTTGTTCGTGCGCATGTCCGACGAGGACTGGGATGCCGTCATCGAGGTCAATCTGACCGCCGTGTTCCGGCTTACCCGCGAACTGACGCATCCGATGATGCGCCGGCGTTATGGCCGCATCGTCAACGTCACCTCGGTGGTGGGCGTCATGGGCAATCCGGGACAGGCGAACTACTGCGCCTCGAAGGCCGGCATGATCGGCTTCTCCAAATCGCTGGCGCAGGAGATCGCCACCCGCAACGTTACGGTCAACTGCGTGGCGCCCGGCTTCATCGAATCGGCCATGACCGGCAAGCTGAACGACAAGCAGAAAGAAGCGATCATCGGCGCCATCCCGATGAAACGCATGGGCACCGGCAGCGAAGTCGCCTCCGCGGTCGCCTATCTGTCGTCGAGCGAAGCCGGCTACATCACCGGCCAGACCATTCACGTGAATGGCGGCATGGCGATGATCTAATTCGTCGGGAAAAGGCGGCGTTTGCCTTGGACGCGAACGGTTTTTGGTGTAATGCGCCCCGCAAGCCGGTGTTTCGGGGTTGATTGCCCCGCAGCATCCCTCCGCGTTTGCGGAAACAATCTTTCAGCTTGATTAGCGGCAATCGGGCCGCTAACGAAGACAAATTAACAGAGACGAGGGTTCCCCCATGAGCGATACCGCAGAACGCGTCAAGAAAATCGTTGTCGAGCATCTTGGCGTGGAAGCCGACAAGGTCACTGAGGCGGCAAGCTTCATCGACGACCTTGGCGCAGACAGCCTGGATACGGTCGAGCTCGTGATGGCGTTCGAAGAAGAATTCGGCGTCGAGATCCCGGACGACGCGGCCGAGACCATTCTCACCGTGGGCGACGCCGTGAAGTATATCGACAAGGCGTCGACCTGACGTCTACCAGAACTCCACCGGCATCCGAGAGCCTGCAATGAGGCGCGTCGTCGTCACCGGCATGGGTCTGCTCTCCCCGTTCGGGGTGGGCGTCGAGCACGGATGGAAGAACATCCTGTCGGGCAGAAGCGCTGCCCGGCGGGTTACGGAATTCGAGGTCGAAGACCTGCCGTGCAAGATCGCGCACATCATTCCGCGCGGCGACGGCAGCGACAATACCTTCAATCCCGAAGCAGTGCTTGAACCCAAGGAACTGCGCAAGATCGGCGATTTCATCCTCTACGGCATCGCCGCCGCCGACGAGGCGCTGGCTGATTCCGGCTGGAAGCCGGAAACCGACGAAGACCGCAACGCAACCGGCGTGATGATCGGCTCCGGCATCGGCGGGATCGAAGGGATTTCCCAGCAGGCGCTGATCCTGCACGAGCGCGGCCCGCGCCGTGTCAGCCCCTTCTTCATTCCCGGCAACATCATCAACCTGGTCTCCGGCCAGGTCTCTATCCGGCATGGGCTGAAAGGCCCGAATCATGCCGTGGTGACCGCCTGTTCGACGGGGGCGCATGCCATCGGCGACGCGGCCCGGCTGATCATCTTCGGCGACGCCGACGTGATGTTGGCCGGCGGTGCGGAATCGCCGGTGACGAGGCTGTCGCTCGCGGGCTTTGCCGCCTGCCGCGCACTGTCGACCGACCGCAACGACACGCCGGAACAGGCGTCGCGCCCCTATGACCGAGACCGCGACGGTTTTGTCATGGGCGAGGGCGCCGGCGTAGTGGTCCTGGAAGAACTCGAGCATGCCAAGGCGCGTGGCGCCAAGATTTACGCCGAAGTGACCGGCTACGGCTTGACCGGCGATGCCTATCACATCACCGCGCCAGCCGAAGACGGCGACGGTGCCTATCGCTGCATGGCGGCCGCGCTGAAGCGCGCCAAGCTGACGGCCGCCGACGTCGACTACATCAACGCCCACGGCACATCGACGATGGCCGATACGATCGAGCTTGGCGCGGTCGAACGGCTGGTCGGCAACGCCGCCTCGAAAATCTCGATGTCGTCGACCAAATCGGCGATCGGCCATCTTCTCGGCGCCGCCGGGGCCGCCGAAGCGATCTTCTCGATCCTGGCCATCCGCGACAACATCGCGCCGCCGACCATCAACCTCGACAATCCAGCCGTCGAAACCGCGATCGATCTCGTGCCGCACAAGGCGCGCGAACGCCAGATCGATGTCGCGCTTTCCAATTCATTCGGATTCGGCGGTACGAATGCCTCGCTGGTGTTCCAGCGCTACACCGGCTGAGTTGCGCCGCAAGGCGCGCCTCTGCCGTGAATTTTGCCAAATTGGCATTTAGTCTCTCGGCGGGACTCATCGAAAGAGAAAGTGCTGTGGGAAGATGAATACCACTCCGGCGAACCAGGGCGATTTCGGCCAGCGTACCACCCCTCCGAACCCGATCGTTCCCAAGTCGGCGAGCGATGCGCTGCGGCCCGAAACCGGCACACCGCCTCCGGCCAAGGCGAGGCGCTCGAAACAGTCGCGCAACCAGTTCGTGGTTTTCCTGAATTTTCTGATGTCGGCGATCATGATGGTGACGCTCGCCGCGGGCCTCATCGTCTATTTCGGCAAGCAATCGTTTGAGGCACCTGGCCCGACGGCGACCAACAGCACCTTTCTGGTAAAGCCGAGCACCGGCGTGTCCGAAATCGCCGACCAGCTCGAGCGGCGCGGCCTGATAACCGACGCGCGCGTCTTCCAGGTTGGCGTGCGCGCCTACGGCAATAACGGTTCGCTGAAGGCCGGCGAATACGAAATCAAGGCCGGCGCCTCGATGCACGACATCATGGAAGTGCTGAAGAGCGGAAAATCCATCCTTTATTCGCTGACCATTCCGGAAGGCCTGACGGTCGTCCAGGCCTGGCAGCGTATCGCCGACAGCGAAGCTTTGAGCGGCGAGATGCCGGCATCGATGCCGGTGGAAGGAACGCTTGCCGCCGATACTATGCGTTTCACCCGCGGTACCTCGCGCCAGCAGGTGGTCGACAAGATGCTGGCCGACCAGAAGAAACTGGTGGAGGAAATCTGGGAACGCCGGGCCGAAGGCCTGCCGATCGCCAGCGTCGACGAATTCGTGACGCTCGCCTCCATCGTCGAGAAGGAAACCGGACGCGGCGATGAACGTTCGCGCGTCGCTTCGGTATTCATCAACCGGCTGAACAAGAACATGCGGCTGCAGTCGGATCCGACGATCATCTACGGCCTGTTCGGCGGCAAGGGAAAACCTTCCGACCGTCCGATCCGGCAGTCGGACATCGACAAGGCCACGCCCTACAATACCTATGTGATCAACGGCCTGCCGCCGACGCCGATCGCCAATCCGGGCAAGGCGGCGCTCGAGGCGGTCGCCAATCCGTCGCAGACCAGCGATCTTTATTTCGTTGCCGACGGTACCGGTGGGCACGTCTTTGCCGCGACGCTGGAAGAACACAACGCCAACGTGGCGCGCTACCGCGCCTTCGAGAAAAAACAGGCGGAAGAGGCGGCGAAAGCCGGAGGAAACGCGGAGCCGGCGGCCGCGCAGTAACGCGGACGGACGCAGGCGGATTGGGGGGATAGATGCCTTTGCAGAGCATGACGGGCTTTGCACGGTCGTCCGCCAACGAAGCGGGCGCCGTCATTGCGTGGGAAGTCAAGTCGGTCAACGGCAAGGGTGTCGAGGCGCGGCTGCGCCTGCCGCCCGGTTTCGAGCGCATCGAGGCGCCGGCTCGCCAGGCCATCCAGAAACGGTTTTCGCGCGGCAACATCCAGGCCGCGTTGACCATCGCCAAAGTCGGACTCCAGGTGCAGCCCGTGGTCAACGAGTCGTTCCTGAAGGACCTCGCGGGGCTCGCCAAGCGCCTCGAGGAACAGTTCGGCGCGACGCCACCCAGCGCCGACGGGCTGTTGGCCTTGCGCGGCGTGCTGGAACTGCCCGAAACGATCGAGGACGAGGAGACGCGTGCGGCGACCGACGCGGCGATCCTGACCGCGCTCGACAGCGCGCTTGCCGGGCTGGAACAAGCACGCCTGGCCGAGGGAGCGGCACTCGGCGAATTGCTTGCCGGCCACATCGACACCGTCGAACTGCTGACCCACCGCGCCGAGATCGACCCATCGCGCGAGCCGGCAATGATCCGCGAACGCATCACCGAGCAGGTGCGCCTGTTGATGGACGCCAGCGCCAATCTCGATGAGCAGCGCCTGCATATGGAGGCGGCGTTCCTGGCCACCAAGGCGGATATCCGCGAGGAAATCGACCGCTTGAAGACGCACGTCGCCTCGGCGCGCAAACTGCTTGCCGATGGTGGACCGATCGGCCGCAAGCTTGATTTTCTGGCGCAGGAATTCAACCGCGAATCGAATACGTTGTGCTCCAAGGCGAACGCTGCCGCGGTTACCGCCGCCGGGCTCGAACTGAAGGCTGTCGTCGACCAGTTTCGCGAACAGGTCCAGAATCTGGAGTGACGAATGACCGCCCAAGACGCATCCGCCGCAATCCGCCGCCGCGGCCTGATGCTCGTCCTGTCGTCGCCATCCGGCGCCGGTAAATCGACGATCGCTCGCAACCTTTTGGAAGAGAAGGAACTTGGCCTTTCTCTCTCGGTCAGCGTCACCACGCGGGCGCGCCGGCCAAGCGAGATCGAAGGCGTCCATTACCACTTCGTCTCCAAGAAGGAGTTCGACCGGCTGCGCGATTCCGATGCGCTGCTGGAATGGGCCGAGGTGCACGGCAATTTCTATGCGACGCCGCGCGAGCCGGTCGAGGCGGCAATGGCCAAGGGCCAGGACATGCTGTTCGACATCGACTGGCAGGGTGCCTTGCAGCTCAAGGAAAAGATGCGGGCAGACATCGTCTCCATCTTCATCCTGCCGCCGTCGATGCAGGAACTGAAGGCACGGCTGAAGCGTCGTGCGGAGGACCAGGAAGCCGTCATCGAAACAAGGCTGACCAATGCCCGCGTCGAGATCGAGCATTGGCGCGATTACGATTTCATCATCATCAACGACGATCTGGATCGTGCCTATACCGAGGTGCGGGCGATCGTCACGGTGGAGCGCTTGCGCCGCGACCGCCGGCCGGGGCTGTTCGACTTTGTCTCGGGCCTGCTCGACGAGAAGGTGGTTTAGCCCGACATCCGGCGGAGGAGATCCCGTGGCAGCCAAGGACCCGACGACCCTGGCCTTCTACGCGACGGAAGCGGAGGCCTATGCGGACCGCCAGGGCGGCGTCGACGACGCGCGCCTCGATCCTTTCCTGGCGAAGCTTCCGGTGGGCGCCGCCATCCTCGAACTCGGATGCGGCGGCGGCCAGGACAGCCAGGCCATGCTGGCGAGAGGCTTCGACGTCACGCCGACCGACGGCAGCGCCGAACTCGCGCATGAAGCCGAGAAACGACTGGGCAGACCGGTCCGCGTGCTGTTGTTCGGCCATCTCGAAGAAAAGGACAACTATGACGGCGTCTGGGCGAATGCCTGCCTGCTGCATGTGCCGCGCCGCGATTTGCCAGGCATCATAGAACGCATCCATGCCGCCCTGCGGCCGCGCGGTGTCTTTTATGCCAGTTTCAAGGCTGGATCGCGTGAAGGTCGCGACCGTTTTCAGCGGTATTATAATTATCCGTCGCCCGAGTGGCTGCGCGAGGTTTATGGCGCGTTTCAGTGGGACAGCGTCGAGATCGAAGCCGACATCGGCAGCGGTTATGACAGGGAGCCGACAAACTGGCTTCATGTCACCGCCCTGAAAGCCAGTGGTATGGCATAAGCATGCTTCCGCTGGCCGAAGTTCCACTCGATTTCGTTGCCGTCGTGGCGCTGATCTTCTTCATGGCCGGCATCGTCAAGGGCGTGACCGGAATGGGTTTGCCAACGGTGTCGATGGGCCTGCTCGGGGCCTTCATGCCGGCGGTGGCGGCCACCTCGCTGCTGTTGGTGCCGTCCTTTGTCACCAACATCTGGCAACTGCTTGCCGGGCCGAGCCTGCTCCATCTGGTGAAAAGGCTATGGCCGATGATGCTGTGCATCGTTGCCGGCACCATGGCCGGCGCGTCGCTGTTGACCGACGGCAACCAGCAATGGACGACTGCGGCACTCGGCCTGACGCTGGTCGTCTATGCCGGGTTCAGCCTACTCGCCCGCCAACTCTCCGTGCCGGCCCGCCTGGAGCGATTTTTGTCGCCGGCGATCGGCCTGGCGACCGGCATCGTCACTGGCGCAACCGGCATTTTCGTCATTCCCGCCGTGCCTTACCTGCAGGCGCTTGGACTGAGCAAGGACGATCTTGTCCAGGCGCTCGGCCTGTCCTTTACCGTCTCGACAATCGCACTGGCGCTCGGGCTGGCGCGCGGTGGCGCGTTGCAGGCCGACGGCCTGGTGCTGTCCGTGCTCGCGGTGGTGCCGGCCTTGCTCGGCATGTGGGCGGGACAGCGGCTGCGCGACAGGATCAGCCCGGCAACCTTCCGCCGCTGGTTCCTGATCTGCCTGCTGCTGCTCGGTCTCGAACTCGCGTTGCGATCGGCCTGGTAACGTCCCGCTGCGTGGCGGTTATGGCGCCAGGATCTCGTAGGCCACATTGTGGCGAAGCGGGTGCCCTTCCGGCAGGCCGGGATTGTCGAAATCGCCGATCCTGCGCATGCCGAGGCGTTCCATCAATCCCCAGGACGCCGTGTTGGCGGCAACGGTGAAACTCACCACGCGATCAAGGCGGAGCCTGCCGAAAGCATCATCGAGAACGGTCTGCGCTGCTTCCCGGGCAAGTCCCTTGCCCTGCCAAGCTGAGGAAAGACGCCAGCCGATTTCGATGGCCGGCGTGAAGAATGCTTCGAAGGGCACATGCATCATCCCGCACAGTCCGATCAGTGCGCCGCTACGGCGCTCTTCCAGCGCCCAGTATCCCCAACCGTGTGCGGCGAAATGCGCCTCGATGCGGTCGAGCATCGCATCCGAACCCTCGCGTGTGATCGGCGCCAGATAGCGCTGCACCTCCGGCTCCGCATTGATGGCGGCGAAAGAGGCGCGATCATCGGGCCGCCAATGCCTCAGGCGGAGGCGGGGACTTTCCATTTCCAGGTCAGCTTCCGAGTGCGTTTTAGCCATGGGTACTAGCCGGAAAATCATCGCGTCGACGTGTCTCGCCGGGCGTCAGGTATTCGATGACCTGCACCGGGTCGTCCCACTGGATATCGGGATAGTGTTCGCGCATGCCTTCGAGCATAATCGGTTTCGGCCACTCCTGTTCCTTGCCGACGAAAGCGGCGGCACTGGACAACGGCATGTCGGTGCAGCGCGTTACCCAGACGATTGCCGTTCTGGCAGGATCCCCGTCGCAAATGTAGCGCATGTACCCCGGTTCGATGCGAGCCTCTCTCCATCTTATCGTCGAGGTCTTTTCTCCGCTTTCGACCTGCGGAAAGAGGCGTGGGACAATTCCGAGCTGTTGCATGATTTGCTTCTCACTTCGCATTCGAATCTGTCGCCTTGAAATGCGGCCAAGAAAGTAGTACTTTTTAAAAAGAAAATACTACATGGAAACGACGATGCGTATGTCCTTCATGACCAGCGCTGCCTTCAACCAAAATCCGAGCAAGGCAAAGAAAAAGGCGGAAGAGCGGCCTTTGGTCATAACCGATCACGGCGAGGCAAGCTATGTGCTCGTGAGCTACGCCGAGTTCGAAGCTAACTGGCGGAAGCCAAAGACGCTCTACGATGCTTTGCGCGATCCCATAGCCACTGACGATAAGAGCTTCGAGCCGCCGCGCGTCAGCTTCGACGAGCGAACATTCGAATTCTGATGCCGTTGCTGCTGGACACGACCGTCATCTCCGCTGCCCGAAGAGTGGAGAAGCAGGAAATCGCGTTTCAGAACTTCATGCGGGATTTCGATGTGAATGAGGCATTCCTGTCCTCAATCTCGATCATGGAACTTCGTTTCGGCATTCAACGCGAAATGCACAGGGATCCCGAGTTCGCCGCTGATCTGGCAAGATGGCTAAACGAGGTCGTCCTGCCGGAATTTGCCGATCGTATCTTGTCATTCGATCTCGCAGTCGCACTGCGCGCCGGAGGCTTGCCCACGCCCGAGAAACGTCCGACCGCGGATGCTATGATCGCGGCCACGGCTCTGGAGCACAATCTGCACGTGGTTACGCGAAATATTGCTCATTTCGAAGCGCTTGGTGCGCCTTGCCTGGATCCGTGGCGCTATATGCCAAGGCCGGAAGCTAACAAAGAGGTTTGAGCTCGCGTCAGACCGCGTTCGCCAGCCGCACGAACTCCTCGATGCTCAGCGTCTCGGCGCGGCGCGTCGGGTCGATGTGCATGGCTTCGAGCAGCCGCTCGCCGCCCAGGCTCTTGAGGCTCTGGCGCAGCATCTTGCGGCGTTGTCCGAATGCCGCCTCGGTAACCCGGCCAAGCTTGCGCACGTCGGCGGGAAGCGGTGCTGCGCGGGGGATGAGATGCACCACCGAGGAGGTGACCTTCGGCGGTGGCGTAAAGGCCTGCGGCGGCACGTCGAAGGCGATCTTCGCCTCGGTCCGCCAGCCCGCGAGGATGCCAAGCCGCCCGTAGGCGTCATTGCCGACACGCGCGACGATGCGCTCGGCGACTTCGCGCTGGAACATCAAGGTCATCGATTCGTAGAAGGGCGGCCATTGCGGCACGGTGAGCCAGCGGATCAGCAATTCGGTGCCGATGTTGTAGGGCAGGTTGGCGACAATGCGCACCGGTTTATCGTCTGCCAGCGCGGAAAAGTCCGCTTTCAGCGCATCGCCGGCAATCACCTCCAGCCGGCCTGGATAGTGGGCCGAGATTTCGGCGAGAGCGGCGAGGCAGCGTTCGTCGCGCTCGATGGCGACTACCTTCCTGGCTCCATGCAGGAGCAATGCGCGGGTGAGGCCGCCGGGGCCGGGGCCGACCTCGATCACCGTATGCCGCGTCAGATCTCCAGCGGCGCGGGCGATCTTGCCGGTGAGGTTGAGGTCGAGCAGGAAATTCTGGCCGAGCGATTTCTTGGCGGCAAGTCCATGCCGCTCGATGACGTCGCGCAACGGTGGCAGGCCGTCGGCGCTCATGAGAGGCCTGTCGTGTGGCTGGAAAGGCGATGCGCCATCTTCAACGCGGCGATCAGGCTGTCGGGACGCGCCAAGGCCTTGCCGGCGATGTCAAAGGCTGTGCCGTGGTCGGGCGAGGTCCGCACGAAGGGCAGGCCGAGCGTCACGTTCACCGTTTCATCGAAGGCGAGCGCCTTGGCGGGGATCAGCGCCTGATCGTGATACATACAGATCGCCGCGTCGTAGCCGGCACGGGCGCGGGCATGGAACATGGTGTCGGCAGGCCGCGGGCCGACGGCATCGATGCCTTCCGTGCGCAGCTTCTCGACGGCCGGACGCACGATCTCTTCGTCCTCGCGGCCCATCGCGCCGCCTTCGCCGGCGTGCGGATTGAGGCCAGCGATGGCCAGCCGGGGCCGCGGGATGCGGAAACGGCCGACCAGGTCGGCAACGGTGATGCGGGACGTGGTGACGATGGCGTTCGTCGTCAGCGCCGCCGGCACGTCGGCCAGCGCGATGTGGATGGTCACCGGCACCGCGCGTAAGGTCGGCCCGGCCAGCATCATCACCGGGACAACCGGCTTGCCGGTTCTCTCCGCAGCCAGATGCGCGAGATACTCGGTGTGGCCGGGAAACTTGAAACCCGCGTCATAGAGCGGTTTCTTGGCGACCGGGCAGGTGACGACAGCGCTTGCGGCGCCATCGAAGACATCGGCTACGGCACGATCGATGGACTCGATGATGCCGGCCGCATTGGCCATGTCGGGTTTGCCGATCGTATCGGCAAACGGCGCCGTCAGGGGAACTACGGGCAGCGCATCGGCAAACACCGAGCCGACTCCGGAGGGCACGACTTCCCTGATCCTGACGTCAAGTCCCGCGGTGCGGGCCCGGGCTGACAGCAGCGCTGGATCGGCAATGAGGTAGAATGGCGGTACATTCGCGGCATCGCGCATGCGCCACGCCGCGATGGCGATTTCAGGAGAAATCCCGGATGGATCGCCGGCCGTCAATGCGAGAGGCGGCACGGCTTCTCCGGCTCTTAACGCTCGACGATGCGGGCTTTTTTCCGCAGTTCTTCGGTGTAGGTCTTGCTGATCTGGTCAGCGTTCTGGTCGCCGCTCTTGTTCTCGCCGTTGAGCACCAACTGCGCAACGCGGTCGTCCGAGACTTCACGGGAACTGCAGATGCCGATGAACTCCAGGCCGCGCTCGGTCTGGCGGACCGGAGTTGCCGAACCCGCGCCGGCCTTCTTGATCGCATCCGCCCAATCCGAGGGCAGCTCCGGTGCGAGCTTGCGGCCGATGTCGCGCACCGTCACGTCAAGCAGGCCCTTGGCGAACTGCCGGGTCGTCTCACAGCTGTTGAAACGCGCCCGCATGGCTTCCGCTTCCTGCTTGCGCTTGCCCATCGAGCCTTTTTCGCCGGGCGGAACCACGAAGATCACCTGCTGCAGCATGTATTCGGTCGCCGAGGGCTTGGCGCCGCCCTGCTGCAGCATCTTGCGGACCGCCTCCTGCTCGGTCATCCGTCCGCCGCCGCCACGAGCACGCGCGCTAAGCGCCTGGTTCCAGCTCATCTGGGCGCGGATGAAGTCCTTGAAATGCTGTTTGGTGACGCCGGATTGCGCCATGATGCCATCGAGCTGCTTCAACTGCATCTTGTTGCCCTGCGCGAAGCGGGCATAGGCCTGGTCGACTTCCTGATCGGTAACGCGAATGTTGAGGCGCTTCACTTCCGCCATGCGCAACGCCTGATCGATCATCTGCTCCGATGCACTGCCCTTGCTGCGCTGCAGCTTGATGAAGGCGGCGCGCCGCTGAATGTCATAGCTGGTGATCGGAACGCCGTTGACGACGTATTTGATTTCGCTTGCGGATGCCGGGGCGGCATGGATCACCGGCAAGGCGGCGAACGCGACGAGCAAGGCAAAGCCCGTCGAAATCAGCTGTTTCCTGATCAGTTTCATTCCAACTATCCCCGAATTCCGCACGTCGATAGACGATTGTTCCATGCTCCGCTTATGCGGCGAAACCATGACCTCGGCTTTTCCGTCAATTTGAAGCGAACGTATTCGTGTTGGTGCCGAAATCGCCAAGCGTGCGGAACGAAATGTTAAATCCGATATTCTGCGACGCTTCTTCGGTGAAGCGATCACGCGTCTCCGAGAAAGTCATCATGTAGGAAAAACACTCGTCGTCGTAAGAGAAGCCGAGCGAATCGCGAACGATGACATTGGTTTCGAAGTCATACGTCCCCGACCCGAATACTCTCCAGTTTTCGTGTACGCGCGCCGAAGCGCCGAGCGTAACTTCCCGCCGGTCTTCCGGAAAACCGTAAAGCGGCTGCTCCTGGATGAAGGCATATTTCGCAGTCACCGAGAACCCTTTGGTCGCGTAGCCGACTTTCGCCTCTGCCCGTCTTATTTCGAAGGACTGTTCGTCGAAACGGCCGGCGACGGATGCCGACAATCCGCTCGGGCTCGTGAAACCGGCTAGTCCGACATAGTCCGATGTATCCGTTTCGAGGCCGGAGTAGGCGCCGACATTGACGAGATCCGGCTGAGCGAACGAGTTCTCGCCCGCGAGGTGATAGGATTGGCCAAACAGCGCGTTGGTCGCCCAGCCGTTGGCGTAGCTGCCGGAATAACGGAAACCGATATTGGCGCGGGTGCCGCCTTCAATGCGGTCGTAGCCGGAGAATTTGTCACGCTCGAACAGCGAACTGGCGTCGAAGACGAAGCTTTGGGCGTCTTCATTCGGGATGCCGAGTTCGCCGGCGTAACGTTCGTCCGGTCGAGCGAAGACCTGGGCCATCGGCTCAAGCACATGGCTTGAACTGGTGGACGAGAACAGCACCGGCCAGCGCAGTTCGAGGCCGGCGGTGGCCATGAAGCGGTTGTAGGCCGAACGGACATCAGCAGTGACGTCGCCGAACGTCGACCCGTCATGACTGTATTGCGCGCCACTCAGCCCGCCTGCCATATTGTTGATCGCCGTTAAGGATGCCGATGACATGTCGGCTTGTCCCACGTCGCCGCGCACGTCGAACATCGGCGTGATGACCAGGCCGCCGTCGGTGATGATCGATTTCTTCCATTCCGCCTCGGCGGTCAGGCGGCTGTTGGTTCCCTCGATGCCGCGCACGGCCGGAACCGCGGCGAGGGAATCCAGTTCGGAGCGATGGATGACACGCGCATTGACGTCGAAGTTGAGTTCACCGCCGAATACCGGCTCATCGGGTGTATAGGCATAGTCGAGTGTCGGCAGGACCCAGGGCTGCTTGTCGTTGCGTGCGGCACTCCTCCCATCGAAGTATTCTTCCTGGACCTGGAAGCGCATGGCGCGAAGATCGAAATAATTCCGGTCGTTCAGCCCGGTCAGATAGACCTGCGATTGCTGGACGTAGCTGGAAAACCCAGGAATTCCATAGGTGTAGGAAAAGTTCTTGTCCGACTGGACAAGGACGTCCCAGCCGAAGCTCCAGCGCGGGTTGATCGTGAAGTCGCCCTTGGAGCCGATCATGCCGCGGTTCTTATTGGGGTCGGCTTCGGTGCCGGAGTCGACATTACCCCATTGGAAACCGCCCGGATCCTTCTGCTGGATGCCGGCGATCCTGAGATTGTACTGGCCGTTGTTGAAGCGCTGCCGCCACTCGGCCATGCCGAGGAAACCCTGTTTGGTGTAGTAGCGGCCGTGCAGGGTCAGATCATAGGTCGGCGCCAGTGCGATATAGAACGGAATATTGAACCCGACGCCCAACTCCTTCTTGTAGGCGATGCCGGGCATCAAGAAGCCGGTCTTGCGCTTGACGGTCGGGTCGGGCACCTCAAGGGCAGGGAAGTAAGCGATCGGATACCCGAACAATTCGAAACGCGAATGCTCGAATCGAACCGTCTTCGCCTGGCCGTTCCAGATGATCTTCTTGGCCTTGATACGCCAGATCGGCGCCCTGTCGGGCTTTTCCTCACACGGTTCGCAGGCGGTATAGACGCCATTGTTGAACGTCGTGAGCACGCCGCGCTCGCGTTTGGCGCTCTCGGCGGCGAAATAGGTCTTGTCGACAGTCTCCACGCGCAGCGCGTTAACGAAGCCGTCGGCGAAATCGTCGGTGATGTCGATCTCGTCGGAAAAGATCTTGGTACCGGTGTTGTCGACGACGGCGACATTACCGCTGGCAATGAGGCGGCCGGAATTGCGTTCATACGTGACGCGCTCGGCCACCAGCTTGTTGCCGCCGTAGTCGATCTGAACGCCACCAACCGCCGTTACCGTGTTGGCATCGTTGTCGTAGACCAGCGTGTCGGCCTCGAGCAGCATCTGCGCGTTTTCGGGAATCGACGGGGCGGCGAGCTGGACGTCTTGCGAAAGGGCAGGTGCGGGCGCGAATACGCACGCAAAAACGCACGCCATCGCAGTCGCGCCGAACAGGCGCGCCAGACGAGCCGACGAGCGAATATTGGCCCGCGCCACCACCACTAACCGTCCTCCTTGTGGAGCAGGAACGTCACCCCAAAGAACATTGCCACGATTACCGGAAACCAAGCCGCGATAACCGGTGGCACGAATCCCGCAGTTCCAAATGCTTTGACCAGAACTGAAACGACATAAAGCAGAAACCCCGCGACGATGCCACCCAGAATCATCGTCGCGGACTGTCCCATGCGCGCAAATCTCATCGAAACCGTCGCCGCGATCAAGGTCATGGCGACCAGCAGCAGCGGCAGCGCGACAAGCGAATGAAATTGCATTGCGAACGCATTTGCCCTCAATCCAAACGAGCGCGCCACCTCGATCTTAGCCGGTAGTTCGAAAAAGGGAATGGTCTCCGGGCGTGCAAGCCGTTCCTGGACGATTTCCGGGCGCAGATTCGTCTTGATCCGGGTCGACGGGAGGGGCTTCTCGCTGCTGCCTCGGAACTCGGTGAGGTCGATCAATTCCCAATAGCCGTCGCGCAGGAAAGCGCGCTTGGCGTCGAGCCTTTCCACGATGTCGCCGGCTGCGTCAAACCGAAAGAACACGGTGTCGGCAAGTTCCAGCCCCTGGTTGAGAATTGCGCGCGCGCCGATGATGGTGTCGCCCTCGTCGGTCTTCTGGCGGATCCAGGGCGCGCTAAACGCGGAAACCGTGTTGGATTGGCCGGATCGCAGCGATGTCTCGAGATTTTCGGCCCGGGAAAAGCCATATGCCGCGATCGGATTGAGCAACCCTATCGTGGCAAGACCGAACAGCAGCGCACCGATGCAAGCCGGCAGAAGGAACTGCCAAGCCGAGATGCCGGCGGCGCGGGCAATGACCAGTTCATACCTGCGGTTGAGCGACACCAGGGTCGCCATTGCCGCGAAAAGACCGACGAACGGCACCACCTGTTGCATCACCATCGGCACGCGCAGTGCCGACACGGCGAGGGCGATCTGGATGGTGAAGCCGGGAAGGCCGGCGGCGCTGCTTGAGAATTCAGTGAAATCGATGATGAAGACCAGCGCGAAGATGCCGACGAAGAACCATAGCGTGATGGTCACGTAGCGGAAGAAGAAATAGCGGCCGAGCGTCCATCCCATCAGGCGCGTCCTCCCGCCGAGGGGGCCTTATGCCCGAGCAACCGGTGACGAATCATGATCAAGCGGTCGCCTATCCTTCGCACAAGCGTCATGACGCCTTCGGCCCAGGATATAGGCAGTTCCATTGTCCGCAGCGAATAGATGAACCAGATCGACACCGCCGCATAGGCAAGCGGCACGCCATAGACGGCTATGGCAAAGGCCGGCGTCGTCTGCGTTTCGTTGGCAACGAAGAAGCCCAGCCAGCGCGCAAAAAGCGCAATGCTCATGGCCGTCACCATCGGATGTATCCGGGCTTCCCGATGCGAACGTGCGTCGCCGGCGACGGCGAGCGCGATCAGTGCAAAGACCAGCGGATAGGTCCATTCCGACAGCCGCCTGTGCAACTCGGCGCGGAATTGCTGCGGCGCCTTGGCGTAGACGACATCTTTCGGATCGGGGTTCAGGAGGAAGCCGAGCGTACGGTCCTTCGCAAACAGATATACCTCCGAAGCGGCGGAAGAAAAGGCGGATAGATCAAAGGCATAAGAGTTGAACCTGATGACGGAAACTTCGCCGCCGACCGCCTTGCGATGGACTTCGCCGTTGCTCATCAGCAAGACATTCTTGCCGTCGCGCTCAACCACCGTACCGTCCTTGGCGTAGTAGACGAGGTCGATGTTCTTCTCACGCGAATCCGCGACGAAAATGCCTCCCATTCGCCCGTCCGGGCGTCGTTCGGCAATCTGTACGAACAGACCTTCGTCGACCTTGCGGAAACTGCCTTCCTGCACAACCGTCGACAGCAGATCGGCTCGGGCGCTCGATACGAGTTCGCGAGCCCGCTGACGCGCATAGGGATCGATGCCGTTGTCGACGGCGAAGGACAGGATGCTGGCGCCAAGCGCCAGAAGCAGGATCGGCCGGATGACGGTCATGCGTGAGCTTCCCGCCGCGCTGATGACCACCAGTTCCGAATCGGTGTTCATCATCGAGAGCGTCTGCGCCACCGCGATGCCGACCGCGAAGGGAATCACCACCGGGATTACGGATGGGAGGATGAGGGTGGCCAGTTCGAAGAAAGCCAGCGCCGACTGGCCGCTGGTGGTGACGAAATCGATGCGGGTGAGCACCTGCGTCGTCCAGACGATAGCCAGCGTCCAGAACAGGGCAGCCGCAAAGACCCCGAACGCTCGTCGCAGGATGTAGCGTTCGACGACTTTCATCAGCAACAAGGTTCCGCGATCACAAATGGTTATGCGCCGAAGTGACGCCAAAGGATAAACTTATCCGCCCGGCGAAGGGCGCACAACTGGTTCGCATCTATCAACCCGGCGCCGCGAGGTTCCGGTTCGGTAAAAGTCTCGTCAACATTGGCTAAAAAACGGCCAACAAACGAAGTTAACATTCCGTTCCATCACCCGATTGCGTCGCGTGGCGGGTTTGGCAGCGCCGCCGGATCGCCGCAAGTCACTTTTCGGAGAGTTGCGTAACGGTTGGCGAAGGCGGGCTGATTCTGCCTTGCCTGAGCTTAAAAGCCTTGCCATGGCGTCGAAAACGCCCAAGATCGCGCCCGGAATGAACCTCACCTTCCCGAAGGATTTTCGATGACCGTCCGACTCACGATCAATTTTGCCAAACTCGCCACCCCGAAGAAGGGGAGCGTTTTGGTTTTTTCGGCGGAGGACGGCGGATTGAGCGATGCCGCCAAGGCATGCGATCCAGGCAAGGTGCTCGAAAAGGCGTTCGCGATAACGGAATTTACCGCCAAGTCCGGCACTTCGGTGGAATTGATCGCACCCGACGGCACCGGCTTCGACCGGCTGGTCGTGCTTGGCGTGGGCAAGGCTTCAGCGCTCAACGAATATAGCTGGTTGAAGCTCGGTGGCACGGCTTTTGCGCAGATTCGCAAGCCGAACGACGTGTCGGTCGTGCTCGATGTCGATGGAGTTCAGATCAGCGGCAGCGATGCAGCCAACTTTGCAGCCGGCATCCTGCTGCGTGCCTACGCCTTCGACAAATACAAGACCAAGAAGGACGATGGCGACGTCAAGCCGGAGAAGAAGCCGGCGAAATTCACCATCCTTTGCGCCGAACCGGCCGCTGCGAAAAAGGCGTTTGCCGAGGTCGAGGGTGTGGTGAACGGTGTGCTGCTCGCCCGCGACCTGGTCAATGAACCGGCCAACATCCTTGGCCCGATCGAATTCGCCGCGCATGCCACGGATCTCGAGAAGCTCGGCGTCAAGGTCGAGATCTTCACCGAAAAGGAAATGAAGAAGCTCGGCATGGGCGCGCTGCTGGGTGTCGCGCAAGGTTCGCCGCGACCACCGCGCCTCGTCGTGATGTCGTGGAATGGCGGCAAGGCGAAGGAAAAGCCGATCGCCTTCATCGGCAAGGGCGTGGTGTTCGACACCGGCGGCAATTCCATCAAGCCGGCCGCCGGCATGGAGGACATGAAGGGGGACATGGGCGGCGCAGCAGCCGTTACCGGCCTGATGCATGCGCTAGCCGCGCGCAAGGCCAAGGCCAACGTCGTCGGCATCATCGGCTGCGTCGAAAACAGCGTTGACGGCAATGCGCAGCGACCGGGCGACATTGTCACTTCGATGTCGGGGCAGACGATCGAGGTGCTGAACACCGATGCCGAAGGCCGCCTCGTGCTTGCCGACGCGCTCTGGTACTGCAACGAGCGGTTCCAGCCGAAATTCATGGTCAACCTGGCAACGCTGACCGGCGCGATCATGGTGGCGCTCGGCCAGCACCATGCCGGTCTATTCTCCAACAACGACGAACTGTCGGAGCGGCTGATTTCCGCCGGGCTGGCGACGCAGGAACGCGTGTGGCGCATGCCGCTCGGCGCGGATTACGACAAGCTGATCGATTCCAAGAACGCCGACGTGAAGAACATCGGCGGTCGCTACGGCGGTGCCATCACCGCGGCGCAGTTCCTGCAGCGTTTCGTCAAGGAAACGCCGTGGGCGCATCTCGATATCGCCGGTACGGCGATGGGCTCGCCCACCAACGAGATCAACCAGTCCTGGGCCTCGGGTTTCGGTGTGCGGTTGCTCGACAGGCTGGTCCGCGACCACTACGAGGCGTGAGGTTCATCGCGCCGGAGCGACATCGATGGCCGAGGTGCTGTTTTATCATCTGACCGAATCGACGCTGGAGGACGCGCTGCCGGGCCTGCTGGAGCGCAGCCTGCAGCGCGGCTGGAAGGCTGTTGTCCAGACAGGTACCGAGGAGCGGCGCGATATGCTCGACGCGCATCTGTGGACCTTCCGCGACGATGCCTTTCTCGCCCATGCGACGGATCGCGAGGCATGGCCCGAGGAGCAGCCGGTGCTGCTGACGACGGAGCAGGGAAATCCGAACGCTGCGGAGATCCGCTTTCTGGTCGACGGTGCCGTGCCGCCGGAGATTTCCGCCTATGCCCGCGCGGTGTTCATGTTCGACGGCCATGACGCGGGCCAACTCGAAGGCGCGCGCCGCCACTGGAAAACCATGAAGGGCGCGGGCCACGAGGTGACCTACTGGCAGCAGACCCCGGACAAGCGCTGGGAACGCAAAGCCTGAAAAAGGGCTGTTGTGTTGTGATGATGGAAGCGCTGAATGCCGCCTGACCGGGATTTTCCACAAATCGTTGTCGTGACCGGCGGCATGGCCGCCGGCAAGTCAACCGTCGCCCAGGCGCTCGCCGAACGTTTGCCGAAAAGTGTTCACCTACGCGGCGACATCTTTCGCAAGATGGTCGTGGGAGGCCGCGAGGAGATGTCGCCCGATGCATCGCCGGAAGCCCTGCGGCAGCTCGAATTACGCTACGATCTGGCTTGCCATGTCGCATCCGAATATGCCGCCGCGGGTTTCCATGTCGTCTATCAGGATGTCATTCTGGGCGAATATCTTACCCGGGTCGTGAGGCGGCTGAAATCTCACGGTCCAGGCGTTGTGGTGCTTGATCCGTCGCCAGCAACCCTAGCGCGCCGGGATGCCGAACGGGCGAAGACGGGCTACGGCGCGTGGACCGCCGAGGCGATGCGCGACCTGCTCCATGCGGAGACGCCGAGAATCGGATTCTGGATCGACAGTTCCGGGCAGGCGGTCGGCGAGACCGTAGATGCGATTCTCGCCAATCCAGCAAGCCTTCGACAGCTGGATTTGTAGCAAGGCATCATCCGCCAAGGCAGCGAAACCAGCGCCGGGCGACATATCGGTGCGCGCTGTTGCCAGGATGGGATGGGCCGATTGGACAAGCGGCGGCGTTGCGTGGCAGAGAGGGCGGAACGAGGTTTTTCGATGCGGGTCCTGTTTTTCCTGATTTTCCTGGGCGGTCTCGCCGCAAGTGTCGGCTATCCTTGGATGACGAAAAATGTCGGCGGCCACGACATCGGCACCTGGCATGCCTATGACAACGTCAAGGGTTATCAGCCGATCGAGATCCCGCTGAAATCGAGCGATGCGCCGGTCGATGTCGAGATCGAGATCACGACCGAAGGCGTGCCCAATCTCAGGGGCAATGGCGCCGTGCTGACGCTGGTGGCCGATACTGGCGGCCGCACGGTACTTGCGCAGCCGGTCACCTTCGAAACGTCGAAGCCGCGTGACGTCAATCCGCAATTCGGCGAGAAGGTGTATCGCGACAGCGCCGGGACCATAGCCACCGTCGAGGATGCGACTTACAGGTTTGTCGTCGGGCCGGGCGATGCCGAGGGCGTCACGGTCAAATCGGCGGAACTGTTCCTGAGGACGCAAAGCATGGCGCTCGATGGCCGCGTCCAGCCTATCGGCTTCGCGCTGACGGCAATCGGTTTCATCGGCTTCGTGCTGGCGATGGCCAGACGGGGAGGCGGTACTCCTTCCAATCCGAACTCGCAGCCGCCACAGCGGCGCTGGGGACGGGGCGGAACGGGCTGAGGGCGGCTCCCCGCGCCTCAGATTTCGCCGAAATCTCCGGAGCGGCCCTTGCCGGAGGCGAAACGAGCAGCGCCGTCGGCACCCTCCGAGCGGAATGTCTCGGCGCTTTCCCACTCGTTGACCAGCGATTGCGCCGGGTCGAGTGACCATTGCTTCATGGCCGACATGCGGTCGGCGCGCATGCAGGCTTGTGGGAAGCGGGTGAGTTCGCGGGCAAGCTCCAGCGCTGTTTCCAGCGATGCTCCGTCGGCGCAGACCCTGGTTGCCAGTCCAATTGCGAGGCATTCGTCAGCCTCGACCTTGCGGCCGGTCAGGATCAGGTCCATGGCGCGGCCGTGGCCGACGATGCGCGGCAGCCGCACTGTACCGCCGTCGATCAGCGGCACGCCCCAGCGGCGGCAGTAGACGCCCATGTAGGCCGATTTTTCCATGACCCTGAGGTCGCACCACAGCGCCAGTTCCATGCCGCCGGCGACGGCCGGGCCGGAAATCGCCGCGATCACCGGCTTGGAAAGCATGAGCCGGGTGGGTCCCATCGGGCCCTTGCGCGGATATTTGATCGGATCGTCGAAACTGCCGTCGAGCTGGTGTTCGGCGAACCATTTGTCGTCACCGCCGCCCGCCGCCCATTTCAGGTCGAAGCCGGCGCTGAAGACGCCGGGAACCCCGGTCAGCACCGCGACCTTCCGCGTCTCGTCGCGTTCGAAGGCCATGAAGGCATTGAACAGTGCCAGCGCCATATCCGGATTGACCGCGTTGCGCGCCTCCGCGCGGTCGATGGTGACGATGGTGATCTCGCCGTCCTGCTCAACCCGGATCGTCATTCAGCCGTTCCTTCCTCGTATTCCGCCGACAGCGCCAGCCATTTTTCCTCGTGGCCGGCGAGCGTATTGGAAAGCTCGGAACGCTCCTTGGCAAGCCGCGTCGCGGTCGACGGGTCCTTTTCATAGAGCGCCGGGTTGGCGAGTTCGTCCTCGATGTTGTCGATGCGCTTGCGGATGCGATCCATCAGCGCCTCAGTCGCGCGGATTTCCTTGGCGACAGGCTCCAACGCAGCGCGACGCTGCGCGGCCTCGCGGCGGCGGTCCGCCTTAGACGCCCTGTCCTGTTCGCGGCGCTGCCGCCGGTCGCCGGCGTCGCCGGTGATCTCCCGGCGGTATTCGGCGAGGTCGTTTTCGTAGGATTTCACCGACCCGTCCTTGACCAGCCAGAGGCGGTCGACGGTCGCCTCGATCAGGTGCGGATCATGCGAGATCAGCAGAACGGCGCCGGAATAGTCGTTCAGCGCATGCACCAGCGCTTCGCGGGAATCGATGTCGAGGTGATTGGTCGGTTCGTCGAGGATCAACAGGTTCGGCCCGTCGAAGGCGGCAAGCCCCATCAGCAGGCGCGCCTTCTCGCCGCCGGAAAGATCCTTCGCTGGCGTCATCATCTTTTCCGTCGCAAGGCCCATCTGCGCGACGCGCGCCCGCACCTTGGCTTCCGGCGCACCCTGCATGAGCAGACGCACATGCTCGATGGCGTTTTCTTCCGGGCGCAGGTCGTCGAGCTGGTGCTGGGCGAAGATCGCCACCTTCAAGCCTGGTGCGATTGTCATTGAGCCGGTATCGGCTTTCAGCCGGCCGGCCAGCAGCTTGGCGAAGGTCGACTTGCCATTGCCGTTGGCGCCGAGCAGGGCGATGCGGTCGTCCTCGTCGATGCGTAGCGTCAGCTGCTTCAGGATGGGCTTGCCCGGTTCGTAGCCGGTCGAAACGCCGTTCATGGCGATTATCGGTGAGGCGACGGTTTTCACCGGTTCGGGAAAATTGAACGGCTTCACGGTGTCGTTCATGATCGCCGCGATCGGCTTCATCTTCTCCAGCGCCTTCAGGCGCGACTGCGCCTGTCTGGCCTTGGAGGCCTTGGCGCGGAAACGTTCGACGAAGGATTCCATGTGCTTGCGCGCCGCGTCTTGCTTGATGCGGCTCTTTTCCTGCAGGATCTGCTGTTCCTCGCGCTGCCGGTCGAACTGGTCGTAGCCACCGCGCCAGAGGGTGAGCTTCTGCTGGTCGAGATGCACGATCGACGAGACGGCCCGGTTGAGCAGGTCGCGGTCGTGCGAGATCAGCAGCACGGTGTGCGGATATTTTCCGACGTAATTTTCAAGCCACAGCGTGCCTTCGAGGTCGAGGTAGTTGGTCGGCTCGTCGAGCAGCAGCAGGTCGGGCTCGGCAAACAGCACCGAGGCGAGTGCCACCCGCATGCGCCAGCCGCCCGAAAATGACGAGGCGGGCCGCTTCTGGGCATCTGCATCGAAACCGAGGCCGGCCAGGATGGTCGCGGCGCGCGCTTCCGCCGAATGGGCGTCGATGTCGGCGAGCCGCATGTGGATTTCGGCGATGCGGTGCGCGTCGGTCGCCGTCTTTTCCTCCTCCAGCAAGGCGGCACGCTCGACATCGGCCTTCAGCACGATGTCGATCAGCGGCTCTTCCGTCCCCGGAGCTTCCTGCGCGACCTGACCGATCCGCGTGTTCTTGGGCATCGAGATTGAGCCGGTCTCGGTGGCGAGATCGCCGGTGATCGCCTTGAACAGCGTCGTCTTGCCCGTACCGTTGCGGCCGACCAGACCTGCCTTCGACCCCGCAGGCAGCGTCAGCGACGCGTGATCGATCAGAAGCCGTCCGGCGATGCGAAGCGAGATGTCGTTGAGGATAAGCATGGCGGGGCGCTTTTGCACTCTCCGCCGGCTGATCGCAAGGGCTGCCCGAAACAAGCTTGGTGCTGCGAGGCAGAAGGCCCGCATCGTCGCGGGCCTTCCAATCTTGGTTGAAACGTTGTCAGCGGCCCAGCGCCATGCACAGTTCCACGAGTCCGCGGTCGTAACCGCCGGAATTGGCCATGACATCGAGGCAGCGCTTCTTCATCAAGACGACCTTGCTGCTCGAAAGGCCTGCGATGTTCACACCTGGGCGCCGGGGGCCGGGACGGCCCGGGATACCTGGGTTGTTCGGATTGCCGGCGATTGGACCGCCGGGCCTTCCGGGCGCACCGGGGACGCCAGGAGCGCCAGGAGCACCAGGCGTGCCAGGGCCGGGATTGCCGGGATCGAGCGGGCTGCCGCCTATGCCGATGCCAACGCCGACACTTGCAAGACCTCTGCCACCGACATTAGCCGATACATCGGCATTGACGCCGTTTGTGCCGCCGATGGACGCGGTCGTTTTGGAATCGACGAGACCCTTGCTACCGGCCACCGAGTTGTTGCTCTTGGCGGCGATGCCGTTGGCACCGCCGACGGTCGCATCGGCATCGACGCTGGCGAGGCCCTTGCTGGTGTCGATACCGGCGCCGACGTCTGCATTGACACCTCTGGCGCCGCCGACGTTGGCGCTTACGCCCAGCGGGCCGTTCTTGCTTGGGCCGACACTGATGCCGTTGGCACCGCCGACATTGAGGCCGCCGCCGTTGCCGCCGAGGCCGAGCCCACCGACAGCGTCGCCGACCGTATCGCCGACGCCGCCCAGCGCGCCGCCAAGACCGCCGCTACCGCCGCCCAGGCTCTGCGCCGACGCCGGCAAGCAAAGCGCCAGAATGATAGCACCACTCGCCAGGGTATCGGCGAAACGCTTTAAATTCGTTGCCATTACACTTCTTCCTGTGGTTGCGAAACGCAGCCGGTCGGGCCGGTTGCATTCGTAGCAACGAAGGAGTGTAATGCAAGTTTCAAGCAGAGGAGATTGTCATTTATATAGAATAACCAGATGTCGCAGAATTATATTAAAAGTATCATAAATCGCTTTCTGAAATACGGACAGAGATCAAAAGGGTAAGCATTACGCAAACGCCCTTCCTTCTTCGGTACGCTGAAAAGCGATCAGGTCGAGCTGTACGGATTGTCTTCCCAGCGACGTCAGTATCATGTGAGCCTGGCCCCGATGATGGGTCTGGTGATTGAAGAGATGATCGAGCGCCGGCGCCAGGCGCTGCGAAATGGTGCGCATGTCCGAGACGGTCATGTAGGTGAAGCGGCCGCCGAACTCCTTGTCGCCGAGCGATCCGACCCATTTCAGGATACGCTTGTCCTCCGCTTCCCGCGCCGCGCGCAGTTTCGCGAAATCGGCCTGGATGATGGTGTCGAGCGTCGCCGGGGCCTCGCCTTCGCCGGTGAAGCGCTTCATCCAGACGCGGTCGGCGACGAGGGTGTGGTTGAGGGTGCCCATCATCGACTTGAAGAAGGCGCCGGTATCGCGGCCGAACTCTTCCACCGAAAGTTCCGCGGTTTCATCATAGACGCGTCCATTGGCCCATTGGTTGTAGGCCGCGAACATCATGAAGTGTTTTTTCATTGATTTTATCTTTGCGAAGCGAAACAGAATTCCCGCGTTACCAGACGTGCCGCGAAAGGGAAGTCAATGACCATTCTGCTCTATGATCTTGTCGGCAGCGATGCCGGCCGCCCGTATAGCCCGCATTGCTGGAAGGCAACGATGGCACTCGCCCACAAGGGCCTCGATTTCAAGAGCGTGCCGACGCGATTCCTGGACGTTCCGGAGGTCGAGAACGGCGCATCGAAACTTGTGCCGGTGATCCGCGACGGCGATGCCGTGGTGTCGGATTCCTTCGCCATCGCGCTCTATCTCGAAAAAACCTATCCGGATCGCCCGACGCTGTTCGGCGGGCCGGGCGGCGAGGCGATGGCCCGTTTCGTCGAACGCTGGTCGCAGGCCACATTGCATCCCTATCTCGGTGCCGCCGCGCTGATGGACATCTACGAGCGGCAGAGTGACGACAACAAGACATACTTCCGCAACAGCCGCGAGGCGCGTTTCGGCAAGAGCCTGGAAGAGGTGGCGTCGAACCGCGATGCGGGCCTGGCCGCGTTCCGTGCTTCGCTGGAGCCCTTGCGCAGCACGCTGACCTACCAGAAATGGATCGGCGGCGAGGGGCCATTGTTCTGTGACTACATCGTCTTTGGCGCATTGCAGTGGGTGCGGGTGATGTCGCCCTTTCAGGTGATCGCCGATGGCGATCTCGTGCAGGAATGGTTCGGCCGCTGCCTCGATCTGCACGGCAGCCTGGGTCGGCGTGTTCCCGCGGCCGCCTGACCGGTTCCGGAGGTTTGGCCGGTCCGGCGCAAAAGTCGCGCCGGACCGGGTTCCGTTCCGGCGGAAATTGCTCTAAAGAGCCCGCCACCTTCCGAAATCACTTATCCCAAAGGACCGACCATGGCGATTGAACGCACCTTTTCGATGATCAAGCCGGACGCAACCAAGCGCAACCTGACGGGCGCCATCACCAAGATGCTCGAGGATGCCGGCTTGCGCGTCGTCGCATCGCGCCGCGTCTGGATGAGCCTGCGCGAAGCCCAGGGCTTCTATGCCGTCCACAAGGACCGCCCCTTCTTTGCCGAACTGACCGAGTTCATGTCGTCGGGCCCGACCGTCGTCCAGGTTCTCGAAGGCGAGAACGCCATCGCCAAGAACCGCGAAGTGATGGGCGCCACCAACCCCGCCAACGCCGCCGAAGGCACCATCCGCAAGGTGCATGCGCTGTCGATCGGCGAGAACTCGGTGCATGGCTCGGACGCGCCGGAAACCGCTGCCGAGGAAATCGCCTACTGGTTCTCGGGCACCGAAGTCGTCGGCTGAATCAATTTACGAGCTTCGTTTCGCAGATCGCTGATCTGATTCATGAAAGCCGGGGCGAAAGCTCCGGCTTTTTGTTGGCGGGAGATGGCTGGATCGGGTGCTTTGGGCTCGCTGGTCTCATGCGTGCCAGCGTGCCACCGACCATATAGCCGTCACGCGGCATGGATGGTCCCGATGAAACTTTTCTACCAGACGCATTCGCCTTACGCCCGCAAGGTGCTGGTCGCGGCGCATGAAACCGGGCTCGCCGGACAGCTGGAAGTCATCCACCACGAGACCAGTCCGACCAGGCCGAATGACGACGTCATCGCGCTCAACCCGCTCGGCAAGGTGCCCGTGCTGATCCGTGACGATGGCGTCGCGATCTTCGATTCCAGCGTGATCTGCGAATTCCTCGACGGACTCCATGCAGGGCGCAAGCTGATCCCGGTAGATGGCGAGGCACGCTGGCAGGCCTTGCGGCTGCAGGCGCTGGCGCAGGGCATTGCCGATTCAGGGATCGCAGTGCGTTGGGAGGCCGTGCGGCGGCCCGAAGAGGTACGCTGGCCGACGATGCGTGACGCGCAATTGCAGAAGATCGCCGCGGCCTGCGATTTCATCGAGCAGGAAGCCGAACTGGAAGGAGTGCCGACCATCGGCGAGATCGCGGTGGCGACGACGCTGAGCTGGATCGAATTTCGCGACGTCTACGATTTTGCGGCGGAACGGCCTCGGCTGGCGGCGTGGTACAAAAGCTTTTCGCAGCGGCCGTCGATGCTGGCGACGATGCTTGAAGGCGACACGCACGACTAAAGCGCGTCGCGCCGAATGGGATTCGGTGGCCGCGCTTCAGATTCTTTGATTTGATACATCTCGTTATCCCGAAATCGAGGACACCTCTCGGGCGACATGCATTAAGCCGCCGGCTGTAGCCCGTTGCCCAAGCCCGCTTTCAGCAGTCCGTCGCGGACGTGCTGGACATCGGAGTCGCGCGTGAAGTGGAGCGTCCCAAGAAATGCGTCGAGGTCGAATCCTGGCTCCAATGCTCTGACCCTGGCTGCGTGCGCCGAGGCCGCGATTTCATCTCCGAGCCAGCCGTAGGAGGCGGCAACGAAGGCGTGCTGGACATGGTCCATCACCGACAGATGCATGAACGCTTCAATCGCCTCGCCATACTGATGCGCGGCAAAATGGGCCTTCCCAAGGTGACTCCAGAATCTCTCCGGATGGTGTGGGTTGAGCCGCATTGCCTTGCGGATCCATTCGGTTCCTTCTTCCGGGCGCCCCAACCATGTTAGCAACTCGCCTTGCTGCACAACGACAAGGTCGTAATTGGGATTTAGCGCTAAGGCCCGCTCCTGGTGATAACGCGCCGTGGTGAGGGCGTTGCTGTTCACATTCACCGCGGCGAGGATGCGATGGACATCGGCATCGTTGTCATCCAGGGCCAACGCCTTGTCCAACTCGGCCCCGATTTCGTTCCAGACAGTATCCTTGTCTTCGCACCAGTCATGAACCCAGGCCTGGCCGAGAATGCAGGCGCGCCAGGCATGGGCATGGGCATAGTCGGGGTCGAGCGCGACAGCCCGGTCTATCAAGGCCCGTGCCTGTTCGTTGTCAGGAAGCGTGCTTCGGTGGTGGAGCACCTTGGCGGTAAGTACGCATTCATAAGCCGCCATGCTTGCCGGCTTCTTCCGCGCCAGTTGGTCCCGCTGGGCGGCTTCCAGGCGACCGGGCAGCGTGGCCGCGATGGCGGCCGTCACCTCGTCCTGGATTGCGAATATGTCGTCGAGCTTCCGGTCATATCGGTCGGCCCAGATGTGGGTGTCGTTCGTTGTGTCGATGAGCTGCGCCGTCACGCGGACCCGGTCGCCCACCTTCCGGACGCTTCCCTCCACCAGATATTGCGCCCCGAGCTTTTCAGCCACCTCCCGCACGTTCACCGCGCGATTCTTGTAGATGAAGCTGGAGTTGCGTGAAATCACGAACAATTCGTGATGGCGCGACAATTCGGTGATGATGTCTTCGGTCAGGCCGTCTGCGAAGAACTCTTGCTCCGGATCGCCGCTCATATTGTCGAACGGCAGCACCAGTATCGACGGTTTCGAAACTGGCCGCGCCTCCTGCGGACGATGTTTTGCTTGCTGAAATGGTTGAGAGGACCCGTCAAGTGTGACGCGATAGAGATGAACCGGACGACTGATATTCTTCAGGCTCTTCTCGCCAAGGTCGTCGAGGACGATATCGAGGCGGTCGACGATCTGCGTCGCGACTGCTGCGGTCAAGCAAATGCCGCCGATATCCGCAAGCTGCTCGATGCGGGATGCAATATTGACTCCGTCACCGAAGATGTCGTCGTTGTCGAAAATGATATCGCCGAGGTTTATGCCGATCCGGAATTCTATGCGCCGCTCCTTCGGCACGTCGGAATTGCGTCGCTTCATGCGTTCCTGGATTTCCACGGCGCATCTGACCGCGTCGGTGACGCTCTGGAACTCGACGAGCATCCCGTCGCCGGTGGTCTTGATCACCCGGCCGTTGTTTTTGGCGATGGCCGGGTCGACCAGTTCGATGCGATGGGTTCGCAGACGAGCAAGCGTGCCGGTTTCATCGGCTTCCATAAGCCGGCTGTAGCCAGCCATGTCGGCCGCCAGAACCGCGGCTAGTCTGTGTTCCATGACGCTTTTGCCCCGATGGAGAGTATTCCTCGGCGGCAGCCAAATCCAGCAATTTCGGGTGGAAACCGAGCCGGTCGGAGCCAGACCCGAGGTCGGTTACGCGTTGCCGGTTTGCCTTCCGCTCGCCAGCCAGGCGGTATCGAACGGCGCGTTGTCCAAAGGCACCCGCGACTTCTGCACCATCTTGAGCAGCAGCGTGTGCTTTCCGTCGCCGGCGGTGGGGTCAAAGGTGTTGCGCGTATCGGTGATGAACCAGAGTGTGTCGCCGACGCTGATACGCGCCTGCAGCGCGTAGGTCCTGCCCGATTTGAGCTCGGCGTCGTCGAAGGAGAGGCTGAACGGGACCGGAACTTGTCCGGCGGGCTTGATGGTCTGCTCCGCGATGATCCTGGCGGGTGCATCGGCCAGCGAGACATCCGCCAATTGCACCACCACCACAGCGTCCGGCGGCATCGCGATGCGCTCGCGGTAAAGCACTTCGCCTTCGATCGTTCTCTGGGCCGCCAGCGCGTTTGCCGGCATCGCCGCAAGTCCGAGCAGCAGCGGCGCCACGCCAAAAAGGAAAAGTTCGGCAAATCTGCTGATCATCGGTCCACCTCGTCCGTTCGGCGCGTTCTGCCAAGGAATCAGGTGATTGCGGTGGTTCCGTGACAACAAGATCAGGAAGGTTTCCAGCGCCTTGCCGCGACCTCGTCGGTTTCCTTCGCATCGACCCAGTCGCCGGCGGAGCCGTCGGCATGATGCTCCTTCTTCCAGAACGGGGCGCGCGACTTGAGATAATCCATCAGGAAATCAGCGGCTTCGAAGGCGGCCTGCCGGTGCGAGGAGGCGGCGACCACAAGGACGATGTTTTCGCCGGGTTTTATGCGGCCGTGGCGATGGATGGCAGTGAGCCCAGTGAGCGGCCAGCGCTGCATCGCCTCCGTTGCGATGCGGGTGATCTCCGCCTCTGCCATGCCGGGATAGTGCTCGAGTTCGAGTGCCGCCAGGGCGCCGGCTTCGTCGCGGCAAAGCCCCGAGAAGGTGACGATCGCGCCGACGTCGCCGCGGCCCTGCGCCAGCCTGGCGATTTCGGCGGTGACGTCGAAATCCTCGGCCTGGATGCGCACGGTCGGCACCGCTTGCGCGGTCATCGGCTCAGCCTCCGGTCATCGGCGGGAACAGCGCGATTTCGTTCGCCCCGGCAAGGCTCTCGCGATGGTCGACATGTTCCTGGTTGATAGCGACGCGGATGACGTCCGGATATTGCAGCGCGTGCTCGTATTCCTCGCCGCGCGACCTCAGCCAGCGCAAGAGATCGGCTACGGTTTTCACGTCTGCGGGAAGCGCCACGTCTTCTTCAGGCTTGCCGATACGCTCGCGGACCCAGGCGAAATAGATGAGCTTCATCGTCATTCGTCCATGATGTGCTTGGCGCCGGCGCGGAAATAGTCATAGCCGGTGTAGAGCGTCACCAGCGCGGCGATCCACAACAGCGCGATCCCGGTCTCCGTGGCATAGGAGATGATCTTGTCGAGTGCGGGGCCGGCGAGCAGCACGGCGATCGCCACCATCTGGATGGCCGTCTTCCACTTGGCCAACTGCGTCACCGGCACGCTGACCTTTAGCGCGGCGAGGTATTCGCGCAGGCCCGAGACCAGGATCTCGCGGCAAAGGATGATGATCGCTGCCCACAGCGACCAGCCGGCGATGGTGCGGTCGGTGTCGGCGGCAAGCAGCAACAGGCAGGTTGCGACCAGCAGCTTGTCGGCGATCGGATCGAGCATGCGGCCGATGTTCGAGGTTTGCTGCCAGGCCCGCGCCAGATAGCCGTCGAGATAGTCGGTAATGCTGGCCACGACAAAAATCACCAGCGCCGACCAGCGCGCGAAATCGCTCGACTGCAGCCGGCCTTCGAGGAAAAAGCACAGCACCACCAGCGGGACGGCAAGAATGCGGCCGTAGGTGAGCATGTTGGGGAGGTTGAAGGCGCGTTTTGCCATGGATGCCTGCTGCTTTCCTGATCAGTTACTCAAAACAGAACGCCGGCCCGCCGGTCAATCGCAAGCACGCCATGGACCAATCAAAAAGCGCTGTCCTGCCGCCGATGACAGCAGTTTCAGCCATTTTCGTGGAAATGGTTGTAGATTTGACGCGCAATCGACTCCGAAATGCCGTCGACGGCCATTAGATCCTCCATTGCCGCGCGGCTGACCGCCTTGGCAGTGCCGAAATGCAGCAGAAGCGCACGCTTGCGTCCGGGTCCGATGCCGCCGATCTCGTCGAGCGGGTTCCTGATCATTTCCTTCTTGCGCCGCGCGCGGTGCGAACCGATGGCGAAACGGTGGGCTTCGTCGCGCATCCGCTGGACGAAGTAAAGGACCGGATCGCGCACCGGCAGCGAGAACGAGTCGCGGCCGAGCATGAAGAAGCGTTCGCGCCCGGCGTCGCGGTCCTGGCCCTTGGCGACGCCGATCGCGGTGACGAAGCCGGAAACGCCGAGATCATCGAGGATCTTCCGCACCGCCGACATCTGGCCCTGGCCGCCGTCGATCAGGATGACATCCGGCCAGGCGGGAAAACCCGAAGGATTGACTTCTTCGTCATCCACGACCACTTCGGCATTCTCGCCGAGTGGCGGTCCGTGTTCTTTCAGGAGTCGTGAAAAACGGCGCTCCATCACCTCGCGCATCATGCCGAAATCGTCGCCCGGCGTGATCTCGGTCGAGCGAATGTTGAACTTCCGGTACTGGTTCTTCACGAAGCCTTCGGGCCCGGCAACGACCATCGCGCCGACCGCGTTGGTGCCCATGATGTGCGAGTTGTCGTACACTTCGATGCGTTGCGGCGGCTTGGCCAGCCCGAATGTTTCCGCGAGACCCGTAAGCAGCCGTCCCTGCGTCGATGTCTCGGCGAGCCGCCGTCCGAGCGCCTCGCGGGCGTTCTGCAGCGCGTGGTCGGTGAGGTCCTTCTTTTCGCCGCGCTGCGGCACGCTGACCGCGACCTTGTGGCCGGCGCGCGTCGACAGCGCTTCGGCAAGCAGTGGCTGGTCCTCGACCGCTGTCGACAAGAGGATGAGGCGAGGGCAGGGCTTGTCGTCATAGAACTGGGCGAGGAACGAACTCAGCACTTCGCCGGGCTCGAGCGCCGGGTCGGCTTTCGGGAAATAGGCGCGGTTGCCCCAGTTCTGGCCGGTACGGAAGAAGAAGACCTGGATGCCGGTATGGCCGCCCTCCTGATGGATGGCGAAGACGTCGGCTTCCTCTACGCCTTGCGGGTTGATGCCCTGGTAGCTCTGCACATGCGACAGCGCGGCAAGCCGGTCGCGGTAGACCGCGGCGCGCTCGAAATCGAGGTCCTCCGAAGCTTCCTGCATGGCCGACGAGATCTCGGATTTCACCTTCTGGCTGCGGCCGGACAGGAAATCCTTCGCCTCGCTGACGAGGTTGGCGTAGTCGGGCGCACTGATCTCGCCGGTGCACGGCCCCGAACAGCGCTTGATCTGGTAGAGCAGGCAGGGGCGCGTGCGGCTCTCGAACACCGAATCGGTGCAGGTTCGAAGCAGGAAGGCCCGCTGCAGCGAATTAATGGTGCGGCCGACAGCACCTGCCGACGCGAACGGTCCGAAATAGTCGCCCTTTCGTGAACGCGCCCCGCGGTGCTTGAAGATGCCGGGCGAAGGGTGGTCGCCGGTCAGAAGGATGTAGGGGAACGACTTGTCGTCCCGCATCAGGACGTTAAAGCGCGGCCGCAAGCGCTTGATGAGATTCGCCTCGAGCAGCAGCGCTTCGGTCTCGGTGCGGGTGACGACGAATTCCATCGTCGAGGTTTCGCGCACCATCCGGCCGATGCGGTTGGTGTGGAAGCGGCCCTGCGCGTAGTTGGTGACACGCTTCTTCAGGTTGCGCGCCTTGCCGACGTAGAGCACGTCACCGGACGCGTTGATCATGCGGTAGACGCCCGGCGAATTGGGCAGCCGCTTGACCAGGGTCTGGATCACCTCTGCGCCGAGCATGCCGTCGGCGTCGCCGGCATGCGCTTCCCAGTCGATGGCGACGAAGGGCAGCGCCGGACCGTCCGCCGCGACGATCTCGGGGATCACCGCTTCGTCGGCAGACGTCTCGTCTTCCTCATATTCGTCGCCGGGAACGTAGCCGGCTATGTCGTCGCTGGCGCCGAGCTTTCCGCGCGGCCGCTTCGGTGTCTTGGGATTTTCGTCGCTGTTCATTCCGTCATGCCTGTCACATCCGGCGTTTGCCACGCAAGATGCTGTCCGCCGTCGATGGCGATCATCTGGCCGGTCACCGACCGTGCCTCCCATAGATAACGTATCGTCGCCCCGAATTCAGCAAGGGCAGGCCCGCGACCGAGGATGAGACCATCAAGCTGGGCCTGGAAATCCTCCGGCTGCTGGCGGGTGTTGGCGAGCGTCGGGCCGGGGCCGACAGCATTGACGCGGATGCGCGGCGCCAACGCCAGGGCCAGCGTCTGCGTGGCGGTCCACAGGGCTGATTTGGATAGCGTGTAGGAAAAATAGCGCGGTGTAAGCCGCCATACCCGCTGATCGATGATGTTGACGATTAGCCCTTCGGCATCGGCTGGCACCTGCGCGGCAAAATCCCTGGAAAGCTGGGCCGGCGCCTTGAGATGGATGGCGAAATGCCGGTCCCAGTCCGCCCAATCGAAGTTTTCAGCCGAATCGTCGACGAACAGCGAGGCAGAGTTAACGAGCAGGCCGAGCGGCCCGAGCGCAGCGCGGGCTTTTGCAACCACGTTTGCCGCGGCATCGAGATCGGTCAGATCGACCTCGATCACGGCGGCGCGGCCGCCTTTCGCCACGATGCTTTCCGCCAGCTTGTCGGCTTCCTCGCGTGACTCGTGGCAATGGATCGCCACTGCAAACCCGTGCGCGGCAAGATCCTCGACGATCGCCTTGCCGATCCGCCTGGCGCCGCCGGTGAGGAGCGCGGTCTTCTCGGCTTTCGCCATGTCTGCCTAACTCCGGAGTCCGGAAATATGACCCGATGCCCCATTTCCGGTAAGGTTGTGTTTGGTCATAGGGCAGCAATGTGGCAAGAGCTGCTGAACGGGCCGCAGAATGGCTTCACGCCGCAGCCCATGTTTTCAATATAGGTCGCCTAACCCCTTGCTCCAAGCGGGTTACAAGCCCTGTTTCGTCAGTCTGCTGACAAAACTGTTGCCGAACCGCAACGTCATCTTTCCGCCTTTTTGGAGCCGGGGAATCACCCAACTTCAGGTGTGGTGGCGCCGCATTTCGACCCGACATTGGGAACTGTCTGACGCGACAGCCGTTCCCCCCGCGGTTGTCTGAGTGTCAATCGGAAAAAGGCTGCGAGTTCCCTGCAGCCAAGGAGTAAAAGAATGAAAGCCAATCTCAAATTTGCGCGGTCGACTGCGGCTGCTTTCGGGCTTCTCGCCCTCGGCATGGCCCCCGCCTTCGCCGCCGACGCTGTCATGGAAGAGCCGCCGGCACCGGCCGCTCCGATGGAACAGCCGCCGGTCAACACCTGGTCCGGCCCTTATGCCGGTGTCACGCTCGGCTACGGCTTTGCCGGTCAGACCGATATCGGCAACCCGGCTCTCGAAGTCGAGACCGACGGCTTCCTGGGACACGGCTTTGCCGGTTACCAGATGGAAAACGGCGGCTTCGTCTACGGTCTGGAAGCCGATCTCGGCTACGGCGGCTATGAGGGCGACAATGCCGGCGTCGAATCGAAGGCCGGCCTTGATGGCTCGCTGCGCGCTCGCCTGGGCGTCGCGGTAACCCCGGACATCCTCGTCTACGGTACGGCTGGTGGCGCGTTGCAGAGCAACAAGATCACCGACACCGTCACCGGCAGCAGCGACCGCAACACCCACCTCGGCTGGACGGCCGGTGTCGGCACCGACGTCAAGATCACCGAGCAGGTGTTTGGCCGCGTCGAGTACCGCTACACCGACTTCGGTTCGAAGGACTACGCCATCAACGGCGGTTCGGTCGAAGCCGATTCGCGCGATCATCGCGTGATGTTCGGCGTCGGCATGAAGTTCTGATCCGGCGACACGCTTGGATCAAGGAAAAGCCGGGCGGCGACGCCCGGCTTTTTTCATAAAGGCAGCAGGAATAGGCATCAGCCAGAAGCCGGAAACCCAATCCTACCGTCCTATCAGCTATTGCCTTCCTTATGCCGGCAGCAAAGGCACCAGGTCGGGAAATTTCTGGTCGAACTTCTTTGCCCAGCGCTTGAGCTTGGGGCGGCGCTGCTGCCACTTTCCGGCAAACCGCAGATCCATGTAGCCGAGTGCGCTGCGCAGCGCGATCTGCCCGGCATGCAGTTTTCCGGTCAGTTTCGGCGGTACCGCCTCGAGTTCGTCCAGAGCGCGCGCGACCTTCGACCACTGCCGGTCGAGCCAGGGCTGGTGAATCTTTTCCTCCGGACGGAAGCGCCGTTCATAGACTTGCGACAGCAGGCTGTCGCACATGCCGTCGGCCAGCGCTTCCAGCTTCTCGGCATCTGTGCGCTTTTCGGCATTGCGCGGAAACAGCGCGTTCTTCGATACGCGGTTGAGATATTGGGTAATGGCGCGGCTGTCATGCACCGCAGAGCCGTCATCGGCCAGCAGCGTCGGAATCTTGCCGAGCGGATTGGCCTGCAGCAAGTCGGCCGGATCGGCATTGGTATCGGTCTTGACGAGTTCCAGCGCGATGCCGGCATGGGCAGCCGCCATGCGAACCTTGCAGCTGTAGGGCGAGGCGGGTGCGTAGAATAATTTCGGCATGTAGCGGGATCCCTGTTTCTGACGGCTGAAAACTAAGGGGCGACGCCGTGGGGAGCAATCGTGTTCGCTTGAGCCAGCCTGTTTTGCGGCGGTTTTCGTTACGAAATCAGGAAACGGCGCGCGTGCCGGGAGCAAAACTGCTCAAGCCCAGCCATCGTTGCATGGCGCTTGCGATCGACGGCTCACCTTCGAGGGCCAGCCGTCCGGCATCGATTTCCCCGCGTGCCACGGCGAGGCCCATCCAGATTGCCGTCATCGACTTCAATGAACCGCGTACAAGCAGGTCGACCTCGTAGCCAGGGTCGAAACCGCAGAGGTCGACAGTGCCGTTTTCGACCACCAGCCACCAGTTTTTCTGCGCATCCGGCAATTCGGGGTATTGAAACTGAATCGTGCAGCGCCGCGGCGGCAACGGCTGCGGATTGAGATTGCGCCGCATGTCCCACATCAGCAGCGACGGATCGAGATTCTTCAGCGAAAGCCGCGATTCGACCCAGCGCTGCCCCCAGAATCCCATCGACATGACGATGGGACGAAGCTCTTCGCCGGCCGGAGAGAGGCGGTATTCCAGTGTCCCGGAAGCTGTCGGCGTCGTCACGATGACGCCGGCTTTCTCCAACTGCTTCAAGCGCTTGGACAAAAGCGCCGGCGACATTCGGGGAACGCCGCGCCGGAGGTCGTTGAACCGGGTCGAGCCGCAGAGAAGCTCGCGAACGACCAGTGTGGTCCAGCGCGTGCACAATATTTCGGATGCCATCGCAACGGGGCAGAATTGGCCGTATCCCCCGCGATCTTCCATGCTGGTCTCCGGGGAAAGTCTTTGATCCGCATAGAATACCGGTCCTCCAGGCCGTTGCCAAGGCACCGAGTTCGGTGCTTTTTCTATGTGGAAGCTTCTGACAAACAGGAAAGCGGTACAGTTCCTGAACTAGATCGTAGCCGAAAGCCGGTGGATGTTCTCATCCGTGTTACTGTGGCCAAGGGAGAGAAGCCATGACAAGTGTTGTGAGAGCAGAGACAGCTGAAATACAAGACATCGTCACGGCAGCACGCCGGCTCGGCGCGGATTTTGCCGAGCGGGCGACCGAGGCCGACGAACACGATCAATTCGTCGCCGAAAATTACAAGGCTCTGAAGCAGGCCGGCCTTGTTGCCGCCGGCGTGCCGAAGGAATTGGGCGGCAGCGGCGCGGACGTGGCTGAACTTGCCAACATGCTGCGTGAACTGGCGCACCACTGCGGTTCGACCGCGCTCGCCTTTTCAATGCACACGCATCAGGTCGCCATTCCGGCATGGCGCTGGCGGCACCAGAAGGTGACTGCCGTCGAACCGCTGTTGCGGCGCGTGGCCGGGGAAGGGCTCGTGCTTCTGTCCAGCGGCGGTTCCGACTGGATCGCCGGATCCGGCAAGGCGGTGAAGGTCGATGGCGGCTACCGGGTTTCCGCGCGCAAGGTCTTCACCTCGGGTGCGGAAGCCGGCGATATCCTGATGACCGGGGCCGTCGTGCAGTCGGAAGGTGAGCCGGACGCGGTGATACATTTTCCGGTGCCCATGAAAGCGCCAGAGGTGAAGATCATCGATACGTGGCGTACCCTCGGCATGCGCGGCACCGGGTCCAACGATGTGCTCATCGAAGGACTGTTCGTGCCCGATGCGAGCGTTGCGGTGTCGCGCAAGAGCGGCGAATGGCATCCGCTGTTCCATATCATCGCCACGATCGCGTTTCCGCTGGTCTACGCCGCCTATCTCGGCGTTGCCGAGAGCGCCCGCGACATCGCCATCGGGCTGGCGAAGCAGAAGCGGCAGACGCCCTATGCCACGGAACTCGCGGGCCGGATGGACACGACCTTGCGGACGGCGCAACTGGCGCATCGCTGGATGATCGAGATCGTCGAACGCAACGCGCCATCAGCCGAGACGATCAACGAGGTGATGATCGGCCGCAGTCTCGTCGCGGAAAACGCCATCAGGACCGTCGAACTGGCGATGGAACTGGCGGGCGGTGCCGGCTTCTACCGCAGCAACGGTCTGGAACGGCGTTTCCGGGATATCCAGGGTGCGCGGTTCCATCCGCTGCAGGCTGGGCCACAGGCGCATTATGCGGGGGCGATGGCTCTCGGCCTGCCTGTGGCGAATATTTTCTAAAACTGGAGTTGCCCGGCGCGGCGGCTATCCGCCGCGCATCGGCGGCATCACGGCCTTGGGCAGCCGGCAGGCGCGGCGATCGACCTCGGGGCAGGGACGGTAGGCAAGGTCCTTAGTCATGCAGATGCGCACCTCGCGCAGGTAACGCTTGTCGCATGTAACGGCAACGCCTTCGGCGGGAAGACTCTGATTCGTCTCGATAAAGGCGCTTTCGACTTCCTTGGGATCGACCGTCTTGTAGTCGTCGAGGCGGCGGAACTGGGTCGGGATGACCACCTTGTCGCGGGCAGCCCGAAGCACCCTGAAATAGTCTTGCTGGGCCATGTTGGCGCAGGCACCGTGCTTCTTCCACTGATATCGGATCAGCCCGGCGGACGGCATGATGTCGTAAAGGGTGCGCAAGGTTTCCCTGGAGACATTCGGATCCTGCGTCGCGCAATCCTGCGGATAGCTGCGTTCGAATTGCGGCCACAGCCCATGGACGACGAATGCATAGAGCCGCCCGTCGGCGCACTGCTGCTGGTTGGCATCCTCGCCTTCCGCTTCGCAATAACTCGGCGACCACGACAGCGACAGCACGTAAAAATCGAAACCGGCGCCAACCGGCAACGTGTCGATGGCGGGGGCCGTGGGGGCAGCCGGTGCGGGAGTGGCGATAGGCGCGTTGGCGGTCGATTGCGATTCAGGCGCCGGCTCGCATCCGGCGAGCAGTGCTGACAGAGAGGCGATCGCCGCTAGGGTCCCGATGCCGCGCATCGCCAGGAGATCACCTGAGAACGCGGCAGCGCCCGTTGTAGACCATCCAGCGGTCGAAGCCGGCAACGCAGAATTCGACGTTGTCGCCCATCGAGGCGAAACCCTGGCCTTCTTCGATCAGATACCAGATGTCGCGCGGACGGCCATCCGACAGGTCGACCGTGGCACCGCAGTAGCGCCGGCCGATCGGACGGTCTTCACGCGCCGGCAGGTACCGATGCTGGTGGATGCGGCGGAAATCGGTGATCGAGACATCCGGCAGGTTCGGAACGTGCTTGACCTGATGATCGAAGCGCTTGCTGATCGTGTTCAACACCCACGCTTCGCCGCAAATTCCGGAATCCTCCACGTAGACACTGCTAAGATCGGCGGCTTCCGCCTTGCTTCCAGCGAAAATCGCGGCTCCCGCGGCAATGAGGGCGGTGAAAGCGAGGGTGGCAAGGCGTCTCATCATAATCTCTCCGTCGCCCGGCGATTCAACGACCGCGCGTCATTGCACTGTGCTAGCGAAGCGCGAAGTGGTCAAGCGGGAGACTGCTTCGGTGCCACGAGGATTGCGGTCAAGCGCCTGTCACGCGCCAGATCACGTCGCCGACGTCGTCTGCCACCAGCAGCGAACCGTCCGGTCCGATCGCCACGCCGACCGGCCTGCCGTAGGACACCCGCTCGTCCAGGGAGAGGAAACCGCTGAGAATGTCGCGCACCGGACCGGCAGGTTTTCCGTTCTCGAACGGCACGAACACCACTTTGTAGCCGCTGAGCGTGCTGCGGTTCCACGAACCGTGCTGGCCGATGATCATGCCATCGGGGAAGCCGGGCAGCGTTCCGGCGGGGTGCCAGCACAGGCCGAGCGAAGCGGTATGCCCGCCGAGCGCGAAATCGGGCGTCAGTGCGACCGCAACAAGTGTTGGATCCTGCGGAACCCGGCCATCCACGGTCTTTCCCCAGTAGCAATAGGGCCAGCCGTAGAAGCCGCCGTCGCGGACCGAGGTCAGGTAGTCGGGCGGCGTCTCGTCGCCGAGGCCGTCACGCTCGTTGACGACGGTCCACAGCGCGCCGGTCGTCGGCTCCCACGCCAGGCCGACGGGGTTGCGCAGGCCAGAGGCGAAGATGCGGCTGTCGCCGGTCTCGATGTCCAGCTCGTAGATGCACGCCCGGCCCTCTTCAGCCTCCATGCCTTTGTCGCCAATATTGCTCAGCGAACCGACGCCGGCGTAGAGCTTGCGCCCGTCCGGGCTCGCCAGCAGGCTGCGCGTCCAGTGCCCGCCGGACTTGAAGTCGACAAGCTTGCGCCCGGATGAGTCGATACGGCTGGCCCCGGCCGTGTAGGGGAAGGCGACGACACCGTCGGTGTTGCCGACATAAAAAGTGTCGCCGAGCTGAGCCATGCCGAACGGCTGGTTCAGCCTGTCCATAAACACTTCGCGGGTTTCGGCCACGCCATCGCCGTCGGCATCGCGCAGGAGAGTGATGCGGTTGGGACTGACGCCGGTGGCGGCGGCGCGCTGCATGGTGCTCGCCATGGCATAGTCGAAAACCGACTTGATGCCGCCCGGCTCGCTCAACGCCTCGGCGGTCAGCACGTCGCCATTGGGCAGGACATGGATCCAGCGCGGGTGCTTGAGGCCCGGCGCGAAGGCGTTGACCTTGAGACCGGGAGCCGCGACGGGCGTCCGTCCCGCCGTCCACCCCCTGGCCGTGGGCATTTTGAGCGTCGGAATGCCTTGCGGCTTCGCCTGCGGGATGTTGGGCGCGCTGCCGAAAGCTGGCTCCAGGGTGCCATCGGCGCGGTGTCGCAGGAATATCGCGCCCGCGCCGACCAAAGCCACCAGACGAGCAAAAATGCTTGAAAAACTCATCGTATCTTCCTGTGATTTGCGTGCAAGCTACACGACCCGGGTGAGGGGTGGAACCACCGAGATGGCACTGTTATCGTTTGTACGATGCGGCGTTCGGCCGACCGGCGACGCAAGGGAGAACAGCAGCGCGATGAATGCCCCGAACCGGAAGAGAACCGATTGCGCGTCCCGTATCATCAATGCTTCGCCGCAATCCATCTATCGGGCCTTCATCGACCCCGAAGCGCTGACATCCTGGCTGCCGCCGCAAGGCATGACGGGTCGGATGCATGCCTTCGATGCCAGGCCGGGCGGATCCTACAGGATGACGCTGACCTACCAGGACGCAGGACACGCGGGAAAGACCTCGGAGAATTCCGACACCGTCGGCGGAAGGTTTCTGGAACTCGTCCCGAACGAAAAGATCGTCCAGGAGGTCGAGTTCCAGTCAGACGACGCGGCGTTTGCCGGCACGATGACGATGACCTGGTCGATTGCGGCGGTGCCGGGAGGCAGCGAAGTGACCATCCGCTGCGAGAACGTGCCGGAGGGAATACGCAAGGAGGACCACGACGCCGGCCTCAAATCCAGCCTGGACAATCTCGCCGCGTTTACCGAACTTGCCTGAAGTCAGGACTCATTTGCCACTGCCCGACTGGGCAGCACCTGCGGCATCTACGTTGCGATAGGCTGCGACGGCAAGCCAGATCGCGGAAAGCAGGAAGTAGAACGCGCCGAACGCCGCATAGGGGACGATGTCCAGAATCGTCGGCGCAACTGTGCCGAGGGATCGGCTGATCATGAAGCCGCCGGCGAGCGCCGACTGCGCTCCGCTCAGCACCATCGGCCACTGTGCGCCGTAGTGACGCCAACGTCTCACCCCCGTGTACAGCTGCAGCAGGCCCGAGAGGATCGCCCATACCCCGAACACCGCCAGAACGGCATAGATGCTGTTGCTGAGCGCCACGATCACGGCGAGCACCGTTATCGTGCTGACCACGACATTGAGTGCCTGGGACGGGTTGGCTTTCAGGCCGCCGTTCACGCGGGCGTCGACCAGATTGGCGAAGGCGTCCCATGCCGGGTAGATCACGAGCAGGAATGCGGCGGGGCCAGGTTGCCCGCTGAAGAGAATGGCGGCGGCGATCCACGCGATGGAGAATATGGCGCGCACGAAGTAATAGGATCGCAGCCAGTTGGACTGGATCGAAGATTGGGTTTGCATTGGTATGTTCCTTGTTGACGCCTACCTTCTAGTAGGGAGGCAATTTTTGAGTCAACCGGGTCCGGGAACACCTTCTTGTGAGACGCGGGAACGATGCGGAAGTCTTGACAAACTGCCTACCAGTAGGTAGGCGGAAGCATGAAATCAATGACTTCGACCCCGGAGAAAATTCTAGACGTCGCGCAATCTCTCATTGTGAAGGGAGGCTACAACGGGTTCAGTTATGCCGACATCTCGGCTGCGATCGGCATCAGGAAAGCGAGCATCCACCATCATTTTCCGACGAAAGCCGAGTTGGTCTCGGCGCTGGTGGATCGTTACAACCAGCAGGCAGACGCGGGTTTGAAGTCTCTTCGACAGCAGTTCTCAAACCCTGCCGAGCAACTGCAGACCTATTTGAACTACTGGCAGACATGCATTCGCGATGCCGCGCCGCCCTTCTGCGTCTGTGCGATGCTCGCCGGCGAAATGCAGATGCTGCCCGAAGAGGTAGAATCACGCGTTCGTGTCCATTTCCGTAGTCTCGCGAACTGGCTTGCGTCGGTGCTGCAGGCCGGAATGGAGCTGGACCTGTTCCGATTGGACAAGCGGCCGGAAGAGGTGGCCCAGATGCTGATGGCCTCGGTTCATGGGGCAATGCTCTCTGCGCGGGCGTTCAGCGATCCCGAACTGTTCACCACAATCGTCACCCCCCAGGTCGCCAGGCTGCGAGCACCGGGGTGCTAGTCGCGAACCCATAAATCGGGAACGACCGAGATGGGGTGGAAAGCAGGTTTCCGCAGATCGCAAATTCACCTGTCCGGTTTGCCCGATCTAATTTCGGTCCGAATTGCATTACGCTCTGGAATCACTGGGGTCGGATTCGATCGGTTGTTTCCCGGAGGGCCGCCATGCACTACTGGAACTGGTTCGACATTGCCTTTCCCTGGATTGGCGGCGTTGGCGCAATCGTCCTGGCGGTCCTGCTTTTTGCAACTGACCGTCTCCGGAGCGATCCAAGCCGCTCGCGATGGCATGACTGGGTGTGGTTATCCTGGCTCGGGGTGGTGGCCTATCTGCTTCACAACTTCGAAGAATACGGCATCGATCTGCTCGGGACATTCCATGCATTTCCGGACATGATTTGCGCACAGCTCGGTTTGCCGCCTTATCCGAATTGTCCGATCCCACCGGTGTTTTTCCTGGCGGTCAATATAACTGCGTTCTGGATCGCGGCTCCCCTTGCAGCCCTGTTGAGCCGACGACACCCGCTTGTCGGGCTTTCTGTCTACGGCATCATGATGATCAACGCTCTGTTACATATGGTGGCCGCGCTTGGGGGTAATTTCGGTGGAGGATTTTTGACTTCATTACTTTTCGCGGCCCTGGCCGTGTGGATCATCCGCGCCTGCTTCGGTCCAGGCCGAATGAGCTACGGCGCGCTCGCGCTTCTTGTGGCTGGTGGGATCATTGTTCACATCGTTTTGGCGGCCCCGCTGTTGCTGTTTCTCAATCTTGGCATGAGCACGGCCGTGCTTGTCTTGCTGCAACTGGCGAATCCCTTCCTGCTGATGCTCATCCTGTGGCTTGGTGAGCGGTGGCGTGATGGGAAACTGATCTCGAGCCCGCGAAACCAACTGACCTCAAGAGCGGCGCGGACCTAACCGCGAATCTCCGCTTTGAGGTCTAGGGAGCGGTCGGACCGCTTCTAGCCGTATTTCATATAAAAGCAGCCGTTAGCTTTCTGCCTTCTCATATTGCACATTGACGATGAAGTTTCGCATCACGCGCGCGCATTCCTCGTAGTGCGTCTCAAGCAGCAGATGGGTGCCGTCGTAGAGGTGCATGTCGATCCGGTCGAGATCCTTGGCATAAGCGTAGGCCTCTTCGATTTCATAGTACGGGTCGTGTCGCCCCCACAGCAGCAGCGCGGGGGGTCGATGATCGCGATGGTAGGCTGCATATTCCGGGAAGCGAGCCACATGCGAACTGTAATCGGAAAAGATACGGAGTTGGATTTCGACGCGTCCCGGCTGGCTCATGCGCTCCCAGTCGAGATGCCAGCCTTCAGGGGCAACAAGCGGCACGAGGCTATCCGGGATATCGCCGACATAGGTATGCTTGACGCCCTCGAAGTTGAGCCATTCTGGAAGTCTGGCAAGGTTTGCGGGAGTGGGGTCGGCCCAGTATGACTTGACCAGATCCCAGGGTGCCCCAAGGCCCTCTTCATGGGCATTGCCATTCTGAATGATAAGCCCGAGCACGCGTTCGGGGTATTTCAGCGCCAAGGCATAGGCGACGGGCGATCCGAAATCGTGGACGTAAAGGAAAAACCGATCCATGCCGACCTCGCGCATCAACGCGTCGATAGTTTCGGCCATGGCATTGAAGGTGTAGGGATAGTCATCGGGCGCTTCTGTAAAGCCGAAGCCCGGCAGGTCCGGGGCGACAACATGCGCGACTTCGGACAGCGGGCCAATGACGTGGCGGAAATAAAACGACGAGCAGGGTTGGCCGTGCAGAAGCAGCAGCCCCGGCGCTCCGCGCCGTCCCGCTTCCCGATAGAAAAGGTCTACGCCATCCACATTAACGGTGTGATGTCTGGTTTTCTCATTGGTCTGCATGGGGCCTCCTAGACTGCTATCCTTGGCCAGAAAAACCGATTAAACCCAATATAGCGGTTATCTGTTAGGCAACCGGATAACTGCTCTTATATGGTTAGGTTCCATGCCAAATAATTTGGATACCGTCTGGACGCGCGGACATTTCATAGGTGGCCATCCGGCGGTTGACTTCACCAACGCCGTCTTCACCCGCCACATGCCCGGCGACGACAACGATTTGTTGAACTCCCCACGAGATGTCGGAAACTGGCTTCATTTCGCTGGACTGGCCACGAAAGCTCAGGCGAACGCGATTTCGGATATCCAGGCCCCGGCGTTTCTGGGAAGCGTTCGGGAATTGCGAGAGACATCCTTTTCGGTTTTCGATGCGCTTGCCGCCGGGAAACCACCATCGACGGAGGCGCTAGGCCTCTTGTTCGAACGGGCAGCGAAAGGGCTTTCGGGAGGAGGGCTCAAGCTGGTCGAAACCGACGCCGCACCGCAAATTGTGCGCTTTGATGATCCCAAAGCCATTGTCGCTTTTTTTACAACCATCTCGATCGAGGCGTACTTCGCTTTGCCACGAGAGAGGCTGCATGCCTGCCCTCGGTGTGGCTGGCTTTTTGTCGACACATCACGAGGCGGAAGGCGGCGGTGGTGCAGCATGCAGACTTGCGGCAACCGCGAGAAAGCATCGCGGCACAAAGAAAAGGCTGATGATCAGTAGATGCACGCACGAAACGGCCGCTTTTGGAGGCTTGGTCATTTGGCTGCATGTCTCAAACGGGGTCGGTAGCCGTCATCCGGCCTTTCGCCCGGTTTACAGATACTGGACCCTGGAAGACCTCACCGGTAGCCGGTGACGTCCGACGGCTTGCCGGCCTCGCGGACTTCGACGAGATAGCGCCAGCAATCAGGGCGCGAGCCGTCGACATCGTCGAAACCGTATTCCTTGGCGATCTGCCCGCTCGACACCGATTGGCCGTTCCAGCGTGCCTTGTTGTCGTCGGCGGCAAGCGCCGCCACCGCGCGGCCGACGAAGCGCGGCGTCTCCGAAATGGCGAAGTCGGGCTGGTTGGCGATTGCGTCCCGCCATGTTGGCTCGGTGACGCTGTAATGTTCCAGCATCATTTCCGAGCGCATCCAGCCGGGCGTGATCGACAGGGCCGTGCATCCATGCTTTTCCAGGTCCTTCGCATGCGCCCAACTCATCCGGTCGGCGGCAACCTTGCAGAGGTCGTAGAAAACCGAGAGCCGATAGCGCGTTTCATTGTAGGCGCGAGTGCCGTCGGTGACTTCGACAAGCAGGCCGCCGGGGCGTTCGATGAGCAGGGGCAGGGCGTAGTGTGAAGTGATCAAATGCGTGTCGATGGCCAGCCGCAGCATGCGCAGGCCGTTGTCGAGATTGTGATCCCACACCGGCTTGTTCCATTCGAACAGGTTTTCACCGCCCCATATGTCATTGACCAGGACGTCGAGGCGGCCGTGGTCACGGCGGATTCTTTCCACCAGCGCTTTCACCGCGTCCTTTTCGAGATGGTCGACGCGAACGGGGATGGCCTTGCCGCCGGCTGCCTCGATGATGCCCGCCGTCTCGTCGATCGTTTCGGAACGGTTGATTTCGGATTTTTGGTCGCGCGTCGAGCGGCCGGTGACATAGACGGTGGCGCCGGCGGCGCCGAGTTCCACCGCGATGCCGCGCCCGCCGCCCCGCGTGCCCCCGGTTACAAGTGCGACTTTTCTTTCCAATGGGTTGCTCATGTACTGGCCTCCTGAATGCAAAGCTGTAGCGTTCGCCGCGTTGGCGGCGCTTGCTATTTCGGGGTGAGTGACGTATATAAACTAATAATCATTTATAAATGGATTGCAAGTGCCAAGACGCAAGTCGCTTTCGGATGCAGATCTCCTCGACCGCGTGCTGACGCTGATGCGCCGGTCGGGGCCGCAGGGCGTTACCTTTGCCGCCGCCGCCACCGAAACCGGGCTCTCGGGCCCGACGCTGGTGCAGCGTTTCGGCACGCGGGACGGCCTGTTGCACGCTGCGCTGCTGCGAGCCTGGGATCTGCTCGACCAGCGTACTGAAGCAGCAATCGCGGCCGAGCCGGCGACCCCGGCAGGCGCCGTTGCCATCCTGGTCACGCTGTCCGGCGATTTCGGCTCCGGCGAAAACTATGCGGAAGGCCTGCTGGTCCTGCGCGAGGACTTGAGGAACGCGGAGCTGAGGGCGCGCGGCGACCGATGGGGAAAGCGGCTGGCCGAAGCACTCGGCCGGTGTTTGGGCGATGCAAGCGGCCCACGGCCGGACCTTGGAAAACTGCTGGCGTCGCAATGGCAGGGCGCATTGCTGTGGTGGGGGTTTTCGCGCAACGGCACCCCGGCGGAAGCTGTCAAGGAAGGCCTGATCGCCCTCTGCCGCTCCATCGGGAGGGACGTCTGAGCGGACAACTCAGTCGCGGCCTGGCGCAGTTTCACCGGCCAGCCATTCGACCGTCCATTTGGCGTGCGGGCTCTCCGCCAGAAGCGTTTTTAGCGCTGGCAGCAGGCTGCGCAATTCCGCCTCCAGCGGGTAGGGCGGGTTGACCACGATCATGCCGGTGCCGTCGAGCCGCGGCTCAGGCGAGGGCGGCCGTACCTCGAAGCGGATGTCGAGGATCTTTGCAATGCCGGTCTCCACCAGATCAGCGCGGAACCGGTTGACGGCAGTGCGGTCCTTCAGCGGATACCAGAGCGCGAAGATGCCGCCCGGCCAGCGCCGGTGCGCCCTGGCAAGGCCATCGACCAGCCGGTCGAATTCGCCTTCCTGTTCAAACGGCGGATCGATCAGCACCAGCCCGCGCTTCTCCTTGGGCGGCAGATGCGCGCCGAGAGCGAGCCAGCCGTCGAGTTCGATGACGCGCGCCTGGAAATCGCCGGCAAAGCGCTCCCTGAGAAGTGCAGCGTCAGCGGGATGCAGTTCGATCGCCGACAGCCGGTCCTGCTTGCGCAGGAGATGGCGCACGATGAGCGGCGAGCCGGGGTAAAAGCGCAACCCACCCTCCGGATTCATCGCGTGAACCGCTCCAAGCAAGGGGCTCAGAAGGTTGGCGATTTCCGGCTTGAGCGTTGCATCGAGCAGCCTGCCTATGCCGTCCCGCCACTCGCCTGTCTTCCGCGCTTCTTCGGCGGAGAGGTCGTAGAGCCCGATGCCGGCATGCGTGTCGACGACGCGGAAGGCTTTTTCCTTCAGCTTCAGGTATTCGACGATGCGGACGAGCACCGCATGCTTGACGACATCGGCGAAATTCCCGGCATGATAGGCGTGGCGATAATTCATTTGGGCAGCATCGTCTCCCGAAAATCAGCAGTCAGGGATCAAGATCTGCAACAATCGATTTTCGCAAGCCGCGTCTACACGTCCGTAACGAAACCCGCTAGTTTCCAAGCATGAACCAGCACACCAAGCTCAGAATCGGCCATTCGGCCTGCCCGCACGACTGTCCGTCGACCTGTGCGCTCGACGTCGAATTGCTGGACAGCAAAACGATAGGCCGTGTCCATGGCGCCAAGGACAACAGCTACACCGCCGGCGTCGTCTGCGCCAAGGTGGCGCGCTACGCCGACCGCGTGCATCATCCCGACCGGTTGCTGAAGCCGCTGATCCGCGCCGGCGCCAAGGGTGAGGGCGGCTGGAAGGAAGCAAGCTGGGAAGCAGCACTCGACCTCGTGGCCGAAAAGTTCATCGCGGCTGAGGAAAAGTACGGCAGCGAGACCGTGTGGCCGTATTTTTACGCCGGCACCATGGGGCTGGTACAGCGCGACGGCATCGAGCGGCTGCGCCACGCCAAGAAATATTCCGGCTTCTTCGGTTCGATCTGCACCAATCTCGCCTGGACCGGCTATGTGATGGGCACGGGAGCGCTGCGCGGCAGCGATCCGCGCGAGATGGCGAAGTCGGATTGCGTGGTGATCTGGGGGACTAATGCGGTCGTCACCCAGGTCAACGTGATGACGCACGCGATCAAAGCGCGCAAGGAACGCGGCGCCAAGATCGTCGTCATCGATATCTACGAAAACGCGACGATGAAGCAGGCCGACATGGGCCTCGTGCTGAAGCCCGGCACCGACGGCGCATTGGCCTGCGCTGTCATGCATGTTCTGTTCAGGGAAGGGCTGGCCGACCGCGCCTACCTCGAAAAATACACCGACGACCCGAAGGGACTGGAAGCGCACCTCGCCGACAAGACACCGGAATGGGCGGCGGCGATCACCGGCCTGTCGGTGGAAGAAATCGAAGCGTTCGCACGGCTGATCGGTACGACCAAAAAGACATTCTTCCGCCTCGGCTACGGCTTCGCGCGCCAGCGCAACGGCTCGGTCAATATGCATGCAGCACTTTCCGTCGCCGCCGTCACCGGCTGCTGGCAATATGAGGGCGGCGGCGCATTCCACTCCAATTCCGGCGTCCTGAAGCTCAACGGCGAGCTTCTCGAAGGCACCAAGCTGCGCGATCCTTCGATCCGCTATCTAGACCACTCGCGCATCGGCCCGGTGCTGATGGGCCACGAGGATGCTCTTTACAGCGGTCCACCCGTTACAGCTATGCTGATCCAGAACACCAATCCGATGAATGTCGCGCCCGAGCAGCGGCTGGTGAGGCAAGGTTTCCTGCGCGACGACTTGTTCACCTGCGTGCACGAGCAGTTCATGACAGACACGGCCAAGATGGCGGACGTGGTTCTGCCGGCGACGATGTTCCTCGAGCACGACGATATCTACAAGGGCGGCGGCAACCAGCACATCACACTGGGACCGAAGCTGATCGACCCGCCTGAGGGGCCGCGAACCAACCACTACGTCATCGAGGAACTCGGCAAGCGGCTCGGCGTCTCGCACCTGCCGGGCTTCGGCATGACCGAACGCCAGCACATCGATGTCATGCTGGAGAAGAAAGGGCTCGGCGATTTCGATTCTTTCAGGGAAGAGCGCTGGGTCGACCTGCAGCCCGATTTCGACGACGCGCATTTTCTCAACGGCTTCGGCCATCCGGACAGCAAGTTCCGCTTCAAGCCGGAGTGGAACGGCGGTTTCGCACCGAACAAGCCTCCGAAAAGCATGGGCATCTTCGGGCCTTACCAGCAGCTGCCGGAGTTCCCCGACCATGTCGACCTGATCGAGGTGGCGGACGAAAAACATCCGTTCCGGCTGGCGACGTCGCCGGCGCGCAACTTCCTCAATTCGAGTTTTGCCGAAACGCCGGTATCAAAGGCCAAGGAAGGCAGGCCGGAACTGCTGATCCATCCTGACGACGCGGCAACGCTTGGTCTAGCGGCGGGCGACCGTGTCGAAATCGGCAATCCGCGTGGCGAGGTGGTGCTGCATGCCAGGATCTTCGATGGCCTCAAGCGCGGCGTGGTCATAGCCGAGGGCATCTGGCCGAACAGCGCGCATGAGCGCGGCGAGGGCATCAATGTGCTGACCGGCGCCGATGCCCCGGCGCCTTATGGGGGTGCCGCCGTCCACGACAACAAGGTCTGGGTGCGGGCGGCGGGGTAATTCAGCCCAGATCCCTCGGTCGCAGGAAATGTGTCAGCCGCGCAGTACCGCGCCGAAGTTTCTCCCACGGTCCGTCGAATTCGAACCGAGCCAATGCGGCGGTCGGGAATTTTTCACGCATGCGGCTAAGCGAGGCGTCGTCCGAGCCATCTCCGGCAATCAGCGTCGCGAACTCCTCCAGACCGGGATTATGGCCAACAACAAGCAAAGAGTTCACCGTCTCGGGCGTTTTCCTGACATGCTGAAGCAGGCGCGCAGGTGCAGCCATGTAGAGGGCCTTTGAAAGGGCCGGTTTGGGCGCATTGGTCAACTGCGCCGCAACCAGCGCCCATGTCTGCTGGACGCGCACCGCCGCGGAGCCAAGAACGGCGTCCGGCAGCCAGCCGCGTGCAGCGAGTTCCTTTCCCATCCTCGGAGCGGCCTCGCGGCCGCGCTCGGCGAGCGGCCGGTCGAAATCGTCCAGAGACGCATCGTCCCAGTTCGATTTGGCATGACGCAACAGGAGCAAGGTTTTCATAGAGATTCCCGCTTTCGGGGCGGTGCCTTATCGCGTCTACGGTGTGAAACGTGCCAAATTCTCGAGATCGTTCGGATCGTGCCAGGTGCTGGGCATCATGATAACGCCGCTGCCGCCGGCATGGTCGATGCCGTCGAACACGGTTCGTCCGTTCTCCATGCGTGCCTTGCCGCCGGCAACCAGGGCCAGCGCCAGCGGATAGAGCTGGTGTTCGGCCTTGAGCACGCGTGCCGAGAGTTTTTCCTCCGTGTCGTTGGTCAGAACGGGGACCGCCGCCTGCGCGATGATCGGTCCGTCGTCCATGTCCCGGGTGACGAAGTGCACGGTGCAGCCATGCACCCGCAATCCGTCGTCGAGCGCGCGTTGATGGGTGTTCAGGCCCTTGAACATCGGCAGCAGGGAGGGGTGGATGTTGATCATCCGGCCCTGCCATTTGTCGACGAAGCCGGGCGTCAACAGCCGCATGTATCCCGCAAGGCAGACGATATCGGCGCCGAATTTGCGAAGTGCCGCGTCGATGGCCGCGTCATGCGCCTCCTTGCTGGCGTGGTCGCGCCTCGAAACAACGCGGGTTGCGACCCGGAAACTTTCCGCAGCCTTCAAGCCCGCTGCATCGGCCTGGTCCGAGATCACTCCGGCGATCTCGGCCGGATAATCGGCCTCTTTAGCGGCCTGTATCAGCGCGGCCATGTTCGAGCCGCGACCGGAAATAAGGATGACGATGCGTTTGCTTTTTGTGCTCATAGGTCGATGGTACCACGGTAAATGACGCCGGCATCACGGCGGGGCACGATGCGGCCGATCGGCTCGACGGTCTCGCCGGCTTCCTGCAGCACTGCGGCGACCTGTGCCGCCTGGCCTGACGCAACGACCATGATCATGCCGATGCCGCAGTTGAAGGTACGCATCATCTCGACAGGTGCAACGCCGCCGGTCCTCGCCAGCCACGAAAATACCCCCGGCACCGCGATCGCTTCGAGATCGAGTTCGGCGGTGAAGTCCTTGGGCAGCACCCTCGGGATGTTTTCCGGAAAGCCGCCGCCGGTGATGTGGGCGAGCGCCTTGATGCCATGGGTGTTGCGGATCGCCTGCAGCACCGGCTTCACATAGATGCGGGTGGGTTCCAGCAAGGCCGCACCCAGTGTCTTGTCGCCGGCGAACGGTGCCGGAGCGTCCCAGGCAAGGCCAGATTGCTCGACGATGCGGCGAACCAGTGAGAAGCCGTTCGAATGAACGCCGGAGGAGGCAAGTCCGAGCAGCACGTCGCCTTCGACGATATCGTCGGTCGGCAGCAACTGGCCGCGCTCGGCGGCGCCGACGGCAAAACCGGCGAGGTCGTAGTCGTTGCCCTGGTACATGCCGGGCATTTCCGCGGTTTCGCCGCCGATCAGCGCGCAACCGGCCTGCCGGCAGCCTTCGGCGATGCCGCCGACGATTGCCGCTCCCTGCTCGGGATCGAGCTTACCCGTGGCGAAATAGTCGAGGAAAAACAACGGCTCGGCGCCCTGGACGACGAGGTCGTTGACGCACATCGCGACAAGATCGATGCCGACGGTGTCGTGGATGCCGGCGTCGATGGCGACCTTCAGCTTGGTGCCGACGCCATCATTGGCGGCGACCAGCACCGGATCGCTGAAACCGGCCGCCTTGAGATCGAAAAGCCCGCCGAAACCGCCGATTTCGCCGTCCGCACCGGGACGTCTGGTCGATCGCACCAGCGGCTTGATCTTCTCGACCATGGCGTTACCGGCATCGATGTCGACACCCGCTTCCGCATAGGTGAGGCCGTTCTTGCGCTCGCTCATCATTATCCTCTGCGTGGCGCGAATATCCTGCCGGGCTCTTCGCATGAAGCGCCACGCGCCGCAACAGAATGCCGTGTTTCGTGTCGCTGAAGAAGGCAAAAACCGTGGACAGAGGCCGGCAAGTCCCTGGCACCTTGCGGGCCGCTGCGCTTTCGACCATGTAACGGCTAACGATACGCGGGAAGGGGAGGCGAACTGCGTGACCATACCGAACATGATCACAATTCTGCGTTTCCTGCTGGTACCGGGCGTGATTTTCGCCTTGCTGACGGACAAGATGGGCTGGGCGCTTGCCGGCTTTCTGGTCGCGGGCATTTCCGATGGCATCGACGGCTTCATTGCGCGCCAGTTCAACCAGCGCAGCGAGCTCGGCGCTTACATGGACCCCATGGCCGACAAGCTGTTGCTGGTCAGCGTGTTCCTGATGCTCGGCTTCATGGGCGAACTGCCGTTGTGGCTGGTGATTGCGGCGGTTTCGCGCGATGCGCTGATCATCGGTGCGGTGCTGCTGTCGACGATCATGGGCAATCCGGTCGAGATGAAGCCGCTGTTCGTGTCGAAAGCCAACACCGCCATCCAGATCGTCTTAGCGGCGACAGTGCTCGCCGAACTGGCCTTTGCGACCCAGTTCGGCCATGCCCGCGTCGCCCTCATATTCCTGTCCGGCCTCTTGACCGTCGCTTCCGCCGCGGCCTATCTCGTAGCCTGGTCGAGGCATATGAGCGGCAATGGCGAGAGCAAAAGTCCCCACGGATGACGAGGCCGACGAAGCTGCCTCGGCAGCTTTCCGCCGCCAGATCCGTTTTTGGCTGATCGCCGCCGCGCTTTTCGCGCTCTTCGTCTATGTTTTCAGCGATATTTTGCTGCCGTTCGTCGCCGGCATGGCGCTCGCCTATTTCCTCGATCCGGTTGCCGACAGATTGCAGAAGGCGGGCTTGTCGCGGATCATGGCGACGGTGTTGATCCTGGTCGCCTTCGTCATCGTGTTGGCGCTGGGCCTGATGATCCTGATCCCCATCCTCGCCCAGCAGATGGCTGATTTCGTCGGCAGGCTGCCTGAATACCTTACGCGCCTTCAGGGGCTTGTCACCAATTTCGATCCCGATTGGCTGGAGGATCGTTTCGGCGTCGACCCTGGCAGCCTCAAGGAAGGCCTGAATTCCCTGCTGACCTCCGGGGTCAGCTTCATATCGACGGTGTTCGAGTCGATCTGGGCATCCGGCGTGGCAATTTTCAACATTGCCGGCCTGTTCGTCGTAACCCCTGTCGTCGCCTTCTACATGCTGCTCGATTGGGATCGCATGATCGCCACGGTCGACAGCTGGGTGCCGCGCGATTACGTCGAAACGGTGCGCCAGATCGCCGTGGACATCAACAAGGCGACCGCGGGCTTCGTGCGCGGGCAGGGTACGCTGTGTCTGGTGCTGGGCTTCCTTTACGCGGTAGGCCTGACCGTCGTCGGGCTGAATTTCGGCATCCTGATCGGCATGTTCGCCGGGCTGATCAGCTTCATTCCATATGTCGGCTCGCTCGTCGGCCTGGTGCTGTCGATTGGAGTGGCGTTCGTCCAGTTCTGGCCGGATTGGCCATGGATCGCCGCCGTGGCGGGTGTGTTCTTCATCGGTCAGTTCATCGAAGGCAACATCCTGCAGCCACGGCTGGTCGGCAAGAGCGTCGGCCTGCATCCGGTCTGGCTGATGTTCGCGCTGTTTGCTTTCGGCGCGCTGTTCGGCTTCGTCGGTCTGCTGATCGCGGTACCAGCGGCGGCGGCCGTCGCCGTACTCGTGCGTTTCGCCATCTCGCGTTATCTGGAATCGCCGCTTTACAAGGGCCACAAGGAAGAGCCTGCGGTGAAGGCGGCGCGGAGCGGCAAGGCGGGCGTCTGATCCGATGGCCGAATTGCAAAAGCCGCGTCAATTGCCGCTCGACTTGCGGCATTCCGCCGGCTTCTCGCGTGACGACCTGGTCGTTTCGCCGGCCAATGCCGATGCCGCTGCGCTGATCGATCGCTGGCCGGACTGGCCGGCACCTGTCGTTGTCCTTGCCGGTCCGGCGGGATCGGGTAAAACCCATCTCGGCGCCATCTGGCAGGAGATATCGTCAGCCACGGCGCATAATGCGGGCGCCATCGGCGAAAGCACGCTGAAGGCGGCGGAAGCCGGGCCGGTGCTCATCGACGACGCGGACGTGGCCGGGCTCGACGAACAGGGCCTGTTTCACCTGATCAACGCGGTGCGCGGCGCCGGCACGCACCTTCTATTGACGGCACGCCGTTTCCCGGCCGCCTGGGGCGTAAGACTTCCGGACCTAGCCTCGCGGCTCAAGGCGGCGACCACGGTCGAGATCGGCGAGCCGGATGACCTGCTGCTGGCCGGCGTCATCACCAAACTCTTCGCCGACCGGCAGGTCGAGGTCGAACCGCATGTCGTGCAATATCTGGTGCGCCGCATCGAACGGTCACTGTCGACCGCCATCCGCGTCGTCGACAGGCTTGATCGCGCGGGGCTCGAGCAAAAATCGCGCATCACGCGGGCGCTGGCGATCGAAGCCGTCAGCGCGCTGGACGAGGGGCAGCGCGAATTCGACCTGTAATCTGCAATCTCAATCGCGCGGCCCGTCCAGAGTTACGACGATAGCCGCAGGTAGGCGGCTTTTGCTGCGAGAAGCACTGCCAGTATGGTGAGGTTGGAGAACAGGCCGACCAGAATGTGCTGGAAAACATCGGCACCCGCGCTGCTGCCAATGGTGGTCGGGATGAGCACCGCGACGAACACCAGGCCGAGCGCGATCGGTATCCACCGGTTCAGCGTTGCCTGGGTGTTGGCGGCGGTAAACAGAAGCGCGACCAGCAGTCCGACGCGAAACGGGTCGACCAACTGCGCGAGATAGATATCGACAAAAGACAAGGCTTGCTCCCCCAAAGCGGTTCCGCATTGTGCAGGTCCGACGCCACCTGTCGAGAGCGCGGTGAACGAAAGCCGCCCTCGAATGGCTTAGCGATCGGGGCCTGGCGGCTCCTCGGAAATCTTTGCCGTTGGCGCTTCGCGCGACCTGATCCCATCGCAGAACGCTTCGACGATGAATTTGATCTGCCCTGAAATCTCTTCCGGTGGGACGGCGACGAAACGGCGCTGCAGCCCGAGGCCGACGATCCCGTGAACCGCCGAGAACAGCGACTTCGCCAGAAGGACGCGGCGCTCGTCGCTCTCGTTGGGGAACAGCAGCCTCAGCGGCTTCACGATGTGGCCGATCAGGCGGACATGTTCGTTGATCTGCCATTGCGGCAATTCCTTCGTCGAGCCGAGACCGACTTCGAAGATCGCCGACCAGAGTTTCTGGTTGGCGAGAACGAATTGGAAATAGGTCTGCCCGAGCAGCGATAATGCGGCCTTGGGATCGTTGGCTTTCGCTGCGGCGAATGCCGTGGCAACGGCTGCCTCCAGCCTTGCGACCGTTCGCGAATTCACTTCGGCAACGAGCGCATCCATGTCCGGAAAGATCGTGTAGATCGCGCCCAGCGCGCAACCTGCTTCACGCGCGAGTTCGCGTGCCGTCAGTGCGGGATAGCCGTTTGCCGCGATTGATCGCTCGGCGATCTCCACGAGCGTGACACGCAGTGCGGCCCGCCGCTCTTCTGTTTTTGATGCCAAGGCAGGGATTCCAGCTTTCTATGCCACAATTTGAACATTGTTCACGGAAATTATTGAACAGCGTTCACGAACTTAGGCACGATGTGGCGCGCAGTCGTCCGATGTCAAGGGGCGAATGGACGAATGGGGGATGGCATGACAACGCTTTACGCGCTCAAACCAGGATTCCAGAGGAGGCTGCGTCCTATTTGCAGGGGACTTGCGGCATCCGGCGTGACGGCAAACCAGGTGACCATCGCAGGCGCCGTCATCTCGGTCTCAACCGGCATAACGCTTTCATGGTGGTCGGCACATCCCGCGATCTTCTGGCTGTTGCCGCTGGTTCTTCTCGTCCGCATGGCGCTGAACGCACTTGACGGAATGCTGGCGCGCGAGTTCGGGCAGGCCTCCAAGCTCGGCGCCTATCTGAACGAGCTTGCCGATGTGGTTTCCGATACCGCGCTGATCCTGCCTTTCGTTTTTGTCGCTCCTTTCGGCATCTGGGGCGTGATGGCCTTCGCGATTACCGCGATCCTTGCCGAACTCGCCGGCGTGCTGGGGCAGGCGACCGGTGGCATCCGGGCTTATGACGGACCGTTCGGCAAGAGCGACCGGGCACTCGCATTGGCGCTTCTCGCGGCCATCGTCGCGTCGGGTATCTCTCTTCCAGTGGCGCCGGAGTGGCTTTTCCCAGCCATGGCGCTGCTTGCGCTTGTCACCATGGTGAACCGGGTGCGTTCCGGCCTGCGCCCCTCGGCGACCAACCCGTAACCGTCAGTCAACGCCAGTCAGCATCGCTGCATTGCACCGAAACCAGGGAACAAAAAAATGCTCAACGTCGCTCCTGAAACGCTCATTGTTCGAAGCGAGATGCCGCTGAAGGCGCGCCCGGTCGAGGAACACACATTCGCCAGCCATGACGGGACCGAACTTTTCTATCGCAAGTGGCCGGCCCTCACCGGGAAAGCCAAGGGTGCCATTCTCCTCTTCCACCGCGGCCACGAACATGGCGGCCGCATGGCGCACATTCCGGACGAACTTGGGCTCGACGGCTTCGCCTTTTATGCCTGGGATGCGCGCAGCCACGGCCGGTCGCCGGGGCTGAGAGGCTATTCTGCTTCCTTCTCTGCGTCGGTGCGTGACGTCGACCGTTTCGTCAAACATGTGCAGGAAATCGACGGCTTTGCCATCGAAGACATCGCGGTCGTCGCCCAGTCGGTGGGCGCGGTACTGGCCGCGACATGGGTCCATGACTATGCGCCCAAAATCCGCGCGCTCGTGCTTGCCGCGCCGGCATTCGACGTGCGGCTCTATGTGCCTTTCGCCAGGGCGGGCATTAGTCTGTGGCAAAAGCTCAAGGGAACGTTCTTCGTCAATTCCTACGTCAAGGCACGCTTCCTGACGCACGATGCGAGGCGCATCGCTTCCTTCGAAGCCGATCCGCTGATCACGAGGCCGATCGCTTCCAACATCCTGCTCGAGCTTTACGAGCAGGCGTCGCGTGTCGTGAAGGATGCGCGCGCCATCACCGTTCCGACCCAGTTGCTGATCTCCGGCAGCGATTTCGTCGTCCGCCAGGAACCGCAGCACGCGTTCTTCGTCAATCTCGGCAGTGCGATCAAGGAACGCCGTGTGCTGCCGGGTTTTTATCACGACACGCTGGGCGAAAAGGACCGCGCCCAGGCGTTCGGGCTGATACGCGGCTTCCTTGATGCCCGCTTCGCACGGCCTGCCGCGCCCGTCGATCTGCTGCAGGCCGACAAGGCGGGCCATACGCGTGACGAGAGCGACCATCTGGCGACGCCGTTGGCGCGGTTTTCCCCGGCAGGCCTTTATTGGGCGATGAACCGCCTTTCGATCAGGATCGCCGCGCGGTTTTCGGATGGCATAGCCACCGGCGTTGCGACCGGTTTCGATTCCGGCTCGACGCTGGACTATGTCTACAGGAACGAGGAAAAGGGTTTCGGCCCCCTCGGGCGGCTGATCGACCGGATGTTCCTGGAGGCCATCGGCTGGCGCGGGATCCGCTGCCGGAAGCAGCATATCGAAGCTTCCATAGCCGATGCGCTATCCCGTTTGGCCGCTGAAAAGCAGCCGGCCGCCGTCCTCGACATTGCCGCCGGCCATGGCCGCTATGTGCTGGATGCGGTGGCGGCTGCCGGAAAACCCGCCAGCATCCGGCTGCAGGATTATTCGACGGCGAATGTCGAGGCTGGCCGCAAGGCAATCCGCGAGCGCGGTCTTGAAGGCCTTGCCTCGTTCCATCTTGGCGATGCCTTCGATGGCGATGCGATTGCGGCGATCGAGCCAAGGCCCAACCTGGCGATCGTTTCGGGGCTCTACGAACTCTTCTCCGACAACACATTGGTCGCGCGTTCGCTCGACGGGCTTGCGCGCGCCATGCCGCGCGGAGGGCTGCTGATCTACACGAACCAGCCCTGGCATCCGCAACTCGAAATGATCGCCCGCAGCCTGACCTCGCATCGGGGCGGCAATGCCTGGGTGATGCGGCGGCGGACGCAGGGCGAGATGGACCAGCTCGTCGAGGCTGCAGGCTTTCGCAAGATCGACCAGCGGATCGACGAGTGGGGCATCTTCACCGTCTCGCTGGCGGAGAGGGTCTGACAGTGGCAATCGTCAGGGAAGACACGCGCAGCCAGGCATGGTGGCTATCGATCGATCTCAAGCCCGTCCTGCGTTCACTGACCGCTTCGGCACTTGCCATGCTGGCGCGGCTGATCACCGGTGTGCGTCCGATCTGGCAAGGCTGCCAGCCCTCGCGGAAGCAGCGCATCTATTTCGCCAACCATGGCAGCCATGTCGATTTCATCCTCCTGTCGTCATGCCTGCCGCCCGACCAGCGCGCGAAAACGCGCGGGGTCGCGGCGGCCGATTATTGGGGCAGGACGCGATTTCGCCGGCTGATCTCCGAGGTGCTGCTCGGCGCCGTTCTCGTCGAGCGCAACTGGGTCGAGCGAAAGGCCGATCCTCTTGCCGTGCTGATCGAGGCGCTGGACCGGGGCGATACGCTGATCATGTTTCCCGAAGGCACCCGCAATATGGGCGAGGAACCGCTGCTGCGCTTCCGCAGCGGGCTTTATAGCCTCGCCACCGCAAGACCGGATGTCGAACTGATCCCTTGCTGGCTGGAGAACATGTCGCGTGTCCTGCCGAAGGGCGAGTTCCTGCCCGTGCCGCTGCTTTGCCGCGCCATCTTCGGCGCGCCCGTCATCCCCAGCCCTGGCGAGGAGAAATATGCATTCCTTGCCCGCGCCCGTGGCGCACTGCTTGCGCTCGATCCGAAATCCAAGGGAGAGAAATCTTGATCCGCGAAACGGCACTGCTGATGGGCGGCCTGATCGGCGTTCTGTCGTCGGCGAGCGCGGTGGCCGCCATTCTGTCTTTCCGCGCCGGCGCGACGCTCAGCCCGGCGCTTCAGAACCTCAACCAGCGCATCAAGGCGTGGTGGCTGATGGTGCTGCTGATCTCCGGCGCATTCATCTGCGGCAAGGCCGGCGTGATCGTTCTCTTCGCCTTCGTCTCGTTCGCGGCGCTGCGCGAATATGTGACGCTGACCTATTCGCGACGAAGCGATCACCGGGTGCTGCTCGGCATGTTCGGCATCGTCATTCCCGTGCAGTATTTGCTCGTCTGGAGCGAATGGTACGGGCTGTTTTCGGTGTTCATCCCGGTCTACTGCTTTCTGGTGATGCCGGCGCTGACAGCGCTGCGCGGCGACACCGAGCGCTTTCTCGATCGCGTCGCCGAACAGCAATGGGGCATCATGCTTGCGGTCTATTGCATCAGCCACGTGCCGGCGCTGATGACGCTGCCGATCCCCGGCTTCGAAGGCCGCGGCCTGCTGCTCATCGCCTTCCTCATCATTACCGTGCAGGGCAGCGACGTGCTGCAGTACATCTTCGGCAAGTTGATGGGCAGGCATGTGATATCGGCGAGCGTGTCGCCGTCGAAGACCTGGGAAGGCCTGGTCGGGGGCATGGCCAGCGCCACCCTGCTTGGCGGCATGCTGCATTGGCTGACGCCGTTTTCCGCGCTGGAGGCGGCGGCCATCGCCGCGCTCAGCTGCCTGATGGGTTTTTTCGGCGGGCTCGTCGCCTCGGCGATAAAGCGGGATCGCGGCGTCAAGGATTGGGGCAACATGATCGAGGGCCATGGCGGCATGCTCGACCGGGCCGACAGCCTGATCTTCGCGGCGCCGGTGTTTTTCCATCTGGTCCGCTATCTCTGGACCTGATGTTCGATGGGACGCATCAGGCGGTCGAGGCTAGCTCACGATGTCCCATATGAACCGGGCGCACACCAGAAGCAGAAATATCCCGAATGACGTTTCGAGCGTCCGGCGCGGCAGCGCATGCGCAAGCGCGACGCCGAGGCGGGCGGTCAGAAGCGATGTCGGGATCGTCAGGGCAAAGGCGGCCAGCGATACGAAGCCGATCGCATCCGGAGGCAGGTCTGGGCGACCGTAGCCGGCGGCCATGTAGCCCAGTGTCCCCGGGATGGCGATAAGGACGCCGACGCCAGCGGCGGTAGACACCGCGCGATGGATCGGCTCGCCGTGCAATGTCATCACGAGGTTCGTCAAGGCCCCGCCGCCGATTCCCATCAGCGAGGAGGCAAGGCCGATCGCGGCGCCATAGAGGCGCATGATGCCTTTTGACGAGGGTTCCTCTCGCACCCGCCAGCCCTTTCCGCCGGTGATCAGTTTTGCCGCGTTCACCGTCGCGACGCCGATGAAGACCACTTGGAACACGACTGGATCGGCATAGCGCGCAATGACCGCGCCGATCATCACGCCCGCCAGGATCGGCAGCGCCCAAAGATGCAGGAGCGCCAGATCCACCGTGCCCTTGGCATAATGAGCCCGCGCTGACATGATCGAGGTGGGTACGATGACTGCGAGCGACGTTCCGACCGCGAGCGGCATCGCGACCTCGGGCTTGTATCCAAGAACGCCGAATATCTCGTAGAAGACAGGCACCGAGATGGCGCCGCCGCCGACGCCGAACAGGCCGGCGAGGAAGCCGGTCGCCGCCCCGGCCACCAGGAGTGCTGCGACCAGTGTCAGGAGCGTCTGGGGGTCGGCAAGTGCCTCCAAGGCGCTAGCCCAGCAGCATGCGCGTGAGGGTGGCACCGTCGAAGCGCCCAAGTCCTTCGGCGCGCGCGCGGTCGTAGCTGGTCTTGGCAGCCTCGGACAGTGGCAGCCGGTTGCCGCCCGTGGCTGCGAACCGAAGTGCCAGATCGAGGTCCTTGGCGAGCCCCGCTATATCGAAGGTGCCCGGTTGATCGGTGCCTGTGAGCGTATCCACCAAGACCTGCGCGCGGTTCTTGAGAACGGTCGGCCCGGCCGAGCTGTCGGCGATCAGGCTGACCGCCTTCTCGGTCGGGATTCCAGTTCCTTGGAGGAGTGTCATCGCCTCCGCCAGCGTCTGCCAGTAGATCGCAAGCGGCAGGTTGATGGCGAGCTTCATCTGCGCGCCGCTGCCTGCGGGGCCGAGATGCTCGACCCGGCGGCAGAGCTGCTCGAGGATCGGTTTGGCCCGCGCGAAGGCGGCGTCGGTACCGCCTGCCATCCCGAGAAGTTGTCCCTTCAGGGCGGGCGCAACCGTGCCGCCGACCGGACAATCGACAAAGTCGCCGCCGGCCGCCGCTATCCGGGCTGCAACGGCACGGCTCTCGTCGGGCAGGATGGTCGACATGTCGACCACGAGGCGTCCGTCGATTCCGGCGGCGACGAGCCCTTCCGCCAGGGCCTCGACAGCCGCAGCATCGGTCAGCGAGATCAGGATGACGTCGCACGACGCAAGCGCGGCGAGATCGGTCGCAGTTCCCGCGCCGGCATCGGCGGCCTGGGCGGTGCGTTCGGGAGTCCGGTTCCAGACCGTCACCTGGTGCCCCGTCTCGATAAGGCGGCGCGCGAAAGCGGTGCCCATGCGGCCGGTCCCGGCGATTCCGATCATACTCATGGCCATTCTCCCTCGGTCAGTCCGAGGATCTGCGACGTCGTTTCCCCGGCGCGGCGAGGCTCACCCGACAGAAGCTCCAATGCGCACCTGCATGGGCGCCAGTCCGTCGACGGAACAATCGAGCACGTCTCCAGTGACGACGGCACCGACACCCGCCGGCGTGCCGGTCATGATGATGTCGCCGGGCATCAGGCGGTGCTGCTCGGAAAGCTTCGCGATGATCTCGTCGATCTTCCAGATCATCAGCGAGATGTCGGCATCCTGGCGCACGTCGCCGTTGACCTTGAGACGCACATGGCCGGTAGCGAGCACGCCGCTGTCCTCCACGCGCGTGATCGGGCCGACCGGGGCGGAAAGGTCGAAAGCTTTGGTCACTTCCCACGGCAGCCCCTTGGCGAGAGCCTCGGCCTGGTGGTCGCGCCGGGTCATGTCGAGCCCGACAGCATAACCGAAAATGTGCTTCGACGCGTCCGCCTCGGAAATGTTGTAGCCGCCCGACTTCAAGGCGACGATCAACTCGCACTCGTAGTGGAAGTTGTTGGTGAACACCGGATAGGGGATTTCGCCGCCATTCTTCACGACGGCATCCGCCGGCTTCATGAAGATGACCGGTGGATCACGCTCGTCGGCATTCATCTCGCGGATGTGGGCGACGTAGTTCTTGCCGATGCAATAGATGCGCCGGACCGGGAACTTCTCGTCCGAGCCGGTGATATCCAGTTGAGCCTGGGGCGGTGCCAAAACGGCGTAAGAAACCAACGGACGTACTCCTTTAATCAGTGATTGTGGCGTCTCCGGACAGCCGTCTCCGCGGCGCGGGCCCACAACAGGATTTCCCAGATCAGCAGCCAATTCAAGATATGAAATGCATTTTTCGAACGTTTCATATATTATTTTGCAAAACACGGCAGTTCGTATACCTTGATTGTGGGGCGACGGCAGTGGTCTGGCGGCGTTCCAACAACGATGAGTGGGAGGAACAAACTCATGACGCTTGACACCCAGATATCGCGCCGAACCTTCGGAAAGCTGGCGGCCGCCGGCGTGACCGCCGCATTCGTGGGAGCGCCGGCGATTGTGCGCGCGCAGACCGCAATCACCTTCGCCGTGCCGAACCCTTCGGCCCTGACCTGGCTGCCCTATTGGGTCGCCGTTGGCGAAGGTTACTTTGAGGAGGAAGGACTGAAACCAACGCTGGAGGCGATCGACGGTTCTTCCGCCGTGCTGCAGGCCATGTCAGCCGGCCAGGCCCAGATCGGCGCGCCCGGACCCGGCCCGGTGCTCGGCGCCCGCGCCCGTGGCGTCGACGTCAAATTCATCTACAACCTCTACCCGAAATCGGTGTTCGGTCTCCTGGTGAAGGAAGAGAGCGAGTTCAAGCAGCCCGCGGACCTGAAGGGAAAGGTGATCGGCGTCGGCACCGCGGACGGTGCCGAAGTCTCGTTCACCCGCGCCATCATGACCGATCTCGGCATGAAGGAAGGCACGGACTATACCTTCCTTCCAGTGGGCGACGGCGGGACGGCGGCAGTGGCCTTCCTGCGCGATGAAGTCTCATGTTACGCCGGGGCGGTGTCGGATGCCGCAATCCTTGGAGCACGTGGCTTGAAGCTGCGCGAGATCACGCCGGAGGCCTATCTGGGGTTTTTCGGCAACGGGATAGCGATGCTGGAAAGCCAGATGGCAGCGACGCCGGACCTGGCGCCGAAGTTCGGCAAGGCGCTCGTGCGTGGCACCAAGTTCTCGATCGATCCCGCCAACAAGGACAAGGCGCTCGCGCATTGCGCCGTCGGCAACCCGCAGGAAGGCGAAGACAAGGATTTCGCCGCATCGCTGCTGACGGGCGTGATCCATCGGATGACCCCGACCGACGCCTTCATCGCTCAGGGCTATGGCTTCCAGCCGGCCGAGCATTGGCAGGAGATCCACGACTCCGCCGTAGCATCGGGGGCGCTCGAAAAGCCGCTCGACGATCTGGCGGCGGTTTACACGAACGAGTTCGTGGCAGGCTGGAACGCCTGATGACGATGGTGGAGCCTCGCCCGTTGCGCTCCGAGCCGGCTGCACCTCCGGTGCGGCCGGTCTATGAGATCGAGCGGCTGACGAAGACCTATGCCCGCAACAGCCTGACCGCGCTGACGGACGTGAACCTGACCCTTCGCAAGGGCGAGTTCGTGTCGGTGATCGGTTCGTCGGGTTGCGGGAAGTCGACGCTGCTGAAGATCATGGCGGGGCTCCTGCCGCCGACCAAGGGACGGGTCGTGCTCGAAGGGCAGCCGGTGATGGGGCCTCGGCCCGATATCGGCATGATGTTCCAGCAGGCGACGCTGCTGCCGTGGAAGACGACGGTCGAGAACATCCTGCTGCCGATCGAGATCCACAGCGGCCGCGCCGCCGCGAAGGCTGCTGCGGGCCGCGCGCGGGAATTGCTGCAGCTCGTCGGACTGGGCGAGTTCGGCAACGTCTACCCGGGCGAACTTTCGGGCGGCATGGCGCAGCGCGCCGCCATCTGCCGCATGCTGATCGCCGATCCAGCAGTGCTGCTGCTCGACGAACCGTTTTCCGCGCTCGACGAACTGACGCGGGACTTCATGAACATGGAGCTGCAGCGCATCTGCATGGAGCGCCAGGCGACGGCGTTCCTCGTCACCCATTCAATCGCGGAGGCGGTGATCCTGTCCGATCGGATACTCGTCATGCAGCCGCGTCCGGGCCGGATCGTTGAAGATGTGCCCATCGATCTTTCGCGTCCGCGCACACTGGAAATGATCAACACGCCGCGCTTCGGCGAGATCGTGGCGTATATTCGCAACCTCTTGGGGCGGGAGGCTTTCGCATGACCAAGGCTTCGAACACGGCAGGTGCGGATACTGTCTGGGTCGAACGGGACGCACTGATCGACAGGATCCCGCGTTGGCTGGCCATGACGATCCTGTTCGTCATCGCGGTCGGAGTCTGGGACTTCGTCACGCGGATGGGATGGGTGTCTCCGATCATACTGCCCAGTCCGAAGGAGACGCTGGACGACCTGATCTTCGTCGGGCGCAATCTGGTCACCGGCGACTACATGCTGGGAGCCCTATGGACGACGACGCTGACCGTCATCTATGGGTTCCTGATCGCCACCGTGATCGGGTTCTCGCTTGGCGTGCTGGTCGGCGAGACGAAGTTCGGCGAACGCGCGGTGATGCCTTACCTGGTTGCGATCGACACGATGCCGAAAATCGCCTTCGCGCCGCTCTTCATTGCGTGGCTCGGCTTCGATATCTCCTCGAAGGTGGCGCTTGCCGCTTTCATCGCCACATTCGCGATCGTGGTGGCGACGGCGGCGGGATTGTATGCCGCGAGCGAAAACGAACGGATGCTGTTCAAGTCGATGGGCGCGTCGCGAATGCAGACGCTGATCCGGCTCAAGCTGCCGACCGGATTGCCTTACATCTTCACCGGCCTCAAGATTGCGTCCGTCGGTGTGATGGCCGGCGCGATCACGGGAGAGTTCCTGGGCGGCGGCAAGGGATTCGGGGCGCTGATACGGCAGTCGGCCAGCCAGATGAACACGCCGCGCGTGTTTGCGCTCATTCTTTATCTCAGCCTTCTCGGTCTGGCGCTCTATTTCAGTATCGCCTGGATGCAGCGTAGACTTGTTTTCTGGAACAAGTCGGACCGGTTGGGGGCGATTGGCTGATGAGCGGTGTCGGCGTTGGCGTGGCGGAAGTCAGGAACCTGTCGGAGCAGGCCTACGACCGGATTCGCCACGACATTCTGTATGGCGAATTGTTTCCTGACGAAAAGCTCCAGATAGACGCGATCTCCGAACGCTACGGGATTGGCGCCGTGCCGGTGCGCGAGGCGCTGAACCGTCTTTCCTCCGAGGGGCTTGTCGAAAGGAAGAGCCACCGTGGTTTCTTCGTCGCCACCATCTCGATGGCGGACCTGGAGGAACTGGTGAAGACGCGCATCTGGCTGGAGACGCTCGCACTCACGCATTCCATGCAGAATGTGGACGAGGCATGGGAGGAGGCGCTCGTGGTCAGCTACCATCGCCTCGCGCGCACGCACCGCCTGCTGCCCGCCGATGCCGGGCGCGAGATTTCCGAGGAATGGGAGGTCCGGCACAAGGCGTTTCACTTGCTCCTGCTCGACCGTTGCGGATCGAGCTGGTTGCTCGGGTTCTGTTCCACGCTGATGGACCAGGCGGTCCGTTACCGGAACCTGTCGATGAACACCAACCCGAGCCGGCTTCGACGCGAAGGTGCCGCGGCCGAGCACCAGGCGATCCTCGATGCCGTGCTTGAACACGATACCAGCCGTGCCTGCCAGTTGCTGGCGGAGCATTACCGGACGACCCTCGAGGGGCTTCGGCCGGTCATCCTCGGCCAATCTGGTTCGAATCCGGCACCTGTCCGGGCCGGCGGCGACTCTCTCGGGTAACAGCAGCCTTCAGTGGCCAGGCGCCACGACCCGTTTGATATTCACCGAAAATGAGGGCTTGCGCGGCAAGGCTGAAAGCACGAGCGCGACATTCTGGACCCATGTCGGCAACGGCGTTATCGTGTCCTCATCTATTCGTCGCCGTCGCCGCCGGCCATGTGGGGAGCCGGGCCAAAGGCCTCGACAGAGTCGCTGCCATCGAACCAAGCCAGCAGATCCGCGCAGGTGCCAAATGAACATAGCGACCAATCCCCGGACTTCCGGTGACGCACCGCCGGGAAGGGACATGGTGTGGCTGCCGGGCGGAGAGTTTTTGATTGGCTCCAACCGCCACTATCCGGAGGAGGCACCAGCGCACCGCGTGAAAGTCGATGGCTTCTGGATCGACCGCTTCACGGTAACCAACCGGGATTTCGAGAAGTTCGTGTCGGAAACCGGATATGTCACCTTGGCCGAGAAGCCGGTCGATCCAGAAGACTATCCGGGCGCGCTTCCGGAAATGCTCTCGCCATCCTCGACCGTCTTCCGCAAGCCTGCCGGTCCGGTCGATATCCGCAATCCATACAATTGGTGGACTTACGTGCCCGGCGCGAACTGGCGTCATCCGCGTGGGCCGGCCAGTTCGATCGCCAAGCTCAAGGATCATCCGGTGGTGCACATTGCCTATCAGGACGCGGAGGCCTACGCGCTATGGGTCGGCATGCAACTGCCGACCGAAGCGGAGTGGGAGTTTGCAGCCCGCGGCGGGCTGGAAGGTGCGGACTTTGTCTGGGGCGACGAATTGACACCGGGCGGCGCCCACATGGCCAATACCTGGCAGGGTGAATTCCCCTATCGCAACACGCTCGACGACGGCTTCGAATACACCGCACCCGTCGGCTCCTTTCCTGCAAACGGCTACGGCCTCCACGACATGGCAGGCAATGTCTGGCAATGGACCGCAGACTGGTATCAGGAACATGGCGCAATCGACAGCCCGTGCTGCACTGTCTCCAATCCGCGGGGTGGCGATCGTGAGACGAGCCGTGATCCGGGCGATCCCACCGGAATTCCCCGCAAGGTAACCAAGGGGGGCTCGCACCTGTGCGCGTCGAATTATTGCCAGAGGTATCGACCGGCGGCGCGAATGGCGCAGCCGGTCGATACCTCTGTCTCGCATCTTGGTTTTCGCCTCGTTTTCCGCCCGACCGCGGAATTATAGAGACCATCGAGGCCTTCCCGAAAAATGAGGGCTTGCGCGGCCAAGCCGAAAACACTAGGCACTGCAACGCCGAAGTAAGGCACGGAGCGTAGCGCAGTCTGGTAGCGCATCTGGTTTGGGACCAGAGGGTCGCAGGTTCGAATCCTGCCGCTCCGACCAACTGCTTTCGCCCGTCGAGCCTTGGCTCGGGGAGCCTGTTTGCCCAGGCATCAGAATTGAGGTGATGTGCATGTCCGCCCGTATTTTCAGCCCCGCCAAGACAGCGATGCAGTCCGGCAAGGCCAAGACCGGCCACTGGCTGCTCGAGTTCGATCCGGAACAGCCGCGCAAGATCGATCCGCTGATGGGCTATACGACATCCGGCGACATGAAGAGCCAGATCCGGCTGGCCTTTCCCACCAGGGAAGAAGCGGTCGCTTATGCCGAGAAGCACGGCATCGTGTTCCGTGTCGAGGAGCCCAAGGAAGCCAAGCGCCGGCAGATTTCCTATGCGGAAAATTTCCGCTATGACCGCAAGATACCCTGGACGCATTGAGCGGTCAGGCATTGCCGGAGCCGTTCCGGCACCGACGGTCCCGTAGCTCAGCTGGATAGAGCACCGGCCTTCTAAGCCGATGGTCACAGGTTCGAATCCTGTCGGGATCGCCAAGTTTGAAAACGGCCTGCGATTCCCGAAACGGAGTACACCGATGCGGCAACTGCTTGTAGTTGCCATCCTTTCTGCTTCCGCAATTCTTGCCGGCTGCCAGTCGAGGCCGCCGGAATATGTGGGTTATTGCAAGTGGCGGGCGGAAAACGCCGGTCTTTGCGGCGACAGCGTCAATTCCGGCGGGTTTCGCCGGCGTTGATTTTTCGCCGCTGCATGGATCAGCCCGTTGGCGGCCATGACGGAATGCCGGATCGGCTCCGTGCGTCGAAGGCCAGGAAGGCATAAACGGCAAAATGCACCGGACAGTCGGCATATGCCGACTATCAGAAGTCCGGTCAGCTTGGCAGAAGTCCAGCCTCACAAACTCTCCCGCCGTCCGACAAGGCCCAGGACGGCGGGGCTTTTTGTAGGCTTTTCCGGTATCCCACCCAACCTCGTCCGCTTGCTCGCGTACGCCCGCTCGCGGGTGCTACGGCTCAGCCGCGTGCCGCGGCCAGCCCTCTGGAGATGTCCGCCTTGAGGTCCTCGACATCTTCCAGCCCGATCTGGAGGCGGATAACCGCACCTTCGTAGGGGCCCTTGGCGACCGTACGGTCGGTGAGGACGACGGGCACTGCGAGGCTTTCGAAGCCGCCCCACGAGTAACCGATACCAAAAATCTCCAATGCGTTCAGAAATGCATTCGCTTGGGTCTGACCACCGCCGGCGAGCACGATCGAAAAGATACCGCTGGAACCTGAAAAGTCGCGCTTGAAGATCGCGTGTCCCGGATGGCTCTCGAGGCCGGGATGCAGGACGCGTGCCACGCCGGGCTGCTTTTCCAGCCAGCGCGCGATGTCGAGCGCGCTTTTTTGATGACGCTCCAGCCTGACGCCCATGGTGCGCAGCCCGCGCAACACCTGGTAGACCTGTTCCGGGCCGGCGCAAACGCCGAGCGTAAGATAGGCCTGGTGCAGCCGTTCCCAGCAGGCCGCATTGGCCGAGACCGTGCCGAGCAATACATCGGAATGGCCCCCCGGATATTTGGTGGCTGCGTGGATGGTGACGTCGACGCCATGGTCGAGGGCCTTGAAATAGAGCGGTGTCGCCCAGGTGTTGTCCATCATCACAATGGCGCCGCCTGCATGCGCCGCCTCGACGATGGCCGGGATATCCTGAATTTCGAAAGTGACGGAGCCTGGCGATTCGGTGAATACCACCTTGGTGTTGGGCTTCATCAGTTTAGCGATGCCGCCGCCGACTAGCGGGTCGTAATATTGAACCTCGATGCCGAGGCGGGTCAGCATCGTATCGGCGAAGCGCCGCGTCGGGCCGTAGACGGAATCGACGATCAGAATGTGATCCCCAGCCGACAGGAAGCCGAGCAGCGGCACGGTGACCGCGGCAAGCCCGGATGGCACCAAGATGGTTCCCGCCGAGCCTTCCAATGCGTCGATCGCATTACCCAGCGCCTCTGTTGTCGGCGTCCCGTGGGTGCCGTAGACATATTTGGCCTTCACGACACGTCCCAGAGCGGTTTCGGCATTGGGAAAGAGAACCGTGGAGGCGTGGACGACCGGCGGATTAACGAAACCGTGGAAGTCATGGGGATCATTGCCGATATGAGCAAGCCGCGTGTTGACGCCGGTGTTCGAATAATCGCGCTTGGCCATGGGGATCCTGTCGTGGTTGGGTGAGGTTGGCTACGCATAAGGTGTCGGAAGGGGCGGTGCAACTGCACGGGCCGGAGACCGATTGGACCAAAATGCGCTGGTCGCTCGATTCGCCTGTGTGCCCGACAATTCGGCTTGACCTGCCTGTTTCGCCGGCTTCCGCTTCCTTGCGCGGCAAATTGATGGAAGTACTTTCCAAACCGGGTCGGTTTAGGTCATTCGCCCTTGACCGCCACCCAATAATCGCCTTCGATGGGGCACGTGAATGGGAGACGGAGCACACGCGTCGTATAAGATGCGGCGTTCCGGGCACGGGCCGGAACGGGAAACTGGCTTCCGCACGGGATCACTCAGGGATGGTTCCTGAATAACAGAAAAGGGTTTGTGGGTATGAAAAACGTTCTGACAGTTGCTCTGGGCGTGACCGCGCTGGCGTTTACGGCGTCGGTAGCGTCGGCCGACACGTTGAGCGACGTGAAGGCGAAGGGCTTTATCCAGTGTGGCGTCAACACCGGCCTGGCCGGGTTCTCGGCGCCAAACGACAAGGGCGAGTGGACGGGTCTCGACGTCGACTTCTGTCGCGCCATGGCTGCCGCCATCTTCGGCGATGGCACCAAGGTCAAGTTTACCGGCCTGAGCGCCAAGGACCGCTTCACGGCGCTGCAGTCCGGTGAAATCGACGTCCTGTCGCGCAATACGACATGGACCGTCAACCGCGACACCGCGCTCGGCCTGAACTTCGCCGGCGTCACCTATTTCGACGGCCAGGGCTTCATGATCAATGCCAAGAAGCTGCCCGGCGTGAACTCGGCGCTGCAGCTTTCGGGCGCGGCGGTCTGCGTACAGGCCGGCACCACGACCGAACTGAACCTCGCCGACTACTTCAAGGCCAACAAGATGGAATACAATCCGGTGGTCTTCGAGAAGTTCGAGGAGGCCAACGCCGCCTACGACGCCGGCCGTTGCGATGCCTACACCACCGACCAGTCCGGCCTCTATGCCGTTCGCCTGCAGATGAGCGCGCCGGACGATCATGTCGTTCTGCCCGAGATCATCTCCAAGGAACCGCTTGGACCGGCCGTGCGCCAGGGCGACGACAAGTGGCTCGATATCGCCAAGTGGACCTATTACGCGCTTCTCAATGCGGAGGAGGCCGGCATCACGCAGGCCAATGTCGAGGAAATGAAGAATTCCGAAAACCCCGACATCAAGCGCATTCTAGGCGTCGAGGCGGAAACCAAGATCGGTACTGACCTTGGCCTCGACAACGCCTGGGTCGTCAACATCATCAAGGCGACCGGTAACTATGGCGAGATCTTCGAACGCAACGTGGGCTCGGGCAGCCCGCTGAAGATCGCGCGCGGCATCAACGCGCTGTGGACCAAGGGCGGCCTGCAATACGGCATGCCGATCCGCTGATCGATAGACGGCCGGAGGGCGAAATGTCCTCCGGCCGTTTCAGTCAGGGAAGGGGAGCCCCATGGCGTCACAAGAAGCGATCCGCGCGAGCGAGCCCGCCAAGGCTTCGCTCCTCTACGATCCAAAAGTCCGTAGCCTGGTGTTCCAGGCGGTGCTCATTTTTTTGTTGATCCTGGGCGGCTGGTGGATCGTCGACAACACGATCGAGAACCTGCGTCGCTCCAACATCACGACCGGCTGGGCTTTCCTGCGGGGCCGCGCCGGCTTCGACATCTCCGACAGGTTGATCGATTATTCGTCCGACTCGACCTTCTTCCGCGCGCTTGTCGTCGGCGTGCTCAACACCCTCAAGGTCGCGATCGCCGGCATCGTTCTCGCGACGATCGTCGGCTTTATGGTCGGCATCGGCCGCCTCTCCAACAACTGGCTGATCCGCAAGATTTGCACGGTCTATGTCGAGGTCTTCCGCAACATCCCGCCGCTGCTGGTCATCCTGTTCTGGTACCAAGGCGTGCTGGCGGTGTTGCCACAGGTGCGCGAGAGCATAGCACTGCCGTTCACCTCGTTCCTCAACGTGCGCGGCTTCTACCTGCCGGCGGTCGTATGGAACGGCAGTGGTTTGATGGTGCTGGGCGGATTGGCGATTGGCGTGCTCTTGAGCTGGTATGTGGCCCGCCGGGCCTATGCGCGCCAGATGGCCACGGGCCATTCTTTTCCGGTGTTGTGGGTGAGCCTCGCGCTGATCGTTGGCATGCCTCTGCTCGCCTATTTGCTGAGCGGCATGCCGGCCACCGTCGACTATCCGCAGAAGGGCAATTTCAACCTGACCGGCGGCTTCAACATCAAGCCGGAATTCCTCTCGCTGTTCCTGGCGCTGTCCTTCTATACGGCCTCGTTCATCGCCGAAATCGTGCGCGCCGGAATCCTGGGCGTGCCGAAAGGGCAGACCGAGGCCTATTCGGCGCTGGGGCTGCGACCCGGCACGGGGCTGCGGCTGGTGGTTGTTCCGCAGGCGCTGCGCATCATCATTCCGCCGCTGACCAGCCAGTATCTCAACCTGACCAAGAACTCGACGCTCGGCGTGGCGATCGGCTACCCTGAACTCTATTCTGTCGGCGGCACGACCCTGAACCAGACCGGCCAGGCGATCGAGGTGGTGGTGATTTTCATGGTTGTTTACCTGTCGATCAGCCTCGTGACGTCCGGTTTCATGAACTGGTTCAACAACAAGATGGCGCTGAAGGAGAGATGATCCATGCAGGAACATGATCTCTCCTGGGTGCGTACCGAAATGGCGCTCGCACAAGCGGCGCCCCGATCGGAGGTCGGACCGCTGGCGTGGGCCCGCAAGAGCCTCTTCGCAACGCCCGTCGATTCGGCACTGACGATAATCGCGGCGCTGGCGCTCGCCTGGGCGCTGCCGCAGATGCTGAACTGGGCGTTCTTCAACGCGGTGTGGAGCGGCGCCGACCGCACCGCCTGCCTGACGACGGAACAGGGCGGGTTCTTGCCGGCCGGGTGGACAGGCGCATGCTGGCCTTTCATCGACGCGCGCCTCGGCTACTTCACATTCGGCCGCTATCCCGTGGACGAACGTTGGCGCGTCATTCTGTGCGGCGCCATCTTCCTGGCGCTGCTGGTTCCGCTGCTCACCCCGCGCGCGCCGTTCAAGAGGCTGAACGCCATCCTGTTCTTCGCGGTGTTCCCGTTCATTGCCTTCTTCCTGCTGCTCGGCGGCTATTTCGGCCTGCCCTATGTCGAGACGCCGCTATGGGGCGGCCTGATGGTCACGCTGGTGATCTCCTACGTCGGCATCGTCACCTCGCTGCCGCTCGGCATTCTTCTGGCGCTCGGGCGGCGCTCCAAAATGCCGATCGTCAAGCTGCTCTCGGTGATATTCATCGAGACGGTGCGCGGCGTGCCGCTGGTCGCTGTGCTGTTCATGGCGAGCTTCATGCTGCCGCTGTTCGTGCCGCCGGGCATGACCTTCGACAAGCTGCTGCGGGCGCTGATCGGCGTGGCGCTGTTCTCGTCGGCCTATATGGCGGAGGTGATACGCGGCGGCCTGCAGGCGATTCCCAAGGGCCAGTACGAGGGCGCCGATTCGCTCGGTCTGGGCTACTGGCAGAAGATGGGGTTGATCGTCATGCCCCAGGCGCTGAAGCTGGTGATTCCCGGTATCGTCAACACCTTCATCGGTCTGTTCAAGGATACGACGCTGGTGTTGATCATCTCGCTGTTCGACCTGCTGGGCACGGTGAAGCAGTCGATTTCGGGCGATCCCACATGGGCAACGCCACAGACGGCCAAGACCGGCTATGTGTTCGCCGCCGCCGTGTTCTGGATATTCTGCTTCAGCATGTCGCGCTATTCCATCTACATGGAACGCAGGCTCGACACCGGGCACCGAAAATAAGGCCACGAAAAGGGGAATACTCGATGGCTATTGAAAACGCAGTCAGCGCCGAAGAGATCAAGGTCGATGTCAAGAAGATGCACGTCTCCGACACCGACGTCGCGATCGATATCGTCGCCATGCACAAATGGTATGGCGATTTCCATGTGCTGAAGGACATCAACCTGCGCGTCATGCGCGGCGAGCGCATCGTGATTTGCGGACCATCAGGCTCCGGCAAGTCGACCATGATCCGCTGCATCAACCGGCTCGAGGAGCACCAGAAGGGCAGGATCGTCGTCGACGGCAAGGAACTGACCAACGATTTGAAGAAGATCGACGAAGTGCGCCGCGAAGTCGGCATGGTGTTCCAGCACTTCAACCTGTTCCCGCATCTGACCATCCTCGAAAACTGCACGCTGGCGCCGATCTGGGTGCGCAAGACGCCGAAGAAGCAGGCCGAGGAAATCGCCATGCATTTCCTGACGCGGGTGAAGATCCCCGAGCAGGCCCTCAAATATCCGGGTCAGCTTTCGGGCGGCCAGCAGCAGCGCGTGGCGATCGCCCGCTCGCTCTGCATGAACCCGCGCATCATGCTGTTCGACGAGCCGACCTCGGCGCTCGATCCGGAAATGATCAAGGAAGTGCTGGAAACCATGGTCGGCCTGGCCGAGGAAGGCATGACAATGCTCTGCGTGACCCACGAAATGGGCTTTGCGCGCAAGGTGGCCAACCGGGTCATCTTCATGGACCAGGGCCAGATCGTCGAGCAGAACACGCCGAGCGAGTTCTTCGACCATCCTCAGCACGAGCGCACCAAGCTGTTCCTCAGCCAGATATTGCACTAGGCACTTGGCCCGGTGATGGAAAACGGCGTCGCGAACAAAAGCGGCGCCGCTTGCATGTCAGGCGCCAAAGATCTGCCTGAAGCCATGAGCCGGTCGCAGCATGGTTGCCGCACATGAAGCGCCTCTTGCGATGGTGCGCGGCGGCCGTGCTTGCCATCGTCCTGGCATTGGTTCTCGGAACCACCGTGCCGCGCCCGCTGTTTGACGCACCGGCCAGCACCGGTGAGTCGACGCGAAGAATCCTCGTGCTCACCAACCCGATCCACACCGACATCGCCATTCCGGTCGATGCCGGGACGCTGCAGCGTTTTGGATTTCTGGCCGAGGCCGGACTGCCGGCGAAACATCCGCAAGCACGTTGGCTGGTTTTCGGCTGGGGCAGCCGCGCCTTTTACATCAAGACGCCGACTTGGGACCAGCTGAAGCCCGGTCCGGCGCTGGCGGCAATGACAGTCGACCGCTCGGTCATGCACGTTTCGATCGCCGGCGATCTCGATCCGTCGCATCCGTCGGTCACCACCTATGAGATCGGCGAGACGGAATTCGGCAGGCTGATCGATTTCATCGAGGCGGGTTTCCAGCAAGGGCCGGATGGCCCGGTCTTCATTCCCGGAACCGCTTACGGTCCCGATGACGGGTTTTTCGAAGCCAACGGCTGGTTCACCGCCCTGCTTGGCTGCAACACCTGGACCGCGAGGGGATTGCGCGAAGCCGGACTGCAGACCGGCTGGTGGAACCCATTGCCGGCGACGCTGGCGTGGTCGCTGGCGCTTCACAATTGAGGAACTAGGCTCCAGGCTGCCAACCGTACAGCCAGTCCATGTCCGCGGCGAGCCCCTCCGGCGAACGGGTTTTCAGGAACAGGTCGCGGGCCAGCGCGGCCGGGCCGCCGGCATGCCAGGCAAAGCGGTTGAGCGCACCGCGCCGCGCCACGCGCTGCACGCGCGGGCGACGCTTTGCCTCCCATTGCGCCAGCGCTGCCGCCATGTTCGCGGGCGTTTCCGCCACGAGGGCGGCGAGCGTCACCGAATCCTCGATCGCCATCGCGGCGCCTTGCGCGGCAAACGGTGTCATTGCATGGGCGGCATCGCCGATCAGCGCGACAGCTCCGTCGCGGGTCCATTGGCTAGCGGGATCGATGGTATGAATGGGCCACACTGTCCAAGGTCCGGCAGCCGGAACGAGTTGATTCAATTCCGCAGCGACACCGCGCAAGGCCTTGAGAAGAATTGCGATATCGGCGTTGCCGGACCAGCCGTCCGCGATGCGTTCGCCGGGGGTGAACGCGACCAGATTGAACGCCGTTCCGGCGCGCACGGGGTAGACGATCAGATGCGCGCCGGGATGCAGGAACGCGGTGACGACCGCGTTGGCACCAATTTCGCAAAGCATCCTGCCGCCCGGGCTGTCGCTCGCTATCGTCGTGCGCCAGGCAACCTCGCCGGCGAAGCGGCTCTTTGCGGACGGCGCGACAAGCGCCCTGGTTTTCGACCAGACGCCGTCGGCGCCGATCAGCAGCAGGCCGTCCAGCGTCCTCGAAGCACCGCCCACGTCGATCGAAACCTGCACACCCGTCTCGATCGGGGTGGCAGCCCGAATTTCCGCGCCGGTGGTGAGCCGGATGTTTGGCTCCCGCGCCACCTTTTCGAGCAGCGCGCTCTGAAGGTCCGCACGGTGGATGACCAGATAGGGCGCGCTCCAGCGGCGCTCGGCATTCTCTCCAAGCGGCACGCGGGCAAGCCGCCCGAGCGTGCCGGCCTTGCGAAGAAGCACGGCTTCCGGCTGCACCGCATGAGGCCTGAGCAAGTCGAGTACGCCGAGGCGATCGAGCAGGCGCGTCGCATTGGGCGAAAGCTGCAGCCCGGCACCGACTTCCTCGAGCTTTTCGCTTCGCTCGAAGATGCTGCAGGAGAAACCTCTCGCGGCAAACGCAATCGCTGCGGTCAGGCCGGCGATGCCGGCACCGGCGACGATGATGTCTTTTTGCGTCATGGTCCGTCCGGACCGAAAGGATCAGGCGGCGCGGTCGAGATAGAGGCAGCCGTCCGGCCGGGTTTCGCTGGCTTTCAGCGCCGCATTGTAGCGGTAGAGCGTCGAGCAATAGGGGCAGACCTTTTCACTGTCGCTGCCCATGTCGAGGAAGACATGCGGATGGTCGAAAGGCGCATTGGCGCCCACGCACATGAACTCCCTGACGCCGATCTCGATCGCCGCGTGCCCGGCGTCGTTCTGGAAATGCGGAATGGAGCTGCCCGCCATTTTATTCTCCCGTCGATAGGGCGCCGTAGCGGAGCCGAGTTCTGCGCAAGCGTTTGTAACATAAAGGACGTGTTTGCAAGCTGTGTGATATCAAACTGTCGCAAAACCCTGTCAGGAGATAAAATGACGGGGAATTCCCGCTTAATGTCATGCCGTCGTCACGAAAGAGCGAGAAATGAACGAATTGAAGCCGGTGAAAAGCGAATTTGTCGGCAAGTCCGTGGCGGAAGCCGCGGCAGGCAACCCGGACCGTTTCGTCAACCGGGAGTTCTCCTGGCTCCAGTTCAATCGCCGCGTCCTCGAAGAATCGCAGAACTCGCGTCACCCTCTGCTTGAGCGGGTCCGGTTCCTGTCGATCTCGGCAGGCAATCTCGACGAGTTTTTCATGGTCCGTGTTGCCGGCCTCGCCGGCCAGGTTCGCGAAGGCATCGCCATCAAGAGCCCGGACGGCCGCACACCCGAACAGCAGCTCGAGCAGTTGCTGGTCGAAGTCGAGCGCCTGCAGGCGGACCAGCAGAACAGCCTGTCGGGCCTGGCCGATCTTCTGAAGAAGGAAGGCATAGAAAATGTCCGCCCCGACGCGCTGAACCGCGACGAAAAAGCCTGGCTGGAAGAGCATTTCCTGGAATCGGTATTCCCGGTGCTCACGCCGCTTTCAATCGACCCGGCGCACCCGTTCCCGTTCATCCCCAACCTCGGCTTCTCGATGGCGCTGCAGCTTCGCCATCTGAAGAATGGCGAGGAAATGACGGCGCTGCTCCGTTTGCCGGTGGCGCTGCGCCGTTTCATCCGGCTGCCCGACCGGAAAACCAGCATCCGCTTCATCAGGCTGGAGGATACGGTCGGGCTGTTCATAGGAAAGCTCTTCCCCGGCTACGAGGTCAACGGTTCGGGCACGTTCCGCATCATCCGCGACAGCGATATCGAGGTCGAGGAAGAGGCCGAGGACCTGGTGCGCCTGTTCGAGACCGCGTTGAAGCGCCGCCGCCGCGGATCGGTGATTCGTATCGAATTCGACAGTGAGATTCCCGAGGCACTGCGCGATTTCGTATCGGGTGAACTCGGAGTTTCCTCGTCCCGCATCAGCGTTCTGAAGGGACCGCTCGCGGTCAACCAGATTTCGGAGATCGTGGCGATAGCCCGCGACGACCTGAAATTCCCGCCTTACAACCCGCGCTTTCCCGAGCGAATCCGGGATCATGGCGGCGACTGTTTCGCGGCGGTGCGCGAAAAGGATATCGTCGTTCACCACCCTTATGAATCGTTCGACGTGGTCGTCCAGTTCCTGCGCCAGGCGGCGGCCGATCCGGAAGTCGTGGCGATCAAGCAGACGCTTTACCGCACCTCCAACGACAGCCCGATCGTGCGTGCCTTGATCGATGCCGCCGAAGCCGGCAAGTCGGTTACCGCGCTGGTCGAACTGAAGGCGCGCTTCGACGAGGAGGCCAACATCCGCTGGGCCCGCGATCTCGAACGCGCCGGCGTTCAGGTGGTGTTCGGCTTCATCGAGCTGAAGACGCACTCCAAGATGTCGCTGGTGGTGCGCCGGGAAGACGGCAAGCTGCGCAATTACGTCCACCTCGGCACCGGCAACTATCATCCGATCACCGCGCGCATCTATACCGATCTGTCTTACTTCACCACGGATCCGGGCATCGCACGCGATGTCGCGCAGGTGTTCAATTTCATCACCGGTTATGCCGAGCCTGCCCAGGAGATGCGGCTTGCCATCTCGCCATTCACGCTGAGGAACCGCATCCTCGACCACATCGCCGCTGAAATCGCGCATTTCCGGGCCGGTCGTCCGGCCCGAATCTGGATGAAGATGAACGCGCTGGTCGATCCGATCATCATCGATGCGCTTTACGATGCAAGCCGGGCCGGCGTCGAGATCGACCTCGTCATCCGCGGCATCTGCTGCCTGAGGCCGCAGGTGCCGGGGCTTTCCGAGAATATCCGCGTCAAGTCGATCATCGGACGCTTTCTCGAGCACAGCCGCATCTTCTGCTTCGGCAATGGCCACGGCCTGCCGTCCGACGGGGCGCTGGTCTACATCAGCTCCGCCGACATGATGCCGCGCAATCTCGATCGCCGCGTAGAGACGATGGTGCCGATCACCAACCCGACTGTGCATGAACAGGTGCTCGGCCAGATCATGCTCGGAAACATAATGGACAACCAGCAAAGTTTCGAAGTATTGGCTGACGGTACCTCGAGGCGCATGGCGCCGGACGAGGGAGAGGAACCGTTCAACGCGCAGGAATACTTCATGACCAATCCGAGCCTGTCCGGACGGGGCGACGCACTCAAATCGCACGCGCCGAAACGCATCGCGCAGTTCAAGCGCCAGCGAAAAGCCAACGCAGCGCAGGGCGCATGATTGCAAATTCGCAGGGCCGGCTACAGGATCGCCGGCCACTGTCCATCATCGACATCGGGTCCAACTCGATCCGCCTTGTCGTCTATGAGGGCATAGCGCGTTCGCCGACGGTTCTGTTCAACGAAAAGATGCTGGCCGGCCTTGGCCGCGGCATTGTTTCGACAGGCAGGCTCGATCCCGACGCCGTAAAGCGGGCGGTCGATGAGTTCCGGCGTTTCCGGGCCCTGTCGGACCAGGCCGGTGCGCAGGAGCTATACGTCATAGCCACCGCTGCCGCGCGCGAGGCGGAGAACGGACCGGATTTCATCCATCGGGCGGAGGAGATACTGGGCACCAAGATCCGCGTGCTTTCCGGGCGCGAGGAAGCGCATTATTCGGCGCTTGGCGTGATTTCCGGGTTCCACCCGGCCAACGGAATCGCAGGAGACCTTGGCGGCGGCAGCCTGGAACTGGTCGATGTCGACGGTGAGCACATCGGCGACGGCATCACCTTGCCGCTCGGCGGCCTGCGCCTGCAGGACATGGCCAAGGGTTCGCCGGTCGAAGCAGCAAAAATCGCGAAGAGGGAACTCGCCCGCGCAAAACTGCTGAAAGGCGGAGAGGGCAGGGTGTTCTATTGCGTCGGCGGTACCTGGCGAAACCTTGCCCGGCTGCACATGAACGCGATCGGCTATCCGCTCAGCGTCATGCACCACTACGAGTTCGGCGTCGAAAGCTCGGCGGCGTTCCTGCGTCAGGTCGCCAGGGGCGAGATCGACAAGATCAAGGGCATCGAGCGGATCTCCAAAAGCCGTCGTGCGCTGCTGCCCTACGGTGCGGTCGTGCTGCAGGAGATCATAGCGGTGATGAAGCCGTCGAAGATCGTTGTTTCGGCACTCGGCGTGCGCGAAGGTTTTCTATACTCCCTGCTGCCGCCGGAGGAGCGTGGCGCCGACCCGTTGATTTCGGCGGCCGAGGAACTGGCTGTTTTGCGGGCGCGCTCCGTTGCCCACGCCCATGAGCTTGCCAAATGGACAGGCGAATCGCTCGCCGCCTTCAACATCGACGAGACCGAGGACGAGGCGCGCTATCGCGAAGCCGCCTGTCTGCTCGCCGACATCGGCTGGCGCGCCCATCCGGAATATCGCGGCATGCAGTCGCTGAACATCATCGCGCATGCTTCGTTCATCGGTGTCGACCATCCGGGCCGGGCCTTCATCGCGCTGGCAAACCTGTTCCGCCACGAGGGCGTCTTCGACGATTCCGTCGCGCCGGAAATGCGGACGCTGGCGACGCCGCGCTATCTGGAACGCGCACGCCTGCTCGGCGCGCTGCTGCGCGTCGTCTATCTGCTCTCGGCCTCAATGCCGGGCGTTATCCCGAAGCTCAGGTGGCAGCCGCAGCCGAATGGCGGCCTGGCGCTGGTCATTCCGGCCTCGCATGCCGGACTCGACGGCGAACGGCCGACCGGCCGCCTGGCTCAGCTTGCCAGGGTCACCGGCCGCAGCCTCGAACTGGTGGTTGGTTCGTAAGAGGCAGAGTAGCTGCCTCGGTGAATCGCCTCAGGCGTCGACGCGCTGCTTTTGCGTTTCGAACACGGCGATCTTGCGCCGCTCGAACTTCAACGCGATCTCGCCGCGAACCAATTGCAGCGCCTTCTCGCCGAACACTTCCCGCCGCCAGCCATGCAGGGCAGCGACGTCGGCATCCTCGCCCTCGGCGGCCAGGCGGTCAATGTCGTCGCTTGAGGCAAGCACCTTTGCGGCGACGCCTTCGGCTTCAGCGACCATGCGCAGCAATACCTTCAGCAGTTCGGCGGCGGCACTCGAGCCTTCCTGCGATTGCGGGAGCTTCGGCAACCGGGGCATCTCGTCCTTGGACATGCCGAGCGCCGCGTTCACCACCGCCAGCAACGCTGTCGCGGTGGAGGAGCGCTCCCAGCCTTTCGGCGTGGTGCGCAGCCGACCGAGCGCCGTCGCATCGCGCGGCGCCTGCTGCGCGACCTCGTAGATCGCGTCGTCCTTCAGCACCCGTCCGCGCGGAACATTGCGTTCGCGCGCCTCGCGTTCGCGCCACGCCGCCACCGCCTGGACCACGGCCAGTTCCTGCGGCTTGCGCAGCCGCATCTTGAGGCGCTTCCAGGCGTCTTCGGGGTGCGGATCGTAGGTCTGGCGCGAGGTCAGGACTTCCATTTCCTCGTTCAGCCAATGGGCGCGGTTCTCGCGTTCCAGTTCGGCCTTCAGATGGTTGTAGACGTCGATCAGGTGCGTGACGTCGGCGATCGCATATTCGAGCTGCTTGTCCGAAAGCGGCCGGTGGCGCCAATCGGTGAAACGCGACGATTTGTCGAGGCGCACGCCGGTGATCTTCTGCACGAGTTGGTCGTAGGAAACGCTGTCGCCGAAGCCGCACACCATGGCGGCGACCTGGGTGTCGAAGACCGGGTGCGGGATCAGCCCGCCGAGGTGGAAGATGATTTCGATGTCCTGGCGGGCGGCGTGGAAGACTTTTGTCACCGCCTCGTTGGCCATCAGTTCGAAGAACGACTTCAGGTCGATACCCGCCGCCAACGGGTCGACCAGCGCCGTTACGCCGGGCGCCGCCATCTGGATCAGGCAGAGTTCCGGCCAGAACGTCGTCTCGCGGATGAATTCGGTGTCGACTGTAACAAATTCGGATTTCGCGAGTTCGCGGATCACCGAATCCAGCTCATTTTGCGTTTTTATCAGATTCATCGAGGTCTCTTTAGGCGACGAAAGCGGTTTTGTCTTGCCTGACCGGCAATTTCGTCAAGCCATCCACTATTCTGTTCGATTTTCCTTCGGTCGCTTGTCGCTGTCGCCGTTTCGTTTGGCCAGCCGGGAAAACACCGTCGATGTCCTCAGCAGGCTCATAAACCGGCCGCGCTGGCCCGCCGGTACGCCGCCACGGGCCCCCATGCGATAGAAGATGATGAGAATGAAGATCGCATAGACCGTTGCCGTGAAGCTGAACAGCGATTGCGGGCCGAATTGCTCCATGAACCAGGACGCCGCGAATGGCCCACCGATCGCGCCGAAGGAGTAGAACAGCATCAGTGCCGCGTTGACGAGCACGAACTCGCCCTTGCCGGCGCGGTCGTTGGCGTGCGCTGCCGACAGCGAGAACAGCGGCATGGCGAAGGAGCCGAAGATGAAGACGAGAACCAGGTTCGCCAAGGGGTCCGTTCCGGCGAGAAAGACGATCGCAAGGGCCGAAAGCAGGGCGCCGACGGTGCTGAGCAGTAGGACCATGCGCCTGTCCCACAGGTCGGACAGGTAGCCGAGCGGATACTGGATGATCGCGCCGCCGATGATGCCGACCGCGACGAAGGTCACGATATCGGCCACCGACATGCCGATTTCCTCGGCATAGACCGGCGATAGGGTGCGGAAGGCGCTGTTGGTGACGCCGACCGCGATGCAGCCGATACAGCCGAGCGGCGAGATGCGCCAGACGCGCCCGAGGTCCAGCTTGACGTCCTCCGGCGCCGTCGGGTTGGAGCGATCCCCCAGCGAAACCGGCACCAGCGACAGCGTGATCATGATCGACATGATCGCGAAGATGGTGAAACCCTCGGAGCCGAAGATCGGGATGACGAATTGCGCTCCGGTGACCGAGCCGATGTCGACGATGCGGTAGAGCGCCAGCACTCGTGCACGGTCGTTGTTGGATACGCCTGAGTTCAGCCAGCTTTCCATGATCGTGAACAATCCGGCGAAACAGAAGCCGCTGGCGAAGCGGATCAGCGACCAGGCGATCGGATCGATGAGCAGCACCAGCAGCAAGGTGCCGGCGGAGGCGATCGCGGCAAGGGCCGAGAACGAGCGTACATGGCCGACCGACTTCATGATGCGCGAAATCGCAAGGCAGCCAAGCAGGAAGCCGCCGAAATAGGACGTTCCCATGAAGCCGATGACCGCCGGTGAAAAGCCCTCTTGCGCGCCGCGCAACGCAATCAGCGTGCCTTGCATCCCGTTGCCGCCGAGCAGGATGCCGGCGGCTATCAGGAGCGGAATCAGCGGGCGGATGGAGGACATTCAGGCGAAATGGCAAGCGGGCATGTTTCTCTATAGTCCCAACAGGCCGGCAATGCGACCTTGGTTCGGCTGGAGCGATGCATTTGGCGATGCTGCGCCAATCGGCATTGTGCTCGCGACCGTCACAGTGTTTGAAGGCGGAAGCGACCTTGCGAGGCAAGAATGGCAACGTTGACTGTCAGCACCGACATCGAGAACGAAATCCAGGATGTGATCGGCAACGGGCTGGACGAATACAATGTCGGCAAGGCCGGTCCCTACAACACCGAGGATCTGTGGATCGTCGCCCGCGATGATGTCGGCGCGGTCGAGGCGGGGCTGAAGGCAAAAAGCGAATATTCCTGGCTGTTCGTCGACTGGCTGTGGGTCGATCCGGGACGCCGCGGCACGGGCCTCGGCACTGAATTGCTGGGCAAGGCTGAGGAAATAGCCCGCGAGCGCGGTTGTCTTGGCGTTTACCTTGAAACCGCTACCTTCCAGGCGCCCGGCTTCTACAAGCGGCTTGGTTATCAGGAGGTCGGGCGGATCGAGGATTTCCCGCCAGGCCATGCCATGGTCTGGCTGAAAAAGGTGCTGTGAACCGCTTCGCGACCGTTACCTTGACAAAAGCCGGCACCCATGCGCTTTTCCCGCCAATTTTCGGGCCTGGCGCAGGCTGCGCCGCCCGGTCGAATTTCAATCCTTAAAAACCGGAATACCAGTCCCATGCACCGTTATCGCAGCCATACCTGCGCCGAACTGAAAAAATCCGATGTCGGCTCGACCGTCCGCCTCTCCGGCTGGGTGCATCGCGTGCGCGATCACGGCGGCCTGCTGTTCATCGATTTGCGCGACCATTACGGCCTGACCCAGATCGTCGCCGATCCGGATTCGCCGGCCTTCAAGGCGGCCGAGACGGTACGCGGCGAATGGGTGATACGCGTCGACGGCGAGGTCAAGGCGCGACTGGCCGATGCGGTCAACCCCAACCTGCCGACCGGCGAGATCGAGGTTTTCGCGGGCGAGATCGAAGTGTTGTCGGCGGCGAAGGAATTGCCGCTGCCGGTGTTCGGCGAACCGGATTATCCGGAGGATATCCGGCTGAAGTACCGGTTCCTCGACCTGCGCCGCGACACGCTGCACAAGAACATCGTCGCGCGCACCAAGATCATCGCCGAGATACGCAGGCGGATGACGGAAATCGGCTTCACCGAGTTCTCGACGCCTATCTTGACAGCTTCCTCGCCCGAAGGGGCGCGCGACTTCCTGGTGCCGTCGCGCATCCATTCGGGAAAGTTCTACGCGCTGCCGCAGGCGCCGCAGGTTTACAAGCAGTTGATCATGGTGTCGGGCTTCGACCGCTATTTCCAGATCGCGCCCTGCTTCCGCGACGAAGATCCGCGCGCCGACCGTCTGCCCGGGGAATTCTACCAGATCGACCTTGAAATGAGCTTTGTCGAGCAGGAGGACGTGTTCCAGACCATGGAACCGGTGATGCGCGGCGTATTCGAGGCCTTCGCCAACGGCAAGCCGGTGACGCAGAAATTCCGGCGTATCCCGCATGACGAGGCGATGCGCAAATATGGCTCCGATAAGCCGGACTTGCGCAACCCGATCGAGATGCAGGATGTCTCGGAACATTTCCGCGATTCCGGCTTCAAGGTGTTCACCAACATTCTCGCCAACGATCCGAAGGCCGAGGTCTGGGCGATTCCCGCCAAGACCGGCGGCAGCAGGGCCTTCTGCGACCGCATGAATTCATGGGCACAGGGCGAAGGGCAGCCGGGTCTCGGCTACATCTTCTGGCGCAAGGAGGGCGATAAGCTCGAAGGCGCCGGCCCAATCGCCAAGAACATCGGCGAGGAGCGTACAGAGGCGGTCCGCCAGCAGCTTGGCCTTGCCGACGGCGACGCGGCGTTCTTCGTCGCCGGCGATCCGAAGAAGTTCGTCTCGTTCGCCGGCGCGGCGCGTACCCGGGCGGGCGAGGAATTGAACCTTGTCGACCGCGACCGTTTCGAACTTGCCTGGATCATCGATTTTCCATTCTACGAGTGGAACGAAGACGAGAAGCGCGTTGATTTCGGCCACAACCCGTTCTCGATGCCGCAAGGTGGCATCGACGCGCTGGCCGGCCAGGACCCGCTAACCATCAAGGCGTTCCAGTACGACCTTGTCTGCAACGGCTTCGAACTTGCCTCCGGCGGCATCCGCAACCACCTGCCGGAGACGATGGTCAAGGCATTCGAGATCGTCGGGCTCAGCCGCGAGACGGTCGAAGAGAATTTCGGCGGCCTCTACCGGGCATTCCAGTATGGCGCGCCGCCGCATGGCGGCATGGCGGCCGGCATCGACCGCATCGTGATGCTTCTGGTCGGAGCCAAGAATTTGCGCGAGATCACCATGTTCCCGATGAACCAGCAGGCGCTGGACCTTTTGATGAACGCGCCGTCGGAAGTGACGCCGACGCAGTTGCGCGAGCTGTCGTTGCGGGTGGTGCAGCAAAAGAAGGACGCCTGACGCAGGCGGACACATCCGGCGCGGCGATCCTCGCGTTATGTCCAAAAAAAGCCCGGCATCGCTGCCGGGCTTTTTTGTTTCAGTGATAGGAGCCGCTTATTCGGACTCTTCGTTTGCCGTGACCGTGACGCCGAGCGTCTTCGGCAGTTCCTGTGGCGTCGACATGGCGCCGGCCATGACCAGCGCGAACGGCACCGGAGAAGCGGGCGCGGCCTCGATTTCCAGCGACTGCGGGTCGTCGAGATAGGCGTTGAGCGCTTCGGTGACGTTCTTGGTCAGGTCGGGGTTGTTGAGCTGCGCCATCAGGAACGGCACGATCGCCTTCGCTTGGTTGGCGATGTCTTCCGGCTTCTGGCCCTGCTGCTTGGCGACATATTCGAGCACCTTGCCGGTCAGCGAATCGTCGTCGAAGCGGATGGTGGCGCCGTGGAAGGTAAGCTGCTGAAGCAAGCCGAGCATGGCAAGGCCCTGGGCCGAATTGTCGCTGCCCGCGGGCTGCTCGGCCATCTTCTTCTGCAGGTCCTGGATGGCCTTGAGGAAGTCCGGCGTATAGCCGCCGAGATCGAAGGTCATGCCCAGCGTACCGGCGTTTTCGACCGAAATGTCATACTGGGTAAGCCCCATGCGGCCGTCGCTGGGCTGCCACGATCCCTCCATCGCGAAATCGCCGTTGATGGTGTTGTAGCCGAGCGCCTCGATGACCTTCTTTGCCTCCGGGTCCTCGACGCCGGTGAGGTCGGCCGTGAACTTTTCGGCGGCGCCCGAAAACTCCAGCGCGGCACCATCCTTGGGCGGGGTGGCCTCGACATGCAGATTGTCCATCGAAAACAGCTGCTTGTCGGCTCGCTTTACCGAAACGGTCGCCAGATCCGCAGTCTCGTACATCATGATGGAAGCGAGCGGGTCGGTCGAACCTTCCGGCGGCAGTGCCAAGCCCGTCAACTCGGCACCGGAAATATCGACGTTCAGGCCGTCCTGGGCGAGCGCGTAGGTCGGGAAGGTGACCTTGCCGATCCGGTAGCCGCCGTTGACCTCGGTGACCTCGTCGAGCGTGACGTTGCCGATGGTCGCCGCCGCCGGCGCGCTGGGAACTTTCACCGTCGCGCCCTCGAGCACGATCTGCGATCCGTTTTCGGAGAGATTGGTCCAACTGATCTCCATGCCTTGTCCGGCCATAGCGGCCTTGAGGCGGTCGCCGACCTTGCTGGCTTCCAATGCATCGGCAGCCGACAGCGGCAATGTGAAAAGAATAGTGGTCAGCGCAAGCTTTTTTAGCAAAGGATGATGAATAGTCATGACACGGTCCCTGAGACATAATGAAACTGTAGCGCGCTAACCTGTCGCGGAAGAACTGGACTGGAAAATGGCGCGTCGAAGACATTGGTCGAAATTTTCGAAAAAAGGCAAATCGAAAAGATAGCGAACCTCGAGCGGGCGTTGAAGCCGGTCTTATCGATGCGACGACCCTTGCCGCGAATCAGTGGCTCGGATAGTTCAAAACCATGGGAAAAAGCCTTATTCCGCCGGGTTCCGACGGCGGCGATCATGTCGAGCCGGTTGACCTGAAGAAGGCGCTGGAAGAGCGCTATCTCGCTTACGCGCTGTCGACCATCATGCACCGGGCGTTGCCGGACGTGCGCGACGGCCTGAAGCCGGTGCACCGCCGCATCATGCACGCCATGCGGCTGCTGCGCCTCAATCCCGACCAGGGTTTTGCCAAATGCGCGCGCATCGTCGGCGAGGTGATGGGCAAGTTCCATCCGCATGGCGACCAGTCAATCTACGATGCGCTGGTGCGCCTCGCCCAGGACTTCGCGGTGCGCTACCCGCTGGTCGACGGGCAGGGCAACTTCGGCAACATCGACGGCGATAACGCCGCCGCCATGCGCTACACCGAAGCCCGCATGACCGAGGTAGCGACCGAGCTGCTTTCGGGCATCACCGAGGATGCGGTCGATTTCCGCCCGACCTACAACGAGGAGGACGAGGAGCCGGTGGTGCTGCCCGGCGCCTTCCCGAACATCCTCGCCAATGGCTCCTCCGGTATCGCCGTCGGCATGGCGACCTCCATCCCCCCGCACAACGCAGCCGAGCTTTGCACGGCCGCCCTTCACCTGATCGAGAATCCGTCGGCATCGGTCGAGGCCCTGATGAGCAAGGGGCCCGAGGACGGGCTGGTGCAAGGTCCGGACTTCCCGACAGGCGGCATCGTCGTCGACGACCACGCCTCGATCATGGAGGCTTACGAGACCGGCCGCGGCGGTTTCCGTGTCCGCTCGCGCTGGCATCAGGAAGACCAGGGCAGGGGCACCTGGAACATCGTCGTCACCGAGATCCCCTACCAGGTGCAGAAGGCGCGGCTGATCGAGAAGATGGCCGAGCTTCTCATGGCCCGCCGGTTGCCGCTGCTGGAGGACGTGCGCGACGAAAGCGCGGAAGACATCCGCCTCGTGCTGGTGCCGAAGAGCCGCACCGTCGATCCCGGGCTGCTGATGGAATCGCTGTTCAAGCTGACCGAGCTCGAAACGCGCTTTCCCCTCAACATGAACGTGCTGTCGCGCGGCAAGGTGCCCAACGTCCTGTCGCTGAAGGACGTGCTCAAGGAATGGCTGGAGCACCGCAAGGACGTGCTGGTGCGCCGGTCGAAGCATCGGCTGGCCGAGATCGAGCGGCGGCTGGAAGTGCTCGGCGGCTACCTGATCGCCTATTTGAACATCGACGAGGTCATCCGCATCATCCGCGAGGAGGATGAGCCCAAGCAGGTGATGATGGCGAAATGGGCGCTGACGGACGTCCAGGCCGAAGCGGTGCTGAACCTCAGGCTGCGCCAGTTGCGCAAGCTCGAGGAGATCGAGATCCGCAAGGAATTCGATGCGCTGTCCGAGGAGAAGAAACAGATCGAGGCGCTGCTCGGCTCGGATGCCAAGCAATGGCACCTGATCAAGTGGCAGGTAAAACAGATCCGCGACAAATTCGGCGCGGATACCGAGCTCGGCAAGCGCCGCACCACGTTTGCCGACGCGCCCGAGCACGATGTCGCCGACATCCATCACGCGATGATCGAGAAGGAGCCGGTGACCGTCGTCGTCTCCGAAAAGGGCTGGCTGCGCGCCATGAAGGGCCACATGTCGGATTTCTCGACGCTGGCCTTCAAGGAAGGCGATTCGCTGAAGCTCGCCTTCCCGGCGCAGACGACCGACAAGATCCTCGTCTTCACTACCGGGGGAAAATTCTACACCATCGGCGCCGACCGGCTGCCGGGCGGGCGCGGTCATGGCGAGCCGATCCGTATCATCGTCGACATGGACAACGACCAGGACATCGTCACCGCCTTTGTCCACAACGCGGCGCGCCGATTGCTGCTGGTTTCGCATCAGGGCAACGGCTTCGTCGTGCCCGAGGCCGAAGTCGTCGCCAACACCCGCAAGGGCAAGCAGGTGATGAACGTCAAGGCGCCGGACGAGGCGACGCGCTGCGTGGCTGTGGCGGGGGATCATTTGGCGATCGTCGGCGAGAACCGCAAGATGCTGGTATTCCCGCTCGCCGAAATCCCGGAAATGGGCCGCGGCAAGGGCGTGCGCCTGCAGAAGTACAAGGATGGCGGCGTGCTCGACCTAAAGACCTTCGCCATGGAAAGCGGGCTTTCCTGGCAGGATTCGGCCGAGCGTGTGTTCACCCGCGGCCGCGACGAGCTTGCCGAATGGACCGGCGCCCGCGCCTCGGCCGGCCGCATGGTGCCGAAAGGCTTTCCGCGCAGCGGCAAGTTCGGGTAGGGCTTTTCCCTCCCCCTTGAGGGGAGGGGGTAGGCAGCCGCTGGAGGCGGCGAGTTTGCCGTTCAATCACAGCGCTTCAAAGCCCCTCTCTTGCGTTTTGCAAGCACTTGCTCGGGGACAAGCCCGCTCGCAAGCGCAAGGAAAACGCTTTCTCCCCCACAAGAGGGGAGATCAGGAGCGCCTTATTTCGCCGCGTGACCACCGGTCAGGACGTGTCGCGGCGCTCCTCCAGGACGTCGAAGGCGAGGCCGTGCAGGTCTTTCAGGATTTCGTGGACCTCGTGCCGGGATTTTTTCCGACCCTGCCTCGGGTGCTGGCCGGGCGGCCTGCCGGGGTGCAGCGGCCAGATGCGGTGTGGGCGGCTGCGGCGGGTTTCTCCGGTTGGCGCGGCGGCATCGGGGTTTCTGTCCTGAGCGTTGATCGCATCGCGGCGCGCCCGCCAGCGGGCGAAGCGTTTTGCCTGGCGCGGCAGGTCGTCGAGGGCCGCGGCGAGGGTTGCGAACCGGCGGCCAAGGCGGGTGGCGTCGACCGGATCGTCGGGCGATGGCAGGCGGCGGGGCACGATGCGAGACAGTGTGGTGTAGCCGGGCACCGAGATGCGCGGCACGCTGTTGGGGATGGGACGGCGGGGGCGGCTTTCCCAGCGCGGAAGCCGGTCGAAAAGCGGCAGGGTGAGCGGGCGGGTGGTGGCGTGCGGTTCCGCGATGCCCCCTCCACCGCCTGCGGCGGTCCCCCTCCCCCGTGAACGGGGGAGGATCCAGGTCGTGCCGGCGGTGCCGCTGATCCTCCCCTGCGAAGCGGGGGAGGGGGACCACGCGGAGCGTGGTGGAGGGGGCGGGACGACAACGCTACGCGCCGCCACGATGATCAGCCGCCGTACGGCGGCCTCAGCCGGCCGCAGCAGGCGGAGCACGGCGGTGTGGAGATGGCGCGGAAGGGTGGATGCCGGGGACAGTTTACTTTTTTCCGCCAGCGCCGAACCGTGAGGCAGCGCGCTTTTCTGCGGAAAGAAAGTAAACTGTCCCCCGAGTTCCGCCATGGCGACGAGCGCGGCCAGGATGCGCTTCAGCGCCTCCGTGTTCCGCTCGATTGCCAGGTTCCAGTCCATCGCCGTTCCTTCCAGATTGCGAGAAGGATTATGCGGGGCGGCTGGAGGGGGGTGGATAAAAGGAGAGAAAAAATCCTGACAGATGGTGACAGCGCTGCTAATCGCGAAGGCGAAGCAGTCTGCGGAGAGCCCGCATTCCTTCGCGCCCCCCTCTGGCCCGCCGGCCATCTCCCCCACAGGTGGGGAGATTGGCTGCCATAGACGGCGGCGCCCGCCCTTAAACGTTTGGAATTTGAGCGAACCCGGCGACGCTACTAATCTCCCCACCTGTGGGGGAGATGGCCGGCAGGCCAGAGGGGGGCGCCGTGGAGCACGGGCCTGGAGCCACAAGCCTCACTCCGGTAGCGCGAATGCCACCAGGGTTTCGCCGATCTCGTTGCCGAGGTTCGGGTGTCCGCCGGCGGCGATGACGATGTATTGCCTGCCGCCGACCGCATAGGTCATCGGGGTTGCCTGACCGCCATGGGGCAGGTCGCCGGCCCACAATTCCTCGCCGGTGTCGGCGTCGAAGGCGCGGATCAGGTTGTCCATGGTAGCTGCGATGAAGACGAGGCCGCCGGCGGTGGCCAGCGAGCCGCCGAAATTCGGCGTGCCGAACTCGAACGCCATGCCGAGCGGCGCCAGTTTCCTGGTGTTGCCGAGGGTAACTTCCCACGCCATCTCGCCGGTCTCGATGTCGACTGCCGCAAGCGCGCCCCATGGCGGCCGGTTGCACGGCATGCCGAGCGGCGAGAACATCGTCTCGCGGATGATGCCGTAGGGCGAGCCGCGCATCAGCGTGATTTCCTTGTCCGGTTCGGCGGCGTCGCGGCGCACCGTCTCTTCCGGCGACAGCAGCGTCACATGGCTGATGGCGCGGCTGGTGTTGACGAAGACGCGGTTGCGCGCCGGGTCGACCGAAACGCCACCCCAGTTGGCGCCGCCGCCGCTGAACGGCACGATCAGCGTGCCGGCGGTGCTGGGCGGCGTGAACAGGCCTTCATTGCGCCCGGCCGAGGCAATGGCGTCGCGGCAGGCCATCCTGTCGAAGACGAGCAGGCCGAAGGCATCGTCCCCGGTCACCTTCTGCGGCGCCAGGATCGGCTGCCCGGTCGAGAAGGGTTGCGTCGGCGATGTCCATTCGCCCGGCACGTCGCTGGCCGGCACCGGGCGCTCCTCGACCCTGGTCAAAGGCTCGCCGGTTTCGCGGTGCAGCACGAACAGGAAGCCGCTCTTGGTGGCGAACACCAGGGCAGGGACCGCGCCGCCGTCGCGCCTGAAGTCGACTAGGCTCGGGCCTGCGGGCACGTCGTAGTCCCACAGATCGTGATGCACGGTCTGGAAATGCCAGGCCACCTCGCCGGTGCCGCCGCGCAGCGCCACCATGCTGTTGGCATAGAGATTGGCGCCCTTGCGCTGGCCGCCGAAGAAGTCGGGGCTCGGGCTGGAGGTCGGCAGGAAGACCAGGTCGCGCTCCGGGTCGACGGTGATCGAACCCCAGACATTGGCCTGGCCGGTCGTCTGGGCGCTGCCGCCTTCCCAGGTCGGGCTGGCGATGGGATCGGCGGTGCGCGGGATCGGATCGAACCGCCAGCGCTCGGCGCCGCTGCGGGCGTCGTAGGCATGCACGGTGCCGGCCGGCGCGAAGGCGCGGCCGTTGTCGCCGCTGGCCGAGCCGATGACGACTACATCGCCCACCACCGCCGGCGCGGAGGTGAACTGCAACTCCTCGTCGCGAAGCTCAGGCCGCTCAAGCTCGGTCCGCACCGTGCCGTTGGCGCCGAAGCCGGCGCAGGCCTTGCCGTCGCGGGCATCGATGGCGATCAGCCGGCGGTCGGTGGTCGGCACGAACAGCCGCTCCGCGCACGGCGCGCCGGCGACGGCTTGGTTGTCGCGCCATTGCACGACGCCGCGGCAATTGTACTTTTCGCCGGGCACCCTGCCTTCGAGCGGGGTGTCCGGCTCGTAAGCCCAGCGCTCCGCTCCGGTGACCGGATCGAGCGCGATCACCCGGCTGAACGGGGTGCAGAAGACGAGATTGCCGGCGGCCAGGATGGGGGTTGCCTGGAATTTGCCGAAGCGGGCGCGCTGTCCCCGGCGCTCGAGTTCGCCCGTCTTGTAGGTCCACGCGACAGCGAGACGGCCGACATTGTCTCGGCTGATCTGGCCGATGGTGGAGTGGCGCGTCTGGCCGGGATCGCCGCCATAGGCGGTCCAGGAGAGGTCGTCGGCGGCTGGAACCGGCCTGATGTCCGGCCAGTCGCGCGAATCCTGCGGCGGCGAGAACTGGTTGACAGCGATGAAGGCGGCGGCCGCAGCGATACCCAGCACAGCGATGCCGCCGATCCCGAGTGCGATCCTTGCCAAGCGTGTCACGCGGCCTCCTGAAATCGCTTATGCGTCGTCGATGACGGCGATGGCGTCGACCTCGATCATGTATTCAGGCCGGGTGAGCGTCGCCACGCCGACCAGCGTATCGGCGGGCTTGTGTGTGCCGAACAGTGCGACGCGCCCCTGTTCGATCATGTCGAGATGCTCGCGCTTGAAGCCGGCAACGAAAATTCCAAGCTTGGTGACTTGATCCGGACGAGCGCCGGCTGCGGCAAGCGCTCTCCCCAGATTGTCGAACGCCTGGCGTGCCTGCAGCATCATGTCGCCGGGGCCGACCAGTTCGCCGCGATCCTCGGCAACCTGGCCGGAGACGAAGACAAGCTTCGTGCCCCTGGCCACCACGACGTGCGAATAAGTCTCGGGGGCGGCGATCCCCTCGGGATTGAGACAAAGAAGGGGCATCGGTGAGGAAACTCCGCCGGGCGTGTTCCTGACCTAGATAGCGTATCGCGGACGGCAATGCAGCGTCCACGAATGCTGAATTTGGTGCTCCACCAAGGACCCGTTGCGTCAGTCGTGCGGCACCGGCATCAGGTTCGGGTCCGGCTTCTCGGCATGGTGCGGCAAATCCTTGCTGGCGATGTAGGAATAGAACATCGGCACGACGAACAGCGTGAACATGGTTCCGACCAGGATGCCGGTGAAGATGACCAGGCCCATCGAGTAGCGCGCGGCCGCACCAGCACCCTGCGCGACGATCAGCGGCACGACGCCGAGCGCCATCGCAGCCGTCGTCATCAGGATCGGCCGCAGGCGCACCTTGGCCGAAGCGATGATGGCGTCGCGCCGCCGCATGCCGTGGACTTCGCGCTGCTGGTTGGCGAACTCGACCAGAAGGATGCCGTGCTTGGTGATCAACCCTATCAGCGTGATCAGCCCGACCTGGGTGTAGATGTTGAGCGTGCCGAGCCCGAGATTCAGCGGCAACATGGCGCCGAAGATCGACAGCGGCACCGACATCATGATGATGAGCGGGTCGCGGAAGCTTTCGAACTGCGCCGCCAGCACGAGGTAGATGACGATCACGGCAAGCACGAAGGCGATCAGGATGGTGTTGCCCTGTTCCTTCTCTTGGCGCGACTGGCCGGAATAGTCGATGAAGAAGGTGTCGGGCAGCACCTGCCTGGCGATGCTCTCGATTTCGGCGAGGCCGTCGCCGGTGGTGACGCCGGGCAGCGGCAGGGCGGAGATGGTCGCCGAGTTCAGCTGGTTGAACTGTTCGATCGCGGCGGGCGACGCGTTGGTCGAGATCGACACCACCGATGACAGCGGCACCATCTCGCCGGTGGCGCTGCGCACGAAGAACTCGCCGAGTCTCTGCGGGTTGTCGCGGTACTCCCTCGGCACCTGCATGATGATGTCGTAGCTGTTGGAATCGCGGTCGAATTGTGCGACCTCGCCGCCGCCGACCAAAAGGGTCAGCGTCCGCCCGATGTCGGCGACCGGGATGTTGAGCGAGGCTGCGCGGTCGCGGTCGATCGTCACCGTCACCTGCGGCGCGTCGTACGACATCGAGTTCTGCACCACGATGAAGCGGCCGGATGCCTGCGCCTTGTTCTTGATCTCCTCCGCCACTTCGTAGACCTGCGAGGCTTCGCCGATGGAACGTATCACCATCGAGATCGGCAGGCCGCCGCCGGAGCCCGGCAGCGTCGGCGGCGCGAAGACGAACGCCTCGACGCCGGTCAGCTTGCCGATGCGGCCCTGGATGTCCTCCTGGATCTGCTTGGAACTACGGTCGCGCTCCGCCCAGTCCTTGAAGGCGAAGCCGACGAAGGCGGAATTGGTCGCCCCGCCGAATGCGACGGCCGAGAACACCGCCCGCGTTTCAGGCAGGTCCTGCACCGCCCCGAGCAACTGGTCGACGTAACGGCTGGTATAGTCCGAGGTGGCGTAGCGGGGCGCCGTCACCAGCGCCATCAGGAAGCCCTGGTCCTCTTCGGGCGCGAGTTCGCTCGAAGTCTTCATGAACATGAAGCCGGTCACCGCGACGAGAGCGATGACGACCATCAGCGTCACCGGCCGGTACTTCAGCGAACCGGAAACCCACCGCTCGTAGACGCGCTCGACCCGCTCGAAGGTGCCGTCGACAATGCGCTGGAAGCGGCTGTGCTGGCCGGCCTTCAGGAGGCGCGCCGACATCATCGGGGTGATGGTCAGCGCGACGATGCCGGAAATGACGACCGACGCGGCAAGCGTCACCGCGAATTCGCGGAACAGCGCGCCGGTGAGGCCGCCGGTGAAGGCGAGCGGCGCGAACACGGCGGCCAGCGTGATCGTCATGGCGACGACGGCCGAGGAGATTTCGCGCATCGAGTTGAACGCCGCCTGCATCGGCGACATGTGGTCCTCCTCCATGTGGCGGTGGATGTTCTCCACCACCACGATGGCGTCGTCGACGACGAGGCCGATCGCCAGCACCATCGCCAGCAGCGACAGGAGGTTGATCGAATAGCCCATGAGGAAGAGCACGAAGCAGACGCCGATCAGCGACAGCGGAATGGTCATGATCGGCATCAGCACCGAACGGAACGAGCCGAGGAACAGAAGGATGACGACGACGACGATGGCGACCGCTTCAGCGATGGTCTTGAACACCTCCTCGATCGAGGCGCTGATCTGCTCCGTCGAATCGTAGACCACCTCGATCGTCATGCCGACAGGCAGCGTGTCCTGGATCACCGGGACGAGTTTCTGGAGTGCTTCCGCCGTGGTCAGCGGGTTGGCGGCCGGGGTGGGGAACACGGCCAGGAAGGTGCCCGACTTGCCGTTGAAGGTGATGCGGGCGTCGGTGCTCTCGGCGGCAAGTTCGACGTGGGCAACGTCGCGCAATCGCACGACATCACCGTTTTCCGACCTCAGCGGCAACGCCGCGAAGGCTTCCGGCGTCTGCAGCGTCGAACGCACGGTGATCGAGGAGACGACATATTCGTTCTCGGTCTTGCCCGGCGCGGACAGGAAGTTCGAGTTGTTGATCGCGGCCAGCACCTCGGCGGCGGTGACGCCGCGCGCCGCGAGCTTGATCGGATCGATCCAGACGCGCATCGAATATTCGGCGGCGCCGAAGATCTGCACGTCGGCGACGCCCTCGACCGTCGACATGCGTGGACGAATGACGCGCTCGATGTATTCGGTGAGCTGTTCGTTCGTCATGTTCGGGTTCTGCATCGCGATGTACATCATCGCGAAATCCTGGCCGGTGCCCTTGACGATGACCGGGTCCTTGGCCTCCTGGGGCAGCAGCCCCCGCACGCCCTGCACCTTGGACAGCACCTCGGTCAGCGCCACGTCGGGGTTGGAGCCGAGTTTCATCTGCACCGTCACCGTGCTCGACGACGGCCGGCTGGACGAGGTGACGTAGTCGATGTTCTCGGTCGAGGCGACGGCGCGCGCAATCGGCGCCGAGATGAACCCCTGGATCAGGTCGGCGCTGGCGCCCGGATAGGCGGTGGTGACGGTGATCGCCGTCTCCTCGACCTCCGGATACTGGCGGATCTGCAGGTTGAAGATGCCCTGGAAGCCGAGCAGCAGGATCAGGGCACCGAGGACGGTCGAAAGGACCGGGCGACGGATGAAGATGTCGGAGAAACTCATTGCTGTGCCGCCTGCTGGTCAACCGGCTTCGACGGGTCGATCGTGTTGTCGACGACGACGGACATGCCGTTGAAGAGCCGGTTCTGGCCGGCGGTGACGACTTCGTCGCCGGCCGACACCCCTTCAGTTATTTCCACCACGCCGCCATAACGGCGGCCGACCTTGACGAAAACCTGGGCGAGCTGCAGCTGCGGCTTCTCCCCTTCGGCAGCAGGCGCTGCCTGGCCGGTTGGCGCGGCCGTTTCGGCCGACTTGGCGGGATCGGCCGGCTTGGCTGAATCGGCCGGCTTTTCCGCCTCAGCAGGGCTGGATTGCTCCGCGGCGGCTTTCTGCTCGGCGGGCGTCGCGGCTTCCCCGGCAGCAGGCTTTTCTTCCGGTTTTGTCGCCGGGGCCGCGCCGCCCTCGGCGGCCTTGGCCGGGCGCACCACGAAAACGTAGTCGCCGTAGAGGCTGGTGGTCAGCGCCGTCTGCGGCAGCGCGATGACATCGTCCTCCTTGGGCAGTTCGACACGCACCTGAACGAACTGGCCGGGTGTGAGCCTGCCTTCCGGGTTGGCGACTTCTGCGCGCACCGCCGCCAGCCGCGACGCCGAATCGATCTTGGGGTCGATGCCCCGGATCGTACCGGTGAACGGCATCTCGCCGCCCACACCACCGGTGCCGAGCCGCACCGACTGGCCGATCTTCAGATCGGCGAATTGCTGTTCGGGAACCGTGAAGTCGACACGCATCGTGTCGAGATCCTGCAGCGTGACGACGGTGGTGCCGGGCGCGAGATACTGCCCGAGATCGATCCTGGAAATACCGACGGTTCCGTCGAACGGCGCCGTCAGCTGCTTCTGGTTGACCGCGGCCTGCAGGCTGGCGACCCGCGACTGGGACGCCTCGGCCGCCGCGCGGGCCGAATCCACGTTGACGTCCGAGCCGACGCGGCGCCGCTGCAGCTCGACCGCGCGGTCGAGCGTCGTCTTGTCCAGTGCAGCCTGTGCCGTTGCCGCCGCAAGATCCGCCCGCTGGATCGCGTCGTCGAGCTGGACGAGCACGTCACCCGCCTTCACCTTCTGGTTGGCCTGAAACAGGATATCCTTGACGATACCGGCGATTTCGACGTTCAGGTTGACGCCGCGCACCGCCCGCACGGTGCCGATCGCCTCGATGCCGGGCGTCCAGCTCGTCGGCTTGACGACGACGGTCGACACCGTGGCGGCCGGAGGCTGCATGGTGGCAAAATACTGGGCCGTCATATAGTCGACGAACAATTGCCGACCGACGATGACCCCGACCACAATAATGAGCAGGATCGCGGCGATGATGAAGCGCTTGATCAAAGTGACCTCGTCGATGTTGATCGTCGCCAACCACGCCCAACGGCGACGGGCCAAAATTTTGCAATGGCCCTATATAGGTGTCGGCAACCGGATTTTCGAGATAACTGTACCGTCTGGACGGTAATGTCAATCTCCTTTAAGCTACAGGACAGCAAGGAGTGACGATGGCCGCAAAGAAGCAGAACTCGCGGGAGAAGATTCTCCATGCCGTCAAGGCCGTGGCTCGCGATTCCGGCTTCGGCAATCTCTCCCTGGACGCGATCGCCGCGCGGGCAGGCGTCTCCAAGGGGGGATTGCTTTACAATTTTCCGACCAAGGCGGCGCTCATGCGCGCACTCGTCGAGGATTTCATCGCGGACTTCGAAACCGAACTCGATGAACATTCGCATGGCGACCGAGGCGAACTCGTCTCGGCGTATGTTCGCCTTTTTTCAGCCAAATACGACGAGACCGAGTCTGAAGGGGTCGGGCTGCTGGCGGCAATCGCCGAGGATCCCGATTTCCTGAAACCGATCAAGGCTTTTCACCGGCGCTTGCTCGACCGGCTGAAAGCCGATGCCGAGGACGATACCGCGATGCTGATCGTCTATCTGGTGCTCGAAGGGCTGCAGAGCATGAAACTGCTCGACATGCGCGTGCTGACCGACGACGAAACCGCAACCGTCATGACCGCGCTGCAGAGACTGACCGAACGCGCCGCGCACGGCAGGCGGCCAGCAGCATAGCGCAACCCGAGCCCAATCGCCTGGTTCGACGGCTGATGCCGACCGGCCTACGGCGTTCAAGGCCTCACACGAATATGTGAATCGGACCGCCCGTCTGTCGCGTGCAGTTGATTTGAACGCCCTCGGCGCCGCTCCTACCTGAGACGCATCGGAAGCATAATATTCCGATGGAGAAAATCAGGAAGGCAACCGGCTGCGCCGCGGAATTCCCGTGTTTTGAATGAAAGCGGGAAGCAAACGGCGACATTTCCGGATCTTCGTGATCGAGAATTGAAAGGGAATTCAGGCTTGAAGGCTGAATTTTCCGAATGGAGACTGAAATGAAAAAGACGATACTTGCCGTTGCCGCCGTTTTGATGACCTCCGGCGTCGCCCTTGCCAACGACTACAGCGGAAATCTGCAGTACGACACGAGGGCAAACGCGCACCCGTTTTACAATGATCGCTATGGCGATGCGGCTCCGCCGAACGTCGTGGTAAAGGCCCCATCCACCGACTATACCGGCAGCGCGGCGATTTCGAACCCCCAATCCCGCAGCAACGGGCCGAGGCCGACGAACGAGTCCGACCGGCCGCACTGATCCGGATGGATCGATGAAAGCAGGCGCCAGGCTCAGCCCGGCGCCTTTTTCTTGTCGAACACGCCGCCGTTCAGGCCGGGTGGCGGACTGCCGCCGCGGCGCGGCGCCTGCGGCCCTCGTTCAACTGCCACAGGGAATGCAGGACCAGCGTCGCGATCAGGATGACGCCGCCGATCATGCTGTTGCGGGAGGGCGTTTCCGTGAAGATCATCCAGATCCAGACCGGCGCCAGGATGGTTTCGAGCAGATAGAACATCGCCACCTCGGGTCCCGAAATGTAGCGCGGTCCGGTGGCGAGGCAGAAGAACGAGATCGGCATGATGACGGCGCCGTTGAAGATGATCCACCATGGCGCCGCGACCTGGAAGCCGGTCTTCTGGACCATGACGACGGCAACGATGAGCGGCAGGACCACCGCCACCAGCGCCGTGAAGCCCATGTCCTTGCCGCTTGCGCGCGTGATGGTGATGGCGCAGGCGAGCAGGAATGCCGAGCTCACCGCCAGCATGTCGCCGACAAAATTGCCGGTGCCGATGCCGTCGAAAACGATGACCAGCACCCCGACAAGCATTGCAGCCATGGCGACGAGCGTCACCGGCCGCGGCCGTTCCTTCAGGAAAATCCAGGACAGCAGCGCGGCGAACATGGTGTTGAACGCGAGGATGAACACCAGATTGGCGGTGGAGGTGTTGTATACCGCCGAGATGAAGGTGATGGAGGCCAGACCATAGAGCGCGGCGACCACGACGCCGCTGCGACCGGGCACCAGCCTCGGCGCGTCGCCGCGAAGCCAGCGCCAGGCGAGCCAGATGAGCAGCGTGGCGACTAGGGTGGTCGAACTGCGCAGCAAAAGGATGGTCCAGTGATCGCCGTCGGCAAGCCGGATCAGCGGAATATCGACTGTCAGCGTCAGACCGCCGAACGCGGTCAGCGCGAGACCTTTCGCGTGATTGGAAGGAGAGGCGGACACGGGAATGCTCCGAATTGCGGAAACGGGAAGCGGTCGAACACGAGAGCCTGCGCCGGTCAGACGGCCTCGTGTGCGTAGCGTTCCCAGCCTTTCGGACCGAGATGTTCCTGTGGCGTGAAGCGGACCTTATAGTTCATCTTGCGCGAGCCGTTGACCCAGTAGCCCAGATAGACGTGGGGCAGGCCGGCGGCGCGGGCGCGCGCGATGTGATCGAGGATCATGAAGGTTCCGAGCGAGCGGTCTTCCAGTTCGGGGCTGAAATAGGAATAGACCATCGACAGCCCGTCCGACATCTGGTCGGTCAGCGCCACGGCGATCAGTTCGCCGACGCCCTTGCCGGTGATGAAGGTGTCGGGTCCGCGCCGGCGGTATTCGACGATTTTGGTCGTCACATGGGTGTCCTCGACCATCATCGCATAGTCGAGCACGGTCATGTCCGACATGCCGCCCTTGCGGTGGCGCGAGTCGAGATAGGAACGGAACAGCGAATATTGCTCGGTGGTCGGCTCGGCGTCATGCATGGCGCCGACGAGATCGGAATTGCGCTGCATGACGCGCTTCATATTCCGGGTCGGCTTGAATTCGCCCGCCAGTATGCGCACCGAGATGCAGGCCCGGCAATTTTCGCAAGCCGGCCGGTAGGCGATGTTCTGCGAGCGGCGGAAGCCGCCCTGGGTGAGGAGATCGTTGAGCTCGGGAGCCTTGTCGCCGACCAGATGGGTGAACACCTTCCGCTCGAACTGACCTTCGATGTAAGGGCACGGCGAGGGTGCGGTCAGGAAGAACTGGGGCGACTGGGTCGGGTGCTGCGTCATCGATCGATGGTTGAAGTCCTCGAATCACAATACCTTGGCGGCAGTTGCGAAAAATTCAACAGAAGAATGAAGCCTCGCGGCTGTGCGGCGTTCAAAAATATTGCATGCCGCCGTCAGCATCCCGCGACAGTTTACCAAAATCAGCGCCGGACCCGGTGAAAACCGCTCCGCTTTCAGCGCGCCTGAGGCGATCGTCCCTAGCGATCGGACATCGCCGTGTCGCTGCGTGTCACCACGGTGCCAAGCAGCAAATCGTGCAGGGTGCGCTTGCGGTCGAGGAACAGCGTGGCGAGCAGGATCAGCGGCGTCAGCACCACATTGCCCGCCCAGAACAGCACCGAATGCACCACCGCCAGCATTCCGTCGACGGGTTTGCCGTCGAGACGGTCGAGGCGGATGCCCATGATCTGCATGCCGGTCGTGGCCTGCTTCGGCCCGCCGAGCGTGTTCCAGATATAGGCGAGCGCCACCGCCGGCCCGAGAATACCGAACAGCATCCAGCCGAGGCCAAGCGTCAGGATTCCGATCAGGAAAACCAGGATGGCGAACGGGATCAGAAGCAGCCCGACGATCAGGTAGTCGATGCAGAAGGCGAGGATGCGCCGCGTCCTGACGCCGTCATAGGCGCGGGCGTCGTCGAGCCTGCTGTTCATGATCTCGCCTTCGAGAATGGTGCTGTTCATCGTTCCTTCCTCGTGATGGGACCGGAAATGCCGGACATCACCTTGCATGCCGCAGATGGTGAAATTGCGCCACCGATTCAAGATGGACGTGCCACCGGCCATGAAATCCGAATCCGGGCCGGCGCTGCTTCAATCGGTTGAATGTGACGGCCGGAACGCGCTAGTCTGTGTGCGCTGCAACAAGCAGGCGCGTGGGGACGGGGCGGCTGATGCAAGAATTCGACATGGTCGTCATCGGCAGCGGACCTTCCGGCCGCCGCGCCGCGGTGCAGTCGGCCAAGCTCGGCAAGACCGTGCTGGTGATCGACAAGGGCAGGCGGCTTGGCGGCGTTTCCGTCCACACCGGCACTATCCCTTCGAAGACGCTGCGCGAAACCGTGCTGAACCTGTCCGGCTGGCGCGAGCGCGGCTTCTATGGCCGCGGCTACCGGGTGAAGCAGGATATCTCGATCGGCGACCTGGTGCAGCGGCTGCACAAGACGCTCGACCACGAGGTCGAGGTTCTGCAGCACCAGTTCATGCGCAACACGGTGAAGAGCCTGCAGGCCGAAGCACGCTTCATCAGCCCGAACGCCGTCAGCCTGCTGGCCGAGAGCGGCGAGCGTTCCGAGGTGCGTTTCGCCAACGCGCTGATCTCGGTCGGCACGAGGCCACATCGGCCAGAGAACGTTCCTTTCGACAAAAGACGTGTCTTCGACAGTGACGAGATGCTCGAACTCGATCATCTGCCGCGCACGCTGACGGTGATCGGCGGCGGGGTCATCGGCGTCGAATATGCGACGATCTTCTCGGCGCTCGACGTGCCGGTGACGCTGATCGAGCCGCGCAACTCGATCCTCGACTTCGTCGACCGCGAGATCGTCGACGATTTCATCCATCAGATGCGCGACCGCGGCATGATCATCAGGCTGGGCAGCGCGGTGAAGGAGATCGCCTCGAAGCCAGACTGGGCCGAGGTGACGCTGGCCGACGGCCGCTCGATCCGCTCCGAAATCGTGCTTTATGCGGCCGGCCGCACGGGCAATGTCGCCAGCCTCGGCCTCGATACGGTCGGCATCGAGGCCGACGCGCGCGGCCGCATCAGCGTCGATCCGCAGACGTTCCAGACCAGCGTGCCGAACATCTATGCCGCCGGCGACGTCATCGGCTTCCCGAGCCTTGCCTCCACGTCGATGGAGCAGGGGCGCGTCGCCGCCTGCCATGCCTTCGGCGTAACCCTGCCGCCGCCGCCCGAGACGTTTCCATACGGCATCTACGCCGTGCCGGAGATTTCCACCGTCGGCCAGTCGGAGGAGCAGGTGCGCGAGAGCGGCGTCGCCTACGAGGTCGGCGTGGCGCGGTTCCGGGAGACGTCGCGCGGCCACATCATGGGCGTCAACACCGGCTTCCTGAAGCTGATCTTCGCGCTCGATACGCGGCGGCTGCTCGGCGCCCACATCGTCGGCGAGGGCGCCACCGAACTGATCCACATCGGCCAGGCGGTGATCAACCTCGGCGGCACCGTCGACTTCTTCGTCAACAACACATTCAATTATCCGACGCTGGCCGAAGCCTACAAGATCGCCGGGCTCGACGCCTGGAACCGCATGGGGCAGAGCTAGTTTTCGACGATTCGCCGGGATCATCGGCTTTCCGGGCGGGCGCGAGGCCCGCTTTCTGCCGATTCTGGGGCAGCCGGCGCTTTTCCGGCTCGCTTCGCCAGCGCCGTTGGCGTAAGAGCGGCGATGGAAAACAACCGTTTCGACACACCCGTCACCGTCAAGGCCGGCGACACCGGCGACAGCCAGCTGCTGCGCACCGTCCGCGAAACCTCGGATTATCTGATGAACAGCTGGCCGGGCAAGAAGAGCCCCAAGCATCGCGCGGCGCTGCAGGCCTGCCACGACGCGATCGCCGGCGACAAGCCTGCGATGAACGCGCGCCGCGCCTTCATCGCCGCGGCGCGCGAGGTCAACGTCTTCATCAGCGACAAGGCACCGGCGTAAGGCGCCATCGCCCTGTAGCCGGGCTGGCGCGCAGTGCGCGGACCGGACGCTACTCCTCGGTTTCCGTTTCGGTATCCGTCTCGGATTTCGTCCGCTCTTCCTTTGCCGCAGCCTTGGCCGCCAGCTTCTCGGCTTTCTTTGCCGCCTTCTGGCGGTCACGCTCCTGGCGCTCGTAATTGTAGTTCGGTGTTCGCGCCATGGCCGCTCCCTTTCTCTGTTGGGCTTGTGCCTGCGTAGGGCTATTGCGCGGCAAAGACAACAGTGTTTGCGGCGGCTGTATCCAGAAGATCGCCGATCATTTGCCGACGCAGGCGGCTATTTCGCCCTGGTCACGCGGCCGAAGGCGGAGGCGGCGACGACCAGCCAGCCGCCGATCAGCAAGATGCCGCCGGCCGGTGCCGCCATCGGGAAGAGCCGTGTTCCGGCATAGTCGCGCATCAACAGATCGCCGGCGAAAACAAGCAGCCCGGCCAGCAATATGCCGCAGCCGCCGTGAAGCAGCCGGTTGCCGCCGACCAGCCCCGCGGCGAGGAACACTGGCGCGTGCATGAGCAGGAACGACGCGGCCGTTCCGACATTGCCGCCGCCGGCATGCGCAGCCGCCGCGGAGAGCGCAACTCCGGCGGCACCGCAAAGTCCGCCCGCCGCGACAAAGATGCGATCGCTGTTCATGTCGGATCCCGGCGGTTGGCTCACCGGCCCTTCAGCATCTCGGCCACCTGCGGCGCGAAATAGGTGAGGATGCCGTCGCAGCCGGCGCGCTTGAAGGCGAGCAGGCTTTCCATCATGACCTTGTCACCATCGATCCAGCCATTGGCGCTGGCTGCCTTGATCATCGAATATTCGCCCGACACCTGGTAGGCGAAGGTCGGCATCTGGAACTCGTCCTTCAGCCGCCGGATGATGTCGAGATAGGGCAGGCCGGGCTTCACCATCAGCATGTCGGTGCCCTCGGCAAGGTCCTGCTCGGCCTCCCGCACCGCCTCGTCCGAATTGGCATGGTCGATGTAATAGGTCTTCTTGTCACCCTTCAGGAGCCCGCTGGTGCCGATCGCCTCGCGATAGGGGCCATAGAAGGCGGAGGCGAATTTCGTCGCGTAGGACATGATCGCCACGTCCGAAAACCCGTTGGCGTCGAGCGCGTCGCGGATGGCGCCGATGCGGCCGTCCATCATGTCCGACGGCGCGATGATGTCGGCGCCGGCGGCCGCCTGCAGCACGGCCGCCGCCGCGACCTGCTCGACCGTCTCGTCGTTGACGATGATGCCGTCGCGCAAGATGCCGTCATGGCCGTGGCTGGTGAACGGGTCGAGCGCCGCATCCGTGATGATGCCGATCTCGGGCACGGCGTCCTTGATGGCGCGGGTGACCCGGTTGATGATGTTGTCGGCGTCGAGAATGTGCGACCCGGTCTGGTCGCGGAATTTCATGTCGACATTCGGGAAGGTCGCTATCGCCGGAATGCCCAGCCTGGCTGCGCGCTCGGCCTCCTTGACGGCGAGGTCCGGCGTCAGCCGGAACACGCCGGGCATCGCGGCGATCGGCTCGCGGGTGTTCCTGCCCTCGATGATGAAGATCGGCCAGATCAGGTCGTCGACGGTCAGGTGGTTTTCCTGCACCAGACGGCGCGACCAGTCGGCCTTGCGCATGCGCCGCAGCCGGCGGCCGCCGGTGATTTCGTCGACGCTGCGGCTTCCCGCGGCTTTCAGGCGGCTGATCTTGTTCATGGCGCTACTCCGGACCGGCGGCTTTTTAACACGCAGCCGGTTTCGAGACCAACCCCGGGCCGGCGGCGGCGATGTCGCAGTTGATTCCCCGCTTACGACCGTTGCAGTCCGTCAGCTAGCATCCAACTCGTTCGTATCTCGGAGTGAGTTGAGCAACGGCATCAATCATTGTCATCGTCATCATCGTCGGAGCGGTCACGGTAGCGATCCCGCCTGCGCTCGCGCTTATAATCGTCGTTCCAATCCTCGATATAGACCCGGCGCTTGACGTAGCGCTGGCAATAGCCGTCCTCGCAGTAAGTCTCGACGGTCTGCTCACGCACCACGCCGTTGTCGGACGATCTGTTCGTGCTCGTATTCGACGATTGGTTCCCTGCCAGGGCGGAACCGGCAAACAGGGCCGCGGCGGCAAACAGGATGAATTCGATTCGCATCGCTTTCTCCTTTGCGACTTGGATCATGAGCCATTCGGCCTGAACCGACGATGAACGGCCGGCGCCCCAGGATATTCCACCGGGATCGTCCCGCGTTGGGCTGAATCAGATGCCCCCGACGGGGAAGTTCCTTTGCCCCTGCGCCACGAAAAGCTTGCAGACGACCTTGAACGGGACGCTCTCGGGGTAGGGTTCATTCGACATCGCGTCGTTTTCGCGTGTGATTTCCTGCCATTCCAGCTTCGCATCGTCGCAGATGATGCGCCGGGTCCCGTAGGTGGCGTTGCAGTACTGGAAAACTTCCCGGGCAGCGTCGATCACCGATGCGTAGCCGTTCCAGTCGGCGCACAGATCGACGAGAAAAACCCGGTCGCTGTCAACTTCGATCACATCGAAGGAAACGGCACGATGCCGCCCGACGTCGCATGGAAGCGTGACGATGCCCATTGGCGTCCTCCTGTGTGCCGACGCATTGCGGGACAACCTAGCAGTGCAGGCCGGCCCTTGCCAGCGTTTCGGTCCGGCGGCGGTTTGACCGGGAACACCCGGTCTTGATAGGTTCCGCGCGGGGGGTCGTTCGGCCACATGCGCGGAGGAACGATCGTTGCAAGTTCTCGCACCCCTTGCCGGAATCCTGGCAGTCCTGCACGGCGGTTCGGCCGGTTTGCCGGCGGGCACCGCACCGCATCTGCCACCAGTCCTGTTGATACAAGCCGGCGAAACGTCGCCCGACGCCCGGTTGGAGCAGGGATTCACGCTGCTGAAATCCCGCTCGCCTGCCGACCACAGCGAGGCTTTCGAACTCTTCGACCAGGCGGTAAAGGCCGACCCCGACAACCTCCGGGCCTATGCAGGCCGCGGCTCGGCTTATCTCCGGAAGAGCGAGCCTGAACTGGCGATAACCGACCTGAACAAGGCGATACGCGGCAACCCGAAGGACATCGAGGCCTTGAAGGACCGCGGCAAGGCATGGCTCCTGAAGAATCAGCCCGATGCGGCGATGGCGGACTTCGACGCGGCGCTGGCGATAAATCCGCAGGACACCGACACCATCTACAACAGGGGCGTCGTGCTGTTGGCGAAGGGCGAACTCGACCCGGCGATAGCGATTTTCGACATGGTCATCACCAGGCAACCCGACGACGCCTCGGGATATGGCGAGCGCGGATATGCCTACATGCTCAAGGGCGATCCCGACAAGGCGCTCGCCGATTTCGACAGGGCCCTCGAGCTCAATCCAAATCACCTGATGGCGCACAACAACCGGGGCGTCGTTTTCACGCAGAAAGAGGATTACGGGAAAGCCCTGGCCGCGTTTGACAAAGCCCTGGGTCAAAATCCGGAGAACGGTCAGGCCTACAGCAACCGCGGCTACGTTTACAGCCAACTCGGCGAGCAGCGGCTGGCCATCAGGGATTTCGACGAGGCGGTGAAACGGGATTATCTCGATGCCTTGCTCCATCGCGGCGTCACCTATCTCGAAATCGGCAACACGCAGATGGCGATTGCCGATTTCGGCGAGGCGATACGCCGGAACCACCTCACGGCCGACGCGTATCTCTGGCGCAGCAAGGCCTTCGAGAAAGCGGGACAGTTCAACCAAGCCATACGGGACATGAACGTCTTGATTCAGCTCAGCCCGCAGAATGGCGAATATTACCTCGGCCGGGGTTTGCTCCATCTGCAAGCCGGCGACCAAGGCAGGGCACGCGAAGACCTGCAAAAGACGCTCGAACTCGAACCAGGCAATGAAGAAGCAAAAAAGGCGCTCGACAGCCTGGGCACGGGAAACCCGGATTAAGGCTCGGCCGAACGTGCAAAACGGGTACGTTCCGATGGACGAGACGAACGACAGCACTCCACCCGCAGCCAAAACTCAACCAGGACACACCGCGGCGGCGGCATTGACGCAGGCGTGCGGCGTCCATTAGCACTGCACTCTCCTGCGGGGCCGGACAGAAGGATGTGCATGTGGATTTTGGCGGCGGTGACGAAATCCGGTTCGAACGGAAGGGCAGCGCGGGCGTCGTCACGCTCACCCGTCCGAAAGCGCTGAATGCCGTTACCCACCGCATGGTCAAGGCGCTGTCGCGCGCGTTGACGGCCTGGGAGCGCGACCGCGACATCGCGACGGTCGTCATCAAGGCCGAGGGAAGGGCGTTTTCGGCCGGCGGCGATATCCTCGACATCTATGAAGGCGAGCGGGGCGGCGAGAGCGCCATCGCGTTCTTCGCCGACGAATACCGACTGAATGCCCAGATCGCGCGATTCAAGAAACCCTATGTGGCGCTGATCGACGGCATCGTTATGGGCGGCGGCGTCGGTGTCTCCTTCCACGGTTCGCACCGGGTGATGACCGAGAACGCCCAGTTCGCGATGCCCGAAGTGGGGATCGGATTTTTTCCCGACGTCGGCGGCAGCCACCTGCTGCCCGATCTCGGCGGCAGCTTCGGCATGTATCTCGGCCTGACGGGCAACCGGATCGGCAACGGCGACGCGCTGTGGTCGGGGCTGGCAACCCATACGGTGGAGGCGTCCTACCTGCCGGGTCTGCTCGACGGGCTTGCGGAAGGCGGCGATCCCGGATCCGAATTGCGGGAGGTGTTCAGGGCAGCGCCGCGCAAGACGGATGGCGCGACCCTGGCTGCGATCGCGCGACATTTTTCGCTGGGTTCGCTGGACGACATTCTTGCAAGTCTCGAACAGGCCGCGAAGGCGGACGAATTCGCCGCCGCCACGCTTTCGACGATGCGGTCCAAGTCGCCCACCAGTCTTGCCGTGGCCTTCCGCGCGATTTCCGCTGGGCTGACGCTGTCCATGGACGATTGCATGCGCATGGAATTCCGCATTCTCAACCGGATGCTTGTCGGCCACGATTTTTACGAGGGCATCCGCGCCGCGATCATCGACAAGGGTTCGAAGCCTGTCTGGCGGCCGGCGACGCTCGACGAGGTCGATCCGGCCGTCGTCGACGCCTATTTCGCGCCGCTGGGGAAGGAACTGGTGCTTTGAACGACGACGCGACCAGGCAGCGCAGTCTCGAGCCGTCGGCGGCGGAACTGTCGTTCTACTGGTTCCACCGGGTGATCGCAGCCTATTGCCTGATGTTCGGCGTGCTTTACTGGGTGCGGCTGATCGGCATCTACGATGGCCCGACGTGGCGGTTCGACCTGATGCCGGTGCACTGGCAGGTCACCAGCGTGACGCTGGCGGTGTTTTTCCCCTTCGCCGCGATCGGCCTGTGGATGATGGCGTCGTGGGGGCCGGTGATCTGGTTCATCTGCGCGGCGATCGAAGCCGTCATGTATGCCGGCTATCCCGAACTTTTCGGCGACAAGCTGCTGATCGTCATCTCGCATGTCTGCGTGGCGCTGCTCTACGCGGCATTCCGCCTGGTGATCTTTTTCCAGAAGCGCGCCGACGCCCGCTAGCCGGACTGAACGTTCGAGCCGATTCGGTCGGTTTCCGTCCGATGGCTAAGCCAATTGGTTAACAAATTGGCCTCGTGCAAGACTTTGTTAAGCCTCTTTCGAAACCTCTATACGGTAAGCTCTTGTTAGCCTTGGCCTTTAAGTCGAATTTTAGAGGTATTCGATAGGGTCGCGGCAAGGTGAGAAAAAACAAAACAATCACCGGGCGACAAACGAGAGGCAAAGAAAATGATCAATTCGCGTCAGGCGGCGAAGCCCGCCAATGTATCCGACGATCGCCGTGAAGCGATCCGCTCCCTTTACATGGAATCGCTGCAGCTCGTGGAGCGTCTGCACCGCCGTCTGCTCGACGTCATCAAGGATGAATTCGACCGCAACGGCCGTAGCGACATCAATGCTATCCAGGCCTTGCTGCTCTTCAATATCGGCAATGCCGAACTGACCGCCGGCGAGCTGCGCTCGCGTGGCTATTATCTCGGCTCGAACGTTTCCTACAACCTGAAGAAGCTGGTCGATCTCGGCTTCATCAATCATCAGCGGTCGCGCATCGACCGCCGTTCGGTCCGCGTCAGCCTGACGGAAAAGGGCAATGAAGTCGCTGAAGTCGTCGGCGGGCTCTACGAGCGGCACATCGGCTCCATCGAGCAGGTCGGCGGCATCAATCCGGAAGAATTTCGCCAGATGAACCGCGCCCTGCAGCGCCTGGACCGCTTCTGGAACGACACCATCGCCTACCGCATGTAAGCGGAACGTCCCCAATCCAGGGGACGCGGCACCGCAAAAGAACCTGTGGGGTCAAACTCCTAGCCAGGCCGGTGCAGAAATGCGCCGGCCTTTTGACGGGCCGCGTTTATAGGTCCGTCGTCTTGTCGGGCGAATTCGCTGTCGTGGATTTTCCCTGATCCGGGAGCAATTCATCGGCATCTCCTGCCCTTGCATCGTCCAATGCAATTGGGGAGGCTTTTGAACGCCAGAATGTGAGGATCAGCAAACCGATGATCCCGGTGAAAAAGCAGATGGCTCCCCATAGCACCGGATTCAGGTTTTTGCTCCTGGCGACGAACACGCCAACGACACCGCACACTGCGCTCAAGACGATATAAATCACGACGCCACCTGCATTTTCCGGGTGCCGAAACTAGACAAGCATCCCTTCACCAGCAAGCCGAAGGTCGGCAGGACGTCGACGACGGCCCGCAACCGTTCAGCCATCCGATGGCCGCGCCGACTGCGTATATGTTGCAAACCGGTGCCACACTTCCGACGGGAGCCGTGCTTTTCGACACTTTCACAAGCTCGTGTCCGCAATGGTCACGTTGCCGCCATATTTCCAGTGACTTACCCGATGCTGGATAACGTTGCCGTTTGCTGGTTCAGCGACGGTGGAGGAACTAAGCCCACATTCTCGCGTTGCAGCGACGGGTGAGTGCTCTTCCTTATGGTTGGCGAATTGTTAAGAGTGGCCAACTAGTTTGGACGAAGTGTCAATTCCTGTCGGCAATGGTAGAGTGTAGATGTCTGGAATGTCCATGAAAACAAACCGCCGCCTTTTCATCACCGGTGCAGGCGCAATCGCCGCCGCCGCGTTTTCCGGCGCAGCCAGCGCCCAGGACGTGATCGGGGATATCCTGAATTCGCCACGCCGCGGCAATTGGGACGATCAGTTCGATGCCCGCGCCAGTCAGGGCGGCAAGGTTGCCTCCAACCTGCCGATCTTCAGCCAGCAGACCGTCGGTTATGTCGAGCAGGCGATCGGGCAGTATTCGAACATCGTCGCGCAGGGCGGCTGGGAGACCGTGCCGGCAACCAAGAAGCTCAAGCTCGGGGTCGTCGACCCGGACGTGGTGCCGCTGCGCAAGCGGCTGATGATTTCGGGAGACCTGTCGCAGAGCGCCGGCATCTCCGAGTCTTTCGACACCTATGTCGATGGCGCGGTGAAGCGCTTTCAGTCCCGTCACGGCCTGCCTTCGGACGGCGTGCTCGGCAAATACACGTTTGCCGCGATGAACGTCTCGGCGCCGGTCCGCCTCGGCCAGCTCGAAACCAATCTGGTGCGCCTGCGCTCGATGTCGGGAGAGCTAGGCCAGCGTTATGTTATGGTCAATGTCCCAGCCGCGCAGATCGAAGCCGTCGAGAACGATCGCGTCGTGCTGCGCCATACCGCGATCGTCGGCAAGATCGACCGCCAGACGCCGATCCTCAACTCGAAGATCAACGAGATCATCGTCAATCCTTACTGGAACGCGCCGGAATCCATCGTCCGCAAGGACATCATTCCGCTGATGCGCAAGGATCCGACATACCTTGCCAAGAACAACATCCGCATCCTCGGACCGGAAGGCGAAATCGATCCGACCACGATCGACTGGAACACCGAGGACGCGGCGAAATTCCGCCTGCGTCAGGATCCGGGTGCCGGCAACGCCATGTCGTCGGTCAAGATCAACTTCCCGAGCCCGGACGGTGTCTACATGCACGACACCCCGCAGCAGAGCCTGTTCTCGAAGCTGATGCGCTTCGATTCGTCGGGCTGCGTGCGCGTGCAGAACGTGCGCGACCTGGTCACCTGGATCCTGCGCGACACCCCCGGCTGGGACCGCCAGCACTTCGAGCAGGCGATCAAGAGCGGCGAGAACATTCCGGTGGCCGTCACCAATCCGGTGCCGGTGTATTTCACCTACATCTCCGCCTGGTCGACCGGCGACCGTGTCGTCCATTTCCGCGACGACATCTATGGCCGCGACGGGGTGGACGAACTGCAGATTTCGTCGACGACGCTCTGATTTTCGGAAAGCATTTCCGCTTCATAAAAAAGCCGCCCCGTAAGGGCGGCTTTTTTCATGTCCGCGGCGCAAAGCGACTATCAAATTTCGTCGGGCAAACGTGGCGGGTGCGGATCAATTGTGTTAATGGCGCCACAAGCCGCTCCCCGGAAAAGGATCATCGCCATGGCAATTGCAACGGCCGCCTCGAAAGATTTCGAGTCCTTCTTCAACACGCCGCTTTCGGAAGTGGATCCCGAGATTTTCGGCGCCATACGCTCAGAACTCGGTCGCCAGCGGCACGAAATCGAACTGATCGCCTCGGAAAACATCGTCAGCAGGGCCGTGCTCGAGGCGCAGGGCTCTATCATGACCAACAAATACGCGGAAGGTTATCCGGGCAAGCGTTATTACGGCGGCTGCCAGTTCGTCGACATCGCCGAGGAACTGGCGATCGAGCGCGCCAAGAAGCTGTTTTCATGCAATTTCGCCAACGTCCAGCCGAACTCCGGCAGCCAGATGAACCAGGCGGTGTTCCTGGCCCTGCTGCAGCCGGGTGACACCTTCATGGGGCTCGACCTGAATTCCGGCGGGCACCTGACCCATGGCTCGCCGGTCAACATGAGCGGCAAATGGTTCAAGGTCGTCTCGTACGGCGTGCGCAAGGATGACCACCTGCTCGACATGGATGCGATCGAAAAGCAGGCGCATGAAACCAAGCCGAAGCTGATCCTCGCCGGCGGCACCGCCTATTCGCGCATCTGGGACTGGAAGCGTTTTCGCGAGATCGCCGACGCGGTCGGCGCCTACCTGATGGTCGACATGGCGCATATCGCCGGTCTCGTCGCCGGCGGCGTGCATCCCTCGCCGCTGCCGCATGCGCATGTGGTGACCACGACCACCCACAAATCGCTGCGCGGCCCACGCGGCGGCATGATCCTCACCAATGACGAGGACATCGCCAAGAAAATGAATTCCGCGGTGTTTCCGGGCCTGCAGGGCGGTCCGCTGATGCATGTCATCGCCGCCAAGGCGGTTGCCTTCGGCGAGGCGCTGCGCCCCGAATTCAAGGCCTATGCGCATGATGTCGTCGCCAACGCCAAGGCGCTGGCGTCCAGCCTAAAGGAAGCAGGCCTCGACATCGTTTCGGGCGGCACCGACAACCATTTGATGCTGGTCGACCTGCGCCCGAAGAACGCCACGGGAAAACGGGCGGAAGCTGCCCTGGGCCGCGCCAACATCACCTGCAACAAGAACGGCATCCCGTTCGATCCCGAGAAGCCGTTCGTCACCTCGGGCGTGCGTCTCGGCACCCCGGCCGGCACGACGCGCGGTTTCGGCCAGGCGGAATTCCGTGAGATCGGCAACCTGATCACCGAAGTGCTCGACGGGCTGAAGGTCGCCAACTCCGATGAGGGCAACGCCTCGGTGGAAGCCGCCGTGAAGCAGAAGGTCGTCACGCTGACGGACCGTTTCCCGCTGTATCCGTATCTGGGGTAGGTCGGTCTGCGGCCACACAAGTGCTTGTGTCGCCGCAACTTGAAATCGGCTTTACAACGCGCAGAAAGGTTCTAAGCCTTTCGCGAAACGGAATCGCGAACCAGGGCCAATCCATGCGCTGTCCTTACTGCCAGTCCGAAGACACACAGGTGAAGGATTCGCGCCCCGCCGAAGACGGGGCGGCGATCCGCAGGCGGCGCGTCTGCCCGGACTGCGGCGGCCGCTTCACCACCTTCGAGCGGGTGCAATTGCGTGATCTGGTGGTGGTCAAGAAGTCCGGCCGCAAGGTACCGTTCAGCCGCGACAAGCTGCTGCGCTCGATGGAAATCGCGGTGCGCAAGCGCAACGTCGATCCCGAGCGCATCGACCGCGCCGTGACCGGTATCGTGCGCCAGCTCGAAAGCTCGGGCGAGACCGAAGTCACCACCGGAGAGGTCGGCCGGCTGGTCATGGAGGCACTGAAGGCGCTCGACGACGTCGCCTACGTACGCTTCGCCTCGGTGTACCGCAATTTCCGCGAGGCCAAGGATTTTCATGACGTCCTGGGCGAGCTCAAGGGCGACGAGGACGCCGAGTAGGCGATGGCCAGGAAGAAGGCCAGCGCCGAACAGAACGCGCTCGACCGCCAGTTCATGGCAGCCGCCATCCGGCTGTCGCAGAGACATTCGGGCCGCACCTCGACGAATCCCTCGGTCGCAACGCTGATCGTCCGCGACGAAGGTCCTGGTCCGATGATCGTCGGCAGCGGGGTTACCGCCATCGGCGGCAGGCCGCATGCCGAGACCGAAGCGCTTGCCGAGGCCGGCGAACTGGCGCGGGGCGCTACCGCCTATGTCACGCTGGAGCCTTGCGCGCACCACGGCCGTACCCCGCCTTGCGCCAATGCGTTGGCTGCCGCCGGGATCAGGCGGGTGGTCGGCGCGGCCAGCGATCCGGATCCGCGGGTCTCAGGAAAGGGTTACGAGATCCTTCGCGCGGCGGGCGTCGAGGTGATCGAGCGGGTGCTCGCCGAAGAAGCGGCCGACAGGATGGCCGGCTACCTGATTCGATCCCTGAAGAAACGTCCGGAAGTGACTCTGAAAATTGCGGTTTCGCGCGATGGCATGATCGGCCGCCAGGGTGAAGGCCAGGTGGCGATCACCGGTCCGGTTGCCCGCCGCCAGGTGCATATGATGCGCGCGGCCTGCGATGCGATCCTCGTCGGTGTCGGCACCGCGCAGGCCGACGATCCGGAATTGACAGTACGTCTGCCTGGGCTGGAAGGCCGTTCGCCGGCGCGCATCGTGCTCGACAGGCAGGCGCGGCTGCCGCCACTGTCCAAGCTCGCCTTTACCGCGCGCGAAACCCCGGTGCTCATCGCCGCCGGCGCCGACGTTGCCGCGGCGAAGAAAGCCGCGCTTGAAGCCTTGGGCGTGCGCTTTCTCGCCACGGAAACATATGACGGCCGCGTCGCGCTACCGGAATTGCTGGAGGATCTCGCCGCGCAAGGCATGTCGAGCCTGATGGTCGAGGGGGGCGCCAACACGGCCAAGGCGTTTCTCGACGAGGATCTGGTCGACCGCATCGTGCTTTTCTGTGGCCCGGCCAGCATCGGGGAGGGCGGCATTGTTTCGCCGGTCGACCACGATCATATACCGGACGGCTTCCGGCTTATCCGCGAAGCACGGTTCGGCGACGACACCTACGCGGAATGGACGAAGGCGCTCTGATGTTTACCGGAATTGTCACCGATGTGGGGAAGGTCGCCGAAGTTTCCGAACTGGAAGAAGGCATCCGTTTGCGCATCGAGACGAAATACGACCCGGCGACCATTCCCATCGGCGCCTCGATCGCCTGCGCCGGCGTCTGCCTGACGGTGACCAGCCTGCCGAACGAAGGCTCGAACCGGCGCTGGTTCGAGGTGGAGGCCTGGGAGGAAGCACTGCGGCTGACGACCGCTTCGAAATGGGTTGCCGGCACGCCGATCAACCTGGAGCGCGCGCTGAAGATCGGCGACGAACTCGGCGGCCATATCGTCTCCGGCCATGTCGATGGCATGGCCGAGATCGTCGCGCGCGAAGAGGAGGGCGGAGCGGTGCGCTTCACGCTCGAGGCGCCGCGCGACCTGGCAAAATTCATCGCGCCGAAGGGTTCGGTGGCGCTCGACGGCACCTCGCTGACGGTGAACAGGGTCGAAGGCACGCGTTTCGACGTGCTCTTGATCCATCATTCGCTGGAAGTGACGACCTGGGGCGACCGGCAGGTCGGTGACCGCGTCAACCTGGAGATCGATACGATGGCACGCTATGCGGCGCGGCTGGCGGAGGCGGCGAAGGAGGGGCTTTGAGCCGGGACGACGAGAATTTTCCGACCGAGGCGGAAAGGCACAAGTTGACGCTCGAAGCGTTGGCGGATGTGCGTGCCGTTCGAGTAGTTGATCATGAGACAGTGCGGGCCTGGGCATGCAATCTCGGATCTTTGACGGTGGATCAGCCGCCTCTGGAGGACGAAACGTACACGCCAGGAGCGACCCGTGTGACCCAGTTCCGATTCGAGGCGAGGGTAATCTATTGGAGAGGCCCATCCCCGTTCTTCTTCGTGCCGATACCTTTGCAGCATAGTGAAGAAATCAGGCAGATATCGAAATTCGTAACCTATGGATGGGGAATGATACCCGTGGAAGCGGTGATCGGGGGCGTCGCCTTCTCCACATCGCTCTTTCCCAAGGACGGGACTTATCTTTTGCCGCTGAAGGTGAATGTCAGGCGGAAGATCAGCGTGACGGCCGACGATCTAGTGTCCGTCGAGATGACGGTTCATTCCGCCCGGCGGTAGTTCTCGTCTGGCGCCCCAAATAGTCGCCCTGACAATCACACTTCGCTTGCGAAGCCGCCCGGTTCGGCCTAAGTCACCGGCGACCCGGAGAGACCGAGAATGGCAGGCACTTCACAACACGGCAAAGCGTTCATTCGCCCCGACAAGGCGCATGTGCTGATCGTCGAGGCGCGTTTCCACGACGATCTTGCCGATGCATTGCTCGATGGCGCGAAGGCGGCTCTCGACGACGCCGGCGCCACCTATGACGTGGTGACGGTTCCCGGCGCACTGGAAATTCCTGCGGTGATTTCGTTTGCGCTGGACGCGGCGGATGACAATGGAACCGACTATGACGGGTTCGTCGCGCTGGGAACGATCATCCGCGGCGATACCTATCATTTCGACATTGTGGCGAACGAATCGAGCCGGGCGCTGATGGATCTGGCGGTCGAGGAATCGCTGGCGATCGGCAACGGAATCCTGACCGTCGAGAACGACGCCCAGGCCTGGGTCCGTGCCAGGAAGAGCGAGGGCGACAAGGGTGGCTTCGCGGCGCGCGCAGCGCTCACCATGATCGCCGTCCGCGAGCGGCTGGGAGCCTGACGCCGTGACGCAGCCAGCCGGCAAGGACGGATCGCCGCCCGTGCGCCAAGCCAACAAGCGAGGCGCGGCAAGGCTTGCCGCCGTGCAGGCGCTTTACCAGATGGATGTCGCCGGCGCCGGACTTCTCGAAATCACCGCCGAATACGAGGCTTTCCGCCTCGGCAAGGAAGTCGACGGCGCGGTCTATCGCGAGGCCGACGCACAATGGTTCCGCGCTATCCTCGCCGGTGTCGTCGAGAACCAGAAGACGATCGATCCGGTGATCCGCCAATCGCTGACCGAAGACTGGCCGCTGTCGCGGCTCGATTCGACACTGCGCGCCATCCTGCGCGCCGGAGTCTACGAACTCAGCGAACGCGCCGACGTGCCGGTCGCGGTGATCGTTTCGGAATATGTCGACATCGCCAAGGCGTTCTACGAAGAGGACGAACCCAAGCTGGTGAATGCCGTACTCGACCGCGTCTCCCGCCGCGTGCGCGGCGAAGGGCGCGGCAAGGACGCTTTGTGACAGCGACGCCTGCCGAGCAAGAGGCGCGACGCACCGCGGTCATCCTCGCCGCCGCGCAGGCGATCGTTGGTTCCGCCGCCGTGGTTGCGATTTCGCTTGGCGGGCTGGCCGGCCATTATCTGCTCGGCGCCGACAAATCGCTGGCGACCGCGCCGGTCACCGGTTTCAACGTCGGCGTGGCTATCGGGGCCATCCCCGCCGCCGCGCTCCTTCGCATGCTCGGCCAGCGCAACGGGTTCCAGATGGGAACCGCCATTACCGCGCTTGGCGGATTGATCGCGACATTGGCGCTCATGCAGGCGAGTTTCTGGCTGTTTGTCGCAGGCCTCCTGGTGCTTGGTGTCGGTGGCGCGTTCGTGCAGCAGTTCCGTTTCGCGGCCGCGGACAACGCGCCGCCGGAGTTCAAGGCGCGCGCCATATCCTTCGTGCTCGCGGGCGGCGTCTTCACCGCCATCATCGGTCCGCAGATCGTCATCTTCACGCGCGACCTGCTTGCGCCGGTGATGTTCGCGGGAGCGTTCGCCGCGATCCTCGGTTTGGCGGCGGCTGGCGCCGTATTTCTCTCGTTCCTGCGCGTGCGGGACCGCGTTCCCGCCCACGACGAGCATGTGGACGAGCCGGCACGCGGGCTTTCGGAAATCGTCCTGCAGCCGCAGTTCGCCGTCGGGTTGCTCTGCGCGGTCGGATCCTATGCGCTGATGAGTTTCGTGATGACAGGCGCGCCGCTTGCCATGGTCGGCTGCGGCTTCTCGCCCGACGAGGCGGCGATAGGCATTTCGTGGCATGTGATGGCGATGTTCGGGCCGAGCTTCTTCACCGGCGCGCTGATCACGCGCTTCGGCAAGGAGACGATTGTCGCGACCGGGCTGGTCCTGCTGATCGCCTGTGCGATCGTCGCGCTTTCAGGAATCCAGCTCTGGCAGTTCTGGACGGCGCTGATCCTGCTTGGGCTCGGCTGGAACTTCGCCTTCATCGGCGCCACCGCCATGGTCGCCGGCAGCTACCGGAATTCCGAGAAGGGCAAGGTCCAGGGCGTGCACGATTTCATCCTGTTCGGCAGCGTGGCGTTTGGTTCGTTGACCTCGGGCGCCGTCTACAATGCCTGGGGCTGGGAAATGCTGAACTGGGTCGTGTTCCCGGTAACGCTGGTCTGCCTCGGCGCGCTTGGCGCTCTTTTCATGATCAAAAGGAAAAGTCCGGCTTCCGCCTGAACACGCGGGCAGGCTCTCCAGTCGCTAAAAATCGATTAGCGGCGAAATCAGGGCAAAAACCGAACAATATCTTGACGTTCGACAACCTGTTTCGCATAAGCCGCTGCGATAGGCCGGATTCTGCGCGCAGAAACCCGGTCTCGCTCAACGGCCCGGGGAGGGGTTTTTCCGGGCGATCAATCGAGGAACAATCCGCAAATGACCATGCTTTCCGTTGTCATTCTGTGCGGCGTGCTGTCAGTCGTCTATGCCATCTGGGCGACGCGCTCGGTCCTGGCTTCCGATCAGGGTAATGCACGCATGCAGGAAATCGCCGGCGCCATCCGCGAGGGTGCGCAGGCCTATCTCGCCCGCCAGTACACCACCATCGCCATTGTCGGCGTCGTAGTCCTGCTGCTCGCCTGGTGGTTGCTCTCGGCAACGGCCGCGATCGGCTTCCTGATCGGCGCCGTCCTGTCGGGCGCCGCGGGCTTCATCGGCATGCATGTGTCGGTCCGCGCCAATGTGCGCACCGCGCAGGCCGCTTCCAACAGCCTGGCGGCCGGCCTCGACATCGCCTTCAAGTCGGGCGCCATCACCGGCATGCTGGTCGCCGGTCTGGCGCTGCTCGGCGTCTCCGTCTACTACTGGATACTGACCGGTCCGATGGGCCTCGCGCCCGACAACCGCACCGTCATCGACGCGTTGGTTTCGCTCGGCTTCGGCGCTTCCCTGATCTCGATCTTCGCGCGTCTCGGCGGCGGCATCTTCACCAAGGGTGCGGACGTCGGCGGCGATCTGGTCGGCAAGGTTGAAGCCGGTATCCCGGAAGACGATCCGCGCAATCCGGCGACGATCGCCGACAACGTGGGCGACAATGTCGGCGACTGCGCCGGCATGGCGGCCGACCTGTTCGAGACCTATGCGGTGACCGTGGTCGCCACCATGGTGCTCGGCGCGATCTTCTTCGGCGGCACGGCGGTGCTCGGCTCCGTCATGCTCTATCCGCTCGCCATCTGCGGCGCCTGCATCATCACCTCGATCATCGGCACCTTCTTCGTCAAGCTCGGCTCCAACGGCTCGATCATGGGCGCTCTCTACAAGGGCTTGATCGTCACCGGCCTGCTGTCGATCGTCGGCCTGTGGGCGGCGACGTCGATGACCGTCGGCTGGGGCGAAATCGGCACCGGCGGCGGTGTCGTGATCACCGGCCGGAACCTGTTCATCTGCGGCCTGCTCGGCCTCGTGGTGACGGGGCTGATCGTCGTCATCACCGAGTACTACACCGGCACCAACAAGCGCCCGGTCAACTCGATCGCGCAGGCTTCGGTGACCGGCCACGGCACCAACGTCATCCAGGGCCTTGCGGTGTCGCTGGAATCGACGGCGTTGCCTGCCATCGTCATCGTTGGCGGCATCATCGCGACCTTCCAACTCGCCGGCCTGTTCGGGACCGCGATCGCGGTGACCACCATGCTCGGCCTGGCTGGCATGATCGTGGCGCTCGACGCCTTCGGTCCGGTTACCGACAATGCCGGCGGCATTGCCGAAATGGCAGGCCTGCCCAAGGAAGTGCGTCAGTCGACCGACGCGCTCGACGCGGTCGGCAACACCACCAAGGCGGTGACCAAGGGCTACGCGATCGGCTCGGCCGGCCTCGGCGCGCTGGTGCTGTTCGCGGCCTACAGCTACGATTTGCAGTACTTCGCAGCCAATGCCGCGCAGTACCCGTACTTCGCTGACCTAGGCACGGTCTCCTTCGACCTGTCGAACCCGTATGTCGTCGCCGGCCTGATCTTCGGCGGCCTCATCCCGTACCTGTTCGGCGGCATCGCCATGACGGCCGTCGGCCGCGCGGCGGGCTCGATCGTCGAGGAGGTACGCCGTCAGTTCCGCGAGGATCCGGGCATCATGAAGGGCACGTCGAAGCCCAACTACGCCCGCGCCGTCGATCTTCTGACCAAGGCCGCGATCAAGGAGATGATCATCCCGTCACTGCTGCCGGTGCTCGCGCCGCTGGTCGTCTACTTCGGCGTGCTGTTGATCTCCGGCTCCAAGGCTTCGGCCTTTGCCGCACTGGGTGCCTCGCTGCTCGGCGTCATCGTCAACGGTCTCTTCGTCGCCATCTCGATGACCTCCGGCGGCGGCGCCTGGGACAACGCCAAGAAGTCGTTCGAAGACGGCTTCACCGACAAGGACGGCGTCAAGCACCTCAAGGGCTCCGAGGCGCACAAGGCCTCGGTGACCGGCGACACGGTCGGCGATCCCTACAAGGACACCGCCGGTCCGGCCGTCAACCCGGCGATCAAGATCACCAACATAGTGGCGCTGCTGCTGCTGGCGGTTCTGGCGCACAGCGCCTGATCCGCGGCATCGGCTGCTCAACAAAAACCCGCGGGAGCGATCCCGCGGGTTTTTGTTTGGATGCAGGCTCCGCGCGGAGCGGGCCGGCGGTCTTTACTGTTGCGGCATGCCCGGCAGGCTCTGCGGCATGGCGCTGGCGCCGGCGATGAGCTGGCCGATGAAGTTCTGGTCCTTGCCGCCGGTCGGCGTCGTGCGCGAGATAAAGTCGAACACCTTGCCGTCCTTCTTGCCGTAGTTGGCGATGTTGGTGACGCGGCCGTCCTCGCCGAAATAGACGGCGAGCACCCGCTGGTCGACGATGTGGGGGTTCATGAAGGCGACGGGGCGCTTGCGGGTCTGCGAGATGTAATAAAACACCTCGTTGTCGAAGGTCGCCGTGGTCGACGGGCTGCCCAGCGCCAGAATGACCTGCTCGCGGCTTGAGCCGACCGGAACCAGGTCGATCTGCTGCTGGTCGATCACGTAGCCCTGGGTGAGGGTCTCACTCGGGTTCAACCCCAGCGATTGGGTGGTAGGGGAATTGCAGCCGGCCAGCGCGGCGACCGCGGCAGCAAGCGAAACGGCGATTGCAGGGTTCGATAAAGATCCCGTCTTGAATTTTGGCGAGCCCAACAACAACTCCATAATGCGTGTCCCAGCCCGCTTGCGCGAGGCCGCAAAACCGGTAAACCAGCTTGCGCGCCGATGCAACAAGGCCACAAAATGAAACAGGCCCGGAGGCCGCCTCATGTTCAAACGCCTGTTCGGCCGTCAGCGCCACGCCAACCAGACGATCACGGACGCGCTCTACAACGAAATCGTGGCAGCGGCGCGGCAACCTGCGTTTTATTCCGACTGGAACGTGCCCGATACGCCGCTCGGCCGCTTCGAGATGCTGTCGCTGCATGTTTTCTTGTTCTTGCACCGGATGCGCGGCGAGACCGGCCCGGCGCGTGAGGTGGCGCAGATACTGACCGACCAGTTCTTCAGCGACGTCGAGCATTCGCTGCGCGAACTCGGCATCGGCGACATGGGCGTACCGAAGCGCATGAAGAAGCTCGCCCGCATGTTTTATGGCCGCACCACGGCCTATGCCGACGCGCTGGAACGCGGCGACCAGCCGGCGCTGGCGGCGGCACTTGCCAGGAACATCCGCCCGGACACCGCCGAATGGCCGCAGGCGGACGCGCTGGCAGGCTACGTGGTTGCCGCCGACCGGCAACTCGCAGGGCAGGCAACCGACGGCATTCTCGGGGGAGTGCTTCGCTATCCGGAACCCGGGACATCAACAGGAGGCTCGATATGAAGGAAAACACCGAAACTCCGGTCTCCTTCCTGGCCAATGTGGCGCGGCTGCCGCAAAAGGGCCTGCCGGTCAGGATCGAGGCGGATACCAAGCAGCGTGCCGAACTCGCCAAGCAGCATGGGCTCGTTTCCGTCGGCCGCTACCGGGCCGAACTTCTGGTCACGTCGTGGAAGCGCCATGGCGTGAAAGTCAGCGGCACCGTCGAGGCGGATATCGTCCAGGAATGTGTCGTCACGCTCGAGCCGATCGAAAGCAGCATCTCCGCGGAGGTGTCGGGGCTGTTTCTGCCGGAAGATTCGAAACTCGGCCGGGAAGGCTTCCATGCCGGCGGCGAGATCCTGCTCGACGCGGACGGTCCGGACGCTCCGGAGACCTTCTCCGGCGAGACGATCGACGTCGGCGCGCTGGCCGAAGAGTTTTTCGAACTGGCGATTGACCCTTATCCACGCAAACAGGGCGCGGACATTGAAACGATAGAAGACGAGGACCGGTCCGATTCGCCGTTTGCAAGGCTGGCGGCGCTGAAGAAACCGCAGTAATCAGCGTATTCACCGCTGTTCGGCGGCGGTGAATATTCGCACATGCGCCATGCAGTCGCGTGCGCAGAAACAGCCGGCTCGGCGCACGCATGGAAAAACATGCTAGCTTGACGGGCGGACGGGAAGAATGGGAACACGATTCGCTTGAATTCCGCCGCCGCAACGCGAAATGAATGTTGTGCCGTGGCTCAAAACCGCTATTTTCGCCCAGCTTTCGAAACCCCGATTGCCGGGAACCTGTGAGATGATTGCCGCGTGATACGTATCTCCATTGACGCCATGGGCGGTGATCACGGCCCTACCGTGATCCTGCCGGCCCTCGTGAAGGTGATCGAGCGCCGCCCTGACGTGAGGTTCCTGATCTTCGGCCGCGACGATGCCGTGCGGCCCGTCCTCGATCAGTTGCCGCGGCTTGCCGGCGTCAGCGAGTTCGTCCACTGCGAGGTGGCTGTGCGGATGGACGACAAGCCAAGCCAGGCCTTGCGCCACGGCCGCTGGAAATCATCGATGTGGAAGGCCGTCGAGGCAGTCAAGAACGGCCATGCAGACGTCTGCATTTCCGCCGGCAACACCGGCGCGCTGATGGCGATGTCGAAATTCTGCCTGCGCACCATGGCCAATATCGACCGGCCGGCGATAGCGGCACTCTGGCCGACGGTGCGCGGCGAAAGCATCGTGCTCGACGTCGGCGCCACCATCGGCGCCGACGCGCACCAGCTGATCGATTTCGCCATCCTGGGAGCGGCGATGGCGCGCGCCCTGCTTGCCGTCGACCGACCGACCGTCGGCCTGCTCAATGTCGGCGTCGAGGAAATCAAGGGCCAGGAGGAGGTCAAGGAGGCCGGACTGCTGCTGCGCGAGGCCAACCTCAAATCGATGGACTATCACGGTTTCGTCGAGGGCGACGATATCGGCAGGGGCACCGTCGACGTGGTGGTGACGGAAGGTTTTGCCGGCAACATCGCGCTGAAGACCGCCGAAGGCACCGCAAAGCAGATCGGCGAATATCTGCGTGCCGCCATGAGCCGGACGCTGATGGCGCGGATCGGCTATATTTTCGCCAAGGGCGCGTTCGATCGTCTCCGCGAAAAGATGGATGTCCGCAAGGTCAATGGCGGCGTCTTTCTCGGCCTGAACGGCATCGTGGTGAAGAGCCACGGCGGCGCCGACGAGGAAGGCTTCGCCGCCGCAATCGAACTCGGTTACGACATGGTGCGCAATCGCCTGATCGAACGGATCAAGAGCGATCTCGACACGTTTCATACACGTCAGCCGCAGCTGCAGGTGGGCAAGCCCGCCACAGCCGGCGACGGCGACGAATAGGACTTGCAATGATCAGATCAGTCGTGCGCGGCATCGGCTCGGCGCTGCCCCGCCGCATCATGAAGAACGCCGATTTCGAGGGCATGGTCGAGACGTCGGACGAATGGATCGCCCAGCGGACCGGCATCCGCCAGCGGCATATCGCGGCGGACGACGAGACGACCGCGTCGCTGGGCGAGGCCGCGGCGCGCGAGGCCCTGGCGAATGCCGGGCTGACGCCGGACGATCTCGACCTGATCGTGCTGGCCACCTCCACACCCAACAACACCTTTCCCGCCACCGCCGTCGAGATCCAGAACCGTCTCGGCATGCGCCACGGTTTCGCCTTCGACATGCAGGCGGTGTGTTCGGGTTTCGTCTATGCGGTGACCACGGCCGATCTCTATATCCGAGGCGGGCTTGCCAAGCGTGTCCTGGTGATCGGTTCGGAGACCTTCTCGCGCATTCTCGACTGGAGCGACCGTTCCACGTGCGTTCTGTTCGGTGACGGCGCCGGCGCGCTGATACTGGAGGCGGGGCAGGGCGAGGGGAACATCGCCGACCATGGCGTTCTCGCCACCAGCCTGCGTTCCGACGGCACCCACAAGGACAAGCTTTACGTCGACGGCGGCCCGTCGACGACAGGCACCGTGGGGCATCTGCGCATGGAAGGCCGCGAAGTCTTCAAACACGCCGTCGGCATGATCACCGACGTGATCGAGGCGACCTTCTCGCAGGCCGGCATCACCGCCGAGGATCTCGACTGGTTCGTGCCGCATCAGGCCAACAAGCGCATCATCGACGCTTCGGCCAAGAAGCTCGGCATCGCTGAGCAGAAGGTCGTCATCACCGTCGACAAGCACGGCAACACATCGGCCGCTTCGGTGCCGCTGGCACTGGCCGTGGCGGTCAAGGACGGCCGCATCAAGAAGGGCGACCTGGTGCTTCTGGAGGCGATGGGCGGCGGTTTCACCTGGGGCGCGGTGCTGCTGCGCTGGTGATTCGCTATTCGGGACTTGTTTCAGGCTCGGTCCTTGACCTTGCCGAGCCAATTTTCTAACGTCGCCGCTTGTTTCAATTGTGTTTTTTTAGGATGGTGAGACGGTCGCATGGGGGCAAAGACACTTACGCGCGCCGACCTCGCTGAAGCGGTTTACCGCAAGGTCGGGCTTTCCCGCACGGAATCCGCCGAACTGGTCGAAACGGTTCTCGATGAAATCTGCGAAGCAATCGTGCGCGGCGAGACGGTGAAGCTGTCTTCGTTTGCCACCTTCCATGTTCGCGGCAAGAATGAACGGGTCGGCCGCAATCCGAAAACCGGCGAGGAAGTGCCGATCCTGCCGCGCAGGGTGATGACCTTCAAGGCGTCTAACGTCTTGAAAAACCGTATTCTTCGGTCGCACCAGTCGAACAAGGGCAAGTCCGGCAAATAGGCCGTACGCCGCATCTCTCGGCAAATCTGGCGTTTGTGGACCCGGCGAGACTGACGCCGGGCTTGAATGTTGGCGCACAAACCGCTGAAATACCGGCGAATCGGTCAAGCCAGCGGGTGATTTCCATGGACAAGAGCCCCGACGCATTCCGCACGATCAGCGAAGTCGCCGAAGATCTCGACCTGCCGCAGCATGTGCTGCGCTTCTGGGAAACGCGGTTCAACCAGATCAAACCGATGAAACGCGGCGGCGGGCGGCGCTATTACCGGCCGCAGGACGTCGAACTGATCAAGGGCATCCGCCACATGCTCTATGACCAGGGCTACACCATCAAGGGCGTGCAGAAGCTGCTGCGCGAAAACGGTAACCATTTCCTGGTGGCGATCGGCAGCGGCGACGTGACGGCGATCGAGGCGATCACGCAGCGCAAGCAGGCCGAGGCCGCTCCGGCGCCCGCAAGCCCCGCCCACCCGCGCGGTCCTGACGACGAGATGCTGGTCGGCGAGGCAAAGGCCAAGCCCAACCGCCGCTTCTTCGGTCTCGGCAAGGCCGATGACGAGGGGCCGGTGCCGCCGGGATCGGGAAAGCTGTCACGCGACAACCGCGCGCTGCTGCAGGAGGCATTGTTCGACCTTCTGGAGTGCAAGCGTCTGCTTGATCAGGTGCGGTAACGCTGCTTCGGGTGAATGCGCAAACTACATCCGCAATGCCGGATACGCTTCAAACTAAATGAAGCAGACTCTAGAGTGTCGGAAGGACGCTGCGGATGTGATCGGCAAATGCCTCGATCGCCGGCGATCGTTCGGATTCGGCAAAAGCGATCAGAACCCCAAGGCGGGATAGCTGGGGCAGGGGCGTGTTGAGAACAAAGAGGTCGGATGGAACCGCCTCCTTGGTCATCACACTTATCGCCAGGCCGGACCGGGCAACGGCAATCAATCCGGCAATGCTGTTGCTGGCATAGGATATCTTATAGCGCAGCCCGGCACGGGCCATGGCATCACAGGCGGCTCTATGATCCATGGCGTTCGACGCCGGCAGAGCCAGTGGCACGGTGTCGCCAAAATCGTGGAGGTCCAGGGTCGGCCTGCTGCCCACCCATACGAGCGGCTCCGTCCGCACGATATCCATCGACTCATCGGTCGCATCCGGAGTTGAAACAAGCGCCAGATCTATCTGGCGCGAATTCAGGAGTGTCCGCAGTTCAACCGTCGGTGCGGAAACGACCTTGATCTCGACATCGGGGTACAGGGTTCCGAAGCTTTTCAGGAGCGTCGGGAAGAAGGCGATCAGATAATCTTCGGGAGAGCCGAAGATTATCGAACCGTGCAAGCCCTTCGCCGAGAGTGCTAGAACCGCTTCGTCGTGGATTCTGAGAATGCGCTCGGCATAAGCCAGGAAGCGCTCTCCACTTCCGGTGAGACGGACCCCGCTGCCGTTTCTATGAAACAGACTTTGGCCGAGAGCCTCCTCGAGCCGCTGTATCTGCATCGTCACCGCCGATTGCGTGCGTCCGACCTGTATGGCGGTCGCACTAAGGGTTCCCGCGTGGGAAGCACGGACGAACGTTGCCAGTAGCCTGAGATCAAGTGGTCCGTGCATATCAATTCCGTTGATAGCTGAATCCGACAATTATCAATTTTACTGGATCCATGCCAGCCGCTAATTTTCCGCCGGTGCTCTGGCGAGGCTGTGAAGATGTCAAAAAACTTGGATCGCGGGTTCTGGGCCACGGCCGAGAAGCACCTCATACGGTATGGCGGCACATTCGAACCCGCCATCATCGAGCACGCCGCAGGCTCATTCGTCTACGATGCGGACTCCAGGCCGATCCTCGACTTCACCTCGGGGCAGATGAGCGCGCTGCTCGGACACGGCCACCCCAAGATCGTTTCGACAGTCAGCAGGCAAGTCGAAGAAGTCGCGCACCTCTTCAGCGGCATGCTCTCCCGTCCCGTGGTGGAACTTGCGGAGCGCCTGGCGGGATTGGCGCCTGGCCTCGACAAGGCGCTTTTGCTCTCGACCGGCGCGGAGTCGAACGAAGCGGCCATCCGGATGGCGAAGCTGGTGACGGGCAGGCACGAGATCGTTGCTTTTTCGAAAAGCTGGCATGGAATGACCGGGGTTGCGGCGTCCGCGACCTATAGCGCCGGCCGCAAGGGGTATGGACCGGCAGCGGTCGGATCCCTTGCAATTCCGGCGCCCAATACCTTCCGTCCACGCTTCAAGAATCCTGATGGATCGCTGGATTGGCTTACCGAACTGGACGATGCGTTCGCGCTGGTCGACAGCCAGTCGACGGGAAGCCTGGCCGCCTTCATCGCCGAGCCGATCCTGTCCAGCGGCGGCATGCTCGAACTGCCGCTCGGATATCTCGCGGCGCTGAAACAGAAATGCCGCGAACGCGGGATGCTGCTGATCCTCGACGAGGCGCAGACCGGCATCGGCCGCACGGGCACCATGTTCGCCTTCCAGCGGGACGGCGTCACACCGGACATCCTTACCCTCTCCAAGACCATCGGCGCAGGGCTGCCCCTGGCGGCCGTGATGACGACGGCCGAAATAGAAGAGGCGGCGCATGACAAGGGCTTCCTGTTCTACACCACGCACGTTTCCGATCCGCTGCCTGCGGCCGTGGGCATCGCGGTGCTGGATGTCGTCGAGGAAGAAAATCTCGTCGAACGGGCACGGCACCTCGGTGAAAAGCTGTTCGACGGACTGTCGAGACTGAAGCAGCGCTTCGAATGCGTCGGCGACGTGCGCGGCCGCGGGCTGATGCTTGGGGTCGAGATCGTAAAGGGCGGTCAGGGAAAAGAGCCCGACCACGAGTTCGGTGCAAGAATTGCCGCGGAAGCGTTCGGGCGCGGCCTGAGCATGAACATCGTCAAGCTTCCCGGAATGGGCGGCGTGTTCCGCATAGCTCCGCCACTGACGATTTCCGAAGAGGAGATCGACCTTGGCCTGAAGATAATCTCCGACTCGATCGAATCCGCGCTTGCCGCGACGGCGGACCTTCCCGGCCTGGCCGCGGAGTGAAGGGCGCATCGAACCGATGACCGACACGACCATAACAGGCCAAGACTCCGGTGCCACGGCCGATAGCGAGGTTCAATCGCCCGGCACCATTCGGGTGCTGGTCGCCAAGCTCGGGCTCGACGGCCACGACCGGGGCGCCAAGATCGTCGCCCGCATCCTGCGGGATGCCGGCATGGAGGTTATCTATACGGGCCTCTACAAGTCGCCGAACGAGGTCGTGAACGCAGCGATACAGGAAGACGTGGATGTCATCGGAGTGAGTCTACTATCCGGGTCTCACGTTCCGCTGTTCCGCGAACTGGGACGCTGCCAGCGGCAGCTAAAGGCCGAGCACATTTTCGTTGTCGCGGGCGGTGTGATACCCGAGCAAGACTATGCCGCCTTGCTGGATAGCGGTGTCGATGCGATCGTTCCGCAGGAGGCTCGAGCCGATCTGATCGTCACGACGATCAGAAATCTTATTGCCGCCCGTGGCCGCATATGACCACGTTTGCCCCGTCGAGACCGGTAAAGCGTACGACCTACATACCCTCGATGGAGCTTGTGCCCGGCGTCATTGCAGGGAGCGTTCCAGGCATTGCCCGGATGATTACCCGCGCCGAGGCCGGGTATCCAGAAGCGTCCGCAGCCCTGGCGGAGATCTACAAGCACACCGGAAAGGCGCATATCGTCGGCATCACCGGCGTGCCGGGGGCGGGCAAATCCACCCTTGTGTCGTCGCTTATCAGGGCGCTCGCCTCGGACGGATACAAGGTGGGGGTGATTGCCGTCGACCCGAGCAGCCCTTTTTCCGGCGGCGCGATTCTGGGCGACCGGGTGCGGATGAGCGATGCGGCCGAGTCGTGCCGCGCCTTCGTCCGCAGCATGGCGACACGCGGCCATCTTGGCGGCCTGGCCCGTTCAACCCTTCAGGCTGTCGATATTCTCGATGCGGCCGGATATTCGCCGATCATCATAGAGACCGTCGGCGTCGGCCAGGACGAGGTGGAGGTCGTGACGGCGGCTCACACCATCGTGGTTCTCTCGGCTCCGGGCCTCGGCGACGACATACAGGCGATCAAGGCGGGAATCCTGGAAATCGCCGACATACACGCGGTGAGCAAAAGCGACAAACCGGAGGCGCCAGCGACCGTCTCGGCTCTGAAAGGCATGATGGCCCTGGGAACCTACAGGACAGGCTCAAACTGGAGCCCTCCGGTTCTTCCGGTCAGTTCGGTTTCGGGCGAGCGCATCGGCGAACTGAAAGACGCGATCGGCCGGCACTGGGTGCATTTGCGGGAAAGCGGCGAACTGGCCACCCGTCAGCGCAGCATTTGCAGGACGCGGATCCTCGGAACAGCCAGGCACCTCTTCCAGCAGAAGTTCGATGAGAAGGCCGGCGGGCTCGAAAAATACATCCAGGCGGTGGTGAACAGGGACATCGATCCTTTAGTCGCCGCTCACATGTTGCTGGGCTGGGACCATGAAGGGCGGATCACATGAATCTGTTCTCGGGGCGGGCGATCGAAGAGATCCGGGAAAAGCAGGCCGAGTGGGAACAAAAGGAACTTGCGGCCGCCTTGAACAGCAGGCCCGAGGAAAAACCGGCATATGAGACGGAAAGCGGAATCCCGCTGAAGCGGATCTACACCGCCGCCGACGTCGCCGACATCCCGGCAAGCGAACTGGGTTTTCCGGGAGCCTACCCGTTCACGCGGGGCGCCTATCCCACCATGTATCGTGGCCGGCCCTGGACGATCCGGCAGGTTGCAGGCTTCGGCAATCCCGAAGCCACGAACCAGCGTTACAAATACATGATCCAGACCGGGCAGACAGGGCTCTCCACCGATTTCGATCTTCCAACGCTGCTTGGCCTCGATTCGGACGATCCCATGGCATTCGGCGAAGTGGGGCGCGTTGGCGTCGCCATCGACACGGTGGATGATGTGGACCGGCTGTTCGATGGCATCGACCTCGAGAAGATTTCGGTTTCGCTGACCATCAACCCGTCGGCCTGGGTGATCTACGCGATGTTCGTCGCGGTCGCCGAACAGCGCGGTTGCGACCTCGGCAAGTTGACCGGGACGCTGCAGGCCGATCCGCTGAAGGAATACGTCGCCCAGAAGGAATGGATCTACCCGGTCCGGCCCGCCGTCCGGCTGTTGCGCGACCTGATCATGCACAGCTCCAAGGCGACGCCAAAGATCAACCCGATCAGCCTCAGCGGCTATCACCTGTCGGATGTCGGCGGGAACGCGCTGCAGGAGATCGCGTTCATCATGGCCTTCACGATCGCCTATTGCGAGGAGGTGATCGATGCCGGCATGGACATCGACGACTTCGCGCCCAGGCTGTCGTTCTTCTTTATCAGCCACCAGGACTTCTTCGAACAGATCTGCAAGTTCAGGGCGGCCCGACGCGTCTACGCCAAGATCATGTCCGAGCGGTTCAGTGCCAAAAAGGCGGAATCGATGCGGCTGCGGGTGCATGTGCAGACCGCCGCGATGAGCCTGACGAAGGTCGAGCACCACAACAATCTCATGCGGACGGCGATCCAGGCACTCGGTGCGGTGCTTGGCGGCTGCCAGAGCATGCATACGAACGGCCTCGATGAAGCCTTCGCCATCCCGACCGAAGAGGCAATGAAACTCGCCATCCGGACCCAGCAGATCATCCGCGAGGAAATCAACGTCACCTCGGTGATCGATCCCCTCGGCGGTTCTTACTTCGTGGAGAGCCTGACCCGGGACATGGAAAACGAAATCTGGAAGATGCTCGACGAAGTGGATGAGCGCGGCGGTGCGATCAAGCTGGTCGAGGAGGGGTGGTTCCAGCAGAAGCTCGCCGACTCGGCATATGCGACCTTCAAGAAGATCGATACCGGTGAGAAAGTTTCCGTCGGCGTCAATCGGTATGTGGATGAGACGAGCGGTTCCGCTGAGGTGCACATCCATCCGTATGACGACGACTGCACCCAGCTGCAGATAGATCGCCTGAACGCGGTGCGGGCGAACCGGGACAACGAGCGCGTTCGCCGTCTGATGGAAGAACTCGTCCAGCAAGCGCGGTCCGACGACATCAACCTTTTGCCGAAAACCATGGAGCTGGTGAAGGCCAGGGCCACGCTGGGCGAAATCTGCGGTGCGCTGCGGGATGTCTGGGGCTCTTACACCGAACCGATGATCGTCTGAGGGGGATACAATGACGGCTGCAGTCATTTCCAGACAGGACGGGGTGATCGCCTGGGTCAAGCTGAACCGGCCGGAGCGGCTGAACGCCATGAACCGGCAGCTCGTCGATGAGCTGGCCGAGGCGCTTGCCAAGGCCGAAGCGGATGAAGCGACCCGTGTCATCATCCTCCACGGCGGAGGGCGGGCTTTCTGTTCCGGCGACGATCTCAAGGATCTCGACGCGCAAACCGTATCGGAGGCCGCGACGCAAGACTGGGTGGAGGCCATTCAAGGCATAACCCTGCAGATCATGCGATCGAAGAAGATCGTGATCGCGGCGGTGCACGGCTGGTGCGTGGGCGGTGCCCTCGAATGGGCGATCAACTGCGATTTCCGGCTGTTTGCCGACAACACCCGCTGGTTCTTTCCTGAAGTCAGTTACGGGCTTTTCGTGACCGGCGGCGTGACGGCGCTGTTGACAAAGCAGGTCGGGCCGCAGGTTGCCAAGGAACTGATGATCCTCGGCGAGCGGCACGACGCCAGAAAGGCGATCGAAGTCGGGATCGCGTGGAAACTCTTTGCGGAAGCCGAATTGCTCGACGAAGCAAGGAAGCTGGCTCTCGCGATCGCAGAGCGTCCGGCCGGCGCCGTGTCCGATATCAAGCACGCCATCAATGAGGGTTTCCACTCATCACTTGAAGGCGCAATGGCGCTCGAGACCAAGGCCACCGTAAGCGGCTTCCTGTCTCCGGAGGCACAGGCCCGAGCAAAAGAGTTTTGATCGCGTCGATGACAATGCTCGAAGCCTCAACCCCCTTTCACATCCCGGAACAAGAGGGTGACTCTGAAAACAGGGTATTGCCGAGGATCCTGCTGAGGCAGGCCGAACAGCTCGGCAGCAGGAAATTCATCGAGGTGTGCGGGCGCTCCGCGAGTTTCGAGGAAATGCTGCATATTTCCAACCGGCTGGCGGGCGGCCTGCGCAAGCTCGGCGTGAACAAGTCCGATCGCGTGGCGATGCTGCTGCCCAATTGCTTCGAACTCGTCGCGATGTGGTTCGCGATCTCGAACCTCGGCGCGATCGAGGTGCCGAACAATCCCGGCCTGAAAGGAGATCTCCTCTGCCATAACCTCAACAATTGTGGAGCGGAGGTGCTTGTCGCGGATGCAAATGCGCTTGCGGAGCTCGCGAAGGTCCAGGACAACCTGCCCAACCTTCGCACACTGATCCTCGTAGGGGCCGACCCGAAAGAGGCGCGGGCGGCTGGCATCAGGATCGGCCGGATCGTCGGTTTCGAGGAGTGCATGGCGCCGCGGCCGGATTTCGATCTGGCGGACATCCACTATTCCGACCCGATGGCGATCCTCTACACGTCCGGGACGACCGGTCCTGCCAAGGGCGTGTTGATGTCGCATCACCATTGCCATTCCTGGGCAAGGGCGATGGCGCTCAACCTGGGGTACACGGCGCGCGACAGTTATTTTTCGGCCCTGCCGCTCTTTCACACCGACGCCCAGATGTTCGGCGTCTACCTGCCGCTGATCTACGGCACCCAGACAACGCTGGTCGACGGCTTCAGCGCATCAAGGTTCTGGGACCAGTTGCGGGCGAGCGGCGCTACGGCGACGAACCTGCTAGGCGCCATGGCCGTCATCCTCACGCGCGCGCCACCGTCGGAGAACGACGCCGAAAATCCCGTCAGGATATGCCAGTGCATTCCCATGGTTCCCGACAAGGAGGAATTCGAACGCCGTTTCGGTATGCAGCTCGTAACGGGATACGGACAGACAGAGACCGGCTTCGTGACCTTGGATACGGTCGGCGAGACGAGACCCGGTTCCTGCGGCCGTCCCCATCCGGACTGGGACGTGGCGATCGTGGATGAAAGGGACCAGCCTCTCCCGCCCGGCGCCGTGGGCGAGATCGTGTCGCGTCCAAATAGAAGCTGGAGCATGTTTTCCGGCTACTACCGCGCCGATGCAAAGACGGTGAAGACGCTCAGGAACCTTTGGTACCATTCCGGCGACGCCGGCTTCATGGATGAAGATGGCTGGCTGTATTTCAAGCATCGGCTGAACGAAGCAATCCGGCGCCGGGGCGAGAACATTTCCGCCTTCGAGGTGGAAACCGTCGCCGAGAAACATCCCGACATCGTTGAAAGCGCCGCATTCGGCGTTCCATCGGAGTTCACCGAAGAAGACATCATGGTCGTCGCCATGCGCAGGGCCGGGTCGTCGATAGGGCCAGCGGACCTGATCGATCATTTCAGGCAGTGCGCACCTCGCCACATGGTGCCGCGCTACATCGAGATCACCGATGCGCCGCTCCCAAGAACTCCAACAGAAAAAGTCGCCAGAAACGCCTTGAGGCAAAGAGGCGTAAGCGAAGCCACCTTTGACCGGGGGCAGCGCTAGCGACAGGCCGTGCCGTCCCAACAGTAACCCGTACCCAAATAAGGAGAGTTTCCGAGATGAAGTCCCTGCTCCTCTTGCGTGCCGCCATCCTCGCGTCCTCCGTCCTCATGGCAGGACAGGCGTCGGCCAAGACCCTGGTCTACTGCTCGGAGGCCAGCCCCGAAGTCTTCACGCCGATGCTGAGCACGTCCGATTCCACCATGGACGCAGCCGCCAAGACGATCTTCAACCGGCTGGTCGAGTTCAAGCCGGGCTCCACCGAGGTCGGGCCCGCGCTGGCGGAAAGCTGGGACGTGTCGCCGGACGGCAAGGTCTACACCTTTCACCTGCGCCACGGCGTCAAGTTTCATACCAGCGCCCATTTCACCCCGACGCGGGAATTCAACGCGGACGACGTTCTCCACACCTTCAACCGCCAGTGGGACGCGAACAATCCCTACCACAAGCTCGGCAGCGGTTCCTACGAGATGTTCGCCGCGCTCGGCCTCGGCTCGATGATCGACAAGATCGAGAAGGTGGACGACCACACCGTGCGCTTCACCTTGAAGGCCGCCAACGTGACATTCCTGTCCGGCATCGCGCTCGACTACATGTCGATCATGTCGCTGGAGCAGACCGAACAGATGGTCGCCGCGGGCACGCCGCAGCTGATCGACAGCGAGCCGGTCGGCACAGGTCCCTTCGTGCTCCAGGCATATATGATGGACAGCCAGATCCGCTACACGGCCAACAAGGACTATTGGGGCGGTGCGCCAAAGATCGACACGCTCGTCTTCGCCATCACGCCCGAGCCGATGATCAGGGTCGAACGGATCAAAGCCAACGAATGCCAGGTCGCCGCGCTGCCGCCGCCATCCGCCGTGGAAGACCTGAAAAGTCATCCCGACATCAACGTCCTCCAGCTCGAGGGGCAAAACATCGGCTTCCTCGGCTTCAACGTGGAGCACAAGCCGCTGGATGACGTGAGGGTGCGCGTCGCCCTTGCCAAGGCGATCAACCGGCAGGCGATCGTCGAAGCCGTCTACCAGGGCGCCGGGAGGCTGGCGGGCAGCGTGGTGCCTCCGACGCAGCTCGGCGCGGTCAAAGATGCCGGCATCGACTACGATCCGGAGGGGGCGAAGAAGCTGCTGGCGGAAGCCGGCCATGCCGACGACCTGTCGCTCAAGCTGTGGGCGATGCCAGTCTCGCGACCCTACAATCCGAACGCACGCCGCATGGCGGAGCTTATCCAGTCCGACTGGGCGGCGATCGGCGTAAAATCCGAGACCGTTGTCTATGAATGGGCCGAATATCTCCAGCGCACGGCCGCAGGCGAGCACGACGTCTTCCTGCTCGGCGGCAGCAGCGACAATGGCGACCCCGACAACCTGCTCAGCTACATGCTGTCGTGCGAAGGCGTGGCCGGCGGCTCCAACCGCTCGCGATGGTGCGACCAGGACTTCGACAAGCTTCTGAAGGAAGGTCGCGAAACCTCCGATCCGGACAAGCGCGCGGAGATTTACCGCCAGGCCCAGGCGATCGTGAAGACCGAGGCGCCCGGCGCACCGATCGCGCATTCGGTCGTCTCGATCCCCGTGCGCAAGAACGTGCTGAACTATGTGCTCGATCCGCTTGCCCGTCAGAATTTCGCTCGCGTCGACATAGCCGAGTAGGGGCCGCCGGGATGACAAGCACAACAAATGCGATCAGCGGCTTGCTGGCGGACTATATCGACCAGGGCGCGGTGGGCGCATCGCTCACCTTCGCCTTGGCGGGAGCGCCGGCGGAAGCCATAACCGCCGGCCTGGCGGATCGGAGCGACGGCACCCCCGTCACGCCCGACAGGCTCTTCAAGATCGGGAGTTGCACCAAGACTTTCGTCGTCGCCGCTCTCGTCCGCCTCGCGCAGGACGGAACGATCGATCTCGGTGCACCCGTCTCGCACTGGTTTCCGGATCTGCCCGGAGCAGAAGGGATATCCGTCCGGCAACTGGTCAATCACCGCAACGGCCTGCCGGAGTTCGAATATTATATTCCGATGGACCCGAGCCGGGTGTGGAAACCCTTGGAGCTGGTCGACGTCGCCTTCAAGGCCGGCGGGCAGAAGCGTTCGGGCGGCCCCGCCGTCTACAACAACACCGGTTACGTGCTTGCCGGAATGCTGATCGAGGAGGTCACCGGCCAGCCGCTGGGCGGCTATGTCCGGCAGGTGGTCCTCGAACCGCTCGGGCTGCGCGACACGTGGTCTCCCGCCACCGAGGCATTTCCAGCCGGGCAGCTGGTGCGCGGCTACTTTCACCGCCCGCCGCCCGCTGCCGGCGCGCCCACCGACATCGCTTCGGGCGGAGAGATGTGGCGGATGGATGGAGTGCTGCCTTATTCCGACGCGTTGCAGGATTCGTCCGACGCCTTTCCCTATTCGGCGGCTTATGCCTGCGGCGACATGGTCTCGACGCCCAGCGATCTCGTTGCGTTCATGCGCAACCTGTTTGCAGGCGAGGTGATTTCGCCGCGCTGGTTCGAGGAGATGTTCGGCGCGCGGGCGCCGGCTTCCTTCCCCGGCACCCGCATGCGCGAGACCGGCGCCGGCCTGTTTCAGAGCAGCTACGGCGACCGCGCGTTCTACGGGCACCAGGGCAGCATTCCGGGCTACGTCTGCGTCATACAACACGACCCGGAAAGCGGGCTGACGATTGCCATGACCAGCAATGTCGGCTCCGGCAACCGCCTGTCCTTCCAGGCGAGCGGCCTCCACCCCGTCGTCGACAAGGCCATCCACGCGATCCTGGACTGAGAAGGCCCAGGGCTTCGGCAGGCAAGCTCACTAGGACCTGATCTCAACAGGTCGGCCTCGTGCGCCAAGGGTGGGCGTCGCACCAGGCATTAACCAAGGCCCGCAACAATGGGAGTCGTTATATGAAGAAGTCACTTTTTTCCGCGGTTGCCGTGACCGCGTTGCTTGCGTTCGGCGGCGGTGCATGGGCGGACATCCTGATCGGTGTTGCCGGCCCGATAACCGGTCCAAACGCCGCCTTCGGGGCTCAGTTCCAGAAGGGGGCTGAACAGGCGGCCGAGGACATCAATGCCGCTGGCGGCGTTCTCGGGCAGAAAATCAAGATCGAGATCGGAGACGACGTTTCCGACCCGAAACAGGGCATCTCCGTCGCCAACAAGTTCGTCGCCGACGGTGTCAAATACGTGGTCGGCCACTTCAACTCCGGCGTCTCGATTCCGGCATCGGAAGTTTATGCCGAAAATGGCGTGCTCGAAATGACGCCGGCGTCGACGAACCCGCAATTCACCGAACGCGGCATGTGGAATACCTTCCGAACCTGCGGTCGCGACGACCAGCAGGGCAAGGTTGCCGGCGACTATCTGGTTGCGAACTTCAAGGACGCAAAGATCGCCGTCATCCATGACAAGACCCCTTATGGCGTGGGCCTTGCCGACGAGACGAAGAAGGTGCTTAACGGCGCAGGTATCACCGAGGCCATGTACGAAGGCATCAATGTCGGTGACAAGGACTTCTCGGCGTTGATCGCAAAGATGAAGGCGGGCGGCGTTTCGCTGATCTATTTCGGCGGCCTCCACACCGAGGCCGGTCTGATCATGCGCCAGTCGGCCGATCAGGGCCTGAAAGCGATCCTTTTCTCGGGCGACGGCATGGTATCGAACGAGTTGGCCTCCATTGCCGGCGACGCGGTGGTCGGCACCCTGAACACGTTCTCTCCTGACCCGCGCAAGAACCCGGCAGCCAAGGAACTCGTCGAGAAGTTCCGCGCGTCGGGCTTCGAGCCCGAAGCTTATACGCTCTACTCCTACGCAGCAGTTCAGGTGGTCGCGGCAGCCATCAACAAAGCCGGTTCCGCCGACGATGCACAGAAGGTCGCGGAAACCATCAAGGCGGGCGGCCCCTGGAATACTGCGATCGGGGACATCAGCTACGACGCCAAGGGCGATATCACTCGCCCTGACTACGTCATCTATGAATGGAAGAAGGGCGAAGACGGAAAGCCAACGTATTTCGAAAAGTAAGACCGCATAAACAGTGAGGGATGCCCGGCGTCACAGTCGGGCATCCTTTCCACGTCCGCCAGCCTTTGGCTCCCTGCGGTCGTATCTGGCGTGATCGAGTAGGCGAGAAAGCCACTACAGAACCATCGACGATAAAGAACGCGGGCCATCTCAGGAATTGTTGACGACCGGTTGGGACATAAGCTGCTCTGCCAGTATCCGTTTTTCGATCAAATGGACGATGTCCGTCTCGGCAGTTCCATCGGCCAGATAATTCTGGAAGCCGCCATAGTGGTCTTCCATGTGACGCAGGAAGGTCAGCATCGCCGCAGGCTCGCTGGAAAGAAGCCGGCTCGACACAAACTCATCGAGACCTCGCGCCATGGCATGCGTCTTGAGCTTCTCCATCAGTGTGCCGGCAATGCTCGCCGTCAACGCGTAGTCGGCCGCAATCTTCTCACTGTCGACGCCGGCCAGTGACAGGAGCATCGCGGCGACGATGCCGGTGCGATCCTTGCCCGCCGTGCAGTTGAAAAGCACCACGCCTGTCCCTGCCGTGGCGATGGTGGCTGCCACTCTTGCGATTGCCGGCCGGCAACGGTCGGCTGCGTCGACATAGCGGGAGGAGAGGTCGAACGAATCCTTTTCGAGCATCATGGCGTCGACGGGAGCGAGATCATCAAACAACGGGATGTGGTGATAGCGCACCGTCTCATGGCCGGCGAAGGCACTGGGTTGGCGCGCGATCTCTGCGTCGCTGCGCAGGTCGATGACGGTGCGCAGGCCGAGCGTCAGCAACGCCTCCACGTCGTCGGCGGTGAGATCGTGCAGAGCATCGGCCCGAAGGAAGGATCGCCAGCGGGTCGTGCCCCCCGTAACTGTGGCATAGCCGCCAAGGTCGCGGACGTTGTGGGCGCCGGTCAGGCGGATGTGGCGCTCGTACGGGGAAGTCATCAGCGGATACCGGATTTCATGAAGGAGTCGACGACCTGTCTTTGCAGGACAAGATAGATGAGAAGGATCGGCAGCGAGGCCAGCGTTGCGGCAGCCATGAGGAGGCCCCAGTCGTTGCCCTCCTGCGTCATGAAGAACTGCAGCCCGATCTGGACCACGGAGTTCTCGATCTTGCGGATGAGCAGCAGCGGCCAGAAATAGTCGTTCCAGGCCGAGATGAAGCAGAGGATCGAGATCGACGCGATCGGCGCGCGCAGGTTTGGGATAACCACCTCGATCAAAGTACGGAAGCTGCCGGCTCCATCCATGCGCGCGGCCTCCATCACTTCGCGCGGAAATCCGCGCATCGCATTGTAGAGGACGATCACCGCAAACGCCGCCGCCGCATTCGGGATGACAAGCCCTGTGATGCTGTCGAGCAGCCCGAGCCTAGTGGCGAGCACATAGTTCGGGATCATCACCACCTGGAACGGCACCAGCCAGGAAAGCGCGATGAGCGAATGGGCGAGCCGACCACCAGGAAAGCGCCACCGCACCAGCGCCCATGCCGCGAGCAGGCCGGTGGCGATCTGCGCGACGGTGGTGGCGGCGGCCATCTTGAAAGTGTTCCAGAGGATCGCGAAGATCGGCATCGCCGTCATCACGTCACGATAGTTGTCGAGCGTCGGTGCCGCGGGCCAAAGGCTGGTGGAGAAGATCTCGTTCTGCGGGCGAAACGACGTCTGGAACATCCAGTAGACCGGGAAGATGGCGAGAACCGACAGGCCGATCATCACAGCGTGGGCACCGGCGCGCCCGATGCGCGCATTATTCGTCATAGACGGCGAGCCTCTTCATCAGCGCCAGACAGGCGATCGCAATGAGCCCGAAGACGGCAAACACCAGCACGCCGGCAGCGGTGCTCCAGCCGGCCGCCATGGTCTTGAAGCCATATTCCCACATCACGAAATAGACATTGGAGGTGGAGCGCAGCGGTCCGCCGCCGGTCAACGCGTTGATGTAGACGAAGCTCCATTGGGCGCCGAACAGGATCGTCATCATGGTCAGAAGCAAAATCGTGGGCGAAAGCAAGGGGAGGCGGATGTCGCGGACGATCTGCCAGGGGCTTGCGCCATCCATGCGTGCCGCCTCGATGTAGCTGGGATTGATGGCGCTGTCGGCTGCCGCAAACAGCAGTGTCGAGAAGCCGAGCAGTTTCCAGCCCGTGATCCAGACCAGCGTCCACAATGCCACGTCGGGGTCACGCAGGAAACCGACCGTGCCGATACCCATCCCGTCGAGCCAGGCGTTCACAAGGCCGTGGTCCTCGTTGAGGAGCCAGCGCCAGACGATAGCCGCCACAATGGGCGCGACGATCATCGGCACGAAGATCAGCGCGCGGTAGAGATTGCGCAGCGGGCCGCGCAGCCGGGCAGTGAGCAGGGCGACCACAAGCGGCAGGCCGACCGACAGCGGCAGCAGGCCGATCGTGTAGAGAACCGTGTTGATCGCGGCCTGCTGCATGTCCGGCAGCGTTAGAAGGTTGATGTAATTGTCGAGCCCGACATAACGCGGCTGCGACCGCGGCAGCATGTTCCACTGGTAGAAGGACAGCTCGAAAGCCTGCAGCAGCGGCACATAGGTCCATATGACGAGAACCGCGAGCGCCGGCGCGAGATAGAGCCATGGCTCGGCAACGCGGAGCCTGACCCGTGGCAGGCTTCGAGCGGAAATGGAGCTGGCGGAGAGGGCTGCGTCGGTCATTGCAATCAGCAAGGTTGGTGCCGGGACATGCTGCCCCGGCACGGGCCTCGGACGATCAGTTGGTGGTCATCAGCGGCTGCGCCTGCTGCTGGGCGGCACGCAGCACCTCGCGCGGGTCGCCGCTGCCGAACACGGCCTCGGTAACTGCGTCCTTCATCATGTTCTCGACCTGGCGGTAGTTGGGTCCGCCGAAGGCGACGTTGGGCGTCAATCGGCCAAGCTGCTCCAGATTGGCGCGGTACTTCGGGTTGGCCTCGATCCAGCCCTTGAGGTAGCGCTCGTCGTCGACGATGCCCGGACGCAACGGCAGATAGCCGATCTTGCTGGTAATCACCGTGTAGGCCTCGTCGGAGGTCAGGAACTTCATCAGTTCCCAGGCCGCGCGCTGCTTCACCGGATCCTGCGAGAACATGAAGACCGCCGATCCCGAATTGGTCGGCGCCGTTGGTTTTTCGCCGAAGGCCGGCATCGGGGAAAGGCCGAGCTCGAAATTACCCGCCGCCGCGGTTTCAAGCCTGCTGAGCACGGCGGTGGTGTAGAGGAGCATGCCGAGATTACCGGACTGGAACGTGTCGACGGGTGCGGCGGCGTCGATGCGTGCGTGAGCGCCGGAATCGACCAGGTCGCGCAGCATGGCCACGGCATCGGCCTGGTTCTTCTCGGCGAAGGTGAGCGTGTCGCCCTCGCGGACCTTGCCGCCGTTGGACATCACGATCGACTGGTAGACGAAGGTGCCGTCGGCCGGGCCGTAGGCGCCGGGGAAGAACCCGTGCTTGCCGGTCTTCTCGGCAATCGCCTTGCCTGCGGCCTTGACCTCTTCCCACGTGCGCGGCGGCTGGTCCGGATCGAGGCCGGCCTGCTGGAAAAGGTTGCGATTGATGAACATGATCGGGGTCGAGAAGACGTAGGCCAGGCCGTAGGTCTTGCCGTCGACTTCGCCAAGCGCGAGGCCGGAAGGAATGAAACCTTCGGCATGGGCGGCCAGTTCCCCGCCGGCGATATCCTCAAGCGGTTGAGCGCCGAGCTGCTCGGCCGCATAGATCAGGTCGCGGAAGACAAGCTGCGCGACGTCGACCTCCTGACCGGCGACCATATCGGCCTGAACGCGGCTCAGCACCTCGTTCGACGGGACGCCGATCGGCTCGACCTTGATCATCGGATTGGCCTTCTCGAAGGCGGCGATGAGTTCGAGCGTCGCGTCGCGACCGAGGCCGGCGCTGGCGAGATTGTAGTTGTAGAACGAGATGGTCACGGGCTCGGTGACGCTGTCTGCCATCTGCGCGCGGACGATGCCGATGTTGCCGGCCACGAACAGGCAGGTCGAGACGGCGAGCGCGACGAATTGTCTGCGGATCATGGGAAAGTGTCCTCTCAGGAGTGGATGGGCTTATTCGGCGGCGACGGGAACCGCCGCCGCGCGCTGGCGCAGCAGTTCCAGTGGATAGACGTTGAGTTCGGCACGGTCGGTCGGCAGCGGCACGAAGGCTACCGACAAACCGCTCTTGCGAATGGTGCCGATCGCGAAGGAGGAACCGCGCACCATGCGCAGTACGTCGTTGCGCAGGATGTCGGTCGCAACGTGCTGGCCCATGCCCACGACCACCGGCACACCGTTCCAGACCGAGACCCGGTCGTGGTGGATGTGGCCGCTCAGGATGCCGACGATATCGCGGCCTTCAAGCAATTCTCCGAGGCGGACGGAATGCTCGCAGGCGATGTGGCGCCAGTGGGCGACGTCCGGTTCCTCGTCAAGTGCCGGCGGATGGTGCGAGACGATCAGCTTCGGCAGGTCGGGATGCGTGTCGAGCACGCCGGCCAGCCAGTCGAATTGCTCCTCTTCGATCGTGCCGCCGATGTAACCCGGCGTGCTGGAGTCCAGCGTGACGATGTGGATGCCGTCTATGACCCGGTCGTGGAAATAGGGCGCATCGGTCGCCATGGTCTCGATACCCATGCCGGCATAAAAGCCTTCGCGGGTGTCGTGGTTGCCGATCGCGTAGACGACCGGCAGGTCGGTCGCCTGCATGATCTGCCTGAGGATCGCATAACTTTCAGCATCGCCGCGATTGGCGAGATCGCCGCTTGCGACAAGGAAACTCGGCCTGGGTTCTATCGTGGCGACGAGCGCCAGAACCTGCTTCAGCGTCTCCTGCGTATTGCTGAACAGATGGTCGTCGACGGCCGGATCGCCAATGTGAAGATCGGTCAGATGAACGAAAGTGACTTCTCGGGACATGCGTCTGCTCCGGAGGTTTCAGTGACTTTGATGCTGATCGGTCGGGGCTCCACCCGGCTGCCATCACTGGCGAGGAAGGCATGCACGGCTTCACCTGGAACTGTGATGGCGAAGGGCTCGGGCGGCAGTTCGGTGGTTACAGGCGTTGCGACCGCGATCGAAGTGCCGGCGGTCGTTCCATGGAAGTGGAACTCGCTGCCGAGGTCCTCGACCATCTCGACGGCGAACGGCAGCATGCCCGGCTGTATCGGCCCGGACGCCAATTGGGCTGCCGCAGGACGGAAGGCGAGGTCGAGCTTTGTGCCGGCCGGCAAATCCCAGACGAGGCGCGACCAGGGTACCAGATCGCCCGCGACCCGCGCACGGCCGTTGCCATCGACGATGGCGGGGAGGAAGTTCATCGGCGGCGAACCCAGGAAATTGGCGACAAAGCGGCTCTGGGGCTGCCGGAAGACCTGAGAGGGGCTACCGGCCTGCTCGATCAGCCCGTCGTTCATGACAATGAGTTTGTCGGCGAGCGTCATCGCCTCCACCTGGTCATGCGTGACGAAAACGCTGGTGGTGCGCAGCTCGCGATGCAGCCGCTTGATCTCGATGCGCATCTGGATACGCAGCTTGGCGTCGAGGTTGGAGAGCGGCTCGTCGAACAGGAAGATACCCGGCGATCGGACCATGGCGCGACCCATGGCGACACGCTGCCGCTGCCCGCCCGACAGTTCCGACGGCTTGCGGGCCAGGAGATTTTCAAGGCCGAGCGTGGCGGCGATGCGTTCCACCCGCTGCTCGCGCTGTTGGCGCGAGACGCCCGAAACCTTGAGCGCATAACCGATATTCTGCGCGACTGTCATATGCGGATAGAGAGCATAGTTCTGAAACACCATGGCGCAGCCCCGATGGGCCGGCTCAACGTCGTTGACGATGCGCCCGTCGATGGCGATCTCGCCGGCGCTGACATCTTCGAGTCCCGCGATCATGCGCAGCAGGGTCGACTTCCCGCAGCCGGAGGGACCCAGGACGACAACGAATTCGCCGTCTTCCACGGAAAGGTCCACGCCACGCACGGCGGGGGTCTTGCCGTAGAGTTTGCGAACGGAGCGGATCTCGATCGATGCCATTGCCTGATCCCGTTTCGGTTCAGCGATGGCGGTTGAATATCTACCGGCTATATCGTTTGGATGACGGTAGTCGAACGGTGTTCGAACCTGTGGATATTCATCAGGTGTCCAAGCATCTGACGGTCACGAAGCCTTGCGGAACATCGGCGCGACGACATCGACGATATGCGCGATCACCTCCTCGGCGTCGGAAAAATCGATCGCGTGGTTGGCCAAGACCTCGTTGCGCAGCCGGCTGCGCGTGACTTGAGACCTGATGCCTAGCGCACAGCTTATGCGCCAGCCGATCTCCGCCTCATTCAGCCAAGGCGCCAGCAGGCGGAAATAGGGAATAAAGACGCGATGGTGCTCGATGCCCTCGATGATCGAGCGGTAAAGCTCGGGATCGCGGCTGCGCTGTGCCATCGAGGTGAAATGCGAGAGCACCGGATATTTCGAGCCGGGTTCCAAGCTCCAGCGTACCGAGGGGCCGATCAGCGCGGCGATGATATCTTCCAACGCCGGCGGATTGGGCGATGCGCGCTGGGCAGCCGAGTTCAGCAGCGACAGCCGCTCCGCGTTGAGCCGCTTGTAGACGCGCTCGGCGGCGGCGATGACGAGTTGCTCCTGAGAGCCGAAATGATAGCTCACCGACGACGGGGTCGTGCCGGCGACCATGGCGACGCGCCGCGCCGTCAATTCCTCGATGCTGCCGATCTTGCACAGAAGCTGCTCGCAGGCGTCAATGAGCCTTGTCGCGGTGGGGTTCACAAAGCGAATCCAAGTGTGGGGCCTTGCTGACGATATCCCGCTACTGTTGCGGCTGAATGACGATGCGGTGCTTGGAGTACATCAGCGGAATGGCAAAACCCCTGCGGCTCGCTCGCAGGGCCAGGCTTCATTCTTCCCGGAATGCTTTCTGGATCTGATCCGACAGCGGCTTCACCAGGTAGGAAAGCATCGTTCGGTCGCCCGTCGGAAAGAACACCTCAGCCGGCATGCCTGGCGCCAGCGCCAGCCCGCGCAGCTTGGCGACCTCCGTTTTCGGCAGCTTCACCCTCGCAATATAGAAGCTTGTTCCGGTGCGCTCGTCGGTCGTGAGGTCCGCCGAGATCCGCGACAGCGTCCCGGTCAGTTCCGGCGTGGTTTGCTGATTGAACGCCGACAGGCGTAAAATCGCATTCTGGCCCACCGTCACCTGGTCGATATCTTGCGGTGCGACATGCGCCTCGACGGTCAGGTCGTCTGTTATCGGTACGATCAGCATCACCTGCTCGCCGGGCGTGATTACCCCGCCGACCGTATGCACGGCCAGCTGAAGCACCACGCCATCCTGCGGACTGCGCAGGTCGATGCGCTTCAACTGGTCCTTCGCAGCAACCTCGCGTTCGACGAACTCGGAGATCTTTGCCTGCGTTTCGCGCAACTCGGTCGCAACCTCGCTGCGAAGATCCTGGTCGATCTGGATAATCTGCAGCTCTATCTCCGCCGCACGGCCTTTCACCTGCGCAATTCCTGCCGTCAACTGCCCGTGCTCGCCTTCAAGCCGCACCGCGTCCCGTTCCAGCTCCGTCATGCGGTCGATCGACACCAGCTTGCGATTCCACAAGTCCCGCACGCCTTCCAGCTCGACCTGGATCAGCTCGATCTCGCGGCGTTTCGCCTGCCGCTGCTCTGTCAGTCCGGCAGTCTCCTCCGTCAACTGGGCGATCCGTTCGCGCAATTGCGATCGCTGGCCAGATCGCGCCTGGTGCCGGAAATCGAACAGCGACTGTTCTCCTGCCATCGATGCGGCGACACCGGCTTCGCCGCGTCGCGTTGTCAAAACGTCCGGAAAGCTGATCTTGTCCTTGCCGTCGCGCTCCGCCTCCAGGCGCGCCAGCCGTGCATAGAACTGATCAAGACCTTTTGAGACGATCGCCAAGCTGGCGCGCGTTGTCGTCTCATCCAGGCGCACCAGAATATCACCCGCCTTGACCCGGTCGCCTTCACGCACCCTGATCTCGCCGACCACGCCGCCTGTCGGATGCTGAACCTTCTTCACATTGGAATCGACCACCAGCCGGCCGGAAGCGATCACGGCACCCGACATCTTGGTCATTGCCGCCAGGCCGCCAACACCTCCGACAAGCAGCAGACAGGTAGCAACCCCGGCCACTAGATAGCGGCGGACCTGCCTATAATGCGAGGTGGTTTTGTCCTTGCTGCTCATGCCGGGCCAGCTCTATCCGTGGCGGCAACGACCTTCAGCGGTGCTGCTGCCCGGAGAACCTTGTTCAGCACCTCATCCTTCGGACCGAAGGCCTGCACGCGCCCATTGGCCATCATCAACACCGTATCAACATTGGCCAGGGCACTGGGTCGATGTGCGACGACGACGACGATGCCGCCGCGGTCTCTGACGCCCTGGATGGCGGCGGAGAGGGCCGTTTCACCCTCGGCGTCGAGATTGGAATTGGGCTCGTCGAGGATAACCAGGAACGGATCACCATAGAGCGCGCGCGCAAGGGCTATACGCTGCCGTTGCCCCGCCGACAGTGTGGCGCCAGCCTCGCCAATCCTTGTGTCGTACCCGTCGGCCAGATGCACGACGAGATCATGCACGCCGGCGGCCTTGGATGCCGCCAGAACCATATCGGATGACGCATCCGGATCGAAGCGGGCGATGTTCTGCGCAATCGTTCCGTCAAACAGCTGCACATCCTGCGGCAGATAGCCGATATGTTTGCCCAACTCGTCGGTCGGCCATTGGTCAAGCGTCGCGCCGTCGAGCCGTACGGCGCCCCGCGCCGGCAGCCAGACACCCGCAAGCGCGCGCGCCAGTGACGATTTGCCGGAAGCGCTCGGGCCGATGACCCCCAGGCCCGATCCCTTGGCCAGCGTAAAATTTGCATCCCAAACCACCGGCGTCCGTTCGCCCGGCGGCGCGACACTGATAGTCTCTACCGCCAATGCGCTGACAGGCGCGGGCAGGGTTACGCTGGTTACCTCTTCCGGCAGCGCAGACAACAGTTGCTTCAGGCGCGCCCAGCTTTGCCGCGCCGAGATAAAACCCTTCCAATGCGCTATCGCCAGTTCGATCGGAGCCAGCGCCCTGCCCATCATGATCGAGCTTGCGATCATGATGCCCCCGGTCGCCTCCTGCTGGATGACCAGATAAGCGCCGATCGCCAGGATTCCTGATTGCAGCATCAGCCGCAGTATCTTGGAAATAGTGCCAAGCGTTCCCGCAACGTCGCTCGCTGCCGCATGGGCGTTCAGGTAGTCGGCGTTGACGGTATACCACCGCTCGGCGATACGCCCGCCAAAACCCATGGCCTGCATGACTTCGGCATTGCGCCTTGTCGCTTCCGCCATCGTGCTGCGGACGGCCGCATGCTGTCCGGCGATCTTTGTCGGACCGCTGGTCCGGAATTCGGCCAGGAGCGTCAGTGCGAACAGCACAACGGCGCCGGCAAGCGCGGTAACGCCAATCCAGAAATGAAAAATGAAACAGATGCCGATATAGAGCGGCACCCATGGTAGGTCGAACAGCGCGGTCGGTCCGGCACTGCCGATGAAGGAGCGGACTTGGTCCAGATCCCGCAAGGGTTGCAGTCCGTCGCCGGGAAGTTTGGCGCGCAGCGGCAAGCGCATGAGCGCGGAATAGACCGACGGGCTCAGCTTTGCATCCAGCCCCTGACCCAGCCGCACCATGAGGCGAGAGCGGATCAACTCCAGCACGCCCTGAAAGGTAAACAGCATCGCGGCAAACACCGCCAAGCCGACCAGCGTCGGCACGCTGCGGCCCGGGACGACCCGGTCATAGACCAGCAGCATGAAGAGCGAACCGGTCAGGGCCAGCACGTTCACGACCCCGCTCATCAAGACAATGCCCGAAAAAGCACGTCGGAACGACGACAGAATTCCGGCCAGCGTAATCTGCGGCGATGGCTTCGACTTCATGCAAGCTCGCAATCAGGATAGGGCGTCTTGATACCGGAAGCAGTTATGTCCGACGCGGCTCCATTGGGCAGAAATCCGCTGCCACCCTGCGAAGTCATATCCGAAAAAGGCTGCCGGCGGGAAGCCGTAGATTCGTGAAAACTTGATTTTGATAGAATATGCTCAACAGAGCAAAGGTTAAACAGCTTTCGACTGTCGGTCTTGAAGGGTTTCGCCAGGATATCGCCTCTCCCCGGAAGTCGAATTGCTGCCTTCACTACCTATTTCGCCTCAATTTTGAACAGCCTCGGCCATTGGCCTTAGCCTCTTCAATACATGACCGTGTTGAGTGTGACCGAAACGGGCGAACCCGTTTCGACCTGTGCGCTGCCACGTGCGAGCAGCCAGCCATCCGCGCGCTCAAGGCGCGCGACGATCCGCAGTGTCGGCGAAGCAGCCGAGCTTGCGGGCGGGGACAGCGAAAATTCTATCGCTTCCGACTTGCCGGCGCTTTCGATGCGCGTCTTCGCGGCCCGACGCCGCGCACTATCCTGAATGGCCGGGTCCTCGAGATAAATCTCAAGATGCCCCTTCGGGACAACCGCGCCACCCTCGAACGTGACTGCGCCGCGAATATCCGTCGATTGCGCAGCCGCGACTGTGCCGGCGGCCGCAGCGACAGCCGCCGCTCCGGCGGCCATTAATATGGTACGGCGGTCGGTGGGGCGCTTCATCGCACACTCTCCCTTGTCGTTTGGTGCCTACGCCGATGCTCAAGTGACCAGCGCCGGACAGGAGGGGCACTCTAAGCGCCCCTCCTGGTAACGAGCTAGGTGATAATGAAGTCTGCTGCCGAAAGATTCAGATTTGTGCTCAGTTGCGCAATCTGAATGGCCACACCGTCTCCGGAGCCATCGGCGTCGTAAGACAACGTTCCATCGTCGGTGTCGTAGATCATGCGGTCGTCGGCATCATGAGCAACACCCGATGCACTCTTGTGGAACGCGCCCAAGGCGAGAGCGCCGTCACCGCCCGCGTCCTCGAAGATGAGGCTGTCCAGCAGGATCAAGTCTTCGAGGACATTGAAGTCCTTGATCCAGTCGACGTTGCCACTCCCAAGCTCTGTCGAGAAGCGGAAGGAATCCTCACCCGCGCCTCCGGTCAGTGTGTCGGCCGCCAGCCCGCCATCCAGGAGATCGCTGCCGGCTCCGCCGTTGAGCGTGTCGGCACCCGAAACGCCCGGCTGAGCCGGTGCCGGCGGGAATTCGACCGATACGTTCACCTCATATTCCGAGCCTTCCGGCACGGCTTCCGTCCAGCCATCGCCCGGCGTATCAGGCGACCAGCTGCCTTCCAGAATATAATAGGTTCCGGTTTCCTGAACGACGAAGACCGTGCTCGAATCCCGGTTGCTGGTGGAGCCGGGGTCGCCGCCGCCATCATCGTTCTGGGCGACGATATTGCCATCGCTGTCCAGCAGCCTGACCCAGCTGTCATGGACATCGGGATCGGCAATTCCATCGATGTCGATCGTGATGATCGTGCCGGCCGCCAGGTTGACCTTGTAATATCCGCCTTGGCCATTTCCGGTGGCGTTGACGGTGGTGTGAAGGACGGTCGTCGAATCGAAGATGTCCGGATCCTCGGCCAGCGAGAAGTTGTTGGAGATGTCGAAGGCGGTTGCGACCGAGTTGTTCGTCGCATCCGGCCCGAGCGTGGCGTAGCCGGTGCCCATGCCCGGGCGGGGTGGAGCGTCGCCCTGATAGGCGAAATCGCCGAGCAGGGTGTCATCGCCGCCGCCGCCGTCGATCCTGTCCGCGCCGCCCTGGCCGGTCAGCACATTGACCGAGCCGTCACCGGTCAGCCGATCGTTGAAGCCCGAACCGGCGAGATTTTCGATGGAGACGTATCGATCTCCGCCGGATCTGCCTCCAGCGAGTGAAAGCCTCACGCCGCTCGTTGCATCAGCGTAGTCCGCCGTGTCGCTGCCGGCGCCGCCTTTCAATATGTCGGCGCCGCCTCCGCCAGTCAGCGTGTCGTCGCCCGCGCCGCCGGACAGTTCGTTGGCCCGGGCGTCGCCGATAAGATGGTCATCGAAAAATGAACCGACGGCGTTTTCGAAGCCAACCAGGATGTCGTGGCGGATAGTGGTGCCGCGCCCGACGATCTGCACCGGGCCGTCACCGTCGCCGCCGTTGGCCGTGCCATTGGCGAGATCGATCGTCACACCCGCGGAGCTGCCCTCGTAGACGACCGTATCGATGCCGGCGCCGCCATCCAGATAGTCCTGGCCGGCGCCGCCGATGATGGTGTCGTTGCCGGCTTCACCGTAGATGATGTCACCGTCATTGCCGCCATCCAGTATGTCGTTGCCGCCGCCGCCGTTGAAATAATCGCCGCCGCCCTGGCCCCAGAAATGATTGGCCGCGGACGTGCCGATGAAACGGTCGATGCGGTCATCGGACCCGATCAGGTTCTCGATGCTGTAGAAGGTGTCGCCCGAGGCGGTACCGCCGCTGGCAACGTTCGTGGCGAGGTTGACGAGCAGCTGGAAGGGGCTCTCCCTGCTGTAGTCGACCGTGTCGACGCCGGCACCACCCCTGAATATATCGATACCGTCCTGGCCACTCAGCGTATCGTCGCCGTCGCCGCCATCGAGAATATCGTTACCCTGACCGCCGAGGATGGTGTCGTTGCCGCCACCGCCATAGAGCGTGTCGTTGCCGTCGTCGCTCTCGGTCTGGTCTTCAAGGTCCTCGACATCGATCGTATTGTTGATATCGCGGCTGGCGAGCGAGTCGCGGCCGCCGATGATGAGGTCATCGCCACCCTGACCGAAGATCGTGTCGTCGCCGCCTTCGCCGTCAAGCGTGTTGTTTCCGTTGTCGCCGAAGATGATCGAGGTCAGCGTGTTGTCGCCGATGCTGGGCGCGGTTTCGCCTCCGCCATCTCCCGGTTGGGGCGTCGACCCATCAGCGTAGATGATGTTTTCGACGTTGGCGATTCTCCCGATTCTCAAGTCCCTGGACAGCAGGATGACGGTGTCGTTCCCGCCATTTGCTTCCTCGCGCACGAGATCATCGAGGGAATCGACGAAGTAGATATCGTCGCCGCCATAACCAGCCATTTGGTCGCCGCCGCCGCGGCCGTCCAGAGTGTTGGCTCCGTCATTGCCGATCAGGACGTCATCAAACCGGCTACCGATGCCATTCTCGATGTAATAGTCGGTTCCATCGGCGTTATGCCCGTCAAAGATCGACACATTGTTGCTATGGCCGTTGACGCTGGAGAACTGTCCGGCGCGCAAGTCAAGGATCGTGCCCGCCGTGGAGCCTGAGAAGTCCACCGTGTCGGTTCCACCGGTGTCATGGATCACAAAACCGATGTCGTGCTGCATTCCCGAGGCGGTGAGCTGGTAGCCATACTGAGTGCTGCCGAAGCCGTAGACGTTGTCGCCCGTGTTTAGGTCGATATGCTGATAGGTGCGCACCCCGTTCTCGTCGACGGTCGAGAAGAAGCGGCGGATGACGGCTTCAATATCGGCCATGAGCGGCGTTGACGCCGACCAGCGGCTGGCTTCGCCGACATCGATCCCATCGAAATAGGACATGACGCTGTATTGCTGACGATCATAGATCCAGGTCGCATTGTTCAGATAGTTGATCTGCACGCCGCCGGGACCGCTGTAATTGTAGAGGCCGGGATGGTTCAGGCCGAACTCATGGCCGAATTCATGGATGAAGGAATCGAAGACATAGCCGCCGATATCCGTCTTGTTGGGCTCCGTGTCGTGGAAACGCTGACCGATGCTGACGTAGCGGTTGGCTGAATAGGCGCTGCCATCGTCCTGCTCGCCCAGCTCAGGGCTGACAACCTCCATCCAGTCCGTTGCGGGATCGAATGGCGCGTCGTCGACAATTTCAAATTGCAGTGGGGTGACGGATGCCCACATCTGCAGGGCGCCGATCGCGGCAGCCTTGTAATCGGGATGGTCATTGAGCTCAGAGACATTGATCCTCAGCGTTCCCGCCGCGATCTCGGGCGTGATGCTGCGACCCAGCGCACCAAGGTAATCGAGAAAGCCCTCGTAGTCGTCGCTCTTGCCGTAAGGGTTGTCCGGGGTCTGGTCGTTGACCCACCATTGGTTGCTAGTCTGGCTTGGATTGGGCATCGTTGGGGTTCCCTGTCTTACAACCGTGGGTAATCACGGCTGTACGGTTGCTTTTGCCAACTACCAACAGGCATCGCTCGCGCGTGCCTGCCGACCCCTTCACCTTCGCCAATAATGATATCGGAATCTTCGCCTTGTCTAGCTTATTAAGACGCGGTGTGTGATGTCACGCTATGACTGCCCTCTGTTTTCTCCCAGCAGCGATTGGAACCTGCGGTATGAGCTAAGCATGTGACGTGGGTTCAGCGGCCGGAAGGCCCTGGAAATGTTCTACCGTTTCGTCACGCTGCACCCACCTGTGTTTCGATTGCTCGAATACCGATATGGCCGGTGGCCCGAAGGCCGGGTCGGCAAATGAACCCACCGCCACCCCGATCCAGGACGGCGAAGCATCGGCCTTCCAATAGACGGTCGAGCCGCAAGTTGGACAAAAATGCATTCGGACCTTGCGACCGCTCTCGGCAGTACGAATGAATTCTGTCGACGTTCCGGAAATTTCGACACAGTCAATCGAGTAGAACGCATTGGCGCTGAACGGCGCACCAGTTCTCAGCTGGCAGGCGAGACAGTGACACAGCGCAGTCAATTGTGGTGGTTCGTTAAGTGTCAGGCTAAGCGCGCCACAGGCGCATCGGGCATTGGCCATGGAAACTCCTCCCGCTGCGGGGTGAGATTGCGTTGGATTGAGGGCTGAGGCGCAGGCCCGAACCGCAACAGTTGCGGCAGGCGGTGCGAAGGGCTGAGACCTGAAGAAAATTTCAGGCTCGCAGAGGCGCGACTGTAGATCGCCGAAATGCCGAAGTCCAGAGGAAGCCTTTCGACCGCACGGGGCGGCCGCGAATGGCTGCTGCTTACCGATAAGTACTTGCTATTGCCGCAGGTTCGCCTGCGGTCCACCGATTGAATCCCGTCACATTTGTAACTCTCATCTCCCTCTCTGCCCGAGATAGCGTCTTCGTATCGAAACCGTGGGAACGGCGAATTCGACCGCAGGACTGGAAATGACGATGTTTGCAGGAAAAGAAAAAGCCGCTTCGTTGCTCGGGCTCGCCGCCGCCCCGACCTTTGCACTGATGGCCTGGATTTCTGCCGTCGGCTCGGCGGACATGGCCATGTGCTCCGCCGCCCCGGCTTTCATGCCGATCAACGACATGGCCCTGATGTACCTGCTGATGAGCCTCTTTCACGCATCGCCGTGGCTGAAGCTCTTTTCCGCCCGTTCGCAGCACCGCAACACTTCCGTCACCCAAACCGAAGGAGACTGACGATGCAACACGCTGTTGTTTCACGCGATGACTGGCTGACCGTCCGCCGGGACTTCCTGCAAGCGGAGAAGGAACTCACCCGTCTTCGCGACAAGGTCACGCGCGACCGGCTCGCCCTGCCATGGGTGCGTATCGACAAGGAATATTTGTTTGATACGCCGGATGGTCCACGCGCTCTGGCCGATCTCTTCGACGGCCGCTCGCAACTTCTCGTGCAACACTTCATGTTGGCGCCGGGATGGAAGGAAGGCTGCCCGAGTTGCTCTTTTATGGCCGATCACACCGACGGTATGAACAAGCATCTGGCGCATCACGACGTTACCATGATCGCCATCTCGCGCGCGCCGCTCGCCGAGATTGAGCGCTATCGCAGACGTATGGGCTGGCAGTTCAGATGGGTGTCCTCGAACGGCAATCCATTCAACTACGATTTCCGGGTCAGTTTCACGCCCGAGGAGGTCGCCTCCGGCCACATCGACTACAACTTTGGCGAATGGCGGGAAACCGGCGAGGAATGGCCTGGCCTGAGCGCCTTCTGCAAGGATGAAGCTGGTGATGTCTTTCACACCTATTCCACCTTCGGCCGCGGTGTAGAGGTGATGATGGGCACCTACGCCATGCTCGACCTCATGCCGAAGGGGCGTAACGAAGCCGAGGGAATGGAGTGGGTGCGCCGCCACGACCGCTACGCGTAGGCCCGCGGGAGACGGTGGAAAGGCTAGGTCGCCGACAGTGCCCTGGAGGACTGCCAGAGCGCTTCCACCATGGCGCTGCTCGTCTTTTCCGAGCTGCGGTACAACCGGATCTCGAGATCAAGCGTCCAGGTGCGGTCATTTGAGCAGGCTACAAGACTGCCATTGGAAATGTCTTGCTCGACCAGACTTTCCGGTAGCCAGCAGATGCCCGCGCCTGTCAGCGCCAATTCCTTGAGGCCTGCACTGATTGTGCTTTCATGCACCGTCTGGCGTCGGAATGGCGAGTGCTTCGAGAAAAGGCTTCCGAGGGCAACGCCAAAGAAAGAGCTGTAACCGTAGCTCAGATAGGGAAGGGCGAGATCCGCCGTGCCCGGATTGTCCAGGATGTCCGCAGCAGGCACAGGCAACTGGTCGAGGCGCAATTCGGGCGCAGCGACGGGGATGAGCCGGTCCGACCCGATCGCCAGATAGGGGAATTTGTCGCGGTCGAGGTGAAACGGCACCTCACGATGCGCATAGGTCAGGAAAAAGTCGGCTTCGCCGTCGGTCAGTGCGGCCAGATTCGCCTCGATGCCGCCCCTGTCGGCTATGAAGGATGTGCCGAACTTGCGGGTATTCCGCTGCAACTCCCGCAGCCAGACCGGAAAGAATGTGATGGTCAATGTGTGGAGGGCGGCAAAGCGTACGAGTCCCTGCTCCGCAGGCGGGCGCAGCGATTCGCGCACAGAATAGAACATCCTGATCGAATCCTGCGCCATCGGAAGAAAATTGCGGCCGGCCGGCGTCAGTTCGGCCGGCAGGGTGGCGCGGTCGATGAGCGTTGCCCCGATCCATGCTTCAAGCTGCTTGATGCGCCGGCTGAAGGCGGGTTGCGTCACGTTGCGGATTTCGGCTGCCCGCGAAAAGCTCGACGTTTCCGCAAGCGTCACAAAATCCTCAAGCCATTTGATTTCCACGCGGCCTCTCTCCGATGCGGTCGACCGTCGATCGAAGCCACGATTGGCAACATATTTCATTGTGGTTGCAAAGCTATGCAAATTTTGCATGCGCGATTGCCAAAACCGAATTGGCCATGCGGCGACGGACACCGCAACCTAGGCAAAACGAACAAGCCGGCAGCCGAAGCCGGCGTTCGGAGGGCAACAATCTCGAATTCTTGCGTCGATCCGCCGGATTAGTCGCAGACGCAAAGGAACTGCTGCGCAGCCTATCGAATACGGCAGAGCGGCATTTGGCGACGCTTGGAACGCTGGGGGATAAGAAAAGGCACATGAACTCCACGAACCAGGCCGATTTCGTTCTGCACGGCGGCAAAATCTGGACCGGCTACGGAAATCCGGCCGCAGAGGCGATTGCGATTCTTGGTAACAAGGTGCTGGCCAGCGGTTCAAACACCGACATGAAAGCGCTGATCGGGTCGAAGACCAAGGTTGTCGACCTGGCGGGGCGTTTTGCAATGCCTGGCCTGAACGATGCGCATTTGCATCTGATCTCGACAGGGCTCCTGCGCGGCAAGGTTGATGCAACGCCAAATTCCGCGCCGACACGCGCAGCCCTGCTTGCCGCATTGCAGGCGCGCGCCGCCGCAACGCCAAAAGGCGGATGGATAACGGCGCGCGGATTCGACCAGACCCGCTATCCCGACGGATTGATGCCCACGGCAAGGGAATTGGATGCTGCCTTGCCCGATCACCCGGTCTCGGTCACGCGCGCCTGCGGCCATGTCACGGTCGTGAATTCGCTGGCGCTGGCGCTGGCGGGGATCGACATCGACACGCCCGATCCGGATGGCGGCCTTATCGGGCGGGAGAACGGACAACTGACCGGAATGCTGGCGGAGAACGCCCAGAACCTTGTCTATGATGTCCAGCCGACACCCTCTCTCGCAGAGATCATCGACGCCATCGAGGCGGGCGGCCGGCACCTGCTGCAGTTCGGCATAACCTCCTGCATGGATGCGGCCACTGGCCAGGTCGACGGAATGAGCGAAATCGAGGCTTACCAGCAGGCCGAGCGCAGCGGCCGGCTGCCGGTACGGGTCTGGGCAACACTTCTGGGCGATCCCGGGTCGTCCATCGTCGAGCCCTGCCATGCCGCGGGCCTCGTCACCGGCGTCGGCAGCGACATGTTCCGCATCGGCGGCGTCAAGGTATTCACTGACGGCTCGGCCGGCGGCCGCACGGCCTGGATGAGCCGGCCGTATATCGGCCAGCCTGACAATTTCGGTGTCCGAATGCTGCCAGACGCTCAGTTGTTCGAGTTGGTCGATCGCTACACGACAATGGGCTACACCATGGTCTGCCACGGCATAGGCGACGCCGCAATCGACCAACTCGTCCGCGCCTATGAACGGGTGCGCGCCGCCAATCCGGAACACCAGCACCGTCACCGGATCGAGCATTGCGGTTATGTCGACGATACAATCAACCAGCGGATGCTCAAGGCGGGTATCCTGCCTGCGCCGCAGCAGGCGTTCATCTACGATTTCGGCGATGCCTATGTCTCGGTTCTAGGGCCCGAGCGCGGGCTCTCTTCCTATCCGATCGCCACCTGGGACCGTTTGGGGATGAAGCCGTCGACCGGCAGCGACTCGCCGGTCTGTTCGCCCAATCCGTTCCCGGATCTTTACGCCATGCTGACGCGCAAGACGCACAAGGGCACGGTGATGGACGCTTCCGAGATATTGACGCCACAACAGGCCTTGCGCACCTATACCGAACATGGCGCCTATTCCCAGGGCGCGGAGAAGGTGAAAGGCCGGCTGGAGCCTGGGATGCTGGCGGACATCGCCGTGTTCTCGAACGATCTCCTGACTGCCGAGCCCGAGAAAATTCTGCATGAAACGCACTGTGAGATGACGATTCTGGATGGGCGCATCGTCCATGACAGAAGTTGAGGCGGGCACCTGGGCTGGCCCGACTCCATAGGAATGAGCAACGAACCACACAGGGAGGAAAATTAACATGTTGACCAGACTTGGCCTGATGGCGGCGCTTGCGCTTGGCACGGCGACTGCCGCGCTCGCGCAGGACGCGACTCCAAAGGATGGCGGGAAATTTGTGTTCACCGCGCCCTACGGCGGCTCCATCACGTCGCTCGACATCACGGCGACGCCGCACACCCAGGACGAGATCGTCGCCAAGGCGATCAACCGCTCGCTCTACAAATGGAATTCGGAGAGCGGCAAACCCGAACTCGATCTCGCGGAATCGGTCGAGACGTCGGACGACGGCAAAACCTATACCTACAAGCTCAGGGAGGCGACCTTTCACAATGGCGACAAGCTCGACGCCGATGACTTGATCTGGTCCTACAACCGATTGGCCGATCCCAAGAAGGCTTTGCCGGGCGCCGAGCAGATGCTGCAGATCGCCGGCGTGGCCGAATTCCAGGCAGGCAAGGCCGACCACATCTCCGGGCTGAAGAAGATCGACGACAGGACTGTCCAGATCACCCTCATCAACCTGGCCGATCCAGGCTGGAACCTGATGTCGAACTATGCACCGATCTATTCCAAGGACTATCCGGAAGATCAGCTCGCCTCCAAGCCGAACGGCCTCGGCCCGTTCAAGCTGGCGAACTATGTACCGGGCTCGAAGGTCGAATTGGTGAAGTTCGACGACTACTATGAGGAGGGCAAGCCGCATCTCGACAAGCTCGACATCATGCTGATGGGCGAAGCCGCGGCCCGCGACGTCGCCTTCCGCAACGGTGAAATCGACGCCAACGTCCTCGGTCCCGTGCAATACGAAGCCTACGGCCAGGATCCGGCGCTGAAGGACCACATCCTCGAGGTGGCTGAAGTCTACACCCGCAATATCGGCTTCAACACGAAGATCGAGGCGTTCAAGGACAAGCGCGTCCGGCAGGCGATCAACTATGCGATCAACAAGGACCTGATCGTCGAGAAGCTGCTGAAGAACAAGGCCTATCCCGCGGTTTCCTGGCTGCCGATTTCGTCTCCGGCCTTCGACAAGGACGCCAAGCCCTATCCCTATGATCCGGAAAAGGCCAAGGAACTGCTGAAGGAGGCGGGGTATGAAACCGGCCTGAAGTTCTCGGTTACCGCCACCCCGAACGAAAGCTGGGGCGTGCCGATCGTCGAGGCGGTCATTCCGATGCTGGCCAAGGTGGGCGTCGAAGTCACGACCGATCCGGTGGAAGGCTCGGTCCTGTCGGACAAGATCCTGTCGGACAATTTCGACGCCTATATCTGGTCGAACTCGTCCGGCCCGGATCCGCTGAAATATCTGACCTGCTTCTATTCGAAGACCTCTCAGACCGCCTGCAACTACGTCAAGTTCTCCAATGCCGAGTTCGACAAGTTGATCGATCAGGCTGGCAACGAAACTGATCCGGCCAAGCAGAACGATCTTCTCAGGCAGGCGAACAACCTGCTGCAGGAAGAGGCGCCGGTCTGGTTCTTCAACTACAACAAGGCTGTCATGGCCTACCAGCCTTGGGTTCATGGGCTGAAGCCGAACGCCATGGAACTGGCGATCCAGGACTACGAGGATATCTGGGTCGACGACAGCGCGCCCGCATCGCGCAAATAGCGGGTCTTGAGTGGCTGGCGGAACCACATATGCGGTCCCGCCAGCCATAGCGACCGCCCATTGAAAGGCAGAACCCGCGGATGTTGCGCTTCATCTTTCGCCGCACGCTGCAGATGATTCCGACCTTGCTGGCGGTCGTCCTGATCATCTTCGTGATATTCAGCGTCGTTCCAGGCAGCTTCATATCAAGCCTGATGGCGGAGGGGCGCAACGCCACGAACGCAGATGTCATGGCGCACCTGAATGCACAGTTCGGACTGGACAAACCCCTGCCGGTCCGCTTGTGGGACTATCTGTGGGGACTGTTGCATTTCGACCTTGGAATTTCGTACCGGACCCGCTCGCCGGTGTGGGACGTGATCGAGCCGCGGCTGTGGCCGTCGATCAAGCTCGCGCTGGCAGCCATGGGTTTTGCCGCAGTGGTCGGCATTCCCCTCGGATTCATCGCGGCACTGAAGCCGGGCAGCTTGTTCGATACCAGCACGATGGTACTGGCGATCTCCGGCCTGTCGGTTCCTGAATTCTGGCTGGGCCTGCTCCTGATGTATTTCTTTGCTCTGCAGCTTGGCTGGCTGCCCAGCTTCGGGTACCAGGCCGACAGCATCCAGCACATCATCTTGCCTGCGATTGCGCTCGGGGTATCTCCGATGGCGCTGCTGGCGCGAACGACTCGCGCAGGTGTCCTGGACGTGATGAATGCCGATTTCGTGCGTACGGCGCGCGCCAAAGGGCTGACTGAGCCGCGTCTGGTACGCAGTCACATCACCAGAAACGTGTTGGTGCTGATCCTGACCACGCTTGGTCTTCAGATCGGCTCGCTCATGGGGCAGGCGATCGTGATCGAGAAGCTTTTTTCGTGGCCGGGGATCGGATCGCTGCTGGTCGACAGCGTGTCGGTGCGCGACATACCCGTGGTTCAAGGCACGGTTATCGTGATCGTGTTGTGGTTCCTTATCATCAACATGTTGGTCGATGTCGCATATGCCGCAATCGACCCGCGCATCAAGGTGAATTGATTCATGCGGCTGCGCTTCAATCTTGCCTTTGGGTTGACGCTGGTGCTGGTCGTGGTCGTCGCGGCGGTCAGCGCTGCCTGGATTGCGCCGTATGATCCGATATTCGACGCGGACCTGATGAATTCTGAAATGCCCCCGAGCTGGGAGCATCTTCTGGGCACGGACGGGCAGGGCCGCGACGTCCTTTCCCGCGTCCTTTACGGCGCGAGGGTGTCCCTGACAGTGGGGCTTGTCTCGCAGTTGATTAACTCGCTCATCGGCACGGCGCTCGGCGTTTCGGCCGGCTATTTCGGTGGCTGGTGGGATGATCTGGTGAATGGGCTGACGAACGTCATGCTGGCGATCCCGTCCCTGGTTTTCGCGCTCGCCATCATGGCCGTGCTGGGGCCTGGCCTGCCAAGTCTCCTGATCGCGCTCGGCCTGACCAACTGGTCCTGGACCTGCCGCATCGCCCGCAGTTCCACCTTGTCGCTCAAGAACCAGGGGTTCGTGCAGGCCGCCAGGGCGGCGGGCTTCAGCGACGCCAACATCATGCGCACCCAGATATTGCCGAATATCCTTGGTCCGGTCCTGGTCATCGCCACGCTTGGCATCGGCGGCGCGGTTCTGGCGGAAGCTGCACTGTCTTTCCTCGGCGTCGGCATCCGACCGCCGCAGCCGAGCTGGGGCAACATGTTGACCGATGCGCGCGAACTGATCCGTACCGCCCCCTGGGCCTCGGTGTTCCCCGGTCTCGCAATTTTCACCACTGTCCTTGGCTTCAATCTGCTGGGTGACGGGCTGCGCGATATGCTGGATCCGCATATGAGGACCCGGAGGGCATGAGCGACATCCTTCCCGATCCTGTCCTGTCCGTCCGCGACCTGCGCATCGGCCTCGGCAAGCAGAACGAAATCCTTCATGACGTGTCTTTCGACATCCTGCCCGGGGAAACCTACGGGCTTGTCGGGGAATCCGGCTCGGGCAAAAGCATCACCGGCCTGTCGGTGATGGGGCTGCTGAAACGCCCGCTGGAAGTGACCGGCGGCTCTGTCTTTTTTCGCGGCCAAGACGTGTTGAAGCTCGGCAGCCGCGCCAGGCGCCGTCTGCGCGGCGACCGCATGGCCATGGTGTTCCAGGAGCCGATGACAGCCCTCAACCCGCTGGCGACAATTGGCCGGCAGATCGCGGAAATGTTCGTCATCCACAGGGGCATGGGGTGGTCGGATGCGCGCAGGAAGGCCGTCGAGGCGCTGGAAAGCGTTCGCGTGCCGTCGCCAGAGGAACGCGTGCGGTCCTATCCGCATCAGCTTTCCGGCGGGATGCGCCAGCGCGTTATGGTTGCCATTGCGCTGGCCTGCCGTCCCGACCTGCTGATTGCGGACGAGCCGACCACCGCACTCGATGTGACGGTTCAGGCGGGCGTCCTGGAATTGATTGCCGAGCTTTGCACGGCTGAAGGAACAGCCGTGCTGCTCGTCAGCCACGACCTGGGCGTCATCGCCAATATGTGCCGGCGCGTCGGGGTCATGGACCGGGGGCGGCTCGTCGAGGAGCAGGACACCAGGGCTCTCTTCGAAAATCCGCTGCATCCCTATACAAGAGGCCTTCTCGCTGCGCGCCCGCGCCTGGGTTCGCGAACGCTCGCCAGACGCGGCCGTCTGACCGAACTCGACCAGGTCGTGACCGCCGAGGAACGCGGGCGCGACGCGCCGACGCTGACCACGCCGCGCGGCTTTGGTCTGGAGGCGAGCGCATGAGCACGCCGCTTCTGGAAATCCGCGATCTCAACGTCCATTTCCCGCTGCCGCGCCAATCGCTATTGGGGCCGAAGCGGACGCTCCGCGCCGTTCAGGGCGTGAGCCTGACCCTGAACGAAGGGGAGTGCCTGTCCATTGTCGGTGAGTCCGGCTGCGGAAAATCCACCACCGCGCTGACCGTGATGGGCCTGCAGGGGCCGACCTCAGGAGAGGTCCTGTTTCAGGGCAAGCCGTTGACAGGCCCCGGCGCTCCCGCCCGCAAGGATCGCGCGCGCATCGCCCAGATGGTGTTCCAGGACCCATACGCGTCGCTGAATCCGCGCCAGACCATCGGCCGCATGCTGTCCTCGCAGCTTTCTCTGCATGGAATCGCCAAGGGAAGCGAGGCCAGCCACCGCGTTGCCGACATGCTGGTCCGCGTTGGCCTGACAGCGGATCACGCCGACCGTTACCCGCATGAATTCTCGGGCGGGCAGCGCCAGCGGATCGGCATCGCGCGGGCGTTGATGCTTGACCCGAAGATCCTGGTGCTCGACGAGCCGGTGTCGGCGTTGGACGTGTCCATCCAGGCGCAGATCATCAACCTCTTGATGGACCTGCAGGAGACGCTCGGCCTGAGCTACATCATGATCTCCCACGATCTGAGCGTGGTCGAGCATGTCAGCGACAAGGTCGCCGTCATGTATTTCGGTCGTGTGGTCGAGGAGGGCGACTGGCATTCGATTTTCAGCCGTCCGACGCACCCCTATACACGTCGTCTGATCGGTTCGGTTCCTGATCCCGACGTAATCCTGAGCGGCACACGCACATTGCCGAATGCCGCCCCCGTTCCCGAAACCGCGCGCTTCTCGCCCGACATATCGCGCCGTCCGAAGCCTGACGAAGAACCCGAGCCAAGCGAACTCGTCGAGATCGGTCGTAGCCACCGCGTCCGCCTCGCACAATAGAGAACGCCAATGACGTTCACTGTCCTTACCGCCGAATTCATGCACGAGAGCAACACGTTCTCGCGCTTCCGCACCGACTTGCCGCAGTTTCAGGTGGATACATTGCTCTATGGCGACGAGGCTATGCGTGCCCGGCGCAATGCGAATACCGAGCTTGCCGGATTCATGGATGTAGCGGAACCGGCGGGCTGGAGCGTAATCCACGCGATTTCGGCTCATGCCGTGCCCGGCGGGCAGGTGACGAAGGCGGCCTACGATCACATCGCCGGTATTATTCTGCAGGCGGCGCGTTCGAACAGGAGCCGGCTCGACGGAGTGCTTCTCGGTCTTCACGGCTCGATGGTGCCTGAGTTCTGCCAGGACGGGGAAGGCTATCTGCTCGGCCTTCTGCGGGCCGAACTGGGGGCGGACATTCCTGTTGCGGTGACGCTAGACCTCCATGCTATGGTGTCCGAGGACATGGTCCGGCATGCGCAGATCTTCGTTTCCTACAAGACCTATCCGCATGTGGACATGCGGGAGATCGGCGCGCATGCCGCCCGCATCCTTGATCGTGCGATGAGGGGCGAAATCGCGCCGCGTACCGTGAGGGCGCATGTGCCGATGCTGGACGAGGCGAACTCAGGCCGCACCGACATCCCCGAGACACTGGCGCTTTACGATCGTGCCCGCGAAGCGGAGGCTGCGGGATTGCTTGCGGTTTCCGTCAATGCGGCCTTCACGGGAGCCGATGTGTCCTGTGTCGGCCCTACGGTGCTCGCGACGTACGACAGCCGCGATCCCAACGCCGAAGCCGCCGCCAGGCATGTAACCGAGGAACTCGCTGACAGTATCTGGCAGGGGCGGACAAGCAAGCGCAATGTGTTCATCGAGGTCGATGAGGCTGCCGCCGAGGCGCTTGCCTGGCGCGGCGACAAGCCGCTTGTCATCGCCGATTATGCCGACAATCCCGGTGCCGGCTCCTACGGCGACTCGACCGCGCTACTGAAGGGCCTGCTCGATGTGGGCGCCGAAGGCGCTGTATTCGCGCCGATGGTCGATCCCGAGGCGTCAGCGGAACTACACCAGCACAAGGAAGGCGAAACCGTCACAGTGACCATCGGTGGCAAGGGCGACGCGCGTTTCGGCGGCGGTCCGTTGACGGTGACGGGCGTGCTCCGCAAGCTATCGGATGGAACCTATGTGGGCGATGGGCCGATTCAGGGTGGGCTCGCCCATAGTTTCGGATCCACCGCCGTCATCGATGTCGACGGGATCGAAGTCATGGTCGTTTCGGAGGCGCAGCAGATGGTCGACCTGCAGCAGTTGCGCGCCTTCGGGATAGAACCGACGGCTCGTCGCGTCTTGGTCCTGAAGTCGATGCAGCATTTCCGCGCCGCCTTCGAGCCGATAGCGGGCAAGGTCATCGTCTGCGATGCGGGCGCGCTGGCGACACCGCGGGCGGAGCGGCGGCGCTACATTCGCGCGCCGCGCCCGCTCTGGCCGCTCGACAAGGATTTCGAGCGCTTCATTCGCTTGCGTCCCTGATCGGCGGTGGCACGTTCGAGGATGGGCGCAAAGCAGCCGTCCAAGCCGTGGTAGCGATCGCCTGTGTATCGCGGAACAAACAAGATCGTCGGGTGTGGATTTCAGCCACAAAAGCCACACCGGATACGTTTCTTTCCTTTTCCGAGCCCCGCCGGCTTTTAGCCCTTGCGTCGCAAACCCTGAGAATATAGGGCTCTTTCCGGTTCGGAGCGTAGCGCAGCCCGGTAGCGCACTTGACTGGGGGTCAAGGGGTCGTGGGTTCGAATCCCGCCGCTCCGACCAATCAATCTGAAGACTTAGCCAAAACCGGAAGCTCCTTACGCAGAAATTGCCACATGCAGCCTGCTGCATAAGGCTCGCCGAAGCAGGCTGCATGTTGAAGGCGATGCAGAAAACCCTAACCGCATTTCTCCTATTGGCCGTCCTCACAGGTTGCCAGGCAGCGCAAAGGTGTGTCGTGACGCCGAACAGCACCGTCGAATGCAACTAGGCACCTGCAAGGTTGGCTACGAAAAAGCCCACCGAAATCTGTGCACGACAAAGAGCTTCCATCCAGAGGATTGACCGTTCGCCAGCGTTGCGGCACCCTTTGATCGAGGGCTGGAGGGGCGTCATGAACAAGGCCCCTACGGATGTCGAAGAAATTGAAAGCTGCAATCGTCGCAGCCGCTATCGCCCTGGTTGTTGGGTTCGCCGTCAGTTATGGGCTTATCAGCCCGCAGACGGCTGAGGAAATAAAGGCCAAGACAGAGGAAGTCTTGACCAACGAGGAACCAGCCCAGCCTCCACCTGAAAGCCCTCCTGCGGAACCTGCACCTCCGACGGAACCCACGCCGACGGAACCCGCGCCGCAGGCTCCGAGCCCACCTCCCGCAGAACCGCAGCAGGTGCCCCAGCAGCAGGGTCAGTGAAAACCGGGAAAGTGGGATAGCCGGGAACCTTTCGGGTTGTTGCGCGCTATAGATGCATGTCTCACGATCCATACTTCCGCATAGCAATCGGTATGGCCATTGGCGTCGCAATCGGCGCGGCCATAGGCCAATTGCTGGTTGGCGGAATTGCGCCAGGGATCGCGATCGGCGTGGCGCTCGGCGCAAGCGCCGGCGCGATGCTGCTTGAAGAATAAAGGCCCGCAATGGCGCCGGGCCTTCCTGGAACATGCGGAGGGTCCAAGCCCCCTGTGTCCCGGCCATTTTTTCCCTTACACTCCATCCGAACGCGCTCGTAGCTCAACTGGACAGAGTAGCCAGTAAATCTCAGGCAATGCAGGTTCGAGTCCTGCCGAGCGCACCAGTTTGTGTTTGGCGGAGAGCGGCGAACCAGTGCGGCTGAAGCTGGCGCAGCTGGAAAAACGGCTGGCCGTTGGTGGGAACCAGAGCTAGGCCGACGCCGTCGCCGCATAACCGGGACGGTGCCGGCGCTGGTGGCGGTATTCGAGTGCGATCGCGCCCCAGATCAGGCCGAGCAGCAAGTAGAAATGCCGCCAGTGATCGGTGTCGATGACGGTGCCGAGCGCGATATGGCCGATGAAGACGACATAGGCGCACAGCAGGTAAGGTTGCCACGGCCGGTCGCGGAACAGGATGCGGAAGCCGGCTGCCAGCGTCCAGCCGATGAGGATCGCGTAGGACGCGAAGCCGAGCCAGCCATAGTCGAGCAGCGCCTTCAGCCAGATGTCGTGGGTGTCCTCGCCGTAGATCTGGCCGAACACCAGGGGACCGATGCCGAGCGGATGCTCCATCGCCATCAGGAAGCCGATGCCGTAGCGGGCGAAGCGGCCGAAGCGGGCGCTGTCATAGTCCTGCGCCAGCTGGGCGCGGGTGGAAAAGAGTTCGGCGACCGCAGGGATCTGCAGCGCAACCATGACGGCGACGGCGAGCAACAGCACCGCGACTATGGTCATCACGGCGATTCGCAGGCGGAAGGCGCCGCTGGCGCTTTGCAGGAACAGCCCGGCGATCAAAAGGATGGCGGACGCTCCGAACAATCCCCAGGCGCCGCGCGAAAACGACAGGAAGATGCCGCCGACGATGACAAGCAGCGGGATCGCGTAAAGCGGCATCTTCAGCGGGCTGCCGGTCAACAGCCGTTGCAGGAGATAGATGCCGGGCAGCGTGAGGAACGGGCCGAAGACGTTCGGGTCCTCGAATGCGCCGGATGCGCGTTCGAAGCGGGTGAAGATCTCGGCGCCCGGAAAGGCGTGGAAATAACCGAGAATGCCGAGCGCCGCGGTGACGAGGGCTGTCGCCAGCCAGGCGCCGAAGATCAGCCGGAACAGGCCGGGCTGCGCCTCGGTGACGGCGGCAAAGAAGATGGCAGTGAGGGCGAGGAACAGCGAGACGGCAAGGTAGAGCGGCGTGTTCTTCAGTTCTGCCATCTGCGTCATCGAGATCATGCCGCCTATATTGAAAAGGACGAGAAGCACGATCAGCGGCACGATCGGCTTCGAAATGCGCAGGCCGAACAGCGCCCAGACGGCGATCAGACCGGCCATGTAGAGTTCGTATGGGGCCGGCTCGTTGATGACGAAGCCCGAAAGCAAGACGCCAAGCGACACGGCGCCAGCGGAAATCAACGAAATCAGCTTGGCGTTGATCGCCTGCGGCGACAGTTCATGGCTGATCGCGCTCAATAGGCGTTTTCCGTATTGAGCAGCCGGATCGGCGTCAAAAACAGGATCTTGAGATCGAACCAGAGCGACCAGTTCTCGATGTAGTAGAGGTCGTACTCCGTCCGCATCTTGATCTTCTCGTCATTGTCGATCTCGCCGCGCCAGCCGTTGATCTGTGCCCAGCCGGTGACGCCCGGCTTGACGCGGTGGCGGGCGAAGTAACCGTCGACCACCTCGTGGTAGAGCTTGTTGTGCGACTGCGCCGAGATGGCGTGCGGACGCGGACCGACCAGCGAAAGGCTGCCGAGCAATGCGTTGAAGAATTGCGGTAGTTCGTCGATCGAGGTCTTGCGGATGAAGCGGCCGACGCGGGTGACCCGCGGATCCTTCTTGGTGACCGCCTTCCTCGCGGTCGGATCGGACTGGTCGGTGAACATCGAGCGGAATTTATAGACGTCGATGATCTCGTTGTTGAAGCCGTGCCGTTTCTGCCGGAAGATCACCGGGCCTTTGCTGTCGAGCTTGATGGCGATGGCCGTGACCAGCATGATCGGCGAGAACACGATGATGCCGAGCAGGGAAAAGACGATATCGAAGGCGCGCTTGGCGACCGAATCCCAGTCGTTGATCGGCTTGTCGAAGATATCGAGCATCGGCACCGAGCCGATGAAGGAATAGGAACGCGGCCGGAACCGCAGCTGGTTCGAATGCGCCGACAGCCGGATATCGACCGGCAGTACCCAGAGTTTCTTCAGAAGCGACAGGACGCGCGACTCGGCGGTCAGCGGCAGCGATACGATCAGCATGTCGATGCGCGCGATGCGGGCGAATTCGATCAGCTCGGTGACATTGCCGAGCTTGGGATAACCGGCGACCATGGGGGGCGACCGGCGGTCGTCGCGGTCGTCAAAGATGCCGCAGATGCGGATGTCGTTGTAAGGTTGCTGCTCGACCGAGCGGATCAGCGACTCCGCCGCCTTGCCGCCGCCAACGATGACGGCGCGGCGCTCCATCATCCCGTTGCGTGCCCAGCGCCTGATCATGCCGGACAGAACCAGCCTCAGGACGAAGAGCAGCACGAATCCGGTTGCGAACCACGTCCCGAACCAGAACCGCGAGAAATCCGCCGACACTTTCAGGAAGAAGCCGGCGAGCGCCAGAAGCGCGAACGTGCCCGACCAGACCAGCAGGATGCGTCCGAAATTCGCCCATGGGCGAAAAAGCGCCTGCACCTGATAGCAATCGGTGACGTCGAGCATGACGACCGTCAGCAGGGAGGTTCCGAAGATGATGGCGAGGTAGTGCCAGAACAGATGCGTCGCGAAGCCGATATAGTATGCGTAGAGCAGAATACCCGAAAGGACGAGCACGGCGAATTCGATTAGCCGCAGGACACCGCTCACCATCACCGGCGACATCGTATCGCGCCGGTATTGCGAGGCCACCTGGCGCGCGACGTCGTTAAGATGGTTCGGCACGTTCTTGTAATCGGTGCCGTCGTCGAACTGACGCACGGCGTTCAGCGAAAAGCGCTTGGAGGGATCAATTTCGTTCATCGCCGGTCCCGCAGGGATATTCGCGTGAATATCAAAAAGGGGCTAAGAAACCCTTGCAGGTTGCATTGCATTTTAGCGGCTTGCCCTGGGGAAGATCAGCGCCGGCCGAGCGACGAGAAATAGATCTGCTCGATCTGCTCTGCCATCACGCCGGCACCGAATCGCGCCTTGAGTTCGGGCAGTGGCGGCATCAACGCCGAATAGGCTGCGACGTTCTCCAATGCCGCCGCCATGCGCGAGGCGAGTTCCGTCTGCACCGGCAGCACAAGGGCGGCCGACCCCTCACCGAAGATTTCCGGAATGCCGCCAACGGCGCTGGCGATCATCGGCTTTCCGGCGCCGAGCGCCTCGAGCACGATGTAGGGCATCGCCTCGGCTCGCGACGGCACCACGACGATGCGGGCCAGTGCGAATGCATCGCGGGCAGGCATCGGCGGCAGGAAGCGCACGCGGTCGGAAAGCCCGAGGCGTTCGACCTGCGCCCGGTAGCGCGGCAGGTCGTCGCCATCGCCCACCATCACGGCGGCGACCGGCCGCCCAAGCTGTTGTTCAGCCAGCGCGAGTGCATCGATGAAGATGTCCGGACCCTTGAGGTCGCGCATCATGCCGATATAGAGGAGGTCGGCGGCGTCGGGCGCGGCCGGAACCGGTTCGAATTCCGCTTCGCGCAGGCCGTTGTAAACGAGACTGTTGGGCGCGTGCGGGCCGCCGATCTTGCGCTGGAAGGCACGGCGTTCGTAGTCGGAGACCAGAAGCAGGTGGTCGGTGAACCGTTCCATCAGGCGCTCGAGTCCGAAGAAGAACTTCCCCGTCGTGGTTGTCTCGTCGTAGTGGAGGCTGCCGCCGTGCGGCGAATAAAGGCGGGCGACGCGTGACCTTGAAACCCGCAGAAGCGAGCCGAAGACACGCGCGTAGACGCCACCCTTGGCGCCATGCCCGTGTAGAACATCCGGCTGCAATCCTTTGATAAGCTTGTATGTTCTCCACGCCGAGGCGATATCGCCCGGCCCGACATGCCGTTGCATCGGCGTGCGGTGAACGCCGAGCGCCAGCATGCCTTCCATGTCGCGGAAAAGACGTTCCTCGAATTCGCCGCCGGTCGTGGAGTCGCAGACGATGCCGACCGCGTGACCGGCCGCGACCTGCGCTTCGGTCAGATCGCGCACATGCCGGAAAATGCCTCCCACTGGCGACCGGAAGCAATGCACGATGCGCAGCTTCGACATCACGGGCGCGGAACCTGAATGTGGCGGGCAGTGTCAGAACAATCGTTCGCGGACATAGATCGTGTCGCCGGGTAGGAGCGGATCGGAAGTAAATACCCGGCCAGTCATGACCTTTCCGTTGATGTTGCGCGTAATATCGACATTTGCCTGGTTGGCGCGTGCCGAAAAACCTCCGGCTACCGCGATTGCCTTCTGCACGGTCATGCCGGGGACATAGGAATATTGGCCCGCCGATCCGACTTCGCCCATGACGAAGATCGGGCGGTAGCGGTCGATCTCGACGGAGACATCCGGATCGCGCAGGTAGCCCTGGCGCAATTTGGCGGCGAGTTGTCCTTCGATTTCCTGTGCGGAATGCCCGCGGGCGGCAACCGCGCCGACCAGGGGAAAGGCGATATAGCCGGATTGATCGACGCTGTAGGTGTTGGTGAGACCTTCCTGTTCGAATACGGTGACCCGAATCCGGTCGCCGGCGCCCAGGCGGTAGGGCTGTTCGAGGACCTCATGAAACGCGGCAGGCGCGGGACGGTAGCTGGAGCAGCCAGTCAGCACCAGCATCGCCAGCGTGGCATGAACAAGGAAACGAACACATCTCATGACTGGGCATTTACCTTTGAGCGGCTGCCGGATACCCACCGGCGCACTTCGGACCGGCCTGTTATCGTCCTGTTAGGGTTAATGGTCGGTAAAGCCGCGAGGCGATGACCCGGCATTTGAGGTCCTGCACCGGTATTGAAGGCGGGCGATGTTTACGCCTTGTCAAGCAATGCGAACGGCAGGTTACCGGGTCCTTAACTCCTGAGTTACCATAGTTGTTTACGTTGCAGGCTCCCGGTACCGGAGTCGGAATGCATGTCAGGCGTTCATAATACGGCCAATGATGTCGACGTCGATCTCGGCAGGCTCTTCTCGAGCCTCGCCAAGCATTGGTTTCGCATTCTTGTCGTTTCCCTGGTGATCACCGGGCTGGCGCTGGTTTTCGCCTGGATCGCCACGCCGCGCTATATGGGCGAGACGCGGCTCCTGATCGAGACGCGGGAATCGGTCTTCACCCGTCCCGACACCAACAATTCCAGCGACAACAGCCCGGCCTTCGACGAGGAGGGGGTGATCAGCCAGGTGGAAGTGATCGGCTCGACGGATATCCTCAAGCGGGTCGCCGAGAAGCTCAATCTTTCCAGCCTGCCGGAGTTCGACGAAACCGCCGACATGTCGATGCTTGGCCGGTTGCTCATCATGGCCGGACTGAAGTCCGATCCGAATGAAATACCGCCGGAAGAACGTGTGCTGAAGGCGTTCCGCGAAAGACTAAGCGTCTACCGGGTGGAGAAATCGCGTGTCATCGTCATCGAATTCTCGTCCGAGGATCCGAAGCTCGCCGCGGAAGTCCCGAATGTGCTGGCAGACACCTATCTCGCCGTACAGCGGGATGCCAAATTGCAGTCGAATTCCGACGCCACCGAATGGCTGGAACCCGAGATCGCCGATCTGCGGGAACGGGTGAAGGAAGCCGAATCGAAAGTGGCGGCATTCCGCTCGAAATCCGACCTGCTGGTCGGGCAGAACAATTCGGTGCTGGCGACCCAGCAACTGTCCGAACTGTCGACCGAACTCTCGCGCGTCCGTGCGAACCGCGCCGCCGCCCAGGCCAATGCGCAGGGCGTGCGCGCCACGCTGGAAAGCGGAGCTTCGCTCGATGCCCTGCCGGAGGTGCTGTCGTCGGGCCTGATCCAGCGGCTGCGCGAGCGTCAGGTGCAGCTGAAGGCTGATATCGCCGATCTTTCCACGACCCTGCTTGACGGGCATCCGCGCATCCGCGCGCTGAACTCGCAACTGGCGGATCTCGACAGCCAGATCCGCAACGAGGCCGAGAAGGTGCTGAAAGGACTCGAGACGGAAGCCAAGACGGCCTTGCTGCGCGAGAACCAGTTGATCGCCAGCCTCAACACTCTCAAGGCCGAATCGTCGCGGGCCGGCGAAGAGGAAGTCGAATTGCGGGCGCTCGAGCGCGAGGCCGCCGCGCAGCGCGAATTGCTCGAATCCTACCTGACGCGTTACCGCGAGGCGTCATCGCGCAAGGAGCGCAACTACCTGCCGGTCGATGCGCGGGTATTCTCGCGCGCCATCGTTCCCTCCGAACCGTATTTCCCCAAGACGGTGCCGATCGTCGGCGCGGCATTTGCCGCTTCGCTGCTCATCATGGCAATCGTGACGCTGTTGCAGGAACTCTTCAGCGGGCGTGCGATGCGGCCCGCCGCCGGCAGCCGCCCGCAGCCTATCGAACAGGTTTCAATGCCCGAACCGATTGTTGAGCCGGTGATTGCCGAAAAGGCTTCCCCGACGCGTGAGGCGGTTGCGGTTGCCGCCGCGCAACAGCGGGCGGTTGCCAAAGAGGATTCCAAGGCGTCGAGCCTCGGTGAAGTGACAGTCGAGACGGCTGCCGAAAAGCTGATCGCCGGTGGCGCGGCGCGGGCCATCTTCGTTTCGCCCGAGGGTGACGAGGCGGCGGCGGCGGCGGTGATGGTGGCACGTGAAGTCGCCGATGCCGGCCTGCGTGTGCTCCTGCTCGACCTGACCTCCAATGGCGCCGCCTCGCTGCCGATGCTGGAGAGCGCGGTCTATCCAGGCATTACCAACCTCTTGGCTTCCGAAGCGCAGTTCTCGGACGTGATCCATGCCGACCTCTATTCGGACTGCCACGTCATTCCGCTCGGCACCGCCGATCCCGAGCGGGCCATGCGGGCCGCCGATCGCCTGCCGATCATCATGAATTCCCTGACCACTGCCTATGATGTCGTCGTCGTTGAGTGCGGACCGGCGGATGCGGAGGGAATTCGCCGGCTGGTTTCCGATGGAACCGAAATACTGGTGAGCGTGATCGAGACCAGCGACGTGGCGGTTGCCGAGACGGCTGCCGATCTTGCGGCGGGTGGTTACAAAAAACTGACCCTGGTGTCGCCGTCGGGTCACGAACCACCGGTTTCGCCGATGCCCGACCGGTCGGCAGCTTAATCCTGCGGGGAAATCGGTGCGCCGCCGCGCCGGCGCAAGGCCTTGGCGATACGCCAGACCGCCGGGCTGTTCTTGACCATCGATTTCAGTCGGCTGGCCGTGCGCATGCCGCTGGCCAGCACCCGGCCCTTGAAGGTTAGCGGCACCAGGACGTCGAACTGCGTGATTTCCAGATCGCACCAGAGCCGCTTGTAGGGTTCGTCGCCGACGCTGAAATCATAAACCTCGAAGCCATTTTCACAGGCCTCCCGGATGTTTTCGAAGAACAGGAAATCGCCCGGGCTGGTGTGGCTGAGATCGTCCTCGGCGATCGATCCGAATTCGCAGACGAGGCGGTGCCCCGCCCGGCTGGAGCCGGTCACCGCGCGTATCTTGCCACCGACTTCCAGGCCATGAAGGACGAAACGAGGCTGCTTCGCCTTCAGCGCGTCGGCGAACAACGCGCGGAAGAACGACTGCACGTTCGGCTCACCGAACACATTGGCAATGCCCATTTTGCGGAAGCGTTCTTCCTTCATGACGAAGAACGCGTCGAGCAGTGCGTTCGTTTCGGCCGCGGTCTTTGCTTCGATCCGCCGAAATCCGCCGGCCGCTTCGAACTTCCGTGCCTGCGAACGATGTTTCTTGCGTTTGCGCTTGCCGCTGACGCGGTCGAGCAGCACCTCGAAGCCACCGGTCAGATCGGCGGCGAGCGACAGGTTGGCGCTCGGCGAATGGGGCAGGGCGAGCAGCGGGTTTTCCACGCCGTCCATTCGATCGGCCATCCGTTCGAACGCCAGAATATCGATGTCGGGCCTGGCCTTTCTGATTGCCGCCGCGATTTCCTGGAGATCATCTCTCGTCAAGGGAGGGTGCCCTTGTCCCGTCAGCGGCGGGAAATTGCCGTTCGCGTGCCGTCCGCTCATGAAGCGGGCCACCAGGCAAGACCCGGATCGCGTGACCTCCAGCGCGATCGCAAATAGCGGCCGGTGGTCCGACGCCAGCGTGGCGACCAGGAAATCCGGCCGCGTATGGGCGATCCAGGCGCTGACCCAGGCGAAGCTTTGCGCCGGCGAGACCGTTGCGCCGTTGCATGCAGCTTCGTAGACGCGCATGGCTTCATCGGTATCGAGATAGACGGCGGCTTTCAGGGCAGTGCTTCCAGACTCGGCGCGCACCGAAGCGGCCGTTCGGCTCCCGGCTTCAGGCGATGCGGCCGCGTCAACCATACTTCAATCCTTCATGCGTAATCATCCGACGCAGGCGGTATGGTCTCTTCGCATTTCATGCCGAAAGACTTTAGCCGCAAAAGGTGAATGAATGTTCGACAGGGGCGAGGTCTTCCGGAAACTGGCGCTCAACGTGTCCAGATATTCCGGGCTGGCTGCGCTCGCAAAACCCCTGGTCGGCGGTATCGGCGCCATTCTGATGCTGCATCGGGTCACCGCCGCACCGGCCAAGCCGCTTGGTATCAACCGGCACCTGAGCATCACGCCGGAGTTTCTCGACCAGGCGATCGAGGACATGAAAAGCCGGGGCTATCAGTTTGTTTCGATGGACGAAACGATAGATCGAATTCGTTCGGGCCACGCGGACGAACAATTTGCCACCATCACCGCGGACGATGCCTACCGGGACAATCTGACGGAGGCTTTGCCGGTCTTCGAAAAGCACGGCGCGCCGTTCACCATCTACGTCGCGCCGGGACTGATCGATGGCGCCACGGACCTGTGGTGGGACGTGCTCGAAGATGTTGTCGGTGCCCGCGACCGGATCGACCTGCTGACGCCGAACGGGAAAACCGTCATCGATGCTTCCACTCCGGCAAGGAAAATCGAAGCAAACCAGCGGCTGGAAAACTATCTGACGGGTGAAGTTCCCGAAGAAGAACAACGCGTGGTTCTTCGCGACCTGGCGCGGCAGGCGGGCGTCGATTTCGATCTGCCGCGACGCGAGACGCTGATGGACTGGAACGAGATCCGGACCATTGCCGGCCATCCGCTGGCGACGATTGGCGCGCATACGGTGCATCATTACAACCAGCGGCGCCTACCGGCCGACAAGGTGCGCCAGGAGATGGTGGATGGCGCTCGGATGCTGAAGGACGAGCTTGGCACGGCGCCGCGGCACTTTGCCTATCCCTACGGCTACACCGCGGCGGTCGGTCCGCGCGAGGTCGGCATCGCCAGGGAGGCCGGCTATACTTCAGCTGTCACCACGCGTCACGGCATACTGCGCCCGGAACATGCCGGTCACCTGCATGCGCTGCCGCGAATTTCACTGAACGGCCGCTACCAGCACATCGGGCATCTGCGCACCATGCTTTCCGGCATCACGACGCCGCTCGCCAACAGCGGCAAGGTTGTCGTCACCGTCTGAACGGCATTCGGCCTGTCAGGAACTCGGCTTGGGCGCCTTGAGCATCCACTTGATGATGAGCATCGCCGGCAGGATCCAGAGCAGGCCGCTGAGCAGAAAGAAGGCCAGATGAACCAGCGGGCCGGATTCGGAAAGCTGCGCGACCGCAATGATCGTCGCGACCAGCGCATAAATGATCACCAGCGCGACAAGCAGGATCGTTCCGATGAGCTTTCTGAGGCGAATGGGCATGCAGGCGTCGTAAGGCGTCGGGCGGTTTAAGGCAACACCGGTCGCCGGCATGACCGGCGGCGCGACGGCATGTCGCGTGACCGTTTCCCTTGCCAGTAGCGCACCGATGGTTCACCTATCCGCCGCATAGGGAGCCGAAAAGACGACATGGCCTCGACCACCGACATAGGCGCGCCGGCAACGCCGGGGCACATTCAACGCAATCGCAGGATGGTGCGCGTCTGGCTCTATGCCGTGCTTGTCGTGCTGGTCGCGATCGTCATGGTCGGTGGCGCCACGCGCATGACCGGTTCCGGCCTGTCGATCACCGAATGGAAGCCGATCCACGGCGTCATTCCGCCGCTCAACCAGGCCGAATGGCAGGAAGAGTTCGAAAAATACCAGCAGATCCCGCAATACGAGCAGCTCAACAAGGGCATGACGCTCGACGAGTTCAAGGGCATCTTCTGGTGGGAATGGGCGCATCGCATCCTGGCCCGCGGTGTCGGGTTTCTGGTGGCCTTGCCGCTTGTCTTTTTCTGGTGGACAGGGCGCCTCGAACGCAGCCTGAGGTGGCCGCTGGTCGGGCTGCTGGCGCTCGGTGGCCTGCAAGGGTTTATTGGCTGGTGGATGGTCGCTTCCGGGCTCGCCGAACGTGTTTCCGTCAGCCAGTACCGGCTGGCGACCCATCTGACGCTGGCATGTATCATCATCGCCGCGACGACCTATATCGCGCGTGGGCTGGCGATCTATTCGCAAGCGCCGGCACTGCGCGGCGTCCAGCGCTTCGCCGGCATCCTGGTGCTGCTGGTGCTGGTGCAGATCTATCTCGGCGGATTGGTTGCCGGGCTGCATGCCGGCCTCAGCTACAACACCTGGCCCTTGATGGATGGCGCGATCGTGCCCGGTGATCTGCTGATCATCGAGCCGGCCTGGCGCAATTTCTTCGAGAATCCCAAGACGGTGCAGTTCGTGCACCGGATGGCCGCCTATACGGTGCTTGCGGCCGCGCTCTGGCATGCTTTTGCCATGGCGCGCGCGCTTCCCGGCAGCACGCATGCACGCCGTGCCTGGGTTCTGGCGCTTCTGGTGCTGGGGCAGGCGGCGATCGGGGTCGGCACCTTGCTCGCGCAGGCGCACATGCACTGGGCGCTGCTGCACCAGGCATTCGCCATTGTCGTGCTGATCTTTGCCACGGCCCACTGGCGCGGCACCAAGGGTGCTTATCCGCTGCCGGACGAGGCAGCCGTCAGAATTTAGTCCGAACCGCGCGGATAGCGGCGGCAACCGCCAGTTCGCGGTTTTCGTCCTTGTCGTTCCCGTCTTCCGCGTGCCAGGAGGCCGACAGGCAGCCCCAGGCAACGCCATGGTCGAGGATGGCGCGCGGGTTCTGACCCACTGTCCTGGCGAATACCGTCGCCATGTCGGCGATCCGTTCCGGGTCGAGGCACAGGTCGTCGCGCTCCAGCGGATTGTAGAAAAAGTTGGCCGCGTCGAAGCCGGGATCTCCCAAAATGCCCTTGGGATCGATCGCCAGCCAACCGCGCGGTCCACGCATGATGTTGTCGTGATGCAGGTCGCCATGCAGCGCGCGCACCTCATGCGGATTGTCGAGCAGATGCTGCGCGAGCCCGGCGGCCTCGACGTAAAGGCTCGGTTGGCCGGCGTCGCGATCGGTTTTGGCTTTCTTGAATAGGCTGGTGAAGCGCTCCCGCAGCGGCTGCAATTCGGGCGGGAGAGGGCGCTTCGAGGACGAAAGCAGTTCCGCCATCACCTCCGCGGCGATTTCGGTCGCCTGCCGGTCGCCGTGCTGGGCAAGATCGTGCGCGAGCATCCTTTCGCCGGCATATTCGAGCAGCATGCGCTGCCCCTCGAGACCGAGCAGCCGAACCGACCCTGCGCCGTCGCGCCAGGACAGATAGTAGGCACCGCGCAATTCATCCCAAACGTCGTCGAAGACCTTGAGGTCCTTGACCACGGCAATGCCGCCGTCTTCAAGCCGTACCTTCCAGATGCGGCTCGAAAAGGTTTCCGCGACGAGAACCGGGTCGCTGACGTTCCAGCGGCTTGGGAAGACTGGCAGATCCATGTGCTGAAAATTGCGTTAGTGCTTCAGCCCAAGCATCAGGTCCATGTTCTGGACTGCGGCGCCGGATGCGCCTTTTCCCAGATTGTCGAGCGAAGCCACCAGGTTGACCTGGCCCTGGCCGTCTGTTCCGAACACGTAGAGCTTCATCAGGTCGGTTCCCGCGAGTTCCGTCGGATCGACGCGCGCGATTTTGGCGCTTTCGGCGAGCGGAACAACCTGGACGATCTCCTGTCCATCATAATGTGCGGCAAGCGCGGCCTGGATATCGGCGAGTGAAGGCGCGCCGTCGAGGTCGGCGAGGTAAAGCGGCACCTGGACCAGCATGCCTTGCGGAAACCGCCCGACGCTCGGCGAAAAGATCGGCCGACGCTCCAGCAGACCGTGCTGTTTCATCTCGGGAACGTGCTTGTGCGCCAGCGTGAGGCCGTAGAGAAAATGCGGCGCCTGGATATGGTCCTCGCGCGCCTCGTCTTCCATCTGCGCGATCATCTGCTTGCCGCCGCCTGTGTATCCGGAAACGGCGTTGATCGTCACGGGGTAGTCGGCCGGCAGGATGCCGGCCTCCACAAGAGGCCGGATCAGCGAGATCGCTCCGGTCGGATAGCAGCCGGGATTGGCCACCAACCGTGCTTCGGCGATCTTACCGCCTTGCGCCTTGTCCATTTCGGCAAAGCCATAGGCCCAGTCGGAATGAACACGGTAGGCCGTCGAGGTGTCGATCACCCGCGTCGAATTGTGGCCGTCGAGGATGGCGACCGCTTCCCGGGAAGCTTCATCCGGCAGGCAGAGGATCGCGATGTCGGCCTCCTTCAGCAGGTCGGCGCGCATATTCGTGTTGCGGCGTTCGGCTTCGGGGATCGACAGCACGGCGAGATCGTTGCGGTTGGCCAGGCGCGAGCGGATCTGCAGGCCGGTGGTGCCATGTTCGCCGTCGATGAAGACTTTCGGTTTCATTGCCCGCATTCCGTTCGATTTCAATGGGATGGTTCCGTTTCCGGATTCAATCCCGTAGCTTGCTGATTCAATCCGTCAACGCCGCGCTGCGTGCCTTCTGCTCGGCAAGCAGACCGAGAAAATGCATCGCGACGGTGGCGCCGGCTATCGCCGTAATATCGGCATGGTCATACGCCGGTGCAACCTCGACGACATCGGCGCCGACAATGTCGACATGGCCTAGCTGGCGCAGCACCGACAGGATTTTTGCCGGCGAAGGTCCACCCGACACCGGCGTGCCGGTTCCTGGCGCAAATGCCGGGTCGAGGCAGTCGATGTCGAAGGAGAGATAGGTCTTCCTGCCGCCTGTCCGCTCGGCGATCGCATAGGCTATGTCGGCTGGCCGCATGTCTTCGACCTCGTAGCCGTAGAGGATTTTTATGCCGAAATCCTCCGGCGCATGGGTGCGAATGCCGATCTGGATGGAGCGGTCTGGGTCGATGATGCCGTCGCGCACGGCACGGGCAACGAACGAGCCATGGTCGATGCGCTTGTTGTCGTCGAACCATGTGTCCTGGTGAGCGTCGAAATGAACGAGCGCGAGCGGCCCGTGGATAGCCGCATGCGCCTTCAACAGCGGCCAGGTCACGAAATGGTCGCCGCCGAGCGACAGCAGGAACCCGCCGGCCTTGAGGATCTTGGAGGCCTCGCGCTCGATCGTTGCCGGGGTCTTCTGGTGGTTGCCATAGTCGAGCAGACAGTCGCCGTAGTCGACAACGCTCATTGCCTCGAACAGGTCGCGGCTGAACGGATATTGCGGGTCATTGTCGAAAAGCGCCGAAGCGCGACGGATCGCCTGCGGTCCGAATCGCGCGCCTGGCCGGTTGGAAACGGCTGCGTCGAACGGAATGCCCCAGACCACCGCATCGGCGCCCTTCACGTCCTTGGTGAATTTCCGCCGCATGAAAGACAGCGCGCCGGCATAGGTCGGATCGCTTGCCGCGCCCGTAGTCTTGCGTGCCGTGAAGGCGTGGTCGATCGAAGTCGATGGCATATGGGGTCCCTTCTGACATCTTCGGAACGGCCCTTATTGGACATTCCGTGGCGAAATGCGACCTTTTTTGTCAGGGTTTGGCGACCTCGCCATTCATCATCCTGTCACGTTGATTCATCCCCCTGTCATCGGCGGCGTCTACCGCCTCTCGCGTCCGAAAATTTTCGACGGAGCGATTCGTATGCGGATGAATCGTCTGGGTGTAATCCTTGCGGTCGCGATCGGCCTTGCGACGATGCCCGCTTTTGCCGAGACCACGCGCGTCGACCAGATACTGGCGCGCTTCGAACATGCCAATCAGTGGCGTGACCATGTGATGATTGTCGCGCACCGGGGCGGCTGGATGGAACGCGGGGCGATCGTCCATCCCGAAAATTCGTTCGAAGGCATAACAAGCGCCGTCGAGCTTGGCGTCGAGATGGTGGAGATCGACGTCCGCAAATCGAAGGACGGCGAATATGTCGTGATGCACGACTCCTGGCTCGACCGCACGACGAACTGCAAGGGCGAGGTGGAACTGCGCACCGTAGCCGAACTGAAGCAATGCCGGCTCGTCGTCGAGGGGACCGGCCGGGTGACCGAAGAAACGGTGCCGACACTCGCCGAGATGCTCGCTTTCACCAGGGACAAGGTGCTGGTCAACATCGATAACAAGCTGGATGTCGAAGACCTCGCCGGCATGGTCGCGGTGGCGCGCGACATGGGCATGGAAGGCCAGGTGGTGATCAAGCATAACCTCTGGAACGCCGAAAAGATCGCCGAGATGAAGGGCACCGTTGCGACCATCGGCGACGGCGTGAAATTCATGCCGATCATTGCCGACGACGCCGTAACCGATACGCGTTTCCTGGAAACGGCGAGCAAGAGCTTTTCGGCCGATGCAGTCGAAATGATCAACTGGCACAAGGCCGGCGAGGCGATGACGGATACCGGCGGCGCGTTGTTCAGCACGCGGGCCCGGGCGGTTGCGGCCAGGGGCGACTGGCACCTGTGGGTTAACACCTATTCGATCGTCAACAAGGCCGGCGGCTATCTTTCCGGCGGTCGCGGCGACAAGCTGGCGGTGCTGGCCGACGTGCCCGGCGAGGCATTCGGCTTCTGGGTCGACCGCGGCGCGACAATTATCCAGACCGACGAACCCAGGGCGGCGATCGAATGGCTCACGGCCAACGGCTATCGCATCCCCTACGACCTGACCAACTGACCGCAGGCGCGGATCCAACTGCTCATACTAGGCGTTCGCCGGTAAGGAACCGGAAACCATGCGCGACAGACTCCGTGTCCAGGCGAACCGAAATACCCGCCTCGGCATGCTTCTTGCTCTCTATCCTGCGTAAGGCCGGTGCGAGAAACGGGATGTTCGATTCCGGTGCACTGCCGGCAGGAAGGCGCCCCGTTGATGAACATGCACGACCACACCAGGGGAACGCCGTCGCGTCAGGTCATGTCGCGACCGGCACCCGTGCGGTTTGCAGCGCTCGACAGCTGGCGCGGCATCGCGGCCATTCTGATCGTGCTTTTCCACGCCCAGATCGTCAGCAACATCCACCAGTTGGAAATCATCCGGCTGGCGGAGATCGCCGTCGACTTCTTTTTCGTGCTGTCGGGTTTCGTAATCGTGCACGCCTATCTTCCGCGTCTCACCGACGGCGGCAGCGTGACAAAATTCCTTTTCCTGCGGCTTGGCCGTCTCTATCCGCTGCATCTTTTCATGCTCGGATTGTTCCTGCTGTTCGAGATCGCCAAATCCTCGCTGCCGTTTCCAACCAACCCTGTCGACCCGGCATTTTCCGGCACCAACGAGCCGCAGTTCCTGATCAGCAACCTGTTTCTCGCCCATGCGGTCTGGCCGTTCGACACGCTGAGCTGGAATACGCCGTCCTGGAGCATATCGGCCGAATTCATCGCCTATGTGCTGTTTGCGCTTGCCGTGCTCCTGGCTCGCCGACAATTGCCGTATCTGCTGGCGGTCGCGCTGGTGCTGGCACCGCTCGCGATCCATTTCTTCTCCGAAAGCGGAATGAACGCCACCTACCGGGTGGGTGCGATGCGGGCGATCTACGGTTTTGCCGCCGGCGCGCTCGCTTATATCGTGCTGGGCAAATGGATACACGCTACCAGGGCGCTGCGATCCGGTCGTGGCTGGCTGGGGTGGAGCGTCATAGAGATCGCCGCCGTAATGCTGGCATTCGGGCTGATCATTCATGCCAAGGGCACGCCGCTTGCTTACGCTGCGCCGCTCGCCTTCGCGGCGATGGTTCCGATATTCGCCATCGAGCGAGGCATCGTCAGCGATCTCCTGAAAAAGCCGCTGCCGCTGTTCATCGGCACACTGTCCTACTCCATCTACATGACGCACATTTTCATACAGTTGAGGATGACCAACATCGCCCGGCTGTCCGACAGCGCCTTCGACACCGGCTTTCTGAGCCAGGTCGGTCCGACCGAACGCTATGGCATCGGCATCGATCCGGGCAATCTGTTCGTCGGCGATCTGCTGATGGTGGTGATGCTCGGCTTGACCATCGCCTTCAGCTATCTGACCTGGCGGTTTGTCGAGAAGCCGGGGCAGGCTCTGTTCCGCCACTGGTCGGACCTTGTCTTCGTCCGACGCGATCGCCGGGTGCCAGCCTGAGAATTACCCCGGCGCCGCAGCGGCGAGCGGGCATGAAAAAGGCCGCCCGAAGGCGGCCTTTCGAAACGTATTCCCGAAACGCCTTAGCGCTTGGAGAACTGGAACGAACGGCGGGCCTTCGCCTTGCCGTACTTCTTGCGCTCGACGGTACGGCTGTCGCGGGTGAGGAAGCCGCCCTTCTTGAGCACGGCGCGCAGGCCGGGCTCGTAATAGGTCAGCGCCTTAGAGATACCGTGACGCACGGCACCGGCCTGGCCGGAAAGCCCGCCGCCGATGACAGTCGCGATGATGTCGAACTGGCCGTCGCGGTTGGTCGCGACGATCGGCTGCTTCAGGATCATCTGCAGAACCGGACGCGCGAAATAAGCCGCGAATTCCTTGTCGTTGACGATGATCTTGCCGGAGCCGGGCTTGACCCAGACGCGCGCGATGGCGTCCTTGCGCTTGCCGGTGGCATAGGCGCGGCCCGACTTGTCGAGCTTCTGGACGTGCACGGGAGCGGCGGGCTGCGCGACGGCGGCAGCGGTACCGAGTTCTGCGAGCGAATTCAGCTCAGCCATTTTTTCAAGCCCTCTTGTTCTTGGCGTTCAGCGCGCCGACGTCGAGCGTCTCCGGCTGCTGGGCGACGTGCGGATGGTCGGTGCCTGCATAGACGCGCAGGTTCTTCATCTGGCGACGGCCGAGCGGGCCGCGCGGGATCATGCGTTCGACGGCCTTTTCGACGACACGCTCGGGAAAGCGGCCTTCGAGCAACTGGCGCGCGGTGCGTTCCTTGACGCCGCCCGGATGGCCGGTGTGCCAGTAGTAGACCTTGTCGGTGAATTTCTTGCCGGTGAACACCACCTTGTCGGCGTTGATCACGATGACGTTGTCGCCATCATCGACATGCGGGGTGAAGGTGGCTTTGTGCTTGCCGCGGAGACGGTTGGCGACGACGGTGGCGAGACGACCGACGACGAGACCTTCGGCGTCGATCAGCACCCACTTCTTCACCACGTCCGCAGGCTTCTGCGAAAAGGTTGTCATGGTTTCAGGCTTTCTGTTCGGACCTTCCCAGCCCACATGAAAGGGAAAGGCGTTTCTTGTTGCTTGCATTTGGCCGGCGGTTCGCACCAACGACCAAAATAAAACGGCGGCCTTTGCGGGCCGCTGTCTGGATCGGGCTTATAGGGGAGGGCAGGTGATGCGTCAAGCGACGGAAAATCTATGATAAGGTAGAAAATTAAACAAAAACAATCAGGTAAGAAAGAGGTATTATTTTACCGTATCGATTGGGCGCTTTGGCGGGATCGAATACGTTCCCGTCGCGTGCGCAACCGTCTGCCCGTCCGGTCCGGCGACGATGTCGATGTCGAACACCATCAGGCTCTTTCCGAGCTTCAGGATGCGGCAATGGCCGTCGATCGGCCCGGCTTCGGCCTTGCGCACGAAGTTGATGTTGAGGTTGGTGGTGACCGACAGCGCGTCCGGTCCGGCATGGGTCAGCACGCAGACATAGCCGCCGATGTCGGCCAGCGTGAAGAGGGAAGGGCCAGAAACCGTGCCGCCGGGCCGCAGATGCCTCTCGTCGGCGTTGAGCCGCACCGTGCAGCCGCCCGCAAAAACATCGACCGCGTGGTAGAAGTCGAACTGGTCGTTGAGCTGGGGGTAGACCTTCTTCAAGAGTTGATTGACCTCGCTCGTATTCATCAGCGGTGTCAGTCCGGCCTGTGCTGGCATCCTGTCGTTTCCTGTCTCTGTGCCGGGATCTGGCGTCCCGTTGCTGGCGCCGCAGCGTTTCCGTTTGCGTAAACGGAAGGCAACAAGCCACATTTCGAGGCTGTTCTTCAAGCCTCTGCGTGCTACTTCTTCCCTGAGGTACCGGCAGGTCGCTGCCGATCCATGCGAAGCTCTGCAGGAGGCACTGATGGCTGAGGTTCTGGCTCTGAAGCGCGTCGAGACACCCGGTCCGTTGCATGTGGAACAGCATGGCGCGGTGCTTCGTCTCGCCTTGGCAAATCCTCCGGCGAACGCCTTGTCGATCGCCGTCATGGAGGGGATGCAGGCCGAATTGAACCGAGCCCGCGACGACAAGTCGGTGCGCGTGATCGTGCTCGCGGCGACCGGCAAGCTGTTCAGCGGCGGACATGATCTCAAGCAGATGAACGCGCACCGTACTGATTCCGACGGCGGCAAGGCGTTCTTCGAGCAGACCTTCGCCATCTGCGCCGGGCTCATGCAGTCGATCGTCCGGCATCCCAAACCTGTCATCGCCGAGGTCGACGGAATAGCAACGGCCGCTGGCTGCCAGCTTGTCGCGAGCTGCGACCTGGCGATCGCCTCGGACCAGGCGACGTTCGGTGTCAATGGCATCGATGTCGGCCTTTTCTGCACCACGCCGGGCGTGGCGCTGGCACGCGGCCTGAAGCCGAAGCATGCGATGGAGATGCTGCTGACCGGCGAGATGGTCGACGCCACGACGGCGCGCGAGTTCGGCCTGGTCAATCGCGTGGTGCCGCGCGAATACCTGAATCAGGTTGTGATGAAGTACGCGCAAATCATTGCTTCCAAATCACCTTCCACCCTCAAGATCGGCAAGGAGGCGTTTTACAGGCAGGCCGAGATGGGGCTGGCCGAGGCCTACGAATACGCCTCCCGCGTGATGGTGGAGAACATGCTGGCGCGCGACGCCGAGGAGGGCATCGGCGCCTTCATCGCCAAGCGTAAGCCGGAATGGTCGGGGGAGTAGCGTTGGAACCCCGGATCTCCATCATCACCATCGCCGTCGAAGATCTCGATCGGATGACCGGTTTCTACCGGGCCATGGGCCTGAAACGGCACCAAGGCATCACCGACAGCGTGGCGTTTTTCCAGATGGGCGGCGCGATCCTGGGTCTTTTCAACCGGCCCAGCGCCGAGGAAGATTCCGGTCTCCGTTTTGGCGAAGGAGTTTCGCGGGTCTATCTCGCCTACAATACGCGTAGCGAGGCTGAGGTCGGCGAGGTGCTGGCTACTGCCGAAAAGGCCGGCGGGAAAATCGTCAAGCCGGCGCAGCGCGCCTTCTGGGGCGGCTGGTACGGCTATTTCTCCGACCCCGAGGCCAATTTATGGGAAGTCGCTCACAATCCGGACTTCCCGATCGCGGAAGACGGCACGATTGCGCTGCCGGGCTAAAATTTTCCAATGGCGCGGCGCAAGCAACTGACGCGGCTGAAGGCGCCATATCTCAGGCGCATCCTGCTTGAACCCGAAAAGGTGGCTAATCGGGATAATTATCCCTGGAACATGCCGCTTTTCCAGAAAGACGATTTCGAACTCGAATTCACCACCCCGATAACCATCATCGTAGGCGAGAACGGCACCGGCAAATCCACGCTTCTGGAGGCGATCGGTGCGCTCGCCGGCTATGACGAGGCCGGTGGCGGCAAGGGCTACATGCCGGTCGATCACTCGCGCGCCATCGACAAGAGCGGCGCGGCGCTGGCCAGAGCGCTGCGGGCGCACTGGTTGCCAAAAGTCACTGCCGGCTGGTTCTTTCGAGCCGAGTCCTTCTATTCGGTGGCGCGCTATCTCGACGAAGCGGCGCAGGAACCCTTGGGCGGGCCTCCGCCCGACTTCCTGTCCTGGTCGCACGGCGAAGGTTTCATGCGCTTTTTTGAGGAGCGCTGTGGCCGCCAAGGCTTATACATACTCGACGAGCCCGAAAGTGCGCTGTCGCCGTCGCGGCAGATCGAATTGCTGAAGCTTCTGAGGCGGATGGACCGGTCCGGCATCGCGCAGGTGATCATGGCGACGCATTCGCCATTGCTGATGGCTTGCCCGGATGCGCGGCTCCTGCGCATCAGCCGCTTCGGCCTCGACCCCACCGATTTTCGCGATACCGATCATTTCCGCATGATCCGCGATTTCTGCGACGATCCGGATGGTTTTCTTGCCGAAGCGCTGTATGAGGGCGAGGCATGAACCACGATTCCTACGACAACGCCTACATCTCCGGCATCCTCAACTCGGTGAAGACGATCGCCATCGTCGGCGCGTCGGCCAATGATGTGCGGCCGAGTTTCTTCGTCACCAAATACCTGATCGACAAGGGTTTTACCGTTTTTCCGATCAATCCCGGACAGGCCGGCAAGGATCTGTTGGGGCGCCCCGTCTACGCCAGGCTGGCGGACGTGCCGGAGCCGATCGACATGGTCGACATCTTCCGGGCGTCGAGCGCGGTGCTGCCGATTGTCGACGAGGCGCTGGCGCTTCGCCCGCTGCCCAAGGTGATCTGGATGCAATTGACCGTGCGCCATGATGAAGCGGCGGCCAAGGCCGAAGCCGCCGGGGTCAAGGTGGTGATGAACCGCTGCCCGAAGATCGAATATGGCCGGCTGTCCGGCGAAATCGGCTGGAATGGCGTCAATTCCGGCGTGATTTCGTCGAAAAAGCCGACCATGCGGCAAGGTTTCCAGAGTTTCGGCATCCGCCAAAAGTAATTTTGTTCCCTGAGAGGCCTCGATCGAGGCGGCGGCACGGCCAAGAAAGCCGTCGGCGGAGTATTTTCTTCTTTGCAATCGGCGCCAAGCTTCGCCAAGAATGCGCGACCGTTCTGTCAGGGTTATCGGGAGAAAAGAATGTCTCAGCGCACACCGGGCTTCAACACGCTTGCCGTTCATGCAGGAGCCAAGCCCGATCCGGCAACCGGCGCGCGGGCGACGCCGATCTACCAGACCACGGCCTACGTTTTCGACGATGTCGACCACGCTGCCTCGCTGTTCGGGCTGAAGGCTTTCGGCAATATCTACACGCGCATCATGAACCCGACCCAGGCGGTGCTGGAGGAACGGCTGGCCGCGCTCGAGGGCGGCACCGCTGCGTTGGCGACCTCGTCCGGTCACGGCGCGCAGTTGCTGATCTTCCACACCATCCTGCGGCCTGGTGAAAATTTCATAGCCGCCAGAAAGCTTTACGGCGGTTCGATCAACCAGTTCGGCCACGCTTTCAAGAATTTCGGTTGGGAAGTGCGCTGGGCTGATGTCGCCGATCCGTCGAGCTTCGAAAAGCAGATCGACGACAAGACGCGCGGTATCTTCATCGAAAGCCTGGCCAACCCCGGCGGCGAATTCGTCGATATCGAGGCGATCGGCAATGTCGCCCGCAAGCACGGCCTGCCGCTGATCGTCGACAACACGCTGGCCAGCCCCTACCTGCTGCGGCCGTTCGAGCACGGCGCCGACATCGTCGTGCATTCGCTGACCAAGTTCATCGGCGGCCACGGCAACTCGATGGGCGGCGCCATCGTCGACGGCGGCACCTTCGACTGGTCGAAATCCGGCAACTATCCGATGCTGTCCGAGCCGCGTCCCGAGTATGGCGGCGTGGTGCTGCACGAGACCTTCGGCAATTTCGCCTTCGCCATCGCCTGCCGTGTGCTCGGCCTGCGCGATTTCGGCCCGGCCATCTCGCCGTTCAACGCCTTCCTGATCCTGACCGGGCTGGAGACGCTTCCGCTTCGCATGCAGCGCCATTCGGACAACGCGCTGAAAGTCGCCGAATGGCTCTCCGGCAATGACAAGATTGCCTGGGTTTCATACCCGGGCCTGCCCACCGACAAGAACCACGCCCTGCAGAAGAAGTATTCGCCGCTCGGCGCCGGTTCGGTGTTCACCTTCGGCCTCAAGGGCGGTTACGACGCCGGCGTCAAACTGGTCGAAGGGGTCGAGCTTTTTTCGCACCTGGCCAATCTGGGCGATACCAAATCGCTGATCATCCATCCTGCGTCGACCACGCACCGCCAGCTTTCCGACGAACAGAAGATCGCGGCGGGAGCCGGCCCCGACGTGGTGCGTATTTCGGTGGGCATCGAGAACTTCGAGGACATCATCGCCGACCTCGAACAGGCTCTCTCCGGAGCCTGAGCTATGCCGGCGCATTTCGTCAGCATCGAGACCCGTGTCGAGCCGGAGGAGGGCGCTCCGGCGCCTGACCGGGTGATTTCCGGTGCGCCGAAGTTCCGCACCTGGAATGCCGAGGAAGCCGAGGGCGGCCTATACGCCGGCATCTGGGAGGCCACGCCCGGCAAATGGCGCATCGAATATGACGAGTGGGAGTTTTGTCACATCCTCGCCGGCGTCTCGGTGATAACCGAGGAGGGTGGCGAGGCGCACACGGTGAAGGCCGGCGACAGTTTCGTGTTGAGGCCCGGCTTCAAGGGAAGCTGGGAAGTGCTCGAAACCACGCGCAAGGAATATGTGATCAGGCTGTAGGCCGGAGGGAAGTTTGAAGATTCAGTGGCCGGACATTCCCTACGAACCTTGGCGCGAAACCTGTTCGGCGCTGCATCTCTACACGCAGATTGTCGGGAAATACCGGCTTGCCCGCACGCCGTGGGTCAACCATTCCTGGCATGCCACCTTCTACCTCGATGCTCGGGGCTTCACGACATCGATTGTTCCCGATGGGCCGGGCGGCATCGAGATCGCTTTCGATCTTATCGAGCATGTGGTCGTTGGGACCGCGACCGACGGCCGGACCGCGCAATTTGCCCTCGGTCCAATGTCGGTCGCGACCTTTCACGCTCGGTTCGCCGACATGATAGAAAAATTGGGCGGTGTGGCCGAATTTGATGGCTCTCCAAACGAGATACCAAATCCGGTACGGTTCGAGGATGATCGTGCGGAACGCCCCTACGATTCAGACGCCGTGACGCGTTTCTTCCAGGCGAGCGTCGCTGTCGATCGGGTGCTGAAGCGGTTTCGCACTGCCTTTCTCGGAAAAGTCAGCCCGGTGCATCTGTTCTGGGGAAGTTTTGATATCGCGGTAACCCGCTTTTCGGGGCGGCCGGCCCCTGTGCATCCCGGCGGCATTCCTGCCCTGCCGGACAACGTGACGCGGGAAGCCTACAGCCACGAGGTCTCTTCCGCCGGCTTCTGGCCGGGCGGCGGGCCGATCGACTTCCCGGCATTCTATTCTTATGCCTATCCGGCGCCGGATGGATTTGCCGATGCGCATGTCGAACCGGAAGCCGCCTATTTCGACAAGACCCTTGGGGAGTTTCTGCTTCCCTATGATGCCGTGCGGGACGCGAGCGATCCCGAAGCGACGCTAATGGCTTTCCTGGAATCGACCTACCGGGCCGCGGCCGATCTTGGCGGCTGGGACCGGCAGTCGCTCGAATGCGCTCCGGGCGAGCCGCGCCGACCGCGTCCATTGTAACGCTGGCGTCAGAACCTCACCTTTAGTTCTTCCAGCCCATGGAAATGCCAAGTGTCGCGGACGCGCGGTTCTTCGGCGAGTACCAGGTCGGGCAGACGGTCGAACAACACCTTCAGCGCCACCTGAAGTTCGAGCCTGGCCAGCGGCGCACCGATGCAGAAATGGATGCCGGCACCGAAGGAGACGTTCTTCTGGTCGGGTCGCTCCGGCATGAATTTGCCCGGTTCGGTAAAGGCCGCCGGGTCGTGGTTGGCCATGCCGAGCAGGAGCCCGACCTGCTCGCCGGGCTTCACAATGACGCCGTCGGCAAGCTCTATCTCCTCGTAGGCATAGCGCATGAACATGTGCAGCGGCGCGTCGAAGCGCAGGCATTCCTCAACGGTTGCCGGGATGGCGTCGGGCGTCGCAAAGAAACGGCGCGGATCGCCGCCCTGGGCAAGCAGGGAGCGCACCGCGTTGCCGGTCTGGTGAACCGTCGCCTCATGGCCGGCGTTGAGTAGCAGAATGGTCGAGGAGACGAGTTCGTCTTCGTTGAGTTTCTGGCCGTCTTCCTGGGCGGAGAGCAGCAGGGACAGAAGATCGTCGCCGGGATTTTTTCGGCGCTCGGCAGCGTAGGCGCGCAGGAAATCGGAAAACTCCCGCGCGGCCCGGTTGGCGGTCTCCTCGGTCTCGCGGCTGCGGCCGAGCGTATACATCGCGACCATCCGATGCGACCAGTCGAGCAGTTGCGGTCCCATGTCCACCGGTACGCCGAGCATCTCGGCGATGATTGTGATCGGCAGCGGCGCGGCAAAGGCCGGCAGCAGATCAATCGGCCGGCCCGGCTCGAAGCGGTCGATCAGTTCGTTGGCGAGCGCCTCGACGCGTGGCCTCAGCTTTTCCACCTGGCGTGAGACGAAAGCGCGGTTGACCAGAGTGCGCAGCCGCGTGTGGACCGGCGGTTCGAGTTCCAGCATCGAATTCGCCTCGACCGCGTCGAAGGCGGCGAGATGCGACCGGTCCTGTCCGACACCGAGGCTGTCGGGAATGCCGGCCGGGTTCTGCCGACCGAAGCGCCGGTCGCGCAACAGGCGGCTGACGTCGTCGTAGTTGCCGAAACACCAGCGGCCGAACTCTTTCCAGAAAAAGACGCCACCCTGCGCATGCAGGCAGGCATAGGCTTCGTAAGGGTTCTGGTAAAACTCCGGCTCGTGCGGGTCGAGACGCAGCCGGCGGGAGCTGGCTTCGAATGTCAGATAGGGTGGCAGTATGGTTTCGGTCATGCTGGTTCATTAGCCCGTCTTGCCAAGGCGAGGCCAGTCCGCAACGCGCGCTCGCTCGCGTCGTCCTTTGTGCCAGTGGGAGAGTCCATGAACGTCATCTTCGTGGGCGACGGCATAAGTGCCGGGATCGCTTGCTTTTTCGCGTAGCAAGACGTGCCCGTGCAGGGTTGCGCGGGGATAAAAGATCAAGTTTTCTCCATCGCCACGGCGTCTAGGAACTGTCGCGGCGTCCGACTGCCGGTACCGGATAACGGAGCACGGCAAGCAGGCCAACCGCGACCGGATTGACGTACCGAGCTGCGATGGGTTGCTGCGACGATGTAAATTCAGCCGCGAGAGCCGTGAGGGCCGCGGCAAGGGTACGAAAGCTGGTCGCGAGGCGGATGGCCTCGGTGACGCTGTCGTGGGTGAACGGGAGCGATTCACTCGACACAGCCGCATGCCGCGTCAGCCTCGCAAGATAGTCCCACGCCAGAACCTCGCCGGGACGCAGGAGCCGCAGCACCAGGCTGCGCACGGCGAGCGACCGGCCGCCTGCGCGTTCCGCGAGATCGGCGAGCGCAAGCAGCACCGCCACGACGCGGCGGAGGGCTTCCCTGTCGGTGGTTCTGTTCCGGTCCATGCCGCTCCCTGCGAGTTCGAACGCTAGTATGGGGCCGGTTCGGAGGGGGTGAATAAAAGTATTTCGCGACGGATCGCGCAACGGAGAGCTTTTCGCGAAGTTCCCCGGTGGGAGGGTGTGCGGGGCAATCGTCTGGCCCAAGAGGGTGTTCAGCTTGCCACGATGGGCAAAGATCGAGCATTACCTCTCAAACCGTGTCTCAACCGGACGCTTGAAAGGATGTGCATGAACATTATCGTCGTCGGCGCCGGCATTGCCGGTCTCTCGACAGCCTGGTCGCTGGTCAAGCGTGGCCACAGCGTCAGCATCGTCGAGCAGGGACCGATCCCCAACCCGCTGGCAGCCTCTGGCGACCATCACCGCATCATCCGCCGCGCCTACGGCAAGGCGGCGGGGTATGGCCGTTTGATCACCGAGGCCTACGAAGCTTGGGACGAGATGTGGACCGATCTTGGCGAGAGCCATCTCGACCCGCGTGGTTTTCTCTGCGTTTCGCGCGAGGAAGGCGACGAGGCTGAGGAATATCGCGCGGGCATGGAGGAGGGCGGCTGGCCGATCGAGTTGCTGGAACCGGAGGCTGCCGTCGCCCGCTGGCCTTTCCTCGAGACCGGTAGCTTCCGCTATGCCTATTTTTCGCCGGACGGCGGCGCGCTGCATTGCCGCAAGATAGCGACGGGACTGGCTAAATGGCTGCGGGATAATGGCGCCAACGTCTACGAAGACAGCAAGGTCGTCGCGGTCGACGCCGAGGCAGGCGTCGTCACGCTGGCAAACGGCGAGACGATGCAGGCCGACCGCGTCGTGGTGACCGCCGGCGCCTGGGTGCTAAAACTGTTCCCGGAACTCGGTGGCGAGTTGAAGACCTACCGCACGGCGCTCGCCTACGTCGAGCCGCCGGCCGACCTGAAGGCGGTGTGGGAGGCAGCACCGGTCATCCTCGACGTAGGCGGCAAGACCGACGGCTACATGATCCCGCCAAGTGGCGGCGCCGGCATGAAATTCGGCTCCGGCCTGCACAAGGTGCCGACGAGCGACGCCGACTGGAACCGACAGCCGGTGGAAGGCGAGGGCGAGGCGATCCGCAACCTGTTCTCGCCGCCGATCGCGCGGATCGAGGAATACAAGGTCACCGAAGTGGTGACCTGCGCCTACACGTTCACCGCCGACGAGAAATTCCTGGCGCACGAAACCGGAAAGTGCCTGATCGTCTCGGCCTGCTCCGGCCATGGCTACAAATTCGGCGCGGCGGTCGGGCGGCGCGTGGCGCAGGCCATTGGCGACGGCGATGTTGGCGGCCTCAAACGCTGGCTGCGGGCGGAAACGCTGTGAGGTTTCAATTGGCGCAGTGATTGCGGATCCGGACCCGCTTCCAGCCGGACGAGCCTTCGCTGACCATGACCTGGCGCGCCACCGTCTCGTACGACGGCGGCGTCTCGATGACCCGCTGCTGCTCCGGCTGGATCAGAACCTGTTCCTGTTCGTAGCCGTATTCGGCGGGAATGACGACGCGCCTCTTGTACGCCGGCTGCACCACCACGGTCTTGGCGATCTGCTCGTAGCGCGCCTTGTGCTTGATCTTGCACAGAACCTTGCGCCCGTTGATCCAGCGCCGTTCCCAGGAGTAGCCCCCTTCGCTGACCTTCACCGTTCGATATTCGGTGCGGGTAACGGCCGGGATGATTTCATAACTCTCGCGTGCCGGTGAGACCACGACGGCGCGCTTGCGGGTTCCGTAGATCGGTGGAACGTACCCGACGCGCCGGCTGCCCGGGTTGACCAGCACGTTTTCGTAGACGGTGTCGTAGACCGGTGCGGTGCGGTACGGCTCGAAACATTCGACCGGCCGGCCTCCGGCGACCGTTTCGGCGACAGTACCCAGAAGTACGACACCCGCCGTTACTGTAGAAACAAATCTGAATTTCATGACGCACCCCAAGAGAACACAGCACCGCAACTTATGCGTACAATAAAGAACTGGATGCGCGGTGGAAACGAAATGATGAAAATTCGTTAAGCAACGAGGTTAACAAAAGAAAAAGCCCGTCGCGCCTGTTCGGCGGCAGTGCAGGGCAACCGCCTGTTCTCCACAACCCCAGGAATGGCGGTAACGCTAACGCGACCTGCCAAAATGGCTGGCCTTGCGCGAAAGGGTGCGGGCGTCCTATTTAGAAAGAAATCCGGAACAACCGATTCAGCCCGCCTGGCGCTGAACTCTCCTCCTGAAAAGGCAGTCTTTATGAAGCACCCCGCCGACACCTACATGAATCTCGTGCCGATGGTCGTCGAGCAGACCAATCGCGGCGAGCGGGCTTTCGACATCTTTTCGCGGCTGCTGAAGGAACGCATCATCTTCATCACCGGTCCGGTCGAGGACGGCATGGCAACGCTGGTCTGCGCCCAGTTGCTGTTCCTTGAGGCCGAGAATCCGAAGAAAGAGATCAATCTCTACATCAACTCGCCGGGCGGTGTGGTGACCTCGGGCATGGCCATCTACGACACCATGCAGTTCATCAAGCCGCCTGTGGCGACGCTTTGCGTCGGTCAGGCCGCCTCGATGGGGTCGCTGCTGCTGTGCGCCGGGGCCAAGGACATGCGCTTCGCCACGCCGAATGCGCGCATCATGGTGCATCAGCCCTCCGGCGGCTTCCAGGGCCAGGCATCCGACATCGAGCGGCATGCCCAGGACATCATCAAGCTGAAGCGCCGCCTCAACGAGGTCTACGTCAAGCATACCGGCAAGAGCTACGAAGAGATCGAGAAAACGCTCGACCGCGACCACTTCATGACCGCCGACGAGGCCAAGGACTTCGGGCTGATCGACAAGGTGATCACGTCGCGCGAAACGATGGAGGCCGCGGCGGCCAAATAGGCTCGGAAATGCGGGCGGTCCCGGTAGAGATGACGCATTTTTGACGTATATGCGTCATTTCTGTCACAAAAGGCTGTTCCCTCGACGCAAGCGGCATCCTACGTTAAGCCTATGTTGAGCTTCGACGGCTTAGCTTTCAAACGGGGCAGCCGCGAATCATTGCCGCGTTTTCTGAATTGTGTTTGGTACGGAAATGCGCTGCATGAGGCCAACTTTGGGTTGGCGGCGGCGGATTCCCGCCATAGATTGCACTTCAAGCCGCAGCCAGTCGATCGGACCGCGGCACTGAAAGGACTGGGAAAATGAGCAAGGTCAGCAACAGCGGCGGTGACTCCAAGAACACGCTTTACTGCTCGTTCTGCGGCAAGAGCCAGCACGAGGTGCGCAAGCTGATCGCCGGCCCGACGGTGTTCATCTGCGACGAATGCGTCGAACTGTGCATGGACATCATCCGCGAGGAGAACAAGACCTCGATGGTGAAGTCGCGCGAGGGCGTGCCGACACCGCAAGAGATCCTGAAGGTTCTCGACGATTACGTGATCGGCCAGCCCTACGCCAAGCGCGTGCTGTCGGTCGCCGTCCACAACCACTACAAGCGCCTGGCGCACGCCGGCAAGAACAACGATGTCGAACTGGCGAAGTCGAACATCTTGCTGATCGGCCCGACCGGCTGCGGCAAGACGCTGCTGGCGCAGACGCTGGCCCGCATCATCGACGTGCCGTTCACAATGGCCGATGCGACGACGCTGACCGAGGCCGGCTATGTCGGCGAGGACGTCGAGAACATCATCCTGAAGCTCTTGCAGTCCGCCGACTACAATGTCGAGCGGGCGCAGCGCGGCATCGTCTATATCGACGAGATCGACAAGATTTCGCGCAAGTCCGACAATCCCTCGATCACCCGCGACGTGTCGGGCGAGGGCGTCCAGCAGGCGCTGCTGAAGATCATGGAAGGCACGGTCGCCTCGGTGCCGCCGCAGGGCGGCAGGAAGCACCCGCAGCAGGAATTCCTGCAGGTCGACACCGCCAACATCCTGTTCATCTGCGGCGGCGCCTTTGCCGGCCTCGACAAGATCATCTCGGATCGCGGCAGAAAAACCTCGATCGGCTTCGGCGCAACCGTTGCTTCGCCCGAGGATCGGCGCAGTGGCGAGGTTTTCCGCCTGGTCGAGCCGGAGGATTTGCTCAAGTTCGGCCTGATCCCGGAATTCGTCGGCCGCCTGCCGGTGCTGGCGACGCTGGAGGATCTCGACGAGCCGGCGCTGATCTCGATCCTGACCGAGCCGAAGAACGCGCTGGTCAAGCAGTATCAGCGGCTGTTCGAGATGGAGAACGTCGAGCTGACCTTCCACGAGAACGCGCTGTCGGCGATCGCCAAGCGCGCTATCGAGAGGAAGACCGGCGCGCGCGGCCTGCGGTCGATCATGGAAGCGATCCTGCTCGACACGATGTTCGAACTTCCGGCGCTCGACGGGGTCCAGGAAGTGGTTATCTCGGAAGAGGTGGTCTCGGGCAGCGCCCGGCCGCTTTACATCTATTCCGAGAAGGAAAAGGGCTCGGTCAGCGCGTGAGCGTGAAACCGGCGCGATTTGTCGATACGGCGCCCACGGGCGCCGTTTTCGTTCCCGAACGGGCTGCGAAAGCACGGGATGCGATCAGGCTGCACGGTTTTGTGTTTGCCCTTGATCTTTCTCAACTCCGACGCCAACTAACATCATGAGGTTGGGGCTGAACTCCGTGCTAAAACTCCCCGTTGTTCGAACGGTTAGTAGGCGGAACGGCTCGCGGCCGTTAAGATGAGATTCGCGGTTGGCCGTGCGCGGCCGCGAAATGAAAGGTAAGGCAATGGCCAAGATATCCAGGTCGCCCAGTGACGGCGTCTTTGCAGTCCTCCCACTGCGTGACATCGTCGTATTCCCGCACATGATCGTGCCGCTCTTCGTAGGGCGCGAGAAGTCAATCAAGGCGCTGGAAGAAGTCATGGGTCAGGAGAAGCAGATCCTGCTCGCCACCCAGATGAACGCTGCCGATGACGATCCGGCGTCCGACGCCATCTACGACATCGGCACGCTCGCCAACGTATTGCAGTTGCTGAAGCTCCCGGACGGCACCGTGAAGGTGCTGGTCGAAGGGTCTTCGCGCGCCAGGATCGCGTCGTTCACCGACCGGGCCGATTTCCATGAGGCAAAGGCGGTTGTTCTCGCCGAGCCCGAGGAGGAAGAGGTCGAGGTCGAGGCGCTGGCACGTTCGGTGGTCTCGGATTTCGAGAACTACGTCAAGCTGAACAAGAAGATCTCGCCGGAAGTGGTTGGCGCCGCCAGCCAGATCGACGATTATTCCAAGCTCGCCGATACCGTTGCATCGCATCTGGCGATCAAGATTCCCGAGAAGCAGGAAATGCTCGGCACGCTGTCCGTCAAGGAGCGTCTCGAGAAGGCGATGGGCTTCATGGAAGCCGAAATCTCCGTCCTGCAGGTCGAGAAGCGCATCCGCTCGCGCGTCAAGCGCCAGATGGAGAAGACGCAGCGCGAATACTACCTCAACGAGCAGATGAAGGCGATCCAGAAGGAACTCGGCGAGGGCGAGGACGGCCGCGACGAGGCAGCCGAGCTCGAAGAGCGCATCAAGAAGACCAAGCTTTCCAAGGAAGCCCGCGAAAAGGCCGAGGCCGAGCTGAAGAAGCTTCGTACGATGTCGCCGATGTCGGCCGAATCGACGGTTGTGCGCAACTACCTCGACTGGCTGCTGTCGATCCCGTGGGGCAAGAACTCCAAGGTCAAGCAGGACCTGAACTTCGCCCAGGACGTGCTCGATACCGACCATTTCGGCCTCGACAAGGTCAAGGACCGCATCGTCGAATACCTCGCTGTGCAGAGCCGCCAGAAGAAGCTGAAAGGCCCGATCCTGTGCCTCGTTGGCCCTCCCGGCGTCGGCAAGACCTCGCTCGGCAAGTCGATCGCCAAGGCGACCGGCCGCGAATTCATCCGCATGGCGCTCGGCGGCGTGCGTGACGAGGCCGAGATCCGCGGTCACCGCCGCACCTACATCGGCTCGATGCCCGGCAAGGTCATCCAGTCGATGAAGAAGGCGAAGAAGTCCAACCCGCTCTTCCTGCTCGACGAGATCGACAAGATGGGCCAGGATTTCCGTGGCGATCCGTCGTCGGCGCTGCTCGAGGTGCTCGATCCGGAACAGAACTCGACGTTCATGGACCATTATCTCGAGGTCGAATACGACCTGTCGAGCGTGATGTTCGTGACGACCGCCAATACGCTGAACATCCCGGCGCCCCTGATGGATCGCATGGAGATCATCCGTATCGCCGGTTACACCGAGGACGAGAAGGTCGAGATTGCCAAGCGGCACCTGATGCCCAAGGTGGTGCGAGATCACGCCCTGCAGCCGAAGGAGTTTTCCGTCGGCGAGGACGCGATCCGCGGCATCATCCAGACCTACACGCGGGAAGCCGGCGTACGCAGCCTGGAGCGCGAGCTGATGAAGCTCGGGCGCAAGGCGGTGACCGAGATCATCAAGACGAAGAAGAAGTCGGTGACGATTTCGGCGGAAAACCTGTCCGACTACCTCGGCGTGCCGCGCTTCCGCTTCGGCGAGGTCGAGGCAGAGGATCAGGTCGGCGTGGTGACCGGGTTGGCGTGGACCGAGGTCGGCGGCGAACTGCTGACGATCGAAGGCGTGATGATGCCCGGCAAGGGCCGCATGACGGTGACCGGCAACCTGAAAGAGGTGATGAAGGAATCGATCTCGGCGGCGGCATCCTATGTCCGCTCCAGGGCCATCGATTTCGGCGTCGAGCCGCCGCTGTTCGACAAGCGTGACATCCACGTCCACGTGCCGGAGGGTGCTACGCCCAAGGATGGCCCGTCGGCCGGCGTCGGCATGGCAACGGCGATCGTCTCCGTGCTGACCGGCATCCCGGTCAGGGCAGATGTCGCGATGACCGGCGAGATCACGCTGCGCGGCAGGGTGCTGCCGATCGGCGGTCTCAAGGAGAAGCTGCTTGCCGCACTGCGCGGCGGCATCAAGAAGGTGCTGATCCCGGAAGACAACGCCAAGGATCTGGCCGAGATACCGGACAACGTGAAAAGCGGGATGGAAATCATCCCGGTATCGCGGGTCGGCGAGGTCTTGCGGCATGCGCTGGTGCGGATGCCGGAGCCGATCGAATGGGTCGAGCCGGTGGTGACGCCGGGCACCAAGGCCGATATTGCGGACGACACGGGCGCCGGAACTTTCGCGCACTGATCGCCCTTCTACCGACCACAGAAGCGAAGCCGGGCTCTCAGCCCGGCTTTTCTGTGAAAAAAGCCCGGAATTCCGGGCAATTTTACGATTTTTCCGACATTTCCATCTTGGTTCGCGGAACAACTCTTTCTAGAGTTCGTTTCCTGCCGGTCGAGTCGTTTAGTCCGGTCTTCACATGGAAGGATTTTTTTATGAACAAGAACGAACTTGCATCCGCCGTCGCCGAAACGGCGAAAATTTCCAAGGGCGACGCGCAGGCTGCGGTCGATGCGGTGTTTTCCGCCATCACCGGAGAGTTGAAGAAGGGTGGGGATGTCCGGCTCGTTGGCTTCGGCAATTTCTCGGTGTCGAAGCGGGCGGCCACGACCGGCCGCAATCCGCAGACCGGCGCCGAAGTAAAGATCCCGGCCCGTACCGTACCGAAGTTCTCGGCCGGCAAGGGCCTCAAGGACGCTGTCAACTAAGCTCCGCGGAATTTGTTATTGTGAAAGGCCGGGCCAAAAACCCGGCTTTTTTTTGGGGTGCCGCCCGGGTTTACCGGCGTGTCGAATAGACGGGCTCTACGGAGGGCCGATCCACTGCGCCGCGTTGCGGTTCGCTGGGCGGTTCGGGCATCGGCTCGAATTCGGCCGGAACGCTGGCAACTGTTTCCCGGACGATGCGGTAGGCGGCGTATCCGAGGGCCGCGCCGATGAGCAGTCTGATCATGACTTCCTCCTCCGGACTATCGGCCGGAAGTCCGCCGTCTCGGCCGGACAGGCCGCCAGGAACCAGGTGAGGGCGGATAAAATCCTTGTGAACATGATTTGGCGTCTCCGTGTCTCTTGCGAAGAACACGCGGAGGGGATGAATTGTTCCGGGACGACACCAAATCATGCACCCCCGCGGCGGAATTCTCCGCCGGCGGGAACGCAACTGAATAGTTCCGGGCCTGCCGTCTTCAGTTTTCAGCGGGCGTTGTCGGCTAGATTCCGAGCATTTTCTTTGCTTCGCCGAGAGCCGCTTCGGAGCCGGCGTGATCGCCGGCCGCGTGAAGGTCTTCGCCCTGCTTGCGCAATTCCTTGACCTTGGTCATGTCGGCCTCCGAAAGCGAAGCGGTCGGCAGAGCCGCGTCGATTGCGGCCATTTGGGTCGGGCAGGAATTGGCGAATGCGGTTGCGGGGGCGAGGGTCAGCAGGAGTGCAAGTGAAATGGAGCGTAACATCATGGTCCTCCCTGCGGGTTGAGAAATGCACTGCGTGACCGGCACATCATGACACGGTGACGGCTGGCCTGCCTCTAAAAACGGCATTGCGTTGCGTTTTATTCCCGACACGGGTGCTGCCTGTCCGGGAATCGATGACCATCGCAGCCGGTTATGACCGGCGAGCAGGCGCTGGGAATTTCCGCCGGGCACCCTCCAGTATGTTGGGTGCCGCTCGAACCGGTCGGCTTCGGATATGTCTTCGGCGTTGGAGAAGGCCGGTCGGTGGCGATGGTGGGCGATGACAGGCTCGAACTGCCGACATCTTCGGTGTAAACGAAGCGCTCTACCAACTGAGCTAATCGCCCGATCCGGGCGGACGTTTAAGCGGTTCCGACCGTGACCGCAAGGCCAAATCGCCTTGCCGCAGCGGCCATTGGGGCAGGCTTTGCCGACTTATCGAAAAAGCACGCGAGAGATACCGGAAAGCGTGTCGGGCCTGCTTGACACTCCCCGCTGAACCCCTTAATCCACCGCGCAACGACGCAACGCCTTGTTGTCGGCGTTAGTGCGCGGGTGTAGCTCAGTCGGTTAGAGTGCCGGCCTGTCACGCCGGAGGTCGCGGGTTCGAGCCCCGTCACTCGCGCCATTTCCTTTCAATAGCTTAGCTGTGTCTGGATTTTGCGGTTTCAACTTCCGCCTCCGCCGAGTTTCAACTTTTCGTGCTTGTTGCGTTCCTCGCCGAGAGGTTTTCGCCTCCGGAGGCGCGCAGCATCGGCTTCACGCACGGCCGGCACGTATGTCCGCTGAAGCGTTTCGTTCTGGTCTATCGAATTGCCCATCTTGGCTAAAATCGCCTCGACGCTGTCGTTCGCCTCGACCGCGCCGGTGTCGCAGTCGGGCTTGCCATGTGGCTGACGGGATGCTCCGGCCGGTGCTGTCCGACCAGAGCATCTTTTGTTGCCTACGGACTTCGGGGGTCGAGGCACAGCCTTACCCTTGGGGCCATGGCACGTGCTTGGCAATACACCTGCGGGCATAGGTTTTCATTCAGCGCCGCGAAGCTCCTGTTCGGAACACACGCTGCCGGGCGTCCTGCCGCCATGCACGACAGCAGCAAACGATCTCGCGCAGATGATGCAGGTTCGCGCGATCTCGCGGCGCTCGGCCATCTATGTCTCCGGTCGTATTGCAAGCACTTCGTCGCAGGCGTCATGGTAGGCAGTGCCTTCATCCCGCCACCCCCGTAGGCACCAAGATGCTCCGGTCGTGAGAGTACTTGGTCCGACCGGAGCGTCTTTGATCCAGCGGCGTGATGGTACTGGTTAGCGGACGACGGCGTTGATTTCATTGCCGGCATCGACCAGCCCCAACCCTCTCCATTCGCCGGCTAGTACCCTGACGACGTTGGAAAGGCCGGCTCCCCCTCAAGCCGGCTTTTCCTGTGTCAGTTCCGCGGGGGAGGCAGTGCGCCATCCCCAGGTCAAGCCGGCCCTATCGCGATGCCACCAATAGCCTTTAGACCCGCAGGGTCGCTTAGCGTCTCGGCACCGCCGGTCTCTTTGTAGACCGCGATGGCGCATCGGCGGCTATCCAATTTTCAGGCCGCGTGGACCATGGTTTTGCGCTGGTTGGACTTGCGCTACCATGCGGCCTGCGCTAACCCTCGCCGCGCTGCAGCATGACCGTTGCGCGAGGCTCGAACAGCCAAACTGTCGCGGTTTCACATTCCGGTTCAATGCTATAGTTAAGGTGGATCGCCCGCCAACGGAAAGTCGGACCATGAACGCTCTCCTGAGTTCATATCTGCCCATTGTGATCTTCATCGGCGTGGCCCTCGCGGTGGGCTTGGCGCTGATCGTGGCTCCCTTCCTGGTCGCCTACCGCAATCCGGATCCGGAGAAGCTTTCGGCTTATGAATGCGGCTTCAACGCCTTCGACGACGCGCGCATGAAATTCGACATCCGCTTCTACCTGGTGTCGATTCTCTTCATCATCTTCGACCTCGAAGTGGCCTTCCTGTTTCCGTGGGCGGTATCGTTCGGCAAGATCGGCATGCTCGGTTTCTGGTCGATGATGGTCTTCCTCGGCGTGCTGACCATCGGATTCATCTACGAGTGGAAAAAGGGAGCGTTGGAATGGGATTGAACGACGCTTCCGGCACGCTTGTCGCACCGAAGCCGAAAGGCATCATCGATCCGAACACCGGCAAGCCGGTCGGTTCGGATGATCGCTTTTTCGGCGAACTGAACAATGAGCTTTCCGACAAGGGTTTCATCGTCACCTCGTCCGAGGCGCTGATCACCTGGGCGCGCACCGGTTCGCTGATGTGGATGACCTTCGGGCTGGCCTGCTGTGCGGTGGAGATGATGCACATCTCGATGCCGCGCTACGACGCCGAGCGATTCGGCATCGCGCCGCGCGCCTCTCCGCGCCAGTCGGACGTGATGATCGTCGCCGGCACGTTGACCAACAAGATGGCGCCGGCGCTGCGCAAGGTCTACGACCAGATGCCCGAGCCGCGCTATGTCATTTCCATGGGCTCCTGCGCCAATGGCGGCGGCTACTATCACTATTCCTATTCGGTGGTGCGCGGCTGCGACCGGGTCGTTCCGGTCGACATCTACGTGCCCGGCTGCCCGCCCACCGCGGAGGCGCTGCTCTACGGCATCCTGATGCTGCAGAAGAAGATCCGCCGCACCGGCACGATCGAGCGGTAGAACTTCATCATGAGCGAAGCCCTCGAAACCCTTGCGACGCACCTCAAGGCAAAGCTGGACGGCAAGATCCGCGATGCGGTGATGGCCTATGGCGAACTGACGCTCTCGGTTGAGGCGGCCGAAATCGCCGGCGTGCTGACTTTCCTGCGCGACGACCGGCAATGCCAATTCGTTTCGTTCATCGACATCAGCGGTGCCGACTATCCGTCGCGGCCGAACCGCTTCGACGTCGTCTACCACCTGCTGTCGCCGAAACAGAACCTGCGCATCCGCGTCAAGGTGACGACCGACGAGGTAACGATGGTTCCTTCGGTCACCGGCGTCTATCCGGGCGCCGACTGGTTCGAGCGCGAGGCTTACGATCTTTACGGCATCCTGTTCTCGGGCCATCCGGATCTGCGGCGGCTGCTCACTGACTACGGCTTCGAAGGGCATCCCCTGCGCAAGGATTTTCCGCTGACCGGCTTCGTCGAGGTGCGTTACGACGACGAGATGAAGCGCGTGGTCTACGAGCCGGTGGAGTTGAAGCAGGAATTCCGCAATTTCGATTTTCTGTCGCCCTGGGAAGGGACGGACTACGTCCTGCCGGGCGACGAAAAAGCCAAGGCCAATTGAGGCGCCGACATGGAAGAAGGCGGTAAATTGACTGGTGGGTGCCTGTGCGGCGCGGTGCGTTTTGCCGCGACGCCGTTGAAGGCCGAGATGGATGTCTGCCATTGCAGCATGTGCCAGCAGTGGTCGGGTGGCGTGTTCATGTCCACCAGCTGCGGCGGCACTCTGGAAATCGTCAAGGGTCAGGATCAGCTCGGCCTCTACCGGTCGTCGGAATGGGCTGAGCGCGGTTTCTGCCGCAACTGCGGGTCGTCGCTGTTCTGGCGCGGCATTGCCGATGGCCATGTTGCCGTCTCCATGCAGGCGTTCGACGACGCCAGCCGGTTCAGCTTCGCGGAAGAGATATTCATCGACGAGAAACCCGCGACCTATTCGTTCGCGAACCAGACACGCAAGATGACGGGAGCGGAGGTCATTGCGGCCTACGCGGCCAAACAGGAAGCCGGTCATGGCTGAGACGCAGGTCCGCAACTTCAACATCAATTTCGGCCCTCAGCACCCGGCCGCGCACGGCGTCCTGCGTCTCGTGCTCGAGCTTGACGGCGAGGTCGTCGACCGTGTCGATCCGCATATCGGCCTCCTGCACCGCGGCACCGAAAAGCTGATCGAGGCGAAGACCTATCTGCAGGCGATTCCGTATTTCGACCGCCTCGACTATGTCGCGCCGATGAACCAGGAGCACGCCTTTTCGCTGGCCGTCGAACGGTTGCTCGGCATCGACGTGCCAAAACGCGGCCAGATCATCCGCGTGCTCTATTCCGAGATAGGCCGCATCCTCTCGCATCTCCTCAACGTCACCACGCAGGCGATGGACGTCGGTGCGCTGACGCCGCCGCTGTGGGGCTTCGAGGAACGCGAGAAGCTGATGGTGTTCTACGAGCGGGCCTGCGGCGCGCGCATGCATGCGGCCTATTTTCGGCCGGGCGGTGTGCACCAGGATCTGCCCGAGAAACTGGTCGAGGACATCGGCAAGTGGATCGATCCGTTCCTGCAGACGGTGAAGAACCTCGACGATCTGCTGACGCCCAACCGCATCTTCAAGCAGCGCAACGTCGATATCGGTGTGGTGTCACTCGACGATGCCTGGGCGTGGGGCTTTTCCGGCGTCATGGTACGCGGTTCCGGTGCTGCATGGGACCTGCGCAAGTCGCAGCCCTATGAATGCTACCCGGAAATGGAATTCGACATCCCGATCGGCAAGAACGGCGATTGCTACGACCGCTACCTGATCCGCATGGAGGAAATGCGCCAGTCGGCGAAAATCATGCGCCAGTGCGTTGACTTGCTGCTCGGCAAGGAAAAGGTCGGGCCGGTTTCGAACATGGATGGCAAGGTGGTGCCGCCGAAGCGTCCGGCGATGAAGCGCTCGATGGAGGCGCTGATCCATCACTTCAAGCTCTACACCGAAGGCTATCGCGTGCCAGCCGGCGAGGTCTATGCTGCCGTCGAGGCGCCGAAGGGCGAGTTCGGCGTCTATCTGGTTTCCGACGGTACCAACAAGCCTTACCGCTGCAAGTTGCGGGCGCCGGGCTTTGCGCACCTGCAGGCGATGGATTTCCTGTGCCGGGGCCACATGCTGGCTGACATCTCAGCCGTTCTCGGCTCCCTCGACATCGTGTTTGGCGAGGTCGACCGATGATGGTGGCACTGCCGAAAGCGAAAATGAATGCGAGTGAGTATCTGCGTTGGTCGCAAGCGCAGGACGACGGTCGTTTTGAGCTGGTTGGCGGTGAGGTCGTTATGATGTCCCCGGAAACGGTGCGCCATGTTCAAATCAAGAATGAGGCTTGGCTGGCTCTAAGGAACGCCATCTCGAAAGCGGGTATTGGCTGCACTGCCTACGGTGATGGGGCGGGGGTGAAGATCAACGAAACGACGGTGCGCGAACCTGACGTGTCCGTTCAATGTGCACCAGCCGATCCGGATTCCTTGCTGCTCGATCAGCCCATTGTTGTCGTTGAAGTGGTTTCACCGTCAAGTTCACGAAGCGATACCGGCGCCAAGGTTGCGGAATATTTCCGGGTGCCGAGCATCCTGCACTACTTGATCATTGACCCGGCCAGCCGGGCAGTCATCCAGCATAGCCGGACCGTGGGCTCATCCAGCATTGTGACGAATATCCATCGCTCGGGTTCCATCACTCTCGATCCTCCAGGCTTGGAGGTTCGAGTTGAAGATTTGCTCGCCAAAGACAGCCGCAGCGAAGAAGAAGTGTAAAATGTCCGTCCGCAGACTTGCAGAGCCAGCCGTCCAGCCAGCCAGCTTCGCCTTCAACAAGGCGAATGCGGCATCGGCAAAACAGTGGATCAACAAATATCCGAAGGGGCGTGAGCAATCGGCGGTCATTCCGCTTTTGATGCTGGCGCAGGAGCAGGAAGGCTGGGTCACCAAATCGGCAATCGAATCGATCGCCGATTTGCTGGAAATGCCCTACATCCGCGCGCTGGAAGTGGCGACGTTCTACACGCAGTTCCAGTTGAAGCCGGTCGGCACGCGTGCCCACGTTCAGGTGTGCGGCACGACCCCGTGCATGCTGCGCGGCTCGGAAGCGCTGATGGATGTCTGCCGCTCGAAAATCCATCACGAGCAGTTCCACACCAACGACGCCGGCACGCTCTCGTGGGAGGAGGTCGAATGCCTCGGCGCCTGCGTGAACGCGCCGATGGTGATGATTTTCAAGGATACTTTCGAGGACCTGACGCCGGAGCGGCTTGGCGAGATCATCGACGAGTTCGAGGCGGGCAAGGGTGCCAAGGTACCGGTGGGACCGCAGGTCAAGCGGATCTACTCGGCGCCGGAATCCGGCCTGACCTCGCTGCGGAGCGAAAAGCCGATCCTCAAGGCGGCGCGTGCCGAGGAAGCCAAGGAGGCAGCCAAGGCCGCCGCCGTCGTGCCACCGTCGAATGCAGCCAAGCCCAAGACGGAAGCATCGGAGACGAACCCGACGCTGAAGGCGCCTGCAAAGGCCGCCAAGAAACCCGCACCGGCAGCCGAAACACCGTCGCCGGCGCCGAAATTCAGCGCTGCGCAGGCTGACAAGGCCGAACCTGCCGTCGAAGCGGTGAAGGACAAGAAGCGCACCCGGCCGATCCCGCTCAAGCCCGCCGAAGGCGCCTACCAGGCGCCGGAAATGCTCAAGGGCGAGCCGATCGGCGCGGGTGGCAAGAAGGTGGCGGCCAAGCAGTCAAAACCGTCGCTGACCGACAAGAACCGCCCGGCTGCCGTCAAGAAGCCTGCCGCCGTCGATGATCTCAAGCTGATCTCCGGCGTCGGCCCGAAGATCGAGGTCGTCCTGCATGATCTCGGCATCTTCACCTTCGCGCAGGTCGCTTCGTGGAAGAAGGCCGAGCGCGACTGGGTTGACGGTTATCTGAACTTCAAGGGCCGCATCGAGCGCGACGACTGGGTGAAACAGGCCAAGGCGCTCGCCAAGGGCGGGGTCGCCGAATACATCCGCGTCTTCGGCAAGAAGCCGGTCTGAGGGACGAAACATGCTTCAGGACAAGGACCGCATCTTCAACAACATCTACGGCCAGTTCGACAAGTCGCTGGCCGGCGCGCAGGCGCGCGGCCACTGGGACAATACCCCGGGGCTGATCGCCAAGGGCCGCGAATGGATCGTCAACGAGATGAAGGCGTCGGGCCTGCGCGGCCGTGGCGGCGCCGGCTTCCCGACCGGCCTGAAATGGTCGTTCATGCCCAAGCAGAGCGACGGGCGTCCGAGCTATCTCGTCGTCAACGCCGACGAGTCCGAGCCGGGCACCTGCAAGGACCGCGATATCTTGCGCCATGACCCGCATACGCTGGTCGAGGGCTGCCTGGTCGCCGGCTTCGCCATGGGTGCGATTGCCGCTTATATCTATGTGCGCGGCGAGTTCATCCGCGAGCGCGAGGCGCTGCAGCGCGCCATCGACGAGGCTTATGCCGCCAAGCTGATCGGCAAGGGCAACACCTCGGGCTACGATTTCGACATCTACGTCCATCACGGCGCCGGCGCTTATATCTGCGGCGAGGAAACCGCGCTGCTTGAAAGCCTGGAAGGCAAGAAGGGCCAGCCGCGCCTGAAGCCGCCTTTCCCGGCCAATGTCGGCCTCTACGGCTGCCCGACCACGGTCAACAATGTCGAGTCGATCGCTGTTGCGCCGACCATCCTGCGCCGCGGCGCTTCATGGTTCTCGTCCTTCGGCCGGCCGAACAATGTCGGCACCAAGCTGTTCTGCATCTCCGGGCACGTGAACAATCCGTGCACGGTCGAAGAAGCCATGTCGATCCCGTTCCGCGAACTGATCGAGACGCATTGTGGCGGCATTCGCGGGGGCTGGGACAATCTTCTGGCGGTCATTCCGGGCGGCGCCTCGGTGCCGCTGGTGCCGGCCGAGCAGATCATCGACGTGCCGATGGATTTCGACGCGCTGCGCGATCTTAAGTCGGGCCTCGGCACGGCGGCGGTGATCGTCATGGACAAGTCGACCGACATCGTGAAGGCGATTGCCCGGCTCAGCTATTTCTACAAGCATGAGAGCTGCGGCCAGTGCACGCCGTGCCGCGAAGGCACCGGTTGGATGTGGCGGGTCATGGAGCGCCTGGTGCGCGGCGAAGCGCAGAAGCGTGAGATCGACATGCTGCTCGACGTGACCAAGCAGGTGGAAGGCCACACGATCTGCGCGCTGGGCGACGCGGCCGCGTGGCCGATCCAGGGCCTGATGCGGCATTTCCGCGGCGAAGTGGAGCGGCGCATCGACGAGTTTTCGCGCAACGCGCACCGCGCGGAGCCGGTGCTGGTGGCGGCGGAATAGGACGAACTTTCGAAAGTGCGGGCCACAAGGTCCGAAGGAAACGGCAGGAAAGAGGGTACTAGGAAGAACGGCAAGGAGATCTGCCAATGTCGATGTTTCCAATCCCCGATGAATTGTTGCCTGACGCGAAGAAACTGGAAGAGATGAGCAAGGAACTGTCCGCACTGATGCCGAAGGAGTTTACCGGCGCCGTCAATCTGATGGTGCATCCGGTGGCCGGCGTCGCTGCTGTTTCCGCGCTCGGGCTTGGCGCCGCCAGCCATGCCTTCGGCATCTGGATGGGCGCCGTCGCCGGTGCGGCCGAGATGTCGCAGCGCATGTTCACGCCATTCTTCGACGAAGCGAAGCTCGACGATTTCCGCGACAGGACGAACACGCCGGTCAAACGCGCCCGGGCTGCGGCAGATACGCTGATTGCCGACGCGCAGACTGTGGCGCGCGAGACCGCGAAGGTCGTTGCGAAAGCCGTCGAGCCTGTCATCAAGGCCAAGCCGGCGCCGGTCGAGAAACCTAAAGCCGAAATTGTCAAAAAGGCCGTGAACCAGGTTCCGGAAGCTTTTGAAAAAGCGAACGAAAAACTTGTCACGCCTGCGGCCGTCGAAACCGCCGCCGACCTGATGCCGGAGGATTTCCGCCAGCCGAAGGCGATTGCGAAGCCGAAGAAACCTGATGACCTGAAGCTGATTTCCGGTGTCGGCCCGAAACTGGAGACGGTTCTGAATGGTCTGGGCGTCTGGACCTACGCGCAGATCGCCGAACTCGGCCGCGAGGAGATCGCCTGGCTTGAGGATTATTTCGGCTTCAAGGGCCGTATCGGCCGTGACGGCTGGATCGGGCAGGCGTTGAAGCTGGCCGAGGGACGCGAAAGCTAGCGATGTGGGCGTGGGAAAACTCTCAGAAGCTTTCGGAGTTGGGAACCGCCAGCGGTTTCATGCTGACCATCTTTGTGGTCGTTCTGGGCATCTGGCAGTATTTCAAATCCATCCAGATAGACCACGAGTCATCCGCCAAACAGCTCTATGCGGAATACCAGACACTCGCCTTCGAAAATCCCGAGATGGCCAATCCGTCGCTGGCGAACGTCGACTACGATGCGCTCACCTTCGACGGCGACCGGCTGAAATTCGAGAAATACGAGTGGTTCGTCAGCTACATGGAAACCATGGCGGAAGAGATCTTCGCGCTGTCGAAACGGAGCGACTGGGGCCACACACTGCAAGAGCAACTGCGCTACCACCAGCAATATTTCGCATCGAAGCACTATGAAAGTTCCGGATACTACCGGAACGTGACGCCTGAAATCAGCGAGCTGATCGGTCGGCTCAATCCAAATCTACGGAACGTCCAGCATGGCTAAGCTCAAGGTCGACGGCAAAGAGATCGAGGTACCCGACCACTACACGCTGCTGCAGGCGGCGGAAGAGGCCGGCGCGGAAGTGCCGCGTTTCTGCTTCCATGAGCGGCTGTCGATCGCCGGCAATTGCCGCATGTGCCTGGTCGAGGTGAAGGGCGGACCGCCGAAGCCGGCGGCCTCCTGCGCCATGGGCGTGCGCGATCTGCGCCCCGGACCGAATGGCGAAGCGCCGGAGATCTTCACCAATACGCCGATGGTGAAGAAGGCCCGCGAGGGCGTCATGGAATTCCTGCTGATCAACCATCCGCTCGACTGCCCGATCTGCGACCAGGGCGGCGAATGCGACCTGCAGGACCAGGCGATGGCGTTCGGCGTCGATGCCTCGCGCTATCACGAGAACAAGCGCGCCGTCGAAGACAAGTACATCGGCCCGCTGGTCAAGACGATCATGAACCGCTGCATCCATTGCACGCGGTGCGTCCGCTTCACTACCGAGGTGGCGGGCATTTCCGAGCTCGGCCTGATCGGCCGCGGCGAGGACGCCGAGATCACCACCTATCTCGAAAGCGCCATGACCTCGGAACTGCAGGGCAACGTCATCGACCTCTGCCCGGTCGGCGCGCTGACCTCGAAGCCCTACGCTTTCCAGGCGCGGCCGTGGGAACTGACCAAGACCGAATCGATCGACGTGATGGACGCGGTCGGCTCTGCGATCCGCGTCGATTCCAGAGGCCGTGAAGTGATGCGCATCATGCCGCGCGTCAACGAAGAGGTGAACGAGGAGTGGATCTCGGACAAGACCCGCTTCATCTGGGACGGCTTGCGCACCCAGCGCCTCGACAGGCCGTATGTGCGCTCGGGCGGCAAGCTGAAGCCGGCGACCTGGCCGGAAGCCTTTGCGGCGGTGAAGAAGGCCGTCGACAAGACCAGCGGCGAGAAAATCGGCGCGATTGCCGGCGATCTCGCAACCGTCGAGGAGATGTATGCGCTGAAGCTTTTGATGCTGTCGCTCGGCTCGGCGAATACCGATTGCCGCCAGGACGGCACGGCGCTCGATCCGGCACTCGGCCGTGCCAGCTATCTGTTCAACCCCACCATCGAAGGCATCGAGAAGGCCGATGCCGTGCTGATCATCGGCGCCAATCCGCGTTGGGAGGCTTCCGTCCTCAATGCGCGCATCCGCAAGCGCTGGCGCGCCGGCAACCTGCCGGTCGGCGTCATCGGCGATGTCGGCGACCTCAGATACGACTACGAGATGCTGGGCGCGGGTCCGGACACGCTGAAGGAACTGGCGGACGGCAACGGCAAATTCTTCCAGGTACTCAAGAAAGCATCGCGCCCGCTGATCATCGTCGGGCAGGGCGCGTTGGCGCGTGCCGACGGCAAGCCGGTGCTCGGTCTTGCGGCGAAACTCGCCGGAGCGGTCGGTGCGGTGACGCCGGAATGGAACGGCTTTGCGGTGCTGCACACGGCTGCCGCGCGCGTCGGCGGCCTCGATGTCGGCTTCGTGCCGGGCAAGGGCGGCAAGGACGTCGCCGAAATGCTCGGCTCGTCCGACGTGCTGTTCCTGCTCGGTGCCGACGAACTCGACCTGAAGAGCGCCGGTGAGGCTTTTGTCGTCTATATCGGCAGCCATGGCGATGCCGGCGCACACCGTGCGGATGTGGTGCTGCCGGGTGCTGCCTATACCGAGAAGTCGGGCACCTACGTCAACACCGAAGGCCGCGTGCAGCAGACCAATCGTGCCGGCTTCGCGCCGGGCGAAGCAAAGGAAGATTGGGCGATCCTGCGTGCGCTGTCCGACGTGCTCGGCAAAAAACTGCCGTTCGATTCGCTTCCGCAACTGCGCGCCAGGCTGCACGCCGAATTCCCGCATTTCGCCGCGATCGACCATGTGGGCCCGGCGGATGCTGGTGCGATCTCGGCCGCGGCCAAGCTCGGCGGACGCCTCGGCAAGGCTGCATTTGCCTCGCCGGTCAAAGACTTCTATCTGACGAACCCGATCGCGCGGGCCTCCGCCGTCATGGCCGAATGTTCGGCCCTGGCGAAGGGCGGCTTCAAGCAGGCAGCCGAGTAAGGGCGGGGCATGGAAGACACATTTTTCTCCTTCTACGTGCTGCCGGCGCTGATCGTGCTTCTGAAGTCGGTCGTGCTGATCGTCGTGCTTCTGATTTTCGTCGCCTACATCCTTTATGCCGACCGCAAGATCTGGGCTGCCGTGCAGCTTCGCCGCGGGCCAAACGTGGTCGGGCCGTGGGGGCTGCTGCAAGCTTTTGCCGATCTCTTGAAGTTCGTATTCAAGGAGCCGGTCATCCCCTCCGGCGCCAACAAGGGCGTTTTTCTTCTCGCGCCGCTGGTGTCGGCGGTGCTGGCGCTTGCCGCCTGGGCGGTCATTCCCGTCGCCGACGGCTGGGCGATCGCCAACGTCAATGTCGGCATCCTCTACGTCTTCGCCATCTCGTCGCTGGAAGTCTACGGCGTCATCATGGGTGGCTGGGCGTCGAACTCGAAATATCCGTTCCTCGGCGCGCTGCGCTCGGCAGCGCAGATGGTGTCGTACGAAGTGTCGATCGGCTTCGTCATCATCACGGTGCTGCTCTGCGTCGGTTCCCTGAACCTCACCGACATCGTGATGTCGCAGGGCGACGGCATCGGCACCCGCCTCGGCTTGCCCAACAGCTTCCTCGACTGGCACTGGCTGGCGCTGTTCCCGATGTTCATCGTGTTCTTCATCTCGGCGCTCGCCGAGACGAACCGGCCGCCCTTCGACCTGGTCGAGGCCGAATCGGAACTCGTCGCCGGCCACATGATCGAATACTCGTCGACGCCGTTCCTGCTGTTCTTCCTCGGCGAATACGTCGCGATCGTGCTGATGTGCGCGCTCACCACGATCCTGTTCCTCGGCGGCTGGCTGCCACCCTTCGACTTCGCGCCGTTCACCTGGGTGCCGGGCGTCATCTGGTTCGTGCTGAAGGTGTGCATGGTGTTCTTCATGTTCGCCATGGTGAAGGCGTTCGTGCCGCGCTACCGCTACGACCAGCTGATGCGGCTGGGCTGGAAGGTGTTCCTGCCGATCTCGCTGGCAATGGTGGTGATCACCGCGGCCGTCCTCAAACTGACGGGGATGGCGTGATGTCAGGCATGTGGAGCGGCGCACTGATCGGCCTGGCCCTGGGCATTGTCGGGTTCGTCGCAATGCGGGCGCTCGCGAGTCGCGTCGAACTGCCCGAGACCAAAACAGTCCTCAAGCTGGCGTCCATCGTCGACCTCGCACTGCTTCCAGTCCTCGGCGCTTTCGCCGGCGGGCTGATCACTGGAGATTAAGTTCATGTCAGCGCTAGCCCAAGCCGCCAAGTCGCTGCTTCTGAAGGATTTCGTCGGCGCCTTCTTCCTGTCGATGCGGCAGTTCTTCGCGCCCAAGGCGACGCTGAACTATCCGCACGAAAAGGGGCCGATCTCGCCGCGCTTCCGCGGTGAGCACGCGCTGCGCCGCTATCCCAATGGCGAGGAACGCTGCATCGCCTGCAAGCTCTGCGAGGCGATCTGCCCGGCGCAGGCGATCACCATCGAGGCCGGCCCGCGCCGCAACGATGGCACGCGGCGTACCGTGCGCTACGACATCGACATGGTGAAGTGCATCTATTGCGGCTTCTGCCAGGAGGCCTGCCCGGTCGACGCCATCGTGGAGGGGCCGAATTTCGAGTTCGCGACCGAGACGCGCGAGGAGCTTTATTACGACAAGGACAAGCTCCTGGCCAACGGCGACCGGTGGGAGCGCGAGATCGCGCGCAACATCGCTTTGGATGCGCCGTATCGGTGAGGTTTGAATGATGGACGACCGCGTGCCGGTCGTCTAAGGAACACGCGGCTTGCGGACCGGAGGCGGGCGCTGGCCAGAGAGGGGCAGGGTGCTTCGGCATTCTTGCCAGGAAGATCGGGATACCCATGCTTAACGGATTAGAGGCGGCATTTTTCTACCTCTTCGCCTTTATTGCGATCGGAGCGGCCTTCATGGTCATCTCCGCGCGCAATCCCGTGCACTCGGTGCTCTACCTGATCCTGACCTTCTTCAACGCGGCTGGGCTGTTCCTGCTAACCGGCGCCGAATTCCTGGCGATGATCCTGCTCGTCGTCTATGTCGGCGCCGTCGCCGTCCTGTTCCTGTTCGTCGTCATGATGCTCGACGTCGACTTTGCCGAACTGAAGAGCGGCGCCCTGCAATATGCGCCGGTCGGGGCGCTGGTCGGGCTGATCCTCGCGGCCGAACTGATCGCTGTGCTCGGCGGCTATGCCTTTACGCCGCAGCTTGCCGGCGGCATCGCCAAGCCGATCCCGGATATCGCCACGACGCACAACACGGCGGCACTCGGCGACGTGCTCTACACAGACTACATCTTCTTCTTCCAGATCGCCGGCCTCGTTCTCCTGGTCGCCATGATCGGCGCCATCGTGCTGACGCTGCGCCACAAGGAAGGGGTCAAGCGGCAGTCGATCCCGGCGCAGGTGGCGCGCACGCCGGCCACGGCGATCGAGATCAAAAAAGTCGAGACGGGCAAGGGGCTTTGACGATGGTAGTCGGCATCTCACACTATCTGACCCTCTCGGCGATCCTGTTCACGCTTGGCGTGTTCGGCATTTTCCTGAACCGCAAGAACATCATCATCATCCTGATGTCGATCGAACTCATCCTGCTTGCCGTCAACATCAACTTCGTGGCGTTTTCGGCAGCGCTCGGCGATCTCGTCGGCCAGGTTTTCGCGCTGTTCGTGCTGACGGTGGCCGCCGCCGAAGCGGCGATCGGGCTTGCCATTCTCGTCGTCTTCTTCCGCAACCGCGGCTCGATCGCGGTCGAAGACGTCAACATGATGAAGGGCTGACGGGACCAAGATGCTTTACAACGTCATCGTCTTCCTGCCGCTTCTCGGTTTTCTGATCGCCGGCCTGCTCGGCAATCAGATCGGCGCCAAGGCGTCCGAATACATCACCTCGGGTTTCCTGGTGGTGTCGGCGGTGTTGTCATGGGTCGCCTTCTTCTCGGTCGGCTTCTCCGAGACGGAGACGTTCACCGTGCCGGTGCTGCGCTTCATCCAGTCGGGCTCGCTCGAGGCCGACTGGGCGCTGAGGATCGACACGCTGACCGTCGTCATGCTGGTGGTGGTCAACACCGTCTCGGCGTTGGTGCACATCTACTCCATCGGCTACATGCACCACGATCCGCACCGGCCGCGCTTCTTCGCCTATCTGTCGCTGTTCACCTTTGCCATGCTGATGCTGGTGACCTCCGGCAACCTGGTGCAGATGTTCTTCGGCTGGGAAGGCGTCGGTCTCGCCTCCTATCTGCTGATCGGCTTCTGGTACAAGAAGCCATCGGCCAACGCCGCGGCGATCAAGGCTTTCGTCGTCAATCGCGTTGGCGATTTCGGCTTCGCGCTCGGCATCTTCGGCGTGTTCGTGCTGTTCGGCTCGGTCAATCTCGACACCATCTTCGCCAATGCGGCGTCGTTCATTCCGGCTGCGGCACACGGCGCCGAGGCTGGTGCTGCGGCAACCGCCGAGCATGGCGAGACGGTACTCAATTTCCTCGGCTACGCGCTCGACAAGCAGGCAGCCCTCACCGTCGTCTGCCTGCTGCTGTTCATGGGCGCCATGGGCAAGTCGGCGCAGGTGCCGCTCCACACCTGGCTGCCCGACGCCATGGAAGGCCCGACGCCGGTGTCGGCGCTGATCCATGCCGCCACCATGGTCACCGCCGGCGTCTTCATGCTGGCCCGCCTGTCGCCGCTGTTCGAACTGTCGCACACGGCGCTGATCGTGGTCACCTTCGTCGGTGCCTTTACCGCCTTCTTCGCGGCGACCGTCGGCCTGGTGCAGAACGACATCAAGCGCGTCATCGCCTATTCGACCTGCTCGCAGCTCGGTTACATGTTCGTGGCGCTCGGCCTCGGCTTCTATTCGGCGGCGATCTTTCACCTGTTCACCCACGCCTTCTTCAAGGCGCTGCTGTTCCTCGGCTCCGGTTCCGTCATCCACGCGGTTTCAGACGAGCAGGACATGCGTAATATGGGCGGCCTGCGGAAGCTCATCCCGTACACCTACTGGATGATGATCATCGGCACGCTGGCGCTGACCGGCGTCGGCATCCCGTTCACCATCATCGGCACCGCCGGCTTCTTCTCCAAGGACGCCATCATCGAATCGTCCTTCATCGCCCACAATCCGATGGCCGGCTTCGCCTTCATCATGCTGACGATCGCCGCCTGCTTCACCAGCTTCTATTCTTGGCGCCTGATTTTCATGACCTTCCATGGTGAGCCGCGGGCCAGCCACGACGTCATGCACCATGTGCATGAATCGCCGCCGGTGATGCTGGTGCCGCTGGTCATCCTCGCCGCCGGCGCTCTGTTTGCCGGCGTCATCTTCCACGGGCCGTTCATCGGCGAAGGTTACGAGGATTTCTGGCGGACCGCGCTGTTCACGCTGCCGGACAACCACATCCTGCACGATTTCCACGATGTGCCGTTCTGGGTGAAGCTGGCGCCGTTCGTCGCCATGCTCGCCGGCTTCTTCGTCGCCTACCAGTTCTACATCCGCTCGCCGGAAACGCCGAAGCAACTGGCCGCACAGCATCGCGGGCTCTACGCCTTCCTGCTCAACAAGTGGTATTTCGACGAACTCTACGATTTCCTGTTCGTCAATCCGGCCAAGCGCCTCGGCACTTTCCTGTGGAAGAAGGGTGACGGTGCGGTCATCGACGGCCTCGGTCCTGACGGCATTTCCGCGCGGGTCGTCGACGTCACCAACCGGGTGGTGAAGCTGCAGAGCGGCTATCTCTACCACTACGCCTTCGCAATGCTGATCGGGGTCGCGGCGCTGGTCACCTGGATGATGCTCGGGAGCTCGTTCTAGATCATGACCGACTGGCCCATTCTTTCCGCGGTCACCTTCCTGCCGCTGGTCGGCGTGCTCCTGATCCTGTTCGTGCGCGACGACAACGAAAGCGCGCGCCGCAACGTGCGCATGATCGCGCTGTGGACGACCGTCATCACGTTCGTGCTGTCGGTCTTCATCTGGACGGGCTTCGACAATTCCGATCCCGGTTTCCAGTTCGTCGAGAAGACGGGATGGCTGGATTCGGGCATTTCCTATCACATGGGCGTCGACGGCATTTCGATGCTGTTCGTCATCCTGACGACGTTCCTGATGCCGTTCTGCATCCTGGCCAGCTGGGAATCGGTGGAGAAGCGCGTCAAGGAATACATGATCGCCTTCCTGATCCTGGAAACGCTGATGATCGGCGTGTTCTGCGCGCTGGATATCGTGCTGTTCTACGTGTTCTTCGAGGCCGGCCTCATCCCGATGTTCATCATCATCGGTGTCTGGGGCGGCAAGCGGCGCGTCTATGCCAGCTTCAAATTCTTCCTCTACACGCTGCTCGGTTCGGTGCTGATGTTGCTCGCCATCATGGCGATGTTCTGGCAGGCCGGCACCACCGACATCCCGACGCTCTTGGCGCACGATTTCCCGGCCAACATGCAGACGTGGCTATGGCTGGCCTTCTTCGCGTCCTTCGCGGTGAAGATGCCGATGTGGCCGGTGCACACCTGGCTGCCGGACGCGCACGTCGAGGCGCCGACGGCGGGCTCCGTCATCCTGGCCGCGATCCTGCTGAAGATGGGCGGCTACGGCTTCCTCCGCTTCTCGCTGCCGATGTTCCCGCTCGCCTCTGAATATTTCGCGCCCTTCGTGTTCACGCTCTCGGTCGTCGCCATCATCTACACCTCGCTGGTGGCGCTGATGCAGGAGGACATGAAGAAGCTGATCGCCTATTCCTCGGTCGCCCACATGGGCTACGTGACGATGGGCATCTTCGCGATGAACCAGGAGGGCATCCAGGGGTCGATCTTCCAGATGCTGTCGCACGGCCTCGTCTCGGGCGCGCTGTTCCTCTGCGTCGGCGTCGTTTACGACCGCATGCACACCCGCGAGATCGCCGCCTATGGCGGGCTGGTCAACAACATGCCGAAATACGCGGTGGTGTTCCTGATCTTCACCATGGCCAATGTCGGTCTGCCGGGCACCAGCGGCTTCATCGGCGAATTCCTGACGCTGCTCGGCGTCTTCAAGGTCAACACCTGGGTAGCGCTGTTCGCCACCACCGGCGTCATCCTGTCGGCGGCCTACGCGCTCTGGCTCTACCGCAAGGTGATCTTCGGCGCGCTGACGAAGGAAAGCCTCAAGGGCCTGCTCGACCTGTCGCCGCGCGAAAAGACGATCATCTATCCGCTGGCGATCCTGGTCATCTTCTTCGGCGTCTATCCGGCGCCGGTGTTCGACGCGACTGCGGAATCGGTCAAGTCGCTGGTCAACAACGTAACCGTATCGCTCGGCGCGCAGACCGCGACGGCGCACTGACAAGGCGGAACCATGGACCTCTCGACGAGCCTTTCGCTGGCGACACCGGAACTGATCATCGCAATCGGCGCGATGGTGCTGCTGATGGTGGGCGTCTATTCAAGCGAACGCCTCAACAGGACGATCAGCGTGCTCGCGGCGGTGCTGCTGCTGGTCGCCGCCGGCTGGATTCTTGTCTATCCGGCTGACGGAGAAGCCTTTGGCAAAGCTTTTGTCAGCGATCCGTTCTCGCGTTTCATGAAGCTGCTGGCGCTGATCGGCTCGGCGGTGACGCTGATCATGTCGCTCTCCTTCGCCAAGCAGGAAAAATTCGACAAGTTCGAGTTCCCGGTGCTCATCCTTCTGTCGACGCTCGGTATGATGCTGATGATTTCGGCGAACGACATGCTGACGCTCTATCTCGGCCTCGAATTGCAGTCGCTGGCGATCTACGTGCTTGCCGCCATCAATCGCGACAGCCTGCGCTCGACCGAGGCGGGCCTGAAGTATTTCGTCCTCGGTGCCCTGTCCTCGGGCATGCTGCTCTACGGCATCAGCCTCGTCTACGGCTACACCGGCAACACGGGCTTCGATGCGATCGCGACCGCGCTGACCGGCGCCGAGCGGCAGCTCGGCCTGGTCTTCGGCCTGGTGTTCGTGCTTGCCGGCCTGGCCTTCAAGATTTCCGCGGTGCCGTTCCACATGTGGACGCCCGACGTCTATGAGGGCGCACCGACGCCGGTAACCGCCTTCATGGCGGCAGCACCCAAGATGGCGGCGATGGCCCTGACGGTGCGCGCCACAATGGGCGCCTTCGAGCCGATCGCCGCCGACTGGCAGCAGATCATCGTCTTCATTTCGATCGCCTCGATGGCGCTCGGCTCCTTCGCCGCGATCGGCCAGACCAACATCAAGCGGCTGATGGCCTATTCGTCGATCGGACATATCGGCTTCGCGCTGGTTGGCCTCGCTTCGAACTCCGAGGCCGGTGTGCGCGGCGTCGCCATCTACATGCTGATCTACCTGGCGATGACGCTCGGTACCTTCGCCTTCATCCTCGCCATGCGCCGCAACGACAGGAATGTCGAACAGATCGACGAACTGGCCGGCCTTTCGGCGACCAATCCGGTCATGGCAACGATCCTCACCATCCTGATGTTCTCGCTTGCCGGCATCCCGCCGCTCGCCGGTTTCTGGGCGAAATGGTACGTGTTCCTCGCCGCCATCAACGCCAATCTCTACGCCCTGGCGGTGATCGGCGTGCTGACCTCGGTGGTGGGCGCCTATTATTATCTGCGCATCATCAAGATCATGTGGTTCGACGAGCCGAAGGGCGCGTTCCAGCCGATGGCGGGCGAATTGCGGCTGGTGCTCGGTCTTTCCGGCGCCTTCGTTCTTTTCTACGTGCTGATCGGCGGTCCCATCGGCACCATGGCGGCAGCAGCTGCCAAGACGTTCTTCTGAGGCGATGGCATTTTCGCTGGCGCCCTCGGCGACTACACTCGGCTTCCGCCTCGAAGCGTTCGACACCATCGGTTCCACCAACGCGGTCGCCCTGCAGCGCGCACAGGCGGGTGATGCCGGCAGGCTGTGGATCGTCTCGAAAAAGCAGGAAGCCGGCAGGGGCCGGCGCGGCCGTCCCTGGCAGACGCCGGAAGGCAATCTCGCCGCGACGCTTCTGCTGGTGGCGCGCTTTGACCCGAAAGTGGCGGCGACGCTCGGCTTTGTCGCCGGCCTGGCGCTTGCCGACGCACTCAACGCAGTGGTGCCCGATGTGAAACTGTCGGTCGGCGTCGATGGCGGCGGCGATCGTGCCGGCAGGAATCGTTTCGAGCTGAAATGGCCGAACGACGTTCTGGCGCATGGCGCCAAGCTCTCGGGCATCCTGCTGGAATCGGTGGTGCTGGCCGACGGCCGTTTTGCGGTGGCGGTTGGCATCGGGGTCAATGTCGTCGGCTATCCCGAGGATGTGCCGTACCCGGCGACCTCGCTTCGGGCGCTGGGATCGGATTGCGACGCCGAAACATTGTTCCTGGCTCTGTCGGATGCCTGGGTGGACAACAGCGCGCGCTGGGCGGATGGCCGCGGGCTCGACGAGATCAGGCGGCGCTGGCTGGCACAGGCGGCCGGGCTCGGCAGCGAAGTGGCGGTGAAACTCGACGGCAAGGTTGTCCGCGGCATTTTCGAAACGATCGATGGCGACTGCCGTTTCGTGATCCGCGACGGGCAGGGCGCCGAATTCAGGATTGCCGCTGGCGACGTCCATTTCGGAGCAGTCGCCTCCGCGCGTGCGGATTGAAAGGCTGAAAGATATGGCGAACGGCAACAACAACGAACTGGTCTTTGTCCCGCTGGGCGGCGTCGGCGAGATCGGCATGAATTTCGCGCTTTACGGCTACGGGCCGGCATCGAAACGCGAATGGATCATCGTCGATGTCGGCGTGACCTTCCCTGGGCCGGAACTGCCGGGCGTCGACTTGGTGCTGCCCGATATCCGCTACATCGAAGAGCAACTCGGTAGTCTCAAGGGCATCGTCATCACCCATGCGCACGAGGACCATTACGGCGCGCTGCTCGATCTGTGGCCCAAGTTGAAGGCTCAGTGCTGGATGACGCCGTTCACGGCCGGGCTGCTCGAGGCCAAGCGGCAGTCTGAAAGCGGTGCGCCGAAAATACCGGTGAACATCTATCGGGCCGGTGAAACGTTCACCGTCGGCCCGTTCCAGATCGAAGCAGTCGCCGTCACCCATTCGATCCCCGAGCCGGTGTCGCTGGCCATCACCACGCCGGCCGGCACCGTTATCCACACGGGCGACTGGAAGATCGATCCGGGTCCCGAGATCGGCCCGATGACAGACGAGGCGCGCTTCCGCGCGCTCGGCGACAAGGGCGTGCTGGCTCTGATCTGCGATTCCACCAACGCCATGCGCGAAGGCGATTCACCGGCGGAGCAGGAGGTCGGCAAAGGCCTGCGCAAGGTCATCGAGGAAGCCAAGGGCCGCGTCGCCGTCACCACCTTCTCGTCCAATGTCGGGCGCATCCGGTCGATCGCCGAAGCAGCGCGTGATTGTGGGCGGCAAGTTCTGATACTTGGCCGTTCGCTGAAGCGCGTGATCAGCGTGTCCGACGAGCTCGGCTACATGGATGGGCTGCCGGAATTCATCGCCGAGGAGGACTACGGTTTCATTCCTCGTGAAAACCTGGTCATCATCTGCACCGGCAGCCAGGGCGAGCCGCGCGCGGCACTTGCCAAGCTGGCGCGTGACGAGATGAAGACCGTGGCGCTGGCGCCCGGCGATACGGTTGTGTTTTCGTCGCGAACCATTCCGGGCAACGAGAAGGCGATCCTGGAGATCAAGAACGGCCTGATCGACCAGGGCGTCAAGATCATCGAGGACAGCGACGCGCTGGTGCATGTGTCGGGCCATCCGCGCCGCAACGAACTGAAGCGCATGTATGAATGGACGCGGCCGAAGATCGGCGTGCCGGTGCATGGCGAAGCAGCCCATCTGGTGGCGCAGGGGTCGCTGATGTCGATGTCGGGCATTCCGGAGGTCGCGCAGGTGCGCAATGGCGACATGCTGCGGCTGGCGCCCGGACCGGCCGAGATCATCGACCAGGTGCCGTTCGGGCGCATCTACAAGGATGGCAAGCTGATCGGCAGTGACGAGGCGGTCGGCATTCGCGACCGCCGCAAGCTGTCATTTGCCGGACATGTCGCGGTCAATGTCGTGCTCGACGAGAAATACGAACTCGCCGGCGACCCGGATCTGGTTGCCATCGGTGTCGCGCAGGTCGATGCCCGTGGCGACGACATGGAGGATTTGATGCTCGATGCGGCAATCGGCGCGGTGGACTCGATCCCGCGCCAGCGCCGAAAAGACCTGGACCTTGTTTCGGAAGCGGTGCGGCGCGCGGTGCGCGGTGCCGCCAACGAAGCCTGGGGCAAGAAGCCGGTGGTGACGGTGTTCGTGACGAGGTGATTTCGCGTCCTTCGAGGCTCGCAGGCGAACGCGGCGCCAAGCTTTCCGTCGCCAGTGGTGCTCGCACCTCAGGATGAGGACCGTACCGGCATGCTGCTTTCGGAGGCGACGGGGTTGTGCCAACCTCCTCATCCTGAGGTGCGAACGAAGCGAGCCTCGAAGGACGCACTGAATCAAATGGCGAAGTCAGGACCAACAATGCTCGGACGCCTCAATCATGTCGCCATCGCGGTGCCCGACCTTGCGGCCGCCAGCGCGGTTTATCGCGAGACTCTGGGCGCCAGGGTGACGGCGCCGCAGGCATTGCCCGAGCACGGCGTGACCATCGTCTTCATCGATGTGGGCAACACCAAGATCGAACTGCTGGAACCGCTCGGCGAAGGATCGCCGATCGCCGCGTTCCTGGAGAAGAATCCGTCGGGCGGCATGCACCATGTCTGCTACGAGGTCGACGACATCCTCGCCGCCCGCGACCATCTGAAGGCGTCGGGCGCACGCGTTCTCGGCGATGGTACCCCTAAGACCGGCGCGCATGGCAAACCGGTGCTCTTCCTGCACCCCAAGGACTTCATGGGAACGCTCGTCGAGCTGGAGCAGGCATGACGATGAACGGCGCGCAACGGATAAGGGCCGGCTCATGACCTGGATATCGCTTTTCGCGGTCTTCTTCATCATCTGGTGGACGGTGCTGTTCGCGATGCTGCCGTTCGGCTTGCGCACGCAGGACGATGACAAGGACGTGACGCTCGGCACCGTTTCGAGTGCGCCGCGCGGCGCGCACATGCTCAAGACGGTGATCCGCACGACGGTCGTTTCGGTGCTGATCGTCGCGATCTTCTACGGGATCACCAAAGGGCTGGGCTACAGCTTCGACGACATCCCGAGATTTGTGCCGAAATTCGATTAGCCGGCTGCGTCAGTATTCCGCAGCTTTCTAAGCCGGAACATGAATAAAACCCGGCAACTCGATGAATTGCGCAAAAAAAAATGCAAGGCACAAGGCCTTGCAATTAAACGCGTCCGATCCGATTTCCAGTTTACCCGGCGGCTGCGAGTGACCGCGCCAGGATCGCATCCTCCCAAGACTTTGACCGCGCAGGAGAGCAGATTTATTCCTGCCCTCTCAGTTATCGGGGCACATTAGCCTAACGTGAAACGAAATGTCACGCAGAATTTTGCTTCGAAACGGGCAATCATGTGCTGCAATGCACAATGGATTGGCAGATATTGCTTGCGCTTTGGGCCGCGGGCGCAATTCGAGCGATCGGGTTTCAATTCCGCCACGAAATGGCTATGAAGCGCTTGCATTCATGTTCTGACATGATACCGCCGATTCCGGCGGTTTTATCCCACTTTCGACGGAATTCCTCATGCGGCTTTCGCGCTATTTCCTGCCTATTCTGAAAGAGAACCCGCGCGAGGCGGAGATCGTCTCGCATCGGCTGATGTTGCGCGCCGGCATGATCCGCCAGCAAGGGCAGGGCTCCTTCTCGATGCTGCCGCTCGGCAAGCGCGTCCTCGACAAGGTCTGCCAGATCATTCGCGAGGAACAGAACCGCGCCGGGGCGCTGGAAATCCTGATGCCGACGATCCAGTCGGCCGAACTGTGGATCGAAAGCGGCCGCTACAACGACTATGGCAAGGAGATGCTGCGCATCAAGGACCGCCAGGATCGCGCATTGCTCTACGGCCCGACCAACGAGGAGATGGTGACGGAAATCTTCCGCTCCTACGTGAAGTCCTACAAGGATTTGCCGCTCAACCTCTACCACATCCAGTGGAAGTTCCGCGACGAGGTGCGCCCGCGCTTCGGCGTCATGCGCGGCCGTGAATTCCTGATGAAGGATGCGTATTCCTTCGATCTGAATTTCGAGGGCGCCAAGGCGGCCTACAACCGCATGTTCGTCTCCTATCTGCGCACCTTCACCCGCATGGGTCTCAAGGCGATACCGATGCGCGCCGACACCGGCCCGATCGGCGGCGATCTTTCCCACGAGTTCATCATCCTGGCGGATACCGGTGAAAGCCAGGTCTATTGCCACAAGGACTATCTGGAACTGCCGGTGCCGGGCGAGGCGACCGACTTCGAGGACGACGGCCAGATCGCCGGCATCGTCAAGCAATGGACGACGCCTTACGCGGCGACCGACGAGATGCACGACGAGGCGGCCTGGACGCAGATATCAGACGACGAGAAGCTCTCGGCGCGCGGCATCGAGGTCGGACATATTTTCCACTTCGGCGAGAAGTATTCCAAGCCGATGGGCGCCAAGGTGCAGGGACCGGACGGCAAGGAACATTTTGTTTCGATGGGCTCTTACGGCATTGGCCCGACCCGCCTCATCGCGGCGATCATTGAGGCGAGCCATGACGACAACGGCATCATCTGGCCGGAATCGGTGGCGCCATTCGACGTCGTCATCATCAACATGAAGCCGGGCGATGCCGATTGCGACCGCGTCAGCGAGCATCTTTATGCCGCGCATCAGGCCGCGGGGCTGGACGTGCTCCTGGACGACACCGACGAGCGCGCCGGCGCAAAATTCGCCAGGGCCGACCTGATCGGCATTCCGTGGCAGGTGATCGTCGGACCGCGTGGTGTCGCGGCTGGCGAGATCGAGGTCAAGCGCCGCGCAACCGGGGAGCGCGACACCAAGAAAATCGAGACGCTGCTGGCGTCGCTCGGCCCGAAGCCATGAGCGCGGCGTCCGCAGGAACCGCGGTGGCGCAGGCCAAAAGCGCCAAGGGAGCGGGACCGTTTTCGTATTTCGAGCGCATGGTCGCCTGGCGCTATTTGCGTTCCAAGCGCAAGGAGACGGTGATCTCCGTCATCGCCTCGATCTCCTTCATCGGCATCATGCTTGGCGTCGCCACGCTGATCATCGTGATGGCCGTGATGAACGGGTTCCGGGCCGAACTTCTGACCCGCATCCTCGGCATCAACGGCCATCTGATCATGCAGCCGATCGACACGCCGCTCGACGATTATGACGCAGTGGCGACGCGTATCGCCGGCGTTCCCGGCGTGAAACTCGCCATGCCGCTGATCGAGGGCCAGATTTTCGCCAGCGGGCAGATCGGCCCCGGCACTGGTGCGCTGGTCAAGGGCATCCGCGGCGACGATCTCGGCAAGATCGAACTGGTCGCCAAGAACGTGAAGCAGGGGTCGATCGTCGGCTTCGACACCAGCGAGGGCGTGGCGATCGGCACCCGCATGGCCGAAAATCTCGGCCTGTCGCTCGGCGATTCCATCTCGCTCATCTCGCCGGATGGCGACATCACGCCGCTCGGCACCACGCCGCGGGTGAAAGCCTATCCGGTGGTGGCGATCTTCGAGATCGGCATGTCGGAATATGACGCTTCGATCATCTTCATGCCGCTCGCCGAGGCGCAGCTTTTCTTCAACATGGAAGGCCGCGCGCAGACCATCGAGATCTACGCGCAAAACCCCGACAACATCGACGCGCTCAAGCCGGCGGTCGAGGCGGCGGCGCAGCGCCAGCTCTATCTGGCCGATTGGCGCCAGCGCAACCAGACCTTCTTCTCGGCGCTGCAGGTCGAGCGCAACGTCATGTTCATGATCCTCACGCTGATCGTCCTGGTCGCGTCGCTCAATATCATTTCCGGCCTGATCATGCTGGTGAAGGACAAGGGCGGCGACATCGCGATCCTGCGCACGATGGGTGCGTCGAGCGGCGCGGTGATGCGGATATTCCTGATGACGGGCGCCGCCATCGGCGTCACCGGCACATTGGCGGGCGTGCTGCTCGGTGTGGTCATCTGCCTCAACGTCGAATCGATCCGGCAGTTCTTCTCGTGGCTGTCTGGCACGACGATCTTCAATCCGGAGCTCTATTTCCTCAGCCAGCTGCCGGCGATCATGGATTTCCGCGAGACGTTTTCAGTGATCCTGATGGCACTGGTGCTGTCGTTCCTCGCCACTCTTTTCCCTGCCTGGCGTGCCGCCAAGCTCGATCCGGTCGAAGCACTGAGGTACGAGTGACGTGACCGACGTGATCATCGAACTGAAAAGCGTCGAACGCCATTACGTTCAGGGCGCGCGCAAGCTGACGATCCTGAACGGCGCCGACTTCTCGCTGAAGCGCGGCGAGATGGTGGCGCTGGTGGCGCCGTCGGGTGTCGGCAAGTCGACGCTGCTGCACACCGCTGGCCTGCTGGAAAAGCCCGATGCGGGTGATGTCATCCTGGCGGGCAGGGCCTGCGGCCGGCTCTCCGACGACGAACGCACCGCGATCCGCCGCAACGACATCGGCTTCGTCTATCAGTTCCACCACCTGCTGCCCGAATTTACCGCGCTCGAAAACATCATGATGCCGCAGCTGGTGCGCGGCCTCAGCGTCGCCGAGGCGCAGGGACGGGCAGCCCAACTCCTCGACTACATGAAGATCGGCAAGCGGGCGCAGCATCGGCCGTCCGAATTGTCCGGAGGCGAACAGCAGCGGGTTGCCATCGCGCGCGCCGTCGCCAACGCGCCGCTGGTGCTTCTTGCCGACGAGCCGACCGGCAACCTTGACCCGGTGACCGCGTCCTACGTCTTCGAGGCGCTGGAGGCGCTGGTGCGCCAGTCCGGCCTTTCAGCGCTGATTGCCACCCACAATCATGACCTTGCCAGCCGCATGGACCGCCGCGTCACGCTGGGCGAAGGAAAAGTCATTACGCTGTAGCCGACGTTCGGGCTGACCCCGGCAGCAACGGACTGGGGCACGGTCGCCCGGCGCCGGGTCGACCGCGTTGATGCCCGCCCTATCGTGGTGGCTCCGCTAACCTCTTCTTAACCCTCGCGCCAGCCTCCGGGCCTACTGGATCAAGCTGCGGCTTTGCAGCTTGACGCGTGAACAAAATTAGAACAAAATATAAACATTAAAGGTACAGGAGAGACAAATGACCGATCTGGTTCAGGACGTTGTTTCGATGGTTTGCATGAGCGCATTCCTCATTTCCACCGCCTTGTGGATTGGCGCACTCTGAGGGACGAAACGCTCCGGCAATGATCGCCGGAGGCTGAGCGCCACCGATTTCAGGTTCTCCCGTTAAGGGCTTCTTTCGACAGTTTTGTTACGGTTCCTCCGTCATGGAGGAACCGAGCGGATGTCTCAGATTGCGATCGCAGCGCTGATCGCCGTCAATCTCGGCCTGATCTTTCTGGCCCTCGCGGCGCCGCTTGGCATCCGCACGGTTCGCAGCGCGGTCGTTGCCAATGCACCGCGCGAACGCGCCTGGCAGGCGCTTTGGCCATTCGGGCGGGATGCAGGCTGGTCAGCCGAGGTGGTTGCGGCTGAGCCGGTGGACCGTGAGCCTTCCCAGGCCCGGCTGAAGATCGGTTGGGATGACCGGGAAGGCCTGCCGATCGAACGACTGGTAGAGCTGGAAGACATCGTCGAGGGCGAGCGTTTTTCGATGCGCATCGTCGATGACAGTTCGCTCGACCCGGCATTCTGGCGGCACTATCGCGAAAGCGCGACGCTGGTGGACCGCGACGGCGGGACGGAAATCACGCTGACGCAGACCGACCATTATCGCGGCCTGGCGTTTCTGGTCTTCAGGTTCTTCGCGCTCCGTCGCAAGGCGGCGAAGCTCAAGATCTGGATGGAAACCGGAGAATACCGCAAGGGCGGCGCGTTCGAACGCCCGACAACCCAGATCGCGCTGGCGGCGCTGTCGACATTCCTGATCTGGCCGCTGTTCGGGCTCACCGCCGGTGGATTTGCGATAGCGGCATGCCTGACCGCGGTCGTTGCATTGCATGAACTGGGACATCTGGCGGCGTTCCGCCTGATGGGCCACCGCAACGTTCGCATGATCTTCATCCCGCTTCTCGGCGGTATCGCAATCGGCGGACGCCCTTATGACAGCCGTTTCGAAGTGGCTTTCGTGGCGCTGATGGGGGCAGGCTTTTCCGCTTTCCTGGTGCCACTCGCCATCATGCTGAGTGATTACGCGGCCGCCGCCGATTATCGCCCGGCTGCCACACTTCTCGCGGTATTCGCCGGCTGCGCCGCGCTGTTCAACATCGCCAATCTCGTGCCGGTGTGGAAATTCGATGGCGGACAGGTGCTGCGGCAGCTTTTCTCCAGCCAGATCGGTCTCGCGGTCGCGTCCTTCGTTATGCTGGCGGCTTTCCTTGGCGTTGCCTTCGCCGCGGGCTTTTCCGGTGGCATGCTCGTCGCCGGCGCAGCCATTTTCGTGGTCCTGAGCCTGATAACCACCGGCAGCGGCGTCAAGCCGCGCCGCGCGCTGAAGCCGATCCGGACGGCCGAGAAGGCGGGCATCGCCGCCGCACTGGTGGCGGTTTTTGTCGTCCACGGTTCCGGCCTTTTATGGGCCGCGGAGAAGTGGGCGGCACAGCCGCCGCCCCTTCCGTCATCCGAGCGGGTCTGTCGCGCCGCTTGACCACCACAGCGCAGCGGGGCTCAATCGCCGAGAGCTACTCCCTCCCGGCGCGGATCGGCGCCACCTTCCAGCCCCTCCGGGGTGATCGCCACGCCGTGCAGGCCGGAATTCAGGTCCTTCACCGCGACTTTGAAGCCCAGAGCCTCGAGGTCCTTGGCGAGTTTTTCGGCGCTCGTCCCCTTTTCGAGGTCGTAGGGACCGAACCTGTTGACGAAATGCGGCATCGAGATCGCGGCCTGCATGTCCATCTTCCAGTCGATCAGGCCGATCAGCGTGTTCGCGACGTAGGAGATGATGTTGCTGCCGCCCGGCGAGCCGAGCGCGAAGACCGCCTTGCCATCCTTGAGCACGATGGTCGGCGCCATCGATGAGCGCGGCCTTTTGCCGGGCTCCACCCGGTTGGCGACAGCCTCGCCATCCTCGACTGGCGAGAAGGAGAAGTCGGTGAGTTCGTTGTTGAGCAGGAAGCCGCCTGTCATCAACCGCGAGCCGAATCCATTCTCGATCGTCGTGGTCATCGAGGCGATGTTGCCTTTCTCATCGACGATCACGAAATGCGATGTCGAAGGCATTTCGAACGCGGCGCTGTCGATGCGCAGTTCGGCTTTTTGCCAGGGTGGGTCGCCTGCGCTCGCATCATCCTCACCGAGCGCCGTCGGGCGGCGAAGCAGGGCGGAGCGCGCCTTCAGGTACTCGGCGTCGAGCAGCCCCTCCGGCAGGGAGACGAAATCGCTGTCGGCGACGTAGCGCCCCCGGTCGGCGAAGGCGAGGCGGGTGGCATCACCGATCAGCCGCCAGGCCTCCGGATCGTCCGGACCGAGAGGTGCGATGTCGAAAGGTTCGAGCAGGCCGAGAATCTGCCCGATGGCCACGGCTCCGGAAGACGGCGGCCCCATGCCGCAGACCTCGTAGCCGCGATAGGGCGCGCAGACGGCCGGGCGCTCCTTGACCTTGTAGACAGCCATGTCGTCGAGAGTCAGCAAGCCGGGATTGGTCGGGTGAGAACGCACCGTCTCGACGATTTTTGCCGCGATAGGGCCTTCATAAAATGCATCGGCTCCTTCCGACGCGACGGTCCTCAGCGTCGCGGCGTAGTCCGGATTGCGTAGATTATGCCCGGCGGGCAAGGGCGAGCCGTCCGGCGCGAAGAAATAGGCGCGGGCGCCGGGATCCTCGTTGAGCCTTTCGCCTTCATCGGCAAGCAGCGCCGCCAGGCGAGGGGAGACGGCAAAACCCGCGTCGGCGAGGCTGATCGCCGGCTCGAAAAGCGACTGCCATGGCCGTGTGCCGTAGCGCCGGTGAACGGTTTCGAGGAGCCGCGGCACGCCGGGCACGCCGACGGAGCGACCACCGACAACTGCGTCGAAGAATTCGAGCGGTTTGCCGTCCTTGCCGAGGAAGAGCGCGGGGGTCGCCGTGGCCGGAGCGGCTTCGCGTCCGTCGAAGGTGGTGATCTTCTGGCTGTCGGCGTCATACCAGACGAGGAAGGCGCCGCCGCCCATGCCCGAGGATTGCGGCTCGACAAGCCCGAGCATCGTCTGCACCGCGATAAGGGCGTCCGCCGCATTTCCACCTGCCCGCAAAACATCGAGCCCGGCCTGCGTCGCGATCGGGTTGGCGCTGACCACCATCTGGCGCTTGGCGTGCACCAACTGTTTGGCGGCGACGCCGCTGGCGGCTTCCGGCGCAACGGTGTCGGTCGCCTGCTGGGCAAACGAGGCATTTGTCCATAGCGCCGCCGCCGCGGCGATCGACAAAGCCGCGGCCCATCTTGTCGGTGATATCATTTCAGGCACTCCTCCGCTCGGGTAAGGTTGTGCCCCCCAGTTCCAGAATTTGTTCCGCCGGCCCGAAGATCTCCTCGAACGACGACTTCAAGGCCATATCGACATCGGCCAGCGTTACGGGCAGACCGAGATCGACCAGGCTCGTCACCCCATGGTCGGCGACGCCGCACGGCACGATGCCGCCGAAATGCGACAGGTCCGGTTCGACATTGATGGCGATGCCGTGGAAAGACACCCAACGCCGCAGACGAATGCCTATGGCGGCGATCTTGTCCTCGGCCGGCGACCCATCCGGCAGCGGCGGCCGGTCGGGCCTGACCACCCAGACGCCGACCCGGTCCTCGCGCCGCTCGCCCTTCACGTTGAAGCTTTCGAGCGTGCGGATGATCCAGCCTTCCAGCGCGGCGACGAAGGCGCGCACGTCTTCGCGCCTCCGCTTGAGGTCGAGCATCACGTAGGCCACGCGCTGGCCGGGGCCATGATAGGTGTATTCGCCGCCGCGTCCGGCGTCGAAGACGGGAAACCGGTCCGGATCGATCAGGTCGGCGGGGCGGGCGCTGGTTCCGGCGGTATAAAGCGGCGGATGCTCGATCAGCCAGACCATTTCCGGCGCTGTTCCGTCGCGGATGGCCGCGGCGCGCGCCTCCATCACGGCAAGTGCGCGCGGATAGGGAACGAGCCCGTCTTCGATCCGCCATTCGACGGGCGCCGAGCCGGGCAGGGGCAGGAATGATGCGGTGATCTGGTCGCGTCCGGGCATGCTGATTTCCGCTTTTCCCACATATGGCGGCAAAGCGCGCAAACGTCCAGTTTGAGGTTTCGGGCCACCGCCTCATGCCCCGGCCTTTTCCCGGCAAACCCGCGGGAATTAATGCGTGCGGCGCACTTGTTTCGCTGGAAACGATTTGCTACATGCCGCGGGCCGGTGCGAGCCGGTTCTTTCGTGACGTGCGGTCGTGGCGGAATTGGTAGACGCGCAGCGTTGAGGTCGCTGTGGGGCAACCCGTGGAAGTTCGAGTCTTCTCGACCGCACCATCACCTTCCTCAACAGCCAGGATTTTGCGACGGTCGCCTTCACCGTGCGGCGGACGCATTTGCTTTTGTATTCCGCGACGCCGCGCGATAGGAGTGGTGTGGATTCGTCGGGCAACGCCGCGCGTCCGAGCCGACTTGCAGAAGCTGCTCTAACACTTTGAATCTGCGTGATCCTGGGGCACGCACTGGAACCGGACGGGAGAAGCCGTTGAAAGGCCAGGAAGAGCAGGCGCTAGGCGCCGAAGCACCCGACGCTATCCCCGCCGACATCTACGGCGAAGACGGGGCGATCCGCGCTTCGTTCCTCGCCCATATCGGCGCCGCGATCGCCGACCGCGACACGCTCACCCTGAAACGGGACGTCATCGACCTGCACCAGTCCGAGCTTGGCGACCTGCTCGAAGCCTTGCTGCCGGAGCAGCGGCGCGCGCTGGTCGAACTGATGGGCTCGGATTTCGACTTTTCCTCGCTGACGGAAGTCGACGACGCGATCCGTCTCGACATCGTCGACAGCCTGCCCAACGACCAGATCGCCCAGGCTGTCCAGGACCTCGATTCCGACGATGCTGTCTACATCCTCGAGGACCTCGACGAGGAGGACCAGGAAGAAATCCTCGCCCAACTCCCGTTCACCGAGCGGGTCAGGCTGCGTCGTGCGCTCGACTATCCGGAGGAGACGGCCGGTCGACGGATGCAGACCGAGTTCGTCGCGGTGCCGCCGTTCTGGACCGTCGGCCAGACCATCGACTATATGCGCGAGGATCAGAATCTGCCTGATCATTTCAGCCAGATCTTCGTCATCGATCCGACCTTCAAGCTCCTCGGCGCCGTCGACCTCGACCAGATTCTGCGCACCAAGCGGACGATCAAGATCGAGGAGGTCATGCATGAGACCCGCCACGCCATACCGGCCACCATGGACCAGGAGGAGGCAGCGCGCGAGTTCGAACAGTACGACCTCCTGTCCGCCGCCGTCGTCGACGAGAACGAGCGGCTGGTCGGCGTTTTGACCATCGACGACGTCGTCGACGTCATCCAGCAGGAAGCTGAAGAGGATCTGCTGCGCATGGGCGGCGTCGGCGATGAAGAGCTTTCCGACACGGTGCTCGACACGTCGCGTTCGCGAGTGCCGTGGCTGCTCGTCAACCTCGCAACGGCGTTTCTGTCGGCAACCGTGATCAGCCTGTTCGGCGCAACCATCGAGCAGATGGTGGCGCTGGCCGCGCTGATGCCCATCGTCGCCTCGCTCGGCGGCAATGCCGGCACCCAGACGATGACGGTCACCGTGCGTGCGCTGGCGACCAAGGACCTCGACATCTACAATGCCGGCCGCGTCATCAGACGCGAGGTGATGGTCGGGCTGCTCAACGGGGTCGTCATTGCCGTGATTCTCGGCCTGATCGCCGGGGCATGGTTCCACAACACCGATCTCGGCATCGTCATCGCCTCGGCGATGGTCATCAACATGCTGGCCGCAGCACTTGCTGGCATCCTGATCCCGCTGGTGCTCGACCGCTACGGCGCCGACCCGGCGATTTCGTCGTCGATCTTCACCACCATGGTGACGGACGTCACCGGGTTTGTCGTCTTTCTCGGCCTCGCCACCTGGTGGCTGCGGCTTGGCTGAAGCGGAAATCCCGCTGTTGTGACAAAACACACAGACCGCGGTTTCGCCCTCTCGTAGTTTGTCTGCACCAATTCGCATGCAAAGGATGAAAGGGTCATCTCGATGTCAGCGAAGTTTTTTCCGGCAGTGCCAGACTACATTCGCGGTTGGTATCGTCTTCGTGCCAGGCGCAAGGCGATGCTGATAGCAACCGAAGAGATGAGCAAATCGCCAGATGCGATGCTCGACGACGTGGGTATCCTGCGCGACGATGTGACTTATGCGTTCCGGAATCACCGAAACCGGAATTTGCGGATTCGCTGAGGAAGACGCTCGACCGAGGCCGCTTCGGATTGAACCCCAGTCTCAGCCAAAGCTAGGCCGTCCGCCCAACAATTGACTTTTACGTAAATGCCGTGCGAAGCTTTTCGCGACTCGAACGGCAAGGCAGGCGATGCGGGAATACTATTCGATCACCGAGCTGACCCGCGAATTCGACATTTCGACGCGCACGCTCCGCTTCTATGAAGACGAGGGGCTGGTGCAACCGGTGCGGCGCGGCCGCACCCGCCTGTTCCGGCCTTCAGACCGCCATCTGGTCAAGCAGATCATGCGCGGCAAGCGGCTCGGCTTCTCGATCAACGAGATCCGCGAAATCATCCAGATGTATCGTGAGCCTCCCGGCGAGGTCGGCCAGCTCAAGCTGATGATCAAGCGCATCGAGGAGAAGCGCGAGGATCTTCGGCAGAAGCGCCGCGATCTCGAGGAGACGCTGGCCGAACTCGATCAGGCCGAGGAATCCTGCGTCGAACGGCTGGTGGAATTGGGCGTCAACACCTGACCGCTAGATCCAGCGGCGCACGCGCTTGGCGTAGTCGCGGTACCTTTTCCCGAATCGTATTTCGAGATGCCGTTCCTCGCGTTCGATCGCCAGCTTTTGCGTCAGGAACGCGGCGATGAGGCCCAGCGGAAAGAACCAGACGATCTGCGACATCAGCCCTGCGCCGAACATCAGCATCGTGTTGGCGAGATAGATGGGGTTGCGGCTGAAGGAGAACGCTCCGTTCGTCACCAGATGTTCCGAGCCGCGGTGCGGCATCACCGTGGTTTTCGCCCGCTGCAAGGTGCGGATCGCCGAAACATCGATGGCGACCACGCCGATGATCAGCAGCCCGCCGCCGGCAAACAGGATGTCGGAGAGCGGCGGCCCGATGAACGGCAGCGGATAGGCCAAGTGGAGCACGATGCTCGCCGCGATTGCCGCGAGGTAGATCAATGGCGGCCAGGGCAAGCGGTTGGGCCGCGCCTGAATCTCGGTCATTGGATCGCCCCCCGTGACATCTTCTCGTCCGTTTCGGCCGTGCACGCCGCGGCCAAGCCCTGGACCTGGCTCGTCAGCGCATCACTTTGCTCGCCGGCGAACAGGCTGTCGAGCGCCTTTTCGCGTTCCAGCCCGTCGAGCATGCAGACGCAATAGAAGGCACAGAACTCTTCGTCGCGATCCGCGCTGCAGGTTCTTTCGCAAGCATTGCGGAACTCCACCTGCGGCGTGACGCTCTGCGGCGGCGAAATTTGCGAGAACAGCCAGACGCAGCCGATCAGCACCGGCTGGTGGACAAGGTAGAAGGCAAGGCTGTGGCGGCCGGCAAAGGCGAGGGGCCAGGACCATCGGCCGGGAACAATGCCGGCCAGCCGGGCAAACAGCCCGGTGGTTTCGGCAATCCTGGCCGCGGCGATGCCCAGAAGCACGGCGCCGAACCATGGAAACAACGGCACGTAGTCGTTCGAGCGCGGGTTGCTGCTCGACAGCCCGACCCACCACCAGGCCGGATGATCGAAAAAGGGCGAGCGCAGGTAATTGGGCGCGATGATGACCGCAACGGCCACCGCAAACGTGGCGATTGCCGGCAGACGCAGGAACAGCAGCCCGAGCAGGCTTGCCAGGGCGATCTGGTGGAGAATGCCGAAAAAGATGAAGCCGCCCGGCACTGCCAGCCAGGTGACCAGCGAGATGGCGAGCGCGGCCCCGCCGACCATGGCGAGGCGGCGCAGGAAACCTGGCCAGCGGATGCCCCTGGCGTGCCCGAGGAACAGGCTGACGCCGACCAGGAACAGGAAGCTGGAGGCGATGCAGCGGGCGAACAGTCGCCAGCCGCCGACTGCGGTGTAGCCTGGATCGGCGTAGCCGAAAAACTCGAGGTCCCAGGTGAAATGATAGATCGCCATCGCCACCAGCGCGGCGCCGCGGGCGAGGTCGATTATCGGAATACGCCCCCTGGGCGGCATTGACGCTGGTTTGGAATCCATGCCTTCCTGTTGCAGCGGTTTGCCGCCAAGCGCAAGCGCCGCACGAAATCCCGCGGTGAACGGAATATCCGAGACTGGAGACTGGCATGCATGAAGTAGCGGCGAACGGCGCCAGGATTCCGGCGATCGGGCTTGGCACCTGGACATTGAAAGACGACCAGTGCAGCGACCTCGTAAGCCACGCGCTGGCAGTCGGATACCGGCATGTCGATACCGCGAAGATGTATGACAACGAGGCTGCCGTCGGCGCCGGCATCAAGGCTTCCTCGGTGCCGCGCGACGATATCTTCCTGACCACCAAGGTGTGGTGGACCGATCTAGCGCCGGCCGATCTGGAGCGATCCACCGAAGGCAGCCTGAAACGGCTAGGGCTCGACCATGTCGATCTGTTGCTGATCCACTGGCCGAATGCGCGCATACCGCTCGAAGGCACCATCAAGGCGCTGAACAGGATGCGGGAGAGGGGCCTCACCCGGCACATCGGTGTCGCGAACTTCCCGACCAGGCTGCTCGGCGAGGCGATCGCGCTCTCGGATGCGCCGCTGGTCGCCAACCAGGTCGAATACCACCCCTATCTCGACCAGACCAAGGTCCATGCCGCATGCCGCGCAGCCGGAATGGCCATGGTTTCTTATTGCCCGCTCTATCGCGGCGGCGGGTTGCTGGAGGAAGAGGCGATCCGTTCGGCGGCATCCCGCCTCGGCAAGACGCCGGGACAGGTCGTGTTGCGCTGGCATGTGCAGCAGGAAGGCGTCGTTGCCATACCGCGCACCACCAGGAAGGAGCGCCTCGTCGAAAACGCCGCGATCTTCGATTTCCAGCTATCCGATGCCGAGATGACGGAAATCAACGCGCTGACGAAAGCCAACAGCCGCATCTGCGAGCACGATTTCTCGCCGGGCGAGGGATGGGATTAGGCCACGCATCGGCGATAGGTTGACGCTTCGCATTTCGGCCTGACAGCGTCGGTTTCCTGTTAACGCACTGCTACTTGCCGGGCCAGGCTGGCGTCCGACTCGAACTTCGGGGTGGCAGTGGCAACGCAGGTCCGGCATCCAATATGGCTACCGGCCGTGCGGCCGGCGGGAGCGCGCACCTTCGCCAGCCTCTATGCCCTGGAATCGTTCGCGCGGGCTTCGGTGGCCAGCGTCATTCCGATCCAGGCCTACGAAATCCTGCAAAGCGAGCAGGCCGTATCGCTGCTTTATACGATCGTGGCGCTGATCGGGCTTTCGGCAACGCTGTTCATGCCGCTGTTGATCGAGCGGTTCTCGCGGCGCTGGATCTACACGATGGGCGTCTGCGGGCTGGTCATCGGCTCGGCCTGCTTCCTGACGCAATCGCTGCCGGGACAGATGGCTGGCATGCTCGCCCGCGTCATGGGCGCCAGCGCGCTGTCGATCACCCTCAACCTCTACATCATGGATCACATCAGGAAGGCGGATTTCATCCAGTCGGAATCGCTGCGCATGGCCTGGTCGACACTCGCCTGGACCGGCGGCCCGACGCTTGGCGTGTTTCTCTATACGGAATTCGGCATCGCCGCCGCGCATGGCGTGGTCGCGCTTTTCTCGCTGCTGCTGCTGGCGCTGTTCTGGTATTTCCGGCTGAGCGACAACCAGCTGATCCGCCCGGGCAAAACCCGCGCAACCAACCCGATCGCCAGCGTCGGGCGCTTCGTCAAGCAGCCAAGGCTGCGGCTCGCCTGGGTGATCGCCTTCGGACGATCGTGCTTCTGGACCACCTTCTTTGTCTACGGGCCGATCCTCATGGTGGCGACCGGGCAGGGCAAGCTGGCCGGCGGCCTGCTTGTTTCGGCGGGAAACGCCCTTCTGTTTTCCGCGCTCATCTGGGGCTGGGCCGGCAAGCGCTTCGGCGCGCGCAACACCATGGCGATCTGCTTCTTTGCGATGACGGCGGCGCTTTTCGTGGCAGGCTTCGCGGGCGAGGCGATGCCGCTGGTCACCGCGGGATTCCTGCTGGTCTGCGCGTTTTTCTGCATCGGGCTCGACGCGCTGGGCTCCACCGCCTTCATGCGCGCCGTCAGGGCCTTCGAGCGGCCACAGATGACCGCCGTCTATCGCACCTATCTCGATCTTTCCGAACTGTTGCCGCCGCTGGTCTATTCGGTCGTGCTGGCATTCTTCGGATTGGGTTCGGTGTTCGCCACGCTTGGCGTCTTCTGTTGCATCTGCGGCTTCTTCACCTGGCGCTATCTCCCGAAATCCATGTGAGCGATCGAAGCTCACCGTGGCGCAGGCGAATTCCCGTGCTGCGCGCGCACCCAGTTGTGGAACCGGTGAAGGTCGTACTCTTCCGGCATCAGCACGCCGGCCTCGTGGCGGATTGATTTCAGCCCGCGCTGGTTGATCTCGCACACTGCGGCGTCCTCCTCCATGACGCGAACGCCGAAGGCGACGATGTTGCCGATATCGGTATTGTCCTCCTGCAGCGCTTGCGGCGGGAACAGCCATTCGGCGGTCAGCTCGGTCTCTTCCGGCCCGAGCGGGACGAGCCGCACGACACGGACATAGTCGACATGGCCGACGACGAACATCGACGGCAGGCTGACGGCGTAGGTCTGGCCGGCGGCGCGTTCCCGCTCGGTCAGGCCTTCGAACACCGGCCCATGGGCGCGGCCGTCTTCCGACCAGGTCTCGGCGCCGTCGCGCAGCTTTCCCGAAAACTCCGGTGCGTCATTGTCGGCGTGGCGCGCCCAGTCCGGATCGTCATGCCGCGCCATCAGGCCGCGCCCGTAGATAGGCACCAGCTTCGACAGATGCGGATGTACGTTCGGGCAATGCAGGCATTCGTTGAAGTTCTCCCAGAAGATCTTCCAGTTGCAGGCCATGGTTTTCCTGAACACATGACCGCTGACCAGGCTCTCGAGCGGCCAGTTGGAGAGGTCGCTGGAAGCTGGGTCGAAAGCCTCCTCGATCGGCGCGGGCGCGTCGGCAAGGTTGACGAAGATGAAGCCGCGCCATTCGGCGATTGCCACGCGGTAGAGCGGATAGTCTGCCTTCGAGAAACCTTCCGGCAGGCTTTTCGACGGCACGCGGACAAGATCGCCGCGCAGCGAATAGGACCATGAGTGATAGGGGCAGGTGATCAGCCGGGCCTTCAGCCGTCCTGCCTCTCCCTGGCAGAGCTGCGAGCCGCGGTGACGGCAGGTGTTGTGGAACGCTTGCAGCGCGCCGGTCTCGTCCCGCAGCACGACGATGTCCTGTGTGCCGATGCGAACGGTGCGCCAGGCAAGCGGTTGTGCGACGTCGGCGGCGCGGCAGGCCAGCACCCAGTTTCGGTACCAGATTGCAGCGAGATCCCGCTGATAATCGTCTGCTGACCAATAGACATGCGAAGGCAGCGTGGGCTCGACCTGAAGCAAACCGTTGTAAGGATCGCTGGCTGCGGCTTCTGTACTCATTGCCATCTCCGGATTTGTCCAGCGGACACCCGCGGCGGCACGCTGTCAATCCGTGGCGAAGACCGTGTCCCGTCCGGATTGATCCAAAGTCGAACGGGCATTTGCACCAAAGTACGGAGCAAAAAAGCCGGAGAATCGTTTATCGCTGGTGGAGCTCCGCGGGAGAATTTTACCTTTCGTTAACCACGCGGGAGCAGATTTGAACGTCAGGGAGGAAACCTTGGAGAACACACCATGTTCTGCGCAGGAATCTTTTCCCCCGGCCGAGCAGCGGCCCTGGCATCAGCAGCCTTACTTGTCGTTTTAGGTACAATGCCTTCCCGCGCGCACGACGCGCCGAAGGGATGGTCTTACCCCTATGCCTGCTGTTCCGGCTATGACTGTCGCGCAGTGAAGGCGACATCGATCAGCGAGAGGCCGGAAGGCTTTGTCATCGCGGGCACCGGCGAGGTCGTCGGCTATCAGGACAGGCGGCTGCGCGATTCCCCTGATGGCGAGTATCACTGGTGTTCGGTGGAAGGGAAAAACGACGGCAAGACCATCTGCCTGTTTGTGCCGCCGCGCTCGTACTGAAGCCGTCGTTTCAATGCCGGCATAGCGAGCCCGCCCGGGCAATCGTAGCCGTGGGCAGCGGAGCGGCGAGCGGAGTTTGGCGAGTGTGTGTTCCGCGCAACGATGCCGCCGATTGTGCTGAAACGATGCCAGTTCGGCCGGCATAAAATTGACTCTGGCGGCAAACCTCTTTCTATTCGCGCTGAGAACGGGCATTGCATGTCGCCGTCGTGGCGGAGGCGCGCGCAGTGTCGGCGGGGCGGCTCTGCCGTGAGAAGGAAGACATGGAAGACAATTACGAAAAATACGCCGTCGCGGTAATCATTGTCTTCGGCGCGATGATTATCGGCGGCTTGATGGCGGCGGGGTTGTCGATGGACGACCGTCCAGCCTTTTTGTGGGCGCTTGGCGGCGCATTCTTCGCCTGGATTGGCGGCCATGCGGTGCTGTTCGACCGCCCCCGCGTCTATGGCGGCCTGATCATGGTCGCCGCGGTCTTTGCCATCGCCTCGATCGTTGCCCTGGTAACCTGAGCATCCGGCGGCTCCCGGCCGCCCAGATTCCCAACCTTTTCCCGTTCCGGAGAGTTCCGCCATGCAGCAGCGCCGCCTTGGCCGCACCGACCTGTCTGTCTCGGCAATCTGCCTGGGCACGATGACATGGGGCCAGCAGAATACCGAGGAAGATGCGCATCAGCAGCTCGACAGCGCCTTTGCACGCGGCGTGAATTTCCTCGATACGGCGGAACTGTATCCCATCCCGCCGAAGCCCGATACGCAAGGGCGAACGGAAGCCTACATCGGCAACTGGATGCAGGCGCGGAAAAACCGCGACAAGGTCATCGTCGCCTCGAAAGTGGTCGGCCGCACGGCCAATGACTGGTTTCGCGACGGGCGTCCCTCCAGGCTGGCACGCACGGACATCTTCGACGCGATGGAAAAGTCGCTGAAGCGGCTGCGGACCGACTATATCGACCTCTACCAGATCCATTTCCCGGAACGGCAGGTGCCGTGGGGTTCGAATCCGAACCGCGTCGGCAACTGGCCGGCGCCCCGCGATGCCGACGAGACGCCGATCGCCGAGACGATCGCCGTGTTCGACGAACTGGTGAAGGCGGGAAAGATCCGCCATTTCGGTCTGTCGAACGAAAGCTCGTGGGGCGTCATGCGCTTCCTGTTCGAGAGCGAGAAGGGGACGGGACCGAGGGCCGTGTCGGTGCAGAACGCCTACAATCTGGTCAACCGCGCCTTCGAGGTGAACCTTGCCGAGGTCTGCGACCGTGAAGGGGTGAGCCTGCTGCCCTATTCGCCGTTGGCGCAAGGCTACCTCACCGGCAAGTACGACCACGGCGCGCGGCCGCAGGGTTCGCGCTCGCAGCTCTTCGGCCGCGGCCAGCGCTACGAGACGCCGAACGCTGCGGAGGTGCAGCTCGAATACAATGAGCTTGCGCGCGGCTTCGGCATGGAGCCGGCGCTGTTTGCCAATGCCTTCGTCGTCAGCCGCCCGTTCGTGGCTTCCAACATCATCGGCGCGACCACACTGGCGCAGCTTGCCATGGCGCTCGATTCGGCCGACGTGACATGGACCGACGAGATGCAGCAGGCGGTCGACGCGATCCACCAGCGCACCGGCAATCCTTGCCCCTGAGCAAACCCTGCTGACGCAGGCTGTCAGCAGGACCGTGCTTCTCTCCGGCATCGACAAATGCCAGGAGAAAAAGATGATCATCAAGGGAAGCTGCCACTGCAAGGCGACACAGTTCGAGGCGGCATACGTGCCGGAGACGGTGACCAGGTGCACCTGTTCGATCTGTTCGAAGCGCGGCGGGCTCTGGGCCTATTACAAGCCGGCCGATGTGCGCTTCATCTCGGACGACGCCAAGGAGACATACCAGTGGAGCTCGAAGATCTGCAAGCTCAACTTCTGCCGGGTCTGCGGCTGCTCCACCTACAATGAGACGCCGGACTTCTCCACCGGCGAGCCGAATTTCGACAATCCGCAGATCGTCCTCAACGCGCGCCTTTTCGATGATTTCGATGTCGGCGGCATTCCGGTTTTCGAGATCGACGGCAAGAACTTGTGGTGAGCCCGGACCCGGATTGCCATCTTTTGAAATCGCCGCATTTTCCGCTTGGCTGTTTCCGCGCGACGTGGAGACTGCCGGCGGCTGATTCCAGATCCGAAAAAAATTTGTGAGAAAAATGTCGGATGGCGCAGCGCCCGTTCGTTCTAGGGTCGGAACTGCCAAATCGAGGATAAAAGAGATGGACACCACAATGACCAAGACCGACACCGCCGCCAGCCGCGATCTCGTCCTGACCCGCATCATCGATGCGCCGCGCGAGAAGGTCTACCGCTGCTGGACGGACGCCGCCTTGCTGCCGCACTGGTTTGCCCCGAAGCCGTGGAGCACGCCGCGCGCCGAACTCGACGTGCGTGCGGGCGGCTCCAGCATGGTCGTCATGGCCGACGAGGACGGCAATGAGTACCCGAACCCCGGCATCTACCTGGAAGTCGTGCCCAACGAGAAGCTCGTCTTCACCGATGCCTACACCAGCGCCTGGGAGCCTTCCGGAAAACCGTTCATGACGGTCGTGCTGACCTTCGAGGACGCCGGCGACGGCAAGACCAAATACACCGCCGTGGCGAAACATTGGAGCGTCGAGGATCGCGAAGCGCACGAGAAGATGGGCTTTCACGAAGGCTGGGGCATCTGCGCGAACCAGCTCGAGCAACTCGCCAAGACGCTCTGACACCTTGCATGACGGGTTCCGGTCCCGCCGGAACCGTCATGCCAGAGACGGGTGGGACGAAATTATGTCATCCGCGCCACGACTTAGCCGCTGAACCATCATTGGCAGGTCATGATTGATCACTATGTATGGGGTTGGGCGGGGTTTCGAGGAGGTCGCATGATGAACGAACGCATCAACACACTGGACGAGCTTCTGAACGATCCCATGGTTCAGCTGGTGATGGCGCGCGACCGCGTGAAACCCGACGAGGTGCGGCTGCATTTCAAGCGTGCGCGCGACCGTTCCAGGCAGCCGCTGCTGCCGCCGGCGCATGTCGTCGACAAGAGCTGCTGGACGCAGAAGCTGTGCCTCTAGGCATCGCTAAAAAGCGCGCCGCGCCGGGCCTTTGCCCAGCGCGGATCGCGCATGCCGGAAGATAAACCCGAAAGTCAGTTGCTTTTCTGCTGCCGGCGCGCCTTGCGGCCCTCGGCCACACCCATCTCCCAGGCAGTCTTTTTCAGCCAGCGGTCCGCGCTGGCTTTGCCGTGCGCCCGCACCCGCCGGTAATATTCCGGCTCGATCTGCCGCATGAGCTGCTGGCGCCGCGCCGCCGAGATGCCGGGCGCGGACTGCCGGGGGGCGGCGTAGCGCGGCTGCGCCGTCCGGTGCTGCGCCCGCTGGCGCTGCTGATGCCGCCTGATGTTGTTGTGGCGCTGCGATTCGAGATTTGGCGTCAGCCAGTCCATGGCGACGGCAGGCCTGACGCCGAGATCGGATATCTGCAGGCTCCCCACCGCCAGAAGAGCCGTCGCTGCCATCGAAAGCGTTCTGAGCTTCATCCTGAACCTCGCTTCGAACGCCACCCGCCATCGCTTTTTTCGAACAGACGGCCAGCAATTGCAACCGTGAATTGACGCTTCCCGTCGCTCAACGACTGTCGTCGAAGTAGTGTCCGGGCGTCACGCCGAACGCCCTGCGAAAGCCGGCGACGAAGGCGCTGGGCTGCTCGTAGCCGAGCCGATCAGAAATCTGGCCGATCGGCACACCGAGCGATAGCCATTCCACTGCTTTCATCAGCCGCGCCTGCCGCCGCCAGGCGCGGAAGCTGAGGCCGGTCTCGGTGCGGAAATGCCGCTCGAAGGAGCGCTCCGAAAATGCCGCCCGCCGCGCCACCGCGGCGAGACTGTCGGGCCGTCCGGGATCTGCCGCAAGCTCGCTCACCGCGCCCCGCAGGCGCTCCGAGCCAGGCATCGGCAGATGCAGCGGCGCGATAGGGACGGTTGCCAACTGATCGAGTATGACGTGAGCGATCCGCCCTGCCGGGCCATCGATCTGCTCGTCGCGCGCATAGCCCATGAAGGTAAGCGCCAGTTCGCGCAGCAGCGGTGACAGCCGGATAACCGCTGGTCCGCGCGGCAGGTGCCGCACCGCCTCCGGCCGGAAGAAGAGGAAGCGCTGCGCGGTGTCCTGCAGGTAGGTAACCGCATGGGTGACGCCTGGTGGGATCCAGACGGCTCGTTCTGGCGGCACCACGAAGGTGCCGCGCCCAGTCTCCACCGTCACCGCGCCCGAGACGATGTGGAACAACTGCGCCCGCCGATGACTGTGCACGCCGTAATGTTGGTCTTTCTCCACGTCGCCTGCATAGGCGACAATGGCGGCCGGATAGTCCTCCGCTTCGCCGAGGCTGAGATCGGGATGGATCAGATTGTCCGGATGAACCATTTGGCGTCTCGCAAACATAATTAGGCGATATGGCGATAACACGATACCGCCATCACGGGGTACTCTCAACCCGATATCGACCTTTGCCTCGATCAATGCGCAACCATTTGGCCGCTCGTACAGGCAGCATCTGAAGCTTGCCGGTCGACCGACCACCTTGCGATGGAAAGGAGACCAAGCATGATTACCGCGGTTTTCCCCCGGCAATTTTTCGCGCCGGCCAAGGTGCCGGCGAAGGGCGGCAGCAATGCCGACAGTTTTCTCGCCTGGCTTCGCCGCATGCGGCTAACCCGGCATAATGTCCGCTGCCTTTCTGCACTCGACGACCGATTGCTCGCCGATATCGGCATTACTCGCAATGAATTGAGGCATGTGGCGCGGCTGGGCCGGCTGCCGGGATGGGAGTAGGCCGGGGGCAGCGGGACCGGGGACGGCTGTGTTTCCGCTAGTGAAGGGCTCCAACCTGAAGCGTGGCAACACGTCTTATCCAGCCCCCTTCGAAGCTCGCCACGGCAATCATTCGCGAGGGAATCTGCCTTGCGATTGCCATGCCGCGCATGCAGACAGTGCCGGCCCGTCCGGTGGGGCGGCCTGTTTCGCGCGAGGAGTTTTGTTGGTGTTCCCATTTTTCCACGCCCGCCATGTGCTGGCGCTTGCGCTTTCACTGTTGTTTGCAGCCGCAGGCGCGGCGGGCGCGCAAGAATGCTGCGATCCCGCCGGGCCGTTCCGGCCGGGGGAAGGCTATGCCGAGACGCCGGCGACCTGCGCGACGATCGGGAACTGGGTGGAACGCGCGCCGGCAGTCGACGCCCGCATCACGCTGACCGTCCGCGGCAAACTCGTGCATGTGCAGAGCGACGGCGCGCTGGCCTATCTCATCATGTGCGAGGAAGGCGGCATGCAGGTGATGTGCGTGACCTACCAGACCAACGGCATGAAAGCCGGCGACGAGGTGCTGTTCGCCGGCGGCTACGCGCGCGTCGGCGAGAAACAGGTGATGCTCGATCCGTGCCTGGCGGAGGAGGGGTAGGCGCGCCTCCACCTTCGTCATCCTCGGCCTTGAGCCGAGGATCCATGCCGCGAGGTTGAGGACGACGCTGACGGTGCAGAAAGACGCACCCTTCGCCTGCCGTTTACGCGTTGCCGGAATGGACCCTAGGTTTTCGCGACGGCCTTCGGCCTGCTCCGCCCGAGGATGACGAAAGGGAAGGGGCGCTCCGTCCAGCGCGCTCCTCATTCGACCTCGCTCTCGACAACGAGGAGAGGGTGGCGGCGCTACGAGGAATCGGCTTTTTGCGGGAACCTTTGCCGCCTCCGGCTGTTGGCCTTCTACATCGCCAACAATCGGAGGATAAAATGAAGCATATCCGCTCGACACTCTTCGCATTCGCCGCAGTCGTTGGTTTCGCCGCCGCGCCGGCCTTTGCCGCTTGCCCCGACACCGACACGACGGCCTCGATCAATGACAAGGCCAGCACCGGCATGGCCAAGGACGGCACGCATGCGCCGATGGAATCGGATGCCGCGAAAAGCGATCCTGCCATGAAGGACGGCAAGAGCATGCCGCTGGCAACCCAGGAAGGCGGCGGCAACAAGGATCTCGCCACTTCGCAGCAGGATATCGAGGCGCAGCAGAAGGGCGACAAGACCGCCGCGGCGACCGCCGAGGACGACGCCTGCGCCGAATAATTGCAGGCACGCCGCGAGATGAACCACAACCGCTTGCGGCAAATGTGGTATAAGACGCCTGAACGAAACGCGATGGATGGGCCGGCACGGTGTGGCGGTGCATTCATCGCGTTGTGGCGTCCTGGCGAGGGAAATTGCGGAGCTGACAGCCCTGACACTGTGCCGGCGGCGCGAGGCCGCAAGATCACCTTGGCTGTTATTCCGCGTTGAAGAGCACCGGGGTCGGGCAGGCTCTTTTTTGAGCGTTCTACATGTTGTTTTTACTTTTAAAACACATAATTAACATCGATAATCATGAGACGGCAAACGAATCAGGACAACGAAAGCCACTCTCAGGCCATGGTCAGTCACACCGCACGCAACCGCATTACCGAGCGGGTCCGGCGTCTCTTCGGAGGCAAGCCGTGCCGGCTGCAGGTTGCTGCCTTGCCGTGGCGCAAGACCGGGAAGGGCGTGGAAGTGATGCTGATCACCAGCCGTGACTCCGGCCGCTGGGTACTGCCCAAGGGCTGGCCGGAAGGCCGCGAGCAGCTGTTCGACACCGCCGCGCGCGAAGCCGCGGAAGAGGCCGGCCTCGGCGGCGCCATCGCGCATCTCGAGATCGGCAGCTATTTCTACGGCAAGGTGCTTCCTTCGGGCATGGAGCGGCGCTGCGAAGTTCTGGTCTTTCCGCTGGAGGTCGACCAGATTGCAACCGCCTGGCCCGAGAAGAAGGAACGCAACCGCAAATGGTTCTCGCCCGCCGAAGCGGCCAAGCTTGTCAAGGAATCGGACCTTGGTGAACTGATCGCGCGCTTTGCGGAGAAACCACGGCTTTACGCCTGAGCACAGCGAAACCTCGCCGTGCCGGCCCGCTTCCCCCCAACGACATGAAACTGCAGCACCGCGTCCGTAATCTGCGCAGGGGGCTGCGGATTCGGACATGAGCGACGCCAAGATCCCCAAACGCATACTCGACAAGGATCTCGACAAGTTCGCCAATGTCGAGGAAGCGGCGGGATTCCTGTCGCGCAGCCTGATCGCGCCGGGGCTGGCGCTGCTGTTTCTGGCTTCCGCTGGCATTTTTGCCTCGCTTTACGTCTTCGGCGAGCCGCGCGCGACGATCGTCATCGCCGCCGCTGCGATCGCCGGCTACATGGCCCTCAACATCGGCGCCAACGACGTCGCCAACAATGTCGGGCCGGCCGTCGGCGCACGGGCGATCACAATGGGCGGCGCGCTGGTCATGGCGGCGGTCGCCGAAACAGCCGGCGCCCTGCTTGCCGGCGGAGAGGTCGTCGAAACGATCGCCAACGGCATCATTTTTCCCGATGCCGTCGCCGACCCGAATGTCTTCATCCGGCTGATGGTGGCGGCGCTGATTGCTTCGGCCTTGTGGATCCATCTGTCGACCTGGTTGCGCGCGCCTGTCTCGACCACTCACGCGATCGTCGGCGCCGTGGTCGGCGCCGGGGCGGCGGCGGCCGGGCTGTCGGCCGTCAACTGGCTGTCGATGGGCGCGATCACCGCGAGCTGGATGCTGTCGCCATTGCTCGGCGGCGCCATAGCCGCTGCTCTCCTTGCCTTCGTCGAGAGCATGGTCATCTACCAGGACGACAAGATCGCCGCGGCGCGGCGCTGGGTGCCGTTGCTGATCGCAACGATGGCGGGCGCGTTCGCCGCCTATCTTGCCACCCTTGGCATCGGCAAGGTGGTGACGCTGGCAAACTCCACGGTCGCGGCCATCGGCATAGGCTGCTTCCTTGCGGCCTGGGTGGCGTTCCACCGCATCGTCGGGCGGCAGTCGCGAGGCCTGGAAAACCGCAACCAGTCGCTGCGCCACCTGTTCGTCATCCCGCTCATCATTTCCGCTGGGCTGCTCTCCTTCGCGCACGGCGCCAACGATGTCGCCAATGCCGTCGGGCCGCTGGCGGCGATCGTTTATGCGGCCGGCACGGGCGAAGTCGCCGCGGAGGCCGCGGTGCCGTTCTGGGTCATGCTGATCGGAGCGCTCGGCATCTCGGTCGGCCTGCTGCTGTTCGGGCCGCGGCTCATCCGCATCGTCGGCGCCGAGATCACCAAGCTCAACCCGGTGCGCGCCTTCTGCATCGCGCTGTCGACCGCGCTTACCGTCATCGTCGCTTCCTGGCTCGGAATGCCGGTCAGCACCACCCACATCGCCGTCGGTTCCGTGTTCGGCGTCGGCTTCTATCGCGAATGGGCGGCCATACGCTCCATCCGGCGGCGCGCCTATCTACAGCGGAAGCAGGAAATCCTGTCACCGGCAACGATCGAGGCCGAGCCGGTGGCGCCTCCACCGACCACGAACCTGCTCGCCGGCGGCAAGAAAGGCTCGCAGCAGGAAATCATCCGCCGGCGGCTGGTGCGCCGCGCTCATGTCAGGACGATCGTCGCCGCCTGGGTGACCACCGTGCCTGCTTCCGCCGTGCTCGCGGCGCTGTTTTTCTACCTGCTGCGCAGCGCCTCGTGATGCCGGCGCGGCTTGCCTCCGTTCGCGCGGGCATGCTCTGATCGCGCCGCCAGGCCCCGAAATCCAAGGCAGCAGGTTCATGGACAAGACACAGCGGCTTTTCGCCATCATGGATTCGCTGCGCCGCCATCGCCATCCGGTCACCGCCGAGCGGCTGGCGGACGAGTTTTCCGTATCGGTGCGCACGCTCTACCGCGACGTGCAGACGCTGATCGGCCTCGGTGCGCCGATCGACGGCGAGGCCGGCGTCGGCTACCTCCTGCGGCCGGGCTTCTTCCTGCCGCCGCTGATGTTTTCCCCGGAGGAACTGGAAGCGCTGGTGCTGGGCGCCCGCTGGGTCGAGGGACGCCCGGACGAGAGCCTGGCCACGGCCGCGGCGCGAGCGATCGGCAAGATCGCCACCGCCACGCCCGAAGACCTGCGCGACAAGATCGGCGCCACCGGCCTGTGGCCGGCGCGTGCCGCCGCGCGCCCGACAAACGAGCCGCTGCTCGGCGTCGTGCGCGAGGCGATGCGGCTGGAAAAGACGCTGCACATTTCTTACGCCGACGAGAACGGCAGCGTCACCGAGCGGCCGATCTGGCCGATCGCGATCGCCTATTACGAGGAAAAGCACATCATCGCGGCGTGGTGCGTCATGCGCCAGGCGCTTCGCAATTTCCGCATCGACCGCGTCCGCTCGGCGCGGCCGGGCGACGAACGCTTCGGCAAGCGCCGCGTCGCGCTGATGAAGTTGTGGGAGGACCAGTGGCAGGCCGACCGCCAGACACGCCGGAGCCCGACGCGCCCTGGCGGCACCTGATCCGGATTGCCTGCGTCAGGCCTTTTCCGTTGGGGCTGCGTCCTCCTGGTCCAGGACATCGCGCACCTTCGCCGCAAGCTGATCGAGCGTGAACGGCTTGGCGAGGAAGTTCACGCCCGGATCGAGCTTGCCGTTGTGCACCACCGCGTTGCGGGTGAACCCGGTCGTGTAGAGAACCTTGAGCTGCGGACGGCGCGCCGCCGCTTCCTCGGCCAGCTTGCGGCCGCTCATGCCCGGCATGACGATGTCGGTGAAAAGCAAGGATACGTCTCCATGCTTTTCGAGCAAGGCGAGTGCCGCCTCGCCGCCATCCGCGTGGATCACCCGGTAGCCCAGCTCGCGCAGCGATTCGACGCTGCCGACGCGCACCCGCTCGTCGTCCTCGACCACCAGCACCAGTTCGGTCGGCGCAACCGACGCCGGCCGCGTCGCGGTCACGGCATCGGCCTGCTCGTCGCCGAAATAGCGCGGCAGGTAGATCTTGACCGTCGTACCCTCATCCGGCTCGGAATAGATCTTCACGTGACCGTTGGACTGCTTGACGAAACCGAAGACCTGGCTCAGGCCGAGCCCCGTGCCCTTGCTTACCGGCTTGGTGGTGAAGAACGGCTCGAACGCCTTGGCGATCACCTCGCGCGGCATGCCGGTGCCGGTATCGGTAACGGCGATCAGCACATACTGGCCCGCCGGGACTTCGGCGTGGGAAGCGGCATAGCTGTCGTCGAGATGACAATTCGCCGTTTCGATGGTGAGCTTGCCGCCTTCGGGCATCGCGTCGCGGGCGTTGACGGCCAGATTGATGATGGAATTTTCGAGCTGGCTGGAATCGGCGTGGCAGCGCCAAAGGCCGCCGGCAAGCACCGTTTCGATCTGGATGGTTTCGCCGAGCGTCCGCCGCAGCATGTCGGACATGCCCGAGACCATGCGGTTGGCGTCGACCAGTTGCGGCGCCAGCGGCTGCTGGCGGGCAAATGCCAGGAGACGCTGCGTGAGGCTGGCGGCCCGGCTGGCCGCATCGGCCGCTCCATCGACCAGCTTGCCGATGTCGGTCTCGCCGCGCGCCAGCTTGCGCTGGATAAGGTTCATCGCACTCATGATGACGGCAAGCATGTTGTTGAAGTCGTGGGCGATGCCGCCGGTCAACTGGCCGATCGCCTCGAGCTTCTGCATCTGGCGGACCTGATCCTCGGCCTTTTGCCGGGTCTCGATCTCGTCCTCGAGCATCTTGTTCGTCTCGACAAGGTTGCTGTGCGCTTCCTCGATGGCCTGCATGCGCCGACGGGCATCGAAGATGCCGTAGATGCCGAGCAGCAGCACGCCAAGAAGCGTGACGATGGATGCCAACCGCAACTTCCCGTCGATTGCGGCGGCATCGGCGAGACTCTGCTGCAGCTTGACATTTTCGGTCTGACGCACGTCGGCGATGATTTCCCGAATGCGATCCATGGCGATCTTGCCGCGGTTCGTCTGGATCGCCGCGCGTACCTCGTCCAGTTTGCCGTTTCGGTAGAGTTCGATGACTTCCCCGAGTTCGGAGAACTTGTCGCTTATCGCGACTTGAAGCTGTTCGATCTGCGCGAGGCTTTCGGACTCGGCACCGAAAGCGTCACGCAAGAGATTGACCTCGGTCGGGAGCGATTTGAGCGCCGAACTGTATGGTTGCAGATACGCGTCTTCGCCGGTCAGCAGAAACCCGCGCTGACCCGTTTCCGCGTCCTGCACCGTCGACAGCATGACAAGCAGCCGACTTTCGATATCGAAGCTCTGCCGCGCCTCGCGATTGTCTTCCCGCTGGCTTTCGATCATCCACGACCGCGTGCCGACGATGGCCGCCAGCACCAAAAAGCCGAGCAGCAGCGGCATAAGCTGCATGCGCATTGCCTTGCGCAGCCTTGCAATCATTTTTTGCGTTATCCCGCCATCGTTCGTCAGTCCCAGCCGCACCGTTGGTAAGGGAGACGGATCGCTGATGGCAAGCGGTATTTGGGTTGGGTGGCGACGAAGACGGTTTGAAGAGCGTCGCCGCGGCTGGAGTTACGCCACTCGGTTGCGTTTCAATTCGGTGACCACGACATTGCGGCCGCCATCCTTTGCCGCATACATGGAGCGATCCGCTTCCTGCATGGTGGCGAGCGCGCCGGCACCCGGTTTGTGTGCCGCAAGCCCGATGGAAACCGAGAGCGCCATGCCGGGCACGCCAAGCCTGATTCCGGAAAGTTCGATATCGCGCCTCAGCCGGTCGGCCACGATGGTGGCGCGGGTCACATTGGCGCCGCGCAGGAACAGCGCGAACTCCTCGCCGCCGAGACGGGCGCAGAGATCGCCGTCTCGCGTGGCTTCCCTTATGTGACGGGCCAGAAGCACGATCACCCGGTCGCCGGTGGCGTGTCCGAAACGGTCGTTCAGCGCCTTGAAATGGTCGGCGTCGATGTAGGCGAAGACGCCGGCGCTTGCGGTCTTCGACGTGGCGGAAAGCAGGGCGTCGAGCCGTGCCAGGAAACTCTGCCGGTTGAGCAGGCCCGTCATCTGGTCGATGGTCGCCAGATACTGGAGCTGTTTGGTCAACCGCTCCAGCTTTTCATACTGCAAGACGACATGCGCGGTCGCCGGAATGCCGACCGCGGTCGCAATCGCCCCCGATATCAGCAGTTCGAACGTCAGCCGCTCGACGCCGAACTGCCAATAGTAGGCCACGACAATACCTTCGACACCCGCCAGGACGATGGCGAAGATCAGCATCACCTTCATGAACGTGCCGAAACGTGCGCTTCCCAGCGGCATCAACCCAGTCCCATCAGCCTTCTTTAATATAAGAGGTGCTGCGTTAAGGTTTCGTAGCCGCCGCGAGCAATGCGGGAGCGATGGCGATTCGCTGGCCGGCGGCCTGATTCCCGGCACCGGTGAAGCCGCATGGGAAAGACAATTTCTCCCGCGCTCCCACCGCACTCGTCTCGAAGGCGGGATTTTCCGGGCTTTCTTCTCCCCGTTATCCACATTAGTGACACACAAGATATTGGGGTCACAATTCTTACAAAAACGAATCCTTGACGCGCGGAAACGAGTCGCCTTTTATTGGTCATGCGCTCCTGTTGAGAGCGTGGCCGGAGAGGTTCTCGGGCCGGTCTTTTTCCAGATTTTGTGTGAAGTTCCAGCTTTCCGCCCGGGTTGCGAGGCAGGCGGAAACGGTGGGTTTTCGCGTGCCGATTGGGGGTCGAAAAGCGGGGTTTCGGTCTGGAATAAATATGTTGTTAACACTATATTTAGTGTTTGCAGGCAACATGTGACACCAGATAATGTGAACCTCCCTCGACGAGGGGAATCACAATCAGGCGTCAGACAAGGGACCGCAGGGTCCCGCGAAATGCCAGCAAACGGCCCCGAAATGCGGGGCGTCCGGCGTTTCCGCGGGAAACTGCAAGAGGAGAGCCGGCCGTCTTCGAGGGCGGACCGGATGCGGTGGACATTTGTGCCTTCCGGGGAGACTGCGGTTTCTTGTGGAAAGGTGCTATATATAGGGACTGAGGACCAAGAAAATGCGCATCGAACGGCGTTTCACCAAGGACGGTCAATCGGCCTATGCGGAGATCGAATTCCGCAAGGCGCTTTCCGAGATCAAGAACCCGGATGGGTCCGTGGTGTTCCGCCTCGACGGCATCGACGTGCCGGCGCAGTTCTCCCAGGTCGCCACCGACGTGCTTGCCCAGAAATATTTCCGCAAGGCCGGCGTGCCGGTGCGGCTGAAGAAAATCGAGGAAACCTCGGTTCCGTCCTTCCTGTGGCGCTCCGTCGCCGACGAGGCCGAACTCGCCAAGCTGCCCGAGAGCGAGCGCTACGGCTCCGAGACCGACGCCCGCCAGGTGTTCACGCGCCTTGCCGGCACCTGGACCTACTGGGGCTGGAAGGGCGGCTACTTCAAGTCGGAGGACGACGCCCGCGCCTTCATGGACGAGCTTTGCTACATGCTGGCCACACAGCGCGTCGCGCCGAACTCGCCGCAATGGTTCAACACCGGCCTGCACTGGGCCTACGGCATCGACGGTCCCGGCCAGGGCCATTTCTACGTCGACCCCTTCACCGGCAAGCTGACCAAGTCGAAGTCGGCCTATGAGCATCCGCAGCCGCATGCCTGCTTCATCCAGGGCGTGCAGGACGACCTCGTCAACGAGGGCGGCATCATGGACCTGTGGGTGCGCGAGGCGCGCCTGTTCAAATACGGCTCCGGCACCGGCTCCAACTTCTCCATGCTGCGCGGCGAAGGCGAAAAACTGTCCGGCGGCGGCCGCTCGTCCGGCCTGATGAGCTTCCTGAAGATCGGCGACCGCGCGGCGGGCGCCATCAAGTCGGGCGGCACGACGCGCCGCGCCGCCAAGATGGTGGTGGTCGACGCCGACCATCCCGACATCGAGGCCTATATCGACTGGAAGGTGAAGGAAGAGCAGAAGGTGGCCTCGCTGGTCACCGGCTCGAAGATCGTGCGCCAGCACCTGACCGCCATCCTGAAGGCCTGCGTCAATTGCGACGGGCCGGAAGGCGATTGCTACGACCCGCTGAAGAACCCGGCGCTGAAGCGCGAGATCAAGGCGGCGAAGAAGAATTCGGTGCCGGAGAACTACATCTACCGCATCATCCAGTTCGCCCGGCAGGGCTACAAGGACATCGAGTTCAAGACTTACGACACCGACTGGGATTCCGAGGCCTACCTCACCGTTTCCGGCCAGAACTCCAACAACTCGGTCTCGCTGAAGGACGACTTCCTGCGCGCCGTCGAGCAGGACGCCGACTGGCACCTGACCGCCCGCAAGGACGGCAGGACGCTGAAGACGCTGAAGGCCCGCGACCTGTGGGAGAAGATCGGGTACGCGGCCTGGGCCTCGGCCGATCCCGGCCTGCACTTCAACACCACGATGAACGACTGGCACACCTCGCCGGCCGCAGGCCCGATCCGCGCGTCGAACCCGTGCTCGGAATACATGTTCCTCGACGACACGGCCTGCAACCTCGCCTCGATCAACCTTCTGACCTACCGCAACGCCGACGGCGCCATCGACATCGAGCGCTACGAGCACACGGTTCGCCTGTGGACGATCGTGCTCGAGATTTCGGTGATGATGGCGCAGTTCCCGTCGAAGGAGATCGCCAAGCTTTCCTACGAATACCGCACGCTGGGCCTCGGCTACGCCAACATCGGCGGCCTCCTGATGACCTCCGGCATTCCCTACGATAGCGCCGAAGGCCGCGCCATCTGCGCCGCACTCACCTCGATCATGACCGGCATCGCCTACGCCACGTCAGCCGAGATGGCCGGCGAGCTCGGCGCCTTCCCGGATTACGACCGCAATGCCGTGAACATGCTGCGCGTCATGCGCAACCACCGCCGCGCCGCCTATGGCGACCGCGACGGCTACGAGAAGCTTGCCGTCAACCCGGTGCCGCTGGTCGCCTCCGACCTCAGGCAGGCCGCACTGGGCGACCATGCCAGGGCCGCCTGGGACCGCGCCATCGAACTTGGCGAGGAGCACGGCTACCGCAATGCACAGGCAACCGTGATCGCGCCGACCGGTACCATCGGCCTAGTCATGGACTGCGACACCACCGGCATCGAGCCAGACTTCGCGCTGGTGAAGTTCAAGAAGCTCGCCGGCGGCGGCTACTTCAAGATCATCAACGCGGCGGTTCCCGAGGCGCTGCGCTCGCTCGGCTACTCGGAATCGCAGATCGCCGAGATCGACGCCTACGCGGTCGGCCACGGCAACCTCAACCAGGCGCCCGGCATCAACCCCGGCTCGCTGAAGGCCAAGGGTTTTACCGACGAGAAGATCGCCGCCGTCAACGCGGCGCTCAAGAGCGCCTTCGACATCAAGTTCGTGTTCAACCAGTGGACGCTCGGCGCCGACTGGGTGAAGGAGACGTTCGGCTTCACCGACGAGCAGCTTTCCGACTTCTCGTTCGAGATCCTGCCGGCGCTCGGCTTTTCCAGGAAGGACATCGAGGCCGCCAACATCCATGTCTGCGGTGCGATGACGCTGGAAGGCGCGCCCTTCCTGAAGGACGAGCACCTGCCCGTGTTCGACTGCGCCACGCCGTGCGGCAAGATCGGCAAGCGCTATCTCTCGGCGGAAAGCCACATCCGCATGATGGCCGCCGCGCAGCCCTTCATCTCGGGCGCCATCTCCAAGACAATCAACATGCCCAACGAGGCGACGGTCGAGGATTGCAAGGAAGCCTACATGCTGTCGTGGAAGCTGGCGCTGAAGGCCAACGCGCTCTACCGCGACGGCTCCAAGCTCTCGCAGCCGCTCAATGCCTCGCTGCTCGCCGATGACGACGACGAGGACGACATCATCGACGAGATCGCGGCCGCCCCTACCGCCGCCAAGGCGGCGATCGTCACCGAGAAGATCGTCGAGCGCGTGATCGAGCGGCTCTACCGCGACCGCGAAAAGCTGCCGAACCGCCGTAAGGGCTACACCCAGAAGGCGATCGTCGGCGGGCACAAGGTCTATCTGCGCACCGGCGAGTTCGACGACGGCCGCCTCGGCGAGATATTCATCGACATGCACAAGGAAGGTGCGGCCTTCGGCGCCATGATGAACAACTTCGCCATCGCGATCTCGATCGGCCTGCAATACGGCGTGCCGCTGGAGGAATATGTCGACGCCTTCACCTTCGTAAAATTCGAGCCGGCCGGCATGGTCGTCGGCAATGACGCGATCAAGAGCGCCACGTCGATCCTCGACTATGTGTTCCGCGAACTGGCCATTTCCTACGCCGGCCGCAACGATCTTGCCCATGTCGACACATCGGACTTCGACAAGACCGCGCTCGGCAAGGGCATCAACGAAGGCAAGGCCACGCCCTTCTCCAAGGGCCTGACACGCGGCGCCTCGCCGGTGAAACTGGTGTCCAACGCCTCGGGCGGAGAGCCGAAAGGCCAGGCCGGCGGTTCCGCCTCCCGCGCCGCGCCTACCGCCGCCGGCGGCTCCAATGTGCGCGCCATTTCGACGGGTGCCACGGTGACGGCGCTGAAGCCGCTGACCGCGGAGCACCGCGAGGACGCCACCGCCTACAAGCGCGACTACGAAGAGCGGGCGAAGGAACTGGCGGAGGAAATCGCCGAGGACAACCATCCGGACCTCTTCGAGGAGGAGGAAGAATCGCCCACCACCGCGCTGTTCTCCGACAAGGCCCAGGCCGACGCCTCCGCCGCCAAGGCGCTGGCCGCCGAACGCCGCGCCAAGGCGGTGATGCAGGGCTACACCGGCAACATGTGCTCGGAGTGCCAGAATTTTACGATGGTGCGGAACGGCACGTGCGAGAAGTGCGATACGTGCGGGGCGACGTCAGGGTGTAGCTGAGCGGCGGTGCCTCGCGAAAATCAACATTATGTACCACAGTTCCTTCTGCGCAATTTTTGCGCAGAAGGAAAATTGCATATTTTCGACAAGAAGACCGGTCGCGAGTTCTACAGTAACCCAAGAAATGTCATGGGTGAATCGGACTACAATGTAGTCGCTTTAAAAGACAGCTACTACATCGATTTTGAATTGCGTTTCACACATATTGAGAATTTAGCAAAGCCGGTATTTGAAGATATCATAAAAGCTCAAAACCTTTCCATTTTGACTCCGGAAACTACCGCCACGATCTGCTGTTTCTTCGCCATCCAACATGCGCGTTCCAAGGCCTCGCGGGAGCGAATGTCGGACTTAGGAAATGAATTACGCAGGCGCTTCCCAGATGTGAAAACGAATGATTTGCCGGAATTTTTCAGCGATCAAGAGTACGACAAGTTCATATTTCTGAAGTTTGCGACCGAGAAACTAGCCGATCTCGCAGCTCCACTTGTTTCGAAGGTCATGGTTCTCTTAAAGCTCAATTGCGCCGGACAAATCTATATATCCGACAACCCGCTGCTGCTGCACAACCAACAGGAATTCGGCCCGTACGGCAATATCGGCCTCGGCGTACCAGGGATCGAAATTTATCATCCGATTTCCCCAGATTTGGTGCTGGGTCTCCTTTGCCCAACAATCGGTCTTCGCTTGAAGAAAGCACAGGCAGAGGCATCAAAGAGTCTCAATGATCTCCACCTTGCAGCGTTTCGAAACCCGCAAGGCTCAATTCAGGCCCAACTTGATCATCTCAAAGAGGTTGAGGAAGACCTCCAACGGGCGCGCCACTATTATTCGATGCTTTTTGAGAAAAGACTCGTTCCTATTTCAAAGGAAAACCTACTGTTCTTAAATTCACTGCAACTCCAATCTGCCTATCGTTTCGTCGGCGCTCGTAGAAAAGACTTTGCCTTCGCAAAGCAAGCAATCCGCGAAAAGCCGCATTGGAAGGATTTTCCTCGCTTTCAGTTTGGATGAAGAGATAGCATCCGCCTCGCCGCCAATACGCAACTGCCAAGCTCACCTTCTCCCCTTGTGGGAGAAGGTGGCCGAGCCGGCAGGTGAGGTCGGATGAGGGGTGGCGAGCGAAGCGGCTCGATGCCGCGAGCGAGCACGCGCCGACGTCTCAGAAATACCCCTCATCCGTCGCCTTCGGCGACACCTTCTCCCACAAGGGGAGAAGGGGGCGACCATCACGGCATCGCCAAATGCCCAACGTCGGAGATTGGAGAGGCGCAGGCGCGAAATCTCCCCTTCTCCCCTTGTGGGAGAAGGTGTCGCCCGCCAGCGAACGCAGTGAGCGGGCGAAAAGGCGACGGATGAGGGGTGTTGGACGGAGCGCCAGGCTGGAACACCCCTCATCCGACCTCGCTACGCTCGGCCACCTTCTCCCACAAGGGGAGAAGGGAAGACGTCACCGCCACGGCTCGAGCCTCGCATCCCGCACATAAGCAATGATCGTGTCGCAGACGCCGTCGATGTCTTTCAGCACATCGTCGTTCCAGAAACGCAGCACGCGGAAGCCACGTACCTTCAGTTCCGCATCGCGAACAGCATCTCGCACCGACTCCGCGTGCTGGCTGCCGTCGATCTCGACGATCAGCTTCGCTTCGAGACAGGCGAAATCGGCCACGTAGCGCCCGATCGGTACCTGCCGGCGGAATTTTATCTTGTCGAGCCGGCGGCTGCGCAGTTCGCGCCACAGCCTGTCCTCGGCCTCCGTCATGTCACGGCGAAGCTGGCGGGCAAACTGGCGCTTGGCTGGGAGCACGGGCTGGTGCGGCATGGCGCCAGATTACGCGTCCATCGCGCGTCGTCCAGCACCCCCTCATCCGTCTTGGCGCTTCGCGCCAATCCACCTTCTCCCACAAGGGCGAAGGGGTTTCGCATTTTCGCGCTTGAGCCGCGTTCAGCCGCCGTGATGTTCGGCGATCGGCTTCTGGTAGGTGAAGCCCATGTCCCAGGGGAAATAGATCCAGGTGTCCTGGCTGACCTCGGTGACGAAGGTGTCGACCAGCGGACGGCCCTTTGGCTTGGCGTAGGCGGTGGCGAAATGCGCCTGCGGCATCATTGCCCGCACGATCGCCGCCGTCTTGCCGGTATCGGTGAGGTGGTCGTCGATCAGCACTCCGGGCGAATGTCCGAGAACCGTCCTTGACTTCGGTACAATGCGTCCCCTATATCGCCGCCTGTTCTGGCCTATTGGTGCCGGACGGGCGATTAGCTCAGCGGGAGAGCACACCCTTCACACGGGTGGGGTCGCAGGTTCAATCCCTGCATCGCCCACCATTCTCCCTGACATCGAATGGCTACCAGTCACGCCCACCATTGCAGACCAGCATCGCACCCGTGGTAAAGGACGATGCATCGGACGCCAGGTAGACGGCGGCTCCCGCCATCTCACCCGGCTTGCCGACCCGGCCCATTGGAATTTGCGACATCATCTTGCGCGCCGTTTCGGTGTGCGGCTGACCGGTCGCGCTGACGTTGCCGGGACAGAGTGCGTTGACGCGGATAAGCGGTGCGAGGTTCACGGCGAGGTAGCGCGTCATCATCCACAACGCCGCCTTGCTGGCGCCGTAGGCGGTGTTGTGGATCACCGGCACCGGCAGGAGGCCGGAGCCTGAGACGACGTTGACGATCGAGGCCGGCCGCTCCGCGTCGACATGGCCGTGGAACAGTGCCTTGATCAGCCGGTAGGTGCCGAGCACGTTGGTCTGATAGGTTTCATTGAACATCTCGTCCGGAATTTCGAGGATCTTCAGGTCCGCCGGAATGCCGGCCTTGCCGCTGGCGAAAGCACAATTGACCAGAGCATCGGCCATGCCGAACTCGGCCTCAACCGCACCGGCCACTGCCGTGACGCCCTCGACAGTGCTGACGTCGGCCGGACAGGCGACAATCCTCCGCTTCGGTTCGGCTCCACGCACCGCCTCGGCCGCTTTGGCAAGACGCTCGGCGCCGCGCGCAACCATGATGACGTCGGCGCCCGCCTGCGCCATGCCGAGCGCGATCGACAGGCCGATATTGCTGCTGGCACCGGTGACGACAGCTGTTTTGCCGTCGAGCCTCAGGCCGCCAGGCGGCAGACCGTACATGCCACTTGAAAAGTCGATTTCGTCTTCTGCGATCATCCCGCCCCTCAACCAGTACTGACAGGATGATCCCTGTCAGTTGCACACATGCAACGTGCGCGATGCGCCCGTCAACGAGGGGTATCCGGCCGCACCTCGGGCCGAATTCCCTTGAGGGGCCAGCTGGGCTACATGGTGGTTAGCCACAGTTCACAAAGCCCGGCCAAGCTCAGGATGCAAAAACGCCAGTTCAGGATTTTACGGTGCGCAATTGCCGGCATCGACGCGGTGGAGGCCGAGACGCGCCACGTCTTCCAGCGCCACACGCACGAAAATTTCGGCATCGGTGTCATCCACCGCGGCGCGCAGAAATCGCTGAGCGGGCGTGGCATGGTGGAGGCCGGGGCCGGCGACGTCATCACCGTCAATCCCGGCGAGGTGCATGACGGTGCGCCGATCGGCAACGCGGGCCGCGCGTGGCGCATGCTCTATCTCGACCCCGCGCTGATCGCCGCGGCGAGCCTGGACATCAGCGACGGCAAAACGGCGGAATTCGAGTTCTCCCTGCCGGTCATCCGCGATGCCGGCGTGGCCGCCGGTTTCGCAAGGCTTTTCGGTGCTCTCACGGCCGATCGCGCCACCGAGGCCGGCCAAGAGGAAGCGCTATTGCTGCTGCTTGCCAGGGTTGTCGGCGGACAGGGCGGCGGCGGCCGTGCCGTGCCGCAGGCGGTTTCGCGCGCCAGGATGCTCATCGACGACGACCCGGCTGCACCCCTCACGCTGGCCGACCTGGCGCGCGAAAGCGGCCTCAGCCGCTTCCAGATGGTGCGGGCGTTCGCAAAGGCCACCGGCCTCACGCCGCACGCCTATCTCGTGCAGCGCCGCATCGACACGGCGCGCCGGCTGATCGCCGGCGGCGCGACGCTGGCGGAAGCCGCGCTTGCCAGCGGCTTCGCTGACCAGAGCCACATGACGCGCACCTTCGTGCGCAAATACGGCGTCTCTCCCGGCGTCTACGCCGGCGCGATGGCTTGACGGTTTTTCGCGGCGCCTGCAATTTCGTTCAAGATCATTTTCAGCCGCTCGGCTCTTCTTCCGCCCTGCAACGGGACGGAAGAGCAAGGAATGTCGAGACAGGTTCAGGGATATCTTTATCTGGCGGCCGCCATGGTGATGGTCGGCAGCACGGTGATTGCCAGCAAGCTGATCGCGTCCGGCCTGCCGCCGTTCACGGCCACTGCACTGCGGTTTGCGATCGCGCTGCCGTTCTTTCTCGCCCTGATGCGGCTGGCGGGAACTCCATGGCCGAAGCCCGGTCGCCGGGATTGGGTTTTGCTCATCCTGCAGGCGGGTGCGGGCAGCGTCGGCTACACGACACTGCTGATTTCCGGGCTGCGGCTGACATCGGCGGCCAGTGCCGGCCTCATCATCGGCACCCTGCCGGTGGTTTCCGCCGCGATCGCCATCCTTGTTCTTGGCGAGCGGCCGCACCGGTTCCTGCTGATGGCGATTGCGCTCGCCACCGTCGGCGTGCTGTCCATCACCTTCCAGTCCGGCGGCGGCCACTCGTTGCTCGGCAATGCCCTGATCTTCGCGGCGGTCGTCTGCGAAGGCCTGTTCATCCTGCTCAACAAGCGCCTGCATGTCGATGTCGCGCCGCTCGCCCTGTCGGCGCTGATGACCGGCCTGGGCTTGACGGTCTCCATAATGCCTGCGCTTCTCTTCGAAGCACCGTGGACAATCGAGGCCGGCGGTGCGGCGCTGGCAGCCGTCGGCTACTACGCGCTGGTGCCGACGGTCGGCGGTTTCGTGCTCTGGTATGCAGGGTCGGCGCGGGTCAGCGGCGCGGAGGCGTCGCTGTTTACAGCACTTGCCCCGGTTTCGGCGGTATTTTTCGCGGTTGTCCTGCTGGGTGAACCGGTAAGTGCCGCCCAGATATTCGGGATAGGCTGCGTTCTCGTCGCGGTGGTCGGCCTCGGTTTGACGCGCAAATCCGATTCCGCGATCGCTTCTGCAAATCTCGTCCCGGAAAGGTAGCCCCATGCAGTTCAGCCATTCGACGGAAATCTGGCAGGATTTTCCCGAGCTCGTTGCCGGCGTGCTGTTTGCCGAGGGGATCGGTGGCAACGCGTCCATCGACGCGGCGGTCGTAAAATTCAACGCGATCGCCGCAACCAGGCTTGCGGCAGGCCCGGAAGGCGAACTGCCGGAGATCCAGGCATGGCGTCGAACCTTTTCGCACATGGGTCTCAAGCCGACGCAATACCGCTGCGCGTCGGAAGCGCTGCTGCGCCGTTTCCGGCAGGAAGGATCACTGCCTCGTTTGCATCCGCTGGTCGATCTCTGCAACGCGGTGTCGCTCGCCTTCGCCATCCCGGTCGCGATATTCGACGTTGCGAAAATCGCCGGCGACCTGCAGGTGCGCTACGCAACCGGCGCCGAAACCTACCAGACCTTTTCGGGCGAGATCGAAAACCCCGGCGCCCGCGAGGTGATTTTCGCCGATGCCGAGAGCCGGGCTCACGCGCGGCGGTGGACGAACCGGCAGAGCGGCCATTCGGCCGTCAATGCCAGTACCAGTAGCGTGCTGATCGTCGCCGAGGCCATGCATGCATCGGCGGCGGCCGATGTCCGCAAGCTCGTGGCGGCGCTCGCCGGCGAACTCGGCGCGATCTGGTCGGTGACGGCGAAGACGGGAATATTGGAGCGGTCGTCGCCGCGTTTCGAGGTTCGAGGCTAGGCCCGCGCGGCCGCGATCAAGTCTTTGGCCAGCGGCACGGTCAGTTCATCGAAATGCGAGATGACGCGCGACGGCTCGAATTCGCGCACATGGCGGTCGGTGTAGCCGAAATCCACGGCAACGACCGGGATTCCGGCTGCCTTTGCCGTATCGATGTCGGTCCGCGAATCGCCCACCATCAAGGCCTGCTCCGGATCGCCGCTGGCCATTGCGATGGTTTCGGTCAGATGACGCGGATCGGGCTTGCGGAAGGCGAACGTGTCCTGGCCGCAGATCGCAGCGAAATGGCCGCTCATGCCGAGCGCCTCGACCAGCTTCCTGGCAAAACCCTCGGTCTTGTTGGTGCAGATCGCCATCAGGAAACCGGCTTTCTCGAAGCGCCGGATGGCGTCGATCACGCCGGGGTAGGGCAGCGATTTGCCGGGCATGTTGGCGCCATAGTGGTCCAGGAACAGCGTGTAGAGCCGGTCGTGTTCCTCGACCGCGAGGGCTTTCTGCTGTGCCGCGAACGCCCGCTCGATCATGACCCGCGCGCCATGCCCGGCGTAGGTGCGGAACCAGGCTGCTTCGGTCGGCGTCATGCTGGCGGTGCCGAGGCTGTGGTTGAGGCTGTCGAGCAGGTCGGGCGCGGTATCGACCAGCGTCCCGTCGAGATCGAACACCACGATTGGCTTGTTCATTGTTTATCGCTCCGCCCGACTGTGCTGGCCGGGTTCGCCGGATAGCCCGCGCAATCTCGATAGGCAAGCGTTTGCATGGCACGAAATGCCGTGAAAACCTTTGCCACGCCTCGCAAAGATGCTAGGAGCGGCCACGTTTGGAAGGGGGCGGATAGTTCTCTCATGGATGCAAAAGCGCTGAAGATCGAAGCCGCGCGGGCAGCACTCACCCACGTCGAAAGCGGCATGCGGCTCGGCATCGGCACCGGCTCGACGGCGGAGGAATTCGTCCGCCTGCTTGCTGAAAAGGTCTCGGCCGGCATGGCGGTCACCGGCGTCCCCACGTCCGAGCGCACCGCCGCGCTTTGCCGGGAACTCGGTGTCCCGCTCGCCACGCTGGACGAGATGCCCGAACTCGACCTGACCGTCGACGGCGCCGACGAGGTCGATCCCCGGCTTGCGCTGATCAAGGGCGGCGGCGGCGCGCTGCTGCGCGAAAAGATCGTCGCGGCCGCGTCCACCCGCATGATCGTCATTGCCGACCAATCCAAGCTGGTCGAAACGCTCGGCCGGTTTCCGCTGCCGATCGAGGTCAACCGTTTCGGCCTCCGGGCAACCGAACTGGCGATCGCGCGCGCGGCTGGAAAACTCGGCCTGGACGGCCCCCTGACATTGAGGATGACGAACGGCGAAGCTTTTGTTACAGACGGCGGACATTTGATCCTCGATGCATCTTTTGGCCGCATTCCGGATACAAGAGCGCTGTCCGAGGCTCTGCACGCCATTCCCGGCGTCGTCGAGCATGGTCTGTTTCTGGGGCTGGCGACCGCGGTCATTCTTGCGGACCCCGCCGGCATCCAGACCTTGCAAGCGACCCGCTAAACAGGAGTTCGATCTGCCATGACTTTTGCCAAACGCGCCCGCCGCATCACCCTCGGCCTTGCGGCAGTCGCGAGTCTTTCCGGCGCGGCATTCGCCCAGGACATTTCCGAAAGCCATCTCAAGGCGTGCCGTGCGGCCGTTGATGCGATCAACGCGACCGATTCTTACGACGGCATCCTGCCGACCGCCGCGCAGGCGCTGAAGACCCAGCTCATCCAGAAGAATCCCGACCTGCAGGAAGTGGTCATCAAGACGGTGGACGAGGAGACCATCAAGATGGTTTCGCGGCGCGGCGACCTCGAGCGCGAAGCCGGGACGGCCTATGCGCGCGTCTTCAACGAGAAGCAGTGCAGCGAGATCGCCGCATTCTACCAGTCGGAAACCGGTCTCAAGCTGCTTGCCGACGGCCCGATCGTCACCCGCGAACTGATGAAAGCGGCAAATATCTGGCAGAACGGCGTCGCCCGCGATCTCGCACAGGCGGTTGGCCAGGCGCTTGCCACGACGCTGAAGGATATGCCGCCGCTCGAACTTCCGGCCCAGGATGGCAGCCAGGCAGTGCCGCCTGTCGATGGCGCTGCTCCGGGCACGCAGGTGCCGGTCCCTGAGGCCCCTGCCGCGCCGGCGGCGAATTGATCGATCAATTCGGCTGATTTCGACTTCGATGAAACGCAAAGCCCGGCCGCCGCGCCGGGCTTTTCTTTTTCGCGGCGGACCTCTACCTGTGGCGCTGCAGCATGAATTGGAAGGGCAGGGCATGGCCAGCTATGACTACGATCTTTTCGTCATCGGCGGCGGCTCGGGCGGCGTTCGCGCCGCGCGCGTGACGGCTGGGCTCGGCAAGCGGGTCGCCATCGCCGAGGAGTTCCGCTACGGCGGCACCTGCGTCATTCGCGGTTGCGTGCCGAAGAAGCTCTATGTCTACGCCTCGCAGTTTCCCGAGCATTTCGCCGATGCCGCGGGTTACGGCTGGAGCGTGCCGAAGGCGAAGTTCGACTGGCGCACCCTTGTCGCCAACAAGGAGCGCGAAATCTCGCGCCTCGAGGGCCTGTACCAAAATGGCGTCGAAAAGGCCGGTGGCGAGGCCTTTCATTCGCGCGCCGTGCTGGTCGATGCCCACACGGTGCGCATCGAAAGCGAGGACCGCACGGTCACCGCCGACCAGATCCTGATCGCCACCGGAGGCCGGCCCAACCCGCACGCAGCGCTTCCCGGCCACGAACACTGCATCTTCTCCAACGAGGCGTTCGACCTGCCCGAACTGCCGAAGGCGATCGTCATTGCTGGCGGCGGCTACATCGCCGTCGAGTTCGCCAACATCTTCCACGGTCTCGGCGTCGAGACGACCCTGGTCTATCGCGGCATGGAGATCCTGCAGCGATTCGACATGGATTTGCGGCGCATGCTGCACGAGACCATGGAGAAGAAGGGCATCCGCATCCTCTGCCAGGAAATCTTCACGGCGATCGACAAGCGCCCGGACGGCCGCCTCGACGCACATCTCTCCGGCGGCGAGGTGATCACCGCCGACCAGGTCATGCTGGCGCTTGGCCGCATTCCCAATACGGAAAATCTCGGGCTCGAGGCTGCGGGCGTCGAACTCGGCAAGGTCGGCGAGATCAATGTCGACAAATTCTCGCGCACCAGTGTGAAGAACATCTGGGCGATCGGCGATGTCACCAACCGGGTCCAACTCACTCCGGTCGCGATTCACGAGGCGATGTGCTTCGTCGATACGGCGTTCCGCGACAACCCGACCAAGCCCGATCACAAGACGGTGCCGACGGCGGTGTTCTCGCAGCCGGAGATCGGCACTGTCGGCCTCTCCGAAGACGAGGCATCGAGCCGTTTCGACGACATCGAAGTATACCGGGCCGTGTTCCGGCCGATGCGGCACACGCTGTCGGGGCGTGAGGAAAAGATGCTGGTGAAGCTGATCGTCGACACCGACACCCGTCTCGTGCTTGGCGCCCACATTCTCGGCCCCGACGCCGGCGAGATGGCGCAGTTGCTCGGCATCTCGCTCAAGGCCGGCCTCACCAAGGACGATTTCGACCACACCATGGCGGTGCATCCGACCGCGGCGGAAGAACTGGTCACCATGTATACGCCGAGCTACCGTGTCAGGAACGGTGCGCGCGATATCTAGATTGACCTGGATCCTCCCCCGTTTACGGGGGAGGGGGACCGCCGAAGGCGGTGGAGGGGGCTAGGCACTTCAGCGCTCAATACCTAGCCGACCCGTCGCTCGCCGAGCGTAACCGCCGTTCCGTCAAACAGCCAGCCGATCAATTCCGGCCACAACACATCGGCGAAGCGCGAGCGGAAGAAACCGAGGTGGCCGATCTTCCGGCCGCCCGCGTCGTCGGGCGAAATCCAGCGTTCCTCGACCGGCGCATTCTCGTAGCGTTTCATCAGCGCCGCCACGGCTTTCGGCGTGCCCCAGATGTCGTCGGTCAGGCCGAGCGCCAGGATCGGCGTTTTCACGTCCCTGTAGCGGGCCGTCTCGGCAAGCGACGCATCGCCGAAGAAATAGTCCGGGTGCCGGCACCAGCGTGCCCAGTCGCGGAAGACGCTCGCCGGGATCGGCTCGCCCAGCCCCATCCAGCGCGGCATGTCGGTGAAGAGAAAGGATACAGGCACGCCGACCAGCGTCATGCGCGGTCCAGCCCACGGATCGTTCAAATCCTTCAGATAGCCGGACATCGTCGCCACCATGCCGTAGCGCTTGAAGCGGCCGGCAATGCCGCACAGGCCAAGCGCCTGGCCGCCGAAGGACTGGCCGACGCCCACCATTTCATGGCCGGGTGCCACTGCGTCGAGGGTGGCGACCGCCGCAGGCAGGTCGAACAGCGCCCAGTCCTTCATGCTGATGCGCTTCTTCCAGCCGTTCGGCCGTGCCGAGCCTCCGGTTCCGCGATAATCGTAGATAAGTGCTGCGCGTGCGCCTTTCTCTACCGAAGCCCTGGCGAAGGCGGCGTAGAGGCCGCGCGGCACCGCGGTGGCCGACGAAATCAGCACCAGGGGCTTGTCGCCGGTACCCTCAAACAGCGTGCCGGCCAACGGAAAGCCGTCCGGGGTCGGGATGGAGATATCGCGCTGGACGACGGCGAAAGCTGGCGAGACCAGGCTTTCTTGGTCGCTGGATTGCGCGTCCTCAACGGCGGCGTTGTCTCGGCTAGGCATCTTCTCCTCCGGTCTGGAGCAGAGGTTACCATTGACGTTAACGTCAAAGTCAAGGGTTATCGTTTAGACTTGAACGATTTCAAGCGGCCCATCGTTTATTTTATGCAGCTATTGTGAGGGTTGGTAGTTTGCGGAGTAGTTGATGGGGCAGGGCAAGTTTTACTTTTTCATGCGTTGGATCATGCCACCCATCATGGTGTTTGGCGGGGTGCTCCTTCATCAGACGCACCCTCATATTGTAGCCTCGTTCCTCCTTGCTCTTGCGGTCGGTGTTGTGGTTTTGGGTTGTTGGCTCATCTATGCGGGCTGGCCGACATCAGCAGACCGGGTGAAGCAAGGCATGGATGCTCACGCCTTCACTATTCTCGGTTCCTTTATCTTGGGTTGTGGGCTGTATGGGACCTATCTCGGCTGGAAGCTCGTAATGCTCGAGTGGCCAGAAACTAGCGTCGGTTCGTTGGCCGGTTGACAGCGGCGTCTCCCGCGGGACATGCAAGGCGAAACGGCCGCCCAATGCGCGGTGTCTCCAGGGTGAAACATGCTTCAATCGGCTGACGTGGAAAAAGGCCCGCTCCGCATCGTGCTCTTTTCCGGCGGCACTGCCTGCCGCAACATAAACATCGCGCTCTGCAAGTCCCCGGTCGAGATCACCCGCATCGTTCCCGCCTGGGACAGCGGCGGCAGTTCGAAGGTCATCCGCGAAGCCTTCGGCATGCTGCCGGTCGGCGATATCCGCCAGGCCCTGATGACCATGGCGCATGGCGAGGGCAGGGCCGGCGATGTCGTGAAGATCTGCAACGCCCGGCTATCGAGTACGCTCCGCAATGCCGATGCCCGGTCGGAATTCGACTACTATGTGCGCGGCGAGCACCCGCTGCTGCAGCGGATGGAAGCCGGCCTGCGCGGCGCGATCCTCGATTATCTGGAGCTGTTCAGGCGCCATATCCCGGAGGATTTCGACTTCCGCAACGGCTCCATCGGCAATTTCATCCTCGCCGGCGCCTTCATCGCCCACCAATCCGACATCAACAACGCGGTGTTCGTGTTCCGCGAGCTCTGCTCGATCGACGGTTTCGTCTGGCCGGTGTCGGTCGGCAACGATATCCAGCTCGGCGCCGCCTTGCGAAACGGCCGCGAGATCGCCGGCCAGCATCTGGTGACGTCGCTGTCCGACGAGGATGCGGCCGCCGGCATCGGCCGGATCGAACTCTCCGCCACCGGCGGCGGCGCGGTTCTTGCCAACGACGCGATCATTCCGGCCATCGCCGGCGCCGATGCCATCGTCTTCGGCCCCGGCAGCTTCTACACCAGCATCCTGCCGCACCTGCTGGTCGAAGGGGTTGGCGAGGCGATCGCGCAAAACCGCGATGCGCCCAAAACCTTCGTCGGCAACATCCTCGAATGCACCGAGACAATCGGTGCCGACCTGGCCGGCCTGGTGGACGTCTTCCTGGCCGTCTGGAAACAGAAAGTCGGCGATGCTGCGCCGCTCACCCACGTTGTCGACAACCGCGAGCTTTTTCCATTCGAAAAGACTGTCGGGAAATTCCGCTATCTGCGCAGCGGCGCCCTGGACCGGCTGTGCGAGGCAAATGCCATCACGCGTATCTCCAGCGATTTCGAGGATGCCTGGAACCGCGGCCAGCATGACGGCCGCTCGGTTGCGGCAACGCTGCTCGACGTGGCCAAGACGGCCCGCGCGCATATGCGATGAACCAGCCTGTCTATGGATGTGCTTGAGGACCTGTCAGACTGGTATCGTTGAAGCTCGACGCCTCCTGCATCGGCCCGAAAACCGGAATCGGTTTTCGGAAAGCACGATGCAGCAGATTCAATGTTTTAGAGCGTCCTTTGTGCGTCCGATTGGACGCACGGCGCTCTAGCCTTCCGCCTTGAAGTTTCGCGCTTCCTTTTCGATCTTCGCGCTGTCCTTGCCGTGCTTGTCAATCAGGTCCTTTGCCTGCTTGGGCGACAAATCGGTAGTCTCCGCCAGCCGCAGCGCCTTGCGGTCCTTGTCGCCGGTCGAAGACTTTCGGTTCTCGGACTTTTTCGCGGTTTTCATCAGCGTTACTCCTTTGATCCATCACAACGGAGGGTGACGCATGAGTGTTCCCGCTGCGGTGGTCGTCTGTGGATTTCGCGGTGCCGACTGTGCCGCCGCGAACCTACAGCCCGAAACTGGGATCGCCGATCGGGCTGACCTGCTCTTCCTCGGCGATATGAGGCACCACGATTGCTTCCAGCGGCGCCGAGAGCGCCCACCTGACATGTCCCGGCGACCGTTCCAGGACTGCCGATCCGCCGAGCGCCAGCGGTGTCACACGCTTGAGCACCACACTGCCGAAGCCGCGGCGGGAATCATCGTCTTGCTCCGCAACGTAAGGCACCGACGTTTCATCCCAAATAAGTTCGATCTCGCGCTTGCCCGCCACCGTGGTCGTCACCTGCCAGGTGACCACCACCTTGCCGACATCGCTCGCCAGCGCGCCATACTTGGACGAGTTTGTCCCAAGCTCGTGAAACGCCATGCCCAGATGCTGAACCGCGTTGGCCTGCAGCGTGATGAGCGGGCCAGAGAGCGTGATCTGCTGCTCGTGCCCGAAGGGCATGAGATGCTCCTGGATCAGTTCGAAAAGGCTTGCCCCCGACCAGTCGGAGGTGACCAGCAGATCGTGGGAACGGGAAAGCGCCATGATCCGGTCGCGGACCCGTTCCTCGAATTCCTGCGGATCCGTCGAACGTTTGCTTGTTTCGCGGATAATCGACAGGATCACGGCGAACTGGTTCTTGACGCGGTGGTTGACCTCCCGCATCAGCAACTTGATCTTGCGCTCGCTTTCTTTCGCGGCGGTGATGTCGCGGGCAATCTTGGATGCGCCGACGATTTCACCGTTGGGGTTGCGGATCGGCGATATCGTCAGCGACACGGAAACGAGCATACCATCCTTGCGGCGGCGTATCGTTTCGTAGCTGGCCAGCCGCTCGCCGCTGCCCACTCTCTCGATGATTTCGGTCTCTTCATTATGCAGATGGTCCGGTATCAGCCGCACGATCGACTGCCCCACCATTTCGTCGGCAGTGTAACCGAACAATCCCTCCGCCGCCTTGTTCCAACTGGTGACAATGCTGTTGAGGTCCTTGCTGATGATTGCGTCGAATGAAGAATCGACAATGGCGGCGAGCCGTGTGTCGGCGTCCGCTGCCAAAAGTTCCGGTTTGATGCTTACGACCTTCGCCATGCTTTGGTGCCCTTGCGGATCGGCGCGCCGATAGCGGCCATCCCGTTGGAGTGAACGCAAAAGCGTGTCCAGGGCGTTCCCGCGGCAATCAACGCTACACCAGCAGGTTTTCCTTCGACCCCTCTTGAGCTAGGTATCGCCATTAACATAAGGGACCATGTCTTGACGGCAATACCGGAAAACGTCCGATCCACTGCTGGTTCCGGCCTGGTCGCCTATTTCGGCTATGGCTCGCTTGTGAACAAGGCCACGCATCGCACGGAAATCGTTGATGCTTTTCCGGCAAGGCTTCTCGGTTGGCGGCGTTGCTGGCGGCCGCGTCCGGACATGCCAGGCTTCCCGGCCGCGCTTCTGACCGTTCGGCGCGAGGAAGGTGCCGTCTGCGACGGCCTCGTGGTCGTCGACAGGCTGGAAAACCTTGCGGCCGTCGATCTGCGTGAGGCGCGCTACCGGCGGTTGCCGGTCGCCACGCACGAACTCGAAATTTCGTCGGCGCTGCCAGCCGGCTGTCCGGTCTATGTGTATGAGGCCGAGACCACGGTGCCGCCGCATCCGGAGCCGCCGAAAATCCTGCAGTCCTATCTCGATGCCGTCCTGCAGGGATTTCTCGCCATTCACGGCGAAGCTGGCGTCCGCCGCTTCCTCGCCGAGACGCATGGTTTCGAGACGCCGGTCCACGCCGATCGGTCGGCACCTGCCTATCCGCGTTCCGTCGTGCTCAGCGATGCCGAGCAAGCGCTGTTCGATGCCTTGCTGGCGGAGCGCCGGCAAAGCGCGGGGCGTGGAAAGAATTTCCCAATTTCGGGCCTTTTTGGCTCCGAATAGAAGATTCTTTCGTGCAATTTCAATGGCTTATACGATTTGTGCAAAATTCGTCCATCCACATCCCCTCGCGCCTCCCGCATAATGAGCGTGTTGTTCTTTGTGGGGGCTTGGGTGGCCACCGGGTTGACCAGGGAGAACAGCGGCGTCGGGACTGGCCTCGCTCCGGGTGCGAGGTCGGGGACGGTCAGGCGGCACGAAGGTGTTGCCGGATCGGGCTCCACGGTTCCGGCTCACGTGGTACGGTGAGCCTACGGCCTTCGGGCACAGGGCGAGCCGGACGGAGCAGCAACGCCGGCGGTGCGCGCCTTTCGGGCATCGTTAGACTAAAACAGCGCTGTCGGTCCGTCCGGCAGGCGCGCACCGCCTCCCCCACATCTTTCATTGGGAGGCACACAGCCTCCCAATGGCCAGACTGCTTTTGCAGGGCGTGGCGACGGAGGCTTGTGCCTCAATCGTCCAGCGGCTCCGGCGGATGCACGCTGCGGCCCTTGCCGAACGTGTATCCCGTCTCGACGGCGTGGCGGCCGAATTTATCGCGCAGCGTGTCAATCGCACCCTCTGCCATGGCGCGTTTGCGCGCCTGCACGTCGACGAGGTCGGGCGGATCGGCCCTTGCGTCGTCGGAGAGGTCGCTCACCCCGATGCCGAGCAGGCGGAACTTGGTGCCGTCGGTTTCCTTGCTCAGGAGTTGCAGGCCGGTCTGGAAGATGCGGTCGGCGAGCCTTGTCGGATCGCCGAGCTGCCGGTTGCGGGTGCGGATCTTGAAGTCCTGCGTCTTCAGCTTCAACACCACCGTGCGGCCGGCGATGCCGGCTTTCTTCAGCCGCGCCGAGACCTTTTCCGACAGCGCTCGCAGGATCGGCACGAGGTCGGCGGCGGAAGCGAGGTCGGTATCGAAGGTCGTTTCGGCCGAGACGCTTTTCGCATCCTGGTCGGGAAGGACGACGCGCTGGTCCATGCCGCGCGACAGATGAAAAAGCCGGTCGCCCATGGTGCCATAGCGCCGCATAAGTTCATTGCGCTCCAGCGTCTGCAACTGGCCGATCATGCGGATGCCGTCGCGCTCCAGCACCGCGGCGAAGGCTTTGCCGACCCCCCAGATCAACGTCACCGGCTGCTCGGCGAGGAAACCGACAGCTTCCGCCTCGCCGATCACCGAGAAGCCGCGCGGCTTGCGGAAATCGGACGCCACCTTGGCGAGGAATTTGCAATAGGAAAGCCCGGCCGACACGGTAATGCCGATCTCCTTCTCGACAGCCAGCGCGAAGCGCGCCAGCACCAGTGCTGGCGGCAGGCCATGCAGCCGCTCGGTGCCGGAGAGGTCCAGAAATGCCTCGTCGATGGAGAGCGGCTCGACTAGCGGCGTCAGCGCCTGCATCATGGCGCGCACCTCGCGCCCGACCTTAACGTATTTTTCCATGTTCGGCGAAATGACGACCGCGTCCGGACAGGCTTCCAGCGCCTTGAACATCGGCATCGCCGAGCGCACGCCGTTGATGCGGGCGATGTAGCAGGCGGTCGAGACGACGCCGCGCTTGCCACCGCCGATGATCAGCGGCTTGTCCTTCAGTTCCGGATTGTCGCGCTTCTCGACCGCCGCATAGAAGGCATCGCAGTCGATGTGGGCAAGGTGCAGGCGGTAGAGTTCCGGGTGGCGCGCCAGCCGCGGGCTGCCGCACTGGATGCAACGCTTCGCCAGGTCACGCTGCTGGGTCAGGCAGTCGCGGCAGAAACCATGGTTCGGATCGTTGACAGGAGCGGGCATCGCTGCGAACATAATGAGAACATCAGAATGATATTCTACGCGGCCGAGTCGAACAAGGCGACCCGGGGAGAGGGCCATGGCCATCACGATCGCACGCTTGACGCCGGACCTGTGGCCGGCCTTCGAGGATCTGTTCGGCAAGCAGGGCGCTTGCTACGGCTGCTGGTGCATGCATTTCCGCAACCCGCCGGCGGTGCGGCGCGAAAACGACCGCCAGCGCAACAAGGACCAGATCAAGGCGCATATCGATGCTGGACCGCCTCCCGGCCTGCTCGCCTTCGAGCACGAACGGGCGATCGGCTGGATGCAGATCGGACCGCGCGGCGACGTGCCCGAGTGGAACAACAGGCGCAGGGTGTCGGCGCCGGTCGAGCCGCAGGATGCCAGGGATCCGGCGGTCTGGGCGATTTCCTGTTTCTTTGTGCGGAAAGCGGCGCGGGGCAGGGGCGTGACGCATCGCCTGGTCGCCGGCGGCATCGATTTCGCCCGCGAAAGCGGCGCCAGGCAAATCGAGGCATGCCCGATCGACCAATCGAACGATTCATGGTCGCTCGGGCTGTTCGTCGGCTCGACCCGGGTGTTCGAGAGGGCCGGCTTCTCCGCCGTCGCGACCCGCAAGCCCGGCCGGCCGCTGATGCGCTACGTGTTGTGAGCCGCCTCGGCCGCGACGCCAAGTGCCGCTGCGATCTTCGGCGCGGCCTCCCGCCAATCCTCGACCACGACGATGCCGTCTTCGATCGGCGGCAGGAATTCACGCAGCGAATTGTCGGCCATCAAGTGGAAGAGATGCGTGTCGGCGACCGCTTCCCGCGCCGACATGAGGTTGCGCGGCTGGTCGTCGACAAAGGCGACCGGGCGCCGTTTCTTGCCGCGAAGCCTGGCCAATGCGGGGCCTTTGTGCATTTCCGTCGTCAGCAACGGGTAGCGCAGCCCAAGCGCGTCGAGATGTGCGCGGCGGGTGGCGCGGTGCCGGTGCGGCATCGCCGTCAACATGACGATCTCGACGCGGTCGCCCAGCATCGCCAGGGCTTCCGACGCGCCGTCGGTGATGGTCTGCCAGTCCGCCTGGCCGTGGAAGAATTCGTCAAGCAGCGCCGTCACCTCCGGCTGCTCGACCAGCCGGCCGCTGGCTCGCTCGGCGATGTTTCCGGTGAGGCGGAACGAATTGAATGTCAGGTTGAAGCCGCGTTTCTCCAGGAAGCGCGGGAACGGCCGGATGAATTCGAGCACGACATCGTCGACATCGAGCACCAGGAGCGGGCGGTCGTCGGCCGCCAGTTCGGCGATCTGACGCGCTGTTTCGGGATCGTCACTCATGCAAGGGATGCTTTCTGCAAGGATGTTTCAGCCGACTCACGTCGACCCTTCGTAGTTGTCGTCGCCTTGCGGCAGCGCGCGTTGCGCCGACAACACCGCGCCCGGCGGTGTGCCGGTTGCCTCGGCAAATCGCAGCAGCGTCGGCTCATGCGCCACGATGAATTGCAGTACCCCGGCCAGAAAGCCGGGCTCGCTCGCGGCGCGGCGGATCGCGGAGGCCTCGATGCCGGTGATCGCCAGGAAGCGCTGCAGCAGTTCCGGTTCCGAAGCGACGAAGCCGAGCGCGGAAATCGCGATCGCCTCGGCGTCGCTGCGCCCTGTCGTTTCCTTTACCATCCGCGCCCTTCCTTGACCTTCCGGTCCGGGTTATCCGCTATGCTGCTGCTCCACAAGTCCGGGTTATTTCGCATTCCGATTTGAAAACAAGGGTATATTCCCAAAATGACGGGCTCGATTTCCATTTCATCAATCATCTATCCTTATCCTTTGCGTCGGGATTCGCGCTTGGGGCAGGCGCGCATGGCGCTTTCATCTGACGCCATGCTCGGCCGGGACGGGAACTGATGCCTAAGAAAGTGATGATCGTCGAAGACAACGAGCTCAACATGAAGCTCTTTCGCGACCTTATCGAGGCGAGCGGCTATGAGACCGTGCGCACCCGCAATGGGCTCGAGGCGCTGGATCTCGCCCGGCTGCACCGTCCGGACCTCATCCTCATGGACATCCAGTTGCCGGAGGTTTCCGGGCTCGAAGTGACGAAGTGGCTGAAGGAGGACGACGATCTTCATGTCATCCCGGTCATCGCCGTAACAGCCTTTGCCATGAAGGGCGACGAGGAGCGCATCCGCCAGGGCGGCTGCGAGGCCTATATTTCGAAACCCATTTCGGTTCCACGCTTCATCGAGACGATCAAATCCTATCTGGGGGATGCCTGATGCCCGCATCCCGCCTGGAGTTAAGCCAACAATGACCGCGCGCATTCTCGTCGTCGACGACGTCCCGGCCAACGTCAAGCTGCTCGAGGTGAGGCTGCTTGCCGAGTATTTCGATGTGCTGACCGCAACGAATGGGCCGGACGCCATCGAGACATGCGAAAATGGCAAAGTCGACGTGGTGCTTCTCGACGTCATGATGCCGGACATGGACGGGTTCGAGGTTTGCAGGCGGTTGAAGAGCGATCCGGCGACCTCGCACATTCCGGTCGTCATGATCACCGCGCTCGACCAGGTATCCGACCGGGTGCGCGGCCTCGAGGCCGGCGCCGACGATTTCCTGACCAAACCGGTCAATGACCTGCAACTGATGACCCGGGTGAAGAGCCTGGTCCGGTTGAAGATGCTCACCGACGAATTGCGGCTTCGCGCGTCGACGACGCGCAACATCGGCATCGAGGAACTTTTGAGCCGCCGTCAGCCGGCCGAGGAGCCGACGCCGAAGGTGCTGCTGATCGACGAACGCACGCAATCCTCCGAACGCATACGCAAGATGCTGCGCCACGCCGCAGACCTCGATGTCGCCGCGGACCCGCATGCCGGGTTCTTCCAGGCCGCCGAAGCGCCGTACGAATGCGTCATCGTGTCGACGGGCTTTGCCGACTACGATCCGCTGCGGCTCTGCTCGCAGTTGCGTTCGCTCGACCGCACGCGCTTCCTGCCGATCATCCTTCTGGCGGAGATAGGCGAGGAAGAGCGCGTCATCCGCGGCCTCGAACTGGGCATCAACGACTATCTGACCCGGCCGATCGACCCGCATGAGCTGACCGCGCGGCTACGCACCCAGGTCAAGCGCAAGCGCTACAACGACCAGCTTCGCGCCAGTGTCACCCAGACCATCGAGATGGCGGTGACCGACGGCCTCACCGGCCTGCACAACCGGCGTTATCTCGACAGCCACCTGCAGACGTTGTTCGACCGTGCCGTTGGCCGCCGCCGTCCGTTGTCGGTCATGATCACCGACCTCGACCGTTTCAAGTCGATCAACGACACGTTCGGCCACGACGGCGGCGACGACGTGCTGCGTGAGTTCGCCCAGCGACTGAGGAAGAACGTGCGCGGCATCGATCTCGCCTGCCGTTTCGGCGGCGAGGAGTTTGTCGTGGTCATGCCGGATACCGAAGCGCAGGTCGCCGAAAAGGTCGCCGAGCGCATTCGCGCCGAAATCGCCCGGGCGCCGTTCGCCGTCGGCCATGACGGGCAAACCGTCGAGGTCACGGTGAGCGTCGGCGTGTCGTCGCTGCGTCGCGGGACCGATACGGTCGAGGCGCTGATGAAACGGGCCGACGTGGCGCTCTATGAAGCCAAGTCCGGCGGACGCAACCGGGTTGTCGCCAAGGCCGCCTGAGGCGGAAACCCACGCGTTGTCTGTCAATCCGGGCGCCGGATGTATTCCCCGGAAATTTACCTTGTTCCGAGCGATTCGGGAGCGTTGGTTAAGAAACTATTGATTTTCAAGTGCTCTTGCGCGACTGTCGATTTACAGAACAAAGACGGGTGCGGAGACGAGGGAAACAGCCGCAGCCGTCTGTATGATACCCCATGATGCTCAGGTCCGCCGCATCTCCTGGGTCCGTGGGGTCGGCCGGCCGGCGCTGGCACATAGTGGCCTCCTCGTACCGCTGCCATCCGCCGACCGGCCCCCAATTCTTCCCGCATACGTTCATGTTGCCGCGCGAAAGCGCTGGATTCGCTTCCGTTTTCACGCCCAATAAAAAACGCCGCCCTGGAGGCGGCGTTGGTATTTCAGGAAACCCCGAAAAGATCTTACTTGATCTTGGTTTCCTTGAACTCGACATGCTTCTTCGCAACCGGGTCGTACTTGCGGAACGACAGCTTGTCGGTCTTCGTACGGCTGTTCTTGCTGGTCACGTAGAAGAAGCCGGTGTCGGCGGTCGACAGAAGCTTGATCTTGATGTTTGCGGCTTTGGCCATTGTTCTCGTCCGTATGTTGGCTGGTTTCAACCCGCAGGATCACGGGGTGAATGCCCGGGCGCGGAAAACTTGGCGCGACACATAAAGATCGCGCGCTGAAAGTCAAGTCCGCAACCGTTTTGCGCTGACACGCAACGCCACGAGAACGAGGTATGCGATGAAAAAGAGCGCGAGCGCGTAGCTGAATCCGGGTGGTCCGAATAGATCCATGCCAATGCCGATCGCCTGCGGCCCGACCAGCATGCCAAACCCGTAGCAGAACACGAACGCGGCGTTGGCCGATGCCAGGTCGCGCCCGGTCAAGCGAGAACCGAGATGCGCAAGCCCGATCGTGTAGAGCCCGGCGACCACGCCCCCCCAGAGGAAAAGCATGGCCGCGGTCAGATGCCAGTTGTCGGCGAGGAAGGGCAGTGCGATCATGCCGGCAAGACCGATCGCCGCACAAATGGCCAGCAAAATCCGCCGGTCGCTGATCCTGTCGCTGATGATACCGAGCGGAATTTGCAGGATGACGTTGCCGAGGCCGATCATGGTCAACAGCAGTGCCGTATCGGCCTCGCTATAGCCGATCCGGTTGCCATAGATCGGGAACAGCGCAAACCCCCCGGTTTCGACGGCGCCGAAGACCAGGACGGCGGCGGTGGCGGTCGGCACCAGCCAGATGTAGCTGACGAAGCTGCCCGCTTCGCCCTCTTCGCTGTGGATCGCCGGGCTTTCGTTGCGTGCGGCGAGCACCGGCAGGGCAGCCAGGATGACGAGCACGAAGGTCACGCCGAACGGCAGGAACCCCGCGCTGCCCATCTGCGCGAACAGCCAGGGTCCGAACGCGAAACCCAATGACAGCACCGTCGCGTAGATACCCAGCACGAAGCCGCGGCGATGAGGCGGCGCCGATGCGCTGATCCAGAATTCGGAGAGGATGAAAAGCACGGTCAGCGCGATGTGCAGCACGATGCGCAGCGGAAACCACATCCAGAAGGACGGCGCGAAATAGAAGCCGACAAAGGCGAGCGCGCCGGCGAAGATCATCACGAGCATCGTCCAGACAACGCCGAAACGCGCCGCCAGCGGTGTCGCTATCGGCGCCGCGGCGATCGACGCGAGGCCGGCCACGGCCGTGTTCAACCCGATCATCGATGCCGAATGGCCGCGCGATTCCAGAATGATGCTGAGCAGCGGCACGCCGAGGCCGATGGCGATGCCGACGACGCTGATCGAGGCGATGGCGGCCGAGATCGACAGCCAGCGCATCTCGGTCGGCGCTGTGCCGTCAGGTGCAAAACTGCCGTTCATGGGATGCCTAGAGGAGTTCGCGGATGAAGCGATTGCGGATCATGCGATAGAAGGGCACGTCGCCGCCCGGCGTTAGCTGCGGATCACTTTCGATCCGCTTCTCGAGCTGCTCGAGGACCGTCTTGGTAATGGCCGGAATGTCGGCTTTTTTGGCCTCTCCGAGCGGCAACCAGACCAGTTCTTCCAACTCGTTGGTGGGGCCCCCGCCTTCCAGGGCAACGGCAACGTCGCTTCGCCAGGCGGCCAGGAAGCGCGTGTCGAAACGGCGGACGCGTCCGGGCGGCGTGATGGCGCGCGCGATGAAGCGCAGCGTTTCCAGCGAAGGATGCACGCCATGTTCTACGAAGCCTTGCCAATCGGCCTTGTTGGTCGAGAAGGAACCCTTGTGGCCGATCAGCAGTCCGGCCTCTTCATAGGTTTCGCGGATCGCCGACAGGGCGATAGCCCGAGCCCGCGCCTTCGAAGCGCGCGCATTGCTGCCGACGAGTTTTGCTTCCTCGTCGGGATGCAGGTTCGCGATAACCGGAATGCGGCTGTCGGCTGGATCGGTGCGACCGCCGGGAAACACGAATTTTCCGGGCATGAAAGCGTGTTTGGCATGACGACGGCCCATCAGTACGCGGATGTCGCGGCCTTGCCGGTCAAGCAGGATGAGGGTCGCGGCATCGCGTGGACGCATGGGTTTGCCGCCTAGCGCGAAATCCTTGGATTCAGCCTTGTCGACCTGCGCTCTCGTCATCCCGTCCATCAATACCCCCAGGTGGCGCTCAGGCCTCCGGATGTGCCTCGATCAAATCGTCTTCGCCGCTGAAGCCGTGCATGTAAAGCGCCCATTGCAACCCGACAACCGCACCTTTGATCGGACGCAGCAGAGCCAGCGCCGAGCCGATCGTCAGCGGTATCCAGATCGCCAGGTGCTGCCAGGTCGACAGCGTGCTGGTCGCCTCGACGCTCATGAAGGCACCGACGACGATATGCCCGACGATAACCACCACCAGGTAGGCTGGCAGGTCGTCGGCGCGGTGATGGTGCATTTCCTCGCCGCAGTGTCCGCAGCGGTCGACGGTTTTTACGAAAGAGGCAAAAAGCTTGCCTTCACCGCAGTGCGGGCATCGGCCGAGGAAGCCGCGCAACATGGCGTTCATCAATGGGCGTGCCGGCCGGCGGGAGTGATTCTCACCGCCGAAAACCTGTTGTTCCATCACCGTCTCCTGCTGCTGCGGCGCGGTTGCGCCGCGCGAGCTCGCGATTTTTGCCCTTTCGCCTTATGGAATGACCGTTTCGAGCCCGGCAGTGGCCGTGGCTCGGTCAGCATCTCGAAGCGCATGGCACCAGCGAGCGGTGCGACCTCGATCAGGCGGACCTCGACACGGTCGGCGAGTTGATAACCCTTGCCGGTACGTTCTCCAAAAAGCGCGCGGGCGGTTTCATCGTAGATATAGTAATCGCCATCCAAGGATGACACCGGTATGAAGCCGTCCGCGCCATATTGTGGCAACTGGACAAATAGTCCTGCCTTGACGACACCAGAGATGCGCGCATCGAAAGTTTCTTCAATGCGTTCAGCTAGATAGCCGGCAATCAGCCGGTCGACCGTGTCGCGTTCCGCCGCCATGGCGCGACGTTCGGACGCGGAGATGAGCGCCGAGGTTTCCTCGAGCCGGTCTTCCTCGCCACGCGTCAGCCCGTCCGACCCCAACCCGAGTGCGCTGACCAGCGCCCGGTGGACGATCAGATCCGCATAGCGCCGAATCGGCGAGGTAAAGTGCGCGTAGCGGCGAAGATTGAGGCCGAAATGGCCGATATTGTCCGGCGAATACTCGGCCTGGCTCTGCGAGCGCAGCACCACTTCGTTGACCAGTTGCTCCTGCTCGGCGCCGCGCACCCTGTCCAGGATGGCGTTGAATTGGCTCGGCCGCATCTGCGCGCCACGCGCAAGCGACAGGCCTAGCGTTGCCAGGAATTCCCTCAGCGATTCCTGCTTGGCGAGCGACGGTCCGTCATGAATGCGATAGACCAGCTTCTGGCGTTTTGCCTCCAGCGTCTCCGCGGCAGCGACATTCGCCTGTATCATGAATTCTTCGATGAGCTTGTGGGCGTCGAGGCGGTCGGGAACAATGACCCGGTCGACCGTTCCATCCGGCTTCAGCAGGATTTTGCGCTCGGGCAGGTCCAGTTCCAGCGGTTCGCGCGCATTGCGTCCGCGCTTCAACACTTCGTAGGCCGCCCACAGCGGCTTCAGCACGCCGTCGAGAATCGGCCCCGTGGCATCGTCTGGAGAACCGTCGATTGCCGCCTGCGCCTGTGGATAGGCGAGGCGTGCCGCCGAACGCATCATGACGCGATGAAAACTGTGGCGGATTTTCCGGCCTTCCGCCGAAAAAGTCATCCGCACGGCGAGGGCCGGGCGTTCGACTTTTTCCTTCAGCGAGCAGAGATCGTTGGAGATGCGCTCTGGCAGCATCGGTACGACGCGATCCGGGAAATAGACGGAATTGCCGCGGCGCAGCGCTTCGCGGTCGAGCGCCGATCCCGGACGGATATAGGCGGCAACATCCGCGATGGCGACGGTGACAATCACGCCGCCCGGGTTCTTCTCGTCGGCATCGGGTTCGGCGTGCACCGCGTCGTCATGGTCTTTTGCATCGGCGGGGTCGATGGTGACAAGCGGCAGGGAACGCCAGTCCTCCCGTCCCGCCATCGTCGCCGGCTTGGCAGCCTCGGCTTCATCGATGACGTCGCGCGGAAAGATGTGCGGGATGTCATGTGCATGGATGGCGATCATCGAGACCGCCTTTTCGCTGGTCAGCGAGCCGACAACGTTGAGCACCTTGCCCTTCGGCAACCCGTAACGCCCATGACGCGATGGCTCGACCTCAACCAGGTCGCCAGGCTCGGCGCCATTGCGGAACTCCGTGTCGATGACCAGTTCCGGCTGCCGCCGTTCGACCGGTTCGATGCGGAAGGTTCCATCGTGGGCGACGCGAAACACGCCGAGAACGGCTTCGCTGCGCTTGTCGAAGATCTTCATCACGCGCGCGGTGTAGGCGGGGCCGGTCGGTTGGTTGGTCGGAAACACCTTGGCCAGCACGCGGTCGCCGACACCTGGCGTCGGCCCTTTCGTGCCGCGTGAAAGTTTCACCGCAACAAGCGGATTCTGCTCGCTATTGTCGCTCGACCGTTCCGAAGGGCGTGCCAGCAAGCCGCCGTCGGGATCGCGGGAGAAAATGTCGAGCACGACGACATGGGGCAGGGCGCCGGGCCGGATCAGCCGCTTGCGGCTCTTTTCCAGCAGGCCTTCATCCTCCAGTTCGCGCAGCGTATCCTTGAGCCAGACGCGGTCGTCGCCCTTCAGCGAGAAGGCACGCGCGATATCGCGCTTGCCCGAGCGGTCAGGATTTTCCGAAACAAAACGCAGGATGTCGTCACGCGACGGTTTTTGGCCCTCGGCAAGTTCAGGCAGATGGCGCGTGTCGCCGGATCGTTCGCCACCTTTGGTGTTCCGTCCGGAAATGCGCCGTGCCAAGTTGTCCTAACCTTTTTTCTTGCCGCGGAACGGTTTTTTGCCGCCACCGCCCTTCGCCGCCTTTTCGGCGACCAGCGTCAGCGCCTCTTCAAGGCTTACCGCCATCGGGTCCTTGCCTTTCGGCAACGTCGCATTGACTTTACCCCAGTTGACGTAAGGCCCGTACTTGCCGTCGCGCACGGTCACCGAACCGCCGTCCGGGTGAGCACCGAGGTCTTTCAACGCGGCAGGGGTGCCGCCGTTGCGGCCACCCTTGCCCTTCGACTGCTTCTCGGCGATCACCGAAACGGCACGGTTGAGGCCGATGGTGAAGACGTCCTCGACGCTTTCCAGATTGGCGTAGGTGCCGTCATGCAGCACGAACGGACCATAACGGCCGATGCCGGCCGAGATCATCTTGCCGCTTTCGGGGTGCTGGCCGACATCGCGCGGCAGCGAAAGCAGCGCCAGCGCCTTTTCGTGATCCATCGCATCGGCGGCCCAGCCTTTCGGCAGGCTGGCGCGTTTGGCTTCCTTGCCGTCGCCGCGCTGGACATACGGGCCGAAGCGGCCGCTCTTCAGAACGATCTCCTCGGCCGTGTAGGGGTCCTTGCCGAGCACCTTGTCGCCGTTTTCGCCTTCGCCCGCTTCGCCGTTCGGGTTGGCAGCATCACCCAACTGGCGGGTGAAGCTGCATTCGGGATAGTTCGAGCAGCCGACGAAGGCGCCGAACTTGCCGAGTTTCAGCGACAGGTTGCCTGAACCGCATTTCGGGCAGATGCGCGGATTGGAGCCGTCCTCGCGCGGCGGGAAAACAAGCGGCGCCAATTCTTCGTTGAGCGCGTCGAGCACGTCAGTGACGCGCAGTTCCTTGATGTCATCGACGGCGCCGGAAAAATCCCTCCAGAAATCGCGCAGCACCTCTTTCCAGGAAAGCTTGCCGTCGGAGATCTGGTCGAGCTTCTCTTCCAGGTCGGCGGTGAAGTCATATTCGACATAACGCTCGAAGAAGCTTTCGAGGAACGCCGAGAGCAGCCGGCCCTTTGCTTCGGGGATCAGCTTGCGTTTGTCGACCGTGACGTACTCTCGGTCTTCGAGTGTTTTCAGCGTAGCGGTGTAGGTGGACGGTCGGCCGATGCCCAACTCTTCCATCTTCTTGATCAACGTCGCTTCCGAATAGCGGGGAGGCGGCTCGGTCGTATGAGCGGTGACGTTGATCTTGTCGCGGTCGACCTGTTCGCCGGCGCGGATTTCCGGCAGGCGCTTGTCTTCCTCGTCTTCGGAATCCTCGTCCTTCTGCTCGGCATAGGCGGCCAGGAAGCCGTCGAAGCGGATCACAGAGCCGACGGCGCGCAACGCCGCGGTGCGACCGCCATTTACCGCTTCGATCTCAACCGTGGTGCGCTCGATCTCGGCCGGCTGCATCTGGCTGGCGATGGCGCGTTTCCAGATCATCTCGTAGAGCCGCGCCTGGTCGGCATCGAGATATTTGCGCATTTCGGTCGGGGTGCGCGAAAAGTCCGTCGGGCGGATCGCCTCGTGCGCTTCCTGGGCGTTTTTCGCCTTCGTCGAATAGTAGCGCGGCTTTTCCGGAACGTATTTTTCACCGAATTCGTGGGCGATCGAAGCGCGGGCGGCTTCAATCGCTTCCGGTGCCATCTGCACGCCGTCGGTACGCATGTAGGTGATCAGGCCGGCCGTTTCGCCGCCGATTTCGATGCCTTCATAAAGCCGCTGGGCAACCTGCATGGTGCGTACGGCGGCAAAGCCGAGCCGCGACGATGCCGCCTGCTGCAACGTCGAGGTGGTAAAGGGAGGGCCTGGATTGCGCTTGGTGGGCTTGGCTTCCACCGACAGTGCCTTGAAGCTGGCGCCATCGAGCATTGCCTTGATGTCGTCGGCCTGCGCCTGGCTCGAAATGTCGAGCTTTTGCAGCCGCTTTCCCTCGAAGCCGGTCAGCCTTGCTTCGAACTTCTCATGGCGCGGCGTATCGAGAATGGCTGCGATCAGCCAGTAGTCCTCGCGGATGAAACGCTCGATCTCGGACTCGCGGTCGCAAACCAGCCGCAGCGCCACCGACTGGACCCGGCCGGCGGAACGGGCGCCCGGCAGTTTGCGCCAGAGTACCGGCGACAGCGTGAAGCCGACCAAATAGTCCAGCGCCCGGCGGGCGAGGTAGGCGTCGACCAGCGGTCCGTCGATCTCGCGCGGATTCGCCATCGCTTCCAGCACCGATTGCTTGGTGATGGCGTTGAAGACGACGCGGCTGATCTTCTTGTCCTTCAGGACACGCTTCTGCTTCAGGATCTCCAGCACGTGCCAGGAGATCGCTTCTCCCTCGCGATCCGGGTCGGTCGCCAGGATGAGCCCGTCGGCGTCCTTGACCGACTTGGCGATTTCGGTGAGCCGTTTCGCCGAAGCCGTGTCCACGGTCCAGGACATCGCGAAATCATCATCCGGCTTGACCGAACCATCCTTGGCCGGCAGATCGCGGACATGGCCGAACGACGCCAGAACCTTGTAGTTCTTGCCCAGATATTTGTTGATGGTTTTCGCTTTTGCCGGCGATTCGACGACGACGACGTCCATGAGTACTCATTTTGTTGTGACGCGCGTGGAAGGCAATACCGCGCAACGACGTTCAGCAATTCGCCCGTGACATGGCTGTCGTTTTCCTTCCGGTCAAGGGCAAGACCGTAAATCAGCTTTCTTGCCACTCATTGCAACCTACGGGATAGGTAAAAATTCCTTGCAACTTTAAATTAAATACATATACTGACTCTACCACCGATTGATTCAAGCGCACCAAGTTGAGATGCCCGACAGTGCCAGACGGCGCTGCGTCGAGGAGAAATTACCCATGCGCCCAGAAATAGTGAAGCGGCGTACCGATACGCTGGAATATCTCCAGCAGATGCTCGGCGAACTGCGCGCGATGGCCGAGGCCGAGCGCTGCGACATGCTCGCCTATCTGATCGAGATGGCGTACATCGAGGCCAGCGACATCATTCGCGGCCAGCGACCGTCACGGGTCCACGGTGAGCAGCGAGACCGAGCCGCCCGAGTGCCGCTCCAGGCGACCCGCAAGGTCTAGTTCCAGAAGGATCATGAACACTTGCGCCGGGTGAAGACCGGTGTGGCGGATAATCTCGTCGATACCGACCGGAACCGGGCCTAGCGCCTCGATCACACGGGAGCGGTCGTCGTCCGCCGGCGGCGGTGTTGCCGAGAAGTCCGGTGGTTCCTCAAGCGAAACGGGCGGTGGCAGCGGCTGGCCGATCAGCGGGGCGATCTGCTCGGCGACGTCGCGCGCTTCCGTCACCAGGATGGCGCCGTCCTTCAGCAGGCCGTTGGTGCCTGCCGCGCGGGGATCGAGCGGCGAGCCAGGAACGGCAAACACCAGCCGTCCCATCTCGCCGGCGAGCCTGGCGCTGATCAACGACCCGGAGCGCTGAGCAGCCTCGACCACGACGAGCCCGAGCGCCAGACCGGCGACGATCCGGTTGCGGCGTGGAAAATCCTTGGCGCGGGGCTCCCAGCCGAACGGCATTTCCGAAATCACCGCGCCACCACGCCCGGCGATTTCGTTGCACAGCTCTATGTTTTCCGGCGGGTAGGGCTGATCGAGGCCACCTGCAAGGACGGCGACCGTGCCGGTGGCGATCGCGCCCTGGTGGGCAGCGGTGTCTATGCCGCGCGCCAGGCCCGAGACAATGGAGTAGCCGTCGCGCCCGAGGTCAGCGGCGAGGGTCCTTGCCATCTTGATGCCGGCCAGCGAAGCGTTGCGTGCTCCGACAATCGCGATCGGCGGCAACAGGAACACTGCGGGGGTGCCCTTCACTGCGACCAGCGGTGGCGGGTGATCCATGCGCCGCAAATACTGCGGATAATCGGCCTCACCGATCGCTATAAAGCGCGAGCCGTGCTTGCGGGCCGCTTCCAGTTCAGCTTCCGCCTGCGCGACTGTCGGAATCCGGATCACCCGCGATGCGCCGCCCGACATCATAAGCTCAGGCAGCATCTCGATCGCGATTTCGGCGGAACCGAAGCGGTTGATCAGGTCGCGAAATGTCGCCGGCCCGACATTTTCCGTCCGGATCAGCCGCAGCCAGTTGATCCGTTGCCGGTCGCTGAGGCGGGGCGCGCCTGCGGCCGGGCTGTCGTTCATCCCTTTGAACCGATCCGCGATTCGGTACCGGCCATCAGGCGGGAGATATTCGCCCGATGCTTTATGAATACGATCACGCTCATCAGCGCGAAGACGACGGCGAAATCCTGGTAGCCCATGATGAGCAGGGTCAGCGGCACGACGACGGCCGCGATGAGTGCTGCGAGCGATGAATAGCGCAGAAGCAGCGCTACCGCGATCCAGACCGCGGCGAAGACAAGCGCCACTTTCCACATCAGGCCGGCCAGCACGCCAATATAGGTGGCGACGCCTTTGCCGCCCTTGAAGCCGAGCCAGACCGGGAAGAGGTGACCGATGAAAGCAAAGAAGCCCGCGATGATCGCAAAGTCCGCGCCGTAAAGGCCGGCAATCAGAACGGCGATCGTTCCTTTCAGCCCGTCGAGCAGCAGCGTCAACGCGGCAAGGCCCTTGTTGCCGGTCCTGAGCACGTTGGTGGCGCCGATGTTGCCGGAGCCGATCTTGCGCACGTCGCCAAGACCGGCTGCGCGCGTTATCAGCAGGCCGAACGGGATCGATCCGAGCAGATAGCCGAACAGCGCGGCCAACAGGTAGTTCATCATTCCCCCCTCAAGTGGAGAATACTGTGCGGCCCGCAACCATTGTTTGCAAGACCTTGCCTTGCAGCTTCGCGCTTTCGAAGCAGGTATTCTTGGAGCGCGAGCGGATCGTCTTCTCCTCCACCACCCATGGCTCGTCGAGATCGACCAGAACAAGATCCGCGGGTGCCCCGGGCTTCAGCGTTCCGCCGGACAGGCCAAACAATCTTGCCGGTGCCGTCGAAAGAACTTCGATCACACGTAGCAACGGCAGGTCGCCATTGTGGTAAAGCCGCAGGGCAGCCCCGAGCAACGTTTCGAGCCCGATGGCGCCGGCGGCGGCGTCGGCGAAGGGCAGCCGCTTGGTGTCGACGTCCTGCGGATCGTGCGACGACACGATGATGTCGATGGTGCCGTCCCGCAGCGCCTCGATCATCGCCAGGCGGTCGTCCTCGGTCCGCAACGGCGGGGTAAGCCGGAAGAAGGTACGGTATTCGCCGACATCGTTTTCGTTGAGCGACAGGTTGTTGATCGAAACGCCGGCAGTGACGTTGGCTTTGTCATCCTTGGCTCGGGAGATTGCAGACGCGGACAGAGCCGTCGAGATTTTGGCCGCGTGATAGTTGCCGCCGGTCAGCCGCGCCAGCATCAGGTCGCGCTCGAGCGGGATCGTCTCAGCCTCGCGCGGGATGCCCGGCAGGCCCAGCCAGCTCGCATAGAGCCCTTCGTTCATGACACCGGAGGACGCGAGGTCGGCGTCCTCCGTCTCATGGACGATCAACGCGCCGAAATCGCGCGCATATGTCAGCGCCCGGCGCATCACCAATGCGTTGCCGATGGTGTGGCGGCCGTCGGTGAAGGCAACAGCACCGGCCTGGCGCAAGAGGCCGAACTCCGTCATCTCCTGACCGCCCAGCCGCCTTGTGATGGCCGCGGCCGGAAAGACATGGACCGAGGCAGTCTCGCGCGCTGTGCGCATCACGAATTCGACGAGAGCGATGTCATCGATCACCGGATCCGTGTCGGGCATCATGACAATCGAGGTGACGCCGCCGGCCGCCGCGGCAAGGCTTGCCGAAGCGATCGTCTCGCGATGTTCCGCACCAGGTTCGCCGATGAAGACGCGGCCATCGACCAAGCCTGGAATGATCGCCTTGCCGGCGCAATCGATAACTGTTGCGCCTTCGGGCTTGCCCTGATTTTGCGCTGCGGCGCCAGAGGCGAGAATCTTCTTGCCGTCGACGATGACGGCGCCTGTTTCGTCGATGCCGCGCGAGGGGTCGACAATGCGGGCGTTCTGGAAAACCGTTACGCTCATGGCCTACTGCCCGCATTGCGGCGCGGATCGAGCAGCGCCTCCATCACCGCCATGCGTACGGCGACGCCCATCTCGACCTGTTCCTGGATAACGCTTTGTGGTCCGTCGGCGATCTCCGAGGCGATCTCCACGCCGCGGTTCATCGGTCCGGGATGCATGACCAGCGCGTCGTCCTTGGCGGCCTTCAGTTTTTCCGCGTCGAGGCCGAAATAGCGGAAGTATTCGCGGACCGACGGCACGAACGCGCCGGCCATGCGCTCCCGCTGGAGCCGCAGCATCATCACCACATCGGCGTCTTTGAGCCCTTCGGCCATCGATCGTGCAACGATCACGCCCATCTTCTCGATGCCGGCAGGCAGCAAAGTCGAGGGCGCGACCACCCGGACCTGGGCGCCGAGCGCATTGAGCAACAGGATGTTGGAGCGCGCGACGCGCGAATGCAGGATATCGCCGCAGATCGCCACGATCAGCTTCGACAGGGGGCCTTTGGCTCGGCGGATGGTCAGCGCATCGAGCAGCGCCTGGGTCGGGTGCTCATGGGCTCCATCGCCTGCATTGACCACGGAACAGCCGACTTTTTGGGCGAGCAGTGCCGCGGCTCCCGCAGATTGGTGGCGGATGATCAGGATATCCGGCCGCATGGCATTCAGCGTCATCGCGGTGTCGATCAGCGTTTCGCCCTTCTTCACGGACGAACTCGCCACTGACATGTTCATCACATCGGCGCCGAGCCTTTTTCCGGCGAGCTCGAACGACGATTGCGTCCTGGTCGACGCTTCATAGAAAAGGTTGATCTGCGTGCGGCCGCGCAGTGCCGAGGTTTTCTTCTCGGGCTGGCGCGAGATCGACACCGCGGCGTCGGCGCGGTCCAGAAGCAGTTCGATGTCGACGGGGAAAAGCTCCCCGATGCCAAGCAGGTGGCGGTGGGGGAAAAGCGGCAGGGATGCGGCGTCTGTCATCTCAAGGCGCTGCTATAGGCTGCACGTCATGCCACGGCAAGCAGCGGCTTTGGAAAGCCACAATTCTTTCGTCGCGCTTTTTGCGTGCCCTGCGCTATAAAGCCCGCCGTGGCGTTCGGAATCGCGCCTTCGGTAGACAACAAGGAATAGGCGTGACGCACGAGGTTACCAATCAGCCGCCGCTGCTTGTCGGCACCAATGCCTGGCGCGGCGACCCGTTGCTGATCCAGCTCGCCGAAGACTTTTCCGAGCCGGTCCGCAAGGAACTGGATGCGCTCGGCCGCTTCGTGATGAGCAATGAAGCCCAGGAACTGGCGCGCCTAGCCAACACCGACACACCTAAACTCAAGACACACGACAGGCAGGGTCGCCGCATCGATCTCGTCGAGTTTCATCCTGCCTATCACGCCTTGTTGCGCCGCTCTGTCGCCAACGGCCTGCATTCTTCCGTGTGGGAGAATGGCGCCGCCGAAACCAATCGCCGCCACCAGGCACGTGCCGCGCGCTTCTACCTGACCGCCGAGCTCGAATGCGGGCATCTCTGCCCGATCACGATGACCAGCGCTTCGCTTGCCGCGCTGATGGCGAGCCCGAAACTTTTCCGTGAATGGGCGCCGCGTGTCACGACCCGAAAGTACGACCAGTCGCAGAAGCCTCCGGTGGAGAAGGCCGGTCTGACGCTCGGCATGGGAATGACCGAGAAGCAGGGCGGCACCGACGTTCGTGCCAATTCGACGCGTGCCGAGCGCGCCGGCAATGGCTTCCATCGCCTGACGGGCCACAAATGGTTCATGTCGGCGCCGATGTCGGACGCCTTTCTGGTGCTTGCGCAAACACCGGAAGGCCTTTCGTGCTTTCTCGTCCCGCGCATCCTCGGCGACAGTTCCGTCAACGGTTTCCGTTTCCAGCGCCTGAAGGATAAGCTCGGCAACCGTTCCAACGCGTCGTCGGAAGTCGAATTCGTAAACGCGATCGGCGAAATGGTCGGCGAACCTGGCGCTGGCGTGAAGACCATCATGGATATGGTTACGCTGACCCGACTCGATTGCGCGGTCGCTTCCTCGGGCATCATGCGCGCCGGCCTTGCCGAAGCGGTCAACCACGCGCGCTATCGCCAGGTATTTGGTTCTCCGCTGATCGAGCAGCCGCTCATGCAGCGCGTGCTGGCCGACATGGCGCTGGACGTGGCTGCGGCAACGGCCTTGTCCTTTCGGCTGGCCCGATCCTTCGATGAAGCGGCCGTCAGCCGCGGCGAAGCGGCCTTTGCCCGTGCCATGACGGCGGTGGTGAAATACTGGGTCTGCAAGATCGCCCCACCGCTGCTCTACGAGGCGATGGAGTGCCTGGGCGGCAATGGCTATGTCGAAGAGGGGCCTCTCGCCCGCTACTATCGCGAGGCGCCTGTCAATGCGATCTGGGAAGGTTCCGGCAACGTGATGGCGCTCGACGTGCTGCGTGTGCTCGGCCGCGCGCCGGCCCTTTTCGACGAGGTGCTGGCTGGCATCGAGCGCGATCTCGGCCCGGCGGGACACGGCACGATCAGCGTCCTGCGTGCCGCCATGCAGGTGGCATCGTCCGACGAGGGTTCCGCCCGCATCCTGACCGAGCAACTGGCGCTGTCGGCGGCCGCGGCCGAACTGCGGCGGCTCGGGGCAGGGCGCATCGCAGACGCCTTCATCGAGACCCGTCTCGCCGGACAGTGGCGCGGCACCTATGGCATGCTCGACGCGCGCCACGACGCGCGGCTGATCGTCGATACGCTCTATCCCGCGCTCAACTGAGCCGTGACGGCGAGCACCGCCGGGATTGTGAGAAAGGAAATGCCGGTCTGAAGCGTGGCAATCGCCGCGTAGAGTTCGGCGTCACCGCCGAGTTGCCGCGCCAGAAGATAACCGTTCAAGGCTGTCGGCACGGCGCCGCACAGCGCGAGGTAGCTCAATTGCACCCCGCTGACGCCGAAAGCCATGGCAGTGGCGACAAGCAGCGCCGGAAACAGCACCAGCTTGAGAACGGTCGGCAGCCACATAGCAAAGCGCAGTTGCATCAGGTCGCCGGGCCTGAGGCTGGCGCCGATGGCAATCAATCCCATGCCGAGTGCCGCCCGGCCGGCAAGGTCGATCGTTTCATCGAGCGGCGCGTAGAGGCGAAACGGCATCGCCCGCATCACGATACCCGCGAGCATCGCCAGGATCAGCGGGTTGGTCGCGATGTTCCAGGCCACCCTTCGCCAGTTTGCGGTGCGGTCGGCAAAGCGGGTGACGACGAACGTCGAGGCGATGTTGAGCGGGATGATGATCACAAGCATCACCAGCGCAACCACGGCCATTCCCGCCGGCAGGAAGATTTTCTGCGCCACTGCCAGCGCGATAAAGCTATTCCAGCGCGCCGTGGTCTGGAAAACCGAGGAGAATTCGCTTTCCAGCACAAGGCCTGTCCGCGCCAGAACTGGCCACGATGCGTAGGTGAAGCTGCATATCACAGCGATGGAGACCAGTAGCGCCGCCATCATCGCGTCGAGCTGGAGCCCGGTAAAATCGGCATTGACGATGGTGATGAACAGCAGCGCCGGATAAAGGACCCAGTAGCCCAACTGGTCGAGACCGGGCCACGCGGTCTGGTTGATCAGCGGCGTCCGGCGCAGAAGATTGCCCGCCAGGATCAGCAGGAACACGGGCAGTATGCTTTCGAAGATGGCGAGCATCGGTTCTCGGACCGTTTCGATGGTGCGCGACCGGTAGTGCGCCGATCCGTGGCTGTAAACCGCCACAAATCCTGATCGGTCGACCCAGCGGGCGGTTTTCCACATTAGCGGCCGGGAAAATTAACCTTAACAAATGGTTTCATTTGCCGGAACGATGCCAACGCCCCAATGTCTTTTCTCGCGACAAGGGATTCCATGCGCCACATCCTCACGTCTTTCCTGGCTTTTCACTGGATGGCGATTTTCGCGCTTCTGGCGGGGGTATCCGCATTTGGCGTCGAGGGTAGCATGCCCGCGATATTTTTCGACCTCGCCGGCAATCCCGCGACCGGGGAAACCTTTTTCCCGGCAATGTGGACGTCCGCGATCTTTTCGATCGGCTTCTGCGTCGTGGCGGTGCTTTTCCTGTGGGTTTTCATCACCGCGTCATTTGGCGATGGCACCGTCTCGGAAGACACCGAGGAGATCGCACGATTTGCCTTTGGCGCGGCGATCGGCTCGTTGACGCTTTTGCTTCTCATGCGGGCGGCCGAACCGGCTGCCCCGTTCTTCACGGAAATAGCAGCGCTTGTCGCAGCACTTCTGGCTTCCTACCTCGCCGTTTTCGCAGAGCGCTGGTCCGGCCTCATCTCGACCCTACCCAGTCGTGACGATATCCGTGACGCCGCCAAGCTGATGGCCGCTGGAGCAGCTTACAATTCCATGTTGTCGCGCTTTTCCGGCCGTCCGGGCGGCAATTTCGGTGAGGACCGCTGATGCGTTACCTGATCGCTTTGTGGGTTTCGCCGCTGGTGCTGTTCTGGGGCTGGTACTTTCTGTCGCTCAACGACATCAATTTCGGCTACGTGATACTCAGCCGTCGCCTGCATGACCTGCTTTTCCAGCTTTATGGCGAAATGCTCGGCATCGATCCCACCACGATACCGGGGTTGCTGGCGCGAGCTTGCGTCTTCGACAGCTTCCTGGTCGCGGGCCTGATCGCCTTCCGAAAGCGCAAGGCGATCGTCGCCTGGTACCGTGCGCGGCACGGCCGCTATTTCGGAGAACGCTCGGCACCAAGTATCTGAAGCCGGTCCAGCACCCCTTGCAGGATGAACGCAGCCGCGGCGGAATCGATCTTTCCGGCGCGCTTCCTGCGGGAGAAATCCATTTCGATCAGCGTGCGCTCGGCGGCCACCGTCGATAAACGTTCGTCCCAGAACAGGAACGGCAGATCGCTCATCCTGGCGATGTTGCGGACAAAGGCACGCGAAGCCTGAGCGCGTGGGCCTTCACTACCGTCCATGTTGATCGGCAGGCCGATCGCCACCGCACCGGCGTTGTCCTTCGCCAGCAGCGAGAGCAGCGCGGCCGCGTCGAGCGAGAACTTCCTGCGGATGATCACTGGCCGCGGATGCGCGAAGGACAGGCCACGGTCGGAAACCGCCACGCCGATCGTCTTGTCGCCGAGATCGAGCCCGGCCAGCGTCTTGCCGCCACGCAAATGATCCGGAAGCTCCTGGATTGAGATGACTGCCAAAATGCTGAGGCTTTCCTTTGACTAAGGCTGCTGGCGTTCTATCCTCCCGCAAAGCGAAAATCGAGGAGACAGCCTGAAATGAAGCTCACCTGGTACGGACAGTCCGCCTTCAAGATCGAGGCAGCGGGCGCAAGCATCCTGATCGACCCGTTTCTCAGCCACAATCCACTCTGGAAGAAGGGCTGGGAAGGGCCGGCCGAAGGCGTGACCCATGTGCTGCTCACCCATGGCCACGGCGACCATGTCGGCGATTCGCTGGACATCCTGAAGAAAACCGGCGCCATGCTGGTCGCCAACCCCGAGATTTGCGGTTATTTCGGCGGCAAGGGCGTCGACCAGGCTAAAATCAACCAGGGCAATACCGGTGGAACCGTCGATTGTGGCGGTTTCACCACCACTTTCGTGCAGGCCCTGCATTCATCGTCCTATGCCGACGGTATCTACATGGGAAACCCGTTGGGGCTGGTGCTGCATTTCCCCGACGACAAGACGCTCTACCATATGGGCGACACCGACATCTTCTCCGACATGGCGCTGATCAACGAACTTCACGAGCCGAAGATCGGCCTGGTGCCAATCGGCGACCGTTTCACCATGGGCGGCGCTGTTGCTGCGCTTGCATGCCGGCGCTTCTTCAATTTCGAGACGGTCATACCGTGCCACTACAAGACCTTCGGCCTGCTCGACCAGACGCCGGACAAGTTCATCACCGGCATGGAAGGTTCCGGCGTCGATGTCAAAGTGCCTCAAATCGGAGACAGCGTCACTCTATAACGGCGGAAAAATGGGAGGTTTCATGGACTTGAAGCGGTTTTTTGTCGCGGTTTCGACGATTTTCTCGGCAGTTCCGGCAGTGGCTGCCGACGATTTCATCAAGGGCGTCTATCTCGAGACGGAGGAACTTTGCGCGCAGGCCAGGAAGGACGGCATCGAAACCGTTACCGACGCCGGCAATACGATGCTTTCGGCGCGCGGGCTGGAAAGCGTCGAATACAATTGCGAGTTCGTGCAGGTCATCAAGGCGGAACGTTCGCCGGCCTGGGCGGTCACAGCCATTTGCCAGGAACCGGGCTATCTGTTTCCCGACGTGCTTTCGGTGACGCAAATGTCGCCGACGCAAATCGATCTGGTTTCGGTCAAGCCGGCGCCGGCAGAGGGTGAAGTGGGCGGCAACGCCGGCAGCTATTATTTTTGCGAAGGCGTCGAACTGCCCTGACCCGGCGCCACCGTCATCCATGTTGCACTGCGGCTGTCGCGCCGGTATAGCGCGAGGTCTTCATTCCGGAGCAATTCCATGTCCGTCGATATCGCCACCGTCAAGCGCGTCGCGCACCTTGCCCGCATCGCGGTCTCCGATGAGGACGCGGAGCGCATGACCGGCGAGCTGAACGTCATCCTGGGGTTCGTGGAGCAGTTGAACGAAGTCGACGTTTCCGGCGTCGAGCCGATGACGTCGGTGATCCCCATGGAGATGAAGAAGCGCCAGGACGCCGTGACCGATGGCGACAAGGCAACGGATATCGTCGCCAATGCGCCGGCAACACAGGAAAACTTCTTCCTCGTGCCGAAAGTCGTGGAGTAGGGCGCGGTGGCTATCGAGATCGCAATTGAAAATCCCTTGCAGGACGACGTGCGCCTGATGGTCGCGGCGTTGAATGCGCATATGATCCCGTTGACACCGCGCGAGTTCCAGTTCCAGCTCACCGTCGAGCAGATGGCCGAGCCTGCGGTGACCTTGTTCGTGGCGCGTGATCCGGATCGGCGTCCTGTCGGCATGGGCGCGCTGAAGGATCACGGCGGCGGTCTTGGCGAGGTCAAGCGCATGTTCACCTTGCCCGAGGTGCGCGGCCAGCGCGTCGGGTCCCAGCTCTTGCAGTCGATCGAGACGCTCGCGCGCGGCACGGGCGTCACGCGGCTGGTTCTGGAAACGGGTGAGGCGCCGGGCTTCGAGCCCGCCTACCGTGTCTATGAGCGCGGCGGGTTCCAGGTTTGCGGCGCGGTGCTCGACTACCCCGATTCCGGCCATTCCCGTTTTTACGAAAAGAAACTCGCCTGATGACCGACCTCACCAAATTGACGATCTCCGAAGCCCGCAAGAAACTGCGGGCGCGGGAAATCACCGCGACGGAAATCACCGACGCCTACCTCGGTGCAATTGATAGCGCCAACGAGACACTGAACGCCTATGTCGCGGTGACGCACGACAAGGCCCGTGCCATGGCCAAGGCTTCCGACGAGCGTCTCGCCAACAATTCCGGCGGGGCGCTGGAAGGCATTCCGCTCGGCATCAAGGATCTGTTCGGCACCGAGGGCGTGCACACGCAGGCCTGCAGCCATGTCCTGGACGGTTTCAAGCCGCGCTATGAGTCAACCGTGACGGCCAATCTGTGGGCGGACGGCGCCGTCATGCTGGGCAAGCTCAATATGGACGAGTTCGCCATGGGCTCATCCAACGAAACCTCCTACTACGGTCCCGTCATCAACCCCTGGCGCCGGTCTCGCGCCTCTACAGTCGTCCGCCCTACAACCCATATGGGCGACGGCGGTTTCGTTTCGGATGGCGGAGTTCGTACCGAGCGTTCGTTGGACAATATGCAGCTCGTACCCGGTGGGTCGTCCGGTGGCTCGGCTTCGGCGGTCTCGGCTTTCCTGTGCGCCGGTGCCACCGCCACCGATACTGGTGGTTCGATCCGCCAGCCGGCTGCCTTTACCGGCACGGTTGGTATCAAGCCCACCTACGGCCGTTGTTCGCGCTGGGGTGTCGTCGCGTTCGCCTCGTCGCTCGACCAGGCGGGACCGATCACCCGCGACGTGCGCGACTCCGCCATCATGCTGAAATCGATGGCTTCGGTCGATACCAAGGACACCACCTCCGTCGACCGGCCGGTCCCGGACTATGAAGCCGCACTCGGCCAGTCGATCCGAGGCATGAAGATCGGCATTCCGAAGGAATACCGCGTCGATGGCATGCCGCAGGACATCGAGGCGCTTTGGCAGAAGGGCATAGACTGGCTGAAGGATGCCGGGGCCGAAATCGTCGACATCTCGCTGCCGCACACCAAATACGCTTTGCCGGCCTATTACATCGTGGCGCCGGCCGAGGCCTCGTCCAATCTCGCCCGCTACGACGGGGTCCGCTACGGCTTGCGGGTGCCGGGCAAGGATATCGTTGACATGTATGAAAAGACGCGCGCCGCCGGTTTCGGCCGCGAGGTCAAGCGCCGCATCATGATCGGCACTTATGTGCTCTCGGCCGGCTATTACGATGCCTATTACCTGCAGGCGCAGAAGGTACGCACCTTGATCAAGCGCGATTTCGAAAAGGTCTTTGCCGACGGCATAGACACGATCCTGACGCCGGCCACGCCTTCCGCCGCCTTCGGTGTTGCCGACGAGGACATGGCAGCCGACCCGGTTAAGATGTACCTCAACGACATCTTTACGGTGACGGTGAACATGGCCGGCCTGCCTGGCATCGCAGTGCCGGCCGGTCTTGACGAAAATGGGCTGCCGCTCGGGCTTCAGCTCATCGGACGGCCGTTCGACGAGGAAACCCTGTACCGGGCCGGCCACGTCATCGAACAGGCCGCCGGCCGTTTCGAGCCGCAGAAGTGGTGGTAGTGCCGCACTAGAATTTTGAGGGGCAGGCCGTGTTCTTCTACCTCTCAAAGATATTCTGGTTTTTCATCCAGCCGCTGAACCTGTCGATTTTCCTGGCCTTTGCTGGCCTGCTGGCGATATTCCTTGGCCGTCGCCGCCTGGCGGTCGGTGGTGCATCGGCGGCATTCTTGGTCCTGGCCCTTTCGGCTTGGACATCGCTTGGTGCGCTGATGCTCAATCCTTTGGAAGAGCGCTTCCAGCGGCCGGCCAGCTTGCCGGAAAAGGTCGACGGTATTGTCGTGCTCGGCGGCGGTTTCGAGGGGGCCATCAACCTTGCCCGTGGCGGCTACGAACTGAACAGCGGCGGTGACCGCTTTGTCGAGACGGCGGTGCTGGCGAGGCGCTTCCCGAATGCTAGGGTCCTGGTCTCAGGCGGTACCGGGGCGATCCTGCTCGACGGAGAAGGGGATGCCGATACAGCGCCTCGGCTGCTCGTTGCGCTTGGAGTAGCGCCCGAACGGCTCATTCTGGAGAACAAGTCCCGCAACACCGCCGAGAACGCAGAGTTCTCGAAGGAACTCGTCAATCCGCAACCCGGTGAGACATGGCTGCTGGTCACCTCGGCATTCCATATGCCGCGCTCGGTGGGGTTGTTCCGCAAGGTCGATTTCGCGGTTGTACCTTGGCCGGCCGATTATCGCACATCGGGCCGAGAAGGCGTCAGCCTCTTCGCCGACAACGAGATAGATGCCTTACAGAACACCACCGTGGCGGTGCGCGAGTGGATCGGGCTTTTGGCCTACTGGCTGTCGGGCCGCATTGATACGGTGCTGCCCGGTCCGCCCTGAACGGGCGCTTCGGCCAGCACCGCGGCGCGGGCCGCTGAGAAGAACTGGCGGCGGATCAGCACTGCAAGCAGAAGCAGCGTGGTCATCGCGAACACCCCGGCGTTCACGAACCAGCCGAGATAACCGATCGAAAAGAAGATGCCGCGCAGGCCGGCATTGAAATGCTTGCCGGCCAGTATGTTCATCTTGGCTGCACGGATGACCGCCGCTTCCGTCTCGGCGCTGTATGCCGCTTCGTCGCGCATCACAGGAACTGCTCCGATCAGGATCGAGCAGTAATTGAAGAGCCTGTAGGACCAGCCGAACTTGAAGAATGCGTAGGCGAGGAGGATGACGAGGCCGAACACCTTCGTTTCGAACAGGCCGCGCGAGGGCGAGGCGACATAGGGCAGGTCGGAAAGCACCGAGAGCACCTGTTCGGTAGCGCCGAGCAGTGCAAAGCAACCGCCGATCGCGAAGATCGAGCTGGAAGCGAAAAACGCGGTGCCTTGCTGCAGGCCGATCATGATGGAGGTGTCGATCATCCTGAGTTCGCGCCGCGCCATCGTCCGCATCCAGGCTTCCCGCTGTGCGTTCATGGCGGTGGAGAGGGATATGCGGCTGAACAGCTTCCCGTCGGCGGCGAGTGCGAAGAACGTCCAGACCAGCAGGTACAAAGCGAGCGCCGCGAAATCATTGCCGGAAAGAATGAAAGAATCGCCCATGCGCCGATTCTAACATACGTGGTGAGTTGATGGTCGCGCCGGTCCTGGGGCCTCACCAGAAAATGCAGTCCATGCCGTTCGCTCCCATATAATGACTTTCACCCGGTCGGATTTCCTTTGACTTCCCACTGCGGTCATGTCGTTTGCAGCGCACCGGAAGTCGGCGCCCGCGAAGCCGACGGCCTGGAAAAGGCGGAAATATCGTTTGCAACGCGATGCCGTGCGCGAACCCACGGTCTGGAGTTTCTGGCGCGTGTTCCTCTCGGTCTTCGATCTGTTCAAAATCGGCATCGGGCCGTCGAGTTCCCACACGATGGGACCGATGACGGCGGCTGTGCGGTTTCTCGCCGAAGTCGCCGGCGACGACTGGCCGCGGCCGGCTGGCGCGGTCGTGGACCGGCTTGGCGCCAGCCTGCACGGGTCGCTTGCCTATACGGGTGTCGGCCATGGAACCGATCGGGCCGTGATCCTCGGCCTGACGGGCGAAACGCCGCTGACCGTCGATCCGGACACGGCGGACGCCCAGGTCGAGAAGGTCAAGACCGAAAAGCGCGTCTCGCCACCCGGTCATCCAGGCTACAATTTCGATCCGGCCACCGACCTTGTTCTCGACAGGAAGACACCGCTGCTCGGACACGCCAATGGCATGGCGTTCTATGCTTACGATGCCGCTGGCCGATTGCTCCTGAAGCGCATCTATTATTCGATTGGCGGCGGCTTCGTCGTTTCCGATGAGGAACTGCAGCGCATGAAATCGCGCGGGTCGGTGACGACCGAAGGCAGCAAAGTGCCTTATCCATTCAAGAACGCCGTCGAGATGCTTGGAATGGCTGGCAAAAGCGGCCTGTCCATCGCGGAGATGAAGCGCGTCAACGAAGAAACCCACATGTCGCGCGAAGAGCTCGATGAAGGTCTCGACAACATCTGGACCGCCATGCGGGGCTGCATCGAGCGCGGCCTGTCGCAGGACGGCATCATGCCGGGCGGATTGAAGGTTCGCCGCCGCGCACGCCAGTTGCACGACAAACTGCAGGAGGAGTGGCGCCAGAACCGGCCGAACCCGCTGCTCGCCAATGACTGGCTGTCGATCTATGCGATGGCGGTGAACGAAGAAAACGCCGCCGGCGGCCGCGTCGTCACCGCGCCGACCAATGGCGCCGCCGGCACGCTGCCCGCGGTGCTGCGCTACTGGCTGCATTTTCATCCCGAGGCCGACCAGGCCAGCATACGCGACTTCCTGCTGACGGCGGCTGCGGTCGGCGGCATCATCAAGTCCAACGCATCGATTTCCGGCGCGGAGGTCGGCTGCCAGGGCGAGGTCGGCTCGGCGTCGGCGATGGCGGCGGCAGGACTTTGCGCCGTCATGGGTGGCACCCCCGAGCAGGTGGAAAACGCCGCCGAGATCGCGCTCGAACATCATCTCGGCATGACCTGCGATCCCGTAGGCGGCCTGGTGCAGGTGCCCTGCATCGAGCGCAACGCATTGGGCGCCGTGAAGGCGGTGACGGCCGCTTCGCTCGCCATCAAGGGAGACGGCGTTCATTTCGTGCCGCTCGACGCGGCGATCGAGACGATGCGCCAGACCGGCCTCGACATGAGCGAAAAATACAAGGAAACCAGCCAGGGCGGCCTTGCGGTGAATGTCGTCGAATGTTGATCCGGATTTGATCCGCGCCTGTGGAGAAGCCGGTTCGCGGTTGACCCCGGCGTTTGCCGCGCTAATGCTCTTGCCATGTCACTGAACCTGATAAAGCTCTGCGTCGGCTGCGATAGCGTCGAGGATCTGGAAGAGTGGATTGCTTTCCGCCTGGACGAACGTCGGCGCGCCGGCGAGCCGGTCGAGCATTTCCACACGACGCGCATGGTTCCGACGCGCGGCAGCGAGGTGACCGATGGCGGCTCGCTCTACTGGGTGATCAAGGGCAGCGTGCAATGCCGCCAGTTGATTACAGAGATCCGGCCATTCACCGACAAGGACGGCATCGGCCGCTGCTACCTGATGCTCGACCCCACAGTTGTCCGCACCGAATGGCAGCCGCGTCGTGCCTTTCAGGGCTGGCGTTACCTGAAGCCGAACGAAGCGCCGTCCGATCTCGGCGCCGGCAGGACCGGCTGGGCCGAGATGCCGCCGAAGTTGCGTCAGGAACTCTCGGAACTCGGGCTTTTGTAGCCAAAAGCAGGCTGGCTGAATTCGGCTTGCGGCGTCGGCGGCCTTGCAAGCATCCATAAGACGCCACATGTTGATCCCGATGAGCGACAAAAAGCCGCCCGTGCCCCTCCACACCGACAAGCCGCCTGCCGAGCTTCGGTCAGGCGCCAGTGAAATCGACGCGTTTGTGCGCCAAGCCCGAGCACTGGCTGCTTCGCGGCCAACCGGCTCGGGCCGGCTGATACTCGCACTCGATGCAACGATGAGCCGGCAACCAACCTGGGATCTGGCCTGCAGGCTGCAGGCTGAGATGTTCGACGCGGTCGCCAAGGCCTCGGCGTTGAAGGTTCAACTCGTTTACTTTCGCGGACTCGGCGAGTGCCGCAGTTCGAAATTTGTCGGCGACACCACGACGCTGAAAAATCTGATGGTCGGCATCGACTGCCGCGGCGGCAACACCCAGATCGGCAAGGTATTTTCCCATGCTCTCCGGGAGACGGAGCGGGAAAAGGTCGATGCAGTCGTCTTCATCGGCGACGCAATGGAGGAAGCTATCGACGATCTGGCGGAAAAAGCCGGCAGTCTCGGGCTGCATGGGGTTCCCGTCTTCCTCTTCCAGGAAGGCCGCGATGCGCTCGTCGAACACGCGTTCAAGGAATTTGCACGCCTGTCGAAAGGCGCCTGGTTCCGCTTCGACCGCAATTCAGCCGCCGCGCTTGCAAAGCTGCTCTCCGCTGTCGCTGTGTTCGCCACCGGTGGGCTCAAGGCGCTCGAAGCCCGGGGCCGCCCCGAAGACCAATTGATGATCGAGCACTTGAAGAGCGGCAAGGCAGGATGACGGTTGTCTTCTACAGCCTGATCAGCCTTCTCGCGATCACGCTGATTGCCATGGGCTTTCTGCGCACCAATCCCGCGCGTCTTGCCGAAGCGTTGCGCATCAGTGGGCCGATAATTCTGGCGATTGTCGGCGGTTTGCTGGTTATCACAGGCCGGGCAGGGGTTGGCGGCATGCTGCTGTCGGGTGCATTAGCGTGGTATGCGTCGGGCAGGGCGACGCGCCGTGCTCGAAAGACGCCCGGCAAGCGCTCGACAGTCAGGACGGCGGCGCTTGAAATGGAGCTCGATCACGACAGCGGCGGGTTGGAAGGCCTGGTGTTGGCCGGCAGTCATGAGGGTCGCGCGCTGAGCACGATGTCCCAGGACGAATTGCTGGAATTGCTGGGCGAGTTGTCCTCGGATCCCGAGAGCCTGCGCCTACTTGAGACCTATCTTGACGGCCGGTTTCCCGTCTGGCGAGAAAACGCGAAGGCGGATGACGGCGACCGGCAAGGTGTTGCGCCAGGTACGGGCGCCATGACTAAGGAGGAGGCCTACAAGGTCCTTGGTCTTGAAGCGGGTGCCACTGCGGCGGAGGTCCGCAAGGCGCACCGCCGCCTGATGCAGCGCCTGCACCCCGATCTCGGCGGCTCCTCTTTCCTGGCGACGCGTATCAACGAAGCCAAGGACGTCCTTCTCTCCAAACACCACTAGCTCTCCTTCGACACAGTCACATTTCCGGGAGATTGATCGGGACGGCCTGGCTTATTGCTGGACCGCGTAGCACGAGATCTTCTTTTTCTTCAGCGCGGCGCATGCGTCCCACGCAGCGGTCTTCGATCCAAAACCGCCGAAGCGGGCGCGGTAATAGGTGGTGCCGTCCTTCACGAAAGGCACCGTGAAAGGCGAGGCCGAGGCGACGGCTTTGGGAGCCCGCTTCGTTGTCTTGGCAAGGAAACCTTCCGCTTCGGCCGCGCTCGGCGAGGAAGCGACCTGAACGGCCCAACCTTCGGGTGCGGTGGACGAGGTACGGATCGGGTCGACATCTGCCTTGGGACGCGGCGCAGATTTCGGCCGTGGCGCAGGCTCCGCATAGGCCTGCACGATCGGCGCAGTGGTCTCTTCCACCACTGTTTCCTGCTCGGCCATCTGCTGCCTTTCCGCTTCGAGAACTTCTTCCTCGCTGAGCGCGACGATCACGTCGGGACGTGGATCAGGCGTCGGCGCCTTGCGCTTGGGCAGGATGGCCGACGCAATCGCCGCGATCGGCGACTCTCCGCGCATGGCGATCAACGGGCCGCTGTCGCGGGTCGAAGCCTTCGGCAGGTATTTCTTGATCAGTTCCGCCATTTGCGCATCGCGCGACCGGCCGGATTGGCCGCCCATCACGACCGCGACGATGCTGCGATTTCCATCCGACACGGACGAAGCCAGATTGAAGCCGGATGCCCTTGTGTAACCGGTCTTGATGCCGTCGACGCCCTTGATGCGTCCGAGCAGGCGGTTGTGGCCGTTGATGCGCTGGCGTCCATACTGGAATGAACGCGCCGAAAAATATTTGTAGTAGCGCGGAAAGTGTTCCCTGAGAGCAATGCCAAGCACCGCCATGTCGCGCGCGGTCGTCTTTTGAGCACTGTCCGGCAGGCCGTGCGCATTCTGGAACGTTGTGCCGCTCATGCCGAGGCGGCGTGCCTTGGCGGTCATCATGCGCGCGAATTTCTGCTGGGAGCCGCCGAGCAACTCGGCGACGGCGGTTGCCGAGTCATTGGCCGACTTCGTCACCATCGAATAAATCGCGGTTTCGACGGTGATCGAGTTGCCGGCCTTGACACCAAGCTTCGTCGGCGGTTCAGCCGCGGCCTGGGCGGAGAACGGAACGCGGCTCGACAATGAGAGCCTGCCGCCGTCGAGGGCCTCGAACAGCATGTAGAGGGTCATCATCTTGGTCAGCGAAGCCGGGTAGCGCGGCGCGTCGGCGTTTGCCGAAAACAGTGTCTTGCCGGTGTTCGCATCGACGACGATCGCTGCATATTTCGACGAAGCCGCCGAAGTGCCCCCAACCGCGCCAAGCGTCATGGCCATCGCGACGATGCCGACAAAAACGGTTCTGAAGGGAGAGACCGAAACGGATGAAAATCTAGCCCACGCCTGACGCACTGTTATTTCCTTTGAAGGTACTGCACCCAAGAGGCGGCAAAGGTTTCCTGCCTCGCATCGAATGACCCTAGGCGATCAGCGTTACCAATCCGTTTATGGTAACTGCGACGTTCATAATTTCAGTCGGGCTTGATTTTCAGTTGATTCAAATCTGGCCAGACCGCATGCGCGGGGCCTGGGTTTCCGTTGGGAGAGGGCCGGTCTTCCGGCATTGACTTTTTGTGCGTTGCACAATACACGATTTGCATCGCACAATGACGTGCTGACCATCCCATCTTGAAAGGGACATGCACATGACACAGACGTTCGAAGATGCCGGCAAGTTCGGCAAGGAATTCATGGACACCGGCCTGAAGAGCTTCGCCTCCCTCTCGAAGGGCTTCCAGGCTATCGCCACTGAGGCGACCGAATATTCGAAGAAGTCGTTCGAGACCGGCAGCGCCGCTATCGAGAAACTGGTCGCCGCGAAATCGCTCGAAAAGGCGATCGAGATCCAGACCGATTATGCCAAGCAGGCGTATGAGGGCTTCGTTGCCCAGGCGACTAAGCTCGGCGAGCTGTATGCGGAAGTCGCCAAGGATGCCTACAAGCCTTACGAATCGATTGTGGCCAAGGCGAAATAATCTGCCTGAAATTGGCGAGGAGCGGGTCGTTTGACCCGCGGTCGAGCCCGGCTGCGTCTCGCAGCCGGGTTTTTTGTATCCAGAAACGGGGTCTTGTTCACGATTGCGCCAAAACACAAGGCTTTGCACCTCAGGCCATATTGTCAGCGCAAAGAATGGCCTTAAAATCTCCCGGTAAGTACCTACATGTCGCACCTCATGAGGTTGTGACGAGAGGAAGGAAACGCTTGACCATCGGTGGGGATGCCATGCGCAGGCGCGCGGCACGAATGCAGAATGGTGATGAAGGCGGCAACGGTCCCGGCCGTGGCACGGCTGTCATCACACGCACCAAACCGAAGACCAAGAAACCAAGCCTTTATCGCGTTCTCATCCTCAACGACGACTACACGCCGATGGAGTTCGTGGTTCACGTACTGGAACGGTTTTTCCAGAAGGACCGCGAGGCGGCGACCCGCATCATGCTTCATGTCCACAATCACGGTGTGGGCGAATGCGGGGTCTATACATTCGAAGTGGCCGAGACCAAGGTGTCCCAGGTCATGGATTTCGCCCGTCAGCACCAGCATCCGCTGCAATGCGTGATGGAGAAGAAGTGAGGTAAAATGCCGGCTTTCTCGCAAGGTCTTGAAAAGGCGCTTCATCAGGCGCTGACTCTTGCCAATGAGCGTCACCATGAATACGCGACGCTTGAACATCTGCTTTTGGCGCTGATAGACGACAGCGACGCCGCTGCCGTCATGCGTGCCTGCAATGTCGATCTCGATGATCTGAAGCAGACTGTGCTCACCTATATCGACACCGAACTCGACAATCTGGTCACTGGTTATGACGAGGATTCCAAGCCGACCGCCGGTTTCCAGCGCGTCATCCAGCGTGCGGTGATCCATGTCCAGTCTTCCGGCCGCGAGGAAGTGTCCGGCGCCAACGTGCTTGTGGCGATCTTCGCCGAGCGCGAGAGCCATGCCGCCTATTTCCTGCAGGAACAGCAGATGACGCGTTACGACGCGGTCAATTACATATCGCATGGCATCGCCAAGCGTCCTGGCGCCAGCGAGGCGCGCGCGCCTCGCGGGGCCGAAGATGACCAGCCCGGTGCGCCCGGTGGCGACTCTTCCGAAGAGGGGGGCGGCAAGAAGAAGCAGCAGCAGGATGCGCTGACGGCCTATTGCGTCGATCTCAACAAGAAGGCGAAGGCAGGCCGCATCGATCCGCTGATCGGCCGCGAGCCCGAGATCAACAGGACCATCCAGGTTCTCTGCCGCCGTTCCAAGAACAACCCCCTCTATGTCGGCGACCCCGGCGTCGGCAAGACTGCGATTGCAGAGGGTCTCGCCAAGCGCATCGTAGACGGCGAGGTGCCGGAAGTGCTGGCGAACGCCACCATTTTTGCGCTCGACATGGGCACGTTGCTCGCCGGCACGCGCTACCGCGGCGATTTCGAGGAGCGGCTGAAGCAGGTCGTCAAGGAACTCGAGGATTATCCGGGCGCCATCCTCTTCATTGACGAGATCCATACCGTCATTGGCGCCGGTGCAACCTCCGGCGGCGCCATGGACGCATCGAACCTGCTCAAGCCGGCGCTGTCGTCAGGTTTGATCCGCTGCATAGGATCAACCACTTACAAGGAGTTCCGCCAGTTCTTCGAGAAGGATCGCGCGCTTGTCCGCCGGTTCCAGAAGATCGACGTGAACGAACCGACGGTGGATGACGCGATCGCCATCATGAAGGGGCTGAAGCCCTACTTCGAGGAGTTCCACAAGGTGCGCTACACCAACGACGCCATCAAGGCGGCGGTGGAGCTCTCGGCCCGCTACATCAATGATCGCAAGCTGCCGGACAAGGCGATCGACGTGATCGACGAGACCGGCGCCTCACAGATGCTGTTGCCCGAGCCGAAGCGCAAGAAGACGATCAGCGTCAAGGAGATCGAAGCGACGGTCGCCACCATGGCGCGCATCCCGCCGAAGACGGTCTCCGCCGATGACGAGAAGGTGCTTGCCGGTCTCGAAGTCGAACTGAAGCGTGTCGTCTACGGCCAGGATACGGCGATCACCGCTCTGTCCTCGGCGATTAAGCTGGCGCGTGCCGGCTTGCGCGAACCGGAAAAGCCGATCGGCTCCTACCTGTTCTCCGGGCCTACCGGTGTCGGCAAGACCGAAGTTGCAAAGCAACTCGCCGCTTCGCTCGGCGTCGAACTGCTGCGCTTCGATATGTCGGAATACATGGAACGCCACACCGTCAGCCGCCTGATCGGTGCGCCTCCGGGTTATGTCGGCTTCGACCAGGGCGGACTGCTGACCGACGGCGTCGACCAGCACCCGCATTGCGTGCTGCTGCTCGATGAGGTGGAAAAGGCACATCCCGACCTGTTCAATATCCTGTTGCAGGTCATGGATCACGGCAAGCTGACCGATCACAACGGCAAGCAGATCGACTTCCGCAACGTGATCCTGATCATGACCACCAACGCTGGCGCTTCGGATGCACAGCGTGCGGCGATCGGCTTCGGCTCGACCAAGCGCGAAGGCGACGATGTCGAAGCGATCAATCGCTTGTTCACGCCGGAATTCCGCAACCGTCTCGATGCGATCATCCCGTTCGGCTCGCTGCCGGTTCCGGTGGTGCATCAGGTGGTGCAGAAGTTCGTCATGCAGCTGGAGGCTCAGCTTTCCGAGCGTGGCGTGACCTTCGACCTGTCGCCGGAAGCGATCGCGTGGCTCGCCGACAAGGGCTATGACGAACGCATGGGTGCGCGTCCGCTCGGTCGCGTTATCCAGGAGCACATCAAGAAGCCGCTGGCCGAGGAAGTCCTGTTCGGCAAGCTTAAGAAGGGCGGCACCGTTCGTGTGACGGTCGAGAAGAAGGAAACCGGCGAGACCGGCCTGAAGCTCGAATCGCTCGCCGACGAGGTGCCGGTGAAGCCCAAGAAGGAGGAGCCGAAAAAGGATCCGGCTCCCAGGAAACCCTCGGCGAAGAAAGTGGTTGCGAAAAAGGTGACTGCCGCGAAGCCGAAGAATACCTCGTCCGGAAAGGACGGTGGCAAACGCAGTCTGGTGCCGCAGCTGCCGCGCAAGAACTGACGGAACCACAGGCGTTTATCGAGGCGCGCGGCTCCAAAGCGGCGCGCCTTTTTTTGTTTGGTCCAATGGTCGAAGAACGTTGTGTTCGGGGTCGCTTCGCCAGGGGGCCTATGCTAGGCGGCAAGTCGCATGACTGACGATGCCGCCGATACTGATCCGGAGCCCGCCAGCCGCCGCGCCTGGTATCTGCGCGGCGTGCGCGCCACATTTTCGATTCCCGGTTTCATCCTGACCAGCGCCTTTGTCGGCTTCGCCGGTCTCGCCCGGGAAGCTGGGCTGACCCTTGCCGAAGCCGTGTTCATGACCGGCGTTGTCTGGGCACTGCCAGCAAACGTCGTGCTGGTCGGCGCCATTCTGTCTGGAAGCTCGCTGGCTGCCGCCGCCTTCGCCGTCGCGCTTTCGTCGGTGCGGCTGATGCCGATGGTCGTGGCGCTCGTACCGGAGATGCGCGGATCGCGCACGCCGCGATGGGTGCTCTATGCGTTGTCGCATTTCGTGGCTGTCACCTCATGGGTGCTCGCCATGGAGAACCTCCGCCATGTGCCGCGCGAGATGCGCACCAGCTACTATGCGGGGCTGGGTTCGACCCTGGTTCTGACCAACATGGTGGTCGTCGCCATCGTATTCCTCATCGCCGGCAGCTTGCCGCCTGCCGCTTCGGCGGCTTTGCTGCTGCTCACCCCGATGTATTTCCTTACCTCGCTCTGGGGATCTGCACGCGAACAGGCAGGGCACGTGGCCATGCTTATCGGCATCGTTCTCGGCCCGGCATTCCATGCAATCATTCCGGGATTCGACCTGCTTGCTGCCGGCCTTGTCGGCGGTTTTGCCGCCTATGGCTTCCACCGGTTACGGCGGGGAAGGGCTTAGATGACCTTCGATGCGATCGACACCTGGTGGTGGCCATTCCTGTTCATCCTCGTCGCCGGGTGGCTGGCGACGGACGCCTGGCGGTTCCTTGGCGTCTATCTCGGCGGCCGCATCTCGGAAAATTCCGATATTCTCGTCCTGGTGCGTACAATCGCAACCGCACTTGTCGCTGCCGTCATCGGCAATCTTATCGTCTTTCCGAGCGGAGCGCTTGCCGACACCTCTCTCGTCCTCAGGTTGGCCGCGGCCGGAGTAGGCTTTCTTGCGTATCTCGGATTGGGCAAGAAGGTCATCGTCGGCATAGTGGTCGCGGAACTCTTGCTTATCATGGGGATTCTTCTGGGTTTCTGAACTCTGGAGGCATTCGAACAAGCTGATTCATGGCCGCTTAACGGCGAATGCCTTACAGTGTGTCGGGCTGGGGTGCATATCATGACGGAAGTTCATTCGGCGGGAACGGCCTTTTCCTCGATTGGCGGCGCGACTGAACGCCAGACGATCGCCAAGGTTTTTGTGGTGGCCGCGATTATTGCCGTGGATTGGCTTTGGATTATCGCTACGGATTTCCGTTTCGACATCATGAGCATCGGCAAGCCGGCTGCGATCGTTGCGTTTCTCATGATGACTGCCTGGTTCTACCGTGTGCGGCGACCGATACGAAAATTCGAGATACTCTGCACGGAGACGGCACTGCTCCTTGCCTTTTCCGCCGCCGCTGCTGTCCTCAGCTACCTGGTGGCATCACTGGATATGCCGCTGATCGACACTCAATTGCTGGCAGTCGATGCCGCGTTGGGATTCGACTGGATCGCCTATGTGGACTTCGTCAATGAAAGGCCCTGGCTTGGTACCGTTTCATCGGCTGTCTACGTGACGACGCTCGCCCAAGTGGCACTCGTGGTGGTTCTCTTCGGCGTGCTTGGCGATGTCGATCGGGCACGACGGTTCGTAACGGCGGTGATGCTTGGTGCGTTGCTGTGTATCTTTATTTCGGCAGTGCTGCCCTCGGCGGGCGCCCTTGCTACACTACGACCTTCGGCGGAGTTTGCCGCGGCTAACCAACCGGTTGTCGATCTCGACTACAAGCAGACATTCTTCGATCTGCGCAGCGGTGCAGAGCGCTTCATATCGTTGGAATCGTTGCGTGGATTGATTGCCTTTCCGTCATATCACTGCACGTTGTCGGCGCTAATCGTGATCGCATTCTACGGAATGGGGCGATGGTTCTGGCCTGTTCTGCTGCTCAATACCGCGGTGATCCTGGCCACGCCGATCGACGGCGGCCATCATCTTGCCGATTCACTCGGAGGCGTCATCGTGGCGCTGCTTGCGTGGAAAACCGCTACGTCGCTTTCGCGGCAGGGTGTTCGCGATGGCGGATTCGGTTCCGGGACGGTCGAGTGAAGAATTTTGGTTTCACTACAGGAACTGCGCGACTTCCTTACCCGCCTTGATGAACCGAAGAGGATCGATCGCGTCGCCATTGCGGCGCACTTCGTAATGAAGGTGAGGGCCGGTAGACCGTCCTGTGCTGCCAGATTCGCCGACGACATCGCCTGTGCGGATTTCCTGGCCCACCTTCACGCGGATGCGGCTCATATGCGCATAGCGCGTCGACAATCCGTTACCATGGTCGACCTCGACCATTCGTCCATAGCCGCCATTACGGCCGGCTCTTGTCACGACTCCAGGTGCCGTTGCATGCACTTTTGTTCCGGTAGGGGCACGGAAATCCATGCCGCTGTGAAGCGCAGGCGTACCCAGGATAGGGTCGCGGCGGACGCCGAACGTGCTCGTGATAGCGAGCCCTGGGGCAGGATTGGCGATCGGCAGCGTGCGGGCTCTGCTTTTTACTGCGTCTAATGCGTCGAGAGCTTCGTCGAGTTCCTTGACCTTGGTTTCGAACATCGTCGCGTTGTCGACGGCGATCAGAGGACCGCCGGTTGCGTCCTTGCCGTAGTCGAGATCGACAGAGAGCCCGGCGGACTCAAGCGCTTCCTTGATGGTATCGGCGGTCTGATATGCGTTTTCGGCGAGCGAGTTGATGCGTACGAGCTGTTCATTCTCGATGGTTCGCAGCGACTGATTGATGGCAACAAAAAGCTTGTCGGCATGGTCCGCCGTCGATTCGCTGGAGATCGCCGCGCGAGGCGACCAGAACGAGAAAGGAGCGGCGTCCGTTGTCCTGATGCTGGAGGCTGAGGAGTAGGCCGCAGTCAGTGTACCAGCAGCCGGCAACATCGCGCGCACGTCCGCCGGCTTCTCTTCCGGCACCGGAGCAGCGGCGGGCAGCGTCTTGCCGGCCGCTTCGGCTCGATCGAGCATCGGTCCGATACGGCCATGCCGCTGCGAGAGTTGGGATTGCCGCGCGAGCAATTCGCTCACCTTGCTTTCCATAAGCTGCTGGTCGAGCAACTGACGGCTGGTGATGCGGTCGACCTGTGCGCGCAGGGAGGAAATGCGATCTTCATAGGCCTGCTGCATCCGCGCCTGACGGGCTGCCGTGGCGCCGAGCAGGTCGTCGCGCAGGACTAGGTACGATGTCGCCAAAAGATAACCTACTGCGACGGCCGCCAGAGCCGATCCCGCGAACGTGGCAATCCAGGGGCGAACGGTGAAGTGCCGTATCTGGTCGCCTCGGGCGATGATGACGGTATGAGGCTCCTTGCGTCTGCCAAATACTGTTGAGCGACTGGAATGTGCCACGGGACGAATGCTTCCATGCAGGATACCGACATGGCTGATTACACATTGTTAGGGTTAACAAAGGCTTGAGTTGGCACATAAATTGCGGGAAGGCATCAGAGCATCACGACCTGCAAAAATGCCCGCCGGAAGGCGGGCACAACAGCGGTCATGATTTCGGATTACAGCCGGTCAAAATCAATCAAGAAAAAGCCAAAGCAAAATGATGATTGGGATGGGAATACCCAGCAGCCAAAGCAGAACTCCGCGAAGCATTCGATTTCTCCTCTATTTGTTGTGAGGAGGAAACGCAGCCTGTCAAAAAGAGTTCCAGCCCTTTGATCAGGGTCGTCAAAGGGCCAGTACAGCCGCCAGCACGGCGTCGGCGTGCCCTTTGATCCGCACCTTTCGCCAGATTTTCGCTATCTTGCCATCCGGTCCGATCAGGAATGTCGATCGTTCAACGCCCATATATTTGCGACCGAACATGAGTTTCTCCGTCCAGACTCCATAGGCTTCGATCGCCGCACGTTCCTCGTCGGCAGCCAGATCGACGGTAAGTTTGTATTTGGCCCTGAATTTGCCATGCTTCTTGATGCTATCAGGCGAAATGCCGATGACGACTGCTCCAGCTTTGCTGAAGTCCGGCTTCAGCCGGGAGAATTCGATGGCCTCGGCTGTGCAGGTCTCGGTGTCGTCCTGAGGATAGAAGTAGAGGACGACGGGTTTGCCCGCGAGTTCCCTGAGGTTCAAATGGCTGCCATTGTCGGTGGGAAGTTCGACGTTGGGCGCAATTTGCCCTACCTGAATCTCGGCCATGTCGATGCCTTGTTTATGGTTACGCAAGCCAGGACCGGGATATATGCTGTCCCCGGATTCGTCCAGAAACGATTTGAGCGGTGGGAACCCGGTTGAACCAAGAGGTTCATAAGCACGAGAAAATTCGGTTCCGGCGGGAAGATATCACGTCTCTGACCAAATTTCCTTCGGCGGAAGGCCAGGACCATCTTCTGGGTAGGCGCTCCATACCGTCGCGCGTCCTACGTGGCTGTGTTGTCGGCGCGACCGCTGTCGGCGGTTTGCTGCTTCTGATCGTTTGTGGGATTCTTTTTGTCGCCATCACGGGGCTTGGCAGTGGCCAGCTGCGCCAGGAGGCGGAGGTTGCGATCCAACGGTTTGCCGGCGTCGACGTGACGGCAAGCATTGGTCCGGCGAATCTCTCGCTCGATCCTTCCCGATTTATCGCGCTCGAAGTGCGCGATGTGAAATTCGCAACGGCGACTGACAATAAAAGCATGCTTGACGCCGGGTTGGTACGCTTCGGGGTACGGTTCTGGCCGTTGATGTCGGGTCAGGTGCGGCTTGGCAGCGCGACTGTCAGCGATGCGCGGATCATTACCGGTGCCTTGCCATCGCGCGACGGACCGAACTGGAAGGCGGCACTGGCCAACGACCAGGGGTTGATCGACCCGGATCGCGTGGTCGAACTCCTGTTTGGCAGCCTCCATCGTGCGTTCGACACGATGGAACTCGGATCGACCCGCCATATCGAACTCGAAAACGTAGAGATACTGCTTCCGGAAGGCGGCCGGATGCGCAGCGTGCTGATTTCCAGCGCCGAACTCGACCAGGAGACGAATGGCGAGCTTTCAATCACGGTGGATGCCGCGATTGACGGACGCGCGGTTTCCGTCGAGGGCACTGCCTCGCGGGATACCGTATCGAGACGAATCTCCAATGTCGATTTGCGGATCACGGCGCCGGCTGTTTCCGACGGGAACGAGACGCAGCCGGCCGCGCAGACGCAAGCGACCGGGCACAGGGTCGGTCCGGTCGAAGCCTCGGTGACCGGCGCTGAAGGCCTCGGAGACGAGGTTTCACGATTGTCGGCAAAAATCAGGTTGGCCCAGGCGGTTCTCGATCTCGATCCGCGCGGCGAGATCGCAGGTGATCTCGACATCGCTGCGCTCCTTCAGAAGGGCTCAGCCAAGGTCGAGATCGAGAGGCTGCATTTCGCTACCGGTCGCTCACGCTTCAATTTTCATGGCGCCATCGGTCCGGCACCGAAAACGGAGGATGGACGCGGCGGCGGAACCTATCGCTACGAACTGGTAAGCGATGGCTCGACGCTTTCTCCCGGCGACTCGCCGGAACCCGCACTTGAGTTCGTGGCAAGAATTTCCGGCAATTACGATCCCCTCAAGATGCGCCTCAGTGCCGACCAGCTTGGCATTCGAACTGGACCGGGAGAACTGCTCGGCACAGCCTCCCTCGAATTCGCCGGCGGAAAGGCGCCCGGCATTTTCCTAGCAATGACAGTCCCCGATATGCCGGTCAGCCATGTCAAGCAATTATGGCCCTGGTTTGCGGCCGGCGGCGCCAGGAACTGGGTGCTGAACAACCTTTACGGGGGCCGCGTCGTCGACAGCAATTTCCAGTACCGCGTCGCCGTTGGCCGGATCGGCAACGGCATTCCCCTCAACCATGACGAGGTGTTCGGCAAATTCAACGTGCACGACACCCGCTTCGACGTAACGGGCCGTATTCCTCCAGTGCGCGATGCCGACGGCACCATCGATTTCCGCGGCAATGATCTCGACATCGCCCTGTCATCTGGCAGCGTTTTCACGGCAAGCGGCCGTACCGTCGCTGCGAGCAATGGCAGGCTGCTGATCCGCAATGCCAATCGCCCACCGGTTATCGGCGATCTCGACATGGATGTGGAGGGTGACGCGGCCGCCATTGCGGAGCTTGCGTCCTACGAGCCGATCAACGCCATGCGGCGCGTAGGCCTGTTGCCTGAAGAATTTACCGCCGGCAGGGTCAAGGGCCATGTGAAAGCCGACATCCCGCTTCAGAACGGCATCGACGCCAGCAAGCTCGGGTGGCTGGTGTCTCTGAACTATCAGGACCTCTCGGTGACGAAACCGTTCGACGGTCAGCTGGTCACCGAAGCCGATGGCACAATCGTCATCGACCCGGCCAAGGCGGTGATCGAAGCCAAGGCCAAGTTGAACGGCGCGCCGGCCGAGATCGCACTGATTGAACCGCTTACAGAAAGCGGGCCGGAGCGCGAACGCAACATCGCTATCGTGTTGGACGACAAGGCGCGTGATGCAATGATTCCCGGCCTTGGCACGATGTTGTCCGGGCCATCGAAGATTTCCTTCAATTCAGGCACCGGAGATACGCAGAACATCGTCGCCGATCTGACTGACGCCAGGTTGAGCATTCCCTGGGCCGGCTGGAGCAAGGGACCGGGTGTTGCAGCGAAGGTGGAGTTCACCATCGACAAGTCCGGCGATACGATCGACCTCTCGGATTTCAGATTATCCGGCAAGAGTTTTGCCATCGAAGGCGATGTGAAGCTCGCCAAGGGTGCGCTTTCAAGCGCCCGGTTCGACGACGTCAAATTGAACCGCGATGACGACGTCAGCCTTACCATCAAGCGATCCGGCAAGGGGTATGCGGTCGACATAAAGGGAAATGCGTTGGATGCCCGATCCATCGTCAAGCAGTTTACAGCCGATGTCGAAGAAGCAACCGGGTCGACCGGTGCAGTTCCGGTGTCGCTTGACGCCGACATAGGCACGCTCATCGGTTTTCATGGAGAGCGGCTTTCGAACGTCAAGCTCGACTACAGCGGCGTCGGCAGCAGGGTGCTCGGCCTCACCGTCTCCGGCACGACGAAGTCTGGCGCGGCAGTCAGCGTGAAGAATGCCACTGAAGGCAAACAGCGCTCCATGGCCATGCAGTCGGCGGATGCCGGCTCGATCCTGCGTTTCCTCGATATCTACGAGCATATGGAAGGCGGCGCCATCAAGCTGTCGTTGGCGGGAAGCACGAATGGAGCGTTGAAAGGGCAGGTGGACGCGACGAACTTCTGGGTTGTCAATGAACCGAAGCTGGCGTCGATCGTTTCGACCGCGCCGCAGGGCGACAACCGCAGTCTCAACGAGGCGGTCAAGCGGGATATCGACACGTCACGCGTCCAGTTCGAGCGCGGCTTTGCCGTAATCGAGAAAGGCGATGGCTACCTCAATCTCGAACGTGGGGTTCTGCGCGGGCCGCTCATCGGGACGACCTTCCAGGGCGCCCTCTACGACACCTCCGGCAAGATGGCGATGACCGGCACCTTCATGCCGGCCTACGGCCTCAACCGCCTGTTCGGCGAGCTGCCTTTCGTCGGGATGATCCTCGGCAACGGTCGTGACCGCGGCCTCATCGGTGTGACGTACAAGCTTTCCGGCAACGCCAAGTCGCCGGACCTGCAGATCAATCCGCTTTCGGTGATCGCCCCCGGTATCTTCCGCTCGATCTTCGAGTACCGCTAGGCCTGCGGCTCAGACCGGTCGGACGAGGATGTGCTTCTTCTTGCCGAGCGACAGTTTCACGACGCCCTCCGGCGTTACGTCAGTGAGTGTCACTAGCAGGCGTTCATCCGAGACCGGCGTGTCGTTGATACGCACCGCCCCGCCCTGCACATGCCGCCGCGCTTCACCATTTGATGCAGCAAGACCGGCACGAACGAGTAACGTCAGAAGCCCAATTCCCGCGTCGAACTCTTCCTTGCCGACCTCGATGGTGGGCAAGCTGTCGGCCAGCGCGCCTTCCTCGAAGGTTTTGCGCGCGGTTTCGGCAGCTGCCTCTGCCGCATCGCGGCCATGCAGCATCGCGGTGATCTCGGTAGCGAGCATCTTCTTGGCGTCGTTGATCTCGGCACCGCCAAGCGCGGCGAGCCGGCCAACTTCGTCCATGGGCAACGCCGTATAGAGCCTCAGGAAGCGCCCGACATCCGCGTCTTCCGTGTTGCGCCAGTATTGCCAGAAATCATACGGGCTCAGCATTTCTGGATCGAGCCAGATGGCGCCGGACGCGCTTTTGCCCATCTTCGCCCCCGATGATGTGGTGAGCAGCGGCGAGGTCAGCGCGTAAAGCTGCGGCGTTCCCATGCGGTGGCCAAGATCGATGCCATTGACGATGTTGCCCCATTGGTCGGAGCCGCCCATTTGCAGCCGCACGCCATGACGTTTGCTCAGTTCGACAAAGTCGTAAGCCTGCAGGATCATGTAGTTGAATTCGAGGAATGACAGTGACTGCTCGCGGTCGAGCCGCAATTTGACGGAATCGAAAGCCAGCATGCGATTGACCGAAAAATGCCGGCCGACATCGCGAAGGAAATTGACGTAGTTGATCTCCATCAGCCAATCGGCGTTGTTCACCATGATGGCGTCGGTCGCTCCATCGCCAAATTTGAGAAATGGCGCGAAATTCTTTCGGATGCCGACGAGATTGTCTTCGATGTCGGCGGGCGTCAGCAATTTGCGCGCCTCGTCCTTGAAGGACGGGTCCCCGATCATCGAGGTGCCGCCGCCCATCAGCGCGACCGGCTTGTGGCCGGTCTGCTGCATCCAGTGCAGCATCATGATCTGGATCAGCGAGCCCGCGTGCAGGCTCTTGGCGGTGGCGTCGAAGCCGATATAGGCCGTCACGATTTCCTTGGCAAAAAGAGCATCCAGACCGGATTCATCGGAAATCTGGTGGATGAAACCGCGCTCTGAAAGGGTGCGCAGGAAATCGGACTTGAAGGCAGACATTTTTCAGTTCCCGGTGGGCTGGTGACGACTGCATCACCGCCATGGCAAGTGTGAAGGCGCGCCTTTAGCATCCGCCAACATGGAATCACAAGAACGGCAGGCAAAATGACCACGATTTGCGCGATCGGACTGATGAGCGGCACGTCGATGGACGGCATCGACCTGGCGATGCTGCGCACGGATGGCGAGGATTTCATCGAGCGTGGCCCGTCCTTCTTCGTGCCTTATGACGCGGCCTTCCGGAGGCGGATCGAGGCCGGGCTCGAAACCGCCAAGGCGATCACCCGCCGCGATGAAAGGCCCGGCGATCTTGGCGCACTCGAACGAGATATCACCACCCGCCATGCCGAAGCCGTCGGGACTTTTCTTAGAGACGGTGCAGGAAGCTGGGGGAGTGCCGGCGTTGTCGGTTTTCATGGCCAGACGGTCCTGCATCGGCCGCAGCAGGCAGTAACCGTGCAACTGGGCGGTGGAGCGCTGCTTGCCGAGCTCACCGGCGTGCCCGTTGTCTATGACATGCGGGCCAACGACATGCTGCACGGCGGGCAGGGGGCGCCGCTGGTGCCTGCCTATCACGCTGCGCTCGCCCGCTCGTTGCCGCCAGCCTATGCAGGAAAGCTTCCGGTCGTTTTCGTCAACATCGGCGGCATCTCGAACATTACATATGTGCCGAACGCGGGCGGTCCCATCGCCTTCGACAGCGGCCCCGGCAACGCCTTGATCGACCAATGGGTGTCGCGGGAAGGTGGCGTGCCTTACGATGCAGACGGCGCCATCGCCAGCGAGGGCGGAACAGTTCAGGCCATCGTCGAGCGTTATCTCGCCGCGCCGTTCTTCGAGAAATCCGGCCCGAAGTCTCTGGACCGCAACGACTTCACCCTGGAAACCGCCGGTGCGATGGAATTGGCCGACGGCGCCCGCACGCTTGCCGCAGTTTCCGCCGCGGCGATCCTGAAGGCGGCCGAGCACATGCCCGAGCCGCCGAAGCTCTGGGTCGTCTGCGGCGGTGGCCGCAAGAACCCGCATATCGTCGGCGACCTTCGCGACGGGGCGGCAAAAGCCGGTGCGGAAGTCATCCTCGCCGAAGACGTCGGTTTCAACGGCGATTCCATGGAAGCTGAAGCCTGGGCTTATCTGGCGGTCCGCTCGATGAAGGGACTTCCGCTGACCTTCCCGACGACGACCGGTTGCCGCGAGGCGGTGACCGGCGGGGTGCTCGCTTTGCCTCGCGGTGCCTCTATCCTGTGAGCTTCATCAAAGTTTCACCGAAACTTCAACTGACCGACACCTGGCGGCCCTAATCGGGATTGTCCGATCCCTCAAAACCGGTTGCCTCGTCATGAGACGCTCCCTTCTTGCGGCTGCTGCCGTCATCGCACTGACCACCACTTCCAGCTTTGCCGAAGACAAGGAATTTGCGGCCACGCTTGTGGGCCATGCGATCCTGCCCGCGAACACGATCATCAGGGCGCCCGAAAACGCGCCCGAACATCTTCAGACATCCGGCAAGTTTTCGACCGCGGACCGCCTTCGCGCCGGAGGCCTGGGCACTGTGCCCGGCAAGGATGGTGTCAGGCCCACCGGCCTTTCGCTGCCTTTCGACGGCCAGCCCGTACAGGGGTTTTCCGGCATCAAGTCGGTCGGTGACGGCGCCTTCTGGTCGCTTTCCGACAATGGCTTCGGCAACAAGATGAACTCGACCGACGCGGCGTTGATGCTGCACCATATCAAGTTCGACTGGGATGCAGGCACGGTCGATCGCATGCAGACATTGTTCCTGACCGACCCAAACAAGAAAGCGCCGTTTCCAATAGTGCTCGAAGGCAGCGAAACCCGCTTCCTCACCGGCGGCGATTTCGACGTGGAAGCCATCCAGCCGGTTTCCGACGGCTTCTGGATTGGCGATGAATTCGGGCCCTATCTACTCAAGTTCGACCTGGAGGGCCGGTTGACCGATGTCGTCGACACCGTGGTCGATGGAAAGCCAGTGAAATCGCCGGATCATCCGACGCTTACCTTGCAGGCCAACCCATCGCTGCCGATGCCTTCCTTTAACGTCAAGCGTTCGGGCGGCTATGAGGGGCTTGCCCAGTCGAAGGACGGCACCAAGCTCTATGGCTTGCTTGAAGGTGCGTTGTTCAAGGAAGATGGCAGCATGGAGCGTTCTGCCGAACAGAAGGACGGCGAACGTTCGCTCCGCATCATCGAGTTCGATGTGGCCAAGAAGGAATGGTCCGGCCGCAGCTGGCTTTATCCGCTGTCGCCCGAAGGCGGCGACGCAATTGGCGATTTCAACATGATCGATGCAACCACCGCACTGGTCATCGAGCGTGATCAAGGTGCCGGCACTGTCGACAAGGCATGCGCCGATGCGAAGAACCCGACGCCGGATTGCTTCGCCACGCCTGCGAAGTTCAAGCGCATCTACAAGATCGAAATGAACGATGCCAATGCCGGCCACGCGGCTCGCAAGATCGGCTACATCGACCTGATGAAGATCGCCGACCCGGACAACAAGAAGCGCCAGGGCGGCGGGGAAGGGTTCTACGATATGCCGTTCAACACGATCGAAAACGTCGATGTGGTGGACGCGACCCATATCGTCGTCGGCGACGACAACAACCTGCCGTTCTCGGCAGGCCGGGCGCTCGACAAGGCGGACGACAACGAGTTCGTGATGCTGGAAGTCGGCGAGTTCCTCCAGGCCAAATAGCCGGAAGCTTCTTTCCGCCGCTTGAATTCGCACGCAACAAGAACGGGCTCCGATCATCGATCGGGGCCCGTTTTGTTGACTCTCATGCAATCCGGTTAGCCGTCGGTCACATTACCAAACTGTCGCACGAGATGCGCCATCTCGGCTGCGGGTGTGTCGCCACCTGCTTGGAGCCCGTTTGCGACGCCGACACGGTCCGCGATTGGACGGTTCTGGCTGACCTTCCATTTTCCGGAAATCTCGATGATCTCAATCTCCAGGCCGATGATGCCCTTGATCTGTGCCTCGATGAACGGTGCCGGCGCATCGGTCACTTGCCATGGCTCGGCCCGCGGCGCCTCATGCGTCGCGGTCAATTCAGTGATTTGCCCGGCAAGCCATTCCTTGTCGTCGACGATCCTGGCGCGGCCGCGCACCTGCACAACCGCATAGTTCCAGGTGGGCACAACTTTACCGGTTTCGCGCTTGGTCTGATACCACGACGGCGTGACGTAACTTTCGGCACCCTGGAAGACCACCAGCACGGGTATTTCCGTGTTTTCCGAGATCGTCCGCCACTGCGGATTAGCCTTGGCGAGATGCGCACGCAGCCGGCCATGCGGCCCTGCGTCGGCATCGAGCAGGAACGGCAGCGGGTTGGCGATCGGACCATCCGTCCCGTTCGAAACCAGCAACCCGAGCGGGTGGGCGCGGATCAGTGCGTGCAACACATCCAGCCGGGTCTCGACGAAATGCGGAGGCTGGTACATCGCTGACGGGTTCCTGTTACGATTTTATCTCAGTCGCTTCGGTCGTGGGTCCGACAACTCGCCGGCCAGCCTGCGGTCGAGATAATCCGAGCATTCCTCGATCAGCAGTTCCGAATCGTTGGCAAAGAAATGGTTGGCGCCAGGCAGGGTCTTCTGGGTGATCGTGATGCCCTTCTGCGTGTGCAGCTTATCGACCAATCCCTGCACATCCTTCGGTGGCGCCACCTTGTCGGCGTCGCCATGGATGATCAGGCCCGATGACGGGCAGGGGGCAAGGAACGAGAAGTCATAGGTGTTGGGCTGCGGCGCGATCGAAATGAAACCTTCGATCTCGGGGCGGCGCATCAGAAGCTGCATGCCGATCCAGGCGCCGAACGAGTAGCCGGCAACCCAGCAGCTCTTGGAATCCGGGTGCAGCGACTGGATCCAGTCGAGCGCGGCGGCAGCGTCCGACAGTTCTCCGGTTCCATGGTCGAATTCGCCCTGGCTGCGGCCGATCGAGCGAAAGTTGAAACGCAACGTCGTAAAATTGCGCTTCTGAAACATATAGAACAGGTCGTAGACGATCTTGTTGTTCATCGTCCCGCCGAACTGGGGGTGCGGATGAAGCACGATGGCGATCGGTGCGTTCTTTTCCTTGGAGGGCTGGTAACGGCCCTCAAGACGACCGGCTGGACCGGCAAAAATGACCTCTGGCATGAAATACTCCGGTTGCTATGAAGCTCGATATCGCCAGTGTCGGAAATCGTCTCCCCGGCCTTGACGCGCCGCAGTCGGCTCCATAGAAGCTACTTTAGAATTGTTCAAAACTGAGTGGTTTGACCACCCTTTTGATGAAGCGGGTAAATAGGACGGCTGACCTTGTAATTTCAAGGAAATAACGCCAGATCGCTCGCAAATGAGAACTGACAGGGCAAATCGCGAAGAAATGGCCGGGCGTCGCGCCTATCTTGACTACAATGCAAGCGCTCCATTGTTGCCGGTGGCGCGTACGGCGATGCTTGCCGCGCTCGATGCCGACGCCAATCCCTCTTCGGTGCATAGCGAAGGCCGTTCTGCCCGTCGACTGATCGAGGAAGCGCGCCGCAGCGTCGCCGCACTCGTCAACGCCAAGCCCGAGCATGTGGTCTTTACCTCGGGCGCCACCGAAGCGGCATCGATGCTGCTGACGCCGGATTGGCAGATGGGTCGTAGCGCGGTTCGCATGGGGCGGCTCTACGTTTCGGCAGCTGACCATCCCTGTGTCCTGGGCGGAGGACGTTTCCGGCCCGAGCAGGTCGAAGCGATCGGCGTTGACCGACATGGCGTGGTTGACCTCGCCGCGCTGCGTGACTCCCTGCAGCGTCATGAGGGCGGCGAAGGTTTGCCGCTGGTCGCGGTCCACTTCGCCAACAACGAGACCGGCGTCATTCAGCCGGTGCGCGAGATCGGCGCCTTAGTCAAGGCAGCGGGCGGTGTACTGGTGCTTGACGCAGTTCAGGCCGCAGGGCGCATTCCGCTCGATATTGCAGAAGGTTACGCCGACTTTCTGATCGTTTCCTCGCACAAGATCGGCGGGCCAAAGGGTGCCGGCGCCATCATTGGCGCGGCCGACCTCCTGATGCCGAAGCCGCTGGTCAACGGCGGCGGTCAGGAAAAGGGCCATCGTGCCGGTACCGAAAACCTTGCTGCCATTGCCGGTTTTGGTGCCGCCGCGCGCGAGGCATCAACAGCGCTGGCCGATATGGATGCGGTGCGCCGTATGCGTGACGGGATTGAAGAAATGATCCTTGCCCGCACGCCGGATGCGGAAATCTTCGGCGTTGGCGCCGAGCGTCTCCCGAACACGACCTTTTTCGGTATCCCTGGTCTGAAGGCCGAGACGATGCAGATTGCCTTCGATCTCGCGGGCATTGCCCTTTCGGCGGGATCTGCCTGCTCGTCGGGCAAGGTCGGGCCCAGCCATGTCTTGAAGGCGATGGGGCGTGGCGACAATGAAGGCGCGCTGCGGGTTTCGATCGGCCGTGCCACGACGAATGAAGATGTCGCGCTTTTTGCTGCGGCGCTTGCCTCGATCATGGAGCGGCGTGCCGGAAAGTCGCAGGCCGCCTGATTGGCCGGAGAGTTTGGGCCGAAAGGCTCGTGGAGCAGTGTGTTTTACCAGTCTGACCGGTGAATTCCGGAGCGAAGCACACTATATGGAACTTACGCCGCACCGCGGTGCCATAGTTCGAAAACTGCCGGGCCTTGAACCCGGCGTGGATGGAGAGCGCTGATGCCTGCTGTGCAGGAGACGATCGAACAGGTCCGCAAGATCGATGTGGACCAGTATAAATACGGTTTTGAGACGATCATCGAGATGGACAAGGCCCCCAAGGGTCTGTCCGAAGACACCATCCGTTTCATCTCGGCCAAGAAGAACGAGCCCGAATGGATGCTCGAATGGCGGCTGGGCGCCTTCCGCCGCTGGCTGACGCTCGAGGAGCCGACCTGGGCGCGCGTCGACTATCCGAAGATCGATTTCCAGGACATTCATTACTACGCAGCGCCGAAAAACCAGTCCGGCCCGCGATCCCTCGATGAGGTCGATCCGGAGCTGCTGAGGGTCTACGAAAAGCTCGGCATCCCGCTCAAGGAGCAGGAGATCCTCGCCGGTGTTCAAAAGCAGCCGGCCGACGAACTCGATGAAGCCAACGACAACGTCTACAAGTCCGGCCGCGTCGCGGTCGACGCGGTTTTCGACAGCGTCTCGGTCGTCACCACGTTCAAGAAGGAGCTGGCGCAGGCCGGCGTCATCTTCTGTTCGATCTCGGAAGCAATTCGCGAGCATCCGGAACTGGTGAAGAAGTATCTCGGCTCCGTGGTGCCGACGACCGACAATTTTTACGCGACGCTGAATTCCGCCGTGTTCACCGACGGATCGTTCGTGTTCGTGCCGAAGGGCGTGCGTTGCCCGATGGAATTGTCGACCTATTTCCGCATCAACGAGAAGAACACCGGCCAGTTCGAACGCACATTGATCATCGCTGAAGAGGGTGCCTACGTCTCTTACCTGGAAGGCTGTACGGCGCCGCAGCGCGACGAGAACCAGCTTCATGCGGCCGTTGTCGAACTGATCGCGCTCGATGATGCCGAGATCAAATATTCGACGGTGCAGAACTGGTATCCCGGCGACGCGCAGGGCAAGGGCGGCATCTACAATTTCGTGACCAAGCGTGGCGATTGCCGTGGCGACCGTTCGAAGATTTCATGGACGCAGGTCGAGACCGGTTCGGCGATCACCTGGAAATACCCGTCCTGCATCCTGCGCGGCGACGACAGCCAAGGCGAGTTCTATTCGATCGCCGTGTCGAACGGCTACCAGCAGGTCGACAGCGGCACCAAGATGATCCATCTCGGCAAGAACACGAAGAGCCGCATCATCTCCAAAGGCATCGCCGCCGGCTTCAGCCAAAATACCTATCGCGGCCAGGTCTCGGCGCACCGCAAGGCGACGAATGCCCGCAACTTCACCAATTGCGACTCGCTTTTGATCGGCAACAATTGCGGCGCTCACACCGTGCCCTACATCGAGGCGAAGAATTCTTCCGCACAGTTCGAGCACGAGGCGACGACGTCGAAGATTTCCGACGACCAGAAGTTTTACGTCATGCAGCGCGGTATCCCCGAGGAAGAGGCGATCGCGCTGATCGTCAACGGCTTCGTCAAGGAAGTCATCCAGGAACTGCCGATGGAATTCGCCGTCGAGGCGCAGAAGCTGATCGGTATCAGCCTCGAGGGGAGCGTGGGGTGAGCAATAAGGCAAAGGCAACGCTTGCAATTGCCTGGGTCCTTTACCTGCTCATTTGCCTGGTGCTGTTTGGATTCGGAGTAAGCATCGCAACTCCGATGATGGCTTTGGGCGTGATCCCGCCACTTCTCTTTTTCGGCCTGATGGCCGTGACCGGACGCTAAAAGGAATAAGACGAATGCTTGAGATCAAGAACCTGCATGCCCGTATCGCCGACGACGGCACCGAGATCATTCGCGGCTTGAACCTCACGGTGAAAGCCGGCGAAGTCGCGGCGATCATGGGGCCGAACGGCTCCGGCAAATCGACGCTGTCCTATGTGCTGGCCGGGCGCGAGGATTACGAAGTCACCGAAGGTGACATCCTCTACAACGGCGAGTCTATCCTGGAGATGGACCCGGCCGAGCGTGCCGCCGCGGGCATCTTCCTTGCCTTCCAGTATCCGATGGAGATACCGGGGGTTGCTACCATGGAATTCCTCAAGGTCGCGATGAACGCGCAGCGCAAGGCGCGCGGTGAGGAGCCGTTGAAAATCCCGGAACTGCTGAAGCGCGTGAAGGAAGCGGCGGGTACGCTCAACATGGACATGGCGATGCTGAAGCGGCCGCTCAACGTCGGTTTCTCCGGCGGTGAGAAGAAGCGTGCCGAGATCCTGCAGATGAAACTGCTCGAGCCGAAACTCTGCGTGCTCGACGAGACCGATTCCGGCCTCGACATCGACGCGCTGAAGATCGTCGCCGACGGTGTCAATGCGCTGCGTTCGCCGGATCGCGCCATCGTGGTCATCACCCACTACCAGCGGCTGCTCGAATACATTGTGCCCGACAGCGTGCACGTGCTCTACAGGGGCCAGGTCATCAAGTCGGGCGACAAGTCGCTCGCGCTCGATCTCGAGGCCAACGGATATGCCGGCGTCATCGGCGAGGCTGCGTAGGTGCGATGATGAACATGCACGCACAACCGCAGCGCACCAGTGCCGAAACGGCGCTGCTGGAGGCCTACGACAGCCGGCTTTCGGTGCTGCCCGGCGACGGCACGGTGACGATCAAGCGCGATGACGCGCTGGAAGTATTGAAGGCCGGGCTGCCGACCAAGCGCATCGAGGCATGGCACTATACAGACCTGCGCCGGCTGCTGACGGCAGTGCCGCAGTACGATGACGCTGCATCGGCCAGGAAGCTGGATGCGCTGCTCGAAGGTTCGACGGTGCTGCCAGTGCTCAACGGCGTGTCGTCCGACAAGATGCCGACCGTCGACGGCGTGACCTTCCAGCGGCTCGATGAAAAGCTGCGTGACGGCAGCTTCGCGCCGGCGCTTGAGGTAAAAGGTTCCGACGACGCGATCGGTGCCTTGAATGCTGCTTTCGTTGCCGACGGCTATTTCGTCGATATCGCAGCAGGTGCCGAGATAGAAGCGCCGATCGAACTGCAGAACATCCAGGCCGGCGGCCAGACTCACAGCCGGTTTCCGGTAAGGGTCGGCGACGGCGCCAAGGTCACCATCGTCGAACGCCAGGCCGGGGAGGGCGCGGGCTTGTCCACCTCGATCAGCCATCTTCTGCTAGGCAAGGGCGCCGAGGTGCTTTGGCTGATCGTCCAGGATCAGCCGGACAGCGCCACCTATCTCGGCCAGTTCAACGCTGAACTCGGCGCGGATTCGCGGCTGACACTGTTCTTCATGAATGCCGGCTGCAAGCTGGTGCGTCAGGAAGTGCGCGTCGCAACGACCGGCGAGGGCTCCGATTTCCAGATGCGCGGCATCAATCTCCTGTCGGGCGACACCCATACCGATGTCACCATGGTGCTCGACCACAAGGTACCCAATACCGGCTCGCGCGAATTGGTCCGCAACGTGGTGACCGGCAAGGCCCGGGGCGTTTTCCAGGGCCGCATCAATGTGCATCAGATCGCCCAGAAGACCGACGCCAAGATGGCCTGCAACACGCTGCTTTTGTCGGATGACGGCGAGTTCTCCACCAAGCCGGAACTGGAAATCTTCGCCGACGACGTGGCATGCGGCCATGGCGCTACGGTGAAGGAAATCGACCACAATCATCTGTTTTACCTGATGGCGCGCGGCATCGACGAAAAGACCGCACGCGGCCTTCTTGTGAAGGCCTTTTTGGCGGAAGTTATCGAGGAACTGGAAGTCGAACCTATCGTCGAGGCGCTGGAAGCGCGGCTCGAAGACTGGTTCGCTACACACGGATAGAAGCATGAACGCGCCCGCAAGCATCGTGCAGCCCTACGACGTCGAGGCGATCCGCCGTGACTTCCCGATTCTTGCGCGCGAGGTCTACGGCAAGCCGCTCGTCTACCTCGACAACGGGGCTTCGGCGCAAAAGCCGCAGGCCGTGCTCGACGCGATTGATTACGCCTATCGCAGCGAATACGCCAACGTTCACCGCGGCCTGCATTTCCTGTCGAACGCCGCGACCGATGCATACGAAAAGGCGCGCGAAACCGTGCGGCGGTTCCTCAATGCGGGCAGCGTCGACGAGATCGTCTTCACCTCCAACACCACCGCGGCGATCAACACCGTCGCCTACGGCTTCGGCATGCCGAATATCGGCGACGGCGACGAGATCGTGCTCTCCATCATGGAGCATCATTCCAACATCGTGCCGTGGCATTTCATCCGCGAGCGGCAAGGCGCCAAGCTCGTCTGGGTGCCGGTCGACGACCTCGGCGTTCTGCATGTCGAGGAATTCGAGAAACGGCTGACGCCGAAAACGAAACTCGTCGCCATCACACATATGTCCAACGCGCTGGGCACCGTCACGCCGATCAAGGAAATCGTCCGCATCGCCCACGAGCGCGGCATTGCTGTTCTCGTCGACGGCAGCCAGAGCGCGGTCCATATGCCCGTAGACGTGCAGGATCTCGACTGCGATTTCTTCGTCTTCACAGGCCACAAGGTCTATGGGCCAAGCGGAATCGGCGTCCTCTATGGCAAGAAAGAGATGCTGGAGCGCATGCGGCCCTTCCAGGGTGGCGGCGAAATGATCCTCGAGGTGACCGAGGACAGCGTTACCTACAACGACCCGCCGCACCGCTTCGAGGCCGGCACGCCGCCGATCGTCCAGGCGATCGGGCTGGGTGCCGCGCTTGACTACATGGACTCGGTTGGGCGCGAGCGCATCGCCGCCCACGAAGCCGATCTCAAAGCCTATGCCCACGAGCGACTGCGTTCCATCAACTCGCTGCGTATCTTTGGCGATGCGCCGGGTAAGGGCGCCATCATCTCCTTCGAGCTGCAGGGGATACATGCGCATGATGTGTCGATGGTGATAGACCGGCAGGGCGTGGCTGTTCGTGCCGGCACCCATTGTGCGCAGCCGCTGTTGAAACGGTTCGGCGTTACCTCCACATGCAGGGCATCCTTCGGCATGTACAACACGCGCGCCGAAGTCGATGTCCTGGTCGAGGCGCTGGAAAAGGCGCGGAAATTCTTCGGGTGACGATGATGGATGACGCAAGCACAACAGATACCGTGACCCAAGCGCCTGCCAACAGCGTGGTGTCTGCATCGACTATCCCGGTGGATGAATTGGCGCGCATCACCGACGATATCGTTTCGGCCCTGAAGACCGTTTACGACCCCGAAATTCCAGCCGACATCTATGAACTCGGGCTGATCTACAAGATCGACATCGAGGACGACCGTGCCGTCAAGATCGACATGACGTTGACGGCGCCCGGCTGTCCGGTCGCGGGCGAGATGCCGGGTTGGGTCCAGAACGCGGTCGGTGCGGTTGAAGGCGTTTCCGGCGTCGAGGTCAACATGACTTTCGACCCGCCCTGGACTCCCGACCGTATGTCGGAAGAGGCGCAGGTGGCGGTTGGGTGGTATTGAGGCGCCCCGAGGTTCGGGACGCCCCCAACAGACCCTGATAGGTCAGTCCATGATGTGTACGATTGCGCGGGTTTCGGGGTCGATCAACGCGGTGCGACCGTCGATGACGACATATTGATATTTGGTCTCCAGTGTGTTGTCGGCAAGTTCGCCCGGCTTGAGGATGTCCGGTATGATCGCGCCGACGACCAGTTCAAAGTTGGACGGACGCTCGACAACGACCGGGTTGGTTTTCACATATTCGCGGACAACTACTTCCTGTTCGGGTGTGACGACAACGGTTTGCGCCGTTGCGAGAGCGGTTCCGGCAAGTAGGGCAAAGGCGGTAATGGTGCTTCGTAAAGTCATCTCAACCTCCTGAGTTTGATGTGTCACCTTCTGTGCAATAACCGCTATCCGTCGGAACGGTTCCGCAGAAGTGAAGAATGTGGGACTGATCGCGAGCTTGCATGGGGTGGGAATCTTCACCATCTTAGGCTAAGAGAACGCATCCGGCAGGCCTTGAACCTGCATGGAATGGAGCAGGAATGACAATGGGACGCTTCGCCGTCATCACAATGACCGAAAAGGCAGCCGAACGGGTGCACGAGATTGTTGCAACCCGCGAGAATGCTCATGGTATCCGCCTGGGTATCAAGAAGGGCGGCTGTGCCGGCATGGAATACACCGTCGATCTGGTCACCGAGCCCAATTCGAAGGACGATCATATCGAGCGCGACGGTGCCCACGTCTACGTGGCACCGGAAGCGGCATTGTTCCTGTTCGGCACTGAGATGGATTTCGAGCGCACCACGTTGCGTACCGGCTTTACCTTCCGCAATCCCAACCAGAGTTCAGCCTGCGGCTGCGGTGAATCAGTGGAATTGAAGCCCGCCGACCTCAAGGCATTGGCCGAGGCGCGGGCAGAAGCTTAATCCATCCACAGCCCCCGCTTTTTATGCCAATCGGCGATCGATTCCTGCGGGTAGAGATCGAACTTGTCGTCGCCCTTGCGGATATTGGGCTCGACCCACGAAGCCTTGTATTTCAGCATTATGTGGACGCGCTCGGGTGCCGTCGGCAGTTCACTGTCGATCGCTGACGCGAAGGGATGGATAAGTTCCGGCCAGGTCGGATCATAGAGCCACATCGCCGAACCGCATTCCTTGCAGAAGTTGCGTTCGCCGGTCGAAACTTCGCAGGCTGTGCGCTCCTCGTCCTCGATCTCGGCACGATAGACGCCCAGATGGCGCTTGCCCTTGACCTTCAACGTTGCTGAATCGGCACCGAGGTTGATGGCGTAACCGCCTCCGCCCTGCTGTTTGCGGCAGATCGAGCAGTAGCACAGCATGAAGGGCACCGGTGTGTGGCTCTGCATTTCGAAATTGACCGCACCGCAGCGACATGACCCCTTGAGCAGCAATGGCATGGTGTTCTCCTTCGGCGCTGCGATATTATCCCGAAGGTGCCGCGAACCTTGTCAGTAGACCGCGGGCCGCGACGGCCTTATCGGTGACGCACCTGAACCTAGGGCAGGGTGGAAGCATGGACAATGAGGCGATAGGCGACCTGTTTGCCGGCCTTGGACCTGTCAGTATCCGGCGGATGTTCGGCGGCAAGGGTATTTACTTCGACAATGTCATTATCGCCATCGAGATCCGTGGCGAACTCATGCTGAAGGCTGATGCCGAAAATGCGCCGGAACTGGCGGCGGCAGGCTGCAGACAGTGGACGTATACCGGCTCGCGTCATGGCAAGCTGGTGGCAATGCCATACTGGACGGTGCCGGACAGCGCGATGGACGACCCCGACGAAATGGCCGTCTGGGCGCGCAAGTCCTACGAAGCCGGGCTGCGGGCAGGGAAGTAGATTTACTGCCCCTGCCGAGATGGATGAAGCACCGGTGCGAAGAATCTAGACCTTGGCGCTGACGCGCATGAATGCGGGCATGTCCTCGCCGAAGCCGACTGTGCCGTCGTCGTCCTGTTCGCGTTGCCGTCGGTTCTGCTCGGTGCGATCCGGGCGGCCGTTGCGATCCTCGCGGCGCGGACGTTCGTCCCGGCGCGGCTGCTCCGCGCGGTCGGGCCTGGCTTTGCGCTCGGCATTGTCTGAACGGATTGCGTCCTTGCGGTCGCGACGGTCGTTCGGCGCATCCGCAGCATCGACATTGGATTGGGCCGCTTCCGGTTCGCGCGCAGGCTTTTCGGCGTGGCGGTCGCGGCCGCCCCGCTTGCGTTCGCCTTCGTCCTTGCGTCCGGCACGGCGCGGTGCACCACGGCCACGCCGCGGGGCTTCGTCCTCGCCTTCGCTGGCGACAACCGTTGAAAGATCGCCGTCGTGCCATTCGATCAGCTGGCCGATGAGCTTTTCGATCGCGGCCAGATATTTCGCATCGGACTTGGTGACGATGGTGAAGGATTTGCCGGAGCGCCCCGCGCGGCCGGTGCGGCCGATGCGATGGACGTAGTCCTCGGCATGGATAGGCACGTCGTAGTTGAAGACGTGGCTGACATCGGGGATATCGAGACCGCGGGCGGCGACATCGGAAGCCACCAGCAATTTCAGCTTGCCGTCACGGAAACTGGCCAGCATCTGCATACGCGCGCGCTGGTCCATGTCGCCGTGGAGAGCGCCGGCATCGAAATCGTACTTGACCAGTGAGCGGAACAGTTCCGCCACTTCGACCTTGCGATTGCAGAAGATGATGGCGTTCTTCAGCCCTTCCTCTTCGGCCTTGATCAGGTCGCGCAGGGCGGCGCGTTTGTCCCATGGCTTCGGACCGGATTTTACCAGGCGCTGGACGATGTTGGTCGCCGTGCTCGCCGCCTTGGAGACCTCCACGCGCACCGGCGCGTGCAGGAACTTTTCGGTCAGCTTGGTGATTTCCGGCGGCATCGTTGCCGAGAAGAACAAGGTCTGCCGCGTCAATGACGGGATCATCTCGCAGATGCGCTCAATGTCAGGGATGAAGCCCATGTCGAGCATGCGGTCGGCTTCATCGATGACGAGGATCTCGACACCGTTCAGGAGAAGTTTGCCGCGCTCGCGATGGTCGAGCAATCGACCGGGCGTGGCGATCAGCACATCGGCGCCGCGCTCCAGCTTCCTGTCCTGCTCGTCGAAGGAGACGCCGCCGATCAGAAGCGCGATGTTGAGCTTGTGGTTCTTGCCGTATTTGATGAAATTCTCTTCGACCTGCGCTGCGAGTTCGCGCGTCGGCTCGAGGATCAGCGTGCGCGGCATGCGGGCGCGGGCACGGCCCTTTTCAAGGCGCGTAATCATCGGCAGCACGAATGCCGCCGTCTTGCCCGTGCCGGTCTGGGCGATGCCGAGCACGTCCTTGCCCTGCAAGGCGTGCGGAATGGCGCCGGCCTGGATCGGCGTCGGCACGGTGTAGCCGGCATCGGTGACTGCGGAGAGGACCTTGGGCGAAAGGCCGAGGTCTGCAAAGGTCAACGCTTCTTGAGCGGTCTGTTCGTCTGAGGACAAGTGTCTTGGCTGCTTTGGCTGGTTCGGGGGCGCGGCGCATTTTTGCCGTGGCAGACGCCTCGCGCCTGCGATATTGAGCACCGCGTTACGGGCAAGTCTTCGATTTGTCAACACAAACCGGTGTGAATGCACCGTCGAGGATTATCCTATACTTAATTGGCGCCGGTATTGGCTTCAAGCGGCTCAGTAGCGAAACTGCTCGGTCAGTGTGCGTTCGTTCCACGAGTGGCTGGCGTCGAACAAAAGCGTCGCTGTCTGGCGCTTCGACTGGGTGACGGTCACCGAGACCACCGACTTGAATTCGGTGTGGTCGGCAGCGACGTTGACCGGCCGCTTCTCGCATTCGAGGATATCGAAACGCACCGTCGCCTTTTCCGGAATGAGCGCGCCGCGCCAGCGTCGCGGCCGAAAGGGACTGACCGGCGTCAGTGCCAGCAGAGGCGCATCAAGCGGCAGGATCGGCCCGTGCGCAGACAGGTTGTAGGCCGTTGAGCCGGCCGGCGTGGCCACCATCACTCCATCGCAGGAGAGTTCCTCGAGCCTGACCTTGTCATCGATCGAGATGCGGATCTTCGCTGTCTGGTAGGACTGCCGCCACAATGCGACCTCGTTGATCGCCAATGCCTTGTTCGTATTCCCGTCGGCGGTGAGGGTTTCCATTTCCAGCGGCCGGATGGTCTCCGCCGAAGCGGCCGCGATACGTTCGGCCAGGCCGTCCTCGCGGTACTGGTTCATCAGAAAGCCGACCGTGCCCCGGTTCATCCCGTAGACTTTTTTGCCGCTGCCCATAGTCTCGCGCAAGGTCTGCAGCAGAAATCCATCGCCGCCGAGCGCCACAACGATATCGGCGTCGGCGACGGCGACTTGGCCGTAGCGTGCCGAAAGCTGCTCCGTCGCCTTCCTGGCGTCGTCGGCGTCGGAAGAAACGAACGCGAAGGTGCTTTTTGTCTTGTTCATTTTTCCGGCTGCATGAGATTGTCGGACAATGGATGCCGGGTTAGCACGCGGCACTCTGGCTGCAAAGGGATGCGAAGCGGCTTTGGAAGCCAAAGCCGCCGCAAGAAAATGCTCGGAGGAGAAGCCATGAAGATCGACGGTGCCTGCCATTGCGGGAAGATTACTTACGAGGCGGAGGTCGACCAGGCCCAGGTCTCGATCTGCCATTGCCACGACTGCCAGACGCTGACCGGTACGGCGTTCCGGGTCACCATTCCCGTCGCCGAGGCAAATTTCCGGCTGCTTTCGGGTGAGCCGAAAATCTACGTGAAGACCGCCGAGAGCGGCAACAAACGGGCTCAGGCCTTCTGCGGCGACTGCGGGACGCAATTCTATGCCACTTCAGTCGGCGACGGGCCGAAGATCTATGGGCTGCGCACCGGCACGGCGCGCCAGCGGGACCAATTGGTGCCCAGAACCGAGGTCTGGCACGCTTCGGCGCTGCCCTGGTTGCCGGAGATGCAATGCATTGAAACAACGATCGAACGGCAGAGCTGAAGCGCGTTAGCGGTAAGTGCTCCGTCACTTCAGTCAGTTCTCGATGGCCGGCAAGGATAATCGTGTCGCGTTGCCCAAACCATATTCCGCTTTACTGACACGCCAATTCTCGCTAACCGGAGCGCCGAAAGTGCCCTTGTAGCTCAGCTGGTAGAGCAGCGGTTTTGTAAACCGAAGGTCGCGGGTTCGATTCCTGCCGGGGGCACCACTTCCACGCCTAGGTCTCTTAGAAGCGATTGACGCTGTGAAGAGTATTCTCAGAGCGCTCTCCATTCCTCTATCCGGCCCGAATTTCGGTCGCCACGATCTGAAAATCTCGATATCGGAGATATCATGAGCCTCACCAATCAGGATATCGTCGATCTCATCTCGTTCCGACGCGAATTGCATCGCTTTCCAGAAATTTCCAACGAAGAGGAGGCGACGGCAAAGCGCGTGACCAATTTCCTCGGCGAAACCAGTCCGAGCATGGTGCTCACCGGTCTCGGCGGCCATGGAGTGGCGATGGTTTACGACGGCGCCGAGCCGGGACCGACCGTGCTCTTTCGCAGCGAACTCGATGCGCTGCCGATCGAGGAACTGCCGGATATCCCCCACCGCTCCTCCGTTCCCGGTAAGTCGCATATGTGCGGCCACGACGGCCACACTACCATTCTCGCCGCGCTCGCCCGCCAGTTCGGCCGTCGTCCGCCAATGCGCGGACGCGTCGTGCTGATGTTCCAGCCGGCGGAGGAAACGGGCGATGGAGCCGCCGGCGTGGTGGCCGATCCGCGTTACGAGCAAATCCGCCCGGATTACGCGTTCTCGCTGCACAACCTGCCTGGGACGCCGCTCGGCCATGTGCGGCTCAAGCCAGGCGTCGTCAACTGCGCCTCGCGTGGCATGCGGATCGTGCTCGACGGCAAGACGGCCCATTCGTCGATGCCCGAGACCGGCACCTCGCCGATGCTCGCCGTCAGCAGGCTGATGCCGGCACTGGCGAAGCTCGGCGGCGGCAGCTTCCAGGATGACGACTTCGCCATGGTGACCGTCACCCATGCATCGATGGGCGAGCCGGTTTTCGGCGTCGCGCCGGGGCAGGCCACGATCCTCGCCACGCTCCGTACCAGGCTCGACGAGCGCATGGCCGATCTCTGCGCGTCGGCCGAGACACTGGTGCGCGAAGCCGCCGAAAAGGACGGCTTGCGCCACACGATCGATTATCACGAGATCTTCGTCGCCAGTCTCAATGCACCGGAGGCAGTGGAGCACCTGCGTACGGCGCTCGAAGCGGAAGGAATCTCCCACGACGAGGAGGAATTGCCGATGCGCGCCTCGGAGGATTTCGGCCTCTTCGGCCACACCTCCAAATCGGCGATGTTCTTCCTCGGGGCGGGCGTCGACAGTCCTTCGCTGCACAATCCGGACTATGATTTCCCCGATCATCTGATCGCCGTTGGCTCGCGCATCTTCATGCGCACCGCCCGTAATCTTCTCGGGTAGACGGGCACCGCCAATAAAGGTCGTCAAAATCCTGCCAAAGCTTTGAGCTAAACGAACCGGATAGCCCGCTGTTGATGGGCTGTTGGGGTGGCCGATGATCCGCTTTGTCCTTATCGCTATCTTCATCCTTGTCGCCTGGCTTGTGCTGGGTGCCGTCTGGCGCCGCTTGAAGGCTGCCGACCTCGACTGGAATGGTGTCGCTTTCGCCGCCGGTTTCGTGGCGCTGGCGTTCTATTTCCGTCACGTCACCGGCATGGGCTGAGACCTCGGCGCTGATTTTGCGCCGGCCATCTCGCGATCAAAGCTCTTTTTCGGCCAGTTCGCGAAATGCATCCGGCACCGAACGGGAAACTCCCAGCGCAACCGATGCGTAGCCGACCGCATCCCATCCGAAGCGATTGCGTATCGCGTCGACGGCGCAGTCGGCTACCCAGCGGGTCATGCCTTTCCTGGTGCCGGGGCGGCGCTTTTCGTCTCTCAGTCCGAGCGGCAACTCCAACTGCAATCCCGATCGTTCCTCGAGATGTGACACCGAGATTGCCAGCAGCGAGATCGTGTGCTCGTCAGGATGATCGGCAAGCACGGCGCGCACCAGTTCCTCGGCGATCTCCGCAAGCATTGCGGTGGCCGAGATCGGTGCGTCGAGTGTTATGGACCGCGTGACCGCACGCAGATCGGCGAAGCGGACGCGAACGGTCACGGTCCGACCAGGCCTGGATTTGGCCCGCAGCCGGGTGGCAACCCGGTCGGCAAGATGCAGCAGCGTCGGCCGGAACACGTGCTCTTGCGCCGGCCTTTTGCCAAGCGCCGACTGTGCCCCCGCCGATTGCGCGCGTCGGTGCGTCCTGATTTCGCGAGGATCGCGGTTCCACGCCAGATCCGCCAGCTTTTCTCCCGCGGCGGGACCAAGCAGTTTTTCGAGCGACCAGCCCGGTGTTTGCGCCAATTGCCCGATGGTGACGACACCGATTTCGGCGAGCCGCGCTTTGGTTACCGGGCCAACTCCCCACATCAGTTCAACGGGCAGGTTGTGAAGGAAATCCAGCTCGGTCTCGGGATCGACCACCGCCAATCCGTCGGGTTTTGCCGCCTGCGAAGCGATTTTCGCCAGATGTTTGGTACGCGCCACGCCGACCGAAATCGGCAATCCAAGCTCGGTCCGCACTCGGTGCCGGATTGCCATGGCGATCTCCGCAGGCGGTCCAAACAGCCGTGTGCATCCTGCGACATCTGCAAAAGCTTCGTCGATCGAAATCCGTTCGACGAGTGGCGTGAAATCGTTGAGCACGGCGATGGCCGCGTCGCCCAGCCGCTGGTAGTCCTTGAAATTGCCGCCGACAAAGATGAGTTGCGGACAAAGTTCGCGCGCCCGCCTTCCCGGCATGCCGCCACGCACCCCGAAAGCCTTGGCTTCATACGACGCGGCAAGCACCACGCCACCACCGACTGCGATCGGTTTGCCGCGCAGCGACGGATCGAGCAACTGCTCAACCGAGGCATAGAAGGCATCCAGGTCGGCATGGAGGATGGTGGCTGTCGTTTCCATCCGACCGTTTCGCCCTGCGATATCCTGAAAAATAGCCCTACGGGTCAGCAAGAACAAAAATAGAACAAACGTGACGGATTGTCAAGACGGATGCATGACACCTCCCGCAGCGAGCAAAACTGATGAACCTTTTTGCGCGCGCCTGCGACTGATGGGCATGGAGCGGAGGAACCGCCCAGCGATCAAAGGAGTTCATCATGTCGATCAAGCGCACATTTGTCTCGGGTCTCGTCGCGGCCGCGGTTGCTGCAAGCGCCGTTCTCGGATCGGTCGAGCAATCGGCCGCCGGAAAGCTCTCCCACAACGAGAAGGCTGCTCTTTTGGGCATCACCGGCCTGATCATCGGCGCCGCCATCGCCGGCGGCGGAAGCCCGGTCCATCACGATTATTATGGTGGGAACTCCTGGGAGCGCCATGTCCAGCGCTGCTATGCGCGTTATCGCAGCTATGACCACCGTACCGATACCTATGTCGGTTATGACGGCTACGAACACCGCTGTCGGCTCTAGTGGACTGAAACGCAACGAAGAAAGGACGGAAGGAGCGGCGCTGCCGCTCCTTCTGTTTGCTGCGTCATCCCGCACGTGAAAATTTGCCACCGATCATCCGCGTCACCTCGGCTGCCGCGTCGCGCACCAGCGGTCCGATGTCGGCGACACGCTCCAGGGTGACGCGCACCGTCGGTCCGGAAATCGAAACTCCGGCAACCGGTTCGCCGAATTCGTTGAACACGGGAGCGGCGATGCAGCGCATACCGGGATGCCGTTCCTCGTCATCGATGGAAAAACCGCGCTCGCGTATCTGCAGCAGGTCGCGCGCCAGGGCAGGGGCGTCGGTGATGGTCTTCGGCGTGTAGGTCTCCAGCCCTTCCTTGCGCACGATCGCTGTCACACGCTCGCCCGGCAGATGCGCGAGGATGGCCTTGCCGATACCGGACGCATGGAAGGAACTGCGCGTGCCCGGACGGAAGAAGGCGCGGATTGCCTGATGAGTCTCGACCTGGCTGACGAACACCACGCAATCGTCTTCGGCGACGCCGAGATTGGCGGTCTCGCCGGTTTTTTCCATCAGGTCCTGCATGACGATGCGTGCGCGGTCGACCAGCTTGCGGCGGCGCAGGAAGGCGGAACCCATGCGGTATGTCTCGACGCCGATCGACCAGAGTTGGTCGGTACGATCGAACTCGACCATGCCATGCCCTTCCATGGTCGTCAGCATGCGGTAGGCGGTGGAGGCGGCGAGCCCGGAGGCCGCCGCCACTTCGCTCAGAGAGAGACCGTCGCCATCGGCGATGATGGCCAGGATGCGCAGCGCCCTGTCCAGAGACTGTACGGAGCTGTTTTCCGCCGGTCCGTGAAAGGAGCGCGGGCGTCCGCGCTGCCGCTTCTCGATGGTCTCCATGCTGAATCCTTCAACTGTGTCGCCCAGAATAATAAAAAATATTTCCGCAATTTGAAATACCCTCGAATTTGAAAAACTGAAAACATTTTAGAATCAATGGTTAGCGATTTTTGGATCATAATGAAAAAAAATTCTGGAAAAATTGAAAAATACGTCAGCCGGGTGCATTCTCAAGCCCAATCAGACTTCATCGTTGGAAGGACAAAGAGATGGCCAGGATGCGTGCCGTTGATGCGGCGGTTCTTGTTCTCGAGAAGGAAGGGATCGATTGCGCGTTCGGTGTGCCTGGCGCGGCGATCAATCCGTTCTATTCGGCGCTGAAGGCGCGCGGCACCGTCCGCCATATCCTGGCGCGCCATGTCGAAGCCGCCTCGCATATGGCGGAGGGCTATACCCGTGCCAAGGCAGGCAATATCGGGCTTTGCATCGGCACATCGGGGCCGGCCGGCACCGACATGATCACCGGGCTTTATTCGGCCTCGGCCGATTCGATCCCGATCCTCTGCGTCACCGGCCAGGCGCCGCGCGCCCGGCTCACCAAGGAAGATTTCCAGGCGGTCGACATCTCCGCTATCGCCAAGCCGGTCACCAAATGGGCGGTCACCGTGATGGAACCCTATCAGGTGCCGATGGCATTCCAGCAGGCGTTTCACTTGATGCGCTCCGGCCGGCCTGGGCCGGTGCTCATCGACCTGCCGGTGGATGTGCAACTTGCCGAAATCGAGTTCGACATCGACACCTTTGCGCCGCTGCCGGCCTACAAACCCGCGATCACCCGGGCGCAGGCGGAAAAGGCGGTCCGCATGCTGAACGAGGCCGAGCGTCCGCTGATCGTTGCCGGCGGCGGCATCATCAATGCCGACGCGTCGGATCTGCTGATCGAATTCGCCGAGATCACCGGCGTTCCCGTCGTCCCGACGTTGATGGGTTGGGGCACGATCCCCGACGATCACCGGCTGATGGCCGGTATGTGCGGGTTGCAGACCTCGCACCTCTACGGCAATGCGACGATGCTTGCCTCGGACTTCGTCTTCGGCATCGGCAACCGTTGGGCCAACCGCCATACTGGTACCGTCGAAAAATACATGGCCGGCAAGAAGTTCATTCATGTCGACATCGAGCCGACACAGATCGGCCGCGTCTTCGCACCGGATTTCGGCATCGTTTCGGATGCGGGGGCGGCGCTCAAGATGCTGCTCGACGTCGCCACCGAGTGGAAGACCGCAGGCAAGCTGCGCGACTGGTCGGGCTGGGCGAAGGAGTGCCAGGCGCGCAAGAAGACAATGAAGCGCAAGACGCATTTCGACCAGGTGCCGCTGAAGCCGCAGCGCGTCTACGAGGAGATGAACAAGGCGTTCGGTCGCGACACCTGCTACGTCTCCACCATCGGCCTCAGCCAGATTGCCGGCGCGCAATTCCTGCACGTCTACAAGCCGCGCAACTGGATCAATTGCGGCCAGGCCGGCCCGCTTGGTTGGACCTTGCCGGCCGCCCTCGGTGTTCGCGCTGCTGATCCGAACCGCGATATCGTAGCACTTTCAGGCGATTACGACTTCCAGTTCATGATCGAGGAACTGGCCGCCGGTGCTCAGCACAAGCTGCCCTACATCCACGTCGTGGTGAACAACGCCTATCTCGGGCTGATCCGCCAGGCGCAGCGCGGCTTTTCGATGGATTTCGAGGTCAGTCTCGCCTTCGAGAACATCAATACCGTTGGCCATGCCGAGGTCGGCTACGGCGTCGACCATGTCGCGGTTGCCGAAGCCATGGGCTGCAAGGCGGTGCGTGTCCGCCGGCCCGAAGAATTCGCCAAGGGTTTTGCCGAAGCGAAGCGGCTGATGAAGGAACACCAGGTTCCGGTCGTGCTTGAGTTCATCCTGGAACGGGTGACCAACATATCGATGGGCACCGAGATCGACGCCATCGTCGAGTTCGAGGAACTCGCCGAAAAGAATGAGGACGCACCGACGGCAATCGCGCTGCTCGACTGAGTGAACCGGCTGTATGTAGGTGTATACAAGACGGCGGAGGCAGGTTATCTGTCCTCTGGCCACCGCACGGAATGAAGGGAAGGGAAATGCCGCGCTTTTCAGCTAATCTGTCGATGCTTTTCACCGAATACGACTTCCTTGATCGTTTCGATGCGGCTGCCCGCGCCGGGTTCAAGGCGGTCGAGTATGTCGGTCCGTATGACCACGCGCCGGAGGTCGTTGCTGCCCGCTTGAAGAAGAATGGGCTTGCCCAGGCATTGTTCAACCTGCCGCCGGGCGACTGGGGCAAGGGCGAGCGCGGCATCGCCGTGCTGCCGGACCGCGTCGATGAATTCAGGCGCGGCATCGACACTGCGATCGTCTACGCAAAGGCGCTGGGCTGCACCCAGGTGAACTGCCTGGCCGGCATCGCACCTCAAGGTATCGGTGCAGACGAACTTGAAGGCGTTTTTGTCGAGAATCTCCGTTATGCCGCTGCAAAGCTTGCAGAATCCGGCATCCGCCTGCTGATCGAGCCGATCAACACGCGCGATATTCCGGGGTTCTTCCTGACAAATTCGAAACAGGCGCTGGCAATCATCGACCGCGTCGGTTCGAACAATCTCTTTTTGCAATACGACATCTATCACATGCAGGTCATGGAGGGGGATCTCGCCCGTACCATCGAGGCAAATCTCGGCCGCATCGCTCATATCCAGCTCGCGGACAATCCCGGTCGTCATGAACCGGGGACGGGCGAGATCAACTATCCGTTTCTCTACGAGCATCTCGACAGTGTTGGCTACACCGGCTGGGTTGGCGCCGAATACAAGCCAAAGGCTGCGACCGAAGCCGGCCTGGGCTGGTTCCGCGAGGCCTCGAAAACCACGAAAAACGCAGCTGCCTGAATGGCTTGGGACAATAAAATGGAAAAGATAGGCTTCATTGGACTGGGTATCATGGGCGCGCCGATGGCGGGGCATCTGCTGGATGCCGGCTACGAAGTGATTGCCAGCGATCATCGCAGCGCGCCGTCGAAAGACCTAATCGCCAAGGGCCTGAAAACCGTCAAAGGCAGTGACGCGGTGGCGCGGGCGGCCGACGTTATCATCACCATGGTGCCGGACACGCCGCAGGTGGCGGAGGTGCTGTTTGGCGAAAAGGGCGTCGCTTCCGGCCTTTCAAAAGGCAAGCTGGTCATCGACATGAGCTCGATCTCGCCGATTGAAACCAAGGAGTTTGCCAAGAGGATCAACGACTTGGGTTGCGATTATCTCGATGCGCCGGTATCCGGCGGCGAGGTTGGCGCAAAGGCTGCGTCCTTGACCATCATGGTCGGCGGCGAGGAGAAAGCCTTCGAACGCGCCAGACCTGTGTTCGAAAAGATGGGTAAGAACATCACGCTGGTCGGCGGCAACGGCGTCGGGCAGACGACCAAGGTCGCCAACCAGATCGTTGTCGCCCTGACCATCGAAGCGGTTGCCGAGGCGCTGGTTTTTGCGTCGAAGGCCGGTGCCGATCCCGCGAAAGTCCGGCAGGCGCTGATGGGCGGGCTGGCTGCTTCGCGCATTCTTGAAGTGCATGGCGAGCGCATGGTCAAGCGCACCTTTGCTCCCGGCTTCCGCATCGAACTGCACCAGAAGGATCTCAATCTCGCGCTGGAGGGGGCAAAAGCGCTTGGCGTCGCGCTACCGAACACCTCGACCACGCAGCAGCTTTTCAACTCCTGCGCGGCCAATGGCGGCGCCAAGGAGGATCACTCGGCGCTGGTGCGGGCGCTGGAGCGCATGGCGGGGCACGAGGTGGCCAAAGCCGCGGGTGCCGCGGGCGGCCTGAACTCAAGCGGAGGAACGAACCATCCGCCGGCGACGTAGGCGTAGCACCGGCTGCAGGCCAACGATAGCGCCGAGAATCGTGATCACGAGCAGGGAGGCGATAATTGCATCTTCGCCCTGCCGGTTGTCGGCAATCCGCTCCACGGCCCGCCCCAGGTTCGGAAACAAGAGCCCCAGGCCGATGGCGACGATCAGCGATGCGATTCCCGCGAAGCCGGAAGCTAGCGACTCCACCGCCGTCCATTTCGCGCCGTGATGGCGCGCGGTGCCAGTGATCAACCCCACGGCAAAAGCAGCCATAAGGGCGAGCAGGAGATATGCGTAATACATCGCGCGGTTCCTCGACTGCCACTCAAGGTTGCGAAAGATAACTCTTCGCCGCATAAAGCGCCACCGCCGCGGCATTGGAAACATTGAGCGAGCGGATCGCGCCCGGCATGTCGAGCCGGGCAAGCGCGGTGACGGTCTCGCGCGTTTTCTGGCGGAGGCCTTTTCCCTCGGCACCCAGCACGAGCGCGATTTTCTTGCCGGCGAAAGTTTTCTCCAGTTCCGCCTGCCCATCCGAATCGAGGCCGATCGTCTGGAAGCCGGCGTCGTGCAACTGGTTAAGCGCATCGGCGAGGTTCTTCACCTCGATCAAGTCGATGTGCTCCAGCGCGCCGGAGGCGGATTTCGCCAGCACGCCCGATTCATGGGGGCTGTGACGCTGCGTGGTGATCAGCGCGCCGGCGCCGAAGACAACCGCCGAACGCATGATGGCCCCGACGTTGTGCGGATCGGTGACCTGGTCGAGCACCAGCACCAGAGGGGTATCGCCAAGCGCGTCGAGCGCCTTGGGCTTCAGCGGCAGCGCCTCGACAAGTACACCCTGATGCACGGCATCGGTGCCGGTCAATTTGTCGATGTCGCGCGGTTCGACGATCTCGGCAGCGAAGGGCAGGGCGGCGATCTCGGTGATTTCCAGCCTTTCCAGTGCGTTGCGGGTGGCAAGCATCCGCTTGATCTTGCGGCGCGGATTGTCGAGCGCCGCGCGCACCGTATGGATGCCGTAGAGCCGCACCTGGCCGTCGGGTGGATTTTCGCCAGGCGGCAGCGGTTTCTTCGGACGGAACTGCGGGCCCGGGCCGCCAGCCTTCTGGTCGCGGTGCGCGCGCCGCAGCTTGGCGTAGTGGGTGTCTTTCGGGCTTCCGGATTTTTTGTCGTCGCTCATGGCAGCTTCTATAGCCGTGTGATCGCAGGTTGGATATGCCCGACCTGTCGATGGTGCTGTCGATATGGCGCGAAAATGGCGGGACTTGTGGTTGACACCACAGGACCTTGCCGCCATAAGGCGCTTCGCGGATTTAGGGCGGGCTTTCTGGCTTGGCCCGTTACGCGGGAATGCCTCGTTGCGTGGCTCCGTCGGCAGATTGGAGGGGTGCCCGAGTGGTTAAAGGGGACGGACTGTAAATCCGTTAGCTCAGCTTACGTTGGTTCGAATCCAACCCCCTCCACCACTGCCGGACCGGAAGCCAGCGCATCGCCCGAAAAGCGTATCGCTATTCAGCGTTCGCGAATTAGACGCTGACGTCCGATCCGCGTGTCCTCACGGTCACTGTGCCGGGATGGAACGGCGCGAAGAATTCTCTGATCTCAGAAGAATGTCTTAAGTGCTTGTAACACTTGGTACTTTTCGTTGACCAGAAGAAGCATCGACCATTTGTCGAAGGTCGTGCAGGGATGGCCGTTGCCAAAGCCGACCATGTCGCCCACCTGCAGGGGGCTATCCGACGGTATGTCCAGGTGACAATGTTGGTCGCTTAGCGCCCGGACAACGTGGCCAGCCGGCATGTCCTGCGGGTTAGGCATCCCGCCGCCCGGCCGATACCAGCGCAACGGCACGGGCATGCCGGTGTCGATGCCGACATCGCGTTTCCCCATCGTCAGAATGGCGCGGCCGCTCTCCGGTCGTGATTGCACGTAAGCCCAGACCTCGAGCGCGGCTGCAAGACCGCCGGGCGGGAGCTGGAGCGTGGTTTGGCTCACGATGCGTTTGAATGCCGAGGCGTAGCCGATCGAATCGTGGGTCAGGTAGCAGCCGGATCGCAAAACGCGCAGAACCGGCCGCGAAAACGCCGCGCGGTCGAATCGCTCGCCGACGCGGTCGAAGAAACTCGAGCCTCCCGCGCTGATGACGATTTGATCCGCTGGCTGATCCGCCGTATCGAACAGGCCTTCCGCCAGAGCGATGCCGGCGGTGGCGGCGACGGCGTCGATCAATGCGTCGGCTTCCAGCGGGGTCGGGAGCAGACCCTCGAAACATTCAAACCCGGCAAGCGCAAGTCCGGGGGTGGCGACGACTGCGCGCGCGATATCCAGGGCCTCCTCCGGCGAACGGACACCAGTGCGCCCACCGACGAAGCCGATCTCCACCAGCACCCGCAAGGGGTTGCCTTTCGGGGGCGGGGTGCGGCGCGCGCCATCCGCAAGCAGCGCAAGGCCTTCGGTGCTGTCGGCCAGGCAATAGAGCTCGATGCGGCTGTCCCCCTGCAAGGCCCTGAAACAGGCGTCGATGGCCATTGTGCCGACCGGCTGGTTGGCCAGCACGACACGCGCGACGCCAAACCGCCGGCACACTTCCAACTGCTGGATCGTCGCGACGGTGATGGCCCAGGCGCCGTCCGCAATCTGCAGGTCAAACAGATGTGGCGACATCGTCGTCTTGCCGTGCGGCGCGATCAGCAGGTTGTTGGCCTTGGTGAAGGCGCTCATCCAGGCGCTGTTGGCGGTGACGAGATCACTGCGGATGATGGCGACCGGCATCGGCAGGTCGCCATTCAGCACGTTCCAGCCCTGATCGCCGACATCGCCGAGGCGCAGCGCCGGCACGTCGAAAGGCAGGCCCTTCGTCGAGCGATCGAGAATAAGGCCGTCGAGCAGGGCGAGGTTCAGGCGGGGAAGAAAGGTCATTGGGAACTCGGATGTCGGGATATGCGGGTCGCCGGCACGCACTCAAAGAGCACCTGGCGACCTGCGGAGGGAGCAGGCGGATTTGAACTGGATCAGGCGGCTTCGCGCACGAAATGGGTCGACGACACCTCTCGCATGGGCCGTTCCACCGGCACGAAATCGACGTCGCGTACCGCGCTGGGAATTTCGTCCGCCATGGGTTCACGTCCTTCGGGGCGCTGGGTCGGGTCGGCCACGGGCACGGTTGAAAGCAGCTTGCGGGTGTAGGGATGCTGCGGGTTACCGAAGACGGAGCGCCGGTCGCCGATCTCGACGATCTCGCCGAGATACATCACCGCGACACGGTGGGCGATGCGCTCGACCACAGCCATGTCGTGGCTGATGAACAGAAGGGCGATACGCATTTCGTGTTGCAGGTCCATCAGGAGGTTGATGACCTGCGCCTGGATCGTCACGTCGAGCGACGCGACGGCTTCGTCGGCGATTATCAACCGCGGGTCCAGGGCCAGGGCTCGCGCGATGCAGATGCGTTGGCGCTGCCCGCCGGAAAAGGCATGCGGATAGCGTTCGAGATGCTCGGCGGGGAGTTCGACCTTGGCGAGCAACCGGGCTGCGCTGTCCCGCCGCGTCTTTGTCGTGCCCATGCGGTGTACGCGCATCGGATCCATCAACGCCTGTTCAATCGTCATGCGCGGATTGAGCGACGAGAACGGATCCTGAAAGATCATCTGAACGTCGCGGCGGAAGCGCGCCAGGTCCCGACGCGGCGCGCCGATCATTTCCATCCCGTCATAGCGGATGGAGCCGGACAGCGGTTTCTCGAGTTGGATCAGGCTGCGCGCAACTGTCGACTTGCCGCAGCCGGACTCGCCGACCAGTGCCAGCGTCTCGCCGGGAAAGATATCGAACGACACATTCTCGACCGCATGGACGCGTCCGGATATGCGTCCCAGCACGCCGCCGCGCAGATCGAAGCGGGTCACCAGGTTACGAACCTCGATCAGCGGCGCATCTTTATCGCGTGGCGTGGGGGTGGTCATGGGATCGTCTCCGCGAGCTTTTGCGCGGGTTCGTAGACGACCAGCGGAAATTTCTCCGGCGTGTCCGTCTCGGCCATGCTGCCGAGGCGCGGCACGGCTGAAATCAGCGCCTGGGTGTATGGATGCTGGGGCGCTGCGAAGACCTCGTAGACGGAGCCGGTTTCGACGATATCGCCCTTCAGCATCACGCAGACGCGATCCGCGATCTCGGCGACGACCCCCATGTCGTGGGTGATGAAAAGCACCGACATGCCGATCTCGCGCTGCAGCGCGCGCACGAGGTCGAGGATCTGCGCCTGTATCGTCACGTCGAGCGCTGTCGTCGGCTCGTCGAGGATCATGAGCGACGGCCTGCACGCCAGCGCCATGGCGATCATGACGCGTTGGCGCATGCCGCCGGACAGCTGATGCGCGTACTGATCGAGCCGCCGCGCCGCGTCAGGCACGCGCACAAGTTTCAACACGCCCAGCGCAATGTCGCGCGCTTCGCGCTTCGTCTTGCCCTGATGGCGGATGATCGCCTCGGCGATTTGGTCGCCAATGGTGAAAACCGGGTTCAGGCTCGACATCGGATCCTGGAAGACGATCGACATCTCATAGCCGCGCAGCAGCTCGATACCCTTAAGGGAAAGCTTCGTGAGGTCCGATACCTTGCCATCCTTCAGGCGCATCAGGATGCGGCCGCCGGTAATCCTGGCGCCGTCGTGTTCAGTCAGCCGCATGATGGTCATCGCTGTGACCGATTTGCCGGAGCCGGACTCGCCAACCAGCACCAGCGTCTCTCCGCGCGCTATCGTGAAGGAGATGCCGTTCACCGCCTTGATCGGTCGGCGCCCTTGCGACGCAAAGCCGACTTCTAGTTTCTCGACCGCCAGAATGACGTCGTCCGGCAATGTTGGATCGGCAACTTTGATCGTCGACAAATGAAGTCCTTCGATGACACGCGGCTTGGCTTTGCTGACTGGCATCGAAGGCAATCGACGACCCAACTGTCAATAGCCGCTGTGGCTGAGGCACCCTTCAGCGGCGACGATCAAGCCGAACGATTACGCATGATGCACACCCCGTCGCGGCTATCCTTTTACGAAACAGTCGGAAATGCGGGCATTTGGTGTGCTCATGGAGCTAACTATGCGCGTTTTGCATTGGCGTATCGGTTTTGGCATACGAAATGCAAATCGGGGCTTAGCGGGCGATTGATATCGCGCCGTCGAGCCGTCGCTCGGAAGTCTGGGCAAGAAATTTCCACAGCGCCTCCGCGTCGCGGCTGCCCGAACCGGTGCGGCGAAAGATGCGGATTTCCATTTCGAGTGAAAGCTGCTGGCCGCCGATCTGGACAAGCTCGCCCTGGGCGATGGACTTGCGGACACAGATTTGCGGCAGCCAGGCGACCCCATGGCCGGCGACGGCCATGTGTTTGAGTCCCTCGGCGAGTGAGGACTGGTAAACGATGCTCAGATTGAGTGGTCGGCGCGAACGCGATCGGATCAACGAGATCAGCTTGCCGAGGTAGCCGTCGTTCCAGGAATAGGCGAGGTAGGGAACTTCGTCGCCTTCGGCCGGGTCGAGCGTAAACAGGGGCTGGCCGGAGGAATCGACACCGGAGACGAGGACCAGCCGGTCCTTGCCGATTTGCAGCGATTCGAAGGGCCCGGCCTCCAGCACGGGCGGTCCGTCCGGGTGATCGTAGGTGATGACGAAATCGCACCGGCCCGAGGTCAGATGCTCGATGCATTCCAGGAAGTCGGCCGTGTGCATGCTGGTGCGCATCGGCGCGTTCGGCATGTCGGGCGAGTGGACCCAGGTCGGAAAGAAGTAGATCGCCAGGGTGTGCAGCGAAGCGAATGTGATGAGCTGCGAGCTGGCACCGGCGACATTGCGGCAGTCCGTTCGCAACCGGTACATTTCCCGCACCATCTCCTGGCAGCGTGGCAGGAACATATTGCCCGCGCTGGTCAGGCGCACGGGGTATGTGCTGCGATCGACCAGGCTGGCGCCGACCCAGGTTTCGAGCGATTTTATCCGCCGGCTGAATGCCGGCTGGGAGATGTTCCGCGCTGAAGCGGCGGTCGAGAAGTTCCGCGTCGCGACGATTTCCAGAAAGTCCTCGAGCCACGCCAGTTCCACAAATCGGCCTCATGCGTATTTTGCATAACCGATCCTATCTACACATTGGACAGCAGCGCAAGTGTACTCCTAGCCTGCCGGCAAAAAGCAAGAAACCTCCGCCAACCGGGAACCAACAATGAAGCGAATTCTAGCCCTTGCCTTGTGCCTCGGCCTCAGCGCCGCTGTATCGCCGGCCATCGCCGAAACCAAGAACCCTGGAACCTTCGTGTTCCTCTGGACGGACGACATCCTGTCGTTCGACCCAGCCTACATCGCCAACACGCCGAGCTCATACGGCGTGTTGAACGTCTACAGCCGCCTGCTCAACTACAAAGGCTCCGAAATCTCCGAATTCGTGCCTGCGATTTCGGCCGAAGTGCCGTCACTGGAAAACGGCTTGATCAAGGAGGGTGCCGACGGTTCCGTCAGCTACACTTTCCCGATCCGCAAGGGCGTGCGCGCCCATCAGGTCGGCATCAAGGGTGCCGACGGCAAGATCACCTGGGAATATCTGGACAAGCTGACCGAGGAGCAGAAGGCCGCCATCGAGCCGGGCTATGGCGAAATCACCGCCGAGGATGTGCGCTACTCGTTGATGCGCGCCATCCTGCAGGGCCAGTCCTGGATGTCCAACGCGATCACCGAAGTGGTCACCGCCGGCAAATATACCGACATCGCCAAATGGGTTGAAACCGAGGGCAAGGTCGAAAAGATCGCCGACGCCAGCCCGGAAGTCCTGCGCAAGGTCTATGACCAGCTTGCGTCGCAGTTCACCATCGATGGCGACAAGGTCACGTTGACGCTGCCCAAATCCTTCCCGGCGACGCTGGGCGTCATTGCGCTGCCGTTCGGCACTTCGATCGTCGACAAGGAATGGGTGACGGATGTCGGCGGATGGGGCGGATCCGGCGACGACTGGATCAAGCACTACAAGCCGGAACTCGCCGCCGACCCACTGTTCGACAAGGAGAACGGCACCGGACCGTTCATGCTGGAAGAGTGGGATCGCACCGATCGCCGCATCACCATGAAGCGTTTCGAAAACTACTTCATGGGGCCAGCATCGCTTGAGCGGGTGGTCATGCGCACCGTTCCGGAATGGACGACGCGCCGATTGCAGCTGCTGTCGGGCGATGCGGATTTTGTCACCGCGCCGGTCGAGTTCCTCGACGAGCTGAGCAAGACCCCCGGCGTCAAGGTCACGGATGGGTTGCCGAAGGTCTTCGGGCGTGGGCTGTTTTTCGCCTGGCCGCTCGATGAGGCCGACAATCCGGCCCTCGGCAGCGGCCAGTTGGACGGCAAGGGCATCCCGGCGGATTTCTTTTCCGATATCGATGTACGCAAGGGCTTCAACTATGCGCAGAACTACGATGCGTTGCTGAAGCAGGTCCTGCTGGACAAGACGGTGCAATCGCACGGACCGACCGTGCGCGGCATCATGGGCTATCGTCCGGATTCACCGATCTACACCTACGATCCGGCCAAGGCCGCGGAGCATTTCAAGAAAGCCTTCGGCGGCAAGCTGTGGGAAACCGGCTTCACCTTCACGGCCTATGTCCAGGAAGGCACGCCGCAGGGGTCCGCAGCACTTTCGGCCCTGCAGCAGGGGCTCCAGCGGATCAATCCCAAGTTCAGGATGCAGATCCAGTCGCTGCCATGGGCTTCGATCTCGGACAAGCTGAACAATCGCGAAAAGCCTGCCTCGCCGCTGACCTATATGGGCTGGGGTCCGGACTATTCCGATCCGGGCGGTCCGCTGGGTGCCGCTTCCTACTATCTGTCGCCGACCGGTCTTGTCGGTGGCATGGTCGGACAAGGCTATCGTGACCTGATGGCGGAGAAGTTCAAGCCGCTGCTGGACGAGGCATGGGCGTCGAGCGATCCGGCCGTGCGCGAGCCGATCTACGCCAAGCTGCAGGAGATGTCTCACGAATACGCCACCACACAGTTCCTGTGGGAAGATTTCGGCTACATCGTCACCCGCGACAATATCGATGGCTTCGTCAACAACATGATCCTCTACGGGGCATGGGACTTCTATCCGATCAAGAAGGCGAACTGATCCGCCTCGCTTCCAGCCGGGCGGCATTGCCGCCCGGCTATTCTTTTCAACCGGATATTTTCATGTGCTGAACTATGCCCTGCGACGGCTGCTGATGTTGCCGGTCGTCATGTTTGCCCTGTCGCTGATGATATTTGCCTTGCAGATGTCGTTGACGCCGACGCAGCGCCTGGCGGCCTATGCCCCTTCGCCGGACTATCTGAAGGGCGGCCAGGAAAGCATCCGGCGCATGATCGAGCAGTATGGGCTCAACGACCCGTTCTATGTCCAGTACGGGCGCTGGATCGGCAACATCCTGAACGGCAATCTCGGCTGGTCCGAGACCGCGCGACAGCCGGTGGCGACGGCGCTGTCCTCGCTCTTTCCCGCGACGATGGAACTGGTTCTGCTTGCCTTCATACCGGGCCTGCTTCTGTCGATCTATCTGGGTTCGCGCGCCGGCATCTACCTGAACAAGTGGCCCGACCACCTGATCCGCTTCTTCACCATCATAGGCTGGTCCTTTCCCGTCTACGTCTTCGGCCTATTGATGCTGCTGATCTTCTATTCCGTGCTCGACTGGTTTCCGCCGGGACGCCTGAGCCAGTGGGCGCAGGACGTCGTCACCTCGAACCAGTTCGTCCGCTACACCGGCGCCAACACGGTCGACGCGCTGCTGAACGGCAATCTGCCGGTCTTCTTCGATTCGCTTCGCCACCTGGCCGCGCCGGCCATCTCGCTGATCTACGTCAACCTCGCCAGCATGACGCGCATCATGCGCACCTCGATGCTTGAGACCCTGCGCCAGGACTATGTGCGCACCGCGCGCGCCAAGGGCATGCCGCGCCGCGTGGTCGAACTGCACCATGCGCGACGCAATGCTTTGCTGCCGGTCGCTACCATCGCCGGCATGGAACTCGCCACCATGATGGGCGGCGTCGTCATCACTGAAACGATCTTCGACTATGCGGGGCTGGGGCAGTTTTCGGCCAAGGCAGCGGCCAATCTGGATTTCCCGGCCATCCTCGGGTTTGGCCTGTATTTCGTCGTGGTTCTGGTGGTGATGAACCTGATCGTCGACCTGATCTATCCGCTGCTCGATCCGAGGGTGAAGACCAAATGAAGGCGCTTCGCTACCTCCTGAAAAACCCTGTTTCGCTGTTTGGCGTCCTGCTTCTGCTGGCCTTCGTGCTGATCGCGATCTTTGCGCCGCTCCTGGCGCCGCCGCAGGAATTCCAGATGTCGGTCTACGACACGCCGCGTGCCGGCTTCCTGGCAACTCCGCAACCGCCATCGGCGGAAGCGATCTTCGGCACGACCGAAGGCCAGTACGATATCTACTACGGGGTGATCTGGGGCACACGCACGGCGTTCAAGATCGGCCTCGGCGTCGTCTCGATCTCGCTGCTGATCGGCACGATCATCGGCGCTGTCGCCGCCTTCTACGGCGGGCTGCTCGACGAGTTCCTGATGCGCGTCGTCGACGTGTTCATGGCGGTGCCGTTCTTCATCGCCGCGATGATGCTGGTCGCCCTGATGGGGAAGGGGGTCATCCCCGTTTTCATTGCGCTGACCACATTCGGCTGGATGCCCTACGCCCGCGTCATCCGCAGCGAAATCCTGCGTTTGCGCGAGATGGATTACATCCATGCGGCGCGCGCCTATGGCGCCAGCGACATCCGGCTGATCGTGCTGCATATCTTGCCGAACGCCATCTTTCCGGTGCTGGTGCTGGCCACTATGGCGACGGGCTCCATGGTCCTCACCGCCTCCGCGCTCAGCTTCCTCGGCGTCGGCGCGGAGGAAGGCTATGCCGACTGGGGCCAGTTCATCGCCTATTCGCGCAACTGGATCATCGGCCAGTCAGGCAATCCCTTCCAGTACTGGTACACGCTGGCGTTCCCTGGCGCCGCAATCTTCCTGTTCGTCCTGTCATGGAACCTCGTCGGCGATGCGCTGCGGGACATGTTGGACCCGCGCCACCAAGCCCACTGATCAATCCGGAGGTAACGTCCGTGACTTCGCTATCCACCGCTGCACTCGAACAATTTGAGGACCTGATCCGCCACGAAGTGGAGGACAAGGAAATCCCCTCCATCTCCTACGCGCTTGTCGACCGTGACGGTCTGTTGGGCGAGGGGCACATCCAACGCCATGACCGCGGCTTCGACATGCTCGAGGACACGTGTTTTCGCATCGGCTCGATCACCAAGACATTCACCTCGATGGCGATCATGCAGCTGGTCGAGAAGGGCATCGTCGATCTCGACGTGGATGTTTCCGAATACATCCCGGGCTTCCAGCCGCTCAACCCCTTTGCCGGACGCGAAAGCGGGCCATACGGCTCGCATGTCAGCCTGCGCAAGTTGATGAGCCACACCGCTGGCATCGTACGCGAACCGAAGAGCGGCCATTATCTCGACGCTACCCGACCGCCGCTCGCCGACACGGTCGCCGAACTGGCGACATCGACGCTGAAACAGGATCCGAGCGCCGGCCTGATGCACTATTCCAATGCCGGCATCGCGGTCGTCGGAATGGTCATCGAGAAGATGGCGAAAAAGAGCTATGGCGACTACATCTCGGAAAACATCCTGAAACCATTGGGCATGGGTCAGACATCGGCAGGCATGGCGCCGGGCGTGCGCGAGAGGCTGGCGCCGGCGGACATGTGGACCCTGGAGGGCGACAGTCCGGCGCCCGTGTTCAGCCTTGGCGGATCGCCCGCCGGCAACATCTTTTCGACCACCGGCGATATGGCCAGCTACGCCCGCTGCCTGCTGCGCGGCGGCTTCGCGCCCGACGGCCAATCCATAGTCTCGCCGGCTTCTCTGCGAGAAATGTGGACGCCGATCGGCAAGCGCCCGGCCGGCCATGACAAGACCCTGAACGGTTACGGCCTGTGCTTCGGTATCGGCGACGTGGATGGCTGGACCTCGGTCGGCCATGGCGGCGCGGTCTACGGTTACGCCTCGCAAATGATCCTGCTACCGGCGGCAGGTCTTGGCGTGCTGATGTTTGCGACGCTGGATTTCGCCAACCAGATCGCTTCTCGGCTCGGCGGCGACGGGCTGCGTATCGCTCTTGCCGAGCGGCGCATGGGCAAGCCGCTGGAGCGGCTGCAAAGCCCGCCGCCCATCCAGGAGGAGCAGTTCAATACGCTGCCCGGCCATTACCGTCATGAAACCACGGGCGAAGTGGTCGAGATCAAGGCCAAGAGCGGCAAACTCTATCTGATGGGGGAGGGGGTGCCTTTGCAGATCAGGCCGGTCGCCGGCACGGATTTCGTCATCGACGGACGCATCTACGGGCGCGGCGCCGACTATGCCCACATGAATGTTTCATTCCCGGAAGCCGACCGTCTTGTCTGGAAGGGCGCTACCTGGTCACGCATAGACAAGCTGCCGACCGAAAAGGTGCCGCCGGAGATCGCCCCGCATCTCGGCGAATACGGCCCCGACTTCAACATTACCTACCTGTCTTACAGCCACGGCGAATTGAAGTGCCTGATCGAGTATTTCTGCACGCATACGTGCGAGCCGGTGGACGCAGGACGCTTCCGGATGCGCGGCCTGCTCTATGAGGAGGAAATCCTCGAACTCGATGCCGTGGACGACCAGGGGCGGCGCGGCATCCGCGTCGGGCCGATGTTCCTTGAGCGCCGCAAGCCGGCCGCCGAGGCAGCAGCTTGAACCAGCATCAGCCAGCGAAGCCGATGCCAGCGCCGACTGTCATGCAGTCGCCGCTCGGTGCGCGCATGCGCATCAACGGCCGCGACGTCGATTACTTCTGTGGCACCAGCTACTTCTGCCTGCACGGCCATCCTCAAGTCATTGAAGCAGCCTGCGCCGCCACCCGACAGTTCGGTATGGGACCTGGCACGCTGGCGCAGATGCAGGTGTACGTCGATCTCCAGGATGAGTTGCGGGCGTGGTTCGGCGCGGAGCATGTCGTCAGCCTGATCTCTGGCTATTCCAGCCCGATGGCGATGTTGCAGGGGCTGCGCGACGATTTCGACCTGATCCTGATCGACGCCGCCACCCACTACAGCGCCCGCGATGCCATACCGACGCTTGACAAGCCCGTGCACAGCTTCCGCCATCTGGACGCCGGCAGCCTGGCTGAGGAACTGGCCCGCTATGTCAAACCGGGCAAGCGTCCCGTCATCGTGACCGACGGCGTCTTCCCATCTTCGGGCGCGCTTGCACCGCTGGCCGACTACCGCCAGGCCATGGCGCCTTATGACGGCGCCATACTCGCCATCGACGATTCGCACGGGGTCGGCGCGCTAGGATCGAGCGGTCGCGGCGCGCTGCAGCATTTTGGCCTTGAAGCCGAAGGCAACTACCTCGCCGGCACCTTGAGCAAGGCTTTCGGCGCGCTTGGCGGCATTATTCCGGGGAGCCGGGCGCTTGCCGACAAGATCGCCGCCAACGCCATGATCATGCGCGGCGCGTCGCCGGTGCCGCCGGCGGCCGCGGCCGCCGCCATCGCTTCGTTGCGTGTGCTGAAAGAGACGCCAGCGATGCGCGCCAACCTTGTCCGCAATGTCAGCCATATGCGAGCCGGTTTGCGCAAGCTGGGTTTTGTGCTGGCCGACACGCCGGTGCCTATCGTCAGTGTGCGCGGTGACGTCGACTTTGACGGCTTGCGGCAACGACTCGACGCCAGGGACATCGTCGTCAAGGTGACCAAGGCATCGGGCTATTCCGACGCGCCCGACGTGCCGACGATGCGGCTGGCGGTGTTTTCCGAACATTCCCCCGAGCAGATCGACCGGCTTCTGTCGTCGATGGCGGAGCTGTTGTGAAACCAAGGAAACGATCATCATGAAGGTCTTCATCAGCGCCGATATCGAAGGCACCGCCGGCATCACCAATTGGGACGAGGCCCGCAGGGAGCATCGCGACTATGCGGAGTTCCGCGAATATATGACCGACGAGCTGGTCGCCGCCTGTGAGGGCGCCAAGGCGGCAGGCGCGACCGAAATCGTCGTCAAGGATGCACATGCTTCCGCGCGCAACCTGAACCTGGCAAAACTGCCGAGCTACGTGCGCATCATCCGGGCCTGGAGCGGCCATCCGGACCTTATGATGTTCGGCATCGATTCGAGCTTCGCTGCGGCGCTCTACACGGGCTACCACAACAAGGCCGGCACCGACACGAACCCGCTCGCACACACGCTGACCGGCACCGTTTCGCGGCTGCTGATCAATGGCGAGGTCGCTTCCGAATATACGCTGAACGCACTGTGCGCTGCGCGCTATGGCGTGCCGTCCGTTTTTCTGGCCGGCGACGCCGGCATGTGCGCCGAAGCGAAAGCATTGGTGCCGGGTATTGGCACGGTGGCCACCAGCGAAGGTTTTGGCCCCGCGACGTCCTCGCTATCGCCGCAGGCGGCCGTGACTGCGATCCGCAAAGGCGTGGAGGCAGCGCTGTCGCGCGATCTGAAGGCCTGCCTGCCCAAGCTGGCCGACCGATACGAACTGGTCATCGAATTCACCACGCCGACCGAAGCCTATCGCGGCAGCTGGTACCCGGGGATGGAGCATCCCGCGGCGCGCACGCTGCGCTTCACGGCGAAGGATTTCTTCGACATCCAGCGCGCTATCCGTTTCGTCGTCATTGGCAACTGACCAACATGGTGACAAGCATTCCCGCGGGATCGACAACGTCAAATAGCTAACGGCCAACGCTACTCTAGGATTCCTCGAACTCATCTTCGATGAGAACATGAGATTGGATAATTGCTTATCCGCAGCAGATTATTGCTATTGCATAATTAAGCTCAACGGGAATAACTTTGCGACTGTAACACCGGTCTGATCGGATGATGCTGTGTTCGCTACTTCTGCAATGTTGGTCAGGATTTGTTGGCGCACACGGCGGCCAGGTGCGATACTCATTGTCGCGATCATCGCCTTGCAAATAGCCACAATTGGGAGTTCCGCTTTCGAGCGCGTTCCAAGTCTCGATGTTGGCCATTTCGCCGATGCGGACGTCGCGATGGCTGTGAGATCGGCATACAATCTTCCGGCGTGGATCGAAGGGGAGGGCGCCCCAGAACGGATACCGGCGGAAGATATGGCGGCGATGATCGAGATCGAGAAGGCTCGCCTGACCGAGCTTATGACCGGGCTTGGATATCTCGACGCCGAAGTCTTGGTGGACAGCAAGCAATCACCGGTGCGCCTCACACTGTTGCCGGTTACGCACCAGCGCTATCGCGTTGGCACGATCGAAGTTGTCGGTCTCCACGAAGCAGAGTTAGGACGGGAGATGATTGCCGATATCGGTTCAATCGTTCCCTCGTTTGCTGGCCAGTTTGCGACGACAGACTTGTTATCGCGGCTTGAGGAAAGCGTCATCTTTCGCATCGCCGCGAAACACCCGCTCGCAAGGATCGCGGACCGGCAGGTGGTGGGGGAACCGTCAACAGGTCTTGCTGACATCACTGTAAGGATCGAAAGCGGTCCTGCGGCCCGGTTCGGGAATGTCATCACAAGCGGCCTAAGGCGCACCAAGACCCAAACCTTGCAGCAGTTCATTCCGTTTGGGCCACGCGATCCCTACGACCGTGGAAAACTTGACGTGCTCCGCCAGAATCTTGAAGAGCTTGGCTTGTTCTCTCGCGTTCGCGTTAGCGCCGACCAGGCTCTCGATGAAAAGGGGCTTCTGCCTGTACGCGTGCAGGTGACCGAAAAACCCGTCGACATCGCTCAACTAGCGCATTCGGGAGCAAATGGATTGGCCGTTGCCGTGTTGACGCTATTTGCCTTGGCACTGCGCCAGACTGCTATGGCCGGCGGGGCGTCGTCGTTCGTTGTTCGGACGGCATCACTCGTCAGTTTGTTGACGATCCTTGCATTCGCGGTGCTTGCTGTACAAAGATTGCCAATCCTTCTGATCTAGCTGCCCGCTAAAATTTGTTTCGCTTGGTGGCCTTATCTACGACCGCAGGTGGCTCACGCCTTTCAGGCATCTCACCGGATCTGGTCTGCAACGAACCGATGATGATCGTTTCCTTGACGACCTCGCGGCCTCGACCCACCCCCGTGATCAATTCATTCATCCGGGCCTTGAGCGAATGCAACTCCTCCAGGGCGTTCCCTTCCGCTGCTCTGAGATCGTCGCGAGGCCCATCGATCAGGCTCTCGCCCATCAAACGGGAGTCCCGAGCCAATACAAAACGAGCGTAGGCTGCGTCCCATTCGGTCGTCAGTTGGATCCAGCTTTCTACAGGATCCTGCGTTTCAGCCTTTTCTGGGTCTCGCAACCTCGACCTCCAACGGCTTCAATTTCGGCATTTTCGAAGCAGCTTGTTGAGCGTTTATTCAATTGCTGCTGTCTTATCGTTTGTAGATAGCACAAGTATGAAAGTCCGTCATTGCGGAGCATGCCGGCTTCACCAGTTAAACTGTGGACGGCGTTGCCGCGGGGAGAGCTGATTGTCCCTCTATCCGGCTTCGGTAGGCCCCTCTACTCGATCTCCTTGGATAGCCGGCTAACTCGTTTCAATGCGCCGTGTTCTGAATGATAATGCAACCAGCAGTGAGAGAGATGCTTTCACAAAAACTCGACAGATTGTTAACATCGAACCCGAAACGCAAACGGGCTTCTAAAATACCAAAAGCGGGTATCAAAACTCGCCGTCGAACATTCCGTAGCGTTTACAGCCAGTTACAGATTTTTCAAGTCAGGGAATGAGCAGCCCGGCTGATACTATCTGTACTTATCATATTGCACTATTCGAGGTTCCAAAGGCCCGACTAACACCAGATAGCTTGGACATCAAATTGTTACATTAGCGAATCAGGAATATTTACAAATCGTTAACATAGTGGTAAAAATTGGAATAGGCAGTGGGCTACGAAACAGCTGTATATGTTATGCTATTCTAGGTTCGGAGACCTGGAAACGGTCATCGAGTGTTTACCTCGGAGGGGTGAACACTGTGCCTGTCGCATAATTCCAAGACTAAGCGATCACTGCCAGTTGCCGGGACTTGAGGCCCATTTGGTGTGTGTGATGACTTGGAGTGTATGATGACGCGAACCGCTTTCCCGCCCTATCAAGAAACAGAAGCATTTGTGCACGCGCAAATTGCGATGGCAGTGCCACGTATAAGCGTCATCGTGCCGGCGATGAACGAAGCTGAGAATCTTCCGCATGTGTTGCCGAGAATCCCGGCTTGGGTCGACGAGGTTGTGCTCGTGGATGGCAATTCAACCGACGATACAATTGCTGTCGCCAAAGCCCTGTTGCCCAGCATTGTGGTGGTGCAACAGGAGGGCCGGGGCAAGGGGGCGGCATTGCGGACCGGTTTCAATGCGTCGCACGGAGATATAATTCTCACGCTCGATGCCGATGGTTCTGCCGACCCTGGCGAAATTTCCGCATTCGTGGGCGCACTGCTCGCCGGCGCTGATTTCGTCAAGGGGTCGCGTTTCCTTCAGGGTGGCGAAACCGTCGACATGGAATGGTATCGCAAGCTCGGAAATTGGGGATTGCTCCAGCTCGTCCGCCTGCGGTTTGGCGGCAAGTACACCGACCTCTGTTACGGCTACAATGCATTCTGGCGGGACGTGTTGCCCTACCTCGATATCGAAGACGCTACCGGTTTCGAGATCGAAACCGAGATGAACGTTCAAGCGTTGCGTGCCAATCTTTCCGTAAATGAAGTCGCGAGCAAGGAAAAGCGACGCATTCACGGCACCAGCAACCTGCGTACGTTCCCGGATGGCTGGCGTGTGCTGAAATCGATTGTCCGCCTTGGCTGGGTCAGGACGAGGGCCGCTCCCGTCAATCGCCCGATTTTGAAGATGCGGCAACACGGGGCGTAAGAGATCCCAATGCCGACCCTGGCCCCGGTATCGGTCATTATTTGCGCGTATTCCGACGCGCGGCGAGAACACCTTCATCAGGCGGTCGTTTCGCTTCTGCGGCAGGAGACGTCGCCGGCCGAAATCATCGTCGTGATCGATCACAACCCGTCATTGCTTCAGCACGTCGAAGCATCGTTCCCGCAGATCAAGACGGTTCCCAACAGTGGCGCTCGCGGCCTGTCCGGTGCACGAAATTCGGGCATTCGCACCGCCCGTCACGATATCATCGCCTTTCTGGACGATGACGCCATCGCAGAACCCGACTGGCTGACAAGCATGGTGCCGCATTATGCGGATCAACTTGTGGTGGGCGTGGGAGGCCGTGTTGTTCCGATGTGGCAGGGCGGCAGACCACGATGGTTTCCCGAGGAATTTCTGTGGGTAGTTGGGTGCAGTTATCGTGGACAGCCGGACGCCGTGCGGCAGGTCCGAAACCCCATCGGCTGCAACATGTCGTTCAGGCGCTCGGTGTTCGATCGCGTCGGCGGTTTCCGGGAAGGTATCGGGCGGACTGGTGCGGATGCCGCCGGCTGCGAGGAGACGGAATTGTGCATACGCGCAAAACAGGGCATCCCCGGCTCCAGGATACTGTACGACCCCTTCATGGTTGTGCGCCACCAGGTCACGCCGGATCGATCGCGCTGGCGCTATTTTCGTGTGCGTTGCCTTGCCGAAGGGCGCTCGAAGACCAGGGTCGTGGATGAAGTCGGCGTCGCTGATGGGTTGGCGAGCGAGCAGTTCTATGTAACCCGAACTCTGCCTCGCGGCGTGGTCCGTCATCTCGGGGACGCGCTGCTCAGGCGCGATGCGTGGGGTCTCGCCAGAGTTGGCAGCATCATCGGTGGCCTGGGCTTCACGACGGCGGGTTATGTAGCAGCCCGCGTTGCAAAAGTGTGGAAGCCGGCATGACAGGCGGCCTCTTCCATCCCATCAAGGTCATCAGCGTCGACATTTCGCGCGGCATTCCCGATGTTTCGATGTCTGATCAGGGTAGCGGCGCGTACGGCGGCGTGTTCTGCCTTGTCCGTTCCGGTGCTCGCCCTTTGAGGGTGGTCGAGTTCCCGTTCAGGGGCGAAACGCTGTCGGGCGAGGAACTCCTTGCGAGGATCGGAGCGGACGAAAGCCCTGATACAAAGCCAGCGGCGCACGGACCGATCAACGACAGGCCTGTCAGCGTCGTCGTGGCGACAAGGGATCGTGTCCATAGCCTTTCACGGTGTCTGGATTCCCTGCTCGACCAGACCTTGCAGCCACGGGAAATCGTGGTCGTCGATAACGCGCCTTCATCATCGCAAACGGCTGATTTGATTGCTGGACGTTATCACGCGACCGGTCGGGTCAGATATTTGCGCGAGGACGTTCCCGGTCTCGGCCGCGCTCACAACGCCGGTCTTCGGTTGGTGTCGAGCGAAATCGTGCTGTTTACGGATGACGACGTCATCGTAGACCGCCATTGGGTCGAGGCGATCGCGCAGAACTTTGACGACGCCGGCAAAGTTGGGTGCGTTACCGGTCTCATCCTGCCGGCTGAACTTGAAACGCGTGCGCAGGTCTGGACCGAACGCCATGGCGGCTTCGGCAAGGGCTTCGTCCGCAAGATATACGACCTGGCCGAGTATCGGCCCCCAGATCCGTTGTTCCCTTACGCCGCCGGTCAATTCGGATCGGGCGCCAACATGGCCTTCAGCAAAACGGCTCTGCGTTACATCGGCGGGTTCGATTCGGCCTTGGGTGCAGGCACGCTTGCCCGTGGCGGGGATGATCTTGCCTCCTTTTATGCCGTGCTGAACGATGGATTCCAGCTCGTCTACGAGCCAGGGGCAATTATCTGGCACCATCATCGCCGCTCCGAGGAAGGAATGAGGCGACAGGCATTTGGATATGGCATGGGGCTGGGTGCTTATCTCACGAAAGTCGTCAGGGATGAGCCTCGGTCGATAGTGCGGCTGTTGCGCGCGTTGCCTGCTGGATTCGCCCATATGGTGGGTCCTTCGGCGCAGAAGAACATGCGGCTGCCGGCAGACTATCCGACGGCGCTGATATGGCTTGAAAGACTGGGCATCCTGGCAGGCACGGTAGGTTATTTCCGCAGCCGAGGCCGGCACGCCGGTTTGGTGACAGCGCCTGCGGCATCGCGAGAGGAGTTGGCCGGATGAAGCAGGCAATTCCGATCCTGGTCTACCATAGCGTCGACACTGAATGTTCCAGCGCGTATCGGCGCTGGATGGTGCTGCCCAGCGAATTCGACGCGCATATGGGTGTGCTGGCGGACAACGGTTACCAATCGATGACCATATCGAACCTGGCTACCAGATTGCGGCAGGGTGCGCCGCTGCCTCCGCGTGCGATCGCAATCACGTTCGACGACGGGCTCGCGGACTTCAGGACAGGCGCGCTGCCGGTGCTTCGGCGTTACGGTTTCCCCGCGACACTTTATGTAGTTTCCGGATACGTGGGCAAGACCAGCCGCTGGCTGACGCCGCTTGGTGAGGGCGCTCGCGCAATGCTGAATTGGCAGGAGCTTCGCAACATTTCCGAGGTCGGCATTGAGATTGGCGCTCACTCCGTCTGTCATCCGCAACTCGACATCTTGACGATCGCAAGAGCCTCGCAGGAGATAGCGGGCAGCAAACGCGTACTGGAGGATGGGCTCGGCTGCGAGGTCCCATCGTTCGCGTACCCTCACGGCTACTTCAATCGCAAAACCCAGGACATCGTGCGCGGCGCCGGCTTCAGTTCGGCATGCCGTGTTCGACACGCATTGGCGTCGGATACGGAAGACCTGTTTGCGCTTTCACGCATCGTGATGACCAGCGCGATCAGTGCTGGAGATTTGCATAGATTGATATCGGGCGTGGCGCTGCCTGTGGCACCGCGGGCTGGGCGTGCCATCGAAAGGGGCTGGCGTGTGGTGCGGCGTATCAGCCGCCATTTCAGCGTCACCGCCGAGCCAACGGCGGAAGCCGCGGAAACAGGAAATATGTGAACGGAGCAGGACGATGCGAGCCCTAAGGACAGTCTGCATTGGAGTTTCTCTCATGCTGAGCAGCCTTGTCGCGCCCGCGGCCGAAAATCTTGCAGCGGATGGTACCGCAAGTACGGATCAGGCCTCGCCCGAGCCAAAAGGAACCCAACCATCTGTCGCTCGCGCATTGATGACGCTTGGTGATCTCTATCGGGACGGTCAGGTTGAACCCAACGACGGTCTGCGAGCGCTCGAATATTATGAACGCGCCGCAAAAAGAGCCAAGACCGGATCGGTGATCGGAGTGATCAACCCGTCCGACCTGATTCCGACCTCACCGGGGGCTGCGGTCGACGGCACAAGTGCGCGCAAACTTTACACGTTGTCTGCGTCCTACGGGAACCCCGACGCCCTGCTGCGTTTGGGAGACCTTTTTTTCAGCGGCGCCCTCGTGAAGAAGGATCTGTCCAAGGCGATTTCTTACTACCGTATGGCGGCCGCGGGCGGCAGCGCGACGGGCAAGCTGAGGGTAGGGGAGATGACGGTCCGTGGCGAAGGGACCGATCGCGACGTTGAAGCCGGACTTGCGATAATCCGCTCAATGGCTGACGCCGAAAATCCCAACGCTCTGCTCGTACTCGGGGAGCTTTACGCGACCGGAACGGGGGTAACGCTCGACAATGCTGTTGCCGTCGCATCCTTTGAAAGGGCCGCCAAGCTTGGAGCAACTGCCGCCTTCATGCATCTCGGTGATTTTTACTTTCGCACTGGGCAGCCGACGGAACTCGCCCGCTCGCTTCGCTACTACGAACAGGCGGCCTCGGCAGGAGACGACTACGCAAAAATACGGCTCGGCGAGATGATCGCCCGCGGCCAAGGGACAGATCAGAATATCGAGCAGGGCCGTGCGCTCATTCGCGAGGCGATGGCCGCCGGCGTCCCGAGCGCCTTCTCCGCTCTCGCCGAGACCTATGCCAGTGGCGAGGCAGGGACCGTCCAGCCGGGGCTTGCAATTTCCAGCTTCGAGGAGGCCGTCAAGCGCGGCAGCACCCATTCGCTGTTGAGGCTGGGCGACATCTATTCGCAGGGCACCCTCACATCGGTCGATCCGGCGAAAGCATTTGTTTATTACGAGCGAGCGGCTCGAGCTGGCAATCTGGCCGGAACGCTCCGGATGGCTGAGATGATTATCCGCCGGCAGATTCCGTCGCGAGATCCGGCCGAAGGTGTTGCACTTCTCCGGCCTATAGCCGACAGCGGTGACCCAGCCGCATTGGTTCTGCTCGGCGATATCGCTAGGGACGGCATCGTACAGACGCCCGACCTCGCTGCAGCGATCGGCTACTATGAAAAGGCGACTGGTGCCGGCAGCGTCGACGGTATGACCCGGCTCGCGTCGTTGTATGCCGATGGCGACGCGAAGATACGCGATCTTCCGCGGGCCTTCGCTCTGTACCGCGCAGCCGCCGACGCTGGCAGCCAAACGGCCAAGATGAGCATGGGCAGCATGATCGCCCAGGGCAGGGGCACGGCGCCTGATCCAACACGCGGTCGCGCCATTGTCGCCGAAGTCGCAGAAACCGGCAATGTCGCCGCGCTTATGGTGCTGGGTGAGCTTTTGAGCGGCGGCGATGCCGGGCCGACAGATGGAGCTGCTGCGGTCGCCGCCTATGAAAAGGCTGTCAAAGCCGGCAATGCGGAAGCACTCCTTTCACTGGGTGACCTTTTTAGGGATGGACGTGCGGTGCCGTTGGATGGAGAGCGGGCCGTTCACTACTATTCGATGGCTGCCGGAACCGACATCACGCCGTCGAAGCCATGATCTGGATGAGCGACAATTCCCCCAAATGGATCGCCGTTGCGGTGGCGTGGGCGATGTCGAGCTTGGCGATCCTGCTTGGACCTTCAGCAAACGCGGCAGAGGAGTCCATCCCCGCAACAGAGATACCAGTCCAGGCTTTGCCGGCGGCTCAGGGCGGCAAAGCCGAAGCAATGATGCGTCTTGCGGATATGTATTTGAATGGAAGGACCGTCCCTCGCGATCCCGGTCGGGCGTTCACCCTGTACAATCAGGCGGCCCTTTCCGGAAGCCATACGGCGGCACTGCAGGTTGGCGACATGCTGGCCCGCGGGCAGGGCGTTCCGAAGGATCTTGAACGGGGTTTGAAGGTCATCCAGGATATAGCCGAAGCCGGAGACGCAAGGGCATTGCTGGCGCTCGGCGATCTCTATTCGGAGGGCTCGGCGAGCCCGATGAGGCCGGAAGCCGCGATCAGTTCTTATCTTGCTGCAGCCAAGCTCGGTAACACGGTCGCGATGATCAGGCTCGGAGACATCTATCGCGCCGGGCGATTCTCGCGACCTGAGCGCAAGCAGGCGGCCGTCTATTACCGGATGGCGTCGGAGGCCGGAAATCCCTTCGGGACGCTCGCTTTGGGCAGGCTGCTCGTGGAGGGCAGGGTAGGCAAGGCCGGCACTCCCACCGAAGGGATGACTCTACTGGCCGCGGCTGAGAAGGCAGGTATGGACAGTGCGGCCGGAGCCATCGCAGAGAGCTATTTTTACGGGTATGGCGTCCGCCAGAACACGGCTCATGCCGTTGGCATCCTCGACCAGGCGATGGCGCGTGGAAACATCGATGCGGCGCTCAGGATGGTCGCGGCATACCGTGACGGAAAGGCGAACGGTCGATCGCGTCTCGTCAAGCGGAGTTCCGTAAAGGCCCGTAAACTCCTCGATGGTCTATCGGCCCGGTTGTCGGAGGCCGAAATGGCCTACCAGCAGTTCCTCATGGATGCTTCCATCACGCGGACCCAAAAACTGGGCGATCTTTATGCGCGGCTGGGCGCCTTCTCCGAACCTGATCGGCAACGCTTGGTGCGGGATCTCCGGCGGACCAATCCGAATTTACTCGTTTTTGCCGCCCAGGTTCGGCTGAAGGAGCTTGATGTCTATCAAGGCAAACCCACTGGTCAGCTGAACGGTAGAACGTCGCGAGCCCTTCGCCAACATTGCCGCAAGACAGCTGTCCCCTATTTTTGCAGCCTTGGCCCGATGAGCGGCAACAGCACGGAAATCCTTTCCTACGCTTTTTGAGACTTGAGCGTTTGCGTCGCAACCACGCTGGTTTCACTAGCCGCCTAAGCGAGTGGCCGGTTGTGATAAATGGCGACAAGACCGTCGCTGCAGGGAAAATCATGCGCCTTGACAAGCCATTCGGCCCAATCGATTTCTCGCTCGAAAAATTTGTCCGCTCGGACGTAGATGATCGTGATGCGGCGCGGTGCGGCGGCGATTGAAGCGCGGATATTGTCGCACACCTTTGCCAGTACTTGGCCTTCAAAGGGGTTGAAGAAGAAGAGCACCGTGGCGTCGGGGGGTATCGCCCACTCTCCGGCGTCGGCATGGACCAGTTCAACGTCCTGGCAAACAAGCCGTTTGGATAGCCGCAAATTTTGGCAAGCGGCATCGTGCAGCTGTTTTGAGTACTCGACACCGATAACGCGCCGGAATGGATATTCCGCCGCCAGCAACACCGGTCGGCCCTTACCCGATCCGAAATCGACGAAGACGTCCTCCCCCGCACGAATATCGATGCTGCGGATAGCTTTTCTGAATATCTCGTAGTCGGTAGCGACATAGGCATGGTTTTGCCGGTCGCGAAAACCGAGCTCCTCGTCCCTGACTTCCCGGGTGGTCGATACGCCCCGCCTGATGTCCTCGATCAGCGAGCGGGCGAGGGAGCCCACATGTCCGCTGGTCAATCGCAACGCCTTGCCTGCGCCTTCGCGGCGAACCCGTTCGAAGAGGATATTCAATTCGCGCAATGTGGCCATAGCCACGATCCTAGGCGGCCTGTCTGAAGTCCGAACGCCTCGTTGCAGCCGACACCAGAGATCGGCAAACCGTTTGGGCCGCGAAGTCGGTGCCGTGGACGAACCTCAAGAGAGGTCCGAACGTTGCAGCGGAGGAAAGACCAACAAAATAGAGGCCGGGAACGGATGACTGGCATGACCCCGACAAAGCGGGGGATCCCGATCCGGGCACGCGCGCAAGCCGCGTTCTGATCGTTGGGCTGAGATAGTCAATGGCATTGACATCGACCCTGTACCCTGTCGCGGCAAGGACGTGGTCGGCTGCCAGCGACGAGGATTTGCCGCTTTCATGACGAAGCCGGAGCAGGATTCTCCCGTTCGCCTCCCGCGCCTCTTCGACTTCGGTACCGAGCAACGTCTCGATGCTTCCCTCCACCCGCGGGCGAAGCCACCATGCCCCAGACGGTCCGTATGTCAAACGCACGAGACGAAGCCGCGCTGCGGGAGGCAGATGCGAGATCAGTTCAGGCGCTCGCGTGATCACCAGGTGAGACCACCCGGGCCCAAGTGGGGTCATCGGCTTGAGAGCCCGCAACAAAAGCCCGCTATGTTCTCCTGTCGGCGGCTTTCCCCAAGCAAGTTGAGGGCCGCGCACGATAAGGTGTACTTCGGCGCCCGCTTCCCGAAGAAGGGCCGCGCTTTCAAGTGCAGACTGACCAGCACCAACAATGGCCACAGATCGACCGGCGAAATTGGAAAACTCCGGATGCGCGCCGGTGTGCGAAACCAATGACGCGCCATCCTGGCCGGCTGGAATACGCAATGCCTCGGGTATGTAGGAAAAATGCATGTGGCCGGACGCGACAACGACATTCTTTGTGAGAAAAGTTTCGCCGTTGGCCAGGGAAACCTGAAAGCCATTTCCCATATCGGCAACCTGTTTCACCACGTCTTGCTCGACGTTTTGCACGTAGCGGTTCTTGAACTCGAGCCCGTAGTTCACGAACAGATCGATCGGTATTGGATTGTGGTCATCGACACCGGTGACTCCGTTTGCCGTGCAGTAATCGATAAGCGACATGCTTGGTGCAGGCGCGGAAATGGATGTCGCGGTCAGTGCAGACTTCAAGAACATCCCTTTGGGCATGTGGTGGCGCCATGCGCCCATCGGAATGCCGAATATCCGGAAGTCGATCCCTGCCCTAGTGAGATGGGCGGCTGCTGCCAGGCCGTATGGTCCCGCTCCCACAACAACTACTTCAGTTTTCCGAGCCCCTGTCGTCGACATGACTATTACCCCAGTACTAGTTAATCCCTCACTTCCCACAATTGGATTCAGCCACGTTTTCAGGAATTTGTCACTAAAAATCGCATGTTGTCGAGATTAATCTGAAGAAGATATAATAGATTATCTCTATAAATCTGACCGAGAATTTTTGGCGTATTACCCGGGGTATAGGAAAGGAATTATGATCATGGTATAAGCGCGACGATTGCTTTCAGAAGATTTTTCAGGTCTACTCGAGTGGGCGAAATCGGGTCTGCGGGCGGGCGTCATGGTACGGGGGCCTTCGTTAGACGTTTCAGTACCTGTTCTGCTGTTTCAGGTAAGCAGATACTCTTTTTTGTATGGGTCCCTTGGTGCAATCCGTTCGCTGGGGCGCGTCGGGGTGCCTACGCACGCGATGATTACCAGTAGTTTGGCCCCTCACCAATTTTCGAGATATCTGGATCGCAGCTTCCCGGTCGACCTCGATCAGGACGATGCCCTGGAGCAATTGCAGCGGATCGCGCGGCAACTCGGGCGACCTGCAATCCTGATGCCCACCGACGACGCGGCGGCGGTTTACGCCGCCAGGCATGCTCAGGAGATCAAGCCATTCTTCATCCTCCCATCCGTGGCGCCCGAATTGCCGCAGGCGCTGGCCAATAAACGCGACCTTTACGAAATGTGCACGGCACATAACGTTCCTGCACCTTGGACGGCTTTCGCAGGTTCCATAGGCGAGACATTGGCCCTCGCGGCGAACGCTTCGTTCCCCATTGTCATCAAGAACAGCGAGCCATTTTCGTGCCTTTCAAGACCTTCTGTGACGAGTACCACGATCATCAGAACTCACGCGGAACTCTTGCGGCTGATTGAGCAATGGACGGGCCAGCCACAAATTGTTGTTCAGGAATATGTGCCACGTGACGTCGCCGAGGACTGGATTGTTCATATTTATTGCGGCCGGGAGGGGATCCCGCTTGCGGCATTCACCGGACGCAAGCACAGGTCGTGGCCGCCAGAGGCCGGCGTCACAACCGCGGCCACGGCGCTTCCCAACGAAGAGTTGCTGGCATTGGCGACGGGTTTTTGCAGGAACATCGGCTACCGGGGTATTGCCGATATGGACTGGCGCTTCGACAGGCGAGACGGGCGCTATAAACTGGTCGACTTCAATCCCCGCCTGGGCGCCAATTTTCGGCTTTTTGTCACCGAGAACGACATCGATGTCGTACGGGCACAGCATCTCGACCTGACTGGACGGCCTGTCAGCGCATCTCCCCAGGTCTTCGGCCGCAGATTCACGGTGGAGAATCTCGACTTGGCATCACGACTTTTGCAGTTCTCAACTCCCCTGCGGGAGCCAGAGGAACTCGGCAAGGTCATGGAATTTGCTTGGTTTGCGATCGATGATCCAGTCCCTTTTCTTGTCATGTTGCTGCGTTTTGGCACTCTCGTTCTATCGCGAGCGATACAAACCATCGTCGCCCGCGTGAAGACGCTGGTATCTTCCGTTCTGAACCGGCCTTGGCGAGCACGAGAAAGCCACACCGACGTTTGATCGCATCGGCTAGTGACCGTCTAAAGTTTGACTTTGGTTGGCTGAAGTCTCGTAGGTGCGATGAAACAGGTGGACAAACATCACTTCGTTTACGAGGCATTGTCCGGGAAGAGCTGCAGGACACGTTCTACATTGGTTGCGGCCCAAAGGCGGTTTCGTAGATAGTCTTCAGATTTTTCAATGTTGGCGATTATCTGCCACAGCCAAACCAGCGCTACCATGGCCCGCAGAGCTTCCGCCTCTCGCGTCCAGTCCCCCGATGGACCAAAAGGCTGCTTGCAGCGGCCAAACCACGCCTTTTCCTCGTCGCTCCAGTTAGGCTTCAAATGCAGGTTTCGCACGATTTCACCAATCTGCTGGCCGGTCGACACGCGTCGCGATGTGAGCGCGAGCTGGCAGATGTCGAAGCCAGTCGGCCCGTCCTGTCCTGCTCTGTCCCAATCAATGATCCCTTCCACGACCAGATTCGGGCCGGCCCCGAATGAATGGGGCAAAAGACCATCATCAGTCCTGAACAGAACGTTTCCAGGACTGAAATCCCCATGATACCAGCCGAGTCGAGCGTCGCGGCCGAGCCAATATTCGCGCTGGCGCTGCGTGAATGCGTCAATTGCCCGCCGCCTCTGCTCACGCGACATCAACGTGTGGACAGGTTCGCACAGCAGCGATGCCGGTCCTTCGATCCAGCGGTCGACCCAAGTTTCGTCGATCGTAGCTAAACGCCCAGACAGCAGGTGGAGAGAATTGATTGCATCGGATGCAGCCGCGAGCGCAGCGGAACGCGACGGATGATGTTGAACGACCTGACGACCGTCCTTGCCCGGGACCCTCCGCTCGATTGACCAGACCGTGTCTTGCGCTTGCTTGAAAACCAATATTTCCGGTAACTTGAACAAACAGTCCTCTATCTGCGGGCTAACTTTCAACTGTTCCAACGCATTGCGCTGCCGCACAAGCGAAGCGCTGCCTCGCGCGGTCAAGCCTATCTTCAACACCGCGCATGTTCCTTCGGGGGTGTCGAAACTTCCACCCAGGCCCTCCTGTCCCGTCGCGTGCCCGACAAACTCGATCGAAACGCTACCCCGGGATGGTAAGCCCCCTAGCACACGCCAAGACGATGCTTTTTGCTCTCCCGATCTCCCAAGCAATTCCTGCAGAAAGGCGCCGTCGGTTTCTGTATGTGGCTTGTTGAAGGACCGGCCAACCGCCGCGGCGAGGCGCGCGCCGGCAGCCGCAATCTCGAGAAGCCAGCCTATGAGGCCGTCTCGCCCACCCTTGGCGAGCTCGAAAACTGCGATACCTGCGGCGACCAGAGTGTGCGACCCAAGCCATGCAATGCCCATTCCGATCGAGCCGAAGTGACCAAGTAACGGCCATCCAAGCCCGAGCACAGTGAACATCGTTGCCGTTTGGATCGTTGCGACGGAGCGCATGTTCCCGCGTGCGCGTGCCATTGCGAGATAGATCGTCGTGCATCCCCATGGAAGGCAGGAGAGCGCGAGCAGCCGCAGCAAGGGTGTTGCTTCGACGGCGTAGGACGGTCCAAATAGTCCCATGATAATGGGGGCGCAAATAACGACTAGTACCACGCCGGCCCCCATGAGCAGCATCGTGTGCAGAAATGCATCCGCAGCCAGCACGGACAGCCGCTGTTGGTCGGCGGAACCCTCCGCCAGCAACGAAATGCTCATCGATCGCCCGACCAGATAAAGAGAATAGGCGATCGTCCATGCGAGATGGTAGCTGGCGTTCGCCGCTGGGCCTGCCACGTTCAATATGAGGAGCGGTACAATTCCGAGGACCGCCATCATTGCCAAGGTTCCGGCATAATCCCAGCCAAGGAATTCCAGAAATTTGCCGAGATCAACGGCGGTGCGTGGCTCGCGATTTTGGCCACGTCTCCCGAGGAGATAGCGGAAGGCCAGGAAATTGACACCGGCAACGATACCGAAGACTGGCAGCGTCCACGCCGCGTATGGACCAAGCCTGGTTAGAGCTGTTCCAGCCAAGAGGATGAGGGCAACGATTTTCGCCAGAGCGTAAACGGTGTTGGCGACCGGCACCCATAGCGAGCGGCGCATCCCGGAAAGCATGCTGTCCTCAAGAAGGAACAAGGCCCAAGCCGCGGTAGACAACACGAACCACGCTGCCATCCACAAATCGCCGACTAGGAAGGCAAGCGGGGGATAAAAGCGTTGCACATACCAGAGAAAACACACGGAGATGAGAACGGCTGCGCCCGCTGCAGTCGCGTAGGCTGTCAAGACAAGCCTGCCTTCATTTGCACGCGCCGCCGGCAGAAATTTGTTGAGCATATTGCCGAAGCCGAGCTGTGCCAGATTTGCCAACGTGACCAGCGTGGTGATCAACGCAGCTCCGCGTCCGAGTTCCGCGGCGGTGTGAAGGCGCGCGGCCAGCAACCAGAAGACGAGACCGAGGACCGACGTCAGGCCGGCACTGGTGATCAGCGCATAACCGTTCCGGATGAGGGGCGTGCGAACGGACGACATGCGCAGCCCCGACGACACTATGCTCGAGCGTGCGAGAACACGGCGCGGCGTAGAGTTCTCTCCTCCCGTGTCGGTGCGAACCATGTCAACCCCGTGCCCCAGGCATTTATCACAGTGCTTTCGACAGTAACGCCGGCGGCTGGAAGCTCGGCGCATTGCAGTATAACTTACCTGCAGTCGGAGATGTTCGCCAGCTTGATGGTGGACTCCCTCTAACCTTATCGACGCGCGAAACAAGCTGAGTAGTACACGCGCGATCTATTGCGATGAAATAGAGGGACATACCCCGCCATTCGCGAAGCCTCCGGCAGCTTTTGGCGCGCAGCGATGACGCAAACGTGCCGTTTCGTCTGTTCGTTTGCACAATGCTGAGCCCGACAGCTGCACTCAGTTCCAACCGCCCATCTGGAAAACTCCCTGTGGGCACCTGTCTGTGCCTATCAAGGTAGTCTGCCAAATTCTGCAAGTGGACATCCTTGGCATATTTCTGACGTGTTTCTATTCGCATGAGCGACAGGGCAATGTCGCCTGAACTGAGCTTGCGAAGAAACTTCGGAAGCGTCAGGTGCGAAAAGAAATCGCGACCGACCTCATCGAGCGGAATGATGGCCTTACCATTGTATGTGCCATGAGTGACACCGGATTACCCATTGAAAATAGAATGTAATAAGTCACATATCATGGAGGCCGGCAGTCTGTCCAATCTCGACGTGGTTTAAAGATTATTGATAAACGATTGAAAGATATATGAAATTTGCCATAGCACCTATGATGGATTGGACGGACCGGCATTGCCGGTTCCTCCATCGCCAACTGACGCGTCGCGCGCTGCTCTACACGGAGATGGTGGTGGCCGACGCCGTCATCCAGGGCGCCCGCGAGCGGCTGCTCGGTTTCGATGCCTGCGAGCATCCGGTGGCGCTGCAACTCGGTGGTTCGGAACCGGCAAAACTCGCCGAAGCCGCACGGATCGGCGAGGCGTTCGGCTATGACGAGATCAATCTGAATGTCGGCTGCCCGTCGGACCGCGTTCAGTCCGGCACCTTTGGTGCCTGCCTGATGAAGACGCCGGCTCTGGTCGCCGACGGCGTCGCTGCCATGAAATCGGCCGTGAAGATACCCGTCACCGTCAAGTGCCGCATCGGCGTCGACGACCAGGATCCGGAGGTTGCGCTCGATGTGCTGTCCGACGCGGTTTTCGCGGCCGGCGCGGACGCGCTCTGGGTGCATGCCCGCAAGGCCTGGCTGGAGGGGCTGTCGCCAAAGGAAAACCGCGACATCCCGCCACTCGACTATGACCGCGTCTATCGGCTTAAGGCAAAAAACCAAAATCGATTCATCGGCATCAACGGCGGTATTCAGACGCTGGATGAAGCCGAACGGCATCTGCAATCGACCGACGGGGCGATGTTCGGCCGCGCCGCCTATCACACGCCTGCAATCCTGGCCGAGGTGGATTCCCGGATTTACGGCGAAGCTGTCGAAGCCGTGGATTTTGCCGCCGTGATCGACGCCATGGCTGTCTATGCGGCCCGTCATATCGAACAGGGCGGGCGGCTCGTCCATGTGACCCGCCATATGGTTGGCCTGTTCCACGGCCTGCCGGGTGCCCGCCGCTACCGCCAGATACTTTCAACCGATGCGACGCGGCCGGGCGCCGGGCCGGACGTGATGCACGCCGCCTTTGCGGCGGTCGAATTGCCGACTGTCGCCGCCGCGGCCTGACCTTTCTCCGACTATCGGGCTTTGCAAGCTGTGCCAATTAGGCCAGCCCGAGATTGGCGCTTGCCATTCCGATAAGTACCCACTTATATGTTGGTCATGATGGAATCGGAAATCTTTCGGGCGCTGGCCGATCCGACGCGCCGTGCGGTCTTTGAAAGCCTTGCCGGCGGCGAAAAAAGCGTCGGCGAACTCAAGTCGGGCTTCGACATTTCGCAGCCGGCGGTGTCGCAGCATCTCGCGGCCCTGAAGAAGGCCGGGCTGGTGGCCGAAAGGCGCCAGGGGCGCAACGCGTTTTATTCCATCGATCCTAGCGGCCTGCAGCCTTTGGCCGGCTGGATCGACCGCTACCGCACCTTCTGGCCGGCGAAGATCGAGAAACTGAAGGATGTGCTGAAGGGGATGGATCAATGAGCGAGGTGAAAGTCATGGAGATGGCCGACGAGACGGAGGAGACCATCGCTTTCGAATGCGATCTTCCGCAGGCTCCCGAGAAAGTCTGGCGGGCACTGACGGTGCCGGAACTGGTCGCAGCATGGCTGATGCCCAACGACCTCGTGCCGGAGCAGGGCGCGCGTTTCACCCTGAACGGTCCGCCGGAAGAGGGTGGGGATGTCGCCTGCGAAGTTCTCGACATCGAACCGGAACGGCTGATCCGCTATTCCTGGCGTGACGAGGAAGCCCGTCGCCTCGATCTCGATTCCACCGTGACCTTCGAACTGGCGCGCAGCGCGGTCGGGGGCACGCATCTGCGCATCGTCCACAGCGGCTTGCAGCGCGCCGGAAGCCGTGTGTCGACCGTCATGTCGGCCGCGAACGCGAACCAACCCCGAATGATGCTGCGCGCCGCCTGACCGGTCCCGGCAAGGAGATTTTCCGATGAACAATCTGGTTCCGATGGTGATCGAACAGTCGAGCCTTGGCGAACGATCCTTCGACATTTTTTCGCGGCTGCTGCGCGAGCGTATCATCTTCGTCAACGGACCGATCGACGACAATGTCTCCGCGCTTGTCTGCGCCCAGTTGCTGTCGCTGGAATCGGACAATCCGAAGAAGGAGATCGCGCTTTATATCAACTCACCGGGCGGCGTGGTGACTAGCGGTTTCGCCATCTATGATACGATGCAGTACATTTCGAGCCCGATCTCGACGGTCTGCATGGGCACGGCGCGCTCGATGGGTTCATTCTTGCTGATGGCCGGCACGCCGGGACTCAGGATTGCCCTGCCGAACTCGGATGTCGTGCTGCACCAGCCCTCAGGCGGCTTTCAGGGCCAGGCATCGGACATCACGCGCCATGCCGACAACGTCGCCAGGACCAAGCGCCGGATGATCGAGCTTTATGCCAAACATTGCGGCCAGACGCTTGCCGAGGTCGAGCGTGTGCTCGACCGCGACTACTTCATGAGCGCCGAGGAGGCGCGCGACTGGGGCATCGTCGACCATATTTACGAGCGGAGAGACATCAACGCGCCGCTTGCACTGCCGGCCGGCGGAATGCCGGGCCTGCTGGCCCCGGGTGCGCAGGATAAGGTCGGAAACTAGTCGCGCAGAATCATCCGGTCGCCGCGTACGTCGAAACCCGACAGCGTTCCGATGAAATTCATGCCGAGCAGCGTCTGGTCGAGTCCATTGCCCTCCGCGACCAGCATAGGCACCCTGCGACGGGTGATGGCGCCGATGGAGATTTCCTCGGCGACGACGCTGGCGGCGCGCGCCATTCCGTTCGCCGTCGAGACGGTAATGGTGTAGTTCAATCGGGATGTGTCGAAACCGGCGCGTTCTGCGTCGGCGACGGTCAGTACGGTGCTGGTTGCGCCGGTGTCGACCATGACGTTGATGGCGGCGCCGTTGACGAGGGCGGTCGTGCCGAAATGGCCGTTCGCCAGCTTTTCCAGCATGACGGTATGGTTGCCTTCGCTGTCGGTGATCGATAGCGGGCTGCCCGGCACCAGACCGGCGGTAACGCGGCTGGCGAAATCCTGCAATTCGTAGCGATACTGGTAGCCGGCAATGAGGACGAGGATGACCAGCATCCACAATGCCAGGGTTCGGGCGACATAACCCAGCCGCATGCCGGAACCCAGGATGCCGGCAGCGACCACGGTTCCCCATATGCCGAGATAGAGCGTCTGGCCGAATGCGTCGTTGGTGATGCCGAACGTCTCGCCGCTGGAATCGTTGAGCACCAGCAGGATCAGCCCGCCGCCAATGACCGCAAGAATGATCCACAAAAAGCGGCTCATCTCCTAGCCAACCGCACCGCGTTCGCGCGCCATGCGGGTACGGCGCGTTTCCCGGCGAGGCCGCCGCTCGACTGTTTCAAGCCGGGCGGGGAGGATCGCCATCACCTCGCGGCGCTTTTCCGGCGTCATGCCGATCCAGCCGGAGATCTCGTCGCGCGTGCGCCCGCAGCCGAAGCAATAGCCGGTTTTCAGGTCGATCGAGCAGACAAGAATGCAGGGTGATTCGATGGCCGTCATGGCGATCCCGTTTCGCTCATCCCACATGGTGCAGTGGCAAAGCCAATGCAAGCCCTTTCAAATCCGCCCTGAAAAGCCCCACCTGCGCCATACGATTTTCAACGCTATGTGATTGTGTGCTGCGGCAAGCGGCTCTATGCGCAATAATACGATTTTTCGAGTTTCCCGGACCGACGGGCCGGGACTGGTGGACAGCAAGATGACAAGCGGCCTCCCATTCGACGATTTTCGCAACCTGCTTGCCCGGCTCGACGGGCCGGACGAAAAAGCCGCTGCCGGCGTACGCGCGCTCTATGCCCTCACCGGCAAACCGAAAGGCTCGCTCGGTCGGCTGGAAGATATCTCCGAATGGCTGGCGGCTTGGAGCGGCCGGGTGCCCCCGGTGGTTAGCCGGCCGCTGGTGGCGATTTTTGCCGGCAATCACGGCATAGCCCGGCACGACATCTCGCCCAGATCGGTCAGGACGACCGCGCAGATGGTCGAACTGATGGCAGCCGGCGGAGCGGCGATCAATCAGTTCTGCATCGCCTCGGACCTCGGCCTCAAGGTGTTCGACCTGGCGCTCGACCTGCCCACCGCCGACATCACCGAGGAAGCCGGGCTCGACGAGCGCAATTGTGCAGCGACGATGGCGTTCGGCATGGAGGCGGTTGCTGGCAACATCGACCTCTTGTGCATCGGCGATCTCGGCGTCGGCAACACGACGGTTGCTGCGGCGCTGTTCGCGGCCTTGCTCGGCGGCAACGGCGCCGATTGGATCGGTTCGGGCTCCGGCGCGGGCGATGCGATGATGAACCGCAAGGCCGAGGTGGTCGACCGTGCACTGGCGCTGCACGGCGCTCACCTGAAGGATCCACTCGAAGCCTTGCGCCGCGTCGGCGGCCGCGAATTCGCGGCGATTGCCGGGGCCATCCTGGCGGCGCGCATGCAGAAACTGCCGGTGGTGCTCGATGGTTTTGCCACAACCGCCGCCGCGGCCGTGCTGCATGCGGCCAACCCGTCGGCGCTCGACCATTGCGTTTTGGCGCATCTTTCGGCCGAGCCCGGCCATGCCCGCGCCGCCGAGAGGCTCGGCCTTCGCCCAATCCTCGATCTCCAGCTGCATCACGGCGAAGGCACTGGTGCTGCACTTGCCGCAGGCATCGTCAAGGCGGCGGCATTGTCGCTGTCCGGCATGGCCGCCGCGGTCACATAACCGCCTACCTGCGGCCGCCGCGCGCTGCCGTCCTTGTCGGTATTGCCGGCAGCGGTTCCATGACCCGCGACGGGGGGAAGATGGCGATTGCCTCGGTTCCCTCGCGCAGTTTCGAATGCAGCTGGAACTCGCCGCCATGCATGGCAAGCAGGCCCTGGACGATCGGCAAGCCCAGTCCGGTTCCCTGTTCGGCGCTCTTGATGGCGATCGACCCCTGGCCGAAAGCCGACAGCACCACCGGGATTTCGTCGTCCGGGATGCCTGGCCCGTTGTCCTTGATCGAGATGTACTGGCCGCCGCCGGCGGTCCAGCCGACGCGTACCAGGATTTCGCCGCCGCTGCCGGTGAACTTCACCGCGTTCGACAACAGGTTGAGCGTGACCTGCCGAACCGCGCGTTCGTCGCCAAAGAGCCGGGGCAGCACGCTTTCGAATTGCTGAACGATGTTGATATCCTTGTTGCGTGCCTTCAGTTCCATCAGGCGGCAGCATTCCTCGACGACATGCAGGATCGTCACGGGTTCCTCGTTGAGCTGGTAGCGTCCTGCTTCGATACGCGACAGGTCAAGGATTTCGTTGATGACGTCGAGCAGATGCTGACCGGATCCGTGAATGTCGCGCGCGTAATCGCGATAGGTCTGGTTATGCATCGAACCCAGCACTTCGCTCGCCATCACTTCGGAAAAGCCAAGGATGGCGTTGAGCGGTGTCCGCAATTCATGACTCATCGAGGCGAGGAAGCGCGATTTGGCGAGGTTCGCCTCCTCGGCACGCCGGCGCGCCTCGTCCGACATCGATTTCGCCGTGTCGAGTTCGGCGATCAGCCCGTCGACCTCGCGCCGGAACGACAAAAGCATGACCGCCGAGGTGTTCATGTTGCTCGCGACATGGGCAAAGAAGGGCAAGGCGAGGATCAGCAGACCGGCCATGACGGCTTCGACCGGCATCCAGAAGCGGGCGCCGACAATCGTGTAGATTGCGACCGGAACGGCGAATGTGACGATCAGCGCGCCTCTGAGCGACGAGCTGATCAGCGCCGTCGCCGCGATCGCAAGCAGCAGGATCACTGCCTTGAAAACGGGAAACTGATCGACGCCGCAGGCATCGCAGCCGAGCGAGGCGAAATAGGCCCAGCCGATGCCGCTGAGGAAGTGAGCGGCCAGGAAGTGATTGCGCGTCGTATCCGGATCGATGGTGGAGGCGTCCGAACGGTCGACGCGCTGCGCGACGAAGGCGAGGCAGGCGTAGCAGGCGACCGTGATCAGTGCCCAGATCAGGATGTCGCCGCTCATGCCGAAGTAAAGTCCGATGGCCGATATCAGCAAAATCAGCAGCGGGATCGCCATGGCGCTTCTGATGATGGCTCGGGCATGCAGCTTCAACAATTCGCGTTCGAAGGCCGGATTGCCGGCTTGCTGCGAAAGACGGTCGCGCGTCTTGCGCACCGCGCGGGACACATCGCTGTTGCGACGCGTTTTCCTGCGGTCCACAATGAATTTGTCAGCCGTGTTCGAACGTTGGAACGGCATCCGGATTTTTCTATTTTCACGCGTATCGATACGCTTTGCAGGCTAGTTGCGAATGATTAAGAGACCCTTCAGCGGATGAGCCGATCGTCGCCGCGAAGATATGGCCGCCGCTATACGCCGCGGCCACGCAGCCTTTTCCGCAAACTTCTCGACTATGCTTTGACCATCGTGATTCTCGGCCTGCTGGTGCTGATTTCGGCGCGGCTTGATCGTGTGAATACGCGCCACACCACCGGCGCCGCGGTGGTGAACGACGGCGACTCGCTGACGCTGGGTGCCGAGCGGGTGCGTCTGCGCGGCATAGATGCGCCCGAGTTCAACCAGATATGCCGAAAAGGCGACGCAACCTATCCTTGCGGCCGGCGCTCGCGCGAGGCATTGGTCCGGCTTGTCGGCGGCAAGGCCGTTTCCTGCACCGGATGGGAGCGCGACCGGTATGGACGGCTGCTCGGCAGCTGCATGGCTGCCGGTATCGATCTCAACCGGACGCAGGTGGAGGCCGGTTGGGCCATCGCTTACGGAGATTATCTCGACGAGGAAGAGGCGGCGCGCGCCAAGAAACTTGGCCTGTGGGCGGGCTCCTTCGAGCGTCCGCGCGACTGGCGCGACAGCCATGGCGAGATGATGGAGGTCGAGCACGATCTGAAGGGCAAGGTGCTGAACTGGCTGCGACAGATCTTCCACTTTTCGTGACGTGCGGTATCTGTGAGCAGGCCTGAAACGGGAGAGAGAAGGATGAAGCTTTTCGACGGCGGCAAGGCGCCCAACCCGCGCCGCGTGCGCGTCTTCCTTGCAGAAAAAGGCATCGAGGTGCCGTTGGTGCCGGTCGACATGGGCGCGTTCGGCCATCGGGAGGAGCAGGTCGCGTCGCGCAATCCGCTGCGCCGGCTGCCGCTACTCGAGCTCGACGACGGCACGGTCATCACGGAATCGGTCGCCATCTGCCGCTACTTCGAAGAGCTCCAGCCGGCGCCGGCATTGTTCGGCACCGGCGCTCTGGGCAAGGCTCTGGTCGAGATGTGGCAGCGCCGCATGGAACTCAACCTGATGTCTCCCGTCGCCCAGGCGTTCCGCCACATTCATCCGGCGATGAAGGAGTGGGAGGTTCCGCAGATTCCCGAATGGGGCGAGGCGAACAAGCCGAAGGCGATCGAGTTTCTCCATCTGCTCGACAATGAACTGGCGGACAGGGAATTCGCCGCCGGCGATGCCTATTCGATTGCCGACATCACCGGCATGATCGCTATCGATTTCATGAAGCCGGCGCGTGTCCAAGTGCCGGAGGAACTGGCCAATGTCAGGCGCTGGCACGCCGCGCTGCGGGCGCGTCCGAGCGCCGACGCCTGAGGCAGGATCGTTGGATCCACAACTCGAGCGTCTGACGGCACGGATACGCGCCTGCCGCATCTGTCGTGACAGTCCGCTTGGCAAGCCCTTGCCGCATGAACCGCGGCCGGTCCTGGTGCCGTCCTCGACTGCGCGCATCCTGATCGCCAGCCAGGCGCCGGGAACCAAGGTGCACGTCACCGGCATGCCGTTTACCGATGCGTCCGGCGATCGGCTGCGCGATTGGCTGGGCGTGACCAACGACGAGTTCTACAATCCGGATTTTTTTGCCATCGTCCCGATGGGGTTCTGTTTTCCGGGTCAGGATACGAAGGGCGGCGATCTGCCGCCCCGCCGCGAATGCGCCCCGGCATGGCGCGAACCGATGATGAAACTGATGCCGCAGATCGACCTGGTGCTGACCATCGGCCTCTATGCGCAGGCTTGGCATATTGGCGCCGCCCGCAGCGCCTCGCTGACGGAAACGGTGAAGAACTGGCGTCAGGTCCATGCCGCGACGTCGGCGCCGAAAGTCATCGCGCTGCCGCATCCGTCATGGCGCAACACCGGCTGGCTCAAGCGCAATCCTTGGTTTGAAATGGAATTGCTGCCTTTCCTGAAAACAGAAATTCGCGATCGCCTGAAGGGCGTGGCGGACAAGACCATGCCCATATGAGGGTGCTCGAAGAGAATTTCTTTCTTGCAGCATAGGGGAACGCCAGTCAGAATAGTATTTCATTCTACTGGAGCTTCCCATGGATCGCCTCGACCGAAAAATTTTGCGCCTTCTGCAGGAGGACGCGACGCTCGCCGTGGCCGACATCGCCAAGAAAGTCGGTCTTTCGACCACGCCCTGCTGGCGGCGCATCCAGAAGCTCGAGGAGGAGGGCGTCATCAAGCGTCGCGTGGCTATCCTCGATCCTGTGCGGATAAACACCCGCGTCACCGTCTTCGTCTCGATCCGCACCAATTCGCATAGCCTCGAATGGCTGCGGCGCTTCTCGGAAGTCATTCAGGAATTCCCGGAAGTCATTGAATTCTATCGGATGAGTGGCGATGTCGATTACCTGTTGCGGGTCGTGGTGCCGGACATCGCGGCCTATGACGCCTTCTACAAGCGGCTGATCGCCAAGATCGAGATCCGTGACGTGTCCTCGGCTTTCGCGATGGAGCAGATCAAATACACCACCGAGCTGCCGCTCGATTATATGGTGCTCGACAAGGAAAGCGCCTCCAGCGCAGCCTGAGCGGATCGGCGCGGGAGCGTCGAATGCCTTCCGCGTTATTGTCCTGAGACACTCATTTGGCTTTGTTCGCCAGGCGCGCAAGCTGCTTGGGATCGGTCAATTCTTTCGCCGCGTTCCTGCCGATCCAGCGCGCCGTCTTGTCCTGGGACGCAGCCAGCCGTTCGGCGCTGGCCAGCGCACTGGCATGCAGCGTCGCTGAGCGTTTGCCGATCGAGCGCAAGGCCCAGTTGACGGCCTTCTTCACGAAATTGCGCTCATCGGTGGCATGCGCCTCGATCAGCGGCATGAAGCCGTGGAAGGTGGTCTCCGGCTCCTTCTTCCGGTGCACGACCGACCAGGCCATCATCGCGAAAGCGGTGCGCCGCACGAACTCGCGCTCGTCATCGGCAAATTCTTCGATCAGTACGCGCCAGCCATCCGTGTCGACGAACAGGTCGGAGACGCCGTCGACGATATCCCAGGAATCGAAGCTCGCCGCCCAGCGCCAGGCATCCCCCGCGGTGAAGCGCTTGGGATCGGCGGTCACCGAAGCGATGAATTGCGCTTCCATGATGCCGCTGTCCCAAAGCTCGAAGGCGCGCTCATGGTTGCGCTTGATGCGCTTGGCGATCTGGCGCTGCACGCCGTGCGGGATGCCGAGCGCGCGATCGATCTTGATTCCGTAGCGGAGCATGCCTTGCCGGTTCTCCTCCGAGCCGATCGAGCGCAGATGCGCGACGATTTCGGTGGAGGTGGAGGAGGGCGACAGCTCGGCCATGGAAAGTTCTACTTCTCCAGCCGCGCCAGCAAGGAGGAGGTGTCCCAGCGCTTGCCGCCCAAGGCCTGTACATCCTTGTAGAACTGGTCGACCAGCGCCGTCACCGGCAGCCTGGCGCCGTTGCGGTCGGCTTCGTCGAGGCAGATGCCGAGGTCCTTGCGCATCCAGTCGACGGCAAAGCCGAAATCGTACTTGCCGGCGTTCATGGTCTTGTGGCGGTTTTCCATCTGCCATGAACCGGCTGCGCCCTTGGAGATCACCTCGATGACCTTTTCGATGTCGAGCCCGGCCTTCTTGCCGAAATGAATACCCTCGGCGAGGCCCTGCACCAGGCCGGCGATGCAGATCTGGTTGATCATCTTGGTGAGCTGGCCCGCACCCGCCGATCCCATCAATCCGACCATGCGGGCATAGGCATCGATCACCGGTCTCGCCGTGTCGAATGTTACCTCGTCGCCGCCAACCATCACGGTCAGGATGCCGTTTTCGGCGCCCGCCTGGCCACCCGAGACCGGCGCGTCGAGAAAGCCGATGCCGCGCTCGGCTGCTGCTGCGGCAAGCTCCCGCGCCACTTCGGCGGAAGCGGTGGTGTTGTCGATGAAGATGGCGCCCTTCTTCATCGCGGCAAAGGCGCCGTCCTTGCCGGTCGTCACTTGCCGCAGGTCGTCGTCGTTGCCGACGCACGAAAACACGAAATCCTTGTCCTTCGCCGCTTCCGCCGGAGTCCTTGCAGAGGTGCCACCATGTTCGGCGACCCATTTCTCGGCCTTGGCCTGGGTACGGTTATAGACGGTGACGTCGTGTCCACCCTTGTTCTTCAGGTGGCCGGCCATCGGATAGCCCATAACGCCGAGCCCCAGAAACGCGACAGTTGCCATGGTTTTTTCCTTTCAAAGCGGAGCAGCGGACGATGTGCGCGTCCGCTGACAGGTTTTTCGCTTGTGTCAGCGAATAAGGTGCCGGGTGATGATGCGCTCGATCCAGTCCACGATATTCCGTAGGACCTCGACGATGGTAAGATAGATCAGTGCCGCCCAGATATAGGTCTGGAAATCGAAGCTGCGTGAATAGGCGCGGCGTGTTTCGCCCATCAGGTCGAAGACCGTGATCAACGCGACGATCGCGGAGCCCTTGATCATCAGGATGATCTCGTTGCCGTACGGTCTGAGCGCCACGATCAAGGCTTGCGGCAAAATGATCTTGCGCAATGTCTGGAACTTGTGCAGCCCAAGCGAGGCCGCGCCCTCCCACTGGCCGCGCGGCACGCTTTCGATCGCGCCACGCAAAATCTCGGCCTGGTAAGCCGCGGTATTGAGTGCAAAAGCAAAAATGGCGCAGTACCACTCGTCTCGGAAGAACCACCACAACCCGACAGCCTCGAGTTCGGGCCGGAACGATCCCAGGCCGTAGTAGACAAGAAATGTCTGCGCCAAAAGCGGCGTGCCGCGGAAGAAGTAGACATAGCCGTAGGCAATCGCGCCGAGTAAACGATTGTCCGACATGCGCGCATAAGCGATCGGTATTGAAAGCAGCGCACCGAGGACGATCGAGATAAAGACCAGACGAATGGTGACCCACAGGCCCCTCATGTAGAGCGGGGCATAGCGGTTGAAGAGCTCCGGGTTCCACGCGTTGACCAGGTACGCGATCAACCCGATCCCGATCAGGATCCAGCAACCGACCGCAATCGTGCCGGCTATACGCGCACCGGTCCAGGGTCGCGCGATGACAGGCGGGCGATCGACGTCGATTTCGCTCACCGTGCTCATTTCGCCATATCCTGGCGTCCGACGGCCTTCTCGATCTGTCCGATACCGTAGGACGAAATGATGGCCAGCACGAGATAGACGAGGCAGGCGAAGCCGAAGAACAGGAAAGCTTCCTTGGTGACGCGGGCGGCGATCTGGGTCTGGCGCAGGATGTCCGCGAGACCGATTGCCGACACCAGCGCGGTATCCTTGAGGAGGATCAGCCACAGATTGCTCAAGCCGGGAAGGGCGATGCGGACAAGCTGCGGCAGGACCACCAGACGCATCGTCTGGCCATTGGACAGCCCGACCGAATAGCCGCCTTCATATTGGCCGCGCGGGATCGCACGGAATGCGGAGAGAAAGACCTCGCTTGCATAGGATGAGAAGACGAGACTAAGCGCGATCATTCCCGCGATGAAGCTCGTCACCTGGTCGCTGGCGCCGGGAAAGAGATAGGTGAAGATCGGAAGGGCAACGCCGAAATAAATGAGAAAAAGCGTGAGCAGTTCGGGAAGTCCACGGAAAATCGTCGTGTAGACGCTGCCGGCGATACGCAATGTCGGCTCGGCCGATTGTTTTGCCAGCGCGACAAGAAAGCCCAGGAGAAGACCGACCGGCAGTGTGGCAAGGGCCAATTGAACGGTGACGAGGACACCGCGGAAAATGTCGTCAAGCCAGCCCTGGTCCCCCCAGCTCAAGAGTGTCTGCACGCGTCAATCACCCGTCCATGTTGCCTATCCCGGGAAATCGGTCGGCGGCTTGTAGACCGCCGACCGGATTGTTCAGGACTCGGCGCCGTAGACGTCGAACTTGAAGTACTTGTCGTTGATTTCCTTGTACTTCCCGTTGGCGCGGATCGCCTCGATGGCGGCATTGAATTTTTTGACGAGGTCCGTCTCGCCCTTGCGCACGGCGACGCCGGCACCCGGGCCGAAGATTTCAACAGGTTGTGGCGACGGCATGCCGACCATCTTGCAGCAAGCGCCCTCCGGGGAATCGAGGAATTGCTGGAGCACCACAACGTCATCTTCGGCCGCATCGAGACGGCCATTGGCCAGGTCGAGCATGTATTCCTGGCTCGACGGATAGCCCTTCAACTCGCTGTCGGTGAAGGTCTTTTCGGCGTAGTTGTAGTGGGTTGTCGAGGTGGCGACGCCGATCGTCTTGCCGGCGAGATCCTCCTTGGTGACACCCTTAAGGTCGCTGTCCTTGGGGGCGACGATCGCCGACGGGGTGTTGTAGTACTTGTCGGTGAAGTCCACCTTCTGCTTGCGCTCGTCGGTGATCGACATCGAAGCGATGATGGCGTCGAACTTGCCGGCCTGGAGGGCAGGGATGATGCCGTCCCAATCCTGGGTGACGAATTCGCACTTGGCCTTCATCTCGTCGCAGAGCGCCTTGGCGATGTCGATGTCGAAGCCTTCCAGCTTGCCGTCCGGGGTCAGATTGTTGAAGGGCGGGTAGGCGCCTTCCGTGCCGATCTTCAGGGTCAGCTCCTGCGCTTGGGCAGCACCCAGCGACAAGGCGAACGCGGCAGCCGAAGCGGCCAGAGCGATACGCTTGGTAATACGCATAATGTTCCTCTCTTTTATGGTGCCGGCTGCGGCTCGTTCAGCCGCAACCTTGGGATGACGCTTGCCTCGGTCACCCGCTGATTTCGATATTCCCACTGTTTTTCAGTAAAAAGCAATCGCAAAACCATGCGTTTGCGCCAAGAAATCCCCAGCGTTACAGCGACGTAGAGGAAGGTGCCGGCTAGGCTTTGGCTGGCGTCAGCCCGGTCGCCTTCTCGATGAAATCGGCAATGGGAGCGATGTCGTCGATCGGAAAAACCGGCACGGATTCGTCCTCGACCGGATGATCAGCCGCGATGGCGACGATGTGCGGATCGCTTGCCGAAAGCGGCGCGCGATCCTTCGCGTCGAGCCGCCGCGTCTCGATCTTCTGGTGGGTTTCGCGCTTGTAACCTTCGACCAGCACGATGTCGCAAGGTGATATCCGTGCCAGGATCGCATCGAGCGACGGTTCGGTGTCGCCTTGCAGTTCATGCATCAGCGCCCAGCGCCGGCCGGACACGATGGCGACCTCCGAGGCGCCGGCGGCACGATGGCGGAAACTGTCGGTGCCTTGCTGGTCGATATCGAAATCGTGGTGCGCATGCTTGACTGTCGAAACCTTCCAGCCGCGCCGCGTCAGTTCGGTGACCAGGCGCTCTGTGAGCGTGGTCTTGCCGGAATTCTTCCAGCCGGTGATGCCGAAGACGCGCGGTGTCATGGTGCCCATTCCGCGCGGATGGCTTCCGCGGCTGCAAGCTCATCGGCGGTATTGACGTTGAAGAACGGGTCGACTTCGCGGCCGCCCGCCGTCGCCATCGGGAAATCCGCGAGCATGTACCCGCTGGTCTCGGCAAACGCCATCACCTTGAAGGTTTTGGCATCAGTCAGGAAGCGTAGCAGGTCGCCGCGAAGATCGAGCGGCCACAGTCCGAAAACCGGATGCGCCCCGCCGCCGGAATGCGCCAGCACGAGCTTTTGGTGCGTGCCGGCGGCATTCAGGAGCCGTTCCGCCAGGTCGGCCGGAAAGAACGGCGTGTCGCCGGCAACGCTTAGCAAATGCCGGCTGCCGGTTGCCTGCGAAGCCCATTCCATTCCGGCCAGGATGCCGGCCAGCGGTCCGGCGAAGCCGGCAACCGTGTCGCTGATCACCGGCAGCCCGAAACTTTCGAAGCGCGTAGGATCGCCGTTGGCGTTGAGGGCGATCGGACCGGCCTGCGGCCTGAGGCGTTCGATTACATGCGCCAGCACCGGCTTCCCCGTGAGTGGTTTCAGCACCTTGTCGCCGCCGCCCATCCGGGTCGAACGGCCGCCGGCAAGGATGACCGCGGGAATCCTGCCGGTCATCGCACCTCACCCGCCTGTCGCGAGATATACATGACGTAGCATGTGGCGACCACGGCAGCACTTGACGAGAGGAACATCACCCAAAGCAGCGGGAAGGGGCCGGTTTCGGGCGAAAGCAACGCCGCCGCGACGACGGAAAGTGCCGCCCCGCCGCCGATCTGCATGGCGCCGCCAAGGCCGGAGGCGGAACCGGCAAGATGCGGCTTGACGCTGACGATGCCGGCATTGGAGTTGGGCAAGGTAATGCCGTTGCCGACACCGACGAAACAGGCCGGACCGAACAGGCAAAGCGGGTGGTTGTACCCGAGCGTGAACAGGCCGATGGACAAGAGCATGCCGGCCGCGGCGATGATGTTGCCCGTCAGCATCATGCGGTTGATGCCGATGCGGCTGGACAGCCTGCCCGAACAGAAATTGCCGAGCATGTAACCGACCGAGAGGATGCCGAAATAGAAGCCGTATTGCGACGGTGACAGTTTCAGGATTTCGGATGAGACGTAAGGGCCGCCACCGAGGAAGGCGAAGAACGCGCCCGAGGTGAAGGCCGCGGTGAACACATAGCCCCAGAAACGGTGCGAGCGCAGCAGTTCCGGATAGGTGCGAAACTGCGATGCGAGGCTTGCCGAACGGCTGTGGTTGGTTTCACCCAGGTCGAGATAGATGATCGCTATCGCGACGAGCCCGAAGACGAGCGTCAGCACGAATGTCGACTGCCACCCGTAGGTTTCGTCGAGAAAGCCTCCGATCATCGGGCCGATCATGGGCACCAACGCCGTGCCCATGGTGACGTAGCCGATCTTGCTCGCGGCATGGGCGGCGTCGACCGTATCGCGCACGACGGCCCGCCCGAGCACGATGCCGGCCGCCGAAAACGCCTGCAGCAGGCGGCAGGCCAAAAGAGCCTCGATCGTCGGCGCATAGATAGCCCCGAGGGTACCGACCAAAAAGACCGTCATGCAGGCGAGCATAACCGGCCGTCTCCCGAAGCGGTCGGAAGCCGGGCCGATGAAGAGCTGGAGCAGGGCGGTGGCCGCGAGATAGAGTGAAACGGCCAGTTGGACGAGCGCGTACTCCGTGTCGAAATAGCGGGCCATGTTCGGCATCGACGGCAGGAATATGTTGATCGACAGCGCGCCGACGGCTGTCGCGAGCACCAGCGTCAGGATGTGCGGTTCGCTCCTGCGGTCGAAAAATGTCCCGGCCATCAAACCTCCTCGCGCCGCCGAATCCCATGGCTGGTCTAAGCCAGCTTCTACCGCGTGTCACCTGAGCGCCGTGCCCGGCCGGCGCAGTGGCTGCAGCGCTGCAATCACATACCGTCCGGCGCCATCGCCGGCCCGGTGCTTTCCGCCGCCGGCTTGCGCCGTCCCAGGATGCGCTCGCGGTAGAGTGCATAGAGGCCGGAGGCGACGACGATGACCGCACCGATAATCATTGCCTGGTCCGGTCTGTCGCCGAACACCAGGTAGCCAAGCAGGAGCGCCCACAGCAGCGCGGTGTAGCGGAATGGCGCGATGAAGGAAATTTCGCCTTCGCGCATCGCCATGATGATGAACTGGTAGCCGACAAGCAGCAGTGCGGCCGCCACGGCGAAAGCCCCGGTCTCGCCGGTGCTGAGCGGTGTCCAGCCGCCCATCGGCCCGATCAGCAACGCTCCGCAAAGGGTCACCGACAATGCCGTTACGGTCGACACCAGCAGCGTCGGGATATGCGACGGGATTCGCTTGGTGGCGAGGTCGCGTACGGCGCAGCAGCCGACGCTGGCAAGCGCCAGCAGCGAATAGGCGCTGAAACCCTCGAAGCCCGGCCTGATGATAATCATTACGCCGGTGAATCCGACCGCGATGGCCACCCAGCGGCGCCAGCCGACGCTTTCGCCGAATACCAGCGCCGCGCCCATTGTGACGGCCAGAGGCAGCGCCTGCATCACCGCCGATACATTGGCGAGCGGCAGGTGGGCGAGCGCGACCAGGAAAGCCACGGTTGCGCCGACCTCGCCGGCAACGCGGACGGCCATCAACGGATGCAGGATATGCGAGGGCCGCTTCAATGCCCCCCGATGCCAGGCAAGCAGTATGACCATCGCGGTCGCGAACAGTCCGCGCACCAGCATGACCTGCCCCATGTTCATGGAAAGCGACATCATCTTGCTGATTGCATCGTTGGCCGTGAAAGCGGCCATCGAGACCGCCATGAACAAGGCGCCGCGCAGGTTCGGGGAGAGGGGCAAAGAACATTTCCGGGTTTGGAGAATCTTCGCCATGTAGCATCCGGTCGTGAAACCGCAATGCTATTCGGCTGGGCCAGGCCAGCCGCGATCCGGGTTGCGCAGGGAACAGACGGTGACGCGTCAGCGCGCCGCCTGTCCCCGCGTCAAGTTATTCGGGGCTCAACACCTCGGTGCCGTTGCCGTCTTTCCCGGCGATGGTCCATAGGCCGTCGAGCGTGCCGTCGCCGTCGGCCTTGTAGACGACGAGGCCGAACACATCGCCGAGCACATAGGCTGCCGCGAATGCGTCGCCGTTACGTGAGCAGATGCCGTCAGAGGTCGTGCCGCCGGTCACCCAGTGGATGGTGCAGGTGGTGTCGCTGGTGAGCGTGATCTCGGCGGTGCCGCTGTAAGACGAACCGTCGAGGTTGGTACCCTCGACCGTGTAGGTGCCACCGATGGATTGCGCCGAAGCCGGCGCGGCGATGCACAGTCCGAACAATGCGGACGTCAGAAGTTTCTTCATGATTTTCCCCCACGGCGCGTCATTCGCGCCGAGTGGGACATTATTCTGGTACGCTGGGCCGGTAAATCGGCAAAACCATTGTTTTCATGTGCTTTGGCGCGGTTTCTTAAGGCCTTTGGCCCCCGACGTCAGCCACCAGTCACGCTCATGTGGCGCGAGACCGCCGGGCGCTTGGTGCGGCGGTCGATGATGAAATCGTGGCCTTTCGGCTTGCGACCGATGGCCTCGTCGATGGCGCCGGATAGAAGCTCGTTGCCTTCGGAGGCACGCAGCGGTGCGCGCAAATCGGCCGCGTCCTCCTGGCCCAGGCACATGTAGAGCGTGCCGGTGCAGGTCAGCCGCACCCGGTTGCAGCTCTCGCAGAAATTATGCGTCATCGGCGTGATGAAGCCCAGCCGGCCGCCGGTCTCGGCAACCTCGACATAGCGCGCCGGTCCGCCGGTCTTGTAAGGGATGTCGGTCAGTGTGAACTGCCGCTCGAGATCGGCGCGCAGCAGCGACAGCGGCAAATACTGGTCGGTGCGGTCGACGTCGATTTCGCCAAGCGGCATGGTCTCGATAACGGTCAGGTCCATGCCGCGGCCATGCGCCCAGCGCAGCATTTCCGGCAGTTCGGCGTCGTTGAAGCCCTTGAGCGCAACCGCGTTCAGCTTGATCTTGAGGCCGGCGGCCTGTGCCGCATCGATGCCTTCCATGACCTTGGAAAGATTGCCCCAGCGGGTGATCGCGTGGAACTTGTCGGCATCCAGCGTGTCGAGCGACACATTGATGCGTTTGACGCCGCAATCGGCGAGTTCCTGCGCGAAACGCGAGAGCTGCGAGCCGTTGGTGGTCAGCGTCAGTTCTTCCAGCGCGCCGCTTTTCAGGTGCCGCGACAGTTCGCGCACCAGGTGCATGATGTTCTTGCGCACCAGCGGCTCGCCGCCGGTCAGCCTCAGCTTCCTGACGCCTTTCTCGATGAACACCGTGCACAGCCGGTCGAGTTCCTCGAGCGACAAGAGGTCCCGCTTCGGCAGGAACGCCATGTCTTCCGCCATGCAGTAGGTGCAGCGGAAATCGCAACGATCGGTCACCGAGACCCGCAGATAGGAGATCGCGCGTCCGAACGGGTCGATCATGCTGGTATCATGAAATGCCATGCTGTGCTTCGGTCCCGTTGTCCGGCGTTCGTCACGAAGCCGGCTTCTCTCATGTCGTTTAACTCGGCGCGCCATTCAAGGCCTGCCGCCTCGTCCTTTGGTAACATTGGGCATGCGGGCGCCGCAATGGCGGCGTTTTGGGCCACGAATTGGCCGAGTTGGCGATCCCCGCATCAGGATTTGACCGACTTGGCCGGAATTGCCGGATGCGGGGAGAACCGGGAGAGGTCGCGGCCGCCGTCATTCTCCCCGGCGGAATCTTTTATCGGCCATCGCGTTCCTGGCCATCTTGCCGAAGACGCGGCTGCGTGCATGCCGCTCCGCCAGTGTCTCGGTATTGTAGACCTCTTCGGCGGCGAGCTTGCGCCAGCGCCTGATCCGGTCCGCCTCGATCTCTCCGCTTGCGATCGCTGCCTGTATGGCGCAGCCGGGCTCGGTCTCGTGCCGGCAGTCGCTGAAACGGCAATTCCGCGCGGCGGCAATGACATCGGCAAACAGCTCGTCCAGCCCCGAACCGGCGTCGGTGAGCTGCAACTCGCGCATTCCCGGCGTGTCCATCAGCCAGCCGCCGGCGGGCAGCCTGTGCAGTTCGCGGCCGGTCGTCGTGTGCCTTCCCTTGTCGTCGTCGGCGCGGATGCCTTGCGTGGCGGCCTGATCCATCCCGATCAGCGTGTTGACCAGCGTCGACTTGCCGACGCCGGAGGAGCCGACCAGCGCGACCGTCTGGCCGCGCCCGCACCATGGAAGCAGGCAGGCCGCGTTGTCGGCTTCCCGGGCATCGAGAACCTCGACCAGCAGCCCCGGCAGCAGCTTCGCCGCTTCACGGGCAAAGTCGCCCGGATTGTCGGCGAGGTCGGCCTTGGTCAGCACAACCACCGGCGTCACCTCCGCCTCGCGTGCCAGTGCCAGGTAGCGCTCCAGCCGCGCCGGGCTGAAATCCTGGTTGCACGATGACACGATGAACAACGTGTCGACGTTGGCGGCGATGAGCTGCAGTTTCCGGCCGGTGCCGGCGGCGCGGCGCTTGAACAGGCTCCGGCGCTGCAGAAGCTTGCGCGGCCGCAGCGTCTCGAAGTCGAGAAGCAGCCAGTCGCCGACCGTGGCGGCGGATCCATCGTCGCCGGGCGTGTCGGTGAACGGCGGCGTGAACGTATCGATGGCCGGACCGGCAACATGCAGGCGGTCGCGATGCACCGCCATCACGCGCACCGGTACGCCGGGGTCGCCGAGGTCGAGTTGGGATGCGAAAAAATTGTTCCAGCCGAAGTCGGCCAGCAGGGAAATCTGGGATGTCATTGTTCTCGTACCAGTTTGTGCCGCCCGCAGGCGGACACGATCGGGAAAACCCTCGCCGCAAGCGGCAAAGGCGTCGGGAATTCAGCTGGTCGAGAAAGGGTAGGGAATTGGAAGGAACCTGCCACAGGATCTGAGGCAGGAACACACCACCGCTATCCGGCTTCGCCAGCCGGTCGGGAGATGACGGCAATCATTCAACGTCTCCTTTGCGGCTCGCGTTGCGGATGGTCGGATTATGCCGACAGAGGGCCGCGGTGTCCAGCAGCCGGCTCGCGTCTTGCGAATTTAGTGCTGGCTCCTGGCGACGGGTGGCTCGATAATCCGGACGTATCATGTGCTGTGGGAAGGATTGGTTGTTTGCGGCTGGGTAGAATTCTTCTTTACGCACGCGATGTGGAGGAAACCGTAAGCTTTTACGAAAAGCATTTTGGTTTCAAAGCTTTCAGGCAGGAAGGCGACCGGATTGTTGAACTGGTTGGCGACGAAGGCGCCTGCATCATGGTTCACCAGGCCGCCAAGGGACAGAAGGGCGGCCAATCGACGGTAAAACTGGTCTTCGACATCGAAAATGTCGAGGTCTTTTCCGCAAAATGCGCAAGCCACGGGTTGAAATTCGGGGCGTTGCATCGGGCCAACGGCTACGTCTTCGCCAACGCCCATGACCCGTGCGGCAATCCGATCTCCATCTCAAGTCGTGCATTTCGCTGTAACGGATAGGCATGAGCGACCAGGTAGCGGCTTGTTTCGTCGTTACTTGATGCGGTTGGAAGCGCCGGGGTTGTCAAACGATCGCGTTTCCCGCTTCCGCTCCAACCAAAACCGGCGTAACCGGTGGCCGTCGAACAACGGGAAGAAAAATGACCGCGCCGAAGGAACTCCGCGTCTCGAAGGACCGCAAGCTGCTCACCGTGACGTTCCCCAACCACGCGCCGCTCGAATTGCCCGCGGAATTCCTGCGCGTCGTCTCTCCCTCTGCCGAAGTGCAGGGCCATTCGCCGGAGCAGCGCGTCACCGTGCCCGGCAAGAAGGACGTGACGATCACGAAAATCGAGCCGGTCGGCAATTACGCGGTGCGCATCGTCTTCGACGATTTCCACGACACCGGCATCTACACCTGGACCTATCTGCATACGCTCGGCCACGAAAAGGACGTGCGCTGGCAGGCCTATCTCGATGAACTTGCTGAGAAGAAGCTCAGCCGGGACCGCTGAAGTTCAACGTTCAAGCGCCGCCACGATCTCGGCAGTATCGAAATAGAACGGCGTGCCGTCGACCAGCAGGTCGTTGTCAAAGTGAAGCACTTCGGCAAAGGGCTGCACGATCCTGGCGCCGTTGGCGCGACAGGTCATTGAAAGGGTGCAGCGCATGAATACGGTGTCGCCATCGCGCGCCGCCTCCAGTTGGTCGAAACTCATGTCGCTCCACACCTCCCGCATCTTTCGAAACAGTGCCGCGAGTTGTTCCAGCCCCCTCCAATCTCCGGCGTAGGGCAGCGACGCCGGTTCGTGTATGACGACGTCGCGATGAAAGGCTTCGGCGAGTTGCTCAACATCACCGGAATCCGACTGGATGAGCCGCATCTCCACTTCGAACATGTGTGTTTCAGCAGTTCGAGTGCCGGACGCCGCCTGCGGATTATTTCGGTCATTGCGATGCTCCATCGATGCGTTGAGGCCGATGGAACTAGGATCGCAGCCCGGCTGCCGACACCCGTTTCTTGAAATTGAGATATTCTGCCTTTAACGACTGCTTCGAGCGGGCGCACGGCATAAGAGGTTTCCGATGCATGTGATTTCCACGATCGAACAGCTCGAAGCGCTTTACGGCCTTCCCGGCGAAGCCTCGCTGGTCAAGGAACTCGACCGCATCATTCCGGAATACGCCGCTTTCATCGAGGCCTCGCCGTTCGTCGGGCTGGCGACCGCCGGCCCGGAAGGGCTCGACTGTTCGCCACGCGGCGACCTTGCCGGCTTCGTGCGCGTCCATGACGACAGGACGCTGATGATGCCCGACCGGCGCGGCAACAACCGCGCCGATTCGCTGAAGAACATCATCCGCGACCCGCGTGTCGGGCTGCTGTTCCTGGTGCCGGGTTCCGGCACCACCTTGCGGGTCAACGGCCGCGCGCGGATCTCGATCGATCCCGAGCTTTGCGCGTCGTTCGCGGTCGAGGGCAAGCCGGCCCGGTCGGTGACGGTGGTTGCCGTCGATTCGGTCTATTTCCAGTGCGCTCGTGCCATCCACCGTTCGGAATTGTGGAATCCGGCAAGACACGTCGACCCGAAGAGCCTGCCGACGCCCGGCCGGATCCTTGCCGTCACCAGCCGGCAGTCGATCGATGGCGAGACCTACGACAGGGAATGGCCGGAGCGGGCAAAAAAATCGATGTGGTAGGCTTTGGTGCGTCCTTCGAGGCTCGCCAGCTGAGGTTCATGTCCAGCTAGGGAACGGCCCCGCGGGCTCGCACCTCAGGATGAGGACCGTGGTGCCAACGCTGCACCTTGCGTAAGCTTTCTCCACGTCACAAGGGTTTTGGCCAGGTTCCGGAGCGTCGCAGAACCGGCGTCGTGGCGCCGACATTCCTCATCCTGAGGTGCGAGCCCGCGGCATGCTTTCGGGCCGGATTTAAACATTACCGGGCGAGCCTCGAAGGACGGACTGGCCGCTCACTCTGCCTTCAGCATATCCGAAATGCGCTGCATCATGCCGCCCATCTTGTCGCATTCGGAAGGCGTCGACTGCGCCATCACCCGCTCGATCAGGCCGGTGTAGACGTGCAGCGCCTCCATCAGCAGCGTCTCTCCATCTTCGGTGAGAGCCAGTCGCATCACCCGCTTGTCCTTCGCGTCGCTCTCGCGCCGCAGCAGGCCGCGCGCCTCCATCTGCGGCAAGAGCATCGTGATGTTCGAGCGGCCGACCAAAAGCTTACGCGCCAGGTCGTGCTGCGACATTCCGGGGTGCCGGTAGAGGTTCATCAGCATGTCGAGTTGCGCCAGCTTCAGGTCGAGCGGCTGCAGCGCCTTGGTCAGCGCGGCGACGACGGCCTTCTCGGCGCGTACGAGCGCGATCCAGTTGCGGAATCGCGGATTGTCCCAGGGCAGGTCTTGTTTTTTGTTCATGCTTGAACTAATATGTTCATGATTGAACCATTTTTCCAGGATCACCACTATGGCATCGTTTGCTCGCAAGGTCATCCGTAGCGTATTTGGCGCCGCCGAACATGTGGCGCCACGCCTCACCGGGCGCGCGGCGTTCGAAATCTTCTGCCGCACCGCCAATCCCAACGCGCCGTCGCCGCGCGAGCAGAAGGCGATCGACCAGGCGGCCCGCTTCATGGCCGAGGGGCGCCGCCACTGCCTGCCGATCAAATCCGGCTCCGTGACGGTGTTCGACTTCCGTCCGCTGGACAGTGCCCCGACTGCCGGAACCGTCCTCGTCATCCACGGCTGGCATTCGCGCACCGAATACATGAAAACCGTCGTCGAAGGGTTTCGCGACGCCGGCCACCGCGTGATTTCGCTCGATCTGCCGGGCCATGGTCATTCGAGCGGCCGCCGGCTGAACATGGTGCTGGCCGTCGATGCGGTGCGCGCCGTCGGCGAGTGGTTCGGCCCGTTCAAGGCGGTTGTCGGCCATTCCTTCGGCGGCGCCGTGGCGGTCAATGCCGCCGTCGGCTCGGTGGAAGGCATCCCCCCGCTCGCCGCTGAGCGGCTGGTGCTGATCGCGGCGCCCAGTTCGATGCCGGCGATCTTCGAGGACTTCGGCCGCTTCCTCAATCTCGGGCCGCGTTCGCAGATTGCCGTCAACGACCAGGTCGAGCGCATCGCCGGCCGGCCGCTGTCGCAGTTCGTCGGCTCGGAGCAACTGGCGCTGACGCCGATCCCGACGTTGGTTATCCATGCGCCCGACGATCGCGAAGTGTCGCCCGACAGCGCCCGCATGTTCGCCGCCGCCGGCGACCATGTGCACCTTTACTGGGCGCGCGGCCTCGGCCACCGGCGCATCCTCGCTGACCCCGAGGTCGTCGACGAATCGGTGCGCTTCGTCGCCGAGCAAAAGCAGCCGGAACTGGTGCATTAGGTTCAGGCAGCATTTTCAAAGCCATAGGCTGACAGTTGCCGCTACGCATGTGCTCGGAATGAGGAGCCACTTGGCTGCTCGTTTTGCTTCAATGGACGCAACACAGTACCGCAAGGAGCCGTTGCGAGATTGAAGTCAGAGATGAAAGAACGAGCCAAAATAATCTTCATTCATGGTGCGTCCAGCAGCGGCAAAACCACTTTGGCGCGTGCGGTTCAAGCACAAATCACCGAGCCGTTCTGGCACGTTTCCATTGATCATATTCGCGATTCGGGAGTGCTGCCGATGGGCAGGTTCCGGCAAGGCGACTTCGAGTGGACGGAATACCGCGATAGCTTTTTCGAAGGGTTCCATCGCTCTCTCGTCGCCTATGCCTCGGCTGGCAATAATCTCCTGCTGGAACACATCCTTGAGGAACCGCAATGGACATCCAACCTGGCCTTGTTGCTCGAACCCTTTGACGTGTTCTTCGTGGGGCTACACTGCGACCTTGATGATCTCGTCAAAAGGGAAACACTTCGTGGAGACCGGCGGACAGGCAGCGCCGCCGATGATTTTCGTCGAGTTCATCAGGGTCAACGATACGATCTTGAGCTTCCTGCAGGGCAGACGACTGCGGATTATGCGGCCCGGTTGCTGTCGGCCTGGACTGCACGGCGGTCGCCATCAGTTTTCGAGGAACTTGCCCTCCAGGCGCGTGGAGTTGCAGATCGTCCCGCCAAATGATTTTTGGATCGCGCTTGCCGAGGAATTGTAAGGGCGACGGCGGCGTTGGCACCGCCCACTCAATGATGCGCAACAGGCTCGATGCCGAGTTGCGCCGGCGAGCGTCCCATTTCGAGGAGGTCGAGCTGACGGTTGTCGACCTCATAGTACTCGCCGCTCACCAGGACGCGCGTCGTCACGTGCCCTTCGCCGAACCGCTTGGAGACGATCACGACCTTCTGCCGGTCGAGCGCATGCTTCACCGCGCGCCGGGATGCCAGATGTTTCCTTACGTCGGTAGGGATCTTGGGCATCCTTGCAGCTTAGACCGGGCCGCTTTCGCCGTAAATATGGATATTCTCGCCGCGCGCTCGGGCCGGCTTCTGTGGCATTCCATTCGGCATATCGAAATCGCCTGGGGTAAGATGCATATCCTTGCGAATACTCGAAAGGCGGAAGACCATGCTGCAAGACACCGAACTGAAACATCTGCGCCGCTGTGTCGACCTGGCGGCGAAGGCGCTCGAGGTCGGTGACGAGCCCTTCGGCTCGGTGCTGGTCTCCGGTGATGGCACGGTGCTCGCTGAGGATCACAATCACGTCGCCAGCGGCGACGGCACGCGCCATCCCGAGTTCGAACTGGCCCGCTGGGCGGGCATGAACATGGCTCCTGAGGAGCGGGCCAGGGCGACGGTCTATACGTCCGGAGAACATTGTCCGATGTGCTCGGCTGCCCATGCCTGGGTCGGGCTCGGCCGCATTGTTTACGTGGCGTCGTCGAAGCAGCTTGTCGGCTGGCTGGCCGAACTCGGCGTGCCGCCGGGGCCGGTGCGGCCGCTGCCGGTACAGGAGGTCGCGCCGGGCGTGATCGTCGAAGGGCCTGTGGCGGAATTCGAGGACGAAATACGCGAACTGCACCGACGCTTCCACGCCGCTTCCGCGTAGCTGGCGCCAATCAGGTCCGTTGCGGCTTCGGCCCCGTTTCCACAGGCAGGCCGGCTGCCTTCCAGGCGGCAAAGCCGCCGTCAATGTGCTTGACGGGCGCCAGCCCCATGTCCTGCGCCATCTTGGTCGTCAGCGCCGAGCGCCAGCCGGCGGCGCAGAAGAACACGAAGGTCTTGCCCGAAGCGAAGACCGGCTTGTGATAAGGGCTTTCCGGATCGATCCAGAATTCCAGCACGCCGCGCGGCATGTTTTTCGCGCCGGCGATCCGCCCTTCGTTTTCCAGTTCAGCCGCTTCGCGGATATCGACGAAGACGACGCTGTCGTCGCCAAGCAATGCCGCGGCGTCAGCCGGCGAAATCGCTTCGATCTCGGTATTCGCTTCAGCAAGCAGCGCCTTGTAGCCTTTCTTCATCGTCATTCCTTCGCGTCTTGAATCTGCGGATTGAAGCAAAGCGGGCAGGGTATGTCACGCTCCGGCTTTCGCCATCAATGGCTGCCATGCGGCCATGGCGCCGTCCGCCACATCCATCAGCGCTTCATAGGTCGCGCCGTCGCGTGCCTGGATCGACATGCCGTGCTGCACGGTTGAGTAGAAGATCGCGGCCGCTGCCGTGTCGAAATTTTCCGCCAGTTCGCCTTCGGCGACGCCGCGTTCGAACCTCCGTTGCAGGGCGGCGAGATTTTCGGCGCGCCGGCGCCGCAAGTCGGTGCAGATGATGTCGCTCGATGTATCATGGTGCAGGGCACCGAGCGCGATCAGGCAGCCTTGCGGCTTGCCGTCCTGAGAGTAGGCTTCCGCGGTCGCCTTGAGGAAACCTGCGATCGCCGCATGCGTCGTCGGCGCGGTTTCCAGCACTGTCCAGATGCCGGTGCCTTCCACCCGCGTGTAAAGTTCGGTCGCTTCGAGAAACAACGCCTCCTTGCTGCCGAAGGCGGCGTACAGGCTGGGCGCGTTGATGCCCATGGCCGATATCAGATCCGTGAGCGATGTTCCCTCGTATCCCCTGGCCCAGAAAACCTCCATCGCACTGCGTAGGGCAGCATCGCGGTCGAAAGCACGGGGCCGGCCCCTGGCTGACATGGAAAACCTTTCTGTATTGATCGATACATATTTCACTTGACGTCTTTTCGCAAGGCTGGCAGAGAATTGTGTATCGATCATTACAAAAAAGGAAATCGAAATGACCAACACACGTTTGAACGGCAAAGTCGCACTCGTCACCGGCGGCAGCCGTGGCATCGGCGCCGCAATCGCACGCAAGCTCGCGGCCGACGGTGCTGCCGTTGCGCTGACCTATGTGAATTCTCCCGACAAGGCACGGCAGATCGTCGCCGGGATCGAAGCGGCGGGCGGTCGCGCCGTCGCCATCCAGGCCGACAACCGCGACGCGGTAGCGATCGAAAAATCCGTAGCCGAAACAGTTTCTTCGCTTGGCAGGCTCGACATCCTTGTCAACAGCGCCGGCATCTGGCGTGCCGAACCGATCGACAGTCTGTCGCTGGCCGATTTCGACGAGTCCATGGAGGTCAATCTGCGCGCGCCGTTCGTGGCGTCCAAGGCGGCGGCGGTTCATATGGGCGAGGGCGGCCGCATCATCTCGATCGGCAGCAATCTCGCCGAGCGCGTCACCGACGAGGGCCTTACGGCCTACTCGACCAGCAAAGCAGCCCTTGTCGGCCTGACCAGGGCGCTGGCGCGCGACCTCGGCGGCCGCGGCATCACCGCCAATGTCGTGCATCCGGGCTCGACGAACACCGACATGAATCCCGCGGATGGGCCGTACGCCGAAAATCAGCGCCAGAAGATGGCGATGCCGCGTTTCGGCGACGCCGAAGAAATCGCCGGGCTTGTCGCCTGGCTGGCCGGCCCGGAATCGCGTTTCGTCACCGGCGCGGCGTTGACCATCGATGGCGGCGCCAACGCCTGAGGCTTCGAGGTGCCTCGAGTTTCGGATAAGTGCGCCACCGCCCATCCCGAAACTCGAGGCGCGGATAGCCGATTTTTTTGAAACAAATCTGCTTGCGCGGCGTTGGATTCGATCGGCACTCACGACGAGGAGCAGAACGATGACCAACAAGAACAAGCGCCCGGACGAGCAGAAAACCTGGCGGGACCAGGGGTCGCAGAACGACCGCAACCGCGGCGGCCAGCAGCATCAGGACAGCGATCCGCAGACCGATCCGCGCCGCCAGCAGGGCGGTTGGGCCGGCGATGAAGGCGATCAGGACCGCCGGCGCAGTGACGACGGACAGCAGCAGGCCGAAACCGACCCCAAGCGCCAGCAGGGCGGGTGGAGCCGGGATGAAGACGGTATGAAACACGAGCCGGGCCGCAAGCCACCAATGGACCGCGACCGCGACTACGATCCGGATGGCGACCGCACCGGGCGCTAGTAGCTGAGCAGCCTGAATGCGCGAAGCCCTGGCCGTCCGGTTCCGTTGCCGGGCGGCCAGTCCGCGTTTCGCGGTGCAAGGCACATAACTCACGAAAGCGTGTGACGCGGTTTCGCCTCCGGTTCCGGAAATTTATAAAAGCTTAACGAAATGGGTATGAATCACTATAGTCGGTGCCTCATATCCGCCATGCGGCAAACGGATGGCCTACGGGGTGAAGTCGACACGATTGGCGTGGAACGGGGAGACCGGCGGTTACAAGCCGGAGGGTCATCATGATGCATCCGGGCAAAAAAGTTTCCTTAGTGTTCGCCGTGGCGATGACACTCGGGCTGGGCGTACCCCAGGCGTCTGCGCAAGGCCTGTTCGACCGGTTGTTCGGTGGCGGCGTCAGATATGCGCCGCGCGATGAGTATCCCAGGGAGCGCCGCGATTTCCGCCGGCCGCGCGGTGAGTTTCCGCCGGCGCCGAGGAGGCCCAAACAGCGCGCCGCCCCGAAGATCAGCAGCCCTTCCTACTACACCTACAAGGCCGATGCGCTCGTTCCCGCCAGCTTCACCGCGCTTGCCGCGGCCGCCAAGCCCGTCAGCTTCGAACCCGCGTTGACGGGCGCTACGTTCCGCGAGGCGCTGGCCGGCTTGCAGGACTTCGAGCTTCTCGCCGAAAAGGACATCGCCAAGGCGCTCTCCGACTACTATGCGGCCAATCCCGATTTCATCTGGGTTTCCGGCCTTTCCGCCAACGGCCGCGCCCAGGAGGCCGTGCGCGTGCTCGGTGAGGCCGGCAGCCATGGGCTCGATCCTGCGGAGTATGGCGTCGCCATTCCGCAGGCGTCCTTCTCGATGGACGACACCGCTGGGCGTCTTGGCGAGCTGATCCGCTTCGAGATGACGCTGTCGGCGCGTGTGCTGCGCTATGTGCGCGACGCGCAGAACGGCCGCGTCGATGCCAACCGGCTTTCGGGTTATCACGACCTGCCGCTGAAACCGCTCGATCTCGTCGCTGTCCTGAAGACCCTCGCCCATACGCAGGAAGTCCGCACCTATCTGGAATCGCGCCAGCCGCAGAGCCCCGAGTACCAGGCGCTGCGCGTCGAACTCGAGGCGCTGGAGGCCAGTGCCGAGAACGACATCGTCGTCGATCCCAAGCTACTGCTGAAACCCGGCGGAATCAGTCCCGAACTGCCGAAGATACTGCAGCTCATCGCCCGCAACGTCGATGACGAGTTCGGCGGCGAATATGGCGAGGTGCTGGCGCGCCTCGGCAACAGCGAACTCTACATGCCGGAGCTGGTTCCGGTCATCAAGGCGGCGCAGGAAAAGGCCGGCCTCAAGGGCGACGGCGTCATCGGCCCGCGCACCGTCGCGGCGATTGCCGGCAATTCAAAAGCTGATCGGCTCGACAAGGTGAAGTTTGCGCTGGAGCAGATGCGCTGGCTGCCGCACGATCTTGGCGGTACGCGGGTATTCATCAACCAGCCTGCCTACACGGCGTCCTATTTCGAGAACGGCATCGAGAAGCTGAAGATGCGCACCGTCATCGGCAAGCCGTCCAACCAGACCAGCTTCTTCTACGACGAGATCGAGCAGGTCGACTACAATCCCTATTGGGGCGTGCCGCAGTCGATCATCGTCAACGAGATGCTGCCGAGGCTGCGCCGCGATCCGGGCTATCTCGACCGGGCTGGCTACGAGGTGACCGATTCCAGGGGCAGGCGGATTCCGTCATCGGCCATCGCCTGGGGCCAGTACGGATCGAAAGTTCCCTACAGCGTGCGGCAGACGCCGAGCGAAGCCAACGCACTCGGCGAACTGAAGATCCTGTTCCCCAACAAGCACGCCATCTACATGCACGACACGCCGCAGAAAGCGCTGTTCGATCGCGATTCGCGCGCGTTCAGCCATGGCTGCGTGCGGCTACAGCAGCCGCGCGAGATGGCGGCCGCTGTTCTCGGCAAGCCCGTGGACTACGTCGCCCAAAAAATCAGCCAGGGCCATTCGTCGGAAAAGGTTACCCGCAAGATCCCGGTCTATGTCGCCTATTTCACCGCCTGGCCGAATGCGTCCGGCAAGGTCGAATATTTCCCTGATGTCTACGACCGCGACGCACGGCTGAAGCAGGCGATCGAAAAGACCGACACCCTGCGCCTCCCGGCCGGCACGCTCGATCCAAACCCCGTGTCAGGCACGCCGGAAACCGGCATTCCGACCGGCGAACATCCAATAGACGACGCCGCCAACACCGCCGGCCAGGGCGACAACGCCCAGATCGACCCAGTCACTCTGATCGATGCCGTCAACTAGCCAGGTTTCGTGGACAAAGCGCATCCAGAGCTTGATTGACGCGAGCGCAACAAATCGTCGGTGCATCTTCCCTCTAGGGAAGTTTAGGCAGGACAACTAGCCGTTTGTGCTGCATTTTGAGGGGATCGACGATGGCGAGAATGCGGATTCACGTTCGACATTGATGGTGCGCACCAGCGCCGTCGCACTGGCTTTGAACCTGCCTTTCGGTGCTTGAGCCGCGTTCAGCCGCCGTGATGTTCGGCGATCGGCTTCTGGTAGGTGAAGCCCATGTCCCAGGGGAAATAGATCCAGGTGTCCTGGCTGACCTCGGTTACGAAGGTGTCGACCAGCGGCCGGCCCTTGGGCTTGGCGTAGACGGTGGCGAAATGCGCCTGCGGCATCATTGCCCGCACGATCGCCGCCGTCTTGCCGGTATCGGTGAGGTCGTCGACGATCAGCACTTCCTTGCCTTCGTCGACCAGCAGCGACGGCGAGACTTCCTTCAGCACCTCCAGCTGCCCCTGTTCGACATATTCGTGGTAGGAGGCCACGCACACCGTCTCGATCATGCGGATGCCGAGTTCGCGCGAAATGATCGCCGCCGGCACCAATCCGCCGCGGGTGATGCAGACGATCGCCTTCCAGTTGCCGTTGACGCCGGCGAGCCGCCAGGCGAGCGCGCGGGCGTCGCGATGGAACTGGTCCCACGAGACGGGAAAAGCCTTTTCGGGAAGGGACATTGCAGCGCACTCCGGAAGCGCGCCCTGCGGCGCGGGAAAGGTCGGGGAATGCGGGCGGAATTAACCGGAAAGCCGGTGACTTGGCAAGTGCCGCCGCCGCTTGTCGCCGGGCGGCTGCACGGAGCTGTTCAACGCGACATGAAGGTCGGCACCGGCATCGACTGCAGCAATGTGCGGGTGGTGCCGCCGAACAGGAATTCGCGCAGCCAGGAATGGCTGTAGGCTCCCATCACGATGAGGTCGGGTTTCGCTTCCGCGGCATGGTTCTCGATCACGGTACCGACCGAGAGCCCGGCGGATTTTTCGTTGACGACGGTGGCGTGCACGCCATGGCGGCCAAGGCTTGCGGCGATCTCCGTGCCGACTGCCTCGCTCTCCGCGTCGGCGTCCTCCTCGGCGTCGACGACGAGGATTTCCGTCTCGTCGGCGTCCATGATGAAGGGCAGCGCGTCGAAGACGGCGCGCGCGGCCTCCTTCGAGCCGTTCCAGGCGATCAGCACCTTGCGGAACGTCGCGGTGACCGGCGCGGCATAGGGAATGAAGAGAACTGGCCGGCCGGCCTCGAAAAGCAGGCCTTCGAGGTTGGCGCCGGAGATGGAATCGCCGTCCGGGTTGGATTGGACGGCCACGATCAGGTCGGCACTGCGCGCGCTCGACAGCGAGGAGAGGGCGCTGTCGCCCGAAAAGCTCTCCATGCTGCGCCATTCGGCGGAGACGCCCTCAGCAAGGCAGCGGGCCGAATAGCGCTGGCCGAGTTCGGCTGCGCGCTTCACGTTGCGCTCGCTGCTGATCTGGATGAATTCGGCGTCGGGAAAGCCCATCGGCGTCGTGTAGGAAACCGGCATCACCTCGGCATGGACGCCGATCACATGGCTTTTGAAATGGTTGGCCAGCGGCAATACGCAATCGAGCAGCCGGTCCTCGTCCTTCTCGCCCTGGACCACAGCAACTATCGTTTTGAACGTCATGACAGCCTCCTAGAACGGCGCCGATCTGCGGTGCCTTCGATGGAGAAACTATATCATATCGGGCATTGTTCCGCGCTGGAGTTTGTCAGCGCACCGCGTCTCAGCTTGCTGAACGCTTTTGGCCGTCTAATTCTCGGTTGGCGCTGGTTTGCCCTGTTCGCGGAGAACCCGGGCAAGCTTCTTGAACAAATTGGGGTGGTAGCGCTTGCTCTCCGGATCGGCGTTCACCGTGGAACGAAAGCCGCCTCCTGCAATGTGAATGTGGCGGCTCTTTTCATTATACCAAATAGACACGTCAAATTTGGCCGTCTTGGACATCAAACCTCCCACGCTTCCACCGAGCATATAGGAGTTCGGCGGGGTAGGCGATAATGCTTACCGTCAGCGCAGTCAGTTACCCGGAGAAAGCCTGAGCACCATGGCTTCGACCTCGGCATGCGCCGCATCGAGAGCTTCCTGCGTGCGGGCGCGCACGACGAGTTCGGTCCAGAACTTGCCGTCGAGATATTTCGGATAGGACCCGATGATGGTGTCGGGATGGGCCTTCTGGATGTCCGCCAGCGGCCCGCCGATGACGCCTTCGCCGAACGGGCAATGAACGGTGGCGGAGAGGAGCTTCGTGCCGGTCTTCAGCGTTGGCACGACATTGTCGAGCATCGCCTGGAAGATCGCCGGCACGCCGGCCATGACATGCACGTTGCCGATGCGGAAGCCGGGCGCCAGCGAGACCGGGTTGTCGATATGTTCGGCGCCGCGCGGCATCCGCGCCATGCGCTTGCGCGCTTCGGTGAATTCCATCTCGCGCTTGATGTAGCTCGCCTCCAGCATTTGATACGCCCTGGCGTCGTATTCGCACGGCACGCCGAAAGCCCTGGAAATGGAATCGGCGGTGATGTCGTCGTGCGTCGGACCGATGCCGCCGGTGGTGAACACATAGGTGTAGCGGGCGCGTACCGCGTTGACCGCGGCGACGATCTCGTCCTCCTCGTCCGGTACGATGCGGACTTCCTTAAGGTCGATGCCGATCGCCGTCATGACGTCGGCGAGATGGCCGATGTTCTTGTCCTTGGTGCGGCCGGACAGGATTTCGTCGCCGATGACGAGCATGGCGGCGGTGACGATTTCGGCCATTGGGACTCTCCGGAAAGTGACTGCCTGCTCTATCGCGGACGCGTCAAGCCGACAATAGCGACGATCTGGTGAACAATGCGTCCCCGATTGGTCGACTTTGATTGGACGAAGGAACCACTAGATCAACCGGCGGTAGATCGCGTGGCAGGGTGCCGCGTGTAAATCCAAAGGAGACAGGCATGGCGAAAGTACTGGTGCTTTATTATTCGAGCTGGGGTCACATGGAGCAGATGGCGAACGCCGCCGCCGAAGGTGCGCGCTCCGCCGGCGCCGAGGTGACCGTCAAGCGGGTGCCGGAACTGGTGCCGGAGGCCGTCGCCAAGGCAGCGCACTACAAGCTCGACCAGGCGGCGCCAGTTGCAGATCCGCTCGAACTCGAAAATTACGACGCCATCATCGTCGGCGCCTCGACGCGCTACGGCGCCATGGCGGCGCAGTTGAAGAACTTCCTCGACCAGACCGGCCCGCTGTGGGCCAAGGGTGCCCTGGTCAACAAGGTGGCGTCGGTGATGTCGTCGACCGCGACCCAGCACGGCGGCGCCGAACTGGCGATCATTTCCACCCAGGCCTCGCTCCAGCATCACGGCATGATCATCGTGCCCTTGTCCTACGCCTACCAGGAGCAGATGGGCAACGACGTGGTGCGCGGCGGTTCGCCCTACGGCATGACCACGACCACCAATGGCGACGGCTCGCGCCAGCCGTCTCCGCAGGAACTGGACGGTGCGAAATTCCAGGGCAAGCGCGTCGCCGAGATCGCCGCGAAACTGCACGGCTGACCCGAGAAGACCTGGCGGGGTGCGAGCGGGTGGCCGATCGGCCGCCCGTTTTGTTTACTGGTGGATGACGTCCAGATCGCGAAACGCCTCGACGGCGTGGTTGAGGAATGCCCGCACCTTGGGCTGCATGTGCGGACCGCTCCGCGCCACCAGTTGCACAGGCAGCGGCGGCGGTTCGAACGGCGCCAACAGGCGGACCAGCGAGCCGGCCTCGAGATCCTCGGCGACCTGATAGGAAAGCACGCGCGCAATGCCGCGCCCGGCACGCGCGGCCAGCAATTGCGATTCGACGTCGTTGACGAGAAGCCGCGGTGAGATACGCACCGCCGTGCGACCGCCGAAACGCCATTCGTTCGGCCCGGGCCACAGCGAATTGAAGATCGTGTCGTGTTTTGCAAGGTCTGCCGGCCGCTGCGGGATGCCGTGCCGTTCGAGATAGGAAGGGCTGGCGACGATCTGCCGCCGCACCTCGCCAACCCGGCGCACCAAAAGCGTCGAATCCGACAGCGGGCCAATGCGCACCGCGACATCGATGCCTTCCTCCAGAAGATCGAGATTGCGGTCGTGAACGATCAACTCGACCTGAAGCTCCGGGAAGGCGTCGAGAAAGCTGGTGACCACGGGCGCGACGTGGCGCCGGCCGAACTGCACCGGCGCGGTCACCCTGAGAAGCCCGCGCAAAGGTGCGGCCGAAATGCCCGACAGCATGCGCTCGTAATCGCCCAGCAGCGTGCGCGCCTTTTCGGCGAGCACGCTGCCGGCCTCCGTCGGCGACAGGCGGCGGGTGGTGCGCTCGACGAGACGCGCGCCGGCACGGTTTTCGAGCTCGGTGAGCGCGCGCGTCACCTGCGGCGGCGACCGGCGCAGCTTGCGCGCGGCGCCGATCAGGCTGCCGCTGTCGATGATCGCCACGAAGGTCGTCAGTTCGTCGAGCCGGTCCACGGGATTATTCCAAAATCCGGAATTATGATTTTCAAGAATACAAGATTGGCACGGAAACCGGCAAGGGTAGACTTGGCCGGTGTCGAAGGAGAACCGCCATGGCCAAAACCGAAATCGTGCTTCATGGAACCGCGCTGTCCGGTCACGCGCATCGGGTGGAACTTCTGCTGCGCATGCTTGGCCTTGCCTATCGTTTTGTCGACGCTCCCGCCGGCGTGCGGCAAAGCGAGGAATTCCGCAAGCTCAATCCGATCGGACAGATTCCGGTGATCGAGGACGGCGATCTGGTGCTTGCCGACAGCAACGCGATCCTGGTCTATCTGGCGAAGCGGTATGCGCCGGGCAGTACCTGGCTTCCCGAGGACGCCGTCGGGGCGGCGCGTGTGCAGCGCTGGTTGTCGATCGCCGCCGGAGAAATCCGCTTCGGTCCGGGCAATGCCCGTCTGATCGCCCAGTTCAAAGTGCCTGGCGATGCAACTGCCTGCGCTGCGATCGCTGGTCGCGTCCTGAAATTCATGGACGGGCATCTCTCCGGCCGCAACTGGCTTGCCGCCGAAAATCCGACGATTGCCGATCTCGCCTGTTATTCCTACGTCGCCCATGCGCCGGAAGGTGGTGTCAGGTTGGAGTCGTACCCGACGCTGCGTGCCTGGCTGGCCAGGGTCGAGGCTTTGCCGCATTTCAAGCCGATGCCGGCCTCGCCGATTCCGCAGGTCGCGTGAGGCCGTCATGGAGCGGGATACGCCCTTCCATCCGGACGAACTGGCGGCGCAGCTGCTTGCCGGCGGCGGCTCGGGCGGCGGCGGCATCCGCGATTTCATGCCGGACCAGCACCGCGGCTTCTTCGAATTGCTGCCGTACCTGTTCGCCGGTACATCTGATCCGGACGGCTGGCCGCAGGCGACGATGCTGACTGGCGCGCCGGGTTTTACCCATTCTCCGGACCCTGTGACATTGCGCATCGAGGTGTCGCCGGACGCAAACGACCCCGCGGCGGAAAACTTCGCCGCAGGCAGGGAAATCGGCATCCTCGGCATCGATTTTTCGACACGCCGGCGCAACCGCGCCAATGGCCGCATCGCAGGGGTGGACGCAAGCGGCTTCAGCGTTGCCGTAAGCCAGAGTTTCGGCAATTGCCCGCAATACATCCAGGGCCGCATCGCCCATACGGGCAAATCCATATCTGCCGATGCCGAGCCGCTCGCCGGGCTGGACGACGAAGCGCGAAACATGATCGCCCGCGCCGACACGTTTTTGGTCGCCTCGCGCTCGCGCCCGCAAAGCGGCGAGGCCGGCGGTCCGGATATTTCGCATCGCGGCGGCCGGCCCGGCTTCGTCGCCGTCGAAGGCGACACGCTGACCATCCCCGACTTTCGCGGCAACCGCTACTTCAACACGCTGGGCAATCTGCTCGGCGAACCGCGCGCCGGCCTGCTGTTCATCGATTTCGAGCGCGGCGACTTGTTGCAGCTGCAAGGCACCACCGAAATCGACTGGAGCGGCGGCGCCGGCCGACTGATCGACGGCGCCGAGCGGTCGTGGCAGTTCCATGCGGTGCGCGGCTGGCGCCGCCGCCAGGCTTCCCCATTGCGCTGGACGTTCGTCGACTATTCGCCATTCACCCAGCGCACCGGCTCCTGGCGTAAGGCGGGCTAAGCCTTCCGCCGCTTGCCGCCATGCCAAAGGCCGCTAGAGTGCGCCGGAAGCACGGCGGAGCGGCAATGACAGTCTTTTCGATTCTTCTCTGGGCGCTGGCCGCATTGGCGGTCGCGGCGGCGCTTGTCGTCGGTTACTTCGCCTACGCGACGCGGCGGATCGCGACCGAGGCGGAACGGCTGGTGCCTGCCGCGGGAAAATTCATCGATATCGACGGCAACCGCATCCACTATGTCGACGAAGGCGAGGGGCCACCGATCGTCTTCGTGCATGGGCTCGGCGCGCAATTGCTGCAGTTCAGGCACCCGTTGTTCGACAGGCTGGGCGGCTACCGGCTGATCGCGCTCGACCGGCCGGGTTCGGGCTATTCCGTCCGCGCCAGGGGCGCCAGCGCCCGGCTGACCGAGCAGGCGCGGGTGATCCGCCGCTTCATCGAGACGCTCGGGCTGGAAAAACCCCTGCTGGTCGGCCATTCGCTGGGCGGCATGGTCGCGCTGGCGACGGCACTCGACCATCCACGGGCGATCTCCGGCATTGCATTGCTGGCGCCGCTGACCCGCTACCAGGACACCGTGCCGCCGGAATTCAGGGCGCTCTACATCCGCTCGCCGCTGAAACGCTGGCTGATGGCCAACACGCTGGCGATCCCCACCTCGATGAAATACGCGCCGCAGACGCTGGCCTTCATCTTCGGGCCGCAGGAGCCGCACGAGGACTATCCGATCGAGGGCGGCGGCTGGGTGGGCTTGAGGCCAGCCCACTTTTACGGCGCCGTCAGCGACTTCACCGCGATCGAACAGGATATGCCGGCGCTGGAGAAGCGTTACAGTGAGATAAAAATGCCGGCCGGCATCCTGTTCGGCACCGAGGACCGCGTGCTGGATTACGCCCGCCACGGGCTCGAGATGGACGGCGCGATACCCGGTCTCGAGATCGAGATACTCGATGGCATCGGCCACATGCCGCATTACGCGGCGACCGACAGGGTCGCTGCCTTCGTCAAGAGAATCGCCAACCGCGCCTTCGCCGGCAAGCCGGCATAGCTTCGTCCGGGAACTTATCGACGGCGGCCCGATTATCCTTCGATGAAGGAGAAAAGCCATGCCAGGCGTGAACCCGGAAAAGATCCCGTATGACAGCATCCACCACGGCGAGACCGGCGCCCGCAAATATCCCGCGCGGCCGGGCGCGGGCAATGTGCAGGACGGCATAAGCCTCGGCGGAACCGAGACCGGCGACCAGAAGGACCATCCGCCGGAACGCGGCTACGGATTGACCGAACCGGTCACCGAAACCAGTCACGGGACGCGCAAATCGGATGGGAAAGACCAGGGCTTGAAAAAGGTTTCGCGTGAAAAGATCCGGCGATAAGCCCGGATTATTTGCCCGGAACTCAGTTGCCCTGCGTCGAATCCTGTTCTTCGGAAGCTTCCTCTGGCAAAGCCTGATTTCTCAGATTGGCTGCTGCGAGAATCATCACCGCATAGGTGGCCTGATGAAGGTCCCAGCCAGCGTCTCTTGCCATATCCAGCAATTTTGTCAGTGAAGGTTCCAGGGCCAGCTGGCAATCGCGCTGGTAATTGAGGTCCGTGAGGGAATTTTCGGGCGGATTGATCTTCGCTTTTGCCATTCTCTGCCTGTAAAGGGTCGCCCCACGGCCCCGGTACATGACATTCACTCTACCTTGCCCTTGCCGTCAATAGTCCCATCGATGGGATATATTCGCATATGCAATGGGTTACGGCGAAATTTCTTCGCGCCTGGATGGTGTCGCCCGACCGATAAACGAAAAAGTCTCGGGCAGATCGGGCTTTGCAACGGCTTGCGCCTGCATTACCAGTGGCGGCACGCGGACGTGGCGGAATTGGTAGACGCAAGGGACTTAAAATCCCTCAGCTTCGGCTATCCGGGTTCGATTCCCGGCGTCCGCACCAGCCGCCTTAGCCTCCGAGCGGAGCGAGCCGGCAGAACATGGAGAGGGCATTCGTCATGCGTGTTCAATTCGGCCTTTTCGCCGGCCTCCTGTCGATCCTCATGTCCATTGCGGTGGCAAGGGCAGAACCGCTGGTGCTGGGTATCGCGCAGGTGAACGTGACCCCCAGCGTCCCGGAGGGGCAGATGGCGCTCAGCCTCGACCTCACGCCGGAGAGCCGGCAGGCGTTTGCCGAATTCACCACCGCGAATGTCGGCAAGACGGTCAACCTCAGCATCGACGGAACAGTGATGATGGCGCCGCGCATCATGGAGCCGATCACCGGCGGCAAACTGCTGGTGAGCGGCAATTTCGGCGGCGGCGAGGTCGAGCGGATCGCGCGTAAAATCCTCGATGGCGACGTCAAGGTGCAGGTGGACGTGGCGGCCGTGCAGTAGGCTCTTCTGCCTAAAGCGCGTCGCGCCGAATAGGATTCGGCGGCCGCGCTTCAGATTCTTTGATTTGATGCATGTCGTTATCCCGAAACCGAGGACACTTTCGGGCGACATGCATTAGTCCTCCTCGACGAACACCTCTTCGCGCTTCTTGCGGACGCTCGGCAGGAAGACCACCACCAGCACCGCGGCGGCGAGCAGAAGCAGCACGGCGCTGATCGGCCGCGTCACGAAGGTCGTCGGATCGCCGCGCGCCAGGATCATGGCGCGGCGCAGGTTTTCCTCCAGCAGCGGCCCGAGCACGAAGCCGAGCAGCAGCGGCGCCGGTTCGCAGCGCAGTTTCAACAGGAAATAGCCGAGCACGCCGAAGAAGGCGACGACGTAGAGGTCCCAGACGTTGGAGTTGACGCTGTAGACGCCGATCGAGCAGAACGCCATGATCGTCGGGAACAGCATGTAATAGGGCACCCTCAAGAGCCTCACCCACAGTCCGATCAGAGGCAGGTTGAGCACGATCAGCAGAAGGTTGCCGATCCACATCGAGGCGATCAGCCCCCAGAACAGCGCCGGCTGCTCGCTGGCGACGTTGGGACCGGGAACGATGCCCTGGATGATCATCGCGCCGATCATCAGCGCCATCACCGGGTTCGCCGGGATGCCGAGCGTCAGCATTGGAATGAACGAGGTCTGGGCACCGGCATTGTTGGCCGATTCCGGTCCTGCCACACCGGCCAGCGCGCCTTTGCCGAACTCTTCAGGTTTGTCGGAGACGCGCTTTTCGATGGAATAGGAAGCGAAGGCGGCGAGCACAGCGCCGTTGCCGGGCAGGATGCCGAGCGCGGAACCGAGGGCGGTGCCGCGTAGGATCGGCGCCGCCATGCGGCGGAAGTCGTCGCGCGTCGGCATCAGTCCCGTCACCTTGGTCATCAGCACCTGGCGCGTCCGCTCGTCCTCAAGGTTGCGCAGGATCTCGGCGATGCCGAACAGGCCCACCGCGATGGCGACGAAATTGAGCTGGTCGCCAAGTTGGGTGAAGCCGAAATTGAGGCGCGACGCGCCGGAAATGACATCCTGTCCGACCAGGCCGAGAAGCAGGCCGAGTACCACCATGGCAATCGCCTTGACCACCGAGCCGTGCGCCAGTGCCACCGACATGACGAGGCCGACGATCATCAGCGAGCAATATTCCGCCGATCCGAACTTCAGCGCGATTGACGTCAGCGGCGGCGCGAACAGCGCGATCAGCACCGTGGCGATGGTGCCGGCGACGAACGAGCCGATCGCCGCGGTGGCGAGCGCCACGCCGGCACGGCCGTTGCGGGCCATCTGGTAGCCGTCGATGGCGGTCACCGCCGACGAGGATTCGCCCGGCATGTTGATGAGGATGGCGGTGGTCGAGCCGCCATACTGGGCGCCGTAATAGATGCCGGCCAGCATGATCAGTGACGAGACCGGGTCGCCGACCTGGAAGGTGATCGGCAAGAGCATGGCGATGGTCGCGGTGGCACCGATCCCCGGCAGGACACCGATCAGCGTTCCGAGCAGCACGCCGATCAGGCAGAAGCCGATATTGGTGAGGGTGGAGGCGGTGGCAAAGCCGAGCGCCAGATTGTCGAGGAGATCCATCTCGCGTTCCTCTCAGCGCAGCCAGGGGCCGAAACGTTCGAACGGCAGGTTGAGCCCGTAGCTGAACACGACCGTGGAAAAGGCTGTCAGCGCGGCGGCCAGCGCCAGAGCCGAAAGCGGCTTCATCTTGAACGAGGCGAAGCAGGCGAACAGCGCGGTGACGAACACCGCTCCCACAAAACCGAGGCCGCGCACCGTCAGGCCGAAGATGATCGGCGCCAGCGTGATGAAGAATATCCCGCGCCAGGCGATCGTGCCGACCGACTCGCCGACCTCGCGCAACGCGCCAATGAGGATGACGGCGCCGAGCAGGATCAGAAGCATCGAGAGCACAAGCGGCATGCCGCCAGGGCCAATTTTCAGCCAGCTGCCCAGATCGACGGAGAGCGACTGCCAGGCGAAGATCGCGCCCGCCAGGATGAAGAACGCACCGCAGATGACATTGGTCGGGTCGAAGGACTGGTTTTTCATGGGGACCGCCGGTGGCCGGAGTTCCACGGACGGCCGATACGGCAATCCGCGCTGGGCATTGGGGCGAGGGCGCCTCTCAACGCCCCCGCCCGGCAGTTTCGATCAGTCGGCGTACTGGCCGGCGGCTTCGATGATCGGCTTCCAGCGCGCGATCTCGCTTTCAAGCTTGGCCTTGAGCGCGGCCGGCGTCGCATCGGCTTCCGACGACGGCAAGGTGCCGAGTTCGGCGAAGCGGGCAACGACGTTTTCGTCCTTCAGCGCCAGCTGCAGCGACTTCGACAGCCGCTCGGTGATCTCCGCTGGCGTGCCCTTCGGGGCGTAGATGCCGTGCCAGATGCCGACCTGCATGCCGGGCAGGCCGCCCTCTTCGGTGGTCGGCAGGTCGGGCAGCACGTCGAGCCGGGCGGCCGAGGTTACCGCATAGCCCTTGATGGTGCCGGCCTGGATCTGCTTGGTGGTGTTGGTGGTCTGGTCGCACATGATGTCGACCTGGCCGCCGAGCAGGTCGGTCATCGCCGGTCCGGTGCCCTTGTAGGGTACGGTGACCAGCGGCGTGCCGATGGCGGTCATGAACAGCATGCCGCAGAGATGCGAGGCCGCGCCTATGCCGGCGTTGGCGACGGTAACGGTGTCCTTGTTGGCCTTGGCGTATTCGACCAGGCCCTTGAGATCGGTCGCTTCGAGATCCTTCTTGCCGACGATGGTCATCGGCACTTCGGTGACGAGGCCGACATATTCGAAGGCGTTCAGCGTGTCGTAGGCAAGCTTGCGGTAGAGCGTCGCGCTGGTCGCCATGCCGATGTGGTGGAGGAGCAGCGTATAGCCGTCCGGATCGGCCTGTGCGACGCGGCCCGCGCCCAGCGTGCCGCCGGCGCCGCCGACGTTTTCGACGATCACCTGCTGGCCGAGATCCTTCGACATGGCTTCAGCGACAAGCCGGGTCACCGTGTCGGTCGGGCCGCCGGCGGCGAAAGGCACGACCACCGTGATGGTGCGTTCGGGATAGCCCTGCGCGCTGGCGACCGTCGCCATGGCAAAGGTCGCGGCGGCCGCGGCAAATGTTGCAAGAAGCTTTTTCATGGTTTTCCTCCCGGGGATGCAAAATGGATCCGTCGGCGCGCGGCTCCTCCCCGCGCCGATATGGATGAGGCATTAAACGAGCCGCAGGTGCCGATTGCAATTGCCGGAACGCGTCTTCCTGCCCCCGCGGCGGATTCATGCGGTCCAATGGGTGGATTCGGTAACATTAGGCAAAAGGCATGTGTGCCATTCCACCCACATGCCGGGTGTCTGGCATCACCCTTCCGCGGCGGCAGGCTCGCTATCGCCGAGGTCGCGCCGGTCGAGGCCGTATTTCTGCATCTTTTCGTAGAGCGTCTTGCGCGAGATGCCGAGCGATTCGTAGACCGGTTTCAGGCTGCCGCCACTGGCGGCCAGCGCACCGGCGATGACGCCGCGCTCGAACTCGGCAACACGGTCGGCCAGGCGCGCCGGTACGGCGTCTTCGCTTGCCTCGGCCGGCGAAAGGCCGAGGCCGAGTACGAACCGGTCGGCGGCATTGCGCAGTTCGCGCACATTGCCCGGCCAGTCGCGGTGGGCGATGCCGGCGACGACCTGCGGCGGCACCGCGACATCGTCGCGGCGGTAACGCGCGGCGGCTTCGTTGACCAGTTGCAGGAAGAGCAGCGGCACGTCCTCGCGCCGCGCCGCAAGCGCTGGCAGCCTGAGCGTGACGACGTTCAGCCGGTAGAGCAGGTCGGCGCGAAAGCGGCCGGCGGCGACTTCGGCTTCCAGGTCCGCCTTGCTGGTCGCGATGAACCGCACGTCGAGAGGCACCGCCTCGTTGGAGCCAAGCCGGGTGATGACGCGCTCCTGGATGACCCGCAGAAACTTTGCCTGGAGGTCGAGCGGCATCGAGCCGATCTCGTCGAGCAGCACGGTGCCGCCGCGCGCATGTTCGAACTTGCCGTAGCGCGCCCGCATGGCGCCAGGAAAGGCGCCGGCTTCGTGGCCGAACAGCTCGCTTTCGATGAGGTCCGCCGGCAATGCCGCGCAGTTGATCGCCACGAATGACTTGGTTGCGCGACCGCTGATGTCGTGCAGGGCGCGGGCAGCAACCTCCTTGCCGGTGCCGGTGTCGCCGATGATCAGCACGTCGGCGTCGGTCGGTGCCACGGCGCGCAACTGGTAACGCAGGTCGATCATCGCCTGGGTGCGGCCGGGCAGGCGGGCCTCGATGTCGTCGCGCTTGCCGGCGACGGCGCGCAATTGCCGGTTTTCCAGCACCAGCCGGCGGCGGTCGATCGCGCGCGCCGCGATATCTGCAAGCGTCTGGCCGTTGAACGGCTTTTCGACGAAATCGTAAGCGCCTTCACGCATCGCCTTGACGGCAAGCTGCACGTCGCCATGGCCGGTGGCGAGGATGACCGGGATGTCGGCATCGATGTCGCGCACCCGGCCCATCAGCGTCATACCGTCCATGCCCGGCATGCGGATATCGGTGATAACGACGCCGTTGAAGCCTTGCGTAATGAAGTCCAGCGCGTCCTCCGCGCCGGAAAAATCACGCACCGTAAAGCCGGCAAGGTCGAGCGACTGCGCCGTCGAGCGGCGCAATTCATCCTCGTCGTCGATAAGCAGGATGACGGCCTGCTTCATTCGGCGGCCTCGCGTACCGGCACGCGTGCCGCATCGAGCGTGATGGTGAATTCGGCGCCGCCATCGGGATGATTCGAAACCGCAAGATCGCCACCGAAGTCCTTGATGATGTTGTAGGAAATCGACAGGCCGAGGCCTAACCCCTTGCCGACGCCCTTGGTGGTGAAGAACGGGTCGAAGATACGCTCGGCGATCGCTGCGGGGATGCCGGGACCATGGTCCCGGACGGTGATCGCGATCTTGCCGCCCTTGCGGCGCGCTGAAAGTTCGATGCTGCGGTCCGCCAGGCCTTCGATTGCGTCGGCGGCATTGGAGATCAGATTGACCAGCACCTGCTGCAGGCGGATCGAGCCGCCTCGTACGATGGGCGGCGTCGGCCCGAGATCGACGGCGACCGTCGCCTTGGCCGCCTTCAGCCGCCACGCGACGATCTCCAGCGTGTCCTTGACGACGCCGGCGAGCGCCACGGCACCGAGCTTTTCGTTCGGCTTGCGGGCGAAGTTGCGGAGATGCCGGCTGATCGAGGCCATGCGGTCGGCGAGGCTGGAAATGCGCGAGACATTGTCCTTGGCTTCCTCGATGCGGTTGCGTTCGATCAGGATCGCGGCATTGTCGGCATAGGTTTTCACCGCCGTCAGCGGCTGGTTGAATTCATGCGACAGCGCCGCTGACATCTGCCCGAGCGCCGCCAGCTTGCCGGCCTGGATCAGGTCGGACTGCGTCTGCCGCAGCTGTTTTTCAGTGGCGCGGCGCTCCGTCACCTCGGTTTCCAGCTGCCGGTTGACCAGCGCCAGGTCGGCGGTGCGCTCCTCGACCCGGTGCTCCAGTTCCGCCCGCGCGCTCGCCTGCATCTCCATGCGCTCGGCAAGCCGCGCCCGCCGCTGCAGGAAGATGGCGCCGGCGAGCGTAGCCAGGCCGAGTAGCAGGAGTGCCGCGGCCACGCTGGTCAGCGCCTGCGCATGCGCCGAGCCGGTGTCGAGCAGCACGCTCACCGTCCAGCCGGCTTCAGGCATGGGCTCGTCCAGCACCAGATATTCGCGCGCGGCGCCCGGCGACGCGATCGTCATAAGCTGGTGCGTGTCGCCGAAGCTGCTGCGCGTCACCGGTAGCTCGCGCAGCGTCGCGTTGGCGTAGCGGCGCGAGGTCTCAGTGCGGGCAAGGCGGTCGGCGGTGAGCGGCAAAAGCCCGGCATAGAGCCATTCGGGCCGCCCGGTCATGAAGATGATGCCTTCCGGGTCGGACACCAGGATCTCGTAATCGCCGCCTTTCCACGATGCCTCGATGGCGTCGATGTCGACCTTGAAGACGACGACGCCGCTGATTCTGCCGCCCACGGTGACCGGCGCGGAGAAATAATAGCCGCGCTTCAGCGATGTCGTGCCGAGCGCGAAGAAGCGGCCTTGCTCACCCTTGATGGCGTCCTGGTAATAAGGCCGGTAGTTGAAGTTCTCGCCGACGAAGCTCGCCGGGCCGTCATAGTTGCTGGCCGCGATGGTCTCGCCGCCCGGCATGATGACATAGATGTCGGACGAGGCAAGCAGCCCGTTGATCTCCTTGAGGTAGACATTGGCGCGGGTGCGCAGCCCTTCGTCCGCAGGGTTGGCGAGCAGTTCCTTGATGTCGTCGTGGTCGGCGATCAGCGCCGGCAGCGACTGGTAGCGGCTCATCTGGCCGCGTAGGACAGCCACCGCGAGGCGGAGCGTCGTCTGCCCGCGCGACGAGGCCTGGTCGAGGTAGGCGCGCGTGGCGAAGGCGGTGCCATAGACAGCGATCGCCGCTGCCGCCGCGAGTACCAGCAGCACCGCCCATACCAGCCGGCGTTTGAACAGCAGTTTCGTCAAATCCTTACGGGGCACATGGCGCCGTCCTCCTGCAATCTCACTACAATGAGGGACTGCCGACAGGCAAATCAAACGCCGCGGACAAACCGAGGCGATGAAAGTTTCATTCGAGCGGCATCCGCCAACTGGTCAAATCGAACGCGGCTTGGCAGAGTGCCCGAAACCGGAGATTTTTGATGCCGAACAGCGCCCGCAACCCATTCAAGAAGCCGGCCGCCTGGACCGACAGCGCCACGCTGCTGGTCGATGTGGCGACCGGCCGCAAGCCGGCCGACCTCGTCATTCGCAACGGCCGCTGGGTGAACGTGCATTCCGGCGAGATCATTTCCGGAACCGATCTCGCCATCGTCGCCGGACGCTTCGCCTATTGCGGGCCGGACGCCAGCCATGCCATCGGCGAGAATACCAAGGTGGTCGATGCCGGCGGGCGCTATCTGGTTCCGGGCCTTTGCGACGCGCACATGCATGTCGAAAGCGGCATGGTGACAGTGACCGAGTTCTGCCGCGCCGTCATTCCGCACGGCACCACCTCCATGTTCATCGACCCGCACGAGATCGCCAACGTGCTCGGCCTCGATGGCGTTCGCCTGATGCATGATGAGGCGCTGGCCATGCCGGTCAGCGTGCATGTGCAGATGCCGTCCTGCGTGCCCTCGGCGCCGGGGCTGGAGAATGCCGGTGCTGCGCTGACGGTCGCCGATGTCGAGGAAGCGATGACGTGGGAAAACATCATCGGCCTCGGCGAGGTGATGAATTTTCCCGGCGTCGCCGCCAACGATCCGGTGATGGCCGGCGAGATCGCCGCGACGGTGCGGGCGGGCAAGACCATCGGCGGCCACTATGCCTCGCCGGACCTCGGCCTGCCGTTCCACGGCTATGTCGCCGGCGGCCCGGAGGACGACCACGAGGGCACGCGCGCCGAGGACGCGATAGCGCGGGTGCGGCAGGGCATGAAGGCGATGCTGCGGCTCGGCTCGGCCTGGTACGACGTGGCGGCGCAGATCAAGGCGGTGACGGAGCAGGGCATCGACCCCCGCAATTTCATCCTGTGCACCGACGACAGCCATTCCGGCACGCTGGTCAATGACGGCCACATGGACCGCGTCGTCCGTCATGCGATCGCGCAGGGCCTGAAGCCGGTAACGGCGATCCAGATGGCGACCATCAACACCGCCCAGCATTTCCGGCTGGAGCGCGAGATCGGCTCCATCGCTCCGGGTCGGCTGGCCGACTTCCTGATCGTCTCCAACCTCGCCGAGCTTGTCATCGACGAGGTTTTCGCGCGCGGCGTGCGGCTGGCCAAGGGCGGCAGGCTGGAGATCGACATTCCGGCCTACGACTATCCGGCGCGGGCCAAGAACACGGTCAAGCTCGGCAAGAAGCTGGCGGCGGCGGATTTCGACATCGCGGCACCGCATGGCGCCAACGAGGTGCGCGTGCGGGTGATCGGCGTCATCGAGAATCAGGCGCCGACGCGCGCGCTCGAGGCCGATCTCGGTGTCGAGGACGGCGTCGTCGCCATGGACCGCCGCAACGATGTCTGCCAGATCGCGCTGGTCGAGCGCCATCGCGGCACCGGCGGCGTGGTCAACGGCTTCGTCTCCGGTTTCGGCTACATGCAGGACTGCGCGATGGCCTCGACGGTTGCGCATGACAGCCACCACATCATCGTCGTCGGCACCAACAAGCAGGACATGGCGCTGGCCGCCAACCGGCTTGGCGAGGTCGGCGGTGGCGTCGTGCTGGTCTCGAAGGGCAAGGAACTGGCGCTGGTCGAAATGCCGATCGCCGGGCTGATGTCGGACGAGCGCGCCGAGACGGTGGCGGCCAAGGCCGAAAAGCTGGTGGAGGCGATGCGGGCGATGGGCTGCTCGCTCAACAACGCCTACATGCAGCACTCGCTGCTGGCGCTGGTGGTGATCCCCGAACTCAGGATCTCCGACGTCGGTATCATCGACGTGACGACATTCAAAAAAGTCGACCTATTCGTTTAGCGTTGCCTTAATTAGTTCACGTGACGTTATTCGTTGGAGACGCAAATTTACCGCGCCGCCATATGCGAGGGGCATGAGCGCCGCTATTTCTGACTGCACAACGAAGTGGAGGAAACTTCCATGAAGCGCATCAGGAATCTTTTCGTCGGAACGGTGTCGTTATTCGCCCTCACGGCGCTCCCGATGCAGTTCGATTTCGGGAATCTCGGCTCTTTCGATCTGTCGTCCGCCCACGCCAGGGGAAATGGCAATGGCGGCGGCAACGGAAATGGCGGCGGCAACGGCGGCGGTAATGGCAACGGCGGCAAGGCGGAAAAAGGCGAGCGGGGAAAGTCTGCGTCCGCGAAAGATCGTTCCGGCTCAAGCTCGCGTGCCACTGCATCCAGGGAAAGGAAGAGCTCTTCCAAGGTGAAGACGGCAAAGGCCGAGCGTGTTCGTGGCGCCCAGGTCGCAGCACTTCCAGCCGCAGTGGAACTCCCGGAGGCCAAGCCCGTCAAGGAGAAGAACTTCCGCGCCAAGCTGGCCGGTCTCAATTCGCTCAATCGCAACTACCACGCCTATCTGAATTCGCAGGCGCCCCGGATGGCGAGCATCCGCGCCTTTGTGATGGATTCGGCGCAACTGGACATCGCCACGGCGGAGCTGGCAGCGGCGAACAGCACGGTTGCGGCCGCGCAGGTGGAGTTCGATTCACTGCTGTCGAACACCGAAATCACGCCTTACGACGATGCCGTCGGAATTTACGACGATCCGACCCTGGCCGAACTCGAGGACAGGCTGGAGCATCTGAATTCGGTTACCGTCGCGCCGGAGGATGAGGCAGCCTGGGCGGCCGAAGTGGATGCGCTGGAAGGCCTGCTTGAAAGCACCGAGGCCACCGCTCTGGCCGATGCGGAGGAGGCGGCCGCGGATGCGCAACAGGCGGCGGATGATGCAGCGGTGGGCACCGATGACGAAGCGCTGAAGCAGGCGCTGCTCGACGCTGCCAACGAGAACCGCGTCGAACAGTATGGCGACGACTACGTCGACGACGAGATGATGGACTGGGCGAAGGATGTGCTCGGAGTCGGAGGCGATTTCGGCAAGATCGACGAGGTCCGCGAAAGCCTCGAAGCCGACAGCGAATAGAGCGCCGCGCGATCGGACGCGCAAGGAACGTCCAAGGCGAGGGCAGTTTTCGTCCGAGCCGAAGCGCGTTAACCCGAGCCGCCGCAACGCTCGCGGCGACCCTGAGGCCGGCTACTGCCCCACTGCCACCTTCACCACGTTGATCGGGGTGGTGATGATGATCTCGGCGGCCGAAGCGAAGGTCTGGCCAAGCCCTTGCGCCAGAGTGTTGACCCGCTGGGTGATCTCGTCGCCAGCGGGGTTGGCCGTCCCGTCACTGTTCAGCCGCTCGCCGAGCATCTGCACCAGCAAGGGGTTGTCGGCGAATTTGGTGTGGTTCAGCCGGTCCTCCACCTTGACCGCCGAAATGTCGGCGACGACGATGCCGAGGTCGGCGATCTCCTGGCTGTCGGCGTAGTCGCCGAGGCGCGGCCGCCGGCCGGCGATGAGGCCGGAAATCTGCAGTGCCCGGTCATTAGCCGAAGCGAAGACGACGAACGGCCGGTCGGGCTTGCCGTAGCGCCGCATCTGGCTCTTGAACACGTCGACGTCGATGTCCGGCGAGGCGAGAACCACGTCGCCGAGCTTGCCGTCGAGATCGCGGTCGTGGGTGATGGCGAGCTGGCGCAGCGCCTCCATCGTCACCCAGTTGCCCATCGAGTGGGCGACGATATCGACACGCTTCGCCCCGGAGTCCGCGATGAGCCGCAACGTCTCTTCCAGCGCGTCGCGCGCCTCGGTGGCGCTGTTGTTGTCGTAGACGTAGTCGACGGTTCGGCCGGCGGACGCCCAGGTGAACAGGACCGGAGTGCCCTTGTAGTTTGCGTCATGGGCGATCTGGGTAATGCGATAGACGGCATCGTCGAACTGGGTGTTGTAGCCGTGGATGAAGACCAGCGCTCGCCCGCCACGCCTTGCGATGTCGGCGCGCAGCGCGTTGGAAAAGGTCGCGTCATCGCGATAGCCGGAAACGCTGGTCGCGGTGAAATACTTGGCCGGGTCGACGACGCCGCGATTGGCGCGCTCGATCTGGCCGATCTTGTGAACGGCGGGCACCGTCATCTCGACTGTGGCGTAGGCGACGTGGTCGGAGCGTTCGCCGGAAAACACCTGGCGCGCATCCTTGGATTTCGCGCGGGTGGTGGCGACGAAGATCTGGTGGCTGCCGGCAAGCGCCGATGCGGGGACGGTGACGGTCGTGGCACCGATCAGTTCGTGCGACGGCTGGCCGGCACAGCCGGCAAGCACCATGGCGGCTGCAACGAAAAGCCCGCGGAAACCGCAAGTAACTGAACCGGACACCGACACGATTGTGACTGACCTGCGTTTCCCAACTGATGGCTAGATACAGCCAAAGCGATGACCGGTCCACCCGTGACGTCGCATGCGACAAACATCACTGGGGAAACGCCTAGGCTATGGCTACCGCCCACAGGAACAGCAATGTCGCTATAACGCCAAGGCCGGCGCGGGCGACGTGCAACTGTCCCCATTTTTCGACCAGGCGACGGCTTTCCGGGCCTGCGTTGGCGGTGTCGGTGGCCAGCAGCGCGTCGTTGGTCGGCTTGATCACCAGCAGCGTGTAGGGCCAAGGCAGAAGCAGCGCGACGGCGCCTGCGAGCCAGCGCCAGTCGCCGCTCAGCCACCAGGCGGCTATGCCCAGAACGCCGCCGATCAGCGCCAGCGAGGCCTGCATCGCGGCGCCACGCTTGTAGGCCGGTTTCCATTGGGTGAGCAGCGCCTTGTTGTCGAGCGCCAGCCGGGCCGGCTGCTCGGCTGCCAGGACATAGACCGCGGCGCCGCTGAAGAACGCCGCTATCGTGAGCGCGAGTTGGCCAGCCAGCATGACAACCTCCGGAGCTTCGACCTTGACGTATGGCGTGGCGCCGCGATTGCAATGGTTTCGCCGGTCCGGATATGCAATAGCGCAATTGGCGTCGGTCTTGGCCGTGCCGGGATGCAGTGAGGGACGCACGCGATGACGGGTTTTGCGGAACGGGTTTCGTCGGCGGCCAGCGCCATTCGCACGCTCTTCCCGGAAACGCCGCTGCAGCAGAACGATTACCTGTCGAAGAAAACCGGCGCGCATGTCCTGTTGAAGCGCGAGGACCTGACGCCGGTGCGCTCCTACAAGATCCGCGGCGCCTTCAACTTCTTCCGCAAGGAACTCGCCGACGGCGAGGCGCCGTCGCTGTTCGTCTGCGCCTCGGCCGGCAACCATGCGCAGGGTTTTGCCTTCGTCTGCCGGCATTTCGGCAGGAAAGGCGTTGTCTTCATGCCGGTGACGACGCCGCAGCAGAAGATCGACAAGACGAAGCTGTTCGGCGGCGAGTTCGTCGAGATCCGGCTCACCGGCGACTTCTTCGACGATTGCTACCGCGCCGCGCTGGATTTCTGCGAGGCGAGCGGCGGCCATATGGTGCCGCCCTTCGACCACAAGGACATCATCGAGGGACAGGCGACTGTCGGCTATGAGATCGCCGACCAGATGCCGGGCGGCCGTACTCCCGATATCGTCGTGCTGCCGGTCGGCGGCGGCGGCCTGTCGGCCGGCGTCACACGCTATTTCACCGAGCAGGGCAGGCAGCCGCGCTTCGTCTTCTGCGAACCGGCCGGCGCTCCGAGCCTCAGGGAAAGCCTTGCCGCAGGCAGGCGGGTGAAGCTGCCCAGAGTCGACAACTTCGTCGATGGCGCCGCGGTCGCCGAGATCGGCCGCGAGAATTTCCGCCACCTCAAGGATTTTCCGGCCGATGCGGTGCGGCTGGTCCCGGAAAACCGGCTCTGCGCCACGATGGTGGAGATGCTGAATGTCGAAGGCGTCGTGCTGGAGCCGGCCGGTGCGCTGGCGATCGACGCGCTCAAGGATTTTCCGAAGAAGGACATCCGCGGCAAGACCATCGTGCTGGTCGTTTCCGGCGGCAATTTCGACTTCGAGCGGCTGCCCGACGTCAAGGAGCGGGCGCTGCGCTTCGAGGGACTGAAAAAATACTTCATCTTCCGCTTCCCGCAGCGGCCGGGCGCGCTGCGCGACTTCCTGCAATTGCTCGGTCCCGACGACGACATCAGCCGCTTCGAATATCTGAAGAAGTCGGCGCGCAATTTCGGCTCGGTGCTGATCGGCATCGAGACAAAGGACCGGAAGAATTTCGACGTGCTGGCAAAACGCTTCCACGAAGCCGGCTGGGCCTATGAGGACATCACCGACAACGAGATCCTGGCCGGGCTGGTGATATGATCCGGATCGACGCGCTCGACCATATAGTGCTCTGCGTCCGCGATGTGACGGCGACGCTCGCGTTTTACGGGCGCGTGCTCGGCATGGAGGCGCGCCAGGAGCGGCCGGGAAAGTGGTCGCTGCATTTCGGTGCCAACAAGATCAGCCTGCAGGATGCCGCGGCGGCGCCCAGCATTGCCAGGGATACGGTGCCCGGCAGCGGCAATTTCTGCTTGCTGTCACAGACGCCGATGGCCGAAATCGTCGCCTGGCTCGGGCGCGAGGGGGTCGCGATCGTCGACGGACCGGGCGAGCGGGCAGGGGCCGTCGGGCCGATCCTGTCGATCTATTTCAACGATCCGGATGGCAATCTTGTCGAAGTGAGCAACCGGATTTGATGCGGAAGGGACCGGCGCGATGACTGTTTATATTCTTCTGTTCCGCGGCGTTGGTGGCGCCACGCAGCTGCCGACCAAGCCGCTGCGCGAGGCGCTGACCAAGGCCGGCTTCGAAAATGCCGGCACCTACATCAACAGCGGCAACGCCTACCTGAAGACGGACATGCACCGCGGCGAGATGTTGAAGACGGTGGCTGAGATTTGCGAGAAGCAGTTCGGCTTCACCAAGGCGATCTACGCGCCAACGCTCGCCGACTGGAAGAAGGTGATCAAGCAGAACCCGTTCGAGGGCAAGTTCGAGGAAGGGCGGTTTCTCCACGCGTCATGGCTGGAGAGAGCGCCGGCGAAAGAAAATCTCGACGCGCTGCGGGCGCTCGCCGTGAAGGGCGAGGGGATCGAGGTCGTCGGCAACGTCGCCTATCTCAACACGCCGGGCGGGCTGAGTTCGTCGAAGCTCGGGGCGAAATTCGATAAAGGCCTCGGCGTGCCAAACACCGCCCGCAACTGGAACACGGTGCTGAAGCTGCTGGAACTGGCGAAGGCGGCCGGCAGATGAGGTCTCCCACCACGCAGCGCGTCGGCAGCGTGACGTTCGGCGACGATCGGCACAGCGCAAACAAATTGCCATTTTGCAGCGCAGCATTAATTCCTTGCTTTTCCGGGCGAATTCCCCCATATGCGGCGGCATAGGCGCTTGGGCCGGGTTTTTGACCGGCCTTCCTGATCAATAGGACTGGTTGCGTCTGGTTTCTCCCCTTTCCGGTTTCGGCAAGTGGCGGAATAGTCCCGCGGGCATGAAGCTTGCGGGCACGACAGCGCAGCCGCGCGGGCAAAAGAAGCCCGCCGCCTTGTCGTTTCATAAAACATCAACGGTGGCAGGTTGCGCCCTGCCGCGACACTGCGTGCGGCCAGAGGCCGCTTGAAAGAAGAACAAATTGAATAATGAAATCAATGCGGAGCAGAACGGCTTCGCGAAACTCGGCATTACCGGCCCGCTGCTGAAGACGACGATCGCCGCCGGCTTCGTCGACCCCAAGCCGATCCAGGTGCAGGCAATTCCCGCGCAGCTCGAAGGCCGCGATATTCTCGGCGTCGCCCAGACCGGCTCCGGCAAGACGGCGGCTTTCAGCCTGCCGATCCTGACCAAGATCGTCGGCCTCGGCACCAAGCGCCTGCCCAAGACGGCGCGGGCGCTGATCCTGGCGCCGACCCGTGAACTGGCAGTGCAGATCGAGGACACCATCCGCGTGCTGGCCAAGGGCCTGCATGTCTCGACCGCGCTTGTGCTTGGCGGCGTCTCCCGCTTCAGCCAGGTCAAGAGGCTCCAGCAGGGCGTCGACATTCTTGTCGCCACCCCCGGCCGTCTCACCGATCTGGTGCGCGAAGGCGATGTCAGCCTTGCCGAAACCCGCTGGCTGGTGCTCGACGAAGCCGACCGCATGCTCGACATGGGCTTCATCAACGATGTACGGCGCATCGCCAAGGCGACGCACCGCGACCGCCAGACCGCGCTTTTCTCGGCGACGATGCCGCAGGAAATCGAACAGCTGGCGCAGAGCCTGCTGAAGAACCCGGTCCGCGCCGAAGTCTCGCCGCAGGGCACCACCGCTGCCGAGATCACGCAGAGCCTGGTCATGGCCCGCACCAAGCAGAAGCGGCAGATCCTGTCGACCATGCTTGCCGACGAGGCGATGAGCTCGGTGCTGGTCTTTGCCCGCACCAAACATGGCGCCGATCGTGTCGTGCGCGATCTCGAGCGCGACGGCTTCAACGCCGCCGTCATCCACGGCAACAAGTCGCAGAACGCCCGCCAGAAGGCGCTCAACGGGTTCCGTGACGGTTCCGTCCGCATCCTTGTCGCGACCGACATCGCGGCGCGCGGCATCGACGTGCCCGGCATCAGCCATGTGGTGAATTTCGACCTGCCGGATGAAGCCGAAAGCTACGTCCACCGGGTCGGCCGCACCGGCCGCAACGGCGCCGAGGGCATTGCCATCACGCTGTGCGATCCGACGGAGGCGAGCAAGCTGCGCCAGGTTGAGCGCATCATCCGCATGAAGCTGCCGGTCGCCGCCGACCATACCGGCCAGCCGGACCCGCAGCGCGATCCGCGCGAGCGTGCCGAGCAGGCTCGCGAGGCGGCCAATGACCGTGCACGCGAAACGCGCCGTCCGCAGGGGCAGAAGCCGCGCGGCGGCAACGGCTTCGGCAAGCCGGCCTTCGGCGCCAAGCCGGAAGGCGGCAAGCCGCAGGGCCAGAAGCCGTTCAAGGGCGGCAACAAGCGCCGCTTTGGCGGACGCCGTCCGGCGGCACGCGCCGCCTGACGCTGTGGGCCGAGCCTTCAGGGGCTTGGTCCATTGCTTTCTCCGGTGAAGATATCTAGGGCGGTCGAGGCGATGCTTCGGCCGCCTTGTTTTCGCGGGAGAGAGACATGGCCGGTATCGCCGCACTTGCCGTCGCTTACGTGCTTTCGCAGTTCTACCGCTCCTTCATGGCGGTGCTCACACCCGCGCTGACCGCCGAACTCGGCGCGACCAAAGCCGATCTTTCCCTTGCATCCGGCGCCTTCTTCATCGCCTTCGCTCTGTCGCAGTTCGCCATCGGCGTCTCGCTCGATCGCTATGGCCCGAAACTCACGGCGGCGATCCTGCTTGCCGTGGGTGGTGGCGGCGGCGCCTTCCTGTTCGCCGCGGCTGAGCAGCCCTGGATGATTACCGCCGCGATGGTGCTGATCGGCATCGGCTGCGCGCCGGTGCTGATGGCATCGCTCTTCATTTTCGCGCGCATCTATTCGACGGCGCGCTTTGCGATGCTAACGTCATGGCTGATCGCCTTCGGCGCGGCGGGCAACGTGATCGGCGCGGCGCCGCTCGCCGGCGCCGCGGAAGCTTTCGGCTGGCGGCCGGTGATGATCGGCCTCGGCCTCGTCACCTTGGGCGTGGCGGCCGCCGTCCTGGCATTGGTGCGCGATCCGGCGCGGCCGGAAGGCGTGCCCGCCGGCGCCTCCGGCTTCGCTGGATTTGCCGAGCTTTTGCGCATCCGGATTTTGTGGCCGATCATTCCGCTGACCGCGATCAACTACGCGCCGTCCGCCGGTATCCGCGGTCTCTGGGCCGGGCCTTATCTCGCCGAGGTCCATGCCGCGACGGCGATCGTCATCGGCGAGGTCACGCTGTTCATGGCGCTGGCGATGATCGTCGGGTCGTTCGTCTATGGGCCGCTCGATACCTTGCTCCGGACCAGGAAATGGGTTGCCGTCAGCGGCGTCTCGCTCAACCTGCTGGCGATCTGCTTCCTCGCGCTGTTCACCGTTTCCAGCATCCCGACGACTACCGCGGCGTTGGTCGTGATCGGCCTTTGCGGCATGAGCTACGGCCTCCTGATGGCGCATGCACGCGCCTTCATGCCGCCGCATCTTGTCGGCCGCGGCGTCACCCTGATGAACTTCTTCTCGATCGGCGGCACCGGTGCGATGCAATTCGCCACCGGCGCGGTGGTGACGGCGAACGCGGTGCCCGGCGAACCGGCCGCCGCCTACAGCGCGCTGTTCGCCTTCTATGCCGCGATACTTGCCTTCACGTTGGCGATCTATCTGTTCTCGCGCGACGCGAAACCCGAAAGGCATTGAGTTCGGTCGAACAGGTTGCGCGGCTATGACGTCGGATAGGGCGTGCCGTCCTTGTGCACGAACCGGCCGTCGGCATTGGCACTCATCATGTCGATATCGGAGCAGGTGGTGAGGTCGTCCGGATTGCGCGAGCCCACTTCCAGATAGACCGCCGTGGCGGAAGACCGGTTGATCATGTGATGGCCGTTGCCGGTGTTTTTGGCAAAGGTCGCGCAGTCGCCGGCGCGCAGGATCGTTTCGCCGCCGTCCTCGACGAGCGTCAATTCGCCTTCCAGCACATAGACGAGCTCGTCCTCATGGCTGTGCCAGTGGCGCTGGCTGGACCAGCCACCGGCCGGCAGTGTCATCAGGTTGACGCCGAAATCGCGAAGCCCGCCGGCGTCGCCGAGCCGCCGCCGCGTCCGGGCGGCACAGGGCGCATCGAACGGCGGCGGATAGCCTGAACATTTACGCGCGGGCACCTTGGCCATGTCGATCTTGGGCATCTGCTGCTCCTCTCGTTCCGCTTCGAAGATTAAGCGAAAACCGCCAGGACCTGTCCAGTCTTAGGACGTCTCGTGGCGAGGCCTAGAGCGCCGTCGCCTTCACCCAATCGATGATTCGTCGCGCCAGCGCATCCGTCGTCGAAGGCGACAGCGCATCGCCTGCGATGACGTGGCTCGACGGATCGTCATTGTGCTCGACAACAAGGATCTCATGCTTTGCGCCCCAGCGTGCCGCGATGTCGCGGGTGAGTTCGGGCCGCACCACCTTGTCGCCGTCCGAGAAGATGAACAGCATTGGAATGGCGATCGTGTCGACCGCCGCGTTGCGGGCCAGCTCAGTCAACGCTGCCATCGGCACCGTCGTGCTGCTTGGATAGCGGCTGGTCCACCATTTCGCGTGCAACTCGTTGGCGACGGGAAAGCTCCGCTCCTTGCCGATGATCAGCTCGGCGATCTGCTTGCCCCACGGCATGGTCAGGATGAAGGCGCCGGAAGCCTGAACGCCGTAGTTGGGCGAAATGAACGCCATCGTCGCGATGCCGTCGCTCAGCTCGGGCTGCGTGGCGCCCCAGGTGGCGAGCGCCGCACCGGTGGAAGTCGCGATTACCACGACGCGCTCTCCGATGGCGCGGCCGATGGCGATGGCCTCTGCATAGTCGTTGACCCAGGCGTTGATCGAGCCGTCGGCCATCGCCGCGCCGGGCTGCCCGTGGCCGGTCAGGCGCGTGTAGAAAAGATTGGCGCCGAGTGCCGCCGCGACTTTGTCGGGCAGGGGGCGGATTTCGCCTTTCGAAGCGGAAAAGCCGTGGATATAGACGATTGCCAGCGGCGTTTTCGCCCTGGTCGCCGAGTCGGCCCAGATGATTTCTTTCTGCAGCCCGTCGCGTATGCCGGGAACGCCGGCCTCGACCTTGGCGAGATAGGCCTCCGGGTCGCTGCCGATCGCGGCCGGATCGAACCGAAGCGTGGTGTCGACGGCGACGCGCGGCCCGAGCAAGAATGCGATGGCGACAAGAGCGGCGACGATCACTATCCCGGTCACCATCTTCCGCCCCATCGCCAGTCTCCCGCGAAAACCGCGCGCCAAGCAGTAGCGCCGCGGCAAAAGCCTTGCAACGGCGACGACGGGTGGCTGCTGAAGTGCTTAATCTTTCCTGAGCTTGCGCATCGGACCGAGCGGCCGCTTGCGCCAGCCCGTCGCCCAGTTCATGAACCAGAAATAGACAGCATGCGGGAAAAGCTTGAGCACCTTCAGGAACAAGGTGAAGCGCCGCGGGAATGCGACCTCGAAACCGCCTGTTCTCAGCCCTCGAGCAATGCGTGCCGACGCCCTGTCGGCCGGCATGATTCCGGGCATCGGGAAAGATTTCTTCTCGGTGAGCGGCGTTTCCACGAAGCCCGGGTTGATGATCTGGAGGCGGATATTCATCTTGTCGAAATCGAACTTCAGGGATTCCGCGAGATTGTTGAGGGCAGCCTTCGATGATCCGTAGGCGGCGGCGGAAGGGAGGCCGAAATATGCCGTGACCGATCCCATGAGTGCGATATGGCCCCGCCCGCGTGGCTGCATCCGCGCAACCAAGGGTATGAGACCGTAAAGAGCGCCCAGGATATTCAGTTCGTAGGTTCTGGCGAAGTTCTGCACATCCATCCGCTCGCCGCGCGTCGGGAAATAAGCACCGGCGTTGAAGATCGCTAGCACGATCGGGCCGGCCTCAGCTTCGATGGCGGCGACGGTCTTCAGCATCCCGTCTTCGTCGGTGACGTCGCATGGAAAGAGAAGGATCCGGCCGGGCAAGCCGGCGATCTCGTCGACAAGGGTCGCAAGCCTTTCTTCGTCGCGTGCAGTGACGGCGACCGTGTAGCCTTCAGCCACGAGATCGCGCGCCAGCGAGCGGCCGATGCCCGTACTCGCCCCTGTGACCCACGCCACGCCATCCCCGGGCTGCGCTCGATAAAGACTCATTTTGATTGCGTATCCGTCCGTTATTGTGACTGCTTCTATCGGTGGCACCGGTTGATGGATACCTAGCGGCGACGTCGACGGATGAAAAGGGCGTACCTCTATCCGATGTTCCGGTGCGGCCAATTCGACAAATGCGGCTGGACCACGCAAAATCCTGCCTTGAAAGCGCGCGTCGTGGTTTTTAGGGTCGGTCCGCATTCAATGAAGGATATCCCATGCACCGTTCGGTGATCGACGTTATCGGCAACACGCCGCTGATTCGGCTGAAGCGCGCTTCGGAAGAAACCGGCTGCGAAATCCTCGGCAAGGCCGAATTCATGAATCCTGGCCAGTCGGTGAAGGATCGCGCCGGTCTGTTCATCATCCGCGACGCCGAGCAGAAAGGCCTGCTGCGGCCGGGCGGCGTCATCGTCGAGGGCACCGCCGGAAACACCGGCATCGGGCTTACGCTGGTCGCCAAGGCGCTCGGCTACCGCACCGTCATCGTCATTCCCGACACCCAGAGCCAGGAGAAGAAGGACACGCTCCGGGTTATGGGCGCCGAGCTGATCGAGGTTCCGGCGGTCGCCTACAAGAACCCGAACAATTACGTCAAAGTGTCGGGGCGGCTCGCCGAACAACTGGCGAAAAGCGATCCGAACGGGGCCGTCTGGGCCAATCAGTTCGACAATGTCGCCAACCGCGACGGCCATACCCGCACGACGGCGGAGGAGATATGGGCGCAGACCGGCGGCAAGGTCGACGGCTTCGTCTCCGCGGTCGGCAGCGGCGGTACGCTGGCCGGCATCGCCTTCGGGCTGAAGGCGAAAAGCAAGGACGTCAAGATCGCGCTGGCCGACCCGCTGGGCGCGGCGCTCTACAGCTTCTACACCGAAGGCGTGCTGAAGGCCGACGGCTCGTCGATCACCGAAGGTATCGGCCAGGGCCGGATCACCGCCAACTTGGAGGATTTCGCTCCCGACTTCTCCTACCAGATACCGGACGAGGAGGCGTTGCCCTACGTCTTCGACCTGATCCAGGAGGAGGGCATCTGCCTCGGCGGCTCCTCCGGCATCAACATCGCCGGCGCCATCCGGCTGGCGCGCGACCTCGGCCCGGGCCACACCATCGTGACCATTCTCGCCGACAGCGGCACGCGCTATCAGTCGAAGCTGTTCAATCCGGCATTCCTGCGCACCAAGAACCTGCCGGTACCGGGCTGGATGGAGAGCGATCCGCAGATCTCCGTGCCCTACGAGCAGGTGGCCTGATGGCAGGCACCCGAGCGATTTTCCGGGACGACGCGTATCTCAGCGAAACCGACGCCGAAATCATCGCCATCAACGAGCGTGGCGGCGTCATACTCGACGGCACTATCTTTTATGCCACGTCCGGCGGCCAGCCCGGCGATATCGGCCATTTCGTCAAGCCGGATGGCTCGAAGGTCGTCATTGCTGGCACCATCACCGGCGAGACCAAGGACGAGATCCTGCATCTGCCCGCGCCAGGACAGCCGGCGCTGGCGGTCGGCGATCGCCTCAAGCTGGTCATCGACTGGGACCGCCGCTACCGGCTGATGCGCATGCACACGGCCTGCCACCTGCTGACCGTGGTGTGCCCGTACCCGATCACCGGCGCCTCGGTCGGCGAGGACGAATCCCGCATCGATTTCGACATTCCCGATGCCGGATTTTCCAAGGAGGACGCGACGGCGAAGCTGATGCAGCTTGTCGCGGCAAATCATCCGGTCTTCACGCGGCTGATCACCGATGCCGATCTCGCGGCCAATCCCGGTCTGGTGAAGTCGAAGAACGTGCGCCCGCCCGCCGGCACCGGAAAGATCCGGCTCGTCTGCATCGGCGACGATGCTTCCATCGACAGCCAGCCTTGCGGCGGCACCCATGTGAAGGCCTCCGGCGAGGTCGGCGAAATCCATGTCGGCAAGATCGAGAAGAAGGGCCGCGAGAACCGCCGCTTCCGGCTGCGGTTCGGACCGATGCCGGCGCAGTGAAGGCTGCGCCGGCGGTTCAGTTCCGCGGACGGCTCTGGCGCATCTCGTAGAAACTGGCGCGTTCGTCCCAGCGGATCAGCAGCTTCTGCGCCGCATGCGGTACCGATACCGGATCGTTCGCTTCCGCCCGCAAGGGGCTCAAATCCTTTTTCGAATCGAAGTTCATCACCCAGATGAACTCGATCTCCTCGTCATTGGTCTGCCGCCGCAGCAATTCCATGCCGCGGTAGCCTGGCATGCGCATGCCTTCGAACGCCGGAAACATCAGCGTATCCAGCAGATGTTCGTAGGCGTCGGCGTTCTCCGGCCTGGTGTAGCCGCGCCAGATCCGTCTGATCATCGAAGTATCCCTCGTTCGCTGCCTCCCGCAAGGCAACCCCGAGGTGGTAACTGAGATCAGCCGGCGCAAGATGTACCGCGTTAAAAATCCGTGAGCCGGCGACTGTCAATGGTAATCCCTGGTGATCCTCACATCGTGATGTGACGACCGTACGTCCCATCGCTGGAGGATTTTCTGGGCCGCGGCGGGAACGTAGGCTGTGGAGTAATCCTCCCCCTGGAAGGCGATGACGTTGTCGAGGGAATCGAAGCTCATCACGGTGGTGAACTGGATCTCCTGCCCGAGCTTGCGGCGGTAAAGCTCGATGCCGCGGTAGCCGGGTATCTTCTTGGCCTCGATGCCGGGAAAGACCTCCGTCTCTAGCAGCCGTTCATAAGCTTCGGCATTCTCGGGTGTCGTGTAGCCGTGCCAGATTCGCTTGATCATTGTGTTGTCCTTGTCGCAGTGCATGCGCGATTCTCGCATGAACCGGCAAGGCATGTCCTTGCTATCTGTTGCTGGAGAGATCAGGTTTCAGCTATGATATGCCAATCAGTTTAGATTTTAGGGCAGAAAATGGCTGAAAACTCGATAGACGAGACCGATCTGCGCATCCTGAAGGCCTTGCAAAAAGACGGACGGCTGACCAACGTCGAACTCGCCGAGGCGGTAAACCTGTCGCCGTCGCCATGCCTTCGGCGGACCAAGCGCATGCAGGAGGAGGGGATCATTCGCGGCTATCGGGTGGAGATCGACCGCCGCGCCGTCGACCTCGGCCTGACCGTCTTTGTCGGCTTCAAGGTGCATCAGCACACGCGCGAAAACGCCGACCGGCTGGGAGCGGCGCTCGACGGGATCCCGGAAGTGGTGTCCTGCTTCATGGTGTCCGGCGAGGATGATTTCATGGCCGAAGTGGTGGTGAAGGATCTCGCCGCCTACGAGCGCCTGCTGTCCGACCGGCTGCTGACGCTGCCGATGGTCGCCGGCATCCGCTCCAATTTCGCGTTGCGCACGATCAAGACCGCTGCGCCGCTGCCATTGTAGTTGCGCATCGTTGGCTGCTTGCTGTTTTGTAGCGGCTGCGAATATGCAACATGATCGCGAGCGTTCATTCCAGGAGTGGTGACAAGATGCCGGATCAAAGTCCTTTCACGGTCGATGCCGACTGGCTGCAGGAACGTTTGACGGAGCCCGGTATCTCGATCGTCGATGCGTCCTGGTACCTGCCGGCGCAGAAGCGCGATGCGCGCGCCGAATACAAGGCGGCGCATATTCCTGGCGCCATCTTCTTCGACCAGGATCTTGTCGTCGATCCGGATTCGGATCTGCCGCACACCTTGCCGAGCCCGGAACTTTTTGCCCAGCATGTCGGTTCGATGGGGATTTCCGCCGACGACACCATCATTGTCTATGACGGGCCGGGCGTGCATTCGGCGCCGCGCGTCTGGTGGATGTTCCGCGTCATGGGCGTCTATCAGGTCTATCTGCTCGATGGCGGCTTCGACCGCTGGAAAGCGGCAGGGAGGCCGGTGACGGCGGAGGTGACGAAGGTCGCCCCGAACGTCTTCCACGCCGATTTCGATGCCACCCAGCTTGCCACCCTGTCCGATATGCAGGAACTGGTCGGCGCCGGCGACGTGCAGATCGCTGATGCGCGTCCCGCGGGAAGGTTTGCCGGAACCGATCCCGAGCCGCGGCCGGGACTGCGCTCCGGCCACATGCCCGGCGCGAGAAGCGTACCGTCGCCGACCCTCTCGGAGAACGGTAGCCTGTTACCGCCCGAACGGCTGAAGGAAGTACTGGAAGATGCCGGCCTCGACCTGTCGAAGCCGATCGTCACCTCGTGCGGCTCCGGCGTCACCGCCGCGATCATCACGCTGGCGCTGCGCTCGATCGGCCACACCGCCAACAGACTTTATGACGGCTCGTGGAGCGAGTGGGGCAGGCGCTCGGATACGCCGGTGGTGACAGGCAAGGACTGACCATGAGCGCCGAGAAGAAGATCGAGGCGATCCCGGTCACGGTGACGTTCCTGGAGATGAGCGCGCCGCCGTCTCACTATCCGCCATTGCCTTATAACCGGCAGGTCGCGTTGATGCGTACGCGCAACATGCAGCTGCATTTCTATCGCTACCTGATCGACCGGGTCGGCCGCAAATGGCACTGGGTCAACGTCCTGCGCATGAGCGACGAAGAACTCGCCCAAAGCATCCATGCTCCGGAGCGCGATATCCGCGTGCTTTATCTCGACGGCGCCCCGGCCGGTTTCTTCGACGTCAAGCCGCATCTGCCGGGCGAGGCGGAACTCGCTTATTTCGGCATGATGGAACACGCGATCGGGCAAGGGATCGGCCGCTGGTTTCTTGGGGCGGCGATCGAGGCGGCGTGGTCGTACGGGCCGAATGTCGTCACCGTCCAGACCTGCACGCTCGACCATCCAGCCGCGCTGCCGCTCTATCAGCGGCTCGGCTTCTCGCCGGTCGGCCAGAAGAAGGAAGCGGTTCTGCCGATGACGCTTGCCGACCGCTCGGCAGTCGTCATGCGTGGATAGCGACGGCAACATCTGCTGAACCGGGCGTTCATCGGCGCTTCAGCTTGGATTTGCCATCTTCGAGCCACATCAATCGCGGCCGGACCGGCCGGGCCTCGAAGGGAGACAACACCATGCTGAACCGCCGCACCTTTGCCGCCGCCCTCGTCGCGGCGATCGCCTTTCCGGGCCTTGCCGCCGCGCAGGCGACGACGCCGTCCGCCGCGCAGATCGAGCGCAAGCTGGAGGCGGCACCGCGGGTCGTCGTCCCCCGCAACAAGCGGGTGACCGTGCGCGAACTGAAGCGGCGGCCCGAGATGCGCCGCATCGCGCCGTCGATCGACATCCAGTCGATCAACTTCGCCTTCGGCTCGGCCGAGGTGGCGTCATCGCAGTACGACAAGGTCGAGAACATCGCCACCGCCATGGAACGCATCCTGCGCCGCAACCGCCGCGAGGTCTTCCTGATCGAGGGCCACACCGACGCGGTCGGATCGTTCGCCTCGAACCAGGTTCTTTCAGAAAATCGTGCGGCGTCGCTGCGGCGCGTGCTGGTGAGCGAGTTCGGCATTCCGCGCCGCGCGCTGGAAACTGTCGGCTACGGCGAGGAGTTCCTGCTGGTGCCGACACAGAACGAGAACTGGCGCAACCGCCGCGTGACGCTGCGCCGCGTCACCGATGTCATCGAGCCGTTCTGAAAAGTCAAAAGTTCGAAAGACGCCGGATCTGTCAGGCCTATTCGATGCAGCGCAGTCAACCCGAGCCGGGTCGGACATCCTCATCGGCGTCCTTGTAGGCTTCGTAGCCGGCATTCCAGTCGCTGTAGGCGTCTGTTTTCGGCTCGAACGGGTTCGAGTCCCGACTCATCTTGGAGCGTGCGGCCGCCACGCCCATCTCAAACGGCTGTGTCTTGTCTTCCGTGACTTCGCCGCCGTTCATGACTGACCCGAACTTTTGGGGAGGCAAAGGGTGCGCCTCCCCAAAGACTTGATTGACTACATGGCGCCGATCTTATCACACAATCCCTTGTTCTTGGCACCATTCTCGGCCATCTGGCATTCCTTTTTCATGGCAGCCTGGTCCTCTGCCGACATGGCCTTGAAGGACGCGGAAATCTCGTCGTCGCTACGCATCTTCATCATGCCGCTGTCAGTGAAGAACGGTGCCATCTTCGCGGAATCGTTCATCATGCTGGGAGCCGGATCTGAATTCGCTCCGCCCGTCGAAGAAGAACTGTTGTTGGATTGACCCAACGCTACGCCACCGGCCAGGCTGAGCGCGATAGCGGATACTGCTAGGATCTTGAGGTTCATCGGACGTTTCCTTTTGTTTACGACCGCTCGAGGCGGCTGTGGACCAATCTGTTCGCGGCGGTCTTGTTCCAACAAGCAAACGTGATGGGCGAACCGCGGTTTATGGGCTCGCCTACGTCAAATTTAATTGCACAGTGCAGAGAAGAGAAATAAGCGCGACCGGAGGTGCATGGCCCGATTGCGCGGCATGTCTCCATCACCCATTCGGGCGGCGCTCCCGTCTGAAGCAACCTTCTCATCCTTTCACGGCATTGTCTTCCTGCCATGCGCGCTTTATCGCATGACGGGAGACATGAGGAGCGTGAGATGACGATACGGGTGGTGATGAGCGGCGCGACGGGCTGGGTGGGCAAGGCGCTGATCCCGGCGATCGTCGCCGAAGCGGACCTGAAACTGGCAGGTGCGGTGGCGCGTGGCGCCGCCGGCTGGGATGCCGGTTCGGCCATCGGCGCGGCGCCGATCGGCGTCGAGGTAAGGGCGACCCTCGAGGAGGCGCTGAAAAAAGCCGAATCCGATGTCGTCGTCGACTATACCAAGCCGGTCGCCGTGAAGGACCATGCGCTGACGGCGGTGTCGAATGGGCGTCATGTGGTGATCGGAACGTCGGGCCTTGGTGCTGCCGACTATGCCGAGATCGACGCGGCGGCGCGCGCCAATGGCGTCGGCGTCATTGCCGCCGGCAATTTTTCCATCACCGCCACGCTGATGAAGCGCTTCGCGCTGATGGCGGCGAAATATGTGCCGGATGTCGAGGTGATCGACTACGCCAGCGCCAAGAAGCCCGATGCGCCGTCAGGCACCGCACGCGAACTGGCGGAGGCGCTGGCCGACATTCGCGGCGCCTCGACGGCGAAACTGCAATCCGAGGTGTCCGGCGTTCCGGAAACGCGCGGTGGCGCTGTCGGCGCGGCACCCGGCGTGCAGGTGCATGCGCTGCGGCTGCCGTCCTATATCCTCTCCTGCGAAGCGCTGTTCGGACTGCCGGACGAGCGCCTGACCATCCGCCACGACGCAGGCTCGTCGGCCGCGCCCTATGTCGCCGGCACGCTGCTGGCGATCCGCCATGTCGTCAACATAAAGGGGCTGGTGCGGGGCCTGGATTCGCTGATCGACTGACGGCCTCAGAGCCGAAGCGCCTTGGCGATCTTGGTCTTGAGATAGGTGGCGGTCCAGCGCTCCTTCCATGAGCCCGAGCCGAGATGCAGGCCATGGCTCACGCCCGAATTGCGCAGGATCTTGCGTTCCAGCGGTCCGTGCAGCCGGGTCGGGCTGAACACCGGCTTCTCGGTGACGACGACGCCTTGATAGCGGCTGCGGTTGGCGAAGAAGACACGGCTCAGGAAGCCGGGGCCGGTGGCGTCGATGACATCCTTGTAGACGCCGACGCGCGGCGGGTTCTTCACCAGGTCGGCAATGACGTCCGCCCAGAAGGGATGGCCGGGCCGCGACGCGAATATGTAGTTCGCGACCTGGTCGAGGCTGTCGCCGTAACTCACGGCGAATTCATCGGAAAGTACGAGTTCGGCGTTTCCATAGTCGTAGGGCCGCAGGAATTCGTAGTCGAGATCGGCATAGAGGCCGCCGAAATCGTGCATAGCCACGTAGCGGAACACGTCGGCTCGCATGATGTTCTTCTCGAAACCCTTGTAGACCGGCCACAGCAGCGTCTGCGTCGCCTCGACATGGGCGTCCATTTCCGTGTCGGTCCACAGCCGGTAGTCCCAGCCGGGATGGTAGCGGCGCACGCTGTCGACCGCGGCTTGCCAGCGCTGCGGGACATCGCGCGACTTCCAGGTCTGGTGGATGATTTTGGGGATGATCATGGGGTTTCCGGCGCGATTTCGGCGACATAACGTCAAAGCTTTGTGGCTGTCGAGAGGCGGTGCCCGGCACATGGCCGGTCAAGGCAGGAATCGGGTGGATGCGGCGATGCGGCGGACGTATCTCAGGATCATCGAAACCCGAGGAGATTTCACCATGCTGATCCGCTATATCGCCTTGCCGACCGACCGCGTCCGTGCCTTGCAGGCCGGCGGCCAGGACGCCTATGGGATGACGCCGGAGCGCCGCGTTTCCGACGGGGACGGGGTGCCTTGCCGCCACTGCCTGCGCAATATCCGCGCCGGCGAGGATTATCTGATCCTGGCCTACCGGCCGTTTCCCGAACTGCAGCCTTATGCCGAGACGGGACCGATCTTCCTGCATGCCGAACCCTGCGAGCGGGCGCCGGAATCGGATGTCATGCCGGACATGTACCGGCCGACCGCCGACCACATCGTGCGCGGCTACGGCCATGACGACCGCATCGTTTATGGCACCGGCGCGGTGGTCGCCACCGACAAGATCTGCGAAAGGGCGCACGAACTCTTGCAACGTGACGACATCGCCTACCTGCACATGCGCTCGGCCAGGAACAACTGCTACGCCTGCCGCATCGAGCGCGCCTGATCTGGAACGCGCGTTAACGATTTCTTAACCAGCGGGAATCAGAATCGCATGAACTGTCGCACTGCCGTTACATCAACCCGGTAGAAGGCAGGTGTCGATCGATTTGGCCGACCGCGGATGAACCGGCGGAAAATCTCGACAGACGAGGAAGCGGGGCAAAACCCCGCTTTTTTGTTGCCCTGATTTGCCTCTGGTCCAGCAAAAAGCCCGCCGAAATGATCCGGCGGGCCAAGGGAAGGAGGTTGTTTCGCTTGACGAAAATCAGGCGGCGAGAACCGCCTTCGGCTCCGCCATCTCGTAGCCGAGCGCTTCGGCGACCGCGCTGTTGGTGATACGCCCCTTGTGGACGTTGAGGCCGTTGCGCAGGTGGTGGTCGTCGACCAGCGCCTTCAGGCCCTTGTTCGCCAGCTGAAGGCCGTAATGCAGCGTCGCGTTGTTGAGCGCGTGCGCCGAGGTGACGGGCACGGCGCCCGGCATGTTGGCGACGCAATAGTGGATGACGCCGTCGACCTCGTAGGTCGGGTCGGCATGGGTGGTGGCGTGCGATGTCTCGAAGCAGCCGCCCTGGTCGATGGCGACGTCGACCAGCACCGAGCCCTTCTTCATGCCCGACAGCATCTCGCGGGAAACGAGCTTCGGTGCCGCGGCGCCGGGGATGAGCACGGCGCCGACCACGATGTCGGCCGAGAAGCACTCGTCCTCCAGCGCTTCGACCGTCGAATAGCGGGTATGGACGCGGCCGTTGAAGATGTCGTCGAGCTGGCGCAGGCGCGGGATCGAGCGGTCGATGATGGTGACGTCGGCGCCGAGGCCGACAGCCATCCTGGCCGCATGCAGGCCGACGACGCCGCCGCCGAGCACCGTAACCTTGCCTGGCAGCACGCCGGGCACGCCGCCGAGCAGCACGCCGCGGCCGCCATTGGCCTTCTGCAGCGCGGTGGCGCCGGCCTGGATCGACAGGCGGCCGGCGACTTCCGACATCGGCGCCAAAAGCGGCAGCCCGCCGCGGTCGTCGGTGACGGTTTCGTAGGCGACCGCGGTGACGCCCGAGGCAAGCAGGCCCTTGGTCTGTTCCGGATCCGGCGCCAGGTGAAGATAGGTGTAGAGGATCTGGCCGGAGCGCAGTTGCACCCATTCGTTGGGCTGCGGCTCCTTGACCTTCACGATCATGTCGGACTTCTCGAAAACCTCCTCGGCGGTCCTGGCGATCGCAGCGCCGGCCGAGCGGTAGGCATTGTCGTCGGCGCCGATGCCGGCGCCGGCGCCGGTTTCGATCAGCACCTCATGGCCATGGGCCACATATTCACGCGCCGAACCCGGGGTGAGCCCGACGCGATATTCATGGTTTTTGATTTCTTTCGGGCATCCGACGCGCATTGTGATCTCCTCCGGCTTTCCGCCAATTTCCCTGAGATAACGATTGAACCACGGATGAGTTCGCATGTGTTTGCGAAGGCGGTTGAAGTTGCCCGCCGGAATCGTTATTCCTTGCGCAAACAAACAAAAAATTCGAAGGAAGTTCGAAGAATGTCCCTGGACAGGATCGATATCGCGATTCTCGACGCCTTGCAGAAAGACGGGCGCATCTCCAACGCCGCACTTGCCGAGAAGGTCGGCCTGTCGCAATCAGCGTGTTCGCGCCGGCTCGACAATCTGGAGAAGACCGGTGTCGTGCGCGGCTACCATGCCCGACTGTCGAACGCGGCACTCGGCCACCAGATGACGGCGATCGTGCACATATCCCTGTCGGGGCAATTCGAAAAGACCCTTTCGGATTTCGAGGCGGCGGTGAAGCGCTGCCCTAACATCCTCTCGTGCCATCTGATGTCGGGCGAATACGACTACATCCTGCGCATCGCGGCGCGCGACCTCGCCGACTACGAGCGTATCCACAAGGAATGGCTGTCGGCGATGCCGCATGTAACCAAGATCAATTCGTCCTTCGCGCTGCGCGAAGTGATCGACCGGACCGCCATGGGCATGAAGCCCGAAATGGCCTGACGAGGCATATCGCTTCAAATTTGAGCGAAACGGGAAGCATTTCGTTTCATCATTTTGGCCATTCTCTGCAACCTGTCAGGAGGAGAGGTTGCATGTCCGTAGCGGAAGGTTCGATACGCCGGTTTGCCCGGGCGGTATCGGATGCCGTGCTGGGGACCGCGTCGGACATCGTCACCACGCCCGAAGACCTAAACACCTTCAGGATCAGCCAGATCGAAGCCTTCAGCACGGTGCGGCCGACGCTCGTGGCCTCCAACCTGCTCGGCACCTTCGTCGCCTGGAGCAGCCTCGGCAATTTATCCGGCAGCGCTCTGCTGACGGCCTGGTACGCGGTGATGGTCGCTCTCGTCCTCATCGACGTGATGACCGGGCCGCGCTTCTTCGGCTTTCACCCGACCGCCGAGAACGCGCCGGGATTTTATTGGCACTGCGTCCTGATGCGCCTTTTCTACGGTCTCGGCTGGGGTTGCGCCATGGCGCTTTTTTATGCCGGATCCGGCCCTGACGCGCGCCTGGCGCTGACGGTCCTGGTCTCTGTCTTCCTCTGCTCGTCGGTGTTCGTTCTCGCCTACATACCGACGGCGGTGTACGCCTTCACCATGCCGATCCTGGCCCTCTCGGCGCTCGCTTTCGCCATGGACGACGTGGGAGGGCATCGTTTCGAATTCGTGCTGATCGGCATCTTCTTCATCGCCTTTCCGTTCACGCTCTACCGCTACACGACATCGTTCGCCGAACGGTCGATGGCGCTGGTCAAGGTCGACGAGCAGAACCATCTCCTGAAACTGCTGCTCAACGACTTCGAGGCGCATTCGGATGACTGGCTGTGGCAGACCGACGCCACAATGCGGATTTCGCGCGTTTCGGACGCCTTTGCCAAGCAATCGGGCGTGAGCGTCGAGGAACTGTCCGGCATGGAACTCGACAGCTTCATCGCAGCCCATTCGCCGGAAAATCCGGACTGGGAGAGTGAGACGGCGCGTTCGCGCGAACTCATGCAGGCGCGCGAACCGTTTCGCGATCTCTCGATACAACTGAAATTCGGCGACAAGTACCAATGGTGGTCGGTGACGGGGACGCCGAGTTACGACCGCCACGGCTCGTTCATCGGCTACCGCGGCATCGGCCGCGAGATCACCGAGCAGAAGAGCCAGCAGCTGGCGATGAAATTTCTCGCCCACCACGACACGCTGACGGGCCTCGCCAACCGGGCGAGCTTCAACGCCGAGATCGAGCGCATACAACAGGCAAGTTCGCTGAAGGGCAGTCGCTTTGCGCTGATCATGTTCGACCTCGACGATTTCAAGGCCGTCAACGACACCGCCGGCCACGCTGTCGGCGACGCGGTGCTGCGCGCTGTCTGCAAGCGCATCGAAAAGACGCTGCCGCGCAACGCCTTTCTGGCACGGATCGGCGGCGACGAATTCGCCGCGGTGATCGAACTCTCCAGGGACAAGGATGTAGCCGAGGTCTGCAATCTCGCAGTCCGCGTCGTTGCCAGCGTGAGCCGTCCGATGCGGCTTGCCGAAGGCAGGTTCAAGGTAGGCGCCAGCGCCGGCATCGCATTGCTGCCGGACGACGGCGACGATGTCGGCGCGGTCATGCAGCTCGCCGATATCGCGCTGTACAATGCCAAGGTCGACGGCAAGGAAAGGGTCTGCCTGGCCAGCGCGGAAGACGCCGCCGCCTATGCCTATCGCAAGCAGCTCGAGATCGATCTGCGCAAGGCCGTCGACGAGGATGCGCTGACGCTGTTCTTTCAGCCGGTCGTCGACGCCAGGACTGGAAAGACGATCCTGTTCGAGGCGCTGGCGCGGTGGAACCACCGCGAGTTCGGCATCATTCCGCCGGGCGAGTTCATCGGCATCGCCGAACAAACCGGCAGCATTCAGGAAATCGGCGCATGGGCACTGAACGAAGCCTGCCGGCATGCCGCTACCTGGCCGGAAACGATCCGCGTGGCGGTCAACATCTCGCCGCGCCAGTTCAACCTCGACGAGTTGCCGCAAGTCGTGGCCGCTGCGCTGAACAAGAACGGCCTTGCCGCCGACAGGCTTGAGCTCGAGATCACCGAAAGTGCGTATCTCGGCGGCATCGACCAGGTGCGGGAAATCGTCGCCGACCTGCAGGGGCGCGGCATCACCATCGCGATGGACGATTTCGGCACCGGTTATTCGAGCCTTTCGTCGCTCCAGGACGTGCCGTTTGACAAGCTCAAGATCGATCAGTCGCTGATCGGACGCGGTCCCAAGGAGAAGCGCACCTTGAGCATCCTTCGCTCGATCGTCGCCATCGGCAAGGCGCTCGATCTGCAGGTGACAGCGGAAGGCGTCGAGACGGTGGAGCAGGCGGTGTTCCTGCGCGAACTCGGCTGCAACAGCCTGCAGGGATACGTCTTCAGCCCGCCGATGCCAGAAGGCGACGTGCCCGCCTATCTGCTGGCCGAAACCGCTCGTGGCAACCAGCCGTTCGAGGAAGCGCTCATCCAGCGCGGCAGGACCGCCGCGGCCTGATCCGTTCGCCGGCGAACATTCACGCTGCCGTCACGCACTCCTGCTGGACTCGGGAAAATTTCGGCGCGAAACTTGTCGTTTCGACGTCGATTTCCAACTCAGGCAACCAGGAGAAAACCATGTCCCAAGTGCTTACCCCGCTTTCGCGCCGCTCCTTCCTGGCAGGAACGGCCGCTGCCGGTGCCCTGGTGATGCTGCATCCGTTTTCGGCGCGTGCCCAGGCCAACCAGGCGCATCTCAGGATCATGGAGACGACGGACATCCACGTGAACGTGCTGCCTTATGATTATTACGCCGACAAGCCGAACGACACGATGGGCCTGTCGCGCACGGCTTCGCTGATCGACGCGGTGCGCAAGGAAGCCACCAACTCGATGCTGATCGACAATGGCGACCTCCTGCAAGGCAATCCGATGGGCGACTATATCGCCTACGAGAAGGGCATGAAGGACGGCGACGTCCACCCGGTGATGAAGGGCATGAACCTGCTCGGCTACGAGGTTTCGACGCTCGGCAACCACGAGTTCAACTACGGCCTGTCGTTCCTCGACAAGGTGCTGGCCGGCGCCAGCTTCCCGTTCGTCTGCGCCAACCTGATCCGCGGCACCGAACTGGCGTCCAACCCGCGCGACGACAAGCTCTACCTCAAGCCGTACCTGATCCTGGAAAAGAAGATCAAGGACGGCGCCGGGGCCGAGCATCCGATCAAGGTCGGCGTCATCGGCTTCGTGCCGCCGCAGATCATGATCTGGGACGCCAAGAACCTCGAAGGCAACGTTAAGACCCGCGACATCGTCGAGGCGGCGAAGGCCTGGGTGCCGCAGATGAAGGAGGAGGGCGCCGACATCGTGATCGCGCTCTCGCATTCCGGCATCGATACCAAGCAGGGCGACATGATGGAGAACGCCTCCTTCTTCGTCGCCGGCGTGGAGGGCATCGACGCGGTGTTCACCGGCCACCAGCACCTGGTCTTCCCGGGCAAGAAGGATTTCCAGGAACTCGAAGGCGTCGATGCGGAAAAAGGCACGCTGCAGGGCAAGCCCGCGGTGATGGGCGGCTTCTGGGGCTCGCATATGGGCCTGGTCGACCTGATGCTGGAGCGCGACGGCTCCAAATGGCGCGTCGTCTCGGCCACCTCGGAGGCGCGGCCGATCTACGAGCGGGTGGACAACAAGAACAAGGCCACCGTCGAGGACTACAAGAAGATCGTCGAGGCGCTGAAGGAGGATCACGAGGCGACGCTCGCTTATGTGCGCCGGCCGGTGGGAAAAACCTCGGCGCCGCTCTATTCCTATTTCGCGCTGGTCGCCGACGATCCATCGGTGCAGATCGTTTCCCAGGCGCAGACCTGGTACATCAAGGACCTGCTGAAGGCGACTGAGTGGAAGGACTTGCCGGTGTTGTCGGCGGCGGCACCCTTCAAATCGGGTGGCCGCGGCGGCGCCGATTATTACACCGACGTGCCGGCCGGCGACATCGCCATCAAGAACGTCGCCGACCTCTATCTCTATCCGAACACCGTGCGCGCCGTGGAGATCACCGGCGCCCAGGTCAAGGAATGGCTGGAGATGTCGGCCGGCATCTTCAGGCAGGTCGAGAAGGGCAAGGCCGACCAGCCGCTCATCAATGCGGATTTCCCGTCCTACAATTTCGACGTCATCGACGGTGTGACCTACAGGATCGATCTTTCGCAGCCGCCGAAATACGATTCGAAGGGCGTCGTGCTCGACGCTTCGTCGAACCGCATCGTCGACCTGATGTTCGACGGCAAGCCGATCGATCCGGCGCAAAAATTCGTCGTTGCGTCCAACAACTACCGTGCCGGCGGCGGCGGCAATTTTCCGGAGATCAACAGCTCGAAGATCATCTTCGAGGCGCCGGACACCAACCGCGACGTCATCGTGCGCTACATCGTCGACCAGGGCACCATCAACCCGTCCGCCGACGCCAACTGGTCGTTCGTGCCGCTGGAAGGCACCAGTGTCATCTTCGAGACCGGCCCGAAGGCGAAGGATTTCATCGCCGACGTGAAGGGCGTGAAGATCGAGGCGGCGGGCGAGGGCGCAGAGGGGTTTGCGAAGTACAGGATCACCTTGTAACGCGTGAAGCTGCCTGCATCTGCTCGACATCGGCGGCCGGTCTCTGCTAGAAACCGGTCGCTTTCGAGAGGCGCGGACCATTTGGGGTAACCTTTAGGGAGGGGAAGATGCCAGAAGAGCTACTTGCGGAACTCACAATCGGTGACCATGAATTTTTAAACAATGAGCGTATCCAAACTGGCAGACTCCGGGTGTTGGCGAACTCTACATGGCAGGTGAGGCATGGTTGCCAAGTGTACATCGAGTGCCAGGTGCTTACGCTCGATGGGAGCCTTACCCTGGATGTTCGCGGCGAGAACGGCGTGGACGGGATCAATGGTAGTCCGGATCGGCCAGGGTGGCTCAGCGGTCCACCAGAGGACCATAGAGCGGCGTGCTGGAATTGGTGGCTGGCCGTGAACACGGAGAACAAGAGCGAGGAAGGCGTCGACGCGACTCCCGGCACCGACGGGGGCGACGGCGGTATGCTGACAATACGCTATGTAAAGACGGGAACCGGAACTGATCTGGGTTCAATCAAAGACCCCCTTACAAGCGGCGGTATGCCCGGCAAGCCCGCTTACGGCAGCAAGGGCCAACTGATGGTTTGTGGTGCGCCCTACCACCCGCACCTCAAGGGCCACGTAAGGCAACGACCAAACGGTCGAGACTGGTACGGCCAACCAGGGCGGCCGGGAGAAGTTGTAATTGAACGCATCACAAGCGTCGTCGCCTGGCCGAGCTAACGGGCGGTTGCAAGCGCTTGGCTGAAGGCGGCTTCGAAGCGCTGCGGGACGACACCGTGCAATCTCCGTGAAAGCGGCCTGCATCCGGGTGATCGCGTCACACGCAAGGCTCCGAGCCGACTTCACACACAACCGTTCCGAAGCATCCGGCGGTCGCGTGCCCGCCGCTGGATCGCCAGATGCCGGGCGCGAAGGCGGAACGAGCATGGATCAGCAGGTCGACAACACCAAGCCTCCGGCATCCGAGCTGGTTCTGTCTCAGCAGCAGAAGAATGTCGTGATCGGCGGCGTGCTTCTTGCCATGCTGCTCGCCGCGCTCGACCAGACGATCGTGGCTCCCGCCATGCCGACGATCGGCAGCGCGCTCGGCCATGCCCAGTACCTGCCGTGGATCGTGACGGCCTATCTGCTGGCGGCTACCGCGCTGGCGCCGCTCTATGGGAGGATTTCGGACATTTACGGCCGCCGCCCGACCATCATGGTGGCGATCGCGATATTCCTTGCCGGCTCCGTCATCAGCGCGATTGCGCCGGACATGCTGACGCTGATCATCGGCCGCGCCGTTCAGGGCATCGGCGGCGGCGGGCTCTTCACCATGTCGCAGACGATCATCGGCGATCTGGTGCCGCCGCGCGAGCGGGCGCTCTACGCGGGCTGGATCTCCGGCATGTGGGCGGTCGCCAGCATCGCCGGGCCGCTGCTTGGCGGCGCTTTCGCCGAGCATCTGCACTGGTCTCTGATCTTCTGGATCAACCTGCCGCTCGGCGTCGTCGCGGTCCTGACCATCAACGGGCCGCTGAAGCGCCTGCCTGTCGCCGGCCGTCGCCACAGCATAGACGGCTGGAGCGCGGCGCTGCTGATCGTCGCCACCTCGCTTCTGCTGCTCGCCCTCAACTGGGGCGGCAGCACCTATCCGTGGAGATCGCCGGAAATTCTCGGGTTGCTTGGCGGCTCCGTGCTGGGTTTCGCCGCACTCGGCATCCGCCTTGTGAAGGCATCCGAGCCGCTGATCTCGCTCGAAATCCTCGGCAACCGGGTGGTGCTGTTCGGCACGCTTGGCGTCTTCATGCTTCAGGGCGCCAACATCGGCCTTGCGGTCTACCTGCCCGTCTATCTGGAATCGGTGCAAGGATTGACGGCGGGCGAGTCCGGACTGGGGCTGCTGTCGCTGCTGCTCGGCACCGTGGCCGGTGCGTCTATGAGCGGCCGCCTGACGGCGAAGCTCGTCCACTACAAGCGCATCGCTCTCTTCGGCATCTGCATCAGCGTCGCCGCGGTGATCGTGCTCGCTGTCGTGGCGGCGAGTGCGCCGCTCTGGCAGATCGAAGTCCTGCTCGCCATCGTCGGCATCGGTTCGGGCACGGTATTTCCCGTCACCACCGTCTCGGTGCAGAACGCCGTCGACCGCGCCCATCTTGGCGTCGCCACCGGCGTGCTCACCTTCCTGCGTTCGCTCGGCAGCGCGCTCGGCGTCGCGGTGCTGGGCGCGGTCGCCCTCGGCTACGGCATTCCGCTCGCCGGCGAAGCGATGCGCCATCACGCGGCCGCCGGTTCCGGCGACGGTTTTGCGATGATCTATTTCGTCTGTGCGCTGATGCTGGTCCTCGGGCTGGTGTCGCTGGTCCTGATGCCGGAGAAGCCGCTGCGGGGATCTGCCGACAACACGCCACCGCCCATGGAGGGCTGAGGCAGGCATTGTCCGGCGCGAACTGGTCTCCTACGGGGTGCCGCGAATGATCGGCATGATCAGATCCAGCCGGTCGGTGGAGATGCCGCCAGAATAGCCGGCCGGAAGCTGCCTGACCGTTTCCGGATCGTTCAGCCCGTCGGAAAAGCCACCGCCATGATAGGGGCCGAGCAGATAGACGCGCGTGCCCGCTGCCTCCATGCGGTCGAGGAAGCGGTCCGGCCAGCCCCACAGCCACGGCGCGATGTTTATCGGGATGAGCAATGACGTTCCCCGGCAGGATTCCGGCACGTAGCCGCTCCAGCCGAGCCCTGCATAACGTAGGACGCAGTGCATCAGCGTCTTTCGCGACAGCACGCGCTGGTCGGGCAGGGCCGCCTTGACGGTGTCGACGGGGGTGTTGCCGCCATAGACGGTGTGCAGCCTGCGTTCATCGGGTGGCAGCGTCGTCAGGTAGGCGGCAAGCTTCTCGCCCTCGGAGGCATCATTGCTCTTAACGTTGATATGGAAGGCGCGGCCGGGAAATTGCGAAAAAACCTCGTCGAGCGAGGGCATCAGACCGACGCCCTTGCCCCGGAACGGAAATGTCTTGCCGCTGTCCGCGGTGTAGCCGTAACCGACATCCAGCTTCTTCAACTCGGCCATGGAATGCTCGCGGGTGACGCCGCTGCCTTCGGTACGGCAGTCGAGCGTCCAGTCGTGGAACACGGCGAACTTCCCGTCGGTGGTCGGGTGCACATCGAGTTCCAGCACGTCGGCGCCCGCGGCGAACGCCGCTTCCATCGAACGAATCGTGTTTTCCAGATAGTCGTGCCGCGGCGGCAGCATGCGTTCGGCGGTGCAGGTGTCGCCGGTCAGCCCCTCGCGGCTGTATTCCTGCGCCAGGCCGCGATGCGCAAGGATGACAGGCTTGCCGGCGGGACGGCTGGAAAGCAGCGACGTGTTGTTCAGATAGACGGCACCGGCGATCGCCAGCAGCGATAGGAGTGCGACGGTGCGCTTGCGCATGAAATGCCTCTCACGGGAATCTGGGCGCCAGCCTAAATATCGATGCGGCGATTTCGCGGCTGTGACACGGTTGTCCAGGGGCAATCGAAACCGGCCGGATTGTTTCGCCAACCGGTTGCAGTTGACGGAACGTCGCTACTTGGCGATGATCTGCCTTGGGTTGGGGCATGCACGAGGACTGTGCACATGACGGAAGTCGGCTCCATGGCGGCAGGTCGTGCCGCGGATCGTGGCTCGGTAGCGGGTTATTCAGGCGAGAGCATGGGATCCTCCAGGTCCTCGTCAACATCCTCCTCGAGCACATCCGGTTCATCCAAAAGTTCCAGCTCCCGCTCCGATTCGGGGTCGTTCGGGGAAGGTTCGATGGCTGCCGGCCGCGCGGCGGATCGCGGCTCGGTCGCTGGTTATTCTGGCGACAGCCGGCAGGGCAGCGGTTCCAGCTCCCGCTCCGATTCGGGGTCGTTCGGGGAAGGCTCGATCGCCGCTGGCCGTGCCGCGGACCGCGCTTCGGTCGCCGGCTATTCGGGCGACAGCAAGGCTAGCCGGGATCGGGCGTCGTTTGACGCAACGGTCAATTCGATGGCCGCCGCCCGCGCTGCCGACAGAAGATCGGTTCCGGGGTATTCCGCCGATTCCAGGCCGTCAGTTTCATCCGTCGAAAGGGCGCGCGTAACCGACGCCTACGCGGAATACGCGAGGTCCATGCTCCAGGCCGGGGTGACCCTGTCGGGAAAACCCATCGGGGTCACCAATGAAGGTCTGCTCGATACCGTGACGAATTCGGTGTCCGATTTCATCAACGAAGCGGTTGAACCGGTGACGAAAGCATTGGGGCCTATCTCATACGCGATATCGGGACTGTCCATGGTGCCGGACATCACCAAACTGAGCGGGCTTGCCTATGCGAGTTCCGTTCTGAACAGGGCCAAGCCCCTTCATTCAGCGACCATAAGGTCGATCTGGAACGCAAGCACGGTGGATCAGGCCCAGGGCTTCCTCAAGACCGGGCAGGCCAAAACCGCGATGCAAACCGCATCCGAATTTGCCGAAAGGGTGGGAAAAATATCGACCGGTTTGAGCATTTCCCTGGTCGGCCTCGCGGCGGCGCTCGAATACCAGTCCACCGGCAGCACGCTGAAAGCCACGGGCACACTCACGGCCGAAACGGTCGACGCGGGCATTGGCGCCCTGGTGACGGCCGGTGCGGCGTGGGGTGCGGCGGTAGGGGCACCGGCCGCCGGTGTGGGAGCGCTTCCGGGCGGTGTGATCGGCGGGTTGATCGGCGCCGGCACGTATCTGGCGGCTTCCCAGTCCGATTGGTATCAGGATGCAAAGAAGTCGATCAAAACGGGGACGGAATCGTTGCTGAACGGATTTTCCTGGACCGCGGCGGAAGAGGCCTTTGCGCCCTATGCGCAAATGCAGACATCACCGGGGTTCAGCTATGGGCTTGGCTATCGGTTTGGCGAATGGCTGGCTGGAAAGGATACTGAACCGACTACCGGGATGTCGGAGTTCGACGACCGCGACGGACATAACCGCCGCTGATGGATATGGCGCGGGACGGGTCCATATTGTCGTGAAACTGATCGAGGATATCCAGGATAGGCTGGTTCGCCGGCACTTCTACCGCTCGCCCGGCGAAGCCGTGTTCTTTTCGGATAGCCACGGCAATGCGGTGGACGAAACCGGCAAGCCTCTTTTCTATCGCGACGGCGCCTTGTGGTATGTCGGCGCGGCGCATCAGTCGGAAAAGTTCAAGAGGAGCATCTTCGCTATGCTGCTGGTGGCAATGCTGGTCCCGATCGTCCTTCTGATAAACAGGTCGCCGAATTCGATCGCCTGGGCCGTGGTTGTTTTTGCTGGCGTCATATCGCTGCTCCTCTTTGCATTTTTCCGGTCCAGAAAAGAGCAGGCCGCCGATATGTCGGAAGGGAGGACCTTCAGGAGAATCACCTACACGGAATTCCGAAGAAAATTTTTCGGATACAATTCTTCCGTCAGGACGTTCTCGTATGGCGGTTTTTTCGCCCTGAGCTTCGCCTGCATTTTCACGCTGACCGCATTGCTGCTCTCGCACGGCGCCGTGCAATATCTGTTCGTGTTCGCATTCCTGGCAATGGCGGCTTTTCTCGTCCTCGCCCTCTACTCGCTGGCCGTCAGGAAGGCATGGGAGCGGTATCGCGCCAGCCACGGCCTGGCTGCCGAGGATTTCATCCGCCCGACCGGAGAAGCGTTGCCGCGGTGACCGCCAAACGGCTCACGCCTTGTAGATCACCTGGCGAACGTCGATGTATTCGGCGCGGAAGCCGGCTTCGCAGTAGTGGAGGTAGAACTCCCACAGCTTCTTGAAGCGGTCGTCGAAGCCGAGCGGCACGATCTTTTCCCACGACGCCCAGAAGCGGGTGCGCCATTCGGCCAGCGTGCGGGCATAATCCTGCGGGAAGGCGCGTTCGCGCAGGAACGACAGCCCTTGCTCGGCGCCAAGCGATTTCAGGATCGCCGGCGTCGGTAGCATGCCGCCCGGAAACACGTAGCGCTGGATGAAGTCCGGCCGCTTGCGGTAGGTCGGGTAGGCGGCCTCGTTGATGGTGATGATCTGCAGCCCGGCCATGCCGCCCGCTCTCAGGCACTCCTTCACCTTGCCGAAGAACACCGGCCAGTATTTTTCGCCGACCGCCTCGAACATCTCGATCGAGGCGATGCGGTCGTATTTGCCTGTCTCGTCGCGATAATCCTGCAGCTTGATCTCGACCTTGTCGTTCAGCCCGGCCTTGGCGATGCGCTCGCGGGCGAAATCGTGCTGCTCGCGGCTGATGGTGAGCCCGGTCACCTTGCAGCCGATCTCGCGGGCGACGAATTCGGCGAAACCGCCCCAGCCGCAGCCGATCTCGAGCACATGGTCGCCGGACCCGATGCCGACGTCGCGCGCCAACGCCCGGTACTTGGCGTTCTGCGCGCTTTCCAGATCGTTGGCGCCCGCCGAAAACAGCGCCGACGAATAGGTCATCGTCGGGTCCAGCCACTGTTTGTAGAACTGGTTGCCGAGATCGTAGTGCGCGGAAATGTTGCGCTTCGAGCCGTGCCTGGTGTTCTCGTTCAGCCAGTGGCGGATGCGCTGCACAGTGATCAGCAGCCAGTTGGCGCCGCCAGCGACCCTTTCGCCGGCTTCGTTGTTGACGACGAAGAGTTCGAGGAAGCTGGTGACGTCCGGGCTTTCCCAGTCGCCGTCCATGTAGGATTCGGCAACCCCGATCGTGCCGCCGGCAAAGGCCCGGCCGGGCAGGTTCCAGTTGTTGAGGATGAGTTCGGCTTCGGGGCCGGGGGCATTGCCGCCGACGATGACCGACCGCCCGTCCGGCATGCGGATGGTGAGCGAGCCGCGCGGCAGGCCCATGCCCGCGGAAAGCACCATCCTGGCCTTGGCGGGAAGTCCCCTCGATATTTCCGCCAGATTTTCCGCGGTGAGCCGCACCGGCGCGCTCCACGCGATTCCGTCAGTCCGATCCTTTTCCATCGTCCAACCCTGTGGGCGCAAAGCCGCCCGATCTTGCCCCTCTCAACAGCAAATACCCCTCCCGAAGCATCTGCCCTCGGGAAAGGTTTGCAAGGTCATTCATCGGCTTCGACCGCACCCTCGTCGCGGTAGCTGACCGGTTTCGGCGGCGGCGGGCTCCGATGGAACCGGGCGCCCTTCAACCAGAGCTTCAACGCTTCCCAGTGAATTCCCACCATGATTTTCCACGTCATCAACGGAAACTTCAAGAGGCAAGCTGAAAGGGCGGCTGTGCCAAGCTTTTCGGCGTTGCCGCAGAAGGTGGCGGCGAGCAGCGGCTCACCGTTTTCGGTCTCATGGATACGCAGCCTGACAGTCCTGCCAGGCGGCAGGATGCGAAAATGATAGCGTGTCCCCATTTCGACGAAGGGTGAGACGTGGAAGATTTTCGTCCGCTCCTGCCGGATGCCGGCATCGCTGAGATCGCCGGCCAAGATTGGCGCCACATAGGTGTGACGTTCGCCGAACGTGTTGCGCACGGCGTAAACGAGCGCAATCAGCGCATCGTTCTCATCATAGGCGAAGTAGACCGAGATCGGATTGAAGACGTAGCCGAAGATGCGCGGGTAGGCGAGCAGCAGGATTCGCGCCGCCGGCTTTTCCAATCCTGCACCGGCCAGCAAGCGATCGGCATGGGCACGCAGGGTCTCGCCGTCGCGCTCGACATGGTCCTTCTCCCAGAACGAGGCGAGGTTGGCGCCGTTCACCGACAGCAGCCTCGACATGCAGCCGGCTTCCGTCAGCCTGTCGATGTCGACCAGCAGCGAAAACACAGTATAGACAAAGCGATGGCCGAACGGCTTCAGCCGGTGGTGCATGACCTCGCCGGGATAGAGCACGGCCGCCGCCTTGGGTGGCGGGCCATTCTCGGCCATGGTGGTTATGCGGTCGACGCGGGCCATTCCGGCGAAATCCTATTCAGCGGCCAGAGCGTATTTCGGCTCATCCTCTTTCGCGGCACGCCACGGCACCGTCGCGCCGAGCGCTGCCGCAGCATCGAGGCCGGAGCGAAGTCCGTCCTCGTGAAAACCGTGGCCGGTCCACGCGCCGGCAAAGTGCGTCAGTCGCACGCCCTGGATCTCGTCGAGGCGGGTCTGCGCGGAAAGCGCGCGGACATCGAACTGCGGATGTTCAAAACTCCATTCGCCGAAGACGAGTTCGTCGCGCGGCTCGATCGTTGGATTGAGCGAGACGAAAAGCGGCATGTTTTCGTCGATGCCCTGCAGCCGGTTCATCCAGTAGGTGACGCAGACCTCGGCCTCGCCGCCATTCTCGGCCGAGCGCAGATAGTTCCAGGCCGACCAGGCGGCGCGCCGTTTCGGCATCAGGCGCGGGTCGCGATGCAGGATCACCCGGTTCGGCCGGTAATGGATCGCCGACAGGATTTTCTTTTCCACCGACGACGCGTCGCCGAGCATCGTCAGCGCCTGGTCGGAATGGGCGGCGATGATGATGTGGTCGAAGCGCTCCGGCGGCCGGTCGCCGGCCCAGACGGTGACGCCGAACGCATCGCGGACGATCGTTTTCACCGGCGAGGACAGGCGTAGCCTGTCGCTGAGCGGTGCAAGCAGCCGCTCCAGATAGTTTTTCGCGCCGCCGGTGACTGTGCGCCAGCACGGCCGTTCATCATGCACGAGGCGGTGATTCTCGAAGAAGCCGATGAAGGTCTCGGCCGGATAGTCGAGCATCCTGGCGCGTGGTGTTGACCAGATCGCGGCTGCCATCGGGATCAGGTAATTGTCGCGGAAGCCGGCGGAGAACCGCCGCTCCTGCAGGTATTCGCCGATCGTGGCGTGGCCCAGCAGGCCGGCGTCGCGGTCGGCGACGCACTGCCGGTTGAAGCGCAGGATCTCGCGCAGCATCCAAAGGAACGAGGGCGAGAAGAAATTGCGCTTCTGGGCAAAGATCGACCGATAGCTCGTGCCGCACCATTCCAGCCGTCCGCCGTCGAGCGACAGCGAGAAGCCCATATTGCTCTCATGGGTGGCAATGCCGACATGCGCAAAAAGGGCGGTGAGATCGGGATAATTGGGTTCGTTGTAGACAATGAAGCCGGTGTCGACGGCGACATCTCGGCCGTCGTAGTCGACGTCGACGGTGGCGGTGTGGCCGCCCGGCCTGGGCGAGGCTTCGTAGAGCGTCACGTCCGCCGTCGGGTTGAGCGCCCAGGCGGCGGAGGCTCCCGATATGCCGGCGCCGACGACGGCGATCTTTTTCCGTCCGCCGATGTTGCCTCGGCTGATAGGCGCAATGTTCATCGAGTTCCCCTTGATCCTGTCGTATGCTTCGAGCGCGAGGCGGCACGTGTTGTCGATGACAGGTACGGGACAGGTCGCACCAAGTTTCATTCCGGCATTCAATGGCGCGTGTTAGGGGCCTCGATGCTGAAACGCCATGTTTCGAAATTGCTCCGGCTAACGACGGAATCTGTTAGGGTTCCGGGGAAGTCGCGGGGCAGGGCGGGTCTTTCAATTCGGCCCCGGTGGAAATAGGTGAAGGGTTCGCGGTCTAGCGCCGGCCCAACCTGGGGGCGGCTGTCCGCAACGAAAATGGAGGCGCGGATGCGCTATGTCATCGCGGTCTGCATCGTCACCGGCTTCCTGATCTGGGATGGTGCCTACAATAACGGCCACTACCTCGACATGCTGGTGCGGGAACTCCGGAATCTGGCACGGTTGGTGGGTATCTGAAACCGGGCGGGGCGGCATCCGCGCAATAGGCCGCGCCTTCTCGACGCATTGACCTCGCCTGCCTGCTCATCGAAAACTCGCGTCGTTCATCTCGCGCATCGGGTCGGATCGCAATGCTTTGGCAAGCCACGATGCGCGGTGTCAGATATCCGCCGCGTCCTCGCGCACCGAAGCCATGGCGTTATGGAAGGAAGCCGCATTGATCCGCCACATCGTGTTTTTCAGTGCCCGTGCGGACGAGGATGTCGATGCCGTCAGATCGGGGCTTCAACTGCTCGGCAGCATCCCTCATTCCAGCGTCTTCGAGGTTTCCCTCAACACCAAGGTAGACCCGCTTTGCGATGCCGTGGACGTGGTCGTTTACGCGGAATTCGCTGACCAGGCAGCGCTCGCCGCCTACAAATCCCATCCGATTTACGCCGAAGCGACCCGGAAGGTGAGGCCATTGCGTGAAATGCGCTACTCGGCCGATATCGTTTCGCGCTGAACGAGCAGGCGGCGCGAGTTGCGTCTCAATCGTCGTTCGCCGCATTGAGTTGATCGGGGCGCAATCCTTCCGCCACGGTGGATTTTCGCAGCCGAACGCCAACCCCTTCGCCATCTTCGGCGAGGAAAATGACGCCGGCCGTCTGCAGCGCCGCCCGGATTGCCTCGACCGCCGCGGCGGAAGCGCGAAGTCCGCTTTCCGATTCGGCCCGCTTGATGGTAGGAATCGATAGTCCCGTCGCATCGGCGACCTGACTCTGCGACAGGCCGACAAGGCTGCGCGCGGCTCGAATCTGTGCGGATGTGATCATTACCACGAGTGCTCATCCGATCATTTTTTGTTGATCTCAAAGTATCAGTGCGTTTGCATGCCGGCAAGACGCCATCCCGGCCGACAACTCGTCTCGCTGCAACCTTTCCGTGAAACTTTTCGTTAGAGGCTTCCGTGCTTTGTGCCCGGCAACAGATCGTCGCCTCGCTTTCCCGCGTCGTTCTGCCTGCGAATGATGCGAGGAAATTCATGACCAGACGCTTCGAAAGCCTTCTGGATCCGTGCGGCAATTGGATGATATGGGACCGGTCCCTCGATCTGCCCGCGATCTACCAAGGCCAGGTTCTGGAAGGTTTGGAGGCTGAAGACGCCAGGAAACTCGCTTCTCTGCTGAATGTCATGAACGACATCGAGCCCGCGGGCACGGCGGACGAACATACCCGTGCCGGCAAGCAAAATGGAGCCGCGTAGGTTTGCCCCGGCATCCGGAACAAATCCGGATCGATCCCGTTCAGTCCTCTCAAGCTTGAATGGAAGGACACGGCCGATGCTCTCGACCCTCTCACAACTTCGCGGCAACCTCGATCACGACCTGCACAGGCAGATCGCAGCACTGGCAAAGCAGGTTTCGGCGCTGCAGGGCGCAGTCTCCAGCCGCGGCGGCCACGCAGTGGACGGTGCGTGGGACACGACCGCGGATCTTTATGATGACTTCCGCGACCGACTTGCCGACGCCATGCCGCATATCAGAAAGGGCGCCCGCACCGTCGAGAGGTCGGCACGCGATCATCCGGCAACCGCCGCGGTGGTCGGGCTGGTCGTCGTCGGGCTGGTCGTCGCTTTCATGTCGCGGCGCTGAGGCGCGGCGCATGAGGTCGCGCGGAGGCCCCAACCCGCGCCACACTGGCGCGGGCGGCTGCGCCGGCGAAGGCTCAACAAATCGGACCCGAATCGGTCGGCATGCGGGCTTCCATTTTGCTGCTATTGAACTGGTGCGGTTTGCGTACCGCCGGGCGCGACAGTACCAGCCGGAGGCGGTGTTGTAGGCGCTGTAGTGCCGGAGGACGGGGGCGGCAATTCCGCAGATGTCGTAGTCTGCGATGCTCCTGATTGAGTTTGGTTGCATGCAGCCAAGGCAGCTAGCATCAGAGTGAGCGCACCGAAAATCGGAAGTTTGCGGATCATTTATAGTCCCTTTGTGGAGGCCGCCCGCTCGGGGAGCATCATCGGGACCGTGGCTGACAGGTCAACCGCTGGCGGTTCAAACATTCTTGCAAACGGTAAAAGCCCACCATCGGTTGGCGGGCTTTGCGCTTTCCGCCCGGCTTCTCGTCACCGAACCCGGGCGCCAAGCCGAAGGCCCGTTCGTCTACGAGAAAAAGCGGCAGGCGTCACCCGCAAGCGAAGAACGTCGCGTAATCCCCGACCACCGAAACTCCTGCATAGCGAATGTTGGGTCGAAGCAGGTTCGTATTGTGGCCGGCGGAATTCTTCCATCCAGACACAAGATGCTGCGCGCTTCGATAGTTGTAGCCGACATTTTCGGTGCATATGCCGCTCAATCCGGCAGCCTTGGCCTGGGCCGATCTCTCACGGAAACCGCTGTGGCTGATGGCCCCTCGGGCAGCTTGATATTGGCTGTGCTGCCTCGCCAAGGCCTTCAAAGTGCCATTGGAGGCCAATGGAGAAAGACCACGACTCGCCCTGTAGGAATTGATTTGCGTGAGCGCCTGAGCACCGAAATCGATCGTCGTGCCCGCCGGCTGCGTCGTACAGCCCGAGAGCAGAAATGCAGCGGCGATTGTGCTTGGTTTTCTCAAGCTAAGTCTGCTTTCATCGGACGAACGGAGTGCGTTGGCGGCGTTGCCTTTCGCGGCTGCGAGCCGGAAGTCTGGCTGCGAAACCACTACAATCGCCGCGAAAGTATCCTATTGCATGCCGACCCATTCCCGAGCAAATTTCTCAGCGGCTCGTTCGATGGCTTCCTCGGATAGAATCCCGCGATTGTCGGCAAACCGTTTGAATGCCTCCTGCGTTTCGCTAGCCGTTGCCTCCCCGCGGAGCGCCTTTACGCAAAGGTCGATGGCGGCGTGATAGTCCAGGTCAGGAATGCCGTTCCATTCGAGTAGCACATGGTAGGCGTCTAGGACCGTCTCTACCGTGTGCGGAAAGCCGAGGCCCAAGATGACGGAAACGGGCTGATCAAATCTACAAGCGGTCACTGGCTGAAACTCCTTTGGTTCAGTTTGTCGCTATCAGCCGCTTGAAATCGGCGAAACTTGGATTCGCTCCGTCACGTATGAAGACCAGCGCTACGTGTTCGTGAAGAGTTGGCGCCGGGCCGATTGACCGTACGGCGAGGATGAGGTTGAGTTACCTCCGCCAGGTCGTTGGAGGGGCTCATGAGATTACACGTGAGCCCAGCGGTCGCGACGGTCGCTCTCGCCATGGGAGGCCAATGAACGAAATGCAGCGCTCGCGTAGAAGATGAGCGATATTAAACTCCGGTCCGGCCACGCTACTTGAAACGCTCTTCGGTTCCGTGACAAACGACAAACCTGTGGTCGCTCCTCGCTGCGATAGGTGAGGAAAGTGCCGCCCCCGTTGAATCCGATCTTCCTAGCTGCTTCAAAGTCGGTCCTGGATCGCGAAGGGGGAAGTGACATGGTGGATTCTGATCGGATCGACAAACTGATCGCAGCCGTGCCCCCGGCTCTGGCGCTTCGCGCCGGGCTGGACCTTGGCATCTTCACCCGGCTCGGTGGCGGCGCGGCGACTGCCGACAGCCTTGGGGCCGCGCTCGAAGTCGAGCCCGATCGTCTGTCGCGGCTCCTCTATGCGCTGGCCAGCATCGGCCTTCTCGAAGTCGAGGATGGTCTATTCCGTAACGGTGCCGAAGCCTCGGCCTTCCTCGATGCGTCCAAGCCGACCTATCGCGGCGGCGATCATGCGCTCCTGCGCGAGCTCTGGGGAGCCGACCTTTTGACCGCGGAGTCGCTGCGACAGAAGCGGCCGGCCGCGCTGCACGACTTTTCCGAAGCGGAGCCGGAATCCGCGGCCGCCTTCAGCCGCATGCTCGCGCCGGGCGGGGTGATTTTCGGCCGAAATCTGGCCCGGGAGATCGACCTCTCTGCGATCGGTTCGGTGATCGACATCGGCGGGGGCGCAGGGACCATTCTCGTCGGACTTCGCGAGCGATGGCCGCACATTGCGGCGACGCTGATGGAACTCCCGACGGTCGCGGCGGTCGCGCCGGCGATCCTGTCGGAATACGGCGCCGACGACGTGGTTGTCGAGGAAGGCGACATAACCGTCGCGCCGTCGATCGGCCGGCACGATCTGGCAATTCTGAAGGCCGTCGTTCAGGTCCTCCCGCTGGACAAGGCGCGCAGTTCGATCCTGAACGCAGCGCGTTGCCTCGCACCCGGAGGCGAGATCGCAATTGCGGGGTGGGGCGTCGTCGATGACGACCGCCTCGGCCCGCCCGAGGGTGTCTTCCTGAATCTCACCTTCCTGAACCTTTATCGCCACGGCGAATCGTACACTGAAGGTCAGTATCGCGCGTGGATGACCGAGGCTGGATTCCGGGACATCTCCAGGTCGCGCATGGCGGACGGCGGCACGTTGTTTCGTGCGCGTCTCACGGGCTGATCGTGGCTCAAGGGCTGGTTTCGGACGCAAAGCTCTCCAAGGCCCCCACTCTATCTCTCCGGGTAGCGTGGCAATCGTAGTGGCTCCCGATTGCCTAGATCGGCAGGCCACTAAGCTCAATTGGGCGAGCGGGCTGGGTGGTTGGAAACCGGTCCTTCAGCCTAAGGAAATATCGCTCCACTCCATAATATGAAAGCGACGCGATTGCATATGTTGCAGCGATGGCAATCAGGTTTCGGGTCAGATCGTCGAAGGGAAGTCGGTGACACGCCAGAAACATCGGGACGTGCCAAAGGTAAAGGCCGTAGGAGATTTCCCCTGTCCAACGCAGTGGCTCAAATCGCAAGGCCGACTTGAACCAGTTGGAGCCGGGATTTGCTGCTGCGCCTATGATCAACGATGCAAGGATGCCGATAAGGGTGTAGCCACCGAGATATAAAAAGCCGTTGGATAAGAGGTTAAAGCGGGCGAGTACGAGGAACACAATCAGGGAGCCCCACCCTACCGCCGGGGGGACACGAACGGATCTCTGCTTGAAGAACAGCCACGCGGTGGCAGCCCCCCACATAAGGTTGTCAAAGCGCAAGTCCGTTCGGAAATAGAGGTGAAGGGATGGGCCGCTTTCCCAGACCAGGATCCGACAAATAGCCGGAGCGCAAATTCCCACGATCAGAGTGCCCATCAGCAGTCGGGGTTTGGGAAGCGCAACAATCAGGACGAAGGGCCAGATTATATAAAACTGTTCTTCGACCGACAACGACCAGAGGTGACTGAAACCCCATTGATGGAGCCAGGTGCCTGCCTCATAGTTAAATGCGAGCTTCCAATTCCAAAAGTAAAAGATAACCCATTTTGCATTATCCAAGGTCATCGCGAGCCGCGTTGGCTGAACCAGCCAAGTATAGATGATTACCCCACTCACAACGAGTAGCAATGCCGGAAGAAGCCTTAGGGCACGTCGCGCGTAGAAATTTCCAACACTGATATATCCTGTTTTTCCATGTTCTGCGAGCAGTATCGAGGTGATAAGAAAGCCGCTTAGGACGAAGAAAAGGTCCACGCCGATATTCCCGCCAGGAAAGACTTGGGGCTTTGTGTGGGCAAAGAGAACTATCAGCAAAGCGATTCCGCGAAGGCCATCCAGCGATTGATTTCGATGAGTTTGCGCCAATTGTTCTCCCGTCTGCACGATGATTAGTCGCGAGGTGCATATCTCATTGAGTAACAAAGGAAAAGCCGGCCACCCTCAGCTTCCTGCCCAGCAGCCTTGCGGCCATCGACATGAGCAAGAGGGCTGTTCGCGGACGCCTCGATTACGGGGCGAAGGTTCAGTTGCTGGAGACGGACGTTGACCGGCCGCCAACGGTTGGCGTGTGGAGGCCGATAAAGGTGGGCAGGAACCAGCCTACGGTGTGGTCGCTTCAGCGGCTTAAGTGAACACTGAGATCAACGCGGAAGATATCGCACATTCAGGAACTCGCGACCCACACCAACAGCAACAGCAGCATGCCGAAAGCTATGACACAGTCGAAAATCCTTACCTGAGGAACGCCGATCAGCGCCAGCCCGGAACCAAAGAGCCCGCCCATCAATCCCAGCAGTATCATCTCAACCATGCTGCCTCCGAGGAGCGGATTATAGCACTTTGCCAGTAGCGCACCAGACCGTGGCGGGGTCTCCAGCCGAGTTACTGTGCTGGCCGGCCCCGAGGGGCGTGCCGTGCTTCCGGATGTGCTGCACTTCAATTCTCATAGGATCAAGTGTTACCTTCCGGTGTACCGCATGAGGTACCTCGGGGAAGCTCAAACCCTTGCAATCCTTGAGTTCTAAGGGGTTTTCGGCGAGAAGTGGCTCCCCGGGCCGGATTCGAACCAGCGACCAACCGGTTAACAGAAAGCTGCTCAAGCGTCTCATTGAGCGTCATCGCATCACGCGGCGTCCCATAATTGGTTGTTATTGCTCATAAAGCGCTCGGACAACCGTGCAATCGTGTCGCGCCGGGCCGCGCCGAAGCGCACAAGGCGTGTTGCCCCACCGTTGCCCAGAAAGACGATCGAACCGGCGAGATTTCGACTGTCCGGTCAGGAGGACTCACCACAAGAATACCGGAGCAGCGGCAATTCAAAAGAGGACGGTTGCTCGACAGTGCAAATCTCATCAACTTTTTGACGGTTCGCCCTCATCACCGCCGGTCCACTCCTACTCCGGTTCCACACCGACAGGAAGACGAGCGTCAAGGGTGTCGCATCAGGTAGCATCGTGACCAATGACGTCCAATGGCGTCGCAAGTTATTGATATCTTTACACAAATCGCGTTTCCCTATACAATCCATGTTCCTTGGGCCATTCGACCCACGGCCTATTGACGCCCTGATTTCCTGATTGAGAGACGAGCATGCCGAGGCGGAACGTTACGGACAGACTGTTGAAAGCCCTCAAACCTCCCGCCGACGGAAGGAGGTATGAGGTGATGGATTCGGTGGTACCGGGCTTCGGGGTGCGGGTGTCCGCCAAGGGTAAGCGCACATTCATTTTGATCGCACGCTACCCGCCCAGGAAACATCCTTCGAGGCGCGAAATCGGCGTATACGGAAAAATGACGCTCGATCAAGCCCGCGACACAGCCCGGAACTGGGCCCAGCTTGTCCAACAAGGTGTTGACCCTAATGAAAAAAATGAAGCGGATCAGCGGAAAGATTCACATCGTCGCGAGAATACGTTCGAGCTTGTCCTAGAGGATTACATAGAAAAAGCTGTGGAGGGCCCCAACAAGCTCGAACCGAAACTGAGGACGGCAAAGGAGGTGAAGCGAATCCTGTATTCCGAATACTGCAACGACAGAGTCGTAGGCAAAACGACGCGTAAGGGCTTGGGTCCAAAGCCGATAAGCGACGTTTCAAGGAAGGACATCCAAACTGTCATTGATGACGCGATCGCGAGAGGCTCTGCGGGCGCTGCGCACCAGATTCTTGGGATGGTGAGAGCGATGATCAACTGGGCGATTGACCAAGGCAAATACGGCATCGAAAGCTCGCCGTGCGACAGGATGAAACCCAAACGCATAATCGGTCCCAAGCTGAAGAGAAGCAGGTTTCACTCCGATGAAGAGATCAAGGTGATTTGGGAGGCAGTGCAACTGCTTGGATATCCGTACGGCCCATTGCTCCTATTGCTTATATTGTTGGGAAGGCGGCGGGCCGAGGTTGCCAACGCGAGATGGCGCGAATTTGACCTCGAAAACAAACTTTGGCACGTACCCGGCAAGAGAATGAAGGGACAAATACCCGACGTTGTCCCGTTGACCGATACCGCAATATCCATCCTCCAGAGCCTGCCACGATTCAGTGGAGAGAATACGGGAGACTTCATCTTCTCGACCACGTTCGGGAAGAAGCCGGTCAATGGATTTGGCAAGATCAAAGTTCGTCTTGATGAAATCGTTCGGCGCATGCTTTCCGACACAGCAAGGGTGGTTGGGCAGGAACACACAGCGACCAGCCATGCGATCCCGGTAGCGCGCTCTGCCTGCCTTTCGCCCAGCATCACCGAAATGGATCATTTCGTCCTCCATGATTTCAGGAGGACCATCCGCACCCATCTCCCAAGGCTGGGCGTTGACAGGGACGTTGCGGAGCTAATTCTTGCGCACAAAAAGACCGGGATCCAATCTGTCTATGACATCTATGAATATCTGGCCGAGAAACGGAATGCTCTCAACCGTTGGGATGCCCACCTTCGTGAACTTGGCCTCTCGTTCCGCGCGGGCGTCGTGTGGACCTACGCCCGGAAGCCCCGCTGGCTGAAGCAAATTGGATCGGAAGCAGCCTAACCTTTGCCCCCTTTGGTTGGAGCGGCGCAAGGCAGGGCCATCATTTTTCAACTTCCGACGAGCCAACAACCCTTCATCCTGCGAGTCACGTCAACCTGTGCCCGCAAATTCGCTACTCGTGTGAGCGCCGCTATGCCGGATTCTGCCGTTCAGAATGTGGACTGCCATAAGCGAAAATAAGGAGCGCGCGCCGCTGCATCATTCTCGAGTCAAACCCTGGACTTTCGCCTGCGACTTTCTCGGTCGCCGAATCGCAACGCCAGGACCTCGTTCGGCCTCACTGTCGATGAAAACAACCCCTTCTTTCTCCAACGCCCGTTTGACCTTCTCGAACGTTTCATAGGGTACCCCCTTACCGCTAGCTTCGATGCGGGCGATGGTTTGGCGGCTAACTCCGGCTCGGGCAGCTAGTTCTTCCTGGCGAAAGCCCAGCAGCGCCCTACCGGCCCTAAGCACTCCAACAATCTCCGGCAACGGCGGAAAGGGTTCCATTCCGTCATCTCGAACGAGCGGACTGCGAAATGTCAACAATTTGGCACCCTGCCCATATTGTTTACATTAAAAGCGAATCGTGGGAATAATTCTCACATTATCCGCGTGTGCCGATGATGGGTTGACGGGAGGCAGTGAATGATTCGTCGACGCGTCCTTGAGCTTGATGGCTGTCGCGGCATGCAATGACTTGAACATCGGGCGCTCAAGGGCGTCGCTCAGGTAGAGGGAGGAGGGACCGTGTATTGTTTTGGGAACCGACGTGCCGAGACCGACTACTGCGCCATTCGCGCCGAAATCGCCCGCCTGGAAAAGCTTGTGGCAGATCTTGAGATCGTCAGCGGCACCCTCCCATTTCCGCTCGACCAAATGCTTGCGAGAGCCCATCCGACCGCGCCGATCCTTGATGACTGGCGATTTGCATTCAGCCCTGCGCCGTGCCTGGTCGCGCTATCGACCGGACATCCGCGATTGCCTGGCGATAGACGCTCGATTGTCACCTCGGAAATTTTCCTGATCTCGGAGGAAATCGGTTGGGCGCGCTCGTTTTCGCGCTGGTACCGCCTCGGGCGGCGGTTCGATGATGCGGCGGGAGATTATTGACATGTCCCCGACCTCAAACGCCGATATGTCAACATTTGATTCCCGTCTTGCACGCCACTTCCTGCGCAGGCTCAGTCATGCCGCCGGGGATGCCGCGCTTAAACTGGCGATTAAAACGGGAATCCTTGAACCCGGATATGCGCTGATCGATGGCCGTCGCGTCAAAACCTTCCGACCCGGTGTGGTGCTTCGGGGCAAGAGCGAATCCGAAATCGAACGAATTCTGCAAAAAAGCCGCCGCCGGGCCGTGCGTCAAAAATGGCAATTCGGCTCCGATGAGAATGGCTTCAACCTGCCCACTTTTGGCCAGGAGCCGCCTGCTCCGGGAAGCGCAACGGACAATGGGGCGGAATTTTCTGCCGAGCGGGACGACGGTGACGCGGCTGAGACAAGGATTGAGCAAGTCGGTGAAGCCTTGCCCGCTCGACCGATTGCAGAGCTGTTGCGCATGGTGCGGCATTCCGCTGAATCCTCGCGCCCGCAGGACGTCGCAACCCTTCTGCTGGTGGCCCAGGGACTTGTTCGAAGTCGGATTTCGCTCGAAGAGGCGCTCCGCATACTGAGCGTTCCCCAACCGATCGTCGCGGTCTCTTGTGATGTGCTGGGCTTTGAAGACAGTTTTGTTGACCTGCTTGAGCGTGGGCTCGTGCTGCCCGGAAAAATCGCACGTGCGAACGGATACGACATTTCCCGGAAGCGAGGATTGGGCTTTTCGACAACCGGTGAGCCGCAATGGGAAGTTTTTTGCTTCGCTGGCAAGCAGCGTCCCGATGAGGATTGGGAGATTGGTGATGCCGCGCTGATGGGGTTTCCTATCGTGGGCGTCACCGAAAAGCGCGACGTCCTGCCAAAAGGACTGGCGGCTGCGGCAATGCTTGATCTGAATTGCGGTGCTCTGAGCGCCGAGATCGTCAACGGTACAATAGAAGCCGTCCTCGGCGGTACCCCAAGCGAATCCTTGCAGCCCGGCGATTATCCGCGACTTGGGCTTTCGGATCTGGCGATCGCCATCCGGCCCGGCGTCTCGCCGTCGCGGGCAATTGTTATTCTTCGGGAGATCGTTGCGGCAAAAGCGAAGGCTGGTGACGACGGCAAAGCCGAGGACGAAACGTCCCCTAGAAAAATGTGGGACGGAAAAAAGCCCGCACATAATTCCACGGCAAAGAATGATCGCGGCAAGGGTACCTCAGGCAGCGAAATCATTCAGCCTGTGCGGCCGACGGGAGACGAGACCAAGGACTGGTCCATCCTGCGTGTCGAGACGCTGTCGGGTTATGGCGAAGAAGTCACCGAATGGGCGTTGGCGTTAAAACAGGACCTGGAGTTATGGCGGTCGGGTGGCCTTGCGTGGAGCGACATGGTCTCGAAGCTGTTGCTCTCCGGCCCTCCGGGCACGGGCAAATCGCAGTTCGCCAGGGCCTTGTGCAACACGCTGGGCATTCCGCTGATCGCCACATCGGTGGCGACCTGGCTGGAGCCAAGCTATCTCGGCGACGTCCTGAGACGCATGTCGAAAGCCTTTGCCGAGGCGCAGGATCATAGTCCGGCGATCCTGTTCATCGACGAGGTCGACGGTTTCGGCAGCCGCGGGCGATCCAGGACCCACGATGATTACTGGAACGCTTTCGTCAACAAGGGGCTGGAACTGCTCGACGGTGCAGTAAAATCCTCTGGCGTGATCATTGTCGGGGCTGCCAACAACCCCGGGGCCATCGACAAGGCGCTGCTGCGTTCAGGGCGGCTGGAGCCCCACTTTGAAATCCCGCGGCCAGATACCGATGCGCTGGCAGGCATCATACGTCATCATTTGAAGGATGATCTCGACGTGGTTGTCGCCAGTGCGCCCGTGAAGGCGAGGAGCTGATCATGAACGCTCCCGCAACTGACCCCGCTGCCGCCAACCGCGTGCTTCGCTACCTGGCGCGTAGAGCCAACGGCATGACCGGGGCGGATATCGAGCGCGTGATGCGCGAGGCCCGCCGCAAGGCTCGCAGCGAGAAGCACCCGCTCACCTTTGCCGACATCGAAGCAATCCTTGCCTCCTCAAAAATTGCCAGGCCCGATCATCTGCGTTTCCGCATGGCGATCCACGAGGCTGGGCACGCCGTGGCGCGCATCCGGCTGGAGCTCGGTGAGGTGACGATGATCACGATCGATGCCCCGGAGGGTGGTTTTGTCGCAGGATCCCGCGATAGTGCGTATGAGCCGACGGAAGAGCTGCTCACTGGGATCCTGGTTTGCACACTGGCCGGACGTGCCGCCGAACAGGAATTGCTCGGGCCGATCGTGGCGTGTGCCGGTGACGACGACACCAGCGATCTCGCTGTCGCGACCCGACTTGCCTTCGACATGGAGACCAGGCTTGGCTTCGCACGGGACTGGCCGTTGCTTTATCGCAGCACCGAAGATCGAACGACGATCCTTCTCCAGAACCGGGAACTGGCAGCGCGGGTGAATGCACGGCTGGACAATGCCTGCGACGCTGCTCGCGAGTTGGTCGTGCGGCGTCGGCCAGCCATCGAATTCGTGGCGGGCGAGCTGTTGATACACGACACCCTGGAAGGCTCCCAACTCGATGCGGTTGTCACCCAGGTCAGGAAGATGGTGGCCGACCCGCCATGATTTGGAACGCCACGGCGAAACGCGGCGGCACCAACGGGAAGAGCCTGCGCAACCGGGCCGATCGGAAGTCCGACATGCAGGCAAGATGTAATTTGCGAGGGCCGATATGAGGCTTTGGATCTGGTCGGATTTGCACCTCGAAATGCAAGACATTCCACTGCCGTCCCAGGCTCCCGACGGGGTGGATGTCATCGTCTGCGCCGGCGATCTCTGCTATGCGCCCGATCTCGAGCGCCGGGCCTTCGACATTGTGCGTCGTTACGATCTGCCTCTGATCTTTGTGCCGGGAAACCACGAATATTACTGGGGCGGCTCAAGCGCCCGGTCGAAGCCCTCCGATCATCGCGCAATGAAGGAGGCAGCCGAGGCGTCAAAATCCTGGCGGCAACCACTCATTCTGCTGGATGACGACATCGCAGAGATTGACGGTGTTCTTTTCATCGGCGGCACGCTGTGGACGGATTTCAAAATGGGTCTCGAGAAAGAGGCTGATCTGCGGTGGCGGATGACAGCTGCACCGAACCAACTCGCCGATTTCTCGCAGATCCGGCAGGGTAACGGGGAGCGGCTGTCGCCGCAGGTGATGCTGGGCCTCAACATCTTGACCTACGGCTTCATCGAACGGGAGTTGTCGATCCCGTTTAATGGCAAGAAGGTGGTCGTCACCCATCACCTGCCGCACCCCGACTGCACCCCGGAATTCTATCGTGGCGGTCATCGCGGCGATGCCAATTACCTGTTCGCCTGCAGCGAGCATCTATTCGGTGACATCCTGAACTCCGAAGCCGCTCCGGCTCTTTGGGTGTGCGGTCACACGCACCATCCCGCCGATGTCACTGTCGGTAGGACCAGAATCGTCTGCAACCCGCGCGGCTACCTGGCTTTCGCCAACGAGCGCAACAACGGCTTTCGCTGGGATCTCGTCATCGACACGGAAGAGTTACAGTGAACGGTCTGGTTGGAATCCGGAGGAAGCTTGGCAACTACGCGCTCGGACACGGCGGCCATTTTGAGGTCGCGAAGGCTGGCAAAGTTCTGCGTGTCACTGTTGATTTCCATGTCCACGAGATCTGCGGCGCAATGCGGTTCGTCGATCGGCTGTTCAAGGCTTCGGGCATTCGAAACAACGTCACAGTTGTCCTTGGGCCAGCCCGTCCCATAGACGGGGCAATGCTGGCCGCCTCAGTCTTCCTGGAGTTCTATCGATACGCTTGCGAGCACAGGGGGCGTTTTCATGTAAGCCCGCGGCTCGATAGGACGACGGTTCTGTCGAGCCTGGAAATCTTCGCCGATTTCGAAGTGGGCGAAGAAGCAGCGAGAGACTGGCTGGCCGAAACGATCTGGATGTTTGGGCTGAAGGCGACTGCACTACCGTGGCGGCTCCTCAACGAAAGAGATCGGCAATGCCTCTTGGAGAGGAGCGAGGTCGTAGGCCTATGAGCGAAAACGGAGCGTCTGCCGTGAACGTGCCCGACGAAATCCGCAGGAAGCTGAAGCTTTACGCCTTCGGCCATGGCGGACAGTTCGATATTGGCTCCACGGAAGACCGTGTTCGTGTTGGAGTAAAGTTCCACCCGTATACGTTTAGTCTCGCGTACATGTTCGCAGAAGACGTCTTCCGAGGGAGCGGAATCGATGTCGAGTTCAAGCCCACATTGCTCGACAGGATCGTCGAGCCCAACGGCGAGCAGGTGGTGCGGCTGTTTTATGACGAACTGAAGCGGTATGCCGAACACCAGAGCGGCCGTTTTATCTTCGCACGACCGCCGGGCAATCGCATCGCTACGTCATCGATGAAGGTCTACGTCGACTTCGCCGACGAGCAGGCCGCGGTCGGCTGGCTCGAGGAGATGATCATGATGCTCTTTTTCCCCGCGGTCGCCATTCGCTGGAGCAAACTAAACGAGGCAGCACGCAATCGGATTTTGGAAAGTGCTGGGGTGCTAGGCAAATGAGCGTGGTGCGCAGTTTGTTGGGGGGCTCGACGCTTGCCGGGGAGCGCGTTGGCGGCCCACTTTGGCGAAGAATCGGGTGGCAGCCGAGCTAGGAGTTTATTTATTGCGTTTTTAGCCGTGCCTGTGCTGTGTTGCGCAGAGACTTTGGGAGGGGCGACTTGGGAGATATCAAACTCGGAGAGCCCTTTGGAATGGACCTCGCTGGGCTTTCCGACGCGGACTGGACCTTGTCGCTCCAGCGCGTCATCCATGATCTGCGTTCGGACTTCATCTACGCGCCGCATATCGGCTTCATCTATCGGAAAGTCGGTCAGGATCTCGTCGAGATCGTCAAGCGGGAGCTGAAAGACGGCCAATACAAGCCAGGCCTGCCGCTTACGATCGAAGTCCCCAAATCGCACCGCATGCGAGTAAGAGTTCGTCCGCCGAGGCCAGGTCCAGCCTATTCCCGGCCCGGCAGCATTCTGTTGCCGAAAGACCGGTTATTCTACCAACTCTTGGCCGACAAGGCAGCTCCGATCATCGAAGCGAAAACTGATCAATCGCGATCGTTCAGCCATCAGCTTGAAGACGGCGGTTCACCCAGCATGTTTAAGTCGACGCGGGCGTGTTGGGCAGAACTTCAGAAGGCGCTGAGCCGGCACTCGTCCGGCAAGAAAAACAAGTACGTTGTGAAGATAGATGTCGCGAACTTCTTCGGATCACTGAATCAACACACGCTGATCAACGTCCTCGCTGACGCCGGTTATCCCACTAAGTTTCTGACACGATTAGAAGCACTGCTCACGGCCTACACGGGCGAGAGGAGTTCGAGGGGCATTATCCAAGGTATTTATCCTTCCGACCTGCTCGGGAATTTCTATATGGAACCTATCGACCGCTTCCTTGCTGATCAAGACATCCCGTCCGCGCGGTATGTCGACGACATGTACATATTCCTCAGCAGTGTCGACGCGTCCGAACAGTTGATGAGGCAATTGATTCCCGAACTCCGCAGCTACGATTTGGTGCTTAACGAGGCCAAGTCCGCGATCATGCCGAAGACTGCATTGAACACGGAGGAGCCGGACCTTGAAGCCTTGTTTGAACAGGCTGTGGAAGAGATTTCAAACCAGATCGATGAAGAGGACTTCGACGCTGACTATGGATTCCAGTCAGAATGGGAAGACGAGGACGAGCCGGAAACCGAGCACGACGGTGAAGACGATGATGAAGACCTTGAGCTCAAGGCCACGAAAGTACTATTTGATGCCATCGCCGACCATCCTGGACATGAGGAAACCATCGAGCGCTTCTGTCTCCCCCTATTCGCAAAAGCCTCATCCGATTACGCGGTTGATCATGTTCTCGACGCATTCAAGAAACGGCCGTCAATGTCTCAGATTTACGTTTCCTATCTGGCGAAATTTCTGCCCCAGATTACCATCTATCAGTTTCTCTGCCGAAGCATTGAAGACCGGTCACTGGTGGACTGGCAGGTAATGTGGATTCTGGCCGCACTGATCACCAAGGAGCCGCCTGACGATGCTCCGGTTAAGACGGCACTCCAAATCCTGAAGGATGGCTCGGTGCACGACGCGACGAGGGCGACGGCAGCGATCTACGTTGGCCGATATGGCGACGCGGCGAGACGGCGCGCATTGATCGCTGTTTACGGGTCGCTCTCCCCATACGTGCAATCTGCCATCTATTTTTCGTCTCGATACTGGCCGAGGAACGAACGCAGCAACGCGAGAGCGCAGTGGGGCGCTCTCGGTCCGTTGAATGAGTTGCTCACGAAGGCAATGGCGAAATAGGAGGGACCTAGACCGCACATTTTAGCTAAACGCTGCGTCGACCGCCGAGGCAGCGGCGGATCGTGGCAGCATATGCTTGCTTACACACGCGCTGCAGGCCTTTCCTGAGGGCATGACGCACACAGACTTGGAATGGAGACCACACGAGGGCGGACCGCGTGATTTAGCCGAATACACCCTCGGAACCGGGCACCTCGGGCAGCTTCTTCTTCACCGCAGCGAGGATATCTTTCACAAATTGGGGGATGTAGCCCTGCTGGACTAGGGCCTCGGCGACGAACCGGGCTACCAAGGGCTTGTTGCGATCGCTGGAGATGCCGAGTTCGATCCGCGCTTTTATCTCCAACTCGTCGTACAGGCCCGCTTGGATCGCCTCCACATGCGCGCGACATTGCAGTTCCCAGTTGCCCTGCAGGATCGCATAGTTGTCATTTACGCAGGCGGCAGGCTCGTCCGCTTCGTGGAGCCCAAGTAGGCGACACAGCGTCCGGTTGGCGGCTTTCTCGGAAGGCTTTCCGCCGTCATTGTCGAAGACGATGTAGGTCCGGATGCCATGCACCTCATACAGCTGCGCCAGCGTATCGATAGTGGCCTTGCCGCCCGCGGACACAACGGAAATACCATACTCGTCGAAGTCCAGGCCGCAGGAACGGGCGAACACTGGCATCGCCTCGCGCTCGGACGGACCTTCGACTACTATAGCAACGCTCGCAAAGAACACCTCCGTCATTTCGGCCGTGCGGACGTTCCGGATGAAGGCTCGTACCGAGTCGACCGTCATCTGGTCGCGATAGGGATGCAGCTTCTTTCGCGCTGCCAGCAGGTCTTCGCTGGAGGCCATCTGCACTTGTGTGCAGACCTCGTCATCTTCGTCCTTGCACCTATCCACAAGCACGATGCGGTCGCTGCGGGCCACATCCAGGAAATGCGCGCTATGAGTGGAAATGAAGATCTGGTTGCCTGCCATTGCCAGCCCCTCGAATTGTTTCATCAGGCTGCGCTGCGCATGAGGGTGCAAATACAACTCGGGCTCCTCGATGCCGAGCACCGCGTCTCCCCGAAAAGACTTCGCGAATGCTTGGAAGAGCGCAAGCACTAGCACGTTCCGAACGCCCGAGCCGACCTCGAGCGGGCTCCGAGGCACACCGTGTTCAACCAGCGTCGGATAAAGGCTACGATAGAGGTTCGTCTCCTCGAGCGTGCGGAATTCGAATGAGACGTCGTAGCGGGCTGTCTTCAGCTGAGCCGCGAAGGCATTTTTTAGTTCCTGCTCAAAAGCTTTGTACTGCTCCGTCTGCAGCAGTCCATGCGCGGTGTTCAGCGCCTCGCGGAGCTGCGTCAGCTGCTCGCCGCTGTCCTTCAGAGTCTGATGCAGGTGGCGCAACGCCTGACCAAAGATCGACCAACGAGAGGTAGAGAACTGACGCTCGTAGTTGCGGCTGGCATCAACATAGGCGAAGGCCAGCTCCTCCCGGTGGGCATTCGTGAAGGGTCGGACGGGCCTTCCTTGGTTGTCGAGAGCGTTTAGCGAATATTGTGGTTTAGACGTGTCAAACTCGATCTCGGAAACGTATGGATGATCTAGGCAGAGCCGAATGTAGACGCTGTTGTCGCGAATACGCCCATAGAAGTCGGAGTCATCGAGGTTCGCGGGCATAGGCCACCGCTCCCCCAGAATAAAATTTATCGCCGATAGGATGTTCGTTTTGCCAGCGTTGTTAGCCCCGACAAGGATACAAATGTCCTCCGGATAGAAGTCGACGTATTTGATCGACCGCCAGTTTGCGATTTGGACACGGGTAATCTTCAAACGCGGAATCCCCCAAGCACGCCCAAACTATAGTCACGCACGGGCGAAGGCGAATCGATTGTTTAACCCGGTCCGGCCTCAAGACCACGAGCGCCAGCCCATCCGCCGTCATTGATCTTCTAAGTCGCGGGCATTCCTTACCCTTAGATGACGATGAGCAGCGGACCGCCCATACCAACGCGCATCGCGTTGGACGCCAAGGACCGGGAACGCTGGTTTTGCCAAATGCCTTCTCGATAGTGGACGGTCGGGTTGCGCCCCCCCTGTCGGCGAGGCCGCCAATATTTTTCAAACATATCGAAGCTCTCGCGCTGCTGGGCTGGGATGGCGGCGGCATCAATGCCGCCCAACGTCAGCAACGGCGGCGACGATCGTTCTGCGCAGCCATACATGTCGCGGGGAATCCTGATGGGGCGCGTGCCAGGCAGGCTTATCACGACGCGTGGGAGCGGAATTGGTGCGCGCCTTGCCGTCGTTCGAGACATCCATCACAACAATCGAGTTGGCTCGATGTTGGCTGAGAAACGCTAGCAGACGACAGGCTATAATCGGTTCGCCGATCCGCTTCACCGGTAACGCCGCGCTACCACTCGAAGGGCGCAGCGTTTTCGCGTGCGCCGAGCAGAAAGGCGTCGGCCGCGAGCCTGAGCGGCGAACCGTCGGTTTCGCTGCGGCGCTTGTCGAGCAGTCGGGCGAAGTGTTCGTAGATTCGCTCATACTCTTCCGACGGTGCCTCGACCGTGAGGAGACCATTCACGGTCAGAACCGTGCCGCCCTTTTCCAGTTTGAGGCGCGTGCCTTTCGCCGTCTCGATTGCGATGGTCCATATCTCGCCACTCTCCTCGAGCCAATTGAAGCCGGCACTCATCTTTGGTCCGCCCGCGCCCGCCGTCCTGAAGGTCAGCTCTGCATCCACCGGTGCCTGGCGGTTTGAAGGGAAGGCTATGCGGGCACTTTCAACGAAGGCCTGAAAGGGCAGGATCTCAGTGAAGATCGAAAGTGCGTTGATGCCGGGGTCGAACACGCCGAAGCCACCGGGCTCCCATACCCAATCCTGGCCGGGATGCCATTTGCGCACGCTCTCGCGCCAGTCGATGCGCAGTGAGGCGACGCCCTCGCGCTTGAGGATCGCCTTGGCACGGGCGACGGCATCGTTGTAGCGCGAGTGCCAGGTCTGGAAGAGCACCCGCTTCCTAGCCCGCGCATGGACGACGAGGTCATCGAATTCCGAAATGGTCGTCGTCGGCGGCTTTTCCATCAGCACGTCCTTGCCGGCATCCAGCGCCTCGCGCACCAGGCGATGGCGAACGCCGGGCGGTGTGCAGATGGCGACGATGCCGATCTCTGGCAGTGCCTGGTAGAGGTCGGCCGGGCTGCGGAAAGCCGGTATCTTGCCATACGCCAAGCCACGGGTCGAAACGGTTGCGGCCAGTTCGAAATCGCTGCCCTTGTCGATCACCGGCAAATGCTGGTCCTGGGCAATCTTGCCGATGCCGATGACGGCGATCCTGCGTCTGGTCATTGTTGATCCTGTTGCTGCGTCGGGCTGACCTACGGCGCGACGCTAACATCGCCGTCAAAGAGGGGAAAGCACCGGTTCAAGCGCCGAAGATGGGAGCATACCCGGCGCTTCGCGACGCGTTGTCCGGACACGATTATGCACTGATCGCTTTCGTCCAGAATATCTACTTTGAGAACTGACGGGACCTCGTGCACTTGATCGCGCTGAAGGTTGCGCGCAGCGGACCATGCAATCCAGTAGCCGCAACGACGGCTCGCGACCCTGGCTCTGTGAAAACGTTCTTACACAACCAAGTCCCATTGCGGACAGGCTTTGCTTGGCTGGCGCGCTGCGTGCTATGATCTGCGCGTAGGAGGCGGCATGATTGAGCTGACATACATGGCATTGATCGGCGGGCTGCTCGGTACGGGGCTGGCGTTGATCGGCGTTCCGCAGCTTAGGATTTTTGACGGCATCGTCGTGCTCTGCAATGGCATGTTGTTGCTGGCGCTGTTGGCGATGTTCAATGGCACGTGAGTGTCCGGAGAGCCCTTAAAATCGAGCCCCCGTCGAAACGGTTTCCGGGGCGGCCCGTGCGCATCCTTCAAGATTTGACCCTGACCGAGTGTGCGGATATTCCCGGCCTGTCGCATCGTGTCGAAAGGACATCGAGGCAGTGATATTGAGGCCTCCGGCGTCCGTCGCCCAACCACTGTCGTCAAAAGTTACTTCATCATCGGTGTCGCGCGCGCAATAGTCGACCTTGCGTGAATGACGGCCATTCATGAAGAGAACAGCTAGCCTCACGACAGTTGCCCTCGCCATGTTCGCCGCATTAGCGCAGGCACAAGGTCAGGAATCGCTGCTTGCGTTGTGCACGGAATCACCCGTCACGGACCGGACAATCGAGGTCTGTTCGCAGCTTCTGGAGAAAAATCACCAGATCACCCCGCACCAGCGAACAGAAGCCTTCCGGAAGCGGGCATTCCTTTATTACAGACAGGGCAACTTCGACGGCGCGATCTCCGACTATGACGAGGTGATCCAAAGCGATCCGAAGGATTCCTTTTCCTACACGGTCCGTGGTGAGGCCTATCGCACAAGGCGACCTGGAACGGGCGATGTCCGACGTTAACAAGGCCATCCGGCTCGACCCCACGAGCGCCGTGGCTTACGACGTCCGCGGCCTCACCTATATGCACGAGGGCAGGGCAAACATGGCAATCGCTGATTTCGACAGAGCGGTTTCGCATAACCCGAATTTCGCCAGGGCATTCGCAAATCGTGGGCTGGCCTATCTCATGATCGGTCAAGCCGACCGCGCCATCGTGGAATGTAGCGCGGCGATCCGGCTCGATCCAATCCAGGTCGATGCCTTAAATACTCGCGGTCTCGCCCATGCCCAAAAAGACAACTGGGACAGTGCAATCCGCGATTTCAACGAAACAATCCGCCTCGATCCGGAAAATCCAAGGGGCTACAAGGACCGCAGCTTCGCCTACAGCGTGTTGGGCGACGCGCAGCTCGCGGTTGACGATGCCGCTGAAGCCATCCGGCGCAACCCGTCGGACCCAACCGCCTACTACAACCGAGGCTACGCCTATTTCCTGTTGAAGGATTTCGACCGCGTCATTGCTGACATGAGCGAGGCCATCCGGCTTCACAAGGAAGCCCGCGCGAGTGGATCGGATTCCGTATTCAGGAAAGACCTTCACTGGGAATCGTCGGACGGAACATTCCAGGTTGATCCCAATTTCGCAGACGCATTCGCAAACCGCGGCTTCGCTTATGGGAGCAATGGTGATTTTGAACGCGCGATCTCCGATTTCGATGAAGCCCTTCGACTCGATCCCGACAATCGGCTAGTCCGCGATTTGCGTGAAAATGCGGCGACGGCTAAGGCAAACCAGAACTAGCTTCCGTCAGGCCGTCGGCTGGTAGCAAGTTCTCAGAGATCGCGGATGGATGTCGGAAGACGTCGTACAGGGTGAGCACCTGTATGCGAACCACGAATTGTTCCTGGGCGGGCGTCCGAGTTTGGGCGGCACATGAAGGCCCTTTTCGATCACCTGACGGAGGAATGAGGATCGCGGTCGACATGGGCACGACGGTTGCTGGTCCGTCCGTAGCTGGCGCGCCAGTCATTGCCTAAACTCCGCTTGATTCCCAAGAAGGTTCGCCGCCCCGTGCCCGGGTGCCATATGGGCAGCTCGTTCGCTGGCAACAACGACGAATTGTTGCGACGGCACACTAGCCGCCTCGTCTCTTCGTGAGGAGAGTTGTGGACGAGGCGGCCTGCCGACGCTGTTCGGGCTGACGGCAAGCCAATGTTGCGCAGAGAGAGGCTGCGTGCAAGCATCGCGTGGATCCGATGCAACAACTTCGATCCGACCGATCCTTGTCTGTGCGCTCGCCACCGGAAGACGAGAAACAGTAACGATGAGCCCAAAAAAATGACGGCAAACTAAACCGCCAAACTGCCGATGGACGAATGGAGGTCGGCCATCATCATCGGCAAGGAACGGCGGTTAATGGCGGCGGCGTGGTAGACCGCCCATTGAACGGGCCAGCTTCTGGCCGGAACGACAACTGCAAACCAACCGGGGAACTATGCCTGCGCGCGACAGGCCTCAAGGAGCCGAGCGCACATGAAGGCTGGCGGGCTCTCCCCATCGCGTTCCAGGGAGCGATACAGGCGACGGATATCGGCAGCGACAACACCGTCTGCTTGCATGACGTGGCGGATGATCGGTTCGGATAGGATTTCCTCAAGCGTCGGTTCGCGCTCGTCCAGCATGGGTCGCCTCCAAATTTTCTGATTGTTCCGAATCATAGCCGAGAACCGTGACCGAGTGATGTCGGCCGTTTGGCGTATGTGGGAATCCAAGCGACCAAAGTCACGGAATCGGGTCGCATCCTCCGTGTCAACAATGACCAGCAGCAACTTGCGGGGCGAGGAGCAAGATGCTGTAAGGGTCGAGCACGCGGCCTTGAGCAGTGTTGCCTTCCCCAAAGCGTCTTTGAAACCACGCGGCGATCTGCGGTTCCGTCCGACGACTCGGACCGCACCCGTACGGTTGGCTGTTCGGTTGATCCGAGAAATAACCTGTTCGCTTCCGGCCAGGGTGATCTCGAAGTCAGCGGAGTGCAGCCGGGAGATCGGCGTGAAGACAAGGATACGAATGTCGTCCCCTTGAGCGAGGTCGGCTTTGATCTTCCGATGGCAACGCAGGTTGGTCCGATGCCGTTTGCCCGGTCGCTTGGCTCACGGATGCATTTGCTGTCCCACTTTCCCAAAGCTTAATCGCGGAGCCCGGAATCGACCCGGCATCAGCAAGTCTGTTCGAGAAGGGTAATTCACGTCTCTGACCCACCTGAGCCCTGCAAGCGCCTCTCTTCATCGGCAACATAATCTCGTATGACCGGGACATCGTCACGGCGGGTCGAGATCAGCATCTGGAAGACGAAGTTCGAACCGTTCAGGAAGCCGAGTTCGGCCGACGCCAAATAGAAATCCCACATCCGGCAGAAGCGATCACCCATCATGGCGACTGCCTCGTCGCGCTTCGCCTCATATCCGTGTCGCCAATCGCGGATCGTCCAGTAATAATGCAGCCGCAGATTCTCGCAGTCGGCGCACCAGATGCCTGTGCGTTCCAGCGATGCAAACACCTCGGATAGAGCCGGCGCATAACCACCAGGAAAGATATACTTGCGGATGAACGGTGCCGTCGTGCCGGGAGGTGACATACGTCCGATCGCATGCACCAATGCAAAGCCTCCCTCCTTCAGCAACCCGCGAATGGTCGTGAAATACCCGTCGAAATGTCCCACGCCGACGTGCTCCATCATGCCGATTGAGACGACACGGTCGAACTGACCGGTGACCTCGCGATAGTCGACGTCGCGAAAGTCGATCTGGTCGGCCACCCCGGCCTCGATCGCTTGAAGGCGCGACGCGGCCAACTGCTCGGTCGAAACGTTAATGGCCGTGACCTTCACGCCGCAATATTTTGCGAGATAAATGGCGAGCGAGCCCCAGCCCGAGCCGATCTCTGCCACATGCATGCCCGGTTCCAGCTTGAGCTTGGCGGCGATGTGGCGAAGCTTGTCCATCTGCGCTTGGTCCAGACTATTTTCCGGTGACCTGTAATAGGCGCAGGAATACGTCATCGTCTCGTCGAGCCAAAGCTCATAAAATTTCGTCGGAATGTCGTAGTGATGCTGAACGTTCTTGGCGGCGAGGCCGAGCTTGTTGTTCTGCTGGCGTCGCCGCAACACGCGCCAGATCTTCCGCAACGTCTTCTGAACTGGGTGCGCGCCGAGCCCGGTGCGGTTGACGGAAAAAAGCGACAAAAGGTCAAATACCTTGCCGCCGTTCTCGATCACCAGACGGCCATCCATGTAGGCCTCGGCCGCCTTTAGCTCCGGATTGAAGAAAATCTCGCGTTCCACCGCCTTGTCGGTCAGGCGGATCGTCACGTCGGGTCCATTTTGTCCGCTGCCGAAGGTTTGCCTAAAACCGTTCTCGAAGACGACAGTCAAGCGCCCGTTCTTTACAAAACGGGAAAGCAAATTTGGCAGCAGACGCATGATGGATCGTGGCTCCCGGCCGCCCATAGCAATGGCGACAAGTATCGACCTGCCGCTGCCACCAGGGTTCTGACATTCGCCGTGGCGATCAATGGCAGGTGCCGGAATGCCAAATCCTAATGACGTCCCAGTATACCCGCAAGGGATACTTGTCGTGTAGAAGCCGATGAGGATGGGCAGGAACCAGCCCAGACGTTGGCCGGCGACCACGCCGGACATCGCAGCTGCGCCAGGAGCGGTCATGCGCGTCTGGTTCGAATGTCGTGATTTGAGCCGCTTTCGCGAAGATGCGGGTTGGAGTTCGACTCCCCAACGCCGAATGTGTATTGATGCCGCGGGCAGCGTGCTCGTTGGCTCAGGGCCGCCCAAGACAAGTCACGTCTTCGCGAGTTATTGCCGGTGTCACTTCAAGTTGCTGCGGCAGCTGCCACGCGCGCGCTCATTGCTCCTCCGCCGGATTGATCGCTCGGTGAATCGAGGTCAGTCGGGGACCTGGCATCCAGCAAGCACTTCGCCATTGTACGCACAAATCGCGATCGTTGGGCATCGGTGCGATAACCAAGGTAGAAATTGCACGGCATGATTGGTGTGAACGGGCGAAGCACCAGGTCAATGTTCCCTAACCCCTCGATGGACGCTGGATTTACAAGACCAACCCCAGCGCCTGCGCTGATTATGGACAGGAGGGTCATGCACATTGGCGTTTCAGCGACAACGTTGAATTTGTAACCGCCCGCTTCCATAAGATCTGCCAATGCCCGCCGCATCCGAGCGGCCGGCGTATGAGCGATATACTCGACGTTGTGAAGGTCGGCAGGAGTGATGACGTCCTTGGTCGCCAACCTATGTGTCGGTGACATTGCGCACACCGCGGCGTCGCCTGAAAAGGGTTGGTACTCGACCCCTGAAATATCTGTTTCCTTGGGAGCTACGCCAATGTCGACTTGGCAGGTTGCCACAGCCGTCCAGACCTCCGCGGTGGACATCAACTGAGCAGCGACGGCGACACCAGGATGTATCTGACGGAACGCAATGATCGCCCGCGACACAATAGGCAAACCGATGCCTGGCATATTTGCGATCCGGACAATTCCTGGCCCGCGTTCACGGATTTGTGAAGCTGTGTGCTTTAATACTTCCAGGCCGACAAAGGTGCGCTCAACATCAGTGTAAAACAGATGGCACTGCGGCGTCGGTTCCAACCGCCCATGCGTTCTGTCGAAGAGAGAAAAACCAATCGTTTTCTCAAGCTCCGAAACCAACCGACTTACAGCAGGCTGCGTAATTCCCAGGGCATCGGCCGCGCGGGAGGCAGAGCCGGATTTCATGATGGCTCTAAGCGCTTCGATCTGACGGATGTTCATGGTCTCTCTATAAGGTTTGGTAATAGGGGTGCGTGAATTCTGAATTTGATTTCCCACGGGATACAACTAAGCTTGGCCCGGCCAAGTAAATTCGTCAATCGATCGGCGATGATCATCAGGATCATCAGCTCGGAGGCTTGCCATGCGGATTTCCATCAACTGAACGGATCGGGGCGTTGACGCCGAACCGGACATACCGCTTGGGCCCGCGATACGTCGTGAATGTGACCAGCACGAAAATCGGCTGCAGGGTTACCCGCCTCGAGTAAAGCCAGCCCAGGGAGCGCCTATGAATGACAAGTCAGATATGGCCCATGCGGCCCGACCAGTTGCTTCAACCGACATGTCTCGGCGCGACGTTCTTGCTCTCGCAGGTGCCACGGCCTCAGTCTCAGTCATCCCGACGCTGTTAGACAGCACGGCGATGGCCGAGACCGCTGTGGCGTCGATCACCGTGCTGGTGAGTTTCACCGTCAACGATCAGCGCCAGCAGCTGAACATCGATCCCAGGCAGTCACTCCTCGACGTCCTGCGCGAAACACTTGATCTCCCCGGGACCAAGAAGGGCTGCAATCAAGGAGCCTGTGGGGCCTGCACGGTTCTCGTCGACGGCAGGCGTATCGTGTCTTGCCTGACCTTGGCATCCATGCACGACGACGCACAAATCGAAACGATCGAAGGCCTTGAAAAGGATGGTGAGCTTCATCCTCTTCAGGAAGCCTTCGTCGCACACGAGGGCTTGCAGTGCGGTTTCTGCACGTCCGGCCAGATCATGTCCGGATTAGGCTGCATAGCGGAAGGTCATTCCGGATCGCCTGAGGAAATCCAGTTCTGGATGAGCGGCAACATCTGCCGTTGCGGTGCCTATCCAGGGATCGTTGCGGCAGTCGCCGATGCGGCGAAAAGGAGTTGACCCATGTTTCCCTTCACGCTGGAAAAAGCAGGTAGCGCTGAGGCAGCAATCGCCGCCGCCGCGACGGGCGCGCGTTACATCGCTGGTGGCACCACACTCATTGATCTCATGCGGGAGGAGGTGGAACGCCCGGAACGGCTCATCGACATCAACGGGCTCCCGTTAGGTGGCATACGTGTGGAAGGCGATGATCTGCTGATCGGCGCGCTCGCGCGGATGGCCGACGTCGCCGCGGATAACAATGTCCAGCGCCTGCAGCCGCTGATCGCGGAGAGCCTGATCGAAGGCGCGTCACCACAATTGCGGAACATGGCTTCCATGGGCGGAAACATGTTGCAGCGAGTGCGGTGTCCATACTTCCGCATGCTTGATGTCGGCTGCAACAAGCGCACTCCCGGGTCGGGCTGTGCGGCAATCGAGGGGATCAACGCGGGTCATGCGATACTTGGTACGAGCGATTATTGCGTTGCGACGCATCCGTCGGACGTTGCGGTAGCGCTGGTTGCACTTGATGCGACCATGCGGGTCCATGGTCCGCAAGGCGAGCGCAGCTTCCCGGTCGAGGATCTTTTCCGGATCCCAGGCGACACACCGCACCTCGAACACACACTGCTGCCGGGCGAGCTAATCGTAGAACTGCGCGTGCCAGGCGGACCATATGCGCGCAACGCGCGCTACCTGAAGGTTCGAGATCGCGCTTCCTACGAGTTCGCCTTGGTATCAGCCGCAGCCGCCCTCGCTATCGAGAATGGGGTGATCCGCGAGGCACGCCTAGCAGTCGGCGGAGTTGGCACGCGTCCTTGGCGGCTACGCGCCTGTGAGGCCGCGCTCGCTGGAAAAAAGCCGGACAGACAGGCGTTCGAGGAAGCCGCGGAACTGGCGACTGAGGGTGTCCGGCCATTGCACCATAACGCCTTCAAGGTCGTGCTCCTGCCCAGGACGATTGTCCGCGCTCTGGAATTGGCAGGAGAGGTCGCATGAACATGAACATCATTGGTAAGCCTTTGACCCGGGTCGACGGGCGCACCAAGGTTGCGGGCAAGGCGCGCTACGCCGCTGATTTCAACCAGCCAGACCAGCTCTATGCTGTCCTGGTCAGCGCAACCGTCGGTCTTGGCCGGGTGAGGGAAATAGAAACCGCCGAAGTGGAAGAGATGCCTGGTGTCGTTTCGTTGATTACATATCGGAACGCTCCAAAGCTGACCTACCTGCCGCACAAGGGTGTCATCGATCCGGCAGTTGGCGAGCGCCTCCATGTCCTTCAGGACGACACTGTCCGCTTCTACGGGCAGCCTGTCGCTATCGTCGTGGCGGACTCGCTCGACCATGCCGAGCACGCTGCAGCAGCTCTTCGCATCCGCTATGACGCTCAGCGGCCGATGGTCGACCACGCCGACCAGCAGGTCGCCAGAATCGTTCCGGAAGCGGGCGGCGCGGACAGGTCGCGGGGCGATGCCGATGCCGCCGTTGCAGAGGCGGCCGTCAAGGTCGACGAGTACTACGACATGGCCCGCGAAAACCATAACCCCATGGAGCCGCACGCGACGATCGCTGCCTGGAGCGGTGATCGGCTGACGCTATGGAGCAAGAGCCAGTTCCTTATGAATGAGCAGGCGGAGATCGCGGCTGTGTTCGGCCTGCCCACCGAGAACGTCGAGGTCATCTGCCCCTTCATCGGCGGAGCCTTCGGGACGAGCCTGAGGACATGGCCACATGTGACGCTGTCTGCACTTGCTGCGCGGCACGTCCAGCGGCCCGTCAAACTCGTACTCACCCGCAAACAGATGTTCTTCACCACGGGCCATCGGCCGCGCTCGCTCCAGAGGGTTGCGCTCGGTGCCACCCCTGATGGCAAGCTTACAGGCGTTGTCCATGAAGGCACGGGAGAGACAAGTCGCTATGAGCAGTTCACGGAGGCCCTGACCGCCGTCACCGATTACCTGTACTCCTGCCCGAACGTGCGCACCCAGTATCGCCTGGCGCAACTCGACACAGGCACGCCCAACCATATGCGCGGCCCAGGTGAGGCAAGCGGCATCTTTGCGCTCGAAAGTGCAATGGACGAGCTGTCCTACAAACTTGGGATCGATCCGATCGAGTTGAGACGCCGGAACGAGCCACAGATCGATGAAGCAGAAGGCAAGCCGTTCTCCAGCCGCTCACTGATGCGGTGCTACGAGCTTGGCGCTGAACGCTTCGGCTGGGCCCGAAGGAGTCCCGAACCGCATTCCATGCGCGATGGGCGCTTGTTGATCGGCATGGGTGCTGCGACCGCCACATATCCCGCATTCCATGCGCCTTCGAGCGCCAGGGTGCGGCTCCTGGCAGACGGAACGGCCGAGATCGAAGCGGCCGCCAGCGACATGGGACCGGGCACCTACACATCAATGACACAGGTTGCTGCCGAATACCTGGGACTACAGCTGGAGCAGGTACGGTTCAGGCTTGGCACGACGGACTATCCGCCAACGCCGTCTCACGGCGGCTCCTGGACTATGGCATCTGTCGGATCCGCGATTCGCGCGGCATGTCTGGAGGCGCAGTCTCAGGCAGCCCAACGCGCGATAGCCGATCAGAATTCACCGGTCTTTGGAGTGTCGAGGGAAGGTGTTGAATGGACGGAAGGACGGCTGCGTCGGCGAGGAGATACCTTGCCAGGGCTCTCCTACCGGGACATTCTGGCGAGCGCGGGCAATCCGATTGAGGCTGATGGTTTCGCCCGGCGCGATCCGGAAATTGCCGAAAAATATTCAATGCATTCCTTCGGCGCGGTTTTTGCTGAAGTTGCCATCGATCCTGATGTCGGCACGATCAGGGTACGCCGTGTTGTCGGCGCGTATGGCATAGGGCGGGTGGTGAACCCGCTGCTCGCCAAAAGCCAATGCACAGGCGGGATGATCGGCGGCATGGGGATGGCGTTGATGGAACGCACGGTTCTGGATGCTCGTGACGGCCGCCCGGTTAATGCCCATATGGCCGACTACCTCATGCCGGTGAATCTCGACATGCCGGAATTGGAGGCGCTTTTCGTTGACGAGGTCGATCCGCATGTGAATCCGCTTGGTGTGAAAGGGCTGGGGGAGATCGCCCTGGTGGGGACTGCTCCTGCAATTGCCAACGCAGTGTTTCATGCGACGGGCAAGCGTGTGCGGAAATTGCCGATCCAAATCGAGAATATGCTGACCGCATAGGTGCGCCTGACGGGCGATGGGTGGGGCTGCCGGCCTCGGCAGTCGACAATCGACCTGACGCCTGTCGTCTTCGTTGCCCCGACGAGGCTGCTGCGGTCCCGGACATGCGGTTGAACCATCCTGACAGGAATGGGCCATGACGGGTGGTAGCGTTGCCTCAGGCACACTTCCAGGAGGTCATGATGTCTCAGATCAGCCGCCGCAAGATGTTAATCGGAAGCGTCGTTCTCGGCACGAAGCTTGTCCGTTCAGGTATGGCAAGGCAGCAGGAAGCCTCCGTCGATCTGGCGATGATAATCGAAGCGCACAGGGCTTCTTACGCGACGTTCATGGAGATGATGCGAAAGCCACATGGCCTTCGGAATAACCATACTGCAAGCAACCAGGCCGAAGAGAAGGCGCTGCTCGCCGTTTGCGGGTTTCCCGCCGTCGGGGATGCCGATCGTCGCGTCAAGGCGACATACCTTCTCCAGCTCGAGGCGCGTGGAGAACTCGACCTCAGGGAGCATATGCAAGCAGTTCTGCTCTCAATGATGTAGAGGCGGGATTTTCCCTGCTGAAGTTGCACATGCAAATGTGCCGTCGTGACGGTTCGACTGGCCGGGCTTCATCGCCATGTTTTCCGGCTTGCGAATAGGATCCGGCAAGTGGCCAAGCGACCTGGAGCAAGTCCGCATTTGGTACGAGCCACATCTCGATCGCCTCCACGAAGACGCCACAGTCCGGCGCGCCGATTTGCTGCAACTCGAGCAGATTGCGGCTGCGTATCTCTCCCGGGAGCGCTTATTGACGGACCTGACCCTGGCACCACCAAGTGCAACAAGTGATGAGGCCGGTCCACCACATCTCGACGAGGATTATGTTATCCTCTCCACCATCCATTCGGCGAAGGGCCAGGAATGGAAGAACGTATTTGTCCTGAACTCAGTCGACGGATGCATTCCAATCGACCTTGCCGTTGGCGAAAAGAACGAAATCGATGAAGAACGTCGGCTTCTCTATGTGGCCATGACTCGCGCCAAGGACGGTCTTCATCTGATCACCCCACAACGCTTCTACACTCATGGGCAAACGAGCCGCGGCGATCAGCATGTCAATGCATCGAGGATACGATTAATCCCCGCACACATTCTCCTCATTTCGAGCAGACTTCGTGGTCACCCCCTTCGACAGCTCAAAACTCAGCCTCTCAGCGTGAAGTTCGCGTCGACCTGAAGTCGCGGATGCGAGGGATGTGGAAACAACCTGCTCTATCTAGGGGGGCTCTCGCAGAACCCGGTATTTCCAGCCGGCCGCCGCACTCGATCTACTTCCATTTCTCCCTCTCGAACCCAGGCCCGGCGTGCTGTTGTCCTCCCGGTCCGTTCCTGGATTGAAATGCTGCCTCCAAAATAGCTGGCGCTGGACAGGGTATTGCGGACCTGGCGCGTCGTGCTGTCTCTCCCCAAGGCAGAACTGAGGCCTCAGGCCGGTGTGGGTCGAAAGTTACGAACCATTGGAAGCTTTCTTATCACCGTTTGGATTTGGAGTCGGTGCCTCTCGTACGTCTCGCGGTGGTGGATCCACGTGCTTGGGTTCGAATGGCGGCTTCTTGTCGCGAACAAGTGTCTCCTTCTTCGGCGTTTTCCTTGGTGATGTGTTGCCGATTTTCTTAAACATGGCGAAGTGCTCGAGGCACGGAACCCGGCACAATCGGCCCTTCATCCTGTTCGGGATCAGTTGGAGGTACTGGCGTTGGCGCAGGAAGAACCTTCTCGGGGTCATCCTCTGGAGATGGCTCACGACCAGGCGTGGGCAATGGGGTATCGTCGCCTGGCTGCGGCTCCTGATGCGCCATCCATAGGGGTGTCAGTCCTGCTGGTAGGCTTCGTGCAAACTCGCTCATAGCTTTAGCGCTCCTTTCGAATTCTATAAGATAAGTCATGGCTATCCCGTCGGTTCCGATCTTCCAGGCCGGGACTGGAGGCAGACGATGGGCAGCGAGGGGATTGGAAGGGCAACCATTCCTTCGGCAACGGTATTTCTTGGCCGATATGTGCGTGCCGCTGTGGATCGTCATGTAACTGTCACGCCACCGTCAGCTGGCCGTCATGTGGTGGGGATAGGCGTACCGCGAAACCCTGCCTTCTCAAGTGGTTCCTCAATTCAGGCGGGCCGCCATCGTGCCGGTCTGGTTATTGATCCGCTTCATCAGCTGTGCAGGGCCATCACGGCGAGGCGTCATGACTGCAATTTCGGTTCGGAACCTGTCGAAAAGCTTCGGCAAGAAGCGGGCGCTGGACAATATCAGCCTGGATATTCAGCGGAGCGAAATGGTTGCGCTGATCGGCGCGTCCGGGTCGGGCAAAAGCACACTGCTGAGGCATATCTGCGGCCTCGAGGTCGGACAGGGCGGGCACAGCAACATCGAGATCTTTGGACGCTCCATCCAGAATGGCGGCCGGCTTGATACCAAGGCACGTGAAATGCGCCGGGGAATAGGCGTGGTCTTCCAGCAGTTTAATCTCGTGGGTCGCCTGTCCGTTCTGTCCAATGTCCTGCTCGGCAACCTTGGGCATATCCCGGTCTGGCGCGGAACGCTTGGCCTCTTCTCCGCCGAAGAAAAGAAGGCGGCGCGGGCCGCATTGGCCCGGGTCGGTATTCCCGAAGTAGCTTGGCAGCGCGCTTCGACGCTTTCCGGTGGCCAGCAGCAGCGAGCCGCAATTGCCCGCACCCTGGTTCAACGATCGAGCATATTGCTGGCTGACGAGCCAATTGCTTCTCTCGATCCTTCGTCGGCGCGACGCGTCATGGAGATACTTGCGGCAGTCAACCGCGACGAGGGGATAACCTGCGTGGTCTCGCTTCATCAGGTTGAGTACGCCCGCCGCTATTGCCCGCGCACGGTTGCCTTGCGGGACGGAAGGATCGTTTTCGACGGCCCGTCCACGGAACTGACCAATCGGATGCTGGTCGAACTCTATGGATCGAATTCCGAGGAACTCATTTTGCCGGACGCCCCATCGCAACCGGTGAAACCGAAGCAGCTGCCGGCGCAGGATCTCGCGCCAGCCTTCGCATAACCAACCAAAGGGAAGCTTGTCATGAACGCATTTATCAAGGGAGCGACTGCGGTCGCTTTTTCCGTCCTGCTCTCGGGTGCGGCCTACGCCGAGGAGATCAATTTCGGCATCATTTCGACTGAGTCTCAACAGCAGCTGAAACCCAAGTGGGAGCCGCTTCTGGCAGATATGGAGAAAGCCACCGGCCTCACCATAAATCCGTTCTTCGCATCCGACTATTCGGGCGTGATCGAGGGCATGCGCTTCGGCAAGGTTCAGATGGCTTGGTATGGCAACAAGTCGGCCATGGAAGCTGTCGACCGCGCTGAGGGCGAAGTCTTTGCACAGCAGACCAACGCCAACGGCGAGCCCGGTTATTATTCATTGATCATCGCGCCCGCCGACAGCAAGCTGACGTCGGTGGAGGACCTCCTGAAGTGCGACGGGACGCTGAACTTCGGCCTCGGTGATCCCAACTCGACTTCGGGCTTCCTCGTGCCATCCACATTCGTGTTCGCGGCCAACAACGTCGACCCGAAGACATGCTTCAAGAACGTGACCAATGCAAACCATGAAGCCAACTCGATGGCTGTTGCCAACGGTCAGGTCGACGCCGCAGCGAACAACACCGAAAACATGACGCTGGTCGAACAGAACAATCCTGAGGCGTTCAAGAAGATCAAGGTGATCTGGAAATCGCCTCTGATCGCGTCCGATCCGATTGTGTGGCGCAAAGATCTGCCCGAGGAGACCAAGGGCAAGATCAAGGATTTCATGTTCAGCTACGGTTCCGGCAAGGCGACGGGCGATGCTGCGAAGGAAAAGGAAATCCTCGCGGGTCTGAAATGGGCCGGTTTCAAGCCTTCGGACAACAACCAGCTTCTGCCGATCCGCGTCATGGAGCTGACGAAGGCGATCGCAAAGGTGCAGGCGGACGCCAGCCTCTCGGACACCGACAAGAAGGCGCAGGTCGAGAAGCTCGAGGCACAGAAGGCCTCATTCGAAGAGCAGATCAAGAACCAGCAGAGCTAAGGCTGGACCAGCGAAGCTGGTTTTATCCTCCCAGGTCGGTCGCGCAATTTTGATGCGCGACCGACATTGTTTGACGGTGAAAGACATGGCGAACGTCACCACATCCGATAATCCCGCTCCCGAGGTCGAGCGCGACTGGTCGCGCAGCATCTGGAACATGACGACCTGGATTATCCTGGCTGTGCTGCTTGTGTGGAGCTGGGCTCCCGCTGAAATGAGTCGCTGGACCTATTTGTTCAGTGATGCGGGCAATATGGCCACCTATGCCAGCGGCTTCGCTCGCCCCGACTTTACGGAGTGGCGCTATTACCTCGCCGAGATGGTCGGCACGATCCAGATCGCACTCTGGGGAACATTCCTCGCGGCAGTCCTGGCTGTCCCATTCGGTATCCTGTCCGCCCGCAACATCGCGCCCTGGTACATCGTGCAGCCGGTGCGCCGGCTGATGGATGCCTGCAGGTCCATTCATGAACTGGTTTTCGCCGTACTTTTTGTGGTTGCCGTCGGCCTTGGTCCTTTCGCGGGCGTGATGGCGCTGTTCGTGCACACCACCGGCATCCTGGCCAAGCTGTTTTCGGAAGCCGTGGAAGCGATCGATTTCCGGCCGGTCGAGGCCATCAGAGCCACAGGTGCATCGCGCTTGCAGGAGGTCGTGTTCGGCGTCGTTCCGCAAGTGATGCCGCTCTGGATGTCCTATGCGCTTTATCGATTTGAGTCGAATGTGCGCGCCGCCACGGTCCTCGGGGTCATCGGTGCCGGCGGTATCGGCCAGGTGCTGTTCGAGTCGATCCGCGGCTTTTACTATCCTCAGGCGTCGGCAATGCTAATCATCATGCTGGTGACGGTGTCGCTGATTGACCTGCTGTCGCAGCAACTACGCAAGCTCTTCCTATGACGTAGTGGACGGAGGGCCACCTTTGGCCCATGTGGAATCAGATCACGTTCCAAGCCCAGTCAAAGACATATCCGGCGACCGCGGAGCCGATGACGGCCAAAGTCACGAACAGCATGAGGGTGGATGTCCGCAGGATGGGAACTACTGCGAGTACACCCCATATGCTGACGGCACTTCCCGACACCAGGAATGCAAGCGCCGCACCCGGAGACATGCCGAGGTCCAGAAGCGCTCGTACCATGGGGAGCGCCGCATATCCGTCCAGGTACATGGGAGCTCCAACCGAGACGGCGAGCGGGATTGCATAAGGCGAGTCAGTGCCGACATAAGTCCCAAGCAGATGGTCGGGCATTGCGTCCCTCAACAGGTACTCCGCCGCGAATGCCAAAGTCAGGCAAACCGCTACAAGTCTGGCGGTCTTTAGGAGACCCAGCCAGAAAATCCGGCTTCTTTCCGGGTCTCCCCATACCCAGGCCCGGTATCCGGCAACGCAGTGGCCGCACGTTTCCCCACTCGATGCACGTGATCGGCGCAGCGGTCTTTTCACTGCCTGCGTTGTTGCCAGGGCTGCCGTAACGCCCCCTGCGAAAATCCCGAGTCCCAGAGCGCTGATTGTCTTTGCAACAGCAAACGAGAGGCCCAGTGTTGCCCAGGTGGCTGCAAACATCGCGGGGTCGGTCACGGGGGACGAGAGCCAAAACGCCATCACCGGGGCAAGGGGAACTCCCGAAGCCAGGAGACCGGTCATCAGCGGGAGCACGGTTACTCCACACACGGGCGTGATCGTGCCTGCGAAAGATGCGAGGACAATCGTGGTGACCGGGCGGCCCCGGAAAATCTCCGCTGTAATGGTGCCGGCTCCACTGGCGGCCACCCAAGCTGACAACAGCAGTCCAGCACCGATGAGCAGTGCGACGTCCAGGAAGCTCACTGCAACGAAACGCGCGATTTCCACTGCCTTTTCAGGCCACTGCAGACTGGCACCGGCAGCAATTGCTACGGTCAATGCCCAGATGATGCGGGTCGATGGATAGGGAAGAGTTGCAGAACTGGCCATAGTGACCTTCGTGGTTGCCACCCAGCTTAGGTCACCGACTTTTATGAGAAAAACGAATAGTATATATATCAGCCATGAGCACGAACGATGGCACAATTCCTTCGCTCGATAGCGATTTGCTGCGGACTTTCCTTGTCGTTGCCCAGGAAGGCAACGTCAGCCGAGCGTCGTCCAGATTGTTTCGCACCCAGTCAGCAATCAGCCTTCAGGTCCAAAAACTCGAGGAAACCGTCGGACACTTGCTGTTCCAGCGCCACGGTCGCGGGGTGACGCTGACGCCCGCAGGCGAGAAATTGCTTCCGATCGCCAGGAGAGTGGTCTCAACGCTGGATCAGACGGTCAACGAGATGAGGGGCAATCAACCCGGCGGCGAGATCCGGATTGGCATCCCGGATGAATATGGCGAACGGGTTTTGGCCTCGATACTGGCATCGTTCTCGAGCACTCAGGCGAATGCGCAAGTGGTGGTCCGTTGCGGATCCAGCGTGGAATTCCCCGACATGATCTCGCGGGGCCAGCTCGATCTTGCCATCCATTCACCTGAAATCGTATCGCCGGTCGATGTCGTGATCCACCGAGAGCCAGCCGTGTGGGCAGCTTCAACTTTCACGGATGTCTTGGACCGAAAACCGCTCCCTATTGCGCTCTTCGACAAAGCATGTTGGTGGCGAAGCCGTTGTCTCGAGCTTTTGGAGGCGTCGGGCGTGAATTTCCAAGTGGTCTGCACAAGCGAAAGCGTGGCCGGAGTGAGATCGGCCATCGCAGCCGGCACAGCCGTCGGCGTGCTGCCGCGGATTTCAATGACTCCCCATCTGCGGGTCGATGGTGATGGCTTCCTGCCCCCATTGGGAGATTCCGAGCTTGTGCTTTCGAAAGGGACCGGAACTGCTAGAGAATTGGTCGACTCGATGGAGATCGCTATTCGGTCAGCATTTCAAAAGGCAGCCTGATGCGGCGGTAGAAAGAACGGCAAGCCGACCCGCTACGACGATTGAGCGATCTCCGCGTACAATCTCAAGCCGGGCCCCACCCTTAGGGTCGTCAGTCCGTCGCATTCCAAACCGATCTGGACTAATGTCGCCCATCAGGGTTGCCCCTGACGGGAGGTGAATTTGCGAGCGACAAGTCGGGATCGAGTGCGCGGGAAGGGGCACTTGAACAGGCGGTGGTTCGTGACGGCGGGTTTGGCGGCCATGGCCACACCCGTTTTGGGTCATGCTGGTGAAACTTCCTTCAAATTCGGCCTTACCCCTGTATTTCTCTCCAATGATTTGGAGCTCCTCAGACACTTGCGTTCGTATCTGGAGTCCCGATTGGGAGGGGCTGTCGAGTTGGTGTCCCGTCGAACCTATCAGGAAATCACGGCCCTGCTGGTATCGGGACAAATCCATGCCGCCTGGATCTGCGGATATCCTTATGTGCAATACAAGGCCGACCTCGACCTTGTCGCGACACCGTCCTGGCACGGCAAGCCGCTCTACCAGTCTTACTTGATAACCACCCAAGGCAGGGACGTCGGCGATTGGACTCGCCTCCACGGCGATATCCACGCTTTCTCCGATCCGGATTCCAATTCAGGTTTCCTTGTCACGCGCGCATTGCTGGCCGAAAACCGCATGCTCCCCGATCAGTTCTTCTCACGCAACTTCTTCACGTACGGCCACCGCAACGTCATTCGCGCGGTCGCTTCCGGACTGGCACAGTCGGGAAGCGTCGATGGTTACGTCTGGGAGGTGATGAAAGAAATCGAACCATCCCTGGTGAATCGCACGATGATTGTCAGGAAGTCCGAATGGCTGGGCTTTCCGCCGATCGCCTCGGCGAAGTCCCTGGCTTCCGATTCAAGGATCGCGGCGCTGCGCGACGCACTGGTGTCCATGTCGGGAGACAGAGAGGGCCGAAAAGTGCTCGAAATGCTCCGTCTCGATGGTTTTCTCGTCACGCCACCCGCGCTATTCGACACGATCGCGGCCAAGGTCGAGACGGTGAGGCAATTCGGATGAACCCGTTCCGACGCTGGCAATCGATTCCTGTTTCGTTTCGCGTGCCGGCGATCGTCGCCATCCTGATGGTCGTCATCACCGCCGCGATTTCCGAACGAGTTCTCGATCGATTGTCCCGTATCCAGGAAAGCTATCTCAACGGCTTGGCGGGCACGTATCTTGATGGCCTTTCGTCTTCAATATTGCCAGCCGTTTTGCGGGGGGACGTCTGGGAAGTATTCGACGCTCTCGATCGATCCTCGACCGTTTATGAAGCTCTAGCCCCAATCGAAACGGTGGTCACGGGATCGGACGATCGTGTTCTTGCGGCAAGCGACCCGGGAAAGATTGAGACTTACTCCGTACTGCCTGCAGAGTATTCGGCGCGTTACGGACCTGGCAACGTAACGATCGACGGCCAAAGGCTTACCGGGTTTGCCCACCGCGAGCTGATTTACCAGGGCCAGCATATCGGTACGATCCACGCTACATTCGACGTGTCGCATCTTTTTGCGGAGAGGCGCGAGGTTCTGATCACCTTGTTGGTCACGAACGGAATTGTTGCTGTCTTGTTCGCCTTCGGAGGCTTCCTGCTTGTTCGGCGCATGGTGGGTCCGATCCGCGTTCTGGAAAACCATATGCGATCGGCCGCCCAAGGGGTTGCCGAGCCAATTTCAGCGAACGAAATCCCCCGGGGGGATGGCGAAGTCGCCAGCCTTTTCCACGGCTACAACGCGTTGGTGCATGCCGAGCGCGAGCGTGCAAATTTCGCCATGCAACTTGCCGAGGAAGAAAAGTTGGCAAGCTTGGGTCGCTTGGCTTCAGGAATGGCGCATGAGATCAACAATCCCCTTGGCGGTCTGTTCAATGCCATCGACACCCTGAAGGAACACGGTCAGACCCCTGGAGTCAGGGAGACCTCGATCCGGCTGATTGAACGCGGACTGGCAGGCATTCGGGATGTCGTGGAGGCTGCTTTGGCCACGTACAGGCCGGAACGTTCACAGCACCCGCTGACAGCCGAAGATTTGGAGGACGTCGGCCTGCTGATCAGGCCGGAGTTGCGTCGCAAAATGCAGCGTCTCGAATGGGATGTCGTATGGCGGTCATCCAAAGAGCTTCCAATCCGGGGCGGTTTGGTCAGACAGGCATTGCTCAACCTGCTTTTGAACGCAACGGCAGCGACACCGGAAGGCGGCCAGGTGAGCTTTTCGGCAACAAGTACCGAGCGGATGTTGACCATCGATATTGGAGATGAAGGCCCGGGAATGCCGCCGGATATCGCAGGAATCCTGCTCGATCGTGATCCCGGACCTGCCGTACGGGCTGGTCGAGGTCTGGGTCTCTGGATGGTCCGTCGCGTGATTGACGATTTGGGCGGAACGATCAAGATAGGCGAAAAATCCACGGGAGGCACGGCGATTACCCTGCTGCTGCCCCTGGAATGGGAGGATCAGAAAGCCAATGCTGCCTGAGCGGGCGAGAGTGGGTCTTGTCGAAGACGATCCGGTCATGGGCGGCTCGATCGTCCAGCGGCTCGAACTGGAAGGATGGCGGGTCACGTGGTGGGAGACGGGGAGGGAGGCGATCTCGGAAATCGGTACGCTGCCGCAATCCCTTGATCTGGTCATCTGCGACGTTCGTCTTCCGGATGTTTCGGGCGAGACCGTATTCAACGAACTTGCCAAGCTGCCCAATACGCCGCCCTTTATGTTCGTTACGGGGTATGGAGAAATCGATCAGGCGGTTCGATTGATGAAGTCCGGCGCAGTCGATTTCATGACCAAGCCGTTTTCCATGGATGAATTCCTTCGCCGCATAGAACTCGGCCGCCGTCCTACCGGCACGCGTGCCCACGACTATGTGCTTGGTGTCTCGGATTCCATGCATTCGGTCGAGGACATGTTGCGGCGCTATGCTCCGCACGATTTGCCTGTCCTCATCATGGGCGAGACTGGATCCGGCAAGGAAGTTGCCGCGCGCTATCTCCACCAGGTTTCCCCGCGCTCCGGAGACCCGTTCATCGCGGTGAACTGCGCCGCGATCCCGCATGAGCTTCTCGAGAGTGAGCTGTTCGGCCACGAAAAAGGATCGTTCACGAACGCCTCCCAGCGTCATCTTGGCTACGCCGAGAGGGCAGGCCGGGGCACCCTGTTTCTGGATGAAATCGGCGACATGCCCCTTGCCTTGCAGGCCAAGCTCCTTCGCCTCGTCGAGGAGGGGACTTTCCTGCGCGTAGGCGGTGAAGCACCTGTGCCTTTCAAGGCCCGTATCGTGTCGGCGACGCATCGCAACCTTCCCGCAGCCGGCTCCGGGAATTTTCGGGAAGACCTTTATTTTCGCTTGGCGGTCCTACCCGTCGACATACCCCCGCTCCGGGAGCGCGCCGACGACATTGCCTGGCTTATGGACCGCTTTCTCGCGGATGCGAGCACCCGGACCGACAACCGCATTCGCGGCCTCAGTGCTCTTGCGGAAGAGGCTGCGCTTTCGCACGGCTGGAAAGGCAACGTTCGCGAATTGCGAAACCGCATCGAGCGCGCGGCCGCGCTGTCGACCACTGAGTGGATCATGCCCGGGGACCTTTTTCCGGAGCAGTTCGGAAGATCGACGGCTGAAGATTTTCTTTCTCTGTCGGTCGTGCGCGACGCGGCGGAAAAACGCCAGATCGAGCGTGCGCTGGAACAAACCGGCGGCCAGATCGCTAAGGCTGCAGGATTGCTTGCAGTCTCCCGAACCACGTTATGGGAGAAGATGACGCGGTTCGGAATGGCTGATCGCGAACGTTCGGATTCCTGAACCTTCGGCACTGCACCAAGTGCGGAAATCCGAACGGGCGGTAGAAACGATTTGCTCTGAATCCTTAAATAATGCCGCAACATCAATGGCTGGCGAAATTGGCACGAAGGTTGCTGTCTTCTTGGTGAGGTCAAAAACCATCATCGGGAGGAACGTATGGAACGGTGCAGCAAACTGGTCGATATCGGCAGGCGTCAATTCCTCAGAGGGAGCGCATTCGCAGCTGCAGGAGTGGCAACGGCGGTCAGCCTGCCGACGCAGGCCAAGGCCGCGTCCGCACTTGCACTGGTCGAATACCCTTCCAACAAGCTGGCCAATGTTTCGGACCTGAAGCCGAATGAGCCCTTCGACGTCGGCTATCCTGACGATGACGCTCCGGGCGTGCTTCTGAAGCTGGGCACTCGGGTCCAGGGGGGTGCCGGCCCCGACGGCGACATTGTCGGCTTCTCGACCGTGTGCCCGCACAAGGGTTTTCCCCTGACCTACAATGCCGACGACCACAGCTTCAACTGCCCGGGTCACTATTCCCGGTTTGATGCGGATGCCGGCGGCCAACAGATATGGGGGCAATCGACTGCCAATCTTCCGCAGTACGCGCTGCGCATAGACGACAAAGGCGACATCTATGCCGAGGGGGTCGACGAGCTCCTCTACGGCCGCTTGAGCAATGTTCTCTGAGGGAGGATCGGATCATGGCCTACAAACGTCACGTTGACCGGCTGCCGATCATTCCGGCAGATGCCAAGAAGCACAACGTCACCTGCCACTACTGCATCGTTGGATGCGGCTATCACGCCTATACCTGGCCAGCCAACAAACAGGGCGGTACCGAAGCCGCTTCGAATGTCTTTGGCGTCGACCTGTCACAACAGCAGGCCGCCGAGACGGACGCCTGGTACGCGCCATCGATGTACAACGTCGTGAAGCAGGACGGCCAGGACGTCCATATCGTCATCAAGCCCGACCATGAGTGCGAAGTGAATTCCGGCCTCGGATCCGTCCGTGGCGCTCGCATGGGGGAACTCCGTTACTCGACGACCCGGAATTCGCAGTTGCAGAGGCTCACCGATCCCATGGTCTGGCGCTACGGGCAAATGCAGCCGACCTCCTGGGACGATGCGTTGGACCTCGTTGCCCGCGTGACCGCGGCGGTCGTCAAAGAGCAGGGGGAGGATGGCCTGTTCGTGTCGGTGTTCGACCACGGCGGATCAGCCGGCGGATACGAAAACACCTGGGGTACCGGAAAGCTTTATTTCGGATCCATGAAGGTCAAGAACATCCGCATCCACAATCGGCCTGCCTACAATTCGGAAGTTCATGCCACCCGCGATATGGGCGTTGGCGAACTGAACAATTGCTACGAGGATGCGGAACTGGCCGACACGATCGTCTCGGTCGGAAACAATCCCCTGGAAACCCAGACGAACTACTTTCTGAATCACTGGGTACCGAACCTTCGCGGCACCTCCATGCAGAAGAAGCAGGAGCAGCTTCCGGATGAGCCGCACGCGAACGGCCGGATCATCTTCGTCGATCCGCGCCGGACGGTTTCGGTGAATGCCGCCGAGGCGGAAGCCGGCAAGGATAACGTGATGCACCTTGCCATCAACTCCGGAACCGACATGGTGCTGTTCAATGCTTGGCTGACCGAAATTGCCGACAAGGGGTGGATGGACAAGGAGTTCATCGAAGCCTCGACAAAGGACTTCGACAAGGCGCTCGCCGCCAACAAGACAACTCTGGAACAGGCAGCCGAGATCACCGGGCTGACCGTCGATCAGATACGCCAGTCAGCAGCCTGGATCGCCGAACCCAAGGAGGGCAAGCGGCGGCGCACCATGTTCGCCTACGAAAAAGGCCTGATCTGGGGCAACGATAACTATCGTACGAATGCTGCTCTCGTAAACGTTGCCCTGGGCACGGGGAATGTTGGCCGCGAGGGTGGCGGCTGTGTCCGCATGGGCGGCCACCAGGAGGGATACGTACGACCCTCGGATGCCCACGTGGGGCGTCCTGCAGCCTATGTCGACAAGCTCCTGATCGAGGGGAAGGGTGGTGTTCATCACATCTGGGCCTGCGACCACTACAAGACCACGTTGAACGCCCACCAGTTCAACATGGTCTACAAGAAGCGCACGGACATCGTGAAAGACGCGATGAATGCCGTGCCTTATGGCGATCGCGAGGGAATGGTGAAGGCCATTACCGATGCGATCAAGGCCGGTGGCTTGTTCTCAGTCGACGTCGACATCATTCCTTCGAAGATCGGGGCGGCGAGCCACGTCTGGCTTCCGGCTGCCGAGTCCGGCGAAATGAACCTGACCTCCATGAACGGCGAGAGGCGGATGCGTCTGGTCGAGCGCTACATGGACCCGCCCGGAAATGCGAAGCCCGATTGTATGATAGCCGCAGGCCTCGCCCAGCACATGGAGAAGGTCCTCCGCGAAATGGGAGACAATGCCTATGCGGACCAGTTCAAGGGTTACGATTGGAGGACCGAAGAAGATGCCTTCATGGATGGCTACAACAAGAATGCAGGTGGCGGTGAGTTCGTGACATACGAGCGCCTCCGCGCCATGGGCAACAACGGCTTCCAAGAGCCTGCCACGGCTTTCGAGGACGGCAAGATCGTCGGAACCAAACGTCTCTATACCGACGGCAAGTTCGGGACCAAGGATGGCAAGGCGACCTTTATGGAGGCCCTGTGGCGCGGCCTCCAAGCCCCGGGCAAGGAGGAGCAGAAAAAGAACAACAAGTACCTCATCAACAACGGCCGCGCGAACCAGGTCTGGCAAAATGCCTTCCTCGATCAGGAAAGCGAGTTCGTCATGGATCGGTGGCCCTATCCGTTCATCGAGATGAGTCCCGACGATATGTCCGAACTTGGTGTCAAGAACGGTGACCTCGTCGAGGTCTACAACGAGAGCGGCTCCACGCAGGCGATGGTCTACCCGACGCCGACGGCCAGAAAGGGAGAAACGTTCATGCTGTTCGGGTTCCCGACCGGAGTGCAGGGCAATGTAATTAACGCCGGCACGAACGAACTGATCCTGCCGAATTACAAGCAAACCTGGGCGAACATCCGGAAAATTTCGGATGCGCCCGAAGGCGTGAAGCACCTGTCATTCAAGTCGCAGGAATACCAAGCGACGTGAATGCCTCCCATTCCGAATCCCGCCGCGAGAAACATCGCGGCGGGATCGTATTATGCCGTTGGGCGTGCCGCAGGAGCCGCGCGCTGGCTCAACTACTCCAAGGCATGATGACGAAGAACGGCCGTTTTCGGCTGGGGTGACACCGTTTGGCGGTGTGTCTGCTCAACTCGAGTGAGGTCCCGAATCCAAAATGGCTTTTGCGGAACCGAACGCCTGATGAAATCCGGGACCACGTCGCCTACCTTTAGAGTGCTCCCAAACAGAGGCTGACATGCAACCCGTCCTTGCCGTGACTGAAAACAACTGCAGTGCAGGCGCAAAAAGCAGTGTCATTCCTGTCGACATCGCCGCCGCGAAGGCGGTTTCGATTGCAACGCCCGTCAGGGATACAGAACACCTCCCGCTCCTGGCAGCCGCAGGGAGAGTACTGGCCGGGGATATCAACGCACGGATCGATCTTCCGCCTTTCGACAACTCCGCGATGGACGGATATGCGATCAGGTCTTGCGAGGTGAAGGGCGAGGGCCCGTGGGAGTTTCAGCTGACGGGTCGCGTCGCAGCGGGCAGCTCCGGAAGTAGTTTCGCGACAACGGGGAACGTGGCCGTCCGGATATTCACAGGTGCGCCTGTGCCGACAGGTTTTGATACTGTCGTCATGCAGGAACATTGTGAGCGCGATGGTGACCGTGTCGTCATTGTGAAAGGTCCAAGATCAGGTGCTAACATCCGACGCGCGGGCGAGGACGTGCGTGGGGGAACGCCAATTCTGTCTGCTGGATCGCAATTGACCCCGCAAAGGATGGCCCTTCTTGCTGGCCAGGGTTTCGCGGAAGTCGAGGTCTTGCGAAAAGTTCGCATTGGCCTGATTTCCACCGGCTCGGAATTGCAGGAGCCAGGTGGATTTCTTTCTTTTGGGCAAATCTACAACTCCAATCGCGTGATGATCCACTCCACGATGGCTACGTTCGCTTGGGCCCAGGTTGTGGACTTGGGAATTGTGCCTGATAGCCGCGCAGCACTCGTCGAAATACTTGGGGAGGCCTCTCGGAGTTGCGATGTGCTTGTAACCACAGGCGGTGTCTCGGCAGGTGAGGAGGACCACGTTGTGTCGGCTCTCAATCACCATCGCGGCGCGCTGGATGTGATGAAGGTCGCCATGAGACCCGGGAAGCCAGTAAAAATCGGCTTGATCGACAAAATGCTCTTCGCTGGGTTGCCGGGCAATCCGAATGCGGCTTTGGTTACCTTCCTCCAGATCGCGCTACCTGCAATCCGGAAAACTGCAGGGTTGTCGGATGTAGGACCGACCTGGCTGCCTGGCGTTGCAGGATTCGACTACGAAAAAAAGCTGGGCCGGACCGAGTTTGTCCCTGTCAGACAGATCGGAACGGACGACGTGGGGCGGCCAATCCTAGAAATGCTTGGACGCGGATCATCTCCCAGCCTTTCAGCCATGGCGTTGGCCGAGGGAATTGCGGTGTTGCGCCCCGATGCTACTGCAATCGAACATGGCAATCCGCTTTATTTCGAATCCTTGATTTCTTGAGGAAGCACGTCTGAGAACGCGACTTCCAAGGTCTTCCTTGGAATGACCCGAAAGACCTTTGCAATCCTTGCGGAATGACAGCTTCGCGCACCCAAGTCGGCCGCTCAGAGTGGTTTGATCGCTGCCTGAAAGCCGACCTTCCCGGCGACCGCTGACAGACGTGGATGCGCCAATTTCTGACCTTCCACACCGCTCAACCGGAGGGCTTGTTTCGGATCGGAACCAGTCGTTGGGCCGTGCCCACAATTCCTAAGCAC
>NZ_JAOWPT010000004.1 GCF_025753855.1 Mesorhizobium sp. ZC-5
TTGTACTCGCCAAAATACTTCGTGATCGCAGCCGTCAAAGACGTCTTGCCATGGTCAACGTGACCAATCGTGCCAATGTTCACATGAGGCTTATTACGCTCGAATTTACCTTTTGCCATAGTCTCTTTCCTTGGACGGCCTGGACCTTCAGTTCAGTCGGATGCGGGGCGATTAGCGACTGCAGCCGAAAAACACAAGTGTCTTGTGGCTGGGCGCCAAGCTCAGCCGATCTGAACCCATGATCCGGTTTGGGATGTAGCGCAGATATAGGAATGCGCAAGACGAAATGAAATACCACCTGTCGCCGCGATCTTGAGCGCGAAGACCCCCCACTCGACGGAGAAGTCCGCATGATTGCGGAGTTCATATTTTCATCAACGTTGGTTTTCATCGAAGCTACCCTGGATGTACGGTGATGACCGAACCGGGAAGCGCATGTATCATTTGATCGACCGTATCTACGAAGCTGCGTTCGTGCCTGACACGTGGCCCATCGCGCTTGACGACCTAGCGATGTCGGGTTCAGTCGGCGGTGCCCTGCTGGTCGCCAGCGAGGCACATCCGCCTCGGTTTGCGGCGTTGGCGTCCATTGCGAATGCGTTGCGGAAATTTTCTTCGGGCGACGCCTGGCGAAACAACGACCGCCCGATGCGCTGGAGGCCCAGTCTCGACGGATTTCTTCGCGACATCCGATCCGATGAGAGATGAACTGGTCAAGTATCGATTGGGCTGGCAAGCGGGAAACGATCATGCCATGACCAACGCAGAGGCAGTGGTCTACAGTGTCGAGCGTCGCTTTCAAGACGGTCCGCACGACAGTGTCGCCGTCGCCTTGCTCAAAATGGCCACGTTTCCCATTTCAAGGAGTGAGGCCTGCACCTATTCGAGTTGTGCTCCGCTTTAAATTCCGACTCGCTGCTTCAGCTGGTCGTCCATTGACTTCACCGTTTGTGATAGGGCCTACACCACCGACAACGTGGAAACGGTTATGAAGGCGAGGCAGGCGCATTCGTGCGATGTTTGCGCGCGACCGTTAGCTCATTCGTTCGCGCACCAGTGTGAGCGACACGCGAGCGAGCGGCGTGTGGCCGGCATCCCTTATGACGACAGCCATTTCATGATGATTGGCTCGTGGAACCCGGTCGGCCAGCATTCGCGCGATCGCGCCGGCCGCTTCGAGTTCGGCCTCGTCCAACTCGGGCATCATGATTCCGTTTTCGTCGGAAACGGAATTATCGTCTTCCATCAAGTCGAAGAAGAAGCGCTGCATTTGATCGCCCAATTTTCAGTCAACACCTTGTCAAAGCGGATTGCGCATACATCATTTCGCAATTCTGTCCCGACAGGTAAGGTTTAGGCATGCACCCCGTTCTTTCGCAATATAACCGGGGATATAGGCCGCCATATGAGTGGGCCGTTAATTTAGGAATTGCATACGTTTGTTGTGCTGAAATTAGTTCCTTCCCTAGCGTAAAAACCTCCGCTGCCGCCTTGCCGTGGGGATCAAACTTGCTAAATTGAGTTGGGTATGAATCGGGCGAAATCCGGCCTTTGCGGCGTGGAAGTGGGTGAAGCGCCGCTAGAGATGGCCGGGTTGCGGGGAAAATGCAGAAACCGGGTGACCGTGCAAAAGAGGAGGCGTCCCTCCTATCCCTGCTTGCCAATGGCAAGCGGCTGACGATTGTCAAACATCTGATCGAAGAAGAAATGTCTGTGGGTGCTATCGCAAAGAAGGTCTCGCTCAGCCAGTCGGCGCTGTCTCAGCACCTTGCGAAATTGCGCAGCAAGAATTTGGTTGAGACACGGCGCGACCGCCAGACGATCTATTATTCCTGCAAATCTGAAGACGTGCGCCTGCTGCTCGGCACGCTTGAGGATCTGATCAACAGACGCTGAGCTGCCTCAGGTCGGAGGGCAAGCATGGCGTTCGATGAAATGCGCTTTCACGAACCCGCTCAATTTGACCGCCGGCAAGGGAAAATAGTCTACCGGACACCATTGGCGACGCGGGTTGGCATGCTGCGGCTGGCAAGCGCCGGTTGCACGGATGACGCCGCTGTGGTCCGCGGCGATCGCGCCGACGGGTTTCGACAGGTGACTTCTTTTGCTGCGGATGTACAGGACGTCCCAGAGGTCGACGTTGACGACGTGGTAGCACACCATGGAAGCGCCGGCGTCCGTCGGGCCTGTGATTGCCATTCCAAGCAGCAACGCGCTCATGGCAACTCCAGTAAAAGTGTGCCGCGGTTTTGCCTCCGGAATTGAGGCAAGACAAGGAGACAGAGCAGTTCGTTGATTCAAGGAAAACGGAACTGCTTCAGGTAAATCCGGCATCGGCGCTCAGCGGACGCGGCGGTAATAAACCTTCCCATCCGGGGACTCGGTCCTTTGATAGGCCGATTCGACCTTGCTGACTGGCGGCGTCTGCTTGCGCCGCACCGGCTCCGATGCGGGCAGGATGGGCTCGCTTGCCGCTTCGGCTATGGTCGGTTCCTCCGTCTCGGGGCTCCACGGCTCGGAGATCAAGGGAAGCGACTCGGGTTGGCTCGCCACTTTGCTATGCGGCACAACCAGCACCTGCTGCATCTTGCCGACCTCGTCCTCGACCGAGGTGATCTTGTTGTGCATGTCGCGATCGAGATTGTCGAGCCGCGCCTGGATCCCAGAATTGATCACGTCCAGGCTGCTTTTGAGCCGCTTTTCCAGCCCGGCAATGTCTTGCAAACGCGCGTCTATCGCCCTCAGCTCATGGGTCGAGCGCCAGAGATAGACCGAGGCCGTCAGATTGATGGCGCTGAGAACGACAGCGGATGCGGCGATCAACACTGAAAGCCTGCGCCCTGCCGTTGCGTTGTCGACTTTTCGAAATTCACCCTTCACGGTGGGTGCTTGGGGATCACGGATTGTTGTCATTGCACGATCACCTTGCTCCCCAGCGATACCCGTTCGTACAGGTCGATGACGTCCGTGTTCGTCAAACGGAAGCATCCCGATGTCCCGTCGAAACCGACTCCGCCTGGATCGTTTGTGCCGTGGATGCGAAACAGCGTGTCGCGGCCGTTCATGAATAGATACAGCGCCCGCGCGCCCAATGGATTGTAAGGACCGGCGGGTACGAATTCCGGCAGGTCAGGTTGGCGGGTACGCATCTCGGATGGCGGCCTCCAGTGCGGCCACTCCTGCTTGGCCCCGACCTTGGCAACACCTATCCAGGAGAAGCCCTCCCGTCCGACGCTGATTTTGTATCGCACGGCCTGGCCGTCACCGGCGACATAATAGAGCAGGCGTTCGTCCTTGCGGATGACGATGGTGCCGGGTTTTTCAACCGTGGCGAAGGTGACGGTGCTGCGCAGACTTGGCCCCATCGGCGGAAGCGGTATCCGCTTCCTTTTCTGCGCGGCCTCGGCCACATCTGCCGGCATGGCCAAAGCAGCCAACACCGCCGCAACCGCAACGATGGGGTATCCCTTCAGGCTTCGCCGGTTATCACGCCTTGGCATCCAGCCGCTCACGAAACATCGCTTTCAGGTCCTTGTTGAATCGGGCGCGCGCATGCACCTCCGCCGGCAGCAAGGCCCTGTTCACCGCATCGGTAAGAAGCGGCGCGTCCAGGCTGACGATCTTGATGTGCGGGATCTTGAAAATCTTCTGAAGTTCGCTGCGCGAGAAGTAGTTGCCGAACCACTTCCGCTTCTGCTTGTTGGCCACGAGGGTGACGCTCGCCCCGCTGCCGCGCAGTTCGCGTATGCGGGAATAGGTTTGTTTGGCATGCCGCAGCGAGACCACGTTGAGCTCGAAAACTAGGAAAATTTCATCGCTTGTCGAAAGAACAGTATTGAGCCACGGCGTTTCGCGGTTCGGCAGGTCGATCACCACGTTGTCGAACCGGTAGGCGGCCAAGTCGAGCAGCTTGAACACGAAGTCCTGGCCCTTGGGCTCGAACGGCAATTGCGGCCGCTCGAAAGAATAGAGGGTAAAACCAGGACTGCGCATCAGCTTGATGATATCCATCAGTTCGACGTCCAGCCTGTCCGGCTGGCTGATCACGCTGGCAAGGTCGAACTCGTTGTAGAGATTGAGATATGAGCTGCAGTTGGCGTGCTGGAAGTCGAGGTCGACAAGGCAGGTCGCCGATGCGGCGTTGGTCGATTTTTTGGCGAGATATTCCGCCGCCGACAGCGCCATCGTTGTCGCCCCTGCCCCTCCGCTGGCGCTGACGAAGGTAAGGACGCGGCTTTTCGTGGCTTCGCTGCCGCTGTCATGGAAACTGACCGCGTTAATCAGTTCCTTGTTGTCGAACGGCTTGCGCAGCCAATCGGCCGCGTTCAGGCGAACCAGCGTACGGATGCGGTCCTGCGACAGTTCCCCAGATAGCGCGATCAGGGGAACTTTGGCCCATTCGCCCCGCGCCTGGATAAGCCTGGCGTTCTCCAGCAAGGTGCCGTCCCCGACATCGAGAATGACGATGCTCGGCAGAGCGTCGGCCTTAGGCCCCTCCAGGAATGCCGCAGACTCCTCCGGCTGCACGTCATAGATCGCCAGCGAGTCGAGCCGTGTCGCGATATCGCGGCGCAGATTGGGATCGCTCGAAAACAGCGCAATTCGCTTGCGCCGGGTCGGCAGGATTTTTGAGTTGATGGCATTCATGCCGATACGCTCCGTTACCAAGATCTCACCGCGTCACCCGGACGCTGACTGGTGCATTGCGGGGAATAGCGATGGTGTCCATTTAGGCTCCATCGGCGAGGTCTTCGCCTTTCATTGGCTTTCACACTCGCCTTGACACAATTCTGCATGCCGCCGAACGCCGCAGCCAAACCGCGCCTGGGGGCCGATAGGCATAACCTCCTTTCTGGATGCAGGATCGACGGGTTCTTCATGTCGGGCCACTGCTGCTCAGGTCTTCGCCGGTGATCGTGCTTATCATCGACGGCATAGTGATGTCGTCAAAGCCCAGCAGACCACTCAGGAAGAAGAAGCGGAAAGGCACATCGTCCAGCCGGACGCTGATTGTCGGAACAGGGCCGCCCTGCCGCGTCTGGTAGCCCAAGCCGGATGCAGAATATGTGACGACCAACTCCTCTCGACGCAGGTTTGGGAAAAAATGGCACATGCCAGGCCGCTGACCGGCATTGCGCGGGGGACAGGCATCATCGTTCGTCACAGCCGTATCGCCACGAAAGACGCGGCTAAATGCATTTGCGCTGAACCCGCCGCCGTTGGTGCAACCCGAAACGGTACACTCGAAGGGACCAAACGCGCCTGCCTGCATCGGCGCGCCAGGAGTATTTACCGGTCCGGCAGTTGGAAGAGCGGTGGCGATCGGGTCCGAAATGGATGCCAATCGCGCACCCATCTGGACCGCTTTTGATGCTGCGTTCCATTGATAGAAGGCATGACCGAAATCGACAAAGCCCAAGGTCAGCACCAGCAACAACACGATGCTGATGGACACCTCGACCATCACCGCGCCGGACTCGTCTTTGTGGAAGCGCCCCAGCATCGCTCAGAACCTAATGATCCGTTCCTCATGCACGCCGTTCAGCGTGATGGGACCGATGCCGAGCAAGTCCAGCAGGCCGACACCCGGATAGTCGAACGTGCTTGAGGCGCGTACGATGCAGACCAGCGGTGTCACGGAGCGATACTGCGTCACGCCCGCGCCGTCGACCGCATTCTCGCAGTCGACCAGGTTGGCGATGTCGATCGTGATGTTGTCCGCCGTCAGCCCCGGCACGCGCACCGTCCCTGTGTCGGCGATGTTACCGTAGAGCGCGATGTTCTCGGCATTGGCGGCGCAGTCGATCGCGGCGAAGCCGTAGTCCGAGTACATCTGGCTGTTGCACCGGGAAGCGTAGCGCGCGCCGTCGCGCAGTCCTGCCTCGATCAACAGCTTCTGGTGGATCAGATTGCCGAATTCGAAGACGCCGGCCGAAAGCGCGATCATCAGGGGTGCGATCAGCGTCATCTCGACGAGTGCCGAGCCGTGCTCGTCGCGCCGGAACCGTTGGGAAAAGATTGAAAGACGCCGCCGCATCGCATCACCGGTAGAGTTGCGCTTCGTCGCGCAGGAAGTTGTCAAGCGTGCCTCGGCCGCCACGGCCGGTGATGTCGACGAGTTCGACGAAGATATCCTTGTCGACCTTGATGGGTTCGGTGATGAAGAAGCTGCCGAAGGCTCGCACGGGAACGTCCGTCAATTTGCCGGTGAATTTCAGGCCTGACGCCTCGATTGCCTGGCAGTCGATGATCGCCCCGTAGAGGATACGGCGGTCGGGAACCGCGAGGCCCGAGCCTTCGCAGATCGGCAACCCGGTCTCACCGCTCGGCGCGGCGTCTCCGACAATTGAATCGCTAGTGTTGCCGTCGCCGTTGGGATCGAGTTCGTAGCGGTAGACCTCGTAACGCGTCGGCTTATCTGCTCCCCAGGGCGGCGACGAGATCGTCCGCGGCACGCCTCCTGGCCTATGGTTGACGGGCCAATAGCCGTTGGTCGTGTCATTGAAGTCCCAGTCGCCCGCACCCATGCGACCGCCCATCATCGTGCAGGTGCCGGAGATGTGACAGGAGTCGCGATTGAGACCGACGCCTTGAGCCGGGTCCGTTTCCCAGGTGGCGTTCCCGTTGTTACAGTTGACCGACTTCAGGCCCATGCGCACATTCGTCGCCTGTGGATCGCTGGTTCTGTAGGTCTTCTCCAGCCCGAACCGCGCATTGAGCCCATTCTTCACCGGCCCGGACATCTGGCCAGGTTCGGTGTCGACGCCCTCTTGCGAGTAGCAGGCGAGCGGCTTGGTGCTCGCCATCATCTCCTCTAAAGCCTGCGCGCCGTTGCCTGTGGGAGCTTCGAGGAAGGCGAAGTTGCCCGGCATGTAGAAGCCGTTCATCCGCATCAGGATCTGGCGGCGGCGGTATTCCCGCGACTGCGCCGCCTGCTCCAGCGTGACCCCGCCTGTAACTGAAGTGTCTTCGTAAGGGTTGCAGATGAACACCGGCGTGTAGTCGCAGACGCCCGACCGAAAGCCGGCAACCGCCCGCGCGCCGACAGTCATCGTGTTGCTGGCCGCGTTGCCTGTCAGGAAGGAGGCCGGGAAGATCGAGTTGAAGGTGGCCGGCGTGACGGTGACCTCGATGAAGCGGGTCTCGCGTTGTCCTGCAGCAGTGTCGACACCATTCGCCCGGTTGGCGGCGGCGACCGCCGTTGCGTCGCTCGCGGGCAGGTTCTTGAGGAAGCACCAGGAGATGTTGCCGGCGCTGTTGCAATTCGCGGCCCCACCCGGCTGACCGGCTGTAAGCGTGGTTGGCCCCGTGGTGGAAAAATTCGACCGGTTGTCGATCAGCGTCGCCATGGCCCGCTCGGCGCGCGCCCACGAGCCGACGGTTCCGTCCAGCTCGGCCGCGCCGGCCAGCGCGAACGCGTCCGCCGCTTTCTGCAGGTCGTTGTGCAGGTTGTTGACGCGGCTGCCGTCGATGACGAGCAGTGCGAAGCCGATGAGAACCGGAAGCATGATCGAAACGAGAATCATGGCGAGGCCGTTCTCGTCCGAGCCGAATTTACGGAGTTTCGCGATTATCAAGCCCATGCCCATTTACCCCCGGACTTATCGCTCCCCCAAGCGAGTCCTAGTTCTGTGCCCCCACGTTGACGGTGATATTCTGCTGCGTCTGGTCGGACTGCGCCGCCGGAACCCGGTATCTCCGGACCACTTCCGCGGCGCGCGCCCCGTCGCTCTCGATTTTGGTGTTCTGCGAGACCGGATTGAACGGATTGACGGTGTGCAGCATGAGATTGTGGCGCTGCGCGTCACCGGTGGCCAGGGTGATGGAATCGTAGCGGTTGAGGTAGTCCGCGCAGCCCGAAAGCATGCACAAGACCATCATCGCGGCGAGAAGCGGCAGCCTATCTCTTGACATAGATCATCTTGTCCTTCGGTGCGACGTCGAGCATGTGGCCGTAAGGGCCGACCACGCCCTCTCCCAGTTCATAGCGGCGCACCATGTCCTTGGTGACTTCGAGCTGGCCGAGCAGGAAAAGCTCCGGGTCGTTGGCCGGCCGCGTCTTGTCCATCGGCGTCGCCGGCGGTTCGCCGGGGCCTGCCGGCCGCACCAGCCGCGGCGTCACGATCACCACCAATTCGGTGTCTTCCTTCTGCGTGCTCGAATTGCGGAACAGCGCGCCGACCACCGGCACCTGGCCGAGCCACGGCACCTGGTTCTGCAGCTTGGTGTTCTTGCTGGAGATCAATCCCGCCAGCGCGAAGCTCTGGCCATCGCGCAGCTCGACCACGGTCGACAGCTTGCGGTTGCTGAAGATCGGATCACCGGCGACGGTGAAGCCGGTCAGGTCGCTCACCTCGGGCGCCAGCCTGATGTTGATCTTGTTGTCGGCCAGCACCACCGGCGTGAACACCAGGTTCACGCCGAACTGCTTGTATTCGATGACGACTTCGCCATCCTCGTCTTCGCGCCGCACCGGCACCTCGCCGCCGGCGTTGAAGCTGGCCGGTTCTCCCGACAGCGTGGTCAGGTTCGGCTCGGCCAGCGTGCGCACCACGCCCTTCGCTTCGAGCGCCTCGATGATGAGGTCGACCTTGACGTCGCTGTCGATGACGCGGGCGATCAGCGCTGCAAAAGGACTGGAGTTGGACAGCAGGCCGCTTAGGAGGCCACCCGTCCCGAGGACTACGCCCTCTTTGTCCACGGTCGCTAGACCAGTAGCGCCCTTGAATTTCCCGTCTTTTTGAGCCTGGATGGAAACGCCGAGGTCGCGGCCGGTGTTGCGCTTGGCTTCCAGCACCCGCACTTCCAAATTGACCTGCTGGCTGTCCTCGACGTCAACCGAATTGATCACCGCGTCGGGCCCGTATTGCTGCGCCACTTCGAGGATCTTGGCCAGCGTGGCGCCGTCCTTGACGCTGCCGGCGAGCCTCACCTTGCCGTTGACCGAGCCGACGACGATGCGCGACTTGGGCGCCACCTGCTTGATGGCGGTCGCCATGTCGTTGATGTCCACACCGACTTCGACCTCGATCACACCCAGCGAGCGCTTGTCCTGCGAAAACAGGTTGATCGACGTCGTGCCGACGCCCTTGCCGATGATGTAGATGGTGCGGTCCGTCATCGGCTGCGCGTCGGCGATCTTGTTGTCGGCGATCACCATGTCGCCCAGATTGGCGTTGAAATCGATGGTCAGCGACTGCGACAGCGGTATGAAGACCCGATGCACCTTGACGCTGCCGACATCGATACGCCGGTCGGCGGCCTGAGTGGCGGCTGCCGCAAGGCAGATCACCAAAAAACCCAACCCCAGGCGACAAATCAACTGAAAGACCAAACCCACCGGACGCCCACCCCTTTTTGCTCGATCCGCCGGCGGCGGCTTCGAGCGCTACCCAGTCCCAAGCCGCGTCAACGCGCCCGCGGCACCTCGTAGACCTCTTTTTCCATGCCCCTGAAAACGCGGACGGAGGTCAGCGCCGGCGGTTCCGGCGCCACGACCTTGACGACTTCCTTCACCTGGATCACCGGAGCGGACGGCTCCTTCTGCAGCGACTTGAGGGTGTCGCCGAACTGCGCGCCCAGCGTCGCGATATCCTTGCGGATGCCGGTGAATTGCTGGTCGGCGCGCTTGCGCTCTTCGGCAAGCGCGGCCTGCCGCTCGGCCTCAAGCTTGGCGTCGCGCTCCGCGGCCGCCTTGCGTTCGGCTTCGAGCGCGGCGAGCCTCTCCATTTCGGCCTTGCGTTTCGCGCCTTCGGCCGACGTATCGCCGGTCAGGTCGGCCAGCGTGATGCGCTGCGTCATCTCGCCTTCGCTTGAGGCGGCCTGGCGCAGCGCCAGCGACAACTGGCCCGAACCCGCCGCAAGCGTCAGCTTCTGGGCGTCTTTGGTGTCCACCTCGACGGTCACCGCCTTCACGACGGTCGGGTTTTCCTTGCTTTCGTCGGCAACCTGGTCGACGGCGAGCACCTTCACGCTCTGCAACAGCACGTCGACATAGGATTGCTCGTTGTTGTCGGTATCGCGCACAGTGCGGGTCAAAAGCACGTCGACGCGGTCGCCCGGGAATACGAAACCGGCAACGCCCAACACGTCGTTGACGCGGATTGAAACCGCGCGCATGCCCTCGGCGAGCACCGCCGAAAGCGTGGCGCGCTGGCCCGGACCCGTTATCTTGGCAGCCAGAACCGGCTCGTTGGCGCCGATCGCCTGCAGCGCCTGGCGGCTGCCGCCGGCGGCGTCGAGCAATTCCTTGGATGTCTTGAAGGCGCCGGCTGGAAGTGCGCCTGCCGGCCAGGCGATTTCACGCAATTTGTCGGTGGTAAGCACGTCGCCGAATTTCAGCGCCACCGCGGCAACGACGATGCTTTCGCGCGGACCTTCGGCCGCGTTCGAGGCTATCGCGCTGCGCTGGTTTGCCAGCCACATGTTGGCCAGCACGACCGCCACCACGCCGAAAACCACGGCGAGGCCGACCATGATGATTGTGTTCGCACGCATTTCCGTCGCCCCCGACTATGCACCCGCGATCGTATATATTAGCTTAAAGGAATATAGGCCCGGGCCGAAGCCCGGGCCTAAGCCGTCATCAGCCGCCGGCGGCAACAGCCGCGCAAGCTGCGATATCGCCGCGTGCATCAAGCGCGTCGCAAAGCGACGTAAACGAATCCGTGACCCACAATCCGATGCCTAGGATCACGAGGATCGAGGCTGCGGCAATGATGCCGATCAGAATTGAATATTCGACCATGGCAGCGCCGTTTTCGTCGTCGCGAAACTGCCGGGCCATCGTCATGAGTTTCTTCATGCCAATTTCTCCCTTGAGAGGTTAGAACCCGACGAGACGAGCAAGGAATGTACCCCACACCCAGCATCCCCCGTCAGCTTCGATCCTATGTACCGTTCGAAATCGGAGTCAAACGGATTAACGGTCGGTTAAGCTTTTATTTTACGGAAATGCTCATATAAGCGACTGGCAAAACTACTTTAAGTAATTGATTCTGGCTCAGTAATCAGGGAAATTAACCAATCGTTCACGTTTATCTACACCAGACGCGCTCCCTCCAGGATTACGCATATCCCGCTATATCTTGAACGACAGAAGCAACTTTTGACCATAACAAAGTATAATTTTCTATTGAAATCCCACGCTTTATTCAGCAGCGAAAAGCATACCCTGTTATGCGCTTTGCCGCATTGCAATCTCCTGTGGACGTTTCTGCAGCGGAATCCTTGCAGCTCCCGCGGAGCGCCGGCCACAGTCATCGCGGCTGTCCCGGATGCAGTCATCTCGGTCTGCCCTGGAATCGGCTAGCATAAGTCACAAGCTGGCGGCCGGATGCTTTTAACCATCAGCATCAGAGTTTGCCGGTGAGAGTCTATCTCCGCTTGCACCTGGCTATGGTTAGGATTTAGTTTAGTCTTGGGCTAAAGTAGGTGGGGATAATGCTTGGGCGTTTTACAAAGGGAACGGCGACAGTCCGTATCGAGCCTGTCTTGGCGGGATCGCCCGGCTTCAAGCCGGCCGCGCCCGCCGATGTCCAGGCAAAGTCGGCGCTGGCCGAAAGTCAGAAGGCAGCCGATGACCTTCTCCCGCTCAAGGTCGATCTCCATCGGCATCTGATAGACCGCTTCAACCTGGCGACGCTGGAAAGCGCCTCCAAGGACGACATCCTTTCCGATATTCGCCCGATCGTGCGCGATTTCGTACGCGCCCGCAACGTGCCGCTCAACGCGCGGGAACTCGACCAGCTCACCTCGGACACAGCGGACGAGATGCTCGGCCTCGGCCCGATCGAGCCGCTGCTCAAGGACGACACTGTCAACGACATTCTCATCAACACGCACGAGCGCGTGTTCATCGAGCGCCGCGGCGTCATCGAGGAAACCGGCATCCGCTTTCGCGACGAAGCGCATCTCCTGCGCATCGTCAACAAGATCGTTTCGGCGATCGGACGTCGGGTGGACGAATCCGCCCCGATGGTCGATGCGCGCCTTTCCGACGGCTCGCGCGTCAACATTGCCGTCCGGCCGATCTCGGTCGACGGCCCGTTGGTGTCGATCCGGAAATTCTCCAAGAAACCGTACTCCCTCGAACGGTTGATGGAGATGGGCTCGATCCGCCAGCCGATGGTGGATCTGCTGCGGATCGCCGTGCAGTCGCGCAAATCCATTCTTGTGTCCGGCGGCACGGGCAGCGGCAAGACGACACTGCTCAACGCGCTGTCGAACTACATTTCCTTCAGAGAGCGCTTAATCACCATCGAGGATGCGGCGGAGTTGCAGTTGCAGCAGCCGCATGTCGGCCGCCTGGAAACCCGCCCGCCCAACGTCGAGGGCCGTGGTGAGGTTCGCCAGCGTGAACTGGTCAAGAACGCGCTCCGTATGCGCCCGGACCGCATTATCGTCGGCGAGGTGCGCGGCGAGGAAGCATTCGACATGTTGCAGGCGATGAATACGGGCCATGAGGGCTCGATGACATCGATCCACGCCAACACGCCGCGCGATGCGATTTCCCGTCTCGAGCAGATGATCGGCATGGCCGGCATGCCGATGACGGCCGAATCGATTCGCTCCCAGATCGCTTCGGCGATCGACATTATCGTCCAGACGCAGCGCCTGTCCGATGGCGGGCGCCGCGTCGTCTCCATCTCCGAGGTTACCGGCATGGAAGGCACGGTGATCCAGATGCAGGAGATCTACCAGTTCGTTCGCCGCGACGTCACCGCCGATGGCACCATTATCGGCGAGTTCCGGGCGACCGGCATGCGGCCGCGCTTTGCCGGCGAAGCGGCGACGCTCGGCCTGCATTTCGCCAAGGATGCGTTCAATCCGCAAACGGCGCTGTGATGAGCGGGCAGACGCTTCTCTACCTCATCTACGTTCTGGCGGCGGCATCCGCGATTCTCGCCATCGAGGCGTTCTACGTCACCTACGCCGGGCGCCGCGCGAAAGCAGGCGCAATAAATCGCCGGTTGAAGCGCTTGGCCAACGAGGGCCAGGCCGAAGAAACGTTGCAGGGACTGCTTCGCGAGCGCGGCCTCGACGCCAGGGGCGATTTCGCCTTTAACGTCATCTGGCTGAACCGCCTCTACACACAATCCGGTATCACCGGCAGTCCGATTGCCTTCGCTTGGATGTTCGTTGCAGCCGGAGCGGTGGTCGGTTTGGTGATGAGGTTGTTTGTCGGCATCCCCACTCTGCTCGCTTTTGGTCTTTTCGTTCTTGTGGGGTTCATTCTGCCCATCTTGGTTTTGCGGCGCGCCCGCAACAAGCGGATCACACGTTTTGCCGCCCAGCTTCCCGACGCGCTGGATATGATCGTGCGCTCGCTTCGAGCCGGGCATCCCACCAGCGTCGCCATCGCCCTCGTGGCGCGCGAGATCGCCGATCCGCTTGGCACGGAATTCGGCATCGTGTCGGACGAAATCACCTTTGGGCTGAGCCTCGAACAGGCGGTGCGAAAACTGTCGGAGCGCGTCGGCTTCGAAGGCCTGCATCTTCTGTCTGTCTCGCTGGCGATCCAGGCCAGGACCGGCGGCAACCTCACCGAAATCCTCTCCAACCTCGCCAAAACGCTACGCGAGCGTCAGAAACTCAAGATGAAGATCCGCGCCCTGTCGGCAGAAGGTCGCTGGTCGGGCATTTTGCTTTCGTGTTTCCCGCTGGTGATGTTCGGCTTGTTGCTTGTGATAGCGCCGAGCTACTACGGAAGTGTGTGGGGTGATCCCTTGATCTTGCCGGTTTTCACAATTTTCGGCGGTTTGGCGCTGATCGGCGATTACATTATGTATCGCATGGTCAATTTCGAATTCTGACGGCGCGGGCATGGGCAACCTCTTCACCAGCCTCCAGAATTCCGGCCTGCTGATCTCGGTCGCGGTTTTCGTCGCCGCTGTATCGATCTTCCTTCTCGGCGTCCTGCTGATCATACCGGCGATGCAGACGCGCCGCCGCATCGCCGAAACCCTCGTCGCGGAAGGCGCTGGCAGCCGCCGTTCGCTTGAGGCGCAGACAAGCATCGTCCGCGCCGCCGCGCAGCGCCCGGTCGACGCCTATTTCCGCGCCGCGGAAAAGGAACGCGGCGAGCCGAACGCTCTCGAAGCCAAGCTGTTCCGCGCCGGTTTCTATCAAAAAAGCGCCCCGCTGATATATAATCTTTCCCGCGTCGCCTTCGTCCTGGCGGGTTTCCTTGGCGCCTTCACGCTTCTTTCATCCATCTTGCCGCCGCAACTGCCCAGCTTCATCGCCTTCGGCGGTGCCTTCTTGTTCGGGCTCGGCTGCATCGTCATCCCCAGTATCATGCTCGACCGCTTCGAAAATGCCGAGAAGCAGAAATATCGCCGCGGCTTTCCCGACTTCATGGACATGATGATCACCTGCGCCGACGCCGGCATGAGCCTCGAAGCCGCCGTCGAGCGGGTCAGCGGCGAACTCGCCGGTACGCATAAGTCGCTCGGAATCCAGCTCTCGATCATGGTCCTGCAGATGCGGGCCGGCAAACCTCTGCGCGACGCATTGCACGACCTTTCCGACCGCATCGTCATCGACGAGGCCCGCTCGCTGGCCGTGCTCTTCCGCCAGTCCGAGGAACTTGGCACCAGCCTGACCGAAGCGTTGCGCGTCTACAGCGACGAAATGCGCACGCAGCGTATTCTTCGGGCCGAGGAAAGGGCCAATGCGCTGCCGGTCAAGATGATGATCCCGCTCGGGCTTTGTATCTTTCCGGTCGTCATGATGATCGTGATGCTGCCTGTGATTATTCGAATGAGGGGCATTTTCTTTTAATTAGCAATCCCCTTATATAGTAAAGCGAGGGCCGGGCTCTCCGGAATTGGGGATCGATGGGACGTTCACGTTTTCTGGCTGCCGCGGGGGTTCTGCTGGCGGCACTTTCGACAGGCTGCCAGTCGACGGCCCTGGATGACGGCGTGGTGCGCACCAACGAACCGGCCAATGTCGAGTTCACCTCTTTCGGCGACACGTTCCAGGGCCTGAAAACGATTTCAGATACGGAATACTACGCTTCCGACCTCGCGATTGCCGAGGCCAAGAACCAGTTCCGGCAAGAGAACTACGGCAATGCCGGCGCGCTGTTCTACAAGGCGGTGCAGCTTGCCCCCAACGACGGCGAGGCGTGGCTGGGTCTCGGCGCATCCTGCGACCGTATCCGCCGCTTCGACCTCGCGGACTACGCCTATCGCAAGGCCTACCCGCTAGTCGGAAAGTCGCCTGCCTACTACAACAATGTCGGATACTCGTATCTGTTGCGCGGCAAGCTGCCCGAGGCTCGGAAAAGCTTTCTGAAGGCCTATGAACTGGCGCCCAATGACCCGACCATCCGCAACAACCTCGAACTGTTGTCGACCAGCGCGAACGCCATCGAGCGAACCTAATGCTGTCAGCCGCGCAAATCCTGGTGCAGGCAATTGTCTTCGCCCTCCTCGTCCGCATAGCAATTGTCGATTTCAAGACGCAGAAGATCGGCAACCGCGACGTGCTGGCGCTCGCAGCCCTTGGCGTCGTGGGGCTGGTTCTGAGGGCGCTGTGGCGCCTGGATCAGCTCCAGAGCGATGTCTGGTGGAACGTCTACATGTCGCTGGCTATCGCGCTGGTCTTGTTCGCGCTGCTGCTGCCGTTCTGGCTGATGCGCAAGGTCGGCGCCGGCGACGTCAAGCTGATGGCCGCGGCGCCGTTGGTCGCCGGCGCGGAGGACATGCTGCCTTTCACGCTGCTGCTGCTGGTTTTCACGGCGCTTTCCGCCTTTGTCGTGAAAAATCCCCTATTGCTGCCCGCCCCAGCCTTCCGGCAATATCTCCAGCACTTCGAGCGGAAAGGCATCATCCCTTACGGCGTGCCGGTAGCGGCCGCGCTCATCGGGGTCGAGGCGTTGCGCGCATTCGCGGCCCTTCGATAGCCGCCCTCGCTCGCGCCTAACCCCCATCCCATTCAAAACCAATGAAGCTGCTTTCTGGGATCGGTCTCCATGCGCATTTGATTCCTAGCTCCTCCAAGCGGTTCGCGCTGGATGACTGGATAGATCTGGAAGTCCAGTCTTCGGCGCCAGATGGTTGCGGGGGGCATGCCGTCTTGTACGACCTCCCTGTCAGGTGCTGATCTGTATTCGACGCGCTTATCTATATATTGTCCAAAGATTGAAGTACGGTGACGCCTTGTTTCGGAGGTGGATTGCTTGCAATTATGATATACTTGCGCTGGAGGTGGCTATGGTCCCTGGCATCGCCGAACGTGCGCCCATGAGTGACCCAAATTCTTTGTGTCGATCGAGCCGAAATGACGGGCGCCGATGAGACCGATAAAGTGGGCGATTACCGAGAAATTATTCCCGTCGGATCAGGGACGCGTCATCGCCAATGCCCGCCTCGTGCTTGCGGCATTCGCTTTCGCGGGCTTCTACCTCGATCCAGTATCACCAGCTCGCGATGGAACCTTAACGCTTGTAGTTCTTGCCGGCTATTTGGTGGGAGCCGCAATCATTGTCGCGGTAGCGTACGTCAAGGTACTCGATGGAACCGCACGGTTGCTGTTCCATGTTTTCGACTTCGCGGGATGCGCCACCCTGATCATCCTGACCGGCGGCGCAATGAACCCGATCACCGTTTTCTTTGCATTCCTGGCCGTGTCCGGCGCCCTTTTTTGGAGCGCCACAGGTGCTCTGGCGACGACGGCCGCGCTGGCTGTCGTATGGCTCCGCGCCAGTGGCCAGGATTTTGCGATCTGGAGCCGTTTCGACACGAATGCCATGACTGTTGGCGGCGGCTATCTGCTAATTGGAGCACTGCTATTTGTCTATGTCAGCGTTTATCGTCAGCGAAACCGTGACCGCCTCGCCAAGCTTGTAGCCTGGCCGCCCGTTGAGGCAGGGGTCGAAGGGGAGATATCGCTGACGGCACTGTTGCGCCATGCCGCGCTGGTGCTGCGGCTGGAACACGTCATTGTGGTGTGGGAGGATATTTCCAATCCGGGCTGGCGCGTCTCGCATTTCAACAGTCGCGATGGCGAGACTGGCAGGAGGCATGGCGGGATCGAAACCAGATTGGTGAGTGATGCGTTGACCGAACTTGCCTTCATGGGCACCAGTCCGGCCGGCAATCACGCTCTCACGGCGGAAGGAACCCGCGATGTCCAGGCGCCTCTTGTCGCACCGGGGGTCTTCAATTTCCTTCAAATCCGCAGCTTCTCAAGTGCTCCATTCGAAGCCGCGCATTTTCGTGGACGCGTGTTTATCGTCGACCCGCATACACTCAGCGTCGAGTTGCTCTCATGGACCGAAATTATCGCTGGGCGGATCGGCATGGAACTGGAGCATTTCGGGCTGCGCGGCGATCTTGAAAAAGCTGCTGCTGCGAAGGAACGCACTCGCCTCGGACGCGACATGCACGACAGCATCCTGCAGGAGCTCACCGCAGCCCGCCTGCAGCTGGCTGGAATGTCGGCCGCTGCCACATCTGAGGCGAAAAAGGCGATCGATCATGCGGCTAACATGCTTGCTGCACAACAACGGCGGATCCGCGAATTTGTTGTCGAAACCAATCCCCGGCCCACCAGTTCGACATTAGCGTTGCCTGAAGCCATCCAGCCTGTCTTGGACGAACTGGCCAATCTCTGGCGATGTCACATCACAGGCCAATTTCACCCCGAGCGCGCAACGGTCACCGCTGTTCGCTTGCCGCAGGTCCGGCTGATCCTCGCCGAAGCTGTGGCAAACGCAATTCGGCATGGGAAGGCAACCCACATTGATGTAACGATCGAGTCGGATGCGGGGCTGTGGATCGAAGTCCGCGACAATGGTGCGGCGGCGACTGACAATCCCGCATCAAGCGACCAAATCGCGCCCTTTTCCCTGAGGCAACGTGTTCGCGCCTTAGGAGGCGGGTGCAATCTCACTGTCGGCGCCGATGGCGGGACACTGGTGGTCGCGCTGCCGGCAGCCTGAGGAAACATATGCCTACCACAGTTGTCATTGCCGACGATCACCCCGTGGTTTTGCAGGGGTTGGCCGGCCTCATCTCTGCGAACCCCGGGTTTACCGTTGTGGCAACCAGCACGGACGGCGTTGAAGCCCTCGACGCCATCCGCGAAAAGCGCCCGGATATCGCGGTTGTGGATCTCAATATGCCACGCATGACCGGTCGTCAGGTGATCGCGGCCGTGATGAGCGAGTCCCTGGCGACGAGGATAGTGCTGTTGACGGCTGCGGCGTCCGACGCAGAACTTTACGACACGATAGAGGCTGGCGCGGCAGCGGTGATAATCAAGGATGTCGGAATTGAAGTGCTCCTGGATTGCCTCAAGACCGTTGCCGCCGGCGGAACATGGCTTCCAGAGAACGTGCTTGGGCCTGCAATAAATCGCGAATCCCAGCGTCGCCAGGAATGGCGGCAACTTTCGGCTGAACTAACAGCGCGTGAACTGGATATCGTCAGACTTGCGCTGGACGGAACAACGACCAAGCAGATCTCATTCGATCTCGACATCACCGTTGGAACGGCCAAGGTGCATATGAGCAATATCTTTCGAAAGTTGCGCATTTCATCGAGGAGCGAATTGATCAAGTTGGCCTCAGGGCAGCTATAGCGCGGCCCGACTGATCAACCGACCCTTGCTATGACCGCAGTTAAATAGGCAGCGAGCCCTATCGCTTGTACAAAAGGGCGTCTTGGAGCCAGCCTCCAAGGCTTTATGGTCGCGCTATCGATCCCCCACCCTACGATCGATCGGCGCGGCCACCTTTTGTCTGCCCGCGTCACCGAGTTCGTGTTGCGGCGTTCTGGATCACGATAGCCCATGGAGCACAAAGCGATCGGAGCAAGGCCACAGGTCTCGCCGGCTTCCCGAAGATCGCCGAATATGCGACGTGCGTCGTAAACTCCGTGGCTTGCTCTGTAGGAAGCGCGGATGAGATCGAGTAGCCAGGCATCTTTCTCTGGCGTGGTCGCTGACGCGTGGAGCCATGCTTAGGAACCCTGCTTGGGCAACACGTAAGACCCGGCACATCAAAGTGATCGCGTAGTCGTAACGTTGCTCGTTCATGAAGCGGTACTTCACTCGGGTTCCCTGGCAAGGTACCGCGCGGCTTCCTAAGAAACAGCAAACTCGACGTCGCAGGGAACAGCCTGCAAAACGAAGCCCAGCGATTTTGCGCGCCGCCTCAGATTGGCGAGGACACCGATGCGATATTGTTCCTCATAGTGGTCGGCACCCGGATCCCTACAGGTCACGCCGTGCCTGAGGGTGTTGTAGAACAGCACCGCAATTTTTGCCTTGCCCTCACGAGAGGACAGGCGACGATAAAGGCTCCGAGCGCCGTATCGCGCGCCCGCTAGTCTAAATTAGTCTAATTGCAACGTTCCGAGGAATCGAACATCGCATCGCGAAGGCCGATGGAAGCATCCAGTGCTCGAAGAGGTCGATGTTGGAGCGGGTAGCGGGTAGCGGGAATCGAACCCGCATATTCAGCTTGGACGCTGTAATGCGCTCTCCTTCTACCCGACCGACAGCCAGGATAACGTTCGAAGGAGCCACGCGGGGCCGACAACGTACGATCACGACTTGACCGATCTAGCCCAGTTTATTACCGATGGAAGCGCTGCGGGCATGGTGAAAAGGTATCACAGGAGCCTTCCAAGCTCTTAGTGCGGGTTCGATTCCCGCTGTCCGCTCCAGCAGCTTAGATCCCAAGCCAATCTGCATGATCACTTCCGGTGATATCAGGCACCGGCGCTACAAAACTATCGCCGAGGGGAAGAATGTCTTTGACGCCTGGCACGAGTTGCGCCCGAGAGCGTTGCCTGGCCAAGCTCAACTGAAGAAGGTTCCTTTGCCAGTTTCATGACACGATAATTCGGTGTGGCAATTGTCTGGGCCAAAGCTTCGACGCACGGAATCCCATTCTCTGATGCTTCATCCTCGCAGCTAAAGCGACACAAGGCTTTTCCTGTCTTTGTCTTTAGGCTTCTGATTAGATCATAAACTCTACCGCGCAAGCCTTCGTGATGTTCTGGACGCAATGTGCTGCGAGAATGCACTCCAGCTAGCTGAGCAGCGGGCTACATTACTTTGCCATCAAATTTTCTCCGAAGATCGGGTATCACACGGGATAGTTATTCATCCGACTACTTGCAAAGCACGAATTTTGATTCGAAACTATATGCGGGTATCCACTCGGGACGAGTGGTTGGGTAAGATGGGAATATCTGCTTTTCATGGAGCGGCTTTCAAGATTTCCGGGATTCCGGAAGTCGCGCTAATGGGCAGCGCAACCACACCCTTACCCGGTGTGTGGGGAGCCATCTACGCAACCGACCGCAATGCGCTTCCCAGTCAATCGCCAGAATGGGGTGCCGCCGTCACGGCGTCAGGACGATATAGTGACCAAACGCTGTGCTATGAGTTCTCGGGCGGACGCCGCGCAATTCTGCCTCTCTTTTGCAGCGGGTCGATATTCGGTCAGTATGCTTCCGCAGCGTCGCCACCGAACGCCTGGGGTTTCGGCGGGCCAATTGCGGACGTCGCGCTCGATGCAGCCCACTTGAACGCCATACTTCGCGACCTCGCAAACCGCTTTTTCATGCGTATTCAGCTTCGGCCCAACCCACTTGCAGCAACCCTCTGGGCGGAAGCCGTACCAACCGGCTGGATCTCACGTCCGCGACTGGCGCATGTGCTCGATCTATCGACGGGATACGAGGCGATCTGGAAATCCTGCTTTCGTGCCGACACGCGTACCCGGATCAGGCGGGCGCAAAGAGCGGGCGTGGAAGTCGAGACTGGACAGGACGAACGGCTCGTCGACGAATTTCACTTGCTGCTTCAGAAGTCTTTCGAACGATGGGCACACATTCAACGCGAGCCGTCGGCGCTTGCCCGCTGGCGAGGCCTTCGACGTGATCCGCGTTCGAAATTCATCGGCATGGCCACGGCCATGGGATCGAACTTCCGTGTCTCGGTTGCCCGACTTGGTGGGGTGCCAATCGCGGCCATCGTGGTTCTGATGGGCCGTCAAGCACACTATACGCGCGGCGCAATGGATGAGAATCTCGCTGGCCCCACCTACGCCAACTATCTGCTCCATTCGATGGCAATCAAGGACGCCTGTGACCGTGGATGCACCCACTATCACCTTGGCGAGACAGGAAATTCGGCCTCGCTTGCGCAATTCAAGTCGCGGTTCGGAGCCGTGGCTGTGCCTTATGCCGAGTATTTTCGCGAGCGCTTGCCGGTGTCCGCCATAGACGGTGCAGCGCGGCGTCTCGTCAAGCGTCTGATAGGGTTCCGGGATGGGTAAATCCACTTTCGGCAGCCTTGCGTTAGTGATCTCCCTGGTGAGTTCCAGTTCGATCGCAGAAGAAGCCCCCAGCGGCCCGCACGGCGGCGAAGGACGATGGGCCTTGGTTTTCAATGACCAATTCAATGGCAACCGCCTCAATCTCAAAAAATGGACCACCTGCTACTGGTGGAACAAGAACGGCTGCACGAACCTCGGCAACAATGAACTGCAGTGGTACCGGCCCGAGAACGTCTCCGTTGCCGGCGGGCTGCTTCGGCTTGAGGCCCGCCCGCAAAAGGTGCGCGGCCACAAAAATGCAATCTTCAACTATACCTCCGGCATGGTAACGACGGGCCGGGACTACGATGAACTCCCCAATCCGTCTCGCGCCCGGTTTTTATACGGCCATTTCGAAATACGGGCGAAAGCGCCGATCGGACAGGGTCTGTGGTCGGCTATATGGCTGCTGCCAGAGAGCCGGGAATCGCGGCCCGAGATAGACGTGATGGAGGTCCTCGGGCACACACCCGATCAGTTGCGCATGCATTTCCACTATCTCACCGATAAGGGCGAACCTCAAAGTCCCGGTGAAACAGTAAAGACAGCCGACCTTACGGCAGACTGGCACCTCTACGGGCTCAGCTGGGAGCCAGGGCTGATCGTCTGGTATCTCGATGGTGTCGAGAAATGGCGGTTCAGCGACAAGAGCCTGGTTCCCGACGAGGAGATGTATCTGCTGATCAATCTGGCTGTCGGCGGGGATTGGCCTGGCCCTCCAGACGAGACCACCAAATTTCCGGCAGAATACCTGATCGACTATGTCCGGGTCTGGCAACGGGTTGAAGGATGAGCGCTCTGACCAGCAATCGCATAGGCGCGCCCTATCCAGGCAGTGCGGTTCTCAAGTCGCTGTCGGCGTTCATTTCCAGCACCATGGACGTGCCCTTGATCCGCAATGGCTATGCGCTGCTCGCGAGCGCAGGCCTGACTTCTGCGCTTGGCCTTGTCTATTGGATACTTGCCGCACGCCTCTATTCGGCCGAACAGGTCGGCGTCGGCGCGGCGCTGATTTCGACGATGTTGACGCTCGGAAATATATCGCAACTCAATCTCGGCAATCTCCTCAACCGTTTCCTGCCGACTGCCGGCGATCGTTCAGTGCGACTGATCCTGTTTGCATATTCGGCAGCGGCGATCGCAGCATTGTTGATATCGGCCGGATCTCTGTTCGTCATCACGCGTCTTGTCGATGAGCTCGAATTCCTGGGCGGCCAACCCTGGACGGCAGGCGGCTTCGTTGTAGCCACGGTGGCCTGGACGCTCTTTGCGTTGCAAGACAGCGTGCTTGCGGGCCTCAGGCGATCCACCTTCGTACCCATCGAGAATGCAATTTTCGCGGTATCCAAGATTGCTCTGCTTGTGATCTTCGCCGGCTCATCGCTGATGGGATCGGGCCTCTATGCGGCCTGGACTTTGCCGCTGCCCTTACTGCTCGCATTCGTCAATTGGTTTGTTTTCACACGTTTCATCCAGTGCCACATTGTGGCGTCGGCAAGTTCGGTTGATCTGGGTTGGAAGGCCGTAGCCAGATTCTACGGTTGGGACTATCTCGGCACGATAGCGTCCATGACCGCCATTGGGGTCGCCCCGCTGCTGGTCCTTCATTTCCGCGGGGCGGAAATGCTGGCCGGATACTATATTGCCTGGGAGATCGCCTACAGCCTTTATCTCATAGGCCGGTCTATGGGCGTCTCCCTGCTTGCCGAAGCCGGCTTTGACCGGCTGCGGTTGAAAAGCCTGATGGCTGATTCATTCGTGCATACTATGCTGCTCCTGACGCTTGCCGTGGCATTGTTGATCGCCGGCGCGCCGCTGATGATGGGTTTGTTCGGCCCCGCTTATTCGGACAGCGCAACCACGCTGCTACGTATCCTTGCCTTGTCGTGTCTGCCGTGGGGCTTTGTCACGATCGCCCTCGCCATAGCGCGCGCCCAGGGTGAAACATTCGTGGTTGCGCTTGCCCAACTCTTCACCATGACGATCGTGCTTGGCGCAGGCGCTCCACTTCTTTGGGCCTATGGCACGATCGGCATGGGGATCGCATGGCTTGCCGCGCATTCGTTGGTGGCGGCCGGCATCATTGCTTATGCGATGTCCCGCTTTGGAAAGGACATAATTCTTGAAAGCATCTTGCGTGTGGGGTCAGCACTCGCGCGCTTGAGGGCGGCTCTTGGACCGAGCATTGTTGCATCTCAGGATTTGCCGCCGCTCCCCCCGCTGCTTTCCCGGACAGGCGTTGCCGGTGCCGAACGATGGCTGCCGCTCGTTGAATTCCGCAGGGAAGGCGATGTTCGCACCATCCTGGTCGGCGAACGTTCCGAAGGGTCCGGCAGCAATGGTGTTCGCGGCGAGGTCAAAAAGCCGCGCGCGGTATGCAAGATATCGACCAGCCGTGAAGGCGTGAACGCCATCATGAGACACCTCGAGCAAATTGAGGGCCTGAAGGCGGACGGGCGCCTGCATAGTCTCGACGTCCTGCTGCCTGAACTCCTGGCAGTGGAAAAGGGCCCCGACTTCGCGGGGCTCGTAGAGCGGGCGCTACCGGGACATGACGGGCGAAAAATCCTGCAAATCCCCGGCGAGCGCACTGAATCGATGGCGTCCGCAGCTAGCATTATTACCGAAATTCACCACCGGTCCGCTCAAGCGACAACTATCGATGAAACCTGGATCGATCGTTGGATAAGTCGTCCCTCAGAGAGCTTACTGTCGGCAGTGAATATGGTTTTGAACCCACCCGAGCGAAGGGAAGCAATAGAGGCCTTCCGTAGGGAGCAGGCCCTGTTCTGGAGTGGCCGGTCCATACATCTGGGGCGAGGTCATGGAGATTTCTGTCCGGGCAACATTCTGTTTGCACCCCGCAAGAATTGCGTCAAACCAGCCGCCAGAACCTACGCGGCGGACGTGACAGCCATCGTCGACTGGGAATCCGCCACGGAGGATGCGCCGCCAGGTCTCGATCTCATCTACCTGTTGTTGACGGCACGCGCCCTGCACAGCGGCGACGATCTCGGTCACGTCGTCCGCGGCATCCTGTTGCGGCCCCGTTACACGGACGAGGAGATGAAATGGCTACACGTTGCCGAATATGGATGGGAGACGGCCTACGGCCCGATGCACGATGAGGCTGCAATCAGGGCCATCTGCGGACTGGCATGGCTCCAGCATGTTTCGTCCAACCTTGGCAAGACTTCTCAATTTGCGCGGAAGAGGCTTTGGGTCGCTGTCAACGTCGATCGAGTACTGCAACTGTTTCTGCATCCGAAGGTAATCCAATGACCTGCGGGGGAGTTTCGTGATGGCGTCGGGTCCTTTCCTCGAAGCAGGCAAGGCCGAAGGAAAATCGGCCGTCAGTGAATCCGATCTGCCAAACGCGGCCCCAAAAGACAGGAAACGAAAATTCTCCGAATGCTCCAAGACGATCGGCGTAAACAGCACGCCACGGGCAGCGCATGACACCAGCAAGCCAATTGCAGTCAAAAAGAGACGTAAGCCGAACCCTAGCCAAGCAGTCAGCAAGGAGATCCGGGGCTCCCGGATCGACAACACGGGGCGCGCTGATCCTGATGTGGACAGCAGTATCGCTGTTCCCGGCATCCCGGCTCCGGCAGTTGTGTCGGGCGCGGAGATATCATGGCCTATCGCAAGGCCACGCGAGCAAACGCCGGCCGCTCGTTACTTGGTCCATGTAAACGACGTTTCGCTGTTCTGTCTGTCTTTTGCGATCGTGTTGTGGTGGCTCGTGCTGTCGACGCTCGACCCCGACGGTCTTACTGATCTCGGGTTGATTTCGATCCTTCCCCCAGCCTTTTTCGGCTGTCTGGCGCTACTCTCCATCGGATTCGTGCTTTCGCTGAGGCAAGGTGCCCAAGGGCTGCTCCCCCTTCTGCATTTGGGTGCGCTGGTTTTCGTCCTGCACGGGACACCGGCGATCGCTTATGGAACGCTGCGATACTCATGGGCGTGGAAGCATCTCGGCATCGTCGACTACATCCAACGTCACGGCACAGTCGACCCGGTTGCCGCTTTTCTTCCGGCCTATCACAACTGGCCTGGCTTCTTTTTCGTGGCCGCCTGGATCGGAAACCTGTTCGGCCTAGGTTCGCTGGATCTCTCCTATATCGTGCGGTTCACCCCGGTGTTTATCAATCTGGGGCTTCTGTGGGCGCTCACCCTCCTCTTCAGGCGCCTGACCGACGACAGGCGCCTCGTCATGGCCGCCATGTGGATATTCTTCATCGGCAACTGGGTCGGCCAGGACTACTTCTCGCCGCAGGCTGTCGCTTTCCTGCTGCACATACTGCTGCTTGTGTTGTTCCTTGGACCTCTGCGGCGCGAGGTTCCCGCAACCGGGTTGATACATCGCATCACCCTGCAAGTGCGGACCCTCGGCCTCGGCGGGCGTTCAACGGAAATGCAGGTTCGCCCCTACAGCCCGCTGCAGCGAAGCCTGCTTTCAATTCTGGCACTGTTGCTGATTATAGCGATTGTCGTCACGCATCAGCTCACCCCGTTCGTGGTGATTTTATCCGCGGCGGCCCTCGTCATGATCGGCCGCCTGAGCATCGGTTATCTGGTGTTCGCAGTGGTTGCCGAGCTTTCCTGGCTTCTATATTTCGCAGCCCCTTTCGTGGCGACGCAACTGGCCGGCGAGTTGGAAACGCTAGGCGCGATTTCCGAAGCGAGCCAAAAGTTTGCTGACACAGCCGTTGTCAGTCCCGAGCGGGTGCTGGTTGTGTGGGTTGGCCGCGCCTTATCTGGCACAGTCGCATTGTTGGCGGTTTTCGGCGGGCTGAGAAGGCTCGCAATCGGTTTCCGGGATATCCCGGCGATCGTTTTAACATTGGCGCCGTTCCCGTTGCTCGCTCTCGCCTATGGCGGCGAAGCCGTCTTCCGCGTCTATCTGTTTGCAATGCCGTTTCTCGCCTTTTTTGCGGCGAACTGTTTTTTCCCGTCGCCTAAGCATGGGACGTCCGCTTACTGCGGAGGCCTGTTCGCGATCCTCGGGTTCGTCGGGGCGATCGGGTTCCTGTTCGCAAACAACGGGAAAGACCGCGAGTATCGTTTTGCACCAGATGAAGTGGCGACCGCGTATTGGCTCTATTCAACTGCGCCGGCCGGCTCTCTTCTGATTGAAGGCGCTCGAAGCTATCCGTCGCAGTTCCTCAATTACGAGAATTTCACCTATGTTCCTCTCTCCGAAGAGAGCGACGAGGTCAAGGCGCGCATTGTTGCCGATCCAGAGAAAATCCTCGCCCGCTGGTTGAGCGACGAGACGCGGACGGAGGCCTATTTCTTTATCACCAGCAGCCAGAAAGCTTATCTGGAAGCCCAAGGGATATTACCCCCCGGAGCGGTCGACCGCATTGTAAAGACCTTGTTGGCCTCCCCGAGATTTACCCTCGCCAAGTCATCCCCGAATGCCAAGGTGTTCAAGCTCTTCCGCCAGCCGCCTTCCCGCGGGTTGAACTGAACCTGAGGCGATCAAACCGTAGTCCGATCACACAGCGTTGGGCTGGAAGTTTTTCTTGCGAGGACGCGTTGCTTCGAGTGACAAACGCCTCTTTCGCCGACGCCGCTCAGGACTGTCAGAGGCGGTGTGCTGGAGATATTTTTCCCAATTGAGCGCGTCGGCGACGATGCGGTCAAGGTCGTCGTAAATCGGTCTCCAGCCAAGCTCTTGGCGGGCAAGCTCCGAGTTGGCGATCACCGCCGGCGCGTCGCCGGGACGGCGGGCGGCAATGCGGACATCGAAATCCGCGCCATGCACGCGGCGCACGCTGTCAATCACCTCCAGCACCGAATAGCCGTGGCTGTAGCCGCAATTGGCAGTCAGGCTGTCGCCGCCGGCGCGCAGCCGCGCCAGCGCCAGCCGATGCGCCGCGACAAGATCGCTGACATGGATATAGTCGCGAATGCAGGTGCCGTCCGGCGTCGGATAGTCGGTGCCGTAGACCTGCATCCACGGCCGCTTGCCGGTCGCGGTTTCGCAGGCGACCTTGATGAGATGGGTGGCGCCGGGCGTCGACTGGCCGGTGCGGCCGCGCGGATCGGCGCCGGAAACGTTGAAATAGCGCAGCGCCGTATAACGCAGGCCATGTGCGGCGGCGGTGTCGCGCAGCATCCACTCCGTCATCAGCTTGGACACGCCGTAGGGCGATTCCGGCTTCAGCGGAGCGTCTTCGCGCACCGGCTCCAGTCCGGCGCCACCATAGACGGCAGCGGTCGAGGAGAAGATGAAATGCGGCACGTTTTCCCGCACCACCGCTTCGAGCAGCGAGCGGGTCTTCGACGTGTTGTTCTCGTAGTAGCCGAGCGGGTCGGCGACCGATTCCGGCACCACGATCGAGCCGGCGAAGTGGATGACTGCATCGACCTTGTGCTTGCGGATGATCGAGGAGACCAGCCCGATGTCGCCGACATCGCCGACGACCAGCTTCGCCTCGGGCGCGACCGCCCATTCGAAGCCCGTCGACAGCCGGTCGAGCACAACGACATCCTCGCCGGCATCCAGCAATTCCCATACCATATGGCTGCCGATATAACCGGCACCACCCGTCACAAGAACGGTCATGTTGTTACACCGCCTGCTTCTGTAGCGACGACATAATCTTTCTCCCCTCGCGAAAGCTCCTACAAGCAAACGCGAAATCCGATACATTTGCAAGATACTCTGGACGCAAGTGATTTTTTATTCAAAATAAAATTTTTCTACTCAAACTACAAATATTTGCACTCAGATTAAATGCTGACCTGCCACTGAGTTTTTCCTCCACCAGGAGTTAGATTCCGGCCTCGATCGAAGGACGGACAGATGAAGCGTAAGCGAGACACCTATGGGCGGAGTGCTCGGCGCGTAGGTTGGAAGGATCGAAGACATCCATTCCGCCTACAGACTTGCGGGCGAGTCCACCCTCTGCTTCCCTGCGGCATGACCCCTGTGGCCTGATTCGGACGCTAGCTCCGGTGGAGTCCTCGCCGACCATCAGAGGTAAAAAACTCTGCCGGCCACTGCGCTGAGTGCATTTCAGGAGAAACGTCAATGAACACCGCGACAAAGCCAGCAATATCAGAGATGAGGCCGAAGATAGCCGTCATTGGAGTGGGTGGTGGCGGTGGAAACGCGGTCAACAACATGATTGCGCAAGGCCTGCAGGGCGCGGAGTTCATCGTTGCCAATACCGATGCCCAGGCGCTCACCATGTCGAAGGCATCAAGGCTGATCCAGCTGGGTGCCCATGTGACGGAGGGTTTGGGCGCCGGGTCCCTCCCCGACATTGGCCGTGCCGCCGCCGAAGAATCGATCGACGAGATCATGGATCACCTGGCGGGAACGCACATGTGTTTCGTGACCGCCGGCATGGGCGGCGGAACCGGAACCGGTGCGGCCCCTGTCATAGCGCAGGCCGCTCGGAATGCGGGAATACTGACGGTCGCTGTCGTCACAAAGCCGTTCGTCTTCGAAGGGAAACGTCGGATGCAGTCGGCCCACGAAGGCATAAATCGGCTTCGCGAAAGCGCCGATACGGTGATCGTCATACCGAACCAGAACCTGTTCAGGATCGCCGATGCCAAGACAACGTTCGCGGACGCCTTCTCGATGGCCGATCGTGTCCTCTATTCTGGCGTCGGTTGCGTCACCGATCTCATCGTCAAGGAAGGGTTGATCAATCTCGACTTCGCCGACGTGAAATCGGTTATGTGCGACATGGGGCGCGCGATGATGGGCACCGGGGAAGCGACTGGCGAAGGGCGCGCCAAGAAGGCAGCTGAGGCGGCAATTGCGAATCCGCTTCTCGACGAAGCTTCCATGATCGGCGCCAAGGGCGTGCTCGTCTCGATATCGGGTGGCATGGACATGACGCTGTTCGAGGTCGATGAAGCCGCTACCCGCATCCGTGAAGAGGTTGACGATGATGCCAACATCATCGTCGGTGCCATCTTCGACAAAGCACTTGAAGGAAGCTTTCGAGTATCGGTCGTCGCAACGGGACTACGACAGATGATGGAAGCGTATCCGGCCGCAGAATCACACCGAAACGTGGCTTGAACCGCAGCGTCGTCGACAGTCACGCTTTTGCGCTGGTTCCCGCGCCTGGCTTACAGCGTTCCGGTTGCAAAGCCGGTCAACGTTGACAGCTTCCGGGATACGATCTCGGATCATCGCGCATCGAGATTTGCGTATCCGAATACTCATGCCGCGATGTCGTCCCGGATGCAGGCCTTCAGATGCCCGCCAGACGTCTCGCGCAGTTCAGGCACGACATTTGCGCAGGCTTCGATCGCATGTGGGCAGCGCGTGCGGAACACGCAACCCGACGGCGGGTTGGCCGGGCTTGGTATGTCGCCTTTCAGGATCTGGCGCTCGTGCCTGGTTGACGGATCAGGCGACGGAATCGCCGAGAGCAGCGCCCGCGTATAGGGGTGCTGCGGGCGGGCGTACAGCTCGGCAGACGGCGCGACTTCCATGATCCGCCCGAGGTAAAGCACGATCACCGTGTCGCAGATATACTCCACCACGGCGAGGTCATGGGAGATGAACAGCATCGTCAAGCCGAGCCGCAGTTGCAGATCGCGCAGCAGATTGATGACCTGTGCCTGGATCGAAACGTCGAGGGCCGAGACAGGCTCGTCGGCGACGATGAACTGCGGCTCCAGCGTCAGTGCGCGTGCGATGCCGATGCGCTGGCGTTGCCCACCGGAAAATTCGTGCGCGTAGCGGTCAAAGGCATCGGCCGGGAGCTCAACCGCAGCAAGTGCCTTCCGGGCTCGCTCACGGCGTTCCGCACGAGTGCCGATGCGCTGAATATCGAGGCCTTCTGTCAGAATCTGGCCGATCGTCATGCGCGGCGACAGGCTCGCGAAGGGATCCTGGAAAATATACTGCATGTTCCGCCGCTGGCGGCGCAGGTCGCCGGCACCGAGCTTGACGATGTCCTTACCGTCGAACAGGATTTCGCCGGATGTCGGCTCGATCAGCCGCAGCACGGCGCGACCGATGGTCGTCTTGCCGGAGCCGGACTCGCCGACCAGCCCGACCACCTGGCCACGCGGGATGTCGAAAGAGACGTCCTGCAGCGCCTTTACCACCGGGCCGCGCGAAAAGGCGGAGGGCGCGTAGTGCTTGGTAAGCTTGCGGACGGAGAGGAACGGCGCTTCCATGCTCAGACCTCCTGCCAGCGGATGCAGCGGCTCTTTTGGGTCGGTGTCGCCGGAAACAGCGGCGGTACCGCCGCGCGGCAGGCGTCGACCGCCATCGGGCAGCGCGGGGCAAAGGAGCAACCCGTCGGCAACATCGCCAGCGACGGGACGTTGCCCGCGATCGTCGGCAGCGGTGTGCCGGCCGCGCGCAACGCCGACGCCTGGCCGAGTTTCGGAACAGAGCGCATCAAGCCGGCGGTATAGGGGTGCCGCGGATGTGCGAACACCTCGCTGACCGGGCCGGTCTCGACGATGCGCCCCGCATACATGACCGCGACGCGGTCGGCGATCTCCGCCACCACGCCCAGATTATGGGTAACGAACAGGATTCCCATGCCGCGTTCGGCTTGGAGCGTCGCCAGCAGATCGAGGATCTGCGCCTGGATGGTCACGTCCAGTGCCGTGGTCGGCTCGTCGGCGATCAGCAGCGTCGGATTGCAGGCCAACGCCATGGCGATGGTGGCGCGCTGGCGCATGCCGCCCGATAGTTCGTGCGGATATTGCTCCGCCCGCCGTGCCGGGTCGGGAATACCGACCTGCGACAGCAGGCGAACGGCCTCGGTCGTCGCCTCGCGGCGCGATCTGCCCAGATGTATCCGGATTGGCTCGGCGATCTGCTCGCCGATCGTGTACACCGGGTTGAGGCTGGTCATCGGTTCCTGAAAGACAATGCCGATGTCGTTGCCACGGACCCGGCGCAGGCTTTCCTGGTCCAGCCCGGTCAGTTCCGTCAACGAGCCGTCGCGCCGGCGCACCGAAATACTGCCGTCGGCAATCTTGCCGATCTTGCGGGGCAAAAGCCCGATGATCGACAGGCTGGTCACGGATTTCCCCGATCCCGACTCTCCGACCAGCGCCACCGTCTCGCCGGAGCCGATCGTCAGATCGACGTCCTGGACGGCGGCAATGTCGCGTCCCGCTATGCGGAACACCGCGCGCAGGCCGGAAATCTGGAGGATGGGAGCGTCCACGGTCAGCGAAGCAGTCCGACGTCGCGCAGGATAGCGTCAACCTTTGCCGTTTCTTCCTGGTTGAGGCTGCGCTGCGGCCGCGCCATCGTGTTGTTGGTGATGATGCCGAGGCTGCGCATGGCGGTCTTGAATGCGCCGACGCCAGCCGAACCGGCGCTGGTCCGGCCGAGCGAAATCCAGACGATCTCGAACAGCTTCAACAGGCGCTCCTGCTCCTTGCGGGCTTCTTCGTGTTTACCGGCCTGGACGAGGTTCCACAGGCGCACATAGCCATGCGGATCGACGTTGGCGATGCCCGGCACGACGCCATGCGCGCCCATGGAGAGTGCGGTATCGACCATGATTTCGGAGCCGGTCATGCCGAAGAAGCCGGCGTCGGCGGCCATGTCCTTCAGCACATAGCGCAAATTGCCGTCGTCGCCGCTCGAGTCCTTGAGGCCGGCGATCACGCCGTCCCTGGCGAGCGTCACCGTGGTCTTGCGCTCGAGTTTCACATGCACGCATACCGGGATATCGTAGGCGATGATCGGAATGTCGACCGCATCCTTGATGTAGCGGAAGTGATCGATGATCTCCGGCTGGCTGGTGCGGGTGTAGAACGGCGCCGTCACCACGATCGCGTCCGCCCCGGCCGCCTTGGCGATCTTCGAATGGGTGATGACGCGGTCGGTGGTCGGGTCGATCACGCCGGCGAAGATCGGCACGCGTCCGTTGTTGACCTTCACCGCATGCTCGATGATGGCCTTGCGGCCCGCCTCGTCATGGAAGACCACCTCGCTCGTCGAGCCGAGGACGAACAACCCGTGCACGCCCCCTTCGATGAGGTTCTCCAGCGTCCTGGTGAACGATGGAGAGTCGACTGTGAAATCGGCGTTGAGCGGGGTAACGACGGGCGGCACGACGCCGGTAAAAAGGGGCATTTTGAGTACCTTCAATTGAGATCTGAGCGAGGATCGAAAGCGTCCCGGAATCCGTCGCCCACGAAGTTGATGGCAAGGACCGTGAGGACAAGGGCGGCGCCCGGGAACATCCATTGCCAGGGATATTGCTCGAGGACGACGGTGGAACGGGCAAGGTTGAGCATGTTGCCCCAACTGGCTTCGGGCGGGGCGATGCCGAGACCGAGGAACGACAGGCCGGCTTCCAGCAGGATCGCGTTGGCGATCTGCAAGGTCGCGTAGACGACCAGGATATCGATGGTGTTGGGCAGGCCGTGGCGGAACAGGAGATGCGGCAGCCCTGCCCCCATACCACGCGCCGCGATGACGAAATCGCGCTCCCGCAGTTCCATCAGGCGAGCGCGGATCATGCGCGAAAGCACAGGCCAGGAAAGCAGCGAAATGACGAGGATCGTTGGGGCGATGCCGGTTCCGGCGATCGAGGCCAGCACCAGCAGGAAGATTACCGGCGGCAAGGTCATGGCAAGATCGACGAAACGCATCGCGGTTGCATCGACCACACGGCCGCCGAAGCTCGAGGCGGCGCCGACGAAGAAGCCGATCACGGTCGAGATCGCCACCGAGCAGACGGCGACCAGCATCGAAATCCGTCCGCCCTGCATGAGGCGCGCGAACACGTCGCGGCCGACGCCGTCGCTGCCCAGCCAATGCGCCGCCGACGGCCCCTTGTTCATCGCTTTCAGGTCGATCGCATTGGGGCCGTACGGCCACCAGAGATGATAGGTCGAGACGGCGATCAGTACCGGCACCAGGATGATCAGGCCGGCCCGCGCCGCCCGGTTCTCGAAGAAACGGTCCAGGGCGCGGCGCAGCGGCCCCTTGGTCTTGTGCACCGGCTCGGCGGTATTGATTCCGGCCACTGTCATCAAGACACCTGGATGCGTGGATCGACGAAGGCGTAGGCCACATCGGTCAGGATGTTGACGAGGATGACGCAGGCGCCGATGACCAGCGTCGCACCCATGATGACCGGGTAGTCGCGCGTGCCGACGGCGTTGACCAGCAGCAGCCCCATGCCCGGCCAGTTGAAGACGCTTTCGAGGAAGATCGCGCCGCCGACCGCGATGCCGATCGTGGAGCCGATCAACGTGATGACCGGCAGGAGCGCGTTGCGGGTGGCATGCTTGATGATGACCCAGAACTCGCGAACGCCCTTGGCGCGTGCGGTGCGGACGTAATCCTGGTTGAGGACTTCGAGCAGCGAGGCGCGCATGTAGCGCATGATCAGCGCCGCGTGTCCGATCGACAGCAGGCAGGCAGGCAGGATCAAATGTGCAAGCACATCGGCGGCCGAGAAAGGCGCACCCGCGGTCTGCATGCCGCCGGACGGCGCCCAGCGCAGCAATACCGAAAAGAAATAGAGGCCAAGCAGCGCGGTCAGGAATGCCGGGCTCGATATGCCGACGAAGGACAGCACCGACATTGCAATGTCGGGCCAGGCATTGCGGCGGACGGCGCTGTAGATGCCCGTTGCGATACCGACGATGATGGCGATGACGAGCCCCGCCCCCATCAGCAACGCGGTCGGTCCGATGCGCTCCATCACCAGCGGGAGGACTAGCACGCCGCTGCGCTGGATGGAGTATCCGAAATCGCCGGTCGCGGCAGCGAGCAACCAGGCGAGATATTGGAGCGGCAGCGGCTGGTCGAGGCCGAGGCGATCCCGCAGCGTTTCGAGATCGGATGTCGACATTGGCACCGAAGGATTGATGTAGGCGTCGATGGGATCGCCTGGCGCGAGGCGCAGCAGGATGAAGATGAGGACGCTCAAGGCGACCAGCATCAGCAATCCAGTGGCGCAGCGGCGGGCGATGAAATTCAGCATCGGCTTTCCGTGGATGGGAGCGGGGCCGGCCCTGGAAAGAGCCGACCCCACCGGCGGGAGGGAGACCCCGCCAGGTTTTGGCTTACTGGATGTCCCAGCGTTCGGGGTGGGCGGCGTAAGGCCCGCCAGCCGGTGCCGGTGTCCAGACGAAGTCCTTCAGCCTGGTGGAGGCGATGCCGTAGCGGTTGGCTACCCACAAAGTTGCCCAGGGCAGTTCCGCGTTCATCGCCTTGCAGACGTCCTGCCACGCGGCATCGAGCTTCGAAGCGTCGGTTTCGCCGAGCGCCTTGTCGAACGCGGCACTGAGGCCGTCGAACTCGATCCGCATGGTGTTGAAGCCGTCCGGCGGGATCTGTGACTTGTTCAGGCCTGGATTGAGGCCAGCCGGATTCGGGCCATTCTGCAAGCCTGCATAGACCATCGCAAACTCGTTCCAGTCCGGCGTGCCTTCCTTGTAGACGATGCCGTTGTAGGTCGGCGTATCGACGACACGCGGCACGACGTTGATGCCGACCTGCGCCAACATCGACTGCACCGCAGCCATCACGTTGGCGGCCTGCGGCGAGCCATAGTAAGTCAGCAAGGTAATCGGCTTGTCGCCGTTTATGTTCGCCCACCCCGCCTCGTCGAGAAGCGCTTTAGCTTTTGCCGGATCGTAGGCGTAGGCATCGAGTCCCTCGGGAATCAGATGCGGCGCGACATAGCCGCAATTGGCCGGCTTCGCGGCACCTCCATACAGGCTCTCGATGATCGCGTTGCGGTCGATCGCATACATGATCGCCTGACGCACCTTAAGATCCTTGAACAGCTCGACCTTCTGGTTGAGGCCGATGTAGTTCACGACGTAGGAATCGCCCTCGATAACCGAGAAATTGGCGTCGGTCTTGAAAGAGGCCGCATCGTCCGGCTCGACATAGGTGAACTGGATTTCGCCGGCGCGCAACGCGGCAACCGCAGCGGCCGGGTTTTCGAAATAGCGGTTGATCAGCACGTCGACCTTCGGCTTGCCACCCCGATAGTCGTCGTCGGCTGCCAGTTCGACATACTGGTCGGTGACGTATCTGTTGAACTTGAACGGACCGGTGCCGACCGGCGTCGTCGACCACCAGGTGCTGTTTGCGAGGGACTCTGGCGCAATGCTCGCCAGCGCATGCTCGGGCAGGATCAGCACCTGCGAGATGATCGACAGGAACGAGCCGTTCGGCTTCGATAGCTTGATCATGACAGTGCGGTCGTCCGGCGCCTCGACCGAGGCGATGTCGCCAAGGCGGGCGGCAAAGAGACTGCCCGACGCCTTGTTCTTGGCGAGCTCGAAAGTGAACTTTACGTCCTTGGAGGTGAAGGGCTTGCCGTCGTGCCAAGTCTCCTCGGCGAGATTGAACGTGTAGGTGAGCTTGTCGTCGCTGACCTTGTAGTCCTTGGCGAGCGCGCCTTCGAGCTCGGTCAGCCCGGCGTTCCATAGCAGCAGCGGCTCGTAGTAGGTGCTGAGCCAGGTAAAGCCGCCGGTCGAAATGAGCGGGTTGAAATTCTTGGGCAGACCGCCCGGTCCGACGTCGAAGCCGCCGGCAATGGTCTTCGGGCTCTGTGCCTGCACGATTGTGGGCAAGCCGGTGCCAATCAGCAGCGCGGCTGCGATGGCGAGTGATCTGATACGCATTCTATTCCTCCCTTGGCAGTGTCAGATGGTGCGGTTTTTGGCGATGACTTGCTGAATTCCTCTGTAGTGATCGTCGAGCCGGTGACGTGCCCGGTCGACATCCTTGGCTGCTATTGCCTCGACGATCTCGTGATGATCGCGCCAGGTGGCGAGCGGCGTCGGATTGTCGAGATTGGTGAAGTCCGAGGCCTTGTTGAAAGCCACCCAGAAGATGTCGATGAGAGCGCTCAACATGTGGTTGTTCTGGCAGCGGAACAGCATCTGGTGAAATTGCTGGTCCTCTTCAGCAAAACTCTCGTTGCGATCCGCCCGCTGGCGCATGCTTTCGGTCAGCCGGCGAAGCTCAACGATGTCCTCGGCGCTGATCATTTCGACGGTCTTGGCGATCAGGCCGGTTTCGAGCACGCGGCGGATTTCGCGCAATTCCTCGACGTCGCGTAGCGAGTCCTGGAGTCCGTAAGCCAGATTATCGAGCAGCGGTTTGAAGGAGAATTCCTTGACGAACACCCCGATGCCGCGCCGGGTCTCAAGGATGCCGATCGATTCCAGCGCCTTGATTGCTTCGCGCACGGAATTTCGGCCGACTCCAAGCTGTTGTGCAAGAAACGTCTCGGGCGGCAGCGGGTCGCCGGCCTTCAGGCTGTTGGTCTCTATGTAGTTGCGCAGGCTCTCCTGCACCGAGACGTGCAGCAACGGCGGGCGGCTTAGCGGTTCGATCGATTTCACTACCGGCATTTCGCAAATCCTGCTCCGCTCCCTCGGTCTTTGGCACCATCGCTCGAGGTTAGCGACTTGTCGTATAGCGACTTGTAGGATATCCTGCAAGTTATTAGAGGAAATGCCCGCACCATGAAGATTCTGCTCGCCGGCACGAGCCACTGGCATGCCGCAATGCACCTTGATGCCGCCCGCTGGTGTGGCGCCGAAATCGTCGGGGTATGGGACGAAAGCGCCGGGCACGCGCGCGGCTTCGCGCTTCGCAATGCGGTCGTTGCAATCGAAAGCTTCGACGAAGTATTGCACAGGCGGCCCGACGTCATTTTGCTGATGGGGCACCCTCATCAGGTGCCCGCCCGCGCCCGCTCGATCATCGAGGCAGGCATTCCCCTCATCCTGGAAAAACCCGCCGCCCCGGCAGCCGCGCCACTCGCGGAAATGCAATATCTAGCGCATGAAAACCGCGCGTTCGTCGCCGTGCCGCTGCCCAATCGCTTCGGTCCGGCCGTGACCGCGTTCGAGCGCCTGCGCTCCGAAAACCGTGCCGGTAAAATAGCGCATGGGCATTTTCGCGTCGTCAACGGCCCGCCTGAACGCTACGCGGAAGACGGCGTCTCGTGGGTCACCGATCCGGCTATCGGCGGTGGTGGCGCGCTCCGCAATCTCGGCATCCATGGCGTCGATGCCGCGCTGAGCCTAGCCACCGGCAAACTCTCGCTGAAGTCGGCAAGCATCGGCAATCGCATCCACGCCTCCTCGCCTGTCGAGGACTATGCCCTGTTGATCCTCGAGGACGAGAGCGGCGCCGTATTCACGGTCGAGGCGGGATACACCTTTGCCTCGATGCTGCCTGGCGGCGACTTCGAGTGGCGCATCGTCAGTGCCAACGCGACGCTCATCGACCGCGGCGACACGGCGACCTGCTGGACGCTTGATGACAAGGCGAAGGTCGACCTTCCGGTTGAACTCCCCGCGACGCGCTACCGGCTATGCATGCACGACACTTTTCGGCGGCTCGCCACCAACACGCCGCCGGCCATCTCAATCGACGACTACGCGGCGGCCATGTCCATGATCGACGCAGCATATCTGAAGGCAGGAAGATGATCGGAATAGGAATTATCGGCGCGGGCGACTTCGGCGCAGCACATGCACGCGCAATCAGGGAAGTCGATGGGATACGCGTGGTGGCCGCATGCCGCGAGAACCAGGCTGCCCTCGGCGCATTTACCAAGGAATATGGCGGCAGCGCCTACACGGATTGGCGCAAGCTGCTCGATGATCCGCAGGTCGATGCCGTCGTCATCGCCACGCCGCATGCACTCCATGCTGAAATGGCGATCGGCGCCGCGCAGGCCAGAAAGCATATCCTGCTCGAGAAGCCGATGGCGCCGACGGTTGCTGCCTGTGACGCCATCAACGCCGCCGTGGCAAAAAGTGGCGTCAGGCTGATGGTCGCTCACCTCATGCACTTCTCCAAGCCCTGCATGGCCGCGAAGAAGATTATCGAGGAAGGGACGATCGGCCGGCCACTGATTGCGTCGAGCTGGATGATTAAGCTCTGGATGGAGCACAACCGCCGCGGCTGGCACCTGCGCTACGGCACAGGCGGCGGCATGCTGATGACGGCAGGCATTCATGCGCTCGACCGCCTGGTATGGCTGATGGACGACGACGTCACTTCGGTCAGCGCCATGATCGGCGCGAAGTTCCACCAGCAGGAAGCCGACGATACGTCCATGATCGGTCTCCGCTTCAAGAACGGGGGGCTCGGCCAGGTGCAGAGCGTCGGATATCGCAATGGCGGCGTCACCTTCGAGATGGACCTCGTCTGCGAACACGGCACGCTGCGCATCGACATGGACAGTGGGACGAAGATCGGCCGCGACGCCAAGTGGCAGGACGTGCCGGACTCCTTCGAACCCGCCTGGATGCACAATGCGGTGAAGCGCGAATGGGCGGCGCTGCGCGACGCCATCGTCGACGGCAAGCCAATTCCGGTTACGGGCAGCTACGGCCGCCAGATCATCGGCATTATCGAGGCGGCTTACGCCTCGGACAAGTCACGCCGCGAGGAACCCATCGCCAATGCGAAATGACCTTCACATTGAGCGGGATCGACTATGAGCATCGCCGAGTTGCCCGCCAACGCACCGCGCGGCACCTGGGGTGCCGTCATGCTGGCAATCGATAGCAACGGCCGGATTGACTGGAACGCCACCGAGGAAACGATTGGCCGCCTGGCTGCTTCGGGCGTCGATGGCATCTATTCCAATGGCACCGCCTGCGAGTTCCACTGCCAGACCGAGACCGAGTTCGAGCGCCTGAGCGGCCTCGTCGCCGCCGTCGCCAGCCGCGCAGGCGTTCCGTTCCAGATCGGGATCAGCCAGTCCAATCCGCGCGTCGCCCGCGACAGGGCGGCGCGTGTCCAGCAGCTTGGTTCATCCGGCCTGCAATTCACCTTGCCGGACTGGTGGCCGCCGAGTGACGACGAGGTGGTGCGCTTCGCTTCGGGGCTCGCCGAAGCCGCACCGGACGTGCCGCTGATCCTCTACAACCCGCCGCACGCAAAGCGGCGGCTGACGATCGCCGGGATCGTGGCCCTCCGCGCCGTTGTCCCGTCGATCATCGGGGCAAAACTGCCGGGCGGCGGCGAGGAATGGTTCACCGAGATGCGGCGTGAACTGCCGGGTTTGTCGGTCTTCGTGCCTGGCCACACGCTGGCTTCCGGCTATGCGCAGGGCGCGCATGGCAGCTACTCCAACGTCGCGTGTCTCAGCCCCACCGGCGCCGTTGCCTGGTGGAGCCAGATCCAGGCCGGCGACCCTGCGGCGACCGAACTGCAAACGCGCATCCAGTCGTTCATGATGGATCACGTCATCCCTTTCCGGACGCGCTACAACGTCAGCGACGCCGCCCTGGACAAGTCGCTGGCCGCTGCCGGCGGCTGGGCGCCGCTCGGCCCTCGCCTTCTGTGGCCCTACACGTCGGTGCCGGATGAGGAGATTCCGATCCTCGCCAATGCCGCGCGGCGCAGCTTCCCGGAGTGGTTCTAGGCGCGCTTCGGCTCTCCGGCGAAGCCCTTTGCCAGCGCGTCGTCAATCGCCGGCGCGGCATAACCGTACTCGGCCAGGATCTCGCGGGTGTGCTCGCCGACCAGCGGTGCGGGACGTTCGATCGCCGCCGGCGTCTCCGACAATTTGACCGCCGGGGCAACAACCTTCACTTCGCCCGCCGTCGGGTGGGTGTAGGACGATATCATGCCCATGTGCTTCACCTGCGGGTCCTGCTCGGCCTGCAGATGCGTCTTCACCTCGCCGCACCAGATGTCGACGGCGAGCATGGCATCCAGAAGATCGGCGGTGGTCCAGTTTCGCGTCAGCGCCGCGAGCCTGGCCCACACCTCGTCGCGCTTCTCGAACAGCGTCCTGGGGTCGTCATAAGCCAGCAGCGACTCATCGCCGAGGACGCCGACAAGCTTCTTGTACGGGCTCATGGCGATGGTCACATAGCCGTCCGACGTCGGGTAGACGCCGAACGGCGCATCCATGCCGGGATGTCCGATGCCCGAATTGGGACGCTTGAAGTCGCGCTCGAAGTTCATCGCGGTCAGCATCTCCTGACCCTGATGCGCCAGCATGCCGGAGAGCAGATCGACCTTGACCTGCTGACCCTTGCCGGAGCGCTCGCGCCAGTAGAGGGCCGTCAGGATGCCGTAGACCATGTTCATCGCGCCGATCTGGTCCGAAAAGCCCGAACCCACCGGCACCGGCGGACCATCGCCGCGTCCGGTCGCGGCAGCGATGCCGGTCAGTCCCTGCAGCAGCATGTCCTGACCCGGCCGGCTCAGATATGGCCCGCTCTCGCCGTAGCCCGAGCCCGAGCAGTAGATGATGCGCGGATTGATCCTGCGAAAATCCTCGTAGCCGAAGCCCAGCTTGGCCATAACGCCTGGACGGAAATTCTGGACCACGACGTCAGCCGTTTCCGCGATCTTGTAGAGCATGGCCTTCGCGTCCGGTGCCTTGAGATCCAGTGCCAGCGACCGCTTGTTCCGGTTCCAGGCTAGGAAGTTGGGGCTTTCGGTCCCGCCCACCCATTGATTGTTGAAGGTCAGCGTGCGGAACATGTCGCCCTGCCCCGGCCGTTCGACCTTGATCACGTTGGCGCCCATGTCGGCCAAAAGTTGCGTGCAGAACGGCCCCTGCAGCAGATGGCTGAAATCGAGGATGGTGACGTCGGAAAGAGCTTTGTCGGTCATGCTTTGCCTTTTCGGATTCGGAGGGGCCTGCGGGCTGCGGCTCTGGCCGCCTGCCAGAGATCGTGCAGCCGGCCGATGATGGCGGAAGCTGGGGTGGCGTCGCCGAGCGCCTCGCGGATCAACGCGGCGGCGGCCGTCTGGAATGCGATGTAGCCGTCGAAGCGCGGCCTCACCCACGCCTGCTCGGCAGTCTCCTGCGTGTCGCGATAGAAATTCCCCCAAGCGGCGTTGACGCTCCCGCTCGTCCAGGCGGCGCGCGACGAAGGTTGGCCGTCATGGTCCGGGATGAACCCCTGCTGGGCGCCTTCCGACATCAGCCAGCGCAGATGGTCGAGTAGCGGCTTGTCGGGTTGCGTGCCGCTGGTGATGCCGATTCCAGTGCCGCCGAGCACACTGCCTCGTCGCCCACCGAGACGCGGGGCGTTGGAGAAGGCGACGCGGCTGCGGTCGCCACTCGCCACCGCATAATTCACGTAACCGAACACCAGCGGCACCAGCGTGATGCCGGCGCGGCGGGAGATCGCTTCGAGCAAGGCGATGGGGTTCATCGTTTCACTGCCGGCCGGCGCCCTGGCGGCCAACCGGCGCAGACGCTCGAGCGCCTCGCAGCCGGCCGCATTGCCGATAAGCTCCTCTCCGCCCGGGTCTTCTCCGAGCGAGATGCAGAGCGACAGGAACGTCAGCACGGCATGCGGCCCGGCGACCGAGATGGCGACCGGCGACCGCTCGGAAACAGCCATCACCTCGTCCCAGCTGTCGGGTGCGGCAACCACAGTATCCGGATCGCGCGCCATGACCTGCATGGCGATATCCAGCGGCAGCGCATAGTGGCTTCCCTCCCAGCGATAGCTGGCCAGTGCGGCGCCGATGCTCCCCCGGCCGCACGCTGCGATCTCGCCGGCGTCGAAATGGGCCTCCAACGGCTGCAGGCAGTCGTGCGCCACCGCCTCGCCGATATGCGGATGGTCGAGCACGAGAAGATCGAAGCGGGCGGCAAGGTCGGCGATCGGGTGGCTCTCGAAACCCTCGAGCGGCTGGCGCGACCAGCGCAGCAGGCCGTCGCTCTTTTCCGCTGCCGCCTCCAGTGCGCGATAGCCGCGCGGATGATCCCAGGTCAGACCATGAAAGCCGCTCATCGCGAGGCCTCGTACAAGGCCGGTGCGGATGTGTCGGTTTCGACGCGCGTGATATGCCAGCGCCCGAGATTTGCAGTGTAGAGCGCCGCTCCGTCGAAGGCTATGTTGGTCGGATGCGCGAAGAGATGCGCCGTCTCGTCCTCGATGTAGATTTGTGCCACACCCCCGCCCGGCGGAATGCGCAATATGCGCGACGGCTCGTAGCAGCCGACGAACAGAGCACCCTGGGCATCGAAGGCGATGCCGTCGGGCAGGCCGGGAAGATCGCTGGCATAGACCTCCGACCAACCAGCCTTGCCGTCTTCGGTAATGGCGATACGCGTGACACCGCGGGCAAAGGTTTCGCAGACGAAAAGCGCGTCATCGCGAAGCGCCATGCCGTTGGCAAACAGGAATGGCCCGGCATGCCAGACATCGCCTTCGCCGCTCTCCAGATCATAGGCCCAGACACCCGGCCCAGCTTCCTGCTGGTCATGGCTGTTGGAAACATAGAGCCTACCACGGGCGCGATCGACGACCGGGTAGTTCGGGACACGAATGCCAGGCCTGGTGAAACGTTCGAGCCTTCGCGTCGCGAGATCCAGGCGGAACACGGCCGCGTGCTTCAGGTCGCAGACAAACAGCGAACGGTCGCCATCGAAGGCCAGGCCGAGCACGAAGCCGCCGGTCGACGCCACTTCCTCGATTGCCGAGCCATCGGGGGAAATGCGCAGAATCTGGCCGTTCTCGCTGCCACACCAGACATATCTGTCTGGCCCGACAGCAACACCCTCGGGATGCTGCAGGCGGGGCGTCGATAACACGCCGTCGAAGAGCACCCTGGCGCGTGACAGTGGGAGCATCGCATTCATTGCCCCGCCTCCGCCAGCCGTAGACCGGTGTCATGGTGAAATACATGCAGTTTTGCCGGGTTGAGGCGGATCGCGATCTCTGAGCCGATTGCGCGCCCGCCTTCCGGCCCGACCTTCACATTGACCAGGTCATTACCGACGGTGATACCGAGAAGGACGCTGTCGCCGAGCAATTCGGAGGAGTAGACACGCCCGCGCAGGTCGCCTTCATCCGCGCCTACCACGCTGACATCCTCCGGGCGCACGCCGAGCACCACAGGCCCGCTGTGGCCGGCAAGTACCATGGAACCCGCATCATGGCTGAAGCGGCCATCCGAAACGGTGCCTGCCAACAGGTTCATCGGCGGCGAACCGACGAAGCCCGCGACGAAGATATTGCCCGGACGCGCATAGATCTCGGCCGGCGTGCCGGACTGCTGGATGCGACCGTCCTTCATGACCACGATACGATCCGCCAGCGTCATCGCTTCGGTCTGGTCGTGGGTGACATAGATGGTGGTGGTGGCAAGGTCGCGTTGGAGATGCTTCAGCTGCGCGCGCATCGACGTGCGCAGCTTGGCGTCGAGATTGCTCAGCGGTTCGTCCATGAGGAACAGCCGCGGCGTGCGCACGACGGCGCGCGCCAGCGCCACGCGCTGGCGCTGACCGCCCGACAGCTCGGCCGGACGGCGGTCGAGCAGGCTCGAAAGCTCGACGCGCGCCGCAGCCGCCTTGACCCGCGTCTCGCGCTCGGCTCTTGGCAGACCACGGACCTTGAGCGGATAGCCGATGTTCTGGGCCACCGTCATATGGGGGTAGAGGCCGTAATTCTGGAACACCATCGCGAGATCACGGTCGCGAGCGGGGCGGTCGTTGACGCGTGCGCCGTCGATCAGGATGTCACCGGCGGTGGGATCCTCCAGCCCCGCGATCATGCGCATCGTTGTCGTCTTACCGCATCCGGAAGGTCCGAGCAGGACGAGAAATTCGCAATCGGCGATTTCGAGCGACAGATCCTGCACGGCATTGAAGGCGCCGAAGATCTTGGCGACATGGTGGAGCGATACGGTAGCCACGATCAGCGGCCTCCAGTCAGGAAATGAGGATCGAAGGGAAGTGTAAGCGAACGGCCATTGCCGGTGTCGAGCACCAGTGCCTGATCTTCGACGTGAATGGCGGTCACCGCATCGACATCGTCAGCCAACGGGGCTGCGCCGATGACGTGGCGAATGTCGACGCGGCCATGCGGATCAAGACGAATGGCAGTTGGAATGCCCACCTGATTCATGGGGTTGGGCTCGATCGAGGCACGGTGGCCAAGCACCGAATAGGCGCAGGCATCCTCGACGCCGAGCACATTGCGGTGGCGCCCGTTCCATGGCGCGTAGCTGCGGCCGCCGTTCGAGAACCACAACATGGTCATCGGCAGGATTGCCGGGTCCTTGAGCATCAGCGCGACGTCGCGTTCACCGGTCCGCACCACGCTCGACCAGCCGAGCTTCGATGCTTCGGCCTCAACCAGCATGACGAAATCCTCGTGATCTTCGCCGATTGGGTAGACGCCGAGATCCACGGAGCTGCCGTCGGCCATCGGAAAAGCGTCAAGCGCATTAGTGCGCGACGGATAGGCAAGGATCGAACGGCCACGCGAGGGCGAATCTTCCAGCGGCTGCGGCGGCGTCTCGGCAAATCGCTTCGGCGAAACCGAGAGGCGACCGACCTGTGGGAGGCTAACCATCGCGTGGTTGGCAACCGGAATGTCGCCGCTACCGCCTCCAAACACGTGACTTTGATAGATGAAGGGATGGTCGTCGCGGAGTGTCAGCCGCTTCACGACGCGCGCACCCATGACCTGGCGGCCAAGCACGAGACTAGCCGTGACGCCTCCGGTGAATTGCTCGATCTTGGCCACGTCCCAAGGCGAGTTGGCGGTCCAGCCATGCGCCGGCGCCGGCTCCACATCGGCAGCGGCAAACGGCGCGCAGAAGAAGTCGCCGGCCAGCCGCGCCAGATGCGGCGCATCCTCGGCTCCGGCAACCGGCAGCGGATCGGCCGCCCATGGCGCACTGTGGAACGGCGCAACCATACGCCCATCGCGCTCGACCTCGATCCGTGCCAGCATGCCGACGGTCAGGTCGACGGCTACGCGAATGCCGCGTGCGGTGATTTCGATGTTGTCGGCCACCTTATTCGCCCCGCACCACAAGACCACCATCGACGCGCAGGATCTCGCCGGTTATGAACGACGCCCTGCTGCTCGCCAGGAAAGTGACCGCGTCGGCCACCTCGTGAGCCTCGCCGAAACGGCCGATCGGGTGGGCGTTGTTCCAGGTGTCGATCAGCGCCTGCGGATCGTCGATCGTTTCAAAGATGCGCTGGTTGAGCGGCGTCATGATCGTGCCCGGCGCTACCGCATTGACCCGTATCCCGAGCGGCGCGAGGTCGATCGCCGTCTGCTGTGTCAACGCGTTGATGCCGCCCTTGGCCGCCGCATACGCCGCCCAGCCCTTGAAGCCGGTAAGTGCCTGAGCCGAAGACATGTTTACGATGGCGCCCGCGCCGCGTTTGATCATCTCCGGCACCACCACCTTCATGCCGCGCCAGACGCTGGTCAGATTGGTGTTGATGACGGTGTTCCAATCGCTTTCCTCGATCTGGTCGACACGCCCGCCGAGAGCACGCGCTGCGTTGTTGACGAGAATGTCGATACCGCCGAATTTCTCGATCGCGGCAGCGGCCATCGCCTGCATGTCGGCCATCAGCGAAACGTCGGTCCTGACGAAAAGTACCTTGCCGCCCGCAGCTGTAATCGCCGCCACGGTCGCGTCTCCTTCCGTCTCGTCGATATCGGCGACAACCACCGATGCGCCACCCTTGGCGAAGGCCTCGGCGCAAGCCTTGCCGATGCCCATCGCAGCTCCCGTGACGATCGCAACCTTGCCTTCGAATTCACCTGCGTTCATTGTCACTTGCCCTTGAATTCCGGTTGCCGCTTGTCGAGGAAAGCTTCGATGCCTTCCTGGCCGTCCTCTGTCGAGTAGAGCCGCAAAAGCACCTCCTGCTCGAAGGACTGGGCCACCGGCAACGGCGCATCAAAGCCCTGCCGGATCAGCCGCTTCATCTCGGTCTGGGCGCGCGGCGCGATCTTCAGCATGGCGCGGGCGCGGGCGAGTGCTGTCTCAGTCAGCGCTTCGTCGGCGGTCACCTCGACCGCCAGTCCAAGCTGAAACGCGCGTTCGCCGGTGATGCGGCGGGCGCCCAGCATGATGTCGGAAGCGACGATCTTGCCGACCGCGCGGGTCAGGCGCTGCGTGCCGCCGCCGCCCGGTGACAGACCGAGCTGGCCCTCCGGCAGGCCAAGGCGCGCCGAGGTTGCGCAAACGATCAAGTCGCAGCACAGCGCCAGTTCGAAGCCGCCGCCCAGCGCATAACCGCGGATCGCGGCAATGGTCGGTTGCGGCAAGGCCTCCAGCTTGTCGAAGACACGCCGGCTCTCGAACTGATAGGCCGCGAAGGCCTCCGTCCGGTTGCCGCGGTATTCGGCAATGTCGGCGCCGGCGACGAAAGCCCTGTCGCCGGCACCGGTCAGGATGACGACGCGCACAGCGGGGTCGACGGCGATCGCGTCGAGCTCATGCTCCAGCGCGCGAATCGCTGGCGTGGAAAGCGCGTTCAGCTTGTCCGGCCGGTTGAAGGTCAGCCGGACGATGCCCGGCTCGACAAGATTGCGAAGAAGCGGTTGGTCGGTCATTCGGCCTAGCCTTTCACTGCGCCTGCTGTAAGCCCGGCGACGAACTGCCGCTGAAGCAGGAAGAAGATGACGATGACGGGCAGCGAGATCAGCACCGAACTCGCCATCAGCTCGCCATAGCGGATGCCGTACTGCCCGATGAAATCGTTCATGCCGACCGGAAGGGTTCGCATATCCTTGGTTGAGGTGAAGGACAGTGCGAACAGAAACTCCTGCCAGGTGACGATCAGGACAAAGACGCTGGTGGCGACGATGCCGGGGCGACAGAGCGGCACGATGATCTCGATGAAGGTGCGCAGCGGCCCTGCCCCGTCGATCGCCGCAGCCTCTTCGAGCGTGAGCGGCAGATTGGCCATGAAGCCGCGCAGCATCCAGATCGCCACGGGCAGCGTGACGGTGACGTAGGCAAGCACCAGCGAGGTATAGGTGTTGAGCAGGTCGGCCGAGCGCATCAGCTTGTAGATCGGAATGATGATTGCGCTGGCGGGGAACATCTGCGCCACGATGACAAGGGTCATGGCGACGGTCAGCAATCTGAACTGCGACCGCGTGAAGGCATATGCCGCAAACAGCGCGAGCGAGACCGTGATGACCACCGTCAGCAGCGAAACGATCACCGAATTGACGAAATAGGTGCGGAACTCGGGGCGGAATGCGTTGATGTAATTGTCCAGCGTCGGATCCTGCGGCCATAGCCGCGCGGGTATGGCGAACGGTTCTGCGGCCGGTTTCAGGGAAACCGAGACCATCCAGAAGAACGGCGCCAGGATGACGAGCCCGAGCACGATGTTGAGCGCCAGCAATCCGGCTCGCCGTGCGTTGAAGGACTGGTTCATGCCGGCTTCCTCCGCAACGCCCTGCGCTGGACGATGAAGTAGAGGGTGATCATCAGCGCCAGCACCAGGATCGAGAAGACGCCGTAGACCGCCGCCTCGCCGAAGCGGAACTGGCCGAAGCCAAGCTCGTAGATGCGGGTTGGGAAGATGTGCGTGGCGTTCTGCGGGCCGCCGCGCGTCAGCACCCAGATCATGTCGAAATAATTGAAGGTCAATATCGTCGTCAGAATGAAGTTGATGACGATAACGTCGCGCATGCCGGGCAGCACGACATCGAAAAGCCTGCGCACCGGCCCCGCGCCATCGATGGTCGCCGCCTCGACCTGCTCCTGGTCAACCGTCTGCAGCGCCGCCAGATAGACGATGCAGGAGAACGGAAAGCCTTTCCACACCGCCGCGACGATGGCGCTTGCCATCGCCGTCTGCGGTTCCGCAAGCCAAGCGACGCCATGGTCGCTCAGGCCGAGGCTGATCAGCACCGAATTGATCAGGCCGAGCTGCGGGTCGTACATGAAACGCCAGAGGATGGCAGCGACGACACCGGGCAGCACCCAGGGCAACAGCACCAGCGAGCGCATGATGCCCTGGCCGGGCAGCTTCTGGTTGAGCAGCAATGCCGCGCCGAATCCCGCGAGGTTCTGCAGGACGACCACCCCGACCGTCCAGACGAGCGAATTCCATACGATGGTCGCGAAAGCCGGGTCGGCGAGAATCCGACGGTAGGCCGCCAGGCCCTCCAATTTCGGTACGGGGCTGATGAACGATGTCGAATAGAGGCTTTCGATGAACGTGCCGACCATAGGGTAGTACATGAACACGGCAACCAGCAGCAGTGCCGGTGCCGCAAACAGCCATGCGAGCCAGGTTTCGCGTTGTGTCATTGTAAGTCCAGAAGGGGGCACCGGGTCGCCGACCCAGTGCCATTCCTAGTTCAGCGCGTCGATTGCGGCGCAGGCCTTTTCGGCAGCCTGCTTCGGATCCGTGCCGCCATAGACGTCCTGCGCCAGCGTCACCTCGATGTCGGAAACTTCGAGGTAGCGGGGCGAGAGCGGCCGGGGCGCTGCATTTTCCAGATGTGTCATGATGCGGTCGGCACCCTTGCGGTTGGCTTCGAGGAACGTCTTGGCCGCCTTCACATTTGCCGGGATGAGGTCGACGACAGCGCCGTTGACGTCCTCGCGGGTCATGAACTGGACGAACTTCCAGGCAGCCTCCTTGTTGGGCGAGGATTCGTAGATCGCCAGGTTCCAGCCGCCGTAAGTGCCGATCGGTGTCTTGCCTTCCGGCGCGTGGCCGACGACAAAGTCCCAGTCGAGTTTGGACTTCTGTAGGGTAGGCTGTTCCAGCGCCGGCCAGAACTCGAGCGCCAGCGATCCGTTGAGGAACAACTCGCGCATGGCGCCGGAATCGGCGTTCATGATGCCTTTCGGCGCGTAGGGCACGAGCGATTGCAGATAGGACAGCGCACCGACGGCCTCGCTGCTGGTCAGCGCGCATTTGCCGGCATCATCGAGCACCTTGCCGCCGTTCGAGAAGATGAAGGAGTTCATGACGACGACGGTGTCCTCGCCCTTGTGGCCGAACAGGCCGATGCCGTAGCGGCCCTTGGACTCGTCGGTAAGTTTCTCGGCGGCCGCCTTCAGGCCTTCGAACGTCGCGATCGAGGCCGGATCGATGCCGGCTTCCTTGAACAGCGCGTTATTGACGAAAGAGAAGGACCACACGTCGACGTTGAAGGGGATGCCCCAGAGCTTGCCGTCATAGTTGGCCGATTCCCATGCGCCCTTGAAGAACGCGTCGGCGCTGAGACCGGATGCCTTGGCCTGCTCGTCGAGCGGCATGACGGCGCCGGCGGCGGCGAAAGCGCCGACCCAGATCTGGTCGAGCGTCGAAACGTCGGGCGCATTGCCGCCCTGCACGGCGGTCAGCAGCCGCTGCTGGTATTCCGGATACGGAATGGTCGTGACCTCGACCTTGATGTTCGGGTTCTCGGCCTCGAAGCGTTTCACCGCCTCCTGCTGGAACTGGCTGAGGCCGGATTCGGTCTGCTGGTTGTCCCAGAACTTGAGCGTGATCTTCTCCTGCGCCGTCGCTGAAAACGTCAACGAGGTCAGGGCGGTAGCGGCAAGCAATGTCGTCAGTTTCATTTTATTCCTCCCGGTTATGGTTTTGCTTTTGGTCAGGCTGCGTCGGCCTCCACCGACGCGGTTTGGGGTGTCGTTGCCGCCGCTTCGTCGGCGATGGTCAGCGCCACGCCCGCCGCGGCCAATGCGAGGCGGTCGGCTGGCAGGGAGCCGGTGTCGGTGATTACCTCGGCAACGGCGCGAAGCGGCACGATGCGATTATTGGCATCGACGGCGACGATCGAATGATCGGCGAGAACGCAGATCTCGCGCCCCGCTTCGGCAAAGCGGCGCGCGGCGAGCGCCATTCTCTCGTCGGCAGAGGAAGGCCCGAACCGTGCGGTCAACCCATCGACCGACAGAAACACGCGGTCGACGCGCAAAGTCTCGAACAAGGCCCCGAGGCTCGGGCCGACGAGGCAGCGGTACTTCGGATAGTATTCGCCGCTGGTGAGGATGACTTTCACCCCCGGATTGCCGGCCAGAAATTCCATGATCTCGAGGGAGTTGGTGACGACAGTGACGTCGGACGCGCTGGCCAGTTCCCTGGCCAGCATGAGGCCGATCTCGCCGGCATTGATGGCAATCGTCTCGCCCGGCTTCACCTTGCGGACCGCGGTTTGCACGATCAAGCGCCGGAGTTCGCCGATTTCGCGCGCGATGCCTGCCTGCGGGGCGGCGACGCGCAATTCCATGCCGAGCGCGTCCGCCCGGCTCCGCATGGCGCGCATCATGTTGCGGTACCAGTCGTGCGCCGGATAGTGCGGCACGAAGCCGATGACGCGCTTGCCGGTCGTGGGCACAGCAGCAGCCGAGGGCGGCGACAGCCGATCAGCCGCCTCGTCGCGCAACGCCCAGCCATCCGTCCGCCGCTGGTAAAACTCACCCAGCGTCTCATTCGTCAGTATCGCATGCGGGGTGCGGATGCTTTTTGGCAGTTCTTCGCCATCCAGCGCGGCAGCCAGCGCGTCGATCGACATCTTGCCGACGATTTCCGGAAACAGCGCCGCGCACGCACGCAGCTTGCGCCCAACGCTCAAGGCTTCGAAAAGCGCGCCGCCCTCGCCGCCGACGCAGAAGCCGGAAATACTGGACAGCCCTGCCCTGTCGGACGCCTCGAGCGCTGCCAGGATCGAATGGTCGTTCACGCCGAAGGCGACATTGATGCCGGGATGGACCGCGCAAGCATCGAGGCTCACATTGAGTGCATCGCGAAACCGCCCACGGCCGTCGACCCGCCAGCTCTCGACCTTGCCCTTGAAGGTTTCCGAGAAGCCCTTCAGGAAGCCATCGCACCGGCTGCGCGTGTTCGGCAACCGGTCCAGCGAGACCAGCAGCACACGCGCCGACTTCAGTTGGCCGGAGAGCAGCCGGCCGGCGCGATTGCCGAGTTCGCGCCCGACGGCGAAATTGTCGGGACCGATATAGACGCCGCCCTCCTGCTCGGACGACTCCGCCAGGAACGGAATGCGCCGGCGGCGGACCATGCTGCGCAGCGTGTCAGCGCCGCGCCCTTCGATCGGCGGCAGCACGATCGCATCGACATCGCCGATCTGTCCTTCGATCGGATGACGGGTCGTCGGGCTCTCCGCCAGACCGGCCCCGAGGCGCGATACCGAACCATGCCGGCGGACAAGCAATCCCCTTTCCGCCATCTCGGCGACGTCGCGACGCACGGTGACCGCCGACACGCGGCCGAGGCGGCGCGCGACCTCCTGGATCGACAGCAACTCGCTCTCGCTTAGCAAGGACAGGATCCTGCCTTGCCGATCTGATTTGATCGAATTGATCATTTTCTCTGCGCCATTTTATGCGCAAAGTACACCAAATAGCTCGCCGAAGATCAATCTTGCGATGCAATGATTGCTAAAATGATCATTTTGATCGATTGAGCCAAACTGTGGTGGAAGACTGGGCGGGAGGATTTACGCGGGAATCGGTCCAGGCTGACGCTCGCCGCGATCAGGCGGCCCGATACGTCCGTAGCGCGATCGGACCGGTTGCCTTGACTTCCCGGATCGCTTCACCAACTATGATGCCATGAGCAGCGCAACCAAAATCCGTCGCGATTTTCTTTTCCGGGTTTGTCCCATCGCGGGATACTAACCCCCGGCTCGGCTGCCATGCGCGCCCCGGGCCGAGGGGCGAGCATGTAAACTCACATGTGACATCTCCGCAGGATCGCCTGCGGCACCGGCGCACTCCCCAACAACTTTTCGCCAGATCGGCAACCGCATTCGATGCCAGCGGCATCGGGCGGTCGGAACACGAGTTTTTTGAAATGCAGGACAACACAAAAACCCGGCGCAAGCCGAACATCCGGATATCGAAGACGGACCATGACCGCCTGTCAGCGCTGGCGAGCGCGGTCGCAGCGCGCAATCCGGATGCAGCCGACGAACTTCTGGCCGAACTCGACCGGGCGCGCATCGTCGCCGACGGATCGGTCTCCAACGACATCATCCAGATGGGCTCGACGGTAACATTCAAGCCCGACACCGGCGAGGCGAAAACCGTCACGCTGGTATTCCCCGGCATAGCCGATATTTCGGAAGGCAAGGTCTCGATCCTCACGCCGATCGGAACCGCGCTGATCGGCCTTTCCACCGGGCAATCGATCCTGTGGACCACGCGCGACGGGCACCGCCATGAACTGTCGGTGGTTACGGTCAGCCAGCCCGCGCCGGACGGCGACGGAACTGGTGATCGCAAGCCGGTCTTTTCGGCAATTCCGGCGGGCGCGTAAGCCGTGAGAGCCGCCGTCCGTCGTCTCCTCCATCATGCGGGCAGTCTGATCGTAGGAGTCTGACCCCTGCGCCGGCCATCCGGGTTCGGTACAGGGGCAAACTTCCACATCCGATCAATGCCTGGTGCCGGCTCCCCTCGAGCGGAGCGGCTGGAGACACGCCATGTCCGCCTGCCAACTGACGACAAAGGACTTCACAATTCTGGAAGTGATGAGAGAGCGCTATCAGGGCCGCGACGCAGCTATGTCGGCGATCCTTCAGCGCAAAGTTTCACGAGCTCTCGTGATGTTCGGCGACGACATCCCGCCAAACGTCGTGACACTCAGCAGCCGCGTAGCGTACCGGGTGAACGATGGCCCGGCCGAAACCCGCATCGTCGCCCACGACGATATGCGCGGCCTGGTCGGCATGTTGTTGCCGATCACCACGCCGCGCGGCCTGGCCCTGCTTGGTCTTGCCGAAGGCCAGTCGATGACCATCCCGAATCCCGACGGCAAACCTGAAACACTGACCGTCCAGGACGTAGTCTACCAGCCGGAGGCGGCAAGACGGGAACGGCTGCGGCTGGCGCATGGGACCAAGCCGCGTCCAGCCGGACCCATTTTGCGGGTCGTCCACAGTTCCGATGGGTTGCCGGACAGACCGGCGAAGAAAGTCATGGCAACTGTCGAAGGCGGCTTCGACGACCCCGGGCCATCAGCCGCGTGAAACTGCGAACGTTAGAGGTCCACGCTCTGCGGCAGGATGACGAGGTCGCGGATGGTCACGTTGCGCGGCCGCGTCAGCATGAACATCACGGCGGCCGCCACTTCCGTCGGCTCCATCAGGCTCCCCGAGGCCAGCGCCTCGTCCATCTTCGCTTTTGGCCAATCGCTGAGCAGCGCGGTCACCACCGGACCGGGCGCCACGGCGCCGACCCGGATGCCATGCTTGGCGACCTGCCGCCGGACTGTATGGACGAACGCCTGCACTGCGAATTTCGACGCCGTGTAGATCGGCTCCCAGACGACCGGCACCAGGCCGGCGATCGAACTCGTCATGATGATGTCGCCGGTCTTGCGTTCGACCATATGCGGCAGCACGGCGTGCACCGAGCGGAACGCGGCGTTGATGTTGAGGTTGAGCATGCGGTCCCAGGCATCAGGATCGCCGTCGACAATCTCGCCGCCGATATAGGAACCGGCATTGGCATGGAAAATGTCGAGCTGCCCTGTCCTTTCCAGGATCTGCGGCAGCATCCCGGCGACACTTCTCGGGTCGGTGAGATTGACCACCACGGGGATTGCCCGGGATCCAAGCCCGTCACAGAGTTCCTTCAGCCTGTCCTGCGCCTGATCGACGAAGGCGACGCGCGCACCCGCCTCCAGCATGGCCTTGGCGCACTCCAACCCTATACCCGACGCCGCGCCGGTGACCGCCGCGACTTTTCCTGAAAGATCCTGATTCATTTTCGTCCTCTGCTGTCGGTCGCGCTCAGGCGCGGCCATGGGATACGCGCGAGCGGCGGGCGAGCGAGTCGACGATGACGGCGATCGCCAGGACGCCGCCGGTGATCATGTAGCGAAGCGACGATGACAGATCGAGCAAGGTCAGCCCGCTGGCGATCGACTGGATGACGATGATGCCGAGCAACGCCGAATAGGCGCTGCCACGCCCGCCGAACAGGCTTGTCCCGCCGATCACGGCCGCCGCGATGGCGTTGAGATTGACGTCGCCGGTGCCTGCCTGCTGACTGGCCGAGGCAAGGCGCGCAGCGGCAAGAACGCCGCCCGCAGCCGCCAGCATCGAGCACAACATGAAAGCACTTGTGTAGATGAAGCGGACGTTGATGCCGGCGCGCCGGGCGGCCTCGCGGTTGCCGCCGACCGCAGTCATCGAACGGCCCCACTTGGTACGCTTTAGCGCGTAATTCATGGCGACGACGAGGCCAACGAACAGGCCGAACATCCACGGCACGCCGCGATCCTGGTTGAGATAGAAAACGACGGCTTCGAGCACCGCGGTGATGACGACGGCCTGGAACAGGAGCCCGCCCAGCGAGCGCGACGAAAGGCCGGCCGCTTCACGACGCCTGGCCGTACGGTAGCCGGCTGCGAACGTCACGATCCCCGCCAGCGCGGCAAGTCCGTAGGACACGAAATCCGGCATCACCAGCATCTGGCCGAAATTCACCACCGGCGACCCGTAAGGCAGGTTGATGGAACCGGTCGAGCCGAGGATGTAGAGCTGCAGGCCCAGGACTGCGAGTAATCCCGCAAGCGTCGACACGAAGCTCGGCATGCCGAAGCGATTGAACAGAACCGCATAGAGGAAGCCGATCGCTCCGCCGACCGCGATTGCCGCAAGGATGGCAGGCACCACCGGCCAGCCATTGTTGACCCAGAGCACGCCGACCAATGCCGACGCGAAGCCGCTGACCGAGCCGACGGAGAGGTCGATCTCGCCGACCATCAGGATGCAGACGATGCCGAGCGCGATGACACCGACTGTCGAACAGTCGAACAGCAGGTTCACAAGGTTGTTGGGCGACAGGAAGATCGGATTGAGCGTCTGGAACACCGTCCAGATGATCGCGAGCCCCACCACCACCGGGAGCGAGCCGAGATCGCCGGCACGCACGCGATCGAAGAAGGCACGGATCGTGCCGCCGATTCCGCTTTCGTGCTTGACCCGCTCGTCCCGGCGATCGAGCAGCGGCGCCTGCTTGTCTCCAGCCGTCATGGATGCGCCTCCGGGTTGCGTCCGGCCACAGCCGAACGGCGTCCGGCGCGTCGGGAAACGGAATTGTCGGAAGCACCGGTGATCGCGCTCACCAGTTCCTGGTTCGACGCGTCAGGCGTGAAGATGCCGTTGTTGCGGCCAAGGCGCAGAACCACGATCCGGTCGGCCACCGCGCGCACGTCCTCCATGTTGTGGCTGATCATCACGACCCCGAGCCCACGATCACGCACCCGCTCGATCAGGTTCAGCACTTCAGCAGTCTGCGCCACGCCGAGCGCCGCGGTCGGCTCGTCGAGCAGGATCACCTGTGGCTCGAGCAGCAGCGAACGTGCGATCGCGACGGTCTGGCGCTGGCCACCGGAAAGCGAGGCCACCGGCTCGCGCACACTCGGAATCCGCGCCGAAAGCTCATTGAGCAGGGTCCAGGCACGTATCTCCATGGAGACTTCGTCGAGCCGGACGGGGCTCAATTCCCGGCCGAGAAAAATGTTGGCGACAACGTCGAGGTTCTCGCAAAGCGCCAGATCCTGGAAGACGGTGGCAATGCCAAGCCGCAGAGCAGCACTCGGGTCGGGAAGCGTCACCTGCCTGCCCTGGAAGGCGATCGTGCCGGAACTCGGCTGGTGCGCACCCGCCAGTATCTTCACCAGCGTGGACTTGCCAGCGCCATTGTCGCCGACCAGCGCCACGACCTCACCGGCATGAACATCGAGATCTATGTCGGTAAGCGCCGAAACAGCGCCGAAATGCTTGGAGATGCCCCGCAGGCTGAGCACCGGCTCGCGCATCGGCGCGGGTTCGTCGGCGATGTCTGACATAGAGGTCTCCATGGAACTTGATCACCCCTTCAGAAAAGCTGTCCGGCCGCCGGGAAGCAAGCGGCCGGACAACTGCAACCGGCTTCAGTTGATGATGCCGAGCTTCTTGCAACCCTCTTCATAGCGGCCAGTGCACAGCTCTTCGGCGGTGTTGATCTTCTTGTCGATGATCTCCGCCTTGAGATTGTCGGCGGTGACCACCGCCGGCGTGAACAGTTGCGAGGGCGTCTCGTACAAGGTCATCTCGGCTTTCGGGGTTTCGCCCTTGAGCAGCTGGATGGCGACATTGGCAGCCGCAGCCGCCACGATCTCGCTCGGCTTCGAGATTGTGTTGTACTGGTCGCCTGCGATGATCAACTGCAGCGCGGCGATCGTCGCGTCATTGCCGGTGACCGGCGGAACCGGGTCGACGCCGGCGGCCTTGAATGCCGCAACGGTGCCACCGCCGGTGCCGTCGTTGGCGGCCACGACGCCGAGGATCTTCTTGCCGAAGCGCGTGATCTGTCCGCTGGCCCACTGCTGCGCCTTCGGCGGCGCCCATTCCGGCGTGTCGAATTCGGCAAGGATCGGGTAGCCGCTGTTGTCGAGCCCGGCGTGGATGCCCTTCTTGATGAGGCCTGCCGCCGCGTCGGTCGGCGAGCCGTTGATCTGCAGCACGCCTGCACCGTCGGTGACTTCGACATTGTTCTTCTTCAGGCGCTCGACGAGGGAGTCGGCGATCGCCTTGCCGATGCCTTCGTTGTTGAACGACACGTAGAAGTCGGCCGGCGCGGTCGGGATCGGACGGTCATAGGCGATCACCTTGACGCCCTGGCTCTGTGCCATTTTGACCAGCGAGGCCGCGGCAGTGGAATCGACCGGGTCGAGCACGATCACCTTGGCGCCCTGCGAGATCGCCGAGTTGAACTGCTGCTGCTGGCGCGACACGTCGGCATCGGCATTCTGGTAGATCACCTTGCAGGATTCGCAGAGCTTCTTCATCTCGGCGATGAAGCCCGGTGCATCGTGCTCCTCATAACGTGTCGAAGCCTGGTCCGGCATCAGGAAGGCGACGGTTGCGTTGTCCGCCGACTGGGCGAGCGCGGCACCGCCGAACATTGTGGCGGCCAGCAAGGCAAGGCCGGCCGACTTCCAAGAAAATGTCGAGAATTTCGTCATCTGGTCTTCTCCCTTGTTGGTGCAATTCTCTGGTATTGCTGCCGCGCCGGACCTGCCCGCGGATAAACCTCAAATCTCCGGCAGTTTCGAGACAAACATCTCCTGTCGCGGATAGGCAGTTGCGCATCCGCGTTCCCCGTTCCCGAACTGGTCTGGTGCTCCTCCCGTACTCCTTTCCTAGGCGGCCCTCATCGCGTCGATGTTGTCTGCGAGCAGCCGCCGAAAACGCGACGGCGGCATTCCCTTCTCCGCCAGGAACTGGCGATTAAAATTCGAAAGATTATTGAAGCCGACTTCGAAGCAGATATCGGTAATCGACGCCTGCTCGTCGCTCATCAGTATCTGGCAGGCGAGATTGATGCGCAGCCGCTTGACGTACTGGACCAGCGACATTCCGGTATGCTTGCGGAAGGTGCGGGAGAAGGCACCGGTCGACTGGCCGGCGATCGATGCAAGGTCCGTTTCGTCGAACTGTTGCGTCAGGTTCTCCCGGATATAGGCAAGAGCCTTGTTGATCCCGACGGACATGTAGCCGGACGGGTCCGGAAGATAGCTGGGGCTGGCCAGCATATCGACGCCCTTGGCGCGGCTCAACGCACCGGCGATCGCCATGAACAACTCGATGCGGCGCACCCCTTGCGCCTCCATGAGTTCGCTCATGAGCGGCGAAATCTGACCGGCGACCTCCGGCGGAAAGAGAACGCCGCGGCGCGACGTTTCAAGCAGCGGGGCGAGCGTGGCGAGTTCCGGCAGGACCTTCATGGTCTCGTCGATGAAGCGTTCGCTGAACTGGATGACCCGCCCCCGCAGCGGGATGCTGGCGCCTTCGGGCAGGTCGCTGACCCAGTTGTGCGGAAGGTTCGGCCCGGTCAGCACCAGATTGCCGGGTTCGAACTCGCCGATGAAATCGCCGACGAAATAGCGGCCGGTCGTCGAAACGACGAGATGCAGTTCGTACTCTGGATGAAAGTGCCAGCGGACCGTATGGAAAGGGTATCCGTGCGACCATGCGGTGAAGGATTCACCGCGTCGTATCTGGACCACCTCCAGGTCGGGCTCCATGCTTTCCTCCGGGCTGAGGCAACATTTCCGCTGCATCCGGCCGTCTCCCCAGTCGGCCGCATTGCATGCAGCTCTCAACTTGGATCGATGCTAGCCCCTCATTTTGGCCCGTGCCACCGCAATTCAACCGCAACACTGATACTTTTTTGATCCACCGAGCAGCTCAATCGGGTATTCCTGACACGTGACCAGCATCCACGGCACGGAACATTCGCCTGCTTTGCGCAAAGCCGTCATGGACCGAAGGAGATCACGATCGGGCTGGAAGCAACGGCTCAAATCGTAATGTCCGGCTTGCCGCCGGCCAGCTGCGTTTCGAGAAGGGCGGCGTGGAAAACGCTAAAGGCGGAAGAATTCCTTGGCGTTCTTATACAGCCACTTTTCCAGCACCGATTCCTTGAGCGGCATTTTCCGGTAATCCGCGACAAGATCCTCGAAGGGAGCCTTGAAGAGATATTGCGACAGACCCACCATGACCTTGTCCTGCGCCAGCGTGTTGCCGAATTGCAGGAACTGCTCCCAGCCTGATCCGGGCTGCGCGAAATAGCGTGGATGGTGGCCGGCGGTATCGCAGTAGAGGTTGGGGTGGCGCCGCAGCAAAGCCACCATGTCGGCCACCCAGGGCCAGCCCGCGAGACCGGCGACAATCCTGAGTTCCGGAAAGTCGACGGCGATGTCGTCCAGATAACGCGGATGGCCGAGATCGTAAGGCCGGTCGTTGGCATAACTCATCGCCGTGTAGATGCGCACCGGGATGTCGAGTTCGACGCATTTCGCGTAGAGCGGATAGTAGCGGCGATCATTGGCGGGGAGCGAATTGTACAGCGCCGAGACGCGGAGCGCGCCTGCGCCCTCTTCTTTTACCAGGCGCTCCAGTTCCCGCACGGCGCGCATGCCGTCCATCGGGTTGAGCAAGACCGGCATGATGAAGCGTCCGGGATAAGTGCGACGAATCTGGCCGATTTTGTCGTGATCGGCACCCAGCAGAAATGCAGTCTCGATCCCGCCCTTGTCCATGTCGGCGACCAGTTTCGGCAGGCCACCGTCATCGTGCGGTGCTTCCTCCTTCGTCGCCCCGCCACCGGACTTGCGGAAAACCTTGCCGTAATTGGCAAAGCCGTAGCCTTCGGGACGCGGCAAGGACTGCGGAAAGGGCGTGCCCGGTCGCCCCTTGGTCATCGCCTCGATGGAGGGATCGCTCTCGCTGTGCGGGATGTGCATCTCGAGGTCTATGACGGGCATTTTCGGTTCCTTCTTGATATTCTCGCGGGCAGCTGGAAGCCATCCGCGCCATCTCCAGTAAGGAGGCAGGTGTCAGCTCTTGTGGCGCGGGTCCATCGCGTCGCGAATGCCATCGCCGACGATGTTGATCGACATCACCACCATGAAAATTGCCAGGCCTGGCCACAGGGACATCAGCGGCATCGTCGTGAGGAAGCGTTGCGATTCATTCAGCATGCTGCCCCAGGAGGGCGCCGGCGGGCGCTGCCCAAGACCGAGGAACGAGAGACTGGCTTCGACAATGATCGCGGTTGCCACGGTCAGAGTCGCTTGCACGAAGAGCGGCGGTATCATGTTCGGAAGCACGTGCTTGAACGCGATGCGAAGCGAGGAATTACCGCCGGCGCGCGCCGCTTCGATATAGTCCTCCTTCGACACCGCAAGCGCGGAACCCCGCGACAGCCGCAGGAACACCGGGATCGCGGCGACACCGATCGCCAGCATGGCGTTGTATAGCCCAGGCCCGAGAACAGCCGTCAGGGCGATCGCCAGCACGAGGAACGGGATGGCCAGCAGCGCGTCGGTGATGCGCATCAGCACGGTGTCCAGAAAGCCGCCGACATAGCCGGAGAGCAGGCCGAGCGGGATACTGATTATCAATGCCAGTGAAACTGGCAGAACCCCCGCCATCAGCGACGTCCGCGCACCGTAGATAAGTCTCGACAGCAAATCACGGCCGAGTTCGTCGGTACCCATCCAATGCAATGCCGAGGGACCCTGGCGTATGGCTGAGAAATCCGACTTGATCGGATCGTAGGGCGCCACGATCGGCGCAAAGATGGCGACCAGCGCAACGAAAACGAGGATGCACAATCCCACCACCGCCGGCCGGTGCGTCAGGAAACGACGGATGGTACGGTTGCGAATGCGGCTCGTCGCCGGCGCCAGCGGCGATGTGACGACGGCATCAGCCATTGGCGGACCTCATGCGGGGATTCACGACGAAGTAGAGGATGTCGGCCACAAAATTGAGCAGGATAAACAGTGTCGCGGTCACCATGACCACGCCCTGAACCACCGCGTATTCGCGGAAGAAGACGGCGTCGACGATCAGCTTGCCGAAGCCGGGAATGGAGAAGATCTGCTCGGTAAGAATCGCCCCGGAAAGCAGCTGGCCGAATTCGATGGTGCTGAGCGTGATGACCGGGATGAGCGCGTTTCGAAGCGCGTGCTTGGACACGACAATGCGCTCCGCAACCCCCTTTGCCCGCGCGGTGCGGACATAGTCGGACGAGAGGACCTGCAGCATGGCCCCGCGGGTGTGCCTCGTGATGACCCCCGCCACGCCCGTTCCAAGTACGATGGAGGGCATGATCAGCGAAAGCAGGTTCTGGCGCAGATCCTCCCACGGCGGAACGTAGCCGGAGGACGGCAGCAGGCCCAGATTCACCGAGAACAGCAGAATGAGCATGATGCCCAGCCAGAAATGGGGAATCGAGACGCCGGTCAGGGCGAACAGATTCGCGGCAGTGCCTATGAAGCTGTCCTTGTGGGTAGCCGCGATGATGCCCGTCGGTATTCCGATGATTAGCGCGACGATCATGGAGAATACCGCAAGCTGCAGTGTCACCGGCAGTTTCGTCAGAATGAGATCCAGCACCTCCATCTTGTTGCGATAGGACGCACCAAAATCGCCGACGACGACGTTTCCGATCCACTTGAAATACTGGACGTAAAACGGCTGATCGAAACCGTATTTTACCCTTATCTCCTGGACCGCCTCGTCGTTCAGTTCGTCACCGGCCATCGCTATCGCCGGGTCGCCCGGAATGAGCTGCTGCAGCGAAAAGACGATTATCGAGACGAAGATCAGGGTCGGAATGATTGAAGCAAGCCGCCGCAACATAAAACCGCCGAGTGTCATCGCGTTGCTCCATTTCTCCCAAGGGCGGCTGACGGGCGCCGACGCCCGCCAACCATTGCGTGGCTAGTTTATCTTGACGCCCTGCAGGCGGATCAGGCCATCGGGGAACAGATGATAGTTCTCGACCTTGCTGCTCATCGCCATGAAGAGCTGGCGATACCAGAGCGAGAGGTCTGGACGGTCATGGTATTTCAGATCCAGCGCTTCCTTGTAGATTGCCTTGCGGGCTTCGGGATCGATGGTCTGGCGGGCTTTCGTCAGCAGTTCCTCAACCTTCGGATTGCAGTAGCCCATGCGATTGTTGGCCGACTTGCAGGTGTAGAAGGCGAAGGTGTTGCCGTCGGGATCGACGCGTCCGCTCCAGAACGACATGTACGATTCGAAATTACCCTGACGGGCCGCTTCGAGCTGGGTTACGTTCTCGGTCGTGTTGATCACCATGTTGATGCCGGATTCCGCCAGCATTGACTGCATGACCTGAGCCGGCACCTGGAAATCGCGATCCGGCCGAACCATCATCTCGAATGTGAAGTTCTCCTGGCCGGCTTCCTTCAGCAGTTGCTTGGCGCGCTCCACGTCGCGCTTCTGAACCGGCCTTTCGTCATGATAGAAGCTGCCGGGTGCAATGACCTGATCGCCGCCGGCATAGAGGCCTTCGAAAGCCACGTTGACCAGGGCCTCGCGATCGATCGAGAGGTCGATCGCCTCGCGGACGCGCTGGTCTTTCATCTTCTCGGCCCGCGCACCGTTTCCGACATTGAACTGGACATAGCCGTATCCAATGTCGGGAGCGCGGGCGAGTTTCAGGTTGGCATCCGCTTCAACCTGCTTCACATCGGTTGGCGACAGACGTTCGATGAGATCGAACTGGCCCGATTGAAGGTTGGACAGGCGCACGGTCGGATCGTTGACCGCAAGCATCTCAACCCGATCGATATGGATGTTATCGACGTCCCAATAATCCTTGAATTTTTCGAAGATGATGCGGCCCTGCGGAACACGGCTCACAAACTTGAACGGCCCCGCGCAAACCGGCGCCGAACCGAAATTCACGCCCAACGCTTCCGCCGCCTTCGGCGAAACCATCATGCCGGCCCGGTCTGCGAAAATGGAAACCAGGGGAGCGGAAGGCGCGTCGAGATTGAGGCGCACCGTCAGTTCATCGACGACATCGACCGATTTGATCGGCGCGAGTTCAGGTTTGCGAAACGTGCCTTCGATCGTCTGGTTGCGTTGAATGTTGTACTTCACCGCTTCGGCGTTTAGCGGTTCCCCGTCATGGAAAACCACGTTCGGGCGCAGCTTGAAGGTGAGCGCCTTGCCGTCCTCGGACCACTCGTACGATTCCGCGAGGCGGGGAACGAAGCCGAGCTTCGCATCGATATCAAACAATTTGTCGCAGAAGGTCGTGAGGACAATTCGCGTGACGAAGGCCTGGCTGAGCGCCGGGTCGATCGAGTCCGGATCGTCGTTGAGGCCAATCCGCATCACCGTTTGAGCCGAGGCAAGGCCCCCGCTCAGCAGCAAAGATGCCGCTGCAAGCACACCTGCTAATTTGTATCGCATGTCCATCTCCGGAGTTTTTTCTTTTCTGTTACGCCCATGTCACCACGACTGCTGTCCGAATGCGGCGATTGCCCCTGTTCGAACACCTGCCCGGTTATGGTTTCGGCAACTTCGAGGCATCCATCCGTGATGGCGATGGCCCTCCACCGGGCAGAGATTCCACTGTTCCCGCACGTCGCGGGCGTTCCTTCTTCCTTCCTGGCGCCGCTGACGCGGCTCCGGATCAAGCGGTCGTACCCGCCTCGGCCGGCTGTTTCGCCGGTGACGGGTCATTGCCAACAAATCGCGCCTGAAGACGCTCCAGGCGTCCGTCCGAATCCTTCGGAGGCGGCGACGGGTCGACCCAGGCAGGGATCTCGTTCCAGCGATGGCAGGCCACGAGACCCTCGCCGGTCGACTGCAGCGTTGGTGCCTCGACACGGCAACGGTTGATCGCGAACGGACAGCGCGGATTGAAATGGCAGCCGGCGGGAGGCGTCAGCGGATTGGGGACATCGCCCTTGAGCACCATGCGATCGTCTTTGCGCAGCGCGCCCGGTATCGGAACGACATCGAGAAGCGCGCGCGTGTAGGGATGGCGCGGACGCGAGAAGATGTTCTCGGTGTCGCCGGTCTCGATGATACGCCCGAGATACATGACGGCCACGCGGTCGGCCATGTGCCGGACGACCATGAGGTCGTGCGAGATGAACAGATAGCTCAGCCCGAATTCGACCTGGATATCGCGGAGCAGGTTGACGATCTGCGCCTGCACGGAGACGTCGAGGGCCGAAACCGCTTCGTCGCATACGATGATCGACGGATTGACGGCCAAGGCACGTGCAATGCCGACACGCTGGCGCTGGCCGCCCGAAAATTCGTGCGGGTAGCGCTTCGCGCTCGAAGCCGGCAGCCCGACGGTTTCGAGCAGTTCGCCGACGCGGAGCTTGACCGATTTTCCCGACGCCAGACCGTGGATACGCAGCAGGTCGCCCAGCGTCTCCTGCACCGTCATGCGGGGGTTGAGCGATCCGAACGGGTCCTGGAAGACCATCTGCAATTTTCTGCGGTAAGGCAGCAGCGCGCGGCCCTTCACCGTCGTGAGTTCCTCGCCGGAAAGATTGATGCTGCCACTGGTCGGCTCGATCAGCCGCATGATCACTCGGCCGAGCGTGGACTTTCCACACCCGCTTTCGCCGACGATCGCCAGCGTCTCACGTTCGTCCACATGAAGCGAAACGCCATCGACCGCGTGAATCACCTGCTTGGAAGCCGAAAACGGCCCGCCGATGTTGAAGTGCTTGACCAGGTTTTCCACCCGCAGGAGCGGTTTTCCGGGAGTGCTCATAGGACCCGATCCAGCGGAGCGCGGCGACACGCCGTCAGGTGTTGAAGGTCGGTGGGATGCAGTGTCGGCTCGATCTGCCGGCACGCCTCCTCGACAAACGGACAGCGCGGGGCAAACGTGCAGCCGGACGGCAGTGCATGAAGGTCCGGCACTCTGCCTCGTATGGACGCCAGACGTTTCCTGCCGGGCATCGGGATCGCTCCCAGAAGCCCGATCGTATAGGGATGTTCGGGGTTCTCGAAGAGTTGTGCCGACTTTGCCTGCTCGACGATGCGCCCGGCATACATCACGGCGATTTCGTCGGCGATTTCGGACATGACGCCGAGGTTGTGCGATATCAGGATGATCGACATCCCGTATTCACCCTGCAGTACCCGCAACAGTTCCATGATCTGGGCCTGCACGGTCACATCGAGGGCGGTCGTCGGTTCGTCGGCGATCAGCATTTTCGGACGGCAGGCGAGTGCGATGGCAATCATCACGCGCTGACGCATTCCGCCGGACAGCCGGTGCGGATATTCATCGAGACGGCGCTCGGGAGCCGCGATCCGGACTTCCTTCAGGAGTTCCAGCGCGCGTGCGCGGGCGGCGCGGACCGACACGTGTTCATGCGTCACCACCACTTCCGCGATCTGGTCGCCGACGGTGAAAGCCGGATTGAGAGACGTCATCGGCTCCTGGAAGACCATGGCAATCTCGCTGCCGCAGAGCTTGCGCATCTGTTCGGGACGAAGCCTCCGCAGATCGCGGCCGCCGAAATTCACCTCACCCTCGATGATCGAGCCAGGACCTGGCGGCAGAAGTCCCATGAGCGCCAGCGAGGTGACGCTCTTGCCAGAGCCCGACTCCCCGACGATCCCGAAACACTGGCCCGGCAGGACATTGAAACTCACGCCACGGACGGCGGGGACAAGCCCGTCTTCCGAGGGAAATGAGACCCGCAGATCGCGGACCGACATCAGGGGAGCGGCCGCGCTCACCGTGGAAACTTCCGCGAAAGTTTCCGACGGGGACACGCCGGCGGCGCTGCTCCGTAATGTTTGTGTCCCATTGTGCATACGGTCATCTCCACGAAGTGTGCGGATCAGCCTGCGGCCAAAGTCGCACGACCATCCACGGCGACCGCTCCTCCTCCCTGAGTCCTCACGATCAGCGGATTGATTTCGAGATCGACAAGCCGGGTATCCAGGTCGTGAGCCAGCCAGCTTATCCTTTCAACGGCATCGACGATCGCATCGATATCCACCAGCGGACGCCCGCGTGCGCCCTTCAGCAACGGCGACATGCGAAGCTCGTCCACCATCTGCAAGGCTCGACCGCGGCTTACCGGCGCGGTGGCTACGGCAACATCCTTCAAGATTTCCACCGCCACACCACCCATGCCGAGCAGGACGATAGGCCCGAACTGCGGATCGCGCCGCACGCCGATGAAAACTTCCACCTCGCCCTTGACCATCTCCTGGACGGAATAGCCTTCGATTTTCGCGTCCGGCAATTCCTTGCTGATCCGCTTCACCATGGCGCCGGCAGCAGCTGCCACCTCGTCGGCGGAACCGAGCCCGACGCGAACCCCGCCGACGTCGCTCTTGTGAACGATGTCGGGGGAAACAACCTTGAGCACCACCGGAAAATCGAACCCGGCCGCGGCGACCGCAACTGCGTCTTGCGAGCCTACGACGGCTTCCCGGGCGACTTTCACGCCGTAGGAAGCGAGCAACTGCTTCACCTCGCTTTCGGTCTGATAGCCGGTCCCGATCCCAGCCAGCGCGGCGGACGCGGCCGGAAGATCGCGCGGGCGGGAGGCCGGCTCAGTGAACAGTGCTTTCGCCTTGTCGTGCTTGGTCATCAAGGAAAGCACGCGTACCCCATCCTCGAAGCTGTCGAGGAAGACGACGCCTTCCTTGCGGACCTCTTCACGCGGTTTTTCGGCCGCAGCACCTGCGGCGAAGGCGACTACGAAAGGCTTTCCGCTCTCGCTTCCGGTCTTGGCTATCATCCGCGACTTGTTGGCGTAGTCCGGCATGGAGGTCAGCACGGCGATGCCGTAATCCACATTCGGATCCGCCATCAATGTCTGCGTCGTCGTTTCGGTTATCTCTACGGTGTCCGGAACGATGCGGCCGCCCAGATCGATCGGATTGCGCGCCTGGGCCGGCAGCAGGACTTCCTCGAGCTTGGCGATCGTTTCCGGCGTCGGCCGGGCGATCTCCAGCCCTTCCTCCGAGAGGCGGTCGCTGGCGATGCCGGCACTGCCGCCCGAGGACGAGACGACGGCCACGCCCTTGCCGGTGCCGCCGCGATGCATCGTGAGATAGTGCGCCGCCCGCATCATATCCTCGGGAGCCTTCGCCTCGATCACGCCTTCTTCGCGGCAAACCGCGGAGAATGCTTCGTGCGATCCGGCAAGGCTAGCGGTATGCGACTGCGCCGCGATCACGCCGGCCTCGGTGCGCCCGGTCTTGACGACAAAGAGCGGTTTGCCTGCCTTCCGGCAGGCGGCGGCCGCGTTCTTGAAACGCACGCCGTCGATCAGGCCCTCGATGTAGAGGCAGATCGCTTTCGTCTTGTCATCCTCGACCATGTATTCGAGGAAATCGCAGATCTCCAGATCGCTCTGGTTACCGACGGAGACGCCGTGACGAAGACCTATGCCGTCGGTCTTGGCGCGGTCGAAGATCGACACCATCAGGGCGCCGCTCTGGCTGATGAGGCCGATCGAGCCATCGCCCAGCGTGTCGGTGTTGAGCACCACCGACGAGCACAGCGCCATATGATGGTGCGGCACGATGAGACCCATGCAATTGGGGCCGATGACGCGCATACCGGACCGCCGCGATATGCGGATGAGTTCCTGCTGTCTCTCGACACCCTCGGCTTCACCGGATTCAGCGAAACCGTTCGAAATGATGACGCTGCAGCCAACGCCGGCGTCCGCAACCTCGCGCAGCGAATCGAGCAGCGTTTCGCTCGGTACCGCCATGATCGCGACATCCGGCGCCTTCGGCACGGCGCCGATGGCGGGATATGCCTTGCGGCCGCCAACCTGGTCGCGACGCATGTTGATCGGGTAGATGTCGCCGGCAAATCCATGCCGTGTCAGGAAGTGCATGATGCGGCCGCCGAACTTGTCGAGGCTGTCCGACGCGCCCAGCACGGCAACACTTTGCGGATGCAAAATCCGATCGACCGAGATTCGCGAGGCTGCGCGTTCGCTGACGAAAATCTTGTTCATTCCATTTCCCACTCAAACCAGTGACAGCGTAGGACGCCGAACCGAAACCCTTCCGGACGGCCCGCCGGAAAGCGACGCCGTCATGCAGGCCATTTAATGCACTTTGCCGCTCCGCCCGCACCGCTTCTCCGGTGCGTCCGACGGTCGCGTAACCGCGTCAGTTGCCGGTGAAGACGGGAGGACGTTTCTCTGCGAAAGCGAGGCGACCTTCCTTGTAGTCCTGGGAAGCGGCACTGATTTCCGACCAGCGAAGCTCCACCACCCGCGCCGCCGCGGGTGAATCGCAGTACTGCGCCTTCACCGCATCCTTGATCGCCTTGAAAACGATCGGCGCGCCGGACGCCAGACGCTGCGCGACACGCTCGATCTCCGAGTCGAAAGCCTCGTCCGCAGTGACGCTCGTCAACAGGCCGAGATCGCGGGCTGCATCGGCCTTGATGTCCTCGCCAAGCATCAGCATGTCCATGCAACGGTTGCGGCCGATGAAGTGCGCGAGGCGCACCAGGCTCATCCCCCAGGACGGCACGACACCGAGATAGGCGTCGGCGGTGCGGAACTTGGCTGTCGACGACGCGATCCGCACATCGCAGGCCATCGCCATGGCGAAACCGCCACCGATGCACCAGCCACGAATGGCGGCAACAACCGGCTTCGGATGGGTTTCGATCTTATCGAGGATGCTTCTACCGAGGTCGCGGAACTTCCCAGCGGCGCCAGGCTCGGTGCTCGACGACTTCAGATCCGCGCCCGCGCAGAACGCTTTTTCGCCCGCGGCGGTAAGCACAATGCACCGCGTCTCGTCACGGGTGGCGAGCGCGTCGAACGCGTCGATAAGCTCGATAAGGAGGTCCATGGAGACAGCATTCATGGGCGGACGGTCGATCACCACGCGAGAAATGCCACCGTCATGATGCACTTTGATATTCTGATAACTCATTCGCAGGCTCCCATTTAGCGAAGCCTAACACGAGGCCAGTTATCTTGCCAAGTTACTAAAGATAGTATTTTATGATGACTGCTGTTCAATGACTGTGCACGCTGGGAGTTTGCGGGGCTTCGCGCCGTCCAAAACCATGGCAAACCGCCTCATAAAGCAGCACCGGAAACTCCCAGCCTCGAATGGAAATCGCCTCATGATTATTGAAGACCGCAAGGGTCACGTGCTCGTTCTGACACTCGACAACGCCGAGAGGCGCAACGCGCTCGGAATGGAAATGCGCATTGCCCTGCAGCAGATATTCGAACGAATCGAAGCCGAGGCGGACATTCGCGCGGTCGTCATCAAAGGGGCCGGCGCGCATTTTTCGGCTGGAGCCGACATTACCGGAATGAACGTCACGACCGCCACCGGCGCACGGGAACGCTTCCGGATCAGCCACAAGATGGTGCGCGGACTGGTGAAGTCCTCGAAACCGATAGTCGCCGCTGTCGAAGGCTGGTGCGTCGGCGCCGGGCTCTCGCTCGCGCTGTGCTGCGACACCATCGTTGCTGCAAGCGATTCGCGTTTCATGGCAAGCTTCGGCAAGGTCGGCCTCATGGGCGATCTCGGCCTGCTGCACACGCTGCCCGCGCGCATAGGCATCGGCCGAGCCAGGCAGATGGTTCTTTACGGCAACCCGATGCCAGCCGACGAAGCCGAGCGCATCGGCCTCGTCGACCGCATCTCCGAACCCGGCAAGGCATTCGACGACGCGATGACGGCGGCCGAGCAGCTTGCCACGGCGGCGGCCCTGCCGATCGCGCTCTCGAAGGATTTCTTCGCGCGCGGCATCGACCTCAGCCTTGATGTCGAGCGCGAATATCAGCCGATGCTGCTGCTTTCCGACGATCACCGGGAGGGCAAGACCGCATTCCTGGAAAAGCGTGCCGCTGAGTTCAAGGGGCGCTGAGGGACATACGCGCGGTCGCTGCCTTCATCGCCGGCCCGCCGCTGGGGGGCAAAGCCCGGACGGATCAGTTCCGGCCGAATAGCCTGGCGAAGAGGCGGCGAAATCGGCCGAAAACCACTGATGAAATCAAGGATCCCGCATCCAGTTCCCTGACCGGAAGCGACAGCGTCTCGCTGCGCCCCCCGCGCGCCTCGTGCGCAAGCCGCGCTTCGAGATTGGCGACGAAGGCCTTGATGAGGCGACTGGCCACATCCTCGACCAGTCCGGAGCGTCCGAACTGCGCCAGCATGCCAGTCAGCGTGTAGCCAATGCTGACATCGACGCGCGTCTCGCCGGGATTTTCTCCTGGCTTCACCGCGTAGCCGACAAGGCCGCGCGTGGCCGAGCCGCTGCGCTTGTCCTTGCCCGATCCGGAAATCCGCCCGGTCCGCGTGGCGTCGTCTCGATCGATCTCGGCAGCCCCCTGGAACTCGGCGGAAATGGGACCGACCTTGACCCGGATCCGGCCTTGTACGTGCCCGCTCACAGGAGCCCCCGCCAGGGATGCACCCGGCAGGCAGGACGCGACATCCTCGATCCGCCCGAAAAACCTCCAGACGTCATCGACGGGATGCGACACGACGAAACTTTGATTGAAGCTCATCTGCGGCTTCCAATCGGCCGAAAGCGATGCCGAATGTGACGGCGCGGGGGTCGTTTCAGAAGCGTCTGTCTTCAGCGCGATACGGGCCGCCGCACTTGCCCTGGCGACGGCACCTGCCCTGCCCGCGCCGGCCGGGCCAAGCGACGTCCTGCCGCCGCCCGGAATGGCTGCGATGCCCCTGGCGCGGCGATCCTCGATCACGCCCTGGATGGCGCGAATTATGCCGACATAACCCGTGCAGCGGCAAAGGTTGCCACTCATCGCGACCCGGATGTCGTGTTCGCTGGGCTCCTGCAGACGCATCACGACATCACGCGCGGAAACGATCATGCCGGGCGTGCAGTAGCCACATTGAAGCCCGTGCTCGCGCGTGAATGCGGCGCGCAATTCCGCGGCGATCTCGTCGTCGTCCAGCCCCTCGATGGTGATGATCTCGGCGTTCTCGCAAGCGACGGCGAAGGTGATGCAGGAGCGCGCCGGCGCCCCGTCGATCAGCAGAGTGCAGGCGCCGCAGACGCCGTGCTCGCAGCCCAGATGCGTGCCCGTCAGGTTCTGCGTGTCGCGCAGGAAGTCGGCAAGGTGCGTGCGCGGCTCAACGTCGGCGCTAACCTTCCTGCCATTGGCGATGAGGGAAACGGTATTCATTCTCAATGGGCTCGTTCGATTGCACGGCGCAGGGCGACAACGTGGGTCTGGCGGTCGATGGGGTCTGTCATGCCAAGGCTTTCACAGAGCCTGCCGACGGCGTCCTGATCGAAGACGCGCTCGGGGTTGCGGCCGTCGCCGATCAGCGCGGCGGCATCCGTCATCACGAAGGGCCGTGTCTCGGTGGCGCCGATCACCGCACGGCTGACGCCACGGTCGGGATCGGTGAGAAAGGCGCCGATCGCATGAGCGAATTCGCCCGTCTTGCGGCAGCTCTTGTAGTAACCCCAGCGTGCCGAGGCTGACAGCTTCGGCACGGTTATAGAGACCAGAAGTTCGCTCTGCGCGATATCGGCTTCAAGGGCGCCGACCATGTAATTCTCCACGGCGATGGTGCGGCTGCCGCCGCTGCCGTTCAACGTCACGTCGGCACCAAGGGCGGCGAGGATCGATATCCAGTCGGCCGACGGGTCGGCATGGGTCAGGCTGCCGCCGATCGTGCCGCGGTTGCGCACCGCGCGGTAGGCGATACCGCTTGCCACACTTGCCATCGCGCCGCGCGTCACGTCGGGCACCCGGCGGTCCTCGATATCGGAATGGGAAACGCAGGCGCCGATGACGATCGCGTCGGACCGATCCTGCACACTACGGAGTTCCTCGATCGCCGTAATGTCGACGATGAGATCGGGCTGGACCAGCCGCATATTGAGCATCGGACCCAGCGACTGCCCGCCGGCGATGATCTTGGCCGAAACGCCGTCCTGCGCCAAGTACCGGATGGCGGACGCGACTTCGCTCGGCCGCGCATAGTCGAAATTGACCGGTTTCAAGCCGCTTCTCCGACCTTGGCAGGATCGGTCGCGGCATTCGCGATCGCTTCGAGCACGCGGCGCGGTGTGATCGGCGAATGCAGCAGTTCGGCACCGAGGCCCTTGAGCGCGTCGTTGACGGCGTTTCCTATCGCGGCCGGCGGCGCGATCGCACCGCCCTCGCCTATGCCCTTCACGCCGAACTCGGTGTAGGGAGCAAGCGTCTCCATATGTTCGAGACGAGGCGCCGGCACCTCGGTCGGGCCAGGCAGCAGATAGTCGGCAAATGTCGAGGCAAGCGGCTGACCCGACGTATCGAAATTCATCTCCTCGTAAAGCGCCGTACCGATTCCCTGCGCAAGCCCGCCATAGATCTGACCATCCACGACCATCGGGTTGATAAGCTTGCCGCCGTCTTCAACGATCACATAATCGAGAATCTCGATGTCGCCGATTTCGGGATCGACTGCGACGACCGCGATGTGAGCAGCGTAGCTAAAAGTGCCGCTGTCACGCACCGGCTTGTAGCCGATCGTGGTGTCCAATCCGCGCGGGTCGACACCGGCGGGAAGATCCTGAGGGCGAAGATACCAGGTGCGTGCGACCTCCTTCAGGCTGACACGGCCGGCCGGACCGACAACAAAACCGGCCTCGAGCTTCACATCCTCGCGCTTCGCCTGCAGCAGGTGCGCCCCGATGCCCTTGGCCAGTTCGCCAAGTTCCCGGGAGGCGGTCGCAACCGCGCCGCCCGACATGACGGCGCTGCGCGAACCCCAGGTCCCAGTCGAGTAAGGGGTATATTCGGTGTCGCCGTGCACCACCTTGATGCTGCCGGTGTCGATGCCGAGGATCTCATGAGCGATCTGAGCCATCGTGGTTTCCATGCTCTGACCGTGCGAATGTGCGCCGATCCGCAATTCCAGGCCGCCGTCCGGCGTCATGCGGGCGGTGGCCTGCTCGTGGCCGGGCACCATCGGGATGCCCCAGCCGGCATAGACAGAGGTGCCGTGGGCGCCCTGCTCGCAATAGATCGCCTGGCCGATACCGATCAACCTGCCGCCGGGCTCCGGCCGCTGCTGCCGCGCGCGGATCGCATCGAGATCGATTGCCGCCATGGCGCGCTTCAGTGCGTCCGGATAATCGCCACTGTCGAAGTGCTTGTTGGTGATGTTGTCGAACGGCATCTGCTCCGGCCGCACCAGATTCTTCATGCGCACTTCGTGCGGTTCGATCCCGGCTTCGCGCGCAATGGCGTCGAGCACGAGTTCGAGCGCGAAGCAGACGCCGGTGCGAGCCACTCCCCTGTAAGGCAGGATCGGACACTTGTTGGTTGCGACCGACCAGGTGCGGCAGCGATACGAAGGAAAATCATAGGGACCGGGCAGGATGCTCGCCACCTGCGCAGCCTCAAGGCAAGCCGAGAACGGATAGGATGAATAGGCTCCGGAATCGACGGTTGCCTCGCAATCGATGCCGCGCAGCCTGCCATCCCGGTCGGCATATCCGGTGATGACGTAGTGGTGTTCGCGACAGTTGGCGCCTGCCGTCAGATGCTCGCGGCGGTCCTCTATCCAGCGCACCGCGTGGCCGCAACGCATGGCGAGCCAGCCGAGGCAGACGTCTTCGGGAAGTAGTATGCCCTTGTAGCCGAAGCCGCCACCGACATCGGGCGAGACGATGCGCACCTGGCCATGTTCCAGCCCCAGGCATTCGGCAAGCCCGGTGCGCACGATGTGCGGCATCTGGCTGCCTGTATGGAGGACGAGCTGTTCCTTCCGCTTGTCCCAGAAAGCGACGGTACCGCGGCCCTCCAGCGGCGCCATGCTCTGGCGGGCGGTCGAGATGACGCGCGTCACCTTGATCGGCGCGTCGAGCGCTGCCTCGAAATTCTTGTCGACAAAGGTTTCGAGAAAAACATTGTCGCCCCACTGCTCGTGCAGCAGCGCTGAATCCGGCCTGCGCGCGGCCAGCATGTCGTGGACGGCCGGCAGTTCCTCGAGGTCGGCCTCGACCTGGGCCGCTACGTCCTCGGCCTGGGCACGCGTATCGGCCAGGCACATGGCGATCAGTTCGCCGACCTGGCGCACCTTGTCATGGGCGAGCACAGGTTGCTCGGAGGGTTTGAAGCCGGCAAGGCCGGAGACCGCCACGATCGGCCGCACCCCTTTGAGATCCTGGGCGCTAAAGACCTGGCCGCGAACGGCATCGGGAACATGGACGCCGCGCACCCTTGCGTGCGCCAACGGCGAGCGCAGGAAGGCGACGTCCTTCATGCCGGCCATGCGAATGTCGGCGACATATTCGCCTCGCCCGCGCAGAAACCGGTCGTCTTCCTTGCGCGGCAGGGATGCGCCTACGCCTTGTTCTTTCATACTGCTCCCGTCACTGCCGGTGCACGTTCATATCGCGATATCATCTTATTTTTAGGATGATAACAAGACATGTTTCCGAATTTGCATGCGGCAAAGATGCCCACTCTCAATCCGCCGAACTCGGCGTGGAATTCAGGTCTGCGCATGATGCCATTTTAGGCAAATGAACGCGACCAGATGCAAGTGATTCGGGGTTCGGTCACCGAAGGCTATGCCGCCTGAGAGCATTAATCTCCACCTGTGTATGCTTGCGTATACAGGGTGAAACAAGAAAAGTCTGAAGTCAAATCTGATTGCACTCGCCTAACTACATGAAATAGCTTAAGGTTTGTCGGCAGCGAGAGAAGATCGGAAATCCGGAAGCTGAAACCCCTTTACCAAAAAGGTGGCAGGAGTGCTCATCCTCCTAGCATATTCAGCCTATTTATCGTACATTCCAATGATGAGAAAAATAGCAGCCATGTACGATCGCAGCCGCGTGCCGATCTATGCCCAGGTCGCATCGGTGATGCGCCAGCGGATCGAGAGCGGTTTCTGGTCCGTCGGCGACAAGATCTCCACGCTCGAGGAACTCGAAAAGGAATTCGGCGTCGCCCGGGTCACCATTCGGCAAGGCATCGAGATGTTGCGCGAGGAAGGCCTCCTCGAAGCACAGCAGGGCCGCGGGACTTTCGTTTCCGGCCGCCCCAAGCACGACCGATGGCTGAACATCGCGACCGATTTCGAAACGATGGTTTCCTCAATCCGCGAGAACGTGGTTCGGCGCGCGCATGTCGAGGAAAACTCGTCCCCTCCCGAGATCGGCCAGGGCGAAGGCAAGCTTGCCGACAACTACGTCTTCATTCGCAGTGTCCAGTACAACAAGAGCGAGCCGTTCTCGGTCGTCAATGTCCACCTCGCCCGGCACATCTACGAACGCGACCCGGAGCGGTTCACGCACTCGGCGGCGATCGCGATGATCTCCGAACTCGAGGATGTGACGATCACGCACGCCCACCAGACGCTTACGATCGGCGTGGCGGACCCCGAGACTGCCGAACTGCTGAAACTTGGGCTGGGTGAGCCCACAGCCGATTGTCGTCTGATCCTGGCCGACCAGAACGATGTCGCGATCTACGTCGCCAACATCCACTACCACAAAAGCTGCTTCGCGCTCCGCATGGATCTGCTGCAGAACGCCGGCCCGCGCACCGGACGCCCGATCCTGCTGCAGAAGAAGAGCGCGTAAAGATCAGTTAAAGGCGGGTACGGAGCATCCGACCCGCGATCGACAAAAAAATGGCGGAGATTCAGTCGATCTCCGCCATTTTTGTTTGTTGTTTGTGTCAGCTCTTGGTGATCGGTTCGCCGTTGCACCAGTCATAGATACTGAGCGCCATCACCTTGATGGACGTCATGTAATCGTCGATCGAAACGTATTCGTCATTGGCGTGCATGACGGCGGTCGACCCAGGACCGAAGATCACGGTCGGCGTATTGCCATAGCTGTTGAGGAAACGCGTATCGGCCGCGCCCTGGCGACCGCTGATCTGCGGCTGCTTGCCGGTGATCTCGGTATAGGCGCTCGACACGGTGTTGACGATGGCGTGGTCACGCGGGATTTCCGAAGCCTCTGCATCGTACCCGACGAAACGAACGACCGGCGGGTGGTCCTTCATCCATTCGTCCTTGGATGCCACTTCCGCAATCTTGACGACAAGGCTCTGTTTGACGCCTTCATGGTCTTCGCTCGGCACGGTGCCGATGGAACCCTTGAGCAGCGCCGAGGCCGGGAATGCACTTGGATAATTGCCGGCCTGGAAGCTGCCGATAATGCAGGGCAAGGAATCGATGGCGCTCGGATAGAGCGGATGCTTGACCGTGGCGACACGGTGGTCTTCCAGTTCCTGCACCGCCTTGACGATCTTGTAGCCGAGCTCGATGGCGCTCACCCCGAGGTAGCGCTGCTGGATGCCGGCCGGCTTGCCCTGGATCTCGATCTCGAACCAGATGCGGCCGATGCAGGCTGGCTGCACGGAGAGGTCGCTGGTCTCGCCGGAAATACCGGCGTCTGCCTTGTAGCCGCGGATGACGGTGTCGAGCGTGCCGTGGCCGCTGACCTCCTCGTCGATGACCACGTTGATCATCACGTCGCCCTTCGGCGTGAGGCCAAGCTCCCTGAGATACTGCACAGCGAGGATGTGGCTCGCCACGCCGCTTTTCATGTCGCAGGAGCCTCGGCCATAGATGCGGCCGTTCTCGATCTTGGCCGACCAGGGATTGTCGCTCCAGCCCTCGCCGTTGCCGACCGGGATCACGTCCGTATGGCCGTTGAGAAGCAGCGAGCGGCCTCCCCCGGTGCCCTTGAGGGTTCCAACGATGTTGGGCCGGCCTTGATAGCCGCGATCGACCGGGCGGTAGCCGGGATGTTTCTTCAACTCGTCCCAGTCGGTGTCCCACATGTCCACCTCCAGCCCGACCTTCTTCATGTAGCTGGAGACGAATTCCTGGATCGCCGCCTCGTCGCCGGTGACGCTTGGGATCGCCACCATCTTGCGCAGCAGGTCGATCGCCTCGTCTTGCGAGGCATCGATCTTGTCGATGATCTTCTTGCGGTTGGGGTCGGGCATGGGAGCCTCCGTATTTTCTGTTCTTGCCGGTTTCTGTCAGGCAGTCGCCGCTCAGGCGAGCTGGCGCAAACGGGGGATGATCTCCTTGGCGATGATCTCGACCTGGTCCATCTGGTACTTGTAGGGGACGAAGATGATCTTCTGGGCACCCATCTTGATGTGTTCGCGGAGCTGTTCGACGCATTCGTCGACGGTGCCCATGACGGCGCTCTCGCGCGAGCAGTCGCTGTGCGAGGGGAAGTCCCATTCCTTGTTCAGCCAGTCGAGCATGTCGTCCTGCACCACCGCCTTCGACTTGCCGACATAGATCGGAAGCTGCGAGGCATTCATCAGCGCATCGGGATCCTTGCCGGCTTCCGAGGCGAAGTTTCGCAGCTTGTCCCACGAACGCTTGAAGTCTTCCGGCTTGTAGAAATAGGTGAGCCAACCGTCGCCACTGACGGCGGCACGCTTCAGCACCACATCGACATAGCCGCCGATGAGCAGCGGCATGCGCGGCTGCTGGACCGGCTTGGGGTACATGACCGCCTTGGATATCTTGTGGTTCATGTATTCGCCGTCGACCGAATGCTCGGTCCAGAGACGGGTCATGATCTCGAGATTCTCGTCCATCAGCTTGCCGCGTTTCTCGAACGGAATGCCGGCCGCGTCGAACTCGCGCTTGTACCAGCCGGCGGCCATGCCCATGACCAGGCGCCCCTGCGACAGCTGGTCCATGCTGGCGAGCTGCTTGGCCAGCGCCACTGGGTTGCGCAGCGGCAGCACCAGGATGCCGGTGCCCATCTTGATGCGCGTGGTGCGCGCGGCAATGCCGGTGAGCACTGTGAGGGAATCGATAATCGGGAAATTGGGCTCGACGCCCAGAAGCATATGATCCCAGACCCAGACGGAATCGTAGCCAAGTTCTTCGACCTTGACGCCATAATCGACCAGCCCCCTGGCGTCGGGCATGTCCGGATAGGCAACGAAATTGCGCGCGGCGATGCCGAACGTGTTGGAAAGAATGGTCATGGATGTCCTCCGGATAAAATCGGTCAGGCCGTGAAAAGGCGTTCGGGGTCGAGCATGCGCAAGGTGGTCAGCTCATGTTCGGTCGGTGGTTCGGTGACGGCGATCTTTTCGTCAAACACGAGCTTGAAGCCGGTATTGTCCTGGACCTCTTCGCGCGACACGCCGGGATTGAGCGCCAGCACCTTCATGCGGCGGCTTTCCCCGTCAAAGCCGAAGACTGCGAGCTCGGTGATGACCCGGAACATGCCGCCGGAAGGCAGCCCGCTCTCGGCGCGGCTGGTGCCGCCGCGCAGAAAGCCCGGGCTGGTGATGAAATCGACCTTTTCCACGAACCGGCGCTTCTCGTGCTTCATCGCCACGATCATGTTGGTGAGGCTCGAGATGTCGTTGCCGCCGCCGGTGCCGGGCAACCGGGTCTTCGGGGCCGCCGGGTCGCCGATATAGGAGGAGTTCAGATTGCCGAACTGGTCGATCTGGGCGCCACCCATGAAACCGACATCGACATAGCCCCGTTGCAGCAGGAGCAGCACGTCGGCGCTGCCCAGCACCATGTTGGCGCGCTTGGTGCACCGCTGGTCGTTGGTGGACGGAGGCAGTTTGCCGGGCTCCACGAAGGCACCGACGACGCCGCCCTCGAACAGGATGGTGAGGCCGGGTGCACGCAGGCGCTGAGCCAGGGTTGCGGCAAGCAGCGGCGTGCCGATGCCGGCGAAGACCACCTGCCCGTCGGTGAGCTGGCGCGATGCCAGGATCGCCAGGATTTCGGATGCTGTATGACGGACCGGCTCAGTCATTGTAGATGCTCCGGCCCTTCTGGCTTGCATCCAGAAGCTCCTCCATGCCGATCAGCGCGAGGTATTCGTTCCAGGATTTCGGCGCATGGAAATACTTGTCGAGATAGGCCTGCATGCCTTCGATGGGATCCGAATTCACCTGCGCGACATAGGCGCTCATATGCTTCATCATCGGCTCGTAAAGCCCGTAGCACTCATGCGGAGCCGATCCGTAGGGCACTTCGACAACCGCATCGACGCAGAAGAACGGGATCTTGGTCTGGTCCGGCGCGCGGCGTATCTGGTCGTTGGAGACGATGCGCTCGGTAGTTAGGATGACGCTGTTGGCCGCCATCGCGAGGTCGATGTCCATGAACTGGAGGCCGTCGATCTGCGCATTGCCATAGGCATCGCAGCGCTGCACATGGATCAGCGCCACGTCGGGGTTCAGCGCCGGCACGAGCAGCAGCTTCTCGCCGGTGAAAGGGCAGTCGATCGCCTTCGCCTCGGGACGCTGTGCCATCACGTCGGAGCCCAGCATCGAGCGGATGGGCAGGAACGGAACGCCCATGCCGCCGGCGCGGAAGCGCATGCCGACCGCCATGTGACTCCATTCGTCATAACGCTTGCCCTGCGTCTCGATGTGATGACGCATGACCTTGGACAGGCCCCACAGGATGCCTTGGGCAAACCAGCTGGTGATGATGTGATCGGAGATGCCCGAGCCGAACAGGATGTCGCCGTCGGTCGAGGTGATGCAACGCGAACAGGACAAGTGCTCGCGACGCTGGCGCACCAGTTCCCAGATCATCGCCATCGGGGTGCGCGACATGGTCGAGCCACCGATGCCGACCTTCATGCCGTTCTGCACGAAGGAAGCCGCTTCTTCGAGCGACATCACCTTCTCGCGCAGGCTCCGGTCCCGCTTCGCCAGGTTTTCCCTGAGCCGCGAATACGGCTCCAACTGCGCATCAAGCACAAAGTCCTCCTTTGTGGGGGCGGATGCAGTCCTCATCTAGTTCAAGCCCGCTTCGTTGTTGAATTCCTCGATCATCCCGTCCCAGCCAGGAACCGATGCCGCGATGTCCTGCCAGAAGGATTGGTCGGCCCGCCGGTCGAAATCCTCGACTGAAATGCCCTGCTGCTCGACCCATGTGTAATAGCCGAGGTTGAAGATGCGCCGCCGCTCGCGCTGGTCGAGCTCAAGCACGTTGTTGTCGTTGATGTCCGCCAGGCAGGCATCGAAAACCTTGTCGGCGTCGACGCTGCCGAAACCGCCCGGGAAGAACTTTGTGCCCGCCGATTCCATCTCCGTCGTGTAGAGACGGGCACTGTCGGTGGCGACGGTCAGCACGACGTCGTCGGCGCCGTAGTTCATGCGCTTGGCCAGCTTGATGGCCGCGACGATGTTGGCGAGACCCGAGATGCCAACTTCGGAAAAGGCAGCTAACAGCTGCGGGTCGAGATCGTCGCGTGTTGCGAGATAGGCCTTTCCGGCATCCGAATTGAAAAGCAGGTTCAGCCGATCAGGAAAGCTGTCCGACACAGCGATGACGACGTCGGTGTTCATGACATTGTGGATCAGCGGGATGTGCTTGTCGCCGATGCCCTGGATGTTGTGCTCGCCATAGCCGTTCTCCAGCATGGTCGGGCACTCCAGCGCCTCGACGGCAGCGATCCTCGTGCCGAAATTCTTCTTCAGCCGGTCGCCGGCGGCGATGGTGCCGGCGGAGCCGGTGGCCGAAACGAAGGCGGCAAGCCGGGCGTGGCCGTTGCGGCTGCGATAGTCCTCGAAGATCTTTTCGGCCGCCGCTCCCGTGCAGGCATAGTGCGCCATGTAATTCGAGAATGCCGAGAACTGGTTCAGGATGACATTTTCCTCGCTTGCCGCGAGTTCATGGCACTTGTCGTAGATCTCCTTGACATTGCTCTCGGTGCCGTAGGTGCGGATGATGTGCGACGGATCGGCGACCCAGCGCTCCAGCCATTCATAACGCTCGCGGCTCATCCCCTCGGGCAGGACGGCAATGCCGTCGCAACCAAGGATACGCGAGATAGCGACACCGCCGCGGCAATAGTTACCGGTCGACGGCCACACCGCGCGATGATGGTCCGGATCGAAGGTGCCGGTGACGAGGCGGGTAACCAGCGCCGCATAGGCCGGAAGCACCTTGTGGGCGCCGATCATGGGGAAAGGCGAACCCAGCATGACCACGATCGGCGCCTCGACGCCGGTCAGCGCCTTGGGAAGAATGATATGAGCGGGAACTTCGACGCGGCCGCGTCGGTCGGCGGCATTGAACCAATGCACGCGAGAGAGGTTGGCAGCATCGGGTGAATTCGGATCGACGGAGGTCAGCCTCTCGCTCGTCCCCTCGGGCATCGGCGCCTCGCCTGCCAGTTGCGCGAATGTCGGCAGGCGGATGCCGCGCAAGCGCGAACGCGCAAGCGCGGAATCACGAATCTTGCGGTCAACAATCTCGGGACTGGGGATCAAGCCCACTTCAGGCATTTTTCGGCATCTCCGCTACTTGGCGGACACGCGTCGCACCAGTATTATCAAACTATCATACTAACGTTAGTAAGACTAGGCTACACGGCGAACATTTCTCTTTCGTGGATTGTTGGAAGATCGCCGGTTCAGCCGGCTGACACCGCGTGCGGCATGACGGGCGTATCCGGCTTGTCGCGGACCGCTGCCGAGAAAGAGCGGTCGCGCAGATGTGCCGGCGGATTGGCGTAGAGGGTGGTACGCTGGCGCGGCAGCCGACCCGAAGCGACAATCAGCGCCTCCATCCGCTGCGGCGTCATTTCCTGGCCATGGCTTGCTCCCGCCGAACGCGAGATGCTCTCATCCATCAGCGTGCCGCCGAGATCGTTCACGCCTGCGTCGAGGCAATGGCCGACCCCATCAGGCCCCAGCTTCACCCACGATGCCTGGATGTTGGTTATGTGCGGATGCAGCGTCAGGCGCGCGACCGCATGCATCAGGATCGATTCGCGGAAGGTCGGCCCCGGACGCGATCTGCCCTTCAGATAGATCGGCGCTTCCATGTGCACGAACGGCAGCGGAACGAACTCCGTGAAGCCGCCGGTTTCGATCTGCAGGTCGCGCACCCGCATCAGATGCCGCGCCCAATGCTCGTAGCGGTCGACATGGCCGAACATGATGGTGGCGGTCGAACGGAAACCGAGACCGTGTGCGACGCGCATGACCTCAAGCCACTCGTCGGTCCTGATCTTGTCGGCGCAGAGGACATCGCGCACTTCGTCGTCAAGGATTTCCGCCGCCGTGCCGGGCAATGTGCTGAGGCCGGCCTGCTTCAAGTCAGACAGGAATTCCTCGAGCGAGATATCGAGCGTCCTGGCGCCCTGCCAGACTTCCAGCGGTGAGAAGGCGTGAATGTGCATTTGCGACACCGCCGCCTTCACCGCCTCGCAGATCTCGATGTATTTCCGCCCGGTGTAGGACGGATGGATGCCGCCCTGCATGCAGACTTCGGAAGCCCCGCGATCCCAGGCTTCGACGACCCGTCCAGCCACCTCCGCCATTTCCAGGTCATAGGGGCGACCGCGCAGGTTCTCACTCATCTTGCCCTTGGAGAAAGCGCAGAACTGGCATTTGAAGTAGCAGATGTTGGTGTAGTTGATGTTGCGGGTGACGACATAGCTGACGACATCGCCGTTGACCCGGCGCCGCAGGTCGTCGGCCGCGGCGCAGACCGCCGAAAACTCGGCGCCGCGCGCCCGGAACAGGCGCACGATCTCGGCCTCGCGAAGCGGCTGCGCGTCCGCCGCCCTGTCGAGGATCGAAGCGAGTTCGCTGCCGGCTTTCGGGCGCGGCCGCCGCTTGAGTAGTTCGACGTCGGCGGACGGAGGAGCATCGGCACGGCCTGGGCACCAGCCCTCGGAACGCGGCCATCCATCGGCGTCGACATGATCGTAGAGCGCTTTGCGCAATTTCGGGTCGACCCACTTGGTCGTATGACGGGCAAAGGCCGGGTACAGCGCGAGGCGTTCCGTCAAATCCTTGCCAGCGCGGCGGGTGGCAGCGGCGAGCTTTTCCAGATGCGGCCACGGTGCCTCGGGGTTGACGTGGTCCGGCGTCACCGGCGAGATACCACCCCAGTCGTTGATACCGGCGCCGACAAGCTGCGTCAGATCGCGCGGCGTGAGATTGGGCGGGGCCTGGATGTTCATCTCCGGCTCGAAGATCAGCCGCGCCACCGCGATGGTCCATAAATGATCGTCCAGCGACGGGACCGGCGCGTCGGCCATGCGCGTACCGGGCTTCGGCCGGAAATTCTGGACGATGATCTCCTGGATGTGGCCATGGCGGTCGTTGAGGTCGCGCAGGGCCAACAGCGAGTCGATCCGATCCTCGCGTGTCTCACCGATACCGATCAGAATGCCGGATGTAAAAGGCACGGCCTGTTCGCCGGCGCGCCTGATCGTGTCGAGCCTTGCCGACGGCAATTTGTCGGGCGAGCCATAATGCGGACCGCCTTTGGCACACAGCCGTTCGGAAATGCTTTCAAGCATGATGCCCTGCGACAGCGACACACCGCGAAGTGCTGCGAGATCGGCGTGGTCCAACAGGCCCGGATTCACATGCGGAAACAGGCCGGTCTTCTCGAACACCATGCCCGCCATCTCCGCGAGGTAGGAGATCGTGGTTTCGTAGCCGAGCGCGGCCAGTTCCTCGCGCGCGACGCGGTAGCGCAATTCCGGCTTGTCGCCGAGCGTGAACAGTGCCTCCTTGCAGCCGGCCACCCTGCCGGCCTCGGCAATCACCAGCACCTCTTCCGGCGTCAGAAAGGCGCGTTCGCCCTTTCGCGGCGGATGGGCGAAGGTACAGTAATGGCAGACGTCGCGGCAGAGCTGGGTCAGCGGAATGAACACTTTGCGCGAATAGGAAACCATGTTGCCATGCGCCGCGTCGCGCCTCGCGGCAGCTGCAGCGAGCAATGGCTCGATGCCGGAGATTTCGGCGAGGCCCAGCGCCTCGCTTCGGGTCAGCCTTCTCTCAGGCCCGAAATGCTCCAGGATGCTCGCGGAATTCATGGCAGGAGAACCTCCTCGAACGAGCGGCCATAAGCCGGCAGCGCCCGCGCTCTGCAAGCCAGCAAAACGCTGGTGCGTGGCCCCGTTCCGATTTCGGGATAGTTTTCGAGATCGGACGGCACGTCGATATCGTGCCCTGCCCCGCGCAGATTGAGGATCTTCGGGGGGATGCTAACGCTTGCGGCAGCCCGCAAATGCCGTGCAAAACTGTCGGGTCCGAAGGCAGGAACGATCAAGTCGGGACGCCCCAATGCCAGGATGTTGGTGCCGCCATCGCGCTTGGCCGGAGCCACCACGAGTTGGTGGCGTCGCAGCGCCGAAAGGACCGCGGAAAATTCATCCGGCGACAGGAACGGGATGTCCCCCTGCACGACGACGCAATTGGCCGCATTGAGGGATTTCAGATGGTCGAGACCACGCTTGACCGCCGCATTGGTCCCCTGTTCGGCGGGGTCGGCGAGCGTGTCGGCGCCGTGACCGGCGGCAACCGCGGCGACATGCGCGTCGCCTGTGACGACCAGCACACCGGCGAGCCCGTCCGCATGTTTCAGGACGCTCAGCACGTCGTCCAGCATCGCCTGCGCAAGTTCAGCCCGCGCATCCTGACCGAGCACCGGCGCCAGCCGTGCCTTGGCGCGATGGAAACTTTTCGCCGGCACGAGGGCCCAGATACCTGTCGCTAGCGCGGAGCCGGTCATGACGCCCTCGCCTGCCGCTGAGAGCCGGAGGCAACGAGCCGCATGGCGAAGTCGAGCACATCGCCGGCGAGGCGCTCGCGGTCCTCGTCGCTCGACATCAACGTTGGCACCGCGTGGACCGGTATGTCGATGGAATTAGCATCTCCTGCATCGGCAGCGTCGACGACGAGGCCGTCGATCAATCCGCTGTAATGATCTGCGATTGCCGACGATGTGACCTCGATGCCCAGTTCTTCCATGATCTTCGCGGTCGGGCCCTTGACGGCCTTGCCGCCGATGATCGGCGAAACCGCAACCACCGGCACCGGCGTATTCTCCAGCGCCTGACGGATGCCCGGCGTCGCCAGGATCGGATCGACGCTGAGGTAGGGGTTCGACGGACAGATCACGATTGCCGCAAGCTCAGTGTTCTGCAGTTCGGAAAGGACCGCTGGTGACGCCGCCGCACTGTCCGCACCATAGAAGAAGATCTTCTCGACCCTGGGACCACAGCGGTACTCGACGAAATAGCGCTGGAACGGCAGCACGCCGATCGAAGTTTCCAGGACGGTACGGACCGCATCATCGCACATCGGCAGGATGCGGCTTTTTATACCGAAGCGCTGTGCCGCCCTGGCAGTGAACTCGGTGAGCGTCATGCCCGCCCGCAGCAGATGCGTGCGCTCGACATGTAGCGCCAGATCGCGATCGCCGAGATTGAACCATTTCTCGCCGCCGAGATCGGCCAACGCTTCCATGAAATTCCAGCTTTCGTCGGCACGTCCCCAGCCAAGAACGCGATTGGCAAGCCCGCTCAACGTGTAGAGCACGGTGTCGATGTCGGGGCATATCTGGAGGCCGAGATGTTCGAAATCGTCACCGGTGTTGACGACCACGGTGAGGTCGGAGCCGAGCTTCCGTGCGAGCCCGAACGCCAGCTTGGCCCCGCCGACGCCCCCACAGAGCGCAACGACCCGCTTCCCCTTGAGGCTATCATGTGCGGCTGCGCTCATCGGAACATGTCCCGTTCGCGCGGGCGGATAAGTGCCGAGGCGGGCGCAGCCGGCGCATCGATCTTAAGGCCACGCAGCAGCACAACGGGTATGCCTTCGGCCGCCTGCCCCATCAGCATGGACGCCGCCGAGGCGATTTCGTCAGCGGCTGCGATTTCCGTGACATGGAGCTTGCGGCCGAAGAGATCGGCTTCGCCGACACGATTGACCAGCGACGGTACGCCCGCGGCGCCGATCGCCACGCCAACCACGCCGTTGCGCCACGGCCGGCCAAAACTGTCGTTGATGACGACGCCGCACGAAACGCCGAAACTGGCATCGAGCTCGCGCTTCAGAAGCGCAGCCGAGCCGTCCGGATCGCGCGGCAGGAGCAGCAAACGACCGCTACGCTCGCCATGCACGATATTGGATTCATCGACACCGGCATTGGCCATCACGAAACCCAGTCGATGGGCAACGACGACCACATGCGGCCCCACCTTGACCACCTCCTCCGCTTCCGAGAGCACCACTTCGGCATGACGCGGATCTTTGCCGGTGCGGGCAGCCAATTCCACCGCTTCAGCCGACGGAACCACGTCGTCGAGTTCGACGTAGAGGCCTTCGGATTTGGAGATAATTTTCTGCGCGACGACGAGGATATCACCATCGACGAGACCGATGCCGCCCACGCGCAATGCTTCCGCGATAATCGCGGCCACATCGTCTCCCGGCTCGAACAGCGGCAGTCCGGCGATAGGGTAGAGCATTACGGGCGTGGCGGTTGACGGCATCTCGGTCAGACCTGGACGGTATCGTCCAGCCCCGTGATCCGCACGCCCGCGCCCGGCACCTTGTACTGGCGGTTGATCCAGATGAGCACCGAGGTGAGCGCCTCGGCAGCGGCGGAATTGGCAAGCACACCGCCGCCGACACCACGCGTGGCCACCACTCCGGCCAGCACAATGACCTGATCTCGCGCTTCCTTGTCATCGGAAAAGACCAACACGTCGCAATCGGCCTTGCCGCCCTTGTGAAGCTTGGCTGCGCCGACATTGTGAAAGGCCGACACGACACGGACCCCCTCACCCAGCAGCGCCTGCGCGATCTTGGCTGCGGAGCCATCCTGCGGCAACTGGACCGTCGACACTTTTGGCGGCACGAGCGGGACGGCTGCGTCGACCAGGATCTTGCCCTGCGCCTCGGCCTTTATCTCGGCAATCGTTGTATCGTGACTGGCAAAGGGCACGGCGAGCACGATGATGTCTGCCGCGCGCGCCGCCCCGACATTGTCGTCGCCGCGCACGCCGTGGCCGAGATCCGCCGCCAGCGCTTCGGCCTTTTCACGCGATCGCGAACCGATCACGACCGGATACCCCGCCTTCGCCCAACCCTTGGCGAGGCCTGAACCGAGATCGCCGGTTCCTCCGATAATGCCGATTACAGGCTTTTGGCTTTCAGACATGTGCCCCTTGCGTCAAATCGAGTTATGCCCGGTGATAGCGGACGGTGGCCGAAGCCTTCATCGCTCGTGGGTCTTCTCAGATAGTTACTATCAATAGAAAGATAATACAAGATACCGCATCAACTCGGCTGCACCTCTTCGACCGGCAAATGCGGGATCGAAAGCAGCACGCATTGAAAGAGCGGCGATGACCGCCCGCCCTGTTTTCTGAACGGATTCTCAAATTTTGCGGCAGCTTGCCGCTGCCGGTTAAAGCATCCGGTCGACTTGCCTCAGGACGCCTCCCCGCCGATCAGTGCCTTTATTTCGAGGAATTCCTCCAATCCGTAGACGCCTTTTTCGCGGCCATTCCCCGATTGCTTGTAACCGCCGAAAGGTGTCCCCGGACCGGCACGCCCGCCGTTGATGTGAACATTGCCGGCGCGAAGCCGCGCAGCGACCCGGCGCGCGCGCACCGGGTCTGTGCTGGAAAGATACGCCGCCAGTCCGTACTCGCTGTTGTTGGCGATGCGGACCGCGTCGTCCTCGTCCTTGTAGGGAAGAATGCAAAGCACAGGCCCGAAAATCTCTTCCCGGGCAATCGTCATCGTCTCGGTGACGTCGGCAAAGATGGTCGGCCGCGCGTAGAAACCCTTGTCGAGGTGATCCGGGCGACCCGGCCCGCCGGCCACGAGCCTCGCGCCTTCCTGGATACCTCCGGCGATCATTCGCTGCACCTTGTCGAACTGATTGCGGTTCGACAAGGGACCCATGTCCGTCGCGGCATCACGCGGGTTGCCGACGACCACGCCGTCGGCGGCTGCACCGGCGATGCGGGCTGCCTGATCGTGCTGGCTCGCATGCACCAGAAGGCGGGTCGGCGCGTTGCAGGTCTGGCCGGAATTACGCATCAGCGTGAGAACGTCTCGGGTCACCACCTGCTCAAGGTCGACATCGTCGAAAATGATGTTCGCCGACTTGCCGCCGAGTTCCTGATGGACACGCTTGACGGTATCCGCGGCGGACTTCGCAACCTGGATGCCAGCGCGTGTCGAACCGGTGAAGGTGACCATGTCGATCCCGGGATGTGCGGTGATCGCCTGCCCGACCGTTGGCCCGTCGCCGTTGATCACGTTGACCACGCCGGCGGGCACGCCCGCGTCGTGCACCGCTTCGGCGAAAACCAGCGCACTCAACGGTGAGATCTCGCTGGGCTTGAGCACCGACGTGCAGCCTGCCGCCAGCGCCGCACCCACCTTGCGCACGATCTGCTGCAACGGCCAGTTCCATGGCGTGATGACGCCGACAACACCGATCGGCTCCTTGAGGATGATTGAATCGTCGAGCTTTTCCTCGAAAGGATATTCACGCAGGATGTCGATCATGCTTTGCAGCATCTCGATGCAGGGCACCGTCTGCGGCTGCTTCGCCAAGGTGATCGGCGCTCCCATTTCCGCCGAGATGGCATGCGCGAAATCGTCCTTGCGCCGCTTGAACTGGTCGAGCAAGCCCGTCAACAGGTCGAGCCTCTGGCTGCGCGAAAATTGCCCGTAGCTGTCGAATGCCCGGCGCGCGGCGGCGACCGCGAGATCGACGTCAGCGGCGCTTCCCATGGCGATCCGTGCGAACGGCGTTTCGGTCGACGGGTCGATCACATCCATCGTATTCAGCACGATCGGGTCAACCCAGCGGCCGTCAATGTAGAACTGCGTGTAATCTTTCATGGAAGGATGCCTCGAACTGATATCAACGTGGCTGGCAAATGACGTTGAGAAGCGCCTGCCTGCCCTCTTCCCGCACGGCCTTGAGGGCGCGATGCAGTGCTGCCGGAAGTTCGTCGGGATCTTCCACGCGTTCGCCGTAGCCGCCAGCGGCACGACACACCTCTTCGAAGGCTGGAAGCCCGTCGAGCATCGTCAGAGCATTCTGGTTGGCCGATGATGCGACGCCATCGGGATAAACCTTCAGGGTCGCGGCCCGCACGGCATTCCACATGCCGTTGTTGACGACCACGAACAGCACCGGCAGCTTGTGCTGGCTCGACGCATAATGTCCGGCGACCGGATTGGAGAATAAATAGGCACCGTCGCCCTGGACGCAGAAAACCAGGCGTTCCGGGTCCGCCAGCTTGGCGCCCAGCGCGGCGCCCATGCCCCAACCCAGACCCGACGCCGAGCTCGAACCGAAATAGGTGCCAGCCTGGCGGAACTCGCAATAGTCGGTCATCAGCGTGTATTCATTGATGCCGATCGCGTCGTCGCCCTTGACCTGGTCAATGCAGTGGCTGACCCAGGCCGGATGGATCGGATGCGACTTGCTGACGCCCTTGAGAAACCTGGCGCGCTTCTCATGCAGCTTTTGCCTCTCCGCCGCAACCCATTGATGGCGGGCGGCGATTTGATCTTCGGAACAGATCTCCTGCATCGCCGGCGACAGCTCGTCGAGCATCGCCGAGGTGCCGCAGGTCAGCGCCAGATCGCATTGGAAGCCGCGGATGGGAATACGTCCATGGAGCGGATCATGGCCGACATGGATCGCCTTGCAGCCGGCCTTCAATGGCGACAGTTTCGGCACCCACGGTATGTCGGATTCCAGCACTAGAACGGCGTCTGCTTCTTCGATGATGCCTGCCGGCTCGAAACCGAGATGCATCGGGTGATCGGACGGCAACGGCAGATAGCGTGAGCGATGCTGGACGACCGGGATGGCGAACTGCTCGGCAAACGCCGCCAACCTCTCGAAGGCATCGGTGTCGCGGCCGCAATTGCCGGTCACGATCAAGGGACGCTCCGCCGCGGCCAGAATGCGGGCGGCTTCGGCAATACCCGCTGCGTTTGGACGCGGCGGCAGCGCGGAGGCGAGCGGCGGCGGCGCATCGGCCTTGCCATTGTACGGTTCGGCCAACACCTCACGCGGCAGCGACAGATACACCGGCCCCCTGGGTTCCGACATGGCGATGCTGACGGCGCGGTCGACAACGGTGTCGACCTGTGCGCCGCCGCGAAGCTCGTAGTCCCACTTGACGAATTCGCGCACCAGCGAGGCCTGGTCGAACATCTCCTGGCCCCAGTGGATGAAGGAATCGCGGGAACCGACTGTATCGTCCTCGTAAATCGGCGTGCGGCCGGCAGTGAACAGGATCGGCACGTTTTCGCGGGCGGCGTTCATGACGGCGCACGCCGCGTTTGCGGTGCCGACGCTGACATGGACGAAGGCCGACGGCAGCTTGCCCGACACCATGGCGTAGCCATGCGCCATCGACAGCGCGAGGTTTTCATGGGTCGCCAGGATCGGCGTCGGGACCGCGATGCCCTGCGCATCGCACTTGGCATAGGCCTCGATAAGCGGTGCCGCATCGGTGCCGGCATTGCCGAAAAGATAGTCAACGCCGCGCGCGCCCAACTGGCGCAAGTAGCGTTCCGCGGTGCTGGCAACGGCGGTCATGGCTTTGTCCTCGAACATGAAAGGCAGGGTCGCACCATCGGCAACTCCCGCAGATAATTTCTATCTTACTGACTTCCTATTTTTAGTATCTTATGTCAACCTTGGAGGTGGCGGCAACCAGCCTGCCGACGGTGGAAGCAAACGTCGCCCGCCTGTGGCGTGCGTTGCCGGAACCGTATCGCCATCCTATGGAATTTCGAGGACGGTTTGCGTGTCCTTGAGGGAGCACCAATGAAGATCCAGGACGTTGTCTACGCGGTCGGCCGATCGGCTTTCATGAACAAGGACCTCGCTGCCATCAAGGCGGGCGCCAAGCAGAATGGATCGATCTACGAAGGCGATCCGGTGCTCCCCGGGTTCAAGCGCATCATGCAGCCGGGCATCATCATCTCCGTGATGCTGGTGCTGGAGGACGGCTCGGTCGCCTTCGGCGACTGCGCCGATGTCATCCTCACCGGATATGCCGGCCGCGATCCGCTGTTTCGTGAAGAAGACCATATCGATTTCCTGCGCGGCAAGATGCGCGACTTCCTCGTCGGCAAGGAACTCACCGCATTCAGGCCGCTGGCCGAGGCGGTCGACGCGATGACGCGCGACGGCAAGCGGCTTCACACTGCGGTACGCTACGGTGTCACCCAGGCGATACTCAACGGCGTCGCCGTCGCCTCCCGCGTGACCATGGCCGAAGTGGTGGCGAAAGAATATGGCTGCCCCGTCTCCGAGCAGCCGATCGACATTCTTGCATCGATCCACAATGGCGACCTCGGGCAGCTCGACCGCATGGTGCTCAAGCGGATCGCGCTTCTCCCGCACGGCTCCTTCCAGCTTGTCGAACGCGATCTGGGGCGATCCGGCGAGAAGCTCATCGACTACGCACGCAACCTTGCCGAGCGCATCTCGGAGATCCGCGACGAGGATTACTTCCCGCGCATCCATCTCGATCTTTACGGCACGCTGGGTGAACTGTTCGGCAGCGACATCGAAGCAATGACGGACTACATGGGCAAGGTGGCCGAAGCCGCATCTCCCTTCAAGGTCCTGCTGGAATCGCCGGTGATCGGCAAGACGCAGGACGTCCATATCGAGGCATTCCTGGAGATCCGCGCCCAGTTGAGGCGCAAGGGCATCGACGTCGGCGTCATCGCGGACGAATGGTGCAACACGCTCGAAGACATCAAGCGCTTCGCCAAGGAGGGCGTCTCGGACTTCGTCCAGATCAAGACGCCCGATCTCGGCGGCGTCAACAATTCCATCGAGGCCGTGCTCTACTGCCGCGCCCACGGCATGGGCTGCTGCCTTGGCGGGACCGCCAATGAAACCGACAAATCCGCGCGCATCACCACCAGCATCGCGCTCGCCACCCAACCGAACTTCATGCTTTCAAAACCCGGGCTCGGCGGCGACGAAGCGGTGATGATCCAGACGAACGAGATGGCACGCACCCTCGCGCTCATCGAACGGCGCAAGGTGAACTGACAATGCAGGAAGCCGACACGGCGATATCGTCCGCCGGGACAGCCAGCATCAGCGGGCAGCTCGCCGAATACTGGAGCGGCGTATCTGCCGAAGAACTGCCCGCCGAGGTCGTCATCGCGGCCAAGCGCTTCATCCTCGATACGCTCGCCTGCTGCGTCATTGGCGCCCGCACGGATGCCGTCGATGCGGTGCTGGCGGCACTCGAGGCGACCGGCCAGCCCTTGCAGGGACCCGCGCATCTTTGGGGACGCGGCGGTTCACTGCCGGTCGATCGCGCGGCACTGGCAAATGCCACCGCCGCGCATGCGCTGGAACTGGACGATTTCGGCGGCTGCGGCCATTCCGGTGCGGTCGTCATACCATCGGTATTCGCGGCCGCAGAACAGACAGGCGCATCGGGACGCGACGTCATTCTGGCCGTGGTTGCCGGATACGATGTTGCTGCCCGTATACTCGAGGGAGCCGGTGGCTACCGGCGCCACAACGATGCGGGCTGGCATTCCTGTGCCACCTGCGGCAGCTTCGGCGCGGCCGCCGGCGTCGCCAGATTGCTGGGCATGGACGCCGACCGCTTCGCCTCCGCGCTGGGCATCGCAGGAACCTTCACCGGCGGCACCTGGGCGTTTCTCTCCGATGGCGCGATGACCAAACGGTTCCACCCCGGAAAGGCCGCCGAGACAGGCGTGTCCGCCGCCTATCTGGCGCGGGCCGGCATGACCGGCTCGCGCCATGTCCTCGACGCGCAATGGGGTGGCTTCTTCTCGACCTACGCCCCTGGAATATCGGAGCCGGCGCTGACGCTGTCGAAACTCGGCGAGGAATTCCGCATCGTGCGCTCCGGCATCAAGCCGTATGCCTGCTGCCGGACCATCCACGCGCCAGTCGACAGCCTTCTCGAACTCATGGACGATGCCGGCGCCACCGCCGGCGATATTGCCCGCATCATCGTCCACGGCAACGAGCAGACAGTCCGCCAGTTCGACCGCACGCAGTTGCACAGTCTCCTCGACGCCCAATTCAGCATGCCCTACTGCCTTGCCGTCGCTGCCGTCCGCCGAAATCTGGACCTGAACCAGTTTATGCCACGGCAGACCGACGATCCGGAGATCGCGCGCCTGATGGCGGCCACCAGCATCGTACCGGATCGCAAACTCGAGCCCACCGACTATCCAGCCGTGGAACTGGTGCTGAAGAACGGCAGCCATTCGGAACGGCAGGTCAAGTTCGCCAAGGGACATGCGGACAATCCGCTTTCCGACGCAGAGGTCGAAGCCAAGGCACGCTCCCTTATGGCTTCGACGCTGGGCGAAGACGCCACGGCAAGGATCGTCGAGCTTGTGTCGCGGCTGGATAGCATTCCCGATATCCGCCAGCTTTCCGCATTGCTGGTTCCAACGGCAGACGGGCGACCGTAACCGGCTATGACATCCAGGACTGAAGTTCCGGCAATGATGCGAAACCTTGAGCCTCGGGTGGGGTGGGAGTGGTCTTCGTCGTCCATGGAAATGGTCCGGCGCGACAGATGAACGAGCCCGATTCCGCGCTTCCCCTGCCAAAACGCCGCTGGGCTGCGATCTCCATCGCCACCGGTCTCGTGGTGACCATCCTCGACGGCTCGATGGTCATCGTCATGCTGCCGGTTGTTGCCGAGACCTTCTCGGTCGAGCCATCACGGGCGATCTGGGTGATGACCGCCTATCAGCTCACCATGACCTGCCTGCTGCTGCAGTCGGCCGCCATCGGCGAAAAATACGGCCAGTGGCGTGTTTACTGCAGCGGCCTGGCACTCTTTGCCTGCGCTTCATTGGTCTGCGCCTTCTCGACTTCGCTCTCCGGCCTGATCTTCGGCCGGGTCCTGCAGGGAATCGGCGCCGCCGGTGTGCACAGCATGACGATGGCGCTGTTGCGTCACTCCTATCCGCGATCGCTGTTTGGCCGGGCAGCCGGCTTCAACTCGTCGGTGGTCGGCCTTTCGATGGCGGCGGGGCCGAGCGTCGGGGCGCTGATCCTGCATTTCACCGACTGGCGCGGCCTGTTCCTGGTCACGTTCCCGGTGGCGGCATTTTCCTTGATCGCCGGCTTGGGAGCCCTGCCGCGGCTTGGGCGACCGCATCTGCGTGTCGACCTCGTTTCCGGCGCCATCGCCACGCTAGCCACCGTGTCTCTATTTATGGCCCTGAACGAAATGCGAGCCGGCACAAACGTCGTCGTGCTTGGTGGATATCTCGCCGCTGCGCTTATCCTGTTCGCCGTGCTGGTCCGCCGTCAACGCGGTGTTCCCAATCCGGTGCTTCCCGTCGACCTGCTCTCGGTCAAGGTGATCTCGTTTTCGCTGGCGGCATCGGTATGCGTGTTCGCCTCGCAAGGGCTGACGCTGATATCCCTGCCCTTCCATCTCAGCCACGTCACCGACATGTCGCCGGCAGTGATCGGCCTGCTGATTACGCCCTGGCCGGTCGGCGTCGCCGCCATTGCGACGATCGCGGGTCGGCTTTCCGACAGGTATTCCGCGCGGATACTGTGCGCACTGGCAGCGGCGATACTGTTTTTGGGGTTGCTGCTGCTCTTCCTGCTGCCTGACAGCCCCGGACCGTGGGACGTTTCGTGGCGGATGCTGATCTGCGGCATCGGCTTTGGACTTTTCACCACGCCCAACAACCGCACCGCCATGCTCAACGCACCACTCGAAAGGGCGAGCGCAAGCGGCGCGCTGCTGGCAACGGCGCGGCTGGCCGGCCAGGCGTTGGGCGCGACGGTCGCGGCAATCGCCTTCAGTTATTGGCCGGCACAGGGCGCCATCGCAGCGATATCGATCGCGATGGGGCTGACGCTGCTGGCCCTGTCGCTCAGTCTGTTGCGGCAGATCGTTTAGGGGTCGCGGGAAAGCATGACAGCCCCAGCGTCACGTTCCCCAAATCCGGACAACCGCTTTGTCATGTTGCTGGCGCAGGTTTCGACTGCGCACGCCGTCAGCCATTTTTATCTCATGACGATACCGGCGCTCATTCCCGTGATGACCGAACGGTTCGACATGAGCTTCGTGCAGGTTGGTTTCGCGATCACGGTGTTCAGCCTTGTCTCGCTGATCGTGCATATTCCGCTGGGCATCCTGACCGACCGTCTGGGAGCACGCATCATGCTGATAGCGGGGCTCTTGCTGGGAGGCGTCAGTTTTGCCTCGCTGGCCTGGTTCCAGAGTTATGCATGGCTGTTGCTGGTGATGGCCGCCGCCGGCTTGGCAAACGGCGTCTATCACCCGGCCGGCTACGCACTGCTGTCGTCCGGCATCGATGCGAAACGGATCGGACGCGCCTTTTCGATCTACACGTTTTCCGGCTTTCTCGGCACCGCGGTAACACCGGCGATCCTCTATGGCATCGTGGTGGTCGGCGGGATCGAACTTGCCTTCATGGTGACGGGCCTCATCGGCATCGCAGTCGCGATCTTCCTGCTTGCGACCAAACCCGCCGGCGAACCATCTGGAGGGGCCAGCCAGCCGGAGTCACAGCACCGCCCTCAAAAAGTAGCGCAAGGTATCTTCACGCCGGCCGTCGGCATCCTGACCGTACTGTTCATGCTTCTGTCGTTGAGTTCCATCGGTATGATCAACTTCTCCGTGACTGCATTCATCAACGGCTATGGTCTCAGCCTCGCCAGTGCAAACCTGGCGTTGACGGGCTTTCTGTTCACCAGCGCATTCGGAGTGCTGGCTGGCGGATTTCTCGCCGACCGCACCGAGCGCCACGGTTACATTGCGAGCGGCGCCTTCCTGACCACCGGCCTGCTGACGGCACTGATAGCCTCAACGTCGCTTTCCGTACTCTTAATCTGCGCGATCATGCTCGTCGCCGGTTTCCTGTTTGGCGTGATCACGCCATCGCGCGACATGCTGGTGCGCGCTGCCGCTCCCGCGGGCGCGGAAGGCCGGGTTTTCGGCATCGTGTCGACGGGATTCAACTTCGGCGGCGTTGTCGGGCCGATATTGTTTGGCGGACTGCTCGATCAGGGCGAGCCCCGGCTCGTTTTCGTATTCGTGACGGTGTTCATCCTGCTCACCGTGGTCCTGACCTTTATCCAGGAGTATCTCAGGCAGTCCCCCTAAGCGGTGGTCGGTTTGCAGCCGCCCGGAACTCCGCTCTCAGGAATGATTTGATGTTGCTAACATTCTATCAATAGGATATTTAAATTTGCTGTCGGCTGCGTCATGAAACGGCGATGCTCATTTTGAAATGACTGAAGGGCAGACATGAAAATCCGTGACGTCATTTGCTATGCACCTCCCGGCAAGGGCGCCCGATTTTCGCAGTCGCGCTTTGTCATCGTCCTCGTCAAGACCGACGACGACCTGACCGGTGTCGGGGAGGCGACCCTGCGCTTCCCCATCTGCCTTTCCGCCCAAGTCATCGCCGCGGTGATGGGTTGCCGCGAATTTCTGATCGGACAGGACCCGAGCCGAATTTCGCGCATCTGGGCAGATCTCTACGATCGCTATTTCTGGCGTGGCGGGCCGGCGGAATTGACCGCCCTCGGCGCCATCGACCAGGCGCTCTGGGATATTGCCGGACAGGCGGCAAACATGCCGGTCTACAAGCTGCTAGGCGGCGCCTATCACGAGCGTATCCCCCTTTACCACAATGGCTGGTGGCGAGGCGCGGAGTTTACCGAAGAGGTCATAGCCAAGGCGCATGCGACCATCGCCACCGGCGCGACCCGGCTGAAATGGTATCCCTTCGAGTTCCTGCCGCAGCTCCAGGACAATTACCATCTGACGAACGCGCAGATGGATCGTGCAGTCCAGGAGGTTCTGGCCATGCGGGAAGCCGTCGGCAAGGACATCGAACTGATGATCGATGTCTGGCGCCGGCTCGACCTGAATTCGGCGATCCGGTTCTGCAACGCGATCGAAAGTGCGGGGCTGGTGTTCGTCGAGGAAGCGGTGTTCGCCGAAAACATCGACGTCATGATCCAGCTGTCGAAGTCGGTCAACGTGCGCCTCTCCACCGGCGAGCGTCTCCTCAGCCGCTGGGAGTTCCGCTCCCTGATCGAGACCCAGGCGGTGGGCATCGTGCAGCCCGACGTGCCCCGTGTCGGCGGCATCACCGAAGCGCGCAAGATCGCCGCGATGGCCGACACCTACGGAATCAGCGTCGCTCCGCACAACCCGACGGGGTCGATCGCGACTGCTGCCGCAGTCCACCTTTGCGCAAGCATCCGCAACTTCACCATGCTCGAACGGTTCGTGCCGTTTCTTCCCGATCCGTTCGTCGAGCACGATCTGAGCTACGGCCCGGACTACATCGAGCTGCCCACCGCTCCGGGCATGGGCGTTACGGTGAACGAAGATGATCTGAAGCGTCTTTCGACGATCTGAAACTGCGCCGAACAACATCCCGGCCGCCCCGCTTGAAAGCAAGTTCATGACGTCGCCGATGCTGTTCGAGCCTATCTCCCTCAAAGGCGTCACGGCGCGAAACCGGATCGTGGTTTCGCCGATGTGCCAGTATAAATCAGCCGAAGGCAGCCCCACCGACTGGCATCTGGTCAGCCTCGGTCGCTATGCAATCGGCGGCGCCGGCATTGTCTTCTATGAGGAAACGGCGATCGAGGACCGCGGCCGCAAGACGCATGATTGCGCCGGCTTCTACCGCGATGACCAGATCCCCGAATACCGCCGGATTACGGCGATGTTGAAAAGTCTCGGCGCCGTCCCGGCAATGCAGCTTGGCCACGCCGGCGGCAAAGGCTCCGCGCACGGACCGGGCACCGGCCGGGCGTCGCTGACCGCACAGGATGCACGACGCGGTCTCGCTCCCTGGCAGACGATCTCCGCAAGCGCCGTGCCGGCCGAACCGGACTATCCCGCACCGCATGAGATGGACGAGCGGGACATTGCCGATGTCATCGCGGCCTGGGTGCGGGCCGCGGAACGAACACTCGAGGCCGGCTTCGAAATCCTCGAAATCCATGGCGCGCACGGCTACCTCATCCAGCAGTTTCTTTCTCCGCTCATCAATCGCAGGTCCGACCGGTATGGCGGGAGCCGGTCCAACAGGATGCGGTTTGCGCTTGAAGTCACCCGCGCGGTCCGAAAAGTCTGGCCAGACGACAGGCCGCTGTTTTTCCGCGTTTCCGGTGTCGATGGAAAGGGCGGCCTGTGGACGCTTGAAGACACCGTGGCACTTGCCGACGAACTGAAACTTTGCGGCGTCGACGTGATCGACTGTTCCTCCGGCGGCCTCATCGGCAGTTCGGACATGCCGCTCGTCCCGCGCGTCCCCGGCTATCACTTGCCCTTTGCCCGGAAGGTCAAGGCTGAGACCGGCATGATGACCATGGCGCCCGGGCTGATAACCGAACCGGGACAGGCGGAAGCGATTCTCCGGGAAGGATCCGTCGACCTCATCGGCATGGCGCGGGAACTGATGTATTCGGCGGACTGGCCCGTGCATGCCGCACGCGAACTGGGTGCACCGAACTACCTCGAACTGTTTCCCGGCGACTTCGCTTCCAGACTGAAAACCCGGGCCGAGCAACGAGCGATGGCGGTAAACCAGTAAACCGTCTGTGCGGACGGACCTCTTCTTCCACAGATACCGCCCGCCCTGATCCAACTGAAGCGGTCCGTCGCACGCCTAGGGTTGTCATGGAGCCGTTATCTATCTGGTATAGGCAGCGAATTTCTGGTTGCCTGCATCCGCAAGATCAGGCCCCGTATTGCTCACCAACAAGGGTTTTCCATGCGCAAGATCATCCTCGCCTCGCTCCTCATGGCCGCTGCGATCGGCCAATCCTTTGCGGCCGATGGCAAGCTCGTGCTCTATACGAGCCAGCCGAACACCGACGCGCAGCAGACCGCAGACGCCTTCATGGCAAAGAATCCGGGCATCACGGTCGAGTGGGTACGCGACGGAACCCCGAAGATCATGGCCAAGCTGCGCGCCGAGATCGAGGCCGGCCAGCCACAGCCCGACCTGCTGTTGATCGCCGACGTGGTGACGATGGAGGGCCTGAAGAAGGAAGGCCGCCTCCTCGCCTATCCGGAAGCCGACGTATCGGCGTTCGACGCCGGGCTGATGGACAAGGACGGCGCCTATTTCCCGACCAAGCTGATCACCACCGGCATCGTCTACAACACCAAGGCGCCGTTCGTTCCGGCCAGCTGGCAGGACCTGGCCAAGCCGGAGGCCAAGGGGCTGATCGCCATGCCGAGCCCGTTGACCTCGGGTGCCGCGCTCATCCACACCGTCACGCTGACCGAGAACCTGGCCGGCGGCTGGGACTATTATGCCTCGCTCGCCGCCAACGGTGCGCAGGCTGCCGGCGGCAACGGCGACGTGCTGAAAGCCGTCAGCGGCGGCGACAAGCTGTTCGGCATGATCGTCGACTACATGCCGATCCGCGAGAAGGCCAAGGGCGCGCCGGTCGAGTTCGTCTTCCCGACCGAAGGCGTATCCGCCGTCACCGAGCCGGTCGCCATCCTCTCCACGGCGAAGAACCCGGATGCCGCCAAAGCGTTCGTCGACTTCCTGCTGTCCAAGGAAGGACAGGAGCTCGCCGTAAGCCAGGGCTATATCCCAGCCCGCGCCGACGCCGGCCTGCCGGCCGGCTACCCGGACCGTTCGGCAATCAAGGTCCTAGGCTTCGATGCCGCCGCCGCACTCGCCAACGAGACGGCGAACAAGGAAAAGTTCAGCGAGATGATGGGCCAGTAGCCCGCGCCGGTTCAAACGGTGTCATCCGTCCAGAGGTCCCTCCCAGGACGCCATGCGCTCATGCCTTCCTGGCTTGGGCGCATGGCCATCGGCGACGCCGCTTCGCCCGGCTTCCGTCTTTCGACATTTGCGGTCCTCGTCCTTATTGGCCTGCTCAGCCTGTTGCCGATGGCACGTCTCGTCATCGCGGCGGTCGCGCCCGGCGGCGAGATCGATTTCGGCGCCTTTCTTGATCGCCTCGCGCGCCCCGCCGCCTTGCGGGCGATGTGGCATACGCTCGATACCGCTTTCTTCGGCGCTCTGCTGGCAATGTTCATCGGCGGTCCTTTCGCCATCCTGGTCGCCATGACCGATCTGCCCGGCCGCAAATCCCTCGGCTTCCTGCTGCTGCTGCCGCTGATGATCGCACCGCAGGTCACGGCGTTGTCGTGGCTGCATCTTCTTGGACCATCGAGCGCGCTTCTCGGCATGCTCGGCCTCGCGCCGGAGCCCGGAACGCCCAACCCGATGCTTGGCCGCAACGGCATAATCCTGCTTTACGGGATCCAGCACGCACCGATCGTCTTCGTCACGCTGAGAGCCGGCCTGTCGCGCATTCCCGGCGATCTCGCCGAGGCCGCGCGCGCCTCGGGTTCTCGCCCGTTGCGAACACTCGTCACCATCATCCTGCCGCTGATGCGCCCCTATCTGGTTGCCGCAGGCGCCCTCGCCTTCGTGTCGGGTGTCGGCAATTTCGGCATTCCGGCGCTGCTCGGCATGCCGGTCAACTACCTCACCTTGCCCACCCTGATCTACGAACAGTTGGCAAGCTTCGGGCCAAACGTCCTGCCGCAGGTCGCCGCGCTTTCGGTACTCATCGGCGTGCTGGCGCTTGCCGGTGTCGCCTTGCAATCCCTCGCGCTGAGAAACGCCGAACATCGGTTCACGGCGGGCAGGCCCGCCCAGTTCCAGCTCGGTGTGTGGCGCCTGCCTTGTTCCTTAGCGGCATGGCTGGCGATCTGCGTCATGCTGGTGCTGCCGACCTTCGGGCTGCTCACCACATCGCTGATCCCCACCTTCGGAGTGCAGCTCAACTGGGAAACGGCAACCTTGTCCAACTATGCCGAAGTTCTCACCCGGCAGGCCTCGACCATGCGCGCGTTCCAGAATTCCGCCATGCTGGCGACCGGAGCAGCTCTTATCCTCGCCGTGGGCGTCATCCCGGTCGCCGTCGTCATGGAACGATTCAACCCACCCTTCCGGCGCCTAGTCGGCAGCGTCGTGGAACTGCCCTATGCCGTGCCGGGGATCGTGCTGGCGATCGCCTGCATCCTGCTTTTCCTGCGCCCGCTGCCGCTGATCGGCAGCCTTTACGCGACGGCCGCGATCATCCTCGTTGCCTATCTCATGCGTTTCTTCACGCTTGCCATGAAGCCGGTGGCAACGGCTGTCGGCCAGATCTCGCGCGACCTCGACGAAGCCGCTGCCGCCGCCGGAGCCAGCCCGTTGCGCCGGCTTGCCACCATCACAGCGCCGCTTGCGGCACCGTCGGCGGTGGCCGGCGCCCTGCTGGTCTTCATGAGCGCCTTCAACGAACTGACCGTGTCGGCATTGCTGTGGTCGAGCGGCAACGAGACGCTGGGCGTCGTGCTGTTCAGCCTCGAGGAGGCCGGCCTTGGGACGCAGGCGGCGGCGGTCGCCGTCTCCACGATCGTGGTCGTGATAGCCCTGCTTGCCGTCCTCGATCGCTTCTCGCGACGGCTGCCTGCCGGCGTCCTGCCCTGGCGCTGAGCGGCTGCGGCAGCTCAGCTTCCAGGCACGATCCAGGCATCGGAGACGGCAACGGACACCGTTTCGCCGAGGACGGGCGCCTCGCGGCAGTCCACCAGCAAATCCTCGCCGCTGGAGACAAGCTTCAGCCTGACCTCGTGAACGGGGCCGCGATAGGTTGTCGAACAGACTGTCGCGGCAATCCCCGGCTCGGCGAGACTGAGGCCTTCCGGCCGCAACAGCACCTTGACCGGCCCCTTTGCCGCACCGCGACAACGGGCCGGGAAATCCAGCCCGGCGATCTCCACCGTCGCGGTTGCGTTTTCAACTGCCTTCGCGATGCCCGAGACGATCGAGCCACGGCCGACAAAACCTGAGACTTTTTCGTCGGCCGGCGCGCGGTAAATATCCGACGGCGCACCAATCTGGAGCACCCGGCCACGATCCATCACCGCGATGCGGTCGGCGAGCGCCAGCGCCTCGACCTGGTCATGCGTCACGTAGACGATGGTGGCGCCTGTGCGATGGTGGATGTCACGGAAGACCTCCACCATCGAAGCCCGCAGATGGACGTCCAGATTGGCCAGCGGCTCGTCGAACAGGATGACGCCCGTGTCGGCGACCAGGCAGCGGGCGAGCGCGACGCGCTGGCGCTGGCCGCCTGACAGTTCCTCGATCCGGCGTTGCCGGAAACCTGTCAATCCCACGATATCGAGAACCGTGTCGACACGCGTTTCGATCTGCAATCGCTCAGCGCCCCGGGTTTTCAGCGGATAGGCAACGTTCCCGGCGACGTCCATATGCGGCCACAATGCGTAGGACTGGAAGACGACGCCGATGCCGCGCTTCTCCGGCGGCACCTGCCACGTTGCGTCCGCCATCAGTTGTTCGCCAAAGAGGACACGTCCCTCGCTCGGCGTTTCGAAGCCGGCGATGAGCCGCAACAGGGTTGTCTTGCCGCAGCCAGAGGGACCCAGCAGCGCGGTGAACGATCCGGCCGGGAAATCTAGCGAGATGCCATCGACCGCCGCGACATCGCCGAAACGCCGCGTCACGCCTTCAAGATGAATTGCCGTCAAATTTTCGATCCCGCCCGGTTGCGCCGTAACAAAAGCCGGCATCAGCTATGACGCCGGCTCATTACGATTTATTGACAGCGCCGTCCAACCGGACCGCCGATGAGGGCCGGTCAATCAGGCCGCGGCGGAAGTGACTGTCCTGTGACGTCGTCCGCCAGCCAGGAATTGCGGGTATAGTGCGTGCCGACTTCGAAGGAATCGATCACCATGGATGCGGGTGAATTGCTGGAACTTCTGGCGCTGCCGGTCCGACGCCCGGTCGAGGCGATCGTCGCCGGGCGGGTCGAGAAGCCGGGCTTCGTCGTCGAGCATCTGCGGTTCGATCTCGGCGAACCGGTGCGAGGCCTGCTGACGCGGCCTTCCAGGCCCGCCAGCCGTCGGCCCGCCGTGCTCTACTGCCATGCCCATGGCGCGAAGTACGAGATCGGCGCTTCGGAACTTGTCGACGGCAGGCCGAGCCTGATCGGCCCCTACGGGCCGGTGCTTGCCGAAGCCGGTTTCGTGACCTTGTCGATCGACATGCCGACTTTCGGCGACAGGCAGGTGCCAAACGAGAATTCGCTGTCGAAGGCGATGCTGTGGCAAGGCAAAACGCTGATGGGAAAGATGCTTGGCGATCTGCTGGCCGCCTTCGACTGGCTTGCAGCCCGCAGCGATGTCGACCCGACGAGAATTGCAGCGCTCGGCCTGTCGATGGGCGCGACGCATGCCTTCTTTCTGGGTGCCGTCGAGCCGCGCCTGGCGCGCATCGCGCACCTTTGCTGTTATGCCGACTGGGCAACGCTGGTGGAGACCGGCGCGCATGACCTGCACGGCCACTACATGACCGTGCCCGGACTTCTGGCGAAAACCTCGATCGGCGAGATCGCCGGGCTGATCGCGCCTCGCCCGCAACTGATCTGCATCGGAGAAGCCGATCCGCTGACGCCGCCTGATGCGGTGGCACGGGCCTACCGCGGGACGCTTTCCGCCTACCGCGCGGCCGGGGCCGAAAAGGCGCTTCGGCTGCTCACGGAGCCGGGCGTCGGCCACCAGGAAACGCCGAGGATGCGCGAGGCGGTGATGGCGTTCCTGAGTGACATGTGATGCATTTCGCCGAAAGCTGACGGCAGACGCCGTCAGGGCATGTCGAAGATGCTTTTCGTCGCAAACAGCGTGTCGGACCAGGTCGTCGGCCGCTCGATCATGCGGTGAACGCGCGGCGGCTCGGTGCCGCTGTGCAGCGACCTGATCTTTTCGCCGACCACCGCGTCGGCATGGGTGGTCCGCAGATTGTGGCGACGGTACTCGATCCAGGTCGCCACGTGATAGGTTTCCATCCATGACTGAGGGGTTTCCAGGTCGCGGCTGAGCGTCCAGTTGCGGGCGCCGTTGCGGCCGCGCACGCGCCGCCGCTCGGCCATCGCATCAAGGAACGCATGCGTGTCCGCTTCCTTGATGATGTATTCGATCATGATGACGATCGGACCGCTGCGCTGCTTGAGTTCGAGCGCCAGCGGCGGCTCCTCCCAGCGATTGATCGGATCGAGGTTGAGCGACGTCTCCTCCGGCAGCGCGAATTTGAGGCCCAGCAAGGCGCCGACCAGCATCAGCACGCAGGAGATCAGCAGCGCCTTGTCGGCCCCGTAATCCTCGGCCGCGACGCCCCACAGCCAGCTGCCCAGCGCCATGCCGCCGAAGGTCGCAGTCTGGTAGATGGAGAGCGCGCGGCCGACCACCCAGCGCGGCGTGGAAAGCTGGACGGTCACGTTGAACAGCGACAGCGCCAGCACCCAGCAGGCGCCGCCGACCATCAGCGACGGACCGGCCTGCCACGGGCTCGACGCCACCGCCAGGCTGAGCGCGCAAAGCGCAAATCCGACGAATGCCAGCCGGACGATCCACTCGACCGTGAAGCGGCGGCGCAGCAGGCTGTTGAGGAACGCGCCGCCGATGGCGCCGATGCCGAAGCAGCCGAGCAGCACGCCGTAAAGCAGCGGCCCGCCGCTCAACAGGTCGCGGGCGACGAGCGGCAGCAAGGCCAGGATGGAAATCGCCGTGAAGCCGAAGACGAAGCTGCGCAGCAGCACCTTTTCGATGTTGGGCGACATCGCGACATAACGCAGCCCCGCCGCCATCGCGGTTCCGATCGTCTCGCGCGGCAGAGCGCTCGCCTGCATCACCGGCTTCCATCGCGCGAGCACGAAGATCAGCGCGAAATAGCTGAGCGTGTTGATGGCGAAAGCAGCCGCCGCACCCGCCGCAGCGACAATGGCGCCGCCGATCGCCGGACCGACGCTGCGGGTCAGGTTGAAGCCGACGCTGTTCAACGCGACGGCGGCCGGCAGGTCGGCGCGCGGCACGATGTCGCCGACCGACGCCTGCCAGGACGGGTTGTTGAGCGCCACCCCGCAGCCGATCAGGAAGGTGAAGCTCAAGAGGAGCCACGGCGTGATCAGTTCGAGATAGGTGCAGACCGTCAACCCGACCGAGGCCAGCAGCATGAAGCACTGGGCGATGATCATTACCTTGCGGCGGTTGAAATTGTCGGCGATCGCACCGGACGTCAGCGAAAACAGCATGATCGGCAACGAGGTGGAGGCCTGCACCAGCGCCACCATGCCGGCGGAATCGGTGATCGAGGTCATCATCCAGGCGGCGCCGACGGACTGGATGAGGCCGCCGAAACTCGAGGCGAGGCTCGCTATCCAGATCGCGCGAAACGTCGGGTGCCGGAACGGTGCAAGAGAAGATGCCGCTGCTTGTTCTGGATTGTCGATCATGACCTCGAGGCGGCAACACGCAACCATGGGGTCGAGTCGCCCGTGCCACCTTAATAAGCTCGGCCGGACAGCGAAAGCGGTCTTGGTGATGCCGGAAGCGATTCCAACGGGAACCGACACCCTGTTGCTCCACCGTCCGCCGGTGCTACACCGACCGGCAACCATTTCTCCAGACGATGCGAGCCGCCAATGACCGCCAGCACAGCGAAAAATTCCACCCTGCCCCTGATCGAGATCTGCGTCGAAGGCATCGACGGGTTGATCGCCGCCCAGGAGGCAGGCGCCGACCGTGTCGAACTTTGCGCCAGCCTCGTCGAGGGCGGCATCACGCCGAGCCTCGGTACCGTGAAGCTGGCGCTGGAACTGGCGAGCATCCCGTTCCATGTGATCGTGCGGCCGCGGGGCGGTGATTTCCTCTACAGCGAGGCCGAGTACCGGTCGATGCTTGCCGACGTCGAAGCGCTGAGGGAGCTTGGCGTGGCAGGTGTCGTCGTCGGCTGCCTGAATGCCGACGGCACCATCGACGAGACGCGCATGGCCGAACTGGTGCGCGGCGCCGGCCCGCTCAACGTGACCTGCCACCGCGCCTTCGACATGACGCGCGACCCGACTGAGGCACTGGAGGCGCTGGTCCGCTGCAAGGTCGGGCGCGTGCTGACCAGCGGCCAGCGCGATACCGCGGTCGAAGGCGTCGAACTGCTTGCCCGGCTGGTGAAACTGGCGGGAGATCGCATCGTCATCATGGGCTGCGGCGAACTCGATGCGCAGAACATCGGCGGCGTGCGCCAGCGGACCGGGCTGTCGGAGATGCACTTCGCGGCGCTGAAGAACCTGCCGAGCGGCATGTCGTACCGCAATCCGCGCGTCGGCATGGGCGGCACCGACCTCGACCGCGAATACCGCAACACCGTCACCGATCGCGATGCCGTTGCAGCGACGATCCGGGCGGTGCGCGCATAGGCATTCCAGGCGGCTATAAGGCGAGCTTCTCCGTTGCCACGCTCCGGTTTTTGCCGGCCTGGCCATTGGGAGGCTGTGGTGCCTCCCGTGTAAAAGTGTGGGGGAGGCGGTGCGCGCCTGCCGGACGGACCGACAGCGCTGTTTTCAGTAACGATGCCCGAAAGACGCGCACCGCCGGCGTTGCTGCCCCGCCCGGCTCGCCCTGTGCCAGAGGGCCGTAGGCTCACCGTACGTCGAGGGCCGGAACCTTGGAGGCATTACCGCCCCCAGCCTCGCACCCGGAGCGAGGCCAGTCCCGACGCCGCTGTTCTCCCTGGTCAACCCGGTGGCCACCCAGACCCCCACAGAGAACAACACGGTCATTATGCGGGAGGCGGCGAAGGGTGTGGATGGACGATTTCTGCAGAAATCGTACAAGTCATTGAAATTGCTGCGAAGAATCTTCAGTGGAGGCGGGAAAAGACCTGAAACGGGGTGAATCTGTTCACGTCTTGCGGGGCAGTTCTCGTAGGTGAGTGCCGAAGCACCCCCACCCGGCGGCCTTTGGCCGCCGACCTCCCCTCAAGGGGGAGGTGAAGGCCTCACGTTTCCGCATTGTGCGCCGTTGACAGCGCCCGCCGGCATCTGTATTTAACATAATTGTTGATTAACAAGATGATTGAATACAAATGATACCCGATCCGCTCACCGCCACTTTCTCGGCACTCGCCGACCCGACCCGCCGGGCGATCCTGGCACGCCTGTCGCTGGGCGAGGCCTCGGTCGGGGAACTGGCGGAACCGTTCGACATCACCCTCCAGGCCGTGTCGCGGCATCTGAAGGTGCTGGAAGCGGCCGGGCTGATCTCGCGCGGCCGCGAAGCGCAGTGGCGGCCCTGCCGGCTGGAAGCGCAGCCGCTGAAGGACGTCGATGGCTGGCTGCAGCGCTATCGAAAGCTCTGGGAGCAGAGCTTCGACAAGATGGATGCCTACCTCGCCGAAATCACGAAAGGAAAAGACAATGAACGCCCAAGCTGAAGCCCGGCCGGAACTGGCCGATGACGAACTGCTGATTGTTCGCACGTTCGACGCTCCGGTTGCGCTGGTCTTTCGCATCTGGGAACTGCCGGAACATATGAGCCGTTGGCTCGGGCCTGAAAATTTCTCCTGCACCGCGCTCGAGCAGGATTTCCGGCCAGGCGGCTTATGGCGCGGCTGCATTGTCTCGGAAGCCTATGGCGAAAGCTGGATGGGCGGGCGGTACAGGGAAATCGAGCGCGACAGGCGCATCGTCACCACCTTCGCCTGGGATGACGACAATGGTCGCCCCGGCATGGAGACGCTGATCACCGTCACCTTCGAGGAACGCGACGGCAGGACCATCCAGAGTTTCCACCAGACACCGTTCATTTCGGTCGAGTCGCGCGACAGCCATGTCGATGGCTGGGATTCCTGCTTCAACCGCGAACAGGCCTATGCCGAAGACCTGGCACGCGCCACATGACCGGGAGAATCATGACCGCCGGAAGAACAGCACTTGCGCCGCTCATCCTGCTGCTTGCGGCATCAGGCGCGGAGAGCGCGGATATGCAGGACGGGCATTGCGGAGGCCAAGCGGACAAGAGCTTCATCTGCGGTCCGGCCAATGCCGAGGATATCGTGCGCGTGCCCGGCACCGACTGGGTGCTTGCCAGCCGCATGGCCAACCCGGCCGACAGGGAAGGCATGTTCTACCTGCTCGACGCCGGGGACCATTCCTGGCGCAAGCTTTCCGTCGACGAAATCCCGGCGGCGCAAGACAAGGCACTTTTTCCGGACTGCCCGGGAAGGCCGACATCGGCCTCGCTGCGCGGCCACGGCATTGCGCTCGATGAACAAGGCGGCACCCTGAAGCTGCTCGCCATCAACCATGGCGGCCGCGAGTCGGTCGAGATTTTCGGCGTGACGGCAACCGGAAGTGCCGAACCGTCATTGACCTGGCAGGGTTGCGTGGTGGCGCCGCAAGGCGCCCAGTTGAACAGCGTCGTCCCCCTGCCCGACGGTGGCTTCGCGGCGACCAAATTCTTCGACATGGCGAGCAAGACGTGGGGCGAGGACCTGTTCGCCGGCAAGGATACCGGCGAGGTGCTCGAATGGTCGCCGAAAGGCGGCTGGAAGACGGTCGCGGGCACGAAGATGTCCGGCCCCAACGGCATCGCGATATCTCCCGACGGGGAAAGCTATTTCATCGCCGCATGGGGCGAAAGCAAGCTTCACAAGGTGTCGCGCAAGACGGGCGAACGGCAATCGGTCGACACCGGCATGCGGCCCGACAATCTGCGATGGGACGCGGAAGGCAAGCTGCTGGTCGCGGGGCAGTTCTTCGACGACCCGGCGGGCTACGGCTCATGCCACATGAGCGACGCGCCCGTGTGCGCCTTTCCCTACAAGGTAGTGCGGGTCGACCCCGCCACGCTGGCGAGCGAGACGATCGTGACCGCGGCGGAGCCAAAGGAATTCGGCTCCGGCACCACGGCGATGGAGGTCGGCGACGAATACTGGATCGGCACATCGCGCGGCGACCGTATCGCCCGCATCGCCAAGCCGTAGACGCGGCCATCCAATAGAGAAAGCCCCGCAAATATCCGAGAAGAGAGGAAAATGCTGCTCGAAGGAAAGATTGCCATCGTCTACGGCGCGGGCGGCCATATCGGCGGTGCGGTGGCGCGCGCCTTCGCCGCGGATGGAGCGACTGTATATCTGGCCGGCCGCACATTTGAAAAGGTGCGGCGCGTCGCCGACGCGATCAACGAGGCCGGCGGCAAGGCCGAGACGGCGGAAGTCGACGCCCTCGACAGGCAGGCGATCGAGGACCACCTCGCGGCGGTGGTCGAAAAGGCCGGCGGCGTCGACATCACCTTCAACGCCATCGGCATCCGTGGCGACCTGCAAGGCACGCCGCTCACCGAAATGACGCTGGAGGATTTCGCGCTGCCGGTCGAGATCGGCATCAAGACGCATTTCCTGACCGCAACGGCGGCGGCGCGCCACATGATGAAAAAGGGTCCGGGCGTCATCCTGACCCTATCCTCGACGGCCGCCGGCCTCTCCGGCCGCGACCGCGTGTTCCACCGCACCGGCGGCTTCGCCACGGCCTGCACGGCTATCGAGGCACTATCGCGCACGCTCGCCGGCGAACTCGGCGCGCACGGCATCCGCGTCGTCTGTCTGCGGTCCGACGCCCTTCCCGAAACATGGCCGCCCGAATTTCCAGACCATGCGGTCGAGACCAAAATCTACGACCATGTCGCCGAAACCAAGGTGTACATGGAAAAGGGCACGGCGTTGGGACGGTTGCCCCAGTTGCGGGAGATTGCCGACGTGGCGGTGCTGGTCGCTTCCGACCGCGCCAGCGCCATGACCGGTGCTATCGCCAACCTGACCTGCGGATCGATCATGGATTCGAACTAGCCGCCCGGCTACATTGGAGCCGAACCGGCTAATAAACAAAGAAAAAGGGCCGTTGCGGGCCCTTCTTCATCTCAAATCTGAAGTGCGTGTTCAGGCGTTTGCGGCAGTCACGGCGCGCTTGGCCATCACCACCACCAGATTGGCGCGATATTCCGGCGAGGCATGCAGGTCGCCCATCATATTGCCTGCCGACAGCTTGATGCCCTCGACGGCCGCGGGCTCGAACTTCTTGGCGAGTGCCGCCTCGATCTCCGTCGAGCGGAAGACGCCGTCTTCGCCGGCGCCGGTGACTGCGACGCGAACCCCGTCCTTGCCCTTGGCGACGAAGACGCCGGTCATCGCATAGCGCGAGGCAGGGTTGGGGAATTTTGCGTAGCCCGCCTTGGCCGGCGCGGTGAAGGAAACGCCGGTGACGATCTCGCCGTCCTTCAGCGCCGTCTCGAACAGGCCGGTGAAGAATTTCGCCGCCTGGACCTTGCGCTTGTTGGTGATGATGGTGGCGTCGAGCGCCAGCATTGCCGCCGGATAATCCGCCGCCGGATCGTTGTTGGCGATCGAGCCGCCGATCGTGCCCTTGTGGCGCACATGCGGGTCGCCGATGTGGCCGGCGAGATGGGTGAGCGCCGGGCAGGCCTTCGCCAGCTTGGCGTTGGTCGCCACGTCGTGGTGCGTGGTGGCACCGCCGATGGTGACGGTCTTGCCGCTGACCGTAATGCCGGCGAGCGCGGCAATGCGGCTGATGTCGACCAGGTCCGACGGCGCGGCAAGCCGGGTCTTCATCGCCGGGATCAGCGTCATGCCGCCGGACAGGAGCTTGGCGTCGCCGGTTTTCAGCAGCTTGGCCGCGTCGGCGATCGACGAAGCGCGATGATAGTTGACGGAATACATTTGTTGTCCCCTTCAGTGCTTCGTTGCCGCGCGGATCGCAGCCCACACAGTCTGCGGTGTCGCCGGCATGGCAAGGTCATTGTTGCCGATGGCGTCGGTGATGGCGTTGATGACCGCCGGCGGCGAGCCGATGGCGCCGGCCTCGCCGCAGCCCTTCATGCCGAGCGGATTGCCCGGGCACGGCGTGTTCGAGGTCGATACCTGGAACGACGGCAGGTCGTCGGCGCGCGGCATCGTGTAGTCCATGAAGCTCGCGGTCAGCAGTTGCCCGCTTTCGGCGTCGTAGTGGGCGCCTTCCAAAAGCGCCTGCCCGACCCCTTGGGCAATACCGCCATGCACCTGGCCCTCGACGATCATCGGGTTGATGATGTTGCCGAAATCGTCGGCGGCGACGAACTGCACGATCTCGGTCTTGCCGGTGTCGGGATCGATCTCGACCTCGCAGATGTAGCAGCCGGCCGGGAAGGTGAAGTTGGTCGGGTCGTAGAAGGCGGTCTCCTTCAATCCCGGCTCCATGCCGGCCGGCAGGTTGTGCGCGGTGTAGGAGGCAAGCGCCATCTGGAACCACGGCACGTTCTTGTCGGTGCCGGCAACCTTCAGCGCGCCGTTCTCTATGACGATGTCGCCTTCGTCGGCCTCGAGCAGGTGCGCGGCGATCTTCTTGGCCTTGGCCTCGACCTTGTCGAGCGCCTTGACGATGGCCGACATGCCGACCGCGCCGGAGCGCGACCCGTAGGTGCCCATGCCCATCTGCACCTTGTCGGTGTCGCCATGGACGATCGATATCTGGTCGAGCGGCAGGCCGAAGCGTTCGTTGACCAGCTGCGCGAAGGTGGTCTCGTGGCCCTGGCCGTGGCTGTGCGAGCCGGTCAGCACCTCAACGGTGCCGACGGCGTTGACCCGCACCTCGGCCGATTCCCACAGGCCGACACCCGCTCCGAGGCTGCCCACCGCCGCCGACGGCGCGATGCCGCAGGCCTCGATGTAGCAGCTCATGCCGATGCCGCGCAGCAGGCCCTTCTTGGCGGCCGCCGCCTTGCGCTTGGCGAAGCCGGCATAGTCGGCCTCCTTCATCGCAGCATCGAGCGACGCCGCGTAGTCGCCGGCGTCGTAGCACATGATGACCGGCGTCTGGTGCGGGAACTGGGTGACGAAGTTCTTGCGGCGAAGCTCCGCCGGCGAGACGCCGAGCTGGCGCGCCGACGTCTCCATCATGCGTTCCATGACGAAGGTGGCTTCCGGGCGCCCTGCCCCGCGATAGGCGTCGACGGGTGCCGTGTTGGTGTAGATCGCCTTCACATTGGCGTGGATCGCCGGGATGTTGTATTGGCCCGACAGCAGCGTCGCGTAGAGATAGGTCGGCACCGACGACGAGAACAGCGACATGTAGGCGCCGAGATTGGCCTTGGTCTCGACCTTGAGGCCGAGGATCCTGTGATCCTTGTCGAAAGCCATTTCGGCATGCGTATGGTGATCGCGGCCGTGCGCGTCGGTGAGGAAGCTCTCGGTCCGGTCGCCCACCCATTTGACCGGCACGCCGGTCCGCTTGGACGCCCACAGGCAGATGATCTCTTCCGGATAGATGAAGATCTTGGAGCCGAAGCCGCCGCCGACATCCGGCGCGATGACGCGCAGCTTGTTTTCCGGCGCGACATTGTAGAAGGCGCTCATCACGAGGCGCGCGACATGCGGGTTCTGCGAGGTGGTCCAGCAGGTGTAGTGGTCTTCCGCCTTGTCGTAATGGCCGAGCGCTGCGCGCGGCTCCATCGCGTTGGGCACCAGCCGGTTGTTGACGATGTCCATCTTGACGACATGGGCGGCGGCCTTGAAGGCGGCTTCGGTCTCCGGCGGGTTGCCGATGTCCCAGTCGAAGATCAGGTTGCCCTCGGCTTCGGGATGCAGCTGCGGGGCACTGCCCTTCAACGCCTCGACCGCGTCGATGACCGCCTTGCGTTCCTTGTAGGTGATCTCCACGGCCTCGGCGGCATCGCGCGCCTCGCCCTTGGTGTCGGCGACCACGATGACGACGGCGTCGCCGACGTAACGGACGCGGTCGACCGCCAGCGGCGACCAGGCGCCCATCTTCATCGGGGTGCCGTCCTTGGAATGGATCATCCAGCCGCAGATGAGATTGCCGATGCCATCGGCCTTGAGCTGCTTGCCGGTCAAGACGCCGATGACGCCCGGCATACCCTCAGCCTTTTTGACGTCGATCTTCTTGATGTCGGCGTGGGCGTGCGGGCTCCTGACGAAAGCCGCATGCTTCATGCCGGGCACCACCATGTCGTCGACATAGCGGCCGCCGCCGGTGATGAAGCGCTTGTCCTCCTTGCGCGCCACGCGGGCGCCGATGCCTTCGATTCCCATGGGTTATTTCCTCCCTTGCAGGGCAGTAGGCAGTAGGCAGTCGGCAGTCGTTGATAGTGAAACGTGACAATCCGACTACAGTGCCGCTGCTCCCAATTCCCGATTGCCTACTGCCGTTAGGCGGCTTTCTTCGCCTTGCCCTTTGAACTCTTCGACATCGTCTGCGATGCGGCAAGGATCGCCTTGACGATGTTGTGATAACCGGTGCAGCGGCAGATGTTGCCTTCGAGCTCGGCGCGCACGGTCGCCTCGTCGAGGCCTTCCGGATGGCGCCGGATCATATCGGTGGCCGACATGATCATGCCCGGCGTGCAGAAGCCGCACTGGAGCCCGTGATGTTCCTTGAACGCGGCCTGCACCGGATGCAGCTCGGCACCGTTGGCGAGGCCTTCGATGGTCACCACGGTCGAGCCGGAGGCCTGGGCGGCGAGCATGGAGCAGGATTTCACCGCCTTGCCGTCGACATGCACGACGCAGGCACCGCATTGCGAGGTGTCACAGCCGACATGCGTACCGGTCAGGCCGACATGCTCGCGCAGGAAGTGCACCAGAAGCGTGCGGTCCTCGACCGAGCCCTTCACCTTCCGCCCGTTCACCGTCAAAGATACATCGGACATGATCCCTCCTCCCACCACGTGCCGGAGCGCTGCCGGCTGGTTTTTCTGCTCGGTCCGGGCGGCCATGACAAGCCTCCGCGAGACGCCTCCCGAGAATGACCGGCAGAATGCTGCCGCCCCATTTCCCGGTATATTGTACTTTCGACCGAACGCCGTCAGACATCAAGATTGCAAAAAGCGAATTTGACGAAGATGATGCACCGAACCGGCGACGCAGAGCGCTGGACGGATGAAGCATCAAGGAGCGCCGAAAGCCCGTGTATTCGCGTGCCGAATATGCCTGCGGTATAACCGTGCTGACGTCGTCGGAGGCGGACGCGGAGGCGTTTGCCGTCAAAATCGCCGACGAGGCCCGCCGCGCCGGTGCGGGTTTCGCCTATCTTTTCTTCTCCATGCAGACATTCGACGCGCATCTGCTCAACGCGGCAATGCTGAAGCATGCGCCCGGCCTCGAAGTGGTCGGCTGCTCGACATCGGGGGAAATCACGCCGGAAGGCATCGGCGAAGGCCATGCGATGGCCATACTGCTGCCGGCCAAGAACTTCACCGTGGCCGCGGCGACGATCGAGAACATCACCGCCGCGGGCATGGACACCATCGTTGAGGAGGTCGACCGGTTGCGCCGGCAACTGGCCGAGAATACACGCGGCAAGACCGGCCAGGAACGATTCGCCATGTGCCTGATCGACGGCATGTCGTTCGCCGAGGAAAAGATCACCGCCGCGCTGCATTGGGCGCTGGACGACATCCCGCTGATCGGCGGCTCGGCCGGCGACGATCTCAAATTCGAGCACACCGTGCTGATATCGGACGGCAAGGTTTCCGACGGCACCGCCATCATCATGCTGGTCTCGACCGATGTGCCGTTCAGCATCTTCAAGACCGACAACTTCATTCCGACCGACGCGAAGTTCGTGGTCACCGCATCCGACCCCGATAAGCGCACGGTGTCGGAACTCAATGCCAGTGCGGCGGCGCTGGAATATGCCTCCGCCGTAGGCAAGAACATCGCCGAACTGACCCAGAACGGCTTTGCCTCGCATCCGGTGGTGGTCAAGGTCGGCGGCGAATTCTATTGCCGGGCGGTGCGCGGCATTCTCGACGACGGCTCGCTGGTGTTTGCCTGCGCCATCGACGATGGCGTCGTGCTGACGCTCGCCGAAGCGCGCGGCATGGTCGAAACCACGCGCACGAAATTCGAGGAAATCGAGGAGCGGCTGGGCGGCATCGACATGGTGTTCGGCTTCGACTGCGCCTACAGGCGGGTCGACGCGGAAAACCGCCAGGTGATCCGCAAGATGTCGGAACTCTACCAGCAGCACCACGTCATCGGCTTCGGCACGTTCGGCGAACAATACCAGTCGATGCATCTCAACCAGACACTTACCGGCATCGCCTTCGGCCGCCGGCCGAAGGAATCGGTCCTGCCCGCGGCAGCCGAATAAGCACGCGCCCGAATGCCCATTCGCCCGATCGAAGACATCGACAAGCTGCGCCGCATCAACGAGGCGCTGGTGTCGCGCGTCGAACGCTCGATGGAACAGCAGGGCAACGCCTTTTCGCTGTTCCAGACGGCGATCAACCTGGAAACCCGCGTTCGCACCCGCACCGAGGAACTGCGCGCCACGCTGCGCCATCTCGAACAGTCGAACCTCGAGCTCGTTGCCGCCAAGGAGAATGCCGAACAGGCGAACCTTTCCAAGACCAGGTTCCTGGCGGCGGCCAGCCACGACGTGCTGCAGCCGCTCAACGCCGCGCACCTGTCGATCTCGGCGCTTGCCGAACTGCAGACCGGCGAGGAAGGCCGAAAACTGGTCCGCCAGGTCGAGCGCTCGCTGGAGACGATGGAAGACCTGCTGCGCACCTTGCTCGACATTTCCAAGCTGGACGCCGGCGTGGTGCAGCCGGAAGTCGGCGACGTGCCGCTCGAGCCGCTGTTTTCATCGCTGAAATCCGACTTCCAGCCATGGGCCGCAAACAAGGGACTGAAACTGCGGTTCCGGCCGACCCATGCGGTCGTCCGATCCGACCGCACCCTGTTGCGGCGCATCCTGCAGAACATCATCTCCAACGCCATCCGCTATACCAAGACCGGCGGCGTGCTTGTCGGCATGCGTTATCGCGGGACGGTACTCAGGATCGACGTCGTCGATACCGGCAGCGGCATCCCCAACGACCAGCGCCTGGCCGTGTTCGAGGAATTCCACCGCGGCACCGTTACCGCCGACAGCGATCTTGCCGGCGGGCTGGGCCTCGGCCTTGCGATCGTGCGCCGCATGGTCGACGCGCTCGGCCACCGTGTCGACTTCTCCTCCGTGCTTGGCCGCGGCACGGTCTTCCACATCGACGTGCCGCTGGCTTTCGGCGCCCATGCCGAGCTTGTCGCCGCGTCGAACGAGCCCGAGAAACCTCGCGGCTATGGCCTGTTCGGCACCAAGGTGCTGCTGATCGAGAACGACGATGCCGTCCTGGAGGCCATGAAGCTCCTGCTCGAACGCTGGCGCTGCGACGTCAGGGCTGCGACTTCGACGGACGATGCCATCGACGCGCTTGGCGACACCGGCTGGGTGCCGGACGTCATCATCGCCGACCAGCACCTCGATCATGGCGATCTCGGCACCACGACGATCGTCGAGGCGCGCGACTACCTGCAGCGGCAGGTGCCGGCGCTGCTGATCACCGCCGACGCATCCGAAACATTGTCGCGCACGGCGCGCAGCGGCGGCATCGAACTGATGCGCAAACCGGTGAAGCCGGCGCAGCTGCGCGCGCTGCTGGCGCATTTGTTGGCGTGAAAGAGGGAATAGTGAATAGTGAGTAGTGAGTAGTGAATAGGAAGGGTCTGCCCCCATTTTCACTACTCACTACTCACTATTCACTATTCACTATTCGCTTCTTCAAAATCCCGCCTGCTCCCGAAACAGTTCCGCATTATCCAGCTTCGACACCTCGATGACGGCCTGGGTGCGGCTGTAGACGTTGAGCTTGCGCAATATCTCCGAGACGTGCGCCTTGACGGTGGTCTCGCCGACCTGCAACTCGTAGGCGATCTGCTTGTTGAGCAGGCCCTGACGCAGCATCTGCAGGACGCGCAACTGCTGCGGCGTCAGCGTCGCCAGGCGGCGAACCATTTCGGCACGGTCGGCGCTCTCGGCATCCGGGGCCTGCCCGCCGTAGTTGACAGGCACATGGATGGCGCCTTCCATCACCGAGCGGATCGCGTCGGCGAGATCGGCCTTGCGCACCGATTTCGGAATGAAACCGGCTGCACCGTACGACAACGCCTCCGAAATGATCTTCGGCTCCTCATGCCCGGAAACCACCACGATCGGCAGCCGCGGGTAGCGGGTGCGCAGTTGCAGCAAGCCCTCGAACCCCTGGACACCGGGAATGTTGAGATCGAGCAGCGCGAGATCGAACGGCGTCGGGCCTTCGAGCAGTTCCAGCGCCTCGGTGACGGTGCGCGCCTCGACCGTATCGGCATCCGGATAGGTCATCTGAACGGCGCTGTGCAACGCCTCGCGGAACAGCGGATGATCGTCGATGATCAGAAAGCGGGCGGCCTCATTAGCTGCGCTCATCCTGTGACCTGCCGTTTCTTCTCCCGGGCGGTTCTGTCGCCGCCTGCTGATTTCGCGACGCCTGCCTGCGTCGAGACCGGCTTTAGCCGGTCGGCGCAGATTACCGGAGCATCCCGACATCCATTATTGGCAAATAGTACACCGGCTGACGGCTCAGACCAGCATCATCTGACAATGTTACCAGGAGATTGAGCTTCCAGACACACCCTTGCGCCGGAGACAGCAAGGTCGATGACGCCCCCCGACGCCATCGACCCGCCGTTGCGCCGCCGTGCCCCCCAGGCGGCAGATGCCAGATTCCGCTTCGGCAGAAATCAGGTTCTCGTCTGGTATTACCAAATCCTGCAATCTGGTCAAGTACAATCTTAGATGGCAGAGACAACCCGCGCCGGCCGTTTTCCTTTGTTAAATGCAACAAAAACAATGAAGTAGGTTTGTTTTCTCAGCACAGCCACCGGCTCCTTGCCGCCATGATTGAAATACGTTAGAACCCGAAACAAACCTAATTGGTAGAACCAGATGGTCGAACAGCTGGAACGCCTTTAGGGAGGAGCGTGCGTGCCGCACCGTACCGGCACGCGCATGGCAGGTGAATTCTGGAGAGCAAGCACATGCACCTTTCGACGCACAACTGGATGCGCGCTGAACCGCTGGCCACCACCCTGGCCCGGATCAAGAAATACGGCTACGAATCGATCGAGATTTCGGGCGAGCCGACGCAGTACAACATCAAGGACACCCGCGCGCTCCTGAAGGAGCATGGCATCCGCTGCTGGGGTGCGGTGACGCTGACGCTTGGCGAACGCAACCTCGCCGCCAAGGACGAAGGGCAGCGCGCCCGCTCCGTCGACTACGTCAAGAGCGTGCTCACCATGGTGAGCGAACTCGACGGCGAGATCATCACGCTGGTGCCGGCGACCGTTGGCAAGGTGGTGCCGGACGGCACCGAAGAGGAAGAGTGGAAGTGGGTGGTCGACGCGACCAGGGAATGCTTCACCCACGCCAAGAAGGTCGGCGTGCGCATTGCCGTCGAACCGCTGAACCGCTTCGAAACCTATTTCTTCAACCGCGCCGCGCAGGCGCTGGCGCTGGCCGATGCGGTCAGCCCCGAATGCGGCGTCTGCCTCGACGCCTTCCACCTCAACATCGAGGAGGAGGACATGTACGAGGCGATCCGGCTGGCGGGAAAACGCCTGTTCGACTTCCACGTCGCCGACAACAACCGCTTTGCCGCGGGCCTCGGCCAGCTCGACTGGCCGAAGATCATCGGCACGCTGAAGGAGATCGGCTACGACGGCGCCGTGACCAACGAATTCGTGGCACCCGTCGACCGCACCCCGGCCAACAAGTACCCCACCATGGTCGAGCGCAATCCGGTCGACATTCCGCCGGAACAGCTGAAATTCATCCAGGATCACGGCTCCAGCCTGCTCACCGAGGCGTTTTACGCCGACCAGATGCGCATCACGGCCGAAACCATCCTGCCGCTCATCAAGTAGGTGCGCCATTGCTGCTTTCCGACGATCATTCCCTCACTGCTGCGGTGGCGGAACGGCCCGGAGAGGCGATGCGCATCAGCCGGGTGCAGGCCTGGTGGGTGCGCGTGCCGATCGAGACCGGCCGACAGCACAGGAGCGACTTCGGCCAGGTGTCGACGTTCGACGCGGCGATCCTGCGCATCGAGACGTCCGACGGCATCGTCGGCTGGGGCGAGGGAAAGAACGCGGCGGGCAGCGCCGGCACCTATGGCGCGCTGGTGCACCTCATCAACCGCGAGATCGCGCCGCTGCTGATCGGCCGCGATGCGCGCGACATCAACGCGATCTGGGAAATGCTCTACAACGGCGTGCGGCATCAAAGCGCTGCCGCCTCCGGCCATGCGATGCCGCAGCTTGCCCGCCGCGGCCTGACGGTGGCCGCGATCAGCGCCGTCGACATTGCGCTTTGGGATATTCTGGGCAAATCGCTCGGGGTTCCGGTCTGGCAGCTGCTTGGCGGCCGCAAGGCCAAACGCATGCCGGCCTACGCCTCGGGCGGCTGGGCACCGGCCGACAAGATAGGCGACCAGCTGCAATCCTATATCGCCGAGGGCGGCTTCAAGGCGGTCAAGATGCGGGTCGGCGCCATGGACGGCACGCCGCAGGCCTCGGCGGTGCGCGTCAAGGCCGCGCGCGAAGCACTCGGACCCGAAATCGGCCTGATGGTGGATGCGCACGGCACCTACACGGTGGCCGACGCGAAGCGTTTCGCCCATCTCGTCGCCGATTGCGACCTCGCCTGGTTCGAGGAGCCGGTGATTGCCGACGACAAGGCCGGCATGGCCGAACTGCGCGCCGCCTGCAACATCCCGATCGCCGCCGGCGAGAGCGAGGCGACGCGCTTTGCCTTCCGCGATCTCGCGGTGATGCGCGCGGCCGACATCTTCCAGCCCGACCTCGGTTTCTGCGGCGGCATCAGCGAAGCGACGAAGATCGCAGCTATCGCCTCCGCCTTCAACCTGAGGCTCGCGCCGCATCTCTGGGCGGGCGCGCCGGCGTTCTTCGCCGGCCTGCATGTCGCGGCGGCGTCCGCCTCGAGTTTCATCATCGAATATTCGCTCGGCGCAAATCCGATGCTGCATGACCTCATCGAAGAGACGATCGACCTGAAAGACGGTATGATTGCGATTCCCGACGGACCTGGTCTTGGCATCACCGTCTCGGAAAGATTCCTCGAGGCTCATGCGCTGACCGACCAATGACTGAGAAGAACCTGCTGGCCGAGCTGGCATCCTACCTGTTCTCGTTCTCGGATACCGAGACCGGGCGCACGCCCTCGGAGCGCGAACTGGCCGAGCGTTTCGCGGTAAGCCGCGGCCAGATCCGCGAGGCGCTGGCGATCCTCGAAGCCATGCGCATCGTCGAGCGGCGGGCGAAATCCGGCATCTACCTGACCACCCGCGAGGCAAGCGTCGAGGCGCTGGCGCTGTTTGCCAGGGCGGGGCTGCCGCTCGACCCGGTGCGCATCTACGAGATCGTCGAGATCCGCAAGATCCACGAGATCAAGGCCGCCGAACTCGCCTGCGGCCGGGCGACGGAAGAGAATTACGAGCGGCTGCGCGAGATCCTGACGCAATCGGAAGAAAAGATCGCCACCGGCCAGCCCATCTCCCAGGAGGATCGCGATTTCCACCTGGAGATCGTCCGCGCCACCAAGAACACCATGTTCCACCAGATATGCACGGCATATTATGTGCTTGGCGAAGGCCGCCTGCCCGTCTATTTCTCCGACCCGGAGCGCGGCCGGAGATCACACATGGAACACCTTCAGATCTTCGATGCGCTGCTGCGCCGCGACGGCAACCTCGCCCAGGCACTGATGAGCGCCCATTTGCAGGGCGCCGAAAGCTACTGGAAGGGCCTCATCAGCGGCGAGACCGGCAGCGCTGAGGCGGACCTGCAGAATGCCTGAACGCACGAGGATTGTTTCGACGCACGTGCTGCATCCGCGTGCGCGCGCCATGCTGGACGGCGTCGGCGACCTGGTGGTCGCCTCGGCGCTCGATACCGACACCCTGACCAGGGAATGCCGCGACGCCGATGTCGTCATCGTGCGCGCGCCAATGCCGCCGGAGGTTTTCGCCGCGCAGCGCCGGCTGAAGATGGCCGTGCGGCACGGCGCCGGGCTCGACTGGATTCCGATGGAGGCGGCGACCGAGGCCGGCGTGCTGGTCGCCAACGTGCCGGGCGTCAACGCCCGCACCGTGGCCGAGCATGTGCTGTTCGGCGCGATGGCCGTGCTGCGCCGTTTTCGTGTCATCGACCGCGATCTCAGGCAGCGCGGCTGGCTGGCCGGCCGCGAGCACTCCGTCCACACCAGCGAACTTTCCGGCAAGACCATCGGCGTCATCGGCATGGGCAACATCGGCCGCAACGTCGCGACGATCGCCCGGGACGGTTTTGGCCTGACCGTCGTCGCCACCAGCCGCAACGCCGGCAGCCTGCTGGCCGGAATTGCGTTCCGCACGCTCGACGAATTGATGGCCGAGAGCGACATCGTCGCCATCTGCTGCCCCCTGACACCCGAAACGCGCGGCATGATCGATGCGCGCCGCATCGCGCTGATGAAGCCGGCGGCGGTGATCGTCAATGTCGCACGCGGCCCAATCATCGACGACGATGCGCTGATCGCAGCACTGCGCGACAACAGGATCGGCGGCGCCGCGCTCGACGTTTTCGCCACCCAGCCGCTGCCGCTGGAGCATCCCTATTTCGGCTTCGACAACGTCGTGGTGACGCCGCACATGGCTGGCATCACCGAGGAAAGCATGATGCGCATGGGCGTCGGCGCGGTGGAGGAAACGCTGCGGGTGCTCGCCGGCGAGTTGCCGGTCAATTTGCGCAATCCGGAAGTCGTGGAGCGGTACCGGCAAAGGTTTGCGCCGGCCGCCTGACCACGCCGCAGCTTCGCCCCAATTGACGGCAAGGTTGCACTCATGTCCCGCCTGCAACGTTGTTTCCTTGTTGTCCTGGTGCTTTTGGCCAGTCCCGCTGCGGCCAGCGCCGCCAGCAGCAGCTACGTCTACTGCGACAACGGCCTGCGCTGCGTGAAGGCGCCCTGCCCGTCGAACAGCGCGCTGGACGTTTCGACCGGCGAGGTCATCAAGGGCGTGACGATCGATGCGGAGCGGCTGCCTCCCGGCGACCGGGATGCGCCGGATCTTGCCGAGGCGCTTTATTCGGGACGCGTGGTGGTCCGAGGCAGCATGGAAGTCCGAACCAGGACGATCACCGGCAAGGAGTACAAACTGCCCTATCTCGTCGCTGCCGGCATCGAGCGCGACGCCAGGGAAAGCGAGCGGAAGCACTGCTTCGCGCGCTGATCCGCGTTCACCGCCTGAGAACCGCCTCCACCGCCGCCGCAATGCGCAGCAGACGGCGGTCTTCGCCGTTTCTGGCAAACAGCATCAGGCCGGCCGGCAACGACGCTCCAGGCATCGGCAACGAGATCGACGTCAGGTCGAACTGGTTGGCGACCTGCGGGTTGCGTAAGAGCATGCCGTCGGTGCGGGTCCACAGCGCTTCGTCGGTAAGATGCGGCGCGATCAACGGCGCCAGCATCGGCACTGTCGGCAGCGCCAGTACGTCGACCGGCAGCAGCCTTTCGTCCATGCGGACAGCAAGTTCGCGGCGCGTACGGATCAGCCGGATGTAATGCGCGGCGGTAACGGCGAGCCGGCGTGTCAGCGGCACCGAGACATGCGGGTCGACGGCGGCGACCTTTTCCGCGTCGGCCAGCCAGCCGGCATGGATTTCGGCAGCCTCAATGCCGGCGAGCGAACCTGCCTTGGTCGCCGCGTTCATTTCGGCGACCAGATCGTCGATTGCGTGGTCGGCGAGCCGCGCGCCGGCGGCCTCAAGCGCCTTCAGGCTCCGGTCGAATACCTCCGCAACGGCCGGTTCGAGTTCTTCCAGCGACCGGCCTCGCGGGATGCCGATCCGCAACCCGGCGAGCGGCAGCGGCAGCAACGGCGAAAACGCCTCCGCCGCCATCACCGCATCAGTGGCGGCGCAATCGGCGACCGAACGGGCCAGCGGGCCGACCGAATCGAGTGACGATGAGAGCGGGAAACAGCCGGTCAGCGGCACGCGCCGTGCGGTCGGCTTGAAACCGACGACACCGTTGAGGGCGGCGGGGATGCGGATCGAACCGCCGGTGTCGGAGCCGATAGCGATGTCGCAAGTGCCGTCTGCCGCAGACACCCCTGCCCCGGACGACGAGCCGCCTGGAATGCGCGCCGGATCGGCGGCGTTGGGCGGCGTGCCGTAATGCGGATTGGTGCCGACCGCCGAGAAGGCGAATTCGGTCATCGCCGTCTTGCCGGGGATGATGGCGCCGGCCTGGCGCAGCCGCCGCACGATCACGGCGTCTTCAGCCGCCGGCGGCGCATCGCGGCGGATGATCGAACCGGCGAGCGTCGGCTCGCCGGCGACGTCGAACAGATCCTTGATCGAGACGACCTTTCCGTCGAGCGGCCCGAGCGACAGTCCGGCCCTGGCGCGTGCATCCGCGGCATCGGCGGCGGCCCTTGCGGCCTGCGGGTAGAGTCTGGTGAAGACGCGCCCCTCTCCGGTATCGGCTTCGAGGCGCACGAGGATGTCTTCGAGGCGGTCGCGGATGGATGTCATGACAACCTTGTCTTTTGTTTCCAAGCGAGATTTGTCTGGCAAGACATAACCCAACAACGACCGGCCGTGTCATGTCATCCGAAACAAACCTCATCTATCCACCGATCAACACACTGAAACCGGTGACGGAAAACCTCTGGATCGTCGACGGTCCGGTCACCCGCTTCGGAATGCCCTGGCCGAAAATGCCCTTTTCAACGCGGATGACGATCATCCGCCTCGGCGGCGATGATCTTTTCATCCATTCGCCGACCCCGCTCACCTCCGATCTCCAAGCGGAGATCGGCAGGATAGGCACCCCGCGCTGGATCGTCGGCCCGAATCGCATCCATTACTGGTGGATACCGGAATGGCACAAGGCCTACCCCGGCGCCGAGGTCTATCTCGCTCCCCGCATACGGGAACAGGCGGGAGATCACATCGACTTCAACACGCTCATCCTCGACCGCGACAATGGCTACCCCTGGGACGCTGAGATCGCCACGCTTCCAGTCGTCGGCAGCTATATGACGGAGGTCGAATTCCTGCACCGCGCCAGCCGCACGCTCGTTCTCACCGATTTCATCGAGAATTTCGAACCGCGCAAACTTGGCTCGATCTGGCTTCTCTGGCTGACCAGGCTGGGCGGCGTGCAGGATCCGAACGGCCAGATGCCGCGCGACATGCGCTACACGTTCGCAAAACAAAGGTCTGAGTTGCGGGCTGCGGTGGAAAAGATGATCGCCTGGAATCCCGATCGCATCATCATCGCTCACGGCCGCTGGTATGCGAAGGACGGTGCGCGGGAACTACGCAGGGCATTTCGCTGGCTGCTGGACTGAAATCCGGCGCCGCGTTGGAATTGCCGCGATTGCCGTCAGGCCGCGTTGGTCTTGACCATGCGCAACTCGCGCTTGCCTGTTCGTTTGGGCGTGGCTGTCGTGCCACCGCGCGTATGCTGTGCGAAATCGGCTATCGGCAAAGGCTTGCCGAGCAGATAACCCTGCATGGCGTCACAGGCTTCCGCGCGCAGGAAACTGAGTTCCGCATCCGTTTCGACACCTTCCGCAAGCACCGGAAGGTTCAGCCCCCGGGCCAGCCCGACAACGGCGCGCATGATGGCGGCCGCCTCGCTGCTGGTATCGACCGCGCGGACGAGCGACTGGTCGACCTTGATCTTGTCGAAGGGAAATGCGCGCAGGTTCGATAGCGACGAATAGCCGGTGCCGAAATCGTCCATTGCGATCTGGACACCGAGGTCCTTGAGCTTGCGCAGCACCATGAGGGCGCGTCCGATATCCTTGATGAGCGACGATTCCGTAATCTCCAGCTCAAGCCGGGACGGATCGAGTCCGGTTTCCTTCAGCACTTCCTCGACCAGTTCCGGCAGATTCCCACCATGAAGCTGTACCGCCGAAACATTGATGCTGACCCCTAGCTGTTTTTTCCAGGTCGCCGCCTCCGCGCAGGCGGCCCGCAACACCCACTCCCCGATCTTCAGTATGGCGCCGCACTCTTCGGCGATCGGAATGAAAACAGACGGCGGGATGGCGCCGCGGGTCGCGTGATCCCAACGAAGCAGCGCCTCGAAGCCGAAAATCTCGTTGGATTGAATGTCGGCCTGCGGCTGATAGACCAGCCGCAACTCGTTGCGTGAGATCGCATGGCGGATGTCGTGCTCGAACTGGCGCCGGTCACGCAGGTGGTCGCCCATCGAAGGTTCGAAGAAACGGTAGCCGCCACGGCCTTCGATCTTGGCCTCGTACAGCGCAGCGTCCGCGTGGCTGAGCAAGGTCGCACGGTCCAGTGCGTCGTTCGGGAATACCGCGATGCCGATGCTGGTCCCGATGGTGACGCCGGCAGGCAGGTTCACGCCGGTCTCGCCGAAAGCTTCCAGAATGGCATCGGTGGCGCGCGTCGCGTAGGCCGGGCTCGGCAGGCCGGGAACGATGACGGCGAACTCGTCGCCACCCAGCCGGGCCACCATCTGATCGGGCTTGAGGACGCCCCTGATCTTCTCGGCGACACACTGGAGCACAGCATCTCCGACGAGATGCCCGAAGAGGTCGTTGGTCTCCTTGAAACGGTCAAGGTCGAGGAAGAGCACCGCCACGCAGCGGTCGCTGTTGCGATGTGCCGCGAATTCGACCTCCAGCCTTTTGTTGAAACTCGTGCGGTTCGGCAGTTTGGTCAGGGGGTCGTGATGGGCGAGGAAATGAATCTCCTCCTCGGCCTGCTTGCGGCCCCTTATATCGCGCACGGCAATGACCTGATGCGGCTTACCAGCATACATGATGTCGTGCCGGATCAACTCCACCGGGATCATGCTGCCATCGGTCGCGCGAAGCTCGACCTCCAGCGGCCGCAGCGCGGCATCCATGAGCTGATCTTCGAGCGCTGCGGGAAAGAAGAAGGCGAGTGAATGGCCGACCGGCTGCGAGCCGTCGACACAGGCAAGCGCGACGAAGCTGTGATTGGCTGCCACGATTTCGGTCTTGTTGTAGACGACCAGTCCCTCGACCGCCGCATCGGCCATGTCCTGCATCCGTGCCGTCTCCCCGGCGCGGCGAAGATCGCGCAGGTCCAGCACTAGGCCGATCCCGGCCAGCAGGATGATCGCCGTCGAGACGAGCGCCACGCCGATCGCCATCCATTCCTTCGGCAGCGCCGCCGCGGAAACGACGACGCGCGGATCCGGCACGATGGCGGCGGCTCCCATAGCGGTGAAATGGTGGCTGCAGATCGCAATCGTCAGAATGAGGGCGCCGTACGCCTTCCATTTGAACGTGTTGGCATGAAGTGCGACCGGCAGCGCGGCAGCACCGAACAGCCCGCCAAGAGCGATCGAGGCGGCGACCAGAGGCAGGTCCCAGACGATGCGGCCCGCAATCTCGAACGCGGCCATGCCCGTGTAATGCATGACGGCAATACCGCCTCCGATGATCATGCCGCCGACCCAGCGTCCGTACCGCATACGCGACGAAGCGCCGATGGCCAGGCCAACCCCGGTCAACACAATCGCGGCGAGCAGCGACACGGTCGTCAGGGCGATGTTGTAGCCGCTCGGCAGGGCCGGCTGAAACGCCAGCATGGCGATGAAGTGGGTGGCCCATATGCCGAAGCCCGTCGCGACCGCGGCAACCGCAAGCCAGATCCGCCGCATCGCATGTCCGCTGAGGTTGACGTGGTGGAGGAGATTGACGGCGGCGAAGGAAGCCATGGCGCAGATCAGCGCCGCCAGCGCGACCAAGCGCAAATCATGCTCGGCCACGATGCAGGTGTAAACCTTGAGCATGCAACTCCCCTATGCCGACACGACATCCACCCGGGGAAAATATACGCTCAAAATTTGAAAAATACTTTAAGAGTGACGCACTAAAGCAATGAAAACAAAATTGTATTAGCTAAGGCATAACACGGAAAACGTGTAGCGACGTGCAGCTACCAAGGGCGAGCCTCAGGCGCTGAAAATGTGCAGGCGCGACCGGAAAAGCCCCGTATCGCTCACAACTAACGGAGATGACCGCGACGTTTGCTCCGACCGGAAAATCAGCCGGCGTGCCGCAGGCTGACGCCGGTGCCCTGGTCGAACAGCACGACCTTGCTTTCGTTCCAGGCGAAACGCACGGCGTCCTCAATGGCGACGGACGTCTGCGCAGGCACGGTGGCGCGCAGCGTCGCGTCGCCGACCCGCAGCGTCAGGATCTTCTCGACGCCGTGGTTCTCCACGTCGTGGACGCGCGCCTCGACCGGCGCGCCCTGCTCGATGACCACATCCTCCGGGCGGATGCCGAAGGTCAGCGCGCGTCCGTCGGTGCCGGCGGCGCCTGCCTTGTAGGGCAGTTCGAAATTGAGCGGCGCCATCACCGCGCGGCCGGAGACGAGCTTGCCTTCGAGCAGGTTCATCGGCGGCGAGCCGACGAAGCTTGCCACGAACGTGTCGCGTGGATTGTTGTAGATCTCGTGCGGCGTGCCGGTCTGTATCAGGCGGCCGTGGTTGAGCACGCCGACCTTGTCGCCCATCGACATCGCCTCGATCTGGTCGTGGGTGACGAACAGGAAGGTCTGGCCGAGATTCATCTGGATGTTCTTGAGCTCGGTGCGCAGCGCCTCGCGCAGCTTGGCGTCGAGCGCCGACAGCGGCTCGTCCATCAGGAAGACGCGCGGTTTCCTGACGATCGCCCGGCCGATCGAGACGCGCTGCATCTCGCCGCCGGAGAGCTTGTCGGTCTTGCGGTCGAGCAGGTGCTCGATGCGCAGGGTCTTCGCCACCCGGTCGACGCGCGCCTTGATCTCGTCCGGCTCGATGCGGCGGATCTTCGGCTTCAGCGGGAATTCCAGGTTTTCGCGCACCGTATAGCGCGGATAGAGCGAGTATTGCTGCAAGACCAGCGCCACGTCGCGCTCGGCAGCACCCCAGTCGGCAACGTCGGCGCCGTCGATGAAGATCTGCCCCTCGTCCGGCTTTTCGAGACCGGCGATGAGGCGCAGCGTCGTCGTCTTGCCGGCGCCGGTTTCGCCCAAAAGGACGAAGAACTCGCCGTCGGCGATGTCGAGATCGAGGTTCCTCAGCGCCGTGTGGGCGCCGAACTTCTTGGTGATGTTTTTCAGCTGGATGTGGGCCATTATCCGATCCTCGGCGCCAAGCTGGAACACCCCTCATCCGACCTCGCTTCGCTCGGCCACCTTCTCCCACAAGGGGAGAAGGTAAAGTCTGGCATGAACGCCACTGCCAATCGCCGACCCAAGTGATTGGCAGGATCGGGATCGCGAGAGCCCACCTTCTCCCCTTGTGGGAGAAGGTGCCTGAACGAAGTGAAGGCGGATGAGGGGTGCTGGACGGAGCGCAAACGCTGAAAGATCACAGTCGTACCCCCAGCGAATTGCCGCTTGCCGTGTCGAAGAAATGCGCCTGCGCAGGGTCGAGCCTGGCAAAGACCTGGTCGCCCGGCTTTCCGACGAAGCCGGAACGGGTGCGAGCGCGCAGCATTTGCCCGCCGACCTTCAGGTCGACGATGTCGTAGGAGCCCAGCGGCTCGATGATATGGGCCTCGACCGGCAGGTAGCCGTCCGCCGCCGCCTTGGAGACAAGCACCCCCTCCGGACGGATGCCAAGCGCCAGGCGGCCCTGCTGCGCCTTGGCGGCGTCGAGTTGGCCAACCAGTTCGGCCGGGAAACGGAACCCTTCCGCCGCCCCGTCGACGGTGACCCTGGCGCCGGAGCCGTTCATGGCAACCGCCGCGTTGGCGACGTTCATCACCGGCGAACCGACGAATTGCGCGACAAACAGGTTGGCCGGGCGGGTGTAGACATCCGACGGGCTGCCGACCTGCTGAAGCACGCCCTCGTGCATGATGACGATGCGGTCGGCGAGGCTCATCGCCTCGATCTGGTCGTGGGTGACGTAGATGGTGGTCGAGCCCTGCTTGACGTGCAGCCGCTTGATCTCGGCGCGCATCTCCTCGCGCAGCTTGGCGTCGAGCGCGCCGATCGGCTCGTCCATAAGCATCGCCTTCGGCCGCCGCACCAGCGCCCGGCCGATCGCCACGCGCTGCATGTCGCCGCCCGACAGCGCCGACGGTTTCTTGTCGAGCAGGTTGCCGATCTGCAGCACCTTGGCGACGGAACGCACCTCGCCGTCGATCTCGGCCTTGCTCTTGCGCGTGGCGCGCAGCGGAAAGGCGATGTTCTCGTAGACGCTCATATGCGGATAAAGCGAGAAGGACTGGAACACCATGGCGATGTCGCGGTGGGCCGCCTTCAGGTGCTGGACCGGCTCGCCGTCGATCAGGATGTCGCCTTCGTCGATGGTCTCCAGCCCGGCGATGGCGCGCAACGTCGTCGTCTTGCCGCAGCCGGACTGGCCGAGCAGCACGATGAACTCGTTGTCGGCGATGGTGAGATTGAGGTCCTTGATGACCTGGACGGCGCCGAAGAACTTCTGAACGCCACGAAGCTCGATCTGGGTCACGAATGTCCCCCATGCCGGCGGCCATCATGGTGGTCGGAGACGTCGAAGACGCCGTCGTTTTCGTCCTTCTTTCCATCCGGCTTGCCGAACCAGCCGGTGAACATGAAGGTCAAAAGCCCGACGATGATGATGGTCACCCCGTAGCGGTGCAGGAAGAAGTTCCACGGCTGGCAGAGCGCGACGATGCCGAGCACCATCACGACCTCCGCAATACGCTGTAGTCTTGCGCTGCTGATCATTTGCGGATCGCTCCGAACGACATGCCGCGCAGGAGATGGTTGCGCAACAGGAAGGTGAAGATGGCGACCGGCAGCAGGAACAGGAAGGTTCCGGCGGCGATGACGGTCCAGTCGGGCAGGCCCGAACCGACCTGGCTCGGGATGAATGGCGGCGCGGTCTGGGCGCGGCGGTTGGTCATGATCAACGCGAACGCATACTCGTTCCACGCCGTGATGAAGCAGAACACCGCCGTCGCGGCGATGCCGGTGGCGGCTTCCGGCAGCACCACCTTGAAGAAGGCCTGCATGCGGGTATAGCCGTCGACGAGCGCCGCCTCCTCGTATTCCTTCGGTATCTCGTCCATGAAGCCCTTCATCAGCCACACGGAGAAGCTGAGATTGAAGGCGGTGTAGAGGATGATCAGGCCCCAATGCGTGTCATTGAGGCCGACGGCGCGGTACATCAGGAACATCGGGATCGCCACCACCACGGGCGGCAGCATGCGCGTCGACAGGATGAAGAAGAGCAGGTCCTGCTCCCCCTTCATCTTGAAGCGCGAAAATCCGTAGGCGGTGAAGGTGCCCATGCCGACGGCGAGGATCGTCGAGGTGATCGCCACGATCAGCGAATTCATGAAGCGGTTCGGATAGCCCGACCACTGCACCTCGCCCCTGCCCGAGCGCACGACCTTCTCGCCGCCGTCGAACACCAGCCGTTCCCACCACGGGGCGGCGGCGTATTCTTCCGGCGTCGGCGCCGTGCGCAACTGCGAGCGCTTGGTGAACAGCTTCACGAAGGGCGAGATTTCCGGCGTGAACATCACCGTCGGCGGGATGGTGGTGGCGAGATTGCGCGGCTTGAACGCCGTCGAGGCGATCCAGTAGATCGGCGCCAGGAAGATCATCGTGACGATCAGCACGCCGACGATGGCGAACTTGTTGAGCGATCGTTCGGCGGTGGTGGTGACAGCGGCCATTCTAGCGCTCCTTCACCTTGTTCAGGTATTTGACGTATATGTTGGTGATGGCGAGCACCATGATCAGGACGATGTAGGCAAGCGCGCAGGACATGCCGGTCTGCCATTCCTGGAACGCCATCTTGTAAAGCCGGATCGAGATGACCTCGGTGGTCGGCTGGCTGGTCAGGATATAGGCGAGGTCGAAGGTCTTGAAGGCTTCCATGGTGCGGAAGATGATCGCGATCATCAGGATCGGCGCGACTAGCGGCAGCGTGATGCGGAAGAAGGTGTAGAACGGGCCGGCACGGTCGATGGCGGCCGCCTCGTAGAGATGCTTCGGCACCGCTGAAAGACCAGCCAGAGAGAGCAGCATGACGAATGGCGACCACATCCAGATGTCGGTGATCGCCACCGCATAAAGCGCCATGTTGGCATTGGAGAGCCACTCGAAATTGCCGAGGCCGAGCGCGTAGTTGATGATGCCGAAGGACGGGTCGTAGAGAAGCTTCCAGAACAGGCCGACCACCGCCATCGACAGCATCATCGGCAAAAGCAGGAGTGTCGTGATCAAGCCCTTGAAGGGGATGTCGCGGTTCAAGAGCATCGCGACGCCGAAGCCGACCAGAACCTGGCCGGACACCGAAACGATGACGTATTTGGCGGTGATGGCGAAATTCGACCATATGAACGGGTCGTTGAGCAACGACCGGTAGTTGGCGAGGCCGACGAAATTGGCCGGCGCGTTGGTCGACGCGCGGAAATCGGTGAACGAGTAGCCCAGCGAGTAGATCAGCGGAAAAATGTTGAAGACGATCAGGAACACGATCGTCGGGATGATGAAGAGGTTGCGGATCGTGAGATCGCTCATGCCGCGGGCCGCGGAGCGCGATTTCGGATCAAGCCGGGTCATGACTGCGGTCGCCAAAACGTCGTCCTCGCGAAAAGCGGAAATGAAAACGGAGGGGGCGAGCCGCCCCCTCCGTAACTTCCGGATTTATTTAACCCGGTTGTACTTCTTGAACGTGGCGTTCCAGTCCGCGGCGAGTGCGTCGAGCACTTCCTTTGCGGTGCCCTGGTCACCCGTGATGTAAGGGTACACGCGCTGGTTCATCTGGATCAGCAGTTCGGCATATTCCGGCGTTGCCCAGAAGTCCTTCACCTTGAACATGGTCTCGTAGAAGGCCTTGTTGTAGGGCGTTGCATTCTGGAATTCCGGCGATTCAAGCACCTTGGCGCTTGCCGTATAGCCACCGAGTTCGGCCCAACGCTTCTGGGTCTCGTCCTTGATGAACCATTCCAGGAACTTCATCGCTTCTTCCTGGTTTTCCGAATAGGAGACCACGGAAATGCCCTGCCCGCCGAGCGCCGCGAACTGTTCGCCGCCAGGACCTGGAGGGTTGGCGAAGAAGCCCGTGTTCTTGGCGTGCGGGTTGGACGCTTCGTTCACCAGAGCCGGGAAGAAGGCAAAGTAGTTCATGCTCATCGCAGCCAGGCCTTCGGTGATGGCCTGATTGTCTTCGGCAAAGAACGTCTTTGCCCAGCCCGGAGGCGTGAACTTGTAGAGTTCCTTGTAGGCTTCCAGCGCGGCGACGTTCTTGTCCGAATTGATGATGCCGTCGACCTTGTAGGTCGCGTAGTCGCCGAGTTCGCCGCCGAATGAGAAGATGGCATTCTCGACGCCCATCACCAGCGCGTCGTAGGAGTTGTCGGTGTAGATGGCGATGCCGTAACGCTTCTCGTCCGGGCGGTGGAAGAATTCCGCGATGTCGCGAAGCGCCTTCCAGTCCTTCGGAGGCGCCAGATCGTAACCATACTTGGCCTTGAACGCTTCCATCTCCTTGGGGTCTTCGAACCAGTCCTTGCGATAGGACCAGCCGACCGCATCGCCTTCGGCCGGGATCGACCAGTACTTGCCCGAAGCGGATGGGTACTCGGCGTAGTACTTGACCGTCGCCGGCGCCATGACTTCGTTGAGTTTGTGCTTGTTGAAGAACTCGGTCAGGTCGACATAGTGGCCGGCTTCGGACGCCGCGCCGATCCATTGGCTATCGCCGACGACCATGTCATAGGCGCTGCCCTTGGCGTTGAATTCGGTGAACGCCTTGGTCTGGAAATCCGACCAGGGCGTCGTCTCGACCGTCACCTTGACGCCGGTTTCCTTCTCGTACTCGTTGACGAGTTCCTGCAGATAATTGGCCGGATCCCATTCCGCCCAGAATATGGTGAGTTCCTGCGCGAAAGCCGATGTCGAATAAGCAAGCGACAGGCCTATGCCGGCAAGCCAGCCGGTAAGTTTCTTGCGCATTATCAGTTCCTCCCTGTTTGCGCGTCATTTCCGTTCATCACACGGACCAAGCTTTCCGCCTGATGACACCCTGCTTGCGCAGGTCTTCCGATCGTCCCGGGTGCTGGTCTCCTCCCTGCAATCCGGGGCGATTTTTCATGAACCGGGCGTCTATGTCGCCAGTCCTGGCCGCAATTCAAAGCCTCTCAATCTGGTAGTACCAATCCGCAATTCGGGTCAAGCTCAAACTTGCTGGCGAAGCACCCCTCGCCGCCCGGCCACGAACACAACCGCAGAATTGACTCGTTTGTAATCGTTTGCAAGCCTCATTTCATACAGCCGCCGCCTGATTGAACGGCAAAGTTTGGTCCTACCAGTTTGCCGACGCAGATTGCGTCAGCTTTTGCCTGCCTCGGCCTGGACCGACGCAACCAATGTCTCCGCCGCCCACAGCACAACCTCTTGCGCCTCTTCGGCGGTGCCTCCCCATATGTCCTTCACGACAATGAGTGTCTCGATGCCGAACATCAACGACAGTGCCTTGACGAGACGGTCGAAGCCAGCCTGCGGAATTCGTCCGCGCAAGGGCGCGACCGCGTCGCTCACCAGATCGACGCGGTGACCGCGCTTGAACGGCGGTTCGTTGCCGAGAGTGCCGGCCTGGCGCTGCGCCCACTGGTCGAGCGAAAGCTTGAGCGCGGCCCGGAACGTCGCCTCGAACGCATCGATGCGCGGCATCGAACTGCGGAAAAGATCGCGGGTGCGTTCCCCGGCATCCGGGGTTGTGGAACTCCAGTCGAGGATCGGGCCGAGCGCTTCGTCGACGACGGCCTGGACGAGCGCGGCCTGACTGGGAAAGTAGCGGTAGGCCGTGGCGCGGGACACCTCGGCCGCCTCGGCAACGTCGCTGACCGACGGCACGATGCCGCCCTGCATGAGTTGCACGGCGGTGTCGAGCATGAGCCGCGCCGTGCGGGCGCGGGCACCGCGCTCGTCGGCTTCGGTCACGGTTGGCTCTTGATTTGAGACGGCCATATCAATATGATACGCGCGTCTCAAAAATCTGCAATGCCCATTCAGCATCAATTTTTCGGGCATGAGCGCGCCGCCTTTGCGGACGGCGAAGAGATTGCGGCGGGAGGAACGCCTTGAAACGGATCTACGTGGTCGGCACCGCCGACACCAAGGGCGAGGAATTGGCTTTCCTGGCTGATGCGGTCACTGCCGCGGGTGCGGCCGTCGCCAGGGTCGATGTCGGCACGCGCGGCGCCCTGGTACCGGTGGACATCGCCGCCAAGGAAGTCGCAAGCCACCATCCTCAAGGCACGTCGGCGGTACTTGTCACCAACGATCGCGGCACGGCGGTCGCGGCCATGGGCGAGGCTTTCGCCCGCTTCATCGAGAGCCGCGACGACGTTGCCGGCATCATCGGCATCGGCGGCGGCGGCGGCACGTCGATCATCACCAGCGGCATGCGTCGGCTGTCGCTCGGCGTGCCCAAGATCATGGTCTCGACGCTCGCCTCCGGCGATGTGGCGCCGTATGTCGACGTATCTGACATCATCATGATGCCGTCGGTGACCGACATGGCCGGGCTGAACCGGCTGTCGCGCGTCGTCCTGCACAATGCGGCGCAGGCCATCGCCGGAATGGCCAGGACCCCTGCCCCGGCGGCGAGCGGCAAGCCGGCGCTCGGGCTCACCATGTTCGGCGTCACCACAACCTGCGTGACGGCGATCGCCGAGGAATTGCGGGCCGATTATGACTGCATGGTCTTCCACGCCACCGGCACCGGCGGACGCTCGATGGAAAAGCTCGCCGACAGCGGCCTTATTTCGGGCGTCATCGACATCACCACCACGGAGGTCTGCGACCTGTTGTTCGGCGGCGTGCTCGCAGCCACCGAGGATCGCTTCGGGGCGATTGCGCGGACAAAGCTTCCCTATGTCGGCTCGGTCGGCGCGCTCGACATGGTGAATTTCTGGGCGCCCGAAACCATTCCGGAAAAATACAGGGACCGCCTGTTCTACCGGCACAATCCGAACGTCACGCTGATGCGCACGACGGCCGAGGAATGCCGCGCCATCGGCGAATGGATAGGCGGCAGGCTCAACGCCTGCGAGGGCCTGCTGCGTTTCCTGATCCCGGAAAAAGGCGTCTCGGCACTCGACATCGAGGGCGGCGCCTTTTTCGACCCGGAGGCCAACCGGGCGCTGTTCGAAGCCATCGAGGCGACGCTGAAACCGGCGCCGAACCGCCGTATTCAGCGGCTGCCGCTGCACATCAACGACCCCGAATTCGCCCGCGCCGCGGTGGCGGCGTTTCGCGAGATCGCAAGCTGAAGGACCAAAAATGCCCGCCATTCCGCGCAAGGACATACTGGAAAAATTCCGCGCCATGATCGCCCAGGGCGTGCCGATCGTCGGCGGCGGCGCCGGCACCGGGCTTTCAGCCAAGGCCGAGGAAGCCGGCGGCATCGACCTCATCATCATCTACAATTCCGGCCGCTACCGCATGGCGGGGCGCGGCTCGGCGGCCGGGCTGCTGGCCTACGGCAACGCCAACGAGATCGTCAGGGAAATGGCGGTCGAGGTTCTGCCGGTGGTGAAGAAGACGCCGGTGCTGGCCGGCGTCAACGGCACCGATCCCTTCGTGCTCATGCCCCGCTTTCTCGCCGAGCTGAAGGACATGGGCTTTTCCGGCGTCCAGAATTTCCCCACCATCGGCCTGTTCGACGGCCAGATGCGGCAGAGCTTCGAGGAGACGGGCATGGGCTACGGGCTCGAAGTCGACATGATCGCCGCCGCCCACGGGCTAGACCTGCTGACGACACCCTATGTGTTCAACCCGGACGAGGCCGAGGCGATGACCGCGGCCGGCGCCGACATCATCGTCGCGCATATGGGCGTTACCACCGGCGGGTCGATCGGCGCCACGTCGGCGAAGTCGCTCGACGATTGCGTGAACGAGATCGACGCCATAGCGCTGGCAGCCCGGCAGGTGCGCAAGGACGTCATCGTGCTTTGCCACGGCGGTCCGATCTCCATGCCCGACGACGCCCGCTACATCCTCGACCATGCCGACGGCATCCACGGTTTCTATGGCGCCTCGAGCATGGAGCGGCTGCCGGCGGAAGCGGCGATCCGCGACCAGACCGCGACATTCAAAAGCCTGGCGCTGAGGGCGCCGGCCGCCAACCAGAACTGAGGAGGTTTTTTGACGCCATGAGCAAGGAGCGCAATTTCGTCTACCCGAAAGAGGTCGACACCTTTGCTTTCGACTGGGGCAGGCTGGCATTGACGGTGGCGCCGGAAGTCAACGGTGCGTCGCGCTTTTCCGGCGGCGTCGTCGATCTGGGCGCCGGCCAGGGCCATACGCGCCACAACCATCCGGGCGCCGAAGAGATCATCTTCGTCATCTCCGGCAATGGCGAGCAGATGGTCGAGGACGAGAACGGCACGCCGGTGACGAAAAAAGTCGGGCCGGGCTGCACCGTCTACGTGCCGGAAAGCCGTTTCCACTCGACGCTGAACACAGGCGACGGGCCGATGCAGCTTTTTGTCGTCTATTCGCCGGCCGGGCCGGAACTGGCGCTGCGCGAACTGCCGGACTTCAGGCTGGTGCCGCCCGCCGGCTGAGCCACGAAAAACAATGCAACGGCCTCGCAGCGGCGTGGAGAGTTGCCGCCGCGAAGCTTTTCGGCCGAGCCAGCGGGTCCATGCTTTGGGAGCGTTGAAGAGGACCGCCGGTGCGTCCGGTTGCGGTTCTGCTTGTACAAGTTGAAGTTAACTTGAAGTCAAGGGCAAAATCTGATTTTCTCGCCCGCATGACGTCCATGTTCACGATTGGTGATGTCGCACGGCGCAGCGGCATCGCGGCTTCCGCGTTGCGCTTCTATGAAGAGCGCGGCCTGATCACCTCCGAACGCGCCGGCTCCGGCCACCGCCGCTTTCCGCGCGCGGCCCTGCGGCGCGTCGCCTTCATCGTGTTCGCGCAGAAGATCGGCCTGTCGCTCGACGAGATCGGCGTCGAACTGGCAAAGCTGCCGCCCGACCGCGCGCCGACCGGCCGCGACTGGGAAAAGCTGTCGGCGACATGGTCGAGCCGCATCGACGAGCGCATCGCCGAACTGCAGCGGCTGAAAGCCGGGCTGACCGAATGCATCGGTTGCGGATGCCTCTCGCTCGACCGCTGCAAGCTCACGAACCCGCTGGACCGCGCCGCCCGCAAAGGCGCCGGGCCGCGCTACTGGATCGGCGACCTGCCGCAGGATTGATGAACACGATGAGCGAAATCGTCCTCCACAACTACTTCCGTTCCTCGACATCCTACCGGGTGCGCATCGCGCTTGAGATGAAAGGGCTGGAATACACCTATGTCGCGCATCATTTGCGCCACGGCGAACATCGCGATGCGCCTTATCTCGCCGTCAATCCGCAAGGGCTGGTGCCGGCGCTGGTGTGGAGCGACGGCACGCTGCTCCTGCAGTCGCTGGCGATCATGGAATTCCTCGACGAGACGGTGCCGGAGCCGCCGCTGCTGCCGGCCGACGCGCTGGGCCGCGCCCGCGTGCGGATGCTGGCGCAGATGATCGCCTGCGACATCCACCCGGTGAACAACCTGAGGGTCCTCACCTCGCTGCGTACGCTCTACGGCGCCGGCGACGAGGACATCGCCAACTGGTTCCGCCATTGGGTCAACGAAACCTTCGAACCGCTTGAGAAGATTCTCGCTTCCAGTCCCGACACCGGTATGTTCTGCCATGGCGACAGACCAGGGATCGCCGACATCTGCCTGGTCGCGCAAGTGGCCAACAACCAGCGCTTCAACCTCGACATGACGCCCTATCCGGTGATTTCGCGCATCAATGCCGCCTGCCTGGAACTGCCCGCGTTCCGGAGGGCCGCTCCGGCCAACCAGCCCGACGCGGAGTAGGCGCTTGCCTCAAATGACCGGCCTGGGATTGGGATTCGGCCCGGGTGGCACCGGCGGCGCCTGATCCGGCACTGGCGTCGGGGTCGGCCGCGGGAACGGTTGCGGTTTCGGCGGGACTGGATTTGGCTCGGTCGGATCGCTCATTTCGCTTCCCAACGGTTCAAGCATCGATCAGGCGGCGAAGCGTTCGGAACGGGCGCCATAAAACGCGCGTTCGCAGGCCTCCTTCGCCATGTCCTCGCTGACGAAGCCGCGCTCGGAATAGACGGAATCGCGAAAGTCATAACGATTGTCCTGGATGCAATAACGATAACCGCCGTCGAACCTATGCTTGTAGACGATCAGTCGCTTGTTGTCGGTCACGCGCACCAGTTCTCCGGTGGCGGAACGTTCCCAGTCGTGCCCGGACCTTTGGCCGAGCAATGCGTTGAGCAGCTCGAACATTGTCATGTCCTCGAATGAAAGTGTCGGAAGAGTAACGGCGCAGGAGGCGGCAAGGTTCCGATGCCGGATGCCGGCCTCCCCTTCCCTGCTCTTTGCAAATGCGCCAAACTCCGGGCAAGCCACATCGGCTCCGAGGGGTGCCTGCGATGAATTTCGTGTTCTTCTCCCCGCATTTTCCAGCCTACGGCGCCGATTTCTGCGACCGGCTGAAAAAGGCCGGCGCCACCGTCCTCGGCATCGGCGACGTGCCCTACGAGGCGCTGGAACCCAGGCTGAAGAACGCGCTGTCGGAATATTACCGCGTCGCCGACATGGAGGAGTACGAGCCGGTCTACCGCGCGATAGGCCATTTCATCCACAAATGGGGCCGCATCGATCGTTTCGAATCGCTCAACGAGCACTGGCTGGAGCTCGAGGCCAACATCCGCACCGACTTCAATATTTATGGCACCAAGCTCGATTTCGTGAAGAACCTGAAGCGCAAGTCGCGCATGCGCGCTTTCTTCCGCAAGAGTGGCGTCGAGACGATCCCGCAGCGCAAATGCTCCGACCGCGCCGGCGCGCTGACCTTTATCCGGCGTGTTGGCTTTCCGGTCGTCGTCAAGCCGGACAGCGGCTCCGGCGCCAGCAACACCTACAAGATCGAGAACCGCAAGGAACTGGACACATATCTCAAGGAGCGGGAGCCCGACGTCACCTTCGTCATGGAGCGGTTCGTCGATGGGCTGGTGGTAACCTATGACGGGCTCGTCAACCGCGACGGCAAGGTCATCTTCGCCGCCAGCCACCGCTACGACCAGAGCGTCATGGACGTCGTCAACCGCGACCATCACATGAGCTATGTCTGCCGACCAACGGTGGAGCCAGCGATCGAGGAAGCCGGGCGCAAGATCCTGAAGGCCTTCGACGTGCGCGAGCGGTTCTTCCACATCGAGCTGTTCCAGACCAGCGACGACCGCATCATCGCGCTGGAGGTGAACATGCGGCCGCCCGGCGCCTGGATGACCGACGCCATCAACTATACCTACGACATCGACATCTATGCCGAATGGGCGAACATGGTGGTCAAAGACGCCGATGGCGGGCCTTATGACGGGAAATATTTCACCGCCTATGCCAGCCGCAAGCGCCATATCCGCTATTCCCACGACCACGAGGCCGTGCTAGCCGCGCACGGCGACAAGATCGTGCGCCATCAGCCAATCGAGGACGTGTTCAGCAAGGCCATGGGAAACTACGCTTACCAGATGCGCTCGACCGACCCGAAGGCGTTGCGGGCGGCGGTCGACTTCATTCACGCCGAGGAGGCGTGAGCGCGATGGAGATTTCCTACCACAAGGAGCCAAGCAGCCACCTCGGCCGCGACATGGAATTCAAGCGCTACGGCTATGCCGGCCGCCCTGTCGTGGTGTTTCCCACCTCGCAGGGACGGTTTTACCAGTTCGAGGATTCCGGCGCGGTGGCGGCTTTGGGGGAATTCATCGACACCGGCCGCATCCAGGTCTGGACGCTCGACGGCATCGACAGCGAGACATTCTTCGCCAAGGGTGACAGCCTCGAAGCACGCATCGAGCGTCACGAGGCCTTTTTCCGCTACGTGCGCGACGAAGCCCTGCCGGAACTGTTGCGCGTTTCCGAAAAATCCAACAACCGCCGCAAGCTGAAGCCGCTGTTCGCCGGCTGCTCGATGGGCGCGTTTCATGCCTCGAACTTCGTCTTCCGCAATCCGCAACTGACCGCCGGGGTCATAGCCCTGTCCGGTGTCTATTCGACCAGGGATTTTTTCGGACAAGCCCTCGACGGCCAGATCTTCTTCAACTCGCCGCTCGACTACCTGCCGGGGCTGACCGACAAGAAGGCGCTTGCCGAACTCAAGGCGCAGCGGCTGATCTTCTGCTGCGGCCAGGGGCGCTGGGAAGAGCGCATGCTGGAGGATACCCGCGCGCTGGAAGAAATCCTGCGTGACAAGAAGATTCCCGCCTGGGTGGATTACTGGGGCGGCGATGTCGACCACGACTGGCCGTGGTGGCACAAGCAGCTCGTCTATTTCATGACGCGCTGGATTGACGATGATTTGCAGAACCGCGTGGCTTAGACATCAATCCTGCCAGCCCAGGAATCGGAAATCGCATCCTGGATTTCTTCGATCGTGGCTGCTGCTTCCGTCTTACCTGCGAGCAATCCGATGAAGCCGTCGATCGTTCCGGACGGTGCCGCTTGAATGCCGATCCGCCCGTCGGGCAGCATGTCGACGTCGATTTGCTGGCCTGGCTTGATACCAAGGTGCCGCAGCAAATCCTCTGGCAGAATGATCTGTCCTTTTGCGTCGACCCTCAGTCTGTTCATCGTTTTCGAGCGCGATCTCCCCATTCGAGAGACTCTAACCGAAGAACAGCCACCCCGCGACGACGAAAGTCGGGATCAGCACCGCGCCGGACCAGAGCATGTAACCGAAGAAGCTCGGCATCGCGACGCCGCTTTCGCGGGCGATCGCGTAGACCATGAAGTTGGGCGCGTTGCCGATATAGGTGTTGGCGCCCATGAACACGGCACCTGTCGAGATCGCCGCCAGTGTCGTGGCAAGCGTGGTCATCAGGTGCTGCGGGTCGCCGCCGGCGAGTTCGAAGAAGACCAGATAGGTCGGCGCATTGTCGAGGAACGACGACAGAGCGCCCGTCATCCAGAAATAGGCGAGATTATTGGGGGCGCCATCCGCCCCGGTGACCAGCGCCACCAGCGGCGACAGCGCGCCGTCCATGCCGGCCTTCAGGATGGCGATCACCGGGATGATGCAGATGAAGATCGCTGCGAACAGCTTCGCCACTTCGAGGATCGGCCCCCAGTTAAAGCCGTTGGCGCGCCGGTATTCCTTGCGCGAGATGGCGAGCGAAACCAGCGCCAGCGCCACGATGATGACGTCGCGCACGACGTTCTGCAATTCGACATGCACGCCATGGACGTCAAAGACGACGCCCGGCTTCCACGTCGCCGACAGCAGGATGGCGCCGATGACACCGCCAAGCAGCGGCAGGTTGGGCAGGCCGCGAATGCGTATCTTCGAATCCGGCGTCGGGTCCTTGATCTTCGGCTGGCCGCCTTCGCGGTTGTGGAACCAGAGGTCGAGCGCGAAGAAGACGGCAAGCACGACGGCGCCGACGAACAGCGTCTCGGTGAGAAGGTGCTGCGTCGTCCAGAAAAAATCGACGCCGCGCAGGAAGCCGACGAACAGCGGCGGGTCGCCCAGTGGGGTGAGCGCGCCGCCGATGTTGGACACCAGGAAGATGAAGAAGACGACCACATGTGCATTGAACGGCCGGTTGTCGTTGGCGCGGATCACCGGCCGGATCATGATCATCGAGGCGCCGGTGGTGCCGACCACCGAGGCAAGGCAAGCGCCGATGAGCAGCAGGAGCGCGTTCACCGCCGGCGTGCCGTGGATGTTGCCGGCGACGAGAATGCCGCCCGAAATGGTGAACAGCGCGAACAGGAGGATGATGAAGGAGAGGTATTCGAGCAGCACCGTGTGCAGCACCGACGTCAGCGCCGTGCCGAACCCGAAGGAAAGCGCCATCGGCACGACGACCAGTGCCGCCCACACGGCGGCAATCTTGCCGTAGTGATGTTCCCAGAAATGAGCGTAGAGCAGCGGCCCCGTGGCGATCGACAGCAAAAGGCCGGCGAACGGCAGCGCCCACCACAACGACATGGCAGCGCCCGGCAGGTCGTGCGCCTCGGCGGCGAAGGCCGGCGATGCGGTCAGGATTGCCAGAAGGGTGATGGCGGCAGCCTTCGCCGCGCTGCTTGGAAAGAGCATGAGTCCCCCACGTGCTGTTTCCATAGCCAACTGGCACAGGAGGACCGATGTGTCGAGGGTCGGTGCTACTCTCCTTCCCGCAAAAACCCTTCGATCATCTCGGCGCAAAGTTTCGGCTTGGTGACCAAAAACATGTGGCCGTCGTCGATCAGTTCGAGGCGGGAGTTGGGGATCAACGCCTTCAGCATCTTCGCGTTGGCAAGCGGCACCAGCGGGTCGTCGGTGCCGGCCATGATGAGCGTCGGCTGGCGTAAGAGCCAGAGCCACGGCAGGCTCGTCCAGCCGGTCATCGCGAACAGCTGCAGCATGTAGCCGAATTGCGTCGCCCCCTTCATCGCCGCGGCATGCCGGCCGATCAGCGTCGGGTCCTTGCGGAATTCGCCGCCGTAAATCTCGGCGGCGATCGAGCGCATGTAGCCGGGATCGGTGTAGCGGCGCGGGCTCGCCATCTTGGCCAGCACATTCGGGGCTCCAGGCACCATGATGGCGCCGGGCGACGTCGCGGCGAGGATCAGCTTGCGGCACACCGCCGGGTACTGAAACGCGAATTGCTGCGCCAGCCCGCCGCCCCAGGAAACGCCTGAGATGTCGACGGTGTCGTGGCCGAGAATTTCGGCGAGCCGCTTGGCCAGCCGCGCCAGCGTCGACGGACGATAGGGGAAGGCAGGAGCTGGAGAGCCGCCGACGCCCGGCACGTCGAAGATGATGCCGCCGGTTTCTTTCAGCTCGGCCATGAACGGCTCGGCGAGCTCCAGATTGGCCCCGATGCCGTTGAACATCATCAGCGGCGGATTTTTGGGCGACCCATGCTTGATGCCGACGCGCAACAGCTGCCCGTCGACGTCGAAGACCTTGATCTCCATGGAGCCGCCGGCAGGCTTCTTCTTCGCTGCTGTCGCCACTATCCCACCCCGCCTGCTGATCCTGATCGACTCACGCCTCGAATATATAGGTACCCGGCGCCGCACCCAGCGCCTTGTATTTCTTGTTGCCCGGCGCCTTCGGCGCGTCGATCTCGTCGCCCGAATGCTTTTTCAGGAAGTCGGCCCAGTCGAGCCACCAGCTGCCTTCCTTCTTCTCGGCGGTCTGCGTCCACGCGTCGGCGTCCTTTACCTTGGTCGTGCCCTTCACGTACCAGGCCTTGGGATTGCCGGGCGGGTTCAAGAGGCTCTGCAGATGACCGGAATTCGAGAGGATGAAGGTGGTCTTGTCGCCATAGATGCGAGCCGTCTGGTAGACCGCCTTCCAGGGCGTGATGTGGTCGGTGGTGCCGGCGATCACATAGGTTTCGTGTTTCACCTTCTTCATGTCGATCGGCACGCCGTGGATCGACATCTTGCCCGCATTCATGAACGGATTGGTGAAGATCAGGTCGAGGAAATCGCCGTGCAGCCGCGCCGGCAGCCGCGTGGTGTCGGCGTTCCAGTAGAGCACGTCGAAGGCCGGCGGCTTGTTGCCGAGCAGGTAGTTGTTGACCCAGTAGTTCCAGATCAAATCGTTGGGCCGCATCCAGGCGAACATCTTCGCCATCTCGTGGCCGTCGAGGATGCCGCGCGCCTTGGACATCTGCTTGGCCGCCATGATCGATTCCGGCGTCACCAGGGCGGCGAAATCGTTGTCGGTCGCAGCCATCGTGTCGAGGACGCAGACGGCGAGGATGACGGCGTTGATCTTCTTCAGGTTCTGGCCGGCAAGCCAGGCGACGTAGGTCGACAGCGTGATGCCGCCCGAGCACGAGCCCATGATGTTGACGGTGTCGGCGCCGGTGATGTCGCGCGCCGCGTCGCAGGCTTCGTCGAGGGCCGCAATGTAGGTGTCGAGGCCCCAGTCGCGCTGCTCCGGCGTCGGGTTGCGCCACGAGACGCAGTAAGGCTGGATGCCGTTGGCGAGCAGGAAGCGGATCATGCTCTTCTCGGGCGCCAAGTCGACCGAATAGTACTTGTTGATCTGCGGCGGCACGATGAGCAGCGGCCGCTGGAAAACCTTGTCGGTGCTGGCGGTGTAGTGGATCAGTTCCAGCACCTCGTTGCGGAAAACCACCGTGCCCGGCGTGTTGGCGAGGTTTTCGCCGACCTTGAATTTCGACACGTCGACCGATGACGGCAGGCCGCCGTTCTTCGTCATGTCGTCGAAGAAATTCTTCAGTCCCGCCACCGAACTCTTGCCGCCGCTGTCGACCATCGTCTTCAGCGCGGTCGGGTTGAGCAGCGGATTGTTGGACGGCGCCATCGCGTCGACGAAGATCGAGGTGACGAGCCTTGCCCGCGCAGCATCCGGCTCCGGCAGATCGGTCCGGGCGACGAGTTCGGTCACCGCCTTGCCCCAGGCGACGTAGGATTGCATGAGGCCCTTGTGCAGGCCGCTGGTCTTCCAGGCCGGGTCGGCGAAGCGGCGGTCCTTGGGATCCGCCTCGATCTCCGACTGGCCAGTGACGATCTTGCCGAACTCGGTGGCAAACCCCATCCACTGCTGGGCGAGCGCCTGCGGCTGGCTGGCCATCGCCTTCATCACCGTGCCGGCGGCCTTCATCAGGTCTTCGGTGCGCAGGCCGACCAGCGGATTGAGCGCCAGCGTGTTCTGGCTGGCATCCTCGGCGATCTCGTCGGCCAGCGTCTTTTCCGCTCCGGGCTTCTTTGCCATCCGGTCCTCGCTTCCGCCTACCTGGCCTTGACCAGCATCGCCAGCGTCTCGGCGATCAGCGCCGGCTTTTCCTCGCCGTCGATCTCGACGACATTGCTGGACTTCATCAGGTATTGGCCGCCGCCCTTGTCGTCGAACGACACCAGCGTCGAGCGCAGCCTGACCTTCGAACCGACGCGCACCGGCGCGATGAAGCGCACCTTCTCGAGACCGTAGTTAAAGGCGGCGGCGGTGCCCTGCGGCAGCGCGCCAACCTCATAGCTCATCGCGGCGATCAGCGAGAGCGTCAGGTAGCCATGCGCCACCGGTGCGCGGAACGGGCTCTCGCGCTTGGCCCGCTCGACGTCGATATGGATCCACTGCCTGTCGCGGGTGCATTCGGCGAACTGGTCGATCATCGGCTGGTCGACGGTCACCCAGGACGAAACGCCGAGTTCCTTGCCCGCCATGCCGGCCAGCGCTTCGTAAGTCAGTGTTTCGCTCATTCAGGGTTCCTTGTCGGTTTGCGGGCGGCCGTCAGGCGGCGGGTTTCGTCATGTTCCTCACCGCCTCGTCGCGCAACTCGCGGCGCAGGATCTTTCCGACATTGGTGCGCGGAAGATCGTCGCGGAACTCGATGTATTTCGGCTTCTTGTAGCCGGTCAGGTTTTCCATGCAGAATTCGGAAAGCTCGTCCCTGGTCAGCGTCGGGTCTTTCCTGACGATGAACATCATCACCGCCTCGCCGGAATTCTTGTCGGGCACGCCGACGACGGCGCATTCCATGACACCGGGATGCATGGCGGCGACGCCTTCGATCTCGTTGGGATAGACATTGAAGCCCGAGACCAGGATCATGTCCTTCTTGCGGTCGACGATCCTGATGTAGCCGCGCTCGTCCATAACTCCAATGTCGCCGGACTTGAAATAGCCGTCGGGCGTCATCGCCTTTTCGGTCTCGTCGGGGCGCTGCCAGTAGCCGGACATGACCTGCGGTCCCTTGATGGCGATCTCGCCGCGTTCGCCGAGCGGCACGTCGTTGCCGTCGTCATCCAGCAGACGGATATCGACATTGGGAAGCGGCAGGCCGATCGTGCCGGTGTAGGCGTCGTTGTCGGTCGGGTTGCAGGTGATGCCGGAGGAGGTTTCCGACAGGCCGTAGCCCTCGACGATCGGGCAGCCGGTGACGGCGAGCCACTTCTTCGCCACCGCCTCCTGCACCGCCATGCCGCCGCCATTGGCGATGCGCAGTTGCGAGAAGTCGAGCTTGGCGAATTCGGGATTGTTGGCGAGCGCGTTGAACAGCGTGTTGACGCCCGGCATGACGTGGAACTTGTACTTGGCGATTTCCTTGACGGTGCCGGGAATGTCGCGCGGATTGGGTATCAGGATGTTGACGCCGCCGGTGCGCATGGCGAGCAGCCCGCAGCTGATGAAGGCATAGACGTGATAGAGCGGCAGCGCGCAGATGAAGGTGAGCTGGCCGGAAATGGCTTTGCGCTTCAGTCCCGGCAGCGTCCACGCCTCGGAGGCGAGCAGATTGGCGATGATGGTGCGGTGGAGCAGCGTCGCGCCCTTGGAGACGCCGGTGGTGCCTCCGGTGTATTGCAGCACCGCCACGTCGTCGGGCGTGATTTCCGGCTTGTCGAGCGGCTTGCCGCGGCCGGCGGCAACCGCCGCGTTGAACTTCACCGCACCGGGCAGCTGGTAGGCCGGCACCGCCTTCTTGACCTTTCGGATGACCATATTGACGATGGCGCCCTTCGGAAAACCGAGCAGGTCGCCGACACTGGCGACGATGACATGCTTGACCGGCGTTTCCTTGATCACCTGTTCCAGCGTGGTGGCGAAATTCTCCAGGATGATGATCGCCTGCGTGCCGGAATCCTTGAGCTGGTGCTCGAGTTCGCGCGGCGTGTAGAGCGGATTGACGTTGACGACGATGAAGCCGGCCCGCATCACCGCGGCGACAGCCACCGGATACTGCAGCACGTTCGGCATCATGATGGCGACCCGGTCGCCTTTCTTCAGGCCGAGCCCTTGCAGGTAGGCGGCAAGATCGCGCGACAGCCGGTCGATGTCGCCATAGGTCAGGGCCTTGTCCATCAGGACATAAGCCTTGTTGTTTCTGTATTTCTGGAAACTTTCCTCGATCAGCGCGACCACGGATGGATACTGGTCGACGTTGACCTCCGCCGGAACACCGGCCGGATACTGCGCAAGCCATGAACGCTGCATAGCGTCTCTCTCCCATTGGCCACGACGTTTCTTTTCAATCTAGACGCGCGCCGAAGGCTTGGGAAGCGGAGAGAAGCCGGCGAAGGGGCTTAATGAGCGGCGGACGCGGTGACGCTGCGGAAGCAGGAGAATTCGATTGCGCTTGGCAGATGCGCCGAAGATGGGAGCAGGAACGTCCGCCCCAGCTGGACGGTGACTCGGCCAGGTCCGGCAGATGCAGTCCCGCAGCGCAACGGAACATTCCTCATCGATATGTATTCAACACGCAGGCCGCAAATCGTGAAGGAAAGGAATTCGGATGCCAGTCGCCAAGGCACAAATGATGATCCGCAAGCCCGTCACGGAAGTCTTCCAATCGCTGATCGATCCTGCGATCACCTCCCATTTCTGGTTCTCCAAGGGTGCCGCGCCACTGGAGGCAGGCAAAAAGATTCGATGGGACTGGGAGATGTACGGCGTACACACAATCGCCGTCGTAAAGAACATCGAACAGAACAAGCGAATCCTGATCGAGTGGAACGGACCTGAAAACCCAAGTCTCGTCGAGTGGACGTTTGAGACCAAAGGCGACGGCCAAACCTTCGTCACGGTCAGAAACTGGGGCTTTTCCGGTGGGGTCGACGAAGCGATAAACTCCACGGAGGGCTTCACAAACCTCCTGGCAGCCATGAAATTCTACCTTGAACACGGCATCGAGCCCAATCTGGTCCTGGATCATGCACCGGACGCACGCGTCAGCGAGACGAGTGGTTAGGCCGAACGATCGGAAGCACCGGCGCCGAACACCCGATGTTCGCATTGGACGTCGTATGACCGTTGATTTGTGAGCGGCACTCCGTAATATCAGATGAAATATAACGGAGGCCGTCTATGTTGCTACGCTACCTGCTGATCGTCGTTGTCATGCTGGCAACAGCCACGATTGCCCGCGCAGAAGAGACAACGATCGAAATCGTTGGAATTGGCACACAGGCGATCCATCTCTCGCCGCAATCCCTGTCCGGGCTGCCGGTGGCGGAACGCGACGTCACCTTCCAGACGTCGAAAGGGCCATCCAGTGGCCACTACAAGGGCGTTCTGTTCTGGGATGTCCTGCAGGCGAACAAGGCGTTTGACGGCCTCGAGCACAATGGCGAGCTCGAGAAAACCTTTCTCGTCAGCGCAAAGGACGGGTATCAGATCGCCTTTTCCATCGGAGAGATCCATCCCGAGTTCGGTAACACGCCTCTGATCCTGGCGACCGAGGTCGACGGAAAACCGCTGGAGGGCGGTTGGCGCATAGTCGTGCCTGGCGACAAGCGCGGCGCACGCGCGATCCACGACATCACGAAGATCGAACTACGCTAGGCCGGAGCAAGCCGGTCGGCAATCAAGCGGGAAATGACATGAAAATCAGTGCACGCAACCAGCTCAAGGGCACCGTCGTCGAGGTGGTGAAGGGCGCCACCACGTCGCATGTGAAGATCGATATTGGCGGTACCGTCGTGACGGCGTCCATCACCAATGAAGCGGTCGCCGATCTCAACCTCGCCAAGGGCCAGCCAGCCTATGCCATCATCAAGGCTTCGGACGTGATGGTGGCTATCGACTGACGGCCTGTCTCCCAGCGGTTCGGGAGAGCAAGCTTCGGCCTGGCGGCCAGGATGACCGCCAGGGAATGGCGAATGGACGCTCAGCGGCTATTTGGCCGCGTCAGCCGCGCCGCGCCGCCTCGATCGCGGCAACGTCGATCTTCTGCATTTTCATCATGGCATCGAAGGCGCGCTTGGCTTCGGCGCCGCCGGCCGCCATTGCGTCAGTCAGTGCGCGCGGCGTGATCTGCCAGGAGACGCCCCATCTGTCCTTGCACCAGCCGCAGTCGCTCTCCTTGCCGCCGTTGCCGACGATGGCGTTCCAGTAGCGGTCGGTCTCCTCCTGATCGTCGGTGGCAATCTGGAACGAGAAGGCTTCGTTGTGCTTGAACACAGGCCCGCCGTTGAGGCCGAGACAAGGAATGCCCACAACCGTGAAGTCGACCGTCAAGACGTCGCCCTTCTTGCCGGAAGGGTTGTCACTGGGCGCATGGTGGACGGCGCTGACCGCGCTGTCGGGAAATGTCTCGGCGTAGAAGCGGGCGGCAGCCTCGGCGTCCTTGTCGTACCAGAGGCAAATCGTGTTCTTTGCAATATTCTTCGCCATCGCGTCTTCCTTTTCGCTTGAAGCCAGATTTCGGTGTTAGCCCGGCCCGCACCTTTCCGAACTAGGTCGCCAGCCGCTTTTCGCCACCCCTCAAGCATTCCGCCCCGGCGATTGCCTGGCGCAGCTAACCTCAATGTCATTCTCCGCTCAAGGTCGAAAGCTGACGCCCGATCCCGTTCGACCGCCTTGCCTTTGCCGACAATTCGGCGAATGATCGCGGAAAAGACGGGCGGCCCCAGCCAAGCCCGCGACCGGTGCGGTCAGGGAGGAACGCCATGAAACAGCTCGGCGGCATCGACGCGACGTTCCTCTACATGGAGACGCCGGAAACGCCGATGCATGTCGCCGGGTTGACGCTCTACGAGCCGCCGGCGGATTTTTCCGGTTCCTTCTTCGAGCACTTCAAGGAATTCTTCCTCACCCGCATGCACCTGGCGCCGATCTTCGAAAAGAAGCTGGCGCGGACCGTGCTGGAACTCGATCACCCGCTGTGGGTCGACGCCGGCGAACTCGACTTCGACTATCACCTGCGCCGCGCCACGCTGCCCGGTCGGGGCACATGGCGGCAGCTCGAGGACCTGGTCGGCGACCTGCATTCGGTGCCGCTCGACCGCACCCGGCCGCTGTGGCAGTTCACCGTCATCGACGGGCTCGACGACGGCAATGTCGCGATCTATTCGAAGGTGCATCACGCAGCTGTCGACGGTGGCGCCGGCATGGCGATCGCGGCGGCGCTCTACGACATGTCGCCGGTTCCGCGGACAGTGAAGCCGCCGGAGCCGAAGAAGAAGGCACGCAAACCGTCGATCGAGGAGCGCGCCATCCTCGGCATCAACGACGCGGTGCAGAACGTCATCCGCCAGCAACTCAACGTCATGCAGGCGATACCGCAGGTGCTGGGCACGCTGACCGACATGCTGGCGCCGCCGAAAGGCGGCCCGGACATCCCCGGAATTCCCGATGTGCTGGCGCCGAAAACCCCGTTCAACGTCACCATCACCAGCCAGCGTTCCTACGCGGCGCGCGCTCTGTCGCTGACCGATGCCAAGCTGGTGAGCAAGGCGACCGGCACGAAGATCAACGACGTGGTGATGGCGATCTGCGCCGGCGCGCTGCGGCCCTACCTGCAGGAGCGCAAGGCGCTGCCGAAGAACCCGCTGATCGCCTTCGTGCCGATCTCGCTGCGCGAGCCGGGCAATGCAGATGCTTCCAACCAGGTGTTCGGTATGCTCTGCCCGATCGCCACGCAGATCGAGGACCCGCTGGAGCGGCTGAAGTCGATCCAGAAGACGGCCAACGATTCGAAATCGCTGGCCGGAACGGTGAAGGACGTGTCGCCGAAGGATTTTTCGCTGCTCGGCGCGCCGATTCTTTTGCCGGGACTGGCGCAGTTCTATGGCCGCACGGGGCTTGCCGACCTGATGCCGTCGACCACCAACCTGACCATCTCCAACGTGCCGGGACCGCCCTTCCCGCTCTACTGCGCCGGCGCGAAGATTCTTGCGATGTATCCGGTGTCGATCCCGGTGCACGGCATCGCGCTCAACATCACCGTGCAGAGCTACCAGGACAAGCTAAACTTCGCCATCACCGCCGACCGCCGCGCCGTACCCGACCCGCAAGCGCTCGCCGACCTGTTCGAACCGGCACTGGAGGATTTGAAGCAGGCGCTGGCGAAACCGGCGCCGGCGGGGTGACGCGGGTTCACCTTCTTCCAAAAGAGAAGTGCTTCCCCAGCGGCACTTGCATATTTCGTTAGCCGTGCCCCTATATTGTCATCAGGGACTCGATTGATCGGTCACCGTCAGGAGGCGCAATGAACGCCCATGCCATGAAGCCCCCTTCCCGGCTGCTTTTCGCGCTGGAACTCAGGGCTTTCCCGGAACTCGGCGGCTTCGTCGCCTCGCTGCCGCTGCTGACCGCCCTTGCCCCGCGCGGCGACGGCCACCCGGTGCTGGTGCTGCCCGGGCTGGTGACCAGCGACCGCTCGACGGTGCCGCTGCGCAGCTTCCTCAAGGGCCGCGGCTACGCCACCTATGGCTGGGCGCTCGGCCGCAACTACGGCCCGCTGCCGGGCTTCGAGCAGAAGATGCTCGACCGGGTGAAAAAACTCGCCGACAAGCACGGCCGCAAGGTGAGCCTCGTCGGCTGGAGCCTCGGCGGCATCTATGCGCGGCAGTTGGCGAAGATGCTGCCGGACGAGGTGCGCGGCGTGATCACGCTGGGCAGCCCGTTCAACGGCGACCCGCGCGCCACCAATGCCTGGAAGCTCTACGAATTCACTTCCGGCCACAAGGTCGACGACCGCGAGCGCCATATGGGCGGCGCCATCTCGGATTCGCCGCCGGTGCCGACCACGGCGATCTTCAGCCGCAGCGACGGCATCTGTGCCTGGCAGAACTGCGTGGAGAACGACCTGCCCCACACCGAGAGCATCGAGGTGGAGGCGAGCCATTGCGGGCTTGGCCATCACCCCGCCGTGGTCTACGCCGTCGCCGACCGCCTGGCGCAGCCGGAAGGCCAGTGGAAAAAATTCGACCGCAGTGGTTTCAAGGCGCTGTTTTACCCCGACCCGAAGCGGGCTTGACCACGCCTATTTGCGGTTCTCGTAGCCTTCGCGGATCTCGTCCATCGTCTCGCGGATGCGCTCGCGCAGGATATCGATCGATTCCGTGCCCGATTTCTTGACGATCTCGGCCACCTCGCCGGCGTTCTTGACCGCCGCCTCAAAGCTCTTGCGGGCAAAATCCGCCTGCTTCGCCACCATGTCCTGCGGACCGCCGGGGGTGCGGAAATTCTGCGCCATCTCGGTGATCTCGTGCAGCGTGTCCTGCAGGATCTCGCGCTGCTTGGCCATCAGCGACGTGGCGCCGGCAGCCGAGGCGCGCGCCGATTTCTCCAGCGCCTCGAGGTTCTTGCGGTGGTGCGCCATGATCTTTTCGATGTCGACGTTCGGCATCTTCAGGTCCTGGCCGAACCTGGTGAAGACGTCCATGAAAGACTCGGATTCCGGTTTCTTGGCCATGACCTTCTCCCTGTTGTTGCACCCCGGCGCGCGGGTGGATGATGAGCTTAAGAGAAATGCAACCGGCCTTCAATTCGTCATCAGAAGCAGTTCGGCGGTGTAAAGCACGAGACCTGCCAGCCCACCGATGATCATGCCGTTGAAGCGGATATATTGCAGGTCGCGCCCGACATTGATCTCGATCAGCCGCGTCAGCTGGCCGAGGTCCCAGCCCTTGACCTGGTCGGCGATGAACTTCGACACGCCGCTCTTCTGGCTTTCGACGAAGGAGGCCAGTGCGACGACAAAACCCTGGTTCATGTCGGCGCGGATCTGCGGATCGGTCGAAAGATGCCGGCCGACCTCGACGAACATGCCGGCAAGATGCTCGCGGATCATCGACTTTTCCGATTTGGCGTCCTGCTCGAGGAAGCTGCGCATGCTTTCCCACATGTCCTGCGCCAGTTCGCGCACTTCCGGGCGCTGGATGAGGTCGCGCTTCATCTTCTCGGCACGGCGGGCGTAGTCGCGCGAATTCTTCAGCCGGTCGATGAATTTCATGACGAAGCGGTCGAACTCGGCCCGCATCGGGTGCTCCGGGTCCTTGCGCACCTCTTCCAGCAGCGAGCCGGCCGAAGCGACGATCTTCTTCAACAGATAGGCGTCGGCGCGGAACAGCTTGAACAGCGACGGCAGTTCATCCCTGATCTTGTCGCGCATCGCCGCCAGCGCATCGTCGTCGCTCAGGAATTTTCCCACCACCTTGGTGAATTCGTCGAACAGCTTCTGATGACGGCGGTCGTCGGTAAAGGCGGAGAGAAGTTCGGCGGCGAGCGGCGCCACCGGCATCTTCTCGACCTGCTCCAGCATGCGGCTGGTGATGAAACCGCGCAGGCCGGAGTTTTCGATCGCCGACAGCGTCTGCGGCACCAGCCGGGCGACGAAACGCGACAAGCCGGCGGCGCGCTCGGGATCGGAGAGCCAGTCGGCGACCAGCGCGGCGAAATCGACCTCGTTGAGTTTCTTGCGGATCGGCTGCTCGGCGAGGAAATTGACTTCGATGAAGCGGCCGAGATTGTCGGCGATGCGGTTCTGGTTTTCCGGGATGATAGCTGTATGCGGGATCGGCAGGCCGAGCGGCCGCTTGAACAGCGCCACCACCGCGTACCAGTCGGCGATGCCGCCGATGGTCGCGGCCTCGGCAAAGGCGGCAACGAAGCCGAGCAGCGGCCAGCGGTGTTCCAGCGACTTGGCCGCCGCGAAGATCGCGACACAGAGGACCAGCATGAAGGTTGCAACGGCCTTGGTCCGGCGCAGTGCGGCGAGTTTTTCGGCCTCGTCGGCGGCATGGCCCGCTGCAAGACCGGACGATGTGTGAAGATCGCTTGATGACATAGACGGGATACGTCCTGTTCGAGGCGGATGGCACTTCTCAAATAGCGGCTTTGCGCGGCGCTTGGAAAGCGCCGATGACAGGCCTGCTCCGCGGAAATGGTGCTTTCTAGTCCGATTTTCTACGCCGGATGAAAGTTTTCACGCAATAATTTCAAGGCTTTGTCAAAAATATTGCGTCGCACCAAAATTCTATATTGCACTGCACAATAGACCTGACTATATGACGGCCATTCCCCGGGTCGATGACGAACGGGGCCAACCATAGCTCCGATGAGGATGGAAAAATGACCAAGACCGCAAAGACCCCCGCCGCTGAATCGACCTATTTCGCCTCGGTCCAGAAGGCCATTGAAAATGTCCAGGGCAAGCTCGAAGTTCCGGCCGCCGCTCGCGATTTCGTGAAGCGCACCGCCTCCAGCGCCAAGGACCGCGCCGAGACCGTTCATACCGGTGCGGCCAACGCCACCAGCACCGTCGAGAAGTTCGCCACCTCGTTTGTCGGCGGCTACGCCAACTTCACCCGCGGCCTGCTCGATGCGACGCTCGCCAATGTCCAGCACGCCCTCTCGACCGTCGAGAAGGTTGCCGGCGCGCAGTCGATCAATGAAGCCGTCCAGATCCAGGCCGATTTCGTTCGCGAGAACGCCCGTGCCAATTTCGACCGCGTCCGCGACGCGGCCGACACTGCCAAGTCCGTCGTAACCGAAGGCGCGAAGAACGCCCAGGCTGAGTTTTCCAAGCTCTATGGCCAGAAGGCCGCCTGAGTTTTCTTTGGAACCGGTACGACGCAAAGGCCCGCGCAAGCGGGCCTTTTTCGTTTCTGCAATCAACTGAAATCGGAAGCCCGCCTTACGCGGCGCCGATGCCGGAAATGCTGGCGTGGCCGAGGCCGAGCGACAGCGATACGACGACCGGCGCCAGATCGATGACGCCCATCGTCTCGCCAGCCTCGAAGACCAGTTCGGCGCCAAACTTGCGCGCCAGCGCCTTCATCGCCTGGTTCTCATGGTGAGTGGTGACCAGGAGCCGCGTGTAGCCGAGCCCGAGCGCGTTGACGATAAGTCGCTCGAACAGCCGGCTGCCGATGCCGCGATGCTGCAATCCGCGTTCGACGCTGAAAGCGATCTCGCCGGTCGCAATGGGGTCTTCGGGCCGCTCATGCAGTTCGGCGGCGCCCAGCACCCTGCCCTCCTCGACATAACCGATCACGGTGGTGCCGTCGGAAAAGCAGCGATTGGCGTAGCTGGCGACGAACGCGTCGTCGGTGATGCCGTTGAAGCGATCACGACGGCTTTCCGCGTCCAGCCTCAGAAGGTGGTCGCGAAACAGCGGCAGATCGGAAGGCCTGAGTTGCCTTATCGTGCCCGCGGGCGCGATGGCATGGGATGCAATCTTTTGCATGTCGCACTCCTCGTGGGTTCCTCCCCGAGTCGCTCGACTCTCGACAGCGCTAATATTGTGCGCCGCAACATCAATTGCAAGACCTTTACGTCAACGTAAGGTAAGCTTGCGGACGCGATAAGACGGGTTCAATTCCCCGCCCACACATCCAGCACATAACGATTGTCGCGGCTCATCTGCTCGATCCAGGCGTCCGCCAACGCCGGATCGGTATCCTTTTCCTCGGCATAGAGCGTCGCCAGCGCGCGTTTGACGTCGGGCTCCATGCGCGAGCCGTCGCCGCAGACATAGACATGCGCGCCGGCCTCGATGAGTTCCCACACGCGGCTACGGTTCCTGCGCAGAAGGTCCTGCACATAGGTCTTTTCGCCATCATGGCGCGAAAAGGCGACATGCAGTTCGACAAGCCCCTTGGCCGCCATCTCTTCCAGTTCCTTGCGGTACAAAAAGTCCTGGTCGGGGTGGCGGCAGCCGAAGAACAGCATCGCGGCCCCGAGTTTTTTGCCGGCAGCCGCGAGCAAGGCGCGTTCCTGCAGGAAGGCGCGGAACGGCGCCAGCCCGGTGCCGGGGCCGATCATAACGATCGGTTTTTGCGGATCGTCCGGCAGCCGGAAACCGGCCTTGGTCTCCTTGATCGAGGCGTGCACGATGCTGCCCTCGCCGCAGTCGACCAGATGGGTGGAGCAGACGCCCTTGTAGACGCCGTTTCCGGAGCGCGCCGCGCCCTCGACGACGCCGACGGTGACGGCGCAGCGGCCGGGTTCGGCGTTCGGCGACGACGAGATCGAATAATAGCGGGGGCTGAGCAGCGGCAGCATTTCGAGATAGAGCCCGAACGGCAGTTCGCAGGCCGGGAATTCTTCAAGCAGATCGAGCACGGATTTGCGCCTGGCGAAAACCTCCGACTTGTAGGCGTCGACACCGTTCGACGCCTCGCCGGCCAGCCTTTCCAGTTTTGGTTTTGTTACCGGGCAGCGGGTGTGCTCGGCCATCGTCTGGATCTGCTTGCGCGTCGCCACATGCTGCAGCTCGACATAGTCGGACAGGATGTGGCGCACCGACAGCGGCCCGTCGACCGGGAACGGCGCATGGCGGCCTCCCGTCGTGCGCAGCCTGATCTGCGCGTCGGGCGCGAAACCGAAGCGTTTTTCGACGCGCTCGACCAGCGCCTTGCTGTTGACCGGCACGACGCAGAGATGATCGCCCGGCCGGTAGGTCTGGCCTTCCGGCAGCGCCACCTCGATATGGCGGGTCGAGCGGCCGGAGGCGGCGATATCCTGCAATTCGCGATTGGCGACGATCTGCATCGGCCTGGCGCCGGACAGGCCGATGGCGGGGTTCACCGGCGCGCCGGAGACGATCTCGACGTCATAAAGCGGCTCGGCCTTAGCCTGGTCGGAAAAGTCGATGTCGAGCTTCAGCGCTTCGCCGACCTGCGGCCACAGTCTGTCGAACCAGTCCTGGAAATGGCCGTCGAGATCCTCGCGCGCATCGGCCTCGCCGCGCGGCATGATGCGGCGGCCGCCCAGCGCTTCCATGCGCTCGTCGAGATAGCGCGGCGTCGCCTGGAAGGTCGATGCCCAGTCGCGGTTGCCGCAGCCGAAGACGAGATAGTTGACGTTCGCCGCATCGCCCGGCTTGGCCTCATCCAGCCATTTGACGAACTTCGCCGCGTTGTCAGGCGGCGCGCCGTTGTAGGAAGCACTGGCGATGATGACGGCGCCCTCGGTCGGCAGATTGCCGGCATGGGAATCGAGGTCGGCCAGTTTCGTGTCGAAACCGTTGAGCTCGGCCGAGTTGGCGATGGTCCGCGCCAGTTCCTCGGTGGTGCCGAGATTGGAGCCGTAGAGGATCGTCGCCCTGGTGCCGTGGCTCGGCCGCCGCGTCACTTCCGTCTCGGCCCGGTTGTCGTTCTGGCTGGCGAGTCCTGCCCCCGGCACCACGGCGCTGCGCGTACGCCCCGGCCGTGGCTTGACCTTGATGGTGAAGCCGTCCGGCTTGATCGACAGCGTCTCCTTGATCCTGAGCTGGTATTTCTTGTGGTCGAACATCTGGAAGCGCTGCAGGATCATGCCGAGCACCATGGTCGCTTCCTGCATGGCGAACTGCCGGCCGATGCAGGCGCGCTGGCCGTTGCCCCATGGCTTGAAGGCGTTGGGCGGGCGCAAAGCCTCGGCTTCGCGCGAAAAATTGTCCGGGTTGAACTTTTCAGGCTCCGGCCCCCATACCGACGGGTCGCGGTGCAGCATCAGCGTCAGAAGCGTGACGAAGGTTCCCTTCCTGATCTTGTACTGCCCGCCGATCACCTCGTCCTTGTAGGGGTAGAGGCCGATCGCCGGCGCCGTCGGGTAGAGCCTGAGCGCCTCGTTGAGGATCTGTTGGACATAGGTGAGCTGGTTGACCTTCTGGATGGTCGGCTGCACGGCAAGATCATTGCCGAGCACGCGGTCGACCTCCTCATAAGCCCTGGCCAGCACGTCCGGATTGTTGACCAGGAAGTAGAGCGTGAAGGAGAGTAGTCCCGACGTCGTCTCGTGGCCGGCGATCAGGAAGGTGTTGATCTGGTAGCGGATGTTCTCGTCGGACAGGCTTTCGCCGGTCACCTTGTCGACGCCGGCCAGCATGAAGTTCAAAAGATCCTTCTGGCTCTGGCCGCCACCGCCACGCCGCCGTTCGCGGATGATGTCGTCGACCAGCTTGTTCATGAAGGCGACGTCCTCTTTCAGCTGGGCGAGCCGCCTGGTCAGGATCACCTTCTCGAACGGCAGCCCGCGCTGCACCATGCAGGTTTCCAGCGTGCGGGTCAGCGCGTCGATGAAGGGATGATAGTCGCGCCGGTAGAAGGAGTTGAAGCGGTAGTCGAACCCGCAGATGCCGATCGTGTCGAGCGCCAGTGCCGTCATGTCATGCACGACATCGACCTCGTCGTCGGCGTTGAGCCGCTCCCACTTGGTGCAGAGCTGTTCGGCAATGTCGTACATCAGCGGCAGGTAGCCGGCCATGGCGCGCTGCGCGAATGTCGGCAAAAGGATGTTGTGCGCCTTGCCCCAGTTCGGCTCCTGCGTGTCGCCGGTGAACAGCCCGTCGCCGGCGAGCGCCCGGATGCGCCTCAGCGAGCCGCGCACCGCCTTGTCGAAGCGGCTCTCGTCGCAGATTTCCTCGACGAGGTCTGCGCCGGAGACGACCACCAGCGGCGTGCCCATCATGTTCAGCCAGAAGATCGGCCCGTGCTCGCGGGTCAGCTGCATCAGGCTCTGCAGCGGCGCGTCGCTGTCGACGGTGAGCATGTTACCGATCAGCGGCTTGCCGGCCGGGTTGGGAATGGGATGAAGCGCGTTTGCCGGCGCCATGAGCATGCTCCCCATATTCTCCGGTCAAAGCCGGTATTTCCCCGATTAATCGCGAGATTTGCCGGAAAGGCAAGCAGAGCGCGGTCGTTCGGATGGACCGCGCCAATGACGTTGCGGAAGTTGAGGGATGTCCGCACTTCCCGCCGTTGAAGGCGCCACATTCCCGTGCCAAGAGACGGCATGGCTTTTTTCACCCATCGGATCGTCCTGGGGTTCGGGCTGGCCCTTTTGCCGGTCGCCAACGCGCTGGCCGCCGAATGCCCGGCGCCGAAAGCGCTCACCTTCACCGTCGAGAAAAAAATCACCCGCAGCGCGACCGGCTATACGCAGGGCCTCGAGTTCCGTGACGGCAAGCTCTACGAGAGCACCGGCCGCACCGAGGGCGAGACACGGCTCAACACCATCGGCCTCGACGGCCAGGTGACAGTGCTCGCCGACCTCGGCACCTCGGTGTTCGGCGAAGGACTGACGGTCCTCGACAACCAGGTTTTCCAGCTGACCTGGCTCGAAAATGTGGTTTTCGTCTACGACCTCGACGGCAGGGAGTTGCGCCGCATGGAAAACCCGCATGGCGGCTGGGGCCTGGCCAGCGACGGCAAGAACCTGCTGTTCACCGACGGCGAGGGTTTGCTGCGTTATGCTGACCCGAAGACGTTCGAGATCACGCGCGAGGTTCCGCTGCGCAGCGCGGGAGGCGTGCCGCCGACCGCCCTCAACGAACTCGAATATGTCGACGGCAAGCTTTACGGCAACATCTATACGACCGACTGGATCGTGCGCGTCGACCCCGACAGCGGCTGCGTCGAGGCTACCGCCGACATGTCACCATTGCGCGATATCATCACGCCCGGCGAAGCGGACGCCATCGCCGCCAGTTACGAAAACGTGCTGAACGGCATCGCCCGCGATCCGGCGACAGGAGAATTCTACATCACCGGCAAACGCTGGCCGATGATCTATGTCGGGCGATTCAACGAGCCGAAGTAGGCCTTGCTCAGTTCGGCCTGCTGCATTCATTCCTGTTTCAGGGAGTCAGCGCCATTGGATATGGTTGGGCTCAGCTTCACTTTGGTGCGGATTTTTCCAGCGCGGCCTTGACGCGCGCGATCGCTACAGGAGCGTCGGGATCCGAGGGGTTGAGTTCGGCAAAGCGTTGGTAATCTTTCAGGGCCGGCTGAAAGTCCCCCTTCTGCTCCGATGCCATCCCGCGATTATAGTAGGCCGTAGCGTCTTCCGGCGCCAATCGGATGGATTCGCTGTAATCCGCAATCGCTCGGTCGTGGTCGTCCTTTTTTCCCCACGCGATCCCACGATTGAGGTAAGCGCCGGCGTGTTTTGCGTCCAGCCGGATGGCTTCGCTGTAATCTGCAATGGCTTTGTCGTGGTCGCCCATTCCAACCCACGCGAAACCACGGACAATGTAAGCTTCCGCGTCGTTCGGGTTCAATCTGACGGCTTCGTTGAAATCGGCAATGGCCGCGTCGTAATCGCCCTTTCCAGCCCGCGTGAAACCGCGGGCAAGGTAAGTTTTTGCGTCTTTCGGGTTCAATCTGATGGCTTCGTCGAAATCCGCAATCGCTTTGTCGGGGTTGCCCGTTCTTCCCCACTCGAAGCCGCGATAATAAAACGCTTCCGCATCGTTCGGGTTCGCCTCGATGGCACTGTCGCAAGCGGCTATAGCCTTGTCGCCGGATTCCCGGGCGCATTCGTCGCGAGCACTTTGAGCGAACGCCGAAGTCGGGCACGACACGCTGGCCAAAAGCATTCCCGCGACAGCTAACGGACCTAGGGACGCCATATGAAATACTCCAAGACCTGGCCGGCTATTGCCCGCAATTGTTGGAGATGAGTGACAATGCGGATGCGATACGCTCGCGGGGGACCTGGCCTGACAGGACACAGCATTCACCGGAACCCATGGAGATGAATTCGATCATGCAGCTCTTCCCGTCGGAAGACGTACAGAAATCAGGGCTGGCATCGAAGAAGTGACCCATCTTCGTGGCATCCCCGCGTGGCGGCAACAGCCCGCGGAACTTTGAAAAGTCCAGCATGTCGCGCCTGTCCGGCTCTTTGCCGTTCATGGTGGTGGATGTCTCGAACTTACAGCCGTCGATCTGGCGGATGGCAGTTTCAAACCAGTCTCCGTGGCCGCAGTCGAATCTGTATTTTGCCGGAGAGCCGGGTGTCACCGTAGGCGCGTGAATCTCTCCGCACAGGCTTCCGGTTATGAGGCCGTCCTCAAGCCCGTAAGCAGCCAGCGCCACGGCCTCTTCCGGCGTCTGCGCATTCGCGCCTGCCGCATGGACCGAGACAGCCAGCAAGAACAGGAGTCGGACCATCGTGGTGCACTCCAGAGTTGTTGGACCATTACAAGATACCCCATCGTCGGCAGCTTTCACAGCGTCCCTTCATATGCGCCTGCGTCATCGATCGGCGGAGAACTCGGACCGAGCATGGCGGTCGCCACGCGTTGTTCCGGCCAGCCGCACAAGCGTTACCGGAAATAGGGTTCCAGATTCTTCCTGATGCGGTCCAGCACGGTAGCGCCGGAAAGATCGGCAACGAAAGTTTTCCCGGTGATGGTTTCGTAGGCTTGTGTATAGACCCGCGACGTCTGTTCGATGAGCTCGTCCGGGATTTCCGGAATCCGTTCCTTGTACGGATCGCAGCGCGCCGTTACCCAGGAACGGATGAAATCCTTGTCGAAGCTGTGCGGCGGCTCGCCTTTGCTGAAACGCTCCTCGTAGCTTTCCGCGAGCCAGTAGCGGCTGCTGTCGGGCGTATGGATTTCATCGGCAAGGACAATCGTCCCGTCTCTATCCGTGCCGAACTCGTATTTTGTGTCGGCGAGGATCAATCCCCGTTCGGCGGCGCGCGCCTGGCCGCGGGCGAAGAGCGACAGCGCATGGCGGGAGACGATGTCCCATTGTGCTTCCGTCAGCAGCCCCTGTGCGAGGATCTCGTTTCGGGACAACGGCTCGTCATGGCCACCATCGAGAGCCTTGCTGGTCGGCGTGATGATCGCTTCGGGAAGCTTCTCGTTGTTGCGAAGTCCGTCCGGCAGGCGAATGCCGTACATATCGCGTTCGCCGGCCCTGTATTTCGACAGGACCGATGTGTTGGTGCTGCCGGCGAGATAGCCGCGAACGACGATTTCGACCGGCAGAATGTCGAGCCGGGTGCCGACGACGACATTGGGGTCGGGATAGTCGAGCACATGATTCGGGCAGATGTCGCCGGTCTCTTCGAACCAGTAGCGCGCCGTCTGGGTCAGAAGCTCTCCCTTGAAGGGGATTGCGGTCAAGATGACGTCGAAGGCACTCAGGCGATCGGTGGCGATGATGATGCGGCGGCCGTCCGGCAGATCGTAATTTTCCCGGACCTTCCCTTTGTAGTGGTTCGGCAGTTCGGGGATGAAGGCGTCTGAAAGAACGCGCGGGGTTCTCATATGGGCCTCATCTTTCGCCGGCGCTTGTCGTCCACGACGGCTTAGAGCGGCGGGAACCTTTGGGTCAAGCGGGATGGACCATTGAAGACCGCGCAAAGCTTTCATCGGGGTGCAAGCCACGCGTTTCAAACTTGCGGTAAGGGCGCGACTTGACCCCCGGAGGACGCGGACGCTAAAGTTTCCCCGCGCTCCCGACCGCTCAATCCTGAAGCTGGAGAATCCCCGTGTATCTCAAGTGTTTCGAACAGAGGGAGACGGGCAAGCATGCCGCATCCCACGCCGCAGCCACCTTCTCCCTTGTCCGCACAACTTTCGTAACACTGCTCTCGGGCAGGCAGTTGCTTGCGGCGGCTCTCGTGCTCGGATTTTGCGCGACTGCCAGCGCCGACGACATCCTTTTCGAAAACGTCCGCGTCTTCGACGGAAAAGGAGATGCGCTCTCGGCGCCGTCGAACGTGCTGGTCAAGGGCAATGTGATCGAGCGCATCTCGACAGACCCCATCGACGCCGCGGGCGCAGAGCGCATCGCCGGCAACGGGCGGACGCTGATGCCGGGGCTGATCGACGCGCACTGGCACGCGATGCTGATTGCTACCACCCCGGCAGAGGCGATGAGCGACATCGGCTTCGCCAATCTCGCGGCAGGCGACGAGGCGACCGATACGCTGATGCGCGGCTTCACCACCGTTCGCGACGTGGGCGGGCCGGCGTTCGGCCTCAAGCGCGCGATCGACCGGGGCATCATCGAGGGGCCGCGCATCTATCCGTCCGGCGCGATGATGACCGTGACCAGCGGACATGGGGATTTCCGCGAGCCCAGCGACCTGCCGCGCAGGGTCGGCGGCCTGTTCACCCCCATGGAAAGGACCGGCGGCAGCATAGTCGTGGACAGCCCCGACGAGGTGCGTCTGCGCGCCCGCGAGCAGTTCATGCAGGGGGCTGTGCTGCTGAAGGTGACGGCTGGCGGCGGCGTGTCGTCGCCCCACAGCCCGCTCGATGTCACCACCTTCACCTTGCCCGAGTTGCGGGCGGCGGTCGAAATCGCCGAGAACTGGGGCACCTACGTCGCCGCGCATGCCTTCACACCGGAAGCGATCGAAATGGCCATTGAGGCCGGTGTGAAGAATATCGAGCACGGCTTCCTGATGAGCGAGGAAGACGCCAAGCTGATCGCGGACAAAGGCATCTGGCTTGGCTTGCAGCCGCTTCACGAAGCGATGAGGACGAACCTCCCGGAGGGTTCGGTCGAGCGGGCCAAGGCGGACGAGGTGTGGCCCGGTATCGACAGGACATACAGGCTGGCGAAGAAGTACAAGATCAATACGACCTGGGGCACCGATATCCTGTTCTCGCGTGCGCTGGCCACCCAACAAGGGGCGATCCTGGCCTCGCTCAGCCGCTGGTACACGCCGGCCGAGGCACTTGCCATGGCGACCGGGACCAATGCCGAGTTGCTGGCGCTTTCCGGCAAGCGCAACCCCTATCCGGGAAAGCTCGGCGTCGTCGAGGAAGGCGCGCTTGCCGACCTCCTGCTCGTCGAAGGCAATCCGCTGGAAAATCTCGACCTGGTCGCCGATCCTGCCAACAACTTCAAGATCATCATGAAGGACGGCAAAATCTACAAGAACACGGTGGCGAAGTAACGCACATCTTGTCGACGCCCCTGCCCCCGCATCGGGCGCTTGACAGCCTTGCCTTCAAAGAAGGCGCGAGCGGTTGGAGCCCGCTCGCAGGCTAGTTCGCCCTCTCGACGGCTGGCGGCACCCATGAGCCGTCCATGACCGCCGGTTTCGGCCAGTAGGCACGGACGTAGAGCGAAAAATCGCCTTTCGGCGCAGGCAGCCAGTTGGCGCGCTGGACCGGATCGGTCGGCTCTACGGCCTGCACTGTGATGGTGAGCGAACCATCATCGGCGAGCTTCAAATCCTTGTTCTTCGTGCCGACGGAGAAGCGGTTGATCGGGTTGGCAATGAAGAAATGGTGCTCGTTGTAGATCGAGAGCGACCAGAAGCCGTTCACGGGCGGCGTCTGATCCTTCGCGAACGTCACCGTGTAGCGGTTCGCGCTGTTCAGCCGTGCGCCCGAGGCATCGCGGTCCTGGTAGAAGTACTTCGTCTCGTCGGGTGAATTGACCAGGATGTTCGACTTCGCAACAGCCGTCCTCGTGAAATAGTCGACCCCAAACGCGGATTCGTTGGAGATCGTACTCCAATGGTGGGGCAACTGCTGGCCATAGTTGCGGAACTGGAACAGCGGATTCACGAGCTTCTCTTCCGCATCTTTGGCCGCGTCGACCATCGCCTGCTTCATTTTCGGATTATCCTTGGCGGCGGCGAGCACCGCGAGCACCTGCGCGTAGCGGGCTTCTTCGCCGGGCAGCGGCGGTGCGTCGGCCAACACCGCCGGCAACTCGTCGAAGAACTTGTCGGGAAACACCCACCGCGTTTCCTCTTCGCCGGGCGGAGCGCCGGGGACCTTGGGCAGCTTGCTCCAGTCGATGCGTTTCATCTGACCGTCATAGTCGGCGAGCGGATACATCACGATGCCGGTCAGGACATCCTGAATTGCCTGCTTGTCTTCCGGCGTGTCGTCCTGCGCGATGCGTGGCGCGGCAAGACCCGTGTTGCTCGATGCGCGAAAAACCCTGGTGATTCCCTTTGGCACCTCGCCCTGCCAATCCGGACCGGCCAGCAGGTAGAAGCCGGGAGTGCTGCCGTGCATCTTGCCAAGCTGGGCGAAGCTGTCGGTGCGCAGATCGACGATCTGGTAGACCCAGAACCGATCGCCGAAATCCGGCACCTGAATGACGACAGGGGAAACATCCAGCGCGAGCAGACCGAGGCCGTAGACGACATCCTGGTTGGGACAGGCGACGTTGCGCTCCTCCGGATTGACATAGTCCGTGAGCATGGTGAGCGAGTTGAGCGGCGCTTCGAGCAAAGGACCGACGTACCTGTGTTCCTTCATCTTCGAGAACGCGAGACGCCGGTTGTACATGTTTACCAGCGGCCAAGCCCAGAAGAAGGCGTCGCGCGCGACGTGGGCGGCGTAAGCCTCGGTGATCTTCACGCGCGCATCCGGCCCGGAGGGCATCGCGGCGGCCCAGTTCGGCGAAGGCGGCAGGGGTTGCGGATTGTCCATCGAGCTTCCCCTACTTCGTCTTGATCAAGGCGGGCGGATAATAGGTGCCGTTCGCGACGCCTTCGGTCGGCCGGTAGAACCGGAACGTGAGGCGATACTTCTGCCCTTTCGGCGTCGGCAGCCAGTTGGCGTCGGGCGCGTCGGCCGGCTTCTGATCGGCGAAGTAAAGCGTAAGCGAGCCGTCCGGATTGTATTGCACCCCGGACTGGTTGTTGATCAGATATTTGTTGAGCGGATTGGGCAGCACGCGAAAGCGATGGCTGTCCACGGCGATCACCGACCAGAAGAACGTCGCGTACTGGGCGGGCAGCCCATCCTTGGGGAACGTCAGCGTATAGACGTTGTCACTCGAGAGGTCCGCGCCGGCCTGATCCACACTTCCCCGATAATAGAGGACTTCCGGCTTGATGTTGGCCCAGATGCCGCCGTTGTTGACCATCATGCGCGCCAGATAATCGAGGCCATATTCTCCAACCACACCGGGACGCGCCCAGCCATTCTGCACGGTGCCGTGGCCGATGCGCGCGCTGGCCTTACCGATATCAGCGAAGGCGTGGCTGCGGATCACCTGATCGACGCGCGCCCCGCTCCGCCGGATCCTTGATGGCATTCGCGATGGCGCGGGCTTTGTCACCCAGCGGCTCCAGCCCGACGCTGAGATCCACCTCGCTATCGAGCGCGATCCCGGCGGCGTCGAACGCTTCGACGCCCGGCAGCGATTCCAGTTCGAATATCGGTGTCTTGGGAATTTCCGGCAGCTTCGGCGTGCCCGTCGCGCGGAACTTGAACTGATGTTGCAAGGCTATTGCCGCGTCGGGATCGGAGCCGAGCTCGATGCGCGCAAGCACACGGGAATATTTCACGGGTAGATCGATGCGGGTTGCTCCCGTGGGGACCGCGACGTTCGTGCCCCTGAGGCATATTGCGAAGTCGCCGAACGGCCGCTTCGGAACAGGCGCTCGTTGATGTTGGCGATGGTCTCGCCCCAGCCGTTGAGGAAATGGACCGTATAGTAGCGGCCCTCGACCTTGGGCACGGTGACGATCGTGCAACTCGATTCGTCGGCCGCGACCCATGCCTCGGAGTAGGCGACGTCGAGATTGGGGTTAGGCCAATCGACCTCGCCCGGTTTGCGATGGACCAGTTCGTTCCATTTGAAACCTTCCTGGAAATCGAGCTGCTGCTGCCTGGTGATCAGAAGGCGCCCGAGCAGGTAGATATAGGAATCACTGATGTCTTGATCACTGAGCTGTTGCTGTGCGGACACTGGACTGGCCTCCGAGTCAGGACAAACCACTGCAAGTAGAACCGCAAAGCCTTCAATTCGCCAAACGGCACACCTCGCCGAATATTCTAAGCATACTACGCGGACGAACGGTAGAGACGAAGCACCTGGCAGTAATGACATTGATTAAGCGCACCGAAAATCTGACGCTTCCGGACATATGATTATCCAGACGAGGCGCGAAGCGCTCGTGCAAGGCTGCTGGCGATGACTGCATTCCACCTAAATGGCGACGGCAGATTTCGTCGGATGGCGCCGGCCCCAGACAATTTTCCATCGGCGAGGTTTGGGGTATGATCTGATTCTGGCGCAGCCCATGCCTCCCCCCTCCGCCGGGAAAGTATCTTTCATACAGGGCCGTTTTGATCGTCGAGCCAACTGTTCGAGCATCACGCACAAGGAGGGACTGCGGTACCTGCTCGCAATAGGAGGTTTTTCGATGAAGCTATCCGCGCCGATCTATCATCTGAAGCGCCAAGCCAGGCTCCTGTCCCGTCAGGAGAATATTCCGTTGCATCAAGCGCTTGACCGCCTTGCCTTCAAGGAGGGCGTGAGCGGTTGGAGCGCGCTCGTGGCCAGGGCATCCGCCGCGGCGCCGGCCGCCAAGCTGTTTGCGCGGCTGTCTCCCGGCGACCTCGTGCTGGTAGGGGCAAGGCCGGGCCAGGGCAAGACCTTGATGAGCCTCGAACTTGCCGTGGAGGCGATGAAGTCCAGCAATTGCAGTGTGTTCTTTACGCTGGAATACACCGAAAAGGACCTTCGGGACCGGTTCCGCGATCTCTGCGTGGATCTGGCGCAATTCGACCACCTGTTCGAATTCGACAATTCCGACGTCATCAGCGCGGAATATATCGCCAAGACGCTGGCATCGGCGCCTCGCGGCACGCTGGTCGTCGTCGACTATCTGCAATTGCTCGACCAGCGGCGGGAGAACCCGGAACTGGCAATCCAGATCGGCATGCTGAAATCATTTGCGCGTGAACGCGGGCTGATCATGGTCTTCATCTCGCAGATCGATCGGTCCTACGATCCGTCGGCGAAACCATGTCCCGATATCAGGGATGTCCGGTTGCCGAACCCGCTGGACCTGACGCTGTTCAACAAGACCTGCTTCCTGAACCAGGGCGAGGTGCGGTTCCGGGCGGCAGGCTGACGATCAAGCGAAAATCCGCGCCGACGCGCCAAAAACGGCGTGGGAAGCGATAGCGCCGCTTCCTGCGCCTCAATTAAGTTGACTTTTTCTTTCAACTTATGCATTTCCGATCTGGAATAATTCTAAACTGTAGTCCATATTCGTTTTCAACCTGCGACTCCGAGGACGAGCGATGCGGCTTACCCGCCAAACCAACTATGCGATCCGGATTCTGATGTACTGCGCGGCGAATGAGGGACGGCTGAGCCGCATCCCTGAAATCGCCGCCGCCTACACGGTGTCCGAACTCTTCCTGTTCAAGATCCTGCAGCCGCTGGTCGAGCATGGCCTCGTCGAGACGGTGCGCGGCCGTAATGGCGGCGTCAGGCTCGGCAAGCCCGCAGCGGACATCAATCTGTTCGATGTCGTGCGTGTCACCGAGGAAAACTTCGCCATGGCGGAGTGCTTCGAGAACGACGCGACCGAATGCCCGCTGGTCGACAGCTGCGCGCTGAACTCGGCGCTGCGCGAAGCGCTCAACGCCTTTTTCGGCGTGCTCGAGCGTTATTCGATCGCCGATCTGGTCAAGGCGCGGCCCAACGTGCGCGCCCTGCTCGGCATCGACCTGCTGGACCGGCCTGCCCTGGCGAGTTGAACGGGCAAGACCGGGAAACGGGTCACGCCGGGACCAATATCACGGAACGAGAAAGTCCGGTTGCGCCTCGGGCTGCGACAAGCGGAAGGCATCGAGCCGATTGCAGCGATCCTCCACGGCCAGCAGCAAGGGATAGGCGGCAAGCTCGCAACCGAGGCGGCGCGCGGTGCTCATTTGCGGGACAAGATGCAAATCCGCCCATCCCGGTTCATCGCCAAAACAGAACGGCCATTGGCTCGTGCGTTGGGCCAACGTCGCTTCGAGCGCTTCAAATCCGAGCGCCATCCAGTTTCGCACCCACCGGGTGACGCCCGTCTCGTCGACCGCAAGCTCGTCTTGCAGGAAGCGCCTCACGCGCTGAACCGTTATCGCGTGCATCTCGGATGCGATAAGCGCTCCGAACGCCCGGGCCTGCGCCCGCGTGATTGGCTCGGACGGCAACAAGCTCGGCTCGGGGTAAGTCTCTTCGAGATAATCGAGGATGGCGGACGACTGGGCGATGATGCGCCCGCCAACATCCAATGCAGGCAGCAAGCCTTGAGGATTCAGGCTATTATATTCCCCCGGAGCAAGAGAACTCACCGGCACATAGGTGAACTGCAAGTTCTTCAGCCGCAGCGCGATCCGGACACGTTCGCCTGCCGAATTCTGCCATCGCGACAACAAACGCATAACTCAATTCGCTTCTTCCGCTCCTGAAACGCCAGATTGCCCGCCAAGGGATGCGTCCGCAACAGGTTCAAACTGAAGCTGGGTTGCGACTCGCCGTCTAAATCCCCGCCGACTGCGGCAGCACGAAGGGGATGTTTGCGGCCGGCAGCACGCCGACCTTCAGCTTGCACTCGAACACCCGCGCGATCAGGTCGTCACTGAGCACTTCCTGCGGCGAGCCGGCGGCGGCAAGCCGCCCGTGGTGCATGACGTGGATGCGATCGGCGTACATGGCGGTCAGGTTGAGGTCGTGCAGGATGGCGACAACGCACCCTCCCCGCCTGGCGAAATCGCGGGCGATGTTCATGATGATGAGCTGATGCTTGATGTCGAGGCTGGACACTGGCTCGTCGAGGAAGAGATAGCGCGGCGCGCCTTCCAGCACCGGCGCCCACACCTGGCAGAGCACGCGGGCAAGCTGCACGCGCTGCTGCTCGCCGCCGGAAAGCTCCTGGTAGAAACGGCCGGCGAAACCGTCGAGGTCGACGCGTGCCAGTGCGCGGTCGGGCAGCCGCTCCGTCTCGCCCGCCAGCACGCCCGAACGGCCGTTGAGCATGCCGAGCTTGACGATCTCGCGCACCGTGAACGGAAACGACAGCGCCGTCTGCTGCGGCAGCACGGCCCGCAGCGCCGCCGATTCCCACGGCTTCATCTGCGAAATCCCGCAGCCGTTCATCGTGATCGAACCGCTGTGCGGCAGGTCGCCCGCCAGCGCGCGCAGGAAAGTCGTCTTGCCGGAACCGTTGGGGCCGACGATCGCCGCGAGTTCGCCCGGCCGCATCTCGAAATCGACGTTCTGGACGATGCGCTTGCCGCCGATGGACACCGAGACGTCGCGTGCTTCGATCATTTTCTTGCCCCTAGAGATCGATCAGCCCGCGCTTGCGCAGCAGGATCCACAGGAAGAACGGCGCGCCGACCGCGGCGGTGACGATGCCGATCGGCAGTTCCGCCGGCGCCACGATGGTGCGGCTGACGGCATCGGCGAGCAAGAGCAGGCTGGCGCCGAGTAGCGCCGAAGCCGGCAGCAGATAGCGGTTGTCGGGTCCGATCACCAGGCGCAGCAGATGCGGCACCACGATGCCGACGAAACCGATGCCGCCGCTGACCGCCACCGACGCGCCGACCGACGCCGAAACGGCAACGATCGCCACATATTTGAAGCGCTGCACCGGAATGCCGAGATGGCTGGCCGAAGCCTCGCCCAGCGCCAGGGCGTTGAGGCCGCGCGCCAGGAACGGTGCCGCCGCCAGCGACGCCATGATGATCGGCCCGGCGGTGGCGATCTTGCCCCAGGTGGCGCCGGCCAGCGAGCCTAGCTGCCAGAAAGTCAGGTCGCGCAACTGGCGGTCGTCGGCCATGAAGACCAGCAGGCCGGTGAAGGCCATCGCCATCGCGCCGAGCGCGATGCCGGCAAGCAGCATGGTCGCGACCGAGGTCTGCCCGCGCCGCGTCGACACCCGGTAGAGAACCAGTGTGACTGCCAGCCCGCCGCCGAAGGCCGCGACCGGCAGTGCGTAGATGCCGAGCATCGCGGTGAACGGTGCGAGCGAGGTGGCGCCGAGCACGATCACCGAAACCGCCCCCAGGCTGGCGCCGCTGGAGACGCCGACGAGACCGGGATCGGCGAGCGGGTTGCGGAACAGGCCCTGCATGACGGCGCCGGATACCGCGAGCGCAGCTCCGATCAGCACACCGAGCACGACGCGCGGCAGGCGGATGTCGTAGACGATGAGGCGGTCGCGCGCGGAAAGCGCGTCGCCGGGTGCCTGGAACAGCCAGTCCGACAGGACGGCGGTGGCCGACGCGTCGGACGCGCCGTAGGCGAGGCTGATCAGCACAGTTGCTGCAAGCAGCAGGCAAAGCAGCAGGATCGCCAGCCGCGCCCTGCCGCTGCGATCACCATCAGGATTGCGGCGCGCAGCCATGACCAGCGCGCCGTCGGCGGATCGATCGACCATGATGTGTCAGTTCTGCACCGCGTCGCCGTAGAGCGCGGCGGACAGATCGCGGATCGCGGCGGCGGTGCGCGGGCCGAAGCCGAGCAGATAGGCGCCATCCATGCGGATCAGCTTCTTGGCCTGGCCGGCCGGCGTCGACGCGATCGCCGGATGCGCGAAGAGATCGTTGCCGGTGGCGGCATGGTCGTCGCCCCCGCGATCCATCATCAGGATGACGTCGGGCTTGGCATCGATGATTGCCTCGTCGGAAAGCTGCTTGTAGCCGGAATAGTCGCTGACGACATTCACCGCGCCCGCCATGGCGATGATGCCGTCCGCGGCGGTGTCGGTCCCCGAAGCAAGGATCTTCCCCCCCTGCATGCTGAGAATGAACAGCACCCGCTTGCGCTCGGTGATCCTGGCGGTCAGCGCCTCGGCAGCGTCGATATCGGCCTCGACGCTCCTGGCGAGTTCGGCGGCCTTGCCCTCGTCGCCCAGCGCATGCCCGACAACCTTGATCTTTTCGATAATGCCGTCACGGTCGAACTTTTCCGGCACCATGACGAAAGGCACGCTGGCCTTCTTCAGGACATCGACCGTCTCGCGCGGGCCGCTGCCTTCGAGCGCGATGATCGCATCGGGGTTCACCGAAAGCACGCCTTCCGGCGACAGCTGCCGCATGTAGCCGACGTCAGGCAGCTGAAACACCGCCTGCGGATAGACGCTGGTCGAATCGCGCGCCACCAGCCGCTTTTCGAGGCCCAGCGCATAGACGATCTCGGTCACCGAGCCGCCGATCGCGACGACGCGTGCGGCATCCGGCAAGGCCGCTGTCGTTTCTTCCGAAAGGGCAGGAGAAGCAGCGAAGGCGAAAGCCAGGGCGGCACCGGCGACAAGCGCCTTGAACGACGAAAACAAACGCATCTCCACTCCTAGGCCGCCGTAGAGCGGGGAACGCGCGGCAGGTTCTCGGCGAGGAAGCGCCAGTCGCCGCGCTCGTCCTGGCCTTCGTGCCGCTTGCCGAAGAACTGGATGATCATCTTGCGGTCGGCATCGTAAGCCTCGAGCGAGGTGACGTGGCCGTCCTTGGTCGGCTTGCGCACCGCCCACAGTTCCTGGATGTGGTCGAGCCTGAGATGCAGATGGAACGTCTCGTCGAAAATATTGATCCACGGCCCCATCGGCTTGACGTTCTGGATCGGTCCGGAATGGATCTGGATGCAGCCGCGGTTGCCGACGAAGCACATGATCGGGATCTGGTCCTGCACCGCGTGATTGAACATCGCGGTCAGCGCGTCGACGTCGAGCGGCCAGGCGTAATCCTGGCCGACCATGCGGATCGCCTCGTGGCGGCTGAGCTTCAGCGCCTTCAGCATGCCGAAGAACTGGTGGACGTCGGTGAGCCGGCTCCAGCGGTCGCGCAAATCGTCGATATTGGCGGTGTCTTCCGGCGCGTTGTCGTCGTTGGCCGTTGCGAGCGGCACCGTCCGTACCGATTGCGACTGGTCCGCCGAGACCAGCTCTGCGACGAGCTTCTGATAGGCGTAAAGATTGGACGCCGGCCTCAGATGCACCTTGTGCACCGCTTCGCCGGTCTCGTCGAAGAACTGCAGGCTGTGCCTGACCCCGTCGCCGTCGCGCTTTTCGACCGCGAAGCCATGCGCCCAGATCTTGGGGAAGATGCGCAGGTCGATCTGCTCGCCCAGCACCATCGCGTTGTGGTTGCCGGTGACGACCTTGTCGTAGATGCCGATCTTTTCGTGCACGGCGCTTTCGTTGCGCGTCAGCGCCATCACTTCGCCGACCGCCTCCAGCCCGTTCAATACGTCGTTGACGCGCGGCTCGATGCAGGTGACGCCTTCGCCGACGAAAGCGGCAACGAATTCCGCTTCCGAAATGCCGAGTTGCGCGGCCAGGTCGCGCTCGCGCATCTTCGGGTTTTCGGCGCGCGCCTTTATGATCTCGCTCGGCGCGGGTTTCACCAATGCAGTCATTTCAGTCCCCTACTTGTTCAGTATCAGCTTGCCCTGCCGGGTGATCTTCAGCCGGTAGAGCGCACCGTGATGCTCGATGCCGATCTCGTGCTCGCCGACGAACAGGGACTGGCTGGTCAGCACGCGCATCGGCGCCCGCATCATCGGGGTCCTGTTTTCGATCGCCGGAGCCGGACGGCGGGTGTTGTGCGGGAAGTACAATGGGTTGTGGCTGTTCACGTGACTGGTCCCTTTTTGCGCGGGGCTTGCATCAGCTTGCTGGGCGGTTTTCGTGAATCCCAAACTGAATTCTTGACACTAATTATCAGGTTTAATAGGGAGTGCAATACCGGAGTATTCGAGTCAAGATTTTAGGCAACGAACGACGGAAATGCCAGCCAGCGAGATCGCCAGCCCGCATCCAGCAGCAATTTTGTGGAGAACGGGAATGGGGCCTGTCGATTCTAGGCAGACGGAGTGGGGTGTATCTCGGGCTGAAGGCAGGCAATCGCCTGCCTTTCGAACAAGGCCCATGCTTTTGGCCGGAGTAGCGGCGCTCGCTGTTTTCGGCATGCCTGCGCAGGCGCAGGAAACCACGCAGCCAGCCGCCGGCGCGCCCCCCGCCGAAGGACAGGCACAGGGCGAAACACTGGCGCAGGACAGCGCCGGCACCACGCTTCTCGACCGCGTGCTTGTAGTCAGCCGCACCGGCGAAACCTCGATCGAAAGCCTTGCCTCGACCAGCCAGGTCGACCAGGAACAGATCGACCGCCGCATGGCCGCCACCCCGCAGGATCTGCTCTTCGGCGTCCCCGGCGTCGCCCTGCAGACCGATGCCAACAGAACCGCCTCCAGCGTCAACATTCGCGGCCTGCAGGATTTCGGCCGCGTGGCCGTCATCGTCGACGGGGCGCGGCAGAATTTCCAGCGCTCCGGCCACGGCACCCAGTCGATGGTGTGGATCGACCCTGAACTGGTCAAACAGGTCGACGTGATCCGCGGCCCGGTCGCCAACACCTATGGTTCCGGCGCCATCGGCGGCGTCGTCTTCTTCGAGACCAAGGACGCCATCGACTTCCTGCGTCCGGGTGAAACCTGGGGCGCCTCGGTCACAGGCCGCTACGACACCAACGGCCAGGGCTGGACCACCAGCGCCACCGGCGCCTACAAGTTCAACGACGCGGCCGACGTCCTCGGCAATATCGTCTACCGCGACTTCGGCAACTACAAAGACGGCGACGGCGACGAAGTCGAGGGTTCCGCCTTCGACGTGCTCAGCGGCATGCTGAAGTCGACCATCCGCCCGAGCGAGAACAGCGAGTTGAAGCTCGGCTGGGTCGGCGCCGACGACAGCTGGACGGAAGGCTCCAACGCCTACGATCTCGGCGTCAAGCAGAACACGTTCACGGCACGCTACAACATCACCGACGAAGACAAGAGCTGGCTCGACCTGCACGTCAATCTTGCCTACAACCAGGCCGACCTCGACCAGACCTATCTGCGCGACGTGAGGCGTTTCAGCTCCATCACCGGCTTGCCGATCACCGTCCCGGCAGGCTCGCAGACCACGTACGATCTCGACACCACCGGCATCGACATCTGGAACACGTCGCGGTTCGATACCGGCACGGTCTCGCACGAACTCACTTACGGCGGCGACTGGGTCACCGACAATGTCGACACCGCCAGCCCGGAAGGCGGCAGCGACCTGTTCACGCCGAGCGGCGACCGCCGCGTTTCGGGCGCCTACATCCAGGAAAAGCTGACCTGGGACTGGCTCGAAGTGATCGGCGCGCTGCGTTACGACAGCTACGAACTCGACAATGACGAAGGCGACGTTTCCGGCGACCGGCTGTCGCCGCGCATTACTGTCGGCGTCTCGCCGTTCGAGCAGATCGGACTCGAGGGATTGCAGATCTACGGCACCTACGCGGAAGGCTATCGCTCGCCCTCGCTGTCGGAAACGCTGATCAGCGGGCTGCATCCCAACGGCGTCGTCTTCCCGTTCCTGCCCAATCCCGACCTGCGCCCGGAAACGGCAAAGACCTGGGAATTCGGCCTTAACTACAGCCAGGACGGCATCTTCGCCGCCGATGACGGGCTGCGCCTCAAGGCGGCCTACTTCAACAACGACGTGGATGATTATATCGGCGGCACCACGCTGTCGGCGTTCGACCCGACCAGCGGCTGCCCGTTCATTCCCGGCCCCGGCGTCATTCCGATCTGCTTCCAGTACCAGAACTACGCCAATGCCGAGATCAAGGGTTTCGAGCTTGAAGGCGTTTACGAAGCCGGCTGGGGATTTGTCGGGCTTTCGGCTTCGATCATCGACGGCCACACCGTTTCCTACGAAGGCGTAACGGAAGATCTTCTCACCATCCCGTCGTCGCAGGTCACCGCGCAGGTCGGCTTCCGTTTCCTCGAGGACAAGCTGACCATCGGCGGCGAAGTCCAGTACAACGGCGCCCCGGAGGGCAACGACACCGCGGAGGATTATACGCTGGTCAACGCCTTCGCCAGCTACCAGGCGACCGAGGACTTCAAGGTCGACTTCCGCGCCGACAACATCTTCGACGTCAAATATGCGAACCCGCTTAACTCGTCGGCCACGACGACCATCTACGAGCCCGGCGTGACGCTGAAGCTTGCTGCAACCATGCGTTTTGGAGGGTAATGAGTATGTTGAAACCGGCGGCGTTCGCCCGTTTTCTGACCGCGGCGGTCGCGATGTCGCCCATGCCGGTGCTGGCGCAGTCTGGGGATGCCGCGCCGGCACCGGTCCTCACCCTCGAACTCAACGCGCTGCAGCCCTCGGAAAAGGGCTGCCGCCTGACCTTCGTGGTGAACAACGGTCTCGGCGGCGAGCTTGCCCAAGCCGCCTTCGAGATCGCCCTGTTCAATGCCGAAGGCGTCGTCGACAGGCTGATGGTGCTCGATTTCAAGGAACTTCCCGTCGGCAAGACCAAGGTCAGCCGCTTCGACCTTGCGGGAGCCGACTGCGGCAAGATCAGCCGCGTGCTGATCAACCACGCGACGGAATGCACGGGGGGCGGCATCGAGCCGGCAGCCTGCACCCGTCAACTCAAGACCGATACGAAAACCAGCGTCACATTCGGTCTCTGAAGACAACCGCGGACGACCGGACTAACGCCTCGCGATGCAGCGGGCTATCCGGGACATGCCGCTTACGGACAATGAAATGAACGGACTGACCAGACTGCACACAATCGCCGCGGCGCGCGGCGACGGGCTGAGGCCTGAACTGCTCGCGCTGTTCCAGCGGCAGCACGAAACCGCGCGGCATCCAAACGTCGTCGTCCTGCAGCCGCAGGACCGCACTCAGGCGGGGCCGAGTCCGGTCGGCATCGGCACGACGGATTTGCCGGACGGCGTGCTTGCCTTCCCCGCCCGTCCGTGCACCAGTTTTCAACACGCCAGCAAACGCAAGCTTTGAAAGGAACCAACCATGTACATCGCGATGAACCGCTTCAAGGTGCAGAACGGCTCGGAAGAGGCGTTCGAGAACGTCTGGAAGAACCGCGATTCCAGCCTGTCCGAGATGAAGGGATTCCAGCAGTTCCATCTCCTGCGCGGGCCGGTCAACGAGGCCGAAGGCTATACGCTGTTCGCCTCCCACACGGTCTGGGCTTCGCACGAGGATTTCGTCGCCTGGACGAAGTCGCAGAACTTCCGCGACGCGCACAAGAACGCCGGCAACAACAAGACGGTCTATCTCGGCCACCCGCAGTTCGAGGGTTTTTCGGTCGTCGAAGGGGCTTGAAGTTTTTGACGGCGGTGCGTCCTTCGAGGCTCGCCCGTCAAGATTGGCGCGCAATCGGCTGCGGCCAGCAGGCTCCCACCTCAGGATGAGGATCGTTGGCGCTAACCGCCGGATGGATCCGTCGTCGCCAACTCCGAAGGGCACACTCCATTCAGCAAGGCGTCGACATCTCAGGATTAGCGAGGGTGCGCCAACCGCCCTCATCCTGAGGTGCGAGCCCTCGATGCCATTTGCAAGTTTGGCGCAATGTTTGTGGGGCGAGCCTCGAAGGACGCACCACTCACCCCGTCTCTAAGCCGCCGTCAGCAGGCTCGCATTGCCGCCGGCCGCCGTGGTGTCGACGCAGACGGCGCGTTCGTGCGCGTAGGCCGCCGGGTTGATGATCTCCGTCACCAGCGGCACGATCGGACCTTTCCGTCCCGCCAGCGCCCGCCGAAGGCCGCGCAGCGTCCCCTCCTCTGCCGAACTCGCCACCACGTCGACTACAAGATTCCCGAGGTTTTCCGGATCTACATTGCCGTCGAGCGCTGCGATCGGCAGCCCCTTCCCGGTCAGCGACGAGAGTGCTGCGGCGGCGCCCGGCGCCACGGCCAGCACGCCATTGCCGGCTGCCAGCGCCTGAATCGCCTGGGCAAGCAGCGTATCGGCATCCGGCCCCAAGCAGAGCACGCGGCCGCGCGGAAAAAGGCTGAGCGTGTTTGCTTCGCCGGTCGGTCCGGGCAGGTCGACCGGACCGAAATCGACCCCCGCCGAAGCGGCGATCGGCTCGGCGCCTTTGCCGCGCAGATGTTTGCGCAGGATGGCGATGCGGTCGGGACGCGTCGCCCAGCCGCCCATCGCCGGATCGGGCAGATGTTCGATCAGCGATTTTACGGCGATCGCCTGGGCATCGGGCTGCTCACTGCCGGCGCTTGCCGAGCGGCGAAAACGGCGCAGATAATGCGGCCCGCCAGCCTTCGGTCCGGTGCCGGAAAGCCCTTCGCCGCCGAACGGCTGCGAGCCGACGACGGCCCCGATCTGGTTGCGATTGACATAGATATTGCCGGCATGCACGCCGTCGACAATCTCCTGCACACGCGCCTCGATGCGAGTATGCAGCCCGAAGGTCAAACCGTAACCCTTTCGGTTGATTGACGAAATCACCTTACCGATGTCTTCGGCCTCGAACGTCGCGACATGCAGGACCGGCCCGAAGACCTCCTTTTCCATGTCTTCGATGCCCTTGACGCGAAACACCTGCGGCGCCACGAAACGGCCGCCATCCGGCGCCTCGCGCCTGGCGACCAGCTTGCCCTTCTCGGTGAGGGCCGCGCTGTACGCCTCGATCGATTTTTTCGCCTCGTCGTCGATCACGGGACCGACATCGGTCGACAATGCCCACGGGTCGCCAACGGTGAGCGCAGCCATGGCGCCCTCCAGCATCTCCAGCATCTTTTTCTCGACGTCCTTCTGCACATAGAGCAGCCGCAGCGCCGAACAGCGCTGGCCGGCACTCTGGAACGACGAGGCAAGGATGTCGCGCACGGCCTGTTCCGGCAGCGCGGTGGAATCGACGATCATCGCGTTCAGCCCGCCGGTCTCGGCAATCAGCATGGCATCGGGTGCTGCGGTCTCCGCCAGTTGTTTCTCGATCAGCTTCGCCACTTCGGTCGAGCCGGTGAAGCAGACGCCGGCAATGCGCGGGTCGGCGGTCAGCGGGCCGCCGACCGACGGGCCGTCGCCCGGCAGAAGCTGCAGCACGTCGTCGGGGATGCCAGCCTCGCGCAGCAGAGCAACGGCGCGGGCGGCAATCAGCGGCGTCTGCTCGGCCGGCTTGGCGATCACCGCATTGCCGGTGACAAGTGCGGCCGCGACCTGACCCGTAAAAATCGCCAGCGGAAAATTCCACGGCGAGATGCAGACGATGACGCCGCGCGCCTCGGTGCCCGCTTCAGCCTTCTCGGCCTCGGCCGCATAATAGCGCAAAAAGTCGACCGCCTCGCGCACCTCGGCAACGCCGTCGGCCAGTGTTTTTCCCGCCTCGCGCGTTGCCAGCGCGAAAAACTCGACGGCATTCGCCTCGTAGAGGTCGGCGGCACGCCGCAGCGTCGCGGCGCGCTGCGCGACGGGTTTGGCCGCCCAGGCTTTGTGCGCCTCGGCGGCCGCCTTGACCGCGACCGGCACCTGGCTCGCCTTAGCCTCGTGCACGGTGCCGACGATATCGCCGGGTTTCGCCGGATTGGCGATCTTGCGCGCCGTGCCGTAACCGGCAGCACGCGTCATCGGCCTGGCCGACCAGAAATTCTGCCCGGCAAACGCCGCCCGCTCCTTTTCGATCCTGTCCAGCGTGTTCTGGTCGGTGATGTCCCAGCCTTGCGAATTCACCCGCCCCGCGCCGAAGATCGTCGACGGTTTTGCGATGTTCGGGTTGGCAGCCGGGCCCTGGGCTTCCACCGTCTCCAGCGGATCGCGGGCGATATCCTCTGCCTTCACATCCTCGTCTGTGATCTGGTGGACGAAGGAAGAGTTGGCGCCGTTTTCCAGCAGTCGGCGCACCAGATAGGCGAGCAGGTCGGAATGCGCGCCCACCGGCGCATAGATGCGGCAGCGCGTGCCTTCCGCCTTGCGCACCGTCTCGTGCAGCGCTTCGCCCATGCCATGCAGTCGCTGGAACTCGAAGCTGTCGCGGTCGCCGCCCGCCATCGCCAGCACCGCTGCCACCGTATGCGCATTGTGGGTGGCGAACTGCGGGTAGATGCGGTCGGTCATGCCGAGCAGCTTTTTCGCGTTGGCGATGTAGGAAACGTCGGTATTTGCCTTGCGCGTGAACACCGGATAGCCGGAAAGCCCCATCGCCTGGGCACGCTTCACTTCGGTATCCCAATAGGCGCCCTTGACCAGCCGCACCATGATCTTGCGGTCGAGTTTCTGCGCCAGCGCATAGAGCCAGTCGATGACAAAGGCCGCGCGCGGGCCGTAGGCCTGCACGACGACACCGAAACCGTTCCAGCCAGCAAGCTCCGGATCGGCAAGCACGCGTTCGATCACATCGAGCGACAGGTCGAGCCGGTCGGCCTCCTCGGCGTCGATGTTCAGGCCCATGCGGGCGTGGCGGGCGGCGATGCAGAGGCCGAGCAGCCGCTCGGCCATTATGGGCAGCATCGCTTCCTTCTGCGCCACCTCATAGCGCGGGTGCAGCGCCGAGAGCTTCACCGAGATGCCCGGGTTCTGGCGGATGTCGGTGCCGGTCGAGCCGCTGTTCAGCGAGGATATCGCGTCGGCATAGGCGCGCAGGTAGCGCAGCGCGTCGGCTTCGGTGCGCGCTGCCTCGCCCAGCATGTCGTAGGAATAGAGATAACCCTTCTGGCTGAACGGCCGGCCGCGCTTCACCGCTTCCTTGATGGTGCGGCCAAGCACGAACTGCTCGCCCATCTCGCGCATCGCCGCCGCGACCGCGGTGCGGATCACCGGCTCGCCGAGCCGCCGCATCATGCCGCGCAGCGTCCGCTCGATGCCGCCATCGTCCTCGTCTTCCTCCAGCACCTTGCCAGTGAGCATCAGCGCCCAGGTCGAGGCATTGACGAAGATCGACGAGGAACCACCCGAGTGGGCCGACCAGTCATGCGGCGCGATCTTGTCGCGGATCAAATCGTCCATGGTCTCGGCGTCGGGCACGCGCAGCAGCGCCTCGGCCAGGCACATCAGCGCCACGCCTTCCTTGGTCGACAGGCCATAGGCGGAAAGAAACACCTCCATCAGCCGCGGATCGGACGACGAGCGCACCGCCCGCACCAGGTCGGCGGCGCGCTTCGAGATCGCCTTGCGGTCGTCGGCGGAAAGCCCGGCGGTGCCCGCCAGCCGCTTCACCGCTTCCGCCTCGTCGGGCAGGTAGTTGTCGCGGATCTTCTGGCGGATGGCGTCGAGTTTCTGCGCTGGCATGCTTTCCCCCGTCGGTCGATTGAGAGTGATCCGGAATCCGCGCTTCGGCAAGCACACGGTGGCGGCTCTATAGCACGGCCGGAATCAGCCGGCCGACTGAAGAACTGGAAAATCGCGATCAAACAGCCTATCAAGGGTTCTGAAGAATCCCATTTGGACCATAAATTTGATGAATTCAGATCAACTGGACCGTATCGACCGCAACATGCTCGCCGCCCTGGCGCGCGACGGCCGTCTTTCGATGGCCGAACTGGCGGCCAAGGTCGGGCTGTCGAAGACGCCGGTGCAGGCGCGCGTACGGCGGCTGGAGAAGGACGGTTATATCCGCGGCTATTCCGCCGTCATCGACCGCGAGAAGATGGGCGAAGGCCACGTCGCCTTCGTGCAGGTGAAACTGTCGGACACCCGCTCGCTGGCACTCAACGAATTCAACCGCGCCGTCCGGGCCGTGCCGGAGATCGAGCAGTGCCACATGATGGCGGCGAGCTTCGACTATCTCCTGAAGGTGCGCACCCGCGACATCGCCGCCTACCGCCGCGTGCTCGGCGAGCGCATCTCGGCGCTGCCCCACGTCGCCCAGACCTCGACCTTCGTGGCGATGGAGACGGTGAAGGACAGGTAGGCGCTGCAAAGTCCACCCGAAGAGATCCATCGATCAATCAGTTTTCGGGGGATTTGAACTCCAGCGTGTAAACCCTGCCCGCGATCCCAGCCGCCAACGATGGCGCAAACTCCAATGGCAGGCATTTGTCCATCGCCGCGATGGCCGCGGCAACGAACGCCTCCCTTGCCTTCTGGTCTCCCTCGACGTTGATCGCAGTCGGTCGCGGCGTGCCGATCAAGCTCCCGTCGCGCTTGAAGCTGAAACTCAAGGTGACGAATGCTCCGTCCGTGCCGGACGGCGGCGACCAGCATTCCATCAGCGCCGCTCCGACGTCATCCATGGTCTTGAGCGGGTCTGCCCGGGATTGCACGGTTGCTATTATCATCGTGCCGCCAATGACCGCAGCCAATATCCCCGTTCTAGTCACAACGATCCTCCGAGAGATTTGACCCGCAGGCCGGTTGCGCGCAACCGGAATCACGCAGGTCACGTCGCCTTCCTCGTGGTGCTTGGCGACGTTGGCATAATAAACATCCAGCCCTGCCTGGCCACCCGTCGGCCTTCAAGATTCCGAAGCGAACGAGATACATCGATCAACTTGTTCGGCCATCGTTCCGAAGCAGACTGTCCTTGCAGGATAACACCACACCGATCTGCCATCAGATCGGGCCTGTTGCGCGATTGTCCGCTGCGATATCCTTGGGCGATGAAACTCAGCCAGAGCATCCGGTTCTGCGCCTCAGCCGACGGCACCCGCATCGCCGTCGCGTCGTGCGGGGAAGGACCGGTGATCCTGCGGGCGGCGCACTGGCTGAGCCATGTCGACTACGATCTCGAAAGCCCGGTGTGGCGGCCGTGGCTTCAGGCGCTTTCGGCCCGCAACCGGTTCGTGCGTTACGATCCGCGCGGCTGCGGCCTGTCGGACCGGCATGTCGCTGACCTGTCGCTTGAGGCGTGGCACACCGACCTGGAGGCCGTGGCCGCGTCGATCGAGGAGCCGCGCTTCGTCCTCCTCGGTCTTTCGCAAGGCGGCGCGCTCGCCGTCGCATATGCGCTGAGGCATCCCGAGCGCGTATCGCATCTGGTGCTCCTGAATGCCTACGGTCGAGGTGGGCGAGTTCGGGCGCAGACGGATGCCGAGCGGCTGGAGGCCGAGACTCTGGTCAATTTCATTCGCATCGGCTGGGGGCGCGACAGTCCCGCGTTCTGCCAGTTCTTCACCAATCTCTTCATACCTGACGGAACGCCAGAACAGCATCGCTGGTGGGGCGATCTCGAGCGCGTGACCGCAACCGCCGACGTTGCCGCGCAACTGCTCTGGCAGATGCAGGGGATCGACGTGCTTGACCTTGCCGCGCAGATCCGCGTCCCGACGCTGATCGCGCATTGCCGCGGCGACATGCGCGTCCCGTTTGACGAAGGCTGCAAGCTCGCAGCCGCGATCCCGGGCGCGCGTTTCGTGCCGCTCGACAGCAAGAACCATGTGCTCTTGCCGGACGAACCGGCCTGGGGCGTGTTCCAGACCGAACTCGCCGCCTTCCTCGGGCAGGATCGGCCGAGGCAGCCGCGCGCGATCCGCGAGGCCGGTCTTACGCCCGCCGAGGCAGCGCTTCTGAACCTCGTCGCGGAAGGGCTCGACAACCGCTCGATCGCCGAGCGCCTCGGCAAGCGCGAGAAGACCGTCCGCAACCAGCTGTCGGTGATCTTCGGCAAACTCGGCGTCCACAACCGCTCGCAGGCGATCGTCATGTCGCTTTCCGGATAAGCGGGCGCGTTTGCCCTCACCGCAGGCCAGGGATCCGGGACATCTGTCCCCGCCTTGCGTGGATTTTCCTGGCCGCCCGGGACGGCCGCCTCATGCACGCGGCCACGACAGGTCTCACCCTGGACCACCGGGAGTGGCAGGACGCCGCCTGAGGCAAGGAGGAACTCGACATGACACAACCAAACGAAGCAACGCTCAACGATCTCGTTGGCCGTATCCTTGGCGATCTTGGCGGCGCGGTCAGCGTGCCGCTGGTGCGGATCGGGGATAGCCTCGGCCTGTACAAGACCCTCAAGGAGATCGGGCCGTCGAACGCCGATGAACTGGCGAGGGCCGCGGGATGCGCGGCCCGCTACGTGCGCGAGTGGCTGTCAGCGCAGGCGGCCTCTGGCTACGTGCACTACGAGAACGGGCGGTTCTCGCTGACACCCGAGCAGGCGTTCGTGTTCGCGGAGCCCGACAGCCCGGTCAATCTGATCGGCGCGTTCGACACCGCCGCCGCCATGGTTGAGAACCAGCCAAAAGTGCAGTCGGCCTTCAAGACCGGACGCGGCGTCGCCTGGGGCGATCAGGCCGGCTGCATGTTCTGCGCCGTGGCGCGGCTGTTCCGGCCGGGTTACGTGAACGCCCTCGTGCAGGAGTGGCTGCCGGCGCTCGACGGCGTCATCGACAAGTTGAAGTCCGGCGCGAAAGTGGCCGACGTGGGGTGTGGACACGGGCTGTCGACGGTCCTGATGGCACAGGCGTTCCCCAACTCCCGATTTACCGGCTACGATTTCCATCCGGCTTCGATCGCCGCCGCGACCGCGCACGCCCGTGCGCACGGCATTGCGAACCTGCACTTTGAAGTCGGGCGGGCGCAGGACTTCGCAGGGCGCGATTTCGATCTGATCACCTGCTTCGACTGCCTGCATGACATGGGCGATCCCGAAACCGCCGCGGCGCATATCCGCAAGGCGCTGAAAAAGGGCGGCACCTGGATGGTGGTCGAGCCCATGGCGGGCGACACGCTGGAAGACAATATCAACCCGGTCGGACGGCTCTACTACTCGGCCTCGACGATGATCTGCGTTCCCACCTCGCTGGCGCAGGAGACGGGTCTCGCGCTCGGCGCCCAGGCGGGAGAGAAGCGGCTGAGCGAGGTGATCCGCTCGGGCGGCTTCACCCGTGTCCGACGGGCGGCCCAGACCCCGCTCAACATGGTGCTCGAAGCGACCTGACGGCAGGCGGCTGCGCCCGCGCTCGATCATGAAGGGCGTGGGCGCGCGCTGCCCTTGGCAAACTTTCTCACTTGATGTCGGAACTCCGGCCCGGCATTCGTCCTTTGCTTGCGACAATCGAAGAAGGGACGACGAGATGAGGAAACCGATCTCAATCGACGCCGCGACGGGCGATGGCCTCCTGCAAACGCCAGGAGCCCGCCATTGACCCCCACCATCACCGCCTTTGAAAGCTCCCCCGATGGCGGCCAGGGACTGGCGCGCGACATGCGCGTGCGCTGGGCGTTCGAGGAAGTCGGCCAGCCTTACGACGTTCGTCTTGTTTCGTTCAAGGAGATGAAGGAGCCTGCGCATCGTGCGCTTCATCCCTTCGGGCAGATCCCCACATATGAGGAGGGCGATCTGGTCCTGTTCGAGTCGGGGGCGATCATATTCCATATCGCACAGCACCATGGAGGCCTGCTGCCGGACGATGCAAATGCGCGGGCGCGCGCGATCACCTGGATGTTCGCCGCGCTCAACACGGTGGAGCCGCCGATCGTGGAGCTCGAACAGGTGCCCTACGCGGAGCACGACAAGCCCTGGTACGACGAGCGCCTGCCCATGATCGAGGATCGCGTCCGCGTCCGGCTGACCGAACTTTCCAGCCGGCTCGGCGATGCCGACTGGCTCGATGGTGCGTTCAGCGCCGGCGACCTCATGATGGTGATGGTGCTGCGCCGAGCGGAAGGGACAGGCCTGCTGGAAGAGCACCCGAACCTGCTGGCCTACATCGCCCGCGGCGAAGCGCGGCCCGCCTACAGGCGCGCTTTCGACGCTCAACGGGCGGTTTTCACCGGCAAGTCACCGATGCGCCGTTAAAAGAGCTGTCGGAAAAAATCCAAATCGGGTCAATGAGTTGGTTGACCCTTTCATCCGGCCAACTTAGAAAATTGCCAAGTACGTGGAGGGACGTGTCTTGCCGTTTCGACTTGGCCGGAAATATGGTCACCTTGTGCACGGCTGGACCTGCGCCTGCCATGGCGCGCAAACCAGGCAGCTCTTCGCACGCATCGACAAGGGGCTGTCCCGCCGCGCCGTTCTGAAGGGGGTGGCGGCAAGCCTTGCCGCTCCTGCTCTCGGCATGGTCAGCCCCGCCTTCGCGCAAATTCCGGCGAAGCCGGTTCTGCTCAGGAATGTGAACATCTTCGACGGGATCGACGGCACGCTTGTCGAAGGCCGGAGCGTACTGGTCGAGGGCAAGCTCATCAAGGCGCTGGTCGCGTCCGGGGACACCGTCGCCGATGCGGACATCATCGATTGCGGCGGGCGGACGCTGATGCCCGGGATGATCGACGCGCACTGGCATTCGATCCTCGCCGGGATATCGATGGCGGCGGCGATGACGGCCGACGTGCCCTATGTCCATCTCGTCGCCGCCGAAGAGGCCGAGCGCACGGTGCTGCGCGGCTTCACCACGGTGCGCGACGTCGGCGGGCCGGCCTTCGCGCTCAAGCGCGCCATCGACGAGGGCCTCGTCCCCGGCCCGCGCATCTATCCGTCCGGTGCCATGGTCTCGCAGACCTCCGGCCACGGCGATTTCCGCATGCGCACGGACCTGCCGCGCGGTCCGCAAAGCGACCTCAGCATCACCGAGGAGGCGGGTATCGCCGCCATTGCCGACGGCGAGGCCGAGGTTCTGCGCCGGGTACGCGAACAGCTTATGCTGGGTGCCAGCCAGATCAAGATCATGGGCGGCGGCGGCGTCGCTTCGGCCTACGATCCGATCGACGCGCTGCAATATTCTGAAGCCGAGATGAAGGCGGCGGTGTCCGCGGCCACTGACTGGGGTACATATGTGTGTATCCACGCCTATACCTCCGCCGCCGTTCAGCGGGCGCTCACCAGCGGCGTGAAATCAATCGAGCATGGACAGCTTGCCGACGAGGAGACCGTGAAGCGCATGGCCGATGCCGGTGCCTGGTGGAGCATCCAGCCCTTCCTGGCCGACGAGGACGCGAACACTTATGCCGCCGCCGAGCAGCGTGCCGCCCAGGAGCAGATCGCCGAAGGCACGGCCCGGGCGGTCGAACTGGGACGCAAGCACAAGGTCAAGATGGCCCTCGGCACCGACATCCTGTTCAGTCCGAAAGGCACAGCAACGCAGGGCAGGCAACTCGCCAAGTTCGCCCGCTGGTACGACAATGCCGAACTGCTTCGCCTCCTCACCAGCGGCAATGCCGAGCTTGCGGGTCTTTCCGGGCCGCGCAACCCCTATCCCGGCAAGCTCGGCCGCATCGAAGCCGGGGCCTATGCCGACATTCTCGTCATCGACGGCAACCCGCTCGATGACATTTCCCTGATCGCCGATCCGGACCGGACGATGAAATTCATCATGAAGGACGGGCGCATCCACAAGAACACGCTTTCAGCTTGAGGGGGCTCCTTTGAACAGATATGCCATTGCCGTTGTCCTGAGCCTGTGTGGCGCTCACGCCGCATTTGCCGCCGACCCCGCAACTGTCCAACCGGACGAAGCGACGCCGGTCGCGGTCGAACGTCCGGACTGGACATTGCAAGTCACGCCCTACATGTGGGCGGCAGGTCTCGATGGAAACATATCGCCGTTCCAGCGCGCGCCGACAATACATATCGAAAAATCGTTTTCAGACGTCATGGAAGATCTCAATTTCGGCGGCTTCGTCAACATATGGGGACGCTATGACCGGTTCGTCTTCTCGGGCGACGTTATGTATATCAACACGACGGACAGCCATGGCACCGGGCCGCTGCCGGCGTTGCAGATTCCGGGCCTGGGCGTCCCGATACCGCCTGGCTCCAATGTCGACGCAAGGGTCGACACGGAACAGTTCACCGCCACCTTCCAGGGCGGCTATCGCATCCTCGAGACGCCGCAGTTCACGCTCGATGCGCTGGCGGGCGCGCGTTTCTGGTATATCTCCAACGATGTGACGGTCACCGCGAGCCACCCCGCCATCGGCACCCGTTTTGCCAGCCACGGCGAAAGCTTCGGCTGGGTGGACCCGGTGATCGGTGCGCGCGCGTTCCTCAACTTGACGGAAAAGCTTTCGCTTCAGGCACAGGCGGACATTGGCGGTTTCGGCGCCGGCTCGGAGTTCACATGGTCGGCCCAGGCAACCATCAATTACATCTTCACCGATCGTCTCTCCGCCTCGCTGGGCTACAAGGTGCTCGATGTCGATTATGATCGTGACGGTTATGTCTTCGACGCCCGCCTGAGCGGTCCGGTCCTGGGCATGACCTACCGGTTCTGATCGACGGGACAAAGTTGCGGGCAAACGTGACGAAGCGATCTGACGGCAGGTAGCTGCGTCGTCATGGATCATATCGTGAAGAGAGGCCATCGAGCAGCAAGCCGAGGCCTTTCCGGAAGGTGCCCTCCCAATCGTCATCCAGCAGCAGGCGGGAGCGTTCGATAGTCGGGTAGCTTTCGCCGAGACGCTCAAGACGCTGCTGCGCGGCGGCCCTGTCGTCGTCGGAGAGGTCGAAGCTCGCCCGGGTGATGGTGGCGCCCATCACATAGTTCCAGAGCGACCATATCGCGACATTCAGATCCGCGTCCGCCACTCCGGCTTTCGCCAGGGTCTTGCTCAGCAGTTCCAGGCGACCGAGGATGTTCGGACCGAGCGCCCGGCGCGGCAACAGCGATGCCGACCAGGGATGGCGCAGCATGCCACCGCGCCAGTCGTCGAGCATGTGAACGACTTCTGCGCGCCAGTCTCGAGACTCACCCGTTTGCGGCGGCCCGCGATATTCGAGCACCGAGTCGAGCGCCAGATCGAAGACGTCCTCCTTGTTATCGACGTGCCAGTACAGGCTCATCACGCCCGAGCCGAGGCGGTCGGCCAGCCGACGCATCGTCAATCCGTCGACGCCCTGAGCATCCAGCAACTCCACCGCGGTCGCGATGATGCGTTCCCGGGAGAGAGGCGGTTCACCGCGCGGCTCCTGCTCGGGCTGGAGCGTTTCGCTTTGCCGTCGAGGCTGCTTGCTCCGGGCGCCGGTGCGTTTGGCTGCCATCCGTCTTCCTCACTGTTCAGAACGACGACTTTGTCCGGCAACGTCAGGAATGTCGATCCCGAGTGATTGACTCGTACGGCGTACCATACGATGGATAGTACGCAGTACGAGTCGTACTGCGATAGAGGTTAAGGTTCAATCACACCGGCCGTGGGACGTTGCTCGCCCGCGGAGTCGAGAGAAAATCATGTCACGCGCAATCAAGCATCTGCTCATCGGAGGGCTAATCATCATGACCATGGCAGTTCCCACTGCGACGACAGCGAACGGGGAGGATCTCAAGCTGACCATCGTCAACCCGCAAAAACTCTACGACCCGTCACCGAATGGCTACAGCACGGCGGTGATCACGCCTCGTGGAGCCCGGGTGGCCTATGTTTCCGGACAAGGCGGTCAGGACAGCACGGGCGGTCTGTCGCCCGACTTCGCTGTCCAGGTGAAACAGGCCTATGCGAACCTGCGCACCGCGCTCGAGGGGATCGGCGCGAAACCGGACCAGGTCGCCAAGCTCACGGTCTTCGTGGTCGACCACGATATGTCCAAGCTTGGGGTGTTGACCCAGAACGTCAAGGAAATGTTCGGCGAGGCGCTGCCGGCGCAGACGTTGGTTCCCGTTCCCAAGCTTGCAATCGACCCCATGCTCTTCGAGGTGGAGGCCGTGGTCGTGCTTGACTAGCGGGACTACTCCCCCAGCGTCTTCAGGAACGCGATCAGCGCCTCGCGTTCGCGTTCCGACAGCGTCATCGGATGCACTTCGGATGCGCCGCTGGGAGCAATCGGCGCGGTCGCATAATGGTCGAGCACGGCTTCGAGCGTCTCGATCTGCCCGGCATGCATGTAGGGCGGGCGACCAGCGGCACCGCGCAGCGACGGCGCCTTGTAGGCGCGGGTCAGCGCCTCGCCCGCCGTCACCATGAACCGCAGTTCGCCGCAGTCGCCGGGACCAGCATCGCTGAATTTCCCAAGGCAGTTGAACGGATCGGCGGCAACGTCCTTCACCGCCGTCTCTCGGCCCAGATCCTCCGGCAGTCCCGCGACGACCGGCACCCCGGTGTTGTGGAAATGATTGTCGGTGAAGCGCGCGCCATTGTGGCAATTGATGCAGTTGGCCTTGCCGATGAACAGTTTCAGCCCGAGCATTTCCTCGCTGGAGAACGCGGCGTCGCCTTCCGGCTGCTTGCCTGCGGCCAATGCCGCGGCGAAGCGGTCGAAGCGTGTTTCCTCGGGCACGATCGAGCGTTCGAACGCCGCGATCATCTTGCCGATGTTGGAAAACACCCGGTCGACGGCCTCGCGCTGGGCGTCAGTCATCGCATTCCATGCAGCCTTTTCAGCCTCGCTGCCGAGCGGGCCGGCATTTTCCGGAACGCCGGACAGATCGGGCAGCGGCCCGAAGATGCGCTCGTAACGGTCGTGGAAATTGGCCGCGATGAAGTGTGCGAAGGCCGCGCGGTTGCCGCCGTGCTCGACCGGGTTCTCCATCGGCACCAGCGCCTGCGCCCACAGACTGTCGCGGCGGCCGTCCCAGAACAACCACGGGCTCCAGGCGACGCCCGCGAGCGGCATGGTGCGCCGGTTGGTGGTGCCAATGCCTTTGGCCAGCGGCAGGTCGTCCTGGAACTGCCGGTCGATCAGATGGCAGGACGAGCACGACACCGTGCCATTGCTGCTCATGCGCGCATCGAAGAAGAGCGTGGCGCCGAGCGCTGCGGCGGCGGGATCGTCGGCAACCCTGTTGGTCGGGTCGTCCGGCAAAGGCGGCAGCGCCGTCAGCGCCAGCGAGGCGATGACCTCCTTCTCGGCATCGCTGAACGATACCGGCTGGCAACCGGCGGTCGCAAGCGTCGAGACCGCCAACGCACCGAGCACAAATCGCGAAGCCCGGCGCATCGGCGTTTCTAGAGTTTCAGGTTGAAGGTGACGCGGTCGTCGCCGGGTGGCGCCGAGATCGCAAATTTCAGCTCCCACCAGCCCCCCATGTTGAACTTCACGCCTTCGATGCGATAGCGCCCCTCGCCCAGGTAGGACGTCATCTGCGGGCTGGTCGGCAATCCATGTCCGTGCTGCGGCATGCCTCCGTCGACAGCGATGGTCGCGCCTTCGACGGGCTTGTTGTCCGGTGTCGTCACCGTCAGCACCCAAGCATGCAATTCGCCTTGCTGCAGCGGTTCCGTTTCGGGTGCGATGGAGGCGACATAGGCTCGCTGCTCGGTCGGCTTCGAGCGCGCCAGGTCGAGATCGTCCGGCGGTGTCATCATCAAGTGGAAGACGGCGGCGCCGATCGCGACCGCTGCGATTGCAATTGCGATCAGGATCCAGTGGATACGTCTCAGTTTCATCTTTTCGCCTGCCCGGTTTCGTTCGTTCTGCCGAACGATCTCGCTTCTCTCTGCCTGATCCATTCCATTAGTGAAAGGTCAGCGTCCTTTTCAGCACAACGCTTGCGGGAGCCTTCGGCTTCCCGGGCGCATTGCCATACGCACGCAGCGCAGTATAGGAGCAAGACGGAAAGAGGAGGAGCGGCAGATGGCTGAAGGAATCGCGGCAATCGGCGAATGCATGCTGGAGCTTTCCGGCCAGAGCGGCGCGAACTGGCGCATGGGCTATGCCGGCGACACCTTCAACACGCTGTGGGCCATGCGCGCGCTGTCGCCCGGCCATCACGTCGATTACGTTTCGGCGTTCGGCGACGATCCGTTCTCGCAAGCGCAGATCGCTTTCTTTCGCGAACACCATATCGGCATTGCGCAGAGCCCCATCATCGACGGCGCGAAACCCGGCCTTTATGCGATCACGCTGACCGGAGCCGAGCGCTCCTTCACCTACTGGCGTTCGGAAGCCGCCGCCCGGCAACTCGCAAGCGACCCAACTAAACTGGCAAAAAGCCTTGAAAACCGGGCACTTGTCTACTTTTCCGGAATCACTTTGGCAATCCTCTCGAAAGAGGCGCGCCGGACCTTGCTCGCCGCCATTGCCGCCGAGCGGGCAAAAGGCTGCCACGTCGCCTTCGATCCGAACTACCGGCCGCGCCTGTGGCCGGACGCCGGCGCGGCGCGCGACGCGGTCGCCGAGGCACTCGAAGTCACCGACATCGCGCTTCCGACCTTCCCCGACGAGGAGATGCTTTATGGCGACGCCTCGCCGGAAGCGACCGCCAAGCGGCTGGAACACGCAGGCGTCGCCGAAATCGTCGTCAAGAACGGCGACCAGCCGGCGCTCATCTCGCATTACGAGAAACTGGAAACCGTGCCGGCGACGCATGTCTCGGACCCGCTCGACACCACCGGCGCCGGCGATTCGTTCAACGGCGCTTACCTGTCGGCGCGATTGCTCGGCATTCCACCGGTCGAAGCGGTAAAGCGCGCCCACAGGGTTGCCGGCGCCGTTGTCCGGGTGCGCGGTGCCCTCGCCCCGTTCGACTTGCTCAGGCTGGCATTCGATCGCTGAACGTCAGGGCAGCTTGAACCGGTATTCGGTCGTCTGCCGATAGATCTCGCCGGGCCAGAGTACCGCCTGCGGGAAATACGGGCGGTTGGGCGAATCCGGCCACACCTGCGGCTCGAGACAGAAGCCGGCATGCGCCTTGTAGCGGCGCCCGCCGTGCCCTGCAGCATCGCGCGCCACATTCTGCCCGGCATAGAACTGCACGCCGGACTCAGTCGTCCAGACTTCCATTTCGACGCCCGAGGCAGCGCCTTGCACCCATGCCGCCTGGTGCAGCGGCCCCCGCGCCGCCGCCAGGCAGAAATTGTGGTCGTAGGGCAGTTGTTCGCCCTCGGTGCGGATGGGCCGCGCCTGCCGGAAATCGAACGCCGTGCCGTCGACCGGCTGCACGACCCCGGTCGGGATCAGCTCATCGTCGACCGGCAGGTAGGCGCCCGCGTTGAGCATCATCCGGTGATCGAGGATGTCGCCGCTGCCGCCGTCGTCGAGATTGAAATAGGAGTGATGCGCCAGGTTGCAAAGCGTCGGCTCATCGGTCGTGGCGGTGAATTCGACCGACAGCGTGCCGGGGATTTTCAGCCGGTAGGTGCAGGTGACGTCGATGGCGCCGGGAAAGCCCATGTCGCCGTCGGCCGAATGCAGCGAAAACGTCACATAATCGCGTCCATGCAGCGCCACGTCCCAGACCCGGGTGCCGAAGCCGTGTGCGCCGCCGTGCAGCGTGTGCCTGCCGAGAAAGTTGGTGTTCGCCTGGAAGCGCTGGCCGGCGATGGTGAATTTGCCGTCATGGATGCGGTTGGCGTAGCGGCCGGCGGCGGCGCCGAAATAGGGTGAATGCGCCGGATAGTCGTCAAACCGCTCGAAGCCCAGCACCAGCGGCGCCTCGTGGCCGGCGAGCCTGAGATCCTGCAGCACGGCGCCCCAGGTCATGATGTTCGCCCCGAGGCCGCCGCCGCTGATGGCGAAGCGCTGGACGGCTTCGCCTTCCTCAGTTGTGCCGAAGAGCTCGCCGTCCGTGCGCATGCCGGCGTCTAGAGACCGAGGCCGCCGATGCAGACATATTTGGTGTCGAGATAGTCCTCGATGCCTTGGTGGCCGCCTTCCTTGCCGAGGCCGGATTCCTTGACGCCGCCGAACGGCGCTTCCGGCGTGGTGATCAGGCCTTCGTTGACGCCGACCATGCCGTATTTCAGACCTTCCATGACCCGGAAGGCGCGGCCGAGGTCGCCGGTGTAGAAATAGCAAGCAAGGCCGAACTCGGTGTCGTTGGCAAGCCGCACCACCTCTTCCTCGCTCTCGAACTTGAACACCGGAGCGACGGGGCCGAAAATCTCTTCCTTCATGAACATCATGTCGGGTTTGGCGCCGGAAATGACGGTCGGCTCGAAGAAGGAACCGCCGAGTGCATGGCGCTTGCCGCCGGTGACGACGGTGGCGCCCTTGGCCTTGGCGTCGGCCACGAATTCTTCCGTCTTCTGCGCCGCCTTCTCGTCGATCAGCGGTCCCTGCTGGGTGCCGTCCTCGAGGCCGGAGCCTACCTTCAGCTTCCTGGTGGCCTCGGCAAGCCGCTCGACAAACTTGTCGTGGATGCCGGCCTGCACGAAGAACCGGTTGGTGCACACGCAGGTCTGGCCCGAGTTGCGGAACTTCGCCATCATGGCGCCCTCGACCGCCCTATCGAGATCGGCGTCGTCGAAAACGATGAAGGGGGCGTTGCCGCCGAGTTCCATCGATACCTTCTTGACGGTGGAAGCCGACTTCTCGATCAGCATCTTGCCGACCGGCGTCGAGCCGGTGAAGGTGATCTTCTTGACCAGCGGGTTGGCGCAGATCTCGTCGCCGATCTCGCCGGCCGCACCCGTCACGATGTTGATGACGCCCTTGGGGATACCGACCTCCTCTGCCAGCACGCCCCAGGCGAGCGCCGAATACGGCGTCTGCGTCGCCGGCTTGACCACAGACGTGCAGCCCGCGGCGAGTGCGGGGCCGAGCTTGCGTGCCAGCATCGACGAGGGGAAATTCCACGGCGTGATCGCCGCGATGACGCCGACCGGCTCCTTGGTCACCATGATGCGGCGATCGGCCCACGGCGACGGCACCACGTCGCCATAGGTGCGGCGGCCTTCCTCGGCGAACCACAGGATGTACGCGGCCGACATGCCCACCTCGCCGCGCGCCTCGAACAGCGACTTGCCCTGCTCGGTGGTCAGGAGTTCGGCCAGCACATCCTGGTTGTCCATGATCGCGTCGTGCAGCTTGCGCAGCAATTTCGAGCGATCGAGCGCGGAGGTTTTCCGCCAGGTCAAAAATGCCTTGTCCGCCGCCTCGATGGCGCGGCGGGTCTCGGCAGCGCCGGATTTCGGCACGGTGCCGATCTTGAGCCCGGTGGCCGGGTTGGTGACGTCGATGGTGGCGCCGCTATCGGCCTGCATCCACTCACCATTGATGAGGTTGGCCTGTTTCATGAAGTGGCTGGTTTTCTGGAGCATTTTCTGCCTCCCTGGGCGGCGCCCGTGACGGGCGCGGATGGTTCGGATCCTCGGTTAACGCGCTCACAGGCCGGAGAGCCTCCCGCGCGCCACGCGCAAGCTCTTACCTTACGAAACGAGGTCCAAGCAACCGCGATCATGGGATTGTGATGGAGCAGTCTGCCCCTCCAGCGCAGCCCAAGTCAGCAACGATGGACGAAGCGCTCCGCCGCATATCCAGAATATCCATTAAATCTAGAACTATCGCGGTATCAGCGTCGCGAAATTCTCGTCGATGGCGCGGTGCACGAGGCCGCTGTAATGCGCGTGGCATTCGTGGCCCTTCTCGATGCGGCCGAAGCTTGCCTTGCCGGCAAGCCGCTTCAGCGGCGCCAGCACGATCGGCGTCGACACAGGAAAGAGGTTGGTGCCCCTGCCCGACTGCAGCGTGGTCAAAAGGCCGAACATCTCGCCCGAAATGGTCGGCTTGGACACCACGATCAGCCGGTACTGGCCGAATTTGTTGGTGACCAGGTAGATGAAACCAGACTGGTGCGGGATCGAGACATGGCCCTGCTGGGTGAAGGCGGCGTCGATGCGTTCCGATTCGGTGAAGACGAGATGCGAATGGTCGTCGTTCCAGCCGATCTCGGTCACATAGGCATAGATGGCGCCGGGGCTGGAGAATGATGGCCTGAGCGTCAGGTAGCCGCCTTCGATCCACGACACCGCCGGACGCGCATAGGAACCGAGTTCTTCCGGCGCCACGCCGTTAAGGCGGTCGGCGGCCCTCGCCTGGCTTTGCGGCCGCAACGCGACGCCGAGCGCCGTTTCCAGCCGCACGATGCTGGCCAGCGTGAACGGCCGCTGGCCGGACAGCGCCTTCTCCAGCGTCGACAGGCTGATCTTCGCCTGGTCGGCGAGGAACTGCCTGGTGATGCGCTGCCTCGCCAGCGCCTCGCGCACGATGCCGGCAACCGTATCGTTCTCGGCGGCGGAAAGCGTCTGCTCGGTCATCGGGAGATGTTGTGTGCGTACATTTCCACACATTTCCACATCTTGTTTCCGGCAGCAATGCGGCACGGCGGAAACCGGCAAGACAAGGCCGAAGAAGACCGGACTTCCCGCTCGAATTCGAACGCAATCGGACCACAGATCGGTCCTCAGCCGCACACAATGATTTGCGCAGATTTGCACGGGTGCGGAGTGGGAGCCTGACATGAAACGATTGCTGATAACCTTCTTTGCCGTGCTTGCGACGGCCATCGCGGCGATGGCCGCGACCTTTGTAAAACCCAACGACATGGGCACCGGGGCGCTGCTGTTCAAAAGCAACGAGCCCGGACAATTCGTCGAGGCGCCGCGCGTGGCGTCCGACTTCGACATTTCCGTCACCGGACAGATCGCCCGGACGCGGGTGACGCAGCAATTCCGCAACCCGGCGAAGGGTTGGGTCGAAGGCGTCTATGTCTTCCCGCTGCCCGAAAACGCCGCCGTCGACACGCTGAAGATGGTGATCGGCGACCGCGTCATCGTCGGCGACGTCAAGGAAAGGCAGGAAGCCAAGCGCATCTACGAACAGGCCAAGGCCAACGGCGAAAAGACCGCCCTGCTGGAACAGGAGCGGCCGAACCTCTTCACCAACCAGGTCGCCAACATCGGCCCCGGCGAAACGATCGTCATCCAGATCGAATACCAGCAGCCGGTGCGCCAGTCGGGCGGCGTCTTCAGCCTGCGCGTGCCGATGGTGGTCGCCCCGCGCTACAATCCAGCGCCCGAACTCGTCGCTGCCGTGTCGGCCGACTCGGTCGAGATGTACACCGTTTCCGACCCGGTGCCGGATCGCCAGCGCATTGAGCCGCCGGTGCTCGACCCGCGCTCCAACGCGCCGGTCAACCCGATCACCCTGGCGATCGACCTCAAGCCCGGCTTCGACCTCGGCGAGGTGAAAAGCTCGTATCACGATGTGAACGCGACGGGCGACGCATCCGCCAGGAAGATCTCTCTGAAGAACCCGGAATTTGCCGACCGCGATTTCGAACTGACCTGGGTCGCCAAGTCAGGCAAGGAACCGGCGGTCAGCCTGTTCAACGAAAAGGTGGCTGGCAACGATTATGCACTGCTGCAGATCACCCCGCCGGAACCGCAGGCTGAACAGAAGCGCCTGCCGCGCGAGGCGATCTTCGTCATCGACAATTCCGGCTCGATGGGCGGCCCTTCAATGGGCCAGGCCAAGGCGAGCCTCGTCTATGCGCTGGACCGGCTGGAGCCGGGCGACAAGTTCAACGTCATCCGTTTCGACGACACCATGGAGACGGTGTTCGCCCAAGCGGTCGAGGCGAGTCCGGAAAACATCAATTACGCCAGGAGCTTCGTCAACGCGCTTGAAGCGTCGGGCGGCACCGAGATGGTGGAGCCGCTGCGGGCTGCGCTCCGCGACAGCAATGCCGGGGATGGCTCGCTGCTTCGCCAGGTGGTGTTCCTCACCGACGGCGCCATCGGCAACGAACAGCAGATGTTCGACCTCCTCGGCACCATGCGCGGCCGCTCCCGCGTGTTCATGGTCGGCATCGGCTCGGCGCCGAATTCCTTCCTGATGAACCGCATGGCCGAACTCGGTCGCGGCAGCTTCACCCAGATCGGCGAAGGCGGCCAGGTCGAGCAGCGCATGCGCGAGCTGTTCGCCAAGCTCGAAAACCCGGTGGTCACCGAGCTGAAGGCAGCGGCGAGCGATGCCGCGATCGAAGTGACGCCTTCCACCTTGCCCGATCTGTACAAGGGTGAGCCGCTGACGCTGCTGGTCCGGGCGAAGGAGCTGAAAGGCGATATCGCCGTCTCTGGAATGGTCTCCGGCAGACCGTGGAGGCAGAATATCGCGCTCGACACCGCCGTCCCCGGCTCCGGCATCTCGAAACTGTGGGCGCGCCGCAACATCGACGATGCGGAAGTGGCGCAAAGTCTTGGCCAGATCAGCCCGAGCGACGCCGACCGCCGCATCCTGGCGCTGGCGCTAGAGCATCATCTGGTCAGCCGGGTGACCAGCCTGGTCGCGGTCGACAAGACGCCGTCGCGCAAGCCCGGCGAGAAGCTGACCCGCACCGACGTGCCGCTCAACCTGCCCGCCGGCTGGGACTACGACAAGGTGTTCGGCGAGCAGAAACCCGTGCTGGAGCGCGAGGCGATGCTCGACCCAACGCTGATCGCCTCGACCAGGAATGCGCCCGCAGCGCAGTCGCCGGATGCGCAGCAGCAGATCGACCTGCCGCAGACGGCGACGCCTTCGCAACTGCTGATGATCGCCGGCGCGCTGATCATGGCGCTGGCGCTTCTCCTGCAATTCTGGTCACGCCGCACGAGGGTGGCATGACCAGACGTCGATTGTTGAACCTGGGCGCGGCGGCAATCGCCGCGCTCGGGCTTACCATCTTCGCGCAAGGCGCATGGATCCAGGCCAAGGCGGTGCTGGCGCAATATCTGCTCGAGGACGCCTTTGCAGAAAGCGTCGCCACCGGCAGGCCGGTGAAGCCGTGGGATTGGGCCGACACCTGGCCCGTGGCAAAGATAGAAGTACCGAGCCTCGGCAGATCGGCGATTGCGCTCGCCGGGTCGAGCGGCCAGGCTCTGGCCTTCGGCCCGGGACATCTCGACCGCTCCGCCGAGCCCGGCGAACCCGGCACCACCGTCTATGCCGCCCATCGCGATACCCACTTCGCCTTCCTCGGCGCGGTGAAGGTCGGCGACGCGATCGAGGTGACCCGCGCCGACGGCCGGACGTTCATCTACCAGACGACCGGCAGCGAGATCGTGCGCTGGGACAATTCAGGCATCAGCACCGACGCGCGCGGCGCGCAGCTCGCACTCGTCACCTGCTGGCCGCTCGACGGCAAGACGCGCGGCCCCCTGCGCTACGTCGTCCACGCCACCTTGAAAGAAGGAGCAAAAATTGCGGAAGCACGCTAACCGAACACTGCCTGCGCCACCGCCAGCCAGAACGCGGTGGACACCACCGCGCACGCTGTGGCGATCGTCATCTGGTTCGATGCCAATGCCTGGCCGGTGCCGAACTGCATGGCGATCAGATAGGAGTTGACGCCCGACGGTAGCGCAGCCGCCGCCACCGCCACCTTTGCCGGAAGCGGCGGCAGGCCAAGCAGCCAGGCCATGCCGAGCGCCACCGCTGGCATCAGGAACAGTTTCAGGAACGACAGCACGACTGCCGGGCGGACATTTCCGGAAATCCCGAATTTCCTCAATCCAAGCCCCATCGCGAACAGCGCGAGCGGTGCTGCGATATCGGCCAGCGCGTCGACGAAGCGGGCAGCCAGCACAGGCAGCGGAATGCCGGTCATGCTCCACAGCAGCCCGGCAACAATGCCGAGGATCAGCGGGTTGGTGCCGATCTTGCGCAGGAAATCGCGAATCATCGCGGCCGGATGCAGCCCGCCATTCTTCTCGCGCCCGAAAATCTCGAACAGGATGATGGAGGCCATCATCATCGTCGGCAGATGCACGGCGATGATAAGGGAGAGTATCTCGAAACCCTGCTGCCCGAAAACGCCGAGCATGAATGGGGTGCCGAGCAGCACCAGGTTGGAAAACGCCGTGGCGACGCCGCCGACGACACCGGCCTGCCCGTCGCGCCCGAAGATGCGGGTGATGGCCAGATGCCCGGCGGTCCAGGCAACGATCACCGCGGTGAAATAGGTCGTCCACAGCGCCCAGGGCGCGGCGCCGTGAAAATCGGCGCTGACCATGGTGCGGAAGAGCAGCAGCGGCAGCGCCACGCCGACCGCGAAGGCCGAGAGCGCGTCGCCCGTTTCGGTACGCAGATAACCGGTCAGGCCAGCCAGGTAGCCGAGCGCAACGAGGCCGAAGACGAAAAGCACTGTTTCGAAGAGCGGAGACATGCGCCGCTCTTAGCGCATGCCTTCCGAAACCGGAAACCGGTTTTCGAAGCATTGTCGATCGGACAAAATGTCAAAACATGCAAACTGCATGTTTGAGGGCCTTCAAAACTCCCCGGGAACATACGACCTGTATGAAATTGTCGGCCCGGTGGCGCGCTTTGATGTCCTGAGCGCAGGCGGGTTGTTTTTCATCCCGCTTTCCCTTCCCTATATCGGGACCGGGAGGAATTTGGATGCTTCGACTGGCCGCGACCCTGTTCGCGCTTCTTCTGCTGACACCGGCCCACGCCACGGAAGCCGGCTGGGCGTTGCTGCGCGACGGCGGCCACGTCGTGCTGTTGCGGCACGCCACGGTCACCGGCAGCGCCGATTCGGCGGGCTTCGACATCGAGAAATGTGCCAGCCAGCAGAAGCTGTCGGAGCGCGGCAAGCAGCAGGCGCGCAAGATCGGCGCACTGTTTGCGACGCGCGCCGCCCCCATCGAGCGCGTCCTGTCGAGTCGTTATTGTCGGGCTGTCGACACCGCCGACATCGCCTTCCGGGACAACGACGCCGAAAAGTTCGAGCCGCTCGACCTGCTCTCGAAGGACCCGGAGAAAGCCGCGGCGCAGAACGCCGCCGTCATCAAGGAAGTCGGCGACTACACCGGCGACGGCAATCTGGTGCTCGTCACCCATCTCGAAAACATCATGGCGCTGACCGGCGCCGGTGCCCGTGAAGGCGAGGCGGTGATCGTCGGCCTCGACGGCGAGAAACTGCGTGTACTCGGCCGCATCATCTTCAACTGAAAGCCCTTCGGTGCCAGCCGATGGGCGTTGTTTTGCGGGCTGCGCGAATGTTGCCTAAATGCAACCACCACAAGAAGCCGCACTTCCGCCACGACAATGCCGCTTGCGACAACCCGCCGCAGGGGCTATAGGCGCGCTCCCGGTCACGAAAGCCGGAGCGAGCACAACGGTTGGAGCTTTCGTCTCCGCCCGCGCAGGCGGCATTGCCGGCCCTGTGTACGGCGCCGCTTCGGAGGTCGGATAGGGCGCGGATGTAGCTCAGTCTGGAAGAGCGCCGGATTGCGTATCCGGAGGTCGCAGGTTCGAATCCTGCTGTTCGAGCCCACCACGGATAGCTCAGTTGGGTAGAGCATCAGACTTATAATCTGACTGTCGAAGGTTCGAATCCTTCTCCATTGGCCTGAAAAGCCAGCACCCTTTTAAGGTGTCCATCTGAACGACGGTCCGGGGACTGGAATGCGGAAGGCCTGACGACGGGCTCCAAGCCTGCGGGCAAGGAATTCGACCGATGGCCTGATGCCGTCCCTCTGCGGCCAGGCCCGCGGTGATGGCCAAGACGCATGCCCGCCGGCAACGGAGCGTCGCTCCAGCGCCCGCCCGCATGCCTCGCGGCCCGCTCCCGCTGGCCCGCCTCGGAAGGATGCCACCGGTCCCCGGATCTTTCATGCCCGGGACGCGAAACAGAACGAAAGGACGATCGACGCATGACTTAGCCATGCCCGACAGGAGTGAAGAACATGATGACCATTCTCGACAAGGTTCTTGGACGCCAGCGCGTCCTCGTAAAGGAAAACGAACGTGCGATCGCCCTCTACAAGGGCGAGATGCTGGGCATTCTCGGCCCGGGCGAACATGCTTTGCCCAACCGCCGCAACCGCCTCGACATCTTCCGGCACGATCTGAAGAGCCCGGAATTCGTTTCGGCGTTCGAGAAGGCGTTGTTCGACAAGCTCCCGGACGTGGCGGCGCGTCATTTGACGGTGTTCCGCACCAGCCGCACTGAAGTAGCCGTGGTCGAGCGGGACGCACAGATCCACACGGTTCTGGGTCCGGACCGCAAGCTTTCGGTGTGGACGGATGCTGGTCCGTGGACGTCGACCGTGGTCGACATCTCGGAAGGACTGACCGTTGATGCAGCCCTGCTGCGCCGGCTCGTGCTGGCCAGCAAGGCGAACGTCGTGACGACGTCCTACGTTGCGGAAGGCTATGCCGGCCTGCTGTTCGTGGATGGCGTGTATGTCGAAACGCTGGCGCCGGGCGCGCACGGCTTCTGGAACACCGGCCGTTCAGTGCTCGTGAAGCTCGTCGACCTGAAGCGCCAGTCGCTCGACGTGGCCGGACAGGAGATGCTGACCAAGGATCGCGTGACGATCCGCGTCAACATCGCCGCCGACTACCGCGTCGTCGACCCGCTGAAGGCGGTGGCGACGGTGAAGGACTTCTCCGAAGCCCTCTACCGTGCGCTGCAGTTCGCCTTCCGCAAGACGCTTGGCGCCCTGACGCTTGATCAGATCCTTGAAAAGAAGGTGACGGTCGACGAAGAGGCGGCAGGCAAGGTGCGCGCCGACATGGCCGAGATCGGCGTCGAGGTTTCCGATATCGCCCTCAAGGATGTTATCCTGCCGGGCGAGATGCGCGAGATCCTCAACCAGGTGGTCGCGGCCGAAAAGCAGGCCGAGGCCAACGTCATCCGCCGCCGCGAGGAGACGAACGCAACGCGTTCCCTGCTCAACACGGCGAAGGTGATGGCCGAGAACCCGGTGATGCTGCGCCTGAAGGAGCTCGAGGCGCTGGAAACCATCGCCGGCAAGGTCGAGCGTCTGACGGTCCACAACGGCACCGGCGGGCTCTTGAACGACCTGGTGAAGCTCCGCGACCAGTGAGCATCCAAAGCAACAAGAAGGGCCGTCCGTTTGCACGGACGGCCCTTCGTTTCTATCTGTTTAGCGCCGCTGGCCGGCAGGCGGGAGCATTTCGCCCTTTTCCTGCAAGGCAAAACCGATTAGAGAGCCCGACAAACTTCATCCTTGAATCCGACCCTATCGAGGGAATTGCCTGTGTCCACCACATTTGAAAAAGTTGCGAAAATCATTGCCGATACCAGCGAGATCGATATCGATTCGATCACGCCGGAGAGCCATACGATCGATGACCTCGGTATCGACAGCCTCGATTTCCTCGACATCGTGTTCGCCATCGACAAGGAATTCGGCATCAAGGTGCCGCTCGAAAAGTGGACCCAGGAAGTCAATGATGGCAAGGTCTCGACGGAAGAGTACTTCGTCATGAAGAACCTCTGCGCCAAGATCGACGCCCTCGTCGCCGCCAAGAACGCCGTCTGACCGGCGTTTCCAGCCGAACAACCACGGACAACCATGAGCGCCCGCGACGTCGTCATCACCGGCATCGGCCTCGTCTCATCGCTTGGCGAAGGCGCCGACGCGCACTGGCAAAAACTGTCGGTGCCGGGCGTCAAGCCGGTTGTCGACGAAGCGCGCTACGCGCCCTACACCGTGCATCCGCTGCCCGAAATCGACTGGAGCCTGCAGATCGCCAAGCGCGGCGACCAGCGCCAGATGGAAAACTGGCAGCGGCTCGGCACCTATACGGCGGGCCTCGCGCTCGACGATGCCGGGGTGAAGGGCGACGAAGCGCTCTGCTCCACCATGGACATGATCGTCGCCGCCGGCGGCGGCGAACGCGACGAGGCGGTGGATCAGGGCATTCTCGATGCCTCGGCCACCCGCAACGACCGTGACGTCCTGCTCAACGAAAAGCTCACCACCGAGCTTCGCCCGACGCTTTTCCTGGCGCAGCTTTCCAACCTGCTGGCCGGCAACATCTCCATCGTCCACAAGGTAACGGGATCCTCGCGCACCTTCATGGGCGAAGAAGGCGCCGGCATCTCGGCGGTCGAGACGGCCGCCGCACGCATCCGCTCGGGCCGCTCGACCCATGCGCTGGTGGGGGGTGCCTTCCAGACAGAGCACTCCGACATGCTGCTGGCCTATGAACTCGCCGGCTATCTGCATCGCGGCGCCTGGAAATCCGTGTGGGAGCGCAAGCGCTCCGAAGGTGGCGGTGTCGTCACCGGCTCGGGTGCGGCATTCCTCGTGCTGGAATCGCGCGAACATGCGCAAAAGCGCGGGCGCGATGTATACGCGGCGCTGGGTCCAGTCGCTTCGGGGCGCCACCAGCGTTCCGGCGACGGGTTGTCGACCGCGGTGACCGACCTCGTCAGGGCGACGGGCATTCCGGCCGGCCGACTGCTGGCGCTCTCCGGCGCTTCGGGTGCCCATGCGGCGACCGCTGCCGAAAAGGCGGCGCTCGCCGCGGCCGGGGAAATTGCCGTGCGCGGCGTCTCGACGGTTACCGGCCATTTGAAAGAGGCACAGTTCCCGTTCGCCATCGCGCTGGCGGCGCTCGCCGTGAAGAACCGCGCCGGCTATCCGGCCTTCGACGGCGCCAACGAGCCGGCCTTCGACGGCGCGCCCGAGGCTGCACTCGCCACCGCGATCGGCTACCATCGCTTCGAAGGCGCGGCGCTCATCAGCCGAGCGTAAGCGCGCAAAGGAAAAGGTCATGGCAAGAACCAAAGACCATCTCGGCAGGCCGGTCGTGGCCGTCACCGGCATCGGCGTCGTCACTTCGCTCGGCATCGGCAAGAAAGACAATTGGGCGGCCCTAACCTCGGGGCGCTCCGGCATTCATCCGATCACGCGCTTTCCTGTCGATCACATGAACACCCGCATCGCTGGTACCGTCGATTTTCTCGGCTCGAGCGACAAGGGCGCGACCGCCCTCACCTACGAACTGGCGGAAACGTCGGCCCGCGAGGCGCTCGACGAAGCCGGTTTCACCAACGGCCATTTCGCCGGTCCGCTGTTTCTCGCCTCGCCGCCGGTCGAGATGGACTGGCACGACCGTTTTGCGCTCTACAATTCGGTCAGCGAACCCGAGGGTTACCAGCGCCTGCTCACCGTCGGCCGCAATTTGCAGACGCATGAGATCTTCGAATCCACGCAATTCGGCTCGATCGCCGACCGGCTCGCCGATCGCTTCGGCACGCAGGGCCTGCCGGTGACGCTGTCGACGGCCTGCGCCTCGGGCGCCACCGCGATCCAGCTTGGCGTCGAGGCGATCCAGCGCGGTGAGACCGATCGCGCCATCGCCATCGGCGCAGACGGCTCGGCGACCGCCGAGGCGCTGATCCGTTTCTCGCTGCTGTCGGCGCTATCGACCAGCAACGACAACCCGGAACGGGCCTCCAAGCCGTTCTCGAAGGACCGCGACGGTTTCGTGCTTGCCGAAGGTTCGGCGGCACTGGTGCTGGAATCGCTCGAAAGCGCCGAGGCGCGCGGCGCCACGATACTCGGCATCATGCGCGGCTGCGGCGAGCGCGCGGACGATTTCCACCGCACCCGCTCGAAGCCGGACGGTTCGCCGGCCATCGCCGCCGTGAAGGCGGCGCTGGCCGACGCCGGCCTCCGCGACGACGAGATCGACTATGTCAACGCGCACGGCACTTCGACGCCGGAAAACGACAAGATGGAGCATCTGTCGCTGTCGACGGTGTTCGGCGAGCGCATCCGTTCGATCCCGGTATCGTCGAACAAATCTATGATCGGCCACACGCTCTCGGCGGCGGGTGCCATCGAGGCGGCCTTCTCGCTGCTGACCATGCGCGAAGGCGTCATCCCCCCGACCATCAACTACGACAACCCCGATCCGGCGATCGAGCTCGACGTGGTGCCCAACGTCAAGCGCGAGGCCAAGGTGCGCACCGTGCTTTCCAATTCGTTCGGTTTCGGCGGCCAGAACACCTGCCTTGTCATGGCGCGGGAACCGGTCTAAGCGACCGGTTCCGATCGCCATTTCAGGAAAAACAATGCGTGCATTGCAACTCGTCGAGGACCGCAAGCTCGAGATCGTCGATCTCGCGCCGCCGTCGGCACCCGAACGCGGCGAAGTCACGCTGCGCATCAAGGCGGTGGCGCTGAACCACATCGATGTCTGGGGCTGGCGCGGCATGGCCTTCGCCAAGCGCAAGATGCCGCTGGTCATCGGCGCCGAGGCCTCCGGCGAGGTCGATGCCGTCGGCCCGGGCGTCTCTAACCTGCTGCCCGGCCAACTGGTTTCCATCTACGGCGCCCGCACCTGCGGGCTGTGCCGTCCCTGCCGCGAAGGTCGCGACAATCTCTGCGAACATGTTTCGGGCGTGCACGGCTTCCATCTGGACGGTTTTGCCCAGGAGAAGATCAATCTCCCGGCAAGATTGCTGGTCCCTGCCCCACCCGGTGTCAGCGATATCGCGGCGGCTGTCGCCCCGGTCACCTTCGGCACTGTCGAGCACATGCTGTTCGACAATGCGAAATTGCAGCCCGGCGAGACGATCCTCGTGCATGCCGGCGGTTCCGGCATCGGCTCGGCGGCGATCCAGCTTGCCAAGCGCATGGGCTGCACCGTCATCACAACGGTCGGTTCGGATGCCAAGATCGAGAAGGCCAAGGCGCTTGGCGCCGACCATGTCATCAACTACCGCGAGGACCGCTTCGAGGGCGTGGTGCGCAAGCTGACGAGAAAAAAGGGCGTCGACGTCGTATTCGAGCATGTCGGCGCGGATACCTGGGCCGGCTCCATGCTTTGCATGAAGCGTGGCGGGCGCCTGGTCACCTGCGGTTCGACATCCGGCGTCTCGACTCAGATGAACCTGATGCAGCTCTTCCAGCAGCAGTTGAAGATCCTCGGCTCGTTCGGCTGCCGCATGGAGAACATGGCCGACGCCATGCAGAAGATGGCGGCAGGCATCGTCAGCCCGGTGATCGACACCGAAACGGGTTTCGACGACATCGACACGGCGCTGAAACGCATGGAAGGCCGCGACGTCTTCGGCAAGATCATCCTGCGGGTGAACTGACGCCATGATCCCGAAGCGCGGGACTCGGTCTTCGGACTCGATCACGGTTGGCAAGAACTGATGCGGCCAATCATCGCGAAATTGCTGCAAGGCCTGAAACAGCTGAATTACTGGCTGGTCGCCCAGCTGGCGCTGGCCGTGCTGACCGTGCTGCGCCTGCTGCCGCCGGACAAGGCTCTGAACTTCGCCGACCGCGCGGCCCGGAAAGTCGGCCCGTGGATCGGTCGCCATCGGGTCGCTCTCGACAATCTCAGGAAAGCCTATCCCGAGAAGACCGAGGCCGAGATCGAAGCGATCGCGCTCGACATGTGGGGCAACATGGCCCGGCTCGGTGCTGAATACATCTTTCTCGACCAACTGTTCGATTACGTGCCGGATGTACGCACCGATGGCCGAATCGAGGTTTCCGGCAAGGAAACATTCCTCAAGCTGGCAGCCGAAAAAGACCGGCCGCACATTATCTTCACTGGCCATCTCGGCAATTTCGAGCTGCTCCCGGTGGCGGGCGCGGCCTTCGGGCTCGCCGTCACCGCGATGTTTCGCCCGCCGAACAATCCCTACATCGCCGAATATGTGTTCTCGACGCGGCAGTCGAAGATGGGCGGGCTGCTGGCCTCGCGCGCCGGCGCAGCCTTCGCGCTGGCCCGCATCCTCGAGGCCGGCGGCAATATCGGCGTGCTGGTCGACCAGAAGTTCCAGTACGGCATCCGGACGCAATTTTTCGGTCGCGAATGCGAAACGAGCCCCTTGGTGCCGAAACTCGCCAAGCAATATGACTGCGACGTTTACCCGGCCCGCTGCATTAGATTGCCTGGCAACAGGTTCCGGTTGATTCTTCAGGAAAGACTCGAATTGCCCCGCACCGGTGACGGCCAGGTCGACGTGGCCGCGACCGCGCAGGTTCTGACCGATATTGTTGAAGGATGGGTGCGCGAAGATCCGGGGCAGTGGATGTGGTTCCACAAGCGCTGGAACATCACTCCGCCGAAGCCGAATCGCGCCAAACGCGCCGCTTAGCCGTTAGCCGCCGTAGTAGTTCATCACGGCGTGGCGGGCTTCCGCAAAGAACAGCCAGCGTTCGGCCAGCATGCCGATGATGTGCGAAATGACCGCAAGCGTCATTGCCAGTATAGCCGCCAGTCCCCCACCTGCACCTGCCACCGTCGTGACCAGCAGCATGAAAACCAGCGCGGCGGGCAGCAGGCCGCCAAGCAGCAGCGCAAGCCGCCGCAGCTTCACGGCGTGCTTGCGCGCGATGCGGAAACCCATTTCGCGCGTCAGGTAGTTTTCGGTCATATGCGGACGTTCAAAGAGCCGGACACGACCGATATTTCCGAGACCGGTGGCGGTTTCAGGCGTCGATAGCGGGACAAGCCCATCCATGTTGCGGCGCCAGGCAATCTTCACCACCCAGGCGGCAATGGTGAAAAGCAGCGCCAGCAGCAGCAGGAAAAGCCCCGAGTTTCTTCCAGCCATGGCAAAGAAGGCGCCCAGCAGCGAACCGCCTGCCGCGGCGAAGAGCAAGTAGCAAAGCGGCGTGAGCGGCGTGTGCCAGGCCTGCACGGATTTGAGCGAGGCGTAGATCATCGCCGTGCAGTAGACGGTGACCCCGGCCAGCACGGTTCCGAGCAGCCCCGGCAGCACCAGGTACCGGCTTTCGATCACCGATGCCCAGGCCGACCACAGAAGCGGCAGGAAGGTGAGGATCGCCATCACGCCTTCGCGTGACAGCCAACTCGACCGCCATTGGCTCAGCGCCCGCCAGGCGCGCTGCGGATTGCCGAGATGCAGCGTCGACGAGAGCAGACCGATCGCGATCATCAGCAGCGCCAGAACATGCGCGACCTTGGTCAAGGTGAGCGACGGGTCGAGCAGCCCAAGCCCCAATATCGCGGCAAGGCCGTAGCCGAGGCCGGAAAGCGTGGTGAAGACGATGATCGAAGGCGCCGGATGCATCAAATCCGCTCCAGAACGCCATCGAGCCAGGCAAAGAAGCCTTTCGCGCCGTCGGTGTTTTCCGCCAGCGGCATCAAGGGCGCACCGGCTGCGAGGCTCTTGCGCGGCCGCGGCGGCAGATATTTGTTGACCGGCCGCGTCCCCTGCTCCGGCATCAGGTCCATGCCGCCGCGCTCCATTGTCATGATCGAGACGGCCGATTGGGGATCGGAAAAATCACCGAAATGGCGGGCGTTGGCGGGGCAGGTACGCACGCAGGCGGGCTGGCGGTCCGCCTCCTCCATCGTCTCGTTGTAGATGCGGTCGATGCACAGCGTGCATTTCTTCATGACGCCGGCCGCCAGGTCCATCTCGCGCGCGCCATAAGGACAGGCCCAGGCACACAGTCCGCAGCCGATGCACATGTCCTCGTCGACGAGTACGATGCCGTCTTCGGCCCGCTTGTAGGAGGCGCCGGTCGGGCAGACGGTGACGCAGGGCGCGTCCTCGCAGTGCAGGCAGGATTTCGGGAAGTGTACGATCCGCGCCTCACCCGCCTCGCCGACGATCTCGCCGCCCTCGGGCACCACTTCGAAAGTGTGGACACGGTTCAGCCAGGCGCCGGAAACGTCCGCGCCATAGGGGGCCTGGTCGGACAGCGCCGAACCGTAACCACCGGTGTTCCATTCCTTGCAATTGACGACGCAGGCGTGGCAGCCGACGCAGACATCGAGATCGATGACAAGGCCGAGCTTTTTCGGCGTCGGCAACGCGGGAAGCAAGGTCATTTCGCCCACTCCTGCCCGTACCGCAGTTGCTCGACCTCGACATGCGTTCTGCCGGGTTCGGCAACCGTCGCAAAATGCGGCTCACTGATTTCCGCCGGTTCCGCCTTCTCGATGCGCACGCGCAGATCATACCAGGCCGCCTGCCCGGTGACCGGATCGGAGTTCGACCACCGCAGGCCATCGCCTTTCGGTGGTAGAAGTTCATGAATCAAGTGGTTCATCAGGAAGCCTTTTCTGGCTTCCGGCGCATCCTGGTCAAGGGCCCAGGCACCCTTGCGCTTGCCGATCGCATTCCAGGTCCAGATGGTGTCGCGGTTGACTGCGTCGCTGCGTGCGATCTCGACCTTGATACGGCCGTGGTGGGAGATCACCCAGATCCAGTCGCCGTCGGCGAGCCCCATCTCGTCGCAGATCGGACCCGGCACATAGAGGGGGTTGCGGGTGTGAATCTGCCTGAGCCAGGCATTCATCGAACCCCAGGAATGGTACATCGCCGCCGGCCGCTGGGTGATCGCGTGATATGGAAATTTTTCGCGGTCGACCGCGGCTTCCTCGAATGGCCGATACCAGTCCGGCAGCGGCGAAAACGTGTCGAGGATGCGCTGCCGATGGGTCTCGGGAGCTTTCGGCTCGCGCACGCCCTCGGCCGAAAGCCGGAACTTCTGCAGCGATTCCTGGTAAAGCTGGAAGGTCACCGGCTTCGGCTGGTCGAAGAAGCCCATTTTTACGGCGAAGTCCTGGTACGCCTTGTTGGCGTGCTTGAAGAACTGCGCCTCCATCGGAATGTGGGCGGAGAAAAAAGAGCCGTTCTCGATGTAGCGCTTCAACTGATCCGGATTGGCAGCACCCCTGCCCGTCCGGTCGCCGTTGACGCCGCGAAAACCAGCCAGCGGCCCGATGCCCGGCCGCCGCTCGTGGCGAACGATATAGTCGGCGTAGTCCTTGTAGAGCGCCTTGCCCCGCTGATCGACGAAACCGTTGAGCTTCAGCCGCGCGGCGAGATCGAGCAGCACGGTCTGGAAACCGCGCACATCGCGGTCCGGTTCGATCACCGGCCAGCGGATGGCATCCTGTACCGCGTCCGGCTCGGAAATCGGCCGGTCGAGCAGCGAAATGCAATCATGGCGCTCCAGGTAGGTGGTATCGGGCAGCACGAGGTCGGCATAAGCGACCGTTTCCGAGGCATAGGCGTCGGAATAGATGATTTTCGGGATCTTGTAATCGCCTGTGGCGGGATCCTTGTCCTCCAGCATCCTGATGACGCCGGCGGTGTTCATCGACGAGTTCCACGCCATGTTGGCCATGTAGAGGAACAGCACGTCGACCGGGTAAGGATCGCCGGCATGCGCATTGGCGATGACCATGTGCATGGCGCCGTGCACGGCAAACGGCGCATCCCAGGAAAATGCCTTGTCGATGCGGTTCGGGCGGCCCTCGGCGTCGATCAGCATATCTTCCGGGCCGCGCGGAAAGCCGAGATGCGGGCCGGAAAGCGGCTTGTTCGAGCCGAAATGCTCGGCGCGGCCATGCGGCGTCGGATGCGCCTCGACCGGCTTCGGATAGGGCGGCTCGAAGCGGAAGGCGCCGGGACAATCGACCGCGCCGATCAGCACCTGCAACATGTGCAGCGCGCGCGCCGTCTGGAAACCGTTGGAATGCGCCGAGAGCCCGCGCATCGCGTGGAAGGACACCGGGCGGCCGATATAACTTTCATGCCGCTCACCATGCATATCGGTCCAGGGTTGATCGATGCTGATCGTTTCCTCGAAGGCGACGCGGGCAATCTCCGCGGCAAGCCCGCGAATGATTTCCGGCGCGATGCCGGTCTCCCCGGAAACAGCCTCCGGTGCGTATTGCGGGTCGAGATATTTTTCGGCGAGCAACTGGAACGACGGCACGGCAAAGCGCCCGTCGTCGAGTTGGAAGCGGCCGGACAGCGCCGGCCGGGCGCCCCTGGTGCCTTCCGCAACCGGTCGCTCCGTAACCGTCTCGAAGATCAACGGCTTGCCGTCGGCATCGCGGGCGAACAAGCCATGCTCAGCCGTACCCGGCGCGTCGATGACCAGCCACGGGGCGTTCGAATAGCGCACCAGATAGTCGACGTCGATCTTCCGAGCCTTCAGCAATTCGTGCACGACGGCGAGAATCAGCAACCCGTCCGTGCCGGGCCGGATACCTATCCAGTTGTCGGCGACCGCGGAGTAGCCGGTGCGCACCGGATTGACCGAGATGAAGCGCGCGCCGTTCTTCTTGACCTTGGCGATGCCCATCTTGAGTGGGTTGGAATCATGGTCTTCGGCAACCCCGAACATGACGAACAGCCTGGTCCGGTCCCAGTCGGGCGCGCCGAACTCCCAGAAGGCGCCACCAATGGTCATGATGCCCGCCGCCGCCATGTTGACCGAGCAGAAGCCGCCATGCGCGGCATAGTTGGGCGTGCCATATTGCTGCGCCCAGAAACCGGTGAGCGACTGCGACTGGTCGCGGCCGGTGAAGAACGCAAGTTTCTTCGGATCGCTCTCCCGGACCCGCCCGAGCCAGTCGGCGGCCAGCGTCAGCGCCTCGTCCCAGGAGATTTCCTTGAATTCGCCGGATCCGCGCGGCCCGGTCCTGAGCAGCGGCGCACGCAGCCGCGCCGGCGCGTAATGCTGCATGATGCCTGCCGATCCCTTGGCGCAGAGCACGCCCTTGTTGACCGGGTGGTCGCGATTGCCCTCGATGTAGCGGATCTTGCCGTCCTTGATGTGGACGTTGATGCCGCAGCGGCAGGCGCACATGTAGCATGTGGTCTTGCGGACTTCGTCGGCTACCGGCTTCGACAGCGCGACTCGCAAAGTGGACTTCATCGGCGGGCTCCCTGAGCCCCCTGTCCTATAGGCCGGTCGAAAGAAAGAAAATGGGGACGGGCGTCCTTTCAGGGCGCCCTGTCTAAAATTTGTATATACTTATCCGCCCCAGCGAACGTACTGGCGCGCCAACCGGTCAGTTGACGACGACGATCCGCGTGTTGCCGGGACCGACCTGCTTCACCAGCGAGTAGAAGCGGGCTGCATTGGCTGTCGCCAGGCGCACGCAGCCATGCGAAGCCGGACGGCCGAGCTGCTTGACGTAGCCGGTGCCGTGGATGGCATAGCCGCCACGGAAAAACACCGAATACGGCATCGGCGACATGTCGTATTTGCGCGAATACCACATCTTGTGAAGTCGGGTCGGCCTGTAGTTGCCGCGCGGGGTCACATACCCCTTTCGCGCCGTCGAAACCCGCCAGGTGTGGATGACCCGTCCCTGCTTGCTGACGGTCATCGTCTGGTTGCCGACATCGATGCGGGCAACAAGCCCTGCCGCCCAACCTTGTGAAGTGACGCCAAGCAGCATCGCTGCAAACGCCATTGCCATGAGAAATTTCTTCTTCATGCGACCCAACCCCTATTCTGCCCGATTTAAATCTAAGTTCACTTTTCTGAATGGCAGGTGAACGAGATTACACGAGTTTCTTAAAAATTTCTTGATTCCAACCCTCGGCTGCTGAACACTTCCTTGTGAATGCTGCGGGCTTACCCGCTGAGACTGGCCCAACCGAGCCACCTTGCCAAACAGCGCCCTTCCCTGCTCAATTTGCCGGATGAACGAAAGACTGAGCAAGACAATCGACGACCGCGTCGAAGACCTCGTGGCGCTGACGGCCGATCTGATCCGCTTTCCAACCGTCAATCCGCCGGGCGAAGCCTATACGCCTTGCGCCGAGTACATCGCGGCGCGGCTGAAGAAGCGGCGTTTCGAAACCCAGTTCATCCGCGGCGAAGGCACGCCCGGCGACAACGACCGCTACCCGCGCGTCAATGTGGTCGCCCGTTTCGACGGCAGGAGCAGCGGCGCGACCGTACATTTCAACTCGCATATCGACGTGGTGGAGGCCGGTGTGGGCTGGAGCGTCGATCCGTTTGCCGGCGTGGTGAAGGACGGCAAGGTTTATGGCCGCGGCGCCTGCGACATGAAAGGCGGACTGGCGGCCTCGATCATCGCAGCAGAAGCCTTCATGGACACCTATCCGGATTTTCCCGGCGCGATCGAGATTTCCGGCACCGTCGACGAGGAATCGGGCGGGTTCGGCGGCGTCGCCTACCTGGCCCGGCAAGGCTTTTTCTCGAAGCCCCGCGTCGACCATGTGATCATTCCGGAACCGCTCAACAAGGACCGCATCTGCCTCGGCCATCGCGGGGTCTGGTGGGCGGAGATCGAGACCAAGGGCGAGATCGCGCATGGTTCGATGCCGTTCCTCGGCGATTGCGCGGTACGGCACATGGGTGCCGTCCTGCATGCCTTCGAAGACGAGTTGTATCCCGCGCTCGACCGCAAGCAGACGAAAATGCCGGTCGTTCCGGAAGGTGCCAAGCGCTCGACCATGAATATCAACTCGGTTCACGGCGGCCAGACCGACGACTTCCGGCCGGGTCTGCCCTCTCCCAACGTTCCCGACTGGTGCCGCCTGACCATCGACCGTCGTTTCCTGCTCGAGGAAAACCTGGACGACGTGAAGGGCGAGGTGACGGCGATCCTCGATCGGCTCAAACGCGAGCGGCCGAAATTCGACTACGAAATCCGCGACCTGATGGAGGTTCTCCCGCTGATGACCGAGCGCGACGCGCCGGTGGTCACCGCCGTCGCGCAAGGCATAAGGGAGATTTTCGGCAAGGAACCGGACTACGTCATCTCGCCCGGCACCTACGACCAGAAGCACATCTCCCGCATCGGCCATCTGCACGACTGCATCGCCTATGGCCCCGGCATACTCGACCTAGCCCACCGTCCGGACGAATGGGTCGGCATCGCCGACATGGTCGAATCGGCAAAGGTGATGGCGATCGGGCTGGACGTGCTGTTGCGCGGCGTGCGCCACAACTGAAGCTGTTGGGAAAAGATTTCCCGCGCGAACACCGCACTGCAACAAACTTTGATTTACTCTCGCTAAAATTCAGGCTTCAATCGCCGCGGCTTCATTCTTCGGGAGAGAAAACCAATGAGAGCTTGGCAATCCATCCTCGCAGCTACGGCGGTTGCGCTGGCCTCCAGCACGATGGCGATGGCTGCGAGAACCGACCTGGTGCTCGGGGTTCCACTCGAACCGCCGCATCTCGACCCGACAGCCGGCGCCGCGGCAGCCATCGACGAGGTGCTCTACACCAACGTGTTCGAAGGCCTCACCCGTATCGGTTCCAAGGGCGAGGTTCTGCCTGCGCTTGCCGAAAGCTGGACCGTTTCCGACGACGGCAAGACCTATACGTTCAAGCTCCACACCGGCGTGAAATTCCATGACGGCAGCGATTTCAATGCCGACGACGTCAAGTTCTCACTCGACCGGGCTCGCGCCGAAAATTCGACCAATGCACAGAAAAAGCTGTTTGCCGCCATCGATACGGTCGAGGTCGTGGATCCCACGACAGTGAAGGTGTCGCTGAAGCACCCGGAGGGGCAGTTTCTCTACAATATGGGCATCGGCGACGCGATCATCGTGGCGCCGGAATCGGCCGAGACCAACAAGGAAAAGCCGATCGGCACCGGACCCTTCAAGTTCGACAGCTGGGCCAAGGGCTCCTCGATCAAGCTTTCCAAGACTGACGGCTACTGGGGCGATGCGGTTTTTCTCGACAAGGTCGAGTTCCGCATCGTGCCGGATGCCGCGGCGGCGATCCCCGCGCTGCTTTCCGGCGACGTGCAGGCTTTCCCGTTTTTCCAGCCTGACGGCGTCTCACAGATCGAGGGCGATCCGCGCTTCAAGGTGGTGATTGGCTCGACCGAAGGCGAGACGATCTTGACCATGAACAACAAGAAGCCGCCATTCGACAAGCTCGAGGTTCGCCAGGCGATCGCCTCGGCGATCGACCGCAAGGCGGTCATAGACGCCGCATCAAACGGACTCGGCCAGCCGATCGGCTCGTTCATGTCGCCTGCCAATCCGGCCTATGTCGACCTGACCGCCACCTATCCCCACGATGTCGCCAAGGCCAAGGAATATCTGAAGGCGGCCGGACTGGAAGGCGGCTTCAGTGCGACGATCAAATTACCGCCACCCTCCTATGCGCGGCTCGGCGGCGAGGTGATCGCCTCGCAACTGCGTGAGGTCGGCATCAACCTCGAGATTATCCCGGTCGAATGGGCCGACTGGCTGAGCAAAGTGTTCACCGACAAGGATTTCGACCTCACCATCGTCTCGCACACCGAGGCAAACGATATCGATATCTTTTCGCGGCCGGGCTACTATTTCCAGTATGAGAATCCAGAGTTCAACAAGTTGATCGAGGAACTCGCCGTCACCAACGACGAGGCCAAGCGCAACGAACTGCTGGGTTCGGCGCAGAAGATCCTCGCCCAAGACGTTCCGGCGGTCTTCCTGTACGAATTGCCGAAGGTCGGTGTCTGGGACGCCAAGCTGGAAGGGCTCTGGGACAACGCACCGATCCAGGCGAATGACCTGACCAAGGTGAAATGGCTAGAGTGAGCAGGCCGTCCGCGACCTGACATCCATGACCGCATATCTCCTGAAGCGCCTGCTGATCGGCCTGGCGACGCTGGTGGTGGCGTCGCTGGTCGTTTTCGGCGTGCTTGAGATCCTGCCCGGAGACCCCGCCCGACTGATGCTCGGCTTCGAGGCCACCGAGGATGCGATCCAGGCCCTGCGCGTCGAGATGGGCCTCGACCAGCCTCTGCTGTGGCGCTACCTCGACTGGGTGGGGGGATTGCTGACCCTCGATTTCGGCCGGTCGTACACCTATTCGGTGCCGGTCATCGACCTCGTGTCCGAACGTGTCGTGGTGTCGCTGCCACTCGCCCTTATCGCGCTGACGCTGTCGACGGCAATCGCCATCCCGGTCGGCGTTTTCTCCGCATCGCGGCGCGGCCGTCCCGCCGACACGATCTCGATGGGAGCGGCGCAGGTCGGCGTCGCGGTGCCCAATTTCTGGTTTGCGCTGCTATTGATCTATGTGTTTGCCGTATGGCTGCGGCTGGTGCCGGCAGGCGGCTTTCCCGGCTGGAGCGCCGGCGCCTGGCCGGCGCTGAAGGCATTGATGCTACCGGCTGTCGCGCTGGCGTTGCCGCAGGCTGCGATCCTTGCGCGCGTCACCCGCTCGGCGCTGCTGGAAGTGCTCGGGGAAGACTATATCCGCACCGCGCGCGCCAAGGGCATGCCGCGGCGCACGGTGCTGTGGCGGCACGCGCTGCGCAACGCCATGATCCCCGTTCTGACCATCCTCGGCCTGCAATTCGCCTTCCTGCTCGCCGGCACCATCATCATCGAGAACGTCTTCTATCTGCCGGGGCTCGGCCGGCTGGTCTTCCAGGCGATCACCCAGCGCGACCTTATCGTCGTCGAGAGCGTCGTCATGCTGCTGGTGGCGAGCGTCATCGTCGTCAATCTCCTCGTCGACCTCTCCTACGCGCTTGTCGATCCGCGCCTGAGGGTCAATCGATGACCGACAGCACTGACTTCCGGAGCGAGACATTCGGCAGCTTCGCCGCGAAGGCATTTGCCAACAGGTCGTTCCTTGCCGGCTTCGTCATAACCGTGCTGATCGCGGCAATGGCATTGCTGTCGTTCCTGTGGACGCCCTACGACGTCACCAGGCTGATCGTCGCGGACCGCATGCAGGCGCCATCGGCGGTGCATCTTTTCGGCACCGACCATTTCGGCCGCGATGTCCTTTCCATGATCATGGTTGGCGCGCGCAACTCGATCGCCGTGGCGCTCGTCGCCGTCGGCATCGGCATGGGGATCGGCGTGCCGCTCGGCTGCTGGGCGGCGGCGCGCGGCGGGCTTGCCGATGAAATCCTGATGCGCTTCAACGACCTTGTCTTCGCCTTCCCGGCGCTGCTGTCGGCGATCATGATCACTGCGATCTTCGGGCCGGGCGCCGTCAACGCCATCATCGCCATCGGCATCTTCAACATACCGGTGTTCGCCCGCGTGGCGCGTGCCGGCGCGCTGTCGCTATGGCCGCGCGAATTCATCCTTGCCGCGCGTGCCGCCGGCAAAGGCAAGGCGCTGATCACCATCGAGCATATCCTGCCCAACATCGCCAACCTGCTGCTCGTGCAGGGCACCATCCAGTTCGCACTCGGCATCCTCGCCGAAGCCGGGCTTTCCTATCTCGGGCTCGGCGCGCAGCCGCCAATGCCGAGCTGGGGCCGCATGCTGTTCGACGCGCAGACCCGCATGATCGTGGCGCCCTATCTCGCCATCTTCCCCGGCTTCGCCATCGTCTTCACGGTGCTCGGCCTCAACTTGCTCGGCGATGGCCTCAGCGACGTGCTCGACCCCAAACTGAGGCGCCAGCGGTGAGCCTGCTCGAGATCGAAAACCTGTCGGTCGAGATCGATGGCACGCCGATCCTGCGCGACATCGACCTGACCATCGACCAAGGCGAAGTGATGGGGTTGGTCGGCGAAAGCGGCTCCGGCAAATCCATTACCGCGCTGACCGTGATGCGGCTTTTGCCTTATGCCGCCCGCGCCGCGGGCCGGGTGAGCTTCAACGGCATCGACATTCTCGCGGCAAGCGAAGACCAGATGTGCGCTCTGCGCGGCGACGACATCGGCATGGTGTTCCAGGAGCCGATGACGGCGCTCAATCCGGTCAAGACAATCGGCGAGCAGGTGGCCGAGGGCATCCGCTGGCATACCCGCGCCAACCGGGCAGATGCAGAGGCGCATGCGCGCAGGATCCTCGACCGCGTCGGCCTGCCGGAATCCAAATTTCCGCTCTCCTGCTATCCGCACGAACTTTCCGGCGGCCAGCGCCAGCGCGTCGTCATCGCCATCGCTTGCGCATTGAAGCCGAAGTTGCTGATCGCCGACGAGCCGACCACGGCGCTCGATGTCGTGTTGCAGAAGCAGATCCTCGAACTGCTGCGCGACCTTGTCGACGAAAACCGCATGGGCCTGCTTTTGATTTCGCACGATCTGGCGGTGGTGACCGACATGGCCGACCGCATCACCGTGATGCGGCACGGCGAGGTGATGGAAAGCGGCGATACCGCGCGCACCCTGTCGGAGCAGGTGCATCCCTATACGCGGCAACTGGCACAGGCCTCGATGCATGTGCCGGTGCGCGCCAAACCGCACGGCGTGTCGGGTAGTGGCGAGATGCTGCTCGAGGTGAAAAACGTCAGCCGCGACTATCCCGGCCGCCGCACATCGTTCTTGCGCAAGGCGGAGCCGTTGCGCGCCGTCGACAATGTCTCGTTCTCGATGCGGCCCGGCCAGTCGACGGCGCTGGTCGGTCGTTCCGGTTGTGGAAAATCCACGCTCGCCCGCATGATCCTGGCGCTCGACAAATCGACCGCCGGCGAAATCCGTTTCACCGGCGAGACACTGACCGGCAAGGACGAAGCCGCGTTGAAACCCGCGCGCCGCAACATGCAGGTCGTGTTCCAGGACCCGTACGGCTCATTCAACCCGCGTCACAAGGTCGAGCGCCTTGTCGCCGAACCGCTGCACCTGCTCGAAAAGAAGCCGAACTCGGCGGAGCGGCGCGAAAAAGTGGCTGCGGCGCTGCATGAAGTCGGTCTTAGCCCGCGCGACATGGATAAATACCCGCACGAGTTTTCCGGCGGACAGCGCCAGCGTCTGTCGATCGCGCGTGCCATCATCACGCGGCCGAAACTCGTCGTCGCCGACGAACCCGTGTCGGCGCTCGACGTCTCGATCCGCGCCCAGATCCTCGACCTGTTCGCCGACCTCAACAGCCGGCTCGGCGTCGCCTATCTCTTCATCACCCACGACCTGACGGTGGCGCGCGCCATCACCGACGACGTGATGGTGATGCATGAGGGCAAGATCGTGGAGAGCGGCAGGACGAATGACGTGCTCGACCATCCGCAATCGGAAGCTGCCAAAGCGCTGGTAGCGGCTGCGCCCGACCTGCACCGCGCCATCGCACGACGATTACAAGAACAGGGCTGATTCAGGTTTTCGACTGCACCAGGTCGTTCGGATCGACGCCCAGAAGCTCGAGGGTGCGCTTCAGAAGCCGTATCTCCTGCTCGGCAAGCTGGGTATCCGCCTTGGCGATCGCCGCCATGTGGCGGGCGAGAGTCTTGCGGCGGTCGAGATCGAGCCCGCGGAAAAGATCGACCGCCTGGGTCCCGCTTGTCTCGTAGCCAAAGTCGTTCAAATAGTCGACGACACCGTCGATGCTCTCGCCTTCGATGCCGAAAGCATCGCGGCAGATACGCCGGAACGTTGCCATCTCATTGTCATCGACCTTGCCGTCGGCCAGGATCATGCGGAAGAGCAGCAGCAGTTCGGCTGAAAGCACCGGATCGTCGGCGACCTTGCGGACGCCTGGATCGCCCTCGATCATCATGCGCACCCTGGCGAGAACACTGTCCAGCATCGGCAATCCCCTGAGTTGGTCGCCTGCGAACGTAGCGCGAAATGCAACTTGCGCAAGCGCCTCCGCTATGGTCGAAGCGGCGGCCCGCCACAAGTATAACGTTGCCTCTCGATGATCGATCCCGCCACCGATATCATCCTGCTGCTTTGCATCGCCGCCTTCTGCGGCGGTTTCATCGATTCGATCGCCGGGGGCGGCGGGCTGATCACCGTGCCGGCCCTGCTGCTGGCCGGCTTCAGCCCGGTCCAGGCCCTTGCCACCAACAAGCTGCAAGGCGTGTTCGGTACGGGCGCTGCAACCATCACCTATGCCTCGAAAGGCCTGGTCGATCTGCGCCGCCAATTGGTCCCGGCCGTCCTGTCCTGCGCCGGTTCGGTGGTCGGCGCTCTGGTCGCCACGGTGATTCCCGGCGACCTTCTGCGCATCGCCCTGCCCTTCCTTTTGATCGCCATAGCGATCTATTTCGTCCTCAAGCCCAACATGGATGATATCGACCGCGCCGAGCGCATGTCGCCATTTCTGTTCGGGTTGAGCATCGTGCCGCTGATCGGCTTCTACGACGGCATGTTCGGTCCTGGCGCCGGTTCCTTCTTCATGCTGGCGTTCGTTTCCCTCGCCGGCTACGGGGTCCTGAAGGCAACGGCCCACACCAAGCTGCTGAACTTTGCTTCCAACGTTGGCGGCCTGGCCTTTTTCGCCGCCGTCGGCGCGGTGTCGTGGAAAGTCGGCCTGATGATGGGCGTGGTGCAGGTTCTCGGCGCCCGCATGGGAGCGAGGCTTGCCATGAAGAACGGCGCCAAACTGATAAAGCCCTTGCTGGTGATCGTATGCGTGGCGTTGGCACTGCGGCTGCTGCTCGATCCGGCACACCCCTTGCGTGTAATGATTGGCGGCTAACCCGCATAGGAATAGACTTTCCTTGTACGACTCACCGTACGAGGAGGAAGTCATGAATCTCAGTGCACCAACCCAACTCGTCTACATTGTCTCGCTGGTTGTCGCCGTCATCGGCTTGTTGGCCGGACTCGGTGTCGTTTCGTTCATTCCAATTGCGGCTTTCTGGATCATGACGATCGCCTATGTGATCCTCGCGGTCGCCTGCCTGCTGCGCGGCGCGTGACGGGATTGCGGACGACGCTGATCCAGTCTCTTTGAGGCCGCTGCATCATCGCCTATGATGATGCGATGATGCCCTGGGTTGAGACCGCGGCTGGTCCGCTCCCGCCTGTCGAAGGCGGATTCACGATGAAGCGCCGGGCGCCGAACCCGGCGCTGCAGGGTGATGTTGTCGACATCATCGGCTATCAGGAGCATCTCGCCGGACATTTCCGCCAGATCGAACCGGCTTCGCTCGTCGTGCCGTTGATCATCAGTTTCGGCGACCCTTTCTCCATAGGGCTCGGGCGACTGCCCAGCCGAAACGATTCTTACGGCAGTTTCGCAGCCGGCCTCTACGGCGGTCCGGTGGTCATCGATTCTTTCGGATCTGCCTGTTGTATACAGGTGAACTTCACGCCACCCGGCGCCTACCGGTTCTTCGGCCTGCCGATGCACGAGCTTGCCGACCGCATGGTCGCGCTGGACGACATCCATGGCAGCGATGCGATCACCCTGCGCGACCGGCTTGGCGAACAACGGGAATGGGAACGGCGTTTCGATCTGATCGAGGCTTTCATCCAGCCACGCCTTGCCGCTTCTGAAGGTCCTTTGTCGGCGACCGCCTGGGCTTATGCCGAATTGCTGCGGAGCAGCGGCACGGAGCGCGTCGAAACCATTGCCGGCAAGCTCGAATGGAGCCGCAAGCACCTGGCGGCAAAATTCCATGCCGAAATCGGCCTCGCGCCAAAGACCGTCGGCCGCATGGCCCGCTTCAACCGGGCAATTCGTCTCGCGCGTCGCCGCAGCGACGGCGGCTGGGCCGGCATCGCCGCCGAGTGCGGCTACGCCGACCAGGCGCATCTGGTACGCGAATTCGTGGAATTCGCCGGCGAAACGCCAGGCACATGGGCTGCACGCCTGGTCTAGCAAGGCCAACGGCGAGGTAACATTTCTTCAAGACGCCGATCCCGCTAGCCACCATTCTGTCACCAGCTCAGAATCGCAGGGAGACAAAAATATGGCCGCCAACGGACCGATCGAAGCGCCGCGCATCTACGCGACCTTGCGATACAACAATGCCGGCAAGATGATCGACTGGCTGCAGGAGGCGTTCGGTTTCACCGTTCATGCCCGCTACGGCGAAGGCGATATCGTCGATCATGCCCAACTCGCCTTCGGATCGTCGATGATCATGATCGGGACGGCGCGCGACGACGGGTTCTGCAAGATCGTCGGCTGGCCCGGGCAGAACGGCGGCAAAGCGATCTATATCGCCGTCGACGATGCCGACGCCATGCATACCCGCGCCAAGGCCGCCGGCGCGATCATCGAGGAAGAGCCGACCGACCGCGATTACGGCAGCCGCGAATTCATCTGCCGCGACCCCGAAGGCAACATCTGGTCGTTCGGAACCTACTGGCCGAAGGCGCATGAAAAAGCCGGGTGAAACCGCAGCCCAGCCGGTTCAGGCTGGCGCAATCGTTATCGCGCCTGAAGCGGGGCGAACCTACGACCTCGGCGGCATGCGCGCCGTGTTCAAGGCCGACGGTGCTGAGACGAGCGACCGCTATTCGGTTTCGGAATGGTGGCTGGATCCGCACACCACCGGGCCGGGGGCGCATCACCACGAAACCAATGACGAAATCTTCTACGTGATCGAGGGCACGCCCAGCCTGCTCATCGGAGAAGAATGGGTTACCGCCTCGCGCGGCGCATTCTTCCGCATTCCCGCCGGCACGACGCACGACTTCGAGAATCGTACCGGGGAACGGGCCGCCCTGCTGAATTTTTTCATACCGGGCGGCTTCGAGAAGAACATGCCCGCCATCGTCGAATGGTTCCGGCAGCAGACCTAGCGCGCCAATCCGAAGATCGCGTCGCAGTCGAGATGTTTTTCGAGATGAACGGCGATCGCGTCGAGTGCGCGGTCGACCTCGGCGCGGTAGTCGATGCCGCCGCCGACGATGCCGAGGGATTCAAGGAAGCGGGCCCGGAAGGCGTCGGCGCCGAACAGGCCGTGCAGATAGGTGCCGAAAACCTTGCCATCCGCCGAGGTGGCTCCATCGTCGATCCCGTTTATGACGACCGAGGGGCGCAGGCAATCGGGGCCGAACGTGCGGCCGAGATGGATTTCATAGCCGGAAAGTGGGCTACCGAAAGTCGCCGAATGGGCGGTGACATTGCGTACGGTCTTCTCCGGTTCCATCACCGTCTCGACATCGAGCAGTCCGAGGCCCTTGGTTTCCGTGACTGTTCCTTCGATGCCGTCGGGATCGCGCACCAGGGCGCCAAGCATCTGGTAGCCACCGCAGATGCCGACGACATGGCCGCCCCGCCGCCGATGGTCGGCAAGATCGCGGTCCCAGCCGTTCTCGCGGAACCTCAGAAGATCGCCGATCGTCGATTTCGAACCGGGAATGACGACCAGGCCGGCATCAGCCGGCAGCGATTTGCCGGGCGGCACGAACACCACTTCGACCTGCGGTTCGGCACGCAACGGATCGAGATCGTCGAAATTCGCGATGCGGTCGAGCATCGGCACCGCGACCTTCAGCGCCTTCCTGCGGCCGGAGGCCAGGCGCTCGAGAATGACGGAATCCTCCGATGGGAGCAGCGCCGCCTCCTTGAGCCACGGCACCACGCCAAAACAACGCCAGCCGGTGAAGCGTTCGATCGCCGTGATCCCATCGTCGAACAGCGTGATATCGCCGCGAAACTTGTTGATGAGATAGCCCGCGATCATCTTCCGGTCCTCTTCCGGCAGGATCAGATGCGTGCCGGCGATCGATGCGATGACGCCGCCGCGGTCGATATCGCCGACAAGGATCACCGGTACGTCGGCGCGGGTGGCAAAGCCCATATTGGCAATGTCGCGGCTGCGCAGATTGATCTCGGCCGGCGAACCGGCGCCCTCCACGACAATGAGATCGGCGCCTTCGCCAAGTTTGCTCCAGGAATCCATCACCGCTTCAGCGAGTTTCGGCTTCAGCGCCTGATAGTCGCGCGCCCTCGCCTGCCCGTACACCTTGCCCTGCACGACAACCTGGGCGCCGATGTCGCTCTGCGGCTTCAACAGGACAGGGTTCATATGCACCGACGGCGCGACGCCGCAGGCGATTGCCTGCAGCCATTGCGCACGGCCGATCTCGCCGCCCGAAGCATCGCCGGGAATGTCGGCCACGGCGGCATTGTTCGACATGTTCTGCGGCTTGAACGGGCGCACCGCCATGCCGCGGTTTCTGGCGGCGCGGCAGAGCCCCGCGACCAGCACCGTCTTGCCGACATCCGAGCCGGTGCCCTGCAGCATGATCGCCTTGGCCATCGTTAGAGAGCCCCTTGCGTACCGGCTGCGCCGATCGTCGATTTTTGCGCCAGATCGCCGCCGCGCCAGAGATAAAGCGCCAGCAGCGGTTCATCGCCGGTGCGCATCGCGTGATTGACGTTGGAGGCGTGATGGATGATTTCGCCGCCGCGTCTCACCCGGAAATCGCCATCCCCCATGCGCCATTCGGCACCGCCGGTCAGCGGAATATAGATTTCCTCGGCAACGTGATGGTGGTCGGGGTAAACGACACCGGGACCGAGAATGAGGAAGCCGGCGGCGACAGTTTCATTGCGAAAATGGCCGCGCGTGCCGAACAGTTCGACCCAGCCGTAATTGTCGATGAAATGCTGGCCGAAATCCGCCGCGGTGTAGGTCTGCCCCCAATGCAGCATTTCCGCACCGCCCGCCAAAAGTCCCGCCAATTCCTGTTCGGCAGGCGGAGCGAGTTCGGCGGCGCGCGGCAGATGCCGCAAGCAGGAAAGCGTGTTGGCTTCGAGCGTTCGCTCCGGCATCGTCCAGGCCATGTCGCCGATGAAATCCCGCACCGGTGCCGCATCTCTGCCCACAAGATAGTCACGGAAGGCTCGCAGCAGTTCGTCGAAAATTGTCGTCACGTCGTTTCCCGGCCATGCATTCATGCACAACCGCTCTGTCCAGCATCGGGTTGCGCGGCGGCATCATTGGTCTAGATTGACCTCCGCGCCTAGCGGAAAAACGTCAGGGAGGACGCCATGGACGCCGTCGCCAACGGGACTTCCGGCCAGTTCGAACTGAACGAAGACCAGCGCGCCATCCAGGAGATGGCCCGAGCCTTCGCCGAAGACCGCGTCGCGCCCAACGCGCTCGAATGGGACAAGAAGCGCCATTTCCCCGATGATGTCATCCGCGAGACCGGCCCGCTCGGCCTCGGCGGCATCTACATCAGGGACGATGTCGGCGGCTCGGGACTTGGCCGGCTCGACGCCGTGCTGATCTTCGAAGCGCTGTCGCAGGCCTGCCCGGCCTTTGCCTCCTTCATTTCCATCCACAACATGGCATCATGGATGATCGACACATTCGGCAGCGAGGAGCAGCGCCAGCGCTTCCTGCCGAACCTCACGTCGATGGAGCTTTTGGCCAGCTATTGCCTGACCGAACCCGGATCGGGTTCGGACGCAGCGGCGCTGAAGACCCGCGCCGTGCGCTCCGGTGGCAACGGCAGCGACTATGTCCTCAACGGCGCCAAGCAGTTCATCTCAGGTGCCGGCGACAGCGATGTCTATGTCACCATGGTGCGGACCGGTGAAGACGGGCCGAAGGGCATTTCCACCCTCGTCATCCCTAAGGATGCACCCGGCCTTTCGTTCGGCGCGGTCGAGAACAAGATGGGCTGGCACATGCAGTCCACCCGCTCGGTGATCTTCGAGGATTGCAAGGTTCCGGCCGAAAACCTTTTGACCGGCGAAGGCGCCGGTTTTCGCATCGCCATGGCCGGCCTGGACGGCGGCCGCTTGAACATCGCAGCCTGCTCGCTGGGCGGCGCGCAATCGGCGCTCGACAAGGCGCTGGGTTATGCCGGCGAGCGCAAGGCATTCGGCCAGAAGATCAACCAGTTCCAGGCGCTGCAGTTCAAGCTGGCCGACATGGAGACCGAACTGCAGGCCTCGCGCATGCTGCTCTATACGGCCGCATCGAAGCTTGATCGCAAGGCGCCTGATGCCGGCAAGTGGTCGGCAATGGCCAAGCGCTTCGTCACCGACACCGGCTTCGGCATCGCCAACGACGCGCTGCAGATTTTCGGCGGCTACGGCTATCTGCACGACTACGGCATCGAAAAGCTGGTTCGCGACCTGCGTGTCCACCAGATTCTCGAAGGCACCAACGAGATCATGCGCGTCATCATCGCGCGCGCGCTGATCGGGAGGTGAGATGACGGCGCGCCTCCGTCTGTCAATTGCACTAGCCCTTGCAATGATCGCGAGCGCGGCCGGCGGCAACGAAACCAGCGATTTCCCCGCGGTGGACTCAGCGGGATATTGCCGCATGATCATGGACAGCAATCCGGCAAGCTCGCTGACGCCCGGCCTTTTCGATACATGCATGAGCGGCGAAAAAGACGCCGAGCACCAGGCGCTAGCACGGTGGGATGCAGCAAGTTCGGACATCAAAACGCAATGCCGGAGCATCGCCAAGCTCGGTGATCACTATTCTTACGGGCTCATCCTGGGATGCATCCGATATCTGGAGCAGAAGATATGACGAAAGGGAGACACCGCCCATGACCACCATCGCCTTCATCGGCCTCGGCAACATGGGCAACCCGATGGCTGCCAATCTCGTCAAGGCTGGGCACACGGTCCACGGTTTCGACCTGGTCCCGGAAAACCTGACGACCGCCAAGGAAAACGGCGTCGTGGTGATGGCCAATGCGCCGGCCGCGATCAAGGATGCCGAGGTGGTGATCACCATGCTGCCCGCCGGCAAGCACGTGCTCTCGGTCTACGAGGACATCGCGCCAAAAGCCGAAAAAGGTACGCTTTTTATCGACTCGTCGACGATCGACGTCGAATCGGCGCGCAAAGCCCATGCAATTGCCGCGAAACATGGACTGTTGTCGATCGACGCGCCGGTTTCCGGCGGCACCGGTGGCGCCGTCGCGGGCACGCTCACCTTCATGGCCGGCGGTGAGAAGGATGCGTTCGCCAGGGCTGAGCCGATCCTGAAGCCGATGGCGGGCCGCATCGTCCATTGCGGCGATGCCGGCGCCGGACAGGCAGCCAAGATCTGCAACAACATGATCCTCGGCATCTCGATGATCGGTGTCGGCGAAGCCTTCGTTCTGGCGGAGAAACTCGGCCTGTCGCACCAGGCGCTGTTCGACGTGGCGTCCACCTCGTCGGGCCAGTGCTGGTCGCTCACCACCTACTGCCCGGTACCCGGCCCGGTGCCGACTTCGCCGGCCAACCGCGACTACAAGCCCGGCTTTGCGGCTGCCCTGATGCTCAAAGACCTCAAACTTGCTCAGGAGGCCGCTCAAAGCGCGGGGGCTGTGACCCCTCTGGGCGCCGAGGCGACCCAGCTTTATGCCCTGTTCAACGCGCAGGGCGGCGCCGGCTTCGACTTTTCCGGCATCATCAATTTCCTGCGTGGTGACGCTGCGTAACCGCCTTCGTCCACATCTTTCGGCCGCGCCTGCCAAAAAATAGGCAAATTTAGGTTTGCTTAAGCTCTCGATAACCACGCAGTAACGATGTCCGTCTAAAACAGATCACGAGGCGGTCATCGCAGCCGCCCACCGCTCCGGATCAGGTCTCGCGTACCGGAGCTGTTACCTTCGCCGTGTGCAGTTCGCGAAGGGCCAAGCGTACAGTGGCAAAGCCGCGTTCCCGGTTGGGGCGCGGTTTTTGCGTTGGTGCTTGCGCCAAAATAGCGATCAAATTCCAAGCGAGCCACTCGGTATGGCCAGGTTGTCCTTGTTCTTCAGGACCAGCGGCGTGTCGGACCCGTCGACTTGCAACAAGACCAGACGCAAATCCCAGATGCCGTTGGTGCGAACCCCTCGGGAAACGACCCGTCCGGAGCCCTTGCTGCCGCTGAGAGGGATACTGAGTTGGGCGTCGCCGCTACCATCGATATCGATGCTGATGTTGCCGTTCACCCAGAATCCCGCCTCGATGTTGTCCCCGAGAGCCGCCTTGGCTGTCGCGCTGCTGCGCACCTCCTGCATCGTCAATGCGTAAGTCAGGCTGTTTTTCAGTGCCGACATCACGCCGAACGTCAGGCCGACGGCCAGCAAAAGCGCTCCCGCCCAGACGATGATGCCTGCGATTGCCCATTTGCGCTGAACACTGCGGAAATGCTCCGCGTCACGCCACGCACGGTTGCGCCATGCCCAACGGCTGCCGCGGGCGCCAAGCACGAAGATCATGACGATATTGACCAGCGGCACGAACATCAAAAGCGCGATGAAGACGCTGTTGCCGATCCCCCAGATCCAATTGAGGAGGAAAGCGCCCCAGTTCCAGCGGTCGAGGTCCGCAGGAATTTCAGCAGGATTGTTGAGCGGCTGGTCGGCCATGCTGTCCTCACGTTCAAACAACCGGTCGGAACCTAGGACGTTCCGCCCGGCCTCACAACTTCAGGTAGGATTTTCGCTCAACCCTGCCGGGTGCGGGCCAGTCGCTTGAAATTGGCCTTCACCTTTCGGCCCGCCGGCTTCAGCGCGGCATTCATCGAGCGCTCGGCTGCAACGCCGTTGAGGACCGACGGCGTCTTGCCGGACAGCACCTCCGGCCAGAAGCGCCAGACCGACTGGATCAGCGACATCTGGGCGGCAAACATGCCTTCCGCGATGGCTGCGTTCTTCTCCGTGATGGCGCGCTGCGTTTCGAGGCCGAGCATAGTCACGCCGCGGTGCTCGCTCGCCATCAGCGGCAGCCGCATGGCGGCAACCATCGGCGCCAGCATCAGGTTTCCCGCGATCGTCACGGTCTCGCGCGCCGCGTTGCGGTTGCTACGGCTTGTCATGAATATGTCCCTCGCGCCCCGATCAGGGCTCAACGCAACGCCCGGATCATCCGATCGTTCCTGTATCTAATCTTGAATGACACGACCTGTCAGCCGCGCGGCTCGAACTGGACGTCGACCGGCGGTCGCAACCCGTTTGCCAGCCGGTTAGTCTCATTGGCCATGCCGACGACAGCAAGCAACTCCATCAATTGCGCCTCGGTCAGGCCCTTCGAGCGCGCCGAAGCGGTGTGCGAATAGGTGCAATACTCGCATCCATTGGTCGCCGATACGGCGATGTAGATCATTTCCTTGGTGAGCGGATCGAGCGCGCCGGGCGCCATCACGTCGCGCAGCGTTTCCCAGGTGCGTTTCAACAACGCCGGATCATGCGCCAGAACCTTCCAGAAATTGTTGATCCAGTCGACCTTGCGCGTCTGCATGATGTCGTCATAGACGGCGCGCACCGCGTCGTCCGCCATTTCATATTCGATCAGGGGAACGATCGCTTTTCCGCTCATCCAGGGCCACTCCTTTTTCGGGCAGGTCCAGTTTTGGACCTGCCCGGCTTTCCTTATCAGGATTTGCCGCGCAAATCGGCTTCGGCAAGGTCAATCGCCCTGGCAATGCGGTCGCAGGCCATGTCGATGGTCTCGCGCGTCCAGATCAGCGGTGGCGACATGATCATCGTATCGCCGGTCGCCCGCATCATCATGCCGTTGGCGATGGCGTGGTCGCGGATGACCACCGCGGCAGAGCCGGGTTCCTGGAAACGCTCACGCGTTTTCTTGTCCTTGACGATCTCGATGGCGGCGAGGAAACCGAAGGTACGAACCTCGCCGACAAGGCCATGCGGGGCGATCCGCGCCTGAAGCTGTTCGGCAAGATAAGGCCCGGTATCGTTCTTCACCCGCTCGATCATGCCCTCGCGTTCGATGATCTCGAGATTCTTCAAGGCGACCGCGCAGGCCACGGGATGGCCTGAATAGGTATAGCCGTGAAAGAACTCGCCGCCCTTCTCGATCACCGTCGCAGCCACCCGGTCGCCGACTAGCAATGCCGACAGCGGCTGGTAACCCGAGGTCAGCGCCTTGGCGGTGGTGATGGTGTCCGGCTCGATGTCCATCGCCTGCGCGGCAAACCATTCCCCGGTGCGGCCATAGCCGGTGATGACCTCGTCGAGCATCAGCAGCACATCATGCTTGCGACAGATGCGCTGGATTTCGGGCCAATAGCTGGCCGGCGGAATCTTGACGCCGCCGGCGCCCTGGATCGGTTCGCCGATGAAGGCGGCGACGTTATCCGCACCGGCTTCGAGAATGGCATCCTCGACCGCCTTGGCCGCGCGCAAACCGAAGTCGTGATCGCTTTCGCCGGGCAGCGCCAATTCGTAGGCATAAGGCATCATCACGTGGACGATGTTAGGCACCGCTCCGCCGAGTTGCCCATGCATGCCCTCCATGCCGCCGAGCGACGTGCCGGCGATGGTCGAGCCGTGATAGGCCATCTGCCGCGAGATGATGCGGTTCTTCTGCGGCTTGCCTTCGAGCGCCCAGAAATGGCGGACAAGCCGCAGGGCGGTGTCGTTGGCCTCCGAACCGGATGAACCGAAGAACACCTGGTTGATGTTCTTCGGCGCGAGCCCGGCGATCTTCTGGGCCAGCAGCGTCGGGGTCGGCGTCGAGCATTTGAAGAAGTTGTTGTAGTAAGGCAATTCCTTCATCTGCTCGTAGGCCGCTTCGGCGAGTTCGGTGCGGCCATAGCCGATATTGACGCACCACAGCCCGGCCATGCCGTCGAGTATCTCGTTGCCCTCGCTGTCGTAGATAAACGGCCCATCGGCGCGGGTGATCATGCGCGATCCGGCGCCGCGCAATTCCTTGTGGTCGGTGAATGGATGGAGATGATGCGCGGCGTCGATCGCCTGCAACTGCTTGAGCGAATAGTTCTGATAAGTCATGGACTTGGTCCTTCCAGTTGAATCGAACCGGCAACAGCCGGTGACGGACTCAAAGGAAGGCGGGTGGCGAATATCCGATGCGGGCGCAAAGCCGCAACAGCTCGGCATGGCGCGTACGCGCCGACGGGGTCGACGCGCCGAGCACCAGCATTGCCGGGAATACCATGCAGCATGTCATGGCCATCATCTTAGGCTTGGCCGGTCCGTCAGTTCAAGCGCCAAGCGACCTGTACAGGAAGACCAGTCCCATGGCGTGCGTGAAGCCAATCATCGCCTGGCTTCGGCATCCCGGCGGCGGGAAAACTGGAACCCCGCGAGGGTGACACACAACAATCCCAACGTCAGCGGAAAGCCCTGTACGCCGACCACATCCATCACCGCTCCGGTCACCGGCGGCCCGACGATGCCGCCAATACCCCAGAACATGGCGAACGCGGCGTTGCCGGCGATCAGCATCGAACCGGAAAAGCGTTCACCGAGTTCGATCAGCGTCATCGTGTAGATGCCGAACGACACCGCGCCCCAGACGAAAGCGATCGGCCAGACAAGCGCCGTGTTGAAGGACCACGGCAGGAGCAGGCAGCCGAGCGCAGTGGTCAGCGCGCAGAAAATCAGCGCCCGCCGCGCACCTTGCCGTTCGGCGAGCATGCCGAGGGGAATCTGCAGTGCGATGTTCCCCGCAACGAATACCGCGAGCAGGGTCGATATCTTTGCCTCGGAACCACCGAAACCCTTGCCGTAGACCGACATGAGCGCCAGCGTCACCTGCTCGAACGCCGCCGCCGCGAACACGGCAAACAGCAGAAGCCGCGCCTGCGGCACGAAACGCATGACCGACGCCTGCTCGTGTCCATCATTGAAATCCGGCAGCCGTGGCAGCACCCATAGCAGGCAGAGCGCACAGAACATGAAAGCCACGATACCGACCATGAAGGGCGGCCAGCCCTGCGTTCCGACGATGGTCAGCGCAAGCGGTCCTGTCGCAAAGCCTGCGGAAATGATCGAGGTATAGAGGCCCATGATGCGGCCCCGCTTTGCCGGCGGGGTCAGCGCAATCATCCAGGTTTCGCTGATCACGTAGAGCGGGTTGACCGAAAGGCCGAGCAGGAACCGCAAAGGGAACCACAGCCAGACGTTTTGCTGCCAGCCGATGAGCGCGAGCAGCAGCGCTGCAAGACCAGCGCAGGCCAGCGCCGTTCGCCCTGCCCCGAAGCGCCGCGACAGCCACGGAATGAGCGGGGCCGAAAGGATGAAGCCCAGAGGCGTCATCGCCGCCGACAGGCCGATCAGGCTGGGTGACATGCCCTGGCGCTGCAGGATGAAGCTTAGCAGCGGATAGCTGAGACCCTGGGCGATCGCGAACACGGAAACGGTGGCGATGACGCCGGCAAGGGCCGCCCATGGCGTCTTCGCTGCGCTGCCCGACACTCCCTGCTCGATCATTCCTTTTTGCCCTGCCGGATGCCGCGCTCATTGGCGATGCGGCAATCCATGCCATCTGCGGGTTGCTGTTTCATAGCGGCAGCAGGCTCAATCGATGCCGCCAGCGTCAGAGAAGCGGCCGATGCGGAACCTGCCGATGTCATGCGACGTCGTTCCGCCGGTTGCCAGATCGGCCAGGACCTCGCCGACGACGCTGGCGAACTTGAAGCCATGGCCCGAACAGGGCGAGGCAACGACGATACGCGGATCGGATGGTGCGAGATCGATGACGAAATCCTCATCCGGCGTCATCGTGTACATGCAGGTCTTCATGCCCTTGAGAGGCCCGGCCGCTTGCGGCAGGTAGCGCTCCAGAAACGCCCGTGTCCGGGCTTCATCGGCCGGTCCAGCATCCTGCCGTGCCGCATCCGCATGCGCGATGACGCCGCTGCCGTAATGCGACGCACATTTGAAGCCGGTGCCGGCGAAATCCGGAAAACCGTAGACGATGTCTTCGCCGTCATCGATCGCGAACACCGGCAATTTGCCGAGCCCAAACAGTTCGGGCTGTTTCGGTTCGTACCAGCACAACACCTGCCGCTTGATGAAAAGCTGCGGTTTGAGTTCCGGTACCAGATCGGTGATCCACGCTCCCACCGATACCACCACCGATGCGGCTTCAATCGCGCGGCCTGGCAATGCCAGCTTGACGGCGTCGGGCGACGATTCAATCGCCTCGACACGGCTTCCGGCCAGAATCTCGGCGCTCGCCTCCCGCGCCAGCTTCAGATGCAGTGCGTTGGCGAGTTCCGGCTTCAGGAAGCCGCCCTCGGGTTGCCAGATCGCCGAATGGCCGGCGGGCATGCGGAACGCCGGGAAACGGCGCATGATTTCGGCAGCGTCCAGCAACTCATAGTCGAGACCGTGCAGGATGCAGGCATCGAGCGATCCTTGCAGCATGCGGCTCTCAGGCGCACCGGCTTCCAGGATACCGGTGGTGGTCAGCACCGTCTCGCCAGTCAGCCGTTCCAACTCGCGCCAGTTTTCGAAGGCGCTGCGCACCAGCGGCACGTAGGACGGATGTTCGGAGTAGCCGAGCCGGATCGCCCTGCTCTCGCCGTGCGAAGAGCCTCGATCGTGGCCAGGGGTGAACTGCTCGATGCCGATGACGCGCTTGCCGCGCCGCGCCAGATGGAAAAGCGCGGCGCTGCCCATCGCGCCGAGACCGACGACGGCGACGTCATAGACGCTCAACTGGCTTCCCTTCCGGCATGTCGCTTCCCTCGCGCTAGTGGTCGTCGCTTCCGCAATGATGGAATCGCCGACGGTCCATTATGCCGGTGAAATTCCGCATGACCATGAGGCTAATCATGACCGCTGCACTGCATCCAGCCGAGCCGGTTCTGGCCACCGATCGCAATCGCCGCGGCGGCCGCGCCGGCAAGCGCGCCGGCGGGTCGGCTGCCTTCGAGCAGCCGGCGTTCCGGCAGCTGAAAAACCCGCTGCAGCCGACCAGGCTGGTTTCGGAAGACGAACTGGAATCGATTCACCTCGCTTCACTGCGCGTGCTGAGGGAGATCGGCGTCGACGTTCTGCATGAAGGCGCCCGGCAGATCATGAAGGAGCACGGCGCCGATGTCCGTGACGGCGTCGAGCGCGTGCGTTTCGACAGCGACATGATCCTCGAGCTGATCGCGCATTGCCCCTCAGAATTCACCATCCACGCCCGTAATCCGGCGCACAATGTGCGGTTCGGCGGCGACAATCTGATCATTTCGATGATGGCGTCCGCGCCGAACTGCTCGGATCTCGATAGCGGCCGCAGACCGGGAAACCGCGAGGACTACCGCAATTTCCTCAAGCTCGCGCAGATGCACAACATCCTCAACTGCACCGGCGGCTACCCGGTCGAGCCGATCGACATTCATCCGTCAATCCGCCATCTCGAATGCATCCGCGATCTCAGCCTTTTGACTGACAAGGTGTTCCACATCTATTCGCTCGGCAAGGAGCGCAATGTCGACGGCATCGAGATCACTCGCATCGCGCGCGGTATTTCGCACGAACAGTTGCTGGAGGAGCCGTCCGTCTTCACCATCATCAACACCAATTCGCCGCTGAAGCTCGACGTGCCGATGATGGAAGGCATCATCCAGATGTCGTCCATGGGCCAGGTGGTCATCGTCACGCCCTTCACGCTGTCGGGGGCGATGGCGCCGGTAACCATCGCCGGGGCGCTGGTGCAGCAGAATGCCGAGGCGCTTGCCGGAATCTCCTTCGCCCAGATGGTGAAGAAGGGCGCTCCCGTCGGCTATGGCGGCTTCACCTCGAATGTCGACATGAAGTCCGGTGCGCCCGCTTTCGGCACGCCGGAATACATGAAGGCGCAGCTGGTCGGCGGCCAGCTTGCCCGCCGCTACAACATCCCCTACCGCACCTCGAACACGTGCGCCGCCAACACGGTCGACGCCCAGGCGGCCTATGAAAGCGTGTTCTCGCTGTGGGGTGCCGTGCAGGGCGGCGGCAATCTGATGATGCATGCCGCCGGCTGGCTCGAAGGCGGCCTGCGCTGCTCCTACGAGAAGACCATCCTCGACATCGACATGCTGCAGATGGTGGCGGAATTCCTGACCCCGCTCGATCTTTCCGAAGACGCACTCGCCATCGACGCCATCCGGGACGTCGGTCCGGGCGGCCACTTCTTCGGCACCCAGCACACGCAGGACCGTTACAAGAACGCCTTCTATGCGCCGGTCATCTCCGACTGGCGCAACTTCGAGACCTGGGCCGAAGCCGGTTCGCCGACCGCGATCGACAAGGCCAACCGCATCTGGAAAGAGCGTCTGGCGACCTACGAGGAACCCTACATCGACCCGGCCATCCGCGAGGAACTCAATGCCTTCGTCGACAAGCGCATCGCCGAAGGCGGCGCGCCGACGGATTTTTGAGGGTTAGGCTCAAAGCGCATGCAGCGACGCGAAATTAATTCTTTGGAAGCACCCAGTTCGGCCGGCGGATATGCGCAGGCGATCGAGCTGACCAACAATTCGCGCATGCTTTACATCAGCGGCCAGATTCCCGAGGCCCGGGATGGTGCGGTGCCTCAGGACTTTGTCAGCCAGTGTCGCCTGGCCTGGCGGAATGTCGAGGCTCAGCTTCACGCCTCGGGGATGGGGCTCGACAATCTGGTCAAGGTCACGACCTTCCTGTCCGACCGGAAGTACGCCCTTGAGAATCGCGAGATCCGCAACGAAATCCTGGCCGGACGGCAGATCGCGTTGACGGTCGTCATTGCCGGCATATTCGATGAAAGCTGGCTGCTGGAGATCGAGGCAGTTGCCGCAGCCTGAGCCAAATTTTCCTAATTCAAATTGCGTACAAACGGAACCCAACCATATGAAATCCCACGTTAAAGCGGTTGTCATCGGCGGCGGTGTCGTCGGCTGTTCGGTGCTGTTCCACCTGGCGCGCGCCGGCTGGACCGACGTCATGCTGATCGAACGTTCCGAACTGACCTCCGGATCGTCCTGGCACGCGGCCGGCGGCTTCCACACGCTGAACGGTGACCCCAACGTTGCCAAACTGCAGGCCTACACCGTGCAGCTCTACAAGGAGATCGAGGAGCTTTCCGGCCAGTCCTGCGGGCTGCATCTTACCGGCGGCGTGATGATGGCCGATACGCCGGAGCGCATGGATTTCCTGCGTCTCAGCCACGCCAAGGGGCGCTATCTCGGCATGGAAACCGAGTTGATCACGCCCTCGGAGGCCAAGGCGATGTTCCCGTTGATGGACGAGAAGAACTTCGTCGGCGCCATGTGGGACCCGGTCGAGGGCCACCTTGATCCGTCCGGCACGACGCATGCCTATGCCAAGGCCGCACGGAAGCTCGGAGCTGAAATCGTCCTGCGCAACCGCGTGGTCGAGCTGACCCAGGACCCAGACGGCACCTGGAACGTGGTCACCGAACAGGGCACCGTCAAGGCAGAACATGTCGTCAACTGCGGCGGCCTGTGGGCGCGCGAGGTCGGTCGCATGGTCGGCGTCGAGCTACCTTTGCTCGCCATGGAGCACATGTACCTGCTCACCGAGCCGATGCCGGAAGTCGAGGCCTTCAACAGGGAAACCGGCCGCGAGATGATCGGCGTCATCGACTTCAAGGGCGAGATCTACACCCGCCAGGAGCGCAACGGCGTCCTGCTCGGCACCTACGAAAAGGCCGCCAAGCCGTGGTCGCCAGTGAACACGCCGTGGGATTTCGGCCACGAACTGCTTGCGCCCGACCTCGACCGCATCGCGCCATCGCTGGAAGTCGGCTTCCGTCATTTCCCCGGCATCGAAAAGGCCGGCATCAAGCAGATCATCAACGGCCCATTCACCTTCGCGCCCGACGGCAACCCGCTGGTCGGGCCGGTACAGGGCCTGACCAATTTCTGGTGCGCCTGCGCGGTCATGGCCGGCTTCAGCCAAGGCGGCGGCGTCGGGCTCGCCCTGTCCAACTGGATGGTCAATGGCGATCCGGGCTTCGACGTCTGGGGCATGGACGTCGCCCGCTGGGGCGAGTGGGCCTCGCTGCGCTACACCAACGCCAAGGTGCGCGAAAACTATTCGCGGCGCTTCTCCATCCGCTTCCCCAACGAGGAGCTGCCGGCGGCAAGGCCGGCGCAGACCACACCGCTTTACGACACAATGGTGGCGCAGAACGCCGTCATGGGCGACTCATGGGGCCTGGAAACGCCGCTATGGTTTGCCCCGAAAGGTACCGAAGCGAAGGACATCGTGTCCTTCCACCGCTCCAACGATTTCGAGCACATCGGCAACGAGGTGCGGGCGACGCGTGAAAGCGTCGGCGTCACCGAGATCGCCAACTTCGCCAAATATGAGGTGTCAGGCCTGGGTGCGGAAGATTTTCTCAACCGGCTGATGACCAACCGCATGCCGAAGAAGGGCCGGCTGGTGCTTACCCCGATGCTCAACGAATTCGGCAAGCTGATCGGCGACTTCACCATCGCCAAGACAGGCGACGAGAAATTCATGATCTGGGGTTCGTCTGCGGCCCAGAAATACCACATGCGCTGGTTCGAAAAGCAGTTGCCGAAGGATGGTTCGGTGCGCATCCACCGTTTCGACCAGACGCTTGTCGGCCTGTCGATCGCCGGCCCGAAGGCCCAGGCGCTGCTGGCGAAACTGGTCGACGAGGACGTGTCGACCAAGGCCTTCCGCTTCATGGATTTCCGCGAGATGGCGGTCGGCGGCGCGCCCTGCATGGTCAACCGCATTACCTACACCGGCGACCTCGGCTACGAGATCTGGATGGTGCCGGCCTATCAGCGCAACGTCTACGCGGCAATCAAGGAGGCCGGCGAGGAATTCGGCATCGTCGATTTCGGCATGCGTGCGCTTCTGTCGATGCGGCTGGAGAAGAACTTTCCCACCTGGTTTCGCGAGCTCAGGCCAATCTACGGCGTCTTCGAAGGCTCGATGGACCGCTTCATCAGGCTAGAGAAGAACGATTTTGTCGGCCGCGACGCAGCCGCCAAGGAACTCGAAGCCGGGCCGAAGCTGCGCCGCGTTTCGTTCATGGTCGACGCCGACGGCGCCGACGTGATGGGCGACGAGCCGATCTGGGCCAAGGTTTCGACCGACTACGGCACTGTCGAGAAGCCGCACGGCTATGGCGCGCCGCGCTTCGACGAAGCGGGCAAGGATGCGCGCGGCTCGACGGCGGCGACCGGCGCATCGGCGGTGCGTGGCATCGTCGACGGCGACTGGCGTGTCGTCGGCTGGGTCACCTCAGGCGGTTATGCGCATTATGTGCAAAAATCGATGGCGCAGGGTTATGTACCGGCCGCTCTCGCCGAGGACGAGCAGGAAGGCCTGTTCGAGATCGAGATCCTCGGTCACCGCCGCCCTGCCCGCATCAACGTCGCGCCGCCATTCGATCCGGCGGGCGAGAAGATGCGGGGTTAGGTGGACGCGGCGCGCGCCATGATGTCTGTTGCCGGGGCGCACACAGTGCACGCGAGGACTGAACGATGGTTACCGACGGTCGACTGCCCCGCCTTGCCGTTCTGATCGATGCCGACAATGCATCTGCCAAGATCGCCGATGGGCTCTTCGAGGAGATCGCCAAAATCGGAGAGGCGAGCGTGCGCAGAATCTATGGCGATTTCTCGAATACCCGATCGAAGGCCTGGACGGACATTCTGTCCAAACATGCGATCATCCCACAACAGCAGTTCGCCTACACCACCGGCAAGAACGCGTCGGACATAACCCTGGTTATAGACGCAATGGACCTGCTGCACAGCGGCCGCTTCGATGGTTTTTGCCTCGTCTCCTCGGACAGTGATTTCACGCGGCTTGCATCGCGCATCCGCGAGCAGGGCATCGACGTCTTCGGCTTCGGCGAGCAGAAGACGCCGGAAAGCTTCAGGCAGGCCTGCCGTCGGTTCATCTATACGGAAAACCTGCTGCTGCCGCCCGCCACAGAAGCCAATACCAACAGCACCGCGAGCACCAACGCGCTGAAACCGCCAAGCGCGGCAAATCCAATCATGCGCAAGGTCATCGGGCAGATGGAAACCGAGGACGGTTGGGTTTTGCTGGGTACGTTTGGTAAACAACTACAGAACGTTGCCCCCGATTTTGATTCCCGCACGTTCGGGTTCCAAAAGCTGAGCGATCTTGCGCGAAAAACCGGCGCGTTCGACATCGACGCCGCCGCAGGAAAGCCCATGCGCATCCGCATCAAACCGCAGAAGCCGGGCGAAAAGAAAAAACCGTGAACACGAATTTCGGCCGCCATCGCAAGATCATGCCCTTCGAGCCGGGCTCGGAGGACATCGACGCGCTGCGCCGGCAGGCGCGCGAGAAGGCCGCGTCGCTCAACAGCCACGCGCTCGGTTACGGCGAGACTGCCGAGCGCGAATGGGCAGCGGCGGGCGTGGCCGCGCCAGACCTGCCGGCGATGCGGAAATACCGACTCGAGCGCATCCGCGCCGAACTGAAGCGCCGCGGCTATGCCGGCGCCCTGCTCTACGACCCGGTCAACATCCGCTATGCCACCGATAGCACCAACATGCAGCTCTGGGTCGCCCACAACCCGACCCGCCATTGCTTCGTCGCGGCGGAAGGCCCGGTGGTGCTTTTCGACTACTTCTCCTGCGAGCATTTGTCCGACCATTCCGGGGTCGTCGATGAGGTGCGGCCGGCGGTGTCGTGGATGTATCTCTATGGCGGCGAGTTGACCGAGCACCGGGTCAGGCGCTGGGCAGGCGGCATCGCCGATCTGGTCAAGCAGCATGGCGGCGGCAACCGGCGCATCGCCGTCGATCATCTGAACCCGGAAGGCGTCGCGGAACTGGCGCATCTCGGCATATCGATCGGCAACGGCGAAGCCGTGATGGAAAACGCCCGGCTGATCAAATCGCCCGACGAGATCCTTTGCATGCGCCGCGCCATCGTCGCCTGCGAAGCGGCGATGGGCGAGATGGAAGCCGCCCTGAAGCCGGGAATTTCGGAGAACGAACTCTGGGCCGAGCTGCATCGCGGCAACATCGCGCGTGGTGGCGAATGGATCGAGACGCGGCTGCTTTCTTCCGGACCGCGCACCAACCCCTGGTTCCAGGAGTGCTCGTCGCGAAAGATCGAAGCAGGCGATTTGGTCGCCTTCGACACCGACCTGATCGGCCCTTACGGCTTTTGCGCAGACCTCTCGCGCACTTGGCTGTGCGGCGACGGCGAGCCAAGCAATGAGCAGCGTAAACTGTTCGGCATCGCCGCTGACCAGATTGCCCACAACACCGAATTGATGCAGCCCGGCACTTCGTTCCGCGATCTTGTGGAGCACTCGAAGAACCCGCCGGAAGATTGTTTTCCAGCCCGCTACGGCGTGCTCTACCATGGAGTCGGGCTGGCTGACGAATACCCGACGCTGCCGCATGCCGCAGACTGGACCGCCGACACGCCGGATGGCGTGCTCGAACCCGGCATGGTTCTCTGCGTCGAAAGCTACATCGGCCGGCTCGGCGGCCGCGAGGGCGTCAAGATCGAGGAGCAGGTGCTGATTACGGAGACCGGAAACCTGCAGCTTTCGACCTATCCGCTGGATGTACGGCTGAGTGCTGTTTAGGCATCCGCCGAGTTCCTGCGGGTTTGGCCCAGTCGATTTGATGTGGAAATGAAAACTGGCCCGTAGCCTCCCACGACGATGATGCGGATAGTGGACGCGCTTTACAGCGCCCTTCCTCCTCCCCGGATCGAGCCACACATGACACATGTTTTCCGCATCAGTCTTTCCGCCGCTGCCTTTGCCGCTGGCCTCGCCTGGACGGCACCGGCAGCTCTTTCTCAAGAAACCCTGGCGCCGAAGGTGCTGGTCATCACCATGTTCGGAGGCGAGGCAAAACCCTGGCTTGAGGGCCGCAAGCTCGACACCAAGGTCGAGGTGCCCGGCCTGTCAAAGGAATATCCCGAGGTCGCATGCGATGCCGCTGGGCTATGCGTGATGACGACGGCGATGGGCTTTGCCAACGCGGCAAGCTCAGTTTCGGCGGTCCTCCAAAGCGGTCTTTTCGACCTTGAGCAGAGCTATATCCTGATCGCCGGCATCGCCGGCGTTGACCCGGCTGACGGCACGCTTGGTTCGGCGCATTGGGCGCGCTTCGCGGTCGATGCGGGACTGCGCCATGAAATCGATCCGCGCCAGATCCCAGCCGACTGGCCGGACGGCGTCGTCGCGCTTGGCGCCAAGCGCCCGGGCGAAAAGCCCGGCTGGGGCGCCGGAACCGAAATCTACAGGCTAAACGAACAGCTCGCGAACAAGGCGTTGGCATTGACCGGAAATGTCGAACTCGTCGACAGCGACGAGGCAAAGGCCTATCGCGCCGCCTATAAAACCGCGCCCGCCAACGCCGCGCCCGCCGTCAGCATCTGCGACACGCTGTCGGCCGACACCTACTGGCACGGATCGATCACTGCGAAGAGCATGGGCGAGTGGGTGTCGCTACTGACCGACGGAGCTGGCAACTACTGCACCACCCAGATGGAAGACAACGCCACCCTCACCGCCCTGCGGCGCGGTGCCGATGCCGGGCTGCTGCAGTTCGACCGCATCGCGCTTCTGCGCACTGCTTCGAACTTCGATCGCGAACCCGAGGGCATGACCGCCGCCGATTCGCTCAGCGCCAAGTCGGGCGGGTTCGGTCCGGCGACCGCCAATGCCTATCGGGTCGGCTCGAAATTTGCCGACGCCGTGATCAATGACTGGGCCAAGTGGGAAAAGGGCGTACCGACGGAGTAGGCTGGAAGAGCGTGAGGCGGGCTCTGGAGCCCGCCTGCGGGCCGCTTAATCCGCCAGGACTTCGGTTTCGAATGCGGCAGCAACTGCCCTGCGCAGCTTAGCCAGCAGCGCCTGCGGCGTTCCTTTTGCCGTGATGTAGGGCAGCCCCTTGCGCCGTGCTGTCCAGCCGACTACCCGAACCTTTGCCGCCGCTGGCTCGAAGCGCCGGGCAAGCGCCCAACTGCGGCAGTCTATGGCGGCGATATCCACCCTGCCTTCGGCAACCGCAACAATCGAGGACCGGTGGCCCTCACTGGCAACGCGCCCGGAAAAGATGTCGAGGTTTTCGCCGACTGCCTCCAGGTCGCGCGTCAGGGCGATGATGCCCGACATGGAATCGAGGCTGTTGTAGGCAAAACGCTTGCCGCGGATGCGGTCGAACGGGATGGCGGGAACGCCATCGCCGGGCGCCGGCACGTCGGCGATGTCCGTCCGCATCACCAGCGCGCTCGAATAGAGTGCGCCCTGCCCGCCGTCGAACGCATCGTAATTGGGCTGGCCGATGACCTCCACGTGTTCGGCAAGCCCAAGCTCCATCGGCCCCCAGCAGGTCTGGGTAAACAGCATTTGCGGATGCAGCCACAGCGCATGGAAATCGAGTTCTTCAGGCGGCAGCGTCGCCGGGTCGGGCGCGAGCAGATTGCCTTCGGCATCGCGGATGCCGCCAGGAACCGGCGGCAGGTCGGCATTCCGCCGCGCCAGCCGTTGCGGAGCGTCGATGCCGGAAGTCCGCAGGAGGTTGCGCAACCGCGCCCACTCGGCATCCGTCTCGGCGCGCGCCTCCGGCCAGTCATACATGGGAAGGGCGACGATGAATTCGTTCATGCCGCCACATCAGGAAATTGCATGGAAGAATGCAAGTGACGACAGATCACTCTTTTGGCGGTTCGGCCGGAACCGGCATCGTGCCGGCGCCATAGGTCGAGGCGCCGCCACGCATCCGTGGGCGAAACGCACGGCCTGCTTCCGGCGTGCGCCGCAACACCGGATGCACCACCGGTTCCTTTGCCCGGAAAGCAAAATTCTTCAGCAGCGCGAAATAATTCGGGAATACGTAGCCGTTGTTCATCCGCACCCACTCGTCGCGCCGTTCGCGGAAGAGTTTCGGCAGCTTGTACCAGGCAACCGTCGGGCTCTTGTGGTGGACGAAGTGCAGATTGTTGTTGAGGAACAGCAGCGACAGCGGCGTACGCTCGACGATGATCGTTCGGCCCTCGGGATTCTCCGACCACTGATGTTCGGCGAACGTCCGGATGGCGATGATCGACTGCCCGAACCAGACCGGCCCCAGCAGATAGAGCCAGAGCGGCATGCCGAAGCCGTAGGTCACGACCGGAATAACAACCGCCAGCCCCGCCGCGTGCATCAGCCATGCCTTTCGGATCGCCGGGTCGCCCTTTGCGATAAGTTTCGCATCGTCGATGAAGAAGCCGACGACCGAGAGCCATGGCCCAAGGAAGAACCGCCCGACCATAGTGTTGTTGACGCGCAGCAGGAGCTTCATCGCCGCCGGCAGTTCTTCGTGCTGCCACAGCGCCTGGTAATAGCTTTCGGGATCGTCGAGCGGATCGGTCAGCCGTTCATCGGCATGATGACAAAGATGGATGGTCTTGAAGCGCCGGAACGGCCAGACGACACCGATCGGCAGGAATACGAAAGCCTCGTTGACCCGCGCGTTGCGCGTTGGATGCCCGTGGAGGACTTCATGCACCAGCGAAGATTGCAGGGCTACGGTCAAAACCAGGAGCGCGAGGGCGATGATTGGATAGTGCGGCCACAGAAAAAAGCCGGTCAATGCCCAAGCGACATAGCAAGCTATGATCAAGATTACCGTCGGCCACTCGATTTTCGGCGTGCCGCTCCGCCTTTTGTCTGCTTTCGATGCCATATGTCCTCAACGATTATTCGAATCGTTGGAACTCCCACGAGCTCCTGACATGACGCTGTCAGCAAGCGACCGCAGATTCAACGCGACAATGCGCTCGAAGTGTTGATATTGCGCATGTTAAGCCGCAAATGTTATGTTTAGTAAACAGGCCTGGGATTCATTTACGCCGGATTGCGTGAAATGGCAGATCCGGCGAAAATTTTTCCCGGATCGAAGGATTGATGCGATGGACAAACGCGACCTCTCTGTATTGTTTCGGGAGCGGCTGAAAGTCCTGCTTATCCGATCCGGCGCCAACCAGTCGGCATTCGCCGCCACGGTTGGCATCGATCGATCCGCACTCTCGCAATTGCTTGCCGGGACGTCGACGCGCCTGCCCCGCGCCGAAACGCTGCTCAACATCGCCGCCGAACACAAGGTATCGCTCGACTGGTTGCTCGGTCTCAGCCAGGATGAGGGCCTGACCGGCGAAATCCGCGCCAGCTTCGAGATCGAGGAAGGCCTTGGCGGCTACGACCGGACGTTGCTCGCCAAATGGCATGCGGAAGCGGCCGGCACCAAGATCCGTTACGTGCCCGCCGGCATTCCCGACCTTCTGCGCACCGACGCGCTGATCGACTACGAATCGGACATTTCCAACCGCAGCCGCGAAGCGCAGGCCGGTGAAACGCAATACCGTATCGACTACAATCGGCGGCCCGAGACCGACATGGAAGTCTGCATGCCACGCCACACGCTGGAGATCTTCGCGCGTGGGCTGGGTGTCTGGTCGGGTTTTCCCGAAGAGGCGCGGCGCGAGCAATTGAGCCACATGGCACGGCTGCTAGATGACCTTTATCCGACCTTCCGGCTGTTTCTCTATGACGGGCGCCTGCGCTATTCCGTGCCCTATACCATCTTCGGCTCGCTACGCGCCGCGATATATGTCGGCGACATGTATCTGGTGCTGAACGCCACCCAACCGGTGCGCACGCTGACCCGGCATTTCGACCACCTGATCCGTGCTGCCGAGATCAATGCGCACGAAGCGGCCGGGTTTGCACGCGAACTCGCCGGCGTGTCGTTTGACGGTGGCGGAATTTGATCCGACGGTCGACACAAGCAACCGCTGGCCTGCCGTTTTAGCGGTCCGAGACACGTTTGCCGCGGGTTTAGCGGATGCTAGCCTGCCGTCCCAAGATTGATAATGAGGACTGACATGCCAACCCATATCGTCGTCCCGCCACAATCAGGCCGGTCGTTCCGTGTATCGCAAGGTGACTTGATCCGCGTGGTCGACCCGAAGGGCCAGCAGGTCGCCGATCTCTGGGCGTTCTCGACCGAGGGCAGGCTGGACTGGCTGAGCACGTCGCAGACCCGCGACATCGGCGAGCGGCTTTTCCCCGCCGTCGGAGAGAGTTTCTACAGCACGTCCGGTGCGCCGATCCTGACGCTGGTCGCGGACGATTCGCCCGGTCCCCACGACATGCTCTATCCCGCCTGCAACAACGCCCTCTACGAGCGCGCCGGCTTCCACGGCCATCCCAACTGCCAGGACAATCTGCATAAGGCGCTGGCGCTCGAAGGCATCACCCTTCCCTTCACCCCGGATCCCGTCGACCTGTTCCAGAATTCGTTGCCGCAGCCGGATGGCCGGCTTGATGTCCATGCATCGATCAACCCACCCGGCGGCTCGGTGACGCTGCGCGCCGAGCGCGATCTGCTTCTGGTGGTCACCGCCTGCTCCGTCGACTACTACGTGACCAACGGCGGCATCTGCACCGAGATCGAGGTCGAAATCACAACCGGTGCCAGGTAGGCGAAAGACACAACTGTCTCGCGCACAGCTTCATTGACTAGACATAAAGACTTGCTTATATCGTTATCCATTCTCAAGCTGTGAAAGCCATTTCGATGACGACCAATCCGATTGATGCCCTGCTGGCCGAAAAGGGTGTCCTGCTTGCCGACGGCGCCACCGGGACCAATCTATTCGCCATGGGCCTGGAAGCAGGCGAAGCTCCGGAACTGCTGAACGACACGGCGCCGGACAAGATCACCGCGCTGCACCAGAATTTCGTCGATGCCGGCGCCGACATCATCCTGACCAACTCGTTCGGCGGCACCCGCCACCGGCTGAAGCTGCATCATGCCCAGGACCGCGTGCATGAACTGAACAAGCGCGCCGCCGAAATCGCCCGCGCCGTCGCCGACAAGGCTGGCCGCAAGGTTATCGTCGCCGGGTCGGTCGGCCCGACCGGCGAACTGCTGGTGCCGCTCGGCGCGATGACCTACGAAGACGCCGTCGACGCCTTTGCCGACCAGATCGAGGGTCTGAAGGCCGGCGGCGCGGAAGTCGCCTGGATCGAAACGATGTCGGCGCCGGACGAGATTCGTGCGGCGGCCGAAGCGGCCATCCGCGTCGGGTTGCCCTACACGTATACCGGCTCTTTCGACACTGCTGGCCGCACCATGATGGGCCTATTGCCGAAGGACATCCACGGCGTTGCCGATGGCCTTGCCGAAGCGCCGGTCGGCGTCGGCGCCAATTGCGGCGTTGGCGCGTCCGATATCCTGGCGTCGCTGCTCGACATGACGGAAGCAAAACCCGAAGCGACTGTAATCGTGAAGGGCAATTGCGGCATTCCGGAATTCCGCGGCACCGAAATCCACTACTCCGGCACGCCGGAACTGATGGCCGATTATGTCCGCCTCGCGATCGATGGCGGTGCCAGAATCATCGGCGGTTGCTGCGGCACCTCGTTCGCGCACCTTGCCGCCATGCGGCAGGCGCTTGACGTACATAGCAAGGCTGAACGCCCGACGGTCGAGGCAATCGTCGAGCGCATCGGGCCGCTGCGCAACAAGCAGGCTACCGCCAACACTGCGGAAACCAGTGACGCGCGGCGCGAACGCCGCCGCGCCCGAGGCTGACAGGCTGAACAGAACTATTCGTTGTTTTCTTCGTAGAGCGAGCGTGCCGATCTGAAGTCGACGCTGGTGCCTTCAGGGGCGCCGCGCATCATCATGATCGCCTCGGACGAGCGGACATCGGAAATCTGCTCCAGCGCGAGACGGAAGCGTTCATTCTTCAGCGCGGACAAGGCAGTCCTGTGCGCATCGGCAACATCGTTCTTCATCGTTCGGGCCGGCGTCTCGATGCTGGACTGCCGCTCCGGCACGCCGCTTGCAGATTGTTGTACCGGTTTGGGTGAGACATAGACATAACTGCTACGGCCTGACGGTTGCGGTACTGGGGAGACCTGCGACCCGTCGTCGGCTAATCCTGCGGACCGGGCTGTCGTGCGAACGTCCGAGTTCAGACCCGACGTCAGGCCAGCAAGCCGCATTTTCGTCCCCCAATGGATTTCTCACATACAGTCTTAGCAACACGTCATTGCGATCGGGTTCAACAACTGTCCGGCATTTGATGAAAATGGAGCTCCAAGACGGCGACCGACTCGAGACAAGTTTAGGGTTTCCGCCAAGGGAATCTTCTCGAGCCGCATGGCAGGTACACCGCAACCTGCCTTCGGATCTGCCATGCACCTCCCCGGCTTTCTGATCGGACTTGTACTTGTTGCCGCTTGCGTGCTTCCCGCACGAGCCGTGGAGGTCTCGTTCTCGACGCCGCGCACCTCCCCTGAACTGACAGCCACCCTGGCGATCGGCCAGCCGTTCTATGTCGAGATCGTCTACACGAGTGACCGCGAGATGCGGTTCCAGGCGCAAGCCTTTCGCGATGGCGAGTTCGTCGAAACCGGGCAGACGATCAACGCACGTCTGCCCCAACCGACTGGCAAGGGCTCAGCGCTGGTCTGGGTCAAATTTCGCGAAGCCGCTGTTGTGGACGAAATCCGTGTCATCGCCTTCGATGCGATGAAGAAGCCGCTGGCGGTCCGCTCGCTGAAGGCGAATCTACGCTGGAAGGACGATCTTGTTGCAGATGCGGACCAACCCGGCTGGGTGGCCTCCCTGCAGGAAGAGCAGGCCAGGATCGATGGCCTTCGCGAGCAAACGACCAACGGCAACAGTGGCATTGTGGACCGGTTCTTCGGACTGCTTTCAGGTTTTGTCGGCGGCTAAGGGGTTGCCGGGAGGACAGGCAGGATCTACCGCTCGCCCTTCCGGCCGGTCTTCACGTCAGAGCCTAGCGGTTTGAGCCATCCAGCGCCGAGGCAAGCCGCAGCAGCGAGAGGAATTCGGCTCGATAGCCGAACGGGTCTGTCCCGCGCGCTGCCGTAGCGATTTCGGCAATCCGGTCGTAGTTGATGGCGGCAACCTGGTCGGTGCCGCGCAGCTTCTGGCCGAAGGCCGCCACCGCCACCGAGAAGCGCTGGTCGTTGCTTGCCGCATCGAAGCTGCCGACTTCATTGGCCGAGGTCACCGGCGTGGTGATCAGCTTGGAGACATCGCCGTCCGGCGCCTTGTAGCGGATCTTCACGAAAGCATATTCATCGGCGTTGGCGATACCGGACGGATTGTCGGTTTTCGCCTGTCCATACCGCAGATCGTCGATCACCGTCGCCGGACTGCCTTTCGGCGTGATCTCGTAGATCGCCGTCACCGAATGACCGGAGCCGATCTCGCCTGCATCGACGCGGTCGTTGTTGAAATCCTCCCGGTTCAGAGCACGGGTCTCATAACCGATCAGCCGGTATTCCGAGACTTTCTGCGGATTGAACTCGACCTGGATCTTCACATCCTTGGCGATCGGGAACAGCGTCGACGACGCATCCTGCACCAGCACCTTCTCGGCCTCGGCGAGCGTGTCGATATAGGCGGCAGTGCCGTTGCCGTTCTGCGCGATGGTCTGCATCATCTGGTCATTGAGGTTGCCGCGGCCGAACCCGAACACCGAGAGGAACACGCCCGACTTGCGCTTTTCCTCGATGATGCGCTTCAGATCGTCGTCGTCCGACTGGCCGACATTGAAATCGCCGTCGGTCGCCAGCATCACCCGGTTGACCCCATCCTTGACAAAGGACTTTTCGGCAAGCCGGTAGGCCTCGCGGATACCGGCTTCCCCGGCGGTCGAACCGCCCGGGCTGAGTGTGTCGACCGCGTTCAGGATCTTTTCACGTTCGGATGCCTTGGTCGGCTCGAGGACCGTGCCTGCGTTGCCGGCATAGGTGACGATCGAGACGGTGTCGTCCGGACCAAGCTTGCTGACCAGCAGCCGGAAAGCGGACTTGAGCAACGGCAGCTTGTCCGGCTCGTCCATCGAGCCCGACACATCGAGCAGGAAGACCAGGTTGGCCTTCGGCTTCTCCGCCGGCTTCACGTCATAGCCCTTGATGGCGACATGCATCAGCTTGGTGTTGTCGTTCCACGGCGTTGGCATGACGGTGACCGTCGAATTGAACGGCGTCGCTGCATCATCCGGCCCCTTCCAGTCGTAGGGGAAATAATTGATCATCTCCTCGACGCGCACCGTATCGGCCTGCGGCAGGAAACCTTCCTTCAGCGAGCGCCGCACGAAGGAATAGGAAGCGGTATCGACGTCAATGGAGAAGGTCGAAACCGGATCTTCCAGCGCCAATTTCACGGGATTGGTCTTGAAATCCTCGATGCGATCGCGGTTTTCCTCATCGACCTGCATAGGATCGGCAGGTGCGGGCAACGGCGCCGTCACCTGGTCGGCCATTTGTTTGTTGGCCACGCTCGGCAGGAATGCACGACCCCGCGCCGCATCCATCGGCGCAGGCGCAACGGCAGCAGCGCCACCGGCTGCACCGATCTCCTGGCGCGCTTCCGCGGTGGCTACCGGCGCCTCCGCCTTGGGCGCCGATTCTGGCTCGGCGGGAAGCGTCGTCACATCGCGCGACGAGGTATCCTGGCGTGGCTGGCTATCCGCGTCGGTCTTTTTCTTCGCGAGCAGGTCCGTCGGCTTTTCGGCGGGCGCATCGGTTTCGCTGATCCGCTTTTCCGGCGCCACCGCGAACGGTGACTCTTCCAGCAGATAGAACGTGGCATAACCCGCGATCGGCAGCGCGACGAGGCCGGCAATCGCCGGTGTAGCAATGAGTTTCTTTTGCATGATCTCACTCCAGAGCTTTGTTGCTCGTTCGGTGAGACGAAGGCCGGGTTGCGTTCCTTGGGCAGGAGCCTGATTTTTTTCGAGAACGAAGGACTGGCGTGCGGCCTCCAAGGCGCGGGCCTTGGCTTCCGCGCGCGGCGCCGGCACCGGGCTCTTCCTCAGGATGTCGAATTCGTCTTCTTCAGCCATGATCACACTTCCCCGGCCTGGCGCATGAGCACCTTCAGCCGTTTTTTCGCTTCATGGATGTGCCAGGAAACCGTCGCCTCCGCCGACCCCATCGCATCGGCCGCCGCCGCATGGCTGAGGCCCTCGCCATAAACCAACAGAACAGCCTCGCGCTGCTTGTCCGGCAACAGCCGCACCGCGGCCCACAGCGCTTCAGCCGGATCATCGGGTTCCGGCTCGATCGCGCCGGAGACCAGCGCGTGGACGCCATAAGCCTCGGTCTTTGCGCTATCCCGCCGCGTCCTGCGCGCAAAATCGCGCGCGGCATTCAGCGTCAACGTATAAAGCCAGCTGGAAAACGCCGCATTGCCCTTAAAACTCAGGATGGCGCGGCCGAGCCTTATGCAGACTTCCTGCGCGATGTCCTCGGCATCGACCCGCCTCCCGCACCAGCGATAGGCGACGCGGTAGACGAAATCATAGTGCCGCTCGACCAGTTTGCCGAACGCCGTCTCGTCACCGTCGCGCGCCTGTCCGATAAGTTGACTGTCGGAAGCGTCGCTTTCTTCCAGCATCATTGCCATCATCAACATGTGAGACGTGGCGATTGTGGCGTTCCTTGGGGTGACGCCGAAGAATATTTCGCGGGTCGCGCCGCAGCGGCCGGTTTACCCAAAAGTAAACAAAGCCTTGCCAAAGCCATAATCCGCATCCAAGCTAATTGATTGAGGGAAACACGGACTGGGCAATCCGTCTGTTTCCGCGCACTGGATAAGTCGGCGACCAGCCTGAGGGGCATGGACTTGGTCTGGTCGGGACGTTGTTACGGCGTGGAGAGTTCTGCATTGCAAGGCCTGTTCGGGCGAAAACCTGCAAGACCGCCGGAGCGTCGTGCGCGAACGCAATGGCACGCGCCTGAAAACCAGCCGCTCCACCTCGGAAGTGGCAACCCCTTACACTTAAACGTTAAACCGCAGGCGATGACGACCGGAATAGGCTTGCTCGCATTGCTCTGCGTGGGTGTGCTCGCAGCAATCATCGTCGACCAGACTGCAAGCTCGCAGGCCGAGGCAGAACCGCAGGCGATGGCTCAGCCAGCTCCCAAACCCGTCGAAGCCAAGGTTTCGCAAGAAGCCGAAAGCCCAAAACCGGAGCTTCAGTCCGCCGAGCAGAAGAACGAACCCGCAGCGCCTTCACCTGTGGCCACGGCGGTAAATTCACCAGCTCCGGTGGCGCCCGCTCCGCCGACAGCGGCAACTCAACCGAAACTCGCAGCCTCCGTGGCTCCGCCCGCACCCGATCCAATTCCCGCGGTTATCCCGGCCGACGATCCGCGCTGGGCTCGCGCTGCAGCAGACAACGCCGCGGCTGTCGCGGCGTTGAACAAGCAGGTTCCTCCCCCGCTTGCCTCGACAATACCGGCCGTCACCGCCTTCGCCGAAAGCGGACCTGAGATCGGTGGCGAAAAAATCCCGATCCCGACGGCGAAACCCACCGGTGACCCGGTCGTCACCGCGGCCATCGCCGGCAGTGCGGTCAATCGGCCTGTACCGGTGCCGAGCGATCCTGCCTTGGCCTCGTCCGACGAGGACGCAAAACCCAAAGCCGCTCGCCAGGGAAAGATCAGGACGGCGGTCAACATGCGCTCCCGCCCCGCTGATGAAGGCTCCGTGATCACCGTCGTGCCAGCCAATGCGACCGTCGGTGTCGTCGGTTGCAAATCATGGTGCGAGATCGTCTTCAAGAACCGCCGCGGCTTTGTCTACAAGGGTTTCGTCAGGTAGACGCCAGCTTCGCAATCATCCAAATTCGGCATTTCCCGCAGATTTTGCGGAATAAACGCCTCCGCACTGGCGTTGATCTGGCAGACGCTGGCCGTTTTCGGTCCTTTCGCGTCCAACCCAGGGAGACATGCCATGAAGACAACCCTATTCGCGTTGAGCGCATTGCTGATCGGGACCTGCGGCGCCCTTGCCGAAGAACCCGCCAAGACGATGGATAGTTCGGCGGGCAAGATTTACACCGACGCGAACGGCATGGCCCTTTACACCTTCGACAAGGACGAGGCCGGCAAGTCGAACTGCTACGACAAATGCGCCACCAACTGGCCGCCGTTCATGGCCGCCGCCGACGCCAAGGCGGAAGGCGAGTGGACGATCGTCGATCGCACTGACGGTTCCAAGATGTGGGCCTATGAAGGCAAGCCGCTCTACCTTTACATCGATGACAAAAAATCCGGCGACGTGACCGGCGAAGGCAAGGGCGGCGTCTGGCATCTCGCCAAGGCCGAATAGCCGGCACACCCGAATAATTCCATGACGGAGGCTGTCCATCAGGCGGCCTCCTGCCTCGTCTGGAGGCCTTCCTGCGAAAACCTTTCGCGGGCTCGTGCGTTAGGTCCTCTTCAGGAACTGGAGATGATCATGGCGACGCCGCAAACGGCCGAAGTACGCAAACAACGCTCAATCCAGCGTAAGGTGGATGCCGACGACCGTCGCAAGCCAGAAAAGGTTGCCAAGGCGATGCAGGCGGGCGCTCGAAAATATCCCGAGCCGCCCTTTCCCAAGCAACACCACCCAAAGCCCGGCGAGGAATGGAAGATCGAGCCGGCCCCGATGTATGAGGCACCGTTCTATGTCGGTTCGAAAAAACTCGACGGCAAGGTGGCGCTGATTACCGGCGGCGATTCCGGCATCGGCCGCGCGGTCGCGGTGCTGTTCGCCCGCGAGGGCGCGGATGTCGCGATTTCTTACCTTTCCGAACGCAGGGACGCCGAAGCGACGAAACAGGCCGTCGAGAACGAAGGCCGGCGCTGCATCCTGTTGCCCGGCGACGTCAGCCGGCGCACCTATTGCAAGAAGGCAGTCGCCGAGACCGTCAAGAAACTCGATGGCCTGGACATCCTGGTCAACAACGCCGCCTTCCAGATCCACTCAGCCGATTTCGCGGATCTCACCGAAAAACATTTCGATACGACGCTGAAAACCAACCTCTACGGCTATTTCCACATGGCTCAGGAGGCCGTGCCGCATATGAAACCGGGCTCGGCGATCATCAATACCGGCTCGGTCACCGGCATCGACGGCTCCAGGGAACTGGTCGATTATTCGATGACCAAGGGCGGCATCCACGCCTTCACCCGCGCACTGTCGGGCAACCTGATCGGCAAGGGCATACGGGTCAACTGCGTCGCGCCGGGACCGGTGTGGACGCCACTCAACCCATCCGAGAAGGAAGCCGCGGACGTGTCAAAATTCGGAGCCAAGACGCCGATGAAGCGTCCGGCGCAGCCGGAAGAGATCGCGCCGGCTTACGTCTTTCTCGCCTCGCCGCAGATGTCGAGCTACATTACCGGCGAGATCCTGCCGATCATCGGCGGATATTGAGGCGCCAAGGCCGGATCTCAGTTCGGTCCGCCCTGCCGGTTCAATATCTTCAGCGTCGCGGAATCGGCCGCTCCTGCGAAATACCGATCGAGTGCACGCAGGAAGATTTCCTCGCTGGAAGCCTCTGAAAACAGCGTCAGGCTCGACCGAAACTTCATGTCGTCGGGGCTGCCGAATATCTGATACGCGGATCTGTTCTCCACCTGCAGGACGAGTTCCATACATCGCCGCAGCCGTTCACCGAGCACGGGATGCGCCAGATAGGTCCGCGCTTCTTCCAGCGATGAAATCGCGAACCGTTGCGACATCGCGCTGAAGCCGAGGCCGGCGACCTGCGGGAAGACGAACCACATCCAATGGCTCTGCTTTCTCCCTCGCCCAAGTTCCGCAAACACAACATCGATAACCGGAGCTTGCGCCTCGACAAAGCGGTTGAGGACGAATGGATCGTCAGTCATCGTTTGCTGCAAGCCCGCTCATCGCGCAAAAGCCGCCATGTGGAACGCCTGCACCCCCGCCGGATACCGATAGGTTGTGCCATAGGGACAAGCATTGCGGTCGAGACAACCGCCCGTGCGACAGTCTTCGCCATATGTGCCGCGCACATGCGCCAGACAATCGTGGTAGGCAAAGCCCGCTTCGGAATAAGCGTTGACCGGACAGCCTTTTAAGCAAGGTTTTCCGATACATGCATCGCAAAGATGATTCACCGTCTCAGGTGACTGAATCGGAAGCTCAATGTCGAACAACAGCGCGCCGCGATAGGCATGCCACAGGCCGTATTCCGGATGCATGAGGATGCCGAGCGGCGACGGTTTCAGTCCTTCCGCGCGCATCGCCCACTGCTGGAACGGCAGATAGGGCTTGTCGGACGGGTAGACGGCAAGGGCGCCTGTTTCCTCGGCCACATCGTCGATGATCTCGCGCGACCATGTGTCGAGCGGGTTCTCAAAATCGACCGGCTGGCTTTCGCGCCAGCGCGAAAAATGCGGCCACGGCGCAGCACCCGCCTGTCCGACCAGAAGCACCGCCTTCGCCGGCGCTCCGGATAGCCCTGGCGGCGCAACGTCGCTGAGATCGAAATTGAAGCCACCGCGCAGGATCAGCCCGCGAGGCGAAAGCGCTTGGGAGAGTTCAGCAATCAACCCTTGCGCGCGCATCACCTCTTGCCCGGCTCGCGTATGGCGCTGCGCCAGACTTCCTTGTGGATTATGTCGGCGACTTTAGCCCCGCCTGAAACGGGCTCCTTTCAAGTGAAGGCGTCGGGCATCGATGCCTTCTTCCTGGCGATGAAGTCCTTCAGCGCCTCGTCGATCGCGGGATCGAGGTATGGCGCCTCGTAGCTCTCCAGCCAGCGGCGGGCGAGTTCGTTGGCCCGCTGCGGAGCAGTCTTTTCGCCTTCCGCCAGCCACTGCTCGTAGGAATTGTTGTCTGCGATCGACGAACGGTAGAATGCCGTCTGGAAATTCGCCTGCGTGTGGTCGCAGCCAAGATAGTGGCTGCCGGGACCAACCTGGCGGATGGCATCCATCGCCTGGCCGTTTTCGGACAGATCGACGCCTTCGGCGAATTTCTGCTGCATGCCGAGCTGGTCGATGTCCATCATGAACTTCTCGTAGCAGGAAGCCAGTCCGCCCTCGAGCCAACCGGCCGAATGCAGCACGAAATTGGTGCCGGCAAGGATCGTCGAGTTCAGCGTGTTGGCGCTTTCATAAGCTGCCTGTGCGTCTGGCACTTTCGAGGCGCAGAGCGAGCCGCCGGTGCGAAACGGCAGGCCGAGGCGCCGCGCCAGCTGCGCCGCGCCGTAGGACACCAGCGACGGCTCTGGCGTGCCGAAGGTCGGCGCGCCCGACTGCATCGAGATCGAAGAGGCAAACGTGCCGAACAGCACCGGTGCACCCGGCCGGATCAGCTGCGTCAGCGACGCACCAGCCAACACCTCGGCCAGAACCTGGGTCAGCGTGCCGGCAACCGTCACCGGGCTCATCGCGCCGGCCAGGATGAACGGCGTCACGATGCAGGCCTGGTTGTTGCGGGCGTAGACTTTCAGCGCGCCGAGCATCGTTTCGTCGAACACCATCGGCGAATTTGCGTTGATCAGGCTGGTCAGCACGGTGTTCTGGTCGACGAAATCGTCGCCGAAAACGAGCTTCGCCATCGCCACGGTATCTTCTGCGCGTTCCGGCGCCGTCACTGAGCCCATGAACGGCTTGTCGGAATACTTGATATGCGCATAGATCATGTCGAGGTGGCGCTTGTTTACCGGCACGTCGACCGGCTCGCACACCGTGCCGCCCGAATGATGGATCGACGGCGCCATGTAGGCGAGCTTCACGAAATTGCGGAAATCCTCGATCGTGGCATAGCGACGCTTGCCGTCGAGGTCGCGCACGAAGGGCGGTCCGTAGACCGGCGCAAAGACCGTGGCGTTGCCGCCGATCTGCACCGAGCGTTCCGGATTGCGCGCATGCTGCGTGTATTGCGACGGCGCGGTCTCTAATAGCGAACGCGGCAGCCCCTTCGGAAAATGCACCCGCTCGCCCTTGATGTCGGCGCCGGCAGCCTTGAAAAGTTCGAGCGCCTCGGCGTCGTCGCGAAACTCGATGCCAATCTCTTCCAGCACCGTGTCGGCATTCTTCTCGATCAGCGCAAGGCCCTCTTCGTCGAGCACTTCGTAGACCTTGATGCTGCGCTTGATGTAAGTCTGCTGGGTGCCGGGTCCGCCGCCCGAACGCGCCGCGCGCCGTGCGGCCGCGCCACCGCTGGCGCCACGTCCGCGCCGCGCGTTGGAGGCTTCCTGCCCCGACAAGAGGTTCTCTTCCATAACATTCATCCCTAGAAAATATGCGGCGCGCGATCGCGCCCTGCCCGGATCGTAGCCTCGCATCCTTCGCAAAACGGCTTGCCAGCGCCAAGACGTGTCGCAAAATCGACAAGAAAACCATGCATTTCGCCGGTCGCTTTCCTTTTGCAGGAAGTCGCAAATCAGCTATGGAAACGCAACACTTGCAGAATAGATATTGACCTGAATTCGCGTGCCGCAAAAAGACCAGACATCGCGGCCACAGGAGCCACAGCATGTCCGACGACGAGATTATCCTCTCCGAGCTTTCCGACGACGAACTCGTGCAGCAGATGCACGACGATCTTTATGACGGCTTGAAGGAAGAAATCGAGGAAGGCACCAACATCCTCCTAGAACGCGGCTGGGTTCCCTACAAGGTGCTGACCGAAGCTCTGGTCGAGGGCATGCGGATCGTCGGCGAAGACTTTCGCGACGGCATCCTGTTCGTTCCCGAGGTGCTTTTGTCGGCCAACGCCATGAAGGCCGGCATGCACATTCTGCGTCCGTTGCTCGCCGCCACCGGCGCGCCCAAGCAGGGCAAGATGGTAATCGGCACCGTCAAGGGCGACATCCACGACATCGGCAAGAACCTCGTCGGCATGATGATGGAAGGTGCCGGCTTCGATGTCATCGATCTCGGCATCAACAATCCGGTCGAAAAATACCTGGCGGCGATCGAGGAACACCAGCCTGACATCATCGGCATGTCGGCTCTGCTGACCACCACGATGCCGTACATGAAGGTCGTGATCGACACGATGAAGGAAAAGGGCATCCGCGACGACTACGTCGTGCTGGTCGGCGGCGCCCCGCTCAACGAAGAATTCGGCAAGGCGGTCGGCGCCGATGCCTATTGCCGCGATGCGGCGGTCGCAGTCGAGACCGCCAAGGACTACATGAAGCGCAAGCACAACGTACGCGCTTCGGCATGAAAAAGGCCGTGCACGAGCACGGCCTCACATTCCATGAACCGGAATTCGGCTCAGGGATTTTCGACAGTATCCTCGACCGCGTTTGCGGTTTGCTTGACGTCTCTACCGACGCCGCGGACTGTATTGGCGCATGCCGCGAGCGCCACGGCGCAGACGATCAGGGCCACTGGTGCAAGCCGGGACAGTTTCATGTACGGGTACTCCCTCGTTCGCTAATATCGCCCACCAAGAACGAATTCTGGGCAAAGTGGTTCCATGATGCAACTCCGCACGGCTGTTCGTCCCCAAGCTGAAAAGCTGCTGGTGATCGCCTGCGGCATGATCGCGCGCGAGATCCTGGCGGCCAAGCAGCAACTCAACCTCGACCATCTCGAGCTGACTTGCCTGCCGGCGGAATACCATTTCTATCCGGACCGGATCGCGCCGGCCATGGATGCCGCCATCGTCAAGGCCAAGGCGGATGGCTTCAAGCACATCTTCGTCGGCTATGCCGATTGCGGCACCGGGGGGTTGCTCGACAATATCTGTGAAAAGCACGGCGTCGAGCGTATGGCCGGACCTCATTGTTTTGGTTTCTATCAGGGCATGGCCGCCTATGCGAAGGTCGCCGACGACGACATGATGTCGTTTTACATGACCGATTTCCTCTGCCGGCAGTTCGACGCCTTCTTCATGAAACCACTTGGCCTCGACCGGCATCCGGAACTGATTCAGGATTATTTCGGCAACTACGAAAAGCTTATCTATCTTGCCCAGACGGAGGAGCCGGAACTCGAAAAGGTCGCGCAAGCCGCAGCGCGCATGCTTGGCCTTGCCTATGAGCGCCGCTTCACCGGCTATGGCGACCTGCCCTCCTCCCTGGAAAACGCGTCGCGTTCCGCCGCACCTTCATGAAAGGGCCTGATTTGGCGGCTCCTTTGCCCGACAAATGGAGTCACAGAATGGCCTTTCGCAAGCTTCTCCTCGCCATGCTCATTTCGCTGCCAGCCTCGCAGGCGCTGGCCACCGGCGAGATCCAGAACCTGATCACCGATGCCGATAGCAAGCGGTTGCAGGACTATGATTCGACACGCGAGACGGCATTGAAGGAAGCCAAGGCAGGCGGCGCGGCGGGCGATGTCGCCGAACTCGAAAAACTGATCGCCAGAGCGCCGGTCGCCTTCGACGGTTTCGACATGACAGGCAACTGGCAATGCCGCACCATCAAGGCCGGAGGGTTGAGCCCGCTTGTCGTCTACAGTTGGTTCAAGTGCCGGGTAACCGACGACGGTTCAGGATGGACGCTGGAAAAGATCTCCGGCTCGCAGCGCACCAAAGGCCGTTTCTTCACCGACAGCGACAAGCGATTGACCTATCTCGGATCTTTCTTCGTTGCCGGCGATACGCCGAAGAAATACAGCAGCGGTCCGGAAAGCGACCAGGTCGGCTACACATTCCGGACAGGATCGAACGAGTGGCGCATCGAATTTCCTGCTCCACATTACGAATCCAAGCTGGATATTCTCGAGTTTCGCCGTTAGGCCCAAATCGCCAGTGAAACAGTCATCCGGTTTTCACAGGTCAACGTTATGCGCTGGCATCATCAAGGATTAACCGGTTGCCGCCACACTATGGTCGCTCTTGCGCCGAGGGTGGGTCGGGTCAGGCGGCATGGGGACGTATGAGACAGGAAATGCGAGGCTTTGAGGACGGTCAGATCGACGGCGCGCCGGTACGGCGTCGGCCGCGACGCCTGTCGCAACTCTTCGCGCAAATGGCGCGTGACGCCGACGGCCCGGTTTCCATATCGAACATCCGCGATGCGCTGGGCGACCGCAGCTTCGCCGCACTCATCGTCTTTTTCGCGGCCCTGAACCTGATCCCGCTGCCACCGCCTTCCTCGGCCATCCTCGGACTGCCGCTGGTGATCGTGTCGGCGCAGATGATGTACGGCAGCAAACGCGCCTGGCTGCCGCGCTTCGTCATGGAACATTCGATTTCGGCCGAAAGCTTCCGCTCTGTCATGGACCGCCTGATCCCTCGGCTGATCAGTCTCGAGCGTATGATCAAGCCCCGCTACTGGCCGTTCTGGCGCAGGCAGGGTGACCGCGTGATCGGCGTCATGTGCTTCGTTCTGGCTGTCATCGTCACGCTGCCAATACCGCTCGGCAACTGGCTTCCAGCCTTTTCCAGCTCGCTGCTCGGCCTCGCGCTGATTGAACGCGACGGCATCCTCTTTGCCGTCGGCACAATCGTCGGCTTGGTGGCAATGGTGGTCATCGTCGCCGTCTTCGGCTCCGCGACGGCCTTGATCGGGTTCCTGTGGACCTCCAACTTTTTTCACATGTGAGCTGCCGCTGAGCCGATGTTGCGCCGCCTGCCCAGGCGGCGGCAACCGGCTGTCGCCGGAACCCGATCTTCCGCGCGTCGCTTTTGAATGCCCGCGCGTCGTCCCATAACAAGCAGCCTTGGTGCCGTTCCGGCAATGCTCGAATTCATGAGGAGCATAAATCAATGGCCGATCTGATCGTCGTCTACTGGCGCGACATCCCCGCGCAAGTCATCGTGAAAAAAGGCCGCCAGAACGCCAAGCGCGAACTGCCGCTGCGCTTCACCGAGGCGATAGACATGTGCGCGATGCGCACCGGCGCCGGCGACACCGACGCCTATCTTGCTGAATGGCGCAAGGCCGATCCGGTGCCCGTAAGCGATGATCTCGAATCCGAAGCGGAAAAAGCACTGGCCGATATCGATGGCAGATACACCCGCGAGCGGTTGGTTGCCCTGGTGAAGTCGGGTGGGAAAGAGGACAATGTCTGACAACCCGTCGACCTCGATTACAGCCGCGCAAGCTGAAAACGCCCCCCAGGCCGTGCCGCCCGCGGCGTCAGCCGGGGTCACCCAGGCGACGATCGTCAAGAAGGCGGCGCCGAAGAGCGACTACAAGCCCGCCGACGTGTCGCCGCAGCGGCGGGTGCAACGCTCTTTCGCGGTCAGGCTCTGGTCGATCCGCCATTCGCGACTGCTTGAATGGTTCTACGCACGATTTGCCGACATGTTCCTGCTGCTGCATCCATTGTGGAAAGGCATCGGCTACAGCCGTGTCGAGGCGCCGGTGAAATTCATCGAGAAACGCGTCAAGGGCTTCATGTTCGACTGCCGCATGTGCGGCCAATGCGTGTTGTCCTCCACCGGCATGTCGTGCCCGATGAACTGCCCGAAGCAATTGCGCAATGGACCATGCGGCGGCGTTCGCGCCAACGGCAACTGCGAGGTCGAGCCCGACATGCCGTGCGTCTGGGTCAAGGCCTGGGAAGGCTCGCGGCAGATGGTGCATGGCGACGCGATCCTGACGGTGCAGAAACCGGTCGATCAGTCGTTGCGCGAGACCTCGGCCTGGCTGCGCGTGACGGCGCAGGCGGCTGCCGCCAAAGAAGCGGCAAGGACAACCGTATGAACCCGATGCGTCCCCCGCAGCGCGATGAAAACCCGGCGGGTATCGACCTGCCGCTGGAGCCCCTGCCCGGCCATACCTCGCGCGGCCGGCTGGAGCGCGTACTTCGGCGCGGCGAGTTCGCAGTGACCACCGAACTCAACCCACCCGACAGCGCCGATCCCGAGGACGTCTACAACCGGGCAAAAATCTTCGACGGCTGGGTAGACGCCATCAACGCCGTCGATGCATCCGGCGCGAATTGCCACATGTCGTCGGTCGGCATCTGCGCGCTTCTGACCCGTATGGGGTACGCTCCGATCATGCAGATCGCCTGCCGCGACAAGAACCGCATCGCCATCCAGGGCGACGTTCTCGGCGGAGCAGCGATGGGCGTCGCCAACATGCTCTGCCTCACCGGCGACGGCGTGCAAGCCGGCGACCAGCCGGGCGCCAAGCCTGTCTTCGACCTCGATTCCATGTCGCTGCTCGAGACCATCCGCATCATGCGCGACAACGGCAAGTTCCTGTCGGGCCGCAAGCTGAGCACACCGCCTCAGCTGTTTCTCGGGGCAGCGGTAAATCCGTTCGCGCCGCCCTTCGATTTCCGGCCGATCCATCTCGGCAAGAAGATCGCCGCCGGCGCGCAGTTCGTGCAGACCCAGTACTGCTTCGACGTGCCGATGTTCCGCAGCTTCATGCAGCGCGCCCGCGATCTGGGCCATACCGAGAATGTTTTCATCCTGTGCGGCGTCGGGCCGCTGGCTTCCGCCAAGACGGCGAAATGGATCCGGTCCAACGTGCCGGGCATCCATATCCCCGATGCCATCATCCAGAGGCTTGAAGGCGCACAGGACCAGAAGAAGGAAGGCAAGCAACTGGCGACCGACATCATCAACGAAGTGAAGGAAATCCCCGGCGTTTCCGGCATCCACGTGATGGCCTACCGCCAGGAGGAGTATGTCGCCGAAATCGTCGATGAATCGGGTGTTTTGAAAGGACGGCAGCCATGGAAGCGTGAGACCCGCCGCGACGACCGGCTGGTCGCCGACCGGCTCGACCACCTGCTGCACGACAACGTCACCGAAACCCAGGTCGACATGGTGAAGACCGCGCACTGAGCGCGTCCACCGCTTGATCGCAACAAGAAACGATATAAAGAAGTCTTTATATCTTACGGAGAGCTTCATGACCCGCACGATCGTTGCCTCGGCGACACGAGAAATCATCATCGGCTTCGACCAGCCCTTTTGCGTGATCGGCGAGCGCATCAACCCGACCGGCCGCAAGAAACTCGCCGCCGAAATGATCGCCGGCAATTTCGAGACGGTGATCAAGGATGCGCTGGAACAGGCAGCCTGTGGCGCGACCATGCTCGACGTCAACGCCGGCGTTACCGCCGTCGACCCCAACGCCACCGAACCGGCGCTGTTGGTGCAGACCCTGGAGATCGTCCAGAACCTTGTCGACCTGCCGCTGTCGATCGACAGTTCCGTCACCGCCGCGATCGAAGCCGCGCTGAAGGTGGCGAAGGGCCGCCCGCTGGTGAATTCTGTCACCGGCGAGGAGGAAAAGCTTGAAGCCATCCTGCCGCTGGTCAAGAAATACAACGTTCCCGTCGTCGCCATCTCCAACGACGAGACCGGTATTTCGATGGACCCTGATGTTCGCTTCGCCGTCGCCAAGAAGATCGTCGAGCGCTGCGCCGACCACGGCATTCCGGCGCATGATGTCGTGGTCGACCCGCTGGTGATGCCGATCGGCGCGCTGGGCGACGCCGGCCGCCAGGTGTTCGCGCTGCTGCGCCGCCTGCGCGAGGAGTTGAAGGTCAACACGACTTGCGGCCTCTCCAACATCTCTTTCGGCCTGCCGCACCGCCACGGCATCAATGCTGCCTTCATCCCGATGGTGATCGGCGCCGGCATGACCTCGGCGATCATGAACCCGGTGCGCCCGCAGGAAATGGAAGCCGTGCGCGGCGCCAACGTGCTCAACGGCACCGACAAGGACTGCATGACCTGGATCAAGACCTACAAGGACTATAAGCCTGCCGAAGGCGGGCATCCCGTCGCAGCACCCGTCGCCGTCAATGCGCCAGGCGACGGTGCCGCGGCCGGTGGCCGCCGCCGCGGTGGACGTGAAGCGCGGATGGCACGGGGGTAGGCGCTTAATCGTGAACCCGCCCGCCAACATCACCGATCCGCTCGTCCTGTTCATGCCGTCCGGCAAGCGCGGACGGTTTCCGGTCGGGACACCGGTGCTCGATGCGGCGCGGTCGCTCGGCGTCTATGTCGAGAGCGTCTGCGGCGGGCGCGCCACCTGCGGGCGCTGCCAGATCGAGGTCCAGGAAGGCAATTTCGCCAAGCACAAGATCGTCTCGTCCAACGACCACATCTCGCCGAAGGGTGCCAAGGAGGATCGCTACGAGCGCGTGCGCGGCCTTCCCCAGCACCGCCGTCTCTCCTGCTCCGCGCAGATTCTCGGCGACCTCGTCATCGACGTGCCGCAGGACACCGTCATCAACGCACAGGTGGTGCGCAAGGCTGCCACCGACCGCGTCATCGAGCGCAACGCCGCCGTCCAGCTGTGCTACGTCGAGGTCGAGGAACCCGACATGCACAAGCCGCTCGGCGACCTCGACCGGCTGAAGGTCGCACTCGAGACGGACTGGGGCTGGAAGGATTTGCTGGTGGCTCCGCATCTCATCCCGCAGATCCAGAAGATCATGCGCACCACCTTGCCGGACCAGCCTCCCGTCTCGCCCGGGAAATGGGGCGTCACAGCCGCGATCCACCGCGACATGGATTCCTCGCGGCCGTTCATCATCGGCCTGTTCCCCGGCCTGAAGAACGAAGCCTACGGCATCGCCTGCGACATCGGCTCCACCACCATCGCAATGCATCTGGTGTCGCTGCTGTCCGGCCGCATCGCCGCCTCGTCCGGCACCTCCAACCCGCAGATCCGTTTCGGCGAGGATCTGATGAGCCGCGTCTCCTACGTGATGATGAATCCCGACGGGCGCGGGGCGATGACCAAGGCGGTGCGCGAAGCCGTCAACACGCTGATCGGCAAGGTCTGCGAGGAAGGCCAGGCCCACCGCGAAGATATTTTCGACTGCGTCTTCGTCGCCAACCCCATCATGCATCACCTTTTCCTCGGCATCGATCCGACCGAACTTGGCCAGGCCCCATTCGCGCTTGCCGTATCGGGTGCATTGCAGTTCTGGGCACACGAGATCGGCATCAACGTCAATCCCGGCGCGCGCCTCTATACGCTGCCGTGCATCGCCGGTCATGTCGGAGCCGACGCTGCCGGTGCGACGCTGTCGGAAGGCCTGTACCGGCAGGACAAGATGATGCTTCTGGTCGATGTCGGCACCAACGCCGAGATCATCCTGGGCAACAGCACCCGCGTGGTGGCGGCATCCTCGCCGACCGGGCCTGCATTCGAGGGTGCCGAGATTTCATCCGGCCAGCGCGCCGCCCCCGGCGCCATCGAGCGGGTGCGCATCGACCCGGATACGCTGGAGCCGAAATACCGCGTCATCGGTGTCGACAAATGGTCGGACGAAGAAGGATTTGAAGACGAATCCTGGGCTACCGGCGTCACCGGCATCTGCGGCTCGGCGATCATCGAGGTCGTCGCCGAAATGTATCTTTCCGGCATCATTTCGGAAGACGGCGTCCTCGACGGCTCGCTTGCGGCGAAAAGTCCGCGTATCATCCAGAATGGCCGCACCTTTTCGTATCTGCTGCGCGAGGGACGCACCGGCGAGCCGAAAATCACCATCACCCAGAACGACATCAGGGCCATCCAGCTCGCCAAGGCAGCCCTTTATGCCGGCGTCAAGCTGCTGATGGAAAAGCAGGGCGTCGAGACGGTCGATACCATTCGCTTCGCCGGCGCCTTCGGCTCCTTCATCGATCCGAAATACGCCATGGTGCTCGGCCTCATTCCGGATTGCGATCTCGCCGAGGTCAAGGCCGTCGGCAACGCCGCCGGCACCGGCGCGCTGATGGCATTGCTCAACCGCAACCATCGCCGCGAGATCGAGAAAGAGGTTTCCCGGATCGAGAAGATCGAGACCGCGCTGGAACCGCATTTCCAGCAGCTCTTCATCGACGCGATGGCGCTGCCCAACAAGGTCGATCCCTTCCCGAAGCTCTCCGAACAGGTGAAGCTGCCGCCGCGAAAGACGGCCAGCGAGGATGGCGTCTCCGGTGATGCGGCGCCGCGCCGGCGTTCACGCGAGGAACGCGCGGCCCGCCGCAACCGCGACTGACGCTAGGTCGCATCGGGCTGAGTACGAAAGATGTGACATGGGCAGGCTTAGAGAAATCGTCTTCGATTGCGAGAAGCCTTCAGCACTGGCTCGCTTCTGGGCGGAGGTGCTCGATGGTTACCGGACCCGCCCCTATGATGACACCGAGATCGCGCGCCTGGCAGCTCTTGGGTTCACGCCGGAAACCGACCCGACAGTGATGGTGGACGGGCCTGGACCCAGCCTCTGCTTTCAGCACGTCCAGCAGCGCAGGTACGATCACAATCGCATCCACGTCGATATCGCCGTTTCCGACCGCCGGCGTGAAATAGACAGGCATCGCGCGCTTGGTGCCTCGGTCTGGCGGGAAGCGGAACGTTACACTGTGATGCGCGACCTCGAAGGAAATCAATACTGCCTCGTCGAGGTCGAGGCGTAACTGCGTGGGAAGATCCCCGGCTGCATCGCATGGAACGCGAGCAGCCACTTGGGTAACGCATTTGCCCTGTCAGGTAGTCGCTTCGTCACTGGACCAATTCATTTGCACATAAATGATCCAGCCGGCGCGTGAAGCGCCACTTTGCTGCCGTTTCATTACAGCAGAAGCTGCAACTTCGGCATGTCGCAAGCCGCACGGCTGTGAAGATGTCCCTGTAAAACCGGGCTCACCGAAGCGTGAACGCAACCAGCCGGAGTGTGATCGCGCGTGCATGGCAGCGTTTAGGCTTTTCTGCGACGAACGCCCCAAAAGACGCCAACAACAATAGGCAATCGAAATGTCCCTTTTCCTGACCCGCCGTTCGTTTGTGCTTGCGGCCCCCTTCATCATGGCCGGTTGCGCCAGCAGCCAACGGATCCCGTCCCCCTCGGTTGGGAAAAGGCAAGTCCCCCAATATTATCTCGACATGTATGCGGCGGTCGAAACCGAGCCTTTTCCGATCCCCGCTCCAGATCTCACCAAGATCGATCCGAAATACTACCGCCAGGAGGTCGCTTATCAAGGGCTTGAGCCGGCCGGCACGGTCGTCGTCGACACGCGACAACGCTTCCTTTTTCTGCTGCTCGGCGAGCAGCAGGCGCTGCGCTACGGTATCGGAGTGGGTAAGGCCGGGCTGGAGTTTGAAGGCACCGGGGTCATCCAGTACAAACGCGAATGGCCGCGCTGGACGCCGACGCAGGACATGATCGCGCGCGAGCCAGAACGCTACGGTCCACTGGCCGGCGGCATGGAGCCAGGCCCGACCAATCCGCTCGGCGCACGTGCGCTCTATCTGTTCAAGAACGGCGTCGACACGCTTTACCGCATTCACGGGACCAGCGAGGACTGGTCGATCGGCCGCTCGATCTCCAGCGGCTGCATCCGTCTGCTTAATCAGGACATCATCGATCTGCATCGACGCGTCGCCAATGGCACGCGGGTGGTGGTGCTGCAAGAGCACACGACACCGACGGCTTGATCGCGAAATGCTCGCCAGTGCCACCGTTGAGCCGGCACTGGCCTCCGGCAAGGCTTTTCACCCAACTTGACATCACCGAGCACGCCATCGACATGCGCGTCGGGCGCGAGATCGGATCGTGGCGTTCCTCACCGATAAAAAGCCGGCTCGCCATCAGATGGCGGCCGGCCTCGATTGCAATATCTGAGCTAAGCTAGAACTTGCCCGTTTCCTTGAAGGTTTCGAACGTCGCGCGGATGTGGTCCGCGGCTGCCTTGACCGGCGCCTGGGCATCGGGTGCCACCAGCATCGCCAGGCTGTAATTGCCGATCACCGGCAGGCCGGTCTTGGTTCCGAGTTCGACCATGTCGCCGGTGATGAAGGATTTCGGCAGCGGCGCGATCGCCAGGTCGGCCATGATCGCGGCGCGCTGGCCGGCGGTGTGGGCGCTCATATAGGCGATGCGGTAGTTGCGGCCGTCGCGGCCAAGCGCCTCCAGCGCCCCTGCCCGCCATGCGCAGCCTTCCTCCCATACCGAAACCGGCAATGGCTCGCGCAGATGGGCGCAACCGCCCTTGGCGCCGGCCCATACGATAGGCTCGGTCAGCAGGATTTCGGCGCCGGCGGCGTCCGCCTTGACCGAATTGGTGAGCAGCGTGATGTCCAGCGCCCTGTCGTCCATGCGCCGGCGCAGATTGCTGCTCTGGTCGATGATGACGTCGACGGCGATCGACGGATGCGACTGCGCGAAACGCTTCAGGACGTTCGGCAGCACGCGCTCACCATAGTCGTCCGGCGACCCGAGCCGGACCACGCCCGTAATGTCGGGAATGATGAACTTCGACACCGCCTCGCGGTTCACCGCCAGCATGCGGCGGGCATAGCCGAGCAACATTTCGCCATCGGTGGTCAAGGTGACCGAACGCGCGTCGCGCGCGAAGACCGAGCGGCCGAGAATATCTTCCAGCTTCTTGATCTGCATGGAAACCGCCGACGGCGTACGAAACACCGCATTGGCAGCCGTCGTGAAACTGCCGGTTTCGGCAATCGCCACGAACGTGCGCAAAACATCGAGATCGAGCAACGGCAGCGGGTGATTGAGTGGTGCGGTCATCGGCTTTGCTCTTCAATTTTTCTGAACAAGTGGATCACTTCATTTCGATTGATTGAACCTCAAAACTGTCGGATAGTCAATATGCGGATTGGGAAATGCCCTCCGCAAACCGAGAGGAGAAGGAAATGTCCGTCTATTCAGCATTGAGCACTATTGCCGCCGAATGGCGTTCAGCCCGCGAGGAGGCTCGCACCCGCCGCATCGTCGGCTCGCTGCCGATCGAGATCCAGAAGGACATCGGCTGGCGCGACAGCCCCTCGACACGCCAGGCTTCGATTTGGTCCAAGCAGCAGTGAGCGGCGGTGTGGCTGCCACAGAACCTGCATCGCAGGATTGCCCGTCCTGCGATGCAGCATCGGTGCCGGCACCGCAGCCATGCACGGCACGCATGCCGCATATGAAATAGGCGCATAACGTCTCAAAATCAGGCTTATTGCCTTGTAAATGAACAGAATTTCGGCTGATCCAGCTCAAAAGCGTCGTTTTTCGTGTCGCTTTTCATATCAACCGCTTCGCTTTTACCGCTGCGTGTGCGCCGCACAATGATTATATCAGCGTCATCAACGAGCTGCCCCACTCCTTCAAGCGAAGGCGCCCCGTGTAACCCTGACTGCATGGAGACGTGTCATGAAACTTTTTTCCCGCTTTTTCGGCCGCCGCGAATCGAACCTGACCACCGCTCTTGAGCGCCAGCGCCTCGGCAAGACCATGCCCGGCCAGACGGCTGCCATGGCGGGTTCGCGCCTCGGCTTCCTCATCAACTAACTGTAGCATTTCGGGCCGGCTCGCCGGCAGATGGTTCAAACGCCGCGCAGGTGCCTCCCCTTGCGCGGCGTTTTACTGCCCGCCGGCGAGCTTGTCCGCCGTGTCACGACGATTGTCGCAATGCAGCATTATCCGATGTCGCAAATATTCATGCGGCGATGCTGCCAACCCCATTGACAACAAATACTTTTCCTGATGACGCTTTGCTGATCGCGACATCCTGTCCGCGACATTGCCGTAGCGTGAGGCTCCTTTGAACGTCATCAGGCATCCCATCAAAAGATCGCTCGTTTTCTTCCTCGTCCCCGACTTCACCATGGTCGCTTTCGCGACAGCGCTCGAGCCCTTGAGGATCGCCAACCGGATGCTCGGCTACGAGGCCTACAAATGGCGCCTTGCCAGCCTCGACGGCAAGCCGGTACAGGCTTCCAACGGCGTCGAGTGCGCGGTGAACACCTCGCTTGACGACGAACGCAAGAAGATGTCTGGACCCGACCGGCCTTCGATGGTCGTCGTATGCAGCGGCATCAATGTCGAGAACTACCAGAACAAGTCGGCGTTCGCCTGGCTGCGCGAGGAATACAATCGCGGCGTCGCCATCGGCGGACTGTGCACCGGCGCCTACGTACTGGCCTCGGCCGGGCTGCTCTCCAACAAACGCTGCGCCATCCATTGGGAAAACCTGCCGGGCTTTTCGGAAGCCTTCCCCAAGGTCAATGTCTTTGCCGATCTCTTCGAGGTCGACCAGAACATCTATACCTGCGCCGGCGGCACCGCCGCACTCGACATGATGCTGAAGTTGATCGGCGACGATTTCGACGAAAACCTTGTCAATCGTGTCTGCGAGCAGGTGCTGACCGACCGAGTGCGCAGCCCGACTGATCGCCAGCGCCTGCCGCTGCGGGCCCGGCTCGGCGTCCAGAACGCCAAGGTGCTGACTATCATCGAACTGATGGAAGCCAATCTGTCGGAACCGCTGTCGCTGATCGAGATCGCCGACGAAGTCGGGCTGTCGCGGCGACAGATCGAGCGTCTGTTCCGCACTGAAATGGGGCGATCGCCGGCCCGCTATTACCTGGAAATCAGGCTTGACCGCGCCCGCCATCTGTTGATCCAGTCGTCGATGCCGGTGGTCGAGGTCGCCGTTGCCTGCGGTTTTGTCTCGGCATCGCATTTTTCGAAGTGCTATCGCGAGCTTTACGCCCGTTCTCCTCAGCAGGAGCGCATCGACAGGAAGCAGCTTCTGGCGGCGTAGTTTCTTCGCCGCATACAGCTTCAAAGTGCGACGATCGCACCCGTGGCATACGGCATGATCGGCTGTTACGTTCGCCGTGACCCGATGGCCGCTCCGGCCGACCTGACAGAAGAGGCCGGCGCATGACCGCTCACCCGCACCGCCCGTCGGCCTTCCGCGAATTCCTCGCCAGCGAAAGCGCCGGCGGTATCGTTCTGATGATTGCGGCAGCACTGGCCCTGATCATCGCGAACTCGCCGCTTGCGCCGTCTTATTTCTCGGCGCTGTCAGCCTATCTCGGGCCTCTTAATATCGCACACTGGATCAACGACGGGCTGATGGCGGTGTTTTTTCTGCTGGTCGGCCTGGAAATCAAGCGCGAATTCCTCGATGGCCAACTCTCGACCTGGCCGCGACGCATCCTGCCCGGCATCGCCGCGGCCGGTGGCATGGCGGTCCCGGCACTGATCTTCGTCGCGTTTAACAGCGACAGCCCGGAAACGCTGCGCGGCTGGGCCATTCCGACCGCCACCGATATTGCCTTTGCGCTCGGTGTACTCTCGTTGCTCGGCAATCGGGTGCCGGCTTCGCTGAAGGTGTTTCTGACCGCACTCGCCATCATCGACGATCTGGGCGCGGTCATCATCATCGCGCTGTTCTATACGTCCGGCCTTTCGCTTGCCTGGCTGGCGGCGGCGGTCGCCATCCTTGTCGCCCTGGTCGCCCTCAACCGTTTTGGCGTCATGCGGCTTGCCCCCTATCTCGTGCTCGGCCTCATCCTCTGGGTGGTCGTATTGAAGTCCGGCGTTCACGCTACACTCGCCGGCGTCGCCCTGGCCCTGACCATTCCGCTCGGTCGCACGCCGGGCGCGCCGGATCACCCCGAGGATTCGCCGCTGCATGCGCTGGAGCATGCCCTGCACAAGCCGGTTTCGTTCTTCGTCATTCCTGTCTTCGGCTTTGCCAATGCCGGCGTACCCCTGGGAGCCATCTCGGCGGAATCGCTCCTGCAACCGCTGACCCTCGGCATCGCGCTCGGCCTCGTCGTCGGCAAGCTGGTCGGCGTATTCGGCACCGCATGGCTGGCGGTCCGCCTGGGCTTCGCCGACATGCCGGCGAACGCTTCGGTTCGTCACCTGCTCGGCGTCGCCCTTTTGTGCGGCATCGGATTTACCATGAGCCTCTTCATCGGGCTTCTGGCGTTTCCCACCGACCTCGCCATGCAGGGCGCGCTGAAGGTCGGCATCCTTGGAGGATCGCTGATCTCGGGATTGCTCGGAGCAGCAGTCCTGCTTCTCTCGCCTTTGCCCGGCGGAGCAGATTCACGCTCCTAAACGGCAGCGCCGCGTCTCAATAATTGTCGCAATAACACTCCGCCGAAGAGATGCGGTCGTTCCAGCCCTTGCCCAGATTGGATGCACGGCGGTAGATTTCGGAGGAATCTCCCTGCATGCGTGCGTGCTCGTAAATCACCAGCGTACAGCCGCGTGCAACGCGCGCAGACGAAGCCCGGTCGTTCCAGAACTGACGCGCACGGAAACTTACCCTGTCATCAGGACCCATCCGAAGGACCTCGCCCTCAAAACCTTCATGTTCGTAGAGCGAGCAGGCGCTGCGATACTGCGCATCGGCGCTGCCGACCATCATGGCAGACGCCACCGCGACCAGAGTTAAAAGCTGTCTCATGCGTGTGTCATTCCTCATCAGCGCCCTTCGCCGCCCGCGCCGAGGAATAATTTGGCATCATGCAAGGGAGCCACGCAAGGACGAAAGCATGCGGCCCAGAACACGATTCCCGACGAAGGCACATCGTCAGGAATCGCTCCTAGCGGTCCTCCCACATCCACGAGCGGTCCTGCCACATCTTTTCGCCGATGAGGCAGTCATAGGCCGACGTCGCCTGCGCCATGACGACCGGCGGGTTCAGCGCTTCCTCCTCCGCCCATTGCCGCGAGGCGGGGCCGGCGAGTTCAAGCACCAGCTTGCGCCGGATCGCTTCGGGAAACTGCGACCATTCGTTGACAGGTACCATGAAGGCGCCCGGTCCACCGATCACGCAGTCGGTGTAATATTTGTCGAGATCGTCGACATCGTAGCTGCTCGACAGTCCGCCATTGGTCATCAGCGGCAGTCCGTTGATGGTGATACCCTGTGCGGTTACGTCGTTGCGAACGATATCGACCGGCGGACCCTGATTGTTCGGCCCGTCTCCGGAAATGTCGATAACCCGCTTCATCCCCTGGAACTGACTCTCGGCGAAAAGATCGGCGCCGAATTCCAGCGCGCTCGATATCGAGGTCCGCCGCGCGCTGTTTGGCGGCAAGGCCGAAAGCTGCTTCGCCACGCGCTCGGCATCCGCCCGGGAAGCGATCGTCGTCCACGGCACGATGACATGATGGGAGGAACTGCCGGCCCATTCGAAATAGGTCACGGCGATTTTGCCATGCACGCCCTCGGCGATGGCCTGCAGAACCTTGTCGTGGGTAAGTGCCGCGGCATAGCCCCGGCGCTGGATCTCGAGCTCGTCCGGCGACATCGACAGCGACACATCGACGGCCAGGACCAGTTCGATATCGACCGGTTCCGCGGCGAGACCGTGTGGAGCGGCAACGACTACCAGCGCCAGAGCAGCGCCGGCAACAAGGGCATGTCTGGCACTCAGCGAACAAGACATGCCGCCACGTTACGCGAAAACACTTGCTTGGAAAGAAAAGGCCCGGAAAAACTCGAGCCTTTCCCTTCACAATTTCGCGAGTTTGCGAAACCGCATAAACCTGACGAATCGTTTCGGAAGGTCCTCTTGCAGGTGAATTCAGGTCCGAGGCTTCAGGTTTTCCGGGTCGTACAGCGGCTTGTAGCCGACGCCGGCCACTTCGACCGGGTAGGTCTCGCCAAAATACTCGACTGCAAGCCTGCGGCCTTCCTGGCAATGCGACCATGGCAGGTAGGCCAGCGCGATGTTCTTGCCGATGGTTGGTCCATAGGCAACCGACGTCGTGAACGACCGGCGGCCGAGCTCATCGACCAGTGTCTCCCCGGTGTCCGGGTCCATGACCGGCATCGTACCGACCGGATAGCGTGCGACGCCCCTGGAATCGACATTTTCGGTCATGACCAGCGTGCACAGCATGGCCGGCTGGTTTTTCCGCGCGCGGTACTCCTCGTGTTTGGCCTTGCCGCAGAAATCCGCTTCCTTGACCTTCGGGCGAGCTAGATCGGCCTCCAGCAAATTGTATTCGGTCAGGAGGTCGGCATTCTGCAGGCGCAGGCTCTTCTCCATGCGGCGCGTATTGGCGTAGGTCTCGACGCCGAACGGCATCACACCGGTAGACCGCAACGCGTCCCAGACGGCCAGGCCGTCCTCGTAGGGCATATGCAACTCCCAGCCCTGCTCGCCGACATAGGAGATGCGGAACGCGGTCACGTCCTTGCCGCCTATCTTCACCGGCTTGATCGCGGCGAACGGGAAGCTCTCGGGCGCCAGGCCGGCGGGATCTTCGACGACCTTCTGCAAAGTCGCACGCGCGTTTGGCCCCCAGATGCCGATGGTAACGTATTTCTCACTTACATCGGTGATGGTGACGTCGAAGCCTTTGTCCTCGGCCACCCGGCGCAGATAGTGAAAATCGCGCGGACCGGCATCGGCTCCGTCGACAACACGACAGCGGTCGGCCATGCGGATGACGGTCAGGTCGGCGCGCACCATGCCCTCCTCGTCGAGGAAGTGGGTGTAGATGCCCTTGCCGATGTTGCCGTCGCCGCCAATCCTCGCGGCGCAGACCCATTCCATCAGCGCGACATGGTCCGGGCCTTCGACATCGACCATCGCGAAGTGCGACAGGTTGACGATGCCGCAATCCTCGCTCATCGCAAGGTGCTCGGCGTTGGAGACGCGCCAGAAATGGCGATTGTCCCACTCGTTCTCACGAACGGGGACGCGGTTGCCGTATTTCTCCAGCAAATGCTCGTTGGCGGCATAGCCATGGGCGCGCTCCCAGCCGCCGAGTTCCATGAAATAGCCGCCGAGTTCCTTCTCCCGCTCATAAAAAGGCGAGCGTCGAATGTTGCGGCCCTTGGAAAAGGGTTCGCGCGGATGGACGGCCGGGTTGTAGACCTTCATCGCCGTTTCGGTGCAGCGATCGTGGATGAACTGCTCTTTCGTCTGGTGCGGATAAAAGCGCGCATAGTCGATCTGGTGATGATCGATTTCGGTGCGGCCGTCGGTCATCCAGTCGGCGATCAACTTGCCCATGCCGGGGCCATCCTTGACCCAGATGGCGACGGCGTACCAGAGCCCCCTCACCTTCTGGCTCTCGCCCATCGACGGTCCGCCGTCGGCGGTCACCTGCAAAAGCCCGTTGAAGGAATGGCTCTCATTGTAGCCGAGTTCGCCGAGGATCGGCGTCAGTTCCATGGCACGCTCGAGCGGCGCGAGTATTTGCTCCATGTCGAGATCGCGCTGCGACGGCGACAGGCGCGACTGGTGCTTCTCCAGAAGTTCGCGGGGGTGGCAAAGGCGCGGATTGGTCTCCTCGTAATAGCCCCATTCGATCTGACCGCCTTCGGCGGTCTTGGGGTCACCGGTATCGCGCATGTAGGCGGAATTGCCCTGGTCGCGCAGCAGCGGCCAGCCGATCTCCTTGCCGGTGCCGGCAAACTCGTTGTACGGGCCGAAGAAGGTCAGCGGATGGTCGATCGGCATGACCGGCAGGTCCTCTCCGGCCATCTCGGCGATCAGCCGGCCCCAAATGCCGGCGCAGACCACGACATAATCAGCATGAATGGTGCCGCGGTCGGTGACGACGCCTTTGATGCGCCCGTTCTCGATGACCAGCGATCTGGCCGACGTGTTTGCAAAGGCCTTGAGCTTTCCGGACGCTTCCGCCTGGTCGACGAGCTTGCCGGCGACCGTCTGCGAACGCGGGATGACGAGGCCGGCGTCGGGATCCCACAGGCCACCCTGCACCATCTGCTCTTCGATCAGCGGAAACTTTTCCTTGATCTCGGCAGGTTCGATCAGGCGCGCGCGGGTTCCAAAAGCCTTGGCGGAAGCGATTTTGCGCTTGATTTCCGCCATGCGCTCGTCGTCGCCGACGCGCGCGACCTCGAGCCCGCCGACGCGGGCGTAGTGACCCATCTTCTCGTAGAAATCGATGGAATAGAGCGTCGTCCAGCACGACAGGAAGTCGTGGCTGGTCGTGTAGCAGAAGTCCGACGCGTGCGCCGTCGAACCGATGTCGGTCGGGATGCCCGACTTGTCGATGCCGACGATGTCGTCCCAGCCGCGTTCGATCAGGTGATGGGCAACCGACGCACCCACGATGCCGCCCAGCCCGATGATGACGACCTTCGCCTTTGCCGGAAACTCTGCCATTGCCCGCTGCTCCGAAGTGGAATTCGGCGCAGACTATAGAGCGGTGCGGCGCGATTGCAGCCTGTTTGCGACATCGGCAAAAGGCCGAGCGACGAGCTGCCTCACGCGAATGCCCAGACGTCCTCGGCGTAGATCCCGACATTGTAGCCGGCGGTCTTGAGCTTGACGACGACATTGCCGATTTCGATCGCCGGCAGCGCGCCGATCTCGACCTTGATCATGCCGGGCCTATAGCGATCGAGGTCGAGCTGGTCGAAGACGATCCAGTCCGCGCCCTCGCAGTCGACCAGGAAAGCATCGATATGCTCGACCTTGTTGCGGTCGAGCACGGATTGCAGAGTATCGGACGGAACCTCGATATCTTTCAGGTAGGGTTCGAATTTCCTGAAATCGACATCCGCCTCGCCCCAGGCATTCTTGCCCGACATCAGGTTGGTATCGGTGATCGAGGAGCAGCCGATGAACTCGATCGGCAACGTACCCGATTCCAGAGCGGCCGCATCGAAGGTTTTCACCGTAATCGAACCAGGCTTTCGGGTAATTGCCAGCGGCTCGATCCTGAAGCGTTCTTCATCAGGATAATTCTTGCGCAAGCGCTGCTGATTGTAGGGAATCGGTTCGACCAGCACGGCACGCGCATTCGGAATGCGATGCAGCCACGGCGTCACATCGTCGAACAATGCACCGTCGCAGGCGCCGACATTGACCATTTCGAACGGGCGGCCGTTGCCGAAACGGGCTCTCAGCGCCGCCCATGCGAGAAACCGTGTGCCCCTGAGCGGAGCACCCCTGTTCAGTATGCCGACCGGAACGCCGAGCGCCAGAAAGACCCGAACGAATTCTATGAAAGCCGAAGCTTCGGATCCATCCATGATCATGCTTTTCCGGCGGTGAGGTCGAAGCGCGGCTTCCACATCGCGACAAGCAGTATGGCCATGCCGGCCATGAACGCGAAGTAGAATCGGTCATCTGGCAACGGGAAGCTGGCGAATTTGCCGAGCGTGCCGATCATCAATGCGAACATCAGCGCGTTCTCACGGCCGTTGCCCGTCCTGCCAGCGCGGTGAAGCAGCGCCCAGGCGGCGGCAAACAGCATCATCAATGCCGGCCAGTGATTGTCCAGCAAGGCAATCATCACGCCGCGAACGTAACCGCGCGCAAAATCGGTCAGCGAAAAGTCGGGGCTGAAATTGGCCATCGATTCCTGGATATGGACGCAGGAGAAATAGAAATGCGGCCACCACCCGGGATGCCCGGCGTACCTTTCGATCGCCACGCAGGTAACCAAGGCAGCGACGAAGGTGATCAGCATCGGCATCTTGCGCCAGCCGAACACCGCCGCCGCGATCAGCAGCGCGAAGATGAGGATGAGTGAATCGGGCCTCACCAGCACCGAGGCGAACAGAAGCAGGCACGCGGCGATATCGCGCTGGCGGGTCAGCAGATAGATCGCGCCGAGCGACATCACCGCAGAAAGCATGTCCGGCGTCACCGCTGTCGTCATATGCAGATAATCGGCCATTACCAGCATCGGCATCAGGATCAGCGCGCCCTGCATGGCGTTCTCGCGCTTCAGCCAGATGAGGCAAAGCGCGCCGAACGCGATCGACGGTAGGATCGAGAGCAGGATCGAGGCCTTGTCCAGCCCGATCGCCGGCGCCAGTGCCCTAAGGAGGCCGATATAGGCCACCTTTACCCGATACATCGACAGCTGCGACTGGAAGTCTACCGGGTTTTCCCACTGGTGGCGGTTGTAGGGATTGCCGTATTGGAGGTGGTAGAGGTTCGCCTCGGAAGCACCCTTGCCGATTTCCTTCCAGGTTTCGGCATGCAGTTCGGCGGGATCATTCGTCTGGCTCTCGAGCGCGGTCGCGATATAGGCGACCATGTCCCAATTGTAGTCGGGCCGCAGCCACGTGTAGGCTGAGATCAGCACGACCACCACCACCACCAGCGCCACCGAAAGCCGGTCGAGCAGTGTGCGGTTCGAAGCCGCCTTGCCCAGGCTTTCCGCTACACTGGTCTGCATCGCCCAGCCGACTGCCGTACCTTCAGATCCCGTCATCGCTCAATTCCCCGTGCGGCGCGCCCACGCCTACTCGTTACTTCACCTGGCTTTTCACGAAGTCCTTGACGATCGCGACGATGCCGCGCCCCAGGAGGCTGTCGATGGCATCGACAAGCTGGTCGACGTGCTCGCGCTGGCAGATCAGCGGCGGCAGCAGGCGGATGACGTTGCGGTTGTATTCGGTGAAAGCGACCAGCACGTCGTAGTCGCGCAGCAGCAAAGCCCCGACGAAACCCGACAGCGAGCCCTTCAGCTTGTCGTCCAGCATCGAAACCACCGGGCGCAGCACCATTGGCAGCGTCTGGCTGAAATCGTGGAACTCGAGGCCAACCATGAAGCCCTTGCCGCGCACCTCCTTGATGATCTTCGGATACTTGGCTTGCAGCGTCTGCAGCCGCGAGAGCAGATAGTCGCCGGTGACGGCGGCATTCTCGATCAGCCCTTCATCATAAAGCACGTGCAGCGTCTCGATGGCGGTTATCGAGGCTTCGCCGATGCCGCCGAACGTGGCGGCGGCGTGGATCATCGCAGTCTTCGGCGTACCATACGCCTTCATGTAGACATCCCGCTTGGCGATCATCGCCGCCATGGCCGACTTGCCGCCGCCGAGCGACTTGGCGACCGCCGTCACGTCCGGCACCACGCAGTAGTGCTCGAAGGCAAAGAAGCGGCCTGACCGTCCGACGCCGCACTGTACCTCGTCGGCGACCCAGAGCACCCCGTACTGGTCGCAGAGAGCGCGAAGCTTCTGCCAGAACTCGGCCGGAGCCTGCACGATGCCACCGCCGCCCTGGATGGTTTCCAGCACGATGGCGCCGATTTCGGGATCGGTCTTGAAAGCACGCTCGATCGCGTCGATGTCGCCGAACGGCACACGCACGGTGTTATCGGTCAGTTTGAATTCGCCGCGGTAAAGCTGGCCGTCGGTGATGGCCAGAACACCCTTGGTCTTGCCGTGGAATGAGTTCTCGGCATAGACGACCTTGGGACGCTTCGGTCCCGCGGCGCGTTCGGCAATCTTGACCGCCGCCTCCATGGCTTCCGATCCGGAAGAGCCGAAGAAGACCATGTCGAGATCGCCCGGCGAAATCTGCGCCAGATTATGCGCCAGTGCGGCGGCATATTGCGACATGAAGGCGATGGCGATCTCGTGGCGCTTTTCGTCCTGGAATTTTTCACGCGCAGCGATGATGCGGGGATGGTTGTGACCGAGCGCCAGCGAGCCGAAGCCGCCGAAGAAATCGAGAATCCGGCGGCCGTTCTGGTCGACATAAAACATTCCTTCCGCAGTCTCGATCTTGATCTTGTGGAAGCCGAGCAGCTTCATGAAATGCAGTTGGCCCGGATTGAGATGCGCCTTGAACAGGTCGGTCATGCGGGCGACGTCCATCGCCTTCGACGCCTCGACGCTGATCATCTCCGGCTTGACGATCGCCGTCGGTGAAAGCGCCGGAGCATTGACGAGCGTGCGCGCATTATTGGCTTGTGGCTTGGTCATGACAGTCATCGCAAAATCTCCTATTCGGCCGGGACGTGATTTGCGGCCACTGCATGACCGTCTTTCTTGGCGCGGTATTCCTTGTACGCGGCGATGAGCATGTCCTCGTCACGGTAATGCGGGATCCAGCCGAGCTGGCGTTCGCCCTTGGAGACGTCGAGCACGCACTCCTCATCGGCGATCAGATATTGCTCCGGATCCATGATCGGCATGTTGAGCAGGTCGAGCAGGTCGAGCGTCTTCTTCACCGCCCAGCCCGGTGTCGGCACGAGGATCGATTTCGAGCCGGCGTGCTTCACCAGGTCGCCAAGCAGTTTGCGCACCGGCGGCGGGTTGAGCGAGCCGAGATTGTACGCCTCGTTCGGCACACCGGCCTTCCAGGCAAGCCTCGCCGCCTCGGCGCAGTCGAACACCGAGATGAACTGATAGGGGTTCTTGCCCGAACCGATCATCGGCACCGGAAGGTTCCAGTCGATCAGCTTGAACAGCTTTTCAAGAATGCCAAGCCGTCCGGGGCCGATGATGAGGCGCGGCCGAAACAGCGAGATTGACATGCCGCGCTTGCGCCAATCGGCGGCAAGCTCTTCGGTCTTCAGCTTCGACCAGCCATATTCGCCAAGCGGCGACACCGGATGCTCTTCGGTCATCGGATAGGTGACCGTATGGCCGTAGATCATGTCGGTGGTGAAATGCACCAGCTTCGGCGCACCAGCCTTGTCCATCGCCGCGACGATGTTTTCGGTGCCGTGCACATTCACCGGCCAGAAGAAATCGTGCCGCTTGGCGCGCACCTGGATCGGCGACAGCATCTTGGCCGACAGGTTGTAGACCATGTCGTCGGCGCGGATGCCGACCTTGGCCACGGAGGTCGGATCAGTGACGTCGCATTGGACGAAAGCCGCCTTGCGGTAATGCGGCAGGTCGCTCTTAACGATGTCGGCGACGATCACCTCTTCGCCATCGGCGATCAGCTTGGGCGCAAGATGGCGGCCGACAAAGCCGTCGCCTCCGAAGATAACATGTCTCATTTTGAGAACTCGCTCGTTTGCAGGGGGGCCGACGCAACCTTCGTGCCATCTTCATCGGTCCCACGCCCACTTTGCGCGATCAGCACGGTTCCGACGCAGATGAAGGCGATACCGGCGATGCGCCAGGCGTTCAGATCCTCGCGGAATATGAAGTAGGCGAACACCGCGACAGCAACATAGGCAAGGCTGAGGAAAGGATAGGCGAAGGAAAGCTCGACTTTCGACAGCACGTAGAGATGCGACGCCATCGAGATCACAAAGGTGCACAACCCAAGGAACACCCATGGGCTGAACACGATCTGCAGCAGCTTGAGCAACGGATTGGTGCCCTCGAAACTGATCGACCCGAGCGACATCATGCCATGCTTCAGCATCAGCTGCGCCGCAGCGTTGGTCATCACCGTAAAAAGTATGAAGCCGAGATATTTCATTCTTCCACCTGCCCGACGCCGTTCTAGTACAAAGACGGAAACAATTTGTGAAACCAAACAAACAACTTTTGCGAATTGGTTATTTTATCTTCGTTTACCAAGAATAGTTCAAGTTTTACTCATTCCGCAGCCTGAGCTGCCCCGGCTTCCGATGACTGAAGGCGCATCGCCGTGCGTACCCAGAAATCGGATATGAATGCTGGATCCCGCGCCGCCTCGAGCATCAGCCAGTCCGGAAAGGATGCGGCGAAGACATCGGCCCCCATGCGCGCGTCCTTGTAGGGGTTGACCGCACCGCCGGCCTCGATGGTGATGGCGTCGAGCCGTTCCAGGAGTTTCAGCGTCGCCGTGCCGCGGTTGGGGAAGTCGAGAGTCAGCGTGTAGCCCGGACGCGGAAACGATAGCAATCCGGGTGAGCGCGTCGCACCGAACCGCTTGAGCACTGTGAGGAACGAGCCCTGCCCGGCCTTCAGCGCGGCAGCCAGAAGTTCCGGCACGGCCTGACGCGCCGCCGCCTCCGGCACCACACTCTGGTGCTGGAACAATCCGTTCGGTCCATAGAGCCGGTTCCAGTCTCGCACCCCGTCGAGCGGGAAGAAGAAGCCCTGGTAGCCGGTGACATGCGGCGCGCGCGCCTTGCCCTTCTTCCAGCGGTAGGCCGCGTTGAAGGCCTTCAGGAATGGCCGGTTGAGCACATTCAGCGGCGGCTGGAACGGCACCGAAATATTCGCACCCGCCGCTGCCGCGCTGCGGGCTCCGTAGTTCGAATGATTGCCGGTCATCAGCAGGCCGCGGCCAGCGCCCTTGCCGGCGGCAAGCTGGTCGATCCAGGCGACCGCATATTCGTTTCCGGCGTCTGCCGCTTCGGCGATTTCGAAAAATTCGGCGAGACTGCCGAACGGCGTCACAGTCTCCTCGACATCCAGTGAAGCGACCCGCATCAGCCGGATCGAGGCGCTGAGGATGATGCCGGTCAGGCCCATGCCGCCGATAGTCGCCGAAAACAGGCCGGCATTGTATTCGGGCGAGCAGTGATGGACGCGGCCGTCGGAGCGAAGCAGGGAGAAAGCTTCGACATGGCAGCCGAAGGTGCCGCGGCGATGATGGTTCTTGCCATGCACATCGTTGGCGATCGCGCCGCCGAGCGTCACGAACTGGGTGCCCGGAACGACCGCGGGAAAGAAGCCGAACGGCGCCGCATGCGCGATGATTTCGGAGAGCAGGATGCCAGCCTCGGCTTCGACGACCCCGCTGCCCGGATCGAAAGCAAGAATGCGGTTCATCGGCCGCATGTCTGCAATGGCGCCGTTCCCGTTCTGGCAGCTGTCGCCATAGGAGCGGCCGTTGCCGTAGGCGAGCATGGCACCTTTACCAGCCTCGCCCGATTTGAGGCTGGCGATGGCTTCCTCGGCGCTGATCACCCGTCGTGCTGGCGGAACGGTCCGGCCGAAGCTTTCGTAGGCCGGCATCGCTAGGAACCCGCGATTACGAGCAGGACGGCGCCGATCGCCGCTATCAATTGGCTGCGCCAGTCACGGATGATGAAAACCACCGGGTCGTCATGCATTTCGTCGCGGCGCGCCAGGATCCAGACGCGCATGGTCAGGTAGAGCACGATCGGCGACAGCGGCCACACCAGCCACGGATGCGGGTAAAGCTCGCGCACCGCGTCGCTATCGATATAGAGCGCCAGAACCAGTGCCGAGGAAAACGCCGAAGCCATGCCGGCCTGTGCGACGATCTCCTGGTCCTCAGCGCGATAACCGCGGCCGGCTATCCGTTCGCCGACAGGCAGCGGCGTCGACCTCAGTTCGACGAACCGCTTCACCAGCGCCAGCGACAGGAAGAAGAAGATCGAGAAGGCAAGCAGCCAGAACGACACGTTGACACCGGTGGCGGCGGCGCCCGCGATGATGCGGATCGTGTAAAGGCCGGCAAGCGTCAAAACGTCGATCAAAAGCATCCGCTTGATCGAGAACGAATAGGCGGTGGTGATCACCAGATAGGCTACGAGCACGGCCAGGAACTCGATTGGCAGGAACAGCGCCGTAACAAGACTGATCGTGAGCAGCACCCCGGCTGAAGCGAAGCCGAACGGCATCGACAGCAGGCCGCTAGCGAAAGGCCGGTTGCGTTTTGTCGGGTGACGGCGATCCAGCGCCAGGTCGAAGAAATCGTTGACGATGTAGATTGCTGACGCGGCCGCGCTGAACGAGATGAAAGCCAGCACGCAGGCGGTCAGCATGCCGACGTTGAAATACTCGTGCGACAGGATCATCGGAATGGCAATCAAGCCGTTCTTCAGCCACTGATGCGCCCGCAGCATCTTGAAAACAGTCTTGATGGTCGGCTTCGGCGTTTCAAGTAACTCGCTGCCATGCGACGACTGCCAGCGTGCCGCATGGCGGTCAGGCGCCACCACGATCGCCTCGCGCGCGGAATCGAAAACCTTGAGATCGTGGCGGCTGTTGCCGGCGTAGTCGAACCCGCCGTCGCCATAGGCTTCCACCAGAACGGCCTTCTTGCGACCGGACGTCAGATTGTGTGTCCCATCCGTCGCCAGCACCTCGTCGAACAGTCCCAGATGGGCGGCAATCGCATCCGCGAATTTGCGCGGCGTGCCGGTGGCGAGAATGATCTGGCGGCCGTTGGCGCGCTCCTCACGCAATCGCGAAATCACCTCGTCGCGATAGGGAAGCCCAGTGGCATCAATGTCGATGCGCGCGGCGATCTCGCATTTCAGGCGCGCCGGGCCGGAAGCAAGCCAAACCGGCACCATGAACAGGAAAAGCGGATTTTTGCGCAGCAGCAGGAAGAGACCTTCCCACAGAAGGTCGGTCGCGATCAGCGTCCCGTCCAGATCGACTGCCAGCGGTATCGCCTGATTGTCCGATCGTGCATCCATTTTCGCCAGCCCATATGTCCCGCCAACGCCTTCTACGAGCGTTCAGGACCGATATAGCGATGAACCCGAAAATGAGCGTTAAACCGGTGGGGCTGGCGCGCGAACTGGCGCAAGTTTCGAAGCCCAGCGTTAACCCGCCGCTACCGGAATGCATAAAAGGCCGGACAATCCCGCCCGGCCCTTCGATCGTCATATATCTGCGACTATCTGATTTTGCCGACGCCGCCGGAGATTTCGATGGTCTCGGACCCCGTCAACGCTTCGCGGTCACCGTTCGGCATGGTCACGAAACAGCCCGCCGCGCAGAACTCCACGGTCTCGCCCGCAGCCAATGCGAGTTCGGTCTTGCTGCCGCCCTCGGTGACGATCAGCGTACGCGGCTCGGCGTCCTTGTTGACGGCGCTGGCGGCGATCCCATGCGCGCTCAACGCAAGCAATGCGGCAATCGCTACACAGAACTTTTTCATTGAAATTACCGGTGTTTCCACCGCCTCTGTTGCCTGGAGAAGGCCTCTGCCCTCTCTCACGCAAACCTTATAGGAGAACGAAGCTGAACGGCAACTGAATGCTGCGTTCAGCGGATGGCGGGTCTTAATCTGGGTCGGGAACCTTGCTCTTGCGCTTTGGCTTTGGCGCCGGCTTTTCCGGTCCGGGCTCCCCTGGCTCGGAGCTCTCAGCCTGCGCTTCCTCAGCCCCAGGCTCTTCCACTTCCGTGGACGGGAGCAATTCCACCGCCGCGCGCGGCGTCGAGGGCATGTCGACATGTGCCTCGGCAAAGGCTTCCAGCACCGCGAAACGGATGTCGTTCTGCACGACGTTGCCATTCAGGATATCAGCCAGGAAGACGCGAATTTCAAACTCCAGCGCCGCCAGGCCGAAATTGGCGAACAGCACGAAGGGTTCCGGGTTCTTCAGCACCAGGGGATGGCTCCTGGCGATTTCCAGGAGGATGGCATGTGCACGCTTCGGGTCGGAGCCGTAGGCGACGTTGATCTTGATATCGATGCGGCCGAGCTTGTTCTTGTGCGTCCAGTTACCGACGGCGGCATTGATCAGTTCGGAGTTCGGCAAGATCACGGTCTGGCGCTGGAACGTCTCGATCTCCGTGGCACGCACGCTGATCTTCTTGACCGTTCCCGATACCGTCCCGGCGACGATCCAGTCTCCAGCCTTGAAGGGCCGCTCGGCAAGCAGGATCAGCCCGGACACGAAATTGGAAACGACGTTCTGCAGGCCAAAGCCGATGCCGAGCGACAGGCCGCCGGCGATCAGCGCCAGGTTCGAGAGGTCGATGCCGGCAGCCGAAACGCCGACCAGCGCCGCAAGCGCTAGGCCGGCATAGCCAACGACGGTGCGTATGGAATTACGCACGCCGAGATCGACCCTGCCTCGCGCCATCACGGAGCCATCGAGCCAACCTTGGAACCAGCGCGTGAGGAAATAGCCGAAGACGAAGACAATCAGGCCGGTGAGGAGCCCTATCAGCGAGAAGGAGACCGAGCCGATCCTGATCTCGGTCGCGAGCTTGTAGGCCCAGGCGGTGATGTCACCGGGTTGGAAACCCCACAGGAAAAGGATGAGCGGCAGGCCGATCACAACGACGAACAGATTGATCGCGACACTGACGACCAGACCGAGTTGATCGAGGGTGGGGTCATCAAGGTTGAAGCCGCGTGCCAGCCGCCTGCCAAGCGCGGTGTGTGCAAAGGCGCCCTCGTCGGCGATGGCCCGGGCGGACAGGAACCCGATATACATCGTCGCCAAGACCGCGCCGGTGAGCACGATCTGCGCCGACAGGAAACGCGCGAAACCGATATAGCCGAGCAAGGCCGAGACGATTGTCAGGCCGCCGAGGAAATAGAACGTGAAGCGCAGCAGCGGATGCCAGCGTTTCGGCTTGCCGTTTTCGTCGACGAACGGCCTGATCAGCCCGATCAGGATCATCGGAATGCCGGTAAGCACGGTAGCGACCAGGCTTTCACCGACGGTCAGCGACAGGGGCGAGCCCAGGACCCGGTAAACGGTGCTCAGGAAGACATCGACACCGGTAAAAAATGCCGTGGCCGAAACCAGCCACAGCAGCGGTCGCGCCGCGCGCGTTTCGACCGCGATCAGCCGCCAGTTGGGCAGGCGGGGCGAAAGCACGGCCTTGGCAAGGCGGTGGACAAAGAAGACGATGCCGATGACGATAAACAGCGCCGTCATGATCTCTGCGATGTCGAGGCGCAGGACCGCGAAATAGTCGTAGAGCAGGTAGATCGTGGCGAGGAACACGCTCACCGCCGCCGTCGGCATGAGCGTCGACCAGAACGCTACCGAGAGGCGGCTGAGGTAGGACGGATTCTCGTTGGCGGGATCGGCCTCGAACACGCGGCCGAAAAGTCTCCTGCCGCCGATCAGGAGTACGGCCGCCGCGATCAACCCGAAGAACGTCGCGGCGAGCATCGAGTTCAGCTTGAACTGAACGACGAAACGCAGCCACGATGCAGTCCTGTGGTATAAATCGTCCGTCGCTTCGCCAAACGCCTCGGCAACTTCGCCGCCCAGGTCGTAGTTGATTTCGGTGCGCTTGGTGAGCAGGTTCGCGAAAAGCTCGCGCCGCATGTCGGCGATCTTGTTGACCAGGCTGTTGATGCGGATCGACAGATTCTCCGCGATACCCAGCAACCCGTTGATCTCTGCCTTTTCAGCGGCGAGGCTCTGGCGCTCTCGCGTCACCATGTCCGGCTCGGGCGGCTGACCCTCGGCGGGCGCCGGTCCAAATTGCTCGAGCCGTGCGTTGATTTCGGCGAGGCGCGGCCGGAATGCCTGACCGCTGGTCAGCAGTTCGCGCCCTATTTCTTCGAGCTGCAGCCGGATTTCGACGAGGCCGACGTCGTCCTCGGCATTCGCCGCGATCTCTTTTTCGAGACTGTCGACTTTGCCAGTCAGCCCTTCGATAATCTTCTGCTGCTCGGCGACAATCCCGTCGCCGACTGATTGCGCCATCGCGCCGGACGGCATTGCCGTCGCAACCAGCAGAATCAGGAGCACGGCGAAACGCCGGAAAACGGCAGGAAACATGATATCAGCGCGGCTCATGGGCCAGTCGGATGTTCGAGAAGTCCGCTCTTGATAAAGACGCGCGCAACAACGGGCAAGCCGCCTCCGGCCCGATATAGGAAGTCGGCCAGTCGAAAGGCGATGGCGCAATATTGGCTTTGGCAGCGTCGCCTGATCTATAGTGTGCCGCATCGCCCCACATGGAAGATTATAAATGGCGGAATATTCGGCCCTTTCGCTGCTCAAGAACGCGTTCTCTGGAAACCGCGACTGGAAACCCGCCTGGCGCAAGCCTGACCCGAAACCGTCCTATGACGTGATCATCGTCGGTGGCGGTGGGCATGGGCTTTCCACCGCCTATTATCTGGCCAAGGAGCACGGCATCACCAATGTCGCTGTGCTCGAAAAGGGCTGGCTGGGTTCCGGCAACATCGGCCGCAACACGACGATGATCCGTTCCAACTACTTGCTGCCTCCCAACACCAATTTCTATGAGCACTCGGTCAAGCTGTGGGAAAACCTCTCCCACGACCTCAACTACAACGTCATGTTCTCGCAGCGCGGCGTGCTCAACCTCGCACATACGCCGGGGCAGCTCGACGACATGGCGCGGCGCGGCAATGCCATGCGGCTGGCGGGTGTCGATTCCGAACTCATGAACCCTGCCCAGATAGGCAGGCTGATCCCGGCGCTCGATCTGTCCGTCGGCGGCCGGTTCCCGGTCGTCGGCGGCATGATGCAGCGCCGCGCCGGCACTGCCCGGCACGACGCTGTCGCCTGGGGTTATGCCCGCGGCGCCGACCGGCGCGGCGTCGATATACTGGAGAACTGCGAGGTCACCGGTTTCCTGCGTGATGGTGACCGGGTGACCGGCGTCACCACGACACGCGGCGAAATCCGCGCCAGGAAAGTCGCTGTCGCCGTCGCCGGTTCGACCGGCCGCGTCATGCAGCTTGCCGGCATCGATAAACTGCCGATCGAAAGCCATGTCCTCCAGGCCTTTGTGTCGGAAGGCATCAAGCCCTTCATGGACACCGTCGTCACCTTTGGCGCCGGCCATCTCTATGTGACCCAGTCCGACAAGGGCGGCATGGTCTTCGGCGGCGACATCGACGGCTACAATACCTACGCGCAACGCGGCAACCTGCCGGTGGTCGAGGAAGTGATGAGCGAGATGGTGGCGCTGTTCCCGGGCCTGGCGCGTGTCCGCCTGCTGCGCTCGTGGGGCGGCCTCATGGACATGTCGATGGACGGCTCGCCGATCATCACCACCGGGCCGCTGCCGGGCATGTATCTGAACTGCGGCTGGTGTTATGGCGGCTTCAAGGCAACGCCGGCCTCCGGCTGGTGTTTTGCCCATACCATCGCCAAGGATCAGCCGCACGCTTTCAACGCGGCCTTCACGCTTGACCGGTTCCACCGCGGCATCCTTATCGACGAGAAGGGCCAGGGTTCGACCCCTCGCCTCCACTGATCGGACCAAGTTCGCCATGCTCATCTCCTGCCCCTATTGCGGACCGCGCGATCTGTCCGAATTCACCTATCAGGGCGACGGCAATCGCACCCGCCCGGATCCTGCCTCGACCGACCAGCAGGCCTGGAACGCCTATGTCTACGACCGGGTAAATACCGCCGGCGACCATCACGAGATCTGGCAGCATTCCGGCGGCTGCCGAGCGCATCTCATGGTCACCCGCAACACGCTGACCCACAAGGTTTCGGCCGTCGCGTTCGCTCGCGATGCCGGCCACCGCAAGTCGGACCGTCACCGCATGAGCGGAGGCGCCGCATGAGCCCGCGCCGCACCGACAGCGGTGGCCGCATTGACCGCCAGCGCAGCATCCGCTTCACCTTCGACGGCAAACCGTTCACTGGGTATCCCGGCGACACGCTTGCCTCGGCATTGCTCGCCAGCGGCGTCTCGCTGTTTGGCCGCTCGTTCAAATATCACCGCCCGCGCGGCGTCATGACGGCCGGTGTCGACGAACCCAATGCACTCGTCACGGTTTTGAAGGGCGGTGTCCGCGAGCCCAACATACCGGCAACGCTGCTGGAGATTTACGATGGGCTGACAGTCGTCAGCCAGAATCATTTTCCTTCGCTGGGCTTCGATATCGGCGCTACAAACCAGCTCGGCGGCAAGCTGCTTGGCGCCGGTTTTTACTACAAGACTTTCATAGGCCCTGTGATCGGCCCGCTGAAAGGCACCCGGTTCTGGATGTTCTGCGAATATTTCATTCGCCGCGCCGCCGGTCTCGGCCGTGCCGGTAATGAGAAGGACACGGCCCGCTACGAACGCATAAACGCCTTCTGCGACGTGCTTGTCGTCGGTTCCGGCCCGGCCGGGCTGATGGCGGCGAAAACCGCCGCGGAGAGCGGCAAGCGCGTTGTCTTCGCCGATCTGGAGCCGCGCCTCGGCGGCTCGGCCAACTGGTCCGGCGAGACCATCGACGGAATGCCAGCCGCCGACTGGGCCGAAGCGGCGGTCACCGAATTGCGCCAAAACGCCAATGTCCGGCTTCTGCCGCGCACCACAGTCTGGGGCTATTATGACGGCAACACGCTGGCGGCATTGGAGCGCGTCGCCGATCACAAGCCCAATCCCGGCAAAGGCGAGCCGCGGCACCGATATTGGACGATCCGCGCCGAAGCCGTTGTACTGGCCACCGGCGCCTTCGAACGGCCTCTGGTCTTCCCGGGTAACGATCGCCCCGGCGTCATGCTGGCGAGCGCCGCCGAGCGCTATGCCGCCGAGTTCGGAGTGCTTCCGGGCCGCAAGGTCGTGGTCTTCACCAACAACGACAGCGCCTACGCCACCGCGGCAGCCTTGAAAAAAGCCGGCGCCGGGATCGCCGCGATCGTCGATGTCCGCAGGGAGGTTTCCGAGGCAGCGCATGCCGCCGCACTTTCCGTGGGCGGTGAATTCCTCGCCGGTCATGCCGTCGTCGCGACCGAGGGCGGCGCAAAACTCTCCGGCATCAAGGTGCAGATTTTCGACGCAGCGACAGGCGCGCTTTCCGGAGAACCGCGCTCCATCGAGGCCGACTGCCTGATCGTTTCCGGTGGCTGGTCGCCCGTCATCCATCTCGCCAGCCAGGCCGGGATCAATCCGCAATGGGACGACGCCCGCCAGGCCTTCCTGCCGCCACAGCCGACGCAGAACTGGGTTGGCGCCGGTGCCTTCAACGGCAGTTTCTCGACCGAAGAAGCACTTGCCGAAGGCCATGCCGCCGCCTGCCAGGCCGCCGGCACCGTCGATGGTCTGATCGAGGCATTGCCGGAAGTGGAAACGCCCGCTCTCCGCTCGCACCCCGCCCCGGTTTTCGAAATCAAGGCCAAAGGCAAGGCATTCGTGGATTTCCAGCACGACGTCACCGCAGACGATGTGCGTCTCGCCTATCGCGAGGGTTTCGTCTCGGTCGAGCACCTCAAGCGCTACACGACGCTCGGCATGGCCACCGACCAGGGCAAGACATCCAACGTGCCGGGCCTCGCGATCATGGCGGAGGCGCTTGGCAAGCCGATTCCCGATGTCGGCACGACACGCTTTCGCCCGCCCTTCTCAGCCGTTTCGCTGGGCAGCCTTGCCGCCGAGCGTTATGGCGACCTGAAGCCCGAACGGCTCACGCCGATGCATGACTGGCACATCGAACACAATGCAACGATGTATCCGGTCGGCCTCTGGTTCCGCCCGATGATCTATGGCGACCCCGGCGAAACGGTCGAGCAGGCCTACGTGCGCGAAGCAAAGGCAACACGCGAGACAGCCGGCATCGTCGATGTCTCGACGCTGGGCAAGATCGCCGTGCAAGGGCCGGATGCCGCCGAATTCCTCGACCGCGTCTACACCAACGTCTTTTCGACGCTCGCAATCGGCAAGGCACGTTACGGCCTGATGCTGCGCGAGGACGGTCTCGCGATGGATGACGGCACCACCTGGCGGCTCGGACAGAACGATTTCCTGATGACCACGACCACGGCCAACGCCGGCAAGGTCATGCAGCACCTGGAATATTTGCTCGACGTGATCTGGCCGGACCTGAAGGTGCAACTCACCTCGGTCACCGACCAATGGGCGGGTGCGGCGATCGGCGGGCCCAAGGCGCGCGAAATTCTGGCAAGCTGCGTCACCGGGACCGCGGTCGACAACGAGGCGCTGCAATTCATGGGCATCGTCCACGGCGAGATCGCCGGAGCGCCGGTGATGATCTGCCGGCTGTCCTTCTCCGGCGAGATGGCCTTCGAGGTCTATTCCGGAGCCTGCCACGGCTGCCATGTCTGGAAGGCGCTGATGCAGGCCGGCAAACCATTCGGCCTGGTGCCTTACGGGCTGGAGGCGCTCGGCACGCTGCGCATCGAGAAGGGTCACGTCACCGGCGCCGAGATCGACGGCCGCACCACCGGTCGCGACCTGCATCTCGACTGGATGCTGTCGAAGAAGAAGCCGTTCATCGGCTCGGCGATGATGGACCGCGAAGGGCTGATGGCGGAAGATCGCATCAAGCTGGTCGGCGTGATTTCCCTCGACAACCGGCCGCTCAACGGCGGCGCTCACATCGTCGAGGAGAACAATCCGGACGAACCGCGCAATTCGATCGGCCACATCACGGCTGTCTGTTATTCGCCGGCGCTTGGCAAATATATCGGGTTGGCGCTGGTCAAGGGCGGCAAATCGCGCCACGGCAGCCGCGCCTTCGTCGCCGATCCGCTGCGCAAACGTTTCGGGCCGGTCGAGATCGTTAGCCACCATTTCTTCGATCCTGAAGGGAAGCGTATGCATGGTTGACGTTCTGTCGCCGCTGAAGCCGGTCTGGAAACCGGGCACGCACGGCAATACCGCAAACGGCATCGGCGTCGTCCTTACCGAGACGCAGCCCGGTTCGATCGTCCAGCTTGCCGCCTGGCAAGGCCAGGAGAAGAAGCTGCTTGCGGCGATCAAGGCCGTGTCCGCCTTGGCACTGCCCGATGGGGCTGGCGGCGGCAAGTCCGGCGACAGCAAGGCTGCCTTCGGAATTGCGCCCGGAAAGTTTCTGATTGTCGATCAGAACGAAGGACTTGCGGCTATCTTCTCAGGCGCGGTCACTTCCGAGGTCGGAACCGTCACTGACCTTTCGCACGGCCGCACGGCGCTGCGTATTTCCGGCCCGAAGGCGGAATGGGTGCTGGCGAAGTTCTTCGCCGTCGATTTCGCCCTGCCGGCATTTCCGGTCGGCTCCGGCATTGCTACCCTGCATCACGACATTTTCGCCCATATCCAGCGCACCGGTGCAGAGCAGTTCGACCTCTACGTCTTCCGCTCCTTCGCCCGCTCGTTCTGGACGATGCTTTGCCATGCAAGTGAAGAGGTCGGCTACGAGGTGAGCTGAGGTCAGCCCCTCACCCGCCTTCACCCTTCGATCGATTGGCGGCAGCGCCGGATGGTGGTAATCTGGACACGCTCTTCCTCAGGCAGATGCCGAGGAAGATGCGTGGACAGGCGATGGCCATGACCAATGGATTTCCGATCTGCTCTCTTCTCCTCACCGCCTTACTGGCGAGTGTTCAGATAGCCGCCGCCGAGCCGGTCAAGGATATCGTCGTCTTCGATTTCGAGATGATGGATTCGAGCGCCGCCGCGGGAATCATTCCCCAGGACGAGATCGACACAAGATATCTTGTAGAGTCCACACAGGTCGCAAAGGCCTTCCTGCAGTCGTCGGGAGCATACAAGATCGTCGATGCAAAACCGGCGGCCACCGAGGTGGCGCAGGCTGGTTCACTGCGAAGTTGCAAAGGTTGTGAGGCGGCCATCGCCTCGAAACTCGGCGGCGAACTGGCCATGACGGGGATCGTCAACAGGATCAGCCGGACCGAGTTCGAAATGGTGATCAAGGTCGTCGACAGTGACACCGGGATACCCGTCGCTTTCGGCTATACGGGGCTGCGGATGGGCGCCAACTACGCCTGGCCGCGCGGCGCCAAGTGGCTGATGGAGCAGCGCGTGATGGCCAAGCTTTCCGACAAATGACGCCTGCGGGACGCTGGCTGACCGCCAGTGCCCGGGTTTCATTCAATCGCAGAACTTGACCCATTCGTCCTGCGGCGCGCGCTCCGTGCGCAGGCTGTTCTCGGGTTTTGACGTATCCTCGTAGCCGAGCGCCATGCCGCACACCACGATCTCCTCGTCCGGAATGCCGAGCACCGGGCGGATCTGGTTGTGATAGGGCGCAAACGCCGCCTGCGGGCAGGTATGCAGGCCCCTCGCCCGCGCCGCCACCATGATGTTCTGCAGGAACATGCCGTAGTCGATCCACGAACCCTGGTTCAGCCGGCGGTCGACGGTGAAGATCATGCCGACCGGCGCATCGAAGAAGACAAAATTGCGGTCGTGCTGCTCGCGCATCTGGTTGACGTCGCGGCGGCCTATGCCGAGCGCGCCGTAGAGATCGAAACCCACCTTGCGGCGGCGTGCATAGTACGGCTCGAAGAACTGGTCAGGATAATATTTGTATTCGTCCCACTTGGCCTTTTCGGCGCGGATGCCCGAATTCATTACCGCGTCGGTGATCCGCTGCTTCACCTCGCCCTTGGTCACGTAAACGCGCCACGGCTGCATGTTGGTGCCGGACGGTGCACGGGCAGCGACGTCCAGTATATCGCGGATCGTTGTGTCATCGACCATGTCGGGCAGGAAGGCGCGCACCGAACGACGCGACATGATCGCCTCGTCGACGATCGCCGTCTCGTCCAGCCTTGCGGTCTGTCTATCGCGTGAAAGCATCAATAATCCTTCCGATTCCGAGCTCTTGTCACGACGCAAGCCCCTCTCCGGTTTTTTCTGGCTTTGCACCAGCCGCCTCTTTCCCGCAAGCAAATCTTGGCCCAGACCGGATTTCGCTTGAATTTTCCACCGGACTCGGCTTCCGTGAAAATCTGTTCGAAATTTTCATGAGATGCCCTTGTCCCTGCCAGCCGAACTAGCGCGCGACGAAGCGCCTTCAAGCAATCAGCTCCTGGCGCGCGACATCCGCGCGCTGCGCAAATCGCGCGGCCTGACCCTGGCCGAACTGGCGCTGCGGCTTGGGCGTTCGGTCGGCTGGATGAGCCAGGTCGAGCGTGGCCTGTCGACCCCTTCGATCGCCGACCTCCGGGCCTTCGCCGATATTTTCGCGGTGCCGATCAGCCTGTTCTTCGGCCACGAGGTGCAAAATGAACACGAGCGCGGCGTTATCGTTCGGGCTGGGCATCGGCGCTCACTCGGCACCAGCGATTCTGGCTTGGTCGAGGAACTCCTGTCGCCAGACCTCGGCGGCAGCTTCGAGGTGCTGCGGTCCGAATTCGCAGCCGGCGCGGAGTTGAAAGCGGCCGCGCATCGTCCGACCGAGGAAGCCGGCTATCTGGTTTCGGGTCTCTTCGACATCGAGATCGACGGCATCTGGCATAGCCTTTCGGCAGGCGACAGCTTCCGTTTCGACAACAAGCCGTTCCGCTGGAAAAATCCGGGAACCGAGCCGGCCGTGGTCATCTGGGTGGTGTCCCCGCCGGTTTATTGAGGAAAACGCATATGGCTGAATTCCCCTCCTCCGCGCGGGTGGTCATCATCGGTGGCGGCGCCGTCGGCGTTTCCTCGCTCTACCATCTGGCGAAAGCCGGCTGGACCGACTGCGTGCTGCTGGAAAAGAACGAACTGACCTCCGGTTCCACCTGGCATGCCGCCGGCAACGTGCCGACCTTTTCGTCGTCGTGGTCGCTGATGAACATGCAGCGCTATTCGACCGAGCTCTACCGGGGCCTCGCGAAAGAGGTCGACTACCCCATGAACTATCACGTCACCGGGTCGCTGCGGCTGGCGCACAGCAAGGAGCGCATGCAGGAGTTCCAGCGCGCCAGGGGCATGGGCCGCTACCAGGGCATGGATATCGACGTGATCGGTCTCGACGAAATCAAGGCGCGCTATCCGTTCATCGAGACACACGACCTGAAGGGCGCGCTCTATGATCCGAGCGACGGCGACATCGACCCGGCGCAACTGACTCAGGCGCTCGCCAAGGGCGCTCGCGACATGGGCCAGAAGATCGTACGTTTCTGTCCCGTCACCGGGGTCAGGCGCGAAAACGGCGACTGGATCGTCGAGACGCCGCAAGGCGAGATCCGCTGCGAATATGTCGTCAATGCCGCCGGTTACCGGGCCAAGGAGGTCGGCAAACTGTTCGGCCGCGACATTCCGATGATGGTGATGAGCCATCAGTACATCCTGTTCGACGAAATTCCCGAACTGGCCGCCTGGTCGAGGGAGCACGGTGGAAAACTGCCGCTCCTGCGTGACGTCGACACGTCTTATTACCTGCGCCAGGAAAAGAACGGAATGAATCTCGGCCCGTACGAGCGGAACTGCCGCGCGCACTGGGCAACCCACAATGACCCGATGCCGGAAGACTTCTCGTTCCAGCTCTTCCCCGACGATCTCGACCGGTTGGAATGGTATCTGAACGACGCCACCGCACGTGTGCCGATCCTTGGCACCGCCGGCCTTTCCAAGGTGATCAACGGCCCGATCCCCTATACGCCCGACGGCAACCCTCTGATCGGCCCGATGCCGGGTGTGCCCAATGCTTTCGAGGCCTGCGTCTTCACTTTCGGCATCGCACAGGCCGGCGGCGCGGGAAAAGTGCTGGCCGAGTGGGTGACGGAAGGCCAGACCGAATGGGACATATGGTCGTGCGATCCGCGCCGCTTCACCGCATTCGCAGCGGATCACGATTACGCCGTCGCCAAGGGCATGGAAATCTACGGGCACGAATATGCCATCCAGTTTCCGCGTCATGCCTGGCCGGCTGGCCGCGACCAGAAACTCTCGCCGTTGCATGAACGCATGAAGGCACTCGGCGCGCAGTTCAATGCCTACAATGGCTGGGAGCGCGCCACCTGGTTCGCGAAGCCGGGCGACGACACCTCGGAGGAATCCACCCAGACTTTTGCTCGCTCCGGCCCTTGGGAAAAAAGAATCCGCGAGGAATGTCTCGCCGTCCGCGACGCCGCCGGCATCCTGGACCTGCCCGGCTTCTCGCGCTTCCGCCTGCAGGGCGGCGGCGCCCGCGACTGGCTGGCCACGATGATCACCGGCATGGTGCCCAAGCCAGGCCGCATCGGCCTTGCTTATTTCGCCGACGACAAGGGCCGCATCGTCACCGAAATGTCGATCATGGCACTCGACGAGAACCTGTTCTTCCTGATCACGGCTTCAGTGGCGGAACTGCATGACTTCGAGTGGCTGAAGAACCGTTTACCGCAAGACACGAAAATGACTCTGGAAAACGCCACCGAGCGTTTCAGCTGCCAGATCCTCTCCGGGCCGAATGCGCGCAAAATCCTGGCCGAGATCACAGATGCCGATCTTGCACTGCCATGGCTGTCGCATCAGTCCTGCCAGATTGCCGGCCGCTGGCTGCAACTGGTCCGCGTTTCCTTCGCCGGCGAACTCGGCTGGGAAATCCACACCAAGGTGGAGGACACGGCGGCAGTCTTCGACGCTGTCTGGGCCGCCGGCCAGAAGTATGGCCTGAAACCGTTCGGCATGTTCGCACTGGATTCGCTGCGGCTCGAAAAGGGCTACCGTGCCTGGAAAGGCGACCTCTCGACCGACTACACCATCCTGCAAGGCGGGCTGGAGCGCTTCGTCAAATGGGACAAGCCGGAGTTCCGCGGCAAGGCTGCATTGCTCAACGAAAAGCAGCAGGGCGTGAAGAAGCGCTTCGTCACTCTGGTGGTCGAAGCCGGTGAAAACGACGCGTCCTATATGTCGCCGCTCTGGCACGACGGGAAAATCGTCGGCGAGACGACGTCGGGAGGCTTCGGCTACCGGGTAGACAAATCGATCGCGCTCGGCATGATCCGCGCCGACCTCGCAGTGCCCGGCACCAGGATCGAGGTCGAGATTTTCGGCGAGAACTTTCCGGCGGTGGTGCAGGAAGACAAGCCATTGTGGGATTCACAGAACGAAAGACTGAGGAGCTAGCATGCCCCGTCCATCTTCGCGCATTACCGGCATTACCCCTTCCGGCAAGGATGGCTGGGAAGTGCATTTCGCCGCCATGAACCGCCATCAGGCCGGCGAGAACATCATCATGCTTTCGGTCGGCGACCATGATTTCGACACGCCGTCCGAAACCGTCGAAGCCTGCGTCACCGCGGTGCGCGGCGGCTTCCACCACTACACCCAGCTTCCGGGCATTCCGCGCTTGCGCGAGGCGATGGCGAAGATCTCGACACGCGCCACCGGCGTGCCGACCTCCGCCAACGAGGTCATCGCCACCCCGGGCGGTCAGGCGGCACTCTACGCGGCCGTGCAGGGCGTGCTCGATCCCGGTGGCCACGCGATCGTTGTGGCCCCTTATTATGCTACTTACCCCGGCACATTCCGGGCCGCCGGCGCCGGATTCACCGTGGTGGAGACGGTGGCTGAGGATGGCTTCCAGCCGCGTGCAGAGGCGATCCGCAAGGCGCTGCAGCCCAACACGCGCGCCATCCTGATCAACACGCCGAACAACCCGACCGGCGCGGTCTATTCGCGCAAGTCGCTCGAAGGTATCGCCGACATCTGTCGCAAGCAGGATCTCTGGCTGCTCTCCGACGAAGTCTACTGGACACTCGGCGGCGGCGAACATGTTTCGCCGCGCGCCCTGCCCGGCATGGCGGAGCGCACGCTGGTCATCAACTCGATGTCCAAGAGCCATGGCATGACCGGTTGGCGCATCGGCTGGCTGACCGGGCCGGAGGAAATCATCACGCTGCTGATCAGCCTGAACCTGGTGACAACCTACGGCCTCACGGATTTCGTTTCGCGGGCGGCGGTCGAGGCGCTCGAACAGGGCTATGGCGTCAAGGAGATCGCCGAGCGCTACGCCGCACGCCGGAATGTATGGCTGGAAGAAATGCGCGGCCTCAACAATGTGGTGGTGCGCGGCTCGGAAGGCGGCATGTACGTGATGCTCGACATCCGTGCCGTCGAACCGGACTGCGAAAAATTTGCCTGGGCCTTCCTCGATGCGGAAAAGGTCGCGGTCATGCCGGGTGCAAGCTTCGGCGACGCGGCGGCAGGCCATATCCGCATCAGCCTCTGCCAGCCAGAGAAAGTCTTGAAGGAGGCCGCAAGCCGCCTGAAGCGCTTCGTCGGCGACTATGGAACTGTCACTGAAAGCAAGTCCGCATGAGCCAGCTGCCGTCCAAGGCACGCGCCGTCATCATCGGCGGCGGTGTTTCAGGCTGCTCGGTCGCCTATCATCTGGCCAAGCTCGGCTGGACCGACGTCGTGCTTCTGGAGCGCAAGCAGCTTACCTCGGGCACGACATGGCATGCGGCGGGCCTGATCGGCCAATTGCGCGCCTCGCAGAACATGACGCGGCTCGCCAAATATTCGGCCGACCTCTACGTCAAGCTCGAGGAAGAAACCGGCGTCGCCACCGGCATGCGTCAAGTCGGTTCGATCACCGTCGCGTTGACCGAGGAGCGCAAGCACGAAATTTACCGCCAGGCCTCGCTCGCACGCGCTTTCGATATCGATGTGCGCGAAATTTCTCCCAGTGAAGTCAAGGAGATGTACCCGCATCTCAATGTGTCCGACGTGGTCGGCGCGGTGCACCTGCCGCTCGACGGACAGTGCGACCCGGCGAACATAGCCATGGCGCTAGCCAAAGGCGCCCGGCAGCGCGGCGCAAGGATCGTCGAGAACGTGAAGGTAACGAAGGTCCACACGAAAAACGGACGCGTCGCTGGCGTTTCCTGGGCGAAAGGCGGCGAAGAAGGCACCATAGAGACAGACATCGTCATCAACTGCGCCGGCATGTGGGCGCGCGAACTCGCCGGACAGAGCGGCGTCACCGTTCCCCTGCACGCCTGCGAGCATTTTTATCTCGTCACCGAGGCGATCCCCGGCCTCTCCCGCCTGCCCGTGCTGCGGGTGCCCGACGAGTGCGCCTACTACAAGGAGGATGCGGGCAAGATGATGCTCGGCGCCTTTGAGCCGGTGGCGAAACCATGGGGCATGGACGGCATTTCGGAGGATTTCTGTTTCGACCAATTGCCGGAAGACATGGATCATTTCGAGCCGATCCTCGAAATGGGCGTCAACCGCATGCCGATGCTCGCCACCGCCGGCATCCATACCTTCTTCAACGGCCCAGAAAGTTTCACGCCCGACGACCGCTATTATCTCGGCGAGACGCCGGAATTGCGCGGATATTGGATCGCTGCCGGCTACAATTCGATCGGCATCGTCTCATCCGGCGGCGCCGGCATGGCGCTGGCGCAATGGATCAACGACGGCGAAGCCCCGTTCGACCTGTGGGAAGTCGACATCCGGCGCGCCCAGCCGTTCCAGAAGAACCGGCGTTACCTGAAAGAGCGTGTCTCGGAGACGCTTGGCCTGCTCTACGCCGATCATTTCCCGTATCGCCAGGTGGTCACGTCGCGCGGCGTGAGACGCTCGCCGCTACATGAACATTTGAAGGCGCGCGGCGCGGTGTTCGGCGAAGTGGCGGGCTGGGAGCGCGCCAACTGGTTTGCCCGCGACGGCCAGGAGCGCGAGTACCGCTACTCCTGGAAGCGGCAGAACTGGTTCGATAATCAGCGCGAGGAACATCTGGCCGTACGCAACGGCGTCGGCCTGTTCGACATGACATCATTCGGCAAGATCCGCATCGAAGGCCGCGATGCGCTCGCCTTCGTACAGCGGCTCTGCGCCAACGATATGGACGTGGCGCCCGGCAAGATCGTCTACACGCAGATGCTCAACCAGCGCGGCGGCATCGAGAGCGACCTCACCGTTACCCGTCTGTCGCCAACGGCCTTCCTGGCCGTCGTACCCGGCGCTACCTTGCAGCGCGACCTTGCATGGCTGAGAAAACACCTTGCCGACGAGTTCGTCGTCATCACCGACGTGACGGCGGCCGAGAGTGTGCTTTGCCTGATGGGCCCTTACGCAAGAAACCTGATTCAGAAGGTGAGCCCGAACGATTTCTCGAATGAGAAAAATCCGTTCGGCACATGGCAGGAAATCGAGATCGGCATGGGTCTCGCACGCGCCCACCGCGTCACCTATGTCGGCGAGCTTGGCTGGGAACTTTATGTCTCGACGGACCAGACGGCGCATGTGTTCGAGGCGCTGGAAGAAGCCGGCCAGGAATTCGGCCTGAAGCTTTGCGGCCTGCACACGCTGGATTCCTGCCGTATCGAAAAGGCCTTCCGGCATTTCGGCCACGACATCACCGACGAGGATCACGTGCTGGAGGCTGGTCTGGGCTTCGCGGTGAAGACCGGCAAGAAGGATTTCCTTGGCCGCGATGCGGTGCTGCGCAAGAAGGAAGCCGGATTGAACCGCCGGCTCGTCCAGTTCAAGCTAACCGATCCGGAACCGCTGCTCTTTCATAACGAGGCGATCGTGCGGGACGGAAAGATCGTCGGCACCATCACGTCGGGCAATTACGGCCACCATCTCGGCGGCGCCATCGGCCTTGGCTATGTCTCCTGCAAGGACGAAACCGAAGCCGATGTGCTTGGCTCGTCCTACAAGATCGAGATCGCCGGCGAGCGGTTTGCCGCCGAGGCAACGCTGAAGCCGATGTACGATCCCAGGGCTGAACGGGTGCGGATGTAGCTCTCTTCTCCCCGTTTACGGGGAGAAGATGCCGGCAAGCAGATGAGGGGCAGTGCAAATCCGGGGAAGTCGGCTCCGCCCCCTCATCCGGCCCTTCGGGCCACCTTCTCCCCGCAAGCGGGGAGGAGGAAAAGGAAACTCAAAACCTTTCCAGCTTGCGCCTCACCTTGCCTAAGAACGCCGTACGCGTCTGCGGCGTCGAGGCATCCATAAGATAATGCGCCAGGAACAATGTCCTGCAGCGTTTGGCACACAGCGCACGGATGCCGCGCAGGATGGTTTTCCGTCCCGGATGCCCGACCAGATGCGACCACCAGAGCGGCGCGCCGCAGGTGGTCACCACCGCGATCTTCGAAATATGCGTCATCAAGGGGACGATCATGCCGTCGCCCTTCAACGTGAAGACGACGTCGGTCGCCCAGACGCGGTCGAGCCAACCCTTCAGCATCGCAGGCAGGCCGTACCACCATGTCGGATAAACGAAGACGATCATCTCGGCCCATTTGAGATACTCGATATGCGCCTGCAGCGCCGGGTCTGCGGGCGCCGCCTGATTGTAGATGCGGCGCTCGTCGGCCCACATCACCGGATCGAATTTTTCGGCGTAGAGATCGACCAGGCGCGCCTCGCAACCCTTGGCCGCGATCGCCTCCAACACGGTGTCGCGCACCGCCGCGCAAAAACTGTCCGGCAGCGGGTGGCAATAGACGACCAGCACGCGCATCAGAATGTTCCCATCGCGGCCGCAACTTTCGCCATGAATTTTTCGCGCGACCTTTCCGTCGAGAGATTCATGGAATAATGCGCGAGATAGGATACCGGCGCGAAGGGTTTGACCGTCGAACGAAGAAGCCGCGTGACCAGCTTGCGCGGCGGGTCGCCGACGAGCATAGCGCGGAAGCGGCTGCCGCCATAGGTCGCCACCGCCGCGACTTTGCGGATGTTATGGAGGTTGGGCTTCGCCTTGCCGTCGACCATCTTGAAGGAAACGCCGGGCAGGAAGACGCGATCGAAAAAGCCCTTCAGTACGGCTGGATAACCGTAGTTCCACACTGGAAACACCAGTACCAACGCCTCGGCCTTGCGCAGGCGCTCGACGTAGCCGCGAACATTTTCGATGTTGGCGGGAGCATCGTGATAGCCCAATCGCTCGGCGCGGCTCATGCGCGGATCGAAGTCTTCCGCATAGAGATCGCAGGCGTCGACGCTGTGGCCGCCGGCCGTTAGGCGTTCGACAACGATGCGATGGAGAGCCGCGCTGAAACTGGTTTCGACCGGATGCGCATGGAGGACGAGGATATTCACATGTTGCCCCGTCAGCCCACCTGCTGCAGGCCCTTGAACAAAAACGTCTTGCCGCTCCTGTAGTCGTAATCCGGATTTTCCCAGGCGATCATCTTGCCCGGATTGAGCAATCCTTGCGGATCCGCCTCGCGCTTGAAAGCGAGCTGGATGTCGTCGGTCTGCTTCATGCCGCCCTCCTCCAGCGTGTAGCGGTGCGGGTTGAAGATCGGGCAGCCGTTTTCCTCGAAAATCCGGATGATCTCGTCCAGCCGCTCCTCAGTGGTGAATTTGACCAGCGGCAGGCCGAAGCAGGTGATATTGCCGTCGAAGCGCACGAATTCGAGATGTGAAAACACCTCGCCGGGAAACATCCCGTCCATCTTCTCGACCAGCGCCAGCTGGTCGGGAAATGGATAGAGCGATTGCAGATAGGTGATCGACGGATCGACGCGCAGCGCACGCAGTGTCGTGTGGTTCCAGGCGAGTTCGTAGGCCGGCGGCAAGCCCTTCCTGTCGTCGTCGCTCGCCATCGCGGCATTGTAGACCACCGCACCGCCTTCACGGCGGGTGAAAGCCAGAAAGGCGTCGAGCGCATGCGGCGCTACCATGACCGCGACGATGCTCTGGCCTTCGCCGAAGAACTTCTGGTGCCGCTTGAAATAAAGCTGCGGCGCGGGTGCGGCGAGGGGGGTGACCAATTTGGTCAGAATGCCGTCCTGGCAGGCCAGCGCGTTGCCATAGCGCGCAGCCCCCATGAAACTCTCGAAACCGACGATGACGTCAACCCAGTCGTAGGCAGCCGTCAACGGCATCTCAACTTCGGTGATGATGCCGTTGGTGCCGTAGGCGTGCGTCACCTTGTGCAGGTCCTCGCCGGTCAACTCCAGCGCCCTGGGCTCCGCCTCCATGGTGACCACACGCAGCCGCAGCACATTGCCGAAATCGCGCAGGCCGCCGAAATTGATCGAGCCGACACCACCGGAACCGCCGGCGATGAAGCCGCCAACCGAGGCGGTGTTGTAGGTCGAGGGGTGGATGCGCAGTTCCTGGCCGGAATGCGCCCGCGTCGCCCGGTCTATATCGGCGAGGATCGCACCGGGGCCGGTGACGACCCGGCCAGGTGAAATCGCGGTCACCTGGTTCATCTCCGCCAAGGACAGCACGACGCCACCGGAAAGCGGCATCGCCTGCCCGTAGTTGCCGGTGCCGGTACCGCGCGGCGTCACCGGAACGCCATGACGGAAACATGCAGACAGTATGTGGATAACTTCCGCCTCGTTCTTCGGCGACACGACCAGATCGCCGGTGACGTGGTCGAGCTGGCGCTTCAGCACGGGGCTGTACCAGTAGAAGTCGCGGCTCTTCTGCTGGACGATCTTGTCGTTGTCCTCGATCCTGATGCCGTCGAGGTCGCGCTTCAGCGCCGCAATATCCATCATCCCACCATCAGATCGTCGAGTTCGGCATAGTCTGGCAGGTCGCGGGGCATCACCTTGCCATCGCGGACGACAATGCGATCCGATTCCGGCCGCGAAAGAAGTTCGGTCCAGTTGCGGCCCTTGAAGACAATGAAGTCGGCAGGGCCACCCGCGGCAAGTACCCCTGCCCCATCGAGCCGCATTACCGCGGCAGGCGTGGCGGCGATCGTCTTCGGCCAGTCGCCGACGGGGTGGTCGAAATGCAGGATGCGCGTCGCCATGCGGTAGACCTCCAGCATGTCGAGGTCGCCGTAAGCGTAGAACGGGTCGCGGGTGTTGTCGGAGGCGACGCAGACCGGAATACCCCGTGCTTTCATCTCATGCAGCAGCGTGACGCCGCGCCAGCGCGGCGTGGTGCCGTCCTGCCGTCGATCCTGCAGATAGAGATTGCACATCGGCAGCGAGACGACGGAAATTCCAGCGCGCGCCACCTTGTCCAGCGTATCGAGCACATCGAGGTCGGGCTGGCGCGCCAGCGAACAGCAATGGCCAACCAGGATTTTTCCCTCGAAGCCGTTCCACAATGCGGCTTCGGCGATCTTCTTCAGCGAGATCGCCGAGACATCGTCGGTCTCGTCGGCGTGGAAGTCGAGGTCGAGCCCATGTTCGATCGCCGCCGCGAAGACCCGGTCGAGAAGTTCCTCCAGATCAGGAACCATATAGGTGACGGCGCCGAGCACGCCGCCCGCGGCCGCCACCCTTTTGACCAGACCGGCGAGCCACTTCTTGTCGCGGGCCGCCTCGATGCCGAACAGGCAGGCACCTTGCAATTCGATCCGCCCGCGCCAGCGTTCGCGCATGTCGATAAAGACCGGCCAGGAGATTTCGTCCTGCGGTCGTTCGCTATCGATGTGGGTGCGCAGCGCCTTTGTGCCGTGCGCGTAGGCGCATCGCAGCGAGAAATCCATGCGCCGCGCCACGTCCTCGGCGCTCCAGTATGCTCTCCGGTCAGCGCCGTTCGCATTGAGCGCGCCCGTGAACGAGCCGTCCGGGTTCGGTGTGCGTGGCCAGATGTGCCCCTTGTCGATATGGGTGTGACAGTCGACGAAAGCCGGCAGCACGATGCGGCCGGCGAGGTCGATGGCGTCCTGCACCGGTTTCCTTCCGGCTGCTTCGATCAATGCAACCTTGCCGCCGTCCACCGCAATGTCGGTCAGCGCAAAACCGTCGCTGTCGAACGCCGCCTGAAGGCCGGGAGTCAGCGATTGATGCAGACGGGCGTTGGAAAGGGTGAAAGCGCCGGATGCGGGAATCATCGACGGCATTCCGGTGTTTTGGCACACTGCTCCATCACCCCTCCTGCTTCAGAGCGCTCTCGTGCCAGCGGCGCAGAGCGAGATGCGAGACGAGCGACAGCACCAGGAAAATGACGATGCCGGTCAGCGAGATGAGGATCAGCGCCGCGAAAAGCCGTGGCGCGTTGAGCCGGTAGCCGGCTTCGATGATGCGCGAGGCGAGCCCGGACGATTGCCCGGAAGCACCGGCGACGAACTCGGCCACCACCGCACCGATGAGCGACAGGCCGCCGGCGATCTTCAGGCCGCCGAGGAAATACGGCATCGCCGCCGGGAGCCTGAGGTGCCACAGTTCCTGCCAGCGGGTCGCGCCGTTCAGTCGGAACAGATCGCGCAGATTGCGATCGACCGAGTTCAGGCCGAGCGTCGTGTTGGAGAGGATCGGGAAGAACGCGACGATCCACGCGCACAGCAGGAGCTTGGCGGTCTGGTTGTCCACGTAGATGTTGATGAGCGGGAAGATCGCCACAATCGGCGTCACCTGCAGCACAACCGCGAAGGGGAAGAACGACATCTCCACCCATTTCGACTGGGTGAACAGTACCGCCAGCCCAACGCCGCCGATCACTGCAAGCGCAAGGCTGAGAAAGGTGATCCTCAAGGTCACCAGCAGCGACCCGAACAGCAGCCCGGCGTCTTTGTGAAGCGTCTGCAAAACGACGCCCGGCCGCGGCAGGATGTATTGCGGTATCTCGTTCCAGACGCAGATGCGGTCCCACAGCCAGATTGCCAGTACCATGATGGTCAGCGGCAGCAGCCAGCGTCCGATACGCTCCAGCCGTGCGTTGCGCAGCCGCCGCGCTTCTTCCGGATCGAGCGCCACGGCCCGGCTCTCGGTGATCGTCATGCCGCGGCTCCATGTGTCGAATTGATCGCAAGGACCAGCACATCCGATGCCTGCCGACAAAGCGCGGCATATCCTGGCGAGGTGCGGAAGGCCTCGTCGCGCGGATATGGCGCATCGATGGCGATTTCCTCATGCACCCTACCCGGACGCGCCGCCATCACGACGATGCGGTTCGACAGGAAAACGCTTTCGAAAACGCTGTGGGTGACGAAAACCACGGTGAAGCGCTCGTCCTGCCAGAGTTCGAGCAGGTCGTTGTTGAGCTTGAACCGGGTGATTTCGTCCAGTGCCGCGAAAGGCTCATCCATCAAAAGCACACGCGGCTTGGTGACCAGACCGCGTGCGATCGAAACCCGCATCTTCATGCCGCCGGAAAGTTCGCGCGGCACGGCGTTCTCGAAACCTGAGAGGTGCACGCGCTCAAGCAGTTCATGCACCGCCGGCGCCGCCTTGGCGCGCGATACGCCGCGCAGGCGAAGCGGCAGCCAGACATTGTCGAAGACGCTGGCCCATGGCAGCAGCGTCGGTTCCTGGAAAACGAACCCGACGCAGTCGTCTCCCATTTCCTTGCGCCAGTCCAGCCTGCCGCGGGTTGGTACCGACAGGCCCGCGATGAGGCGGAGCGCCGTCGACTTGCCACAGCCTGAAGGGCCGAGGAGGCTGAGGAAATCGCCTTCCCCGATGGTCAGGTTCACATCATCGAGCGCGGTGACGCCATTCGAAAACGTCTTGCCAACGCCGTCCATCACCAGAAGCGGGGCGCCTTCATTCATCGGGACGCCTCGTTCTGCACTTCGGTACGCTGGAGCATGCTGAAACGGTCGGGTTCACTTCTTCAGGTCGACCCCGACGCCTTTGTTCACGAAATCCAGCGTGTAGGCCTTTTTGATATCAAGACCTTCCGGCACGACCTTCGCCTTGACCATGGTTTCGTAGAACTTGGCGATGTGTTCGTCGGTCATCGCGCCGATGCCGAGTTTTTCGGCATCGCCGGAATCGACGATGCCAAATTCCTTCATCTGCTTGATCGAGAAGGCGATCTGCTCGTCGGTGATATCGGGGTTGTCCTTCTTGATCATCTCGTTGGCAGCCTTGTTGTCGCCGTAGAGATAATTGTACCAGCCCTTGGCCGAGCCATCGACGAAGCACTGGACGACCTGCGGCCGCTTGTCGATGGTCTCCTGCATAGCCTCGATCGTGGTCGCGTAGGTCTCGAAACCATAGTCGGCGAGCAGGAAGGTGTTCGGCTTGAAACCGCCTTCTTTTTCAACGGCATATGGCTCGGAAGTCACGTAGCCCTGCTGGATCGATTTCGGATTGGCGATGAAGGGCGCGGCATTGAACGTATAGGGCGCGCGCTTGGCGGGATCGAAGCCGTAGTCGGTGATCATCCACTGGAAGAAGCTCTGGGCTCCCTCGTCGCCGAGAATGTACTGTTCGGCGTTCTTGAGGTCCTCCCATTTGTCGAGACCCTGGCCGGGATGCGACATCACCACCTGTGGTTCCTTCTGGAAGGATGCGGCGACGATCCTGAGCGGGATGTTCTGCTGCACCGCGTCGAACGCCTGAAGCAGGTTGCCGCCCATGTAGAAATCGACTTTGCCGGCAAGCAGCAGCGGGCGGCCGCTCACCTGAGGGCCTCCCGGCGCGATCGTCACGTCGAGGCCGCAGGCCGCATAGGTGCCGTCGGCCACGGCCTGGTAGTAGCCGCCATGTTCGGCCTGGGCGAGCCAGTTGGTCATGAAAGTGACCTTTTCCGCCGCGAACGTCACCGACACCGACACGGCAAGCATTGCAGCCGCAATCCCGGACACCCTGAATTTCTTCGTCATCGACACCACCCCCTTCTGCCCGGCGCTCAAGGCTGCGGGCATTTTCGACACCGGAATCTCACCACGCAAGACATGTGCCACAACGCAGGGCAGAAATCCTACGCCTTGCCCTCGCGTCGCGGTTCCATTCATGCTGCTTCCTTCGTCATGGTGCCCATTTTCCGGGCTGCTGTCCATCGCGGCGAGGCTTGAAAGCAACGCTTGAAGCACGGGAGGTTCCGGCTTTAGGCTGGCCGCTTACCCGGAGATTGAGATGTTCGGATTTCTCGCCCCAAAAACGATCAAGCCGCCTTTCGCCCGCTACAGCCACGGCGTCGAGGTACCGCCAGGAAAACGCCTGGTCTTCTGTTCCGGACAACTGGGAATCGGACCGGACGACAGCGTCCCGGACGATGCGGGCGCGCAGGCCGAACTCTGCTTTTCCAACATCGGCGCGATCCTCGGTGAAGCCGGCATGGATTTGAAGAACATCGTGCGCATCAACGCCTATGTCACCGACCGCGCCTATCTGCGCGCCTATATGGATGTGCGTGATCGGCTGTTTTCCGACCCCGCGCCGGCGTCGACGCTAATGATCGTTTCCGGCTTCGCCCGACCGGAATTCAAGGTCGAGATCGAAGTGATCGCCGCAGGGTAGCTCCAGGGACAGTTTACTTTTTTCCGCCCGCGCGCCATCTAAACCGCACCGCCTTCTGCGGAAAGGAAGAAAACTGCCCCCGGCATCTGGCCGGGCAGACGCGAACGAGGCCCGTATATTGTCCAGCGATAACAGACGCGTGTGGTGGGGCGACTACCGGACCACCGAATATCAATCGATCGATCCCGAGGCGACGATCGCCGTCATCCCCGTCGCCGCGATCGAACAACACGGTCCGCATCTGCCGGTGTCGACGGACACCACCATCATGCAAGGCATGCTGGACATGGTGATCCAGCATCTGCCCGACGAACTCGACGTGCGGTTCCTGCCGGTCCAGGCGGTAGGCAAGTCGAACGAGCACCTTCACGCGCCCGGCACGCTGACCTTGCCGGCGGCAACGCTGATCGACGCCTGGACCGAACTCGGTGCCTCGGTGGCGCGAGCCGGCGTCAGGAAAATCGTCTTCGTCAATTCGCATGGCGGCAACGAGGAGATCATGGGCATCGTCTCGCGCGAATTGCGCGTGCGGTTCGGCATGATGTCGGTAAAGACGAGCTGGCAGCGCTTCGGCCGTCCAGAAGGCATGTACACCGAACTGGAGGATCGTCAGGGGATCCACGGCGGCAACGTCGAGACATCGCTGATGCTGCATTTCCGCCCGGATCTGGTCGACATGGGAAAGGCGGAGAACTTTGTCTCCAATGTCGCCCGCGCCGAGCAGGAATTCGACCTTTTGCGGCAGACCGGCATCCACGCATTCGCCTGGATCGCCACCGACCTCAATCCGCACGGCGTGGTCGGAGACGCCAGCATAGCAACCGCCGAAAAAGGCCGGCTGACCGCCGAGTTCCAGGCCGAAGGGTTCATCCGGTTGCTGCGCGACGTGCGCAAGGCACGGCTTGCCGACTGGCTGCCCTGAAATTCAGGCGGCGATGCTTGCGCTGCCCGCCACATCCAGCAGCGCCGGCGCCAGATTGCCTGAATTCGTTATTTCGATGCCGTCGAGCTCCAGCCAGGCGGCCATGCTCCTGAGTTCGCCCAGCAGCGCCTCGGCCGTATGGTCGGGCGCATGCTTTTCCGCATAAGTCGCGTGAACCAGAAGCTTGCCTGCTGCCCGGTCCGCCTTGAGCGACACCCGACCGACCAGCCTTTCGCCGAGGAGGAACGGCAGAACATAATACCCGAACACCCGCTTCTCGGCCGGCGTGTAGATCTCGATGCGGTAGTGGAAATCGAACAACCGTTCGGCGCGCGAACGCTCCCACACCAGCGGGTCGAACGGCGCGAGAAGCGCGCGCGCATCGACCTTTCGCGGCCGCCGTGCGTTTGGATCGAGATACGCCTTGTTCGTCCAGCCTTCGACCTTTACCGGCAACAGGTCGCCGGCTTCGACCAGTTCGGCAATGCGCGGGTCGGCGTCGCCCGGCGACATGCGGAAATAGTCGCGCAGGTCGCTCGCGGTCGCCACACCGAGCGCCCGCGAGGCAATGCGCAGCAATTCTCGGTGCGCATCCTTCGGTTCCGGCGTCGGCATGGCCAGAACCGCCTTCGGCAGCACCCGCTCCGGCAGATCGTAGAGCCTTTCGAAGCTCGGCCGGCGCTCGGCGGTGGTGATGCGCCCTGCCCAGAACAAGAATTCGAGCGCGTGCTTGGTATCGCTCCAGCCCCACCAGCCGCCGGAACCACGCTCGCCGTCGAAATCCGACGCGGCAATGGGTCCACGTTTTTCGACCTCGGAAAACACCGCTTCGATGAAATCGGCACGTTCGCGGCCGAATCGCGCGAGCGCACCATAGGTGCCCTTGCCTCTTTCAGCCCGCTCCATCCGCCAGCGCATCAATGGATAGCTTTCGACGGGCAGCAGCGAAGCCTCGTGCGCCCAGTATTCGAACAAAAGCCGTTTGCGGCCGACCGACGCTCCGTCGAGCAGCGACTGCGGGTAAGGCCCAAGGCGGGAGAACAGCGGCATGTAGTGTGCGCGCACGATGACGCTGACGGAATCGATCTGGAAAAGCCCGAGCCGAGCCAGCACCTTCTTCAGGTGGCGGCGGTCGACGTTGCCGCCTGGCTTCGGCTCGCTGAAGCCTTGCGCCTTGAGCACGATACGGCGCGCCGTCTTGAGCGATATCTTTTCCGTCATTCCACGAATGCTCCCATCCGCGCGAACAGCGCGGAATCGCTACCCGGGCAGCATGCGGAAGGCTCAAATCGGCGCAACCGGAAAATGCTGCAACGGCAAAGGTTCCTGCCAAAACGAAAAAGCGCCGCACGAGGCGGCGCTTCTATGCATGTCCGGACCGCGCCTGTCAGGCAGCCTTCGAACCCATTCCGGGCCGGGCCAGCATGGAGAGCGCGTCGATCTGATGGCCGATCGCCTCGGCAATGTCGGCACGCTGCATGGCCATGTGCAAATTGGCGCCGACGAAGCCGGCTGGCGAACCGCAATCGAATGTCTGACCGGCAAATTCGAACGGACGAATCTCCTGCATTCCCATCAGCGACACCAGCGCGTCGGTGAGCTGGATTTCGCCGCCCGCCCCAGGCTCCTGGTTTTCGAGCAGGGCAAAGATTTCCGGCTGCAGGATATAACGGCCCGAGATGAAGAAATTCGTCGGCGCGGTGCCCGGCGCCGGCTTTTCGACCAAGCCGTTGACCAGCGGTCCGTTGCCGGTGGGCTTCAGCGATACGATGCCGAACTTGTGCGCGTCTTCCGGTCGGCACTTCTCGACGGCGATCACGTTGCCGCCGTTGCGGTCGTAGATGCCGGTCATCGACTTGAGGCACGGCTCGCCGGCGACCATCAGCATGTCGGGCAGGAGCACGGCAAACGGTTCGTCGCCGACAATATGGCGTGCCGACCAGATTGCGTGGCCGAGGCCGCGCGCCTCCTGCTGGCGGACGAACGAAACCGCGCCGACGCCTGGCGTGTCTTTGGCCAGCCTGTCCGCGACGGCATGCTTGCCGCCCTTGCGCAGTGAGACATCAAGCTCGAAAGCGTGGTCGAAATGATCCTCGATCGCGGATTTCATACGTCCGGTGACGATCACGACATGTTCGATACCCGACGCAAATGCTTCCGCGACGATGTAGTCGAGGATCGGCCGGTCGACGATGGTGAGGAGTTCTTTCGGGATGCTTTTGGTCGCCGGCAGCATGCGGGTTCCAAAACCGGCGGCAGGGATGACGGCTTTCCGAATTTTCCGGTGCATGGTTCTTCCTGAAATATTAATTGAGGTCACGGCAGGGCACGTTTGCCGCAGAATGCTCCAATAACTCGGCTATCTGCCTCTGGTTCCATCGCATCGCAATAATCTTTTTGTTGCGTTGCGAAATAGAAATTGCCTTTGCGGCAGGATATAGAATGCAACCAAGACGCCCTGAAATGCTTTAGGCGTGGGCTGCACCGGCAACGGCGCGGCTCGATTCATGTTGTATGGATTGGAATGAATGAATATCCGGACTGAGCCCACCCATTTGGAAAAAGGAATTCACCCGCTTCCAGCAGATGCCGAACTACCAATCCGCTCGACTTTTCTTCATGAAGACAAACTGAGGAAACTCGGCGAGAGTCTGGCCAGGGGCGAGCTGGAATTCTTCTATGGGCTCGAGACCTTCGACTTCCAGGAACGCAATCGCGAGAACGCCGCGAAAATACTCGAAGTTTATCGCCTGACCAATGACGCCCAGGCCCGCGGGGAAACCATCACCCCCGCGGCACAGTGGCTGCTCGACAATCACTATCTGGTGGAAGAGACCATCTATCAGATCCGCCGCGACCTGCCGCGCCGTTTCTATCGCGAGTTGCCGACCATAGACATCGGAGGACGCCAGATACCACGAGCTCTGGCGCTCGCGTGGATCTATGTCGCCCACGTCGACAGCACGGTCACCCCCGACATGTTCCAGTCGATCGTCGAGGGTTATCAGTCGGTCGATCCGCTGCGCATCGGCGAACTCTGGGCTCTGCCCTCGCTCCTGCGTTTCGTGCTGATCGAGAACTTGCGCCGGCTCGCCTTGCGGGTGAACCGGGCGCGCGAACTGAGGCTGACTGCCAACACGGTTGCCGATGCGGTGCTTGCAGCGGGAGACGGTGACGAGCGGCGCAACATCCTTGCCGGCTATGCGGAGCACGCGCGCGACACAACTTTTGCAACACAGCTCCTCTACAGGCTTCGCGACGGCTCCCAGAACGCGGGCAAGGCGCTGGTCTGGCTGGAAAGCGAGTTGGAAAAGTCAGGGTCCGACGCCGAGGAAATCATCATCGGAGAGCATCGCACGCTTTCCAGCGGCAATGTCACCACCGGCAACATCATCCGCGGACTCCGCAAGATCAACGACATCGAGTGGACCGACTGGTTCGAGGCGATCAGCCGGGTCGATGCACTGCTGCGCGAACGAACCGACTTTGCCGCGCTGGATTTCCCGTCGCGCGACCAATACCGCCAGGCGATCGAAGATCTGGCCAAGCGTTCCAAGCTCAGCGAATATTATGTTGCCGACCGCGCCTTGCAGCTTGCAAGCGCGGCAGCCGACGCTGCCGAGGCAGAGGCTTCGTCCGGCCAGGCCGATTCCGCCGCAGTCCCCGTCAAGCTGGCCGGCCCCGACGACATCGGCTTCTGGCTCGTCGGCGACCGGCGCGAAGAACTCGAGCAGGCCATCGGCTATCGGCCGAGCTTTGGCCGAAAAATCAACCGCTCGTTCCAGAAAAGCGGCTGGGCAGGCATCGCCATCCCTGTTGCGCTGCTGACCGCGCTGTTCCTGTGGGTGACCGGCGCGGCGCTGGCAGCGCTCGGGCTGTCCGGTGCCGCGGTGGCGCTGATGCTGGTTCTGTTCGCCCTGCCGGCGGCGGAGGCGACGCTCGGGCTCTTCAACACCGCCGTACTGCTTTTTCTGAAGCCAACGCGGCTCGTCGGCTATGAATACAAGGACGGCATTCCGGAAGAAGAGCGCACGTTGGTCGTCGTGCCGGCTCTCATCGGTTCCCGAGACGATATCGAGGAGAACATCCGCAATCTGGAGGTTCACTATCTGGCCAACAGCAAAGGTGATTTGCGCTTCGCGCTGCTGTCGGATTGGCCGGACAGTGATCTCGAGCAGAAGCCGTCGGATCTTCAGCTACTCGATTTCGCGCGCGAGGAGATCGCAAAACTGAACCAGCGCTACCCGCTCCAGGGTTCGCCCAGGTTCCACGTGCTGCATCGCCGCCGGCTCTACAACGAGGCGCAAGGCTGCTGGATGGGCTGGGAGCGCAAGCGCGGCAAACTGCACGAACTGAACCACCTGTTGCGCGGCGACCCGGACACGACCTTCCTGCCAAACACCGACCCGCTGCCTGAAGGCGTTGTCTATGTGATGACGCTCGATGCGGACACACGCACGACCCGTGACGCAATCACCCGCCTGGTCGGCAAGCTCGGCCACCCGCTCAACCGCCCGGTCTTCGATCCTCAGACGCGTCGCGTCATTGCCGGCTACAGCATCCTGCAGCCGCGCGTCACCGCCTCGCTGACGACCGGTGACGATGCTTCATTCTTCCAGCGGGTATTCTCTGCCAATCGCGGCCTCGATCCTTATGTGTTCGCGGTCTCGGACGTCTACCAGGACGTATTCGGCGACGGCACCTTCACCGGCAAGGGCCTTTACCACATCGATGCGATGGAGGCTTCGCTCGAAGACCGCATCGGCGAAAACACGGTGCTGAGCCACGATCTCCTGGAGGGGGCCCTTGCCCGTGCCGCCCTGGTCACCGATATCGAAGTGGTGGAGGATTATCCGACCCGCTATGCCGTGGACGCCTCCCGTCACCATCGCTGGGCGCGCGGCGACTGGCAGTTGCTGCCTTTTATCTTCAGCCCCTCCTCAGGCGTTCCGGCCCTCTCGCGCTGGAAGATGATAGACAATCTTCGCCGCTCGCTCACCCCGATCGCCTGGGTTCTGGCATCGATCGCCGGCTGGACGCTGCTGCCCTTCAGCGCGGCGGTCCAGTGGCAGGCGCTGCTGATCCTCAGCATCTTCGTGGCGCTGACGTTTGACGTCGTCGACTCTCTCCTGCCGGACAGCCGCGACACCACGCTGCGCGGCCACATCAACGCGCTTGCCCGCGACTTTGCCTTCGGCACCGCGCAGGTGGCACTCAAGATCGTGTTGATCGCCGACACGGCGTGGATGATGGGCGACGCCATAGTCCGCACCCTCTATCGGCTATTCATCAGCCGGCGTTACCTGCTCGAATGGCGCACGGCCTCCCAGGCCGGACAAACGCGCGGCAACGACATCAAGGCGTATTATCGCATGATGTATGGCGCCGTGGTGATCGGCCTTGCTGGACCTTTGCTGCCGCTGCTGTTCGAATCCTCCGGCCTGTATCTCGCTTTGATCTTCTCGCTGTTCTGGATTCTTTCGCCGGCGTTTGCATGGCTGATCAGTCGCTCCGCCGAAACCGAGGACCGGCTCGAGATCGGCGACCAGGATCGCCTGCGGCTGCGCGCCATCGCCCGTCGCACCTGGCTTTATTTCGAAACCTTCGTCACAGCCGAACACAACCACCTGCCGCCGGACAACTTCCAGGAAAACCCGGCGCCGGTTGTCGCCGGTCGCACCTCGCCGACCAACATCGGTGTTTATTTCCTCTCGGTGGTCTCGGCGCGGGATTTTGGCTGGATAAGCCTGGCAAATGCCGTCGACCGGATCGAGGCGACCCTTTCCACCATCGAGGGCATGGAGCGCCATCGCGGCCATCTCTACAACTGGTATGACACGCGCACGCTCAAGCCCTTGTTCCCCCTCTACATCTCGAGCGTCGACAGCGGCAATCTCGCCGGTCACCTGATCGCACTCTCTGCGGCATGCCAGGAATGGGCGGAGGCGCCCGCCGTACATCTGCAGGGCGATTTCGATGGACTGCTCGACACCGTCACCATCCTCGAAGAGAGCCTGGAAGCCCTGCCCGACGACCGTCGCCAATTGCGGCCGCTTCGCAAGCGCCTGCGCGATCGTCTGGGCGGCATGCGCCGTGCCGTCGAAACCATCAAGAACGAGCCGGAAATGGCTTCGATCCGCACCATCAACCTTGCCGTGATCGCCGCCGAACTGCGCAAGCTCGCCGACACCATCCAGAACGAGACCGGCTCCGCGAAGAGCGAGGAACTGGCCGGCTGGGCTGCCAAGCTTGAAGCAACCTGCGAGGCGCATGTCCATGATGCGCACAGCGACCAGGGCAATCTCGCTGCCCTGCGCAAACGGCTGGAGCAGTTGCGCGACCGCGCCCGCAAATATGCCTTCGAAATGAACTTCTCGTTCCTGCTGCGCGAGGACCGCAAGCTTCTGTCCATCGGCTATCGGGTCAGCGAGCAGCAACTCGACGAAAGCTGCTATGATCTTCTGGCCTCCGAGGCGCGGCTGACCAGCCTGTTCGCCATCGCCAAGGGTGACATCCAAACCGAACACTGGTTCCGGCTTGGCCGCCCGATCGTCGAGATCGGTTTCCGCGGCGCGCTGATGTCGTGGTCGGGTTCGATGTTCGAATACCTGATGCCGCCGCTGGTGATGAAGGAACCGCAGGGCGGCCTCCTCAACCAGACCAATCACCTGATCATCAAGCGGCAGATCCAGTATGCCCGCTCGAAGCAGATCCCGTGGGGCATTTCAGAAGCCGCCTACAATGGCCGCGACCGCGAAATGACCTATCAATACACCAATTTCGGTGTTCCCGGGCTCGGCCTCAAACGCGGCCTGGCGCAGAATACGGTGATCGCGCCATACGCGAGCGTGCTCGCGGCGCAGTTCATGCCGCATGAGGCAGCCGAAAACCTTCGCCGGCTCCGGCTGATCGGCGCGATGGGCCGCTACGGCTATTACGATGCCGTGGATTTCACACCGCAACGGGTGCCCGAGGGTGACCGCCGCGCCGTCGTCTACAACTACATGGCCCACCATTCGGGAATGTCGATCGTTGCAATCGCCAACGCCATCTTCGAGGGCCGCATGCGTGACCGCTTCCACAGCGATCCGGTCATCGAGGCCGCCGAACTGCTGCTGCAGGAGAAAGCACCGCGCGACATCCCCATCGCGGTGAACAAGCCGGAGGCTGCCGAACGGGCCAAGGCGGAGGTGGTCGAAGTCAGCCCCGATACGCGCATCGTACTCAACCCGTTGCATTCGCTGCGCGCGACCAATCTGATGTCGAACGGCCACTATTCGGTGATGGTGACGGCAACCGGCTCCGGTTACAGCAAATGGGATGACCTCGCGGTCACCCGTTGGCAGCCAGACCCGACCGAGGACCGTCTCGGCACCTACCTCTTCATTACCGATGCCGAGACCGGCGAATGGTGGTCGGCGACGGCCGAACCGAAGCAGGCGCCCGAGGAAGCGCTCGAGACGCTTTTCTCGGACGACAAGGCGACCTTCATAAAATCTGTCGGCACCCTGCGTTCGGAGGTCGAATGCATCGTCATTTCAGAAGGCAATGGCGAAGGGCGCCGCATCGTCATCTCCAATGAGGGCAATACGGATCGCCAGATCGACGTCACCTCGTTTGCCGAGTTGGCGCTTGCGCCGGAAATTACCGACAGCGCACACCCGGCATTTTCGAAAATGTTCGTCGAAACGGAAATTTCGGCCGATAAAAGCACGATTTTTGCCAGCCGGCGCAAGCGCGACAAGAACGACCCGGACATCGCGTTCGGCCACTTCGTCAGCGGCGGCTCGGGCTTCGGACGCGACATCGAGGCCGAAACGGACCGGCGCGCCTTCATCGGCCGCGGCCGTTCGATTGCCAATGCCGCCGCTTTCGATCCGGGCGCCAAGCTTTCCGGAGCGCACGGCTTCGTGCTCGACCCGGTCGCCGCAATCCGCCGCAGGGTCAGGGTGCCGGCGCGCAAGAAAGTGTCGCTGACCTTCTGGAGCGTCGTCGGACCCAACCGCGATGAAGTCGAAGCAACGATCGCCCGCCTCGACCACACGGAGAGTTTTTCGCGCCAAGCGATGCTTTCCTGGACCGGTTCGCAGGTACAGACCCGGCATATCGGGTTGACGCTCACCCAGGCAGCCAATGTCCAGAAACTCGCCCGCTATCTCATCTATCCCGACCCGTCGGTCAGGATCGCCGCGCAGTCGATAGCGTCCGGCCTCGGCCGCCAGTCGGCGCTGTGGCCGATGGCGATTTCCGGCGATTATCCGATCTTCGTCCTGAGGATCGGCGATCAGGCCGATCTCGAGATCGTTGCGCAAAGCCTGCGTTTCCAGGAGTACATGCGCGCTCGCGGCCTCGTTGCCGACCTGGTGATCGTCAACGAGCAAGGCTCGTCCTATGTGCAGGACCTGCAGCAGGCGATCGAGTGGCATTGCGAAAACAGCCGCCTGCGCGGTCGTGAACTGGGACCACGCCAGCATATCTTCACGGTTCGCCGCGACCTGATGGACGAAAGCTCCTACCGGACGCTGCTGGCGGCGGCGCGCATCGCCTTCCATACGCGCAACGGCACCATCTTCGATCAACTGGAGCGCGCCGAGGCGACCGCGCTGGCCACCCGCGACGCGGCGTTGGCCGCGCTGGCCTCGGAACCCGCCGAAGAAGCTCGTCCCCGCCCCGCCGCGCCGCCAAAGCTGCGCGCCGTCGGCAAGGAGCAGGCGCCCTCCGAAGAGCTTTCCTTCTGGAACGGCTTCGGCGGCTTCGACCGAGGCGGCCGCGATTACGTCGTGCGGCTTGGCGATGAACGCTCGACGCCGCAACCCTGGGTGAACGTGATTTCGAACGCCTCGTTCGGTTTCCACACATCCGCGGAAGGCGCTTCCTTCACCTGGAGCCGCAACAGCCGCGATTTCCAGTTGACGCCGTGGTCGAACGACCCGGTCAGCAACCGGCCCGGCGAAGCCATCTATGTCCATGACCATGCGAGCGGAAAGACGTTCTCGCCATTCGCGGCCATCGCACGCGATACGTCGATCGTCTACGAAGCACGCCATGGCCAGGGGTTTTCCAGCTTCAGCGCCAGGCGCGGTCCGCTGTCCATGGAGGTGACGCAAATCGTCGATCCGACCGATCCGGTCAAGATCTCGCAGCTGACGCTTCGCAACTCCGGCTCGGTGCCGCTTCGCCTGCGGGTCTATGCCTATGCCGAGTGGGTGCTGGGCTCGAGCCGGTCGCGCTCGGCGCCTTACATCATTCCCACGCAGGATGCGGCGACAGGCGCCGTGCTTGCCCGCAACACCTACAGCCTCGACTTTGGCGACCGGGTGGCTTTCCTTGCCAGCGACGAGGCGGCTGACAGTGTCACCGCCGACCGCCACGAATTCATCGGCGCGCGCGGTTCGGTCGAACTGCCGGAAACGGTCGCGGCGGGCGCGGCACTGTCGAACCGCATCGAGGCCGGTGCCGATCCGTGCGCCGCGATGGCGCGCGACGTCGAAATCCCGCCGAATGGCGAAGTGAAGCTGTTGTGGCTGCTTGGCGATGCCAGTTCCCCGGAAGAGGCGAGCGCGCTGGTCACCCGCCATCGCTCGCAGAACTTCGACAAGCGCCTTGACGAAACAACCAGGACCTGGCGCGGCTTTCTCGACACGCTGCAGGTGGAGACCCCCGACAAGGCGTTCGACGCGATGGTCAACCACTGGCTGCCCTATCAGAGCCTCGCTTGCCGCATTCGCGCCCGCTCTGCCTTTTACCAGGCGAGTGGCGCGTTCGGCTTCCGCGACCAGTTGCAGGACACGCTGGCGCTACTGCTCCACGATCCCGAACTGGCCCACGCACAGATCCTCAACGCCGCCCGCCGGCAGTTCAGGGAGGGCGACGTCCAGCATTGGTGGCTGCCACGTACCGACGCGGGTGTCCGCACCCTTATATCCGACGACGTGGTCTGGCTCGGCTACGCGGTAGCGCATTATATCCGCGTTACCGGCAATGCCTCGATCCTCAAGGAGAGCGTGCCGTTCATCGAGGGTCCAAAACTGGCTCCCGGCGAGCACGACGCATTCTTCACGCCGGAAGTCTCCAAGCAGAAGGTGCCGCTCTACGAGCATTGCGCCCGGGCTCTCGACCTTGCCGTCGAGCGGACCGGTGCGGACGGGCTGCCGCTGATCCTTGGCGGCGACTGGAACGACGGCATGAACCGTGTCGGCGCGGAAGGCCGCGGCGAAAGCGTATGGCTCGGCTGGTTCCTATTGAAAACGCTGGAGGATTTCGCTCCGATCGCGGAAGACCAGAAAGACGGCAAGCGCGCGCAGGCCTGGCTGAAGCACGCGAAAACACTGAAGAAAGCGCTGGAAAGTGCCGGCTGGGATGGCGAATGGTACCGTCGCGGCACCTATGACGACGGCTCGCCGCTTGGCTCGCGCAATTCGGACGAATGCCAGATCGATTCCATCGCGCAGTCGTGGAGCGTGCTTTCGGGTCACGGCGATCCCGCCCGCTCGGAGACCGCGATGGATTCGGCCATGAAACGGCTCGTCGACGACGAGTTGAAGATCGTCAGGCTGTTCACACCGCCCTTCGCCAAGACGGAGAAGGAGCCCGGCTACATCAAGAGTTATCCTGCCGGAGTTCGCGAGAACGGCGGGCAGTACACGCATGCCGCCACCTGGTTCGTCATCGCGCTCGCCGACATGGGCCGTGTCGACGACGCCTGGCGCTGCTTCCAGATGCTGAACCCGGTCAACCACGCGCTCGACGCGGACGCGGCCGAACTTTACCGGGTCGAGCCCTATGTGGTCGCCGCCGACATCTACTCGGAAGGCAACAAGGGCGGGCGCGGCGGCTGGACATGGTACACGGGGTCGGCCGGCTGGCTGTACCGCGCGGCGATCGAAGGAATCCTTGGAATCCGCAAGGAAGGCGACCGCCTCCGCATCGAGCCAAGGCTGCCTTCCCATTGGGACGGCTTTGCTGCGACAGTAAATCTGGCCGGTGCGATCTACAAGATTCAGGTCAAAAGAGCATCCGGCACCAGAACAACGGCGCTGGAAGTCAACGGCCGCAAGATTAAAGGTTCCACTATAGAGCTTTCCGATAGCGGAGAACGCGATGTGCTTGTGACGATTCCGGCCTGATCAGCAGTCCGGAATCGAACTAGCCTGCGGTCGAAGGGCCTTTCTTTCGCCCCAGTGTAGCCATTTTTCCTTATTTGTCAGTTCGTTACGCGATCACATCAAATTACCAATCCTGCATATTGTTGTCCAAAACGAAGGAACCTGCGTCACCCCGAAGCATTGTAATGTCGTTCGTCAAACGGTACCTGTCACGCCATCGCACTGCACAAATTAGTCCCCGCGGGGTAGCATAGTGTCTTTGTTTCAAATCTACTTGAGAGCGCTCGGTCATCTCTCGGCAGCACCGAGGCGCGTTTTGTTCATTTGCGCGGCCAATATTGTGCTCGCGATGGTAGTCATCGCCGAGCCCATACTGTTTGGCCGGATCATCGATGCGATCGCTGAGAAGCGTGATGTCCTGCCGACGCTGACCCTCTGGGCTGGCCTGGGGGCATTCAACATTGTTGCCTTCGTGCTCGTGACGCGTGGCGCCGATCGGCTCGCTCATGCCTTACGCGTTGACGTGCTGACGCAGTCATTCGAGCGCACCATTTCCATGCCGCTCTCATGGCACCACGAACATGGCACCTCGCGCACCCTGCACACGCTGATCAGGGCCGTCGACGCCTTGTTCTCCCTCTGGCTCGATTTCATGCGCCAGCATCTGACCACCGCGGTCACACTCATGCTGATGATACCGACCGCCCTGGTCGTCGACTTGCGCATGTCGGCGGTACTGCTGTGCCTCGGCGTGGCTTACGTTGCCATCAACCGCGTGGTGATGCGCAAGACCAAGGACGGCCAGGCTTCCGTCGAGCAGCACCATCATCGCGTGTTCGCCCATGTGAGCGACACCATCGGCAACGTCTCGGTTCTGCAGAGCTATAACCGCATAGCTCACGAGACTGCCGCGCTCAAGGATTACACCAGCCAGTTGATCAAGGCGCAGAATCCGGTCCTCGACTGGTGGGCGCTTGCCGATACGCTGCGACGCCTTGCCTCCACCATCTCGATGATGATCGTCCTGTTCATCGGCGCGCTTCTGGTGACCTACGGCCAGCTGCGCATCGGCGACATCGTCATGTTCACCGGATTCGCCACGCTGCTGATCAGCCGGCTCGACCAGATCGCTACCTTCGTCAATCAGGTGTTCGAGGCGCGCGCCAAGCTCGTCGATTTCTATGAACTGCAGGATGCTTCCGCCATGCGCAGCGAGCCTGAAGGCCAGCGCGAATTGCCGAAGGTCACCGGCCATATCCGCTTCGAGAATGTCGAATTTACATTCCCGAACTGCGGCCAGGGCGTCCACGACGTCTCGTTCGAGGTACAGGCCGGCGAGACGATCGCCATCGTCGGCCCGACCGGCGCGGGCAAGACGACGCTGATCAATCTGCTGCAGCGTGTCTACGATCCCGATGAAGGACGCATTCTCATCGACGGCATCGACACCCGTAAGGTGAGCCGCAAATCGTTGCGCCAGTCGATTGCCAGCGTTTTTCAGGATGCCGGCCTGTTCAACCGCAGCATCGAGGACAACATCCGCGTCGGCTGCGAGAGCGCGAGCTATCATGAAGTTCACGCCGCCGCCGAGGCTGCTGCCGCGCAGGACTTCATCCTCTCGAAGAGCGAGGGTTACGACACCATAGTCGGCGAGCGCGGCGGCCAGTTGTCCGGCGGCGAGCGCCAGCGTATCGCCATCGCCCGTGCCGTCCTTAAAGACGCGCCGATCCTGGTACTCGACGAAGCGACCAGCGCGCTGGACGTCGAGACCGAGGCGCGCGTCAAGGAAGCCATCGACCGGCTTCGCCAGGGCCGCACCACCTTCATCATCGCTCACCGCCTGACCACGGTGCGCGACGCGGACCGGGTCATCTTCATGGATAACGGCCACATCATCGAGTCGGGCGCCTTTAACGAACTGGCCGTCAGCAATGGCCGCTTCGCCGGCCTGCTGCGCGCCGGCGGTCTGCTCAACGACGAGGAGGTGCGCCGTCTCAGCCGCATTTCCATTCCGGTCGAAGCCGCCTGAGCGGAGAAGCAGATCAAAAAGCCGGGCGGTGCCCGGCTTTTTTCATTTCATCGATATCCGACAGGTCAGCGGCCGTTCAAGGCCAGAAGCTTGCGGCTCTTCTCGTAATCCTTCCATGGATCGTCCTTCGCCAGCTCCTTCGCGAAGACCTTGTCGCCGAGCTTGAATTCTCCAGGCGACAGCTTGTCCAGCGCCTCCCATGGCACCGGCATCGAAACGGTAGCGCCTGCCTTGGCTCGGCTTGAGTAGGCAACCACCGTAGTCGAGCCGCGGCCGTTGCGGAGGTAGTCGATGAAGATACGGCCCTGGCGCGCTTTCTTCGACAGCGTCGCCGTATAGCGTTCCGGATTGGTCTGTTCCATGGCGCGCGCGAAATCATGCGCGAACGTTTTTACCGTCGCCCAGTCGGCCTTCGGCTTCAGCGGCACCACGACGTGGAAACCCTTGCCGCCGGACGTCTTCAAAAAATTCGGCAGTTCGAGATCGTCGAGCCGCTGCTTTACATCGAGCGTGGCGGCGCGCACATCCCCGACCCCCAGGCCTTCGTCAGGGTCGAGATCGAAGACGATCTGGTCCGGTGTAGCGATCTTGTCGACCGTCGAGCCCCAGATGTGGATTTCGACGACGCCGAGCTGTACGAGCGCGGCGATCCCGTCGAAATCGCGGACGAACAATATCTCCTCATTGTCCTCCGGATCGTGAGACTTGAGGATTGATTTGTGCATGCCGGGCATGGCGTGCTTCTGGAAGAAGCGCTGACCCTTGACGCCGTCCGGCGCGCGCACCAGCGCCAGCGGCCTATCGACGACATACTGCTTCATGCGCGGCCATACCGCGGCATAATGGTCGAGCAGATCCTGCTTGGTTATCCCCTCATCGGGCCACAGCTTCTTGTCGGGGCTGGACAGCTCGACCGAGGTTTCGGGCCGCGCAGCCGCCGAAGCCTTGCCGCTCCCGTCCGGCTTTCCCTGCCCCGCCTTCGATTTCTTCGCCGGCTCCGGCTTTTCCACGACGACCTCCTCTGCCGGCTTGTCTTCGCGCAAGCCCTGGAATGAAGCGTGACGGATGCTACCGCCCCTTGTCCAGGAACGGAACTCGATTTCGGCGACAAGTTCCGGCTTGACCCACACCACGCCCTTTTCCCTGGCCACGGCACCATCGAAAGCCGAGGTTTTCGTGCGGATGGCATCGAGCTTCTTCTTGAGATCATTGGTCGCGTTGCCGGCAAAACCGGTGCCGACACGCCCCGTCGATTTCAGCGCGCCGTCTTCATGGTAGCCAATGACGAGCGAACGAAGCCCCCTGCCCGCTGCTTGCGAAGGTACGTAGCCTGCGATCACGAACTCCTGCCGCAGCGTGCATTTGGACTTGATCCAGTCATGACCACGGCCGCTGCTGTAGGGTGCGTCGGCACGCTTGGAGACGATGCCCTCCAGCCCCATGCGGCAGGCATGGGCCAGCATGACTTTGCCCGGTTCGGAAAAATGCTCGCTGAAACGGACCGCGCCTTCTTCGTCGCGGTCTTTCAGGAGATCGCGAAGCCGCTCCTTGCGTTCGGCCAGCGGCGCCGGGGTAAGGTCGGCGCCGTCGAGATGAAGCAGATCGAAGACATAGAAGATCATGCGCTCGGGGCGCTTCTCAGACAGTGCCAGTTGCAACTCGGAAAACGCCGAGACGCCGTTGTCTCCAAGCACAACGACCTCGCCATCGATTATGGCAGCGTCGAGATCGAGCCCGGCAAGCAAGTCCGGGATCGCCTTGCCGAACTTGTGCGTCCAGTCGAGCCCGGTGCGTGTAAAGAGCTTTACCTCGCCGCCCGCGACATGCGCCTGCATGCGGTAACCGTCGAACTTCACCTCGTGCAGCCATTCGTCACCGGCAGGCGGCCTGTCCTGCAACCGCGCCAGACATGGCGGGATGAAATCCGGCATTGTCGCCGCCTTCGACCGCTTCTTTGCCGCCCCTTTGGCCGGCTTTGATTTCGATTTGGCAGCCGGCTTGGCGCGTCGCTGCATCGTCCGCCCTTCGGCGACATCCTCGATCGTCAGGCCGGACTTCACCGATTCCGGCGCTTCCTCGAGAATATCGCCCTTGCGGCGGGCAAACTCGTCATCGGACTTGATCAGCAGCCAGTTGTCGCGCTTTTCCTTGGGTCGCCGCTTCAGGCGGACCAGATGCCAGGTGCCGTTCAGCTTGTTGCCTTTCAGCTCGAACCGCAGATGGCCTTTCTTCATCCCGGCCGCCGGATCGCCTTCCGGTTCCCAGGTCCCGTCGTCCCAGACGATGACCGCGCCGCCGCCATACTGCCCCTTCGGGATATTGCCTTCGAACGAACGGTAATCGAAGGGATGGTCCTCGACATGCACGGCAAGCCGCTTCTCCGAAGGGTCGAGACTCGGGCCGCGCGTCACCGCCCAACTCCAAAGGACGCCGCCATGTTCGAGGCGGAGATCGTAGTGGAGGCGCGTCGCATCATGCTTGTGAACGACAAAGATGCCGCCGGCGGATTTCCGCTTCGCCTTGCCCTTTCCAGACGGCTCGCTGGTAACTTTGAAGTCCCGTTTGGCGTTGTATTGTTCGAGATCGGCCATTGCTGCCGCCCTCAGGCGGATTTCCGCTTCTTCGATGTTTCGCGTTTTGCGGTGCTCTTCTTCGCGGTTCGGGAGGTTCGGGCCTTGGCCTTCGACTTTGAAGGTTTGCGCCCATCCCTCGACGCTCCTTCGCCGCCTCCATCCTTCTCCGAACCCAGGCTCTTCTTCAGCGCGTCGAAAAGATTGACCACATTGGACGGCTTGGTCTCGCTGGGGCTTTTCTTTGGCTTCGGCGCCTTGCGGCCCGCCTTCTTGGAACGCACCAGTTCCATCAGCGCCGCCTCGTACTTGTCCTCGAATTTCGACGGATCGAATTTCGCATCCTTCTTGTCGACGAGGCGGGTCGCCAGGTCGATCATCTTCTTGTCGAGCTTCGGCTCGCCGATATCGCCGAAAACGTCGTCCGGCTGACGCACTGTCTTGTCGTAGCGCAAGGTGGTGAGCAGCATGCCCTTTTCGAACGGCTCGATGACGACGGGACGCTCGCGCCGCCACAGGACGATGCGCGCCAGCCCGGCCATCTTCTTGTCCGCCAGCGCCTGCCGGATCACCGCGAACGCTTCCTCCGAGACTTCGTCGGCCGGCGTCAGGTAATAGGGCGTGTCCAGGTAGATCTTGTCTATGTCGGCTTTTTCCACGAACCGCTCGAGGTTGAGCGTGTGGGAGGACTCGATCTGCACCGCCTCGATTTCGTCCTCTTCGATCAGCACGAACTTGTCGCCGCCGGTCTCGTATCCCTTGACCTCGTTCTTCTCGTCGATGGGCTTGCCGCTATCCGCGTCCACATATTGCCGGCGAACGGTGTTGCCGGTTTTCCGATTGATGACGCGGAAGGAGATTTTTTCGCTTTCGCTGACGGCATTGGAGAGTTCGACGGCACAGGTGACAAGCGAAAGCTTGAGGTAGCCTTTCCAGGCGGGACGTGGAGCCATCGATGCATTCCTTGATCCGCGGCATCGGATCGCATGCCGCAACCCTTGCGTAACGCCCTTTCGGAAGGCCGGTTCCGTCGGCCGGTCAAAGAAAAAGCCGACCTTGCGGCCGGCTTTGAATTGAGACGGCAGGCATGGGGGTGGGTGGGGGGATCGCCGGCCGTCGGATGCATAAATGCGCAGCCCCGGAGAAGGTTCCACAAAAAATCATTTTTTTCCAAAAAACTTTTCGGCCTGCTTTTTGAAGCGGAAATGGGCGCAAATCGGGGTGAACCTGTTCCACGTCTTGCGCACCTTTATCCGGCCAGTCGCCCGGTCCGCCGCGCCGCCAAGCGTTCGAGCGCGCTGAACGCGTCGTAGATCAGCACCGCCAGAACCGCGACGATCAGGCCGCCCTGCAGCACAAAGGCGAGATTGTTGGAGAGCAGGCCGGCAATGATCACTTCGCCCAAGGTCTTGGCCGCAACCGTCGAGCCGATTGTCGCGGTGGCAAGGCTGATCACCACGGAAAGCCGGATGCCGGCGAGGATGACCGGCAGCGCCAGCGGCAGCTCGACCCGGGTCAGCCGCTGCCAGCTGGTCATGCCGACGCCCTTCGCCGCCTCGACCACCGGCTGCGGCAGCGTCGTCAGCCCGGTCAGCGAATTTTCGAAGATCGGCAGCAGCCCATAGAGAAAAAGCGCGATCAGCGTCGGCTTCTCGCCAAAACCGACCGCCGGCACGGCCAGCGCCAGCACCGCGACCGGCGGAAAGGTCTGGCCGATGTTCACCAGGCTGCGCGACAACGGCAAAAACTCGGCGCCGAATGGCCGCGTGACCAGGATCGCCAGCGCCACCGCGACGACGATCGCCGCGATCGTCGCGATGGCAACGGTGCGCAGGTGCAGCAAGGTCAGCGACAGCAGGCTGCCCTGATTGTAGATCGCCGGCGCGTTGTTCTCGGTCAGCGGCTTGAACAGCGGCTCGAACCATTGCGGCTCGACGATGAAGACCACCAGAAGGATGAGGGCCGCCAGCCGGAGCAGCGTCGGGATCGACAGGCTCATGCCGGCCTCTCTGCCCGCTTGACCAGCCCTTTGACCGTCACCTTGCCCAAGCTGGCGCCGTCATCGCCTTTCACCGGCAGCGCCGGACGACCCGACCACAACAGTTCCGCCAGCGCGTCGCGCTGCGTCGCGGTCGCAGGGATCGCCTCGCCTTCCGCCTTGCCCGGTTCGACCGCGTCGCCGACTGCTCCAAGCGACAGCAGCTTGAACGGCCGCTCGCCGGTGCCGATCAGCGTTTCCACGAATTCCGTCGCCGGCTTCGCCAGGATTTCGGCCGGCGGCGCGTATTGCACCAGCCTGCCGGCATCCATGACAGCTATCTTGTGGCCGAGGTGGATTGCCTCTTCCATGTCGTGCGTGACCAGGATGATGGTGGTGCCGAAACGTTTCTGGATCGCCAGCAGGTCGTCCTGCGCCTTGGCGCGGATGATCGGGTCGAGCGCGCCGAACGGTTCGTCCATCAGGAGCACATTGGGTTCCGCGGCAAGCGCCCGCGCCACGCCGACGCGCTGCTGCTGGCCACCCGACAATTCATGCGGATAGCGTGGCCCGAAATCGCCAGGGTCGAGCTGGAACAGCGTCAGAAGCTCGTCGACCCGTGCGGAAATCCGCGCCTTGTCCCAGCCGAGCAACGTCGGCACGGTGGCAATATTCTCGGCAACGGTGCGGTGCGGAAACAGGCCATGCCCTTGGATCGCATAGCCGATGCTGCGGCGAAGCTGGTGGCCGGGCAGCGAGCGGTTGTCGACGCCGTCGAGCTTGATCGTCCCGGAGGTCGGCTCGACCAGCCGGTTGATCATCCGGAGCAGCGTCGTCTTGCCGGAGCCGGAGGTGCCGACGATTGCCGCAACGGTGCGCGGCTCGATCACCAGCGACACATCGTCGACCACCGCAGTCTCGCCATAACGCTTGGTGAGGTTTTCGATCTCGATCATGCGGCCCGGCCCTTGTTGGTCTGGGTGAGTTCGATAATGGCGTCAAGCACGACGGCCGCCGCGAAGGCCAGCGCTACCGTCGGCACGGCGCCAAGCAGCACCAGGTCCATCGCCGTCTGGCCGATGCCCTGGAAGACGAAGACGCCGAAACCACCGCCCCCGATCAGCGCGGCGATCGTGGCGAGGCCGATGTTCTGCACCAGCACGATGCGGATGCCGGTGAGGATCACCGGGAAGGCCAGCGGAAACTCGACCTGGAAGAGGCGCTGGGTATCGGTCATACCCATGCCGCGCGCTGCGTCGTTGGCGGCGCGGGGAACGCCTGCCAGCCCGACCACCGTGTTGGCGACGACGGGCAGCAGCGAATAGAGAAACAGCGCCACGAAGGCAGGCGCGGTGCCGATGCCCCGGATGCCGACTGCCGCGGCTCCCGGCACGTTGACGGCGATCCAGCCAAGCGGCGCAATGAGCAGGCCGAACAGCGCGATCGACGGGATGGTCTGGACGATGTTCAGGACATTGAGCACCGCATCGCGCAAGTTGTCGACGCGGTGGCAGAGAATACCGAGTGGAATGCCGACGATGACGGCTGCTGCAAGCGAACCCAGCGCCAGCGTCACATGCTTGCCGGCCTCTGCCCAGAAACTGTCGGCGCGGTTGGCATATTCCTTGAGGATCGACAGCCCGTCCCAACCGCCGAGGAACAGCAACAGCCAGATTGCGACGGCCACGATCGCCAGCGCGCCGATACGCGCCAGCGGCGTCAGTTGCAGGCGGGTCAGCGCATCGGCGGCGAGCAGCGCGAAGGCGAAGAGCAACAGCCAGAAACCGGAGGCCGGCGACACACGGGCATAGGTGTTGCCTTCCGGCGTCAAAAAAAGCGCCGCAACGCCGATCAGCACCGCCAGCGTTACCAGCGCGGCAACCGCCGCGCCAAGACGGATGAGTGCCGGTGTCTTCAACAAGGCTGCGAGGCCGGCGATGCCGAGGATCGTGAAAAGCAGGATGCCCGCCCAGCCAGGCAGTGCCTCAAGAATGCTCCGTGCTTCGCCGGGCACGATGCGGTTGGCGCGGAAGGTCGCGAACGGCGCCAGCAATGCTCCGTAAGCGACGATCAGGGCGATGACGACGCCGAGCTTGTCGAGGCGGAGATTCATTGGATCGTCTCGCATTCACGAGATGCGTCCCATTCCTTCGCGTGTGGGCGAGATGTCTGGCAGGACAGAGGGGGGCGCCGTAGAGCACCCACCTTGTCTTTTACCGGGATCAACGCGGCCGCCTACTTCAGGAACCCGTTCTTCTTCAAAAAGTCCTCGGCCACAGCCTTGGCCGGTTCGCCGCCGACCTGCACGCGGCCGTTGAGATCCTGCAGCGTGACGAGGTCGAGTTTTTCGAACACCGGCTTCAGCAGTTCCTCGATCTTCGGGTTTTCCTTCAGCACCGCCTCGCGGATGATCGGCGCCGGCTGGTAGACCGGCTGCACGCCCTTGTCGTCCTCCAGCACCACGAGGCCGGACGGCGCGATGCCGCCGTCGGTGCCGTAGACCATCGCGGCATTGGCGCCGTTGGTCTGGTTGGCGGCCGCCGCGATCGTCGCCGCCGTATCGCCACCCGACAGCGTGATCAGCTGCTCCGGCTTCAGCGTAAAGCCGTAGGTCGTCTGGAAGGCTGGCAGAGCCGCCGCCGAATTCACGAATTCCGAAGAAGCCGCGAGGATCACCTCCCCGCCGCCGGCGACATATTTGCCGAAGTCGGAAAGCGTTGCCAGCTTGTTGGTCTCGGCGACATCCTTGCGCAGCGCGATCGCCCAGGTGTTGTTGGCGGGCGACGGCGACAGCCAGACGATCTTGTTGGCGTCGTAGTCGAGCTTTTTCGCGGTTTCATAGGCTTTGGCGGCATCCTTCCACACCGGGTCGTCTGCCTTCTCGAAGAAGAACGCAGCGTTACCGGTGTATTCGGGATAGATGTCGATCTCGCCGGCGGTGATCGCCTTGCGCACCACCGGCGTGCCGCCGAGCTGGATGCGGTCGGTGGTGGGAATGCCGTTGGCGTTCAGCACCGATAGGATGATGTTGCCGAGCACGCCGCCCTCGGTGTCGATCTTCGAGGAGACGACGACCTGCGCATTGGCGGCGCCGGCGGTCAGGCCGAGTGCCAGCACGGCACCGGCAAGCTTCTTTTTCAGGGACATGGCGGGATTTCCTTTGCTTGAGACTGAGGATGCCGTTTGACCATGAGGGGAATGTCCTGTCGGGGCATCCGGTTTCATATTCGCCGCGACCGGCGCAAAAAATCGCTCTCAAGGGCCATGCGGCCGCTCAACCCCTAACTTAGCCCGTCCTCTCATTCGGGCAATGGCCGGTTCGCCATTCTGCTGACAGGCGGCACCATGCCCATTGCAAATCCGCCGTGGGAATGAATTTCCAACGAAATGCAAATTGTTGGTCCAACCTGTCTTTGCTGTCTTGATTGCATGGCTAGAAAGGCAAAATTCTACCGAAAAGGCTGATGCCGCCGAGAATCTGGCCAACCGGGAGATGCCGAGGCAGCGGCCGGAAATCGCCTGTGATAGTGTCCGGAGAGACGCCGCGAACCGCGAGAAAAGATTGGAGAAAACGCCGACATGACCCGTTTGCGCGCACCCTATTCTTCGGTCCTCGACCTGATCGGCGAAACGCCAATCGTCGAGCTCACCAAATTCGACACCGGCAAATGCCGGCTGTTCATCAAGCTGGAGAGCCAGAACCCCGGCGGCTCGATCAAGGATCGCATCGCGCTGTCGATGATCGCCGATGCCGAGCGTTACGGGCGCCTCTCGCCCGGCGGCACCATCGTCGAGGCGACCGCCGGCAACACCGGTCTCGGCCTCGCCCAGGTCGGCATCCCGAAGGGCTACCGCATCATCCTGGTCGTGCCCGACAAGATGAGCCGCGAAAAGATCCAGCACCTGCGCGCGCTCGGCGCAGAGGTACGGCTCACCCGCTCGGACGTCGGCAAGGGTCACGCCGAGTACTACCAGGACATGGCGGAAAAGCTGGCCGCCGAAATACCCGGCGCCTTCTATGTCAACCAGTTCGCCAACCCCGCCAACCCGCTGGCTCACGAAACCACCACCGGACCGGAGATCTGGGAGCAGCTCGGCCAGGATATCGACGCCGTGGTCGTCGGCGTCGGCTCGGGCGGCACGCTGACCGGCCTCGGGCGGTTCTTCCGGAAAAACTCGCCGAGGACGGAAATGGTGCTCGCCGACCCGGTCGGCTCGGTACTGGCGCCGCTGATCAAGACCGGCAAGACGGTGGAAGCCGGCAGCTGGACGGTCGAGGGCATCGGCGAGGATTTCGTGCCGCCCAACGCCGACCTGTCATTGGTAGGCAAAGCCTATTCGATCCCCGACAAGCAGAGCATGCTGGCGGTGCGTGATCTCCTGTCGCGCGAGGGTATCCTTGCCGGCTCTTCGTCCGGCACGCTGCTTGCCGCGGCACTTCGCTACTGCCGCGAGCAGAAGACGGCCAAGCGCGTCGTCACCTTCGTCTGCGATAGCGGCAACAAATATTTGTCGAAAGTATTCGACGATTTCTGGCTGGCCGAACAGGGCCTGTCGGAGGTCGAGCATCACGGCGATCTGCGCGACCTCGTCGCCCGTTCGCACCGCGAGGGCGGCACCGTGTTCGTCGGCCCCGACGACACGCTGCTCACCGCCTATGGCCGCATGCGCCGCGGCGACGTTTCGCAATTGCCGGTGCTTGAAGATGGCAAACTGGTCGGCATCGTCGACGAAAGCGACATCCTGTCGGTCGTCGACGGTCCTTACGACAGCCGCTGGGACCGTTTCGGCGCCCCGGTCAAAACCGCGATGGCCTCCGACCTGCACACGCTCCAGGCGACGCAGACGCTTGAGGCGCTGCTGCCGGTTTTCGAACGCAACGAGGTTGCCATAGTCTTCGACAAGGACGAGTTTGTCGGCCTCATCACCCGCATCGACCTCATCAACCATCTGAGACGCAGCAAATGACGGAACACCGCAAGAACCGCCTCGCCTTCTCGACGCGCACCATTCACGGCGGGCAGAACCACGACCCGACCACCGGCGCGGTGATGGTGCCGATCTATGCGACCTCGACCTATGCGCAGCAGAGCCCCGGCGTGCACAAGGGTTTTGAATACGCGCGCAGCCAGAACCCGACCCGCATGGCCTTCGAGCGCGCCATCGCCGATCTGGAAAGCGGCAGCGCCGGCTTTGCCTTCGCCTCCGGCCTTGCCGGCATCGCCACCGTGTTCGAACTGCTCGACGCCGGCGCCCATATCGTCGCCACCGACGACATCTATGGCGGCACGTTTCGGCTGCTGGAACGTGTCCGCAAGCGCTCGGCGGGGTTTTCGGTGAGTTTCGTCGATTTCACCGACTTGGCCGCGGTCGAGGCAGCGATCCGCCCCGAAACGAAGATGCTGTGGGTGGAAACGCCGACCAATCCGCTTTTGCGCATTGTCGACCTCGAAGGCGTCGCCGCGCTCGCCAAGCGCAAGAATCTGATTTCGGTCGCCGACAACACGTTCTGCAGCCCCTATCTGCAGCGGCCGCTGGAACTCGGCATCGACATCGTCGTCCACTCGACCACCAAATATCTGAACGGCCATTCCGACATGGTCGGCGGCTCGGTCATCGTCGGCGACAACGCCGATCTCAAGGATCGCATGAAGTTCCTGCAGAATGCCGTCGGCGCGATCTCCGGCCCGTTCGACAGTTTTCTGGCCCTGCGTGGCATCAAGACCTTGGCGCTGCGCATGGAGCGCCACTCCGCCAATGGCGCGAAGATCGCCGAATGGCTGGAGGCCCGGCCGGATGTGCGCCGCGTCGTCTATCCCGGCCTGCCGAGCCACCCGCAGCATGCCATCGCCAAGGTGCAGATGTTTCACTTCGGCGGCATGATCACCGTCGAACTCGACCGCGACCTCGCCGCCACCAAGCGCTTTCTCGAGCATACGCAGCTGTTCACGCTGGCCGAGAGCCTAGGCGGCGTCGAAAGCCTGATTGAGCACCCTGCCCTGATGACGCACGGCTCTATCCCGGCCGAGAAGCGCGCCGAGATCGGCATCTCCGATTCGCTGGTCAGGCTGTCATGCGGCATCGAGGACGCCGACGACCTGATCGCCGACCTGGCGCAGGCGCTCGGCGCCTGAGACCAGCGGGTCGTAACTTTCGACCGCTAGCGCCGCCCCTCACCCTTACCCTCTCCCCGTAAGAACGGGGAGAGGGGGCGCCGGCGTCGCGGCCAGCCGTCTTCTCCCCGTCCTTACGGGGAGAAGGTCCCGGCGGGGGGATGAGGGGCGGCGCGAGCGCTCAAAAATTACAGCCGCCGGTATGCATCCCCAAACAAAAAACGCGGAAGCCAGGCTCCCGCGCTCTCCAATTCCACGCCCCAAGGGCAAAAATTACCAGCTGGTGACGACGGCGCCCTTGAATGTCTCGTCGACAAACGCCTTCACTTCCGGCGTGTGGTAGGATTCGACCAGCGTCTTCACCCACGGCGCATCCTTGTCCGCCGTCTTCACCGCGATCAGGTTGACATAAGGTGCCTTGGCGCCTTCCGTCAGGATCGCATCGGTCGGTTGAAGGCCGGCTTCCACGGCGTAATTGCCGTTGACGGCCGAGGCGTCGACATCGTCCAGCGAGCGCGGCAGCTGCGCGGCATCCAGTTCGACGAATTTGAAGTTCTTCTTGTTTTCGGTGACATCGGCCGGGCCGACTTTCAGCCCCTTGGCTTCGTCGAGCTTGATGAAGCCCTTGTCGGCAAAGATGAGCAGCGCGCGGCCGCCATTGGTCGGATCGTTGGGAATGCCGATGGTAGCGCCGTCCGGCAGCTCATCGACGCTCTTCACCTTCTTCGAATAGATGCCCATCGGGAAATTCACGGTATAGCCGACATCAACGATGTCGTATTTGCGGTCGGCGATCTGGTTGTCGAGATAGGGCTTGTGCTGGAACGAATTGGCGTTGAGTTCGCCGTCGTTCAGCGCCTGGTTCGGCACGACATAGTCCGAAAACTCCAGGATCTCGATGTCGAGCCCCTTGGTTGCCGCGATCTCCTTCACCTTTTCGAGGATCTGCGCGTGCGGTCCGGGCGTCGCTCCGATCTTGATGGTCTCCGCCGCCGCGGCGCTCGCACCGAGCAGCACCGCCAGCCCTGCGGCGATGAGTGTTTTCTTCAGCATGGGTAGTCTCCGTTTCTTCCTGGGAGGATAAAATCAGCGCGGGCGTGAGCGCTTGTCGAAACGCCGCGCCAGCATGTCGCCGGCGCTCTGCACCGCCTGCACCAGCACGATCAGCACAATCACCACGGCGGCCATGACGTCCGGCATGAAGCGCTGGTAGCCGTAGCGAATGCCGAGATCGCCGAGCCCGCCGCCGCCGACCGCTCCAACCATCGCCGAGTAGCCGATCAGGCTGACGACGGTCAGCGTCAGCGCCAGCGTGATGCCGGGCCGCGCCTCGGCGAGCAGCACCTTGGTGACGATCTGCAGCGGGCTGGCGCCCATCGCGCGCGCCGCCTCGATCAGTCCGGGATCGACCTCGCGGATTGCCGCCTCGACCAGCCGCGCCACGAACGGCACCGTCGCCACCGTCAGCGGCACGATCGCAGCGCTTGTACCGATCGAGGTGCCTGCGACCAGCCGCGTGAAGGGGATGATCGCAACGACAAGAATGATGAACGGCGTCGAGCGGGTGGCATTGACGATAGCGCCGAGTACCTTGTTGGCGGCAGGCGCCGCGTAAAGCTCGCCACGGCCGCTGGTGGCCAGGAAGACGCCGAGCGGCACGCCGACCAGCGAGCCGATGAGCCCGGCAATCGCCACCATGTAAAGCGTCTGGCCGGTGGACTGCAGGAGAAGCTTGAAAATCTCAGGCGACATGGCCGAGCACCTCCGTTTGCAACCCCTGCCCCGCCAGATGCTTTTCGGCCTTGGCCAGCGTTTTTGATTCCCCGGCGATGGAAACCACCAGCGAGCCGAATGGCCGCCCGCCGATCTCGTCGATGGCGCCGGCCAGGATATTGACCTCGACGCCGGTCACCTGCCCCAGCCGCGACAGGATCGGCTGTGTCGCGCTGTCGCCGGCGAAGCTGATGCGCAGGACCGCGCGGCTGCCGGCGCTCGGCTCCGGCCGCAACTGTTCGGCGAGGAAGGCGGGCAGCCGGAGGCTCGGCAGTCCGGCAAGCAGCGCCCGCGTCGTCTCGTGCTTCGGCGCGCTCAATATGTCGAACGTGGTGCCGCGCTCGACGATTGCGCCGCGGTCGATGACGGCGACCTGGTCGGCAACGGTCTTCACCACCTCCATCTCATGCGTGATCAGAAGCACTGTAAGCCCGAGTTCGGTGTTGATCTGCTTGAGCAGCGCAAGGATCGACCGCGTTGTTTCCGGATCGAGCGCCGACGTCGCTTCATCGGACAGAAGCAGCTTCGGCTGCGTTGCCAGGGCCCGGGCGATGCCGACACGCTGTTTCTGGCCACCCGAAAGCTCGGACGGATAACGGTCGCGCTTGTCGGTGAGCCCGACCAGCCCGAGCAGCGGCGTCACCCGCGCCTCGATGACACGTCGGTCGACGCCGGCGATCTCCAGCGGCAAGGCTATGTTCTGGTAGGCGGTGCGCGAGGACAGAAGATTGAAATGCTGGAACACCATGCCGATCGAGCGGCGCACATCACGCAATCTGTCCTCACCGAGTGCCGCGACATCCACGCCATCGACGATGACGCGGCCCGAACTCGGCTTTTCCAGCCCGTTGACCAGCCGGATCAGCGTCGACTTGCCGGCGCCCGACCGGCCGATGATGCCGGTGACGGAGCCTCGCGGGACATCGAGCTCGATGGCGTCGAGCGCCACGACTTCCGCGCTCGAGCGATTGGCGGGGAATCGTTTCGAAACTGCCTCGAACGAGACCATTGCATTTGCGGGGACACTCATGCGGTCATTTTTAGCCGAAGCGCCGGCCGCAGCAAACTCGGCACGGTTCTCGCCACCCGCCGCAATTGCGGTCCTGCTCAGGATTGACGGGGCCGGAGGATTTCCGGCCAGCACGGTATTCATCGAAACATTTTCCCTGGCCGATGGAGGCGAAGCGGCATTGCCTTAGCCCGGAGCTTGACAGCACGCCGGACGAGTGCGGAACCTACCGCAGGCGCGAAGCCGATCACACACGCGGCAGTTCCATTTTTCCTGGATTTGAGGGAACGGGGTTCCACGCCTGGCGGCAATGGTGAACCGTCGTTGCCGTCACGCAGCGAAACCTCCCATGCCAGCACGCCGCAAGCCGGCAAATCGGGTGAGTTGCAACCGCTGCGGAAAAATGCGGACCCGAAGAAAAGCGCGTTATCCCTGTCCCTGCGACCGAATGCGCGGCCGAGGGGCTGGACAGGCTGGAACGGTGTGGGTATATGCGCGCCATCCGCCACTTCCGCGGCGTGTGGGTGCGTAGCTCAGTTGGTAGAGCAGCTGACTCTTAATCAGCGGGTCACAGGTTCGATCCCTGTCGCACCCACCAAAACTTTCCGCTGGTATTTCAATCTAATAAAAGAAAAACTTCACGCAAACAGCGTGCCTTCAGCCACCTTCCTGGCGAGGCCGCCGATGCGCGCCGCCGTCATTGCGCCTCCAGTTACGTCGATTTCCAGCCGGATCGACGACGGCCGGCCCATCTCGATGCCTTGTTCGATCCAGAATTGCGACGGTCCATCGACCGGCCGGTCGAATTTCATGATCGCGCCGGTGAGCGCGGCCACCGCCGATCCCGTGGCCGGATCCTCGATAATGCCGTCGTAAGGCCCGAACATGCGCGCGTGGAATGACGAACCATGGTTCACCGTCTCGCGGCAATAGACGTAGGGCGATGTGATGATGCCTCCGATCACCGGCGTCAGTTCGAGCCAGAGATCGGTGTTCATGCGCACCTTGGCGGCTTCCGCCAGCCCGCGCACCGGCACGGTGGCGTATGGAACGCCGGCCGACCAAGCGCCGACGACATGGTTCTCGAAGCCGATGTCCTGCGGTTCGAGCCCAAGCGCTGCTGCCACGGCTTCGGGCAGTGCCGGGAAACCGACCGGCTGCGCCAGCCGCGGCAGGTCGAACTCGGCGAAGGCGCCGCCCTTGCCATGGGTTATGGCGCAGCGTACCGCGCCGACCTTTTCCTCGAGCACGAAGATGCCGGTTTCAGCCGCTCCGTCGCCATCCCGCTCGGTCAGGGCGATCGCGGCGCCGACCGTCGGGTGGCCGGCGAACGGCAGTTCGTTGCCCGGCGTGAAAATGCGGATATTGGCCCGGTGCGCTGGGTTTCCAGGCGGCAGCACGAACACCGTTTCCGACAGGTTGAACTCGCGGGCAATGGCCTGCATGGCGGCCGCGTCGAGCCCATCGGTATCGAAGACGACGGCCAGCGGATTGCCCGTCAGGACCTTGTCGGTGAAGACATCGTAGACGGCATAAGTTCGGCCTTTCATGCGTTTCTCCCTCATTCGATCGCCATCGCATTCCAAACATGAGCGAAATTTAATTTGAATTCCGCTACGATAGGCATGATTTCTGTCGTGAAGGGATTTCTACGGCGTACATATAGGGGTCTACAATCGACCAGATTGTGAAACGGCCGCAAGCCGAGGAAACCGCCGCCATCGAGACAGCCCTGGCGCTCGACAAACATGGTGGAGCACGCAGGAAGCCGCGCCGTTGGCGCTATGCTGTAGCGGTGATCTTTGCCGCTGCCATCGTGGCAGCGGCCTATTCCTGGTTCGGCCAGTCGGCCCCGGAGATCAGGTATACCACCGTCCCGGTGGAAACCGGTGCCTTGACCGTCGAGGTGTCGGCGACCGGCACGCTGCAGCCGCTGACCCAGGTCGACATCTCCAGCGAATTGTCGGGCGTGGTGCGTTCCGTCGCCGTCAACGAAAACCAGAGCGTCAAGAAAGGCGACGTGCTGGCGGTGCTCGATACCACGCGGCTTTCGGCGCAGATCGAGCGCGCCGAGGCCTCCGCCAAGGCTGCCGAGGCCAAGGTCGCCGACACGAAAACCACGCTCAGGGAAACCGACCAGGCGCTGGCGCGCGCCACGCAACTGTCGAGCCGCGGCATGGTTGCCGACCAGGCGCTGGAGACCGCAACCGCGGCGCGCGATCGCGCCGACAGTGCTGTCGCCATGGCCGAGGCCAACCTCGCCATCGCGGTGGCTGAACTGAAGCTGCAGCAGGCCGATCTCGAGAAAAGCACCATCTACGCACCGATCGACGGCATCGTGCTGACCCGTTCGGTCGACCCCGGTCAGACGGTCGCCTCGTCCCTGCAGGCGCCGGTTCTGTTCGTGATCGCGGCCGACCTGCGCAAGATGGAATTGAAGGCGGCGGTCGACGAAGCCGACATCGGCGCCGTCAAGCCGGGCCAGAACTCCTATTTCACCGTCGACGCCTTCCCTGATCGCCGCTTCGACGCCGACATCCGCGACATCGCCTTCGCCTCGGTCACCACCGAAGGCGTCGTCACCTACGATGCCCGGCTCGATGTCGACAATGCCGAGCTTCTGCTACGGCCGGGCATGACGGCGACTGTTGCCGTCATCACCCGCGAGGCGGACGGCATCCTCACCGTGCCGAGCAGCGCTTTCCGCTACCAGCCGGCAACGGCGCGGCAGACCCGCGGCTGGAGCCTGCGCGACCTGTTCATGCCGCGCATGCGCATGGGAGGCCAGCGACAGCGGCCTGCAGCTTCCGATGGAGGTCGGACGCTCTACGTGCTCGATAACGGCGCGCCCAAAGCGGTGCAGGTCAAGACCGGCTCGACCGATGGCGAAAAGGTCGAAATCGTCTCTGGGCTGAAACAGGGCGACCTCGTCATCACCGGTGCCTCGCAGACCGGCGGCGGGTAGTCCGATGCCGGATTCCCCACTGCTTGGCTTCCGGAACGTCTGGAAAACCTATGGCCGCGGCGAAGCCAAGGTCCATGCGCTCGCCGGCGTCGACCTAGCCATCGCCAAGGGCGAGTTCGTGGCGATCATGGGTCCGTCTGGCTCCGGCAAGTCAACCGCGATGAACATCATAGGCTGCCTCGATACGCCGACCGCCGGCGTGTACTCCTTCCAGGGCATCGACGCCGGCCGTCTCGACCGCACCCGCCGTGCCGTGCTGCGCAACCTCTACATCGGCTTCGTCTTCCAGGGCTACAATCTGCTTGCCCGCACCACTGCGGCCGAGAATGTCGAACTGCCTCTCATCTATCGCGGCGTACCGGCGCATGAACGCCGCTCCCGCGCCATGGAAGCGCTGGAGCAGGTCGGGCTGGCAGGCCGCGAGCATCACACGCCGGGCGAGTTGTCGGGCGGCCAGCAGCAGCGCGTAGCGATCGCCCGCGCCATCGTCACGAAACCGGCGCTGCTCGTCGCCGACGAGCCGACCGGCAACCTGGACACCGCGCGCAGCCATGAAATCATGGATCTGCTGACCGAACTCAACAGCGAGCTTGGCCTGACGGTCGTTATGGTCACCCACGAAGCCGACATCGCAGCCTACGCCCAGCGCACCATCGGCTTCCTCGACGGCGATGTCGCCTCGGATACGAGCAGTCTGGAGGCGGCGTGATGTTCCTCGAAACCGTACGCCTGGCGCTCCGCTCCGTCCGCCGCAACGTACTACGCTCGTTCTTGACCCTGCTCGGCATCGTCATCGGCGTCGCCGCCGTCATCGCGATGATCACCATAGGCAGCGGCACCACCGAGAAGGTGAAGAACGACATTTCCAAGCTCGGCAGCAATTTGCTCGTCGTCCGCGCGGCCAGGCCTGACCGGTCAGGCTCGACCTCTTTCACGCCGCGCCAACTCGACGACAAGGATGTCGCGGGACTGGTCAAGGGTCTGGACAACGTCAACGCGGTATCCGCCGCATCCCAGAAGACCGTCCGCGTCGTCTACGGCGCCGAAAACGTAGCAGCGGAGGTCACCGGCACCGACACCGAATATTTCGTGGCCCGCGACTGGGATGTCGCCGAAGGACGGCTTTTCACCGAATCGGAAGTGCGCGGCGGCACCAATGTCTGCGTCATCGGCGAGACGGTGCGCCAGCAATTCTTCGGCGCCGGCGACCCGGACGGGCTGTCGATCCGCGTCAACCGCATGAGTTGCAAGGTCATCGGCGTCCTGCAGACCAAGGGGTTTTCGGGCTTCGGCCAGGACCAGGACAATGTCGTCATGATGCCGCTGCTCACCTATCAGCGGCGCATCGCCGGCGACCGCGACATCGACACGATCTACGTCGCCGCGCGTGATGGCGTATCGACGTCGCTCGTCCAGCAGAACATCGAGACCATCATGCGCGAGACGCGCCGCATCGCTCCTGACGGCGAGGACAATTTTTCGGTGCGCGACATGACGCAGATCGCCGACGCGATGACCAGCGCGACCACCACGATGACCGGTATGTTGGGCGCGGTCGCGGGTGTCAGCCTGCTGGTCGGCGGCATCGGCATCATGAACATCATGCTGGTCTCGGTCACCGAGCGCACGCGCGAGATCGGCATCCGGCTCGCCATCGGCGCTCATGAAAAGCACATTCTCATCCAGTTCCTGGTCGAGGCGACGGTGCTGTCGCTGCTTGGCGGTCTGATCGGCATCGCACTTGGCCTCGGCCTGGCGGGGGCAGCAGCCTACAGCCTGTCGATCCCGTTCGCGCCGAGCATCGCCATCATCCTGCTGGCGGTTGGCTTCTCGGCTTTGATCGGCATGGTTTTCGGCTTCTTCCCCGCCCTGCGCGGCGCGCGCCTCAACCCGATCGACGCATTAAGGCACGAATAGGCCTGGCTCAGCCTGCCGGATTGGCGAAGTGCCAGTTGATGATCGGCATCATGTGCGGCCTGAGCCTGGTCGGCAGGTCGCCGGCATGCCGGATGATCACCGGCTCCTCTATTTCCGGGTCGGGATCGCCCACGACGAAATCGCGGATCTTCGCCGCCACGGTCTCCGCGTCGTCTGTGAGAAAATACCGGCGGAAGATCACCGCGCCGCCCTTCTCCAGCAATGCGTGGGAGTGCGGATCGCGACGAAGGCTGTCGATATCAAGCCCCGTCTCCTCGCGCACCTCACGCGCCATGTTGAAATGCAGGTCGACGAGCCCGTCGCGGAAATCGCTGGGCTCGAACGAGCCGGCGGCGAAATACACCTGGCCGGGATTGGACGTTTTCGGGCCCATGCGGATCGCCACCAGCGCATTGTCGGTCGTCACCAGTGCGGCATGCGCATAGGCGTGTTCGGCAATCGAATAATCGCGGTGCTTGCGCCAGTGCAGAAACGTCGCGAAGCGGATGGCGTGGCAAGTGCCCTCGAGCCTCCGATCCCGATGCGAGAGGCTGGACAAGAGCACCATCCTGCCGTCGAAAACCGCGGGATTGGCCGCTTGTTCGCCGATCCAGTTCTCGTCGATCTCGGCGGCATTCGCCACTTCGAAGGGATGCGGTGCTGGATCGAGGCGCACATCGACGCGATCGATGGGCAGGATGACGTCACGCGGCATGTCGAACGGCAAGATTTCGTCCTCAGGCAATGTCGAGGGTCACGGCGACCGGGCAGTGGTCCGACGCCTTCGGCCGGTCCCAGCCGGCGCGCGGAAACCGTTCCACCTCCTGCCCGGGTGGGAATGGCGTGCGCCACGGTTGCCCGTTGCGGATGATGTCCGGCACCGCCTTTGCATTTTTCTTCGCCAGGGCTTCCGAGACCAGTATGTAGTCGAGTTGGCAGAGATGCCGCTCCTGCGGCCCCCGCGTGTGATAGAGCGTCCAGCGATCGAGTTCGGGCCGCCGTTCGACGACGTTTTCGCAAAAACCTCCCGCCAAAAGCACGTTGAGGCACGACTGCGTCTCGTCGACGACGTCGAAGCCGTATCCGGCCTGCGCATCGCCGCTGATCAAGACGCGCTGCCGGTAATCGTTGAAGTCGCCGCAGATCACCCAGTTTTTCTTTGACGCATGATCCTTGCCGAAGCGGTCCTCGATGATGCGCCGCACCGCCTGCGCCTCGGCGACGCGGATCGGCATCGAGGCGTCGCGGCCCGGCACGCCGTTGCGCGCCGCACCGCCCATCGACTTGAAATGCACCAGATAGAGCGTCAGCGGCCGGCCGGCGATGCGGATATCGATCTCGAGGCAGTCGCGCCGGAATATCCGTTCGAAAGGTTCGTTGCCGAGTTCTGCAAGTTCCGGCGTGTGCAGGCCGAACTCCTCGAATGTGACATGCGCGTGGCTGGTCATGCGCACGAATTCGATCGGCTGGCCGTGATGCGTCTGGTCGCGCATCATGACGGCGACGTCGATGCCGCGGCTGTCGTTGCCGGCGGACGTATATTTGCTGCGGTAGCCCTCGCCCACCATCTTGAACAGATAGCCGTATTCGAACGCCTTCAGCGCCTCGATGTTGTCGACTTCCTGCAGGCAGAGGATGTCGGCGCGCGTTGCAGCGATGGCGAGCGCGGAAAGCTGCCGCGTATCATCCGTATGGGCAATGGCGCGCGCCTGCTCGAGGAGCTTGTACTCCGCCTCGTCCTTGATGGCGAAAAGCGCCAGGCTCCGGTCCTGATTGAGCTGGTTGCGGAAACCGGAAAAATCGAACCGGTTCATCAGATTTTCGACGTTGAAGGTGGCCAGGCGAAGCGACATGGGCGCGAGCTTTGCCCGCAAGCGGAGGCAAAGACAAGCCTGCGCATTCCGGAACTTTTCCGTTCAGGCTCCGTTCATCGCCCGACGACCATTGTGCAGCGCATCCACCGGGCGGCTGGCACAAGGACAATTTGGAGAATGACAATGTTAGCGAAATTGAGCTCTTTGGCACGTTCCGGGTTGATCGCATTGAGCGTGGTCGGCGGCCTGACGGTAACGGCTGTCGCGGGGCCGGCAAGCCCGGCGCCCAATCCGGTTGCCGACACCACGGGCAACGTGATCAGGATCCAGGGCGACGGCAGGTATTCAGACTGCAACCGCGGTGGCGACTGCTGGAACGGCAGGAAGGATCGCCGCTGGAGCCGCGATCATTACCGGCGTGATCGCGACCGGGACTGGCGTGATCGCGACCGGGATTGGCGCGGCCGTCACTGGCGCTCCGATCGCCAATGGGACAACAACCGGTACTGGCGACGGCACCGTGACCGTGACCGCGATCGCCGGCATCACCGCCGCCACAACGATGGTCCGTCGTTCCGCATCTACCTGAACTGACGCGGCGATCAGGATTTCAAAAAGAGAAATGCCGCCGGCCCAGCTCCGGCGGCATTTCTATTGAAGGCCGGCAGTAACGGCCTTCCCAAGCTGCAACTTTTTCGTTCATCCCCCGTTCATCCAGTTAAGCTCATCTTGCGTCCACCTCCATTCGGATCTCGGGCGCGGGGCCCTAATGGTTTTCGACTTCTGGAGAAGAACGATGCTATCGAAACTCAGCTCTTTGGCGCGCTCCGGGCTGCTTGCCTTGGGCGTGATCGGCGGTTTGACGTTTTCCGCAACGGCAGCCCCCACGGGTATCGCCAATAGTCCTGTCCTGGACGGCGCCAGTACTGTCGTCCCTGTCCAGGGCGACGGCAGATATTCCAGCTGCATCCGCAGCGGATCCTGCGTGGGCGGACGCGGCGGACCATTTCTGAATGCCCAGCGCGGCCGTCACTGGAATTCCAACAGCGAGTGGCGCGGCCGTCATTGGGACGGCAATCGCCACTGGCGCGGCGATCGCCGCGACTGGCGGCGCTACAACAGGCGCCACTATCGACCCTACCGGCCCTACTACGGCGGTTCCGGCATCTATTTCGATTTCTCGGTGCCGAGCTATCGTTACTACGAGCCGCGCCGCTATTACGCACCGCGGCGTGTCTACCGCGGCGGCGGCTCGGCCCACGTCCAGTGGTGCTACAACCGCTACCGGTCCTACCGCTCGTGGGACAACACGTATCAGCCCTACAACGGTCCGCGCCGGCAGTGCTGGTCGCCTTACAGCTAACAAGCTCCGCTCCACATGAGTGACGCCAGGGAACAACTCCCCTAGCGTCATTCATTTTTTACCGCGGCGATTTACCAATTCTACCGGTCTTTAAGCTAAGATTCGGCGGCAAGGAAAATCGCCATGGCTTTATCGGAAACGTCCGAACACAGGAAGGATCGCAGGCAGCGCGTGCTCAAGGGCGCGTCGATACTGACCGGCGTCGCCAACTCGGAAGTCAAATGCCTGATCCGCAACATGCATGCGGAAGGCGCGGAGTTGAAAGTCGATCTCGACGCGCGCATACCCGGCGAATTCCTGCTCTATGTGCCGGTCGACGGCATTGCCTACAAGGCGGTGCTGCGCTGGCGCAAGGAGGGGCGCGTCGGCGTGACGTTCGCCGGCACCGAGCCCAAACCCGCCTGGCACTACGGTTAGCGCCGGTTTTTCCGGCCTGTATCTATATAAATTCGACGCCGAGTGCTGTCATCGAGCGCCAGCGCACCCGTGCCGTGCGCGGTTTCTCCTCGCCGGCGATGCGCACCTCGAACATTGAAGGCAGAGACAGGGCTTCGCCGAAACTCAACTTGCCGCCGCCTCCGGATTGATTGCGCATCACCCCTTCAAACGAGCTGAAGCCGTGGTTGAAGCTCAGCACGACACCTTTGAGCACGCGTCTGCGGATGTCGTTGCGGCGATCGGCGAACACCTGCCCGTCGATGCCGATTGAGTTCTCGAGTATCATGTCCATCGTTCACTCCCGCCATCAATAAGATTTGGGAAGCGAAACGCATGCCAACGCCTCATGTCCCTGTATGGGACACCGGCAACCCGTCGAGCATGTCCGAAAGGGGTCGCCCGAAAGTGTCCTCGGTTTCGGGATAACGACATGCATCAAATCAAGGAATCTGAAGCGCGGCGGCCGAATCCTGGCCGGCGCGATGCGCTTAGTAGGCGCGGATAACGCCGACGACATCGACGACCACTTCCAGGCCGTCGAAGGTTTTCGGCAGCTTCTCCGCCTCCTTCTCGCGGGAAACGAAGACGTTGAGCGCGAGATCGTCGCGCTGCGGGTTCAGGCCAATACCCACACCGACCAGTCCGTTGTCGCAGAACTGTTTCTCAAAAGCGCGCTGTATTTCGACAGCTTCTTTCATCGAGTGTTTCGTATCAGCCATTCATGTCCTCAGATCAGCGTCACTCCCAGTTGAGCCGCCACCGATGATATAGGGTTTGCGCCGGTAATTCCAACATTTCCGGCGCCGCCCGACGCCGATCCGGCAAACAGCAGCCCGACCGGACGGCCTTCCTCGTCGACGATGAGCGAGCCGCTGTCGCCTGGCCGGCCAAAGGGTTGAGGTGCGGCATCGGTTTCGATGACGACCTGGCCGTCGAACCGCGCCACCCCCACTCCGACATCGACGAGATAGTTGTTCACGTTGACTGCCAGCACGCGACCGCGCGTATGGCGGGTGGTGCGGCCGGTCTTGAACACCGTCATGCCTGGAACGGCATCGACGAGGACTCCGGGCTGCAGGGTCAGCGCTGCCTCGGGTTCATCCGCACTGCCGTAGAGTGTCGCGCGGTCTTCAGCGCGGCCGTGTTCGATCAGCTTTGCGAATGCAGCGTCCACGCCATTTGGGAAGCCGCCGAACTGGATCGGCACGAAACGCAGCAACTCGGCGATATCGTCCGGGCCGGGCTTGCCGCCGTCGCGTGCTCCAGGCTGCATGATCGTCGTTCCGATGGGGACGCTGTTCACATCGGCAAGCACATGATTGTTCGACAGGATCCCGGTCTCGCCCGTCAGATTGTCGCGGCCGAAACAGCCGAGCGTCCCGGCGTATGGAACCGTGGTCGGCGAGATGCTGCAGCCGAGCCGGATCGGGTCGTTGCGCCCGGTTGTCCACAGCGGCTTCTGGCGCCCGATATAGAGCACTTCCGCCTCGCCTCTTGCGGTCCTGACGATTTCCTCGACCACCGTGCTCTGCAGCTTCTTGCGGTCCTGAACCAGGACCGCAAGCTTCGCCGTATCGCCGTCGCTATCGTCGGTGAGGCCGAGCGCGATATCCTCCACGGCGCGTTTCTTCAGTTTTTTCGGCCGTGCCGATTTCGTCTCCAGCAGCGCCGGATCGACAAACAAACCAGGCAACACCTCCCCGGTCCCCGCCAGTCCGGGCAATTCGATGAACTCAAAGATAGTCTGAAAAATACGGGCCTGAAGCTCAAGCGCGGAATCTCGTCTCATGTCATTCCTCCAACGTGCCCCGCCAGAGAATCGTCACTCTAGCTCAAAATCAGAGGGTGTGGATTGAACGGCTGGACGAAGGCCCATCGGGGAGCCCGCACCCATAAATACCGGCTCAAAACCGCTCATTCGCGCTGTGATTCCGCGCAGTGAGGCGGTCAAGGACACGTGGATAGATCAGAGCAAAAAAATTTGCGGAATGAGCAACAGAGGCCCTCAAGCTTCTCCCATCAAGGAAAAGGCCGGCGAGTTTCCCCGCCGGCCTTCGTACATTGACTGGAATATCGAAGCGTCAGTTCTTCGCCTTGTCGACCAACTGGTTCTTGGCGATCCACGGCATCATTGCGCGCAGCTTGGCGCCGACTTCCTCGATCTGGTGGCTGTCGTTGTTGCGGCGGATGCCCTTGAAGCGCGACATGCCGGCACGGTATTCCTGCATCCATTCCGACGTGAACTTGCCGGTCTGGATGTCCTTCAGCACGCGCTTCATCTCTGCCTTGGTCTCAGCGGTGATGATGCGCGGACCCGACACGTACTCGCCCCACTCGGCGGTGTTCGAGATCGAGTAGTTCATGTTGGCGATGCCGCCTTCATAGATCAGGTCGACGATCAGCTTGACCTCGTGCAGGCACTCGAAATAGGCCATTTCGGGCGCGTAGCCGGCTTCCACCAGCGTCTCGAAGCCGGCACGGATCAGCTCGACCAGACCGCCGCAGAGCACGACCTGCTCACCGAACAGGTCGGTCTCGCACTCTTCCTTGAAGTTGGTCTCGATGATGCCCGAGCGGCCGCCGCCGACGCCGCAGGCGTAGCTCAGGCCGAGGTCGAGCGCGTTGCCCGACGCGTCCTGGTGGACGGCGACCAGGCATGGCACGCCGCCGCCCTTCTGGTATTCGCCGCGCACGGTGTGACCAGGCCCCTTCGGCGCCACCATCAGCACGTCGACGGAAGCCTTCGGCTCGATCAGGCCGAAATGCACGTTCAGGCCGTGCGCAAAGGCGATCGCCGCGCCGTCGCGGATATTCGGCGCGATCTCGCCCTTGTATATGTCGGCCTGCAGTTCGTCCGGCGTTGCCATCATCATCAGGTCGGCCCATTTGGCCGCGTCCGCCACCGACATGACCTTGAGCCCGTCGGCCTCGACCTTCTTGGCGGTCGCCGAACCGGCCTTCAGCCCGATGGCGATATCCTTGACGCCCGACTCCTTCAGGTTGAGCGCATGCGCCCTGCCCTGGCTGCCGTAGCCGATGATGGCAACCTTCTTGCCTTTGATAAGATTGAGATCGGCATCCCGATCGTAATAGACGCGCATGTCGTGTTTCCTTCCTTTTGCCGTCAGTGGCCGTTGTTTGCCGGCCGGTTTTGCGCCCCGTGAAGGGCAAGAAACTGCTGTGTCGCCTGGGCGGAATCCCGCGCAATCGCCGCAGCGGTGAGTTTGAGCCGGTCGCCGAGCAGCAGCCGGATCTGCACGTCGCGGGCAACCAGCCCGAAAAAGATGCGAAACGTCTCTTCGGTATCGTCGAAGACAAGAAGCCCGGCGTCGCGTCCGGCTTCGAGCACCGGCTTCAGCCGGCGTCCCATTTCGAAACGGCCGTTTTCCAGGACGATGGCGCCGAGATCATCCTTGCCGGAGCCCGCATGGCTCACCGCAACCCGGTTGAGCGCGATCGACGTCTCGCTGGAAATCACCGTCAGCCAGTTGGAAGCGAATTGCTCGAGGCTGGCCGTCAGCGAGGCCAGATTCAGCCGCGCCCGGTCGACAGGCTCGACGCGCACCTTCGACGCCTGCCACCGCACGGTCGCCGTCAACAGGCCGTCGCGGTCGCCGAACCATTTGTAGAGCGTTTCCTTGGAACAACTGGCACGGCGGGCGACGGCGGTCATGGTCAGCGCATCGCCCTCCTCGACCAGCAGACGCAACGCGGCATCGAGCACATCCTGCTGACGCGCTGTCAAATCCCCGCTGCTGGTTTCCGCTGCAGTTTGCACTTGAACCGTACCGTACGTTACGGTTCGGCTTATGGCGTACTCCCGATGGTTTGGCAAGCGATCAATTGATGCCTGCCCACGCGGCTGGCTTCCAACCGATCGGCTTGAACGTCTACCAACGTTGGCGAAAACCAAGGCTGCCTGGAATTGCAGGCATGCGGAATTTTTTCGCGATCGTGGCCACCAGACGGTCGCGGATGAACGGCAGCGTTCGCGAAAACCCGACTGGTGGAACGGCATGAAGTATTGGTGACGGAAGAGCAGAGTTTATTTCGTCACGACAGGAACCAGGCACATCATAACTTCTCTCACTTTCAAAGAGCGAGAAATTTGATAGACTAAATTCAAAGCAACAGGATCAAGCGCATGACGCGCTGCTTCAAGATCATTGGCACTATTGCAACAGTCTTACTTCTGTTTGGCAACGCCGCGTTTGCTCAGACGTCGGCTACCGACAAATTTCTGTTTGAGGAAATGCTGAAGCTGGCTTCCAAGGGAGAACCTGAAGCCGAATACCATCTCGGCATGTTTTTCAACAACGGCATCGGCACGGCGGCCGATCCCGGCGAGGCGTTCCAATGGTTCAAGAAGTCTGCCGCGGCAGGCGATCCGCTCGGTGCCTATAAGCTCGGCTGCTATTACGCTGGCCAATTTGCCGGTGTCGTGGACATCGACCAGGACATGGCGCTGAAATACAAACTGGTTGCAGCCGAAGAAGGTTATGATCTAGCCCAGTCGGATGTCGCGAGACATCACTACGCTTCGAAGAATTACCCGGAAGCCATTCGTTGGCTGACAGAAGCAGCGAAACAAGGCGACCCAGGCTCCATGTACCGTTTGAGCGGTTTATACGCTCAGGGCCAGATAGTCCCAAACGACCTCGTCAAAAGCTACCTTTACCTCGATGCGATGAGGCATCTGCCCGAGATCGGCTCCGCCCCACAGATCGCCGATGCGTTTGCGATGCTGACAAAGAGCATGAGCGAGACTGAACTCGCTGCCGCGAAAAAGAACGAAGCGCTTGCCATCGAGCCGACTGCGCTGACATTGAAGGCCCGAAACGGACTTACACAAGCCAAGTTTTACCTGGCTGAAAATATGCAATAGCCGGTCGATTCAGACCTGCTTCAGGTTTCCGCCGTCGCCCTTTCATTCCAATCCACTTCCCTCAGCCCAATCGGCCCGAACGGATCGACAAGCGTTCCCGAAACCATCGCGGCCAGGAACTGCGGCGCCGGCGGGATTTTTGCCACGGTCGCCACGAGGCGGTCGCGGATGAACGGCAGAGTTCGCGAATCCGACTGGTAGAACGGCGTGAATGCGAACGACAGCGCCTGGAAGAAGCGGATATGCAGGCGCCGCATGCGCACATAAGCCGATAACGCCGTCTCCACGTCCCCGGTCGTTTCGACGGCATGCGCCAAGGCCCGCGCATCGAGCAGCGCCATGTTGGCGCCTTGGCCGAGCTGCGGACTGGTCGAGTGCGACGCATCGCCGATCACCGCCAGCCGCCTGCCCGCGGGCGTTGCCAGCGTGTGGTGACCGTAGCGGGCAAGCGTCAGCTGGTCGAAATCCTTTATCTGCTCGACATAAGGCGCGCATTCCGGCCACAGCCCGGTCACGCGCTCCTTCCATGCGCCAAGTCCGGCAGTGCGCATCCTGTTCGCATCATCCGGCTTAAGGCTCCAGAAGAACGCCGCCATCGGCGCTCCGCCGGCTTGCGCGCGGCCGATCGGCAGCACGCCGATCATCACGCTCGCCCTCCGATAGCGTTGCAGCAGCGCGTGCTCGTCGAACCCCTCGCCGCGCCAGCCGAGCGAAGCCCAGAATGCTCCATAGGGCAGCGGCCGAGGCTCGCGCGAATTTTGGGCGTATTGTTTCAGCTTCGAACGCGAACCGGTCGCGTCAACCACCAGATCGAAGCCACCGAAGGCCTTGCCGCCAACCGCAACCAAGCGTGCTTTCTCGCTCGAATTGTCGATTGTTTCCAACTCGGCGCCGGTCTCGACGGCGATCCCCTCGCCCAGCGCGGCGCGGTAGAGTACGCCGAAAAGTGCCGCGCGATGCACGGCCAGCCCGAAGCGGCCGCCGCGCAGTGCGGAATAGCGTACGTCGAGGACGGTTCGCCCGGTTGCGGCGTCAGCGCCGTAGAGCCGTTCGATGCGGCTTCCCAACGGCAGGATTGCGGAAAGCAGGCCGAGATCATCGAGAATGGTCAGCCCGGTAGGCTGCAGGATGAGGCCGGAGCCAACCGGTGCGGGCTGTTCGAAGCGTTCGAACACCCGGACCTTGTGGCCGGCTCGCTTGAGATAGAGCGCTGCCGCCAGCCCGGCTGGACCGGCTCCGGCGATAGCGATGTCGAGAGTTTTGCCCATCGGCCCCGCCGCACTGATCCTGGCCAGACCATCGGCCGGCGATCTGGCCAAAGCAAGCTGCCGAGCCCGCCATTTCGTCGCAGTTCGCTAAGCCTCGGTCAGACGGTGACCTGGGTGCCGACCTCGACCACGCGCCCGGTCGGAATCTGGAAATATTCGGTGGCGTCGGCCGCCGTTCGCGCCAGCCCGATGAACAGCCGGTCCTGCCACAGCGGCATTCCGGAATTCGGCGACGCCTTCAGCGAACGCCGCGACAGGAAGAAAGAGGTCGTCATGATGTCGAACTTCCACCCCTGCTTTCGGCATATCGCCATCGCCTTCGGGATGTTCGGCTGTTCCATGTAGCCGAAGGTCATCGTGACCCGCAGGAACAGGTCGTTGATCGGCTCCATCTTGACCCGGTCGTTCTCCGAAACCGTCGGCTCCGGCGCGGTGACCACAGACAGGATGACGTTCTGCTCGTGCAGCACCTTGTAGTGCTTCAGGCTGTGCATGAGCGCAGTCGGCGCGCTCGCCGGGTCGCTGGTCAGGAACACGGCGGTACCGGGCACCAGCTGCGGCGGCTTCTTCTTCAGCTGCTCGGTGAGGAAGTCGAGCGGAATCTCGTTCTTGCGGGTTTTTTCGAAAAGCATGCGGCTGCCCCGCACCCAGGTCATCATGACGAGACCCATGATCGCGGCAACCATGATCGACACCCAGCCGCCGTCGACTATCTTCACCGCATTGGCGAGGAAGAAGCCGGTATCGATGACGCCGAACAGCAGCGCCAGCGAAAGAGCAGCCGCGAGGCTCCATTTCCAGCGCCACAGCATGACGACGAAGAGCAGGATGGTGGTGACCAGCATCTCGCCGGTGACCGAGATGCCGTAGGCGGAAGCGAGCGAACTGGATTCGCCGAAGCCGACGACCAAAAGCATGACGCCCAGGGCCAGCAAGAGGTTGACGCGCGGCATGTAGATCTGCCCGGACTGCATTTCCGAGGTGTGCTGGATCTCGAAGCGCGGCAGGATCGACAGCTGCACCGCTTGCCGGGTCAGCGAATAGGCGCCGGAAATCACCGCCTGGCTGGCGATCACGGTGGCGGCGGTCGCCAGCACCACCATCGGCAGCAGCGCCCATTCCGGCAGCATCTCGAAGAACGGATTGTGCGGCGTGCCGCCATGCGCCATGACGAAGGCGCCCTGGCCAAAGTAATTGAGCAGGAGGCAGGGAAACACGATGGCCAGCCAGGCAAGTACGATCGGCCGGCGGCCGAAATGGCCGAGATCGACATAAAGCGCCTCGGCGCCCGTCACCGCCAAAAAAACCGCGCCGATAGTAACGAAGGCAACATCGGTCTGGGTGATGAGATAGACGATTGCATAGTAGGGATTGACGGCAAAAAGCACCGTCGGGTCGTCGGCGATATGGGAAAGGCCGGCCAGCCCGATGACCAAGAACCACAGCGCGGTGACCGGGCCGAAGACATTGGCCACCTTACCGGTGCCGAAACGCTGCACCGAGAACAATACCGCCAGGATGACCAGCGTGATCGGCACCACATAGGGATCGAAGGCCGGCGTCACGACTTTCAGTCCCTCGACCGCCGAAAGCACGGAAATCGCCGGCGTGATGATCGCATCGCCGAAAAACAGCGCGGCGCCGCAGATGCCGATGGCAAGGATAGCGCCCGAAGCACGCGGATAGGCGCTGCGCGCCAATGCCATCAGCGACAGGGTGCCGCCTTCGCCACGATTGTCGGCGCGCAGCACGAAGACGACGTATTTGATGGTGACGATCACCGTCAGCGCCCAGACGATCAGCGACAGGACGCCCAGCACATCGGCGCGCGAGGCGACGCCTCCCTCTGCCGTTGTGTGCAAGGCTTCACGGAACGCATAGATCGGGCTGGTGCCGATATCGCCAAAAACGACGCCGAGCGCGCCGAGCATCAGAATCGATAGGCTGCTTTGATGGCGAGGCGAATCCTGGACTGCCGGTTGCGCGCTGGGTTCAGCGCGGCCGCCCGCATCGGCATTAGCCATTTAAAACTACTCCATCCAGAACTGGCGGGCTGCGATAGTCCTGTTGCAACGCAAAAGCAATCGTTTCGTTGCCGCAATCGCCGTGCCGCAAGCTGGCATTTGGCTTACCAGCCGCAGGCTTTCAGGAACCGGCGTACGGTTTGAGGCATCCCATATTCCAGGGCGTCCGCTGTCAAGCCATGGCCGATCGATACTTCAGCGAGCCTTGGGATCCGCTTTGTCAATGCAGGCAAGTTGGCGACGGTGAGGTCGTGGCCGGCATTGACCGAAAGCCCGGCGGCCAATGCGGCATCCGCCGTTTTCCCGAGCCTTTCCAGTTCCTTGTCGGCGCCTGTTGAATCGTCGTGGAAGGAGCCGTACGGGCCTGTGTAGAGTTCCACCCGGTCCGCGCCGGTATCCGCGGCGGCTGTGACGGATGCCGGATCGGGGTCGGCAAACAGCGAGACGCGGAACCCGCCCTTCTTCAATCTCTTGACGACCGGTGTCAGAAAATTTGATTGGCCGGAGAAATCCCAGCCGTGGTCGGAGGTCGCCTGCGCAGGGTCGTCGGGCACCAGCGTCACCTGTTCGGGCTGGTTCTTCTCCACAAGGCGCAGAAAGTCTTCCGTAGGGTAACCCTCGATGTTGAACTCGGCGTCCGGAAATTCGTCATCAATGAGCGCCCGGATTTCCGGCAGGTCGGAATGCCGCGTATGCCGCTCGTCGGGGCGCGGGTGCACCGTCAGCCCGTGCGCACCGGCCGCCAGCGCCAGCCGGCCAATGCCGGTGACGCTCGGCCACGGCAGGTCGCGCCGGTTGCGCAGCATGGCGATGGCATTGAGGTTCACGGAAAGCTTGGCGGGCATGGCTAAGACCTGACGACGAATGGAACTGACGCAGGTATAATGCCTTTGTCGGGAACGGATAGCGGGATTTGTTTGTTCCAGTCTCTGTACCCGTGCAACGAACCATAGAGACAAGGCATGACCGCAATCGATCCTCTGCCCGCAATTCGCCGCATCGATACCGACCGCGACGATCTGTGTGCGCTGGAAGTAGCCGGGCATTTTACGTCGAACGACCTCGAAAACGCCTATGGGCTGCTCGAAGGAGCCTATGCGATGCACGACAAGGTCGACCTTCTGGTCCGCATCAAGGATTATGACGGCTTCGACTGGGGTGCCGTGTTCGACGAATCGACCATTCGCGGAAAGGCGCAGGCGCTCCGCCACATCCGCAATTATGCCGTCGTCGGCGGTCCCGGATGGATGCGTGCAGTACTGGCGGTTTTCGGTCCGCTGACCTCGATCAGGACCAGGCATTTTGACATTGCCGAGGAATCCAAGGCATGGGAGTGGATCGGCGGCAAGGAAAAGCCGCTAAAAACCTGATCGGTCGGCGGCGCTTTCCTCCCGGTCACACCCTCGACACAGGACTTGGCCAGAAATGCCGCGCATGCCATTTCGAACGGATTCATGACCGCACGTCCCAGTCTGCGCATCACCGACATTCTTTCCAATCCCGGTGACCCCTCCCGCGTCAACGAAGATGCGGCGGGTGGCAACCGTCTTTGCGCCTTCGTCATCGACGGCGCCACCGGGCTTGGCACCAAAAGCATCGTCGGCCTCGAAGGCTCCGACGCCGCCTGGCTTGCCCGCCTCGCCAAGACTTTCTTCGAGCAGAAGGTGGTAGCCGGCCGCTCGATGGAAGATATCGTGCGTACCCTCAACAAGCAGGTCGGCACGGTCGTCCAGGATTCCTCGGCGGGGTTGCCGATCGCCGCCTGGAACTTGCCGGTAGCGGGCTTCCAGATGGTCCGGGTCGAGGATGACGCGTTGATGACCTACGGCCTGGGCGACTGCCGCCTTTTCCTGGCCGGCGCCGACGGCGCTATTGTCGACACAAGCGCCATCAAGGGCAGCTACGCCGCTGAACGCGAAGGCGCCCGGCGGGCGATTGCCCATGCTGGCGGTCTCGCCGCCATCAAGGCGCTCAGCGACGATCCGGCTGTACGCGAGGAACTGCGCCGCCACCGCGCCACCTACAACCGTCCCGAGGGTTCGGTGTGGACACTCGGCACCGAACCGGCGGCGGCAAAACACCTTGCCAGCGAGCCGCTCTCCGTCCGGCTGCCAGCGACCGGCCTCTTGTGCAGCGACGGCTTCGCTGCGCTTTGCGACCAGTACGGCCGCTACGATCCGGCCGGCCTCGTCGCGAGGGCCAAGGCCGACGGCCTCAAGGCGCTGCTCAAGGAATTGCGGCAGGTCGAACGCGACGAAGATCCGGACGGAAAGCTCTATCCCCGCTTCAAAGTCAGCGACGACGCCACCGCGGTGCTGTTCGAGATCGTGGCGTAGTCTGGCGTAGTCTGCTAGCGCACGACCGTCAGCCGCTCAGCCGCCCGTGTAATCGCCGTATAAAGCCAGCGCTGGCGGGTTTCCTTGAACGCCCAGCTTTCGTCGAACAGCACGATGTCGTTCCACTGCGAGCCCTGCGCCTTGTGCACGGTCAGCGCGTAGCCGTAGTCGAAATCGTCGAAACGCTTCTTCTGGTTCCAGGGAATATCGGCATCCGGATCCTCGAAAGCCGCCTTCAGCAACTTGATCTTGGCGACACCGCGGTCGGGATCGTCCTCTTCGGGCGAAACGAGCAGGTTGATGCCGGGCTTCACCGTCTCGCGCGACGAGGTCATCACCTTCCACAGCGAGCCGTTGAGCAATCCCTTCGACGGATCGTTGCGCAGGCAAACCAGCTTGTCGCCGGCTTGCGGGTAATCCGCTGTGAAGCCTTTCAGTTCGCGCAGGCGCTGATTGTAGCGCCGCCGTGTCCGGTTGGTGCCGACCAATACCTGATCGGCCTTTAGCACCAGGTCCTGGGTGACGTCTTCCTTGCCGATCACCTGCGCGGTGCCGAAATCGCCGCGCATGAATTCGCGGCCCTCGCGCACGTCGAGTGCCAGCCGGATGATCGGATTGTCGCGCGCCTGGCGATGGATTTCGGTGAGCAGGAAATCCGGCTCGTGCTCGGTGAAGAAGCCGCCGCCCGAGATCGGCGGCAGCTGCGCCGGGTCGCCAAGCACCAGGATCGGCGTGCCGAAGGTCAGGAGATCGCGGCCAAGCTGTTCGTCCACCATCGAGCATTCGTCGATGATGACCAGCTTGGCCCGCGCGATCGGGCTTTGCCGGTTGAGCGAGAACGTCGGCGACATCGACGTCTTGCCGGTCGCCTCGTCGGCCACCGCCTCTTCGCCGCGTGGCCGGTAGATCAGCGAGTGGATGGTGCGGGCGTTCACCGCGCCCTTGGAGCGCAGCACTTGCGCGGCCTTGCCGGTGAAGGCGGCAAACTGCACCTGTCCGTCGACGTGTTCGGCGAAATAACGGGCGAGCGTCGTCTTGCCGGTACCGGCATAACCGAACAGGCGGAATATCTGCGGCCGGCCGTCCTTCAGCCAGCGCGCCACGGCCTTCAGCGCGTCGTCCTGCTGCGGAGAGAGTTCCATGTATGTGTGAGACAGGATTCGCGGCGCAAGGGCAAGATGTCACTGGAACCGGGGGCTCCATCGTAACCCGGTTGCCGCGCTCACCAGCCAAGCAGAGGTGAAACAAAATTTGCACGCCTTCCCAGTATCGCCAGGGTCGGCTGATAGTCTACACTATCAACCGTCCTAATTTTTTCTGGCTAGGCAGAGGATAATCTGAACATGAGTCCAGGCAAGTCCGCGATCGTGAGTGCGGTTGGTGTGGTATTGATGGCATACCTCATTTTTTCCGCAAGCGAATCTCCAAGTCCGGCGCTCGCCACCCTTCAATACATACTGTTGGCAGCGGGACTTGTTGGCTTGATTGGCTCTCTGGCCAAGATCGGCCGCCGACCCGAGGCATAGCCGGCTCCGCCGTCAAGCCGGTTGCGGCTCGCTAGCCTCGTCGCGCGGCTTTGACGGCTCGATCAGCATCGACAGCGCCGCGGCCGCGATCGCCGTCATGCCGGCGATCTGGAACGCCAGTTCGTAGTTGCCCTGATATTCGCGCATGAAGCCGCCGAAGAAGGCCGCCGTTGCCGCACCCACCTGGTGGCCGGCGACGATCCAGCCGAAAACCAGAGGGCCGCTGCGGTCGCCGAAGGCCTCGTTGGAAAGGCGCAGCGTCGGCGGCACCGTGGCGATCCAGTCGAGCCCGTAGAGCACGGCGAAGATGGTCAGCGCCGCTACCGAGAAGCCTGAATACGGCAGGTAGATCAGCGACAGGCCGCGTATTGCATAATAAACGCCAAGCAGCTTGCGTGGATCGAAGCGGTCGGTGAGCCAGCCCGACAGCGTGGTGCCGATGAGGTCGAAGATGCCCATCACGGCGAGCAGCCCGGCCGCCTGAACTTCGGCGATGCCCATGTCGCCGCAGAAGGCGATGAGATGCGTGCCGACAAGCCCGTTGGTGGTGAAGCCGCAAATGAAGAAGGTCGCGAACAGGTACCAGAAGACGCGGGTCCTGGCCGCGTCGCGCAAGGTGACCAGCGTCAGCGTCAGGAAATTGCCGGGCACAGCGACTGCCTCCGGCTCCGGCCCGTCGGCGCCGTAGCGCGTCAGCCCTATCGAGGACGGCCGCTCCGGCACCAGCAGCCACACCAGGGGCAAGAGTGCCGCGGTGGCGATGGAGACGGCGATCACCACCGGCTTCCAGCCACCCCATTGCGACAGCATGGCAAGCAGCGGCAGGAAAACGAGCAGGCCGGTCGCCGCACTCGCAGACATCAGGCCCATCATCAGGCCGCGGTTGGTCTTGAACCAGCGGTTGACGATTGTGGCGCCAAGCACCGTCGCCACGGCGCCGGAACCAATGCCCGACATCACGCCCCAGGTGGCGATCAGCTGCCATGGCTCCGTCATCAGCAGGCTGAGCGCCGTCGATACCGACATGATTGCAAGCGCCGCCAGCAACGTCCGCCGGAGCCCGATCCGGTCCATGAGCGCCGCCGAAAACGGCCCGGCCAGTCCATAGATGAAGATGCCGACCGCCGCCGCCAGCGAAATGACATCGCGGCGCCAGCCGAACGCGTCCTCGAGCGGCACCATCATCACCGACATCGAGGAGCGGAGGCCGGCAGCGATCAGCAGGCAGAAAAATATCACGCCGACGACGACAAAAGCGTAGCGCTGGCCGAACGGTCGAATTTTGGCTATTGTCATGTTACCAACCGGTACGTATCTTCAGTTGACCGCTTGTACGTACCGGTCAGTAACATTGTCAAGAGACATTCGAGATGAACGACAGAAAATCCGCATCCGTCGAAACCGAAGCCGCCACCCCGCGCGCTGCCGACCGCATCCTCGATGTTGCCCGTGACCTGTTCTATCGCGAGGGCATCCGCGCCATCGGTGTCGATGAGATCGTCCGCCGGGCGGGAGTCACCAAACCGAGCCTCTACCGCAGCTTTTCCTCCAAGGACGAACTCGCGGCATCCTACCTCAAGGTTTATGAGGCGGAATTCTGGGCGCGCTTCGACGAAGCTGTCGCCGCGCATCCCGGCGATCCTCGCCGGCAGATCGTTGCATTCCTCGGTGGCGTCGGCGAGCGCGCCGATGTCGAAGGCTACCGCGGCTGCGGCATGACCAATGCCGCCGTCGAATATCCGGAAGGCGACCACCCTGCCCGGCTGGTCAGCGAGAACAACAAGATCGAGTTGCGCCGCCGCCTGCGCCGGATGGCGGCCGATATGGGTGCGGCCGACCCCGACACGCTGGGCGACGGCCTGCTGCTCCTGATCGAAGGCGTCTACATTAGCGGCCAACTGTTTGGCGCCGGCGGCCCCGCGGCATCGGTGGCGAAGAACGCCGACCTTCTGATCGCCGCAAGCCTCGCGGCCAGATAGGCGTCACCGCGCTCCGGTATCGCGGAGCCTGGCGACAACCCGGTCGGCCATTCGGTCGCAGCGCGCGCCGTCGAACGGAAACAATCCCGAAAAAGTCGGCGACAACCGCTTCTCGATCGCGGCGCGCATCAAGCGGCGCGCCCGGTGCAACCTCGTTTTGACCGTTTCCGGCTTCAATGAAAGCTGGCTGGCGGTTTCTTCGGTGCTCATGTCCTCGATGTCGCGCAGCATGAAGACGATGCGGAAATCCTCGGGGAGGTCGTCGACGGCCTTTTCGAGGAACTCGCGAATTTGCTTGCGCGCGAGTTCGGCATCGCTCGCAACAGGAGCCGTGAACGTCGGAAACATGATCACCCCGCCTCCACTCGGATCCGTGTTGAGAGCATCCAATTTTTCAAATTCGGTCGTCGGGCGCTTGCGCCGCGTCCGCCCCAGCGCCTCGTTGAGAGCAATGCGGATGAGCCATGTCGAGAACAGGGAATCGCCGCGAAAGGAATTGAGCCGGGTGAAGGCACGGACATAGGTCTCCTGCACGATATCCTCTGCCTCGGCATCGTCGCGCACCACCGATCGTGCCACCCGGAACAGCCGCTGGTTGTTGCGCTTGATGAGCGCGCGAATGGCACCCTCTTCACCCCGCCGGGCAAGTTCGACCAGTTCTTCATCGCCATGTCCGCCAACCTTGGCTTCATCCCGAGTGGTTGCCACATGCATGTTCGCGTTCCTTTCCCGGACAATCACCGGCGATGCACGGCGCCGTTGGCAACGATCTCCTCGATCGACGGAAATCCGCTCAGCGCGACGTCAGGCAATGGCGTCAGGCCCGGTTCGGCCGTTCCGGAGACCGCCTCGACGGCTGGGGGCGAACCTACCACGATCCGCCCGACCATGCCGGCATGCTCGTGTGGCACGCAATAATAGTCGTATACGCCGGCCGTGGTGAGCATCACCGAGAACGATTCTCCCGGCAGCAGATAATCCGAATCCCACGGTTTTGCCCCTACCGGGATGCGCAGCGGACGCTCGAAAATCGCCGGATGATAGGCCGTCACCGTGTGCGAATTTCCCGGATCGCGGTTGGTCCAGCGGATCGTCTGGCCGGGCTCGACGTGAATGCCGAAAGGGTCGAACCAGACATGCGAGCCGTTTGCCTTTCCCAGCATGGTGATCTCGACCGCATCGGCGGCCGCCCCCGCCGCCGGCCATGGCAGCAAGGCGGCGAGGATACCCCCGCCGGCCTCAATCACGCGCCGGCGCGTCATGATCATTGGGCGACACGCGCCTCGTCGGCCTTCGAGACATGCCACAGCACCACATGGGCATGCGGTTCCTCCACGCCCGGATGGCCCGCGTTGTAGTAGACGTCGACGTGGTCGACATTGCCGCCGGGCGCCGCCAGATCGTCGAAACTCTTGTCGGGATTGAGATCCTTGATCGGCAGCATGTAGATGGTGCTGACCAGCGCGCCGTCATGGTCGTAAGCCAGGAACGGCCCTGCGGGCAGGCTCGCGGGATCGACGAAAAGCTGCCCCATCCCCGGCAGGAAGTCGGGCAGCTTGACCAGGCCGCTGACCGCCTTGAACGCCCCGGCAGGCGGAGATTTCGCCACTTCGGCGGGAACGTCATGCGCCAGGACCGGCAAGGATCCGCCAAGCAGGGCGGCCAGAGCGAGGGGAAAGAGTTTCATGGGAACATCTCCTTGGCTGGATGCCTCCGCACATTGCGGCGGCGTCGAACCATTGGATGGAGAAGCAGCGGAAAGGTTCCCGAGAATTGTTTGCGGGCTTGCAGGATACCGGGCCGTCTTGCTCAAGGCCAAACGGGTCGGCTACGGCTTGAGGTTCCGCGGGTCGTTCTCGAGCAGGATCGGCTTGCCATGCGGCGTTGCATGCGCGGCGCGTTGCCAGGCTGCCGCCAGCCTGTCCACGTCAGTCGGAGCAGCCGCCCCCTTCTCCGCCAGCAATGTCTCGAGTGCCCTCAGCCAGCAGTCGTAATAATCGCTGCCATCGAGCGCGACGCCGGGTTTCTTGACCTCGGTCGAAAGCGCTGTCGCCCATTCGTCCCACGAAAACAGCCCGCGCTCATGCAGAGCCACGACGAGCGCGAAAGCCTCGGCCTGCCACGGTTCCGAAAACACCGGCTCGTCGAGACCCGGCGGTAGAGCGGTGCGAGGCGCACCGTCATGCCGGCTCAAGATAACTCTCCCAGGCATCGATCGACACGCTGAGCGTCGGGTCGGCGCCCTCGCCCCAGATCTCGCGGCCATCGAACACCACCGTATAGATGTGTTGCGGCGCCTCGCCGGCACCATGTGCGTTGCTGTCGGGGAAGACGAAACCGCCGCGCTGTACCTCCACGATTCCGATTTTGCCGCGCGCATAACGCGGCAGCCGCGTATGGCCTTCGGGATTGAAGTTCTTCGTGCGCACCCTGTCGCCCGCCTTGAAGCGCGGGGCCGCCTCGACCGCACGGTCGCACGGGCCACCCTTGGCGAGAGCGGCCGGCACGTTCTCGGCCTTCAGCATACGCTTCGGCGTCGCGGCGGCATCGACCGCAACGCCCCCCGCCAGATCGTTGGTCGTAACAAAGCCATGGCGCTGCAGCAGCACCTCCAGCGCCTTGATCCAGATTTCGTAATAACTGGACGAATAATAGTCGGCCGGGCGCAGGCTTTCGCGCGCATGGCGGCTTTCGTCGATGTTCCAGGCGCCCATGCCGCCGGCGGCCAGCGTCACGCCGAGCGCCCGCTTTTCCCACTCGGCGTGGAAGATCGGTTCGTTCTTTTCCGGCGCGACAGGTCCGAAACCCATCTGGCCGCCGAGATCCTGCGGTCCGTTCATGCCGCCTCCGGCGCTAGCGCCAGCCCGGTGCCGATCATTGAATCGCGCGTCACCAGCTCGGCAAGTCTTTCCTCGCTCCAGCCATCGGTGCCGGCGGGCCGCAGCGGCACCACCAGATAGCGCAATTCCGCGGTCGAATCCCAAACGCGGATTTTCGTGTCCGGCGGCAGTGTTACGCCGAATTCCTCCAGCACGCCACGTGGATCGATCACCGCTTTCGAGCGATAGGGCGGCGACTTGTACCAGACCGGCGGCAGGCCGAGCACCGACCAGGGATAGCAGGAGCACAGCGTGCAGACGACGAGATTGTGAGTGTCGCCGCCGTTGAACACCGCCTGCATGTGCTCGCCTTGCCGGCCGGTGTGGCCGAGCGATGCGATCGCGGCGGTGGCGTCTTTTATGAGCCAGTCGGCGAACGCCTGGTCGCACCATGCCTTGGCAACGACCCTGGCGCCGTTGCGCGGTCCGACTTTCGTCTCGTAGGTCTCGACAATCACATCGATCGCCGCCGGGTCGATCAGCCCCTTCTGGGTAAGGATCGTCTCCAGCGCACGCACGCGCGCCGCCATCGGGTCGAGTTCGTTGTCGTGGTGATGATCGTCGTGACTGTGTGCCATGGCGTGAGGTTAGAAGGCCGCGCCACCGCCCGCAAGCTTGTCCAACTGGTCCAGCCTGACCGCCTGCCTATTTCAGCATCGGCCACAATGTAGCCGCCAGCAGGACGCCCATCGCTATGTTGAACCATTTGAGCCGCGCCGGATCGGCCAGGAAACCGCGTAACGCCATGCCGAATCCGGCCCAGGACGAGACGCTGGGCACGTTGACCACGGCAAAGGCGACGGAGATCAGCAGCACCGACAGGAATGGCCGCTCCGGATTGGTGTAGACGGCCATCGCGGTGATCGCCATCACCCAGGCCTTCGGATTGACCCACTGGAACGCCGCTGCTTCGAGAAAGGTCATCGGTCTCGCCTTTGCCTCTCCATCCTTGCCCAGCGAACGAGACGTGCCGATCTTCCAGGCGAGGTAGAGAAGGTAAGCGCCTCCGGCGATCTTCAACCCGGTATGCAGCGCCGGAAACGCTGTCAGCACCGCGCCAAGTCCGAAGCCGACACCCATGAGCAAAGTCAGGAAGCCGCTGCCGATGCCGAGCATATGCGGGATCGTGCGCGCGAAGCCGAAATTCACGCCGGATGCCAGAAGCATGAAGTTGTTCGGTCCCGGCGTGATCGAAGTCACGAAGGCATAGACGAGGAGAGCAAGGAAAACTTCGGAGGACATCGCGGTAGGTTTCCGGCCCTAGCGTTTCTTTTATGTCAGCAATATTGACCTAAATCTTTCTGAAGTCACGCGGATTGTTGTTGCCGTGACAATCCGGATGGAGCGCGGCCATTGCTCCCGATGCGCGCCTACATCCCCTGCGGACCGCGATTCATCGCGGCGACGCCGGTGCGGCAGATCTCGACCAGGCCGAGCGGCTTCATGATGGCGATGAACTGGTCGACCTTGGATACCTTGCCGGTGATTTCGAAGATGAAGTGCTCGGTGTTGGCGTCGATGACGCTGGCGCGGAAAGCGTCGGCGAGCCGCAGCGCCTCGACGCGGGCCTCGCCGGTTCCCGCCACCTTGACCAGGGCCAGTTCGCGCTCGAGCGGACGCTCCTGGCCGAGCTCTCCGGCGCGCACCGTGAGATCGACAACGCCGTGCACCGGCACGATGCGCTCGAGCTGATGCTTGATCTGCTCCAGCACATGCGGTGTGCCGCGCGTCACGATGGTGATGCGCGACTGGTGTTTTTCATGTTCCGTCTCGGAAACCGTCAGGCTTTCGATGTTGTAGCCGCGGCCGGAAAACAGGCCGATGACCCGCGCCAGCACGCCGGGCTCGTTGTCGACCAGCACCGACAGCGTGTGGTTTTCCGGCAGCGCCGTTTCCTTGGCGATGAAGTAGGCGGAGCCGGTCGGTTGAAGGTGGGCGTTCATTGTTTGATTCTCTATTTCAAGACACGGTTTTATCTAGCTGATACAACGAGGCTTCCCCCTCGACCGGCTTCCTTTACACCAGTTCCCTGCCCTTGGCGTCGATTGCGTTGGCCACCGCTTCGTCGGTCGCCTCGTCCGGCAACAGCATCTCGTTGTGCGCCTTGCCCGACGGGATCATCGGGAAGCAGTTGGCGAGGTTGGCGACGCGGCAATCGAACAGCACCGGCTTCTTCACCGCGATCATCTCGGCGATCGCATCGTCGAGGTCGCCCGGCTTCTCGCAGCGGATGCCGTGGCCGCCATAGGCCTCGGCGAGCTTGACGAAATCCGGCATCGCCTCGGTATAGGAGTGCGAGAGCCGGTTGCCGTGCAGCAGTTGCTGCCACTGCCGCACCATGCCCATGTACTGGTTGTTCAAGATGAAGATCTTGATCGGCGCACCGTACTGGACCGCCGTCGACATCTCCTGCATCGTCATCTGCACCGAGGCATCGCCGGCGATGTCGATGACCAATGCGTCGGGATGCGCGATCTGCACCCCGAGTGCAGCCGGCAGGCCGTAACCCATGGTGCCCAGCCCGCCGGAGGTCATCCAGCGGTTCGGCTTCTCGAAATGATAGTGCTGCGCCGCCCACATCTGATGCTGGCCGACCTCTGTGGTGATGTAGGTGTCGCGGTCCTTCGTAGCCTCGTAAAGACGCTGGATCGCGAACTGCGGCATGATCACGTCGGCATTGTTCTTGTAGGCGAGCGAGTCGCGCGCGCGCCATTTGGCGATCTGCTCCCACCAGGGATAGAGCGCCTTCTTGTCCGCCTTGCCGGTCGCCCGCCACAGCCGCACCATGTCCTCGAGCACGCGGCCGACGTCACCGATGATCGGAACATCGGTGTGGACGTTCTTGTTGATCGACGAAGGGTCGATGTCGATGTGGATCTTCTTCGAGTTCGGCGAAAATGCATTCAGCCGTCCGGTGATGCGATCATCGAAGCGCGCGCCGATGCAGATCATCACGTCGCAATCGTGCATGGCCATGTTGGCCTCGTAGGTGCCGTGCATGCCGAGCATGCCGACCCAGTTCTTGCCGCTTGCCGGATAAGCGCCAAGCCCCATCAGGGTCGAGGTTATCGGAAAACCGGTCAGGTCGACCAGTTCACGCAGCAGATGACAAGCTTCAGTGCCGGAATTGATGACCCCACCGCCCGTGTAGATGATCGGCCGCTTCGCCTCGGCCATCAACGCCACCGCTGCCTTGACCTTGTCGAGATCGCCCTGGACCTTGGGCTGGTAGCTGGTGCGTGGCGCCGTCTGCGGCGGCGTGTAGATGCCCTTTGCGAACTGCACGTCCTTGGGAATGTCGACAACCACAGGACCTGGCCGGCCGGTCGTCGCGACATGGAAAGCCTCGTGGATGATGGCCGCCAGTTCGTTGACGTCCTTCACCAGCCAGTTGTGCTTGGTGCAGGGCCGCGTGATGCCGACCGTATCGCATTCCTGGAACGCGTCCGATCCGATCAGCGAGGTCGGCACCTGCCCGGTCAGGCAGACCAGCGGAATGGAATCCATCAGCGCGTCCTGCAGCGGCGTCACCGCGTTGGTGGCGCCCGGTCCGGAAGTCACCAGCATGACGCCCGGCTTGCCGGTTGAGCGCGCATAGCCTTCCGCCGCGTGCCCTGCCCCCTGCTCGTGGCGAACGAGGATGTGCTGGACATCTTCCTGCTGGAAAAGCTCGTCGTAGATCGGAAGGACCGCGCCGCCTGGATAGCCGAACAGGTGCTTGACGCCATTGTCCTTCAGCGCCTGCACCACCATTTCGGCGCCTGTCATTTCGCGCCGTCCGGTCTCTTCCTGTCGGTTGCTCATCGGTCTGTTCCGTTTTCTGGTCGCCACTGGCGAATGCTGGTCGTTTAGTCCTGTTTCGGGCAATAAAAAAGGCCCCCGGAGGGAGCCTGTGTCTTGCGCATGGGAGGATTTCGCCCGGCGGTTACACCGCCTTGCCCACGCGCCTTCCTACTACGAGAATGAGTGTCGTCTTCATGGGCGCGGAGAGTAATTGCGGAAAAGCCGCGATGTCAATGGCAAACTGCTCTGTCGCCATGGACAATCCGGTAGCACGTCGAAAGCGTCAGCAATCGGCGAAGAACCGCCCCAGCATTTCCGCGGTTTGCTCGGGCGCTTCCTCGGGAAAGAAATGACCGCCTTCGACCGCGTGTCCATAGACATCGTCGGCCCAGTCTCGCCACAGCGCCAGAGGCCCGCCCTCATCCGCATACCAGGTGTCGACCGCCCCGCCCGCGCCCCACAGGGCGAGAAGCGGGCAGGTGATCTTTTTTCCATCGGCTCCGTCCGACTTGTCATGCTCCCGGTCGATGCTCGCGGCAGCGCGATACTCCTCGCAGATGGCATGGGCGTGATCGGGATCGCGCAGCGCCTCGATATAGGCTGAGCGTATCTCCGCCGGAAAAAGATCAGCTGGTGAGCCCCACCCGCCAAGTGCGTTGTCGACGATCGCATCGGCGGCGGCGACAAGTATGCGTTCCGGAAGCGGCTCAGGCTGAGCCAGCAGCGACCACGGCCAGTAGCCGAGCGCCAGCCTGACGTCGGCCCGCTCCCACACCGTCTCCACCGGCAGGATGTCGAGCACGGCGAGCCGCTGGATGCGGTCCAGATGATCCAGCGCCATACGATAGGCGACGCGGCCGCCGCGATCGTGACCGGCAACCGAAAAGCGCGGAAAGCCGATTCATGAGCGCCACCATATCCCGCGCCATCGCCCGCTTCGCATAAGGCGCGTGATCCTCTGACGACGCCGGACACCCGCTTTGCCCGTAGCCGCGAAGATCGGCGCTGACGCCAGCAGCGGTGCAACGCCTCGCCACATCAGATGGGTTTCCGGAAATCCGTGCAGGAGGAGCAGCGGCGGTCCCGAACCTTGCGATCGCGTGAAAATGGTCGTTTCACCAACGTCGATCTCGGCGGTGGTGAAGTCTTCCATCATTCCTGTCATCGTCGTCCTCCAGAAGCCATGGTTGAACCTGCTTTTGAGAAGTAGTCGATCAATACCCGCTTTCCATGGGTACGGCCTTGGCGCTGAATGGACTTGTAGGCGTGGCGTCACTACATTCGCCTTGTGCACTCTCGAGACGCAGTGCACTCCTGAGAAGTACTCACGCATATGACCACTGAACGCATTCAACGCCGGCTCGTCGCCATTCTGGCCGCTGACGTCGTCGGCTACAGCCGGCTCATGGAGCGCGACGAGGCTGCCACACTGACCGAACTGAAGATGCGATGGAGCGAAGTGGTGGAACCCATCGTCGCCCGCCATCAGGGCCGCATCTTCAAGAGAATCGGCGACGGCATGCTTGTCGAGTTCGGCAGCGCCGTAGCGGCCGTCGAATGCGCGATTGAGCTGCAAAAAGCGATGGCGGCGGCGGACGAGGACACCCCGACAGATCGGCGCTTCGTGCTCCGCATCGGCGTCCATCTCGGCGACGTCATGGTCGACGGCAGCGATCTCTATGGCGACGGCGTCAACGTGGCGTCCCGCATCGAGGGTCTGGCCGATCCGGGCGGGGTGGCGATTTCGGATGCCGTTCATGAACACTTGCGCGGCCGTATCGGCATCGACTTCGCCGACAGCGGCAGCCATGAGGTCAAGAACCTCGAACGCCCCCTGCACATCTGGACCTGGTCGCCCGGCGCACCCGCCGAAACTGCCGCTGCGATCGGCGGGATACAGCCGCCGCCCCGTGGCAAACCGTCAATCGCCGTCCTGCCGTTCGACAACATGTCGGGTGATCCCGAGCAGGGCTATTTCGCCGACGGGATTACCGAGGACATCATCACCGATCTATCGAAGGTTTCCGGCCTGTTCGTCATCGCGCGAAATTCCTCCTTCGCCTACAAGGGCCAGGCGCCGGATATCCGCAAGGTGAGCCGGGAGCTTGGTGTCCGCTATGTGCTGGAGGGAAGCGTGCGCAGGTTCGCCAGCCGAATCCGCATCAATGCCCAGATGATCGACGGCACGACCGGCGGCCATCTCTGGGCCGAGCGTTACGACCGTGATATCGAGGATGTCTTCGCAGTCCAGGACGAGGTCACACGCACCATCGTCAACGCGCTGCAGGTGACGCTCACCGCAAGCGAAGAAGCGCAGCGCGAAAACCCCGGCAAGGTCGATCCGGAGGCTTATGATCTGCTCGTCCGCGCCCGCCATACCGTTTTGCAGTTGCGGCCGGAGGCGGCGATAGAGGCGCGCCGGATGCTGGAGCGCGTGATCGAGATCGATCCGGGCCTGGCGCTTCCCTATGCGCGGCTCTCCATCATCAGCTTCGCTGAATATGTAAACGAGTGGAACGGCGCGACGCCCGACAACCTGGCGCAGGCGCTGGAACTGGCGCAGAAGGCGATCGAAACGGACGAAACAGAGCCGCAAGGCCATATCTCGCTTTCCATTGTGCTTTCCTGGATGCGGCGGCTGGACGAGGCGGAACAGGCGGCGGAGCGTGCGGTCGCACTCGCCCCCAATTTTGCCGATGCCTATACCGGGCTCGGCAACATAAGAGATTATCAGGGCCGGCACGAAGAGGCGGCGGCACTTTATACACGAGCTTATCGCCTCGACCCCCAATTCGACATGTCCCTGCACTTCCTCGGGCGTGCCCTGCTGGCCCTCGGCCGTTTCGACGAGGCCGAGACCGCCTTCCGGCGGCGATTGACGATGACACCGCGCTCGGACATGAGCCGCTTTTATCTCGCCTGCCTCTACGGCCTTACCGGGCGCTACGAAGAAGCCCGCCGCTCCTGGCAGGAGACACTGGAGGTCAATCCCGGTTTTTCCGTAGAGCGCCTGAAACGAATCCTGCCCTATCGGGATCCCGATCTCGTCGATCGGCTGGCGGGTGGCCTCCGCGACGCCGGGATCGCGCTTTAACGGGAGCGAGACGGCCACGGACCGAAACGTTGCGAGCCGACCTCGTTAGCTCAATTCCGCTCCCGCGCCTTAACGAGCCCGAAACCATCCTGCCACACACGGCCTTAACCCAACCCGACTAATATCTTCTGCTGGGAAACGGGGATGATGCCGACCATGTTTGTCGAGCGCGAAGCTGGCCGCGGAGAACAGACGTTGCAGGAGCGCCGGGACGCCGCGCAGAACGACAAGCGCATTCTCGGACATGTCATCCAGTGCGACGGGGCGCGTGCCAGGATCGCAGCCTTCGCCGACACCCAGGACGGCACCGTGACCGGCATCTGGACGGTCGGCAAGATGATCTCGATAAACCTGACCGAGGCCCGCACGGTCGGCCTCGTCTACGAGATCAACAAGGCCGATCACCTGTGGAGCGAAGATGGCCGCAACGCCATCGAAGTCAGCGTGGAGCTGGTCGGCGAAATCCGCGACGACCGCGAGACGGGCAAACCGGTGTTCGACCGCGGCATCACGATTTACCCCTATGTCGGCGCCGTCTCGCATAAGATCCGCGCGCGCGACCTGGCTGCGGTCTACGACCTTGCCGGACGCCATTCCGTCACGGTGGGGCTCCTGTCGCAGGACGAAACCATCAACGCCAACATCGCCATCGACGACACGCTGACGCGGCATTTCGCTGTTGTCGGCACCACCGGCGTCGGCAAATCGAGTGCCGTATCGCTGCTGTTGCGCAAGGCAATCGAGTCGCGGCCCGATCTGCGCGTCCTCATTCTCGACCCGCACAATGAATTCGCTTCGGCGTTTCCCGACCAGAGCCTGCGCATCGACACCAATTCGCTCGATCTGCCGTTCTGGATGTTCCAGCTTGAGGAATTCGCCGAAGTGCTGTTTCGCGGCCGCGAGTCGGTGCCCGAGGAAATCGACCTTCTGCGCGATCTGATCCCGGCCGCCAAGAACCTCTACCGCAACCCGAACTCCGGCGCCTATCTGCGGCGCGGCGGCGACGCGATCACCGCCGATACGCCGGTGCCCTACCGCATGGCGGATCTGATCAAGCAGATCGACGAGCGCATGGGACTGCTGGATTCCAAGAACGACCGGCCTGTCTACCGGGCGCTGAAGATGCGGATAGAAGCGGCTCTCAACGACCCGCGCTATCGCTTCATGTTCAATTCGCGCCTGATCGAGGACACGATCCACGAAACTGTCGGCAAGATCTTCCGCGTGCCGCACCATGGGCGTCCCGTCACCTGTTTCGAGATGGCCGGGCTGCCGTCGGAAGTGGTCAATGCGGTTTGCTCCGTGCTGGCGCGTCTCGCCTTCGATCTGGCGCTGTGGAGCAACGGCAAACTGCGCCTTCTCGTCATGTGCGAGGAAGCGCATCGCTACATGCCTTCCGATCCGCGCCTCGGTTTTGCCCCGACCCGGCACGCGCTGTCGCGCATTGCCAAGGAAGGCCGCAAATATGGTTGTTATCTCGGCGTCGTGACGCAGCGACCCGGCGAACTCGACCCGACCATCCTGTCGCAGTGCTCGACCATCTTCTCCATGCGCCTGGCCAACCATCAGGACCAAGCGATCATCCGTTCGGCAATCGCCGATTCATCGGCCTCGACGCTGTCGTTCCTGTCGTCCATGGGTCAGCGCGAAGCAATCGCCTTCGGTGAAGGCGTCGCCACCACGATGCGGCTGAAATTCGAACGCCTGCCGGCCGCGCTCATCCCGGGCGTCAACAAGCATGGCGACGAAAAAACGCCCGGCGACACGACCGGCGACATCGACCTTGTCGCCATCGTCGAGCGCTTGCGCAACGTGCCCAAGCCGCAGGCGCAGCAAAGCGGCATCGGTGAACTGGTCAGCCCGGTCGCCCAGGCCGGCGAGCCCGACTACAAGAAGAACGAGTTCGGCGGCAGCGCGCCGCGCGGCCGCCGCCTCGGCGACGGACTGTACTAGGACAGTGCTGACGGCCGTCGCCTGAACTGGCCTATTTCTTCGCTAAGTTATTGAAATTATGCGCAGACGCGGTTCCGACCCATGCGCTTGGCCTGGTAGAGTAGCCGGTCGGCGCGACGGTAGAATTCCTCGGCGGATTCGCGCTTGTCCCACACTGCCAGCCCAACGCTGGTGGTAATCTTCAGCCGCACATTGCCTGAAATGACGGCCATGCCCGCGATCGCCTTGCGGATGCGCTCGGCGAGCTTGACCAGCATGTCCTCGTTCATGTTGGGCGCGACGACGGCAAACTCTTCGCCGCCGAGCCTGGCAACGATGTCATGGTAGCGGGTCATGTCGCGGAGACAGCTGGCCACCGCCCGCAACACCTCGTCGCCGACGTCATGCCCATAGGTGTCGTTCACTTCCTTGAAATGGTCGAGGTCGAGGATCATCAGACCGATCGGCTTGTCTATCCGCCGGAACTCCTCGATGTACTCCTTCAGCGCATCGTCGAAGTAGCGCCGGTTCTGCATCCCGGTCAGCGCATCGGTAAGTGCTGCCTGCTCGAGTGTTTCGGAGCGTGCGCTGAGCGATTCCGTCATCGCGCGCAGCTTGCCCTCCTCCTTCACCTGGGTGCGGATCAGCGGGTAGATGAAGAACACGCCGAAGAACAGCGCTGTTCCGACAAGCGCTCCACTGGCAAACAACAGCCGTGCGAGGTAGCTGGCGTTATCGATCTGCTCGGGCAGGAAAAGCGTCTGCGGCTTGGAATACAGAATGCTGTAAGCATGCAAAATCAAGGCGCCCGCCGCGAAGATCACGGAGATAAACACAAAGAACGCCGATTCCGACTTGTGGAAACGCATGCACCGCCCACTGAAAAGATGTCGATGTTCTTATCGCACAAGCCGGCCTTACGGGAGGTTAATCGAGGCAACCTCCGCACGAAACTTGACGCGAAGGTCAACACCTTCTTACCGGGCGATATCGGCCGCAATTTTCACTGCCTGCGCGTGGTCGTTTAACGAGATCCGGCTCCATTCCGGCCCCAATTGATGTCGAAACCACGTAGCCTGGCGCTTGGCATATTGCCGGGTGGCTATCTTTGCCCGTTCGATCGCCGCGTCGAAGGGCATGGCCCCTGCAATTGCAGATTGCAGCTCACGAACGCCAATCGCTTTCATTGCCGGCAGTTCCGGGTCGAGCCCGAGCGCCAGCAGCGCTTCCACTTCGCCGAGCGCGCCATCGTCGAGCATCCGGTCGAAACGCGCATCGATCCGCCGCGTCAACACCGCGCGATCCGCTTCGATGACGAGATACCTTGCGCTGCGCCTGTCGATCAGTGGATGGCCGCGTTCCGCCTGCCAGTCGAGGATCGAGCGCCCCGACGCCTGCAGCACCTCCAGCGCTCGCACGATCCTCTGGCCGTCGGACGCGCGCAGGACCGCCGCTGCCCTCGGATCTTCGCGCATCAGCACCGCATGCAGCCTGCTCGAACCTTCTTCCAGAAGCCGGTAGCGCCAGCGGTCGCGCACCGATTGCGGGATCTCGGGCATTTCCGAAAGGCCTTCCGACAGGGCGCGGAAATAGAGCCCGGTACCGCCGGTGAAGATCGGCCGACGCTCATCGAAAGCGCCTTCATCCCTAAGCCGCTTCACGTCGGCAAGCCAAACCCCGGCCGAATAGTGCTTCGCAGGGTCGACACGGCCGTAGAGGTAATGCGGCGCGCTGGCCAGTTCGGCGGCACCCGGTCGCGCCGTCAGCACGTTCAGCACCGAATAGACCTGCATTGAATCGGTGTTGACGATGCATCCGCCGGTTTGGCGCGCCAGTTCGAGAGCAAGAGCCGACTTGCCGCTGGCGGTCGGCCCCGCTATCAGGATCGCGTTCTTCACCAGCCCTTCGGCTTCGCGGCCAGCGGAATCTGCCATGTCCTTCATCGCCACGCTTATATCCGATCCGGCGGCTCAAATCCTCACGCCCGAGGTCGCGCATAAGGCGTCGCAGGCCGTCGGCGCAAGCGGCATCGACTGGCTGGCCGAAAATGTCGCGTGCGACCTTGCCCTGCCCGCCGGCGCTGACATCGGTTCGGCAATGGCGGCGCTGCAGGACTGTCTCGCGCTGGCGCCGGTCGATGTCGTGGCTCACGAGAGCAACACGCGCCGCAAGAAAATCCTGATCGCCGACATGGATTCCACCATGATCGATCAGGAATGCATCGACGAACTCGCCGATGAAGTCGGCATCAAGGAGCATGTCGCGGCGATCACCGCCCGCTCGATGAACGGCGAGATCGCCTTCGAACCGGCATTGCGCGAGCGCGTTGCCCTGCTGAAGGGCCTTGAGGCCAGCGTCGTCGATACGATCATCGCCAAGCGCATTACCCTGGCCTCCGGCGGCCATGAGTTGGTCGCCACGATGAGGAAGAACGGCGCCTGGACCGCGCTCGTCTCCGGCGGCTTCGACGTTTTCACCAGTCGCATTGCCGCAAAGCTCGGCTTCGACGAAAACCGCGCCAACCGTCTGATCGAAAGCGGCGGCAAGCTCGCCGGCACGGTGGCAGAGCCGATCCTCGGCCGCGCCGCCAAGGCCGAAGCCTTGCTCGAAATCTCGGCTCGCCTGGGCCTCCAGCCCTCGGATGCCATCGCGGTCGGCGACGGGGCCAACGACCTCGACATGATCCGCCTGGCCGGAACCGGCGTTGCCCTGCACGCCAAGCCCGCTGTCGCCGCGCAGGCCGGCATGCGCATCGACCACGGCGACCTGACGGCGCTGCTCTACATACAGGGCTATCGTCGCCGGGAGTTTGCCCTGTGAAGCCGATCCGCACAAAACGGCTGATCCTGCGCAACTGGGAAGAACGCGACCGCGATCTCTTCTTCCGCATCAACTCCGACGACCGGGTGATGGAGTTTTTCCCGTTTCGTCGCGACCGCGCCGCCAGCGACGCACTCTTCGACCGGCTCCGGGCCGGCATCGCCGAACGCGGCTACGGTTTTGCCGCGGTCGAGATTATCGCCACCGGCGAATGCATCGGCTTCGTCGGCATTGCCGACACCAGCCTCGAACCCTTCCTCCTCGCCGGCACCGTCGAGGTCGGCTGGCGGCTGGCGCCGGAATTCTGGGGGCATGGCTACGTGGCGGAAGCCGCCCGTGCGTGGCTCGCCTTCGGTTTCGAGGAAATAGGCCTTGCCGAGATCGTTTCCTTTGCGGTCTTCGACAACCGCCGTTCCACCGCGGTGATGGAGCGCATCGGAATGCGAGCCGATCCTCCGGGCGATTTCGACCATCCGAACATTCCGGACACGCATCCGCAGCTCAAGCGCCACGTACTCTACCGCTTGTCTCGCGAAACCTGGCGGAAACAGGAACAGGCGGCCACCTGACCGCCTGTTCTCGATTGAATTTCAATAGGTTCCGATCGTATCCGGAATCAATCCATCCGGATGGTCACGAAGCGCAGTTCGCCTGTTTTCGACGCCAGCATCAGCAGGGCGTTCTTGCGGCCCTGCTCCTTCAACGCCGCGATGCGGTCCATGACGTCCTTCGGCGAAGAGACCGATTCCTGCGCGATTTCCGTGATCACCTCGCCGGCCTGGATGCCGCGCTCGGCCGCCGCTGAATTCGCTCCGACCTCGGTGACGACAACACCGGAGACGTCGGCGGAGATCTCGAATTTCGTCCGCGCCTCGTCGTTGAGTTCCCCGATCGTCATGCCGAGCACGGTGGCTGTCGAAACGGCCTCGTCGTTTTCCGGTGCGGCACTGTCTTCGGGCTTGCTTTCCCCATTTTCGGCCAGCTTTTCACCGTCCTCCAGCCGACCGAGCGTCACCTTCACGGTCTGCTCGACGCCCTTGCGCACGATCACCACGTCGACCGCCTTGCCGACAGGGCTTTCAGCGACGACGCGCGGCAGGTCGCGCATGTCATCCACGTCCTTGCCGTCGAACTTGATGATGACGTCACCCGGAAGCACCGTGCCGTTGTCGACGGGACCGCCCTTGATGACGCCCGCAACCAGGGCGCCCTTGGCTGTCGTCATGCCCAGGCTTTCGGCGATCTCGTCCGTCACCGGCTGGATACGCACGCCGAGCCAGCCGCGGCGCGTCTCGCCAAACTCGCGCAATTGTTCCACCACACCGGCCGCAAGCTGTGCCGGGATCGAGAAGCCGATGCCGATGGAGCCGCCGGAAGGCGAGATGATGGCCGTGTTGATGCCGACGACCTCGCCATGCATGTTGAAGAGCGGACCGCCGGAATTGCCGCGGTTGATCGCGGCGTCGGTCTGGATGAAATCGTCATAGGGACCGGCATTGATGTCGCGGTTGCGGGCCGACACGATGCCGACGGTCACGGTGCCGCCGAGCCCGAACGGATTGCCGATCGCCATCACCCAGTCGCCGATGCGCATCGCATTGGAATCACCGAACTTGACGGCCTTGAGCTTCTTCAGCTTCGGATCGACCTTGAGCACTGCGATATCGGTCTTGGTATCCTTGCCGACCAGTTCGGCCTTCAGCTTCGAGCCGTCGGGGAAATTGACTTCGATTTCGTCGGCGTCGGCGATCACATGGTTGTTGGTGACCACGATGCCTTCCTCGGCGTCGACGACAAAACCCGAACCCAGCGACTGCACCTTCTGCGAACCGCCGCCCGGGCCCTGCCCGCCGCGATCCTTGAAGAAGTCGTCGAAGAAATCCTGGAACGGCGAGCCTTCCGGCAGTTGCGGCATCGGCACGGCGCCCGGCCCTTCCGTTCCCTTCACCGTTTGCGACGTTGAAATGTTGACGACGGAATCCAGCAGCCCTTCAGCGAGGTCCGCGACGGAGGCGGGACCTTCGCCGGGGCCGCGTGGTGGTGCCGGAAGCGCTCCCTGCGGCGGAACCGGCAGCGGCTCCTGTGTTGGCGCCGGGGCGGTTGCCTGCGCGAATGCGGGTGCAACCATGGCGGTCGCCATCAGCACCGTCGTCGCGGCAAGCAAGGTCTTTCGCACTCCCGGCAGGATGTGGGTCGGTTTCATGCAGAGTGCCTCCGGGCGTTGGTGAGAAAATCAGCGCATGCGCCGCGTGTCTGACGCTGTGTCATGTTGGCAAGAAATACGGCGTGTTTGCGGCCTTATTATCTTCGAAGGATAAAACCTCCGTTACCCGCGCGCCAGCCAGACCACGCCGACGCCGATTGCAATTGCCGCAAGACCGCCGATCCTGAGCACATTTTCAGGCGTCGCCAGCACTTCCGCCGCCAGCTTCTTCGCCAGGCCGGGAAAGCCGCAATAGATCAGCCCCTCGATAACGAGGACCAGACCTATCGCGACCAGAAAATCCGCCACCGGCGCTTATTGGCCGGTGCCGTTCGCCGTCCCACCGGCAGGCGCTGGAGCCGCCCCGACCGCAGGCGGTGTCGCTCCGGTTGCCGGCGGCGCACCGGTCGAGTCGCGGAAGAAGCGCAGGAACTCCGAATCGGGCGACAGCACCATTGTCGTGCCGGTGCCTTCCAACGCCTGGCCATACGCCGACATGGACCGATAGAACTCGAAGAATTCCGGATCGCGCTGGAAGGCGTCGGCGAAGGTGGCATTGCGTTCCGCCTCGCCCTCACCGCGCAGGATTTCCGATTCCTTGCGCGCTTCGGCGACGATTTCGACGACTTCACGGTCGGCACGGGCCCGAATGCGCTGTGCCGCCTCGCGTCCGCGTGCCCGCAGCCGCTCGGCTTCGGCCAGACGTTCCGCCTTCATGCGGTCGTAGGTCTGCTGCGAAACTTCGGCAGTCAGGTCGGTACGGCGGATACGCACGTCCTCGATCTCGAGACCGAGTGAAGTCGCGTCCGGACGCAGCTGGTCACGCACTTCGCGCATCATCGAGGCGCGCTCTTCGGAAAGAGCGGCTTCGAAGCCGCGCAGACCGTAGACGCGGCGCAAGGCTGCGTCGAGACGGGTGCGCAGCCGCTGTTCGGCAAGCTCGACCTGGCCGGAGACCGCCGCGCGGAAACGCCGGGCATCGTTGATCCGATACGCGACGAACGCATCGACCTCATAGAACTTGCCGCCCGAGACCTGGACGCGGATGTCGTCGAGATCGAAACGCAACACGCGGTCTTCGATGATCTGCACATTGTCGGCCTCGAAGAAGGCGAACGGCGCCTTGAAATAGATGCCGGGTTCGGTTTTCACGTCGACGATCTCGCCGAAGCGCAGCACGATCGCCTGCTCGCGCTCGTTGACCACGAAGATCGACGAATAGATCAGGAAGAGGATGACTGCGGCGATGACGCCGATTACGGGGAGACGGTTGCCCATCAGTTGCTTCCTTCCGCCGGCGCTCGCTTCTGCAGTTCAGGCAGCGGCAGATATGGGATCACCCCCTGTCCGTTGCCCTGCTCGAGGATCACCTTGTTGGAATCCTTCAGGACCTTCTCCATGGTTTCGATGAAGAGCCGCTTGCGCGTCACATCCGGCGCCTTGGCATATTCGTCATAGACGGAGATGAAGCGCTGCGCCTCACCTTGTGCTTCCTGCACCACCCGGTTCTTGTAGGCGGCCGCTTCTTCACGAACCTGTGCGGCTTCACCGCGTGCCTGGCCGAGCTTCTGGTTGGAATACTGGTTGGATTCTTCGACGAAGCGGTCTTCGTCCTGTTCGGCGCGCTGCACTTCGTCGAACGCGTCGGCCACTTCGCGCGGCGGCGCGGCGTCCTCGATCGAGATGGCGTTGACGGCAAGCCCTGCCTGATAGGAATCGAGCGTCGATTGAATGATGCCCCGCACGGTGTCCGCGATACCCTGGCGGTCGTCGCGGAAAATATCCTGTGCCGGCCGGCGTCCGACTGCCTCGCGCATGGCGCTTTCGGCAACCTGCCTGACCATTTCGTCAGGCCCGGAAACGTTGAATAGGTAGGCTGCGGGGTCAGAGACCTGATAGGCCACCGAAAACTTCACGTCGACGATGTTCTGGTCACCGGACAGCATCAGCCCCGACGACGTGCCCGAACGGGTTTCGCCGATGTTGACCAGCTTTTCAGCGGTGTTGGCCTTCTCCACGGTCTCGATCGGCCACCAGTGGAAATGCAGGCCGGGTTCGGAGAGTTCCTGCTTCGGTTTGCCGAAGCGTAGTTCGACGGCAAGCTCGTCCGGCTGCACGGTGTAGATTGCCTGGAAAACCCAGACCAGGAGAACGCCGACCGCAATGAGGCCGAGAAGCGCCGGGCTGGCGCCGCCGCCACCCGGAAGCGCCTTTTTCAGGCGGTCCTGGCCTCTGCGGATGATATCCTCGAGGTCCGGAGGCGATCCCTGCGGCCCGCTCGGTCCGCGCGGGCCTTGGCCCCATGGGCCGCCGCCATTGCCGCCACCGCCGCCTCCCCAAGGGCCGCCGCCCCCTCCGCCGCTCTGATTATTCCAGGGCATGAAATTCCTTTCGGTCTGGACATCCGGGCAGCCGCGAGGCGCCCGAACATTCTCCTGTTGCCATCTATAGGGATGCCAGCCCCCGCTTTCAACGCGAAGCCGTCCCGTTCCCCGGTTTACAGCCGGAACTGAGCCCGTTTTTCAATGCACAGCTTCACGCCGCTCGTAAACGGTATAGCGTGTCGCATGCGTATCCTTGTCGCTTGCCGGATACGTTTCGGTATTCACCGCCTCCCAAACCGCCGGATCGATCGACGGGAAACGCGTATCGCCGTCGATGTCGGCCAGCACATGGGTGACATAGAGCCGGTCGGCGAGCGCCAGGGCCTGCCGGTAGATCTCGCCCCCACCGATAACGCAGGCCTCGTCGGCGCCCGGCATGCAGCGGCCCCGCACCGTCGCAAGCGTGATGCCGTCCTCGAGCGAGGCCACCACATCGGCGCCCTCCGCACGGAAATTCGCATCGCGGGTGATAACGATGCTCGCCCGTCCGGGCAGCGGACGCCCGATACTCTCCCAGGTCTTGCGGCCCATGATGATCGGCTTGCCCATCGTCGTCGCCTTGAAGCGCTTGAGGTCGGTCGAAAGCCTCCACGGCAGGCCGTTGTCGCGTCCGATCACCCCGTTTTCGGCGATCGCGACATAGATCGCGATCTGCATTATCCGGCAGCCCCCGAAGCTGTGCAGTCCCGCTCGCGGTCGCGCGCCGCATCGATGCGGCAGAAAATGGAAAGGAACGAGCAAAACATCTGTCACCAAACGTATGAACTTGCGCGCGGACGCTATCCGCGACGGCGTCGCATCACAAGCTCTGAAAGATCATTTGTCCAGATAACGGAACCATTTGCGCTCGCAGCCGTCGTCTATGCCGCAGGTCGTGGCATAGATTTGCGACACGCGCTCGAAACCGCCGTGCCTCGATTGTCCGGCTCATACCGCGATCGGCGCGCGGATCGTCGCGTCGGCCGTGTAATTTTCCAGCCGGAAGTCCTCGAAACGGAATGCGAAGAGATTGTCGACGTCGGGATTGATCCACATCGTCGGCAGCGGCTTCGGCGTGCGTCGAAGCTGTTCGCGCGCCTGCTCGAAATGGTTGGAGTAGAGATGCGCGTCGCCCAGCGTGTGGACGAAATCTCCGACTTTCAGCCCGGTCACTTGCGCCACCATCATGGTCAGCAGCGCGTAGGATGCGATGTTGAACGGCACGCCGAGGAAGATGTCGGCGGAGCGCTGGTAGAGCTGGCAGGACAGCTTTCCGTCCGAAACGTAGAACTGGAAAAGGCAATGGCACGGCGGCAGCGCCATCTGGTCGACCTCGGCCGGATTCCAGGCCGAGACGATCAAACGTCTCGAATGAGGGTTCTTGCGTATCTGATTGAGAAGATTCCGGATCTGGTCGATCTCACCGCCGTCTTCCGCCGGCCACGACCGCCACTGCTTGCCGTAGACCGGGCCGAGATCGCCGTTCTCATCGGCCCATTCATCCCAGATGCTGACGCCGTTGTCGTTCAGATATTTGATGTTGGTATCGCCGGCCAGAAACCACAGCAGCTCATGGATGATCGATTTCAGGTGCAGCTTCTTAGTCGTGGTGACCGGAAAACCGCGGCTGAGGTCGAACCGCATCTGGTAGCCGAATACCGAGCGCGTGCCGGTGCCGGTCCGGTCGCTGCGATCGAAACCGTTTTCAAGGACATGGCTGAGGAGGTCGAGGTACTGGCGCATGCGCTCCGGCCGATTCGGGTGCTTCAGCCATCATAACGGAGGCAGGACGCGGGGGCCACGCCGGCCGCCCGCTCACGCACATCAAATTCTCGCCATCGAGGTGGCGAGCGTTCCGAACTGGCGCGCGATCAGAGGGCGCCGAGTTTGTCGAGATGCTTGGCGACCAGATAGTAGAAGGTCACGCGGCTCTTGGTGTTGTCGGCCGACATCGTCTGGCAGACCTTTTCGATCGCCGAATCCGCCTTGGCGCCATCGCTGACACCGAGCTTCTTGCCCGCCCAATTGTCGCGGACGCGGCCGAGTTCCTTGGCATCGGTGCACGAAACCAGCGAGGAATCGCGATTGCGCAGCGCGATGCCCAGATGTTTCACGATCTTGTTGACCACATCGGCATTGGCGCTCGCATCGTACTTCTTCACGTCTGCAAGATAATCGGCCATGGCAATTCCCCTCGTCGAAACGACAATTGACTACGATTGGTGAAATCGCCGTACCGGTACAACCTTGACGTTCGGGCTCTCCTCACCGGGTTGAAACCTTCTTTGGAGAAGTGTGCCAAGTCAACCCCGCATGGCTCTGTCGATTGCATGCCGGCGAACAATCGGCCTTTCAATTTGCCGCCGCACTCCCTATATTCCGTGCTGTCAGCTTGTCTGACTATGGCGATAAACTGCCGATGTAATAAGCCATTCGGACCCGGGGGCGGTACCCGGCGCCTCCACCAAAAACCGCTGCTTCATTGTGCGAGCGGCGGCTTTTGATGGGGGCGAAATAGGATCGACGAGGGTGTAAAGATCGGACTTTTGCCCGGCATTGTACCACCGTTATCGGGCTAACCTAGTAGTTGCAAACGACAACTATGCGGAAGCACGTCTCGCCGCTTAATGCGGTGCGATAGCTTCAATTCAAGTCCTAGGGGTTCGCACTTCTAGGCGGGGTTCGGAGGTACCTGGCAACAGAAACCTCCACTTTCTCCCACGATACCCTCCCTTGATGCAGCAGAATCCGTCCGAGCACCCCGCTCGCTTTCTGCGTGCTCTCCTGCATCGCCCAATCCAATCCCAGCCATTTTCAAGTTTTGAAGGACCAGACAGAAATGTCCGTTGATTCCGATCGTTTTTTTATCCTCACCGGCGGCCCGGGCGCCGGCAAGACCAGCCTGATCGAGGCCTTGCGGCGGAGGGGCTTCGCCGGTTCGGTCGAGGCCGGTCGAGGCGTCATCCAGCACCAGGTCGCGATTTCCGGTCCGGCGCTCCACTGGAACGATCCCGCCCTCTTCGCCGAATTGATGCTGTCGTGGGAGATGCGCTCCTACGACATGGCCCGCGACGAAACAGACGCCGTGTTCTTCGATCGCGGCATTCCGGAACTGACGGGCTATCTGAAGCTCATGGGCCTTCCGGTGCCGGCTCACATGCGCAAGGCCGCCGAAACCTTTCGCTACAACCGTCGCGTTTTCGCACTGCCGCCGTGGCGGGAGATTTTCGGCCAGGATGCCGAGCGCAAGCAGGATTTCGCCGAGGCGGTCCGCACATTCGAGGCGGTCACCGGCGCTTATCGCGAACTGGGATACGACCTTGTCGAGGTACCCCTCGCGCCGGTCGAGGAGCGCGCCGAATTTGTACTGACCACGGCCGGGCTTGGAAGCCAGGCGCCCTCGCCCGCCGATCATCTATTACCTTGACGACAAAAGCCGGCCGCGACGGTATCGCAGCCGGCTTTTTCCGCGTAGATCAATTATTCGGCCGGCGCTTCGGACGCTTCCACGCCGCGTCCGAGCGTGATCTGGGTCAGCGCGAAGGCGAGCACCGCGCAGGCGGCGATGGAAATCACCATCGGCAGCGGCTTGCCGTCGAAGAACAGACCAGAGACAGCCATCGCCGCCGCACCGGTGGCGAAATGCAGCGTCCCCATCAGCGCCGAGGCCGTGCCGGCGATCTCGCCATGGTCTTCCATGGCCAGCACCGACGTGGTCGGAATGACCAGTCCGAGGAAACCGTAACCGACGAACAGCAGCGACGCGAGCACCGCCAGCGACTGCATGCCCGACGCCATCACCGCCAGCAGCGCAACCATCACCGTCGCGTAGCTCACCACCGCCACGCGCACCACGCGGCGCAACCCGAAACGTTCGGCCAGCGTGCCGGTCAACTGCGACATGGCGAAGAAGGCGACCGCGTTGATCGAGAAGAACACGCTGTAGATCGACGGCGACACCCCGTAATGGTCGATCAGCACGAAGGACGAGTTCGACAGGTAGACGAAGAAGCTCGAAATGCCGAAGCCGCCGATCAGGGTAAGGCCGAGGAAATTTCGGTCCTTCATCAGGTGTCGGTAGCCGGCCATGGCGCTGGCGAACGAGCTGCCTTCGCGATGTTCCGCCGGGCGCGTTTCCTTGAGCGAGGTGGCGAGCAGCACGACGGCCAGCACTGCTGCGATCGTGACGGCCCAGAACACCGCCCTCCAGCCGAAAGCCTCGATGATGAAGCTGCCGGTCAGCGGCGCCAGGATCGGCGAGATCGAGAACACCAGCATCAGCATCGACATCAGCCGTGCGGCCTCGTTGCCGGTGTGCAGGTCGCGCACCACGGCGCGCGGCACCACCATGCCGGGGCTGGCGCCGAACCCCTGCAGCACCCGGAAGGCGATCAGCCACTCGATGGTCGGCGCCAACGCCGATCCGATGCTGCCGGCGACGAACAGGACAAGACCGGCATAAAGCAGCGCCTTGCGGCCATACATGTCCGATAGCGGGCCGATGACGATCTGGCCGAAACCCATGGAGAGGAAGAAGACCAGCAGGCTCATCTGCACCGCGACGGTACTCGCCTGCAGGTCCGCGCCGATCGTCGGCAGGGCGGGAAGATACATGTCGATGGCGAACGGGCCGATGGCGGACAACAGTCCGAGCACAACCGCGAGGCGGAGGAAATTGGCAGTCATGATTTTTCTTTCGGAACTGGATCGGTCTCGATACGGCATCGATCCAAGGACGTTTATCCCGCGAGGGTTCCGACACTTCCCTTGTCGAGACTCTCGTAGCGGTACGTCCAAAAAATTAGACACACTTGTCTAATTCGTCAAGCAGCCTTATCTTCTTTTTTAGATGAGAGAGATTCCGAGACCCCAGTTCGACCAGTCCTTGCGCAGCCATAACGCCAAGCGCGTGTCGATCATAGACGCGGCAGCCAACGTGTTCTGCCGCGAGGGTTTCGGCGGCGCCAACATCGATCTTATCGCAGCCGAGGCCGGCGTTTCGCGGCAGACGGTTTACAATCACCACGGCGACAAGGAAAATCTGCTGTCGGCGGTGGTCAGCGAAATCACCGAGCGCTGCAATGCCCGCTCCTTTGCCGTGCTGGGCACGTTTCCGGACCATCCGGGCGATCTCGAGGCCGACCTTGTCGCCTTCGCCGTCCGGCTCAACAAGAACTGCCTGTGCGACCGCGACGGCAAATTCCTGCGCAAGCTGATCCAGACCGAGGGCGAGCGCAACCCGCAGCTCTTCGCCAGCTGGCGCAACGAGGGACCGGGCAAGATCTGGTCGGCACTCGCCGCGCGCTTTGCCCGCCTCGCCTTTTCCGGCCACCTGGAGATCGACGATCCGGATGCGGCGGCGCGCCAGTTCCTGGCGCTGATCAACGCAGACCTCCAGTTGCCGATGCTGCTCGGCGAGCCGCTCGGTGAAGACCAGCTCAAGGCTTCGGCGACCAGCGCCGTGCGCACCTTCCTGCGCGCATTCGGCCGCCGCGTCGCGGCGTCTTCGTCCGACGCGCCGGCGATACCCGCCTGATTCATCCCGTAACCGTCGACACTGGCGTTGGCACGAGCGCCGGCCGCGCTATATCCGGTTTACGACGGCCCCAAGCTTGATTACAGGTAGGGCATCGATTCACGAGGCTGCTGCCTACATGGCTGAAGACCATATCCGCTACGACATTCTGGCCCAGGAGGCGTTGCGCGGCGTCATGCGCAAGGTTCTGGCCGAAGTCGCGCGCACCGGTCTTCCCGGCAACCACCATTTCTTCATCACGTTTCTCACCGGCGCGCCCGGTGTGCGCATCTCGAGCCGGCTGCGCGAACGCTATCCGGAGCAGATGACCATCGTCCTGCAGTTCCAGTATTGGGATCTGAAGGTCACCGATGTCGGCTTCGAAGTCGGGCTTTCATTCTCGGACGTGCCGGAGAAACTGGAGATACCCTTCTCCGCGGTGCGTGGTTTCTACGACCCGTCGGTGAATTTCGAGCTGGAGTTCGAGGTGAAGCAGGACGAAGCCGTCGAGCTTCCGCCCGAGACGCCTGCCGAAAAGCCCGAACGGCTCGCCGCCAAGACGCCCAGGAAAGCCGAATCGCGCAAGAAGGCGGATGCCAGGACGCAGGAGGCCGCCGAGGCGGATACCGCCGGCAAGAGCGCAGATGTCGTCTCGCTCGACGCCTTCCGCAAGAAGTAGAAGTGGCCGAGGTCGTCAACCTCCGTCAGGCGCGCAAGCAGAAGGCGCGTGCGGCGAAGGAACAGGCGGCCGACCAGAACCGTGCGCTGCATGGCCGCTCCAAGGCCGAAAAGCAGCGTGACCGCCAGGTTGCGGAAAGCGCAAAAACCTTCCTCGACGGCCATCGCCGCGACAAGGACCGGCCTTGAGCCTGGTCCGCAAGCATTCCGTTTCCATTCGCGGCCACCGCACCAGCTTTTCGCTCGAACAACCTTTCCACGACGACCTTCTCACTATTGCCGCCGAACGCCGCATGACGCTCGCGGCTCTCGTTGCTGAAATCGACGCGGCGCGGCCGCGCGAGGCAAACCTGTCCTCGGCGCTACGCATTCATGTGCTCGCCTGGGCCAAGCGAGCGGCCAGCCACCGACCCTGACACCTCCAGCACAAGCTGGTTACACACGCCTTCTTTTGATAGTGGACTGGCGCGGGCGGCGAATAGACCGGCAAGACCAATGACACAGAACATCTACGACAATCCGGAATTCTTCCAGAACTACAGCCAGTTGCCGCGTTCGGTCGACGGCCTCGACGGCGCACCGGAATGGCCTTCGTTGCGCGCGCTGCTGCCGCCCGTCGCCGGCCGCAACGTGCTCGACCTCGGCTGCGGCTTCGGCTGGTTCTGCCGTTGGGCCGCCCGCCAGGGCGCGGCCCGCGTGCTTGGCGTCGACGTGTCCGAGCGGATGCTCGCGCGGGCGCGGGCCGAAACCGGCGAAGCTGAAATTTCCTACCTCCAGGCCGATCTCGAACGTTTCGAGGCGTCGCCGGGCTCCTTCGACCTCGCCTATAGTTCACTCGCCGTCCACTACATCGAAAACCTGGCCGGGCTTTTGGCCAATGTTCACGCCGCGCTGGTTCCCGGCGGCAAGCTCGTTTTCTCCACCGAACATCCGATCATGACGGCACCCGCCAACCAGGGCTGGCATACGGATGCGGCGGGACGCCCGAGCTGGCCGGTCAACGGTTACCTCGACGAAGGCCCGCGCTCCACCGACTGGCTGGCCAAGGGCGTCGTCAAGCAGCATCGCACCATCGGCACCTATGTCGGCCTGCTCGTCGGCGCCGGTTTTGCCGTCACCCACATCTGCGAATGGGGACCCAGCCCGGAGCAGGTCGCCGCGCATCCGGAATGGGCGGCCGAGCGGGAGCGTCCGCCTTTCCTTCTTATGGCGTGCGATCGCCCCTAGTTCTCCCCGCCAAGAGCTGGGGGCCACTCGGGCCAGCCTACTGGCTGAGCGATTTCAGGATGTTGTCGAACGAAAACGGCTTGGACGGTGTCTGTGCGCCGGGCTGCGGTACGTCGCGCTGTTCGGTCGGCACCGGCGGCGCGCGCTCGACCCTCGGTGCGGGCTTCGGCGCGTCGCGTTCGGCCTCCTGGCGGGCCCGCTCCTGTTCTGCCAGCCTGATCGCCTCGGCTGCCCGCTGCGCGATCGCCTCTTCGGCTGCCTTCTGGCGTTCGGCCTCTTCTGCCGCCGCCAGCGCCTTCGCCGCTTCGTCGGCCTTGCGCTTCATCTCCTCCTCGGCCTTCAGGCGCAACGCCTCGTCGGCCCGTCGAAGCTCCTCGGCGACGCGGTCGCGTTCTTCCTGCAGCGATGCATAGTAGCGCACTTCCCTGCGCAGCCGCTGCTTTTCCAGCAGCACCGCCTGCATCGCCTCCACCCGCGCCTGCTCGCGCTCCAGCGCCCGCTGCGTCAGGAATTGCGCCAGCGGGTCGGTGTCGAAGCGTTTCGTGAGCGCGCCGAACGGTCCCTCGACGGCAAACCGCACCACGGGTTCCGAACCGACCAGCCGTTCGTCGCCCGCCTGGTAGGCGATCGAGCCGTCGGCGGCGATGGTGCCGGCGTTGAAGTCGGCACGGATTTCCGTCGTCAGCGCGGCAGCCGGCGCTTCGAGCGTCAGCGGCGGCACCCGCAGCACTCCGCCGGCCACGGCGAAGGCCAGTTCCGCATCCTTCGCCGCAAACGTGCCCGATCCGGCGATCGACGGCGCGAAGGCGGCGGTCCTGGCCGCATCGACATCGCGCCCGACGACATCGGCCTGGGCGATCAGCGTCGCGAACGCGTCCGGATTGACGCCGGGGATCGTCAGCCCGCGCAGCGACACCGTTCCCGCGCCGGACAGGGCGGCGACCATCGCCTCGACGGATTTGCCGGTGGCCGAAACGGTCGCCGTGATATCCCCTTTGCCGCCGAGACCCGTCCTGGCCAGCGCCAGGCCGAGATCGGCGTCGAGAATTTTCAGTTGCGCGGAAAACAGCCCAGTCCCGTCGGTGTTCTTCAGTTCGAACAGCCCGCTCAACTGGCCGTCATGCGCCTTGCCGGAGATGTCGCTGAGCCGCAGGCCCTCGCGGTCCAGCCGCGCCGCCATGCGCACGTCGCTGGCGCTTCCGGCCGAACCGGCGAGCACGGAGCCGGCGGAAATTTCGAGATCCGCCGTGAACGGCGACGACACCTTTTCCTGGAACGGCGTCTGCGGCCAGCCGCTGCCTTCGTTGTCGAACGAACCGGTGCCGAGCACCATCATCGCGGGCAGCCCGAGTTCGAGTTGGTCGACCGACAGCGTGCCGGTGATGTGCGGAATGTCCTCTTTCAGTTCGGCCTTGAGGTCGCCGCTGACCGCGCCCTCCTCAACCGTACCGTTCAGGCCGGAAAGCGACAGCACGCCCTTGCCGTAGTCAGTGTCGGCGGTCAGCGCGATCGGCAGGCCGAAGCCCATTCCGGGCAGGCCGACCCCTGCCGTCATCAGCCAGGGTTCGATGTCGGCGGCCTCCAGGCGGGCTGTTCCCTTTGCCGTCAGCGCGTCGTTCCACACTGTGACGGTGCCGGCAAAGCGCGCCTGCATGTCGGCGCCGGTGAAATCGAGTGTCGTTTCGAGGCCGCCCGCCGGCGTGCCTTTCGCCTCCAGTTTCGTCTCACCGATGCCGGTCACGCCGAGCGGCAGCGCCGGCATCCCGTACAACGCAAGCAACGGCTCGGCATTGTTGTTCTTCGCTGAAAACGACAGCGATAGATCCGCATCCTCAAGCGCATCGGCGCTGCCCTTGGCGGTAGCCGACAGCGAAAAGTCGCTGCCGCCCGTTTTGCCGGTAGCGTTCATCTCGATATCGCTGGGGTCGGCGCCATTCGAGACGGCACTCGCCACGACATCGACCAGCGTACCCTCGAACAGGCCCGGATAGGCTTCGGCGCGGTTTCGCAGCTCCCGCGCCAGCGGATTGCCCGGATAACGCTCGGCCAGCACCGCAATCAGCGGCGCGAGGTCGACGGCGATCACCGAGGCATCGAGATCGCCGGAAGGCCTTGCCGGAAAATCCTTCACGGTGCCCGTCGCGCTGATCGTCGCTCCTTCCAGCCCGCCGATCGACAGCCGGTCGATTTCCAGCGTCCCTTCGCGCAGCCGCAGCGCCGTGTCCACGGTCTCCGCGGTCAGCCCGGCCGCACTCACCGGCCCCGCCTTGATGTCGAGGTCGAGATCGTGGTCGGCCAGCCGGTTGGCGCCCTTGTCGCTGACGAACAGCGAGGCGAAGGCGGCCATCCCGTCGACATCGAGTGCCTCGCCGGCCAGCTTCACGCGCATCGAGGGTTTGGCCTCGTCGGGCTGCCGGTTGTCGATCTCGCCGCGGAATTTCGCCGTGCCGAGGACGAGTTCGAGGTCGCTGAAATGCTGCCGTTTGGTGGTCATCTCGACATCGGCGCGAAAACCCGCCGCCGGCATCCGGCGGATCGCATCGTCGACATCCTTCGATATCCAGGCGGCGAAACCCGAAGGCTGCGCGACCGCCAGCAGCAGCGAACCGTTGAAGCCTATTTCGTCGCCGACCAGCAGCAGTCCCGAACCTTCGAGGCTGGTGCGGCCGGGAAGCGTCGCGGCCAGCGATTTCAGGTTCCAGCCTTCCGGCGCGGGTTCGGCCGACAGCCGCACCTGGCGGATCGTGGTGTCCCCGGCCACGACCGCCGGCAGGTTGACCTCGACGTTTCCGGGTATGGTCGGCTTCGGCAGTTCGACCAGCACCTTCTCGACCGCCGCGATGCGCTCCCTGAGCGTCGCGCCGGCGGCCTGTTCGCCGTTTCCCACGGCTTCGTCGAAACGCATCTGCGCGCCGTTGGCCTCGATCGAAAAGCGCGGCTCGGCGCCCAGCTCGACAAAAGCCGTGCCGTCGGCCGTGTAGGGATTGTCCAGCGGACCCGTTTCAAAGCGGAATTCGTCGATGCCCAACCGGCGATGATCGAAGCTGAATCTGCCGTTGATGCGATTGGGTCGCGGGCCTTCCTTCGCCTGCGTGCCGTCCGCCACCTTGAAGGTCTCGCCGTCGCTGCCGCGCAGTTCTGCCTGATCGGTATTGCCGGCGCCGAGCCTGAAATTGCCGGCATAGCGCAGCGCACCCTTTTCCAGCCGGGCATCGCCGTCCGCCTCGACCGCCACCGGATAATTCACCGGGTCGGCTTTGATCCGCAGCCGCATGGCGCCGGTCTCGTCCGCCTTGCCGGTGGAAACCGAAAGCGCCGTGCGCATGCCGTCGATGCGCAGGCTCCCATCCGCCCGCCACGGCCCGGTGAACGACCGCGCCGAAACGTCGGCGTTGATTTCGCTGAGGCGATGTGTCCGGCCGCTCGCGGCGTGGCGGATGCTGACCTGCCCTTCCGTCACTGTCAGTTTCTCGAGCGAAATCTGCGACGCCGCAAACGGCGACGAGGGCCGCACCGCCCAGTCGACGGTGCCGTCCTCGGCTACGCTGATCGCAACCTTGGGCCTCACCAGCCGCATGTCGAAGATGAGCACTTCGCCGCGCATGAACGGCGCCAGTTCCGCATCCATCGAGAAGGTTTCGGCGGTCACCGACGGCTCGTCCGGCGTGCTGCCCGCCACCACCACATCCGAAAACGTCACCGACGGGAACGGCAGGATCCTGGCGGTCACGCCACCCTCCACCTTCACCCGGTGCCCCAGGATTGCGGTCGCTTCGCGTTCGAAATCGGCGCGGTAGGAGGTCCAGTTGACGAAGTAAGGCCCGACCAGTGCCACGGTGAGCACCAGTACAATCAGTCCACCGACAATGACGAAAAGCCGCGCCAGCGCCTCGCTCCAACCACCTGAGTCTTATGGATGCCTAATGTAGACTGATCGACGTGTCGATAAAGTGGCAATTTCGCCGCCGGCCATGGCGCGCCCATGTCCAGCGATATGCTTTCATGCTAATATATCCGGGCGGCTGTTTCGCCGGCGCGATTGCCCGCGCTGCGGCGAAAATCCAGGGAGGAAAAGATGGCTTTGGCTGATTGGAGGCTGGAAGGCGAGTGGCTTAAGAACTGCAGTTGCGCATTTGGCTGTCCTTGCGATTTTAACGCGAGACCGACCCAGGGCTACTGCGAGGGCCTTGTGGCCATGCGCATCACCAAGGGTCATTTCAACAACGTCAGCCTGGACGGGCTGTGCTTCGCCGTCACTGTCCATTTCCCCGGCCCGCTTCACGAGGGCGATGGCGACGCCCAGCCGATTTTGGACGAGCGGGCGAGCCCCGAACAGCGCAACGCACTGGCCTCCATCCTGTCGGGCGAGCACTCGGCGGAAGGGACGCTGTTCCACATCGTCAGCATTGTCGTTGCCAGAATGCACGAGCCGATCTTTGCGCCGTTCGAATTCGACTTCGACATGGCCGGCCGCACGGCGCGGATGGTCGTTCCAGGCATCCTCGAAACCGAAGTCGAACCGATCAAGAACCCGGTGACCGGAGCGCCGCACCGCGCCCAGGTCGTCATGCCGGAAGGTTTCGAGCACATAATGGCGGAGATCGCTTCATCCAACATCCGCAGCATGGGTGCGATCAAGTTCCAGACCACCGGGGCACACAGTTCGCTCGCCCACGTCGTGCAGACGCCGCAGGGCGTCGCGGCCTGATGCATGTCGCCCGAAAGTGTCCTCGGTTTCGGGATAACGACATGCATCAAATCAAGGAATCTAAAGCGCGCCCGCCGAAGCCTGTTCGGCGCGACGCGCTTTAGTGGCGAAGATGGAGTTTCTGGCGCGATTGCATCGGCATGACCGGGCGATCGTCGTTGCCATTCTGCTCGCCGTCATCCTGGCTTCATGGGCATATCTGCTGGTCGGGGTGGATATGCCGATGCCCGAAATGCCGGGCATGGCAATGCCGATGGACGCGCCGGTGTGGACGGCCGGCTATTTCGCCCTGACGCTTCTCATGTGGATGGCGATGATGACGGCGATGATGCTGCCAAGCGCCATGCCGATGCTCCTCTTCTACGATTCCATCGCGCGAAAGCGTGGAGCGCAGACGACTGCCGTCGGCTCCACCAGCCTGTTCGGGCTCGGCTATCTCGTCGTCTGGCTTGGGTTCAGCATCGGCGCGGTCCTCCTGCAATATGCCTTCGACAAGGCCAGCCTGCTGTCGCCGATGATGGAAACCACCAGCGTCGCCCTCGCGGGGGTGATACTCGTCTTCGCCGGCGTCTATCAATGGACGCCGCTGAAGCAGTCCTGTCTGCGCCAATGCCGCTCGCCGCTCGATTTCATCATGACGTGGTGGCGCGGGGGAAACCGCGGCGCCTTCGCGATGGGGCTTCGCCACGGTGCGGTCTGTCTCGGCTGCTGCTGGGTGCTGATGCTGCTGCTGTTCGTCGGCGGCGTCATGAACTTCGCCTGGATCACCGGCATCGCTCTCTTTGTGATGGTCGAAAAGCTTGCCCCGGCCGGCCATTGGATCGGCAAGGCCGCCAGTGTTGTGCTGATCGTGTGGGGCGCCGCAGTGCTTGTCTCGTTGGCTTACGCCGTCTGATGGCGCCAGCATCGAACCGAAGCGCGCGCCTGTCGATCAGCATCTGGCAATTGAGGCCAACGGACCAATCCTTCAGCGGGAGTCGCGTTTCGCTTGGGAAACCTGGGCTGCCTTGCGAAGCCGGCCGCGTTCCATCGGCCGCACCAGGCTGCCCGCTTTGGTGTTCTCGATCGACCTCATGCCCTGGCGCGCATGCCTGGCGTTGAAATCCGGCGCTTCCGCCTTTGTCGTCGCCTTTTCCTTCAGCGACAGCGCCTTGCGGGCGTTTTCCACCAGCGCCACTTGCGCCGCCAGCCGCCGCCGGCGTTCGACCTCGCCGTTCAGCCGCCGCATGGCCATCGCCAGCACTTCGAGCTTTACCTGCGAGCCTTCGTCGCGCTTGGCTGCCGTGGCGCCGCGTGCGGCGCCCTTGCCGCGCATTTCCCGCCGCTTCTGGCTGGCCAGCGATTGCGCCTTGTCACGCCGCTCGCGCACCAGCCGAACCAGATTGCCGAGCTCCGCATCAGGCAATTCCTGCACCGCCGGATGCTGGGAACTGTCCACCAGGCTCCGCTCGTCCTTGTCGAGTGCCCGTTCTGCTTCCTTGCGCGAAAGTGCCATGTTGGTTCGCTCCACTGAATATACACTTCGAGGATCCGAGAGAACTTTCCGACGGAACGAGATCGCGGTCAAGAACCCGGATATCTGCTGTTATGCCGGCCTCCCACCGGCAGAAAATATCTTCCCCGGATTAAAAATATCGAGCGGATCGAGCGCCTGCTTGATCGTGCGCATGAAATCGACGCTGTCGCCCAGTTCGCGGTCGAGGAAGGCGATCTTGCCTTGCCCGATGCCGTGCTCGCCGGTGCAGGTGCCATCCATCGCGATTGCTCTCAGATTGAGCCGCGCCACGAATTCCTCGGCGCGCGCGATCTCGGCCGGATCGTCGACATCCATCAGCACCAGCGTGTGGAAATTGCCGTCTCCGACATGGCCGACGATCGGCGCGATCAGGCCCATTTCGGCGATATCGGCCTCGGTTTCTGCGATGCACTCGGCAAGCCTGGAGATCGGCACGCAGACATCGGTCGACAGCCCCTTGGCGCCGGGCCTGAGCGTCAGCGAGGCCCAGTAAGCGTCGTGCCTGGCCTTCCAGAGTTTCGTCCGTTCTTCCGCGACGCTCGTCCACAGGAACGGCCCGCCACCGAATTCCTCGGCGATCTCGCCGAAATTTTCAGCCTGCTCCTTCACGCCGGCGTCGCTGCCGTGGAATTCGACGAACAGGCACGGGCTCTCCGGATAATCGAGCTTCGAGTAGATCTTCATCGCCCGCATCTGCAGCGCGTTGACCAGTTCGATGCGCGCCACCGGAATGCCCATCTGGATCGTCGCGATGACCGCGTTGCAGGCCGCCTCGACGCTGGGAAACGGACAGACGCCCCCCGATATCGCCTGCGGGATGCCGTAGAGCTTCAGGGTCAGCGACGTGATGATGCCGAGCGTACCTTCCGAGCCGATCAGAAGCCGCGTCAGATCGTAGCCCGCCGACGATTTTTTGGCACGCCGCGCCGTCGTGATCAGCCGTCCGTCCGCCATCACCGCCGACAGCGACAGCACGTTCTCGCGCATCGTTCCGTACCGCACCGCGTTGGTGCCCGACGCACGCGTCGCCGCCATGCCACCCAGGCTGGCGTTTGCGCCGGGGTCGATCGGGAAGAACAGCCCGGTGTCCCTGAGATGCGTGTTGAGGTCCTCGCGCGTCACACCCGGCTCGATCGTGCAGTCCAGATCCTCCGGGTTCACCGAGACGATGCGGTTCATCTGCATCATGTCGACCGCGATGCCTCCGCCCGGCGCGTTCACATGGCCTTCCAGCGAGGTGCCGGTGCCGAACGCGACCACCGGCACGCGATGCTCGGCGCAGACCTTGACGATCTCCTGCACCTCGCCGGCCGAATGTGGGAATGCCACGCCGTCCGGCGCCTGCGTCGGGATATAGGTCGTGGTGTGGCCGTGCTGCTCGCGAATCGCCTGCCCGGTCTGGAAGCGCTCGCCGAAACGCTGTTTCAAAATGCCGAGCGCCGCGGCAATGCCGCTCTCGTTGCGCTCCACCCGCTTCAGGTCGCTCAGGGCCATGTTTTCCTCCGCGGATGGACCAGTGTTCTGCTTGTGAACCTTCTAGGCTCGCGTAATCTGCCGGTCCACCGCTTTGTCCAGCCCGGCGGCCCGAAGTTCAAATCAGCCGGCAAACACGCATCAAGGAATCCGCGATGGCTCTCCCCGCCCCTTTCGTCTCCCCCGTCATGGACATCGAAAAAGAATGGATCGACTACAACGGCCACCTCAACATGGCCTATTACAACGTGCTGTTCGACCGCTGCGTCGACGGCGCCTTTGATCTCATGGGACTTGGCCCGGATTATATCCGCGACCGCAAGCTCACCACCTTCACCGCCGAAGTTCATGTCTGCTACGTGCGGGAACTGCATCTCGGCCATCGGGTGACGGGCACCTTCCAGTTGCTCGACCACGACGAGAAGCGGCTGCATGCCTACCAGGAGATCCGCCACGCCGACGGCTGGCTCGCCGCCACATCCGAATCGCTGACTTTGCATGTCGACATGGCCGGTCCCAAGGTCGTGCCCTTCCCCGCCGACATCATGGAAAAGGTCGAGGCGCTTGCCGCCGCGCACGCCGCCATGCCAATGCCCGAACGGGCAGGCCGTTCGATCGGCATCAAGCGCCGGACAGCTTGAGCCCAAGCCCTGTCGGCACCGCCCGGATGCATGTTGACGTTTTGTTAACCTTAACCGCAATCGTTAGTGGACCATTAACGGTGCCGCTTTGATTGAGCCGTGTTGGCCAGCCAAAAAAGCTCACACTGAAGGAGACCGAATCGCGGGTGGCGGGGCATGAAGCCGGACCGAGGAAAATGAAAATAGATATAACCGAGATGTCAGAAAAACTGGCACGCGACCCAAGCATCAGCGACTATGATTTCTGGAGAACACTGAAGAACCTGAACAACGAAATTTTCGATATTGCAAACAACAACGATCCTATTCCGATGGAGCTGATCCGCTGGCGCGCGGTGCTCGCCAAGGCGAGTTCGAAAAGGAAGATCCGTTAACTTTGTTCGGCTCCCGGAGTAATTTTCAGGTAGCCCGACCACCGATCATCGCGGCGGTGCGAAATCGATCTTCGCCGGGCGCCGCCCCGCGTCTTCAGTTCCTGTTGTCGTCGCGCCAGATCGTCACCAGGCCGTCGATGCCGCCGGTGACCGGGTCTGTATCAGGCAGTGCGACCTCGGCGATCTCCCGCGCTGCTTCTGCCGCGCCGAGGTTGCCGGGCCGCACGATATTGCCCTGCTGCCCCGGCGGATAACCGCCTGCCATCTGGAAATCGACGGAGGCCTGCAGGCGCTTGTGCCCGACGCCGGCCGGGATGACACAGACATCGCCGACCGCCACATCGACTTCGATGCCATTGTCGCCGCCGAAGCCGATCCGCGCCGAACCCGACACGCAGGCCAGCGCCTCGTGGCCGCGGGTGTGGAAATGCCAGTACGGAAACACCGTATAGACCCACGTCCCTTGCCAACCGTTGCGCCGGAACAGCGCCGTCGCCGCTTCGCCGTTTCGGGCATTGTCAGGCAACCGGCCCTTCCAGAAGACCAGCGGCAGGCGGCTGTTGGGAATGCCGTCGTCCGAACCGAAAACATGCAGGATCGCGTCATCGGCTTTCCGGGTCATGTCATCTCACCTCCATCGGCATCGGCAGCCGCTCCGCCACCGGCGACGACTGGATGATCGAGGTGTTGGTCATCGCGTAAGGGATGATGCGGTCGATCACCCGTTCCAGGTCGGTCACCGAACCGACATGCACGCGGGCGATGAAGCAGTCCTCGCCCGTCACCCGGTCACAGGTCGCGATCTCGGGAATATCCTTCAGGATCTCGGTCACCGTCGCGAGTTGCCCCGGAACCGGCCTGATCCTCAGCCACGCCGCCAGCGGCAGCCCGAACGCGGCCGGATTGATGCGGATCGTGTAGCCTTCGATCGTCCCGCCCTCCTGCAATCGCTTGATGCGTTCCGAAATGCTTGGGCCCGACATCCCCACCGCCCGCGCGATTTCGGCGACGCTGGCACGCGCATCGTCGACCAGGATGCGCAATATCTTCAGGTCCACCGCGTCCAGGTCGCCATTTTCATATCGAAGGCGTTTCATCTTTTTTCTCTTTGTTCCGAAGGAAATTTCACTTCCCTATCCAATGAGCAATCATATGAAACACGCCAAGTCCTTGCAATCATATAGTTACAAGGAGAACCGCGATGCAGTCGAAGACAATGACCTTCTCAACCGTTGCGGACGCGGTCCCACCGCATGCCTGGTTCGGCGTCAGCGCCGTTTTCCACTATCTCGGCCCGGCTTTCGCGGTGCTTTTGTTTCCGCATGTCGGCGTGCTGGGCGTCGCCTGGCTGCGCATCGCCTCGGCCGCCGTCATCTTCGCGCCGGCCACCCGGCCCTGGCGCACGATTGCCCGTTCCGACCGGCACACCCGGCAGTTGCTGCTCGCCTTCGGCATCTGCCTGGCGGCGATGAACTGCTTCTTCTACCTGGCGCTCGACCGGCTACCGATCTCGCTGGTCGCCGCGATCGAATTCGTCGGTACCATCGGCATCGCGCTGTTCGGGCTGCGCAGCCGCCGCAACATCATCGCCCTGGTGGTCGCCGTCGCCGGCACCTTCCTGCTCATCGACGTCAAATGGTCGAGCGATCCCGTCGGCCTCGCCTGGGCCTTCCTCAACGGCGCGCTGTTCGTCGCCTATATCGTGCTCGGCCACCGCCTGGCCCGCGCCGGCGCCTCCGACGGCGTCGCCAATCTCGGCGCCGCCATGGCGATCGCCTTCATCTTCGTGCTGCCGTTCGGCTTCGGCGATGCGATCGCTGCCTTTTCATCACCGCTGCTCATCGCGGCGGCGATCGGCGTCGGCATCTGCTCGTCGGTCATTCCCTATATCTGCGACCAGATGGCGATGTCGCGGCTGCCGCGTGCCAGCTTTGCACTGCTGCTCTCGCTTCTGCCGGTCAGCGCGACACTGATCGGCATCGTCGTCCTGGCACAGTTCCCCAGCGCCACGGACATTTTAGGCGTCGCGCTGGTGGTGATCGGCGTCGCCATCCACAAGCCGGCGCCGGAGACTGCCGTTCTTCTCCCCGTTCACGGGGAGAAGATGCCGGCAGGCAGATGAGGGGTAGCATCTACCTACACCCGGTATGCACTGCCCTCAGGATACCTTGCTAAGCCAGCTTCTCCTTGAAGAACGCCACCGTCCGGCCCCAGGCGAGGTCGGCCGCTTCCTTGTTGTAGCGCGCCTCCGACGTATCGTTGTTGAAGGCGTGCTGGGCGCCGTCGTAGACATGGACGGTGAACTCCTTGCCGGCCGCCTCCAGCGCCGCCTTGTAGGCGTCGATGCCGGCATTGATGCGCTCGTCCTGGCCCGCATATTGAAGCAGAAGGGCTGCTTTCATCTTGGACAGGTCGGCATCCTTGGGCTGGGCGCCATAGTAGGCGACACCGGCGGCGAGATCGGGCGCATTGACGGCAAGGTTGTTCACAGCACCGCCGCCCCAGCAGAAGCCCACCGCGCCCACCTTGCCGTTGCCCGCCTCGTGCCCTTTCAGGAAGGCCACGGTGGCGACACCGTTGGCGACGGTCTTCGCCGGATCGAGTTCGCTGAACATTGCACGCGCCTTCTCCTCGTCGGTCGGGGTGCCGCCGAGCGGCGACAGGTAATCCGGCGCCAGTGCCACGAAACCTTCCAGCGCCATGCGCCGCGCCACGTCCTTGATATGCGCATTGAGGCCGCGGTTCTCGTGGATCACGATCACCGTGCCGAGCTTGCCGCTCTGGTCGGCCGGCACCACCAGATAGCCCTTCATGTCGCCGCCATCGCCAGCCCAGGTGATATCCTCGGCCTTCAGCCGCGCGTCGTCCTCGGGCACGATCGCGGCGCGCGCCGAATTGGCTGCGAGTAGCGGCGCGATCGCGGCCGCCGCCGCCCCCGATCCCGCCAGTTTCGACAGCTTCTCCATGAAGCCGCGCCGGTCTAGCGTCAGATGGGTGTATTCGTCATAGGCGTCGATCATCGCCTGTGTAATTGCAGGTGTCGTCATTGTCTCGCTCCCATGATTTCCTCCTCGCCAAGATAGGCGGCGCGGCGTCACGGTCCACTCAACGTTTTTTGATTTGCCAAGTATCTTTGCCGCGCTGTGCACGCGCGATCTTTTCTGTTGTGGCAAAATTAAAATCTGATCTATGGTCCGCCTGCTGTTTGGCGTGGGGGATTGCCGATGGTACTGACTCGCAGGGAAATCATCTTGGGTGGGCTGGCGCTGCTTGGCGCCGGGGCCGCGCGGACGCCTGCGTTCGCCCAGGCCTCGTCCTATTTTGCGGGCACCACGGTCGACAACAACGTTACCTTCCGCAAGACCAACTTCGCCAAGATCGACAGGAAGTGGCACCGCCAGGTCGTCAAGTATTTCTCGAGTGAGCCGATCGGCACCGTCGTCGTCGATACCCGCCATCACTTCCTCTACCTGATCATGGAGAACAAGACGGCCATCCGTTACGGCGTCGGCGTCGGCCGCGAAGGCTTCAAATGGTTTGGCCGCGCCACCGTCGACCGCAAGTCGCTGTGGCCGCGCTGGACGCCACCGCCGGAAATGCGCAAGCGCCATCCCGAGCTTCCCGAGTTCGTCGCCGGCGGCTCCCCGAAAAATCCGCTCGGGCCCCGCGCCATGTATCTGCACCGCGACGGTGCCGACACCGGCTACCGTTTCCATGGCACGCTGGAGCCCTGGAGCATCGGCAAGGATGCCTCGAGCGGCTGTATCCGCATGTTCAACGAAGATGCGATCGACCTCTACCAGCGTTGCCCGGTCGGCACCGCGGTGCAGGTCCTGCCCCACATCGCCGATCAGGCCCAGCAGGCCGGCCAGCTTCCCGAAACCACCGCCGTCGAATGATGGGTGCCTGATGATCGTAAGGATGGAATTCGCCCGGCGCTTCCTGTTCGCCGGCATGCTGTTGGCGCTCGGTGCCTGCACCACGGCCGACCTCGCCTCGCGCGAGGAGCCCAACCCGCCGCCGATGACCGGCCAGACCAACGACCCCGCCCCGGGTTTCGAGAATATGAAGCAAGGCAGCGAGGAAGACTTCATCCTCAATGTCGGCCGCCGCATCTATTTCACCCAGGATTCGGCGGCGCTGGACTCGGTGGCGATGACCACGCTCGACAATCAGGCCTCGTGGCTGAACCAGAATACGCGCTGGCTGCTCAAGCTCCAGGGTTTCGCCGACGATTCCGGCTCTGCCTCCAGCATGGTGACATTGTCGCAGAAGCGTGCCGATGCGGTGATGGCCTATCTCGCCTCCAGGGGCGTCGACCCCAGCCGCATGTGGGCCAAGGGCTACGGCAAGGACCGCGAGGTGCGCGCCTGCTCCGAGCGGTCGTGCAAGGTGCAGAACCGCCGCGTCGTCGCCAATCTGCGCACCCAGCGCGACGATCCGTGACCGTCGCGCTAGCGTTCTGAGATAGGCCGCTACTGCCGCAGCGCGTCGATCACCGGCCGGCGGTAGATCAGCATCGCCGGCACTGCGGCCAGGCACGCGCCGACGATCAGCAGTGCTCCGACCAGCCTGAATTCCGTCCCACCGATCGTCGCCTGCATGGCGACGCCGCTCGCCTCTGCCAGGAAGTGCGAGATGATGCCGGCAACTCCCCAGCCGAGCAGCAATCCGCCAAGTGCGCCGGCAGCAATCAGCAGGGTCACGTAGCTCCACACCGTCAGGAAGATGAACAGCCGCGAGGCGCCGAGCGCTCTCAGCACCGCGAAGCGCTGCCGCTGCAGGTCGAGTAGCGCCAGTATGCCGGCAAGGATCGCCGCGATCACCAGCACCTGCGTCGCCAGCGTCAGCGCGCCCATGATGCGGCGCACGTCGCCCATCAGCGCATAAAGTTCGACCAACACTTCCGCCGGGAAAAATGCGGTGGAGTCCGCCGTCCGGTAGGCGTTGCGCAGGCCGTAGGCGGCCGGCACCGTCTGCGGCTTGACGATGACGGCGGGCATGCCCGGCAATTTGCCCGCCTCGAACGGCGGCCCGATATGGGTGTCGCCGTCGGCATGGCCGGTGCCCAGCCCGTGCACATACCAGTTGAACTCGATCGGCGTCACGACGGCGCCGTCCCACGGTGTTCCGGTCGGCTGCAAGCGGCCGACGACGCGCAGTTTCTGCCCATGCAATCCGCCGGCTTCATCTTCCGGCGAGGCCGCGCCGTGTCCATGGCTCACCTGCAGTTCCACGCCGATCGGGTGCGGCGACAGCGCGCCGACGACAGCCTCGTCGAGCCGCTCGAAGACACGGCCCTCCGCGAGGCCCCCGCCCGACAGATGCAGCGCGAACGGCGCGGTGGTGCCGACCACCGGGGCGCCGTCGAGATTGTCGCCGAAGCCGATAGGCGCCACGATCTCGGCTTTCGGCTCGGCGAGAAGCCGCGAGAACACCGCCGGCGACAGCAGTTCGACCGCGCTCGGCCTCAGATAGACCACGCTGAACAGCACGTCGGTCGGGCTGCCCGGCGCCGCCACCACGAGGTCGAAGCGGTCGGCGGCGCGCGCGCTGCCTTGCCGCAGCGCCCTCTCCTGCGCGCTGATCGCGATTCCCAGCGCCACCGCGAGCGTGATCAGCGCCACGAACAGCAGGCTGGTCATGCGGTTGCGGGCAAGCATTGCAAGAACCAGCGGCAGCGGGTTCATGACACCGGCTCCGCGATCTCAACTTTTGTCGCCGCGATCCTGCCGTGATCGATCCGCACCACACGGTCGCAGGAGTCGAGGAGATCGGCGTCGTGCGACGCGCAGATCACCGTCTTGCCGTCCTCCGCGGCTAGCCGGCGCAGCGTCGCCACCACATTATGCCCGGCCGCCGCATCGAGGCTGGCCGTCGGCTCGTCGGCAAAAATCACCGGCGGGTCGAACAGCAGCGCCCGCGCGATCGCTACACGCTGCTGCTCGCCGCGCGACAGCAGCGCCACCCTTGTCCGCTCGCGTGGCACTTCCAGCCGGTCGAGCAATTCGGCGGCGCGTCGTCTCAGTCCGCGCACCGACCATGACGAGAACCAGCCGCCGACAAGCACATTGTCCTCGGGGCTCATTTCTTCGATCAGGTGAAAGTTCTGGAACACGAAGCCGGCATTCCGCCGCCGCCAGCCGTCGCGCCGCGCCTCGCCGAGCAGCGCCAGGTCGTCACCGTTCCAGCGGATCGATCCGGCGTCCGGCCGCATCAGGCCGGAGAGAAGGTAGAGAAGCGTCGACTTGCCCGAGCCGGACGGACCGGCAAGCGCGGTCACCGAGCCCGGCCGCGCCTCGAGCGCGGCGATGTTCACCGCCGTCATCCGCCCCTTGCCCGCCTCGGGATAGGTGAAGACAAGCCCTGAGGCGGCAAGGCTTTGGCCAGTAGACGTCACCGCGCTCAACGTTTCTCGTAGGTCGCGCCGGTGATGCGGATCAGGCTGACGAACTGCGTCTCCGGATCTTTCCAGAACCCGAGTTCCAGCCTTCCCTCGACATCGATCAGGTCGGTGTAGCGCACCACGTCGATCGCGTCGTCGCAATAGGCGACCACCAGGTCGTCCGGCCATTGCGCTTCGCTTTCGCAGAACGGGCATACCGACATCGGCAGCTTGGTCAGCACGAAGAAACGCACTTCCGGCTTCAGCGGCGGCGCCATGTAGCCGGTCATGCGCACGGTCTGGTTCTTCAGCGCCAGCGTCTGTTCCGAGAGCTGGTCACCACGCGCATAGAGATCGCGGAATTTCAGATCGGCAATCGCAGCACTGGCGGCGCCGATGGTTCCCGGCAGCAGAAGCCCGGCGGCACCCGCGGGAATGGATTTCAGGAAGTCGCGCCGCTGCATGCCGGCCTCCTAGTGAGCGTGTCCGGCGTGCGAATGCTGCGTCGCATCGGCCGCTTCGATTTCAACCTCGAGCTCAACCGTACCCGCTTTCTCGAACCGGATCATCAATTCGAAATCTTCGCCTTTGGCGAGGTTCCCGGCCAGCCCGCGCAGCGCGATCGCCATGCCGCCGGGGTCGAGCACGGTCTCACCCGTGCCGATGTCGACCGGCCCGAGCGGTGTCGTGGCGCTCACCCCGTCCTTCATCGTGATGCCGACCGGTTCCGCGCCGGCCGCCTTGTCGGTTTCGGCCGAAAGCAGACGGTCCGCTGCGCCCTTGTTTTCGATTTCCATGAAAACCAGCGTATCGCCGCCGGCCGCCGCGGCACGCGCCCAGGCGTGCACGATGCGGATGTCGCCGGCGGTCGCGACGTGCTTATGCTCTTCGGCGCCAAGCGGCGCCACCAGCATCGTCGACGAGGCCAAGGCCAGCAGCGTCTTTTTCAAAAAGGGCATCACTACTCTCATGCGTGAAGAAGCCGGCCGCCAGGAAAAATCCGGCGGCCGGCCGGCAGTTTGCGGGTGTTACTTCACGGAACCCGTGGCCTCGGGCTTGGCCCGCGCCGGGATCTGCGATGCATAGGACATGACGTGGTAGATCAGGTTCTGCTCGACCACGCCGCGGAAGAGATGCGCCCACGGGCCGGCCGCGAAGATCGCCACGTCGTCGCCGGCATGGGTTTCGCTCTCGCCGAGCGGCACCAGCGCCTGCTGCAGATAGTCGATGTCGGTGGTGTCGACGTCCTTCAGGTCGGCGCGCGGCTCGTCCAGCTTGGCGCCCGGACCGTTGGCATAGGTCAGCGTGGTGTAGGCCTTCTTGTCTTCGCCTTCGCCGGCGATGCCGAGGATCGGATTGTTGCGCTTCGGATAGCCGTTGATGGTCAGCGTGTGGCTGTGGTCGGCGGTGAGGATGATCAGCGTTTCTTCCGGGTTGACCTTGTCGTAGGCGGCCTGCACCGCCTGCGCCACGGCAACCGTATCGACCAGCGCGCGAGCAGCGTTGCCGGCATGATGGGCGTGGTCGACGCGGCCGCCTTCCACCATCAGCACGAAGCCTTCGTCGTTCTTCGACAGGATGTCGATGGCCTTGGAGGTCATCTCGGCGATCGAAGGCTCGCTGCCCTTGTCCTTGGCGCGGTCGGCTTCGTACTGCATGTGCGAGCGCTCAAACAGGCCGAAGAGATGGCCGGTCGTGGCCGGGTCGACGGCATCGAACTCGGTCTTGTTCCAGACATAGGCGCCGTCATTGTACTTGGCTTTCCACTCGTCGACGAGGTTGCGGCCATCCTTGCGGGCGCCCATCTTGTCGGTCGCTTCGGGGTCGGCCACGGTCTCCGGCAGGAAGTTCGAGCGGCCGCCGCCGAGCACCACTTCAAAGCCGTTGCCGGCGCTCCAGTCGATCAGCTGCGCGGCGATGTCCTTGCAGCCGTTCTGCTTGGCTTCGTCGGAAAGGCTGGTGTCATTCTCCCAGTCGCGGCCTGCGACCTTGGCGTAGGTGGCAGCCGGCGTGGCGTGGGTGATGCGCGCCGTCGAGATGATGCCGGTCGAAAGCCCGGCACTTTCCGCCTGTTCGAAGATCGTGGTGACTTCGGCGCCCTTCTGGCTGGCGCAATTCTCCAGCGTCACCTTCTGCGACACGCCGATCGTTCCGTTGACCGACTTCACTCCCGTCATCATCGCGGTCGCGGTCGGCGCGGAATCGGCGACCTGGGCGTCATGCGTGTAGGTCTTGGAAAGCGCCACGTAAGGCAAAAGCTTCTCGAACGAGAGCGAATTGGATTCGCCGTCGACGCCGCGTTGCTGGCCTTCATAAATGCGGGCGGCGGTGATGGTCGGGATGCTGAGGCCGTCGACGACGAACAGGATCACATTCTTGGCGCGGCCGGTATTTGGCTGCTCCGCCAGCTTCGAGAAAAGCTCCTGCTGTGCCGACAGGAAATAGCTGTCGGTCGCCTGCGGCAGCGGCGCCTGCTGCGCAAATGCCGCCTGCGTGACCAGCGCGACCGCGGCGCCGCTCAAGAATATCGTCGTCAATCTTTTCATGAGATCATCCCCATACGAAACGGAACCGAGCGCGAAGGGTCCTCCGCGCCTCGGCCGATTGTTAGCCGCTCCAAATGACAGTGATGTGTAAGCCGGGGCGGCTCTCGCGTCGAACTTTATCAGCGCGGCCCGATGACCTCCATGAAGCGGATGCGGTTGCCGAAAGGATCGATGATGGCTGTTTCCAGCCGGCCGTCCTCATCCTCGATGCCGGGCTTCATGTAGCGGTAGTTTTTCCCGATCAGTTCCTTCTGGAATGCCCTGATGCCGGTCATGTAGACGACCATGTTGCCGCCGGGGCTGGCGTCGCCGGCATGTTCGGTCAGGTGCAGCCGGAGTCCGCCGCGCGATACCTGCGTGTAGAGCGGGAAATTGTCGCCGTAGCGGTGCTCCCAGTCGACCTTGAAGCCGAGGAAGCCCAGATAGAATTCGTGCGCCTTGGCGACGTCGAAGATGCGCACCATCGGCACCGCCTGCTCGAAGACGATGCCGTCCTCATTCGCCCCGGCACCCGCATCGCCACCCTCGCCGATCCTGGCGGAAAGTATATTCCAGGTGGCAACACCGAACTGCTTCGCCACGATTTCCAGCGCCTCGCTGTGCGGGATATCCACATCCTTCGCGGCCAGCGCCTCGCGCATGGCTTTCGCCATTGGCATCCTTGAATGTACGCATATTGATTCCGATCCTTCTGGTGCGGCGAAGAATGTCGATCAGTGCCCGCATTGCTGATGCCTTCGCCGGCCAAAAGAGACCAGGTGGAAGGAAAATCCGCCGCATTCGCCATGCCCTTGCGGGCGCGGACTGCCGGCTGCGTCGATGCCGTTCATCGAACGCTAGCGGGCTCCGCTTTCGGCGTCAAGAAACCGGCATCGAGCGATCGCCGAACGTCCAAACAGCGCCCGGCAACCGGCATCACCCGAATATCAACGCCACCTATTTCGGCAGCGTATAGGCCAGCACATAGTCTCCCGGCCTGGTGCCGACCGAGCCATGGCCGCCCGCCACCATGACGACGAACTGCCGTCCGTCGGCGACGGTATAAGTCATCGGCGTCGACTGGCCGCCGGCCGGCAGCCGCGCCTGCCAGAGCTGTTCGCCGGTGGTGAGATCGTAGGCGCGCAGGAAATCGTCGACGGCGGCACCGAGGAAAGCGACGCCGCCGGCGGTGATCATCGGTCCGCCGATCCCCGGCACGCCGACCTTGAACGGCAGCGGCAGCGGGGTCATGTCGCGCACCGTGCCGTTGCGATGCTTGTAGGCGATCTTGCCGGTCCTGAGGTCGGCGCCGGCCACGTAGCCCCATGGCGGCGCCTGGCAGGGAATGCCGAGCGGCGACAGGAACGGTCCCATGATCACCGCATAGGGCGCGCCCTCGTTGAGGTTGAGCCCCTGTTCGCTGCCCCTGCGCTCGCCCTGCGGCGGCACCTCGGCACGCGGCACCAGCTGCGATTTGAAGGCAAGATAGGTCGGCATGCCGAACATCACCTGCCTGACCGGGTCGACGGCGACGCCCCCCCAGTTGAACGTCCCGAAATTGCCGGGATAGACCAGCGTGCCTTGCACCGACGGCGGCGTGTAGCGGCCCTCGTAGCGCAGCGAATGGAATTCGATGCGGCAGGCGAGTTGGTCGAACAGCGTGATGCCCCACATGTCGGCGCCGGTCAGCGGCTCCGGCATGAAGGTAAGGTCCGAGACAGGCTGCGTCGGCGCGGTGAAATCCTCGGCGATGGCGCCGGTCGGGGCCGGTACCTCGCTCACCGGGATGATCGGCTCGCCGGTGCGGCGGTCGAGCACGTAGATGTCGCCCTGCTTGGTCGGCCCGACCAGCGCCGGCACGACCCCGTTAGGCGTGGTGATGTCGATCAGGCTCGGCTGCGCGGGCACGTCCATGTCCCACAAATCGTGATGCACGGTCTGGCGCGCCCAGCGCACCTGCCCGGTGTTGAGGTCGAGCGCGGTGATCGAGGAAGAGAAGCGTTCGACCGCCTCGCTGCGCCCCATGCCGAGCTGGTCTGGGGTCTGGTTGCCGAGCGGCAGGTAGACCAACCCGAGTGCCTCGTCGGCGCTCGCCGTCGACCACATGTTGGGCGAGTTCTGCGTGTATTCTTGACCCGCCGGCAGCGGCGCCGTCTCCTCCGGATTGCCCGAATCCCAGTTCCACACCAGCGTCCCGGTCTCGGCGTCAAATGCGCGGATGACGCCGGACGGTTCATCGATCGAATAGTTGTCGTTGACGGCGCCGCCGACGATGATCTTGCCGCCGGCGATCAATGGCGCCGAGGTCGAATAATAATATCCTGCCTTCGGATAGGGCATGTTGGTGAGCAGGTTCAATGTGCCGGCCTCGGCGAAGCTCGGGCAGACCTGGCCGGTTGCCGCATCGAGGGCGATCAGCCTTGCGTCCGAGGTCGGCAGGTAGACGCGTTCGGCGCATGGCTGCCCGGTTGGCGTTGCCGTGCTGCGGTAATAGGAAACGCCGCGGCATGTCTGGTGCTGCCGGTCGCTCTCCATTCCCGCCTGCGGATCGTAGCGCCATTTCTCCGCGCCCGTCGCCGCGTCGATGGCGATAGCGAGATTGTGCGGCGTGCAGATGTAGAGCGTGTCGCCGATCTTCAGCGGCGTCACCTGATAGGTCGTCTCGGTGACGTCGTCCGGCCGGCGCACGTCGCCGGTGCGGTAGGTCCAGGCGAGTTCCAGTTGCCCGACATTTTCCGTGGTGATCTGGTCGAGTGGCGAATAGCGCTGGCCGAACTGCGTGCGGCCGTAATACTGCCATTCCCCGTCCGGCATGTCGGTCGTCCCGAGGTTTGGCTCCGCCGCTACCCTTTCCGTCGGCAGTTGCCCGGCGAGGCCAAGCGGATCGACCGAGATGGCATAGCCGGCGACGACAAGCGCCGCCGCGACCGACAGCGCCAGTCCGGCCGCCGCCACGCCGGCGCCACGCAGCTTGCGGCGTACCCACGGCGTCAGCAGCCACAGCGCGCCGAGCACGACAACGCCGCCGCGCGTGCCGAGTTGCCACCAGTCGAAGCCGACCTCCCAGACCGCCCAGGCCAGGGTGCCGATAAGCAGCAGCGCATAGACCCACAGCGCCTCGGCCTGGCGGCGATGAAGGAGAAGCGCCGCCAGCAGGAAGCCGATGCCGCCGGCGAGATAATACCAGCTGCCGCCGAGCGCGATCAGCCAGGCGCCGCCGCCGGCGAGGAACAGTCCGAATGCCAGAAAGATGAGCGTGGTGAGAGCGATGGCCAAGGGTCTTCTCCTGGGTAGCACCGCCCGGAAGCGATGATGATCCGAATCGAACGTTCGGAGGCCCGCCCGTTCCACAACCCGCCCGCCGACCGCCAGCTTCCAACCATCTGGCGGCTCTGTCATCGGCAACGCTAGTCAAGGCCGCGGAAAGCGTCAAGAAACGATGGCTTGCCTAAAAAATCACGAAATCGTCCGCGGTAAGCCATGTGCAGTTGCCCACCGTCGCGAATTTCACCGCGTCCACGCCGCCGGCACCGTCCGCGTCGTACAGCAGATCGCCCTTGTTGTAGATGATACGGTCGCTTTCGTCGCGAGCGGTCTTGCCGATGACGAAATCCTCGGCCGCGAGCACGCCTGCCACCAGTCCCGAAAATACGGAACTATCCAGTTTGATGACATCTTCGGCCTGATGGAAATCGACGATATCGTCATAGTTGGCGCGGCCCGGCGCCACGTCGAAGACGAATGTGTCATCGCCCTCGCCGCCAAACAGCGTGTCGCGGCCAAGGCCACCGGAAATCTGGTCATCGCCCGCGCCACCGCGCAGCAGGTCCTTGCCGGCGCCGCCGTCGAGGGAATCGCCAAACTGGCTGCCGGTGATACGGTCGTTGCCGCCCATCGCCGCCACCAGCACCGCGTGATCGTAGGATTGATAGCTGACGGTGTCCTTGGCGTCGGTCAGCGTGATCGATTGGGGTGGCGGAACCACGGTGATGGTGATGGTCGCCAGATTGCTGTTGCCCTGGCCGTCGGTCGCGTAAACCGTAAAGGTGTCGGTGCCTGTAAAGCCGGCCTCGGGGGCATAGTCAAACAGGTTTCCGTTCAGATATGCCCCGTGATAGTGCAGACTGTCGAAATAACGGCCCTGATGGAACGGGTAGTGGCCCTCTTCAAATTTCGTCTCCTGTGCCAGCGCGCCATGGTCCGGCGCGTCCACGACGATGAAGCTCAGCAGATCGTAGTCGAGATCCGCCGCGCTGAACTTGATGTCGTCGAGCGATTGCCCCGGCGCCAGCGTGAAGTTCAGGTTGACGACTGTGGGCACGTGGTTGACGAAGCTGTCGGGTTGAAGCTCCCCGTCCTCCAGGATGATTTCATGCTGGCCGTACTGGGTGTTTTCGCCGCCGAAATATTCGTTGGCGCCTAGCCATCTCACCGTGATGTCGTCGGGGCTTTCGGCCGTAACCGAGATGATTTCGGTCGAGAGATAGGCGGCCTGATCCGCCAACGTCCGGATATAATTGCCCTGGTTGTCGAAAACCATGGTTTCCACCGTCGTGAATATCTCGGTTCTGCCGTCATTGGTGAACGTGGTGACGGTGAAGAAGCCGTCGAACACGTCAACCGAAGCCAGGTCGACCGAACCAAAGGGAAAATCCGTCCGGGCTCCCGTTGGCCCGATCACGTCGCCGTCGGTTTCGGTGATGCTGAACAGGACCGCGTCAGGGCTCTGGTTCTCCGTGTCTTCCCATACCGTGAGCTCACTACCGTTGCTTAAGGTCGGCATCATTTTCTTCCTTGGTTGGGGCGGGAACCCAGCGCTGATATCCCTCAGAGGCACATGAGTGAATAATTACAGCCATCATACTACACTGTGATGAAGTTCGGGAACCGGGACGTTTCTTCCGGCCGGCCGGAATTGCGGCGGCGGGCCCGCTTGCATCTCCGAAACGTCGCCCGGTTCTTTCCGGCACAAAACGGCAACGTTTGCTGGCCTTTCCGCCCCGAATCACTACATTCGAGGTCTGATGTCAGGTTTTCCGGACGACATGCCGTTTTTCGACGAGGACGTTCCGCCCCCGTCGCGCCAGCCCGCGCCCGCTCCGTCGGGCGGCGGCATCGCCGCGCGCGCCATGGCCGCCCGCCAGGGCGGCGCGCCGGACTATCTGAAGGGCCTTAACCCGGAACAGCGGCTCGCCGTCGAGACCACCGAGGGCCCGGTGCTGGTCCTGGCCGGCGCCGGCACCGGCAAGACGCGCGTGCTCACCACCCGCATTGCCCATATCCTGGCCACCGGAAAGGCCTTCCCGTCGCAGATCCTCGCCGTCACCTTCACCAACAAGGCGGCGCGGGAAATGAAGCAGAGGGTCGGCTTCCTCGTCGGCGAGGCGGTCGAGGGCATGCCGTGGCTCGGCACATTCCACTCGATCGGCGTCAAGCTGTTGCGCCGCCACGCCGAACTCGCCGGGCTGAAATCCGGCTTCACCATCCTCGACACCGACGACGTCATCCGCCTCATCAAGCAGCTCATCCAGGCCGAGGGGCTGGACGACAAGCGCTGGGCGCCGCGCACCTTCGCCATGATGATCGACGGCTGGAAGAACAAGGGCCTTGGCCCCGCCGAAATCCCCGAGGGCGACGCCCGCTCCTTCGCCAACGGCAAGGGCCGCCAGCTCTACCAGGCCTACCAGGACCGCCTGCTGACGCTGAACGCCTGCGACTTCGGCGACCTGCTCTGCCACCCCATCCGCATCTTCCGCCAGCACCACGACGTGCTCGCCGAATACCACCGCAAGTTCAAATACATCCTGGTCGACGAGTACCAGGACACCAACACCGCGCAGTACATGTGGCTGCGCTTGCTGGCGCAAAGGCCGAAAGCTACTGCCTTTACCTCCCCCTTGAGGGGAGGTCGCGCCGAAGGCGCGGGTGGGGGTAATCTTGCGGCTGACGCCGATACCCCCACCCCGTCGCTGCGCGACGACCCTCCCCTCAAGGGGGAGGGTGACTGGCGCTCTTCGGCCGAAGGCCGCAAGCCCGACCGGGCGTCGGGCGCCCCCGCGGAGGCCAGCGAGCGTAGCGAGCGAGCGGCCGCGAGCGAAAACAAATCGCAGCAAATAAATATTTGCTGCGTCGGCGACGACGACCAGTCGATCTACGGCTGGCGCGGCGCCGAGGTCGACAACATCCTGCGCTTCGACAAGGATTTTCCGGGCGCCACCATCATCCGGCTGGAGCGCAACTACCGCTCCACCGCGCATATCCTCGGCACCGCCTCGCATCTCATCGCCCACAATGAGGGCCGTTTCGGCAAGACGCTGTTCACCGAGCAGGACGCCGAGGACGACGGCAAGGTCAATGTCCACGCCGCCTGGGACTCGGAAGAGGAAGCCCGCGCCGTCGGCGAGGAGATCGAGCGCTACCAGCGCAACGGCCACAAGCTCAACGACATGGCGATCCTGGTCCGCGCTTCCTTCCAGATGCGCGAGTTCGAGGACCGCTTCGTCACGCTTGGCCTCAACTACCGCGTCATCGGCGGCCCGCGTTTCTACGAGCGCCTCGAGATCCGCGACGCGCTGGCCTTCTTCCGCGTGGTCGCGCAAGGGGCCGACGACCTCGCCTTCGAGCGCATCGTCAACGTGCCGAAGCGCGGGCTGGGCGAAGCCACCATCCGCCAGATCCACGACACGGCGCGCGCGCTGCGCATCCCGATGCTGGAAGCCGCCGCCAACCTCGCCGAGTCGGACGAACTGAAGCCCAAGCCGCGCGCAGCGCTGCGCCAGGTCGCCGCCAATTTCGAGCGCTGGCAGAAGGCGCTGGAAACCACCCCGCACACCGAGCTCGCCGAGATCATCCTGGAGGAGAGCGGCTACACCGAGATGTGGAAGAACGACCGCTCGGCCGAGGCGCCGGGCCGGCTGGAGAACCTGAAGGAGCTGATCCGCTCCATGGAGGAATACGAGAGTCTGCGCTCCTTCCTCGAGCATGTGGCGCTGGTCATGGACGCCGAGCAGAATGCCGAGCTCGACGCCGTCAACATCATGACGCTCCACTCGGCCAAGGGCCTCGAATTCGAGACCGTCTTCCTGCCCGGCTGGGAGGAAGGCCTGTTCCCGCACCAGCGCGCGCTCGACGAAGGCGGCCGCTCCGGCCTCGAGGAAGAGCGCCGCCTCGCCTATGTCGGCGTCACCCGCGCCAAGAAGAATCTGCACATCTGGTTCGTCTCCAACCGCCGCATCCACGGCCTCTGGCAGTCGACCATCCCCTCGCGCTTCCTCGACGAGCTGCCGGAAGCCCATGTCGAGGTGCAGGAAGGCGGCAATTCCTACGGCGGCTACGGCAATTCTTATGGCGGCGGCCGCGGCGGCTTCGGCGCAGGCCGACAAAACCCCTACGGCGCCTCGCGCTTCGACAATCTCGACACCCCGTCGGGCGGCTATTCCGCGCGCGGCGACCAGGCCTCCTCTCCCCGTCGGGGAGAGGGTGGTTCGCGCAGCGAACCGGGTAAGGGGGGCCGCTCGTTCTCAAACACCTATGCGACGCCTGGCTGGCAACGCGCTCAAGCGAACCGCACCGAGGCGACCGACCGCAACTGGGGCACCCGCTCCGGCCACGCGGTGGAGCGCATCGGCTATGGCGAGACGGACTCCGGCTACGGCGCCGGCCGCGGCTCGGTCAAGGGCCGCACCATCGACGGCGAACTGGTCGCCAAATCCGTCTCCACCGAGCCCTCCCCCTTCAACATCGGCGACCGCGTCTTCCACCAGAAATTCGGCAACGGCAACATCGCCGCCATCGACGGCAACAAACTCACCATCGACTTCGACAAGGCCGGCCAGAAGAAGGTGCTGGACGGGTTTGTGACGGGGGTTTGAGAATTTCTCCGGGGGACAGTTTACTTTCTTTCCGCGGAAAGGCATCGACAGTTGAGGTTTCGAGCAAGCGGAAAAAAGTAAACTGTCCCCTGCGTGTCTCTTTGACATCCCTCAAAAAACAGCCACAGTATCCCAAGCAACGGGGCACGGCGGTTGATCTCGTCTCCTCGCCAACACCGCACCCCCTCACTCCACCACCAGCATCCCCCGCTTCTTCTCCCCGTCCAGCGTGTTCATGGCGTCATAGAGCCGCTTGCGCTCGACCAGCCAGGGTTTGAACGCCTCGTTGACGTCAAGCACCAGCACCAGGTCTTCCTTTTCGAGATAGCCGCCGATGGGCGAATGATGCCCGGCGCCGGCCCCAAAAATTTCCTTGCGCCTGAAATTGATGATGTAGCGGCGCGACGGGTCGTTTGCGCGCCGCAGATGGTCGAGAAACGCGTCCTCGGTGAGGTCCCGCAGCACCGTCACTTTCCGCTCGGTGTGCGCCTGCGCCACGCCGGCCAGTTCGTCCAGCGTCAGGCCGATGATGCACCAGCCCGTCCAGCAGAGCCCGGTGCCGTCGAGCACAGCGGCCTCGGTCGTCTCCTCCTCGCCCATCGAGCGGTAGACATTGGCCACACTTGCCGGACCGCAGCGCGACGCGTTCGATTGCCACGTCAGGTCTCGGCCGAAGGATGCGGCGACGGGCAGCGCGAAGGCCTGCTCCATCAGCGCCGGCGTCCGCGTGACGGCGGTGCGGATCGCCTCCTCGGGCACCGAGGGCGGACGTGCAAACAACGCCCCGCCCGCCAGCAGGCCCAGGACGGCGACAAGACCGACAAGCAGGCGCCGCATCGCACACCTCTCACGCGATCAGCATCGGACGATGCCGGTACGGATGCAAGCGCTGGAGCGCGTCCTGCCGCTCCTGTACTCGGCGGTAAACTGGTGGCCAAACCCGTCTCCGCCGAGCGATGGATTAATGGGAGGGGTATGAGCCTTTCTTAAGCCCCCTCTTGCTTTTGTAACTAAGCATGACAATCCTGTGTAAAGGATTTCTGGGGGCGACTATGAACTTGGCAAAAGCACATCCTGTCGAGAACGAGTTCGGTGAAATTGAGACTAACGACGTTGTGATTAGAAGTTACACTTCGATCGGAACTGTCCAAGGCTATGGAAAAGTGGAGATTGAAGCCAGAGAAGCTGTTATTCCAGACCGAAGGCACGCGGCTTATTTTGTAAAAATTGGACTCCAAACCGCTGACGAGTTCCCTCAAACAGCAGCAGCGCTAATTCAATATGACAATGTTCCTAAACTTTTGACATCTCTTGAAAGGCTCGAAAAGGCTGTAATCAAGACTGACCGCTTCGCCTACTCAGAAATCGAATACGACGTCGATGGTTTGAGAATAATTGTCTTCAATGACGCACGCGGAAAAATCATGTTTGTGATTAGCGCTATGAATGTTTCAATCCATTTCAGTACAATTGCAAGCCTCACGACGCTTCGCGGTCTTATTGAGCGAGCTTATAAACACCTCGACTGCTTCAAATTGGATTTTTGATTATACTATTATATTCCGATAATTCATGTTTAAGGAAACGTGACGACTTATTATTTTCCTGCTATAATCTTGAAAAGAACTAGAGAATTCTACCGTGTCCAACGCACCTCAGGCAACCCAGCAACCCGGCAGCATCTGGTATTTCTTCCTCTTCTTTTGCGCCTATCTGATCCTGCGTTTTCTCTCGGGCCTGTTCATTCCGGGCGGCGAGTGGCCGCTGTCGCCGGCGCATTATCTGTCGATGGCCGTCGACCTCGGGCTGCTCCTCGGCGTCTTCGGCGCGCGCTCGCAACTGTTCGCGAAACTGCCGGAGATGGATACGCGACGCCCCATCGCTGGCATCCTGTTCGTCGCGGCGGTGATTTCCGGCGTCGGCCTGCTCCTGATCCGCTTCACCAGCGACCAGGCTTGGTGGACCGGCCACCTGCGCGACGGGCTGTAGCCTCTATCTCCCCTCATCCTGAGCTTGTCGAAGGGCTGAGTTTGTCAAAGGGCGGGCTTGTCGAGGGACGAAGGACGCCCCTCTCCGTCTCGGCTTCGCCTCGCCACCTCTTCCCGCAAGCCGGGGCGAGGAACTGCTGCCGCGATGTCGGCGCTTCTCCAGCCTGGGTACAGCGCCTCTCCAGCCTGGGTTCCTCGCCCCCACGAATGTGGGGGAGAGGTGTCGAGCGTAGCGAGACGGAGAGGGGGCGTATGCTCTCAACCTGCGCGCTGCTGCGCCCTTGTCAGCATCTGTCAGGAATGTTTTCCCAAGATTTATCCACCGCCTTCCAGCCCCCCCGCATAATCCTTCTCGCAATCTGGAAGGAACGGCAATGGACTGGACCCTGGCAATCGAGCGGAACACGGAGGCGCTGAAGCGCATCCTGGCGGTGCTCGTCGCCATGGCCGGGCTGGCCGCCGCTCATCCCGGATTCCCCTCCCCCTTGAGGGGAGGGGTTAGGGGTGGGGGTACCCTGCCGCGCCATCTCCACACCACCGTGCTCCGCCTGCTCCGCCCTGCCGAGTCCGCCGTACGGCGGCTCATCATCGTGGCGGCCCGTGGGATCGTGGTGGCGCCGCCATCGCCGTCGCGCCGGCGCAAGGCGAAGTCTGCGCCGACGATCCTGCGCAACGGCATCGGAACCGGCATCCTGATGCCGCCCGCACCCCCACCCCTTACCCCTCCCCTCAAGGGGGAGGGAGGCGTCCTCGCCGCACAAGGTCCAGCAGCGAACGCGTCAAGCGCAAACGCGCCAAAATCCCCCTCCCCCCTGAGGGGAGGGGTAAGGGGTGGGGGTAAGAGCGCATCTACCCCCACGCTCACGCTGCCGCTTTTCGACAGACTTCCGCGCTGGAATACCCGTCCCCGGCGTCCCGTCCCCACCAGCGTGCCGCGCATCTCGGTGCCCGGCTACACCACGCCGTCTCCCATCGTGCCCCGCCGTCTGCCGTCGCCCGACGACCCGGTCGACGCCACCCGTCTCGGCCAGCGGTTCGCAGCCCTGGCCTCGGCCCTCGACGACCTGCCGCGCCAGGCAAACCGCTTCGCCCGCTGGCGCGCGCGTCGCGATGCGATCATCGCGCAGGAAAGAAACGGCGATGCCGCCGCGCAAACCGGAGAACCGCGCCGACGCAGTCGCCTGCACCGCATCTGGCCGCTGCGTCCCGGCCGCCCGCCCGGCCAGCATCCCAGGCGGGGCCGGAAAAAATCCGCGCACGAGATTCACGAAATCCTGAAAGACCTGCACGGCCTCGCCTTCGACGTCCTGGAGGAGCGCCGCGACACCTCCTGACGGGCACGCGCGGCGAACAAGGCGCTCCTGATCTCCCCCCTTGTGGGGGAGAAAGCGTTTTCCTGTGCTTGCGAGCGGGCTTGTCCCCGAGCAAGTGCTTGGAAAACGCAAGAGAGGGGATTTGAAGCGCCGTGGCAGAACCGCGAACGACGAAAGGCCAGCGAAGAGAGCGAAAAAAGCGATTTCAACACCTTGGTAGGACCGCGTCCCAGGGCCTGTTAAGGGCGCGGGAAGTGTCGAAATCGCTAGGGAGGACTTTGAAACGCGGCCCCAGTGGGTGCCTTCAGCCGGCGAGCGTTACGTCGCCGCCGAAGCGCGGTGCCTGGCGCCGGCCTTCGAGCATCGCCACGCGGCGCCGGTAGGCAGGGCCGGGCCCGCGCATGTAATGAAGCTCGGGCCGATAGCGCGGCGCGACGAACTCACGGACCGCCGACGAGAGCTGCGCGAAATGAGACCAGAATTCCATCACACCATCCTCCGTTGCCCGCCGCCGGCACGCCTCACTTGGCCGGCGGGATCGAATTTCATGGCGCCAGAATAGGAGAGCCCGGCCAAGCCCGATGTGGGGTTTCGCACATCACGCGAAAAATCTTGCGGCAACCGGTCCGGTTGTGTCTGTTTGCCCCGTTCCCGCCATACGCGCCCGCCAACGTTTGACCGCGAGGCCAGCCGGGATAGATTGGGCGAGAAGGAGAAAACCCGCAGTGACAGCTCCCCCGGCCTTTCTGTCGAGACTGTGCGACGCCGATCGCGACGCTTTGGCCAGGCACTGGATCGCGCACAGCTATCGCCACAGCGAACTGATCATCGCGCATGGCGACACCGGGCGCGACGTGTTCTTCCTGCTGGAAGGGCGCGCCCGCGTCACCCTGTTTTCGGAAGACGGCAAGGAGATCGCCTATCGCGATCTCGTGGCCGGCGACATTTTCGGCGAGCTCGCCTGCATCGACGGCGGGGAACGGTCGGCCTCGATCCTGGCGCTGGAGACGACGCGCGCGGCGCGGCTGCCGGCTGCCGCCTTCCGCGAGGTGGTGGAAAGCCATCCGAGGCTCGCCTGGACGCTGCTTGAGCACCTGTCGGGACTGCTGAGACGCATGACCGACAGGGTCTTCGAGTTCAGCACGCTCGTCGTGCGCAAGCGCCTGATCCTCGAGCTGATCCGCCGGGCGGAGGAAGTCGGGCCGGTCGAGGGCAAATTTTCCATAGACCCAGCGCCGACGCATTTCGAGCTGGCGGCCGGCATCAGTACGCACCGGGAGGCGGTGTCGCGCGAGATGAGTGATCTGGCCAAGCGGGGATTGATCGAGAAGCGCGGCAACAAGCTCCTGCTCAACGATCTCGTCGCCCTCGAATCGCTGACCGGGAGGGAGCATTAGGTCGCAACCCGCCGGCAAGCGCCTCCCTCACCCCTGCACCCTCACCCTGAGCCGTGAGCTTGTCGAACGGTCAGAGCCCGTCGTAGATCGCCGCGGCGTCCTCCCAGCGATAGCGGATCGGCACCGCGCCCGGCGTCACCCACGCCTCGCCGAGCGAACCCGCGATCAGCCGGCAGGCGTTGTCGGTGTCGGCCACCGCGCCGCCGTAAAGCCGGTTGGCGAGATTGAGGATACCGATGCGGTGCATCGCCGGCGTGCCGCTGCCGCAGGCGTCCTTCACCACCACGACGCGGAAGCCGGCCTTCAGCGCGTCCTTGACGCTGGCGTCGACGCAGGCCTCCGTCCACACCCCGGCGACGATCAGCCATTCGATGCCGCGCGCCGTGAGTTGCGGCGCCAGCCTGCCGTCGCCGAAGGCGCTGGCCTCCGTCTTGACCAGCAGCGTTTCCCCGTCCGCCGGCGCCACCTCGGCACAGATCGCCGTCAGCGGGTCGCTGGCATCGGAAAACATCGAGCGCCCCTCCGGCGTGACGGGATGGAACGGCCGCGCCGCTGCCGGGTCGACGATATAGGCGCAATGATAGACCGGCATCATGGCAGTACGCGCCGCCTCGAGCAGCCGCCCCGCGTTGGCGATCACCCCGTCGAAGGCATCCGCGAGGAACCGCTGGTCCTGCCGGTGTTCTTCCTGCAGGTCGATCAGCAGCAGGGCCACCTTGCCGGGTGGAATGGTCAGGGGCGTGCGCATGCAGGCGAGTTCCGGAATGGTTGGACGGACGCCGCCGGAGGCTCGATCGAACCTCAGGCGATTTCCGCGATCCTAGGGCCGCGCCAACCGGCTTCCATAAAAGGACCGACCTGTGCTGTGACCCCGGCGACCAGCAGCCGGTCGCCTTACCCGTCCAGCACGGCCTTGATCACCACGGCCTGGTTGCGCTCCTCGTCCTTCGCCGAATAGACCAGCGTCAGCGCGCCTTTTTCTGCATGCAGGCGAAGCTCGTCGAGCAGCGCCTGTTTGTCGTCCAGCTCCTTTTCGTAGCGCTTCTGGAATTCCGTCCAGCGTTCCGGCTTGTGGCCGAACCATTTCCTGAGTTCGGTCGACGGCCCGATCTCCTTCATCCACAGGTCGACCGCCGCTCTGTCCTTGCTCACGCCACGCGGCCACACCCGGTCGATCAGCACGCGAAAACCGTCGGCGGCCTGCGGCGCCTCGTAGACGCGTTTGATCCTGATGGGGTGGTGCAGTGCATTCATCGCGGGTTGCTCAGAGCTTCTGGCAGTCTATGGCAGGACAACCGTCATTCTCTACCCCGCCGCAGCATTTGCCCGCTGCTTTTTCTCTTTTTTCTTCTCCTGCTCGCGGCCGATCTTCTGCTCCTTGCGATCATGCGCTTTCGCCGCCCTCTCGCATTTGTCGCGGAATTCCTCGACCTCGGTCTCGGTCAGGTGTTCGATACCGATGAAATGATTGTGGCCCTTGCTCACCCGGATCAGTTCGTCGAGCTTCGCCTGGATCGCCGCGCCGTCGCGGTTCTGCGTGTTCTGGATCAGGAACACCATCAGGAAGGTGACGATCGTCGTGCCGGTGTTGATGATCAGCTGCCAAGTATCGGAAAAGCCGAACAGCGGCCCGGTCACCGCCCACACCACCACCACGGAGCAGCAGACCACGAAAGCCAGCGGCGTACCGGTTACGTAGGCGACCTTGTTGGCGGCTTTGGTGAACGGTTTTTCAAACAGCATGGCGCGGCAATGATCTTTCGAGCATCCCCGATAATCGCCGAGCGGTCGTTTGGGTTCCCGAACCGCCATCGCCGCGTGCCAAATCCCCATCATGCCGCTAGATTGTCCGGGAAATCTTCCAGACCCGGAGCCAGCCAGATGACCGCCGACAACTCCACTCTGCCAGCACTTGCCCCCGGCCGCGTTGCCGTCATCACCGGTGCCGCCAGCGGCATCGGCCTGGCCGTAGCCAGACAACTCGCCGCCATGCACATGAAGGTGGTGCTGGCCGACCGCGACAAGGCCCAGCTCGACGAGGCGGCCGGCGAGGTCGCGGCGATTGCGCTCGGTGGCGCCGGCGAGGACGGCGACGCTCTTGCCGTGATCTGCGACGTGTCGAAGCCGGAGGATCTCGTCCGCCTCGCCGACACCGCCTTCGGGCGCTTCGGCGAGGTTTCCTTCCTGATGAACAACGCCGGCGTCGGCAACAATCCCGGCAAGCCATGGGAAGACCGCGAAGCCTGGCGCAAGCTGATCGACGTGAATTTCTGGGGCGCCGTCCACGGCGTCGAGGCCTTCGTGCCGCGCATGCTGGCGCAGGGCTCGGCCGGCATCGTCGTCAACACCGGCTCCAAGCAGGGCATCACCACGCCGCCCGGCAATCTCGCCTACAATGTCTCAAAGGCGGCGCTGAAGACCTACACCGAAGGCCTGGCGCATGAACTGCGCAACGCGCCCGGCGCCAACATCAGTGCCCATCTGCTGATCCCCGGCTTCACCTTCACCGGGCTGACCACCGGCGCAACCGAAAAGCCGGCCGGCGCCTGGAGCGGCGACCAGGTCGCCGAATTCATGCTGGAAAGCCTCGCTCGCGGCGATTTCTACATCCTGTGCCCCGACAACGAGGCGACCCGCGAGATGGACCAGCGCCGCATGGCCTGGGCGATCGGCGACATCATCGAGAACCGCCCTGCCCTGTCGCGCTGGCATCCCGACCACAAGGAGGCCTTCGACGCATTCCTCAAGCGCTAGGCGGCTTGCCTTCCCAGCGATCGAGGAATTTTTCGATCGCAAGAGTTTGCATGTCCGGGATAGCCTCGAACAGCCGCTCGACCGGCCAGTCCCACCAAGCCATCGCCTGCAGGCGCTCGACGATGTCTGGCGCAAACCGCATCCGCAGCCCGCTCGCCGGCACGCCCGCGACGACCTGATAAGCCGCGACGTCCCTGGTCACCACGGCATTGGCACCCACCACCGCGCCGTTGCCGATCGAGATCCCTGGCATGATCACCGCGCCGTGGCCGATCCACACATCATGGCCGATCGTCACGCGTTTGGCCTGCCGGCGCGCGCGAAACTCCTTGTCGACGCCGAGATAGCGGAAATATTCGTTCGGCCGGTAGGTGAGCTTGTGCGCCGTCACTCGTTCGATCGGATGCTCGAGCGCGTTGATGCGCGCGTTCGCCGCGATCGAGCAGAATTTGCCGATGCTCGTGTAGATCGCTTCGGCGTGACGCTCGAAATAGGAAAAGTCGCCGACCGTCACCTCGCGCAGGATCACCCGCTCGCCGATCGCCGCATACCGCCCGAGACGGCAGGACTTCAGCTCCGCCGTCGGGTGGATGCGCGGTTCCGGGTCGGTGAAGCGAAGATCGGCATTCTCGTCCATCCGCGCGCTTTACGCCGCGCCTGCGGCAGCGGCAAGTCTTCGCGTCTTACTGCGGCTTGCCTTTCTCCCAGGTCACCTGCTGGCCGTAGAGCGGCACGGTCGAGATCGCCATCTTGGCCGAGCCGTCCTGAACCTGCCGCGAATGCGAGAGATAGATCAGCGTGTCGTTCGCCTTGTCGTAGATGCGGTTCACCACCTGCTTCTTCCAGATCAGGCTGATGCCCTGCTTGAAGACCTCCTCACCGTCCTGGCCGAGGTTGATGTCGCCGATCTTGATGGGACCTGTCTGCTGGCACGAGATCGCGGAATCCGAAGGGTCCTCGAACCAGTTGCCTTTCTGCAGCCGGTCGACGACGCCACGGTCGAAGTAAGAGACGTGACAGGTGACACCTTCGACACTCGGGTCCTTCACCGCCTCGATGATGATGTCGTTGCCGAGCCAGTCGACGCCCACTTCGCCGACCTGCTGCGCCGCGGCGGGCAGGACGCTGGTGGCAAGGGCTAGGGCTATTCCGGCAAGGATGCGGGCCATCGGGATCTCCTGATTCAAAGAAACGCGTTCCCGCACAAATTGGTGCGCATCTCGCCAGTTGCAAGAAACAGACTCTGGCGGCTGGCACAATCGGAAGCGTCGTCCGCGGCAACAAACCGCCTTTCCGCCGATCGGCGAAGCGCGCTATTATCGCGCGATGAAGGTTTTGCCCGGAACATCGCTATCGCCCGCCGTCAAGATTGGCTTGACCGTCATTGCGCTTGCCGCGGCGACCGGCGTCGCCTTTGCCGCCTGGGTCGAAAACGGCGCCGGCATTCTGATGACGATGGCCGAAACCGGCCTTTCCTGGTGCTTCTGACTTCTCCCGTTCACAATTCCAGCCCGGACACCCTCCCATGATGCGTTCCATCCTCATCGGCATACTGGTCCTCATGGCAGCCGGGGTCGGTTTCATCACCTTCCAGTGGTATCGCACCATGAACGGCGGCGAACCTTACGGCGCCGCGTTTGCTCTGGTCGACCAGAAGGGCGCGGAGATCACCGAGGCGGCGTTCCGCAGCCAGCCGACGGCGGTTTTCTTCGGCTTCACCCATTGTCCCGAAATCTGCCCGACCACGCTTTTCGAACTCGACGGCTGGCTGAAGAAGCTTGGCGACGAAGGCAAGGACATCAAGGTCTACTTCGTCTCGGTCGATCCCGAGCGCGACACACCGGAAGTGCTGGATGCTTATGTCTCCAACGTCTCCGACCGCATCGTCGGCATCACAGGCGATGCGGAAAAGATTGCCGCCATGACCAAATCCTTCGGCATTTATTCCAAGAAAGTCCCGCTCGAAGGCAGCGATTACACGATGGACCACACCGCATCGGTGCTGCTGCTGTCGAACGGCGGCGATTTCGCCGGCACCATCGCCTACGGCGAAAACCCCGATACCGCTCTCGCAAAGTTGAAACGCCTCGCCACCGAAGGCTGACGTCGAGGTTCGGGCAGTTGCGTTCCAGCCTGGAAACGTGTTGATGCCGCTTCTTGGCACGGCCAGGCAGCAACCGGTAACCCCATGTCTAAAGAACAGCCGACACAGACCCGACTCCATGTGACGGCGTCGCGCGCCGTCGCAAGCCGTATCTATGAAGCGCTCGAGGTCGCGTTCGAGGAGGACGGCTATCCGCTGGCCATTCTCGAGGTCGACGAGGCAAAGGACATCCACGAAGTCTCGCTCTATGCCGATGGCGACATCGATGCTGTCGAAAAGCGCATGGAAGCTTTACTCGGCGATATCGGTGTTGGAGTAACATTCGAGCGTGAAATCCTGCCCGACACCGACTGGGTGGCCCTGTCGCTCGAAGGTCTGAAGCCGGTCCGCGCTGGCCGTTTCTTCGTGCATGGCGCGCATGACCGCGCCAAACGCCGCATCGGCGATCTCCCGATCGAGATCGAAGCAGGGCTTGCCTTCGGCACCGGCCATCACGGCACGACGTCCGGCTGCCTCGACATGATCTGGCAGGTCGCGCGGAGGGAGCGGCCGGCAAATGCGCTCGACCTCGGTACCGGCAGCGCCGTCCTGGCCATCGGCCTGGCGAAAATGGCACGCATCCCCGTGCTTGCCACCGACATCGATCCTGTTGCGACCGCTGTGGCGGCCCAGAATGTCCGGCTGAATCACGTCGGGGCATTTGTCGCGACAAAAACCGCGACCGGGTTCCACCATCCGGTGTTTGCCCAATGGGCGCCGTTCGACCTGATCGTCGCCAACATCCTCGCCCGGCCGCTGATGCGGCTCGCCCCGGAAATGGCGAAGCACGTCTCACCGGGTGGGTCGCTGATCCTTTCCGGCATCCTCGACCGCCAGCGCAACGCGGTTGTCGCGGCCTATACCGGGCAAAAATTCCGTCACGTCCGCACATTGTCGCGCGAAGGCTGGGTAACCCTTCATCTCAAGCGCTGACCGGCGCGGAAATGAAAAAGGCGGCTCGCTGGAGCCGCCTTCTTAAAGTCAGATGATGTAGCTGCTCGAACGCTTTTTGAGTTCGTCACGGCTGTAACCGTGAGCTTTCAGCGTCGCGTCGTCCAGCATCAGCAACGCGCCGTTGACGTAGCGCTGAGCCTGCTGTTCGCGCGAGGCGACGAAAGCATCGAATGCACCTGCAAAGAGACCTTTGATTCTGGTAGCCATTGCCATTCTCCAATCGGAATGAAGCCATGTCCTCCACGACACAAAGGTAAGCATCACTGACCTATTTGAACAGCCGCGATGCTGCATGGCACCCATCCGTTTTTGCTACTCGCGGGCTAGTCCAACGGCGCGACATTGCAAGCGGCGCGTGCTCCGTTTAGCGTCGCCCGACCAGACGAAGCGCAAGGACAGACCATGTTCCAGACCTTTGATGCCAAAAGCGACCCGACGCTGAGCCCGCCGCGTATCGCGGCGCTGCGCGAATGGTTGGCCGGCAACGATCTCGACGGTTTCCTGGTGCCGCGCTCCGATGAGCATCAGGGTGAGTATGTCGCGGAGCGCTCCGAACGGCTGCGCTGGCTCACCGGCTTCACGGGTTCAGCCGGCGTCGCCCTCATCATGCGCGACCGCGCCCACATCTTCGTCGACGGCCGCTATCAGCTTCAGGTGCGCGGCGAAGTCGACATGTCGATCTTCACGGTTGAAAGCCTGATCGAAAACCCGCCTCCCTCGTGGATGCGCGACAATCTCGGCAAGGGCGCGCGCATCGGCTTCGATCCGTGGCTGCATACCATTGGTGACGTGAAGGCGTTGAAGGCGTCAGCCGAGAAGGTCGGCGCAACGCTCGTGCCGCTTCAGCGCAACCCGATCGACATCCTGTGGACCGACCAGCCAAAGCCGCCGCTTGCGCCGGTCGAGATCCACCCGAACGCCCTGGCCGGCGAACTCGCCAAGGACAAGCTTGCCCGGCTCGCCGCCGGACTGGCCAAGGAAGGCGCGACCCATGCTGTGCTGACCGATCCCTCGTCCATCGCCTGGACCTTCAACATCCGCGGCAACGACGTCCCACACACACCGCTCGCACTCGGCTTCGCCATCCTCGCGGCCGAAGGCCCGCATATGCTGTTCATGGACAAGCGCAAGCTGCCGCGCGAACCGGAGGCCTACCTCACCCAGTTGACGGACCTCTACCAGCCAGGTGCCCTTGAGACCGAACTGGCGCGGCTGGCGAAATCGGGCGCGAAGGTCGCACTCGATCCGGTGCTGGCCGCCGACCGGCTGCGCATGCTGATCGAAGACAATGGCGGCAGCGTCATCGCGGCGACGGATCCGGCCCGCCTGCCCCGCGCCACCAAGAACCAGGCCGAGATCGCCGGCGCCCGCGCCGCCCACCGCCGCGATGCCGCAGCCGTCATCAAACTGTTGTGCTGGCTCGACCGGCAGCCGCCGGCTTCTCTCGACGAGATAACGGTGGTGACGCAGCTCGAGGAAAGCCGGGCCACCGTCGGCCGGGAAACCCAGATGCCGCTCCGCGACGTCTCTTTTGACACCATTTCCGGCGCCGGCCCCAACGGCGCCATCATGCACTACCGGGTTTCCCGCCAGTCCAATCGCAAGATCAACGATGGCGAACTCTTCCTGCTCGATTCAGGCGCGCAATATCAGGACGGCACCACCGACATCACCCGCACCATGGCCATCGGCAAGCCCACCGAGGAAATGCGCGAACGCTTCACCATCGTGCTCAAGGGAATGATCGCCATTTCGATGCTGCGCTTTCCGCCGGGTACGCGCGGTCAGGACATCGATGCCTTCGCCCGCATCGCCCACTGGAAAGCCGGCCTCGATTTTGCCCATGGCACCGGCCACGGCGTCGGCTCCTATCTTTCCGTGCATGAAGGTCCGCAGCGCATCTCCAAGACCGGCACCGAGAAATTGCTCGCAGGCATGATGCTCTCCAACGAACCCGGCTACTACAAGGAAGGCCATTACGGAATCCGTATCGAGAACCTCATTCTCACAACGCCACCCGAACAGATCATGGGCGGCGAGATCGCCATGCACGGTTTTGAAACGCTGACGCTGGTGCCGATCGATCGGCGCCTGATCCGGCCCGAACAGCTGAGCGCTGACGAGCTATCCTGGCTGAACGCCTACCACGCCCGGGTTCTGAACGAGATCGGTCCGATGGTGGGCGGCGAGGAACTGAAATGGCTGGAGGCCGCGACAGCGCCGATCAGTTAGAAATCAGCCAATGAAATAACGCAGCACGATCAGCACGGCGGCGCCCGACAGGAACATCGCCATCATGCCGCCGCGCAACGCCACCAGTCCGGCAACCGCTAGCGCGATCAACTCGGCCGGCCCGGCCGAAAGCACCGACGGCGCCACCAACGTTGTCAGCACCGCGGCCGGCACCGCGTTGAGCCCGGCCTCGACACGCGGATGGATACGCTCGAAACGCGACAGCACGAGATGTCCGCCGATGCGCGTCAGATAAGTAACCACCGCGCCTGCGAGGATGATCCAGACGGTGGTGCTCATGCGTCGGTCTCCTTGCGGACATCCGTGGGTGACACGACCGCGGCGAGCAGGATGCCGGCGGCAGCGCCTATGGAGACGTGCCAGGGCGAACCGACGAACTTATAGGCAAGGATCGACGCCACTGAGCTGGCCAGAACCACCGGCAGCCACAGCGGACGCTTGCGGAAGCCCATCACCAGGCCGAGAAAATAGATCGGCAGCAGGAAGTCGAGGCCGATGGCATGCGGGTCCGAAACCAGGCCGCCAAAATACCCGCCAAGCGCGGTCTCGATCACCCACGCTGCCCAGACAGGCGCTCCGAAGCCCATGTACCAGGCAAAGCTGACAGGATGGCCATCTTCGGCCTTCCGCTCGGTTTCGGCGAATTGCGGGTCGCTGAGCAGGAAAAAGCCTAGCGCCTGCTGCACGCCCGACCAATGGCGGATGCGGCGGCCAAAGGCGCCGGAATAGAGGACATGGCGGAAATTCACCGCCAGGATCGAAAAGACGATCAGCCACGGCGCGATCTGCTGGCCGAACAACTCGATGCCGACCATCTGGCTGGCGCCGCCATAGACGATGGCGCTCATCAGCACCGCTTCGCCAACGCTGAAGCCGTTGTCTACGGCCAGGGCTCCGAACAGCAGCCCGAAGGGAAAGACCGCGACCAATACCGGGACGCAGGCCCGCGCGCCGCTCCAGAACTCGCTCGCGGCGCCACCATCGGCGGTTTTCACATCGGCGTTGACGGACATGCTCTCTCCCGGAAACGGGTGGATATGTAGGGAGCCGAGCCTGATGTGTCACATGAATTCGGTTGAGCCATCCGATCAGCCGGGTTGATGACGGCTCACGCGGTCAGTTGCCTTGCCCGATACGTTCGAACCATTGGTCCTCGTCGATCACTTCGATGCCGAGTTCCGCAGCCTGCTTCAGCTTGGAGCCGGCACCCGGCCCGGCCACCACGAGGTCGGTCTTGGCCGAGACCGAGCCGGCGACCTTGGCACCCAATCGTTCGGCCATCGCTTTGGCCTCACCGCGCGACATCTTCTCGAGCGATCCGGTGAAAACGACGGTCTTCCCGGCGACTGTGCTCCCCGCAGAAATGTTGACCACGTAAGGTTTGGGATGCACCTGTTCGAGCAGTTCATCCAGCACCGCATCGTTGCGCTCATTGCCGAAGAAATCGATGAGCGCGCCGATCACCGTGTCGCCGATGCCGTTGATCGACGGGAAGACGGTATGCGGGTCTTCCGCGGCGGCCGTCTCCTTGCCGACCCGGATGAACTCCTCGACGGTCGAAAAGGTTCGCGCCAGAAGGGCGGCCGTCGTATCGCCGATGTGGCGTATGCCGAGCGCGAAGATGAAGCGGTCGAGTTCCGGTTCGCGGCGCGCATCGATCGCTGCAAATAGCTTGTCGAGGCCTTCATAGGTGCGCTCTTCGGCGGAAAGCACCTTCTTGCGCGCCGTACCCTTCGCCGCCTCACGCTCGCGGGCCTGCGCCTCGCGGCGTTCGAACAACGCCTGCTGCACCTCGGCGCGCCGGTCCTTCAGCCTGAAGACGTCGGCGGCGGTCTTGAGCAGCCCGGCATTGAAGAACAGGTCGATGTTCTCGGCGCCGAGACCTTCGATGTCCATGGCGCCGCGCGACACGAAATGGCGCAGCGCCTCCACAGCCTGCGCCGGACATATCAGCTCTCCCGTGCAGCGGCGGCGCGAATCCTCCTTGCCGGTCTTCTCGTTTACCTCGCGCGTCGCCGGCGAGCCGCAGATCGGACAGGTGTGGGGGAATTGATACGGCTCGGCCTCGGGCGGGCGCTTGTCGATCACCACGCTGACGATCTGAGGGATGACATCCCCTGCCCGCTGAATCACGACAGTATCGCCAATGCGGATATCGTTGCCCTCGCGGATGGGCTGTCCGTTGCTGTCGAGGCCCTTGATGTAGTCCTCATTGTGCAGCGTCACGTTGACGACGGTAACACCTCCGACGGTCACCGGATCGAGCCGGGCGACAGGCGCCAGTGTTCCCGTGCGGCCGACCTGGATATCGATCTTGCGCACCCTCGTGGTCGCCTGCTCGGCCGGGAATTTGTGGGCGATCGCCCAGCGGGGCTCGCCGGTGACGAACCCCCAACGGCGCTGCAGCTCGAGCTGATCGACCTTGTAGACCACGCCGTCGATGTCGTAGCCGAGCGACGAACGCTGGGCCTCGATCAACTTGTATTGCGCTATCAGCTCGTCGACCGACTTGGCGCGCACCATCAGGGGGCTAATCTTGAAACCCCATTCGGCGAACTTCTGCACCGAATCATATTGCGTTGGCGCCGGGTCCTCGGTCGTGTAGCCCCAGGCGTAGGCAAAGAATTTCAGGTTGCGGCTGGCGGTGACCGCCGGGTCCTTCTGGCGCAGCGAGCCGGCCGCCGTGTTGCGCGGATTGACGTAGTCCTGCCCGCCCATAGCGGCCGAACGTTCCTTCAGCGCCTGGAACTCGGCATAGGTCATGTAGACCTCGCCACGGATTTCGATCGCCTCCGGCCAGCCCGAACCCTTCAGCCTGTGGGGGATGTCGGCGATGGTCTTCAGGTTGGCGGTGATGTCCTCGCCCACCGTGCCGTCGCCGCGCGTGGCGCCCTGGACGAAGACGCCGTTCTCGTAGCGCAGCGAAGCCGACAGGCCGTCGATCTTGGGCTCGGCGGTGAAAGCGATGTCGAAGTCCTTGTCGCGCTCGAAGAAACGCTTCGCACGCTCGAGGAAATCGACGACATCCTGGTCGGTGTAGGCCTTGGCGAGACTGAGCATCGGCACCGCGTGCCGCACCTTGGCAAAACCCTCGGCGGGCGGCGCGCCGACCGACCCGGTCGGACTGTCCTGCCGCACGAGGTCCGGAAACTGCGCCTCGATCTCCGCGTTGCGGATACGCAGCGCGTCATACTCGGCATCCGAGATCGTCGGCGCGTCCTCGCCATGGTAACGCCGGTCGTGCTCGGCGATTTCCGCCGCCAGCCGTGCAAGTTCCTGCGCTGCGTCCTCGACGGTCAGTTTTTCGACAGGCTTCGATGTTTCGGACATGAGGAGGCTTTTCGGACGAGTGCGGGAACGCCGAATTCATCGGCAAATTCCCTCAAAAAGTAAACCGCTTCCGTGCGCGCCGAGCTATTGCTCCCGCCATCTCACGACGCGGCAGCCGTGTTTTCGCTGAGCAGCCGGTCGGCCGCGGCTCGCGCCTCTTCGGTGATCGTCGCGCCGGCCAGCATTCGGGCGATCTCCTCCTGCCTGGCCTTGCGATCCATCTCGGCTATGCCGGTCGAGACGCGATCGGCGCCACCCGACTTGGAGATGAGGTAATGCGTGTGAGCGCGCGCCGCGACCTGCGGGGCATGGGTTACCGACAGCACCTGCACGCGCTCCGAAAGCCGCGACAGCCGCTGCCCTATCGCATCGGCGACCGCACCGCCGACGCCGGTGTCGATCTCGTCGAAGACCAGCGTCGGTGCCGAGCCGCGATCGGCCAAGGCCACCTTCAGCGCCAGCAGGAAGCGCGATAGCTCGCCGCCCGAGGCGACCTTCATCATCGGTCCCGGCCGCGTGCCGGGGTTCGTCCTGACCCAGAATTCGATCTGGTCGATGCCATCCTGCATGCGGTTTTCCGGTTCGCTCGCCATCTCGACGAGGAATTCCGCCCGGTCGAGCTTGAGTGCAGGCAACTCCGCCATGACCGCGCGCACGAGATGGAGCGCCGCGGTACTGCGGCTTTCGGAGAGCCGCGCGGCGGCGACGTCGTAAAGATCGCGCGTCGCGGACGCCTGCTTTTCCAAGCCATGCAGGCGCTCCTCGCCGGCATCGAGATCGGCGAGGTCGGCAGCCATGCGGTCACGCAGCTCGGCCAGGTCGTCAACCGCCACCGAGTGCTTGCGTCCGGCGGCGCGCAGTGCAAACAGCCGCTCTTCGGTCCGTTCGAGCTTCTGCGGATCGTATTCGGTCGCCCGCAATGCTGTTTCCACACCGGACTGCGCCGCATCGAGCGAAAGCAGCGCTTCATCGAGGGACTTCACCACATCGTCGAGCAGGCCGGGCACTTCGGTCGCCTTCCGCTGGAGACGGCGCAGAAGGCTGGCGAGTTGGGGCGAAGGTGCGTTGGAGCCAGACAGGATTTCCTGCGCATCGTGAATGTCGCCGGCGATCTTCTCCGCCCGCATCATCGTCGCGCGCAATTCCGAAAGCTCGGTCTCCTCGCCCGGCTGCGGGTCGAGCTTCGACAGTTCGGAAACCGAAGCCCGCAGATAATCGGCCTCGCGTGCCGCAGCTTCGACCTTGGCGCGGTGCCGCGCCAGTTCCTGTTCCGCATTGCGCCATAGCCGCCACGCCTCGGCGACGGCGCGAACATCGCCGCCGTGGCCGCCGAACGCGTCGAGCAGTTCGCGGTGGGCGCCCGCATCGACCAGTGCGCGTTCGTCATGCTGGCCGTGGATTTCCACCAGCGCGCGGCCGATGTCGCGCATCAGCGCGACGCTCGATGGCTGATCGTTGACGAAGACGCGGGTGCGGCCGTCAGCCGTCTGGACGCGGCGCAGGATAATGTCGCCGTCGTCGTCTATGGCATTTTCGGCGAGCAGCGCGCGGGCGGCGTGGTTGCCTGGTACGTCGAAGACCGCGGTCACCTGCCCCTGCGCGGCGCCGTGGCGGACAAGCGACGTGTCGCCGCGAGCGCCGAGCGCCAGCGAAAGTGCATCAAGCAGTATGGATTTGCCGGCGCCGGTTTCGCCAGTCAGCACCGACAGTCCGGATGAAAAATCGATGTCCAGCCGTTCGATCAGGACAATATCGCGGATCGACAGTTGGGAGAGCATCGAGGCCCGCTGCGGTCAGGCGCCGGTAATGAGCTTCCCGGCCTTGGATATCCAGGAGGTTCCGGTCTCGCGCGGCTCAAGCCCGCCCTTCTGCAGCAAGGCGTAGGAATCCTTGTACCACTGGCTGTCGGGATAATTGTGGCCCAGCACCGCTGCCGCGGTCTGCGCTTCCGAAGTAAGCCCCATCGCGTAGTAGCTCTCGGTCAGGCGCGCCAGCGCTTCCTCGACATGGCGGGTGTTCGAATAGTTTTCCACCACGTAGCGGAATCGCTTGATGCCGGCGATGTATTCGCGGCGTTCGAGATAATAGCGGCCGACCTGCATTTCCTTGCCGGCGAGCTGGTCGCGCGCAAAGCGGATCTTGGCCTTGGCGTCTTCCACATACTGCGAATCGGGCCAGCGCTGCACGACCTCTTCCATCGCCTCGATGGCCCGGCGCGATTCCTTCTGATCCTGCGTGACGTCGCGAATCTGGCGGAAATAGCTCAGGCCGACGATGTACTGCGCGTAGGCCGCGTCAGGATCGGTCGGATAGAGCTGGACGTAGCGCTTGCCCGAGTTGATGGCCTCTTCGTACTTGCCCTGCCGGTAATCGGAGAAAGCGCCCATCACCAGAGCCTTGCGGCCATATTCCGAATAGGGATGCTGGCGGTCGATCGCGTTGAACTTCTTGCTCGCCTCGCCGAGGCGGCCGGCGTTCATGTTGGCAAGGCCTTGGTTGTAAAGAACATCCGCAGGATCCGTCTGCTCCACATAGGTGGCAAGATCGATATCCTGGTCGGACGCGCAAGCCGAAACGAAAAGTGGCGCCAGCAGGACCGGCAACACCGTTGCGACAGTCCGGACGCGCCGCAAAGGCTGCGCTGCTCGTTCAAAAAACATGATCAGTTTCCGCCCCTCTGGCGTCGTCGAAAAGGAAGGCATGGGCGAGCCATTAATCACAACTGCCCCTCATCAGCAACGCTATCGCCCCTCAATGGCGCATTTTTGTGGCGAAGCCGTGCGGTCGGAACGATCCTTCAGCGCCCATTCGCCCGGATCGCATGGGCCACGACAATCGCCACCAAGATATTGATATCTCCGGGAATCATCCCGGCACCTGCTCAGGCTGGCGAGTTGACTGCTGCCATCTCGGCGGAGCGGCTGCGTTCGCGGCGGCTTACGTCGACGATTTCGAAGGCCGATGGATCGGACAGCAGGCTGCGCAGTGCGGCCGCGTTCAGCCGGTGGCCGCCGCGATAGGACCGGAAACAGCCGATGAAGCGCCCGCCGGCTAACGCCAGGTCACCCATCGCATCCAGCACCTTGTGGCGCACGAATTCGTCCGGGTAGCGCAAGCCTTCCATGTTGATGATGCGATGGTCGTCGCCGATCACCAGCGAGTTCTCGAGCGAAGAGCCGAGCGCATAGCCGGCAGCCCACAGACGCTCGACATCCTTCATGAAACCGAAGGTACGAGCCCGCGAGATTTCATTTCGAAACATCTCGGCGCTCAAATCCGCGGCAAAGAACTGACGGCCTATTGCCGGGCTTTCAAAATCGATCTCCACCTCGAAACGGGTGCCGTCGTAAGGACGGAACTCTGCCCAGGAGGCGCCGCTTTCGATCCGCACCGGCTTGAGGATGCGAATGTAGCGGCGCTTCGCCTGAAGCGTCGTTATGCCCGCTTGGTCGAATGCCTCGACGAACATCGCCGAACTGCCGTCGAGGATCGGCACCTCGGTGCCGTCGATATCGATCGAAAGATTGTCGATGCCAAGCGCGAAAACCGTCGCCATCAAATGCTCGACAGTCGCGATGTGATGCTTCGCCGGGTCGCCGAGAATCGTACTGAGGTCGGTGCCTCCGACTTCGGAAACCAGCGCCCTGATCTCATTGTCGGCGGTTTCCGCACCGAGGCAGTGAAAGACGATACCGGTATCCGCATCGGCCGGACTGAACTGCACGCTGACCGGCTTGCCGCTGTGGACACCGATGCCTGACAAGGTCACGCGCGATTTGATCGTGGTCTGATGGTCGTGCAAATCGATCCCCTTGGAGCCCGTCTTGACTGCTTTGCCTTCCCTGGCTTGCAGCTCTCGTTTTGACCTTCGTCCGGGCTCACTTCCCAGTTTCCCGGGACAGATTCTTTATCAGCGCGAAGATAAGCATGCGCTTGTGAGTCTCCAAATCACGGTTTTTCTCCCCATGTAATCTCCAAGGGACATGAGGATACCCCTATAACGGATTGATAATGCTGCCTTTCAAAAAGAAACAGGCAGGAGCCGCAGCTCCTGCCTGTTAACGATTGTTACGAAGCGTTAACGGATCAGTTGGCTTGCCGGCGAAGGAACGCCGGAATCTCCAACTGATCGTCTTCCTGCGTCGCGCGCGGCTGCGCGGTCAGGCGGCCATGTTCATCGAGCTGGCCGCGCCGCGGTGCGTAGACCTGCGCATCCTGGCTGGGCAGCCGGCGGGCTTCCGGCGCGGGCTGGCGCAGTTTCGGCTCACGCGGCTGCGCCGGCTGCAGGCGGGCAGGCTCCTCTTCGCGACGCGACGAGAGGCCGCTGGTCAGGCGCTTGAGCAGGCGCATCGGACCGCCATCCTCCTGCTGTTCAGGAGCCCGACGCGCGGCTTCCACTTCCGCCTTCACGACGGGCGGAAAATCCTCGACGCGAGGCATGCGCGGTTGCGCGGCAATGGGCTGCGCTTCACGCTGCATCGGAGCCGCTGGCTGCGGCGCCGGCTGCTGGAATTGCGGTGCCTGCTGCACCGGCTGGGTACCGGGCGCCGGCTGGAACAGATTGCTGCTCGGCCGGAACGTTTCAGCCGGCGCTGCGGCCTGCCTTATGTGTGCCATCTCGGCCGCGTTCATCTCCGCCGCGCGGATGGCATCGGCGACGGGGTCGGCGGCGCGGATTTCACGCACCGGCTCCGGTGCCGGACGGATTTCCGCCGCGGGGCGGGTTGCCGGCTGCGGCTGCTTCATCGGCTGACGGATGGCGATCGGCGGCGCCGAAATATCCGCAGCCGCTTTGTCGATACCCGTGGCGACCACCGACACCCGGATGACGCCTTCCAGATCTTCGTCGAAGGTCGCGCCGAGGATGATGTTGGCCTCCTGGTCGACTTCCTCGCGGATGCGGGTTGCCGCTTCGTCGACCTCGAACAGGGTCAGGTCGCGGCCACCGGTGATCGAGATCAGCAGGCCACGCGCGCCCTTCATCGAGGTCTCGTCGAGCAGCGGGTTGGCGATCGCAGCCTCGGCGGCTGCCATCGCGCGGCCCTCGCCCGAAGCCTCGCCGGTGCCCATCATCGCCTTGCCCATCTCGCGCATCACCGAACGCACGTCGGCGAAGTCGAGGTTGATCAGGCCTTCCTTGACCATCAGATCGGTGATGCAGGCGACGCCCGAATAGAGTACCTGGTCGGCCATGGCGAAGGCGTCGGCGAAGGTGGTCTTGTCATTGGCGATCCGGAACAGGTTCTGGTTCGGGATGACGATCAGCGTATCGACGCATTTCTGCAGTTCCTCGATGCCGAGATCGGCCGTCTTCATGCGGCGCTGGCCTTCGAAATGGAACGGCTTGGTGACGACGCCGACGGTGAGGATGCCCTTTTCGCGAGCCGCCCTGGCAACGACAGGCGCCGCACCCGTGCCGGTGCCGCCGCCCATTCCGGCGGTGACGAAGCACATGTGGGTGTTCGACAGGTGATCGATGATCTCGTCGATGCACTCCTCGGCGGCGGCGCGGCCGACTTCAGGTTGCGAGCCCGCCCCCAGGCCCTCGGTCACATGCGCGCCGAGCTGGATCAGCCTTTCGGCCTTCGACATCGTCAGCGCCTGTGCGTCGGTATTGGCAACGACGAACTCGACGCCGCGCAAACCCGCCGTGATCATGTTGTTGACAGCGTTGCCGCCGCCGCCGCCGACACCAAACACTGTGATGCGGGGCTTGAGCTCGGTGATGTCCGGCTTTTGCAGATTGATCGTCATAGTCCTCGTCCTTTTCGCCTTTCATGCCGCCTCGCCGCGCGGCCGCCTTTGGGGCTGTCCCCGTCAAACTCGAATACTAAAAACTGTCCCTCAACCACTGGCCCATCCGGTGGAACGTCCCGCCGGTGCCAGTCATCTTCAAGCGCAAACCACCGCGCGTCTGGATGTTCTCCAGACCGGCGACCTGCGGATAGATCAGGAGCCCGACCGATGTCGCGAAGGCCGGGCCTTTCGCCGCCTCAGGCAGGCCGGCGACGCCCAGCGGGCGTCCGATCCGGACATTGCGGCCAAGGATGCGCCGCGCCGCTTCCGGCAGCCCGGCGAGTTGGCTGGCGCCGCCGGTCAGCACGACCCGCTTGCCGACCGCATTGCCGTAACCCGACTGGTTGAGCCGGTCGCGCAGTATTTCCAGCGTTTCCTCGATGCGAGCGCGGATGATGCGCGTCATTACCGAACGCGGCACCTGCAAGGGCACCTCGCCGTCGTCGTTGCCGATCGGCTGGATCGACACCACGTCGCGGTCGTCGGCACTGCCAGGCAGCGCCGAACCATGCATCACCTTCAGCCGTTCGGCATCCTCCAGGCGGGTCGACAGTCCTTTGGCCATGTCCAGCGTCACGTGGCTGCCGCCGATCGCGATTGCGTCCGCATGAACGAATTTGCCGTCGGCAAATACCGAGATCGTCGTGGTGCCGCCGCCCATGTCGATGCAGGCCGCCCCCATTTCGAGTTCGTCGTCGACCAGCGCGGCAAGCCCGCTGGCATAGGGCGTCGCCACCATGCGCTCGACCGACAGATGCGAGCGGTTGATGCAAAGCTCGAGATTGCGCAGCGGCGCCGCGTCCCCGGTCAGCACATGCATGTCGACGCCAAGCATGTCACCCACCATGCCGCGCGGATCGCGCACGCCGCGCTCGGCGTCGAGTGAATAGCCTGTCGGCAGCGAGTGCACGACTTCGCGCTCGGCTTTCAGCGCCTGCTTGGCACCGGCGCCCAGCACCCGCTTAATATCGGATTCGTCGGCTTCGTGGCCGCCGAGATTGATGGTCGCCGAAAAGGTCTCGCTCTTCAGCCGCCCGGCGCTGACATTGACGATTAGCGAATCCACCGTCAGGCCGGCCATGCGCTCCGCAGCGTCGACCGCCAGTCGGATCGCCTGCTCGGCCCGATCGAGTTCTACGACGACGCCTGACTTCACCCCATGCGATTTCTGGTGCCCGATGCCGATCACCTGGGTCTTGTGAGTACGTCCTCGCAAGAGCTGGCTGGGCTCGGCCGGCTTCAGCCGCGCCACGATGCAGCATACCTTGCTTGAGCCGACATCAAGCACCGTGACGACGCCGGTGCGACGCGCGGTCGTATCTCCCTTGGCGCCGAGCCAGCTCATATCCTGCGCTCCGGCTTCTTGCCCGATTTGGGCTTTTCGTTGAGGGCCGCATTGCGGCGGAGCGCTGCTTCCGGCGTCAACTGGATCACCAGCCGGTCGTTGAGCCGCATGTCGACGGCAGCGATGTCGCGCGACAGCACACCGCTTTCCTTGTCCATCGCCAGGATGTCTTCGATCGCCTGGACTTCGCCGTGTTCCGGCAGCTTGATCGTTACGCCGTTTTCGAGGCGGAGATCCCAGCGGCGCTCGCCGATGCGGATATAGCCTTTTACCCGTGACGCGAGTTCCGGATAGCCTTCCACCTTGCCGATGAATTCGGCGGCTTTTTCCGAGGCGCCGAGGCCGATCACCAGCGGCAGCATCGCATGGCGCTCGCTGGAGAACGGTGCAATCACGTTGCCGTTCTCCTCGACGATGGCGAGTTCACGGCCGTGCTGCCAGATCGCGAAAGGCTTGCGCTCCTCGATGCGGACTTCGATCTCGTCCGGATAGACCTTGCGGACGGCGGCCGACTGAACCCAAGGCAATTGCGCGATCCGCTCGCGGGCCTTTTCGGCATCAAAGCCGATAAGCGATGTCCAGCCATCGAGTTCCAGTTGCCCGAGAATATCGATCTCGGAGGTTTCCTTGTGACCGGAGACGCGAACCTGATCCACCGCGAAGCCCGTCCGCGCCGTGATGCTTTGCACCATCGCGGGGAAATGGCCGCCGACATAGGCGCCATACAGGCTGAACGCGCCGAGCAAGGCTCCTGTCGCAATGGTCATGGCGAAGCGTGGCGGCGCAAGCTCGCCGCCACCGGCACGCGCCAAGAGCCGCACCGGACGACGAAGCAGGCGCGGCAGCACAAACCCGTCCACCAACAAGGGCAGGCCGAACCATGCACCGCCAGGGGCGCCGGCTCTTCTTCTCTGACCCGACCTCAACGCAGACACGAAGCGTCCTCCACCATCCAACTCAAGAGTTCGCCGAATGAGTGTCCCGCCTCAGCAGCGATTTCCGGCACCAGCGACGTCGGCGTCATGCCTGGCTGCGTATTGACTTCGAGCCAGACAACCTCGCCATTCGCGGAATGACGGTCGTCGTAGCGGAAGTCGGACCGGGAGACCCCCCGACAGCCGATTGCTTGGTGTGCCTTGAGCGCCAGTGTCTGTATTTTTTGGTAAATATTCGGTGAAATTTTTGCCGGGCATTCGTGTTTTGATCCGCCGGCTACGTATTTTGAATCGTAATCGTAGAACGAATGGCCAACCGGAACGATCTCACAGACCCCAAGCGCCACATCGCCCATCACCGCGCAGGTCAATTCGCGCCCGTGAACGAAGCGCTCCACCATCACGATGTCGCCATAGCGCCACTCGGACGAGCCGATCATCTGCGGCGGGTGAGCCTGCCCTTCCTGCACGATGACGACGCCGAAGCTCGAACCCTCGCTCACCGGCTTGACCACATAGGGCGGCTTCATCGGGTGTTTGTTCTGGACAGAGAAGCGGTTCAGCACCTTCGACTCGGCGACAGGGATGCCAACGGCCCTAGCAACGCGCTTCGCCTGCCCCTTGTTCATGGCCAGCGCCGAGGCGAGCACGCCCGAATGCGTGTAGGGAATACCGAGATACTCGAGGATACCCTGAACCGTTCCGTCTTCGCCGAAGGGTCCATGCAGCGCATTGAAAACGACATCCGGCTTGAGTTCTCCCAGGACCTGACCGACGTCGCGACCGACATCGACACGGGTGACCTGGTAACCTTCCTGTTCAAGCGCATCAGCACACGAATTCCCCGAGGAAAGTGACACCGGCCGCTCGGACGAAAACCCTCCCAACAAGACGGCCACGTGCTTCTTCTGCATTTTCCCTGTCATCCCTCCTGAGCAGGGCCCAAATACCTGATTCCATGAGTTGAGTCCGAGTCCTCCGGCGGGTTTGCCCCCCAGACCGAAAGCGGCCGCACACGCCGCACGACTCAAATCAGGAAACGCTGTTGCCCCAAAGAATCAGAGAGTTGATTCCCTGACAAGTCCTGACGATTCAGGTTGATTCACTTTTTGATTTAAAGTTGTATTTCAGCCGAGAAATATCGGCTGCTCAGAGCAACTGCCCGAGGAATTCCTGCACCTCGTGGCCGGATTTGAAATTGCCGATCCGTTTGATTTCCCAATGCAGACGGATACCGGAATTCTCGAGCACGCGTGCCCGCACCGTCTCACCCAGGAATTCGAGGTCGTAGCCGGTCGCCGTGCCGGTGTTGATCATGAAATTGCAGTGCATCGGCGACATCTGCGCACCGCCGATCATCAGGCCGCGGCAGCCCGCCTTGTCTATCTCTTTCCAGGCCGACGTTCCTTCAGGGTTCTTGAACGTCGAGCCGCCGGTCTTCTCGCGGATCGGCTGCACGGTCTCGCGATGGTGCTGCACGGCATCCATCGCAGCCTTGATTGCCGTTTTGTCTTCCGGATAGCCCTCAAACACCGCCGACGTGAAGATCAGCCCGGCGGATGCCGACGAGTGACGGTAGGCGTATCCCATGTCGGCATTGGAAAGCACGCGGACATTGCCCTGACGGTCGAGCGCCCGCACTTCGACGACGCGCTCGCGGGTCTCGACGCCGTTGGCGCCGGCGTTCATTCTGAGCGCGCCGCCGATGCCGCCCGGAATGCCGTGGTAGAAATGGAAACCGCCGATACCGGCCTCCAGCGCCACTGCCGCCACACGCTTGTCGGGTGTTGCGGCGCCTGCACGGACCTGCGTCGGCGAGATCGCTTCGGCTTCTCCGAAACCCTTTGCGGAGAGGCGGACGACGAAGCCGGGAATGCCGCCTTCACGCACCAGAAGATTCGAACCGATGCCGACGATGGTCAGGGGGATTTCTTCCGGCACCGCCTTCAGGAATGCCGCGAGATCCTCTTCGTCGGCAGGCTGGAACAGCGCTTCGGCAGCGCCACCCGCGCGAAACCAGGTGATCTTTTCCATCTCGGCGCCCGGCGTGATACGGCCGCGCAATCCGGCAAGCCTGCCGCCGAGCTTTTCGAGCAGCGCCTCCCCTCGGATCATGCCGCCTCCCCACCAAGTTCCTTTGGCAAGGCGTAGGCCCATTGCGTGATATTGCCGGCGCCGAGGAACACGATGAAATCTCCGGCCTTGGCCAGGTCCCTCACCGCCGGCGCTATCGCCTGAGGACCGTCGATATAGCGCGCGTCGCGATGACCGCCGGCACGGATGCGCGCAGCCAGCGCTTCAGAATTGACTCCATCGATCGCGTCCTCGCCCGCCGCGTAGACCGGCGCCACCATCACGGTGTCGGCATCGTTGAAGCACGCGGAAAATTCATCGAACAGGTCGCGAAGCCGGGTGTAGCGGTGGGGCTGCGCGATTGCGATGACACGGCCGCCGGTCGAATCCCGTGCAGCCTTCAGCACCGCCTTGATCTCGACCGGATGATGTCCGTAGTCGTCGAAGATATGGACGCCGTTCCAGCTTCCCGTCAGCGTGAAGCGCCGTTTGACGCCGCCGAACGACGACAGGCCTTTCTTGATGTCCGCCGCCGACAGGCCAAGTTCATGCGCGACGGCGATCGCCGCGGTCGCGTTGGAGACGTTGTGACGGCCTGGCATCGGCAGCCGCAGATCGCTGATCGTCGTTTCCTTGCCGGTCTTGCGGTCGCGGATCAGCACGTCGAACAACGAGGCCGCCCCATCGACCCGAAGCCTGGCGAAACGCACATCGGCCTGCGCGTTCTCGCCATAGGTGATGACACGGCGGTCCTCGATATGCGACACCAGCGCCTGCACTTCCGGATGGTCGGTGCACATCACGCCGAAGCCGTAGAACGGCACGTTCTCGACGAATTGCCGGAATGCCTCGCGCACCTTGTCGAAGGTGCCGTAATGGTCGAGATGTTCCGGGTCGATGTTGGTCACCACGGCTATATCGGCGGGCAGCTTCAGGAAGGTGCCGTCGCTCTCGTCAGCTTCGACGACCATCCATTCGCCTTCGCCCATGCGCGCATTGGTGCCGTAGGCGTTGATGATGCCGCCATTCACGACCGTCGGGTCGAGCCCGCCGGCATCGAGCAGCGTCACCACCATCGATGTCGTCGTCGTCTTGCCGTGCGTGCCGCCGATGGCGACCGCCTGGCGGAAGCGCATCAGTTCGGCCAGCATTTCGGCCCGACGCACGATCGGCAGCAGCTTTTCGCGCGCCGCCATCAGTTCCGGATTGGATTTCTTGATCGCCGTCGACACGACAACGACTTCGGCTTCGCCGAGATTTTCGGCACGATGGCCGACGAAGCATTCAATGCCCTTGTCGCGCAGCCTTTGAACATTGGCGCTGTCGGCCTGGTCGGAACCCTGGACCTTGTAGCCGAGATTGTGCAGCACCTCGGCGATGCCGCTCATGCCGATGCCGCCGATCCCGATGAAATGGACCAGGCCTATCGTTTGCGGCATCTTCATGCGCGCTGCCCCTTCTTGAATTCCACTACCGATTTGCCCGACGCAATAGCCTCTGTCAGGTCCGCGAGCAACCGAGTGGCATCGGGTTTCCCGGCCGACTTGGCCGCTGAGGCCATCGTGCCGAGCCGCTGCGGATCGTTCATCAGGCCGCCGATTAGTTCGGCCAGCCGTTCGGCCGACAGGGTGGATTGGGGGTGCAGTTCGGCGCCGCCGGCCTCCGCCAGCCTGGCCGCGTTCGCCGCCTGGTCGTGGTCGAGCGCATGCGGATAAGGCACCAGCAGTGCCGGTCGCCCGATCACCGCGATCTCCGAGACCGTCGACGCGCCGGATCGCGATATGATGAGATGCGCCGCTGCTATTCTTTCCGCCATGTCGCCGAAGAACGGCGACACCTCGGCTTCGACCCCCAGCGCCTCGTAAGCTTCACGCACTTTCATTTCATCTTCCGCGCGTGCCTGCTGCGTAACCTTCAGCCTGCGCCGCTCGACTTCCGGAAATGTCGCGATCGCCGACGGGATGGCATCGGAGAAGAATTGCGCGCCCTGGCTGCCGCCGAACACCAGCAGGCGGAAGGGCTGGCCGGCCGCCGGGACCGCAAACGCCTTTTTCGAAGCCTCGATCACCGCCGGACGCACCGGATTCCCGGTCGCTACGATCTTGCCTGCATATTGGCCGGCGCTTTCACTGAGGAAGCCTCCCGCGATTGCATTCACCCGGCTGGCGAGCGCCTTGTTGGCACGGCCCATCACCGCGTTCTGTTCATGGATCAGCGACGGCACACCGCGCCGCGTCGCGGCATAGAGCGGCGGCAGCGTCGGGTAGCCGCCGAAGCCGACGATGGCGGCCGGCTTTTCCTTGGCGATCACCGCCGAAGCCTGGCGCACACCTTTCCAGATCGTCCAGAACGAACGCAGCAGGGCGAACGGATTGCGCGAACCGATCGTCGCCGCCGAAATCGGATGGATCACCGCGCCGGGAAAGTTGACGGCGAAGCGCTCGGCACGATTGTCGGTGGCCAGTTGCACGCTCCAGCCGCGAGCAATGAGTTCATGCGCCAGCGCCTCGGCTGGAAACAGATGGCCGCCGGTCCCTCCGGCGGCAAGCAGGATCGTCCGCTCCACCATGCTATTCAGCGGCGACCGCCCGTTGGGCGAAGCTCAAGACGCCCGGCTGCTTGCGCCGCTCCGGCCGCTTGCGTGTCAGTGCCAGCACCATGCCCATCGAGATGGCGATGGCGATCAGCGACGAGCCGCCATAGGAGATGAACGGCAGCGTCATGCCTTTCGCCGGCATAAGTTGCAGATTCACGCCCATGTTGATGATCGACTGGAAGCCGAACACGATGACCAGGCCGGCGACGCTGTAGCGGGTGAAATCGTCCTGCTCCTTCAAGGCTATGTTCAGGCCGCGCAACACGATGAAAGCGAAGATCAGCATGATGCCGAAACAGAGCACGATGCCGAACTCCTCGCCGGCGACGGCAAAGACGAAGTCGGCGTGGCTGTCCGGGATAACCCGCTTGATGGTGCCCTCGCCCGGCCCGACACCGAGCCAGCCGCCGTGCACCACCGCCTCACGGCCCATGTCGACCTGGAACGTATCGCCCTCGCCGGTCAGGAAGCGGTCGATGCGGCCGGCGACGTGCGGGAAGATCGTATAGGCGGCGACCGCCCCGCCGGCACCCAGGGCGCCCAGCGCCACGATCCACAGCCACGGCATGCCCGCCATGAAGAACATCACCCCCCAGGTACCCAGCACCAACATGGTCTGGCCGAGGTCCGGCTGCGCCACCAGCAATGCCACCACCAGGCCAAGCAGGATCATGGCGAACAGATTGCCCGGAATGTCGGGTTGGCGCGCGTGTTCGGCAAACAGCCAGGCGCAGACGATGACGAAGGCCGGCTTCAGGAACTCGGACGGCTGGATGGATACGCCGAGCATCGACACCCAGCGCCGCGCGCCTTTGACCTCAACGCCGACATACAGCGCGGCGACCATCAGCAGCAGCGAGACGCAAAGGATGACCAGCGCCATCCGCCTGATCTGCCTCTGGTCGAGGAACGACACCGACAGCATGGCGATCAGCGCTGGGATGGTGAAGACGATCTGCCTCGTCGCGAAATGGAAACTGTCGAGGCCGATGCGCTCGGCCACGGCCGGGCTTGCGGCGAAGGACAGCACGATGCCCAGCCCCATCAGCGACAGGAATGCCGCCAGGAACCAGCGATCGATCGTCCACCACCAATTGGCCACGGGACTTGTGTCAACTCGGCTCACCATCAGCGTATCCCTCCGATCGGCTGCATGCCACTGATCGCATTCACTGCGGCACGAAATGCATCGCCCCGCACTTCGAAATTCTTGAACTGGTCGAAACTCGCGCAAGCCGGCGAAAGCAGCACCACAACCTCGCCGCTTTCGTCGCGCGCCGCATCCGCGGCCGCGTGTTCCACCGCCGAATCAAGCGTGCCCGATATTTCGTAAGGAACCGTTTCACCGAGCGTGGCCGAAAAGCCCGGCGCCGCCTCGCCGATCAGATAGGCCTTGGCAATGCGCGGGAAAAAACTGCGCAGCGGCTCGATGCCGCCTTCCTTGGGCAGGCCGCCGGCGATCCAGTAGATGCGCGCGAAACTCGACAGCGCGGGAGCCGCGGCATCCGCGTTGGTCGCCTTGGAATCGTTGACGAACAGAACGCTGTCCTTGCGGGCAACCTGCTCCATCCGGTGTGCCAGTCCCGGAAAGCTGTCGAGGCCCGATTGAATGTCGCGCGGGCTCAAGCCAACCTTCATGCAGGCTGCGACCGCAGCCAGCGCGTTCTGCGCGTTGTGCTGGCCGCGCAGCGAACCGATATCCTCGAGCGTCGCGATGCGGCTGAAGCGCCCATGGTCTGCCTGCATCATGTTGGTGCCGTCGGCGAAAAGCCCATCGGTCAACGGCAGCCGCTTCGAGATGCGGATAACATCCTTGCCGGCGCGCTCCAGCCGGTCGGCGATCTGCGCGCAGAACACGTCGTCGACGCCGACGATCGCGGTCTCGCTGCCGGCCACCAGCCGCTCCTTGATCGAGGCGTAGTGTTGCATGGTGCCGTGGCGGTCGAGGTGGTCCGGCGTCAGGTTGAGCAGCATGCCGGCAGTCGGGTTGACCGACGGTGCCAGTTCTATCTGGTATGACGAACACTCCACGACATAATGCCGGCCTGGTTGCGGCGGATCGAGCGTCATCACGGCACGGCCAATATTGCCGCCCATCTGGGTGTCGCGGCCGGCATCGGAGAGGATATGCGCCGTCAGCGCCGTTGTCGTCGACTTGCCGTTGGTGCCGGTGATGGCGATGAACGGCGCCTCGGGCGCTCGGGCCGTACGCTCCCGCGCGAACAGTTCGATGTCGCCGATGATTTCAACTCCGGCCCCGCGCGCCAGTTCCACCGTCCAGTGCGGTTTCGGGTGGGTCAGCGGCACGCCAGGCGACAGCACGAAGGATGCGAAACCGGACCAGTCAGCGCCTCTGAGATCGCCGGTTGGAATGCCGGTCTCCGCCGCCTTCACCACGCTTTCCGGATTGTCGTCCCAGGCAAGGACGTCGGCGCCGCCTTCCTTCAACGCATGCGCTGTCGCCCGCCCGGAGCCGCCGAGGCCGAACAGTGCCACTTTCTTGTTGGCGAATGCCTGCGCAGGGATCATCACCCTTCCTCAGCGCAGCTTCAGGCTGGAAAGGCCGATCAGCGCCAGGATGACCGCGATGATCCAGAACCGGATGACAACCTGGCTTTCGGTCCACCCCAACTTCTCGAAATGATGATGGATCGGTGCCATCAGGAACACGCGCCGGCCCGTCATCTTGAACACCGTCACCTGGATGATCACCGAAAGCGCTTCCACGACGAACAGGCCGCCGATGATCGCCATGACGATCTCGTGCTTGGTCGCCACCGCAACGGTCCCGGTCAGCCCGCCAAGTGCCAGCGAGCCGGTGTCGCCCATGAAGATGGCGGCCGGCGGCGCGTTGAACCAGAGGAAGCCTAGGCCCGCGCCGATGACGGCACCCAGAACTACTGACAATTCTCCGGTGCCCGGCACGAAATGGATCTGCAGATATTCGGCGAACACGGCGTTGCCCGACAGGTAGGCGATCACTCCGAATGAGGCGGCAGCCACCATGATCGGCACGATGGCGAGCCCGTCGAGGCCGTCGGTCAGATTGACCGCATTGCCAGCGCCGACGATGACGAATGCGGCGAAAGGAACGAAGAACCAGCCCAGATTGACGATCAGGTCCTTGATGAAGGGAAACGTCAGCGACGAAGAGAACGGCGCCTGGCCGTTGCTCATGATCACCCAGGACGCGATGCCCGCGATAAGGAATTCGACCGCAAGCCGCGCCTTGCCGGATACGCCGAGATGCGACTGCTTGGTCACCTTCAGATAGTCGTCGTAAAACCCGATGGCGCCGAAACTCAGCGTCACCAGAAGCACCACCCAGACATAGACGCTGGAAAGATTGGCCCACAGCACCGTGCCGCCGACGATGCCGCATAGCATCATCAGGCCTCCCATCGTCGGCGTTCCTGCCTTCTTGAAATGGGTCTGCGGCCCGTCGGCCCTGATCGGCTGGCCGCGCCCCTGCCTGATTCGCAGCGAATCGATGATCATCGGTCCGAACATGAAGACGATCAGCGCGGACGTGATCAGCGCGCCGCCGGTGCGGAAGGTGATGTAGCGGAAAACGTTGAACACCGAGAATTGGTCGGCAAATTCAACGAGCAGCATAAGCATGCGATTTCGTCCCCTGCTGCGCTTTCAGGCGCGCTTCGTTTTACCGGCCTGTGCCGGAAAATGACTGATAAGTGCATCGACGAGCCGCGAAAAACCCATGCGCAGCGAAGATTTGATCATGATGGCGTCGCCTGGCCGCACCGCTTTGGTCAGCAACCCGGCCAGTTCTTCTGTCGTCGCTCGATGTTCGACAGGAAAGCCCGCAGGCAGCGCATCCGCCAGAGCCGACATTTCGGTCCCCGCCAGAAACACCATGTCGGTCCCGGTACGGACGACAACCTCGGCGAGATCGGCATGGAACTTCGCCGTTTGCTCGCCGAGTTCCAGCATGTCGCCCAGCACTGCGATCCGCCGGCCGGAGCCGTTGACCGGCGTCGCGCCGAGCAATTCGAGCGCGGCCCGCATCGATGTCGGGTTGGCATTGTAACTTTCGTCGATCAGGGCAACGACGCCTTCGGGATGAGGCAGCAGGTAACGCTTGCCACGGCCCCGCTCCGCCGAGAGAGTGGCAAGTGCGGGAGCGACCCTGTCGAGGTCGGCGCCGGCAAGATAGGCAGCACCGAGCACGGCAAGCGTGTTCTGCACGACATGGCGCCCCGGCGCACCGATCTTGGCGCTGACGTCCTTGCCGCCGATCTTGGCGGAGATGGTGGAACTGTCGCCTTGCAGGCTGCAGGCGATCAGCTTGAAATGGGCGCGCGGGTTCTCGCCGAAGCCGACGACATGCGCGACGCCGGCATCACGAGCCAGCTTGCCGAGCAGCTTGGAGCGCGGATCGTCGCGATTGAGGATCGCATAGCCACCAGGCTCGATGCCTTCGAAAATCTCAGCCTTGGCGCGGGCGATCTCGTCCATGTTCTTGAAGTGGCCGAGATGCGCTTCGGCGATCAGCGTGATGATGGCGATATGCGGCCGCACCTGCTTGGCCAGCGGGCGGATTTCGCCCGGATGGTTCATGCCGATCTCGAAGATCGCGTAGTCGCAATCCTCGGGCATACGCGCCAGCGTCAGCGGCACTCCCCAGTGGTTGTTGAACGACTTGTCGGCGGCGTGCACCTTGCCGACTGCCGAAAGAACATGGCGCAGCGCCTCCTTGGTGCTGGTCTTGCCGACAGAGCCCGTCACCGCGATGATCTTGGCGCGCGTGCGCGTCCGCGCCGCAACCCCGGCTTTTTCGAGCGCGGTCAGCACGTCCGGCACCACGATCATCGGCACCGTCAGCCGGCCAAGCGCCGGCAGCTTGCCTTCAGCGACCACAAGCATCGCGGCCCCGGCCTTAAGGGCGGCGGTCGCGAAATCATGGCCGTCGAACTGGTCGCCCTTGATGGCAAAGAACGCCTCGCCGGGCTGCAGCGTGCGGCTGTCGATGGAAATGCCCGTGACGCCGGCCACCATCTGCCCGAAGGGCCGGCCGCCCGTGGCGGCGACAAGGTCTCCCGATGTCCATAAAAGGCTCATGCGGCGCGTTCCTTGAGTGCGTTGCGCACTTCTTCATGGTCGGAAAACGGAAATGTCTCCGAGCCGATCGTTTGTCCTTCCTCATGCCCCTTGCCGGCGACGATCAGTGTATCGCCCGGCTGCAGTATCGATACGGCGTGATGGATTGCCACGCGGCGGTCGCCGATCTCGATCGCACCGGGCGCCGCCGCCATGATCGACGCCCTTATTTCCGCCGGCACCTCCGAGCGGGGATTGTCGTCTGTCACGATCGAGATATCCGCCAGCCGCGTCGCGATCTCGCCCATGATCGGCCGCTTGCCACGATCGCGGTCGCCACCGCAGCCAAACACCACGACGACACGGCCGGTTGTGAACGGACGCACCGACGTCAGAACGTTCTCGAGCGCATCGGGCTTGTGCGCATAGTCGACATAGACCGGGGCGCCATTGGCTGTCGTGCCGACCAGTTCTAGGCGTCCGGAAGCGCCTTTCAGTTTTTCCAGCGCCCTCAGCGCTGTTGCAGCCGGCGTTCCGGTGGCGATCGCCAACCCGGCCGCGACCAGCGCATTGTAGATCTGGAAATCGCCGGCCAGCGGCAGGTCGACTTCATGAATGACGCCGTCGGCGATGATTTCGGCGCGCTGCCGGAAGCGTTCGTGCTCAACCCGCTTGAGCTGCAGGAACGTGCCATGCCGGCCGACGGTGAGCACGTTCAGCCTGGCGGCTTCGGCGGCCTTGATGGTCGGCTCCGACCATGGATCGTCGGAAAAAATGACGGCCGGAGCATTCTCGGCCAGCAGCGTGTCGAACAGCCGGAGCTTTGTGTTGTGATAATGTTCGACCGTCGGGTGATAATCCATGTGGTCGCGGCCAAGATTGGTGAAGGCGCCCGCCGCAAGCTTGACGCCATCGAGCCGGCGCTGGTCGAGACCGTGGCTCGAGGCTTCCATGGCTGCATGGGTGACGCCGGATTTGGCCAGGTCGGCCAGCAAATGATGCAGCGCGACCGGATCGGGCGTAGTCAGCGAACCGTATTCGTTGCGCCCCGGCGCGGTAACGCCTGTCGTGCCGATGCTGGCCGCGGCGAAGCCGGCTTGTTCCCATATCTGGCGCGTGAAGGACGCCACCGAGGTCTTGCCGCTGGTTCCGGTCACCGCGACCATGGTTTGCGGCTGGCGTCCGAAGAAAGCCGCCGCCGAAAGCGCCAGTGCGCGGCGGGGGTCGTCGACTTCGATCAGCGGGATACTCAATGCGGCATCGATCGCGCCTTTTGCAGCGACGATGGCGGATGCCCCACGCTTTGCCGCATCGGCGGCATAGAGAGCGCCGTCGGCCTTGCTGCCGGGAACCGCGAAAAACAGCGTACCTGCCTCGGCCTGCCGCGAATCCGAGGAAATTCCGGAAATAGCAATGCCGCCGAGTTGCGCCCCGTCGACAGGCAGGATCCCGGAAAAGTCACTGAGTTTCATTTAATTCCAGTCGTTTAGCGCGGTCGGCGTCCCTTAATTGTCCCCGGAACGCCGCGAGAATCACTGATACGAAACGAGCGTTGCTCCATTTTCTTGACTGAATTCGGGCTTAACGCCAAGCATGGAGGCCGAGCGGCGAATAATGTTGGCGACGATTGGCGCGGCATTGAGGCCCGCGGTCGCCCCCATACCCGGCTTTTCAGGCTTCGGTTCGTCGACGATCGACAGCACGATGTATTGTGGGTCTTCCATCGGAAACGCCGCAACGAAAGCGTTGAAGCGCACATTCTTGGCGTAGCGGCCGTTGACGACCTTTTCGGCGGTCCCGGTCTTGCCGCCCACCCGGTAGCCCGGCACGGCCGCCCGCTTGCCGGAGCCGCCGGGCGCCGTCGCGTTCAGCAGGTAGAGATACCGCATGTCCGCAGACGTCTTGTCCTCCACAACCTTGGTCGCACCGGCTATCGCCTCCTCGACCGTCCTCGGCAGGAAAGTCGGGTTCATCAGATAGCCGCCATTCATCAGTGCAGCGGCACCGAGGGCAGTCTGCAGCGGTGTTGTCGAAAAACCATGCCCGAACGCCGCCGTGATCGAATGCACCTTCTTCCAGACCTTCGGCTCCGTCGGTCGTGCCACTTCGGGCAGTTCGGTCTTCATGCGGTCGAGAAGCCCCATGCGCTTCAGGAATTCGCGGTGGCCCTCGACGCCGACCACATCGGCCTCTTTCGCCGAACCGATGTTGGACGAATAGATGAACACTTCGGGCACGGTAAGCACGCGTCCCTTGCCGTGAAAATCGCGAATGGTGCGGCGACCGATGGTGATCGGCCTGCTCGCATCGAACGTGCTGTTGAGCGTCACCTTCCCGGAATCCAGCGCCATCGCCGTGGTGAAGCTCTTGATCGTCGATCCCATCTCGAAGGTACCGGCCGACATGCGGTTCAGGCGGTCTTTTTCGTGCGCGTTGTAGGGATTGTTGGGATCGAAGTCTGGTACCGAGGCCATTGCCACCACTTCGCCGGTCTTGGCGTTGAGCACCACCGCACCCGCTGCGATTGCATGGTACTTTTGCAAGGCTTGGCTCACTTCGTCATGCACGATGTGCTGGACGCGGATATCGACCGACAGCCTGACCGGCTTCAGATCGGCTGCCACCGCCAGCCCCGACGCCTGCAGATCGGCGAGCCCCTGCTCGTCGATATACTTCTCCAGCCCGGCGATGCCCTGGTTGTCGATGTTGACCAGGCCCAGAATGTGCGAGGCCGTCGCCCCACCTGGATAGAAGCGGCGCTTCTCCGTGCGGAAGCCGATGCCTGGAATGCCGAGCTGCATAATGTCGTTCTGCTGTTTCGGCGAAAGCTGGCGCTTCAGCCAGACGAAACCCGCTCCGCTCTTCAGCTTGTGGTATGTCTGCTCGTAATCGATATCCGGCAACACCGTCGAAATCTTCTCCAGCGCCTCATCGGCATCGACGATGCGCCGTGGTTCGGCAAACAGCGAGGCGGTCTTGATGTCCGTCGCCAGCACTTCGCCGTTGCGGTCGACGATGTCGGGCCGCGACGCGGTCACCCGGCTCACCGGTCCCCCGGAGGCATCGGGATCCTGCATGCCGAGATAGACAAGCCGGCCGCCGATTATGGAATAGATGCCGAAGAACGCCGCCATCGTCATCAGCACGCGGTTCTTTGCCCGCCCGCCGGTGGCCTTGCGCGCGCCGTCGACGACGATCGACGTGTCCGCCTTCTTCCTGCGCCACCTGCCGATCATTGGACGACCCCTCCCGTCACTGTCGGGTCTTGCCCACTGTCGGCCATGCCGCCGAGCCGCTCGGCGGAAAAGTCCTGGATTTCGACCGGGCGCGACGGCAGCTGCTCAAGCCCGACGATCTGGTGCGCCTCGACCGGCTGCAGTTCGAGCTGGTTGTGATACGTCTCTGCCAGTTTCTGCAGGCGCGATGGTTGCGTCAGCAGGCTCCAGTCCGCCTTCAGAAGCGTGATCGTGTCTTCCTCGAGCTTGATCTGTGCCTCGATCTTGCGCACTTCGTCGCGGCGGGTCTCCGCCTCGTGCTTGGTCTTGTAGGTAAAGGCCGCCGCCGAGACCATTATGGCGATGAGCACTATATCGCTGGTACGAAACACTTTTTACCTCTCTCCCGGAGACTGGACATCCGGCAGTTTCGGAAATCCGAAGATCGAATGATCGGCGGCACGCGAAGGCGCTGTGGTGCGTACGCCGCTTCTCAGCTTTGCCGAGCGGGCGCGCGGGTTCCGCGCCGCTTCCTCGTCCGAGGCAGGCAATGCCTTGCCGGACTTTTCGAATGTCGCCGGCTGGATGAGGACTTCCGGCATGTGCCTGGAGCCGCCGCCGCTTCCCGCGCGATCGGCGAAGAACCGCTTCACGATGCGATCCTCCAGGGAATGGAACGTCACCACGGCGAGCCTTCCACCGGGCTTCAATACGCGTTCGGCCGCAAACAGCGCGCGCGCCAGTTCGCCCAGTTCGTCATTGACGAAGATCCTCAGCGCCTGGAACACGCGGGTCGCGGGATGGATCTTGTCCTTGGGATTGCGGCCGACCAGCGCCTCTATCGCCTCGGCAAGGTCGCGCGTCCGCAGGAAGGGCTGCTCGGCGGCACGCTTCTCGATCATCCGACCAATGCGGCCGGCATGCCTTTCCTCGCCCAGGAAGCCGAAAATCCGGGCAAGGTCGCCGGCCTTGAAACGATTGACGGCATCGGCCGCGCTCATCCCCGCCCTGGCCATCCGCATGTCCAGCGGCCCATCGGCTCGGAAGGAAAAACCGCGCTCGGCCTGGTCCAGTTGCATTGACGACACGCCAATGTCGAGAACCACGCCGTCGGCCGCGTCGACGTAGTCGTCGAGCCGCGAAAATGGGCCGTGAACGAGGCGCAGTCTCCCCTTTGACTGCGCCTCGAGGTCCCGTCCCACCGAGATTGCATCGGGATCGCGGTCGACCGCCACGACGGTGGCGCCGCCTGCAAGAAGCGCCCTGGTGTAGCCTCCCGCGCCGAATGTGCCATCGACGATCGATTGACCATCCAGCGGCGCAAGCGCCGCAAGCACCTCGTCGAGCAGAACCGGGATGTGACGGACCGGTCCGCCAACGGCGTAGGTATCTTCGCCGTGGCCCGCCATCATCCCGTTTCTCCGGCAAGCCTTGAGGAAGCGGCCGCCTGGCGAACTTTCAGGAGCCGCGCCCGCGCTTCGGCGCCATAGGCCCTCAGTCGCTCCGGCTCCCATATCTGAAAAAAATTGCCGCGCCCGACAAACGCGACATCCGTCGAAATGCCCGTATGTTCGCGGATGAAATCGTTGACAGTGATGCGGCCGTCCTGGTCGAGTTTCAGAAACGAGCCGTCGCCATGGATGAAGAACGACATGTCGTCCGCCGCCTGCAGGAAAGGATCCTCCTTGGCGATCCGCTCTTCGTAGCGGTCGAGAAGGTCGAGCCCGCCGACATCCAGCGCCGGAATGTCCAGCGCCCGCAGCGCGTAGAGTTCCGAATAGCCCCTCTTCTGCACCACGGAACGGAAATGCGCCGGCACGGAAACCCGCCCTTTGGCATCGATCCTGTTCACCGCGTTTGACAGAAATCGGTCCATCGCTCGATACAGCCGCTTCCGCCGCCGCGCCCCTTTCCATCAAAATCCCCGCGCCGAAGCGCCATTCCCTCAAGATATTTTTTTCGCTCCTGTCGCAGGCAAGGCTTCCGCTCCCGAAAGCCGCCGCGGCTGCCGGTTTGGCGAACGCTTCACCCGAAACTGGAACGAAGTCTTGATTGAAGATATGGGATACCATGGGGCAATATGGGCGTCAACGGGAACAGGTTACACAAAGCTTGCCGAACCCCTCTTTGAACCCGGGCAATCGGCATCCGGACAGTTATCGGTCATTATGCCTAACGAATTATTAGTGTGCCCGGCGTGGAGTGAACCACGTCAGATACTTGGCCACCTGAGATCGTCTTAAACAGGAGCTTGGAGAAGTCGGCAGGCAGTGGCCCCGACCCTGTTCACGGCGATGCCCAACCGGGCTTCGCGGCGATGGCGCTATTTCGCACCCACAATATAGTCGAACAGCCTGAAGTTGCTCGGCGGTTCGCAGAGCCCGGCATCGGCGGGTCTGTAGGAGCAGCCATTTGCAATAGGCTTTACAGGCGTGCTCGTCTGGCAGCCAGCAATCGCTGCCAGTGCAATTATTGCCATCCAGACCGGAAACCGCTGCATCGTTCGCTCCTGACTATCTCGACCCCGGTATCTGCCCAGCATGACGACACCATTCATATGGATCAGTTGGCAACCTTGCAAAGTGTCATGCTAACGAACCGTTAGCGCTCTGCCGGCTTGCTCCGTATCCACGCCGCGAATAGCGTTCCGTCAGATCTTCTACAATTTCAGCCAACGAAAGCCAAATATGCCCGATCATGACAATTCACGCGCAGCGCGCCTTGCCCATTTGCGGCGCCATGAATTGGAAAAGGGTGACCCGGTGCCGCTGCCGCTCACCATGGCGGCGATGTATCATCTGCCTGGCGATCCTTCAGGCTTCCGGCAATACGGGCGCTTCAATAACCCGACATGGGATGCCGTCGAAGCCATACTTTCGCATCTCGAGGATGCACCTGCCATCGCCTTTCCGTCCGGGATGGCAGCCATTTCCTCCGTATTCTTCACCCTGCTCAAGACCGGCGACCGTATCCTGCTGCCTTCGGACGGCTACTACACGACACGTGTACTCGCCGACCGTTTCCTGAAGCCACTCGGCATTACAGCCGACACACGTCCGACCGCATCCTTCCTGGATGGCGGTTTCGATGATTATCGGCTTGTCTTCGTCGAGACGCCGTCCAATCCAGGTCTCGATATCTGTGATATCGAGATGGTCTGCAAAGCCGCGCATGCGACCGGCGCGCTTGTCGTGGCGGACAACACCACGATGACCCCACTCGGCCAGCGTCCGCTCGATCTCGGCGCCGATGTCGTGGTTGCGGCCGATACGAAAGCGCCGAACGGCCATTCCGATGTGCTGTTCGGCCACGTCGCGAGCCGCGACGCAAAGATCATTGCTGCGCTCACCGAATGGCGTAAATTCGCGGGCGGCATCCCGGGCCCGTTCGAAGCCTGGCTCGTGCATCGCGGCCTCGAAACGCTCGATGTGCGGTTCGACCGCATGTGCAATTCGGCCGAGATCGTCGCGCGCCGCCTCGCCGAACATCCTGCCGCGCAGTCCGTCCGTTTCCCCGGCCTCGAAAATGATCCCGCCCATAATCTGGCGCGCGCCCAGATGCAGCGTTTCGGCTTTCTGATCGGGTTGAGGCTCGGCTCGGAAGCCGAGGCCGAAGCCTTCATCGACGGATGCGAGTTGATCCAGCCGGCCACATCTTTTGGTGGCGTTCACACGTCAGCAGAACGCCGGGCCCGCTGGGGTGACGCCGTTGCGCCGGGTTTCGTGCGGCTATCGATCGGCTGCGAACCGGTCGAGGAATTGTGGAAAGCGATTGAAGCGGCACTGCCGAAGGTCTGACGGGCTTCAGTGCAAATCGCAATTTGCGGCTCGAACCAGATTCAAACCACGAAAGAGCTGAGGTTCGCCAGCCGATTGACTCAATGTGGCCGCCAACGCTGCCAACCCATTGAAATCAAAACTTTTCGAAAATTGCCAGCTGGCCTGTAAGCCGGGTTCTGTATGGCCTCCGCTCCTTGCGGCGCGGAAACGTGGCGGCCATTCTTCTTGGGCGGGTGTTGCCAACCGCCTCACGCAACCTACCCGGATGGAGGGATCGGAAACGACCCTGAGGGTTTCCCCTCGTACCATCCCTATTCGGTCTTGCTCCCGGTGGGGTTTACCGTGCCGCTCCTGTTGCCAGTCGCGCGGTGGGCTCTTACCCCACCGTTTCACCCTTACCGCGCCGAAGCCCGAGGGCGCCGGCGGGCGGTTTGCTTTCTGTGGCACTTTCCCTGGGGTCGCCCCCGCCGGCAATTAACCGGCACCGTGTTTCCATGGAGCCCGGACTTTCCTCACCTGCTGCCTTTCGGCTGTTGCAGGTGCGGCCGCCCGGCCAGCTGGCAACGCGTATAAAGGTGCTAAGCAGGGAAAATGCAAATGAAAAAGCCGCCGCATCCTGTCAGGCAGCCCATGAAACGAGATTGGTCAGGCTGCGGCCAAACAGGGAAATAACGCTTCCATCAAATCTCGTCCTTCATTCGGAACGGAATGGCCGCGCCGGGGTTAGCCCAGTTCAACATCAGGGAGCGAAGCAATGGACCACACCAATCACGTACGCCTCACCAGCGACGAATTGCGCCCGGACGTCGTCGAAGGGGCGTCTATCTACGGCCGTGACGACGACGAAATCAGTTCGGTAGACCACATCCACGGAACCGGCGATCAGGCTCAGGTCGTTTTCGACCTCGGCGGGTTTCTGGGCATCGGTTCAAAGCGTGTGTCGCTGCTGGCGGGTCAACTGGATTTCATGCGCGACGAAGATGGCACTGTGCACGCCATCACACAGATGACTACGGACCAGCTGAAGGCGTTGCCCGAGCACGTCGATTAATGCCTTTCGGCTGCCATCCAGATATTGGCGAGGGTGAAGCCGAGCTGAGTTCGTCAAATGCATCCAGGCGGCGACGCACATGGGAAATTGTAAAAAATGAAAAGCCCGCCTCATGAGACGGGCTTTTCCGATATGGAACTCGTTGGCAGCTTCACACGCCTGCGAGGTGCTGCTTCACCTTGGAGCAATAACGCGCCGAAATCGGATTCATCCGCTTGGCGGCGTGGCCGGCATTGTACTTCAGGATCGTGCCGCACGTCGTGCCGCCGCCGAGCTTGTGCGCCATCGAAAGATACTTGATGCCGAACTTGATGTTGGTCTCGGGATTGTAAAGGCCTTTCGACGAGCCGCTATAGCCCATCATGCGCGCCGTCGCCGGCTTGATCTGCATGAGGCCGATTTCACCGGCGCTGCCAAGCGCATTGACGCGATAATTGCTCTCGACGCGGATCACCGCGTGGGCAAGCGACGCCGGAACGCCATAGGACGCCGCATAACGGGCTACGATCGAACCGTATTGCACATTGGAAACCGTGCCGTTGCCGGCGGACGGCTTTTCCGCGCCCTGCACATCCTTGCGTGCCTTGGCGATCAGCTTGGGGCTGACGCGCGCCGAGGAAATCGAGGCGGTCTGCATCTTGTCCACGTTCGGGCGACGTGCCTTCTTTGCCGAGGTCTTGCGCGTGGCCGGCTTCTCCGCGCCCTCGACGTCCTTCTGTGCCTTGGCGACCAGCTTCGGGCTGACGCGCTTCGAAACCGAAGCCTTCTGCACCTTGGCCGCATTCGGCTTGTCGGCCTTTTCCGCTGCTTTCTTGGCGGAACCGCAACCGAACAGATACGGGCAGGGTTCGGCTTCCTTCGCGGATTTCCGGGCTTTGGCTGCGGCAGCTTTCTTGGCCGAATTCTGCGCCATGACTTTTGGGTTCTCCACCCGATCCTGGGCGGCGGCGGCAAAAGTTACCAATCCGGCAGCCAGGGCCACCGCAACTTTAAGTTTTATCATGTATTCCGATGCTCTTTATTGGCCGCAAAGTCTTTCGCGGGCGGTTTTCTTGATTTGCCGGCAACACGAAAGGCGACCCGACATTCTGCACAAGACGCCGTGTGACGAGGGAATTTGCGTCAATGAGGGCACAGCAAGTCACTTTGGGTAACAGGCTGCAATCAAAAGGATTTCGGCAAAAATACTTAAGTGAGACTTTGCGGCAGCGCGGAGAGCAATTGGTGTAGTGTTTTTATCGTCGAACGGTCAGCTATTCCATCGATCTGTTCTGTCCGAAAATGACGCTGAAACGCCTCGACGACGGTTTTGGTCTGCTGGTCGAAAATGCCGCTGATCTCAACGCCGTAGCCGTAAAGCGCGAGCATCGATTGCAGCGCCTCGACCGGTTCGCCACGGTCCCCAGCCGACAGGAAGCGGCCGCCGCCAATCGGCGAAGCTTCGACGTAATGTCCGATGCCGGCACGCGCCAGAACCTGCCAGGGAAACTTTTCGCCCGGATCCACCTTGCGACCAGGTGCCACATCGGAGTGGGCAAGCACGTTCTCCGGCATGACACGGTGTCGGGCGACGATGCCACGGCAAAGAACGATGACGGCGCCGATCTGCGCATCAGTAAAATCATGATAGCCGAGAACGTGTCCCGGATTGACGATCTCTATGCCGATCGACGACGAATTCACGTCCGTTTCGCCGCGCCACGAACCTTTTCCCGCATGCCAGGCCCGGTCGCTTTCCCGCACCATTTGCGTGATCGCCCCATCCTCATGCACGAGATAATGCGACGAAACCTCGCTCACGGGATCGCAGAGCCAGGACTCGGCCGCTTCTCCGGTTTCCATGCCCGTGTAATGGAGAATGATGAACTCGGGCCTTGCACCTTCACGGCGCGGGCCGAAATTGGGCGAGACCCGCACCTCGGCACCCTCATGATCGGCAGGAAATCCGCTCATACCGCCCTGAGGCCCTTTTCGATCAGTTCGTAGGCGCCGTTGATGGCGGCAAGCCTTGTCGTGGCGATGGCGATGAATTCCTGCGGCAGACCGCGCGCAATCAGCCGGTCGGGATGGTTGCTGGCGACAAGCTTGCGGTAGTGCTTGCGGACTTCATCGAAGGGCGCGCCGCGCTCTATGCCGAGGATCGCATAGGGGTCTGCGTCGCCCAGATCGAGATGACGGGCAAGGATGCGCTGGTAGTGCGCTTCGTCGATCTTGAATATCTCGGCTATACGCCTGAGGAACATCCCTTCGCGCTCATGCATCACGCCATCGGCCTTGGCTATGTGGAAGAGCCCGTCAAGAATGTCTTCCAGCATGCCGCAATTGGCGTGGCCCGAGCCGCAGAGCCCGGCCATCCGCGCCGCATAGGCCTCGAAGCCGGCGATATCAGCCTGGGCAAGATCGTAGAGCCGCGCCACGTTGCGGGTTTCTTTCGGCGGAATCTGGAAGATTTCCTGGAAAGCCCGGATCTCGGCCTGCGATACCACGCCGTCCGCCTTTGCCATCTTCGCCGACAGCGCAATCATCGCCACCGAAAAAGCCACGCGACGGCGCAGCTCGGGGTCGCCGGCGAAAATCGTGCGCAAGGCCTCGGCGACGTCCACCGCACCGGCGCGCGCCGAAGCTGAAACGCGCGAAACGAAATAACCTATCCGTTCCCAAATCGACATGCGCGCTTCTTAGAGGCAAACCACGAAAATGGCGAGGCGGCTTGATGCCACGGAGGCCCGAAACCGCGCTGGAATTTTTGCAGAAACCAACATTGACCCGCTGCCCGGAAAAAGAAACGGCCAGCCCGAGGGCTGGCCGCAACAGTACTCTTGCGCAGTACGGCTTACTGGACGCCGAGCGCCTGCTTGGCGGCGGCTTCCGCCGCATCTCCGGCCTGCTTGGCCTGGTCCTCCGTCTGGCCGGCGGCCTTCGCGGCGGCTTCGGCGCTCGTACGGGCGGCTGTCACCGCCTGCTGCTTCTGCTCGGCAGTCATCGACGCCGCCTGCTCCTTCAGCGCATTCATGGCATCCTCGGCAGCCTTCGCCGGATCGGCGGGGGCAGCCGGCGCGGCTGGGGCCGGTGCGGCCGGAGCTGGTTCGGCCGGGGCGGGAGCGGGTTCAGCGGGAGCGGGTTCAGCGGGAGCGGCAGGAGCCGGCGCCGGCTCGGCTGGGGCGGCCGGCTGTTCGGTGGTTGCGGGAGGTGTCTCGGTTTTCTGCTCGCTTTCGCCGCAAGCAGCAAGCGCCAGCATCGAAACTCCGGCCAGCGAAACAAGAAGCAATCTGTTCATGTGTAATCCCTCATGTAGTAGCTCAAATAAGCCCACCGCAAAGCGTACATACCTGAATTGAGGCGAAGTTGGGCCTCAAATCGACTGCTTTGCGCAAGAAAACACCAAAACGCACAGGGATTTACAGGATTTGGTAAAGAAAAGGCCGGATCGGCGATCCGGCCTCTTCGCAATCGGCAATTGGGAGGATTGTGCGTTTACTGCGCCGGGGGCGTTGCCGGCGGTGTCGCCGGTGCCGGCTCCGTTGCGGGCGGCGTTGCCGGCGCGGGCTCGGTTGTCGCTGGCGGCGTGGCGGTACCACCGCCGCCTCCCTGGTTGTCATTGCAGGCGGCGAGACCGAGTAGGCCAATGCCGGCGACCGCGAGAACAAGTTTCCTCATTGTCTTTCTCCTTGGTAATCTGCGAGACGACAGCGCCGTATGAAACGGCCAGTCATCGCTACAATACCATCCATCCACAAGACGTTGCGTCACATCGGCTAACCGCACTTAACAATTTGTGCTTGCAGGACTTTTGGCCGTCGCGATCAGAGGCTGGCGGCACCGCGGGCGGCCTGGTCATATTGCCCGGACAAAGCGCGCATCAACGCGGCGATGCGGCTCAGTTCGTCTTCATCGAATTTCAGCGACTTGATGCTGGAGATCAGCAACGCCTCGCGAATGTCCCGATAGCGGCGGCACGCATCCGCTCCGGCGGCGGTCACCTTGACCGTCTTTTCCTTGCCGCGGCGTCCGGTATCGATCAGCCCGATACTTTCCAGTTTCTTCAGCGCATAGGTCACGACATGCGTGTCTTCTATGTTGAACATCATGCAGAGGTCGGACAGCGTCTTTTCTCGCGACCGGTGATTGGTGGCGTGTAGGATAAGCACGTCGATATGGCCAAGGCCGGGAAAACCCGCCGCCGCCATGCAGCGCACGATCCATCGCTGGAATGCATTGCCCATCACCGTCAGCGCGAATTCCATTTCGGAAAGCGCAGGCATGGCGCCTTCGGCGAGATGTGCCGCGGAAACCACGGGGCCGACCGTCGTGCCATCCTTTTTCATCTGGCTCTTCCTTCGATCATGATTTATCGGTAAAACATCGATAAATTCATGACAACCTATCATGGGACGGAATTTCCTGTCCATTCGGAAATCGGAGAACCAGATGAGCGCCAAATGGGATTTCTGGATCGATCGCGGCGGCACCTTCACCGACATCATCGGCCGCGACCCGCGAGGCAACCTGCATCCGAAGAAGCTGCTTTCGGAAAATCCCGGAGCCTATCGCGATGCCGCCATCCAGGGGATTCGCGACCTGCTCGGTCTGGACACCGGAGCGCCGATCCCGGCCGGCGTGATCGGCGACATCAAGATGGGCACGACGGTCGCCACCAACGCGCTCCTGGAACGCAAGGGCGACCGGGTGCTGCTGCTCATCACCAAGGGATTTCGCGATGCCCTGAAGATCGCCTACCAGGCGCGCCCGGATATTTTTGCCAAAGAGATCATTCTGCCGGAGCAGCTCTACGAGCGCGTCATCGAGGTCGAGGAACGCGTTCGCGCGGACGGAACGGTTGAACGGCTGCTCGACATCGCCGCGGTCAACCCGTTGATCGAGCAGGCGAAGGCGGATGGCATCGATGCCGTCGCCATCGTCTTCATGCATGCCTGGAAGTTTCCCGAACACGAGCAGGCAATCGCGAAAGTCTGCCGCAAGCTTGGCTTTGCCCAGGTTTCGGTCAGCCACGAGGTCTCGCCGCTGGTCAAGCTGGTCGGTCGCGGCGACACCACCGTGGTCGACGCCTATCTGTCGCCGATCCTGTCGCGGTATGTGAGGCAGGTCGGTGAAGAGCTCGGGATATTCTCCCCCGTTGAGGGGGAGATGCCCGCGCAGCGGGCAGAGGGGGTAACCTCAGAAGGCACCGCTAACGCGCCGAGCATTGCCGAAGCTACCCCACCCGACGGCTCCGCCGCCACCCTCCCCTCAAGGGAGAGGGAAGGTCCCCGCCTGATGTTCATGATGTCCTCCGGCGGCCTCACCGCCGCCGACATATTTCAGGGCAAGGATGCGCTGCTCTCCGGCCCGGCCGGCGGCGTCGTCGGCATGATCGAGACGGCGAAGCTCGCCGGCTTCGAAAAAGTCATCGGCTTCGATATGGGCGGTACCTCCACCGACGTGACCCACTTCGACGGGGATTACGAACGGGTCTTCGACACCGAGGTCGCCGGGGTCCGCGTGCGCGCGCCGATGATGCGCATCCATACGGTCGCAGCGGGGGGCGGCTCGATCCTGCATTTCGAGGCCGGACGTTTTCGCGCCGGACCGGATTCGGCAGGCGCCAACCCAGGGCCGGCCTGCTATCGCCGCGGCGGCCCCCTCGCCGTCACCGACGCCAATGTCATGCTCGGCAAGCTACAGCCCGATTTCTTCCCGACGATCTTCGGCCCCCGCCACGACCAGCCGCTGGACGCCAGGGTCGTGCGAGAAAAGTTCTCCGCCCTTGCGGCCGAGATAGGCGATGGCCGTTCGCCCGAAGCGGTGGCGGAAGGTTTTGTCACCATCGCCGTCGAAAACATGGCCAACGCCATCAAGAAGATCTCTGTCCAGCGCGGTTATGACGTCACCGAATATCTGCTGAACTGCTTTGGCGGCGCCGGCGGTCAGCATGCCTGCCTCGTCGCCGACGCGCTCGGCATGGAATCAGTGCTGATCCACCCATTCTCCGGCCTGCTCTCGGCCTACGGCATCGGCCTGGCCAGCATCTTTGCCGCGCGCCAGCAGGCTTTGCTCGCACCGCTGGCAGCCGATTCCTTGCCTGCCATCGAGGAATTGATCGGCTCGCTGACGCAAGCAGTGGCCGGCGAACTCGCCGCCCAGGGAATATCCGGCGAAGCGGTGGACGCAAGGCCCCTGCTCCACATCCGCTACGACGGAACCGACACCACCCTCCCGATCCATTTCGCCCACAGGTCCGTGGACGCGGCTAAAGCCGATTTCGAGACTGCCCACAAGGCGCAGTTCGGTTTCATATACGACGACAAGAAGCTGATCGTGGAGACCGTCGCCGTCGAGGGCAGCAATGTCGGCACCGAGCGAAATGACGAGGCTATCGCCGCCTCCGGCCCACCTCGCGCAAGGCCTGCCGCGGCGGAAACGCGAGAGCTCTACGCCGACGGCCAGTGGCAGGAAGCCGGCGTGTATCGGCGCGATGCCTTGCGCTCTTCGGACCTGATCGCCGGCCCTGCCCTCATCATCGAGGCCAACCAGACCATTGTCGTCGAAGCCGGCTGGCAGGCCGAAATAACCCTCCGCAACCACGTGCTGTTGCGCCGCACCGAGAAGAAGCAGCGCCGGGCAGCGCTCGGCACCGCGGCCGACCCGGTCATGCTCGAAGTGTTCAACAACCTCTTCATGTCGATCGCCGAACAGATGGGCGTGACGCTCCAGAACACCGCCTATTCGGTCAACATCAAGGAGCGGCTCGATTTTTCCTGTGCCGTGTTCGACCGCACCGGGGCGCTGGTCGCCAACGCGCCGCATATGCCGGTGCACCTCGGCTCCATGGACCGCTCCGTCGAAACCATCATCCGCTTGAACGAAGGCGATATCCGTCCGGGCGACGTGTTTGCACTGAACGCGCCCTACAATGGCGGCACGCACCTGCCGGACATAACCGTGGTGACGCCGGTGTTCGACGACGGCGGCAAGGAAATCCTCTTCTACGTCGCCGCACGCGGCCATCACGCGGATGTCGGCGGCACCGCGCCGGGCTCCATGACGCCGCTGGCGACCACGGTTGATGAGGAAGGCGTGCTGTTCGATAATTTTCGCATCGTCGAACGCGGCCGGTTCCGCGAGAAGGAACTGCAGACGCTGCTGACCGACCACCCATATCCCGCGAGAAATCCGCAACAGAACATCGCCGACCTGAAGGCGCAGATTGCCGCCAACGAGAAGGGCGTCGCCGAACTTCGCAAGATGGTCGCGCATTTCGGGCTCGACGTGGTCGAAGCCTATATGGGCCATGTCCAGGACAACGCCGCCGAGAGTGTGCGCCGCGTGCTGGAGCGGCTGCCCGACAGTTCCGAATATGAATATCCGACCGACACCGGCCAGGTCATCAAGGTGAAGATCACCGTCGACCGGCAAAAGCGCGAGGCGACGCTCGACTTCACCGGCACGTCCAACGTCGAGAAGAACAATTTCAACGCGCCGGAACCGGTGGCGCGCGCGGCGGTTCTCTATGCCTTCCGCGTCATGGTCGAAGACATGATCCCGATGAATGCCGGCTGCCTGAGGCCGATCAACATCGTCATTCCGGACGGCTGCATGTTGAAGCCCGCCTATCCCGCCGCCGTGGTGGCCGGCAATGTCGAGACCTCGCAGCACGTCACCAACGCGCTGTTCGGCGCCATGGGGGCACTGGCCAACGCGCAGGGCACCATGAACAACCTCACCTTCGGCAACGCGAAATATCAGTATTACGAAACGATCTGCTCTGGCTCGCCGGCGGGCCAAATGAACGATGGCCGCGGTTTCACGGGCACCTCGGGCGTGCACACCCACATGACCAATTCGCGCCTCACCGATCCAGAAATCCTCGAACTGCGCTTCCCGGTGCTGCTCGAGGATTTTTATGTCCGCGCGGCATCCGGCGGCACGGGCAAGTGGAACGCCGGCGATGGCACGCGACGCACGATCCGCTTTCTGGAGAAAATGGAATGCGCGATTCTGTCCTCGCATCGATCGCACCCGCCGCGCGGCGTCGATGGCGGCGGCGACGGCAAGGTGGGCAAGACCGAAGTGCGCCGCCTGGACGGCAGCGTCGACACGCTGAAAGCCTGCGACCAGACGATTCTGGAGGCGGGCGAGGCGGTGATCGTCACCACCCCGACGGCAGGAGGATTTGGGCGCGGCTGAGCCGCGTCCCCCCTATTCCAGATTGGTCTGTATCCAGCGGGGCGAGAGGTGAATGTCGAGCGTCTGGAGCCTCCCGGGACCGAGATTGATGAACCGGTGCGGCAGGCCGGCGGGTCCCATCACCGTTTCGCCGGCCTCCGCGTCGATCACCTGATCGCCGACGAAGAACCGCGCACGGCCCTGCTGGACCACGAATACCTCGTCGTAGGGATGCACGTGCAGCCCGGGGCCCGTCCCCGGTTCGTCGTTGCCGTAGCTCAGCACCGTGATCTGCGTTGCCAGGGCTTCGCCGTTGACCGAGCCGCGATAAGGACCATCGAGGGTGCCGTCGAAGAGCTTGGCCTTGGCAGGATGGCGACCGTCCGGTGTGACGGTCGCAGGGTCGAAATCGCGCCGAGTCATTGAACCTCCTGGGTAGAGCCGAGGATGCTCAGCGCAACGCAGGAGTGCAAGCCCCCACCCTCAGGCCGCCAGTTCGCCTCGCTGGAGCATGCCTTCCATGCGGGCGTAGCTTGCCTCCATTCCTTCGTCCATGCCGGTCGCCAGCATGGCCGCGCGCGTTTCCGCGTCCGGTAGCGTCATGCGCATGATCATCAGGGTGCCGGTGCCATCCTTCTCGAACCGCGTCTCGACATGATTGTCGGGCGTCGGGTCGGGCAGATGCATGCGCTCGATATGAACGATGCGGCTGTAGGGCTCGACTTCGACGTACTCCCCCGTCAGGTGGAAACCGGCGCCCTTGCCGTCCGACCACTCGTAACGGATCTTTCCACCCGGCTTTGCCTCGTTGATGCAGATCGGCATCGACCAGCCGTCCGGCCCGAGCAGCCATTTCTGGACAAGCTTCGGGTCGGTATGGGCACGAAACACGGCTTCCGGCGAAGCAGCAAAACGGCGGGTGACGACGACATGCCGGTCGCCCTCGGTGGTGAGCGTAAGCTTGCTCATGGTTTTTCCTTTCCTTCCTCGGTTTGCATTTCGGCCAGAACGTCGTCGAGCCGGTCGTAGTTGCGGGCCATCGCCTGGCGGAGCCAGTCCAGCCATCGATCGATTTCGGCGATCGCGTCGGGCGCCAGGCGGCAAGGACGTTTCGTGCCCTCCACCCGGCGTGTGATCAGCCCTGCTCCTTCGAGCACCTTCAGGTGCCGTGAAACGGCGGGCTGCGTCATGTCGAAAGGCTCCGCCAGTTCCATCACCGTCGCCTCCCCGAGCGCCAGCCGCGCCAGAATGGCGCGCCGGGTCGGATCGGCCAGCGCCAGAAATGCTGTATCCAGGTTTCGCATTATCACGAGTCCTTTATATAAATTTTATGTTATATAACAGATTTGTTTTTGACAAGGAACTTCTGATTGGGCGCAGGATTTTTCGAGCGATCCGTCGCCGCCGAACCGTCATCGCTCTGTCACCCGCCTGTCATCACTCTGCGCTACCCGCTTGCCTCAATTGCAATGGGGAATCGCTTTGCCATGACCGACGTCTCATCGGAAATTGGTTTCGTCCGTAACAAGCGTCTTGGAAAAGCTGTCTACCAGAATCGTGCACTGTCGAAGGCCGGCCTGTCGGAGCGGCTGTTCGCCCTGCTCTTCTCCGGCCTCGTCTATCCGCAGATATGGGAGGACCCGGAAATCGACATGGAAGCGATGCAGCTGTCCGAAGGCCATCGCATCGTCACCATCGCATCGGGCGGCTGCAACGCGCTGGCCTATCTTACGCGTTCTCCAGCCAGGATCGATGCCGTTGACCTCAACACCGCACATGTGGCGCTGAACCGCATGAAGCTCGCGGCGGTGCGTCACCTGCCGGCCCAGGCCGATCTCTTCCGCTTCTTCGGCGGCAACGGCCACGCCCACAATCCCGCCGCCTACGACCGTTTCATCGCGCCGCATCTCGACCGCGTCACGCGCGCCTACTGGGAACGCCGCAACTGGCGCGGCCAGCGCCGCATCGCGGTGTTCGAGAAGAATTTCTACCAGACCGGCCTGCTCGGCTTCTTCATCGCCACCGGCCATCGTGTCGCAAAGCTCTATGGCATCGACCCGGCACGCATCATGGAGGCGCGCACGCTGCGCGACCAGCGCCGCTTCTTCGAGGAATATCTGGCGCCGCTGTTCGACCGCCGGCTGCTGCGCTGGGCGACCGCCAGGAAGGCCTCGCTCTTCGGCCTCGGCATTCCGCCGGCGCAGTACGACTCGCTGATTACCTCGGGCGACGGCACCATGGCCAACGTGCTGTCGGTGCGATTGGAAAAGCTCGCCTGCCACTTTCCGCTCCGCGACAACTATTTCGCCTGGCAGGCGTTCGCGCGCCGCTACCCCCAGCCCGGCGAGGCGCGGCTGCCCGCCTATCTCGAACCGGAAAGCTACGACACGATCCGCCGCAACGCCGGCCGCGTCACCGTTCATCACGCCAACTTCACCGAACTGCTCGCCGGCAAGGGCGCCGCAAGCGTCGACCGCTACATCCTGCTCGACGCGCAGGACTGGATGACCGACGACCAGCTGAACGCGGTGTGGACCGAGATCACCCGCACCGCCGCGCCCAGCGCGCGCGTCATCTTCCGCACGGCAGCCGAGCCCAGCCTGCTGCCCGGCCGCGTCTCGCCCGCCCTGCTCGACCAGTGGACCTACGAGGAGGAGCAGTCGCTCGATCTGTCCGCGCGCGACCGCTCGGCCATCTATGGCGGCTTCCACCTCTACGTGAAGAAAGCCTGATGAGCGCGGTCGAACGCCATTCGGGCCACGCCGCGCTGATGGACGGCGTCTACCGGCGCCAGCGACACATCTACGACCTGACGCGTAAATATTACCTGCTCGGCCGAGATCGGATGATCGACGGGCTCGACGTGCCGCCGAACGGAACCGTGCTGGAACTCGGCTGCGGCACGGGCCGCAACATCATCCTCGCCACACGCCGTTATCCCGAGGCTCGCTTCTTCGGCCTCGATATTTCGAGCGAGATGCTGGAGACAGCGTCGGCGGCAATCACCGGCGAGGATTTGCAGCACAAGGTCAGGCTTGCCCAGGGCGATGCCACGGCATTCGATGCCGGAAAACTATTTGCCCGCGAAAATTTCGACCGCGTGTTCATCTCCTATTCGCTGTCGATGATTCCCGGCTGGGAAAAGGCCGTCGCGGCGTCGCTGGCCGCGCTGAAACCCGGCGGTTCGCTGCATATCGTCGATTTCGGCGGTCAGGAGCGCCTGCCGCGCTGGTTCCGCAGCGTGCTGCGCGCCTGGTTGGCGAAGTTCCATGTCAGCCCGCGCGATTCGATGCGCGAAGTGCTGGAATCGGAATCCGAACGAACCGGCTCAACCCTTCGTTTCGAAACGCTTTACCGGGGTTATGCGGTGCTTGCGGTGTTGCGCAAACCGAACTGATCCGGGCCTCTACTCCACCACCTGCGCCAGCGCTGCCACCAGCCCTTGCGTTCTGAAGCCGAGCTTCGACGGCGTCAGCCCGAGCCGCACCACCACCAGTTTCTTAGACGGGATGATCGCCACTGACTGGCCGTCATGGCCGAGCATCCAGAACGTGTCGGCCGGCAGGTCGAAACCGGCATCCGGGTCGGCGCCCGCAGGCACGCCGGCGTCCGGCCCGTGCAGCCACAATTGTCCCTTGCCGTATTCACCTTTCGAGGCCGGTGCTTCCTCGCGCATCCAGGAGACGAAGCCGGCCGGCAGGATCTGAGTGCCGTTCCAGTTGCCGTCCTTCAGCAGGAACTGGCCGAAGCGCGCCCAATCGCGTCCGGTGGCATAGAGATAGGACGAACCGACGAAGGTGCCGTTCTCGTCGGCCTCCAGCACCGCGCTGTTCATGCCGAGCGGACCAAACAGTGCCTGGCGCGGCCAATCGAGCGCCTTGGTGGGTTCGCCGAGCGCATCCTGCCAGATGCGCGACAGCATCAGCGTCGTGCCGCTGGAATAGCTCCACACCTTGCCGACATCGCCAGCCAGCGGCTTCGCCTCGGCGAAGCCAGCCATATCCGGCTCCAAGTAGAGCATGCGCGTCACATCGGTGACGTCGCCGTAATCCTCGTTGAATTCCAGCCCGGAGGACATCGCCATCAGATCGGCGAGACTGATGTCCTTGCGCCCGTCGGCCTTCCACGGTTCGAACAGTTCCTTCCTGTCGACCGCGAGCTTGCCGCCTTTCACCAGCGTGCCGACGATCGCCGCCGTCACCGTTTTCGTCATCGACCAGCCGAGCAGCGGCGTGTCGGCGGAAAAACCGTCGGCGTAGCGTTCGCCGATGATACGGCCATTGTGAACCACGACGACGGCGCGCATGCCTTTGCCGATCAGGCTGGCGTCGTTGAGGATGGCCTGGAAATCGGGAGCCTGCGACGGCGCGACGCGATTGCCTTCCGGCCACAAGGCGTCCTGCTGCGCTGCCGGCGCGGCCGTGGAAACCTCCACGCCTTTTGCCCTGGCGACGTCGCCGTCGGGCACCGATGCGCAGCCCAGCCCGTCGCGCGCCACGGCGACGCTCTTGCCGAAGATGCCGAGTAGCGCCGCGCCAACGGTTTTTTGATCCCGGTCCACGTCGACGTTCATATAGCCGAGCAGCCAGTGGCCAGGCGCCTGCACATCTACGCGCAGGATATTGTCGGGATCGCGTCGGGCGATAAACACGTTGGAGCAGACGATCTTGGCGGAATAGCCGGAGGCAACACGGATCAGGGCAGGCGGCGTGGCGTAGAGCCAGATCGCGACGCCGGCGATCGCCAGCACGACAAGTCCAAGCAGCCATTTCACGATTTTCAGCACGATCCGCATGGTGTCCCTCAACCCCGCCATCGAATTGCCGACATTCCTCACGCAATTTTCGGGGCATGTCGAGCGTGGTCAACCGAAAATCAACCATGATCGGCGATGACATGAGGATGCCGGCTTTGTCCTGGGGTGACCGTCCGGCATGCGGACCATCGCGGCCGCGGTCGCTGGGTGGTATGCTGTGTCCGTTCGGGCATGTGCGGTCGGAGGGGAATACGGATGCGCCGTCTAGCGGCTTTGACTTTGATAGGGCTGCTGACAGCCTGCACGACGGTGGAAGATCTGGCGCCAGTCGCCAACCGCACCGATGTCTCCGTGACCAGCAAGGTGACCCGCGCCTATCCGCGTTTCAATGACAGCGACCCGCACGACTGGAGCGGCCATACGCCGTGGAAGTATGCCGTCCACGGCACCGACGTCTCGAAATACCAGAGATCGATCGACTGGCCGACGGCCCGCGCCAGCGGCATTTCCTTTGCCTTCATCAAGGCGACGGAGGGCGGCGACCGCGTCGACGATTATTTCGTCGAGCACTGGAATTCGACCCGCGTCGCCGGCGTCCCGCGCGCTGCCTATCATTTCTATTATTTCTGCCGGCCTGCCGAGCAGCAGGCGGCATGGTTTATCCGCAACGTGCCGCGCGACAAGGCCGCGTTGCCGCCGGTGCTTGACATGGAGTGGAACCCGCAATCGCCGACGTGCAAGATCAGGCCGCCGGCCGAGACTGTGCGCAGCGAAATGCGTACCTTTCTCCAGATCGTCGAGAAGCACTACGGCAAGAAGCCGATCATCTACACCTCGATCGACTTTTTCGACGACAACAAGCTGTCGACGTTCCACGGTTATCCCTACTGGCTGCGCTCGGTCGCCGGCCATCCGCAGGAAAGGTATGGCAGCCACCCCTTCACCTTCTGGCAGTACACCGGCACGGGCGTGGTGCCGGGTATCACGGGCGATGCCGACATCAACGTCTTCAACGGCAGCGAAGCGTCCTGGAAGAAGTGGTTGAGGGCAAATACGCACTGATCCGCCGGCTTGCCTGCTTTTCGCCACAGGTTTTGGGCAAAGCACCGGCAGGCAACCATGAAATGACCGGAGACGGGGCTGATGACCTTGCGGAAGACAGCGCTAGCAGCGCTTTGTATGGCCTTTGCGGCATCGCCGGTGTGGGCACAACAATGCGGTGGCGATTTTTCCGCCTGGATGCAGCAGATGATGGACGAAGCGCGCCAGGCAGGTGTCGGCGAGACCGGCCTCGCCGCGCTGGCCACCGCCGCGATTGACGAGAACGTGCTCAAGCGGGACCGAGCGCAGGGCGTCTTCACGCAGACGTTTGCCGAATTCTCCGACCGGATGATCAACAAATACCGGCTGACTCAGGGCGCGGCCAACCTGAAGAAATATGCCGATGTCTTCGCCCGCGCGGAGCAGGAGTTCGGCATCCCGGCTCCGGTGATCGCCGCGTTCTGGGGACTGGAGACCGACTATGGCGCCGTGCAGGGCGATTTCCGCACACTGAACGCATTGGTGACGCTCGCCCATGACTGCCGCCGGCCGGAGCTTTTCCGGCCGCAGATCGTGCCGCTGCTGACCCTCATCAACCACGGCGACTTGCCCGCCAGCGTCACCGGTGCCTGGGCCGGCGAAATCGGCCAGACCCAGATGCTGCCGAGCGACATCCTCAAGCGCGGCGTCGATGGTGATGGCGACGGCCTTGTCGACGTGCGCAACAGTGCCCCCGACGTCATCCTCACCACCGCCAGCAAGATCCAATCGCGCGGCTGGAAAGCGGGGCAGCCCTGGCTGCAGGAAGTAAAAATCCCGGACGAACTGCCGTGGCACGAGACCGGCCGCACCAACAAGCTGCCCTTGCCGAAATGGGCGGAGTGGGGCGTCACCCAGCGCGACGGCTCGCCGCTGCAGGACAACGGCCTGAACGCCGGCCTGGTGCTGCCGATGGGTCACAAGGGCCCAGCCTTCCTCAGCTACGACAACTACGACATCTATCTCGAGTGGAACCAGTCGTTCATCTACACGCTGACTGCCGCACACTTCGCCGCACGGCTCGCCGGCGACCCGGCGTTCGAACGCCGCACCCCTGAAGAAGGCCTCGTCGGGGAAACGATGAAGCTTCTGCAAACCAAGCTGCAGGCGCTCGGCCACGACGTCGGCAAGGTCGACGGCATCCTGGGCGTCGGCACCCGCGAAGCGGTGCGCAAGGAGCAGGCCCGCCTCGGCCTGCCGGTAGACGGTTGGCCGACACCGGCATTGCTGGCGAATCTGTGAGACCATCCCTTCTCCCCTTGTGGGAGAAGGTGCCTGAGCGGAGCGAAGGCAGATGAAGGGTGTTGGGCGGGACTCAACACCTCAATTCCTCGAGCACCCCTCATCCGTCTCGGCGCTGCGCACCGATCCATCTGCTCCCACAAGGGGAGAAGGGAGAGCCTTCCTCAATCCGCCATCGTCTCCAGGCTGGCAAACCCTTCTGGCGCCTTGCCCTCGTCGAACGGCGTCGCGATCTCCACGAACGTGTCCGGGTAAAATCCGTTGAAGCGGGTGCGGAGCGACAGCGAATAGGCGCCGATGTGGCCGATCTCGATCCAGTCGCCGGTGTCGACGGTTTCCGGCAGCCAGAACGGCCTCGACAGGATGTCGACCGAGTCGCAGGTCGCGCCGCATACCTTGAACGGCACGATGTTCTTGGCCTCGCCGTTGCGGGTGCGGATCGCCGGATCGGGGATGAAGCGCGCCGGTAGCGTGATCTTGCCGGTCCATGAATCCGACAGCGACGCCCAGATGCCGTCATTGATGTAGAGCCGCCTCCCCTTGCGCAGCAGAACGCGCACGATCAGCGAGAATGCCTTAGCAACGATGACGCGGCCAGGCTCCGCGACTAGCGGCACTTCGTCGAACTGATATTCGCTGATGTCGTTCCGCAACCGCGACATGATCTGGCCGAGCGAAGGCATCTCCGGCTTCTTGCGGTTGGGATCGTGGCCGTATTCGGCGGGAAAGCCGCCGCCGACATCGAGGCCGGCAAGCGGCACATCCATGCGGTTGCGGATCCAGTCGGCCGTCGCCAGCGCCCGTTCGTATGTGTCCGGATCCTCGATCTGGCTGCCGACATGGAAGGCGATGCCGACCTTGTAGCCGGTGCGGTTGAGCCGCTCGGCCAGTTCGACGGCGTAGGCCGGCGCTGCCCCGAATTTCTTCGAAAGTTCGTAGGCTGCCGAACCCTTGGTCTGGATGCGCACGAAGACCGTGATCTGGCCCGGATCGATGTCGAGCGCCCTGACGACGCGCGTCAGCTTGGTGACCTCGTCTTCATGGTCGATCGAGATGACACGGATCGCATATTTCTCCAGCGCCAGCCTGATGTCGGACTGCGCCTTGACCGGATGCATGTAGAGCATCTCGGCATCAGGCGAGACCGCGCGGACCGCCGCAAATTCGCCGGGCGAAGCAACGTCGAAGGCCGTCACGCCGGCTTCCACCAGCGCCTTCAGCACGATCTGCTCGCCATTGGTCTTCACCGCATAGGCAGTCTTGCCGGGAAACATGCCCATGAATTGCCGGCAATCCGCCTTCAGCACCTCGGGACGGAAGCAATAGATCGGATCGTCGGGTCTGAGCGCCAGCGCGGCCTCGTGCGCGGTATCGAATCGTTGCATGGGCGTTCCTCGAATGCGCGCGAAACCTAACAGCGTCGACGCCGTGGACCAAGCGTCGTTTCAATGCCTAAAGCACGCAAATATCGACTTGAATCAGGCGGTTTGAGCGCAATCCATGCCTTTTGTCCCGCCGGCGAGTTTGCATAAATTCGCTCGATGGTCGCAGATCTCGCAAAACCGGTACCCAGTACAATGGTCGCTCGCGACTGGGGCCAGCTCCTGCTGCTCGGCCTTATCTGGGGCGGCTCGTTTTTCTTCGCCCGTGTCGCGGTCGCGGAAATTCAACCACTGATGCTCGTCCTGTTGCGGGTCGGCATCGCGGCCATGGTGCTACAAGTCTATCTGGCGCTGCGCGGCCTTTCTTTCCGGCCCGTGTTCACGCGCGCACCCGCTTTTCTGCTACTTGCCCTGCTCAACAATGTGGTCCCCTTCTCGCTGATTTTCGTTGGCCAGACCGAACTTGGAGCAGGTCCGGCCTCGGTGCTCTATGCCACAACCCCGTTCTGGACGGTGATCCTGGCCAACATCCTCACCAGCGATGAAAAGCTCTCCCGGAACAAAGTCGCCGGCATCCTGCTTGGCATCGCCGGAACCGCGGTGATGATCGGCCCAGGCCTTCTCACCGGCCTCGGCAGCCCGTTATGGGCAAAACTCGCCCTGATCGGCGCGGCAATCTCCTATGCGCTGGCCGTTATCTTCGCAAAGCGATTCCGCGACGTTTCGCCGGTGGTGGTCGCTACGGGACAATTGTCGGCCTCCACGGTCATCATGATCCCGCTCGTTCTGGCGACGCATGGATCGGCAGGCTTCCTTTCGGCAAGCTTGCCCGTCTGGTCCGCGGTCGTTGCGCTGGCGGTGCTTTCGACGGCATTCGCCTTCATCCTATATTTCAATCTCATCGCTTCGGCCGGCGCAACAAACGCCTCGCTGGTAACACTCGTCGTGCCGGTCAGCGCCATCTTCCTTGGCGCGCTTTTCCTCGGTGAACGGTTCGAGACTTTCGAACTGGCCGGCATCGCGCTGATCGGTCTCGGGCTGGTCACCATTGACGGAAGGGCTTTCCGGCGCGCTCGATAGCGCTGACCCAAAGTCAATGGGAATTCAATCGCAACAAGCAACGAGCATTTTCGGCCTACGCGATCCGAAGCGCAGCCGTTGGTTGGTACCAGTGCCGAAATCGGGTGGCACTGCTTTTGTGTCGTCCCTACGGCTATACCTGCCGCATCAACGGACACACCGAATGACCGCCGACATCGCCAATCCGCCCCTGCAAGCAACGATGAGCGCCCGCAACTGGGCACGACTTCTGTTCCTCGGCGCCATCTGGGGCGGTTCGTTCTTTTTCGCCCGTATTGCCGTCGCCGAAATCCCGCCGCTGACGCTGGTGCTGTTCCGCGTCACCATCGCCGCGCTGGCGCTGCATCTCTATCTCGGCTTTCGCGGGCCGTCGTTCCGGCTGGCACTGCCCTATGCGGCAAGTTTTTTCGTGCTGGCGCTGCTGAACAACATCATCCCGTTCTCGCTGATCTTCGCCGGCCAGACCGAACTCGGCGCCGGCCTCGCCTCGGTGCTCAACGCCACCACGCCGTTCTGGACGGTGCTGCTGGCCAACATGGTGACCAGCGACGAGAAACTCTCCTGGAACAAAGTCGCCGGCATCCTGCTTGGCATCGCAGGGACCGCGGTGATGATCGGTCCCGGCCTGCTTGCCGGCATCGGCGGTCCGGTATGGGCGAAATTCGCGCTGGTCGGCGCCTCGCTTTCCTATGCCTTTGCCGTCATCTTCGCCAAGCGCTTCAGGGCGCTGCCGCCGACCGTGATTGCCACCGGGCAGTTGACCGCATCGACGGTCATGATGACCCCAGTCGTGCTGGCGATGAGCGGCGGCGCGAACCTTTTCGCCGCCAGCCCGCATGTCTGGTTAGCCGTGTTCTCGCTGGCGCTGCTGTCGACCGCCTTCGCCTACATTCTGTTCTTCAACATTGTCGCGTCGGCCGGTGCCACCAACGCGTCGCTGGTGACGCTGGTGGTGCCCGTCAGCGCCATCCTGCTCGGCGCGGTTTTCCTCGGCGAACGTCTGGAATTGTTCGAAGTGGGCGGCATGGTCCTGATCGGTCTCGGCCTCGTCACCATTGACGGCCGGCTGCTCAAGCGGCGATAGGTGGACCTCGGAAGCCATCCGGGGGAAATCTTGCAGTCGGTATTGTTCATCCTGAATGCCATCGAGAACGGCGAGACGACGCCGCAAGAAACAGTGGCGCGGAGCTTCGATGCCATCGCCGCCACGGATGCGCGGATCGGCGCGTTCCGCAGTCTGGCCGACCGCGATGGCGCGCTGGCTATCGCCGGAAAGGCCACCGGCCCGCTTGCAGGGATCGCGGTCGGCGTGAAAGACATTTTCGACACGCACGACATGCCGACCGAATTCGGCTCGGCCATCTATGTCGGCAATCGCCCGGCCGGCGATGCGGCATTGGTCGCGATGATGCGCGCCAGGGGCGCAGTGTTGGCCGGCAAGACGGTGACCACCGAATTCGCGTTCCTGCAGCCGGCCGGCACGCGCAACCCGCGCAATCTCGCCCACACGCCGGGTGGCTCCTCGTCCGGCTCGGCCGCATCGGTGGCCGCCGGCATGGTTCCGGTCGCGGTGGGCACGCAGACCGGCGGTTCGGTGATCCGCCCGGCGGCCTATTGCGGCGTCGCGGGCTACAAGCCGAGCTTCCGGCTTGTCCCGATGGTCGGCGTCAAAACCTTCGCCTGGTCGCTCGACACCGCCGGCTTCTTTGCCGCCAGCGTCGCGGACGCCGCGGCTTTCGTGGCGCGGCTGACCGGGCGCGCGCTGGCTGTCGAACCGGTCGACCCGAAAGCCCTGCGGGTCGGCTTCTACCGGACATCCATATGGGGCGAGGCAAGCGCCGACATGCAGGCCGCCGTCGAACTGGCAGCCGAACGCGCCGCAAAGGCCGGCGCCGCGGTCGTCGAGATCGACGAACCGCCGGCTTTGACTGCCGCGCGCGATGCCCACCTCGCGCTGCAGAACTTCGAGGCAGCACTGGCGCTAGCCTTCGAATACGAGAACCATCGCGACCGCCTGAGCGACGTCTTGCGCGAAAACCTCGAGCAAGGCCGTGCGACGTCAGCGGAAGCCTATGACGAGACGCGCCGCATTGCCCGGCGCGCCAGGCGCGAAACCGGTGCGTTGTTCGAAACCGTCGATGTGCTCCTGACGCCGTCGGCGACCGGCGCCGCGCCTCTGGGCCTGTCGTCGACCGGTTCGCCGGCCTTCAACAAGCTGTGGACGCTGACGGGCAATCCCTGCGTCAACGTGCCGGGCATCAGCGACGCGGCCGGATTGCCGCTTGGGGTTCAGGTGCTCGCCCGCTTCGGCCGCGACCGCATGGCGCTGTCGGCTGCCTCGTGGTTGGAGACCTTGCTTGCCGGCGTGCAAATCACTGCGTCGAAAAATGGTGCATTGCGTGCCGCCCTTCCCTAACGAGATGCGGCACAATCAAGGCGGATCCGTCACATTTTTTCCACAAGTCTGAAAGCACCCGATTGCTAAGTGAATTCGTAGACTTACCGGATTTCAAAGGTCGGAATTTCCACAATCCTGTCGCATTGCAGCACATTTTCCGCTTGCCTGTTGCCAAATTGCCCCTAGATTCAGCCTTCGTACGCCACAGAGGAGGTCATGCCATGGGACTGACACGGCCAATAAACGCTCTGATGATCTGCGCCGCTTTCGCATTTATCGGCGCCCTCATTATGGGAGTACTCCCTTAAGCCGCAAAGCGGCTGGAGCCCCACACCTCAGGTGACAACGAATTAAGAAAAGGCCGGGTCTTCCCGGCCTTTTTCATTGTCTAATGCATGTCGCCCGAAAGCGGGAAAACGACATGCATCAAATCAAAGGATCTGAAGCGCGGCCGCTTAATCCTATCGGCGGCCGCATTTCAGGCGGCGGCCGGAGCCGTGTTCGCGGCCGGCGTCGCGGAATCGGCGCGGATGCCGATCATGTGGCAGATGGCGAACACCAGGTCGGCACGGTTCATCGTGTAGAAATGGAAGTCGCTGACGCCACGCTCGACCAGGTCCATGACCTGTTCGGCGGCAACGGCAGACGCCACAAGGGCATGGGTCTGCGGGTCGTTTTCGAGACCGTCGAAACGCTCCGCGAGCCAGGCCGGCACATGCGCGCCGGCCTTGCGCGAAAAATTCGCCACTTGGCGGAAGCTGTGAACGGGCTGGATGCCCGGCACGATCGGGACATAGATGCCGGCGCGCCGCACCCGCTCGACGTAGCGTTCATAGAGATCGTTGTCGAAGAAGAACTGGGTGATCGCCCGCGTCGCGCCGTTGTCGACCTTGCGCTTGAGCATTTCGATATCGGTGGCGAAATCCGGGCTCTCGGGATGCTTTTCCGGATAGGCTGCGACCGAAATATCGAAATCGGCGATGGCTTTCAGCCCGCCGACCAGGTCGGCGCCGTTCTGATAGCCGCCGGGATGCGGGCGATAGGCGTTGCCGACGCCCGAGGCGGGGTCGCCGCGCAGCGCGACGAAACGCTCGATACCGATGCCCTGGAACTCGCGGATCACCGCGTCGACCTCTTCGCGCGTCGCGCCGACGCAGGTCAGGTGCGCTGCGGCCGGGATGCCGGTTTCCGTGAGGATGCGCTTGATGGTGCGTCCCGTACGTTCGCGGGTCGAGCCGCCGGCGCCGTAGGTCACCGAGACGAATTTCGGCCGCAGCGGCTCAAGCCGGGTCACGGTTTCCCACAACCTTGCTTCCATTTCGTCGGTCTTCGGCGGGAAGAACTCGAACGAAACCCGGATCTTGTCGCCGATGTCGGGCCGGCGGGAAAAGCGGAACTGGTTCATCAGGCGGTTTCCTTTTCCGGAACGGCAGTTTGTTGGGGGTCGGCGATCAGCAGGCGGCGGTCGCGGCCAAGCCAGAGTTTGACGGTCAGCCTGGCGCCTGCGGCGGCGCGCGGTTCGAAATTCTCGGTTTCTTCGAGATCGAGCCCGGCCTCGGCGAACCACTCGCCGATCTGCCGGTCGGAGAAGCCGAGCCGTACATGCGCATGCTCGTCGCGCAGGAACTCCAGCGCGTGCGGCGCGAAATCGACGATGACCAGCCGACCGGCCGGTCGAAGCAGCCTGGCGGCTTCGCGGATCGCTAGTTGCGGGTCATCGAGATAGTGCAGCACCTGATGCATGGTCACCAGGTCGTAGGCGTCGCGCTCCACCGGCGGGGCGTAGATGTCGCCTTGCCGCACCTGCGCGTTAGCGACCCCTGCCCGGTCGAGATTGGCGCGCGCGACCGTCAGCATCTCGCGCGAAAGATCGATGCCGACGCCGCGGCGGTAGAGCGGGGCGAAGATTTCCAAGAGCCGCCCGGTGCCGGTGCCGAGGTCGAGCATGGCCTGGAACGGCTTCTTGCCGACGAGCCGCTTCAATGCCGCTTCGACGGAAGCATCCGAGGCATGCAGCGAACGTATCTGGTCCCAGCTCGTCGCGTTCTCGCTGAAATATTCCTTGGCGCGCTCCTGCCGCTTGCGCTTAACGGCGGCCAGACGCTCGAGGTCGCGCTCGACCTGCGGGTCGCTCAAATGCACCCGCGACACCAGCCCGTTGACGAAATCGCGCTCGGTATCCGAGTCGGACAGCCGGAAATAAGCCCACGAGCCTTCCTGGTAACGGCCGATCAACCCGGCCTCCAGCAGCAGTTTTAGGTGCCGCGACACGCGCGGCTGCGACTGGTTGAGGATTTCTGTAAGGTCGGAAACCGTCAGATCGCCACGCGACAAGAGCGCCAGGATGCGAAGCCGGCTGGATTCGGCCGCCGCCTTCAATGTATCAACCATCGTATCCAGGGTTGCGTGCGGGTGGAGAGGCATCTATGGCTCCAACAGATATAAACATATCTTTATGTGATATCAGGACGATGCGCAACCCGCCATGTCGTTTTCCGACAACAAAATGACGTTATGGTGATTCGAATGAACGATTTCGGCAGCCGCGAAGGCGAGCAGGAACTACCCTTCGATCCCGGACGCGCCATCGCTGACGGCCATGTCGTCTTCATCGGCCGCATCCGTTCGCCCTGGAAAAACCGCGACGAATGCCCGAAGAACATGGCGGCGGCCCGCGAACGCGGCCAGCCGGCGACGCTCGTGATAGACCCGCCGTTCCGGCCGGGCTTGCAGGGGCTGGAGGCTTACAGCCACGTCGCGATCCTCTCCTGGCTCGATCGCGCGCTGCGGAATCTGATTGTGCAAAAACCCCGCCATGCCACTGTCGCGAAAGGTGTTTTCGCTCTGCGGTCACCGGCGCGGCCGAACCCGGTAGGTCTTCACATCGCCGGCATCATCGCGCTCGATGCCGCTACCGGCCTGATCACGCTCGACGGTATCGATGTTCTCGACGGCACGCCTGTCATCGACTTGAAACCCTATTTCGCCTCGACCGATTCGGTACCCCACGCGAAACCGGAACGCGGCAGCACATGATCGGGAATACCGGCCGCCAGCGCGCCATCGCCAAGGCGCTTACCGCGCTGCTGCCGCTGGCGCCTTATTCCGACACCGAAAAGATCCGGGCCGACGCCAACGCGAAACACATGAAGACGCTGCCGCCGACAATCGCGGTGTGGCTGGCGACCGTCGCGCATGTGCGCCACGAGCATACTGCCTATGAAAAGCTGCTTGCCGAAGGCTACGACCGCGATTCCGCGCGTTTCTTTGTCGTCGGCGAAATCAACGAGACGCTGACGACCTGGCGCGCCACCCGCCTGCTCGATCCCGACGACGAGGACGAATAGCGCATCCCTGCTGGCTCTATATTGGAGGCCTCCGCAGGATACCGTGCAGCCACGATGGATATGGACCTGCTCACTGGATCAAGGGACACCGAATGACGGCGAAACAATTCCCCGCCCTGTCGGCCCGCCATGCCGACCCGCATTCCTATCCGAACGGTATCGCGTTCCTCGACGGCCAATACCTACCGATGTCGGAAGCCAAGATTTCCGTCCTCGACTGGGGCTTCCTGCATTCCGACGCCACCTATGACACCGTGCACGTCTGGAACGGCCGCTTCTTCCGGCTCGATCTGCATATCGAGCGCTTCTTCGGCGGACTGGAGCGGCTGCGCATGAATATCCCGTTCGACCGCGACGGTGTTGTCGAAATCCTCCACGATTGCGTCGCGCTCTCCGGCCATCGCGCATCCTATGTCGAGATGCTGTGCACGCGCGGCGCCTCGCCGACCTTCAGCCGCGACCCGCGCGACGCCATCAATCGTTTCATGGCCTTCGCCATCCCGCTCGGCTCCGTCGCCAATGCCGAGCAGATGGGGCGTGGCCTGCATGTCGCGATCAGCGACAAGGTGCGCATCCCGCCAGCATCGCTCGACCCGGCGATCAAGAACTATCACTGGCTGGATCTGGTGCGCGGCCTCTACGACGCCTACGATCGCAATGCCGAGACGGCACTGCTGCTCGACTTCAACGGCAATGTCGCCGAGGGGCCGGGCTTCAACGTCTTTGCGGTGAAGGATGGACGCCTCGCAACGCCGGCAACCGGTGTGCTGCCCGGCATCACCCGCCGCACCACCTTCGACCTCTGCGCCGAGATAGGCCTTGTCGCGGAAGCGAGGGACGTCAGCGTCGCCGAGTTGCGCGCCGCCGACGAAGTCTTCATCACCTCGACCGCCGGCGGCATCATGCCGGTCACGAAAATCGACGGCGCGCCGGTCGCCGATGGCAAGGTCGGGCCGATCACGACCCGGCTCAAGGAGCTTTACTGGCAGAAGCATGAGGATCCGGCTTGGTCGACGCCGGTAGCGTATCCCTGATCGCCGCCGCGCTAGGGGTGATAAATCCACTGCTCCGGAACACGGACCGAAACCTCTTCGTCGGCTTCGATGGTGCCGGGCTTTTCGACCCAGGCGACAAGCCCGCGCAACCGCTTGGCGACTTTGGGAAACAGCAGCGAAGCCGCTTCGTGGTCGGCCATACCGGCATGCTCGGCGATCGAGCGGCCGGCGATGCGACAGGGGCCGTTTTGCGCATCGACCTTCAGCGTCACGCCGCCCTTGAAGAACAGCATGCTGCCCGCCGGCAGCATCGACAGACTGGAAATGCCGTCGATGGCGAGATTGGCGCCGATCCATTCCGGCTTCACCTCGGCAATTCCCATTCGCTCGGCCACGATCGCCAGTTCGTCCCGCGCCACGATCGACAGCTGGCGCTCGTTGCGCATTTCGGTGCCGCGCGGATACCACGGCTCGCGCCCGCCCGACCGGCGCGTGTGGCCGGCATGGAAATCACCCTCGATGCCTTCGAAACCGAGCCTCAGTTCGCCGACCTCGCGGGTGACGAAATGATCGTGCGGGGCGATATAGATACCCGCCACGCACGCGGGGAGCTTGCGGCCCGGGATGATTTCGAAGTCGCGGTCGAATGTAAGCTGGTCGAGCATGGGACCTGATCCGGTTTGCAGACGCCGAGCATATGGCCGCTTCACGGGCGGCGGTCCAGCCAAAACGGCTGACCGTCCCATCAGCAAAAGCGATGATGCCGCAGACCGGCGCTACATCATCTGGAGCAGCGCGCCGCCGATCGAATAGCCGGCGCCGAAAGCGCAGAGCAGGCCGTAGTCGCCCGGCTTCATGTCGGCATGGTTTTCGCTGAGCGCGATGATGGCGCCGGCGGCGGCGGTGTTGCCCAGCCGCTCCAGCACCATCGGCGCGCGGTCGTGGCCGACCTCGTGGCCGAACGACAGCTTGAGGATCATCGCGTTCATGCGCGCATTGGCCTGGTGCAGCCAGAAGCGGCGGATGTCGTCGGGGGTCAGCCCGTGCTCGGCGAGGAACCCCACGATGAACTTGTGGCCGGCGACGGTGACTTCCTTGAACACCTTGTTGCCGACCTGCTTGATCATGTTTCCTTCCATGTTGATCATGTAGGGGTCGTCGGCGGCGGTGCGGGTCAGGTAGCCGAGATTGGTGCGGATATTGTTGGAAAACTGCGTCCAGCTGCGCGTGTCGAGCACCTCGAAGCGACCGAGCCGGGTCTCGCCCTCGCCGAGCGCCTCCACGACCATCGCGGTCGAGGCGTCGCCGAAGATGAAATGCGTCTGCCGGTCGCGGAAATTCAGGTGCCCGGTGATGATCTCGGGCGTCACCACCAGCACGCGCCTGTGGGCGCCGCTGCGCACCAGGCCGGCCGCCACGTGCAGCCCGGCCGCGGCCGACGAGCAGCCCAGCCCCATGTCGAAGCCGGCGCCGGCGGTGCCGAGCGCATGCTGGATCTCGATGGCGATCGCCGGATAAGGCCGCTGGTGGTGCGAGGCCGCGCAAATGACGAGATCGATATCGCCCGGCTGGAGACCAGCATGGGCGAGCGCTTTTTTCGCCGAGGCGATGCCGAACTCTGCTTCCAGCGACAGCGCGTCGTCGGGCCGCGCCGGGATGCGGGGCGCCATGCGGGCCGGGTCGAGGATGCCTTCGCGCTCGATGACGTGCCGGCTCTTGACGCCCGACGCGTAGACGATGAATTCGCTCGAGGACTTCGGCAGCGGTTCGAGCCCGGCCGCCTCGCGGCGCGGATTTTCCGCGTCGACCCATGCGTTGAAGCTTGCGACCAGTTCCTCGTTGGTGATGGAAGCTTCGGGAATTTCAGCGCCTATGCCGCTGATGATGACGCGATTCATGCTGCTTAAAGTCCTGCCGGCGCTGTCCGCCACGATTTCCGCAGCCCGCCTGCCCCGGAATCCTCGCCGCCCGTTTTCACCGAGCGGTTTATGCCAGTTTGGGCGGCTTGCAAAGGCATGGCTTCTGAACCGCCCGATCGTGGCATAACTGAGGTTAACGCCCATGAAAACCGCTATCCGCGCTGCGCCACGATGAACAGCCTGGGAAAGCGCAAGAGCACCTTGCCGTCGCCCATTGCCGGATAGGCCCTGACGATCCGCGCCGTATAGGCGCCGAGGAATGCGGCCTGTTCCGCCGCGTCGAGCGGGTCGAGGAACGGCTTCAACCCCGTCGACTTCACCCATTCGACGATCGTCGCCGCGCCGGCCAGCGGGTGATTGTAGGCGGTGTGCCAGATGTCCAGGCGCGCCGAGCCGGGACGCAGCAGGTCGTAGTAGAATGCAACCGGCGGCAACGGACTGCGCGCCGCCCTGGCGAGTTTTTCCACGAATTGCGCCTCGGCCGCCACCTCGCGCATCAGGACGTGCGACGGTTCGGTCATGTTGTCGGGCATCTGCACGGCGAGCACGCCGCCCGGCGCCAGCAGTCCGAGCAGCCGCCTGAGGATCGTCGGATGGTCCGGCAGCCACTGGAACACCGCGTTGGCGAAGATCACGTCGACCGGCCCGTCAGGCTGCCAGGTCGCGGCGTCGGCAAGGTCGAAGGAAATGCCCGGCAACCGCGCCCGCGCCTTCTCGATCATGTCCGGCGAGGTATCGAAGCCGCTGATCTCCGCCTCCGGCCAGCGCGCGGCAAGAAGTTCGGTGGAATTGCCCGGCCCGCAGCCGATGTCGACAACCCGGCGGGGCTTTTCCAGCGGTATCTGAGCCAGCAGATCGCGCGCCGGCCGCGTCCGCTCGTCCTCGAATTTGAGATATTGCGCGGCGGACCAGTCGGGCTTTGTCATGTCACGCCTATAGGATGAAAATCCGTGCATGCCTACCACCCTGCCCCCAGTACAAACTTGAGGGTGGCCATGATTTCAGGCAAATGTACCGTCTGGACCGTTTCCGGGTGTCGCGGATCGCATTTTCCCGGTCAGGACGTGTCGAACGGTTGCGGCCTTGCGCGGTCCAGGTCGGTAAAATCGGCCTCCGCTTCGACAGCCCTCGGCGAGATGCCGACAGGAACGCGGCTGCATTCGCTGAAGCGGTCGGCGAAGGCCGCCAGCGCGATGGCCAGAGCACGGAAGCGCCCGGCAAGGCGCATCGCCGATGCCGGATCGTCGCTCTCGCCGGCCGGAACCGGCAACGCGCACCCGCCAGCGATAAAATTCCACGCGACCTGTTCCGCCGGCCGCAGGAAGCCCATGACCAAGACCCGGACGGCGAGCGGAGCGCGGCATGCGCGCTCGGCCAGGGTGGCCAAGGCGAGCAGCAGCGCGACAATGCGCATCAACCGCTGTCTCATCCCCTCGCCATCCTCAGTCCAGTCCATCGCCGTCTCCATTGACGAGAGCATTATAGGCCATGCGGCGGATGGGTGGATAAAAGCAGTCGTGAGCCGCAAGATTGAAAGGAAGAATCTGAATGGCCGGAGTCGACCTCGTTTCTGTCGTTTGGAGGTCGTCGACAGCACGCCAAAAGCAGCCTTTCCAACGAATTTCATGACAACCTTCCCTTTAGCCGGGATAGCATTGTCTTGGTCTGGCGCTTGATGGCACGGTAATGCTTCAGTGCCAGCCGTGGACAGACAGCTAGGTCTCGTGAAAAAAAGCTTAAAAGAAAGAAGATTTCCTGTTTAGGTAATTGGCGGGAGGGGGCATGTTGCCATTGGAAAAGCTGATATCGAGTTTTCGGGATGCGCAATCGAAGCTGGTTGTGCAAACTGCAGACTTGCCGCTGGCTACGCTCGCGCAGATGGTCGAAAGCAGCGCGATTGACCTGCAGCCAGGCTTTCAGCGGCGTGAACGGTGGTCCACGGACAAACAATCCGCCCTCATAGAGTCCTTTTTGCTGAACGTGCCAGTGCCGCCGGTCTACTTGGCGGAAGAGCTTTCCGGCACATACACCGCGATTGACGGCAAACAACGCCTGCGGGCTATTTCCGACTTCATTTTCGGCAGACTTACGCTTCGCAACCTAGAACGACTTACCGAAGCCCAAGGATTGAAATTCGATGAGTTGCCGAGTGAGATAACGAACTCGTTCAAGCTTCGCCCGTATCTGCGTGTTGTGACGCTGCTGAAGCAAACCGACCCGATGCTCAAGTATGAGGTATTTCTCCGGCTCAACCGCGGCGGCGAGGCGCTAAACGCCCAAGAGATTCGGAATGTAGCTTTCAGGGGGCCGCTTAACGATCAAATTTACCAGCTTTCTGAAAACGCGTTTCTGCGACAACAGCTCAAGATCGATGGCAATAAATCGGCTGCGTACCGGGAGATGAACGACGCTGAATACGTTCTTCGATTCCTCACCCTTTTTGAGCGTATTACTACCTTCAGCGGCAGCTTGGTGAAGGAGATGGACGAATACATGCGGAGGCACCAATTGGACAGCGGCCAAGAGGTTGACAACTTGGCGGCAATGTTCAACCAAGCCGTGGCGCGGTGCCAAGCCATTTGGGGGGAATTTGCCTTTCGCCGACCGGAAGGACACGGATGGCGCGACCAAACCCTTGCAGGCATGTACGACGCACAAATGATTGCGGCGTCTCAGGTAACCCAGCAGGTGGCCAACAAGGCTGCCGCCAATCAGGGCGACGCTCTTGGGCGCACACGGGCGCTCTTTGATGTGGCGGAGTTCGATAAGTCGGTCCGAACTGGCACCAACACACCTGCGCGAATTCGCTACCGAGTGGGCCGAATGAAAGAGCTGCTCGAGGCTATCTAGCCATGGCGCAGTTTCGGCGAGAGTTTTTTAGCACGCTCGAGCAGATGCTCAAGGTCAGCGGAGAACCGCTTCTCCAGGATCGGTTGCCGCTCGCTGACCCGGCTAACCTGAGCGCCCGTGTGCTCAGACTCGGTTTGGCCGTCTCGGCCTTCGCGATGCTGGAAAAATACGTTTCCGCGGTGTTTGAGCACTTGGTAGAGAAGGACGTCAGCAGCGCACACATGGGGTTTGCTGCTTTACCCGACGATATCCGAGATTTCATCGTCGTAGACTCGGCGATCGGCATGAACAACCGCCTCTCATTCGTTAAAGGCTCTCCGGACCGCCTCAACTACATCACGCAAACACTCGACCTCGTCGTGAAGTACAAGGAAGTGCCTCCCGGATATACAGCCTTGGGGTTCAGTCCAAAGGGGTCGAACGTCGGGCACGAGGATATCAAGCAGGCATTCAGCACTTTTGGCGTTAAAGATGCCTGGGGGAAGATGAATGCGCTAGCCGCGGCCTATGGCGGTGCGGTACTTAGTCTGAACGAGAACTACAGAGCCCTGTCCAATGCTCGCCACAAGGCGGCTCATGATCCGGTATCGAGCGTCCCGGTCGCAGACCTTCAGTCGCACATTCGTTCTGCTATCGTTATTGGCATTTGCTGTGACGTGCTGGCCAAGAATGCCGGCGCTGCAATCAAGGCATGCCTCGACAAGAAGGACCTCGAGAAAGATGTTGTGGCTTATAAGCGTGCGTCGCGCTTCCTCGACGAGCAGGCGGACGGGAGTTGGTTGGAACGGGCGTCTCCGGCTGCCAAGGGCGCTAAGCGATACCCTAGTCGAGCGGATGGGATTGCTGGCGCTATAGTCCGAGCTGGAGCGCCATTCGTCATTGTTCGAGACCAGACTGGCCAGCCGATAGAGCTAGCGGGATAGAAAACTTGCCCGAATAGGGCTATGTCGCGGTGGCATGCCGGAGACTGTCGGCTCGGGATAGTAGTCACTTCATTGAAAATCACGAGTTGGTTGTCATCCGTTAACCGAAAAACGGCTTGCAGGGGCGATGTTCGGATCGGCGGATGGTTGATCGGGAGCGCGCTGCTGTCGAATTGCAGCGGCTAATTGAGTGGCCGCTTTCCCTACTACGACACCCAGAAGCAGTCGGGCAGCTTCCCACCCATTAGCGGACGGATTTATATGAAGAATGACGTCCTTACCGCCAGCGAGCACTCGATGGCAGCGAGCCGCGCTTTACCGCGTCAGCCGCTTGTGCGTTATGCGGTGCGGCACCAGTGCTTACGGTTCCAGCCGACGCGCCTTTTCCTTCTCGTATTACTCGAAATCTCCTTGAACCACTCGACATGCACGTCGCCCTCGAAGGGCGAGCATGTGGATCGCCATGCGGTCCAAAAAAAATGCTGTCGTGGCTGATGACGACGGTGCAGAGCCGGCACAAGGTATCGCCTAACCCCCCGGCAGCCCTCTTGCCGCCCATTCGCCGCGCGGGATTGCCATGCCGACGCGATGGGCGAACGACATGACCCGCGTCGCCTGGCTGTCGACGGTGCAGCGGAAGCTGAGGTCGACCCATTGTCCGCGGACGCGGAATGCCGCCTCCGGAATGTCGAGGACATTGCCGTTCTCCAGCGGATAGGTCGGCAAAAGGTCCGGGAAGTATGGCGGCGAGCCGGCGCGCAGCTGCTCCCGGAGTTCCGTCGTGCAGAGCCTGCCGGCGCGGACTTCGCGGGGAATGTTGCCCATTGCCGTGGTGGCGACTTGCGTGCCGGTCGCCGACTGCGAGAAAAGGCGCTGCGCTTCCTGCAAGGGCGGCTGAGACGGGGCGACGGCACGGGGTGTCGGTCGAGGCGCCGGAATCGCCGACGTTTCCGGCAACGAGACCTCTGTTCCCGCCTCCTCCGCCTCGCCAGCCGGCAAGCCCTCCGGCCCAAGTGCGGCGTTGTTGTCCTGCGGTCCTGCGGGCGGTTCAGGGAGTGTTTCTGCCTGGGCCTCCGGTGACGGAGGCGGCTCAGCCGGTGCTTCGGCCTGGGTAGGCTCCGGGGGCTGCGTCTCGGCCCCCTCCTCCGCGCTGTTGCCGTCGAGGGCTTGCCTCGGCCCGGCGTCCCGTTCGCCGAATTGCACGACCGGGTTCAAGACGGGCGGCGCCGGAGGCTGGGCCTCCTGGCCGGCTGGCGGTTGCGCCGCCTCCTGCGGCTTCTCAGGCTCGGCGGGCGGTTCGGGTTCGGCGGGCGGTGGAGGCGGCTCGGGCTCGGCGGGCGGTTGAGGCGGTTCCGGCTTCTCCGGTTCCGGCGGCACCAGCTCGACCTGGACCGGCTCTTCCTCCTGCGGCTCCGCCAGCAACGGCGGCAGATCGAGAATCAGGAGGGCGGCGACGAGCAGATGCAGGCCGACCGAGACGGGCAGCGCCCATCCCGTTCCCCAGCGCCGATTGCCCGTTTCGTCCTTCATCGTTTCCGATGTGGGACGAAACGGCGGCGGGATCAAGCAACACGATCGCCAGGCCGGCAGCAATGCACCGGCCGTTGGCGGCGGACTACGGCGCAATCCGTCACCTATAGACTTCGCGCCGGTTGCCGATCCGCACGATGAGAACCGTCAGCCGTCGATCCTCGATCTTCGCGATGATGCGATAGTCTCCGACCCGGTATTTCCAATATCCGGACAGCGGACCGGCAAGCGGCTCGCCAAGATCACGCGGCGTATCAAGCGGCGCCACACGTTCGCGCAGGAATCGGAGTATCCGCTGTCGATCTTTCGTCGGCAGCCGCGCGATTTCCTTGTCGGCCTTGGCGTCGAATTCGATCCGCCACAAGCTCAAGACTCGGCTCGATCATCGATACCGTATTTCTCGACCATCTCATCGAGCGAAATGCGCGGGCCATTTTCCTCGACGCGTTGCTGAGCGAGATACAGATCTTCCAGATCGTCGATGTGTTCGAGAAGCGCCTCGCGCGCATAAAAGCTCTTCGTCCGTCCGGTTTTCCGGGCCAGATCGTCCAGTCGCTTTTCGAGATCAGGCGGCAGTCTCAGCGCAAGCATGGAAAACTCCTGTGCTATACATGTATAGCACAGGAGCGTTCCGATCAACAGCACCCTTCAACATGCATCTGCAATGAAGGTTTTTACCGTGTCAGGCGCTTGTGCGTCATGCGGTGCGGCACGAGGGCTTCCGGTCCCAGGCGGCGGGCCTTGTCCTTTTCGTATTCGTCGAAGTTACCCTCGAACCACTCGACATGCGCGTCGCCCTCGAAGGCGAGCATGTGGGTCGCCATGCGGTCGAGGAACATGCGATCGTGGCTGATGATGACGGCGCAGCCCGCATAGGCTTCCAGCGCGTCTTCCAGCGCGCCCAGCGTCTCGGTGTCGAGGTCGTTGGTCGGCTCGTCGAGCAAGAGCACGTTGCCGCCGTTCTTCAGCATCTTGGCCAGGTGCACGCGGTTGCGCTGGCCGCCGGAAAGATTGCCGACCTTCTGCTGCTGGTCGCCGCCGCGGAAGTTGAACGACGAGCAGTAGGCGCGGCTGTTGACCTCGTGCTTGCCGAGCTTGATGACTTCGGCGCCACCGGAGATCTCCTCCCACACCGTCTTGTTGGGGTCGAGCGCGTCGCGGCTCTGGTCGACATAGCCGAGCTTCACCGTTTCGCCGACGGCGATCGAGCCGGCATCGGGCTTTTCCTGGCCGGTGAACATCTTGAACAACGTCGTCTTGCCGGCGCCGTTCGGGCCGATGACGCCGACGATGCCGCCGGGCGGCAGCCGGAAAGACAGGTCCTCGATCAGGATTTCGTCGCCAAAACCCTTCTTCAGCCCGTCGGTCTCGATGACGCGGTTGCCCAAACGCTCGCTGAGCGGGATGACGATCTGCGTGTCGGTCGGCTTGCGGCTGTTGGCCTGCTCCAGCAGGTTCTCGTAGGCGCTGATGCGCGCCTTGGACTTGGTCTGGCGGGCCTTCGGCGAGGACGCGATCCACTCCCGCTCGCGCCAGATCGCCTTCTGGCGGGCGTCGTCCTCGCGGCCCTCCTGGATCAGGCGCTTGGCCTTGGCGTCGAGATATTTGGTGTAGTTGCCCTCGTAGGGGATGCCGCGGCCGCGGTCGAGCTCGAGGATCCAGCCGGTGACGTTGTCGAGGAAGTAGCGGTCGTGGGTGATGATCAGCACCGAGCCCGGATAGTCGCGCAGGTGCTTTTCCAGCCACTGGGTGGTCTCGGCGTCGAGGTGGTTGGTCGGTTCGTCGAGCAGCAGGAGGTCGGGCTGTTCGAGCAGCAGCTTGCACAGCGCGACACGGCGGCGCTCGCCGCCGGAAAGGTTCGTCACTTCGGAATCGCCGGGCGGACACTGCAGCGCATCCATCGCCATCTCGACCTGCTGTTCCAGGTCCCAGAGGTTCAGCCGGTCCATCTCGTCCTGGAGCCTCGCCGACTCGTCCGCCGTCTCGTCGGAGTAGTTCATCATCAGCTCGTTGTAGCGATCGATGATGGCCTGTTTCTTGGCCACGCCCTCCATGACGTTCTCGAACACGGTCTTCTTCGGGTCGAGCTGCGGCTCCTGGGCGAGATAGCCGACGGTCGCCCCTTCGGCGAGCCAGGCTTCGCCCTGGAACTCCTTGTCGAGCCCGGCCATGATGCGCAGGATCGTCGACTTGCCCGAGCCGTTTGGCCCGAGGATGCCGATCTTGGCGTCCGGGTAGAAGGAAAGATGGACGTTATCGAGCACCTTCTTGGTGCCGTAGGCCTTGGAGAGGCCCGACATGTGATAGATGAACTGGCGTGCCACGCGCGCTTTTCCCGTCAAACGTTGAAGGAGAGTTGCGCGCTATGTAGGCGAAGCGGCGGCGAACGGCAATCCGTATCATCGTCCGAAACGGCTTCGAAGCGCTCTTCGCGCCGCTTTCGTCACCGGAGATTCGCTGGCTTCCACCTCGGTGAAAGGACCGGTTAACCCTTCCGCGCCACAAAGGAAGCGGGGGAAATCGCCATCGGGTCGCGATTTCGAGACAGAGGTCGGGAATTGGCGAACAGTCTGCTGCTCCTTGCTGAAGCGGTTCTCTATTTCAGCGTCATGGTCGCGCTCTTCCGTTTCCGCCACCGCATCGGCATCGGCGTCTTCCTCTGCGCGCTGGGCGTCATGCACTTCCTCGAAACCTACCTTGCCAGCGTGTTCTACATCGCACTGCCGTTCGGACTGCTGTCGCCCGGTTCGACCGTTCTGTTTTCCGGCAAGCTGGTCATGCTGCTGCTTCTCTACATCAAGGAAGACGCCCGTACCGTCCGCCAGCCGATCTACGGCCTGCTGTTCGGGAATGCGCTGATGATCGGCCTGGTGCTGGTGCTGAGGCAGCACGAGATCGCGGCACTCCCCGGCGGCCAGGTTCCCGACATCGCCTTCATCGACCAGATGGGCTGGCTGATGGTCTGGGGCACCGCGCTGCTCTACGTCGACGCGATCCTTATCATCCTGTTCTACGAAAAACTCGGCCGGCATCTGAGCAGGCAACCGCTGGCCCGCGTCGCGGCGGCGGTCTGCACGGTGCTGACCTTCGACCAGATCGGTTTCTTCACAGCGCTTCACTTCGTCGCCGGAGCCCCGATGGAGGTGCTGTTCGGCGGCTGGGTCGCCAAGATGGCCGCCGGCCTCGTCTACAGCCTGTTGCTGGTGACCTACCTGCGCTGGTTCGAGACGGAACGGCTGCCTCAACCCAGGGGCCTCACCGGCATTTTCGACACGCTGACCTATCGCGAACGCTACGAGGCCCTGGTCGAGCATGTGGGCCGCGACGGCCTGACCGGACTCCTGCACCGCGGCCGCTTCGAGACCGACGGGGAGGTGGCGCTGGCGGCCAGCCGGCGTGACGGCAAGCCGCTCAGCCTGCTGATCATCGATGTCGACTACTTCAAGTCGATCAACGACCGCTTCGGCCATGCCGAGGGCGACCGCGTGCTGAAATCGATCGCCGGGCTGCTCAGCAACGCCGCTGGCGCCAAGGACCGCGTCTTTCGCATCGGCGGCGAAGAATTCGCCATCCTTTGCGAACACCCGCACGGCATCGCCAGGCTCCTCGGCGAAAACATCCGCCAGGCCATGAAGGGTTTGAGCAGAACCAACGGGCTGGAGATTTCGGTCAGCACCGGAATTGCGACGGCCAGCGCCTCCACGGGCGGGCTCGACGAACTTTTCGCACTGGCCGACCAGCGGCTTTACACCGCCAAGACAACGGGCCGCGACCGGGTGGTCGGAGAAAGCGCGGGTGAGCGGGCAGAGGCGGCAAATCCCGAGCGGGCTGCCCGCTGACGACAGGGCGCCAGACGCCAAACGTGCTCAAATCATGTGACCCGAAATCGCGTCCCGTCAGGCCGAGACCCGCTCCCGTTCGGCCTGGAACAGCGGCCGCACGCGGTGGCCGGCGTTGAACAGGAAGACGAGCAGGTTGGAGCGGTTGATGATCTGCAGGCCGATCACCGCGGCGACGACGGCGAGGACCGGCAGCGTGAAGAAGGTGATCGGGAACAGGTCGGAGCCATAATTGCCGAAGAAGCGCCGGAAGACGATGCCGGCGAAATTGAACAAGATGGCATGGCTGCAGAAGAGGAAGAACGCGTAGGGCTCGAGCCGCATGAGAGGTTCGGCGAGCGACGATTTCCGCATCAGCCCGGTCAGCCGCCAGAAACCCGCCGCCATGGTTATCCTGAGCAGCGTGTCGAGGGTGAGCCAGAGCGTCCGGTCCATCTCGCCAAGGAGGATGCGCTCGACGCGGATGGTGAGGAACACCGCCGCCATGACCACCAGCCCGAGCGTCAGCCAGCCGGCGACGCGATCGATCTTCTGCTCGCTGGTGGCGCCGACGCGCAGCCACATGCCGATGCCGAAGAACAGCATGAGCTGCGGCCTTTGCAGGATATAGAGGTTCTCGCCGAAGATGGTGAAGACGACGAGCGCCGCAAGCGTGGCGACCGGGAAGCGCTTCAGGCCGGCATAGAGCAACGGCGAAAACAGGCAGCAGACGAAGAGATCGCGCAGGAACCAGAGCGGCACGTTGAGCGGCCACTCGGTGAGCGCCAGGAAGGCGTTGGCGATGCCGAGCGGCGTCGCGTCGGGCATATCCTGCCATTTGTCGCGCATCAGCCCGTAGGCGACGAGCAGCACGAACATCAGGAGGTTCCAGGCGACCAGCGGCACCACCAGTGTCTTCAGCTTGGATACCATCAGCGGCCGGGCGCCGGCCTTGAGCAGGCTGGAGACGATGAAATAGCCGGAAACGACGGAGAGCAGCGAGACCGAGCTCAGCCCGACCATGCGGGTGAGAATGAAATAGACGATGTCGAAAACGCCGATGGCTCGGTCGTAGACGTTTTCGGCGATGCCCGGCTGCACATGCACGAAGGTCATGAAGAAGATGCACAGCGTGCGCGCGATCTTGATGCGGTCGGAAACCGACGACGTGACGGACGCAACGCCCACCGGTTTCGGCGCTGACGTGGATCGCTGAACTGTCAATACCATCTCCCTGGCGATTGACCCGGGCACCTGGAGGAATGCGGGCGGCCGGAATCCATAAGGAGCGCGACACGAAGAGCCTCACGCTGGGTGCGCTATTTGTGCAGCGCAATATAGAACAACCTCTAGGTGCGGGCGATGTTGCAAATATGGAGTTGCAGGCAACGGGTCGTTCAAAAAATGCAACTTGGGGAAACATCGAAGTCGGCATGGGCGCCCGATCCACTGGAAATCGGGGACCGAGCTTCACAGTTTTGTCCGCCGGCGCGCCGCCAGCACCGACACTTGACGCTTGGCCCTTGCTGGCCAACAGTCGCGTTCGAGGGGAGAAAACATGCCGTTCGACAGCCAGCGCGCCCATCCGTCGCCGACGGGGGCGTCACTCAATCTCTACACGCGCCGCGCCGAAGGCCCTGCCCGCGCCGTCGTCCAGGTCAATCACGGCCTTGCCGAGCATGCGGCCCGCTATGCCCGCTTCGCCGACGCGCTGGCACTTGAAGGTTTTCACACCTACGCCCACGACCACCGCGGCCACGGCTACACGAAAGCGCCGGATGCACCTCAGGGCATGTTCGGTAGAAGCGACGGCATGGCGAAAGTCATCGCCGACATCGACGCCGTGCACGATTTGATCGCCGGGGAAAACCCCGGCCTGCCGATCATCGCCTTCGGCCATTCGATGGGCGGCATCATTACGCTCAACTATGTGCTCGGGCACTCGGCCCGTTTGCACGGCGCCGCGATCTGGAACGCCAACCTGTCGGCCGGCCTACTCGGCCGCCTGGCGCAAGGCATCCTTGCCTGGGAAAAATTCCGCCTCGGCTCGGACGTGCCGTCGCGCATCCTGCCGAAGCTGACCTTCCAGAACTGGGCGAAGAAGATTCCAAATCACCGCACCGGCTTCGACTGGCTGTCCCACGATACCGCCGAGGTCGACAAATACGTCGCCGACCCGCTTTGCGGCTGGGACGCTTCGGTGTCGCTGTGGCGCGATCTGTTCGGCTTCATCTTCACCGGCGCGGACGATGCCAACTTTTCGTCGGTGCGCAAGGACCTACCGGTCAACCTCGCCGGCGGCGCCGAAGACCCGTCGACCTTCGGCGGCAAGGCGGTCGAGGACCTTGCCGGCCGCATGCGCTGGATGGGTTTTTCGAATCTGGTTTCAAAGGTTTATCCGCAAACCCGCCACGAATCTCTCAACGAGTTGAACCGGGATGCCATCGCGGCGGATTTCGTGACGTGGGCCAAGAGCATCACTGCTGATTGAAAAACCCATCACGATAGGTTATCTGAATGATTACTGTGCTGCGTGATGGGGCGTTTTTTCGTCGACGACCATGAACCGGCCCATGTGCACGTATTTGGAGATGGCGAAGCCAAGATTAATCTTATCGGAAATCAGGGCGTTCCCGAGTTGGTTTGGGCAGTCGGCATGAAACGAAGCGAACTGCGTCGCGCGATGGCCGTGGTAACTGCCAATCGCGACACGTTGCTGGCACACTGGAGAGAAATCCATGGCTGAACTGACCGACACTGAAATCGACGCCGCGCTGGAACGCGGCCGCCTTGCCGCTGCCGATGAACCCCGCGCCGCCGCCGCACGTTACGACCGCAAGCTTCGCCGCGTTGTGGTCGAACTCACCAATGGCTGTACCTTTGCTTTTCCACCACATCTGGCCCAAGGGCTCGAACACGCAACCGAAGAAGAGCTTGAAACAGTCGAGATTCTGGGTGCCGGCTACGGACTTCATTGGGAAGCGCTGGATGCCGACTTCACCGTGCCTGGCCTGCTTGCCGGTATTTTCGGGACGAAAGCGTATATGGCTCGACGCGCCGGACAGGCGACTTCGCCGGCGAAGGCCGCGGCCGCGCGCGCCAATGGCATGAAGGGCGGGCGCCCGAGGAAGTCGGCAAATCGCTGAGCCTGGATGGCTGGCAACATCACCGTTCATTTGCTAGTCAATGGCGCCTCTCCAACCGCCGGTCCGATTTCATGTCCCATCCCCCGCTCAAAGGCATACGCGTCATCGAACTGGCGCGCATTCTGGCCGGTCCGTGGGCCGGCCAGTTGTTTGCCGATCTCGGCGCCGATGTCATCAAGGTCGAAAGCCCGGACGGCGGCGACGACACCCGCAAATGGGGTCCTCCCTTCGTCCAGAGCCATGACGGCGAGAACCTTTCGGCCGCCTATTACCATTCCTGCAATCGAGGAAAACGCTCCGTCGCCATCGATTTTTCGACGCCCGAGGGTGCTGCAACCGTGCGCAAGCTGGTCGCCACAGGCGATGTGCTGATCGAGAATTTCAAGCTTGGCGGGCTGAAGAAGTACGGCCTCGACTACGACAGCTTGCGCAAGATCAACCCGCGCCTCGTCTACTGTTCGATCACCGGCTTCGGCCAGGACGGACCTTATGCGCCACGGCCCGGATACGATTTCATCATCCAGGGCATGGCCGGTATGATGTCGATCACGGGTGCGGCCGGCGGCGAGCCGCAGAAGGCCGGCGTCGCCGTCTCCGACATTTTCACCGGGCTTTATTCGGTGATCGCCATCCAGGCCGCGCTCCGCCACGCCGAAGCGACGGGCCAGGGCCAATACATCGACATGGCGCTGTTCGACACCCAGATCTCGGTGCTCGGCAACCAGAACCTCAACTACTTGGTATCCGGGAAGTCGCCGGTGCAGATGGGCAATGCCCACATGAACATCGCGCCTTACGAGGTGCTGCCCGTCAGGGACGGCCACATCATCCTCGCCGTCGGCAATGACGGCCAGTTTCAGCGTTTCTGCCACGTCGTCGAGCTGAACGACCTGCCCGGCGATCCGGATTTCGCCACCAATTCGGCGCGCGTGGTCAATCGCGTAAGGCTGCGCGAGGCAATGGTGGCGCGGCTCGCGACCCTCGACAAGGCGCCGTTGCTGACGGCACTGGAAGCAGCCAACGTGCCGGCAAGCCCGATCAACACGATCGGCGAGATGTTCGCCGATCCGCAGGCGATCGCCCGCGGCATGCGGCTCGACCTCGACGACGGCCACGGCAACAGATTGCCCTCGGTGCGGGCGCCGATGCTGATGTCGGAAACACCACCGGTCTATGACCGGCCCTCGCCGCGGCTTGGCGAGCACACGGCGGAAATCCTCGCGGAACTGGAGAAACAAGGCGAATGAAAACCGGCGGAAAACTGATCGTCGAAGCACTCGAGGCCAATGGCGTCGACCGCATCTTCTGCGTGCCGGGCGAATCCTACCTCGCCGTGCTGGACGCACTGCACGATTCCAACCGCATCCGCACCATCGTCTGCCGCCAGGAAGGCGGCGCCGCGATGATGGCCGATTGCCATGGCCGGCTCACCGGCCAGCCCGGCATCTGCTTCGTCACCCGCGGACCCGGCGCCACCAACGCCTCGGCCGGCATCCACATCGCCATGCAGGATTCCTCGCCGATAATCATGTTCATTGGCCAGATCGCCGGCCACGCACGCGAGCGCGAAGCCTTCCAGGAGGTCAACTACAAGCGCTTCTTCGGCGACATCGCCAAATGGGTGGTGGAGATCGACGACGCCGCGCGCATCCCGGAACTCGTCACCCGCGCCTTCGCCGTCGCCACCTCCGGCCGTCCCGGCCCGGTCATCGTCTCGCTGCCCGAGGACATGCTGACATCGCTCGCCGAGGCGCCCGAGGCGCTGCCCTATACGCCGGTCGAGACCTCACCGGGCGAAGCGGAAATGCACAAGCTCGCCGAGCTTCTGGGTAACGCCAAGCGTCCCTTCGTCATTCTGGGCGGCTCGCGCTGGAGCGCCGAGGCAAAGTCGCGGCTGGAGAGTGCTGCCGAAACCTGGGCACTGCCGGTCGGCGTCTCGTTCCGCCGTCAGATGCTGTTCGATCATCTCCACCCTTGCTATGCCGGCGATGTCGGCATCGGCCCCAATCCCAAGCTTGCGACCTACATCAAGCAGGCCGACCTCGTGCTTCTGGTCGGCGGCCGCTTCGGCGAAATGCCGTCATCCGACTACACGCTGCTGAAGAGCCCCTACCCCGACCAGACGCTGGTGCATGTGCATGCCGACGCCAACGAGCTCGGCCGCGTCTACCGCCCGACGCTGGCCATCAATGCCTCGCCGGAAGCCTTTGCCAGCGCCTTCGCAAAACTGAAGCCCGAAGCGACGCCGGACTGGGCGGACGAGACGGAGCGGCTGCACAAGGCCTATCTCGACTGGTCGACGCCACCGGAAACCGGGCCTGGCGACGTCCAGATGGGACCGATCATGAACTACCTGGAATCCGTTTTGCCGGACAACGCGATCATGACCAACGGCGCCGGCAACTATGCCAGCTGGGTGCACCGCTTCCACCGCTTCCGCCGCTTCGCCACGCAGGCGGCGCCGACATCCGGCTCGATGGGTTACGGCACGCCCGGCGCCGTCGCCGCCAAGGCTCTCTTCCCCGATCGCGAGGTGATCGCCTTCGCCGGCGACGGCTGCTTCCTGATGAACGGCCAGGAATTCGCTACCGCCGTGCAGTACGACCTGCCGATCATCGTGATCGTCGTCAACAACGGCATCTACGGCACCATCCGCATGCACCAGGAGCGCGAATATCCGGGCCGCGTTTCGGGCACGGATCTCAGGAACCCGGATTTCGCAGCCCTCGCCCGCGCCTATGGCGGACATGGCGAGACGGTGGAAAAAACCGCGGAATTCGCACCGGCCTTCGAGCGGGCGCGGGCCAGCCGCAAGCCGTCGCTCATCGAGATCAAGCTCGATCCGGAAGCCATCACGCCGACGCGCACGCTGACGGAGATACGCGAGAAGAGATGACGATGCGGCCGACATTCTCCCCTTCTCCCCTTGTGGGAGAAGGTGGCCGACCCCGGACTTGTTCCGGGGGAGGTCGGATGAGGGGTGTTGGCCTTAACGCTCCTTTGCCGGGCTCTCACCCGGTAACAGTGAGCAAAGTTCTTGCCAGCACCCCTCATCCGTCGCCTTCGGCGACACCTTCTCCCACAAGGGGAGAAGGGAAAAAGCCATGACCCCTGCCCTCGACCACCTGATTTCCCGCCTGCACGAACGCGGCAGGCTGCGTGTGTGGTCGCTGGTGATCACCATCTTCGGCGACGCCATCGTGCCGCGCGGCGGCCAGGTGCCGTTGACGGTGCTGCAGGAGATCATGGGCCGGCTGAAGGTCGAGCCCGGTGCCTTGCGCACCGCCCTGTCGCGGCTTGCCGCCGACCAGTGGGTGACCCGCGAGAAGGATGGGCGCAACAGCCTCTACGCGCTCGACGAGCACGGCCGCCATGCTTTCGATCTCGCGACCCGTCGTATCTATGCCGCGGGCCCGCCGGACTGGGACGGCACCTGGGCGGTCGCCATCGTACCGCCCGGCAACGGCAAGGACAGTGCCCGGGCGGCGGCTCTCACCGAGGCCGGCTTTGTCGAAGCCGGCGGCGGTACCTGGCTGCGCCCGGAAACGGCGCGATCACCCGACGCGGACGCAGCCCTCGCCGGCATGCTGGTTTTCCGGCAGCGGCCCTTGCAAACGCCGCCGGGCGCCGCCGGCTTCTGGCGGGTGGAGGAAACCGCGCGCGCCTACGAGGCCTTTGCCACGGCGATGTCGCCGCTGGCCAAAGCGTTGGAAGATGGAGCCGCCTCCCCGCTGGAAGCGATGGCCGCGCGCGCGCTGCTCATTCACGACTGGCGCCGTATCGTGCTGCACGATCCCGGCCTGCCGGCCGCGCTTTTGCCCCAAGGCTGGCCAGGCGACGACGCGCGGGCGATCGCACGCGGCATCTATGCGAAGCTGGCCCGGCCAAGCGAGCGATGGCTGGACGAAGCCGGCCTACCGCCACTCGTCGATCCGAAGAAATTCGCCGGCCGCTTCGGGATGAAGCGGGAGCCGGGCTGAAGGCCAGCTGGTCCGATACAAGCACAGCCGCACAGGTTGATGTTGGACCGGCGCGAACCAAGCCACCTTGCGCTTTGCAGGCGAGTAAACTTGACTATGATACACTACAATTCCCGGGCCGATTCAGATTCGACCGGCATCCGGGGAAGCAGTGGAGAAAGACATGCGTGCCTCACTGATCGCTGGGATGGCCGTGTTGGCGCTCGCCGCCGGTTGCAAGACGATGACGCCGGAAGAACGCCGGGCGGCCGACGAGACGACCTGCAAGTCCTACGGCTTCCGGAAAGGCAGCGATGCCTTTGCATCCTGCCTGCTGCAACTCGACCTCGACCGGCGCGCATCGCGGCGCGCCGCGCTTTATTCCGATCCGTTCTACAACCAGCCGGCGATCATCTACCGCCCTGTCGTGGTGAGGCCCTGAAGCGCGTCGCGCCGCGACATGCATTGGCCTCAGTCCTCGAGATAGCTGAACGCCATCGTCGCCGAGACGGCGACGCGCGCGTCGCCCCTGGCCCGCATCTCGGCCCGGGTGAACGCCATGCGCTTGCCGTTGGAGAGCACGTCGACGCGGATGCCGATTTCGCCCGGCGGCAGCGGCCGGATGAAATGCGTGGTCAGGTCGACCGTCGTGCAGATGCGGAAGCGGCCGTTCAGCGCCGACAGCGTCACCACCGAGGCGGTATCGGCTGCTGAAGCCGTCGCCTGCCCGCAGACGACACCGCCGACATGCACCAGCCTGCGGTTTTCCGGCAGCACGAAATCGCCGCCTGCCGCGTCGAAAGCCACTGGCTTCAAGCCGAGATCGACGATCCACGGCGCGAAAATCCGGCCGATCAGCACTTCCGCTTCCTTCACCCCGAAATCCGTCACGTCCACCCTCGCTTTTTATGTTACAAAAACTTGCGCCTTGCTGGATTTTTTGTTACACATTACAAGACGGCGCAAGCGAGCCATCCAGCCACGGAGGAGAGCGGATGTACAGCCAGGGCCTTATCGGCGCGAAGACCGAAACCACCGAGGACGAAGCCTTTCTGGCCGCGTTCCAGGCGCGCATCGATGCCGAGGAAAAGATCGAGCCGAACGATCCGATGCCGGAAGGTTATCGCCGCACGCTGATCCGCCAGATCGGCCAGCACGCGCATTCGGAGATCGTCGGCATGCTGCCGGAGGGCAACTGGATCACCCGCGCGCCGTCGCTGCGCCGCAAGGCCGCCCTGCTCGCCAAGGTACAGGATGAAGGCGGCCACGGGCTCTATCTCTATGCTGCCGCCGAAACGCTCGGCGTCTCCCGCGAGGAGATGACCGAGGAACTCCTGGCCGGCAAGGCGAAATACTCCTCGATCTTCAACTATCCGACGCTGACCTGGGCCGATATCGGCGCCATCGGCTGGCTGGTCGACGGTGCGGCGATCATGAACCAGATCCCGCTTTGCCGCTGCTCCTATGGACCATACGCACGCGCCATGATCCGCGTCTGCAAGGAGGAGAGCTTCCACCAGCGCCAGGGCTACGAGATCATGATGACGCTGGCCGCCGGCACGCCCGACCAGAAGGAGCTGGCGCAGGATGCACTGAACCGCTGGTGGTGGCCGTCGCTGATGATGTTCGGCCCGCATGACTCGGACAGCCAGCATGGCGACCAGTCGATGAAATGGAAGATCAAGCGCTTCACCAACGACGAACTGCGCCAGAAATTCGTCGACGCCACGGTGCCGCAAGCGGATTTCATCGGGTTGACGATGCCGGACCCGGATCTCAGATGGAACGAAGAACGCGGCTCTTACGATTTCGGTCCGATCGACTGGGACGAGTTCTGGCGCGTCGTCAAGGGCGGCGGCCCGATGAACAAGGAACGCCTCGCCGCGCGGCAAAAAGCCTGGGACGACGGCGCCTGGGTGCGCGAGGCAGCGCTTGCCCACGCCGAAAAACGCAAGGCGCGGCGTGAAGCCGCGCGGATGGCGGCGGAGTGATGGCCACCCGACGCGCCATGCCGGTGCTGCAGGTCGGCGACGTTTCGTGTTCCATGGCCTTTTACGAACGGCTGGGCTTCGTCAGCCATGGCACCTGGGGCGAGCCGCCGCTTTTCGCCATCGTCCATCGGGGCCAGGTGACGCTGGCGCTCGACAAGGCGCGGCAGGACGGCCCCATCCCGACCAACCAGTGGTGGGCCGCTTACATCTATGTCGACGATGCAAGGGCGTTGCGGGACGAGTTCGCCGCACCCGATCTGCCGCAGCTCACCGACATGCATTTTCCGGACGAATACGGCCGCATCGACTTCGATGTGATCGATCCCGACGGCCACCGCATCGCGTTCGGCCAAGTGCTCGATCGGGTTTCGGAACCCGGCTTAAACCACGACCGTGGAAGGGGCTGACGATGCATCTTGCCCAGCTCAACATCGCCCGGCCGCGCTTTCGCCTCGAGGATCCGCGCATGGCCGGCTTCGTCGACAATCTCGACCGCGTCAACGCGGTCGCCGAGCGCAGCCCGGGTTTCGTCTGGCGGCTGATCGGCGACGGCAACGACGCCACCGATCTCAGCTTCGAAGACGACCCCGATGTGATCATCAACATGTCGGTGTGGGAGAGCGGCGAGCATCTCGAGCACTTCGTCTGGAACACCGTGCACAAGGCGATCTACCGCCGCCGTGGCGAGTGGTTCCCGCCATTGGGCAAGCCGCATTTCGTTATGTGGCACGTGCCGGCCGGGCATGAGCCGACACTCGCCGAGGCGAAGGCAAGGCTCGATCACCTGGCCGCAAACGGCACCAGCGACCATGCCTTCGGCTGGGAAGGCCTTCCAAATCTGAAGCGCTGGATGGAAGAGCGCTGCGCGTAGGACAAAGAAGATGGCGAAGAACGAAATTCCGCTTTGGGAAGTCTTCATCCGGCCGCGCAACGGCCTGTCGCACAAGCACTGCGGCTCGGTGCACGCGGCCGACGAGGTGATGGCGCTGCAGGCGGCGCGCGACGTCTACACGCGGCGCGGCGAAGGCGTCTCGATCTGGGTCGTCCCCTCCTCCGCCATCACGGCTTCCGACCCCGAGCACAAGGACGAGAATTTCGAGCCGGCGGCCTCGAAAGTCTACCGGCACCCGACCTTCTACAAGATCCCCGACGATGTGGGGCATATGTGATGAGCGACCACGCGACGCTCGTCACCTTCCTGCTCCGGCTGGCCGACGACCACCTGATCCTCGGGCACCGGCTTTCCGAATGGTGCGGCCATGCGCCGATGCTGGAGGAAGATCTTGCCATGCCCAACATGGCACTCGATTTGATCGGCCAGGCGCGTCTGCTCTATGCCTATGCCGCCGAACTGGAAGGCACGGGGCGCAGCGAGGACGATTTCGCCTATCTGCGCCGCGAGCGCGAGTATCTGAACTGCCTGATGGTGGAGCGGCCGAACGGCGACTTCGCCCATACCATGCTGCGCCAGCTCTATTTCGCGGCGTTCATGGAGCCGATGTGGCGCCGCATGACGCGCTCCAGCGACGAAACGCTGGCGGCCATCGCCGCCAAGGCGGTGAAGGAGGTTGCCTATCACATCCGCCATGCCGGCGAATGGGTCATCCGGCTGGGCGACGGCACCGAGGAGAGCGCTTCCCGCACGCGCGATGCGGCAGCAGCGCTTGCGCCTTACCTCGACGAATTGTTCGAGACGGATGCGGTGAGCGATGAGATTGCCGAAGCCGGCATCGCGCCCGATCCGGCATCGCTGCGGCCCGAATTCGACCGCACCATCGGCGGCATCTTCGCCGAAGCGGGGCTGGAGATCGCCAGGCCCGCCTATGCGCAGACCGGCGGCCGCGCCGGCCGTCACGGCGAGGCGATGGGCTTTCTGCTGACCGAGTTGCAATACATGCAGCGGACTTTTCCGGGAGCGGTGTGGTGAGTTTCCGCGCTGAACATGGCGAACGTAGGCGGGACAGCGCCCCCCTCTGGCCTGCCGGCCATCTCCCCCGCAAGGGGGGAGATCAGCCTTCACATCTGCTTTCGCCAATCGCCAATGTTTCGAGAATGGCGTCGGCGCAAAAGCTGCCAATCTCCCCACCTGTGGGGGAGATGTCCGGCAGGACAGAGGGGGGCAACGTCGAACGAAAATTTGCGGCGATTGACAACCAACGCCGCGCCTGGGCCGCCGCCGCATCCGTGCTCGATCCGGAAGTGCCGTGTGTCACCGTCGCCGATCTCGGTATCCTGCGCTCTGTCGAAATCGAAGACGGTATCGCCGCGGCGAAAGTCACGCCGACCTATTCCGGCTGCCCCGCCGTGCTCGCCATCGAGCTTGCCATAGAGGCCGCATTGCGCGACGCCGGTTTCGAGGCGCGTGTCGAGCGGGTGATGGCGCCGGCCTGGACCACCGACTGGATCACACCGGAAGGCCGCGACAAGCTGAAAGCCTATGGCATCGCGCCACCGGCGACGGCTTCGAACTCAATCCGCGCGCTGTTTGGCGAGACGGAAGTCGCGTGCCCGCAATGCGGTTCCGTTGAGACCGAACGCCTGTCCGAGTTCGGCTCAACCGCCTGCAAGGCGCTTTACCGTTGCAAGACATGCGCCGAGCCGTTCGACTATTTCAAATGCATCTGAGCTGATCGAAAATGGCGCCGCGGTTCCATCAACTGACCATCGCCGAGATCGACCGGCAGACGCCGGAAGCGGTGGCGCTCGGCTTCGCGGTTCCTGCGGAACTGCGCGAAACTTTCGCTTTTCGTCCCGGGCAATATCTGACGCTCGCAGCCGACATCGACGGCGAGGAAATCCGCCGCTCCTATTCGATCTGCTCGATGCCGGGAGAGCCGCTGGTGCGCGTCGGGGTCAAGAAGGTTGCGGATGGCCGCTTTTCCCGCTTCGTCAACGACCACCTCGGCGTTGGCGACAGCATCCGCGTCATGCCACCGGAAGGCCGCTTCACGCCGAGGCTCGGCGGCGGCAAACGGCAGGACTATCTGTTGATCGCTTCCGGCTCCGGCATCACGCCGATGCTGTCGATCGCCGCGACCGTGCTCGGCCACGAGCCGAAGAGCACCATCACGCTGATCTACGGCAACCGCGCCACCGACGCGATCATGTTTCGCGAGGAACTCGAGGACCTGAAGGACAGCCATCTCGGCCGCTTCACGCTGGTGCATGTGCTGTCGCGCGAAAAGCAGGACGTAGAGTTGCTGAACGGCCGCATCGATGGTGCCCGCATCACCGCGATGGCCGAACGCGGGCTGATCGATCCGCAGAATGCCGACGGCGTGTTCCTGTGCGGACCCGGCGAAATGATCGACGAGGTCGCGGCCGCGCTGCAATCGCTCGGTGTTCCGGACGAAAAGATCCGCTTCGAACGGTTCACGCCAGCCGGCGAGATCGCGCCGAAAAGAGCGCCATCGGAAGCGGTCCAGCAAGCGGTGGCGCAAGGCGTCGACATCGAAATCGTGCTGGACGGCGTGCGCCGCAACTTTCCGATGGCCGAGGCAGACCTGTCGGTGCTCGACGCCGCACATGCCGCCGGTATCGAACTGCCCTACTCCTGCGCCGGCGGCATGTGCTGCACCTGCCGCTGCCGCGTGGTCGAGGGCTCGGCCGAGATGGCGGTCAACTATTCGCTGGAGAAATGGGAGATCGAGGCCGGGTTCACGCTGGCTTGCCAGTCGCGCCCGACCAGCGGGAAACTGGTGCTGGATTTCGACGCCACGTAGGGGGGAGCATGACGCCGGAGGAGATCGCGCGCAAAAGCGCGGACGCGATGTGGACGCGCGACGACGCGTCGAAATGGCTGGGCGCCCGGCTCGATACGGTCGGGCCTGGCACCGCTTCGCTGTCGATGACGGTGGAAAAGCACCACACCAACGGCCACGACATCTGCCACGGCGGCTTCATCTTCACGCTGGCGGATTCGGCTTTTGCCTTCGCCTGCAATTCCTACAACCAGATCGCGGTCGCGCAGCACAACACGATCAGCTTCATCGCGCCGGGTTTTCGCGGCGACCGGCTTACGGCCCAAGCGCGCGAAATCTCGCGCAGTGGGCGTTCCGGGCTTTATGATGTCCGGGTGACCAACCAGGATGGCCGCCTGATCGCCGAATTCCGGGGCGCATCGCGCGTCATCAAAGGCGTCCACTTCGAAGACGCCGCCACGGGAGGAGAAAAATGAGGAACCTCACTCCGGAGAGGAAGGACCTCGATCCGATCGAGATCGCCTCGCGCGACGAGATTGCCGCATTTCAGCTCAACCGGCTGAAATGGTCGCTCGGCCATGCCTATGCGAACGTCCCGCACTACAGGAAGAGCTTCGATGAGGCCGGTATCCATCCTGGCGATCTGAACAGCCTGGCGGACCTGAAAAATTTTCCGTTCACGGTGAAGACCGACCTGCGCGACAACTATCCCTTCGGCATGTTCGCTGTGCCGCGTGAAAAAGTCGCCCGCATCCATGCCTCTTCCGGCACCACAGGCAAGCCGACGGTGGTGGGCTACACGAAGCACGACCTCGATGTCTGGGCCGACTGCATGGCGCGCTCGATGCGCGCGGCCGGCACGCGGCCCGGCGACATCGTGCATGTTGCTTACGGCTACGGGCTTTTCACCGGCGGCCTCGGCGCCCATTACGGCGCCGAGCGGCTTGGCTGCACCGTAGTGCCGGTGTCGGGCGGCATGACCACAAGGCAGGTCACCCTGATCGAGGATTTTCAGGCGACCACGATCATGGTGACGCCGTCCTACATGCTCTCGATCCTCGACGAGTACCGCGCGCAAGGGCTCGATCCACGCGAAAGCCCGCTGCAGGTCGGCATTTTCGGCGCCGAGCCGTGGACCAACGCCATGCGTGCAGAGATCGAGCAGGCTTTCGATATGCACGCGGTCGATATCTACGGCCTGTCGGAAGTGATGGGGCCGGGTGTCGCCAACGAGTGCGTCGAGACCAAGGACGGACTGCACATCTGGGAAGATCATTTCTACCCGGAGATCATCGACCCGGAGACCGGCGAGCCGGTGGCCGACGGCGAGATGGGCGAACTGGTGTTCACCTCGCTTTCCAAGGAGGCGTTTCCGATTATTCGCTACCGCACCCGCGACCTGACGCGCTTGCTGCCGGGCACAGCGCGCTCGATGCGGCGCATGGAGAAGATCACCGGCCGCTCCGACGACATGATGATCCTGCGCGGCGTCAACGTGTTCCCGACGCAGATCGAGGAACAGATCCTGAAGGTGAAGAGCCTGGCACCGCATTTCCAGATCGAGCTGTGGCGTGACGGCAGGCTGGACTGCATGACGGTGCATGTGGAGGCCGCTCCAGGGCAAGATTCGGAGAGCGTGCGCGCGGGCTCGGCCGGCGTCTTGCAGGAGCGCATCAAGGAAGTCGTCGGCGTAACCGTGATCGTCGACGTGACCGAACCGGAAAAGGTGGCGCGCAGCCAGGGCAAGGCACAGCGCATCGTCGACAACCGGCCGAAAGCCTGATGGACGCGTCCGAACAGCTGGCGCGGGATTTCGAGATCACCGCCCTGCCCCGGGATTTCGCGGACGACCCGTTTCCGGTCTACCGAGCGCTGCTCGAACACGCACCGCTGAAGCGCTTTGCCGACGGCTCGGTGATGCTGTCGCGCTGGGCCGATCTCGACCGCGTCTACCGCGACACGAAAACGTTCTCGTCGGACAAGAAGGTCGAGTTCCTGCCGAAGTTCGGCAAAAACGCGCCGCTCTACGAGCATCACACGACCAGCCTCGTCTTCAACGATCCGCCGCTGCACACGCGGGTCAGGAAAATAATGGTCGGCGCGATGACGCCGCGTGCGCTGGCCGCGATGGAGCCGGGACTGGTCCGGCTTGTCGACCGCCTGCTCGACCGGCTCGCCGAGAAGCAAAATGTCGACCTGATCGAGGACTTCGCCTCGGCGATTCCGGTCGAGGTGATCGGCAATCTGTTCGACATGCCGCACGAGGAACGCGGCCCGCTGCGCGACTGGTCGCTGGCGATTCTCGGCGCGCTGGAGCCGGTGCTGTCGCCGGAGCAGCAGGAGCGCGGCAACCGCGCCGTCATCGCCTTCAAGACCTATCTCGGCGAACTCGCCGAAAAGCGCCGCAAGAAGCCGGGCGACCCGCAAACCGACGTTTTGACCCGGTTGATCAACGGCAATGACGGCGAGTTGCTGACCGAAACCGAACTGCTGCAGAACTGTATCTTCATCCTCAATGCCGGCCACGAGACGACGACCAATTTGATCGGCAATGCGCTGTTCGAACTGGCGCAGTGGCCGAAGGAAAAGCGGCGGCTCCTGGAGAACCCTGAATTGATCGATACAGCCGTCGACGAGTTCCTGCGCTTCCAGAGTCCCAACCAGCTCGGCAACCGGATGACGGCCGAGCCGGCCGATTTCCACGGCGAGACGATTCCCGCCGGCACGCGCATTCATTTGTGCATTGGCGCCGCCAACCGCGACCCGCGCCATTTCAACGAGCCCGACCGCCTCGACATTGCGCGCAAGCCCAACAAGCATCTCGCCTTCGCCGGCGGGCCGCATCTTTGCGTCGGCTTTTCGCTGGCGCGGATGGAGGGGCGTATCGCGGTGGCGCGGTTCCTGAAACGGTTTCCCGACTTCACGCTGGCTGGCACGCCGAAGCGCACCGGGCGCGTGCGTTTTCGCGGTTTCGCGTCATTGCCGGCGACCATGAACGGATTGGAGTCTTCGAAATGAGCCGCATCTTCCTGCAGAGCTACGCCGCCGGCAAATGGTTGCCGCCATCGGGCAAGATCAGCGAACTGAAGAGTGCCGTCACCGGCAAGGTCATCGCCGAGATCGGCTCGTCCGGCCCTGACTTCGGCGCGATGACGCAGCACGCCCGTGATGTCGGCGGCAAGATCCTGCGCCGCCACACCTTCCACGAGCGCGCCGCCATGCTGAAGGCGCTGGCGCAATATCTCAACGAACGGCGCGACGCGCTCTACGAGCTCTCCTACGACACCGGCGCCACCAAGGCCGATTCGATGATCGACATCGACGGCGGCATCGGCACGCTGTTCGCCTACTCCTCCAAGGGCCGCCGCGAACTGCCCGACGACGTGCTGTTCGTCGAAGGTGCGCTGGAACAGCTTTCCAAGGGCGGCAACTTCCTCGGCCAGCATATCGCCACTCCGCTGCAAGGCGTCGCGGTCCACGTCAACGCCTTCAATTTTCCGGTCTGGGGCATGCTGGAAAAACTGGCGCCGACGCTGCTTGCCGGCGTGCCGGCGATCGTCAAGCCGGCGTCCGCGACCGCCTGGCTGGCGGAAGCCTGCTTCCGCATGATCGCACAGTCCGGCATCCTGCCGGAGGGTGCTGTGCAGTTCATCGCAGGCCCGACCGGCGACTTGCTCGACCGGCTGACGGCGCAGGACGTGGTGTCCTTCACCGGCTCCGCGGCGACGGCGCAGATGCTGCGCTCGAACCGCCGGCTGGTCGAAAATTCCGTCCGTTTCATTGCCGAGCAGGATTCGCTCAACGCTTCGGTGCTTGGTCCCGACGCCGCGCCCGGCACGCCCGAATTCGACATCTTCGTCAAGGAGGTGCACCGCGAGATGACGGCCAAGGCCGGGCAGAAATGCACCGCCATCCGCCGCATCATCGTGCCCGGCGCGCACCGTGAGGCGGTAATCGAGGCAGTCGCCGACCGGCTGGCGAAGACGGTGGTCGGCGACCCGCGCAACGAAGCGACCCGTATGGGCGCGCTGGCCAGCCTGGCGCAGCGTGCGGATGTGCTGGAAAAGGCGGCCATCATCGGCCGGGAAACCAGGCGCGTGTTCGGCGATCCCGGGAATTTCAAGGCGGACGGCGCCGATAGCGAAGGCGGCGCCTTCCTGCCGCCGATGCTGTTTGAGTGCGTCGATCCCGACGGCGCCGAAAGCATCCATGCCGTCGAGGCCTTCGGCCCCGTGTCGACAGTGATGGGGTACCGCGATCTCGACCATGCCCTGGCGCTTGCCAACCGCGGCAAGGGCTCGCTGGTGGCCTCGATCTTCACCAACGATCCGGCGGTGGCGAGGCAGGCAGTGCTGGCATCGGGCGCCTGGCATGGACGGCTTTATTTCGCCAACCGCGACACCGGCAAGGAGGCGACCGGGCACGGCTCGCCGCTGCCGCATATGATCCACGGCGGTCCCGGCCGCGCCGGCGGCGGCGAGGAAATGGGCGGCATCCGCGGCGTGCTGCACTACATGCAGCGCACGGCGGTGCAGGCGAGCCCTAATCTGCTGGCCGGCATCACACGCTCTTATGTGCCGGGCTCTGAGACGGTCGAGAAGCCGCAGCACCCGTTCCGCATGCGCTTTTCCGAACTCGACATCGGCCACACGATCAACACCGCATCGCGCACGGTCACGCTGGAAGACATCGAGCATTTCGCCGAATTCACTGGTGACACTTTTTACGCCCACATGGACGAGGAAGCGGCGAAGGCGAACCCGTTCTTCCCCGGCCGCGTCGCGCACGGCTATCTGATCCTGTCGTTCGCGGCGGGGCTGTTCGTCGACCCGGCGCCGGGTCCGGTGCTTGCCAATTACGGTCTCGACAACCTGCGCTTCATGAAGCCGGTATCGCCGGGCGACAGCCTGAAGGTTCGGCTGACGGCCAAGCAGAAAACCCGCCGCAACGACGAGTACGGTGAGGTGCGCTGGGATGTCGGTGTCTACAACCAGGATGGCGAGCAGGTGGCCGGCTACGAGCTTTTAACGATGAACGCGATGTAGATCTGCCGATGCAGCAACGAAAAAGGGGCGGTCGCCCGCCCCTTTCCAGTTCCGATTGCAAATCCGCTATTTGATCGCCTTGTCGGTGATCGCTGACGTCCAGGCGCCGGACGGCTCCTTGGTGATGATCTTCTGCGCCAGCAGCGCGTCGGCGGTGCGTTTGTAGGCCGCTTCGATCAGCTTGCCGTCGGCGTTGTCGATCAGCTTGGCAACCTCGCCCATCATGCGCTTCTGGTGGTTTTCGTCCTGACCGCCATTGTCCATGACGATCTCGGCAGCCTCGTCCGGATTTTCGGTGGCGTATTTCCAGCCCTTCATCGAAGCGCGGACGAACTTCACCATCTTCTCCTCGAAGGCCGGATCCTTGAGCTTGTCTTCCATCGCGTAGAGGCCGTCCTCGAGGAGGTCGACGCCCATGGCGGTGTAGTTGAAAACGACCAGGTCTTCCGGCTTGTAGCCGGCGTCGATCAGCTGCCAGTATTCGTTGTAGGTCATGACCGAGATGCAATCGGCCTGCTTCTGGATCAGCGGCTGCACGTCGAAGCTCTGCTTGAGCACGGTGACGCCGTCGGGCCCGCCCTCTGTCGGCAGGCCGAGCTTGTTCATCCAGGCATAGAACGGATATTCGTTGCCGAAGAACCAGACGCCGAGTGTCTTGCCCTTGAAGTCGGCTTCGGTCTTCACCGGCCCGTCTTTCGGACAGACGAGCTCCATGCCGGCCTTCTTGAACGGCTGCGCGATGTTGACGAGGTTGACGCCCTTGTCGCGGGCCGCGAGCGCGCCGCCCATCCAGTCGACGATCACGTCGGCGCCGCCGCCGGCGATCACCTGCTCGGGCGCGATGTCCGGGCCGCCCGGCTTGATCTCGACGTCGAGCCCTTCCTCTTCATAGAAGCCCTTGTCCTTGGCGACGTAGTAGCCGCCGAACTGGGCCTGCGTCACCCATTTGAGCTGCAGCGTCACCTTGTCGGCTGCCAGCGCCTGGAAGGCGGCGAGCGAAAATGCCCCCGCCAAAAGTACCGTCATTGTTTTTTTCATTGCCCTACCTCTGGAGATTACGCCCGCCCACCACGGACGGACGGATGCCAAAACGTGGCCGCTCTTTCGACAAGAGCGATCACGCCATAGAAGACCGAACCCGCGAGCGCCGCAACCGCGATTTCGGCCCAGACCATGTCGATGTTCATCCGCCCCACCTCCGTCGAGATGCGGAATCCCATGCCGACAACCGGAGTGCCGAAGAACTCTGCGACGATGGCGCCGATCAGCGCCAGCGTCGAGTTGATCTTCAGCGCATTGAAGATGAAGGGAGCAGCAGCAGGCAGCCGGAGCTTCACCAGCGTCTGCCAGTAATTGGACGCATAGGTGCGCATCAGATCGCGCTCCATGTGGCCGGAGGCGGCGAGCCCGGCGACGGTGTTCACCAGCATCGGGAAGAAAGTCATGATGACGACCACCGCCGCCTTGGACTGCCAGTCGAAGCCGAACCACATCACCATGATGGGCGCGACGCCGATGATCGGCAGCGCCGACACCATGTTGCCGATCGGCAGCAGGCCCTTGCGCAGGAAGGAAACGCGATCGGCGAGGATGGCGGTGACGAAGCCGGCACCGCAGCCGATGACATAGCCGGCGATCACCGCCTTGAAGATCGTCTGGTTGACGTCTGCCGCGAGAACCGGCAGCGAATTTGCGATGCGCGCGCCGATGGCGCTCGGCGGCGGCAAGAGGATAAATGGGATGCCCGCGCCGCGCGTCACCGCCTCCCAGATGATCAGAATCCAGGCGCCGAAGATCGCCGGGATCAAAAGCCTGAGGAGAGCGTTGGCAGTCCGGTTGGCCGGATGCATCGATGAAAGAACCGTCACGCAACGCCAGGCCAGCAACCAGCAGGCGGCGAGCAGCAGATAGAATGGCGTGCGGGCGATGCCGTTGGCCGAGGCGATTTCGGCAAACAGCAGGAACACGGCAATGTGCGCGCCGAGGAACAGCGCGGTGGCCTTGACCGCAGCGCTGCTGAACTTCGCATCCACGACACAGCCGATCAGGATCAACCCGACAATCAGCGCCGTGACAAGCATGGACGTGGCGGGGGCCGAGTAGGCCGGCTCAACCGCCGCTATGGGCAAAAAAAACAGCGAGGCGATCGCCAGCAGGCCGGCGACAAGGCATTGCCAGGAGAGGTAGAAGGCGGTGTTCATGCCGGCCGCGCTCCCATGGCGCGATCCACAATGCGCCCGGCAAAGCCCACCAGCCCGACCAGAAGCAGCGCGACGACCGAGCCTGCGACAAGTGCGGCCCACATGTCGATGGTGTTGGAGAAATAGGAGGCGTTGAGCAGCTTGGCGCCGATGCCGGCCACCGCGCCGGTCGGCAGTTCACCGACGATGGCGCCGACCAGGCTGGCTGCGACCGCCACCTTCATCGAGGCGAACAGGAACGGCACCGAAGCCGGCACGCGCAGCTTCCAGAAGGTCTGCGACGGGCTGGCATTGTAGGTGTGCATCAGGTCAAGATGCATGATTTCGGGCGACCGCAGCCCCTTCACCATGCCGACCGCCACCGGGAAGAACGACAGGTAGGTCGAGATCAGCGCCTTCGGCAGAAGCCCGGTGATGCCGATCGCCGCCAGCACCACGATGATCATCGGTGCGATCGCCAAGATCGGAATAGTCTGCGAGGCGATGATCCACGGCATCAGGCTGCGGTCGAGCGCCAGCACATGCACGATGCCGACGGCGATCAGGATGCCGAGCGCCGTGCCGAACGCGAAGCCGAGCATGGTCGAGGCGAGCGTCACCCCGGCATGGTAGACCAGGCTGCGATTGCTGGTGATTTTCCTTAAGAACGTGTTCTCGAAAAAGTTCTGTGCCACCTGGTGCGGTGCCGGCACGATCGGCTTCGGCTGCGACAGCGTCTTTTCCACGAAGTCGACGACGATGCGGGGCGGTTCACCCGCGCGCCGGTCCAGATCGCGTTGGAACGGCGCGTTCATGAATACGGCAAGGACGTACCAGCCCACCACGATGCCGAGCAGGATAGTGGTGACGGGAAGGAATTTGGCGCGGAGCGGATCTGTCATGAGGCGGACCGGAATCCCCCTCCCCCTTGTGGGGAGGGGTTAGGGGTGGGGGTAACTTTTTCCTCCATCAGTCCGAGTTCGTGCAGTATCGCCACGATGCATCCTTCGAAAGAATCCGCTAATTCGCCCGTGTTGAGACGAAGAACTTTATAACCCTGTGATCCAAGCCACACATCTCGCTTGACTTCTCTGGCAAGACCTTCCGGGCTAAAGCTCACCATCAACCTCAATCACGAGTCGATGTTCGTGGATCGCAAAGTCTACGACATCGGGGCCAATCGGAACCTGCTTTCGCACATGAATTCCATACCAGCGCCGGAATTGCCTCAACTCCGACCAAAGTTTCCGTTCACCATCGGTCATGTTCTGGCGCAAACCTCGAGCACGAGGAATGGCGCTTGGCTTGATGCCGGTTGGCACGATGAGTACCCCCACCCCTAACCCCTCCCCACAAGGGGGAGGGGGACTTTCTTGACGTCAATCATCATAACTGTGCCCCGCTCTCAGCCCCTCGCGCACCCGCGCTGCGATGGCCAAAAACTCCGGCGACTCGCGGATATCCAGCGGGCGCTTTTTCGGCAGCGTCGATTCGATGACGTCGGTGACGCGGCCGGGTCGCGGCGACATCACGACGATGCGCGTCGAGAGGTAGACGGCCTCGGGAATCGAGTGGGTGACGAAGCAGATCGTCTTGTTGGTGCGCTCCCAGAGTTCAAGAAGCTGCTCGTTGAGATGATCGCGCACGATCTCGTCGAGTGCCCCGAACGGCTCGTCCATCAGGAGAAGATCGGCGTCAAAGGCGAGCGCGCGGGCGATCGACGCGCGCTGCTGCATGCCGCCGGAAAGCTGCCACGGATATTTCTTCTCGAAGCCGGTCAGGTTGACCAGGTCGAGCGTGCGCCGGATGCGCTCCGCCTGTTCGGCTTTCGGCATGCCGATGATTTCCAGCGGCAGTCCAACATTGCGCTCGATGGTACGCCACGGATAAAGCGCCGCCGCCTGGAAGACATAACCATAGGCGCGTTTCATGCGCGCCTGTTCCGGCGTCATGCCGTTGACGGAAATCGACCCCGCGGTGGCTTTTTCGAGATCGGCGATCACCCGCAGGAACGTCGTCTTGCCGCAACCCGAAGGCCCGATGAAAGAGACGAACTCGCCCTTGCCGATGGTGAGGTCGACATTCGACAGCGCTTCGACGGGGCCGTCATTGGTCTCAAAGGTCAGCCCGAGACCCTTCGCCTCGACGACCGAGTTTGACTTTGCCGGCCCCGCCATACGCTACCCGTTCATTCGCATCGATCGACGACGGCGATCTGCTCGCCGCTCTCGCTGTACAACTCGTAGGCGTCCCTCTCGCCTGCCTTCATGATAAGCATGAATTCGATCGAGCGGAACGTCTCGCCTTCGTGGCTGCACAGCATTGTCGCCACCTGGCTGCCGTCCATCGCCTTCGACGCCTGCACGAACTCGCAGCCGGTAGCGAAGCGCTCGTAGGCTTGAGAGGTCAGCGCGATTAGGCTGTCATCGTCCCGATCGGCGTTGTAGAGGTAGTTGCAGCCGGCTTTGTTGCCGTACATGCCGGTGAGGTCGACGACATTTGCCGAAGCGATGGTGGCGCTGAAAAGCATCGCGATGGATGCCGCGACGATGGTCCTGCATTTCATGCGATTGCCTCCGGCTCCCTCGCCCGCCGCGCGGCGGCAAGCTCAACGAGTGTACTGCAATGAACAAAACAGACAGGCGGACCTGCAGTCTCGTTCGCCCTTCCGGCAGTTACCACGGCAAGCAAGGCCTGTCCTACTTCGAGGGTGTCTCGGCGCAAAGCGTGGGGTCGTGCGGCATCTGCATGCATGTCGTTACCATCCCGCCCGGCGCGCGCGCCAAGGCCCACCTTCACGAGAGCCACGAGACCGCGCTCTACGTCATCTCCGGCGAGGCGGTGACCTGGTATGGCGACCGGTTGGAGCACATGGCGGTCACCAGGGCCGGCGACATGTTCTACATCCCGGCCGGCGTGCCGCATCTGCCGGCCAATGTGTCCGACGCGCCCTGCACCGCCGTGATCGCCCGCACCGACGCGAATGAGCAGGAGAGCGTGGTGTTGCTGCCGGAACTGGACGGCCTCGTCCCGCGCTGACGGGTAATAGAAATCGCGACTGTCGCGGATGCTGGCGGCCCTGCTCATTCTCAGGTCGGGCAAGCCGATAGTTCGGCCAGTCGCCCGCCCTCGGCGTTGAACAAGCGGTAGGCGTCGCCGTTTGGCGTCTTGACCACCCGCACGATCTCGACGGTCTGCACGTCCAGCTCCTGCTGGCAGAGCATGGTGACGATGCGGCTTCCGTCGCTCGCGGGCAGCACCTGGACATATTCGCACTCGGTGACGAAGTCCTTGTACTGGGTGGAGGTGAGCACGGTCACGGCTTCTTCCCACAGTGTCTGGTCCTTCAGGTATTTGCAGCCTTCCGGCGAGCCATAGACACCCGGCAGATCGAGCGTTGCAGCCGCCGCCGCGCCAGCCGTCAACAATGCCACCGCCGCGAAAGCTAACCGCATGGCCGCACCGTCAAACGCCGGTCGCCGGAATGCCGCTGCGCTCTACCTTGCGCGGCGCGGTGATTTGCTTCCAGGTCGACAGCGCCCGGTTGACCGCGGCGTTCGGCTCGCGCGCCACGAACTCGCCGTGGCCGGGCTTCACGTCCACCTTGCCGTCGTTCACCGCCACCTCGCCGCGGGTGAAGACGAAGCGCGGCAGGCCGGTCACCTCGACGCCCTCGAAGACGTTGTAGTCGATCACCGACTGCTGCTTGCCGGCCGAGATAGTCTTTTTCTTGCTTGGGTCCCAGACGACGATGTCGGCGTCGGCCCCTTCGACGATGGCGCCCTTCTTCGGATACATGTTGAGGATCTTGGCGATGTTGGTCGAGGTCACGGCGACGAACTCGTTCATCGTCAGCCGGCCCGTGTTGACGCCCTTGGTCCAGAGCACCGGCATGCGGTCTTCGAGGCCGCCGGTACCATTGGGGATTTTGGTGAAATCGCCGACGCCGTTGCGCTTCTGCTTGGTGGTGAAGGCGCAGTGATCGGTCGCCACCACCTGCAGCGAACCGGCCTGCAGGCCGGCCCACAGCGAATCCTGGTGAAGCTTGTTGCGGAAGGGCGGGCTCATCACGCGACGCGCCGCATGGTCCCAGTCCTTGTTGAAATATTCGGTTTCGTCGAGCACCAGATGCTGGATCAGCGGCTCGCCATAGACGCGCATGCCCTTCTGGCGGGCACGGCGGATCGCCTCATGCGCCTGCTCGCAGGAGGTGTGGACGACATAAAGCGGCGCGCCCGCCATGTCGGCGATCATGATGGCGCGGTTGGTCGCCTCGCCTTCCACCTCCGGCGGACGCGAATAGGCGTGCGCCTCCGGCCCGTTGTTGCCGGCGGCAAGAAGTTTCTGGCTGAGCTGTGCCACCACATCGCCGTTCTCGGCATGCACCAGCGGCAGCGCGCCAAGCTCGGCGCAGCGCTGGAACGACGAATACATCTCGTCGTCGTCGACCATCAGCGCGCCCTTGTAGGCCATGAAGTGCTTGAACGAGGTGATGCCCCGGTCGACGACCTCGGCCATCTCGTTGAACACCTGCTCGCCCCACCAGGTGATCGCCATGTGGAAGGAATAATCGGAGCAGGCCTTCGAGGTCTTGTTGTCCCACATCTGCAGCGCTTCGAGCAGCGATTGCTGCGGCGACGGCAGGCAGAAATCGACCACCATCGTGGTGCCGCCGGAAAGCCCCGCCCGCGTGCCGGATTCAAAATCATCGGCGGAATACGTGCCCATGAAAGGCATTTCGAGATGGGTGTGCGGGTCAATGCCGCCCGGCATCACATAGCAGCCGGTAGCGTCGAACTCGTGATCGGCATGCAGGTCGGAACCGATGGCGACGATCTTGCCGTGCTGGAACAGCACGTCGGCCTTCCAGGTGCGGTCGGCGGTGACGACGGTGCCGTTCTTGATGACTCTGGTCATTGTCAAATTCCCCTTTTCGTTCGCGCTTCTTGTGAGCTGCGTTCGGTAGCCGATTCAATTCACTCAACGATCCCCGCCGTCTCCACCACGGCATGGAACAGCACGTCGCATCCCGCCGAGGCCCATTCCTTGGAGATTTCCTCCGCCTCGTTGTGCGACAGGCCGTCGACGCACGGGCAAAATATCATCGCGGTTGGCGCGACGCGGTTGATCCAGCAGGCGTCGTGGCCGGCGCCCGAGACGATATCCCGATGTGAATAGCCGAGGCGCTTTGCGGCATCGCGCACGGCCTTGACGCAATCCTTGTCGAAGGTGACGGGGTCGAAATGGCCGACCTGCTCGATCTCGAACCTGATGTCGAGCGCCTCGCAGATCAGTTCGATCCCCGAGCGGATGCGCTCGTCCATCTCGTCGAGCACTTCCTTGTTGGGCGAGCGAATATCGATGGTGAACAGCGTGCGGCCGGCGATGATGTTGCGGGAGTTCGGATAGACTTCCATGTGGCCGATCGCGCCGACGGCTTCCGGCTGGTAGTCCATGGCGATCTCGTGCACCAGCTCGGTCACCCGCGCCATGCCGAGCCCGGCATTGCGCCGCTTCGGCATGGGCGTCGAGCCGGTGTGGCTCTCCTTGCCGGTCAGCGTCACCTGCAGCCATTTCAGGCCCTGGCCGTGGGTGACGACCCCAATGTCGATGCCTTCGTCCTCGAGAATCGGCCCCTGCTCGATATGCAGTTCGAAGAAGGCCTTCATTTTGCGGGCGCCGACCTGTTCGTCGCCCTTCCAGCCGATGCGCTCCAACTCGTCGCCGAATTTCTTGCCTTTGGCATCGACCCGGTCGTAGGCCCAGTCCTGTTTGTGGATGCCGGCGAAGACGCCCGACGCCAGCATCGCCGGCGCGTAGCGGGTACCCTCCTCGTTGGTCCAGTTGGTGACGACGATCGGGTGCTTGGTCTTGATGCCGAGATCGTTGAGCGAGCGGATGACCTCCAGCCCGCCCAGCACGCCGAGCACGCCGTCATACTTGCCGCCGGTCGGCTGGGTGTCGAGATGCGAGCCGACATAGACGGGCAGTGCGTCCGGATCAGTGCCTTCGCGGCGGGCGAACATGGTGCCCATCTGGTCGAGGCCCATTTCCAGCTCCGCCGCCTCGCACCAGCGCTTGAACAGGTGCCGCCCCTCGCCGTCCTCGTCGGTGAGAGTCTGGCGGTTGTTGCCGCCGGCGATGCCGGGACCGATCTTCGCCATCTCCATCAGCGAATCCCACAAACGGTCTGAATTGATTCGCAGATTTTCGCCGGGAGCGGCCATCGTTCAGGACCTCACGCTTTCAATTCGACTTCGACGAAACTCATCGGCTTGTCGCCGGCGTTGACCACATTGTGTTCGACGCCTTCATCACGCCGGTAGGCAATGCCGGCCGCCATATCGACACGCCGCGTTCCGCCACCGGGTTCCTCCAGCAGGAAGGCACATGGCGTGATCGTCGTCACGACATAATCCATTCCGTGCCGGTGCCAACGCGTTTCCGCGCCGGGATCGAAATCCCAGCGCGTCACACGGACCTTGTCGTCATCGACGAGCACCTCGCTCGTCGCCTGCTGCCGAGCCTGGAACGTCAATCCACCATCCTCAGCACCTCGCGCACATGATCGATCAGTTCGTTGATCTGGCCCTTCGAGATGATCAGCGGCGGCGACAGCGCGATGATGTCGCCGGTAGTGCGGATCAGCGCACCGCGCTCGAAGGCCTTCACGAAGGCCGAGAAGGCGCGCTTAGTCGGCTGGCCGGCGATCGGCTCGAGTTCGATGGCGCCGACAAGGCCGATGTTGCGGATGTCGATCACATGCGGTTCGCCCTTCAGAGAGTGGAGCGCGTCCTCCCAATACGGCGCAAGCTCCTCGCCTCGCGTCAGAAGCCCCTCTTCCTTGTAGGTGTCGAGCGTGCCGAGGCCCGCGGCACAGGCAATCGGATTGCCGGAATAGGTGTAGCCGTGCATGAACTCGATGACGTGTTCCGGGCCGTTCATGAAGGCATCGTGGATTTCCTTCTTCACGAACACCGCACCCATCGGGATGACGCCGTTGGTGACGCCCTTGGCGGTGACCATGATGTCGGGAACGATGCCGAAATAATCGGCGGCGAACGGCGTGCCGAGGCGGCCGAAGCCGGTGATGACCTCGTCGAAAATCAACAGGATGCCGTGCTTGGTGCAGATGTCGCGCAGCTTCTGCAGATAGCCCTTCGGCGGGATGAGAACGCCGGTGGAGCCGGCAACCGGTTCGACAATGACGGCGGCGATCGTCGAGGCGTCGTGCAGCGTGACGATGCGCTCGAGTTCATTGGCAAGATCGCCGCCATGCTCGGGCTCGCCGCGCGAGAAAGCGTTCTTTGCCGGCAGGTGCGTGTGCGGCATGTGGTCGACGCCGGTTAGCAGCGTGCCGAACATCTTGCGATTGGTGACGATACCGCCGACCGAGATGCCGCCGAAGTTGACGCCGTGATAGCCGCGCTCGCGGCCGATCAGCCGGAACCGCGAGCCTTCGCCCTTGGCGCGCTGATAGGCGAGCGCGATCTTCAGCGCCGTGTCGACCGACTCCGATCCGGAATTGGTGAAGAACACATGGTCCATGCCTTTCGGCGCGATATCGACCAACCGGTTGGCGAATTCGAAGACGATGGGGTGGCCCATCTGGAAGGCCGGCGCGTAGTCGAGTTCGGCCGCCTGCTGCTGGATCGCCTCAGTGATCTTGGGCCGGCAATGGCCGGCATTGACGCACCACAGGCCCGACGTACCGTCGAGGACCTTGCGGCCGTCGCTCGTCGTGTAGTGCATGTCCTTGGCGGAGACGAACATGCGCGGCGCCTGCTTGAACTGGCGGTTTGCCGTGAACGGCATCCAGAACGCGCTGAGATCGTTCGGCGTTACTTTCAATCTGTTGGACATGACCAAGCTTTCCCCTGTGTCGCTGTTTCACCACGGCCAACGCTTGGTCTTTGGAGCACAATCGTGCTACGCAAATTTTTGACCGGTTGGACAAACGTTAACACCGCCAGATGGGCGGTCAAGGGAATAGTAGGGGAAATGGGTCTCCGGAAGCGCGCTCCACAGGTCGGGAAAAACTGGTCCAGCAGATTGGTCCAGATGCGGTTTGACGATATCCGCCGAGGCCAGGCCGCATGACCATGGAAGCCGCCGCGCCGCGCCGAACCCGCATCCAGCAGGAGAAGCGGGAGGTCATCCTCGAGGCTGCCCTCGAAGTGTTTTCCGCGCAAGGTTTCCGCGGCTCGACCATCGACCAGATCGCCGAAGCGGCGGGCATGTCGAAGCCCAACCTGCTCTATTATTTCCGCCGCAAGGAAGACATCCACGAGACGCTGATGCAGCGCCTGCTCGACACCTGGCTGGCGCCGCTGCGCGAACTCGACGATGTCGGCGACCCGATGACGGAACTCAGGAGCTACATTCGCCGCAAGCTCGAAATGGCACGCGATTTTCCGCGCGAGAGCCGGCTCTTCGCCAACGAGATTCTGCAAGGCGCGCCGCGCATCATGCCGCTGCTGGAAGGCGAACTGAAAACCCTTGTCGATGACAAGGCCGAGGTCATGAAGGGCTGGATGCGCAACGGAAAGATCGCCAGGACCGATCCCTATCACCTGATCTTCTCGATCTGGGCAACGACACAGCATTATGCAGATTTCGACGTCCAGGTACGCGCCGTACTTGGACCGGACCGTGGCGCGGACGGCCGCTTCGAGGACGCGGCGCGATTCCTGGAAGAGCTTTTCCTAAACGGGCTCAGACCTCAATAGACGGCATCCTTGGCCATCACCGTGGCGAAAGCCAGCATTGCGATAAAAACGGCCACGATGATCAGGTGATATGCCTTGGCACCGGATCGTCCGACCTCGCGCGCTCGCTTCGGGCGTTGGGGATCGAAGACGATGTCGACCGGCGCGCCAATCGTCCCGGTCACGGCGTTGACGCCAAGGTGGGACGTGAACACCACAACGCGGCCGGACTGGTCACGGAATTCGATCTTCGGGCGATCCGATGACTCATTGCCCGGTGCAATCCCGACGACCGTCCCCGTCGTCCGGCGTCCGCGGCGCGCCAGAACGAAATCCGTGTAGAGAAATTGCGCCGCGTATCCCACGAACAGCAAGGTGAAGAAAAGCATCCACACCTGGGCTGCGTTCAGTTCCAGGTCGACTTGCCGCAACAGGAAAATGAACGGCGACGCCGCGTCGATGAACAGCAGCCTCACCTGATAAAAGAAGGAATTCCAGATCTGCTCGATGGACATTTGCCACCCATGCTGCCCTTCACCCTAGCGAGGAATTAAAACACGCTTGTTAAGCCAGTGGACAAAAATTGTCCTCAAACCACAGCGGACGGTGATCCGGTCAGGCTCGAACAGGGACTTTGGTCCGGCTACCCATGGGCGGCGCGATACTCCATTCTGCCTGGCGGGCATCGGAAATGAGCGGCTATGCCGCATCAGCCAGGGAGAGAGCGATGGCTAGACTTCTCGCATTGTACCGGACGCCCAAGGATCCGGCGGCATTCGACCGTTATTATTTCGCCACGCACGTGCCGCTTGCCAAGAAGATCCCTGGCTTGCGCAAATATGACGTGAGCAGCGGCACCGCGCTCGGTCCCGAGGGTCCGTCGAATTTTCATCTGGTGGCGGCGCTGCATTTCGACAGCCTCGACGACATCAAGGCCGGGCTCGGTTCGCCGGAGGGACAGGCTACCGCTGCCGATCTCGGCAACTTCGCCGACGGCGGCGTCGAACTGATCTTCTACGACACCAAGGACGTTTAAGCGCCGCCGAGACGACCCCACCCGCCTCCCCCGGATCAAATCCGGGGTCGGCACGATCCCCTCAAGGGGGAGCGAAGATCACGCTATTCCGCGGCCACCTTGGCCATCGGGTTGTTCGGATGCTCGGTCCAGTTGGCGTAGATCGGCGATACCGTCTTGCCGGTGCGCCGGTCGAGTTCGCCGGGCGCCAGCGGGTCCATGGTGATGCAGTTCTCGACCGGGCAGACGTTGACGCAGAGATTGCAGCCGACGCACTCCTCCTCGATCACCTCGAAGTGGCGCTTGCCGTCGACCATCGAGGTGATCGCCTGGTGCGAGGTGTCCTCGCAGGCGATGTGGCAGCGGCCGCATTTGATGCAGGCATCCTGATCGATATGCGCCTTGGCGACATAGTTGAGGTTGAGGTGCTGCCACTCGGTGACGTTGGGCGTGGCGCGGCCGATGATGCTGTCGAGGTTCGCGTGGCCCTTTTCGTCCATCCAGTTCTTCAGGCCCTCGATCATCTCCTGGACGATCTTGAAGCCGTAGGTCATGGCAGCCGTGCAGACCTGCACATTGCCCGCCCCCAGCGCCAAGAACTCGGCGGCATCGCGCCAGGTGGTGACGCCGCCAATACCCGAGATCGGCAGGCCATGGGTTTCGCGGTCGCGGGCGATCTGCGCCACCATGTTGAGCGCGATCGGCTTGACCGCTGGGCCGCAATAGCCGCCATGCGATCCCTTGCCGTCGATCGAAGGCTCCGGCGAGAAGGAATCGAGGTTGACCGAAGTGATCGAGGTGATCGTGTTGATAAGCGAAACGGCATCTGCACCGCCGCGCATCGCCGCGCGAGCGGGATAACGGATGTCGGTGATGTTGGGCGTCAGCTTCACGATCACCGGCATGCGCGTGTACTGCTTGCACCAGCGCGCCACCATCTCGATGTATTCCGGCACCTGGCCGACCGCCGAACCCATGCCGCGCTCCGACATGCCGTGCGGGCAGCCGAAATTCAGCTCGATGCCGTCCGCTTCCGTCTCCTCGACCAGCGGCAGGATCGCCTTCCAGGAATGCTCCTCGCAAGGCACCATCAGCGATACGACGACGGCGCGGTCGGGCCAGTCCTTCTTGACCTGCTTGATCTCGCGCAAATTCACGAACAGGTCGCGGTCGGTGATCAGCTCGATGTTGTTGAGGCCGAGCAGGCGCCGGTCGGCACCCCAGATGGCGCCGTAGCGCGGCCCGTTGACGTTGACCACGGGCGGGCCTTCCTCGCCGAGCGTTTTCCAGACGACGCCCCCCCAGCCGGCCTTGAAGGCGCGGATGACATTGTAGGCCTTGTCGGTCGGCGGCGCCGAGGCCAGCCAGAACGGGTTGGGCGACTTGATGCCGACGAAGTTGTTGCGGATATCAGCCATGTTGAGTTCCTTCAGCTGAATGCAAGAAATCGTCTGGATGAACGTTAGCCTTGGACAGCCGGTCCCGAGCGGCTACCTGCACCACTTGATCGAACGTCTTTGGATGGCGAATCACAACCGCCTCAAAGGTGAGTTCGGGGTAACCCCGTTCGACAAGATCGAAGAAACCGGCGGATGGGTCAGGTTTCATTGTGAGATCCGAGACTGTCTTCGCCTCGCCATCCCGAGCGATTTTCTGCCTTGTCCGGCTAAGCCGAACTGTCTTGCCACGCTCGTCTCGAAGCATTTCTTCTAGTGCGTAGATCGACTGCCAAACATCGTGCTCGACCGTCCCCGGATTAGCCTCCGGCTGAACCAGACAAAGCCTGGCAAAGGCGGCGCGCTCGACAGCCGCCGAGCCTTCGCGTCTCGCATTTGCAATGTAAGTTCTCAACCGCTGCGCATCCTCAAGCGTCTCAATGATCGCCAAGGCGGCACGTTCAATTTTCGTGAGTTCCTGCATTCATCCCCCCATCAATGCCAGGTGGATACTTTCGGCGGCGTCCCTGCCCTGCGCGACGCCCGAGACGGTCAGGTCGTCGCCGCCGAAAATGCAGTCGCCGCCGGCCCAGACTTTCGGCAGCGAGGTGCGGCCTTCGGCATCGACCTTGATGCGGCCGGCCTCCATGGCGATCGAAGCGCCGCTGCCGTTGAGCGAAGCGGGGTCGAAACTCTGGCCTATCGCCTTGAACACCTGATCGGCCTCCAGCCGCAGTGTCTTGCCGGTGCCGGCGAGCTTTTCGCCGGCCATCGCCGTGTATTCGAGTTCGATGCCGGCGACCCTGCCGTTTTCGGCGACGACCATTTTCGGCTGCATCCAGTGGCGGATGGTGACGCCCTTCGACGTGGCGAGGTCCTGCTCGAACTCGGACGCGTTCATATGCTCCTTGCCGCGCCGGTAGCAGATCGTCACTTCCTCGGCACCGAGCAGCTTGGATTGCACGGCGGCGTCGATCGCCGTCATGCCGCCGCCGATGACGACGACGCGGCGGCCGACCTCCAGGGCGGAAAGATCGCGCGCCTGGCGAAGCTCGGCGATGAATTCGACGGCATTTTCCACGCCATCACTCTCCTCGCCCTCGGCGCGAAGCGCGTTGACCCCGGTAAGGCCGAGACCGAGAAACACCGCGTCGTAGCTCGCGGTCAGATCCGACAGCGCATAGTCGCGGCCGAGCGCCTTGCCGTTGACGATCGAGATGCCGCCGATGGCGGTGACGTAATCGACCTCGGCCTGGGCGAAATTGTCTGTGCTCTTGTAGGCGGCGATGCCGTATTCGTTGAGGCCGCCGGACTTTTCCCGCGCCTCGAGCACTGTGACCTCGTGCCCGTAGCGGGCGAGGCGATGCGCGGCGGCGAGACCGGCCGGACCGGCGCCGACCACAGCGACTTTCTTACCCGTATTGTTGGCCCGCTCGTAGAACTGTTTGTTCTGCGCCATCGCCACGTCGGTGGCGTAGCGCTGCAGGCGGCCTATCTGCACCGGCTTACCCTCGGCCACCTCGCGCACGCAGACCTCCTCGCACAGCGTTTCGGTCGGGCAGACGCGGGCGCACATGCCGCCAAGGATGTTCTGGTCGAAGATGGTCTTGGCCGAGCCGATCGGATTGCCGGTGGAAATCTGGCGGATGAACAGCGGAATGTCGATCGAGGTCGGGCAGGCCTGCATGCAAGGCGCGTCGTAGCAGAAATAACAGCGGTCGGATTCGACCAGCGCCTCGTGATGATCGAGCGGTGGATGCAGGTCGGAGAAATTGTCGGCGTATTTTTCCGGCGACAGCCGGGCGGCGGCGATGCCTTCCTTGAACAGACCTTCGGCCATTTTCGAAGTTCCCCATTCTTGTTTTGAGGAAGGCTAGCACAGTTTATTTTTTTATCAATCGGTCAAATTTTGGGATAAGGTATTGTTCTGGCAAGATAATATGAGTTGTTTAGTCATGTTTATTTGAGCAAGCTTCTCCATTGCCGCGCTGCGGCTTTCCGACTTCGCAATTGCTTAGGAGGAGTGAAAAGCCGGGGGCGACACTCTCATCACGCCGACGTGACGCCGTGATCGTGCCGGTGGTGAAGGTCGGGATAGTGCGGGTGCTTGTGCCGCATCGGTTCGTGCCGGTGCCAATGCGAATGCGGTTCCGTCACCGGTCCGTCATGGTGGTGCTGATGATGGCTGTCGTGGACGTGGCTGTGTTCGTGCTCCAGCGCCTCGTGGTCATGCTCGTGGTCGTGCCGCTCGGACAAATGAAGCCATAGGCCGACGCCCATCAGCAGGCCGGCCAGCGCCAGTTTCAAGGTCAACGGTTCGCCGAGCATGACAATCGCCAGCAGCGCGCCGACGAAGGGCGCGAGCGAATAATAGGCGCCGGTGCGCGCCGTGCCGAGATGGCGCAGCGCCAGGATGAACATGACCAGACTGACCCCGATGCCGAAGAAGCCGACCGCGCCGGCGGCCGCAATGATGGAGGGCGCCGGCAGCGCGTCGCCGGCGACCAGGGCAAGCCCCACATTGACAACGCCGGCCACGAGACCTTTGAGCATGGCGATGACGACAGGATCCGTGGCGGAAATCTTGCGCGTGAAATTGTTGTCGAGCCCCCAGGCAACGCAAGCCGCCGCGACGAGCAGCGCACCGAGATTGAACGCAACGCCCTGCCCCTGCCACGACAGCAGGACCGCGCCGGCAAGAATGGCGAACGCGCCGACCAGCAGACGCCGGTCGACGTTTTCGCGATAGACCAGCCAGGCGATCGCCATGGTCGCCAGACCTTCGAGGTTGAGCAGGAGCGCGCTGCTCGACGCTGTGTTGAGGGTAAGGCCGAACATCAGCAGCACGGGCGCGGCAATGCCCCCCATGGCGATGGCCAACGCCAGCCACGGCAGATCCTCGCGGCGCAGCCGCGCTTCGCCCGCATCCGCCGCACCGCGCCACAGGCGGTAGGCGGCCAGACCGACACCGGCGCCGAGATAAAGCAGACCGGCGAGCATGAAGGGCTGGACAGTATCGAGAAGCAGTTTCGACAGCGGCGGGGCGGCCCCGAACAGGGCAGCCGAGCCGAGCGCCAGCGGAACGCCGGGGAAGAGGTGGTCGTGCGAGCGGGTGTCGGCCATGGCCGAAACTATCGGCAATCGCATCGCAAATGCCAACCCCGGACAGCCGGCGGTGGAAATCGCCTCAGGCCATCTTCGGACGCCACAGCGACCAGCCGAGATTCATGCCGGCCGCCGCGAGAAGGATCGCGGCGGCGCCGACCAGCTGGGCGGGCTGCAGCCGGTGCCCGAAGGCCAGAAAATCGACCAGGATGGCGACGACCGGGTAGATGAAGGACAGCGACCCCTGCAGATGCGTCGGCAGCTTCTGGATGGCGCCATACATCAGGATGTACATCAGCCCGGTGTGCACGACGCCGACCACCGCCAGCATCGCCCAGGTGCGGGGATCGCCGGGAAGCTCAGAAAGATTGGCGAACGGTGCCAGCATGACGATGCCGACCGAGACCTGGATCAGCGCGATGAGATGCGGCGGCGTGCCGGCGAGCTTCTTGGTGACGATCGCCGCGACAGCCCAGAAGAAGGCCGCGCCCAGCGCCATCAAGATACCGCCGAAATAATCCGTGCCGACCGAACCGGCGTCGGGCTTGCCCTGCACGATGAGCAGCATGCCGGCAAAGGCCAAAGCGAGCCATGTCAGCTTCGTCACAGTGACCCGCTCGGAAAAGAACAGCGCGCCGAAACCGACCAGCATGAAGGGCTGCGTGTTGTAGACCGCGGTAGCGATGGAGATCGACGCGTGGGTGTAGGCGCTGAACAGCAGCAGCCAGTTGATGACGATGGCCGCGCCGCCGAGCGCAGCAAGCGCCAGCAACCGCCACGACAGGAGCCCGCGCAGCAGACCGAGCGCGGCGCAAACGACGAAAAGCGTCGCCGCGCCGAAGACGCAGCGCCAGAACACCACGTCCATGACCGGCTGGCCGGACATGACGACGAACCAGCCGATGGTTCCGAGGATCACCATGGCGGCGGTCATCTCGATGGTGCCGCGGTGTATGTCCGTCATCAAAGGCTCCCGAAACTGTCAGCAGCCGAGAATCCGACATCGCGCCGGGATTTTACATGCTTTTAGAAAGGTGTTTTGCGTCGAGCGTTTAATTATATAAGGTATAAGCCAATTTATCAGGAGAATCTGAAGTGATCGACGACATCGACCAGTGCATCCTGCAAATCCTCGCGGTGGATTCGCGCGCTTCGCTCAAGGAACTGGGCCAGCAGGCAGGCCTGTCGTCGCCGGCGGTTTCGGAGCGGCTGCGGCGGCTGGAGGAACGCGGCGTCATCCGCGGCTTCACCGTCGAGATCGATCCGTCAGCACTCGGCTATACGTTGCAGGCGCTTGTCCGCATCCGGCCTCTGCCCGGCAAGCTGCACATCGTGCAGAAGCTGATCGAGGAAACGCCGGAATTCACCGAATGCGACAAGGTGACGGGCGAGGACTGTTTTGTCGTGCGGCTGTTCGTGCGCTCGATCGACCAGCTCGACGGCATCATCGACCGCATCGCCGACAAGGCCGAGACCAACACGGCGATCGTCAAGTCGCAGCCGATCCGGCGGCGGTCGCCGCCGTTCGCGGGTTAACCCCGCAGCCGCTGCTGGTTGCCGTCGAACAGCGGCGCGGGCTGGATACGGGCGGCGTGGCGCTTGCCGAGAAGCTCGATCTCGAAGCCGTCGCTTTCGTCTGCGATTTCCTTCGGCACGTAGCCCATGGCGACCGAGGCTTTGGCGTTGTGCGCATAGCCGCCAGAGGTGACCCAGCCGCGCACGGCGCCGCCGAACCAGATCGCCTCGTCGCCGATGACGTCCGCGTCGTCCGCTTCCATGACGAAGGCGCGCAGGCGGAGCTTGCCGCCTGACGCCTTTTCCGCCGCCGCCCCCGCCTTGCCGATGAAATCGGCAGGCTTGTTGTAGGCGACGAAGCGGTCGAGTCCCGCTTCGAGCGGTCCGTAGATCGGCCGGTACTCGCGTGCCCAGGAGCCGTAGTTCTTTTCCAGGCGCAAAGCGTTGAGGGCGCGTGAGCCGAACAGGCCGATGCCGAATTCCGCGCCGGCTTCCATCAGGGTATGGAGCACCGAGCGCTGGTATTCGGGTGCGATCCACAGCTCGTAGCCGAGATCGCCCGTGTAACTGACCCGGCCGGCAAGGCACGGCGCCATGCCGATATCGAGTTTTTTGATGTCCATGAACTTGAAGGCGGCAGATGAAACGTCGGTGCGCGTGACCTTTTCCAGCAGCTTGCGTGCGTTAGGCCCGGCGATCGAGAGACCGGTGAGTTTTGCGCCAAGTGCCTCCACCTTGACCGAGCCGTCGCCCGGCAGGTGCTTCTCGAACCAGCGCAAGTGATATTCCTCGGCGATGCCGGAGCCGAAGATCATCCATTCGCCACCGGCTTGCGATGCAATACCCCCACCCCCAACCCCTCCCCTCAAGGGGGAGGGGGAATTTGCGGCCGCAGTGCCCAACGAAATCGCCGACTGTTGGCGCGCAGCGGAGACGTTGCCGGATTCCCCTCCCCCTTGAGGGGAGGGGTTACGGGTGGGGGTAACTTCCTGCAAAGATAACGACCCGCACAAATTGGCGAGCGAAAAATCGCCGATCAGCTTGCCGTCCTGCTTCAGCATCGGCGCCAGCGTCATACGGCCGGGCTGCGGCAGCTTGCAGGCGAGGATCCTGTCCAGCCAGGCCTCGGCGCGCTCGCCCGTGACCTTGTATTTGGCGAAATTGGAGATTTCCGACAGGCCGACATGCTCGCGCACCGTTTTCACCTCGGCGGCAACGGAGGGAAAATCACTAGAGCGACGCCACGAGAATTCGTCCTTCACACCCTCCGGCGCGTACCACAACGGCACTTCCAGCCCGTAGGAAACGCCGAACTGCGCGCCTTTGGCGGCAAGCAGGTCGTAGACCGGTGTCGTCTTCAGCGGCCGGCCGGCGGGCAACTCCTCGTTGGGGAAGCGGATGGAGAAGCGCCGCGAATAGTTTTCGCGCACTTTGGCGTTGGTGTAGGCCATCGACGCCCAGTCGCCGTAGCGCGACACATCCATCGCCCAGATGTCGAAGCCGGGATCGCCGTGGATCATCCAGTTGGAGAGCGCCAGCCCGACGCCGCCACCCTGTGAAAATCCGGCCATGACGCCGCACGCAGCCCAGAAACCCGGCAGGCCGCGCACCGGGCCGACCAGCGGGTTGCCGTCCGGCGCGAAGGTGAACGGGCCGTTGATGATCTGCTTGATGCCGGTGTTCTGGAACGCCGGGAAATGCCGGAAGCCGACCTCCAGCGACGGCGCGATGCGGTCGATGTCGGGTTCCAGGAGTTCATGGCCGAAGTTCCACGGCGTCTGGTGCTCGGACCACGGCTTGCCGGCCTTCTCGTAGGTGCCCATCAGCATGCCGCCGCGTTCCTGGCGCAGATAAAGCTCGCCGTCGAAATCGACCGCGTGGATGATCTCGGTGCCGGTCTTGTCGTTCCAGGCCTTCACCTCCGGCATGTCCTCGGTGATGAGGTACATGTGCTCCATGGCGAGCACCGGCAGCTCCAGCCCGACCATGCGGCCGACCTCGCGCGCCCAAAGGCCGCCGGCGTTGACGACATGCTCGGCGATGACCTCGCCCTTGTTGGTGATGACGCGCCAGAGGCCGTCCGGCCGCCGCACGATCTCCTCGACCTTGGTGAAGCGCTCGACGTCCGCCCCGAGTTTTCGGGCCGCCTTGGCATAGGCGTGGGTGACGCCGGAGGGGTCGAGGTGGCCGTCCTCGGAATTGCGCACCGCGCCGACGAATTGTTTCGGGTCGAGAAGCGGCATCAGGTCGGCCGCTTCCTTCGCCGATATCTCCTCCAGGTCGAGGCCGAGATAGCGGCCCTTGGCCACGACGCCGCGCAGCCAGTCCATGCGGGCCTCGGTGGCCGCAAGCAGCACGCCTCCGGTGACATGCACGCCGGTCGCCTGGCCGGAAAGCTCCTCGATCTCCTTGTAGAGCTCGATGGTGTATTTCTGCAGCTTGGCGACGTTGGGATCGCCGTTGATCGTGTGCATGCCGCCGGCGGCGTGCCAGGTGGAGCCGGAGGTCAGCTCGTCGCGCTCCAGCAGCACGACGTCGGTCCAGCCGGCGCGGGCCAGATGATAGAGAACCGAGGTTCCGACGACGCCGCCGCCAATGACCACGACCTTTGCATGCGATTTCATGTTTTTCTCTACGGTTTCAATGGATTGGAGAGGATTTTAGAATCTGGGTGGAAGGGAATTGATTCCAGAGGTGAGGTTTGCGCTGCCCCTCATCGCCCTGCCGGGCACTTCTCCCCGTAAGAACGGGGAGAAGGAAGCAGCTCCGGCGTCGACGCCCCCCTCTCCCCGTCCCTTTACGGGGAGAGGGTAAGGGTGAGGGGCAGCGCAGACCGATGATCATCACGGCTCACCCACCCCGATCTCTTCGCGGCGCTTCGCCATGTAGGCCTCGAGTTCCTCGCGGATCGCAGGGTCCATCGCCGGCTCGACATACTCCTCCAGCGCCTTTTTCCAGACTTTCGTCGCGCGCGCCGTGGCGTCGAGGCTACCGGCTTCAGCCCAAGCCTCGTAGTTCTGCCAGTTCGACAGCATCGGCTGGTAGAACGCGGTGGAGTAGCGCTCCAGCGTGTGCGGCTCGCCGAAGAAATGGCCGCCTGTCGGCACCGCGCCGAGCGCATCGAGTGCCAACTCGCCTTCATTGACCTCGATCGGCCGCAGGAATTCCATCATGTGCTGGATCATCTCGACATCGATGATGAACTTTTCGAACGACGCGGTAAGCCCGCCCTCCTGCCAGCCTGCGGCGTGGTAGACGAGGTTGCCATGGCCGAGGATGGCGCCCCACAGCGCCATCATGGTCTCCCAGGCGCCCTGCGCGTCGGCGGCGTTGGAGGCCGAGCCGGGCGTCGTGCGGTAAGGCAGGTTGTAGCGGCGGGCAAGCTGGCCGGACGCGACGTTGGCCTTGGTGTTCTCAGGCGTGCCGAACGCCGGGGCGCCCGACTTCATGTCGACATTGGAGGTGAAGGCACCGTACATGACCGGCGCGCCGGGGCGCACAAGCTGGGTCAGCACGACCCCGAACAGCGCCTCGGCGTTCTGCTGCGCGAGCGCGCCGGCGAGCGTGACCGGGCTCATCGCGCCCATCAGCGTGAACGGGGTGACGGCGACCGACTGGCCGAACTCGGCCATCGTCATCAGGCCGTCCGCCATCATGTCGTCGAAGCGGCGCGGCGAGTTGACCGAAATAATGGTGGTGACGCCGGGATCGTCCGCCAATTGCTCAAGCGTCAGCCCTCTGGCGATCGCCATCATGTTGACGCCGTCGAGCGCCCTGCCCCGGCCGATGGCCGAGACGTGGAAGGATTTGTCGGTGAGCGTGAGGTTGGCGAAATAGGTGTCGAGGTGGCGGGAATTGGCCGGCAGCTCGATCGGCGCGCACACCTGGTTGCCGATCATGTGGATGCAGTTGAAATGCTGGGCCAGCCGCACGAGGTCGGAATAATCGGCGAGATTGCCGGCGCGGCGACCACGCGCCATGTCGTGCACGTTGGGCGGACCGGCGACCAGCGTGAAATTGATCGTGTCGCCGCCGAGATGGATGGTCCGCTCCGGATTGCGCGGCGTCAGCGTATAATGCGAACGCGTCGTCTTCAGAGCCTCGGCAACGAGACCGCGATCGATGCGGACGTTCTGTGTCGCATGGTCGACCGTAGCACCCGCCTTCTCGAACAGCGAAAGCGCGCGCGGGCTCATCACCTCGATGCCGAAATTCTCGAGGATGTGCATCGAGGCCTCGTGGATCGCCTCGACCTGATCGGCCGACAGCAACTGCATCGGCGGATAGGGATTCGTCACCCGCCGCAGCGGCAGTTGCGGGATGGCGGCACCCGACCGAGCATGGCCCCGGTCGGCGCTGCGCCGTCGACGTTCCACGTTCATTCCGCAGCCCTCATCCGTTTTGAGACATGCAATGGCGGACACGTTATCGCTTCGAGCAGCGGCGCCACTGACGGCGCCGTCTCAAGCGTCATCACCATGGATTTCACGCTCTCGGCACGCTCGGCCACGCCGCCGGCCTCCATCAGCATGTCGAACTTTGCTTCGACCTCGGCATCCGAGAGCGGATTTTCGGCGCTTCCCCGTGCCACCGACGGACGCGAGCGCAGCACCCGGCCGTCGCTCAAGCCGATTTCCACCTCCGCCCATCGCTCGGCGGGGAACAGCGCCGAGTAGCGCGGGTCGTCGACAAGCTCGACCGATCGCGAGACGCGAAGAATTTCGGCATCGCCAAGTGCATCGCCATCGATCTCGTCCGGGCCGACCTGTCCGCGCACGAGAAGCGCCGCGACCGGGAAAGGCAGGCTGTATTGCGCCGCGTCCGTCGCTTCCGGCGCAGCAACGGCAAGCCGGCTTGCCTCACGAAACGTCCTGACCGTGATGCGCTCGATCAGGCTGTGCGTAAAATCGTGATCGCGCTGCAATTGCGCCGCCGCTTCCATTGCCGGCTGCGCCCAGCGGCAGACCGGATAGGCCTTGAGATACTGCTCCGACATGCGCCAGCGGGAACCGAGATCCGACCAAAGGCGCGCGACATCGTCGCCCTCAACGGTGATCGCCGGCGCTCCGGTGAACCCGGCCTGGGCGAGAAGGGCAGCGGAAACGCCGGTCATCGCGCCCCATCCGGATCCGTCCTTCACCATTGTCGGGTGGTCGATGCAGCGCATCATCTGGCTGCGCGGGCCATAGAATTCGGCAATGCCAAGCGCCTCGCGCGTGGCAGCGCGATCGAGCTTCATCACGCGCGATCCGACCGCCGCCGCGCCAAGCGCGACCCAGGCGCCCGATGTGTGATAGTCCGGCGCAGTCGCGTGCAGCGCGATGCCGGCACGGATCGCCACTTCATAACCCGCGATCAGATGAGCGAGTGCGGCTTCACCGCTGAGGGAGGCGCCGTCACCGGCGAAGGCGGCGAGAGCCGCAAGCACGCCGCAGCCGGCATGGCCCTTGGTCAGCGGATGGCCGTCATGCGCGTCGAACCCGTCGATTGTCATGGCATTGGCGAACGCGGCGCCTGCGACACTTGCCTTTCGCCCGTCGAAGAAAAAGCCCGCGTCAGTGCCGCCGAACGCCTCGAGGGAAACGGTTCGGACGGCATCGCTGACCGGCAGGCGCGACCCGGCCGCTGCCACGCCGATCAGGTCGAGAAGGCTGCGCTTGGCATGAACGACGACCTCCGCCGGCGCATCGCCGAAACGAAAATCCTGGATGAAAGTAAAAGCCTGGCCAGTCATCGGTCCGCTGGTCTGTCGCACGGGCCGCATGGACCGCGCCGCACTTGAGTTCGACAGCGGGCATAGTTCCCTTCCGATCCAGCCGCGGCTGTCAGGTATTCGACATTTGCAGGCGGGATTTTAGCCAAGGCGGCATTTCGAAGGCAGCCGTGGAAACAAAAGCGACATTCTGGGTCGGATTGTTCGCCATCGCTTTTTCATGACCACAATCGCGCCGGATTGATTAAGAACGGCGGCAAGACTCCCTTTATGATTTTCACCTAATGCTCACCGCATGGTTGGGTGGCGTTTTAGTAAAATTGTATCGGTTGCTGGTTTGCTGGGGCTGTCGGCCTGCGCGACGGCTCCGAGCCATATCAACGACATCTGCGCGGTTTTCGACCAGCAGGATGGCTGGTTCAACAACTGGCAAAGTGCGGCCAAAAGCGCTGAAAGGAAATACGGCGTTCCGGTTCCGGTGCTGATGGCGACGGTGCGCAAGGAATCCGGTTTCAAGGCACACGCCAAGCCGCCGCGCACCAAGCTGCTCGGCTTCATTCCGTGGAAACGCCAGTCCAGCGCCTATGGCTATTCTCAGGCGCTCGACGGTACCTGGGCACAATATCAGCGCGAGGCCGGCGGCTTCAGCGCCCGGCGCAGCAACTTCGCCGATGCGGTGGATTTCGTCGGCTGGTATCACGCCAAGACCGCCGACACCTACGGCGTGGCGAAGAACGACACCTACCGCCTCTACATGGCCTATTATCTCGGCTGGACCGGCTTCAAGCGCGGCAACTGGAGCGCCAGCGTGCAGAACTACGCGCGCGACACGGACAAGATGGCGCGCAACTATGCAGCGCAGTTGAGGCAGTGCCGGTAGTTGCCGACCAATCTGCCGGCCAATTCCGTCAGAGCGCCAGCTTCTTGTTTTCGCCGATGTCGTCGGCCTTCTCGCCGGTGAGCTTGGCCTTCACGTAGCCGACCGCCTGGCTGAGCGGCGCGGACGGGAACGACCAGAACTCGCCGGTGTCCGGCTCCACCTTCAGCAGCGTCAGATTCGGATCGGTCTTGCCTTTCGGGAACCAGGCTTTGACCTCCTCGCTCCACAGCGCTTCGATGAGCGCGCGGTCATCGACCATTTCGCCCTTGCCGGTGACGGCGACGTAGGCGCCGCTGCCGGCATAACCGAGGCTGAGCTTGGAGTTGGCTTTGACGTTCCTGGCGACCGAACCGTCCTTGTCGGTGAAGAACCAGATCGAACCTTCGCTGTCGGCCTTCTGGTTGGCCATCGGGCGCGTGTGCAGCGAACCGTTCTTCTCGATGGTCGTCAGCATGGCGATCTTCACGTCGTCGATCATCTCGTAGAGTTTTTTCTTGTCGCTGTTGGCCACGGGGTTTCTCCTTCCGGCATTCCTTGGGGTGCCAGACCAACAGCGGAGCGCCGAAAGAGTTCCATGGTCGAAAATGAAAATGGCGGCCCGAGGCCGCCATTTGAAAGTCGATGAGCCCGACTGCTCAGCGCGGCTTCTTGCCGAAGACGCGGATGTATTCGGCCTCGCCACCCTTGGCGAGGGCCTTGGCCTGGCGAACCCAGTCGTCCCGCTCGATGCGACCGCTGAAGCGCAGATAACCATCGACCCAGTCGCGTTCGGATTTTTTCCACGCCACAATCTGCGCGAAGCTGTAGATGCCGAGTTCGTTGAGCAGCCGCTCGATCTTCGGGCCGACGCCGGCGATGAGTTTCAGATCGTCGGGCTTTGCAGGCTTCGCCATTCCGGTCGGGCGGCCACGCTCCGCCGCTGCTGGAGCCTTGGCAGGCGCCGCTTTCGGCGTCGCCCCGGGCGCCCTGGCGGCCGGCGCAGTGGCGCGCGGCTTTGCCTTGGACGCGGCACCGGCGGCGGGCTTCACCTTCGCACTCGCCGCTTGCCTGCCCTCACCCACCTGCATCAGCGAAGCGGCAGGCTGCGATGGTGCCGCTGCCGAAGCCGGCTTGTCCGATTTGACCAGCGGCGTGGTGGTGTTTTCCGGCTCGGTGCGGCGGGTCTGGCGTGCCGTGGTCCTTTCCGCAGCACGCGATGATGCAACACCGGCGTCCGGGGAGGCTTTCTTCGCCTTCGGCGGGGCTTTCAGCTTCGGCTGCGAACCGAACGGCGCAGGTGTTCCCGCATCGTCCGGCACGACGTCGCGCACCGGTGCATCCGCGCCATTCTTGGCGAAGCTGATCACCGGCTCCATTGTCGCCAACTGTTCATCGTCGAGCCAGCAGAGGCTCTTGTGCCCGTCGCCAAGATCCTTCAGCGGCGGCACCTGCGTCTCGCACTTGTCGCCGGGTACGAACTTCTTCCACCGGCAGCGGGTCTGGAACGGGCAGCCGGTCGGCGGGTTCATCGCCGACGGGATGTCGCCTTCCAGCACGATGTGCTTCTTGATGACGCTGGTGTCGGCGATCGGGATCGCCGACAGAAGCGCCTCGGTATAGGGGTGATAGGGCGGCGAGAATATCTGATCCGTCGTGCCCTGCTCGACGATGTAGCCGAGATACATGACGACGACTCGGTCGGCGATATAGCGCACCACCGACAGATCGTGGCTGATGAACAGCATCGTCATTTTCGACTCGCGCTGGATGTCCATCAGAAGCTCGGTCACCGCCGCCTGCACGGAGACGTCGAGAGCGGAGACTGGCTCGTCGGCAACCACCACCTTGGCGTGGCCGGCAAAGGCGCGCGCCACGCCGATACGTTGCTTCTGGCCGCCGGAAAGCTGGCGCGGCTTGCGGGTGGCGAAGGCGCGCGGCAGCTTCACCAGGTCGAGCAGCTCGAGCATCTTCTTCTGGCGCTCGGCCACCGTGTTGCCGACCTTGAATTTCTCCAGCGTGCGGATGATCTGCGAGCCGACCGAATGGCTGGGGTTGAGGGTGTCGAATGGATTCTGGAACACCATCTGGATCGACGAGATGGTCTTGACGTCGCGCTTCTCGATCGGCGTCGACTCGATTTCCGTATTGCCGAGCGTCACCGTGCCGGCGGACGCCGTCTCAAGGCCGAGCAGCACCTTGGCCAGCGTGGACTTTCCGCAGCCGGATTCGCCGACGATCGCCACCGTCTCGGATTCGCGCGCCTCGAAGCTGATCGTCTCGTTGGCCTTGACCACGCGGCCTTCGCTGCCGCCGAAAATCTCGTTGGCCGAAACCTTGTAGTACTTCTTGAGGTTGTCGATCTTCAGCACCGGCGCCCCGGGTGTGATCGGTGCCTTTTTCTTCTTGGCGCCTTCGGGCAGCGCTGCCCAGTCGATCTCCTCGAAGCGCACGCAGCGGCTCGCATGGTTGTCGTGGCCAGCGACCGGGATCATCGGGATTTCGGCGGCGTTGCAGACGCCTTCGACGAAATGCTGGCAGCGCGGCCCGAAATTGCAGCCTTTCGGCCGCTCGTGCGGCAGCGGCAACTGGCCGGGAATGGAGATCAGCGGCCGCGAATTCTTGTCGGCGCCCGGCAGCGGGATCGAGCGGAACAACCCTTGCGTATAGGGATGGCGCATGCGGTCGAACACGTCCTCGACGGTGCCCGTCTCCACCGCCTCGCCGGAATACATGACGGTGATGCGGTCGCAGGTTTCGAGGATGAGGCCGAGATTGTGCGACACGAAGATCATCGACGTGCCGAACTGCTTGCCCAGCCCCTTCACCAGTTCGACGATGCCGGCCTCGACGGTAACATCGAGCGCCGTGGTCGGCTCGTCGAGCAGGAGCAGCGCCGGCTTCGACAGCAGCGCCATGGCGATGACGATGCGCTGCTGCTGGCCGCCGGAAAGCTGGTGCGGATAGGAGCGCATCATGCGCTCGGGGTCCGGCAGGCGCACCGAGCGCACCATCTCCAGCGAGCGCTTGTAGGCCTCGTCCTTCGAGACCTTTTCGTGGATCAGCGGCACTTCCATCAATTGCTGGCCGATCTTCAGTGCCGGATTGAGGCTCGCCATCGGCTCCTGGTAGATCATGGCGATCTTGTTGCCGCGGATGGAGCGTAGCTCCTCGTCGGACATGTCGCCCATGTCCTTGCCCTGAAACTTGATGCGGCCGCCGACGATCTTTCCGACATTGGAGAGGTCGCGCATGATGCCGAGCGACACCGTCGACTTGCCGCAGCCAGATTCTCCCACGATACCCATCGCCTCGCCCGGCATGACGGTGCAGGAAAAATCCATCACCGCCGGGATTTCGCCGCGCCTTGTGAAGAAGGAGATCGAGAGGTTCTCGATCTCGAGTATCGGGTTAGCGCCGGTGGTGATGTTCGTGGCTTTGACGGCTTCGTTCATCGGATCGCCTTCCGGGTTTCTTTTTAGTCTTTCATCGACTGTTCACGCAGTGCGTCGGCCAGAAGGTTGAGGCCAAGCACGAATGACATCAGCGCGATAGTCGGCGGCAATGCCGGGTGGATGAAGGAGCGCAGCAACCGGGACGCATCCTTGATCGCGGTACCCCAGTCGGGGCTTTCCGGAGCAAGGCCAAGGCCGAAATAGCCGAGCGTGCCGAGCAGGATCGTCGTGTAGCCGATGCGCAGGCAGGCATCGACGATCAGCGGACCGCGTGCGTTGGGCAGGATCTCCCACAGCATGATGTACCACGGCGACTCGCCGCGGGTCTGCGCCGCCGCGACATAGTCGCGGGTCTTGATGTCCATGACCAGGCCACGCACGATGCGGAACACGCCGGGCGAGGATGCGAACACCACCGCCACGAAGATGTTGAGCTGGTTCGGTTCGATATGCACGATGCCGAGCGGATCGGCGTCGAAGACCAGGCCGACATAGATCCAGCCGCCAACGATGAGGGTCAGCGCCAGCAGCGGATAGAGCCGCTCCGGCCGATTCTTGAAGCGGGTGTAGAACAAGGTCGCGAAGAAGATGATCGGGAACAGGAAGAACAGGCCGGCGAGCCCATAGGGGATCGGCGTGTCCATGATGCCCGGCGTCACCAGCAGGTAGAAAAGCAGGATGACCGGGAAAGCCAGCACGAGGTTGGCGAGGAACGACAGGACGGTGTCGATGCGGCCGCCGTAGTAGCCGGCCGGCAGGCCGAGCGTGGTGCCGACCATCAGCGCGAAGGCCGTCGCGGCCGGTGCGATGATCAGCACGATCTGGCTACCGAACACCATGCGGGAAAACACGTCGCGCGACAGCTTGTCGCCGCCGAACAGGTAGACCTGCTTCGATGCCGGTTCGATCGCGCCGGGCAGCGCGTCCTTCATGATCGGGATCTGGCCGAGCGGATCGAACGGCGCGATGGTCGAGGAGAACATCGCGGTGAACAGCCAGAAGAAGCAGATCGCCACGCCGGCAATGCCGACACCGCTGTCGAAGAGCTGGCCATAGAGGCCGAGTTTCTTGCGATAGACGAAACTCGCGCCGAGCACGATCGCCAGGGCCAGCCAGACGGGCCAGAAACGGGCAAGGACGCCAAGCACGATCTGGAACGGGCCGATGAATTCAAGCTGCATCCGCCGTGCCCCCTACTGAACCCTGATGCGTGGATTGAGATATGCGTAGCCGATATCGGAAATGAGCTGGGTGGACAGAACGACGAACACCGAGACCAGCGAACAGCCGAGCAGAAGATCGATGTCGTTGTTGCCGGCGGCCTCGACCAGCGTGAAGCCGAACCCCTGGTAGCGGAACATGGTCTCGACGATGACGACGCCGGTGAGCAGCCACGGGAATTGCAGCATGATGACGGTGAACGGCGCGATCAGCGCGTTGCGCAGCGCGTGCTTGACCACGACATTGCCGAAGCTGAGCCCCTTCAGCCGCGCGGTGCGGATATATTGCTGCGTCATCACCTCGACCATCGAGGCGCGCGTCATGCGGGCGATGTAGCCGATGCCGTAGATGGCCATGGTCATCACCGGCAGGGTGAAGTTGTAGAAGGTGATGCCCTGGCCGGTGGCGCTGGCCGCCGAACCGTTGAGCCAGCCAAGCCAGGTGGCGAAGATGACGGTAAAGATGACGCCCGAGACATATTCCGGGGTGGCGGTGGTGGTGATCGAGGCCACCGATAACGCTCGATCGGTTCGCGAGCCCTCGCGCATGCCGGCGAGGATGCCGATCAGGAGCGCAATCGGCACCATGGTCACCATCACCCAGAACATCAGCAATCCCGTCGCGCCCAGCGCCGGGAACAGCTTGGCCGAAACCTTGGTCTTGAACTTGGTCGAGCAGCCGAAATCGCCTTGCAGGATGCCGCCATAATAAGGCTCGGCCGGCTCGTCGCAGAAGCTGAACCGGGGCGTCGCCTTGCCGGTGGCCGGATCGATGTTCGGCTGTTTCTGGACAAGGCCGAGCCACTGGCCGTAACGGACGAAGAAGTTCTGCCGGTAGCCGTTCTTGACCAGCCAGCTTTCGATCTGCTCGGCCGGGCTGCGCATGTCGAGCTGGCTGATGGCGAGCTTCTTGAGATTGGGCTCGAGGTTGATCATGAAGAACACGATCATCGTCAGGCACAGCATGGTCAATGCTATGGTGCCCATGCGCCGGAGTATGAATGCTAGCATCGTGCCCCCTGCCGTGCGGGTTGGGGTCCGTTTCCATGGCTCATGCCATGGCAACCCGTATGGAGAACGGGGAGAGGCTTGCGTCTCTCCCCGCTGTCGTTACGCGATCAGGCTTCTTCGTCCAGCCAGACCTTGCCGAAGTCATGCTCGAAGGTCGGATGCATGCCGTGGTTCTTAACGGCCGGCATGGAGCTGTTGTAGAGCTTGCGCCAGTACGGCTGCACGATGATGCCGGAATCCTGGAGGATCTTCTCGATGTCGGCCATGATCGTCTTGCGCTTCTCGGCGTCGGAGACCGAAAGGGCCTCGCCGATCTTGGCGTCGAGATCCGGGTTGGAATAGGCCGCCTCGTTCCAGGCTTCGCCGGTACGGTAGGCGATCGACACCACCTGGATGCCCAGCGGACGCATGTTCCAGTTGGTCATCGAGTATGGATATTTCGTCCAGTCGTTCCAGAACGTCGAGCCCGGCAGAACCGTACGCTTCACCTTGATGCCGGCCTCGCGGATCTGCGCGGCGATGGCGTCGCCGGTGTTCTTGTGCCAGTCCTCGTCGACCGTGATGAGGTCGTGCTCGAAATCGGCCTGGCCGGCCTCCTCCATCAGCGCCTTTGCCTTCGCGGGATCGCGGGCGATCTTCGGAAGCTCGGCATATTCGGGATGGATCGGCGAGACGTGGTGGTTTTCGGCAACCGTGCCGGCATTGCCGTAGCCGAGCTGCAGGACCACCGCGTTGTCGACTGCGAGCTGCAGCGCCTGACGGACCTTCTGATCGTCATAAGGCTTGTTGGCGACGTTGGTGCGGCAGACGATGGTCGAAGCGGTGACCACTTCCGACGTGACGGCGCCGACGCCTTCGAGGATCGACACGTAGTCGGCCGAGGTCTCGTGGTTGGTATGAACCTCGCCAGCCTCGAACGCTGACACCATCGCCGACGGGTCGGTGCCGTAATCGATGAACTCGACGCCGTCGAGATAGGCCTCGCCGTTCCACCACTTGCCGTCCTCGCGGCGCTTGTACACCACCTTCTGGCCGACATCGTAGGAGACGAGCTCGAACGGGCCGGTGCCGATCGGGTTCTTGACGAAGTCCTTGCCGGTCTCGTCGAAGGTGCGATGGACGACCAGGCCTGGATAATCGCAGAGATTGGGGATGAGGCCGATGTCGGACTTGGTCAGCGCCAGCTTCACCGTATTGTCGTCGACCTTGGTGATGGCGCCTTCGCGCAGCTTGCCGCTCGCCTCGTCGACCAGCGTGCCCATGCGGCCCGGCATCGAATTGCCTTCCGCGCTCTTGTCGCACCAGCGGGTGAAATTGTAGATCACGTCGTCGGCGTTGAAGGTGTCGCCATTGGTCCAGGTGACGCCCTTGCGGACGTGCAGGGTGTATTCGGTGGCGTCGTCATTCACGTCCCAGCTTTCCAGAAGGTAGGGCTCGAAAGTGAATTCGCGGGTGTACTTGACCAGCGGCTCGAGCGTCTGGCGCTCGGCATTGGCGATCTCCGACCAGTCCGCGGTACGCGGATCCTTGGGATCCTTGACCCACATCGCGACCTTGAGCACGCCGCCCTTCTTGGGCTCCTGCGCTGCGGCTTCGGTCGGCGCGGCAAGCCCAAGCATGCCGTAGGCCATGGCCGTCGACGCGCCGAACACGCTGGCCAAGGCGAGAAACTCGCGACGGTCGACATTTCCCGTCTTCGCCTGCTCCGCCATCTCGACGATATGGTCAGGAACACGATCCCCATTACTCTTGTAGAAGGTCATCACACCAACTCCCATTTTTTTGGCTTTCTGCCGTTTAACATTCCGCATCCGGTCCGCGATGTCAAAGCGAACGGGATGCGAAATGCATTAGGGAATGTGCAACTTTGCTTTTGAAGCAGTTCGCGCGATAGCGACAAACTTGGCGCAAAATTGCTAATGCGCCAGCGATTCAGTTGAATCTTTTAACGAATATTGCAATGAGACATTCACCCCGAATTGAACAGCGCCAGCGGCCTTTCAAGGGCTGTGCCACGGTTTCGGCGGGCTGGAGGCGGCTGCCCGGCAACTCCCGCAAATTTGCCGAACCGGGCTCGAAACGCCCGTAAAGACGCCACAATCGAATCGTCACAAATAGGCGGGTTTGGGTAAGTCGCTTTCGTAACAGTCGCATTGTTTCGGTCACACCGCGGTAGTGGATATCGCATAGATATCCAGCGGGCATCGAAACATCCCGTGGCAGGCCGGTCGCCTGCAACCACTACTTGTTGACAAGCTCTCGTGAAGCTTGCTCACTAGCCAGTGGATAGCAGCGTCTTGGAGGGCAACATGTCATTGCGCGCGGTTGGTGTATTCTCCGTTTTCCTTTTCGCACTTCTTGCGTTGCTTAATCCGGCCTTTGCAGCGGGTGAGGCTCGGACGATCGTAACCAGCGAGAATGGAGACTATTTCGGGTTCGACCTGAGGTCGGAACAGAACTTCTCTCTTCAGCAATGCAAGACGGCCTGCCTTGGCGATTCCGCCTGCCGCGCCTTCACCTACAACACCAAGGCGAAGTGGTGCTTTCTCAAGTCCGACTATAACCAGTTGAAGCCGTTTGCCGGCGCCGTCGCCGGAAAGGTCGTCAATCTTGCAGGCGATCCGGATATCGGCGCACCGCCCGCTTTGACCTTCTATCCCGCCTGGATGATCGACGAGGCGCGCCAGTTCCGCACCAACCTGACCAATGGGTCGGTCGCGGCTGGAGACAGCGGCCTCGCCCAGCTGGTCGAAGCCGGCGATTATGCGATGCTGACCAACGACCCGCGCACCGCGATGAAGAGCTACACTTCGGCGGCGGCGATTTCGCCGGACGACGGCAACCTCTGGATCAACCTTGCCAAGGCGACGCTTGCCGTTCAGCCCGCCAATGGCGGCGAAGGCGCGAACCTGCAGCGCGACGCGACCTCGGCCGCGTGGAACGCCTATCAGTTGCTGCGCACCACGGCGAGCCGCGCCGAGGTGTTGGCCGTCATCGCGCAAGGCCTTGACCGGCGCGACCTCTACCGCCCTGCCCTGTCTGCCTACGAGGCAAGCCTGGCGCTGGTGAATTCCGCCGCCGTCACCGCCGAATACCGCGACCTGAAGGCGCGGAAAGGCTTCCGGGTGGTCGATCATTCGATCGACGCCGACAGCACCTCGCCGCGCGTCTGCGCGCAATTCTCCGAGGAACTGGTCAAGACCGGCGTCGATTACGCGCCCTTCGTCACCGTCGACGACCAGGCGCCGAAAGGTATCGAAGCGAAGGACAAGCAGATCTGCGTCGAGGGCCTGGAGCACGGCAAGCACTATCGCGTCGCCTTCCGCAGCGGCCTCCCGGCGGCGATTGGCGAGGTGCTCGAGGCTCCGGTGCAGCTCTCCGTTTATGTGCGTGACCGCGCGCCGTCGGCGCGCTTCACCGGCGACAGCTTCGTGCTGCCGTCGACGGCCCGGCACGGCATCCCCATGGTCAGCGTCAACATGGACGCCGCCCAGATCAAGGTCTACCGCATCGGCGACCGTTCGCTGGCCCAGCTCCTGTCCGGCTACCAGTTCCTGCGCCAGCTCGACACCTACGACATCGGCAACATTGCCGACCAGATGGGCGCGCCGGTCTGGGAAGGCCAGTTGGCGATCGCCAACGACCTGAACAAGGAAGTGACGACCAGTTTCCCGATCGACGAGGCGCTGCCGCAGCGCAAGCCCGGCGTCTATGTGCAGACCGCCGCGCCGATCGACGACAGCCGCGATTCCTACGAGACGCTGGCCACCCAGTGGTTCGTCGTCTCCGATATCGGCCTTGCCACCTACACCGGCCAGGACGGCCTGAACGTCTTCGCCCGTTCGCTGGCAAGCGCCAAGCCGCTCGCCGGCATCGAGCTGACGCTGCTTGCCAAGAACAATGAAATCCTCGGCACCGCCAGCACCGATGCCGACGGCCGCGCCACCTTCACGCCCGGCCTGACGCGCGGCACTGGCGGCCAGGTGCCCGCCGTCGTGATGGCGAGCCAGGGCGATACGGATTTCGTGTTCCTCGACATGACAAGGGCCGGCTTTGACCTCACCGACCGTGGTGTCGAGGGCCGCGCGGCACCCGGCGCGCTCGACGTCTATGCCTATACCGAACGCGGCATCTATCGCGTCGGCGAGGAGGTGCATGTGGCAGCCCTTGCCCGCGACGCCTCGGCAAAGGCGGTCGAGAACCTGCCGCTGACCTTCATCTTCACGCGACCCGACGGCGTCGAGGAGCGCCGCATCGTCAGCGACGGCGCAACCCTCGGCGGCCATGCCGTCGACCTGCCGCTCGCACCCAACGCGATGCGCGGCACCTGGCAGATTGCCATCCATACCGATCCGAAGCAGCCAGCCGTGGCGCAGTCGATGTTCCTGGTCGAGGATTTCGTGCCGGACCGGATCGAGTTCGACATGAAGGCCGACAAGGAAGAGATTGCCCAGGGAGAGGCCGCCGAGGTCACCGTCGACGGCCGCTTCCTCTATGGCGCGCCGGCCGTCGGGCTGACGCTGGAGGGCGAGATCAACCTGTCGACGATGACCGAGTGGGAGCGCTTCGACGGTTACCACTTCGGCCTCGCCGACGAGGAGGAAGGCGACGATACCCGCATTCCGCTTTCCGGCCTGCCGGTGATCGGCGAGGACGGCAAGGCGACGTTCCCGGTCCAGCTCGACCAGTTGCCGTCCACCACCCGCATGCTGAACGCCGAACTGGCGGTGCGCATGCGCGAAGGCGGCGGCCGCGCCGTCGAGCGCAAGATCGACATCGAGATCAAGCCGCAAGGTGCGCTGATCGGCATCGCGCCGCAGTTCGACGGAGAGTCGGTACCGCAGGGCGCCAACGCGACGTTCAAGGTGATCGCCGTCAACCCCGACGGCGAACGCCAGTCGCTGGCCGGCCTCAACTGGTCGCTGGTCAAGGTAGAGCGGAACTACCAATGGTACCGGAACGGCAGTTCGTGGAATTATGAGCCGGTGACCTTTACCAAGGCGGTCGCCAACGGCAAGGTCGACGCCGCCGCCGACAAGGACGGCGAAATCACGGTCGCCACCGACTGGGGCCGCTACCAGCTGGAAATCGAAACCGACGATCCGGCCGGCCCTGCGTCGAGCTACGAATTCGATGCCGGCTGGTACGTCGAGGCCGCGTCCACCGAGACGCCGGACGGGCTGGAGATCGCGCTCGACAAGGAGACCTATGCCGCGGGCGACGTCGCCAAGCTCCAGGTTTCGCCACGTTTCGCCGGCGAGCTGCTGATCACCATCGGCGCTGAAAAACTGCTCGCCACGCAGACGGCGACGGTGCCGGAAGGCGGCGCCATGATCGACATCCCGGTCGACGCGGAATGGGGTGCCGGCGCCTATGTCACCGCGACGCTCTACAGGCCCGGCGACGCACAGGAGACGCGCATGCCGGCCCGCGCCATCGGCGTGAAATGGCTGAAGATCGACCCCGGCGCACGCAAGCTCGCCGTGGCGATGACGCCACCCGAAAAGACCGTGCCGCACCAGACGCTGCCGATACCGGTCAGCGTGACCGGCGTGCCGCCGGCAAGCGACGCCTATGTGATGGTCGCCGCCGTCGATGTCGGCATCCTCAACCTCACCAGCTACAAGGCACCGGATCCGGAAGCGTGGTTCTTTGGCCAGCGCCAACTCGGGCTCGAGCTGCGCGATCTCTACGGCCGCCTGATCGACGGCTCGCTGGGAGCGGCAGGCCGGCTGCGCACCGGCGGCGACGGCGCGGCAATGGCCTCGCAGGGCAGCCCGCCGACCGAAAAGCTGGTCGCCTTCTTCTCCGGCGTGGTGAAACTCGACGCCGACGGCAAGGCAACGGTCGATTTCGACATCCCGCAGTTCAACGGCACCGTGCGCGTGATGAGCGTCGCCTGGACCAAGGACGCGGTCGGCCACGCATCGACCGATGTGATCGTGCGCGAGCCGGTGGTCGTGACCGCCGGATTGCCACGCTTCATGGCGCCCGGCGACACCGCGCAGTTGCGGCTCGACATCGCCAACACCGACGGCCCGGCCGGCGACTACGACCTGATGATCGAAACCGTCGGCAAGATACGGGCCGGCGGCGGTGCGCCGGTGCCGGAAAAGGTGACGCTCGACGCAGGCAAGCGCGAGACGGTGTTCGTGCCGATCGATGCCGACACCGCCGGCGATGCTTCGATCACCGTGACACTGTCGCATGCCAGCGGCCTCGTGGTCGAACAGGTACTCCTGCTGCCGGTGCGGCCGGGTGCCATGCCGGTCACCACGCGCACCGTCGTCAGCCTCGCCGCCAATGGCGGCTCGTTGAAGGTCGATCGCGAGTTGCTGGCCGCAAGCCTGCTCGACGGCGCCACCGTCAGCGTCGGCGTTTCGCCGTCCTCGGCCTTCGACATCCCGTCGCTGCTGATGACGCTCGACCGCTATCCCTACGGCTGCGCCGAGCAGACGACGAGCCGTGCCATGCCGCTGCTTTATGTAAGCGAACTGGCGAAGGCCGCCGGCATGGCGGAAGACCCCGCGTTGCGCGAGCGCGTGCAGCAGGCGATCTACCGGGTGCTGAACTACCAGGCATCGTCGGGCAGCTTCGGCCTGTGGGCGCCAGGCTCCGGTGATCTGTGGCTCGATTCCTATGTCAGCGACTTCCTGACCCGGGCGCGCGAGCAGGGCTACGACGTTCCGCAGCAGGCGATGCTGCAGGCGCTGGAGAACCTGCAGAACTCGCTCGGCTACGACGTCGACATCACCGACCGCGGCAACGAGATCGCCTACGCGCTCTATGTGCTGGCCCGCAACAAGAAGGCCTCGGTCGGCGACATGCGGTATTATGCCGACACGCAGATCGAGGCGTTCTCCAGCCCGATGGCGGTCGCGCAGCTCGCCGCCTCGCTGGCGCTCTACGGCGACAACCAGCGCGCCGAGGCGACCTTCGGCGTCGCGCTGCGGCTTGCCGAGACCAACACCGAGTACGACTACTACCGCTCCGACTACGGCTCGCAATTGCGCGACGGAGCGGCGATGCTGTCGCTTGCCGCGGAAGTGAAGCCGCTGCCGGCGACGGTGCCGGCGATGGTGCAGCTGGTCTCGGCGGCCCGCAAGAAGGTGGCCTATACCAGCACCCAGGACGAGGCGTGGATGCTGCTCGCCGCCCGCGCCATCCAGGCAGGGACCGCGGCGATCACGCTCGAGGTCAATGGCGTCACCCATGCCGGCAACTATTCCGAGCGGGTTACCGGCCAGGAGCTGCTGGAAAACCCGATCACCATCGTCAATCCGGGCACGAACCCGGTCGACGCGGTGGTGACGGCGGTCGCCGCACCGGCGCAGCCATTGCCGGCGGGCGGCGACGGCTTCACCATCGAGCGCACCTACTACACGCTCGATGGCGCTGAGGCGAATGTCACGCAGGCAACGCAGAACGAGCGTTATGTGGTGGTGCTGAAGATCAATGAAGAGAACGACTGGCCGTCGCGCGTGCTCGTCACCGACCTGTTGCCGGCCGGTTTCGAGATCGACAATCCGGGCCTCGTTTCGAGCGCCGAGCTGTCGAACTTCGGCTGGCTGGAAAAGACCGAGGCCGCGCACCTTGAATTCCGCAACGACCGTTTCGTCGCGGCTTTCGACCACACGCAGGGCGATGCCCGCTCGGCCACCATGGCCTATGTGGTGCGGGCGGTGACGCCCGGCGTCTACACACATCCCGCGGCAGTGGTCGAGGACATGTACCGGCCGCAATATTCGGCCCGCACCTCGACCGGCATGATGGAGGTCAGGGCGCCGTAACCATGGTCAAGGCCATGAAGATCGCGCGCATCGCCGCCATCTGCGTTGCGGCGGGCGCGACATTGGCGGCGGTGACAGCCGGCGGATTCCTTTGGGCCGACAAGGCCTTTCCGCCGCCGTTGCCTGAAAGACTGACGGTATCCACGGAGGTGCGCGACCGCGACGGCGCCTTGTTGCGCGCCTTCGCCACCGTCGACGGGCGCTGGAGGCTGGCGACTGATCTCGACGCGGTCGACCAGAAATTCGTCGACATGCTGATCGCCTATGAAGACAAACGCTTCCTCGACCATCACGGCGTCGACCCACTGGCGATCCTGCGGGCGGCGCAGCAACTGGTCACCAACGGGCGCATCGTCTCCGGCGGCTCGACGCTGTCGATGCAGCTTGCCCGGCTGATGGAGCCGCGCGCCAGCCGTTCGCTCGGCGCCAAGCTGCGGCAGGCGTTCCGCGCCGTCCAGATCGAGCGGCGGCTTTCCAAGCGCGAAATCCTCGAGCGGTATCTCACGCTAGCGCCGTATGGCGGCAACCTGGAGGGTGTGCGCGCCGCTTCGCTTGCCTATTTCGGCAAGGAGCCGCGCCGGCTGAGCGTTTCGGAAGCCGCCCTGCTTGTCGCGCTGCCGCAGCTTCCGGAACGGCGGCGGCCCGACCGCAATCCCGACATCGCAAACGCCGCGCGCGACCGCGTGCTGAACCGAATGGTGACGGCGGGCCTGCTCGGCGAGCGTGAAGCCGCGCGCGCCGCAGCCGAAGCGGTGCCTGAAACACGGCGCGCACTGCCGGCACTGGCCGCGCATCTGGCAGATACCGCCTTACGGGCTGATCCTTCAGCCGTAAGCCATAAACTCACCATCAAGAAGAGCGTGCAGGCGGGCCTGGAGCGGGCGGCGCTCGATGCCGCCGCCAAGATCGGGCCGCGCCTCTCGGTCGCCATGGTGATGGCCGACGCGCGCACCGGCGAAATCCTCGGTTCGGTCGGTTCGGCGGACTTCTTCAATGCCGACCGATCCGGCTGGATCGACATGACGCGCATCGTGCGTTCGCCCGGCTCTACGCTGAAGCCGTTCATCTACGGTCTTGCCTTCGAACAGGGGCTGGTCGCGCAAGAGACGCTGATCGAGGATCGGCCGGCGAATTTTTCCGGTTACCGGCCGCGCAATTTCGACATGAGCTACCAGGGCGATGTCAGCGTCAGGCAGGCGCTGCAGCTGTCGCTCAACGTGCCGGCGATCCAGCTGCTCGACGCCATCGGCCCGGCGCGGCTGACCGCGCGCTTCCGCCGCGCCGGCGTGACGCCCGAACTGCCGCCCGGCGAAGCCCCCGGCCTGGCGATCGGCCTCGGCGGCGTCGGCCTGACATTGCGCGACCTCGTCCAGCTTTATACCGGTCTTGCCAATGGCGGCCGCGCGCATCTTTTGCGCGACGGCACCGAAAAGACGCCGCCATCGACAATCAGCACCGAAATCCTCGAGCCGCAGGCGGCGTGGCAGGTCGCCGACATACTTTCCGGCGTGAAGCCCCCCGAAGGCTCCGCGGAGCGCGGCATCGCCTACAAGACCGGCACCAGCTACGGCTACCGCGACGCCTGGTCGGTCGGCTTTGACGGCCGCTACGTGCTGGGGGTCTGGGTCGGACGGCCCGATGCGGGCGCGGTCGCCGGGCTTGCCGGATATGTCTCGGCGGCACCGATCCTGTTCGAGGGCTTTGCCCGCTCCGGCCTCGCCGCCGCGCCGCTGCCGCGCGCACCGGCTGGAACCTTTCACCGCAAGCGCGAGGATTTGCCGGTGACGATGGCGCGCTTCGCACCGGGCGACGACGGGCTCGTGGCTTCGCCTGTTGCACCGAGCGAACCGGCGCCACAGATCGTCTTTCCGCCGGAAGGCGCCCACATCGACCTGACCGGCTCGGGCGGCTCGCCGCTGGTGCTCAAACTGCAGGGCGGACGCGCGCCCTTCCGCTGGCTGGCCAACGGCAAGCCGCTCATCGAGATCCAGCGCAAGCGCGTCGCAAACTGGCTGCCGGACGGCACCGGCTATTCGACGCTGACCGTCATCGATGCCGCCGGACGGGCGGCGAGCGTGAAGGTTTTCGTCGAATAGGCTCGCCAACACTCACGAATCCGCCTGAATCGCGGCGGAATTTTCGGACGGAAATCAGCACGTTGGAGCGGTCGGCGGAATCATGATGCGAAGTCGGCCGGTTTCCTGTTTGGCTCTCATGGCAGCTGCCGTCTTGTCGCCGTCGTGGGCACCCGCCGCGTTTGCCGGAGACCTGCCCGCCGGCTTCGTGCGCCTTGCCGAGGTCGACGCGTCAATCCGGCAGGACATACGCTATGCCGGCTCGCTGAATTTTCTCGGCCGCCCCGCCAAGGGCTACGAGGCACCGGTCTGTATTCTGACCGAGCCAGCGGCTGACGCGCTCGCCGCCGCCCAGCGCAAGCTGGCGGGTAAAGGTCTCACCCTGGTCGTCTTCGATTGCTATCGCCCGGCCGCCGCGACCGCGGACTTCATTGCCTGGAGCGGTTTGGGCGAAACCGAGGACCCGCGCTGGCACCCGAGGGTGAAACGCCGCGACCTGATCGCCGAAGGCTATATCGGCGCGCGCTCATCGCATTCGCGCGGCTCAACGGTGGACGTGGCGATCGCGCCGCTCGAAGCTCAACCGGCGCCCTCGCCTTCCTGCGGTGCCGGCGATGCACGAACGCTGGACTTCGGTACCGGTTTCGACTGTTTCGACAAGGCCAGCGAGACGGCGCATAGCCCGCTAACCGACGGCGTACGGGCAAATCGCCAAAAACTGGTCGAGACCATGAAGGCGGCAGGATTTCGCAACTACAGCAGGGAGTGGTGGCATTTCACACTGAGCAAGGAGCCGTACCCGGAGCAGCTTTTCGATTTTCCGGTGACGGGAGGTGGGTAGCCCTCGCCACAACTTTAAAAATACCGCTTCACCCGGCGGCAAGCCGGTTGATGGATTCAGGCCAGGAATCTCCTTGCCACGAAACGGAATTTCGCCATTCCGCCGATAGCGGAAAAATCCTTCTCTGGCATAATGCTCCGCTCTATCCATAATCGAACCGGCTGCGCCATGATCGCGGGCGGTATGAATGGGGTGATGTCATGCAGGATTTCAGGATTTCCAGACGCGGCGTGCTCGCCGGCTCGGCCTTGTTGCTGGCCTCGACGGCGCTGCCGCGCATCGCCGCCGCGCAGGAGCCGAAACAGGGCGGACGGCTGATCGTCGCCGCCGATTCCGAGCCGCGCAACCTGAACCCGGCGATCGTCGCCTCGAACGGCGTGTTCTTCGTGGCGAGCAAGGTGGTCGAGCCGCTCGCCGAAGCCTCGTTCGACGGGCAGGACGGGCTGGAACCGCGTCTCGCCACCGCGTGGGAAGGTTCTGCGGATGGCCTTTCGGTGACATTCAAGCTGCGCGAAGGCGTGACCTGGCATGACGGCAAGCCGTTCACTTCGGCCGACGTCGCCTTCTCGGCCTTGCAGGTCTGGAAGCCGCTACAGAACCTCGGCCGCATCGTCTTCAAGGATCTCGAAGCCGTCGACATGCCGGACGCGCACACGGCGGTGTTCAAATTTGCCAAGCCGACGCCGTTCCAGCTGATCCGCAACGCGCTGCCGGCGCTGACCAGCGTGGTGCCGAAACATATCTACGAGGCCGGCGACATCGCCGAGAACCCGGCAAACAACGCGCCGGTCGGTACCGGGCCGTTCAAATTCGCCGAGCACAAGCCTGGAGAATATTACCGGCTGGAAAAGAACACGGCCTATTGGGGCGAGAAGCTGCCGCATCTCGACGAGATCGTCTATCGCGTGCTGCCCGACCGCGCCGCGGCGGCCGGCGCGCTGGAGGCTGAAGAAATTCACCTTGCCGCCTTCTCGGCTGTGCCGCTCGCCGATCTCGAGCGCATCTCCAAGGTCGAAGGCATCGAAGTGGTGTCGAAGGGCTATGAAGCGCTGACCTATCAACTGGTCGTCGAGATCAACCATCGGCGCAAGGAACTGGCGGATTTGAAGGTGCGCCAGGCGATCGCCCACGCCATCGACAAGGACTTCGTCGTCAAGACGATCTTCCTCGGCTATGCGACGCCGGCAACCGGTATCGTGCCGGTCAACGACAAGCAATTCTACACCAGCGACGTGCCGCAATACGCCTTCGATGTTGCCAAGGCGAACACCCTGCTCGACGAGGCCGGCTATCCCCGCGCCGACAATGGCAGCCGCTTCGCATTGAAACTTCTGCCGGCGCCATATTTCAATGAAACCAAGCAGTTCGGCGATTATCTTCGCCAGGCGCTGGCTGCCATCGGCATCAATGCCGAGCTGGTCAACAACGATTCCGCCGCGCACCAGAAGGCCGTCTACACCGACCACGCCTTCGACCTGGCGGTCGGACCGCCGGTATTCCGTGGCGACCCCGCCATCTCGACCACGATCCTGGTGCAGAGCGGCGTTCCCGACGGCGTGCCGTTTTCCAACCAGGGCGGCTACAAGAACGACGAACTGGACGGCATCATCGCCAAGGCCGCCGAGACGCTCGATGCCGACGCGCGCACTGCGCTCTACGTCGACTTCCAGAAAAAGGTGGCTGAAGACCTGCCGCTGATCAACGTCGCCGAATGGGGCTTCATCACCGTTGCCCGCACCTCGGTGAAGAACGTCTCCAACAATCCGCGCTGGGCGGTATCGAACTGGGCGGACACCTGGATCGAAACATGACATCATCGGGCTTCTGCAAGTTCGAGGTCCGAATCCAGGCGTGAAACGTGCATTGCTTTTGCTGAGGCGCCGGCTGATCGGCAGCATCCCGGTGCTGCTGATCGTCATCGTCGGGACGTTCCTGCTGCTGGAAGCCGCACCCGGCGATGCGGTCGATGCGTATGTCGTGTCGACCGGCGGCGATGCCGGCATGATCGAGGCGCTGCGCCAGCGCTGGGGCCTCGACCAATCACCGATGACCCGGCTCGCCACCTACCTTTGGGCACTGCTGCATTTCGACCTCGGCCACTCCGTGACGTTTTCGCGGCCGATCCTCGATGTGATCCTGGAGCGGCTGCCGAACACACTTTTGCTGATGGGCAGCGCCACCGCCCTCTCCTTCGGCCTTGGCTCCGCCTTGGGCATCGTCGCCGGCGCAAAACCCGGCAGCTTCCGCGACCGCTTCCTGTCGATCGGTTCGTTGGCGCTTTACGCTGTGCCGGGGTTCTGGCTCGGGCTAGTGCTGACCGTGGTGTTTTCGGTGCAGTTGCGCTGGTTTCCGATCAGCGGCATCGAGACGATCGCCTCGGGCAAGACCGGTCTCGACCGGGCGCTGGATATCGGCCGCCATCTGGTGCTGCCGGTGGCAGCACTCGGCTTCATCTACCTGGCGCTCTACTTGCGCATGATGCGAGCCGGAATGGCCGAAGCCTGGCGTCAGGACTTCGTGCTGGCCGCCAAGGCGCGCGGCATTGCCCGCCCGCGCATCGTGCTGCGCCACGTCGCCCGCAACGCGCTGTTGCCGCTGGTCACAATGCTCGGCCTGCAATCGGCGCAAATGCTGGGCGGCAGCGTCGTCATCGAGACGGTGTTTTCCGTGCCCGGCCTCGGCCGGCTGGCGCAGGAGGCGGTGGCGTCGCGCGACACGCCGCTTTTGCTCGGCATCATCCTGGTCAGCGCCGTGCTGGTGATCCTCATCAACCTGATCGTCGATATCCTCTATGCCTTCCTCGATCCGCGTGTCGGCGCCAGTGAGGCCGCCGCGTGAATCATGTTCGCCGCTTCCTTGCGACTCCGGAGGGCATGGCGGGTGGCCTGCTCCTGCTCGGTTTCCTGCTGGTCGCCCTGTCGGCGCCGTTCTTCTTCCCCCGCGACCCGCTGTCGATTGCCGGACCGGCACTGCTGCGGCCCTTCCAGGACTGGTCGCTGCCGCTCGGCACCGACCGCCTCGGACGCGATGTGCTGGCCGGGATTTTTCATGGCGCGCGCACCTCGCTGGCGGTAAGCCTTGCGGCCGCCAGCGCATCGATCGCCGTCGGCGCCATTGTCGGCACGCTCGCCGGCTTTGCCGGCGGAGCGGTCGACGAGGTGCTGATGCGCGTCACCGACGCATTCCAGACCGTTCCGGGTTTCCTTCTGGCGCTGGCCTTCGTCAGCGTCGTCGGCCCTTCGCTCGGCGTCGTCGTGGCGGCAATCGCGCTCAGCGCCTGGACCGGGCCGGCGCGCATCGCGCGGGCAGAGGTCCTGTCGATCCGCGAGCGCGACTATGTCGCCAGTGCCCGCGTCGCCGGCATGCATCCGCTGGAAATCGCCTTCCGCGAAATCCTGCCCAACGCGCTACCGCCGGTGCTGGCGCTGGCTTCGGTGATCGTCGCACAGGCGATACTCGTGGAGGCCGCACTTTCCTTCCTCGGGCTTGGCGACCCGAACCGGGTCACCTGGGGCGGCATGATCGCCGAGGGACGCGCGGTGCTTCGCTCGGCTCCCTTCCTGTCGATCATTCCCGGCATCGCGCTGGTGCTGACGGTGCTCGGCGTCTACCTCGCCGGCGAAGGCGCGGTCGAGGCAAGCGCTGCACGGCGGAGCCTGGCATGAAGCCGATGCTTTCGATCCGCGGCCTGAGTGTCGCCTATCGCCGCGATGGGCAGGAAGTGGTGGCGCTGGAGGCCATCGATCTCGATGTCGGCGCCGGCGAAAAGCTGGCTATCATCGGCGAAAGCGGGTCCGGCAAAAGCACGCTGGCGCTGGCCGTCGCCGGCTTGCTGCCCGCTTCGGCCAAAGTCGCCGGCACCGTTGAATGGCCGTCGCTCGGACGCGCTCCCGTCAACGGCCGCGACATCGGCTTCGTCTTCCAGGACCCGTCGGCGAGCCTGAACCCGGTGCTGAGCGTCGGCGAGCAGATCGCCGAAGTGGCCAGAACGCATCGCGGCATGGATTGGCGGCAGGCCTACACTCTTGCCGAAGAACTGCTGGGACGCGTCAAGTTGCCGGAGCCGGCGATCCTGCGAAGAGCTTATCCGCACCAGCTTTCCGGCGGCCAGAAACAGCGGGTGGCGATTGCCGCGGCGATTGCCGGCAAACCACAGTTGCTGATCGTCGACGAGGCAACCAGCGCGCTCGACACCATCGTGCAGCAGGACATCGTGGCGCTGATCCGGCAACTGGCCGACGAGGACGGCATGTCGTTGCTGTTCATCACTCACGATATCGCGCTCGCCTCCGAGATCGCCGACCGTATCGCGGTGTTTCGCCATGGGCGGCTGGTCGAGGTTGGCGACACCGGGCGCCTGATCGCATCGCCGCGCGAGGCCTATACGCAGGGCCTGCTCGCCGCGCATCTCGGGCTCGAGGATGTGTCTCGATGAGCGCGCATCTGCTTGATGTCCGCGATCTCGGCAAGCGTTTTTCACGCAACGGCAGGCTTGTCACCGCGCTCGACGGAATCAGCCTGACAGTCGCCCGCGGCGAGACGCTTGCACTTGTCGGCCCATCGGGCAGCGGCAAGTCGACGCTCGGCCGCGCCATCCTGCGGCTGATCGAGCCGGATCGGGGCGAGATTTCCTTCGAAGGCAAGAACCTGCTCGGCTTGAACAGCGCGGATTTGCGGGCTGCTCGGGCGCGCCTGCAGATGGTTTCCCAGGACCCGCAAGCCGCCTTCAACCCGCGCGCAACGGTGGCGCGCGTCATCGACGACCCGCTGCGCATCCATGGCCTTGGCAGTCGCACCGAACGGCCGGCAATGATCGCGCGGTTGCTCGAACGCGTCGGCCTGTCGCCTGACCTGCACCGCCGCGCCGTCCACGAAATCTCCGGCGGCCAGCGCCAACGCGTGGCGATCGCCCGCGCCATTGCCACCAAGCCGTCATTGATCGTGCTCGACGAGGCGGTATCGGCGCTCGACGTTTCGGTGCGCGGCGACATTCTCGAACTTCTTGCCGACCTGCAGCGGGACGAAAACATCGCCTACCTGTTCATCTCGCACGACCTCGGCGTGGTGCGCGCCGTTGCGCACCGGGTTGCGATCATGGACGCCGGCAGGATCGTCGAGACCGGCGATGCCAGGACAGTTGTCGCCGATCCGCAATCCGCGACCGGAAAGGCGCTGGTCGCCGCCGTACCGAAATTGCGCTACAGAGCCGCGACGGAGAAAGCCTGAATGAACGACGATGCCGCCAGAGCCGAGACGCTGAGCCGCGAACTCGATTCCGCCTTCCGCAACCGCGCCGATCTCTACCGCCTGTTCTATGACGAACTGGCCGGCGAATACGGTCCGGAAAAAGCGGAGGCGATCATGGTCAGCGTTGTCGAAAAGCGCGGCCAGGAGGTCGCCGCCCTCGCGTTTTCCGACTTCGGCCCGACCGACGCGCGCCAGATCGGCGAGGCGTTCCTGGCTGTCAGCCCGGACGGCGGGCGCATGTATCCAACCGACGTCGAGCGCAGTGAAACCGAAATCAGCTTCGAGGTGAAACGCTGCCCGCTGAAGGATGCCTGGATGGAAGCCGGCGTCGGCGACGAAAAACTGGCGACGCTCTGCCGCATCGCCGGCGCTTTCGACCGCGGCCTGTTCGAGGCAACCGGCGTCCGTTTCGAAAACGTCACCTGGACCCCCGGACACGGCTCCGGCTGCTGCCACATCAGGCTTTCCAACGCCGTGGCCTGACTCCGCGATCACGAAGCTTTCACAGGGCACCCGGCCCTTACAAGCCTACCGTGCTTGTCAAACCGCGCTTCCCGTGGTTATGACCGGCCTTGGGGTGAAGTGACGAGAGGCAGGCGGGCGTTCCGACCGGCACGTGGGCACTTCTGGAACACGCTGCGGGAAACATGACGACAATCATCGACGTTCAGAATGTGAGCAAGCGCTTCGGCAACCTGCTTGCCGTGGATAATTGCTCCCTCAAGGTCGAAAAGGGTTCGATCACCGGACTGATCGGCCCGAACGGCGCCGGCAAGACGACGATGTTCAACATGGTCGCGGGCGCCTTCGCGCCGACTTCAGGGAAAATCCTGCTCGACGGCAAGGACGTGACCGGCCAGCCGGCGCACGAACTGTTTTCGCGCGGCCTGCTGCGTACCTTCCAGATCGCCCAGGAATTCTCCAACATGACGGCGCTGGAGAATTTGATGATGGTGCCGGCCAACCAGTCCGGCGAGAACGTCATCAACGCCTTCTTCCGCCGCAATCGGGTGATGCACGAGGAAAAAGGCACGCGCGGCCAGGCCGAAGAGGTGATGCAGCTTCTCAGGCTGACGCATGTGAAGAATGAGCGCGCCGGCAATCTTTCCGGCGGCCAGAAGAAACTGCTCGAACTCGGCCGCGTCATGATGACCGAACCGCGCGTCGTGCTGCTCGACGAGATCGCCGCCGGCGTCAACCGCACGCTGCTCAACGACCTCGCCGCCGCTGTCGAGCGGTTGAACAAGGAAAAAGGCCTCACCTTCTTTGTCATCGAACACGACATGGACCTCATCGCCAGGCTCTGCGACCCGGTCATCGTCATGGCTGCCGGTTCGGTGATGCTGCAAGGGCCGATGGAGGAGATCCGCCGCCACGAAGGCGTCATCGAAGCCTATTTCGGCGGCGGCAAGGTGGAAAAGCGGGCATGAGCCTCCTCGACATGACGGATATCCATGGCGGCTACGGCGGCGCCAATATCCTCAATGGCGTCGACATCGCAATCGACGCGAACCAGATCGGCGTCATCGTCGGGCCGAACGGCGCCGGCAAGTCGACGACGCTGAAGGCACTGTTCGGGATGCTGCGCGTCTCGCAGGGCAATGTCGCCTTCAACGGGCAGGACATCACCAATTTCGCGCCGGAAAAACTGGTGCGCGAAGGCCTATCCTTCGTGCCGCAGGAATTCAACGTTTTTCCGACCATGTCGGTGCAGGAGAACCTGGAGATGGGCGCATACATAAGGCGCGACGATTTCCGCCCGCTGATCGACCAGGTCTACGGCTTCTTCCCGCCGCTGAAGGACAAGCGCAAGCAGCCGGCCGGCGAGCTTTCCGGCGGCCAGCGCCAGATGGTGGCGATCGGCCGCGCGCTGATGACCGAACCGAAGCTGCTTTTGCTCGACGAACCGACCGCCGGCCTGTCGCCGCTCTACATGGACGAGATCTTCGACCGCATCATCGCCATCAACAATTCCGGCGTCGGCATATTGATGGTCGAACAGAACGCCAGGCAGGCGCTCGCAATCGCGCATCGCGGCTTCGTGCTGGCGACGGGAAAAAACCGCTTCACCGGCACCGGCGCCGAACTGCTGGCCGACCCGGAGGTGGCGAAAAGCTTCCTCGGCGGAGGAGAGTGACGATGGGCGAAACCGGAATCCTCGCCGCCCTGCCGATGAACGAGTTCGTATTCTTCATCAACAAGGGGTTGATCGCCGGGCTGATCATCGGCTCGGTCTATGCGCTGGGCGCAGTCGGCGTGACGCTGATCGCCGGCATCCTGCGGTTCTCGCATTTTCCGCATGGCGACATGATGACCGCCGGCGCCTTCTTCGCCTTCATCCTCACACTGCTGTTCCCGACTGCCGGCGCGCTGTTCGGCCTGCCGACGCCATTCGTGCTGATGCCGCTGGCGATGATCGCCACGGCGCTGTTTGCCGTCGGCATCGATCGCGTCTTTTATCGCCCGCTGCGCGCCAACAATGTGAAGCCAATCGTCATCGTCATGGCCTCAATCGGCGTCATGCTGATGATGCAGGGGCTGATCCGACTGTTCGCCGGCACCGAGGCCCGCCAGATGGAGACGGGATCGAAGGACATCTACAGGATCCCGTTCGGCGGCCGCGACATCGTGCTGACCGAGCCGCAGCTTCTGCTGATCCTGTTCACCGCCGCGGTCGTCGTGGCGCTGCATTTCTTCCTGACCCGCTCGCGCATGGGCAAGGCGATGCGGGCGATGGCCGACAACGCCGACCTTGCCCGGATATCCGGCATCAGCACCGATCATGTCGTGCGCACCACATGGATCATCGCCGGCGGACTGGCTGCCGCCGCCGGGACGCTGCTTGCTCTCGACGTCTCGCTGAAGCCCGACCTTTCCTTCAACATCCTGCTGCCGATCTTCGCGGCGGCAATCGTCGGCGGCATCGGCAAACCTTACGGCGCCATCGCCGGCGGCCTGCTGGTCGGATTCACCGAAACGCTGGCGGTGTTCAACTGGGGCGTGCTGCTGCGGCCGCTGCAGCCCTTCGTGCCGGAATGGCTCGAACTGCCGCAGAAACTTGCCTTCGTGCCCACCGAATACAAGATCGTCATTCCCTTCTTCATCCTGATCGCGGTGCTGATCTGGCGCCCGACCGGCATCTTCAGGGGGAGCCTGGTGAAATGATCTCCTACCGCACCCGCGCCTTGGTGCTGGTTTCCGGCACCGCCGTCCTCGTAGCACTCGTCTTTGCCTGGCTCGGCGCCGCCTACGGCGTGCGCATGCTGGTCGAGGCGAGCTGTTTTGCGCTGATCGCGCTCGGCCTGACCATCCAGTGGGGCTACGCCGGGCTCTTCAACGTCGGCGTCATGGGTTTCATCGCCATTGCGGCTTTCGTATCGATGCTGGTTTCCTATCCCGTCAACGACCTGTTCTGGAATTCGGACGGTCCTGGCCTGCTATGCTGGGCGTTCCTCTATGCGGCAATCGGCGTCGCGCTGACCTACGCAGCCAGCCAGACGCACCGGCTCGGCCTGCCGAAGAAATATCGCACGCTGCTCACCCTGATTGTCGGGGCCGCCTCCTACCTCGCCGTCACCGGCGCACTCGATCCCGCTGCGACACTGATCGAGGCGGAAGCGCGCTTCGTCGGCGGCTTCGGCATGCCGGTATGGCTCGGCTGGCTGCTCGGCGGCATTGCGGCCGGCGCGCTCGGCTGGGCGATGGGCCGCATCACGCTCGGCCTGCGCGCCGACTACATGGCGATCGCCACGCTCGGTATTTCCGAAATCGTCAAGGCATTCCTGAAGAACGCCGACTGGCTGACCAAGGGCACGCTGACGGTGTCGCCGCTGCCCTGGCCGGTGCCGACGCCCAATGAACTCGGCTTCGTCATGTCGCGCGCCTCCTACCTCGCCGTCACGTCGATCCTGATCGTCGTCGTCTACGTGCTTCTGGAGCGCGCCTGGGCCTCGCCGTGGGGTCGCATGATGCGCGCCATCCGCGACAACGAACTGTCGGCCGCGGCGATGGGCAAGGACGTCAATCGTCGCCGCCTCGAAATGCTGGTGCTCGGCAATTTCATCATCGGCGTCGGCGGCGCCGCGCTCATCACCTTCTCGACGATCTTCGACCCCGGCAGCTTCCAGCCGCTCAACCACACCTTCCTGATCTGGGTGATGGTGATCCTCGGCGGCGCCGGCAACAATCTCGGCACCATCCTCGGCGCGCTCCTGGTCTATATCGTCTGGATCATGTCGGAGCCGGCCGCACTTTTCCTCTTCGAGCACGGCGCCAATCTCGCCAACCACATGTTCGGATGGGAAGCGCCCGCCGACCTGGCGACGCGCGCCTTGCAGATGCGCGTCTTTGTCATCGGCCTGGTGATTACGCTGGTGCTGCGCTTCGCGCCGCAGGGCCTGCTGCCGGAAAAGGTCGTGAAGTACGAATAGCCCCGCGCCGGTTTACGTCACGCCGGCGGCATCCGGTCGAATTTCGGCAGGGCTGGGTCGAGGTGGTCCCAGGCGTGACCGGCAGCGTGCCAAGTAACGAATTGCGGCGCGTACCGGCTCGGATCGTCGAGGCTGCCCGCGCGCACGGCGATAACATCGGGATTGGCCGGAAACGCTATATACACCGGCGACCCGCACGTGGCGCAGAAGGCGCAACTTTTGACGGTTCCGCCATCGCCAACCACTTCCCAGGTTTTCGCTTTGCCTTCGATCTTCCGGCTGGCGCCGGCGAAGGTCAGGTATGATGCGTGGCCGGCGCCAGTCTGGTGCTGGCACTGGCGACACTGGCAGTCGACCGCCGCCACCGGTTCGCCAGAGATTTCATAGCGGATCGCGCCGCAAGCGCACCCGCCCGTATAGGCCTTGGTCATGTCTTTCTCCTGTGATGTGCTGTTGGCCTGAAGGCGATCTTCTCGATCGCGTCAGTCCTGATGGTCGGTGAAGTCGCCAAGGCGGTGAACAACCTTCTTCCAGCCTTCGCTCATGTTCTTGAAAGCCGTATCGTTTTTGGGGGTCACGAAGCCTGAATGGACAAGGCGGACGCGCGTGCCGTTTGTCACCCGGGAAAGGCTCCATGTGACGACCGTATCCAGCTGTGAGCCGTATCCGACATTTCCCTCGTGTCCGCCATTCCAGGCGTAGGAGAAGCGCTCGTTCGGTATTACCTCCAGCACCTGGCAGTGAATGGTGCCATCCCAGGCGCCGGCAGGGATGGTCTGGTACGTGAAGCGCTTGCCCTCGACAGGCTCGAAGCCTGTCGGCGCCATCAGCCAACGTGCAATCAGTTCACCGGTTGTCAGCGTTTTCCAGATCGTCTCTGGCGCATGCGGGAAGATCTCGTCAACTACAATGTCTTGCGTGTCGGGTTTCAATGCGGCGTTGCTCATGGATCGATTTCCTTCAGAAGGGTTCGGAGGTTGGCGAACCGCTCGCGCCAGAAGACGCCGTAGTGGCCCATCCAATCGACGAGCGGCCCAAGGCCCTCGGGTCGGGCGCGGTAATAGACGTTCCGGCCCTCGGGGCGCTCGGCCACCAGGCCGGCCTGCTTCAATGATTTGAGGTGTTGGGAGATCGCGCCCTGCGTCACCCCGCTCCCCCGCGTCAGCTCGACCACGGTAATCTCGTCGGACCCGACCACCCGCTCGAACACGGTCCGTCGCGTGGGATCGGCAAGTGCGCGCATGACAGCGTCGATGGGGGTGGCTTCGATCATGGGCAAATCATTAGTGCATACTCATTCATTAGTCAATACTATTTGATTTCCATGTTCGGTATCTCAACCGCTGGTCCTGCCCGACCGCCGGATCGGCGCCACCAAAACAAAGAACCCGGCGGTTTCCCGCCGGGCTCTTGCATTCGTTTCTACTGGAACCGGATCAGTTGACCTGGCCGACTTCCTTGAAGCCAGGGCCTTCAATGACCACCTCGATGATGACGCCCGGCACGTCGCCCGCCGCATCGAACTCCTGGGCACCGGAAGCGCCTTCGTAGTTGATGTCCGTGCCTGCGGCGATCAGCTTGACGGCCTTCTCCCATTCGCCCGGATAGATCGCCTCGCCAGGAGCGGACGCGACCTCGCGCAGCGCCTTCGAGACGCCTTCGCGGCTGTCGCTGCCGTTCTTCTGGATGGCCAGTGCCAACAGGAAGGCAGCGTCATAGGCCTGCGGGCCGAACGAGGCTGCCGGATCGAGGCCAGCGGCCTTCGCAAGTTCGGCGTACTTCGCCGTGCCCGGCGTTTCGGAGCGGCCGATCTTGGTGCCGATGAAACCGTCGAGCTTGCCTTCACCGATGTTCTTGACCAGCGAGTCGCTGATCATGCCGTCACCGCCGGCGAACTTGGAGAAGTCGCCGCCTTCGAGAGCCTGCCGGATGACCGTCTGGCCGGAGCCGTCGGCATAGGCGAGCACCACCAGCATGTCGGCGCCGGCCGAAGCCAGAGAGCCGAGCTCGGCGCGGTAGTCAGCCTTGCCGTCTTCATGCGCTTCCTTGGCGGCGACAGTGCCGCCTTCCTTCTTGAAGGCGGCGTCGAGCGCTTCGGCGAAACCCTTGCCGTAGTCGTTGTTGACGTAGGTGATAGCGATGCTGTTGACGCCCTTGGTCTTCAGGATCTTGGCCAGCACGTCGCCGCTGTAGGCATCCGACGGCGTCGTGCGGAACAGAAGATCCTTGTCGTCGATGCTGGTCAGCGCCGGCGAGGTGGCGGCCGGCGAGACGATGACGACACCGCCCGGAATGGCCGCGCTGTTGGCGGCGGCGATGGTTTCGCCCGAGCAGAGCGGGCCGACCAGCGCCACGACCTTTTCCGCATTGACCATGCGGTCGGCGGCATTGGATGCAGCGGTGGCGTCTGCGCAGGTCGAATCACCCTGCACCATGGTCAGCTTGCCGCCGTCCAGGATGCCACCCTGTTCGTTGACCTGCTTGACCGCCAGTTCGGCGCCGGCGTGGATTGGTGGCACCAGGCTTTCGATCGGCCCGGTGAAACCGCCGAGGAAGCCTATCTTGACGTCGGCTGCCTGCGCGGCCGACGCCGCCAGCATGGCGATGCCAGCGACCGACGCGGCAAAAAGTTTGCGATTGACGCTACGCATGTGAATACCTCCCTATAACCCTAGCTACTTGCAGCGTATTTTCTCCGGCAGGCTTGCCGGATGAAGCCTCGATACTGTGATTGCCGGCGCGGTTTGTAAAGCGGCTCTGTTTGCAGATTACAAACACGCTGCTGGCGCAGTTAATGGCGATTGGTAGGTCCAAGCGCTGCGAGAGCGTTCAGGCTTGTTCCGCCGGTCGGCCGAAGCGGACACGGCTTGCCTTGTTCGAGCGCAACAGCAGAAAGACCATGACGGCGATGTTGAGCAGGTTCCAGGCGATGCCATTGAGGAACGCCATGGCGTAGGAGCCGGTCAGGTCATAAATCCAGCCGGACATCCAGCCGCCCAGCGCCATGCCGAGGATCGTCGCCATCACCACGGTGCCGACGCGCCGTCCCGCTTCCGATGCCGGCATGTATTCCCTGACGATAATGGCGTAGCAGGGCACGATGCCGCCTTGCGACAGGCCGAAGACCAGCGACACGATGTAGAGCGACGCCAGACCATCGAAGGGAATGTAGAAGAACAGCGCCAGGCATTGCAGCACCGAGCCGAGGAGAAGTGTCTTGATGCCGCCGATGCGGTCGGCAAGAAACCCGGATGCCAGCCGGCTGACGACGCCGGCGGCCAGCATGACCGACAGCATTTCGGCGCCGCGGGCGACGCCATAGCCGAGATCCATGCAGTAGGCGACGATGTGCACCTGTGGCATCGACATGGCAACGCAGCAGCCCAGGCCCGCAACCACCAGCATCGCCTGCAACAGGCCGGGCGACACGCCGATCGGCTGGGTAAGGATCGCCTTGGCGCCGGCGCCGCCGGCCAGCAATTCGCGCGGCAGCTTGCGGCGCAGCATCAGGAGCAGCGGCAGCATGGTGACGAGGCAAATGACCCCGATGCCGATGTAGGTGGTACGCCACCCCTCCGACAGGATGAAGGGCGGCATGGCGACCGGCCACAGCGCGCCGGCGAGATAATTGCCCGACGCTGCGGTCGCCACCGCGATGCCGCGGCGCTTGACAAACCAATGCGAGATATCGGCGATCAGCGGGCCGAAGGTCGCCGACGATCCGATGCCGATCAAAAGACCCTGGACGATCGAGAACTGGGTGATCGACCCGGCCAGCGCCGCGAGAATGAAACCCGCGCCGAGCATCAGAGCGCCGATGAGCGCCGGCAGGACGAAGCCGAGCCGATCGATGGAGCGGCCGATGACGACGTTGCCCAGCGCGAAACCGAGCATCGTCATCGTGTAGGGCAGCGACGCGTCGGCCCGATCGACACCGAATTCGGCCTGCACCGAGGGCAGCACGACGACGACGGCCCACATGCCGGCGCCGCCGATCGTCGCCAGCACCGTCGAGATGAAGAGCCGCGTCCACGCATACCGCCCGTCGATATCGCTGGCGGCGGAGGTGCCCGGAGATGGATGCGAAATCGGCATTTTGGCCGCGGCTCCTTGTGCAATCGGTCCGCAACCTTTGCCCAATCCGTTGTCAGTGTCAGCGCCACAGGCCGTTTTCTACCGTTCCAGACTGCAACCGGCGCACGCCGACCCCGTTATCCCGGTGGAAAAGGAGCGCCTCACCATGAACGATAACCGCAAGCCTTATGGAACCGACCGCGACCCCGCACCGGAGCGCGACGATCTGGAAGATCGGAGCCGTCCGACCGACAGCGGCGTCGAGGCAGACCTCCCAAACGAAGATGTCCTCGCTCACATCGAGGAGATCGAGGAACAGGAGGCCGAGGACGAGATCGACGACGACGACAATCCGTATCAGGAGAGCGACGAAGCGCTGCCGGACGACGCCGAGGAAGCGGCGATCAGCCGCCATCCTTCACGTGAAGGCGGCCGATTCGACGAGATATGACCGCGACCGCTGTAATGGCAAATCAGATATGCAGCGCGTGGCCGAGCGCCTTGAGGGCGGCTTCCTGAAAGCCCTCCCCTTGCGTCGGATGCGCATGGATGGTGCCGGCGATATCTTCCAGCCGTGCGCCCATTTCGAGCGCCAGGCCGAAGGCAGTCGAGAGTTCGGAAACGCCGTGGCCGACCGCCTGGATGCCGAGCACCAGATGATTGTCGGCGCGCGCGACGACACGCACGAAGCCGCTTTCCCCAAGCATGGTCATGGCGCGCCCGTTGGCCTGGAACGGGAAAATGCCGATCTTCACTTCGCGTCCTTGCTCCCGCGCCTCATCGGGCGACAGGCCTGCGGTGACGATCTCCGGATCGGTGAAGCAGACGGCGGGAATGCTGCGCTTGTCCCAGCTGCGCTTGTGGCCGGCGGCGATTTCCGCGACCATTTCGCCCTGCGCCATGGCGCGATGGGCCAGCATCGGCTCGCCGGTGACGTCGCCGATGGCATAAACGCCGCGCATCGAGGTGCGGCACTGGTCGTCGATGCGGATGAATTTTCCGGCCATGTCGAGGTCGATCTCCTCACGGCCCCACCCCTCGGTGACCGGCTTTCGGCCGACGGTAACGAGGATCTTGTCGGCGGCGATCTTTTCCTCCCCTCCATCCGCCGTTTCGATCACCAAGGCGCTGCCCTTTGAGGCCAGTCCTTTGGCTTTCGCTCCGGTCAGCACTTCGATGCCGAGTTCGGCGAGCCGCTTGGCGACCGGGCGGGTGAGTTCGGCGTCATATTGCGGCAGGATGCGTGCTTCCGCCTCCACCACCGCTACCTTCGCGCCCATCTTGGCCAGCGCGATACCGAGTTCGAGGCCGATATAACCGCCGCCGACCACGGCAAGCTTTTCCGGCACTTTCTGCAGCGCCAGCGCTTCAGTCGAGGAGATCACGGAACCGCCGAACGGCAGGAACGGCAGCTCGACCGGAGCCGAGCCGGTGGCGATCACGATCATCTCGGCCCGGATCACCTGCAATCCGGTTTCGGTTTCCACCTCGACCGTCTTGCCGTCGCGGAATTTCGCCGTGCCCTCGACGATCTTCACTTTTGCCTTCTTCAACAGGCCGGAGACGCCGCTGTTGAGGCGGCCGACGATGCCGTCTTTCCAGGCAACCGTCTTGCCGAGATCGAGCACCGGCTTCTGCACCGAAATGCCGAGCGGGCTCTTACCTTCGGCCATGTGCACGGCCTGCTCATATTCCTCGGCGGCGTGGATCAGCGCCTTGGACGGGATGCAGCCGACATTGAGGCAGGTGCCACCCGGCTTGCCCTTCTCCACGATCACCGTGTCAACGCCGAGTTGGCCCGCGCGAATGGCGCAGACATAACCGCCCGGGCCGGCGCCGATGACGAGGAGCTTGCAGGAAATCTCTTTCATCGGCTCAGCTTTCGACAAAAATCAATGCGGGTGTTTCCAGCAGCGTCTTGATGCGCTGCACGAACACCGCCGCGTCCCAGCCGTCGATCACGCGGTGGTCGAAGCTGGAGGAGAGGTTCATCATCTTGCGCGGGACGAACTGGGTGCCGTCCCACATCGGCCGCACCATCATCTTGTTGACGCCGACAATCGCTACTTCCGGATAATTGATGACCGGTGTCGTGGCGATGCCGCCCATGGCGCCGAGCGAGGTGATGGTGATGGTCGAGCCGGATAGTTCCTCGCGAGTGGCAGTGCCCTTCTTGGCCGCTTCAGCCAGCCGGTTGACCTCGGCGCCGCAATCCCACAGATCGCGCGCTTCGGCGTGCTTGACCACGGGAACCACGAGGCCCGTCGGCGTCTGCGCGGCGATGCCGATATGGATGCCGCCGTGCTGGTGGATGACACCGGCATCGTCGTCGTAGAGCGAATTGAGGTTCGGCTGCTCGCCGATCGCCTTCACCATCGCCCGCATCAGGAACGGCAGCATGGTGAGCTTCGGCCGGTCGGCGCGCTTTTCCTTGTTGAGCGCCGCGCGCAGCTCCTCCAGCGCGGTCACGTCGACCTCCTCGACATAGGTGATGTGCGGGATGCGCGACTTCGACAGCGCCATCTTTTCCGCGATTCTGCGACGCAAGCCGATGACCTTGATGTCCTCGACCGAATAGTTCTCGGCAAGACCGGAAGCCCGCGCCGCCTGCGGGCCGCGCGCGATGAAGGCCTCGACGTCCTCGTGGCTGATGCGACCAGCGGGACCGCTGCCGGCAACCTGGCGAAGATCGATACCGGCTTCCTTCGCCCGCAGCCGAACGGCCGGCGATGCGAGCGGCCTTTCGCCTTCGGGGCGCGGCGCGCCGGTGATGGCGGGAACCTTTGTACCCCCACCCCTAGCCCCTCCCCTCAAGGGGGAGGGGGATTCGGTTTGCACTTTTTCCTCGCCCGTAGCGGCCTTTTGCCTCTCGCTTTTTGAAGCGGAAGCGGCGAGTTGTCCCCCTCCCCCTTGAGGGGAGGGGCTAGGGGTGGGGGTGTCCTGCTTCTCCGACGTAGGCTTCGATTCGGCCTTCGCCGGCGCTGCCTCACCCTCTTTGAAATTCCCCTCGCCTTCCACCTTGAGCCGGATCAGCGGCGAACCGACCGGCACCGTGTCGCCGATCTCCGCGCCCAGCCAGAGGATTTCGCCGTCAACCGGCGACGGGATCTCGACGGTCGCCTTGTCGGTCATCACCGCCGCCAGGACAGTGTCCTCGCGCACGAGGTCGCCAACCTTGACGTGCCACTCAACGAGTTCAGCCTCGGCAACGCCTTCACCGACATCCGGGAGCTTTATGACATGCTCGCCCATGATCAGGCCTCCATGGTTTCGAGCAAGGCCCGGCCGACACGCGCTGGCCCGGGGAAATAATCCCACTCCTGCGCATGCGGATAGGGCGTGTCCCAGCCGGCAACGCGCGCCACCGGCGCTTCGAGATGGAAGAAACAGTTTTCCTGCACCAGCGCCGCAAGTTCGGCGCCGAAACCGGACGTCAGCGTCGCTTCGTGCACGACCACGCAGCGGCCGGTCTTCTTGACCGAAGCGACGATGGTTTCGAGGTCGAGCGGCAACAGCGTCCTGAGATCGATCACCTCGGCATCGATGCCGGTCTCGGCGGCGGCCGCCTCGGCGACGTAGACCATCGTACCGTAGGCGAGAATGGTGAGGGCAGCACCGGGCCGGCGCACCACCGCCTTGCCGAGCGGCACGGTAAAATGGCCTTCTGGCACCTCGCCGAGTTCGTGTTTCGACCATGGCGTCACCGGCCGGTCGTGGTGGCCGTCGAAAGGCCCGTTGTAGAGCCGCTTCGGCTCGAGGAAGATTACCGGGTCGGGATCCTCGATCGATGAGATGAGCAGGCCTTTGGCGTCGTGTGGATTGGACGGCACCACGACTTTCAGGCCGGAAACATGCGTGAAAAGCGCTTCCGGGCTCTGGCTGTGCGTTTGGCCGCCGAAAATACCGCCGCCGGTCGGCATGCGGATGACGATCGGACAGGTGAAGCCGCCATTGGAACGGTAGCGCAGCCTGGCGGCCTCCGAGACGATCTGATCGTAGGCCGGGTAGACGTAGTCGGCGAACTGCACCTCCACGCACGGCCGCAAACCGTAGGCCGCCATGCCGATCGCCGTGCCGACGATGCCGAGTTCGCTGATCGGCGCATCGAAGCAGCGGCTGGTGCCGTATTTTTGCTGCAGTCCCTGCGTGCAGCGGAAGACACCGCCGAAATAGCCGACGTCCTCGCCGAAGACGACGACGTTGTCGTCGCGCTCCATGGACACATCCATGGCGCCGCGAATGGCCTCAATCATGGTCATGCGTGGCATGGGGCTACACTCCCGCCTGCTGGCGCTGGCGGCGCAGATGCGGTGGCATCTCGGCATAAACGCCCTCGAACATATCGCGCGCCGACGGCCTGCCGCCGGCATGCAGCGTGCCGTGCTTTTCAGCTTCCTTTTGCGCCGAAATCACCGTGTCCAAAATTTCAGCCTCCGCCTGCTTGTGGCGCTCTTCGGACCACAAGCCTTTGGCGATCAGATGGTTTTTCAGCCGGATCACCGGATCGCCAAGCGGCCAGGCCTCCGACTCTGTCTTCGGCCGGTAGGCCGACGGATCGTCGGAGGTCGAATGCGCGCCGACCCGATAGGTCACATATTCGACCAGCGTCGGCCCGAGATTCCTGCGTGCCCGCTCCACCGCCCATTTGGCGACGGCATGGACGGCGAGGTAGTCGTTTCCGTCGACCCGCAGCGCCGGAATGCCGAAACCCAAGCCACGCGCGGCGAAGGTTCCCGAACCGCCGCGGGCAATGCCCTGGAAGGTCGAGATCGCCCACTGGTTGTTGACGATGTTGAGCACGACGGGCGCCCGGTATGTCGAGGCAAAAACCAGCGCTGCGTGAAAATCGCTTTCCGCGGTCGAGCCGTCACCGATCCAGCCGGCGGCGATTTTGGTGTCGCCCTTGATCGCCGAGGCCATTGCCCAGCCCACCGCCTGCACGAATTGGGTGCCGAGATTGCCGGAGACGGTGAAGAAGCCGTATTCCTTCGAGGAATAGAGGACGGGGAGCTGGCGGCCCTTCAGCGGGTCGAGTTCGTTCGAGTAGTTCTGGTTCATCATCTCGACCATCGGGTAGTCGGCCGCAATCAGCAGGCCGGCTTGCCGGTAGGTCGGGAAATTCATGTCGCCGGGTTCGAGCGCACGGCGGAACGCGCAGCTCACCGCCTCCTCGCCCATATGCTGCATGTAGAAGGATGTCTTGCCCTGCCGCTGCGCCATCTGCATGCGCACGTCGAAGGTCCTGAGCGTCATCATGTGGCGAAGACCCTCGGCGAGTTCCTCGTCGCTCAGCGTTCCCGCCCACGGGCCGACCGCCTCGCCCTCCCGGTTGAGCACGCGGATGATCGAATAGGCCATGTCGCGGATGGAACGCGGATCGACATCGACCGGCGGGCGCTCGACCGAGCCGGCCTTGGGAATCGGCACTTTCGAGAAATCCGGGGTGCCGCCGGGACGGACTTCCGGCTCGGGCACGTGAAACCGCAACGGAGTGTTCTCGGTCATGTGCTTCCCTTCCCGATTTTATTCTTGGCTTGCCGACAAGGCAGCCCGTGGAGCCAATTACATTCAACCGTCACGGTCAAGCACCTCGGATTGGGACACCGGCGTCTCATAGGGGCAGCGCCGTCGTCGACTTGATTTCCGAGAGCGAGATGACCGAATTCACCTCCTGCACTCCCGGCAGCCTGCTGAGTTTTTCGAAGAAGAACGAATGGTAGGCGTCGATGTCGGCGGTGACGACGCGGATCAGGAAGTCGAACGTCCCCATCAGGACGTGGCATTCAAGGACCTCAGGAAAGCCACGTATTCGGCCGGCGAATTCGTCGAGGTTCTGGCGGCCATGCATGGTCAGCTTCACCAGCGCGAAGACCTGGGCGTTGAGCCCAACCTTGCGGCGGTCGACGATGGCGACCTGCCGGTTGATATAGCCTTCGTCCTTGAGCCGCTGGATGCGCCGCCAGCAGGGCGATTGCGAAATGCCGACCAAGTCGGCGATTTCCGCGGTGGAGCGGGAAGCGTCCTCCTGCATCAGCCCGAGGATGCGGCGGTCGAAATCGTCGAGATCGTCCGGCATTGATTATTCCCCATTTGTGGATGGTCGGGTCCATTTATGCGCTGAATTATGCGTTTGGCAATATAATAGGCATGAAATTTCCACATCCGGTGATTACAATTCTAGCAATCATAGCCGTGTTCATCGTGGAGGACCTGATGGCCGCCGTTTCCAGCATCACCCAACCTGAAAAGGTAAGCTTCTTCGAGGATCCGGCAACCGGCCTCGAGGCAATCGTGGTCCTGCACTCGACCGCGCTTGGGCCTGCAGCCGGCGGGTGCCGTTTCTGGACCTACGCCGATCGCAACGACGCCACCACCGACGCGATGCGGCTTGCCGCCGGCATGACCTACAAGAACGCACTGGCCGGCCTGCCCTTCGGCGGCGGCAAGGCCGTCATCCTGCGTCCTGCAGGCGAATTCCACCGCACCGCCCTTTTCAAGGCGTTCGGCAAGGCCGTGGACAGCCTCGGCGGCGCCTATGTCACCGCCGAAGACGTCGGCACGCTGGTTTCCGACATGCAGGCCGTCCGCTCGGTGACCCGGCATGTCGCCGGACTGCCCTCCGAGGGCAGCAGCGCCGGCGGCGACCCGTCGCCGTGGACCGCGCTCGGCGTGTTCCTTTCGATGCGGCATGCGGCGGAGCGCCGTCTCGGCGGACGCCTCGCCGGCAAGACCGTGGCCGTCCAGGGTGTCGGCAATGTCGGCATGGAGCTCTGCCATCTGCTGCATCAGGAAGGCGCCAACCTCGTCGTCGCCGACGGCTCGGCGGAGCGCGCGGCCAAGGCAGCGCATCTCTACGGCGCGGTCCTCGTCTCCCCGGAGGAACTGCTTGCGACGGAAGTGGACATCGTGGCGCCATGCGCGCTGGGCGCCATCCTCAACGAGCGTTCGATCGCCGGCCTCAAGGCCAAGGTGGTGTGCGGCGGCGCCAACAACCAGCTCGCGACGCCGGAAGACGGCCGCCGGCTCTCGGCGCGCGGCATCCTCTACGCTCCCGACTACCTGGTGAATGCCGGCGGCATCATCAACGTCGTCGCCGAGCACATGAACGAGACGACCACGGCAGTCGACGAGCGCGTGCGCCGCATCCCGGAGCGGCTTGCTGCCGTGTTCGACGCCGCCGAAACCAGCGGCGAAGGCCCCAACTTCATCGCCGACGCGATGGCCCGCGCCATAGTCGCCGACGCGCGCCGGTTCGACAGGTCGGCTGCCTGATAATTTCCTTCTGCCGGCTCAGGCCAGCGGGCTGGCGGCACGCTCGATCGCCGAAGCATCTTCGCCGAAGCCGCGGGTCGCGCGCACCGACGCTTCCAGCAAAGGGCGCGCCATCCGGGCTAGGAATGAGGCATCGACGCGCGAGCGCGGGCCGGCAAGCGTGAGCGCGCCGATCAGCGCCCTGCCCGGCCCGAACACCGGCGCCGAAATGCCAGCTGTCTCCGGATCGCGGTCGCCAAGCGACACATAGTGATAGGTCCGGCGAATCGTCTCATAAGGCTCGCCCTCGGCACCGGAAAACGCCGCAAGCACCCGCCCTCCTGAACCGGCAAGCAGGGGCAGCACATCGCCTTCGCGCACCATGTAGCGGATCGCATGCTTGGATTCGATCCGGTAGAGGCAGGTCCGCATGTCGCCCGACCGCACGTAGAAGGCGACACTTTCCAGGCTGAGGTCGGAAAGATCGCGCATCACCGGAAGTAGCACATCCATGGCGACGAAGGACCGCTGGTAGAGGGCACCGAGCCGGAACGCCGCGGGACCGATCCGATAACGGCCGTCATCAAGCCTTTCCAGCAACTGCCCCCTAATCAGCGAACCGGACAGCCGCAGAATCGTGCTCTTGTAGAAGCCGGTTCGCGCCGCGATCTCGGCGAGACTGAGCGACCTGTCAGCCGTCGTGAAGACATTCAGTATGGAAATCGCGCGGTCGAGCGCGGCCACCCCATCCGCCGCTGGAGTAGGTTCGTCCGATTGTTCTATTGCGGATGACACGGTCCCAAAACCCTGCAATTGTGGATGTGCACGGCTGATATTGGCCGAGAAGGAGCGTTCTGTCTAGCAGAATACCGTTTTACTTGACAGAACGGCCTGTAGTTGGCATCAGTGCGTTGATGTGCCTGGGAGCAGGCATATCCGGTAGGCACCGGGGCAGGTGTCGCGATTGGGAGGAATAACATGCTGAGCAGACGCGAATTCTTGATGAACACAGCGGTGGCAAGTGCCGCCCTGACCGCATTTCCGTTTTCCGCCGCTCTAGCGCAGGAAGCACCGCAACTTGCGCTGTTCGTCCCGGCGGCACCCGGGGGCGGCTGGGACCAGACCGCGCGCACCATGGAGCAGGTGCTGCGCAACGAGAAGCTCATTTCCGGCGCACAGATCACCAATGTCGGCGGCGCCGGTGGCACCGTCGGCCTGCCGCAATTCATCAGCCAGTGGAACGGCAAGGGTAATTCGCTGATGGTGGGCGGCATGGTCATGGTCGGCGCCATCATTGCCAACAAATCGGCGAATAACCTCAGCGAAGTGACGCCGATCGCCCGCCTCACCGGCGAATTCGAGGCACTCGTCGTGCCCGCCGCTTCGCCGTTCCAGACCGCCGCCGATTTCGTCGCGGCGCTGAAGGCCGACCCGACCAAGGTTCCGGTGGCCGGCGGTTCGGCAGGCGGTTCCGACCATATCCTGTTCGGCTTGATCGCCAAGACGGCGGGCGTCGAAGCGACCAAATTGTCCTACGTACCGTTTGCAGGCGGCGGCGAAGCGCTCGCCGCTCTGCTCGGCAACCAGGTAGCCGCCGGCATTTCGGGCTACGGCGAGTTCGCCGAACAGGTGAAGGCGGGGGCTCTGAGGCTTCTCGCCATCTCGGCCGACAAGCGCCAGGACGGCATCGACGCGCCGACCATGAAGGAAGCCGGCATCGACGTCGAGCTGTTCAACTGGCGCGGCGTCTTCGCTCCTCCGGCTGTCTCGGATGAAGACAAGGCGGCGATGATCGCGCTCGTCGAAAAGATGGCCGCCAGCGAATCCTGGGCGACCGAATGCAAGAACCGCAACTGGACGCCGATCCTCCTGACCGGCGACGAGTACGCGAAATTCCTGACTGAGGACACCGCCCGTATCGAGGGCATCCTGAAGGATCTCGGCCTCGCTTGAGGATGAATAATGGGCGGCCGCAAGCCGCCCGTTATCTGACGAATCGTGGCTTCGCGTGGACAGCCCGTTCACGCGCGGTCACGAGACGCAAGGCGGGCAAAGAGGCGAAAGCTCACTCGGGAGGGATCACATGAGCACCAGCGACGAGCAGGCAGCCGCTCCACGCCCTGCCCTGCCGGAATTGTTGATCGGCATCGGACTTCTGGCCTGCGCCGGAGCGGTTCTGTGGCAGACTTTGGCTATACCGGTTTCGCCGCTTTACTCGAAGGTCGGGCCGACGGTCTTCCCGTATATGACAGCGGTCGGCCTCGCCGTGCTCGCCGTGCTTCTTGTAATTGCCGCGGTGCGCGGCGGCTGGCAGCCGGACGACGAAAAGGACACCCCTTCCGACTGGAAATCGATGGGCTTCGTGATTGCCGGGCTCATCGCCAATCTCGCGCTGATCAAGCCGCTTGGCTTCACGGCCGCCTCGGTCATCATGTTCGTGCTTGTCTGCTACGGCTTCGGCAGCAAGAAACCCCTGCGCGATGCCCTGATCGGAATAATCCCGGCGCTGGCGGCGTATTTCGGCTTCGCCAAGGCGCTCGGCGTCAACATCGGCGCCGGCTTCATCGAAAACCAGTTGAATTCCGCAATCGCCATCATCACCAACTGGTTCGGAGCCTGACGCCATGGACACGCTCAACCAGCTCGCTCACGGCTTCTCCGTCGCCTTCACGCCGACCAATCTGTTGTGGTGCCTGCTCGGCACGACGCTCGGCACCGCCATCGGCGTGCTCCCCGGTCTCGGGCCGGCACTGACCATCGCACTGCTGCTGCCGATCACCTACCAGGTTGCGCCCGAAGCCTCGTTCATTCTTTTCGCCGGCATCTACTACGGCGCCATGTACGGCGGCTCGACCACCTCGATCCTGCTCAACACGCCCGGCGAAAGCGCCACCATCGTCACCGCGCTGGAAGGCAACAAGATGGCCCGTTCGGGCCGTGGCGGCGCCGCCCTCGCCACTTCGGCGATCGGCTCGTTCGTTGCCGGCACCATCGGCACGGCCGGCGTCGCCTTCCTTGCACCGGTGGTGGTGGGCTTCGCGCTCGCTTTCGGTCCGGCCGAATATTTTTCCCTGATGGTGCTGGCCTTCATCATGGTCTCCGCCGTCCTCGGCTCCTCGTCGGTACGCGGACTCACCTCCCTGTTCATCGGCTTCTTCATCGGAATGATCGGGGTCGACCTGCAAACCGGCCAGCCGCGTTTCACCTTCGGCATGAGCGAACTCCTCGACGGCGTCGACGTCATCATCGCGGCCGTCGGCCTGTTCGCCGTCGGCGAGACGCTCTACGTCGCCTCCCGGCGTTATGCGGGCAAGGACGAGATCGTTCCGCTGAAAGGTTCGCTCTACATGACGGCAGCCGAATGGGGCCGTTCGTGGAAAGCCTGGATCCGCGGCGCCCTCATCGGCTTCCCGATCGGCTCGATGCCGGCCGGCGGCGCCGAAATCCCGACCTTCCTCTCCTATGCGATCGAGAAGAAGCTTTCGAAGCACAAGGAAGAATTCGGCACCACCGGCGCAATCGAAGGCGTTGCCGGTCCCGAGGCCGCCAACAATGCCTCGGCGGCGGGCGTGCTGGTGCCGATGCTGACGCTCGGCCTGCCGACCTCGGCGACCGCCGCCATCATGCTGTCGGCCTTCCAGAGCTATGGCATCAACCCCGGCCCGCTGCTTTTGACGACACAGTCAAGTCTTGTGTGGGGCCTGATCGCCAGCCTGTTCATCGCCAACGTCATTCTGGTCATCCTCAACCTGCCGCTGATCGGATTGTGGGTCCGGCTACTGAAGATCCCCGCCCCGCAGCTCTATGCCGGCATCCTGGTGTTCGCCACCGTCGGCACCTACGGCATCTCGCAGTCGCCGATCGATCTGGTCATCCTCTATCTGCTCGGCGGCGTCGGTTTCCTGATGCGGCGGTTCGACTTTCCGACCGCTCCGGTGATCATCGGCATGATCCTCGGGCCGATGGCGGAAACTCAGTTCCGCCGGGCGATGACCATCTCCAATGGCGACTGGTCGGTCTTCTACACACACCCGCTGTCGCTGACATTGCTGTCGCTCGCGGTCATCGGACTGCTCGCGCCGCGTATCTACAGCTCCATCGAGCGCCGGCGCGTGCGCGGTCCCGAACACGTGCCCGGCGACGCTTGAACCCAGGGGATTACGAGTGGCTGAGCTCCTTTCGGGCATTCGTGTCCTCGACCTGACCAACGTCCTGGCCGGGCCTTATTGCGCCTACCAGCTGGCGCTGCTTGGCGCCGATGTGATCAAGGTCGAAACACCGGCGGGCGGCGATCTCGCCCGCCAACTCGGCGCATCGGCCGAACTGAACAAGGCCGGCATGGGAGCGTCGTTTCTTGCCCAGAACGCCGGCAAGCGCTCCGTAGTGCTCGACCTGAAGAAGGAAGCCGACCGGGAAAAATTCCTCGACCTCGTCGCCAGCGCTGACGCCCTGGTGGAGAATTTTCGCCCGGGCGTGATGAACCGCCTCGGTCTCGGCTATGAAAAGCTGAAGGAAATCCGGCCGGGGCTGGTCTACTGCGCCATTTCCGGCTTCGGGCAGACCGGACCGATGCGCGACAACCCGGCCTACGACCAGATCATCCAGGGCCTTTCCGGCATCATGAGCATTACCGGCACGCCGGAAACCGCACCGCTGCGTGTCGGCTACCCGGTTGCCGATACGCTCGGCGGGCTGGTCGGCGCTTTCGCAGTGGCGGCGGCGCTCGTGCGCCAGAAGACCAGCGGCGAAGGCACGTTCCTCGATGTCTCGATGCTGGAATGCACGCTTTCCGCGCTCGGCTGGCCGGTTTCGAACTATCTGAGCGCCGGCGTCGACCCACGCCCGATGGGCAACGAGAATATGACCGCCGCGCCCTCCGGCACCTTTCGAACGGCGGACGGCCTGCTGAACATCGCCGCCAACAAGCAGGAACAGTTCGTCACGCTTTGCAATCTCGTCGGCAGGCCGGAACTTGCGACGGACGAGCGTTTCGCCGAACGCGAAACGCGCAAGCGCCACCGCACCGAACTCAAGCTTTTGATCGAGGAGGCGCTGGCCACGACGCCGGCCGCGGTCTGGGAGGAAAAATTCAACCGCGCCGGAGTGCCGGCCGGCCGTGTGCTCACCATCCCGCAGGTCCTGGACGAGCAGCAGGTTCGCGAGCGCAGTGTGACGGCAAGCTTTTCCGGCGTCGCCGGGCGCGACGAGCCGCTGACGGTGGTGCGCGGCGGCTTCCTGGTCGACGGTGTCGCGCCGCTGCCTAAATCGCCGCCACCCGTCCTGGGTGAGCACATGGAAGACGTGTTCTCTGGCCTGCCTCCACGTCCCAAGGTCAAGGCAAGCGCATGAGCGGCACGGAGAAAAAGACCGGCCGGGAACGCGGCGAGGAATGGTGGTCGACAGAGATCATCGAGATGCGCCCCGGCATGATCCGCCTGCGCGGCTACGAGATCCAGGATCTGATCGGCCGCGTCAGCTTCCCCGCGATGATCTGGCTGATGCTGCGCGGCGACCTGCCGACCGAGGAGCAGGCCGAACTGCTCGGCATCGCGCTGGGTGCCGCCGTCGACCACGGGCCGCAGGCGCCGTCGATCGCGATTGCTCGCATGGCCGCCACCTGCGGCGTCGGCATCAACAGCGCCATGGCCTCGGCCATCAACGTCCTGGGCGACGTGCACGGCGGCGCCGGTGAACAGGCGCTGAGCTTCTTCGGCGATATCGCAGCGGCGATGGACGAAGGGCGTTCGCTGGAAGAAGCGGTCTCGGCGCGGATCGAAAAATTCTTCGCCGAGGAGAAGGGTTACGTGCCGGGCCTCGGGCACCGCTTCCATCCGGTCGATCCGCGCGCCCCACGCCTGTTGGAACTGGTCCGCGAATTCGCCGCACGCGGTGTCATCGACGGGCGTTTCGGCACCATCGCCGAGGCGGTCGAAGCCGAGGTCGCGCGGCGCAAGGGCAAGAAAATCCCGCTCAACATCGACGGCGCCACGGCGGTAATCTACGGCGAACTCGGATTTCCGCCGCCGCTGACGCGCGGCCTGTTCGTGCTGTCGCGCTCCGTCGGCATCCTCGCGCATGCCTGGGAGCAATCGCAGCAGCCGGACCGCAACAAGGGCCCGTTGCCGCGCGAATGGCTCTGGGCCTATGAGGGCCACCCGAAGCGCTCGCTGGACTGACAGACCATCTCCCGAAAGCGCGCAGCGGTTTTCGGATAAAGATCATTGTAAAACAATTAGATAGAACCTTGTTCCGATACAGCTGGATTGGAACGGGCTCTACCCGTCCGGTTCAGGCCGGATGGCTGAAACGGGCGACCTGTGCGCCTCTCATCAGATTGCGGAAGTCGCTGCCGCTGACATGGACCAGCGTCTTGTGGTCGCCACCCTCGAAATAGACGTCGGCGGCATCATCGAGGCTCTCGTCGAGAATGACCGGGACTTTGTAGGCGGCGCCGATCGGCGGAATGGCCCCGATGTCGCAGTCGTCGAAGAGGACGCCGACCTCGCCTTCCGACGCCAGGCCGAGGCGCTTGTCCATGACATCCTGCAAGGTACCAAGCTCGACCCGGTGCGTGCTTGGAACCACGGCGAGCGCGTATCCCATCTCGTGATGGACAACCACGGTCTTGGCCATCCTGCTGCCTGGAATATGCGCCGCCTGCGCGGACTGGCTGCTGGTTGCTGTACGATGGTGGGGCACGGTGTCGTAGGAAATTCCCTCGCCATCGATATAGGTGCGGAGTCGATTTGAGATCGTCATCGTAGGCGTCCCTTCTGTTGGAGTGGCGACGCTGGAGCAGGCAAAATCAGGCCGCCCCGGAACGAAAAGATCATTCTCCTCCGATCATTGTCGATGTCAACGAATAAGCAGAACCGCGCGGCGCCACGGGACGCGGCGCCGATGCCGGGTCCAGGACGAAGGCGCATTTCCTTATGGCCCGGCGCCGAAGAAGGTCAGTCGGGTCCACAGCGTGTATTCGGATTCCAGCACCATCAGCGCGACGAAGACCAGGATGAATACCGGCGGGATGACGATGGCATAGGCCAGCGCCAGCCGTTCCCACGCCATGTGCATGAACACGGCGACGATGAGTCCGGCCTTCAGCACCATGAAGATCAGGATCAGCGCCCAGCGCGGATAACCCTGGATGCCGATGTAATCGACTGCGTAGGAGCAAGCGCTGAGCACGAAAAGCCAGCCCCAGACGATGAAATAGGTTCGGAGCGGGTGCTCCTGGTGGGTGTCGTGCGTGACCGGCGCCGCGTCGTTCGCCGCGTGTAGCGATCCATGTCCGTGTGCGGTTGCTTCAGCCATGTCAGACCTCACCAGAGATAGAAGAATGCGAAGATGAACACCCAGACCAGATCGACGAAGTGCCAGTAGAGGCCCATCACCTCGACGCTCTCATAATTGCCCCGCCGGCTGGTGAAGAAGCCTCGCGCGCCGGTGTCGTAGTCACCACGCCAGACCTTTCGCGCCACGATGATCAGGAAGATTACGCCGATCGTGACATGGGTGCCGTGGAAGCCGGTGATCATGAAGAAGGTCGAGCCGAACTGCGCCGCGCCCCACGGATTGCCCCAGGGCCGCACGCCTTCGCTGATAAGCTTGGTCCATTCGAAGGCCTGCATGCCGACAAAGGTGGCGCCGAGTGCCGCCGTCAAAAGCAGCAGCAGCACAGTCTTCCGGCGGTCGCGGCGATAGCCGTAGTTGACCGCCAGCGCCATGGTGCCGGAGGAGGAGATCAAAACGAAGGTCATGATGGCGATGAGTAGCAGCGGAACGCTGACGCCGCCGACATGCAGGCCGAAAACCTCGCTCGGGTTGGGCCAAGGCACCCGCGTCGACATGCGCGCCGTCATATAGGAGAGCAGGAAAGTGCCGAATATGAAGGTATCCGACAGAAGGAAGATCCACATCATGGCCTTCCCCCACGAGACGTTCTTGAACGCCCGCTGATCGGAAGCCCAGTCCGCCGCGATGCCTCGCAGCCCGTCGGGCCTCGCCGGCGCCGTGGTGTTTGTCATGGTCGTCTCGCTCATCCGCCTGGCCCTCCTAGGTCAGCAATTGGCGGCAAATATCGATGAAATCGGCGGCCCAGCCGGCAAGCAGAACGAACAGCGCCAGCCAGATGAACAAAAGGAAATGCCAGTACATGGCGCACAGCTCGACCCCGAGGCTGAGCGTGTCGGTGCGTGTCGTCGTCCACGCCCTGTAGCTGGTGCGGCCAAGCCCGATCAGGCCGCCGACGATGTGCAGCCCGTGCAGACCGGTGATCAGGTAGAAGAAGCTGTTGGCCGGGTTGCCGGCAAGCAGGTAGCCGTCGGCGACAAGCGCGCGCCAGGCAAACAGCTGGCCGACCAGGAAGGCGATCGCGGTCAGCCCGCCGGTGGCAAGCCCGAGCCGCACGGTGTCGAGCTGTCCCTTGCGCGACGCGACCAGCGCCACCTGCAGGGCGATGCTGGAAAGCACCAGCACGGCGGTGTTGAACCACAACAGCCGCGGGATGGGCAGCGGCTGCCAGTCGGCCAGCGCCATGCGCATGAAGTAGGCGCTGGTGAACAGCGCGAACAGGCAGCCGACCACGGCCAGGAACACGCCCATGCCGATCTTGGCGGTCGGCATGGCCGACTGCTCGGAAGCGATGAAATCCCCGATCGAGCCCTGCTCCAGCCATGGCTTCGACATCAGCCGCTGGTGCGACAGCCACCAGCCGGCGATACCGGCGATCACGAGCAGGAAGACGAGGATGACGCTCATCAGTGCCCCTTCGCCTGCCCGTAGTCGCCGGGCTCGTTCTGCGGCAGGAAGTCCTGCTTGGCGCCCGGCACGCTGTAATCGTAGGCCCAGCGGTAGACGATCGGCAGTTCCTTGCCGAAATTGCCGTGGGCGGGCGGTGTCTCCGGCGTCTGCCACTCGAGCGTGGTCGCCCGCCATGGATTGCCGCCCGCGTCCTTTCCGTGGCGGATGCTCCACAGAAGGTTGAACAGGAAGACCAACTGCGCGAAGCCGACGATGAACGCCATGATCGAGATGAAGGCATTGAGCTGGTGCGCCGAGTCGGCGATCAGGCCCATCTCGCCGAGCTCGTTATAGCGGCGCGGCACCCCCATCAGCCCGAGATAATGCATCGGGAAGAAGATCAGGTAGGCGCCGAGGAACGTGGCCCAGAAATGGAACTGGCCAAGCCCCTCGTTGAGCATGCGGCCGGTGATCTTCGGGTACCAGTGGTAAATGGCGCCGAAGATGACCAGGATCGGTGCGACGCCCATGACCATGTGGAAATGCGCAACCACGAACATGGTGTCGGATAGCGGCACGTCGACCACCACATTGCCGAGGAACAGGCCGGTCAGCCCGCCGTTGACGAAGGTGACGATGAAGGCCAGAGCGAACAGCATCGGGTTGGTGAGGTGGATGTCGCCGCGCCAGAGTGTCAGGATCCAGTTGTAGACCTTGATGGCGGTCGGGATGGCGATGATCAGCGTCGTGGTGGCGAAGAAGAAGCCGAAATAGGGATGCATGCCCGAGACATACATGTGGTGCGCCCAGACGATGAAGGATAGCGCGCCGATGCCGACGATCGCCCACACCATCATGCGGTAGCCAAAGATGTTCTTGCGCGCATGGGTCGAGATCAGGTCCGACACGATACCGAAGGCGGGCAGCGCCACGATGTAGACCTCCGGATGGCCGAAGAACCAGAACAGGTGCTGGAACAGGATCGGGCTGCCGCCCTCGTGCTGCAGCTGCTCGCCCATCTCGACGATGGCCGGCATGAAGAAGCTGGTTTCGAGCAGCCGGTCGAACAGCATCATGACGCAGGCGACGAACAGCGCCGGAAAGGCAAGCAGTGCCATCACGGTGGCGGTGAAGATGCCCCACACGGTGAGCGGCATGCGCATCAGGGTCATGCCGCGGGTGCGCCCCTGCAGCACCGTCACCACATAGTTCAGGCCGCCCATGGTGAAGCCGATGATGAACAGCACCAGCGAAAAGAGCATCAGGACGATGCCTAAATCCTGGCCGCCCGGCGTACCCGCCATGATCGCCTGCGGCGGATAAAGCGTCCAGCCGGCACCCGTCGGGCCGCCCGGCGCGAAGAAGCTAGCGACCAGCACCAGCACCGCGAGCAGATAGATCCAGTAGGACAGCATGTTGACATAGGGGAACACCATGTCGCGGGCGCCCACCATCAGCGGGATCAGGTAGTTGCCGAAGCCGCCGAGGAACAGCGCGGTCAACAGGTAGATCACCATGATCATGCCGTGCATGGTGATGAACTGGTAGTAGGCCTCCGGAGTGATGAAGTCGAAGGTGCCGGGAAAACCAAGCTGCAGGCGCATCAGCCACGACAGCACCAGCGCCACCATGCCGATGGCGATCGCCGTGCAGGAATACTGGATGGCGATGACCTTGGCGTCCTGCGAGAACACGTAGGTCGTCCACCAGCTGTGCGGATGGTAAAGCTCGACCTCCGGCACTTCGGCGGGCGGTATGGTGTCGACCGAGCCCGGTGTTACGTCGACCATCGGAACGCCTCCTTGGTTCCCCTGGGCGAGGCCTGACGGGTCAGCGCCTCTCCATGCACGTTTCCCCGGCGCGTCGCCGCGCCTTGCTCCCTTTACTCAGGCGCGGTTGGTTCCGCAGCGCTCGTCTGTTGGGTGCCCGTCAACTGGGCGAATGTCTGTTGCTCGCCGAGCCAGGCGGCATAATCCTCGTCGGTGTCGACCATGACGATCCCGCGCATGAAGGCATGGCCCTGCCCGCACAGTTCAGCGCACAGCACCTCGAAGCTGCCGGTGCGGGTCGGCGTGAACCAGAAATAGGTGACCGAGCCCGGCACCATGTCCATCTTGGCGCGGAATTCCGGCACGTAGAAATCATGCAGGACGTCTATGGAACGCAAGAGCATCTTCACCGGCTTGTCGATCGGCAGGTGCAGGTCGGCGGCTTCGACGATCACGTCGTCCTGGCCGTTGGGATCGTCGGCCTTGAGGCCAAGCGGGTTCTCGGGGGTCACCTCACGGGTATCCGCCAGACCGAGCTTGCCGTCTTGGCCCGGCAGGCGGAAGCTCCACTGCCACTGCTGGGCTACCACCTCGACCTCGGTGGCGTCGTTCGGAACCGTGACGAACTGGTGCCAGACGAAGAGGCCGGGCGCCAGCATCGCGGCCACGCCGATGCCGGTGGCGACGGTCAGCCACGATTCGAGCCGCTTGTTCTCCGGTTCGTAGTGGGCGGTGTTTCCTTCCTTGTGGCGGAAGCGCCAGACACAATAGGCCATGAACAGAACGACCGCGGCGAACACCACGCCGGTGATCCAGAACGTGGCGGTGATGGTGTGGTCGATATAGCTCCAGTTGGAGGCGATCGGCGTCCACCACCACGGGCTTACGAGGTGGAACACCACCGAACCAACGACAACTGCAACCAGTAAGAGCGCGACAGCCATTCCTGTTCATCCCTGCCTCGAAGGCGCGAATCGAAAGGGCAATTCGTCCTAATGCTTCACCAACTCCAACGATCTCTCTTGCACACGAATTTGCGAATGCCAGAGAAGACTGAATGCATGTCGGTATCTGGCAGGAAGGGCGATGCGACTGCTTGAAAGGCGCATGAAACGCTTGGGCTCGGCCCGCATTCGAGCGGGGGGAGCTCTGGCATGCTCTCGACGACGGCCGGTCCGAAACCCGCCATGTCCGTGCCTCCTGTGCCGTCATGGACGGTCACGGAATTAAGCCCGGCCTGCAACATCATAGAAGCAGGTCTTAAAGCGCGGGCATGATCCCATCGGCCAACCGCCTTGTCAAACAAAGCCGGCACAGCTTTCCACAAGCTGCCTGCGACAAATTGACATTGGAGCGCGTCCTTTGGACGCACGATGGTAGGCCGATACAGTTGGCAATTCAGCGCGGGAACATGATTTCACCGAGGCCGAGCACGGCATTGTCGCCGCCGAACCGGTGCTGCTCCCTGCCGAGCAGCTGCCGCTTCAGGATGCCTTCGGCAATCAGCTGGCGATCGAGAAGTGCGGCGAACACGCTGTCCGGCGCACCGCATTCGACGAAGCTCGGCGACAGCGATTTGGGGGCGCGGTCGAGCAGGATCGAGCCGCGGCGCATCAGGTAGCCGGGCATCTCGCCGGTTCCTCCGGCAATGACGATGGTGCCGGCAATCATCCGGCAGCCGGCATGGTCGCCGGCACCGCGCAGGACGGCAATCAGACCGCGGCGCATGCGGTCGCCGGCGAAGGCGCCGGCCTTGCCGCGGACGACCAGGATGCCGCCGTTCATGCCGGCGAGTTCGCCGGCGAGCGGCCCGCCGAGATGGTCGCCGGCGTTGCCGCCGATCTCGATGCGGCCGCCGCGCATGCCCGAACCCGCATGCGGCCCGGCCTTGCCTTCGACGGTGACCGCACCGCCGCGCATGCCGCGCCCTAGTTGGGCGCCAACGTCGCCGATGACGCGAATGGTGCCTTCGCTCATGCCTTCGGCCACCCGGTCGAGGCGGCTGCTGCCGCCGTCGAAAACGATGTCCTGAACGTCGCTGCCGGCGAACCGGAAAATGTCGCCTACGGTAGAGGCACGCTTCGACTGGCCGATGCGGATTTTCGCGATTTCCGGCTTCTCCAGCCCGGCGAGACGTTCCGGCGTCAACGGCGACAGGTCGAGCCGCTCCCGCGGCTCCGCGACGAGGGTGAAGGTCAGCGCTTTCACGGCAGGAGATCCTTCAAATGATAGAGGAACTTGCCGAGCTTGCCGCCGTAATTGCCGGCGCTGATGCGGGCGGCACCCTTCGTCGGCCCGAGGTCGGTGACCGCCTTGATGCCGGCCTTCATCGCCGCGGCGACTGCATCGCTGGTTTCGCCGTCGATGACGATTTCCAGCACGGCATTGATGTCGGGACCAAGCTGGCTCTTCACGACGCCGCGCAAGGTCGGTGCGAAAGCGTCATTGGTCGAGGCGATCATGCCTTTGTATTTGCCGCCGATCTTCGAGCCGGAGCGCACGATCCCACCGGGAAACGGCAGGATGGCGCCCGGGACTTGATGGATCGCCGCGACCACGGCTTCGGCCGCGGCAAGGGCCTTGTCGCTCGATCCGGCGAGCAGCAGAAGATTGCCGCCACCGACAGCTTCCTTGGTCAGCCCGGTCGCGGCCTCGCAGACGAACTCGCCGTCCATCACCGGAATGCGCCAGAAATGCCGGCCGCCGAGCTTCTTGGAAATCTGCCAGCCATCGCCGAAATAGCGCAGCGCCGACCCGAGCTTGAGCTGTGCCGACCCTTCGAGGCCAGCGAAACAGGCACTGCCGGGTGAGGTCAGCACACATTGCCCGACGCGGTTGAGCAACTGCTTCTGCAATTCGTCGGTGCTCATCGCGAAGACCATGACGCGGCAGCCGGGGCGCCCATCCGGCGTTTCGGCCGGCGACAGTTCGGCATCGACCGCCGCCTCGCAGCCGCAGCCGATGACCGAGGTGGCGAAGCCGGTCATCGAGACGGCCGCCTGGCGCGCCCATTTGCGGTTAGGCCCGGTGATGACGATCGCCGTGGCGCGCATGCCGAAGGCTTCCGCATAGGTGTCGTCGATCACCACTCCGTTTACGGTCAGGTCCGGCATGCGATCTCGCCGAACGGTTTTTCGCGTGCGATCGCGGTATCGGGGAAGGTGAACCAGTCGAGCGACAGGCCGTAGCGCTGCTGGTGGTAGTCCTCCAGAAGCCGTGCCATCGCCTTGTCCGGCGGCTGCTCGAGCCGCAGCGCCCTGCCCCAGCGGTAATGCGTGATCTCGCCATCCTTGACGACGAGGTCGCCGTCCTTGAACACATAGGCCGCCCTGCCCAGCATCCGCGCGATATCGGTCCCCTTGCGGTAGACCGCGACATCGGCGATGGCGCCGGCGCCGAGATGGCCGCGATCGGCAAGGCCGAGCAGTTTTGCCGGCGCGGCCCGCGTCATGATGGCGATCTCCTCGAAGCTGTATTCACGCTCGATCGACATCAGCGACGAGGTGGCCAGCGCCGACTTCGGCAGTTTTTCGGCAGCCTCGCGGCGCGCATCGCGGTCCATCAGCAGCTGGAACAGCGCCGGATAGGCAGTGAACGGCGCGCCGTTCGGATGATCCGTAGTGAAGAATACCCGCCAGGGGTCTGTAATCAAAAGGAAAAGCTCGAGCCCTGTCGCCCATTGCACGGCACCGTAGAAATCCTCGCTGTACCGAAAAGGCACGATGCCGCCGCCATTGCCATCACCGTCATGGATGACGAATTTCCTGGGGCTGGCGCTGCCGCGCGCCGAAAACTGGCGCATCACGTCGGAGGAAACAGTGACGGTCTGGCCAAACATCACCTGGCCGATGTCGATGGTGACCTCCGGCGTGCCATTGACGATCTCGGCAAGCCGGGCGGCGGCGGAAGAGAACTTGCGCTTGCCCTCGGTGCCGTAGCCGTAGAATTGCAGATGGGCGAGATGCATCGGCACGCCCTCCGCCGCCGCGATGGTCGCCGCGGCCGTATCCGCCGATCCCGGCACGCCGAGATTGTTGCAGTGGACATGCAGCGGATGCGGAATGCCGAGCCGTTCGACCGAGGCCTGCAAGGTCTTGACGATCTTGCGCGAACTGACGCCGTACCAGGGCACCTCGTCATCGAGCGAGAAGGTGCGCGCATTCTCCTTGAAGGCGGCTGCCGCGCCCGCGTTGATGACCTTGACGCCGAGCGCCCGCGTCGCGCCGACCGTCCAGCCGACATAGTCGTCGATCATTGCCGGGGAAGCGCCATCGCGGATCATCGACAGCAGGAAATCGTCGTTGCCGAGGATCGCGAGCGTCGCCTTGTCGATGATCGGGATGTCGGCGAGTTCGAGATGGGTGTGCAGCGCGGCACCCGGCGACATCGCCGGCTCGACCACCGTGGTGAAGCCCATTTTTGCGTAGAGGCAGCCCGTCTCGAAAGTCGACCAGCCGGCGTTGGAGAGCGGCGTTGCGGTCGGGCGCGGCATATGCGCCGCATGCTGTTCTGGCAACAGCAGGCGGGCTGTGTTCACATTGCCGCCGCCGATATGCGAGTGGATGTCGATGGCGCCCGCCATCACGACGCAACCGGACGCATCGATGGTAGTGCCCGCCTGGGCGTCCCGGGGCGCGTCGACGATCTCGCCGCCGTCGAGCCACAGATCGCCAATGCCCGCGCGGCCATTGGTCGGGTCGATGATTTCGCCGCCTGTAATCCTGGTCAGCATGGCAGTGCCACCCTGTCGAGATGGCCGGCGACCATGCGCAGGACCGAAGCCGCCGAAGGCAGAACCGAGACCGGCACCGTGGCCGCCGCCGCCCGGAAGGTTCCAACGCGAGAATTGTACGCGACGCCGTCGTGGTCGATGCCAGCGGCCCCGATGGCGATGGTGATCGCCGCGTTGGGAACCGGTTTGCCGGTCTTCACCAAGGCAAGCAGCTTGGTGCCGTTGCGGCGGGCCGGCAGATGGTCGGCCGAGGCAGAGATACGCACATGCAGGTCCGCCTCGCCGGTCGCCAGCATGCGCGCCACATCGAAGCGCCAGGGATCGAATTCGACAAAGCCGCGCGCAAAACCGCAACGCAACGGAAAGCCGGTCATCCAGGTGGAGGCGAGCGCTGAGCCCCAGCCGCTTTCGCTGGCGGGAAGATGAAGCGCGGAGGCCCGCGATTTGCGGTTGAGGTCGCCGACGAGGCCCTGCAGCATCTCCAGCGCCAGACCGTCGGCGCCATGGCCGGAAAACAGGAAAATCGGGAACCGAGCCGTCTCCAGCGCCGCAGCGAACCGCTTGAAATTTGTCGCCGGCGCCGCCACCTGCCGGCCGGCAAGCTGGGCGCGAAGCGATGCCAGCGTGGCACCGAGCCCGGCATCGCCGCAGGACAAACGGGTTGGCTTCATATTGCTGGAAAGGCCGGACGCACCAAGCTTGCCGTCGCCGACCAGGAAAAGTTCACGCGCCTTGGCGGAGGAAAGATCGGGCACGGTTTCGGCCAGGTCCGCCACCAGGTCGTGATGTGCTTCGGGCAGTTCGCCCACGATCACCACGACATCGGCCCGCCGGCGCGTCTCGCCGGGCGCGACGGTCATGCCGCCCTTGCCGGTGAAGAGCGCGGTTTCGCGGGCGAGCGCCGCGCTGTCCACATGGTCACAGACGCCGCCGACCTTTTCGGCGAGCGCGATCGCCGCACGTGTCCCATGTACATCCGTGTCGAAGCTGAAGACCGGGCACCGGCTTGAATCCAGAAGCTCCGCGGCATGTTCCGCCGCGCGCTCGACCAGCGTCTCCCGGTTGCCGATCCATGCAACCGCCATTCACTACGCTACTTTCTGGTGCCGGCCCCAACTCTAGATGAAACTATTTTGGCCGTGAACCCCCGTTCCAGCGTCAAATTAGAGAATGTCCGCATGCGAGATCAATTGCCGCAAGCGGAGAAGTCTGCTGCTGTACTTCGATCCGGCCGCCGACCTAAACTGGACCCGCATTGTCGCGCGGAGAGAATATGCAGATCGAGTTTCCATTCTGATGGCCCCCTTCAAGGTCGATCCCGGCAAGGTCCATGAATTCAAGGACGCTGCGAGCTTCTACGAATGGCTCGGCAAGCACCACGACAGCGAAGACGATGTCTGGATCAGGATCCATAAGGTGGGTTCGGGGCTGCAATCGATCACGCCGAAGCAGGCCATCGACGTCGTGCTGTGCTGGGGCTGGATCGACGCCATCCGCAAGGGGCTGGACGACAAGAGCTATTTGCAGCGCTACACGCGCCGCCGCGGCAAGAGCACCTGGAGCCAGATCAATGTCGACAACGTCGCCAGGCTGATCGAGGAAGGCCGGATAACCGAGCACGGGCTGCGGGAGGTCGAGGCGGCCAGGGCCGACGGGCGCTGGGACCGCGCCTACAAGAGCGGCAAGGACATGAAGATACCCGACGACCTGCAGGCGGCAATCGATGCCGAACCCAAGGCCCGCGAAATGCTGGAGAAGCTCAGCGCGCAGAACCGTTTCGCGCTCGCCTTCCGCACCCACAATATGAAGACCGAAGCCGGCCGCAGGAAGAAGATCGAGAGTTTCGTCGACATGCTGAAGCGTGGCGAGACGATCTACCCGCAGGCCAGGAAATGAGCCTCCTCCAGCCGCGCTGGATGGCCGTTTCGTTCAAGAACTGCCGGATGGCGGATGGTACAAATGCCCTGTTCAACGAAGAAAGGGCATGCACCATGTCAACGCGAGGCACCGACCGCCAGATCGACAACATCGAGTTCAACGTCGCGGACATCGCACGATCACGCGCGTTCTACGGCGCCGCTTTCGGCTGGACGTTCACCGACTACGGGCCGACCTACTGCGAATTCACCGACGGCAGGCTGACCGGGGGATTCACCACAGGCGGCTCCTCTCGCCCGGGCGGCCCGTTGGTCATCCTCTATGCCGACGACCTGACCGAAGCGCAGCAGCGCATCGAAAAGGCCGGAGGAAGGATCGTCAAACCGACCTCCCCGTTTCCGGGCGGCCAGCGGTTCCATTTCGCCGACCCCGACGGCTATGAACTCGCCGTCTGGTCCGCCGGCTAAGGGCGGCTCCATGCTCGATCTTATCCGACAATTCGGGCTGCTGGTGCTCGGCGGCGTGTTCGTCTGGGCCGGAACCGAGCATTTCCTCAAGTTCGGTGCAGTAGCGGCCCAGCTTGCCGAGCGACAGTTTCCGGCGCCGAAACCCATGCTGGCCGCCGGCTCGGCATTGGAAGTGGCGGCTGGCCTGGCACTGGCGATCGGCATCGCACGTCCTTACGCGGCCGCAGCGCTCATCATCTTCACGGCCGCGGCGAGCGTGCTGGCTCTTGATTTCTGGCGCTACTCCGGCGCGGAGCGGCAAAGTATCCGCAACGCGTTCACCATCAACATCGCGGTCGTCGGCGGGCTGATCCTGGCGGGGGTCAGCGATCTGCAATGACATGGCCGGCGCCAGGGGCGGGAATTCGGGAACCCGTGGCTGTTGACGGCGTTGGCTGGGCGGGAGCAGAATCCGCTCCAGGGTTCAACCCGGCAACAGGTCCGAGCATCTGGCGAATGAAACGGCGCTTTGCTTCATTGAACGAGGATAGCCGGCAACATCGGCCTTTTGGCCCGATGCATGGTGCCGACGCGCCGATCCTGAGCCAGGCGGCGGGCGGCTACAGCGAGCATGCGCCGCAGGCTGCGCTGCGACCGCATTTCACATGCGCGTGGCGCCATGAAATCCCGGCTGGCCGCGACTGCACGCTAAGCGTTCCGCCCGACGGCTGCATCGACCTGCAATGGGTGAATGGGGCTTTGCGCATCGCCGGTCCCGACAGGGAACCCAACATCGAACACCTGCCGGCGGGTTCGACCGTGTTCGGCCTGCGGTTCCAGGCGGGCAGCGCGGCGCGATGGCTACGTATTCCGGCGTCCGACATCGTCGACCAACGGCTTCCTCTGGAAGCTTTCTGGGGCACCGAGGCGCGTTATATCGGCAACTGGATCGGCGGGGCGCGGACCACGGAAGACATCGCCAACCGCTTTGAACTGGCGATGGCACGCAAGACGGCAGCGCTCGACGAGGATCCGGACGCCGCCGCCCGCCTGATCTTCCGCCTTGTCGAAGAGGCGGATCGCCGGCCCGGCACAGAGATCATCGATCTCCTGCGCGACAGGCTCGGGATGAGCGAGCGCACGCTCCGGCGTAAATGCCATGCCGCCTTCGGCTACGGGCCCAAGATGCTCGACCGCATCCTGCGCTTCCAGCGTTTCCTCAAGATCAGCCGCAGCGATGACGGCGCGCCGCTGGCCGGGCTGGCCGGTGAAATCGGCTATGCGGACCAGGCGCATCTGTCGCGCGAAACTCGCCGCTTGGCCGGGCTTACGCCGGGCGCGGTGCTGACGCAGGTCGCCGGCTGATTGGCGGCGAGCCAGGCGCGGACTTCGGCAACGCCGATCTCAGTCGTATTTGATGTAGGCGAAACGCTGGTCGCCGTGCGGCGTGCCCTCGAGCGCGCCGCCCTCGCTGCCCGGCTGCCACTGGATGACGTCCTCGATCTTCCTGGCCAGTTCGAAATCCTTGTCGGTGATGCCCTTGGCGGCATGGTTCATCAGCTTGACCTCGACGAAGGCGTAGGACGCGGCGATGTCGGGATGATGCCAGGCGGCTTCGGCGAGATGGCCGACGGTGTTGATGACCATCAGCGTGCCCTTCCAGCTGTTGGTCTTGTATTTGCGCCGGATCCAGCCGTTCTCGTAGCGCCATTTCGGCAGCTCTTTTTGCAGCCGCTCGGTGATCTCGGCTTCCGAATAGGTCTTTTCCTTGGCTGTCTCGCTCATCCCGGTCTCCTGTTTGTAACGATGCTTCCGGCACCAAAGTAGGAACCCCGGTTTGGGTCGCTCCGGCTTGCCCCGCAACCGAAAGCCGCTATCATGATGCCCGGCACCTAAACTTCTGTGATGCATATCATGCACCCACTCGGGGGTAGATGTCGAACCACGTCACCATAAAAGTGCCGGCCCGCCTGCATCTCGGCTTTCTCGACCTGAACGGCATCTCCGGCCGCCGCTTCGGCAGCATCGGTTTGCCCCTGAGCGAGCCGGAGACTGTCGTTACGCTGTCGCGAGCCGGGGAAACCACCGTACAGGGCCTGGAGCCCGAACGCGCGAGCGCGCATCTGGCGGCACTTTGCCGGCATCTCGGCATTCGCTCGCACCACAGGCTGGTTGTCGAGGAGGCGATCCCGAGCCATGCCGGGCTGGGCTCCGGCACGCAGATCGCGCTCGCCATTGCCGCGGCGTTGCGCACGCTCCACCAACTGCCGCTCGATATCGCCGGTGACGCGACGCGGCTGGCGCGCGGCAACCGGTCCGGCATCGGCATCGCCAGTTTCGACAGCGGCGGCGTGATCCTCGACGCCGGCAAGGACGACAGCGGCCGGCCGCCGCCGGTGATCGCGCGCTTCCCCTTCCCCGACGAATGGCGGGTTCTGCTTATCCTCGATCACGAGATGGATGGGCTGCATGGAGCCGACGAGGTGACGGCATTCCGTGACCTGCCGCCCTTTCCCGAAAGCGGCGTCGGCGAAATCTGCCAGCATGTACTGATGGGTGTCATGCCGGCCTTGATCGAGCGCGATCTTGCCGCTTTCGGGTCGGCGATCTCGGCGATCCAGCGTATCGTCGGCGGCTATTTCGCGCCGGCACAGGGCGGCGTGTTCACGTCGAAACGCGTCGAGCGGCTGGCGAACCGGCTGGCTGGCACCGGCGCGGTCGGCATCGGGCAAAGCTCGTGGGGACCGACCGGATTTGCCTTCGCGGCGTCGGAAGAAGCGGCACGCCGGATGGCAGCGGCGGCCGAGGTTGCGGCGGAACCGGGTACCGAGATCAGGATCGTGCGCGGCCGCAACGGCGGTGCCGAGATCAGCGCAATCGGGCTTGACCTCGTCGGTTCCTGAAAACCAACGCATAAAAGGCGAAGAATGGCACGCAAACACATCCTCCACATGCTCACCCCATTGCGGCAGATGAGCCCGTTCGACGTGAACATGGCGCTCGATGCCGGCTTCGACGCGGTGGTGCCTTATGTGGACGTGAAGCTTGCCGAGGTAACCGGGCTGGTACAGGACGCGATCTTCTCGCGGCCGCCGGATGCCGGCATCGACACGGGCATCTTCATCGCCGGCAAGGACGTTTCGCTGTCGCTCGACATGTTCGACGCGGCGAAGAAGGCGATGGTGCCGCCCTTCCAGATTTCGGTGTTCGCCGACCCCGCCGGCTCGTTCACCACGGCCGCCGCTATGGTAGCCAAGGTGGAAAAGGCGCTGCAGAAGAAATTCGAGCGCGGGCTCGAGGGCACGCGCATCGCCATTTTCGGCGCCACCGGCGTTGTCGGTTTCTGCACGGCGGTGATCGCGGCCAAGGAAGGCGCCAAGGTCACCATCGTCGGCCATGACGGCACCGAGCGCGTCAACAAGGTCGCCGCGGAAATCAAGAAACGCTTCGGCACGACGGTCAATCCCGTCGACGGCTCGAGCACGGCGAAGAGAAAGAAGATCGTCGCGGCGAGCGAGGTGATCCTGGCCGCGGCCAAAGCCGGCGTGCAGGTGATCTCGAAGGTCGAACTGGCCGGCGCCGATGCGCTGCTGATCGCTGCCGACGTCAACGCGGTGCCGCCGGCCGGCATCGAAGGGCTGACCGTGCATGCCAATGCCGAACCGCTTGAAACGACAAAAGCTGTCGGCATCGGCCCGCTGGCGATCGGCAATGTGAAATACAAAACGGAATTCGGTCTGTTCAAGAAGATGATCGAATCCGAAAAGACTGTGACTTTCGACTTCCAGGATGCGTTTTCCCTTGCACGCGAGATCGCCAAATAACGGCGCGACACTGCTGATAGCGGCCATTTCAGGCCGGGCGCTCGCTGCGGCGGCGAGACGAGCGGGCTATCGCCCGCTAGTCGCGGATTTTTTTTGCGACACCGACACGGTTGCACTGTCTGGCCGCACGACGATGCTGCCAGGCGCCCTGCACGAAGGCATCGACGATGCGCGCCTGGTCGAAACGCTGCAGATGCTTGCCGGGGACGACGCTCCGGTAGCCGTGGTGCTGGGCTCGGGTTTCGAGCGCAAGCCGGATCTCGTCGACGCGGTCGCACGGAAATTTCCGCTGGCGGGAAACCGCGGCGCCGCGATCCGCCGGGTAAAGGACCCGGAGCGGCTGGCCGCTGATTGCGCCGAACTCGGCATCCCGCATCCGGAATTTTCCCGTAGCCGGCCCAGCGATCCGGAAAGCTGGCTGGTCAAGACAGCGGGCGCGGGAGGCGGAGCGCATGTCCGGCCGGCAAACGGTGAAGATGCCGCCGAAGGGCGGTATTTTCAGCGTTTCCTGCGCGGGCAGAGCATTTCGGCGTTGTTCGTCGGCGACGGCCGCACGGCACGCATCGTCGGGTTCAGCCGCCAGTGGACGTCGCCTGCCCCCGGGCTGCCCTACCGCTATGGCGGCGCGGTGCGGCTGCGGCGCTTCGACCGGCGGGACATGGCGATGATCGGCGGCTGGTTGTCGGCTCTGACGGCTCGCGCCACACTGACCGGGCTCTGCGGCGCCGACTTCATCAAGACCGCCGACGGCTATCACCTGATCGAAATCAATCCGCGGCCCGGCGCGACGCTCGACATCTTCGACAGTTTCGACGCGCCTCTCATCGAGGCGCATCTGCGCGCCTCGCGCGGCGAGCCCTACCGCCTGCCGAACTTCACCGACAGCATGGCCCAACTAATCGCCTATGCGACGACGCCGGTGGCGGCGTTTCCGGCAATCGAGTGGCCGGACTGGACCGCAGACCATCAATCGGCGGGCACGCGGCTTTCGCCCGGCGACCCGGTCTGCACTGTCTTTGCGACCGGGCCGAGCGCGGCGGCGACGCGCAAGGCCGTGAGGGCAAATGTGCGCGCGCTTGAAACGGAATGGGAAGCCCGCACATGAAGGACGGCACGGCATTCCTCAACGACAATGCGCAGAAGATCGCCGACGGCATGATCGGCGACGCTGAGCGCCTGCGCGTTGCCGTGTCGAAGGGCTCGCTCGGCGAGACGCTGATCGACGCCGGCGCAAAAACGGCCGGCGGCATCGAGGCCGGCCTGCGCATCGCCGAAGCAGCGATGGGCGGGCTGGGCGACGTTTCGCTGGTGATCGACCGCGTCTCCGAAAGGTGGCCGTTCAGTGTCGAGGTGCGCTCGTCGCAGCCGGTTCTGGCCTGCCTCGGCAGCCAGTATGCCGGCTGGAACCTTTCCGGCGGCGGCTATTTTGCCATGGGCTCCGGACCGGCGCGGGCGTTGGCGCGCGTCGAGCCATTGTTCGAGACGCTCTCCTACAAGGACAAGGCGAAATCGGCGGTGCTGGTACTCGAGACCGCCGAACCGCCGCCGCCGGCGGTGGTGGAGAAGGTCGCCAAGGCGACGAAGCTGCCGGCCGAAAAACTCACCTTCCTCTACGCCCCGACGCAGAGCCTCGCCGGCACGGTGCAGATCGTTTCGCGGGTGCTGGAGGTGGCGCTGCACAAGGCCAACGACCTGAAGTTTCCGCTTGAGAACATCGTCGACGGCGTGGCCGCGGCGCCGATCCCGGCGCCACATCCGGATTTTCTCACCGCGATGGGTCGCACCAACGACGCCATCATCTATGGCGGGCTCGCGCAACTCTTCGTCAAGGGAAGCGCCGACGACGCCAGGGCGCTTGCCGAAAAACTGCCGAGCCGGGCGTCGCGCGACTACGGCCAGCCCTTCGCGACAATCTTCAAGAAGTTCAAGGGCGATTTCTACGCCATCGATCCGCTGCTGTTCAGCCCTGCGGAAGTGATCGTGACGGCGATCGAAAGCGGCGATACATTCCGTGCCGGCGCCCGCGACCAGAAGATGCTCCAGCAGAGCCTCGGTTGATGGCCCTTCGAGGCTTCGCCTGCGGCTCGCACCTCAGGATGACGGATGTCATGCCAGTGCGTCCTTCGAGGCTCTTGCGGTCAAGGCAATCCATGTCCAAGGTCATGTGAATGATCCCTCGCATCCTCGTCCTCAACGACACTTCGGAAAAGCGCACCCGGAACCTTGCCGCGAGCTTCCGGCGGCGCGGCGCGGTGGCGATCAACATGCCGCTCGCGGCACTCGCTTTCGACACGACAAGCAAATCCGGCATCGCGATACCGGGATTCCATGGCGCGCTGCCCGATGCGGTGCTGGTGCGCTCCATTTCCGCCGGCTCCTTCGAGGCGATCACCCGCCGCCTCGGCATTCTGCATGCGCTTGGCAAGCTTGGGGTGCCGGTGTGGAATTCGGCGCGGGCCATCGAGCGCTGCGTCGACAAGTCGATGACCACGTTCCTGCTCGCCAATGCCGGTCTGCCGACACCCCGGACCTTCGCCGTCGAGGGGCTGGAAGCGGCACGGGAGATAGCCGCGCGCGAGCTTCCGGCAACCCCGCTGGTGCTGAAGCCGCTGTTCGGCGCGCAAGGCCGAGGCATCCAGTTGGTGCGGACGCTCGACGATCTTCCCGCCGACGACGATGTGGACGGCGTCTATTATCTGCAGCACTACGTGCCGCGGGCCGGTCCGCCGTTTCGCGATTACCGGGTCTTTGTCTGCGCCGGGAAGATGGTAGCGATGATGAGTCGCCGCGGCGACGACTGGATCACCAACGTCAATCGCGGCGCCGTGCCGGAAAAGATCTCCGGCGCCGACGAGGAGAGAATTGCCTTCCTCGCGATCGCCGCCGCGGCGGCCGTCGGCGCGGATTTCGCCGGTGTCGACATCGTGCCCGCGGCCGACGGAAACCTGCTGGTGCTGGAGGTCAACAGTATGCCGGCCTGGTCGGGGCTGCAGTCGGTCGCCTCCGTCAACGTGGCCGGCGCCATCGCCGAAGCCCTGCTGGCGTTTCTTGCCGAGCGCCGGGCGGCCGCGGCTCCGCCGAGGCCACACCGCTTCACCGCGCCGGCCAATTCCTGACATGCGGCTTTCGCGCCAGAGGATAATGGCGGCGTACGAGACTGCCTGCCGGCAGGAGATCGACGCCTTGAAGCCGGGCAATGTGCATGTCTTTGCCGACGGCCACCGCATGTCGGCGCAGCAGTTTCTCGACAGCGCCCGCGTTTCGGCCACGCCGCTGACCGATCCGGCACTGCCTGTCGGCCAGCGCATCCTCGAAGCGGTACGGACAACGCGCCAGGCGGTCGGCACGAACACCAATCTCGGCATTCTCCTGCTTTGCGCACCGCTAGTCAAAGCCGCCGGGATGGAGGGTGACCTTCGCGCAAATCTCGCCGCTGTCCTGCGCGACATGACCATGGACGACGCGAGGGCCGTGTTCGAGGCGATCGTGGCTGCCTCGCCCGGCGGCCTGGGTTCGGCGGATGCCCACGACGTGCGTGACGCGCCTGCCGTGCCGCTGCTCGACGCGATGCGCGAGGCTGCCGACCGCGATATGATCGCCCGCCAGTATGTCACGGATTTTTCCGATGTTTTCGATGCTGGAATAGCCGCATACGAAGCCGCGCTGGTGCAGGGCGAGAACGGTATGTGGCCCACGGTGTTCGCCTACATGGCCTTCCTCGCCGGCTTCTCGGACAGCCATGTGGCGCGCAAGCACGGCGCCGACGTGGCCGAGGCGGTGCGGCGGGAGGCTGTCGCCGTCAAGACCGCGCTCGACGCCGCCGCCGGCAAGGAAGCACGAATCCGCCTGCTGATGGAGTTCGACACCAGCCTCAAGCAGCGCGGCATCAACCCCGGCACCTCCGCCGATCTGACGGTAGCTTGTCTTTTAGTCCACAATCTCCGCAGCGAACTTGCATAAGCGCAGGCTTGGTGGTTGAATTTCCGCAGCGGGAGGTAATCCTTCCGCGGCTATCTAGCCAACCGGTCCGGGCCAACCGGACGCTGCCAACAAGGATAGTCGTCCATCGAGCGCCCGCTCGGTTGCGGCGTCTTTGGACACCATAATTGTGTCTTGGAGGAAAATTGGCATGGCAAAGATCTCAAAAGTTATGGTCGGTGAATCGCTTGTCGGGGACGGCAACGAAGTCGCACACATCGACCTCCTGATCGGACCGCGGGGAAGCCCGGTCGAAGCGGCATTCTGCAACGCGCTCACCAACAACAAGGACGGCTTCACCAGCCTGCTCGCGGTGATCGCGCCCAACATGCCCTGCAAGCCCAACACCGTGATGTTCAACAAGGTCACGATCAAGGGCGCCAAGCAGGCTGTGCAGATGTTCGGACCAGCGCAGTTCGCGGTGGCAAAGGCGGTGCAGGACAGTGTCGCGGACGGGATCATCCCCGCCAACGAAGCGGACGACCTGTTCATCTGCGTCGGCGTGTTCATCCACTGGGAAGCCGACGACGACGCCAAGATCCAGCAGTACAATTACCAGGCGACGAAGGAAGCCATCCAGCGGGCTGTCGAAGGCAAGCCGACGGCAGCCGAAGCAACCGCGCAACGGGATACCGTCAAGCATCCTTTCAGCGCCGCCGCTTCTTAGACAAGAGACAGCCCCGCACAGGCAAAACCCTCTGGCGAGCCGGATGGTCTGTTGCGCCGGTTGCAAAAGCTCCTGGGCTTCTGAAGCGTTCCGAAGGGTTTTTCACAGCCCTTCGGACGCGATGCATGGGTTTTCGGTACTCAGCCGTGGAGCGAGGCTATCTGCTCCGCGGTGAGGGTGCCGTTGTGCAGGGACGTCGCGACAAGTGCCGCGGCAACTCCCTCCGAAGCCAGCGCGCGAATATCGCCTTCATCGCGCACGCCGCCCGCCGCGACGATGTCGCGGTCGCCGGCTTGCGCCCTGATTTCAGCCAGCCTGGAAAAATCAGGGCCGGCGCCGGAGCCGACGCTGGCGAGCGTCATCACGATGACCCGCCGCGGCCACAGATCGGCATTTTCGAGCAGGGATGGCGGGCCGCGGAAAAGCCCGTCAGCAAAAAAATCAAGCGACAGGATAAGGTCCGGATGATCGCGATGACGTCGAAGCAGGGTATCGTCGGCCTGCGATTCCGAACCGAGCACCGGGCAGACACCCGGCGCAGCGAGCGCCGCCTCGAGTGGTCCTGCATCGGCGAAGCCGGCGTCCACCCAGAGTTCGGGCGCGTCAGCCAGACCGCGCAACCGGGCAAGCGTATCGCGATTGGGCGCAAGGCCGGCGATGGCGTCGAGATCGGCAATGTAGAAGGTCTGGAACGGGTGGAGGGTGCGCAACCCTCGCGCGACCGCGACGGGATCGGAGCTTTCCGCAAGCGGCGTCACGATCGGCCGATAACGGTGGCGCTCTCCCCTTTCGGCGCGCACCACCTGGCCGTCTTTCAAGTCGAGAACCGGGATGATACGCACGATTTTTCCTGCACTGTGTCCGCCGCGAACATGAAAGCTTGAAGCGTGGAAAAAGGAAAGACAACAATCGCCGGTTTCGACATTGGCGGCGCACACCTGAAGGTGACCCGGGCCGAGAACGGCCGCATCGTGCAGGCCGTGAGTATCACCACGCCGCTCTGGCAAGGCCTCGACCACCTCGACGCGGGTTTGCGCGAAGCTGCCCCCGTCTACGCCGGGACCGATATCAACGCCTTCACCATGACCGGTGAATTGTCGGACGTCTTTGCCTCGCGCGAGGCGGGCGTCGCCGGACTGCTGGAACGCATCGCCACGCATTTTCCGGGCGGCGAAAAGCTGGTCTATGCCGGCCGCTCCGGCTTCGTGCGCATGAACGAAGCCGCCGGCCTCGCCAACGACATCGCCTCCGCCAACTGGCACGCGACGGCGTCCCTGGTGGCGAAACTCGCCGGCGAGGCGCTGTTCGTCGACATGGGTTCGACGACCACCGACCTGATCCCGGTCAGCGGCGGCGCGGTTACCGGCCAAGGCTATACCGACGCCGAACGGCTGCTTTCCGGCGAACTGGTCTACACCGGCTTCACCCGCACCTTCCTGTTCGGCGTGGCGTCGTCGGCGCCGGTGCGCGGCCGGCTGACACCGCTGATGAATGAATATTTCGCCTCGATGGCCGACGCTCACCGCATCCTCGGCGTGCTCGACGAGAAGGACGACAAGCACGTTTCCGCCGATGGCCAGGCGAAAACCATTGCCGGCTCAACCGCACGCATCGCCCGCATGGTCGGTCGCGATGCCGCCGACCTCGAGCCGGAGGAATGGCGGACGGTGGCGCGCTGGTTCAGCGAACAGCAGCTTCGGCTGGTGCATGACGCGGCGTTTCGGGCCGCCGGAAACCTCGCCGCCGATGCGCCGATCGTTGGCGCTGGCACAGGGCGCCGGCAGCTCAGACGGCTGGCCGAACGCATGGAGCGGCGCTTCATCGACTTCGCCGACCTCATCCCGGTCGACGACGCGGTGCGCGGCGAGGCGAGCAGCGCTGCACCGGCAAGTGCCGTGGCGTTGCTGGCAGGAATGCAGCAGGCCTGAGACCACGTTCCGCTATCCCCGATGCCGGTTCACAACCGGCCTGACATTGGGTAAAATCGCCTCGAGCGGCGGGCAGGCTACCGGTCGTCCGGCTCCGGAGAGACGGATGAACTTTCTCGGATCTGCAACACTTGCGGTGGTCAGTCTGCTGGCCGTCGCCGGCATTGGACCGGGCGTAAAACGCGGCGCGCGCCGGCGAAACCTACGACATGACCACGCTGTACGAGGAAGGTGCCGTAACCGCGGTCATGTTCAGCCCGGACGGGAAGCTGCGCTTGATCGCGCTTCCAGATGGCAACGTGCGCATGCGCGACACCGCCAGCGGCGATGAAATCGCGCTGCTAAAGGGCGACGGCAAGGTTGTGTATTTCGCTGCTTTCAGCCCCGATGGCGCGCGCCTTGCCACGGTAGCGGCAAACATCTCGGCATCGCCAGACACAACGGTGCGCGTTTGGGACGTTTCCGGCGGCCGCGAGATCGCCGTGCAAAAGACCTCTCACGGAGTCTACTCCGCCGCCTTCAGTCCCGACGGCGCGCGGATCGTCACGGCTATTCCCGACGGCACCGCGCGCATTTGGGAGGTGGACAGCGGCCGTGAACTCGCGGTCCTCGAAGGGCATGAGAGAGAAGTTGTCGACGCCGCCTTCAGTCCGGACGGGAAGCGGCTGGCCACGGCCTCCAAGGACAAGACAGCGCGCCTGTGGGATGCCGGCAGCGGCCGCGAGGTTTTTGTCCTCGACCATTCCGACGCCGTCAATTCGGTCGCCTTCAGCACAGACGGGATGCGCCTCGTCACGGGTTCCAATGACGACAAGGCCCGCATCTTCGACGCCGCCAGCGGCGGCGAGATCGCCGTCCTCCAGCATCCGGACGACGTGCTCGACGCGAACTTCAGCGGCGACGGCGCCCGTATCGTCACCGCATCCTACGATCGCAACGCACGCCTGTGGGAGCTAGGCAGCGGCGAGGAGATCGCCGTGCTGACGGGCCATGGCGCTCCCATCCATTCCGCCGCGTTCAGCCCTGACGGCGAACGGGTGTTTACCGCGGCACAGGACGGCACCGTGCGTATCTGGACCAAGCTCGCACCGGCAAGCCTGCCTGATGGTATCGCCGGACTGTGGTACCAGAATTTCACCAGCCCGGAACCGATGCCCGAGGAGGTCGTCAAGTTTTCGTGCGTGAAGACGCCGGGCGTCGTTCATGCTGACGGACTGATCGTCATCTTCGACGGCACCGCCAGCGAGCTTCCGGAACCGGTTCAGCACATGCGCTGCACGTCCGAGCTGAGCTGCAAGATTTTTGGCGGGCCACCGGCGCAAGGGCAAACAGCGCAAGGCACCGCCAAGCTCACCTTCACCGGCGATGCCGGCAATATGTGCGTCGAAGGCGGCGAATGCACCGTGCTTGCCCGCTGCCCGGCCCTTGCCTGGAACGATGAGGAACGCAACAGCGGCTTCGCGGAAGCCTGGGAAGCGCGGGTGCTGGCGCCGGTGAAGTGAGGCGGCCTGACGAACGCACGAGTAGCTTCAGCGTCACGGAACGGCTTTGACCCGCAGACGTTGTGCCTTCGGCACCAGAAACCGGAGGACGACATGAACAAGCGCCTTTTCGCGCTGATGTTCGTCGGCGGGCTGACTTGCACTCCCGCGCTCGCTCAGGACAACGGTCAGACCGCTTTCAACAACAGCTGCCGCACCTGTCACACGATGAAGGAAGGCGACAACCGGCAGGGTCCGAATCTCGCCGGCATAGTCGGTCGCAAGGCCGGCTCATTGCAGGACTACAACTACTCGTCGTCAATGAAGCAGTCCGGCATCACCTGGGACGAGGCCAACCTCGACCAGTTCATCGCCAACCCCGACCAGGTGGTCGGCGGCAACAGCATGAAACCCTATGGCGGCATTACCGATGCCGCGCAACGCAAGACGATCATCGAGTTCCTGAAGTCAGACGGTTAGCTTTTGGCGGCCCGCACATCTTCACCATTGGCGTCCTTGCCGGCGAAATGCTGCGTGACGCGCTCCATCAGCCAGCCCCAGGCCTCCTGCTCCTCGGGACCGGCGGTTTTTTCGATGGCGATGGCAAGATACTCTATCTCCATCTCGATCTTTTCGCGCGGCAGCATACCGAGCCGGCTGACCAGGATCGCGAGTTCCAGCACCGCCGCCCTGGCGCGGTTGAGGCCGGTGAACGGCGCGTGGCTGGCTTCGCTCACCACCCGGCAGAAATGCCGCGGCCGCACGCCGTCATCGTCGACCCTGACGACCTGCAACACCGAATGGGCGAGCGCGGCCTGCAACCGCGGCACCGCGCAACCGTCGATGGGCGCCAGCGGCCAATCCTTGCGGCCGGTGAGACAGCCGGCAAAAATGCGCACGTCGTCCGTGTAGCTGGCGACCGCGAAGGGAATCTGGGTGAGATTGTCGAGCGTCGTCGACGGGCGGAACGGCGCGATGATCCAGCCGTCATCTTCGGCGATGATGCCGAGCGGCGCAATATGCACCTTACCGTCCTTGTCGGCGGTGGTGACGATGCATTCTCTGATGTAAGTCATGTCACTCCCTGCTTTTCTTCGCCTTGAGCGTGTGGCCGGCCTCGGCGAGCCGCGTTCTGTCGGCTTCCGGCGCCGGCGCGGCGGCACCCCAGGCAAGCGGCTCGTCCTGCACGTACCGTTTGCCGAGCCGCCACGCGATCTCCGCCTTCATCAGCTCGGCGCCGAGATAGAAAGCATGCGCACCGTCATCCTCAACGCCCAGCCGGGCGAAGAGTTCGAATGCGTCGGTGGCGAGATGATGGCCTTTGCCGTTGAAGATATGGATGCCGTCCTCGGCGGTTAAGATGCGGAAATTAGCGTCGCGCACGTCCGCTGCGAGCGCGGCGATATCCTCGGTCGAAGCGGGATACGGCTTGCGGTCGTGCACTTGCAGGAGGCCGGGGTGATAGCTGCGCGGCAGCGCGCCGTCCTCCCTGGCCGCGAACAGGATGCGGCGGGCGACGTCATGCTCCTCGACGGTGCTCACGGTGTGCGGGCTGACATGCACGACGAGCACGTTGCGGACCGCAAGCTCGGAACACAGCCCGAGGAGCATTGCCGTGACGCCCGAACTGTCGGCGTCGGTGAGTTCGGTAAGATTGCCGGTGCCCATCAGCAATTCGACGTCCGGCCAGCGCCGACGCGCCTCGAGGAAACGTCCGAGCGATGCGGCAAAGCCGAAATGGATCGGATCGAGCACCGGGTCCGCGATGAAGGAAATACCGGCTTTTTGCGCGGCTTCCATCGCGCGGCCGAGCGAATCGAGATCACCCGGCGCAGAAGGTATCAGCACCGGCGTCACCGCATGCTCGAAGGCAAGCGGCAACGTCTCCTCGGTGAGGCTGAGCACAAAATCGGCCCCTGCCCTTGCGCCGACACGCAATTCGTCGATGCTGGCGGAATCGACGCTGACCGCAAAACCCTCCGCCTTCAGCGCCCGCACCGCATCGCCAAGCAGCGGAAACGGCGTTTCGGGTAGGCAGCCGATGTCGATGACGTCGGCACCGGCCTGCTTGAGTGCCCGCGCCCGCGCCAGCAGCGCGTCGACGGGCAACATCGGTGCATCGACGATCTCGGCGAAGATGCGTATGTCGTGACGGGAAAGATCGGGCGGCTGCCCTGCCCGACCGAGGAAGGCGGGCAGATCGGCAACCTCGTCCGGACCACGCACGAACGGCACGCCGAAATGCGTTGAAAGCCGGTCGAGATCGCCACGATAACGGCCAGGCAGGATGACCCGGTCGGCTCCTTCGGGAAGCTTAAGCCGGCGGCGGATAATGTCCTCGGTCATCAGCGCCGCCACCTTCACGCCGATGTCGACGATCTCCCAGGAGAATTCGGTGGTGCCGAGCGCTGAAAGCACCTTTTCCAGCCGCGCTCGCGCCAGATGGCCGGTGATGAAGGCGATGCGCTCAGCCATGGGAACGCCGGTAGAAACTCAGGGGACAGTTTACTTTTTTCCGCCCGCGCGAACTTTCCGCCACCGCGGCCTTTCTGCGGAAAGAAAGTAAACTGTCCCCGGCACTATTCCCGGTGCTATTCATCGGCTTCAAGTTCGGCGCGGCGCGCGCTGATCGCGGCATTCAGTTCGGCGAGCGACTCCACCACTGTGGTGCGCTCGAAAGCTTTCAGCCGCTCGGTGTTTTCGAGGTCGATCCTGCGCGGATAGACCTTGACCAGGCCGTGCGGCGCCATGGTTTCCAGTTCGGGGGCGGTATCGCAGGCAAAGACGATCGCCGGCACCCGGCATTTGCCCGCCTGGGCAAAGACGTTGGTGGCGAGCGTGTCGGAAATGCCGAGCACGCATTTGGCGACCGTGTTGGACGAGGCCGGCGCCACCACCACCGTATGGTAGACGCCGTGATAGAATTCGCCGACCGGCACCGCGCTCGCCGTCTTGTCGTGCAGCACGCGCATCGTGTCGGGAAAGTCGAGCTTCAACTTGTACATGCGCAGCACTTCGGCGGCTGCCTTCGAGACGAAGACATCGCAATGCTCGAGTTCATGGATGAGCGCGAAGCTTTCCGTGAAGAAATGGCCGGAGCCGGTGAGGACCCAGGCCCAGCGCGGGGTATGCAGTTTGGCCATCGCCTATCCTGCTTTGCGCGCCGGGCTGGCCGCAAGCTGCACTTTCGTCCCCGGCAATCGGCTGGACGTGAGCAACGCGCCGGCACCAGCCGCATCCACGGGGCTGGCGAGATGGAGATCGATCCCCGCCGGCAGCATCGACGCAAACCCGGCATCCAGAATGCCCCTTTTCGTCAGGCCGGCGATGTCGTCATGCCCGAAGAAATCCGAGCTTTGCTTGATCAGAAGCAGCGCCTCGGCGTCGATGGCGCCTGCCAGCCATGCGGCGAGCGAATCCGAGGTGATGTCCCAGGAGGCCTGGATATCAGGCGCCGGGATGGCCCATGCCGACGGCAGCCAGACCGGGACTTTTCCGTCCAATAGCGCGGTTTCGATGTCCTGGCGCGTATGGGCCGCGGTCAGCCGGCCGTCACGGTCGAGGATGACATGGCCGAACTGATCCATGGCAAGGATCGCCATGGCGTGCGCCGCCTTGTCGGAAAAGCCCATGCGCTGCTGGGACTGACGCACCTGGTCGGCGAAAGGTCCGCCGCCGGGTACGATGACCAGCGGCAGTTCCGACCCGGCAAGGGCTGAAATCCAAACATCCATTTCGGCATCGAGAGCCGTGCTGCCGCCCAGCTTGACGACGGCACGCTTCACGCGGTGAAGCCCTTCTTGCCAGGGTCTTGGACGTTCTTTCCTTGATGTCCGGACATCGCATCCGGCCGCAACGCGGAAGGCTGCTGCTTGGCGCGCTTGCGTTCGATCTCGACGCCGACGCCAGCCGGCCCGAGCTCGAGCTTCTCCACCCGCACAGTGACGCGCGTGACCCGCGGATCTTCCAGCACGTGTGCTGCGACCTGCTCGGCCAGCGCCTCGCTCAACTGCACGTGGCCTCGCGCCACAATGGCGCGGATGCCGTCCATGATGAGGTCGTAGGAGACGATGTGGCGCATGTCCTCGGGATTGCTGGTAACCCGCAAGACCTCGGCGGTGACATCGAAACGCACCTTCTGGGTGTGGCCGTGTTCGAAACTGTAGGCACCGATTTCCACCGGCAGCACGAAGTCGCGCACGAAGATCTTGTCGGTGCCGAGTGCCGGATCGGCCGCTCCCGGCGCATAACCGCGCGCCGCAAGCAGGCGGTAGTCGACCCTCGATGAACGGCCGGACTGCCTTTCCTCGGGGATGAGCGCGCGGATCCCTTCCACGGCCTGCAAGTCGATCGCGCGGGTTCGCCCGCCCTCGCCGCACAACGCACCGCGAAACCCCAGAAAATCCGGTGCGAATGGCAACAGCCGTGGAACATCAGGCGCTTCCAGCGATCCGCTCAACCCGACTGCCAGGCCGAGCGCCTTGGCGCGGTCAACGAATGCCGGAATGCGCGCCGGCGGCAGATGGTCGAGCAGCCGGCCATTCGCCTTGTCGGCGGTATCGACCATGGCGCCGTGAAACCCATCTCGCGCAAGTTGAGGCAGAAGGTCGAAATCCGGCGCCAAATCCGCAAAAAGCACGGCGATCAGCCTGGTTTTTTGCGAAAACGGCCGCAGTATCTCCGAACAGGCCCCCGCATCCGGCGAAGGGAAAAAACCGATCTTGATGTAATCGACACCGGTTGCCGCGATCTCTTCGACCCTGGCGCGGATGATCTCCGGCTGCATCGGCAGGTCGCCGCAGACCGCGCTGGTGAGCCGGCGCCCCGCGACCTGTGCTGCAGTGCGCCGGATGGTTTCGATAGCAACCGCTCCGAGCGCGCCGGCTTTCGGGTCCTTCAGGTCGATGATGTCGGCGCCGCCCAGGATGGCGATTTCGGCTTCGTCAGGCCCGGTGACGCTGGCCAGCATTTTTGTCATACGGTGGCACTCCCAGTCATTCCCTCATACATTCTCATACAGACGACAAATGCCGTACCGCCATCTGTCGCTCCTGCAAAAGGCCAAGCCAAAGCTGACGTAGAAAGTAAGGTTCTGGGGTTTGCGTATGAAAAAGACTGGGTTAAGTTCATTTCGGCACCAGAGTTTTTGCGCCGTTCCGACCGATTTTCGGCCGGCGGGCGGCGCATGTAAATGAACGCATAGTTATGAAGAGCATGGTGCCAAACACTCTCGCGGCTTTCATCGGACTTTTTCTGGCGGGCGTCAACGTGTCCGCCGCGCTTGCGCAGGATACGACCGCGCCCGCGAAAACCCAGCCGGCCAAGCCCGAAAAGCAGATCGTCGAGATCAAGATCGGCTATCTTCGTGCTTATGCTCCAAGCTTGGCGTTGTCGGTGCTTGATGTTCCGCCGCGTGACGAGGGGGTTGCCGGTGGCACTGTGGCGATTGCCGACAACAACACGACCGGCAG
>NZ_JAOWPT010000005.1 GCF_025753855.1 Mesorhizobium sp. ZC-5
ACATCACGGTCGATGTCGAACTGATCGTGCCGATCGCCATGGAAGAGAAGCTGCGCTTCGCCATCCGTGAAGGCGGCCGTACCGTCGGCGCCGGCATCGTCGCAAGCATCAAAGAGTAAGCGCGACCTTCGAGAAATGAAAAGGGCAGCCTCAGGGCTGCCCTTTCTGTCGGTCCGAGGTTTCGAGCGCTCTTTACAGATGCGCCGGAAATCCTTAGGAAGCGCCTGCCGCGCAGTTGATGCGCCGCGAGTAGGGGTATAGCTCAGTTGGTAGAGCGGCGGTCTCCAAAACCGCAGGTCGCGGGTTCAAGCCCTGCTGCCCCTGCCATACCCGCCAGCGAGCGGCCAAAATATATAGGCGGTACCGGGACGATTGGATGGTTCCGGGCCGGCGTCTAAACACAAAACGGGTCAACGGCACTTGCGCTGCCGGGGAATCGGTTTTATGTAGGCGATAACAGACACGCGGTGCGTGGAGCTGGATAGCCAGCTTTACGCGCCCGAATTGCATGTCTGGAGCATTGGCGCCGATTCGGGCGACGGGTCTCCAGGCGTAATCCAAATCCCCGGCGGCGGGCATAACAAGAAGTTTCGGTCTACGAGACTTCGAAAAAGAGCGGCAAATGGCGTCAAAGACCACCAATCCCTTCACCTTTCTTCAGCAGGTGAGGTCTGAGACCGCGAAGGTTACCTGGCCATCGCGGCGCGAGACGATGATCTCGACAGTCATGGTTCTGGCCTTTGCCTTCATCGCGGCGATTTTCTTTTTCACCGCCGACCAGCTGATGGCGTACGGGGTCGAGCTGATCCTCGGCATCGGGCGATAGAATCGGCGACTAGGAGAGAACATCTGATGACTGCGCGGTGGTACATCGTCCACGCTTATTCGAATTTCGAGAAGAAGGTCGCCGAGGATATCGAGAACAAGGCCAAGCAGAAGGGCCTGAGTTCGCAGATCGAGCAGATCGTCGTTCCGACGGAGAAAGTGGTCGAAATCCGCCGCGGCCGCAAGGTCGACGCCGAGCGCAAATTTTTCCCGGGCTACGTCCTCCTGAAGGCAAACCTGACCGACGCAGTGTTCAGCCTCGTGAAGAACACGCCGAAAGTTACTGGATTCCTTGGCGATTCGAAGCCGGTGCCGATCTCCGACAAGGAGGCCGACCAGATCCTGCATCAGGTGCAGGAAGGTGTCGAGCGGCCAAAACCGTCGGTCACTTTCGAGATCGGCGAGCAGGTCAGGGTGTCGGACGGTCCGTTCGCATCGTTCAACGGCTTCGTTCAGGAAGTCGACGAGGAGCGGGCGCGGCTCAAGGTGGAAGTGTCGATCTTCGGTCGTGCCGTACCGGTCGACCTGGAATTCGGTCAGGTCGAAAAGGGCTGACCAGACGATCCCGCCGCCGGTTCGCCGGCGACGCGGAGCTGACGAAGCAAGCTTCGTCGAATTGGTGGGAGGCGAGGGCGGCTTAGCCGGTTGTCCGATCCGCACCACCGAACTGCAACCGCCGGCATGGCCGGCATGAAAAGAGGCAGACGAGATGGCTAAGAAAATTGCAGGCCAGCTCAAGCTCCAGGTTTCCGCGGGTTCGGCGACACCGTCGCCCCCGATCGGCCCTGCGCTTGGTCAGCGTGGCATCAACATCATGGAATTCTGCAAGGCGTTCAACGCGCAGTCGCAGGAAATGGAAAAGGGTTCGCCGATCCCGGTGGTCATCACCTACTACCAGGACAAGTCGTTCACCTTCGTCATGAAGACGCCGCCGGTGAGCTACTTCCTGAAGAAGGCCGCCAACCTGAAGTCGGGCTCCAAGGAGCCGGGCAAGGTGAAGGCCGGCACGATCGCCCGCGACAAGGTGCGCGCCATCGCCGAAGCCAAGATGAAGGACCTCAACGCAAACGACGTCGAGGCGGCGATGCGCATGGTCGAGGGTTCCGCCCGTTCGATGGGCCTGGAAGTGGTGGGCTGAGATCATGGCAAAGATTGCAAAGCGTGTAGCCAAGTCCCGCGACGGCATCGACCCGAACAAGGCCTACGGCCTCGGTGAGGCGATCAAGCTGCTCAAGGACCGTGCGACGGCGAAGTTCGACGAGACCGTCGAAGTCGCGATGAACCTCGGTGTCGATCCGCGCCATGCCGACCAGATGGTCCGCGGCGTGGTCAACCTGCCGAACGGCACGGGCCGTACCGTCCGCGTCGCTGTGTTCGCGCGCGGCGATAAGGCCGAGGAAGCCAAGGCTGCCGGTGCCGACATCGTCGGTGCGGAAGAGTTGGTGCAGACCGTGCAGGGTGGAACCATCGATTTCGACCGCTGCATCGCGACGCCGGACATGATGGGCCTGGTCGGTCGCCTCGGTAAGGTGCTCGGCCCGCGTGGCCTGATGCCGAACCCGCGCGTCGGCACCGTGACCATGGATGTCGCCGCCGCCGTGAAGGCGTCGAAAGGCGGTGCCGTCGAGTTCCGCGTCGAGAAGGCTGGCATCATCCATGCCGGCGTCGGCAAGGCTTCCTTCGACGCCAAGGCGATCGAAGAGAACGTCCGCGCCTTCGCCGATGCGGTGATCAAGGCCAAGCCGACAGGCGCCAAGGGCAACTACGTCAAGAAGGTGTCGGTCACCACGACGATGGGTCCCGGCCTCAAGATCGACGTCGCGACGCTCGCGCTGTCGTAACCTGAAATTCCGCGGCGAACGCCTGGCGTTCGGTGCGGCGAAGAATTCTGGACCCTGTAAGGGGTTCGGATTCCGGAAGCCCGAAAGGGTTTCCGGACATCCTGTCCGAGATTGCAGGCGGCCCGGCCTTAATCAATTTGGGCCTGCATGAGACGGGTGAAGACCCGACAAAGGAGCACATGAGCTCCAATGAAAGGTTCGAACCGTGTTTGCCTTTTGTCTGCGCACCGGATTTCCGGTGTGGCGAAAGGGGGCAGGATCCTCGAGCGTCGTTCGGGAGATCCAGTTACTGGATAGCCCGCCCGGCAAAAGGCAACCAGACCGTGACCCGCGAATGGGAAGCGGTCAACTGGAGATAGGCAGTGGACAGAGCGGAAAAACGCGAACTCGTCACGGGCCTGAACGATGCGTTCTCGAATGCAGGTTCAGTCGTCGTGGCCCACTACGCCGGTATCACCGTTGCGCAAATGAACGACCTTCGGTCGAAGATGCGCGCAGCCGGTGGCACCGTCAAAGTCGCGAAGAACCGTCTCGCCAAAATCGCTCTTCAGGGCACGGAATCCGAAAGCATCATCGATCTGTTCAAGGGACAGACGCTGATCGCCTATTCGGAGGATCCGATTGCGGCGCCGAAGGTGGCGTCCGATTTCGCCAAGGGGAATGACAGGCTTGTCATTCTCGGTGGCGCGATGGGCACGACCTCGCTCAACGCCGATGGGGTGAAGGCTCTCGCCACGCTCCCGTCGCTGGACGAGCTGCGCGCCAGGCTGGTTGGCATGATCGCCACGCCGGCAACCCGGATCGCCCAGATCGTCAATGCACCCGCGGCTTCGGTCGCGCGCGTCATCGGCGCTTACGCCCGGAAGGACGAGGCGGCATGAGGCCGTTCCTCGCTGTCACCAACACTTGTTCGAACTTTTGAAGGAATGTGAAAATGGCTGATCTGTCAAAGATCGTAGACGACCTTTCGAAGCTGACCGTCCTCGAGGCGGCCGAGCTCTCGAAGCTCCTGGAAGAGAAGTGGGGCGTTTCCGCCGCTGCTCCGGTGGCGGTTGCCGCTGCCGGCGGTGGTGCCGCTGCTGCTGCTCCGGCTGAAGAGAAGACCGAATTCGACGTGGTTCTCACCGATGCCGGCGCCCAGAAGATCAACGTGATCAAGGAAGTGCGCGCCATCACGGGTCTTGGCCTCAAGGAAGCCAAGGACCTGGTCGAGGCCGCTCCGAAGCCGGTCAAGGAAGCCGTGTCGAAAGCCGACGCCGACAAGTTCAAGGCGCAGCTGGAAGCTGCCGGCGCCAAGGTCGAGCTGAAGTAAGCTTTTCGCGTGTTCCGGCGGGCGGGTGTTCCGTCCGCCGTTACCGCGGTTCGAGTTGTGTTCGAGAACCTCTTTCCTGAGGGCCGGAAACGGCCTTCAGGAAACGGGTTTTCAACCGTTTTAGCCGACCGCCGAGAGGCGGCGGAAAACTGAAAGAGGGATCGCCTGCGGTGGCGGTCACGAAATTGCAAGGCGAGCAGTGCGAGGCCGCCCCAAGAAGCTAGCCAAGGAGCGACGATGGCCCAGACCCAGACTTTCAATGGCCGCAGACGCGTACGCAAGTTCTTCGGAAAGATTCCGGAAGTTGCGGAGATGCCGAACCTCATCGAGGTTCAGAAAGCATCCTATGATCAGTTCCTGATGGTGGACGAGCCCAAGGGCGGCCGGCCGGACGAGGGACTGCAGGCCGTTTTCAAGTCAGTCTTCCCGATCCAGGACTTTTCCGGCACCTCGATGCTGGAATTTGTGAAGTATGAATTCGAAGCGCCGAAGTTCGACGTCGATGAATGTCGCCAGCGTGACCTGACCTATGCGGCGCCGCTCAAGGTGACGCTTCGCCTGATCGTGTTTGATCTGGACGAAGATACTGGCGCCAAGTCGATCAAGGACATCAAGGAGCAGGACGTCTACATGGGCGATATGCCGCTCATGACGTCCAATGGCACCTTCATCATCAACGGCACCGAGCGCGTGATCGTTTCGCAGATGCACCGGTCACCGGGCGTCTTCTTCGACCATGACAAGGGCAAGTCGCATTCGTCGGGCAAGCTTCTGTTCGCGGCGCGGGTCATCCCGTATCGCGGCTCCTGGCTCGACATCGAGTTCGATTCCAAGGACGTCGTGCACGCCCGCATCGATCGCCGCCGCAAGATTCCGGTGACGTCGCTGCTGATGGCGCTCGGCATGGACGGCGAAGAGATCCTGTCGACCTTCTACAACAAGATCACCTACAAGCGTTCGAAGGATCATTGGCGCATTCCGTTCAATGTCGACCGTTTCCGCGGCCTCAAGGCTGTCGGCGACCTGATCGACGCGGACACGGGTGAAGTCGTCGTCGAGGCCGGTAAGAAAATCACTGCACGCCAGGCCAAGCAGCTCGCTGAAAAGGGCCTCAAGGCGATCAAGGCAACCGAAGAGGATCTGCTCGGCAACTATCTTGCCGAGGATATCGTCAACTATGCCACCGGCGAGATCTTCCTCGAGGCCGGTGACGAGATCGACGAAAAGACCCTCAAAGTGCTGATGGCAGCCGGTGAGGAGGACATCCAGATCCTCGACATCGATCATGTCAATGTAGGCGCCTACATCCGCAACACGCTTGCCGTGGACAAGAACGAGAGCCGCCAAGATTCGCTGTTCGACATCTACCGCGTCATGCGTCCGGGCGAGCCGCCGACCATCGACACCGCCGAAGCCATGTTCAATTCGCTGTTCTTCGACAGCGAACGCTACGACCTTTCGGCTGTCGGCCGCGTCAAGATGAACATGCGTCTCGAACTCGACGCCGAGGACACCGTGCGCGTGCTGCGCAAGGAGGACATCCTTGCCGTGGTCAAGACGCTGGTCGAGCTGCGCGACGGTAAGGGCGAAATCGACGACATCGACAATCTCGGCAACCGCCGTGTGCGTTCGGTCGGCGAATTGATGGAGAACCAGTACCGCGTCGGTCTGCTCCGCATGGAGCGCGCGATCAAGGAGCGCATGTCCTCGATCGAGATCGACACTGTGATGCCGCAGGATCTGATCAACGCCAAGCCGGCGGCTGCCGCCGTGCGCGAGTTCTTCGGTTCCTCGCAGCTGTCGCAGTTCATGGACCAGACCAACCCGCTGTCGGAGATCACCCACAAGCGTCGTCTCTCGGCGCTTGGACCTGGTGGTCTGACCCGCGAGCGCGCTGGCTTCGAAGTGCGCGACGTTCACGTCACGCATTACGGCCGCATCTGCCCGATCGAGACGCCGGAAGGCCCGAACATCGGCCTGATCAACTCGCTGGCGACCTTCGCGCGTGTCAACAAGTACGGCTTCATCGAGAGCCCGTACCGCAAGATCGTCGACGGCAAGGTCACCATGGACGTCGTCTATCTTTCGGCGATGGAAGAGGCGAAGCACTATGTCGCCCAGGCGAACGCGGAACTCGACAAGAACGGCAGCTTCACCGACGAATTCGTGATCTGCCGCCACGCCGGCGAAGTTATGATGGCGCCGCGCGAGAACGTCGACCTGATGGACGTGTCGCCGAAGCAGATGGTGTCTGTCGCGGCAGCGCTGATCCCGTTCCTCGAGAACGACGACGCCAACCGCGCCCTGATGGGCTCCAACATGCAGCGTCAGGCCGTGCCTCTGGTACGAGCCGAAGCGCCGTTTGTCGGCACGGGCATGGAGCCGATCGTCGCCCGCGACTCGGGCGCCGCCATCGGCGCACGCCGCGGCGGTATCGTCGACCAGGTCGATGCGACGCGTATTGTTATCCGCGCGACGGAAGACCTCGACCCGGGCAAGTCCGGCGTCGACATCTACCGGCTGATGAAGTTCCAGCGTTCGAACCAGAACACCTGTATCAACCAGCGCCCGTTAGTGCGGATGGGCGATAAGGTCAACAAGGGCGACATAATCGCGGATGGTCCGTCGACTGACCTCGGCGATCTGGCGCTCGGCCGCAACGTGCTTGTCGCGTTCATGCCGTGGAATGGCTATAACTACGAGGATTCGATCCTGCTTTCCGAGCGGATCGTCGCCGACGACGTCTTCACCTCGATCCATATCGAGGAGTTCGAAGTCATGGCGCGCGATACCAAGCTCGGGCCTGAGGAAATCACCCGCGACATTCCGAACGTTTCGGAAGAAGCGCTGAAGAACCTCGACGAAGCCGGCATCGTCTATATCGGCGCCGAAGTTCAGCCAGGCGACATCCTGGTCGGCAAGATCACGCCGAAGGGCGAAAGCCCGATGACGCCGGAAGAAAAGCTTCTGCGCGCCATCTTCGGCGAAAAGGCCTCGGATGTGCGCGACACCTCCATGCGCATGCCGCCCGGGACTTTCGGCACCGTCGTCGAAGTGCGCGTCTTCAACCGCCACGGCGTGGAGAAGGACGAACGCGCCATGGCCATCGAGCGCGAGGAGATCGAGCGTCTTGCCAAGGACCGCGACGACGAGCAGGCGATCCTCGACCGCAATGTCTACAGCCGACTCAGCGATACGCTGACCGGCAAGGAGGCGATTGCCGGGCCGAAGGGCTTCAAGAAGGGTAGCAAGCTCTCGAAGGAAGTCTTCGAGGAGTACCCGCGCTCGCAGTGGTGGCAGTTCGCCGTCGAGAACGAGAAGCTGCAGAGTGAGCTCGAGGCGTTGCGCGGCCAGTACGACGATTCCAAGAAGGCGCTCGAGCAGCGCTTCATGGACAAGGTCGAGAAGGTGCAGCGCGGCGACGAGATGCCGCCCGGCGTCATGAAGATGGTCAAGGTATTCGTCGCCGTGAAGCGCAAGATGCAGCCCGGCGACAAGATGGCAGGCCGTCACGGCAACAAGGGCGTCGTCTCCAAGATCGTTCCGGTCGAGGACATGCCGTTCCTCGAGGACGGTACGCATGCCGACATCGTGCTCAACCCGCTGGGTGTGCCGTCGCGCATGAATGTCGGCCAGATTCTGGAAACGCACCTTGGCTGGGCTTGCGCCGGCATGGGTAGGAAAATCGGCGAACTGATCGACGCGTACAAGGCGGCTGGAGACATCAAGCCGCTGCGGGCGACGATCGAGGAACTGATCCCGGCCAACGACCGCAACGAGCCGGTCCGCCAGTATGATGACGAGAGCGTCGTGCGGCTTGGCGAACAGATGCGGCGCGGCGTTTCGATCGCCACGCCGGTGTTCGACGGGGCGCACGAGGTCGACATCAACGAGATGCTGACCGAGGCCGGTCTCCATACGAGCGGCCAGTCGCAGCTCTATGACGGCCGCACCGGCGAGCCGTTCGATCGCAAAGTGACGATGGGCTATATATATATGCTCAAGTTGCACCATCTGGTGGACGACAAGATCCACGCGCGTTCGATCGGACCGTACTCGCTCGTTACCCAGCAGCCGCTGGGCGGCAAGGCGCAGTTCGGCGGCCAGCGCTTCGGCGAGATGGAGGTCTGGGCACTCGAAGCCTACGGCGCCGCCTACACGTTGCAGGAGATGCTGACGGTGAAGTCGGACGACGTCGCCGGCCGCACCAAGGTCTACGAAGCGATCGTCCGTGGCGACGACACCTTCGAAGCGGGCATCCCCGAGAGCTTCAACGTTCTCGTCAAGGAAATGCGCTCACTTGGTCTCAACGTCGAACTGGAGAACACCAAGATCGACGAAACTCCGCACCGTCTGCCCGACGCTGCCGAGTAAGGAAACGGCAGCGCCGCGAAGGTCGAAAAACTCTCGCGGCGCTGCCTGACAAATTTACGGCCGTTGATGCGGCCGGCTAATGGATCCGGAAAGTTGCGCGCTCAGGCGCTGCGGGCGCCGGATCACCGAAGGGTGGCAACGCCCTTGAATGTTCGAAAAGGGGCCGTCCCAGCCCCGCAAAGGAGAACGGCATGAACCAAGAGGTCATGAATCTCTTCAACCCGCAGGCGCCTGCGCAGGTGTTCGATTCCATCCGGATCTCGCTCGCCAGCCCTGACAAGATCCTGTCCTGGTCGTTCGGTGAGATCAAAAAGCCGGAAACGATCAACTACCGCACCTTCAAGCCGGAGCGTGACGGGCTGTTCTGCGCGCGCATCTTTGGTCCGATCAAGGACTACGAGTGCCTGTGCGGCAAGTACAAGCGCATGAAGTACAAGGGCGTCATCTGCGAGAAGTGCGGCGTCGAAGTCACGCTGTCGCGCGTTCGCCGCGAGCGCATGGGCCACATCGAGCTCGCTGCTCCGGTGGCGCACATCTGGTTCCTGAAGTCGCTGCCGTCGCGCATCGGCACGCTGCTCGACATGACGCTCAAGGATATCGAGCGGGTTCTCTACTTCGAGAACTACATCGTCACCGAGCCAGGCCTGACTTCGCTCAAGGAAAACCAGCTCCTCTCGGAAGAGGAATACGGCATTGCCGTCGACGAGTTCGGCGAGGATAGCTTCACCGCCATGATCGGTGCTGAAGCCATCCACGATCTGCTCGCGGGCATGGACCTCGAGAAGATCGCCGGCGACCTGCGCTCCGATCTCGCCTCGACCACGTCCGAACTCAAGCAGAAGAAGCTTCTGAAGCGGCTCAAGGTCGTCGAGAACTTCATGGAATCCGGAAACCGCCCGGAATGGATGATCATGAAGATCGTCCCGGTCATCCCGCCGGACCTGCGTCCGCTGGTGCCGCTGGACGGCGGCCGCTTCGCGACGTCCGACCTCAACGATCTCTACCGCCGCGTCATCAACCGCAACAACCGCCTCAAGCGGCTGATCGAGTTGCGCGCGCCGGGCATCATCATCCGCAACGAGAAGCGCATGCTTCAGGAGGCCGTCGACGCACTGTTCGACAACGGCCGCCGCGGCCGCGTCATCACCGGCGCCAACAAGCGTCCGCTGAAGTCGCTGTCCGACATGCTGAAGGGCAAGCAGGGCCGGTTCCGTCAGAATCTGCTCGGCAAGCGCGTCGACTATTCCGGCCGCTCGGTCATCGTGACCGGCCCGGAACTGAAGCTGCACCAGTGCGGCCTGCCGAAGAAGATGGCGCTCGAACTGTTCAAGCCCTTCATCTACGCCCGCCTCGACGCCAAGGGTTATTCCTCGACCGTCAAGCAGGCGAAGAAGCTCGTCGAAAAGGAAAAGCCGGAAGTCTGGGATATTCTCGACGAGGTGATCCGCGAGCATCCGGTGCTGCTCAACCGCGCGCCGACGCTGCACCGCCTCGGCATCCAGGCGTTCGAGCCGATCCTGATCGAAGGCAAGGCAATCCAGCTTCACCCGTTGGTCTGCACCGCCTTCAACGCCGACTTCGACGGTGACCAGATGGCGGTCCACGTGCCGCTGTCGCTGGAAGCGCAGCTCGAAGCCCGCGTGCTGATGATGTCGACCAACAACATCCTGCACCCGGCTTCCGGTGCGCCGATCATCGTGCCGTCGCAGGACATGGTTCTCGGTCTCTACTACCTCTCGATCGTCAACGAGAACGAGCCGGGCCAGGGCATGGTGTTCGCCGACATGGGCGAACTCCAGCACGCGCTGGAGACCAAGGCTGTCACGCTGCACGCCAAGATCAAGGGTCGCTTCAAGACCCTCAATGCGGAAGGAAAGCTGGAGTCGAAAATCTACGACACGACGCCCGGCCGCATGATCATCGGTGAGTTGCTGCCGAAGAACGTCAATGTGCCGTTTGAGACTGCCAACCAGGAGATGACCAAGAAGAACATCTCCAAGATGATCGACACCGTCTACCGCCACTGCGGTCAGAAAGAGACGGTCATCTTCTGCGACCGCATCATGGCGCTCGGCTTCGCGCATGCCTGCCGTGCCGGCATCTCCTTCGGCAAGGACGACATGCTGATCCCGGATTCCAAGCTCAAGCTGGTGACCGACACGGAGGCTTTGGCCAAGGAATACGAGCAGCAGTACAATGACGGCCTGATCACTCAGGGTGAGAAGTACAACAAGGTTGTCGACGCCTGGGCCAAGTGCTCGGAAAAGGTCGCCGACGAGATGATGGCTCGCATCAAGGCGGTCGAGTTCGAGGATAGCGGCCGCCAGAAGCCCATGAACTCGATCTACATGATGTCGCACTCTGGCGCCCGCGGGTCTCCGACCCAGATGCGCCAGCTTGCCGGCATGCGCGGCCTGATGGCCAAGCCTTCGGGCGAGATCATCGAGACGCCGATCATCTCGAACTTCAAGGAAGGCCTGACCGTGCTCGAGTACTTCAACTCGACCCACGGCGCTCGCAAGGGCCTGGCCGATACCGCCTTGAAGACGGCGAACTCGGGTTACCTGACGCGGCGTCTTGTCGACGTGGCTCAGGACTGCATCGTCAATGCGATCGACTGTGGCACCGACAAGGGCCTCACCATGCAGCCGATCGTCGATGCAGGCCAGGTTGTTGCTTCGCTCGGCCAGCGCGTGCTTGGACGCACGGCGCTGGACGACATCAACCATCCGGTCTCGGGCGAACTGCTCGTCAAGGCCGGCACGTTGATGGACGAACGCGATGTAGAGCAGATCGAGAAGGCAGGCGTGCAGTCGATCCGTATCCGTTCAGCGCTGACCTGCGAGGTCAGGACTGGCGTTTGCGCGGTCTGCTACGGTCGCGACCTGGCACGTGGTACCCCTGTCAACCAGGGCGAAGCGGTTGGCGTCATTGCAGCGCAGTCGATCGGCGAGCCGGGCACCCAGCTCACCATGCGTACCTTCCACATGGGCGGCACGGCGCAGGTCGTCGACTCGTCGTTCCTGGAAGCCTCGTATGAGGGCAAGGTCGAGATCCGCAACCGCAACGTTGTGCGCAACTCGGACGGCAATCTCGTGGTTATGGGCCGCAACATGGCGATCCTCATCCTCGACGAGGCCGGCAAGGAACGTGCGACGCACCGCGTCACCTACGGTTCGCGGATCTTTGTCGACGACGGCGACAAGGTGAAGCGCGGCCAGCGCGTTGCCGAGTGGGATCCGTATACGCGTCCGATGATGACCGAAATCGAAGGTACCGTGACGTTCGAGGATCTGGTCGATGGCATTTCCGTTCAGGAAACCGCCGACGAGTCGACCGGTATCACCAAGCGCGAGGTCATCGACTGGCGTTCGACGCCGCGCGGTTCGGACCTCAAGCCGGCGATCACGATCCACGATGCCAAAGGCAAACTCGGCAAGCTGGCCAAGGGCGGCGATGCCCGCTTCCAGCTTTCGGTTGAGGCCATCCTTTCGGTCGAGCCGGGCGCTCATGTGAAGCCCGGCGACGTGCTGGCGCGTATCCCGATGGAAAGCGCGAAGACGAAGGACATCACCGGCGGTCTGCCGCGTGTTGCCGAACTCTTCGAAGCACGTCGTCCGAAGGACCACGCCATCATCGCCGAGATCGATGGCACGATCCGCTTCGGTCGCGACTACAAGAACAAGCGTCGCATCATCATCGAGCCGCATGACGAGCAGGTCGAACCGGTCGAGTACCTGATCCCGAAGGGCAAGCCGTTCCATCTGCAGGACGGCGACGCCATCGAGAAGGGCGACTACATCCTCGACGGTAATCCGGCGCCGCACGACATCCTGGCGATCAAGGGCGTGGAGGCTCTGGCTTCCTACCTCGTCAACGAGATCCAGGAAGTCTACCGGTTGCAGGGCGTTCTGATCAACGACAAGCACATCGAGGTGATCGTTCGCCAGATGCTGCAGAAGGTCGAGATCACGGTGCAGGGCGACTCGACCTACATTCCGGGCGACCACGTCGACGTGATCGAACTGGAGGAGGTCAACGAGCGCCTGGTTGAGGACGGCAAGAAGCCGGCCGAAGGCCAGCCTGTGCTGCTCGGCATCACCAAGGCGTCGCTGCAGACCCCGTCGTTTATCTCGGCCGCCTCCTTCCAGGAGACGACCCGGGTGCTCACGGAAGCTGCGGTTGCCGGCAAGACCGACATGCTGCAAGGCCTCAAGGAGAACGTCATCGTCGGCCGCCTGATCCCGGCGGGTACCGGCGGCACGATGAGTCAGATCCGGCGCATCGCCACGGCACGCGACGAACTGATCCTCGACGAGCGCCGCAAGGCGTCCGGCGTGGAAGTCGCCGATCCGATGCTGGCCGACATGTCGAACGCCGCCCAGTAAGGCGTCGACAGTCTCGAAGAAAAAAGCCGCCGGTCGTTGCCGGCGGCTTTTTTCTTTGCTTGCGAGTGGGTTAGCCTGGGCGCCGTTTCACACGTGAGTCACACAGCTGCTGTTTATTAATATCAGCGGATATAGGTCATCGACCTCATGCCGTGTTCGACCGCCCGGGATGTGCCCCATCCGGGCGGTTTTTTTCTGAAACGAGCTAGCCCTATCAGGCGGCGGCCAACAGCTTTTTCTCGCCGGGATGAACGCTGCGGAAGCCGATGGAGATACGGTTCCAGGTGTTGATGACGCCGATCAGCAAGGTGAGTTTGACCAGTTCTTCCGGCGTGAACTCGCTTGCGGCAAGTTCATAGTCCGCGTCGGGAGCGTGTGTCTGCGAAATCAGCGTCAAGGATTCGGTCCAGGCGAGTGCCGCGCGCTCGCGTGGCGTGTAGAGGGTCGATTCATGCCAGGCATTGAGCAGGTGGAGCCGGGCATCACTTTCGCCGGCGGCGCGGGCGTCCGTCGTGTGCATGAACATGCAGAATGCGCAGCCATTGATCTGTGAAGCGCGTGTCTTCACCAAGTGGATAAGGCTGTGCTCGAGACCGCAATCCTTCACGTAATTCTCAAGGGCCGTCATCGCCGCGATCGCTTCCGGCGCTGCGGTGTAGGGGACGATACGGGACATTGTCATTCCTTTCGCTATTTGTTTTCCTCATATCGATGACGACATAGCGTGGCATATTGTGACAAGTGCCGGAACTTTTTTCGTTTGTATTTTAGAGGCAGCTGATTGCGTTGGCGCCTCTGCTTCAGGCGTATTCCAGGCCATGCGCGCGCGAGGTTGAAAGCACGCTGCCCGTCACTTTCCAGATCGCGACGGCGAACAGGGCACCGGCGTAACCGTCGATCGCGTAGTGCCAGGCAAGAACGACCGAACCGAGCATAATGATTGCCGCGAAGCCCCACATGATGATGCCGGCGTATTTCGAACGCCGCGTCGCATAGAGAGCAAAAAGAACCGCCGAGGCTACGTGCATCGACGGAAATGCCGAGATGCCCATGCTGCCGCCTGATTTGCCGGTAAACCCATCCCAGAGCATGTCCTGCGTCGACAAAGCCCAGATCGGATATGTTTCGTTGGCCCGCGTCAGTGCCTCCATCAGCGGCTGGTAAGTGCTGCCGGCGCCGATGCGTTCGAAATAACATGGTCCCGCCGACGAGAAACCGATCGCGACAAAGAACCCGCCAATGAGCCAGACCAGCATGAAGCTGATAAGGAATTGATGGCGCAGCAGGGTATCCCGGTATGTGATAGCAGCGGTGAAAACAGTCGATATCAGCGCGATGAACCAGAAATTGTAGGCGAAGTTCAACGCGAAAACTGCGGCGGGAATGTCGAGCAGCCACCACAGCCACTCGTGCGGCATCCAGCCGAAATGCAAAATCCGGTCGATTTCCGCCAGCGCGGGATCCCAAGAAAACGGCTTGAGGATGCTGATTGCCCCCTTGAGTACCGAAAACGCCGACGTGAAGATCATGATCGCGACGATGCCGTTGAAGCCGTTCGACAACCGTTCCGGGTTGCTGAAAAACCGTCTGAATGAAGAAAAAAACTCACGTGACGGTGATGGATTGCGGTCGACAATGGCCAACCAGAACAAGCGGAAAACGGCATAGCTGCAGCCGCCGACCCAGAAAGCCACGGAAAGGTTGAAGGCATAACTCCGCACCACGCGGAAATCCGGCAGATTGCCAGTGAATGAGCCAACTGCGAACGCTATGGCCAGGGAAATCAAGGCAAGCGCAATTATATAACGGTGGCGAAGGAGCGATGCCGCGGCTATCGCGGCCAAAGCGCGAATACGGCCAACCGGCTGGACGATACCGGACGATCCCAGGGTGCCGATCGTATACTGCATTGCGCTCCAAGCTCCTTGCGGAGTTTTAGCTGTGCGCGGTTGCTATTTTACTAATCGGGGCCGGCATCAATACGCGTGCGGTGTCAGTTAAGAGCCGCGCTGATCTTTGCGGCGTTCGCCGCGAGAATTTCCGGCTTTTCCATCTGCCCGGTATGCGGCCTCAGGGTGATCCCTTCGAAACGCGGAATGATATGGACATGCAGGTGGAAAACCACTTGGCCGCCAGCCTGCTCATTGAACTGTTGGACGGTAACACCATCTGCGGAAAACGCCTTCATCACCGCGCGCGCCAGCTTTTGCGTTGTGTGCATTAAAGTCGTGAGGCTGTCCGGGTCGACGTCGAGGATGTTGCGCGATGGCTTTTTCGGAATGACCAGACAATGGCCGTCGCCGCGCGGCATGATGTCCATGAAGGCGAAGGTGTCGGCGTCCTCGTAGATCTTGTGCGATGGCAACTCGCCGCGCAGGATTTTTGCGAAGATGTTGGTGTCGTCGTAGGGGGGAGTCGTCATCTGTTCCTCATCGGATGCGTCGTCGGGCATATTCCCGCGCCGATCCGCCCGGCGTCAACCTTGAGGAGGCGTCATTCCTCGGCTTGCAGCGGGCCTTTGCGGAAGGGGCCGTGTTCGCCGAGATATTCGCCGACATGGGCGACTTCGCGCCGCTCGCGCTTGAGGTAGTCGGCCACCGCATTTCTGAGGCCGGCATGGGCGATATAATGTGCCGAATGCATGGTCACCGGCATGTAGCCGCGCGCAAGCTTGTGCTCTCCCTGCGCGCCGGCCTCGACTACCTTCAGCTTCCTGTCGATGGCAAAGTCGATGGCCTGATGGTAGCAGACCTCGAAATGCAGGAAGGGATGGTCCTCGATACAACCCCAGTTGCGTCCGTAGAGTGCATCCGAGCCGATGAAGTTGATGGCGCCGGCGATGTAGCGGCCGGCTCGCTTGGCCATCACCAAGAGGACATCATCGCGCATGCGCTCGCCGATCAGCGAGAAGAAGCGGCGGTTGAGATACGGGCGACCCCATTTGCGGCCGCCGGTGTCCATGTAGAAGGCGAAAAAATCGTCCCAAACCCGCTCGGTCAGGTCGCTGCCAGTCAGCCAGTCGATCGAGATGCCGCCGCTCAGCGCCTCGCGCCGTTCCTTCTTCAGAGCCTTGCGCTTGCGCGATGCCAGCGTGGCGAGAAAGTCGTCATAGCTCGTGTAGCCGTCGTTGAAGAAGTGGAATTGCTGATCGGTGCGATGCAGGAAGCCTGCCTGTTCGAGAGCCTCGACATCGGACTGTCGGGCGAAGGTGACGTGGGCGGAGGAGACGCCGAGCTTGTCGGTCACAGCTTTCAGTCCCGCGGCGAGCGCGGTCCTTACCACGTCCGGGTCGACCCCTTGGCGGCGCACCAGAAGGCGAGGGCCGGTCACCGGCGTGAATGGTACAGAGATCTGCAGTTTTGGATAATAACGGCCGCCAGCGCGTTCGAAAGCATCGGCCCAGCCGTGATCGAAAACATACTCGCCCTGGCTGTTCGACTTTGCGTAGCAGGGCACGGCGCCGAGCAGGGAACCGTCCGGCGTTTCGAGTCGCAAATGATGGCCTTGCCATCCCGAGCGGCCAACAGCGCAGCCGGACTCTTCGAGAATCTTCAAAAAGTCATATGAAATGAACGGGTTATAGCCGTTTTCTTCATCGCCTCTTGTGGTGCCGGCAAGACTAGCCCACTCATCTTCGGTGAAGGCGCCGATACTGGCGGCGGCGCGGATGGCGTAGTCGCCATCCGCTTTCCCATCACCGCCGTCGCCGTTTTTCGTCATGGACCTTAGATACGTTGCCTATCTGCCGGTGCAAGGCCACACGGCCGCGACGTCACGATACCAGCGCCGAATCCGGTTCGAAGCCTTCGAAGGTCATCTGGTCGACATGTGCGAAGGTCTTGGTGACATCGGCCTGGTCGCGCACCGTCCATGAAATCACAGGCATTTCGAGTTTTTCGCGAACAAAGGTGATGAAACGGTTCGGCAGGTCGAAAACACCGTAGGACACAAAGGAAATATCGTGTCCGAGCATCGAGAAATGCTGTTCCAGTTCGTGGGTGAGGGAGCCGCAGGCGGTCAGCCCGGCCGGGATATCCTTGGCATGCGCCGGAAATTGACGGATCAGCCAGTGGTCGAAGGACATGATCGCCGCCGTGCCGTCATAGGCGCGCAGCATCTCGCAGACACGCTCGACAAGCCCGTTATCGTGTCCAGGAATGCCTTTCAATTCCACTACCAAGGGCACCCGGCCATCGACCAGATCGAGCATTTCCCGGAGGGTAGGGGGATGGTCGCTGGTGCCGCCAATCCTTAGCGCCGCGATCTCGACGGCGGTCCGTTGCCAGATGTCGCCTTGCGTGCCGGTAAGCCGCTGCAGCCCGTGGTCATGGAAGATCACAGGCACGCCGTCGCTGGTCAGGTGCACGTCGCATTCAATGGCATAGCCGCGTTGTGCTGCGGCCTCGAAGGCAGGCAGCGTGTTTTCCCACCGCTTGTTGTTGAGGTCGTGGAAGCCGCGATGCGCCACCGGGCGCTTGGTCAGCCAGGAAATATCGCTCATGGGTTGTCTCGTGGCTGGCGTTTATGCGGTTTCAATGATGGCTTCGATTTCTACAGCGGCGTTGAGCGGCAGTGAAGCGGTACCGACGGCCGAACGCGCATGCTTGCCGCGCTCGCCAAGCACGGCGACGAGGAAGTCGGACGCGCCGTTGGCGACGAGATGCTGTTCGGTAAAATCCGGCGACGATGCTACGAAGACGGTGATCTTCACGATACGCTCGATCTTCTCCAGGTCGCCTAGAGCCGCCTTCGCCTGCGCAAGAATGTTGATCGCGCAGAGTTTTGCGGCTTCCTTGCCGGCGGCGACATCGACATCACGACCAAGCAAGCCGGAAACGGCAAGCTTGCCGTCCTTCAGCGGCAACTGGCCCGCCGTGAGGATGAGGCTTCCGCTGCGCATGAACGGCACGTAGTTCGCCGCGGGTGCCGCAGCAGCCGGCAGTGAAACGCCAAGTTCGGCGAGCCGGTTTTCGATTGTATCAGCCATCAAGTCGTCCTGTTGTCTGGTGTTGATATCCGTGAGGCGCCGAAGGTGCTATTTTTGCCTCGCTTCCGCCACGACTTTTTTTAATGTAGGCCTTCTTTGATTGCGGCTATTGGACGGTCGCGCCGAGTGGAGTCGTTTTATGCGCGCATCGCGCCTTGCCTTGTTTGCCCTCGCTGCTTCTTCCACAATCGCTGGCCTGCCAGCCGCAGCCGCGCCGCTTCTTGCGCCACATCGCGCCGTATACGATCTGGCGCTGGACAAGGCCACCGAGCGTTCCGGGATAACCGGGCTCTCCGGCCGAATGGTCTATGAATTCAACGGCTCGGCCTGCGAGGGTTATACGACCACCTTCCGCTTCGTGACCCGCATCGATACCGGCGAGTCCAGCCGGCTGACCGATCAGCAGACGACCACCTTTGAGGATAGTGAAGGAAAAACATTCTCCTTCGTTACGAAATCCTTCGTCGATCAGAATCTCGACAAGGAAATCAAAGGTATGGCGACGCGCGAATCATCCGGCCTGACCGTCGACATCGAAAAACCGGAAGAACAGGTTGTCGATCTCGGTCCGACACAGTTTCCGACGCAGCACATGATCGAGCTTATCGGAAAGGCCGAAAAGGGCGAGAACTTCTATGAGACCAACCTCTTCGATGGGTCCGAGGATGCCGACAAGGTGATGACGACGACGGTCGTGATCGGCAAGCGGGAGAGCGCCGAGAAAAGTGATCCCGAACTGCCGGCACTCGCAGGCCTCGACAAGGATGCCTATTGGCCGGTCGACATCGCTTATTTCGACGAGGCGCAAGAGGGTGGCGAGGAACTGCCCGAATATCGCATCAGCTTCAAGATGCATGACAACGGGCTGACCCGTGACCTCACGATGGACTATAACGAGTTCTCCATGAAGGGAAAGCTGGTCAACCTGTCGCTCTTCGACAAGCCGAAGCCTTGTACCAAATAAGCTGAAAGGGTTGGCGACCGGCGTGGCGGTCTATGTCGACGACGCTATCTGGAGATGGGTCGGCAAGCGCTGGTGCCATCTGCTCGCCGACGATATCGAAGAACTCCACCGTTTTGCAGCGCGCCTCGGCGTCCATCGCCTAGTCTACCAGGGGCCGCCGAAAACGTCTGCGCCACATTACGACATCACTGCCTACGAGCGGCAGCGCGCCATCGCGCTTGGCGCAGTGCCGTGCACCCGCGAGCAGATCGTTGCTGTGTTTCGCCGCGTTCGCGTCACGAACGGCAAGGTTCACAAGCCCCGAACAGCTCCGAGATCTTAAGCGATTCACCGTGTCGTGAACATTGTTCGCGATTGTGCCTTAATTTCTCGCCATCCTGTGTTTCGGCGCAATAGAGTGGTGCGCAAGGGGAGGCGACGGGTGGGTGAACTTGACGTTTTCGTGGCTCCGAGGCCGAACTTTCCGCTGATCGGCGTGATGACCCATGTCAACCGGACGGTGATGCTGAAGGGTATCGCCGGACTGCGCGATCTGTTTCCCTTCAATCGCGTCGCCGGACTGCGTGGTATCGCCAACATCCCCAATTTCGATTTCCCGGAAGCCGACCGCACCAGGTTGGCGTCGGTGATCGGGGCAGGGAAGGCAACGTTTCTGACCCCGAACCATCCCGAGTTCTTCACCGACTGGATGATCGACAAGGAACTGGCGTCGCAGGTTGCCCCGAAGGCTGCCTTCTGGGCGACCCACAGCGTCGTCAATGGGCTCGGTCGGATGGCTCAGAAGTTCTGGCTTGCCAACAATCTGATCGCGCAGATTCCCGGGAACAGCGCGCCTGCACGCGAATATTCGATCGACTGGGCGCTGAAGGGACACGGGCTTCTGCTGCATCCCGAAGGTATGGTCGGTTGGCACGGCGATTACGTCGGCCCTTTGATGAGCGGTGTGGTCGAGATGGCGCGTGAGGCCTTGCGGCGGGGACGGCAGACCAATCCGGCGCTGCAGGTGTGGATCGCGCCGGTTGTGTGGAAGCTGACCTTCGACCGCGATGTTGAAGGAGAGTTGCACAAGGAGTGCGCCTATGTCGAACGCCGCCTGAAGATTGCGCCACCTTCAGCCGGAATGCCGTTACCGCAGCGGGTATACAGGCTCTACGAGATTTTGCTTACCCGCGACGAGCAGGCGACCGGCATCGCCGTTCCAGGTGGCGCCAGTTTCGCCGAACGGAAACGAAGCCTCGCCGCAGCGCTCTGCTCGGAGCTTGCCGCTCTGCTGGGTGTAGAGACAGCCGAACCCGCCTCGTTGCTGCGCTCGGCGCGCCGGAGATTGCGTGAGGCCGGCAATGCCGGGTCCGCGGATACAGCCAAGTTGAGAGCGGCAACCCGCATGCTGGAACTCAATCTTCGACTTGGCAAGTTCGCCTTCGCCGGCGAAACCGTGTCGCAGGAAGGTCTCGCTGAACACCTCAAGCGCATCCGCAACGACTATCTGAAAAGCGGACTGCGCGACACGCTCAATCTGTTCGTGCCGCAACCTGCCGGGCCGCGCACGGCGCATATCAGGGTGCCGGAACCACTGGCCACGCATGAGTTTGACCAGACGGACGAACAGGCGTTGGACCTTGTCCGTTCGCGCATGCAAGCCGCGCTCGATACGATCAACGCTGATCTGTATGCTAGGGGCGGCGTGAAAATATATGCGAATCCGTTTCGCGGCTGATGCTTTGGGGCTCGCGTAAAATGATCGGCAGCGCGAGTACCACTGCGAGCAGGGTAGGGTTGTTTGGCCGGCGGTCGAATAGGTAGCGGTTTCCGGATTGAAGAGCGCGAATCCTGCCTGGCTTGCTTTTGTGAGCCGTACCCTCTATATGCGCGCTCATTCCACACACGGACTTGGTTTCCGACCGGGAGAAATCCGGAGGCGACCGCCGGTGGCGAGACGGGAAATTCCCGTAATCGTCGTTGTCCGTGGAGGCAAACCGGAAAGGAAAGAAAGAATGGCTCTGCCAGATTTCAGCATGCGCCAGCTATTGGAAGCTGGTGTTCACTTCGGCCACCAGACCCACCGCTGGAACCCGAAGATGGCCCCGTACATCTACGGCGCCCGCAATAATATCCACGTCATCGACCTCTCGCAGACCGTGCCGCTGCTGCACCAGGCGCTGAAGCAGGTTTCCGACACTGTCGCCAAGGGCGGCCGCGTGCTGTTCGTCGGCACCAAGCGTCAGGCGTCCGACATTGTCGCCGACGCGGCGCAGCGTTCGGCCCAGTACTACGTCAATTCCCGCTGGCTCGGCGGCATGCTGACCAACTGGAAGACGATTTCGAATTCGATTTCGCGCCTTCGCAAGCTGGACGAGATGCTGGCCGGCGAGGCCCAGGGCTTCACCAAGAAAGAGCGCCTGAACCTCGACCGCGAGCGCGAGAAGCTCGACAAGGCACTCGGCGGCATCAAGGACATGGGCTCGACGCCCGACCTGATGTTCGTGATCGACACCAACAAGGAAGCGATTGCCATCCTGGAAGCCAAGCGTCTCGGCATTCCGGTCGTCGCAGTCATCGATTCCAACTGCGATCCGGACAAGATCGATTTCCCGATCCCGGGCAACGACGACGCTCAGCGCGCGATCTCGCTATATTGCGATCTCATCGCCAAGGCGGCACTTGACGGCATCGCCCGCCAGCAGGGTTCGCTGGGCGTGGATATCGGTGCCTCTGTCGAAACTCCGGTAGAACCGGTGCTGGTCGAAGCTCCGGCCGAACCCGCGGCCGATGAGACCCCGGCAGGCGAAACTCCGGCCGCCTGATCGCGAAGGCCTTATGGCCTTCACAATAATCCTGGACTTGGCGCGCTATAGCGCCGGCGACTGGCGCATCATCGATAACGATGGTGCGCCCTCGCATTTCGAACAAAGAGGCGACAATGAGCATTACGGCAGCACAGGTCAAAGAACTCCGCGAACTGACCGGCGCGGGCATGATGGACTGCAAGGCGGCCCTCAACGAAACCAACGGTGACATGGATGCCGCGGTCGACTGGCTGCGCAAGAAGGGCATTTCGAAAGCCGATAAGAAGGCGAGCCGTACTGCGGCTGAAGGCCTGATCGGGGTCGATGCTGGCCTTCGCGAAGCGGTCGTGGTCGAAGTCAACTCCGAGACTGATTTCGTTGCCCGCAACGATGCCTTCCAGGAGATCGTGCGCAACGTGGCTAAGGTCGCGCTGGCCCATGGCGGCGACCATGCCAAGACGTCGGCAGCGAAATATCCGCATGGTGAGAAGTCGGTTGCCGACACGATCAAGGATGCGGTCGGCACGATCGGCGAAAACATGAGCTTCCGCCGTTCGACGCGGCTGGGCGTCGAACACGGCGCGGTTGCCACCTATGTGCACAATTCGGTTGCTGACAATCTCGGCAAGCTCGGTGTTCTGGTTGCCATCGAGACAACCGGCGATGCCAATGCCGCCAAGGCCTTTGCCCGCCAGGTCGCCATGCATGTGGCCGCCACAAACCCGTTGTCGCTGGATGTCGATGCTCTCGATCCGGCAGCCGTCGAGCGTGAGAAGGCAATCTTCTCCGACCAGGCCCGCCAGTCGGGCAAGCCGGAAAACGTTATCGAGAAGATGATAGAAGGCCGTATGCGCAAGTTCTATGAGGAAGTGGTGCTCCTGAAGCAAGCCTTCGTCATGAACCCCGACCTGACTGTCGAGAAGGCCCTCAAGGATGCCGAGAAGGAGATCGGTGCTGCTGCCAAGATCACCGGTTTCGTTCGCTTCGCCCTCGGCGAAGGCATCGAAAAGGAACAGTCGGACTTCGCGGCGGAAGTTGCGGCGGCCGTCAAAAAGTAACGACGCTTCAAAAGCTTCTTTGAATTGCATCAAGGGCACCGCGTGACATCGCGGTGCCCTTCGTGTATCGCAAGCCGAATTTCCGGAGCATTTGTCGGCAAACGCCTGGCGAGCGCGGGCGTTGGTGCGGCCGGACGACAGCAAAAGAGGACAAGATGACGGCAAAACCCCTCTACCGGCGCGTATTGCTGAAAGCCTCCGGTGAGGCCCTGATGGGCGAACAAGGGTTCGGCATCGATGTCTCGGTCGTCGACCGCATCGCCGGGGATATCGCCGAGGCGAGGGCGCTCGGTGTCGAGGTCGCCGTCGTCATCGGCGGCGGCAACATCTTCCGCGGCGTCGCCGTCGCGTCCAAGGGCGGTGACCGGGTCACTGGCGACCACATGGGTATGTTGGCAACGGTGATTAATTCGCTGGCTCTCAGAACCTCGCTGGTCAAGATCGGCGTCGACGCGGTGGTGCTTTCCGCCATCGCCATGCCAGAGATCTGCGAAAGCTTTTCGCAACGGCAGGCAACTGCCTACATGGATGCGGGCAAGGTGGTTATCTTCGCCGGCGGTACCGGCAATCCATTCTTCACCACCGATTCGGCGGCAGCGCTACGCGCGGCCGAAATCGGCGCAAATGCTCTGTTCAAAGGCACCCAGGTAGATGGGGTCTATTCCGAAGACCCGAAGAAGAATCCGAACGCGACGCGCTACGAGCGCATCAGCCATGACGACGTGCTGAAACGCGGTCTGTCCATCATGGATACCGCGGCAATTGCGCTTGCGCGCGAAAACCATATTCCGATAATCGTCTATTCGATCCACGAAAAGGGCGGGTTCGGCGATATTCTGAAGGGTGGAGGCCATTGCACTGTCGTCGCGGACAGCTGAGGCGGACGGCACAGGCAGCGAAGAAGAAGAATAAGGGAATAAAAGGAGACGGTTTATGGCGGACGGAGTTGATTTCAAGGACCTTCAAAGGCGCATGGACGGGGCCGTCAACGCTTTCAAGCATGACCTGGCGTCGCTGCGCACCGGCCGTGCTTCAAGCAACTTGCTCGATCCTATCCAGGTCCAGGCCTATGGCAGCAGCATGCCCATAAATCAGGTCGCAACGATATCCGTGCCGGAGCCGCGCATGATCTCGGTGTCGGTCTGGGACAAGTCGATGGTCGGCGCGGTCGATCGTGCCATCCGCGAATCCAACCTCGGCTTCAACCCGATCATGGACGGCACCACGCTGCGCATCCCGCTGCCCGAACTCAATGAGCAGCGGCGCAAGGAACTGGTGAAGATCGCCCACAACTATACCGAAAACGCCCGTGTTGCCGCGCGCCATGTGCGCCGCGACGGCATGGACAGCCTGAAGAAGTCCGAGAAGGACCACGTCATCAGCGAGGACGACCACAAGGTCCAGGCGGATCGCGTGCAAAAAATGACCGATGAGACTGTTTCGATGATCGAAAGCTTGCTTACGGAAAAAGAAGCCGAGATCATGCAGGTCTAAGGCGCCGGCGCTCGACCGGAGTCGGAAAGTCACTCGATGACAACGCCTGCGCATGTCGCGATCATCATGGACGGCAATGGCCGCTGGGCCAAGGCGCGGGGCTTGCCGCGCCTTGCCGGGCATCGTGCCGGCGTCGAGGCGCTGCGGCAAACGGTGCGGGCGGCCGGCGAGATGGGGGTTTCCTGGCTCACGGTCTACGCCTTCTCCTCGGAGAACTGGTCGCGTCCGAAATCTGAAGTCAGCGACCTGATGGGGCTGCTGAAGCTCTTCATCCGCCGCGATCTCGCGGAACTCCACCACAGCGGCGTCAAGGTGCGCATCATCGGCGACCGCAGCGGCCTCGAAGGCGATATCAAAGGATTGCTGGAAGAGGCGGAAACGCTGACGCGCGACAATACGGCGCTCAATCTGGTGATCGCCTTTAATTACGGCTCGCGCGACGAGATTGTCAGGGCAGCGCGCAAGCTCGTGGAGGCAGCGGCCGCCGGTGACGTCAAGCCGGAGGCCGTCACCGCCGAATCGTTTGCGGCTCTGCTCGACACTGCAGATATCCCCGATCCCGATCTGGTTATCCGAACCAGCGGAGAACTGCGGCTGTCGAATTTCCTGCTGTGGCAGGCTGCCTACAGCGAGTTCGTCTTCCTGCCGTGCTTCTGGCCCGACTTCGGCCGCGCCCACCTGGCCGAGGCAGTACAGGCCTTCGCGGCACGCGAACGTCGCTTCGGCGGCGTTACCGCGCGCGGCGTCGCGTCATGACCGGTAGCGCCGATGCGCCATCGGGCGGCCAGCCCAAACAATTGAGCAATCTCCAGATTCGTGTTGTTTCTGCTGTCGTTTTGGCGATTGCAGTTTTGAGCCTGACCTGGATCGGCGGATTTCCGTTTCGTCTGCTGGCTGCTGGCATAGCGGGCGCCATCTTCTACGAATGGACGCGAATGGCCCGCGTTGGGACCGGAGGCAGCCTGGGATTCCTGCCGGAAGCGCTGATGCTCGTCTGCATCGGCGCCTTGATCGTGGGAGCGCCGGCTTGGATCCTGCTGCTGCTGACTGCAGCCGCCGCGCTCGTTCTCCTGATCGCCAGGCGAATGCAGAGGGTAGGGCGCTGGGAAGCGGGAGGCCTTGCTTACGCGGCGCTTTCGGGAGTTTCGCTGGCGCTGCTGCGTGATGGCGATGATGCCGGCCTTGTGGCGATCTTGTTTCTCTTCGCGGTGGTCTGGGCGACCGACATCCTGGCGTATTTTGTCGGACGTGCCGTTGGCGGGCCGAAACTGGCGCCATCGATCTCACCGGGCAAGACGTGGAGCGGTGCCATCGGCGGCGCGGTCGGCGGCGTCGCTGCAGGTATCGTTCTGTCCGCGCTCGCGGGCGCCGGCGTCTCGCTCGTTCTGGTCATCGTCGCTCTCCTGCTGTCGGTGATTTCGCAAGTTGGCGATCTGTTCGAATCATGGGTCAAGCGCCGCAATGGCGTGAAGGACTCCGGTAACCTCATTCCGGGTCATGGCGGCGTCATGGATCGTGTGGACGGGCTTGTGGCAGCCGCTTTTGCCCTATACGTCATCGGCTGGGCATTCGGCCGCGCGGATTATCCCGCTCATGCGCTGTTTCCCGTCTGATCGGTAATAAAACCACAATCGCTGCTGCGTTATCTGATCGACGCGACGCGCCATCGATTTGCCGGCATTGGCACCGGTAGTGACGTCGCGCGGTGCCATGGATTTGACTGAGGACCTGTCTTGACCGATTTTCTTGCCTCCTTTCTTGGTTCGGACAGCTTGCTTATCGGCACCATCATCCCGTTTCTGTTCGTGCTGACAATCGTCGTTTTCGTCCACGAGATGGGACACTACCTCGTTGGACGCTGGTGCGGCATCGGGGTCACCGCCTTTTCCATCGGATTTGGTCCCGAATTGATCGGGTTCAACGACCGTCACGGGACGCGCTGGAAGCTTTGCGCTATTCCGCTCGGCGGCTACGTCAAGTTTGTCGGCGACATGAACGCGACGAGCACCCCCGACGCCGAGGAAATGGACAGGCTTACACCGGCCGAGCGCAGCGTTGCTTTCCATACCCAGCCGGTATGGAAACGTGCGCTGACAGTGGTCGCCGGCCCAATGTTTAATTTCCTGCTCACGATCGCTGTTTTCGCAGTATTTTTCGCCGCTTATGGCCGCGTGATAACTGAACCGATGGTGGCGGAAGTCCGCGCCGGAACGCCGGCCGCTGCCGCCGGTTTCATGCCGGGCGACCGTTTCGTCAGTGTCGATGGTCACCCGGTGGAAACATTCTCCGACGTGCAGCGCTTTGTTTCCGGCCGAACCGGCGATCCTCTGATTTTCATCATGCTGCGCGACGGCAAGGAGATCGAACTCAAGGCCACGCCGGAAGTGATGGAGCAGGAGGATGCTCTCGGCAACAAGATCAAAGTCGGCGTCATCGGCGTCGTCAACAGTGAGGAACTGGGGCAGCCGAGGGTCATAACCTACAGCATCCCCGGCGCTCTGGCCGAGGCGGTGCGGCAGACCGGGCACAGCCTCGAGCGCACCTGGAACTTCCTGAAGCGGTTCGCCGTCGGGCGTGAGGACAAATGCCAGCTCGGCGGACCGATCAAGATAGCGGACATGGCCGGCAAGGCCGCCAAACTCGGTTTCGACTGGCTGGTGCAACTGGTTGCGGCGTTGTCGCTGGGAATCGGATTTCTGAATCTTCTGCCGATTCCGCCGCTTGACGGCGGCCATCTTGTTTTCTACGCCGTCGAGGCTGCTATCGGGCGTCCGGTATCCGAGCGGGCGATGGAAATGGTCTATCGCGTGGGGTTTCTGCTGGTGCTGGGATTCATGGGGTTCGTTTTCTGGAACGATCTCTTTGGATGTTGAAATTATGAAAGAATTGGGCTTCGCGATGACCCTGATTGAGACTGCGTTTACCATCACGGCCGATATGCGTGACCCGAATGTCACGCTCCGAGCTTTAGTAAATACAAATTAACCAGAAGCCTTGCGTGTAAGGAAAATCTGGCTAATACGGTAACTTGATTTTACCGCGACGTCCGGATTTCTCGCCGTGGGGACTACGAGAAAAAGGTTTTGAGAGCTCAATGAAGGCAGCTTCCAGTTTTATGAGCGCCGCTTCGGCGGTGGCTTTGTCCGCAGCGCTGGTCGTTCCCGGCGCGGTTGCGGTTCAGTTCGCGTCTGTTTCCATGGCTCAAGCTGCTGTCGTCAGCAACATCGATGTGCGTGGGAATAAGCGCGTCGATGCCGAAACCATTCGCAGTTACCTCGGCATCACCCCCGGGCAGTCGTTCTCCAACGCTGATGTCGACGAGGCCGTGAAGCGCCTTTTCGGTACCGGCATGTTCTCGGATGTCCGCATCAATCAGGCCGGGTCGACACTGGTCGTGCAGGTCGACGAGCATTCGATCGTCAACCAGGTGCTTTTCCAGGGCAACAAGAAGATCAAGGACGCGCAGCTTTCGCAGGCCGTTCAGTTGAAGCCGCGCAGTGCGTTCTCGACCGCCGCGATGGAAGCCGACGCCGATGCGATCCGCCAGGCCTATAGCCGTATCGGCCGCGATGACGCGACCGTCACGACGCAGGTCATGGAGTTGGGTGAAGGTCGCGTCAACGTTGTCTTCGAGATTGCCGAAGGCGACCGCACCAAGATTGCCCGCATTGATTTCAACGGCAACAACGCGTTCGGTGATCGCCGCCTTGCCGATGTCATCTCGACCAAGCGTTCGACGATCCTGTCGTTCCTGCTGCGCGACGACGTCTATGACGAAAACCGCTTGCGCGCGGACGAGGAAGCGCTCCGCCGCTTCTACTTCAACCGTGGCTATGCCGATTTCCAGGTGATCTCCGCCACTGGCGAGCTTAACGAGGAAACCAACGAATACGTCGTTTCGATCACCGTGGAAGAGGGTGATCGCTATACGTTCGGCGATATCGGTGTGGAGAGCACGATCGAGGGTGTCGACGGCGAATCGCTTCGTTCGCTCATCGAGACGCACTCCGGCAGCGTCTACAGCGCGAAAGAGGTGGAAGACACGATCATCGCGTTGACCGAACATGTGGCCGGGCTAGGCTATGCGTTTGCCCAGGTGACGCCGCGCGGTGACCGCAACTTTGAAAACCACACCATTTCGGTCACCTACACGATCGATCAAGGGCCGCGCACCTATGTGGAGCGCATCGAAATCCGTGGCAACGCGCGTACCCGCGACTATGTTGTGCGCCGCGAGTTCGACGTGAGTGAGGGCGATGCCTTCAATCAGGTCTTGATCCAGCGTGCGAAGAAGCGCCTCGAAAGACTTGGTTATTTTGAGACGGTCGAAATCTCGACGGCGCCTGGCTCCGAACCGGATCAGGTGATTCTGGTGGTCGACCTCATCGAGAAGTCGACGGGTGAATTTTCGATCGGCGCCGGTTATTCCACCGGCGGCGATTCAGCCGGCCCGTCGGTCGAAGGCTCGATCACGGAAAAGAACTTCCTCGGTCGTGGCCAATACATACGGCTTTCCGCCGGCGGCGGCGAAAATTCGCGCGATTTCATGCTGTCGTTCACCGAGCCATACTTCCTCGGCCGCCGCATCGCCGCGGGCTTCGACATCTTCCGGCAGACGCGCCGCTATGACGACTACGAGAGTGAGACGAATGGCGCGACCGTTCGACTTGGCCTGCCGATTACGGAAACCTTGTCGACGCAGTTTGCCTACACCTACTCGGAAGAAAAATACGAGTTCCGTGACAGCTGTCTTGATGATGGTGGTACACCGCAAGTCCCAAGCTGCGATGTGTCGCAGGCCATTATAGACGGCGTGGCCACCAGTCCGTGGACGAAGTCGGCGGTCAGCGGCACGCTGCTCTACAACAGCATCGACGACATGAAGAACCCGCATAGCGGGCTCTACGCGACGTTCACCACCGAGTTTGCCGGATTGGGAGGCGACGCCGAATATCTCAAGTTCACCACCCGCGGCACCTACTATCAGACGATTTCAGAGGAAATGAACATCGTCGGACTGCTGACTGCAGGCGCCGGCCACATCCAGTCGACCGGCAATGGCGATCTGCGCGTGTTCGATCACTTCAAGAGCAGTGATCGCATCATCCGCGGCTTCGACTTCAATGGCATCGGGCCTGCCGCGGTAGCCGGCAGCGGCTTCGATCACCTTGGCGGTACAACCTACTTCCACGCCTCGGCGGAAGCGCAGTTCCCTATTCCTGTGATCCCCGAGAGCTTCGGCCTGAAGGGCGCGGTGTTTGCCGACGCCGCGACCCTCTATGGCAACGATGTTCGCAACTCGACGGATGGTGCGCTTTCCGCAACCGCCTCAAGAGACATGGAGTGGCGCGCATCCGTGGGTGCCGGCCTCATCTGGGCTTCGCCGTTCGGTCCGTTGCGTGTCGACTACGCGGTCCCGCTCAAGAAAGAGGACAGCGACGAAGAGCAGAACTTCAATTTCGGTATCTCGACCCGCTTCTAGGCGGTCGGGGCTGTGCTTCCGGGTCGTTCTGGCCCGGAAGAAAAGGCTCATATGACAGACCCGGTCTTTTTCGCGCCGTCACGCCGGTTTTCCGCCGCTGAGATAGCCGCCCTGACCGGTGCCGAACTTTTCGACGCCAGCCAGGCGGACGTCATCGTCACCGACATTGCATCGGCCTCCACCGGCGGCGACGGCATGCTCGTCTATGTGGATGGTAAGCGAAACGCCACCCTTCTCGAAGGGCGCTCCGCTGCCGCAATCCTGTGCACAGCAGACGTCGTAAAGCAGGTGCCGCCCGGGATCGCGATCCTGGTGACGCCCAAGCCGCAACAGGCCTTTGCGCAAATCGGCAGGCTCCTTCATCCGAGTGCCGCGAGTCCCCAGTCGCTGACTGGCGAAACCGGCGTTTCGAAGAAGGCGCATGTCTCCAAGGATTCGCATATCGAGGCCGGCGCCATTATCGAGGCCGGTGCAACAGTCGGCCCGGGGGCGTCGATCGGCAGTGGCACCATAATCGCGCCCAACGCGGTGATTGGATCCAGCACGCAGATCGGTCGCGACTGCTTCATCGGGCCTGGGGTGACCGTTCAGTACGCTCTGGTCGGCAACCGCGTCATCATCCATGGTGGTGCACAGGTGGGCCAGGATGGTTTCGGTTTTGTCGGGGGTGCGCGCGGACCTGAGCGGATTCCTCAGATCGGTCGTGTCGTCATTCAGGACGACGTGGAGATCGGCGCCAACACCACGGTCGATCGCGGCGCCATGTCCGATACCGTCATCGGCGAGGGCACCAAGATCGACAATCTGGTGCAGATCGCCCACAATGTTCGCATCGGCCGCGGTTGCATAATCGCCGGCCATTGCGGGCTTTCCGGTTCGGTGACGTTGGGGGATTTCGTCATGTTGGGTGGCCGTGTCGGCATTGCCGATCATATTTCGATAGGGTCGTTCGCGCAGGTTGCTGCGTCGGCCGGTCTTATGCATGACATCCCGCAAGGCGAGCGGTGGGCTGGATCCCCGGCGCGGCCCATGCGTGATTTTTTCCGTGAAGTTGCCGCCATCCGCGGCCTGACCAAACCTAGGAAAGGCGACAGCAATGGCTGACAGTGCCGGAACCGTTCTCGAGACGGTCGACATCATGCAGTTGATGAAGTTGCTGCCGCACCGTTATCCCTTTCTGCTTGTCGACCGCGTCATCGACATCGATGCGGACAATTCCGCGATCGGCATCAAGAACGTGACGGTGAACGAACCGCATTTTCAGGGCCATTTCCCGGAACAACCGGTGATGCCGGGTGTGTTGATCATCGAAGCGATGGCGCAGACGGCCGGCGCCATTTGCATAAAAAGTGCTGGAAACGACAAACCGTCCCTCGTCTACTTCATGACCATCGACAACGCGAAGTTCCGCCGCCCAGTGGTGCCCGGAGACAGGCTGGAAATCCACGTCAAGAAGCTGAAGAAACGCGGCAACATCTGGCGATTCGCGTGCGAGGCTCTGGTCGATGGCGCCAAGGCCGCGGAAGCCGAGATTTCCGCGATGATGTCCCCGAAGCCGGCTGCCTGACCGGCGACGTCGATGCAATCAGAAACGTTCATTCATCCGATGGCCGTGGTGGAATCCGGGGCCAAGCTTGGGGCAGGGGTTCGCATTGGCCCGTTCTGCCATGTGAGCGCCGACGCGGTGTTGGCCGACAATGTCGAGTTGGTCAGCCACGTCGCCGTCATGGGTGCGACCACGATCGGCGAGGGGAGCAAGGTCTTCCCGCAGGCGGTGCTGGGCGCGGCGCCGCAGAACCTGAAGCACCGCGGTACCCGGACGACGCTGACGATCGGCGGCAACACCACCGTTCGCGAGGGGGTGACCATGCATGTCGGCTCGGACACCAACCACGGCGCGACCACGGTGGGCGAGAACGGTTACTTCATGGCTTACTCGCATGTCGCCCACGATTGCACCGTTGGCAACAATGTGACGATGGCCAACGGTGCGATGCTGGCCGGGCATTGCGAGATTGGCGACAATGTCGTGATCGGCGGGCTGACGGCGGTTCATCAGTTTGCCCGCATCGGCAACAACGCCTTTCTTTCCGGATGCTCGGCAATCCCGGGAGACGTCATTCCGTTCGGGTTTGCGCGCGGCAATCTCGCCAAGCTGCGTGGCCTCAACGTTATCGGCATGCGCCGTTCGGGCATGTCGAGGACCGACATCCAGACCGTACGCCAAGCCTACCGCACGATTTTTGACCGGACGCGGACCATCGCCGAAAACCTCGAAATTGCGCGACGCGACTTTGCCGGCTCGCCGGTTGCGATGAGCCTGGTCGAATTTCTGTCCAAGCGCGGCACCCGCTATTTCGTGACGCCTCCTCTCGAAGATGCTGGCGATGACGGCACCGATGACGAGGTCTGAGGCCGGCGGAATCAAACTCGAGCCGACGGATCGCGTCGCGCTGATTGCCGGCAGCGGACAATTGCCCGTCGATGTCGCGGAAGGACTGGCGAAGGCAGGCAAACCGCCCTTCGTGATGATCGTCGGTGGCGAAGGGGTCGATCCGCTTGCTTTCCAGCCCTACGATCACATGATCCTTCCGCTCGAGGCCATTGGGGATCTCGTCGGCCTTCTGAGGCGCAATCGGATAACGCATGTCATCATGGCCGGCGGTGTTTCAAGCCGGCCCAATCTCCGTCGAATAAAGTGGAGCCTTGCGCTGCTGCGGGTCCTGCCGAGGCTCGTTTACAAGCTGACGAAGGGCGATAACACGTTGCTGAGCGCCTTCGTGGCCCATTTGGAGCAGAGCGGTTTCGAGGTCGTCGGTGCGCATGAAGTCCTGCCCGATCTTTTGGCTCGACCAGGCGTCATGGGCAAGGTGCAGCCGCGGACCTCCGACCAGCGCGATATCGATGCGGCGCTGGAAGCCGCGCTTGCCATTGGCAGGCTCGACATTGGCCAGGCAGCTGTTGCAGTCGGTGGCCGGGCGGTTGCGCTGGAAGGCGTGGAGGGAACCGACGGGCTGTTGGAGCGGATGAAGGAGCTGCGCAACAATGGCCGCATCGCCGGTATTGCGCGCGGCGTTCTGGTCAAATGCGCCAAGCCCGACCAGGAATTGCGCGCCGACCTGCCGACGATCGGGCCGGCGACGATCGAGGGGGCGCATGCCGCCGGCCTGGCTGGCGTTGCGGTCGAGGCCGATCGGGCTTTCGTGCTCGAATTCGCCAGGACGATCGAGCGGGCGGATGCGCTGGGCCTGTTCGTCATCGGCCTTGACAAGGCGGCAAGACGATGAGCGCGGAACGTCCGCTCAAGATCGCCGTTGTCGCAGGCGAGGAGTCCGGCGACCTGCTTGGCGCCGACCTGGTTCGGGCACTGGAATCGGCTAGCGGTGGCGATATCGAGTTGATCGGCGTCGGCGGCCGCCACCTCCAGGCAATGGGGCTCAAATCGCTGTTCGATCCGGCTGCGATCGCGCTCATGGGGGCATCGGCGATCGTCAGGGATCTGCCGCGGCTGATCGCCCGCATCCGTTCGACGGCCCGGACGATCGCCGATGCCGCGCCGGACTGCCTGATCACCATCGACAGCCCGGAATTCACCTTGCGCGTTGCCAGGAAGGTTCGGGCAAGAAATCCGTCCATCCCGATCATCCATTATGTCTGTCCCAGCATCTGGGCGTGGCGTCCGTCGCGCGCGGCGGAAATGCGGCCCTATGTCGACCATGTCCTCTGCGTGCTGCCTTTCGAAGTCGACGCGCTGAAAAGGCTTTCCGGGCCGCCAGGCACATATGTCGGCCACCGGCTGACCTATGACACAGGCATCCTGCACGCTGCCCGTCACCAGTCCGAGCGCCAGAAACCCTTGTCGCAGGATGAAAAAACGCTGCTGGTGCTGCCTGGCTCCCGCAAGAGCGAGGTGAAGGGTCTCATCGGTACATTCGGCGAGACGGTCGACCTTTTGCGTGAACGCGGCCACAAACTGCGGCTTCTGGTGCCGACCGTGCCGCATGTCGCCAGCCTGGTCGAGGCCGAGACCGCCAAATGGCCGCAGCATCCGGAGATCATCCTCGATTCCGCCCGCAAATGGCAGGCGTTCGGAGAAGCCGACGCCGCACTCGCCGCATCGGGTACCGTTTCGCTGGAACTCGCCCTTTGCCGGGTGCCGCTGGTCGCCTGCTATCGGACAGATCCCCTGATGCGGCTTTTCCTCAGGCTGATCACCACCTGGTCGGCCTCCCTGCCCAATCTGATCGCCGACAGGGTGCTGGTGCCCGAATATTATGACGTCTCGATCCGGCCGGGCCAGTTGGCGCGGCAGATCGAGCAACTGATGACCCCAGACAGCGACACACGGCGGCTGCAGTTGAACGGCTTCGCCGAGGTCAAGAAACGCATGGCGACGAAGCGACGTCCTGGAGCTGTCGCCGCCGATATCGTGCTCGACCACATCCGGGCACGTTAGCAACAAAAAAGGCGCCTGGAGGCGCCTTTTTTGGTTGGTCTGTGGTTCCGGTCAGCGCTTGGCGATCGGCACGTAGTCTCGTTCCGGAGCACCGGTATAGAGCTGGCGCGGGCGCCCGATCTTCTGATGCGGGTCCTCGATCATCTCTTTCCACTGGGCGATCCAGCCGACGGTGCGGGCGACGGCGAAGAGCACGGTAAACATGGTGGTCGGGAAGCCGAGCGCCTTCAGCGTGATGCCGGAATAGAAGTCGACGTTCGGATAGAGCTTCTTTTCGATAAAATATTCGTCGGTGAGCGCAATCTTTTCCAACTCCATGGCGATATCGAGCATCGGATCGTCCTTGATGCCCAGCTCGCCCAGAACCTCGTGTGCGGTCTTCTGCATGATCTTGGCGCGCGGATCGTAGTTCTTGTAGACGCGGTGCCCAAAGCCCATGAGGCGGAAGGGATCGTTCTTGTCCTTGGCGCGATCGATGAATTCCGGAATGCGGTCGACGGTGCCGATCTCGGAGAGCATGTTGAGCGCCGCCTCGTTGGCGCCGCCATGTGCCGGGCCCCAGAGACAGGCGATGCCGGCCGCGATGCAGGCGAACGGGTTCGCGCCCGACGAACCGGCAAGCCGCACCGTCGACGTCGACGCGTTCTGTTCGTGATCGGCGTGCAGGATAAAAATGCGCTCCATGGCGCGCGCCAGAACCGGGTTGACCTTGTAATCCTCGCACGGCACCGCAAAGCACATATGCAGGAAGTTGGCGGCAAAATTCAGTTCGTTCTTCGGGTAAATGAACGGCTGGCCGATATGGTATTTATAGGCCATGGCGGCAATCGTCGGCATCTTGGCGATCATGCGGATCGACGCCACCATGCGCTGGTGCGGATCCGAAATATCGGTCGAGTCGTGATAGAAGGCCGACATCGCGCCAACCACTCCGCACATCACGGCCATCGGATGCGCATCGCGGCGGAAGCCGGTGAAGAACCGGGTCATCTGCTCATGCACCATGGTGTGGCGCGTCACGCGATAATCGAAGTCGTCCTTCTGCGTCTTGGTCGGCAGTTCGCCGTAAAGCAACAGGTAGCAGACCTCGAGGAAGTCGCCATGTTCGGCCAACTGGTCGATCGGATAGCCGCGATGCAGCAGAATGCCTTCGTCGCCGTCGATGAAGGTAATCTCGGACTCGCAGGAAGCAGTCGAGGTGAAACCCGGATCGTAGGTGAAGGCGCCGGTGGTGCTGTAAAGAGAGCCGATATCGATGACGTCCGGCCCGACCGAACCGCTCTTCACCTTGAATTCGTGGGTCTTGCCGCCAAATTCCAGTTTTGCCGTCGGTTCGGTCATCGCAAACTCCTTTTATTTTTCAGTGCCCGGAAGGGAAAATTCTGCAATGCGGCAAGACGAAAAACGCTTGAATGCGCCGAAGTGCTAGCGCATTTCCCAATGCCTGCCAAGGTTAGCCCGTAGGTGTAATGTTGCACCGCAACAGGTCCATTTCAATGGCCATTTCCGGTTCGCCATTACCCTAATCGATTTGATCTCCGATGCGCGCCAGACTTTCCTTGCTGCCGAGAACGGCGAGTACGTCGAAGACGCCCGGCGACGTGCTTTTTCCTGTAAGCGCGGCCCGCAACGGCTGTGCGACAGCGCCGAGTTTCAGTTCGTTCTGCGTTGCAAATTCGCGAATCGCCGCTTCCGCCGAAGCGGCCGTCCAGTCGCCCTGGACCTTCTCCAGCGCGGTAAGCGCGCCACGCAGGATTTCCCGCGCCGGCGCGCCGAGGACGGCGGCAGCCTTTTCATCCAGCGGCAGTGGCCGCTCCGCGAACAAGAATGCGGCGCCGTCGGCGAGTTCGACCAGCGTCTTGGCACGCTCCTTGAGGCCAGGCATGGCCTGCAGGAGTTGCGCTTTCTTCTGGTCGTCGAGGCGATCCAGGATCGGCTTGCCGTTCTCCAGGTAGGGCAAAGTGGCCACGAAAGCCTCGAACAGCGCCTCATCGTCCATCTGACGCATGTGGATGCCGTTCAGCGCCTCGAGCTTCTGGAAATCGAAGCGGGCGGCTCCCTTGTTGACATCCTCGATCTCGAACCAGCGGATCATGTCATCGAGGCTCATCACCTCGTCGTCGCCGTGGCTCCAGCCAAGGCGAGCGAGGTAGTTGCGCAGCGCCGCCGGCAGATAGCCCATCGCCCGGTAGGCCTCGACGCCCAGTGCTCCATGTCGCTTCGAGAGCTTGGCGCCATCGGCGCCGTGGATCAGCGGAATATGCGACATGACCGGAATGTCCCAACCCATGGCGTCGTAGATCACCTGCTGGCGGGCGGCGTTCGTCAGATGGTCGTCGCCGCGGATGATGTGCGTGACGCCCATGTCGTGGTCGTCGACGACGACGGCGTGCATGTAGGTCGGATTGCCGTCCGAGCGCAGGATGATGAAATCATCCAGATCCTTGTTGGGAAAGCGCACGTCGCCCTGCACGCGGTCGCGCACGACGGTCTCGCCGTCGCGCGGAGCCTTGATGCGGATTGCGCCCTTTACGCCGGCCGGCGCCTCGGAAGGATCGCGATCGCGCCAGCGGCCGTCATAACGCGGTGGACGGCCTTCGGCGCGCGCCTTTTCGCGCATCTCGGTCAGTTCCTCGGGTGAGGCGTAGCAATAATAGGCCTTGCCCAGGCGTACCAGTTCCTCGGCTACCTCGCGGTGGCGTGGTGCGCGCTCGTATTGCGAAATCGGCTCGCCTTCCCAATGCAGTCCAAGCCAGGTCAAGCCGTCGAGGATCGCAGCTGTCGCGACTTCGGTCGAACGCTCGCGATCGGTGTCTTCGATCCGGAGCAGCATGGTCCCGCCCGTATGGCGCGCATAGAGCCAGTTGAACAACGCGGTCCGCGCGCCACCGATGTGCAGATAACCGGTAGGCGAGGGGGCAAAGCGGGTAACGACGGTCTTGGACATCAGATTTCCCGGAGGATTCTTCTAACGCGGCCGGCATTCCGGTGACGGAATTCGGGGGCGCATGGCGTTTCGGTGGCGTTCATGTAGCATAGGGAGACCGGGGTGCAAGGGGTTGGGGACGAAGGTGGCCCGCAGCGCGGCCGACACGGTGCTGGAGGACGTCAGCGAGCGGTCGCTGTTTGGCGCACCGCAAAGTGGAGCATTGCCCACAGCTACCGGAACTTCCACAGTCGTACCGGTTCCGGCTATCATGCCGGTACCCTCTCTCGATGTCCGGCTTGCCGAGGCATTGCCGAAAACCCCGCTGGCCCGCTTTCATGCCAACGCGGCGGTGGTCCTGCAGAAAGCGCTTGCCACTGAGAGTGATCGCGGCACGCTGTTCCTGTTCGTTCCCGTCCTGCTCGCGGCGGGTTCGATCGTCTACTACATCGCGCCTGGCGAGCCTGCCTTCCATGCACTGTCGATGGGTGCTGCCGCATTTGCAGGTCTTGCTCTGTTGTCGCGAGCGCACCGGCTGCTGCAACTGGTGTTTGCCGTCGCGCTGATCGTCGTCCTCGGCCTCCTGTTCGCGAAATTCGAGACCTGGCGTGCCGGCACGAAGATGATCGGCTCGGAAATATCGACCCGGCTTACCGGCAGGGTAGTCCTGATGGAACACCAGGCCAATGGCCGCATACGGCTGACCATCGACGTCATCGCGACGGAACGTCCGCTGCTGCGTTATGCGCCCGACCGCGTGCGCGTCTCGGCGCGCCGGATACCGGATGGCATCGTTGCTGGATCGGAAGTGGTGGGCGTTGTGAGGCTGCGGCCGCCGAGTGGCCCGGTGCGTCCGGACAGCTACGATTTCTCCTTCGAGAGCTATTTCGACGGCATCGGCGGCAACGGCTTCTACCTGCGTGGTCCCGACCTGGTGGAAACGCCCGAAGCGCCGACACTAGCAGAACGCTTCTTCGCTTCGGTAGAGAATGTGCGAACGACGCTTGCCGAACGCATCCGCGATGGCATCGGCGGCGTCGAGGGCGAGATCGCGGCGGCGCTCGTCGTGGGTGTCCGGGCCGGCATTCCCGAACCGGTGAACGAAGCGCTGCGCCGCACCGGCCTTGCCCACATCCTGTCGATTTCCGGGCTCCATATGGCGCTGGTGGCGGCGACCATCATGGGAACGTTGCGTGCCGGCTTCGCCTTGTTTCCCGATTTCTCGTCACGCCGGCCAGTGAAAAAATATGCCGCGGCGGCGGCGCTGATCGCCATTGCGGCATACCTGTTCATCTCCGGCTCCGCCGTCGCGGCGGAGCGCTCCTTTATCATGCTCGCGGTGATGCTGACTGCACTGCTGTTCGACCGCGCAGCACTCACCATGCGCAATTTGGCAATCGCCGCCCTCGTGGTCGTTGCCTGGTCGCCGCATGAGGTGGTGGGCCCGAGCTTCCAGATGTCCTTCGCCGCGACTGCGGCGCTGATCGGGGCCTATGCGGCCTGGTCGAACCGGCAAACCAAGCGCATCGCTGCGCCTCAGGATCATCACCGTTCGATCGCCTACAGGATCGCTCGGAAAGGCCTCTATTATGCTGGCGGTCTGGCGCTCACCTCGCTGATCGCCGGAACCGCGACAACGCTCTACGGCGTCTATCATTTCCAACGCATATCGCCGCTCAGCCTCGCTGCGAATCTCGCGGCAATGCCTGTCGTCTCGGCTGTCGTCATGCCGTCGGCAGTGCTCGGCATGCTGGCCATGCCGTTCGGCCTCGACGGTCCGATCTTCGATCTGATGGGCAAGGGGCTTGCTGCGATGCTGGCGATTGCCGAATGGTTCTCGGAGCGTTCGCCGATCGACGCAATCGGGATCGTGCCGCCCGGCGCCGTCATTGTTCTGACTGTCGCACTGGCAATTGCCACCCTGTGCACGACATGGCTGCGTCTGGCGGCACTTCCGCTGCTCGCTGTCGGGTTGTTGTGGATCGGCTTGCGTGAAACGCCGGACGTTTTGGTCTCCGAGGACGGCCGGCTGGTTGCAATGCGACTCGGCGATAGTCGGCTCGCCGTCAACCGCAGCCGGCCGAGTGCCTTCACCATGGAAAACTGGCAAAGGGTGCTGCAGGCGGAACAACTGGTGAAACCGATGGAGCAGCCGTCTGCGGCGCTTGGCGACAGCAGCGCAGAAGAAACACCTTTCCTTTGCGATTCAGGCCTATGCCTTGCTCGCCATCACAGCGGGGCGGTGGTCGCGTTTGCCGAGAGCAGCCAACGCGCCAAGTTGGCCTGCGACATGGCGAAACTGATCGTTGTCGACGATGCGACCGCCGAGAATCTCTGTCCTGGAAAGCCGGTCGAGATCATCACCAAGCGTGATCTGGCGCAGCAGGGAAGTGCTGAAATCTTTCTCGCCGCCGGGGCGGACCCAGCGGTCGACTTCGCGATCAACCAACCCTATCGGCCATGGCATACGCAGCGCCGCTTCTCACGCGAGGCGCGCGGCATGCCGCCTTATCGTCGCGCCGAAAAAGCCGAGCCAACATCCGAAAACGATTGAAATTCATATCGTTGGCGTGACAACAGAAATCAAATTCTTATGCTTGCGGGATCAGTCTCTTGCGAAACTCAAGCAGCCTCAGTAGCGGCGAATCAAGCCAACGAGCTTGCCGCGCACACTGACCCGATCCGGGCCGAAGATGCGCGTTTCATAGGCCGGGTTGGCTGCTTCCAGCGCGATTGAGGCGCCCTTGCGGCGAAAACGCTTCAGGGTCGCTTCTTCGTCATCGACGATTGCGACGACGATTTCGCCGGGCGTTGCCGTATTTGCGTTGCGGATGATCACTGTGTCGCCGTCGAAGATACCGGCCTCGATCATCGAATCGCCCTTCACTTCGAGGGCGTAGTGCTCACCGCCTGAAATCATGTCTGGCGGCACAGAAATAGAATGCGTCCGGGTTTCGATCGCGGCGATCGGTACACCAGCGGCGATACGGCCCATCACCGGAATGGAGATCGAAGCCGCGACATCGTCGTCATTGCTCGGCGATTGCAGACGAGGCGCCTCCTTGGGCTGTACCCGTCCGAGGCTGCCCTGGATGACGCTCGGGGAGAACTTTCTCGCCGCGTTCAATCCCGGCGCAATGGAATCAGGCAGGCGCAGCACTTCCAGTGCCCGCGCCCGGTTCGGCAGTCGGCGAATGAAGCCGCGTTCTTCGAGAGCCGTGATCAATCGGTGAATGCCGGATTTCGATGCGAGATCGAGCGCTTCCTTCATTTCGTCGAAGGAGGGGGGGATTCCAGCTTCTTTCAGGCGCTCATGGATGAACATCAAGAGTTCATGTTGTTTGCGCGTCAGCATGGCGTTCCCCCGAGGAATCAGATCAAAAACAAAACCAGAACAAACACTATCTGTTCCAGTTGTGTTCCGCAACCGTTTAAATTTTAATGAATATGTTGACGATTTGTTCAGCGTAGTATCAGCAGGCGGCAAGCATCGCCTGCCGCCGCGGCCGGAGCGAATGGCGCGCGGATAATCAACGCATTGGCCTCGGTCAGAGTTTTCAGCATTGAGGAGTCCTGGACGGTGAATGGCATCGCGACGAGTTTTCCATCGCGCTCGACAGCTGCCGCACGCACGTAATCCTGCCGCAGATCGTTCGCCGCCATGGCGGTTCCCAACACTGCATCGCGAAAATCGGGCGTGCATGGACGACCTCCGAGCTTCGCCAGCAGCGGCTTCAGGAAGAGATGCGAGCAAACCAGGCTTGCGACAGGATTTCCAGGCAACCCGATCACGCGCGTCTTGCCGAGCCTGCCGAACATCAGCGGCTTGCCGGGGCGCATGGCGATCTTCCAGAAATCGAGCGTCATGCCTTGCCCGGTCAGCACGTCGTGGATGAGGTCGTGGTCACCGACCGAAGCGCCGCCCAGCGTCACGATGATGTCGACATCCGCCGCCAGCGCGCGTTTGACCGCCGCCGCGATCAATTCGGGTCGATCCGGCACGATGCCGAGATCGAGTATTTTCGCTCCGACCGCCTGCGCGATGGCCGCCACGCCGTAGCCGTTGGAGGCGATGATCTGATCCGGTCCGGGTATGCTGCCGGGTGGCAGCAATTCATCGCCGGTAGCAATGATGGCGACCAGCGGCGCCTTGACCACGGGAAGGCGAGGGTGATTGGCTGCAGCGGCGAGCGACAGCGCGGCTGCGTCGAGCAGGCGGCCTTGGTCGAGAAGTTGCTCGCCTTCGACGAAATCCAGCCCGATCTTGCGGATATGGCGATCGACCGCGACCGTCTCGATCGCTTCGATTTCGCCGTTGCCGGCGACGCGGGCATTTTCCTGGATGAGGATGGTGTCCGCGCCTTCCGGCACCGGTGCGCCGGTGAAGATGCGCACCGCTTCCTTGCGCCCGACAGTACCGGTGAACCGCCTGCCCGCGGGAGCCTCCCCGACGATTTTCAGCCGCGCCGGCACCTGGACGACATCGGCGGCGCGAACTGCGTAACCGTCCATCGCGGAAGCCGGGAAGGGTGGTTGCGTGCGCAATGCGGTCAGTGGTTCCGCCAGCACGCGCCCCGCCGCCTCGGCGAGCGACACGCTTTCGGCCGGTCCGGCCTCGGCGTCGGCCAGCAGCCGCGCCAGTGCCTCGTCGACGGGAACCAGCACCATGTTGGTCAGCCTTCCGATGCGCGGTAGGCGCCGGACTTGCCGCCGGTCTTTTCGACAAGCCGCACCCCGGTGATGACCATGCCGCGGTCGACGGCCTTTGCCATGTCGTAGATGGTCAGGCAGGCAACCGATGCGGCGGTCAATGCCTCCATCTCGACGCCGGTCTTGCCGGTGACCCGCGCCAGCGCCGTAACCCGCAATCCGGGCAGCGTTTCGTCCGGTTCTATGTCGACGCTGACCTTGGTCAGCAGCAGCGGATGGCAGAGCGGGATCAACTCATGCGCCTTCTTGGCCGCCATAATGCCGGCGATGCGGGCGGTGCCGAGCACGTCGCCCTTCTTCGCATTGCCGTCGAGGATCATCCTGAGCGTCGCGGCCTGCATGATCACCGCAGCCTCGGCAATCGCGGTGCGCTCGGTGTCGGCCTTCGATCCCACGTCGACCATATGCGCCTCGCCCTGGGCGCCGATATGGGTGAGGCCTGTCTTGCCCGCCATCTTCTTCAGTGGGCTGGTGCGGCAACGCCGCTCAGAAGGGCTCGGGTGGCGGCGGCGACATCGGCCTGCCGCATCAGGCTCTCGCCGACGAGGAACGTGCCGATGCCATGGCCAGCAAGGCGGCGGCAGTCGGCATGGGTGAAGATGCCGCTTTCGCTGACCAGCAGCCGGTCGCTCGGCACCATTTTCGCCAGCCGCTCGGACGTATCGAGGCTTACTTCGAAGGTCCTCAGGTCGCGATTGTTGATGCCGATCAGGCGGGAGGAAAGTTTCAGCGCACGTTCGGTCTCTGCTTCGTCGTGGACCTCGACCAGGACATCCATGCCGAGTTCGAACGCTGTCTCCTCGAGCCGCTTTGCGTCGGCATCATTAAGGCTCGCCATGATGAGCAGGATCGCATCGGCGCCCCACAGCCGCGCCTCGTGCACCTGATAGGGCTCGAACATGAAATCCTTGCGCAGTGCCGGCAGTTTCACGGCCGCGCGCGCCTCGGTCAGGAATTCCGGCGCGCCCTGGAAGGATGGTGTGTCGGTCAGCACCGAAAGACAGGCAGCACCGCCTTCGGCATAGGCCACCGCAAGCGAGGGCGGATCGAAATCTTCGCGGATCAAGCCTTTCGACGGGCTCGCCTTCTTGATCTCGGCGATCAGCCCGAAGCCGCCTGCGGCGCGTTTAGCTTTGAGCGCAGCCAAGAAACCGCGCGGCTTCTCCACGTCGCCCAGCCGAGCCACGACTTCGTTAAGCGGCAACCGGCTTTTTGCCGCCGCGATCTCGTCGCGCTTGTAGGCCTCGATCTTGCGCAGGATGTCAGCCATGGTCGTAACCGCTGGAGACAGTGATCAATGTCTCCAGCACCTTTGCCGCGCTGCCGCTGTCGATCGCATTCGCCGCCGCTGTAGCACCCTCCTGCAACGTGGCCGCAGTACCGGCCACGACCAGTGCGGCGCCGGCGTTCATCAGCACCGTGTCCCGATAGGCGCCAGGTGCTCCGGAAAGCAGTTCGCGCATCGCATGCGCATTGTAGGCTGAATCGCCGCCCCTAAGGGCCTCTCGCGTATGGCGCGACAACCCGATCTGCTCGGGTGTGATCGAGAAACTCTTGATGGCACCATCGGAAAGCTCGGCAACACGGGTTTCGCCGGTGGTGGTGATCTCGTCGAAGCCATCGCCATGCACCACCCAGGCCCGCTCGGTGCCGAGCGCTTTCAGCGTCTCGGCCAGCGGTTCCACCCATTCCGGCGAAAACACGCCGACCACTTGGCGCTTCACGCCGGCCGGATTGGAAAGCGGGCCCAGCAGATTGAAGATGGTGCGGGTGCCGAGTTCTACGCGCGTCGGTCCGACATGTTTCATCGCCGGGTGATGCGCCGGAGCGAACATGAAGCCGACGCCGGCATCGCGGATGCAGTGGCCGATGGCTTCCGGCGGCAGGTCGATCTTGACGCCGAGCGCCATCAGCACGTCGGCGGCACCGGTCTGCGAGGAGAGGCCGCGATTGCCATGCTTGGCGACCGGCACGCCGCAACCGGCAATGACGAAGGCGGATGCGGTCGAGATGTTGACGCTGTGCGAGCCGTCGCCGCCGGTGCCGACGATGTCGATCGCGTCTTCCGGCGCTTCGACCCTGAGCATCTTGTCGCGCATCGTCGCGACCGCCCCGGAAATCTCGTCGACGGTTTCGCCGCGCACCCTCAGCGCCATCAGGAAGGCGCCGATCTGGCTGGGCGTCGCTTCGCCCGACATGATGGTGTCGAACGCCGAGCGCGCGTCCTCGAACGAAAGCGCGCTGCCTGAGGCAACCTTTGCGATATGGGTCTTCAGGTCGCTCATCGGCTTCGTCAGAAGGCCAGCGCCCGCTGGATCGCCGCCTGGTCGACGGTGACCGTGTATTCGCTCTGAAGGCGGGCAACAAGCTGGTCCAGGAGGTCGTCGGCAAGGCCAGAGGAAAAGGCATTGCGCGCTTCTTCCGGCAATGATTCCGGTCCCGCTCCCGCCGGCTCGAAGGCCTCGATCACCTTGAAGAGGATGTAGGCATCGCCCTGCGGCGAAGGCAGCAGTCCGGTGCCGTCCTGGGGCACGCCGAAGACCTGGGCAATGCCTGGCTTGCCGAAATCGACGTCGTCGGCCTCGCGCTTCAAGCCGCGCTTGGTCTGCTTCTCCAGTTTGAGTTCCGTTGCCAGCGTGTCGAACGGCGTACCGCCCTTCAACCTCTTCTCCAGTTCGGCCGCCTTGGCCGAAAGCCGGGACTGGACTTCGGCAGCCCTCCAGTCGGTCACGACCTTCTCGCGTACCTCGTCAAGCGTGCGGTCGCGTGCAGGGGTAACGCCTTCCACCTCGTAGAAAACGAAACCGTTGGACCCGACATTCAAGGCCGGGTTCTCGACATTCACTTCGGTCTCGAACGCGCCGCGCAACATCTCCTGCGATGCCGGCAGGTCGTTCACCACCGAACCATCCGGCCGCAGTGCCGCGCGGTCGATGGTATCAATGGTCACAACCTTCAGTTTGAGCTTGTCGGCCGCCTCATGCAGCGATTCACCGCCGGCGCGGGCATCCTCGTAGCTGTCGTGGACGTCGAGCAGCACGCGGTTCGCCTCGACCAGGGCGAGATCCTTGCGAATTTCTTCCTTGACCTCGGCCAGCGGACGCACGACTTCCGGCTTGATCTCGGTGACGCGGATCAGCACCGGCCCGAATGAGCCCTGTATCACCCCGCTCACTTCATTGGCCTGCAGCTTGAAGGCGGCTTCCGCGACCGCGCTGTCGGCCAGCTTGTCCTTGGTGAAGCTTCCGAGCAACACGTCGGCCGGCGTCTTGCCTTCAGCCTTGATCACTTCCTCGAATGTGGTGCCGGTGTCGATGCTGCCGCGGGCAGCGGTCGCAGCTTCCGGCGACTTGAACACGACCTGCTCGATCGTCCGGGTCTCAGGTGTCGAGAATTTCGATTTGTTGGTTTCGTAATCGGCTGCGACCTGTTCGTCGGTGATCGCGGACGTATCGGCGATATCTTCAGGTTCCAGCTTCACATAGGAGATCTTGCGATATTCCGGCGCGGCGTAAGTCTTCTTGTTCTCTTCAAACCATTTCGCCAGCACGTCCGCAGTGGGTTCCTCGATTGGCTCGACGAGAGCCTTGGGGAGCGCAATGTATTCGACGGTGCGGTCCTCGCCGCGGTAGAGCGCGACGGCACGCAGGAAAGCATCAGGCGCCTTCATTCCATCGGTCACGGCCTCGACAATCTGCTGGCGGATCGCCACCCTGCCGCGGCTCGTCAGGTAGTCGTCAGGCCGCATGCCGACCTGCTGCAGCACATAATCGAACTGCTGGCGGTTGAATTGACCGTCCGGTCCCTGGAATGCGGGATCCTGTCGGGTCAGATCGGCCAGCCGGTCCCGCGAAAGGCCGAGACCCATCTTGCGCGCCTGTTCGTCGAGAACGGCTTCCGCGATCAACTGCGACAGCACTTGCTGGTCGATACCGAATGCGGTGGCCTGTTCGCGCGTGATCCGTTGCCCGAACTGTTGCGATAGGACGGAAATCTGACGATCGTAGGCAAGCCGGTATTCGTTGGTAGATACAGTTGTTCCGCCGGCCGTCACCACATTGTTGCCGCCGATGCCGCCGACCAACTGGCCGGAGATGCCCCAGACCGCGAAGCTCATGACGAGCAGCAGAAGGAGGATTTTGGCGACCCATGTTCCGGCCGCGTTCCGCAAGGTATCAAGCATGGTCTAATCCAGTTCGGCGCCATGGAAGCGCCTTGTCAACGAAGGGCAATAGCGTCCTTCGCCGTCAGTGTCGATTGCTTTGTGGCGCGATTTTGGTAGGGAGAGCCCTTGAACATCATGGTTGAATGAAGAGGGAGACGCGGGATGACGCCGGGAATTCGTCCGCTGGTGGCCGGAAACTGGAAGATGAACGGCGTCGGCGCCAGTCTCACCGAACTGCACGCCATCGGCCACGGCTTCATGCATGGGCTCGATGCCGAGACCGAAGCGCTGATCTGCGTTCCGGCGACGCTCCTCTATCGCACTTCCGAGATTTTGCACCAGACCCCGGTCAAATCCGGCGGGCAGGATTGCCACGCCAGGGAAAGCGGCGCGCACACCGGCGACATCTCCGCCGAAATGCTGAAGGACGCCGGCGCGACCCACGTCATTGTCGGCCACTCGGAACGCCGCACCGACCACGGCGAGGATGACGCGACCGTCCACGCGAAGGCCGAAGCGGCATGGCGGGCCGGGCTTGTCGCCATCGTCTGCATCGGCGAAACGCGGGCCGAGCGCGAATCGGGCACCACGCTGGACGTTCTGTCGCGCCAGATCGGCGGTTCGGTCGCAACCATGGCGACCGCGAAGAACACGGTGATCGCCTACGAGCCCGTATGGGCGATCGGAACCGGGCTGACGCCGACAGTCGCCGACGTCGCCGAAGCGCACGCCCACATCCGTGCCAGGCTGCGCGAAAGACTGGGTGCCGAGGCCGAGCGGATGCGTATCCTTTATGGCGGCTCGGTGAAGCCGTCCAACGCGCGCGAGCTGCTTGCCATAGACAATGTCGACGGCGCGCTCGTCGGCGGCGCCAGCCTGAAGGCCTCCGACTTCCTCGGCATTGCCGAGGCCTACGAAGCGATCGGGTAGTTCGCCGGCGGTGTTTTGGGCGTTGCATTTCCGTTTGGCGGACCCATATTCCGCGACGGGCTTGGAAATGCCACGAAAGCCGTGTATCTGACCCGACTTCAAAGCTGGCGCGCGCGCTCGGCCGCCCCTGAAACCTGCCGGATTGCCTTATGGAAACCGTTCTCATCGTCATCCACCTGATGGTCGTTCTCGCGCTTGTCGGCGTCGTGCTGCTGCAGCGCTCCGAGGGCGGCGGTCTTGGCATTGGCGGCGGTTCGGGCTTCATGACCGCACGCGGCGCGGCCAACGCACTGACGCGCACGACCGGCATCCTGGCGATCGCCTTTTTCGCGACCTCGCTGGCGCTTTCGATCATGGCCCGCTACGGCGAGCGCCCGATCGATATTCTCGACCGAGTGCCCGCAGCCAATGGTCAGCAACAGCCGGCCGGCAACGGTGTCCTCGATCAGCTGGGCGGTTCCAACACGCCCGCGGCTCCTGTCGCGCCGAACCCTGCCGAGCCCGCGGCTCCGGCGCAACCGGCAGCGCCCGCCGCGCCGCAGGTTCCAAGCGGTCAATAATCCAAGCTCCCCGGCTTACGCCGTCTTCTTTTGCATGCAGGCTGCAAAGCAGTCATCGGGCAATCTTTGCCTGCGCTAAACTGTTGTTATTTCGACACACTCGCTGTCAATGCAGTGACCTCGCAATAGTTTGATGCCTGCCGCAACCCTGTTCTGCTTGAGGGGCTCTGCGTTAATTGCTTATAAAGCGGCCAAGGGCAGTCTGGGTGGCGGTACGCATTTGTGCGTCCTCGCGGTGCGTCCGCCCTCAAAACACATCTTGGGTAACACACATGATCTCTCGCAGCCTCGTACTCCTTGGCCTCGGCGTCGCGCTCGTTTTCGGCGCTCCGTCGATTGCCACCGCGCAAACCGCAACCAAAAAAACCGCCGCCGTCGAACAGGTCAAACCCAAGCCGAAGGCAAAAGCCAAGACTTCCGCCAAGTCGAACAAGAAGAACAAGACCGCCTCCAAGGGCAAGGCGAAGAAGACGACCGCCAAGGAAGTCGAAAAGGCCGAGGAAAAGCCTGTTGGACTTTTCGCTGTTCTGTTCAAGCCGAATGACAAGGCGAAATCGGCAGCAAAGGCAAAGCCTGAGCCGAAGCTTAGCGCAAAGGCAGCTGCCAGGGCAAAAGAAAAGGCCCAGAAGGAGGCATCGCGCAAGGAAATCCTGCAGCCGATGGAGCCGATCCGGGCCGTACAGCCAAGATTCGACCCTGAGGTCGCTTCTTTCCGCAACGACGGTGAATTGCGCAGCGAACAGACGATGCCGCGCTCCGGCTTCTTCGGCGCGCTGTTCGGCGACGACCAGGTGCTGCTGCCAGAAACCCGTACCCTCGATACTGCGCTTGCCCAGAAGGAATCGCGCAAGAAGTTCAAGGTCGCCTCGCAGTTCGAGCCCCAGGTCGTTGAATTCTCGGGCTATCCGCGCGGCACCATCGTGATCGATACCGCCAACCATTTCCTCTACCTGGTCGAAGGTTTGGGTTCGGCCCGCCGTTACGGCATCGCCGTTGGCAAGGACGGCCTGCAGTACAAAGGCCAGGTGAAGGTCGGCGACAAGCAGGAATGGCCCCGCTGGATCCCCACCAAGGAGATGCAGGAACGCGAGCCGAAGAAATACGGCCAGTACAAGGACGGCATGCCCGGCGGCGGCGAGAACCCGCTCGGCGCGCGTGCCATCTACCTCTATGAAGGCAAGAAGGATACGCACCTGCGTATTCACGGCACCATCGCGCCGCAAAGCATCGGCACCAATTCGTCGAATGGCTGCTTCCGCATGGTCAACGACCACGTCATCGACCTCTATCGTCGCGTGAAGGTCGGCACCAACGTCGTCGTGCTCTGAGCGCAATGCAGCGACCTGAAAGAGGCCGGCTCAGCCGGCCTTTTTTGTTGCCAGGAATCTTGATCGGGAATCACAGCCTTTGAAAACGCCCTTTGCCTCCATTTTTCTCTGGCGGAATCATCCCCGCCACGCTAAGCCCTGACTCCCATGGCGCGATATGTATTCATCACAGGCGGCGTGGTTTCCTCTCTCGGAAAAGGCATTGCTGCAGCGGCACTTGGTGCCCTTTTGCAAGCACGCGGCTATCGCGTGCGCATTCGAAAACTCGATCCCTATCTGAATGTCGACCCGGGAACGATGTCGCCCTATCAGCATGGCGAGGTGTTCGTGACGGACGACGGAGCCGAGACGGACCTCGATCTCGGCCATTATGAGCGGTTCACCGGGCGGTCGGCCAATCAGAACGACAACATCACCACCGGCCGCATCTACAAGAACATCATCGAGAAGGAACGACGCGGCGACTATCTCGGCGCCACCGTTCAGGTCATCCCGCACGTCACCGACGAGATCAAGAATTTCATCACCGGAGGCAACGACGACTACGACTTCGTGCTCTGCGAGATCGGCGGCACGGTCGGTGACATCGAGGCGATGCCGTTCCTCGAGGCTATACGCCAGCTCGGCAACGATCTGCCGCGCGGGCAGGCGGTGTACGTCCACCTGACGCTGATGCCCTACATTCCGGCTGCCGGCGAACTGAAGACCAAGCCGACGCAGCATTCGGTGAAGGAACTGCGTTCGATCGGCATCGCGCCCGATATTCTGCTGGTACGCGCAGATCGTGCAATTCCAAAGGAAGAGCGCAGAAAACTCTCGCTGTTCTGCAATGTGCGCGAATCGGCGGTCATCCAGGCGCTGGACGTGGCGCACATCTACGACGTGCCGATGGCGTACCACACCGAAGGGCTGGATTCGGAAGTGCTCGCGGCCTTCGGCATCGACCCGGCGCCGAAGCCACGCATGGAGCGCTGGGAGGAGGTTTCTCACCGCATCCACAACCCGGAAGGCGAAGTGACGATCGCAGTCGTCGGCAAGTACACCGGCCTCAAGGACGCCTACAAATCGCTAATCGAGGCGCTGTCGCATGGCGGCATGGCCAACAAGGTGCGGGTCAAGCTCGACTGGATCGAGAGCGAGGTGTTCGAGAAAGAGGATCCGGTGCCGTTCCTCGAGAAGGTGCATGGCATCCTGGTGCCTGGCGGCTTCGGCGAACGCGGTTCGGAAGGCAAGATCCTCGCGGCGAAATTCGCCCGCGAGCGCAAGGTGCCGTATTTCGGCATCTGCTTCGGCATGCAGATGGCCTGCATCGAGGCGGCGCGCTCGCTGGCCGGCGTCGAACACGCCTCGTCGACGGAATTCGGCCCGACTGACGAACCGGTCGTTGGCCTGATGACCGAATGGCTGAAGGGCAACATGCTGGAGAAACGCCGCGCCGCCGGCGATCTCGGCGGCACCATGCGCCTCGGCGCCTACGAGGCGCGGTTGGCCGGCGATTCCAAGATCGCTGAGATTTACGGCGACACGCAGATTTCGGAGCGCCACCGCCACCGCTACGAGGTCAACATCGACTACAAGCAGCAGCTCGAGGACTGCGGCCTGGTGTTTGCCGGCATGTCACCCGATGGCGTGCTGCCGGAAACGGTCGAATACCCCGATCACCCATGGTTCATAGGCGTCCAGTATCACCCCGAGCTGAAGAGCCGTCCGTTCGAGCCGCACCCGTTGTTTGCGAGCTTCATCAATGCTGCGGTAGAGCAGAGCCGGCTGGTATAGCGTTGGCCACCTGAGGCGCGCCGAGGCCTCGAATCGCTGCAGCCAGCCAGACCCTTGTCATGCCACCGAATCGACCTGTGGGTTTTTGCCAAACCATGCGCGCGCCGGTCGCATCGAGATGCTAGAGCAATCCCTTTCCGTGCCTGCGGCACCCGAATCAGCGGTCTGAACGAGGAGAAGGCATGAAGGTCGGCATCGATATGGGAGCGACGTCCAAGGGGACGTCCGCACTGCTCGATCTCGAGGAACTGCTGGCGACCCGTCTGCTCGTGCAGGGCAATTCAGGGTCCGGCAAGTCGCATCTTCTACGCCGCCTGCTCGAGCAGAGCGCGCCATGGGTTCAGCAATGCGTGATCGATCCGGAAGGCGATTTCGTCACGCTCGCCGAAAAATTCGGCCATGTGGTGGTCGATGCGGTGCGCACCGAAGCCGAACTCACCCGCATCGCCGGCCGCATCCGCCAGCATCGCGTCTCGGTGGTGCTCAATCTCGAAGGCCTCGACGTCGAGCAGCAGATGCGCGCAGCTGCGGCCTTTCTCGGCGGCATGTTCGATGCCGACCGCGATCACTGGTACCCGGTGCTGGTCGTCGTCGACGAGGCGCAGCTTTTCGCGCCGGCGGTTGCCGGCGAAGTCAGCGACGAGGCGCGAAAGATCTCGCTCGGCGCGATGACCAACCTGATGTGCCGGGGGCGTAAGCGCGGGCTTGCCGGCGTCATCGCCACGCAGCGGTTGGCCAAACTTGCCAAGAACGTCGCCGCCGAAGCTTCGAACTTCCTCATGGGCCGTACTTTCCTCGATATCGACATGGCGCGTGCGGCCGATCTTCTCGGCATGGAGCGGCGCCAGGCCGAAATGTTCCGCGATCTGGGGCGAGGGCACTTCGTGGCGCTCGGCCCTGCCGTCTCGCGGCGACCGTTGCCGATCACCATCGGGACGGTCGAGACATCGCCGCGTTCGGTCAGCCCGAAGCTGATGCCGCTGCCGGAGGCTTCCGACGATGCGCGCGACCTCATCTTCAAGCCGGGAGCCGACGAAGCGCGCCCGCTGGTGCGGCGTCCGCCGCCTCCGCCGACACCCACACCGACCGCAGACATTCTTGCGCAACTCTCCAGGCCGCGTCCGCAGCCGGAAGCGTCGGCAGAGCCTATGTTCCCGGTCTTCGACGAAGCCGAGCGGGACGCGCTCATCGACACCGTTATGCGCGGGATTCTGGACGATCCAGACGCGGCTTTCCGTTCGGTTGCAGTGCTTTACCAGGATTTTCTTGTGCGTTGCCGCATCTCCCGCGTGCCGGGCGAGCCGCTGCCGCTTGTCGGCTTCCGCCGCAAACTCGCGGTGGCGCGGGCCGGCGTCGACAAGGAAACCGCTTCGGGTGAGACCTGGCAGCAGGCGCTGGCGTTGTCGGAAAGCCTCACCGACGATATCCAGGGCGTATTCCTGATCGTCGCGCAGTCGGCCGTCAGCGGCGAGCCGTGCCCGTCGGATGCAGCCCTCGCGCGCGCCTACGGCAGCCATTCGCCGAGCCGGGCGCGGCGCCTGCTCACCTATTTCGAGGAGCAGGGGCTGCTGGTCGTGCGCACCGATTTTCGCGGCAGCCGCATCGTTGCCTTCCCGGATCTCGGCTGCGAAACGGCACCGGGCGACCCGAACCGTCCCGACGAGCTTGCCGGGGATCGCACTGCCGCCGAATGAACCGGCAGTGCGTGGGAAGCCGTGCGGCTTCCCACGGCCTTGCGATCCTGACCTATGCCCGTGCCACCTGCGCGCTGCCAAGCGTTCTCGAGCGCAGCACGTAGTAGATGCCGCCGCCGATCGCCACGCCGAAGAACCAGCCATAGACGCCCCACCAGGACGGCAGCCAGTTGGTGAAGTTCGGCAGGATCGACGAGAACAGGATGCCGACGCCGGCCGCGATCAGGGCGTTGACGTGCCAGCCGTTCTGGAACCGGTATTCGCCGTCCTCGCGGTAAAGGTCCTCGACGTTGAGCCAGCCTTTGCGGATCAGGTAGTAGTCCACCATCATCACGCCGAAGATCGGCCCCATGGTCGCACCGACCATGTTGACGAAGTGCGTCGCACCGCCTTCCCAGGGTGCGAACGGATACAGCACCAGCGCGATCAACGCCGCGATGTAGCCGCCCCGCTTGAAGTTGATGTGCCTGGGGAAGACGTTGGCGAAGTCGAAGGCCGGCGACACGAAATTGGCGACCACGTTGATGCCGAGCGTCGCAACCGCGAAGGTAAGCGCGGCCAGCAGCGCCAGGAACCAGCTGTCGAACTTGGCGGAAATCTGGTCGGGATGCAAAAGCACTTCGCCGTAGACCTGGAAAGCCGCGATCGTGGTGATACCGGCGACCAGCGAGAACAGGATGAGGTTTACCGGCAAGCCCCAGATGTTGCCGATCCTCAGTGAACGCTCGTCCGGCGAGTAGCGCGAGAAGTCGCAGAAGTTGAGATAAAGCGCGGCGAAGTAGGTCACCCAGATCGCGGCGACCGCCATCAGCGCCTCGAAGGAGCCCGGGACGCCAGGCACGCCGGCGTCCTTGGTCTTCTCCAGCAGCACATCCATCGGAATGTTTGCCGAAAGCGAAACGCCGCCCGCCTTGATGACGAGATAGATGGCCAGGAACAGCATCATCACCCAGACAGCGGGTCCGGCCCAGTCCTGGAATCTGCGGACCGTTTCCATGCCGCGCTGGATGATCAGGAGTTGCAGCCCCCAGATGATCACATAGCAGATCACCTCCAGGGTGGAGTGGCCGAGCATGTGGCTTGACTGGTGGAACGCCAGCATCCCTTCGTTGCGGATGAGCAGCGCGACGATGGCGCCCGAGGCGGCGGCCGTCTGCGCGCCGTACCAGAAGCAGGCGACGATGGCGCGCACGATCGCCGGGAAATTGGCGCCCCATATGCCGAAGGAGGCGCGCGCCAGTACCGGGAAGGGGACGCCGGTGCGCACGCCGGCAACGCCGACCATGTTCATCAGGAAGTAGATGATCAGCGAACCGATGCCGATGGCGATCAGGAAGTTGACGAAGCTGCCGCAGAACAGGAAGAGGCTGGCGGCGAGATAATAGCCCCACAGGCTGTGGACGTCGGACGTCCACACGTTGAAGATCGAGAACGGACCCCAGTTGCGGACCGTTGCCGGTGCGAGGTCCTCATTGTAGAGGGCAGGCGATGCTCCCGGAATGTTCATGGCGGTATCCCCTTCGCTGGCGCTCTTCCCCTCGAGCGCTGACCGTGCAGTCTGGGCTTACGTTGGGGAATGGGCAAGCAAGCTATTTGCCGGCTTTCGCCTTAAAGACATTCAATGCGGATCGGGGTTTTCTTGCTCCGTTTACCTGTTTCAGGTGAGTCGTGGGGCAAGTTCCTTCGTTGCCACGCTTGGATATTGTCCGTCGGGCTATTGAGTTAGGTGGGAAGCGGGGCTCTGTAGCGCACCTCGTAAATGATTATATGGCGCCTTCGCAGCGCCCCGCCGGTGTTCTCGCCCTTAGGCTCGGTGGGCTAGGCTCGGCACTTTTTGCGCCTACCAGCCCGACCGGCGAGGGTGTGGACAGACGATCTTTGCCGAAATCGTACAAGTCATTGAAATCGTGACGAAGAATCTTCAGCAGCGATAGAGAAATGCTTGAAACGGGATGAATCGGTCCACACGTGGCGGGAGAACACTGGCATATTCGGCGCTGCGATCGCGTTCCTGCCGCTGGCACCGCACGGTTCATGCGGCTTGTGACATCGGCCCGCAAGCTTATATACCGAAGCGGGAGCTTGCTTTTTTGGAATTTCGCCAGTGCTCAAGATGAACGACGTCGGGCCGCAGGCCTACCGCGATGCAATGGCGCATTTCGCGGGCGCGGTCCACATCATCACCACCGACGGTGCCGCAGGCAGACGCGGCGTCACCGTGATTGCCGCGTGCTCGGTTTCCGATTCGCCGCCGACCGTGCTCGCCTGCCTCAACCGCGAAAACCCCAACAATGAGTGTTTCATCGCCAACGGCCGCTTCGCCCTGAACACGCTTGCCGCCGACCAGCAGGAATTGTCGGTGGCGTTTTCCGGGCTGAGCGGGCTTGCAGTCGAAAAACGTTTCGAGCTCGGCCACTGGGACACGATCGCGACCGGCGCGCCGACGCTGCGCGAAGCGATCGCCGTGTTCGACTGCGAACTCTTCGACACAAAGGACCTTGCCACGCACCGTGTGCTTTTTGGCAAGGTGACAGGGTTGCGCGTCGGCGATAATTTGCGGCCGCTGCTTTATCACGATCGCGCCTACCACGTGCTTTGACGCCGATGGCCGATCTCTCCGGAGCAAAGATGTCCGATCCGAAACCGCGTGCCGTGCCGCAATCGATCGACGAGACGCTGGCGCTGCTGACCGGCGCCGACTACGTCGCCGACCGCGCACTGGCGACGGTGCTGTTCCTCAGCCTGCGCATGGGAAGGCCGCTGTTTCTCGAGGGCGAAGCCGGCGTCGGCAAGACCGAGATCGCCAAGGTGCTGGCGGCGGCACTCGGCCGCCGGCTCATCCGCCTGCAATGCTACGAAGGGCTCGACGTCTCCTCGGCGGTCTATGAATGGAACTATGCCGCCCAGATGATCGAGATCCGGATGGAAGAAGCCGCTGGAGCTGTCGACCGCAAGGATATGGAAAAGAACGTCTTTTCCGAAAAATACCTGATACGGCGGCCGGTGCTCGACGCGCTCACGGGCAAGAAAGGCGCTGCGCCCGTCTTCCTGATCGACGAACTCGACCGCACCGACGAGGCGTTCGAGGCGTTCCTGCTCGAAATCCTCTCCGATTTCCAGGTGACGGTGCCGGAACTCGGCACGATCAAGGCCGAAGAGGCGCCGATCGTCATCATCACCACCAACCGCACGCGCGAAATCCACGATGCGCTGAAGCGGCGCTGCCTTTATCACTGGGTCGATTATCCCGACGCGGTGCGCGAACTCGAAATCGTACGCAGAAAGGTTCCGCAGGCCAACCAGCTGCTGTCGGCCGAAGTGGTGCGTTTCATCCAGAAGCTGCGCGAACTGGAACTGTTCAAGGTGCCGGGCGTCGCCGAGACGATCGACTGGGCCGGTGCGCTGACCGAACTCGACAAGGTGGCGCTCGATCCGGAAACCGTGTCCGACACCATCGGCGTGCTGTTGAAATACCAGGACGACATCGCCCGCATTGCGCAGGGCGAGGGCCGGCGCATCCTCGACGAGGTCAAGGCCGAGCTGGCCGCGGCCGAGTAGGCTTTAGCAATGGAAAAACTCCATTCCTCGCCGAACGTCGTAAAACCGGAAGGCCGTATCGCCGACAACATCGTCTATTTCGCCCGCGCGCTGAGGAAAGCCGGCATGCGGGTCGGGCCGGCGTCGGTGAAGGATGCGATCGAGGCGGTGCTGGCGGCGGGCATCGGCAGCCGTGACGATTTCTACTGGACGCTGCATGCGGTGCTGGTTTCGAGGCACGAGGATCACGCGACATTCGACGAGGCGTTCCGGCTGTTCTGGAAGTCGCGCGAGCTGATCGAGAAGATGCTGGCGATGTTTTCGCCGGTAGCGCCCGACAACCGCGAGAAGCAGAAGCCGCGCGCCGCCGAAAGCCGTGTCGCCGACGCGATGTTCGAGGGCCACAACAGGAACCGGGCGCCGCAGGAGATCCCGGAAGTCGAGGTCGACGCGCGTTTCACCTTCTCAGGCAACGAGGTGCTGCGCGGTAAGGATTTCGCGCAGATGAGCGCCGCCGAGATCGCCGACGCCAAGCGGGCGATTGCTGAGCTGAGGCTGCCCTTCGACATGGTGCGGACCCGCCGTTTCCGGCCCGATCCGCACGGCCGTCGCGCCGATCCGCGCGCCATGATGCGCTCGGCGCTCAGGACCGGCGGCGAACTGATCCTCCCGAAGTTCCGTTCGCCGCGCGAAATGCACCCGCCGCTGGTCGTGCTTGCCGACATTTCGGGATCGATGAGCCAGTACACCCGCATCTTCCTGCTCTTCCTGCATGCGCTGGCTGAGAAGCGGCGGCGCGTCCACACCTTCGTGTTCGGCACCAGGCTGACCAACCTGACCCGCCAGATGCGGCATCGCGATCCCGATGAGGCGCTGGAAAATTGCTCCAATGCGGTGAAGGACTGGTCGGGCGGCACCCGCATCGGCGACACGCTTTCCGAATTCAACCGGTTGTGGTCGAGGCGTGTCCTGGGGCAGGGCGCGGTGGTGTTGCTGATCACCGATGGACTTGAGCGGGACGATGTCGCGGGGCTCGCCGAGGAGATGGAGCGGCTGAAGAAATCGTGCCGGCGGCTGATCTGGCTGAACCCGCTGCTGCGTTTCGACGGATTCGAAGCCCGCGCCCGCGGCGTGAAGGCGATGCTGCCCCATGTCGACGAGTTCCGGCCCGTCCACAATCTCAATGCGCTCTCCGATCTCGTCGCGTCGCTGGGCGCGGCAAGGACGCGCCAAAGCGATCCAAGGCTTTGGCTTGGCAATCTGCACGCGGCGTGACCATATTTCCGGTGAGGAGATTTTCGCCATGGACAATACCGCAGCACTGGACGAAGCCCGCGACCCACTGATCATCGCGGAAAACTGGATGAAGGACGGCAAGGACGTGGCGATTGCCACCGTCGTCGAGACCTGGGGCTCGGCGCCGCGGCCGGTCGGCAGCCATCTGGTCATCGACGCCGACGGTAATTTCCACGGTTCGGTTTCGGGCGGCTGCGTCGAAGGCGCGGTGGTTTCCGAAGCCGTTGACATCATCGGCAGCGGCAAGGCCAAAATGCTGGAATTCGGCGTCGCCGATGAGACCGCCTGGCAGGTCGGGCTGTCGTGTGGCGGACGCATCCAGGTTTATGTCGAACGTCTTGGTTGAACGATGGATCCCTATGCACTCAAAACACTGAACGCCGAGCGCCGGGCCCGCCGCGCGGCGATCCTAGTGACGGACCTGGCCGATGGCCGCGACCGCGTGGTGAAGGAAGGCGATGCCGTTGCCGGCGCGCTGGGCGAGGTGATTGCCAAGGCATTCCGGTCGGGCAGTTCTGGGTCGGTCGAGGCAGATGGAAGGAATTTCTTCCTCAATGTGCACGTGCCGCGGCCTCGGCTGGTGGTGGTCGGCGCCGTGCACATCAGCCAGGCGCTGGCGCCGATGGCCAGGATCGCCGGCTACGACATGGAGATCATCGACCCGCGCACGGCATTTGCCACCGGTGACCGGTTTCCCGACGTGGCGCTCTCTGCGGAGTGGCCGGAAGACGTGCTGAAACGGCAGCCGCTCGACGGCTATACGGCGCTCGCGGCGGTGACGCACGATCCGAAGATCGACGATTTCGCGCTGAAGGCCGCACTCGACGCCGGCTGTTTCTATGTCGGCGCGCTGGGCAGCCGGAAGACCCATGCCAAGCGCGTCGAGCGGCTGCTGGCGCTTGGCGCGACGACGGAAGCGATCGAGCGCATCCACGCGCCGATTGGCCTGAACATCGGCGCCGCGAGCCCGGCCGAGATCGCGGTGGCTGTGCTGGCGCAAGTGATCCTGGCACTGCGGTCGCGCGGAAGCGAGCGCAACGCGAAAGGCGAAGCGGCGTGAAGTTCGGGCCGGTCGTGCTGGAAGAAGCCGAGGGCGCCATCCTCGCCCATGCCGTTTCGACGGGTGAGCGCCGCTTCAGGAAGGCGCATGTGCTCACCGCCGCGGATATCGGCGTGCTGCGGGCGGCAGGCATCAAAGAGGTGATCGCGGCGGTATTGGCGGCGGACGACGTTTCCGAGGATCGTGCCGCCGAGATGATAGTCGAAGGGCTGTCCTTCAGGAACATCGAAGCCAAACCGGCCGCCACCGGCCGCGTCAATCTGCATGCGCCGGCAGCCGGCGTGTTCACGGTGGACAAGGCGCTGATCGACGCGATCAACGCCGTCGACCCGGCAATCACCATCGCAACCGTGGCGCAGCATGCCGCGGTCGAAACCGACCAGATGGTGGCGACGGTGAAGATCATTCCATTTGCCGTACCGGCGCGCGTCGTGGAGCAGGTTGCCGGATTGTGCCGGGGTCGCGAGGCTTTTGCCGTGCACCCCTACAAGGCGATGAAGATCGGCATGGTGCAGACGGTGCTGCCCGGCATCAAGGACAGCGTGCTGGACAAGACGGTGCGTATCACCGAAGCGCGGCTGCAGCGTTCGGGAAGCCGCATCATCGGCGAGCAGCGCACGCCGCACGAGGCGGCGCCGGTGGCGGCGGCGATCCGTGCGCTGGCCCCCGACAGCGACTTGGTGGTGGTGTTCGGCGCATCCGCGATGAGCGATCCGGGCGACGTCATTCCCGCGGCCATCGGTGCTGCGGGCGGTAAGGTGCTTAGGGCCGGGATGCCGGTCGATCCCGGCAACCTGATCGTGGTCGGCGACCTGTCCGGCAAGCCCGTTCTGGGTGCGCCGGGATGCGCGCGCAGTCCGAAGGAAAACGGCTTCGACTGGGTGCTCGACCGGCTCGTCGCCGGTATCGATGTCTCCGGCGCCGATATCGCGGGCATGGGTGTCGGCGGGCTGCTGATGGAAATACCGTCGCGACCGCAACCACGCGAGGCGATGCGTCCTGCGGCAAAACCCTCGGTTCACGCCGTGGTGCTTGGCGCCGGCCAGTCGAGCCGCATGGGCGGCCCCAATAAGCTCCTGGCGCTGTTCGGCGGTCAGCCGCTGATCCGCCGCACGGTGGAGCGCGCTACTTCCAGCAATGCCGCAGGCATCGTCGTGGTCGCCGGCCATCAGGCCGACCGGGTGCGCGCAGCACTATTCGGTCTCGACGTGACGGTGCTCGACAACCAGGCTTACCGGACCGGCCTGGCGAGTTCGCTGAAGGCAGGTGTCGCGGCAGTGCCGCAAAATGCCGCCGGCGCGCTGATCATCCTCGGCGACATGCCGGACGTTTCGTCGGCCGATCTCGACCGGCTGATCGCGGCGTTCAATGCCGCCGGCGGTACCTCCGTGGTGCGTGCTACCCATAATGGCAAGCGGGGCAATCCCGTCCTCCTGCCCCGCTCGGTGTTCCCGGCGGTGGCGATGCTTGAAGGCGACACCGGCGCCCGGCATATCGTCGAGCAGGAAGGGCTGGCGGTGATCGACGTCGAGATCGGCGCCGGCGCCGGCGTCGATGTCGATACACCGGAAGCGCTGCGCATCGCCGGCGGCGTGCTGCAGGATTGAGCGTCGAAATGGCCGTTGCGAAGGAAAGCGTAGGTAAGAGATTAACTTGTCTTGCCGTCGTGTTGTTCGGCCTCGCCTCTAGTGCAGAGGTTGCCCACGCCCTGAAGCTGCAATCGCAGAAAGACAATCTCTTCGCCTATCCGGGCATCCTGTCGACGGAAGACGATGGCGCGTTCACGGTTGTCGACTACCAGGAGCAGCGCGACATCAACAAACGCGACGAGGTTCCGGAACGGCGGGTACAGGCAAAATATGTGTCGCTGGGCGTACGGCGGCGGCAGCAGGACCTGATGCTGAAAACAGCAGCCGGGGACATCCGCCACCTTGCCGTGGGCCAGACAGACGGTGCCAGCCTGATCGTCATCTACCTGCACGGGCAGGGCGGCAGCCGCAAACAGGGCGTCGACGACTTCACCTTCGGCGGCAATTTCAACCGGGTGAAGAACCTCGCCGCCAACAATAGCGGACTGTACCTGTCACCGGATTTTTCGGACTTCGGCGCGAAGGGCGCCGCCGAAGTCGGCGCGCTGATTTCACATTACGCGGAAAAATCGCCCGGTGCGCCGGTGTTCGTCGCCTGCGGCTCGATGGGCGGAGGGCTGTGCTGGGAACTGGCCAAAAGCAGCGAGATCGCCGGCAAGCTCGGCGGGCTGCTGCTGCTCGGCTCGCATTGGGATGACAGCTTTTTCGGCAGCGCCGCGTTCAAGCGCAAGGTACCGGTGTTCTTCGGCCACGGCAGCAAGGACACGGTCTTTCCGGCGGAAAAGCAGGAAGCCTTCTACCGCGAAATCCGAGCAAAATCCTCAGCTTATCCCGCGCGCTTCGTCCGGTTCGAAAGCGGCACCCACGGTACGCCGATCCGCATGACCGACTGGCGCGATACGCTGAACTGGATGCTGTCGAAGTAACGCCGAAGCGCGGGCATCACATCGAGCGGCCGTCGAATTCGATCGTGGGAATCGCGGCGATGTCGATGCCTTCGAGGCAGCGTATATTCACATAGGCCGACCGTTCACCGTCCGTCGCCACATCCTCCGCATACGGGTTGCTGCCGCATGTCCGGCAGAACCGGTGCTCGATCACGTGGTTGTTGAAGGTGTAGCGGCCGACGCCCTCGTCGGATGTGAGCAGGCGAAGATCAGCGCGCGGTACCGCCCACAAGAGCGCACCCTTGCGTTGCAGACTACCGCCGCCTCGATCCTGCCTTCGACCTCGAATGCGATGTTGCCGCAATGACAACTGCCTTTGTAGAGCATGCGTTTCTCCTGGTTTGCGAAAGCTTTCGTTCTCAGGGCGGCGTTTCGTAGTCGACAACCGATTCAGGGTTGATCTCGCCGTCGTAAGTGGCGTCGACGTCGTATTTCACCAGCGTGAATTGACCGTCCCGGAACATCCAGCGGCCGATCGTCGAGGCATCGCCGACGCCGCGCCATTTGTCGAAGGATTCGATCACCTTCGTCTCGGGCGAATAACCCGAGTTCACAAGCTGGTCGGTTGCCCGGTAGCCGATGATGCTGATCGATTCGAGTTTGCCTTCAGAATCGTCGTTTTCGTAACGGATATCGAGTTCCGGCGTTGCGAATTGCAATTGCCGCAATTCGCCGGAATCGTCGGCAAGGTAATAGACTTCCCTCGAATTGTAGGCGGCCATGTTGCAGGAGAACCGGAACAGCCGCGCCTCCCGCTGATCGTCGGTTGCGCCATCGTGCTTGTAATTGAAGCCGATGGTGGTTTCGGTCGGATCGGCGGCACCCGGCTCGCCCGAATCGAGTGTCTGGCAGGTTTCGGAATAGTCGGCCGCGAACCGCTTCTTCACATTTTCCAGAATGCTGTCCTTTTGCGGTGGAGGCGGGCCGTCGCCGCAACTTGCCGGCAGGACAGCGGAAAGCTCGCCCTCGACCGGCTTCAGTGTGCCTTTTTCGAGGTGCAGCGGCACGAAGGGCGATTCCTGGAGCTGAGGACTGGCAAGCCGCGCCGTATAGCAGCCCGCATAAGTTGCCGCGTTGCCGTCATCGTCGAACGCCTTGATGGCGACCGGGACAGAATAATAGATGCTGCCGGCAGCACCCTCCGAAGAAACGCTGCCGGTCTCCACTTCGACGCGCGCCGTGTCGGCATAACCGTCGGAGAACATCAGGAAATCCTTTGCCGGCTTTTGCTCGCCGAAATAGTCCCAGGCCCGGGCATATTCCCGGCGGCTGATGGCGTTGTAGAGGGAGCGCACCAGTTCGGCGGCGTCGGAACGGTTGTCGAGATAGGGCGGATCTTGCGGCGCGTCCTGCGCTGCGGCAAACGGCGCCAAGGACAAAGCGAAAGCCGCAACGGCAAGGCGAAGCTGTTTCATCGCGAATCTCCGGTCGATTGTCCGAGTTTAGCACCGATTGCGGCGGGCTGGCGGCACTTGCAGTGCCTCGTCGATCGAGACGCAAATCCGCCACGATGGTCTGGCGGATTTCGCCGCATGATCGACAGGCGGACTTTTCTGATGGGAACGGCGGCGTTTGGCGCCAGTCTGTTCCGTCCGCGTACGGCGGCTGCCGCTTTTGAGCCGTGGGTGAACAAGCTGCTTTCTGCAGCAGAGAAACAAATTGGCGAAACGCTTCTTTATGATCCCGCCTATGTGCGGCTCGACTATCCGGGCGGCGACGTGCCGCGTGATCGCGGCGTCTGCACCGACGTCATCGTGCGGGCCTATCGCGACGGCCTCGGCATCGACCTGCAAAAACTGGTCCACGAAGACATGAAGCGGAATTTCACTGCTTACCCGCGCGACTGGGGCCTGGCGGGTCCAGACAGGAACATCGACCATCGGCGCGTGCCGAACCTGCAGGCCTTCTTCAGGCGGCAGGGGGCGGAATTGCCGGCGACCAACGGACAGGACGACTACCAACCTGGCGATGTGGTTTCCCAGAAGCTGCCGGGAAACCAGGCCCATATCGGACTGTTGTCGTCACGCGTGGGCAGCGACGGTGCAACGCCGATGATGATCCACAACATCGGCGCCGGCGCCAGGATCGAGGACCGGCTTTTCGAATTCGAGATCACCGGCCGTTATCGTTTTGCAGGTGACTAAAGCATGTCGCGCCGAATAGGATTCGGCGGCCGCGCTTTAGATTCCTTGATTTGATGCATGTCGTTATCCCGAAACCGAGGACACTTTCGGGCGACATGCATTAGCGCAGTGCCATCTCACGGGCGATGCGCGGGAAATCGGCCGGCCTGATGCCGATGTCGGCGCGGTCGGCATTGCTCATCGCATTGAGCAGAGCAAGAGCCGCACTGTAGCGCGCCTGTTCGCGCGGGCGCGGGCGAACGAACAATTCTGTAAAGAACCCCATGTTCAGGCTCCTGTGGGTCCTCCCGCCACACAGATAGGCGATTCCGGAGAAATTGTGCAGTGCAGCATCCGCATGGCTGCCATGTGCGTCGGCGTGCAGCAGAAAAATGCGCGGCCGATGAAACTTTCCCGAGCGGTTTTTCGTAGCACTATTGCCGGCCATGCCGGTTTTCCTCGCCATCCTGGCGGAATTACGGGCTGCACCCACGGTGTAGCCCGGTTTTTTATGACGGTGTCTGTTGTCAGAATGCCGGCAAAGATGAAATCGCGTAAATTGCTTGGCATCTCCCGCAACGATTTTTAACGTGGCGCGTCTAGGGTGAGGCATCGGTGAGGCGAATTCCAGGCGAGCATTGATGGGCAAGAACACCAAGGGCGATTTCGCTTCTCTGCTCGACGACCTTTTCCAGGCGCCCGAGGCCGAGCATGGGTTGGAAAAACGTCCGACCATCCCGTTCGATTATCTGTCCGTCGCCGATGAACTGCATTCGGGCCGCATCAAGGTGGCGAACGAGGCTGCCGCCGCCGAATATCGCGACATCGCCGCACCCGAGACCGCCTTTGATGCGTTGCTCGCCGCCGCCGACCTGCCGCTGGTCGAAGAGCTTCCGGCCATCGAGCCGGATGCGATCGCGCGCGAACTCGGCCTCGAGAAACTGAAGGCGGCGCGTGATTTCGGGCGGGTGCGCCGCGATTTCGCCTTCCGCAATCACCCGGATCGGGTGGCGCCGCATCTCAAGGAGCGCGCCATCCAGCGCATGCAGGTGGCGAACATGCTGATCGACGAAGCCAAGCGCCGGGTTGCAACCGCGGTCCGCTGACCTTCACTTGCCTTGCAGCCATTTCAGGACGAGCGTTTCTTCCTCGTCGAGGCCTTCGACCGGCTTGCGGAACGCACGTCGCGCGGCTTTCATCTCATCCGCGAGCCTTCCCGCTGCCCAGGACTCCATGACACGCGGGTGGATGTAACATTTGCGGCAGACGGCGCGGGTGTTGCCGAGACGGTGCGCCACCTGGTCGATGATGCGGTTCATGGCGCGTTTTGCCGCCGCATTGCTTTCGGGTGGAGGCTCCTCGGAGAAAAGCATCGCAGCATTGATGGTGCCGCCCCAGGTGCGAAAGTGCTTTGACGAGAAGTCGGCGCCGGTCGCGTCGCGAATATAGTCGTTGACGTCCTGCGAGCGGATCGCACGGCGCGCGCCGTCACCGTCGAGATACTGGAAGAGATGCTGGCCGGGAATATCCTGCGCGCCGCGAACCACCTTGGCGATGCGCCGGTCGGTGAGTTTCAGCTGCCATTCCTTGCCGGACTTGCCCTTGAAGGCGAAGCGCAGCGTGGAGCCGGTGACCTCGACATGGCGATCGCGCAGCGTGGTGAGGCCGAAACTCTTGTTGTCGCGCGCATAGGCGGCGTTGCCGACGCGGATCATTGTGTTGTCGAGCAGCCAGACGATCGAGGCCACGACGCGCTCGCGCGGCAGCCCATGCCGGCGCAGGTCGGCATCGATGCGGCTGCGCAGCAGGGGCAGGGCTTCGGCGAAGGCGACCAGGCTCGAATATTTGACGTCGTCGCGGCAGGCCGACCAGCGTGGATGATAACGGTATTGCTTGCGGCCGCGCTGGTCGCGGCCGGTTGCCTGGAGGTGGCCGTCCGGCTCGGGTGAGATCCAGACGTCGGTCCAGGCCGGCGGGATCGCTAGGCTGCGGATGCGGGCGAGCGTTTCGCCCTCGCCAAGTTTCTTGCCGTTGGGCGCGATGTAATAAAAGCGCCGCGCTCCTCCCTTGCGGCGGATGCCCGGTTCTTCGTCGCTGGTGTGGACGAGCGATGCGCGCCTTGCCGACGTTTCGGGCAGGGGCAGGATTTTTGCGATGGCTTTCGGACTGTCCAGCATACGCTGCTCCAGGAGGCGTGAGGGGTTCCTGGATAATCGATCGCAAGAAAGTAGGTTCCGTGGGAGCGCAAGCACAATGATGGCGGCCCGCTGAAGCGGGTCGCCAAGCTTGGTTCTTCTCGCGCCTAAAGCACGTCGCGCCGAATAGGATTCGGCGGCCGTGCCTTAGATTCCTTGATTTGATGCATGTCGTTATCCCGAAACCGAGGACACTTTCGGGCGACATGCATCAGCCGAGGATGGCGTCGCGCAACCGGCTAAACAGATTGAACTGGCCGTTCACTGCCGCGCGAACGCGGCGGGCGGCAGCGTGGGCCCGCATCGTTTCACCGAAATGGCAATAGCAAACGATGTCGTGCAATTGCCAGTCGGTCAGGTCGAAGAAGCGTTTCGCTTCGCCGTAGGTATCGTTTTCCAGTCCTTCCGCCCGAAAGGCGGCATCGTCGAAGGCCACGGTAATCGCCGAGCCGGCGCTGCGCATCGTCTGGCGTGTTCCGGCAGGCTGGTATTCGGTGCCGGCAAATGTCCCGAGCTGACGGTCGGGATTCTGATCCAGCAGGTCCGCCCAGCGCTGGAGACGTTCGCTTCGCGTCATGGCGGCGGGTTGCGCTTGTCCGGCGTGAACCTCCGCAACTTTCTGCAGCTGTTCTAAGGTCTGATACTTCATGGTCGCCTCCTGTCAGGAATGCGCCCAACCCCACACACGAATTCTAGCGTTGCACGCGACCCGGGCAAGGCCGCACCGGGCCTTGCGAAAAAATTTGATCGGGAATCTGGCCGACGCAGCGATCGCACGCCCGCGAAAACGGTATGTCGGCCGGTTGTGCCGTGCTAAGATCGCGCGCTTGCGGCGAGGGGGAGATGCCCGCCAAACATCTGATCATCGTTCATGGCCGGGATATCAAGCCGGCTGGTTCCGAGTTGACCGCACTGGCGAAAAAGGCGGTCATCCGCGGGCTGGAGCGGGCCGGGAAGAACCCGGCGGCCGACAAGGTGCGGCAAGGCGGCATCAAACTCTCATCCGCCTACTACGGCGACATCAACAACGAGATCGAAGCCGGCTTCAGCGCCAAGACCAGGGCGCTGCTGACCGCAACCAACGACGCGGCGTATGCCTTCAAGCCGTGCTTCCCGATCGCCGAACTCAAGGATGCATTCGCCAAGACGGATGCGATCGGAACCTTCAACCTGGCGGCGTACCGGCGCGTGCTCGAAATCGCCGACGACTGGCGATTCCTGGACGAGGCCGCGGATGCCGCGAGCCTGTTCGGCGGCCTTCTGACATTCGGCCTGCTGAATACGCTGGTCATCGACACTATAAAATCCGATCTGACGGCCTACCTGACATCGCAGGTCGTCGGCTCGCAAATTCGGGCGCGCCTGCAGACGGTGCTCGAACCCTCGCTGCTTGGCGGCGACGATATCTGCCTGATCACCCACAGCCTCGGCTGCATGGTCGCCTACGACGTCTTCTGGAAATATTCGTTCCGCAGCGAGTACCAGCACATGCGCGACGCCGCCAACAAGGTCCGGTTGTGGCTGACGATGGGTTGTCCGCTCGGTGAGCTCGGCGTGCAGCGCAACCTGCTCGATGCCGTGGCGCTGGAGGAGGAAAAATACCCGCGCAACCAGTTCCTCGACTGGGTCAACGTCTACGCGGAAGACGACTACATCGCGCATGCCGAACGGATGCGGATCGCGTTCTCGAAGATGCGCTCGAAGAAGTACTGCCGAGAGATTTCAGACAAGAAGATCCACAATTGCTGGCATTATGCCGATGCCAAGAAAGGCAACCTGGTCTCCAACCCGCACGATCTCTACGGCTATCTCATGCACCAGGACACCGCGAAGTTTGTCGCGCAGTGGGTGGGATGAGGGATGGCAACCAGGAAACCGCAAAGTCCGCCGATCAGGTTTGCCGAGCTGCGCAAGCGTTGCAAGGCCGCCTCGCTCAGCGAACAGGAGCTGCGCGACTACTTCCAACCCGACGATGAAAACAGCAAGCCTTTCGCGCCGGCGCTGAAGCTCAATACGGAGCTGGTGGAACTCGGACGCGCTAGGCCCAGCCCCAGAACGATCGCGAAGCTCTATGCCGAGGCGACCCTGGCCGCGACGCCGGCCCCCGACCTCAAGGCACGGCGCAAGCGTGTCGCCGAAGCGCGGCGTGCGCCGTCATCGGCGCGGGCGCGGTTGAAACTGCTGGCCGAGGGCGATTCCTGGTTCAACCTGCCGTTATGGTATCCGCCGACATCGCTCGATTTCCTCGCCGCCGATTTCGATGTTCGCTCTATTGCCATGTGGGGCGACGAGTTGGAGGCGATGGTGGCGGCGAAACAGTATCGGCAGCCGCTGCGCTCCGGTCAGTTCCGGCATTTCCTGTTTTCGGGTGGCGGCAACGACGTACTCGGTTCGATCCCTACCTATGTGAAGCGGCGCCGGCCGGGCGATACCGACCCCGCCCATGCGCCGGACTATGTCAAGCCGACCTTTTCCCAGAAGATCGGCCAGATGATTGGGCTCTACCGCACGCTAGCCGCCGATGTGCGTGACGCCACCGACAGGAGGACCGTGCTCTACGTCCATGGCTACGCCAACGCCATTCCACTGAAGGACCAAAAGTATCTTGGCAGGCCGCTCGCTGAGCTGGGCTTCGATCCCGTCCAGCACGAGCTGCTGTGCAAAGCGGTGGTGGCGCACATGGTGGGCATGTTCAACACGGCGCTGCAATCCTTCGCTCAAAGTACCGCGCAGGTCGTCTATGTCGACTTGAGACCTGCTATGCGCGTCGGTGACTGGCATAAGGATGAAATCCATCCCGCGAGGCGCGGCTCCCAGAATATTTCCAGAGTTTTCGCCGCAGCCGTGGGCGCCAACACGCCGACCGTATGATTCTGCAGGCGACGGGCGCCTCACAGCGGAATATTGTCGTGCTTCTTCCAGGGGTTATGCAGATCCTTGTTGCGCAGCATGCGCAATGACCGGGCGATGCGGCGGCGGGTCGAGTGCGGCATGATCACCTCGTCGACATAACCACGCTCGGCGGCGACGAAGGGCGACAGGAAGCGGTCTTCATAGGCCTTGGTGTGGGCGGCGATCTTGTCCTTGTCGCCGATATCCTTGCGATAGATGATCTCCACCGCGCCCTTGGCGCCCATGACCGCGATCTGCGCGGTCGGCCAGGCATAGTTCATGTCGCCGCGCAGGTGCTTCGAGGCCATGACGTCGTAGGCGCCGCCATAGGCCTTTCGCGTGATGACGGTGATCTTCGGCACTGTCGCTTCGGCATAAGCGAAGAGCAGTTTTGCGCCGTGCTTGATCAGGCCGCCATATTCCTGGGCGGTGCCGGGCAGGAAGCCCGGCACGTCGACGAAGGTGACGATCGGGATGTTGAAACAATCGCAGAAGCGGACGAAGCGCGCCGCTTTGCGGCTTGCATCCGAGTCCAGGACGCCCGCCAGCACCATCGGCTGGTTGGCGACGAAACCGACGGTGCGGCCATCGACGCGGCCGAAGCCGGTGACGATGTTCTTGGCGAACGAGGCCTGGATCTCGAAGAAATCCGCCTCGTCGCAGGTCTTCAGGATCAGTTCCTTGATGTCGTAAGGCTTGTTGGCGTTGTCCGGGATCAGCCGGTCGAGCGACATGTCGTGCTCGTCGACGCTCTGGTAGTTCTCGATCTCCGGCAGTTCGCCGGTGTTTGACTGCGGCAGGAGATCGATCAGGCGGCGCATCTGCAGCAGCGCCTCGACATCGTTGTCGTAGGCGCCGTCGGCGATGGAGGATTTCGTCGTGTGCACGGAAGCGCCGCCAAGCTGCTCGGCGGTCACCGTCTCATTGGTGACGGTCTTCACCACATCCGGCCCGGTGACGAACATGTAGGACGTGTCGCGCACCATGAAGATGAAGTCGGTCATCGCCGGCGAATAGACGTCGCCGCCGGCGCAGGGCCCCATGATCACCGAAATCTGCGGGATGACACCCGAGGCGAGCACGTTGCGCTGGAAAATCTCGGCATAGCCGCCGAGCGCGGCCACACCTTCCTGGATGCGGGCGCCGCCGGCATCGTAGATGCCGATGATCGGCGCGCGGTTGCGCAACGCCATTTCCTGCACCTTCACCACTTTTTCGGCATGCGCTTCGGACAGCGATCCGCCGAACACGGTGAAATCCTTGGCGAACAGGAAGACGGTGCGGCCGTTGACGGTGCCCCAACCGGTGACGACACCGTCGCCGGCGATCTTCGTCCTCTCCATGCCGAAATCCGTGGAGCGGTGTTCGACATACATATCGAATTCCTCGAAGGAGCCCTCGTCGAGGAAGATTTCGATGCGCTCGCGGGCGGTGAGCTTGCCTTTCCTGTGCTGGGCGTCGATGCGGGGCTGGCCGCCGCCCATGCGGGCGGTTTCGCGGCGGCGCTCGAGTTCGTGCAGCACGTCTTTCATGGCGGGTTCCCCAAGGATGCTATCGCAGCGGTGTTAGCACGCCGGCAAAGGCGCGCAAACACCACCCGAAGCGATGGGGAGTGGACTTTGCCGGACCTACCAGTTGCCGGTGTTTCCCATCGAGGCCCACGGCTCGGCTTTCTCCTTGGCCGGGCCTTTCTGCAGAAGCTCGATGGAGATGCCGTCCGGCGACTTGATGAAGGCCATGTTGCCGTCGCGCGGCGGCCGGTTGATGGTGACGCCGCTGTCCATCAGCCGCTGGCAGGTTTCGTAAATGTCGTCGACCTCGTAGGCGAGGTGGCCGAAATTGCGGCCGCCCTTGTAGTCTTCCGGGTCCCAATTGTAGGTGAGCTCGACCAGCGGCGCCTTCTCGGTGATGCCGTTGTGTTCGTCTTCGGGAGCAGCGAGAAAGATCAAGGTGAAGCGCCCCGCCTCGTTCTCGTAGCGGCGGACTTCCTTCAGTCCCAGCTTGTTGACGTAGAAATCCAGCGACTTGTCGATGTCGGCGACACGGACCATGGTGTGCAGATAGCGCATCTTCGTTCCTTCTGATTCAACGGTTCGCCGGAACATAGGGCGGTGAGGCCGGTTGCGGCAACCGCCTGTCCGCCATTCTGCTTAAGCAAGACTATTCGCAGTATTTCGTGGGTGAATGTTGAAAAGTTGACTGCGGCTCTTGCACTCACGGGAATGCCAAGTGTTATTCTCAACCAACAAGAATCAGTTGCGGCGTTTCGAGGAAAGGGTGCGTTCGGATGGGGGACAAGGCCTCTTTCATGGGGCATGATGCGTTGAGGGACGACGCGTCAACCCGGGACGAAGCTGGCGAACAGGCTGGCCTGGTCGAGATATCCGGCGCCATCAAATGGTTCGACGTCGCCAAGGGCTACGGCTTCATCCTGCCGGATGTCGGCGGCATGGGCGATGTCCTCCTCCATGTGACCTGCCTGCGCCGTGACGGTTTCCAGACCGCACTTGAAGGTTCGCGCGTCGTCTGCCTCGTCAAGCAGGGCGAGCGCGGCATGCAGGCCTTCCGTGTGATCTCGATGGACAATTCCACCGCCGTGCATCCCGCCGAAATGCAGGACCAGCGCACCCATGTCGCGGTGACGCCCGACAGCGGGCTGGAGCGGGCGCTGGTGAAGTGGTTCAACCGCACCAAGGGGTTTGGCTTCCTGACCCGCGGCGAGGGCACTGAAGACATTTTCGTGCATATGGAAACGCTCCGGCGTTACGGCGTTACCGAGCTTCGCCCCGGACAGGTCGTGCTGGTGCGTTTCGGCCGTGGCGACAAGGGCCTCATGGCTGCCGAAATCCATCCCGACATAGGCACCCTGCCGGTCGCGCATTAGCGGTGCGACGTCGGGCGACGGGGCGAACTGATGTCACCAAGAATCTGGCTGGCTGCCGGCGCGGTCACTGCGGCGTTTGTCGCGGTATTCCTCTATCTCAACCTGCAGACCCCGGCGGCTGGCCAAAACGCGCCCATGCTGCTGCCGGTCGATCCGGCGCCGCTCGTCGTCGAGACCAGGGCTGGCAAAAAATCCTTCACGATCGAGGTCGCCGACACGGCGGCGGAACGCGAGCGGGGGCTGATGTTCCGCGAGACGATGGACGACGGCCACGGCATGCTGTTCGTTTTCCAGGCGACGCAGAGGCAGGCGTTCTGGATGAAGAACACGCCGCTGGCGCTCGACCTGATTTTCATCGGCCAGGACGGCGTCGTCAATTTTGTCGGACGCGGTGAGCCGATGTCGGAGGCGGTGGTCGGGTCGCCGGACCCAACCCGTTTCGTGCTTGAACTGAAAGCCGGAATTGCCGAAAAGGCCGGTATCGAAAATGGCGCCCGCATTCGCCATCCGGCGATCGACAAGGTCACCGGTTCGGCTGGCTGAAGCGCCGGACAGCGCAGGCGGATATGATGCAATTTTTCACCCATGACGGTTTCGAACTGGCTTTCCTCGACAAGGGCAAGGGCGATCCGGTGCTTCTGATTCATGGCTTCGCGTCCAGCCATTTCGTCAACTGGGTGTCGCCGGGCTGGTTCAAGACTCTGAACGACGCCGGCTACCGGGCCATCGCCTTCGACAATCGCGGCCACGGGCAATCGTCGAAGAGCTACGACCCGGCCGATTATACGCCGCAGAAGATGGCGAGCGATGCCGCAGCGCTGCTCGACCATCTCGGCATCGAGCGGGCGCATGTGATGGGCTATTCGATGGGCGCGCGCATCGCGGCATTCCTGGCGCTGCAAGAGCCGGCAAAGGTGGCGACGGTGATTTTCGGCGGACTGGGCGTCGGCATGGTCGACGGGGTCGGCGACTGGGACCCGATAGCCGACGCGCTGCTAGCCGAGGACGCCGCCGCAGTCACGCATGAGCGCGGAAAAACCTTCCGCGCTTTCGCCGACCAGACCAAGAGCGACCGACAGGCGCTGGCCGCCTGCATCGCCACCTCGCGCGAACTTCTGAGCGAGGACGAAGTCGCGCGTATCACGCAGCCGGCGCTGATCGCGGTCGGCACGAAGGACGATATCGGCGGTTCGCCGGAAGAACTGGCGGGCCTGATGCCGAACGCCGAAAGTTTCTGGATCGAAGGCCGCGACCACATGCTTGCGGTCGGCGACAAGGCCTTCAAGCAGAAGGCGCTGGAGTTCCTGAAGAAACACCCGCTTTGAGGCGAGGGTGCGGCGGGGGCGGGGGCGGGGCTTGCCGCCGTCCTTGCCCTGGCGTCGAAGGTCGGTCTTGCCCAAGTCCGCGAATTGCTAAATAAATATAATAATAACGAGGGCGCGGAGAGCGGCTTGAGCGAACCACACGCGATCGAATTCACCGGTGCCGAAGGCAACCGGCTTGCCGCCGACATCTGGGACGGGCGCGGCCACCCGGTGCTGTTTTTCCATGGCGGCGGCCAGACGCGCCGCGCCTGGGACGCGACGGCCAGACGCGTGGCTGCTGCGGGCATGCGGGCAATCACCGTAGACCAGCGCGGCCATGGCGAGAGCGAATGGGTGAAAAGCGGCAATTACACGTTTGCCGATTTCGCCGAGGACGTGGCGGCCGTCGTGCGCCAGACCGCCGAAAAATTCCACACCGCGCCGTCCGCCGTCGGTGCCTCGCTGGGCGGCTTGTCGTCACTGGCTGCCGAGGTGCGGCACGGGCCGTTGCTCGATTCGCTGGTGCTGGTCGACATTACGCCGCGCATGGATCCGGACGGCGTCGCCAAGGTGCAGGGTTTCATGGGCGCGCGCATGGAAGAAGGTTTCGCGACGCTGGAAGAGGCGGCGGCGGCGATAGCCAGCTATCTGCCGCACCGCAAGCGGCCGACTTCGCTCGACGGTTTGCGCAAGAACCTCAGGCACTCCGAGGATGGTCGCTACCGCTGGCACTGGGACCCGGGTTTCATGACCAGCCAACGCAACATCAATCTCGGCGCGCGCGAACTCATGGAAGAATTGATGGCGGGCCTGCCGAAGCTGCATCTGCCGGTGCTTCTGGTGCGCGGCATGCAGTCGGAACTGGTGCACGAGGCCTATGCGCGCGAATTCGTGCAACTGGCGCCGTCGGCGAGTTATGTCGACGTTGGCGGTGCCGGCCACATGGTTGCCGGCGACAAGAACGACATCTTCTGCGGCGCGATCCTGGATTTTCTGACCGATCGCGAAGCGGCGTAACGTCCGGCGCGAAGCCGCCGCCGAAATGGCTCCGGCGGCGGCGGTGTTTCAGCTCTCACGGGCGAAATCGCGGTTCCGGTCCTGCCACAATTCCAGCAGGGCCAGCGCGGCCACACAGGCGCCGAGCACGAAGTGCCAGGTGCGCAGCATGCCGCCATAGTTCAGCGCGACGGGGGCGACCATCACCCAGACGCCCAGCGCAAGTTCCATTATTTCTTCCCAGCGGCGCAGTGCAAGCTGCTCCACGCCGGCTAGCACTACAATCGCCGCACCGGCGAGCGCGGTGACAGTCATCACCGTTGGGCTGGGGGCGGGCTCCATGAACATCGGGGAAATCAGGATCGCCGCGCCGAGGATCATCGACAGGATGTCCTCCCAGCGCCGATGCGCCATCAAGCCCGATTGCATGCTGTTGAGGGTTGCCATGACGATACTCCTCTCAGGCTACTTGAGCGTAGCTCAAACGCCCGTGAGGACTGGTGCGTTGCGATTGTCGAACTCCTCAAGCGAGCGTCCGTACGCACTGAGAATATTATCCCAAAAATCCGGCGAAAAATCAATGATTTCAGTGTCGCACCTTTTGCACACAGCGGGCTAAGCGAAATGAGACAACGGTTCTTTGCTCAGGCCAGCCTTGCGATCGACCGGGCGATGTTTTCGCGCGCCTGCTGTTCGAGGCTGCCGCGGAAAATTTCGGTGTGGAAGATGTGCGGGCGGGTGAGGAATTTCTTCAGCACCGCAGCACGCCCGGCGCGCCAGGCCTGCTCCTCGACCCAGCCATATTCCAGCCGGACGGCCTGTTCGTAGGCGTCGAATTCGGCGGCGGGCGCGCCGAGGATCGATAGGTCCATGTCGAGGAAAAGCGCTGCGTCCCGCCGTGCGGCCTCGTCGGCAAAATCCGGGACCTGGTGGGTGGCGGTCGCCTCGATCATGTTTGCGATGCGATGAAGCCGCTCGGGCTCGACCTTGCCGGACAGCTGTGTGATTGCAAGCTCGGCGCTTTTCAGCTCGTTGTCTTTTCTTGTGCTGTCGTAGATCGCGTCATGGAACCAGATCGCCGCTTCCACTGCTTCGGCGTCCTTCAGGGCGGCGCGGTGGCGGTCGCAAAGCGCCAGCAGTGCCTCGATGTGGGAGAGGCCGTGATAATGGCGGTCCGGTGCGCGGTAGAGTGCGGAAAGCTTTGCCCTGGTAGCCTTGTCGATCAGCGTCACTGGAGCCTCGTTGACATTCGGTCCGGTTATGTGCGGCCTTTCCAGGCGTCGGGGCAAGTTCTTCGAACGATATTGGTCTTTGCGGGCCGATGGGAGATGATCCAACCGTGATCGACATGGCATGAGCCGTTCTGCAATGAAGAAGATGGGGCATCAACGCGTGCGCGTCGAACGGCTTTCCTGGACGGATGTCGAGATAGCGGAAATTCCGTTGCCGAACGGCGTCACCGTGAAAGTTACACTCGGCGTCGGCTCCGGCCTGCACCGTAATCCCCACCACCGAACGGGGATAGTCTGGGCGATCGCGGATCGTGGACCGAACCTGCTTGTCGATCAAGCCGTCGAACATCTGGGCCTGACGGAACTTGCCCATCTTATCGAGATCGACGGCGCCAAAATACAGCTTGAGCCCGACTCCGGACCGGCGATCGTCGAACTGCGGGTCAGTGGCAACAGTGTCGCTGCGACACGTGTGCTGCCGTTACGACTGCCCGACGGCAACAAGGCGACGGGTCGGCCGAACCCGCTGGCGAATGCCGGCGGCGAGCGAACCTTTGATCCGACGGGCAGGGAAATTTCACCGGATCCGGACGGGCTGGACCCCGAAGGCCTCGTCGCGCTGTCGGACGGCTCCTTCCGCGTCGTCGAGGAATACGCGCCGTCGATCCTGGTTGTCGACAAGGCCGGTGTCGTTCGCGAACGCTGGGTCGCAGCCTCGTTACGATCCGCCCTCGCGGGCGCGAAGGCAACCGTGGTGCCGTGCCTGCCGCCGATCGCCGCCCACCGCCGTCTCAATCGCGGCTTCGAGGGAATTGCCTTGACGCCGGACGAAAGCGAAATTCTGGTGGTGTTCCAGAGCGCCCTTGCTCATCCCGACGTTGACGGCTTCCGGGCCAATCGCTGGTGCCGGATCTGGCGGCTGTCGGTTAACGGCGGTGCGTTTCTGGGGCAATACGCCTATCCCCTGGACAAGGCGCACAGTTTCGAACGTGACAGTGCAAGCGGTGACGTCGAGCAAAGCGACGTCAAGCTATGCGAACTGGTCGCCATCGATGCCGAACGGATGATCGTTCTGGAGCGCATCTCGCGCACCGCCAAACTATATGAAGTGAAGCTCTCCAGCGAGTTCGAGACTCCACAAAATTTCATGGATGAGGCCCATCGGCCTGCGCTCGAAGAAATCGAACCAGAGACGGCGTCCCGGTTCGGAGTTGTCGCCTTGAAAAAGCAGCTGCTCTTTTCGACCGACAAGGCGCTCGATGTCGCGCCCGATATCGAAGGCGTGGCGCTCCTCTCCGGAACAGAACTGCTGCTGGCAACCGACAATGATTTCGGGGTGACCGGCGCCGAAACAAGCTTTTGGCGCGTGGTTTTCGATCGGTAGACGCGCGGGCGATCGACCTGAAGAAGCCGGTGCTCTTTCTACTTTCCTACGAAAACGGGCTTGCGGCGGGCGGCGAAGGCGGCGCGTCCTTCGGCATAGTCGGCGCTGTCGAATGTTTCGTCGCCCATGGCCCTGGCGTGGGAGATATCGGCCGGGTTGCCGGACAGCACTGCGCGGATGGCGGCTTTCGAGGCCCGGTTCGACAGCGGCGCGTTGGCGGCGATCTCCTCGGCGAGTGCAGAAATCCGCGTCTCGAAGTCATCCGGCTCAATGGTCTCCAGCAGAAAACCGGCGGCGAGTGCCGCCTTCGCATCGATGCGGGCGGCGGAGAAGGCGAGATATTTCGCCATCTGCGGTCCCGCCGCATGAACGATGTCGGCCATGGCATCGTGCGGATAGGCAAGGCCGAGTTTTGCGGCCGGCACCGAAAACAGTGCGTCCGGGGTGGCGATGCGCAGGTCGCAGGCGGCGGCCAGTCCGAAACCGCCGCCGAAACAGATGCCGCGGATCGCCGCAATGACCGGTACTGGCGCATTGCGGAAAGCAGCGAAGGCGGCCGAGTTGGCGGCTTCGTAGTCGCGCGCCGTGGCGGTGTCCCGGCGTACGGCGTCGAACTCCGCAATGTCGGCGCCGGCGCAGAAATCATGGCCGGCACCACGCAGCACGATGACGCGAACCGTCGGATCGCTGCCCAATGCGGTTGCTTCGGCGGCGAGGTCGCGCCACATGGCGTGGCTGACGGCGTTCTTGCGTGACGGGCGGTTGATGGTGATGGTCGCGACATTGCCGTGACGGCCGATCAGCAAGGGTTTGTTTTCTCTGTCGGCCTGAATTTCCATGAACCAAATCCGTTTGACGGCGACTTAAGGAAAATTGAGTTCAATCGCCCTATATTCTGGCGTATGTATCACGCCCGAGCAGCCAGACCGCAAGGTACGGAGACGGTCCCATGAATTCCATGAGCGCATCGCGCAGCAAATTGCAGCCGGTCGACCCGATCTGGGCGGCCATCCGCGCCGAAGCGGAAGAAGCCGTGACGCGGGATCCGTTGCTGTCGGCATTCCTCTATTCGACCATCCTCAACCATGACAATCTGGAAGACGTCGTCATCCATCGGCTCGCGGAGCGGCTCGACCACCAGGACCTCAGCGCCGACCTGATCCGCCAGACCTTCACGGAGATGCTGCGCGACAATCCGGACTGGTCGACCACGGTGCGCGTCGACATCCAGGCCTATTACGACCGCGATCCGGCTTGCGACCGCTTCATGATGCCGGTTCTCTATTTCAAGGGTTTTCATGCCATCCAGACGCATCGGCTGGCGCACTGGTTGTGGAACCGCGGACGCAAGGATTTCGCGCTCTACCTGCAAAGCCGCTCGTCCTCGGTGTTCCAGACCGACATCAACCCCGCGTCCAGGATGGGCAAAGGCATCTTCATCGACCACGCTACCGGCCTGGTGGTTGGCGAAACCGCGGTGATCGAGGACAATGTTTCGATCCTGCACGGCGTGACGCTAGGCGGCACCGGCAAGGCCGGTGGCGACCGGCATCCGAAAATCCGCTACGGCGTGCTGATCGGCGCCGGCGCCAAGATTCTCGGCAACATCGAGGTGGGCCACTGCTCGAAGGTCGCCGCCGGTTCGGTCGTGCTGGCGTCGGTGCCGCACAACAAGACTGTGGCCGGCGTGCCGGCGCGGGTGGTTGGCGAAACGAACTGCGACGAACAGCCGTCGCGGCAGATGGATCAGCTGCTGACGTCGCGGCAAATGGACCACGTCGTCAGCTTCGACATCTGAGGAGCAGAGCGCTTCCAAAGCTCCGATCAGCGCCCGAGCACAAGCGCCCAGTAGCGGCGGCCGCTGTTGGCGTCGGCCACGTAGGCCAGGCCATATCTGCTGAAGCGCGGGTCGAGCATGTTGCGGCGATGGCCGGCCGAATTCTTCCAGGCCGTGAACAGGCTGCCGAGATCCTTCTGGCCGGAAGCGATGTTTTCGGCCGCGGCGCCCTCGATGCCGTTGGACTTGATCCGCGAGGCGAAATCGCGCCCGAGCCGCGTCGTGTGCGCCATCTTGCCGGTCTGCGCCATGTATCCCGCCTGCTGCAGCGCGGCCTTTTCGAGCGCCGGGTCGGAAGAAAGCGCGGGTAGGCCGTTTTCGGTGCGGATCGCGGTGAGGTAGCGGCCCGCAGACAGCGCCGCGCCTTCGCCGGTACGGTTCGCGGTCCCGCAGGCGGCAAGCACGAGCAGACCGGCGGCGGTGACCGCATGGCGAAAGCGGCGGGCCGCTGGGACGCTCGGAAGTATCGTCATGACGGCTCCATTTTTGCTGGCGTTGTGATCCCCGCAGATCGTGGCTTTTGGTTGGCGAGGCGGCGGAGCGCGTGCAGCCGTCGCCTTTACATCGCCATCGTTGACGTGCCAGAAGCGCCTTCATCCAGAAGAGTGGCAAGACCCCGGAGAGAGCAGTTGAAACCCGAAGAAATCAGAAAACTCGACGCGTTTTTCAAACGCACTTTCCAGAACCCCCGCCTGGAGGTGAAGGCACGACCGCGCAAGGAAGATTCGGCCGAGCTCTATATCGGCGACGAGTTCCTTGGGCTCGTCTACAAGGACGAGGACGACGGCGACTACAATTTCTCGATGGCGATCCTCGACATCGACCTGTAGGCCGGATCAACGGCCGGTCTTGAGATAACCCGCGGCGGTCGTCAGCACCGCCGCGTCGAGGGCACGCCAGCCGAGCAGCAGTTCCTTGGGGAACCGGTAGGACAGGCTGAGATCGTCGCCGATCAGTATGTCGCGCTCGCAGGGCGCCAGCGACTGCTCGGCGCTTTCGCCCGAGAGGCAGCGGGCGACGAACGGCGTTTCTCCGCCGCGCTCGGCCACCGCCAGAACCTCATTCACATAGCCCGATTTTTCGGTGAAATTGTAAAGCGTGATACCGCCCTGGCCCGGAACGCCAGGCTGGGTGATCAGCGAACGGTAGATCGGATCGAAGCGGCCGCTCATGTCGCGCGACATCATCTGCCTTTCGAACGAAAGAAAGATGATCTTCCTGCTGGCGCCGACATGGTTGAAGTCGTCGCGGGCGGCGGCGGTATAACCCGTCATCGTCGGCCAATGCAGATAGAGATCCAGGCGCTCGGCAATGCCGTCGCGCCGTGAGCGCTCGAAGCGGGTGACATTGGCCGGGACCGTCAGCACATTGTTTCCGATCACCACCTCGTGGATCGTGGTGTCCTCGGTGTGGCCGGCAAGCACGATCGAGCGGCCGAGCCACTTGCCGGCGATACTGATGCCGACCGACAGCACGGCGAGGATGGCGAAAACATAAAACGCACGCAACATGAAGGCCGAATCGACTGCCTTCACTTCAGGTTCGCCGAGCATTTCCGCCTGCTTCATGCCTGTAATCCTGCGCCTTGCCCGACAGCTGTACCCCAACGGCACAGTCGCCGGCGGCATGGCTCTTGCATCTTGTCTGCCGGACCGACTGTGCGTTTCTTATGGTAAATGGACGGTAAACATGAATGGGCTGCAGCTTGCGCTGTTCGCATTTCTGGCCGGATTGACGTTTGCCGGGCTGGCCGGTTCGGCGCTGGAGCTGCTTTTCCAGCGGCCGGTTTCGCTGGGCATGCCTTTTGTATCTCCAGATCGTGTCCTGAGATCGCTGGGCTTCACCTTGCTGGCGGGTCCGCTGATGCTGGCTAACGAGGCGCTCGCCGCATGGCGCATCGGGAGAATAGGCCTGAGTCTGCTCGCCGTCTGCACCGGCGGCGCCTGCCTGTGGGCTTGTGCGGCCGGAATCCTGATCCTCGAACTTGCCTTTTGCCTCGCCGGGCTTTTAGGCTGAGCACGCGGCGGGGCCGCTCGAATTTCAGGGAGCAGCAATGCCGATCTACGCACTCGACGGAATCAGTCCGCAATTCGACGACCAGGCAAGCAACTGGATCGCGCCGGACGCGACACTGATCGGACGCGTGCGGCTCGGCCGCAATGCCAACATCTGGTTCGGCGTGGTGATCCGCGGCGACAACGACGAGATCAGCATCGGCGAGGACAGCAATGTGCAGGAACTCACGGTGATCCATACCGATACGGGTTTTCCGCTGGTGATCGGCACCGGCTGCACGATCGGCCACAAGGCGATGCTGCACGGCTGCACGATCGGCGACAACAGCCTGATCGGCATGGGCGCGATCGTGCTCAACGGCGCCAGGATCGGCAGGAACTCGCTGGTCGGGGCAGGGGCGCTGGTCACCGAAGGCAAGGAATTCCCGGACGGCTCGCTGATCGTCGGCTCGCCGGCCAAGGCGGTGCGGCAGCTCGATGACGCCGCGATCGCCAGGCTGCGCGGGGCGGCCGCCCACTATGTCGCCAACGCACGGCGCTTCATTGCCGGCCTCAAGCCGGCCTGAGCGAAAGCTTCGGTGGACGGCTGCTCTCTCCGGCTCGACACATTGCCGCAGGTCTGATTACGTCGGGCGGAAGGAGCAAACACAGACGCATGAACCAGAACGTTCTCTATCTCATCATCGGAGCGCTTGCCGTGATCGTCATCGCGCTGGGTGTCTACGTATACCAGAAAGAATCCGAGCCTTCCGGGGTCGAGATGCGCATCGACGATTCCGGTATTTCAATCGAGGAGAAATGAAATGGGTGTCGAAAGTCTTCTTGTATTCCTGATCATCGGCGCGATCGCCGGCTGGCTGGCCGGCCTGATCGTCAAGGGCTTCGGGTTCGGCCTGCTCGGCAACATCGTGGTCGGCATCGTCGGTGCGTTCATCGCCGGCCTGATCTTCCCGCGTATCGGCCTCGCGTTCGGCGGCGGCATCCTGGCTGCCATCGTGCATGCCACGCTTGGCGCGATCATCCTTTTGGTGCTCATCAGACTGGTAAAGCGGGCCTGATCTGCAAGCTTCCGGTTGAATTGAAACAGGCCTGGCCTTGCCAGGCCTGTTGTTTTCTCACTCCAAAAAGGTGGAGCCGGCCCGGGGACTGGGCCGGCTCCTAACCCGGTCGTTGGGGACGGGGAGGGTGGGGACTCGACCGGGTATTCCTGTCGCTCGGTTACCTGACCGAACCGACCGCAACCGCGCGGCCGTCATTGATCGACACCCAGGCGCCGGAGTTCTTCTCCGATTGGCGCTTGAGATAGGTGTAGTCGGTGTCCTGCCAGGCGAGAACGCGGGGCTCCAGATTGTCGAGGATGTAGTCGCCGTTGCTGGTGCGCACGGTGAGCACCGCGTGGCCGTCGCCATTCGGCTGGCGGACCACGGTGATAAGCAGGCTGCCGGCCGGGACGCCGAGCGTCATCAACTCGCGGCGCTTTTCCAGCACATAGTCCTCGCAGTCGCCGACGCCGTCCGGGAATGACCAGATCTCTTCCTGGCCCCACATTTCCGCATCGGTACGCGGCACCACGGTGGTGTTCACAGAATTGTTGATGTTGATCATTGCCGCCCAGAGCTTGCGGGTGAGTTGCACCGGACGGGAGCTCGATGTCTTCTGGGCGCATTCTCGCGGCTCCGTCTGACAGAACTGATAGTGGCCGATCGGCTGCGTGGTGCGGCCGCCAGTGACCATGGCGGCGGGACCCGCCTGTGCCGCCCCCACCCAGGAGGCCAGCGAGAAGCTCAAGGCTGCAAGCAGCAGTCCGAATTTTGTTTTTGTCATTGTATCGTCTCCCCAGTCGAGGGCACAATGACAGAGGCGAATTTATTTGACGCAAAATCCGGAAGTATATATTGAATAGAGATAGAGGAGAATAAGAATAAAACTTAGATCAAATAAGTATAAAATTTTCATAAAATTGGTGCCGGCTGTTAACCATGGTGCCATGCGGCGGTGGGGCGCAAGGTGCGCGGGGGAAGAGCCAGACTGGCAGGGCAGGGAAGGCGGGGTGCGCAGCGGCCAAGGGGGCTAACGCTACCGCGGGGCGCCGGCCCGCAATGCCTGGCGCGGGATCATTATCGCGGCAAGCTGCGCCGCGTTGTAAATCGGTATGAAGGAAGCTGGAGCCGCCGGCTCCGCCGGATCAGGACGGGCGGCTGCTGCTGAATTCCGTCTCGAGCGTCTCGGGCCGCTGGATGACTGCGAATTCGAGAGCGACGCCGTCCTCGAAATGACGGACAACCTGGCCACGCATGGTGCCGAGCGTGACCTGGACGCCAAGCGCCGGCTTGACGTCGATCTCGACGGCAGCACCGGACAGCGACAGGTCGATGATGCGGCACGGATACTGGCGTCCGTCCGTCAGCACCAGAACGCTTGACGGATTGCGCGGCGCAACACGTTCGTGGCGGCGATCTTCCGGCAGGTCGAGTTCGTGCTTGTTGGCAAGCCAGGTGAGTTGCGCGGCGAGCTTGTCCTTCTTGCGGTCCGAGGCGATGACGGTCATGGCGAAACCGTCCTGCATCGTGCGGGTGACCACACCTTCGACGCGGCCTATATGGTCGATATAGGCAATGACCTTTTCGCCGGGGTCGCCAACACGATCGGCACGCAGCGCAACGTTGCCGGGCGACATGTCGACGACCTGGCAGGCATGTTCCGACCGGTCTTCCAGCATGAATCGCCCGTACATCTTGACGCGGACGCGCTGGAAGTTCCTTCTTTCCACTCTGGACGACTTCAGATCGACCGCAGCAGACTGCATCACGGCATTCCCCTCATGTCCTTCGCGATGCGAAGAAACGCATGCCGGAAAATACCGGAATTCCGGTTAACAACCGGTAAGTCCGAAGCAGCAAAATCGCCGGATTTTTAAGCTATTCCTCGCGTCCGCCGTCGAAGATGACAAGATGGCGGATGCGGCGGCCGCGCGCCGGCTCTGTTTCGCCGCCGGCAAGGATTTCGTCGCTCGGTGCAAGCGAGGGAACCGGCAGCGCCGGCCGGCTCTTCAGGAACATCGGTTCGCGATCGGGGTCGACGACGCGCACCGAATCGATGCGCGCCTCGACGATCGGGTCGGCGCCGAGCCAATAGGGCCTGGCGATGGCCGAAATGACGCCCATGCAGCGCGGGTTCTCCAGGCCGCCATCGAGCGGCAGGATCAATAGTTCGAAGGGATTTTCGCGGCCATTGCGGCTGATGCCGTCGAAGGTGACCACCACGACGGATTTGGACGTGAAGGCACCCTGCACGAGGCGGCCGATCAGCCGCTGATCCTTTTCCTTCCACAGCGACGAGAAGGAGAACCCCTTGAGTTCGCGGCCATAGGCCGCGCACAGCCGCGTTCCGGCGAGCCTGAACACGGCTTCGCCACGCGTATCCTTCTCGAGGATGAAGGTATCGGCGAGGAGGGTCTTTATGTCGGCGGGTTCGATTTCGGTCCGTTTGGGGGCCGTCCGTCCGTCGCGCAACCTGTTCCAATAATGGAACAAAGCGATCGATCCGTCCTGTTTCATGCTAATCCGCTCCGCGCGTTCTGCCATCAAGTGTTCCATCGGTGAACAGAAGGGCGCCCTCCTGTGACCTACATGCAGTTCGGAGCAGGTTGCATGCCAGCGGCGTCGCCCGTTGTTCACGGGTCGGGGGCGTTAAGGTTAACAGATGGTTTACGTTGCAGAACGAAGAGGCCTGTGGCACCTCTAATTCACTCCATGAAGGAGCCGCTCCTGACCAGCGGCAGCGCTTCAGTCAAAGTTTCAGGGGGAGCACGGGGACTCGACAGGCCGTTCAGGGGAAACTCTGGACGGCCTTCTTTTTTGCTGATTCGGCACGGCTCGCCTAAATAGGCGAAGATGAGCAAGCCGGGAGATTCGCCGTCGATGAGCCAACCAGAAGGCAATGACGGCGCCGCCGCCCCGGAACCCGTCGAACTGCGCCGCCGCGAGCCGATGTTCAATCTGCCAACGGTGGTGGTGGCGCTGATCGCGCTCTGTACGCTGGTCCATCTCGTGCGCCTCTATATCCTGAGCGGCCAGCAGGATCTCGAATTCCTGGCGCGCGCGGCATTCGTTCCGATCTTCTATTCCGGACGGTTCGTCCTTGACGTCTTCACCTTCACCAGCCCGATCACCTACGCCTTCCTGCATGGCTCGTTCCTGCATCTGGCCGTCAACATGATCTGGCTGGCGGCATTCGGCTCGCCGCTCGCCAATCGCCTCGGCGTTTCGCGCTTCCTGTTGTTCTGGGCCTTCACCGCGCTCTGCGCGGCGGCGCTGCACTATGTTCTCCACATGACGGACGAGGCGCCGCTGATCGGCGCTTCGGGAGCGATCTCCGGCATGATGGGAGCGGCGGCGCGCTTCGGCTTCCAGATCGACCGAAGCTCGGGCAAGCCGGCCTTCGCCGGCAGGCTGATGCCGATCGCGGCGATGTTCCGCTCGCGCTCCGTCGTCACCTTCCTTGCTGTGTGGATGGCGGTCAATTTGGTCACCGGGCTGGTCGGGTTTGCCCCGGGCGTCGACGACACGATCGCCTGGGAAGCGCACATAGGCGGTTTTCTGGCCGGCTTCCTGTGCATCGACTGGTTCGACAAGCAGCAGCGCGCCGGCGATCCCGGAGGTTGGGACGAACACTGAGCTTTCACCGCTCGGCATTAGCGCTTTCTCATACAGCTGGCGGATTTCTTCATACACTTGAAAAGCGCCGCTCCCGAGAGCACGATAGGTCGCGTCGGGGAGGGACGCTGGCCGGGAAGCCCGTGCCGGCCGCAGAGGAGGAGGTCACCATGACGGTGAAGGCGATTCTGGAACTCAAGGGCCACGACGTTCTGACGATCGGGCCGAATGAAAAGCTATCGGACGCGATCCGTGTTCTGGCCGAACGGCGCATCGGCGCGCTGGTTGTCACCAATGGCGACAAGAAGATCGTCGGCATCCTCTCCGAGCGCGACATCGTTCGCACCATCGCCAAGGATGGCGCCGCCGCGCTCGACCATCCCGTTCGTGACGCGATGACCGCCAAGGTCAAGATCTGTAACGAACATCACACGGTCAACGAGGTCATGGAAATCATGACCGCAGGACGCTTCCGTCACCTGCCGGTGGAACGCGGCGGCATGCTGGACGGCATCGTCTCGATCGGCGACGTGGTGAAGCGGCGCATCGAGGACGTCGAGCGAGAGGCCGAGGAGATCCGCGCCTATATCGCCACCGCGTAAGCCAGACCCTTCCGACAACTGTCTGTGGCGTCATCGGCCGCTGCACGCAGCATCGACGATGAAGGCTGCCAGCGCTGCCTTCCCGGCTTTGCGCTTGTCTCCGGCGGCGGTTTGCACTAGCGAAAGGCCAATACGGTTCGTATCAGTTCATACGGGCCGCATCGCCCACTTTCATCACAGGCCGCCATGTCTCTCATCGATACCCGCACGCCCGAAGCAAAACGCCTGATCCCCGGCGCCACCGGCGACTGGGAGGTCATCATCGGGCTCGAAGTGCATGCCCAGGTGACATCGGAGGCAAAGCTGTTTTCCGGCGCCTCGACATCGTTTGGCGCAGCACCTAACGCCAATGTCTCGCTGGTCGATGCCGCGATGCCCGGCATGCTGCCGGTGATCAACGAGGAGTGCGTGCGCCAGGCGATCCGCACCGGCGTCGGGCTCAAGGCGCAGATCAATCTGAAGTCGGTGTTCGACCGCAAGAACTATTTCTATCCCGACCTGCCGCAGGGCTACCAGATCTCGCAGTACAAGCAGCCGATTGTCGGCGAGGGCATCGTCACGGTTTCCGTGGGGCCGGACAGCAAGGGCGAGTTCGAGGATATCGAAGTCGGCATCGAGCGGCTGCATCTCGAGCAGGACGCCGGAAAGTCGATGCACGACCAGCATCCGACGATGTCGTTCGTCGACCTCAACCGGTCGGGCGTGGCGCTGATGGAGATCGTCTCGAAACCCGACATGCGCTCGTCGGATGAGGCGAAGGCCTACCTGACCAAGCTGCGCACCATCGTGCGCTATCTCGGCACCTGCGACGGCAACATGGACGAAGGTTCGATGCGCGCCGATGTCAACGTGTCGGTGCGCCGGCCGGGCAGTGAGTTCGGCACGCGCTGCGAGATCAAGAACGTCAACTCGATCCGTTTCGTCGGCCAGGCGATCGAATACGAGGCGCGGCGGCAGATCGCCATCCTCGAGGACGGCGGCAAGATCGACCAGGAAACACGGTTGTTCGACGCGGCGAAGGGCGAGACGCGGTCGATGCGCTCCAAGGAAGAGGCGCACGACTACCGCTATTTCCCCGATCCGGACCTGCTGCCGCTGGAATTCGACCAAGCCTATGTCGATGCGCTGGCAAGGGAACTGCCGGAACTGCCGGATGCCAAGAAGGAGCGGCTGGTGAAGGCGCTTGGCCTGACGGCCTATGACGCCTCGATTCTGGTCTCTGAAAAGGCGATCGCCGACTATTTCGAAAAGGTGGCAAGCGGGCGTGACGGCAAGACGGCCGCCAACTGGGTCATCAACGACCTGCTCGGCGCCTTGAACAAGGCCGGAAAAGACATTGAAAACGCTCCGGTTTCACCGGAGCAGGTCGGCGCGGTCATCGATTTGATCAAGGAAGGCACGATCTCCGGCAAGATCGCCAAGGATCTGTTCGAGATCGTCTGGAACGAGGGCGGCGACCCGCGCGAACTGGTCGAGAGCCGCGGCATGAAGCAGGTCACCGACACCGGCGCCATCGAAAAGGCAGTCGACGAGGTGATCGCCGACAACCCCGACAAGGCCGAGCAGGCGCGCGCCAAGCCGAGCATGGCCGGCTGGTTCGTCGGCCAGGTAATGAAGGCGACCGGCGGCAAGGCCAACCCGCAGGCCGTCAACGCATTGGTGAAGGCCAAGCTCGGCATCGAGGAATAGGCGATGTTCGTGCGGACGGCGGGCGAACGCGACCTGGAAGCCATCCGCGCGCTGCTTGTCGAAACATGGCACGCGACCTACGACGGCATCTACGGTGCCGAGAAAGTCACCGAAATTACCGACGACTGGCATTCGATCGCCGCGTTGCGCCGGCGGCTGACGCGGCCCAATTCGGAGTTCCTGGCTGCCGACGACGGCAAGCGGATCGCCGGCATGGCTTATGCAGAGGCCGACGAGACGGGCGGTACGGTCACCCTCAGGCAGCTTTACGTCCTGCCCGCGTTTCAGGGGCGTGGCATCGGCAGCATGCTGCTCGACGAGGTCATCGAGAGTTTCTCGGAAGCGAAACTGCTGCGGCTGGAGGTCGAGGAAGCAAACGAAAAAGCAATTGCCTTCTACGTCGCGCAGGGCTTCGCCAGGACGGGCCGCACGGCCGATTGCGGAGGCGAGGGCTCCGACATTCCGGCCCTGGTCTACGAGATGCCGCTGGTCTGAATTTCCGCGTCAGCGGCCATCGACGTGGAGCAATAGTGTCCGTTTCTTCATCCATACCAGGGCGGCATAGACCAGGAATCCAGCGGCAAGGAATGCGATCCAAGCGCCATCAAGACCTGGCTGTGCCTCGGTGAGGTATTCGCGCGCCTGATCCAGCACGAAAAGCGACGCGAGAATGGAGAGCATGCTCGAATGCTCTCGCTTCAACACGGTGCGGAAGGAAAAAGGCAGTTCCGGCCGCTTCCAGCTGGAGAGGCGGGGAAAGAATGCCGGAACCTTCCTCGCCCATGCCAGATAGGTTTCGCCGAACTTTTCGGTCAGGAAGCGCTCTTCCGCCGCGATGATCCGCTCCAGATAGACGATCAGGAACAAAAACATGACGAGCGACAGAGAAAGACTTTGGGTGAACATCGTCACCCCCATGATCGTCACGGCGTTGCCGAGATAGAGCGGGTTGCGGGTGACCGAATACATGCCGGTCGTATTGAGCGATTCGGCGATCTGACGGCGCGTGTTGCGACCGGACGTGCCACCTGGAATGAAGCCGGCGGCAAGCGCGCGAATGCCAAGCCCGGCGAAAGCGATCGCGATACAGAACGCTTCGTACAATTCGTCAGCCCATGGACCGAAATATGTTTCCACGGGTTCCGGCTGACTGATCGTCAGCAGGATCATCGGCGCGAAACCCAGAAGAACGTAGCTGCGCCAACGGAAGAACCAGCTTCCCTGCCGCACAAGTGAATCGGTGATCATGGAAATCTCCAAAAGCGGAACGTTCAACTGGGCCCAGATTCTGGCCGAAATTGCGGCCAGCCGCGGGATGTTGCTCAAATTGCCGCAGCGATGCCGGAAGGCATCTCGAAAATCCTCCCCGAAGCGGCTAACGACGGCAGTGCTGAAACACGTTGAAGGAATCACCGTCCGTGGCCAAAGACCATACCGCCAGCCTCGCGATCAGGCTTGCCCAGCGTGCCGACCTGGAAGCGCTGATCGAGATTTTTGCCGCCGACGATGTCGGCGGCCACGGCGATACCAACAATCCGGACGCTCTGCCGGCCTATCAGGCGGCATTCGACAGGATCGCCGCCAATCCTTTCGACACACTATATGTCGCGGAACTGGATGGCGTGGTGGTCGGTACGTTCCAGATGACGCTCGGGACGTCGCTTGCCTCGCGCGGCGCTTCCTACCTGACGATCGGCGCGGTGCAGACGCGCGCCGACAAACGCGGTCTGGGCATCGGCGCCGAGATGATGCGCTATGCGATCGAGCGAGGCCGGGAGGCGGGGGCAATGTCCATCAAGCTGACCTCAAACAACGATCGCGGCGACGCACACCGTTTCTACAAGCGGCTGGGCTTCAAGCAGAGCCATGCCGGGTTCAAGATGAAGCTCCGGGATTAGCAATTGAACGCGCTTCTTCCTCGGCGATCCGACCGATGTAAACGGTAAAGTCCGGGTCTTCACCAGGCAGCAGTTGCGGGAGATTCTGGCGAAAATCCTCACGCCGGCACCATTCGCGCATGAAATCCTCCCATGAACGCCAGCGCCTTGCCTCGCGCACCGTCATCGTGTCCTTGTAAGCGAACACATAGGCGCGCTCGAAAAGTGCGACGAGGATACCGAACATGGCGAGCATGCGCTCACGTTGATCCTCGCTGAGATTTGGCGTGGCGGTACTCGATTGCAGCTTCAGGTCGGGATTGTCTAGCGTGAGTTTCAGGAAATCCGTATAGCCGTCGGAAAGCAGCTGGTAGATTTCCTCCTCTTCGGTCTCACGCTGCTTGCGCTTTTCGTGGAAGAAAATGAAGATCGCGAGCGGCAGGCCGACCACAGTCACGATGTAGCTCAGCAACTCCCAGACCTGCATCATTTCCATTGGCGATATCCTGGCGCGGATGCGCATGACCTTATGTGGAACAGCGACCGCTGCCAATCGCCGCGGCGAGGCAGTCAGCCCCTTGCCACGGGCGTCGGCGGACGCCATAAGGCGGTAAGCTGGAACCCGCGCCGTCGCGAGGAAAGACCATGAAATTCCTGACCCAGTTCTTCACCTGGTGGAACGGCCAGACACTCGGCACCCGTTTTCACACATGGCGCTACGGCACCGAAGTCGGCCATGACGAATTCGGTAACATCTACTACGAGGGCGGCAAGGATTCGGAAGGCCGCACCCGGCGCTGGGTGATTTACAACGGCTATTCGGAGGCTTCGATGATTCCGCCCGGCTGGCATGGCTGGATGCACCACCGCGTCGACACGCCACCGGCCAAGGAAGATTACAAGCCGCGCGAATGGCAGAAGCCGCACGAGCCGAATTTCACCGGTACGCCTGCCGCCTACCGGCCGAAGGGGTCGGTGCTAACCAATGAACAGCGGCCGCGCGTCACCGGCGATTACGACGCCTGGACGCCGGGTAATTGACGCTGGCGCGACGGCAGGTCCTTTGTTGCCACAATTCGCGTTTAACCGGGTTTTGTGCATGGTGCGGTGACACTGCCCATTCGGCGAAACCTGATTCGGGTGCAACTTCCGGTACATTTGATGAAAATTGACTGGCGATTTAGGAATGCGGCGCTGCTGATGGGATGCATTGCCGCCTTCTCCTTCCCCGCTGTCGGGGCGATCCACGCGCAGGAAGAAACGGCGCCGGCGGAAGACGGACTCGGACCGATCGAAATGGAGCCGTTGGAGGCCCCTCCGGCCGAACCTCCGGCTGGGGAGGCACCGCCGGCGGAAGCCGGGCCGGCCCCGGTACAGCGAATCAAGAATCCGATCGCCGAATTCGCCGGTATCGACAAGATCACCGGCCGCATCATCACCTTCGACGTCTATATCGACGAGACGGTGCAGTTCGGCGCGCTGCAGGTGACGCCGCGGGTGTGCTATTCGCGGCCGAAGGAGGAAGAACCCAAGACCGATTCCTTCGTCGAGGTCGACGAGATCACTCTCGACCGCAAGATCCAGCGCATTTTCACCGGCTGGATGTTTGCCGAAAGCCCCGGCCTCAATGCCGTGGAGCACGCCGTCTATGACGTCTGGCTGAAGGCCTGCAAGCAGAAGTCGGACGTGCCGCCGCCGGAAGCAGCCAAAACCAACTGAAACATTCCGGAACCGCGTTCCGGCTGTCTGCGTTCCATTCGAGGTTCCAACCCTCGCAGTGGAGGAGCGTTGCAATGGCAACCAATCACGATGAGATTTTCGCGCTCGAGAAGGACTTCTGGACCGGCGGAGAGAAATTCTTCAAGGCACATACCGACGGCGACTGCCTCGTCGCTTTTCCGGAAATGGTCGGTGTGATGAGCAACGCCGACCTCGCGGAAACCGCCAGGAAGCCCAATCGCTGGAAAGACCTGGAAATCGAACTCAAAGGCATCGTCGAGCCGTCCGGCGGGATCGTGCTTCTCAGTTACGAAGCTCATGCCGTCCGTGAAGGCGGCGAACCTTACAACGCGCTGGTCAGCTCCGGTTACGTGAAGCGGGGCGATGGCTGGAAGATGATGTTCCACGCGCAGACGCCGCTGAAAGCAGTGGCCTAGCCGTTCGAGGCTAGAATTCGGCTTCGCCCTGCAGCGCCGCCTCGAGCATTTTTTCATATTTGCGGCGCGGCACATCGACGGCGCCGAAACGCTTCAGGTGGTCGGTGGTGAACTGCGTGTCGAGCAGCACGAAACCGCGCTCGTTGAGATGAGCCACCAGCCTGACCAGGCAGACCTTCGAGGTGTCGCGTTCGCGCGAAAACATGCTTTCGCCGAAGAAGGCGCGGCCGAGCGAGACGCCGTAGAGCCCGCCGACCAGTTTTCCGTCGCGCCAGGCTTCCACCGAATGACAATTGCCGCGCATATGCAGGCCGATATAGGCCTCGCGGATCGGCGCGTTGATCCAGGTGCTTTCGCGCTCCGCGCGTTCTTCGGCGCAGGCGTCGATGACGGCGGCGAAATCATGGTCGAGGCATATTTCGAAACGGCCCTGGCGAATGGTTTTCGCAAGACTTTTCGGCACGTGCAGAGCATTGAGCGGAATGACGCCGCGGTTTTCGGGCCGCACCCAGAAGACTTCCGGATCGTCGGCGCTTTCGGCCATCGGAAACACGCCGGATGCGTAGGCCTTCAGCAAAAGATCTGGCGGGATGCGATAACCGGGAGCGTAAGGACGGGTCATCGAACCACAGATACCGCGCTACTCGGCCTCCGCCAGATACTTTTCCAGCCAATGGATGTCATAGTCGCCATTGGCGATGTCGGCATTGCCGACGAGGTCGCGGAACAGCGGTAGCGTCGTCTTGATGCCGTCGACGACGAATTCGTCGAGTGCGCGGCGCAAGCGCATCATGCATTCCACCCGGTTGCGGCCATGCACGATCAGTTTGCCGATCAGGCTGTCGTAATAGGGCGGGATCTTGTAGCCGGAATAGACGCCGCTATCGACGCGGATGCCGAGGCCACCCGGCGTGTGGAAATGGGTGATGGTACCTGGCGATGGCGCGAAGGTGCGCGGGTCCTCGGCGTTGATGCGGCATTCGATGGCGTGACCCTGGAACCGAATCTGGTCCTGCGTTACCGACAGGCCGCCTCCGGAGGCGACACGGATCTGTTCGTGGACGAGATCGATGCCGGTGATCGCTTCGGTGACCGGATGCTCGACCTGCAGGCGGGTGTTCATCTCGATGAAATAGAACTCGCCGTTCTCGTACAGGAACTCGATGGTGCCGGCGCCGGAATAGCCGAGGTCGGCGATCGCCTTGGAGCAGGTTGTGCCGATCCTGTCGCGCTCCTCGGCGTTGAGGGCAGGTGAGTTCGCCTCTTCCCAGACCTTCTGGTGGCGGCGCTGCAGGGAGCAGTCGCGCTCGCCGAGATGGATCGCCTTGCCGGCGCCGTCGCCGACGATCTGCACCTCGATATGGCGGGGCTTTTCCAGGTATTTCTCGATGTAGACGGCGTCGTCGCCGAAGGCCGCACCAGCCTCGGAGCGGGCGGTTGCCAGGGCGATCTCGAGGTCTTCCTCGCTGCGCGCGACCTTCATGCCGCGGCCGCCGCCGCCGGCCGACGCCTTGATGATGACGGGATAGCCGATTTCGGCGGCGATGCGCTTGGCTTCGCGCTCCTCGGTGACGGCACCGTCGGAGCCCGGCACGACCGGAATGCCCAGGCGCTTGGCGGTGCGCTTGGCCTCGATCTTGTCGCCCATGATGCGGATATGGTCGCCGGAGGGGCCGATGAAGGTGATGTTGTGGGCGGCCAGGATGTCGGCGAACTTCGCGTTCTCCGACAGGAAGCCATAGCCCGGGTGGACGGCATCGGCGCCGGTGATCTCGCAGGCCGCAACGATCTGGTGGATGTTCAGATAGCTGTCGCGCGACGGCGGCGGGCCGATGCAGACGCTTTCGTCGGCGAGCCTGACATGCATGGCGTCGGCGTCGGCGGTCGAATGGACGACGACCGTCTGGATACCGAGCTCCTTGGCGGCGCGCAGCACCCGAAGGGCGATTTCGCCGCGATTGGCGATCAGGATTTTCTGGAACATTTTCCGGCGCCCGATCCCTATCTACTCGATGACGACCAGCGGCTCGCCATATTCGACGGGCTGGCCATCCTCGAACAGGATGGCGGTGACGGTGCCGGCGCGCGGCGAGGGGATCTGGTTCATCGTCTTCATGGCTTCGATGATCAGCAAGGTCTGGCCCTCGCGCACCTGCTGGCCGACTTCGATGAACGGCTTGGCGTCGGGCGATGGGGAAGCATAGGCGGTGCCGACCATTGGCGACGGCACGGCATTCTTTGACGGATCGGAAGGTGCCGCGGCGGGCGCCGCGGCTTGCGCGGCGGCACTGGACTGGCCCGGGAAGACAGGCGCTGCCGGGGCCGCGGCGAAAGCCTGAACGGCTGCCGACTGCCGCGACACACGCACCCTGAGATCGCCCTGCTCGACCTCGATCTCGGTGAGGTTGGTATCGTTCAGGATGCCCGCCAGATCGCGGATCAGCTGCTGGTCAACACCGGTTTTCTTTATCGACATACGAGGCGGTCCCTTGTGTTTTTCTTGGTGCCCGGTCAAAGCCGGGCGGCCAGCGCCCGCAGCGCCAGGATGTATCCAAGCGGGCCGAAGCCGCAGATCATCCCGACGGCAACCGGAGCGACCATGGATACATGGCGAAAAGCTTCGCGCGCGTGAATGTTGGAAAGATGTACCTCGACGACGGGAACCGGCTGGATCGCCCGGATCGCATCATGGATGGCGATCGAGGTGTGGGTGTAGGCGCCGGCATTGAGGACAACACCCGCCGCCTTGTCGCCGGCTTCCTGGATCCAGTCGACAAGCGCGCCTTCGTGGTTCGACTGGCGGAAATCGACCGCAAGCCCGAGTTCCGCAGCGGCCGTCTTGCACTCCTCTTCGACCCCGGCAAGCGTCTTGCCGCCATAGATGCCGGGCTCGCGCTTGCCGAGTGCGTTGAGGTTGGGACCGTTGAGGATGAAGACAGTTTTCAATATGGAACCTTTCGACGCCGAGATGATCCCGGCGCGACGGAACTTCTATAATCGGCATAATCCGCCGCGGAAAGAGCGCACGCGGCTTCTTGTGCTGTCCACAGCCCGTGAATCAGGCGGCGAAACCGGAAATCAGCAAGTTGCTTCCCCGCAAGTCCGCACCGCCTTGATCTTTTCGGCGAGCACTTCCTGTCCGAGTGCCCCGAACACCACTTCGTTGCCGACCACGTAGGAGGGCGTGCCGGTGATGGCGAGCTTGTTGGCGAGGTCGTAGGTCTTGCCGAAAGCATCGATGATCGCGGGGTCCTTCATTTCCTCGCGCAGCTTCGCCTCGTCGGCGCCGAGCGACACCGCGAGCTTGACGGCGCTGGCTTCGCCCGCCCGGCCTGGACCGCCGAGTAGCTGATCGTGGAATTCGGCGTATTTTTCCGGCATCAGTTTGCGGAAGGCCATGGAAACGACGTGGGCTTTTTGCGAATCCGGTCCCAGAATCGGGAATTCCTTCAGGACGAACCGCAAGTTCGGGTCGGCCTCGGTGAGCGCCCGCATGTCCTCGATGGCGCGTTTGCAGTAGCCGCAATTGTAATCATAGAACTCGACAATGGTGACGTCGCCCTTCGGATTGCCGACGACGCCGTCAAATTCCGAATTGAAGATATCGTCCCTGGCGTCATCGATGACGGCAAGGGCGGCGACGCGCTGTTCCTCCTTCTGCTTGACGTCGAGCGCCTGCTGGACCTCGAGCAGCAGTTCGGGATTGGCGAGCAGGTACTCCCGGACAATGGTTTCGACCTGCTTGCGGTCGAGGGTAGCGGCGGGCGCCGCGGTCTGCGGCGTTTCCTGCGCCACAGCGGGCGTCTCACCGCCGCCGATGAGGCTGAAAGCCATGACGCCAAGGGTGATCGCAACAGCGGCGCTGCCCAGCAAGGTTGTCTTTTTCATCGTTCCGATCTCCAGGCCTTTGCCGGTTGGTCGCAATACGCGACCAAAAGGTTCACTTCTTTTTCTTGCCGGTCTGCCGGTAGTTTATGATGTCCTGGGCCCGAACCCAGCCGGGGCTGCCGCGCTTGAATTTCATCTGCGACCGCGCAGCGAAGATCTTAGCATCCTGATAGTTGCCACTGTAATAATGGCCTTCCGCCAGGGCAAGTTCCGCTGACGCCTCGTCGCCAAGCTGGCCGTAGGCCTGAGCGAGATACTGGTATCCGGCGACATTCTGGCGATCGCGGTCGAGACCCTTCTGCAACTCGCCGACCGCCTTGCGCACGAGATCGGGCTTGCCGGTCGCCAGCAACGCCTGGCCGTAGCCGACCTGCAAGGTTCCCGACTTCACCGGGTCGAGCTTCATCGCCCGGGCATAAGCCTCGGCGGCCTCCGCCGGGCGGTTGGCCTTCATCAGCGAATCGGCGCGCAGTTCCTGGAAATACGGGTTCTTCGGCTGCGCCTTGATCAGCGCGTCGGCCTTGGTGATGGCTGTGCGCGGGTTGCCGAAAAGATAGGCCGAAAGCGCTTCGGCGTAAGTCGCCGCAAGGCCGCCGCGTTCGCCGCGGAACAGCCGCGAAGCCGCCGCCTGGCCTTGTGTGAAGACGGCGATCTTGGCCCGCATGAGGTCGTGCCGTTGCTGCAGCGTCGGCGAATCTTTCTCGTTGTAATAAGGGCTCGATTCGGCCAGCGTCTGCAGGTTAGCAATGCGGTCGCGCGGCGCAGGATGGCTGACTTGATAAGGATCGACCCTGGCGCCCGACAGCGACAGTGCCGACTGGAAACGCTGGAAAGTCTTCAACATGCCCTTGGCCGACTGGCCCGTGGCATTGAGATAGGTGATGGCGGACCGGTCGGCCGTGACCTCTTCCGTGCGCTGGTAGCCAAGCAAACCACGGCGGGCAAACTCGCCGCCGCCTGCGGCGACGCCTGCACCCGCCTGCGCCAGTTCGCCTGAATTCGACGCTGCACCTGCCACGACCGCGCCGACACCGAGCAGGCCGGCGACGATGGCCATGGTCTGCGCCCGTTCGAGCTGTTCGCGCAGCCGCTCCTGGTGGCCGCCGGCGATGTGGCCCGCCTCATGCGCCAGGACGCCGATGATCTCGTTGGGGGTCTCGGCCATCAACAGCGCGCCGGTGTTGATGAAGATGCGGCGACCGGCGACGAACGCGTTGAAGCGACGGTCGTTGACCAGGATGATCTCGATGTTGGACTTCGACAGTCCGGCAGCGCCGAGGATGGGCCGCGCATAGTCGCGCACCAGCGCCTCGATCTCGGCGTCGCGTACGATAGACACGCCTTTTTGCGCCGTTGCGACCGTCGGCGTAGCCGTCAGCAGCGGCAGTGCCACGGCAAAGGCGGTCGCGGTTTTCAGCGCGATCGCGAACGTGGCGGACAGGATCGATCTGGTCGGCATGGCGGCAATCACTGGTAGATGAGCAGGACGGCGATGAAAAGACTGCATGCGAGGGATCATGAACTTGTGATCCCCACATCATTCGGGCATTTGTGCGGCGTTGCATGCGCCAAGCGCGCCAGCCGCCGCAATATTCCGGCGGATCGGGCAAACCAGGGCAGAAAAGGTTTACGCATGGTTGTTTCGCTTTCGCGCCGTGGCGACGTCGAGCCGTTCCATGCCATGGATATCCTTGCCGAGGCAAACCGGCTGAAGGCGCAAGGCGTGCCGGTCATCTCGATGGCGGTCGGCCAGCCATCGGATCCGGCGCCCGCGCGTGTGCTCGAAGCCGCCGCGAAAGCACTGGAGAGCGGTCGGATTGGTTATACCGACGCGCTCGGCCTGGCGGCGCTGCGCATCGCGATCGCCGCGCATTATGCGGATCACTACGGGCTGGACATCGCGCCGAGCCGCATTGCTGTCACCACCGGCTCCTCGGCGGCGTTCAACCTTGCCTTCCTAGCGATGTTCGATCCGGGCGACCGCGTTGCGATCGCGGCACCCGGCTATCCCGCCTACCGCAACATCATGGCGGCGCTCGGCATCGAGGTGGTCGAGATCGAACTCGGCGGCGATGCTTATCTGCATGCCGGACACATCGAGGCCGCACACCGCGTCAAGCCGCTGAAGGGCGTGCTGTTCGCCAGCCCGGCCAACCCGACCGGAGCGGTGATCCCGGCCGCGGAGCTGAAGCTGCTCGTCGAAACCGCCGAAAAGCTCGGTATCGGCGTCATTTCCGACGAGATCTATCACCGGCTGGCTTATGCCGCGCCGGACGCCACGGCGCTTGCCTACGGCAGCGGCGTCACCGTCATCAACTCATTTTCGAAATATTACTGCATGACCGGCTGGCGCATCGGCTGGATGGTGCTGCCCGAGCCGCTGGTGCGGCAGGTCGAGCGCATCGCGCAGAGCCTCTATATCTCGCCGCCCGAGTTGTCGCAGATCGCCGCGACCGAAGCGTTCAAGGCGACGCAGGAACTCGACGCGGTGAAGGCGCGCTATGCCTGGAACCGCGAATTGCTGATGAAGCGGCTGCCCGAACTCGGTTTCCCGCTGGCCGCACCTATGGATGGCGCCTTCTACGCCTTCTGCGACGTTACCCGCCACACCAACGACAGCATGGTGTTCGCGCAAAAGATGCTGGCCGAGGCCTATGTCGCGGCAACGCCCGGCCGCGACTTCGATCCGCTTGCCGGGCACCGGACGATGCGCTTTTCCTATGCCGGTAGCCATGACGAGATGGTCGAAGCCATGGCGCGTATCGAAAACTGGCTGAAATAGAGGGGCGGCATGCCGGAACTTGAACAGGCGCTGGCGGACGTCGCCGCCGAGATGGCGGCGCGGACCGATCGTGGCGACGTTGCCACCTACATTCCGCAGCTCGGCAAGGTCGATCCGCGGAAGTTCGGCATCGCGGTCGCCACCAATGACGGGCGGGTGCTGACGGCCGGCGATGCCGACGACGTCTTCTCGATCCAGAGCATTTCCAAGGTTTTCACGCTGACGCTGGCGCTGGGCGAGGTGGGCGACGCGCTGTGGAAGCGGGTCGGACGCGAGCCGTCGGGCAATCCGTTCAACTCGATCGTGCAGCTCGAGCACGAAAACGGCATCCCGCGCAATCCGTTCATCAATGCCGGCGCGATCGTCATCTCCGACATCATGCTTGCCGGCCATCAGCCGCGCGAGACGATCGGCGAAATCGTGCGCTTCATCCGTTTTCTCGCCGACGACGACACGATCGCCATCGACCATGCGGTCGCGGCCTCCGAGCGCGCGACAGGCTTCCGCAATTTCGCCCTGGCCAACTACATGCGCTCGTTCGGAAATCTTGTGCACGCGCCGGAACTGGCGCTCGGCGTCTATTTCCACCACTGCGCCATCGCCATGAGCTGCCGCCAGCTCGCCATGGCGGGACGGTTTCTAGCCAATGCGGGCCGGCATCCGGAAACCGGGCATTCCGTCGTTTCGGCGGAGCGGGCTCGCCGCATCGCCGCGCTGATGCTGACCTGCGGCCACTATGACGGCTCCGGCGATTTCGCCTTCCGCGTCGGCATTCCCGGCAAGAGCGGCGTCGGCGGCGGCATAATGGGCATCGTGCCGGGTGTCGCGTCTATGGCCGTGTGGTCGCCCGGGCTCAATGCCAACGGTAACTCGAAGCTCGGCTCGATCGCGCTGGAGAAACTGGCGAAGGCGATGAACTGGTCGATCTTCGCGCCATAACTGTCCGCGTTCGAGGTGCGGTCAAAAAAATGAAAATCCCGTGCTATCTGTTTGAAAGCGCGGGATTTCTGTTCGTTTCAAGAGCCAGGTTCTAGAAAAAGCTCTTGCGTTGCCACCAACCAGCCTTTTTGGGCTTGGCTTCCTCGTCGCTGGCGGCGGTCGACGAGACGACCGGCACCGGCGGCGCGTCGCTTGGCTTCGGCTCGGCCTTTCGCCTTGTGGCACGCTGGCGGGGCTTTGCTTCTTCCGCGACCGGCTCGGCAGCGGCTGGGGCAGGTTCCGGTTCGATCGCAATCGGTTCAGCCGCCGACTCGGCCGACACAACCTCAGCCACCGCCGCTGCAGCAGCAGCTTCCGCTTCGGCCTTTTTCGATTTGGCGGTGCGGCGCGGCTTCTTCGGCTTTTCGACGGGCGTCTCTTCGGCGGTCGGCGCCGGCTCGGCTTCGATCACGATGGCCTCTACGGTTTCAACCTCCGAATCGGCGGAGATTTCCCCCGCTTCTTCACCCGCCGCCTCGTCTTTGCGGTTGCGCTTGCCGCCGCGCTTGCCGCGCCGGCGCTTCTTGTGGTCGCCGGCCGCATCCTCGCCGGAATCCTGCGCCTCGAGGGTTTCGGCAGAACCGGCTTCAATGGCGGTGTTCTCTGCTTCATCGTTGCCGGGTGCCGCGGTTGCTACCGAGGCACCTTCATTCGGCGCTGCGTGTTCGCGTTCCCGGTCGCGATCACGCCCGCCACGCCGCCGCCGGCGCCGCTTGCGCTTGTGATCATGACCCCGGTCGCCTTCTTCGCCGCGATGTTCGGGGCGGGCGGGGCGCTCGACAGCCTCGACGATTGCTTCGTCCTCCTCCTCGACCACTTCGATCTCGTCTGTTTCGTCCGGCTCGATTTCGGGAGTTGCGGGCGCCAGCAAGGCCTCGGTCCAGCCGGCCGGCTTTTCGGCGAGTGCGCCACGGAAGATCGCATAGTGCTGCGAACCGACAGTCTCGTCGGGCTCAAGCGTTATGGTCACCGCAAAGCGCGTCTCCAGTTCGACCAGCTTGGCGCGCTTGTGGTTGAGCACGTACATCGCGGTGGCGGCCGGCGTGCGCACGGTGATGTGGCTGCGCGAATCCTTCAGCAGGAATTCCTCGATCGCTCGCACCACGAGCAGCGCCACCGACGAATCCGACCGCACATGGCCGGTGCCGCCGCAATGCGGACAGGGCTTCATGGTCGATTCGAGCACGCTGGCGCGGATGCGCTGGCGCGACATCTCCAAGAGGCCGAAATGCGAGATGCGGCCGACCTGAATGCGGGCGCGGTCGTTCTTGAGGTGATCCTTCAGCCGCTTCTCGACGGAGCGGTTGTTGCGGTTCTCCTCCATGTCGATGAAGTCGATGACGATCAGGCCGGCAAGGTCGCGGAGCCTGAGCTGGCGGGCGACTTCCTCGGCCGCCTCCAGGTTGGTCTGCAGCGCGGTGTCCTCGATCGAATGCTCCTTGGTGGAGCGGCCGGAGTTGACGTCGATCGACACCAGCGCTTCGGTCTGGTTGATGATGATGTAGCCCCCGCTCTTCAGCGTCACCTGCGGCTGCAGCATGCGGTCGAGCTGTGCCTCGATGCCGTTGCGGGCAAAGATCGGCGTGGTGTCGCGGTAGGGCTGAACCACCTTGGCGTGGCTCGGCATCAGCATGCGCATGAAGTCCTTCGCTTCGCGATAGCCTTCATCGCCGGCGACAAGCACCTCGTCGATGTCCTTGTTGTAGAGATCGCGGACCGAACGCTTGATCAGGCTGCCTTCCTCGTAGACGAGGGAAGGGGCCGTGGACTGCAGCGTCGTGTTGCGAACGGTTTCCCACATCCGCATCAGGTACTCGTAGTCGCGCTTGATCTCGGCCTTGGTGCGGCTTTCGCCGGCGGTGCGCAGGATGACGCCCATGCCCTGAGGCACAGCGAGATCCTGGACGACCTCCTTGAGCCGTTTGCGGTCCTGGGCGTTGGTGATCTTGCGGGAAATGCCGCCGCCACGCGCCGTGTTCGGCATCAGCACCGAATAACGGCCGGCGAGCGACAGGTAGGTGGTCAGCGCGGCGCCCTTGTTGCCGCGCTCTTCCTTGACGACCTGGACCAGCAGGATCTGCCGGCGTTTGATAACTTCCTGGATCTTGTAGTTGCGTCGCGCCGGCTTGCGGCGGTTGCGCACTTCTTCAAGCGCGTCCTCGGCGCCGACCGACTCGACCTCGTGGTCGTCGCCGTGCGAGCCATGGACTTCCTCGATGACACCGCGAGCCTCGCTCTCTGAGGCTTCGGCGTCGGTCTTGCTGTCGGGCACAGGCTCGGAGATGACGTCGGCATCGATCGCCGCAGCCATCGACGTCGGGCCACGCCCCTCGTTTTCGTCGCTGCCGGACTGATCGTCCGATTCTTCACTGGCTTCGGCCTCCGGAGACGCTTCCTGCTGAGGTGTTTCAGCCTGTGCAGCCTCCGATTCGTCGGATGCCGTTGCCTGGCTCGTCCCGACCGCGTCTTCGCTGCCGCTCGCCTCGACATCGTCGCTGGCTGCAGCTTCGGTTTCCTGTCCGGCTGTCTCTTCCGCCTCGTCGCCGGCGTTATCGCCATTGGCATCGTTGGCGCGGTGCTCGTCGCGGCCGCGGTTCTTGCCACCGCGCCGCCGCCGCCGGTTGTTGCTGCTGCGGTTGCGGTCCTGCCGCTCTTCGCCGTCACTGTCCTCGTCGTCTTCGGCTTCCGCCTCTTCGGCTTCGGCACGCAGCAGCGCCTGACGGTCGGCGACCGGAATCTGGTAGTAGTCGGGATGGATTTCGCTGAAGGCAAGGAAACCGTGACGGTTCCCGCCATATTCGACAAAGGCGGCCTGAAGGGACGGTTCGACGCGGGTTACGCGGGCGAGATAGATGTTTCCTTTAAGCTGCTTCTTGTCCTGTGATTCAAAATCGAATTCTTCGATACGGTTACCGCGAACGACGACAACCCGTGTTTCCTCCGGGTGGGAGGCGTCTATAAGCATTTTGTTGGGCATTATTTCTTATCTCCACGGCAGCCGCCAACAAGGGCAAGCGGGCTGATACGCCCCGCCTTGCACCTGTCTGGAAATGCGTGCCGGACAATTGAGGGTTCGCCGGCCGCTGCCGTGGCGCGATCGACAGACCGCCCGCCGCCACAATGGCGCGGGAATATCCGGTCTTGTCCATGATCGCGCTTGAAGCCATCGCGTAACCTTGCAGAACCATTACAACCAAGGCCCGGACATCCGGACCAGCTATTTTGCTCTTACAGAGCCGGCGCGGGAGTGCCGTCCCGGCCGTTTTTCCTCACCTAAGGGTTTCCAACTCACGGGAAACGCCTTGAAGAAATCCTTCGGAAACACCCGTGCCGATCGCAACCTGCGATTGGAACCGAGTTTTCGTCGCCAGACATGAAAGAGGTACGGCGGTGCGGACCGGTTCCGAGCATTGCGGTGATCCAATGTCGCTTTTATGATTTGCAGGCCTTTATGGCAACCCTGTTTTCGATGCCGGCAAAACACGCGTTCCCTCACGTCATATGGGCACGAAAGGGTTGGTTAACCATAAGAAGCTACGAGTTGTTAATCGCCGCCGTGGCCGTTCTGTCGTATGCTGGCATGAGTCGAGCGAAAGGGGCGGTTCGAGTGTATGGAAACGCGTAATGGATGGGCTGATTTGACCGACAAGGCCAGTTTTTCCGGCATCTGGTTCCATGCCGTCCTGTGCGGTTTCCTTCTCGCGCTCTTTGTCTCCCTGCCGTTGCGGGCAAGTGCGGCGCCGCTCGAGGCCAAAGCCTACAAGATGGCGGGCGACGCTACCCACATGCGCATCGTCATGCAGTTTGACCGCGAGCCCGATCCGCGCTGGTTCCTGCTGCGCGGACCACACCGGCTGGTGATAGACCTGCCGGAAACCAACTTTTCCGTCGACGCGCGCGAGTTGAAGGCGCGCGGCCTGGTCGCCGGCGTGCGGTTCGGCAATGTGGGCGAGGGGCGCTCGCGGCTGATCCTTTCGGCGAAAGGCCCATTCGCGGTCGAGCGCGTCGAAGTGCTGGAAAACGAAAAGTCCGAGGGCTATCGGCTGGTCGCCGATATCGCTGCATCGTCCGAACGGGTGTTCGACGAGGCACTGGCGGAGCAGACGCAGACCACGGGATCGACGCAGGCGACCAAAAAGACGGACCGGCTTGGCCAGATGGCGCCGCGCGCCGCGGGCAAACGCTTCACTATTGTCATCGATCCTGGCCATGGCGGCATCGATGGCGGCGCCGAGGGCGTCAACGGCGCCGTCGAGAAATCCGTCACTCTGGCGTTTGCCACGGAGCTGAAGAAAAAGCTCGAGCAAACAGGCCCTTACAACGTGTTCCTGACGCGCGAGAAGGACGAGTTCCTGCGCCTGGACGAGCGCGTCCGCATCGCCCGGCAGCACGAGGCCGACCTGTTCATCTCGATCCACGCCGATACGATTCGGCTGAAAGGCATCCGCGGCGCCACCGTCTACACGGTTTCCGACAAGGCCTCCGACGCCGAAGCCGCGGCGCTCGCGGTGCGCGAGAACCTTTCCGATGAACTGGCCGGCATCGAGATCGAGGAAGAGAATCACGAGGTGGCCGACATCCTGGTCGACCTCATCCGCCGCGAGACGCACACATTCTCGATGCGGTTCGCTCGTTCGCTGGTTGGCGAACTGTCGACCGCGGTGGAACTGATCAACAATCCGCATCGTTCGGCCGGCTTCAAGGTGCTGAGAGCGCCCGATGTCCCTTCAGTGCTGGTCGAGCTTGGCTATCTTTCCAACGCAAAGGACGAAGCGCAGCTTCTCGATCCCGACTGGCGCGGCAAGGCGGCCGAACGCATCTCCGCGGCGGTCGAATTATTTGCCACCGAAAGAACCGGTACGGGCGGGTAGGCGGGACAACCGCACGTCGTACAAATCGTTGCGCGCGCACCACAGTTCGTGATTTAATCGCATTGAATCGGAAGGCTTCTCGATGCTGCCGCATTTTGCCCACAACGGCGCGACAAGAGTTGACCTCTACAGATCGGAATGTTTCCGGTGGCGCGCAGCCGCTGCCACAATTTTGGCGGGAACCCCGATTTTTGCACTGGAGCGGGCATGATACGGCTAATCGGCTATTTCTTCGGCATCGGCGTGATGCTGGCGCTGCTTGTTGCGGCGGGCGCCGGCATCTATGTCAGCAGCCTGACCAAGGATTTGCCAGATTACGAGGTGCTCGCAAAATACGAGCCGCCGGTGACGACACGCGTCCACGCTTCGGATGGCGCGCTCATGGGCGAGTTCGCACGTGAGCGGCGCCTTTACCTGCCGATCCAGGCGGTGCCGGATCGCGTCAAGGCGGCCTTCCTCTCGGCCGAGGACAAGAATTTCTACAACCACCCGGGCGTGGACATAACCGGCCTGTTCCGGGCGGTGGTGACCAATTTCCAGAACATGGGCTCCGGACGCCGGCCGGTCGGCGCCTCGACAATCACCCAGCAGGTCGCGAAAAACTTCCTGCTTTCTTCCAACCAGACCTACGACCGCAAGATCCGCGAGATGATTCTCGCCTTCCGCATCGAGCAGGCCTATTCCAAGGACCGCATCCTCGAACTCTACGTGAACGAGATCTTCTTCGGGCTCGGCGCTTACGGTGTCGCCGGCGCGGCACTTACCTATTTCGACAAGTCGGTCAACGAACTGACGCTTTCGGAGGCGGCCTATCTGGCAGCGCTGCCGAAAGGCCCGTCCAACTATCATCCGTTCAAATACACCGACCGGGCGATCGAGCGGCGCAACTGGGTGATCGACCAGATGGTCGACAACGGCTATGCGACCCGCGAGGAAGGCGAGAAGGCAAAGGCCGAGGGGCTCGGCGTTTCGCCCCGCCGCAACGGAAACTACCTGTTCGCCGGTGAGTACTTCACCGAAGAAGTCCGCCGCGAACTCATTTCGCGCTACGGCGAAGATGCGCTGTACGAAGGCGGGCTGTCGGTGCGCACGACGCTCGACCCGAAGCTGCAACTGATGGCCCGCAAAGCGCTGCAGAACGGCCTGATCAAGTTCGACCGCCTGCGCGGCTATCGCGGTCCGAAGGAAAGCATTGACATTTCAGGCGACTGGGGCGAGGCGCTCGGCAAGGTCAAGGGGCTCAGCGACGTTCCCGAGTGGCAGTTGGCTGTCGTTCTCGACAGTTCGGCGGAAGGCCTGACGGTCGGGTTGCAGCCACAGCGGGAAGTATCCGGCGCCCTCAAGGCCGAACGCGACCAGGGCACGGTCTCGCAGGAGGACATGAGCTGGGCCATGCGCCATGTGGTAAACGGCCAGCGGGTGAAGGCAAAGTCGCCCGCCGACGTGCTCAAGCCGGGTGATGTCGTGTTCGTCGAGAAGAAGGAAGGCAGCGCCTACATGCTGCGTCAGCCGCCGGAGGTTTCGGGCGGACTGGTCGCCATGGATCCGCACACCGGCCGCGTCCTGGCGATGGTCGGCGGCTTCTCCTATGCAGACTCCGAATTCAACCGCGCCACGCAGGCCTATCGCCAGCCCGGTTCCTCGTTCAAGCCATTCGTCTACGCGGCTGCCCTCGACAATGGCTATACTCCGGCGTCGGTGGTCATGGACGGACCGATCACCATCACCCAGGGCAACACCGTGTGGTCGCCGAAGAACTACGACGGCAAGCCCGGCGGCCCGTCGACCTTGCGCACCGGCATCGAGCGGTCGCGCAACCTGATGACCGTGCGCCTTGCCAACGACATGGGCATGCCGCTGGTCGTCGAATATGCCGAGCGCTTTGGCGTCTACGACAAGCTGGCGCCCTATCTGCCGATGGCGCTGGGCTCGGGTGAAACCACCGTCATGCGCATGGTTTCCGCCTATTCAGTGATGGCCAACGGCGGCAAGCAGATCCACCCGTCGCTGATCGACCGTATCCAGGATCGTTACGGCAAGACGGTGTTCAAGCACGACGAACGGGCCTGCGACAATTGCAATGCGCAGAGCTGGTCCAATCAGGCGGAGCCGGAACTCGTCGACAATGCCGAGCAGGTGCTCGACCCGATGACCGCCTACCAGATCACCTCGATGATGGAAGGCGTGGTGACCAGGGGTACCGCGGTGACCGTTTCGGAACTCGGCCGTCCCATTGCCGGCAAGACCGGAACAACAAACGACGAAAAGGACGCGTGGTTCATGGGCTATACGCCCAATCTCGTGGTCGGCCTCTATATGGGCTACGACCAGCCGCAGACGCTGGGCAAGGGCTCGACCGGCGGCGGCCTCGCGGCGCCGATCTTCAAGGAATTCATGGCGCAAGCGCTGAAGGACACGCCGGTCGTCAACTTCAAGGTGCCGGAAGGCATGAAGCTCATCGCCATCAACCGCAAGACCGGCATGCAGGCGCATGAAGGCGACGCTGGCGTGATCATGGAAGCCTTCAAGCCAGGCACCGGTCCGGCGGACAGCTACTGGGTCATCGGCGGCGAAGAAGTCGCCAGCCAGGGCCGTGAAGCCATCTCGCCACAGGCCAACAAGGCGATCCAGTCGGGCGGCGGCGGCCTCTACTGAAGTCAACGCATTCATCGAACGGGCGGGTGCGCTGCATCCGCCCGTTTGCCTTTCCACTGTTTCCTTTACACGCGGGAGCGGCGTCCCTATGTTCCGCGCCGGCCAACGATCCCGCCATTCAATTCAGGAAGAAAAAACCTGCCATGCGTGCAGAAACAGAAAATCTGGTCGATGAAATCAAGCAGGGCATCACCCTGCTGAGGAGGCATCTTTGACTGGGATCAAGCGCTGAAGCGACTTGATTACCTGAACATGCGCGCCGAGGATTCCTCGCTCTGGAACGATCCGCAGGAAGCGCAGAAACTGATGCGCGAGCGCCAGGGCCTCGATGACGGCATCAAGGCGGTCAAGGGACTGACTCAGGCTCTGGAAGACAATGTCGGCCTGATCGAGCTTGGCGAGGAAGAAGGCGACCAGGGCGTCATCGCCGAGGCCGAAGCCGCGATCCGTTCGATGGCCGGCGAAGTCAAGGCGCGGCAGATCGAGACGCTTCTCTCTGGCGAAGCGGATGCCAACGACACCTATCTCGAAGTGCATGCGGGTGCCGGCGGCACCGAGAGCCAGGACTGGGCGAACATGCTTCTGCGCATGTACACGCGCTGGGCCGAGCGGCGTCGCTTCAAGGTCGAGGTGCTCGAAGTGCATGACGGAGAAGAGGCGGGCATCAAATCGGCCACTCTTCTTATAAAGGGCCACAACGCCTATGGCTGGCTGAAGACGGAGTCGGGCGTCCATCGCCTGGTGCGCATCTCGCCATACGATTCGAATGCGCGGCGACACACCTCCTTCTCCAGCATCTGGGTCTATCCGGTGGTCGACGATTCGATCGAGATCGAGGTTTCCGAATCGGACGTGCGTATCGACACCTACCGTTCGTCCGGTTCGGGCGGCCAGCACGTCAACACCACAGATTCGGCCGTGCGCATCACCCATCTCGCCACCGGCATCGCGGTAGCGTGCCAGGCGGAGCGCTCGCAGCACAAAAACAAGGCCAAGGCTTGGGAAATGCTGCGCTCACGTCTGTACGAGGAGGAGTTGAAGAAGCGCGAAGCCGCCGCCAACGCCACCGAGGCCTCGAAGTCGGACATCGGCTGGGGCCACCAGATCCGCTCCTACGTGCTGCAGCCGTATCAGTTGGTGAAGGACCTGCGCACTGGCGTCGAATCGACCAGCCCGTCGGACGTGCTCGACGGCGACCTCGACGACTTCATGGAGGCGTCGCTGTCGCAGCGCATCGAGGGCGGGGCAGGGCAACCTGTAGAGGATTTGGATTGAGAAGCGACCGAGACCAGCCGCGCCGGTTTCTTTCGCCAGCCACTCTGCTCCTTGTGTCTGCTTGCCTCGGTTGTGGCGGATCACGACCGTAGCGCAGACGACAGCAGCCGGCGAAGATAGCGGTTCCCCCTGCTTCGAGATGCCACCATCGTCAAGGTCCACCGCCATGGCCAGGGCGCAAAAGGGGTACTCAGAGCCAGGCTATTTGGCTGCTCCAATGGCGGCATGACCACCAAAATCCTCGCGCTCACCGATGCGGCATCGTCAAACTCGCAGCGATCGCAATCTGGCTCAAATAGTTAAATCGTTTCTACGGACTAGGTGCACCCGGCGAGAGGCCGGGTGCTTTTTGGCTCATATGGTCAGACAAACGGTATGACGCCGAGGTCGAGCCCGATGATCAACGGATCGTGGTCCGAGGTCGCGAACGGATCGTTGTTGTAGAACGCCGCATCGGTGAACTCGCTCGAATAGCTGAGCAGGTCCGGTTCGTCGGAATTGATATGCCATTCGGTCACGCCGGTCACTTGTCCGGCCATCGATGCCGTTGCCAAACCTTGATCCAGGGTGCCGCGCTGGCCGCTGAACACATAGCTGTAGGCTTCGTCCTGGCCTATGAACTGGTCGATCAGATCGATGAAGCCGGCATCCCGGATGACGTCGACCGGATCCTCCTGCGCATAGGAGTTGAGGTCGCCGATGATCAGCGCGTCGGTGTCGCCGCTGCCGGTCGGGTCGGTCGCGAGCCAAGCCGTGAGCTGCTCGGCGGCGTCGACGCGGGCTGCATTCCAGTAGCTTTGCCCGTCGCCCTGATCGTAGTTCGGGTCGTTGGGATCGGTCAGGCCGCTGTCGCCTTTCGACTTGAAGTGATTGACCGCAAGCGTGAAGCGTTCGCCGGTGCCGATTTCCTCGAAGGCGACCGCGATCGTCGGGCGGTGAAGCTGCTGCCCGCCGCCGGTGTCGTATTCGAGAAAATCGCTGCCAACCACCGAAAGCACGTCCTTCTTGTAGATGACGCCGGTGGTGATCGCGTCGGTGCCGATAAAGCCGTCCGGGCTGCCGCCGGTCGGATCAACGAAGGCGTAGACTTCGGCGCCAAGCTCCGCATTCAGCGCATCGACCAGTGTCTTGATCGCCGATGTATCGCCGAAGCCGTTGTTTTCGAGCTCCTGCAGGCCGAGCACGTCGGCGTCGATCGCCAATATGGCGCTGACAGCCTTGTCCAGTTGCCGCGCCAGGTCCGCTGCCGTGGCGGCGCCGCGCGGCTCGAGATTGTTGGGTCCAGAACCGGCACCGGAGCCGTCGCGCAAGGTCGTGAACAAGTTGAGCAGGTTGAAGCTCGCGACCTTCAGGTCGCCGCCGACGTCGGCCGGTGTTTCCGCCGGCCTTGTGTTCGTTGCCTGATCGACCGGCAGCACGCCGTCGACATGCATGCGGTAGGCGTCGAAGCCGTAGCTCAGCACGCCCTTGATGGGCGCACTCATGTCCGCGCCCAGCCGCAGCGTCGGGCCGCTGGAGGAGAATATGTCGCCGGAATCGAGATAGCCGTTGCCGTTGTCGCCCACCGACGCGGGGACATAACGGAACGAATCCGGGTTCTGGCTCGAAACGCCATCGTCGATGATCAGCCGGTTCAGTGCATTTGCCTGTGTCAACGCGGCAATCTCGGCCGCATCGGTGTCCGGATCGTAGAGTTGCGTCGGCTGATACTGGTCGCCCGCGCTGACCGTGATTTCGCCGTAACGGTCGAGATTGAAGTTCTCGACAACGGTGATCGGGTTCGCCGTGCTGCCGGTTAGCGAGATTCGCATTCCCTCAAAGCGCTCCAGTACATCCGCGGTGGCGAGTGGCAGCGTGACGTCGGTCAGGTCGGGCAGGGCGTGACCCGAGGTAATCGTGTTGATCGAAACGAGGTCGGTAATCTGGGTCAGGCCGAAGAACTCATCGACCGTTCCCGCGACGTCGACCAGATCGCCAGCCGAAACGGATGGAGTGCCGCCGGTGAATACGAAGATACCTTCCGAAGTCAGGACATTGCCGTCCGCGTCGGTCGCCTCTTCCTGCAGGAAGAAGCCGTTGCCCACCGTGTAGGTCACGACCGCCGAAACGAGAACGTAGGTGCCTTCGTAAAAGCTTGCCGAGCCGGTACCCTGGATCTCGGAAATCAACAGTTCGGTCGGATCGGTCGGGTTGGTATCGCCACCATTGGCCGCGCCAGGGGTGGACTCCCTGGGGCCTTCCCAGTCCGTTGGCCCGTCGCCGGTACGCTGCAGGGACTGACCAAGTGCGGTGGAGGAGGTTTCCGATACACCGATATCGACCGAAGTCTGGCCCGCCGCCGGACCATCAGTGGCGGTCAACGTTCCTTCGTAGCTCAGGAACTCGATGACAGTCCCGTTGTTGGAGAGAGCGATACCGTCCGGGCTGCCGTTCTGGATACCGTCGGTCCGTCGCGACCAGACATAATAATCGAAGTCGTCGTCACTGGTCTTGGGCAATATGCTGACGGGCGTAAGGCTGTAGAACTGTCCGCTCGCGCCATTGTAGAGATCGATCTGCATGCCGCTGACGTCTGTGCCCTTGGCGACGCGGATTTCCACGAACTCATTCTGGTCGATGCCGGCATTGTCATAGTGCACTTCGTTGATGCGCGGCGCGGAGGGTGGTGTCTCGTCGACATCGGTGATCGTGACGGCGATGTCCTGTGTCGTCTCGCCGCCATGCTCGTCGAGCGCCGCGACCGTCACGTCGTAGACGTTGTCGCCACCAGAATCGGCTGGATTTTCGAAGTCGGGTGAATTGATGAACCGCAACGCGCCGGTCGCCGGGTCGATCGTGAAAAACGATGCATCCGCGCCGCCGATGATGGAGAACGTGACATTATCGCTGTCGACGTCTTCGGCATCGACTGTCAGCATGGGCTCGTCGGAGTTTTCTTCCACCGAGACCGCTGCGGCCGAAACGATTTCCGGATCGTCATTGACGCCGTTGATGGTCACGGTGACCGTAGCGGTATCGGTTCCGCCGCGGCCGTCGCTGACGGTGTAGGTGAAGGTGTCGGTCACGCTTTCGCCAGCCCGCAGGCTGTCGAAAAGGTTCCCCTGTTCGTAGCGAATGGTACCGTTCTCCAGCGTCACGACCGCACCCGACGCGCTGGTCGCCGACACTCCGGAGAGGGTCAGCGCGTCACCGTCGAACTCGCTGTCGTTTGCGGTCAGGTCGGCCGCAGCCAGCACAAGCGCGGTGTTCTCGTCGGTAGAGAAGATGTCGTCACGGGCAAGCACTGCATTGTTGCGGCCGTCGAGATAGAGCGTGTAGTCGTCGGCACCGAAATAGAGCGCTTCGATCCCGGTGAGCCGATCGGTGTCGCCGTTTGACAGGTCATGCACAGTGACGACGCTGCTCCAGCGGCCGGGCGGCGTTATGTCGAAATCCTCGATCGAACCGGCATAGATGGCCGTGTCGAAGCCGCGCCCGCCATTGACAATATCGTCGCCTTCACCACCCTCGACGGCATCATCGCCCGTACCCGCATCGACGATGTCGTCGCCGCTTCCGGCCGCAATCGTGTCGTTGCCGCCGAAGGTGATGATTACATCGCGCCGGTCGGTGCCGTTGATGGTGTCTGGGCGAAAGGTGCCGAAGACGAGATTCGGAAACCAGTTGTTGAAGGAAAAGGACATGGCCATCGGACCTTTCACAAACGTTGAGGTGAGGCGAAAACTGGAGCCAGCCGAGAGCTAGCAGCCCGCCATTACAGTTTGTTGACCAAGTCCCCGATCAGGAGAACTTGCCACAGGTGGAGAGTTAAGGAAGGCCGGGCGCGCCGGGGATTGCGATTAGCCTTTCAAATTTCTTTACGCCTGCCGATTTCGCCACTAGAAAGCGTCGCCGCCGGACGCATCCGGCAATCACCACCCGCGCTCGTTTGCGGGACTGGATAGGAGAAGAAAATGCCTGCCGTTTCCCTGACATTCCCCGATGGTTCCGTCCGCGACTACGACGCGGCGATGACCGGCGCCGAACTGGCCGAATCGATCTCGAAGTCGCTCGCCAAGAAGGCTGTGGCGCTGGCGATCGATGGCGAGCTGCGCGATCTGTCCGATCCGCTGAAAAAATCCGGTAAGGTCGAGATCGTTACCCGCGAGGATCCGCGCGCGCTCGAATTGATCCGCCATGACGCGGCCCACGTACTGGCCGAAGCGGTGCAGGAATTGTGGCCGGGAACCCAGGTGACCATCGGCCCGGTCATCGAGAACGGCTTCTATTACGACTTCGCCCGCAACGAGCCCTTCTCGCCGGAGGATTTTCCCGTCATCGAGAAGAAGATGCGAGAGATCATCGGCCGCAACAAGCCGTTCACCAAGCAGGTCTGGGATCGCGACCACGCTAAAAAAGTATTCCGCGACAAGGGTGAGGCCTACAAGATCGAGCTGATCGACGCGATCCCGGAAGATCAGGACCTCAAGATCTATGCGCAGGGCGACTGGTTCGACCTCTGCCGTGGCCCGCACATGGCCTCGACCGGCCAGATCGGCAACGCCTTCAAGCTGATGAAGGTGGCCGGCGCCTATTGGCGGGGCGACAGCAACAGGCCGATGCTGACGCGCATCTACGGTACTGCCTGGGCCGACCAGGCGCAGCTCGACCAGTACATCCACATGCTGGAGGAGGCGGAGAAGCGCGATCATCGCCGGCTTGGCCGGGAAATGGACCTGTTCCACTTCCAGGAGGAGGGGCCGGGCGTCGTCTTCTGGCACGCCAAGGGCTGGAAGATGTTCCAGAACCTGATCGCCTATATGCGCCGCCGGCTCGGCGACGACTATCAGGAGGTCAACGCACCGCAGGTGCTCGACAAGTCCCTGTGGGAGACGTCGGGCCATTGGGGCTGGTATCAGGAGAACATGTTCGCGGTGAAATCCGCGCATGCCTTCACGCATCCGGAAGATCCGGAGGCCGACCAGCGTGTGTTCGCGCTGAAGCCAATGAACTGCCCCGGCCACGTCCAGATCTTCAAGCATGGCCTGAAGTCCTACCGAGATCTGCCGATCAGGCTTGCCGAATTCGGTAACGTGCATCGCTACGAACCGTCGGGCGCGCTGCACGGGCTGATGCGCGTGCGCGCCTTCACGCAGGACGATGCGCACATCTTCTGCACCGAAGAGCAGCTCGAGGCGGAGATCCTCAAGATCAACGACCTGATGATGTCGGTCTACAAGGATTTCGGCTTCGACGAGGTGGTGGTGAAGCTCGCCACGCGCCCGGAGAAGCGCGTCGGCACCGATGCGATGTGGGATCATGCCGAGGACATCCTGAAAAGCGCGCTCGCCCGCATGGCGCGCGCGGACAACCGCATCAAGACCGGCATCAACGAAGGCGAGGGCACTTTCTACGGTCCGAAGTTCGAATACACGCTGAGGGATGCCATCGGCCGCGAATGGCAGTGCGGCACCACGCAGGTGGACTTCAACCTGCCGGAACGGTTCGGCGCCTTCTACATCGGTTCCGATTCGGAAAAGAAGCAGCCGGTCATGGTCCACCGTGCCATCTGCGGCTCGCTGGAGCGCTTTCTCGGCATTCTGATGGAGAGCCACGCCGGCCACATGCCGCTGTGGTTCGCACCGCTGCAGGTCGTCGTGGCCACGATCACCTCGGACGCCGACGCATACGCTGCCTCGGTGGTCGTCAAGCTCAAGCAGGCAGGGCTTTCGGTCGAGGCCGATCTGCGCAACGAGAAGATCAACTACAAGGTCCGCGAGCACTCGCTGGCCAAGGTTCCGGTGATCCTCGTCTGCGGCAAGCGCGAGGCCGAGGAAGGCACCGTCAACATTCGCCGGCTGGGTTCGCGCGACCAGGAATCGCAGACGCTCGAAGCGGCGATCGGTATGCTGGTCGACGAGGCACTGCCGCCCGATCTGCGGCGCCAACGCCTGGCCAACGCAGCCTGAACGGACAAAAAGGGGGCTGGATGCGCAAGCCGTCCAGCCCTCTTTTCATATGCCTGTCACAATACCGGCTCACCAAGCGCGGATGCTGATCGATATGCGCCGGAACACTCAGTTTCCCGAGCTTTCCTATGCCAATGAGAACCATACGCGGCTGAAGCGATGGTTCATCCGCTCCGTCGAAGGACTTTCCGGCCGCGATCGTTACGCGCGGCTCTACGAGATCTGGCGCCGCGAAATCGTGCCGACCGGCGAGCGCATTTTCGGCCGCATGCTCGACCTCATCGATGTGTCGGTCCATTGCCGGGACGAGTGGCCGCCGCGGGAGTTGCCTGACGGTCCGCTTGTCATCGTCGCCAATCACCCGTTCGGCATCGGCGACGGCATTGCCGTCCTGTCGCTCGCCGAGCGGCTCGGGCGGCCGTTCCGGGTCATGATTCACCGCGATCTGCTGAGAATCCGCGAGATGGAGCCTTATGCACTGCCGGTCGACTTCGATGAAACCAAGGAAGCATTGAAGAACAACATGGCGATCCGCCATGAGGCGCTGCGGTTGCTGAAGGAAGGCGTGACGGTGGTCATTTTCCCGGCCGGCGGCGTGGCGACGGCGCCGAAGGGATTCGGCAAGGCCGAAGACCTGCCATGGAAGATGTTCCCGGCCAAACTGGTGCAGGAAGCCAGGGCTTTGGTGATCCCGGTCTATTTTTCAGGCCAGAACGGCCGCCTTTTTCATCTGGTTTCGAGCCAGATGAACAGAAGCGAACAGGATGGCAGGCTGGCGAAACTGGTCGGCAACGTGTCGCTGACCTTGCGCATCTCGCTCCTGATCCGCGAATTCGCGCGGCTTTCGGGCAAGTCGATCAGCGTGAGGATCGGCCCGGTGATACCCTGGCAGGAAATGGAGCCGCTCCGCGACCGCAGGCATCTTATCAGGTTCCTGCACGACCGGGTGTTCGGGCTGGCGCCGGAGCAGCCGGCACGGCACCGCTCGATGCGCAAGCGATTGCGGCGCGACCGCTCCGCCTTGGGCGCCTGAAATCGCTGGATTTTCGTGGATTGGCGCTGGAGTGGGCCTCAGTCGGCGCCGTCGATGATGTCGTCGCCGGTCGCGGTCGCCTCTGTTGCCAAGACTTCGACTTCCGTGTTGTGGCCGCCCTCGACGGTAAAATCCCGCTGGTAGATTCGGTCACGGTTCTTCGCCACGATCGTATAGTCGCCCTCGGCCAGCACCATCGAGGCAAAGGCGCCGACGGTTTCACGGATCGGATCGCCCGAATTGGTGAGGATAGACCAGGACGTGTCGGCGATCGCCTCGCCGCCGTGGTCGCGCACCAGCTTCATGGTGAGTTCGGCGGCGCGGTGTTCCACCGTGGCTTCGGTAAGCTTGCCGGCCTCGACGCGGATGTCGGAGCGGATGATCGCGTTGACCGAACCGTAGGTCGAAACGACGTGATAGGTGCCGGCGTTGAGCCCGACGACGGCGCCCGGCTTCACGTCCGGAATGATCAGTGCCCGGTCGTCGTCGTCCGCGGCGCCCACTTCATAGATGGAGAAGCGCAATTTTTCGGGAGGGATCTTCACGCCGCCGGCAAGAACCGCATCGAGTTTCAGGCCGCCCGCGTCAAGCACCAGGTTTTCCCGCCGCGCCGTCTTGGTCACGGTGATCCGTTTGGTGGCGCCGGCACGGCCGAAGGAGGCATGGACGAGGTAGCTGCCGGGATCGAGCGTGAAGGCGCTGGTACCGCCCTGCGCGGAGGCGACCAGCGGCAGCTTGCCGTCATCGCCGGCTTCCGGCCTGAAAACCCGCCAGACCAGCCCGCGTGTGATTTCGGTGCCGTCCTCGGTCAATTGCGCCGACAGCGTGATCTGGCCGTCGCCCAGCGCCAGCGGCTTGTCTTCCTTGGCCGGCGCAAAATTGTTTATTTGCGGCAGCTTGAGGTCCGCGGCCGGGGCGGGACTTTCCTGCGCCAAAGCCGCTGCTGGCCAGACGGCGAGCGCAACGATCAGGCAATGCCGTGTGAATCTGTACAGGCCAGCGAACATGACTTGCCTTGAAGCCCAAGGCGGTGGCAATTTCAAGGCCTGTTCATTGGCCTCGAGCCGCCGCAGCCCAAGCAGCCCTGCCGTTCTCCTGGGTAAGCTTCAGCCAACAACCAGGAGCATTTTGCCATGACTTCACCGATCGTCGATTTTTTGCTGACCAGAAGTTCGGCACCGATCCCGGAATTGAAGGAGCCGGCGCCGTCCAACGCCGAGATCGAAACGCTGATCCGCATCGCCTCGCGTGTGCCCGACCATGGCCGGCTGGAGCCTTGGCGTTTCATCCTCTACCGCGGGCAAGCGCGCGAAAAAATCGGTGAAGAACTGGCCAAGTTGGCTGAAAAGCGCGAGGGCCCGCTGCCGGAAGGCAGGGTTTCGCAGGAAAAGGCCAGGTTTTCGCGAGCTCCGCTGGTCATCGGCGTGGTTCATGTGCCGCGCGAGAATCCAAAAATCCCGCAGTGGGAAATGTTGCTTTCCGGTGCGGCCGCGGCGATGAACCTGGTGATCGCAGCCAACGCTATGGGCTATTCGACCAACTGGATCACCAACTGGTATTCCGACACCGGGGAGGGGCGCCGAATACTCGGCTTGGCGCCCGAGGAGCGCGTCGTCGGCTTCGTCCATATAGGTACATTTTCGGGAGAAAAGTTCGAGCGGCCGCGGCCTGATGTGTCTAAACTCTACGCCGATTATTCCGGGCCGTGGCAAGGCTGATAAGGGGAGAGAGATATTGTTTTACGAACCGTCAAATGGTCACGGCCTGCCGCACGATCCATTCAAGGCGATCGTTTCGCCGCGCCCGATCGGCTGGATATCGACGATGAACGGCAGGGGCGAGGTCAATCTCGCGCCCTATTCCTTCTTCAACGCGATCTGCAACAACCCGCTTCTGGTGCTGTTTTCCTCGGACGGCGAGAAAGACAGCGTGAGCTTTGCCCGCGAGCGGCCTGAATTCGTTGCGAATCTCGTCGGCCGCGAATTGGCGGAAAAGATGAACCGCAGCTCCGTCAACGCGCCGCGCGGTGTCAGTGAGTTCGGCTATTCGGGATTGACACCGGCGCCCTCCCGCCTGGTTGCGCCGCCGCGCGTTGCCGAAGCGCCGGCGGCCCTCGAATGCCGGGTCACCGAAATTCTGGAGCCGAAAGGCCTGGACGGCGGGCATGCCGGCGTCTTCGTCGTTGTTGGCGAAGTGGTGGGCGTCCATATCGACGAGGCATTCCTGACGCCGGAGGGCCTGTTCGACGCCGTCAAGGCCGGCAACGTTTCCCGGCTCGGCTACATGGATTATTCGACGATCGATGCGACGTTCGCGATGCGCAGGCCGCGCTGGGAAGACTAGATACCGGCTGCCTTGGCACGCATCAGCAACCGCTCGGCCAGCCTCAGATGCGGCCGGTCGTACATCTTGCCCTCGATGCCCACGACACCCGGGTTGCCCGCAGAGCGAAAAGCCTCGACGACGGCCTGGGAGCGGGCAACCGCTTCGGCCGACGGCGTGAACGCTTCGTTGATGATCGGGACCTGCGCCGGATGGATCGCCATCTTGCCGGTGAAGCCGTCGCGCTCGGCCTCGTCGCATTCGGTGCGCAGGCCGTCCGTGTCGCGGAAATTGACGAAAACCGTGTCGATCGCCGCCACTTCCGAGGTGGAAGCGGCAAGGATAGTCATCGTGCGGGCGAAGCGGAAGACGTCGGTGTAGCGTCCGCGGTCGTCGCGGGTGGCGCGTGCGCCGATCGACGCCGAAAGGTCTTCCGCACCCCAGGTCAACCCCTCCAGTCGCGGATTTGCATCCCGCCAGGTCGGCGCGGCAAGCGCGCCGATGGCGGTTTCCGTCATGATGGCGATGATTTTGGTGGCGCCGTCGGTTAGCCCTTGCTGCGCCTCGTGGACGCGCAACTTTGCCGAGAGGTGGGTAGCGTCCATGCTGCTGTTGGCCTTGGGCAGCATGATGCCGTCGGGTGCCACGCCGACCACCGCGGCAAGATCGTCGTCGGTCAGCCCGGTCGAAAGGTCGTTGACGCGGATATAGAGCTTTGCCGCCGTTTCCTTGCGCCGCGCCGCGATGAATCCGGCAGTCACGGCGCGCGCCGCTGCCTTGTTGGCTGGCGCGACCGAATCTTCCAGGTCGACGATCACCACGTCGGCGCCGGACTGAAATCCTTTTTCGAGTTTCTTTTCCGAATCGCCGGGAACGAACAGCAGCGAACGCATATCAGGCGGCCTTCTTCCTGATCATCGCCTGGCGCGTGCATTGAGCGACCAGCGCGCCGTTCTGGTTATAGGCGCGATGCTCGAACTCGACGATGCCGCGATCAGCCTTGGATTTCGATTCGCGCACCGTCTTGACCTCGGTCTCCACGCGGACCGTGTCGCCGTGGAAGAGCGGGTGCGGAAATGTCGTGTCCGTCATGCCGAGATTGGCGATCGTGGTGCCGAGCGTGGTGTCGTGTACCGAGATGCCGATCATCAGGCCGAGCGTGAACAGCGAATTGACCAGCGGCTTGCCCCATTCCGTCTTGGAGGCGAAATCAAAGTCGATATGCAGCGGCTGCGGATTCATCGTCATCACCGAAAACAGCACGTTGTCGCTCTCGGTAATGGTTCGCGTGATCGGATGCCTGATCACCTGGCCGATCTCGAATTCTTCAAGGAACAGTCCGGCCATGGCTTCTTTCTCCGTTGTCGGCAGTTTTGATAGAGCATCGCTCCGAAAAGTGGAAACCGGTTTTTGCGGCGACGGCCTGTCGCGCCGGTTAACGAACATGGTGAACCGTTCGTAAACCAATTCTGCCTAAGGTCCAAAGTGGGTCTGCTTGGGGGGGGAATCGGGATGGTCGTGGGTCATTTCCTGAAATGGATGGAGACGGCGCGTGTTTCGGAGCGCGCGGCGGCTGCGGGGGCCCTGGCCCGCGCGTACATCGATGCCGAATTGCCGTTCGAGGACCGCTGCGCCGCCGAGGCGGCGCTCACGCTGCTGCTTGAGGACCCCTCGGCGAAGGTGCGCCTCGCACTGGCCGATGCGCTGTCGATGAGCCGCCATGCGCCGATGCAGATAGTCAGCGCGCTCGCCGCCGACCAGCCCGAGGTTGCCGCCCTCATCCTGGCGCGTTCGCCGCTGCTCAACGATGCCGACCTGATCGATCGCGTAGCATCCGGCGCTGCGTCGACCCAGCGCCTTATCGCCGCCCGGCCCGGGGTTTCGATGGCGCTTTCGGCGGCGATCGCTGAAGTCGCCGATGCCGATGCCTGTCTGGCGCTGCTCGACAATCCTTCCGCCGACATCGCATCGCTGAGTTTCCGCCGCATGGCCGAGCGCCATGGCGACATTGCGCCGCTGCGCGAAAGCCTGCTCGGCGACGGGCGTCTGCCGTCCGATTGCCGGCACATGCTTCTGGTGAAGCTCGGCGATGCGTTGAAGGCCTCGCCGCTGGTGGTGGCCATGATGGGCGCCGCGCGCGCCGAGCGCATCACCAGGGAAGCATGCGTCAAGGCCTCGCTGACGCTCATCGACAACACGTCGTCCGGCGAGTTCGCCGCGCTGATCGAGCATCTGCGCATCCGCGGCGATCTCACCGCCAGTTTCCTGGTGCGCACTGTCGCCCACGGCAAGATCGATTTCTTCGGATCAGCGCTGGTCGCGCTCACGGCGCAAGGCGAGGCGCGGGTGAGGGCGCTGCTTGCCGCCGGCCAGGATGTCGCCCTGTCGTCGTTGTTCCGCAAGGCCGGGCTGTCGGCAGCCGTCCATGGCGTCATCCTGCGTGCTCTCAAGATCTGGCGCGAAGTGGCCAACGGCAAGCGTATTGCCGGCCCTCAGGAGGTCACCTGGCTGATGCTCAGCGAACTCGGTGAAAAGGCGCAAGGCAGCGACCTCGCCAATCTTTTGAAGTCGATCCATCTCGACGCGCTGCGCGAAAACGCCCGCGGCCACGCCCTGGCCATCGCCGCGGCTTGAGCCATCACGTTTCAAGCCGGCCTCGACTGACGCCTCGCAAAATCTTCTCAACTGTTCTAATGTAAAGCCGCGCCGTTTTCTGGGCTGACGGCAAGGTTGCATCTTGTTTCCTTGCTCAGGAGGCATGCATGTACAAGTTGTTTGATGATTTTCACTCTTTCAAGCGAAGGTTTGCGCGTCGGCGCGCGGCGTGGCAGGCGATTTACTTGATGGCGACATTGACAGCGGCAGTGCTGGTTTCGCCGGCAGCCGCATTTGCGCAGACAAACTGGACGCTTGATCCAGCCGCCTCGGTGCTCACCTACCAGTCGGTCAAGAAGAATACCGTCGTGGAGACCAACAAGATCCGGAATATTGCCGGCTCGCTTGCCGCCGACGGCGCCGCCAGGATCACGTTCGACCTCAACTCGGTCGATACTGGCGTCGACCTGCGCAATGTCCGCATGCGGTTCCTCTTTTTCGAAACCTACAAATATCCGACGGCGGAACTGACGGCGAAGGTCGATCCCTCGGCTTTCGCGGATCTTCCGGCGAAGCGGCGGATGGCGGCAAAGCTGCCGTTCCGCCTCAATCTGCATGGCGTCGACAAGGATTTCGAAGCCAACGTCGTCGTCACCATGATCACCGACAAGATGGTATCGGTAGCGTCCGAGAGCCCGGTCGCCGTCCATGTCGAGGATTTCGGCCTGCTTCCGAACATCGAGAAGCTCCAGCAGGCCGCCAACGTGACCAACATCGTGCCGACGGCGTCGGTTTCCTTCGACTTCGTCTTCACCGCCGACGGCGGACAACCGTCCCTGCCGGTGCAGACCGTCGCCGCGACGACCGAGGTTGGGCCGGTTGCCACCGACGCCGCAAAGACCGCCTTCAGCGAAGACGAGTGCCTGAACAGGTTCGAGGTTCTGTCACGCACCGGAGCCATCTATTTCCGCTCCGCCAGCACGCGGCTCGATGACAAGAGCCGTCCGCTGCTCGACGCGGTCGTCGACGTGGTCGGCAAATGTCCCGGCCTGAAGATCGAGGTCGCGGGTCACACCGATTCCGATGGCTCCCTGGAGGCCAACAAGCTTCTCTCGGAGCGCCGGGCCGCTGCGGTCGCAGATGCCATACTTGCAGCAGGCGTGTCGGCGCGGCAGATTGCTGCCGCGGGTTATGGCGAAGACCGCCCCTTTGCCCCGAACGATACGGCCAAGAACAAGGCACTGAACCGGCGGATCGAATTTTCCGCCACGCGGTTGGTCAATTGAACAAGGATCCGTTGATCCGGTGGGGTGCGGTCTGATGGCTCGCCGCAGGTCTCTCGCGCGCAATCTCGGGCTGGCCCTCGTCGCCCTGCTTTTGACGCTGGGCACCGCGAGCGCGGACCGCCGCGTCGCGCTCGTGCTCGGCAATTCGCAGTACCAGCATGCTCCGGCGCTCATCAACCCGGTGCGCGACGCCAAGGCCATCTCCACGCGCCTGGAACAGCTCGGCTTCGAGGTCATTTCCGGTTTCGATCTCACCAAGTTGCGGACCCAGGAGACGATCGCGCAATTCGCCAGACAGGTGCGCGGCGCCGATGTCGCGCTTTTGTTTTATGCCGGTCACGGCCTGCAGGTTTCGGGAGCCAACTATCTGCTTCCCGTGGATGCGGCGCTTGAAGACGAAACCTCGCTCGATTTTGAAGCCGTCCAGATCGACTTCATCCTGCGGCAGATGTCGCGCGAGACCAGCGTCCGCCTGATCTTCCTCGACGCCTGCCGCGACAACCCGCTCGCAGAGGTGCTGGCAAAAGCCGGCGGGAACGCCAAGGCAGGCAGCGGTCTTGCCGAAATCCAGATCGAGAATGGCGGTTCGGGCACGCTTGTCGCCTTCGCCACCAGCCCCAACCAGGTCGCCTATGATGGGGCGGGCGAGCATTCGCCGTTCTCCGCGGCGCTGCTTGCCCATATCGGCGAACCCAACATTTCCATCACCGAGGCGATGAACCGGGTTACTGGCGATGTCTTCAAGGCGACATCCGGAAAGCAGCGCCCCTGGCTCAATGTTTCGCTCACCACCGAGGTCGTCCTCCACAAGATCGATCTCAACGCACCGCTGATCGTCGGTGAGGCGGCTCCGCACCCCGGCCAGCCCGGCTCGGAGGTGCGCAATGCCACCGGCGTGACCGATCCCTCCGGCTCCGAGGAAAATGCCCAGATCGCACTCAATCTGCTGCGCCAGCAGATTCCCAAACTGGAATCGGATCGGCCTGTTCTGTTCGACCTGCCGATCGATTTCGGCGACCCGGCGATCGACGGCAAGAGCATCGCACAGCTCATCCAGGGCAAGCCGCGCTTCAGTCCTGTCGAGGGGCTGGAGAAGCAGGCATGGGACCAGCATTGCAGCGCCTGCCATCAGTGGACCAAGGAACGTCTCTGCGAACAGGCCGGAACCTACGACCGCATCGACGTGTCGGTGTTGCGCCTGCAGCATCCGCTCGGCACGCGCTTCAAGGTCGCGCTGGCCAACTGGGCGAAAAACGGCTGCAAGTAAGCTGTTTTTGCTGACAATAAGTTGTTCACGAAAACCAGTCAGCCAGCCGGCGCAGTCCCGACTCTCCGGTAGGATGCGATGTCGTGACTGGCATGGACCAGCACCGCGGCCAGGATGACGACGCCACCGACGATGCTCGTTGCAGGCGGCAACTCTGCCAGTATGAGCCAGGCGAACAGCACCGCGAGCGGTATCTCAGCGGTGCCGAGCAGCCCGGCTTCCGCGGCCGGCAGCAGCCTCGCACCCTCCGTCCACAAGATGACCGCGGCCGCGAACGAGGCGCCGAACGCGCACATCACGATCATGTCGTGGGCGGAAACGGCAAGCGGATCGACGACGAACCAGCTGGCGGCGAAAAGCAGCAGCGCCGAGACGGCCGCCGCCCAGACGACGGGCGTGTCGCGAAAGGCCCGGATCATCACCAGGTAAAGCGCGCAGCCGGCCGTCATCGCCAGCGCAAGCAGGTCGCCGAACAGGTTGGCGCCGCCGAAGCCGCCGGAAACGATGATTGCCACGCCTGCGAGCGATATCATGGCGGTCGCCATGGTTCGCCAGCGCGGCTGCTCGCGGAACGCCAGCCATTCGATCGCGGCCGCCATGAACGGAACTGTCGCGTAGATGACCGCGACATTGGCGACATAGGTATGTTTGAACGAGGCGATGAACAGGATGCTGGATACCGCGCCGACGACGGCAAGCAACCAGCCGCGCCAGCCCAGCCGCAAGGTTGTCTTGCCGCCGTCCCGGTGCCAGAACACATAGGCGGTGATCAGCGCCGCTCCGACAAATCCACGCCAGCCGGCGATCGTCCATGGATCGGCAGTGGTCGTCTTGGTAAAGACCCCGGCCAGCCCGAAGAACGCCGTCGAGGCGACGATCAGCCCGATGCCGAGCAGCCGGTTTGCACTGTTTTCCATGCAGGAAGCATGCGCCAACCCAGGGTATCAGTCGATGGCCACGGCCGCCGATGCTGACAGCACTCCGTCAGGAGTGCATGGAGTCAGATATCCAATTCTTCCGTGTGGGCGAATTCGGCGCGCTCCTGGATGAAGCGGAAGCGCAATTCCGGCTTGGTGCCCATCAGCGCGTCGATGGAAGCCTTGGTCGCCGCCGCGTCGTCGAGCACTTCGACCCGAAGCAGCGTACGCTTCTTCGGGTCCATCGTGGTTTCCTTGAGCTGCGCGGCCATCATCTCGCCCAGTCCCTTGAAGCGGCCGATCTCGATCTTGCCGCGCCCGGTGAACTCGGTCCGCAACAGTTCGTCCTTGTGGGCGTCGTCGCGGGCATAGGCCACCTTGCCGCCCTGCCGGATCGAATAGAGCGGCGGCACCGCCATGTAGAGATGGCCGCCGCGGATCAGGTCGGGCATTTCCTGGTAGAAGAAGGTGATCAGCAGCGATGCGATATGGGCGCCGTCGACGTCGGCGTCGGTCATGATAACGACGCGGTCGTAGCGCAAATCCTCGTCGCGGTATTTCGAACGCGTGCCGCAGCCGAGCGCCTGGATGAGGTCGGCGATCTGCTGGTTGGCGGTCAGCTTGTCGGCGCCGGCGCTGGCGACGTTGAGGATTTTTCCGCGCAGCGGCAGCACCGCCTGGCTGGCGCGGTCGCGAGCCTGCTTGGCCGAGCCGCCGGCCGAATCGCCTTCGACGATGAAGATTTCAGCGCCGGCCGCCGCGTTCTGCGTGCAGTCGGCAAGCTTGCCCGGCAGCCGCAGCTTGCGCACCGCGCTCTTGCGGTTGACTTCTTTCTCCTGCCGCCGCCGCACCCGCTCGTCGGCGCGCGCGATCACCCAGTCGAGCAGTTTCGAGGCTTCCTGCGGATTGTCGGCCAGCCAGTGGTCGAACGGGTCGCGCAGTGCCGTCTCGACGATGCGGATCGCCTCGATGGTGGCCAGCCGGTCCTTGGTCTGGCCGACGAATTCCGGCTCACGGATGAACACCGACAACATGCCCGCCGCCGAGATCATCACGTCTTCGCTGGTCACGATCGCGGCGCGCTTGTTGCCGACGAGCTCTGCATAGGCTTTCAGCCCGCGCGTCAGCACGTTGCGGAAGCCCGTTTCGTGGGTGCCGCCCTCATGCGTCGGAATGGTGTTGCAGTAGGAGTTGATGAAACCGTCGCCGCCGAACCAGGTCACCGCCCATTCCAGCGAGCCGTGGCCGCCCTGCTTGTCGCTCTTGCCGGCGAACATCTCGCGCGTCACCTGGAAATCGTCACCCAGGCTCGCCGCGAGATAATCCTTCAGGCCGCCCGGAAAGTGGAACTCGGCCTTGGCTGGCGTCGGATCCTTGTCCTCGATCAGCGATGGATCGCAGCTCCAGCGAATCTGCACGCCGCCGAAAAGGTAGGCTTTCGAACGCGCCATGCGGTAGAGCCTGGCCGGCTCGAAATGCGCTCCCTTGCCGAAGATGTCGGGGTCCGGATGGAAGCGGGTGCGGGTGCCCCGCCGGTTCTGCACATCGCCGAGCTGCTCCAGCCCGCCCTGTGGAATGCCGCGCGAATAGACCTGTCGGTAGAGCTTGCGGCCGCGCGCCACCTCGACCTCGAGAAGATCGGACAACGCGTTGACCACCGAAACGCCGACGCCGTGCAGGCCGCCCGACGTCTCGTAAACCTTGGAATCGAACTTTCCGCCGGCATGCAGCGTGGTCATGATGACTTCGAGCGCCGACTTCTTCGGGAATTTCGGATGTGGGTCGACCGGAATGCCGCGGCCATTGTCGGTGACCGTCAAAAATCCGTCGGCGCCGAGCTCGACGTCGATGAAGGTAGCGTGCCCCGCCACCGCTTCGTCCATCGAATTGTCGATCACCTCGGCGAACAAATGGTGCATCGCCTTGTCATCGGTGCCGCCGATATACATGCCCGGCCGCCGGCGCACCGGCTCCAGCCCCTCCAGCACCTCGATATGGCTGGCGTCATAGGCGTCGCTGGCGTCCTTGGCTTGCGATGTCTTCCTGGCGGCCTGCACCAACGGGTCGGCCGGGCGTGAAGAGGCGCGCGGGGCAGGCTCCGGCTGTTTGCCGATGGTCGAGAAGAGATCGTTGCTGTCGTCCATGGATGCTTTCAACGCTGCGAATCGATGCAGGATATCGATGCAGGATAATGCCACGCTTTGTCCGGAAAAGGACAGAGGTTCCCGTTCCGTTCGAGCGCCGGATCGTTCCAGATAGGCGGTTTTCCTAAAGGCTTCGATAACCACGCATTCGAATTTAGGTCCAGCTCCCATATGCGCCATTCCTAATTGTTTAGCATTGGCCCGTAGCCTCGCTTCGAAAAGAAAAAGCAGGGCGACGAGGGAAAAGGGCGTGAGGGGCAAAGCCATTACGATGATCGGCATCGCTGCCGTTGTCGGTGCTGCATCGATTTTTGCGGCCGACATCTGGATGAAGAGCGCCGGCGCCCGTGTCCAGGAGGTATCGGTCGAGCTGCCGGCACAGCCCGCGCAGCCCAAGGTCGAGTTCAAGACCATCGTCGTTGCCACGGCGCCGTTGCGTTTCGGCATGCCGCTCGATCGCGCCCAACTCTCTGAAATTCCGTGGCCGCAGGCTTCGCTGCCGCAGGGCGCCTTCGCCACCATCGACAAATTGTTCGCCGACGGCGCCCGTGTCGTGCTGTCGCCGATCGAGGCCAACGAGCCGGTGCTGCTTGCCAAGCTGTCGGGACCGAATGGCCGTGCAACGCTTTCCAATCTCCTGTCGCCGGGCATGCGTGCGGTGACCATCAAGACCGACGAGATCGCCGGTGTCGGCGGCTTCGTGACGCCGGGCGACCGCGTCGATGTCGTGCTGACGCGCGACGCCGGCGCCATCGACGAGACCTCCGACAATGCCAAGGGCGCCTCGGGTGCCACCATCACCAGCGAGATCGTCGTCGAGAATGCCAAGGTGCTGACGGTCGGGCAGGGCGCCGACGAGCGGCAGACCAGCCCACAGGTGGTGACCTCGGTGACCCTCGAAGTCACCACCGAGGGCGCGCAGAAGGTGGCGCTCGCCCGCAATATCGGTTCGCTTTCGCTGTCGCTGCGCGCGGCAGCCGCGGGTGGCGCGTCCGTCGACGGTGTCACCACGATTTCGGCATTCGGCGGTTCGATCGCCGCGGGTGCGGCCGAAGCAGTGACAGAGGTTGTCGCGCCGGCGGAACCTAAATTCAAGACGGTGATCGTGACGCGGGGAATACAGGCGGAGACCTACCAGGTGGTGGCTCCCGTCCAATGATTTGAATGACCGGTGGGCGCCGGTTTTGGGGACGACGATTATGTTTGGGTGGGTTGGGAATTTCGATAGGCATGGGCGCGCCGGCTTGATGGCCCTGGCTGCCATGGCCATCAACGTCGCGATCACGCAGGAGAGCTTCGCGAATGGCGACGTGATCCATATTTCCTCCAGCAGGAATACGGTCATCAAGGTCGCCAAAGGCAAGCCGAGGACGGTCAAGACGAACGCGGCATTCTACGAGATCGTCATCGGCGATCCGGATATCGCCAACGTCAATCCGCTTACCGACAAATCGTTCTACGTGCTCGGCAACAATCTCGGCACCACCGGCATCGCGCTTTTCGACGAAAACAAGCAGCTTGTCGGCACGATCGACGTCGAGGTGACGCTGGATACCGACCGCCTTGCCAGCACCATCCGCAATTCCGTGCCCGACGCCGACATCGAGGTGAGTTCGGCCAATGGGCGGCTCGTGCTGTCGGGTTCGGCAAAGGATGCGGTTGCCGCCGGCAAGGCATCCGAGATCGCCACCCGCTTTTCCGGCGAGGAAGAGGTCATCAACACCGTCGACATTTCCTCCTCGCAGCAGGTTCAGCTCAACGTCCGCTTTGTCGAGATTAACCGCCAGGCCGGCCAGCAGCTCGGCGCCAAATACAGCGCCAACTTCGCCTACGGGCTTGACGGCCGCGACATCATCATCTCCCCCGGCGAGATTCCGACGGCGTCGACGGGCGAGATCGTCGGACGTCTCCTGTCGAATGGCGCCTCCATAGACATCGCGATCAAGGCGCTGGAGGAGCGTGGGCTTGCGCGGCGGCTCGCCGAGCCCAACCTGATCGCGCGTTCGGGCCAGACGGCGAGCTTCCTTGCCGGCGGCGAGTTCCCGATCCCGGTCTCGGAGGACGACGGCCAGATTACCGTCACCTACAAGAAATACGGCATCGGCCTCGATTTCAAACCGACGGTGTTGAAGGACAGCCTCATCAGCCTCGATATCGCGCCTGAAGTGTCGTCGGTCGATGCCTCGGCTTCCTACAAGATCGGCGACATTTCCGTTCCGGGCTTCATTGTCCGCCGCGCCTCGACGTCGATCGATCTGAAGAGCGGTCAGAGCTTCATGATGGCGGGGCTTCTGCAGAGCCAGAACGACATGACCAACATGGCCCTGCCGGGCCTCGGCAAGCTGCCTGTGCTCGGTCCGCTGTTCAGCTCGAAATCATACATGCGCCGCGAAACAGAGCTGGTCATCATCGTCACGCCCTATCTGGTCAAGCCGATCGACCCGTCGAAGAAGCCGCTGACGCCGGCCGACAGCACCGTTCCCGCCAGCAACGTCGACTATTTTCTCGGCAATACCGAGGAGGTGAAGGTGCCTGCCGGCGGAAAGGCCGAAGTGATGACGGCAAGGGCAGGGGCCACCGCGATGCCCGCGGTGACATCCGGCCATTTTCTCGATCTGCCGAAGGAATGATCCCATGGCAAACAGGTTGAAGACGGGCGTATTGTTGCTGGCTGCCGCATTGACGGCGGGATGCACCACCGAAGACTATTCCCGTGCCGATGGCCTCACCTCCAGTGCGGGCAACAGCGTTTACGCCAACACCGTCATGCAGATGGTCGACCCGTGGCAGCCCGGAGTCCAGCACACCAAGCTTCGGGTGCCGGCGGTGAGGACGTCGCCCGACGCCGCATCGCAGGGCAATTCCGCGCCCGCCGCTCAGGCACCATCCACCACATCCAACTGACGGCAGGGCTCGGCAAATGACAAATCCCGCCAAGACAAGGAAGGTCGTGCTCGTCTCGACCGACAAGCTTTTCCTGCAGGACGTCCGCGCGGCGTTGGCGCAATCCGACATGATCGAACTGGTCACGGTCGACAAGAATGTCACCGAGCTCCGGGGCGAGATCCAGGAAACCGACAGTGCCGCCGTCATCGTCGACATGGATGCGGCGCGGCTCGAGGAAATCGAGGCGCTGCAGCGCATTACCAGGCGGCTGGAGGGGCGTACCCCGGTCATCGTCGTCACCCAGGAGTTCAACGCCGCGGCGGTGCGCATCCTCGTGCAGCTTCAGGTCGCGGATTTCCTGGTCAAGCCGATCACCACCGCCGACCTTGTCCGTTCCTGCATTCGGGCCTTGCAGGGGCCGGGGCGGGAACAGAACACCGAATCGCAGATCTACACGTTTATGCCGGCCGCCGGCGGCGTCGGCACCACGACGCTGACGTTGCAGACGGCCTTCCAGCTGCACCACTCGGTAACGCGCGGCGCCTCGACCTGCGTGGTGGACCTGAATTTCCAGCAGGGCGCCTGCGCCGAATATCTCGACCTCGAACCGCGTTTCGACATCGCCGAGATCGAGAACCAGCCGGAGCGCCTCGACCGCCAGCTGCTCGACGTCATGCTGTCCAAGCATTCGAGCGGCCTCTGCGTGCTGGCCGCACCGACGCGGCCCTCCGAGATGCGGTCGTTCAACACCGATGTCGTCGTGCGCATGCTCGACCTCGTCTCGGCCTATTTCGACAATGTCGTCATCGACATGCCGCGCACCTGGTTCCCGTGGACCGAAACCGTGCTGCTCGGCTCCAACAAGCTTTACATCGTCGCCGAGATGACGGTGCCGTGCCTGCGCCACACGCAACGGCTGATCCAGGCGATCTACGAGACCGCCGGCAAGGAAGTGAAGCCAAACGTCATCGTCAACCGCTTCGAGCAGAAGATGTTCGACAACGGCATCAAGCAGGCCGACGTCGAGGAGATTTTGGGCGAGCATTTCATCGGTGGCATCGCCAACAACTACCGGCTGGTACGCGAAGCCGTAGACCGCGGCGTGCCGCTACACGAGATCGACCCGAACGCCAATGTCGTCAACGATCTGAAGAAGATCGTGCTGCCGGAGGAATTTGGCGCCGGGCCGCAGAAATCGCGCTCGCTGTTCGGCCTTGGCCGCGGCCTGCTGAGGAAAGCAGGATGAACAGCCGTTTTTCGACCCTCCAGAAACGCACGCTCGAGCCGGAGCGTCCGGCGGAACCGAGGCCGCCGCGCGAACAGGGTAGCGTGCTCATCCCCAATGTGCGCAGGCCGGTACCGGCGCCCAAACCGGAACCGGCGGCAGCCGCCACCGCCAAGACCGCCAACAAGGTGCTTGAGGCACGCGGCCGCATCCACCGCATGCTGCTCGAAGAAATCAATCTTGTCGCGCTGGAGCGCCTGCCGAAGGACGAGATGCGCCGCCAGGTGCACGAATTCGTGTCCGAGAAGACGCGCGAAGAGCGCATGGCGATCAACGTCGCCGAACTCGACGCACTGGTCGATGACATCGTCGACGAGATGGTCGGCCTCGGCCCGCTCGAGCCGCTGCTCAAGGATCCCTCCATCAACGACATCCTGATCAACGGTCACCAGAACTGTTTCGTCGAGCGTCACGGCAAGCTCCAGCAGGTGAATATTCCCTTCAAGGACGAGGCACATCTGCTTCGGATCATTAACAAAATCGTCGCCGCGGTGGGTCGCCGCGTCGATGAATCCCAGCCGATGGTCGATGCCCGCATGCTGGACGGCTCGCGTTTCAACGCGGCGATCCGGCCGGTCGGCGTCGATGGCCCGCTGGTCTCGATCCGCAAGTTTTCCAAGAACAAGCTCGGCCTGCACAAGCTGGTCGAGTTCGGCGCCATCACCCAGAACATGGCCGAGGTGCTGGCGGCCGCAGTGCATGCCCGCAAGACCACCATCATCTCGGGCGGCACGGGCACCGGCAAGACGACCATGCTCAATGCGCTGTCGGCCTTCATCCCGGAAGACGAGCGGCTGATCACCATCGAGGACGCCGCCGAACTGCAACTCCAGCAGCCGCATGTCGCGCGCATGGAAACGCGGCCGGCCAACATCGAAGGCCACGGCGAACTGAAGCAGCGCGACCTCGTCAAGAACGCGCTGCGCATGCGGCCCGACCGCGTCATCCTCGGCGAGTGCCGCGGCGAGGAAGCTTTCGACATGCTGCAGGCGATGAACACCGGCCACGAAGGCTCGATGGCGACCATTCACGCCAACACGCCGCGCGATGCGATTTCCCGTCTCGAACAGATGCTCGGCATGACCGGCATGCCGATGACGGTGCAGTCGATCCGCAGCCAGATCGCCAGCGCGCTCGACCTCATCGTGCAACTCACCCGCCTGTCTGACGGCAAGCGCAAGGTCACCAGCGTCGCCGAGGTCACCGGCATGGAAGGCGATATCATCCAGATGCAGGAGATATTCCGCTTCGTGCGCACCGGCATGGAAGCCGACGGCAAGATCCTCGGGCATTACGAAGCGACCGGCATCCGGCCGCGCTTCCTCGAAGACCTCAAGGCGATGGGCATCGAGTTTCCCGGAAAATATTTCGAACCCGGCAGGCCGCAGGAATAACGCGATGCTGGGCGGCGGGCTCTACCTGTTCTACGCGCTCATCGGCCTTTGCGCCGTCATGATCGCCGAGGCCATCTACCTGCTTTATGCGGGCCGCAGCGACCGCCGCGCGGCGATCAACCGGCGCATGAAGCTGCAGGAGAAGAAGCTCTCCCAGGAGCAGGTGCTGATCCAGTTGCGCAAGGAGCGCGGTCTGGATAGGCGCGGATCGCTGTTTTCGCTGGAGCGCTTCCGCAAGCTCCGGACGCAGTCGGGCCTGGTCATGCCGCTGCCGAAATTCCTGTCGATGACCTCCGGCGCCGCTTTGGCCCTGGTTCTGGCCGGCGTATGGAAAGGCGTTCCGCTGTCGCTTGCCGCACCCGTGCTCCCGGTGCTTTGCCTGGCGTTTCCAATCATTGCGCTGCGCCATCTCAAGAAGCGTCGTCACAAGCAGTTCGGCATCCAGTTGCCCGAGGCGCTGGAACTCATCACCCGCAGCCTCAAGGCCGGCCACCCGGTGCCCGTGGCCATCGCCATGGTGGCGCGGGAGATGCCCGACCCCATCGGCACCGAGTTCGGCGTCGTCGCAGACGAGGTGACCTACGGGTCCGATCTCGTCAGCGCGCTGCACAGCCTGTTCGAGCGCGTCGGCCACGAGGATCTGCCGCTGTTCGTCACGGCGGTGTCGATCCAGCACTCGTCGGGCGGCAATCTGCGCGAAATTCTCGACGGCCTTTCGACGGTTATCCGCGAACGCGGCAAGCTGAAGCGCAAGGTCCGCGCGATTTCGACGGAAGGGCGCATGTCGGCCTACATCCTCACCGCCGTTCCCATTCTGCTGATGACGGCGATCATGGTGATGATGCCGCATTTCTACAACAACGTCTGGGACGAGCCGATGACCTGGTATCTGCTCGGCGGATCGTTTGCCTGGCTGATGCTCGGCAATTTCATGCTGTTCAAGATGTCGACCTTCAAGTTCTGAGATGGAAACGCTGATCGAACTCCTCGCCTCGCTGCGGCCGACATCGCTCGCGCCGGTGGCGCTACTTCTGCTGCTTGCCGGCGGTGTCGCTGTTGCCTGGCCGATGCTCGCCGCGCGCGGCGAGCGCAGCGATCTCAAGCGCCGGCTGAAAATCGATACCGGCTTCGAGCCGCCGAAGCCGGATGCGCCGGTGAAGAAGAACACCAATGCAGTGCGTGAAAAGGCGGTCAGGACGGCGCACGAATTCTACGCCAGGAGCGATCCCGAAAATGTCGCCCGCCTGCGCCTGAAGCTGATCCAGGCGGGTTACATGGACCCGCGTGCGGTCGGCATGTTTTTCCTGATCCGTTTCGTCGGCCTCGTGGTCGGAGCGCTCTCCGCGGTCGTGCTCGACAAGCTGTTCGGCTCCGACGCTTCGACACGCAGTTTCTGGGTATTCGTCGCCATGGCCGCCGGCTTCGGTTATTTCGCGCCGGGTTTCGTGCTCGGCCGGATGATCCACGCGAAGATGGTCGAATACCGCAACGGCTTCCCGGATTTCATGGACCTGATGATTGTCTGCTCCGATGCGGGCATGAGCATGGAGGCGGGCGTTGAGCGCGTATCGAAGGAATTGGCCGCGACCTATCCGTCGCTCAGCCAGAACCTGCAATTGGTGTCGCTGGAATTGCGCGCGGGCCGCAGCCTCGACGATGCGCTGAAGGCACTCGCCGATCGCCTCAGCCTCGATGAAGTGCGCTCCTTCGCAACGCTTTTACAGCAATCCAAGGAACTGGGCACCAGCCTCTCCGGCGCCCTGCGGGTATTTTCCGACGAGATGCGCCACAAGCGCATGTCGATCGCAGAGGAGAAGGCGCACGCTCTCCCGGCGAAGATGTCGGTGCCTGTCACCGTGTGCATCCTGCCGGTCGTGTTGATGATCGCCATCATCCCCATTCTGGTGAAATTCACCGCCGGCGATTGACCGTATACGTCGGGGCGCCAAAATCCGGCCCTTTCGCGCAAGCTATTTTTAAGCTCGTTTCGGCACCGAAGGTTAATGCCTGCCGGCTAATATAGCCTTGAAAGAACGACCCGGATAATGGGCGATACAGGGCAGGCATGGGCAACAGGAATTTCATCGCGACGGCTGTGATCTGCGCGGCGCTTGCGGCGTCGGGCTGCACAACGGCAAAGATCGACAGCACCAAGACGACGGCGATCACACCGGTGGCGCAGGATATCAGCGCCAGCGACCTGGCGATCGGCAAGACGCAGTTCCGTGATGCTAATTACGGGCTCGCCGAAAAGCACTTCCGCAAGGCGGTCGAACAGCGCGCCGACAACGCCGAGGCATGGATGGGGCTCGCCGCGTCCTACGACCAGCTCGGTCGTTTCGATTTCGCCGACCGGGCCTATGACCAGCTGCTGAACCTTGCCGGGCGCAAGCCGCAGGTTCTCAACAACATGGGCTATTCGCACCTGTTGCGCGGCGACAGGAAGAAGGCGCGCCAACTCCTGCTCGAAGCCCGCAAGGGCATGGCCGATCCGACCGTGGTGAATGCCAATCTCGCGCTGCTGAACAAATCATAATCAAGGGGGCAGCGGGACCAAGAAGGCCGGCTTTTTGAGGCCGGCCTTCGCGGTTTATTCGGCGGCGCCGAAACGGAGTGACGGCAGGGTGGAATCTTCCCCGCTGTTACCTCAGGTTGAAAATATATTTCTATAAAAGTCATAGACTTTACGGCTGAATGGCGAAGTCGAAGAGCTCGACGCGCACGGCGACATGCGCCGCCCAGCGCTCGGACATCAATTGCGAGGCTTCATCATGAGCAGTCCTACCCTTGTCAATCAGGTCATCCCGGACGCCGACGTCGTGCCCCTTACGGCGCGCGTCGGCGCGGAAATCAGGAACGTCCGTCTGGACGATGACCTGCCGAAGGCCGTCATTGCCGCGATCAACCAGCAGCTGCTGCGCCACAAGGTCGTCTTCTTCCGCGACCAGGCCCATCTTGACGATGCGGCGCAGGAAGCGTTCGCCCAGCGTTTGGGCGATCTCGTTCCGCACCCGACACAGGGCGCCGTGCAGGGCACATCCTCCATTCTGGCGCTCGATTCCAGCCGCGGCGGGGGCAGGGCGGACCAGTGGCATACCGATGTCACCTTCGTGGACGCCTATCCGAAATTCTCGGTCCTTCGCGGGGTTGTTATCCCGGAGGCGGGCGGCGACACGATCTGGTCGAACACGCACGCGGCCTATCTGAGTCTACCGGAGCCGTTGCGGCTGCTCGCCGACAATTTATGGGCGGTTCACAGCAACGTTTATGACTACGCCGCGGTTCGCCCTCGCGCCACCGCTGACGAGAAAAAGCATTTCGAGGAGGTTTTCACCTCGACCGTCTATGAGACCGAACATCCCGTCGTGCGGGTCCATCCCGAAACGGGAGAGCGGTCGCTGCTGCTCGGCAATTTCGTGCAGCGGCTGGTCGGTCTGTCGAAAAGCGACTCCGCGCGCCTCTACGAAGTCTTCCAATCCTATGTGACAGCCCCCGAAAACACCGTGCGCTGGCGCTGGCGCGCCGGCGACGTCGCCATCTGGGACAACCGCGCGACACAGCACTACGCCGTCAACGACTATGGCGACCAGCACAGGGTGGTCCGCCGAGCGACCGTCGATGGTGACGTTCCGGTCAGCGTGGATGGCCGCCGCAGCGTCACCCACGTCAAGGCGGAGAAGCCGGCCGCCCGCGCGGCCTGAGTTCGACGGGCTGGTGCCGCGCACCAGCCCGTCGAATGGCCTATTCGGCGGCGCCGAGATATTCCGTCAGCGGCGGGCAGGAGCAGACCAGGTTGCGGTCGCCGCCGACATTGTCGATGCGCGAAACCGGCGGCCAGTATTTTGCCGCTGTGTTGGCGTCGGCTGCCGGATAGGCGGCCTCGAGACGCGAATAGGGATGCGTCCATTCCGCCGCCAGCGCTTCGGCCGCCGTATGCGGCGCGTTGACCAGCGGATTGTCGGCAAGCGGCCATTCGCCGCCGGCGACCCGCGCCGCTTCGCCGGCAATGGCGATCATCGCGTCGCAGAACCGATCTAGTTCCTCCTTCGGCTCGGATTCGGTCGGCTCCACCATCAGCGTGCCGGCAACCGGCCACGACATGGTCGGCGCATGGAAGCCGTAGTCGATCAGCCGCTTGGCGACATCCTCGACGCTGATGCCGGCGCTGTCCTTCAGCACCCGCGTGTCGAGGATGCATTCATGCGCGACCCGGCCGTTCTTGCCGTTGAACAGGATCGGGAAGTGGCCCTTCAACCGTTCGGCGATGTAGTTGGCGCTGACGATCGCGATTTCGCTCGCCTGCTTCAGCCCGACCGCACCCATCATGCGGATATACATCCAGGTGATCGGCAGGATCGAGGCACTGCCGAAGGGTGCTGCGGCAACCGCGTGGCTGCTGCCCGCCTCGACATGGCCCGGCAGATGTGACGCCAGGTGCGCCTTGACGCCGATCGGGCCGACGCCCGGTCCGCCGCCGCCGTGTGGGATGCAGAAGGTCTTGTGTAGGTTCATGTGGCAGACGTCGCCGCCGATGTCACCCAGCCGCGCCAGGCCGACCAGCGCGTTCAGGTTGGCGCCGTCGAGATAAACCTGGCCTCCGTGTGCATGGATGATCTCGCAGATCTCCTTCACGCCTTCCTCGAACACGCCGTGCGTCGATGGATAGGTCATCATCAGCGCCGCGAGGTTGTCAGAGTGCTCGGCCACCTTCGCCTTCAGGTCGTCGATGTCGACATCGCCTTCGGCCTCGCAGGCAACGACGACGACACGCATGCCGGCCATGGCCGCACTCGCCGGGTTGGTGCCGTGCGCGGAGGAGGGGATCAGGCACACCGTGCGATGCGCCTCGCCGCGGGCTATGTGGTAGCGGCGGATCGCCAGCAGCCCGGCATATTCGCCCTGGCTGCCCGCGTTGGGCTGCAGCGACACCGCGTCGAAGCCGGTGATTTCGCCAAGCCAGCGCTCCAGGTCGTCGGTCATCGCGCGGTATCCAAGCGCATGCGCCGCCGGCGCGAAGGGATGAAGGTTGGCGACTGCCGGCCAGCTCACCGGCATCATCTCGGCCGCCGCGTTGAGCTTCATCGTGCACGAGCCGAGCGGGATCATCGCCCGGTCGAGCGCCAGATCCTTGTCGGCCAGCCGCCGCAGGAAGCGCATCATCTCGGTTTCCGAGCGCACGTCATGGAACACCGGCTGCGACAGGAAGCTCTTGCCGCGCGGCGTGCCCGGCATGGCATCCGCCGTTTCGGGCAGGGCCGACGCGCTGCAGAATAATGTGGCAAGTGCCGCGAGATCGGCTTCCGTCGACGCTTCGTCGAAGGTGACGCCAATGCGCAGCTCGTCGATGATGCGCACCAGCCTGCCGCCGTGTTCGGCCTGGCGCACCAGGTCGGCCGCCGTTGCGGCATCGGGGAAAGTCAGCGTCACCGTGTCGAAGAACTGCGTATCGCTGGCCGTCAGCCCAGCTACCCAGGCAGCCGCGGCGAACCTTGCGGCCATGGAATGCACGCGCTGCGCGATCGCCTGCAGGCCTTGCGGGCCGTGCCAGATGGCATAGGCCGTGGCCATGTTGGCCAGCAGCGCCTGCGCCGTGCAGATGTTGGAGGTCGCCTTGTCGCGGCGGATGTGCTGCTCGCGGGTCTGCAGCGCCAGCCGGTAGCCCGGCCTGCCATGCGCGTCGACCGACTGGCCGACCAGCCGGCCCGGCATCAACCGGGTGAGTTTTTCCGACACCGCGCAATAAGCGGCATGCGGGCCGCCGTACCCCATCGGCACGCCGAAGCGCTGCATGGAACCGACCGCGATGTCGGCGCCGAGCGAGGCCGGCGAATCCGTCAGGGTCAGCGCCAGCGGGTCGCTGATGAACACCACGATGACCCCGGCCGCCTTGGCGGCTGCGATGGCAGCGGTGTGATCGCCATAGACGCCGTAGGTATCCGGCCAGGAAACGAGCAGCGCCGCGGTGTTGTCGTCGATCGTCTCGCCGTCGATCTCAATACCGAGCGGCTCGGCGCGGGTGCGGGCGACGTCGAGCGTCTGCGGATGCGGCGTGCCGGCAAGCGCGATCTTGCTGCGCTTTTCGCGGTGATGCCGGTAAGCGATGCCGATCGCTTCGGCCACCGCCGTTGCCTCATCAAGCAGCGAGGCCGACGCCACCGGCAGCCCGCTCAGTTCGGCTACCAGCGTCTGGAAGTTGAACAGCATCTCCAGCCGCCCCTGGCTGATCTCGGCCTGGTAGGGCGTGTAGGCGGTGTACCAGGCCGGGTTCTCGAACAGGTTGCGCTGGATCACCGGCGGCACGATGGTACCGTGGTAGCCTTGGCCGATGAAGCTCTTGAGCACGGTGTTGCGGCTCATTACGGCGGAAAGTTCGGCCAGTGCCTCGGCTTCGGACGCGGCTGCGGGCAGGCGCAGGGGCCTGCCGAGACGGATCGGCTGCGGCACCGTCTGGGCGATCAGGGTTTCCACCGACGGCACACCGAGCGTGGCGAGCATGGCGCGGGTGTCGGCGGTTCCCGGGCCGATATGGCGGCCGGCGAAGGCTGGGCTGTTGTCGCTCATGGTGTCGTGTCCTGCTTATCCGACCAGCTTTTTATAGGCGGCTTCGTCCATCAGACCGGACAGCTGCCCTTCGTCGGCGAGTTTCATCTTCCACAGCCAGCCGTCGCCGGTAGCCGCGGAATTGACCAGCGCCGGGTCGGATGACAGCGCGGCATTGGATTCGGTGATTTCGCCGTCCGCCGGCGCATAGACGTCCGATGCCGCCTTGACCGATTCGACGACGACCGCGGCATCCCCCTTCTTGAGCTGCCGGCCGGCTTCCGGCAGTTCGACGAAAACCAGGTCGCCGAGCTGTTCCTGCGCGTAGTCGGTGATGCCCACGGTGGCGATGCCGTTTTCGACGCGGATCCATTCGTGGTCTTCGGTGAAATAGGTCGTTGCCATAGGGACTTATCCTTTGCGGTAGCGGTGCTGCGTGAAGGGAAGGGTGTGAACGTCGACCGGAATGCGGTTGCCGCGCACGTCGGCGAAGAGTTTGGTTCCAGGCTTGGCGAGCAGTGTGGCCACATAACCCATGGCGACCGGGTGGCCGGCCGACGGGCCGAAGCCGCCGGAGGTGACGCGTCCGGCCGGATTGCCCGCCTCGTCGATGACAACGGTGCCGCCGCGCACCGGCTGGCGGCCCTCGGCCTTCAGCCCGACGCGCTTTTCAGCCGGGCCGTCGGCAACGATTTTGCGCAACGCTTCGGCCCCGATGAAGGTGCCGTCGGCGCGCAGGTCCTTGGGGATAGCCCACATCAGGCTGGCGCTCGCCGGGTCGGTGTCGGGGGTGATGTCGTTGCCATGCAGGCAGAGACCTGCCTCGAGCCGCAGGCTGTCGCGTGCGGCAAGGCCGATCCACATCAGGCGGTCGTCGGCGAGCAGCTTTTCGGCAAGTTTCCGGGCGTCATCTGCCGGCAGCCCGATCTCGAAACCGTCCTCGCCGGTATAGCCCGACCGGCTCATAAACCAGCCCGGATGCGGCTCGACGCCATGCATGAAGGTCAGCGAACCGGTCTCGATGCCAGCGCGTGACAGGACTGCCCAGGCCTCCGGTCCCTGGATCGCCAGGAAAACCCGGTCCAGCGGCTCGACCTTGGCATCGAACTCCTCGGCCAACGCGGTCAGGTGCGCGACGTCGGCCACCGCATTGCCGGCGTTGGCGACCACCATGAAGCGCTGCTCGCCGAGCCGTGTGACGATCAGATCGTCCAGTATTCCTGCGGCCTCATTCAGGAAGAACGTCAGCTTGGACTGCGAGATCTCCAGCGCATCAGGATCGAGCGGGCACGCGCGGGAAAGAAGTGCCGCGGCATCCTTGCCGGAAACCTTGATCAGCTTCATGTGGGAAATGTCGAACAGCCCGGCATGCTCGCGTGTGTGAAGGTGCTCCTTCATCACGCCGGCGGGGTAGGTGAGCGGCATCGACCACCCAGCGAAACCGCCGAAGCGGGCGCCGGCCGCGATATGCAGATCTTCAAGGGGTAGATGAAAAAGCTCTTCGCCGGTCATGACTTCTCCAGAGACGCACGCAAGCGGCCGCGCTGGCGGCCATTCCGTGCCCCTCTGTCTGAAGCCTGAGAGACTTGCGCAACCGGAACTCTGTCGGCGACGCTTACACCTTCGGCGCGGGGGTTTATTCCCGACTTTCCAGAGTGTCTTTCCCGTCTACGGTTCTTTTGCCTGAGAGATTTCGGGCGATTTCCCCTTCGGCGGCCGCATTCAAGCGACTCTCTCCCGCAAACAGGTAGGGCCGAAGCCCTCGACGAGTCGTGAATAGCCCATGCCCGACGGATTGTCACCTCCCCACGACATCGGCGCGGAGATACGCACAATTTGTCCTGTTTCATCGCGATGTGACGATTTTCAGCATCCGTGCTGTCGCAGGCGATGACGGATGGTCCCATCCGCCTTGGCGATCGACACCTTTACGCGGCTGTCGGATCGAAGCCGTTGCCACCGCCAAAGGATCAAGTGGCCAGGTCGAGCCGTTCCTCTGCGCGGTGCGCCGCGACCCTCTCGATGTCCTTCTCGATCTGTCCGATCAACTGTCCGGTCTCGAGGTGCAGCAGTTTCAGTTTTTCAAGCTGCGCGGTGACGTTTTTCACTGTCTGTTGGCCGCCATGTTCCATGGGCGCCGTCCCGACGCCGTGCAGGACCCAGGAAATGCTGACGCCCAATATGCCGGCCAGCCGATTCAGACGTTGCGCGCCCGGCAGCGTGCGATCGCTTTCCCAGGCGTTGACCGTGGCGATCTTCACGCCGAGCCGCCAGGCGATCTCCTTGACGCTCAGTCCGGCACTCTCGCGTGCCCGTGACAGGCGTCCGCCGATCGTGTCCAAATCAGGTGTTTCTTCATAGATATTCGTGGTGTCCGACACCCTGCCAACCTCCTGCGGTCTGTTGATCTTTTTGCTCGCGCGCGCGGCACGGCATGTGACCAACATAGGCCGCTGAGGCTTGAGCGCAACCTTTTAAGGTCATGAAGCGGCTTCTGAAGTCGCAGCTAGATGTCCGAATTGATGGTGACGATCTTGACCGCCTGCTTCTTGCAGTCGTGGTCGAGACAGATTCCATTGATCCAGACCTCGCCGTCTCCGATCATGATACCTTGGTCATTGGCAAAGAGAGCGGCATAGGTTTCCTTCTCGATTGCCGCAACGATCTTGTCGGAAAAGACATGATCGTAATGCGACACAAAGTCTTTACCCGATTTTATCTTCACGTCCTTGCCGCCGACGGAAACCGTGATCGGATAATGTACCATTGCTGCGACCGCGTTCTTGTCACTGGCAGAAACGGCCTTCTTCAGGTCGGTAAAGAACGAATGATAGACCTCGTGCTGCCCGAATAATTCATCAAGTTGATTGTTAATTTCTTTGTCGGATTGCGCTATGGCTGGAAGAATAAAAGTTAAAGCGCATAGAATAGTTGCGGTAATCGACAAAATCAGCGTCTTGCTTTTCGTGATCATGATTGGCCTTCATTCTCGTGGTTGCACGAGATTTGGAAAATCTCGTAGTTTGTTAGCGTCTTCTAATTTAAAATTTAATCAACTGACCCAATCTAATCTTGCCTTATACGGCACTTCCGTGCAACCTTCGGCAAGCTGAACCTTCGGGTCAGCTTAAAAACCGGATCAAAGGACTTCGCGCGGCCGACAGGGGCAGGGGACGAGCGCTGCCGCAGCCTCCGGACGGAGGGACTAACATGTCGGATTTGTTGGTGCTTTGCTCGCCGCGACCGTCGTCGTGCCAACCCTGTCGGCTCTTCTTCGGTGGCTCTACTGTCGGACGTCTTCAGATTGCAGGCGATCATGTTCCGGCAGGCGCACAAGCGGCTCTTGATCGCAGCGATCCTGTTCGGGCCGCCATCGGCTATCGGCCATACATCTGACGGACAATCGGCCGCCAGCCCGCCAGCCAGTCGGAGGATGAATCATGAAACTCGCGATCTATGCAATCTTTCACCACCGCTTTGCTGGTGTTCGCAGGCTGCACCGTGGACGACTACGATGGCTGTCACGGAACAGGCTGCCTGGTCGACCAGCCCACCAGGACGAGTGGATGGGTTGATGACCGGCCGCAGTTCGACAGGAACGGCAATCCCAATTTCGATACGCGGGGCCGTTACATCGGGTGCCGGGGTGTGGGGTGTGAAGTCGACGATCCTGACGATGGGAATCAAAGCATCGACAACACCCCGCAATACGACAAGGAAGGCAATCCGAACTTCGATACGCAAGGCAACTATCAAGGATGCCACGGCATCGGCTGCGAGGTCGACACGCCGGGGGATGACAGTTCATCGGACGATGATGGTTCCGATTAATGGACCCGCGGCGACGTAAGGAGGAAGCCAATTATGTCTGAATTCAGCGGCTTTGTCTGGCGACATGCCAAAATCGAAATAGTGATGATCGGCCTCGCGGGACTGGGAATGACGATGACATCCGCGTTCGCCGCGAACAAAGCGTGTGATGGCGTAAAGGTCGAGGTGACGGAAGCGCGCAAGACTGAATATGCTCCTCTCGTCGCGGCGGCGATGGGCAGCAAGGTCAAGCCCGCGCAGGTGACGTTCAGTGCGATCATGGAGAGCGGCAACTGGAGCGCTGCTTACGCTTCCACGCCGGCAGCCGATGACGGCATGATGTTCTTCCAGACAGTCAACGGAAAGAAGCACTTTCGCGACGTATGGGGCGGCTATGCCGAACCCTCGGAAAAGCCTGAACTGGTGTCCTGGGCGAAGAAACTCGGAGCACCGCAAGGCCTGGCAGATTGTTTTGCCGAGACCGTTACCGAATGACAGTGGATCATTGCTGGCGCGATTTACGGAATCACAAACGGGAGAAACCAAACCAATGAAGAAACCAGCTGTGGCACTCATGTTGGCGGGCATTCTTGCCCTGTCCGCCTGCCAGTCGTCATCGGACCCATCCGTTCAGGCCCATAATGCGGAATTCGGCTGTATTGCCGGCACGGTCGGAGGCGCGATCGTCGGTGGATTGATCGGCAGCACGATCGGTGGCGGTTCCGGTCAGGTTATCGGCACGGCAATCGGCGTGGGCGGTGGCGGCTTCCTCGGAAATCGTCTGGCCTGTCGCTAGGGCCGCAAAAAGAAGGGACATCAGGATGAAAACAAAAATCGCGACAACTATTTCCGTCCTCCTGCTTTGCACCGCCACAGCGGCGGCGCAGCAGGCCTCGCCAATGTATGAAGGCCATCGGGACCATCTCGACACCAATGATGATGGTTCGGTGAACCAGACCGAGTATCAGGCTTTCATGACGGACGCCTTCAAGAAATTGGACACGGATCGGGACGGCAGTTTGCGCGCCGCCGATGTTGGTAAGGTGCTTACCCCGAATCAGTTTGCCGCTATAGATCGCGACGGGGACGGCAGAGCGAGCCAGACGGAATTCATGAATCAGGTCATGGCTGATTTCACCAAGGCAGATAGGAGCCGCGACGGTAAGCTCCAGTAACCTTTTGCAGGAGGCCGGATACGGGTGCGTTGCGGTTGCTCCGGTTGATCGGTGCTTTCACTAAATCCCGCCATACCAGTCGTAGCCATTGTCTTCCCAATAACCGCCCTTGCCGCGGCCGATCGCGGCAAAACCGTCGACCAGTTCGATCTTGTGGATGTATTTCGGCATCTTGTAGCCGAGCTGCCGTTCGACCCGCACCCGGAGCGGCGCACCGTTCTCGACCGGCAGCGGCTTGCCGTTCAGCCCATAGGCAAGGATCGTCTGCGGGTGGCGGGCATCGATCAAGTCGACGCTGCCGTAATATTTGATGTCGCCGGACAGATCGCGGTCGATGGTGTCCAGGCAATGGAAAATCACGTAACGGGCTTGCGGCTTGACCGCGGCCTGGTCGAGCACCAGCGACAGCGGCGTTCCTGTCCATTTGGCGATGCAGCTCCAGCCCTCGACGCAGTCGTGGCGGGTGATCTGGGTACGGGCGGGCATGTTCATCAACTGCTCGCGGCTGAGCGACAGCGGTCTTTCCACCAGCCCCGTCACCTCCAGCCGCCAATCGGCGAAATCGTTGCTCAACAGCCCCTTGTAGGTGGCGTCGTCGGGCGCTGTGACGCCGTTCGGGCGCATCGGCTGGCGAATGTCGCTCTCCGAAAATTCCTGCGCCAGAGCCTGCCGGCCGACCAGCAGCCGCTGTGCCCGGTAGGTCAGCCCGTTGGCTCCTTCGAGGATTTGGCGCACCGCGCTGTCGGAATTGCTGACGCTGTCGAACGCGTCGCAGCCGGAGAGCGCCAGGCCCGAAGCGCCGAGCGCGGCGGAGGTGAGGAACTTGCGGCGGCTGAGCTGGAACTTCTGCATCTCATGCGCTCCCCTTGGGGCCGCTTCTTTTCGGCAGATCGGTGCGGTACCAGCCGGTGACGATCGAGCGCAGTTCGTTGAGCGGGCCGGCGGCAAGGATCATCAGCATGTGGACGATGAAAAAGCCGACGAGCAGCAGCATCACCGCAAAATGGATGGTGCGCGCCGACTGCCGGCCACCGAACAAATCGGCGATGAACGGCAGTCCGGCGTTGACGCTGGGCGACATCGCCAGTCCGGTCAGGATCATCAGCGGCAACAGGACGAACAGCACGCCGCCATAGGCGAGCTTCTGCAGCGTGTTGTAGTCGCGCGTATGGTGGAATTTCAGCCTCGCATGCGCGGCGATGTCGGCTGGCAGTTTTTTGATATCCTCGACCTTGGGTGCCAGATCGCGCCGCAGATGCCCATTGATGACGCTCGCGGTCAGCCAGACCAGCAGTGTGCCGACCAGCACCCAGGCGAAGAAGAAATGGATGACCCGGCCCGTGCCGAGGTCCTGGTGCGACGGGATCGTCGCCCACGCCGGAAACGCCCGGCCGCGTATCTGCCCGCCCACCTCAGACAGACCGAACACGCCGGTGGTGTCGAAACGCGTTCCGAAAACCTCGGTGACGCCGCGCGGGCCGCTCTCGCCCTGGATGGTGCCGATCGCAAGCACGCTGTTGTCGAAGCCGAAGCCCGACTGCTTGCCGAGATAGAGCGCGGGATGCGCGTTGAATATCTGCAGGCCGGTGAGCAGCAGGAAGAACAGCGAGATCGCCCAGATCCAGTGCGTCAGCCGTGTCCAGCCCGATTGCCGGTAAATCAGCGTGTCGGGGTTCGATGGCGTGGTCATGCCTTGCCTCCCTCGGTCGCGGGCGACCCTAGGCGGGACACCCGATCAACTGAAGTCAAGCTACGGTGAGGAAGCCCGTGAAGTTTGGCGCTTTTGCTGACATTTGCTTGAGAACGGCGTTACCGCAGCCGTTCGGCGTGCCATTTCAGGTGAACGTCCATGAAGGTTGAGATGAAGAAGTAGGAATGGTCGTAGCCCTCCCGCATGCGCAGGGTGAGGGGGATGTTCGCCTTGGCGCAGGCCTCTTCCAGCAGCCACGGACGCAGCCCGTCGTCGAGGAACCCGTCGGCGCTGCCTTGGTCGACCAGAAATTCCGGGAAACTGGCGCCGTCCTCGATGAGTGCTGTCGTGTCGTACTGGCGCCAGGCCTGCTCGTCGGGGCCGAGATATTTCTCCAGCGCCGGTTTAGACCAGCCGGCCGTCATCGGCTGCACGATCGGCGCGAAGGCCGAGCAGCTCTTGAAGCGTTCCGGGTGCTTCAGCGCCATGGTCAACGCGCCGTGGCCGCCCATCGAATGGCCGAAGATTCCCTGCCGCATCATGTCGGCCGGGAATTCGCGGGCGATCAGCGCCGGCAGCTCTTCGGTTATGTAGGAGTACATGCGGTAGTTGCGGGCGAAAGGCGCCTGCGTGGCGTCGACATAAAAACCGGCGCCCTTGCCGAACTGCCAGTTGTCCTTCTCGTCGGGTATGTCGTCGCCGCGCGGGCTGGTGTCGGGACAGACCACGATCAGCCCGAGTTCCGCCGCCATGCGCCGGTATTCGCCCTTGTCCATGACGTTCTGGTGCGTGCAGGTGAGGCCGGAAAGATACCAGACCACCGGGCAGGGCTTTCCCGCGGCCTGCGGCGGCACGAATACGGCAAATGTCATGTCGCAGGCGCACGCTTCCGAAGCATGCGAATAGACGCCCTGGACGCCGCCATGGGATTTCGAAGTCGAGATTGTTTTCATGAGGCTGGTTCGATCAGTTCTGTTTGAATGGAGAGTGAATTGGCGAGCACCGCCAGGCGTTTGTCGGCGGTTGCCAATGGTTCGTTTCGCTCGAGCGCGAGTGCCAGATAAAGACAATCGTAGATCTTGTGATTGTTGCCGGCCGCGAGTTTGGTCGCCGATGGAAGAAGCGCCGCATCGGGCACGAATTCGGTGATGGCTACGTTCAAGGCGCCCATCCCGACGAGCACCTGATCGAGATCGATCTGACCGAGGCGGACATATTTGAGCAATGAATTCGTGGTTTCCACCAGCAGCAGTGCCGGTGCGTTGCCTTGGAACGATCGCAGCCTGCGAGCCGATACCGAGAACGGCGTGTCGACAAACCACGGCACCGCAACGCTTGCGTCAACGATCATCGTCGACGCCAGGTAAAAATGGCCTCGCGTCTCGTTCCTCGCGCGCTTCGTTCATGATTCTCAGCGCGGTTTCGAGGTCGACGGGTTTCGATCTCGCCCGAATGGCATCTATCGCCGCCCAGGCCTCGTCGCGCGTCATCCCCGCTTCGCGCGTGATGACATCGCGCGCCAGTTGTTCGGCGGACTGCCCCTTGGCCTTGGCTCGGGCCTTGAAGCTCTCCACGACATCGTCCGGAAGGTTCCTGATGACCATGCTGCCCATGGCATTTCTCCATTTTGATATCACAATGATATCACTTGTGGCGCAGCTTCACAACGCACCAGCCTAACCGCCCAGTGAAACGGCGACATTCACCGCCGCCGCCACCAGCACCGTGTTGAAGAAAAACGAGATAACGGAGTGGATGACGCACACCATGCGCATTGCCGTGTTGGTGACCTCGACATCGGATGTCTGCGCGGTCGCCCCGACGGTGAAGGAGAAATACAGGAAATCCAGCCCGGTCGGGCTTTTTGTCCCGGGAAATTCCAGCCCCTGCCGTGCATTGCCGCGATGTGCCTCCGCCTTTTCCTCGGCCGTGGTTTCGGGCTGCCAGTAGAGATGCGCGTAATGCAGCGCCGCCATCGTGTGGATGGTGAACCAGCCCAGCGGCACGGCGGCGAGCGTCAGGGCGAAGGCGAGAGGGTGGAAGCTACCTTGCCGGTTGATCAGGATGAACAGCGAGACGACCGCCACGACCACCGTCGCCAGGGTCACGAGAAAGATGATCGACACGGGTTCGTCGGCGCTGTCGGCATTCTTCCTGAGATATTGTGGCGTGAGTTTTGGAAATCCGATCAAGCTGAGCACGAGGTAGGTGGTGAAAAACATGTTGGCGCCGATGACCACGGCAAGGTCGCGCGCCAGCCAGAAGCCGAGCAGCAGGGCGGCGATGCCGGCAACTGCCGCGATATAAAATGCCCGGCGTCGATGCAGCGGCGCCATCATGCCGTGTCCGCCGTCTTCAGCGCCCGCCTGGCGATCTGGTCCAGCGCGCCGAGAAACCGCGACCGGTCCGCTGGGCTGAAGCCGGCATTGTAGCCCTTGCTTTCGCCGGTCTCGCGCAGATGCTGCTTGAGGTCGCGCATCGCCACCGCCATGCCGATCGTCTCCGGCGTGAAGGGCTTTCCCGTCATGCCCAGCACATGCGCGCCGAGCGCCACCGTCCGCGCCGCAAGCGGAATGTCGGCGGTAATCACGATGTCGTTGGCTTTTGCGTTCTCGACGATCCAGTCGTCCGCGGCGTCTGCACCCTTCGACACCACCACATTGCGCACCATCGGATCGCGGGAAGGGCGCAAGCCGCCGTTTGAAACGAAGGTGACGACGAGGCCGTGCCGTGCGGCGACCTTTTCCGCCTCCGCCTTCACCGGACAGGCGTCGGCATCGACATAGATTGCGGGACCAGTGACGGCCTGTGTCATGGCGCACGGCGTCCAGGTTCTTGCATACGGAGCACCGTCAACCCAACTGCCGCCGAGCCAGTTCCGCGCCGGCGCCGAGCGCCTTCAGCTTGCCGCTGGCAACAGTGCGCGACAGCGGCGCCATGCCGCAATTGGTGCAGGGCAGGATTCGCGCCGCGTCGGCGTGCTTCAGCGCCTCCGTTATCGTGCCGGCCACCTGTTCCGGCGTCTCGATGGTGTTGGAGGCCACGTCGATCACCCCGATCAGCAGTTCCTTGTCAGGCAAAAGCCCGATCAGCGAGATCGGCACGTGCGAATTGGTGCATTCGAGCGATACCTGCCTGATCGACGAGCGGTTGATGGCAGGAAAGATCGCCTCGTATTGCCGCCATTCGGCGCCGAGCGTCTCCTTCCATTTGAGGTTCGCCTCGATGCCGTAGCCGTAGCAGATGTGCACTGCGGTGGTGCATTTCAGTCCGCGCGCCGCCCGCTCCAGTGCCGCGATGCCCCATTCGTTGACATCGTCCATGAACACGTTGAAGGCGGGTTCGTCGAACTGGATGGTGTCGACGCCCTCGGCTTCCAGTTCGAGCGCCTCCTCGTTCAGGATTTCGGCGAAAGCCATCGCCATGTCGGCACGCCGGCCGAAATGGCCGTCGGCGAGCGTGTCGCAGATCGTCATCGGGCCGGGCAGGGTGAATTTCAGCCCCTTTTTCGTGTGCGCCCGGCAGAACGCGGCTTCTTGCGCGTGCACCGGGCGGCTGCGCTTCGGGCGTCCGGTCACCGTCGGCACATCCACCACATAGCGGTTGTTGCGGATGCCCATCTTCGTCTTGAGGTCCCAGTCGATGTCTTCGACCGTTTCGAGGAAGCCGTGGACGAAATGGGTGCGGAACTGCTCGCCGTCCGAGACAATCTCGATGCCGGCGTCTTCCTGCTCCTTGATCCAGATCAGCGCCGCGTCCCGTTTGGCCTGCGCCAGCGCATCCCCTTCCAGCTTCCACTTCGGCCACAGCTTTTCGGTCTCGGCCAGCCATGAGGGCTTGGGCAGGCTGCCGGCGATGGTTGGCGGAAAAAGCATCGGTCTCCCCTTGGCGCGTCGTCAGTACACTACCACGCTCCGGATGCTTTCGCCCGCATGCATCAGGTCGAATCCCTTGTTGATCTCCTCGAGGTTCAGCGTGTGGGTGATCATCGGGTCGATCTCGATCTTGCCGTCCATGTACCAGTCGACGATCTTCGGAACGTCGGTGCGGCCGCGCGCGCCGCCGAAGGCGGTGCCCATCCAGGTGCGGCCGGTGACCAGCTGGAACGGCCGCGTCGAGATTTCCTGGCCGGCGCCGGCGACGCCGATGACCACGGATTTTCCCCAGCCGCGGTGAGACGATTCAAGGGCTTGGCGCATGACCTTCGTGTTGCCTGTGCAGTCGAACGTGTAGTCGGCGCCGCCGATCTGGTCGGCGCCGCGCCTGGTCAGGTTGACGAGATGTGGCACGATATCGCCGTCGACCTCCTTCGGATTGACGAAATGCGTCATGCCGAAGCGCTCGCCCCATTCCTTCTTGTCGTTGTTCAGGTCGACGCCGATGATCATGTCCGCACCGGCGAGCCTCAACCCCTGGATGACGTTCAGCCCAATGCCGCCCAGCCCGAATACGATCGCCGTTGCGCCGATCTCCACCTTGGCGGTGTTGATGACCGCGCCGATGCCGGTGGTGACGCCGCAGCCGATGTAGCAGATCTTGTCGAAGGGCGCGTCCGGGTTGACCTTGGCCAGCGCGATTTCCGGCAGCACGGTGAAGTTCGAGAAGGTCGAGCAGCCCATGTAGTGGAAAATCTTGTCCTTGCCGATCGAGAAGCGCGAGGAGCCGTCGGGCATGACACCCTGGCCCTGGGTGGCGCGGATCGCGGTGCACAGATTGGTCTTGCGCGACAGGCATGACGGGCACTGCCGGCATTCCGGCGTGTAGAGCGGGATGACGTGGTCGCCCTTCTTCAGCGAGGTGACGCCCTTGCCGACATCGGCAACGACGCCGGCGCCCTCATGGCCGAGGATTGCCGGAAAAATGCCCTCCGGGTCGGCGCCCGACAGGGTGAATTCGTCGGTGTGGCAGATGCCTGTCGCCTTGATCTCGACCAGCACCTCGCCCTCGCGTGGCCCTTCGAGATCGACCTCCATGATTTCGAGGGGCTTTCCGGCGGCAACAGCAACGGCGGCGCGGGTTTTCATGCTGAATAGTCTCCAATTTCAAAATCGGCGCCAAACTTTCAGGATTTTCACTGGCGTTCAACCCGGTCTAACGACCAAGGGTGGTGCAAAATGTATGGCCGGTTTTCGTCACGCCAGCCAGCCTGTCTCGAGCAAAACCGTGTCGGCGAGTTCGGCCGGCGTCTTGCCGTCGGTCGGCACGCGCAGAAGCCCGTCGCCGCTTTCTGCTGCCATCCGCCGTGCCTGCCGCAACGTTCGTTGCAGTTGTTCTTCGGCACCGGAGCCGATCTCGCGCCGCTCCAGCCTTTCGGCCAGCGTCGATTCCGAGGCTTGCAGCCGCACCAGCGTGATTTCGGCATCCGGGATGGCGGCAAGGATCCAGCGGCGGTCGAAGCCCGGGTGCATGATCACGCCCGACATGATCAGCCGCGAATGGCCGAGCGCCCGGTATGTCGACCAGATGGCCGCGAGATTAAGGGCGCTGACATCCGTTGCGCCGGGCCGCAGTTGTTCCAGTTCCTCCGCAGCCGGTTTGGGATAGACCCGGTCGAGCTCGTCCGTCTCGACGATTGCATGGGCGACCTGGGCTTCCACGAGCTTTGCGCCAATTTCCCAGCACAATGTGGATTTTCCGATGCCGGCGGGGCCGGTGATAAGCATTATTCTCACGGTGTCTTGCATGCGAACGGCTGCTCCACGAACGGTGGACACCCTTCGCCGACGCTCATCGGCTTGGCAAGGCGAGGAGCGCATCCAGTGGCGCGTTGCGACCGCCGGCGCCGCTTGAGCCGCCGCGTGTTAGCCCATAAGAAGGAGGACTATCCGAGGGAACGCGCCAAAAATGTTCAAGAAAATCCTGATCGCCAACCGCGGCGAGATTGCCTGCCGCGTCATCAAGACGGCAAGGCGCATGGGCATCGCCACGGTCGCGGTCTATTCGGATGCCGACCGCGACGCCGTGCATGTCGAGATGGCCGATGAGGCCGTGCATATCGGCCCGCCGGCCGCCGCGCAGAGTTATCTGGTCGCCGAAAAAATCATCGAGGCCTGCAAGGCCACCGGCGCGGAAGCCGTCCACCCAGGCTACGGGTTTCTTTCCGAGCGGGCCCCTTTCTGTGAGGCGCTGGAAAAAGAGGGCATCGTCTTCATCGGCCCCAAGCCCAAGGCGATCAACGCCATGGGCGACAAGATCGAATCGAAGAAGTTCGCCAACGCCGCCGAGGTGAGCACCGTGCCCGGCTGGCTGGGCGTGATCGAGGATGCCGATCATGCCGAGAAGATAGCCGGCGACATCGGCTATCCCGTGATGATCAAGGCGTCGGCCGGCGGCGGTGGCAAGGGCATGCGCATTGCCTGGTCGCAATCGGAAGTCCGCGACGGCTTCGACCGCGCCCGCTCGGAAGCAAAAAGCTCGTTCGGCGACGACCGCGTCTTCATCGAAAAATTCGTCGTCGACCCGCGCCACATCGAGATCCAGGTGCTGGCCGACGCGCATGGCAACGCGATCTATCTCGGCGAGCGCGAATGCTCGATCCAGCGCCGCAACCAGAAGGTCGCCGAAGAGGCGCCGTCGCCGTTTCTGGACGAAAAGACGCGGAAAGCCATGGGCGAGCAGTCGGTGGCGCTGGCCAAAGCCGTCGACTACCAGAGCGCCGGCACCGTCGAGTTCATCGTTGACGCGCAGAAAAACTTCTATTTCCTTGAAATGAATACACGTTTGCAGGTCGAGCACCCGGTGACGGAACTTGTCACCGGCGTCGATCTGGTCGAACAGATGATCCGTGTCGCGGCCGGCGAAAAGCTGGCGATCGCCCAGAAGGACGTGAAGCTCACCGGCTGGGCGGTCGAAAGCCGGCTCTATGCCGAGGATCCCTACCGCAACTTCTTGCCGTCGATCGGCCGGCTGACTCGCTACAGGCCGCCGGCGGAAGGGCGTTCAGGCGACGCGGTCATCCGTAACGACACCGGCGTCACCGAAGGCTCGGAAATCTCGATGTTCTACGATCCGATGATCGCCAAGCTGTGCACCTGGGCGCCGACCCGGCTGGAGGCGATCGACGCCATGTCGGACGCGCTCGACAATTTTGTCGTCGACGGCATCGAGCACAACATCCCGTTCCTGGCAGCACTCATGCAGCATCCGCGCTGGCGGGAAGGGCGCATTTCGACTGCCTTCATCGCCGAGGAATATCCCGACGGTTTTGCTCCGATCGTGCCGAACGCGGAGGAGACGGCGGTGCTGGCCGCCATCGCCACGACGGTGGAACTGCTGCGCCGCGATCGCCTCGACCGGCTGTCCGGCCGGCTGGCGCCGCATTCCGGCGCGCTGAAACGCGACTGGGAGGTCAAGATCGGCGACGCCTATATTCCCGTTTCGATTGTCGAAGGCATGATTTCGATCCCGCTCGAAGCCGATCTCTCGATCGCCGGCGCACCGCCTGTCACCGTCGTTTCTGAATGGCGGCCGGGCGAAATCGTCTGGCACGGTACGATCGGCCAGCGCCGGATTTCCGCGCAGATACGCCCGGTGCCGAACGGCCTGCGCATCGCCTGGAAAGGCATGGCGGTGAACGCCCGCGCCATGCTGCCGAGGACGGCGGTGCTCGACCGCCTGATGCCAGTCAAGCTGCCGCCCGATACATCGAAGATGCTGCTTTGCCCGATGCCCGGGCTGGTCGTCTCGATTTCGGTGAAGGACGGCCAGGAGGTCAAGGCCGGCGAGACGCTCGCCGTGGTCGAGGCGATGAAGATGGAAAACGTGCTGCGCGCCGAACGCGACCTGACGGTGGTCAAGATCAATGCCAGGCCGGGCGACAGCCTCGCCGTCGATGCCGTGATCATGGAGTTTGCATGATGCCGGCTATTCCCGGTCAAACCGCGGTACTGTTCGATCTGGACGGCACGCTGACAGACCCTTTTGTCGGCATCAGCCGGTCCATGCAGCATGCGCTCGCGACGCTCGGATATCCGTCGCCGGAAGCAGCTTCCCTGCGCTCATACATCGGCCCGCCGCTGCAGGTCACCTTTCCGAAACTGCTGGCCAGCGACGACAGGGCGCTGAATGACGAGGCACTGAGGCTTTACCGCCAGCGTTACGCGGATGTCGGGAAACTCGAGAACGTCCTGATCGACGGCATCGTCGATGCCTTGGAAATCCTCGCCGGCCAGGGCCATTACCTGTGCGTTGCGACATCGAAGCTCGAAACCTACTCGGTCGAAATTGTGGAGCATTTTGGCCTTTCGCGGTTTTTCCGCGCCGTTCATGGTTCGGGGCTGGATGGCCGCAACGCCGACAAGGGCGAACTCATCGGCCACATCATCGAAACGGAACGGCTGGATCCGGCCAACACGATCATGATCGGCGACAGGCTGCACGACGTCGTCGGCGCGGCCAGGCATGGCATCCGCGCGATTGGCGTGCTCTGGGGTTTTGGAGACCGCGAAGAACTCGACAACGCCGGAGCCGCCGCCATTGCGGAACGTCCGTCCGCGCTGCCCGAACTTGTCAGTGGACAGCTTTCCGACACCACCGCGCCCGCGTGACGGCAGCGCTGGGCCGTCCAACCGGTGGCGACACGAAACTGTGCTTTGAGCCGATAGCCGCTGGACTGGAACGCCCCGGTCACGGACAATAGATTTTCGACATGCAGATTCCATTCGACCGGTGACAGACAGACCGATGGCGGCCGACATAACCATACGTGACCCGCTGAAGCGCGAGGCGATGGCGCAGGCGGCGAAGGCGGAAACGCCGGCGCGCCCGTTCATCCATCTGCGTGTCCATTCGGCCTATTCGCTGCTCGAAGGCGCGCTGCCGCTTGCCAAGATCGTCGACCACGCGGCGAAGGATTCCGCACCTGCGATAGCCGTCACCGATACCAACAATCTTTTCGGCGCGCTCGAATTCGCGCAGAAAGCGACCAAGGAAGGCGTCCAACCGATCATCGGCTGCCAGGTCGATCTCGCCTTTGGCGGCGAGGTCAATGAAGGTCAGCGCAGCCATCACCGCAAGGGTCCGGACCTTTTTCCGGTTGTGCTGATCGCTGCCAACGAGGTGGGTTACGGCAATCTCGTCCGTCTCGTCAGCCGCATGTACCTGGACACGCCGCCGGGCGAGGGCGTTCAGTTGCCGGTCGAGGCGATCGACGGGAACTCCGACGGCATCATCTGCCTGACCGGCGGCGAGCGTGGCCCGGTCGGCGCCGCGCTGAAGACCGACCATGCCGCACTCGCCGAATCGAGGCTTGCCGAGCTCAGCCGCCTGTTCAGCGACCGGCTCTATGTCGAGCTCTCCCGCCCCTCCGGCTACGACCGCACGGTCGAGGCGGCCACGATCGAACTCGCCTACCGCCACGACCTGCCGCTGGTCGCCACCAACGAGGCGTTTTTCCCCGCCCGCGACGACTACGAGGCGCATGATGCCCTGATTGCCATTGCAGAGGGCGCCGTCGTGGCTGCGGACGACCGCCGCCGCCTGTCGCCCGACAATTTCCTGAAGAGCCAGGCCGAGATGGCGGCACTTTTCGCCGATATCCCGGAAGCGGTCGACAACACCGTCGAGATCGCCCGGCGCTGTTCCTATTATCCGAAGAATCGCAATCCGATCCTGCCGCGCTTTGCCGCCCGCGACGCCGAGGATGCCAACGCGGCGGTGGAGGCCGAAGCTGAGGAGTTAGCCCGCCAGGCGCGCGAAGGCCTCGCGATGCGCATCGAGACGCGGGGCCTAACTGCGGGCTACAGCGAGGAACAGTACCGCGAACGCCTCGAATACGAACTCGGCATCATCGCCCGGATGAAATATCCGGGCTATTTCCTCATCGTCGCCGACTTCATCAAATGGGCGAAGGCACAGGACATCCCGGTCGGTCCGGGCCGCGGTTCGGGTGCCGGGTCGCTGGTCGCCTACGCGCTCACCATAACCGATGTCGATCCGCTGCGCTTCTCGCTGCTGTTCGAGCGCTTCCTCAATCCAGACCGCGTCTCGATGCCCGACTTCGACATCGACTTCTGCCAGGACCGGCGCGAAGAGGTCATCCGCTACGTCCAGGCGAAGTATGGCCGCGACCAGGTCGGCCAGATCATCACCTTCGGTACGCTGCAGGCGCGCGCGGTGCTGCGCGATGTCGGGCGCGTTCTGCAGATGCCTTACGGACAGGTCGACCGGCTCTGCAAGATGGTGCCGTCCAACCCCGCCAACCCCGTCAAGCTGGCGGACGCCATCGCCAACGAGCCGCGCTTTGCCGAGGAGGCTGAAAAAGAGCCGATCGTCGAAACGTTGCTCGCCATGGCGCAGAAGTTGGAAGGGCTCTATCGCCACGCCTCGACCCACGCCGCCGGCATCGTGATCGGCGACCGGCCGCTGTCGCAACTGGTGCCGATGTACCGCGACCCGCGCTCCGACATGCCGGTCACCCAGTTCAACATGAAATATGTCGAGCAGGCCGGGCTGGTGAAGTTCGACTTCCTCGGCCTGAAGACGCTCACCGTCCTTGAGACTGCGGTAAAGCTCATCCGCCGCCGCGGCATCGATATCGACTTGGCGAAAATCCCGCTCGACGATCCGGACACTTACGCAATGCTGTCGCGCGGCGAGGTGGTCGGCGTGTTCCAGGTGGAATCGGCCGGCATGCGCAAGGCTCTGATCGGCATGCGTCCTGACCGCATCGAGGACATCATCGCGCTGGTGGCGCTTTACCGCCCAGGTCCGATGGAGAACATCCCGACCTACAATGCCCGCAAGCATGGCGAGGAGGAGATGGCGTCGATCCATCCCAAGATCGACCATCTGGTCAAGGAGACGCAAGGCGTCATCGTCTACCAGGAACAGGTGATGCAGATCGCCCAGGAGCTTTCCGGCTATTCACTCGGCGAAGCCGACCTGCTGCGCCGCGCCATGGGCAAGAAGATCCGCGCCGAAATGGACCAGCAGCGGGTGCGCTTCGTCACTGGTGCCGTCGAACGCGGCGTCGGCAAGCCGCAGGCCGATTTCATCTTCGACCTGCTGGCCAAGTTCGCCGACTACGGCTTCAACAAGTCGCACGCCGCCGCCTACGCCATCGTCTCCTACCAGACCGCCTACCTGAAGGCGCATTACCCGGTCGAGTTCCTCGCCGCCTCGATGACGCTCGACATGGGCAACACCGACAAGCTGGCGGATTTCCGCCAGGATGCGCTGCGGCTCGGCATCGACGTTGTGGCCCCGTCGGTGACCAGTTCCTTCCGCAACTTCGAAGTGGGGGAAAATCGCATCTTCTACGCGCTGGCCGCCATCAAGGGCGTTGGCGACGCCGCCGTCGAGCATATCGTCGAAAAGCGGAAGGAGGGGCAGTTCTCCAGTCTTGCCGATTTCTGCGAGCGCGTTGATCCGCGGGTGGTGGGCAAGCGTGTCTTTGAAAGCCTCATCGCAGCCGGTGCGCTGGATTGCTTCGGTCACGACCGCGCCGCGATGATGGCGGGCGTCGAGCGCATGATGGGCATGGCGCAGCGCGCCCAGGAAAACGCCATGTCCGGCCAGACCGACATCTTCGGGATGGCGGCGACCGGGCTGGCGGCCGTCCTGCACCTGCCTGTCGCCGAGCCATGGCTGGCGGCGGAAAAGCTGCACCGCGAATTCCAAGCGGTCGGCTTCTATCTCTCGGCCCATCCGCTCGACGAATACAAGGCGGTGCTCGCCAAGATGCGCGTGCAGAACTGGGCGCAGTTCTCGGCCGGCGTGAAGCAGGGAGCGACCGCCGGCCGGCTTGCCGGCACCGTCACCTCGAAGCAGGAGCGCAAGACCCGCACCGGCAACAAGATGGGCGTCGTGCAGTTTTCCGACACCACCGGCCAGTATGAAGCGGTGCTTTTCTCGGAAGCGCTGGCGCAATATCGCGACATTCTCGAAGCCGGCAGATCCGTCGTTATCACCGTTGCGGCGGAGGACCGGCCGGAAGGCGTTAATCTGCGCATCCAGACCGTTCAACTGCTGGATGATGTAGCGAGCCAGGTGCAGAAGGCGTTGCGTGTTTATGTGCGCGACGAGGGACCAGCAACGACGATTCAATCGCAACTTGCTCAACGCGGTGAAGGTCAGGTGAGCATTATTGTTATCAAGGAAGGACGAGGCGAAGTCGAGATCGGATTGCTCGACCGCTACCGCATCTCACCGCAGATCGCCTCGGCGATGCGCGCCGTTCCCGGCGTTGTCGAGGTCGAACTGGTCTAGCGCCCGCCTGCCGCTTTGCGTGCACGACCCGGTCGCGGATAATCACTTCAGCGTGAGCAGGGTCCATCACGCCGAAGCGGCCACGATTTTGCCGTGCGTTGTCCCTAGCGCGGAATCATGAACCGACGCGCGCTGCTCTCCTTCGTCATTCTGGCATTGGTTTCTCGCAAGGCCGTTGCCCAGAGCGGTCAGGCTCCCGCAATGACCGCCGTTTCGCCGCTCGACGGAATCCTCGAGCGGGCAGGGAGCCTCGGCCAACTCAAGGCGGTCATGGTTGCCCGCAGCGGTGCGATTGTCGCCGAGCGCGGCTACCACGGCAGCAGCGTCACGGAGCCGACCAACATCAAGTCGGCGTCGAAGTCGGTCATCTCGGCCCTGGTCGGCATCGCCATCGACAAGGGCGTCCTGAAAGGGGTGGATCAGAAGATCGCGCCGCTCTTGAGAAGAGATCTGCCGGATAATCCCGATCCGCGGATGGAAGAAATCACCATCGGCAATCTTCTTTCCATGCAGGCCGGGCTGGACCGTATGTCCGGCGCCAACTACGGGCGCTGGGTGTCGAGCCGCAACTGGGTGCGGGAGGCGCTGGCGCAGCCTTTCGTCGACGAACCGGGAGGCGGCATGCTCTATTCAACCGCCTCGACGCATCTGCTCTCGGCCATCCTCACCCGCGTCAGCGGTCGCTCGACGCGCGAGCTGGCTCGCGACTGGCTGGGGCCGCTGGAAAGTTTTTCCATCGGCGGCTGGGAACGCGATCCGCAAGGCATCTATCTCGGCGGCAACCAGATGGCGATGAGCACGCGTTCGCTGCTGGCCTTCGGCGAGTTGTATCGCAACGGCGGCAGGACCGCCGGCGGGCAACAACTGGTATCGCCGGAATGGATCGAACTTTCCTGGCGGCCGCGCACCAATTCGCGCTTCACCGGCGACGCTTACGGGTATGGCTGGTTCCTGCGCGAGATCGGCGGACAGGATGTGCGCTACGCCTGGGGTTATGGCGGGCAGATGCTCTACATCGTGCCGTCGCTCCAACTCACCGTCGCCATGACGTCGGATGAAAACAATCCCGCCGCACGGAACGGATACCGCGACAGTCTGCACAGTCTCGCGGGCGAGATCATCGCCGCGATCGCAAGCAGCTAAACTGGAAAGGGTTGAAAGGAAGGTACCGACGGCCGAATGCCCGCCGGTACCTTCCTTGAGTGCAGCCCTTACGCCGACAGGCCCTTGGTGATCGGCAGGCTGCGGATGGTCTTTCCGGTCGCCGCCCTCAGCGCATTGGCGACGGCCGGGCCGATCGGCGGCACGCCCGGCTCGCCGACGCCGGTAGGCGGCTCGTCGGACGCCACGATGTGCACCTCGACCTTCGGCATCTGGTCGATGCGCAGCGGCGTGTAGGTGTCATAGTTCTCCTGGTCCACCACGCCGCCGGTGAGCGTCAGTTCCTCCTGCAGGATGGCGCCAAGCCCGAAGCCGATGCCGCCTTCCATCTGCGCGCGGATCTGGTCGGGATTGATGGCGATGCCGCAATCGACCGCGCAGACCACGCGGTCGACGGTGAAGTCGCTGGCGCTCTTGAAGGTGATCTCCACCACCTCCGCCACATAGGTCGAGAAGCTCTCATGCAGGGCGACGCCGCGAAAGCGGCCTTCCGGCAGCGGTGTGTCCCAGCCGGCTTTCTCCGCCGCAAGCCGCAGCACGGCGGCATGGCGCGGATGCGCGTCGAGCATCGACAGGCGGAACTCAACGGGGTCGCGCTTGGCCTCCAACGCAAGTTCGTCGATGAAGGTCTCCATCACGTAAGCCGTGTGCGTCGAGCCGACCGACCGCCACCACAGGACCGGGATGTTTACGTCCGTCGTAGTCAGGTCGACCTTCAAGTTGGGCACCGCATAGGGAAGGTTGGAAGCGCCCTCGACCGAGGTGGGGTCGACGCCGTTCTCGATCATCGCCGCCATCGGCGTGCCTCCCATGATCGACTGCCCGACGATATGGTCCTGCAGCGCGACGAGTTTGCCGTCCTTGTCGAGCCCTGCCTTGATCGCGTGGACATAAGCGGGCCGGTAGCGGCCGCCGCGCATGTCGTTCTCGCGCGTCCACTGCACCTTGACCGGCTTGCCGGGACCGAGCGCCTTCGCCACGGCGACCGCTTCGACAACCAGATCGGCGTCCGCGACGGCGCGGCGGCCGAAGCTGCCGCCGGTCTTCAGGACGTGCAGCCTGACCTTGTCCGGTGTGGTTCCGGCAACCTGGGCTGCGGCGGCCTGGTAGATGTCGGGCATCTGATGACCGCCCCAGACCTCCACGGTGCCGTCCGCGTCGATCCGCGCAACCGCATTCAGCGGCTCGATCGACGCATGGGCGAGATAGGGGAACTCGTATCGCCCTTCGACAACCTTGGCTGCCCCGGCCAGCGCCGCGGCGACATCGCCGTCATTGCGGGCCGTGGCTTTGGCCGGACCTTCGGCGAGCTTGTTGTACTCCGCCATGATCTCTGCGGTGCCGCGCTGCTCGGCTTTGGCCTCATTCCATTCGACAGTCACGAGGTCGCGGCCCTTGAGCGCCGCCCACATGTTCTGGCCGACCACCGCGATGCCGCGCGGCGTCTGGACCACGTCGACGACGCCGTCGAACGCTTTCGCCTTGGCAGCGTCGAAGCTGGTCACTTCGGCCCCGAACTTCGGCGGATGGATCATCACCGCGGTCAGCAGCCCGTCCATCTTCACGTCGATCGTGTAGGACTGGGTGCCGTTGGCTTTCCCGGCGGAATCGTAGCGCTTCAGCGTGTCGGAGCCGATCTGGGTCCACTTGTCGCGCGACTTCAGCGGCACGTCCTCGGGAACCGGCATGCCCGCCGCGGCTTGCGCCAGCTCGCCAAAGGTGGCGCGCTTGTCCGATCCATGGGAGATCACACCCGAAGCCGCCGTGACCTCGCTGTCCGGCACGCTCCATTCCTTTGCGGCCGCCGCGACCAGCATTGCGCGGGCCGCCGCGCCAGCCTTGCGATAGCGCTCCCAGGATGAAGTCATCGACGTAGAGCCGCCTGTACCCTGGAAGGCGCCGCCCCAGGCAAGATTGCCGAAGAGCGCGGTGTTTCCGGAGCCGCCGACCACGTCGACCTGCGCCCAGTCGCCGTCGAGCTCTTCCATCACCAGCGTCGCGATGCCGAAATAGGAGCCTTGCCCCATTTCGAACTGGGACGAATGGATGATGATGCGGTTCTCCGGCGTGATCTCGACATAGGTCTGGAACGGGTTGGCCTGCGCGGCTGCCGGCGCCGCTTGAGCGATCGCCGGGTTGCCGGCGATCAGTCGGTAGCCGACAGCAAGGCCGGTGGCTGCGGTGGCGCCGAGAAGGAACTGGCGGCGGGTCGGCTTGACGGCTTCTTTCTTCATCAAAAACTGCAGCATGGTCATGCCTCCAGCCGGTTTGCGGCTTCGTGGATTGCCGCGCGGATGCGTTGGTAGGTTGCGCAGCGGCAGAGATTGCCGCTCATCGCCGAATCGATGTCGTCGTCGGTCGGCTTCGGCGTTTCGGCCAAAAGCGCGGTTGCCGACATGATCTGGCCCGACTGGCAGTAGCCGCATTGCGGCACGTCGAGCTCTGCCCACACCGTCTGCACCGTCTCGCTGACCTTGCCGGAGAGGCCCTCGATCGTGGTGACCGACATGCCTTCCACGTCGCCGATGGCGGTCTGGCAGGAGCGGGTCGGCGATCCGTCGATATGCACGGTACAGGCGCCGCATTGCGCCATGCCGCAGCCGAATTTCGTCCCGGTCAGTCCGATCACGTCGCGGATTGCCCAGAGCAACGGCATCTCCGGATCGGCGTCGAGCGTTTGCGCTTCGCCATTGAGGGTAAAAGCGACCATGGGATGCTCTCCTTTTTTGAGCAAATTGGTGCCTACGCCTCGGGTGGCTGGGCTCGGGACGCATTGCGTCGAGGCGTAGCTTCCTCAAGCGTACGGTCGCGGTGCCATTCCTAGCAAGATCGATACTGTTCAATCGCGCGATCGTGATGGCGGAAGGGACGGCTGCACGTTCGCGTGATGCCGTCGTGACGCAGGTTCGTTCACGGCATGGGTGTAACCGCCATGTCGGCTGGCTTGCCACGCCGCCTTGGCAGGTTGAGGAGATTGCCGGTCAGGATCAGCGCCGCGCCGGCCGCGGTGAAAAGATCGATCTGCTCGGCATACAGCAGCCAGCCGATGAGTGCTGCCAGCGGCACCCGCAGGAAATCCATCGGCATGATGACGGTGGCGTCGGCATGCGCCAGCGCCCGCGCCATGCAGAAATGCGAGAACGTGCCCGAAAAGGCTATGACGAAGATCCACGGCCACACGCTCGCCGGCGGCGTCTGCCAGACCTGGATGGCGGGAATGATGCCTGCCGCCGACTGGATGATGAGCATCCAGAAGATGATTCTCACGACGCTGTCGGTGCGGGTGAGCGACTTCGTCATGACGATCGATATGCCGAAGGCCAAAGCGGCGCCCAGCACCACCAGATGCCCGGGGTTCACCGTGTCGAGCCCGGGACGGACGATGACGGTGACGCCGATCAGGCCGAACACGATCGCCGTGATCCGCGCCGCGTCCAGTCTTTCGCCCAGCACCACCACCGCCAGGAGCGCCGTCCAGATCGGCGTGGTGAATTCGATCGAGATCAGTTGCGCCAGCGGGATGAGCGTCAGCGCGTAGAGCCAAGCGGTCTGGCCGGCATAATGGATGAGGTTGCGGCCGAGATGCTGCAGCGGATGCGCGGTCTTCATCGCCCGCAGCCCGCCGGCCCGGTAGACCAGCGGCAGCAGCATGATGAACCCGAGCACCGAACGCATCTCCATCACCTGGAAGATGTTCAGCACTTCGGTCGTCTCGCGGCCCGCCACCGCCATCACGAGGAAGCAGGTGATGGCTCCCGCCATCCACAGCACGGCCTTGAGGTTGGATTGTTCCGGCAACATCGGCGCTATCTCGCAACCGCGCCCCGCAATCGCAACACCTGGTCGCGGTTTTCGTATGGGCCAGCACGCGCAACCTGTTGAGGCCGGCATGCCGATGAAGCGCGAGGCGGCGCCTCGACTAATCTCCCCACTTATGGGGGAGATGGCCGGCAGGCCAGAGGGTACGAACGAGCGGAGGACGATCAAGATATGGCGAGGAATCATGCATCGCATCCTGCCCAAAAGCGGTCTAGAATAGCGATCCGGCTTCGTGTAATGAGCCGCGATCCCCATATTGGGGCGAAAAGGCGGGCAATCCGTGCCCGTATGGAACAGCGTTGGGTGCGACAATGACGAAATGGTCACCAAATTCCTGGAGAGCAAAGCCGATCCAGCAGGTGCCGGCCTATCCGGATGCGGCTGCCTTGGCTGAGACCGAGGCCCGTCTTGCCACCTTTCCGCCGCTCGTTTTTGCAGGTGAGGCGCGCAAGCTGAAGAAGCAGCTTGCACAGGTCTCTGCCGGTGACGCATTTCTTCTTCAGGGCGGTGACTGCGCCGAGAGCTTCGCGGAACATGGCGCCGACAACATCCGCGACTTCTTCCGCGTCTTCCTGCAGATGTCGGTGGTGCTGACCTTCGCCGGCTCGCAGCCGGTGGTGAAGGTCGGCCGCGTCGCCGGACAGTTCGCGAAACCCCGGTCCTCCGAGTTCGAAACCAAGGACGGCGTTTCGCTGCTGACCTACCGCGGCGATATCGTCAACGGCACCGGCTTCGACGAGAAGTCGCGCACGCCCGATCCGGCGCGCCAGGAAATGGCTTACCGCCAGTCGGCGGCGACGCTCAACCTGCTGCGGGCCTTCGCGCAGGGCGGCTACGCCAACCTCGAGAACGTCCACAAATGGATGCTCGGCTTCGTCTCGGACAGCCCGCAGGGCGAGCGTTACGAGGCGCTGGCCAACCGCATCACCGAGACGATGGATTTCATGCGTGCCGTCGGCATCACGTCGGAGACGAACTATGCGCTCCGCGAGACCGATTTCTACACCAGTCACGAGGCGCTGCTGCTCGGCTACGAGGAGGCGCTGACGCGCGTCGATTCCACCTCGGGCGACTGGTATGCCACGTCGGGGCACATGATCTGGGTCGGCGACCGTACTCGCCAGCCCGACCATGCGCATATAGAATACTGCCGCGGCATCAAGAACCCGCTCGGCCTCAAATGCGGTCCGTCGATGACGGCGGATGGGCTGTTGAACCTCATCGACATCCTCAATCCGGAAAACGAGGCCGGCCGCCTGACGCTGATCGCGCGTTTCGGCGCCGACAAGGCCGGTGAGCATCTGCCGAAGCTTATCCGCGCCGTCGAGAAGGAAGGCCGCAAGGTCGTATGGTCGTGCGATCCGATGCATGGCAACACGATCACCGCCGCCGGCTACAAGACCCGGCCGTTCGACCGCATCCTGAAGGAGGTGCAGACCTTCTTCGACGTGCATCGCGCCGAAGGCACGCATCCAGGCGGCATCCACATCGAGATGACCGGCAACAACGTCACCGAATGCACCGGCGGCGCCCGCGCCATCCGTGACGAGGACCTGCAGGACCGCTACCACACCCATTGCGATCCGCGCCTCAATGCCGACCAGGCCATCGAACTGGCTTTCCTGACATCGGATCTTCTCAAGAAGGGCCAGGTCAAGCACACGCACACCCAAGCGGCCGAGTAAGCCTTGCTCTGACGGCTTGCAATCAATCAAAAAGGCGCCGGAGAAAACCGGCGCCTTTTTGTTCACGTCGTCTCTGGAGGCGTTAGACTCGGTGGATGCCGATATCAGCCAACCAGCTTTGGAACCGACTAAAAGCTTATGCGTCAGTCCGTTGCCCTTGTTTGCGCGACGTCTTTGCGGCGCCGGGCCGGGTGGGACAATCATGTTCCCTGCTTGCCGGCGTTCCACCCGCCTTGGGAAACAGGACATCCAGCGTGAGCGGCTCCTGCACTTTCCGATATCTATGCTCGCTTAGGCGGAAGTAGCCGATATCACGAAGCTGGCTGTCGTTCAGGTCCTCCAGGGACGCATCCCGTCGTCCACGGCTCCGGAAAATGCTGAAGAATTCCGTCAGTACCCTCATTCCTCACCTCGCATGCGTTTATGCAGATCGCCTGCCGAGTTGGAAAATGGGGATTGCGGCCTGAACCGACAAAGCGAATTATCGCTATCTGCCATAAAGAATGCTTATGTATGAGCATGAAGCTGCCGCCAATTGCCGCCATCAGGGCCTTCGAGGCTGCCGCCCGGCACCAGAGCTTTACTAAAGCCGCCGAGGAACTCGGCATGACGCAGGCTGCGGTAAGTTACCAGATACGGCTTCTGGAAGACCGGGTGGGGACACCGCTGTTCATCCGCGAACCGCGCCAGGTGACGCTGACCGCCACCGGCCGCAGCCTGTCGCCGAAGGTAACCGAGGCACTGGACCTGCTCGGGTCGGCTTTCATCGAAATTGCCGAGAAAGCCAGGCTCGACCTTGCTATTTCTGTCCTCCCGACGATTGCGTCCGCCTGGCTCGTCCCGCGCCTTTCGTCGTTTCAGGCGGCCAATCCGAATATCAAGATCAACCTGCACACCTCCAACGAAATGGTCGATTTCATCAAGGAGGACATCGACCTGGTAGTGCTCAGCGGTAATGGCAATTGGCCGGGAAACGATGTCTTTCCGTTGTTTCCGATCGAATACACGCCGGTCTGCACGCCCGAATTCCGCGACCGCAACAGGCTCACCCAACCGTCCGATCTTCTGGCTGTCCGCCGCTTCGGTTCGCCTGGCTGGTGGCGGCGCTGGTTGACGGAGGCTGGAGTGGAAAACCTGGACGAAGGCAACCAGATGGGCCTCGTGCTCGGCGTCCAGGCGATGGACGTCGCCGTCACGCTGCTCGGGCAGGGGGTCGCCATGGTTGTTCCGACCTTCTTCGTGGATGAACTGAAGAACGGCCGACTGGTGCAGCCGTTCACGCATGTCGTGGAGGACGGTCGCGGCTATTTCCTAGTCTACCCTGAAGCTCGCCGGCGTTCGCGAAAAATCCAGCTCTTCCGCGATTGGATCATCGCCGAGGCGGAGGCGACGCGCTCATCGCTTGCGGTCCCAGCGTAACGATTTGAGCCGCGGGTCATCGAAGGAGGTACGATCGAAACCGATGCGCTTTTCCGGGAATTCGCAGAGCGCCTGCACGCCCGACGCACTGAGCCGTATCCGCCAGGTTTGCCGGTCGAGCGGCCGCGGTTTGGCGAAGGCGCGGCAGGAAAGTGCTGCAACGTTGGCCCGCCGTTGCGGATCGCGCACGGAGATGTAGCGGATCGCCTCCATCTCGGCCTCCCGTGCGGTATCGGCCAGCTGCTGGCACGCTTCGTAATCGGTCGGATGCGTCCATTTCGCCGCGTCCCGGTCGAGCGGCGGTCTGGTGAGGTCGACGGCCTTGTCGGTACGGATCGCTGCGGAGAAGGCGGTGTATTCGGCGGCGTCCTTCGGCCACGGCGTATCGGGCGATTCGGCAAAGAACAGCAGCCGGTAGAACGCCATTTCGGCCACCGCCGTCACCACGTTCTCGGCCGCATAATAGACGCCCTTCGTCCGGCCGGCCCTGCGGAAGCGCGAACCGAAAGGATAGGGCGAACCGTAGCGGAACGGCGTCGCCAGCAGGTAGTCGAGATGGCGGCATTCCGCCGGGATCGCGGGCTTGGTTTCTTCGATGAGGTCTTCCAGCAGCGCCTGCTCGTCCAGGCTGTCCACCAGCTTCAGCGTGGATATGCGGTGCTGCGCTTCCACCATGCGCCAGCACTTGCCTTCGAGGTGGATGGCCTCAGACGAGAGCGCGGCGGGAGTCCAGATAGGCGATGACATTGAAAAGGCCGGAAATCGTGAGGATTTTTTCGAGCGGCTTGCCGTCGAGCGCGCTGTTGAAGCTCTTCAGCCAGGCGCGCGAAACGGTTTCGTCGCCGCCGGTGATCGCGTCGAGGGAGCGGAACAGGCGCACGAACAGCACCGCGAGCTCGAACGGCTTGCTGCCCTGTTCCAGCGCGAATTCCTGCCGGCGCATTCTAGAAACCGTGGCTTCGGAAACGCCGATGACGGCGGCAAAGGTGCGCGCGGTGACATCGAGCTGTTCGGCAGCGCGCAACGCTGCCTTGGTGATGACGGCGCCTTCCTGTGATGTGATCCGCGGGACTGGCTTCAGCATTTTGATTTTCCTTTCCACGGGAAATATAGTGCATAAAACTTCCTGTGGAAAGGGATTGTCGTCAATCCCGTCGGTAGAGCAGCCAGTTTTTGCCGGGTTTTCCACCGGCGGTGGTGGAATATCTCGTCACCTGGTTCCGTCCCCCGACCTTGGAACGGTACATCGCGCGGTCGGCCTTTGCATAGAGGTCTTCCGAGCCGTCGGCTTCGGATGCCATGCAGATGCCCATCGAAATGGTGACCGGGCCGTAGTTCTCACCGGTCTGAATGTTGCCGAACGGCGTCTGGTGGATCGCATCGCGGATGCGGTCTGCCAATTCAAAAGTCGCTTCTTCGCTGGTCCCCTCGACGATAAGCGCGAACTCCTCGCCCCCGGTCCGGGCGACGAAAGCGTCTTCGTTGACATTCGCCTTCAGGATTTCCGCGATGATCTGCAGGATGCGATCGCCGACCGGATGGCCGTGATGATCATTGATCTCCTTGAACCGATCGATGTCGGCAAGGATCAGCGCATTGAACAATATGCCCGTCTTGTTGTCGTAGATACTGGCGATCCGCCTGTCGAAGGCGCGGCGATTCCAGATGTGCGTCAGCGGGTCGGTGTCGGCGAGTTTTTTGTATTCCTCGAGTTTCGTCTTCACCGTCTCGAGTTCGGCGCTCTTGTCGCTGAGCGAACTCGCGGCTTGCTTTCCATGGTCGATCGTCGAAGTGGTCGCGACTGTCATCACCCCGACGATCTTCTGCAACAGGTCCTTGGTCACAGTGTCGCGATTGGCGAGACCGCTCGACGTCTCGCCGAGGATTTTTCCATACTTTTCCAAGTGGCATCGTTCGTTTCTAATGATCGAGGCGATTTCCTCGAGTTCCTTGGCGATCACTTCGCGCGCGTTCTCGACGACGCCATGGCCATGGTTCTGGGCGAAGAATTTTCGACCGATCCTGTCGAGATCTTCCTGCGTCGGCTGGTTGCCGAGCGAAACCACCTCCAGGCTGAGCGCGTGGTTCGATCCGTTCAGCGCCTCATAAAAGATTTCATAGTTGCGTGGCAGGCCGAGTACGCCCATCTGCCGCATGGTCACCGCAATCGTCGTTGCGATGTCGGTCACGCGATCTTCCGCAGTACTCGCTGCTTGCATTCTATCCCGCCGGCCCTGAAGCATTCGGCAAAGGCGACGCCCTGCAGAATGCACTTTCCCTCCCGCAACATAGAACAACGCCGCTAAAGCTTCCTTAAGCCGGAAGAACCCTAAACAACTGTTCCAGAAACAATATCGTACGAGTCTTATGTCTTATGTTGACATACAAAGCAGATATTCCGGTTTCCGCCGGAGAGATTGCCTTCGCCAGCGCGGCGCTTGAGGCAAGCCGAGTCGCAAATCTCTGATCGTTCGTTGAAAATTTTGCGATTCTTCCGGATGCGCGAAAATGCGAAGAGGCCGATCCAGACGATGGGAGGAAAAAATGGCTGAGATTCACACCGGTTCATGTCTTTGCGGTGCGGTCCGCTTCAAGACGAGCGGGAGATTGCGCGGCGTGGTCTATTGCCATTGCTCGCAATGCCGCAAGCAATCCGGCCACTATTACGCGGCGACGAATGTCACGGATGTCGACCTGGAAGTTACCGGCGGCGAAAATCTGACCTGGTACAACGCCAGCGACGCAGCCCGTCGCGGGTTTTGCAAGGTCTGCGGCTCGGCTCTCTTCTGGAAACACAACGATCTTGCCGAAATATCCATAATGGCTGGTTCGTTCGACCAGCCATCCGGCCTGAAGGGCGAAAGGCATATCTTCGTCGAGGACAAGGGCGAATATTACGAAATCGACGACGGCCTGCCGTGCCATACCCGCTCGACGGCGTCGATCCGGGTCGCGAATGACTGACGGTTACAGCATGCACGACTCTTTGCCGGCATTCCTGGCTGTTCGAGAAGGCGTTCTGTGCGGTACATGATCGCATTCTCGGGCTCGGAGAGGGATTCGGCTGGATGGAACGGCTGATCAAGGCATTTCAAAATTCGATGCGGGCGGCGCGGCATCTCATGCGTCATGAAGCGGCTTTCCAGCAGGAACTAGCCTTGCTGGTGATCGCGCTGCCGCTCGGCTGGTTTATCGCAACGACCTGGCGCGGCTACGCGCTGCTCATCGGTTCGGTGCTGCTGATGATTATGGTCGAAGTGCTGAACACTGGCATCGAAGCAGCCTGCGATGCCGTCTCGCGTGAATTCAACATCGACATCAAACTCGCCAAGGATTGCGGTTCGCTCGCCGTGCTGATCTCGGTCGTGCTTGCCGCGGGTGTCTGGGGCATCGCCATCATCGAGCGCATCACCGGTCTCGCGATCTAGGCTGGCCGTGGCTGGCGGTCAGTCGTTTTTCTTCCCGTTTCGGAAGAAATGGTGGGCAGCGTACCATGCGAGCGCGGTGATCACCAATCCGCCGATGAGGGCGAAGATCAGCCGCTGGTGTTCGACCAGCGCTTCACCGAGCAGCTTTTCGGCACCCAGGCCTCCGAGGTAACCGATCGACCCGAACAGTGTGACCCACACCAGCGAGGACAACGCGTTGAGGAGAAGGAAGCGTCCCACCGCAATACCTGACAATCCGGCGGTTACGCCTCCGACGACCCGCATGCCATAGGCATAACGGTTGAAGAAAACGAAGGTGTTCGGGTATCGGGTAACGAGCCGGTGCGCGTGGCTGAAACCCGGTTTTTTCCGCATCCGCAACACAAAGGCATTCTCGGAATAGTGCCGTCCGAGAAAGAACAGCGCCGCGTCGCCGAGAAAGGATCCGGCGAAGGCCACCGAGAAGACCTGCCAGGGTACGAATACCCGTTGATGGGCGAAGAAGCCGCCGAGGATGGCGGCGCTTTCACCTTCCGCGAAGCAGCCGACAAACACGGCGAGCAGTCCGTACTTGGTAATCAGGAAATGGAACGTCTCGGTCATCCGGGCTGGCCGCGCTCGCCAAGGCGTTCCTCGAGACGCAGAACGGCGCCGGTGAGTTCCGCAAGCTTGTCGCGTACGGCCAGCAATTCGCCATGCCGCAATTCGTCGAGTTTTTCATGCAGCGCCATGATCTCGATTTCGGCCTTGAGGTTGACCTCGTAGTCGTGTGACGCGTCTAGGCGGTCGCGTTCGGCCTGCCTGTTCTGCGACATCATGATGACCGGCGCCTGCAGCGCGGCCAGCATCGAGAGGATGAGATTGAGAAAGACGTAAGGGTAGGGGTCGAAGGCGCCGGTAGCGAGAAGCACGGTATTCAGGGTCGACCAGGCTACAAGGAAGATAAGGAAGCTGATGATGAAGGTCCACGAGCCTCCAACCCTGGCGATCGAATCGGCGATGCGTTCGCCGATCTTCTGGTCGTCCGCATGAGCCTGAAACTGGTCTCGCGATATCGGCTTTCGGTCGATGGCACTCTGCAATACCCGGCGCTCGGCGTCGCTCAGCGAATCGGCATTGCGGGTAAGCCAGCGAAGGGCGAGGTCGGCCACGGTCTTGTTCATCACGCTCCTCGCTCCACAGTATCCAGGTTGCGCGCCATGGCCCGACTATATGAAGATGCTCCGCCATTCCACCCACGAATGGGCGATTTGACGGCTGAGGGAGAGGCGAATGTCCACTTTTGCGAAGATCCGTGCCCGTGCCGCAAAGCGCAAAGGCGGTGAAGAAGTGTTGCAATCGCTGCTCGGACCGATGCCGAGCAATGCTGCAGTTGCCGGTATAACAGACGACCGCATTCTCTCGACGATCGCCAAGCGTATATTTTCTGCCGGTTTCGTCTGGAGTGTCATCGAGCAGAAATGGCCTGGCTTCGAGGAAGCTTTCCTCGGCTTCGAACCAAAGCGGCTGCTCTTCCAGCCAGACGATTTCTGGTACGAACTCGCATCCGACAAGCGTATCGTGCGCAATCCGCAGAAGATCAAGTCGGTGAAGGAGAACGCCGCTTTCGTCGAGCGGATGTCGAAAGAACATGGTGGGTTCGGAAAATTCCTCAGCCGATGGCCGAAAGACGACCAGATCGGCCTGACTGCTTATCTCGGCAAGCACGGCAGCCGGCTTGGCGGTAACACCGGCCAGTATTTCCTGCGCTGGATCGGCTGGGATGCCTTCATCATGTCGCGCGACCTGGTTGCGGCATTACGCGACAGCGGCCTCGACGTGGCGGAAAGCCCCACATCGAAACGCGATCTGGCGCGGATACAGGAGCAGATGAACGCCTGGGCCGAAGAAACCGGCCTGCCTTACCGGCACCTTTCCCGCATTCTTTCGATGTCGATCGGCGAAAACAACCCGCCCGAGGTCTTGAGTGAATATATGGGAATCTAGTGGCACAAGCGAACAGCATTGCCGCCCGAAAGCCGCCGCGCTAAACCGCTTCCATGACCAAGCGCCTCGATGTTCTCCGCATAGCCGTAGCCCAATTGAACCCGACAGTCGGTGATGTCGCCGGCAATCTCGCCAAGGCACGCGAGGCACGCGCCGATGCGGCGCGCCAGGGCGCGGACCTGGTGCTTTTCACCGAACTGTTCATCGCCGGATATCCGCCCGAGGATCTGGTGCTGAAGCCGGCCTTCCTTGCCGCCTGCGAGCGCGCGGTCAAGGAATTTGCCGAGGACACGGCCGACGGCGGCCCGGGGGTCATCATCGGGACGCCGTTGAAGCGCGAGAGCGGCACCCACAATTCGGTGGTTGTCGCCGATGGTGGCAAGATTATCGCCGAGCGTTTCAAGGTCGACCTGCCGAACTACGGCGAATTCGACGAAAAGCGTGTGTTCCAGGCTGGACCGGACATGCCCGGACCGGTCAATTTTCGCGGTGTCAGGCTCGGTATCCCGATCTGCGAGGATATCTGGGGCGATCTCGGCGTCTGCGAAACGCTGGCTGAGAGCGGCGCCGAAATCCTGGTCGTGCCGAACGGCTCGCCCTACTACCGAGGCAAGCTCGACGTTCGCCACCAGGTGGTGATCCGCCAGGTGATCGAAAGCGGCCTGCCGCTGCTCTTCGCCAACCAGCTTGGCGGCCAGGACGAGTTGATCTTCGACGGCGCCTCCTTCGCCATATCCGCCGCGAAGACGCTCGCCTTCCAGATGAGCCAGTTCGAGGAAGCGGTTGTCACAACCCTCTGGAAGCGTGGGGAAGAAGGCTGGGCCTGCGCCGACGGGCCGATGTCGAAAATACCCGACAAGGAAGAGGCCGATTACCGAGCCTGCATGCTCGGCTTGCGCGACTATGTGAACAAGAACGGTTTCAAGAATGTCGTGCTGGGCCTTTCCGGCGGCATCGACTCGGCGATCTGCGCGGCACTTGCCGTCGACGCGCTTGGCGAAGAGCGGCTGCGCGCGGTCATGATGCCTTATCGCTATACGTCGAAGGATTCGCTGAAGGACGCCGAGGATTGCGCCCGTGCGTTGGGCTGTCGCTACGACATCGTACCGATCTTCGAGCCGGTCGACGGCTTTAACCATACGCTGACGCAATTGTTCGAGGGTACCAAGGAAGGCATCACCGAGGAAAACCTGCAAAGCCGCGCCCGCGGCACCATCCTGATGGCGATCTCCAACAAGTTCGGCTCGATGGTCGTCACCACCGGCAACAAAAGCGAGATGTCGGTCGGCTATGCAACGCTTTATGGCGACATGAACGGCGGCTTCAATCCAATCAAGGACCTCTACAAGATGCAGGTCTATGCGCTGTCTGCGTGGCGCAACACGACCGTGCCGCCCGGGGCGCTCGGCCCCTCGGGCGAGGTGATCCCGAAGAACATCATCGACAAGGCGCCGTCCGCCGAACTCAGGGAGAACCAGACCGACCAGGACTCGCTGCCTCCCTATCCGGTGCTCGACGACATTCTGGAATGCCTGGTTGAGAACGAGATGGGCGTCGACGAGATCGTCGCGCGCGGTCACAACCGCGAAACGGTGCATCGCATCGAGCATCTGCTCTACGTCGCCGAATACAAGCGGCGGCAGGCGGCACCCGGGGTGAAGATCACCAGGAAGAATTTCGGCCGCGACCGCCGCTACCCGATCACCAACAGGTTCAGGGATCGCGGCTGAGCCGGCGGTGCCTATTTCGGAGCCGTACGTATTGCCCGACATTGAAATCAGTTTCGACCGTTCGCGCATCGACTTCAGGGCGACGTCCGATGTGATCAAGGCGAGCTATTGGGGTGACGGACGCACCGACGAGGGGCATCGGCGCGCTTTCGAAAACTCGCTCTGCGTTGGCGCTTATATGGATGGAAGGCAGGTGGGCTTCGGCCGAGTCGTCAGCGATTATGCCTATTTCGCTTATCTCGCTGACATCGTAATTTGGCCGGACTTTCGCGGCGCAGGCATCGGCACCAGGTTGATCCAGGCTTTGCTCGACCATCCCGAACTCGCATCCGTCGAAGGCTGGAGCCTGCGCACCAGCGATGCCCACGAACTTTATGCGCGGTTCGGATTCGTGACGCAGAACGACGGCATGTACATGCGGCTGGTGCGTGAGCCACGCAGGTTGCCGGAATAACTACGCTCGCGCCGTTAACGGCCTGTGCCAAAATCGCAGGCGCGTTCGCGTCGGCGCTGCTGTCCCGAATTCGTGTCGGCTAAACTGTTGCAAACTTGCCTCATGGGTTGTGCCAGTTGGTTTTTTACACGTTGAGGGGTTGGCGTGGCGAATTGCCTCTCTTATAAGCACCTCTCCGCATCCCTCTGCGGGAGGTACGAATGGCAGTATTCAACAGTGTTGTTGTGCGAGGTCGCGAGGCCTAGGTCTTCAGCTTCGCTCCGGTAGGAGCGGCAGGCTGCAGAACAGGCATCGTTAGATCTCGGTCCCCGCCCGCGCAAAGACGGGCCGGTTGCCAATTTTCGCGTCATACATCGTTTTCGAACGACATTTTCGTTCTCCACGGTGTTCCATTTTTCAGAACTTTCTTGGGAACGGGCGCCTTGTCGTGCCCGCATGAGATCATGGCTCGTTTTCGTATCGACCTGCGCGGCGGTGCATTCCGCAGCGTTTTCAAATTCACCGGCGCGCACTGGCGTCGGCAGCCCGGCCGGGTCGCCATCATCATGGTTGCGGTTCTGGTGTCGACGCTGGCCGACGTCTTGACACCGCTCTATTCCGGCCGGCTGGTCGACGCTGTCGCCGACGGCGGGGCGACGGACGTCATCGCTTGGAACGCCGCGGTTGCGGCATTTTCCATGCTGATCGCGTTGGCGCTCGGCGCCATCGTCATGCGCCACATCGCCTTCATGACGATCATCGACCTGACGCTGAACATGATGTCGGACATCGCCGCGGACGCATTCCATCGCGTCCAGCGGTTCTCGACGGACTGGCACGCCAACAGCTTCGCCGGTTCGACCGTGCGGAAGGTAACGCGCGGCATGTGGGCGCTCGACCTGCTGAACGACACGTTGCTGGTGGCGCTGTTTCCGTCGCTTGTCATGCTGGTCGGCTCGACGCTGCTGCTTGGCTGGTACTGGCCGATGATGGGTGTGATCATCGCCGTCGGTTCGATCGTCTATGTCACGCTGACGGTTTCGCTGTCGCTCGGCTACGTCGCACCTGCGGCGAGCCTTGCGAACAGCTGGGATACGCGGCTTGGCGGCGCCTTGGCCGACGCGATCAGTTGCAACGCCGTGGTCAAGGGCTTTGGCGCTGAGGATCGCGAAGACAGCCGTCTCGCAAAGGTGACAGGCAAATGGCATCACCGGACGCGCCGAACCTGGGTGCGTGGTACGGTCAACGGCACGACGCAGGGTGTTACGCTGCTCGTGCTTCGGGCCGCAGTGATCGGCTTCGCGCTGGTCTTGTGGTCACGCGGGCAGGCGAGCGCGGGCGATATCGCCTTCGTGCTGACGTCGTTCTTCGTGCTGCAAGGCTATCTGCGCGACGTCGGCATGCATGTGCGCAACGTCCAGCGCTCGGTCAACGACATGGAAGAACTGGTCGATATCCAGGGCCAGCCGCTCGGCATCGCCGATCGTCCCGGCGCAGGAGCGATCCGCATCGGCGCCGGTCGCATCGACTTCGAGAACGTCACGTTCCACTACGGCCATCACCGGTTGCCGCTCTATCGCGACTTCTCGGTGACGATCGAGGCGGGCGAGCGCGTTGGTCTGGTCGGGCATTCGGGTTCGGGCAAGACGACCTTCGTCAAGCTGATCCAGCGTCTCTATGATCTGACATCGGGGCGCATCCTGATCGACGGTCAGGATATCGCCAAGGTCGGCCAGGCGTCGCTGCGCCAGCAGATCGCCATCGTTCAGCAGGAGCCGATCCTGTTCCATCGCTCGCTTGCCGAGAACATCGCCTATGCCCGGCCCGGGGCCAGCCAGGCGGAGATCGAGGAAGCGGCCAGGCTCGCCAGCGCCCATGATTTCATCATGAGCCTGCCGAAAGGCTACGGCACACTGGTGGGCGAGCGGGGTGTGAAGCTGTCGGGGGGCGAGCGCCAGCGCGTGGCGATTGCCCGCGCCTTCCTCGCCGACGCGCCGATCCTGATCCTCGACGAGGCGACGTCCAGCCTCGATTCGGAATCGGAAGTGCTGATCCAGCAGGCGATGGAGCGGCTGATGGTCGGGCGCACGACGCTGGTGATTGCCCACCGGCTGTCGACAGTGCGTGCACTCGACAGGCTGCTGGTGTTCGACAATGGCCGTATCACCGAGGAGGGCGACCACAACGCCTTGATCCGCCTCGACGGTGGCATCTATCGCCGGTTGTTCGAACGCCAGGCGCTGGAACTGACCAAGGGCCTGGTCTGACCAAGGCTTGTTGATAAGGGAAGGGCCGCACGCAAGGTGCGGCCCTTTCTCTTGCAGATCACCGCCTTGCCAACGTCAAACTCATCCGCTACGCCCCGCCGATGACCGTTACCGTCCGTTTCGCCCCGTCGCCGACGGGCCATATCCATATCGGCAATGCGCGCACCGCGCTGTTCAACTGGCTTTACGCCCTGAAGAACAAGGGCCGTTTCATCCAGCGCTTCGACGACACCGACCTCGCGCGCTCGAAGCAGGGATATGCCGACGGCATTCTTTACGATCTCGGCTGGCTGGGCATTTTCCCGGATGCGGTGGACTACCAGTCGCGACGGTTCGGTGACTATGACGCGGCGGTCGAGCGGCTGAAGGCGGCGGGCTTGCTCTATCCCTGCTATGAAACGGCCGAAGAGCTTGAACTGAAACGCAAGGTACGGTTGTCGCGCCGCCTGCCGCCGGTCTACGGCCGCGAAGCGCTGAAGTTGAACGAAGCCGAGAAAGCCGACTTCGAGGGCGAAGGCCGCCAGCCGCACTGGCGTTTCCTGCTGCCGAACTTCCGCTCGGACCCTTTTGAGACGGAACGCACCGAGATCCACTGGAACGATGTGGTGCGCGGCGAAGAGACTGTCGATCTGGCATCTCTGTCCGATCCGGTGCTCGTCCGGGCCGACGGCACCTACCTCTATACGCTGCCGTCGGTCGTCGACGACATCAACATGGGTGTCAGCCATGTGATCCGCGGCGACGACCATGTCACCAACACCGGTGTACAGATTGCGCTGTTTCGAGCGCTAGGCGCCGAGCCGCCCGCGTTCGGTCACCACAATCTGCTGACGACCGCCTCCGGCGAGGGCCTGTCCAAGCGAACCGGCGCGCTGTCGATTTCCGGCCTGCGCGAATCCGGCATCGAGCCGATGGCGGTCGCGTCGCTCGCGGTGCTGATCGGTACGTCGGAAAATGTCTCGGCCGTACGCACGATGGACGAACTCGCTGAAAAATTCGATCCGGCATCGACCTCGAAATCCGCTTCCAAATTCGATCCCGCCGAACTGGGTGTGCTCAATCGGGTGCTTTTGCACGCCATGCCATTCGAGGAGGCCCGCACCCGGCTGCTGGCGCTTGGCGTCGATGGCGAGCGCGCCGAGCCATTCTGGATCACCGTGCGTGGCAATCTGGATAGGCTCGCGGACGCCGGGAAATGGTGGGGGATCGTCAACGAGGGTCCTGAACCAGGCGAGATGCTTTCCGCGGAGGACCGAGAATTCGTGCGGGAGGCCTTCGATCTTCTGCCGGAGGAGCCATGGGACAGGTCGACCTGGAAGTCATGGACCGATCAGGTGAAGGAAAAGAGCGGCCGCAAGGGCAAGGCATTGTTCATGCCATTGCGGCTGGCGCTTACTGGACTTGCTTCTGGGCCGGAGCTTGCAGATCTATTGCCCCTGCTGGGTCGGGAAGGAACACTGGCCCGACGACCCTGACCTTGCGCTCACCGGGTGGCGGCAGTTCCGTCGCCTGAGGCATCTGCGTCGGAGCCGGCGAACTCGTGGGTTCCTGGCCAAAGGTCAAAATGCTGCCGCTGGCTGGAGCCGAGGTGGCGCTTTCCGCTTCGACGTTGATGGTTGTCCAGCTCGATGGCGGGTTTCCGGCAATCACGGAGAAGTTCTTCGCAGGATTGCAGGCGCATTGCGCCTGGCGGGGTGTGTCCGTTTGGCGATACAGGAATGCCGTGGGCAGGTTTGCATATGGTTCGCCGGTTGCGGTCGAGACCATAGCTTCCGCGTTCTCGTCATCGGCATCCTGATAGTAGATCTGCACGTCGGTTCCGGGACACATCGTCTGGCAGTTCTGCTGGTCTCGCTCGAATTCGCGTATCGAGGAAGACGGCGAGATCGGGAAGTAATAGCCGTCGCAGCTGCGTACGCAGAGCGTTCGGTATTGTCCGCCGGAATATTGCCGTTGTGACGGTCCGAGACGGCGGACATTGCGCGGAGTTTCTTCATCGATCTCATCGAGCTGCCGGACATCCCCGTTGAAAATCTGATCGAAAAGGGATGTTCCACGATTGGGTTTCTCGCTCGAGCGCTGGGCCTCACGTTGCCGGGGCGCCGTCTTTCCACGGCAGCCGTTGGCATCGAGCGAAGCAAGCAGGCGGCCGCGCTGCCGCTTCGATCCGCTGTTTCCAGCCAGTTGCGTGCGTTTGCTTTGCAACGCCGAGAGGTTTTGCTCCATCCGGTCGATCGTATCGTCGAGCTTGCTGCAGCCGCGGCCTCCACGACCGAAGAGCGAAAAACCGCAACCGGCGCTGCGGGCGCGCCCACGCGCCTGCTGCAACTGAGCCCGCTGGGTAGCGACGGCTTTGTCGTATTTCCTGTATTGTACCCCTCCACCTCCGGAAGAAAGGGAGGCGAGCTGGGCTTCCAATTGCCGGCACAGTCGCGCATCGGCGAGGGCCGCGCCGGCGTCGAGGAAAAGACAGGCGGCAACGACCGCTATCGTAGCGGCGAGCCGGTTAAGCCTTTCCATCCCCGCAGCCATTTAGCCTCCCAAAGCCTTGCGCCTGGAATTTGCCGCAACCCAAGTCTTATAGATACTATCATCCGCCGGGTTAACCGCCGCTTAGAAGCCATGGTTACCAACGGACGACATCTTTCTCCGGATAGTCTTTCGCTAGGCTGGGTTCTGTGCCTGCTGTGCGGCCTCGACGACGGCAAGAGCCGTCATGTTGACGACGCCGCGCGATGTAACCGATGGCGTCAGAATATGCGCGGGCTTTGCGGTTCCGAGCAGGATCGGCCCGACATGCAGTGCGTCCATCATCTGCTTGACCGTCGTCAGCGCGATATTCGCGGAATCGAGGTTCGGAAAAACCAAGAGATTGGCCTCGCCCTTGAGTGTCGAATGTGGATGGACGCGATGCCGCAAATGCTCCGAAAGGGCGGAATCGCCGTGCATTTCACCATCGGCCTGAAGGTTGGGTGCGATACGCTGCAAGATCCTGGTGGCTTCCCGCATCTTCAATGCGCTTGCCGAATCCCGTGAGCCGAAGTTCGAATGCGACAGGAGTGCGGCCTTCGGCTCGATGCCGAAGCGGCTGATCTCCTCGGCGGCGAGGACCGTCATCTCCGCAATTTCCTCCGCCGTGGGATCGACCGAAACATAGGTGTCTGTGAAGAACACGATGCCGCGCTGAGTAATCAGCATGGATAGTGTGGAGAGATCGCGATCCTGCACGCCGTCACGCGCGCCGATGATCAATTGGACGTTGCGCAAATGCCGTTCGAAGCGGCCTTCCAACCCGCAGATCATCGCATCGGCATCACCGCGCTTCAGCGCCAGTGCGGCGATCACCGTAGTGTTCGTTCGCACCATGGTTCGGGCTGCTTCAGGCGTGACGCCGCGACGCCCGCCAAGCTCTATCAACAGATCGACATAGCCCCGATAGCGCGGATCGTCTTCAGGATTGATCAACTCAAAATCGGTGCCGGGACGGATTTTGAGGCCATAGCGCCGCAACCGGACATCGACGACATGCGGGCGGCCGATCAGGATCGGTTCAGCGGTGCCTTCCTCGAGCACCACCTGCGCCGCCCGGAGCACGCGCTCGTCCTCGCCGTCGGCATAAATGACGCGTTTGGTGGCGGCCGCCTTGGCAGCGGAAAACACCGGCTTCATGACGAGACCGGAGCGGAAGACGAAGCGGCTCAGCCGATCGAGATACGCAGCCCAGTCTTCGATCGGCCGTTGGGCGACGCCGCTTTCGCAGGCTGCCTTGGCGACGGCGGGCGCGATGCGCAGGATCAGCCGCGGGTCGAAGGGCGAGGGGATAAGGAAATCCGGCCCGAAAGTCGGCGTTTCGCCCGAATAGGCACGGGCGGCGATATCGGATGGTTCTTCGCGAGCAAGTGCGGCGATGGCGCGGACCGCCGCCATCTTCATTTCCTCGTTGATGGCGGTCGCGCCACAATCCAGCGCGCCGCGGAAAATATACGGGAAGCAAAGCACGTTGTTGACCTGGTTCGGGAAATCCGAACGGCCGGTGCAGATCATTGCATCAGGTCGCGCCGCACGCGCTAGTTCCGGCATGATCTCGGGCGTCGGATTGGCCAGGGCCAGGATCAGCGGCTTTTCGGCCATGTTGGCCAGCAGCTCGGGTTTCAGGACACCGGCGGCGGACAGGCCGAGAAAAACGTCGGCGCCGCCGATGACGTCGGCCAGGACCCGGGCGTTGGTATCCTTGACGTACGGATCCTTCCAGCGGTCCATTTCCTCGAGCCGGCCCTTGTAGGCGACGCCGTGGCGGTCGGTGACCCAGATATTTTCACGTTTGGCGCCGAGCGAGACCAGCAGATTGAGACAGGCGAGGGCGGCCGCACCCGCGCCGGACGTGACGATCTTGATGTCCTCGAGCTTCTTGCCGGCGAACTCCAGACCGTTCAGCACCGCGGCGGCGACGATGATCGCGGTGCCATGCTGGTCGTCGTGAAACACCGGGATGCCCATGCGGGCCTTCAGTTGCTCCTCGACTTCAAAGCACTCCGGCGCCTTGATGTCCTCGAGGTTGATGCCGCCGAATGTCGGCTCAAGGGCGGCCACCGTCTGCACCATGCGGTCGATCTCCGGCGCATCGATCTCGATGTCGAAAACGTCGATGCCGGCGAACTTCTTGAACAGGACCGCCTTGCCTTCCATCACCGGCTTGGAGGCCAGCGGCCCTATATTGCCGAGGCCGAGGACCGCCGAACCATTGGAGATGACAGCGACGAGATTGCCACGCGCCGTGTAGTCGGCGGCGGTTGCCGGATCGTCCTTGATGGCCAGGCACGGCGCGGCGACGCCGGGCGAATAGGCGAGCGCCAGATCACGTTGGTTGCCAAGCGGCTTGGTCGCCTGGATTTCCAGCTTTCCGGGCGTCGGATGCTTGTGGAAGAAGAGCGCTGCCTCGTCGAGATCGGAGCGCTCGGCTTTCTTGGTCTCGACGTTCATCCAGCGCTCCCTTCGCAGTTTTCCAGTCCGGTTTTAGCACGCGCAAATGAAATCGCGAGATGCCGCGTCACAAAAAGCGTGGCTTGGATCTACGCCGATCTAAGTTCCTATCATTTCAGGAGGTTAGCGCAGGAAACTGCGGGAGAATCTTCCGACGCTAAAACGCGCTGACGTAACTGCCGCCATCCACGGGGATATTCTGCCCGGTCAGGTATCCGGCATGCACCGAGCAGAAGAAGGCGCAGATCTGACCGAATTCTTCGGGCGTACCGAGCCGCTTTGCCGGAATGTCGGCCAGCATCTTCTTTTCATCCTCCGTCATCTGGTGGCCGGCGCGGTTCGCGCCTCGCAGCCGCTCGGTATCGAGTTTGCCGGGAAGCAGATTGTTGATGGTGACATTCTTGTCGGCGACGGTCCGGGCAACGCCTGCGAGGAATGACGTCAGCCCCGCGCGTGCTCCGGACGAGACGTCGAGGCCGGGAATCGGCATGTAGACCGACAGCGAGGTGATGTTGACGATGCGGCCGAAGCCGCGTTCGGCCATGCCGACCAGAACTGCCTGGATAAGTTCGATCGGCGCAATCATGTTGTTGGTCACGCCCGCCAGGATCTGTTCGCGGGTCAGGTCGGCGAACTTGCGAAACGGCGGACCGCCATTGTTGTTGACCAGGATATCCGGCTGCGGGCAGGCGGCGAGCAGCGCCTTCTGGATTTCCGGTTTCGACACGTCGCCTGGTACTTCCGTAACCGTCACGCCGAAGCGGTCGCGAATCTGCGCCGCCGTTGCCGCGAGGGTTTTTGCATCGCGACCATTGACGACGAGATCGCAGCCGGCCTCGGCCAGCGCCATCGCGCAACCCCTGCCGAGCCCCTTGCTCGAAGCACAGACAATGGCCTTCTTTCCGCGAATACCGAGATCCATGATGCAATCCTTTTCCTGATGGGCGGCAACCTAGCTTGCCGGGCGCTCCAACTGCAACCGTCACACGCCTGTTGCATGAATCGGGGCATAGCAAGCGCGCCGCAACCGGTTGGGAAAGCTCGATGTCCGGCGAGAAGACACGCAATTTCCGTACTTTGTTCATCTCCGATGTCCATCTCGGCTCGAAGCCGGCGAAGGCCGAGTTCCTGATCGATTTCATGCGTCACCATGAGGCGGAAACGATCTACCTGGTCGGCGACATCGTGGACGGCTGGCGGTTGCGTCGCTCGTGGCACTGGCCGCAATCGCACAACGACGTCGTGCAGAAGCTGCTGCGCCAGGCGCGTAAGGGCACCCGCATCACCTACATCGCCGGCAACCACGACGAATTCCTGCGCATGTTCCAGGGTACGCACTTCGGCGGCATCGTCGTCGCAGACAGGGCGATCCACGAGACCGCCGACGGGCGGCGCTTCCTGGTCATCCATGGCGACCAGTTCGATTCGATCGTTCACAACGTGCGCTGGCTCGCTTACCTCGGTGACAAGGCCTACGACACTGCAATCATCGTCAACCGGATCGTGGCGCGGTTCCGCCGTTTGTTCGGCATGCCGTACTGGTCGTTCTCGTCCTGGGCGAAGGTGAAGGTCAAGAAAGCGGTCAACTTCATCAGCCATTTCCAGGAGATCGTCGCCCAGGAAGCGAGGCGCTCGCATGTCGACGGGGTTATCTGCGGCCATATCCACCACGCCGCGATGGAGCGGATCGACGGCGTCGAATACATCAATACCGGTGACTGGGTGGAGAGCTGCACGGCCGTGGCCGAAAATTTCGACGGGACGATGGAGATCATCCAGTGGGCGCAGATTCTTGCCGACGCGCCCGCGTCGGACGGGCGCTTCGTCCCGGTCGTTATCGAGGACAAGACCGCGGAAGCCGCCTGAGGCGAATCGTGATGCGCCGGAAATCATCGAAAACCTCCGCCCGGGTGGAAATGCCGCCATTTGACGTCCGTCCGTCAGGCTTGCCCGGGCTTGCTGCCGTTTCCCGTCATGGCGTCCGCCTGGGTGTGCTTGGTACGCCGCAACATTTCGAAACCGGCTCGACCCGCAAAACTCCGGATCGCAACATATCGGTAGGAGACCAGCCGGTTTCCACCGGTTCCGGCATTGCCATCGCCGCGTGATTCCGCCATTCGGCAGGTTGTTGACACAAATCGATTGGGCCAGCAGCTTTCTTGCCCGCAGTCTCATGATATGGAAGCCGGAAGGCTGGCGAAATATGTCGCGTCGCCTGCCTCTCTTCGGCTTCCTTCGATGTCGCTCCCGCCACTCACGCCCGAACAGCTTGTCAAACCGCGCTATTTCGAGCTGCGTATTTCGTTGATTTTCGTGGCCATCTTCATCCCGATGGGGGTGCATCTGCCGTATTTTCCGGTGTGGCTGGAAGCCGGCGGGTTCAGCGCCGAGCAGATTGCCGTCATCCTTGCCGCGCCGATGTTTCTGCGCGTCGTCACGACACCGATCATTTCTACGCTCGCCGATCGCGCCGACGACCGGGCCGACGTCCTGATCGGCCTTTGCGGTGGCGCGCTGGCGATCTCGACCGGCTATTTCCTGCCGCCGAGCTACGGCGTTATTCTCGGCGTATCCCTGGCGTTGGCAATCGTCTGGACGCCGCATTCGCCGCTTGTCGACTCATTGGCATTGTCGGGTGTGCGCCGTTTCGGCTGCGATTATTCGAAGATGCGGATCTGGGGCTCGGTCATCTTCTTTTGCGCGAATTTTTTCGGCGGCGTGATCATTGCGAAGACCAGCGAGGACATCGTGCCGGTCATGATCTCGGTTGGGCTGGCGATAGCGCTGGCCGCATCGTTCATGACACCGCGTCTTGGACGTCCGCGCCGCGCGTCGCCTCTTTCGACGGCCGAACTGCCTGAAGCCGCTCCATCGCTCATGCGACCCTATTTCCTCTATTTCGTCGCAAGCGCCGGCGTCACCGTCGCCAGTCATGCATTTCTCTACGCTTTCGTCTCCATCTATTGGAAATCGCTTGGCATTTCCGATTCGCTGATCGGTATGCTCTGGGCTTTCGCGGTGATCGCGGAAGTCGGCATTTTCATGGTTTTCACCCGGCTTTTCGGCTCGGTTCCCGCGACGACCACGCTTATCATTGCTTCAGTCGCGGCAATGATCCGCTGGATCGCGTTTCCGCTTGTCTGGCCAAGCGGAGCCGGGGTCTTCGGTTTCTTTCTCGTGCAGGCGCTGCACGCCGTGTCGACGGGCCTGATCCTGCTCAGCCTGCAGAAGATGATCGCGGAGACCGTTTCTGAAGAACGGACAGGCGCCGCGCAAGGCGTCAATTATTTTGCCAGCGGCTTCGGCCTGGCGGTCATGACGCTGCTCTCCGGGCCGCTTTACGATGCGCTTGAAGAGCACGGCTTTTATGTGATGGCGGTAACCGCGTTGGGAGGCTTGGCTCTGGCGATCATGGCTCGCCGCTCAGCCCCAAAGCGCGGCCTCTGGCGCTGACACCATCGATCCCTCGTAGACGAGGCCAGGCGAGCGGTCGCGGGCGAGAAGCAGCGGTCCGTCGAGATCCACGAAGTCCGCACCCTGTGCCAGCAGGACGGCAGGCGCCATGGCCAGCGACGTGCCGATCATGCAGCCGACCATGACGCCGAACTTCATTTCGCGTGCCCGGTCGCGCAAGGCGATTGCCGCCGTCAGCCCGCCGGCTTTGTCGAGCTTGATGTTGACGGCATCGTAAAGGCCTACCAGCGCCTCCAGGCCGTCGGCCGTATGAATGCTTTCATCGGCGCAGATCGGCACTGGGTGATCGATCTCACGCAAAATGCCGTCCTGTCCCGCGGGCAACGGCTGCTCGATCAGCGCGATGCCGAGTTTCGCTGCCGCTGCCAGGTTTTCGCGGATATTCTCGTTCGTCCAGCCCTCGTTTGCATCAAGGATGATCTTGCTGTCGGGGGCAGCTTCGACGACAGCGCGGATGCGGGCGATGTCGTCGCCGCTGCCGCCGATCTTCACCTTGAGCAGCGGCCTTGCGGCATTGGCGCGGGCCTGCGCCGCCATCGCTTCCGGTTCGGCCAAAGACAGGGTGAAAGCCGTTTCGAGGGCGTGAGGGATACCCTTGCCGATTTGCTCATGAACACGTCTGCCGGTGGCCTTGGCTTCGAGGTCCCACAGCGCGCAATCCACCGCGTTGCGAGCGGCACCCGGCGCCATCAAGGCCAGCAACGCAGTGCGGTCGATGCCCCTGGCGATATGCGTCCGCGCGGCTTCGATCGCGTCGCGGACGCTTTCCATCGTCTCGCTGTAGCGGCGGTAAGGCACGCATTCACCGCGCCCGCTGTACCCGCCTTCGGTAATTGTGCAGGTCAGCACCTCGGCTTCGGTCTTGGAGCCGCGCGAGATGGTGAAAACCCCGGCAATCGGGAACCGTTCGGTCTCAACGGAAATGTCACGCGGCATATTTTTCTTCCTTGGAATCAGCACCGTGGGTCGTAGCAAAGTGACAGACCGGAGGCGAGCGGTTAAGACTTCAGGCCATGTTGAACGATGCTCCGTTGGAAGCAAGCCGCACGCCCGATGCGCAGAATCATCCCAAAATCGAGGTTCGGGAGGACGGCGGTGCGCTGGTCTGTGCGTTTTCGGGTAATTGGACGACTCGGCGCGTGCATTTTGTCGATCACGACATGCGAGTGCTGGAATCACGACGCGACGCCAAGTCTATGACTGTCGATATTTCCGGCATTCAGCGCATAGACACTGCCGGCGCATGGATCATCGAGCGCTTGATCGCCGCGAATACGAGCCGCGGGGTCGATACCAAGCTTGTGGGGGGAAGCGAGGCGGCGAGCATTTTGCTTGGAGCCGTGGGCGAGGCGACACGAGGCAAGGAAGCTCCGCCCAGGCCTGTTCAGTCGAACATTGTGATCCGCTTCCTGGAAACGCTCGGACGGGGCGTCTATGCCGCCCGAGACGATTTTATCGCCAGCATGTACATTCTTGGTTCGACCATTCGCGGCGCTCAGATGAAGCTTGGGCGCGGACACGGGGTCAATCCGGCGGCGATCGTCAGCCAGATCGACCGCATGGGCGTCGGCGCCATTCCCGTGGTTGTGCTCATGTCGGCCATCGTAGGCGCGATCGTCGCACAGCAGGGTGCATTCCAGTTGCGCTATTTCGGCGCCGAGATATTCGTCGTCGACCTCGTCGGCATCCTCGTCCTGCGCGAACTTGGCGTCCTGCTCACCGCCATCATGATCGCCGGCCGGTCCGGCAGTGCGATCACAGCCGAAATAGGCTCGATGAAGATGCGCGAAGAAGTCGATGCGCTGACCGTTATTGGCCTCAATCCCGTCGGGGTGCTGGTTTTTCCGCGCCTCGTTGCTCTTGTGATCGCCTTGCCTTGCCTGACGATTGCCGCAAATTTCGCCGCCATCGGCGGCGCGATCGCGGTTACCTGGGTTTATTCCGGCATTCCCCCGGAAGCCTTCATCGACCGCATGCGCGCCAGCATCGATCTTTCGACCATACTTGCCGGTCTTATCAAGGCCCCATTCATGGCACTGATCATCGGCATTATTGGCTCTGTCGAGGGAATGAAGGTCGGCGGCAGTGCCGAATCGCTTGGGCTGCGGGTTACATCATCGGTGGTGAAGTCCATTTTTGTGGTGATCATCGTCGACGGAATGTTCGCGATGTTCTACGCGGCGATCGATTTTTAGGGCGGCGGATGCAAAACGCGACAGAGACAATCGTCGAAGACCCGCCGGCTCCGCAGGGCCAGCACGACGTCGTCTTGTCGGCCCGCGACGTTACCGTCGCTTTCGGCGACAAGGTCGTCCTCGACAAGCTGTCGCTCGATATCTACCGCGGTGAAATTCTCGGCTTTGTCGGCGCCTCCGGCGCCGGCAAGTCGGTGTTGCTGCGCACCATTCTTGGACTCAACCGCAAGCAGTCCGGGACGATCAAGCTGTTCGGCATTGATGTCGACAAGGCGACGGAGCTCGATCGCCAGCGTCTCGATATGCGGCTCGGCGTTCTCTTCCAGCATGGCGCGCTGTTCTCGGCGCTGACCGTGCAGGAGAACGTTCAGGTTCCGATGCGCGAATATCTGGACCTGCCGAAAAAGCTGATGGACGAACTCGCTCTGCTAAAGATCGAACTCGTCGGATTGCCGCGTGATGCCGCGGTGAAGTTTCCGTCGGAATTGTCAGGCGGCATGATCAAACGCGCGGCCTTGGCGCGGGCGCTGGCGCTCGATCCCGACATCGTTTTTTTGGATGAGCCGACCTCCGGGTTGGATCCGATAGGTGCCGCCGATTTCGATGAACTGGTCGCCAAGCTGCGCGACACGATGGGATTGACCGTCTATATGGTCACCCACGATTTGGACAGCCTGTTCTCGGTCTGTGATCGAATCGCCGTGCTTGGTAAGAAAAAGGTGTTGGTCGAAGGCACGGTCGAGGACATGCTGGCCAGCGAAGAACCCTGGGTCAAATCCTACTTCCGCGGCAAGAGGGCGCGGCAACTCGACCTCGCTGCGAGGAAATAGGGCGCATGGAAACCAAAGCGAATTACGTCATCGTCGGAATTTTCACGCTCGCCGCGATCCTTGCCGCTTTCGGTTTCGTCTATTGGACGGCTGCGATAGGAGACCGGGGTGAGACGATCGAATTGCGGGTCCGCATTCCGGGATCGGCGTCGGGCCTGAGCCGGGGCAGCGCCGTCCTGTTCAATGGCGTGAAAGTCGGGGATGTGCGGCGCGTCTTCATCGATGTCGACAACCCAAGCGTGGCGATCGCCGATACACTTGTCGATCGCTATACGCCGATCACCCGCTCCACCCAGGCCGACATCGGGCTTGCCGGCCTCACCGGCCAGGCAAATATCGAATTGAAAGGCGCTGTTTCCCAGGAACCGAACATCCTGGACGAAGCGGAGGCGAACGGCACGGTCGCCGAAATCGTCGCCAACCCGTCTGCGGTCACCAACCTGCTGCAGACCGCACAGGACATATTCAAGCGCGCCGACAATGTGCTGTCTCAGCTTGAGGGCTTTGTCGGCGATGCAAGAGGGCCGCTGACGCAGACAGTGCAGAACGCGCAGAAGTTTTCCGATGCGCTGGCCGCCAATGCAGATGGGGTCGAGAAATTCCTGTCGAGCGTCAGTGCTCTCTCCGAAGAACTGGCGGGCGTTTCGGGCAAGCTTGACGGAACGCTGGACGCGGCGGAGCAACTGCTGAGGTCGGTGGACCGGGAGAAGGTGGCAACGATCGTCGCCAACGTCGAGACGTTCACCAAGAGCCTCGGCGACAGCAGCGACGAACTGGAAAAAATCATCGCCAACGTGGATACCACGGTGAGATCGGTCAACGAGTTTGCCGGCAAGGCGAGCTCCACCCTGGAAAAGGTCGACAACGTGGTCGGCGCGGTTGATCCGGCGACTGTGCGCCAGGTTCTTGCCGATATCGGCAAGGCCAGCCAGACTGCCAACCGCGCGGCCGAAGACGTCGCCAAGGTCACCGACAAGTTCGGCGACCGTGCCGAGGACATCGATCAGATCATCAGCGATGCCAAACAACTCGCGCAGCGGCTTAACCAGGCTTCCGTGCGCGTCGACGGCGTTTTGGCGAAGGTGGACAATCTGCTCGGCTCGGGTGAGGCGGAAGGCGTGATGGCCGATGCCAGCCAGACCCTGAAGTCATTCAAGCAGGTTGCCGATACGCTCAATTCCCGCCTCGGCACGATAACAGACGGGTTCGCGCGCTTCTCCAACCAGGGTCTGCGGGAAATCGAGGCGCTGGCGCGTGATAGCCGGCGCTCCATTAATCGCATCGAGGAAGCGGTCAGCGACCTGGAACGCAATCCGCAGCGCATATTGAGCGGTGGAGATGGCGAGGTCCGCCAGTATGATGGTCGGGCTCGCCGTTGACATCGGGAGCGTCACCCCGCAAGACAGAATCCTTGAGGGATGTAAGCTTTGCATTCGTGAGTCTCCGGGGAGCCGCACGTGAGATTTGGTAAGCTTTTGTCCGGGGCGGCGTTCGCGGCCCTCGTCATTTCCGGCTGTGCCGCGCTGCCTGGCGGCGGACCGGCACCGCTTGATACCTATGAATTGTCGGCTCCCACGCCGGATACCGGCCGGACACGCCGCGGTACGCAGGTTTTGATCGCCGAACCCTCCGCTCTGAAGTCGCTCGATGGCCAGAACATCGTCATCACGCCGGCACCGGGCGCCATTCAGTTCCTCAAGGGTGCGCAGTGGGCGGACAGACTGCCGAAGGTTGTCCAGGCCCGCTTGGCGGAATCCTTCCAGCAGTCTGGCAGCTTCGGCGGTGTCGGCAAGCCGGGCGAGGGACTTGCCATCGATTATCAGGTGCTTACCGAAATCCGCGCTTTCCAGATCAATGTCGGGCAGGGCAGCCGAGCGGATGTGGAAATCTTCGTGAAAGTGCTGAACGACCGCAACGGCGTCGTTCGCGCCTCCCGTACGTTCAAGGCAAGCCAGCCTGTCAGCAGCGGCAGTGGCAACGACGCTTATGTCCGGGCGCTCGACGCGGCTTTCGCCGATGTTGCCGACGAGATCGTGCGCTGGTCGATTACAGTGATGTAGGCCCGGCGCGCGGATGTAGGCACTGTGCCAGTGCGCTGCGGTTTGATCAAGATAAGCTGCAGCGAGTCAAAACCAAAAAGGCGGGAGATTATCCCGCCTTTTTAGTTTTGATCTCTCGGGCCTTACCGCAGCCGGCCGCTGGCATGCGCCAGCATCGTGTAGACCTTGCCGGTATCGGAGGTGAGATAGGTCTGCGTCATGATGTTGTCGCGATCGCTGCGCGCGACGTCCTTCAGCAATTTCTCGAAATCGTCGCAGTAGCGATCGACAGCGGCCCGGAATTCGGGATCCGCCTGATATTTGCGGCGGATTTCATCGAAGGTCTGCTGGCCCTTCAGCGTGTAGAGGCGGCGGGTGAACACATCGCGCTCGCCGCGGCGGTAACGGTCCCACAGTTCAATCGAGGCTTCGTGATCGATGGCTCGCGCGATGTCGACTGAAAGCGAGTTCAGCGATTCCACCACATGCAACGGCGAACGCTGGCTGGCTGCCGGGCGCGGTGCTTCTGCTGGTTTCGCCTCGACCTCGTCGCGCGACGCATTGGTGAGCAGATCGCTTACCCATCCGCCAGGGCGCTGCTGGCCGTTGTTGCGCGGCTGCGGCGGTGCGACTCGCTCGACATCGAGAGTGCCGCGCAAGGCGGGCTCGGCAAGCGGACGGCGTTCCTGGACCGGCGCCGGTGAAGCCGGCCGGCGGGCGGGCTCGGCTGGACGCGGCTGTGGTGCCGGCGCTGCCGCGCGGCTCGCGCGGCCATCGGAAACGTCGACTGTCCGGCCTGAACGCGCAACGATCTCAGAGAGTTCCTTCAGCGCATTGATCTGCTCGGTGACGGCGCGACGGATCGCCGTGGTCGATTCCTTCGCTTCCACCGGCATGTCCAGAACGCCGCGCTTCAGCTCGGCTCGGGTCTGGTCGAGCTCCTCGCGGATGCTTCCGGCAGTGCGCCGCATTTCGTCGGTCGCAGTGGCGAAACGCTGGGTCGCCGATTCGACAACTTCCGAAATCGAGGCGCGGATCTGGTCCGTCGACTTGCGCGTGCGCCCCTCTGCGGTTTCCAGCGAACGTTCGACGATGGTCTCGAAGGAGCGCATCATCCGTTCGATATCCTCGGACTTCTTGACCAGGCCAACCGCCAGATCCTCGAGCGCCGTCTGGCGGTCGCCGAGCGTCGAGGCGAGGTTGGTCTGGGCAGCACCGAGCAGGTCCGATGCGCTTGACAGGAGCTTGCTGTGGTCGTCGAAGCGGTTTGCGATCGCTGCGATGTCCTTCAGCGTATGCGACGACACCTCGGTCAGGCGGCCGGCATTGGCGTCGATCAAACGGGCGGAGCTGGCAAAGGTCTGTGCCGCCTTTTCCGTTGTCACGAGGAAGCTCTGGGTCGTCGACGACAACCGCTCGTCAACGCCCGAAAGATTTTCGGACGCCTTCTCGATCAACTCGCTGAGCGTTGCATTGGAATGGGAGAGCCGGTCGATCAACGCGCCGACGCCGTCGGCGAGGCTCGTTTTCGCACCATCCAGCACGGTCAGCGTTTCGGCCGTGCGGTTGGCGAGCGCATTCACGAGCGCGGCGTTTTCGGAGCGCAGTCGTTCGGTCGCCCGTTGTGTTGCTTCCTCCAGGCTCTTCTGCAATTCGCCACCGCTTTCCGCGAAGCGCTCGACCAGCGGCCTTGCCGTTTCGTCGAGGATCTTGGACATCTCCGATGAACGGCTGGCCAGCATGGCATTCAGTTCGCGGGTATTCTCGCCGATCGACTTAGCAGCCTCGTTGGTGCGCTGGCTGATGTGCTGGCCGACGGCGGTGAAGGTATCGGCGATCACGTTGGCGCGCTGCGCAAGGCGGGCCTCGCTTTCCGCAACCTGATCGTTCAGCTTCTGGCCGATCGTTTCGGCGCTCGTGGTCAGTCGGATCTCGACTTCCGATGCATGTCCGGCGACACGGGCAGCGATCGCATCGACACCGGCAGCCAGTTTTTCGTCGGCCGCAGCCAGCGCTCCGCTAATCGCTACCGCGCGCGCATCAAGTTCAGCGGACGTCTGATGTGTCCGCGCGATGATGCGCTGTTCGGTTTCGTCGAACACATTGGCGATGTCGGCGGCGCGGGCGGTGATAGCCGAAGCGGTATCGTCGACGCGGGCGGCAAGTTGCCGATCGGCGGACTCGAAGGCGCGGGCGAGTTCCCCAGCGCGCGCTTCCATCGACGAGGCACTTTCACTGACACGCGCGGCAAGCCGCATGTCCGCATCGTCGAACGACCTGACGATCTCGCTAGCGCGTGCCTGCAAGGTTTCGGCCGTTTCACTTGCACGTGCAGCTAGGCGCTGGTCGGCGTCGTCGAACGAGCGGACGATCTCAGCTGCCTTGGCGACGATAGATCCCGCGGCTTCCGATGCGCGTGCCGCGATGACACCGGTGGTTTCCTCGGCGCGGGTAACGAGCCTGCGGTCGGCTTCCTCGAAGGTGCGGGCGATCTCGTCCGCCTTGACCTGCAAGGTTTCGGCGGTTTCGCCGGCACGGGCAGCCAGACGCTGGTCGGCATCGTCGAACGAGCGGACGATTTCGGCCGCCTTGGCGACGATAGATCCCGCAGCTTCCGATGCGCGTGCTGCAATGACACCGGTAGTTTCCTCGGCGCGGGTAACGAGCCTGCGGTCGGCTTCCTCGAAGGCGCGGGCGATCGCATCCGCCTTGACCTGCAAGGTTTCGGCGGTTTCACCGGCACGGGCAGCGAGGCGCTGATCGGCATCGTCGAAACTGCGGGCGATTTCGTCGGCACGAGCGGCGAGTGCACTTGCCGTTTCTTCCGCCCGCGAAACCAGGGTACCGGCGGTTTCCTCCGCCCTTGCCGAAAGGCGCTGGTCGGCCATGTCGAAAGCCTGAACGACCGTATCGGCCCGTGCGGCGATCGCACCGGCCGTTTCGTCGACACGTGCGACCAGGCGCCTGTCGGCATCCTCGAAGGTGCGTGTCACGTCGGCAACGCGATTGATCAGCGATCCCGCCGATTCCAGGGCGCGTGCGGACAGCCGTTCGTCAGCCTGATCGAATGTGTGGGCGATTTCGGCCGCACGGGCCGCAAGCGCCTCCGCGGTCTGTTCCGCCCGGAGGGAAATCCGCTCGTCGGCGTTGTCGAGAGCCTTGCCGGCTTCATCGCCGAGTGCGGACGTAATTGCCAGAACCTTCTCGCGCAACGCGCCTGCAACTGCCCCCGCACTCCGCTCGAGCACGCCGCGGACATTTTCGATGCCCGTTGCGAGCGCACGTTCCATCGTGCCGGTCCGCTCCTCGATGACGCCGGTCTGGTGGCGGAATGTTTCCTCGATCTTCTCGACGTCGGCAGACAGCGCCTCGGAAATGTCGGCCCTGCGGTCTGCCAGAGTCTGGATATGCGCAACCACCGCGTTATCGATGTCGGAGCGCGTCGCGCCGAGCTGGCGCAGATCGTCTTCCAGCGCGCGGGTCAGCATATTGCGGCCTTCGGCCAGCTTGCCCACATGGCCGGCAATCGTGTCGTCGAGGTCGGAACGGGTTTCGGCGAGCCTTTGCAGGTCGTCCTCCAGCGCACGCGCCAGCACGTCTCGGCCCTCGGCCAACTTGGCGAGCTGTCCGGCGACGATGTCGCCGATGCCGCCGCGGCTATCGTCGAGCTTCTGCAGGTCGGCTTCGAGTGCTCGCGAAAGGATGTCGCGGCCTTCGGCAAGCTTGGCAACCTGACCGGCGACGATGTTGTCGATGCCGCTGCGGCTTTCGTTGAGCTTCTCCAGGTCGGCTTCCAGCGCGCGCGAAAGGATGTCGCGGCCTTCTGCCAGCTTCGAAACCTGGCCGGCAACGATATTGTCGATGCCGCTGCGGCTTTCGTTGAGCTTCTCCAAGTCGGCTTCGAGCGCTCGCGAAAGGATGTCGCGGCCTTCTGCCAGCTTCGAAACCTGGCCGGCAACGATGTTGTCGATGCCGCTGCGGCTTTCGTTGAGCTTCCCCAGGTCGGCTTCGAGTGCGCGTGAAAGGATGTCGCGGCCCTCGGCCAGCTTCGAGACCTGACCGGCGACGATGTTGTCGATGCCGCTGCGGCTTTCGGCGAGCTTCTCGAGGTCGGCTTCAAGGGCACGCGCGAGGATGTTGCGGCCCTCGGCGAGCTTGCCGACATGTGTCGCGATCGTTTCGTCGATCGCGGCCCGTGTGTGGCCGAGTTTCTGCATGTCGTCGCTCAAGGTGCGGGCGAGGGCGGTCCGTCCAGCGTCCAGGCGTTCCAACTGGCCGCCAAGCTCCGCATCGATCGTGGCGCGCTGCTCGGTGACCTTGCGCAGGTCGTCGTCGAGCGCCCTTGAAAGCATGTTTCGCCCTTCGGCCAGCTTCTGGAGATGCGAGCCGATCGCGAGGTCGATTTCGGTGCGACCGTCGGTAAATTTCTGCAGATCTTCATGCAGGGCGGACGCCATGCGCTCGCGGCTCTCGGCGAGCCTCTGGGTATGGCTTTCCACTGCCGCGTCGATGCCGTCGCGTGCTTCGGCGAGCTTCTCGATATCGGCTTCGAAGGCCTGTCCGATCACGCTGCGGCCGGCTTCCAGGCGGTTGGCAAACTCCGACGCGCGCGCTTCGAGCATGGTCGAAGTGGACATGACTATGTCGGCCATTTCGGCGCCGATCTGTGCCTTGCCTTCGTCGATCGCGGTCGACAGGTCTTGCTTGCCGGCGGTAAAGGTGTTGGCGATTTCGCGGGCGCGCTCCACCAGCGTGTCGTTGATCTGCCGGGCGCGGGCCTCCAGCGCGGCATTCAGCTTCTGAGTGCCGGTATCAAGTGCCTCGGCGCGGGTCTGGAATTCGCCGATCAGCGCCTGGCCACGCTCGGCAAGCGTGGTCTCGATGCTCTTCAGACGCGTTTCAAGCTCGGCGTTCAGGCTGTCCGTGGCGCCACCAAGCAGCGAAACCATGCCGGTGGCGCGTTCGTCGAGCATCTGCGACAGCGAGCGGGTGACATCGTCGGTGCTCTGGGTCAGCGTTGCGATACGGGTATCGAGCAGGCTCGCGAAAGCTTCGCCGGACGTCGTGATGCGATCAGATATGGTGTCCATGCGCTGGTCGATCGAATCGTAGATCGACATGCCGCTTTCATTGATACGGTCGATCAGCGTGCCGCCGGAATCGGTGATCGTCATCGACAGCTTGGTGGAGGCTGCCAGGATGCTGTCACGAATCATGTCGGTGGCGCCGCCCAATTCGTCGCGGAGCGTCTCATGGGCGCCCGAGATCGACGAACGCACACGTTCCGCATGGCTGATCAGAGCGTCGCGCTCGCTGCCAAGTCCATCGACAAGCGTGCGGATGCGCATCTCGTTCTGCGTATAGGCACGCTCGAGTTCATTGACCTCTGTATGAACAAGCGTTTCGAGTTCGACCGCGCGGGCCAGTGTGCGCTCGATGCCTTCGCCCATCGCTGCGACCTCGCGGCGAACGGCCTGGCCGACCATCATGACGCGATCTTGTGCGAGCGTTTCCGGGTCGGCGAGGCGGAATGCCAATTCGGTCATCGACCGCGCCGCCATGCGCATTTCCTGGGCGCGGCGCATCATCACGGCGAACGCCCAGAACAGGATGACCGGCAGGAAGGTTCCGACCGCCAGCAAGACGAGGTAAGGCCGGGCGATCAGCTGCTGGCCAGTGCGGATATTCCAGATTTCAGGGCCAAACAGCATATGTGCCAAAAGAAGACTGCCACCGACCCACGCGACGGTGAGCAGCCCGACCATCCAGTAGAGCGTGCTCGACGAGCGCCGGTTAAGGCCGTTCATGGCGGCGCGGAAATCCTTTTGCCGGTCGTCATTGGCGGGGGAGAAACCGTTGGCCGCCTGCGGGCGGTTTTCCTCCGGCTCGTCTGCTGGGCGGAGCCCCATTGGCAGGTGCGGTTCAGGCTCTGGCTCTGTATTGGCTGGTTTTAGCGAAAGCTTGCCATTTTCTTTTTTCTCTTTTTTCGGCTGCGTTTTCTCTGCCTTTGGCTCCTCGGCAACGGGCGTGTTTCCATTGCGGCTTTCGCGCGCCAGTTCGTCGGCGGCCTGGGAAATCTGCGCTTCGAGATCTTCCATCGATGCCGCGATATCGAGATCGCCCTCAATCCCTCCGGTGAGGTCGAAGTCGAGAGCCTCCTCTAGTTCCTTGGCGACGTCGCTGTCGAGATTTTGTGTCGTCGTTGCTTTTCGCGCCATGCCGCCGTTTACCCTGTACAAAAAGGCGCAGCCGAACCAAAACTGGTTCCTCGTCGGCCGCGCGCGTGGCTTACTATGGTCTTGCCGTATCGTAGTGGCACACACCGGTAAAGGGAACCCGGATTTGGCCACATGCGTAAAAGTTTAAACATAGGGTTAACACCCCGGCCTTTCAGGCCTTTTTTCGGCAAGCTCCCCGGCAGGAACCTATAAATGGCAGACATTAACCCGTTGTCCACATGATTGCCGCAGTTTGAGCAATTATCGCTACCAAATCTTAGGAGTGGAATCTCTGATGGCATTGCAGAATTCCAGGGTGGTCGCATTCGACCGTCCGGGTGGCGAATCGTCTGTTCAATCGCAGTCACGTCCGATCGATCTGGCGCATCTTTCGCGTCAGACACTGGGCGACCGCAAGGTCGAGCAGGAAGTGCTCGCGCTGTTCGTGAGCCAAGCTCTGGCGGTCCGCGACAGGATACTTGAGGCAGGTGCCGGCGAACGTTTCCAGCTTGCGCACGGCCTGAAAGGCTCGGCGCGCGGCATCGGCGCGTTTGCGCTGGCCGATTGTGCCGGCGAGATCGAGGCGCATCCCGGCGACCGTGCCGCATTGAAACGGCTGACCTTGCTGATCGACGAGGTCCGTGACTTCATCGCCGCCATCAACCGCTGATATCGTTTCGGCGGAGTTTCCCGCAAATACGCCATCTGGCGGCGCTTTTCGGCCGCAGTTGACTTGCCCGCCGGAGTGATTATCTCGGCGGAAGACTTTTCAGGGCAGTGCTTCCGAGGCCGTCGCATGACCAAGCTTTCTTATATCGCCTTTGACGGCACGCGTTTCGACGTCGAGGCCGAAAACGGCTCGACGGTGATGGAAAACGCCATCCGCAATGCCGTACCAGGCATCGAGGCGGAATGCGGCGGCGCTTGTGCCTGCGCCACCTGCCACGTCTATGTCGACGAGGCTTGGACCGATATTGTCGGCGAGCCCGAGGCGATGGAAGAGGACATGCTCGATTTCGCCTTCGACGTCAGGCCGAATTCGCGGCTGTCCTGTCAGATCAAGGTGCGCGACGAACTCGACGGCCTTGTCGTGCAGGTGCCTGAGCGGCAAGGCTGAGGCTTCCGGTCCAACCACTTTCCACTGCTGGCATGCTGGTCTTGCCGCGCCGCTTCTGAAAGACTGCGGCGCTGGGAGCTTTTAGGATTGCCGGATGAACAGCAGCATCACCACGATCACCAAGACCGACGTCGTGATTATCGGGGCAGGACCGGTTGGCCTGTTCGCAGTCTTCGAACTCGGCCTTTTCGACATGAAATGCCACCTGATCGATATTCTCGACAGGCCGGGCGGGCAGTGCGCGGAGCTTTATCCGGAAAAGCCGATTTACGACATTCCTGCGTGGCCGAAGATTTCCGCGCAGGGTCTGGTCGACCAACTGATGGAACAGATCGCGCCGTTCAGTCCGCAATTCACCTACAACCGCATGGTTTCCGGGCTGGAAAGGCTTGAAGACGGCAGTTTTCGTGTCACCACCGATGAAAACGAGGTGATAGAGGCCAAGATCGTGGTGATCGCGGCCGGCGGGGGCTCGTTCCAGCCGAAGCGGCCGCCGATCCCTGGTATTGAGGCTTACGAAGGCTCAAGCGTCTTCTATTCGGTACGCCGCATGGAGGAGTTTCGCGGGCATGACCTTGTCATCGTCGGCGGCGGCGATTCTGCGCTCGACTGGACACTCAACCTGCAGCCAATCGCAAAAAGCGTCACGCTGGTTCACCGCCGGCCGGAATTCCGCGCCGCACCCGACAGCGTCAACAAGATGTACGCCATGCAGGAGATGAAGCAGCTCGATTTCCAGGTGGGGCAGGTGACGGGCCTGTCGGGCGAGGGTGGTCAACTCAAATCGGCCACCATCAAAGGGCCGGAGGGAGACGTCGAGGTGCCTTGCACGCGCATGCTGCCCTTCTTCGGGCTGACCATGAAGCTTGGCCCGATCGCAGAGTGGGGCCTCAATCTCCACGAAAACCTTATTCCGGTGGACACCGAGAAATTCGAAACCTCCGTTCCCGGCATTTTCGCGGTGGGCGATATCAACTGGTATCCGGGCAAGCTAAAGCTGATCCTGTCGGGCTTCCATGAAGTTGCACTGATGGCACAGGCGGCAAAGCGCATAGTCAGTCCCGGCGAGCGGATCGTGTTCCAATACACGACCTCCTCGACCAGCCTGCAGAAGAAGCTCGGGGTCGCCTGACGGCCCGTGCTATCCATGGTCGGCGATTCATCAATGCGATCAGCCGCTTGCAGGCACTTTCTCACAAGGTGATGGGGTTCGCCATGCGGGTGAACATTTCCATCCGTTTGCGTTTCAGCTTGCCCGGTTTGTAGTCCGTCAGCCAACTGTCGTTGTCGCGCAAAAACAGGCTCGACCTGCTGGTCGCCGCGGCATTGGCCTCCGCGGGACGGCAGCCGAACAGCGCCTCCTGCACGGACCGGAAATAGTAGTGAAAGAAGAGCCGGTTGAATTCGGTGAAATAGATGTCGGCGACGCGTTGCTCGCCACGGATCAAAAGCATGTTCTCGTCGTTGTCGTTGGTCGACGGGTCGGAGAAGTTGGCCGAGCCCGTGACCACGATCGGATCGGCACCGAGCGGGTCCTTCAGCAGGAACTTCGAGTGGACGTAGGCGACATGCTTGTTGAGGCCGAGCCCCAGCGCGTTGGTCTCGCGCGTCCACTGATAAAGCGGGTCGCGCAGGAACGAACCCCAGGCCTGATAGACGTTGTGGCTGGCATTCAAGGGGACGAACGGCGTCCTGGCATTGGCCTTTGCCACGTCGCGCTTCTCCAGTAGCAGGAAGGTGATCGCCGATTGCGCGGTGTTGTTCTTCAGCAGGTCCTTGAACACCTTGTTCACCCCGAAGGCGAGGGTGATGCAGGCGGCATCGCCGGCCTCGTCGATGGCTTTGGCATACATTTGCAGTACTGCCTTGCCGGAGCGCGGGCTGAAGATGGTTGAAACTCCAGCCGGGATCGCCTGCCATCCGGCAGGCACGGCTTCGAGCGCCGCCACCTGTTCACGGAACAGCTTTTTCTTTGCACTGGCCGTCGACCTGTCGTCGCCGTCGGCTGAGCCTGGATCGGAAAGCAGAAGGTTCCAGTAACTCTCGAAGGACGTGGCGATGGCGTTGTCGCGCACCCAATGTCCAACGTTGGTCTGCCCGTGGATGCCGCCTTCGGAAAGATTGGTCGAGCCGGTCCATACCTCGGCCGGTTTTGCCGCGGCACCTTTCAGCAGAACCAGGAACTTGTTGTGCTGGATGTTCGATGGGTTGTTGACGCGCAGGCGGGCGATCTGGGGTTTCAGCCCCTTGGCGTCGACGAGTTTGAGATTTTCGACGCGCGGAAAGCTTTCGTGGAACGTGCCGTCGCTGTCGGTCGATTCATTGACCTTGGCATCAATGATCAGCCGGACGGTGACGCCGCGCGCCACCGCTGCCTTGAGGCGGTCGGCGACCGGTTCGTAGCGGAATTCGTAGAAACAGCCGAGCAGCGTGTCGCCGGCCTTTGCATTGTCGATGAACTTGAAGAATGCGTCGTCGAGGTCGCGGCTCAGCCATTGCAAGGCTTCGTCGCGTTTCTTCTGGGTCGGCTGCTTGTCCGGTCTGAGGTTGTTGAATTTGCGAGCATAGGCCTGGCTGCTGGCGACACCGCGATTGAAGAACACATCGTGCCGCCCCTTGGTGAAAAGCGCTTCCGTCTTTACCGTGATTTCGATGGGTTTCGCCGAGCGGTCGAGGTTCTTCGGCTTTCCCTTGAGGGGATGGAACCAATAGGTGTAGGTGCGATCGGGCTTGCCGGTAAAATCGTCCCAGATGAAGCTCTGCACCGGATGATTGAATGTCGAGACGGTGGTATCTTCCGTCACGGTGGGAATGACGGATTCGAAAACCTTGAAGCCGTACATGAAGTAACGTTCGTTCTCTTTTTGGTCCTCCCGCTCCACGGCAAAGCCAAGCATTCCGACAGTGTCAGCCTCGCTGAAATCGATAGCGAAAGAAACGGTATTCGTTCCACTTACCGCAAAGACACGATATCCACCTGTTTTCTTCGACGAGAAATGCATGACTTTGTCTTTCGGCAATTGTGTGAATGGATATTTGATATAAACACAAAATTTACTTGCTTGAAAAGACAAGAATGCTTCGAAGACATATGCGGCTGCTGAATCAGGTCAGGCGGTATTGCTCGCCTTGAATTTCGCCCTGAACGCCCGTGGGGTCATCATTTTGATGACGCGGAACTGCCGGTTGAAGTTGGCGAGATTGGAATAACCGACGGCTTCGGCGATATGGGCGATCGGGCGATCCGTACCGATCAGCAGCGAGCAGGCTTCGCCGACCCGCAGCCTCGCAACATAGTGCATCACCGTCGTGTTGGTGTGGCGTCGGAAAAGCCTGTGTAGCGCGGACACGCTGAGGAAGGCGATGCCGGCAAGTTCGGGGATCGAGATTTCGTCCTGATAGTGCGTGTGGATGTGCGCCAGGATGCGATCAATGCGCTGCCGGTCGGCGGGAGCGGCGGGACTGCGCCCGACTGCCAGGCTCGCCAGCTGTTGCGGCGCTGGATCGCGGGTCAGCGCGGTCAATACCTGCATCAGAGCCAGCAGGCGCTGGTCAGGCGGCAAATCCGGCATCGCCTCGATTGCGGGACGGACTTCGCGGATCGCTTCCCTCGAAAAAGCCAGACCGCGGCCTGCCCCGCGCAGCATTGCACGGACGGGCGCCAGTTCGGTCAGAAGATCGGCAAGCGGTTCGGCCCATTCCGGCGTGAACCACATCACCAGCGCGACGTGCGGCCGTTCCGGATCGATCTTTTCGGCTGAACACCAGGTATGCGGCAGGTTCGGCCCGAGCAGCACGAGGTCGCCATCGTCGTAGCTGCCGATATGATCGCCGATGAAACGCTGGCCGCGGCTGTTAAGCGTCAGCGTCAGCTCGTATTCCGGGTGATGGTGCCATTGGAACGGGATTTCCGTTTCCAGTCGGCGGTTGAGCAGCGTCCATGACGTGCCTTCCGCGACGGTCACTTTCTCCAGAAGCGGGCGCAAATCCTCTCCCTTCGTGCCAATTGACGCTTCAATCGTGCTTTTGACGCCATAATAGTATCAGTTGTTGCGTCTCCTCGCCAACACGGCTTTTTCGCCGGCATTATGTTGGGCATCAAGATTTCAGTGGAGGAAACGAAATGAGCGCAGCCCTCGACGTCAGGACCGACAGCCATCCGACAACCCGCCGGGTGACGACGCAGCTCAAGGACATCCAAAAAAAACTGCCGCTCCGGGTGCTCTCACCGGAGGACTGGAAGCACTGGACGACCAACGGTTATGTGATCGTTCGCAATGCCGTGCCTGCGGAAAATGTAAAGCGTTTGACCGATTTGCTCTGGGAATTCCAGGAGATGGATCCGAACGACCCGGAGAGCTGGTACAAGCCGCAATTGCGCGACCACGCCATGAAAGAGTTGAACAACACCGGCATGGTCGAGATCTACAATCATCAGTATCTCTGGGATAACCGCCAGAATACCCGTGTTTATGACGCTTTCGTCGACATATGGGATACGGAGGAGCTCTGGGTCACCATCGACCGCGCCAACCTCAACCCGCCCAACAGGGGCGCCCGCTCGACGAACGGCTTCATCCACTGGGACGCCGACACCTCGCTGAAGCCGCTGCCGATCGGCGTGCAGGGCGTACTGTCGCTGATCAAGCAGGACGGCGACGTTGGCGGCTTCCAGTGCATTCCGGAATTGTTCCAGAACCTCGAGGAATGGATCAAGACGCAGCCGGCTGACCGCAATCCGAAGGCGCCTAACATCGAAGGCTTCGAGATCGCCAACATCAGCATGAACCCCGGCGACCTCCTGATCTTCAACAGCCTGCTCGCCCACGGCATTCGGCCGAACCGCTCCGAAAACCGTGTCCGCATGGCCCAATACATCGCCATGCAGCCGGCCGAGGAGGAAAACGCCGAGGAGCGCCAGATCCGTATCGACAGCTGGAAGAACCGCGAATCGCCGAAGCGGGCGGCTTTTCCGGGCGATCCGCGCGAATGGGAAAAAAACCGCTATGAAACCGCCAGGCTCAGCGACCTCGGCGAAAAGTTGCTCGGCTTGAAGAATTGGAGCTAAGGGTTTGCTGGCGAAGGAGTTTTCTCTTTCGCCAGCAATGACTTCTCAACCCGGCTTTTTAGCGGCCTCGATGCGCTCCATACGGTAGCGCAGCAGCCGGATGATGCGGCTTTCGAAATTGATGCCTTCCACCTTGTCGAAGGCATCCTGCGCGCGATCGTGCCGCTCGAGTATCTTTTCGGATGTCGTTTTTGCCTTGGCCGCGGCGATCTGGCAGTTCTTTTGCCGGCCGATCGCCTTCAATGCCTGTTCAAGCTCGCGAGCGTGGTTCTTGGCGATCACCACGTGGCTTTCCTCGTGCCGCTTGATGTCGGAAGAAAGCGTATCCCAGATCAGTCGCGTGTCGCCATCCGCCCTGGCGCGCTGCCGCCAACGCGGCAGGATCATCTTCGCACGCACGCTCACCGCGGCCTTGACGATCGTGCAGCTGCCCTTTTTTTCGGCGTAAGCCAGACGTGTCGTGAACTCCATCTGGGTGGCGCCAGGATGTCGCCGGCCGGTGCTTTTCACCTGCGGGCCGCGTTTGACCAGTTCTTCTTCGATCTCTTCCAGCGTTTTGCCGCCGATGGAGAAATAGCTATAGGTCTTGTTGAGGCTGGCGGCCGCCGTGGGCATCATCATGCCGGCGACAAAAAGGATGGTAAGCGGAAATCTGGAGAGCATGCGCCGCCTCGTTTTCCCGACCATGCGCCAGCACTCCTCTCCAGGCAATTAAAATTCCCGGCACTCGCGTTTTTTGCCTTGTGTTGATCGGTTGCGCGGATTCTCTAGGATGATCGACCATTGGTCCGATTGCCCGAGTCCGCCATGCACCCCGAGCCTCCCGCCGTCGACGTCTTCGTCCACATCCGCATTGTGATGGGGATGGTGATCGGTCTCGGCATAACGCGGCTTCTGACCGGCGCCGCCCGCTTTGTTCAGCATCCCGGCAAGGATCGCATATACATCGTGCATCTCGGCTGGGTTCTGTCGCTTCTGCTGATGCTCGTGCATTTCTGGTGGTGGGAATTCGGCCTGTCTCACCTCGGCGAATGGACGTTTCAAGTCTATCTCTTCCTGATCGGCTACGCCATTCTCCTGTTCCTGATGTGCACGCTGCTGTTTCCCGACAACATCGCGGAATATTCGGGTTATGAGGAATTCTTCATTTCGAGGCGGCGATGGTTCTTCGGTCTGCTCGCGATCACTTTTCTGTTCGACCTCGTAGACACACTGATCAAGGGGCGTGCGCATTTCGAAGAGTTCGGACTGGAATACATGATCCGCACTCCAGCCTATGTGCTGCTTTGTCTGGTCGCTATGCAGGTATCGGATCGGCGTTTCCACCTCGCCTTTGTGGCAGCCAGTCTCATCTACCAGATTTCCTTCATTTTCAGGCTGTTCGACACGCCGAATTGAGGCTGGCGATCCCTAGACGGTACCTTTTGCCACTTGATTTTTGAGCCGGCGCAGCGACAAGAAGCCGGCACGGACGCGCTGGACCTTTCGACATGACACGCTGGCAACTCGCGCATGGGCGCCATCTCGATCTCGGCGCGACAGCGCTGGTGATGGGCATTCTCAACGTCACGCCCGACAGTTTTTCCGACGGCGGCAAGTTCGACGTGCTGGACGCCGCGCTCGCGCAGGCCGAACGCATGGTCGGCGAGGGTGCCGCGATCGTCGATGTCGGCGGCGAATCGACCCGGCCCGGAGCAGTCCAGGTGACCGCTGAAGAAGAGCAGTCGCGCATCCTGCCGGTCATCGAAGCGTTGTCTTCCGCGGGCAAGGCCCTGATCTCCGTCGATACCTATCGCGAGGAGACCGCGCGGCTGGCGGTTGCCGCTGGTGCGCATATCGTCAACGACGTGCATGGGCTGCAGCGCGAACCCGGCATCGCGAAAGTCGCGGCCGAGACTGGCGCCGGGCTGGTCATCATGCACACCGGCCGCGATCGCGAAAAACTCGCCGATGTCATCGCCGACCAGTTCCTCTTCCTCGAAAAATCGCTTGAGATTGCGCGGCTTGCCGGTGTCGCCGAGGAGCAGATCGTGCTCGATCCCGGCTTCGGCTTCGCCAAGGATTATGAAGAAAACCTGCAGCTCATGGCAAGGTTCGAGGAATTGCGCGGGCTTGGTCGTCCCTGGATGATCGGTACGTCGCGGAAGCGGCTGGTAGGCCACGTCACTGGTCGCGATCCTGAAACCCGCGATCCGGGAACCGCCGCGACCAGCGTCATTCTCAGGCTGAAAGGGGCGGCCCTTTTTCGGGTGCACAATGTCGCAATGAATATCGATGCGCTGGTTTTCGCCGATGCTATGCTCGAACGGCAGCGTTAGGGGGGATCAGCGTGCGAGAAATGCTGTCGAACGATTTGAAGAGTCGATGTTTTTCGGCTGTTGGCCCCATCTTCGGAAATCGAGGCCACCTTGCCTGAAATCAGCCCCGAGCGCGCTTTTCTCAGCCTTGGCGGCAATCTCGGCGAGCCGGCCCAGGCGATGGGTGCGGCGTTGCGGATGCTCGATTCGGAGCCGCATATCGATGTCGTTGCGGTGTCGTCGCTTTACCGCACGCCGCCGTGGGGCAAGATAGATCAGCCGGATTTCCTCAATGCCGCTGCCGAACTGCGGACGACGCTTACGCCGCGCGGGCTGCTCGATGTCTGCCTTGAAGCCGAACGCCGCCTGAAGCGGGTACGCAAAGAGCGCTGGGGGCCGCGCCTCATCGACATGGACATACTGGCTTTCGGGGACAGCAAGATCCATGAAGCGGGGCTTGAGATACCGCATCCGCGCATGCTGGAGCGGGCTTTCGTGCTTGTACCGCTTGCCGAGATTGCCGGGGATTTCGTGATCGAGGGCCTCTCCGTGGGCAACCATCTCACAAATCTCGACGCCAGCGGGATCGAACGTCTTCCTGACCGTGATTGGTGGAAGAGCTGATGGGCCGTGGTTCGGCCGGTTACTGTCAGGCCAGGACGAATTCCAGGCCTACTGCGCGGCATTCGGCGAATCCTCTAGGACGGCCGCGGTCTCCTCGTTGAGCGCACGCCCGGCGCGGCGAGGCGGGGTCAGCGGGGTCGGCACCGGCATGTTGCCTTTCAGCAGCTTGCCGGCAGCCACAACGGGGTCGATGCCGGCCAGTTGTTCGTCGAACCTCGCCTGGTCGCGGCGTCGGACATCCTCGATGACTTCCGCCGCTTCGGCTTCGTCGACGCCAAGCGCTTTCAATGTATTCTCGCCGAACATGAGCGCGGATTCGAATGTTTCGCGCACCTGGAAATCGACGCCTGCGTTGATGAGCTGCAGCGATACACCTCGGTCATAAGAACGCGCCAGCACCTGAAGCAGGGGATATTCGTGGCGCAACAGCGTCGCTATCTGCACCGCGACATCGCCCTTGTCGACGCAGATCAGCACGGCGTTGGCGCGGCCGGCGCCGGCGGCATGCAGAATGTCCAGCCGGGTGCCATCGCCATAATAAACCTTGAAGCCGAACGTGGCGGCCGCCTGGATCATCTCCACGTCGTTGTCGATGATCGAGACATCGATTCCGCGCAGCAGCAACGGTTGGCTGGCGATCTGGCCGAAACGCCCGAAGCCGATAACAAGCACGCTGCCGGTCAGCCCATCGGCTACCTCGATGCCATCCAGTGACGGCTCGTCTTTCGGCGTGAAGTAGCGCAACACGATAATCGCCAGCGGCGTCAGCACCATGGAGATGATGATGATGGCGGTGAGGATTGCATTTGCTTCGCCGTCGATGATGCCAACTGCCGTCGCCGCCGCGTAGAGCACGAATGCGAATTCGCCACCTTGCGCCATCACCACGGCCCGTTCGAGCGCTTCCCGGTGATCCGACTTGAGAATACGCGCAACGGCATAGATGCCGGCGCCCTTCACGATCATGTAAGCGGCAACGTAGAGGGCGACGGTATGCCAGTTGGCGGCGACAACCGAGAGGTCCAGCGCCATGCCGACCGCCAGGAAGAATAGGCCGAGCAGGATGCCGCGGAACGGCTCGATGTCGGCTTCGAGCTGGTGCCGGAATGATGATTCCGACAAGAGCACGCCTGCGAGGAACGCGCCCATCGCCATTGAGAGGCCACCCAACTGCATGGCGAGCGCGGAACCCAGCACCACCAGCAATGCCGCTGCCGTCATCACCTCGCGGGCACGCGAATTGGCCAGGATACGGAAGAATGGATTGAGCAGGTAACGTCCGGCGATCACCAGGCCAAGGATCGACGCGACACCGATGCTGACATCGACCCAGCGCGAGCGCATCGCCGTTTCCGCGGCGTTCGGATCGAGCGGCGCCAGAAAAGCGACAAGCGCCAGCAGTGGAACGATGGCCAGATCCTCCAGCAACAGGATCGACACCATGCGCTGGCCTTTCGGCGCGGCGGTTTCGCCGCTTTCCTCCAGCAATTGCATGACGATCGCCGTCGAGGTCAGCACGAAGCCGGCCCCCGCGACGAAAGAGACGGCGATGGGAAATCCGGTGGCCAGGCCCACACAGGTAAGAAGTACTGCGCAGAGGCCGACCTGGAGCACGCCCAGCCCGAAGATTTCACGTCTGAGCCCCCACAAACGCAGAGGCTGCATCTCCAGCCCGATGATGAACAGGAACATCACCACGCCAAGTTCGGCGACGTGGAGGATCGCCTGGGAATCGCTGAAAAACCCCAATCCGAACGGACCAATGACAAGTCCCGCAGCGAGATAGCCGAGAATCGACCCAAGCCCCAGGCGTTTGAAGATCGGCACCGCGACCACACCGGCCGCAAGGAGTACCACTGCCTGAACCAGGTCGTTTCCAGCTGCCTCTGCCGCCATCGTGAATATGCCCTCGATCTCATTTGTTCGACTTGAGCCTAACTATGCGGAGAGCAGTCGAGGAACGCAATCGACGCGGCGCCGGCCGCATAAGCAAAAAAGCCGGGCATGAGCCCGGCTATATGAAGTCTTGCTAAAAATTCTTACTGCTGGGCGACGGAGCCGACGGCCGCCCCATCGACACGCTTGAGGCTCATGCCGATCACCGGCACCATCTGCTTCTCGACGCGGACGGAAACCGTCACGTTCATGGTGTTCTCGTCGGGTAGGCGGGCCAGCATCGCGCCTTTCAACTGTTTGCGGTTCAGCGACAGCACGACCTTGCGGCCATCAACATTGCCGGCAACGACGTCAAGACCCTTGCCGGCGGCGCCGTCCAGGAATTTTCCGCCATAGCCTTTTCCCTTGCGCTCTACCGTGGCGCTCATCTTCTGAGTGAACACACCGACGCGGCAGGCGCCGTCGAGCGTCATGCCGACCTTCACCTTGGGCGTCGAGCCGGTGAAAGTGCAGGTGAACTTGGTGCCCTTGTACTTGCCGGCGACGATTTCGCCGGGTCCTACCCATTCGCCCTCTACCGATTGGAAGAATTTCTTGTCGCGCTCCGGGCCGTCGGCGGCTTCGCCGATTCCCGTGGTTGCAGTGATGGCCACAAGCGGCAGGAAAGCGGACAGAAATGCGCGTTTCATCAAGGGACACCCGGCAACAGGACTGGAGAATGAACTCGGCCTGACCATGAACAACAATGGTTAATGCTTCGTCTATTCCCCGTGTACGGCGCACCATGCTGCGGTGTGTGAACCGCTGCAAGTTCATTTTTCAGGCTTGGTTACTTCGGCCTGCCGCGCCGTGGCAAAGGAGGTCAGTGCTGAGAGGAAATCGGCCATGCCGGGCCGCCTTACCGCGCTGAAGGGCAGAGGCCGTACTGTCTCCATCGCGGCCATACCGATGCGGGCCGTCATCATGCCGTTGACGACACCTTCGCCGAGCTTTGCCGAAAGCCGCGCGGCAAGCCCGTGACCGACGATCTGCTGGACGAAACTGTCGCTTACCGCAATCGACCCGGTGACGGCGAGATGCGCCAGCACGCTGCGCGCGAGGCGGAAAAAGCCGAGCGTTCCAGGCCGGCCGCCATAGAGTTCCGCCAGTCGGCGGATCAGCCGTCCGGCCTCGAACACGACATAGGCGACATCGACCAGCGCACGGGGGCTGACCGCGGTAACCAGGGAGACGCGCTTTGCTGCATCGAGGATCATCAATTTCGCCTTGGCGTCGAGCGGTGACAGCATCTCGGTCTCGGCGAGGCGCACGAGATTGGCGCCGTCGATGATGTCGTCGCGTAGATCGCCGAGCATGCGGCGCCCGGCGGCCGTCTCCGGTCTGCCGGCAAGCAAAGACGACAATTCGTCGACCACGCCCCGCGCCGCCTTCGGGTCGTCGCGCAGAAGCGCGTCGGCGGCACGGTTGCGCAGTTTTTCGATGGATGCCAGTCGCGACAGTGCAAGCACCTCACGCATGAGAATGACGACGAGTGCCAGCATGGCGATCGCCGCCGCGGCCGTGGCAACCCAACCAAGCCAGTCCGCGCGGGAAAAAAGCTCGCGGATCAGGCTGTCGGTCCAGAGCCCGACCGCCAGCGAGACGAGAATGCCGAAAGCGCCGATGAAGACCGCGCCGAGACGCGAGCGTCGTTTCGGTGCCGTGGCCGGAGGCGGTTCGCTCGTCACCATATCCGGTTCGTCGAACACATCGACGGCGTCGGGCGTTACCACGGTCTTCAGCGCGCGCGGCCTACGCGGTGTCTCCGCTTCCGAAGATCGTGAGGCGGGAGACTGCTGCTTGCGCTCGGGCTCCGGCTCAAGACGAAACGCGGTGGGTTTGCGATTTCCCGTCATGCCAGATGGTCCCCGATGAGGAATTGCAGCGCCCGGTCGAGCCGAATGTGGGGCAAAGACAGCGTCACTCCCTCTGCGGTCTTTTCCAGCTTGGGCGGTCGGAAGCGCACGAAACGCACGGCCGGATCGTCGGATGCCGTGTTCTTGCCTTGCTCGAATACGTCATCAATTTTTGCCGGTAAGTCACCGGGAAATATGGCTGTTTCGGTTTTGCCGTCGAATTTTTCGTCACCAATCGTCTCGCCCTTGAGTGGCGTGCCGATGATTACCGGCAAGGTTTCACGGCCCTGCTTCACTGTTCCTTCGCGTGTGGCGCGGACCGCGGCCATGGCGAGCACGTCCACTTCGGCGCCGGAAAAATTGGCCTTTTTGATCGCCCGATCGGCAAGCCGGCGCACGATCGCCTGCAACCGGTCATGGCTTTCGTGATGCAGGTGATCGGCCTTTGTGGCGGCGACGAGGATGCGATCGATCCGCCGCGAGAAAAGATCGGTCAGGAAACCGCCACGCCCCGGCCGGAAACAGGCTAGGATCTCCATCACCGCGCGCTCGAGGTCAGCCATCGCTCCCGGGCCGGCATTCAGCGCCTGCATGGCGTCGATCAGCACGATCTGCCGGTCGAGACGCGTGATGTGCTCGCGGAAGAACGGTTTTACGACATGCGTCTTGTAGGCCTCGTAGCGGCGCTCCATCATCGCCTGCAGCGAGCCGGAGCGGGCGCGGCCGTCTGCCAGATCCGGCAGCGGAGCGAAGGTCAGCGCCGGCGAACCTTCGAGATCGCCGGGCATTAGGAACCGTCCGGGCGGCAGCGTAGACAGTGCTCGTCCGTCTTCCTTGCAGGCTTTCAGGTATTTCGAAAAACTCTCTGCCAGATTTCGAGCCACCATCTCGTCGGCCGCCGCGGTCGGGTCGATGGTTGCGGACAGTGCGCGCCAATCCGCTGAAAGGTCGGCACGGACCGGAAATTCCGCCATTTCGAAGGCTTCTTTTGAAAATTCGCGGTAGTTTTTTCCCAGAAGTGGCAAATCAAGCAGCCATTCTCCAGGATAATCGACGATATCGATGGAGAGCTTTCCACTCGAAAACAGCCGGCTCCAGCCGGATGCCGATTCATACTCGATGGTTAGCCTCAGCTCGGAAATCGCGCGTGTCGATTCCGGCCAGATGCGGCTCGTCACCAGCGAGTCGATATGATCCTCGTACTGGAATCGCGGCACCGCGTCGTCCGGCTGCTGTTCGAGGAACGCGCGCGAAATACGTCCCGACTTCTGCGCTTCGAACAGCGGCAGCCGCCCTCCGTGGATCAGGTTGTGCACGAAGGAGGAGATAAACACCGTTTTGCCGGCACGGGAGAGGCCGGTCACGCCGAGCCGCAGCGACGGCGACCAAAGTCCCGTTGCGCGTCCAGCCATTGTATCCAGCGCGATGCGCGCCTCGTCGGTATAGGTGGTCAGAGACGCCAAATGCTCGGTTCCGGCCAATCGTGGCTCCCGATATAGGCACTGCGGGCAGGTATGGAAATGGATGTAATTTTCTCAGAGATCGGCGGGCGTAAAAAAGGCTTCGAGATAACCTTTGCCGGGAGCCGCTTCGCCGATGCCGTCGCTGAAGCGGATCACCGCCAGGCCCGAGGTCGGAAAACCGCCGATCATGGCGCCGCGCGCCTGGTCCTCGCCATCGCCCGAAATCGCCATGGCGAGATCTTCCATCATCGGATTGTGTCCGATGATCATCATCGACGCCGCCTGACGCCCGTATTCATGGATGATCGTGAGATAGCCGTAGGCGTCCTCGGAATAGAGCAGGTCCATATAGGAAACACGCCGGTGATCGATGGCCGAATGCCGGAGCAACCCTTCCAGGGTTTCCCGCGCACGTTTGGCCGAAGAACAGAGCACCAATTCGGGCACATAGCCGCAAGCGCGCATGGCTGCACCTGTCGCTTCGGCGTCGGCCTTGCCGGTGGCATCGAGGGGCCGGTCAAAATCCCGCATTCCGGGCTCCGCCCAGCCGGCTTTTGCATGCCTCAAGAGAAAAAGCCTTGTCATGGTCACCGTTGCGGCAGGCGATCCGTATCACCCGAAGACGGTTTAGTAGCGCGAGACACTTCGTGCAACACGGCCCTTAGGCCAAGGTATCGCTCGGATATACGACGGTTATGCACCGAATCATGCTCACGTAGGCATGCAAACTCGGGCGGCATGTCTGCGTTAAGCGCAAGCTAACAAATGCGTGACTCGCGCTCGGATTGATCTTGTGCGGCCTTTGGTCGCCGAATATATAGGCGCCAATTGCGGTGGTAGGGTGAGTCGAATGAACGCAGTCGTTGATGCCCATTACGTACCCTCGGAAGACGAGCCGTTCATGAACGAACGGCAGAAATCGTACTTTCGCTCGAAACTGGTCTCATGGAAGAATGACATTCTGCGCGAAGCGCGTGAAACCCTCGAAATCCTGCAGCAGGAAAACGCCAATCTGCCCGATCTTGCCGATCGCGCTTCGTCTGAAACGGACCGCGCGATCGAACTTCGGGCACGCGATCGCCAGCGCAAGCTGATCGCCAAGATCGACGCCGCGCTTAACAGGATTGACGAGGGCACCTACGGCTATTGCGAAGAAACGGGCGAGCCGATTGCGCTGAAGCGTCTTGACGCCCGGCCGATCGCAACGCTGTCGATCGAAGCGCAGGAACGTCACGAACGCCGCGAAAAGGTCTATCGCGACGACTGACCGGCGCATCGAACCGGAAGAAATGGAAAAGGCGGCACATGTGCCGCCTTTTCCATTTCAAGAGATTTCTGGAGCCTGGGTCTGAATTAGCGTTTGTGGCTGGACAATTCGCCGAGAAGCTTGGTCATCTCGTCCTCGAGCGAAAGCTCCGGTTTTGCCGGTTTCCTGGCGGAACCGTTGTCGAGGCTCACTTCCAGTTCCTCCATTAACGCGTCGTCGATATCGTCGTCGACCTCGACCGGTTGCGGCTTCGCCGCGACCGGCGTTGCCCGCGAGCCGAGATAGTGAGTCTGACCACCTGTATTGACAGCGGCAGGAGCGCGCGCTGGAGCAGGGGGGCGGGTTTCCGGAACGGAATTGTTTGGCGGACGCCCGGGATGCGGGCTTACGAGTTGCGGGGCATGCCGCTCAGGCGCGCGCTGTTGCGGAGGAACCGGTTGAGCCTGTGGGTGGCGCGGCGGCGCTTCGTTCCGCTGCGGTGCAGTCTGTGGAACCTCGGTGGGGCGTGAGCGCTCTGGCTGACGCGGCGGCAGGTCGTGCTCGGTGTGCTGCGCGGGCCTGCGCTGCTGGAACTGAAGCCGGATATCCTGTTCGACCACGACGTCGGTCGGACCACCGATCAGCAGCAGATGTTCGACATCGTCGCGCCGCACCAGCACCAGACGTCGGTGGCTGTCGACGGCGGTTGCATCCATCACCGCAAGCCGCGTCTTGCGATTGCGCCCACCTGCCACGAAGGTTCCAAATGTCAAGTTGCGCACCAACTTGACCACCACCAGAACCACCACAAGCAGAAAAAGTGCAAGCAGGGTCCAAAGCAGCGCCATAGCGTATTCCGGGCCAGCCAGCCCTTCGAGCCACTCCCGCATCGAGCCCTCCAGATGTACGTGCAGCGGCGGCACTCTATGCCGTTGCGGCGGGCGACTGCAAGTTACCATTGCCGCCTTTGCGTCGCCGATGTTAACGCATGCAGAATGAAGCGCAGGTTTTCCCGGGCTTTTTCCGTCGAGGCCTTTTCCGGGCCGATAGAATGTGATTCAACCGGACCCCGGTAGGGGGCACCGGAGCGCCGGGAATCACAGGCAGGCAGATGGCGAGGGAAACCCGCAACGATTTCTATCCGACACCGATCGTCGACCAGAACATGCGCCCAGGCGTTATCACGCGCCTGATCATTTTCATCGTGGTCCTGACCGGTTCGGCGATCGTTTTTGGAATATTCCGCGAGCGCCTTGGCGATCCGTTCCTGCTGGGAATGCTTGGCATCCTGGCGATGATCGGTGTCGGCTATCTTTTCACCACGGCCATAGGTTTCGTGCAGATCGCGCCGCGCTCGACCGCCGACGAACTGTCGAAGTCCTTTGTCGACTCCATGTCGCAGGGCCTGATCGTGACTGACACGAAAGGCCGCATAATTTACGCCAACCGTGCCTATGCGACGATGACCGGAGCCACGTCCGCAGCGGATGTAAAGACGGTTGAAGGATTGCTGTCGGACATAGCTGAGGCTTCGCCCGTCATCTATCGCGTTGCGTCAGGCCTGCGCGATGGTCAGGCCGGCGACGGCGAGTTCCGCCTTCAGCAGGCAATCCGGCCTGGTTCCGAGTCCGGCGCGCATTGGTACCGGGTTCGCGCCCGGACCTTCAGCATACCAAGCCAGCGGCAGCCACTGCTGGCCTGGCAGCTTGCCGACATTTCGGCGGAACGGGCCGAGCAGGAGCGCTTCTTCCTCGATCTGCAGAAGGCGATCGATCATCTCGACCACGCACCGGCCGGGTTTTTCGCGGCCGATCAGGAGGGCCGGGTCACCTACATCAACGCGACGCTTGCCGAATGGCTGGGCCTCGACCTTGCAAGTTTCACGCCTGGCTCGACCAGCCTGCGCGAGATCGTCGCCGGCGACGGCATGGCGCTGATCCGTTCGGTCAAGGCCGATCCGGGCACCACCCGCAACGCCGTCATCGATCTCGATCTCGCCACGGTGAAGGGCGAGGCACTGCCTGTCCGCTTCATGCACCGGGTGACGGCGAGCCGCGAAGGTCTACCCGGCCCGAGCCGCACCATCGTATTGAACCGCACCCAGGGCGAGGATGCGTCCGCCGAACTGCGGGCGGCAGAGGTACGTTTCACGCGGTTTTTCAATTCAACGCCGATGGCGATCGCCGGCGTCGATCAGGACGGCCGCATCGTGCGCACCAACGCGCCGTTCCTGTCGCTTTTCTCGACCGTGGTCGATCGCGACGCCGTCGATCGCCGCGTAAGGCTTGATACCGTCATCCACGATCGCGACCGCATGTCTTTCGCGGCTGCACTCGACAAGGCCAAACAGCACCAGGCGGAAATCGCACCGATCGATACCGTGTTGCCCGACAATGAGGAGCGCCACATGCGCTTCTACGTCAACGCCATCGCCGACGGCGCCGGCGTCGAAGGCGCCGAGGAGGCGGCGATTGTCTATGCCGTCGAGACGACCGAGCAGAAGGCGCTCGAAGGCCAGATGGCGCAGAGTCAGAAGATGCAGGCGGTTGGCCAACTTGCCGGCGGCATCGCGCACGATTTCAACAACGTGCTCACCGCTATCATCATGGCGTCGGACCTTCTGCTCACCAACCATCGGCCGTCGGATCCGTCTTTCCCCGACATCATGAACATCAAGCAGAACGCCAATCGCGCCGCCTCGCTTGTCCGCCAGCTTCTCGCCTTCTCGCGCAAGCAGACCTTGCGGCCGGAAGTGCTCAACCTGACCGACGTGCTGGCCGACCTCAGGATGTTGCTGTCTCGCCTGGTCGGCAATGGAATCAAGCTGCGCGTCGATCACGGCCGAGACCTCTGGCCGGTCAAGGCGGACATCGGCCAGTTCGAGCAGGTGATCGTCAACCTTGTCGTGAACGCCCGCGACGCCATGCCGGATGGCGGCGAACTGGTCATCCGCACCAAGAACCTTACCGCGGAGGAGAGCAAATCTTTTGCTTTCCGAGAACTCGTGCCGGCCGACTATGCATTGGTCGAGGTCGAGGACAGCGGCACGGGCATAGCGCCGGACACGCTGAAGAAAATTTTCGAGCCGTTCTTCACCACCAAGGAGGTCGGCAAGGGAACCGGGCTCGGCCTGTCGATGGTCTATGGCATCATCAAACAAACCGGCGGCTTCATTTTCTGCACCTCCGATGTCGGCTCTGGCACGGTCTTTCACATTTTCCTTCCCCGCCATGTCGCCGAAACGAAAGCTCAGAGCGCGGATCCGAAAGGCGAGGCGGTCGCCGCCACTCCGAAAATTCCCGATGCCGCCAAGGATTTGTCAGGCTCCGCCACCGTGCTGCTGGTCGAGGATGAGGACGCAGTCAGAATGGGCGGCATGCGGGCGCTCACCTCGCGCGGTTATACGGTGCACGAGGCATCGTCGGGCGTCGAGGCGCTGGAAATTTTCAACGAGCTGAACGGCAAGGTCGACATCGTCGTTTCCGATGTCGTCATGCCCGAAATGGACGGGCCGACCTTGCTCGGTGAACTGCGCAAGCTGCAGCCGGACATCAAGTTCGTGTTCGTGTCCGGCTATGCCGAGGATGCTTTCGCCAAGAACCTGCCGGAAGATGCCAAATTCGGCTTCCTGCCCAAGCCTTTCTCGCTGAAGCAGCTGGCGACCGTGGTGAAGGATGTTCTGGAAGCTGAGTAGCCCAACCAGGCTATTCCGGCACCTTCACACTGATTTCGATCGACGCATACCAGGCCGCCAGGTTGGCGATGTCCTGGTCGGACAGGTCCTTGGCCACCACCGTCATCATCTCGTTTTCCCGTTTGCCGGATCGGAAGGACTTCAACTGCGTCTGCAGGTAGATGTCGCTTTCGCCGGCGAGATGCGGCGCCACCGGCATTTTGGCGATGCCGTCGATGCCGTGGCAAACCTGGCACTTCTGCGCGGCGAGAGCGCGGCCGGCTTTGGCGTCGGCGGCATGGGATGGTGCCGCCAACATGGAAGCCACCGCGACAAGGCATAGGCGGAGTTTTTTCATGAACTTCGGTCCGGTGAAAAGTTTGCTCCGGCCGATATACGGGCCGGAGCAACCGATGGGCTCGTTTGCTTCGGTTAGTCACCGTACGAGATGCGATAAACGGCGCCGACCAGGTCGTCGGAGACGAGAATGGATCCGTCACGCAGCTGCGCGATATCCACCGGCCGCCCGAGATATTCGCCATTGCCGTCGAGCCACCCTTCGGCGAACACTTCGCTTTCGCCCGCACTGCCATCCTCGTTGACCGCGGTGAACATGACGCGGGCACCGATCGGCGTAGTGCGGTTCCACGAGCCGTGCTGTGCCGAAAAGATGCCGCCCCGGTATTTTTCGGGGAACTGCGTGCCGGAATAGAAGGTCATGCCGAGATCGGCGGCATGCGGCGCCATCTCGACTGCAGGTGGCACGGTGTCGGCCGGCGGCTCCTGGTCCTTGTATTCGGTGGTGCGCACCGTGCCGCCGCCGTACCAGGGAAAGCCGAAATTCTGTCCGGCGGCGGTCTGCCGGTTCAATTCGCCCGGCGGCTGGTCGTCGCCGAGCCCGTCGACCTGGTTGTCGGTGAACCAAAGGTCGCCGTTCTTCGGGTTGAAGTCGTGGCCGACCGAATTGCGGACGCCGGTCGTAAATACCTCGCGGCCGGTGCCGTCCTGGCCGACGCGGATGATGCCTGAAATGCCGTGCTGCTTGTACAGGTCGAGTTTTTCCGGTGCCGGCACGTTGAACGGCTGGCCGAGCGAAATGTAGAGCTTGCCGTCCGGACCGACGCGGCAGACACGCGCGGTATGATTGTAGCTTTCCTCGTCGACTGGGATGAGTTCGCCCTGTTTCACGACGTTGAACGCAGCGACATCCGGCCCTTCATAGAAAAACTCGGCGGCAGGGAAAGAAAGGACCCGGTTCTGCTCGGCGAGATAAAGTACGCCCTCTGGCGAGAAGCAGGGACCGTTAGGCACCATGAAGTCGATTGACGGAGCGAAATCCTTCACTTCATCCGCGATCCTGTCCTTGTCGCGATCGGTAACCGCCCAGATCTTGGTCTTGCGGGTGCCGACGAAGGTGACGATGCCTTGCGGGCCGACCGCCATATGCCGGGCGTCGGGCACGATGGCGTAGAAGTCGATCTTGAAGCCTTCCGGCAACTTGATCTTCGCCAGCGTTGCCTTGATCGCCTCGGCCTTGGAACCGCCTTGTTCGATGATGGTGAAATCGGTGGTTCCTGTTTTCTTGAAACCGGACAGTTTTTCCAGATTGGTCTGCGCATGAACGACTGTCGCGGCGCTGGCCATGAGCGCCGCCAAGAGAACGGTCTTTTTAGACATGCTTTCCTCCCGGATGCCCCCCGGGAGGAAAAACCTACCACCACGTTGGGTCTATCGGGAAGTTGGCAAAGGCATTCGGCATCTTCGCCGTTAGTATGAGAAGCTCATACAGCCTCAGGCGGCCGCCACCATCTGCGCTTCGCCATTGGAGAACGACCATTCGTCGCGTTCCGAGGTGCTGATGACCACCATCACGTCTTCCTTGCGGACGCCGGGCTTTTGGCCAAGCAGTTCAACCAGGCGCTTGTAGAAGGCCTGCCTGGTTGCGGTCTCGCGCGGCCGGCCGGCGGTTATGGCGATGACGATGAAGTCGTAGGAACGCGGCCCGCCGAAATAGTGGCGATCGAAGATCAGCCGGCCCGGCTCCAACTCGTGGAAGGCTTGGAACTTGTCGGTCAGCGGCACCTCGTATTCGTCAACCAGCGCCTGATGGATGCCGTCGGAAACGGCGGCGATGTATTCATCCGACTTGCCCTTGAGAAGCGTTACACGTGCGAATGGCATTGGAGTGGTCCCTTTGTTGGTTGCCCGAACGGGCTTGACACCATGGACCATAGCGATGCACGATTATCCTGAAAATTCGGAAGTTTTGTAATATTAATCCCAAAAATCAGGATGGTTGTGATGAGCCGCATCAATTTCGAACTCGATGTGCTGCGCAGTTTCGTCACGGGTGTCGAACTCGGCAGCTTCGCGCAGGCGGCTGAGAGGCTCGGCCGTTCAACCTCGGCGGTAAGCGCGCAGTTGCGCAAGCTGGAAGAGCAGGCGGGAACCGCTGTCTTCCGCAAGGCTGGGCGCGGTCTGGCGCTCACCGAAGCCGGCGAAACGATGCTCGCCTATGCACGCCGGTTGATCGACCTCAACGACGAGGCGGCGGGCGCGATGCGCGGCACCGATCTGGAAGGGTGGGTGCGGCTCGGCATGCCGGAGGATTTCGGCGAGGCGGTGCTGCCGGACGTTCTTGGCCGCTTCTCCCGCGCTCATCCGAAGGTGCGCATCGAGGCACGGGTGGCGCGCAACGCCGACCTGCTCGCTCAAGCTGCGGAAAATCGTCTCGATCTGGCACTTGTCTGGAACGACGGCAGCATCGCGACGCGCGGCGAAACCGTCTCTGAGGTGCAATTGCGATGGATCGGGCCGACCGCCAAGCGCGAAATCTGGCGGGCGGGCCGCGAACCGCTGCCGCTGGTGGTATTCGAAGCGCCATGCATCGTGCGTTCGGCGGCGACAAACGCTCTCGACCGTGCCGGCATCCCGTGGCGCGTCGTGGTCACCAGCCCGAGCCTCGGCGGACTGTGGGCCGCGGTCTCCGCCGGCCTCGGCTACACGATCCGCACCGGCATCGGTCTCCCCGCCACAGTTCATGCGATGGCTGTGGGCGAGGGTGGATTGCCAAAACTTCCGTCGTTGGCGCTGTCGCTGCGCCGGGCCGGCGTCGACCACGGGTCGCCGGCCGATCTCCTTGCGGGGATCGTGCTCGATGAGGTCAGAAGCGCCACGGCTGCCTTGCCGCTGGCAGCCTGACGGCGCTCAGGCGGCCCTGCTTCTCAACTCGGTGACCTCGGCCTCCGATGGCCGGTGGCCGCGCAGATAGAGTGCGCAAGTGGTCCGCAGCATCGAAGCGAAGTTTGGGATTTCGCCATTGATCTCAAGCGCTTCGTCGTAAAGCTTCGAGATGAACTTCGGTGTCGAAAGCCCTTGGCCCTGCGCGATTTCGTCGAGCAGCGACCAGAAGGTAGCCTCAAGCTGGATGCTGGTCGAATGTCCGCCAATGCGGATGGAGCGGTTAACCTGCCGATAGCCTTCCGGGTCCTGCCCGGCAAATACCCTGCACATGATGAAACCTCCCGTTCTTGTTGCTCTTGGGCAGACAAGAGGCCGTCCGCCGTCCATTTCCGGGCAGTTTCCGCCGATTTGGCCGCAGCGGCAATCGGACTTTCGTCCTTGCCGGGCGGCAATTTCCGGGCGTGGTAACCGGCTGCCACCCGTTCGTTGGCCAACGGATCATAATCGCTCCCGTTAACGGCAGCCGGAGGTGCATTTGGCGAAAGCGATCCACTCGATGCTCCGGGTTCTCGACGAGGCCCGTTCGGTCGGTTTCTACAAAACTGCTTTCGGCCTCGATATCGCCGAGCGGCTGGATTTCGACACCTTCACGCTGGTCTACATGCGCAATGCCGAGGCCGATTTCGAGGTCGAGCTGACTATCAACAAGGGCAGGGCGGAACCTTATGCGTTGGGCGACGGCTACGGCCATATCGCCTTCGCCGTCGACGATCTCGACGCCGAGCACAAGCGCTTCGAGACGGTCGGCTTCAATCCCAGGAAAATCGTGGAATTCAACAAGGATGGCGCGCTGCTGGCGCGGTTCTTCTTTGTCGCCGATCCCGACGGTTACCAGATCGAGGTTCTGCAACGGCACGGCCGTTACCGATGAGACCGTGAAAGGCCGCGCCGGAGAGGGGCGCGGCTCAGCCAGCCAATCGCGTCTTCGGGCGCCACAGCAAGCAAGGGAGGAAAACATGGTCACACTTTACGAAAGCAAGCCGGGGTTGTCGCGCCGCGAGCTTCTGCGCCGCGGCAGTACGCTCGGTGCAGGCGCACTGCTCGTCATCAGCGGAAGTGCCGTCATCAGCCCGCAACAGGCATGGGGGCTGGAAACCACCGCGCTGAAGCCGGAGACGATGGCGACGCTGATCCAGATGGCGCGCGACGTCTACCCTCACGACCAGATCCCCGACCGCTTCTACGCTATCGCGGTGAAGAGCCACGATGAAACGGCGGCGAAGGATCCGGCGCACAAGGAACTGATCGAGAAGGGCATCGCCGACCTCGACACGAAGGCCGGCGCCGGCGGCTATGCCGGCCTCGGCTGGGAAGAGGAGCGGGTGAAACTGCTCACCGCGATCGAGGATACGCCGTTCTTCCAGGCGGTGCGCGGCGGCCTCGTCGTCGGACTCTACAACCAGAAGGATGTCTGGCCGCTGTTCGGCTACGAGGGCGAGTCCTACTCGAAGGGCGGCTATATCACCCGCGGCTTCGACGACATCGAGTGGCTCTGACAGCTTTCTCTAGAAATTCACGGCCTTTGGGGAGGAAACCATGGCTGCACAATATGATCTCAACGACGACAAGGTGGTCGTTATCATCGGCTCGGGTGCCGGCGGCGGCACGCTCGGCAACGAACTCGCGCAAAAGGGCATCGACGTCGTCATTCTCGAAGCCGGGCCGCGCATCGAATATGAGGACTTCATCAATGACGAGTGGGACTCGTTCTCACAGCTCGCCTGGCTCGACAATCGCACCACAAGCGGCGGCTGGCGCGTTTCCAAGGACTTTCCCAATTTGCCGGCCTGGATCGTCAAGGCGGTAGGCGGCACCACCACACACTGGGCAGGCGCATCGCTGCGCTTCCAGGAGCATGAATTCAAGGACCTGACCCATTACGGCAAGGTGGAAGGCGCCAACCTGCTCGACTGGCCGATCACCCTGGCTGATCTCGAGCCGTTCTACGCCAAGGCCGAAGACAAGATGGGGGTGACCCGCACCAATGGCATCGAAGGCTTGCCGCCAAGCAACAATTTCAAGGTGTTCAAGGCGGGCGCCGACAAACTCGGCTACAAGGAATGCCACACCGGCAACATGGCCATCAATTCGGCCGAGCGCGACGGCCGCATGGGCTGCCAGCAGACGGGCTTCTGCTTCCAGGGCTGCAAATGGGGCGCCAAATGGTCGACGCTCTATACCGAGATCCCGAAAGGCGAGGCGACGGGCAAGCTGGAGGTGCGGCCGAACAGCCATGCCGTCAAAATCGAGCATGACGCGTCGGGGAAAATCACCGGCGTCGTCTACGCCGACAAGGACGGCAAGCTGCAAAGCCAGAAAGCGCGCCTTGTCTGCGTTGCCTGCAATTCGATCGAGAGCCCGCGGCTGCTGCTGAATTCGGCCTCGACCATGTTCCCGGACGGGCTGGCCAATTCGTCCGGCCAGGTCGGCAAGAATTATATGCGCCACACCACCGGCTCGGTTTATGCGATCTTCGACAAGCCGGTGCATTTCTATCGCGGCACCACCATGGCCGGCATCATCCGCGACGAGGCAAAACACGATCCATCGCGGGGCTTCGTGGGCGGTTATGAACTGGAGACGCTGGCGCTCGGAATTCCGTTCATGGCAGCCTTCCTCAATCCAGGCGGCTGGGGACGCGGCTTTACCACGGTGCTCGACCATTACGATTCCATGGCCGGCATGTGGATCGTCGGCGAGGACATGCCGCAGGAGCAGAATGCCGTAAAGCTGCATGCCGAGTTGAAGGACAAGCACGGGATGCCAATCCCCGATGTCTCGTTCACCGACCATCCGAACGATGTCGCCATGCGCAATCATGCCTACAAGCAGGGCATGGCACTCTACGACGCCGTCGGCGCAACGCGCTCGTTCCCCACGCCGCCTTATCCGTCGACACATAACCTAGGCACCAACCGGATGAGCGAGAAGGCTTCCGACGGCGTCGTCAACAAGTTTGGCCAGACGCATGACATCAAGAACCTGTTTGTGTCCGACGGCAGCCAGTTCACTACTGGAGCAGCCGAAAACCCGACACTGACCATTGTTACGCTGGCGATCCGCCAGGCCGAGCACATTGCCGGGGAAATGGCGGCGGGCACGATTTAGAAGGCTCGCCGCGCAAGCACCTCCCACCCGGCGGAAACCGGCGCGAACGCCATGCCCGTTCGCGCCGGTTTGCCCTGAGCGACAGGGCAAGGTTAGGTTGAGCCCATGCCGCGCTTCGCTGACACGCATGTCTTCCGTGCCGAACGTTTCTCGCTGGGGATCGATCGCGACACCGGCGAACACTTCCTCTCGACGCCGGTCAGCGGAAATATGCACGCCGTTGAGTTCGAGGCATATTTTTCGATCACCGACAGCGAGTATCGGCTGTTTTCCGAAAATCCCAATGCGGCGTTGGATTTCCTGGAAGATTGCCGGATGGCCAGGCAAGATGCGCGTCGTATCGGCTGACGGGCCGCCACTGCGTATCGTCACCCATCAACCCTGTTGCCGCTTTGGCAGCCCGATCCACCATGGACTTCAGGCCGGAAGCTCTATTCATTGCGAGTGTCACATTCGGATGGATGGAAGAATGCTGCGGGTCGAACAATTCAAGATCGACGACATCTATATCCCGACGGCACGTCGCAAGACGCTGCATCCCGAGACGGTGCGCCTGCTCGCCGAGGATATTCTCGAGAATGGCCTGAAGCAGCCCATCATGGTCCGCCACGACGGCAAAAGGCATATTCTCGTTGAAGGCTTGCACCGGCTGGAAGCTTGCAAATGGCTGGGCGAGACCACCATCTCCGGCTACCTGGTGCAGGCGCGTCGACACTGAGGTTTTGTCAGGCGATCGGCAGATTCATCACGATGATGCCCAGGATGGAAAGACCGATCAGCGTGAAATGCGTCAGTTGCAGGCCCTCCTGGCGAATGTGGTAGGCGAACCAGCCGCCGCCAAGCAGCATGACGAACGACATGAAGGCGAGGACGGACAGCGCCAGATTGGCGCGCGAAACAGCCTCGTTGATGTCGGCTCCGGCGAACAGCGCGGCGCTCAGCCCAAAAACCGCATACCAGAACAGCACCGCTGCCACACCCTCGATGAGAGTGATGAAGCTGTAGACCGCCAGATGCAGCGCTGGCGCGTTGACACGACGCGACAGAAGCGGCGACTGGATCGTCGGCGGCTGGTCGAACATCTGCATGCCCATGAGGCGGCCGATCGCCGCAACGCCGGCTCCGAACCCCATGATGTTGTTGAAGAAACCCACGGTGAGCCACAGCGCCAGCCCTCCCGCAAGCACCAGTTTGAACAGAAGCAGGGTGTCTGTGACGGTCACGTTGGAATCTCCTTTGCGAGGCCGGGCATCGCGCAACTGGTTTGTGCCTCGGGTCTGCCTTCCATTGTTGGCTTAGATGAAGAGATGACGATTGGCTGCGGCGTTTGTGACGTTCCCAGTGGAAAATCTCACTTGTCGGGATTTATCCAATGCCCAGCCGAGAAGTGGTCAAACTGAATCGCTTGCTTCTCGTGCATCGGCGAAAGTGCATGCTATCGTCCATCCGGGCAGGGTGAGTCGCCGGTTCAGGCGTTCCAAAAAGGTTTTGACATCGGACGGCGGTGGTTTCGGCCTCGCGCAAGCTTCGATGACTACAGGCAAGGGTGTTCGTATCGAGTTCAGCGGGTTGGTCGAATGGGGGAAGCCAATGCTGCATTTTGTCGAAGACACGTCCAAGCGCCGGTTGACGGATCGCGTCGACATACTCACCGCCGTGAACATTCTCAGGACGCGTGGTTACCGCACCGAAGAAATCATCGTCGAGATGACCAAGGTCTTTTATGTCGATCTCGATGAATTCAACGAAGTGCTGAAGTCCGACGCGGCATTTCGTTCGATTTCCTTTTGAATAAAATTGCGGTTCCGATCGGAACCGATTTCCGATCTTTGTCGGCCAAGATCGCGGCCCGGATGATATTTTCTGGGACCATGTGATGTATTTTTCGCGTACTGCCCCCTTGGCTCCGTTGCCTGTCGGAAAGAGCGGCGAGCGGGGCGTTGCGGATTTTAACCAGCACGCCGCTGAAGCCAGCGCGGAGCGTGCGCGCATCGTCGAATGGGCAGAAAGCATCCGTAATGCCGACACGGCCATTGCCTGGCTGATCGCGCGGCCCGAGCGCCAGATGCCGCAGGTTTCCTATCCATCCGCTGTCGCGGCGTATCGTGAGATCAGCGAAGTGCTGAAGGCCTTGTAGGAGCGCCGCAGCAGGCATTAGCCGGCAAAAAGAACGGCGTTCAACCGTTCCGGCGCTTGCGCGAAATCTTCGCATCGGGTTCGCTCGGTTACGATCAATTGCGATTTTTTTGTTGATTTGAAACAAAACCGTTGTCGGATTGTCACATACCGCCGATACTCCCGTCTGCGGAACTCACTATTTCGCCAACGAAAAACGGGAGAAAACTATGAAACATCAGGTAATTGCGGCCGGTTTTGCGGCCGGATTCGCACTTCTTTCGACCACTTCCGCATTCGCCGTTACCGAAATCGCATGGTGGCACGCGATGGGCGGCGAACTCGGAACGAAGCTCGAGGAGATCGCCACCAAGTTCAATGAATCGCAAGCCGACTACAAGATCGTGCCAGTGTTCAAGGGAACCTACCCGGAAACGCTGACCGCGACGATCGCCGCGTTCCGAGCCAACCAGCAGCCGGCGATCGTGCAGGTATTCGAAGTCGGCACCGGCACCATGATGGCGGCCAAGGGCGCCGTTTATCCGGTCTACAAGCTGATGGCCGACCAGGGCGAAGCCTTCGAGCCGAAGAGTTTCCTGCCGACCATCGTCGGCTACTATTCGGATCCCGACGGAAACATCCTGTCCTTCCCGTTCAATTCGTCGACGCCGATCATGTATTACAACAAGGACGTCTTCAAAAAGGCGGGCCTCGATCCCGAGACGCCGCCGAAGACATGGACAGAATTCGAGACCGCGATCACAAAGATCAAGGAATCAGGCGCCGCCCCCTGCGGTCTGAGCACTGCCTGGGTGTCCTGGATCCACACGGAAAACCTCGCCGCCATCCATGACAAGCCGTATGGCACCAAGGGCAACGGCTTCGAGGGTCTAGATGCGGAATTCACCTTTAATGACGAACTGCATGAGCGTCACTGGGGCAATCTGAAGAAGTGGTACGACGCCGGCCTCTACAAGTATGGCGGCCCGGTGGGCGGCAATGACGCGCCACCGCTCTTCTACAGCCAGGAATGCGCCATCTACATGAATTCGTCTGCTGCACGCGCCGCCGTCGTGAACAATGCCAAGGGTTTTGAAGTCGGTTTCGCTCCGCTGCCTTATTACGACGACATCATCCAGAACCCGCAGAACTCGATCATCGGCGGCGCCACGCTGTGGACGCTGAATGGCCGTCCTGATGAAGAGTACAAGGGTGTGGCGAAGTTCTTCGCCTACCTCTCCAAGCCGGAAGTGCAGGCCGATTGGCATCAGTTCACCGGTTATCTGCCGATCACCAATGCCGCCTATGATCTCGGCAAGAGCCAAGGCTACTACGAGAAGACGCCCGGCTCGGACGTTGCCATCAAGCAGATGACCCGCACCGAACCAACCGCCAACTCGAAAGGCCTTCGCTTCGGCAATCTTACCCAGGCACGTGACGTACTCGACAAGGAGTTCGAAGCGATGCTGGCAGGCAACAAGACCGCCAAGGAAGCGCTTGATGCCGCGGTAGCCGGCGGCAACAAGATCCTGCGCGAGTTCGAAAGCGCCAACTAGCCGAAAATTGTCAAAGAGCCCGCGCCGCACGGCGCGGGCTCGGACCTATTCCGTTGGGGGCGCGCGTCCGGCATGCAGGCCAAACGAACCATCTTTCCGAACAAGTTCTTACCGTATCTGTTGCTTGCTCCGCAGCTTCTGATCACGATCGTCTTTTTCTTGTGGCCGGCTGGTCAGGCGCTGTGGACATCGTTCCTTCGTGAGGACGCTTTCGGCTTCAAGTCCACCTTCGTCTGGTTCGAGAACTACATTCAGCTTTTCGAGGACCCGGCCTATCTGAATTCGGTTTGGATCACCGCCGTTTTTGCACTGGCTGTCACGCTGCTTTCGATGAGCGTGTCGCTGCTTATGGCGGTGAGCGTCAACAGCCTGATCCGTTCCGGCAAGGCCTACACGACCTTGCTCGTCTGGCCTTACGCAGTCGCGCCTGCGGTCGCGGGCATATTGTGGTGGTTCATGTTCAACCCCTCGATCGGCATTCTGCCCTATATGCTGGCCGGGTTTGGCATCAACTGGAATCACCGCGTCGACAGCACGGACGCGCTCATCCTCGTGGTGCTGGCGGCGGCCTGGAAACAGATATCCTACAACTTTCTGTTCTTCCTCGCCGGTCTGCAGTCGATCCCCCACTCTCTGATCGAGGCCGCGGCAATTGACGGGGCAGGGCCGTTCAAGCGGTTCCGCACGATCGTCTTCCCGCTTTTGTCGCCGACGACTTTCTTTCTCCTGGTCGTCAATATCGTCTATGCGATGTTCGATACGTTCGCCATCATCCATGCGACAACCGAAGGCGGGCCGTCGGGCTCGACGACGATCTTGGTCTACAAAGTATATGCCGACGGCCAACTGGGCCTCAACCTCGGCTCCTCCGCAGCCCAGTCGGTCGTGCTTATGGCGATCGTCGTTGTTCTCACCGTCATCCAGTTCCGCTGGATCGAACGGCGCGTTCAATATTGAGGTCTACCATGGTAGAGAACAGGCCTTTCCTCACTTTCCTGACGCACCTGACGCTGATTCTCGGCGTGTTGATCGTGGCGTTTCCGGTCTATGTCGCCTTCATAGCCTCGACACGCGGCGAAGCGGATTTCCTTTCCGGCGTGATGCCTCTGATGCCGGGGCCTCACACGCTCGAGAACTATTCGATCATGCTGGAGAGTGGCATGACGTCGTATGGCGCGCCGCCGATCGCGCCAATGATGTTCAATTCGCTGGTCATGGCGCTGTCGATCGCGATCGGCAAGATCGCCATCTCGATCCTGTCGGCCTATGCGATCGTCTATTTCCGTTTCCCGTTCCGGATGCTTGCCTTCTGGGCGATCTTCGTCACGCTGATGCTGCCCGTCGAGGTGCGTATCTTCCCGACCTTCGAGGTCGTGGCGAACCTAGGCATGCTGAATTCCTATGCCGGCCTGTCGATCCCGCTGATCGCCTCGGCGACCGCGACCTTCCTGTTCCGGCAATTCTTCCTCACCGTTCCGGACGAACTGGTCGAGGCGGCACGGGTCGATGGCGCCGGGCCGCTCAAATTCTTTCGCGACATCCTGCTGCCGCTTAGCCGCACCAATATCGCGGCGCTGTTCGTCATCCTCTTCATCTATGGCTGGAACCAGTATCTGTGGCCGCTGCTGATCACCACCGACACCCAATATTACACCATCGTCATGGGCATTAAGCGCATGGCCGTTGTCGCCGACGCCGATCCGAAATGGAACCTCGTCATGGCGGCGGTGATTCTGGCCGCCCTGCCGCCGGTGCTGGTGATCCTTTTCATGCAGCGCCTGTTCATCAAGGGCCTGGTCGAAACCGAGAAGTGAGCTGACGAAGACATGGCGACTGTCGACCTGAAAGATGTGAAGAAAACCTACGCCGGCAATGTCGTGGCGGTGAAGGGCGTGTCGATCGCCGTTCCCGACGGCCAGCTTTGTGTGCTGGTCGGGCCGTCCGGCTGCGGCAAGTCCACGCTTCTGCGCATGATCGCGGGGCTGGAAACGATTACCGATGGCACCGTTTCGATCGATGGCAAGGTGGTCAACACCATCGGTCCAGCCGAGCGCGACATTGCAATGGTCTTCCAGAACTACGCGCTCTATCCGCACATGAAGGTCTACGACAACATGGCGTACGGCCTGCGCAACCGCGGCATGGGCAAGGACGAGATCGACAAGCGCGTCCGCGAAACGGCGAAGATACTGGAGCTCGGCGCATTGCTGGAGCGTCGCCCGCGCGAGCTTTCCGGTGGGCAGCGCCAGCGCGTCGCCATGGGCCGCGCCATCGTTCGCAGCCCGAAGGTTTTCCTGTTCGACGAACCGCTCAGCAATCTTGACGCTAAGCTGCGCGGCCAGATGCGGGTGGAGATCAAGAATCTGCAACGCACCTTGGGAGTCACCTCTGTCTACGTCACCCACGATCAGCTCGAGGCGATGACGTTGGCCGACGTGCTGGTGGTGATGAATGGCGGCTTGGTCGAGCAGGTCGGCAATCCGCTCGACATCTACGAGAAGCCGGCTTCGACCTTTGTCGCCAGCTTTATCGGCGCTCCGCCTATGAACCTGTTGCCGCTCACCGATAGCGCCAACGGCGCAACGTTGTCCGATGGGACGGCGGTGCCGCAAGCGCCGAAAGGGGCAGCAATTCTCGGGGTCCGCCCGGAAGATGCGGACGTTGCTGTCGGCGCGGCAGCGTCGGCTGGTGGCCTCTCGCTGCCGGCCACCGTCGAAGGGGTGGAACCCGTCGGCGCGGAGAGCTTTCTTTATTGCGCCGCCGGCGGTCAGAAGATCATCGTTCGCGTATCCGGCCGCTCGCCCGCCAATCCCGGCGATACGCTCAAGGTGGTGGCAAAGGCTGAGAAGCTGCATTGGTTCGACACGGCCGGCAAGCGGGTCTGACTTGCCGTAGGAACAGCCCGCCTTCGCCAGATTGTCGGCGGCTTGGCAATTGTCCCGTCCTCGGATAAGGCTGCGGGCGTTCGGAAACCGTCGGCAGCGAAATGCCTCTCACCCGCATTTTGCCGCAATTCATGCTAAAAGCCGGCCTGCAAAACGCTTTGTTGCGCCGCCAGCCGGCGTCATTCTTGTGAGGGGAAACATGTCCAAAAAGATCGTCGCCGCTATTGTCGCCGGTACAATGCTCGCTGCCTGCACCACTGATCCGTATACGGGCCAGCAGAAGGTATCGAACACCGCTGGCGGCGCGGCACTCGGCGCGGGCCTTGGCGCGCTCGCCGGCCTCGCAGTCGGCGGCAGCAGCAATGCCCAGCGCAACGCCGTGCTGATCGGCGCCGGCATCGGTGCGCTTACCGGCGGCGCCATCGGTGCCACCATGGACCGCAACGAGGCCGAACTGCGCGCCCAACTCCAGGGAACCGGCGTCAGTGTCACCCGCACCGGCAATCAGATCATTCTCAACATGCCGTCGGACATCACCTTCGCCACCGACCAAGACGCGGTGAAGGCCGGCTTCTACCCGACGCTGAATTCGGTCGCGCTGGTGCTGAAGAAGTTCAACCAGACTGTCGTCGACGTTTACGGCCATACCGATTCGACGGGCAGCGAGCAGCACAATTTCGACCTGTCGCAGCGCCGCGCCGTTTCGGTCGCCAACTACCTGAGCGGACAGGGCGTCGACCCGCGCCGCTTCGCCGTCACCGGCTTCGGCGAGTCGCGGCCGATCGCCGACAATGCGACGACTGCCGGCCGTGCCCAGAACCGCCGCGTCGAGATTCAGCTTTCGCCGCTGACCTGACCGGCGTCAGTCGCGCGCCAGGGCGGCGGCGATCTTCGCCGCCAGCCGGGCATTGTTCTCGACCAGCGCGATGTTGGTCTTCAGGCTGGTGCCGTCGGTGATTTCGAGCAGCTTGCCGAGCAGGAACGGCGTGACCTCCTTGCCGGAGATGCGTTCTTTCTCGCAGGCTTCCTGGGCCGCGGCGATATAGCCGGCCATCACCGAGGCCGGTATTTCGTCTTTCTCCCGCACCGGGTTGGCGACCAGCATGCCGCCGCCAAGCCCGAGTGCGGCGCGGGTCTGGAAAAAGCCGGCGATCGCCGCCGCATCATCCAGCCTCAGCGGCGCTTTGTAGGGTGAGGTTCGCGACCAGAAGGCGGGCATCACGTCGGAACCGTAGGCGACCACCGGCACGCCGCGCGTCTCCAGCACTTCCAGCGTCTTCTCGATGTCGAGGATAGCCTTGGCGCCGGCCGAAACGACGATCACCGGCGTGCGTGCCAGTTCGTCGAGGTCGGCCGAGATGTCGAAGCTTTTTTCGGCGCCTTTGTGCACTCCGCCGATGCCGCCGGTGGCGAATACCTTGATGCCGGCGATTGCCGCGGCGATCATTGTCGCGGCAACCGTGGTGCCACCAGTGCGTTTTTCCGCCACCGCAAAGCCGAGATCGGCGCGCGACAGTTTCATGGCGCCGCTGGTTTTCGCCAAAGCCTCACGCTCCTCATCCGACAGACCGATCTTCAGCCGGCCGTCCATCACCGCGATCGTGGCAGGTACCGCACCGCCGTCGCGAATGATCTTTTCCACATTTTTCGCCATCGCGGCATTGTTCGGGTAGGGCATGCCGTGCGTGATGATGGTGCTTTCCAGTGCGACGACGGGCTTGCCGGCTGCGAGCGCTTCGGCGACCGGCGCGTGCACATCGGTAAAGGGGCGGGCGGTTTCGGGCGTCATTTCGGTCTCCGGAAGGCCGCCGTGCTCATGCCATTTCTACGGCGTGCGGCACAAGGGCAAGGGCTGCGGCGAATTCCCGTGCGGAGAAATCCGCCACCGCCATGGGACTTTCCACGGTCAGCATCGCGGCTGCCAGCCCTTCACGCAGAGCGTCGCGCAGGCCATGGCCCTTTATCATCGCTGCTATGGTCGCTCCGGCGAGTGCGTCTCCGGCTCCGGTGACGTCAGCGACCTTCCTCGCCGGCGGCGGCTGGATCGAGAAAGCTCCGTCAGCATCGAAGCCGATTACCGCTTCTCTTCCCGCGGTGATGACGCCACTCGCCAAACCCTTGCCGCGCAGGTTGTCTATCGTCTCTGTGATGCCGGCGCCATCGATGCCGCAAAGGCTCGCCGCCTCGCGTTGGTTCATGAACAGCAAGGCGAGGTGTTTCAACATGCCCGCCATTCTTGTCACCTTGGCCGGAGAGATGGCGATAGCGAACATCAGTTTTCCGGACGCGACAACTCCAAGTTTTGCAAGTGCGGCCTCCGGCAGATTGGCATCGCACAGGATGGCGCGGGCGGCGGCAACCGCTTCACGCACCTTGGAACGGCCAAGCTGTTTGGCGAAGGCGAGCTCATAAAGACCCATGTCCGCCAGGCCCGCGATCAGTTCGCCGTCGCGGTCGAGCAGCGCGGTGTAGCTCGGCGTCGAGCGATCGAGGAAAACCACGGAGAGATCCTCGATTCCCGCATGGGCTATGGCGCGGGCGACATTGTCGCCAGCGGCGTCGCCGCCTCGCACCGAGAGCAGCGAAGCGGTGATGCCGCGCTTCACCGCATTACGCAGCGCGTTGAACACCACGCCGCCGACCTCCTCGGCCAGCACGCCCGGGTTGGAGGTGCCCGGCACATAGTTGCCTGAAACCTGCCCGCGCCGGTCGATATGGGCGCCGCCAACTGCCAGAAGGTGATTGGAATCCATGAAGGAAGAAGCCCGGTGCACTGAACCAGCCGGACCATATGTGTTGGCTTAGGCCCCGGCAATCGCCGCCGCCGATTCGGCACCGAACGTGTTTCTGGACATCTTGGAGCAGGGTAGAACCCCGAAGCGGATGATACATCCCGCTGCATCGGCATGATACAAAAAAAGAACAAAATTGGATTATCCAACGAAAACAGTTAGTTGTTGCCTCTTGCAAAATAAGAACAAAACAGGTACAAAATTCCGGAGACACCGGATTGTCCGGACTATTGACGACCACGGGGTGATGTATCATGGCTCAGAATTCATTGCGGCTGGTAGAGGACAATTCAGTGGACAAGACAAAGGCGCTCGACGCCGCGCTTTCGCAGATCGAACGCGCCTTCGGCAAGGGCTCGATCATGCGGCTCGGGGCCAATGAGCAGGTGGTGGAGATCGGCACGGTTTCCACCGGCTCGCTCGGTCTCGACATAGCGCTCGGCGTTGGTGGCCTGCCGCGAGGCCGCATCATTGAAATTTACGGGCCGGAAAGCTCGGGCAAGACCACTCTGGCCCTGCATACAGTCGCCGAAGCTCAGAAGAAGGGCGGCATCTGCGCCTTCGTCGATGCCGAACATGCACTCGATCCGGTCTATGCGCGCAAGCTCGGCGTCGATCTGGAAAATCTGCTGATCTCGCAGCCGGACACCGGCGAGCAGGCTCTGGAGATTTGCGATACGCTGGTCCGTTCCGGTGCCATCGATGTGCTGGTCGTCGATTCGGTCGCGGCGTTGACGCCGCGCGCCGAAATCGAGGGCGAGATGGGCGATTCCTTGCCCGGCCTGCAAGCTCGCCTGATGAGCCAGGCGCTGCGCAAGCTCACCGCTTCCATTTCGCGCTCCAACACGATGGTCATCTTCATCAACCAGATCCGCATGAAGATCGGCGTCATGTTCGGTTCGCCTGAAACCACGACCGGCGGCAATGCGCTGAAGTTCTACGCCTCGGTGCGTCTCGACATTCGCCGCATCGGTTCGGTCAAGGACCGCGAAGAAGTCGTGGGCAACCAGACCCGTGTCAAGGTGGTCAAGAACAAGCTGGCGCCGCCCTTCAAGGTGGTCGAATTCGACATCATGTACGGCGAAGGTGTTTCCAAGACGGGTGAACTCGTCGATCTCGGCGTCAAGGCGGGGGTGGTCGAGAAGTCGGGCGCCTGGTTCTCCTACAACTCGCAACGCCTCGGCCAGGGCCGCGAGAATGCCAAACTGTTCCTGCGCGACAATCCTGAACTGGCGCGTGAAATCGAACTGGCGTTGCGCCAGAATGCCGGTCTGATCGCCGAAAAATTCCTGGAGAACGGCGGTGGTGAGATCGAGGACGATGCAGCCGAGATGTGATCGATTTTCTTCTCAGGCAACGACCGCCGGCTTTATGCCGGCGGTTTTGTTTTGAGGGGTCCAGTTCCCGCTGACGATGGATGTTTGAGCTGCCCGGTGTTTCTGGACAGGGCAAGGTGCTGACGATAAAAGGCCATGTCCATTTTCCGCGCGGGGTTTACGGCGGAGTTTTCACAAAGGCAGAAGCATGAGTGGCGTCAACGAGATACGGTCGGCATTTCTGGACTATTTCAAGAAGAACGGCCACGAGATCGTTGCCTCGAGCCCGCTCGTGCCGCGCAACGACCCGACGTTGATGTTCACCAATGCCGGCATGGTGCAATTCAAGAACGTGTTCACCGGCCTGGAGAAGCGGCCCTACGCGCGTGCTTCGACCTCACAGAAATGCGTGCGCGCCGGCGGCAAGCACAATGACCTCGACAATGTCGGTTATACCGCGCGTCATCTCACATTCTTCGAGATGCTCGGCAATTTTTCCTTCGGCGACTATTTCAAGCAGCGCGCCATCGAGCTTGCCTGGAATCTGATCACCAGGGATTTTGGGCTGCCGAAGGACAAGCTGCTGGTCACCGTCTACCACACCGACGACGAGGCAGCGGGCTACTGGAAAAAGATCGCCGGCTTCTCCGACGACCGCATCATCAGAATCCCGACTTCGGACAATTTCTGGGCGATGGGCGATACCGGTCCCTGTGGTCCGTGTTCTGAAATCTTCATCGACCGCGGTGAACATATCTGGGGCGGCCCGCCCGGCAGCCCGGAGGAGGACGGCGACCGCTTCCTCGAGTTCTGGAACCTGGTCTTCATGCAATATGAACAGGTGACCAAGGAAGAGCGCATCGATCTGCCGCGCCCGTCGATCGACACCGGCATGGGGCTGGAGCGCATGGCCTCGATCCTGCAGGGGGTGGAGAGCGTCTTCGAAACCGACCTGTTCCGGCATTTGATCGACGCGACGGCGTCCGCTCTCGGGCGTGGTCCCGATGGGGAGAACATCGGGTCCTTCCGCGTCATCGCCGATCATTTGCGTTCCGCGTCCTTCCTGGTGGCCGACGGCGTGCTGCCCTCGAACGAGGGCCGCGGCTACGTGTTGCGCCGCATCATGCGCCGCGCCATGCGCCACGCACAGCTCCTCGGCGCCAGCGAGCCCCTGATGTGGAAGCTGGTGCCCGGACTACTGCGCGAAATGGGCCAGGCGTATCCGGAACTCGTGCGCGGCGAAGCATTGATCACCGAGACGCTCAAGCTTGAGGAAACCCGCTTTCGCAAGACCCTTGTTCGTGGCCTCGGCTTGCTTGGCGAGGCGACGGAAAAGCTCGGCGCCGGCGACATGCTGGACGGCGAGACCGCGTTCAAACTCTACGATACCTACGGCTTCCCGCTCGATCTGACGCAGGATGCGCTGCGCCAGCGCAACATTTCGGTCAATCTCGATGGCTTCAACGACGCGATGCAGCGGCAGAAGGCCGAGGCGCGCAAGAGCTGGGCCGGTTCCGGCGAGGCCGCCACTGAGACGATTTGGTTCGGTATCAAGGAAAAGACCGGCGCCACCGAGTTTTTGGGCTACGACACCGAGAAAGCCGAAGGCATGGTGCTGACGCTGGTGCGCGACGGCAAGGAGATCGCGCAGGCCGGTGCGGGCGAGCTGGTTGCCATCGTCGTCAACCAGACGCCGTTCTACGGCGAGTCCGGCGGCCAGATGGGCGATACCGGCAGGTTCGCCGGCGAGGGGTTTGCCGTCGAGATCACCGATACCCAGAAGCGGGGTGACGGCCTGTTCGTGCATTTCGGCAAGGTGACCAAGGGCACGGTGAAGCCGGGCGCGGCTGTCGAGATGGAGGTCGACCATGCCCGCCGCACGCGTATCCGCTCCAACCACTCGGCCACGCATCTTATCCACGAGGCGTTGCGGGAAGTACTTGGCACGCATGTCGCGCAGAAGGGTTCGCTGGTAGCGCCGGAACGGCTGCGTTTCGACATCTCGCACAACAAGACGATCACGCCGGAGGAACTTGAGCAGGTCGAGCGCATGACCAATGAGATCGTGGTGCAGAACAGCCCCGTCACGACGCGGCTGATGAGCGTCGACGATGCGCGCGCTGAGGGCGCTATGGCGCTGTTCGGCGAGAAATATGGCGACGAGGTGCGCGTCGTATCGATGGGCACCGGCCTGCATGGAGACAAGGCGAACCGGCCCTATTCGGTCGAGCTTTGCGGCGGTACGCATGTCAGGTCGACCGGCGATATCGGTCTGGTGCGCATCGTGTCGGACAGCGCGGTTGCAGCCGGTGTGCGCCGCATCGAGGCGTTGACCGGCGATGCCGCCCGGCGCCACCTTGACGAGCAGGATCGCCGCCTGAAGGCCATCGCTTCGGCGCTTAAGGTTTCGCCTGCCGATGCGCTGGCCCGCGTCGAGGCGCTGGTGGACGAGCGCAGGAAGCTGGAGCGCGAACTGACCGATGCGCGCAAGAAGCTGGCGCTCGGTGGCGGTGCTGCCGGCTCGATCGCTGGCAGCGAGAATGAAACAGTTGCCGGAGTGGGTTTTCTCGGCAGAAGCGTCTCCGGTGTTTCGCCAAAGGATCTCAAGCCGTTGGCGGATGACGGCAAGAAATCGCTTGGCTCGGGTGTCGTCGTGTTCGTAGGCGCTGGCGAGGACAATAAGGCGAGTGTCGTCGTTGCGGTTACCGACGATCTGACAGACCGCTTCAGCGCCGTCGATCTCGTTCGCGTTGCCGCGACGGCGCTTGGCGGCCAGGGTGGCGGCGGCAGGCCGGACATGGCGCAGGCCGGCGGTCCCGATGCCTCGAAAGCCGGGGACGCGATCGCCGCGGTCAAGGCGGCGATGCAGGCGGCCTGACGGAAGACGCAACAATGCGCACGCTTTGCGGGTTCGTTGTCCTGGCTCTTGCGGTGTCTGTCCTGCAGGCAGCCGGTGCCGACAATTCAGCGCTGAAAAAGGACATGCCTTATGTGCAAGCGCGGCTGACACTCCTTTCGGCCGGCTGGTCGCCATCGCCGCAGGAGCCTGCCCAGTCCGCCGAACAGCGTTGCGGTACGCGCGTCGAAATCTGCGGCGCCTACCCGGAGACGGAGGCCTGTTCCGGTACCGGTATGGGCTTTTGCGCGTTCCGCTTTCGCAATGCGCGGGGCAATATCCTCGCCATTACCACGACAGGCGAGGGGCTTGGCGACCTGACGGTCTACAGTTGGCGCAACGAGTAGACGCGCCTATCGTGGAAAGCGGTCGCCGAAATAGAATGCAATCGCGATCGAGATCAGCGAGATGACGAAGCCGGCGATCGACAGGCCGAATGAAAGCCAGAAGGTATTCAGCCTGAGCTTCATGTAGGTGAAGCGCAGGGCTTCCATCTCGGGATTGCGGCCGCGCGTGCCGCCGCCGCCCGTCGGCGGGTCTTCCTTCAGGAAGGCCATGTAACCACCATTCAGCGCCCAATAGCGTCCAGAATTGGTCGGCGAGAGGTGATCCCGCGCCTCGTCCGGATAGAAGGCGAGCCGCACTGCGACCAGTCGGTTGCCGGCCTTTTTGTCGATGGAAAGCCGTTCCGGGTCCGGATCGGAAAAAAGCGCTACGCTGCCGTTCGCATAAGCCTCGAGCAGCAGTTCGTGAGCCCGCCGGTCGACGAGTTCCGCTTCCGGAACCTTCGTTTCGGAAGCGGCGGGCTGGTCTGTCTCGTCGTCCGTCATGCCATCCTTACGCCATCGTGGCCTGCAGGTTCTCGTCGATCTTGTCGAGGAAGCCGGTGGTCGAGAGCCAGGGCTGGTCGGCGCCGATCAGCAAGGCAAGATCCTTGGTCATGTAGCCGCTCTCGACCGTCTGGATGCAGACCTTTTCCAGCGTGTCGGCGAATTTCTTGAGCTCGGCATTGCCGTCGAGCTTGGCGCGATGGGCCAGCCCGCGGGTCCAGGCAAAGATCGAGGCGATCGAGTTGGTCGACGTTTCCTCGCCCTTCTGGTGCTGGCGGTAGTGACGCGTCACGGTGCCGTGCGCGGCCTCGGCTTCCACGGTTTTGCCGTCCGGCGTCATCAGCACTGAGGTCATCAGGCCCAGCGAGCCGAACCCTTGCGCAACCGTATCCGACTGCACGTCGCCGTCGTAGTTCTTGCAGGCCCAGACGTAGCCGCCCGACCATTTCAGGCTCGACGCGACCATGTCGTCGATCAGGCGGTGCTCGTACCAGATCTTCTTGTCCTTGAACTGCGCCTCGAATTCCTTTTCGTAGACTTCCTGGAAGATGTCCTTGAAGCGGCCGTCATAGGCCTTGAGAATGGTGTTCTTGGTTGACAGATAGACCGGATAGCCGCGCAGCAGTCCGTAGTTCAACGAGGCGCGGGCGAATTCGCGGATCGATTCATCGAGGTTGTACATCGCCATGGCGACGCCGGAGGACGGCGCATCGAACACCTCGTGCTCGATCGTCTTGCCGTCGTCGCCGACAAACTTGATCGACAGCTTGCCTTTTCCGGGAAACAGGAAGTCGGTCGCCTTGTACTGGTCGCCGAAGGCATGGCGCCCGACGATGATCGGCTTGGTCCAGCCCGGCACCAGCCGGGGCACGTTCTTCATGATGATGGGCTCGCGGAAGATGGTGCCGCCGAGAATGTTGCGGATGGTGCCGTTCGGCGACTTCCACATTTTCTTCAGTGAGAACTCCTCGACGCGCTGCTCGTCCGGCGTGATCGTCGCGCATTTGACGCCGACGCCGTATTTCTTGATCGCGTTGGCGGCATCGATGGTCACCTGATCGCTGGTTGCGTCACGGTGCTCGACACCGAGGTCGTAATATTTGAGGTCGATATCGAGATAAGGGTGGATCAGTTTCTCCTTGATGAACTGCCAGATAATCCGCGTCATCTCATCGCCGTCGAGCTCGACGACCGGATTTTCCACCTTGATCTTTGCCATGAGAAATGCCTCGTTTCGTGGGGTGCGGGACGGACCGTCCCGGGAGGTTTGCATCAGGAGTCGCGGCCCCTATAGCACTGTGTGCCGTAGAGGCAAAGCCATGGCGGCAATGCATTTTTCGGGAAGAAATGATGTCGGATGACAGCGGCGGGATTCGCTTCGGATTTCATGCGGCCGATGGTGTCGAACTGCACTATGCCGCCGCCGGAAACCCCGAGAATCCATTGATAATCTGTCTGCACGGGTTCCCCGAATACTGGGCGGCGTGGCGCGAGGTCATGACCGCACTCGCGGACCGTTATCACCTCGTTGCACCTGACCAGCGCGGCTTTAACCTGTCGTCGAAGCCGCAAGGTGTCGACGCTTACCGTGCCCGCCACATGGTTGCCGACCTTGCCGGACTTGCCGATCGTCTTTCGCCCGAAAAACCCTTTGTGCTGGCCGGGCACGACTGGGGTGCGTCGATCGCCTATGCCTATGCCTTCGCCCATCCAGGGCGGCTAAGCCACCTGATTATTGCCAATGGTGTGCACCCGGCCTGTTTCCAGCGCGCGATCTTCGAGGATGAAGCCCAGCGCAGGGCGAGCCAGTACATCAACCGGCTGCGGGCGCCCGATGCGGATACACTGATGTCGGAGGACGGGTTCCGGCGAACCCGCAAAATGATCTCTGGTTTTTCGCGGACCGATTGGATGACGGAAGAAATCAGAGCCGACTACCTAAGGGCTTGGAGCGAACCAGGCGCGATGACCGCGATGCTCAATTGGTACCGTGCGTCACCGATCGCCGTGCCATTGCCCGGGGAGCAGCCCGGCGATTCTTTTGTGCTTTCATTGCCGGACGAGGCAATGGCCGTGCGCATGCCGCATCTGGTTGTTTGGGGAGAGGCGGATGAGGCGTTGCGGCCTGTATGTCTTGAAGGGTTGGATCGCTATGCGCGGGATTTGACGATCCGCAAGTTTGCCGGGGCTGGCCACTGGATCCTGCACGAGAAGCCGGCTGAAGTTGCCGGCGCGATCCGGCTGTTCCTCGGCAGAGCATGAGCCGGATCGAAGGCGACCTGTTCGTTCCCGTCGGTTCAGTTTCTTTGCCAAAGCTTCATTTTCACAGCCGAATATGTCACGGACGCGCGAAAGCCACGATCGAAGGCGCCAGACTGATATGACAGGAACGACCATGGACAAGAACCCGGTCTCCGAAGGGCCGGCCGTCATCCTTGTCGAACCGCAACTCGGCGAGAATATCGGCATGGTCGCGCGTGCCATGGCGAATTTCGGGCTTTCCCGCTTGCGGCTGGTCAATCCGCGCGACGGCTGGCCAAGCGACAAGGCGCGGGCGGCAGCGAGCAAGGCGGATCATGTCATCGATAATGTGGTGGTGTTTGAGACGCTGGAGGCGGCAATCGCTGACCTTGCTTTCGTTTTTGCCACCACGGCACGGGAGCGTGACGGTTTCAAGGCTGTCCGCGGACCGGTCGAGGCGGGCCGCATGTTGAGGGGGAAGGCTATATCGGGGCAGGCGACCGGCATCCTTTTTGGCCGCGAGCGTTTTGGCCTGAGCAATGAAGAGGTGGGCCTGGCCGACGAGATCGTCACCTTCCCCGTCAATCCGGCCTTTGCCTCGCTCAATATTGCGCAGGCGGTCCTCCTGATGTCCTACGAGTGGATGAAGTCGGGCCTGGAAGCCGAAACGGACACGGCCTTTACCGGACCGCAAATCGAGCCGGCGCCGAAAGAACAACTGATCGGCCTGATGTCGCATCTCGAAGAAGCTCTTGATGCGCGCGGTTACTTCCGGCCCGCGGCAAAAAAGCCAAAAATGTTGGACAATCTGCGCGCGGTGCTGACGCGGGCGGGATTTGCCACGGCCGAGATCAAGCTGTTGCGGGGGGTTGTCACGTCGCTTGATTATTTTTCACCGAAACAGCCTCGCGGCGCCGGTTATCCGGAACGCAAGGCCGAGGCCGATCAGTCGGCGAAGTCGGGAAAACGGCCGTCTTCCTCGACGAAGGCGACGGGCGGGGAAAATGACTGAAAAACCGATCCTCATGTTCGATTCCGGCATCGGCGGCCTCACTGTGATGCGGGAGGCGCGTGTCCTGATGCCCGATCGCCGCTTCGTCTACATCGCGGACGACGCGGCGTTTCCCTACGGCGATTGGGAAGAGGACGGGCTGCGGGCGCGGCTGATCGAGCTATTCGGCGGGCTGCTCCGTGAACACCAGCCTGAAATCGCCGTCATTCCCTGCAACACGGCTTCCACTCTTGCACTGACTGACCTCCGCCAGGCTTATCCTGAGGTGCCGTTCGTCGGCACTGTACCGGCGATAAAACCGGCTGCGGAAAGGACGCGCTCCGGTCTCGTCTCGGTGCTGGCGACGCCCGGCACGGTGAAACGCCAGTATACACGCGACCTGATCACTGCCTGGGCATCGAAGTGCCATGTCCGCCTCGTCGGCAGCACCCAGCTTGCCAGGCTGGCGGAAACCTACATGCGCGACGGATTCGTCGACGAGGAAGCGGTGCGCGCCGAGATTGCGCCGTGCTTCATGGAGCAGGACGGGAAGCGCACCGACATTGTCGTGCTCGCCTGCACCCATTACCCGCTTCTGGTCAATCGCATGCGCAAGACGGCACCGTGGCCGGTGGATTGGCTCGACCCGGCGGAAGCGATCGCGCGGCGGGTGAAGTCGCTGCTAGATGAAAACGGCGGTGGCGATAACAAGGCCGCGGTGCTGCGCGCGGGAGATATCGCGGTCTTCACGTCCGGCAAGGTCGATTTCGCCATTGCGCGGCTGATGCAGGGATTTGGTTTGCAGGTGGCGAAAGGCATCGAAATCCGCACTTGATTGGCGGAACCGGGCTTGCTGCTTTGCGTTTGGCTTTGGTCGGAACAAGGAGGCCCTGGCGATGCCAGCCAAATCGAAAGCCCAGCAGAAAGCCGCTGGTGCGGCGCTGTCGGCAAAACGCGGCGATACCAAGAAGAGTGAACTCAAGGGTGCGTCGAAAGGGATGTACGAATCCATGAGCGAGAAACAGCTCGAGGAGTTCGCCGAAACCAAACGCAAAGGGCTGCCGGAGAAGAAGTCGAAGGACTGATCCTTCGCCCGTCTCCATTGCGCAAGAAACGGAATGCCGGTGATAGGAAGGGTGGTTAGTGTCCTCAAGAAACGAGGACCGAACCGATGAAATCACTGCAAATCGACTGGGATGCCATCCGGCACAATCTGGACGAATTCGGCGTCGCGACGACAGGCCAGTTACTCAGTGCCGAAGAATGCTGGGCGCTGCGGGCGCTCTACGACGGAGAAGGTCACTTCCGCAGCCACATCATCATGCAACGGCATGGTTTCGGCGCCGGCGAGTACAAATATTTCGCCGATCCGCTGCCGCGGCAGATCACCGAGCTTAGGAGTGCGTTCTATGAACATTTGGCGCCGCTCGGCAACATCTGGAACCGGCGTATGAGGCTTGACCGCCAGTATCCTGAAACGCTGGATGCATTTTTGAGCGAATGCCATGCCGACGGCCAGAAAAAGCCAACCCCGCTGCTGCTCAAATACGGACCGGGTGACTATAATTGTCTGCATCAGGACGTCTATGGAAAGCACCTGTTTCCGATCCAGTTGGTGATCCTGCTGAGCGATCCGGAAAAGGAATTTGGAGGCGGCGAATTTGTTCTGACCGAACAACGGCCACGCATGCAATCGCGTGCTGAGGTGGTGCCGCTACGCATGGGACATGGCGCGCTGTTTGCGGTCAACGACCGGCCCAAGGCCGGGACGCGCGGCGACTATCGCGTCAAGATGCGGCACGGTGTAAGCCGGGTGCGTTCCGGCGAACGCTATACGGCAGGCATCATCTTCCACGACGCTGCATGAGCTGGCTTTCGCCACGGCGTTGACATTCCGGAAGCTTTCGCCTAGTTAGCCGCCAACGCCGGGCCGCAATGCCCGGTGTTTCATTTGACGTGTCCCGTGGATTTTGCCGCAAAGCGTGCGTGGAAAATCCTGTCAGGCTTCGAAAACGGAAGCCAGAGGAGGGCGCGTTTCCTTCACTCGAAACATGAGGTTCCGGGTGTATTTGTTTGAAAGGGAATGCGATGAGCAAGCGCGAATCCGCGAAATACAAACTTGATCGCCGTCTTGGCGAAAACATCTGGGGTCGTCCGAAGTCCCCAGTCAACAAGCGCGAATATGGTCCTGGCCAACATGGTCAGCGCCGCAAGGGCAAGCTTTCCGACTTCGGTCTGCAGCTGCGCGCCAAGCAGAAGCTGAAGGGCCACTACGGCGACGTTTCCGAAAAGCAGTTCCGCAAGGTTTATGAAGAGGCAAACCGCCGCAAGGGCGATACCTCCGAGAACCTCATCGGTCTGCTGGAGTCGCGTCTCGATGCGGTCGTCTATCGCGCCAAGTTCGTTCCGACGATCTTTGCCGCGCGCCAGTTCGTCAATCACGGCCACGTCAACGTCAACGGCCGTCGTGTCAACATCGGTTCGTTTCGCTGCAAGCCGGGCGATGTTGTCGAAGTCCGCGAGAAGTCGAAGCAGCTGGTAATCGTTCTCGAATCGGTGCAACTCGCCGAGCGCGACGTGCCCGACTACATCGAAGCCGACCACAACAAGATGTCCGCCACCTTCGCCCGCGTTCCCGGCCTCTCCGACGTGCCGTTCGCCGTGCAGATGGAGCCGAATCTGGTCGTCGAGTTCTATTCGCGCTGATCGTTCTCCGGGTCTTTCCGGATGAAATGCTGGGGAGCGGCTTTCGGCCGCTTCCTCTACGACGCGAGTAGAAGGCAGACTATGGACAGCCGCCAATCGCCCGGCAATCCGGCGTCCGATGGCCGCCACGAAACTGCCAGCCTGGCGGTTTCGCTGATCATCGTCATCTACGTCGCCTTCTGGACGCTGCAGGCTACACTGAGCAGCTACAATCTCGATACCCATGGCGACATGGTCGAGAACTTCGCCTGGGGCATAGGCTGGCAGCTGGGCTATTACAAGCACCCGCCATTCTTCGCCTGGACGTCGGCGCTATGGTTCCTAGTCTTTCCTCGAGCCAACGCCTTCTACTATCTGCTTTCGACAACAAGCGTCGCGATCGCGATATGGGCGATGTGGCGGATTTCGACGCGGTTCTTCAATCGTGATCAGCAGATACTCCTAGTGGCTTCCGCCTTTTTTCTGCCGCCGCTGACGTTTCTGGCCCAGAATTACAATGCCACGTCGGCAATGCTGCCTCTGTGGGCGTTGACATTCCTCTTCTATCTGAGACTGATCGAGCGGCGCTCCGCGCTTGATGCGGTTTTGCTGGGGCTTTTCGCAGCATTGGCGATCCTGGCGAAATACCATTCGATCGTGTTGTTGATGGCGATCGCCGCACATGGACTTCTTGACCGGCAGGTGAGGCCGCTTCTTTCCACGCGGCTGCCGTGGCTTACCGTGCTGGCGGGCGCGCTTGCGCTGGCTCCGCACCTTATGTGGATGATCAAAAACGATTTCGTGACGGTTCGCTACGCGTCGCAACAGGGCTCCGGCAACTGGTCGGACGCCATTTCCTATGCGCTGCGCTTTCCGGCGGCGGCGGTTTTGTACGCGTTGCCTGTGTTCCTGCTTTTGATCCCTCACCGCTCTCCTGGTGACGCGCAGCCGCTCTTTGCCTTGAGCCAATGGCGTGCACTTGGCCAGACGCCTCAGGGCAGGGCGCTTATTTCCGTAACCGTGCTTGCGCCTCTGCTGACTATCGCACTCGGCCTGGCGCTGAACGCGCAAGTCTCGTCGCTCTGGGCAATACCGTTCTTTGTTTTCCTTCCGTTTTTCCTGGTCACGCTGTTGCCGGCCAACCTCGCGGCACGCCAGAAATTCGTCGTGCCGATCATGATGGCGATCTATGCGGCAAGCCTGCTGACGCTGGCGCCCTGGATCAAGGAACGGTCATTGCAGCAGGCGCGGGGCAACAGCGCTACGCCTCTCGATGCGATTGCCGAGACCGTCCAGGCGCAGTGGCGCAATGCTACCGGCAAGCCGCTGCCTATCGTTGCCGGGGACAATATGGTTGCCAATGCGGTGTCGTTCTACGCACCCGATCGGCCTTACGCGATCCAGCAGTCGTCTCTGGAATTCACGCCCTGGGTGACGGAAGACGACACCCGGAAAAAGGGCGGTGCCTATATTTGCGCCGTGTCGCCTATTGAAGAGTGCCGTGCAAAAACGATGGAACTGTTCGGACGCGTCGATGTGGAGCGAAATCTGGAAGTGCCAGCGGTGGCCGGTGCGAATGCGTCGCCGGTTTGGAATGCTACGCTGCTGATGCGTTATCCGGAGAGCTAGTGCCGGTCGCTACCGCGATCATTTGCGCCGATAGAGGAAATACCGATCCTCGGTGACGGAAGCGGGCAGGACAAGAGGCACAAGTTCCGGATGGTCGAGGGGCAAGCCGCTGGCCGCAATCCCCCCCGAACGAAGCAATTGTGCGGTCAGTCCGGGAAGCCAGGTTAGGGTCATGGCGTCCTTTTCGGCATAGCCGGTGCCGATGTCGGCATGGACCAGTGCCGCTCGCATGCCGACCATTGCCGCAGCGGTCTCGCGAATCTCCCCGAGGACGAGATCTTCCGGACCGGGGGTCGATTTACGGTGCGCGGCGAGGGCGCGGTCGAAAGCAATGATGCGGCGTCCTGGCAGGCGCTCCCGCAGGTGATCGTAGGTTCTTCCGTTGCCGAGACCAAGCTCGACTACGGCTCCGTCTATCTGGGCGACTTCCGCCGATATGTGGTCGAGGATATCCCGCTGGGCGGTGATCCGGCGGATAAAACTGTCGAGACGGCTCATATGCGAAGAACCTGGCTGTTTGAAGAATAAGGCTGAATTGCTGGCTAGGAGGCGCTGCCAAGGTTCAGGCCGGGATAATTCCTGAACCAATCGACAAAGTCGGCGATACCGTCTTCGAGGCTGGTCTTCGGTTTGAACCCCAGATCCCGTTCAGCGAGCGAGATGTCAGCAAAGGTGCGCAGTACGTCTCCGGAAGGCTTCGGCCTCATCTCCATGATTGCTGGGCGCCTGACAGCCTTCTCGATCGCCGCGATGAAGTCGAGCAGCATGGTCGGAGAATTGTTGCCAAGATTGTAGATCGGTTCCGTGCCGGCGGGATCGCCGGTAATGCGGTCGACCGCCGCGACAACACCATTGACGATGTCGCTGATATGCGTGAAATCGCGCTGCATTTCGCCGTGGTTGAAGACCGAGATCGGGTTGCCTTTCAGGATGGCGTCGGTGAACAGCCACGGCGCCATGTCCGGCCGGCCGTAGCGGCCGTAGACGGTGAAAAACCGCAATCCGGTGGAATGGATGCCATGGAGATCGCCATAGGCATGTGCGAGCAGCTCTGCTGCTCGTTTGGTGGCCGCGTAGACCGAAACCGGGCTATCGGCGCGTGCGGTTTCCGAAAACGGCACGGTTTCGCTGGCACCATAGACGGATGATGAACTGGCATAGACCACAGGCGGCCGCTTCGGCAGCCTCGCTGCCAGTTCGAAAATCGCCACCTGTCCGGTGACATTCGAATCGACATAGGCAAAGGGGTTTTTGACTGAGTAACGAACGCCTGCCTGCGCGGCGAGATGCACGATCGCATCGGCGTCAGCAACATGCTCGCCGATTGTTTCGAACAGATCGCGCCGCGCGGCATCGAGTTGCTGGAACTGGAAGCCTGGCTGCGAGCCAAGCAATGCGAGGCGATCGTGCTTGAGGCTGACGGGGTAATAGTCGTTCAGGCTGTCGATGCCCTGGACATGATCGCCACGCTCAAGCAACCGATGGGCGGTGTGGTAGCCGATGAAACCAGCCGCTCCGGTCAAAAGAACCTTCATCGTCTCCCCCGCGCGGTCACACCACGTTTTTGGGCGGTGTGGCAAATCCCCCGCGCCGCGTCTATCTAGAGCGACGGATAAGATTGAACGACGAACTTTGCAATGACCTGCCGGGCTTTGGAGATGGGTCCACCTCCGTCGAGGCGCCGGTTACCGGACACTCAGGGAATTTCTTTATGCGATTGACGATCTTCGGAACCGGCTATGTTGGTCTGGTCACAGCCGCCTGTTTTGCCGACGTCGGACACGATGTCTTGTGCATCGATATCGACGATAAAAGGATAGCGACGCTGAAGTGCGGCGAAGTTCCGATTTTCGAACCAGGGCTGAAAGAACTCGTCGTCCGCAACGCCGCGGCCGGCCGATTGACGTTTTCCACCGATGGGTCGGCAGGCGTCCGGTTTGCCAACCTGATATTCATCGCCGTAGGCACGCCGCCAAATGGGGATGGCTCCGCGGACCTTAGCCACGTGCTCGACGTGGCACGGACTATCGGCGACCATATCGACGGCCCCAAGATTGTCGTCGGAAAGTCGACGGTTCCGGTCGGCACGGGTGACAGGGTCAGAACGGCAATCGCTCAGGCGATGGCAGCGCGCGCGGTTAGTCATGAATTCGAGGTGTGCTCGAACCCGGAATTCCTGAAAGAGGGCAGTGCGGTCGAGGATTTCACGAAACCGGCCCGGATCATCATCGGCACCGAGTCCGAACTTGTCCGCAAGACGCTTTATGATTGTTACGCGCCCTATAACCGCAACCATGACAAGCTGATGTACATGGATGTGCGCTCGGCCGAGCTGACCAAATATGCCGCCAACGCCATGTTGGCCACCAAGATCAGCTTCATGAACGAGATCGCCAATATCGCGGAACGGCTCGGTGCGGATATCGAGGAAGTACGCAAGGGTATCGGCTCGGATCCCCGCATCGGTTACCAGTTCATCTATCCGGGATGTGGTTATGGCGGCTCCTGCTTTCCCAAGGACGTGCGTGCGCTGGCCAGCATCGCCAATGACGCAGGGTTGCAGGCCGATATGCTGCAGGCGGTCGAGCGCGTCAACAACGCGCAAAAGAGTGTGATGTTTCAAAAGCTTTCACAGGCTTTTGACGGCAATCTGGCAGGCCGGACGATCGCGATCTGGGGATTGGCGTTCAAACCGAACACCGACGACATGCGGGAGGCGCCGAGCCGGGTTCTGATGGAGGCGCTTTGGGATGCCGGGGCCAAGGTGCGGGCCTTCGATCCGGAGGCAATGGCAGAAGCCCGCCACCACTATGGCGAACGGCCGGATTTCCTGCTTGCATCCAGTCCGCAGGAGGCAGCTGCCGGTGCGGATGCGCTGGCGATCTGCACCGAATGGAAGCAGTTCCGGGTGGCCGATTTCGCCTGGCTGAAGACGAACCTGCTCAATCCGGTGGTTGTCGACGGCCGCAATCTCTACGACCCCGAGCAACTGCGTCAGCACGGGCTGCTCTACTATGCGATCGGCCGTGGCGACTCGATCCGCCAAAACGGCGCGACACAGCCCGTATCGTCGAAGCGCGAAGTAGCCTAAAGCGTGTCGCGCCGAATAGGATTCGGCGGCCACGCTTCAGATTCTTTGATTTGATGCATGTCGTTATCCCGAAACCGAGGTCACTTTCGGGCGACATGCATTAGGCGCTGCGGCTACCGATAGGGATCGGCGGCGTCGCGCAGGCCGTCACCCAGGAAATTGAACGCCAGGATGACCAGAATGACGGGTATCATTGGAAACAGCAGCCATGGATAGAAGGCGATCACGCTGACACCACGCGCTTCGGTTAGCAGGATGCCCCAACTGGTGATCGGTGGTCTCAGGCCAAGCCCGAGAAAGCTCAGCGCTGTTTCTCCAAGGATCATTCCTGGAATCGCGATGGTTGCGGTGGCGATCAAATGCGACATGAAGCCGGGAACCAGATGTCGGCCGATGATGCGACTGCTCTTCGCACCCATGAGTTGGGCGGCGAGCACATAGTCCTCTTCGCGCAAGGCGAGAAGTTTCGACCGAACCGCACGCGCCAGCCCGGTCCAGTCGAGCAGTCCCAGGATCATGGTGATCCCGAAGTAAATCAGGATGGGACTCCAGGTCACCGGCATGATCGCTGCCAGCGCCATCCATAACGGAATACTCGGTATGGATTGCAACACCTCGATGATGCGCTGAACCACCAGGTCGAATATGCCGCCGTGATAGCCGGCCAGCCCGCCGATGACGATGCCGAGCACGAAGCTGAATGCTATGCCAAAGAGCCCGATGGTGAGTGAAATACGCGCGCCGTAGATGATGCGCGACAGGACATCGCGCCCGAGCCGGTCTGTGCCGAGAAGGAAAAACTGGCCGTTCGGCGCTGGGCAGACCAGATGCAGATTGCTTTCGAACAGCCCCCAGAACTTGTAGGCGTCGCCCCGGCAGAAGAAGCGGAGCGGCTGCACTTCGTTCTTGTCGTCGGTGTATTCCCGCTTGAGCGTGTCCATGTCCAGCCGCATCTGCCGGCCATAGACGAACGGCCCGACAAACTGGCCATCGTGGAAGAAATGCACGCGTTGCGGCGGCGTGTAGATGAAATCCATGTTCCTTGTATGCAGGTTATACGGCGCCAGGAACTCGCAGACCAAAATCATCGCGTAGAGCGAGGCAAGGAAAATGCCGGACGCGACGGCCAATTTGTGCCGTCGAAATTTCCACCACATCAATTTGAGCTGCGACGCCTGATAGACGCGCGACTGTTCGTCGGTCATCGCCTCGACCGAGTACGGATCGAACGGCGCGGTCGAAACGTAGTGGGCGAGTTCGGCGCCCGGTGAAGGCAGTGGTGAATTCATTTGGTGCTGCCGCCTTGCAACCTGATTCGCGGATCGAGAGCCGCCAGCGCCAGATCCGAAATCAGCACGCCGATCACGGTCAAAAAGGCGAGGAACATCAAAAACGATCCTGCGAGATACATATCCTGGCTCTGCAGCGCCTTGATCAGCATTGGTCCGGTCGTTTCCAGCGAAAGGACAATCGCGGTGATCTCGGCGCCGGAAATGATGGCCGGCAGAATGGAGCCGATATCCGACATGAAGAAATTCAACGCCATGCGAAGCGGATACTTCACCAAGGTACGGAAGGGATGAAGTCCCTTGGCGCGCGCCGTCATGACGTATTGTTTCTGCAACTCGTCGAGCAGATTGGCCCGCAACCGGCGGATCATGCCCGCCGTGCCTGCCGTGCCGACGATGATGACCGGGATCCACAAATGTTCGAGGATCGACTTGGCCTTGTCCCAGCTCATCGGTTCGCCGAGAAATTTCTGGTCCATCAGATGGCCGATGGAGGTTCCGAACCAGATATTGGCGAAATACATGAGGATGAGCGCCAGCATGAAGTTCGGGATGGCGATGCCAAGAAGGCCGAGAAACGTCAATCCGTAGTCACCCCAGCTGTACTGGTGGGTGGCGGAGTACATGCCGATCGGAAAGGCGATAAGCCAGGTGAAGACGATGGTAACGAACGACACCAAGACGGTCAGCCACATGCGGTCGCCGATGACGTCACTGACCGGCAACTGATACTCGAACGAGTAGCCGAAGTCGCCCTGGAGCATGCCCGTGACCCAATAGAAATAGCGGACGATCGGCGGCTTGTCGAAACCGTATTCGGCCCGCAATGCCTCGAGCTGGTCCATGTCGACGCCTTCGCCCTGCGCCCGCATTTCGGCTGCGTAACTTTCGAAATAATCGCCGGGCGGCAATTCGATGATGGTGAACACCAGCGCGGAGATGATCAGCAATGTCGGAACCATGACGGCGATGCGCCAGAGGATGTAGCGCAGCACGCTCAGGCCTCGTCCGCGAGCCAGAATGTATCCGGCATGTAAACTCCGAAATACGACGTAGGATCAAAGCCGTAGAGGCCTTCCCCCGGAAAGTTCCGCAGGCGCGAGGAGTAAAGCACCGGCTGCAAGGTGGCGTTGACGAGGCCGATGGAAAACACCTGGTCGGTGTAGAGCGCGAGCATTGTTGTCCAGATCTTGCTGCGGTCTGATAGCCCGGCCGAGTGCCGCCACTTTTTCACCAGCCGCACCAGTTCGGCGGCTTCCGGCAGGTCGGGCGGCTCGCCGACCTGACCGTGGGAGATATAGTGGGCGCCCCAGAGCGGCCATTGCAACTGGTCGTCGGCGGTCGGAGCGAACTGGCCCGGATTCATGTCGGCGGTCGGTACGCCGTTGTCGATCCCGTACCACAACGACATCATGATTTCTCCGCCAAGCGCTCGGCTGCGGAAAACGTCGCGCTGCGAGGTGCGGATGAACAACGCGATCCCGACCTCGCGCCAATGGTCGGCGATCAGTTCCAGCATGTCGGTCTCGAGGGTGCTTTCTCCCGCCGTTTCGACGACGATCTGCGCGGTGCGGCCGTCAGGGAGAATCCGGATGCCGTCGTCGCCGCGCTGCTTAAGCCCGACCTCATCGAGCAGCCTGTTGGCTTGGGCAGGGTCGAAGCCGGCCCAGGCCTCGGCGAAACCCGGCTGATAGAGCGGGCTTTCCGGCAATACTGTGTCGGCGCTTTCCGTGCCGAGGCCGTAAAATACCGCTTTGTTGATCTCTTCGCGGTTGATCGCCAGCGACAGTGCCCGCCGCATACGCACGTCCTGAAGCAGCTTGCGCCAGGCTTCGTCGGCGGTGTTCAGGTTGGGCAACAGGGCAAATTGCGACCCTTGCGTGCGTTTCCAGAGAGTGACCTTCACCGGATAGCGCTTCTCGGCATCCTTCAGAAACGCGTAGTCGGAGAAGCTCAGGCCGATGGCCTGTAGGTCGCTTTCCCCAGAACCGGCCTTAGCCGGGATGATCGACGAGGAACTGACGTTCAGGACGAACTTGTCGATATAGGGCAATTGCCGCCCGTTTTCGTCGATGCGGTGGAAGAACGGATTGCGCTCGAAGACGAATTGTTCGGCCGGCGGCTTGGTGGTGTTCCGCCACGGGTCCAGCGTCGGCAGCTCGGGATTTTCCGGCCGGTACTGACGCGACATGCGGATGTGCAGCCCGGTCCACTTCTTCTGCTTGTTCTTCTTCATCAAGGCTGCGAGGCGGTCCGGATCCTGATACTTTTTGTGGAATTGCTTCATGTAGGCGGCGGGCAGCACAAGGCTGAGCGGCTGGGCATGCGCAAGGCTGGGCAAAAAATCGGGGTTCGGCACATCCCAGGAATAGCGCACCGTCAGGTCGTCGACGACCTCGAAACGCGGACCTTTTCCGTCGACCAGCAACGCGGCCGCCAGGCCGCCGGAAGACAGGTCTTCGTTCTGCAACACATCTTCGAAGCAGTAACGGAAATCCTCCGGCGTCAGCGGGCTGCCGTCGGACCATTTGTGACCTTCGCGAATCTTGAAGGTATAAACGCGGTCCTCGACCGCCTCGAAGCTTTCCAGGATATCCGGTTGGAAACGAAGCCTGTCGTCGTAGCCGACCAGGCGGGCATAGCCGTAGATGGTCATCAGCCGGATATCTTTCTGGCTGCCGATCAGGGTGCGTATGAAGCCGCCGTATGCGCCTGGTTCCCTACCCATCGCGGCGACATTCACGACACGCGGCGCTTTCGGCAGGCGTTCGGCGAGCGGCGGCAGTTTCTTTTCGTCGAGCTGTGGCTGCAGGAAGCTCGGTTCGAGGCCTGTCGCGCGTGCCGAAACGGGCGCCAGGACCGATGCGATGACGCCGATGGCCGTCCGCCTGTTCATCATCATGGCCGTAGCTCCCTGGCGTCGACATTGCGCCTTGCGAGCACGAAATGGCCGCCGCCGAGATCGGCGGGGTGCATAGCGTCTTCGCCGCCGTCGTCGCGGAATTGCGGACCCCAGGCGTGTGTGTCGGATGCTCCGCTGGCTTGAAGCGTCTTGAAGTCGAGCGGCCGGTCGAGATCGGCGAACGGCACTGCGGCAAGCAGCGAGCGCGTATAGGGATGAACGGGTTTCCGCAGCAGGATCTCGCGGGGCGCGAGTTCGACAATGCGACCACCGCACATGACGGCGATACGATCGGCCATGTAGTCCACCACCGCCAGATTGTGCGATATGAAAAGATAAGTCAGTCCCAAGTCCTTCTGCAAGTCCTTGAGAAGGTTCAATATCTGGGCTTGGACCGAGACGTCGAGCGCCGATACCGGCTCATCGCAAATGATGAGATCCGGGCCGAGAGCCAAGGCTCTCGCGATACCGATACGCTGTCGCTGGCCGCCGGAGAAGCTGTGCGGATAGCGGCTGATGAAACGCTTGTCGAGGCCGATTGCCTGCATGAGGGATTTGACGGTCTCGAGCCTGGAACGGGCATCGCCGCGATCATGGATTTCCAGCGGTTCGCTCAGGATATTCTGGATCGTCATACGCGGCGACAGCGATGAGACCGGGTCCTGGAAAACCATCTGGATTTTAGTGCGAAGCGCGCGCAGGGCGCTGCCCTCGGCAGCCAGGACGTCAACCGGCCCGTCAGGACCATTATAGATGACGGAGCCCGAGTCCGGCGTCAGCGCCCGCATCAGAATCTTGCTGACCGTGGTCTTGCCGCAACCGCTTTCGCCGACCAGTCCCAGGCATTCGCCGCGGCGAATATCAAAACTGACACCGTCGACGGCGCGAACCTCGTGTTTCTGCCCGCTACCGAACCAACCGGATTTGCGCGTGGTGAAAGTCTTGGTCAGCCCCCTGACCGACAAAATAACGTCCGGCGCGGTTGCTGCAGGGGCGTGTCGTTTGCCGAGCAGGCTCTCGACATTCACCGGCACTTCGCGGAGCGCTTTCAGTCTTTCACCCGGCTTCATGTCGAAATGCGGAACGGCGGCCATCAGCCCCTTCAGGTAGGGATGGCTGGGCCTCCTGAATATCGCCTCCACGGGACCGGCTTCGACGATTTCGCCGTGGTAGATGACGACCACCTCGTCAGCAACGTTTGCCACCACCCCGAGATCGTGAGTGATCAGCAGCATTGCCATGTTCAGCTTGGACTGGAGGTCGCGGAGCAGTTGCAGGATTTGCGCCTGGATTGTCACGTCGAGCGCCGTCGTCGGCTCGTCGGCGATGAGCAGCGCCGGGCGGCATATCAGTGCCATCGCAATCATCGCGCGCTGGCGCAGCCCACCGGAAAGTTCGAAGGAGTATTTGTCGTAGGCCCGCTGCGGATCGGGAAAGCCGACCAGTCCAAGCATTTCGACGGTGCGTTCCCGCCGTTCGGGTTCGGACATATCCGTATGGATCTGCAACACTTCGCTGATCTGATTGCCGATCGTGTGCAGCGGAGAAAGCGACGTCATCGGCTCCTGGAATATTTTTCCGATACGTCGGCCTCGCAGCGACCTGATCTCTTTCCCGTCGCGCGGCATCTGCAGGATGTCGGCCGTCTTGCCGGGCGTGGCCGGGTCGGAAAACAGGATACGTCCACGTACTTTCGCGGTCCTCGGCAATATTCCCATCACCGCCTGGCTGATAACCGACTTTCCTGAGCCGGACTCGCCAACCAGCGCGGTCACCTTGCCGGGCAGGATCCGCAAATTTGCATGTTTTACGGCGTGAATCGGCCCGCCAACGATGGCAAAGGAAATGCCAAGATCTTCAATTCTCAACAGATCAGTGCCAGAATTCATCCCTACCCATTCCCCGCCCCGGGGAGTTTCGCCACGCGCGAAATCTGCGGGGTCAGCAACAGACTATCGCACACCCGCGAGCCTGCCTAGACCGTCTTATTTAGCAAGCACGAAAATGAAGTCGGCGTGCTCTATCCGCACTATTTGGCGGAACAGAGGCCGTTCTGTAGAACGTCGGAGCAGTTCGGCGATCGCCTGAAATCATCGTAGTAAAGGGTCCAGTCGGTCGTATGCGCTGCCCGGTATGGGCCGAACTTGAAGTACTGGTTCTTGCCTAAGCCTGGATCGGCATGTCCGATGTGACCCTTGACCGTCACGACCGGTTTGCCGTTTGCGAAGAGTTCGATAAGGCCTGATCCGTCCGGACCAGGTTTCGTGAAGATCGCAAAATCGATCCATCCGGTATTCGGGGCAGGCAGCTTGTTGCCATGGTCGGTGACGGTGATTGCATCCGTGCAGGCATCGAAAAGGCTGCCATCGTCAGGTGTCCAGTTGCCGTCGGTGGCGACCAGCGCGCGCATCTGGTTGGTTTCCGGCCTGTACCAGACCGGCGTTCCGGCGGTGCATGGTGCGGCAGCGGTGCTGACAGATGTGGCCGTCGGCGCGACATAGTTGGTTTCGACCGTGGCAAACAGTTTTCCCTGCCTCAGCCGCAGCGCGAGGAACGGACTGAAATCGCCATCGGCACCCGGGTCGATTTCCCGCTTCCATTGAGCGATGAGATAACGGTGGTCGTCAGTGGGTATCGGATCGGCGAACTTGACCGCGAAACCGTACCAGACGCCTTGATCGTAGGGGACGCGCAAGGCCGTTTTTTCCCAGATTTCAGCGCGTTCGCTGCAGGACGTGCTGGACGTGGCGCAGAGCGGCTTCACGCTGAGCTTGAGGGCACCGCCGCCGTTCCGCACGACATCCTTCTGGAATTCGACGATGCCGGCACTTTGCTCGAAATTTTCCTTGTAGTAGAGGCCACCGCTTTCGGAAAAACCGGGGCCGTCGAACCCGTCGACGAGGACTTGCGAGTCTCCGGCTCCCGCCGGACCACATAGACAGACCGCCGCAGCCAAACCGGCCATTCGGATGCTCTCGCTTCTCATTGGATTTTCTTTGGGTTTTCGGTGGGCAGTTGAATTCTCCTGGTGTCGCGATGCAGAAGGATCACCTGTTCCGCATCTGACATCCGATCGTAGCTGCCTTCCAGGCTGCCGTCATCGTCGATCGTTCCCACATCCGAGGCATCCGGCGACAGAATCGTCAGTTTTTGCCGGACCCCGGCGAGTTTTTCCTTGCCCAGGGTCACCCATCCGCCGCCGCAATAGGCCGCGAAATCCTTGCTTGCGATGAGCCGTTGCGGGTATTTCTTGGTCAGAAGCTGGAGCCGCTGGACCTCGTTCACAGCCGATCCGAAGGCCGAAAATGTCAGGCGGTCGGTCAGCCCCACATTGCCGAACATCACGTTGCCGACGTGCAGGCCGATACCGAAGCCGATCTCACCGAGGCCTTTCTGACGTCTCTGGCTGTTGAGTTCAGACATCCTGGCCGTTGCCTTGAAGGCTGCGCTCAACGCAGCCTGGCATGCTATCTGGGACGGCACCTGGTGCCTTTCGCAGGGATAGACCGCCAGGAAGCCGTCACCGAGAAAGCTCAGAATCTGCCCTCCCGCCCTGTTGAACGGCGCGGCGATCGCGTCGAAGAACTGGTTCAGCGTGTCGATATAGGCTTCACGGCCAGACGTCTCCGCCAGCTTGGTCGAGCCGCGCATGTCTGCCATCACCAGTGCGGCCCGGATCGTATCGCCTTCGCCGCGTTTGATCTGGCCGTTGAGCACGCGTTTACCCGCGTCGCCGCCGAGATAGGTCGTCAGCATATTGTCCGCCAGCTTGTTCAGCACCGCCATTTTCGTGGCCACGGCGAGGTTGCTCTGGACCCGCAGCAGCGCCTCGATCATGTCGTCGGTGAACCCTGACGGGTTGTCGGTCGACCACGATCCGATCATGCCTTGGTTCGAATTGTCGCCGAAAGACTGCACGAAAGCCATGTAGTCGGTGACGCCCAGAAGTTTGAGGTCGTCGAAAATCGGAAACTCCGACGGTCTCGATGGATCGATCCGGCGGCGGATATATTCCAGATTGTTGGAAAGCAGATGGTAGTATGGGCTGTTCAGGAAGCGGTCCGACGAAAGCCCTGCTTTCTTGCGAAAACCCTCGACCTCCATGCCGCGCCCACGCTCCCAGGTGAAGCCAAGAGCATCATAGAGGGGATGCAGCATCGAGAAGCTCAGATGCACGCGTACGAGCGGCAAACCAGCGGCCGCAAGCCGCTCGCAGAAGCCGCGAACCATGACCTCCAGATTGTCACCGGAGAGCGAAGACTTCATCAGCCAGTCACCGACCCTGTCCATGAGAATGGTGGAAACTTCGGCTTGCACTGCTTTCATGGCGTTTCAGGTTCGGATCGAACGGGATGCCGTTCGAATACGAGGTCTGCTCCCTTTGGTACGCGGCGAAACAAAACCCCCTTGATGACGTAGCCCGCAAGGCTGCCGAACTTAGCGAATCGAGGGGCGGGAAGGAAGCCGTTGAACAACTGCCCAAATTGCCAGGTGGCCCAGGCAACCCGGAGCCGTCGCGACAGACGGCTGCCCTTCAGGGTTTTTTCGTAAAGCTGCGGATGGACCGCGATCTGGAGCCCCCGAACGCGATAGTTGCGTAATTTTGCGATCTCATCGGCAATTGCGAATTCGTATCCTTCGATGTCGATCTTGACGAAGACCTCTTGGCCATCCGCATGGCTCATGATCTCGTCCATGCTTATTCCGCGTACCGTGGTGCATTCTCCGTCGCCGATGTCGAGTACGCTAGTCTCCGAACTGCCGAAACCTTCGACTGCGTTGATGGCGACGCTGCGGTCAACGGCCAATGCGCCTTCAAGGACGGTGACATTCGGAGCGTCAGCCGCGATTTTCCTCAGGATGCCGACGCATTTCGGGTCGGGTTCGACCGCGATCACTGCTTTGGCGACTTGGGCCGACCACATTGGAGTCACGCCGATCCACGCGCCGATATCCACACAAACCGTGTCGCGGTCGAGATTCCGTGCAAGTGTCTGAAAAGTGCCTGTTTCCCAGCGTCCGCCGGAAAGTTTGCGATAGAATTTTTCATATTCGGGAAGGTTCGCAAGCCTGACGGTGCGTCCTGCGTAGCTGATGTCTACTGTTCTCATGGCAGGTTTCCCGGCCGTCGTGCTCCGCCGGACTTCAGCGGTCGCCGCGTCAGGCAACGACGCTTCCGGGAGGCGATGATGAAGTGACTGAGGGGCAATCAGATAACTGCTTTTCTTGCCGACAGGACGCGGCGCACCGAAAAGGCGAATCCCATCGGCAATACGCACGTCCTTATGGCAGATATGGCTTAATCCGATTTCCTGCAAGAAGGGGTAGGGTTAAGCGGCCTTCTTGGCCTTCATGCTGGCGGCGGCCATGGCATAACCACCGGCAGCGCCATCGACAAAGTGAACGTGGTCGCGCTGCAACGGGGACGCCACGATGCAGGTCATCAAAGCTGAATCTTGCCGGTGAATGCCATATACGCAGACACCTGCCGCTTCGGCGGCCTTCAAACGGTTTTCGATCTTTTCGAAGATCATGGCGTCAACGTCTATGGTCATCTTCAGACCATCGTCGAATTTCCGGAAATCCGAGTTCTGAGCAACATCGTTTTTATAGCGTTTCGGGTCGAAACTGCCGATCGTCCAGCCAAGCTTGTCGGAGATCGTGGTCAAAGCCATCTGTCCCAGGATGAAAGCTTTCGGCCATAGCCGGCGTCCTTTCGGAGCGATGGCGGCCGCTTCGATGGCGAGCCCCTTGGGTGGGAAGCTGTAACCGGGGCCGTCGAGCGGCACCGGATGTCCTGCGCGCTCCTGCTCGCCGGCGATAGCGACGATATCCGCGACCAGATGCCGGAAGGCCCGCTGGCTGTCGGAACCACTGGGAGCCGCTATGATCGATACGATCTCGCCATTTTGGGCTTCGATCGGATTCCAGCGGCATGAAAGACCGGTGAGGTCCGGCCTGGTTCCGGTCGGTGCCGGGTCGATACGATAGCGTCCAGCCTTCATCTCGGCTTCGGCCCAGCTCGAGCCGCCGCCGGCGAACATGGCATAAAAAACCTCGTCGGACGCCTGGAAGCGCGCGACGCGAACGTCCAAGCCTTTTGCTCGAATGTCCGTCATCGGAACAATCGCCGCCCGCAACGTCAGCCCCAGTTCGTCGGCCACCCACGCCTGGACGGCGGCCAGAGCGTCTCGCGTCTTGTTCTGCATGGCGGTCGGGAAAGCCACCATGGCGCCGTCTCCACCGAAAACAAAAGGCAGGTCGCGGCGGCCGAGTGTGTTGAGGAGGCAGGAGATGACACTTGCCCCGGCCATGTTCACCGATTTGTAGCCACCGGCTTCGATCGCCTGGGTGGACCCAACGATGTCCGCCGTTGCAAGTGCCCAATCGTCTGGCAGTGGCCGATAGTTCTCTACATCCGCAACGCCCTCGAACTTCGCGAAGATCGGCAAGGTATCGAAAAACGCGTCGGGAGCGGCAATCTTGTCCATCCCAGTACAATTAACACATTTCCCCTCGGCGTTGGTCAGTTGAATATGGCCGAAATTGACTTGTGCGAATTTTCGGTGGAAGGCTCGCCGCGATGCGAATTGCCTTCTATGCGCCAATGAAATCGCCCAATCATCCCGTTCCGTCGGGAGATCGCCAGATGGCGCGGCTGCTGATCAAAGCGTTGGAGCGCGCTGGTAACGAAGTGTCCGTGGTTTCGGAACTGCGCAGCTTCGCAACGAAGTCCGGGCCCGAACACTACGCGGCCATCGCGCATCAGGCAGACATGGAGATCTCCAGGCTGACAGCTCGCTGGGAGAAGGGCGGAAAGCCGGATCTCTGGCTGAGCTACCATCCCTACTACAAGGCGCCCGACTTCATTGGCCCAAGCATGGCCAAGGTTCTTGCCATCCCCTATGTGACGGTGGAGGCATCCTATTCCGCCCGCCGCAATGTGGATGCATGGTCTGACACCCAGGTTTTGGTCGCGGATGCGGTGAAAAGCGCCTCTCTCAACATCTGCTTCACGCGCCGGGACCGTGACGGGCTGGCGTCAATCGCACCGGATGCGCGTTTCGCAATGCTGTCGCCCTTCATCGACACAACGGCTTTCATTGCCGGGCCGAACTCACCGAGGCTTGTCGTGGTGGCGATGATGCGCCCGGGCGACAAGCTCGCCAGCTACGGAATGCTGGCGCGGGCGCTCGAGCGGCTGGACGACAGGTCATGGACCCTCTCGGTCGTCGGCGACGGGCCTTGCCGTGCCGAGGCGATAGAGGAGTTCGCCGGCTTGCCAGCCGAACGCATTGAATGGCTGGGCAAGAAGGAGCCCGACGAAATTCCAGGCTTCCTTGCCGGCGGCGGCATCTACGTCTGGCCAGGTTGCGGCGAAGCCTACGGTCTTGCATACCTTGAAGCCCAAGCGGCCGGACTGCCCGTCGTCGCGCAGGACACCGCCGGTGTGCCGGAAGTCGTACGCGACGGCGAGACCGGTATTCTGACAGCCCCCGGCAATATCGACGCCTATGCATCGGCTGTTGCGCGACTGCTGACCGACCGCGGTGAAAGGCAGGCGATGGGCGATGCGGCGCGGCGCTTCGTTCTGGAAGAAAGGTCGCTTGACGCGGCTGCATCGCGCCTAGACGGAATCCTTCCGATGGCGCCGCCACAATGAACAGAGATGCGGCGTGGCTGCCGCTGACTATGGAACTTGCACGCTGGGAAGATGCCGGCCGCACAGCGGAGTTCTGGCTACGCGATGACGACGCGGTCGAACCCACCGAGCCGCTCGACCGCCTGCTCGGGCTGACCGAAAAGTTTGGCGTTCCGGCCACACTTGCCGTGATTCCAGCATTCACCGGAAAAGCTCTCGCAATCAGGCTCGCCGGCGCATCGCAGGTGACGGTTGCCGTTCACGGATGGTCGCATGAGAACCATGCGCCTGACGAAGAGAAGAAGCAGGAACTCGGCCGGCATCGTGAACGTGGGATGGTGCGCGATGATCTGGGGCGAGGGCTGTTCCACATCACCAATCTCCACGGTCCGCGGATGGTCCCGCTGCTGGTGCCTCCATGGAACAGAATCCACCCGGACTTGCTGCCCGATCTCATGCCGCTCGGCTTTACGGCGCTGTCCGTCTTCGGCCCGGCAAAGCCCGCCGCCATCCGCACGATCAACAGCAATGTCGACCTGATGGATTGGCACGGCACACGCGGTTGTCGCGACCATGGTTTGATTGCTCGTGACATTGCAGCGCAACTCGCTCAGGCCTTTGAGGGTGGCGATGCGGTTGGCATTCTCACGCACCACCTTGTGCATGACGAAGCGGCGTGGGTGTTTCTGGAGGATCTTTTCGAACTCACCGCGGGTCACCGTGCCTGCGGATGGCGTTCCATTCGCGAATTGATCGCCACTGGAGAGGAAGCTGCGCGCTGATCAGCGCTGTTTCACGGTTTGACGCACGAAGTCCAGGACTTGGCCGTCACGCGCCGCAAAAGCGCCGGAAAACGCCTGGGCCGCCTCCTGCTCGATCGCCTCGATCTGGGCATCCGTGCGCGCCGGATCGTGGTGAAACAGCGCTAGGCGCTTTGCTCCGGCCGCCTTGCAAAGCTTGACGCCTTGTTGCCAGGTCGAATGGCCGTAACCGCGATAGCGCTGCATTTCCTCTTCGACGTAGGTGCAGTCGTAGACGACGAGTTCGGCGCCTTCGATCAGGCCCAGGATTGCCGGATCGAGCTTGCCGGGCTCGTGTTCCGTATCCGTGATTACCGCGATTGCCCGCCCACCCCATTCGACACGATAGCCGATGCAGCCCCCGGGATGATTGAGGCTGGCTGTCCGTATCGCAATGCCTTCGCGTGGGCGAAGGATGTCGCCGGAAACAAAATCCTTGCAGTCGAGGTTCGCCTTGCAGATTTCCAGCCGCACGGGAAACCATGGGGGGCGCATGAATTCGCTCAGCATCTCCCATGTCGTCATGCGGCCGGCCAGGTGCCCGGACCAAAGCCTGACCCGGATCTTCGGATCGTAGAATGGAAAGAAGAATGGCAACCCAACAATATGATCGTAGTGGCAGTGGGTGAAGAATATGTCGAAATCGTTGATGGCAGCAGCCATCAACGCCTCGCCGGCAGGGCGTATCCCCGAGCCGGCGTCGAAAAAGAGCGTATGCCTCCCGCATTGCACTTCGACGCATGCGGTGTTGCCGCCATAACGGATGAATTGAGGACCCGAGACGGGCAGACTGCCGCGTACTCCCCAAAAACGGACCCGGAATGCCTCTTCGTCCATCATGCCTCTTCGCGGCGTCCCCATCGGGCCACTATCGTAGCCATCCTGCCGCATTTAGACGAGACACGTATTTGGCGTGTTTTTCAACCGCCTCGGGATTGGCATATCGGCTAACCGGCTCCGGCTAGTGTTTATTGTTCCGGGCATCGGCGAGTTCGGCCGTTGTGTGGCTGAGCCTGTCGGCCAGAACGCGGACGATCTCGATGGTCATTTCAGGAAACTCCTTCAGGAGCCTCAGGAAATGATCCTTGCGTATCCGCAGCGCCTCGAGCGGCTCGGCTGCCCTTACCGTTGCGGTACGCGATACATCGCAAAGAATGGCGATTTCGCCGACGATCGAATTGGGCTCAAGTTCCGCAACCTTGATCTGGCCGGTATCGGAGTCCACCAGGATGTCCGCTGTTCCCGACAGGATGACATAGGCCGCGTCACCCTCATCGCCCTGATTGAAGAGGATTTGGCCTTCGCTGTAGCTGACGCGGTCCGACGTGAAAGCGAGAAGCTTGAGTTTCGCCGGCTCGACGCCCGAGAACAGCGGAACCCGCCGGAGCATTCCCACTTCATCCTTGAGAAGCATCATCGCAAACCTCGTCCCCTGGTCTTATTTAAGGGATCACTATGACAGTAGTCCCTTAAAGATACCGTTTCTTGCCAAAAGTGTCTCGTGGGTTCCGTCTTCTACCAATTCGCCGGCATCGAAGACGATAACCCGATCGAACAGCTTCGCCATCGCCGGGTTGGTCAGCACCCAGATGATCGCAGGTGCGCGGCCGTCACGTCGTGCTTCCTCCAGCACGTTGCGCAGGATCTGATCCTGCAAACGCTGGTCCAGCGCGGAAAGCGGGCGGTTCAGGATAAGGAAGTCCGCGCGTTTGAGCAGCGCGCGCGCCACGTCGAGTTTCTGGCGCTGCGCGCCGGTGAGGCGCCTGCCGCCGACCCCGACGTTGAAGCCCAGCCCGACATCGAGGACATCGTCATAGAGACCGAGTTCATCCAGAATCTCGTAGACGATCGCCCGGATGCGTTCAGGCCCTTCCGGATGGCTGTTGGCTATCCTGCCGAACAGCACATTGTCCATGACATTTGCCGCCACCGTATAGCGCATGGGATCGTAGGGTTCGATCGCGCCTTGCAGGTCTTCCGGCAGGTTCTCGTAGAAACTTTCGCGCGCAGCGATGATCTTCGCCATCAGATCGTCGCTCAGCAGACCGAAACGGTGGCGGGGCTCGATATAGGCGAAACTCAAGGTGATGATTTGCGCACGGTCGGCTTCCGCAACACTTTCATACGGCTTGCCCTTCAGCTTTTGCAGAAGCGACTGATAGGTCGGAATCTCCTCGGCCGTCATGAAGGCAAGCTGCTGGAAGAAAGGGTGATCCGGCGGCAGATCGCTGAACAGTTCGATTGCCTGCTCGGCAATCTCAAGGCCCATGCCGTAGAGGACTTGATCCAGCCCGTCAGCCTTGAGTACCGACAGGAAGTACGGGTTGGCCGCGAGTGCCTTTCCAGCCAGCGCCGAGCCTGTCGCCGCTCCGAACAAGAGGTTCTCGCCGATCGTCGCTTCGCGGTTGTAGGCGCCGGGTTCGAACGGGACGACTAGGTCCGTCAGCTTTTCCTTTTCCAGTCGCACCCGCAACGCATTGCGCAATTCCACGATGCGTTCGACCAGTTGCTGGTGGCGCTGCAGGTCGGCGGTCGTGCGCAGGCCAAGATCCAGAATATCGCGGGAGAGAACCACGGCGTCGAGCATATGGCGGATGACGCCGAAAAGGTCGTTCGGACCTGTGGCACCCGCCGCGCCGTAATCCACCCAGTCGCTGTTGAGATCAAAATCCGGATTGCCGGATCGTTTTGCCTCATCGAGATCCCAACTGTGCTTTTTCGCCTTCTCGCCTTCATATGTCACGCTGGTCAGCGGAACATGTTTCAACCCGTACAATAAATTGTCGCGCAGGGTTCCTTGCGAAAGGTAGGCGTCGGACGAGGCATAGGACATCCGGCGTCCGGTAATCGATTCCGGCAATTCGAGCAGGTCGGCGTCACCGGCGACCACTTTTCCACTTTCGGGCCAGTTCAGCCGTGCAAATGCCTCCGCCAGCGCTTCGCCGCCGCCATTGGCCGTGGTGATGATCGCGACCGTCTCGCCAGGTTTGATCTGGAAGGAAACACGTTCAAGTAGCAGCGCGCCGCTATCGTCGATGAGCGACAGGTTGACGGCTCCTAGCGCGCCGCTGAGCGGGCCGACCGGATCTACCGTCATCGTCTGAATTTTGGGATCTACCAGGCGGTCGATGGCGAACTGCTCATAGACTTGCGCATATTTGACCTGGACATCCTGGCGCGCCTGGTCCCAATCGATCAATTCCTTCATCGGACCTGGCAAATCCTTGTAGGCGGCGATCACCGCGACGAGCTGTCCAACGTCGAGGCGGCCGCGCAGCGCAAGATAACCACCGATCAGGTAGAACAGGAAGGGCGTCACCTGAGCGAGGAAATTATTGATGAATTTTACGAGGAATTTCCATTGGTAAAGGTCGTAGCGAATCTTGAAAATACGACCGAGCCTGGAGGCGATGTCGGCGCGCTCGTAGTTGGATGTGTCATGGATATGGATCGTGCCGATACCGTCGACGATTTCACCCACCCGGCCCGACAGTTCGCGCGCAGTCAGCTGTCTCTCACGACCGAGCCGGATCAGCCGCTTGCGCATTTTTGGAATAAGGACGAGTTGGATTCCCACGATCACGGCAGCGATCAAGCCCAGCCAGTAGTTCTGGATGATGATGAAGACGAGCGCCGTCAGCGCCTGGCCGCCAAGCAACGCGGGCTGGACGAAGGCATCGCCGATGAAGCCGCCCAGCGGCTCCACCTCGTCCTTCACCATCGTGGCGACTTCCGCGGATTTCACCCGTTTGAACTGGTAGGGCGGAAAGCGCAGGACCCGGTCGACAAGTTCGAAACGGATGCGCCGTAACATCCGTTCGCCGAGACGGCCCTTGTAGGTATTGATGTAGAATTTGAAGAGCCCGTTGATGACGACGAGCAGGAGGAAAACCATGCTCAAGGCGAAGAGTGTCTCTTCGCGGTCGAGTTGGAAGCCGGAGAAAAGCTGGATATTTCCGACAACCGGCAGATTGAAACTGATATCCATGAACGTCTGAGTGGCGCCCGGCGTTTCGAAGCCGTCGCCCTGGATCGGTCCGTTCACGATCAGCTTGGGCAGATCGAAGGACATGAAATACGGGATCATCGACAGCGCGACGATCGTCAGAATCCAGAGCTGCTGTCTCCAGGTGTGCGTCCAGATATAGCGAACGAGGCTTTCTATCATGGGCTGCCGCGGACCAATCAACCTTTGGAATGCAGGACGAAGAAACGCCTTTTCGCATAAGGCGAACCGGCAATGGCGGCGTCGTCAAGAACAAGCTCGAAACTGCAATGTACAGAAACAGTTGGTCGGCTGACAATCTCCGGCACCTGCGAGGCAGCGCGTTCGAGATCGGGCGCGTAATCGATAACGATCGTTTTGGCGTTATCGATCAGCGAAAAGAGCAACTGGCCCAGTGGCTCGCGCCTGCCGAATGGTTTCAGCGAATAACCAAGCAGAACCAGCGCGTAGCTTCGCGGGGGGTAGTCATAGCTGATTTCCTGGAATTTTCGCGGAATGTGACGCACGCGGCAGCGATGACCGTTGAGTTCGTCCGCCTCGTAGGCGGTTGTCTTCGGATCGACCGACAGGACCGATTGAGGCGCGTGCGTGAGAAAGCCGGTGATCGGGGTCAGGTGTCCGCCGATTTCGACGATATGCGCACAGTCGCGCACGAAATGGGCGGCGATCACTTGACGTATGGGGGCTGCGGCGCCCGACAGGTGCGCCAGGCCTTCTCCAGCACTCGCCGAGGGCGAGGCAGCTTCGAAAGTCTTCATGTCCATCGGGTCAGATTGCGTTGTGTTGCCAAGATTCTCAACATACAACACGCCCATGATGGACGCCACCCAGCCGGAATACCCGGGCGCCGATTGGCGCGAGCACGCTTTCGACCTCACGCGCGGAATAGCCGCCTACACATCCAACCCGCTGATCGCAGGCCTTGCCCGTATCATCGCGAAGCATCCTCAAGCGGATATCGCCAATGCCTTCAACCACAAGCAGGTCGCCTGCAAGATGTGGGCGCGCGACAAGCTGCTCGAAAGCAGCGGTGCGCGTTTTGGACGAATCTGGATCCTCGGCGGGTGGTATGGCGTTCTCGCCGCGATGCTGTTCGACGACACGCGGCTCGATATCGATGCGATCGACAGCTTCGATATAGACCCGTCCGTTGCAGCCGTTGCCCGAACGCTGAATCGACCGGCGGGAGAGCGCTTTCAGGCGGTGACGGCTGACATGTATGCACTGGACTACGCGGCCGTCAGGCCCGACCTGGTGGTCAACACCAGCTGCGAGCACATCGCGAACGTTCGCGGCTGGCTCGATCTTCTGCCGCGCGGCACGCAGGTGCTGCTGCAATCGAATGATTATTTCAGTGAACCGACACACATCAATTGCGTGGCTTCGGTGGGGGCCTTCGAGGAGATGGCCGGGCTGAGCGAGTTGCGGTTCTCCGGCGAACTGCCGATGAAGAAATATACCCGGTTCATGCTGATCGGGACGGTCTGAGTTCCAGCTTCCGGCGGAGCAACTGGGCCGATTTCCTTGCCCCATCGAGGTCCAGTGCATGCCGGCCGGGATTGGGGGCCGCGAACGCGCGTTCAATGGCCGTCGATAGCCCAGTCGGCGTCAGGGCGTCCTCAGTTAAAATCGTAGCCAGCCCCAGAGCTTCGAGCCGCTCGGCGCGCGCCGTCTGCTCGGTTTCCCCGCCGGCCGAAAAGGGAACGAGCAGCGAGCGGCAGCCGGCGCGCAGCACGTCGCATACCGTATTGTAGCCGGCCTGCGAAACCGATAGGCGAACACCCGTCAGCAAACTGGCGAAGTCCTCGCGGAACCTGAAGACGGATAGGCCCTTCGGTGCTCCGGCAACGGCTGCCCGGAACTCCGGTTCCGGCAAATTGGGACCGGTGATGAGGCACCACTTCAGGTCGCTATTTTTTGCCGCGGCTATCGTCGAAGCGGCGAGGGCGCTGCCAGCCGCACCGCCCCCTGCGGAGACAAGAATGTCAAAGCGCTCGCCGGTCAGTTGCGGCGGCGGGGCGGCGACAAGGCCCGTGTAAGCGACCTTGGCTTCGAAGGTACGGGCCAGCGGAAACGTCTGTTCGATCGTGGCGAATGCCGGATCGCCATGAACCATCACCAGATCGAAATAACGTTTGATGAGGTCGACGGTTTCCTCGTTGCGCCCGACCTTGGTGCGTTCCTGAAGGATATCGCGCGCAGAGGTCACTACCAACGGTTTGGGAGTTCGGTTCGCAATTGTTTCCAGCAGCGGAAGAAGTTCGAACCGCATCTGGCGGCGTCCGAATGGGAAAGCCTCCACAATGACGATATCGGGCCTGAAGTCCTCGAATGCCTGCAGCAAGATTTGCTGGCGTTGTTTCTTGAAGGTGTCGTCGACAGGTTGTCCTTGCAAATCCGCAAGGCCCGAAAATCCGTGATCGCCAGCCGTGATCGGCGGCAGTTTCAGGGTTTTCACGCCCGACCCCGGAAAACCGGCCACCGGCGTTCCGCCGATCACCAAGAGAACGTCAAAGCCGTCCTCGACAAGAGCAGCCGCGATACGGCTCGCCCGCGCCAGATGACCGATACCGAGCAGATGCTGGACATAGAAGAAGACGCGCGGCTGCATCACGAAACCGCCCGCCACTCCTGCTCGAACAGAGCCTTCAGTTGGCCGATGCTGGAATTGTGATCGAAATGGCCGCGTACGCGTTGCTCGGCGGCATCGCCGAGGCGCTTTCGCAGCGCCGGGTCGCGCATCGCGCGTTCAAGTGCTTGTGCCAAGGCCTGCGGGTTCTCGGGAGCGACAACCATCCCATTCTCTTCGTCCGTCAACAATTCCGGCACGCCGGAGACGTCGGTCGATATGCAGGCCAGTTTCTGGCTCGCAGCTTCCACCAGCACATTCGGCAGGCCGTCGCGATCGCCGTCGGTCGCAATCCGGCACGCCAGCGCGAAAATGTCCGACTGCCGGTAATGCTCCAGCACGTCCTCCTGCGCCAGTGCGCCTTTCCAGGAGATGCGCGAGGCGATCCCGAGACCGTCTGCCAGCGCCTTGAGTCGAGCGAGTTGCTCGCCGCCCCCGATATGTTCGAAGCGCCAATTAAGATCCGGGGGCAAAAGGGCGAGGGCCTTCAACAGTAGATCGTAGCCCTTCTTTTCCACAGCCCGCCCGACACTTAGCACGCGCACCGGGTCGGCTTCGGTCGAGCCGTCGCGCGGCGCCCGCGCGCTGTCGAAACTGCCGAAACGAGCGAGGTCGAGGCCGTGATAGCTCAGCTGCACTCGGGACGTGTCCTTCGCCAGGCTTTTCAGGTGTTCGTAGCCGGTCCGCGTGCAGGTCACCATCCAGCGCACCGACGAAAGCTTGTCGGCCAGATCCCAGTCCTGCGACGTCCAGATGTCCTTGGCGTGTGCCGAACAGGTCCAGGGAAGGCGGCGAAGCAGGCTGGCATAACGGGTCACCGAGGCGGGCGTATGCGCAAAATGCGCATGAAGCCATTCACCGTTCTCGGGCCACTCCGCAGCGAGCACCAAAGCCTGGCCGAAGCGGCGGATTCGGTTGCGTGTCGGATCGCGCCGAAGATCCGCCGCAAAGCTCCGCAGCGCTGGCCAGAAGCTGCTCCGCGGCAGAACGGCAAACAACGAGCGGGCAACGCGAAAAGGCTCGTCATGCAAATATTCAGGGAGGTAATGCACGTTCGCCTTGATCTCGTCGTGCACGGGATGGCGCTTACCGTCGGTCGGCCTTCTCAGCGCAACGAGCACCAGCTCCATGCCCGCCCGCTCCAGCCCCAGCAGTTCCTGCGCGATGAAGGTCTCCGACAGACGCGGATAACCCTTCAGCACAACGACGATCTTGCGGCGCTCGGGCAAGCTTCAGCTCTTGCCGTCAACAACGGAGAGATGGGGATGCGCGCGCTGATCCAGCCAGTCGCCGACGATTTCGGAAATGTTTGCCAGACCTTCCAGCCGCAGCTCCGGATTGCTCTGCGAAGGGCGGGGCCGGTCCGGGAGAGCCTTCAGGGCCTCGGCAAAGCGCGGCGCGTCTTCCGCCTCCTCCGGCAGCAGCATCTCGACAAGCCCGAGTTCGGCGGCGCGGCGGGCCCGGATCAGTTGTTCCTCGCGCGGCTTTACGCGCGGCACGATCAGCGCCGGCTTGTCGAATGAGAGTATCTCGCAATAGGTGTTGTAGCCGCCCATCGCCACGACCGCCTTAGCGCCGGCGATCAGGTCTTCCATCCGGTTATCGAATTCGATGATCTCGATCTGGGGTATCTGCGCGCCCTTCTTGATCAGCTTGTTGCGCTTCTTTGCCGGCATATAGGGCCCAAGTACGACCAGCGCCTTGTGCTGCAATTCCGGATCCTGCTGATAGGCGTGGATCACGTTGTGGATCAGGTCGGCGCCATCGCCGCCGCCGCCGGTTGTCACCAGTATGTAGTCGCCTTGCGGGCGGTGCCCTGGCGTCTCGTCGTGCGGAAGGCTTCGCTGCAGGAAACCCACGAACTTCATCTTCGCGCGGACGGATGCCGGTACATCGAGCCCGGTCAGCGGATCATAGAATTCGGGCGGTCCGTAGGCCCATATCATGTCGTAGAAGGAGCCCATCTTGCGCATCACGTCGCTCCTTTTCCACTCTTCCTCGAGCAGATGGGGCGCATCCATGACTTCGCGCAGGCCGAGGACCAGCGTCGTTCCGCGGGTCTTCAAGTAGGAGAGGGTTTCCTCGGCTTCTCCCCGCAAACCGAGCGGCTCCTTGTCGACGATGAAGATGTCCGGCTGGAAGGTTTCCGCGGTGTGGCGGATGATCGATTGGCGCATCTTCAAAGTCTCGTGCACATCGATATGCCGTTCGAGCGACGTGTATTCACCGTTGCGCAGTTTGATGACGCTGGGAATTTTGACGAAGTCGACGCGCGCCCGGTAGTCGAACGCACCGGCGATCGTCGCGCCGGAAATGATGAGGATATTGAGCCCGCGATAATCCTCGACCAGCGAGTGGGCGATGGTCCGGCAGCGCCGCAAATGACCTAGCCCGAACGTATCGTGGCTGTACATCAGGATTCGGGCATGTTCGAAGCGCCGCATCATGGCCAGATCAACCTCAGTTTCAGCGCCGGGCCTGAGCCTGGAATCGGGCTGGAAGCCATACATTCAGACAATAGAAAAGCCCACCGTTTCGAACGCGATTTTGCATGGAAAGAAAACATCGTTATGTCAGCATCGCGGACCGGGCGACCCGGCGTTATTCACCGGCCGGCTTCGTACGTTGCGCTTCATCCTTGATGTCCCGGATCCGAAATACGGCGCCATCCCGGTCGTCATGCAGCAAGGCTTCCTTGATCTACGGGCGCCACGTCGGAGACGCCTCTGCTGTGCAAGCTGGCGACCTTAGCCCACGGCTGGCTGGCTGCCTAGACTAGTTCCTTGAACGATGTTGCCTACGAAAGCTGCCCGCAATGAATGTGATCTCAGAGGAGGCGATCCTCGATGGACCAGCGGGCGGCGAGAAAGTTGGCCACCGCCGCCACGATGAGCCCGACAATCTTTGCCGGCAAGACACCGATCAGCCCACCCAGCGCAACGATGGCGCCGCTCGAAACGCCGAGCGTGATGATGGCGCCCAGCACGAAGAATCGGAAAACGGACCGGCGATTGCCCAGGTTCCCCGCGCGCTCGAACGACCATCGCGAATTGGCGACATACGAAAAGCAGACGGCCCCCAACCATGCCAGGAGGTTCGCGAGCAGCGGCGTGACTGCGAACCACAACAGCGCCGAAAAGATCGCCAGGTCGATGAGACTGTTGGCGATGCCGACAACCCCGAAGCGCAGCATTTTCGAGACGAGCGGCCGCCCTGCCGGCCCATCGGTCATTTGCGTTTCACTGATGCGGGGCGAGCAGGTTTGGCCGGGGCGATCCTTGCCGGCTGCCGGGCGGTTTGGTCATCATCCCCCAGTCCATGCGTCTCGCGGACGACATAAAGGGGCCGGTTGCGCACTTCTTGCGACATGCGGCCGATGTATTCGCCCATGATGCCGAGCGACAGCAGGTTCAGCCCGCCGAGAAGCAGCACGGTGACGAGTGTCGAAGCATAACCAGGGACATCGACGCCAAACACCGCCGTTTTGACAATGACGACAGCGGCATAGACAAAGGCACCAAAGCCGATCAGCAGGCCGAGATAACTCCAGACACGCAACGGCGCGGTCGTCGAGCCGATCAACCCGTCCAGTGCAAAGCGTATCAGCCGGCGATAAGGCCATTTGCTGTCGCCGCCAGAACGGCCCGCCCGGTCATATTCGATGTCGACGTTGCGGTATCCGACCCAGGAATAGAGCGCCTTGGTGAATCGCGAACCTTCCGAAAGCTCGTTCAGGGCCTCGACGACGGCGCGGTCGAGCAAGCGGAAATCGCCGACGTCGGCCTTGATCGGGATGTCGGCGATCTTGTTGTAGAGTTTGTAGAACAGCCGCGCCGTGAATCGCTTGACCGCGGTGTCGGTATCGCGGCGACGCCGGATCGCGTTGACGATCTCGGCGCCTTCAAGCCACTTCTCCACCATGCGCGGCACCACGTCCGGCGGATCCTGGAGATCGACATCCATCGGAATGACGGCATCGCCGGTCGCGTGCCGGAAGCCGGCCGCGAGAGCCGCTTCCTTGCCGAAATTCCTCGAGAAGCGGACAAGCTTGATCGAAGGGTTGGCTTTTGCGGCGGCAATGATGGCAAGCCGCGTGGCGTCGATGCTGCCGTCGTCGATGAAGATGATTTCGTAGCTGCCGGTTTTGAGCTGGTCGCGGCACACGGATTCCAGCATCGGCACGCAGGTCTCTACGAACAGCGCGATCGTGTCCTGTTCGTTGACGACGGGGACGATGACCGAAATCTTCAAATTTTCGCGCAAATGCCAACCTCAAACGGTTCATCCGAAGCTCGGATAGGCTATTAGCGGTATGTCGCTCGCCGTGACAAGCATCACGTAGGCGGCGAACACGATATGGGAATGCTTCCGTCATCGAGCGGAACGAGGTCGAGATGAATATTCAGTCACCAGCGCCGGCATTCGAACCGCTGGCCGAGCACGCGGCCTCCGAAGGTGCGGATTTCTCGCTGTTTCGCGATTTCCCCGTCTCGGTCGAGCCCAGCAAGCTGCGCAAGCGCCTGCTGAGACTGACGCGCCAGGCGATCGACGACTTCGCTATGCTGCAGCCCGGCGACCGCTGGCTGGTAGCGCTGTCGGGCGGCAAGGATTCCTATGGTCTGCTGGCGATCCTGCTCGACCTCAAGTGGCGAGGGCTTTTGCCAGTCGATCTGCTGGTCTGCAATCTCGACCAGGGTCAGCCGAATTTCCCGAAACATGTCCTGCCGGATTTCCTGGACAAACACGGCATCGCCCACCGGATCGAATATCAGGACACCTATTCGGTGGTCGTCGACAAGATTGCGGAAGGCAAGACCTATTGTTCGTTATGCTCGCGGTTGCGCCGCGGCCATCTTTACCGCATCGCGCGGGAGGAGGGCTGTTCGTCGCTGGTGCTCGGACATCACCGTGAAGACATCCTCGAGACGTTCTTCATGAACCTCTTCCACGGCGGCCGGCTTTCGGCGATGCCTGCCAAGCTCCTCAATGACGATGGCGACGTGATGGTCCTCCGGCCGCTTAGCTATTGCGCCGAGGCGGACCTGGCCAAATTCGCCGAGATCATGCGGTTTCCGATCATTCCCTGCGATCTCTGCGGCAGCCAGGAGGGATTGCAGCGCAACGCCATGAAGGCCATGCTGGAAGACATCGAGCGGCGCATGCCCGGCCGGAAGGACACGATGATCCGTGCAATGGCGAATGTGCGCGCATCGCAGCTTCTCGATCGAAACCTCTTCGACTTTGCCGGGCTGAATGCCCTGCAGGCCCAGCCCGCCGAAGTACGGCGGGCGCCCTGACCGGCAAGGCTGACGGAACCCGCCAGCTCCGAACTCAGGGCAGGGGCTTGCTGTGCGGCTGGAAAAGTTTCCCCCGCTCGGCAATCAGCACGATCACAAGGCCCAGCACAGAAACCGTGCAGAAGCCGGCGGCGAGCGGTGTGACCGTGCCATCGAAGGCCTGGCCGATGCTGGCGCCGATTATCCCGCCGCCGATGGTCTGCAGAAAGCCGATGACGGAAGAAGCCGTGCCGGCGACGTGGCCGAGCGGCTCCATGGCAATCGAGTTGAAATTGGAGCCGATCCAGCCGAATTGCAGCATGGCCAGCGTGAAAAGGCCGAGAAACACCGGCAGTGGCACCGGTCCAAGCAGCGACACTGCGAAAAGAATGCAGGTTACCGTCATGAAGCCGATCAGCGCGCCGTGTGAAAGCCGCCGCATACCGAACCGGCCCACAAGCTGCGAGTTGGCGAAGGAAGACAGCGCCATCATGCCCGCGACCACCGCGAAAATGACCGGAAACCACACACCCAGTCTATAGATGCCGACATAGATCTGCTGCGCCGAGTTGATGAAGCCGAACAGCGCGCCGAACACGATCATCGTTGCCAGCGTGTAGCAGAGCGATACCCGGTTGGTCAGCACGATGCGGAAGCCGCCGAGGATCGAGCCAAGGGTGAATGGCCGCCGGTACTCCGGGTGAAGGGTTTCGGGCAGCCGCATCGCCGTCCAGACGGTGACGGCAAGCGCGATGGCTGCCATGAAGGTGAAGATCATGTGCCATTCGGAAAACAGCATCACGAGTTGGCCGATGCCCGGCGCGATCACCGGAATCACCATGAAGACCATGAAGACCAGTGACATGATTTCCGCCATCGCGCGGCCGCCGAAAACGTCGCGAATGATTGACACGGCGATGACGCGAGTTGCTGCCGCGCCGATGCCCTGCACGAAGCGAAGCATCAGCAGCGTGGTGAAACTGGGCGCATAGGATGCTGCAAACGCAGCAATCACATAGATTGCCAGACCGGCCAGCAACGGCGTGCGGCGGCCGAATCGATCGGAGATCGGTCCATAGGCGAGCTGCGCCAGGCCAAAACCCGAAATGTAGGCGGTGATCACGTACTGGCGATGGTTTTCGTTCTCGACCCCCAGGCTGGCGCCGATCTGCTGGAGCCCCGGCAGCATGATGTCGATGGCCAAAGCGTTGAGCGCCATCAGCGCCGCGGTCAGCGCGATGAATTCCCAGCGTGGAATTGGCAGCAACGGTACCGTTGCCTCCGGGGCTTTCTGCTGATCCATCACATTGCTCGCGGCTATTGCTAAAACAAAACGCGCCGGCGAGCCGGCGCATTGTTCGAAAAACGACTCCGGAAATCTCCGGAATCTATTGTTTCTGTTGGCTAATCAGGAATCGACCTTGGCGGCGATACCCTTTTCGGCGAGGAGGGTTTTAAGCTCGCCAGCCTGGAACATCTCGCGGATGATGTCGCAGCCGCCAACGAACTCGCCCTTAACATACAATTGCGGGATCGTCGGCCAGTTGGAATATTCCTTGATGCCCTGGCGCAGCTCGTTGGAGGTGAGCACGTTCACACCCTTGTAGTCGACGCCGAGATAATCGAGAATCTGTACAACCTGGCCGGAAAAGCCGCATTGCGGAAAGCCGGGCGTGCCCTTCATGAAGAGCACTACGTCCTGGCTCTTCACTTCGCTGTCGATGTAGTCGTTGATACCGCTCACGTGAAATCCTTTCGCGCCTGTGGGAGTCAGGTCGGGAACATGACATTCAAATAAACCCAATGGCGACCCGAAACAAGACATGCCGGTTCGCGGTACCACGTTCCATAGGTGATAACAGGCAAGGATGTCGGTGGGTTTGAGTCGATCAAATTGGACTTTGGCACTTGTTGGCCTGTCGATGGCGGCTGCGGGGGGCGTTTGGTGGCTCACATTGCCACCGAATACGGCAGACGGACCGGCTCCCGAATTGCCATCACAATGTCGCGAGCTTGATTTCGAAGCGGTGGCTTATGTCGTGTGCGAAGTCGATACAGCTTCCGATCGCGTCGACCTGTTCCTGAGGGATATCGACGGAAAGCCGTTCGGTTCGCTGCCGGCATTCGACGCAGCAGTCGCCAAGCGCGACACGCCAATCATGCTGGCCATGAACGCGGGCATGTACCATGAGGATCTGACGCCTGTCGGTCTCTACGTCAGCGATGGCCGTCTGCAATCGCCGTTGAACCTCGCCGACGGTGAGGGCAATTTTTTCCTGAAGCCCAACGGCGTCTTTTTCATCGGCAACGACGGAAGCGCGGGCGTTATTGAAACGACGGCTTTCGCAGCGACGAAGCCGGAAGTTCGACTGGCGACCCAATCGGGCCCAATGCTGGTCATCGATGGTCATATTCACCCCCGCTTCGAGCAAAACGGCACATCACGATTCATCCGCAATGGCGTCGGGGTGCGTGACGCGCATACCGTGGTGCTGGCGATTTCCCGCTCCGAAGTGAGCCTTGGCAGCTTCGCCCGGTTGTTTCGCGATGCGCTGGGCTGCCGCAATGCGCTGTTCTTCGACGGCGCGATCTCCGCCCTTTCAAACGGCAGGAAGATGGTCATCGGCGGCGAATTTCCCGCCGGTCCCATCATCGCCGTTTCGGCAAAACCTTGAGCTGGTCTCGGCGAGACCACCAACAGACGATACGGGGGGACTACTCTGGCGCGCTCGTCTGGAGCGCGAGCGCGTGCAGCACGCCGCCCATGTTGCCTTTCAAGGCGTCGTAGACCATCTGGTGCTGCTGGACACGCGTCTTGCCGCGAAAGCTTTCCGCCACGACTTCCGCGGCATAATGGTCGCCGTCGCCGGCGAGGTCCCGAATCGTGACCTTGGCGTCGGGAATGCCTTCCTTGATGAGCTTTTCTATATCGTGGGCATCCATCGCCATTAAAAGATTTCTCCGTCAGTTCCCATGAAACGAGGGAACCAGGATTCGTGGGCGGCCCTCAATTCGGAAATAGCTATCGCACGCGCATTGCCGAGTTTCAATTCACTGCCGCCGGTGGTGCCTATCCAGGGCGCGAAGATTTCGGCTTCCTTGATGCGGGCCATGAACCGCGCAAAATCCTCGAGATCCGGGAAATCCTTGACGGTGACGACGTAGCGCCCCTGATCCTCGCCAAAGAATTGCGGGATCGGGTCGCCGGATTCCAACTGGTTGACCTTGGCGCCGATTCCGGAAGCCATCGCCATTTCGGCAAGGGCAACGGCCAATCCGCCGTCGGAAACGTCGTGCACCGCCGTAGCGGTTCCCTCTTGGATCAAGCCGCGGACGAAATCGCCGACCTTCTTCTCATGCGCCAGGTCGACCGGTGGTGGCGGGCCGTCGGCACGGCCATGGATGTCGCGCATAAAGATCGATTGCCCGAGATGCGTGCCCCACCAGTCCGGTGCGCCGAACAGCAGAATGATCTCGCCTTCGCCGGCAAAGCCGAGGCGCGCCATTTTCGACCAGTCACGGATCAGGCCGACGCCGCCGATGGTCGGGGTGGGCAGGATGCCCTGGCCGTTGGTTTCGTTGTAGAGCGAAACGTTGCCCGAGACGATCGGGAAACCGAGCGCCCGACAGGCTTCGCCGATGCCTTTCACCGCGCCGACCAACTGCCCCATGATCTCGGGTCGCTCCGGATTGCCGAAATTGAGGTTGTCGGTGGCTGCCAGCGGTTCCGCGCCGGTGGCGGTCAGGTTGCGCCAGCATTCCGCGACCGCCTGCTTGCCGCCTTCGTAAGGATCGGCCTCGCAGTAGCGCGGCGTGACGTCGGAGGAGAAGGCGAGCGCTTTGGTCGCATGGCCGTCGACCCGCACCACGCCTGCGTCTCCGCCCGGAATCTGCAACGAGTTGCCCTGGATCAGCGTGTCGTATTGTTCCCACACCCAGCGGCGGCTGGAGAGATCCGGCCCGCCGAGCATTTTCAGCAAGGCGTCGGCGATATCGGCCTGCGGAACGTCCGACGCGGCTAGCGGGACAGGCTTCTTGGGTTCGACCCATGGCCGGTCATATTCCGGTGCCTGGTCGCCCAGATCCTTGATCGGCAGATTGGCCACTTCATCGCCCTGATGGAGGATGCGGAACCGCAGATCGTCGGTGGTTTTGCCGACGATCGCGAAATCGAGCCCCCATTTCTTGAAAATTGCCTCTGCTTCGGCCTCCTTTTCGGGACGCAGCACCATCAGCATGCGTTCCTGGCTTTCCGAAAGCATCATCTCGTAGGCCGACATGCGCTCTTCACGCACCGGCACCTTGTCGAGGTCGAGTTCGATGCCGAGATCGCCTTTGGCGCCCATCTCGACCGCCGAGCAGGTAAGGCCGGCAGCACCCATGTCCTGGATGGCGATCACCGCTCCCGACGCCATCAGTTCGAGGCAGGCTTCGAGCAGGCATTTTTCGGTGAACGGATCACCGACCTGCACGGTCGGCCGTTTCTCGTCGATCTTGTCGTCGAACTCGGCGGAAGCCATGGTTGCGCCGCCGACGCCGTCGCGGCCCGTCTTGGCGCCGAGATAGACAACGGGCAGGCCAACGCCCTTGGCTTGCGACAGGAAAATGGCGTTGCTCTTCGCTAGGCCTGCGGCAAATGCGTTGACCAGAATGTTGCCGTTGTAGCGGGCGTCGAAATTCACCTCGCCGCCGACGGTCGGTACGCCGAACGAATTGCCGTAACCGCCGACGCCGGCGACAACGCCGGCAACGAGATGGCGGGTTTTCGGATGATCCGGAGCGCCGAAGCGTAGCGCGTTCATCGCCGCTACCGGCCGCGCGCCCATGGTGAAGACGTCGCGCAGGATACCGCCGACGCCGGTCGCGGCACCCTGATACGGCTCGATGTAGGAGGGGTGGTTGTGGCTCTCCATTTTGAATACCACGCAATCGCCGTCGCCGATGTCCACCACGCCGGCGTTTTCACCCGGCCCCTGGATGACCTGTGGCCCGGTCGTCGGCAGCGTGCGCAGCCATTTCTTCGACGATTTGTACGAGCAGTGCTCGTTCCACATCGCCGAGAAGATGCCGAGTTCGGTGAATGTCGGTTCACGCCCGATCAGATCGAGGATGCGCTGATATTCGTCGGGCTTCAGGCCGTGCGACGCGATCAGATCGGGAGTTATCGGAATGGAGTTGGAAATGGTCATCGGCGGCTGTCGATTCCGTTGGCGTTCTGCTCGCGCTCACTTAGCGCAAGAAGCCGCCGTTTACACCGGCAAAAGACGGAAAAACACCCTCGGCGCCGCCGAATACGTCACGTGTAGGGATCGTGACCGATGCCACCGCTGTCGAGCAGGCGGCAGATCGCCATGAGGCCGCTTTCAACTTCGGCCATCGTCCCGGGCACCGAAAAAGCGACACGAATGCGATGAAATGCGCGTTCCGAGCGGCCTGACTTGAACTCGTCCTCGTCCTCGATCAAAACGCCTTCGTTCTCGCCTGCCTTCTTGAAATTGCCGGACAGCCAGGGTTCGGGCAATTTCATCCACAGGAAAGGGATGTCCGGATTCGAGGTGAAATCGAGACCGGCAAAATGCTGGCGCGCTAGCGCCTCGCGCATCGCAATCTCCGCCTTCACCCTGGTGCGTATCGCGGCAGCTTCTCCGGAAAGGACAAGTCGGGCCGACAAATCGGCAAGCAGGAACGGCATGCCGCCGGTGACCATCTTATGCGATGTGGTGATGCGCGAGGCCAGATTGGCGGGGCAGGAGACCCAGCCGCCACGTACGCCAGCAGCCACGGTTTTTGACAGGCTGCCGACGTGAAAGGTGCGTTCCGGTGCAAGTTCGGCCAGCGGGGTAGGGCCGTGATCGAGCAGGCTGCCGTAGATGTTGTCTTCGATCAGCCAGACATTGTACTTGCGCGCTATCGAGACAATGTCGCGTCGCTCCTGTTCCGGAATGATGGTCAGCGTCGGATTGTGGATCGTCGGCATCAGGAAAGCGACTTTCGGGTGCTGCTGGGCGCAAAGGCGTTCGAAGCTCTCCGGGTCGATTGTACCGCTGGCTGAATCGATTGTTATGCTGCGCCGCCCGATGAGATTGGTGCTTCTGGCGATGGACGAGAAGGTGAGCTGTTCGAATGCGACCTTGTCGCCTGGGTTGGTCACCGCCGCGATGATCGCGATGAGGGCCGCGTGTCCGCCGAGCGTCGGCACCACCGACGCCGGATCCGGCGTCCAGTCACCGCTCGAAAGCCAGCGGCTGCCGGCTTCCATCCACGATGTGCGCCAGGTGCGCGTATATGTGGCGATTTCGCCGGGATGTTCGCGGGCGATGCGGCTGCTCAGCCTCTCGATGACTGCCGCCTGACCGACATCCGGTGCCGCGGTGCTGTCCATCCGCAATTTCCCGACGGGCGAGGGGGCGATGTTATAGGCACCAGACAGGCGGGTACCCGATGGTTGCGCCTCCGCATCGACCTGTCCGTCGCGTGCGAGGATGTACGTCCCGCGTCCTACTTCGCCACTCACCAATCCCCGCTCGCGCGCCAGTGCATAGGCGCGGCCAACCGTGCCGATGGTGACCCCTATGTCGAACGCGAGGTTGCGTTGAGGCGGTAGCTTGGCGCCCGATGGGAGAGCACCTGAACCGATGTCGTCTTCGATACGGTTCGCCAGCCGCAGGTAGAGCGGGCCGGAGCCTTCGCGAAGATCTGGAAGCCAATTTGTCATAGTGACAATTCGGTATATTGATGCAATTTCCGAGTCAAGTCATATGATTGCACCAGCAAAATGTCTCCATGGAGAAGACGATGAGTGCAATAGACACAATTTCCTCTGTAGGTGCGGCCTCCCGCGCTGGGGTGCAGAAGAACCCGCGAGAGAGGAAGCTTCTGGCTCGCATCGCTGCGTTGTTCAGCGGGATGGAGAGGCTGCTCGAAAAGCGGCGCAGCCGGCATATGCTTCTTGACCTCACTGACTCTCAGTTGAAGGACATCGGCATCACGCGTGCCGATGCTTACCGCGAAGGCATCCGGTCCATCTTCGATTGAAGTGCGGCAAACGCTTTCTGATTGGGAGTAACTATGGGCAGATACGAAAAATCGCGCGGAGATGGAGTGCTGGCCCACATAGTTGGTATTCCAGCGACCCTGCAAAACTGGTGGAACAGGCTGCCGAACAAGCAGCTCACGCGCCGCGGGATCATGGAGCTTACCGACGAACAGGTGTCGGAACTCGGACTGCCGAGGCGGTCCATCGCGACAGATCGATTGAGATCATTGAGCAGGCGATAACCAGAACGTCGGTGCCTACCCTAGCGTCAGGCGGTCGCGCTGCAGCTCGTGTTGCCCGAGCGCCAGCGGTTGATGTCGGTGGAAATGCGATCGCCGAGCGGGTCGGAGAGCAGAGGCCCGAATATTTCGACCTGGCTGGAGTTGCCGCGAGCCTGGACGACCAGTGCCGGCAGTCCGCCGAAGTTTTTTGCCGGCACAAGCAGGAAGCGGGGCTGGCTGCTCATGGAATTGAGTTCATTGGCGAACCGGTAAGGGCGGAATGCCTTGTCCTTGCTGGCGAACCAGCATTTGTGCGCGGCAATCGCGACCTGCTCCATGGTGAGCAACGCTGCGCTCTTGCCGGATGGCGCGGCGCTGTCGGCTTTGTTGCCCGACTGGCAACCCGCCGCCGTGGCGGCTACTGCCACGAGAAGGACGGCGACACGGGCATTGCTGAGGAACGCATCGGCGATGGCGGCGATTGTCATGTACGTTCCGTCCTGAATTCGGAAAGAAAAACCTTCAGCCCGTCGGCCATTTCGCCCCAGACGCGTGACAGCGCCGGGTGCTGCGTCGCGATGGATTCGTAGGCATTGAATTTCGGGTAGGCGTCCAGCAGATCGGTTCGCCCGGTCATCAGCCGAAAATTGTTGAAGATGAAGCGGATCGGCGTCAGCCAGGCGTCGGCAAGCGTAAGCTGGTCGCCCAAAGCGTATGGTCCGAATGCCATGCGCGCTTCGGCGGCACGCAGACCGTGGCGCAGTTTGCCGAAATACACCTCGATGGATTCATTGTCGCGCGCCGCCGCCGAATAGAGTTCGAACAGCTTCATCGTCGGGGCGAGGACATCCAGATCGGCGATCCGGGTGAACATGCGCACCAGTGCCTTGTCCTTGGGGTCGGCTGGCAACAGCGGCGGTTCGGGAAACCGTTCTTCCAGATATTCAACGATGACGGATGATTCGACGATGGTCACGCCCGAGGCTGTAATCAGCACCGGAATGCGGTTGAGCGGTGAAATCCGGCGAAATTCTTCCGGGATAGGAAAACCGGGTGGCGGCGTCATGATCTTCAGCGGCACGTCCTTGATGTAGGCGACACCGCGCACGACCGAGGAATAGGGAGACAACGGCCGTGAATAGAGCTTCATGGCCTAACCTTCTGTTGGAGCAATGATTTTTCGCTCAAGCAGCAATACCGAGCGCGCTTTCGAACAGGGCGCGGCCATCAATGCCGCCATGTGCCGGTTCGATCAGGTTTTCCGGATGCGGCATCAGGCCGAGAACATTGCCGCGCTCGTTGATGATGCCTGCGATGTCGTCTATGGCGCCGTTCGGATTGCTGCCCTCGGCGTAGCGGAAGACAACCTGGCCGTTGCCTTCGAGACGGGCAAGCGTTTCCGGATCCGCGAAGTAATTGCCGTCATGATGGGCGACCGGGCAGCGGATGATCTGGCCCGGCGCATATTTCCTGGTGAAGGAGGTGTTGGTGTTTTCAACGCGCAGCTTCACTTCGCGGCAGACGAATTTCAGGTGGTCGTTGCGCATCAGCGCGCCGGGCAGCAGCCCTGCTTCGACCAGAATCTGGAAGCCATTGCAGACGCCCATAACCTGGACGCCTTTGTCGGCCTTTTCGGCAATCGCCTTCATCACCGGCATGCGGGCGGCGATGGCGCCGCAGCGCAGATAATCTCCGTAGGAGAAGCCGCCCGGGATGACGATCAGGTCCACATCGGGAATTTCGGTATCCGTCTGCCAGACGGTGACCGGCGGAATTCCGGAAATCTTGGTCAACGCCGCGATCATGTCGCGGTCGCGGTTAAGGCCGGGGAGCAGGACGACGGCTGATTTCATGATTTTGAATCGAATGGCCTTTGAGGTTCGGCAAGTTCACGCAGATCGAGGCGGCGTTCAATGCGGTCGAGGCGTTCGTCGTGGCGGTCGAGCCTGCGGTTCACGCCGGCCAAAGCTTCTTCAGTGCCTGTCATTCGCCTCTTCAGTTCCTGAAGATCGAATTTCATCTCCGAAAGATCGCCATGGACCTTCTTCAGCAGTTCGTACATCAATTCGTTCGTGACTTCCGGCATCGTGCCCGGCACAACCTCAGATAATCGCTACACTATAATTCTCAATCACGGTGTTCGCCAGAAGCTTGTCGCACATGGCTTTCAGCTCGGTTTCCGCCTTGGCGCGATCGGAACCGTCGACTTCTATATCGAACACCTTGCCCTGGCGGACCGAGCCGATGCCGGCAAAACCAAGTCCGCCGAGCGCATGTTCGATTGCCTTGCCCTGCGGGTCGAGCACGCCGTTCTTCAGGGTGACGGTGATGCGGGCCTTGATCAAGTTGGCTGTTCCTGTTGAATTCGTGGCTGTTTTAATGTGGCTTGCCCTTGCCGCTGTCGGAAGAAACCAGCACCGGGCCGGTCGGGCGCGGCGGCTCGTTCTCATTCATGATGCCGAGCCGGCGTGCAACTTCCTGATAGGCTTCGACAAGCCCGCCCATGTCGCGGCGGAAGCGATCCTTGTCGAGTTTGTCCTGGGTCGCAACGTCCCACAGCCGGCATGAATCCGGCGAAATCTCGTCGGCAACCACGATGCGCATCATGTCGCCTTCGAACAGCCGGCCGCACTCGATCTTGAAGTCGACGAGCTGGATGCCGACGCCGAGGAACAGGCCGGAGAGGAAGTCGTTGACGCGAATGGCGAGTGCCATCACGTCGTCGATCTCCTGCGGGCTCGCCCAACCGAATGCCGTGATGTGCTCTTCCGAAACCATCGGATCGTCGAGCGCGTCGGCCTTGTAGTAAAATTCGATGATCGAGCGCGGCAGAACGGTGCCTTCCTCGATTCCGAGGCGCTTGGCCAGCGAACCGGCTGCAATGTTGCGCACCACCACCTCGAGGGGGATGATCTCGACTTCCTTGATCAGCTGCTCGCGCATGTTGAGCCGGCGGATGAAATGGGTCGGGATACCCATCCGGTTCAGATGGGTGAAGAGGTGCTCGGAAATACGGTTGTTGAGCACGCCTTTGCCGTCGACGACTTCATGCTTCTTTTTGTTGAAGGCAGTGGCATCATCCTTGAAGAACTGGATCAGGGTGCCAGGCTCGGGTCCCTCATAGAGGATCTTGGCCTTGCCTTCGTAGATGCGGCGGCGACGGTTCATCGATTGTTTTCTCTGGTTTCAAGGGCAGGCGGCAAGCAACCGGTCCCTTTTCTTGCGCGGCAGTGCAATGCGGCGGAGGTTCTCACGCGCGGTGTCTACCGCAATAAGGACGATTGCTCAATGCGCAATTCTCTGCCGTCAACCGTTTCAGGCCGAAATGCCGCGCCGCACAATTCACTGCGCGTATTGACCGGGCGGCAGCCTTTTGGTTTGTGCAGGGGAGCCCATATTGATGCCGAGAAGTTCGGCGACCACCGGAGGAAGCCATGAGCAACATGAAAGACCGTGAAGAGGGATTCGAGCGCAAGTTCGCCTTCGATGAGGAACTGAAGTTCAAGGCCTTTGCCCGCCGCAACAAGCTGCTTGGCCTCTGGGCGGCAGAAAAGCTGGGCAAGAGTGGTGCTGACGCCGACGCCTATGCGAAGGAAGTCGTGGTTTCCGACTTTGAGGAAGCGGGCGACGACGACGTGTTCCGCAAGGTACGCAAGGATTTCGACGCTGCAGGTGTCGCGCAATCCGATCATCAGATTCGCCGCACCATGGAAGAATTGCTGGCCCAGGCTGTGGAGCAGGTCAAAAACGGCTGATTGGGTACTGGTACAATCGAAGCCTACCGAACCGCCCGCAATACGGGCGGTTTTTTCTTGCCGTTCCAACGGCTTCTGTTTGAATGGCTTATCTTCGATTTCAGGATTTTGCCCGATGTCCCTGTTTGCACGCCTTGATGCCGGCGAAACTCTGTTCAGCGCCTGGTCGGGCGTGCCCGATGCGTTGACCGTCGAAATACTGGCCGGCCAGGGGTTCGATGCCGTCACGCTCGATATGCAGCATGGCGGCCACCACGAAGACAGCGTGCTTCGGGGGCTGGTTCCTGTGCTCAGGGCCGGGAAGCACGCTGTTGTCAGGATACCTGTCGGACGCTTCGACATGGCGAGCCGCGCGCTTGATTTCGGCGCCGAGGCGGTGATTGCCCCGATGGTGAATTCGGTTGCTGATGCGCGCGCCTTTGCGGCAGCCATGAAGTATCCGCCGGTCGGCGAGCGCTCCTGGGGACCGACCTATGCGTTCCCGCGCAACAGCGCCAAGGATATGCAGGACTGGCTGCGCGAATCGAACAGCAGGACGGTTGCCTTCGCCATGGTGGAAACGCGTCAGGCGCTCGATTCGCTGGACGGCATCCTCGATACGCCGGGTATAGACGGGATTTTCCTTGGGCCGGCTGATTTTTCTATCGCTTGGACAAAGGGCACGGAGATCAATCCGCTGCTCGAGGACATGATGGAAACCGTCGCGAATATAGCCAAGCGCACGCTTGCGGCAGGTAAGGTCGCGGCCATGTACGTCAACGACATGGATATTGCCGGGCGCTATGCCGAGATGGGTTACCATTTCCAGGCGATCGCGTCGGAGCACAAGCTTGTCGCGACCGGCGCGAAGAGCCTGATCGAGGCGGCCCGGGCGTCGCTGAAGCCGAAAGCCGGAACTTAAAGTCGCGACAGGAACTGCGCGAACGTCATCGAGCCTTCCGGCCAGGGACCAAAACCTGCTTCCGCGTTGAGGTGCCCGGCCTCGCCGGCGTCAATGAACTTTGATCCCCAGGCGGCGGCGATATCCTCCGCCACCTCGAAGGCGCAGTAAGGATCGTTACGGCTGGCGATGGTGATCGATGGAAACGGCAGCGGATCCCGGGGATAAGGCCCGAACGTCATCAGGTGACGCGGCCGGATATCCGGATTTGCGACGTCCGGCGGCGCCACCAGAAACGCGCCCGCGACCGACGTTCTGAACTCAGGAATGCCGTGGATCATTGCCGGAACGCCGAGCGAGTGCGCCACGAGGACGACCGGACGCTCCGCGGCATTGACCGCCTCGACGATGTTGGTGGTCCAGTCCTCGCGCACCGGTTTCGACCATTCCGCCTGTTCGACGCGGCGCGCCGTCGACAATTTCGACTGCCAGCGCGTCTGCCAGTGTTCGGGGCCGGAGTTGGTGTAGCCGGGAACGATGAGGATATCTGCGTCCTTGACCTTCATGGCGCGCATGTAGCCACGGTCGCTGCTTCATGCAACCGTCCATCCACGGCGATCCGGTGCTCCCGTTGAACAGCGTGTTCTCTGTTTCGATGCTTGCGCTTTGTTTTCCGCAGGCCGATCTAAACGTCAGATGTCGAAACAACGCGGCCGGGCTGGTTCCGTAAGAACAGCCCGCGCATGCCGCCAACGGAGTCGTCCATGAGTGAATTGCCGTTTGCCGCGACAACGCCGATCAGCGTGGCGCAGGTCGGATTGAAGGCCAGGAACGCCGAGGCGCTTGCCGAATATTACCGCGACGTCGTCGGATTGGCTGAACTGTCGCGCTCGAATGGGTCGATCGTGCTCGGAACCGGCGAACGGCCATTGCTGCACATCGAGGGCGACCCATCGGCACGCCCGGACGATCCGCGCAGCGCCGGGCTGTTTCACACGGCATTCCTTTTGCCGACCCGCGCCGACCTGGGCCGCTGGGTGAAACATGCGATCGAGAAGCGTATTCCGATCGAAGGAGCCTCGGACCATCTGGTGAGCGAAGCGCTCTACCTGACCGATCCGGAAGGCAACGGTATCGAAATCTATGCCGACCGGCCGAAGGAAAGCTGGGCGCGAGATGGCGGCTCCATCGCCATGGCGACGAACAAGCTCGATATCCCCGACCTCGTCGGCGAAGTGCCGGCGGGCGATGCGGGCTGGCAGGGCGCCCCGGATAACAGCATCATCGGTCACGTGCATCTGCGGGTCGGCGACCCGATTACCGCTGAACAATGGTGGCACGCGCAATTCGGCTTCGAGACCATGGCGAAATACGGCGCCGATGCGGCGTTTCTCGCGTCCGGCGGTTATCACCACCATATCGGTGCCAATTCCTGGCGCAGCCGCGGCGCCGGTATTCGTGACGATGCCCGTACCGGTCTTGCCTGGGTCGAGATGCAATCGTCGCTGGCCGAGAAGGCCGCAGAAGTGCAGGATTCCTGGGGGACGGTGATCCGCACCGTGCCGAAGAAGGCTTCTGCCTGAACACAACAAAAAGCCCGCGGCAGGGAAGCGCGGGCTTTTTGCGACTGGAACTCTCAGAACTATTCCGGCGGGATTTCGATTTTCGACGTATCGACCTTGAGTTCGATACCGGTCGAGCGGTCAAAATAACCGTCCGCATAGAGAAAGCCCGCGACGATGGCCGCAGCGGCGAACGCACCGGCGAGAAACCATCCCGCCCTGCTGCCGCCGCCATTCACCACAATCATGTCGTTGTCCGCCATTTGTTGCACTCCATGATGCAAGTCCCGGGCAACAACGCGGACAGCGCGGCGAGGTTCCGCAGCTTAGACTTCGCCGAAAACCCGCCTGAAGATCGTGTCGACGTGCTTGGTGTGGTAGCCGAGGTCGAATTTCTCGCGGATATCCGCTTCGGATAGAGCAGCGCGTACGTCCTTGTCGGCGAGCAGTTCCTCAAGGAAATCAGCGCCTTGCTCCCAGACTTTCATGGCATTTCGTTGCACCAGCCGGTAGGAATCCTCGCGGCTCACGCCGGCCTGGGTGAGCGCCAGCAGAACCCGCTGCGAATGGATGAGGCCGCGGAACTTGTTCATGTTCTTCAGCATGTTGTCAGGGTAGACGAGCAGCTTTTCCACGACGCCCGTCAGCCGCGCCAACGCGAAATCGAGCGTGATGGTCGCATCCGGGGCGATCATGCGCTCGACCGACGAGTGCGAAATGTCGCGCTCGTGCCAGAGCACGACGTTCTCCATCGCCGGCACGGCGAAGGCGCGGACCATGCGGGCAAGCCCGGTAAGATTTTCCGTCAGCACCGGGTTGCGCTTGTGCGGCATCGCCGACGAGCCTTTCTGGCCCGGCGCGAAATATTCCTCGGCCTCCAGCACCTCGGTGCGCTGCAGATGCCGGATTTCGGTCGCCAGCCGCTCGACCGACGACGCGACGACGCCGAGCGTGGCGAAATACATGGCGTGACGGTCGCGCGGGATAATTTGCGTCGACACCGGCTCCGGCTTCAGTCCGAGCTTTGCCGCGACATGCTCCTCGACGCGCGGATCGATGTTGGCGAAGGTTCCGACAGCGCCCGAAATGGCGCAGGTGGCAATCTCGTCGCGTGCATGCACAAGCCGCTCGCGGCAACGCGAGAATTCGGCATAGGCCAGCGCCAGCTTGACGCCGAACGTCGTTGGTTCGGCATGGATGCCATGGCTGCGGCCGATGGTGACGGTATCCTTGTGTTCGAAGGCGCGTTTCTTCAGCGCCGCAAGCAGCCCGTCGAGATCGGCGAGCAGGATGTCCGTCGCGCGCACCAGCTGGACACTGAGGCAGGTGTCGAGCACGTCGGACGAGGTCATGCCCTGATGGATGAAGCGCGCGTCGGGGCCGACGAATTCCGCCAGATGGGTCAGGAAGGCGATGACGTCGTGTTTGGTGACGGCTTCGATCTCGTCGATCCGATCGACATCGAAAGTGGCCGCGCCGCCTTTTTCCCAGATGGTTTTGGCCGCGTCCTTCGGGATGACGCCGATTTCGGCCAGCGCGTCGCAGGCATGCGCCTCGATCTCGAACCAGATGCGGAATTTCGTCTCGGGAGACCAGATAGCGACCATTTCCGGCCGCGAATAGCGCGGGATCATGTCAGGTCCTGTTTCGAAGGAAGCGGAATGAGGGCGTCCTAACAGAGGCGGGCACAATGCTCAACGCGGCATTCTCGCAAACCAGATGCTGGCGGCGAACAATGCGACGAAGCCGATGGGAAACAACAGGCGCACGCCGAGTACGGCGAATTGGTACAGTGCCGCCAGCGTGGTGAAGACAAGCTGGAACACCCAGGTGATCGAGCCGGTGTCCGCATGCCATTCGGCATAGTAGGTGCGGTAGTCGAAAGCGAAGATCAGGCCGGTGATCGCGACTGTGGCTGTTGCGAGAGAGAGAAACGCCGCGGCGAAGGCCACTTCCGCCGATCGGCCCAACGCAAGCAGGCGCGCCACGAACAGGCCGACCGGAAAAGACAAGGCGCCGCCGAGCCCATAGAGCACGGCGACTGTTTCGATTTTTGCCGAGGTTTCCCAGTCCAGCAGCAGAATTCCAACGGTGGCGCTGGTTGCCATTGCGATGGCCCATATGATGCCGCCTGCAAATATTTCGGCGCTGCTTGGCAAGGACCGTGCGAAGCGCGCGCCGAAGCCTCGCCCCAATGCAGGTCTGGCTGCCTCGGCCGGTTTTGTAGCCGACAGCTTCACAGGCGTCCCGTCACCGCGATCCACCGATGGTCAGGTCCCTCAAAACCATATTGCCGGACCGAGATCAGTACGGCGAAGGTCGACAGGCCGTCCATCGCAAAGGTCTGCACGCCGCCAATGGCGTAGCCGTGTGGGCAGCCGCGGCTTTGCGGGATGGATTTGTCCTCATGCAGCAGCCTGGTCTGGCCGCCATCCACCGCCTCGATCCTCAGCAGCCTGAATCCCTTGATCTCGCCCTGGCTGTTGCAGACTTCCATGCCCGGCAAATTGTTCAAGGGGATCTCGTCGAGGCGAAACTCCAATGGACTGTCGATGGGGTAGAAGACGGGCCGGGGATTGACGACCATGCGAAAAGGATCCGCGGACAATTCGGTAACCGGGTTGAACCCCGCCATTATGCCGCGATCGAGTTCGGCTTGTGCGACGATCGCCTCGCCCTTGTCGCGCGCCTGCTTGCGGACCGAATCCAGGGAGGCGTTCTCGTCGTCTAGCCGCACCCGGATCGGCGTGCCGGGCAGGAACTTGTCGGTGGCGGTGTCGATGTAATAGCGGTTGGCGTAAGGAAATCCCGAACCGTCCTGGATGCCGAACTCCTCGAAGGCAAAGACGCCGCCATCCTTGGTGAAGCCGAGGATTTCGAGTTCGGCGACATCGCCGGCCCGCGCCGACGAAAGGAAAAGAACCTGCGCAAGCAGGGTCATGAAAAACAGGATTCTCATCGGTTTCCCTTCGCGCATCATGATCCACCGTCACCTATCACGATAAGGCACGTGCGTCGCGCCATGCGACAAACGATGCGCGATGCATCCAAACCGTGTGTTATCCGTTGTGGCGGAGGGCTTCAAAGGAGCAATGCCATGAGCGACGTCAGCAAGATTCGTGAACATATGGAAGTGATCGGTGCCGATGGCGTTCATCTCGGGACGGTCGACAGGATGGAGGGCGACCGGATCAAGCTGACCAAGAGAGACAGCGGTGAGGGGGCTCACAGAGGTCACCATCACTACATTCCCGCCAGCCTGGTCGCCGAGGTCGAGGGCGACAAGGTCCGCCTGTCGGCGAATTCGGATGTCGCCGTCATGTTCGAGGAAGAAAAATCCGACCCGACCTGAAGCATCATCCCGCTCGCTCCGACCAGACCGGCAGCAGATCCCCTTCCGCAGGCGTTGCAGCATAAACGGCGCGGGCGATGGCACGCGCCATGGTGGCACCGGCCGCTGCGTAGAGGTCGACCGTTGTGTCCGGAGAAGGCGTGATGCCGCTCCTGCCGGTCGCGAGCCCGAAGACGAGATCACCGTCGACCGGCGTGTGCGTAGGCCAGATGGCGCGGACGAAACCGTCGTGGGCGGCGATGGCCAGCCGCTTGGCCGCAGCCTTGGTCAAAACCGCATCGGTGGCAATGACGGCGATGGTGGTGTTTGCACCGGCCCGCATCAGGTCGCGATATTTGATCGACATATCCTGTGCATCGGCCGGGAACGGCGAGGGAAGGCCGAGGCCGCCGAATTCGTCGCCGACTTCGAACGGCGCCGCCCAGAAATTGCGGGTGCGGCCGATGGTGACCGTGCCTGTCGGGTTTGCCGCAACCAGCGCGCCGACGGTGATGCCGCTGTCGAGTTTAGTGGAGGCTGAACCGAGGCCGCCTTTCAGTCCGGCGGAAAGCGCGCCGGTCCCGGCGCCCGCCGTGCCGATGGCGAAGTCGTGTGCCGCGGTCTGCGCGGCTTCATAGCCCAGCTCGCGATAGGGCGGATAGCGGCCCCAGTCCTTGTTGCCGCCGTTTGCAAGATCGAACAGGATGGCCGCAGGGACGAGCGGGATGTGCAGGCCACGCACTTCGAAACCGACGCCTCTTTCGCGCAGCGCCGCCTGCACGCCGGAAGCGGCATCGAGGCCGAAAGCGGAGCCGCCGGACAGAACCAGCGCGTCGATCGCCTGGACCGAATTGTGCGGCTCGAGCAGGTCGGTCTCGCGGGTGCCGGGCGCGCCGCCGAGAACCTGTACGCCGGCGACGGACGGTTCCTCGCAGACGACCACGGTGACGCCGGATTTGAGCTTCGCGTCGTCGGCATTGCCGACGCGCAAGCCGGCGACGTCGGTGATCAGATTGCGCGGTCCCGGACGGAATGGCATTTTCTATTTCACCTCGGCGAACTTGATCCCGTCGTAGCGGAACAAGCGATAGGGATTTTCGGCAAGATCGCCCTTGGCGTCGAAGCGGATTTTTCCGAGCGCGGTCTGGAACTCGCGCGCGCCCAGGACGTCGAGCACCGGCTGACTGGAACTTTCGCCGGCAAGTGCCGCGACAGCGATCTCCACCGCCGCATAGGCCGGCAGCACGTAGCCTTCAGCGACGATCTCGCGTTGCTTGAGCGCGGCAAGCACCTTCGGCGATGCGGATGCCGCCGGCTCCGGAAGGCCGATCATCAGCGTGCCCGGCTGCAACGGCACGTCGCCGACCGCCGCGCGCAATGCTTCGCCGCCCGCCGCGGTCAATTCCATGCCGAGGCCCTTGGCGTCGCGGCCGAGTATGGCGACGTCGTCGCGGTCGCCGCCGACAAAGACGTGGGTCGCGCCGGCCTTGCGCAGCCGGCCGGCAAGGCCGACCTGGTTGTCGAGCTCGGGGCGGAACGTGTCGACGAAAACCGGCTTCAGCGCGCGCGTTTCCGCCGCGGCGCGCACGCTCTCGGCGAGTTCGCGGCCGTAGATGGTGCCGTCGTCGATCAGGGCGAACAGTTCCTTTTGCCACAGCGCCGGGATGATTTCGCCCGCCGCCTTCTGCTCGCCGTCGGCACGAGGCCCGAGCCGGAACACCGGCCAGCCGGTCTTGTCGCGTCGATCGGTGATGCTGTCGGTGCGCACGCCGATGGTGATGACGGGAATTCCGGCGTCCTTCAGCACGGGCATCGCCGCTTCCAGCGTCTCTGTGCAGAGAAAGCCGACGACGATTTTCACTTTGGCGGCGACAAACTGCCGGGCAGCGGCGGCACCCCCTTCGGCCGTGCAGGCGTCGTCGGCGATTTCGAGGCGGGCAGCCAGCGTTTCGGCGGCCGCCGTGGCGCCGGCATGAACCTGTCCGCCAAGCAGCGCCGAAGTGCCGCTGAGGGGTGCCGTGACTCCGATCGCCAACTCGGCCGCGCCGGCGGGGACGGGCGCCAGCAGCGTCGCCAGCACAAGCAGGCCGGAAGCGATGACCCGGCACCCCGGTGCGGCCGTTCGCGACGTTGTCTTTGTGCTGCGCTTCGCCATGTCGCGCCAACTGGTAAAGTGTGGCGGGGCAGGGTGCAACATGCGAGTTTCGCCGTCACCACGCCCTGGAAGCGCAGGGGACAGTTTACTTTTTCCGCCTGCTCGAAAATCTCCAAGACGGCTCCCTTCCGCGGAAGAAAGTAATAAAACTGTCCCCGGCACAAACTTCTCCGTTGCCACGCTGCGGAAATCCGCCCTGGCCATTGGGAGGCTGTCGTGCCTCCCGTGTAAAAGTGTGGGGGAGGCGGTGCGCGCCTGCCGGACGGACCGACAGCGCTGTTTTCAGTAACGATGCCCGAAAGACGCGCACCGCCGGCGTTGCTGCCCCGCCCAGCTCGCCCTGTGCCCGAAGGCCGTAGGCTCACCGTACGTCGAGGGCCGAGACCTTGGAGCATGACCTCCAACCTCGCCAATCCGGAGCGAGGCCAGTCCCGACGCCGCTGTTCTCCCTGGTCAACCCGGTGGCCACCCAGACCCCCACAAAGAACAACACGGTCATTATGCGGGAGGCGGCGAAGGGTGTGGACAGACGAATTTTGTAGAAATCGTACAAGCCATTGAAATCATGGAAAAGAATCTTTGGTGGATATGGAAAGGGCCTGAAACGGGGTGAATCTATTCACACCCTTGCGGGCAGTTTCTGCTGGAGTACTGCCGAGAACCCCCACCCGGCGGCCCTTGGCCGCCGACCTTCCCTCAAGGGGGAGGTGAACGGCGCGGCCTGCGCCTGCCTCGCGGCAACGGGCGCGGTATGGCGGCGCAAGCGTTACGCAGGGTCGAGTTCGAAGACAACGTAACCGTTTGCACGTTCCAGTTCTTCAAAACCCAGGACACGGAACCACTTCACGACTTCCGGGCGATCCGACCAACTGTATGAGTGGATCGGAGGATTTCCGCACAGGGCCTGGATACGTCTGATGTGCTTCTTGCAGAAACGAACGGTCGATCTGGAGAAGAAACTTTCATGGGCCGCGAAAGCAGTCTGCGCGGCACCGTCGACTTCACGCCAGGCGATGATGGCGGCCGGCCGACCGTCCTGCAGCAGCGTGTGACCGCGTCCTTCCCTCAGACACATCATGAATTCATCCTTCACCTCGTCGATGTTCAAGCCGGCGGTCGCATATTGGTCAGCCATGCGAATGGCCAAATCCCTAAAGATTTCAGCAAGATCGCCTGGGGTAGCGGTTCGATAGTCCATCCCTTCACTCCTTCTGGACGGCAAAGTTACCTGCCGAAGCACCGCCACGCAATTCATTGCTGCACCCGCATCCCCGGAAGCGGGCGAGGCTTCTTCACCGGAGCACCTCGATGAGCAGGCGGTCTTGAACCACGCGTTGCTTTGGGCCACATGCGGGGCATGACGCTTCCCCTCGACCATCTTGTGCTGCCCGTTGCCGATCTCGACGTTGCACTGGCCCGGCTCAGCGCACTCGGTTTCACCGTTGCGCCGAATGGCATCCATCCGTTCGGAACGGCGAACTGCTGCGTCTACGTGAAGGGCGGCACATTTCTCGAGCCGCTGGCGATCGGCGACCGGAGCGTGGCCGACGCCGCGGCCCGGGACGGCAATGTGTTCGTCGCGCGGGACCGGGCTTTTCGCGATCGGCAAGGTGACGAGGGCTTTTCGGCGCTGGTCTTCGGTACGGCAAACGCCGGAGCTGAAGACAGCCGCTTTCGCGCCGGCGACATTTCGGCCGGAAAGATGCTCGAATTCTCGCGGCCTTTCGTCGATGCGCAGGGCAAGGCCGACACGGCTTCGTTCAGGCTCGCCTTTGCGGCTGAGGCCACGTCGCCGGATGCCTTCTTCTTCGCCTGCGAGCGGGTGAACGCACCGAAAGTCGACAGGAGCGCGCTTGAGCGCCACGCCAACGGGGTTTCCAGTCTCACGGGCGTCTTGGCGGTTGCCGGCGCGCCGTTGGAACATCGCGATTTCCTGCTCCGACTCACCGGCGCCGAGGCGACCGGCGACGCCGCTTCAGGCTTCGCGATCGAAGCGGGCAACGGCACCGTCCTTGTCGTCGACGCCGCGACGGCAGAATCCCGCTACGGCATCGCGGCGTCGGCGGGCAACGGGTTGCAGCTGGCCGGGGTGATTTTCGGCGTTGCCGATCTCGTGGCGGCGGAAAAGCTTTTCAAGGCGAATGCGATCTCCTACGAGAGGCGCGACCGGAAAATTCTTGTGCCGCCCGCGGCCGGGCAAGGCGCCACCTTCGTTTTCGAGGCCACGACATGAGCAAGCCGAACCACACCGTTGCCGCCGGCAATGTCCGTTTCGCCAATGACGCGCCGCTGGCGCTGATCGCAGGGCCGTGCCAGCTGGAATCGCGCCAGCATGCCTTCGACATGGCCGGCGCGCTGAAGGAACTGTGCCAGAAACTCGACATCGGGCTGGTCTACAAGACCAGCTACGACAAGGCGAACCGCACCTCGCTTTCGGCGACGCGCGGCGCCGGTCTCGACGCGGCGCTGCCGGTGTTCGACGATCTGCGAAAGGAGTTCGGACTTCCGGTGCTGACCGACATCCACAGCGAGGAGCAGTGCGCGCTGGTCGCGCCGCATGTCGATATCCTGCAGATACCGGCCTTTCTTTCGCGCCAGACCGATCTTCTGGTGGCAGCGGCAAAGACGGGAAAAATCATCAATGTGAAGAAAGGCCAGTTCCTGGCGCCGTGGGACATGAAGAACGTCGTCGCCAAGGTGACGGATTCCGGCAATGCCAACGTGCTGGTGACCGAGCGCGGCGCCTCCTTTGGCTACAACACGCTGGTTTCTGACATGCGGGCGCTGCCGATCATGGCCGAGATCGGCGCGCCGGTGATTTTCGATGCCACCCATTCGGTGCAGCAGCCGGGCGGGCGGGGTGCCTCGTCTGGCGGCGAGCGGCGCTTCGTGCAGACGCTGGCGCGCGCCGCGGTTGCGGTCGGTGTCGCCGGCGTGTTCATCGAGACGCACCAGGACCCCGACAATTCGACCTCGTCCGACGGGCCGAATATGGTGCCGCTTAAGGACATGCCGGAACTGCTGGAGCGGCTGATGGCGTTCGACCGCATCGCCAAGGGGTAGGGTGCCGCTCAGAACCTGGACAGGCTTTCTTCGGAAAAGTGATCCGAATCGTCCTGGCATTCGTGCCACTCTTTGACGGCATTGGCTTCGTGATGCTTGCCGTAGCACCAGCCTCGTTCATTCAGCGCAAGGCCGTAGACCGTCATCGACATGCAGGCGACGGATATCCGGACGTCGCGGCTCGGGTTGCGCAGGCAGATATCGCCGGCCTGTTCGTAGAGGTCCATCAGCTGTTCATTGGTCTCGGTCGCATCCGCGAAGCGCTTTTCCTGGCCGATCGCGGGCTGTGCCAGGACGAGCGGAAATGCCAGTGAGAAGATGGCTGGGATGATCCGCATAACTCCTCCTTTCATCGTGGGGGACCTGTGGCGGTCGGGTGCCTGAAAAATCAGGGCTGCGTCGTGCGGTGGTGCCGGGCGGCAAGCGACCAGACTACGAGAAACAGGACATAAAGTGCTGTGCCGCCCAATGGCATCACCTGGATCCCGACCATCAGTTCGCATTCGGCGGCGTCGCGGCACGGGATCAATCCCGCGCCGGCCAGGAGCTGGCCGATCACGTAAGCAAGCAGCCAGCTTCCGACGAACAGGGCGAACATGACCACGGCCCGCAGGAGCGACAATCCGAGATATTTTGGGTCCAAGAATCCTCTCCGTCACGCTGGCAGACGGATGATTCATACAATTGTGACGACAACTTGCCGATGAGCGTCACGGAGAGTGTTCGGCCTGTGGTTGCCGGATAGGATAAAGCCCGCCGCCAGTCCGGAGAAAGGCGGCGGGCGTTCGTTCAGTCGTAAATCTTCACGATCCTGCGCGTGCCGGGTTCAACAAGCACGGTCCTGTTGTCGACGACGACGTATTCGTACTTAACGTCGGGAACGTCCTCGAACCTGTGGACCTCGACGGTTTCCGGCAGGGTCGAGCCGATGTTCAACTCGACGCCCGGGACCGAAATGGACGCAAGCGGCTTCTTCTGCACGTACTCGCGGATGATGGTGTCCTGCTCCGGCGCGATGATGACGTCCTGTGCCGTTGCCACGGCCACGCCGGTGCACATCATCAAGCCGGCAATCGCGGGCGAAAGAACAGTTTTAACGTCGATAACTTTCATCGGAAATCTCCTCCGATCAAAGTCCCTTCGCGTCTTTAACTCGTAGGGAGCGGGGTTGTTCCCCCTGCTTTGTGAGTGTTGTCGGTAGGCCAGCGCACGAGCGTGATCGGGCGCTACCAGCCAGCTTACGGGAAACGCAGCGTACCCGTTGCTATACCCTGAATCTCGCCTCCGCGATCGAGCGCATAGACCTCCAGCCTATACACACTGGAGGGCGGGCTGCATGGACCAATGTATCCTTCTGAAGCAAAGTCGCCGTAGCCGAATTGGCCGCCTTCGTTTTTTTGCGCCAACCCCGCACCACGAAATTCACCCGTGGTGTGATTGTACAGCTTAAGTCTGACGTAGTGCGCTGAAGAAGGAAGATTGAATACCTCTAATGGGGGTGAGTTGGTATCGCCACAATCGACTGTAGGCCCCCACTCGAAAGTCATGCCAAACGATGCCAAGACACATCCCTCCAAGTTAAAGCTGGATCTATTCTTCGCTGACGATTTCGAGTTTGTAATGTTTCCCATTTTGAATTGAACAATTGATCGGCGCCCACTCGGTGGCGAGCACACTTGTCTGCCGAACCAAAGGCTCCTCTGGCGGGCCTGCTGTCTTTGTCAGGCGCCAGGTGCAAAGTCGCGTCCTTGTGCCTCTGTTGCGAATTCCCATCATGCGGCCCGTACCGCTACACGCGGCCCCGTCTTCTCGCACGCAATCCATAGCTTCCTCCCAAGACAACGATGCATCAACGACGCATCGAGCCCGGCGACTCGAATGCAATATCGAGTGTGACACCGCCGTGATGCAGTTGTGAGGCTGTCGATCTCTCCCCTGCCTTGCCGCCACCTCGGCCCGGTTGTAGGCTCGGCGCCCGATCAACCACAGTGCAGGGGAATGCCATGTCAGTCGCCCGGGTCACCGAGATTACCGCGTCCTCGAAGAAGAGCTTTCAGGATGCCATCGAAAAAGGCATCGCCCGCGCATCGAAGACGCTGAAGAACGTCGAGGGCGCCTGGATCCAGGACCAGAAGATCGTCGTCGAGGACGGCAAGATCGCCGCCTACCGGGTCAACATGAAGGTGACGTTTATTCTGGCGGATTGATTTTTTTTCGGGAACCGGATCGGGCCGTCTTTTCCCGGAACCTTCGTCGCGCCTCCTCATTGTCCCTGCATCGCCACGACAAATGAGGAGATCAGATATGAAGACGACCCATACCGGACATACAGACGCCATTGCCGCTTCGCGCGTCATCGGCACCGAAGTCTACAACGCCGCCGGCGACCATATCGGAACCATCGAGGACGTGATGCTGGAGAAGACCTCCAACGGCATCATGTTCGCGGTGATCGGCTTCGGCGGCTTCCTCGGCATCGGCGAGAAGTTCCACGCCATTCCGTGGTCTGCGCTCGACTACGAGCCCAACAAGGGTGGCTATGTCGTGCCGTTCACCAAGGAGCAGCTTAAGGCAGCGCCCGCCTATTCGATCAACGAACTGGCCGGCAATGACGGCCAGAAGGCGCGGGATGCATCCTATGCCTACTACCAGGTCGATCCCTACTGGTGATCGACCGACATGAAAGCGGCCCCGAGAGGGGCCGTTTTTCGTTGCGGCGGATACTCTACTCGCGCTCCTGGATGACGGACAGGTCGATGGAGCCTTGTGTCGGTTGCGGATTGTTGCAGGACGTCAGGAACGCCGCGGCGATGAAGAACAGGCTGACGATGGCGGCAAATTGAGACACGGCGAAACTCCCTCAAAGTTCCACCCCAAGCGCGGCGAATCATAACGCAAAACCATCTTGGCGTCGGCCCGGCGGTTGATGACAAATGATGACAAGGGCTGTCGATAACGTGAATCTTTTGCTGTCGACGGCCCGAAAGCCTGACGTAGACTGCGGCCCTCATCGGAGTGTCAGGATGTCCGCCGCCGCTTTTTCCGTGTTCGATCTGTCGCGTTTTGAAAAGGCAGCGCCCGAGGAGCGCCGCAAGCTGGGGAGCGAGGTCGATGAAATCTGCCGCGCCACGGGCTTTCTGGCGATCAGCGGCCATTCGGTGCCGCGGGAGACGATCGACGGCGTCTGGAACGCAGCGCATGATTTCTTCGACCTGCCGCAGGAGACCAAGGACGGCGTGCGGGCGCCTTATCCCGGCTATCCCTACGGCTATCTCGGCAGCGGCACCGAGGCGCTGGCGAAATCGAAGGGCGTCGACACGCCGCCCGACCTCAAGGAGAGTTTTAATGGCGGGCCGTTGAAAGTGCCGGACGGGCTGATCGATCCGGAAGCGCTGGCGTTCTGCTACGCCGAGACGATCTGGCCGGTTGAGCCCGATGGGTTCGTCGAGGCCTGGAAGGCCTATTATGCGGCGATGGAGGATCTGGCGGCGCGCATCATGCGGGTGTTCGCGGTGGCGCTCGATCTGCCGGAGGATTTTTTCCAGAAATCGATCGACGCGCCGGTCAGCGCGCTCAGGGCGCTCAACTATCCCGAAATGTCAGTGCCACCTAAGCCGGGGCAACTGCGGGCTGGAGCGCATACCGACTACGGCAGCCTGACCATCCTGTTGCCGCAGGAAGGGTCGCGCGGGCTGGAAATCTTCACGCCGGAGGGGGAGTGGCGCGAGGTGCCGCCGGTACCGGGCGCGTTCGTCATCAACATCGGCGACCTGATGGCGCGCTGGACCAACGACCGCTGGGTGTCGACGCTGCACCGCGTCGTCAATGCCGACGGGAGTGCGGCGCGCCGCCAGTCGCTGGCTTTCTTCCACCAGCCCAACTGGCATGCCGAGATCGCCTGCCTCGATACCTGCCTGGCGCCTGGTGAAACGCCGAGATACGAGCCAGTGCTTTCCGGACCGTACCTGATGTCGAAGTTCCAAGCGACGGTGAAGCCCGCCGCCTAGGATGTGCCGTTATTCAGGTGATGCCGGCCTGCGAATGGCGGCTTTCTGCGCTTCCGGTGCTCACGTACCCGAATGTACGCTGCGCTCCGGTTCTCGAAATCTGCAATTTTCGGCTCGGCCTGACCTGAATATCGACACATCCCGGACGCTGCGGAATTTTTCAAAGCCGCCGCATTGCCTTTTGCCCGGCATTGGCTAAGACGGGCGCGGCTCTTGCAAACGCTCCAATCCGAGAGGCTTTCCCAACATGACCGCAATCATCGATATCGTCGGCCGCGAAATTCTCGACAGCCGCGGCAACCCGACCGTGGAAGTGGACGTGGTGCTGGAGGACGGCTCGATGGGCCGCGCGGCGGTGCCTTCCGGCGCTTCGACCGGCGCGCATGAGGCGATGGAACTGCGCGACGGCGGTCCGCGCTATCTCGGCAAGGGCGTCGAGAAGGCGGTCGAGGCGGTCAACGGCGAGCTGTTCGAGGCGATCGGCGGCATGGAGGCCGAGAACCAGATCCACATCGACCAGACGATGATCGAACTCGACGGCACGGCGAACAAGAGCCGCCTCGGCGCCAACGCCATCCTGGGCGTTTCGCTGGCGGTCGCCAAGGCAGCGTCGGAAGCAGCCGGCCTGCCGCTCTACCGCTATGTCGGTGGGGCCGCCGCGCATGTGCTGCCGGTGCCGATGATGAACATCGTCAATGGCGGCGCGCATGCCGACAACCCGATCGATTTTCAGGAATTCATGATCATGCCGATCGGCGCACCGAGCCTGCGCGAAGCGGTGCGCTGGGGCTCGGAGATCTTCCACACGCTGAGGAAGGGCCTGAAGGACGCCGGCCACAACACCAATGTCGGTGACGAGGGCGGTTTTGCGCCGAACCTCAAGAACGCACCGTCGGCGCTCGACTTCGTCATGGCCTCGATCGAGAAGGCCGGCTACAAGCCGGGTGAGGACGTCGCCATCGCTCTCGACTGTGCCGCGACCGAGTTCTTCAAGGACGGCGCTTATGTCTACGAGGGCGAGAAGAAGAGCCGCGATCCCAAGGCTCAGGCAAAGTATCTCGCCAAGCTCGCCGCCGACTATCCGATCATCTCGATCGAGGACGGCATGGCGGAGGACGACTGGGAAGGCTGGAAGTACCTTACCGACCTGATCGGCACGAAAACCCAGCTCGTCGGCGACGACCTGTTCGTCACCAACACCGCACGTCTCAAGGACGGCATCAAGATGGGCGTCGCCAACTCGATCCTGGTCAAGGTCAACCAGATCGGCACGCTGACCGAGACGCTGGACGCCGTCGGGACTGCTCACAAGGCAGCCTATACGGCGGTGATGTCGCATCGCTCGGGCGAGACGGAAGACTCGACCATTTCCGACCTGGCCGTCGCCACCAACTGCGGACAGATCAAGACCGGCTCGCTGTCGCGCTCCGACCGCACGGCAAAATACAACCAGCTGATCCGCATCGAGGAAGAACTCGGCAAGCAGGCGCAGTACGCCGGCAAATCCGTACTGAAGACCTGAATTATGGGTGGAGTTGCGGGGAACAGACTGGCAAAGCAGCTCTGCAGGGGTTTTGCGGTCGCCGCCTCGCTCCTGTTCCAGTCGCCCCTCGCGTCGGCGCAGGATATGGAAGGCTTCCGCTCGCCGACCGGCAACATCCAGTGCCTGTTCTTCGATGATTCCTCGGTTCGCTGCATGGTCGGCGAGACGGCAAATCCACGACCTGCGCGACCGCCGGACTGCGAACTGGACTGGGGCAGCGATTTCGGCCTCGACGCTTCGTCGCGGCGCGGCGAACGGCTGTGCGTGGGCGACACCATTGCCGGCGACTATGAGGCGTTGCCGTACGGCGAGAGCGTCCGGCGTGGCGGCATCACCTGCAGTTCGGAGCGAACCGGCGTCACCTGCATCAACGAACGCGGCGCTGGCTTCGAGCTGTCGCGGGCGCGGCAGCGGCTGTTCTAGACTACGCCGCAGGCAGGTCGATGATCGACCGCAATACCGCGTGCGCGCAATTTTGTCGGCCGCGACAGGCAGCCGTAACCGTCCATTAAGCACAATCGGGCGACATAGAGCGCGAAAGGTTTGCGCACCATGTGGACACGCCAGCACCGACGCAGAAACACCGGCCGACTGATCGTTCCGGTCATTTCGGCGGCGTTTCTCGCCTATTTCGGCTTCCATGCCTACCACGGCGAATTCGGCATCTATTCCAAGTACCGATTCGAGGCGCGCATGGCCGAATTGCAGACCCAGCTCGACAAGGTGAAGGGCGAGCGTGTCGAACTCGAGCACCGCGTGCAGCTGCTGCATGATGGCACGCTGGAAAAGGACATGCTGGACGAACAGGCGCGCAGGGCGCTGAACTTTTCGCATTCGGACGAGATCACCATCATGCGTGATCGCCCGCTGTCGAATTAATCAAAATCCAGTTAATCATAACTATTTCCTGTAAATAGAACGGTTTAGCTGCATGCCAGCCATGCATTTTTCCGCATGGCTCTCACTCATTTTGCATGCTAGCTTTTCGATCAGCCGGGGAGGTGACGGCACGGCCGCACGCCTCCCGAATGTCCGAAAAGAGACAGCCACCAGGGAGTGATTGATGGCGACTGCCGCAAAGAAGACGTCCGCGAAATCGAAAGCGGACGCCAAGGGCCAGGGTGGCCTCGTTGCGCCGAAACCGGCCGACTTCACCAAGGAACAGGAACTCGCGGCGTATCGCGACATGCTGCTGATCCGGCGTTTCGAGGAAAAGGCCGGCCAGCTCTACGGCATGGGATTCATCGGCGGCTTCTGCCACCTCTATATTGGCCAGGAAGCTGTCGTCACCGGCATGAAAATGGCGCTGATCGAAGGCGATCAGATGATCACCGCCTACCGCGACCACGGCCACATGCTGGCCATGGAGATGACGCCGCGCGGCGTGATGGCCGAGCTGACCGGACGCCGGGGGGGCTACTCCAAGGGCAAGGGCGGCTCCATGCACATGTTCTCCAAGGAGAAGAACTTTTATGGCGGCCACGGCATCGTCGGCGCCCAGGTGTCGCTCGGCACCGGGCTGGCCTTCGCCAACCGCTACCGCGAGAACAAGAATGTCTCGCTGACCTATTTCGGCGACGGCGCCGCCAACCAGGGCCAGGTCTACGAAAGCTTCAACATGGCCTCGCTGTGGAAGCTGCCGGTCATCTACATCATCGAGAACAACCGCTACGCCATGGGCACGTCGGTGACGCGGTCGTCGGCCGAGACCGATTTCTCGCACCGTGGCGCCTCCTTCAAGATCCCCGGCATCCAGGTCGATGGCATGGACGTGCGCGCCGTGAAGTCGGCCTCCGACCTGGCGACCGACTGGTGCCGTTCGGGCAACGGTCCGATCATCCTGGAGATGCAGACCTACCGCTATCGCGGCCATTCGATGTCGGACCCGGCGAAATACCGCAGCAAGGAAGAAGTGCAGAAGATGCGCTCCGAGCACGACCCGATCGAGCAGGTGAAGGCGCGCGTGCTCGACAAGAAGTGGGCGAGCGAAGATGATTTGAAGGCGATCGACAAGGAGGTTCGCGATATCGTCGCCGACGCCGCCGAATTCGCGCAGACCGATCCCGAGCCGGATGTTTCCGAGCTCTGGACCGACATCGTACTCTAAGGGGAGGCGCGAACAACATGCCGATCGAAATCCTGATGCCCGCGCTTTCCCCGACGATGGAGGAAGGCAACGTTTCCAAATGGCTGAAGAACGAAGGCGACAAGATCGTTGCCGGTGACGTGATCGCCGAGATCGAGACCGACAAGGCGACGATGGAAGTCGAAGCCGTCGACGAAGGCATTCTGGCCAAGATACTGATCGCCGCCGGCACCGAAGGCGTGAAGGTCAACACGCCGATCGCCGTGCTGGCGGTTGACGGTGAAGACGTGGACAAGGCCGGCGAAGGCATCGGCGAAGAGCCTCCGGCAAAATTCGGTTCGGACGCTCCGAAGGCCGAAGCGCCGAAGGCGGAGGAAAAGCCGGCCGACAAGCCTGCCGCAGCACCGGTCGCTGCCGCGCCGAAGGCCGAAATCGCAGCCGATCCGGATATCCCGGCCGGCACCGAGATGGTTTCGACCACGGTGCGCGAAGCATTGCGCGACGCCATGGCCGAAGAAATGCGCCGCGACGAAAACGTCTTCGTCATGGGTGAGGAGGTCGCCGAATATCAGGGCGCCTACAAGATCACGCAAGGACTGTTGCAGGAATTCGGTGCGCGGCGCGTCGTCGATACGCCGATCACCGAGCATGGCTTTGCCGGCGTCGGCGTCGGCGCGGCGATGGCCGGCCTGCGCCCGATCGTCGAGTTCATGACCTTCAACTTCGCCATGCAGGCGATCGACCAGATCATCAATTCGGCGGCCAAGACGCTCTACATGTCGGGCGGCCAGATGGGGGCGCCGATCGTCTTCCGCGGGCCGAACGGTGCGGCAGCCCGCGTCGCCGCCCAGCATAGCCAGGACTATGCCGCCTGGTACAGCCACATTCCGGGTCTCAAGGTCGTGCAGCCTTATACCGCGGCCGACGCCAAGGGCCTGCTCAAGGCGGCGATCCGCGACCCCAACCCGGTGATCTTCCTCGAGAACGAGATCCTCTACGGCCACTCCTTCGATGTGCCGAAGCTCGACGATTTCGTGCTGCCGATCGGCAAGGCGCGCATCCACAAAAAGGGCAAGGACGTCACCATCGTCTCCTGGGGTATCGGCATGACCTATGTGGTCAAGGCGGAAGCCGAACTCGCGGGGCTCGGCATCGACGCCGAGATCATCGATTTGCGCACGATCCGGCCGATGGACCTCGATACGGTGATCGCTTCCGTCAAGAAGACCAACCGGCTGGTGGTGGTGGAGGAAGGCTATCCGCAATCCTCGGTCGGCGACTTCATCGCCAACCAGGTGTCGCAGCGCGCCTTCGACTTCCTCGACGCCCCTGTGATCACCATCGCCGGCAAGGACGTGCCGATGCCTTATGCCGCCAACCTCGAAAAACTGGCGCTGCCGAATGTCGGCGAGGTGGTCGAGGCGGTGAAGGCGGTGACGTATCGCTGAGGAGATTGACGCATGCCCGGTAGCGGCGACAATTGTGCTGCATCGGACCAAACGCTCCAACAGGACGAGCGACTGCAATGGCCGAAACGGTAAATAAGCCTGTGACCTATGCCGATTTGGAGGCTGTGCCGCCGCATCTGGTGGCGGAGATCATCGACGGCGTCTTGAGGACACACCCGCGGCCATCGCCACGCCATTCGGGCGCGGCGAACGCCATTTCGGCGAAACTTACCGACCCGTTCCAATGGGGTGGAGGTGGGCCGGGGGGCTGGGTATTCTTTGTCGAACCAGAACTGAAACTCGGGACGCATATTCTCGTGCCGGATATCGCGGGCTGGCGGCGTGAACGCCTCTCCGCTTACCCTGAGACAAATTATTTCGAAATTGCCCCGGATTGGGTTTGTGAAATTCTCTCTGCTTCGACGGAAATCCGAGATCGCACCGTGAAAATGCGCATCTACGCGGAGGAGGGCTTGCCCTATTTCTGGCTGATCGATCCGCGCCTGCAGATACTCGAAGCCTTTGAACTGGTTGAGGGACGATGGGCCAAGGTCGGCGCGTGGAGCTCGGATGACCAAGTGAGCGCACCGCCTTTCGATGCCATTTCCTTCTCGCTCGCCGACCTTTGGCCCTTGGACAAGCCGCTCGGCTTCAACGAAGACCCGCAAGCCCTCTACGCCGGAGATAGATAGCCATGCCCATCAACATCACCATGCCGGCTCTCTCGCCCACGATGGAGGAGGGCAATCTCGCCAAGTGGCTGGTCAAAGAGGGTGACAAGGTTGCGCCGGGCGACGTGATCGCCGAGATCGAGACCGACAAGGCGACGATGGAAGTCGAAGCTGTCGACGAGGGAACGGTGGCGAAGATCGTCGTGCCGGCCGGCACCGAGGGCGTCAAGGTCAACGCGCTGATCGCCGTGCTGGCAGGCGAGGGCGAGGATGCAAGTGCCGCGGCGAAGGCCGGTGGCGATGCGGCGCCTGCGAAGGCGGAGGCAACTCAGAAAGAAGCTCCAATCTCCCCACCTGTGGGGGAGATGTCGGCGAAGCCGACAGAGGGGGGCGCTGTCCCGCAAACCTCTCCACAGAAGGGCAACGGCAAATCCACGGAAGGGCAGGGTTCTACGTTGCCCCCCTCTGGCCTGCCGGCCATCTCCCCCACAGGTGGGGAGATCAGCCAATCCGGAGAACGCACCTTCGCCTCGCCGCTGGCGCGGCGCATCGCCAAGGATGCCGGCGTGGATGTCGCGGCGGTGACAGGCACCGGCCCGCACGGCCGCGTGGTCAAGGCCGATGTCGAGGCGGCGATCGCCGGTGGTGGCGCCAAGGCTGCACCCGAAGCGAAGGTGGCTCCCGCAACTGGAGCACCTGCGACAGCGCCGGCCGCGAAACCGATGTCGGACGAGCAAGTGCTGAAGCTGTTCGAGGAAGGTTCCTACGAGCTGGTTCCGCACGACAATATGCGCAAGACCATCGCGCGGCGGCTGGTCGAGGCAAAGAGCACCATCCCGCATTTTTATCTCACGCTCGACTGTGAGCTCGACGCGCTGCTGGCGCTGCGGACGCAGCTGAATTCGGCGGCGCCGACGAAGAAGACCGACAAGGGCGACGTGCCGGCCTACAAGCTGTCCGTCAACGACATGGTCATCAAGGCGATGGCGATGGCGCTGATGGCGGTGCCGGACGCCAACGCCTCCTGGACCGACAGCGCGATGGTGAAGCACAAGCACGCCGATGTCGGCGTCGCCGTGTCGATCCCCGGCGGGCTGATCACGCCGATCATTCGCAAAGCGGACCAGAAGACGCTGTCGGCGATCTCCAACGAGATGAAGGATCTGGCCAGCCGCGCCCGCAACCGCAAGCTGAAGCCGGAGGAATACCAGGGCGGCACCACAGCGGTGTCCAACCTCGGCATGTTCGGCATCAAGGATTTTTCCGCCGTCATCAACCCGCCGCATGCGACGATCCTGGCGGTCGGTGCCGGCGAAGAGCGGGCGGTGGTGAAGAACGGCGAGATCAAGATAGCCACCGTCATGTCGGTGACGCTGTCGACTGACCACCGCGCCGTGGACGGCGCCCTCGGGGCCGAACTGCTGGTCGCCTTCAAGCGCTACATCGAGAACCCGATGGGAATGCTGGTTTAAGAAGTCTGTTCGTCAAAACGGAGGTCACGACGATGGCGACGGCGGTACATAACGAAAAGTTGCGCACGTCCTGGGTATGGATGGCGATCCTTGCGGTCATTTCGCTGATCGGCGGGGTGCTCGCTCTCTTCAACCCGCTTGCCGCCACGCTGGCGGCGACCGTCATGGCCGGCTGGGTATTTGCCCTGCTCGGCGCGGTTCAGATCCTGCAGTCGTTCCGGGTGACAGGCTGGCCGGGTTTCCTGTGGGGGCTGCTGTTCGGCATCCTCACCCTCGTCGTCGGCCTGTCGCTGATCTTCAATCCGCTGGCCGGCATGGTCTCGCTGACGCTGCTGGTCGCGGTGCTGTTCCTGGTCACTGGCGTGGTAAAGCTCCTCTATGCCTTCTCGCTGCGGCCGATTTCCGGATGGGGCTGGGTGCTCGCCTCGGGCATCGTCTCGCTGGCGCTCGGCGTCATGATCCTCAGCAATTTCCCGTACGCGGCCGTGTCGGTGCTCGGCATCCTGCTGGCCGTGGAACTGCTGTCCAACGGCGTGCTCTTCCTGCTTCTGGCGCTTGGACTGCGCAAGGCCTAGGCGGGCCGCTTCGTCTCGGGATCACCGCTTCATGAAAACCATCCTCTGCTATGGCGATTCACTGACCTGGGGCTATCACGCCGTCGGCCCCAGCCGGCATGCGCTGGCCGACCGCTGGCCGAGCGTGCTGGCGTCCGGATTGGGCTCGGGCGTCCAGGTGATCGCCGAGGGGCTGAACGGCCGCACCACAGCCTTCAATGACGACCTGGCGACCGAGGACCGCAACGGCACGCGTATCCTGCCGACGCTGCTCGGCATGCATTCGCCGCTCGACCTTGTCATCATCATGCTCGGCTCCAACGACATGAAGCCGTGGATCCACGGTAACCCGCTCGCCGCCAAGCAAGGCATGGGCCGGCTGGTCAACATCGTGCGCAACCACCCTTACCCGCTGGAGGCAGAGGCGCCGCAGGTGCTGCTGGTCTCGCCGCCGCCAGTCAGCCGCACCGAGAACGCGGAATTCGCCAGCATGTTCGCCGGCGGTGACGAAGCGTCCCGGCACCTGGCCGGCCTGTACAGCCAGCTTGCCGACGAATTGGGATGCGGTTTCTTCGACGCCGGCTCGGTTGCCGAAACGACGCCGCTCGACGGCGTCCACTTGGACGCGGAAAACACGCGCAAGATCGGCACCGCGCTGGTGCCGCTGGCACGCGTGATGCTGGAACTTTGATTTCAAGGAGAGTTCTGTGGCCGAAAACTACGACGTCATCATCATCGGTTCGGGCCCCGGCGGCTACATCGCGGCGATACGGGCAGCGCAGCTTGGGTTGAAGACGGCGATCGTCGAGCGCGAGCACCTGGCCGGCATCTGCTCCAATTGGGGCTGCATTCCGACCAAGGCGCTGCTGCGTTCGGCGGAAGTGATGCATCTTGCCACCCACGCCAAGAATTATGGGCTCAAGATCGAAGGCACCGTCGCGCCGGACATCAAGGCGGTGGTGGCGCGTTCGCGCGGCATCGCCGAGCGCATGAACGGCGGCGTCGGCTTCCTGATGAAGAAGAACAAGGTCGACGTGATCTGGGGCGAGGCGAAGCTGACCAAGGCAGCCTCGGGCGACAAGCCGGCCGAGATCGTCGTGGCGAAGACGGCGAAGAAGCCGATGCTGCCGCAGGCACCACTGCCCAAGAACACCAAGGGCGAGGGCACCTACACGGCCAAGCACATCATCGTGGCCACCGGCGCGCGGCCGCGCGCGCTGCCGGGTATCGAGCCGGACGGCAAGCTGATCTGGACCTATTTTGAGGCGATGGTGCCGCCGGAAATGCCGAAATCGCTGCTGGTCATGGGTTCGGGCGCCATCGGCATCGAGTTCGCCTCGTTCTACCGCATCATGGGCGTCGAGGTGACGGTGGTGGAACTGCTGCCGCAGGTGATGCCGGTGGAAGACGCCGAAATTTCGGCCTTCGCGAAAAAGCAGTTCGAGAAGCAGGGGATGAAGATCATCCTCGACGCCAAGGTGACCAAGGTCGAGAAGGCGGCAAATTCGATCACCGCGCATGTCGAGATGAAGGACGGCAAGGTGGAGAAAATCACCGCCGACCGGCTGATCTCGGCGGTCGGCGTGCAGGGTAATGTCGAGAATATCGGGCTCGAAGAACTCGGCGTGAAAACCGACCGCGGCACTATCGTCATCGACGGCTACGGCAAGACCAATGTGCCTGGCATCTATGCCATCGGCGATGTCGCCGGGCCGCCGATGCTGGCGCACAAGGCCGAGCACGAGGCGGTGATCTGCGTCGAGAAGATTGCCGGCCTGCCCAATGTGCACCCGATGGACAAGCTGAAGATCCCCGGCTGCACCTATTGCAACCCGCAGGTTGCTTCGGTCGGGCTGACGGAAGCCAAGGCGAAGGCCGAGGGCAAGGACATCCGTGTCGGCCGCTTCCCGTACGTCGCCAACGGCAAGGCGATCGCACTCGGCGAAGACCAGGGCATGGTGAAGACGATCTTCGACAAGAAGACCGGACAGTTGCTCGGCGCGCATCTGGTCGGCGCGGAAGTCACCGAGCTGATCCAGGGTTTTGTCGTGGCGATGAACCTCGAGACCACCGAGGAAGAGCTTATGCACACGATCTTCCCGCATCCGACGCTGTCGGAGACGATGAAGGAAAGCGTGCTCGACGCCTACGGCCGTGCGCTGAACGCATGACAGGCGCGCCGGCGCGGGACTGTTTTACGCGCCGATTCTGACTTATATGCGTGGCGTGGGCGGCTGAGCGAGGAGACGGACGATGGAACAGAGCGTCGGTATCATGGGCATGCCCGGCATCGGCTTTTTCGGCATGCTGCTGATCGGATTCCTGGCCGGCTACATTGCCGAGAAGGCGATGAACCGTGACCACGGCCTGTTCACCAACATCCTCGTCGGCATCGCCGGTTCCTTTGTCGGCGGCACGCTGGCCGGCCTGTTGGACTTCAACTACCAGGGTTTCCTCGGAAACCTGATTGTTGCCGCCGTCGGCGCCATCGCGATCCTGTGGATTTTCGGGCGCGCCAAGGCGAGCGGAGTGAATTGAGACCAAGATGGTAACGCTGCTCGACACGATCGCCAATCCGCCGCGGCTGCGGCACCCGGAAAAGGCCCACCGGCCGGACCAGGAAGTGCTGCGCAAGCCCGACTGGATCCGCGTCAGGGCGCCGGTTTCCAAGGGCTATGCCGAAACGCGCGAGATCGTGAAGTCGCACAAGCTGGTTACGGTGTGCGAGGAGGCCGGCTGCCCCAACATCGGCGAGTGCTGGGAGAAGAAGCACGCCACCTTCATGATCATGGGCGAGATCTGCACGCGCGCCTGCGCCTTCTGCAACGTCGCCACCGGCATCCCGACCACGCTCGACCCGAACGAGCCGGAGAGCGTCGGCAAGGCGGTGGCCAAGATGGGGCTCAGCCACGTCGTCATCACCTCGGTCGACCGCGACGATCTCGCCGATGGCGGCGCGCAGCATTTCGCCGACGTGATCCACGCGATCCGCAGGCACAATCCGACCACCACGATCGAGATCCTGACGCCGGACTTCCTGCGCAAGGACGGCGCGCTGGAGATTGTCGTTGCGGCAAAGCCCGACGTCTTCAACCACAATCTGGAGACGGTGCCGTCGAACTACCTGACCGTGCGTCCGGGTGCCCGCTATTTCCATTCGATCCGGCTCCTGCAGCGGGTGAAGGAGCTCGACCCGTCGATCTTCACCAAGTCGGGCATCATGGTCGGCCTTGGCGAGGAACGGAACGAGATCCTGCAGCTGATGGACGACCTGCGTTCGGCCAATGTCGACTTCATGACGATCGGCCAATATCTGCAGCCGTCGAAAAAGCACCATCCGGTGAAGAAATTCGTCACGCCGGAGGAATTCAAATCCTACGAGACGATCGGCAGGACCAAGGGTTTCCTGCTTGTCGCCTCGAGCCCGCTGACGCGTTCCTCGCATCACGCCGGCGAGGATTTTGCCCGGCTGCGCGCGGCGCGGGAGAAGCAGCTTTCGCGGATCGCCTGAACAGTTTGACAGCCTGCGCCGAACGGCTGTCGTCGGCGAACAGGGTGCTCGTCATCGGTTGCTCGGGTGGCGGCAAATCCACCCTGGCGCAGGCGTTGTCGCCCAAATTGAACCTGCCTTACATTTCGATGGACCGAGCCTTCTTCTGGCTTCCCGGTTGGAAGCTGCGCGAGCGCTCACAAATCCGATCGATGGTCGCCGACGCCGTCCAGGAAGACCGGTGGATCATGGACGGGACCGGCCATGCCACGCTCGATTTGCGTTTGCCGCGTGCCGAGGCTCTTATCTGGATTCGCTTGCCACGCCTACTTTGCCTCACACGGGTCGTTTTGCGGTGGATACGTTATGCCGGGCGCTCGCGTCCCGAGATGACGGAAGGGTGCCCGGAAAAGATCGACCTCGAATTCCTGCGCTACATCTGGAACTTCGAGAAGAAGCAGGCGCGGGACATCATCGATGGGTTGGCGAAGTACGGTCCCGATGTACCGGTTTTCGTTCTCGATTCGCGCGGCGACGCAGACGCCCTGCTTGCTCTTCTCGAAAGGCGTGATACGGACTGATCATGCCGCAGTTCGAGACCGTCAAACACGTCAGCCATCCGCCGCACGAGATGTTCGCGCTGGTCGCCGACGTGGAGAAATACCCGCAGTTCCTGCCGCTTTGCGAAGGCCTGTCGGTGCGTTCCCGCAAGGAGCGCGACGGCCGCACCGTGCTCGTCGCGGACATGACGGTGGGCTACAAGGCGATCCGCGAGACGTTCACCAGCCAGGTGCACCTGAAACCCGACGAGAACGCCATCGACGTCAAATATCTCGACGGTCCCTTCCGCTACCTGAGCAATATATGGCGGTTCGATGCGGCCGCCGACGGCGGCACCGATATCCACTTCTTCATCGACTACGAGTTCAAGAGCCGCATTCTGGGCGCCATGATGGGTGCGATGTTCGACCGCGCCTTCCGCATGTTCACCAACGCGTTCGAGAAGAGGGCGGATGTGGTGTATGGCAGTCCCAGTATCGGCCAAGCCGGATGAGCGGCGGCTATGCTGAAACGGGTTGGCGCCTTCATCGCCTCAATCTCGAGACGTAGCTATAGCGGCTCAAATCGAAAGCTTCCGTTCGACCGGGCGACGCGACCAACGCCGGGCGAGTCCAGGTGTGCGCCCGCGATGAAATAATCGTCGTCCGATGCGAGTGCCAGCAACCGCAATCGGCTTTCGCGCGCCTGGTCCTGATCCTCATCGAACTCCCAGGTCAGTTCCGGTCGGTAGAACTGAAGCGATGGAACGTGAACGGTGTCTCCCCAAACCAAGAGGCGTTCGCCGCTGCTCGAAACGCGAAAGCAGCTGTGACCCACTTCATGGCCATGAGCGCCAATAGCTTCAACATGTGTCTCGAGACGTTCTCCGGCTTCGAATGATTCCGCCTTGCCGTGAAAGCGTTCGAGCCGCGCCACGGCACGAAAGAGGTCAAGTTCTTGCTCAGGAACCAGCAAACGCGTCATCCGGGGAAAAGCCTCTCGACCGTCAGCAAGCACAAGACCATGGATATGGTCGAGATGAGTATGGGTGAACATGACGGTGCGGACTCTTTCGGCCTCGATGCCAGCTTCAACCAGCGCCTCGGGAAGGCGGCCCATGGTGGGATGCCAAGCATTTGACGCACCAGTATCGATCAAGGTTATCGCGCTTCCATCGTCAATTGCGAATGCATTGACCGAAAGCCTGAGTTGTCCGTCGAATAGCGGAATTTGATCTTTTAACTCATCGCCAAATGGTTTGTTGCCGGGTTGACGGAGCCGCCTGAGTGGCATGTCGACATAACCATCGCGCAACGAAGTGATGCGCAGATCACCAAGGCTATAGGTTGAATGAAGTCCGCCTGAAGCTATTCGGTGCATTTGCCGATCCGATCAAGAAGATTGCCGCCAGTTCTAAAACGCCGCGGAAGACTAGCCGGCGAGCGCCTTCAGCCCCATCTCCAGCGCCGTCCGCACCGTCTCGCGGCGGATAAAATCGCGGCCCTTGTTGTCGAACTGACGACGTTCGGCGATCGGCTGAAGGCCGGTCATCGCCAGCCCGAACCAGACCAGCCCGACCGGTTTTTCCGCCGAGCCGCCATCAGGGCCGGCAATGCCTGTGACCGAGAGCGCGATGCCGGCATGCGAGCGGGCCAGCGCGCCGGACGCCATTTCCAGCGCGGTTTCGCGCGACACCGCGCCATGCGCGTCGAGGGTGACCGGGGAGACCCCGAGCATCTCGATCTTGGCGTCGTTGGAATAGGTGACGAAACCGCGATCGACCATCGACGACGAACCCGGGATGTCGGTGAGTATGGAGATGATCATGCCGCCGGTGCAGGATTCCGCCGTCGCAGAAAGGATCTTGCGGGCAGCGCACGCCTTGAGGAAACGATCAGCCAGTTCTCCAAGGTCACTCATTCGGGCACATCTCCGGGGTAGACGACACTTGCCGTAGCGATCGCCGCGATGCCTTCCTCGCGGCCGATGAAGCCGAGCTTTTCATTGGTGGTCGCCTTGATGGATATGCGTTCCCTGGCAATTCGGAGCATTTTCGACAGCGCCTCCGTCATGGCTTCACGATGCGGGCCGACGCGCGGCGCCTCGCAGATCAGCGTGACGTCGGCATTGGCGATACGGCCGCCAGCCGAACGCACGATGCCCGCTGCGTGTTCCACGAAGATATGCGAGGCCGCACCCTTCCATTGCGGATCGGATGGCGGGAAATGCGTGCCGATGTCGCCGGCGCCGCAGGTGGCGAGCAGCGCGTCGGTCAGCGCATGCAGGCCGACATCGGCATCCGAATGGCCGTTGAGCTTCTTGGTGTGCGGGATGGCGACGCCGCAAAGCGTGACATGGTCTCCGGGCTCGAAGGAATGCACATCGTAGCCGTTGCCGGTGCGGACGTCGGGGAACGCGCTTCGTTGGGAAAGCCGCTCGTTGGCCATCGCGATATCCTTCGCCCAGGTCAGTTTCATGTTGTCCGGCGAGCCCAATACGAGCCGCACCGGCAGCCCATTCCATTCGGCGATCGCGGCGTCGTCGGTAAAGTCGTCGCGTCCGGCAGCGGCTGCCGCGTCGTGCGCGGCCATGATCGGGCCGAACGGAAAGCCCTGCGGCGTCTGGGCGGTGTGCAGGCCGGCGCGGGGCACCGTTTCGACGATGGTGCCGTCGGCAGCACCGCGCTTCAGCGTATCTGAGACCGGCAGAGCGGGCAGGGCGCCGTGGCCGGCATCGATCGCGGCGATCACCCTGTAGATCAACGCCGCGTCGACGAAAGGCCGCACGCCGTCATGGATCAACACGACGCCGGGCGCTTCGCCGGCAAGCGCGCTCAAGGCAAGCCGCGTCGATTCCTGGCGCGTCGACCCGCCGGGCACGACAATGAAATCGCGGGTGAATTCGCCCATCGCAGCGAACAGATCCGTGTCGTCGGGATGGATTGCCACGACGATGGTTCCGATCGACGGATGGCTGGAAAAGGCCTCGATGGTGCGGTAAAGCACGGCTCGGCCGCCGATCCTTCGGTATTGCTTGGGGCCTTCGGCGGACTGTCCGGCGCGCTCGCCGCGGCCCGCCGCGACGATGACCACGGCGACCTTGGCGGCTGAATGGCTGGATTGCTTGGTTTCGCCCATGGCGAGACGCATAGCGGCGGGTCAGGGCAAACGCCAGTGCAAAGCGGGGGTTTGACGAAAGTTGAGCGCCTTCGCAGTTGCACAAACGCGCAAAACTGTCTAGGCAATGAGCAGCAGACGAAAGTGCCCGGTTTTTGTGCATGACCTCTTTTTCCCAACTCGGCCTGCCGCTCGACCTCGGCGCGGTCGAAATCCGCAACCGGGTGTTTCTGGCTCCGATGTCGGGCATCACCGACGAGCCGTTCCGGATGCGTGCGCATAGGCATGGCGCCGGGCTCGTCGTGTCGGAAATGGTGGCGAGCGGTGAACTCGCCAAGGGCCGGCTGGAATCCGAGCGCCGCATCCGGCGGCCCGACATTCCGGTCCACATGGTGCAGCTTGCAGGACGCCAGGCCGATCACATGGCTGAAGCGGCGCGCATCGCGGCAGGCGAGGGCGCCGACATCATCGACATCAACATGGGCTGCCCGGCGAAGAAGGTGACCGGCGGTTATGCCGGCTCCGCCTTGATGCGCGAGCCGGACCATGCGCTGTCGCTCATCGAGGCGGTGATTGGCGCCGTCGACGTGCCGGTGACGGTGAAGATGCGGCTCGGCTGGGACGAAGGCGCGCTCAACGCGCCGCTGCTGGCGCGGCGCGCCGAACAGGCCGGCGTGAAGATGGTGACGGTGCATGGCCGCACGCGCTGCCAGTTCTACCAGGGCAAGGCCGACTGGCGCGCCATCGCGCGGGTCAAACAGGCGGTTTCGATACCGGTGGTCGCCAATGGCGACGTGACCAGCGCGGCGGATGCCGCTTTGGTGCTGGAACAATCGGGAGCCGATGCGGTGATGGTCGGCCGCGCCAGCTATGGCGCGCCATGGGCTGCCGCCGAAATCGCCCAGGCGGCAGGCGGCAGCGCCGCGCAAGGCATTCCTCGCAGCGCCGAGGATATCGCCGGCTATGTGATCGACCACTACGATGCGATGCTTGCGCTTTACGGCGTCGAAAGCGGGCTCAGGCAAGCCAGAAAACATCTCGGCTGGTATCTGGAGCGTCACGCGGCAGCCGCCGCTCCAGACCTGCGCAAGGCGATCATGACCGGCCTGGAGCCGCAACAGGTAATCGCCGCGCTGCGCGAAGCATTCCTGGCCGGCGAAGCCGCAATGGACATCAGGGAAGTCGCATGAATGTGACACAGGCAGCAGTGCCGCCGCCGGCCGACGCCGCGCAGATCGTGCTCAACACGATTCGCCATCCGGTGATCATGGTCAGCGCGGAAGGTTTCATCACCTTCGCCAACGCGGATGCGGAAGATTTTTTCCGTGCCAGCGCCACCATGCTCGGGCGCTACACGCTGGCGAAGTTCGTGCCGTTCGGCAGCCCGCTGCTGACGCTTGTCGAGCAGGTGCGCGAGCGGAAGGCGCCGGTCAACGAATACCGTGTCGACATTTCCTCGCCGCGCCTCGGCATCGAAAAGATCGTCGACATCTATGTCGCGCCGGTGCCCGAACTGCCGGGTTCGGTGGTGGTGATGTTCCAGGAACGCTCGATGGCCGACAAGATCGACCGCCAGATGACGCATCGCGGCGCGGCCCGCTCGGTTACCGGTCTCGCCGCCATGCTGGCGCACGAGATCAAGAACCCGCTGTCGGGCATTCGCGGTGCGGCACAGCTGCTGGAGACCGCGGTTTCGGACGAGGATCGGGCGCTGACCCGGCTGATCACCGACGAGACCGACCGCATCGTCTCGCTGGTCGACCGCATGGAGGTGTTTTCCGACGAGCGGCCGATCGACCGTTATCCGGTCAACATCCATGTCGTTCTGGATCATGTGAAGGCGATAGCCAGAAACGGTTTCGCCAAGGGAATCAAGATCATAGAGGAATATGATCCTTCATTGCCTGCGGTTTATGCCAATCGCGACCAGCTGATCCAGGTGTTCCTGAACTTGGTGAAGAACGCCGCCGAGGCGATCGGTTCCGACCCGCAGGGCGAATTGACGCTTTCGACCGCTTTCAGGCCCGGCATCCGCGTTTCGGTGCCCGGCACCCAGGATCGCGTGTCGCTGCCACTCGAATTCACCGTCCGCGATAATGGTCCGGGCGTACCGGAGGACATTTTGCCGATCCTGTTCGATCCGTTCATCACGACCAAGCCCAACGGCTCCGGACTGGGACTCGCCCTGGTGGCGAAGATCGTCGGCGAACATGGCGGCGTCATCGAATGCGATTCGACGCCGCGCGGCACCTCTTTCCGCATCCTGCTGCCGGCCTGGAAAGAGGCGCCTTATGCCGGTGACACCGAGACGGGATCCGGCCGATGAGCGTGCGTGGAAACATTCTGGTCGCCGATGACGATGCGGCAATCCGCACCGTGCTCAACCAGGCGCTGTCGCGCTCCGGGCATGACGTGCGCGTCACCTCGAACGCGGCGACGCTGTGGCGCTGGGTGGCGGCGGGCGAGGGCGACCTGGTCATCACCGACGTGGTGATGCCGGACGAAAACGCCTTCGACATGCTGCCGCGCATCAAGAAGGCGCGGCCGGAACTGCCGGTCATCGTGATGAGCGCGCAAAACACCTTCATGACCGCGATCCGGGCGTCCGAGACCGGCGCCTACGAATATCTGCCGAAGCCGTTCGATCTCACCGAACTCCTGACCATCGTCAACCGCGCGCTGGCGGAGCCGAAACGCCCGTCGGCCGAGCCGCGCGGCGACGACCAGCCGGAATCGATGCCGCTGGTCGGCCGCTCCGGCGCCATGCAGGACATCTACCGCATGCTCGCCCGCATGATGCAGACCGACCTGACCGTGATGATCTCGGGCGAATCCGGTACCGGCAAGGAACTGGTGGCGCGCGCGCTGCATGAATATGGCCGCCGCCGCAACGGCCCGTTCGTGGCCATCAACATGGCCGCGATCCCGCGCGACCTGATCGAATCGGAGCTGTTCGGCCACGAAAAGGGCGCTTTCACCGGCGCCCAGAACCGCTCCACCGGGCGCTTCGAGCAGGCCGAGGGCGGCACGCTGTTCCTCGACGAGATCGGCGATATGCCGATGGAAGCGCAAACGCGGCTGCTGCGGGTGCTGCAGCAGGGCGAATACACGACGGTCGGTGGCCGCACGCCGATCAAGACCGATGTGCGCATCGTCGCCGCCACCAACAAGGATCTGCGCACGCTGATCAACCAGGGGCTTTTCCGCGAGGACCTGTTCTATCGCCTCAATGTCGTGCCGCTGCGGCTACCGCCGCTGCGCGAGCGGGCCGAGGATATCCCCGACCTTGTGCGCCATTTCTTCAAGCAGGTGGAGAAGGAAGGACTGCAGACGAAGCGTATTTCCAGCGGCGGCGTCGAGCTGATGAAGCGCTACCCCTGGCCGGGCAACGTGCGCGAACTGGAAAATCTCGTCCGCCGGCTGGCGGCGCTCTACCCGCAGGACGAAATCTCGGCCGAAATCATCGACGCGGAATTGCGCACCGGCGAAGCACCGCCGCCAACAGGTGGAGGCGTGTTGCCGGACGATCTGTCGATCAACCAGGCTGTCGAACACTATCTGCAGCGCTATTTCGGCCTGTTCAAGGGCGATCTGCCGCCGCCGGGTCTCTATCAGCGCATCCTGGCCGAGGTCGAATACCCGCTGATCCTCGCCTCGATGACCGCGACGCGCGGCAACCAGATCAAGGCGGCGGAGCTCCTGGGCGTGAACCGCAATACGCTGCGCAAGAAGATCCGCGAACTCGGCGTCAACGTCTATCGCGGTGCAAAGCCGAACTGAGCCGTCAAAGTTTTTCCCGCGGCACAGTTTTGTTGCATAATCGCCACAATGCGTTGCATAGATGCAACGGAATCAGTGGCTGTTAGAAGCACCAATGACGACTGACATCCAGGCAGCGGCAAGGCCGCTGTTTCCAAAATCGAGTTCCGAGACGCGCCGTCTCCTGGCCTTGCCCGGAGTGATCGCCGTCATCGGCGCCATGCTGACGGCGGCGCTTTCATTCGTCGTCCTGCTTGGCGGCGCCGAGCCCTATATCGCGCCCGATGAGCGGACGACGCTCGCGGTCATCGCCATCAACGCGGTGTTCGTGCTGTTGCTGATCGCGCTGATCGGCCGCGAGGCACACCGCATCCTGATGGCGCGGCGGCGCGGCAAGGCGGCCTCCCGCCTGCATGTGCGCATCGTCGCCATGTTCTCCCTGGTGGCGGCGATCCCGGCCATCCTGGTCGCAGTCGTCGCCTCGATCACGCTCGATATCGGCCTCGACCGCTGGTTCGAGATACGCACCAAGACCATCATCAGCCAGTCGCTGTCGATCGCCGACGCCTATGTGCAGGAGAACGGCCGCACCTTGCAGAACACGACGCTGTCCATGGCATTCACGCTGGACGAGGCGCGCTCCCTTTACAATCTCGACCGCACCGGCTTTCGCGAACTGATCACGCGGCAGGCGATCGGCCGCGGTCTGGCGCACGCCGCGCTGGTGCGCAATGACGGTTCGGTGGTGGCAGCGGCGCAGACCAACGCCGACTTCGAGATGCCGGAGATACCCGACGAATGGATCCAGTCGGCGACCGAAGAACAACCGGTGCTGATCGAGCCGCGCAGCCGCAACATCGTCGGTGCGATCGTCAAGCTGCGCCAGATTCCGGATGCCTATCTCTATACGATCCGCCTGGTCGACCCGGAGGTGATAAAGGCGCGCCAGATCGTGCGCTCAAATGCCGATGAATACCGCGGCCTGGAGGCGTCGCGGCCGACGACGCAGATCGCCTTCGCGCTGCTTTATCTCGGACTGACGCTGATCGTCGTTCTCGCCGCGATCTGGACGGGCATCGCGGTGGCCGACCGGCTGGTACGGCCGATCCGCCAGTTGATCGGCGCGGCCGACGAGGTTTCCACCGGCAACCTCGACGTCTCGGTGCCGGTCAGGATTTCCGACGGCGATGTCGGCTCGCTCGCCGACACGTTCAACAAGATGATCCTGCAGCTCAAATCGCAGCGAAACGAGTTGCTGCATGCAAAGGACGTCATCGACGACCGCCGGCGGTTTTCCGAAGCGGTGCTGGCGGGCGTCACCGCCGGCGTCATCGGCGTCGATTCAAACGGCGTTGTCACCATCGTCAACCGCTCCGCGGAAACGATGCTGGCGATTTCGGAGAAAGTCGCCGTCGGCCAGAATCTGTCCGCCATTCTCCCGCATGTCGGCCGGGTGCTTGAAATCGGCCGCAAGTCGGGCCGGCCCGTCTATCGCGAGCAGGTGACGTTCTACCGGACGGGCGCCGAACGCACCTTCAACGTGCTGGTGACGGTGGAGGAGGAGACTGAGACCGAGGACAAATCCTATGTCGTCACCATCGATGACATCACCGATCTGGTCCAGGCGCAGCGCACCTCGGCCTGGGCCGACGTGGCGCGCCGCATCGCCCATGAAATCAAGAACCCGCTGACCCCGATCCAGCTTTCGGCCGAGCGCATCCGCCGCCGCTACGGCAAGGTCATTACCGAGGACCGCGAGGTGTTCGACCAGTGCACCGACACCATCATCCGGCAGGTCGAGGACATCGGCCGCATGGTCGACGAGTTCTCGGCGTTCGCGCGCATGCCGAAACCGGACATGCAGACGCTCGACCTGCGCGAACCCCTGCGCGAGGCGTCGTTCCTGGTCGAGGTCAGCCGTTCCGACATCAGCTTCGAACGGGCATTCGGCAGCGAAGCCCTGATGGGCACGTTCGACAGCCGGCTGATGGCCCAGGCCTTCGGCAACATCATCAAGAACGCGGCGGAGGCGATCGAGGGGTCCGGGCGCGAAGCCGGCAGGGCCGGCGCCATCCGCATCCGCGCCAGCCGCGAAGGCAACATGATCCGCGTCGATGTCATCGACAACGGCAAGGGCTTGCCGCGCGAGAACCGCCAGCGGCTGCTCGAGCCCTATATGACGACGCGCGAAAAAGGCACCGGCCTTGGCCTCGCTATCGTCAAGAAGATCGTCGAGGACCACGGCGGCAGGCTGGAACTGCACGATGCGCCGGCGGATTTCCATGACGGGCAGGGGGCGATGGTCTCGATCGTCCTTCCGGCCGCGGCCGCGCAGGCACGGGCCGAAACGCGGCCCACAAGCGAAAGAGCAACTGAAAAGGTCGGTAATGGCTTCTGACATTCTCATCGTCGACGACGAAGAAGACATCCGCGAACTGGTCGCCGGAATTTTGAGCGACGAGGGTCACGAGACACGCACCGCGCACGACAGCGACAGCGCCCTGGCGGCGATCGCGGATCGGGTGCCGCGGCTGGTCTTCCTCGACATCTGGCTGCAGGGCTCGCGCCTCGACGGCCTGGCGCTGCTCGATCAGATCAAGATCATGCATCCGGGGCTGCCGGTGGTGATGATTTCCGGCCACGGCACCATCGAAACCGCGGTTTCGGCGATTCGCCGCGGCGCCTATGATTTCATCGAAAAGCCGTTCAAGGCCGATCGCCTCATCCTGATCGCCGAGCGGGCGCTGGAAACCTCGAAGCTGAAGCGCGAGGTCTCCGACCTCAAGCTGCGCAGTGGAGACAGTTTCGATCTCATCGGCATGTCGGGTGCGATGAACCAGCTGCGCCAGACCATCGAGCGCGTCGCGCCGACCAACAGCCGCGTCATGATCATCGGGCCTTCTGGTTCGGGCAAGGAACTCGCGGCGCGCGCCATCCATGCGTTGTCGGCGCGCAAGACAGGACCGTTTGTTTCCCTGAACTCCGCCACGATCACGCCCGAACGCATGGAGATCGAATTGTTCGGTACCGAATCCAACGGTGGCGAACGCAAGGTCGGTGCGCTCGAGGAGGCACACCGGGGCATCCTCTATCTCGACGAAGTGGCCGACATGCCGCGCGAGACGCAATCGAAGATCCTGCGCGTGCTGGTCGACCAGCAGTTCGAGCGGGTAGGGGGCACCAAGCGGGTGAAGGTCGACGTCCGCATCATCTCGTCGACGGCGCAGAACCTCGAAGGCATGATCGCCGAAGGCCGCTTCCGCGAAGATCTCTATCACCGCCTCGCCGTGGTGCCGGTGATGGTGCCGGGGCTGGCCGAGCGACGCGAGGACATTCCCTTCCTGGTCGACCATTTCATGCGCCAGGTCGGACGCCAGGCCGGCATCAAGCCACGCCGCATCGGCGACGACGCGCTGGCGGTGCTGCAGGCGCACAACTGGCCGGGCAATGTGCGCCAGCTGCGCAACAACATCGAACGGCTGATGATCCTGGTGCGCGGCGACGATGTCGAAGCCCCGATAAGCGCCGACTTGTTGCCGTCGGAGATCGGCGATGTCATGCCGCGCGCGCCCAACCAGTCGGACCAGCACATCATGGCGCTGCCGTTGCGCGAGGCGCGCGAGATGTTCGAAAAGGAATATCTGTTGGCCCAGATCAACCGTTTCGGCGGCAACATCTCGCGCACGGCGGAATTCATTGGTATGGAACGTTCCGCCCTGCACAGGAAACTCAAATCGCTGGGCGTGTAGGGGCTTTTTCGGACAGTGCCGCCGGGAGGCCGGGCGGCTCCTCCAGACGCAAGTTATTGCGCTAACCTATTGCAAACAGAGAAAAAATGCGCGTTCAACTCATTCGCAATGCCACCTTGAAGATGAACTATGGCGGCGCGACGATCCTCGTCGATCCCTATTTCGCGGCGCGCCACAGCCTGCCTTCCTTCACCGGCCGCTCGCCCAATCCGATGACCGAATTGCCGGTTTCGACGGCCGAGATCCTGGACGGCGTCGAACTGGTGATCGTTTCCCACCTGCACACCGACCATTTCGATACGATCGCCAAGCAGGAGGTTCCGAAAGACCTGCCGCTGATCTGCCAGCCAGGCGACGAGGACAATATCCGCGAGGCGGGGTTCCGGGACGTGACGCCGCTAACCGACACGCTGTCGTGGCGCGGCATCGAAATAACGCGCAGGCTGGGCGAACACGGCAGCGGCGCGGTGCTCGACAAAATGGGGCCGGTCATGGGTTTCAGCCTGACGGCCGAAGGGGAGCCTTCCGTTTACTGGACCGGCGATACGATTTTCTATCCACCGGTCGAAGAGACCATTCGCACGAGCCAGCCCGAGATCATCTTCACGCATTCCTGCGGCGCGCGCTGGGACGGCACGCTGATCGTCATGGACGACGCGCAGACGGTCGCGACCGTCTGCGCTGCGGAGCAGGCGATCGTCGTGGCGACGCATATGGAAGCGCTCGACCACGCCACGGTCGATCGCGCGACACTGCGCGCTTTCGCCGACGGGCAGGGTATCGCCCGGGACCGGCTGCGCATCCCGGCCGACGGCGAGACGATGGAATTTGCCGCATCGCGCAAGTGACGACGCGTTTGTAATCGCCTGCCGAAGCCCGAAAGTCGGCATATTGAAGACCAGAAGAATCTCCGGGGAAAGAAATGCCGCGCATCGCTTACGTCAATGGCCGCTATGTCGCTCACGCCGATGCGGCGGTCCATATCGAGGATCGCGGCTACCAGTTCGCCGACGGCGTCTATGAGGTCTGCGAGGTGGCGCGTGGCTACATCGTTGACATGAAGCGCCATCTCGACCGGCTGAACCGGTCGCTGAACGAACTCGGCATCGCCTGGCCGATGGCCAGAAAAGCACTGGAAATCGTGCTGCGCGAAGTGGTTGCCCGCAATCGTGTCGTCAACGGCCTCGTCTATTTCCAGGTAACCCGGGGCGTTGCCGGGCGCGATTTTGCTTTCCCGGCCGACACGCCGCCTTCGCTGGTGGTGACCGCCAAGAAGGTCGATCCGGCAGGCCCGGCAAAGCGCGCCGAAACCGGCATCAACGTCATCACCGTGCCGGAGAACCGCTGGGACCGGGTCGATATCAAGTCGGTCGGCCTGTTGCCCAATGTGCTCGCAAAGCAGAAGGCCAAGGAGGCCGGTGCCCAGGAGGCCTGGTTCGTCGATGCCGACGGCAACGTCAAGGAAGGCGGGTCGTCGAACGCCTGGATCGTCACCAAGGACGGCTCTTTGGTCACCCGGCCTGCCGAGCACGGCATCCTGCGCGGCATCACCCGGACGACCCTGTTCGATGTGGCCGCCAAGCTGGGGCTGAAGATCGAGGAGCGCTTCTTTTCCGTCGCCGAGGCCAAGGCGGCACGCGAAGCCTTCATCAGTTCTGCGACCACAATCGCCATGCCGGTGGTCGCGATCGACGGTGAGCCGGTCGCCAACGGCCACCCCGGATCGGTTGTGCTTACGCTACGGCAGGCATTTTTTGACGTTGCGGAAAAAAGCCAAGCCTGATAACCGCTTCGCCAGAACAGACATTGGTTAATTCTCTTGTTTGCCTGTCGTGTCACCGCGATAGGATATGTCTTTGCGTGCTTGACAGCGGCGTATTATTTTGGCGCACTGGCTGCATTGCCCAGGGGATCGGCGAAAGAAAAGAAAAATGGCGGAACGATCGCAAAATCTTCAGGACCTGTTCCTGAATTCAGTTCGCAAGAGCAAGAACCCACTCACCATCTTTCTCATCAACGGCGTGAAACTCACCGGGGTGGTGACGTCATTCGACAATTTCTGCGTGCTGTTGCGTCGCGACGGCCATTCGCAGCTTGTCTACAAGCATGCCATTTCCACCATCATGCCGAGCCAGCCGGTTCAGATGTTTGATGGCGAGGAAGCTGCCCGGGAAGCCTGATTTTTGGTTAAAGCAGTGCGCGCGGCGGATAGACCGCGCAAGACGGACAACGGCGATTCCGGCCATGCCACGGGCGGATCGACCGGCCGCGCCGTCATCATCGTTCCGATCCTGACGCGCGAACGTCCCGAGGAGAATTCTTCGGGTCGACCGCGCCTGTCGCGCTCGCCCGAGGCGCGCCACGAGGAGGCGGTCGGCCTGGCGCGCGCCATCGACCTCGATCCCGTGCACACCGCGATCGTCAATATCGCCGACCCGAAGCCGGCGACGCTGCTCGGCTCCGGCAAGGTCGAGGAATTCGCCGAAATCGTGAAAGAAGAGGAGGCGGAACTGGTCGTCGTCGACCATCCGCTGACACCGGTGCAGCAGCGCAATCTTGAAAAGGCGCTGAATGCCAAGGTGCTCGACCGCACGGGGCTGATCCTCGAGATTTTCGGCGAGCGGGCGCGCACCAAGGAAGGCACGCTGCAGGTCGATCTCGCGCACCTGAATTATCAGAAGGGCCGCCTGGTGCGCAGCTGGACCCACCTGGAGCGGCAGCGCGGCGGCGCCGGTTTCCTCGGCGGCCCCGGCGAAACGCAGATCGAGGCCGATCGGCGCGCGTTGCAGGAAAAGATCATCAAGCTGAAACGCGAACTGGAGACGGTGCGGCGCACGCGCGACCTGCACCGCGCCAAGCGCAAGAAGGTGCCGTTTCCAGTGGTCGCCATCGTCGGCTACACCAACGCCGGCAAATCGACGCTGTTCAACCGGCTGACGGGGGCAGGGGTGCTGGCGGAGGACATGCTGTTCGCCACCCTCGACCCGACGCTGCGGCGCGTGCGCCTGCCGCATGGCACGCCGGTCATCCTCTCCGACACCGTCGGCTTCATTTCCGACCTGCCGACGCATCTGGTCGCGGCATTCCGGGCGACGCTGGAAGAAGTGGTCGAGGCCGACCTGATCATCCACCTGCGCGACATTTCCGACCCCGACACCGCCGCGCAGGCCGAGGACGTGGAGCAGATCCTTGCCGACCTCGGCGTCGATGCCTCGAATGCCGACCGGGTGATCGAAGTCTGGAACAAGATCGATCGGCTCGACGACAGCAACCGCGAACGGCTGCTCGACGAAGCGGCCGGCGGGCAGAAGGGGCCGCCTATCGCCATTTCCGCGATTACAGGCGAAGGCATCGGGGCGCTTGCGGCGATCATCGAGAATCGCGTTTCCGGCGATCTCGAAACCGTCGAGGTGACGCTGGCACCGAGTCAGCTCGGCCAGATCGATTGGGTTTACCGCAACGGCGACGTGGTCAAACGCATCGACAATGAGGACGGCAGTGTTTCGATCTCACTGAAGGCGACGGCCGCGGCGCGCTCCGAAATCGAAAGCCGCTTGCGCGTGAAGGGATAAGGCCTGGTCGCAGGATTTGTTGTCTTCTCGACACCGATACGATCGTGCGAGCTTTCAAGGATTGGCGCTGCAGCGGCCAGTTGTCAGATTATTCGTTCCGACAATAACGGCGGCCCAGCGGAAGTTTGCACGCTAATGAGACGCCGGTATCTGGCCTAGAATGCGCGGTAAAAGCTCTTCCAAAGGATCGCGAAGCGGACGCAGGTTAGCAACTGTGTCCCATCGGTAGAATTGGATGGTCCTGTCGGGCAAAGTGAGGAAGAGCACACCCTTCTCCAGACTCCGCAACAGGACACCGTCTTGCGGAGACGATGCTGCTTCGCCGCTGAAAGCCAAACGATAATTCGCTGAACCCATCATTTGTATCACTGCCGAGAATGCACCGACGACAAAAACCGCGCCAAACACCAAGGTGCCGAGAACTGTAACAACGCCGACGCCGGTGATTGGCAGCTTGTCCGGCTTGGACAATAAAAAACTAAGAATGGCAGCCAGAAAAATGATGGTTAGGAAAAGCACGACCGCCGAAACGGCTCCCCAGCCAAACAAATCAACGGTCAAGTAGGCAACGCTGAGCGATGAAATCGCGATGAAAAGTGCGAGCGGGATGAAAACCCAAGGCAAGATATTGATGATGCGAGTTTCGCGAAACCGTTGGAGATTCTGAGCGCGTTTCGGAACAAACATCCGGTTGAGAGAACTCTCGAAAGGCAACACCAACAGCCGTATGGCAATGATGTAGAGAGCACCGAAGGCGAGAGGCGCGGGAAGCCACAGAATCGCATTACGAAGGTAATCCAGAGGACCCATCAGTGTGAGGAGCTCAAACCCCACGATGGTGAAGTATCCGAGTTCATAGAGGATGGAGAGAAAGAGCGCGGTCGTTCCTATCGCTGTAGTGAAACCCGGCAAGTCGTCGATAACCCGTTTCCAGAACGGACTCTCCTTCGATTGATCGCTTGTTTGAGACATGAAACGAAAGTCCTCAAAGACGAAACAATGGACGAATAGCATAAGCATAACGCCGCTTATGACTTAGAGCTATGTGGCCACCGTGATCGCGATCACCTTTCGCCAATTGGACGAAGTGCGTCGCCCGGGCGATGCCGAGCCTCGAAGGACGCACGATAGCCTATCGCTTGCCCTTGGCCTGCTGCCAGAGGTCTTCCATCTCATCGAGTGTCGCCTTCTCCAGGCTGCTTCCGGACGCGTCGAGCGCCCGCTCGACATGGTGCAGACGCGAACGGAATTTCTCGTTGGTGCCGCGCAGCGCCGTCTCGGCGTCGATCTTCAGATGGCGGCCGAAATTGACCAGGGCGAATAGAACATCGCCGAATTCGTCCTCGATCGCCGGACGATCCTGCTTTTCCATCGCCTCGCGCAGCTCGCCGATCTCCTCCTCGATCTTGTCGAGGATCGGCTTGGCATCCTTCCAGTCGAAACCCACCTGCGCGGCTTTTTCCTGCAGCTTCAGCGCACGGGTCAGCGCGGGCAGGGCGACGGGCACACTGTCCAGATAGCCCGAGCCATGGTCTTCCGGATCGAGGCCGCGGGCGAGGCGGGATGCACGTTTCTCGGCCTTCTCCTCCGCCTTGATCCGATTCCACATGCCCTTGGCCATGCCGGCATTGCGTGCGGCATCGTCGCCGAACACATGCGGATGACGGCGGATCATCTTGGTGGTGATCGCCTCGACCACATCGCCGAAACCGAATTCGCCCTGTTCCTCGGCCATGCGGGCATGAAACACCACCTGCAGCAGGAGATCGCCGAGCTCGTCGCGCAGATCGTCAAGATCGCCGCGAGCAATCGCGTCGGCGACTTCATAGGCCTCTTCGAGGGTGTAGGGCGCGATGGTCTCGAAGGTCTGCTCGACATCCCAGGGGCAGCCTGTGACGGGCGTCCTGAGTGCCGCCATGATCTCAAGCAGGCGGGAAATGTCCTTGGAAGGCTTCATTGGCGGATGCTAGCGCGGCGGCAGGCGAACGGGTACCGGCCGGGCGAGGCAGAGCCGGCTTGTCCACAGCAAGCAAGTCCTCCGGTTTGGCCGGGCGGACAGGTTTCGCATGTTGACATAAAGATGTCCTTATGTGATTGCATTGTGGTAATGTCGCTGTAAGGAAAAACCATGTCGCAAACGAATTCGGCCATTGATGAGTTGTTCGGCGCGGTCACGGCGAAACGCGACGGTTCCGAAGTGCTGGCGGCGTTGACCGCTGCGGCGCGCGAACGCATCCTCATCCTCGACGGCGCCATGGGCACGCAGATCCAGGGGCTCGGTTTCGGCGAGGATCATTTCCGCGGCGACAAGTTTGTCGGCTGCGACTGCCACCAGCAGGGCAACAACGATTTGCTGATCCTCTCGCAGCCGGCGGCGATCGAGGAAATCCACTACAAATACGCCATCGCCGGCGCCGACATCATCGAAACCAACACGTTTTCGTCCACCAGCATCGCCCAGGCCGACTACGGCATGGAGGACATGGTCTACGAGTTGAACCGTGACGGAGCGCGTCTGGTGCGGCGTGCGGCGATCCGGGCCGAACAGGAAGACGGCAAGCGCCGTTTCGTCGCTGGCGCGCTCGGGCCGACGAACCGCACCGCCTCGATCTCACCGGATGTCAACAACCCCGGCTATCGCGCTGTTTCCTTTGATGATTTGCGAATCGCCTATGGCGAACAGCTGCGCGGCCTGATCGATGGCGGCGCCGACCTGATCCTGATTGAGACGATCTTCGACACGCTAAACGCCAAGGCCGCGATCTTTGCCTGCAACGAGATTTTTGCCGAGAAGGGCATTTTCCTGCCGGTGATGATCTCCGGCACCATTACCGATCTTTCCGGCCGCACGCTCTCGGGGCAGACGCCGACGGCGTTCTGGAACTCGGTTCGCCACGCCAGCCCGTTCACCATCGGCCTGAACTGCGCGCTCGGCGCCAATGCCATGCGAGCCCATTTGGATGAGATTTCCAGCGTCGCCGACACGTTCGTCTGCGCCTATCCGAATGCGGGCCTGCCCAACGAATTCGGCCAGTACGACGAAAGCCCGGAATTCATGGCCGCGCAGATCGAGGAATTCGCGCGGGAAGGGCTGGTCAACATCGTCGGCGGCTGTTGCGGCTCGACGCCGGAGCATATCCGCGCCATTGCCGAGGCGGTGAAAAAGTATCCGCCGCGCGCGGTGCCCGAAATCGCGCCGCTGATGCGGCTTTCCGGGCTGGAGCCGTTCGCGCTGGCGGACGAGATCCCGTTCGTCAATGTCGGCGAGCGCACCAATGTCACCGGCTCCGCGAAGTTCCGCAAGCTCGTCACCGCCGGCGATTATGCGGCAGCGCTCGACGTGGCGCGCGACCAGGTGGCGAACGGCGCCCAGATCATCGACATCAACATGGACGAGGGCCTGATCGATTCGCAGAAGGCGATGGTCGAATACCTGAACCTTATCGCGGCCGAACCGGACATCGCCAAAGTGCCGGTGATGATCGACAGCTCCAAGTGGGAGGTGATCGAGGCCGGGCTGAAATGCGTGCAGGGCAAGCCTCTGGTGAATTCGATCTCGATGAAGGAAGGCGAGGCGGCTTTCCTGCACCACGCCAGGCTATGCCGGGCCTATGGCGCGGCCGTCGTGGTCATGGCCTTCGACGAGCAGGGGCAGGCGGACACGCAGGCCCGCAAGGTCGAAATCTGCACACGCGCCTACAAATTGCTGACCGAGCAGGCCGGGTTCCCGCCGGAAGACATCGTCTTCGACCCGAACATCTTCGCGATCGCCACCGGCATCGACGAGCACAACAATTACGGCGTCGACTTCATCGAGGCGACGCGGGAAATCATCCAGACGCTGCCGCATGTTCACATCTCGGGCGGCGTCTCCAATCTTTCCTTCTCGTTCCGTGGCAACGAGCCGGTGCGCGAAGCCATGCATGCGGTGTTCCTGTATCACGCCATCCAGGCGGGCATGGACATGGGCATCGTCAATGCCGGCCAGCTTGCGGTCTATGAATCCATCGATCCGGAGCTGCGCGAGGCTTGCGAGGATGTCGTCAACAACCGCACGCCCAAGGGCGGTGGCACGGCAACCGAGCGCATGCTGGAGCTTGCCGAACGCTTCAAGGGAACGGCCGGCAAGGAGGCCAAGGAGCGCGACCTGAAGTGGCGCGAATGGCCAGTCGAGCAGCGCATCAGCCACGCGCTGGTGAACGGCATCACCGAATTCATCGATGCCGACACGGAGGAGGCACGGCTGGCGGCCGAGCGGCCGCTGCATGTCATCGAAGGACCGCTGATGGCCGGCATGAACGTCGTCGGCGACCTGTTCGGCGCGGGAAAAATGTTCCTGCCGCAGGTGGTGAAGTCGGCGCGCGTGATGAAGCAGGCGGTGGCCGGGCTGCTGCCGCACATGGAAGCCGAGAAGCTTGCCAATGGCGGCTCTGGCGAACGCGAAAGCGCCGGCAAGATTTTGATGGCGACGGTGAAGGGCGACGTTCACGACATCGGCAAGAACATCGTCGGCGTCGTGCTGGCTTGCAACAATTACGAGATCATCGATCTGGGCGTCATGGTGCCGGCGACCAAGATCCTGCAGACCGCCAGAGAACAGAAGGTCGACATCATCGGCCTTTCCGGGCTGATCACGCCGTCACTCGACGAGATGGTGCACGTCGCATCGGAAATGGAGCGCGAGGGTTTCGACATTCCGCTGTTGATCGGCGGCGCCACGACCAGCCGCGTGCACACGGCGGTGAAAATCCATCCGCGCTACAGCCAAGGCCAGACGGTCTATGTCACCGACGCCAGCCGCGCCGTCGGCGTGGTTTCCAGCCTGCTGTCGCAAGACGCCAAGGGCGGCTATGTCGAGACCGTGCGCGGCGAATACAAGAAGGTCGCCGACGCGCATGCCCGCTCGGAAGCCGACAAGCAGCGCCTGCCGCTGGCCAAGGCGCGCGCCAACGCGCACAGGATCGACTGGGCAGCCTACCAGCCGCCGAAGCCGACGTTCCTCGGCACGAAAGTGTTCGAAACCTGGGATCTGGCCGAACTTGCCCGCTACATCGACTGGACGCCTTTCTTCCAGACCTGGGAGTTGAAGGGACGCTATCCGAAAATCCTCGAGGACGAGGCGCAAGGGCCGGCGGCGCGCGCGCTGTTCGAGGACGCGCAAGCGATGCTGAAACAGGTCATCGCCGAGAAATGGTTCGCGCCGAAGGCGGTGATCGGTTTCTGGCCGGCCAATGCGGTGGGCGACGACATCAAGCTCTACACGGACGAGACAAGGGGCAGGGAGCTTGCCACCTTCTTCACACTGCGCCAGCAACTGACGAAGCGTGACGGCAAGGCAAACGTCGCGCTGTCCGACTTCGTGGCCCCGGAAGACAGCGGCAGGCCGGACTATCTCGGCGCGTTCGTCGTCACGGCGGGCATCGAGGAAGTGGCGATCGCCGAGCGCTTCGAGCGAGCCAACGACGACTACTCGTCGATCATGGTCAAGGCGCTGGCCGACCGGTTTGCGGAAGCCTTCGCCGAGCGCATGCACGAGAAGGTGCGCAAGGAGTTCTGGGGTTATGCGCCGGATGAGAATTTCGCGCCGGACGCTCTGATCGGCGAACCGTATGGCGGCATCCGCCCGGCACCGGGTTATCCGGCGCAGCCGGACCACACGGAAAAGGTGACGCTGTTCAAGCTGCTGGAGGCGGAAAAGAACGCCGGCGTCAGCCTGACCGAAAGTTACGCCATGTGGCCCGGCTCATCGGTTTCCGGTCTCTACCTGGCGCATCCGGAAAGCTATTATTTCGGCGTCGCCAAGGTCGAGCGCGATCAGGTCGAGGATTATGCCAGGCGCAAGGGCATGCCGGTCAACGAGGTCGAACGCTGGCTTGGTCCGATCCTGAACTATGTCTCGACGGGGATTGTCGATGAAGCTGCATGACGGCGTCGGCACGTGATGTTTGCTTCTCCCAGGCCGGATAACTAGTCTGCGGGGATGATGACGAGGGCTTTTGCGAAATGATCACCGGACCGATGTGCAAGGCGGCGCGCGCCCTGGTGGAAATCACGCGATCCAAACTCGCAACGGCCGCAAGCGTTGACGAAGCAGTGATCGAAGCTTTCGAGCGCCGGATCAATGTTCCCGACGCCGCAACCGTTGAAGCGCTGCAGTCGGCTCTGGAGACGCTGGGAGCAAGCTTCATTCCCGAACGAGGCGCGGACGGCGCCGGCGTGCGGCTGAAATTCAGCCAGTCGGTGACGCGCAGGCTGGCAACCCTGGAAAATGAAGGCGGCCCGACCGCTACTGACGAAGTGCCGTAGAGCTATCCCTTTGATGGAGCATTGCGACACGCTCCGAAACCATTTCGCCGATTTCGTTCCAAACGGCTTCCAGAGAATTCGCGGTTTCCCGGACCTCGGAGCCGACTTTTGCCCTTCGCAGCCGGCTTCTCAGGCGCTTCATATCCTGCGAGCATTTTCCGAGGACCTGGGAAAGATGCTCCACATCCTCAACGCCGTGGCGCGGGTCCGCCAAGAAATCCGGAATTGCCTGGGCGGTTCGCGCAGCAAGTTCACTGCGCTCTTTCAGAATACTCGTCCAATCGGTCGCCATGTCAGCCTACCAATACTGCCACGCGCCCTCCGCAATTGGATGAAACCAGCGAAATGGATCAATTGCAAGCAACCCGACCGTCGTCTTTATACTTGCGGTTAACCGTTTGGTTGGAGCGGCGCGCGGCGCATTCGCAGGCCGCAACGCGGTTGATGTCAACGCTCACGATCCGCCGACAAGCCACCTGGGGTCGAACCAGCGGTCCGCGGGACCGTCATAGGGGAGGCGAGTCACATCCCAGTGGCTCACCAAATGTGCGTAGGCGTTCCAGACCGGCGGGCCTCCTCCAATAAACACGATGCGACCGGCAAAACGTCCCAGAGTCTCCTGCGGATCCATGCTGGAGCGCACCGTGAAAAGTTCACGGTCGACGCGCGCGAACTTCGGGACGCTCGCGATCGTCTTGGGACCAGCGAGCAGGACATGGCCTCTCGTGAGGTCGAAGAAACGCGCAACATCGGCCACATAGGGCGGCGATCGGTTGCCCTCCCAGGGCAATTTGCCTTCGAGGCCAAGCTGGCCGGACTGGCCGATGGCACAGACTACGCGGACGATGGCCTGCTGCATTTCAAATCCCTTGATTGCATGCCCGCAGCTGTCTGCGCAGTCGCAGAAACTCTGCCTCCCGACGAAATGGCGCACCATCAAGGGAGGGCAAGGGGACCGGAGCGACAGCCTGGGACAGATAGGCGGTGGAGGACAATTGGAAGCCGGGGCTTCTGCGGATACAATGCAATCCCGAGCTTTTAAATAGATTGCTACTTGGGACTAAGAGGAGGGCCAGATGAGCGAAGACAGGGAAGAGCGGGTTCGGCAGCGTGCCCACGAGATCTGGGAGCGCGATGGCAGGCCTCACGGACACGACAAGAAGCACTGGGAGCAGGCTTCCAACGAGATTGATGCGGAGGAGGGCGCGAAGCCCGCTGACGCTGCTGCAGCGACCGGCACAAGTCCACCTTTGGAGAAATTGGCTGGCAAACGCCGTGCCGCAGCAAAGCCGAAGCAGGCAACGGAGAGCAAACCTGACGGACAGAAGAAATCGGCTGCAAAGCGGACATCTTCACGATCGAAATCGTGAATCGAGCCCAAAGCGGTCTGCAGGTTCTGCAAGGTGTATCGGGTCCGAAATGGCGGACACGCCATGCCATCGACGCAGCATGTGGCAAGAACCTCGATCAGGTCCGCCGTCTCTGCGCCATCAGAAGCACCGCCAGCAGACAGCACAGCAGCCCAAGGGACCAAGGCAGCCCCTGATGTCCGATCAGTTGCATCGTGAGGCCTGTCGCGGGCGAGCCGACAATGCCGCCGATGCCCCAGACGAACGCGAAGGCCGCGTTACCGGCGATCAAGGCTTGACCGGTGAAACGCTTGCCGAGCTGGATCAGCGTCATCGTGTAGATCCCGAACGAAACCCCGCCCCAGACGAAAACAAGCGGCCAGACGAGCCACGTACCGAAGCTCGGCGACAGAACCAGGCAGCCGGCCAGCGAGGCCAGGGCACAGAACAGCATGATGCGCGTCGAGCCGAACCGGTCTGCCGCACGTCCGAGCAAAATCTGAAGCGCGGCATCGCCGGCGATGAAGCAGGCGATCAGCGAAGCGACGCGGCTTTCGGAACTGCCGAGCGCGGCGCCATAGACAGGGAATAGCGAAATCAGGGTCTGCTCGAAGGCGGCCGCGGCAAAAACCGCGAACAACAGCAGCGGCGCCAGCGTAAAGAAGCCGCCGACCGACGTTGCCTCGCCTTCATGCGGTATCCTTGGCAGGCGCGGAACGACCGCAAGCATGATCAGGCCGCAAAGAAGCAGAGCCGTGACGGCGACGATGAAGGGCGGCCAACCCTGCGTGCCGACCAGGCCGAGCGACAGCGGGCCGATGGCGAAGCCGCCCGAAACGATCGCTGAATAGAGGCCCATGATGCGGCCCCGGCGCGACGCGGGAGTGATCGAGATCAGCCAGGTTTCACTGATCACGTAACCCGGCTTGGTGAAGAAGCCGAGCAGGAAACGCAGCGGCATCCAGGCCCAGACGTCCTGCGTCAAGGCAATCGCGATCAGCGTGGCTGCCGCCAGAGTGGAACACAGGATCGCCAGCCGTGCCTCGCCGACGCGCCGCGCCAGCGCCGGCGTGAGGTAGGCGGATACGATGAAGCCCAGCGGCATCATCGCCGCCGACAGGCCAATCAGGCCAGGCGCCGTGCCCTGGCGCTCGAGGATGAAAGAGAGCAGCGGATAGGTCACCCCCGCAGCCACGGCGCCCAACGCGACGGTCGCGATGAGGCCCGCCATCGCGGCCCATGGGACCAGATCTTCTCGCGGCAATGTCGTGCTTTCGGCAATCATGCAGCATTCGCCTTATGCTTGCCAGAACGGCTTGGCGATCTCTGCTTCGACCTGCCGTCTCGTCAGACCGATATCGTCGATCAGATGCGGATTGGCGTTCGACATTTGCTCAAAATCCCAGCGAAGGCGTATCCGCTCGCTCCAGGTCGCGATAATGCTTCGCGGGATTGCCAGGTGCCGACGCGACACTTCCGCCGGCTTTATGGGCGTTCCCGGCCACGCTGCCTGGTGCGGGGCCGACGCAAGGGTAGGGGCGTCGTTCATGGCAACCTCCATACGGTTTGAGGGCCCGGAGACCCTTCGACCTGAAAGAGGATGAATTCTGCAGGATACGAACCGCGTCGTACTTAAGCCCTCCCAAATAGTTCCAAAAACTTCCAAACGGACTAATCTTGCGCCCTCAACACCGAATTTCAGCTGAACCATCATCAAGACCATCAAGAAATGACCGCTTCGCCTCCCTTTCTCGGCTTTCCCGATCGCCTCGCCGATGGCCGCATGCCCCGTGCGGTGATCTTCGGAGCCGGTCACGGCAGCACATATCCCGGCAAGGACAGCAGCGGCTATGCCTTGGCCGCCGACGCCATCCGCGCTGCGAGCCAGGACGATGCCGCACTCGTCGAGCACTGGGATTTCGATCTCGGCGGCCCGCTGTTCGACGGCAAGCCGATCTGCTGCATCGACGCCGGCGACATTCCGACCACCATGCATGACAATGCCGGCAACCGGGCCCGGATCGAGGCGAAGACGCGCGAGGTGCTGGCATTACAGGCTGTACCGATCCTGCTCGGCGGCGACGATTCCGTGCCCATTCCCTTCCTCGCCGGCTTTGCGGATCACGGGCCGGTCTGGATCCTGCAGGTCGACGCCCATATCGACTGGCGCGACGCGTTGCATGGCGAGCGCTACGGCTATTCGAGCCCGATGCGCCGGGCGAGCGAGATGCCGCATGTCGCCGGCATGGTGCAGGTCGGCCTGCGCAGCGTCGGCAGCGCACGCCTCACCGAAATCGAAGCGGCGCAGCACTATGGCAGCCACTTCGTGACCGCCCGCGAGGTTCACGCTGAGGGCGTCGAAGCCGCGCTGCGGCATATTCCGGAAGGTGCCCGCGTCGTCGTCACCCTCGACTGCGACGGCCTCGATCCCGGCATCATGCCGGGCGTGGCGGCGCGTACGCCCGGCGGCCTCACCTACGGCCAAGTGATCGACCTGATCGCGGGCCTCGGCAGGCGGGCCAGGATCGCAGGGGCAGACCTTGTCGAGCTTTATCCTCCCGCCGACATTGACGGCCTGTCAGCCCTGACCGCGGCGCGCCTTCTCGTCAATATGATCGGCACCATCGTCCGGCAGGTTTGAACCCGGCTTCTTCTCGCAGCATGATGGCGCCCAACGGCGCAGTCCGTCGGGCGCGTTGCGTGATCAGGCAGGAACGTAGGTCAACCTGATCACATCCTCGCCAATCCGATCATGAGTCATAAGACGGAGCGGCGGCCGGGGTCCGGCGAAATATGGATTGCCGTGACCAAGCACGACGGGGTGGAGATAGATTCGATACTCATCGATCAGGCCAAGTTCGGTGAGGCTTCCCGCCAGGTCCGGGCCGGCGACTTCGATCTCCCCGTCGCGCTCGGCCTTCAGTGCGCGGATCGCGCTCTCGAGATTGCCCGCGACGAGCGTCGCATTGGGGCCGACCTCCTTCAACGTCCGCGAAACGACCCATTTGGGCTGCTTGCGCCACGCTGCCGCAAAGGCCGCTCCCTCCGGCTCCCAGTCGGTATGGTCATCATCCCAATAGCGCATGAGCTCATAGATCTTGCGGCCATAGATGCTGCCCGCCTGCCGCTCGGCCTCCTCGATGAAGTGGCGGAAGAGCGTCGGGCTAGGGCCTGGCAACGCCATATGGTCGACGTAGCCATCCAGGGACTGGTTCATTCCGAACACGAGCTTTGCCATACTCTCATTCTCCTCCCAATTCCGCTCGACCGGCGCGGGGTCGCCACGGCTCGTGCTCGTGCGCGAGCCAGACCAGTTCGGGATCGAGCGCGCACACCAGCAACTGGCCTTCGCTGGTCGGCTCATCGAGTTCGCCATGCCAGACCGCCACGTCGCCGCCGACGACGACCGGCCGCCCGCCCGTCTCGACGACGACGACCTGCATGCCGGCCGTGTGGCCCGGCGCAGGCAAGAGCCGGAGCCCGGGAAGCAGCTCGAATTCGCCGTCGACCGGCACGTAGCGCACGCCGGGCGCATCGACCCACTCGCGAATGGGGTATTCGTCCTCGTTGCTGTGGGCGTCGTCGAACTCCCGGCGCTGAACGTAGATCGGCTTGCCGGCGAAGAGGTGGTTGCCGCCGCAATGGTCGGCGTGCAAGTGCGTGTTGACGACGATGTCGATGCCGGCGAGGTCGAAATCCTGCTTGCTCAGCGGATAGAGGCGGGGATCGAGGGCGGCGACCACCGCCGGGTGCAGCTCCGTCATGCCGGTGTCGACCAGTATGCGTGCATCGGGATGGTCGATGACGTGCACGTAGACCGGCATCACCTCGCCCTCGACGCTCAGGTCGGCAACGAGGATTGGCGTGATGGTGATTGAGGCGGGGGCGTTCATCTTTTCATCTCCGTCAACATTTTGCACGCTGCCGGGCATGTCCCCGATGAAGTGGCGAAAGAGCGTGGGGCTTGGGCGCAAACGCCATGTGGTCGACGTAACCGTCGAGCTTGGCCATTCCATCTCCCTTTCCTCACACGGCGCATTCGCAATTCTGATTGCATTATGCAACCAGTTGCAAGTTAAATCAACTGATCTTATCGCTTTCGCGCCCGTAGTCACGCTCTCCCAAATCTTTCGCAGAAACGTCCAACTAGGCTATAGATGCGCCGCATGCAGGGAGCGCGCTTTGCCTTTGGTCCGTTCGTGCTTGATCCGGGTGCCGGGGTGCTCCTCCGGAACGACGATCCCGTTGCAGTTGGCCACCGCGGGCTGAAGCTGCTTGCGGCGCTCGTCGAACGGCCGGGCGAAATCCTTGCCAAGGCCGAGTTGATGGACGCAGCATGGCCGGGCAGGGCGATCGAGGAGGGCAATCTCACCGTCCAGATCGCGCAGCTCAGAAAGCTGCTTGGTCCGGCCGGCGATGGCGAAGAGGGGGGCGGTGAATGGATCGCCACGGTTCCACGCGTCGGCTACCGCTTCTCAGGCGCCGTCGAACAGCTCGATGGCGCGAAGCGAAAAAGACCTTTGCCGCTGCCCGACAAACCATCGATAGCCGTACTGCCCTTCGTCAATGTCGGCAACGATCCCGAGCAGGACGCCTTCGCGGACGGGTTGACCGAGGACCTCATCACCGACCTGTCAAGAAACTCCGGCCTGTTCGTCATCGCGCGCAACTCGGCCTTCGCCTACAAGGGCAGGGCGATGAATGTGCGTGAAATCGCCGAGGAGCTTGGCGTGCGCTACCTGCTGGAGGGCAGCGCACGGCGCGCTGCAGGACGCGTGCGCATCAATGCACAACTGGTCGACGCGGTGAATGGCGACCACTTGTGGGCGGAACGCTTCGACCGCGGGCTGGACGATATATTTGCCGTCCAGGACGAGGTGACGACCAGGATCGTCGAGGCGTTGCTCGGCCGGCTCACCGCACCGCCGCCGCGCAATCGGCCCAAGAATCTCGAGGCCTACGATCTCTGCGTGCGGGCGCGCAGGCTGATGGATGACACGCCACAGGCGGCGCGGGAAGCGCATCTGATGCTGACGCGCGCGATCGCGCGCGATCCGGAATATGCCGAAGCCTACCGCTGGCTTGCCATGAACCACTGGATGGGATGGGTGCATTCCGGCGGACCGACCGAAGCCGACCGCAGCGTTGCCCTGGAGCTGGCGCGCAAAGCTGTCGCGATCGATCCCAACGATGCCGGCTGCCGGTGGGTCCTGGCTTACCTGCTGGCCTATGAGCGCAGCTTCGCTTTAGCCGATGTGGAATTCGAGCACGCGATCGAACTCGACCCGAACGAGGCCGACGCCTGGGCGGCATTGTCCGACATCGCGGTCCTGGCCGGGCGGATCGAGGAAGGCCTTGAGCATATCGCGAAGGCGTTCCGGTTGAACCCGTTTCCGGCAAGCTGGTACTATCTGGCGCTCGGCCAGGCGCAATATGCGCATCGAGAATACGAAGCCGCCATCGAGACGCTGCGCAGGGACGAGACCTATCGGACAAGCTCACGCCGTTTCCTGGCTGCAAGCCTGGCTCAACTCGGCCGGCTCGAAGAAGCGCGCGCCGAGGTCGAACTGTTCCTCGTCGGCAACCCGGATTTCACGATACGCCACTGGGCCACGACGGAGCCATTCCGCGATGCAACGACGCTTGAGCATTTCGTTGATGGTTTTCGCAAGGCCAGACTGCCGGAGTAAGGCGCCGACGGCAATTGAGGCGACACACACAAAAGTCGCATAAGATAGATTATGGAACTGAAGTGCGTGTGGAAATGCGGGAAATCCTGGGGCTTTCGTGTTCCGTCCCGCGTCGAAGATGATGCTGCCCTCACGCCGACAGCGGCACTGCCTTAGCTTTCGCTGCCTGTATCAATGACGCAGGCTCTGCCGAAAATACCGCGTCATGCGCGCCAGCGGCAGCCCAGACTATGTCGAAGCGCAGCAGCGTCTCGTCGGCGAATGCGGGAATGTCGATCAGATGGCCGATCGGCGCGACGCCGCCGATGGCGAAGCCGGTCTCGTCGCGGATGTGGCGCGGATCGGCACGCTTCAGCGTTTCGCCGGCCAGGTCCGCAGCCTTGGCCAGATCGAGTTGGTTGGTGCCGGAAACCAGGAACAGGAACAGCCTGCCGCTGGATTCTCCCTGGAAAATCAGCGATTTGATGATCTGCGCTACCGTGCAGCCGCACTGAACTGCTGCTTCCTCGGCGGTTCGTGTCGATCCACCCATGCGCCGAATTTCGATGCCGAGCCCGGCGCTGGCCGCTGCCTGTTGTACGCGATCAATGCTGCCAGCCATGAAGTTTCTCGTCCATCATACTGATTTAAAAGGAATTTCTATGGTCATGCCGTCGTAGCCCGGTTCAACATGGTCCGGCGTCTCTTTCATCACCGTCTCGTAATCCAGCGGCACGTGCATGTGGGTCAGTATGGCGCGTTTCGGCTTCAGCCTGTCGATCCATTCCAGCGCCTGGGCGAGCGAGATGTGGCTCGGATGCGTGCGATATTGCAGCGCGTCGATGATCAGCACATCGAGATCGGCGAGCCGCTCGACGGTTGCCGAAGGGAAGTCGCTGATGTCGGGGCAGTAGGCCAGGCCGCCGATGCGAAAGCCGAGCGAGATGATGTCGCCATGGATCTGCGGCAAGGGCTCGAAGGTGAGGGCACCCCCCTCTCCTTTTATCACCACCGATGCGGCGTGCTCGATGACATTGGCGCGCAGGATCGGTGGATAGGAACTGCCAGGCGGCGTCTCGAAACAGTAGCCGAAGGCTTCCTGGAGACGTTCCAGGGTCGGCTTGTCGGCAAAAATGTCCATCAGCCGACGCTGCTCGATGACATAGCCGCGCAGATCGTCGATGCCATGAATATGGTCGGCGTGCGGATGCGTGTAGATCGCCGCATCGAGACGCGTCACCTCGGCCCTGAGCATCTGTTCACGAAAATCCGGTCCGGTGTCGATGACGACCCGCGTTACGGCGCCGTCACCGGCGATGCGTTCGGCCATGGCGGCGGCGCGTGTGCGCCGGTTCTTCGGATTGGCGGGATCGCAATTGCCCCAGTCGCCGGTGATGCGCGGCGTGCCTGGCGATGAGCCACAGCCGAGCAGAGTGAAGCGAAGCCGGTCGGCCACCGGTCAACCGCTCCGGCCGTTGGGGCGCGGCATCTTCCTGAACAGCCGGAAAAAATTGTCGGTGGTGATGGCCGAGAGTTCGCCAGCCTCGACGCCGATCGTCTCGGCGAGCACCATGGCGGTATAGGCGACATAGGCCGGTTCGTTGCGCTTGCCGCGGAACGGCTGCGGCGCGAGATAAGGCGCGTCGGTCTCGACCAGAAGACGATCGCGCGGCACGTTCCTTGCGATCTTGCGCAATTCGTCCGATTTCTTGAAGGTCAGGATGCCGGAGAAGGATACGTAGCCGCCAAGCTTCACGCCGGTTTCCGCCAAGCCGCGGCCGGACGAAAAGCAATGCAGGATGAAGGGGAAGGCCCCCTTCCCCGTTTCGTCTTCCAGAATCGCCGCCATGTCGGCGTCGGCGTCGCGCGAATGGATGACGAGCGGCAGCCCGGTTTCGCGCGCGGCCGCGATGTGACGGCGAAAACCCGTCGCCTGCGCATCGCGCGGCGCACGGTCGTAGAAATAATCGAGACCCGCTTCGCCGATCGCCACCACCTTGGGATGCTGCGAAAGATGGACCAGTTCCTCGGTCGTGACGTCTGTTTCTTCGGCGGCGTTGTGCGGATGCGTACCGACCGAACAATAGACTTCTGCATGGCTCTCGGCGATTTCAAGGATCGACGGGAAGCGCTTCACCCGGGTCGAGATGGTGACCATACGGCGGACGCCCGCGGCGACGGCGCGGGCAACCACCGCGTCGCGCTCATCCGAAAAATCTGGAAAGTCCAGGTGGCAGTGACTGTCGACAAGCATTGTTTCGAAGCGAGCCTATGCCTGTTCCGCCGGCTCGACATAGCGCGGGAATACCGGCGCCGGCACCGGCAGCGGCGTGCCGGAGCGCAGCGCGTGCGCTGCGTCGAGATGTGCGAAGTCGCGGCTGTCCCTGGCGACCGCCAGCAGATCGAGCAGCTTCGCCGCCGAGCCCGGAATATAGGGCTGGCAGAGGATGGCGACGCGCCGGATCGTTTCCGCAGTGGCGTAGAGCACGGCCTCCATGCGTGCCGGATCGGTCTTTTTCAGTGCCCACGGTTCCTGGCCGGCGAAATAACGGTTGGCCTCGGCCACGACGCCGAAGATCGCCGCCAGCGCGTGATGGATGCCCTGCTCAGCCATTGCCTTGCGGGCCGCCGGAAGTGCTGCGCTCGCCTGATCGAGAATGGCGCGGTCGGCATCCGTTTCCGCCCCGCGCTGCGGCACCACGCCGTTGCAGTTCTTGGCGATCATCGACAGCGAGCGCTGCGCCAGATTGCCGAGATCGTTGGCGAGATCGGCATTGGTGCGGTTGACGATCGCATCGTGGCTGTAGCTGCCGTCCTGGCCGAACGGCACTTCCCGCAGGAAGAAATAGCGTACCTGGTCGAGCCCGTAAGCTTCGATCAAGGCGAAGGGATCGACGACGTTGCCGACCGACTTCGACATTTTTTCACCGCGGTTGAACAGGAAGCCGTGCGCGAAAACCCGCTTGGGCAGCTCGATGCCGGCCGACAGCAGGAACGCCGGCCAGTAGACGGCGTGGAAGCGCAAAATATCCTTGCCGATGATGTGCGTCGCCGGCCAGAAATCCCACTTGTCGCCGCTCGTATCCGGAAAACCGGCCGCGGTGATGTAGTTGGTCAGCGCATCGACCCAGACATACATGACGTGCTTGTCGTCACCCGGCACCGGTACGCCCCAGTTGAAGGTGGTACGCGAGATCGACAGATCCTTCAGGCCGGATTTGACGAAGCTGATCACCTCGTTGCGGCGTTCGCTTGGCTCTACGAATCCGGGATTGGCTTCGTAGAGCGCCAGAAGCTTGTCCTGGTAGGCCGAGAGCCGGAAGAAATAGGTTTCTTCCTCGTTCCATTCGACCGGCGAGCCGAGCGGCTCGCGGCGCACGCCGTCCTCGCCGACAGTGGTTTCCTTCTCGTCGAAATAGGCCTCTTGGCGCACCGAGTACCAGCCGCTGTAGCGGTCGAGATAGATATCGCCATTGGCCGCCATGCGCTTCCAGATCGCCTGGCAGGCCTTGTAGTGCCGTTCTTCGGTTGTACGGATGAACTCGTCATTGGAACTGCCGACGGCCTCCTCCATCGCGCGGAAGATCGCCGAATTGCGGTCGGCCAGCTCAAGTGGAGTAACGCCCTCCTGGTCTGCCGTCTGCTGCATCTTCAACCCGTGCTCGTCGGTACCGGACAGGAAGAAGACGTCCTTGCCCTCAAGCCGCTGGAATCGCGCCAGCGCGTCGGTCGCGATCACATTGTAAGCGTGGCCGATATGGGGCTTGCCGTTCGGGTAGAAGATCGGCGTGGTGATGAAGAATTTTTCGCGTGACATGAATGAAGCCGGTTGAAGATCGTCGCAAGCCGCCGGAGATAGCGCATCGGGCCGGCGATTGCCATCCCGAACAAATGGTGGCGGGCTGGCGAAGGCGGAGGGGTTATTCGCCGCCTGAGGGGCGATACGACGGACTGCGTGCCCTATCCAACACATGTCGGTCAAATAGCCAGAAAATATCCTGAACTTTTTTGTCGGAATCGCATCCGGCCGTTCGTCTATGGATTAAGGCGGGGCAACCCAGCAGCCCGAAGACCGTTACAGATGACGGGAACAGGCCGGAAAATCCGGCTTCAAACGAAAGGACGAGCAATGGCGAAGATTGCCAAGAACACGATCTGCCTGTGGTACGACAAGGACGCCGAGGAAGCCGCGCGCTTCTACGCCGAAGTTTTTCCGAACAGTTCAGTCGGCTCGGTGTTCCGCGCGCCAGGCGACTACCCCGACGGTAAGCAGGGCGACGTGCTGACGGTGGATTTCACGGTCTGCGGCATCCCCTGTGTTGGTCTCAACGGCGGACCCCACTTCAAACAGAGCGAAGCCTTCTCCTTCATGATCTCCACGGAAGACCAGGAGGAGACCGACCGCTACTGGAACGCCATCGTCAACAATGGCGGCAAGGAGAGCGAGTGCGGCTGGTGCAAGGACAAATGGGGCGTGTCCTGGCAGATTACGCCGCGGGTCCTTATGGAGGCGATGGCGGCCGGCGGCGCCGAGGCCAAGCGCGCCTTCGACGCAATGATGAAGATGCAGAAGATCGACGTCGCCAAGATCGAGGCGGCACGGCGCGGCTGACGCGAGCGCGTCCAGCGGCGGACTAGCTGGACGTTGCATCAGCGCCTTGCCTGGCAAGCGGCGCTACCGGCGTGTTTGCCGGTTGCGGCGGGCGCTGGCCGAGAACCCAGCGCCCGATCTTAACCCCTACCCGCGCATCGCCGCATTGAGCGCGTGGATGACGCCCAGCACATGCTGTTTCTTGTCGAGATTGTAGGTCTCGGCGTCGTCGATGGTCTTCAGGGCGTTCTGCCAGAATTCCGAAAGCCGGCTGGCTTTTGCCATGTCGCCTGCCCGGGCCGCCTGGCTCGCGGCGTCGGTGACGATGTCCAGCACATGCCGGTTGAAGAGGCTGAACTGAATTGTCTGGTCGCGCGCTGCGACCGCGTCGGCGAGCCGATGCGCCTTGGCGATGTCCAGGGATCCCGCGGTCGCCAGCCGGTCGATCGCCTCGGAGATTTCGAGCCCGCCATATTGGGTGAGCAGGATGGCATTGCGCGGGCTGCCGCCGGCGCGGGCGGCGATCGCCGCCCTCTCCGATTCGGCATCCGGCAATCCGCTGTCGAAGCCCTGCAGGACGCCAAGCAGATCCTCGGCGCTCAGCGGCTGCAGCAGGATCGTCTGGCAGCGGGAGCGGATCGTCGGCAGCAGACCTCCGATCGAATGGGTGATCAGAATGAACAGAGTGCGTGAAGGCGGCTCTTCAAGGTTTTTCAATAACGCGTTGGCAGCATTGATGTTCATGTCGTCGGCCGGGTCGACAATGACGACACGGTAACTGCCGTCGTGCGACGTCATTGACAGAAACTTGCTGACCTTGCGGATCTCGTCGACGGTCACCACCGACTTGAAAGACTTGGTCTTGTCGTTGACCGGGCGGGTCAGGTGCAGCACCGACGGATGGGCGCCGGTGGCGATCTGGCGCGACATCGACGAGGCAGGGTCCGGCTCCGCGAACTCGTCGGAGGCACTTGCGGCTGACGGGTGTTTCAGGAGGTGATGCGCGAGATGAAAGGCAAGTGTCGCCTTGCCGATGCCTTGCGGACCGGCGAACAGCAGCGCATGCGGCAGCTTGCCGGCCTTGTAGGCGCCCACCAGCATTCTTGCCGCTTGGGTATGACCTATGAGCCGCGGATTTTCCGCAGGCTCGGGAATTCCTTCGATCGTATCGAACTGTTCGGGTGCGAGGCGTTCGAACATTATTGGCCTGCCAGCGCCTTCGGCATCACGCCAGCCTTTTCGATGGCCGCGAACGCGGCTGCGGCGATCGCCTGCTCGACGCCAGCCGGGCTTGCCGCCGCGTCGACGACGACGCAGCGCTCTGGTTCGCTGCGGGCAATTGCCAGATAGGCCTCGCGCCGCCGCCGGTGGACGGCAAGCGTTTCCTTCTCATAGCGGTCGGGCGTGTCGAGACCGCGCCTGGCGGTCGCCCGGCGAAGTCCCTCGGCGGGATCGAGGTCGAGGATGAGCGTCAGGTCGGGCATCATGCCGTTGATCGCGACGCGCTCCAGCTCCGTCATGAAGGCAGCGTCGAGGTTGCCGGTGACGCCCTGATAGACGCGGGACGAATCGAGGAAGCGGTCGCACAGCACCACGGCGCCGCGCTCTACCGCCGGCCGGATGACCTGTTCGACATGATCGGAGCGCGCGGCGGCAAACAGGATGGCTTCCATTTTTGGGCCGAACGGCTCTGCCGCACCCGACAGAAGCACGTGGCGCACCGCCTCGGCACCCGGCGAACCGCCGGGTTCGCGCGTCACCACGACGTCGAAATCACGGCCGCGCAGCTTGTTCGCCAGGCGGGCGATCTGGGTCGATTTTCCGGCCCCTTCCCCGCCTTCGAACGTTATGAAAAATCCGCGCGCCAAACCGGCCTTCCCGTGGCTGTTTCCCGTCTTCGCAGACCTGGAAGACGCCAATGTCTTATGCCGCGGAGCGGCAAAGGTCCATGCCGGATATATAGGGGTATCAGGCTAGCGCAGCCAGCCGACCAGCAATTCTCCGACGGCGTCCCATGCGCGCTGGTGCAGCGACCCGACGCCGACGCTTTCGGCCGCAAACAGCGGCGTTTCCTGGCTGAGCGTGTCGCCGATCCAGACCCGCAGGGTTCCGACCCTGGTCCCCTCCTCCACCGGCGCCGCCAAAGGGCCTTCATAGACGATGCGGGCGATAAGGCGGTCCTTGTTGGTGATCGGAATGAATATCGCCACCGGCCCCTTGGCTTTCAGCGGCACGCCCCCTCTGGCGCCGCCAAACACCTGCGCCTCGCCGACCACCTCGTTCTCGGCGAAGAGCTCCGACTTCTGGAAGGCACGGGCGCCCCATTCCAGCAACTTGCGCGCTTCCTCGGCACGCTCGCGTTCGCTGCTCATGCCGCTCATTGCGACAAAGACGCGATTGCCGCCGCGGGTGACGGAACCGACGATCGCATAGCCTGATTCTTCGGTAAAACCGGTCTTCATGCCGTCGGCGCCGATGTCCATGGTCAGCAGCGGGTTGCGGTTCCTCTGGGTGATCTTGTTCCAGGTGAAATCGCGCAGCCCGTAGAATTTGTAGAATTCCGGATATTCGCGCCAGATATGTTGTGCGAGCTGCACCAGTTCGCGCGCCGTCACCACCTGTCCTTCGGCCGGCAATCCGGTGGAATTCTTGAACACCGACTGCGTCAGCCCGATCTCGCGGGCGCGTTCGGTCATCAGCGCCGCGAAATTTTCCTCCGAGCCGGCCATGCCTTCCGCGATGATAATGCAGCCGTCGTTGGCCGACTGGACGACCACGCCCTTGATCAGGTCTTCGAGGCGGATCGTCGACTTCAGCGCGGCGAACATGGTCGACCCGCCCGAACTGGCGCCGCCGGTTCGCCAGGCATTTTCGCTGACCTGGAATTTGTCTTCCAGCGTCAGCCGGCCGGCCTTGATCGCATTGAAGACGACTTCCATCGTCATCAGCTTGGCGAGCGACGCCGGCGGAATGGGTTTGTCGGGATCCTTCGAAAACAGGATCGTGCCGGTGTCGGCATCGATCATGAACGCCTGCCCGGCCTTGGTCTCGAACAACTGGGCCTGGGCGGGCGCAACCGCCAGCAGCATCGCCGCGAAAGCGAACAATCGACACAAACGGAAAAGGCTCAGGGTGGAGATCACTGCCCGCTCGATTCACGCACCGGAGAGGCCAGGCTGGCAGCATGAAACCGGGGGGAGCAACAAGCCGCGCAGCGGAATGGATGCCGGACCACGAGCGACGATCAATCGCGGATCGTCATCGCGTCGGGGGCGCCACTTCTCCACGCGGTCTCGAGCAAGCCGTCGATATCTTGGCGTCCGTCCGGATAGACGCTGACCGTGTACCAGACGGCGCCGTTTTCTTCCGATTTCTCCAATACGGTGCGTCCGTAACCCGACAGCGCGTCGATGATCGCGCGGGCTTCAGGCTCGGAGGCAAAGGAGCCCGCGGAGACATAGGCGGCGCCAGCAGGTTGCAAAGCCGCGGCAGGGTTCTGCCGCTTCCAAGAAGCGGCAATGTCGGTTGCGGTCATGCCTTCGAGCGCGGCGAAGGCGCGCGCGGCGTTGGATACCCGCTCATCCGCATAGGACATGGTGGCGAAAGCCACCTGGGTTTCCGGAGCGCCGACGAATGGCCGTTCCGGCGCAATCGGGCCGAATGCGGGCAACTGCAGATCGCCGCCCGCGCCCATCGTGCTTACCGCCGCCACTGCGGTCGGCGCGTCGGTCAGGGTGCCCGGGAACGCCACCGCCGTCTGTCCGACGGCTACGCTCGGCGTCGGGCCGTTCATGGCGATCATGACGCCGGTGGGCAGGCCATCGGAGGGATCCGGCGCCTGGTTGCCGGACCGATAGGACGCCATGAGATACTGGTCGTCATGGCCGTCGAGCGGTGCGCGACCGACATATTCGACCTTGACCTTCGCGGTGCCGTGATGGGTGTAGTCGAGCAGCTCCGCGGCACGTTTGGAGAGATCGATGATGCGGCCGTTGGCATAAGGACCACGATCGTTGACGCGAACAATGATCGAACTGCCGTTCTTGGTGTTGGTGACGCGCGCATAACTCGGCAGCGGCATGGTCGGGTGCGCCGCGGTCAGATGCGTCATGTCGTAGATTTCGCCGTTGGCGGTCAGCCTGCCGTGAAACGCATCGCCATACCAGGACGCCGAGCCGAGCTTGCGATAATTCTTGTCTTCTTTCGGATAGTACCACTTGCCGGCGACCTTGTAAGGTTTGCCGACCTGGTCGCGGCCACCGCCGCGCTGAAGCCGCGAACGTTTGTTGGTGACGCGTGGGCTTGCCTTCACGCCATAGGCCGCTTCCGAAAAATATTCCTTGGAGCGCTTCTTTTCCTGCACGGCCACCTTTGGCGACGAAGAAGTGCAGGCAGCAAGGAACGCGGCCGAGATGGCCATGATGGCGACTGTCGATGCGCGACGGAGACGCGGCTGCGTCAAGAATATCATGCGTGGATTGTCCCCGGACTTCGCATTCGGGCATCGTCAACGAATATGCGCGCACTCACAACGCGATGCACACACACACCTTCCTGCACCCAAAACCCAACCAGCCTTGTGCGCAGGAATTGTTTACGAGCCTGTTAATCGATTATGTCCGGAAACCGGCAAGATTGTGGCGCGATGGGGAAGCGCCTGTGTGCAAGCGGCCAAGGACCGGCGCAGTTATCCTTCGATGCGCGCTGTGCCGGACAAGCCGTCGTCGCGCATCCACGAAATCGAGGCCCTTCCAGTCTGCCGTACCGAGAAGCACAACGTCTTGCCGTTGTACCAACTCGGCCATTTCTGGCAGAGCTTTTCCCCTTCCACCCACCATTTCCCAGTCTCCTTGGGCGCGAACATGCCGGCCAACTTGAAGCCGGAAGCATCGCCGTTGACCTCGCCGTTGGCGCGATAGCGCAACGGGAACTCCAGCCCGTAAGGGGTTGAAAGATAAACTCGTTTGCCGGATATAAGCGCCTTGATCTCTTCGCCCGACAGCTGTTGCGCCATCACAGGCGCGAGGCCGGCAATCAGAAGAGCAGCGACAGCGATCGATCTCAATAGAACTCCAGGCATTCGTCGTCCCTCATCGCGATGCGGATAAGGGGGTAACGAAGGTGCCACCGTGTTGGTTTCAAATTGAGGATGAGCTTGAAAAATATGACCTGTTCGCGCATAGAGCGCCAACCGCGAGCCGGAGGGATGGCCGAGCGGTTTAAGGCACCGGTCTTGAAAACCGGCGTGGGCGCGAGTCCACCGTGGGTTCGAATCCCACTCCCTCCGCCATATATCATTGAAATGCTTGGATTATTTTCAGATTTCTGATTGACCCGTACAAAATTGCGCACAGGGATGAAAGCCCGGCCACTTTTACGGTTCCTTGATGCCCAAGGGATGTTCGAACACTGCCGAGCGCGCCATCGAGTCACGCTCGTGTCGCACCCGTGATGGTTGTATGCTGCCGACAGGGGGCTCCCGATGCAACGCTTCTCGCTCATGACTGCTCTGGTCATATCCTTCGCTGCCGGGTTTAGTCTGTTTTCTCTCGCTACGATGGCCTGGGTCTAACAGGGTAGCGGCGAGGCGACTCGATCGCATGCTGAGTCAGTCCTTACCTGGTCGCCAGACAACGTCAGAGTGCACCACGACGCCGAACAACATCGTCGAATGCAACCAGCGCAAGAAGCCAAAATTCTTCGGAACCATGTGGGAAAGATCACATTCCTCTTAGACCAGCGAGGGTAGATATCGCTCGTTGATGGAGATGTGTCATGAACCATTTCGAGAGACTTCCCGGTGACGAGACGGCAGCCAGACTGGCGTTTGCAGCTCTTTTTGTCGCAGCGGGTCTTTTCATAAGCGTTGTCTGGCTGACCACCTGACGCGCAAACAGCCGCCCGTCACCGAGCAGCGGGCGTCCTGCTGTTGAGATCACGCGCAGCAATCAGGCCCCAGGATTCTTGCAAACGGCCAGGCGATGCACTCGACTTCGGCTCTCGCGCCGAGAGCCAGATCTGACGAGCCGAACGCGCTGCGGGCGGGGTAGCGGCATTGCTTGAAGAAGGTCACGTACCACCGCGTTGAATGCGGGCCAGTCGGCCATGCTCTCGAGCATGACCGTGCACCCATGCAATCTTGATATCTTTCGGGGCGGCGCCGTCTCGAACCTTTATGCCGCGGTGGCTAGCTTCCTCCCCTGCCCGATTTTCGCGAATGTGGCGATGATGGGCAGGCCATAAGAGGGAAGTCATGGCCACCAGCCATTTCGAACAGATGCTGAAACAGCAGGAGCGCGCGCAGGCCGCTGCTGCCAGGCGTGCGCGTGCACGGGCGCAGGCCAAGGCCGCCCCTAAACCCGGCAGAGCGGCTGCGCTCGATTTCCTGTCCGGGGTATTTCTTGTCGTTGGCGTCGCGGTGGCCGCCGCAGGTATCCTCGCCGCGCTGGCGTTCTGATCCGGCCCCTCCCTTCGTGAGCCGCCTGTAAAGCTCCCTCGCCCGCCGGGTCTTTATAGGATTTTTATAAAGTCGCCGCGCCGCGCGTCTCGAAACTTAATGCGGTTCCAACGAGATTCCCCTCCGTATCGACGAAGCTCGGCCAGCGCCCGTGTGCTGGCCAGCCTTCGCAATGTGAACATCGTGCGCGCCGTATCCGAGCGCGCGCCCTGAAGGTCAAACCATGCTGGACATCATCCTCATCGCGGTCGGCGTCGTCTCGTTCGCACTCTTCTTTGCCTACACGTCCGCCTGCGATCATCTCTAGGAACCGGAAAATGCTGATCGACTACATTCTGGCAGGGGGCGTCACCGTCCTGCTCCTTGCCTATCTCGTCTACGCGCTGATCCGTCCCGAACGTTTCTGACGCGCCCCCTTCGATTTCGAAAGCTGACAAGCCATGACCCTCAACGGCTGGATCCAGATCCTCATTTTCTGCGGGATCATCGTACTTCTCGTGAAACCGCTCGGCGGTTACATGACGCGCGTCTACAATGGCGAGCGCACTTTTTTATCCCTGCTGCTCGCTCCCTTCGAACGCCTGCTTTATCGCGCGGCGGGCACCGGCGAGCGTGAGGAGCAGCACTGGACGACCTATGTCGGCGCCATGCTGGCCTTCAACGTGCTGGGTTTCCTGATCCTTTATCTGCTGCAGCGTCTCCAGGCTGGGTTGCCCTTCAATCCCGCCGGCATGGCGGCGGTTCCGCAAGAACTTTCGTTCAACACAGCGGTCAGCTTCGTCACCAACACCAACTGGCAGAACTACGGCGGCGAAAGCACGATGTCCTATCTCGTGCAGATGGCCGGCCTGACGGTGCAGAATTTCGTCTCCGCCGCCACCGGCATGGCGCTGGCCGTTGCGCTGATCCGCGGATTTGCCCGCGCGTCGGCAAAGACGGTCGGCAATTTCTGGGTCGACCTGACCCGCTCCACGCTCTACGTGCTTCTGCCGATCTGCATCGTGCTGGCGCTGGTCTATGTCTTCCTCGGCGTGCCGCAGACACTTGGCGCCTATGTCGATGCGACCACGCTCGAAGGCGGCAAGCAGACCATCGCCGTCGGCCCAGCCGCCTCACAACTCGCGATCAAAATGCTCGGCACCAATGGCGGCGGCTTCTTCAACGCCAACTCGGCGCATCCGTTCGAAAATCCGGATGCCTTGGCCAATTTGATCCAGATGGTCTCGATCTTCGCCATAGGCGCGGCATTCACCAATGTCTTTGGCCGCATGATCGGCGACCAGAAGCAAGGCTGGGCGATCTTCGCCGCGATGGGCGTACTGTTCCTCGCCGGCGTGTTCTTCACCTACTGGGCCGAGGCTTCCGGCAATCCGCTGATGCATGCGCTCGGACTCGAGGGCGGCAACATGGAAGGCAAGGAAGTACGCTTCGGTATCGCGCTTTCGGCGCTGTTCGCCGTCGTCACCACCGCCGCATCATGCGGCGCGGTCAACGCCATGCATGATTCGTTCACCGCGCTCGGCGGCATGATCCCGTTGATCAACATGGAACTCGGCGAAGTGATTATCGGCGGCGTCGGCGCCGGCCTCTATGGCATCCTTCTCTTTGTCATCATCGCCATCTTCGTTTCCGGCCTGATGGTTGGCCGCACGCCGGAATACCTCGGCAAGAAGATCGAGGCCAAGGAGGTCAAGATGGCGATGCTCGCCATCCTCTGCCTGCCGCTTGCCATGCTCGGCTTCACGGCAATCGCCGTGGTGATGCCGTCGTCGGTCGCCTCCATCGCCAACCAGGGACCGCACGGGTTCTCGGAGATCCTCTACGCCTACACCTCGGCGACGGCCAACAACGGCTCCGCCTTCGGCGGTCTGACGGGCAACACACCCTGGTACAATTTGACCCTCGGCATCGCGATGCTGATGGGCCGCTTCCTGGTGATAGTCCCGGCGCTGGCCATCGCAGGCTCCCTGGCGGCCAAGAAGACGGTTCCGGCTTCGGCAGGCACCTTCCCCACCAATGGCGGCCTGTTCGTTGGCTTGCTGGTCGGCGTCATCCTGATCGTCGGCGGCCTCACTTTCCTGCCGGCGCTGGCGCTCGGCCCGATCGCCGAACATCTCGCCATCCTGTCCGGCCAGACGTTCTGAGGTGTGAGATGTCACCGCATCCGTTGAGCAGCCTGCGCCATCTGCTTCATCCCCGCGCCGACAAGGCGCGGGAGCGGCAGCCACAGTTTGCCGTCTCCGACGTCATCCTCGTCATGATGATCGTCGTCGCCATACTCGTCCTCTTCGTCGAGGGCGCCTCTTATCTCGCTTCTGCCATGCAGATCGAAAACCCGGGACTACTCCAATGAGCAAAGTCGAATCCGCCAGCATCATGGATGCCGGCATCATTTTTCCCGCGATCGGCGCTTCGTTCACCAAGCTGGATCCGCGCTCGCTCGCCAGGAACCCCGTGATGTTCGTCGTCGCGGTGGTTTCCGCGCTGACCACTGTCCTGTTCATCAAGGACGCGGTGCTGGGCAGTGGCGCCGAATACGGCTTCACCCTGCAGATCATCATTTGGCTGTGGTTCACCGTGCTGTTCGCCAATTTCGCCGAGGCGGTCGCCGAAGGGCGCGGCAAAGCGCAGGCCGATGCACTGCGGCGCACCCGCACCGAAACCACCGCGAAGTTGCTCGCGCCCGATGGAAAGTCGAGCTACGAGATCGTGCCCGGCACCAGCCTGAAGGTCGGAGACGTCGTAGTCGTCGAAGCCGGCGACATCATCCCCTCCGACGGCGAAGTGGTGGAGGGCGTCGCCTCCGTCAACGAAGCGGCGATCACCGGCGAATCCGCGCCGGTCATCCGCGAAAGCGGCGGCGACCGCTCGGCCGTCACCGGCGGAACGCAGGTGCTCTCCGACTGGATCCGCGTGCGCATTACCGCTGCCGCCGGCTCGACCTTCCTCGACCGCATGATCGGCCTGGTCGAAGGTGCGCAGCGCAAGAAGACGCCCAACGAGATCGCGCTCAACATCCTGCTTGCCGGCATGACACTGATCTTCGTGCTCGCCGTCGCGACGATCCCGAGCTTTGCCAGCTATGCGGGCGGCTCGATCCCGATCGTAGTCCTGGTCGCACTGTTCGTGACGCTCATCCCGACCACCATCGGCGCACTGCTGTCGGCGATCGGCATCGCCGGCATGGATCGGCTGGTGCGCTTCAATGTGCTGGCGATGTCCGGCCGTGCCGTCGAGGCCGCGGGCGACGTCGATACGCTGCTGCTTGACAAGACCGGCACCATCACGCTCGGCAACCGCCAGGCGAGCGAATTCCGGCCGATCAAGGGCGTCACCGAGCAGGAGCTGGCCGATGCCGCCCAGCTTGCGTCGCTGGCCGACGAGACGCCGGAAGGCCGCTCGATCGTCGTGCTGGCCAAGGAAAAGTATCGCATCCGCGAACGCGACATGCGTTCGCTGCACGCGACTTTCGTGCCGTTCACTGCGCAGACACGCATGAGCGGCGTCGATGTCGATGGCAGCTCGATCCGCAAGGGGGCGGTTGATGCGATTCTTGCCCATGTCGGGGCCAACCCGACGGTAGCGGTGGCAAGCGGCGCGGCGACGGCCGTCAAGACGCAGGCCTCGACCGACAGCGTTCGTGAAATCCGCGCCATAGCCGACGAGATCGCCAAGGTCGGCGGCACGCCGCTCGCCGTTTCGCGCGATGGCCGCCTGCTCGGCATCGTTTACCTGAAGGACATCGTCAAGGGCGGCATCCGCGAACGTTTCGCCGAACTGCGCCGCATGGGCATCCGCACGGTGATGATCACCGGCGACAACCCGATGACGGCTGCGGCGATCGCGGCGGAAGCCGGCGTCGACGATTTCCTGGCCGAGGCAACGCCCGAGAACAAGCTGTCGCTGATCCGGGAAGAACAGACCAAGGGCAAGCTGGTCGCCATGTGCGGCGACGGCACCAACGACGCCCCTGCCCTGGCGCAGGCGGACGTCGGCGTTGCCATGAACACCGGCACGGTGGCCGCCCGCGAGGCCGGCAACATGGTCGATCTCGACAGCGACCCGACCAAGCTGATCGAGATCGTCGAGATCGGCAAGCAGCTCTTGATGACGCGCGGTGCGCTGACCACCTTCTCTATCGCCAACGACATCGCAAAATATTTCGCCATCATTCCGGCGATGTTCGTGGCGTTCTACCCGCAATTGCAGGTGCTGAACATCATGGGCCTGTCGACGCCGCAGTCGGCGATCCTGTCGGCCATCATCTTCAACGCGCTGATCATCATCGCGCTGATCCCGCTGGCGCTGCGCGGCGTCAAATACCGCGCCGTCGGTGCGGCGGCCCTGCTCCGGCGCAACCTTCTCATCTATGGCCTTGGCGGCATTCTGGTGCCGTTCGCCGGCATCAAGGCGATCGATATGATCGTCTCCGGCCTCGGCCTCGCTTAAGGAAGAAGACAATGTTGAAACAACTTCGCCCCGCCCTCGTCATGATCGTCGCGCTGACGGCGATCACCGGCCTTGCCTACCCGCTGGCGATGACCGGCATCGCCGGCGCCTTGTTCCCGCACCAGGCCAACGGCAGCCTGATCGTCGAGAACGGCACCGTCGTCGGCTCCGAACTGATCGGCCAGAACTTCACAACCGAGCGTTATTTCCACGGCCGGCCTTCGGTGACGCTCGGTCCCGACCCGGCCGATCCGTCGAAGACCACCACGGTTCCCTACAACGCCGTGAATTCGATGGGCTCGAACGCCGGTCCCGGCAACGCCGCGCTCATCGAACGCGTCAAGGCCGATGTTGAGAAGCTGAAGGCGGAAAATCCATCGCAGCCGGTGCCGATCGACCTCGTCACCTCGACCGGCAGCGGCCTCGACCCGCACATTTCGCCGGACGCGGCACTTTTCCAGGTACCACGCGTAGCGAAAGCCCGCGGTGTTGCCGAGGACCAGATACGCACGCTGGTCCAAGAGCATACGGACGGGCGGCTCCTGGGCGTTCTCGGCGAACCGATGGTCAATGTGCTTGCCCTGAACCGCGCGCTCGACGCGGCCGCACGATAGTGCGGCACCCGTCCAAAGCCGCTCCGGTTGACGCCGGGGCGGCTTTGCACAACCAATGAGGTGGACATTGCCCGGAGGCCCTGAGTCGCTTTGATGGCCGATGAAGCCGACAGGCGTCCCTCTCCGGACGCCCTTCTGGAAACCGCGGAACGCGAAGTGCGCGGCAGGCTGCGCATCTTTCTGGGTGCGGCACCCGGCGTCGGAAAAACCTACGAAATGCTGCTTGCCGGCCGCGCCCGCAAGGCCGAAGGCGTCGATGTGGTCATCGGCATCGTCGAAACGCATGGACGCAGGGAAACGGAAGCGCTTGTCCAGGGTCTGGAGACCATTCCGCGGGTCTCGATCGCCTACAAGGGCCGCGCGCTCGACGAGATGGACCTCGACGGCATTCTGAAGCGCCGGCCGGAGCTGGTGCTGGTCGACGAGCTCGCGCACACCAACGCAGCCGGCAGTCGGCACCCGAAGCGCTATCTCGATATCGAGGAATTGCTGGCGGCCGGCATCGACGTGTACACGACCGTCAACATCCAGCACGTCGAAAGCCTGAACGACATCGTCGCCCAGATAACCCGGATACGGGTGCGCGAGACGGTGCCGGATTCCATCATCGACCGTGCCGATGACATCGAGGTCATCGACCTGACGCCCGGCGACCTGATCGAGCGGCTGAAGCAGGGCAAGGTCTATCTGCCGCGCACCGCTAAAAGCGCCATCGAGAATTACTTTTCCCCCGGCAACCTGACCGCGCTTCGCGAGCTTGCGCTGCGGCGCACCGCACAGCGCGTCGACGACCAGTTGGTCAGCCACATGCAGGAACATGCGATCTCCGGCCCATGGGCGGCCGGCGATCGTGTTCTTGTCTGCGTCGACGAAGCGCCGCGGTCGCTGGCGCTGGTTCGTTACGGCAGGCGGCTTGCCGAACGCATGCGTGCGCCATGGTCGGTAGTGACCGTCGAGACCACCAGGTCATCGCGGCTTTCCGAAGCGGAGCGCGACAGGATCGCCATGTCCATGCGCCTTGCTGAAACCCTGGGTGCCGAAACGGCAACGTTGCCAGGCCGCAGCGTTGCCGACGAGGCCATGCGATATGCGCGCGAACGCAATGTCACCCACATCGTCATCGGCCGGTCCGACAAGTCGCGCTGGCGGGAATGGCTGGAAGGTTCGGCGACACATGACCTCATCCGCATTGCCGGCGATGTCAGTGTCCATGTCGTCTCAGGGCGCGAGAAGATAGCGGGCGATCCCAAAGGCTCGATACAACTCGGCAGTACAGCCGAATTTTCGCCGAAGCCCTACATCGCCTGCGTGGCTATAACCGCGGTGGCCCTTGGTTGCGCGCTGCTGCTGCGGCAATTCCTCGATGTCGACAACATCGGCATCGTCTTCCTGATGGGCGTGCTGACCAGCGCGCTTTGGTACGGACTGGCGCCGGCGATCTTCACCTCCATCGTCAGCGCGCTGGCCTTCAACTTCTTCTTCCTGCCGCCGCTTTACACGCTGACGCTGGGAAGCGCCGAAAGCGTCGTCACTTTCGTTTTCTTCCTCATCGTCGCGGGCATTGCCAGCAACCTGACGGCGCGCGTGCGCGGACAGGCGGTTGCGGCAAGGCAGCGCGCCCGTATGACCGAAGATCTCTATCTCTTTTCGAAGAAGCTTGCCGGCACGGCGACGCTTGATGACGTCCTGTGGGCCACCGCCTTCCAGATCGCGTCGATGCTGAAAGTGCGTGTCGTTCTGCTCCTGCCGCAAGACGGTACGATCACCGTCAAGGCGGGCTATCCGCCTGAAGATACGCTCGACCAGGCCGATATCGCGGCGGCGAAATGGGCCTGGGAAAACGACCGGCCGGCGGGGCGCGGCGCCGATACCTTGCCGGGCGCCAAACGGCTGTTCCTGCCGGTGCGGACGGCGCGCGGCGCGATCGGCGTGGTCGGCATCGACGATGACCGGCAGGGGCCGTTGCTGACTCCGGAACGGCGGCGCCTGATGGATGCGCTCACTGATCAGGCAGCCCTTGCCATCGAACGCGTGAACTTGGTCGAAGATCTCGACAACGCCAAGCTTGCGGTCGAAGCCGACCGGCTCCGTTCGGCGCTGTTGACCTCCATATCACACGATCTGAAAACCCCCCTCGCCTCGATCATGGGTGCGGCGGGAACTCTGAAGGAATTTCCAAAAGAACTGGACGACGCCGCCAAGGAAGACCTGCTGGCGACCATCCAGGATGAATCCGAGCGGCTGAACCGCTTCATCGCCAACCTGCTCGACATGACAAGGCTCGAATCCGGTGCGATCGAGCCGAATTTTGGCATGCTCGAGGTCAATGAAATTGTCGGCACCGCCCTGTCGCGCGCCAGGAAAATCCTGGCGTCGCACCAGGTCGACGTGGACCTGCCGAAAAACCTGCCGCTGATCCGGGTCGACCCCGTGCTCTTCGAGCAGGTGCTGTTCAACCTGTTCGACAATGCGGGCAAATATTCCGAGCCGCAATCGCGCATCCGCGTCCAGGCGTTCGCCGACGATGGAGCCGTGACCTTGCAGATACTCGACGAAGGACAAGGTATCGCCAGCGAGGACCTGGAGCGTATCTTCGGCAAGTTCACCCGCGCCCAGAAGGGCGACAGCGTGCGCGCCGGCACCGGGCTTGGGCTTGCCATATGCCGCGGTTTCGTGGAGGCGATGGGCGGCACGATCACCGCCGGCAACCGCACCGACCGCACCGGCGCGGTGTTCACGATCAGGATGCCGTTTTTTCCTGGCGAAGCAGACAGAAAGGCCGTCCCGCTGTGAGCGCTCCTCCCGTCAGGATATTGATCGTCGACGACGAACCGCCGATCCGCAAGCTGTTGCGCGTCGGTTTGACGACGCAAGGCTATACGGCAATCGAGGCGACCAACGGCAAGACGGCACTGGAGCGCATGGCCGACAGCGCGCCTGATCTGGTGATCCTCGACCTCGGCCTGCCGGACATCCAGGGCCACGACTTGCTGAGGCGCTGGCGGGACGAAAACAATCTCGTGCCGGTGATCATCCTGTCCAGCCGCACCGACGAGGCAGGCATCGTGGACGCGCTCCAACTCGGCGCCGACGATTATGTGACAAAACCGTTCGGCGTGAATGAACTGCTTGCCCGCATCCGCGTCGCAATTCGGCACCGGCTGCAGCAGCAGGGCGAAAAGCCGGTGTTCCACACCGGAGAATTGTCGGTCGACCTGGTCAGGCGCATCGTCAAGGTCGGCGACGAGGAGAAAAAGCTGTCGCCGAAGGAATACGACATATTGCGAGTGATGGTGCAGCACGCCGGCAAGGTGCTGACCCACAACTACCTGCTCAAGCAGGTGTGGGGCGACGCCTATGACGTGCAGTATCTGCGCGTCTATGTGCGGCAGTTGCGCCAGAAGATCGAGCCGAACCCCGAACAGCCGCGTTATATCAAGACCGAGACGGGCGTCGGCTACCGGCTCAGCGAAGGCAACTGATCGGCACGCCGCAGCAGGCATTGCTTGCGTTGTGTTCCCTTTTTGTTCTAAGTTGCCCAGATGCAGCAAGTGCTCGATTTTGGTGCTTGCGTCGATATCGCTATGATGCGCGACCTGTTGCGACCGATCTTTCCACGTCCAAGCGATCGGCCTCAACTCGACCTTTTGGCGCAACTGATCCGGTCCCTACTCGGCAGCCGGACCAGGGATGCGGTGTCGTGGCAAGCCTTTTGGGATCTGGTCGACCGGTTTCCGGACTGGGCCGACCTTGCCTGCGCGCCGGTTGCAGAAGTCGAGGCGATTATCGCAGACGTCACCTTCGCGGACGACAAGGCGAAAAGAATTATCGAAACGCTGCAACGAATCATGGTGCTGCGTGGCGAATATAGACTGGAATTCCTTGCTGAATTGCCGGTTGAGGCCAGTTTGGCCTGGTTGCGGCGCCTCAAAGGCGTCGGACCGAAGATTGCGGCGGCGACCCTCAACTTCAGCATCAGGCAAGGCAGTGCCTTCGTCGTCGACACGCACATACTCAGGGTCTTGCAGCGGTTCGGCATGATTGGTCCCAATGCGGATATCGACCGGGCGTTTCAGGTCGTCACGTCAGCCACGCGAGGATGGTCGGCGGACGAACTTCAGGAACTGCATTTCCTGTTGAAACGTCTCGGCCAAACCTGGTGCAGGCACAGCATCGCGGAGTGTGGCCCATGCCCGTTGCAATCACGCTGCCAACGACGCACTTGCACGGAGCAAAAAATGCCTCGCGTTGCAAAATCGCCGGCACCTTTGGGTGCCGGCGCCTATGATCAGCTGCGCTTACAATATTAGCCGTCAAGCATGCGGCACCCGACTTGACGTAACCGGACCCTACACTGTACGGCGTCTGTATACAGAGCGCCGAAGCACCAGAAGGGTCGACCGATCGATGGAAATTTTCACCGCCGCCGGCTTTTCAGCGCTCCTCCAGGTCATCGCCATCGACCTCGTTCTTGCCGGCGACAACGCCATCGTGATCGGCCTCGCGGCGGCCGGCCTGCCGTCCGAACAGCGCAAGAAGGCGATCCTCATCGGTATCATCGCCGCCACCGTACTGCGCATTTTCTTCGCTCTCGTCACCCAGCAATTGTTGCAGATTGGACCGATCCTGCTGGTCGGCGGCGGCCTGCTGCTGCTCTACGTATGCTGGAAGATGTGGCGCGAATTGCGGACATCGCACCAGGACGAACATGAGGCGACCGAGGCCCTTGGCGACACCGACTACAACGCTGACGGGACGGTCGCCAAGGCTGCGAATAAAAAATCACTCGGACAGGCGGTATGGCAGATCGTCATCGCCGACGTTTCGATGTCGCTCGACAACGTGCTGGCCGTCGCGGGAGCCGCGATGGATCATCCGACGGTCCTGATCATCGGCCTGGCGCTTTCGATTGCGCTGATGGGCTTTGCCGCCTCCTTCATTGCCAGGCTGCTGCACAAGCACCGCTGGATCGCTTATGTCGGCCTCGCCGTCATCCTCTACGTCGCCATCGAGATGACGCTGAAGGGGGCTTATGGCCAGTGGCCGGAGCAACTTTCGTTCCTAAGCGCATGGTTCGGTGCGCCCGGACAGATGGGGCACTGAAACTGGAGATTCCGGGGCTGGCGAAATGCCGGCCTCTGAATTCCCTTCCTATCCTAGCCGTTATTCAGCCGCCTGATTGCCTCGGCCTGCATGCTTTGCGGCGACATCTGCATGAATTCTATGCGGTTGCCGTCGGGATCCTCGATCCAGCACCCACTTTTCGGCTCGACGGTGAATTTATGCCGACCTTGCGCAAGACCTCCGCGGTCGCGTCGAGGTCATTGCACTCCGTCACCGATTGTCCTTCCATGAAGCGTTCCGCGGCAGTGATTACAAACCCGGAAAACTGTGTTACTGCGCCGCCTTCTCCGAATAGATCAGAAAGCCTGCCCGATGTCCGCCCCACGCGTCAGTTTCGTCAGCCTTGGTTGCCCGAAGGCGCTTGTCGATTCCGAACGCATCATCACCCGGCTTCGCGCCGAGGGCTACGAAATCGCCCGCAAGCATGATGGCGCAGACTTGGTCGTGGTAAACACCTGCGGCTTTCTCGATTCCGCGCGCGATGAATCGCTGGGTGCGATCGGGACCGCTTTGAAGGAAAACGGCAAGGTCATCGTCACCGGCTGCATGGGCGCCACCCCGGAATTGATCCGCGAAAAGCACCCGAACGTGCTGGCGATCACCGGGCCGCAGGCTTACGAGAGCGTCATGGCGGCGGTGCACGAGGCCGCGCCTCCCACGCACGAACCCTTCATCGATCTCCTGCCCCCGCAAGGCGTCAAGCTGACGCCGCGTCATTACGCCTACCTGAAGATCTCCGAGGGCTGCAACAACCGCTGCACCTTCTGCATCATTCCCGACCTGCGCGGCGATCTCGTCTCGCGGCCGGCGGCGGACGTCCTGCGTGAAGCCGAGAAGCTGGCCAATGCCGGCGTCAAGGAGATCCTGGTTATCTCCCAGGATACAAGCGCTTACGGCATCGACATAAAGTACCAGCCGAGCATCTGGAAGGAGCGCGAGGTCCGCGCCAAGTTCCTCGACCTGTCACGCGAACTCGGCGAGATGGGGATGTGGGTGCGCATGCACTACGTCTACCCCTACCCGCATGTCAGCGATGTCATCCCCCTGATGGCGGAAGGCAAAATACTGCCCTACCTCGATATCCCCTTCCAGCACGCCTCGCCGCAGGTGCTGAAGAACATGCGGCGTCCGGCCCACAATGAAAAGACGCTGGAGCGTATTCGCGGCTGGCGCGAAACCTGCCCCGACCTGGCGGTGCGCTCGACCTTCATCGTCGGTTTCCCCGGCGAGACCGATGAGGATTTCGAGATGCTGCTCGACTGGCTGGACGAAGCCAAGATCGACCGCGCAGGCTGTTTCAAATACGAGCCGGTGAAGGGCGCACGCTCAAACGACCTCGGGCTGCCGGAGGTGCCGCAGGAGATCAAGGAAGCGCGCTGGCACCGCTTCATGCAACGCCAGCAGAAGGTTTCCGCGGCCCAGCAGTCGAAGAAGGTTGGCAAGCGGCTGCCGGTGATCATCGACGAAGCGCATGGAAATTCCGCCAAGGGCCGCACCAAATACGACGCGCCCGAAATCGACGGCGCGGTGCACATCCAGTCGCGCCGGCCGCTGCGCGCCGGCGACATCGTCACGGTCAAGATCGACCGCGCCGATGCTTACGACCTCTACGGCGCTGCGGTCTGAGCGAAAGAACGTTTACTCGCCTTTCGCCCCGAACTGCTTCTGGAAGAATGGCACCTTCATCGCGGCCGCACTGTCCATCTGCTGCGACCGTTGATGGGCCGGACGTGCCGCGATGCGATCCATATAGGCGCGGAAGACTGGCCGTTCCGGCAGTATCTTCATCATGTCCATCGTGTAGCCAATAGCTGAGGCAAGCTGCGTGTCGGCCGCTGTGAAGCGGTTGCCCGCCGCGTAGTCGCGTTCAGTCAGGCAGCGCTCAAGATAGTTCACCATGTCGTCGAACAGGCCGAACGAATAGTCGTTGCTTTGGTAGGTCAGGCCATGCGCTCGCGCGGCAATGCACGGGTCCATCACGGAATCGCAATAGACGTTCATCGTCAGATACGGACCTCGCATCGGGTCGCCGATCGCTGGAGCGAGCCCGGCATCCGGGAAGGCATCCGCCAGATAGGTGGTGATCGCTCCGCGCTCCGTGATGACGACGCCGTCGTGCTCGATGGCCGGCACCTTCTTGTTGGGCTGCACCTTGCGATAGGCCTCCGGCAAGCCGCCATCCTGCCTGATATCGATCTCGACAGTCTCATAGTCGACGCCCAGTTCCTGGAGCAGGTAGAGCACGCCCGAAGCGCGCGACCACGGTGCGTAGTAAAATTTCAGCATCGGCGGGGTCTCCTTGTTGTCTGGCAAAGACATAGCGGAGCCATGCTGACAGTCCATGTCAGGAGCGGAATACGCTCCGACGAAAAAGGGCGCCGTCTGAGGCGCCCTTTCCTGTTTGTGGAGGCAGGCGGTGCTTACTGCGGCAGCTTGTCGTCGACGCCCTTGACGTAGAAATTCATGCCGAGCAGCGTGCCGTCGTCGGAGACTTCGCCGGCCTTGAGCCACTCGGTGCCGTCCTGCTTGGTGATCGGGCCGGTGAAGGGATTGAATTCACCCGACTTGATCTTGGCTTCGGTCTCTTCGGCGAGTTTCTTCACGTCGTCGGGCATGTTGGTGTACGGCGCCATCACCACATGGCCCTCCTTCATGCCGCCCCAGACGTCCTGCTGCTTCCAAGTTCCGTCGATCAGCGCCTGGATGCGCTCGATGTAATACGGACCCCAATCGTCGACGATGGAGGTGAGCTGCGTCTCCGGGCCGAACTTGATCATGTCGGAAGCCTGGCCGAACGCCTTGATGCCGCGTTCGGTGGCGACCTGCATCGGCGCGGTCGAATCCGTGTGCTGGGTGATGATGTCGACGCCCTGGTCGATCAGCGCCTTGGCTGCGTCGGCTTCCTTGCCGGCGTCGAACCAGGTGTTGGCCCATACGACCTTGACCTTGAAGTCCGGATTGACCGACTGCGCGCCTAGCACGAAGGCGTTGATGCCCATCACCACTTCCGGGATCGGGAAGGAGGCGATGTAGCCGGCAACGCCGGCCTTCGACAGCTTGGCGGCGATCACGCCCTGCACGTAGCGGCCCTCATGGAATTTCGAATTGTAGGTCGCGACGTTCGGATGCTCGCGCTTGTAGCCGGTGGCGTGCTCGAACTTCACGTCCGGAAACTTGCCGGCGACCTTGTTGGTCGGATCCATGAAGCCGAACGAAGTGGTGAAGATGATGTTGCAGCCGGAACGCGCCAGCCGCTCGATGGCGCGTTCGGCGTCAGCGCCCTCCGGCACGCTTTCCAGATAGGCGGTTTCCAGTTCGTCGCCGAACTTCTCCTTGGCCTGCAGCAGGCCCTGGTGGTGCTGGTAGGAATAGCCGAAATCACCGATCGGGCCGACATAGACCCAGCAGCCCTTGACCTTGGCTTCGGCGGCGATGGTGCCGAACGACAGCACGGCGGCTGCGGCGGCGGTTAAGAGAATGGTCTTCTTCATTTTGTTCTTCCTCTTGAAGGTGTTGCCGGGGGCACATCCCTTTTTCGTTTTAGCGATCTGGCACAAACGGCCGCCCCAAAGAAGCCGGTGTGTTCACCATTGTCAGTCGCCGATTGCGGGAGATTAGAACAAGCACCACGATCGTCGCCAGATAGGGAAGCGAAGAAAGTAGCTGCGAGGGCACGCCTATCCCCAGGGCTTGCGCATGCAACTGGCCGATCGAGACCGCGCCGAACAGATAAGCGCCGGCAAGCACGCGCCATGGACGCCATGACGCAAAGACAACCAGTGCCAGCGCGATCCAGCCGCGGCCGGCGGTCATGTTCTCGATCCACTGCGGCGTGTAGACCAGCGACAGATAGGCACCCGCCAGCCCCGCGCAGGCGCCGCCGAACATCACCGCCAGATAGCGGATGCCGATGACATTGATGCCGAGTGCGTGGGCCGAGGTGTGGTTGTCGCCGACGGAGCGCAGCGTCAGGCCGGCGCGCGAGCGGAACAGGAACCAGGCGACGCCGGCAGTGAGGATGATCGAGAGGTAGAAAAGCGGGTCCTGGCCGAACAGCAATTTGCCGACGAACGGAATGTCGGTGAGGTACGGGATATAGAGATAGCTCATCTTGACGCCGGGCTGGCCGACGAAACCCTCACCGAGCATGCCGGAAAGTCCGAGCCCGAGCAGCGTCAGCGCAAGGCCGGTGGCCACCTGGTTGGTTACCAGCGTCAGGGTGAGGAACCCGAACAGCAGCGAAAACAGCGCGCCGACCATGATGGCGGCCAGCACGCCTAGCCACGGCGATCCAGTGGCCAGCGCGACGCCGAAGCCGGTCACCGCGCCCATCACCATCATGCCCTCGACGCCGAGATTGAGTACGCCGGAGCGCTCGACCACCAGTTCCCCAACGGAGGCGATCAGCAGCGGCGTTGCTGCTGTCGCTATGGTGATCAGGATGGATTCAAACATTTTGAGCGGCCTCCCACGTCTTGGCCGGCGCGCCGATGAAACGTATGCGGTAGTGGATCAGCGTGTCGCAGGCGAGCACGAAGAACAGAAGCATGCCCTGGAAGGCGCGGACAACCTTGTCGGAAACGCCGATCGAGATCTGCGCCGCCTCGCCGCCCAGATAGGAAAGCGCCAGCACCAGCCCCGCGGCGACGATGCCGAGCGGATTGAGGCGGCCGAGGAAGGCCACGATGATCGCCGCGAAGCCGTAGCCGGGCGAGATCGTCGGCCGCAACTGGCCGATGGCGCCGGAGACTTCGGAGATGCCGGCGAGGCCGGCAAGGGCGCCCGATACGATAAAGACGAAGAACACCATCTTTGACGCCGAGAAGCCGGCGAACTTGCCCGCCCGCGGGCTCTGGCCGAGCACCTTGACCTCGAAGCCTTTCAGGGTACGCGACAGCATGAACCACAGCACCACGGCGGCGACCAGCGCGAACACGAAACCCCAGTTGGCGCGACCGGAAGCCGCCCAGATTTCCGGCAGCACTGCATATTCGTGGAAGTTGCGCGTCTCCGGAAAATTCATGCCCTCCGGATTGCGCCAGGGGCCGCGCACCAGCCAGTCGAGGAAAAGCTGCGCCACGTAGACCAGCATCAGGCTGGTCAGGATCTCGTTGGTGTTGAAGCGCGCCTTGAGGAAAGCAGGGATAGACGCATAGGCGGCGCCACCCACCATGCCCATGATCAGCATCAACGGCAGCACGGCCCAGTTCTGGAACTGCGGAAACAGCACCGGCAGGATCGAGCCGGCGATGGCACCGATGGTGAACTGTCCTTCGGCGCCGATATTCCAGTTGTTGGAGAGGTAGCAGACCGAAAGTCCAACCGCGATCAGGATCAGGGGTGCTGCCTTGATCGCCAGTTCATGTAGCGACCAGACCTCGCGCAGCGGGTCGACGAAGTAAAAATAAAGCGCATCGACGGGATTCTTGCCAAGCAGTGAAAACATGATGGCGCCGGCAATCAGCGTCAGGCCGAGAGCGATGAACGGAGAAAGCGCGCTGAAGAGCCTCGATTGTTCCGGACGCTTGACGAGTTCGATCCGCATCACGCCACCTCAAGCACGCGCTCGGCATGGCCGGGTTCGGCGCCCCCCATCAAGAGGCCGACCTTTTCCAGCGTCGCCTCGGCTCGCGGCAGCGGCTTCGACAGTTCGCCATTGTGCATGACGGCGATCAGGTCTGAAATCTCGAAGAGTTCATCGAGATCCTGGCTGATGACCAGCACCGCTGAGCCGCTGCGCGCCAGTTCGATCAGTGCCTGGCGGATACGCGCGGCGGCGCCCGCATCGACGCCCCAGGTCGGCTGGTTGACCACCATCACAGCCGGCTGGCGGTCGAGTTCGCGTCCGATGATGAATTTCTGCAGATTGCCGCCTGAAAGGGCCGCGGCTTCGGGGTCAACGGCGCTCTTGCGGACGTCCATTGCCGCGATGATGCGCTGCGCGGCAAACTTCACGGCGCCACTATGCACCAAGCCGGCGAGACCGAGGAATGCTTTCCTGTCGGTGGTGTGGCGCGACAAAAGCAGGTTTTCGGAAAGCCGCATGCGCGGCGCCGCACCATGGCCGAGCCGTTCTTCCGGCACGAAGGCCGCGCCCAGCAGCCGGCGCCCGGATATAGACAGGCGCCCGGCATCCTTGCCGCGAATGCGGATCGCCCCGGCATCGTCCTGCAGGGCCTCGCCGGAAACCGCCTCGAAAAACTCCCCCTGCCCGTTGCCGGCGACACCGGCGATGCCGATCACTTCGCCGGCGCGGACGTCGAGCTTGATGTCGCGCAGCGGGATCGAAAACGGTGTTGCCGGCTTGCGGCTGAGATTGCGGATTTCGAGCAACACGCTGGCCTTTTCGATGCCTTCCGAGGGTGGCCGCACCACGGCTTTCACTTCGTTGCCGACCATCATGCGGGCCAGCGAAGCGGCTGTTTCCTTGCGCGGGTCGCAATGGCCGACCACCTTGCCATGCCTGAGCACGGTGGCGCGGTCGCACATGCGCTTCACCTCCTCGAGGCGATGCGAGATGTAGAGGATCGACTTGCCTTCCGAACGCAGCCGCTCGAGCGTCTCGAACAGCTTGTCAGCCTCCTGCGGCGTCAGCACCGAAGTCGGCTCGTCGAGGATGATCAGTTCCGGCGTCTGCAGCAGGCAGCGGATAATCTCGATGCGTTGCCGCTCGCCGACCGACAGATCGCCGACCAGCGAATAGGGATCGAGCGGCAGGCCGTAGCTGTAGGAAAGCGCCTTAGCCTTGGCCGCGATCGTGCTGATCGGCGTGTCCTCGTTCAGCGACAGGGCGATGTTTTCAGCCGCCGTCAGCGCTTCGAACAACGAAAAGTGCTGGAAAACCATACCGATGCCGAGTTTTTTTGCGGCGTGCGGGTTGGCGATGCGGACAGGCTGTCCATTCCACAAGATCTCGCCCGAGTATGGTTCGAGCGTGCCGAACAGCATCTTGACCAGCGTCGACTTGCCCGCACCGTTCTCGCCGAGCAATGCGTGAATCTCGCCCTTCGCGATCGTCAGGTCGATCGCGTCGCAGGCTTTCAGGGCTCCAAAAATCTTGGTGAGGCCGCGAACCTCAAGCAGGTTCACGGTTTCGCTGCCGTGCAGAGCACCCACAGTACCTCCAATCTGGTTTCCAGATATGTTTTATGTTCCCGCCGCATCGTAGGCGCGCTTTGTGCGCAACGCAAAGTGCAGGCCATCTTGAAAGAGCTTCAAGAATTTCAGCGGAAGCTCATGGAATCAGCACTGTCGTTCCAGTGGTCTTGCGGGCTTCGAGATCGGCATGTGCCCGGCCGACCTCTTTGAGGGCGAAACGCTGGTTGATCTTGATCTCGACGATGCCTTTCGATACCACGTCGAACAGCGCTTCCGCGGAAGCCACCAAGGCTTCCCGCTTCGCATTGTAGACGAACAGGGTCGGCCGCGTGGCGTAGAGCGAACCTTTCTGTGCGAGCAACGCCATGTTGAATGGCGGAATTGGCCCTGAAGACTGGCCGAAGCTGGCAAAAAGCCCGAATGGCTTCAGGCAGTCCAGAGAGCCCGGGAACGTGTCCTTGCCGACCGAATCGTAGACGACGTCGCAGAGCTTGCCGCCGGTGATCTCCTTCACGTCGGCGACAAAATCCCGGTCGCGATAATTGATGACGTGGTCAAAGCCGTGCGCCTTGGCCAGTTCGATCTTATCGGCCGAGCCCGCGGTACCGATGACGGTTGCGCCAAGATGTTTTGCCCACTGGCCAAGGATGAGACCGACCCCGCCTGCGGCGGCGTGGAAGAGGATGGTGTCACCCGCCTTCACCTTGAAGGTGCGGCGCAGAAGATATTCGGCGGTCATACCCTTGAGCATCATGGCTGCGGCCTGCTCGTCGGAAACGCCGTCCGGGATCTTCACCAGCTTTTCGGCGGCGATAGTGCGCTGCTCACAATAGGCGCCGAGCCCGACCGCGTAGGCGACGCGGTCACCGACTTTCAGATCGGAAACGCCCTCGCCCAATTCGAGCACCACGCCGGCAGCTTCGCCGCCCGGAATGAGCGGCAGTCCTTTCGGTGCGGCGTACAGGCCGGTCCGATAATAAACGTCAATGAAATTCAAGCCGATGGCCGTGTGCCGGATCAGCACTTCGCCCTTGCCGGGCTTACCGGGATCGGCATCGACATAGTGCAGGGCTTCGGGACCGCCGTGGGCGGTGATGTGAATCGCTTTGGACATGATTTTCAGGTCTTCTTCAGGCCGAGGGTTGGGAAAAGCTGCATAACGCCGCCGATGACGAACAGGTAGACGCCGGTGACGGTGATGCCGATCTTGGTGATGAGGCCGGCATGTTCGCCGAGCACACCGATCTGGTTATAGAACTGCGCCATCGCGGATTGGGCCAAAGCGAGCGCTCCGAATGCGCACCACAAAAGCGTCATGCCGAGATTGAGCGGCCGCAGCCGCACCACGCGGACGGGATGCAGGAAATTCACCGGCACGAATGTCAGGATACCGGCGATGACGACAACCGCGAAGGACACCCACTGCCCGGGTTCGATGACGAAGAGCGTGAACACGACCATGTTCCAGACGACAGGAAAGCCCTTGAAGAAGTTCTCCTTCGTCTTCATGCCGGTATCGGCGTAGTAGATGGCGCTCGATACGACGATGATCGCTGCCGACAGGAACGACAGCCCCTCGCCCATGAAACCGCGCTGGTAGAGCGCGAAGGCCGGGATGATGACATAAGTCACGTAGTCTATGATGTTGTCGAGGAGTTCGCCCGACCATGTTGGCAGGACTTCCTTAACCTCGAGCTTGCGCGCGATCGGCCCGTCGATGCCGTCCACCAACAGCGCCAGGCCCAGCCATAGGAACATCAACGTCCAGTTCTCTTCGCTTGCCGCCACCAGCGAGAGGAAAGCCAGGAACGAACCGGACGCGGTCAACAGGTGAACCGAAAACGCCCTCGCCTGCGGCCAAGTGACCTTCTTTTTGGGCAGTGGGATGCGCTCCGCGAGCTTCTTGCCGCTTGCCTTCATGGCGTCTGTGCGTTTGCTCACGGACCGCGCCAGTCCAGCTTGCAGATTTCTGCCGAACGGCCGGCGAAATTCCAGTTGCGACCGAAGGCGCGCAGCCGGCTCTTGTCGGATTTCGCCACGATGATTTCCGGGGCGATCCAGTATTCCGAATTGGTGATCACCGTGTCGCCATCGCGGCTCTTGCCGGGGATGGGCGTCACGGCGCCGTCGATGATCTTCGGAATCTGGAAGATGCGTGTCTTGTCCTTCGTCTCGTAGGCGATCGGCACCTGCTCGACGCCGAGGAACTTGCCGACCAGGATCGAAAGCAGCGAGGTCGTGCCCCCTGCCTTGCCGGTGAATATCTTGCTGATCGCCTTGACCGCGTAGATGGAGGCGCGCTGGTCGATGAACAGGCCGGCGGTCCAGTTGCCGCGGCTCATATAGCCCGGGATTTCCATGATCAGGCCGAGATTGAGGCCGGAAAGGTCGACGTCGCCGAAATGACCGGCGTCGATGCGGAACCCCGCCCAGGTCTGGCAATAACCTTCGGTCGGCGGATGGCCGCCGAGCGACAGCACGCAGGGGCAAAACACCGTGCAATTGCAGGAGAGGACGAGTTCCCCCTTCATCGCCCAGCTCTGCTCTTTCATGATCGCGTCCCTCGTCGTCAGGCGGAGATTAATAGCAGCGCCGCCGCCCATACAAGCAGTATCGCACCGGCGAGCCTGCCCGGAAGCCTGCCGGGAACGTGTTTTTCAACCAGGGTGAACAGCGCGATGAGTGCCATCCAGAAGACATTCATCAACCCGACTGCGAACATCACCAGCATCAGCGCCCAGCAACAGCCGAGGCACCACATACCCTGGTCGACCCCGAGCCGGAAAATACGCGACGGCTTCACGCTCCAGCGCGAAAACAACGTGGCGAAGGGATTGGCGCATTTTTTCAGGCAGCTCTCCTTGAGGCCGCTGAACTGGTAAAGCCCGGCAACAAGCAAGGCGGCAGCCCCGGCGATGCCCTGCACGGGTGCAAACGCGACAGCGGCGGATCCTGCCTGCACCGCCAGCGACAGCCCTGCGAACCCCAGCGATGCGCCAAGCCAGACGGCGAGATAGCCAGCGACGAGAACCAGTGGATGCACGACCGGCTCGCCCTTTGCCCGCGCCGTATCGGCGATTTCGCAATAGGTCCGCACCAGCGGCGCCGCGGAAGGCAGCATCATTGCCAGCGACATCAGGAACCACATCGCGGAAAGTGCCGCGAAACTGGCGAAAAGCGAACCATCCACCGTCGCGGGCGTCAGGCAAAGCTGCAGGAAACGATCGAGAAAACCGGGCAACGGCGGAACCGGCAAGGCTTGCAGGAGTTGGCCGCCAGGCCCCGTGGTTCCTGGAGCGATCGTCGCGTTGCGCGCCGACATCGCGATCAGCACGAACCATGCCAGCCCGATCGCCAACCCCAGCACGAGGTTGGCGGCAAAGCGCGGCCGCCGTGCGATCGCGGCGGTTGCCTGGCCGGCGTGGTCGAGATGGTCGAATCTGCCGTTTTCGTCCGCCATGACACCTGTTGGGATGAAACGCCGCGTTGATGCGACAGGCCATGCTGCCATATACGAAGGGTGGTTCCTGTTCCACCCGCTGCACCTGAAGCGCAACCGCCGGTCACCGTCTTGAGCAACAAAACCCAACCCAGGATTCTTGTAGCCGGCACCGGCCCAGCCGGACTTATCGCTGCGCTGGCGCTGGCCAGGGCCGGCTTCGGCATAACGCTCATCGGTCCGGAAGTCCGCAAGGACGACCGGCGCACGACTGCATTGATGATGCCGGCGATCCAGTTTCTCGACGGCCTCGGCATCATCGAACCGATTCGCACGAAAACGGCGCCGCTGCGTGTCATGCGCATCGTTGATGCCACGAAAAGGCTGATCCGCAGCCCGGTCGTCACGTTCCGCGCCAGTGAAATCGGCGGGCAAGCGTTCGGGCTGAACATCCCCAACGGTGTGCTGAACGATGCGCTGGAGGTCTCTATTAACGCGGAACCAGGTGTCGAATGGCGCAAGACTTTGGTGACGCGCTGGGAATTTGCCGACGACACGATCACCGCCGTTCTGGAAGACGGCTCCTCTGCGACCGGATCCCTCGCAGTTGCCGCCGATGGCAGGGCGTCGACGGCGCGGGAGGCCGCCGGCATCACCACGACGACGCATCGTTACGAGCAGGCCGCGCTGGTGCTCACCTTCTCGCACAGCCGCGGCCATGCGGATACGTCGACCGAGTTCCATACCGAGACCGGGCCGTTCACCCAGGTACCTCTGCCCGGAGACCGCTCGAGCCTCGTCTGGGTGGCGACGCCGGCGGAAGTCGACGAGTTGGCCGCTCTGGACGAGGCCGAATTGTCGCGTCGTGTCGAAGATCGCATGCAATCCATGCTCGGCCGCGTGGCGGTGGAACCCGGGCGTCAAATCTATCCTCTGTCGGCCGGTTTGCCGGCGCGTTTCGCCCAGAACCGCGTCGCCCTGATCGGCGAAGCAGCCCATATCTTCCCGCCGATTGGCGCCCAGGGGCTAAACCTCGGTATAAGGGACGTCCAGGAACTCATTGATATCGTATCGAAGAACACCGATGATCCAGGCTCAAAAGCCGCACTGGCGGCTTACGATCGCCGCCGCCGCCCAGACATCTTTGCACGCACGGGGGCGGTGAACCTGCTCAACCTGTCACTGCTGTCGAATGTCATCCCGGCGCAATTGGCGCGCAGCGCCGGCCTCACGGTGCTGGGCGGCTTTGCGCCGCTGCGGGCCCTGTTCATGCGCGAAGGCTTACGTCCCGGCAGCGGGTTGCGTTCGGTGTTTTCCGATCTAAGGGAACAGATCCGGCGGTAAGACACCGCTTTTGATCATATAGAGCAACGCCGTCACGGTGCCGACCGAAAGCACGGTGGTGAGCAGGATGCTCGCCGAAGCGCGCTGCACCCAGACGCCGTACTGCTGGGCGATCACGAAGACATTGGTGGCCGTCGGCAATGCGGCGAGCAAAACCGCCGAAAACAGCCAGATTTCGGAAAAATTGCCGGCCCAGCTCAGGACCACGTAGCAGAGCAGCGGGTGGCATATGAGCTTCAGCGCCGCGATTAGTCCAAGTTCGCGCGGCACGCGGTTGAGCGGACGCAAGGCCAGCGTCACGCCCATCGCAAACAGCGCGCAGGGCGCGGCTGCGCGCGCCAGATAATCGAGTAGCCGCTCGATGGGCATTGGCGGCTGGAACTCCAGATAGGCGGCAAGGACACCGACTGCCGTCGCGATGATGAAGGGATGCAGCACGATCTTCTTCAGGACACTGAGCACCAGCGCGCCGGGAGACGCCTTTTCGCCGCCGGACAGCGCCATCATCATCGGCGCGATGGCGAAATGCATGATGTTCTCGAAGCAGAAGATCAGCGCCACCGGCACCGCTGCCTCCTCGCCAAAGGCGAGCAATGCGAGCCCCGGACCCATGTAGCCGATGTTTCCGTAGGCGGCGGCGAGCCCCTTGATCGTCGATTCGGCGATTGCGCCGCGCGATGCGACCACCGAGATCGAGAACATCAGCGAAAAGATGACGAAGGTCGAGAACACCGAACCGAAGATATAGCTCCACTCGGTCAGCCGCTCGATCGGCGTCTTGGCGAGAAGCTGGAAAAACAGCGCCGGCAGGGCCACATAGATGATGAAGGTATTCATCCAGCCCAGCGCTTCGAGCGGCTGCCGTGTTATGCGCGCCACGGCAAAGCCCAGAAAAATGAGCCCGAAGAACGGCAACACCAGCCCGATGACGTCTGTCATGACCACCTGCGCGGGAAAACTTTCCGTCGCGCTATCGCGTTGCTGAACAGCGCGTCAAGGGCAAGCGGGATTGAATTGATGGGCCGGCTGCGCCAAATAGCGCGAGAGGTTTGTGCTATGAATGACATGAAGACCGCAAAATTCAGGATCGGCCAGGTGGTCAAGCACCGGCTGTTTCCGTTCCGTGGCGTCATTTTCGACGTCGACCCGCAATTCAACAACACCGACGAATGGTATGAAGCGATCCCGGCCGAAGTCCGGCCGCGCAAGGACCAGCCGTTCTACCACCTGCTCGCCGAAAATTCCGAGACCGAATACATTGCGTATGTGTCTGAGCAGAACTTGCTTGAGGACGAGACCGGCGAACCGGTCCGCCATCCGCAGTTGCGGGAGATGTTCAACAAGGCGCCGGACGGCAGCTATGCGCCGAAGGATCGGGCGCGCCACTAGCCGAGCCAGGAACTCTTAAAAGAAAAGCGGGGCTTTGGCCCCGCTTTTTCATTTCAGGATATCCGGCCGGTCGATCAGTTGCCGGCCTTCGCCTTGTCCTGCTCTTCCTTGAGCTTCTTGGCGAAATCCTCGTTGTTCTTGGACACGAAATCCTGCAGCTTCTTCTGGCGGTCCTCGATGTCCGACTGCTGCATCGCTTCGCCATCATAGGCGCCGGTAAAGCCCTTGAGCGACACCTTGATAGGGTTCGGCTGGTTCTGGAAGTTGACCGAGGTCAAGGTGATCTCCTGGCCCTTCTTGAAGGAGGCGACCAGCTGGTCGGAAAGTGCCGCTTCCGCGACGCAGCGGTCCGGGAAGCAGATCACGTAGTCGAGCTTCTGGGCCTTGCCGCCGTCGATCTGCAGGCCAATGCCCGGAGGCACCAGACGGCCGCTCGGCACCGAAACCTGGAAGACCTTGCGGTTCACCTTGCCCTTGAGCTCAATCATGCTGACGCCGGTGACCATCTGGCCCGTGCTGGCGACAGTGATGTTCTGAACGTTGCAGATGTCCACGTCTTCCTGCTTCGAACAGGCCTTGAACCAACCCTGCGGCACCTGCTGCTGCTGCTGGGGCTGTTGCTGAGCCATCGCCGGCGAGAGATTTGCAGCTAGCAATCCCACCACGCCTGCAGCCATGACCGAAAAAGGAGCGTTGGGTTTCAGGCTCGCCATTGTCTAGAAATCCTCTCAAAGAAATTCGGATCCGGCCCGAAGCCGGAGTTCCCCGCTAAGTGTTGCCCAAATGAGGCAAGAGAATGACTCTTGCGGGCGTGTTACACCGCATGGAGCCGCGAATCCAGCCGCAAAAAGCACGGATTCGCGGCTCCATGCGGTTCTCGCGGGCAAACCCGCCGCATCATGCTAGGTTCGTCGCCGAATCACGATTTTCGGCCGGGACGGAGGTTTGACCATGCGCCATCTTTTGTCTGCGCTGTTTTCGGTCGCCCTTGCCCTGGGCGCCGCAACCGGTGCATCGGCCGAACCGAAGCATGCGATCGCGATGAATGGCGAGCCCGCGTTGCCCGCCGATTTTTCGCACTTTACCTACGCGAACCCCGACGCGCCGAAGGGCGGAAGCATCAGCTATTGCGTGGTCGGCAGCTTCGACAACCTGAACCCGTTCATCATCAGGAGCCTGCGCACCACCGCCCGCGGCGTCATCGACACCATCTTCGGAAACCTGGTTTTCGAATCGCTCATGCAGCGCAATTTCGACGAGGCGTTTTCGCTTTACGGACTGATTGCCGAGTCCATCGACATCTCGCCGGATCGCAAGGTTGCCGAGTTCAATCTGAACCCGAAGGCAAAATGGTCCGATGGCGAACCGGTGACGCCGGACGACGTGATCTTCACCTATGAGGTCTACACGGAGAAAGGCCGCCCGCCCTACAGCGACCGCATGAAGAAGATCGAAAAGATCGAAAAGACCGGCGACCACAGTGTGCGCTTTACCTTCAACGAAAATTCGGATCGAGAATTTCCCCTGATCGTGGCGATGACGCCGATCGTGCCGAAGCACATTTTCAGCAAGGAGACCTTCGACGAGACGACGCTGGAGCCGGTGACCGGCAGCGGGCCTTATCGGATCGCGAAGGTCGTCCCCGGGCAGCGGATCGTTTTCGAACGCAACCCGGACTACTGGGCAAAGGATCTGCCCGCCAAGCGCGGCTTCGACAATTACGACCGCATCACGATCGAATATTTCCTCAATGCCAACGCGCAATTCGAGGCCTTCAAGAAGGGTCTTTGCGCCATCCAGACCGAAGCCGATCCGGTCAAGCGGGAGCGCGATTTCGATTTCCCGGCAGTGAAGAATGGCGAGGTCGTAATGAAGGCCTTCGAAAGCGGCCTTCCGCCGGTGGTCACCGGCTTCCTGTTCAATACCCGTTTGCCCAAATTTTCCGATGTCAGGGTGCGCCGAGCGCTCGGCATGCTCTACGATTTCGAGTGGGCGAACCGGAACTTTTTCGGCGGGCAATATCAGCGTACCATAAGTTACTGGCAGAATACCGAACTGTCGGCTCTGGGACGCCCGGCGGACGATATCGAGCGCGCGCTGCTCGCTCCCTTCCCGGACAGGGTCTTGCCCGAAGTGATGGACGGAACCTATCGCCCGCCCGAGACCGACGGTTCGGGCCGCGATCGGCTTTCGCTGAAAGCAGCTTTGAATTTGCTGAAGGCTGCCGGCTATTCCCTCAGCGGCCGACAGTTGCTCGACCCTTCCGGCCAGCCTTTCAGTTTCGAGATACTCACTGCGTCGCAGAGCGAGGAGCGGCTGGCGACGATCTATCAGCGCACGCTGGAGAAAATCGGGATACGGATGGACATCCGGTCGCTCGAAGCCGATCAGATCCAGATGCGCAAGCAGCGGTTCGATTTCGAGGCGCTGATCGGCACCACCGGTTTCCAGGGGACCCTCTCCCCGGGGATCGAACTTTTATACCGCTGGGGTTCCGAATCCCGGGACGCCGAGGGATCGTTCAACCTTGCGGGCGCCGCCGACCCGGCGATCGACGCCGTCATCGAGGCGATACTCAACGCCGATAGCAAGGAAAAGTATGTCGCCGCGGTGCGCGCGCTCGACCGCCTGCTGATCTCCGGGGCATACATGGTGCCTATGCAGCACGATACGCGGCAGTTTCTCGCTTACTGGAACTATCTGGAACATCCCGAAAAGACACCCATATTCGGCTATCAGCTGCCCACCTGGTGGCGCAAGACCAACTGACCCGAAGGAACCGTCATGAGCGAGCGCCAGTCCATCACCGTCGATGTCGTGTCCGACGTCGTCTGCCCGTGGTGCTTCATCGGCCAGAAGCGGCTGGACAAGGCGGTCGCGGCCGTGCCTGAGGTTGCCGTCGACATCCGCTGGCGGCCCTATCAGCTCGATCCGACGATCCCGCCTGAGGGCAAGGACCGCAAGCAATACATGCTGGCCAAGTTCGGCAATGAGGAACGTATCCGCGAGATTCACCAGCGGATCGAGCCGCTCGGCGCCGCGGAAGGCATCGTTTTCGATTTCGGCGCCATCAAGGTAGCCCCCAACACGCTGGATGCTCACCGCGTCATCCGCTGGGCCGGCACGGCGGGCGACGGTGTCCAGAACCGGCTGGTGCGCCGCCTCTTCCAGCTCAATTTCGAAGAAGGCGCCAACATCGGCGATCAGGCTGTGCTTCTCGAGGCCGCGCGCGAAAGCGGCATGGACGTCGCCGTGGTCGAGGCGCTGCTGCCGACCGATGCCGACCGCGACGCGGTCTCGAGCGAGATTGCGACGGCGGGGCGGATGGGCATCACAGGGGTGCCCTGCTTCCTGCTGGAAGGCAAATATGCCGTCATGGGTGCGCAGGATGCGGAAACGCTCGCCGACGCCATCCGCCAGGTCGCGGCGGAGAAAGTGAGAGACGAGGTGGTGGGTTGACCCATCCGCCGCCTATCGCTGGTTCGGGTCAGATTCCCTGCGCATTGACGTTCTCGACGAAGGAAGCGGAGCTATAGCTTAGTCTCCGGTTTTGGCTTTGCGACCGGAAGCGCTTGATCCCCAAGCTTTTTGATCAGCTTCGGGCGGATTTCTTTCAGGTTGCGAAAGAACGGCTTGATGTTGTCATTGCCGTAGGCACGTTTGCTGATCCCAACAAGCATTGCACCAGTTCTGCCATTTGCCCCTTTGTGGGGAACATACCGATAGGCATTCCACTCGACTAGAACCCCTCCGGATGTATCTGTTCCGCTCATAACGAAGTCGAGTATGATTTCCCCGGTTTGCTGGTTCTGAAAGACGTCCCTGTTTACCACAGGATCGGTCGCTTTCCGTTGATCGAGCAGGGTAACCATGGTGCCTACGGCACTCTTGATGTCCGTGCCGTTCTCGTACACATCGATCAAGAGCATCTCGGTATATGCATCGAAGCTGTTTCCCTGTGTTTCTGGGAAATATTCTTGTCTGTATCTATCCGGCCCGAGAACGGTACTCCATCCAAGTGTGTACGTCGTGCCGTCAAAGACGATGGGGCCTGGTATGTCCAGATAATCGACAACGTCTTCAGACCGCGCCGCAGTAGACATCGCCAGAATTGCCGCGGTGATTGCTAACAGTCGAATTGCGGCGGCAAAAGCCGATTGCATTCCCATGGGAAGCCTCCTTGGCGGGTCGCAATGAGAAGCTACATCAAATGATGTCGCAGACAACCTTAAGCTGCCGCCTTCTCCGCCAGCCGCGCCAGTTGCGTCATCACCACCGCTGCACCCGCCAGCCGCTTCTCCGGGTTCGGCCAGTCGCGGATGAAAACGACGCTCTGGTCGGGCCTGATCTTCGCCAGCGAACCCTGCTCGCCGATGAAGCGCACCAGTGCGGTTGGGTCGGCGAATTCCCGCTTGCGGAAGTGGATGACGACCCCCTTCGGGCCAGCATCCAGCTTCTCGACATTGGCCTTGCGGCAGAGCGCCTTGATGTAGACGATCTTCAGGAGGTGCTCGACCTCGTCCGGAAGCGATCCGAAACGGTCGATCAGCTCGGCGCCGAAGGCGTCGATTTCCTCGGGGGTCTCCAGGTCGCCCAGACGGCGATAGAGAGCTAGCCGAAGCTGCAGGTCGGGTACATACGCTTCGGGGATCATCACCGCGGTACCGACGGTGATCTGCGGCGACCAGCCGCCCTCGGTCGTCTCGGGGCTGCCGCGTATCTCGGCCACCGCCTCTTCGAGCATCTGCTGGTAGAGTTCGAAGCCGACCTCCTTGATATGGCCGGATTGTTCCTCGCCAAGCAGATTGCCGGCGCCGCGGATGTCGAGGTCATGACTGGCGAGTTGGAAGCCGGCGCCGAGCGTGTCGAGCGATTGCAGCACTTTCAGCCGCCGGTCCGCGGTATCGGTCAGCTTGCGGTTGGCCGGCAGCGTGAACAGCGCATAGGCGCGTACCTTCGATCGACCCACCCTGCCCCGCAGCTGATAGAGCTGCGCCAGGCCGAACATGTCGGCGCGGTGCACGATCAGCGTGTTGGCAGTCGGGATGTCGAGTCCGGATTCGACGATCGTGGTCGACAAAAGCACGTCGTACTGCCCGTCGTAGAAGGCATTCATGATGTCGTCGAGTTCGCCCGCCGCCATCTGTCCGTGGGCGACGCCGACCTTCAGCTCCGGCACCGATTCCTGCAGGAACTGATGGATTTCCGCGAGGTCCGAGATGCGCGGCACGACGTAGAAGGAATGGCCGCCGCGATAGCGCTCGCGCAGCAGCGTTTCGCGGATGACCAGCGGATCGAACGGCGAGATGAACGTCCTGACCGCCATGCGGTCGACCGGCGGTGTGGCGATCAGCGACAGTTCGCGCACTCCGGTCAGCGCCAGTTGCAGGGTACGCGGGATCGGCGTCGCCGACAGCGTCAGCACATGCACGTCGCTCTTCAGGTCCTTCAGCCGTTCCTTGTGTTTGACGCCGAAATGCTGCTCCTCGTCGATGATCAGCAGGCCGAGGTTCTTGAAGGAGATCGATGCGCCGAGCAGCGCGTGGGTGCCGACGACGATGTCGACCGTGCCTTCGGCGATGCCTTTCTTGGTCTCGGCCAGCTCCTTGGAACCGACCAGCCGCGATGCCTGCCGCACCTGGACCGGCAAGCCGGCAAAACGCTGCGAAAACGTCTTGAAGTGCTGGCGGGCGAGCAGCGTGGTCGGGACCACGATGGCGACCTGGAAGCCTTCCATCGCTGCGATGAAGGCCGCGCGCAGCGCCACCTCGGTCTTGCCGAAGCCGACATCGCCGCAGATCAGCCGGTCCATCGGCTTGCCGGCGCCGAGATCGTCGACCACCGCGTCGATGGCGTTCTGCTGGTCGTCGGTCTCTTCGTAGGGGAAACGCGCGGAAAACTCGCCGTAGAGCCCGTCCGCCGGGTTCATCGCGGGGGCCGCGCGCATCTGCCGCTCGGCGGCGATGCGGATCAACTGTCCCGCCATTTCGAGCAGCCGCCGCTTGAGCCGCGCCTTGCGCGACTGCCAGGCGCCGCCGCCGAGCTTGTCGAGGTGGGCTTCCGCCGAATCCGAACCGTAACGCGACAGGAGTTCGATGTTTTCGACCGGCAGGAACAGCCGGTCGTCGCCGGCATAATGGATTTCGACGCAATCGTGCGGCGCGCCCATCGCCTCGATGGTGCGCAGGCCGATGAAGCGGCCGATGCCGTGATCGGCATGCACAACGATATCGCCGGCAGCAAGCGATGCCACCTCGGAAATAAAATCGGCGGCGCGCTTGCGCTTCTTCGAACGCCGCACAAGCCGGTCGCCCAAAATGTCCTGCTCGGCGACGACGATGAATTTTTGCGCGTCGAATCCGGTTTCCAGCGGCAACACTGCGAGGGCCGCCTGCCCCGGTTCGAGTTTTTCGACCTCCGCCAGCGTGTTGACGCGCTGCAGATTGCCGAGATGGTGCTCTTCCAGGATCTGGGTCAGTCGGTCTAGCGAGCCCTCGGTCCAGCCAGCGACAATGACGCGCTGCCTGGCGGCACGCATGGTGGAAATATGTTTCACCACCGCATCGAAAACATTGGCGTTCGGATCTGCGCGCTCTTCCGCGAATGTGCGGCCGTGCTTCGATCCGGCATGGAAGACGCGCGTTTCGCTGGTTTCCGGCGTATCGAACGGGGTCAACTCAATTGCGGAGCGATCAGCAAGCGATCCGACCACGTCGTCCGGGGACAGATAAAGCAAATCCGGCGGCACCGGCTTGTAGGGCACGGCATCCTTCAGCGCGCCCTCTGCTCCGCGCTTGCGCGCCTCGTAATAGTCGAGGATCAGCGTGTGCCTCTCGGTGAGCGCCTCGCGCGCCAGATGATCGAAGACGACCGGCGCGCCCGGCAGATAGTCGAAAACCGTGTCGAGCCGGTCGTAGAAGAACGGCAGCCAATGTTCCATACCGGCAAAACGCCGGCCTTCGCTCACGGCCGCATACAGGCCGTCCTCGCGCGACGGGGCGCCGAACGCCTCGATGTAGGAACGGCGAAACCGGCTGATCGTTTCCGGCGTCAGTGCCACCTCGCTCATTGCCTGCAGCGTCAATGACTTGCGCTGGCCGGTGGTGCGCTGGGTCGCGACATCGAAGGAACGGATCGATTCCAGTGTGTCGCCGAAGAAATCGAGCCGCAGCGGCTCCGGCGTGCCCGGCGCATAAAGGTCGAGAATGCCGCCTCGCACGGCGAACTCGCCGACATCGCGAACCGTCGCCACCCGCTCGAAACCGGAGTTCTCAAGGCGGCCGATCAGCTGGTTCATCTCGACCTGCCCGCCGGAGCGCGCATGGAAGGTCATCGCCTCGATGACGCTTGCAGGCGGAATCCGCTGCAAAACGGCATTGGCGGTGGTCAGGATCACAGCGCGGTGCGGCTTCTCCTGCAACGCGATCATCGCCGCCAATGCGTCTAGGCGGCGGGCGGCGGCATCCGAACCGGGCGACACGCGGTCATAGGGCAAGCAGTCCCAGGCCGGGAATTCGAGCACCGGCAGTTCCGGCGCGGCGAAAGCGAGTGCCTCGACGATCGCCGGCAGCCGCTGTCCGTCGCGAGCGACGAAGATCATAGGCCCGTCGCCGCCGATTTCGGCCGCAAGTGCCGCCAGCGCAAAAGCTTCGTAGCCATCGGCGACGCCGTCTACGATGGCGCGGCCGTTGCGGCTCCTGGAAATGCCGATGGGGTCGATAAGGCTCATGTCAGTTGCGGAAATTCATGGCCTGGCGGAACGCCAGGACTTTCAGGAGAATATCGGTCCGGCTTGTTTCGGGGATCGCGCGTTCGCCGGTGATCCAGGGCAACAGCTCGGTGTCGGAAATGTCGAGAAGCATCTCATATTGTTCGATTTCGGCTTCGGTCAAGGCGCTGATCTCGGCGTCGGCGAAGCTTCCAAGAATCAGATCCATCTCGCGCATGCCGCGATGCCAGGATCGGAACAGAAGCTTGCGCCGCCGGGCATCCAGTCCTTCGCTCGATCGCGTCATGCCGGTCATCGTCGTTTTCCCATGAAAGCGGCGCATATAGCGTGGATGTCGGCCCCTGTCAGCCTTGCATGAACCGCCGGCCTGCATAAGTTGGCGGCATGCGCCCTTCCCTGCTCGATCCGCTGTTCGTTCCCCTGACCTCGCTCGAAGGCGTCGGCCCGAAAGTCGCGGACATGATCGAGAAGGTCGTGCCCGCCGACCTTACCGACCGGCGCGGTCGGGCCGGCGATCTCCTGTTCACCTTGCCGCATTCCATCATCGACCGCCGCAACCGCCCCGGTATCGCGTTTTCGCCGGCAGGCGCCATCGTCACCCTCGACCTGCGCGTCGACCGTCATCAGCCGGCACCGCGCGGCAATCGCTCGGTGCCGTACCGGGTCTATGCGCACGACGACACCGGCGAGATCGGCCTGACCTTTTTCCACGCGCATGCTGCCTATCTGGAGAAAGCCATGCCGGTCGGCGAAAACATCGTCGTCAGCGGCCGCATGGAATGGTTCAACGGCCGCCCCACCATGGTGCATCCGGATCACATCGCATTGGCAGGCCAGGCCGACGGCCTGCCCCTGCTGGAGCCGGTCTATCCGCTGACAGCGGGACTGTCCTCCAAGGTGCTGCGCCGCGCCATCGGCCAGGCGCTGGCACGGCTTCCGCAGCTTCCGGAATGGCTGGATGCCGACATAAAGCGGCGCCAGACGTTTCCGCTGTTCGATGAAGCACTGCAGCGTCTGCACAATCCCGCCGACCCGATCGACGTTTCACCGGAAAATCCTGCCTGGCGGCGGCTCGCCTATGACGAACTGCTGGCCGGGCAGATCTCGCTGGCGCTGGTCAGGGCGCGCACGCGGCGCCTCTCCGGCCGGCCGCTGAAAGGCGACGGCCGCATCGTCGAACATCTGCGGGCAGCACTTCCCTATTCGCTGACGCGCTCACAGGAACAGGCACTGGCCGAGATCAACGCGGATCTGGCGAGTTCCGACCGCATGCTGCGCCTGCTGCAGGGCGATGTCGGCTCCGGCAAGACGGTGGTCGCGCTGCTCGCAATGGCCCGTGCCGTCGAAGCCAGCGGCCAGGCGGCACTAATGGCGCCGACGGAAATCCTCGCCCGCCAGCATTTCGCCACCATAACGCCGCTTACAGCGCGCGCCGGGTTGACCACCGCCATTCTCACCGGCCGCGAAAAAGGCCGCGAGCGTGCGGAAATCCTGGCCGGACTGGAAAGCGGCGCGATCAACATCGTCGTCGGCACCCATGCACTCTTCCAGGAACCGGTGGTCTACCGCGACCTGGTCCTGGCGATCGTCGACGAACAGCACCGTTTCGGTGTCCACCAGCGGCTGGCGATCACCGCCAAGGGCGACGCGCCCGACATGCTGGTGATGACGGCGACGCCGATCCCGCGCACGCTCGTGCTGACCGCTTTCGGCGACATGGACGTCTCGCGGCTAACTGAAAAACCGGCTGGCCGCCAGCCGATCCGCACGGTGACCTTGCCGCTCGACCGTCTCGACGAGTTGATCGGCCGCATGAGCGATGCGATCGCCGACGGCCAGAAGATCTACTGGATCTGCCCGCTCGTCGAGGAATCCGAAGAAATAAAGCTGATGTCGGCCGAGGATCGCCACGCGATGCTGCAGTCGATCTTCGACGATCCTGTCGGTCTCGTGCATGGCCGCATGAAAGGCGCCGAAAAGGACGAGGCGATGCGCGCCTTCAAGGCCGGCGAAACCCGCATCCTGGTTGCCACGACGGTGATCGAGGTCGGCGTCGACGTGCCCGACGCCACCATTATCGTGATTGAACATGCCGAGCGGTTCGGGCTCGCCCAGTTGCATCAGCTGCGTGGCCGTGTCGGCCGCGGCGACAAGCCGTCGTCATGCGTGCTGCTCTACAAGGATCCGCTCGGCGAGACGGCCAAGCGCCGGCTCTCGGTGATGCGCGAAACCGAGGACGGGTTTTTGATCTCCGAGGAGGATCTTAAGCTGCGCGGCGAGGGCGAAGTGCTCGGCACCCGCCAATCGGGTACGCCCGGCTTCCAGATCGCCCGCATCGAGTTTCATGCCGATCTTCTGGAAACTGCCCGCGACGATGCGCGGCTTCTGCTCTCGCGCGATCCCGAACTGCAAACCGAGCGGGGCGTTGCGATCCGGCTGCTGCTTTATCTTTTCGGCCGCGACGAGGCGGTGCGCCTGCTCCGCGCCGGCTGAGCCGGCGCCTCGACTGTCGGCTTGTTGGCCGGCGGCGGGGTTTCGGGCACCACAGAAAGCTTCTGTTTTGCCAGAGCCTCCTTGGCCAATGCCTTGGTTTTATTCTTGTATTCCGGCCCAACCAACCCTGCCGATATCAGCAGTTTGGCGGCGTCCTCGACGCTCATTTCGAGCGGGATAACGTCCTTTTCAGGCACGTAGAGCAGATAGCCGGTCGTCACATTGGGCGTGATCGGGCGGAACACGGCGATCGTCTTGCCTTCCCGCTCTTCCAGTGCATCGCTGATCTCGCTGTCTTCCTGCGCGGCAATGAAAACGATCGACCACGAGCCCTTGCGCGGATATTCGAACAGCCCGACCTTGCTGAAAAGCTCGGTGCGATGCGCCAGCACCGTCTCGAAGATCTGCTTCAGCCCGCTGTAGACGTTGCGCACCAGCGGCATGCGATTGAGCAGCTTTTCGCCATAGGAAACGATCGAACGCCCGATGATGTTGGCGGTCAGGAAGCCGATCAGCGTGATCATCACCAGCGCCACGATCAGGCCGAAGCCGGGCACCGCGAATGGCAGATAGTTGTCCGGATTATAGCGCCCTGGAATGTAGGGCTTCACCCATGAGTCGACCCAGTGGATCACGCTCCACGAAAGGTATGCGGTGATCGCCAGCGGTGCGCACACGATGATGCCGGTCAGGAAGTAATTCCTGAGTTTGGTCATACCGGAAATGGAGGTGGCTGGCGTCGACATTAGCCTTCAATAACATTGTGCGCCGCAACAAGGTAGCGCGTTGAAACAATGTTTGAATAGCCGAATGTGACGATAGCGCGACAGCTACTCGACCGTCACCGATTTTGCCAGGTTTCGCGGCTGGTCGACGTCCGTGCCCATGAAAACCGCGGTGAAATAGGCGAGCATCTGGATCGGCAACGCGTAGATCAGCGGGGTGATGATTTCCGGCACGTCGGGGAGAACGATGGTTTCCATCGTCTTCACGGTCGCCTGGGCTGCCCCCTTCTTGTCGGTGATCAGGATGATCTTGCCGCCACGCGCCGCCACTTCCTGCATGTTCGACACGGTTTTCTCGAAGATTCGGTCGTGCGGCGCGATCACGATAACCGGCATGTTCTCGTCGATCAGCGCGATCGGCCCGTGCTTCAGTTCGCCGGCGGCATAACCTTCGGCGTGAATGTAGGAGATTTCCTTGAGCTTTAGCGCGCCTTCCATGGCGAGCGGAAAGTTGGTGTCGCGGCCGAGATAGAGCACATGGTGATAGCGCGACAGCTCACGGGCGAGCTTTTCGATCTGCTCTTCGAGCTTCAGCACCTGGGTGGCGAATCGCGGCGCTTCCGAAAGCTGGCGCACCAGCAGCTTCTCCTGCTCGCGTGACACCGTTCCGCGCGCGACGCCGGCCCTGACGGCGAGCGATGCCAGCACGGAAAGCTGGCAGGTGAAGGCTTTTGTCGAGGCAACGCCGATTTCCGGCCCGGCAAGCGTCGGCAGGATGACGTCGGCTTCGCGCGCGATGGTCGATTCGCGAACGTTGACGATGGCGCCGATCGGGATGCCGGCGCTGCGGCAATAACGCAGCGACGCCAGCGTGTCGGCCGTTTCGCCGGATTGCGAGATGAAGAACGCCGCGCTGTTCTTCGAGATCGGCATCTCGCGGTAGCGGAACTCCGAGGCGATATCGATGTCGACCGGCAGGCGGGCGATGCGCTCGAACCAGTATTTGCCGACGAGCCCGCTGAGATAAGCCGTGCCGCAAGCGGAAATGGCAATGCGGTCGAGCTTGGCGAAGTCGAACGGCAGATCGATCGGCTTCGCCGTGTCGCTGGTGAAGTCGAGATAATGGGCCAGCGTGTGCGAGATCACTTCCGGCTGCTCATGGATTTCCTTTTCCATGAAATGCCGGCGGTTGCCCTTGTCGACCATGTAGCTGGTCGACAGCGATTGCTGGCGCTTGCGCTCGACGCGGACGCCATCCATATCGAATATCTCCGCTCTGTCGCGGCGCACGACGGCCCAGTCGCCATCCTCGAGATAGGTGATCGAATTGGTGAAAGGGGCGAGTGCAATGGCATCGGACCCGAGGAACATCTCGGCTTCGCCGTGTCCGACGGCCAGCGGAGGACCGTTACGGGCGCCGATGATGAGGTCTTCATCACCCTGGAACATGATGGCCAGCGCGAAGGCGCCTTCCAGCCGCTTCAACGTGGCGTGAGCGGCGGCAACCGGGTCGGAACCGCGCTTCAGTTCACGCGCCACCAGATGCGCCACCACTTCGGTGTCGGTCTGCGAGGCGAATTCGTAGCCGTCCGCGATCAGTTCGTCGCGCAGCACGGCGAAATTCTCGATGATGCCGTTGTGGACGATGGCGACGCCGCTGGAGAAATGCGGATGGGCGTTGGTTTCGTTGGGCACGCCATGCGTGGCCCAGCGTGTATGTCCGATGCCGATATTGCCGCTCAGAGGTTCGGCGTTCAACCGCTTCTCAAGATTGACAAGCTTGCCTTCGGCCCGGCGGCGATCGAGCGTACCCGCTTCTATCGTCGCTACGCCGGCTGAATCATAACCGCGGTATTCAAGCCGCTTCAGCGCGTCGACGATAAGCGGCGCCACCGGCGTCCGGCCGACAATCCCCACAATTCCGCACATGCGTTAAACCCCGATTCGAAGAGCGTCGCCCTGGCTCCCTCTAGAATGGAAGCGGGCCACGCAAAAATCACTTGTCGTTTCGTTTCTTGTCAGAACCAACCGACCCGGATGTCCTCTATTATGTAGCGGGAGCGATTGCAAAGCGTTGTGGCCGCGCTCATTTCTTTGCCGCGGCACGGCGCTCGCGCAATTGTTTGGCGCGTTCCGGCAAGGTTTTCTGCCGCGCCCGGCCAAACGCCAGCGCATCGTCCGGAACTTCTTCCGTAATCACGCTGCCGGAGGCGACATAGGCGCCGGCGCCGATCCTTATCGGTGCCACCAATGCAGAATTGGAGCCGACAAAAGCGCCGGCGCCGATGTCCGTGAAGAACTTGCTGTAGCCGTCATAGTTGCAAGTGATTGTTCCGGCACCGATATTCGCCTTGGCGCCAATTCTGGCATCGCCGATATAGGAGAGATGGTTGACCTTGGCTCCGGCCTCGATGGTCGCCTTCTTCACTTCGCAGAAATTGCCGACTTTCGCGTTTTCACCAAGATCGGCGCCCGGCCGCAGCCGTGCGAACGGGCCTACGGACGCTCCCGTCGCAACGGTCGCCCCCTCGAGTTGCGAAAATGCATGAATCGTGGCGCCGCCGGCGATTTTGACTCCAGTGGCGAAATAGACGTTCGGCTCGACCACCGTCTCGGCGCCGATTTCGGTGTCGTGCGAGAAGAAAACCGTCTCCGGGGCGATGAGCGTCACGCCGCCGAGCATCATTTCCCGCCGCTTGCGGTTTTGCCAGATCGTCTCCGCCTCCGCCAGTTCGGCCCGGTTGTTGATGCCGAGCACGTTTTCATAGCTCGCCTCGGTGGCGACGACACCCAGACCCTTGGCGTGTGCGATCTCGACGATATCGGTCAGATAAAATTCGCCCTTGGCGTTCTTGTTGCCGACGGCATCGAGAAGCGCCAGCGCATGAGTTCCGGCGATCGCCATCAGGCCGCCGTTGCAGAAACCGATCTTTTTTTCTTCCGGCGAACAGTCCTTGTCCTCGCGGATGGCGACCAGGGCGCCGTTTTCCTCGATAAGACGGCCATAGCCGGCGGGATTGGGCGGCCGGAAGCCGATGACGACAACGGCATTGCCTGCGGCAAGTTTCTCGCGCGCCGCCGTGAGCGCATGGGCTTCCACCAGCGGCGTGTCGCCGAACATGACCAGGATATCGTCATAGCCGCGCGCGATGGCCGTGCGCGCCGCAAGTGCCGCATGCGCGGTTCCAAGCCGCTCCGGCTGGACGAAACTCTCGGTGTTGCCGGCAAACGACGTGGCCGCGGTGCGCACCGCCTCGGCGCCGTGCCCGACCACGAGTGCCACATCTCCGGCGCCTGCCGCCTGGGCGGCGCGTACCACATGCGCCACCATCGGCAATCCGGCGATCTCATGCAGGACCTTGGGCTTGGTGCTTTTCATGCGTGTGCCTTCGCCGGCGGCGAGGATGATCGACAGGCAGGTTCTCGAGCTCATGGGAAATGTCCGGAAAAGGCAAACGGAGGATTCGGGGAGGATGTGTATCATTGGAGGCGTTGCACTCCAATGCGGCAGAGCTTTGACGCCCTATCCGAGTTGCCCGAGTGCGGGGAATGTCTCCAGCAGCCAGTAGGCACTGCTCTGCACGCCGCCGGTGATGAAGAAAATGCCGGCCAGTACCAGCATTGCGCCGATCACCTTTTCCACCCGGCCGAGATGCATACGGAAACGCGACAGGAACCGCATGAAGGCGCCGGAAAACAGCGCGGCGATGAGGAATGGAATGCCGAGCCCGATCGAATAAGCGCCAAGCAGCAGCGCGCCCTCGCCCACCGTCTCGCGGCCTCCGGCAAGCGTCAGGATCGGGCCGAGTACCGGGCCGATGCAGGGCGTCCATCCGAACGCAAATGCCAAGCCCATGACATAGGCCGCAGCGACGCTGGCCGGCTTGCCTTCGGCCTGGAAACGCGCCTCGCGCGACAGAAGCGGGATGCGCAGCACGCCAAGAAAGTTCAGACCCATCAATATGATAAGCACGCCGGCGGCCATGCCGAGTGGTTCCTGCCAGACCCGCAGCAGCCGGCCGATCGTCGAGGCACCCGCGCCGAGCGCGACGAAGACGGTGGAGAAGCCCAGCACGAAGGCGACGGAGGCGGCGATCAGCGCCTTCTTCGCTCCCGCATTGGCGGTTGCCGAGTCTGCGCGAAAATCCTCGACCGAAACACCGGCCATGTAGCAGAGATACGGCGGCACGAGCGGCAGCACGCAAGGCGACAGGAAGGACACCGCCCCTGCCCCGATCGCGCTGAGATATCCGACGTCTATCGCCATGAAGGGAATTCGCTTCGCCCGCAATTTTTCGCGACTGCATATAGCCGCGTTGCGCGGACCGCTCCAATCACCATTGCGTGGCAAGTCGTCGCTGGCAAAATTGACGCCGGCGACAATGCTTGTCCCGGCAATCGGCAGCACAAGCATTGTCGTATTGGCAACCTTGCCGCGCTGGCTCCAAGACTTGGCGACGGCGCGCTGAGATGTTAGGGACGAACGACCATACTCGTCCACCGGTGCTGAGTGAACAGCTATGAACAATCATAACATTACGCGCCGGGGGTTTGTGCTGGGCAGCCTGACGCTCGCCGTTGCCGGATGCACGCCGATGGTACAGCAAGCGGTCGAGCCCTTCTCATCCACCTTCAACAAGCCAAAAGGGCTAAACCCCGCGTTCCGGCGACGGCACGTGCGCTATTCCGGCGGCGAAGCGCCCGGAACGATCGTCGTCAATACGTCGGAGCGCTTCCTCTATCTGGTCGAGGATAACGGCTGGGCGACTCGCTACGGCGTCGGTGTCGGCGAACAGGGCCTCACGCTCAAGGGCAAGGCCACCATCGGCCGCAAGGCGGAATGGCCCTCATGGACCCCCACCGAGAACATGATGAGACGCAAGCCGCGCCTGGTGCAATATGCCGGCGGGGTTGCGGGTGGACCGAACAATCCTCTCGGCGCGCGCGCGCTTTATCTCTATCGCGGCAATCGCGATACCATGTTCCGGCTGCACGGCACGAATGAGCCTTGGACGATCGGCACGGCGGTGTCGAGTGGATGCATCCGCTTGACGAATGAAGACGTCGTCCATCTCTACGAACGCGTCCCCGAGGGAACGTCGGTGTTGGTTATCTGATATTGCCGGCAGCCGGGACATCTGCCCGCGATGAGACTGTTAACCATGTCAAGCCTCTGAGCGGATGTCTGAGGGAACTGGTTTACCACTGTGACTTTGGTGCACTAGACGTCGACACCGTTCACCCTATCTTGGCTAAACCACGACTCATTTGTGGTACGTGCCTTAGACCTATTCCACTTCCGGGGAAAGGATTGCTTGGATGAGCAGGATTCTAATCGCAGTGGTTACAGCAGCTTTCGTCGTCAGCGGCCTTAGTGGCTGCGGGACACTCGGCAAAGGCAAGGGGAAAGCCCCACCGCCAGTCGAAGAGCCGGCAGCCGCGCCTATATACAAATAAACGGACCTCTGGTTCGCATGGGAAGGGCCGGCAGGCCCTTCCCATATGACTTCGATGCGGCCGTTCAGTCCGGTTGCAGGCGGAGCCTACTTTGATTTGGGCTCGTCGGAGTTCGAAATAGGATGACGTTTGTAGGTGGCCGTCTCTTGGTCGTGGTTTCGCTCGCGCTTGCAGCCACGGCGTGCCAGACTCAGGACAAGGCTCCCCAGCCGCGTTTTGTGTCGGATGCACGCGATAGCGGAACAGCAGTGCCCGCAAGACGAAGCGCAGCCAGTGTCGCGAAATCGTCTCAAAGCGCAGGCAATCGGTATTTTATCGAATTCCGCTCCCGCTACGCACTTAGTTACGGCCATTCTTACGTGGTTTTTGGACGTACGAACAAGGCTGGCGCGATGATCAATCCCGAGGTCGCGGGCCTGGCGCCGGCTTCCAACAGCGAAGTTCCTTACGTTCTCGGCCATATCGTGCCGGTCCCGGCCGAAACCGGGTGGAGCGATGGCGATCTGGAGGAAAGATACAGGTCCGCCAGTTGGCGCGTCATGCTGACCGAGCCTGAATACAGGGAAGTCGTCGCGGACATTCGCAAGCTGCAGGCCAGTTCCTCAACCTGGAACGCGACATTCTATAACTGCAACGCCTTCGTGGCGAGCATCGCGCGTTCCATGGGCTACAAGGCCCCCTCCAAATGGCTGCGGCCACAACAGTTCATTACCACGCTTCGAGAAATGAATACGGGTTGACGGCAATTGGTAGTGCGGTCACACCGCCTTATTCACGAAACGAAGAGAGAGTCGGCCTTACTGACCCCGACCTTTCGGATCGAAGAAAGGCGCGGCGGCCATAACGTGAGCACAACAATGGCTACAGTCGGTGAGATCGCGTGGGTGCTCGGTGTCGTCGCCTGGTATGTGATCCGGTATCCCTTTGAGCGTCGGGCCAAGCGCGTGCGGGTTGTAAGCGGCCGGCGTTCACCTTCCGACATGATCGGCCTTGCAGCCGCTCTTTTTGGCCTCGGAATCCTGCCCGGGATCTATGTTGCCACTGGCTTTCCCAAAGGTGCCGACTATCCCGCTACCGTGTGGGCGATTGTCCTCGGAACGATCGCATTTTTGGCCGCGCTGTGGGTTTTTCGCATTTCCCACAAGGAACTCGGGCGGAACTGGTCGATCACGCTTGAGATTCGCGAGCAACACAAACTGATCTCTACCGGCCCGTACGCTCTTGTCCGCCATCCCATGTACACGTCATTTTTGCTGATGGGCGTCGGCCAGGCTTTCCTGCTGTCCAACTGGGTTGCCGGCCTGGCTGGTCTGGTCGGCTTCGCGGTGCTTTTTTTTCTGCGGGTGGACAAGGAAGAGCGTATGATGATGGAGAATTTCGGCGCGCGATATCAGGCCTATATGGAAAGGACCAAGAGACTGGTCCCTTACCTCTATTAGGGTTCCGCATATGAAAGGCCGAGCCATCAAGCTTTCGGCGTCCCGGCGCCTGGTTGGCGACCTGATGTGGTTTTCAATCAGGGTGCCGCGGATCACGGTGCAGCGTCAGATGAACATCGGTCCGCTGCTGAAAGCCAGAGCGACCCGGGAGAAGCGACTTTCCTGGACCGCTATCTTCCTGAAGGGATACGCACTTCTCGCCCGGGAGACGCCGGAGTTGCGGCGCGCTTACGTAAAGCTGCCTTGGCCGCAGCTCTATGAATATCCGGTGAGCGTGGCTTCGATTGCGCATGAGCGCGAGCATGACGGCGAGCAGGCCGTACTGTTGAGTCACATCAAAGGTCCAGAGCGTTACTCCGTCGCCGAGATCGAAGCATTGATTTATGAGGCCCGGTCGCTGCCGGTCCTGGAGGTCAAGGACTTCCGACGTGCCTTGAAATTTGCCCGCGCGCCAGCACCCTTCAGACGGTTGGTGATGTGGCTCGGGCTGAATATTGCACGGCAAAGGGCGAACTATTTCGGCACGTTTCAGTTGTCGGTCTATTCCGGCCTCGGTGCCGAATCGCTCAACCCGCTCTCACCTTTGACCACCCTCTTCAACTACGGATCGATCGGCAAGGATGGATCAGTCACTGTGCGCATCCACTATGACCACCGGGTCATGGACGGGGCAAACGTCGCGCGAGCACTGGAGAGGTTTGAAAAGATATTGAACAGCGATGTCGCTGACGAAGTGAAGGGCTCGCTGAAGGTGATGCCGCTGCGTGAAAGCGACCGGGCTAAAGGCGCTGGTCGCTGACGTCAACCAAGCCGATACCCGGCCTGGACAACCATTTTCCGCCGCCCCCGGCGAATTGATCTGAAGACGACGTTCGGGAGGAATTGCCTGAATGGCGGGAGAACCGCCTCCTTCCGAACATCGATCGCGGAGCTACTCGTTACAGACGCGATGGCCAACCTGATACAGGTCGTTGGTGAACAAATCCCTACCGGGTTGCATCAAATCCACCATTTTGTCATGACCCGTTCAAGGATTCGTCAACGCTTTCCGCTAGACTTGGCGATCACATGATGGCCCTTTAGTGGGCCTGGTTTCGTTGCGCGCTGCAACGGTTCGTGATTTGCGCGCGCGACCTGCCCCATGAAGATGGGTCTGAATGCCCGCCCATCGCGTCGAGGAGTGTTGGTGAAAGTTTTGGCGTCGCGGCATTGTTCTCTGCTTCTCGGGGTGATTTTCGCGGGCGCGACCGTTGTCGCGCCGTCGCCTGCCGCTGCCTTTGAACTGTTCGGTATTCATATCTTCGGGCCGAAGAAGGCTGACGAAGCCGACGAAACCATCGGCGAACCGCAAAACTACACGGTGGATTTCGTCGTCACCGGCGAAGAGCGCGATGTCGAGAAGACCATGAAAGGCGCATCCGGCCTGTGGAACGACCGCGAAAAACCGGCTTCCGGTGCAGCGGGCCTGCTCGCCAAGGCGCGCAGTGACTACAAGCGCCTGCTTGCCGCGCTCTACGGCCAGGGCCGCTACGGCGGCACCATCAGCATTCTGGTCGATGGGCGCGAAGCTGCCGACCTGCCGCCCGATGCCGCCGTGGCCGAGACCGCTTCGATCAAAATCACGGTCAGTCCCGGCCCCGTGTTCCTGTTCGACAAGGCGAGCGTCATCAACCAGGCGCCGCCGCCGCAACGCCGCAACGACCGGGTCCCGCTTCCGCAGGATGAAGGTTTCGCATCCGGACAGCCCGCGCGCTCCGGTATCATCCTGCAGGCCGAAAAACTTTCCGTCGAGGCATGGCGCCAACAAGGCCACGCCAAGGCGAACATCGCCGACCGGCGCGTCACCGCGGCCCATGCCAGCAACACGCTCGACGCCATCATCGAGGTCGATCCGGGCCGCAAGGCCTATTACGATCAGGTCGCGGTCGAAGGCACCGAGCGGATGGATCCGGCTTTCGTCGCCTGGATGACCGGACTGAAACCCGGCCAGGAATACGATCCCGACGATCTCGATCGCGCCAACAAGCGACTTTCCCGGCTCGATGTCTTTCGTGCGCTGCGCATCCAGGAAGCCGATGTGATCGACGAAAACGGCCGCCTGCCGCTGACGGTCGTCGTGCAGGAACGGAAACTGCGGCGTTTCGGCGTCGGCGGCAGCTATTCGACGCTCGACGGTCTCGGGCTGGAAGCCTACTGGCTGCACCGCAACCTGTTCGGCAGGGCCGAACGGCTGCGTTTCGACGCCAAGATCGCGGGCATGGGCGAGACGTTCGAGCCTGACGAACTCACCTACCGGATAGGCGCCACCTTCATCAAGCCGGGCGTCTATACACCGGACACGGATTTCGAGGCGTCGATTTTCGGCGACCGCGAGGTGCTCGACCCCTATACGCGCACTGCCGTTACGGGGCAGCTCGGTTTCAATCACATGTTCACCGAACAGCTGGCGGCCAGGCTTTTCCTCAACGGCGGCTATTCCGAATTCGAGGACGATACCTTCGGCACGCGCGATTTCGTTAATGTCGGCTTCCTGGGCGGCCTCACCTTCGACAACCGCGACAACAAGACGGATGCGACCGAGGGCTATTTCCTCGAGGCCATCGCCGAACCGTACTACGAGTTCAACTATGGCAATGCGGTCGGGAAATTTACCGCGGAAGGCCGGACCTACTACGGTTTTGGCAAAGACAATCCCGTGGTGCTGGCCGGCCGGGTGAAAATCGGAACCCTGTTCGGATCGCCGATCTCCGAAACCGCCCCGGACAAATTGTTCTTCGCCGGCGGCGGCGGCTCGGTTCGCGGCTATGCCTACCGCAACATCGGCGTGGTCACGGCGGCGGGCGACGTCATCGGCGGGCGTTCGCTGATCGAGGCCTCGACGGAAATCCGCTATCGCGTCACCGAAAGCATCGGCATCGTCGGCTTCGTCGATGCGGGTTATGTCGGCGAGGAATCCTTCCCCGATTTCGCCGAGGACCTGCGCATCGGCGCCGGCGGCGGCCTACGCTATTACACCGGCCTCGGTCCGATCAGGCTCGATGTCGCCGTGCCGCTCGACCGGCAGCGCGATGACCCGAGTGTCGCTTTCTATGTTGGAATAGGACAGGCGTTTTGACCCGCTTCCTCTTCGCCCTCGCCCTGCTGTTCTTTGCGCTGCCTGCCTTCGCGCAGGAAACCGCGGATGAAGAACGTTCCTATTTCGTCGGCTTCGTCGAGAACCAGCTGTCGACACCGAACCGGCAGATCAGGATTTCTGGCATCCAGGGCGTGTTGTCGTCAAACGCCACGATCGGCCAGATCACCATTGCCGACCGCGAAGGCATCTGGCTGCGCATCACTAATGCCCGCATCGTCTGGACCCGCTCCGCACTTCTGCTCGGACGCCTGGATATCGCCACGCTTGCCGCGGACAGCATCGATGTCCTGCGCAAGCCGCTGCCCGAGGAAGGTCTGCCGGCGCCTGAATCGAGCGGCTTCCAGATTCCCGAACTGCCGCTGTCGATCACGCTTGGCGAACTCAACGTGCCGCGCGTCACCTTCGGCGAAGGCGTGTTCGGCCTAGGTTCCGAGATAAGCGTCACCGGGCGTCTGCGGCTTGCAGATGGATCGCTGGATACCGCGCTCAACGTTACCAGGCTGGACGGACCGGGCGGCAAGCTCGGCCTGACCGCGACCTATGCCAACGCGACGCAGAATCTCGACCTCGATTTCACACTGTCCGAGCCGGCCGATGGCATCGTCGCCAACCTGCTTGCCATCGACGGCCGTCCGCCGGTTGCGCTGGCCCTCAAGGGATCAGGTCCGCTTTCTGATCTCGATCTCGCGCTGACCCTCGACGCGGCGGCCGAGCGGGTGCTGACCGGCGCCATGCGTATCCGCCGCCAGAGCGACGGCTATGGCTTTTCGACCAATCTGGAAGGTCCGATCGCCAAGATCATCCCAGCGCAGTTCCGCGCCTTCTTTGGTGCCGAGACGACGTTGACTGCGGATGGCCTGGTCCGCGACGCCGGCGGCTTCCTGCTCGAGAGCCTCAACCTCAGGAGTGCCGCACTGAATGTCGATGCCGCCGCCGAGACCGCGGCCGACGGATTTCTGCAGCGCCTGAAGCTCGATGCGGTGGTCGACAATGCGTCCACCGAAAAAGTGGTGCTGCCGGTGCCTGGCGGCGAGACGACGGTCGACCGCGCCGCGCTGAGGCTGTCATTCGGCGAAAGCGCCAGTGAGGAATGGAACGGCGCCGTCGATATCGACGGGCTGACCACGGCTACATTTGGCTCGGACAAGATCGCCGTCACGCTGCGCGGCCTCGCCCAGAATCTTTCGCAGCCGGCCAGCCGCCGCATAACGTTCGACGCGGATGGTGCGGCTACAGGCATCATCTCGGATCGCGCCGATGTCCAAAAGGCGCTTGGCGAGCGCATCACGCTCGATATCGAAGGCGGCTGGGATGCCGGCCAGCCGGTCAGGCTTGCCAAGGCATTGCTGGCCGCGAATGGTCTCAGCGTCTCGCTCGCGGGCGAGATCGCAGAGCTCGCCTTCAGGGGCAACATCGCGGTCGACGCAGCCAGCATCGCGCCGTTTTCGGATCTCGCCGGGCGGCAGCTTGCCGGTGGGCTCGATCTCGACGCCAATGGCGAAGTGAAGCCTGTCGGCGGCGGTTTCAACCTGACCCTCGATGGCACCGCGAGCGGGCTGCGCATCGACAGCCCGGCTGCCGACAATGTGCTCCAGGGCGATACGCGGATCACCGGCCGCGTGGCGCGCGGCGAAACCGGCCTCGTCGCCGACAAGCTGCGGATATTCAACGATCAGGTCGACCTCACGGCCGACGGCACCTATGCGACCGGCACCGCGGACTTCAACTTGGATCTGGCGCTCGCCGATCTTGCCCTTCTGTCGGACAAGGCCTCCGGCCGCCTGACGGCCAAGGGCCGCGCAGCCGGCGCCGACGGGTTGATCGGACTGACTTTCGGCGCCGACGTCCCCCAGGGCACGCTGGTCGGCAAGAACCTCAACGATGCAGCGCTCGCCTTCGAAGGCACGTTGCAAAACAACGACCTCAATGGCCAGCTTACCGGCAGCGCGTTTCTCGACAGGGTGAAAGTGAGCCTCGCCTCGGCGGTCGCCCTCACGGAAAACGAGCGCCGACTTGGCGATCTCGACTTTTCCGCCGGTGGCACCCGCATCACCGGCGATGTCGTGCAAACAACAAAAGACGGCCTGCTGAACGGCAAGCTCGAGCTGAAATCGGCCGATGTTTCAACGGCTGCGGCGCTCCTGCTGCTCGAAGCCAAGGGTGCGGTCGAAGCGACGATCGATCTTTCCGCCGCGGGCGTCGCCCAGAACGCCGAGGTGAAAGCCACCGTCAACGGCCTCGAGGCCAATACCGTGAGGATCGGCAAAGCCGACCTGCAGGCCACCATCGCCGACCTCTTCAACGTACCGGCGATCAACGGTTCGATGTCGGCCAGTGACCTGTCGGCCGGCGGCATCGACGTCGCCACGCTGCAGGCGACGGCGGTGCAGAACGCGGATACCACCGGTTTTGTCGCCGACGCTGAGCTGGAGAATGGCACCAAGGCAGCCGTGAAGGGCGCGCTCAGCCCGGTCGAAGGCGGTTACCGGGTCGGTCTCGACAGCCTCGACCTGACGCAGGGCCAACTCGCTGCCCGCCTCGTGCAACCTGCCGCCATCACCATCCGCGGGCAGAACCTGGCAATCGACAATCTCGCGATGGACGTCGGCGGCGGCCGCATCACCGCATCCGGAAAGGTCGAGGACACGCTCGATCTGAATGTCGTCATAAAGGCGCTGCCGTTGGCCATCGCCAACACGATCAAGCCCGACCTCCGGTTGGGCGGTACGCTGGACGGCACCGCCAGGATCGCCGGGACGCGCGCCAAACCCGACATCAGCTTCGGCCTGCAGGGCCGCCAGCTTGCCGCCGCGGCGCTCAGCCAGGCGGGGCTGAGGTCGATCTCCGTCGATGCCAAGGGGACATCGTCGACAAGCCGCCTCAATCTCGACGCCACGATCACCAGCCCCGAAGGCCTGCGCGCCACGCTCGCGGGCGGTGTGCCTCTCGACAATGGCGACCTGGCGCTCGATGTCGCGCTCAACGCTTTCCCGCTGGCGGTGCTGAATGCGGCCGCGCCCGGGCAGAACCTTGGCGGCAATCTTTCCGGAACGGCCAAGGTGACCGGCAATCTGGCCGATCCCGCCGCTTCGTTCCAGTTGCGGGCCGCCGGCGTCAGGGCAACACCGATCGAGGCCGCGGGTGCGGCGCCACTCGACGTGGCGGCAGCCGGCAGCTACCACGCAGAAGTTCTCACCCTGTCTTCCGCGACCGTCAACGGCCCGCAAGGCCTGACGGTTTCGGCCAACGGCCGCATCCCGTTTTCCGGCAGCGGCGTCGGCATCAGCATCAGCGGCGATGCGCCGCTGGCGCTCGCCAACCGCTTCCTTGCCGATCGCGGCGCCCAGGTCTCGGGCACGCTGAAACTCAGCGCCAATGTTTCCGGCAGCCTCCGGCAGCCGGCGATCCGCGGCATGTTCTCAGCCACCGGCGCCGAGTTTGTCGATCCCGAAACCAACACGAGGCTGCGCGACATTGCCTTGATGGCAAGCATCGACGGCGAGACGGTGACGCTGCGCAACGTGTCGGCGGCGCTGGCGTCAGGCGGCAGGATCGGCGCCTCGGGCACGGTTTCCACCGCCGCCGGCTTTCCAGCCAACATCAGGATCACTCTCGACGAGGCCCGCTATGCCGACGGCAACATGGTCGTTGCCACCGTGAACGGCGCGCTTGCCGTTACAGGCCCCCTCGCCCGCGATCCGCTGATTTCGGGTACGATCGACGTCGACCGCGCCGAGATCATGGTTCCGGACAGCCTGGGTGGCGGCGCCGCCGCGATCGATGTCAGGCATATCGACCCGCCGAAGGGCGTTGTAGCGACATTGAAGCGCGCCAAGGCCAATGACGGCACGCCGACGCCCTCCGCGCGTCCGAGCGTCGTCAGGCTCGATGTCACGGTGAACGCGCCGCGCCGCATCTTCGTGCGCGGGCGCGGTCTCGACGCCGAGCTCGGCGGGTCCGTACGGCTGACCGGACCGGTTACCGACATCCAGCCCGTCGGCGGCTTCCAGATGGTCCGCGGACGGCTATCCATTCTCGGCCAGCGCATCACCTTCGACGAGGGCGAAGTCTCGCTTGTCGGCGACCTCGATCCGTTCCTGAACTTTGTCGCCCGCTCGCCGGGCTCCGACATCACCGTGTTCATCACCGTCAGCGGCCGCGTCTCCGACCTCAAGGTCGAGTTCTCCTCGCAGCCGGAACTGCCCCAGGACGAGGTTCTCGCCAGACTGATTTTCAACCGCGGCATCAATGAATTGTCGCCGATCCAGATCGCCCAGCTTGCCGCCGCCGCGGCCGAGCTTGCGGGTGGCTCCAACACCTCGCTGCTCGGCAATCTGCGCGGCGCCACCGGGCTCGACGACCTCGATGTCGTCACCGACAGCGAAGGCAACGCGGCGGTGCGCGCCGGCCGCTACATCAGCGACAACGTCTATCTCGGTGTCGAGGCCGGAGCCGGAGGCTCCACCAAGGGCACCATCAATCTCGACATCACGGAAGACCTGAAGGCGCGCGGCTCGGTCGGGTCGGACGGCGATTCGGGTCTCGGGATCTTCTACGAGAAGGACTATTGAGGCCGGGGGGCTTCTCGCGCCACTGAAGGCGTTACCAAGCGAGGACTTCATCATGGCTTGGCCGGCAATTGCTCCGACAGCGATTGGTATTATCCTGGGCATATCCAGCCTTCACTCGCCTGCCGCGCTGGCGGCTTCGGAAGAGTGCCGCGTCATACGGAATGCTGTGGCCCAATCCTCCGAGGCACAGCGAGCGCGGATGAGACAGGTGCTGCAGACGAATGATGGCCGCGAGGTGCAGCGCGAGTGGCGGATGATTGGCAACCGCCACTACCACAAGGTGGACAATGCTGCGTGGCGCTCCGATCCGCGCAAGCACGATTGGATGGACCTCAGGGACGGAGAGATTTCGGACTGCAAGCGCACCGGTGGGGAGTCGATAGACGGCGTTTCGGCAACCGTTTGGAGCTATTCGCGCGACGGAAAAACCGGAAGCGGCACCGTGAAGATGTGGATAGACAACGAGGCGGGCCGGGTTCTGCGCACCGAAATCGATTTTTCGCCCGGCCAGGCAAAGTATCGGAAATCGATCAGCCGATTTGACTACGGGAACGGTATCAGCGCCCCCGAGTAACAGATAAGCGGATCGACATTTGGGCAGCACCCAAGCCTGCCGATCGAGACATGAATAAAAGCAATATCGTCTTCTTCATCCTGTTCCTGATCGTCCTGCAGGGCATCGCGACTCTGGCCTGCTTCAGATACGGGCTGGGCCGAGCCTGTCCTTGGTAGGCGTGGATGGAGCGGCATTCCCGGCCAAAAAGGGCCGTTTCATTGCCAATTACCGTGATACCAGATCAGCCAGACTACCACCGCCACCGCGGTGACGAATATCCAGTCGCGGGTGGATTTCTGGATGACTTTTAATTTTCGACCGGCCCGATACCACGACCGGCTGTGCGATTGGATCAAGGCGGAGAACCAGGCTTTCATTGTCTCGCGGCTTTCCAAGGTACCATCGCGCGGCGGTGTTACCTTAGGTGCTACCTAAGAGCCCGGAAAGATGCGACGAAAATCGGCTAACTTGTTTATTGGTGAGCGCGCAGGGATTCGAACCCTGGACCTACTGATTAAAAGTCAGTTGCTCTACCGGCTGAGCTACGCGCTCCCGTGGCCGGCAAGAACCGTCCCCGAAATTGCGGCGGAACATAGGGAGACAGGCGGGGCCGGTCAACCGGAAAAACGCCGTTGCAGCAAGCCGTTTCCTTCACCGCTTGCAAGTAGCGCGACATCACGGTTATCTGATCGCGGGGAACAAAATCCTCCCCCGCCCGTTGCTCCCGGCAAGGGACCGATGAATCCGTCGAGGAGACAACCATGAAGAAGATTTTGTCAGGTCTTTGCGCCACGGCGCTGGCCTTCACCTTCGCCGTTACGGCGGTGGTTCCGGTCAACGCGGCGCCGGTCGTGGTGGCGCCGAAGGCCGAATCCATGACCGACGTGAAGTTGGTGCAGTCAGGCCCGGAGTGGCGCCGGCTGCAGCGCCGCGGCATGCGCCAGGACCGTCGTCAGTTCCGTCGGGATTTCCGCCAGGACCGCCGTCAGTATCGCCGCGAAGTCCGCCGGGATCGGCGCGAATTCCGGCGTGACCGGGATTATGGCTGGTATCGGGGCCATCGTGGCTACCGCGACTATCGCCCCGGCTACCGCGAATATAATGGCTTCTGGTTCCCGGCTGCGGCTTTCATAACCGGCGCGATCATTAGCGGCGCGATCGCCAACCAGCCGCGCGTCAGCGGCGGCAGCGCCCATGAACAGTGGTGCTACAACCGCTACCGGTCGTATCGTGCCTACGACAACACGTTCCAGCCGTACAACGGCCCGCGCCAGCAGTGCTATTCGCCCTACTGATTCGCGTGATCGGATAAACAAGCGAGAACCCGCGTTTCGGCGCGGGTTCTTTTTTGTACTATTTCCGCGTCAGGCGCTGAGCGTCCTGCGCACGGCGTCCTTCCAGCCTTTCAGTTTGCGTGTCCGGACCGCAGTCTCCATCTCAGACTCGAAACGCCGCTCGAGCGCCCAGGCCTTCGAGAACTCCCTGGCGTTCGGCCAGACGCCTGCCTTCGAGCCGGCAAGCCAAGCCGCGCCCAGCGCGGTGGTTTCCAGAATGGTCGGCCGGTCGACCGGCGCGTCGAGGATGTCGGCCAGTCGCTGCATGGTCCAATTCGATGCCACCATGCCGCCATCGACCCGGAGCACGGTTTTGGTGGAGGTGCCCTTCCAGTCCTTCTTCATTGCATCGAGAAGATCCCGGGTCTGGAAGGCAACGGCCTCAAGGGCGGCGCGCGCGAATTCTGCCGGTCCGGAGTTGCGGGTCAGCCCGAACATCGCGCCCCGGGATTCCGCGTCCCAGTGCGGCGCGCCAAGCCCGACGAACGCCGGCACCAGATAGACCTCCTGCGTCTCGTCGGCCTGGGCGGCGAGTTCGCCGCTATGTTCGGCCTTGCCGATCACCTTGATGCCGTCGCGCAGCCATTGCACGGCAGCACCCGCAATGAAGATCGAGCCTTCGAGCGCATAGGTGGTCTTGCCATTCAGCCGGTAGGCGATGGTCGTCAAAAGCCGGTTCTTCGAACGCACCAGATCGCTGCCGGTGTTCAGGACGGCGAAGCACCCGGTGCCGTAGGTTGATTTCATCATGCCCGGCTCGAAACAGGCCTGGCCGATGGTGGCGGCATGCTGGTCGCCGGCGACCCCAAGAATTTTAATTCCCGCTCCAAACAGAGATTTTTCAGTGATTCCATAATCGTCGGCGCAATCTTTCACCTCGGGCATCAAGGCCGCCGGGATGCGCAGTATCTTCAAGAGGTCGGCGTCCCACGCGTTCTTTTCGATGTTGTAGACCAGCGTTCGCGAGGCGTTGGTGGCGTCGGTGGCGTGAACTTTTCCGCCGGTCATGCGCCAGATCAGAAAGCTGTCGATGGTGCCGGCCAGAAGCTCGCCCTTCTCCGCCCTTTTCCGCGCACCCTTCACATTGTCGAGCAGCCAGGCGATCTTGGTGCCGGAAAAATAGGGATCGAGCAGCAGCCCGGTCTTTCGGGTGAATTTCGGCTCCAGCCCCTGCTTCTTGAGCTTTGCGCAGAGCGGCGCCGTGCGGCGGTCCTGCCAGACGATGGCGTTGTGGATCGGCTTTCCCGTCGCCTTGTCCCAGATGACGATGGTCTCGCGCTGGTTGGTGATGCCGATGGCGGCAATTTCGGCGGCGGCGATTTTCGCCTTTTTCATTGCGCCCTTGCAGGTGGCGACAACGCTGGCCCAAATCTCCTCCGGATCGTGTTCGACCCAGCCGGAGGCGGGGTAAAGCTGCGTGAATTCCTTCTGCGCGCTGCCGACCGGCCGCATCGCGCCGTCGAAGACAATGGCGCGGGATGACGTGGTGCCCTGGTCGATGGCGAGTATGTGGTTTGTCATGTGTCTCCCGTTGGATTGTCCTTGGCGTCACCCGGCAGGTGCACGTCGTAGCGCGCAAAGATATCCCGTTGCCAGTCCGCGTCGTGGAAAGAGAGCCGATAGTCGCCGACATCAGCCAGCCTGACGCGTTTCCAGCCGCGATTGTGTACCGCCATTATCACCAGACGATATTGCACGCTGGGCGGTCCGGACAGCGTGTAGAAACAGTAGTAGTCGATACTTGGCTGACGCCTGCGGCTCACCTTCTGGCAGAAGACATCGTCGATGCTCACGAAGCTCGACCTGTTGATCTCCTCGGCGCTGCCATCCCCCCTGAATGCGGTGAGCGTCCCGTTGCGGATGAAGCCGTATTCAAGGAACGTATCGAGGTCGGAACGCGCGGGAAATCCCCATCCCAGGAGCCAGTAGAAAAACAGGAAAGCGGCGGTGAGCACTGTTGCAACCACCGCCCATGAACTTTTGAAGAATCTGTCGCGCTCCGAATAGGTCGCCATTCATCTTCCTGAAAAGGGCGGGCTCGACGCCCGCCCTCCAAAAGCAGCGATCTCGGCGGCAAACCGCCAATCGCTCTTACTTCTGCCAGCTCTTCACCAGCTCGTCATAGCTTACGGTCTGGCCTTGTTCCTTCTCGTTCTCGATCTTCAGCTGCGGCGCGAGATTGCCTGCCTTCACCGCTTCCGCGTTCCAGTAGGCCAGGTCGTGCTCCTCGGCGAGCTTCGGGCCGATATCGCCCTGCACACCGGCGCGCTCGAGACGCTCCAGCACCTGCTCCTGTTCCGCGCAGAGCGAGTCCATCGCTTCCTGCGCTGTCTTGGCGCCCGACGACGCGTCGCCGATCGCCTGCCACCACAGCTGGGCCAGCTTCGGATAATCCGGCACGTTCGTTCCCGTCGGCGACCACTGCACGCGGGCCGGCGACCGGTAGAACTCGATCAACCCGCCGAGCTTCGGCGCGCGATCGGTGAACGACTTGTGCTGGATGGTCGATTCGCGGATGAGCGTCAGGCCGACATGGCTCTTCTTCACATCCACGGTCTTGGAGGTGACGAACTGCGCATAGAGCCAGGCAGCCTTGGCGCGGTCGTCCGGCGTCGACTTCAGCAGCGTCCAGGAACCCACGTCCTGGTAGCCGAGCTTCATGCCGTCCTTCCAGTAGACGCCGTGCGGCGACGGAGCGAAACGCCATTTCGGCGTGCCGTCCTCGTTCACCACCGGCAGGCCCGGCTTGACGAAGTCAGCCGTGAAAGCCGTATAGGTGAACATCTGCTGCGCGACCTCGCCCTGCGAGGGAACCGGCCCGGATTCGCCAAAAGTCATGCCCTGGGCGGCGGCCGGTGCGTAGGCCTTCAACCAGTCGAGATATTTCTGGATGGCATAAACCGAGGCCGGGCCGTTGGTGTCGCCGCCACGCGCCACGCACGAGCCGACCGGCTGCGACTTGTCGTTGACCTTGATACCCCATTCGTCGACTGGCAAGCCGTTCGGCAGGCCCTTGTCGCCGTTGCCGGCCATGGAGAGCCAGGCGTCGGTGAACCGCCAACCAAGCGACGGGTCCTTCTTGCCATAGTCCATGTGGCCGTAGACCTTCTTGCCGTCGATCTCGCGACCGGTGAAGAACTCGGCGATGTCCTCATAGGCCGACCAGTTGACCGGCACGCCGAGATCGTAGCCGTACTTCGCCTTGAAGTCGGCCTTGTTCTTCTCATCGTTGAACCAGTCGTAGCGGAACCAGTAGAGGTTCGCGAACTGCTGGTCGGGCAGCTGGTAGAGGTCGCCGTCCGGAGCCGTCGTGAACTTGGTGCCGATGAAGTCGGCGAGGTCGAGGTTCGGGTTGGTGACATCCTTGCCCTCGTTCGCCATCCAGTCGGTCAGGCTGCGCGCCTGCTGGTAGCGCCAGTGCGTTCCGATCAGATCGCTGTCGTTGACGTAGGCGTCATAGACGTTTTCACCCGACTGCATCTGGGTCTGCAGCTTTTCGACGACGTCGCCCTCGCCGATCAGGTCATGGGTGATCTTGATGCCGGTGATGTCCGAAAACGCCTTGGCCAGCGTCTTCGATTCATATTCGTGGGTGGTGATCGTTTCCGAGACGACCTTGATCTCCATGCCGGCGAATGGCTTCGCCGCATCGATGAACCACTGCATTTCGGCTTCCTGGGCGGCGCGGTCCAGGGTCGACATGTCCTGGATTTCGGCGTCGAGGAACGCCTTGGCTTCGTCCATGCCGGCCCAGGCCTGACTGGAGCAAAGGACAAGTGCAAGAATGCTCGTTGATGCTAATATTTGCCGTCGCATGAGTTTCCTCCCTTAAAGGTTTCAAAGTGCGATTTGGGGCGGTCGCCGGCACGCGGCCGCTCCAACAGTTTCCCCCTCTATACGTAGCGGAACACGCCGATGGCGTAGACCACGGAGAGAGCGAGAGCCCACCACAGGCTAGGTCCGACAAGACCCAGCCAAGCGAGATGGATGAAGGCGCTGCCGAGCAGCGAAACGAAGAGACGGTCGCCGCGCGTCGTCTCGAAGCGCAGCACGCCGACACGCGGATTGCCGCCCGGCGAGGCAAACTCCCACACCGCCATCAGCAAAAGCAGCAGAAGAATGGTCAGGAAGAACAGCGCGCTCGGAAACGACCACGCCATCCAGCCGCCGGGGAAAAGCGAAGCGAACCAGTCGATCTCGCCGTCCTTGAGCGGCAGTTGCATGGCAAGCAGCCACGCCACGACACCGTAGAGCACAAGCACGACGACAAGCGGTATCTGCCAGCGACGGGTGGCGGTCATCATACCCTCCCCAGGGCAAAGCCCTTGGCGATGTAGTTGCGCACGAACCAGATCACCAGCGCACCGGGAATGATGGTGAGCACACCGGCCGCCGCCAGCACGCCCCAGTCTAGCCCGGAGGCCGACACGGTGCGGGTCATGATCGCGGCGATCGGCTTGGCGTCGGTGGTTGTCAGCGTGCGTGCGATCAACAATTCCACCCACGAGAACATGAAGCAGAAGAAAGCCGCGACGCCGATGCCGCTGGCAATCAGCGGGGTGAAGATCTTCACGAAGAAGCGCGGGAAGGAATAGCCGTCGATATAGGCGGTCTCGTCGATCTCCTTCGGCACGCCGGACATGAAACCTTCAAGAATCCACACCGCCAGCGGCACGTTGAACAGGCAGTGCGCCAGCGCCACCGCGATATGGGTGTCGATCAGCCCGAAGGCGGAATAGAGCTGGAAGAACGGCAGCGCGAACACCGCCGGCGGCGCCATGCGGTTGGTGAGCAGCCAGAAGAACAAATGCTTGTCGCCGAGGAAGCGGTAGCGCGAGAAGGCGTAGGCCGCCGGCAGCGCCGCGAGCACGGAAATCACCGTGTTCATGACCACATAGATGATCGAGTTGATGTAGCCCTTGTACCAGGACGGGTCTGTGAAGATGACGGCGTAGTTGCGCAGGGTCGGGTCCTGCGGCCACAGCGAAAACTGACCAAGGATTTCCTGATTGGTCTTGAAGCTCATGTTGATGAGCCAATAGATCGGCAGCATCAGGAAAATGATGTAGAGCGTCGGCACCAGCCACCAGAAGCGCGATTCATCGCCGCGGCGGCGCATGCGGCGACCGATCTCGGCTTGCGACAGATTGCCGGCCGTTGCCCGTGCTTCGGCCTGCCGGGCCAGCATTTCGTTATTGGCGGTGTTCTGATCGGGCGCCGCCATCCTATTTCTCCGCGTCGTAGTTTGTCATCACGGTGTAGAACACCCATGAAAACAGAAGCACGATCAGGAAGTAGATGATCGACATCGCGGCCGCCGGTCCGAGGTCGAACTGGCCGATCGCCATCTTCACCAGGTCGATCGACAGGAACGTCGTGGAGTTGCCGGGGCCACCGCCGGTCACCACGAAGGGCTCGGTGTAGATCATGAAGCTATCCATGAAGCGCAAGAGCACGGCGATCAGGAGCACCCGGTTCATCTTCGGCAGCTGGATATAGCGGAAGATCGCCCAGCGCGACGCCCCATCGATCTTGGCAGCCTGGTAATAGGCGTCGGGGATCGACACCAGACCGGCGTAGCACAAGAGCACGACAAGGCTCGTCCAGTGCCAGACATCCATGACGATAACCGTCACCCAGGCATCGAACGGATCGTTGACGTAATTGTAATCGATGCCGAGCTGCCTCAGCGTATAGCCCAGAAGCCCGATGTCGACGCGTCCGAAGACCTGCCAGATCGTGCCGACGACATTCCACGGAATGAGCAGCGGCAGCGCCATCAGCACCAGGCAGACCGGTACCCCCCAGCCGGACTTCGGCATGTTGAGCGCAATGAAGATGCCCAGCGGTATCTCGATCGCCAGAATGATGGCGGAAAAGATGAGATTGCGGCCCATCGCCTCCCAGAAGCGGTCCGACGTCAGCATCTCCTCGAACCACTCGCTGCCGACCCAGAAGAAGACGTTGTTTCCGAAGGTGTCCTGAACCGAGTAGTTGACCACCGTCATCAGCGGGATCAGCGCCGAGAAGGCCACCAATATCAGCACCGGCAGCACCATGAACCAGGCTTTGTTGTTCCAGGTCTTTTCCATGGTCAGGCTCCCATCTCGACACGCCAGGAGCCGGCGTAGATGTTGATCCCCTTGGGGTCGAAGGTGACATGCGGGTCAGCTGGAATGTAGGCGTCCTCGCCGACGATCGCCGCGATCTCGCGGCCTTCGAGGTTGGCGCGGACGATCTTCTGGCGGCCGATGTCCTCGACCTTGCGGATCGACACCGGCATGCCGGTCTTGCCGAGCCTGACGAATTCGGGGCGGATGCCGAGTTCCGTCGCCCCCTCGCCTGGACTTTTCAGCCCACCCGGCAGCTGAATCGTCTGGCTGCCGACGCGCGCCTTGCTGCCGTCGATGGCCACCGGCATGACGTTCATGCCGGGCGAGCCAATGAAATAGCCGACAAACGTGTGGCTCGGCCGCTCGAACAGCTCGTCGGGCGTGCCGATCTGCACGATCTCGCCCTCGTACATCACCACCACCTTCTCGGCGAAGGTCAGCGCCTCGGTCTGGTCGTGGGTGACGTAGACCATCGTATAGCCGAAGCGCCGGTGGAGCTGCTTTAATTGCGAGCGCAGCACCCATTTCATGTGCGGGTCGATGACGGTCAGCGGCTCGTCGAACAGGATGGCGTTGACGTCGGAGCGCACCAGCCCGCGGCCGAGCGAGATCTTCTGCTTCTGGTCGGCGGTCAGACCGCGCGCCTTCTTCTTTGCCCAGTCCGCGAGGTCGATCATCTCGAGGATTTCGCGTACCTTGCGGTCCACATCGGCCTCGGCGACGCCGCGATTGCGCAGCGGGAACGCCAGATTGTCGTAGACGGTCATGGTGTCGTAGATGACCGGAAACTGGAACACCTGCGCGATGTTGCGCTCCTGCGTCGACAGATTGTTGACGTCGGTGCTGTCGAACAGCAACTGGCCGTGCGAGGCGCGCAGCAGGCCGGAAATGATGTTCAAGAGCGTGGTCTTGCCGCAGCCCGACGGTCCGAGCAGCGCATAGGCGCCGCCGTCGGCAAAACTCGTATGCACTTCCTTCAGCGCATAGTCGGATTCGGCTTTCGGGTTCGCCACATAGGAGTGGCGGATGTGGTTGAGGTCGATCCGAGCCATCCTGCCCTCCTCTAGGCCGCCAGTTTCGGGGAAACGCCGGCCGCGCGGCCGTCGCTATCGAACACCATCAGGTGGCGCGGGTCGATGAACACATCGACAGTCTCGTCCGCCTCGAAATGATGGATGCCAGGCGCCAGCATGACCCATCGCGCATCGGCGAAATCGAGATGCACGAAGCTTTCCGAGCCGGTGATCTCCGTTGCCGTCACCTTGGCGCGCACCGGCACCGCCTCGGCATTCGGGCGGCTGAGAGAAAGATGGTGGGGCTGGAAGCCGATCGTATAGGGACCGTCGGCTATGCCGGAGAGTTCGCGGGGAACAGGCAGGCCCACCCCACCATCAAGCTGGAAACCGGATCCCGTCTTGCGCAACACGATCGTGTTCAGCGGCGGGTCGGCGAACGTTTTTGCGGTGACCAGGTCGTTCGGCTTGCGGAACACCTCGATCGTCGGCCCGAACTGCGTCACCCGGCCCTCCGACAGGGTTGCGGTGTTGCCGCCGAGCAGCAGCGCTTCGTGCGGCTCCGTCGTCGCATAGACGAAGATGGTGCCGGCTGCGGCGAAGATTTTTGGCAATTCGGCGCGCAACTCCTCGCGCAGCTTGTAGTCGAGGTTGGCGAGCGGCTCGTCGAGCAGCACCAGCCCAGCGTTCTTGACGATGGCGCGCGCCAGCGCCGTGCGCTGCTGCTGGCCGCCGGAAAGGTTGAGCGGCGTGCGGTCGAGATAGGGCGTCAGCCGCAGCAACTCGGCAGCGCGGCGGACTTCAGCGTCGATCTTGGATTGCTCGGCGCCGGCGACCCGCAGCGGCGACGCAATGTTCTCGTAGACGGTCATCGCCGGATAATTGATGAACTGCTGGTAGACCATGGCGATCTTGCGCTTCTGCACCGGCACGCCGGTGACATTGACACCATCGAACCAGACGGAGCCCGACGTCGGCACGTCGAGCCCGGCCATCAGCCGCATCAGGCTGGTCTTGCCCGACAGCGTAGGGCCGAGTAGCACGTTGAGCGAGCCGTGCTGAAGCACCAGCGACACGTCGCTGATGTGCGACTGGCCGCCTGCCACCTTCGAAACATTCCTGAGCTCGAGCATCGGTTCCTCCCGCCCCGCCCTATTCCGCCGCTGCCGTGTGCGTATTGGCAAGCCCGCGCATGAATTCCTCCAGCACCGACGCCTGTTCCCGCGTCAGCCGCAGGCCGCGCTTGGTACGCCGCCACAGTACATCTTCGGCGGTCACTGCCCACTCGTTTTCAGCGAGGTAGCGTACTTCCGCCTCGTAGAGATCGGCACCGAAATTCCTGCCGAGGTCCGCGTTCGATTTGGCGAGGCCGAGAACAGTTTTTGCCCGCGTGCCGTAAAGCCGGGTCAACCGGCGCGCATGAACGAAATCGAGAAACGGATAGGCATCCTTGAGCTTTTTCACCTGGGCATCAAAACCCTTGGCGGGAAAGTCGCCGCCCGGCAATGCGGCACTTGCCGTCCACGGCTTGCCCTTCCTGCCAAGCAAGGCCTCGACCTTCTCCAGCATCGCCTCCGACAGGCGGCGGTAGGTGGTGATCTTGCCGCCGAAGATGTTGACGATCGGCGCCGCACCCTCGGGGTTCTCCGCCTTCAGCACATAGTCGCGCGTCGCCTCCTGCGCCTTCGCGGCGCCGTCGTCATAGAGCGGGCGCACCGCCGAGTAGGTCCAGACGATGTCCTCGCGTTTCACCGGCTGGCTGAAATACTCACTTGCCGCGTCGCATAGATAGTCGATCTCGGAATCGGAGATGACCACAGCATTCGGATCGCCTTCATAGTCGCGGTCCGTGGTGCCGATCAGAGTGTAGTCTTCCTCGTAGGGAATGGCGAAGATGATGCGGCCATCGCGGTTCTGGAAAAAGTAGGCCCTTGGATCCTCGAACTTTTTCGGCACCACGATATGGCTGCCCTGGACCAGGCGCACATTATGGACATCGTTCTGTCCGACCGCCGCTGAGAGCACGTGATCGACCCACGGGCCGGCGGCGTTGACGATCAGCCGCGCCCTCACCTCCTCGGTCCGGCGGGTGCGCGAATTCTCGACGCCGATCACCCAGTGACCATTGTCGCGGCGCGCGCCGGTGACCTTGGCGCGGGTGCGGACCGTCGCGCCACGGTCGGCCGCATCGCGCGCGTTCAGCACCACCATGCGGGCGTCGTTGACCCAGCAGTCGGAATATTCGAAGGCCTTTTTAAACAGGTTTTTCAACGGCTTGCCCGAAGCGTCGACGGCCATGTCGAGCGTCTTCGTCGCCGGCAGTTCCTTGCGTCCGCCAATGTGATCGTAGAGGAAAAGCCCGAGCCGGATTAGCCAGGCCGGGCGCAGCCCTTCGGCGTAAGGCAGAACGAAACGCATCGGCCATATGATGTGCGGCGCATTGCGCCACAGCACTTCGCGCTCCATCAGGGATTCGCGCACCAAACGAAACTCGTAATGTTCGAGATAACGCAGCCCGCCGTGGATCAGCTTGGTCGAACCGGATGAAGTTCCGCTGGCCAAGTCATTCATTTCGCATAGGAAAACGGAATAGCCACGACCCGCTGCGTCACGCGCTATGCCGCAGCCATTAATGCCGCCGCCGATGACAAAGATGTCATGGATTTCGTCCACAAAACCTCCCGGCTTTCGCAGTGCAGCATTCTTGCGGCTTTCCGAAAGCGTTTGGGAATTATTTCGAACGAAGAACGAATGTCAAACGAAATCTCAGCTCACGCAGCACATTCGCTTTGCACGGCCTCAGGGCAGCGTCTCGACGAGCTCGACTTCGTTGTCCTGGCAGATCTTGCGCACCTCTTCGATGTCGCAGCGGTCGGTGATGAAGGTGTCGACCTGGCTGAGATGGCCGATGCGCACGGGGGCGGTGCGTTCGAACTTGGTCGCGTCGGAGACCAGGATTACCTGGCGCGCATTGGCGATGATGGCCTGCGCCACCTTCACTTCGCGAAAATCGAAGTCGAGCAGCGCGCCGTCGAGATCGATGGCCGAGGCGCCGATCACTGCGTAGTCGACCTTGAACTGCTTGATGAAATCGACCGCCGCCTCGCCGACGATGCCGCCATCGGACCCGCGCACGACGCCGCCGGCGATCACGACCTCTATCTCAGGATATACCCGCATCCGGTTGGCAACATTGATGTTATTGGTGATGACCATGAGTCCGGTATGGTCGAGAAGCGCCTTCGAGACGGCCTCGGTGGTGGTGCCGATGTTGATGAAAAGCGATGCGTTGTCGGGGATCAGCCGCGCGGCTGCCTTGCCGATCGCCTCCTTCTCGTCGGCGGCGATTTTCCGGCGCGCCTCGTATTCCATGTTCTCGATGCCGGACGGGAAAAGCGCCCCGCCATGGACGCGGGTCAGAAGCCGCTGATCGCACAAATCATTGAGATCCTTGCGGATCGTCTGCGGCGTCACCGCAAAATGCACGGCGAGGTCGTCGACCAGCACCCTTCCGTTGTCCTTCGCCATCTGGATTATCTCGGAATGGCGCGGGGTCAGGTACATGGCTCGGGTGCTCCCGTTTTCGTTTTTTATGATCATATTCGAAAACGAAAGCGAGAAAGAGTCAATGCTTTGGCCAAACGAAACGCCAAATCCGCCAAAATGCCCGAATTTTTCACGAAATTTCCAGGCGAACTCGAAAATGCCGCAGTTCCGACCAGGTTTTGCAGCCGCAACCCGCGCGTTCCATGCATCGTGCATGTCAATTCAGCCTGGCAATCGGCTGGATCAGCCGTTTTCGTGCCGCCTGCATGCTATTTCGGTGATCGTCTTGAAAGCCGAGTCGATATCGGCCTCGGTTGTCTCGAACTGCCCTGCCTGAAAACGGATCGCCACCTGGCCGTCTACCCGCGTCTGCGTCAGGTAGATGCGGCCGTCGTCATTGATCGCGTTGACGAGGGCGAGATTATGCCTGTCGGCATCGCTCCCCGCGGGTGGCTGGTGGCGGAACGAAAACAGCGACAGCATCGGCTCGGAGACGATCTCGAAACCCGGCTCGGCGGCGAGGCGCGCTGCGAGCTTTTCGCTCCAGCGGACATGGTTGCGGATCATTTTTCGCAACCCTTCCAGCCCGTGCGCCCTTAGCAGGAACCACAGTTTCAGTGCGCGGAAACGCCGGCCGAGCGGCACCGACCATTCCGAGTAGTTGATGATGCCGTCCTTGCCATGGGTCTTCAGATATTCCGGCTGGATCGCCAGCGTCTTCACCAGGCTATCAGGCTCTCGGATGAACTGGATCGAACAGTCGAACTGCGCGCCCAACCATTTGTGCGGGTTGAAGACGATGGAATCGGCGCCGTCGACGCCAGCCCAATAGTGCCGGAATTCTTCGCAGATCATGGCAGAGCCCGCCCAGGCGGCGTCGACATGCACGTAGAGGCCGTGCCTGGCGGCGACCGCGCAAACGCCTGCGATGTCGTCGGTGCCGCCAATGCTGGTGCCGCCGACGCAGGCAATGATGCCTGCGGGCAGAAACCCGGCCGCCTTGTCGGCGGCGATTCCTGCCTCCAGTGCGGCGATATCCATGCCGCGCAAGGCGCCGGCGGTCGGGATACGGACAAGGTTTTCCTCGCCGATGCCCGATACCCAGATGGCGCGGTCGATCGAGGTGTGGACCTGGTCGGAACAGTAGATGCGAATGGCAGGCTGGCCGCTGAGCCCCTGCTTGTTGCCTTGCCAGCCGAGCGCCCGTTCGCGCATCACCAGCACGGCGGCAAGCGTCGCCGACGAGGCGGAATCTTGGATGACGCCGGAAAATCCTTCCGGCAGGCCGAGCGCCTGGCGCATCCAGTCGACGATGCGCGTTTCGAGTTCTGTCGCGGCCGGCGAGGTCTGCCACAGCATGCATTGCGCGGCCATCGCTGAGACGAGGTATTCGGCGACCACCGAAACCGGCGCCGCATTGGCGGGAAAATAGGCGAAGAAGCGCGGATGCTGCCAGTGCGTCATGCCGGGCACGATCTTTTCCTCGAAATCCGCGAGGATCGTTTCCATCGGCTCGGCGGCTTCCGGCGGCGATGCGGCAATTTGGGCCAAGATGTCGCCCGGTTGCGTCTGCGCGCGCACCGGCCGTTCACGCAAGGTCTCGCGGTAATCCGCACCCCATTCGGCGGCCTTGCGGGACCAGTCGCGGAATTCGTCAGGATTCATGGGATTTTCACCGGCAAGGTTTCGAAGCGTCTTCCATCCTTAGCAGACATTTCGCCCGTAGGGCGCGCCGGCTGGCCAATGAAACCAGTTCCCACAGACGAAAACCAGACCGCCGAGGCGCAATGTCCTTCCGCTTGACATAAGTGGTATGACCACTGTATGGCCACTGACATGGAGGAGCTTCAGGCAGACAACGACGCATTGCTCGGCGCGGAGAAAGTGTTCTCCTTTTTCCGCAAGGCGCTGCTCGACGGGCGGCTGAAACCGGGCGACCGGCTGCTCAGCGAACGCGAACTGTCGCTGTCGCTCAGCGTCTCGCGGCCGGTCCTCCGCGAAGCGTTCCGCGCCTTGGCGATGCTGGGTTTCCTCGACATCCGCCATGGCAAGGGCGCCTATGTGAAAGGCCCCGACATTTCGGTGCTGACCGATTTCCTGACCTTTTCGTTGGCGCAGCAGCCGGACATTCTCGACGACGTCATGCAGGCGCGCATCGCCATCGAATGCCAGGCGATAAGGCTGGCGTGCGAACGCGCCGGCGATGCCGACCTCGCCGCGATCGGCGGGCGGCTGACACGGCTGATGGATACGCTCGACGACCCGGAAGCCGGCGGCGAGGCCGACTACGCGTTCCACCTGGCAATCGTCGAGGCGGGACGCAGTGCCGCGCTCGTCACGCTCTATCAGGCCATTTCCGAACTTTTGAAGCGCAGCCATACGGCGCGACGGCAGCTGACCGTCGGCGTTCAGGGCATCCGCGACTATCTCGTCGACGCGCACCGCGAGGTGTTTCTGTCGATCGTCGCGCGCGATCCGGACGCCGCCGAAGCCCGGCTGCGCGAGCATTTTGCCATCGGCGACGAATTGCGCCGCAAGAGCATGCTGGCGGCCTACGCCAAGATCGGCCGGCCGGACAGCTAGAACCAGAAAATCAACAGGGAGGAAGACAAATGTTCCAGTTCAGGATTTCAAGGGCAATTGCCGGGGCGCTGGTCGCCGCCGGTCTTGCGGCCTCGGCCGCCGTGGCGCAGGAGCTGCGTTACGCCCATGTCGGCGCCGAGGGCGACATCCAGACGCGTTATGCCGAGGAAGCCGCCAAGGCGATCGCCGCGGCGACCAACAACGAAATCACGGTGCAGGTCTATCCGGCGAGCCAGCTCGGCGGCGTCGCCGAAATGGTCGACGGCGTCAAGATGGGCTCGATCTCACTGGGTCACCACGACTTTGCGTCGCTCGCCCGCATCGTGCCCGAGGTCGCCGTGTTCAATGCGCCCTTCATCTACCGCGACGGCGCCCATGCTCTGGCCGCTACCGACCCGGCGACCTCGCCGGCGCTGCAGGCGATCAACGAAAAGCTGATCGCGTCCGGCGGCATGCGCATCATCGGCCGCATCTATCGCGGCGACCGCCACATCTCCTCGAACTTCGCGGTGAAAACGCCCGACGACCTCGCGGGCAAGCCGTTCCGCGCCGTTCCGCTCGAATTGTGGGTATCGATGGTGAAGGGTTTTGGCGCTATCCCGACGCCTGTCGAGGTGTCGGAACTGCCGACCGCGCTGATGACCGGCGTCGTCGTCGGCCAGGAAAACCCGCTGACCATGATCGCCTCCAACAACCTCAACGAGGTGCAGTCGCACCTGTCGATGACCGGGCACATGCGGGCCGTGCTCGCGGTCTTCATCAACGAGGAGGTCTGGCAGGGGCTCAGCGAAGAACACCGCGCCGCGATCTCCAAGGTGCTGGACGACAAGGCGAAGGAATCGCTGCAGTGGGCAGATGAAGCCGAGGCGAAGCTGGTCGACGAACTGAAGGGGCGCGGCATGACCGTGGTGACCGAAGCCGACGGTCTCGACCTCGCGGCCTTCCGCACCAAGGTCAACGCCCAGATCGCCCAGGACTTCCCGTCCTTCGGGCCGCTGATCGAACAGATCCAGGCCGTCAAGTAAGGCGGGCGGGGCCTGCAAAGGGCCCCGCTTCCCAACTCCCCGGGAGGAAGAAAACATGGAGACCGCGATGCGGATACTGACGGCTGTCGTTGTCGTGCTCATGGCCGGCATCATCCTGGTGCCGATGGCACAGGTGGTGATGCGCGGGGTCTTCGGCCTGCCTTTCATCGGGGCGGAAGAACTGACCCGCTTTCTGCTGATCTGCCTGATCTTCTGCGCCTATCCGCTCGTCGTCGAAGCCGGCGAGAACATCGTCATGGGTGAGTTCAAGGCAGCGATGCCGCGCACTTTGCGCGGCATCGTCAACGTGACGATCTCGGTTTCGGCGGTCGCCGTGACGGGGTTCTTCGCCTATGTCACCGCAGCGAACATCACCAAGAACCTCGACAACGCGACGCCAACGCTCGGCATTCCCTTCGTCATCTTCCTCGGCGCGACGCTGTTCGGTTTCGCTGGTGCTGCGATCGTCCACCTCGTGCATTTGCGCAAGCCGCCGCAAGCCGACACCAACGTGTCGATCTGAGGCCGCCGTCATGGGGTTCCTGTTCGTCGCGGTCTTCCTTGCCCTGTTCATGCTGGGCTTCCCGGTGGTCTACGCCATCCTTTTGCCGTCGGTCGGCTACGTGCTGATCGAAGGGCTGCCGTTCGGCCTGCTTGCCCAGCGCATCACCTATGCGCTCGACAGCTTTCCGCTGGTCGCGGTGCCTTTGTTCATCTTCGTCGGCAACCTGATGAACCTGTCCGGCATCACCGACCGCATCTTCCGTTTCGCCTATACGCTGGTCGGACGCGTTCCCGGCGGGCTGGCGCAGGTCAACGTGTTCGGCAGCCTGGTGTTTTCCGGCATGTCGGGAGCCGCCCTCGCCGACATCGGCGGCCTCGGCCGCATCGAGATCGACGCCATGAAGAAGCGCGGCTTCGACCCGGCCTTTGCCGGCGCGGTGACGGGGGCCTCGGCGACGCTCGGCCCGATCTTCCCGCCGTCCATCCCGCTGATCGTCTATGGCTCGGTCACCAGCGTCTCGATCGTCCAGCTGCTGATAGCGGGCATCCTGCCGGCGATCCTGTGCACCCTCTTCCTGATGCTCACGGTGCTGATCATCGCGATGCGGCACGGCCATCCCCGCGCCGAGCGCTGGCCGACCTTGCGCGAGATCGTGCGCGACTTCCTGCCGGCGCTGCCGGCAATCATCGCGCCGGTGCTGATGGTAGGCGGCATGATGGCCGGCGCCTTCACCCCGACCGAGGCGGCCGCCGTCACCGCCGCCTATGTCATCTTCATCAGCGCCGTGTTCTACCGGGAGCTGACGCTGGAGCACCTGTGGAATTCCGCGGTGCTTACCGCACGCAGTTCGAGCGCCATCCTGATCATCGTCGCGGCGGCTGCCCTGTTCGGCTGGGTGCTGGCGGTCGAGCAGGTGCCGCAGATGTTTGCCGCGACGCTGCTCGGCTGGTCGAAGGACCCGCTGATGCTGCTGATCATCGCCAATCTCATCTTCTTCGTGGCCGGCATGTTCCTGGATTCGACGACGGCGACGCTGCTCCTGGTGCCGATCATCGCGCCGCCGCTGGTGCTGGCGGGCGTCGACCCGGTGCAGCTCGGCATCGTGGCGATCTTCAACCTGATGATCGGCCTGTTGACGCCACCGATGGGACTGTCGCTGTTCCTTGTCGCCAACATAGCGCAAATTTCGATCAAGCAGTTGCTGCGCGCGCTGCTGCCCTTCTACGTTCCGCTGCTGGCCACGCTGGCGATCCTCACCTTCATGAAGGATCTGACGTTGTGGCTGCCGCGGATGATCCAGTGATTTTCAGGCTTTCCGAGGAGACATCTTCCTGATGCGCATCGTTATCGGTTCAGACCATGCCGGCTTTCCGCTCAAGGCGACGATCGCCGACCACATCCGCGCGCTCGGCCATGAATTGCAGGACGCCGGTTCCTACGATCCCAATCCGGTCGATTTTCCCGACATCGCCAAGGCGGTCACGTCAGCGATCGTCGCGGGCAAGGCCGACCGCGGGCTGATGGTCTGTGGCACCGGCGTCGGCGCCTCGATCGCGGCCAACAAGGTCAAGGGCATCCGCGCGGCGGTCTGCCACGATGTCCATTCGGCGCACCAGTCGGTCGAGCACGACGACGTCAACGTGATGTGCATCGGCGCGCAGATCGTCGGGGCATGGCTGGCGAAGGACCTGGTCAGCGCCTACCTCGGTGCCGAATTTTCCACCGACGAGGATTTCCGGCGGCGGGTGGCGAAACTCGCCGACATGGACGCCGAGCGGTAGGCGGGCGATTTGAGCAAATCTCTCCGGCTCTGATCGCGCCGGCCGATCACGCAAGGGCCGCCACAGCTGTCCTCGGCATGCTCGACTCAGTGGATCGTCCGGCAACGCGATGCAGGAGGTCGTGGCCATTCGCTGGATTTCGTGTAGGAAGTATACCTCCCGCTTCTCCTGTCGAGCGTATAGTGGCTGAACAGGGACTTGAAATCCTCATTTTCCCTAAAGAAGCGCAGCAAATCGAAATCCGGATACCGCGAAGGGCTGAAATCGTCGACCAGAATAATTTCGGGAGGATTGCAGGCGAGATCCTCCACGGTTTGACGACGGACCGTATCGGCCATTGCCGCAAGTTCCGGCGACAGCATTCCATTCTGCTTCTCTTCCGCGAACAGCACGTATGTCATCCAGAAGGCATAATGGCGCGACGGCCAGACCAATCCGGCATTCTCGACCATCGGCCACATCCTGGAAGGACTACCTGTAAGGGCGACAGCGACCGTGCCCGGCTTGCTGTCCCGCAGCAATTCGGAGACGCGCGCCTCGGCTGGATTCTTGTACAGACCGCTGGCAACGCCGACGCAGACGGGAGCCAGCAGGCAAACAATCAGCAAGGCGCTCGCGGCGACCCGCATATCGGTCCAGCGGTAGTTCGGCAACACTGTCGCCGTGGCGAAAAACAGCAGGGCACTGACCGGAAGCGCATGATAGGGCCAGCCCTTCCCTTGCATGAAATAGGCCGCGCAGAAGGCCGCCGCCGCGATGGTCGATGCGACGGTCAGTGAAGAGGCCTGACCCCGCTGCAGCCACAAAACGACAAGAGTGAACACCCATATGCTGACGAACGGCTTTGCTATCTGCGTCAGGAGCGGCACCTCGTAACCATCGTATGCGGCGTTGACCATCGGCACCATGGTCGTGAAGAAGGCTGGAGCGAAAAGCAGAACAGCCGCCGCGTAGCAGATTGCTCCGACAGAGAGGACGAGGGTTTCGGGACGCAACGGCATCCATTTGCGCCGTTGCGCATGGAGCAGCCAAAGCTCGAGCAGGATGGGAACAAGGACAAAATAGTGCTTGAGCGCAAAACCCATCCCGCCAATCAGGCCGATCGCGGCGGCGGCCCGCCAGTCGATTTCCCTTCCGTCGAAACGTCGGGCGATCAGCGCGAGATACGCGACGGCGCCGATCAATGAGAGGTGTTCGCGCTGGGCGAAATGCGCCAGCGGCAGGAGCACCAGCGCGAGCAAGGCCGAGGCAAGCAGCATCGCCCGGGTCAGCGGCGGTTTGTCGGCAATCAGAACGGCCAGCAGGAAAAGCGCCGCGCCGATCATCGAGAATACGGCTGCGACGATTGCCTGCGTCGGCGAGATGCCGAACGCCTGCGCGATCCACTCGACCGGTACCGCCATCCAGAACCAGAGTGGCGGATTGAGCTCCAGGATATCGACGTAGAGGGCAGCACCACCAAGCAGTTGGCGCGCGATCCACATCTGCCAGACCACGTCATGCGAGACCGGGATGTTGCGGAGCAGGAGATAGGCGCCAACGATGCCGGTCAACACGCCGGCTTCCGGCCAGCGCTTCGCAAAAAAACCAATGGAAAGACCGCCGCGACCGACCTGCTCCGGGTTGGCTGCGACGAAAACGAAGCGCGCCGAGCAAAGGTAGAAAATCACCGAATAGGCGCAGATCCCGACGAGATGGGTAAGCGGGTTGTCGACAAGGCCGAGGGCGCGAAACGACAGCAGGATCGCCAGATTGACGCCATAGGCCAGAACGAACGCCATCGCGTATCGCGTAAGGACGCCGCTCCCGAAACCCGGTGTCCAGCGGAAGGTCCAGCGGCTGTTGAGGATAAAGCCCAGGGCAAGCCCCGCGGCGTAGCCGCTGACGTTCGCGATGATGTCGCCGAAACCCAGTTGGAGCGCGGCAAGGATCACCCCGTAGCCGACCACGGTATTCAGCAGCCCGACAACGCCGAAGCGGACAAAGCGGGACTGCTCAGCCGTGTTTGACCGTATGGACAAAATACTGGGCTCCGAGAGGAATGGAGGTGAGAAAACGCTCGAACGGCCGCAGTCCTGCAAGGGCGCGCGGGAAAAATATCCGGAAAACGGTCTGCATGTGCGGGAAACCGGCGGCGGCCAGCCGCGCGCGCATCGCACCGGGCTTTATCAGCACGGCATTCTCGTCGAAGGCGCAGTTTCGAACCGCATGCAGGGTCAGCGGATTCCAGGGATTGTGCTCGAACAGAAAGAAACTCCCGCCGCTGGCGAGCACGCGGCCGATCTCCCTGAGCAGGCCGACATGAAGCGTTTCAGGAATGTGGTGAAAGACGCAGGCGGTGAAGACCAGGTCGAAATGCCGGTCGCCGAATGGAATGGTCTCGCCGTCGAACGGCTGGAAACGGGCCTCCCCCGGAAATCGCTGGCGGGCGATGTCGAGCGATTGCGACGACGGGTCGAGCATTACGATCTCGCTGTCGGGAAAGGCATTGCGCATATGCTTGAGCGAATTTCCAACGCCGGCGCCGAAATCGAGGATGCGGCGCGGCTTGACGCTCCGAGCGGCGAGCACCCTGGCGACGTCGTCTATCTTGTATTTGGCAAAGAATTCAGGCTTTTCGCCGCTCAGCCGGATGCTGGCCTCGTGCTGCGCCTGGTATTCGGCCGCGAACCGATCGAACTCCGCCTCAAGCACGAACCGCTTCCTTGACGAGTTTCTGGAGGCGATGAACCGGCAACGCCGCTTCCGTGCCGGCAGTCCCATGAGCGGCTATCTCGTTCACGATGTACAGCGGCCGCCGCTTGGCTTCCATGTACATGCGTCCGAGATATTCGCCGAAAATACCGAGCACCATCAGTTGGACGCTGCCAAGGATCAATATGATCGCGGCAAGGCTGGTCCATCCCGGCAGCACGCTGCCCACGGCCCAGGAAATCAGCGTGTATCCCAGGGTAAGGAAACCCATCAGCCCAAACGCAAGGCCCAGATGGGACGCAAAGCGCAGCGGCGCGATGGAGAAACTCGTCATCGCGTCCATCGCCAGAAGGATCATCTTCCTCAAGGGATAATGCGTGGTGCCGGCAAAGCGGCGATGCCGGCGATACGGGAATGCCACCTGCCTGAGCCCGATCCAGCTGACCATTCCGCGAATGAAACGATAGCGCTCGGGCATCGCGTTCAAATGATCGAGCGCGCGGCGGCTCATCAAACGGAAATCGCCGGTATTGGGCGCGATGTCGACGTCGACCATCCGGCGCAACACGCGATAGAACGCCGACGCGGTAGCCAGCTTGAACCAGCTTTCCCCCTCGCGCTCCAGCCGCTGGCCGTAGACCACGTCGAAACCCTCGTCCATCTTGCCCATGAGGTCGCCGAGCAACTCCGGCGGATCCTGCAGATCGGCGTCGAGGATGAGAATCCGCTCGCCGCGGCAAAACTCCAGGCCCGCGCTGAGCGCAATCTGATGACCATAATTCCGGGCGAGATCGATGCCGACAATCCGGCTGTCGGTGGCGGCCAGCGCAAAGATTGCGTCGCGCGTACCGTCAGTGGACCCATCGTTCACCAGGACGATCTCGTAGGAATGGCCGGTTTGCTTGCGGCAGGCTTCGGTTACGCGCCGGTAAAGTTCATCTATTCCGTCCCGCTCGTTGTAGCAGGGAACCACCACCGACAGCGCAACATCGTGCAACGTCGAAACTTTTTTGAGACCGCCCACCGCTCAATTCTCCGCCCGATGCGGACGGATCATAAAGTCGAGAGGTTAGAAAACAGATAATTGCCCCTTCCCGCCGCCTTCGGGAGGGGCCTTCCGCCAAGCCGGTTTCTGTTCAGGTTTCCGGAAAATCCGGCAACTGCTTGAAGGCTTCCTTCAGAGCGTTGGACCAGCCGTCGGAGATGGTGCGGTAATACGGATCGTCGATGCCGATGCGCTTCCTGAAGCCGACCTTCATGGTGTCCTTGGGATAGAACATCAGGTCGAGCGGCAGGCCGACGGAAAGGTTCGATTTCAGTGTCGAGTCGAACGAGACCATCAAGAGCTTGGCCGTTTCGGCGAAACTCATCGCCTTGTCATAGGCCCGCACGATGATCGGCTTGCCGTATTTGGTCTCGCCGATCTGGAAGAACGGCGTGTCCTCGCTGCACTCGATGAAATTGCCTTCCGGATAGATCTGGAACAGCCGCGGCGGGCTGCCTTTGATCTGGCCGCCGAGGATGAACGAGGCGTTGAAGTAGGAATCCGCCTTCTGCCCCTCGTCGGCATGGCTGGCGATGACTTCCTTGACGGTGTTCCCGACCAGCCTTGCGGTCTGGTACATCGAAGGCGTCTCGAGCAGCGTCGGCATGCGGTCGGCGACGGCCTTGGTGCGCTCGTCGAGCAGGCTCACCACCGATTGCGTCGTCGCCAGGTTGCCGGCGGTCAAAAGCACGATGACGCGCTCGCCCGGCTCCTCCCAGATATGCATCTTGCGGAAGGTGGATATGGAATCGATGCCGGCATTGGTGCGCGTGTCCGACATGAACACGAGGCCGCTATCGATCCTGAGGCCGACACAATAAGTCATCGAATCTCGCTGACTGCATACGATATCGGGGGATTACTGCTCTACCGTGATGTGGACTGCAAGCTGTTCTTCCGCCTGTCCCAAACGAATGCCGGAGACCGGCATGGCGTCGCGATAGTCGCGGCCGGTGGCGACACGGACGTAACGCTCGTCGGCCGAAATGCCGTTGGCGACGTCGAATGCCACCCAGCCGAGATTGGCGACATGGGCTTCCGCCCAGGCATGGGTGGCGACCTGGTCCAGCCTGTCGTTCATCATCAGATAGCCGCTGACGTAGCGCGCTGGAAAGCCCAGCAGCCGCGCGGCGGCGATGAAGATGTGGCTGTGGTCCTGGCAGACGCCGGTGCCCTGAAGCAGCGCGTCTTCGGCGACCGTGGTGGAATCGGTGGCGCCGATCGTATAGGCGACGCGCCCGTGGATCGCCGCCATCAGCCGGTGCAGCCGGTCGAGATCGGCGCCACCGTTGATCTCCTTGGCCAGCCCGCGGATGCCTTCTCCAGTCGCAGTCAGCGGCGTTTCGCTTCCGAACAGCCAGAGCGGCGCGAAACCGCGATGCGCGCCCATCACGCCGGCGGTGTTGTGGGTCTCGACCTCGCCGGTCGCTTCGACGCTGATGACATGCGGATCGCCCTCGACGCTCAGGAGCCGCGTATCGTTGCCGAAATGATCGGTGAACCGCACCTCCTCTCGCGCGCCGTCGATAGCCAGCGACCATGATCTGATCGTTTGCGTCGAACCGCCATAAGGCACCAGCCGCAACCGCTGCAGCGCGTAATGCACCGGTACATCGTACCGGTATTCGGTGCGGTGGGTGATTTTCAGGAGCATGGTGTCTTTTCGCCGTCAGTAGAAGCGGAAGTTCTGCGCAACCTCGTCACCCAACCTGTTGTTGTCGCGGATGAATTCGACCAGGAATTCGTGCAGGCCGGCATCGAAGATGTCCTTGATCGAATTGACCTTCAGCTTGGCCAGGGTCTGGTCGAGCGTGTCGTGGCAGCAGTGGCGCGTGTTGTAGTCCTTCTCCAGGTAGGAAAGGCTCTCCGAGATGTTCTGGTAGCAATAGGCGAGCGACCGCGGCATGCGGCCGTTGAGGATGAGGTAGTCGGCGATGTTGGTCGGCCGGTAGTCGGCTTCGTAGACCCAACGGTACGAACGATGCGCGGCGACCGAGCGCAGGATCGATTCCCACTGATAATTGTCGAGCGTCGATCCGACCCAGGCTATCGACGGCAGCAGCACGTAATATTTGACGTCGAGGATGCGCGCCGTGTTGTCGGCCCTCTCGATGAAAGTGCCGAGTTGGGCGAAGTCGAAATTTTCGTTGCGCAGCGCCGTGCCGTGAAATGAACCGCGGATCAGCGCCGTCTCGCGCTTGATGGCGTCGAGCACGCTCGGCAGTTCGGTCTGCTCGACCGGCCTCGCCAGCATACGCTTCAGCGCCATCCAGGCTTCGTTGATCGATTCCCAGGTCTCGCGCGTCAGCGCGGTGCGCACCATGCGGGCGTTGCTGCGTGCCGTCTCGATCGCCCCCATGACGCTCGACGCATTGGTCGGCTCGCGCAGCAGGAAATCCGACACGGTTTCGGCGTTCACGTCCTGGTGCCGCTGGCGGAAGGCGACGTCGGCGCCGGCGCTCAGGAGCACGGAGTTCCATTCCTCCGACGAACTCGCCGTCCGCGTCAGCGCCATCCGCAGGCCGGCATCGAGCAGGCGGGCCATGTTCTCCGTCCGCTCGATATAGCGGCTCATCCAGTAGAGGCCATTGGCGGTGCGGCCGAGAAGCATTAGCGCGACGCTCCTCTCGATAGTGAATGGTGAATAGTGAGTAGTGAGTAGTGACAAACCGCCATCTCAAGGCTTCCGCTGCAGGCTACGGATCATTGCGCGCAGCATTTTGCCCAGGTCATCAGACTGGGTCAGCAACCGAAGGACGTCGCTTTCGACCATCAAATTCACCCTTCCACACAAAATCAGATGCGTCTCCAACTCTTTGAGAGAACCCTGCGCGATCCTCAGAAACTGAATAAACGACCCTCTATGCTCCCTTCCGTAACCTTCGGCGATGTTCGCCGCGATGGAGGCTGCCGACCGTCGAACCTGCGACATCATTCCGTAAATCTCACTATTCGGAAACGCTTTGGTTGCTGCATAGCAGTCCACAGCGAGTTCGATCGCCGCCTTCCAAACAAGCAAATCTCTGTAGGAATTTACAGTCGTCGCCGAGCCCTTTCATTTCACTACTCACTACTCACTACTCACTACTCACTACTGCCTACTCACCTCCCCACCCTTCAATCATCCAACACCCACGTATCCTTCGTCCCGCCGCCTTGCGATGAGTTGACCACCAGCGATCCCTGCTTCAGCGCCACGCGGGTCAGGCCGCCGGGCACGATCTGGATGCGATCCGACACCAGCACGAACGGCCGCAGGTCGACATGGCGCGGCGCCAGTCCCTTTTCGGTGAGGATCGGGCAGGTCGACAGCGAAAGCGTCGGCTGCGCGATGTAGTTCGACGGGCGCGCCGCGAGTTTCTTGGCGAAATCCTCGCGCTCCTTGCGGCTGGCCGCCGGGCCGACCAGCATGCCGTAGCCGCCGGACCCGTGCACTTCCTTGACCACCAGGTCGGCAAGGTGCTCCAGCACGTATTTCAGGCTGTCCGGTTCCGAGCAGCGCCAGGTCGGGATGTTGCCGAGGATCGCCTTGCGGCCGGTGTAGAATTCGATGATCTCGGGCATATAGGAATAGATCGCCTTGTCGTCGGCGATGCCGGTGCCGGGCGCGTTGGCGATGGTGATGTTGCCGGACCGGTAGACATCCATGATGCCCGGCACGCCGAGCGTCGAATCCGGCTTGAAGGTGAGCGGGTCGAGATAGGCGTCGTCGACCCTTCGGTAGAGCACGTCGATCTGCTTGTAGCCTTCGGTCGTGCGCATCGCGACATGGCCGTCGACGACGCGCAGATCCTGCCCCTCGACCAGTTCGACGCCCATCTGGTCGGCAAGGAACGCATGCTCGAAATAGGCGGAATTGAAGCTGCCCGGGGTTAGCACGGCGATGCGCGGTGCATCGCGCACATTATCGGGCCTCACCGCGCCCAGCGACTGCCGCAGCAACTGCGGATAGTTCTCGACCGGCCGCACCTTCACCCGCTGGAACAGCTCGGGGAAGAGCTGCATCATCGTCTCGCGGTTCTCCAGCATGTAGGAAACGCCTGACGGCGTGCGCGCATTGTCCTCGAGCACGTAGAACTCGTTCTCGTCGATGCGCACGATGTCGACGCCGATGATGTGGGTGTAGACGCCTTTCGGCGGCCTTATGCCGATCATCTCCGGCAGGAACGCTTCGTTGGCGGCGATCAATTCCTTCGGCACGCGGCCGGAGCGCAGGATTTCCTGGCGATGATAGATGTCGTCGAGAAAGGCGTTGAGCGCCTGCACCCGCTGTTCGATGCCCTGGGTAAGCCGCCGCCATTCGGAACCCGAGATGATGCGCGGCACGATGTCGAACGGGATCAGCCGCTCGGCGGCTTCTTCCTCGCCGTAGACGGCAAAGGTGATGCCCGTCTTGCGGAACACGCGCTCGGCGTCACGCATTTTTTCGGTAAGTCTTGCGGGGTCCTGGGCCTGAAACCAGCGATCATAGGCTGAATATGGTTTGCGCAACCCGGTCTCTTCGGGGTGCATCTCATCGAATGCTGTCACGCACATCTCCCCTGTGACGCCATTTCAGCGGCGTCAGGGCGGAAAAGCAAGCGTAATCGCATAGTTGTCGCCGGGCACGAGCCGCTGACGCGCGTTTGCCCAATTTCGCGGCACCTTGCATGCCGCTTTGCGGCGGCCTTGGGCAACCGGCGCGGAGCCGAGTGAACCCGGAGGAAATCAGGGCCGCCAGTGAAACCCCACACGCCCGCCCGCCGTATGATATTATGGAGGTCCGGGCGAATCCGCCGGCAAGCGGCTGGCGCCAGGACGGGAGATAGCCCATGCGCATCGCCTTTGTTGGTCTGTTCATGCTTGCGCTGGCGTTGCCGGCGTCCGCCGGCGATGCCGAGGTCAAGGCGGCGCAAGGCGCCATTGACGGCCAACTCAGGGCCTTTCGCGCCGGCGACGACGAAGGCGCCTACAGTTACGCCGCGCCCAATGTGAAGCGCATTTTCCCGACGCTCGACATCTTCATGAACATGGTCACCGGCGCCTACAAGCCGGTTCACAAGCCGCGCAACTATGCGTTCGGCAAGGTCCAGGAACTGAGCCCGACATCGATCATCCAGCAGGTCATGATCGTGGGCGAGGACGGCAAGGACTATGAAGCCGTCTACACGCTCGAATTGCAGCCGGACGGCAAATTCCGCATCACCGGTGTCAGCCTGCGCGCCTCGACCTCGCTGAGCACCTGAACCGGGCGACGAAGACACCATGAAACACGCAACTACCTATGGCCTGGCGCTGCTCATCTTCCTGCTGCTCGATTTTCTCTGGCTCGGTTTCGTCGCGCGCGGCTTGTACGTCAGCCGCATCGGCGAGATGATGCTCGACCGGCCGAAATGGGGCGTTGCCGGTGTCTTTTATGCCCTCTATGTGATCGGCCTCGTCTATTTTGCCATCAGCGCCGGCCTGGAAGCCGGCAACTGGCGGATTGCCGCTGTCAACGGCGCGCTGTTCGGCTTCTTCACCTACCTCACCTACAACGCCACCAACCTGTCGGTTTTCAGGGGATACGATCCGGTCGTCGCCGTCGTCGACACGGCCTGGGGCACCCTGATGGGTGCGGTGGCCTCTGGCGTCACAGTGGCGATCCTCGTTCCATTCTGGCGCGACACGCACAGCTAGGGCATGTCGCGCGATGACGTTCATTCAGTCAGGCGGCTAGAATGAAAACTCAAGCGTTACGCCTGAGCGTTGGGGCCGCCAGTAACGGTGATGATAGCGGGAGCCGTGCCGCCTGTAGTAATAATCGTCGTCGTAGTAACGATCCCGCCAGGCGTGCCTTCTCCAGTGACGGCGTTCAGCGCGCCAATGACGACGTTCGGCGCGCCAGTGACGATGCCCGCGGTGCCACTTCCGGTGCCTGACTTGTTGGACATCGGTTCGCGTCTCAACGGACTTCGGTACGAAGACGGGGGCCGCATTCAGCGGCATCGCCGGCGCAATCAAGAACGACGCCGCCAGCGTGGTGGCCAAAAAACCAGATTGAAGCCTGTTCATTGCTTCCTCCTGACAGTCGAGGTTGTCGTCCCTAATCTGATCGAAAAACGTACCAGGACAGCCGGGGTTCCGGTCTGCACCTTCACGGTATGTTGCGCACAATGCCCGAATGGCATCGATTCGGAAGGGCGCATTCGACCTCGGCGGTTGATGACCCCTAGATCGCCGCCAGATCACCCCTCGCCCAGCCTTCGCTGATGGCCGCGGCCCTCTCGGTGAACTGGCCCGCCTCGATCGCGTCGCGGATGTCCTGCATGAGCCGCTGGTAATAGGAAAGATTGTTCCAGGTCAGAAGCATGGCGCCCAGTGCCTCCTGCGACTTCACCAGATGGTGCAGGTAGGCGCGGGAATAGTCGCGCGCCGCGGGGCAATCGCTTTCCTCGTCCAGCGGGCGCGGATCGTCGGCATGGCGGGCATTGCGCAGATTGACCTTGCCGCGACGGGTATAGGCAAGGCCGTGGCGCCCTGCCCTGGTCGGCATCACGCAATCGAACATGTCGATGCCGCGGGCCACCGATTTCAGGATGTCGTCGGGCGTGCCGACGCCCATCAGGTAGCGCGGCTTTTCCGCGGGCAGTTCGGGACAGGTGACGTCGAGCATGTCGAGCATGACGGCCTGCGGCTCGCCGACTGCCAGTCCGCCGACTGCATAACCTTTCAGGTCCATGCCGCTCAGCGCGGACGCGGAACGCACCCTCAGCCGCGCATTGTCACCGCCCTGGACGATGCCGAACATCGCCTTGCCCGGCTGCACGCCGAAGGCTGTCTTGCAGCGCTCGGCCCAGCGCAGCGAAAGCTCCATGGCGCGCTCGATCTCGTTTTCCTTGGCCGGCAGGGCAACGCACTCGTCGAGCTGCATCTGGATGTCGGAATCGAGCAGACCCTGGATTTGGATCGAACGCTCCGGCGACATCTCGTAGGCGGCGCCGTCGATATGCGAGCGGAAGGTGACGCCCTTCTCGTCGAGTTTCCTGAGCTGCGCCAGCGACATCACCTGGAAGCCGCCGCTGTCGGTGAGGATCGGATACGGCCAGCGGGCAAAATCGTGCAATCCGCCGAGACGAGCCACGCGCTCGGCGCCAGGCCGCAGCATCAGATGGTAGGTGTTGCCCAGGATGATGTCGGCGCCGACACCGCGAACCTGGTCCATATACATGGCCTTGACGGTGCCGCCGGTGCCGACCGGCATGAAGGCCGGTGTGCGCACGGTGCCGCGCGGCATCGAGATTTCGCCGCGCCGTGCCTTGCCGTCGGTTGCCTTGAGCCGGAATCCAAAATTATCCGCCATCATATTCCTTGTCGTGAACGGGCGCACCGGCCGCCTGCTCTTCCAGCGACTGCCGGTAGTGGATGCAGCCGCGCATGAATCTCGGCCATGGCGGCACCGCGATCGCAGGTGCCGTCTTCTCCGGCAACAGCGCCCACAGGTCGGGGTGGTGCCAACACAGATCGTGACCGGTGGAGTCGCGATGCTTGCGAATGCCGGCCCTCAGTTTCTTTGCCTCGGCGATCAGTGCCGGGCGGTCCATCGTCTGCAGATCGTCGTCCATCGCTATTCCTCCGCTTTGAACAGAAGGCTTGCGTCTCCGTAGGAGTAGAATCTGTAGCGGTTTTCGATGGCGTGGCGATAGGCCTCGCGCATGGTCTCCAGTCCGGCAAAGGCTGAAACCAGCATGAACAGCGTCGAGCGCGGCAGGTGGAAATTGGTCATCAGCACGTCGACCGCCTTGAAACGATAGCCGGGAGTGATGAAGATGTCGGTCGGGCCGGACCACGGTTCCACCGTGCCGTCGCGCGCCGCACTCTCGATCAACCTGAGCGAAGTGGTCCCGACGCAGACGACCCGGCCGCCGCGCGCCTTGGCCGCGTTGATCGCGTCGGCGGTCTGTTTCGAAATATGCCCGGTCTCGGCATGCATCTTGTGGCCGGCCGTGTCGTCGGCCTTGACCGGCAGGAACGTTCCAGCCCCGACATGCAGCGTCACGAAAAGCCGCTCGATGCCGCGCGCGTCGAGCGCTGCGAACAGGTCCGGCGTGAAATGCAGTCCGGCTGTGGGGGCGGCCACGGCGCCCTCGTCCCGGGCATAAACCGTCTGGTAGTCGGTCAGGTCGCGGGCGTCGTCAGGACGCTTCGAGGCGATGTAGGGCGGCAGCGGGATATGGCCGACTGCGTGCAGCGCCTCGTCGAGGAAGGCGCCGGACAGGTCGAAACCGAGCAGTACCTCGCCAGCATCGCGTTTTTCCAGCACGGTGGCGTCGAGATTCCCGAGGAAACAGGCATTGCCGTCATGGCCGAAGCGAATGCGGTCGCCTTCCGCCACGCGTTTGGCCGGCCGCATGAACGCAAGCCAGCGGTCGGGCGCGGTGCGCATGTGCAAGGTGGCATCGACATTGGCGAGCGCCTCGCCGCGCTGCCTGGTGCCGTTCAGCTGCGCCGGAATGACTTTTGTGTCGTTGAAGACCAGCACGTCGCCGGGCTGCAGTAGGGCCGGCAGTGCGCCGACGACATCGTCCACCAGCGGTTTTCCCGGCTGCACGACGAGCAGCTTTGCGGAATCGCGCGGCACGGCCGGCCGCAACGCGATACGGTCTTCGGGAAGCTCGAAATCGAAAAGATCGACGCGCATCAGTAAACGCGGATCATCAGCGCTCCGGCGAGCAAAAGCAGAGCGCCGACGATCCTGCCCATGGAGATTTCACGCACCGCGACGCCGAGGAAACCGACGCGGTCGATGAGCATGCCGGCGATGAGCTGGCCGGTGACGAGAAAGGCCATCAACGCCGCCGCGCCGAGCTTCGGCGTCAGGATGACAGCGCTGGTCACATAGGCCGCGCCGAGGAAGCCGCCGGCGGCAAACAGCCAGAGCGCCGGCGCCTGCCAGTCGATCGAAACCTGCTGCGCCCGCGTCATCAGCAGCGAAATGACGCCGAGGATGACGGCGCCGGAAAGGAACGAAAAGGCGGCCGCCGCCACCGGCAGGCCGAGCCCGCGCGCCAGTTGCGCGTTGATCGGCGCCTGCACGGCAATGAAGGCGCCCGCCAGAACGCCGAGCAACGACCAGAGGACGCCCGCCATTTCCTGCCCCGGTCAGGCCGCCTTGACGTCGGCGGCAACCTTCATCGAGACGATCTTGTCGGGATCCTGCACCGGCTCGCCGCGCTTGATCTTGTCGACATTGTCCATGCCTTCGATGACCTGGCCCCACACCGTGTACTGGCGGTTCAGGAACCCGGCGTCCTCGAAGCAGATGAAGAACTGCGAGTTCGCCGAATTCGGGTTCTGCGCGCGCGCCATCGAGCAGGTGCCGCGGGCATGGTTCATGTTGGAGAACTCGGCCTTGAGGTCCGGCTTGTCCGAACCGCCCATGCCGGCGCGCGACGGATTGAACGACGCACCGTCGGACTTGCCGAACTTGACGTCGCCGGTCTGCGCCATGAAGCCATCGATGACGCGGTGGAAGACGACGCCGTCATAGGCGCCCTCGCGGGTCAGCTCCTTGATGCGTCCGACATGGCCGGGCGCCAAATCCGGAAGCAGTTCGATGACGACCTTCCCCTTGGTGGTTTCCATGAGAAGCGTGTTTTCCGGATCCTTGATATCGGCCATCAGCCAATTCCTTCCTGTTTTACTGTGATTATTTTGGGTCTGCCGCGATGCGGACCTTGATCATGCGGTCGGGATCGCTGACGACCCCGTTCTGCGCCGAATCGCCCTTCTTGATCTTGTCGACCAGGTCCATGCCGCTTTCGACGGTGCCGACGACCGTGTACTGGCCCTCGAGCGGCGGCGCCGGCGCGAACATGATAAAGAACTGCGAGTTGGCCGAATCCGGGCTCTGGGCGCGCGCCATGCCGACGGTGCCGCGGACATAGTGCTCCTGGCTGAATTCGGCCGGCAGGTCGGGTTTGTCGGAACCGCCGGTACCGGCTGAGTTGGGATCGAAGCCGTCATTCATGTCGCCGTACTGGACGTCGCCGGTCTGCGCCATGAAACCGTCGATGACGCGGTGGAAGGCGACGTTGTCGTAGGCGCCTTCGCGCACCAGCGCCTTGATCTGCTCGACATGCTTCGGCGCCAGGTCGGGACGCAGCGCGATGGTCACGTCGCCGTCCTTCAGCGTGATGACCATGGTGTTTTCCGGATCGGCGGCGAATGCCGACACGCTTCCGGCGATGAGGCCGGCAACGACAACAAACAGGGAAGCAAGCCTTTTCAGCTGCATGAATGTCTCCTCGACCTTTATTTTGCGAATTTCTTCTTCAATGCGACCGCGACCGCTTCCGGCACGAAGGGGCGGATGTCGCCGCCCATCGAGGCTATCTGGCGGACAAGTGTGGCGGTAATGGTGCGGACCGAGGGGCTCGCCGGAAGAAACACGGTCTGCAGATCCGGCGCCATCGTCTCGTTCATGCCCGCCATCTGCATCTCGTAGTCGAGATCGGTGCCGTCGCGCAGGCCGCGGATCATGATCGAGGCGCCATGCTTGCGCGCCGCGTCGATGACCAGCCCCTGGAAGGAAACGACGCGGATGCGCTTGCCGTCCTTGCCGAACTCGGCGGCGGCATTGTCGATCAAAGCCGCGCGCTCCTCGAACGTGAAAACGGCCGTCTTCGACACCTGGATGCCGATCGCCGCGAACACAAGATCGGCAACTGCGAGCGACGCCTTGAGGACATCGAGATGTCCGTTGGTCAGCGGGTCGAAGGAACCGGCATAGATAGCGATGCGCTCAGTCATGGTTGGCGGTTCTAGCGACCTCTTTCGGCAAAGGCAATTCGCCAGTCACGGACAAATCTCGCGGCCCAGACGTAGCCCGGTGAACGGCCAACGAACGGACGGATCACGAAAGGTTCAACGGCGCAATACCAAAGTGACCCTTCAGAAGATGAAACCAAACACCCATGTAAACGTTGTAAGGCGCAGGAGAACAGAACAATGATGATTTTCATGCTCGCCGCCGCAATGACAGTTGCCATGCTGATCGCCACCGCTTTCGGCATCCATCATGAAGCTCAACGCGTGCGCATGGACGACCGCAACGACCGTTTTACCCCCTACGGTCACCGCTAGGTCAAGAAAAAGGCCGGACACGATCCGGCCTTTGCTGTGCGCGTCTTGGGACGGGTTTAAATATCACCGTCCGTTTCGCCGGAAGTTTCCTCCCCGCCATTTTCGGAAACCTCTTCGCCATTCTCTTCGTCGCCTTGCGGCTCCGAGATGGGCTCGACCGAAACCACCTTTTCGCCTTCGGCGGTGTTGAAGATGGTCACGCCCTTGGTGGCGCGGCTGGCGAAGCGGATACCGTTGACAGGCACGCGGATGACGGTGCCGCCATCCGAGACAAGCATGATCTGGTCGTCATTGCCGATCGGGAAAGCCGCCACCAACTGGCCGATCTCGGCGACCTTGGACACATCGGTCGCCCGGATGCCCTTGCCGCCACGGCCGGTGAGCCTGAAATCGTAGGACGATGAACGCTTGCCGTAACCGTATTCGGTGACCGTCAGGACGAACTGTTCGTGCTGCTTCAGGAACTCGTAGCGCTCGTCGGAAAGATCGGTTTCCTCGCCGACCTCCTCGTTGGTCAGCGCGATTTCCTCTTCCTCGCCGGACGCACCGGCCGCCAGGCGCCGTTCATTGGCCGAGCGCTTCAGGTAGGCGGCGCGTTCGGACGGTTCGGCATCGACGTGCTCGATAACGGCCATCGAAATGACCCGGTCGCTGTCGGCCATCGAGATGCCGCGCACGCCGACCGAATTGCGGCTCTGGAACACGCGCACGTCGCTGACCCGGAACCGGATGCACTGGCCCGAATTGGCGGTCAGGAGCACGTCGTCATTGTCGGTGCAGGTTTCGACACCGAGAATCTCGTCGCCCTCTTCCTCGAGCTTCATGGCGATCTTGCCGTTGCGGTTGACCTGTATGAAGTCTGAGAGCTTGTTCCGGCGCACCGTGCCGCGCGTGGTCGCGAACATCACGTCGAGTTCGCTCCAGCTCGCCTCGTCTTCCGGCAGCGGCATGATCGTGGTGATGCGCTCGCCTTGCTGCAATTGCAAAAGGTTGATCAGCGCCTTGCCGCGCGACTGCGGATTGCCGATCGGCAGCCGCCAGACCTTTTCCTTGTAGACGATGCCGCGCGACGAGAAGAACAGCACCGGCGTGTGGGTGTTGGCGACAAACAGCCGGGTGACGAAATCCTCGTCCTTGGTCGACATGCCGGAACGGCCCTTGCCGCCGCGGCGCTGCGCCCGGTACTGCGACAGCGGCACCCGCTTGATGTAGCCGGAATGGCTGACGGTGACGACCATGTCCTCGCGCTGGATCAGGTCCTCGTCTTCCATGTCGGCGCCGCCCTCGGCGAGTTCGGTGCGGCGCGGCGTGCCGAACTCGTCGCGCACCGCGGCCAGTTCGTCCTTGACGATCTGCTGGATGCGGGCGCGTGACGAGAGGATGTCGAGGAAATCGGTGATCTCGGCGCCGATCGTATTCAATTCGTCGGCGATCTCGTCGCGGCCAAGCGCGGTCAGGCGCTGCAGCCGCAATTCGAGGATGGCGCGCGCCTGTTCCTCGGAAAGATTGTAGGTGCCGTCCTCATTGATGCGGTGGCGCGGATCGTCGATCAAAAGGATCAGCGACTCGACATCGGCGGCCGGCCAGCGGCGCTCCATCAACTGCTCGCGGGCGGTCTGCGGATCGGGCGCCTGGCGGATAAGCTTGATGACTTCGTCGATATTGGCGACCGCGATCGCCAGGCCGACCAATACGTGCGCCCGCTCGCGCACTTTCCTGAGCAGGAACTTGGTGCGGCGGCTGATGACGTCCTCGCGAAAGGCGATGAAGGCCTTCAGCATGTCGATCAGCGTCATCACCTCCGGCTTGCCGCCGTTGAGCGCCACCACATTGGCGCCGAACGAGGTCTGCAGCGGCGTGTAGCGATAGAGCTGGTTCAAGACGACATCGGCAACCGCGTCGCGCTTCAGTTCGATGACGACGCGATAGCCCTGCCGGTCGCTCTCGTCGCGGATGTCGGAAATGCCCTCGACGCGCTTCTCGCGCACCAGATCGGCCATTTTTTCGATCATCGTGGCCTTGTTCACCTGGAACGGCACCTCGGTGATGATGATCGCCTCGCGATCGTTGGCCCGCTGTTCGATGTTGACGCGGCCGCGCATCAGGATCGAGCCGCGCCCGGTCGAATAGGCGTTGTAGATGCCGGAGCGTCCAAGCACGATGCCGCCGGTCGGAAAATCCGGGCCTGGGATGATCTCCATCAGGTCAGCAAGTTCCATCGCCGGATTGTCGATCAGCGCGATGGTGCCGTTGACGATTTCGCCGAGATTGTGCGGCGGGATATTGGTCGCCATGCCGACGGCGATGCCGCCCGACCCGTTGACCAGCAGGTTCGGAAACCGCGCCGGCAGCACGCGCGGCTCTTCGGCAGACGCATCGTAATTGTCCTGGAAATCGACGGTTTCCTTGTCGATATCCTCCAGCAGTTCATGCGCAACCTTGGTCAGGCGGGATTCGGTGTAGCGCATGGCCGCCGGCGGATCGCCGTCGATCGAGCCGAAATTGCCCTGCCCATCGATCAGCGTTACCCGCATCGACCAGTCCTGCGCCATGCGCACGAGGGCGTCGTAGATCGAGGCGTCGCCATGCGGATGGTATTTACCCATCACGTCGGCGACCGGCCGCGCTGATTTCACGTATTTGCGGTTCCAGTGATAGCCGCTCTCATGCGCCGCGTAGAGGATGCGACGATGCACCGGCTTCAGCCCGTCGCGCACGTCGGGCAGCGCGCGGCTGACGATCACGCTCATCGCGTAATCGAGATAGGAGCGCTGCATCTCCTCGATGATGGAAATCGGCTCGATGCCGGTCGGGCCGCCATCGCCGCCGCGCGGTGTCTTCTGGTCAGTCAAATTGGGTCACAATCACTATGGGAATCACACTCGTCTTATATAGGAAAGCCTTGCAATTCTCCAATGGCGACGGGATTTTTCCGGTTCTGATTTTTGACGGAAATTCAAGCGGATATCCAAGTTTGTGACGACGTGCGACAGCATGTCCGAATAGCGCCTCGGTTTATTGTCGCGAAAGCCGGCGAAGGCCGCAACAGTGCATGGCGGATTGCCATCGGCTTTTCCGTCATCACGCTAATGGTCCTTTTCATCACCATCGCTGCCATCGCCGCCGGCCCATTGGTTTATCAGGGATTTTGTTCGCTCGCAGGCTGCGCGCAGCCGACGCTTTCGTATTGGGAAGCCTCCGAATTGCTGTATGAATCATTCCTCGATTCATGGCTCGGCTTCGCCCTAGCTTTATCCACGATCGGCGTCGCGTGGGCTGGCACATGGGTTGCTCTTCGCCTTGTTCACCGCAGGCGGTTGTCCAGCTTGATGGGGGTGACCGGCCGGCTTTCATGGCATGATTTCGCCAGCAGCTTTGCGGTTTGGTTCATAGTCGGCGTGTTGTCGTCAGCACTCTTTTTCGCCACGGACCCAACAGGCCGAAGGGGCGAGGTAGAACTGCTCAACTGGATCGTGGCCCTCCTGCCATTCTCCCTGTTGATCCTGGTGCAGAGTTCAGCGGAGGAGCTGGTTTTTCGCGGCTATCTCCAACAGTCGCTTGCGCAACGGTTCCCCAACTGGCTGGTTTGGGCAGTCTTGCCGACTCTGGTTTTTACGCTGCTGCACTGGGATGGCGACGCCGTGCCCTGGATGAACGCTGCCGTTCTCATCAGCATCGCAGTCTTTTCGGTGGCCATGACGCTGCTCGTCTGCGCCACGGGAAACCTTGGCGCGGCATTCGGCGCGCATTGCGCCAACAATGTCGTGGCTATTTTGTTTTTCGGCGGCGACGCAGACTTCCAATGGGCTGCGTTGTATGTAGGCCTCCCGCTGCAAGACCAGTCATGGACGCCGGCTGACGCGGTATTGATGGCAATCGCCGGGATTGTGCTCACGATAATCCCACTCGCTTTGTCGCTTCACCCGCGTTCGCCATTCAGGCTGGCAAGCAAGAAAAATATTGCCACGCCAGTTTTTTGACGGTGCGGGCCAAACTTATCCGCTGGCGATTGCGTCACCCTCCGATTAGTCTGCCTGCAACGGGGTGTCTAATGCCGAGCTATGACAGCCTTTTCAATGCCTTCGTCACCATTCTCGTGACGATCGACCCGCCGGGGCTGGCGCCGCTGTTCCTGGCGGTGACGCGCGGCATGAACCGCGAGGAGCGAAAACAAGTCTCGATCCGCGCTTCGATCATCGGTTTTGGTGTGCTCGCCCTCTTTGCCGTCGCCGGTGCGTCGATCCTCTCGGTCTTCGGCATCACCCTGCCCGCCTTCCGCGTCGCCGGCGGCTTCCTGCTATTCTTCATCGCCTTCGAGATGGTCTTCGAGAAGCGCCAGGACCGGAAGGAGAAGATCTCCGACGTCGCCATCACCAGGGACCATATCCACAACGTCGCGGCGTTTCCGCTGGCGATCCCGCTGATTGCCGGGCCAGGCGCGATTTCCGCGACGGTGCTGCTGTCGGGCGGGCTTCCGACATTCGCCGGTCAGGCAGCACTCGTCGCCATCATCTTCGTCTGCCTGGCGCTCACCTATCTGGTGTTCCTGCTCGCCGAGCGGGTCGACAGGATTCTCGGCCAGACCGGCCGCTCGATCCTGACCCGGCTGCTCGGGGTGATCCTCGCAGCACTGGCCGTGCAGTTCGTCGCCGACGGCATCAAGGCGCTGATGGCGGCATAGACCGGCGACACATGGTTTCCGAGATCACCGCGCACCGCCGCGCCTTCTTTGCCTTCCTTGCCGAGGAATTGCCGGCGCTCAGCACCAGGATGGAGCGCGGCAACGAGCATTCGCGCTGGCTGGCAGTCGGACCAATGCCGTTGATCGCCGTTCATTACGTCGCCAATGGCGGCGTCGGCCTGTTCGTGCGCGGCGCGCGCCGCACGAGAAGCGGGTTGATCAGGGAATATCTGTTCCCGCACCGGGAATTCCTCGCTGCGGCCCTCGCCCGCCCAAACCTGCGGCTGCGCGAGAACTTCCTTCTCGGCTCAAGCCTGCGCACCGACATGCTGGACAGGGCGAACTGGCCGCAAGCGGCGGCCTGGTTCAACCAGCAATCGCCGGTCTACGAGCAGGCATTGGCAGAACTGCAACGCCGGTAAAATCAAGCCTCCTTGGCGGTCGAAAGACGCATGCCTGCCTGGACACGGTCCCGCATGTGCCGGATTCCCGCGCTGAATCGGCCGCGAGCTCCGGTCCAGGACTTGACGGCATCCTGGTTTTACATAATGTTATGTCTTTACGGAGTGCTTATGGACGGGCTCCGGCGGCGAGTGCGATCCGGGCGCCTTCGCCATAGCGCGCAACGAAGTCATGGGCGCGGTGGATATCTTCGATTGGTTGGCCACACAGGCCGGCAAACCACGCATGTGGCGCCGGACGACGGCTGCGCGTTTGAATTCCGGGAATACGCCGATCCAGGCGCCTTCAACAAGGTCGCCTGTGAGCCAAGCGCCGGCCCCGAGCCCTCCAAGGAAGGCCGGGAGACAACGGCGGAACGAAACGAAACAAGATCTGGAGGAGCGACAAGATGAAAAGACGGACATTCCTTTCCGCGGCGCTGATGGCTGCCGGACTGACGGCCACCGCGATCGTGCCGGCCGCGGCCCAGGACAACTACCCGGAGCGCGAGGTTATCGTCGTTGTGCCGTGGGCGGCAGGGGGCGGCGCCGATGTCGGCGCGCGCATCATCTTCGATGCCCTCAGCAAGAAGTTCGGCAAGGCCTTCGTGCTCGACTTCCGGCCCGGCGCATCCGGAACCGTGGGCAGCGCGACCGTGGTGCGTGCCCCCGCCGACGGCTACATGTTGGACTTCACCTCCGGCGCTCCCCTGGTGAATGCCCTGTTCATGCCGCAGGGCGTGCCCTACGATCCGACGACCGATCTTCTGCCGGTCGCTCTCGCCACGACAACATCGACATCGATCGCGGCCAGCGCCAGCGCGCCGTTCAACACGCTGGACGAGATGGTGGCCTGGTCGAAGGCCAATCCGGGCAAGCTGAACGCGGCCGTTTCGGGCGTCGGCGGCAATGCGCATGCGGCGATTTCCCAGATCGCCTACAAGACCGGCGCCGAGATCCTGATCGTGCCCTATGGCGGCCAGGGCGCGATGGTCGCCGACATGATGGGTGGCGTCACCCATATCGGGTCGGGTTTCCCGTCGGGCTTCGAGCCGGGCGTAGAATCCGGCAAGCTGAAGTGGATCATGGTGATGCAGCCGGAGCGCGACCCGCTCTATCCGGACATTCCGTCGGTGGACGAGAGCAGTTTCAAGGGCAAGAACCTGTACAACAGCAGCTGGCTCGCTTTGTTCGCGCCGAAGGGCACGCCGCGGCCGATCATCGACACGCTGAACGCCGCGATCAACGAGTACATTTCCAGCCCCGAGGGCAAGGAGAAGCTTGCCGGAGCGGGTTTTTCCGCGACACCCGGCACGCCGGAAGATCTCGCCAAGCGCCTCGAGGTGGAGCGCACCAACATGAAGGCCCTGATCGACGCCGGCGCCTTCAAAATGGGCGGCTGACAAAGTCGGGGCATCGATGGAACGCAACGGCCGGCGCAAGCCGGCCGTTCGTTTCGGGATCGGCCGAACGTACCGCATCGCCAAGGAAAGTCAGGGCATCTCCGCCAGCAGCGCCTTGACGACGCTCGCCGAATTTTTCGACGCCAGCGCCATGAACGTCGCCATCTCGTTGGCGCCCTCGCCGCCGCCGGCAAGATCCGAAAGGCTGCGCACCGCCAGGAAGGGAACGCCGTTGGCGTAGGTGACATGCGCGACCGCTGCGCTCTCCATGTCCAGCACCTTTGCGCCGAAGGTTTTCAGCACATATTCGCGGAACTCGGCATTGTCGACAAAGGCCTGTCCCGAGACGCCGTTGCCGCCGACGACGATTTTCGGCGGCCGCGACAGGCACTTGTTCTCCGGCGCGCAATCCTCGAGATCGAGCTTCGCGGCGACCTTGCGCGCCGCATCGAGCAGCGCCGGATCGCTCGGAAACCAGAAGCGCGTCTCCTCCGCCTCGCCGCCCTTCCTGGCGACGCTGACGGAGCGCGGAACGATCATGCCGTGGCCTTCGAACTGGTCCTTGGGCAGGAACGGCGGTATCTGGTAGCCGTCCGCCGTCTCGCGCGCAAAGATCGCCTCGAGATACTGGCCCCACTGGTCGGCGACCACAACGTCGCCGATGCCGAGCGCCGGATCGACGCCGCCGGCAATGCCCGAAAAGATCACTGAGGTGACGGTGAACCGGTCAAGCGCCGACTGCGTGGTCATCGCGGCGTTGACCATGCTGACGCCGCTCAGGAACAGCACGACATCCTTGCCGCCGAGTTTTCCGGTGATGAACTTGCGGCCGTTGATCGTGTGCTCGGCGCTTTCGGTCAGGTCCGCCTGCAGCGCCACCCATTCCGGCGGAAACGCCGAAACCACTGCGATGCGCGGCTTTGCGTCGAGCAGTTCCGCGCCGATCGCAGGCGGCACCGCGATTGCGACCGCAAACAGGCAGAACGCCGCAAGGCGGGCCATCAAGCTCATGCCGGAAAACCTCCACGCCGATCCAGCATACCCAGGACCAGCGATGACTTTACGGTTGGATCTCAGAACGGAATCTCGTCGTCGAGGTCGCGCGAACCTCCACCGCCGCCGCCACGGCTACCACCGCCGCCGCCGCGATTGCCGCCGCCATAGCTGTCATTCGGGCCGGACTGGCCGAAATCCGAGCCGCGCCCGCCACCACCGCCATAGGCAACCTGGCCGCTGTCGCCGCCCTGCCCGCGCGAATCCAGCATCTGCAACTCGCCGCGGAATTTCTGCAGGACGATCTCCGTCGAATAACGCTCGACGCCGTCCTTTTCCCATTTGCGGGTCTGCAACTGGCCTTCGATGTAAACCTTCATGCCCTTTTTCAGGTACTGCTCGGCCACCTTGGCGAGATTGTCGTTGAAGATCACGACCTGATGCCACTCGGTCTTTTCCTTGCGGTCGCCGGAGTTCTTGTCGCGCCAGCTTTCCGACGTCGCGATGCGCAGATTGACGACCGGTTCCCCGGAATTCAGCCGGCGGATTTCCGGGTCCGCGCCCAGATTGCCCACCAGAATGACTTTGTTGACGCTACCCGCCATGACACTTTCTCCGCGCTCATCCTAAACAGTCGCAAAAAAATTCCGACGGCGCACTCTATCCGATCGGCCTCGGACATGCGCCGCCGCCGTCAGAAAACGGCGCTCTGTCCACACATTGTTTTCGTTCCTCTTTTGTTCTAGTAGAGAAACCGCCCGGACGCAAGACCCTGAAACAACGAACGGGCCGCCATGGGCGACCCGCAAAAGAATTAAGGTAACAACAAGCGAAACTCAGGCGTCGCCCTGCATGCGCTGCTGGAAGAAACCGAGATGCTTCTTCTGCGCGTCCAGCATGCGCTCGCGGTAGATGCCGTAGATGACGTCGGTGTCGTGCAGCGTCACGCCTTCGATGGTCGGCGAGGCGAAGGTCGGCAGTTCGATGCCGCGGTCGGCGAGTTTCTGCGCCGTGCGCGCGATCAGCTCGTGCGCCATGATCATGGCAAGCACGGTCGACGAGCCGGCCACCGGGCGGCTCCACCCCTTCACCGGAACAATGGCGTCCTCGATCGGCGACGTCGTGTCGATGACGACATCGGCCGCGTCGGCCAGCCGCTTGCCGGAAGAGTGGCTGGCCGGCTTGTCGAGGTTGTTCTTGCTGGTGATGGCGGTGACGAACAGCCCGCGCTTCTTTGCATAGAGTGCGGCATCGATGCCCGAGGCGTTGCGGCCGCTGTGGCCGAAGATAATGATGGAATCGCCCGGGTTGAGCGGCTGGTGGTCGAGGAATTTTTCCGCGTATTTTTCCGTGCGCTCCAGCCATAGCAGTTCGCGCACGCCGCCGGCGCCGAGCACGTTGTGCCACATCACGCGCGGATCGGTGAGCGGATTGAAACCGACATAGCTGCCGTAGCGCGGGAACGCTTCCTGCACCGGCAGCACGGAATGCCCGGAACCGTAGAGATGCACCAGGCCCTGGTTCGCCAGCGTCTCGGCAAGTTTGGCCGACACGGTCTCGAATGCCGCTTCGTTGGCCGTTGCCGCGCCATCGATGAGCTTGGCGAGGCGGCTGATGTAGGATGTCGACATGATCTGAAATTACCTTTCGCGTTGGATCAGATGTAGAGGATGGAACGGATCTCGTAGCGGTCGCCGCGCATGGTCGAGACCGTGAATTCGAACGGGCCGGCGCGGTCGAAGGCGGTGCGCGCCACCACGAAGGCCGGGCTGCCGGCCGGCAGTTGGATCAGCTCGGCGTCTTCCTGCGTGACGGTGCCCAGCCTGTAGATTTCGCGCGCCTCGACGGGAGCGATGCCGTAGCGGATTTTCAGGAACTCGTAGAGCGAGTGGATATTCCTGGCCTCTTCCAGGATGCCGGGCACCCGGCTCTCCGGCAGGTGCGCTGTCTGGATGCCGATCGGCTGGTTGTTGCCAAGCCTGAGCCGCCGCAGGCTCACCACGGGCGCGCCGGGCTCGATTTCCAGCGCCGCGGCCGCTTCGGCATCGGCGGGCACGATCTGGATGTCCAGCAGCCGCGAACCGACGTTCAGGCCGAGATTGGCCATCTCCTCGGTGAAACTGGTAAGCCCGCGCGCGCCGGCAACGACGGTCGCCCGCCGCACGAAGGTGCCGCGCCCGTGCTCGCGGCTGAGCAGGCCGGAATCCTCGAGGTTGCGCAGCGCATGGCGGATGGTGATGCGGCTGACCCCGAGCAGGTCGCAAAGCCGCTCCTCGTTGGGGATCTGCGCGCCGCTCGCCCATTCCCCGCTGGTGATCAGCGTGCGTATCGCCTGCTCGGCCTGGTGCCACAGCGGCTCCGGCCGGTGGCGGTTGGGCTTGGTGAAACGCGGCCGCTCGCTCATCGTATCCTGTCCCATTCGAGCCCCCTCGCCCCGGCGATTGCGGCACCCGTCAGGCTGGCGTTCGGTCCGAACGATCCGGCGGTGATGCGCACGCCGCGCAGATGCGGCGGCAGCTGCCGGCGCATGGCGTCCATCACCGGCGCGACCAGGACGTCCGCCGCGGCGGCAACGCCGCCCGACAGCACGACCGCCTGCGGGTCGAGCAGCGCCACGGCTCCCGCCAGGCTGACGCCCAGCGCGCGCGTCGGCGCCACCAGCGCCGATATCGCCGCGGCATTGCCTTTGCGGGCTGCCTCGACCAGCCCGAAACCGTCGCGGAAACCCACCTTTCCGCCGATCCGGTCGAGGGCGCGGCCGGAAACATGGCGCTCGAGCCAGCCGTCGCGGTCGTGGCCCGCGTCATCGAGATCGGCGCAGGCCCAGCCGAACGAACAGGCACTGCCGCTCGAACCGCGCACGATGCGCGAACCGGCAAGCACCGCCGAGCCGATCCCGGTGCCGATCGCGACGAGAAGCACATCGCTCAGGCCTTCCGCCGCGCCGGCCGTCGCCTCAGCAAGCAGCGCCAGTTGCGCGTCATGGCCGAGCCCTATCTCGACAGCGGGAAACAGCGCTGCAAGATCGACGCCATCGAGATAGGGCAGATTGGGGATCCACAGGCATGCAGTGCCGGAAACTGTGCCCGGCACCGCGATGCCCAGCAGCCGCACGCCATGATCGGCAACCAGCGCCGTGACATGCTGGCGAAACCCTTTCAGGTCCTTCGGCGCCGGCCATGTCCCGACCGGATCGAACCCGACGGGATTGCCGGGCTCGCAGAGCGCTGCCCGCAATTGCGTTCCGCCGAGGTCGATGGCGAGGATCCTGCTCATCCCTTCACTCCGGAGCTGACGATGCTGTCGACGAAGAAGCGCTGCAGGAACGCGAAAAGCACCAGCGGCGGCAGCACCGCCAGCGTGGCGCCCGCCATCACCAGGTTGGTGTTCATGGCGCCGCGGTTGTAGCTCAACAGCCGGCTGAGGCTGATGACGATCGGGTACTGGTCGCTGTTGCCCTGCAGCACCGTCAGCGGCCACAAATAGCTGTTCCAGTGGTAGACGAAGGCAAACAGCGCGAGTGCGGCGATGGCCGGCGCCACGTTCGGCGCGACGATGGCAAACAGGATGCGCAGTTCCGAGGCGCCGTCGACGCGCGCCGCGTCGATCAGGTCGTCGGGCACACCGGCGATGAACTGACGCATGAGGAAAATCCCGAAAGCATTGGCAAGATTTGGCAAAATCACCCCGGCTAAGCTTGCATTCAGGTCGAGGTAGCCGACGATCCGGTAGAGCGGGATCAGGGTGACGATGGGCGGCAGGAACATGGTGGCGATCAGCGCGGCGAACAGCATGTTTTTGCCGCGGAAGTGGTATTTCGCAAAGGCGTAGCCGGCCATCAGGCTGGTCACCAGGATGCCGGCGGTGGTCACCGAGGCGATGATCGCCGAGTTGAGCATCGAGCGGCCGACCGAAATCACCCCGGCAACCTTGCCGTAGGCCTCGAGACTGGGCGAACGCGGCAGCCAGGCCGGTGGCACCTGCATGGTCTCGGCCGCGGTCTTGAAGCTGGACAGCACCATCCACAGCAGCGGAAAGGCCGAGGCCACCAGCACGACAAGCATCAGCGTCGCAACCAATGCATCAGCGCCGGTCGGCCGCTTGCGCAGGAAGATGACACCCTGCCTCACGCTCTCGTCGCCCGCCCCGCTCATTCGTTGTCGTTCCTTCTGGCGAAGGCGAACAGCGCGAAAATCACCACGATCAGCGACAACATGAGCGTCACCGCCATCGCCGAGCCCAGGCCGCCCTGTGCGCGCTCGATGCCGACGCGGCGGATGTGGAAGGTCAGCACGTTGGTCGAGCCGACCGGCCCGCCCTGGGTGATCAGCGCCACCGGTTCGAACACCTGCACCGCGTTGATGATGGCGATCACCGCGCTGAACAGCAGCGTGCGGCGCAGCAGCGGCAGCGTGATCGCGGTGAATTGCTGACGCGGCCTGGCGCCGTCCAGCGTCGCGGCCTCATAGAGGCTGTTCGGGATCTGCGTCAGCCCGGCAATGATCAGCACGGTGAAATAACCGACCTGCTGCCAGACATTGAGCAGCACGATCGAAACCAGCGCCGTGCTCGGCGACGACAGCCAGGGCTGCGGCCCGAGGCCGACCCAGCCGAGCATCTGGTTGATCGGCCCCTCGGTCGGCGAATAGAGCTTCGACCACACCAGCGCCACGGCGATCATCGGCACCATGTAAGTCGAGAAGAGCACGGTCCTCAAAATAGTGCCGCCAGCGACATTGCGCTGATGCACCAGCAGGCCGAAGGCGACCGACAACGGCAGGATCAGGGCGATGGAAAGCACCGTGTAGAGCGCCGTGTTGACGAAGGCGCGCTTGAAGTCGCGGCCGATCGACGTCGGGCCGAAGATCTCGGAAAAATTGTCGAGCCCGATGAAGCGCGCAGTCTGGAAACCGGTCTGCGTCGACCAGTCCTGCAGCGACAACCAGACCGTCAGCAGCATCGGCACGAAGATGAAGACGCCGATCAGCCCAACGGCCGGCGTCAGCATTGTCAGCACCGAGCCGCGGTAAGAATTGCTCATGCCATGTTTCCGGAAATGCGGCGGAGCCGTTCAGACCAACGGCCCGCCCCTCTGCCGCCCGCTATTTCGCGGCGCGTGCGAGGATTGAGACGGCATCGGCCTGGGCGCTGGCCTGCGCATCCTTCGCCGTGACCTGGCCGTATTGCAGCGCCTCGATGGTCTGCTGCAGCGATTCCGAGAATTCCTGGCCGCCGAGCACGACCGGGAATGGCTTGGCGTCGGCCAGCACGCTGACATAGCCCGCCAGGAATTCGGAGCCCAGCTTGTCCTTGAAGGCTTCGACGTCGGAGGTGCGCGACGGCAGGATGCCCATCGACATCAGGATGTTGGCCATGGCCGAGGCGCCGTTCGGGCCGGACTCCGGGCTGTTCAGCCAGGCGAGGAAGTCCCAGGCCGCCTTCTGCTCGGCTTCACCCGCGCCGGCGTTGACCACTGTCATCCACGAATAGGAAATGGAGCGCGGCTTGTCGCCGCTTGGGCCGACCGGGATAGGCGCCGTCGCGATATCGGAGAACTTGTCGCCCATGCCAGCCTTGAGTGCGCTCTCCCACCAATTGGCCATGATGAGCATGCCGGTCTTGCCGGAGACGAAATTGTCGAGGAACGGCCCGGTGGTGTTGGCGTCCGCCGTGGCCATCGCCGGATCGGTGACGCCTGCCTTGATCAGGTCTTCGTAGAGCTGGAAGGTTTCGCCGGCCTGCTTGGAATCGAGCGCCGGCTTGCCATCGACGACGAGTTCGCCGCCATTCGACACCAGCAGCGACGAGAACGGGTGAACGACGCCGGCCGCCCAGGAATTGATCATGCCGAAACCCTGCTGGCCGGCATCCTTCTTGGTCAGTTTTGTCGCCGCGTCCTTCAATTCGTCCCAGGTCTTCGGCGGCGTGGCGATGCCGGCTTCGGCGAACAGCGCCTTGTTGTAGTTCAGCGCGTAGACGTCGATTTCGTTGGGGATGCCGTAAACCGTACCGCCGACGCTCGCGGCCGTAGCCACGCCGGCCGGCCATGCCTCCTTCACCCCGCCCGCGACAGGTTCGGGCGCCGGCGCCACGAGCTTGTCGCGCGCCAGTTCGGGCAACCAGAGATCGTAGATGCCGGCAATCGTGGCGCCGTCGGCGCCGCCGCCCTGCGAACGCAGCGTGGTGAGCAGATCGCCGAACGGCACCGCGCGCACCGTCACCGCCACGTCCGGATGGTCCTTGGCGTAATCCTTGGCGGCCTGCTCCAGCAGCGCCACCGTTTCGGGCGCCCAGTGGGTGAGGTAGGAAATGTTGACGGATTGCGCCAGCGCGGTATGCGGCAACAGGGCGATGCCGGCAGCCAGCGCGTATTTGAATGTCCATGCGAGCGTCATGAAGGATCCTCCAGCTGTTCCCCAGCGTTGTCGTGCGAAAAAAGGGTTATAACGTCATACTGACTTTCGCAAGCCACAATGGAAGAACGCCGTGTGGAAAATGCCGGCAGGGCTGGAGGCGACACTGTCGCGCCAGATATTCGGGCCAAAAAATGGCCCCGCCGCTATGGTTTCAAGCGGTCGGGGCCTGTTCGGGCATAGCCCTTGATGCCGGGAGGATTTTACCGGCTTTACTATCTCGGGTGCTCATCGGCACGCAGCCGCATGACCCGACAATTGGTCTCTGATTGTGATGTGAATCAGCAGGATCGGTTTGCTGCCTCGGCAAGCACTACGCCTGCTGCGGCTCCGCATTCGTGCGGAGCCATGTCGAACAGTCCGGTGGGGTCATGCCTCGCTCCTGGTCTGTTGCTCCAAATGCCTCTCGGCTCCCGATCCGCGTGCTTGCGGCGTCTCGCAAACCACAAGAGAGCGTCGCGAAAATGGGTCCGAAGACGCCATTGATCCTGCTCCCGGCGTTCCGCCGCGTCAACCTTTTTGCCGGCTTCGAGGGAAAACGTGATCCCGTGTAACAGATTGTGGCACGTCCGGTTTTCCACACCGGGTTGTCAGGAGCATGTTCGGCCTTTGTTCTTTTCACTTGCCCCCTCGCGCGAAAGACGGTTAAAGGCTCATGCGGCAGGAGTTGCGGCGTCTCTCGACGGCGCCGCAAAATTACCTACATAGGGGATGGCCGGGCAGACCCGCCAATCCGAGAAATTCCAGAGTTGAGGCGGCGGACCGGCATGGCCGACCATAAGTATCTTTCCATTCGCGGCGCCCGCGAACACAATTTGAAGAATGTCGATCTCGACCTGCCGCGCGACAGCCTGATCGTGATGACCGGCCTTTCCGGATCCGGCAAATCGTCGCTCGCCTTCGACACCATCTATGCGGAAGGCCAGCGGCGCTATGTCGAAAGCCTGTCGGCCTATGCGCGGCAGTTCCTCGAAATGATGCAGAAGCCGGATGTCGACCAGATCGACGGCCTGTCGCCGGCAATCTCGATCGAGCAGAAGACGACCTCGAAGAACCCGCGCTCGACCGTCGGCACCGTCACCGAGATCTACGACTACATGCGCCTGCTCTACGCGCGCGTCGGCGTGCCCTATTCGCCGGCGACCGGCCTGCCGATCGAGAGCCAGACCGTTTCGCAGATGGTCGACCGCGTGCTGGCGGTCGAGGAAGGCACCAGGCTGTTCCTGCTGGCGCCGATCGTGCGCGGCCGCAAGGGCGAGTACAGGAAAGAGCTTGCCGAGCTGCAGAAAAAGGGGTTTCAGCGCGTCAAGGTCGACGGCGTCTTCTACGAGATCGCCGACGTTCCGGCGCTCGACAAGAAGTACAAGCACGACATCGACGTGGTGGTCGACCGCATCGTGGTGCGCGGCGACCTGGCGACGCGGCTGGCGGATTCCATCGAGACGGCGCTGAAGCTTGCCGAAGGCCTGGCCGTCGCCGAGTTCGCCGACAAGCCGCTGGATGCCAGCCAGACCGGCGAGGATTCGGTCAACAAGTCCAAGAACGAAACCCACGAACGCATTCTTTTCTCTGAGAAATTCGCCTGTCCGGTATCGGGCTTCACCATTCCCGAGATCGAGCCGCGGCTGTTCTCCTTCAACAACCCGTTCGGCGCCTGCCCGGCCTGCGACGGGCTCGGCAGCCAGCGCGCCATCGACGCGAGCCTGATCGTGCCGGACGAGAACCTGTCGCTGCGCGACGGCGCCGTCTCGCCGTGGGCGAAATCGACATCGCCCTATTATTCGCAGACGCTGGAGGCGCTCGGCAAGGTCTACGGCTTCAAGCTCGGCGACCGCTTCAGGGAACTCACCGACGAAGCCAAGCAGGCTGTGCTGCACGGCACGGGCGAGCGCGAGATCACCTTCAACTACGACGACGGGCTGCGCTCCTACAAGACCACAAAAACCTTCGAGGGAGTCATCCCCAATCTGGAGCGTCGGTGGAAGGAGACCGAATCCGCCTGGATGCGCGAGGAGATCGAGCGCTTCATGTCGGCCACCCCCTGCCCGGCCTGCGCCGGCTACCGGCTGAAGCCCGAAGCGCTGGCGGTCAAGATCGGCGGCAAGCATATCGGCGAAGTGACCGAACTGTCGATCCGCAAGGCCAACCAGTGGTTCGAGGACCTGCCGGCCGCGCTGAACGCCAAGCAGAACGAGATCGCGGTGCGGGTGCTCAAGGAAATCCGCGAGCGGCTGCGCTTCCTCAACGATGTCGGCCTCGACTACCTCACCCTGTCGCGCAATTCCGGCTCGCTGTCGGGCGGCGAGAGCCAGCGCATCCGGCTCGCCAGCCAGATCGGCTCCGGCCTCACCGGCGTGCTCTACGTGCTCGACGAGCCTTCCATCGGCCTGCACCAGCGCGACAATGCGCGCCTCCTCGACACGCTGAAGCACCTGCGCGACATCGGCAACACGGTGATCGTCGTCGAGCATGACGAGGACGCCATCCTGCATGCCGACTATGTCGTCGACATCGGCCCCGCCGCCGGCATCCATGGCGGCAACGTCATCGCCGAAGGCACGCCGCGCGACATCATGGCCAATCCGAACTCGATCACCGGCAAATACCTGTCGGGCGAGCTGGAGATCGCGACGCCGCCCGCCCGCCGCCAGGGCAAAAAAGGCCGCCGCTTAAAAGTCGTCGGCGCGCGCGGCAACAATCTGCGCAACGTCACCGCGGAAATCCCGCTCGGCACCTTCACCGCGGTGACCGGCGTTTCCGGCGGCGGCAAGTCGACCTTCCTGATCGAGACGCTGTTCAAGGCAGCGTCGCGCCGCATCATGGGCTCAAGAGAGCACCCGGCCGACCACGACCGCATCGAGGGCCTCGAATTCCTCGACAAGGTCATCGACATCGACCAGAGCCCGATCGGCCGCACGCCGCGCTCGAATCCCGCCACCTACACCGGCGCCTTCACGCCGATCCGCGACTGGTTCGCCGGCCTGCCCGAGGCCAAGGCGCGCGGCTACCAGCCGGGTCGCTTCTCCTTCAACGTCAAGGGCGGCCGCTGCGAGGCCTGCCAGGGCGACGGCGTCATCAAGATCGAGATGCACTTCCTGCCCGACGTCTACGTCACCTGCGACGTCTGCCACGGCAAGCGCTACAACCGCGAGACGCTCGACGTCACCTTCAAGGGCAAGTCGATCGCCGACGTGCTCGACATGACGGTGGAGGAAGGCGTCGACTTCTTCGCCGCGGTACCCGGCGTGCGCGACAAGCTCGACACGTTGAAGCAGGTCGGCCTCGGCTACATCCATATCGGCCAGCAGGCCACGACGCTCTCCGGCGGCGAGGCGCAGCGCATCAAGCTCGCCAAGGAACTGTCGCGCAAGGCGACCGGCAAGACGCTCTACATCCTCGACGAGCCGACCACCGGCCTGCATTTCCACGACGTGGCCAAGCTTCTCGAAGTGCTGCACGAACTGGTCGACCAGGGCAACACGGTGGTCGTCATCGAGCACAATCTCGAAGTGATAAAAACCGCCGACTGGGTGCTCGACCTCGGCCCCGAAGGCGGCGACGGCGGCGGCGAACTGGTGGCCAGCGGCACGCCGGAGGACATTGTCGCGGAAAAGCGCAGCTATACGGGGCAGTTCCTGAAGGAACTGCTGGAGCGGAGGCCGGGCGCGAAGAAGCGCGAGGCGGCGGAGTAGCCTTCCTCGCCCCTTGTGGGAGAGGATAGCAAGGCCCGCCGCCGCGCAGCGGAGGCGTTGGCCGCGCTTGGTGAGGGGTATCATCGCCGTTTGCCTTCCAGCGTTGTACGCGCCCGGCAGCTGGTTCGTCGAAGTCTGGCGGGCTGACACGCGCCTGCTCCCAATCACGCAGCGTGCCGACCGGCACCTGAAAGCGCCAGCAAACTCGATCTGCGACAGTCCGAGTTATGGCGCGCGCGTGCGGAACAGCCGCCCTCCCCTTGCCGTGCATGAGACGATAGCCCACCCGCCGCGCGACGCTGCTTTCCCCACTTCGCTGATGCCCAGAACCGTGCTAACGGCGGGCACATAACTGTGAAAGGACTGCGCATGAGCGAACCGACCGTGGCAGAGGCGACAGAGGCCATCTATCAATCGCTTAATGCAGACAATGCCGATCTCGACGCTCATATCGCGACGCTGAAGGCAGCGCTGAAGCGCGAGGGCCTGACGGAGGCCGTGGTCGACCCGGCCCGACTCGCCCAAAATAACCGAGCAGGCAGAAAGATGATGCAGTCGTATTTCCGCCAACGCGGCGTGACGGTGGCCTTCTCCGCTTGAGGAGGCGCCTTCACGCCACCGCCTTCGCCACCATCTCCGGATATTTCCGATCACCTTCACATAGGCGACAGCGAAGTCGGGCGGGCTGACGCGCGCCTGTTCCCAGTCGCGCAGCGTGCCGACCGGAACACGAAACCGCCCGGCAAACTCGCTCTGCGACAGGCCGAGCGCGGTGCGGGTGGTGCGGATCAGCCGCGAGCGCTGGCCGTGCTCCAGCCCTTCGGCGGTACGTCGAAATCCTCGGCGTCGGCGGGATCAGCCGCGAGCGCGATAGGCTCTTTCTTCATCGTCATTGCTCCTTCTCACCGAAATGAACCGAGGCAGATCGTCCCGCCAAACGAAGACGCCCGTCGACGTTACCCTTCTCCCCTTGTGGGAGAAGGTGGCCGAGCGGAACGAGGTCGGATGAGGGGTGTTGGACGGAGCGAGATATAGCCAAGTTCAGCGCGCGGCATTGGAACGCGGCAGCGCTGGCGATCCTGCCAACACCCCTCATCCGTCGCCTTATCTCTCGCTCACTGCGTTTGCGAGACGGCGACACCTTCTCCCACAAGGGGAGAAGGGGCGCACCGGCCTACACTCCGGTCCAAGCCATTGAAATCGCTTTCTCTTCCACAGGCGAAGAGACGCGCTTCGCACCCCCCGCAAAAATTTTCGCCCAAATTTATCCCCACCCCTCTTTCCTGCATCACAATACACCTCAGAAAGGAGTGTGCGATGACCCGAAGCCCCGACCACGACATACTGGCCCGCATCGTCGCGCTTCTCCTCGGCCTCGCCTCGCTCGCCGAGCGGGCCGCGTTGCGCCCTCTGGCCGTGCGTCTCACCCTCCTGTGGATTTTGCTGCCGGCACACTGTGTCGCGCTCAGACTGTTGGACATCCCGGCGGACGCAGCCGACCCGCACCCATCGAAGCAGACGCCCGCGCCCCCGGAGATCGGCGATGGCACCGGCGCCCTTTTCCACCTCGCCATCAGCTTTCGCGCCACCGCGGCGCTGCTGCTGCATGCTTGGCTTAACGGCGGCGTGCCGACACCGCACACGCCGCGCCACGCGACCGCGCTTTCGCGAACATGTCCCTCCGGCCCTTCCCGACGCCGCTTCCTCGGCTGGGTGGGCATGGTCCGCGACACGTCCTGACGCCATTTTTCGGCATTTCCGTCCGGTTCGGCTTGCTCGACCCGTTGAGCGGCAACGAAACTCTGCGTCTGAAAATCGTCCGTCCCCTGCTTGCCGCATGTCAGCAGCCATCTTGTTCCGGGTGGACAAATCCCGCCGGGCCGCGCACTTTGCGCGTCCTGTATCGGGAGCATTGGCATGACCAAAAAATCCGGAACAATCCGCGCCGGCATGGGCGGCTGGACTTTCGAGCCGTGGGATACGTCTTTCTACCCGGAAAAGCTCGCCAAGGCGAAGCAGCTCAACTTTGCCTCGCGCCAGGTGCCGACCATCGAGGTCAACGGAACCTATTATTCGAGCTTCAAGGAGCCGACCTTCGTCAAATGGGCGAGCGAGGCTCCGGAGGGTTTTGTCTATGCGCTGAAGGGCAACCGCTTCGTCACCAACCGCCGCGTGCTCGGCGAGGCCGGCGAGTCCATGATGCGCTTCCTGGAGTCGGGCGTGGCGGCGCTGGGCGAAAAGCTCGGGCCGATCCTGTGGCAGTTCATGCCCACAAAAAAATTCGACGCCGACGATTTCGGGGCATTCCTGAAGCTTTTGCCGGAAAAGCAGGACGGCGTGAAACTCTCCCACGCGGTCGAGGTGCGCAACGAGAGTTTCGTCGTGCCGGAATTCGTGGCGCTGGCGCGCAAGCACAATGTGGCGATCGTCTATGCCGACCACGAGAAATACCCGGCGATCGCCGACGTCACCGGCGATTTCGTCTATGCCCGTCTGCAGACCGGCTCGGACGAGATCCCCACCTGCTACAAGCCCAGCGCCCTCGACGCCTGGGCGGTGCGGGCAAAAACCTGGGCGGAAGGCAAGGTGCCGGTCGACCTGCCGCGCGCCGATCCGGCAACCGATGCGCCGGTGACGCCGCGTGACGTCTTCGTCTACTTCATCACCTCCGGCAAGGTGCACGCCCCGCACGGCGCCATGGCCTTCATGGAGCGGGTGTAGAAGCCCTGCCCAGGCGACGGTGACGACGCCTCACTCGGCCGGAACCGGGTTCAAGCCGCCGGTCTCCACCGGCTGCTCGCGGCTTTCCCGGCGTGCCGCCACGCGCGCCACGACCGACTGCCGGTTGACCGAGCCGCGCTCGGCATCGATGCGGCGGATCAGGATCTCGGCGCGCTCGACCGAGCCGAGCAGCGCCAGGATGGTGCCGCGTTCGGCCGCACCGGCGTTCGGCCCGAGAGCCAGCGTGCGGGCGCGAAGCTCCTCGACCTCCGGGCGGCTGACATGGCCGGCCGGCATCTTCGGATCGGCGACGCCATAGTCCGGCAGGATGTCGCGCAGCGAGGCGTCGAGCCTGTTGAGCGCGGCATCGACGATGACCTGCGCCTGGCTGCCGAACTTCTCCCGCTTCACGCGGCGCGCGACCTGATGCATCGATTCCGTCAGTGCTGCGGTGAAGTCCGCCTCCTCGATCAGGCTGGCGATAAGGTCGAGCTGCTCGTAGGGCAGGTCCTCCTTCATCAGCGATGCGGTATAGGAGCGGATGTCGCGGCTGAGAATATCGGTGGCGAGATAATGTTCGCCGGGGTCGGAGGGCGCCGACTTGGCCCCGCGCGCAATGTCGAGAAACTTGGCGCCGGCTTCCAGATGGCGGGCGGTCTCCTGCTGCACCACCGGAACCGCCTTGGCGAAGTCATTGGCGAGCCCGCGGTCGAGGAACTTCGGCGTCGAATAATCCTCGATGTCTTCGGCCTGGGTGTGGCCGATGCGCGACAGCACCCGCTCGAACACGCCGACGAAGGGGAACAGCAGCGCGGTGTTGAAGATATTGAACACCGTGGAGTAGAGGCCCACCGCGACCGGCACCAGCGGGAAGGTTTCCTTGCCGTCGACGATAACCGGGACGCTTGGATCGCCCAGGCCGAAGGCCTGCATCGCCCACTGCAGGACCGTGATCGAAACGAAGAACAGCGGCACGGTGATGCAGACGCCGATGATGTTGAAGGAGATGTGCGCATAGGCGGCGCGCTTGGCATTCTTCGACAGGTTGAGGGACGCCATCCACGAGGTGATGGTGGTGCCGAGATCGGCGCCCAGGGAGAAGGCCACAGCCGTGGTCCAGTCGACGACGCCGGCAGCACCTAGGCCCATGACAATGCCGATGGTGGCCGACGACGAGTGGATCATTGCGGTAACGCCGGCGGCGATCAGCACGCACTTCAACAGGTTGCCGTAGGAGTCGGCCTGCAAGGTCTGCAGCAGGTCCATCACCTCGGGCATGTTGCGCAGCGGCTTGAGGCCGCCGGTCATCAGGTTGAGGCCGTAGAAGATCAGCGCAAACCCCATGCAAGCCAGCGCGATGTTGCGCAGCTTCTCGTTCTTGGCGAAGCAGTAGACCAGCGCGAAGATGCCGGCGAAGATCAGTCCGAGCGGCCCGAGCGGCAATGCGATCAGGCCGTTACCCAGCGTGGTGCCGATGTTGGCGCCCATGATGACGCTGATGGCGGGCCGCAAGCCGACGACGCCTGCGTTGACAAGGCCGACGACCATCACCGTCATCGCCGTGCTCGACTGGATGACGCCGGTGATCAGCGTACCGGCCAGGACACCCTTGATCGGCGTGCCTGCCGCACGGGCAAGGAAATTGCGCATCGAATTGACCGACAGCGCCTGAATGCCGTTGGCCATGAATTCCAGGCCGAGCATGAAGATGCCCAGCCCGCCGATCACCGGCACGATGATGTCCTTGAAAATATCGATGTCCATAACGATGCGCTCCACGAGGATCGGCAACGAAGATGCAGGTGATCCGGGCAATGCTTCGCCGTCCGGCGGAAAGCCGGTCAGAGTGGCATCTGTCCCTGAACGTCCCACGCGCGATCCCCGGCCGCGCGGCAGTGGCCTGCACGCCGAACCGTATGGCGGTCGTGTAACGGGTTAATGACGATGTCGGGACGTGTCTTCCAAGACGGACGGGCTACTCCGAGGTGGCGTCCATCGCCGCGTCCAATCCGGCGCCCATCGTGGCGCGTACCGGAGCCGGCCATGGAGTCGTGTGGTTGTCGATGCGCATCTGGAAGATGAAATAGGTCGGAGAACAGAAACCGATGCCCTTGACCTTGGCGATGCCCGGCGTATCCGGCGGTAGCGACTGGCACATAAAATCCTCGCGGCAGAAATGCTCGGCCGAGCAGGCGGGGCGGTTGCCGCGGTTGACGGCGCCGCCGAGGCACTGGTCGAAATTGTTGGTGGCGACGCAGATGTCGAACTTCTTGCCACCGACAAGGCCGCAGATTTCGCGCGGCATCGGCTTGCCGGCCTTGAAGTTGGCGAAGCTGCGGTCCTTCTCGTCGCAGCCGCGGTAGGCAAGGCCGGCGGGCACGCCGATCTTGGGCGGGCGGCAGGTGTAGCCGGTGCGGCTGATGGCCGGCGAAAACGCCGCGAACTGGCCGGTGATTTTGTAACGATCGTTGTACGGTTCAGCCGCGTTGGAGGCGATCTCGCCGCTGAGGCAGGGATGGCCGGAAAACATCGCGTCCGAATCCTTGGGCAGCAAGCATTGCGCGAGCTTCATGCGCACGCCGGTGGCCGTCGCCAGCGGCGTGCAGACAGTGCCGCCGCCGCATTGCCAGTTTTCGCCGAAGTGCTTAGCGTCGTCCGGCATGAAACACGGCATGCCGGCGCCGGCCGGCCGATAGGCGACCTCGCCCTCCCAGCTTGCCGGCGGCGCCGACGACAGCGGCCGGAAACGGTTCGGCTCGCTGTCCGACGCCACCGCGCGCACATAGGCCTGGCGACGCGAGATCTCGGCGGCCAGATGCGGAGAGATGCCGACCTCGATGCGGTTGAGCGGCGAGGTCGACGTGTCGTCGAGGCCGATGAAATGGAAACCGGCGGTCGAACCGGACTGGTGGCAGCCCTGGCAGGCGCCGTTGTCCAGCCGTTCGATCAACGCTTCCGGCGAGCGGACAAGTTGCGCCGCGGAAAAATCCAGCCCGGCGAAATCCTCGGGCTTGAACAGCGGCGTGAACGGATGATTGGCTTGCCTGACGCTGCCGAAGGTGGAGAAGGAGATCACCTTGCGCGCCAGGAACGCATCCGGGATCTCGTAGACGCCGCGATCGATCGCTGCGAGGTTGCCGGCGACATAGTCCGCCAGTTGTTTCTTCAGTCCGGCATTTGCGACAAGCTTGGCCGCATCGGGCGTGTTTTCGAGCGGCCTTTCGGTGACGGTGCCGCCATCGATGCCGAAGATGCGCATCAGATAGGCCGCCTGGCCGCCGAACTGCGTTTCCTGGCCGGACGGAAAGCGCACCACCTGGGCATTGAGTTCTAGCTGCTTGAAGGTCAGATCGGACGGGTCGGCAGGCCCGCCGGCGAGCCAGCCGGCGTCGACGCTTTCATCGACCTGCGGCGACCACAGCCCGGCGACACCGGTGCAGCCGCCGTCGGCGTCCGTCGCCGCCGAATAGACGGCGTTGAAATTGAACGGCATGCGCGAAGCGAGCCGCCGCTTGCCGCGCTTGAAGTCGTAGGCGAGCCGGTAGATGAAGCGCACCTCGCCGCAGCCGGTTTCGCCGCGCAACGCCGCGAAATCACGGCGGTCGAGCCGGTTGACGACGCCGACCAACCGCAGCCGGGCGGCTTCGGTCTTCAGCCAGCGCATGTCCATGACGCGGCCGACATTGTCGGCGGTCACCTCGTGCAGCGGCCGTCCTCCCGCCTTCATCTCGGCGCGCAGCGCTGCAATGTCCGCGTCGATCGTATCGACGATCGCGCGATAGGCCGGGGCTTTCTCGTAGAGGCTCTTCAGGTTGCCGTCGCCGCCATCGCCGAACAGGCCCTGGAATCCGTAGCCGCGCTTTTCCAGCACGGCGAGGACGGCGGGATCGTCGACATGAATAACGGGGCTTCCGCCTTCCACGCGCGCCGCAGCGATCCCTGTCAGCAGACAGATCAGGATGCCGAAAACAGCGCCAAACCGGCGAGCCATGCCTAAAAAACCCCTGCCCGGTTCTTTCTTCCGAAAAGATCGCGCAGCACGGGCAACAACGCAAGCGGCAGGTCTTCGGCGATCAGTCCGGGTCCGAAGCGGCGTGCCGCTTCGGCATGCAGCCAGACCGCGGCACTCGCTGCCTCGAACGCCGGCATCTTCTGGGCAAGCAGCGCGGCGATGATTCCCGACAGGATATCGCCGGAGCCGGCAGTCGCCAGCAGGGGCGTGCCGTTGCCGTTGATCGCCGCACGCCCGTCCGGCGCGGCGATCACCGTGTCGGGTCCCTTGTAGACGATCGTCGCATTGGCCCGTTTCGCCGCCGCACGTGCCCTCTCCACTTTCGACGGGATTTCGCCGGCCGTGAGATCCGGAAACAGCCGGGCGAACTCGCCCTCATGCGGAGTGATGACGATTGCCGGCGCGCAGTCGATCCGTGCCGCGGCGAAAAATTCCTCCGCGATGCGCGAAAAGACCGTGATCGCGTCGGCGTCGCAGACAATGCCCTTCACGATGCCGGCCGCGCCGGCGATCATCTGCAGGCCGAAGTCGCCGACCTTGTTGTGCGTGCCGAGGCCGGGACCGAACACCAGCGAGCGCGGTTTGCGTTCGGCAAGGAATTCCTGGACGTCTTCGAGACTGTCGGTCTTGCGCAGGATGGTCGAGGTGAGATGCATGGCGTTCACCGCCAGCGCATTGGCCGGCGAAAGCACCGTAACCGCCCCTGCCCCCGCCCGCGCCGCAGCCATCGCGGAAAGCCGCGCCGCACCGGTCGAGGCCGGACCACCCGAAAAGACGCCGACATGGCCGCGTAAATATTTGTGCGAGTCCAAATCCGGCACCGGAAATTCTCCGATCCAAAGATCCGGAGCGTCTTCGAAGCAGGAAGGGCCGATCGTTTCGAGCACGTCCGCGGCGATGCCGATATCGGCGACGATCGTTTCGCCGCAGAAGGCGCGTCCGGGATAAAGCAGGTGCCCCGGCTTCTTGCGGAAGAAGGTGACCGTGACATCGGCCTTTATCGCGGCCCCCAGTACCGTACCGCTCTCGCCCGAAACGCCCGACGGCAGATCGACCGCAACCACCGGCACCCCGGCGTCGGCAACATCTTCGACGACGCGGGCATAGTCGCCCTCCAGCGGTTTCGACAGGCCGGCTCCGAATAGTGCATCGACGACCAGCGTGCCCGGTTCGGCATGAAATTCGCCAAGCTGTCGCGCAGGCAAGGTGCAGGCGTCGGCGGCCAGCGCGGCGTCGGTGCCAGCCTTCGGCGCTTGCGACCTCCACAACCGCACGTCGACACCCGATTGCCCGAGTAGGGATGCGATCACATAGCCGTCGCCGCCATTGTTGCCGGGACCGCACAGCACGTCGACATGGCTGGCGGTGGGAAAGCGTTCCAGGATCACGGCGGCCACGGCCCCGCCGGCCCGTTGCATCAAAGCATAGCCGCTGAAGCGGCCGCTCTCGATGGTCAGCCCGTCAGCCTCGGCCATTTCGTTCGGTGTCAGAAGTCGATGCATGATGACAGCCGCCTGCTTTCATCTTGCGGTAGCACATTCGCGCGAATGTCGGAATCGGCAGCCGGCCGGAGAAATACATCTTGCCCCACGCGTGGGCGCAGCCGTCGTCATTTGCCCATATTTCGGTCAGCATGCACAAAAATTAGCCAAAGCGCCGGAACCCATGCTCATGCATATGAATTGAGAAAACACAAGGAAAGGCCGCCAACGACGCCAAAACGCGACCGGAAAACAAACTTCCGCCGGCCAAACCGTTTCCGTGCAAAATTGCTGCGAATGCATGTGATTGGCACACTTCGTGCTAGATGAAGAGCGAAACGGGGTCTTCGCACCTCGTTTTTGTCCAGAGGAGGCCATTTTTGAATGAAAAAGATCGAAGCGATCATCAAACCGTTCAAGCTCGATGAGGTGAAGGAAGCCCTCCAGGAAGCCGGGCTGCAAGGCATCACCGTCACCGAAGCCAAGGGGTTCGGCCGCCAGAAGGGTCACACCGAGCTTTATCGCGGCGCCGAATATGTGGTCGACTTCCTGCCCAAGGTGAAGATCGAACTGGTGCTCGGCGATGAATCCGTCGAAGGCGCCATCGATGCCATCCGCAAGGCGGCGCAGACGGGCCGCATCGGCGACGGCAAGATTTTTGTCTCCAACATCGAGGAAGTCGTGCGCATCCGCACGGGCGAAACCGGCATCGACGCCATCTGACCCGCGACAACCGGGTTCTTTCCAAACGTCATCACACAGGGAAACGCACAATGACGACAGCCAAAGACATCATGAAGCAGATCAAGGACAACGACGTGAAATTCGTCGACCTGCGCTTCACCGATCCGAAGGGCAAGCTGCAGCACGTGACGATGGACGTCGTCGAGGTCGAGGAAGACATGTTCGCCGACGGCGTCATGTTCGACGGCTCCTCGATCGCCGGCTGGAAGGCCATCAACGAAAGCGACATGGTGCTGATGCCCGACACCGAGACGGCCCACATGGACCCGTTCTTCGCCCAGTCGACCATGGTCATCCTGTGCGACATCCTCGATCCGGTCTCCGGCGAAGCCTACAACCGCGATCCGCGCGGCACCGCCAAGAAGGCCGAAGCCTACATGAAGGCCGAAGGCATCGGCGACACCATCTATGTCGGCCCAGAAGCCGAGTTCTTCGTCTTCGACGACGTCAAGTACAAGGCCGACCCCTACAACACCGGGTTCAAGCTGGACTCGACCGAGCTGCCGTCCAACGACGACACCGATTACGAGACCGGCAACATGGGTCACCGCCCGCGTATCAAGGGCGGCTACTTCCCGGTGCCGCCGATCGATTCGGCGCAGGACATGCGTTCCGAGATGCTGACCGTGCTCACCGAGATGGGCGTGCGCGTCGAGAAGCATCACCATGAGGTGGCGGCCGCCCAGCACGAGCTCGGCATCAAGTTCGACACGCTGGTCCGCAACGCCGACAAGATGCTGATCTACAAGTACGTCGTGCACCAGGTCGCCAACGCCTACGGCAAGACGGCGACCTTCATGCCGAAGCCGGTGTTCGGCGACAACGGCTCGGGCATGCATGTGCACCAGTCGATCTGGAAGGGCGGCAAGCCGACCTTTGCCGGCAATGAATATGCCGGCCTGTCGGAAAGCTGCCTGTTCTACATCGGCGGCATCATCAAGCACGCCAAGGCGATCAACGCCTTCACCAACCCGCTGACCAACTCCTACAAGCGGCTGGTGCCAGGCTATGAGGCGCCGGTGCTGCTCGCCTATTCGGCGCGCAACCGTTCGGCCTCCTGCCGCATTCCGTTCGGCTCGTCGCCGAAATCGAAGCGCGTCGAGGTGCGCTTCCCCGATCCGGGCGCCAATCCCTATCTCGCTTTCGCGGCCATGCTGATGGCCGGCCTCGACGGGATCAAGAACAAGATCCACCCCGGCCAGCCGATGGACAAGGATCTCTATGACCTGCCGCCGAAGGAGCTGAAGAAGATCCCGACTGTCTGCGGCAGCTTGCGCGAAGCCCTGCAAAGCCTCGACAAGGACCGCGGCTTCCTGAAGGCCGGCGGTGTCTTCGACGACGACCAGATCGACAGCTACATCGAGCTGAAGATGGCCGAGGTCATGCGTTTCGAAATGACCCCGCACCCCGTCGAATACGACATGTACTATTCGGTCTAAGCGCGCATCACGCGCACCGAACCCGCAAAATAAAGACCCCGGCGCAAGACGCCGGGGCCTTTCATTTTCATCTGCTCGCGCAATCCTTGCGCGCGCCAAAGGGTCACTTCTTTGCAGCCTTGAGTTCCTTTTCAAACGCCGCGCGCGACGTCTCGACCAGCTTCCGCAGCATTGCCGGGTCGACGAAGGCATCGTCGGCGCCCGCGTCGCGTTTTGCCTTCCGGCCGAAAAGATCGACAAACTCGGGATGGGCCGGCAGCACGATGTCCGCTTTCGTGGACTGGAGCCGGTCGAAGCTCTTCCTGTAGTCCTCGACGATCGCGGGATGGCCCTTGTTGCCGACCAGTCTGTTTCCGGCAACGGTAAGGCTGCAGGGAAACACCACCTTCAGCGTGGCTTCTCCATGCCTGACGCTCGTGGCCCAGGTGGTGCAGCCCTTGGTATGGCCCGGCGTATGCATCGCCGTAAGCTCGACATTGCCAACCGAGACGATGTCGCCGTCCTTCAGCGCCCGATCCACCTTGACCGCCGGAAACCTGGTCGCGCCGTACTTGTTGTCACCCTCGTGCCTGCCTTTCTCCAGCGCGGAGCGCTCCTCTGCCATGGCCATCACCTGCGCGCCCGTATCGGCTTTCAGTTGTGCAATTCCCGCCGCGTGGTCGAAATGGGCGTGGCTATTGATGATGATCTCCACATCCTCGAGCCTGAACCCCAGCGACTGGATGTTCTGCTCGATGGGTTCGACATTTTCCTTCAGCGTGCCGTCGAGGAGGATCCCCTTGTCGCCCGACACGATCAGGTACGACGCCAGCCCCTTGGTCCCGACATAGTAGATGCCGTCCACGATCTCGAACGGTTCAGTCGGCTCAGCCCACGCGGCGGGCTGTTGCGCCCTGGCGGCGGACGCCGACATCGCGATGGCCGTAGCGCACAGGCGGGCAGCGAATGCCAAGATTTTTCTCATGTCTTTCAGTCTCCTCGATAGTCGTCAATTTTGCCTTGGGGGCGGCGACGACTGGTAATCGCCCTGCCCCACAGCTACAAACGATGATATCTCAAGCGGGACATTAGAAAATTTAGGGTGCATCATGGACAGGCCTCGACTTCCGCTCAATGCGCTGCGGGCTTTCGAGGCATCTGCCCGGCATCTCAGCTTCACCCGCGCGGCGATCGAACTCTGCGTGACACAGGCGGCAGTAAGCCACCAGGTGAAACATCTCGAGGAAATGCTGAACGTTTCGCTGTTCCGACGCCTGCCTCGCGGCCTGATGGTCACGGAGGAAGGCCAGGCGCTGCTGCCGGTGGTGCGTGATTCCTTCGACCGTATCGGTGACGTGCTCGACCGTTTCGAGGACGGCCACGTCCGCGAAGTGCTGACGCTCGGCGCCGTCGGGACCTTTGCCGTGGGCTGGCTTCTGCCGCGCCTCGAAACCTTCAAGAACGAGGCGCCGTTCGTCGACCTCAGGCTCTCGACCAACAACAATCGCGTCGACATCGCCGCCGAGGGGCTCGATTATGCAATCCGCTTTGGGTCCGGCGCCTGGCACGGGCTGGATGCAATGGAACTGTTCGGAGCGCCGCTCTCGGTGCTTTGCACGCCCGAAATCGCGGCGGGGATTTCTTTGCCCGAGGACGTTGCCCGGCAAACGCTGCTTCGGTCCTATCGAAGCGACGAATGGTCCGGCTGGTTTGCCGCCGCCGGCCTGAAGAGCCCGCCGTCGCCATTGCGTGGAATGGTCTTCGATTCCTCGCTCACGATGATGGAAGCCGCCGTCCAGGGCGTCGGCATCGCACTCGCACCGCCCCTCATGTTTGCGCGGCTGCTTGCGACAGGCGCGATCGTCCAGCCTTTCGCCACCTCGATCTCAACGGGGAGTTACTGGCTGACAAAGCTGCAGACCAAGAGCACCACAGGCGCCATGGACGCGTTCAGGTCCTGGCTCCTGCAACAGGTGGCGGCGGCAAATCCCTCCGGCTAGCCAAAAGAAAACCCCGGCGTCGAGCCGGGGTTTTCAGTTCACGATCGGTGCCGTGCGCGCTTACGCGGCTGCCTTGTTCTCGGCGCCGAGCGGCACTTCCGAGATCGACTTCAGGATCTGCGAGGCGATCTGGTAAGGGTCGCCCTGCGAGTTCGGGCGGCGGTCTTCCAGGTATCCCCTGTAGCCGTTGTTGACGAAGGAGTGCGGCACGCGGATCGACGCGCCGCGGTCGGCCACGCCGTAGGAGAAGGTGTGGATCGACTGCGTCTCGTGCTTGCCGGTCAAGCGCATGTGGTTGTCCGGGCCGTAGACGGCGATGTGGTCGGCGCGGTTCTTCTCGAACGCCGCCATCAGCGCCTCGAAGTATTCCTTGCCGCCGACTTCGCGCATATAGGCGGTCGAGAAATTGGCGTGCATGCCCGAGCCGTTCCAGTCGGTGTCGCCGAGCGGCTTGCAGTGGAACTCGATGTCGATGCCGTACTTTTCGGTCAGCCGCAGCAGCAGGTAGCGCGCCATCCAGATCTGGTCGGCGGCCCGCTTCGAGCCCTTGCCGAAGATCTGGAACTCCCACTGGCCCTTGGCAACCTCGGCGTTGATGCCCTCATGGTTGATGCCGGCTGCCAGGCAAAGGTCGAGATGCTCCTCGACGATCTTGCGGGCAACGTCGCCGACGTTCTTGTAGCCGACGCCGGTGTAGTAAGGGCCCTGCGGCGCCGGATAGCCGGATTCGGGAAAGCCGAGCGGGCGGCCATCCTTGTAGAAGAAATATTCCTGCTCGAAACCGAACCAAGCGCCCTCGTCGTCGAGAATGGTGGCGCGGCTGTTGGATTCATGCGGCGTGACGCCGTCCGGCATCATCACTTCGCACATGACAAGCACGCCGTTGGTGCGGGCCGGATCGGGATAGAGCGCGACGGGCTTCAGCACGCAGTCCGACGAACGGCCCTCGGCCTGCATCGTCGAGGATCCATCGAAGCCCCACAGCGGCAGTTGCTCCAGCGTCGGGAATTCGGCGAACTCCTTGACCTGCGTCTTGCCGCGCAAATTGGGAACAGGAGTGTATCCGTCCAGCCAGATATACTCGAGTTTGTATTTCGTCATTCTAACCTCTCATCGATGAGTGGAACGCAATGGGTTCCGATGCGTTCGACCACAAGCGGCCGATCTGCCGAACGATGACAAGCAATCAGCGTGCCAGTCGGCCGGCAGTTTGACACTTCGGAACAAGGATTCGCGCGGCCGATGCAAAGTTCTGCCATTCCACCAATCAGGCGACGCCTCTGCACAATAAATAGTCAAATCATGATGCTAAAATAAGCATATTGCTCAAATCACTTGCAGCAACTATCTTGCGTTATACATGAATCGGAAAGGCTCCGGTTTGGAAGGAAACCGACGATGGATACGACCCAGCATCGCCAGTCGGCCCAGATCCTGACGTTCCCCACAGCAAAGCGCGCCGCTGCCAATAATTTGAGCAGGCAGGCCAAATTCGCGGCAGAGGTGGCGGCGTTGCGTTCGCAGAAGATCGTCAGCGGCGATGCATGGTATCACCAGGCGGCGATCGAGGAAGAAACCAGCATCAAGCAGTAGGTGGATCGGCTAAGGCCGTTCGCGTTCGAAGCGGTCATGCGGCCTGCTGAAGGACGTCGATATTGTCTGGAGAGTTCGCTCCGCCTAGTCTGGTAACATGTCCGTTAGCTTGCCCGACAGTTTAAGATGGCCCGCGATAAGGTTCGTCACTCAGGACGAACCTTTTTCTGCTGCGTCCCATGTGGGAGGCCAGCCCTTGGCCCCCAACGGCTTCACGTGGCCAACCTACGGCGGCCGGCCGCTGGATTTCCTGCTAAAGCTGGATCTTGCGACATTTGCCAAACTGGACCCTGGGCTCGATCTGCCAAAAGCAGGATGTCTGTTGTTTTTCTACGACACCGAAACACAACCTTGGGGGTTTCAGCCCGAGGATCATGGTTGCTCGGCCGTCGTATACATTGAGGATATCGATGCGACCTTGCCCATGGTGGCTCCCTCTGGCAGCCATACATTCAGACGTTTGGGATTAACGTTCGAACAGATCGTGACACTTCCGGACGCATGGTCGCCTCGGCTGGACCAGTTGTCGCTAACGGCGGAAGATCGTTTCGAACTGAATGAAATCCACGAAGATTCGCGGAACATCGACGGCCAGGTTGGCGGTCATCCCAGTGTGATCCAAAACAGCATGGAGGCCGAATGCGAAATGGCTTCGTCGGGACTACAGGCCGGCACACCGGAGGCTTACCAATCACCCGAAGGAATACAAGCCACAGCCAATGCGCACAAATGGCGGCTTTTGGCCCAGGTGCCCAGCATTGAAGAACTCGACCTTATGTGGGGCGACAGCGGCATGATCTATTTCTGGATCAAAGAGGATGCGCTGCAGCGCCGCGATTTCTCGCAATGCTGGCTCGTGCTCCAGTGCCATTGACATGCCGTCCCGGTGATTGAACTCTGAGTTGAGTACGCTCACTCAAGTAGAGTTCTGTTCAGCGCCTCGATCAACCGTGCCGCCGCCAGCATATCCGCCTTGCGCATCCTGCGGCGGTGGACGGCCTCGGAATCCTCGCCCCAATGCTCGATGTTCCAGTCCTCATCGACATGCGCCGCGGTCCAAGCCTGCTCGACATCCAGTTCGCCCGCGTCGACCGCCAGCGCCAGCAGTGCCGATCCCGTCAGCGACGTCATCAGGTGCAGTGCCGCCAGCCGCAGCGGCTCGTCGCGCATCTTCAGATGGATGCCGATGGCGCCAATCGCCTCGCGCGGCTGTTCGACGTGCATCACGCCCTCGGCGAGCACGAAACGCGCGCCGAGTGTCGCGCGCGCCCAGTCGATCACCGGGTCCCAGGCCTCCACCTGCCTCGCGACGAGATTTTCGGGCGCATCGGCGCGATAGCAGAGCAGGTCCGTCGATGAGAAGCGCAGGATGTCTTCCAGAACGGCCTGCGGATCCTGCGCGACACCGTCGATCGCCGTGTTGACGAGACGCGTCACCGGCATCGACACCGGGTCGATGTTTTCGCCCTGCCCGGCGAATTCGCCGGCGACCAGCTGTGCTGCATTTTCAGTCGGCAACGTGAGGATGACCATTGCCGGCGTGCGTACCGGCTTGCCGTCGAGATGCACGGCGAAACCCTCGCCATCGATCAGCGCGGCGACCGAAACGTCCTTGTAGAAACGCTTCGGCAGCGGCGTCTTCATCTGGATCTGCGCGCGGCGCACCGGGTCGGGATCGGAAAGGTATTTCCCCGCTTCGAGGTCGTTGAGGATATCGCGCATGGCTACTCCGCTGCCGGCACCTGCTTGCGTACCGGCCGGTTGACGATGATCAGCCCCGCCCCGATCAGCCCGAGCGCCAGGAAGATCTTCCAGGTCAGGGGCTCATCGAGCAGCAGCCAGCCGCATATAACGCTGAAAGCGGGCGTCAGAAAGGTGAAGCTCGACAATCCCGCCGCCGGGTAGCGCCGCATCAGCCAGAACCAAAGGATGTAGGTGAAGGCAACAACGTAGATCGCCTGGAACAGCAAGGCGCCGGTCGCGAGCGGCGCCACCTCCCGCAGCATCGGTCCGGCCAGGGGCACCAGCGGGATCGCCATCAGCGCCGAGACGGCGAGCTGATAGAGCAGAACTTTCTCCGCGCTGGCGGTTTGCAGCTTCGTCCCTTTGATCACCAGCGTGGTCAATGCCCACAACAGCCCGGCGCCAAGACTGAGCAGATCTCCGGTCAACGCATCGGGGCCTGGAATGCTGAGCTTGTCGGAAAAGATGAGCACCACGCCGCCGAAAGCCAGCAGCAGGCCGAGGAATTTCTGCACCGACATACGTTCGCCGAGCAGGAAGTGCGCGCCGATCAGTATCCAGAACGGCATGGTGTTGACCAGTAGCGAGCTGCGCGCCACCGTGGTGTATTCAAGGCCGACGAAGATCAGCGTGAATTCCGACCCGAACAGGATGCCGGCGGCAATGCCAGCCCACAGCGTGCCGTCATTCCGGAACAGCGGGATGCCGCGGTAGCGGCACCACAGGAACACCAGCACGCCGGCGATCGCCGAGCGCGCCACGTTGAGGAAGATCGGATTGTAGCCTTCATTGGCAAGCTTCGCCGCGACGCCGTTCAGGCCCCAGGAAAAGGTCAGCAGGATCATGAAGCCGACCGCTGCCGTGTCGACGGCGTCGCGGCGGTCGAAAGTCTGGGTGGCGCCGCTCATCCAAATTCCTCCACGCTCACGTCGAGCGTGTTCCAGTTACACCAGCGACCGGCTGGAAGCATGATCCAACGCCCGGTTGTCGTGGGCGCAAAGATTGAGATGGAGCGAAACGCCCGGCTCGCTCAGCTCTCGTCGCTGGCGCTCTGCTCGTCGAAGCCGATCAGGTTCCAGCTCTGCCGCATATGCGGCGGCATCGGCGCGGTGACGTCGATGACGCCCTTGTCCGGATGCGGGATTACAATGCGGCGGGCGTGCAGATGCAGCCGGTTCTGGATGCCGCCGGGAAAATCCCAGTTGGTGTCCGCCTCGAAATATTTGGGATCGCCGATGATCGGGCAGCCGATATGCGCGGCATGTACGCGCAGTTGGTGGGTGCGGCCGGTGTAGGGTTCCATCTCCAGCCAGGTCATGGTCTGCGCCGCCTGTTCGATGATGCGGTAATAGGAAACCGCGTGGTCGGCGCCCTTTTCGCCGTGCCGGGCGATGCGCACGCGGTCGCCGTCCGGGGTCGGTTCCTTGACCAACCAGGTCGAGATCTTGTCCTCGCGTTTCGGCGGCACGCCCTTCACCAGCGCCCAGTAGGTTTTTTTCGTCTCACGGGCACGGAACGCCTCGGCGAGCTTCATCGCGGCAAGCCGCGTGCGGGCGACGACAAGCACGCCCGACGTATCGCGGTCGAGCCGGTGCACCAGCCGCGGCTTCTCGCCCTTCTTGTTGCGCCAAGCCTCCAGCATGTCGTCGACATGCCGTGTCACGCCGGAACCGCCCTGCACCGCCAGACCCGCCGGCTTGTTGAAGACGAAAACCTTGTCGTCCTCGTGCAGCAGCATCTTGGCCAGCACGTCGGCATCGTCCTGGTTGCGGATCGAATGGCCTGTAAGCTGGTCGGCGCCCTTCTTGTCGACGCCGAGCGGCGGAATTCGGATCAGCTGGCCGGGCTCGATACGCGTATCGGTCTTGGCGCGCCCGCCATCGACCCGAACCTGCCCCGAACGCAGCAGTTTCTGCAGCTGAACGAAGCCGAGGCCGGGATAATGGGTCTTGAACCAGCGATCGAGCCGCATGCCCGCTTCGCCGGCTTCCACCGCGATCTGTTCCACTGCTGCCATTTCAGCGCCTTTCAGTCCGAAGCGGTGGGGATAGCATCAAGAAAAACTTCTTGCGAGCCACAATCCCAGAAACAGCGCGAGGATCGAGACGATTACGCTGCCCAGCGCATAACCGAAGGCCGGCACGATTTCACCGCGCTGCCACAGCACGGCGAAATCCAGCGAAAAGGCGGAAAATGTGGTGAAGCCGCCGAGGATGCCGGTGGCGACGAACAGGCGCAACTCGTTCGAGGCGTTGAAGCGGCGCGCCAGAAGTTCGATGAACACGCCCATCGCGAGCGAGCCGGCGACGTTGATGGCAAACGTGCCCCAGGGAAAGCCGGCGCCGACCACGCGCAGTGCTGCAAGATTAACGAGGTGGCGAAGCGAAGCGCCGACGGCGCCGCCAATAGCGACAAGGATAAGATTGAACATCGCCGCAGTTCTACGGCCCGTTCGTCAACCGCGTCAATCGACACAAACGGGCGCCATCAGCGCCCGCCGTGGTGCAACCGTCTCGGAGTGCTATTCCGCGAAAAAGGCGAAACGGATGACGAAAAGCGCCGCTACCAGCCAGGTCGCCGAGTGAACCGACGTCGCCTTGCCGGTCACGGTCTTCAGCACGACGTAGCTGATGAAGCCGAAGGCTAGGCCGTTGGCGATGGAATAGGTGAACGGCATCGCAAGCGCAGTGAGTGCCGCCGGCGTCGATTCAGTCACGTCCGTCCAGTCGATGTCGACAAGCTCGTGCAGCATCAGGCCGGCGACGTAGAGCAGCGCCGGTGCCGTCGCATAGGGCGGCACCGACGCGGCCAGCGGCGAAATGAACAGCGACGCCAGGAAAAGCACGGCGACCACCACCGCGGTGAGGCCGGTGCGGCCGCCGGCCTGTACGCCCGACGCGCTCTCGACATAGGCGGTCGTGCTCGACGTGCCGAGCAGCGAACCGGCGGCAATCGCCGTGGAGTCGGCAAACAGCGCCTTGCCGAGATTGTTCGGTTTGCCTTCCTCGATCAGCCCGGCCCGCTTGGCGACGCCGATCAGCGTGCCGGTGGCGTCGAACACCTCGACCAGGACGAAGACCAGGACGACGTGAAAGATGCCGACGCTGAGCGCGCCCATCAGGTCGAGTTGCAGGAAGGTCGGCGCCAGGCTTGGCGGCGTCGATACGATGCCCTGGAACTGGGTCAACCCGAGGAAGATGGAAAGCAGCGTGACGACCAGTATGCCGATCAGGATCGCACCGCGCACCTTCAGCGCGTCCAGCCCGGCAATGATGAAGAAGCCGAGAATGGCAAGCAGCGCGCCCGGCTGTCTGAGGTCGCCAAGACCGATGAGGGTGGCCGGATTGTCGACCACGATACCGGAATTCTTGAGCGCGATGATGCCGAGAAAGAGGCCGATGCCCGCCGCGATCGCCGCCCTCAGCGAGCGCGGAATGCCAGCGATCAGCCAGGAGCGCACGCCGGTTATCGTGAGGATGAAGAAGATGACGCCCGAGATGAACACCGCGCCCAATGCCTGTTGCCAGGTGAAGCCCATGGCGGCAACCACGGTGAAGGCGAAGAAGGCGTTGAGGCCCATGCCCGGCGCCATGCCGATCGGCCAGTTGGCGACCAGGCCCATGACCAGCGAGCCGATCGCGGCGGCCAGACAGGTCGCGACGAACACCGCGTTGCGATCCATGCCGGTGGTCGACAGGATATCGGGGTTGACGAAGATGATGTAGGACATCGTCAGGAACGTGGTGACACCGGCAATCAGCTCGGTGCGCACGCTGGTCTTGTGTTCCGTCAGCCGGAAAAAATTCTCGAGCATGATACCTCCCGGTGGCCGCGCTCTCGCGCGGCGTTGCCGATGCGTGATGTCCGGGTGTCGCTATCAACAGCGCATCACCTCAAGACAGTGCGCGAGATGCCGGGCTTGTGGCCAGACAATCACGCTTCCACGTATCGTTCCTCCCTGGGAGTCCACTTCGCGCGTTGGCGCGGCGAGCGCAAGCACGCTTGGCTTGAAGGAGTTTCAAGTTTTTAAGGCGCCGGACTTGTCTGCTAGCGGACGAGATAGAGGTCGGAAACGCTGTTGAGCCGTATCTCGAGACCGGGGCCGGCTCCGGCCATCACGTCGAAATCCGCATATGCGGCGAGATCGAGCCCCGTTTCGGTCCCAAGCGACGCGATCGATATTTGTGTGTCGTCAAAATCGCCGAAAACGAAGGCCCGACCTGTCGGCCTCGGCAGAAACGTCAGTTGCGAGCGCTTGTAACCGAGGGTGGTGAGTTCGCCGGTCTCGCCGTTGACGAAGGCAAGGACCTTCCAGAACGCGATCGGGATCCCGCGGTTGTAATAAACCGGATCGTCATCGGAAATGACCGGACCAGTGATGACTGTAACGCGGTAGTCGTTCCTGTCGGTGGTTTCTAGCACATAGTTTTCGAGGTCGAGCCAGATGCCGGCATTAAAACCTTGCCGTTGCGGCGCGACGTTGGTGATGTGAAAAGTATCAGCGTCCGCCTGCGTAGCCGTAGCCTTGTCGCCCCAGTCGGGATCCTCGCGCCGGGTCATATGGCCACGGCTGAAAAGCCCCTGGCGTTCGTCGCCGTAGCCCTCGTGGAGGTTTTGGAGCTGACTTTCGATGCGTGGGTCGCGGCGCCAAACGTCGGTCCGCTTGATATCGCGGTTCACGAGCTTGCCGTCGATATTGCAGGCGCTGAAAATCGGCAGGCCTCGCGACCTGCTCATCTTGACAGAGAAATGGGTGTATTTGAGCTCGTACGGGTCGGCGCCGGTGGTAAGCGCATCGTCACGGAGCGGCACAAGATCGTCGGCCCATTTGCCCGCCCCAGGCAGCGGCAACGGCTTGTCGGCGTCGATGAAGGCTGGGTCGTAACCGTCGCGATTTTCATAAGAATCGACCGGCAACTGGGCCTCGGTGACCCTGAACGCCCCTGCGTCGACGAGCGGGCCAAATGCCTTGCGAAATTGCATCTCGTCCCCGGTGAACCTAGCCGCCACGCTCGGCGCGCAGCTTCGCCCAATAGTCCAGCCGCTTGCGGATTTCGCGCTCGAAACCCCGGTCCGGCGGATCGTAAAATTTCCGGCGACCCATCTTCTCCGGAAAATAATCCTGGCCGGAAAAGGCGTCCGGCTGGTCGTGGTCGTATTGATAGCCCTTGCCGTAGGCCTCGTCCTTCATCAGCTTGGTGGGGGCGTTGAGGATATGTTTGGGAGGCAGCAGCGAACCGTTTTCCTTGGCCGCCTGCATGGCTGCCTTGAAAGCCGTGTAGACCGCGTTGGATTTCGGCGCGGTGGCCAGATAGACGCAAGCTTGCGCGAAGGCAAGCTCGCCCTCTGGCGAGCCGAGATAGTCATAGGCGTCCTTGGCCGCATTGGCGATCACCAGCGCCTGCGGGTCGGCCAGGCCGATGTCCTCGACGGCCATGCGCACCAGCCGCCGGCCAAGATAGAGCGGATCCTCGCCGGCATCGAACATGCGCGCCAGATAGTAGAGCGCCGCGTCGGGATCGGAGCCGCGCACTGCCTTATGCAGCGCCGAGATCAGATTGTAGTGGCCATCCTGGCCCTTGTCGTATATCGGCGCGCGGCGCTGCACGATGCGCTGCAGGCCGGCCTCGTCGAAGATTTCGGCCTCGCCGGCTGCGCGCCACACCTCTTCGGCGAGCGTCAACGCGGCGCGCCCGTCGCCGTCGGCCATGCGCACCAGCATGGCGCGCGCATCGGCGTCGAGCGGCAGCGCCCTGCCCTCCTCGGCCTCCGCCTTGTCGAGCAGCTTTCCGATGCTCTCTTCGGTATGGGATTGGAACACCAGCACACGCGCGCGCGACAGAAGCGCCGCGTTGAGCTCGAAGGACGGATTTTCCGTCGTCGCGCCTACCAGCACGACCGTACCGTCCTCCATGACGGGCAGGAACGAGTCCTGCTGGGCGCGGTTGAAGCGGTGGATCTCGTCGACGAAGAGCAAGGTCTGGCGGCCATTGCCGTGGCGCAGCTTGGCCGTTTCAAAAACCTTCTTCAGGTCGGCGACGCCGGAAAAGACCGCCGAAATCTGTTCGAAAGCGAGAGCTGTCTCGCCGGCGAGCAGCCGTGCCACCGTCGTCTTGCCGGTGCCCGGCGGTCCCCAGAAGATCATCGAGCCGAGCGAACCGGAGCGGATCAGCCGCGTCAGCGCGCCGTCATCGCCGGTCAGATGCTCCTGGCCGACGACCTCGTCGAGCCTGGCCGGGCGCAGCCTGTCGGCCAGCGGCCTGCCCGGCGGTGCCTTTTCCGGCTCGTCCTTGGCGAAGAGGTCAGCCATCAATAACGCAGCATCTGGCGCATAAGCCGACCATCGCGCTCTATGGTGAAGCGCCACCAGCGGGTGCGTTGCGCTGCCGCTGCCTGCAGCTTCTCCGCCGAATCGATCGCCTCGCCATTCACCTCACGCACGATGTCGCGCGGCCGGAAGCCGAATTCCGCCGCCGGCGAGTTGGGCTTGATGTCGACGACCGCAATGCCGGTGGTCTCGACCGGCATGCCGAGTTGCTGAGCGAGCCGCGGCGACAGCGCCGCCACCTTGGTGCCGGCGAATGGGCTGCGCCCGTCGATCGAAACCTGAACGGCGGAGCTGCCCTCCGGCGCCCGCTCCAGCTTGATCTTGACGCTCTTCTCGGCGCCACCGCTCAACACGGAAAAGTCGGCGATACTGCCGATCTGCTGGGTGGCGAGCCGGTAACCAAGCGCATCGACGTGCTCGATCGGCAGTTTGTTCATGGCAAGCACCACGTCGCCCGCCTTGAGGCCTGCCTTGGCCGCCGGCCCGTCGGGAATGACGGAAGAAACCAGCGCGCCCTCGGGACGCGCCATGCCGAGCGACTCGGCGATCGGCGCCGTCACCGGTTCGAACCCGGCGCCGACGAACGGCCGCTCGAAATATTCGCTGCCGTTCTTGGCCGCCTCGACCACGGCGCGCACGATGTTTGCCGGAATGGCGAAGCCGATGCCGATCGAACCGCCGCTACGGCTGTAGATAGCCGTATTGATACCGATCAGCTGGCCGCCCATGGTGACCAGCGCACCGCCCGAATTGCCGGGATTGATGGCCGCGTCCGTCTGGATGAAGAAGCCGAAATCGGAGACGCCGATATGCGAGCGGGCGAGTGCAGAGACGATGCCGCTGGTCGTTGTCTGGCCGACGCCGAACGGATTGCCGATCGCCAGCACGAGGTCGCCGACCTGCAGCGCATCGGAATCGCCGATCGCCACCGACGGGAACGGTTCCTTTGCATCGATCTTCAGTACGGCGAGATCGAGCGATTCATCCTTGAGCAGCAGCTTGCTCTCGAATTCGCGGCCGTCGGAGGTCGCGACCTTCACTTCGTCGGCGTCGCGGATGACGTGGAAGTTGGTCACCACGAGCCCACTCGGGTCGACAAGCACGCCGGAGCCGAGCGCCGACTTCACCCGGGGTGGCATCTGGTCGCCGAAGAACTGCTCGAAGAACGGATCGCCGGCGAAGGGAGAGCGGGCGCGGACCTGCTGCGACGCGTAGACGTTGACGACCGCCGGCGCCGTCTCCTTGACCAGCGGCGCGAACGACAGCTGCATTTCCGCGCGGCCGAACGGCACGCGGCGGTCGACGGTTTCGCCACTGCGCATGAGGTCAGCGATCGCCGCGCCCAGATCGCTGGCAGCGTTGTCCTGAGCCGAGGCCGACTGCACAGGCGCCGCAGCGAGCAGCAATCCCGCGATCACAAGCGAGCGAAAGAACCTCTGGCGCATGGCGATTCCTCTGTCTTCCAACTTGCCACCATTGTCACGACGATTGTGCAAAATGAAAGGCTGGAAAAGGACCGCTTATCCCTACTTCGGCAAACTTGTCTCGATGCGGGCAGCGATTTCGGCAAAGCCGCGTTCGCGGGCGTGCTCGAGCGGCGTCTTCCCGTCACGATCCGCGATGTTCTGCGCGCCGGCATCGACAAGCAGCCCGACGATTTCCTGATAGACGGGGCCGCCGTTGCCCAGGATCACAGCTTCGAGCAAGGCCGTCCAGCCGAGATTGTTGATGTGATCGATGTCGATGTCCGTGCCGAGCAGAATGCGGATGGTGCTTGGGTGCCCCTTGTCGGCCGCCGGTATCAGCGCGGTGCCGCCGTAGCGGTTGGTGTCCTTCAGGTTGGCCTTGCCGGTCGCGAGGATCAGCTTGAGGATCTCGTCACGCCCTTCGGCGCCGGCGTAGAGGAACGGCGTATCGCTTATGCTGTCCTTGGCATTCACGTCGGCGCCAGCCTCAATCAGCAGTCGGGCGACCTCGACATGATTTCCGCGAGTTGCCAGGAGCAGCGGCGTTCTTCCCTCGCCGTCACGGCTGTCGATTGGCGTCTGGGCAGCCAGAAGTTCGCCAACCTTGGCAGCATCGCCGTTACCGGCGGCTTGAAGAAGCATCGTTTCACCCGTTCCGTTCTGCGCCCCAGCGCTGCTCACCAGGAGGATCGCCAGGACGAGGAACAGCAACAAGTTCAGCGGCGATCGGTTCATGGGTCTCTTCAACCGGTTTATCCAGCGGATGTAAGGCCCGGGCATGAAAAGCAAAAGGGGCCTTGCGGCCCCTTCAAGTCTTTCAAGAAAAACGAAACGACGCTTATGCCGCTTCGGCTTCCTCGTTGACGCCTTCGGCTTCAAGGCGGGCGCGGTCACCGGCACCCTTGGCCGAGGTGTCGCGATCGACGAACTCGATGACGGCCATCGCGGCGTTGTCGCCGTGGCGGAAGCCCGCCTTCATGATGCGCAGATAGCCGCCGTTGCGCGAGGCATAGCGCGGCGCGATCGTGTCGAACAGGCGCTTCACCAGGGCCTCATTGCGGATCTGCGCGATCGCCTGGCGGCGGGCATGCAGATCGCCGCGCTTGCCCAGCGTGACGAGCTTCTCGACGATCGGACGCAGGTCCTTCGCCTTCTGCAAGGTGGTGACGATCTGCTCGTGCTCGATCAGCGAACCCGAGAGGTTCGCAAAAAGAGCCTTGCGGTGGCTAACGCTGCGGCCAAGCCGGCGGCCGGTAAATCCATGGCGCATGGCTTTTCTCCTTCAATCCTGGTTCTGAGGCTTACGCCTCGGTTCTTTCAGGAGCCTGCCTCGCCGGCCGCCGGTTCCTTACCGGCGTTCGGTCAAGAACATGCTCAATACTGGTCTTCGTAACGCTTGGCGAGATCTTCGATGTTCTCCGGCGGCCAATCCGGCACTTCCATGCCGAGATGCAGGCCCATGGCGGCGAGCACTTCCTTGATCTCGTTCAGCGACTTGCGGCCGAAGTTCGGGGTGCGCAGCATCTCCGCCTCGGTCTTTTGGATCAGGTCGCCGATATAGACGATGTTGTCGTTCTTCAGGCAGTTGGCCGAACGCACCGAAAGCTCGAGCTCGTCGACCTTCTTGAGCAGCGCCGGGTTGAACGCCAATTCGGTGACCTGCTCTTCGGCCACGGCCTTCTGCGGCTCGTCGAAATTGACGAACAGGCCGAGCTGGTCCTGCAGGATGCGGGCTGCGAACGCCACGGCGTCCTCGCCCGAGATCGAACCGTCGGTCTCGATCGTCATGGTCAGCTTGTCATAGTCGAGAACCTGGCCCTCGCGGGTGTTTTCGACCTTGTAGGAGACCTTCTTGACCGGCGAATACAGCGAGTCGACCGGGATCAGGCCGATCGGCGCGTCTTCGGCGCGGTTGCGGTCAGCCGGCACGTAACCCTTGCCGGTGTCGACAGTGAACTCCATACGTATCTCGGCGCCCTCGTCGAGCGTGCAGATCACGTGGTCGGGATTGAGGATCTCGACGTCGCCGACCGTCTGGATGTCGCCGGCCGTGACGGCGCCCGGACCCTGCTTGCGCACGACCATGCGCTTGGGGCCGTCGCCTTCCATCTTGATGGCGATTTCCTTGATGTTGAGCACGATGTCGGTGACGTCTTCGCGCACGCCGGCGATCGAGGAGAATTCATGCAGCACGCCGTCGATCTGCACCGCGGTCACCGCGGCGCCGCGCAGCGACGACAAAAGCACGCGGCGCAGCGCGTTGCCGAGCGTCAGGCCGAAACCCCGCTCCAGCGGCTCAGCGACGAGCGTGGTGAGGGTCTTCTTCTTCGAAGAAAACTCGATCTTGTTCGGCTTGATCAGTTCTTGCCAATTTTTCTGGATCATTCGTTCTTCCTTCCGGTTCCCTGCCACTATCCAATCGTGACAGGTGATCTGGAAAACCGCAGAGAAGCGCCGTGGCGCCCATGCAGTGGTGAATTTCTAAGTCCTAGACGCGGCGCTTCTTGCGCGGACGGCAGCCATTGTGCGGGATCGGCGTCACATCGCGGATCGACGTGATGGTGAAGCCCGCGGCCTGCAGCGCGCGAAGGGCCGACTCACGGCCCGAACCCGGACCGCAAACCTCGACCTCGAGCATGCGCATGCCGTGTTCCTGCGCCTTCTTGGCGACGTCTTCGGCGGCCATCTGCGCGGCGAACGGGGTCGACTTGCGCGAGCCCTTGAAGCCCTGTGCACCGGCCGACGACCAGGCGATCGAATTGCCCTGCGCGTCGGTGATGGTGATCATCGTGTTGTTGAAGGTCGAGTTGACGTGGGCAACGCCCGACGAGATGTTTTTGCGTTCGCGGCGGCGAACACGACCGGCTTCCTTGGCCATGGTAGTCCTTCCAGTTGATCTCTACACCGCCGTAATGCCAGCGGCTACACCAGGACTAGGGGAGTAGGGGAATAAGGGAGTATGGGAATGGGTCAGACCCGTCGTCCCTACTCGCCTATTCCCTTACTCCCCTACTCCCTCAAATTACTTCTTCTTGCCGGCGATCGCCTTGGCCGGACCCTTGCGGGTGCGCGCATTCGTATGCGTGCGCTGGCCACGAACCGGCAGCGAGCGACGATGGCGCAGGCCGCGGTAGCAGCCGAGGTCCATCAGGCGCTTGATGTTCATCGAGACTTCGCGGCGCAGGTCGCCTTCGACCTGATAGTCGCGGTCGATGGTCTCGCGGATCTGCAGGACTTCGGCGTCGGTCAGCTGGTTGACGCGGCGCTCTGCCGGGATGCCGACCTTCTCGACGATCTCGGACGCGAACTTCGCGCCGATGCCGTGAATGTACTGCAGCGCGATGATGACGCGCTTGTTGGTAGGAATATTGACGCCGGCTATACGAGCCATCTTCTTCTCCATGTGGACCGGTCTAGCCGGTGATTGTTGTTGACCCGCGTCCGGTGGAGGCCGGCCCTTGCGGGGTTCTCTTGTCAAAGCGGCGGCAATGCCCTCGCGGACCAGCCAGCCATATGCCTGAATGGGAGACGGGCCGCTATAGTCCAGCGGACCGAAACAGTCAACTGGCCTTATCTATTTTCTATGACTGCTCTTTTCAAGCAGCGCTTCGATTTCGGCAGTCACCGTATCCATGTCGGCCATGCCGTCGACGCCCTTGAGCAGTCCCTTGGCATAATAATAGCCGATCAGCGGCGCCGTCTTCTTGTAATACTCGCGCAAGCGCTCCGGAAACACCGCGGGATCGTCATCCTTGCGCACCGGTTTGCCGGCGGCCCTGGTTTCTTCCGCCCGCTTGGCGATGCGGCCGACCAGCACCTTGTCGTCAACCACCAGTTCGATGACCACGTCGAGCGCGAGGTCACGCTCATCGAGCATCTTGCCCACCGAATCGGCCTGCACCAGCGTGCGCGGATAGCCGTCCAGGATGAAACCCTTCGCGCAGTCCTTCTGGTCGATGCGTTCGGCAACGATCGCATTGACGATCTCGTCCGAGACGAGCTCGCCGGCATCCATCACCGCCTTGGCCTTGAGACCGATCGGGGTTTTAGCCGCAACGGCAGCGCGCAGCATGTCGCCAGTGGAGAGCTGAGGTATGCCGTACTTTTCTACCAGTCTCTGTGCTTGCGTCCCCTTGCCCGCCCCCGGCGGCCCAAGCAAAATCAGCCTCATCTTCCCCTCTTGCCCCCCCGGAGCTTCGACTTCTTGATAAGCCCCTCATACTGGTGGGCAATCAGGTGACCCTGGATCTGCGCAACCGTGTCGAGCGTGACGCTCACCACGATCAGCAGCGATGTGCCACCCAGATAGAACGGAACGCCGGTCGCCGATATTAGAAATTCGGGCAACATGCAGACGAGAACCAGATAGATCGCGCCGACCACCGTGATGCGGGTCAGCACGTAGTCGATGTATTCGGCGGTGCGCTCGCCGGGACGGTAGCCCGGGATGAAGCCGGAATGCTTCTTCAGCTGGTCTGCGGTGTCTTTCGGGTTGAAGACGATCGCCGTGTAGAAGAAGGCGAAGAAGACGATCATGCCGGCATAAGCCAGCATGTAGAGCGGCTGGCCGTGGCCGAGTGCCGCGATGATGCCGGACGCCCAGCCCGGCAGCGTCGTCTGGTCGGAGAAGCCCGCCAGCGTCGCCGGCAGCAGAAGCAGCGACGAGGCGAAGATCGGCGGAATGACGCCGGCCGTGTTGAGCTTCAGCGGCAGGTGCGAGGTGTCGCCCTGGAACATGCGGTTGCCGACCTGGCGCTTCGGATACTGGATGAGCAATCGGCGCTGGGCGCGCTCGAAGAACACGATCAGCGCGATCACGACGACCGCGAGAACGATGATCGCCAGAATGAGGCCCGTCGACAGCGCGCCGGTGCGGCCGAGTTCGAGCGTGCCGCTGAGCGCCGAAGGCAGGCCCGCGACGATGCCGGCGAAGATGATCAGCGAAATACCGTTGCCGATGCCGCGCGCGGTGATCTGCTCACCCAGCCACATCAGGAACATGGTGCCGCCGACCAGGGTGATCACCGCCGATGTACGGAAGAACCAGCCCGGATCGGTCACGATGTTATTACCGCTCTCGAGGCCGGCGGAAATCCCGTAGGCCTGCACCAGCGCCAGGAGCACGGTGCCGTAGCGGGTATACTGGTTGATGACCTTGCGGCCCTGTTCGCCTTCCTTCTTCAGCGCTTCGAGCGACGGAACGACCGACGTCATCAGCTGCATGATGATGGATGCGGAGATGTAAGGCATGATGCCGAGCGCGAAGATCGCCATACGCTCGACGGCACCGCCCGAAAACATGTTGAACATGCCGAGCACGCCGCTGCTCTGCTGGGTGAATGCCTGCGCAAACGCCTCCGGATTGATGCCGGGCAGCGGGATGTAGGTGCCGAGGCGGTAGACGAGCAAGGCGCCGAGCGTGAACCAGATGCGTTTCTTGAGGTCTTCCGCCTTGGCGAAAGCCGCAAAATTCAGATTGGAAGCAAGTTGTTCAGCAGCCGATGCCATGCAAACTCTCCGCTCGATCGCGCTGCGGACTCCCAGGCGGGAAGCGCGTATCAGGAAGCCACGAGATAGGCTTCGCCCGTCAAAGATGCAAGCGGCGGCGATCCCCTCGCCGCCGCCCGATCAAAGACCCGTTACTCGGCGGCTGCCTGTTCCGGCAGTTTCACCGATCCCCCGGCCTTTTCGACCTTTTCGATCGCGGTCTTGGACGCGCCGGCGATGTCGAATGCCAGCTTCGCCTTCAGTTCGCCGTCGCCGAGCAGGCGCACGCCGTCCTTGGCGCGGCGCAGAACGCCAGCCTTGATCAGCGATTCGACCGTCACGGTCTCCTTGGCGTCGAGCTTCTTGGCATCGACGGCGGCCTGAACGCGCGCCAGCGAAACCGTGTTGAAGTCCTTGGCGAAGATGTTCTTGAAGCCGCGCTTCGGCAGACGCCGGTAAAGCGGCATCTGGCCACCTTCGAAGCCGTTGATGGCGACGCCGGAACGGGCCTTCTGACCCTTCACGCCGCGGCCCGCGGTCTTGCCGGAGCCGGAGCCGATGCCGCGGCCGAGGCGCTTCTTGGAATGCGTCGCGCCTTCGTTGTCACGCAGATCATTGAGTTTCATGACTGTTCTCCTGCGCTCTGGCTCAGGCCTCGTCCACGACGCGGACGAGGTGCTGAACGGCGGCGATCATGCCGCGCACCGAAGGCGTATCTTCGAGGGTGCGCTTGCGATGCATCTTGTTGAGGCCGAGACCGACCAGCGTCGCGCGCTGCTCCTTCGGCCGGCGGATCGGGCTGCCGATCTGCTCGACGGTAATCGTCTTGGTTGCTTTCTTGGCCATGGCGGTAATCCTTGGTCCTTGCGACTATTCTTCGGCAGCGACGGCGGTGCCGCGGCGTGCCTGGAGCGTCGAGTACTTGATGCCGCGCTGCGCTGCCACATCCTTCGGATGCAGCTGGCTCTTCAACGCGTCGAAAGTGGCGCGAACCATGTTGTACGGGTTCGACGAGCCCATCGACTTGGCGACGACGTCGTGCATGCCGAGCGTCTCGAAGACAGCGCGCATCGGACCACCGGCGATGATGCCGGTACCCGGCTTGGCGGCGCGCAGCAGGACGCGGCCAGCGCCCCAGCGGCCTTCGACGTCGTGATGCAGCGTACGGCCCGAGCGCAGCGGCACGAAGATCAGATCGCGCTTGGCCGACTCAGTCGCCTTGCGGATCGCCTCCGGCACTTCGCGCGCCTTGCCGTGACCAAAGCCGACGCGGCCCTTCTGGTCGCCAACGACGACGAGTGCGGCAAAACCGAACCGCCGGCCGCCCTTGACGACCTTGGCGACGCGGTTGATGTGGACGAGCTTGTCGACGAATTCGCTGTCGCGCTCTTCACGGTCACGGCCGCCGCGGCGGTCGTCCCTACGTTCTTGTGCCATTATCCTGTTCCTTATTCTTTTCCGGAAGCACGGGGTTGATGATGATCCGGCGCCCTTTGGGTCACCGGACCGGTTGCTAGAAGCTCAGGCCGCCTTCGCGGGCGGCTTCGGCCAGCGCCTTGACGCGGCCGTGGTAAATGTACGGGCCGCGATCGAAGACGACGTTCTTGATGCCGGCCTTCGAGGCGCGCTCGGCAAGCAGCTTGCCGACGGCGGCGGCGGCGGCGGAATCGGCGCCGGTCTTCAGCGAGCCCTTGAGATCCTTCTCGAGGGTCGAAGCGGCGGCAACGGTGTGGCCGTTCGAATCGTCGATGATCTGCGCATAGATATGCTTCGACGAGCGATGCACCGACAGGCGCGGACGATCGCCGGACACTTTCTTGAGCTGGCGGCGAACACGCTGGGCGCGGCGCTGGGTGGTCTCTTTCGGGGATGCCATAGTATTCGTTCCTTGCCTTCAGAAAACGGGGCCGGCCATATGCGGTAGGCTGGAATGCCTCCCGCGACCGCGCCCCGCGGCGTTGTGGTCTTACTTCTTCTTGCCTTCCTTGCGGACGATCTTCTCGCCCGCATAGCGCACGCCCTTGCCCTTGTAAGGCTCCGGCGGACGGTACTCGCGGATTTCCGCGGCAACCTGGCCGACCTGCTGCTTGTCGATGCCGCTGACCGTGATCTCGGTCGGCTTGCCGACGCTGATCGTGATGCCTTCCGGCGTCTGGTAGACGACCTCGTGGCTGAAGCCAAGCGCCAGCTGCAGGTTCTTGCCCTGCATGGCGGCGCGATAGCCGACGCCGGTGATCTCGAGCTTCTTCTCGAAGCCGTCCTTCACACCCTGCAGGATGTTGACGATCTGCGTGCGCGACATGCCCCACTTGGAGCGCGCCACCTTTGTCTGGTCCTTCGGCTGAACGGCAATCTCGCCATTCTCCATCTTGACCAGCACTTCGTCGTTGACCACGAACTTCAGCTCGCCCTTCGGACCCTTCGCCGAGACGGTCTGGCCGTCGACGGTCGCGGTCACGCCTTGCGGCAGCTGAACGGGTTTCTTGCCAATACGAGACATTTTCTTGTCCTCGTTCCTGTTCTTTTTTCAGTCGGCCCGATCAGAAGATCTGGCAGAGGATTTCGCCGCCGACATTCTGTTCGCGCGCTTCATGGTCGGCCATCACGCCCTTCGGGGTCGAAAGGATCGAGATGCCCAGGCCGTTGGCGACCGACGGGATCGACTTGACCGAAACATAGACGCGACGGCCCGGCTTCGAGACGCGGGCGATCTCGCGGATCACCGGCTGGCCTTCGTAGTACTTCAGCTCGATCTCGATTTCCGACTTGCCGTTGTCGAAGTCGGTCTGGCTGTAGTCGCGGATATAGCCTTCCGACTTCAGCACGTCGAGAACACGGGCGCGCAAACGCGAGGCCGGCGTCGAGACCTTGGTCTTCTTGCGGCCATAGGCGTTGCGGATGCGGGTCAGCATATCGCCGAGAGGATCACTCAATGACATTGTTCGTCCTCCTTACCAGCTGGACTTGACGAGGCCGGGGATCGCACCCGTATTCCCGAGATCGCGAAGCGCGATACGGGACACCTTCAGCTTGCGGTAATAGGCGCGCGGACGGCCGGTTACTTCGCAGCGGTTGCGGATGCGGGTCTTGGCCGAATTGCGCGGCAGGGCAGCAAGCTTGAGCTGGGCGCGGAAGCGCTCCTCGATCGGCAGCTTCTGGTCCATGACGATCGCCTTCAGGGCCTTACGCTTGGCAGCGTACTGGTCCGTGAGCTTGCGGCGCCTGTTGTTCTTCTCGACTGAGCTGGTCTTGGCCATTTCAGATTTTTCCTTTTCTCGCTGCCGTTACTGCCGGAAGGGGAAGTTGAAGGCCTTGAGCAATGCCCGGGCTTCGTCGTCCGTCTTGGCGGTCGTACAAACGATGATGTCCATTCCCCAGATCTGGTCGACCTTGTCGTAGTTGATCTCGGGAAACACGATGTGTTCCTTGATGCCCATAGCAAAGTTGCCACGGCCATCGAAGCTCTTCGGGTTCAGGCCGCGGAAGTCGCGGACGCGCGGCAGCGCGATCGTGACCAGGCGGTCCAGGAACTCGTACATGCGCTCCTTGCGGAGCGTCACCTTGGTGCCGATCGGCATGTTCTCGCGAACCTTGAAGCCGGCGATCGAGTTGCGGGCCTTGGTCACGACAGCCTTCTGGCCGGCGATCATCGTCAGGTCCTCGGCGGCGACCGACGGCTTCTTGGAATCCGCCGTGGCTTCGCCGACACCCATGTTGATGACGATCTTGTCGAGACGCGGAACCTGCATCTCGTTCTCGTACTTGAACTGCTCGAGTAGCGCCTTGCGGATCTGCTCGTTGTACTGCTTCTTCAAGCGAGGCTGGTTTTGTGCCTTAGCCATTGATGACTTCTCCCGAGCGCTTCGCAACGCGCACTTTCTTGCCGTCCTTCTGGACCTGGAAACCGACGCGGGTCGGCTTGCCATCCTTGGGGTCGGCCAGCGCGATGTTCGACAGGTGAATCGGCGCTTCCTTGGTAATGATCCCGCCCTCCTGGGACTGGGATTGCTTCTGGTGGCGGCGGATCATGTTGACGCCGCGAACGACAGCCTTGTCGTCCTTCGGCGCGACGCTGAGCACTTCGCCCGTGCGGCCCTTGTCCTTGCCGGCCAGAACGACGACCTTGTCGCCTTTACGGATCTTCTGCATTTTTCCGGCTCCTTACAGCACTTCAGGCGCGAGCGAGATGATCTTCATGTGGTTCTTGGCGCGGAGTTCGCGCGGAACCGGTCCAAAGATACGCGTGCCGATAGGCTCTTTCTTGTTGTCGACGAGAACGGCTGCGTTCTTGTCGAAACGGATCACGCTGCCGTCCGGGCGGCGGATGTCCTTGGCCGTGCGAACCACGACCGCCTTCATCACATCGCCCTTCTTGACGCGGCCGCGCGGAATGGCTTCCTTGATCGACACCACGATGATGTCGCCGACCGAGGCGTATTTCCGCTTCGAACCGCCCAGCACCTTGATGCACATGACACGACGGGCGCCGGAATTATCCGCGACGTCGAGGTTTGTTTGCATCTGAATCATGACTGGCCGCCTTCTTCTTTTCTATCGGGACGGGCGCTGCGCCCTCCCCGGTCAATCCAAATTCGTTATTGTGCCTGCGCTTCGGTCACGACGATCCAGCGCTTGTCCTTGGAGATCGGCTTCGATTCCTGGATAAACACCTGATCGCCCACCTTGCAGGCATTGTTCTCGTCGTGCGCCTTGTACTTCTTCGTCATGCGCACGGTCTTCTTCATCACGGGATGCGTGAAGCGCCGTTCGACCTTGACGACAACCGTCTTCTCGTTCTTGTCGCTGACGACGGTGCCCTGCAGGATGCGCTTTGGCATGTTCGTGTCCTTACTTCTTGCCGGCCGATTTTTCGGCGGCGATCGTCTTGATGCGCGCGATGTCCCTGCGGACCTCCTTCACGCGAGCGGTCTTCTCGAGCTGGCCGGTCGCCTTCTGGAAGCGCAGGTTGAACTGCTCCTTCTTCAGGCTGGCCAGTTCGTCGTTCAGCTGGTCCGGGCTCTTTGTCCGTACGTCCGAGGCTTTCATGGCTCTCGACCTTCCTTATTCTGCGATGCGCTGGATGAAGCGCGTCTTGACCGAGAGCTTGGCGGCGCCCAGGCGCAGCGCTTCACGCGCTATCTCCTCGGAGACGCCGTCGATCTCGAACATCACCCGGCCCGGCTTGACCCGGCAGGCCCAGAAATCCACCGCGCCCTTGCCCTTGCCCATGCGGACTTCGGTCGGCTTGGAGGTCACCGGAACGTCCGGGAAAATACGGATCCACACACGGCCGGCGCGCTTCATCTCGCGGGTGATCGCGCGGCGGGCCGCCTCGATCTCACGCGCGGTGACGCGGTTCGGTTCCATGGCCTTCAGTCCGAAGCCGCCGAAATCCAGGTTGGTGCCGCCCTTGGCGACGCCGTGGATACGGCCCTTGAACTGCTTGCGGAACTTTGTGCGCTTTGGCTGCAGCATCTTGTCTACTCCAAATCTTCAATGCGCTCAGGCGTTCTCGCGGCGACGGCCGCGTTCACGCTCGCCGCCACCATGCGAGTGATCGCCTTCCGTGGCGCGGCGTTCCGAGGCCATCGGGTCGTGCTCGAGGATCTCGCCCTTGAACACCCAGACCTTGACGCCGCAGATGCCGTACGCGGTCTGCGCTTCGGCGGTGCCGTAGTCGACGTCGGCACGCAGCGTATGCAGCGGCACGCGGCCTTCACGGTACCATTCCATGCGCGCGATTTCGGCGCCGCCGAGACGGCCCGCGCAATTGATGCGGATGCCCTCGGCGCCGAGACGCATGGCCGACTGCACGGCGCGCTTCATCGCACGGCGGAAAGCCACGCGGCGCTCGAGCTGCTGGGCGATCGACTGGGCAACCAGGGTCGCGTCGATTTCCGGCTTGCGCACTTCGACGATGTTGAGGTGCGTCTCGGACTTGGTCATCTCCATCAGCTTCTTGCGAAGCTTTTCGATGTCGGCGCCCTTCTTGCCGATGATCAGGCCAGGACGGGCGGCATGGATGGTGACGCGGCACTTCTTGTGCGGACGCTCGATGACAACCTTCGACACCGCAGCCTGCTTGAGTTCGCTCTGCAGGTATTTGCGGATCTTGATGTCCTCGTGCAGCAGCTTGCCGTACTCGCCGGTGTTCGCGTACCAACGCGAATCCCAAGTCCGGTTGATGCCGAGACGCAGGCCGATCGGATTGACTTTCTGGCCCATTATGCAGCCTCCACTTTCTCTTCGATCTCGCGAACGACAATCGTCAGGTTCGCGAACGGCTTCTCGATCCGGCTGGCGCGGCCGCGGCCACGAGCGTGGAAGCGCTTCATGACGATCGACTTGCCGACAAAGGCTTCGGCGACGACGAGAGCGTCGACGTCGAGGTCGTGATTGTTTTCCGCGTTGGCGATTGCCGATTCCAGCGTCTTGCGGACGGTGCCGGCAATGCGCTTGCGCGAGAATTCCAGGTCGGCGAGCGCAGTCGCCACCTTCTTGCCGCGGATGAGCGCGGCAACCAGGTTCAGCTTCTGCGGGCTGACGCGAATCGTGCGGAGAACCGCCCGTGCCTCGTTGTCAGCAAGCCTGCGCGGAGCTTTGGCCTTGCCCATCGTTACTTCCTCTTCGCCTTCTTGTCCGCGCCGTGACCGTAATAGGTCCGGGTCGGAGCGAATTCACCGAACTTGTGGCCGACCATGTCCTCGTTCACGGAAACGGGGATATGCTTCTGGCCGTTGTACACACCGAAGGTGAGGCCGACGAACTGCGGCAGGATGGTGGAGCGGCGGCTCCACATCTTGATCACCTCGTTACGCCCACCTTCACGAACCTTGTCTGCCTTCTTGAGCAGGAAGCCGTCGATGAACGGGCCTTTCCAAACTGAACGGGTCACGTCTGACTACCTCTCTTAGCTCTTGCGCTGATGGCGCGAGCGCAGGATGAACTTGTCGGTCGCCTTGTTGGACCGGGTCTTCTTGCCCTTGGTCGGCTTGCCCCAGGGGCTAACCGGATTGCGGCCACCGGAGGTACGGCCTTCACCACCGCCATGCGGGTGGTCGACCGGGTTCATGGTGACGCCGCGATTGTGCGGGCGCTTGCCCAGCCAGACCTTACGGCCGGCCTTGCCGAGATTGATGTTGCCGTGGTCCGGGTTGGAGACCGCGCCGACGGTGGCGATGCAGAGACCGCTGACGACGCGCTGCTCACCCGAATTGAGGCGCAGGATCGCCATGCCCTGGTCGCGGCCGACGAGCTGAGCGTATCCGCCAGCCGAACGGGCGATCTGGCCACCCTTGCCGGGCTTAAGCTCGACATTGTGGATGATCGTGCCGACCGGCATCGCCTGCAGCGGCATCGCGTTGCCCGGCTTCACGTCGACGTTCTCGCCGGCGATCACCTTGTCGCCCGGGGCCAGACGCTGCGGCGCCAGGATGTAGGACAGTTCGCCGTCATCATATTTGAGCAACGCGATGAAGGCGGTCCGGTTCGGATCGTATTCGATGCGCTCCACGGTCGCCGACACGTCGAACTTGCGGCGCTTGAAGTCGATGATGCGGTAGGAGCGCTTGTGACCGCCGCCGATGAAGCGGGCCGTGATGCGGCCGTAGTTGTTGCGGCCACCCGACTTTGTCAGGCCTTCCGTCAAGCCCTTGACCGGCTTGCCCTTGTACAGGGCCGAACGGTCGACCAGCACCAGTTGGCGCGTGCTCGGCGTTACGGGGTTGTATTTCTTGAGTGCCATTGTGCTTTCCTCGCGCCCTGTCTCAGAGGCCCGTAGCGACGTCGATCGACTGGCCGTCGGCCAGCGTCACAACCGCTTTCTTCACGTCGCCCTGGCGGCCGATGGTGCCGCGGAACCGCTTCACCTTGCCCTTGCGAACGAGTGTGTTCACCGCCGTCACCTTCACGCCGAACAGCGCTTCGATGGCAGCCTTGATCTCCGGCTTCGTCGCCTTCTTGGCGACGTTGAACACGACCTGGTTCTGTTCGGAAGCCATGGTCGACTTTTCGGTGATGGCCGGGCTGACGATCACGTCGTAGTGGCGAAGATCCGTCATTTGAAGCGCTCCTCGAGAGCCTCGACGGCGGCCTTCGAAAGGACCAGCGTGCCGCGGCGCAGAATGTCGTAGACGTTGATGCCCTGGATCGGCAGCACGTCGATGTTCGGGATGTTGGTGGCGGCCCGCTTGAAATTCACGTCGAGCTCGGCGCCGCCGATCAGCAGTGCGTTGGAGAGGCCTAGCGTCGCGAAATTGGCGATCAGCGCCTTCGTCTTGGCTTCCGTCAGCTTCAGATCGTCGATGATGATCAGGCTGGACGACTTGGCCTTGGCTGACAGTGCATGCTTCAGGCCGAGCGCGCGGACCTTCTTGGGAAGGTCGTGCTCATGGCTGCGCACGACCGGGCCGTGGGCCTTGCCGCCGCCGCGGAACTGCGGAGCGCGTGCCGAATGGTGACGGGCGCGGCCCGTACCCTTCTGCTTGTACATCTTGGCGCCGGTGCGCGCGATTTCGGCGCGGCCCTTGGCCTTGTGCGTGCCCTGCTGCTTCTTGGCAAGCTGCCAGCGCACGACGCGCTGCAGAATGTCTTCGCGCGGGTCGAGGCCGAATATCTCCTGGGAGAGCTTCACCTTGCCGGCGTCTTCGCCCGCGAGCGTGGTAATCTTGAGGTCCATTATTCTGCCCCTTCATTTGCCGGAGCGGCTTCATTCTTCTGCGCGGCGCGGATCGCACCCGGCTTCGGAGCGTTGTCCGGCAGCGCCACCTTGGCGGCGTCGCGCACCAGGATCCAGGCGCCCTTCGAACCTGGAACCGCACCGCGGATCAGGATCAGGCCACGATCGGTATCGGTCGAGACCACTTCGACGTTCTGCGTGGTGACGCGGGTGTCGCCCATGTGGCCGGCCATCTTCTTGCCCTTGAACACCTTGCCAGGATCCTGGCGCTGGCCGGTCGAGCCGTGCGTGCGGTGCGAGACCGAGTTACCGTGGGTCGCGCGGCCGCCACCGAAGTGGTGACGCTTGATGACGCCCTGGAAGCCCTTGCCGATCGTCGTGCCGGTCACGTCCACCTTCTGGCCGGCAACGAAGTGCTCGACCGTGATCTCGGCGCCGACATCCAGAAGATTGTCGGGCGACACGCGGAACTCCGCGACCTTGGCTTTCGGCTCGACGGAGGCAGTCGCGAAATGGCCGCGCAGCGCCTTCGACGTATTCTTCACCTTGGCAAGGCCAACGCCCAGCTGAACGGCGGTGTAGCCATTCTTCTCCTGGGTACGCTGCGCCACAACCTGGCAGTTCTCCATCTGGAGAACGGTCACGGGGACGTGTTCGCCGGCGTCGTTGTAGACGCGCGTCATCCCCAGCTTCTTTGCGATAACACCTGAACGCATCGGTTCGTTTTCCTTCAGAGGAGCCGTTTGGGACTGGCCCGCCCGGCTCATGTTCCCAGCTCTCAGAGCTTGATTTCGACGTCGACGCCGGCGGCAAGATCGAGCTTCATCAAAGCATCGACCGTCTGCGGGGTCGGATCGACGATGTCGAGCAGACGCTTGTGCGTGCGCATTTCGAACTGCTCGCGGCTCTTCTTGTCGATGTGCGGCGAGCGGTTCACGGTGAACTTCTCGATCCGGGTCGGCAGCGGAATCGGGCCGCGGACGTTGGCGCCGGTGCGCTTGGCGGTCGACACGATTTCGCGCGTCGAGGCGTCGAGCACCCGGTGGTCAAACGCCTTCAGGCGGATGCGGATATTTTGGCCGTTCATGCGTCACTTCCTTGTTCTGGCGCGGCGCGGGCTTTTTCGCGCCCGCGACAGATCGGTTGGTTCTTATTACTCTTTGATGCTTGCGACGATGCCGGCGCCGACGGTACGGCCGCCTTCACGGATGGCGAAGCGCAGCTTCTCTTCCATGGCGATCGGCACGATCAGTTCGACATCGACCGTGATGT
>NZ_JAOWPT010000006.1 GCF_025753855.1 Mesorhizobium sp. ZC-5
GACGCGCTCGCCTATGCCCGGTGGGCGGGCAAGGACCTGCCGACCGAGGCTGAGTGGGAACATGCGGCCTGGGGCGGCGTCGAGGACGCCGAATATGCCTGGGGCAACGAATTCGCACCCGGTGGCCGGCAGATGGCCAACACCTGGCAGGGCGAGTTTCCGCATCAGAACCTGCTCGACGACGGCTTCGAACGCACCTCTCCGGTGGGAACCTTTCCGGCCAACGGTTACGGCCTTCACGACATGATCGGCAATGTGTGGGAGTGGACCACCGACTGGTGGTCCGGCAGGCACACGGCCGAGCCTGCCAAGTCGTGCTGCATTCCGCAGAACCCGCGCGGCGGCAGCGAGGCGGCGAGCCTCGACGAGCGTCAGCCGGCAATCCTCATCCCCAGGCGGGTGGTCAAGGGCGGCTCGCACCTATGCGCGCCCAACTACTGCCGCCGCTACCGCCCCGCCGCACGCCACGCGCAACCCGTCGACACCTCAATGAGCCATGTCGGTTTTCGATGTGTGGTCAGAATGAAAGAGTGAGGGGGACGACGTGATGGCCGAAGCACCCTCCAAATCCCAGGTCCTGGTGGCGCGCATCGCGATCACGGCAATTGCTATCCTCATCGCACTCGGCCTCATTCTGTATGGGCTCTCGGGCGAGGTACAGCAACGGCTATGGCAGGACATATTCGACAGACCCGGTGGGCCGATGTCCTTCCGGTTTGTTCTTCAGCCAATTATGGCGGCGATCGCCGCTTTCCATGATGGCGCGAAGGATGCACGGCTTGGCCGAGAACCCTACATGACGCGGCTGCTTTCGGGTTCAGGCGACCGAACCGATCTGTTGAAAGAAGCTGTTATCTCGACGGGGCGCATCTTGCTTCTCGGGCTCGTCATGGACGGCATCTACCAGTTCACCGTGCTGAAAACGTTCTATCCCGGCGAGATGGTGATCATCACGCTCGCCCTTGCGCTCGTGCCCTACTTGTTGTTGCGCGGCCTGTTCTCGCGGCTCGCACGTTCACGTTCAGGTCCTGCGTCATGAAAATGCAAGGGATTGATCCTGTGCCGGCCACAACCGATTTCGAAGCTCCAGGTGACGCTACGATCGGTGCTAGCGCTGACGCGTTATTCGAACATGCGCCGCCGCATACCATGCAGCGACGACTCGGTCTGATCACGCCAGACAGTCTCAACATCCGCCGCCGGGCATTGCTGGTCGTACTGGTCGGCTGGGTTCCGCTGGTCGTGCTGACCATCCTGCAAGGCGTGATGCTGGGGGATATGAGCGATACAGCTTCGCTGTTGCGGGATGCCGGTGCGCATGCACGCCATCTCTTCGCTGCGCCGCTGCTCATCCTCGCCGAGGCAGCCTGTGCCCCCCACCTGAACGCCGTAGTCTCCCATTTCGCCGAGAGCGGGATCGTGCGGGACGACGACCGCGGACGGTTTGCCGCCGCTATCCGATCCACGCGGCGTCTGCTCAGCTCTCGGATTGCCGAGATCGCAGTCGTTATTCTCACCCTTGCCTTCATTATCTCCGAAATCGTGACGCTTGTGGTTGCCGAGATGCCTGCCTGGACCCAATCCGATGGGCTTGTGCCAAACCGTTCGCCAGCCGGCTGGTGGATGATCCTGGTCAGCCTGCCGATTTTGCTGGTGCTGAGCCTCGGCTGGCTCTGGCGGCTCCTGCTGTGGGTCCGCCTGCTCTGGCTGATCTCGAAACTGCCGCTGCGGCTCATGGCGGCGCACCCGGACCATGCCGCCGGACTTGGCTTCCTCGGCCATTCGACACGAGCCTTCGCCCTCGTCGCACTCGCCTTCGCCACCATCCTTGCCGGCCATTCCGCCAAGGTGGTGCTGGAGGGTGGCGCACTGCCCGGCACGTATGCCTATGTGAATGCCGGGTTGCTGGCCGCCTCGATGGCAATTTTCGTCGCGCCGCTGTTCGTCTTCACCTCGACACTGATGAATGAAAGGCGTCGCGGCATCTTTGCCTATGGTGCACTTGCCGGCCGTGTCGGCGGCGAGTTCGAGCGCCGATGGTTGGACAGCACCATCGACACGGCGCGGAACGCGCTCGACAAGCCTGATTTTTCGGCCGTGGCAGACCTTTCGCAGGTAGCGTCGAATGTACAGGCGATGCGCTTCGTGCCTGTCGATCTCAAGGATCTGATGACGCTCGCCGTGGCGCTTCTGCTGCCTTTCTTACCGGTTGGGGTGCTGCTGTTTCCCGCGGACGTCATCCTGGCTCATCTGAAGAGTCTTCTGTTCTGATGGGACAAACCCATCAGGCGCAAACTGGATTGTGAACGGACATGCCAAGCAAGACAGACAAGCAGAAACTCGTCAGGCCGGATCGGCTCCCCGTAACGCCGGTACCGCCGATTCCGAAAGTCGACGAAACATCCGAACTGGCATCCACCAAATATTCTGCCTACCGGACCGGCCTTTCCAACCACCGCACGGGTCTGTCGGAACATCGCACCTCATTGTCGGAGTACCGAACCGACCTCTCGACGCACCGCACGGACCTGTCCACTGACCGAACGGACATGTCGATGCGCCGCACGGGCATGTCGTTCCAGCGCACACGCATGAGCGCCGACCGCACGCTGATGTCGGTGATCCGCACGTCGCTCTCGCTGATCTCCTTCGGCTTCACCATCTTTCAGTTCTTCCAAAAGATGCGCGACGCCGGCACCATCACGCATGCTGCTGCGCCCCGAAACTTCGGCACCATGCTGGTCCTGCTCGGGATCGTGATGCTGGTTGTCGGGATCATCTACCACGTCCAATTCATGCTTGGCTTGCGCCACGAACGCGCGGCGATGCGTGAGGCCGGGCTGATTTACGCCGAGAGCAGGTTTCCGCCGTCGATGACCCTGATCGCGGCATTGCTGCTGCTGCTGATTGGCATCGTCGCGATCATCAGCATGGTCTTCCAAGTAGGCCCGTTCAATTGAGGCAGCGAGCAGGTCAACCGATCACGCATCTTGAAACCACCGTTCCCAATCGCGACCAAGAGGAGAAGTATATAATGGCCAAAACTGACAAACCCAACATCCTCGTCATCTTCGGCGACGATATCGGCCTGTGGAATCTCGGAGTCTATTCACACGGCATGATGGGTCACACGCCCAACATTGACCGCATCGGACGCGAAGGCATCGTCTTCACCGACCATTATGGTCAGGCGAGTTGCACAGCCGGTCGCGCCGCCTTCATCATGGGCCAAGTGCCGGTCCGCACCGGCATGACCACCATCGGCATACCGGGATCGCCGCGCGGCATCCAGAAGGAAGACCCGACACTGGCCGAAGTGCTGAAATCGCAGGGCTACGCCACCGGCCAGTTCGGCAAGAACCATCTCGGCGACCGCAACGAATTCCTGCCGACCGTGCACGGCTTCGACGAGTGGTTCGGGAACCTCTACCACCTCAATGCGGAAGAGGAGCCGGAAGAACTCGACTATCCAGGACAGAAGGACCCCGCATACCTCAAGAAGTACGGTCCGCGCGGCGTGCTGCACGCTTGGGCGACCGACAAGGATGACTCAACCACCGATCCTGTCTTCGGCCGCGTGGGCAAGCAGAAGATCGAGAACACCGGCATGTTGACGCGCAAGCGCATGGAGACCTTCGATTCGGAAGTTCTCGATCATACGCTCAACTGGCTCGACAAGGTCGGCAAGGAAGACAAGCCATTCTTCTGCTGGTTCAATTCGACCGCCATTCACATCTGGTCGCATCCGCAGAAGAAGTACGTGAAGATGGCCGTCGAGGAGGGCCGCGCGGAAGAGGACGTCGTCCGCGCCAAGATGCTGGAACATGACGAGCATGTCGGCGTGCTGCTCGACAAGCTCGAGGAACTCGGCGTCGCCGAAAACACGATCGTCATCTACACCACCGACAATGGCTTCGAGATGATGTTGTGGCCGGATGGTGGCTATGCCCCGTTCCGCGGTGAGAAGGGGACCACTTGGGAAGGCGGCCTGCGCGTTCCCTGCGTTGCCCGCTGGCCCGCGAAGATTCCGGCGCATTCCATCTCGAACGGCGTCCAGAGCCACGAGGATCTGTTTGCGACGCTGGCCGCAGCCGCGGGCCTGCCGGACCTCAAGGAAAAGCTCCTCAAGGGCCACAAGATGAACGGCACCTCCTACAAGGTCCATCTCGACGGCTACAACAACCTTGACCACTGGATGAACCCGTCGAAGACGAAGTCGGCGCGGCGGGAATTCTTCTACTATGACGAGACCGATCTGATGGCCGTGCGCGTCGACGCCTGGAAGATGCATATCGGGGTGAAAACCGAGGGCAGCTGGTGGAACGAAAAGAAGTATCCAAGCGTGCCCTACCTCTTCAACCTGCTCATGGATCCGATGGAGAAGGTCGACCCTGAATCCCATGAATGGGGTTATGCCGGCCGCAAATTCTTCGCCCAGAAGATGTGGGCTCCGACGGCAGGACAGAAGTTCATCGGCGAGCACCTGAAGAGCCTCAAGGATTACCCACCGCGCCAAGGTGCCGATACGCTGAGCCTGCACAAGGCGCTCGAATCGGCGATGGCGAAGATGGAGGCTGCGAGGACGTCAAATAACTGATCGCAATGCTTCGAATGAGCCGGTCGGCATTAGCTTGCCGGCCGACCGACGCCGAACCTCGAGGTCGAAGGGAAAGAGCGATGTCCACACGCCTGCCGGGTCTGGTTCTTGGGGTCGTTTGCGCAGCCGCCGGTGAAGCCAGCGCCCAGGATTCCGATCTCGCGAAGCAACTCAGCAATCCCGTCGCCTCGCTGATCAGCGTGCCATTCCAGTTTAACTACGACAAAGGTTTCGGTCCCGAAGACGGCTACCGCGCGACGCTCAACATCCAGCCGGTGATACCAATCACGCTGAACGATGATTGGAACCTCATCTCGCGCACGATCGTGCCGATCATCACGCAGGAGGACATAGCCGGGCCATCGGGCACACAGTCGGGGCTCGGCGACATCACGCAGAGCCTGTTCTTCTCACCCAAGCAGCCCGGGCCGGGCGGCATCATCTGGGGAGCGGGACCTGTCTTTCTCGTTCCCACCGCAACCGACGATCTGCTCGGCGGAGACAAGTGGGGTGCCGGGCCGACCGTCGTCGCGCTCAAACAAAGCGGCCCCTGGACCTATGGCCTGCTTGCCAACCACATCTGGTCGTTCGCGGGACCCGACACACGCGCCGATATCAATTCCACGTTCCTGCAGCCCTTCGTCTCCTACACGACGCCGGACGCGTGGACCTTCGGCGTAAATACAGAAAGCACATACGACTGGAACGAGGAGCAGTGGAGCGTGCCCCTCAACTTCACAGTCGCCAAGCTGGTGAAGTTCGGCGACCAGCCGGTGAGCTTCACCGTCGGCGCACGCTATTGGGCCGAGGCCCCGGAGAACGGCCCCGAAGGCTGGGGTTTCAGGGGTGTCGTGACATTACTTTTTCCAAAGTAGCCCAACGGGAGGACCGTTCGGCTGGGCATAACCGACGTTCAACAAGGAGGCAGAAATGGCGAAGTCACCAACGAGCGGCAAGCAGCCCAATATCCTCGTCATGTGGGGAGACGACATCGGTCAGTCGAACCTCAGTTGCTATACCAAGGGCCTGATGGGTTACAAGACGCCCAACATCGACCGCATCGCCAACGAAGGCATGATTTTCACCGACTCCTACGCGGAGCAGAGCTGCACCGCCGGCCGCGCGTCATTCATAACCGGCCAGTGCGGTCTGCGCACTGGCCTCACCAAGGTGGGCCTGCCGGGCGCGGAACTCGGCCTGCAGGCCGAGGACATCACCATCGCCGAGGCGGTCAAACCGCTCGGCTATCGCACTGGCCAGTTCGGCAAGAACCATCTCGGCGATCGCGACGAGCATCTGCCGACGATGCACGGCTTCGACGAGTTCTTCGGCAACCTATACCACCTCAACGCTGAGGAAGAACCGGAGGAGGTCGACTATCCGAACGCGAAGGACTTCCCCAACTTCAAGAAGAAGTACGGGCCGCGCGGCGTGCTGCACTGCTGGGCCGACGGCAAGGGTGGCCAGAAGATCGAGAATACCGGACCGCTCACCAAGAAGCGAATGGAGACCTGCGACGAGGAATTCTTGGCTGCGGCCAAGAAGTTCATCCAGGCCGCCCACGACGCCGGCGAGCCTTTCTTCGTTTGGTTCAACACGACACACATGCACGCATGGACGCATGTGAAGCCAGAGGACCGTGGCCAGTCCGGCCGCTGGCAATCAGAGTATCACGACGTGATGATTTATCACGACAAGTGCATCGGCGAGATGCTCGACTTCATCGACAAACTCGGCATCGCGGACAATACGTTCGTGCAGTACTCGACCGACAATGGACCGCACATGAACACTTGGCCGGATGCGGGCATGACCCCGTTCCGGTCGGAGAAGAACACGAGTTGGGAGGGGGCCTATCGGGTGCCTTGCATGGTGCGTTTCCCCGGCAAGATAGAGGCTGGCTCGGTATCGAACGGGATCATCGCTCATCTCGACTGGTTCCCGACCATCCTCGCGATTGCCGGCGAGCCTGACATCAAGGAGAAGCTGAAGAAAGGCCACAAGATCGGCAACAAGACCTTCAAGGTGCATCTCGACGGCCACAATCTGCTTCCGTACCTCACGGGCAAGGAAGCAGAGAGCCCGCGCAAGGGCTTCATCTATTTCACCGACGATGGCGATGTCGCTGCACTGCGCTACGACAACTGGAAAATGATGTTCATGGAACAGCGGGTCGAAACCACGCTCAAGATCTGGCTGGAACCGTTCGTCGTGCTGCGTACGCCCTATATCTTCAATCTGCGGATGGATCCGTACGAGCGCGGGATACAAACCTCGAACACCTTCTATGACTGGATGTTCCGTCACATCTATCTGCTCGTGCCTGCGCAGGCCGGCGTCGCGGAGTTCCTGGCGACCTTCAAGGAGTTCCCGCCGCGCCAGAAGGCGGCGAGCTTCAGCATCGACCAGGTGCTCGAGAAGATGAATGAGGCGGCTTCTTCTCAAGGACATTGATGGCGGAATGAATGTGGGCGGCTTAGACATGGCCGCCCCGCATTCATGGCCAATCAGCGAGGCATGATGCCCAACAGTTCGCTCTCATCCTGGAACGACGGCGCGGCGAAATCCGCCATCCTCGACTTCGTCGCGCGCGTGACAAGAGAAGGCGGACCGGATTTCGTGCGGCCGGAGGAGCGCGTCGCCACGTTCGACAATGATGGCACGCTGTGGTGCGAGCAGCCGCTGCAGGTGCAGTTCTTCTTCGGCCGGGATCTGCTCGAAGCCATGGCCGAACGAGACCCGAGCCTGAAAGAGCGCCAGCCCTTCAAGGCCTATCTGGAACGCGACATGGCGACGATCAACGATCTGGGAAAGAAGGGCCTGTTCGAGGTCGGGGCCGCCGTTCACGCCGGGATGACCGAGGACGAATTCGATGCTTATGCACACAACTGGCTGGCGACCGCGAAACACCCGAAGCTCGGTCGGCTGTTCACCGAGCTTACCTACCAGCCGCAGGTCGAACTTCTCGAGTTCCTGCGAGCCAACGGCTTCAAGACTTTCATCGTCTCCGGCGGCGGCATCGACCTCATCCGCTGTTTTGCCGAAGGACGTTACGGCATTGCGCGCGATCAGGTCGTCGGTTCCAGCGTCAAGACGCGCTTCGAAATGCGGAACGGCCGCGGCGAACTTGTGAAGCTGGCCGAGCTCGATAGCTTCGACGACCGCGAGATCAAGCCGCACAATATCGGGCTGCACATAGGCCGACGGCCGATCCTGGCCTTCGGCAATTCAGACGGCGATCTCGCCATGCTGCGGTATTGCAAAACGGGGCAAGGGCCGCGCCTTGCGCTGCTCGTCCACCACGACGATGCCGAGCGCGAATTCGCCTACGACCGTGAGTTCCGCCTGAGCCCGCTCGCCGAGGCCCTCGACAAGGCGGACGAATACGGCATCACCGTCGTCGGCATGAAGCGGGATTGGCGCGCGGTGTTCGAGGCGGGCTGAAACCATGATGAAACTGATGCGCAGGTCCGGCAGATGAAGGAATGGCTGATCATCGTCACCGAAATCGCGATCGTTGCGATCGACTGGATGGCGCTCGTCATTGTGATTTTAGGGACGATCCAGGCCTTCGTCGGAGCGGTCGGCCTCGCCATATCGGGAGGCGATTCCGTCCACAGAAAAGAGGTCTGGCTGCGCTACGCCCGCTGGCTGGTTGCGGCGCTTACTTTCCAGCTTGCCGCCGACATCATCGACACATCGATCACAGAGGACTGGCAGTCGATCGGCCGGATCGCCGCTGTGGCGGTCATCCGCACCTTCCTCAACTACTTCCTCGACCGCGATGTTGCCGAAACGCGCGAGCGGCGGGACGAAGCCATGTCGGAAAAAGGATAAGGTCATGCGGCCGAACATAATCCTGGGTCGCATTTTCCGCGTCTTCTTCGCGCTTCTGATGACGACAGCGGCTGCCGCCGCACAACCCGACCCGCTGCCATCCTGGAACGACGGGGCGGCCAGAAAGAGCGTCTTGGAGTTCGTCATCGCCGTGACGACTGACGGCAGCGCCGACTATGTCGAGGCTGCCGACCGCATCGCCGTCTTCGACAATGACGGCACGCTGTGGAGCGAGCAGCCGATGTATGTGCAGCTCGCCTTCGCACTCGACCGGGTGAAGACGCTTGCTCCCGACCATCCCGAATGGCAGACGACCGAGCCGTTCAAGTCGGTGCTCGCCGGGGACATGAAGGGCGTTGCCGCGTCGGGCATGAAGGGACTGGCCGAGATTATCGCCGTCACGCATTCCGGCATCACCAGCGACGAATTCACCGCGATCGCCTCGGCGTGGATAGCGTCCGCGAAGCACCCGACGACGGGCAAGCCCTATACGTCGATGATCTATCAGCCGATGCGGGAACTCATCGATTACCTCAAGGCGCACGATTTCCGGGTCTTCATCGTGTCCGGCGGCGGCATAGAATTCATGCGGCCCTGGACAGAAGCCACCTATTCCATCCCGCCCGAGAACGTCGTCGGCTCGTCGATCAAGACCAAATACGAGATGCATGACGGCAAGCCAGCGGTCGTGCGGCTCCCGGATATCGATTTCATCGACGACGGCGCGGGCAAGCCTGTCGGCATCAACCGCTTCATCGGCAGGCGTCCTATCGCGGCCTTCGGCAACTCGGACGGCGACTTCCAGATGCTCGAGTGGACAACCGCGGGAGAAGGCCGCCGCTTCGGATTGATCGTGCACCATGACGATGCGGACCGCGAAGTCGCCTACGACCGCGATTCAGCGTTCGGCAAGCTCGACAAGGGCCTCGACGAAGGCCCGAAGCGGGGCTGGACCATCGTCAGCATGAAGAATGACTGGAAGCAGGTGTTCCCCGAATAGCGCGCAAGAGCATGAATGCAACCAAGGAGGTTCCAATGACCAGAAGGCTCACCACTTGGACCATTGCAGCATCGCTGTTTTGCGCCGCTGCTCTGATATGAGGACGATGCAATGAGGAAACAAAGATTTGTTTTGGCCGGTACCATGGCTATCGCCATGCTCCTGGTCGCCAGCAGCGGTTCCGGCATGACCGCGATTGCTCAAGAGCAGACGGCTGCCGCCGACCCGGGCGCGCAGGCTGCGCAGACGCCGGAGCCGCTGAGCGCTGACGAACTCGAAGTGCTCGTAGCGCGCATCGCACTCTATCCGGACGAGTTGGTCGCACTGATCTCGAGCGCCTCGCTCTATCCGCTTCAGGTTGTAGAGGCTGCGCGTTTCCTTGACGACCATGCCAAGGAAAACAGCCTGAAGCCCAAGGAGAGCTGGGACGGCAGCGTGATCTCCCTGCTCAACTATCCCGAGATCGTCAAGATGATGAGCGACGACCTCGACTGGACGCAGGCGCTCGCCGAAGCGCTGGCGTATCAGCAGAAGGACGTTCTCATCGCCATCCAGCAGCTGCGCGAGGAAGCGGTAGCCAAGGGCATCATCAAGACCGACGACAAGGTCAAGGTGGAGAATTCGGGCGATAACATCATCATCCAGCCAGCCAATCCGGAGACCGTTTATGTGCCGCGTTACGAGCCGGAGATGCTCTACGAGCCCAACTATGTTGCAGCACCGATCGCCTACTATCCCGATCCCTATCCGACTTACTGGTATCCGACCGCTCCCTTCTTCGCCGCGGCGGTGACCGGTGCGATCTGGGCGGCGGCGGTCGACTGGGACGATTGGGACGTGTGGGGTGGCCACTGGGATGGGGGCGACATCGACATCGACTGCGATCACTGTTTCAACAACAGGGATTTCAACGGCAAGGTCAAATTCAACGATGTCGACTGGAGAAATGTCGACCGTTCGAAGCTGAATATAGACCGAGACCAGTTCGCCAAGTTCGATCGCACGAACATCAAGAACAGGGTCGAAACCAACCGTGCCAATTCCATCGGCAACCGGGCGAGCGAGATCAAGCGCAACCGTACTTCGAATCTGTCCGACAGGACTGCCAAAGCCCACGACATACGCAAGAGCACGCTGGATGGTCTCAAGAACAGGCCGGGGGCCGACCAGGCAAGGGCTCGTCCCAACGTCCCCCGACCGACGGTGCGCCCGGACGGGAACCGGCGCGAGGCGGCACGCCAGAATGTCCAGCGGCCAGCCAGCGCCCACCGCCCGGCGGGCAATCCGAAGATGGGTCACAAGGTCGACCACAGGCCGAAACAGCACTCAGCCTTGGGTCATGTCGATCGCGGCAAGGTAGCGAGGGTGCACTCGAACCGCGGTCACCATGCGATGGGCGGCGGTCAGCGCGGCGGGGGAAGGGCCATCCATCGCGGCGGAGGCGGACGGCAGTTGCATCATGGCGGCGGACATCGCGGCGGCGGCCGCAGGCGTTGAGATCGGATGAGGAGCAGGAAAATGTACGTAAACGTTCACAATATTCTGCGCACGACCTGCATCGCGGCGGTCCTGGCAGGTGTGTTGTCCGCTATGACATTCGCGCAAGAGCAGCCCGGCCTTGCGGCGCAGACGGAAGCCGCGTCGGACGAGCCTGGTATCTTCGCCTTCGAGTCCGAGGACGAGCCCCCGCTGTTCGACGATTCAGCCCCCGCGATTGACGCCTTCAAGAAGGCGTTGGCCGACGACGACTTCGAAGGCCTGGCCACGCTGCTCGGCCTCGATGCCGCCAAACTTGAAGGCGCGGAAGGCGTGACGGACACCTTCGCGCAGATCCGCGACGGCGCGGCGAAGCAAGTGGTGAGCTCGGACATCGACAACGGCAAGCTCCTGCAGATCGGCGAAAAGCTCTGGCCGTTTCCGTTTCCGCTGCTGCAAGGGGACGACGGCAAATGGGCCTTTGATACGCTGGCGGGCCTCGAAGAGATCGTCAACCGTCGCGTCGGCGAGAACGAGTTGCAGGCGATCGCCACCGTGGGGGCCTACATCGAGGCGCAGAAGGATTACGCCGAACAGGACCGCGACGGTGACGGTGTCGAGGAATTCGCGCAGAGGCTGATCAGTACTGAAGGAACCACCGACGGTCTCTACTGGCCGTCGGATGACGTCAACGGCGAAAGTCTGGCGGGCGAACTCAGCCAGGTCGAACTGGGCGACGCCGCGCAGGGTGACGGCTATTTCGGTTATCGATTCAAGGTCCTGACTGGTCAAGGCGACCGGATCGCTGGCGGTGCCTACGACTACGTGATTAACGACAACATGATCGGCGGTTTCGGCCTCATCGCCTGGCCCGTCAAATATGCCGAAACTGGCGTGCACACCTTCGCGGTTAATCAGCAAGGGATCGTATACGAAGCCGATCTCGGGCCGACGACAGAAACTATCGTCAAGTACATCGATCGCTTCAATCCCGACGATAGCTGGAGCATCGCCGCCGACTGAGTGGACCCATGACTTCATATCCGACGCAAGCCGAGCGGATCCGCCTGATGAACCGGTGCGACGCATGATCCAGTTGGCGACCGCTCTTGCCAAGCGCCTTTTCGGCAAGCTCCCGCTCCCCGACGGGGCCAAGGACAAGATCGCCAACGTCAACGCGATCTTGGCCGGCGGGTCAGGTGAGAAGTGGGTCCCGCTTGCCCGGCAGCAGGCTACCCTGCCGATCAGGAACCAGTTTCGAGGCGGGTCCATCTCGACCGAACGGGGAGAGCGCGACCATGACGGTGAGCCGGTTCGTTGGGCGCAATTCGACTGGTCTGAGCAGCGGGTGGACGATTGTACGTTTCACAAAGTGCGCTGGCGCTTCCACAGCAACGGCCTGATCTGCCTCGAACTGGTCGCAAGCAAGGACGCTACCGGCCTTGATGTCCGCGATCTGGTCGGGCACCGCATCGAGCTACGGGACCGCAGCGGCTTTCTGATCGGCATCTGGTTGGCAGCATTCATCATCGACAGGGGAACCGAGCACGCGATCTTTCAAGCGACGGCAGTCGATGACTTCCTGCCGCTCAAGCTGCATTTCGACGAGGTCGCGGATGTGCAGGAGGGTTTGTGTTTCAGGATCTAGGGGATGTTTTATGAACGAGTCGTTTTCTTTTTGCTCTCTGAGACCAATGCAGGTGTTGCAGGAGTGACACATGGATTTTGCTTTCCGACCGCATCTTTCGGGACTTGGTTGACAGTTTTGACCCAGCCACCTCAAGTTGAGGCGGGGCTGGGCTGGTCATGGTGATTTGATGATCGACCGGACGATTGCGCCCCCTGACATCTGCTTGAATCCCCTTGCGGATCGTGGTTTCGCTGGAAAGATCGGCCACGGTCATCCGCCCAGGCAGTGCTACTCTGTTATCTCTCCTGCAACATTCGTGCAGTCCTCGAATTTCATTTGGGGAAGAGGGTACCGACCCTTCCTGCGAAACCTGCTTCTTCAGTCTGTCGCGTCAGTCGCATTGATCTGCCTGAGCAATGCGCGGGCATTTGCGGACTGCGCCCCGGCAAATCCGGGACCTGGCGGAACGGTGACATGTTCTGGCGTCGATCCTGACGGTTTCGCCGCAAACAACACGCCGGTAACAGTCAATGTCCAGAGCGGCGCGTCCGTAGGTGGCAGCGAAATAGGAATCAATGTTTCAGGAACGGGCAACAGCTTCGTAAACAACGAGGGCACCATCAGCGGTCCTTTCTCCGTCGCGTTCGACGGGGCCGCCGGCTTTTCCAAGACGTTGAACAACAACGGCACGCTCAATGCCGGCATCGTGGGGTCGGGCAACGGCATCATCGTCATCAACCACAACGGGGTGATCAATAGCGGCGGCGTAACGATCGGCCCCGGCAACGGCGAGAACACGCTGAACGTCTTTGCAGGAAAGAGCGTCAACGGTCTCGCAAACATTGCAGGTGCAAGGAATTTCGTCGACAACCAGGGAACGTTCAACGCCGGCCTGACGATGACCGCCACCGAACTGAATTCGGTGATCATCCGCGCTGGCGGTGCGGTGGACGGAACTTTCAGCCTGACCGGTCCACGGAACTTCATCGACAACTTCGGCACATTCAACAGCGGCATCACGCTGACCGGCGATGGGTTGAATCTGATGGTCAACCGCCAAGCCGGGGTGATGCAGGGTTTCACCAGCAATGGCTCGGCAAGCGACTTCTTTTTCAATGACGGGCGTATCAATCAGGCCGTCACGCTTGGCGATGGTAACGACGTCTTCATCAACCGCAACGTCGTGTCCAACACCATCGATATGGGCGCTGGAGTCGACGTATTCGACATCAAGGCCGGTACGATCAACGGAAATGTGTCCTTGGGGTCGGGGAACGACCAGGCGTTCATCCGAAACGGGAACATCACCAACACCGTGTTTGGCCAGGACGGGCAGGACTACATCGTCTGGATGGGCGGCGAGATCATCGGCCTCGACACGGGAGCCGACACCGACTTTGCTCATTTCATTGGCCTCACGACAACCAACCTGAAGACCGGACTTCCCGTCAATGGCGGGTCAGGGTCCGATGATGTGCTGTTGTGGACGAACACTTTCGGCGACGGCGTCGCCCGCTACACCAACTGGGAGCAATTTGAGCTTACCGACGGTTCCGAACTGACGCTCGACGGCACGCTGACTTTGGGCGACTCCGGAACGGGGACCGGCAACCTTGGCATCCATCGCTCTGCCACCATGTTCGCAGCCGGAACTTACGCGGTCGAACCTTTCACGGGAGGCGAGTTAGTTAACGTCGTCAATGCGGGCACGATCGACCTGACCGGCAATGGCCCGACGGATACCCTGACAATCGTTGGGAACTATATCGGCGCGAACGGAACGCTCGCGTTGGAGACGCAGCTTGGTGACAGCAAATCGCCTTCCGATATCATGGTTGTCGACGGGGGAGACGTCTTTGGTTTCTCGTACCTCGCCGTTACCAATGCAGGCGGGCTCGGTGATGTGACGACGGGCCATGGTATTCGGGTTGTCGATTCCACTGAAGGCCAGATCGCGCCGGGAACCTTGCGGTTAGCAGGTCCAGTTGCCGCCGGGCCGTATGAATATGTGCTCTTCTTCGACCGCGGCGAGAACGACTGGTTCCTCCAATCGACAGTGTCGCCACCACCACCGCCTCCGCCACCACCGCCTCCGCCACCACCGCCTCCAGCGCCGCCTCCGCCACCACCGCCTCCAGCGCCGCCTCCGCCGCCACCGCCGCCGCCGCCGCCGCCGCCGCCACCGCCGCCGCCGCCTCCGCCGCCACCGCCGCCGCCACCGCCGCCACCGCCGCCGCCACCGCCGCCCCCTCCGCCGCCACCACCGCCGCCGCCTCCACCGCCGCCGCCTCCCGCGCCGCCACCGCCGCCGCCGCCACCGCCACCGCCGCCACCACCGCCGCCACCACCGCCGCCTCCCGCGCCGCCACCGCCGCCGCCTCCAGCGCCGCCACCGCCGCCACCGCCACCGCCGCCGGGGCCGCCGATACCAAATGTTCGGCCGGAGGTTCCTGGGCACGTCATGGCACCACTCGTGGCAGAACGGATGGGGCTGATGACGATGGGTACCTTCCATCAACGGCGCGGCGATCAATCGCTGCTGATCGGCGACGGTGCCTGGGTGTATAACGCTCCCGAACCGCAAGGGGCGGACGTGCCCTCGGACGATTATCGTCCGCCGGCCGCGATGTGGGGCCGTGTATTCGGCGCAGAGAGTGATCTGAGCTCCGGTGCGAACGTCAGTGTTGCCAGCTTCGACATAGCTCCGTCATTTGACGGTCACTATTGGGGGCTGCAAGCCGGCAGCGACCTCGTTGGCATCGAACACGGCAACGGCCATGTCGACCGCTTCGGATTGTTCTACACCCATGCCGAAGCATCCGGCGACATCAGCGGCAACGTGCTGGGACGCGTGGACTTAGACGCCGGCAGCCTCGACCTGAGCGAGGACAGTATCGCCGCCTACTGGACCCATCTCGCGCCGAGCGGCTGGTACGTGGACGTCGTCGCCAAATATGGATGGCTCAGCGGTTCCAGCGAATCCAACCGTGGCATCGGCGCTGATCTCGATGGCAACAGCATCGCCGCGTCCGTCGAGACAGGGGTGCCCTTCGTCATCGCCGATGGTTGGACGATCGAGCCGCAGGCGCAATTGATCTGGCAGCGCATCGACTTCGACGACACCAGCGATACCTTCTCCGAGATTCGCCATGAATCGTTCGATTCGGTGGTCGGGCGAGTGGGCGCGCGCCTCGAGCGCAAGACAGGGACGCTTCTGGCTCACGCCGGTGCCAACCTGTGGCACGGATTCTCGGAGGGCCCGTCCGCGGTCACCTTCAACACCGTTCCGATACTGGTTGAGAGCGAAGGAACCTGGCTGGAGGTCAATGGGGGCGCGGCGTTCACAATCACTGATAACCTGACCGCCTTTGGCGACGTCAGTTACAACTTCGATCTTGAAGGCAGCGATCACAATCTGTTCGGCGGCCAGATCGGACTGAAGCTGAGATGGTAGAATTCGCGCCGCGAGTCTTGAAGGCTGTATCGCTCTCGCGTGCGGTTGGATCGCAGGGTCAGAAGCCGGGGCCGTTGCCATTCGGGAGAATTCCCCGCATCCACCCGGCAACGACTGGTTATGGCGATTGCGCCGACCTATGACATGAGGTGGTGAATTCCTTGATGAAGCAACTGGTAGCCTATGTCATCGACCGGCATGAATTGCGAATTCGGCCCGCGCCGCTTGAACGACAATGGATGGACGACACGGACCAGCGCTTCGCGTATCGCTGCCTGCCGCTGAACATCGCCAATGCTCATGGTTGGGAGATTCTGTGCACGGCCGCTTTTTCGGCGATCTGGAACGGCGGGAAAACCAAAGATGCGATCTGCATCAAGACAAAACCCGAAACCGCATCGCCGGCTGTCTCCCATTTCGGTGGCGGCGTCCTCACGTTCCACATCCCGTGCCTTTTCCGGACCGATCCGGGCACGGACCTTTTCGTCACCGGGCCGATCAATCGGCCGAAGGACGCGATCTCTGCACTGTCCGGAGTCGTCGAGACTGACTGGTCACCCTACACATTCACCATGAACTGGCAGTTCACGAGACCCAACCAGCGGGTGCATTTCGAGGTCGAGGAGCCGTTCTGTCACTTGTTCCCGGTCAAGCGCGGCGAGCTTGAGAACCTTGCCCCGTCGTTGCACCGGCTCTCTGAAAATCCCGAGCTTGAGCGCGAACACAAATTGTGGTCGGAGAGCCGTAACTCTTTCAACGCCAGCCTAGCCGATCCAGAGTCGAAAGCCGTAAAGGATCAATGGCAAAAAACATATTTCCGCGGCAAGGCACCCTCTGGGACGTCGGCTCCTGAGGGGCACCGCAGCCGACTGAGGTTGCGCCCATTCGCTACAAAATGACCGCAGGACCGGCAATTTGTCAGATTTCGCGTTCACCAGCTGCCCGGACGGGATTCGTGTCCGCGTTGCCGTAACTTTCCATTCCCGAAATGAGCCTTGGTAGAATGAAAATTTCGACATACGGTACCGGGCCAGCTGCCTGATTGTACGCTCGTTGGAAAGGACGAAGTGCACCATGAAAGACCTCATCCTCCCTGCAGTCTCAGTTGCAGTGAAGTTTGGACTTGCCTCGATGACAGCCTTAGGAGCGGTCTTGCTCGCCGGAGGCGCGAAGGCCGCCGACGTTTATTCGCCCATGGTGCCGGAAACCCAACAGGTTGTCACCGAGGAGGGCTGGACGTTTGCCGTCGCCCCCTACTTCTGGGCGGCGGGCATATCGGGCGAAGTCGGATCGTTCGGACTGCCGCCGGTCGATATCAATGCAGATTTCGGGGATATTTTCGACCATCTCGATTTTGGCGCGATGGCGATCGGCGAAGCGCGCTACGACCGCTACAGCATCTTCGCCGACATCATGTATTCGAAAATATCGGGCTCGGCCGGCACGCCGAGAGGCATCCTCGCGTCCAGCGCGTCGGTTTCGTCGGAAACCTTCGCGGGTCTGATCGGAGCAGGGTACTCGGTCCTCGAGTCGAATTCCGGGCGGCTCGATGTCGTGGTCGGTGCCAGGGTGTGGTCTGTCGACAACGACATCTCCTTCAGCGGCGGTATTCTTGATGGCGTCTCTCGCAACGATGGCGCGACGTGGGTCGATGCCGTGGCTGGCTTCCGCGGAAATTACGCGATCACGCCAGAGATCTATTTGACCGGCTGGGGTCTTGTTGGCGCGGGCGAAGCAGACATCGACTGGGATGTTGCCGGTGCAGTCGGCTACCGGTTCAACGATCGGATTTCGGCGGTGGCGGGTTATCGCGCCTTGGGTGTCGATTATAGTAGCGATGGATTCGTCTTCGATGTCGTGCAGCAAGGCCCAATCTTGGGGCTGGTGATGCGGTTCTAGCGGCACAAAGCGTCAGGTACTTATCCGTCCGTTTGCGGATTTGCGACGGTGGCTGGTTGCGTTTGCGAGGCTATCGCCGCGACGGCCGCTTCAGACCCGACAGTTGCCGTTTGATCGGGTGAGCGGGAACGTCACAAGTGGCGCATCCACGTCTGTCAGCGGTCGCCGGGGAGGTCGGCTTTCAGGCGGCGATCAAGCCCCTCTGAACGGCCGACTTGGGGGCGCCTTGCTGCCGAAGGTGTCCCGTCTGCACACGGTATCAGAAAGGGATTCGAACTGGCGCAGAGTTTATTTGAAGCGACTTTCGGTTATCTTCAGCAAATGAGGCTCATCATAGCATTGTAATGGCGGTAGCGCTCCATCGCAATGTTGCATCCGGTGGGCTGCCTCAGATCCACCTTCGCCATTCCTCCATGTCGACTCCACCCTTTGTTGAAGTTAACGTCGTCCCGAAAATAGCCGTTAGGGATCTCGCCAACCTGCCTTGCTCAGTCTCTCAGCAGCCCCCGCGCGATCAAGCGTGCAAGCCGCTCCGAGAATGCCCCGGCATCCGCAGGCTTGTCGCCGTCCAGAATACGAGCCTCGTCATAGAGGAGATGCGCCACATCCTCCTTGAAGGCCCGTTCGTCCTTTCCGAGCTTCGCTAACGCTACGACGCGCTCGTGTTGTGGGTTGATTTCCAGAACAGGCTTGGCGGCCTTGTCGAGGCGACCTGCCGCATTGAGCAGTCGTTCGAACTGTCGATCGGGACCATGCTCAGGGGCGACCAGACAGACCGCGCTCTCGGTCAGGCGGTCGGAGGCCTTCACGTCGGATACGGCATCGCCAAGCACTGTCTTGACGAAGGCGAGAAAGGTGGCGATTTCCGATGATGTTTCAATATCGGGCTTTGCCGATCCGTCGAGCAACGGGACGTCCGAAAGTTCGGCTGCGCCTTGCGTTACCGACTTAAACGGCTTGCCTTCGAATTCCGGCGCGATCGTCACCCAGAAGCTGTCGACCGGATCGGTCAACATCAGGACTTCAATGCCGCGTGCCTTGAAGCCCTCGAGCTGGGGCGAAGCTTCGAGCCGCGCGCGATCGTCGCCAGCCATGAAGAATATGGCTTTCTGGCCCTCCTTCATCGATGACACGTAGTCCGAAAGGCTGCGCAGCTTCTCGCCGGATGCCGTAGAGCGGAAGCGGGCCAGCTTGAACAGTTGCTCGCGCCGTTCGTAGTCTTCGTACAGACCTTCCTTCAGGACGACCCCGAAATTCTCCCAAATCTTCGCATAGGCTTGCGCATCGTTCTCGGCCAGTTTGGCGAGATCGCCGATGATACGGTTGGTCACGCCTTTTCGGATCGCGGTCAGCAGCGGGCTCTCCTGGATCATCTCACGCGACACATTGAGCGGCAGGTCGGCAGAGTCGACCAGCCCGCGGATGAAACGCAGATAGTGCGGCAGGAGGTCGGCATCGTCGGTGATGAAGACGCGCCGCATGTAAAGCTTCATCCGCCCCTTGCGGTCCTGATCGAAAAGATCGAACGGACGCGAACCGGGAACGAAGGCCAGAACGCTGTATTCCTGCCGGCCTTCTGCGCGGAAATGGATCGTCGCCGCTGGCTCGTCATACTGGCCGGCAATGCCGCGATAGAAATCCGTATATTCCTCGGGCTTGATCTCGCTCTTCGACTTGACCCACAGAGCGGTGCCGTCTGCGATGTCGCGCGGCTCGGCCCCAGGCTTTTCGATGAGCGAGATCGGCACTGGCACGTGGCCGGACTGTGACTTCACCAGTCGTTCGAGCTGATAGCTTTCGGTGTAGGAGGCCGCATCCTCCATGAGATGAAGCATGACGCGGGTGCCACGCTTCGGCGCTTCTTCAAGTGCGACCGGACCAATCTCATAAGAACCCTTGCCGTCAGAGGACCAGCGCCAGGCTTCCCCGCTGCCCGCCTGTCGACTGATCACGTCCACTCTGGCAGCCACCATGAAGGCGGAGTAAAAACCGACGCCGAACTGGCCGATCAGCTGCGTTTCTTCGCTTGCCTTACCGGCTTCGATGCGCTCCATGAAGGCGCGCGTGCCCGAGCGGGCGATGGTGCCCAGCGCCTCCGCCATTTCGTCGCGGCTCATGCCGATGCCGTTGTCCTCCACGACAAGCTGCTTTCTGTCGGGATCGGCGGCGATGGTGATGCGCGGTTTCGGATCGTCACCAAGCAGTTCGGGACGGCTGATCGATTCGTAGCGAAGCTTCTCGCAAGCATCGGCGGCGTTGGAGATCAGTTCGCGCAAGAAGACGTCACGGTCGGAATAGACCGAATGCACCATCATATGGAGCAGCCGCGCGACGTCCGCCTCGAATGTTCTCGTTTCCGTCGCGGTGGTATCTGTCGTCATCTCAACGCCAATGCTGTGTGCAAACTGTCAATTTCGATTTTGAATGGCAGGAAAGCGGAAAAGTCTCAAGGTTCGGCTCCTCCTCCGGCAGCGTATCTGCTGGAAAGACCTCGCCCGGAAGCGAGGCCTGCGATTCACGATCCGCTGCTCACGGATGTCGCCGATGCCGACACGTGCTGCGCGGCGAGGAACATCAGTGTCGAGGCAGCCGTGCGACGGCTCCAACCGGCGGATTCGGCCATATCGAGCAGGCCATCCAGCAGCGGCTTTAGTACCTCCCTGCACTCCGTTTCGTGGGCCAGAAACTCATTTGCCGGGTGTGTCGGAGACGGAACGCTTCCAATACCTGTCATCATATTCATGGCATCCTCCGAAGTCGGTCTGACAGACGCCCGCTCCCAATCAGGGAGCGGGCAGCTTCATCGAGACTTCAGAAGTCCATTCCGCCGGCGCCCGGCATTGCGGGCACCGGCGCTTCCTTTTTCGGCTTCTCAGCCACCATTGCCTCTGTGGTGACGAGCAGGCCGGCAACCGAGGCGGCGTCCTGCAGCGCGGTGCGCACGACCTTGGCCGGGTCGATCACGCCCTGCTTGTAGAGATCGCCGAATTCGTTGGTCTGAGCGTTCCAGCCCCAGCCGAACTCGCTCTTCTCGCGCAGCTTGCCGACGATGATCGAACCTTCCGCGCCGGCATTCTCAGCGATCTGGCGCACCGGGGTTTCGATGGCACGCCGCACGATCTCGACGCCGGTCTTCTGGTCGGCATTGTCGGTCTGCACCGCATCGAGGGCCTTCGCTGCACGAAGCAGCGCGACACCACCGCCCGGCAAGACGCCTTCCTCGACCGCCGCGCGGGTGGCATGCAGCGCGTCGTCGACGCGGTCCTTCCGTTCCTTGACCTCGACCTCGGTCGAACCGCCGACGCGTATGACGGCAACACCGCCGGCGAGCTTGGCCAGCCGTTCCTGCAGCTTCTCGCGGTCGTAGTCGGAAGTCGTTTCCTCGATCTGTGCCTTGATCTGGGCGACACGACCCTGGATCTCCTCCTTCTTGCCGACGCCGTCGACAATCGTGGTGTTCTCCTTCTCGATCACCACCTTCTTGGCGCGGCCGAGCATCTGCAGCGTCACGTTTTCCAGCTTGATGCCAAGGTCTTCCGAGATGGCAGTACCGCCGGTGAGAATGGCGATGTCCTCCAGCATGGCCTTGCGGCGATCGCCGAAGCCAGGAGCCTTGACGGCCGCGACCTTGAGGCCGCCACGCAGCTTGTTGACGACCAGCGTGGCCAGTGCCTCGCCCTCGACATCCTCGGCGATGATCAGCATCGGCTTGCCGGACTGAACCACGGCTTCCAGAACGGGAAGCAGCGCCTGGAGGTTGGAAAGCTTCTTCTCATGGATCAGCACATAGGGCTCATCCAGCTCGACGCGCATCTTGTCCTGATTGGTGATGAAGTAGGGGCTGAGATAGCCACGGTCGAACTGCATGCCCTCGACCACCTCCAACTCGGTCTCGGCGGTCTTGGCCTCCTCTACGGTGATGACGCCCTCATTGCCGACCTTCTGCATCGCCTCGGCCAGGAAACGCCCGATCTCGGCATCGCCATTGGCCGAGATGGTACCGACCTGTGCGATCTCGTCGTTCTTGGTCACCTTGCGCGCGTTGGTTTTCAGCTCTGCCACGACCGCATCCACCGCCTTGTCGATGCCGCGCTTCAAATCCATCGGGTTCATGCCGGAGGCGACAGCCTTGGCGCCCTCCTTGACGATCGCCTGGGCGAGAACGGTCGCGGTCGTGGTGCCATCGCCGGCAAGGTCGTTGGTTTTCGACGCCACTTCGCGCACCATCTGCGCGCCCATGCTCTCGAACTTGTCCTCAAGCTCGATTTCCTTCGCCACTGTCACGCCGTCCTTTGTGATGCGCGGCGCGCCGAACGACTTGTCGATCACGACATTGCGGCCCTTGGGACCGAGCGTCACCTTTACCGCATTAGCTAGGATATCAACGCCGCGCAGCATCTTCTCGCGGGCTTCGGTATGGAACTTTACCTCTTTGGCAGCCATTGGATCACTCCTTCAAATCTAGGCAGCTTTCGTTGACTGGTTGACGTTCGAAGAAGCCGTCAGGCGGCCTTCTTCAGCGGGGCGGTCTTCTCGATCACGCCCATCACGTCGCTTTCCTTCATGATGATGAGGTCCTCGCCACCGAGCTTGATCTCGGTGCCGGACCATTTGCCGAACAGGATGCGATCGCCAGCCTTAACGTCGAGCGGCTGAAGCTGGCCGGCCTCGTTGCGCGCGCCGGCGCCGACGGCGATGACTTCGCCCTCCTGCGGTTTTTCCTTGGCAGTGTCGGGGATGATGATGCCGCCGGCCGTCTTTTCATCGGCTTCGATGCGGCGGACCAGAAGACGGTCATGCAATGGACGGAACGCCATGTCGTTCTCCTTCAAGGACAAACAGATTTTCGAGGTTCCTCCGCACCGGACCGGCAATATCGGACGGGTGCGGAGCGCCGCGACCCTTCATCAGGCGTCGCGCGCGCATATCGAGCTAGTTTCGCGATTTTTCCGTTTCAAGAGGTCGGAGCAAAAATTTTAGCACTCACCCCTTAAGAGTGCCAACAAACTGTTATCATGCAGCTATTTCGTTTCAGCGCTGGGATTTCCTGCTTGAATTTTCGCCGCGATCCAACAAAATTATCAGAGCTTGGTGCTGCCTCTGCGCAGTCGGAACCTGAACGCAATCCGAGGAGTTTTTTGCAGACGGAGGACATCGATGAACCGACAGAAATTTTCGCCAATCCGGATCACCCGAACCGCTGCAGCTCTATGTCTGGCAGGAATACGACCTCGCGCCTGAGTTTCCCGAGCTGAAGGGTTTTCTCGACTATTGGGGAGCGCGAGTTGGAAGGCCCGCTGCATTCCGTCCGCGTTGCCCACCATCGCTTGATTAAGCCGTCCGAATGGCGCGCCGTCGACGGCATTATTTCGATCCACTGACAGTAACGTAGCGCAACGCGAAGGCGGCATCACCTAATGTCCGCTTTTGTGCACCGGTAATAAAGCCGCAATGGCGGAAATGGGGGCGCATTGCAACCCGGCAGCGTTGGGGCCGACTGCTGACAGTCCGGTATCGGCTGGGGTGACGCGAGAAGCTGCCGTTCTGCAGCCGACCTCGTTTCGGTCGCTAAACATGACTCGAGGCCCCCCGGAAGCAGTCATCCATTCACGTCGCACCTTGCGTCCGTCTAACCGGCTTGACGCTGGGCAAGATATCGTCGCTCCACGCGTGTTTGCGACCTTCGTTCCTCGTGCGTCGATCAACTGATTCACTCATTGCCGGGATCCGGAGAGTCGACCGATGATGGGTGAGCGAACGGTGGCGCAGGATGCGCTGTTTTACAGCTTCAGCTTGGATCGACACGTGCCGGCGGACCATCTGCTGCGCTCGATCGACCGGTTCGTGGACCTGTCGAACATCCGCGAGCACTTGCGCCCCTTCTATAGCGAAACTGGTCGGCCTTCGATTGATCCCGAATTGATGATCCGTATGCTGATCATCGGCTATTGCATGGGCATCCGGTCAGAGCGTCGGCTGTGCGAAGAAGTCCATCTCAACCTCGCCTATCGCTGGTTCTGCCGGGTCGGCCTTGATGGCGCGGTACCCGATCATTCGACCTTCTCCAAGAACCGGCATGGCCGCTTCCGCGACAGCGACCTGCTGCGCCAGCTGTTCGAAATGACCGTCGCGCGCTGCATGGCCGAGGGGCTGGTCGGCGGCGAAGGCTTCGCGGTCGATGCGAGCCCGATCCGCGCCGATGTCCATCGGCAGCGTTCGGTTCCGGGCGATGAAGGTCTGCCGCCCGAAGCGGTCGGTCGCGCCGTGCGCGAGTATCTGGATGTGCTCGACGATGCCGCGTTCGGCGGTGCGACACCGGTTCTGCCGAGCGTATCGCTCTCACCGACCCCGCATCACGCTGGACAGCGGCAACGCGCGAGCGCGCCTTCTACGCCTACAGCACCAACTATCTGATCGACCTCGAACATGCCGTGATTGTCGAGGCGACCACCTCGGTGCGCCAGGCCGAGGTGACCGCCCAGCGCAGGATGATCGACCGCGCGCAGGCACGGTTCGGCCTGCCGCCGGAGCGACTGGCTGCCGATGCCAGCTATGGCGATGCCGCCAACCTGGCCTGGCTGGTCGAGGGCAAGGGCATTGCGCCGCATATCCCTGTGTTCGACAAATCCGCCCGCACCGACGGGACATTCGAGCGATCGGCCTTCACCTTCGACCCGAAGGACGACAGCTATATCTGTCCCGGCGGGAAGCGCCTGCGCCCTCGAAACCGGAACTTCACCGTCCCCCGACCCAATGTCGATCAAGACGGCTTCATTCGATATCGCGCGCCAGCAGGACTGCGGCGGCTGCGCTCTACGCCAGCGCTGCACGCCCAAACATGCCGGCTCGCAAGATCATGCGATCAATCCATGAAGGCGCCCGCGACATCGCGCGCGATATCGCCATGACCGACGCCTACGTCACTTCACGAAGGCAGCGAAAGAAGGTCGAGATGTTGTTCGCGCACCTCACACGCATCCTGAAGCTCGATCGCCTGCGCCTGCGAGGTCCGAACGGCGCCAAAGACGAGTTCCTCCTCGCTGCCACCGCCAGAACCTCCGCAAGATGGCCAAGCTGATCACCATATTGCCTCTGCCGGCTCCCGTCTGAGGGGCAAGGCGTCGAGCGGTCACCTCGAGCGCCCCAACAACTCGCTCCGATCATCGACTTCTTCAACACAATCCGCCTGATGTCGGCCGTAGAGGTCGGCTTTGCTGCTCCCGAAAGCAGATATGACAGCAGCCATTATGCTGGGGATCGTGATTGCCTCAGAAGCGATCAGCCAGCTAAATTTGCGCCTGACCCTACAATCCATCCGAGTGACAGCAGGCCCGTTGCCGCTGCCCAGCTGCCAAGGACTCGCTGCACCACTTGGAAGGTGAAGGCAGTATATGAGATGACCAGCGCGGAGATCAAAATGGTCACCGTCAGGACAGCGGCAACCGTGCCGATCAAGGCGACCCAATCGGCATCTGCGGCCCGCAGTTCCACGCCGCTCTGAAAACCCAGTAGACCGCCGAAAACAGCCGCTGCGACCGCGGCAACAGTCGACGAGGTTTTCAGCCCCAGCGCAATGGATCCGCCAAGTAAGACTAGCGCGCCGGCGTTGGCGATGGCGAACGACCCGGTCATCTGGGAATACACCCCGACAGCTCCAGCCAAAAACCAGGCAATTGGGGTGACGATTACCAGCAGTCGGCCAGCTTGTGCGCCTTGCGATGACGCAAACAGGCTCAGCGTCACCAGCCCGACGAGGTCCATAGGGGTCAGCATGAGGTGCAGCGCACCGTCATAAAATGGCCCGAGCCCGGAATTGACGAGATGAGCATACGATGGCGTGGGCGCGCAAAGCGCCACAGCCAGGAGAACGCCACCAGCGCTTCGTCTCATGCAAAAGCGCCGATCAGAAAATACGTTCCGCCGAGCAGAACACCGCCACCCAGGGCGCGTAAAGCGGTTCTGCCCATCGGTAACTTGTCTACGGCACCTATCCCAATCCCCAGCATGTGCAGCAGGCCCGTGGCGACGACGAAACCAAGGCTGTAGAGCACGGCGTCGGCGCGGGGTGAAAGTTCGGTTCCGTGCGCGTGGCCGTGGAACAACGCAAAGATCATCACTAGCGGGATGGCGGCCGCCAGGCTCAGTCGCATGTTCGTGAGGATGAGAAGGCCAAGGACGATCGAGGAGACTGCGATTCCGATCTCGACCCAAGGCAGAGGAATGCCGAACAGACCGAGCATCCCGCCCGCCGCCATGGCAATCGGGAATGCTATCGGAAGGATCCAGAGTGCCGGAGGGCCGAGCAGTGCTCCCCATAGTCCCACTGCGATCATCGCCAGGATATGGTCCCATCCGCCGATCGGATGGCTCAATCCTGAGAAGAATCCACTGACCGCCTCTCCCTCCACATGAGCGAAGGCAGCTTCGGGAAAATGGACGACCGCGGCGCAGATGCCTGAAGCGAGCAGAAGCCGGCAGACATGAAGTTTCGTCATTCATCCCTCTTCGGATTTAGAACATCATCAGCGTCCGCTCGATCGTCCAGAATGCTCCGAGCGACCCCACCAGATATCCTGGCGCGTAGCTGGCCCACCTCGGCACGTTGAACTGGAGGATCGGAAGCGCACGGCAGAGCAGCAGAATGATCAGAACGAAGGCCAGTTGGCCGATCTCCACCCCGATGTTGAACGCCAGCAGCGCCAAAGGAATGTCGCTGCTCGGCAATCCCACCGTGGTCAGTCCGCTTGCGAAACCGAAGCCGTGCAGAAGACCGAAGGCGAAGGCCACGATCCAGGAGTGGCGCAGCGTGAAACTGGTCTGGCCTCGCCATAGCCGCACGACTTCCACTCCAAGGAACAGGATCGAAAGCGCGATTGCCGCATTGAGCGGATCAGCGGGAACGGAAGCATAGCCGAGCGTAGCGATCGCAAGCGTGATGCTGTGGGCGACGGTGAAGGCGGTGATGGTCTTGATCAACGAACGGGTCGAGCGGACGATGATCATCAGGCCAACGACAAAGAGCAGATGGTCGAAACCCATCAGGATGTGCTCGATGCCCAACGTCATATAGGTTCTGGCGACCTGCCAGGTCGTCTGACGATCGGAAAGCTCGATCCATGGTCGCGCAGGCTTGACGATTTCTGTGGCTTGTCGGCCGTCGAGCCAGGACACCCGAACGAGAACATCGGTGATCGTCGCCTGCAGGCCCATGAAGTCGATGCGCTGGCCGGCGAGGTCACCCTCGGGCAGCTCGATCCGGCGCCTTTCGATGGTAGAATCATTCAGGCGCTGAGTGATCGGATCGACCGTGTCCCGAACTGCCTCGGGTAATTGCAGCACGACGGGCAGCGGCATGCCCGAGTTGACCGGCGTACGCCACAGAACGTCGTATCGCCCCGGATCTGTCTCCCGTATCTGCAGATAAGCGGGCCGCGACTCATGCGCTTCGGCCGAAAGCGGCATGCAGGCGGCCGTCAGGCAGAGCAACGCAAGAACCTTCAGCGCGAGGCGGCTCAGCATACGGGGATATCCTGCCTGGTCAGCTTGCTTCGCCACCGCTCTGCTTTCGTACCGTCGTATCCGGCGCCGATTCCGGCTGCCCGAATTTGGGAAGCACAACATCGTACTTCTCGCGCATCACCCGGTAGGCTTCCTGCTGGAATTCGGCGCGGCGTGCGCCTAGAAAAGCCGCCTTCACCTCATCCTCAACTTCCTTGAAAACCGGGATGGAGGATGGTGTCATGTTCTCGACGAAGACCGCATGCCAGCCATAGCCCGACTCGAGAGGGCCGGACCAATGTCCGGGCTCGAGTGTGAACACCTCACGCGCGAAAGCTGGGCCGAAAACGGTAAGAAGCTCGGCTTCCGTGCGCTCCGCGTACGAATTCTGGAACATGAAGCGGTCGCCGTTCCCTGGGCCGGCAATAGTCGCTACTTCCCGCACAGCTGCGGCGCGCGCATCCTTCCCGTGCGTGTCGAAGGAATAATAGACATGACGAAAGCTGATCCGGGGCGGATGCGCGAAGTCTTCGCTATGAGACTTGAACCATGCCAGCAGTTCAGCCGTAGTCGGCTCTTGAAGAGCCGACAGGTCCTCCGCCAGGAAGTCCATCTTCTGCGCCAACCGCCGCTTGACGATGATGTCATCCTGGTCGAGTCCCATCGTGATAGCCTCGCGGTAAAGCACTTCCTCTCGCACCTTCGCCTCGACCATTCCACGAATCGCGGCAGCCGAAGGCGGCGGCAGGCCCTGCACCTGCCATGAGACGAGCATCTGAGCGATATCACCTTCGGTGATGACGATCTCGTTCCGCTCGATGCCACCTTCCGACGTCCTTTGGCCGCCGATGTAGAAGAGCACCGCTCCGATTAGGACAAAGTGCACCAGCGGCTCGCGGACGAGCCCCTTCAGCATCTCGCTGACAGAAGAACCCAACATACGCCTCCCCGGCCCGCGGAACGACCAGTTCTCAGCGCTTTATTTCGTTGAGGTCAACTAGTGATTCCGGCGTCGGCACGACCTCGTAGTTGGCATAGCCAAACTCGTTGCTTCGGGCGAGCAGCGTACGGTCGCCGACCTGGTAAGCGGACCAGCTCAGTTGCTCGTTGCCGAAGCTCTCGACGATCTTGCCGTCCGTAACCTCGTAGTGGACAGGAACGCCGAGATAGGCATCCTGCGTCACGTTACCGAAATGCTGCGGCACGGGGCTGCCCGGATCGAAGTTGAGGATCACGCGCTGGCCCGTCGCATCCCACACCGTCCGGAACACGTCGCCGGTAACCAGATTCTTGAGCCACACGGTCTTGCCAACCGTCAGCGCGGTCAGGGCTTGTTGATCGAGGGCCTTGCCGCCGGTGCCGATATCGGCAATGCGAACGCCCGCCGCTGTGCGTTCCTTGCCTTCACCGGGTGAATACCAGATCGGCGAGGTCCATGCCCGCTCCTGGACCGTCGCCGGCACGACTTGCGACACCTTTACGCCAGCTTCCTTCGCCTGGATCGTGGTCCAGCGCGGCGTCGGAATCTCCAGCACGCGCGCATAATAAAAAGCATGAACCGAAGGATCGAAGTCCGGATCGGTCCAGACGGAGCTAAGCTCGACTGAGCCGACCGAGTTCTCATAGATCGCGTTTTCGACATCGACCGTGGAGGCGATGGCCGGCACCTTGCCGGTCACTGGGTCGGGCTTTCGATCATCGGACCAGACAACGTCATAGATTTTCTCGAAGGACTGTCCGCTTGCCGACCAACCCTTGACGACCTGAACGCGGTCGAGGTTGCCCGAGGTCGGATCCTTCACCGCCCAGACCAGGAAGGATGGAGCCTTGTCGCTTGCTGCAGACGGTAGGTCGGACCCCATCGGCACACCCTTCTGATAAGCGCCCCTGACCCAGTTTTCGCCCTTCAGGTCGGCGGCGGTGAAATCCTGCCCGCCGAAAAAGCGAACCTTGATCCGTGTCCCGCTGGTACCGTAGGTTTCCTTGCGCTTCATCGCCTCGAACAGGGATTCCCGCGTGTTCTCTTCGGCCCAGAGAGCGCTCAGGCCCGCAGGATTTTCGTATTTTGGATCCAGGCCGGCGAACATCTTGCCTTCAAGGCGCCCCTTCATGTCGCCGTCGCCTGCGCCATGGCCGCCGTAGAAATTGTCCTGACGGTAAGGCGCGGCGGCGTTGTGCGAATCCGATCCGCTGACGAAGCCTGGTTTGTATGGATTGAAGCCTTGCGTGTCCTCGAGCGCGAGCCCGTTGCGCAATGCATCGCGCACAAAGCTTCCCCTGATGCCGTCGAAGCGACCCGACGGATCGCCAAGCAAATACGACATGATCTCGTAATTGGCGAATTCGTCGTTCGGCGAAAGCAGAGGATGCGTCTCGGACGCGCCCTTTATCTGCTTTATCTCGATCAGCGGCTCGTTGCGCATGCGCGACTCCGCCCATGCCGCGTCGATCGGGCGCCCCTTGCTGTCGACCTCCGTCGGATACATCAAGCCATCGGACAGGTTGGCGTTGTGCGAGATGGCGAGCAGCTCGATGCCCGATTCCCGCTGCTTGTCCATCCATGCCCAGAGATCCTCGGGCGCCTCCGAATCGAAGGAAGAGAAGGGGAACTCCGGCAGACGCGCCGCATCCTTGAAATAGATGTTGCGGTGCATGTTGCGACTGTTGGGCGTCGACGTCCATTCATAGGCGTTGAACGCGGTGAACTTGCCTGGCTCGTTCGCGGCGTTCGCCATCTCGTTGTTGCGTTTCCAGACCGAAGACATGAGCTGCGGGGAGACCAGTTCCTTGATCGGTTGGTTCGCCGTCATCGTCCGGCCGAGCATCAGATAGATACGCTGGATGTCCGCCGGCGTCTTGACTTGCAGTTCCTTGCCGAGTTCGCTCTTGGCTAGGTCCGTGCTCGGGTCGTTCGCCTGCTGGATCACGCCGACATATTCGGAGTGGTCTGTGACCCCCATCCAGTCGAGCGGCTGCTCGATCTGCATGTCGAAGCCCAGCGCGTGCTTGAGCGGCTTTCCCTTGGCGTAAGCGTAGGCATCTGCCGGAGTCGCTTTCGTGTTGCCGAAGATGTAGGCGTCGAACGACCAGCTCGTATGGATGTGCTGCTCGCCGAAGAAGACATCCCTGTCGGGATTGGGATCGGCGACCGCAGTGCCGGCTGAAAACAGCGCCAAGGCACTCGCCCGCACCATCAATCTCGATATATGAATCCGCAACTCGGTCATGCCCCGCTCCTCATGGGTCTGCTTCGCCGAAATTTCAGCTAGGGAAAATGCATCAGGATGCTAGCTACGTCCACTCACTCATCTTGCCATTTCGTGCCAAATAATCAGAAGCGAAGACTAGATTGCTGGCTATTTACTTAATTGCTATCGCGGGTTAGCCCAAAATGGGACGGTGCCGATCCCGTCCAGCGCCTGAAGGCGCGCGTGAAATGCGCAGGGTCGCTGTAGCCGATCCTGTAGGCGATATCAGTCATCGTGTGCTCGCCTTCGGAGATCAGCCGCAGCGCCTCACAGCGACGTGTCTCGTCAAGCAGGTCCTCGAAATCGATACCGCAATATTTGAGACGTCGCTGAAGGGTGCGCGCCGACATCCCCATTCTTTTTGCTATGGCTCTTAGCTTGAGGTGCCGGTGATCCGAGAGCCGCTCGATCAGCAGGCCCGCCGCGTCAACCGCCGACCGCAGTGCTTCCGTCACCTTCGAAGCCTCGTCCGTTTGAACCCCGAGAGGCATGTCGAGCAACGCGCGATCAAATTCGATCATGTCGTGCTCGCATCCCATTTCGATGTTCGGCCCAAGGCATTCCTCGAGCGTATCGTCACCCCGCGACCTTGAGGTAGTGAGATGTACCCGTATGGCGGCGGGCTCACCGGTCATCAGCGGCACCTTGCGCAGGACCGCAAGGCTTCCGTAGATGAACTGCCTCGGATCCATGTCGCACCGACCTGAGAAGCGGTAGACGATTCGGGCAGTCCGGTCTCCCGTGATGAAGTGAACATTCGATCCCTGATGGAGCATCGAGACGTTGGTCGCAGCAAGCTCGCAGGCATGAGCCACGTCAGCTGACCGCAGGATCGACTTCCCCCACATGCCGAGTGAACGCAGTTCGGTCATATGGCCGACATGCGCCCCGCCAAACGGATCCTGCGTTGCCGCCACCATTTCGTTGGCGATATGAAAGCATAGCGCGCGCGGAAGATAGACGTCCGGATCCTGAAAGATATTCGGGGAGATGCCAAGGCGCCGGAAAAACTCGATCGAAGATATGCCTCGCTTTGCGAGATAGGGCGCGACCTGCAGGAAACTTCTAATCTTGATCGACGGCGCAGTGTTTAACATTCGAAATAGCTTGGCATCAAATGGCAAGACGCAGCACGCGCACTATAGCAAGATGCGATAAACTTGAAAGACATGGGAAATCGAAAAAATGAAGATGCGTTCCATGGTTTTCGCAGCGCATTTTGTCGTCGCTGGCGTGGTGCAATCAGCCGTGACTCACGCATGTGGTTTCGAGAATCCGCAGACAATTGCACTGGGGTCGCTCAACTGGATCTACCCGGACGCGCTCCATGTGCGCGCGGCGGTCTGGCGGGCCGAGGACAACGGTTTTCTGCCGCCTGCGGGCGTCACAGATGCGTCGGGACCACTCGCCTTCTATCGTGCCGCCTCGGCGGTGAAGAAACTCGGCACCAAACTTGCCGATTGGCTCCCGGTAGAAACTGGCATGGGCATGTCCGTCGTGTTGATACCACAGGTGATGTGGACACGCCTTGAGGTCGGTCCTGAGGGCCTGACCGTGCAAAGCCATGCCGAGGGACCCCGGGATGGCGATCTGGTGATCGTAACCGAAGAGAAGGTCGTTCGGGCACTGGTCAACGGGAAGCTGGATTCGGAGACAGCCGAAATAACCGGGTTGCTGCGTTTCTATGGAGACCCGGAGGAAATTGCGAACGTGCGGGCGGCCTTGGCAAAGACCGATCCAGCGGAGCGGACGCCATCATTCGCGTTCCCTCGGAGATGAACCGTCGGCAGCAACCCGCGGGTGCAGCTCATCAATCTTGGGCTGGTGGAGTAGATCTCCCCGACGGTCGTTCGAAGAGGATGGGCCGAAACAAAATGCGCCAACCATCGCGTCAGAAGTCATCTGGAGGCTGTAATGAGATGTCATATAGGTAGAGCTGGAATTTTTATCGCCCTGTTTCTCGCTTCCCTGCCGGTCCCAACGTCCTTTGCTCAAGCTGAAGTCGAGCCGGACGCGGCCAAGGTTCTGGGCGCGATGTCGGAGTATCTCGGCTCGCTCGAACGCTTTTCCGTGGATTACGATGTGGAAACTGAGGTGGTGTCCTACGACGGGCAGAAGCTTCAGTTCGCCAGCTCGGGTGAGATAAAGGTGCAAAGGCCAGACAAGCTTTACGCCTCACGCAAAGGGGCGGTCGCCGATGTGGAACTGATCCTCGATGGCAGCGCGCTGACCCTCTACGGCAAAATAGCGAATGCGTTCTTCCAGTTGCCCGCCACTACCATCGACCAAGCTGTCGACGCCCTTCGCAACGATGTTGGTTTCGACGCACCCGGAGCCGACCTTCTATCCGAGCAGCCCCTGCAGCATGCTGAGACAGACACAATAAGCGGCACACATGTCGGCATGACGTTCCTCGACGGCGTTCAAGTCCACCATCTCGCTTTCCAAGGCAAGGAGGTCGACTGGCAGCTTTGGGTGACCGACGGCGAGAAACCCTTGCCGCTCAAATATGTCATCACCAGCAAGTGGGTTGCAGCCTCTCCCGAATATTCGATCGAATTCAGGAACTGGAACACCGCGCCGTCGATCGACAATTCGAGCTTTGTCTTCATGCCATCAGAGGACGCGAAGAAGCTCGAAACATTTGCTGTCGACGAGATCGGCGAAATCGACCTGGTCAAGGAGTTACGGTGATGAGATTTACGCTTCGCAAGGGCATGGTCCTTGTCCTGTCTCTGGTGACTTTTCTCCAGATCGATCCGGTGGCGGTCATGACGAACCATTCATTGCTTTCGGAAGCCAATGCAAGAATAGGGCGGCCTGCCACCCCGGGTAGCGTTGCCGGCGTGGCCCGCCGCACGACCCGGCGGACTATTCGTCGGTCGGCAATCTACATCAGCGCGCTGCCTGCAGGCTGCGCACAGGTAACCGTCTACGGCACATTGGTGTGGCGATGCGGCGGGACCTACTATCAGTCTTCTGGGTCTAGATACGTCGTCGTTTATGTCGACTAGCAGCCGCTCCCGAAGCTCTCTCGAGCGCGCTGGTTCGGCTTCCGCTGGAGGACGCGCCAAGAGAATTTTGGCGGCTGTTGTCCTGCTCGCTCTTCTGGAGGGCTGCGCCAGCCGCCCAACAGGTGTCCTTTCGCCGGTGGCCGATACCTCCCCGTCCACCAGCAGGGTCGAGATGCTGGTCGCGACAACCCGCGGCCGGGCTTCGAAACCCGGCGAGATGTTCGGCGGGGAACGCGGAATGACGCCGGCGTTCGCGGAGATCACCGTCTCGATCCCGCCTGAAAATGTCCGCAAGATTGGCGAGGTCGCCTGGCCAAAAAAGCTGCCTTCGGATCCCGCGACCGATTTCGCGGTTCTGCGGGCGGAAGAAGTCACCCAGGGCGCGGCCGAAAACTGGTTCAACACCTCTGTCGCAAAGAGCCAGGACCGCAGCGTCCTTGTCTTCATCCATGGTTTCAACAACCGGTTCGAGGACTCCGTCTACCGCTTCGCGCAGATAGTTCACGATTCAGGAACGCATAGCGTTCCCGTGCTGGTCACTTGGCCGTCTCGGGGCAGTCTGCTGGCCTACGGCTATGACCGGGAAAGCACCAACTACACGCGCAACGCGCTGGAAAATCTGTTTCAGTATCTGGCGCGCGATCCTGACGTCAAAGAGGTCTCCGTCCTGGCCCACTCGATGGGAAACTGGCTGGCGCTGGAGTCTCTTCGGCAAATGGCGATCCGCAATGGCCGTCTCCCGCCCAAATTCAAGAACGTCATGCTGGCCGCGCCCGACGTCGACGTGGATGTTTTCCGGTCACAGATCGCCGACATGGGAGCGCCGCGCCCACAATTCACACTGTTTGTCTCGCGCGACGACAAGGCTCTGGCGGTATCGCGGCGCGTCTGGGGTAACGTGGCCCGCCTCGGCTCGATCGATCCGGAGCAGGAGCCATACAAGGCCGAACTGGCCGCCAACAACATCTCAGTCATCGATCTTACGAAGATCAAGACTGGAGATAGTCTCCACCACGGCAAGTTTGCAGAGTCACCGGAGATTGTTCAGCTTATCGGAACGCGTCTGTCGGGCGGTCAGACGTTGACGGACAACCGGCTGGGGCTGGGCGACCAGATCGTGACGGCCACGGCAGGTGTGGCGCACGCAGCCGGCACCGCGGCCGGACTGGCGATTGCCGCTCCCGTCGCGGTTATCGACCAGAACACACGAGACAACTTTGCCAGCCACGTGGGAGCGCTGGGCGCAACTGTGCCTGGCGGGTCAGCAAACGGGAGCAGCACTGATTGCGATTCAAGGAAAACCGCCGCGACCAAGGCATGTGACCGGTGACAAGCTACAACTGGAGGAAATTATGAAATTTGGCCTGGCTTCTACGCTCGCCTGTGTCGGCAGCCTGCTGCTTGGCGGTGGTGCCAAAGCTGCGGACGTGTATTCACCGGTCACACCGGAAACGCAAAAAGTCGTGACAGAGAAGGGCTGGACGTTCTCGGTCGCCCCTTATTTCTGGGCGGCGGGCATATCCGGGGAAGTCGGGCAGTTTGGACTACCGCCAGTCGAGGTCGATGCGAGTTTCGGCGACATCTTCGATCACCTGGACTTTGGGGCCATGGCGATCGGCGAGGCGCGCTACGACCGCTACAGCATCGTCGCCGACATCATGTATTCGAAGATATCGGGCTCCGCCGGTACACCCAGAGGCATCCTTGCGTCGAGCGCGTCGGTGTCGTCGGAAACCTTCGCGGGCCTGATCGGAGCCGGTTACGCGCTCCTCGAAGACACTTCCGGACACCTTGAAGTCGTCGCCGGGGTCAGAGTGTGGTCTGTCGACAACGATATCTCCTTCAGCGGCGGCATTCTCGACGGCGTCTCGCGCAGCGGCGGCGCCACCTGGGTGGATGCCATGGCCGGCCTTCGCGGAAACTATTCGATCACACCCAAAGTCTATTTCACTGGATGGGGCCTCGTTGGGACCGGCGGAGCCGACATCGACTGGGACGTTGCCGGGGCGATCGGTTACCGGTTCAACGATAAAATTTCGGCTGTGGCAGGTTACCGCGCCCTGGGCGTCGACTACAGCAACGACGACGGATTTGTCTTCGATGTCGTCCAGCAAGGTCCCATTCTCGGAATGGTGGTGCGATTCTAAAGGTGGCGAAGAGCTGGATCGGTGGAGAGGGCCAGCGACTGAGGCTGACCGCGCGAAGGATTGGTGATGTGGTCCCGCCTGCCAATTCAAAGACCGCTTCGGGATCGAAACGGCACATTTGACAGGGCGGGCTGGAAGGTCCGCTCGTGGCGCAACCACTGAAGAACGGCAGGGGTCATCCGAATGACCGAGATGAGGGCCCATTGCTGACCGGCATCTTTGGGCTGCGTCGGACGGCTTGGGTTTGCCTCAAGCTATAGCGGACGCTAATCCTCACCGCGGTTGCGGCGAAAGCTTTGGAACGCCAGATGCGCACAAGAGACGGCTGTGGCCGGTGCCCAGAACGGTTCATCCTTGCCGTTTGAGGATATAACGCATGAGCTTATCGCTCTTTGGCTCCATGCACTGAGGATGCGTGGTCACTTAGCACGGCAAATGTCCGTCCAACTGATGCTACGGCCATGATGATGGTTACTGTGCCAACTGCTTGGACAAGCGTGATGGTCTCGCCGAGAAAAATCACCGCGCCGCTCAACCCGAACACAGGGATCAGGGCAAGGAAAAGCGCTGCAGTGCTTGTGCTGAGCCGCCTCAGGCCGATCAGATAGAACCAGAAGGCGAGCGCGTACTGAACGATGCCGGACAATACCGCCAAACCGATGATGCGCACATCGGCCCGGGCGATTTCCTCGAAAGCGGCGGGGAGCGGCAACCACGCGACAAGCAGAGCGACAGAAAAGGCCAGGCCCACCGATTGCTGAAGCGCAGCGAGGGCGGCAGGCGCAACATCAACCACCAATCGGCGGCTGACGATCACGTAAAGCGCGGCGAAGACGGTTCCGAGTACGACCAGCGCATCGCCGAGCAAGGTACCCATGCCGCCGCCGTAGTGCGCGCCCGTAACCAGGGCAACGCCGGTCATCGCTGCAAGGATCGCTGCCCCTGTCCTGACGTCGATCCGCTCACGAAACAGCAGCCAGGCTAGGGCTACAATGAGAAGCGGCTCCGTCGTCGCGATCAAAGATGCGTTGCCAGCGGTCGTGAGCATGAGGCCGAAGGTTCCGATTGCATAGGCGAGACCCGGTTCAAGCAGTCCGCTCAAGGCCGCGAGCGGCGTCGCCCTGCGCAGGGTCGTCAGCTGCCCCGCGAAGCCGGTTGCCAGCCACAGGAACGTGACGCTCGCAACGAGCTGAAGGGTGAGCAGGACGGGAGGTGAAAAGGCCATCAGCGCGCCCTTGGACATCACGGTGGCAAATCCCCAACACGCCGCTGAAAGGATCATCGCGGCGACTGCCACCAAACGGGTTGGCTTTGGCGTAAGGCTGGTGCCGGCCTCCGTGGTCATGATGTCTATCTCCCGTCGTCGGCGGGCCACGCGCGATGCAAATCGTCAATGACATAAGCATGAGCGTGGCGGCGGTCGGAACTCCCATCCCTCAAATGTGGATGGTCTGGCGCAAGGTTCTTGTGGCTGTGGGCGACGACTTCCGGGTCCTGTGCCGGCCAAAGCCACGCGGCCGTGACGGCAGCGAGGCCGCATAGCGCCGACAGGATTGCCGCCGTCGCCGGCAATCCTATTGCCGACGCTGCGTGACCAGCCAGCGGATAGGTGAAAAGCCAGCACGCGTGGCTGAGAGCAAACTGAGCGGCAAAGATGGCAGGACGGTCTTCGGAATGAGCGGATCGTCTCAGCAGCCGTCCGGAAGGCGTCTGCGCGGCGGAGTACCCTGTGCCCAGCAGAAACCAGAGCGGCAACATCCAATGGAATGAAGCGAGGAAGGATGCAAGGACCGTCCCGGCAGTCAGGATGGCCGCGCCGCTCAACATGACCGCTCGATCCGGGAGTCTTTCGAGAAGGTCGGGAAGCAGCAACGCCGCGGCCATCGAACCGCCGCCAAACGCTGCCAGTGCGATCGCCGTGCTCCGCTGGTCCAGACCAAAGACCGCCTGCACGTAGACGACGGTGTTGACGATAACCAGCGCGCCGGCCGCCGCGACCGCCATGTTGATGGCGAGCAGTCCGCGTAGCCGCGGGGTGGCGAGATAGAGGCGAGTTCCGCGCGATGTGTTTTCGTAGAGGCCGCGCTGGCGAGCAGCGGATTTCACGCGTGGCAGGACGACACTGAGCACCAGGCCTGCAGACGCCAGGAAGCCGATCACAGTTCCGGCGAACAGGTCGTGGAATGACACCACCGTGAGCAGGGCCACGGCCAGCGCCGGACTGAGCAGGCTCTCCAGGTCGTAGGCGAGCCGCGAAAGCGACAGCGCTTTGGTATAATCCTTCTCATCGGGAAGGACATCGGGAATCGTCGCCTGGAACGTGGGCGTGAAGGCCGCGGAGGCCGACTGAAGTACGAAGATCAGGAGGTAGACCTGCCAGATCTCGGAAACGAAAGGCAGCAGCACCGCGACGGCCGCCCTGATCAGGTCGAGCGATACCAGCATCGCGCGACGCGGCGCCCGTGCGGCAAAGACCGAAGCAATCGGCGCCACGCCGACATAGGCGATCATCTTGATGGCGAGTGCGGTTCCCAACACCGCTCCCGCCTCCGCGCCGGCGAGATCGTACGCAAGCAGGCCGAGGGCCACGGTCGCTAGGCCGGTCCCCACGAGTGCAATGACCTGCGCCAGGAACAGGTGCCGGTAGGTGCGATTTCCGAGGATCGACAGCATGCTGGTGTCCTTATGGTTCCTCGACGATCGATGGTCGGACAACAACTCGAGACCGGTGCTCTGGGAATCCGTTGATCCGCGCACGCGTCAGTCCGATGTCCGCAAGCAAGCGGTCATTGAGATCATCGACGTTGCGCAAACGCCTGCGACCGCGCTGGGAGCGCCAAGACATCTGGACGCTGTCGAACAAAGCGATGAGCGCGTTGGCTCCCTGCCAGCTTTCAGCCACGACAGTCATGAGTGGTCTCCTTCTGCATTGACCCACCGCACTATGAACGCTATATCCTCCGTCCGAAATGACGTAGTTCCCTCGATTCAGGCCATGACGCGATCTGTCGGAATTTTGATCTATCCGGGCTTCGAACTTCTCGATGCCGCTGGTCCCATATCCGCATTCGGGAACGCCAACTATTTTGCGCCCCAAGCCTATTCGATGTCGGTGGTGGCGCGAAAACCAGGTCCTGTTGTCAGTGATTCGGGCGCGGCGCTTGAAGCTGCGAAACTCGTCGGGGACCCATTTGATACGCTGATCGTTGCTGGCAGGAATTGGCGGGAACGGTCTTCCGATGAGACCTTGGCATGGATCAGGATGGCGGCTCCTCAGGCCCGTCGCGTCGCCGGTGTCTGCACAGGCGCATTCTTGTTGGCCGAGGCGGGCTTGCTGGACGGGCGGCGCGCGACCACGCATTGGGAGGCCGCCCCCCACTTGGCACGGCGATTCCCGAAGGTGCGTGTCGAGCCTGATCGGATCTTCGTGCGCGCCGGCAAGATTTGGACATCCGCCGGCGTCACCGCGGGCATTGATCTCGCGCTCGCCATGATCGGCGACGATCTTGGTGAAGCGATCGCTCGGCGCACGGCGCAGCAATTGGTCGTCTATCATCGTCGTCCGGGAGGACAGTCGCAATTTTCCGCCTTGATCGAGATCGACCGCCAAGACGGCCGTTTCGCCAAGCTGCTTGGCTGGATGCGTTTGCACCTGAACGAACCGCTGACAGTCGAGCAACTGGCCGACGAAGCGGCCATGAGCCCGCGCCACTTCTCCCGCGCCTTCACCGCCGAGACGGGCATCACGCCAGCCAAGGCTGTCGAACGGCTCCGCGTTGAGGCGGCGCGCGAGCGCGTGGAGAGCTCGAGCGATCCGATCGAGCATATAGGCGACGCGGTCGGCTTTATCGATGCGGAGCGGATGCGTCGCGCATTTGTGCGGGCGTTCGGGCAACCGCCTCAGGCGCTGAGACGTGCGGCGCGGGGCGAAGATGCCATGCGCCACTGACACGGCGCCACGCGCGCCCGTCGCCTGCCTCACGATCGGTCGCGGTTCACCTTGAAGAGTTGAGCGACTTCGATCGAACCGCCCGCGCCAAGCTGCGGGCAGGTTTTGGCCATTCGGATGGCGGCGTCGATGTTGTCCGCCGTGACGAAGCTGAGGCCCATGACAGGATTGGCACCGCCATCGTGGCTGACCGCACCATCAGACCATATCGTCCTGGAGGCGACGATGGGATTGTTGTTGGCTTCAAGCGCCGCTCCGAGTGAATCCATCCAATCCAACCAGGCAGTCATCAATTCGGCATTCTCGGCGTCGGTCTTCGGGATTCTGGTGCCGTGATAAGCGAGCAGGTAGGTAGGCATCTTTTACTCCTTGCGCAGTAAGTCCGTTACATCTTCTCCGCTTGAATGGCTGCGAGTTCGACCGGGCAGATGTCCTGAGGGCATGCGCCAATGTCGCACAGCCGGCAGGTCAAGTCGCAGGTCGCACGGTCCGGCGTCAGTACGGTCAGCATAGTATCGAGCATGCGCTCAAGCTGCCTTCGTTCGCGCGTCGAAAGAGCGGCCAAGGCACGCGAATAAGCGGCGCGGCGCGCCTCTAACACTGCATCCGCGCTCTTGATGCCAGCTTTCGTCAACGACACGGCGCGGAAGCGTCCGTCCTCAAGGCTAGCCCGCCGCTCAATCAACCCGTCGGCCTGCAGCTTGTCGACGAGCCGGGTTGCGCCCGCTGCCGAAAGGCCGACAATCTTGCGCAGATGGTCCACCGACTTGCCTGGAAATGAAAACGCGGTAGCAAGCGCTGCCGCAGCCGTTATCCCATGTCCCGAAGCGCTCTCGACATCGGTCCGCATAGCGTCGCCGAGAGCAACAACAAGCGCGCCGAGGAGATTATTTGTCCTGTCGTCTGAATCCATGTCGTATATTTGCTTGCGCTAGGCAAATAATCAAGCATAATGTTGTGGACATTTCCTATCTCGCTGCGAGCGGATGACCACACGAGGATTCGGCGATGCGACCGGTTTGCAGCGCGTCGATCCTGGGGGGAGAACCGCGAGCCTCAGGAGCTTACGACAATGCCCCACACAACCACACATGTCGTTTTCCCGATTTTCGATGGGATGAGTCACCTCGATTTTACCGGACCTCACCATGTATTCAGTTCGGCTCCTGATGTTTGCATCTCCGTGGCGTCGATCGACGGTCGCGATATCGACGCTGACGGATTTGTGTTCAGCGGACTTGTTGATCTGAGCCAGGTCGAGAAATGTGACGTGCTATGTGTCCCTGGTGGCTTCGGTGCCAGCGTCGCGATGCTCAACGAGAGCTTCATGCGTGACATCCGACGCCTGGCGAGCGGCGCCAAATATGTAACGTCCGTATGCACGGGCTCATTCATACTTGCTGCTGCCGGGCTGCTGCGAGGTCGACGCGCCGCCACCTATTGGGCCAATCGCGAGCTTCTGGGTGAAATGGGGGTGATCGTCGAGAACGAGCGAGTTGTTCGCGACGGCAATATCATCACAGGCGGCGGCGTTACTGCCGGCATCGACTTTGCTCTTGTGACGATCGCAGAAATCTTCAGCAGCGACGTTGCCGAGGCCATCGAGCTACGCGTGGAATACGCTCCTGCTCCACCGTTTGGAGTTGGTCGACCGGAGGCAGCGTCGCCTGAACTGGTGAGAAAAGTGCGCTACGACTTAGGCACGAGCTTGGCGGGATGGCGTACAGCTGTCGATCGGGTGATGCGTAACGTCGACGCGGCTTGATTGAGCGCGGCGATGCTCTCCGAATGCATCCGCGGCGGGTGATGTGCTCTACATTTCCGGTCAGGCCGGTTACACCGATAACGGCAAGATCGCTGAAGGAGCTTCCGAGCCCAAGGAGGCAGGCTTTTTCTAATCTGTGACGAGCACCGGAAGCGGGCGGGTCAAACCTCGACGACGTCGTGAAGGTCACAATCCTCCTGACCGACATGAGCTACTTCAGTGAAGTGGTTGAGGTGCGCCACCAATATTTCTCAGAGCCGTATCTGGCTGATACGATTGTCGAGATAAAGGGACTCTATACCCTGAGGCGATGATCGAAATGAAAGCCATCGCTGCCATAATCGCTGACAGGCCGGAACGCGGCGTAGTCTCATCGTACATTCAAACCTGGCACCGTCCTGGGTCGCGGGCAGATTGGATACTAGCGACATTTCAAGTCTCTGAAGACATGCGGCAGGACGCCTAAGTGGGCCTGAAAATGGCGCCGGAAATTGTGCAGGTTCTCAAACCCCAACGATGTAGCGATTGTTTCCACAGTGCCATTGGTGGTGATGAGTTGCTGTTTGGCCCGCTCGATCTTGCGCGCCAAGACATATTTATGCGGCGCAAATCCCGTAGATCGCTTGAACGATCGAGCAAAATGAAACGCGCTCAGGCGAGCTTCGCCAGCAAGGTGATCCAAGGTCAGGGCGAGGTGGAGTTCATCTTCAATCAGATCCAGAACACGCTGCAGGGCTTCTGGCGCGAGTTTGCCATCGCCGCGAAGCGGTGCGGAGGCACCGACGATGTGAGTTGCCAAGAGATGTTCCAAGGAACTTGCTTCGATGGCAGACAAGCTTCGCCTTCCCAGGCAAACCTGTCGGAGAACGAGCGCCAGAGGCAGTATCTCCCTGTTTACAGGTAGGTAAGGTCTGCGACTTCCGTCGAGTGTCGAACGGAAGAAGAAGGCTGATTGTCCGTTCTGATCCGCAGTTGTTTGCAGGAAAGTCATATCTGGATACATTTCGAGTGTATCGCTGAATTCCGGGACTTTAAGGAGTGTCGTCGGCTCTGGCCCTACGATGTAGAAACCGCCCTCCGCAACGCCGACATCCATTGTCTTTCCGCTTTGCTTGATCACCGCACACGGGTGCCGTGAGAATACCACCTCAACTCTATTGGGGATCGTTTTGGACTCCCCCTCGAACGGGGGAAGCCAGGTGTATGTAACGTTAAGGCGCGGCAAGGTAAGTCGGTGACGCCGTTCACCGCCGTAGAGCGCGTCTGCCGCCGTTGTGATCATCCGAGTTCTAGCCGACCGGGAGATAGATTCTGTCTCCTTCAAAAAGAAGCGCCGGATCAACGATGTGATCGAGATTCAACATGACCGTTTCGGCCGTATCCCGCTCGAAACCGCGCGCTATGCCGCCTAGGGTCTGACCTGAACTGACCTCGACCCATTCGAACCCGCTCTGCTCAAGCTCGGGGTTGACCCGCCCTTGCGATGTGCTGGCGCCTTGGGGATGCAGCATTGTGTATTCACCGGCAACCCAACCCTGGTGCCGGCTACCATCTGGCGCATAGCCCTCGACGGGAACCCAGGAACGCCCGCTTTCGATCATAGGCTCGCCCGTCTGCTGGACAAATGTATCGGGCTGCAGGGCCGCGACAATCTCGGCGTTCCCCTTCGGCAAGCCCCTGAGGTTCAGGCCCTCATCGGAAGTGACGACAAGCTGCGGACCGTCGCCAGCATGATCCTCCATATCGAGCACCGGCGGCGTGTCGTCCGGAGTGGAGGGTCTATCATTTTTCGGCACCTCGCGATCGGGGTCCGGGTCGTCGCTCCATAGGTCGTCGAGAACACCATAGGCGAACAGTCCCATGCCGGGGCCGAACATCGCTCCGAGGGCCGTCCGGTCCGAGAGCGCCCATCTTTTATCGGATTTCGCCGACGCCGCGACCTCCTCGTCGGTTCTCGGGACATCACGACGATAGGTGTTGTTCTTGCGGATGGCGGAGGCGAGAAATTCCGCACTGCCGATGCTGAATATCGTTCCTGCGGCCGTCGCCAATGGGGAACCAAGGCTCTGCATTGTGTAGAATGCCGAGCCCCCCAGATAGACTATGTTTCCGATATAATCGCCTGCGAAACCAAGAGTGGCTCGCGCCGACATGGAATCCTGCGTGGATTTGGTGCCGAAAATCATGTTTCCGACGGTAAACGACCCGTTGACTGCAGGATTGACCCCACCGTCCAGAAGAGGCGCGGCCGAACCGGGCGATGTGACGATGAACGAAAGGCCGTTGGCTCCATTCAGGAACCGGCCGAGCCTGGTGTGAGGTGCCGTTGACTTGGGAAAAAGCGCTTGCGTGACGAACGCCAGTCCCCGCCAGGCGAAACCAACGCCCGCTGCCGTCGCCAGCCAGTCGGGCGGCAGTGCGTTCCATAGCATGTAGGACGAACCGCCCATCGGGTTGAAGATCTCTGCCGCGCCCTGCAATTCCCTGGCCCGCGCGGATTGCAGCACCAGATCCACCGTTGCCTTCTGGTCCGGCGTCATGTGGTGCCCATGCGCTTTGCGGAACGCCAGCAGTTGCTGCACCGTGAGCGCGTCCCATTGTCCGGACATCCAGGTGAATTGCTCTGGCGTGAACCTGCGGAATTTCCCGGGACTGACCAGTCCCATTTGCACGCCCGGAACTGCACTGATCTGCGGTTCGGCGAGCGACTCCACCTCGGAAAGCGTCAAGGCCTCCAGTTGCTCGCGGGTCCGCGGTTCGACTTTTTCTGCTTTCGACCACCGGATTTGACTGGGGTCCGGCGTAGGGTCAGTCCTCATCGCCAGATGCTCTGGCCCATGGGTCAGATTTTCCTGCAACGCTTTCTCGGTAACGGGATCGATCGGGCCTGGTTTCTTGCCGGATTTGTCTTCTCTGGAACGAAATGCGGCGGGTATTGCCGGTGCGTTTGGATCGCGGGGCAGCTCGGACCCTTCGGGATGAAACGCTGCGCTCAGGTTTTGCGGCGCATTTAGATCACCTTCACCTGCCTGGCTCGTATTGGTGATGTTCTCCGGCTGTGAAAGCTCCTCACTCGTCTGCTCGAACCGTGCGGAACCGTCAGGCTGCCTGACCGGTACCGCCGACTCGAGGATCACGCGGTCCCCATGATCTGTAAGGAAGAAAACGTTCTCGATCTCGATCTTCCCATTCGTTCGATCGTTAAGCGTTTTCGCGACCTCAAGCTGCTTTTTGGGGTATTGCGCGAATTCCTTGGGAAACACGACGACAGGTTGAACGTGGCGACGGTCAGCGGTCATATGTTTATGCCGCTTGTTCGTCTGCTCGATGAGATGATCGAGGTTGCCACCTTTGCCAAGATTCTTCACCTCCACCGCATAAAAGTCAGCAACGTGACCCAAATTCAACTCGGCATAGCCGTCGGGCTGAGCGTGTGGTCTTTTCGGGTCGTCTGCAATGGGCCTGCCGTTCAGGAAGCGCGCCTCGCTCTGCATTTCCGGCACCGCCCATCCAAGCACCTCGACAACCCTGTTCTCAAAGGCAATGTTCTTGGCAAAGTTGAGGGCCTCCTTCGCGTTATCGCGTGCTTTCTTGGCGGCACCGGTTTGAACGCTTGCGGTCTCCAATTGCTCCTGAATCTTGGTGACGTCCCCTGAAGTCTTGCCTTTCTGGACATTCTTAAGCCTCCGACGCAACCGGGTCTCGGCAGCTTGCGCACTCAGCCACGCCGCCTCGGCACTGTCGAATACCTCCTGCGCAGCGGCGACTTCCGGATCGAGTATCGGCGTCGAGGCGTCGTCACCGCCTTGTTGTCCCCTGCCATCATCCGGTATTTTAGTTCCTTCTACATCCGGGCCGTCGGCCCGACCGTCTGCTTGCAGCGTATCGCCGCGGACCGGGCTTTCCATCCGCGCGGGAACAACAGCCGTGTCACTGTCCGATACAGGCCGGGCAGCACTAAAGTCCGGGTTTCCATGACCGGCGGAAGAACCGAACGGCCTGTTTGCCCGCAACCCTCGCACACCGGCGGCGGTGCCGTAGATGCCGGTGCCCAATCCGACGATCGCGTTGGCGAGATCGAGCCCCGACATGTCGGCTGTGCCGCGGCCGTAGGCGGCAAGCTGGTCAGCCGTATCGCCAATCAGGATCACGCCGCCACCTGCCGCCACCGCATCCATGCCCCAGGCCGCCTTGACGGGCATGCCGTTAAGGCCCTGCATTGCGCTGGACAGTTCCGCTTGCGTGGGAAGCATGCGGCCGTAACGCCCGAAGCTTCCCAACCCCGTATCGGACAGACGGGTCATACCGAGGCCACCCACGAAAGCCTGGCCACCGGACATGCCATCGACACCGCGGAGGGCAAAGCCACGCAGGCCGCCGGCCATCATGGGCAGCGCCGTCGTTGCGACCGACAGCATATTCACGACCGATTCGCGATCGCCCCAAGACCCGCCATTGTCGAGATGATCCACCTGCGCCATCGCGGCTCTCGTCCCGAAATATGCACCGCCCGCAAGCGCAATCGGCGCCGCCACCGGCGCCAGGACCGGAACGAAAGAGGCAATGCTCGCGATGGCGGTTCCACCGGCGATGAACGGCTCCGCCACCCTGTCCCATCCCGAAACATGGAGTGCCTGCACCGCCTCATACTCAATTGAGCCGTCAGCGCCCTTGCTGGTGTCCAGTCCCTTCGGCATCACTAGGACGCCGTTCTCGCTGAACTGGACGTTGTCGTCCAGGAACTCGTCCTTGCTGTCGAAAATCTTGCCCGTCAGATCGACATAATGCGTTTCCCCGGCACGGTTCTTTACTTCGAACAAGCCGGTTGGCATCTGGGCCCCGGCCTCGAAATAACCCATTGCAATCGGACGTATGGTCAGGTCGCCGGCGTGATCGGGATCATCCCCGTTGATCTGCGGGCTGCGCAGGATCTGCGTTACAACCTTCTCGATGTCGACATTCGCACCGCCCGGCCCCATGGCGGCGACCATGGTCGTGACCATGTCCCGAACCCGGTCATCGTCCCGCCCCACGATCGGACCGCCGAGCCGATCCTGAAGGTTCTGGATTTCGGCGCTGTTGTCCTGCGCATGGGATTTGGCGTATTCGAACTCCACATCGCGCAGCTCTTGCGGCAGGTCGCGCTCGTGCTGCGGCACCGTCAGCATATACTTGTCGTGAAGATATCCTTCATCGCTGACAAGTTTGCCACGCAGGCCTGACAGATCCTGGATCTGGGTTTGCGTGGCATCGATGGATTGCTGGTGAGGAGATGCGGAAGGCTCAAGGCCCGGATTTGAACTAACCCACTGGTCCTGAAGACCCTTGAGGCTTTCTGCCTCCCCGCGCAGAAACTCGAGATCGGCGTCCGCCTTGGCGACAGCACTGTCGGTATAGTCGACACGCGCCTGCATTGCCCCATCGTTTGCCTGGTTGTATGCACCCCAGGCTTTATACCAGGCACGGAATAAATCTGCGGCCTTGCCCTCGGCCTGGAAGATTGCGGGCTCTCCCTGCTTCAGCGTGTCTTCGAAACCATCCCAAAGCAGCTTGTCCACCTCGGCTTCGCTCGTATAGCCACCGGGAAGCATCCCATCCCGTTCATACTGAGCCCTCGTCTCCGGGCTGACGTTGCCCCACAGAAACTCTTCCTTGTAAGCGTCGAACGCCTTCTGAAGATCTGCTCCCGCCTGCTGACGGGTTGCATCATTGGCCCGCATGTTCTTTTCAGCGTCGAGGAGCGTGCGGTTGGCGTCGACGGCATCCGCATAGTTCGCGACGCGCCCGGCATAGTCGAGAGCCTGTCCGAGGATAGCCTGTGCGCTGTTGTGGGCTTCGGTTCCGGGCGCTGACCGCTCGACGAGATCGTAGGCAGCAGCGACAAGTTGATCGGCCTCGGCCTCCTGCATGGCGGCTGTGAAAGAGTCCGCCTTGCCGCCCGCGATCTTCACATCCAGTTCGGCATCTTTCTGTTCCGCGCGAAGCCCCTGTATGGCGTCGGGATCCCGCTTTTGCGCCAGGGCGATCAGGTCTTGAGAGGATTCGATCTGTGAGCCTGCCAGGCTGGACGACCTAGCCACTTCGTTTTGAAGATAGCCCGAGGCGCCTGACACCTCGGTCACCGCGACCGCTCCGGTCTTGGGGTCGGCAGCGGGCACATTGAAGGTCGAACGCTCGTCGATCACCGTTCGCGTCGCCGCATCGTGCTGATAATCATAGGATTCGATCACCATCACATTTGTGGTCGGGTCGGCTATGCGTATGGTTTCAACATCGCCATTGCCCGGCATGGGTTCGACCTTGTCGATCCATATCCCGGCGGCTTCGAGCATCTGGAGCACCTCATCAGAGGTCATGCCTTGCGCCTGCGCCACCTGCTCGACCGTAGCGCCATCTTCGAAGATCGCTTTCCTGGCCGCGTCCGCTTCGCTGCCGCCGGACTGGACCGTGACCGTATGACCGTCCTTGGTGATCTCGACGGTCTTGCGCGTGCCGCCTTCGATTCTGACTTTCTCCCCGGCATAGATCAGATCAGGGTCGCGCGGGTCCTCGAACAGAGCCGGGTTGCTCTCGCGCAGATCATCAAGTCCTATGCCGTGATCGGCGGCGATCACGCTCAGATTGTCGCCGGGCTGAACCTCATAGTCGATCGGGGCGCCTTCATTGATCGGCTCGGTGATCGTCCTGGTTTCGACACCGTCGGCATCGGTAACGCTTTCGGTGACCTTGCCGTCGGCGTCTTCCGTGCGGACTACTTCGGCGCCGGTATCGTCAGTCGTGCGCGATGTATGTGTACCCTCATCGTAGTTCCTATAATCGCCGGAAACGACTTCGCCGGTCTTCTGGTCGACAATCTCCGTCGATTGCGTCTCCCGGTTCTTGTTGACATCCGTCGACAATTCAAGCCCGCTGGAGGCAAGCCGGGCGTCAAGCTCGGCCGGGGTGAGGCCCAATTCCTTTGCAATCTCGTCGCGGCGCTTCCCTTCCGCTACGCCATCGGCAACGCTTTCGACAAACGGTCCGTTTCGGGGCTCCCGTGCCGGCGCACCTGAAGATTTGTTCGCGTTGACTGCGCCATCCCAGGCGCTCTGCGCCGCCTTCAACTTGGCGACGTCGGCCTTTGGACCAAAATATGTGCCATTGCCGTATTTTATTCTGCCGGCCAGATCGACAAATTGAACCATTTTCAAGCACCTGTGGGTTGTTGCAAATGTCTCGGTCGCTTGGCGTGGGGCTCACTCAACGCATTGCGTGATGCGGTTCCTAAGTGAGCTGGTCAATGACGCACCGGCCAAGCTCACGGCAATGCCAAGGATAGAAGCGCTTCCGGTCGCAGCCAGAGATTGCCAGAAAGAAAAAGAAGCCGCAGGCTCGATTCTTGCTTTTTAAGAAGCCGGTCGCCGGCAGCGAATGTGGCGGAAGGAACCTGGGCGATCATCCTCCCACCATTGCGGACGGTGTAGATAAAATAGCACCGATCCCTTGCTTGTCTCGCTTAGTCCTTCCATCGCATCGGCTGGCCGCCACGATGCACGCGCTGCGGCAGATCCGAAGTCGTGAATGCTTATGCTTGCCTCCGTCCCATGCTCTAGGATTTGCGGCCGATCACGGCGCCGTTTGCAGCAGGTGCGTCGAACCAGACCGTCTCGATGTCCCGGAATCCGGCTTCCTCGAGCCACGCCGAATATTCGGCCGGCGTGTAGTTTCGCCCCTCCGTCTCGATCAGCATGTTGAGGCTCATCAGCGCAGCCCACGCCGGCCCGGTCTTTTCGTCATTGACGAGAAGTTCGCTGATGACGACTGCGCCGCCGCTCGGCAAGGCCTCGAAGGAACGGCTGAGCAGGGCGCGGTCCTTCGCCTCGTCCCAATCGTGCAGGATCATCGACAGGAGATGCACGTCGTGATCTCCGGGAAGCTGCTCGAAGAAGTTGCCGCCGGCGGTCTCGATGCGGTCAGCCAAGCCGGCGTCGGCAATTTTTCCCGCTGCGATTGCTGCCACATGCGGCAAGTCGAACACGGTCGCACGCAGCTCCGCGTACTGTTTGCAAAGCTCGATGTCGTAGGCGCCCGACCCGCCGCCGATATCCAGGAGTCGGCGGAAATGACCGAGATCCACGGCTTCGCCGAGCTTGCGCGCGGTCATCGTGGAGAGCGAATGCATCGCCTCCCAGAAAGTTGCCAGCATCGTGGGATCCTCGCCGTCGAACGCCGAGGATTGCACCGCCGGGTCCCATGTGGTTGGTCGGTTCGTGCGCAGCGCTTCGGCAAGTTTGTCCCAGCCCGCGTAGAGCCGCTTGTCGGCCATCTGCACGAAGCCACCGAAGTAATACGGTTTCCCGCGCACGAGGTAGGCTTCGCTCAACGGCGTATTGTGATACCGGCCGTCCGTCTTCTCCAGAAGTCCGAGGGCGGCGCAGCCGGTCAACAGCATCTCGGCCGGGCGTTGATGCAGGCCGAGCGCTTGCGCGAACTCGCCGGCAGTTGTGCCTGGGCCACCCGCGAGGCGGCTGAAGAGGTCCAACTCGTGCGCAGCGGCCAGAGTCTTGAAGGCCCAGAAACCGGTCGAAAGCGCCATCAGCGGGACAGCGGAAGGAAGCTCGGATCTGGCGGCGTGCGATCGGGCGGCAACGTTAAAGTCCGACCCGAACGGGTGCTCGCGTGCAAGCGTTGTCGTGCGCGCTGCAGCGCGCTGATGGCTGGTCATGGCGCTCTCCACAGTTGTTGACGGTTAATTCGCAGCTTTAAGCCATGCGGTGGTCTCGGCGACGCGGGTTTCGAAATGCCGCCGATTGATCAAGAACCACATCATGCGTTATCTCATCGACATCAAGTTCGTGACTAAACCAGGCGTGACCTCAAGCACTGGTGCGGGGGCCTCGGCATGACCGATGTCCCTCAACTGCTCAGAAGACAAATCCGCGATTGCCCGGTGTGAATCGCTCAATTGGCAAGCTTTGAGGGCCAGGTTTGTGGCCTTCACAAATTCAAATAGCCGCACTCTCGGCGAGTGATCGACCCGAGTTCCTGCGCGAGGCATTTCAGCTTCCCGTTCCCAGCCATCCGAGCGAGTCCCTCGTGGGGCCGCGACCCTCCGGCCAGTTCGTCGGCGATGTTCAGCTTCGCTGCCACGAACAGCAATTGCATCGTCAAGTAACCGCATGTTCTTGCCTCGCTCTGCGAAGCTCTCCGCCAAGCCGACATATAGTGCAGGCACCGCGACGCTGTCAGTCAAAAACCTCCGAGTTTTGTTCTGATCTTGCTGCGGAATGAGCAGCGGTCTTGCTGGTCGAGAGATTTTGACTACCTAATCTGCCATGTTACGGCTGCAGGACTACGCCACCTTCAACCATTTGCAGCAGTCGGGTGTTCCTTTGCGAGCCTCGGCTCGCTTCGGAGAGGGCTTGGCGGCCGCGCTCTGGGAGCGGGAAGGACGCGGGCATTACCGCTACAACCCGGCCAATCACCATACGCTCAGTTTTTGGGTCGCCGAGGGTGCGGGCTTTCGCCGGCTGCGCGGACGCAGCTACGACCCCATCCATGGCGAAAGCAGCCTCTGGGTTGTGCCGGCCGGTGCGCCGACCGGTTGGGAAGCTGCCGGGAAAGGTCGGCTTCTCCACTTCTACATCCCGACGCCGGTGTTTGAATCCCGGGTGGTGGAAACGCTCGACGCCGACCCCAGCCTGATAAGCCTGCGCGAAGAGGGCCTGCAACGCGATCCATCGCTCGAAAATATCATCCGCTCCATGGTGCTGCCGCTATCGTGGGAGGAGCCGGCGGACCGCATCGCCATAACGCAGGCTGGCGAAATGCTGACCACCTACCTCGCGACCCGCTGCAGCGAACGCCAGCCGAGGGCGCTCTTCAACCGCGGGGGGCTGGCGCCAGTCGTTCTGCGGCGGGTGCACGAGTACGTCGAAGCCAATCTGGAGCAGGATCTGACGATTGAGGACCTGGCTACCGTGGCCGGTCTAAGCCCCTATCACTTCGCCCGTGCTTTCAAACGCTCGACTGGGTTTGGACCCTATCGCTACGTGTTGCGGAGACGTATCGAGCGCGCCAAGCGGCTTCTTGCAGCAGGCAAGATTCCATTGTCCAACGTGGCACAGGCCTGCGGCTTTGGCAGCCAAAGCCATTTTTCCGCCCGCTTCCGAGAGGTAACCGGACTAACCCCACGCCAGTTTGGCCGCTGCTTTTCATGACCGGCCCTTGATCGAGCGCTTCGGGACTGGGAATCTTTGATCTCTGCCATGTGTGGATGGGTGGAGGTCTCGTTACGGTCGGAACCGGATTTGCTCAAGGAACAACTGCGAGGATTGCTTCAGGCGGAGTCGTCGCCTTCATAATTGCGTTGACAGGCGCTGCTGGCCTGGCTCACGCGGGACATTGTCGAAGACGACCACGACAGAGTTGCAAACGCTTGATGCAAAAGGCAGGGTCGTTTACGTGGGCTCCTCTTCCAAGATGATACTGCCGAGGCTTCATCTGGGCTTCCTGGTGACGCCGCCATCGCAGCGAAAAGCGCTTCACAAGGCGTAATTCGGCGATTGGCAGTCGTCGACTCTCCCAAAGCCACGCTTGCACATGGCATCGATAAGCGCACGTTGCCGTCATCTTCGCCAATGAGTGCAATCTATCAGGAACAGATCCTAGTAGACGCCATCTCGCGTTATCTGCCGAGCAGATCGAGGTTATTCCATCGACGACGGGCTTCGCGTCACCGCCTCGGCCCGGGGAATATCGGTGGACCAAATTGCCGAGATCGCCCGCCGTGCCGACGATCGCTTCGCCTTCCTTCAGGTGGTCGCCGTGATGCCGCGTCCCAAGGAGCGGAAGGCAGAGATTTTACAGCCGCCGCTGGCGAGACTCGGCACAACCGCGAAGCCAGTGCACGTCACGCGCTGGGCGGGCCGCTTTGCTGCAATCGGAACTTAAGGGCGGCCGACTTGTGCCGATGGGTACAAACGCTCTTCGCACTAACTGGGGCTACTGCCTCCGCCGAAAAGAGGCTGTCGTGCTACCATCAGAAGCCCGGCGGCTCAAACGCTTCCTGGTCAATGGCGCAACAGGAAATTGACCTCGTTTAAAAGACGGCCGAACAAGCCAGAGCACTTTGGTGCTGAATTGCCCAGCCCCATTGAAAACGGAAGTCTAGGAGCAAAGTGCCTATTCAGATCAGTCCACAAATCCGATCCGCTCTATGGCGCCTGGGCCACCGGTCGGGTAGCCTTGGTGCCACTGTGCGCTTCTACAGAATTCGATAGCCAGGTCGACGCAATTCCGCACCAGTTTTCCACTGCGCGTCAGCGAATGACACGCGTATATCTTGTAGGCGGGAAAGACCAAATCGCACTTGATCTCAACCAATTCACCGGAACCAAGCTCTCTCCGGATGCTGTCCTTCTGAAGCGTGCCTATGCTTGGGACGCGCTTAATCGTGTTGATGATAATGTCCGCGTAATTTGTGGAAATATGTGCCAACGGCCACTGTCCTATCGCCCGCATAGCAGCTGCGATAATATGGAATGTGTGTGCTTCACTGCCCCACGTGACAAGCAGATGTTTCGTCAGATCTGAAATACTCATCACGTTCCCACGAACGACCCCTGGCTGTGCGGCCCAAACCGTCTCGATTTCACATAACAATTCGCGCCGCACGCCTGGGATGTCTTCGGGCGCATGCATCAAACAGACATCGAGCGCCCCGTTCATCATACGATCCTTAAGGCGGTGGCTGGCGCCGACTTCGAACTCGATTGTCACGTTAGGCATCGCCTCGACCATCTGCCCGCACAACTCAGGTAACCAGGCCGTCACGAGGCTGCTGTTGGTCCCGATGCGAAGTTTTTCGACCGACCGTCGCGCGCTGGACGCCTGAGACGGTTTGACGTGTTGCGCCAGATCGAGAATCTGCTCAGCGAACGGCAGAATCTGTTTTGCCCGATCGGTCAGCAATACCGGCCGGCAATCGCGCAAGAACAGCGCTTCGCCCAATTCGGCCTCTAGTGACGCAATACGCGTCGAAATCGCGGGTTGGGTCAGGTTCAACCTGTTCGCAGCAGAGCGAAAGCTGCCAAGCGTTGCAACGGCGACGAGCGCTTCTATCTGACGCAAATCCATCGCGGCACCATATAAAGATTGTTTATAATTAGATTAAACCATTTTTATCGACAACGGCAAGGGTCAGTGCCTAGTCTTGCCCAAGCCGTCTAACGAGCGAGTTGGCGCGTAAAGGGGAGAATGCAATGATGAAGAATATCCGGGTCTCGCTGTCAGCCTTGGTACTGACCTTGTCGGCAACGGCGGCAAACGCCGCCGGCGTCTGCTGGCCAGGCACAGCGGACCAGCCGCTTGAGCCGGAACTGGTATTCAGCACCTCAGGCGGGTCGCTTGTCGACGTTCTCCGTCAGGTCTATTGGGACGACTTTGAAAAGGAATGCGGCACGAAGGTTGTATCCTACGCAACGCCAGGGCGGACATTCTCGCAGTCGGTGACGCTGATCGAGAGTGGCAATGTTCCCTTTGACATCTTCAACACCCTGACGCCGCAGCAATATCCATTGGCGCTTGAAGCAGACATCCTCACCAAGCTTCCTGACGGTATGTGGGATGGTCTCTCCGACAAGATGGTGCCGGGATCCTACTCGGACTTCGCAGTATGGGGATCGCCCTATTCGACGGTTCTGATCTACTCTGCCGACAAATTTTCGGAAGGCATGAAGAACTGGGCGGATTTCTGGGACGTGTCGCGTTTCCCCGGACCGCGGATCTTGCAGAATGATCCGAACAACATCGTGTTTGCTCTTCTTTCGCTCGGGACCGCACCGAAGGACATCTACCCGATCACAGACGAAAAGATGTCGAAGGCGTTTGAGCGGCTCAACGAGATTCGCCCGCATGTGCGCACCTTCTGGAAGGCTGGTGACCAGCCCATTCAAGGTGTCGGCACGGGAGAATTCGTGGCAGGTGCCGCCTGGAGTGGCAGGGCGACCGTCGGCAAGAAGCAGGGGATGCCGATCAACATTGTCTGGGACGGCAACATTCTGAACCAGAACTGGTACATGATCCCGAAAGGCGCCAAGGCCCCGAGAGCCGCCGCTGCGCTGCTCCGCTTCATGCAGGATCCTGAGCGCCAGGCAAAGCTTGCCCAACTCATGAACTATTCCGGCTCGCGCCCGGAGGTCGGACAGTATCTCGACGCTGAGATCTTCGCCAACCTCCCAACCAACCCGGCAAACCTCGCCGTCGGCTCCGAATTCGACGCCAAATGGTGGTCGGACAATGAAGAGAGGATCGGTGCGATCTGGTCCACCTGGGTTGCAACCGGCCGGTACGGAAACTGATCCATGGCGAAGAACTCGGCCCTCAGCTCCGGGCTGAAATATTGCCTGCTGGCGCCAGGCCTTTTGTTGATTGGCCTGGCAATCGTGATGCCAATCACGGTCGGCTTCTTCGCCGCGTTTCGTTCGAATGGCGTGTGGACATTGCAGAATTTCCAAACAGTGCTGACACAGGCGCCTTACGCGACTGTGCTGGTCAACACGCTGATGATCTCCGTGGTTGTGGCTGCCGTCAGCATTGGGATGGCATTTCCCGTGTGCATGTTCTTCGCACGCGCCGGCCGCATCGCCACGGGCTTTTTCGTGGCCAGCATGACGATCGTGCTGGCGATTTCGATGTTGGTGCGCACCTACGCCTGGCAAGTCATTCTGGCTTACAATGGTCCGCTGAACGAGATCGCCATCGCGATGGGACTATATGACCAAAAGCAGATGATGTTATTCACGCGCGGCGCCGTCGTCGTCGCGATGATACAGTTCATGACGCCCTATGCGGCATTGATCCTGTTCAGTGCGATGAGGCGCGTCGATCATGACATCGTCCTCGCGTCCCGGACACTCGGCGCAAGCTGGTGGCAGGGTTTCAGGAGCGCTTATTGGCCACAGGTCAGCGGCAGCGTCGTGCTCGCGACCGTTCTGGTGTTCTCGATGGCGACCGGCTTCTTCGTCGCGCCGGCCCTGCTTGGCGGCCCGGGCGAGGCCATGGTCGGAACCCAGATCCATGCCGATCTGGTCTTCAACTACAAGAACGGTGCCGGCTTGGCGACGGCACAGGGCGTCGTGCTCGCATTCATATTGGCCATCGTTACTGTGGCCGGTTTTTGGCTCGGCGGGTCCAGTTTCCTGCGATCGGCGAGCAGGTAGTGTGATGTCTCGAAGCCATATTCTCGTGCGTATCGCTGCCGTCGCTTTCGTGTGCGCGTATTTCGTGTTCCTCCTCGCTCCGATCGTCGTTATGGTTCCGGCAAGCTTTACGGCCCACGACATTCTCTCGTTTCCGCCTGACCAGCTTTCCATGCGCTGGTACAGCGAGGTGCTGAACAGCCGCGAGTGGCTCGATTCAGCGGCAATGTCGCTGGAGATCGCGATCGTCTCGATGGTCATTGCGACCGTAACAGGCGTGCTCGTCGGGTTCGTCGTCTATCACTACGGTCCATTGGGCTCCGGACTGCGTCTTCTGCTGCTGTCGCCCATGCTCGTGCCGCACATTGTGGTTGCAACCGGCCTGTTCCAGGTTCTCGTGCCGATGCGCCTGCTCGGCGACCCATGGGTGCTTGCGATCGCGCAGGCAGCGATGGCGCTTCCTGTCACCGTGATCCTTTCGATTGCCGCCTTCGATGCAATCGAGCGAAGCCTGTGGACGGCTGCCAGCACCCTCGGCGCACGGTGGCATCAGATCACGATAAAGGTGATGCTGCCCATCGCGGCCACCAGCATCGTCGCCTCTCTGATCCTCTCGTTCGAGAATTCTTGGCACGAAGTCACGCTTGCGGTGTTTGTCGGGCCAGCCGTGCAGGCCACGCTGCCCAGCAAGATGTTCTCCTTCCTGCTGCAGGAGAGCACACCCGCACTCGCGGCTGTCTCGACGCTTCTGCTCGTCATCACCCTGGTGTGCGCGGCCATTCTCGGCCTGCTGTCCATCAGACGCAGACGCAACGAGGCCCAGCCCACCAGCGAAGAACCATAAGTGGCAACCCAAGTGCATCGGGTTGGTCATCGGCAAGGATTGACAATGGACGATACAGCCACCAACGGCGCCACGCTGTCGCGATCGCCTGCAGGTACGAGCGTGAAGACGGCCATCAGCATCGAGAACCTGACGGTTCGATATGGCGAGTTCGCGGCTCTGAAGAATCTGAGCCTGACAGTGGCCGATGGCGAGCTCCTCACGGTACTTGGGCCAAGTGGGTCGGGGAAATCGACACTGCTGAACATTGTCGCCGGATCGGTTTTTGCCGATGAAGGCCGCATCCGGTTCGAAGGATTGGACGTCACCCACATGCCTCCCCACAAGCGGCGGATCGGCATGGTCTTTCAGCGCTATACGCTGTTTCTGAACCGGACCGTCGCCGAAAATATCGCCTTCCCCCTCGAGATCAGAAAAACGGACAAGGACATCCAGAAGAAGCTCGTCGCCGAGGCGCTCGACATGGTGGGGCTCACCGCGCAGGCAAGCCGCTATCCTTCCCAGATCTCAGGCGGTCAGGCCCAGCGCGCCGCGCTTGCGCGTGCGGTGGTGTTCAAGCCCGCTATCATGCTGATGGACGAGCCGCTGGGTGCTCTGGATCGGGCTCTGCGAAAGACGCTTCAGTATGAAATCCGTTCGCTCCAGCAGCGGCTTCGCGTGCCCATGCTCTACGTCACACATGATCAGGAAGAGGCGATGAGCTTGTCGGACCGGATCGTCATCGTCCGCGATGGAAAGATCTACGCCGACGGACCGCCGCGGGAACTGTATCGATCTCCCCGGTCGACATGGGGAGCCAATTTCCTCGGCGACGCGAACTGCCTGCCGACAGACGGCGTCCTGAACCATGGTCGAGTAGAGGTCGCTGATAGCCAGCTGGTACCGGTTTCCGGGCAGTCCAGTGGTAGCAAGAAATCGAGCGTGCTCGTTCGACCGGAAAACCTCCAGGTCTCTCGAACTTCCGGCAACAATGCGGAATTCAAGGCCGAGGTCGAATGGGTCGAGTATCTTGGTCCGTTCCAGAAAATTCGTCTTAAGTGCTTCGGGACGGAATTGGTCGCGCAGGTCAATGGCCAAAGTGGCGACTTTGCCAAAGGCGAGCATGTGTTCATCGGGTGGCGCGGAGAGGACGCGATCTTGATCGAGCAAGACTAGCTGCCTCGAAGGCGGGCCAGCGGGTCGCCCCAGACAATCAAATGTTGAAACCGGCGGACCTCGGTCCGCCGCAAGGAAAGCTGCGCCCTCGCGGGACCTTGCTGCATGCAACCACGAACCAGGTCATCAAAGATGTTTACAGATTTCAGCAATGAAGAGCCGGCAGAACTCGCTGAGCGCCTTTACACCAGACGTCTCCCAGAGTCCGTCTACGAGGTCCTGTCCGACACGGCCCGCAATTATGGCGACAGACCGGCCTGGTACTTCATCGACGACGGCTTCGGCCGCAACTGGAGGGAAGTGCTCGATCTGGTCGATCGCGCAGCCGACGCGCTCCATTCCATCGGAATCCGAACCGGATCCCATGTGGCGGTCATGGCGTGGAACATCGAGGAATTCCCGGTCACATGGCTGGCTCTCGCCAAACTTGGCGCGACGATGGTTCCTGTCAACGCCCGCTATACGGCGCGGGAAGTGAGCTACGTGCTCGAGACATCCAAGGCGACGCATTTTGTCGTCGAAGAACAGCTTCTCTCCATCGTCCAGGACGCGGACCGACCCAATGTGCCGGATGCGAATATGGTTGTGATCGGCACGGCGCCGGCGCCGTTCCGAAGCTGGCTTCAGATTCACCGGGAAGCAAGCCAACACGCACCGACGGCCGCTTTCGATCCGGACAGGCTGCTCAATCTTCAATATACTTCGGGGACCACGGGCTTCTCGAAAGCCTGTATGCTCTCGCATCGCTATTGGATCATCCTTGGCCTGACATCAGTGGAGATGTTCGCCACCAAGATCGAGCGCTTCTACGCCAGCCTGTCATTCTTCTATATGGTTCCGCAGCGTATCTTGATGAACACGATGTTTGCGGGTGGCTGCATCATCTTCCCGCGCAAACCTTCGGCAAAACGTTTCATGCTGGATGTCGCGAACTTCGATTGCGAATACTGTCTGCCGTTCATCTCGATCGCCAAGGAGCCGGCGCGTCCGGAAGACAGCAACCATCGAATGAAGGTCGGCTCGAGCGGTCTGGGGACTCTCGCCTCGGGCGAACAGAGCGCGTTCCAGACGCGGTTCAACTTTCTGATCCAGAATTTCTACGGGATGACGGAGATCGGAGGGGCGACCATGGTGCCGGCCCACCACGTTGCCCGGACGACCGATACGGGCACGATCGGCCTGACAATGCCATTTCGCGAAGTCGGTGTCTTCGATGAAGACGGCAACCGCGTCGCGCAGGGAGAAATGGGCGAGATCTGCGTCAAAGGTCCCGGCTTGCTTCAGGGCTATTTCGACAATCCTGACGCCACGGCTTCGTCCTTCCGCGAAGACTGGTTTAGAACCGGCGATCTCGGGCGACAGGACAGCGACGGGTATTTCTATCTGGTCGGCCGCCTCAAGGATATGGTCCGCCGCGGCGGAGAAAACATCGCAGCCCGCGAGGTCGAGACGGTGCTGCGGATGATCCCTGACATCCTCGAAGTGGCAATCGTTCCCGTTCCCGATGACCATACGGGTGAGGAGGTGAAGGCATACATCCAGCTTCGCGACGGGGTTACGCCGGAACAGATTGGTCCTGAACTGGTCCTCGAGCACTGCAAGCAGAATCTGGCACCATTCAAGGTGCCCCGCTACATCGAATACGTCACCGAGTTTCCGCTGACGGATTCAAACCGCGTCCAGAAGCGCAAGCTGATTGCAGCAAAGCCGGACCTGCGCCACGGCTCGTACGATCGCCTTCTTGTCAAATGGTGGAGCTAGGAGACAGATATGAGCGAAATTTTGAGCGAACTGATCGGCCATGTAATGCTGGTCACCATCAGTAACGAGCGCAAGCGCAATGCCGTCGACAGGGCCATGGAACACACGCTGCTTCAGGTGCTGAAGGACTGTGACGAGAGATCAGAGGTCCGCGCAGTCGTTGTCACAGGTGCTGGAGACGTTGCCTTCTGCAGCGGCCATGACCTGGCCGAGATCGACACGCCAGCCCCCGAGGGACCCGATCCATGCGCATATCCCGCGCAGATGAAGAAGCCGGTGATTGCCGCCGTGAACGGACACTGTCATGCCGCCGGGCTGTTGCTAGCACTTTCATGTGATCTGCGGGTGGCCAGCGAGAATGCGGTTTTCGGACAACCGGGCGCGAAGCTCGGAATGCTCCCCGTCGGACGTCAGATCATGAACTTGCCGCGCGCAATGTCATCCGTCCATGCTGTCGAGATGATGATGACATCAGAACCGATGACGGCCACACGCGCCCAGTCTTTGGGCTTCCTCAATCGCCTGACGCCGACGGGGGAGGCCAGGGACGAGGCCCTTAAACTGGCATCCGCCATTGCGGCGAACTCTCCTGCGACCGTGCAGGCAATTAAGCAGGGGCTGCGTATCTCGAAGACGGGCGAGTTGTCGGCATTCGACGCGTTCGAGAAAAACACAAGCGATCTGCTTGCTCATGGTCCCGATGCCATCGAAGGTACCCGTGCCTTCCGGGAGAAACGGTCGGCAAAATTTTAGACCGGCTGGCTGAGCAATCCGATGTACGAATTGATTGGCGGAACGGAAGCATATCTCGGTATGCAGCCGTTGCATTTTTTGGTCTCCACCGGTGCCGGAATGTTCATCCTTGCTCTGTTCGTCGCCAGCCGCGCTTGGCGTTGATGGCGGGTTGGCGCACTTTGACCGGCAATGCTTCGTAGCGAGCGTTCAGGAACGTGTTGTGTGGCCCCTGGATATCAAGATGATACTCAGGCGTATTGTCCTGGGATCAGCCCAAGTTCGATACGCCGCTCCACCCTCGGCGTTTGAGATTCACGCACGGGTGATCGTTGCCAACTCCTAGATGGGTTGGACATCACGATCGTCGGCAAACACCAGACTATGTTTGTCCTCGGCCATAAGCGACGGGCACCGGGATCTCCCGGCATCAACCCAATTGCTTTGCAGCTCAATATCGATTTTGACCGCGTTTCCTGGCAGGATAAGGATCAAGGAAACTGGAGGCAAAGATCGCCGAGATCGCAAGCTGGCATCATCGTCGCTGGAGAGAAAAGGTCAGGCGCAAGCTGAACCTACATTGAGGAGGCGACATTCCTTCTGCCCATCTCCTTCAAGACGGTACGGAGGAGCATCCGAATTTCCTGTTCGGCGGTCTCTGTTTCCAGGCCGTATGCGGACAGTTGTCCTAATATCTCTTTCGCCGTGTTGCGCCAAAAGACATTTGCTTCTTCACCGTTTTTGGATGCCAGGACCCGCGCAATTCCTTCTACCCACTTCTGCCGCCGGTGTAGCGGAAACGCGACCAGCTTTGAATGCCCCACGGATCACCTCAAGCGTTCCTGTTTGGCGCAAGCTAACCAGTGGGTCGAAAAGAATGCTTAACATCGGCAGATTCGCGACGAGCACCCGAGAGCCGTTTCCCTGCGGCATCGCAAATGAGTTCGGCAGGTCGATCCGCCCTCCTTACTTCTCGAGCCGCAAGGATGCGAACACAAGGAGGCAAATATGGATGTATCGGAGCGATCCAAAATCACCGGCTCAATTACCTGACAGCACCGGGTGGCGATTCCAGTCAGGCCGCTTTCGGGCACCAACGGTGGCATAGCTGCCGTTGGTCGCGATGCTCTCGATACGACCGTGCTCGACCTCTGGTCGTCTCGCACCTTACAATCGCCATCAAAGAGCTGCCGTGCACCAGTGCTGCGCAGACGCCAGGTGGCGATGTCCAGCTTGGGTGCTCCTCCCAGTAGTAAGACACCTTCTCACCATTTGATCGAGAGCGTTTTGGCCGATCGCACCGTGACATGCGACTTGAGCTCGACAAAAATTGACTCAAGAACTCAAGTTATATATCGCTCGCGCGGGCACATGAACGAGGCCCGTTTGCGATTGATTGGAGTGGGATCCATGGGGCGTTCGAAAGAACCGAATTGTCGTTTGTTTTTCCTGGCTTCCAGCGCGATTCTGCTCGTCCTATCGGCTGCGGCGCATGCGCAACAACCCACGCTTCTGCAGACTGTCGTGGTCGAGGGCGAAGGGGAAGCGCAGAGCGGCGAATTCGATGGCTACGCGGCCAAGACGGAATCCAGCGCGACCAAAGGCGACGTACCTCTCTCGAAGGTGCCGCAGGCCGTCAGCTCGGTCAGCGCACAGCAGATCAAGGACCAGAATGCCAGGACGGTGATGGAAGCGACGCGCTATTCGCCGGGCATTCGCAGCGACACCTTCGGCAATGACGTGCGCAACGACTGGTTCCTGATCCGTGGGTTCACCTCGCAGATCAGTAGCTATTTCCTCGACGGACTGCAGCTCCAGTCGAGCGACAGCTACGCCACATGGAAGATGAATCCCTATCTGCTGGAGCGCATCGACATCCTGCGCGGCCCCTCGGGCGCGCTCTATGGCGCGTCCAATCCCGGTGGCCTGATCAACATGGTCTCGAAGCGCCCCGAATTCCGCAACGGCGGCGAGGCGAGTATCGGCGTCAACGAACACGGCAACGTCTGGTCGGGCATCGACGCGCAGGGCGTCAATGCTGACGGGACCCTCGCCTATCGCTTCGTGGCCACGGGCAATATCGGCGACACCGAGGTCGATTACATCGACGACGACCAACTCGCCATCATGCCTGTGATCACATGGCACCCGAGCGAGGACACCAAGCTGACGGTCTATGGCCATTACTCGAAGACCAAATCCAACAACCAGAACTTCCTGCCTTATGAAGGCACTGTCGTTGCGGCGCCCTTCGGCCACATTCGCCGCGATCTCTTCACCGGCGAGCCCGCCAACGACAAGTACGACCGCGAGCAGGCGATGTTCGGCTATGAGTTCGAGCACAGCTTCAACGATCGGGTGACGGTACGCCAAAACCTGCGCTACGCGCATCTGTCGACGGATATCTACGGATCTTACGGCCTCAACTGGGTAGCGCCGCCAACCTCCACCAGCGCCGAGATGGCACGTGGCAGCTACGCCTCGAATCCTGAGCTTGGGCTGTTCACGGTCGACAACCAACTCGAAGTGAAGAGCGACACCGGCCCGCTCGCCCACACGCTGCTGTTCGGCATCGACTACAAGCATTTCGACCTTGACGATTCGCAGGCGTTCGGAACGGCAACCCCGTTCGACGTTCTCGATCCCACCTATGGCGGCACGTTCACGCTTCCCCCGCCGACCCTGTCGCACACGGTCCAGCAGCAGCTGGGATTCTACGCGCAGGACCGCATTGAATACGACCGGCTCAATCTCGTCTTCAGCGGACGCTATGACTACGTTTCGACGGATACGGACGTCACCGGGACGCCGACGAAATTCACGGACGACGCTTTCAGCGGACGCGCCGGCATCATCTACAATTTCGACAACGGGCTATCGCCCTATGCCAGCGTCTCACGCTCCTTCCTGCCTCTGGCAGGCAAGGATGATGTGACCGGCGACGCATTCACGCCAGAGACCGCCACCCAATATGAAGCGGGCTTGCGCTATCAGCCCGATTTCCTGAACGGGGGATATATCGGGGCAGCGGTCTTCGACCTGAGGCGCGAGAACTTCGTCACCAGCGACGGCGTGAATTTCAGCCGCCAGATCGGCAAAATCAATTCCCGCGGCTTCGAACTCGAAGCCGCGGGCTATATCACGCCCGACCTCAAGCTGACCGCCGCCTATACCTGGTACGACCTGAAGGTGAAGGAGGGCAATCCCGCCGAAATCGGCCATACGCCGGCGGGTGTGCCCGAACAGTTCGGCTCGTTGTGGCTCGACTACGCTGTTCCCTACACGCCGTTGGAAGGGCTGAGCGTCGGTGCGGGCGTACGCTATGTCGGATCGTCCTACGTCAACAGTACCAACACGCTCGAGGTACCGGATTCGGTCGTCTTTGATGCCGCGATCCGCTACGAGAAGGAAAATTTCGCAGCCGCCTTCAACGTGGCCAACCTCTTCGACAAGCACTACGTCGCGACCTGCAATTACGAAGGCGGCTGCTATTACGGCCAGGGGCGCGAGGCAAGCCTCACACTTACCTACAAGTGGTGACCGGATGCCGCCGATGATGAACGCTCCGGCAAGGCATGCCGGAGCCGCCCGATCATGAACGGCGCCGAGAAATTGCAAACCGGCTTTGCCCTTTCGGGCGCAGGACTCGTGCTCGGTGGTCGGTGCATCGTTTCTCCGCTCGATCTCGACTTGCGCTCCAACCGCATCTACGGGCTGATCGGTCCCAACGGGTCGGGCAAATCCTCGCTGCTGCGCATGATGACGCGGCAAGTGGCTCCGTCGTCCGGGCATATCCGTTACCGGGGCGAGGTCCTTCAAGGCTGGACCTCCCGCGCCTTTGCCCGTGAGGTCGCCTATCTACCGCAGCAATTGCCAGCCGGGCAGCAACTGACGGTCGGCGAACTCGTGGCGCTCGGTCGGTATCCGTGGCACGGGCCATTCCGCCGGCTTTCTGCCGACGATCGCGACAGCGTGGCCGAGGCGATCAGCATCACCGGTTTAGGAGAATTGGAAAGCCGCCTCGTGGATACGCTTTCCGGCGGCGAGCGCCAACGCGCATGGGTGGCTATGATGGTGGCTCAGGCCGGTCGTTTCCTCATCCTCGATGAGCCGACATCCGCGCTTGACATCGGCCACCAGGCACAACTCCTCGAAGTCCTGCACGAAGTCACCGCCGCGCGCGGTCTCGGCATCGTTATGGCCTTCCACGATATCAACATCGCAGCAAGCTTCTGTGACGAAGTACTGGCCATGCGTGACGGCGTTCTTGTTGCGATGGGCGCGCCGGCGGAAATCGTCACCGACGATGTATTGAGCGCACTTTATGGCGTTCCCATGCGCACCATGCCACATCCTGAAACACAGCGTCCGATCGGGTTCATCAGGTGAAACGACGTACCTTTCTCGCAGGTCTCGGCGCACTGGCGGCCACGAGGGCCGAGACGGCGCCACGGCTTCCGGCGACCATAGATCGCGTGGTCTCGATTGACTGGGGTCTTGCGGAAACACTGCTTTCGTTGGGCGTCCCTCCGGTGGGCCTAGCCGAGACGCGCGGCTATAGCGAATGGGTTTCCGTTCCGCCATTGTCGGACAATGTTGTGGAAATCGGGCTGCGGTCGACGCCGAACCTCGAGATGGTCGCTTCGCTCCAGCCGGATATCATCCTGTCGACACCTCAGTTCGCCGCGATAGAGCCGGTGCTGGGGAGTATCGCTCCGGTCCTTTCGCTGGCGACCTTCACCGAAGACCTGCAGCCACTCGCAAAGGCCGAAGAAAATGCGGTCATGCTCGGGCGAATGCTCGCGCGCGAAGATGCCGCGCGGGAGCTGATCGATGGACTAGCCTCCGATATCAAGGCGCTGCGAATGGCGGCGGGCAGGAAGGCGCGCAAGATCATCGTCGTGGCGTTCCATGACGATCGGCATATCTGGGTCTTTACCGAAGGCAGCCTCTATGCCGATGTGATGAGCCGTGCGGGTCTCATCAATGCTTGGACGGCAACAAGCAATAGCTGGGGAATCGCCAACGCATCGGTCGATGAACTCGTCGGGCTCGAAGAAGCCGCGCTGGTCATCGTCGAGCCGGTTCCGGTATCACTCCGCCTTAAACTGCAAGCACGCGCGCCCGGCACGATGGTTGGCGAGATGGAACTCTTTCGTCCGGGCCGATACCGCATCATCCCACCCAATTGGGGTTTCGGGGGGCTGACTTCGGCGGCGCGTTTCGCGCGGGCGTTGGCAAGCCTCGACGATTTCATTCGGAGCGGCCATGCAGCGTAATATCCTGCGGCCCGCGACGGCCGGCGTGGCCATACTGGTCACGATCGCCCTGGTCGCCTTCAACATCGATCGCATCGGCCAGGAAGCCATCGGGCAGATGCCGGACGCAACGGTCGCGAGGGACTTGTCGGACCTGCTGCTGCACTATGCCTTTTTGCCGCGGCTCGCCGTATCGCTGCTTGCTGGCGCCTCGCTGGGTCTCGCCGGCGTCCTTTTTCAGCAGGTCCTACAAAACCCGCTGGCGGCGCCCGACACGCTTGCGGTGAGTTCGGGCGCGCAACTCGCGCTCGTCATCGGCGTACTTATGACGCCTGTCTTCAAGGCCGAACATCCGGTGTTTCTGGCGATGGCGGGCGCCTTCGTCGCGTGGGGCCTCATCGCGCTGCTCGGGACGCGACGGAGAAGCTCGACGCTGACGCTGATCCTTGCCGGCTTCATAGCCAGCTTCGCGCTCGGTGCAGTCGCCAGCCTGCTCGTGCTGTTGAACCAGGAGTACATGACGTCGCTGCTGATCTGGGGCGCCGGATCGCTGGTGCAGACCGATTGGGAGGGTGTCTGGACGCTCGGCATCTGCCTGCTGCCCGCCATAGCCATTGTCGCGGTTCTGGGCCGATCACTGCTTATCATCGGCCTCGGTGATCAGGCCGCAGGCAATCTCGGCGTCTCGCTGCGCTTCGCGAAGCCGCTTCTTCTCGCATTGGCCGTCCTCCTTTCGGCGAGCGTCGTCGCGGTGGTGGGCGTCATCGGCTTCGTCGGCCTTGCTGCGCCGCATCTGGCAAGGGTTCTCGGTGCGAATGCGTTCAAAAGCCGGCTGATCGCGTCGCCCCTTGCAGGCGCGGCGATTTTTACGCTCGTCGACCAGGTGCTCCAGGCCGCGCCCATGGAGGAGGTCAATGCCCTGCCGACCGGAGCCGTCACCGCGCTCATCGGCGCGCCGGTGCTTATTCTCCTGTTAAGACAATTGCCCGTCGTGGTGCTCGAAGGGGTTGAACCGGCCCCCCTTACCGCACGCGCGCCGGACAGACGCCTGGGCTCTGTCTTCGCCGTGCTTGCTGCGTTGTTGTTTGCGACGCTTGCCGTGGCGCTTCTCGTCGGACGTGGGCCGGACGGTTTCTATTTCGGTACGGCGTTCGACACCGGTTCGATCGACTGGCGCCTCCCGCGCGTCGTCGGCAGTGCGGCCGCCGGATTGGCGCTTGGCGTAGCGGGATGTTTGGTCCAGCGTCTCTTCGCGAACCCGATGGCGAGTCCAGAAATTCTCGGCATTGGCGGTGGCGTTGCCGTCGGACTCGTCGTGGTATTGCTGATCAGCGCGCAGGCTGGCGCATCTCTCCAGTTCGGCGGTGCACTCGCCGGGGCAGCCGTTGTTACTGCTCTCGTCGTCATCCTCGGTGGTCATCGCGGGTTCTCGCCCGAGCGCCTGCTCTTGATCGGCATCGCAATCACGGCGCTGCTCAATGCAACGACGCTGCTCTTTCTTGCACTCGGTGACCCTCGCATCGGTCAGGTTCTCGCCTGGCTGAGCGGCTCCACCTATCGCGTGACGCCCGGGCTGGCCTTTTCGGTACTTGGCGTGGCTCTTGCGGTAATGGCATGTGCGATGCCGCTCAGCAGATGGCTGGAGATCCTCCCCTTCGGACCGGAAGTCGCCACGAGCATGGGCCTCCCCGTTGCATTCGCAAGGTTGGTCGTGGTGGCTCTGACGGCCATGGCAACGGCTGCGGCGGCTCTCATCATCGGTCCGATGAGCTTCGTGGGACTGCTCGCGCCTCACCTTGCGGCGCAGACTGGATTGCGCCGCGCCTGGGCGCAGCTTTGCGGCGCCGCTGTCGTAGGGTCGGCGCTCGTGGTTTTCGCGGATTGGATCGGCAGGGTCATCTTCGCACCCACCGAGCTACCGGCCGGTCTGCTGGCCGTGCTGATAGGCGCCTCTATCGTGGCTCTTGCGTCCCTTCCGACGCCGCTTAGGTCGCGTATGGAGTGACGAAGAAGCGGGACAGCGGAAGCACCGATAAGGAACAAGGCGAGTTTGTTTTCACTAATGGCCGACACGGCAGGTGCCGCTAAACAGCAGCGACGAGCACCATGAGGACTTGCTCTTGCTGGGCGTGACCCTCATGCCACTGCCGCTGTGCCGGCAGTTCCGTACGTCGATCGGTAGAGCGCCTTTTGCCGCGCCCACGCGACCATCGTATTGCGTAACAAAATCGCCACGGTAACTGGCCCGACGCCGCCGGGAACCGGGGTGATCCAGGCCGCGACCTTGGCAACATTCTCGGCATCGACATCGCCGACAATCCTCGTAGATCCGTCGCCCAGCGTTTCGGAATTGATACCGATATCGATGACCGCCGCGCCCGGCTTCACCATACCCTCGTCGATCAGTCGCGGCCTCCCGACGGCCACGAACAGCGCATCGGCGCGCCGTGCATGCGCGGCAACTGAACGCGTCATGTGGTGGCACACGGTCACAGTCGCGCCCTCGCTCATCAGCAGGAATGCGATCGGTTTGCCGACGATCTCGGAATGGCCAACCACGACGACCTCAAGGCCTCTCAGTTCCAGCCCCGTCGCCTTCAGCATTTCGACCGCAGCGGCGGCCGTGCAGGGCGCCAGATCAAGCTGGTTGTAGACAATATTGCCGATCGACGCCGGATGCATGCCCTCAACGTCCTTCAGCGGGTGGACGGCTGCCTGAATGCACTTGATCGGAATGTGCGATGGAACCGGGCGCTGGATGATGATGCCAGTCACACCAGGGTCGGCATTCATGCCGTGGATGGCAGCCTCCAGCTCCGCCGTGGAGATGGCAGCGGGATAACGGCGTTCCTCGAACGCGATGCCGGCAAGCTCCGCCTTGGTGCGCTGGTTTCGGACATATACATCGACAGCCGCCGTGTCGCCGGTGGTGATTGAGACAAGCTTCGCAGGAAACCCTTCCTTCCGGGCCTTCATGGCCTCAGCACGAACGTTGCCGATGATACGCTGGGCGATCGGTGCGCCCTTGAGGAAGCTGGCGTCGTTCAAAGCGGCTCTCCTGAGGTTTCAGAATTTGCGAGGATAGAGACGCATGGGCGTTTCGGAGGCGTAATTGCGAAACGCGATGCGCTCGCTGCGACGAAGAGGTATCTGCTTCATGGTTTTCGGACCGTTCTGAGCTGGAATTCTCCATTGATGACCCCGTATTGGGAGAAAGAGGATTCCGCAGGGAAATCGAAGTTTCGCAAGGCGCAGCAGATACCCTGGATTCATGACACAATGGGCCAGGCAGCCAGGCTGACCGGTCGAATATGAACCCGCGATCGAACTTCGTGCGATTTCTGGGCCGGCACGCCGGCCTTTCGCTGTTTGTCGCGGGAGGTTTCGTCGTGCTGTTGCATCCCACCGACACGGCCTGGTGGGCAGCCCGGCTCCTGGGGCTGGCGACGCTTTTCACCATGGCTGGGGCGCTGGCGCTGCGCCCGGCCTCCGATCGTCCGCGCTGGCACCGGTTCCTCGGCTGGGCAGCGCTTGCGGCCTTGCTCGGCCACATCGGCGTGGTCGCCGGAATGCAACCGGTGTTCTGGCGCTGGTTTACCTGGGCGGTCCCGGTCGAAATCGTCGCCGGCGTCCTGGCCGTCGCTGCCTTTGCCACCGCGCTCATAGCACAGAGCTCCAGCTGGCCGCGTCGTTGGCTTGGGCCGATCCTCGGCCATCGCATCCACCGCTTCGCCGGCTATATGCTGGCTTCCGCGGCAACCGCGCACATCGCTCTGGTTGCCGGTATCGGCATGTTCGCGGCCGTCATCATGCTTGCCGGCCTGGCGATCCTTCTGGTCGAAGGCTTTCTGCGAGAGCGGCACGGCGTCGCGCTTGTAGTGAGTCTGGCGCTGTCCGCAGCGGCCATCGCGGCACTCGCTTTCGGACCGCTGGCTGGTCCACGACTGGAGCTGCTAAGGCGATCCCCCATCGACCACGCGAATTTCCTGCATACCGATCACGGCAATCTTTCGTGCGTCGGCTGCCATCACAATTTCACCGATCGCGCAGGCAACGAGAACTGTCTGTCTTGCCACAAGCGTATCTCGACCACCGAGGCCATGCGCATTGACCGGATGTTCCACGCCTTCTGCAGCGACTGCCACCGAACCGACAAGCACGCAGGCAAGGCGTTCGGACCCATCGACGATTGCAAAGGCTGCCATGGCAAGCCAGTTGATGGGGTGATTGATCACCGACGCGGCCGTCAGTAACCGACGAGGAGGGGGCAAGCGCCGCCTTTTGCAGGCTACCGGACCCCTACTGGCAGCCGGACGTGAAAGAGCCGGAGCCAGACTGACTGCCGGATGAAAAACCCGCTGCCAAATCCTGATGAGAATCCTGAACCGCCGCCGCTGGCGGGTAAGGTGGAACCTTTAATGCGTTGGAGACTTCTCTGCTCATTCCGCCGCAGCCTTTCGGAGAGGGTCGAACATCGACGCACCGACGAGCAACCGTTGGGTGAGACCAAAAAATCTTGAAGCCCCATCTGGCTTCTGGAGATTGGTGCTCACCGTCGCGTGGCTATCCGGCTGCTCTGGAATTCAATCTGCAATCGACCCTGCCGGTGAAGAAGCCACGCACGTGGCAACACTATTTTGGGTGATGACGTGTGGTGGAGCGCTGATCTGGGCCGGAACCGTCGCTGTCCTTTTATATGCCGTCCGCAGACGGACACTTTACAGTGAGCCGGCCGCAAGCCGCCTAATCTTTTGGGCTGGTGCCGTGTTTCCTGCTATCACGCTGATCCTTCTCCTTGGCTATGCCTTGTGGCTGATGCCCTCGCTTCGTCCGCTCGCCCAACCGGGTGCCCCCACGCTGCGCATCGAAGTGACCGGCAGGCAATACTGGTGGCGGGTGATTTATCGTCAGCCCGGAACCCCTCCTGTCGTTTCAGCCAACGAGATCCGTTTGCCGGTTGGCGAGCGTGTCGAATTCACGCTCAAAAGCGACGACGTCATCCATTCCTTCTGGATTCCCGCGCTGGGCGGCAAGATGGACATGATCCCCGGACGGGAGAACCGTCTATCGCTGCGAGCGACGAAGCCGGGAACCTTCCGCGGCCCCTGTACGGAATTTTGCGGGACTTCGCATGCGCTGATGGCGTTTTCCGCCGTTGCCATGGAGCCTGCCGAGTTCCGGCAATGGCTCGCCGGGCAGCACGTGCCATCGGCGGGGGCGACAGGGACCGGAGCGAGACTTTTTATCCGTCACGGCTGCGGTGCATGCCATGCCGTTGCGGGGACGGAAGCGACGGGCATGCTTGGCCCCGACCTGTCACATCTCGGATCGCGCGAAACACTTGGCGCCGGCATCTTGCCCAACAGCCAGGACAATATCGCCCGCTTCATCGCCGAGCCCGACGTCATCAAGCCGGGGGTACAGATGCCGGGGTTCGACATGCTGCCACCGGACGACATCGAGGCTATCGCGTCCTGGCTCAAGGGGCTCAAATGAGCGCGCCCGCCAAGAAACTGCCGAAAGCCGACCTCGAAGCACAGGCGGAGCGGCTGCGGGCGGTATGGGCCAATCCCACCGGCTGGCGCTATTGGACGACAGTCAACAATACTCAGATCGGCCTGTGGTACGCTTCAACCGCTTTCGCCTTCATGCTGTTCGCCGGTGTCCTGGCCCTGATCGTGCGTGCCCAGCTTGCGGTTCCCGACAACGATCTCGTTTCGGCCGATTTCTACAACCAGGCCTTCACCCTGCACGGCACGGTGATGATGTTCCTATTTGCCGTGCCCATATTCGAGGCGGTGGCGATCTTCCTGCTGCCGCCGATGCTTGGCGCGCGCGAACTGCCGTTCCCAAGGCTCGGGGCCTTCGGCTTCTGGAGTTTTTTCCTCGGCGGCACCTTCGTCTGCGGCTCGATCTTTTTCAATGCCGCGCCGTCGTCCGGCTGGTTCATGTACCCACCGCTCGCCACCGACAAGGAACTCTCGGGCATCGGGGCCGACATCTGGCTGCTCGGCCTTTCGTTCATCGAGGTCGCCTCGATCGCCGCAGCCGTTGAGCTGATAGTCGGCATCATGAAATGCCGCGCGCCAGGCATGCGGATCAACCTGATGCCGCTTTTCGCGTGGTACCTGCTGATCGTCGCCGGCATGATCCTGTTCGCCTTTCCGCCGCTGATCGCCGGCGACATCCTGTTCGAGATGCAGCGCATGTTCGACTGGCCGTTCTTCGATCCGGCCCGTGGCGGCGATCCGCTTCTGTGGCAGCACCTGTTCTGGATCTTCGGCCATCCCGAGGTCTACATCATCTTCCTGCCGGCCATTGCGCTGATGGCGATGATCGTGCCGACATTTTCGCAGCGCCCGATCGTGGGCTATTCCTGGATCGTGCTGGCCGCCGTCGGCACCGGGTTCCTGTCCTTCGGCCTGTGGGTGCATCACATGTTCGCAACAGGCCTGCCGCAGATTTCGCTCGCCTTCTTCTCGGCAGCCTCGGAAGCTGTGGCGATTCCAACGGCGGTGCAGATCTTCGTCTTCATCGCCACCATGCTGGCCGGCCGCGTCATCTTCTCGACGCCGATGCTGTTTGGAACCGGCGGCATCGCCATCTTCATTCTTGGTGGGCTGACCGGGGTGATGGTGGCGCTGGCTCCCTTCGACTGGCAGGCGCACGACACCTATTTCGTCGTTGCACACCTCCACTACGTGCTGATCGGTGGCATGCTGTTTCCCGTCATTGCGGGCATTTATTATTATTACCCGCTGATCGACGCGAAGCATTTGTCCGACCGGATGGGCCGGAGTGCCTTCTGGCTGATGTTCGTCGGCTTCAACGTCGCCTTCTTCCCTATGCATCTGGCCGGTTTGCGCGGCATGCCGCGCCGCGTCTTCACCTATCCGGCGGATGTGGGCTGGGATTGGATGAACCTGCTCTCCACTGTTGGCGCGTTTGTCCTGGCGTTCGGTGTGCTGGTGGTCGTCGTCGATATTCTTCGGCCGAAGCACCGACAAAACAGAGGTGAACAAAATCCATGGAATGCGGGTACGCTGGAATGGATTTCCGAACCGGAGGAAAATTGGGGCGTGCGCTCCATCCCACATGTCGAAAGCCGCTATCCGCTCTGGGACCAGAAAAATCTTGCCCGAGACGTCAACGACGGGCGCTTCTATCTGCCAGACGCCGAGGAGGGCAGGCGCGAGGGCTTGATCACCTCGGTGCTCGATGGCGACCCGATGCAGGTATTGCGCGTCGGTGGCACCTCGTACGTCGCCATTTTTTCTGCCGTCTCGCTCGGTGCAGCGTTCATCGCGCTTACCTTCCACTGGTGGATCGCCACGGCGGTTTCGGCCATCGTCTGCTTCTGCGCCATCCTCTATTGGCTGTGGACCGGCACGGCGGAAATTCCCGAAAAGCCTGCCAAGGACGTCGGGTTGGGCTTGACCCTGCCACTCTATGCCTCAGGTCCGGCCTCTGTCGGCTGGTGGGCAATGTTCATCACCATGGTCGGCGATAGCACTGCTTTTGCCAGCCTGGTTTTCGGTTACTTTTTCTACTGGACGATTCATCCGGATTTCACCGCCGGCATCGCGGGACCGGGCATGCCATGGCCGATGACTTCTGCAGTGCTGTTCCTTACGGCTTGGGCGGCAACGTTCGCCGCCCGGCAACTCAACGCCAGAGGTTTCGTCGCCGGCATGCGTATTGTGCTGCTGCTCGGCCTGATGCTGACGCTTGTTGCGTCGGCTGCCGGGTTCGCAGGGCCGTGGTCTCACGGCATGGACCCGACCGCGCATGTCTATCCGGCGATTGTCTGGGTTTTGGTGATCTGGGTGCTGGCGCATGCGGCGGTCGGCGCGGTGATGCAGGCCTATTGCCTGGCGCGCAGCTTCGCGGGACGGCTGACGCCGGTCTACGACATGGATATCCGCAATATCGCCCTCTACTGGCATTTCATGGCAATCACCGCCGCGATCGCCTTCGCCGTCATCGGTCTTTTCCCGGAAGCGGTGTGATGGTTTGGCGTTTCCTCCCCCCGCAAGTCGAATCGCTGTGGACGCTGTTCACCGCACCCGTGGTATGGGCCATTCATTTCCTGATTTGCTACGTTGGAGCGGCGGTCTTTTGCGCGAAGCCTGGTTTGTTCGATGTCGACTTTGGTGCGGTGCGGGCAGGCATCGCTTTCGCTACACTGCTTGCCCTTTCAGCGATCCTGCTGGCCGGCATACTCGCCTGGCGGCAATGGGGGTTCGGAGCCGGCGACCCACCGCATGACGACCCAACCCGGCACGACCGCGGGCTGTTCCAGGGGTTCGCTACGCTGTTGCTTGCCGGGCTCAGTTTCATCGCGGTGATCATGACGGCGCTGCCGGCGCTGTTCGTGACGGGGTGCCTGCGATGAAGCGGAGTTGTTTTGCCCTGGGCGTTGCAGTGCTCGCTCTGGTCTGGCTCGGACCTCTGCTGACTGCTTGGCGAGAATCCTTCGCCGCCCACATGCTGGCGCATATGGGCGTGGTGGCAATCGCCGCGCCGCTGATCGCGCTGGGGATTGCACCGCCCGTCATCTGCCTACCGGCATCTTCTCCCCGTAAGCGGCGAGAAGAACGCTCGTTGCCTCTGTTACTCTCCCTCCCCATTGTCGCCTCGCTTGTCGAACTCATCGTCGTCTGGGGCTGGCATGTGCCAGCGGCGCGGTCGTGGGTGGAGACCTCGACCTTTGCAACCGCCTTCGAACAGGCCACGTTCCTCGCCGCCGGCCTGTTCCTCTGGCTTTCCTGTCTTTCGAGCGGCTCCGCTGCTGCCTCGGCTCACCGCGCGGCAGGTGCCTTCGGGCTGCTTTTGACCACGGTCCACATGACGCTGCTGGGTGCATTGCTGGCACTGAGCCCACGGCCGCTCTACGGGCTCGGCGAAGTGACTTGCTTCACCTTGACACTCGACGCCGCGCAAGATCAGCAACTTGGTGCCGTTATCATGCTGTTCGTCGGAGCGGCGGTCTATCTCGCCGGCGGGGTAACTCTCCTTGCGAGGCTGCTTGCCTTGCCTGCGCGGAGGGCCGCGTGATGCATGTTGACTGGAAACATATTGCCATAGCGCTGGCCATCCTGCCCGTCGCCGCGCTGCTCTTTGCCTGGATCGGCTTCTTCAATGTCGGCGCATCGAGCGGGCACTGGAAGATCACCGACTGGTTCCTGCATTTTGCCATGCGATCGGCAGTGCGCACTTACGCGCTTTCTGTCGACGTGCCGGAGAAGTTGCCACACCACACCCTCCAGCCAGCTGCCGGTCATTTCGCGCGCGGCTGCGCCATCTGCCACGGCGCACCGGGCGAACCACGCTCGCCTGCGGTGCTGCGCATGCTGCCGCAGCCGCCCGCCCTCGCGGAAAGGGTCGGAGAATGGAACGACGCAGAGCTGTTCCGTATCGTCAAGCATGGTATTCGTTTCACGGGCATGCCGGCCTGGCCAAGCCAGGCACGCGACGATGAGGTCTGGGCGATGGTCGCTTTCTTGCGTGACCTGCCGGCGATGGATGAGCGCACTTATCGCGATCTCGCTTATGGCGACCCTGCAGACCCGGCGCTGCACCCGGTTGATTTCGGTCAAAGCCTGGCCGAATGTGTGCGTTGTCACGCCGCCGACGGTCTCGGGCGCAGCGCTGCGACGCCGATCCTCGCCGGCCAGAGCGAGGCCTATCTCATCCAAAGCCTGAGAGCCTATGCGGAAGGGAGACGGCAAAGCGGCGTCATGGCACTGCCAGCCACCGCGGTCGATGCAGCACTGCTGCGCGATCTGGCGCAACACTTCGCTGCCTTGCCATCAAGGAAGCCTGATAGGATTCATCACGATCCGGCGCTTATGCGACGCGGCGAGGAAGTTGCGCGCATTGGTATTCCTGCAGCCAAGGTGCCGGCTTGCCTGGGCTGCCACGGCGGACGAGAGCGCAATCCGCTCTACCCCAGGATCGCCGGCCAGCCTGCCGAATACATCGCTGTTCAGCTTGACCTGTTCCGCCATGGCAAGCGCGGCGGCACTGAGTTCAGCCATCTGATGACCGATGCCGCGAAAGGGCTGAGCGACACCGACATCGCAGCCCTGGCAGCCTATTTCTCAACTTTGCGTCAAGCGCCTGCAACCGGAGCGCCATGACTCGCGTTGCAGTTCTGTAACGTATCGAGGATCCTTCATGAAAAAGCTGCTGATCGCCCTGGTGGTTCTGGTCATTGTGGCCGTCGCGGCCGGTTTCGGAGTCGTATACCTGTCACGCCACGAAGCCACGGTACCCATTGAGCAGACCTACGGTCCCGACCCGACGCTGGCAGAGCCCAGTCCGGAATGGCTGCCTAGCGTCAATGTCGCCGAGGCAACGCCTTGGCCAGAAGGCACGATGCCTACCGCCGGGCAGGGCATGGCGGTAAACGAATTTGCAGCCGGGCTCGATCATCCGCGTTGGCTGCATGTTCTGCCCAACGGTGATGTGCTGGTAGCCGAAAGCAACGCGCCGCCGAAACCGGATCAGGGCTTCTCATTCCGCGGCTTCTTCACCGACCTGTTCCAAAGCCAGGCAGGCGCGGAAACCAAAAGCGCCAACCGCATCTCGCTGTTGCGCGACCAGGACGGCGACGGTGTCGCCGAGACCAAGACGGCGTTCCTGAGCGGCCTGAACTCGCCTTTCGGAATGATGCTGCTTGATGGAAAAATCTATGTCGCCAATGCCGACGCCATCGTCGGCTTCCCCTATCAGGATGGCGCGACGGAGATCACAGCGCCGGCCGAGAAGATCGTCGATCTGCCGGCAGGCCGCAATCATCACTGGACCAAGGACGTCATCGCCAGCCAGGACGGCACCAAGCTCTATGTCACGGTTGGATCCAACTCCAACATCGGCGAGAACGGTATGGACGAAGAAGAGGGCCGTGCGGCCGTCCATGAGTTCGACCTGGCCACGCGACAGATGCGGCTCTTCGCTTCCGGCCTGCGCAATCCCAACGGCCTGTCCTGGCAGCCGGACAGCAGTGAGCTATGGGTGGTCGTCAACGAGCGTGACGAGATCGGGTCCGATCTCGTGCCCGACTACATGACCTCGGTGCAGGACGGCGGCTTCTACGGCTGGCCCTACAGCTGGTATGGCCAGCATGTGGACGAACGTGTCGACCCGCAGAACCCGCAACTGGTCGCCAGCGCCCTCAAGCCCGACTATGCCCTTGGACCACACACCGCTTCACTGGGGCTCACCTTCAACACTGGCGATCTGTTCGGCCCTGCAATGAGGAATGGCGCTTTCGTTGGCCAGCATGGTTCGTGGAACCGCATCCCGCGTAGCGGTTACAAAGTGATTTTCGTGCCTTTCGCCAACGGTGAGCCATCCGGTCCACCACAGGATATCCTGACCGGCTTCCTCAGTGGCGACGACAAGGCGCTCGGCCGGCCGGTGGGCGTGGCCATCGACGGGAGCGGGGCGCTGCTGGTTGCGGACGATGTCGGCAATAAGGTCTGGAGAGTAGTGCCTTCATCCTGAAATGCCTTAGCGCTCTGGAATTTACGCAAGTCCGCCCTGGCCGCCGACGTCCACGTTCCTGGTGCAGCTAATAGCGGCAACCGCGACCGAAAGGTTGAGTGTCAGCAATGTCTGCTGAGAACAATCGTTCAACGCGGCTTGGCTCCCTTATCGATGCGCTGCTCAGCGCGGCCGCTACCGGTCGACGAGAATCTTGCATATCGCCACCCGGTCAGGCTTCTCGATCAGGAACTGGTCGTCGCGCGGCAGTAGGCGTACCTTGGTCGGCTCGCCCTTGGTAAAGGCGCGCATCCTCTCCATATCGCTCCAGTAGGAGATGAAGGTGAACCAAGTTTCCTCATCGCGATCCTCGCGGAAGAGCTGGAAGCCGAGCGCGGTCTCCTGCAATGGCGGGATGCCGCCGGCGCGGAGGTAAGGCTCGTACTCGTCGGCGTCGGCGCGCCGGGTGCGAGCGCGCCAGATGCGCGCAAGAGTCGGCTCGGTCGCCATGTCGTTCTCCTTTGTTCGTAGGTACGGCGGTCAGCGCAGGCCCCGCACGTCGACCAGGATGTGGTGGACATCAATGCGCTTGGGCAGCTCGATCAACAGCTCGGGGTCGCGGTCGAGATGATGGACTTCAGTCGGGTCGCCCTTGGTGAACTCGGTCATCGCTTCCACGTCCGCCCAGTAGGAGATGGTGGTGAACCACGTCTCCTCGTCGCGGTCTTCGCGTAGTAGCTGCACGCCGAGCGCGGTCTTCTCGAGCGGCGGAACGCCTTCCTTGCGGTTATAGGCCTCGTACTCGTCGGCGTGGTCGCGGCGGGTGCGCCCGCAAGATGCGAGCGATGGTCGGTTTGGTCGGCATGACAGTCTCCTTTCTTTAGGCAATAGCAGGGTCGCACCGGCTCCGGAGCACGGCGCGGCCGTCAGGCATGATGTCGGGCGAGGAAGTCGCGGACCAGCGCAGCACCGCGTCGAAATGAGTCTCAAGTAGCCAATGGCCCGCGTCCGTCAGTAGATGCAGTTCGGCGTCGGGCAGGTCGCGATGATAGGCCCGCGCGGACCCGGCTGGCATGTAGCCGTCCTCTGGACCCCAGATAATCAGTGTCGGCGGGCGGTGCTCGCGCAGCCAGGCTTGGTAGCGCGGAAACCAGGCGAGGTTATCCTCAAGCTTCTCCATCAGACCGACAGCGACCTTGCGGCGGACGGGCGTGTTCATCAGCGGCCAGTGCAGCTTCCAAAGCTCCGGCGGCACGCGCGTAGTAACGTCGTCCGCCACTTCGCCGACAAACTCGGCGGAAGCCTTCCTCACTCACCGCGTCCTCGAGTGGGCAATGATTCTCTGGCGTCTTGTCGGCCCAATAGGTCTTTATCGCCTCGTACTTCGGACCGAGCACATCTTCGTAGATATCCCCGTTCTGGATGATCAGTGCGGCGATCCGCTTGGAGCAACTCAGAAAGTGACGGGCGTGTGGGTGCTAGGGACCTATGCGGTGCTGTCGGGTAGCATCGGTTCTTGGATCATGACGCGGCCCTGCATGATGCGATGGCAGCAGCGGATCGCGGGTTTATTTATTATGGGCCTTGGGTTTCGAAATGGCCCTCGGGGGCGGAACCCAAAATTTTCGAATATTCAAGACCTCAGGAACCGATGGCCATCGAGGGGATTATGAGAGACGTGCGAACCGCACGCGATCCTGATCCCCGAAGGAAAGCAAATGGCCAGAACCGTCAGACAGTCGTCGGGTAAGCCCGCGACAATCCATGATCAAAAGCTCGTGCGAGCGAATGGCGGTGAACTTCACCAGATCGCCGAGGAAGGGACCGAGGTCCTGACAACGGCACAGGGCGGCCCGGTGACGGACGACCAAAACACTCTGAAGATCGGGCAGCGCGGTCCGACGCTGATCGAGGACTTTCATTTCCGCGAGAAAATCTTTCATTTCGATCACGAGCGCATTCCAGAACGAGTTGTGCATGCCCGCGGCTATGGCGCTCACGGTTTCTTCGAGACCTATGAGTCCCTGGCGGCTTACACACGCGCGGATATTTTTCAGCGTGCTGGAGAGAAGACGCCGGTTTTCGTAAGGTTCTCGACCGTCGCAGGGTCCAAGGGCTCATTTGATCTTGCTCGCGACGTGCGCGGCTTCGCCGTAAAATTCTATACGAAGGAAGGCAATTGGGACCTGGTTGGTAACAATATCCCGGTGTTCTTCATCCAGGACGCGATCAAGTTTCCGGATATCATCCACTCCGTAAAGCCTGAGCCCGACCGCGCTTTCCCGCAGGCACAATCGGCGCACGATAATTTCTGGGATTTCATCAGCCTGACGCCGGAATCCATGCACATGATCATGTGGGTCATGTCGGACCGGGCAATTCCCCGTTCCTTCCGTTTCATGCAAGGTTTTGGCGTCCACACCTTCCGGCTGGTCAACGCCAAGGACGAGTCCACCTTCGTCAAATTCATCTGGAAGCCGAAACTCGGCATGCAGTCGGTCGTCTGGAATGAGGCGGTCAAGATCAATGGCGCTGATCCGGACTTTCATCGGCGCGACCTGTGGAACGCAATCCAGTCAGGTGATTTCCCGGAATGGGAGCTAAACCTTCAACTGTTCGACCAGGAGTTCGCGGACAGCTTCGATTTCGACGTCCTCGATCCCACCAAGATCATCCCCGAGGAAATTCTCGCGCCAGTGCCGGTTGGCCGCCTAGTTCTCGATCGGATGCCCGAAAATTTCTTCGCCGAAACCGAGCAGGTGGCGTTCATGACGCAAAACGTGCCGCCCGGTATCGACTTCTCCAACGACCCGCTGCTGCAGGGGCGTAACTTTTCCTATCTCGATACGCAACTAAAGCGTCTCGGCAGCCCGAACTTCACGCACATCCCGATCAACGCCCCAAAATGTCCTTTCGCGCATTTTCAGCAAGACGGGCACATGGCCATGCGCAATCCCGTCGGACGTGTGAACTATCAGCCGAACTCATGGGGCGAAGGCCCGAGAGAAAGTCCGCAGAAAGGATTCTCGACATTCGCCAATCCAGAGGAAGGCCAGAAAGTCCGCCTGCGCCCGGAAAGTTTTGCCGATCATTACAGCCAGGCGCGGCAGTTCTTTATTAGCCAGACCCCACCGGAGCAACGCCACATCGTGATGGCGCTGACGTTCGAACTCAGCAAATGCGAGAACCCGGTCATCCGCGAGCGGATGGTCTCCCACCTTCTCAACATCGATGAGACTCTCGGCGCGGCGGTTGCGGAGAAGCTGGGGATCAACAAGCTGCCTAATCCCGCCGATTCCGCTATCGCACCGCGGGACGACCTTCCCGCATCGCCGGCCCTCAGCATTCTCGAGAACGGCCCGGAAAGCTTTGCCGGACGGAAGGTCGGCGTGCTGGTCAGTGCCGGTGCCGACGCCGCCCTCCTGAAGAAACTGCAGGCGGCGATCGAGGATGAAGGTGCCGTCATGGAGGTGATCGCACCCAAGGTCGGCGGCGTCGAGGCGGCCGACGGAAGCTGGATCGAAGGCAAGCACATGATCGATGGTGGTCCATCGGTCCTGTTCGACGCCGTGGCGTTGATACTGTCGGACGAAGGGGCCGAGCGCCTGGTGGGTGAGGCCGCAGCGCGCGATTTTGTGGCTGACGCTTTTGCTCATTGCAAATTCATTGCGTTCTCGCCCGAGGCCGTTCCACTGTTGCAAAAGGCCGGCATCGATCCGGAAGCCGACGAGGGCATGATCGATCTCGGCGATCAGAAGTCCATTGCCACCTTCATCCAATCCTCCCGCAAACTCCGCCTCTGGAGCCGGGAAATGGCGGTGAAGTTGTAGCGCAGTCCGGCGCGATGTCGTGTCATCGTATGCAGATGGCGGCAATAATCCCTCCAACCCGTAAAGGGCACCGTTGATGGCCGCTCAGAACTTGGTGCACGGGGTTCTCGGGGAGACATGCCTGCATCTTTGTGTCGACATGCAGCGCCTTTTTGCGCCTGGCGGACCGTGGGCCGTGCCATGGGCGCAAAAGGTGTTGCCTGCAATTGAGGAGTTGGTAGCGTTGCATCCGCAGCGGACACTATTTACGCGCTTCCTTCCCGCCGCTGGGCCAGGCGACGGCCCGGGGATGTGGGCGCATTATTATCGTCGCTGGGCCGAAGTCACTCTTGCCAAAATGGATATCGGTCTCGTTGAGTTGATGCCTTGCCTGGCGCGTTTCGTGCCGCCGGCTAAAGTTCTCGATAAGCACGTTTATTCGCCGTGGATGGAAGGGCGACTCGACGCGATGCTGACTGGTTCGGGAATCGACTCGCTGGTTGTCACGGGTGCCGAAACCGACGTGTGCGTCCTCGCTACGGTGCTCGGGGCGATCGATCGGGGCTTTCGCGTCGTCCTGGTCACCGACGCAATCTGCAGTTCGGCCGATCAGACCCATGATGCGCTGATGGAACTCTATCGCTCGCGATTCAGCGAGCAGGTTGAGGCGGTTTCGACCGAAGAGGTCCTGAAAAACTGGCATTCATCAGCGTCGCCAGGGAGGCCAACATGAAGAGGTTTGTGCGGAACAATGGGCTGACGATTGTCCTAGTGGCAATGTTTCTGCTAAGTGTCCTTGGCATGATCTGGTCGGGCCACGCGGCCCACAACGACGACTTGCGCGAGCACGGCTCGCCTGCGTCTGGCTTGCTCGCCTATCTGGCAAGCGGCAGCTTCCTCTCGGCGCTGTTTGAAAACTGGGAAAGCGAATTCCTGCAAATGTCGGCGTACGTGATGCTAACCGCAATGCTGTTCCAGCGTGGCTCAGCCGAATCTCGTGACCCGGATGATCCGGACCGCCCTGGCGATGAGCTGCCGGCAGCCACTCGAAAGCGCAATCCAATTTTGTCATGGTTTTATTCTTATTCGCTGGGGTGCTCGCTGGCCCTGCTGTTCGCCTTTTCATTTGCCTTGCACTGGTGGGCGAGTTGGGCCGCAGCGAACGAGGACGCACTTCGGCACGGCGGTGAACTACAATCGCCGGGAGATTACCTCCTCGACGCACAGCTGTGGTTCGAGTCCTTCCAGAATTGGCAATCAGAGTTCATGTCGACGGCCGTTCTTGTGGTGCTGTCGGTTTTTTTGCGTCACCAAGGCTCGCCGGAATCCAAACCCGTCGGTGCCGCAAATGCCGAAACCGGCGCATAAGCATCTGCGAGCGCGGCAGGCAATTCATTCCTCGTCGGCTATGCGCCGGTACTGGAAACGATCGCGAATAAAGTCGTTGAAGAAGCGGCCCTTTGCAAAAGCGTTGCGAAACGCATCATATGTCTCAGGCGGAACCCCATCGTAATCATAGCGTCTGCCGCTCGTTACAAACCACACGGAGAGGATTCTGGTGTCCGGATCGATCGTACTCGGATCTGCGGATCGTAGTCGAGGGCACGAGTTCTTTCACACGAGCGACATCGGCTGACAATTGGGTTTTAAGCCGAGTCGTTTCTTTCTCATGAGAGCCCTGCCACAGCCTTTGCTCAAGTTGGCTTCCTGCATGTGAGGTATATCGCCGGCCATTGGATGCGGACAAATTCCAGAGCTGGGGATATTTCCCTTTCAGCGTTCCGTCACCTTTCGCCGAATTTCAGCCACGCTAGTTCTGCCAGCTTGCGCCATACCGGCGCTCAAGGCATGCGCCGCGGCGCGGGGATGTTTGCGAATAAGAATTCCCAGAGCACGTACTGCGCCCGCCCCTTCGTATAACGGTCTCTTTTAGTTGAAATCAGCAACTGGCAAGAAGGAGAAAGGGTTCCGGAACCAAAACGCTGGCCCGGTGTTTTTGGGCGATGAACAACCTCCTCTTCCGTCTCGCCGATTTTCTCTCCAAACCGCCCGGCTTTTACTTAATTCTCGCTCTGATGGCCGTGTGCACGGCACTGGTTCCTCTTGGCTGGACAGACGTCGTGACCTACGCGCTGTCTGTTGCTGCAATCGTCATTACCGGCGTGGTGCTTATTCAGGGTTACCGGGACACATCGGCGATCCATGCCAAATTGGATGAGATCGTCGTTGCGCTCAACGAAACCCGCAACGATGTCGTTGGCCTCGAGCACGACGATCCCAAGCAGATATCCAAAACGGTAAAACGCCTGGAGAGTGAGGCAGCCGAGGCTGCAAGCAGGACTCAAACGGAAGCTTAAATTTCAAGAAGTCGGTCGATGCCGCGCTACTTTTCAAGGTGACAAATTCCGATCCGGTCGCGGGCGTTTGATTTTGGCGGATCGGGCGGCAGCCTGGAATGAAGCTATGAGAGCGTGCGGAGATATGATCTCCGACGGACATTTGAAAATGGGCGCCGGCTGGAGAATGGAGGTCTGGGATGAGGAGGGTCCCATCTTCGTTGTGCGGGTCGATGCACATGAACTTTTTTGATGCGGCAATAAAATCAGTCGCACCAAAAGACTTGGGAACATGTTGCGTGCGGCGGTGTTAACCAAGGCCTCATAGTCGCGAGGCTCCACTAAAACCCCAAAGGGAGACGACCGTGGCAACCACCAAGAAAAACTCGACGAAAGGTCTTGAGGATCTGTTCCTGGATAGCCTGAAGGACATCTACTACGCCGAAAAAAAGATCGTGAAAGCGCTGCCGAAGATGGCGAAGGCTGCGGAGGGGGAGGAAGTCGCGGCGGCTTTCGAGAAACACCTCGCTGAAACCGAAGCCCAGGTAGAAAGACTCGAACAGGTTTTCGAATTGCTCGGCAAGCCGGCGCGCGGCAAGACCTGCCCTGCGATCGACGGTATCCTGGAAGAAGGCTCTGAAATTCTGGAAGAATACAAGGGCGCTCCCGGCCTCGATGCCGGTCTGGTAGCGGCCGCGCAAGCCGTGGAACACTATGAAATTGCTCGCTACGGCACGCTCATCACCTGGGCCAAGCAACTCGGCCTGACCGACGCCGCTGAGCTACTGAAAGCCACCTTGGCTGAAGAAGAAGTCACCGATGAAGCATTGTCAGCCTTGGGCGAAGGCGGCGTAAACGAACGGGCAATGCGGGAAGCTGCCTGATCTTAGGGGCTAGACGACCGCCCCGCTACCGAAAGGTGGCGGGGCATTTTTGCGATTTGGCAGATATACGCTCCGTTTGAGAAATGTTGGTTGAGGAATGCACTGTCATCCAGCGGTCCATCGATCGATGGCGCGACGCCGGCCGGGGAATTCGTCGCGGGCGCTGGGTCCCACTCACTTCATGAGTCACCCGCCTCTAATCTAACATCAATGCAATGTGCAGAAGAGATTCACGACGGAACCCGTCCCGTTGAGTGTTCGGATCGCCTGTAGTGTCTAACGGTCGTCCATGGTTTCGCCCCAGCTGCTTACAATCGACAGCAAGATGCCAGTCATTGCCCATCCTCGCCTTGGCAATGGCAATCTCGCGCCAGATTTCTGCGGCGATTGTCATTTAGAGATGAATGATTGCCTGACCACCCCTGGCGACAGAATAACCGCGAAGCCTATGTGTTCCAGAACCCGAATCGAAACAGACCGGTGCTTGCCACATCCCTCATCGCGATGCGATCTGCAAGTTGGCATAATTCAAGGTGTCAGCGCCCGCCCGCTCATCGAGAACCACGGCATACCCCAAGCATACGGCCGCCTTCAATATTTCGTTCGCCATGTCTCCATCAGTCGAGACGAAATCTCCTGACAAAACTCGGAGCTCCTCCACCGCTTGTGATGTCGATATCACCTTTCTATTGGAGCCGCCGCGAGCACAAATGCGGACCACCTGAAGAACATCAATATTCTCGAACGGGCCCATGCCAATCTCCTCAAACGCGGGGTGTTGGAGCTCGGTTTCTTGTCCAGGCTTGTCATCGCGCAACTGACCGGTTTTCTGGCCACTTTCCCGCCAAGCGCTGCTCAAAAACTCTATTTTGACTGTGGGGGGGCACGGCCAAAGAAGGGTTGGCTACTTTCATTCTCGATCCGACCTGCGCCATCTCACCATTCGAATAGACGACAACGTCGCCTCGCGGGGGAAATCCAGCGCGTGCTGTTGGTTTCGAATCGAATACTCCGGCGTTGCCGAGAAAGAAGGCGGCCAGCGTCATGAGTATAGTCAAAGCGAGACCGGCGACGCATCCTCCACCCAGCTGGATATTATCATCTTGGAAGTTGTATCGTCTCATGCTTTTGCCATTCCGAAAACAAAGGGGCTCGCCGACCGAAGCCGGCGAGCAAATTCCATGCGCGAGAAGGGACGTTACCGCACATGGAATTCTTCTGAATCTGGTCAGGTCGCCGACGGCCATAGAGAATTTACATAGAGTAAATTCGCGGAGCTAAACCAAGTTCCGGTTCATTCGCTGCATCAGACCAATGCGTGTCATGATGGGACTTTAGTCCCTGGTCGGTGGACTTCAGACAGCAGAGCATGCGATAGGGACCATCATGTTCGGCTGCTTGGGCCTTGCGGGGTTGAGCGTGCGGCCGACGAAGGATCTCTTGGGTGCTGGGTGCGGTCCGGCTGGTCAGAGCTATGTCTCGCCTTTGCTTGTCCGCGCGCCAGCTGACGGACCTTTCAACACTTCTCAATCGCCCATCACCGATCCGCTCCCGGACCTGACGGCCCACGAGCGCCAGGTGCTGGACTCGTCGCCAATGGCGTCGGCAACAAGTGCATCGGACTGGAGCTCGATCTCCACGAGAAGACGGTGAAAGACCACCTGACGCGCGTCTTCACCAGCTGGGCGCGTTGATGCCGCTTTTCGACGTGAGCCATTACCCGAGCAGCCAGCTTCATAATCAGGGTGGCCCAGCCACGATGCCCGATCCATGGCGGCGTTCTTCGAAGATTTGGTGAAGGGCTGTCCATAAATCTCCGCTGGCGGTCCCGTTGAAGCGCATCGTGCTGCTCCAAAGCGAGGAAACGCCCCTAGCGACACCTGCCTATGTTGGCTGGATGTTGGAAAACGAAGAAGCTAAATTCTCAGGCTGTGCGAGGCCGCAGGCGTAGACGGAACAGAACATTGCCGCCATAGGCTCGCTGCGAACCCGAAAGTTCCCTGGAGAAGCACAGTGTGACTTTGAAGCACGCGAAGGCGTGATCACTTCTACCGGTCCTTACGCACAGGTGCGATGGTGCTGCGCGTGCATTCCTTGCATTATTCGCGGCGCGAAAGGGCTGAATAGTTAGTCCCCGGGTCTTTCTCTCGCCGCGTTAGCCTCTCTTTCGAGGCGCTTGATGGTCTCCGTAATCTTGTCAGGATCGTCGTGTTCGAGGCCGACCACATCATTTCGGGTTTGCTCAAGCGCGACGATGATCTCATCCAGCTTGGCATGGATTGCGGCGGTGTCACGGAAACCTTGAATAAGCACGACACCGGTAACCATGATCGCGGCTACCGACAGGGCGTATGTGACTACATCTGTCCAGCCGAACGGGACCAGCGCCGTGCAGATAGCCATCACGACTAAGACAGTGTAGAAGCCAGGCGGTTTGGATAAGAACTCCGCGATGCGGAAAAGCACGTTGTCCATCGTCTAGCTCCACCGACTAAAGAAAGGACTCGCCGGCCGAAACCGGCGAGCAATACCATGCGCAGATGGGCAGCACTGCGCATGGGGTTCTAAGCGCCGGCCTAAGCCGGAGTGCATAGAAGATTTCAGTTCCAAGTGAATTCGGAGAGCTTGATGGCGTTCCGGTCTCTCTCCCCCTTCAGACCAATGCCTCTTGGGATAGGACTTTGGTCCGACGTCAGGAGCAGCATTCGACAGGGGAATTGGCTTTCCGATCGCGCGAAGGATCAATTATTCTCAATCGACACGCGGGGATCTCACTCGCGTCTCGCCTCTTTCAGAGCGCTGCCTTAACATTCGGTCGCAAATCGTGGGGCTGGTGAAGGAAGTTCAGCCGTGGGAAGCCGAAACCTTAAGGTAGCGACGGGGCGGCGGCGAACTTGCCGCCTCGACCAGTTACAGGCCGGTGACACCTGTCAGCGCGCTGTCTTTGTCTTCTTGCCGTGGCGGGCCTTACGCCAGCGCTTTGACGGACGATCTCAAGGACGGCAACTCTGGTAACATGGGATGGCGACATCGACGAACGGGCGGGTTCTTCGTGGGAGATCTTCACGAGGCCAGAGAGTCTGTCGTAGCCGAGCATCTTGACGGTCCGAGCGTTTGAGAGAGGGCGTCGTTTCCCATCCGGCAAAAAACTCGCTGCCGTGGAGTTCATTGCCGGGTCATCTCCCTATGCGCGGCTCACACAGCGGGACGTTTTCGAAGACAAGTCAAACGGTCATTATTTTTCTGACAAACCGTCCGGGCTGACTGCATAAAGCGGGCGAGATCTGATAGTGTCTCGATACGACGCCTTAACAGCTGCCGCCATCATGAGTGTTTTGGCCCGGAGTTGCGTTTGCGGGCTATTTGCGCCGGTTGGCTTGGCTGAAAATTCTACCTGAGACACTCCCCGAATTCCCACCGACACTCAACTCGAAGGTTGCCCAATGTCGTGGGAACGATTGTCACGAGCACGAGTTAGCCTCGCGAAGGGACTTCGATCGGAGGAGATTTTCCGATGAAAGGCATGATCGTAAAAACTGCACTTGCTCTTGCTTTGAGCGCCGGGGCATCAGTGGCAATCGCGCAAACTGACCAGCCCCAGATCCTGAAGAAGAAGCCGGGTCAGCAGACAGAGCAACAGATGCCGTCTAAGGGCGCAGAAAAGCAGCCGGGCACCGCTGCCGAGGGGCAGGCCGGCACCGAACCGATGAAGAAGCCGGGCGAGCAAACCGAGGGCCAGGCTCAGGCTCCCGCCGAGCAAAAAACGCCTGCCACCGAGGAGAAGACGGGTTCGGACGCGACGAAGCCTGACCAGCAGAAGGAAGGCCAGGCACAGGTTCCTGCCGAGGAAGGCACACAGCAGGATGGAACCGCGGCCGACCAGCAGGCCGATCAGCCCAAGACAGAGGGAACGGCTGAGACCGAGCAGAAGCCAGCGCCGACCGATAATACTGCTGAGACGCCCGCGCAGCCGTCGGATGAAACCACGGCGAGCGTCGATGTCACGGTCGAGCAGAAGACCGAAATTAAGCAGGTCATCACCGAAACCAAGGTGGAGCCGGTACGTGACATCGACGTGGATATCTCGGTCGGCGTCGCCGTCCCCAGAACGATCGAGGTTCACCAGCTTCCACCCCGCATTATCGAAATCGTTCCTGCCTACAGGAATTATGTCTACTTCGTTCTTGCAGACGGGCGGATCGTCATTCTGGAGCCGGACACTTACGAGATCGTTGTTATCCTGGTTTAGCCAGTCCGATTGGTGAGGGCGGCGTTTAAGCGCCGCCCCTTTCCTGCGTATTGGATGGGGGACAATCAGGCGTTCAGGCGCAACCCGAAGCGCTGTCGCCCGTTATTCGGGGGCGACAAACACCCACGCGGCTGCTTGGTGCAGCCTTCCGGCGGAGCGCTGATGACCGCTTTATCCACACTTGCTGCAAGGGCCGAGTTGCGAAGGAACTGGCCGACATGGTCGCTCGCCGCCCAGTTTCTTGTCGTGGGCGCGGCAACATCCGTTCTCGCAATGTTATTCGTCGGCCTGGTCGTGTCTCACCTCATCCAATCCGCTATTACCAAGAATGCCGGTGCGACGACCGCCCTTTATGTCGACAGCGTCATCGCGCCCATCCTGCCGGACATGCGGACAGCCGACGTTCTCGATGATTCGGTTGAACGTGCCCTCGACGAGACGATGCAGCAGAGTGCGTTGGGAGGCAGCATTCGCTTTTTCCGGCTCTGGAGCGACGACAATCGAGTTCTTTACACGCACGGCGGGGGACCGACGTCGACGCGCCTGCCGGACGACGACGCGCTCCGTACTGCAGCCGGGGGCAACGTCGTGACGCGCTATCATGACCGGAACGTCTCCGATGCGCCGCGGCTGGAGGTCTATTATCCGCTGCTGGAGCCATGGACTGGCGAGGTCATCGCTGTGGCCGAACTGCATGAGACGGCAGCCGACCTTGAGCATGAGCTCGATGAGGCGCGACTGAGAAGCTGGGCCGCTGTCGCGCTCGTCACCACCACCTTCTTTCTCATTTTGTGGGCGATCGTGATCCGGGGCAGCCGAACAATCGACGCGCAAAGTGTGGCGCTCCGTGAGCGCGTCGGCGAACTGTCGAATCTGCTATCGCGGAACAGCGAACTCAACGCACGGCTACATCGCGCTTCGGAGCGCGCCACGGCCTTCAACGAGCAATATCTGAGACGGCTCGGCGCTGAACTTCACGACGGTCCTGCCCAACTTATCGCGCTCGCCGCGCTGCGGCTGGACAGCCCCGCCCTGTCGAGCGGAGCCGGCTCGAAGCGGGTTCGTGATCGGGAACTCGGCGCGATGAAGTCAAACCTCGACGAGGCCCTGCGCGACATACGCAACATCTGCACCGGCCTTGTCCTTCCCCATATCGAGGCGGCCGAACTGCAGGAGATTCTGGAGCGCGCAGTGCGAGCCCACGAGCAGCGGACTGACGTGCGCGTTGCTTTAGCAACCTCAGGTGCGAGCCCAACGATGGCACCGGCCGCGAAGATCTGTGTGTACAGGTTCGTACAGGAAGGGCTGAACAACGGCTTCCGGCATGCCAGGGGGGTAGGGCAAGCGGTTCGACAGACCTATGAGGACGGGTGGCTGACAGTCAATGTCATCGACCGTGGCGACGGCTTCGATCCGAAGGCAGCGGGCTTGCGAAATCTCGGCCTTATCGGATTGCGCGAGCGGATCGAAAGCCTCGGCGGCAAATTTGACGTCAGTTCCTCGCACAAGGGAACCATCCTGGAAATGACGCTGTTTCTTGAAAGTGATTGAGAGATCTGATGCAAACTGTCGGCGTAGCCATTATCGATGATCATCCGCTGTTTAGAGAAGGCGTGGCGCGCAGCCTGATAGAGTCCGGACGCTTTGCTGTCCTGGGCGAGGGCGGAAGCTGCGACGATGCGTTGCGCATTGCGCGGAACAAGCGGCCGGATATTCTGTTGCTCGACCTATCCATGCCAGGAGGCGGACTGCAAGCGATCACCGCGGTACGCCAGATCATCCCCGACCAGAAGATCGTTGTCCTGACGGTCTCAGAGGTCAGTGATGACGTCGTGCAAGCGCTAAAGGACGGTGTTGAAGGTTACGTGCTCAAGGGGGTCGGCTCGAAGGCTCTATTGGAAGTGCTGGGCGCTGTGGCGGCTGGCCAGACGTATGTTTCGCCTTTGTTGTCGGCGCGCTTGTTGACGGACCTTTCCACACGTCTCAATCAGCCTGACGCGGATCCGCTCGCAGAGCTGACGGCACGGGAGCGCCAAGTGCTGGAGCTAGTTGCCTATGGCCTCAGCAACAAGCGTGTCGGATTGGAACTCGAGCTTCACGAAAAGACGGTGAAACACCACCTGTCACGCATTTTCACCAAGCTGAAGGTTAGCAACAGGACGGAGGCGGCGATGATTCTGCGCGATGCAAAGGATCACGGCAAGCCTCACTAACGCTGCAGGGATTCGAGCCTTTCGCGATCGGCGCGCGATGCGCGGCGATTAACGATAATGCGCCCTTTGTTGTCCTTCATAATGTAGCGGCCACGAACGACACTCTCTTCCAAGCCGTTGCTATGCTTTACCACCGCCGCCGTCGTGCCCAAGGGTGCTGCAGGCGATTTCGTATTGGCAGTGCCGTTTGACTTGGCGCTACCCTTTCCACCAAGGCCACCGTTTCCGTTGCCATTGTTGCCGCTGTTGTTTCCATTCCCTTTCCCATTGTCTTTGGCGCTTGCGGACTGGGTCCAGAGAGGTGCCGCCAACGCAGTGACAGCCGTAAGCGACAGAAAAAGCAGGGTTGATCTGCGTGTAAGCATGTTTCATCTCCGCATCTTCAGCAACGAATGCGTCCAACGGGCGTTATGCGACAGTCGGGCTGGCCGTGGTGACCCGATGAACCATAATAAGTTTGCTCGCCAGCCGAAACCGGCGAGCTTACCGTGCGCAGGAAGGGACGTTAGCTACGCATGGTAATATCGGACGCCGGCTGAACACGCCGGCGTCCGTGGGATCGTCAACCCAAAGCTATACCCATCGTGGCGATGCCAAGGCAACCAGCAGCGACCCAAGCAGCCAGCGGGCCTGATAAACGCTCTTGTCCATGATCGCCTCCCCGCTAATACTATTTCCATAGCAATGAAATTCGATTGGCTGGATACCGGTTCCGGTTTTCCTTCCCCTTCCGACCAATGCCTCTTCAGTTAAGACTTTGGTCCGATGTGAGGGGTAAGCGAATGGCAGATTACAGAAATTCCGTCGCCGACCGATCGTCCCGCACCCGCTGCAATGACGGTTATCGCAGTTGCGCTAGTACACTGGCGGAACTATTACGATCCGCTAATGTTATTGGGCGATGAAGAACAACAATATCGTTCCTTTCAAAGTCGCGAGCCAGGCAGAGATCGAACGCGAAATAGCGCTTGCCCTCGCCAAGTTCGGGGACGACAACATCGAAGTCATGGCAATTGTGTGCAGCTGGGGCGATACGATGGATGACCGACAGGTCCTGGCCGGGCTGCGCAAGCTGAACCGAACGGGATCGTCGTTCGACGACGTTGCCGACTGATCATGGCCGTGCGGCGTTTCCAAGGTTGGGTCAGGATGACATTACAGAAGAAGCGCATCTCGTCATGAGACACGACGCTTTGTTGGTTGCCGGGATTATCGGCGTAATGGTCGGCATTGCGGGGCGGTGCGGGAATTGAAGCCCGTTCCGACGCCACCGACATAGACCAGCCGTTCATTCTTGGCCGTCGCAAGAAGCAGGCTTCCGACCCCGCCGTAGCTGCCGCCTGGCTCATAGCCAATGACGATGAACTCGTCGCTATTGATGCACTTGGTCTTGACCCATTCCTCGCGCCGGCCGGAGCGGTACGGGCTGTCCCGCCGCTTCGACACGACACCTTCGAGGCCGAAAGCGCACGCCTGCTTTAGGATCTCGCCCGGATCGCCCTCAATGGCATCGCTGAAAACGATGCCCAACGGCGGCAGGCTGCCGAGAAGATGACGTAGCCTGCCGCGGCGCTCGGTGAGCGGGAGATCGCGGAGGTTCTCGCCATTCACCAGGGGAAGGTCAAAGACGGCGAGCATGATGGAATGCCGGTCACCGCCACGGCCAAGCGCGCGTTGTAGCAGGTTGAAGTGCGACATCCCCTGCGGATCGGCCACAAAGGCCTCTCCGTCGATCATGACGTCTTTTGCCTTCAGTTGCGACACCGCCTTGACGATCGACGGGAACTCGTTCGTCCAGTCATGCAAGTTGCGGGTGAGCACTCGGACCTTGCCGCCGATCAGGTAGACACCGATGCGGTAGCCATCCCATCCATTTGATCTCGTGCAGCCAGTTCGGTCCTTCCGGCACTTTGTCGACGAGCGTCGGATGCATCGGCGGCACCATGCCTGCGGGAACGCTGGCCTTGTCGCGAGCGCTGGCGCTTCGCCTGGCCCATTTCATACGTCGGCTCTCGGCGGCTGTGTAAGATGCTCCGGTCGGACATCAGGCCCCTCACGACCGGAGCCCCCTGCCTCCTGCATGGGGGGTGGGCGGAGGCAGCGGCCTCTATCTGTCAGTCCGTGACGAGGATCTGGCAATACACTTGGGGTCATAGATGGCAGAGCGGCGCGACATCAAAAAGAGAGATGCTCCAGTCGGATAGGGCCTGTTCTATCGCGACCAGAGCACCCTCGAGTGCCCCCCGCGCGGAATTACGAGAGATTATATTGTTGGGAGCATTGGCCTATCTGACGCCCGCATCGGCAAACTAGCAATACAACTGTGGGTATAGGGCGGAGCGTGTAAGCCCTTAGTGAACTTCAGCCAAGCCAACCGGCAAGGCCGGCGAGCAAATAGACAGCAAACGTGTCGGCGCGTAAAAATTGCCCTACCGTTTTTTGAGCAACATATTTTGTTTATGCACCTTGGCGCGGCGGCAAACCGTCTTCGGCCAAATCCGATGCGGCAGGGTTTCAGTCAACCGTTGCCGCGCCCACTCATCGTACCCTAGCGGTTCTCAGGGCCGGCATTTCCCTTGAACTTCACGCGATAAGGATCAATATTCCGTTCTCGGCACCGCTCGTCTTATAGTGCTTTTCGGGCACTCTAGATGGTTATCTCAAGGGCTGCATCTGCCGCCGGCGTCTTCGAGCCAGAAGACTTGGGCATTCTGCAACGTATTTTCGATCAGGCTTGCAAAGCTCGTGGGTACGCGCGCGGCAGCGCGGAAGCGGAGGCTTTGGCGGCGGAAATCGTTAGTCTTTTCGGTAACGGTATTGTCAACGAAGGCGCCTTGTATACGGAGCTTGGCCTGAACGCGTCGAAGGAGAAGTCGTCACAGCGCCGCTGAAAAGCGACTTAGGCACAATTGCCTCTTTGGGGCACGTCCCCGAATAATCCGAGCACCCGCCGAACATGGAACCATCCCATCATGAAACGTTTGACGGTGGGTTTGGAGACGGTTGTGCCCAAAGAACCAGAAGAGCTTCGCTTCCTCCTGAAGATTTTCAGAGAGGACTACGGCGGTATCCGCGAAACGCCAATATGGGCCTGTCCGACACCTACCACCCATTAAGCACCGACTTGGGCCGCCTGGAGCAAGCGCAGCACATTAGGCAGCGGGTGAGCTTGCCTCCTTCGATTGATGTTCCGGCTCTCGCGGGAGAACTAACCGCATCTGGGGGAAAGACCCATCGACCAAACCGATCACACGGAACCCGCTCGATTGAGGGATCTCGGAATCCTTCAGCGTGATTTAGGACAGTGCTCGGCGCATCCAGGATTTCAGTACAGCAGATCCCTCGTCATCGCGTTATAACGCGGTCGGCCCGCTGCCAACCAGAGGTATGGCAGCGGGCCGCCCCCCGTCACTCATAAACCTTGACGATTTTCCGTGTGCTAGGTTCGACGAGAACCGTCTTGTTGTCGACGACAACATACCGGTATTTCACGTCGGGAACGTCTTCGAAAGTATGAAGCTCTACAGTTTCCGGGAGCGTAGAGCCGATGTTCAGTTCCACGCCCGGTACTGAAATCGACGCGAGGGGTTTCTTCTTAACGTACTCGCGGATCACCGTGTCCTGCTCCGGTGCGATGACAACGTCTTGGGCGCTCGTCAAGGCTGCGCTGGCGCACAACATCACGCCGGCGAGTGAAGGGAATAGAAGAGATTTTTTCATGTTGATAATTTTCATCGGAATTTCTCCCGTTAAGTCCCTTCGCGCCATTAACTCATGGAGAGCAACGTGGTTCCTCGCCAGTGCTACCGCTGCGCCTCGTGGCTGAGAATCCGTCAGAGCACGGCGATCGGTTCGATCATGCTCGGCAGATCGTAGGGCTGCTTATCCGTGGCCGAGGTGTTGATCTCCAGGCCGACGCGGTAGAATTCCAAGACGTCATTGAGATTGTCGTGCAACAGGTGCTTGGCGTCCCTGGCGGCGATGATGCTTTGCGCGGCGCTGGCGGGCATGGGCTACGGAGCCGCGGGTGTGCGTATTGCCCATGCCTGCTCCTATCCGATCGCAACCCAAACCCAAGTGTATAAATCGCCAGACTATCCGTCAGACCATCCATTCATTCCACACGGATTCGCAGTTGCCATCACGGCGCCGGCGGTGTTTCGGTTTACCTTCGATTCTGCGCCCGACAGGCATCTGCAGGCTGCAAATATCTTGTCCGGCGCAGATATGTCTCAAAAAGGACGTGAGGCGTTGCCGATGGCCATCGCCGAATTCATGATGAAGGTGTCGGCTCCTTGCGGGCTCGAATGCGTCGGGTATGGGGCTTCCGATCTTGATGGGCTGGTCTCTGGCGCAGCCGATCAAACGAGATTGCTGGATCTCGGTCCCAAGCCGGTCGTCCGTTCCGATCTTTTGGAAATCTTCAAAACGTCCATGCGGATCCAGTAGCCGTCCAACTTGATCTCGTTCACCCAACTCGGCCTGCCCGGCGCCTGTCGACGAACGTGTGGTGCATCGGCGGCATGGCCGGCCCGCCTGGCCCTTGGCGTGAGCGCTTCGGCTGATCGACTTCATTCGCCGGGTCCCAATATCACATCTGATCATTATAGGGCTTTTTCGTCTGCCCGACGGATTTTGCCAGATCCGAGAACGATTGCACGCTGGTTTCTGATTGGCCCAGGTTGGCCTGCTGGAGGAAGCGCAGAGGGAAGCAGACAGCATCGCGATTGGAAGGAGAAAGATCCTCGTAGACGCGTTCGTCCCCGGTGATTGAAGCCTCCGCGGTTCGCAACGCGCGGTCTATCTCATCAATCGAAAGGATTCCCTTGTGGACCAGCACATTGTTGATTGAAGCCACAGCCATAAGCAGCCCCTCAACTTGAAGATTCGCTACGTTCATTCGATCACTCCTTGACGTATGCTCCCGCCTGCCGGCCGCTTTTTGGAGCTTTCGCATCCTTTGAATGCTCGGCGACGGCAGGACCGGCGCCGCTGACTTTGGCCGGGTCAGGGCTGGGTGACGAGCGATCACCTGTTTTTTGTATTTTGGAAGCGTTTGCAGCTTTGCTCGGTTTGCCAGAGGAGGGCGAGTCGTTTGAAAATCCGTCTTGGGTGTCCGCGTCGACCTTGGCCGGCATAAGCCCGGTGTGCGATTTCTTTCTCATCGTTTTCTCCTTCCCTGAAGCAGAAACACGCAGGCATAAGCTCTGTTCCGCGCCTGGACGCAGAATTGACGAATCGGGCCGAGTCATTGGGGAGTCCGCGTCTGCAGCGAGCACCGCATGACCGCAGAGCTTGGGTGGGGGGCGCGGCCTTCCGCTATCGCGCGCCATGCCGCGCTGCGAGGGCAGGCGGCACGATGACTTCGAAAGAGCGCTGAGGCGCGCTCTTCAGCCGCTGTTATCCTGCAGGCGATCGATATCCACGAGAAAGCGCGCGCGGTGCGCGAGCGCGTTCGCGACCGAGTCGGTAAGTGCGGGCGGAAAGCCTTTCGGCAGCGCGTTGAGGACTTCGGCGAGACGAGGTTCTGCGCTGACGGCGAGATCTTCGAACAGAGCCTTCATCGCCGGCTTGCCGATGCCGGCAAGGGCCGCCGTCTGCATGAAGTGCCGCGGCATGATGTTATGAATAGCATAGTGCCGGTTCTTGCCGACAGACATGGCCAGCTTGAATTTCTTGCGCGATATCTGGTTGGCGTCGAGACTGGGCTGCGCTGTCAGCACATCGTAGAGCGGGGTCAGCCGGTAGCGCCCGCCCGGCGTCAGGAAGATGCTGAAGTTTTTGGCGTGGCCGTCGGTCGCGGCGATCAGCCAGAAAATAACATTCGCCCGCATGAAGGCCATGATGTCTTCATCTGGCGTGTCGCTGCCCTTGAGCAACTCGATGATCGCAGGCAGGCCGGGGCCGCCATCCGACTGGTATTTGCGTGTCGGCGGTACAGACAGGGCCTGGCAGCAATCCTCCTGCGGCACGCGCAGGAGGCGGCCGTCGCGCGCCCATAGCCGGTCAAAGCGCTGCACGACAAGCGTGCGCCTGTCCCCGAAATCCGCAATCTCCGCCTTTGCGGCGGGAACGCCGAAAGCTTCGAGCAACTTCAGGCAAAGATACTCGTTCTCGACGCTGTTCGAGAGGTCGATGCCGTTCGGCAGTTGGCCTATCTGTGGCTTCAGGATGTGGGTGGTGGCGGTCGTGCCGACCGGCTTGAACCAACACCCATCCTGCCGTAGCAGCGCGGTCTTCTCCTGCGCGCCGGCAATCGAGATGCGGAAGTCCTCGTCATCATCGAGACCGAGAGGAGCAGCGGCTAAATTCCTGATCATATCCGCCACCTCGAGGTCGCTGACGGGCTTGCCGTCGATCGCGCCGGGACGGCCGGGGTCGATTCCATCTGGGAGAAACTGCAGCGCCCCGACGCAGTCATGCCCGAGGACTGAGAGCATGCTGTAGGCATCCGTACCATCCGCTCCCACGCGCTCGGCGACGCGCTTGCGGATGGAGTCGTCGTCGGGAAGCAGGTTGTCGAAGACGTTGATCACGCGCGCGCCGACATAGCGGTCTTCGCGCAAGGGTAGCGACAGCGAAACCGGGAAGGTGCCGTGCCAGTCAAGCCATTCCTTTGCATATTGGAAATCAACGGCGCCCGTGGCTTGTCGGCGCAGCACGCCGACAAGCCGACCGTTCTGGAAGATGTTGAGCGGAACATGGGCGGGGCGCCTTGCCATCAAAACAGGTCCTCGATATCAGCGGCGCTGCCCTTGCTGCGCGGGCGCACCACAAGTTCGAGGCCAAGGGCCGAGAGCGCGGCCATGAGCGTGCGAAGCTGGACGGCAGGTTCCCCAGCTTCAAGGCGGGACACCGTGCCCTGGCGCAGGTGGATGTGGGCGCCTACCGCGCCTTGCGTAAGGCCGGCATGCTTGCGAGCCCGGCGCAGGATGGCGCCGAGTTGTTTTTCGTTGCGGGCGATTTGTTCGGTCATCGGGAGAACCTCCGATACCAATATACGTAATCGCGTATACAAAAGCAATATACTGGTTTGCGTATAAAACAATACTATGCGAATTCGCGTATAATCCAGACATATACGCGATGCCGTGTGAGTCTCGCCTATAGACAGGGGAGGGTAAACGATACATTGGAACAAAACAGGAAACGTGGTTCTGTCAGGAACCTTCCTCCAGCCGATTCGCCTCATGTCTGTCGCCTATTTCGAGAACCTGAATATGGAACAGCGCCGCGCGGTGGAGCACGGCGTTGCTATCTCTGACGGAGCAGACGGCGGCCCGCTTCTGATCATCGCCGGCGCAGGATCGGGAAAGACAAACACGCTGGCTCATCGGGTCGGTCATCTGATTGTCAATGGCGCCGATCCGCGCCGTATTCTGCTGATGACGTTCTCCAGGCGCGCCGCAAGTGAGATGGCGCAGCGGGTCGAGCGCATCTGCGGCCAGGTCCTGGGTACCAATGCCGGTATCATGACGGATGCACTGACCTGGGCCGGCACCTTCCATGGAATTGGTGCACGGCTGTTGCGCCACTACGCCGAGCAGATAGGCCTTGATCCCGCCTTCACCATTCATGACCGAGAAGACAGCGCCGACCTGATGAACCTCGCTCGGCACGAGCTTGGCTTTTCCAGGATGGAAAGCCGGTTTCCCACAAAGGCTACCTGTCTCACGATATACTCGCGCGCCGTCAATTCAGAACGACCGATCGAGGAGGTTCTTGGCAGCTTCTTTCCGTGGTGTGCGGGCTGGAACAGCCAACTGCGCGCACTGTTTGCCGCTTACGTGGAAGCCAAGCAGGCGCAGAACGTTCTCGATTACGACGACCTGCTGCTTTACTGGGCGCAGACCGTCAGCGACCCGATGCTTGCCGACGATATCGGCGGTCGCTTCGACCATGTACTGGTCGATGAATATCAGGACACCAATCGTCTCCAGGCTTCAATCCTCATGGCTTTGAAACCGGACGGCCGCGGCCTCACGGTCGTCGGTGACGATGCGCAGTCGATTTATTCGTTCCGTGCAGCCTGCGTGCGCAACATCCTCGATTTCCCGGCTGCGTTCAGCCCCCCCGCTGCAATTGTGACGCTCGACCGCAACTATCGCTCGACCCAGCCGATCCTTGCCGCAGCCAACGGCGTGATCGAGATGGCGGCAGAGCGGTTCACAAAAAACCTTTGGAGCGAACGCCAGTCGGCCGAGCGGCCGCGGATCGTAACCGTGCGCGACGAAACCGAGCAGGCCCGCTACATCGTCCAACAGGTCCTGGAAAACCGCGAGGTTGGGACCACGCTGAGGCAGCAGGCAGTGCTCTTCAGGACGTCAAGCCACAGCGGACCACTGGAGGTCGAATTGACCCGGCGAAACATCCCCTTCGTCAAGTTCGGTGGTCTGAAGTTCCTCGACAGCGCTCATGTAAAGGACATGCTGGCCGTGCTGCGTTTTGCGCAAAACCCGCGCGATCGCGTTGCCGGTTTCAGGCTAATGCAATTGCTCCCAGGTGTCGGACCAACGTCTGCGCAGCGGATTCTTGATGCGATGACCGACCAGCCGGAACCATTGAGAGCGTTGACCGGAATGCCAATGCCTCCCCGCGTCGGCGATAGCTGGCAAGGGTTTGTCGACATGCTTGAGCAACTTCGCTCGGGCAAGGCCGGATGGCCGGCAGAGATCGAGCAGGCGCGACGCTGGTATGAGCCACATCTCGAACGCATCCACGAGGATGCAACAGTCCGCAAGGCCGATCTCGTCCAGCTTGAGCAGATCGCGGCGGGATATCCGTCTCGCGAACGGTTTCTGACCGAGCTGACGCTGGATCCGCCCACTGCTACGAGCGATCAATCAGGTATTCCAAATCTGGACGAGGACTATCTGATCCTCTCGACGATCCATTCCGCTAAGGGGCAGGAGTGGAAGTCCGTGTTCGTGCTCAACACGGTGGATGGGTGCATTCCTTCGGATTTGGGTGTCGGCACCACAGCCGACCAGGAGGAGGAACGGCGCCTGTTATATGTTGCCATGACGCGGGCGAAGGACAGCCTGCACCTCATCACGCCACAGCGCTTCTTCACGCATGGTCAGAACGCGCGAGGCGATAGGCATGTCTATGCAGCCCGCACCCGCTTTATCCCGGCCAGCCTGCTGGAGCTTTTCGAGTGTTGTGCGTGGCCAGTCGTTGCAGTCGGCCAGACCGCGCGGTCGGATGTCCGGCAGCCTCGACTTGACGTCCGCGCGCAGATGCGGGGGATGTGGCGGTAAAGAAGACGCGTTTGATCCGGCGGCTCCTGATCGTTGCATTCCGTGTTTCAGGATGAGCAAGGATCGTCAAGCTCTTGACCAGCTGGGTGGTGTATTCCCGTTCTTGGGCTGGCAAAAAGGCTCAGGGTTACCGATGCGGTGGTGTTGAGGCAAAGGCCGTCTGGGATTTATGTCCATCAGAGGGGCAAGTTCGCCTTTTCAATCGCGACAAACACGCTGGCCCAGCGAAGCTGATGGGTTCGCGCTGCAGTGACGGCGGCGGCGAGCACCGGACATTCTCCCTCCGCCGGCATGGCTTCACGCAGGTCCGGCTGGTGGCTGCGCAGGATATTCACCGCCTCGGGGAAGCATGCCAGTGTGGTCTTCGCAGACGCTGCCTTTGCGACACAACCGTGAACGCTAAATCTCCACCACTAACGAATGTCGAAGTCGTCTGCCGCCGTATATCCTCCAACCCCAACGGCCTGACAGTAAGAGGGAAAAGACTCGGTGATAGGCGAGACTTGAGTAAATTCAGGTCGGAGTGCCCCCTTCGCACGACACAAGGACGAGACCTCTTTCATGCACGGGCGATCCGACAAACGATCAGATCGCTATGGCAAAGTTAGGTGACAACGGCAGGAAAGGAATCGCGGCGTGTCAATCGCAGTCGCAAGCGCAAGGCTTTTCCCGTCTCATCTCCACATTAAGGCAGCGGCCGTCATCACTGGATGCTGGCAATTGTGAATGCAACATCAGTGGGGAATCCGTCGAGACGAGCGTCCCCGACCAGCCCAATAGTCATCCGACCAATCTTCCAGATGATTTTCAGCGGCGACTGATGGTCTCGCTTGCAAAGCGAGCCGCCCGCGAGGACTATGAGCGATCATTGCGCGAGGGATAACATATGGCACGCGCCGCGATTTATGCTCGTTTCTCAACAAACCTCCAATCCGATCGCTCCATTGACGATCAGGTGACGCTCTGCCGCGCCTATGCAATCCAGAACGGCTATGACGTTGCGAAAGTCTACATGGATGCGGCCAAGTCTGGCGCGTCCATGCACAATCGCGACGGCATCCGCGACCTGATGGCTGACGCCATGATGGGCCAGTTCGAGGTCGTGATTGTTGAGGCTCTGGACCGCTTGTCGCGCGACATGGAAGACCTCGCCGGAATCAGCAAGCGGCTAAAGTTTTTGGATATCGATCTCGTCGGTGTCCATGACGGGAAGGCGAGCACGGTCACCGTTGGCCTTCGCGGGCTCGTCGGCCAATTGTTTCGGGAGGACAACGCGCACAAGGTTCGGCGCGGCCTAGCCGGGCGCGTGGCACAGGGACTTTCTGGAGGCGGGCAGGCTTATGGTTACCGGCCCGATCCGCTGAGCAAGGGTAAGATGTTGATCGTTGAAGATGAGGCCGAAGTCATCCGTCGTGTTTTTCGCGAATACGCCGATGGCCTATCGCCCCGCCAAATCGCTTACGGCCTGAACAAGGACCGTGTCGCACCGCCGCGGGACGGCGAGCGTTGGAACGCTTCCACGATCATCGGTTCTGCCAAACGCGCCAACGGTATCCTGCATAACAGTCTCTATGTCGGCATACGCACCTGGAATCGGGTCACGATGATAAAGGACCCAGACACGGGCAGGCGCGTAAGCAGGCCAAATCCTGAAAGTGAATGGAAGCGAGTACATGTTTCAGAGCTTCGCATTGTTCCGCAAGACCTATGGGAGCTCGCGCAAGGTGCACGCCGGCAGCGTGTCACGCCAGAAGTCGCTTCAAAAATGCGTAGGCCGAAGCGGCTCCTGTCGGGTCTGTTAAAGTGCGGTGCGTGCGGCGCGGGAATGTCTACCATGGGAGCCGACAAAACCGGAAGGGTTCGGGTCCGATGCACCGCTGCACATGAGAGTGGGACGTGTCCGGACCCTCGCACCTTCTATCTCGATACGGTCGAAAAATTAGTAGTTGGAAGCCTCGTAGCCAAACTGCGTTCGCACGAGAATCTGGCGACCTACATCGCCGCTTATCAGGAGGAGCGGCAACGGCTGATCGGCGACAAAGCGGCGAAGCGCATCAAGTTTGAGCGCGACTTAGAAGTCGCCAAACGGGAAATGTCCCGCATCGTCGATCAGATTGCCAAGGGCATTGTGGAAGGTGAGGAAGTGGCCGATGAGATCAAGGCCATCCGGGAGCGCCGGAAGGGCATTGAAGCCGAACTGGCGGTGCAGCCCGAAGTCGAGAAAGCCGTGACTTTTCTACCAGCCGCAGCGCAACGATTCGAACGCGCGATGCGCGACTTGCACGAAGCATTCAGGGCGGGTGGAGTCGCGGGGATCAGCGAAAGCGCTGGTTTCCTTAGGGAAATCGTGTCTACGGCCACGCTCTTCCGCAAGGGAGACGGAACCGGCGTCGAGGTCGAGGTTAGAGGCCACTTAAAAGGCCTCCTTTCCAGTCAAACTACTGCAAAGACTGGTGAGGGGATTGATGGGCGCCGAGGACCGCTACAAACGGTCCCCGCCACGAACATAGCCCGCACAAAGTTGTGGGGATCGATGGTAGCGGGAGAGGGACTTGAACCCCCGACCCCAGGATTATGATTCCCGTGCTCTAACCAACTGAGCTACCCCGCCATCCGGTCAACGCTGCGTCGGTTGAGCCGCGAGATTGCCGCGGGCCCACCGGCCAGCGCCGAGGTCGCGCGGATATAAGGTTGCGATGCCAAAGCTGTCAAGCGTTGTAAGAGGCGGTTCCGGCGACAAGATGCCGGTTCCCCGGCACGCAGCCGCGCGGGGTTGAGTTCCATCCTCCGCATCGTTATGTCTCCGCCACGCATTTTGGTTATGGGATTGATGAAACCGCGCATCGCCGTTCTTGGTTGCGGCTATTGGGGCAGCAACCACATCCGCACGCTCAAGTCGCTTGGCGTTCTTCACGCGGTCTCCGACGCCAACCGTGCGCGCGCCGAGGGTTTCGCCAGCGAGCAGGAATGCCTGGCGATCGATCCTGACGAGATTTTCTCTCGCTCCGACGTCGATGCCATCGTGATGGCGCTGCCGCCGCAGTTCCACGCGGAATGCGCCATCAAGGCGGTCGAAAACGGCAAGGACGTGCTTGTCGAGAAGCCGATCGCCCTTACGGTGGACGATGCCAAGCGCGCGGTGGCGGCGGCGGAAGCAAACAAGCGCATCTTCATGGTCGGCCACGTGTTGCGCTTCCATCCCGCCTTCGAGAAGCTCAAGCAGCTGATCGACAGCGGTGAACTCGGCGAGATCAAATACATCCACTCGCACCGGCTGGGGCTCGGAAAGTTTCATACCGAAAACGACGCGCTGTGGGACCTGGCGCCGCACGATCTGTCGATGATCCTTGCCATCACGGGCACAGAGCCGGTCGAGATTCGGGGCGAGGGCGCAGCACTGCTCGACCACCTCAGCGATTTCGCGCATCTCCACATGCGCTTTCCCAATGGGCTGAGAAGCCATCTTTTCACGTCACGGCTCAACCCCTACCGCGAACGCCGGCTGACGGTGGTCGGCACCAAGGCGATGGCGGTGTTCGACGACGTCGAGCCGTGGGATCGCAAGCTCGCCGTCTACCGTCACGCTGTATGGCAGGACAGCGGCCAGTGGGCGTTCACCCAGAATGAGCCGTCCTATCTGCCGGTCGAGGAAGGCATGCCGCTGACGCGCGAACTGCAGCATTTCCTGTCGTGCATCGAGACCCGCGAGCCGCCGCGCACCAGCGGCGAGGAAGGCATTTCCGTGCTTCAGATACTGACCGCGGGCACCGTCATGCACGACTGACCGGTCGCGGTCAGCCTTCAGCTAATGCATGTCGCCCGAAAGTGTCCTCGGTTTCGGATAACGACATGCATCAAATCAAAGAATCTGAAGCGCAGCCGCCGAATCCTGTTCGGCGCGACGCGCTTTAGAATGAACCTTTTCGATCATTCCGCCGGAATGTGCGCGGGCATCGCCGCCAGCCGGCTGAGCATCGCCTCCGCTTCGGCGCCCCGCTCGGAGCGCTCGATGAAGCCGCCGCCGAACACGCGCGCCTCGTCTCCGTCATCGTCGTAGAGGACGCAGGCCTGGCCGGGCGCAATGCCGGATTCGCCGTCCACCAGTTCGACCCATGCGCGGCCGGCATGCTGGTGCAGCACCGCGGGCCGCGGCGGCCGCGTCGAACGCACCTTGGCGAACAGTTCGAGCCCTTCTGCGGGAATATCCTTCAGGCTGACATCGCCCAGCCAGTTCATGGCGCGCAGGAAGATCTTGTGGGTCTCCAGCGCTTCGCGCGGACCGACGACGACGCGGGCGCGCTCGGCGTCGAGATGCACGACATAGAGCGGCTCGCCCGACGCAATGCCGATGCCGCGCCGCTGACCGATCGTGTAGCGCAAGATGCCCTCATGGCGGCCAAGCACGCGGCCGTCGATATGGACGATGTCGCCCGGAGAGGCCGCCTGCGGCTTCAGCTTGGCGATGATGTCCGAATACTTGCCCTGCGGCACGAAGCAGATGTCCTGGCTGTCGGCCTTCGCGGCGACGGTGAGGCCCATTTCCTCGGCCACCGCACGCACGGCCGGCTTCGACATGCCGCCGAGGGGAAAGCGCAGGTAGTCGATCTGTTCCTGGGTGGTGGCAAACAGGAAGTAGCTCTGGTCGCGGTCGGCGTCGACCGGGCGATAGAGCGCCCGGTGCGCACCGATGGCGCGGCTGCGAATATAATGGCCGGTGGCCAGCGCGTCGGCGCCGAGCTCGCGGGCGGTGGCGAGCAGATCGGCGAACTTGACGGTCTGGTTGCACGACACGCAAGGGATCGGCGTCTCGCCCGAGACGTAGCTTTCGGCGAACGGGTCGATCACCGCCTTGCGGAAGCGCTCCTCGTAATCGAGCACGTAGTGCGGGATGCCGAGCGTTTCGGCGACACGCTGCGCGTCGGCGATGTCCTGGCCGGCGCAGCAGGAGCCGGTGCGATGGGTAGCCGCGCCATGATCGTAGAGCTGCAGCGTCACGCCGACGACATCGTAGCCCTCGCGCTTCAAAAGGCCGGCAACGACGGACGAATCGACACCGCCCGACATCGCAACGACGATGCGGGTCTCTTCAGGGCGTCCCGGAAGGTCCAGGCTGTTCATGATCTCAAATTTCCGCGGTTCGGAGTCCGGGCTTCATGCCAATGCCGGCAATATAGGTCAAGCGCCGGGGAAGCGCCACCATTGCGGGAAAGCCAATGGCGGTGACCGATCGGACCAGCGCTTCCGGCGGTTGCAAGGGATCGCTTGCCCAGCGAACGGTTGCATAAAAACTGAATTGAAATGGAACATGAATGCTAACAGCCGCTTCACTATCCTTAACTATCATTACCTTTCGCTTACCAAGCGCTTAGGCAATTTTTAAAGCCATCGCGTTATGGTGAACGTGATTGGGTCTTTGAGTTTTGTGTAGAGAGTAGAATGACCGATCTGGTTAGACCGCGAGTCAAATATGTTATTGGGCCCGACGGCAGTCCGCTTACGATTGCCGATCTGCCGCCGACGAACACACGACGCTGGGTTATCCGGCGCAAGGCGGAAGTCGTTGCAGCCGTGCGTGGCGGGCTGCTCAGCCTTGACGAGGCATGCCAGCGCTACAAGCTGACGGTCGAGGAATTCCTCTCCTGGCAGGCATCCATCGACGAATATGGACTTGCCGGCCTGCGCACCACACGCATCCAGCAATACAGGCACTGAGGGGACACGGGTCCGGTCAGGAAGCCGCCGCTGCCGGACCGCCTCCCATGTCCACGATCATCTGACCGAATGCCTGGGCCGCCGGCGTCTTGCCGTTGGCGCTCCAGACAAGCGTGAAATTGCCGCTTGGCAGCCTCGGCAGGCCATAGTGGCCGTCGACGATTTTCATTCCCGGCTCCACCTCTTCCCGGGTCAGTGCCGTGATGGCGAGCCCCGCCTGCACCGCCGCGCGAATGCCGTGCGGGCTCGGCGAGGTGAAAACCGTGTGCCACTCGACCGGCGTTTCGCCGAGCGCATCCAGCCCGACATGCCGGTTGACGCATCCCGGCAGCGACAGCGCCAGGGGCAGCGGTTCATCCTCGGCCGCCTCGAACGTGTCGGACGCAACCCAGACGAAGTCCGCCGTTCTCAGCACCGTGCCGACATCGTCGTCCTTGGCCGTCGACATCACCACGCCGAGATCGAGTTCGCCGGCATGGACCATCTTGCGCAGGTCGAGATAGGTGCTGACATGCACGTCGAGCCGGACGCCGGGGAAGGCGCGGGCGAAGCGGCGCAGCAGGATGGGCAGCCGATCGCCGAGGAAAGGCTCCGGCACCCCGACCCGCACCACGCCTGACACCGGCGACGGCCGGAAGCGGCCGGCCAGCGCATCGAGCATCTGCAGGATCTGCTGGGCATGGCGCAGGAAATCCTCGCCATCTTCCGTAAGCGTCAGGCTGCGCGTCGTGCGGTGAAGCAGCGGCCGGCCCACCTGCTCCTCCAGCCGGCGGATCTGATGGCTGATCGCGGATTGCGTCAGATGCAGCTGCCGCGCCGCACGCGAAAAGCCGCCGGCTTCCTTCACGGCAACGAAAGCGCGAAGCAGGGTGGGGTCGAAGTCCATTCGATTAATGACAACCCATAATCAGTGCGATGAAGTTAAATCATTTCTATCATGAGTGATGCGCGCCTACAAGCACGGCTCCGATGCGGCGGCAGGCTATTCGCCGCCCAGGCCAGCCTGAGAAAGAGCCCGATGATCCCCCTCGACAAAAACACGATTGCCCTTGTTGCCGTCTGCCTCGCCGCGCTGATGTTCGGCCTCGAAATCTCGAGCGTGCCGGTGATCCTGCCGATCCTCGAAAGGGAGATGGGTGCCGGTTTCAGCGACCTGCAATGGATCATGAACGCCTACACCATCGCCTGCACCACCGTGCTGATGGCGACCGGAACGCTGGCCGACCGCTATGGCCGCAAGCGCATTTTCGTTTTCAGCCTGGCGCTGTTCGGCGTCACGTCCCTGCTTTGCGGCCTCGCCGAAAATGCGGCGGTGCTGATTGTCGCGCGGTTCCTGCAAGGCATGGGCGGTGGCGCCATGCTGATCTGTTCGATTGCCATTCTCTCGCATCAGTTCCGCGAGGGCGGCGAGCGCGCCAGGGGCTTTGCGATATGGGGCGTCATCAGCGGCATCGGCCTCGGTTTCGGCCCCATCATCGGCGGCATGATCGTTGCCGCTGCGGGCTGGCCGTGGGTTTTCCTGGTCCACGTTCCGCTGACCGTGCTGACGCTCCTGCTTGTCGTTGCCGGCGTGGGCGAATCCAGCGATCCGGAGGCGGAAAGGCTGGATGTCGCCGGCATCGTCACCTTGTCGGTGGCGGTCTTCGGGCTGGTTTATTTCATCACCCAGGGCCCCGAACTCGGCTTTTCCAGCGCCGCCGCGATCGGCATCCTTGCCGTTTCGGTGCTTGCCTTCATCCTGTTCGTCTGCGCCGAAAAGCTCAACGCGCGTCCGATGTTCGACTTCTCCGTCTTCCGGATCCGCAATTTCTCCGGCGCCATCGTCGGCTGCGTCGGCATGAATTTCAGCTTCTGGCCGTTCATGATCTATTTGCCGATCTATTTTCAGGTCGGACTGGGTTACGACGCCGTGGCCACGGGCCTGTCGCTGCTGGCCTATACGCTGCCGACGCTGATACTGCCGCCGTTGGCCGAGCGGCTGGCGCTGCGTTATCAGCCGCGCATCGTCATTCCGGCCGGCCTTGCCACCATCGGCCTGGGCTTCATGCTGATGCGATACGGGAGCAGCGTCGAGCAGGCCAGCTGGCTGACGATGCTGCCCGGTTGCCTGATGGCCGGGATCGGGCTCGGCATAACCCACACGCCGGTAACCAACACGACCACCGGCTCCGTTCCGGGCTCCCGCTCCGGCATGGCCAGCGGCATCGACATGAGCGCGCGGCTGATCACGCTCGCCATCAACATAGCCGCGATGGGTTTTGTCCTGCGCGAAGGCATTTTGGCCCATTTGCGCGGTGCGCTCGCCGCGTCCGTCGAGCCCGCCCGCCTGCAATCGGCCGCCGAAAAGATCGCCGCGGGCGACGTGACATCGCTTGCGCAAAATCTGCCTGAGCTGTCGTTGCTGGATACACCTGGAGCCGTCGTCCATGCGGCGCTCGTGAACGGCTTTGGCTGGGTGATGCTCTACGGCGGCATCGGGGTCTGGGTGCTGGCCGCGCTCAGCTTCGCGATCTTCGGCCGGTCCGCTAACGTCGCACCTCAGGAATGCCGGGCAGGCTAATGCATGTCGCCCGAAACATGCGCTTCAGGACGCGGCCGATGGCGTGCGCTTGACAAGTGCGGATGCTGTTGCCGTCAGCAGCACCGACGCCGCGAAAAACCACAGGCCGGGCTTGGTGAAGGCGGTTGCCAGCCCGCTGGTCTTGGCCGCGAAGATCACCAGCGCCACCAGCAACACGTCCAGCATCGACCAGTTGGAAAGCATCCGGAACCAGCCCGGGACGGCGGTTTCAGGTCGCCCATAGGCGGCGTTGTGCAGCAATGCGAGCTTCATGGCGGGAAACGCGATCGAAAAAAGCCCGACGGTCGCGGCAAGCAGCCAGTCGCCGCCGGCCCACAAGGCGGCGACCATCCCGACCAGCGACGGCTCGTCGGTGAAGAAGAACAGCCGTTCGACATGAATGAGCGGCAGGGCGATGCCGAAGGCAAAGCAGACCGAGGCAAGAAACAGAATCGGAGGCAACAGGCGCCGCATCGGCAAGCTATAGCGAAGGATCGTGCCGCGAAGAAGCGGCTGCCGCTGCGCTTTTTCCCTGGAGCAGTGGGTCGTCCGGCTCGCCGCCCGGAAAAGCGTGGCGCGCCTGCGCCGGCTTGGACGAGGTAAATGCGGTACGTCAGACGACTGCGATGCGGGAAGGATTATCCGGCTGCGTGGGTCAGCCGATCATCGCGTTGCGGCCGTCGGTGCCTGTTTCGCGCATCTTGCTGTCCCGCGATTCCAGCATTTCCGCCTTGGACAGCTCCGCTTCAGCTTCGGCAAGTATGGATTCGGCGGCACTTTTCTGCTGTGCGAGGTCAAATTGGGAGTTCTTGAGATTGTCTCGCCGCAACCGGGCCGCTTTTGCGAAGGTCGGATAGGCGAAATGGTTCATGTCGGTGATGCCGGCCTTCTTCTCTTCGGCGACGATCTGCACCTCCAGCTCGGTGGCCATGCGGTCGAATTCAGCGATCATCATGTCGAGCTGCATGAGCTGACGGCGTTTCTCGCTGACCTGAAATTGCTTCAGCCGAACGAGGTTCTCACGTGACTTCATGTCTCGGTACTCCAACGCAGTTACTCAGGCCTACCGGCCGCAACTCACTTCCGACACCGCACCGTCCCCGACTTCACCGCTTTTACGGACCACTTGGGAAACAAATTCCTAAGATTCTGGTCCTTTGGTAACCATTCGTTTACGGGCATTGTTAATCATACGCGTCAGGACTTAAGGCAGGGTAAAAATTCAAGTTCGACGGGTGGGTGCCAAAAACCAGGTTCCAGAGTCAAATAGTCTGGTTTGTTAATGTAGCGCGTTAACGTCTGGTCGATGCGATTCATCATTAGATTCAAGAGGGTGTGGCCACGAGCTGAAAAATCTGATATCGCTTGTCAGGCGGAATTAGATTTTGTTAACCATTCGGTGGCAGCCTCCGATTCAAGGCAATCACTGCGCCGGTCCGGATCCGCGAAAATGGTCCGGTCGCAGAAAAGGGGAATGAAATGCGCGTTCTGCTGATTGAAGACGACAGTGCAACCGCACAAAGCATCGAATTGATGCTGAAATCGGAGAGCTTCAACGTCTATACGACCGACCTCGGCGAAGAGGGGGTCGATCTTGGAAAACTCTACGATTACGACATTATTCTCCTCGACCTGAACCTTCCGGACATGTCGGGCTACGAAGTGCTCCGCACGCTGCGTCTTTCCAAGGTGAAGACGCCGATCCTGATCCTTTCCGGCATGGCCGGCATCGAGGACAAGGTGCGCGGGCTTGGTTTCGGCGCCGACGACTACATGACGAAGCCGTTCCACAAGGACGAACTGGTCGCCCGCATCCATGCCATCGTGCGCCGCTCGAAGGGACATGCCCAGTCGGTCATCACGACCGGCGACCTGATCGTCAATCTCGACGCCAAGACCGTCGAAGTCGGCGGCCAGCGGGTGCATCTGACCGGCAAGGAATACCAGATGCTGGAGCTGCTCTCGCTCCGCAAGGGGACCACGCTGACCAAGGAAATGTTCCTCAACCATCTCTATGGCGGCATGGACGAGCCCGAACTGAAGATCATCGACGTCTTCATCTGCAAGCTGCGCAAGAAGCTTGATGCGGCTTCCGGCGGCCAGAATTACATCGAAACGGTGTGGGGCCGCGGCTACGTGCTGCGCGAGCCGGAAGAAATTCGCGAAAGCGCCTGATAGAGAATAGTGAATAGTGAATACAAAAGGGTGGCCAAGAGCCACCCTTTTGTTTCTAGCACTACTCACTACTCACGCCGCCTGAAGCGCGCGGAACCGTTCCAGTAGTTGCGGCCGGTTGAACGGCTTCAACAGGTATCCCTGGGCGCCGGCACGCTTGGCGCGCATGATCGCGCCGATGTCGACTTCGGTGAGGCAGATGACGATCTGGGGTTTCACCGGCGCGTCGAAAGCGCGGGCCCGCCGGATGAATTCGATTGCCGACATGTCGGGCAGGGTGCCGTCGACCACGATGATGTCGGGCATCTCAAGCGAGCACATCTCCAGGGCGTCGTAACCGGACGCGGCTTCGATGATGATCATGTCCGACCCGCCGAGAATACGCTTGGCGACCTTGCGGATCACGCTTGAATCGTCGACGAACATGCAGCGTTTCATTTCCCGTCCTTCCTGCGACCCGACCGAGCCGGAAACGTTCGGGCGGCATGACCCAACGTATCCATTTCATGTAAAGAACCAGAAAATCGGAAATATAAAGTTTTCAGAAAAGCGGCAGTGCATCTTTTCGGCAGTTTTTCTCAAAAAACTTGGTCCAAAGCGCATCGCGCCGAAATAAGATTCGGCGGCCGCTTCAGCAGGCCGGCATCACCTGAATATCAACACACCTTATGAAGCCGTCAGCACGATTTCTTCCGCGGTTGCACGGATCGAGATCGTCATTCCTGCTTCGCGCGCTAGGAGCAGCGTGTAGTAGGGCTGCACCGCATGCGCGTCGATGGCTTCTTCCGGCTTGTTGCCGGAATGCATCTCGAGGAACTTCGGCGGCACGCGCACCATCGGGCCGCTCGCGGCAAGCGTGAACTTCGGCTCGGTCTCGACATTTTCAAGCGTTACCGTGATCTTGCCGCCGCGCGGGATCGCGCCGTTGGCGATGAGGATCAGGTTGAGCAGCAGCTTGACCTTGTTTTTCGGCAACAGCGCGCGACCGCCGTTCCAGATCAGTTCGGGCTTCTCGTTCTTGAGGAACGCGATGGCAACGGCTTCGGCGTCGCCTGTATCGATCAGCATACCGGCCGAACCGGCGGCGCCGAAAGCAATGCGTGCGAATTGCAGTCTGGCCGACGCGTTGCGGGCGCTTGTGCGGATCAGGTTCATGGCGTCCTCGTCGGCGCCGCCTTCGTCGAGCAGTTCCAGTCCGTTGTTGATCGCACCGACGGGAGAAATGATGTCATGGCAGACACGGCTGCACAAAAGTGCGGCCAGGTCCGGCGCGGAAAGCGTGAAAAGCTCAGCCATTTCTCAAATGTCCCCGCAGTTCCTAAATAGCGTTTGGTCTGGACCGCTGCGCCAAACCCGGCGAATCATATTTTCGCGTAAACCGCAATCTGGTTATACAGCGCGCGGACAGGCATCAAGAAAACCCGATTAAAATCGTCTCGAAACGATTCGTTCCCTTAAATTTTCGTGTACGTCACCGGCAGCGCGGAAACTTGGGCCCTCGAACTGCCATGTTCATGTGGGAGCTTAATGGTTGAAAAAGGATTACGGCCTAGGTTTGCCGTGATGTGCCGAATCAAGCGACCGCAGAGTCGCGGGGCGGCAGGGCGTCGGCGGATGTGCTCCCGGACGGAGATTGGAAGCATGTTTCCCAGACTAAACAACCGGACCTATTTCCGGATGATCACGGCATCGCTCGCCGTTTTTGCATTTCTCGCCTTTTCGTCATCCGCATCCCGCGCTGAACAATATACCGCGCAGGAGATTGTCGACGCCGGACATTCGTTCTTTGGCGCGACATCCGGCGGTTTGGCGTCGCTGGTGGAAAAAGCGTTCGCGTCCTACGGCTTGCCGAACGGTTATGTCCTGGGCGAGGAAGGATCAGGCGCCATCATCGGCGGGCTGACCTACGGCGAAGGCATGCTCTACACGAAGAATGCCGGCGACCACAAAGTGTTCTGGCAGGGCCCGTCGCTCGGCTTCGACTGGGGCGGCCAGGGTTCCCGTTCGATGATCCTGGTCTACAATCTCGACGATACGAACAACCTCTACAGACGGTTTGTCGGCGTTGCCGGCTCGGCCTATGTCGTGGCCGGACTTGGGTTCAACGTCCTGAAGCATGACAACATGCTTCTGGTTCCGATCCGTACCGGCGTCGGCGCCCGGCTGGGGGTCAATGTCGGCTATCTGAAACTCACCGAAACACCGACCTGGAATCCGTTCTGAACACGCACTCTGGCATTGTTTCGCGCCGCCGCTACTTGACTCCGGCAGGTACGGCGGGCGATGCGGCTCTGGATTTGGCGCTGCGTCTCAATCGAAGACGTCTGCCGCGCGGAACGGGTGAGTTCACGTGATCCAGTCGACGCTGTTTTTCATTCTCGGCTTTTTGTGCGCCGGCTTTCTGGCGCTGATGGTGGCGCCAGCCATCTGGCGGCGGGCGGTCTCACTGACGCGCAAGCGCATCGAGGCGTCGATGCCATTGACGCTGAACGAGATGCAGGCGGAAACCGACCGGGCGCGCGCCGAGGCCGCGATGTCCATCCGGCGGCTCGAAATCAGCGTGAAAGCGCTGAAGGAAAAGGCCGCGAACCAGCTGATCGAGCTCAACCGGAACCGCGAAGAACTCAGGCGTCTCACCGACGAAGCCGGCGGCAAGTCCAGTCTGTTGGCCGGTCTGGAAGCCAGGATGCCTGACTTGCAGACCCGGCTGCGCGAGCGGGAAGAGCAGGTGGCAACCCTTTCCAAACAGCTGATCGAGGCCGACGAGCGGATCGAAAAACAGGCATCGGAACTGAGGAAGCTTGGCCAGACCTATGAGGAGGCGACATTCCTCTCCAGCAGCCGGCAGATCGAGATAGCCGGGCGCGAGTCCGAGATCGAGCGGATTTCGATCGAGACGTCGCGACTGCGCAGCCAGCGCAAGGACATGGAACGCCGCCTGGAAGAGGCGACGACGGAAAGCCAGGCGCTCGAAGACAGCTTGAAAAGCGAGCGCAAGCGCAGCGCCGATCTCGAGGCAACGCTTGAGCAGCGGGAGCGCGAATTGTCGCGTCTGCGCCAGGCGCGGGAGGGCGTGGCGGGTAACGAAAACGACCCCGCGTCGAAACCCGGCGAGCGGGCCAAGGCCCGTTCCGGCGATGGGCAAGCCGACGACAGGCTGGCGCAATTGTCGGCGGAACGCGACCGGCTTGAAAGCCGCCTGACCATCCTGACGCGCGAGAACAAGAAGCTGCGCGGCGGGGCTTCGCAGAACGGCAATGGCGCAGGGGCGCCGGACGACAGTGCGTCGCTGCGCGAACAGATTCACCAGCTGGCGGCCGAGGTGGTGAACCTGACCGCCAAACTCGATGGTGCCGATTCGCCGATCCGCAAGGCCCTGTCGATGCCGTCGGCCGACGGTCCCGAAGGCAGCGCGCCCGGAAGCAGGATCGCCAGCCTCGCCGATCGCATCCGCGCCCTCCAGAAGGCGGCTGCCGGCGATTGAGCCGGACCGCCCAAACGCTTCCCGCCTAATCCTGGCGAAGCCGGTGCAAGGCGATGGCCGATGCGGCGGCGACGTTGAGGCTGTCGAAGCCTTCCGCCATCGGTATCCGCGCGGTTTTCAACCGCTTCAGCAGGGCATCCGGCAGGCCTTCGCCTTCCGTTCCCAGAAACAGCGCCATCCGGTTCGACGGTTTTACATCGCGGATATCGATCGCTCCTCCCGGCGACAGCGCAATCTGCTCGAATTCTTGCCGCGATAGTGCCGTCGCGAGTTCCTGCGCGCCGGCGCCGGCGGCGAACGGCACCTTGAGCACCGCGCCGACCGAGACGCGGATCGCCTTGCGGTAGAGCGGATCGCAACTGGTGTCGTCGAGCAGGACTGCATCAGCGCCGAAAGCCGCGGCATTCCTGAAGATGGCGCCCATGTTGTCGTGATTGGAGATGCCGACCAGCGCGACCACCAGGGCTTTGGCGGGCAACGTCGCCAGCAGTTCTTCGACCGGCAGCGGATCGCGTTTCCTGCCTATCGCCAGGATGCCGCGATGGATGTGGAAGCCGGCGATGGCGTCCATGACGGCGCCGGAGGCCACGTAAAGTGGCAGGTTCCGCGGCGCATGGCGCAAGGTGTCGGCCAGTCCGGCAAGCCGGTTTTCCAGCACGAGGACGGATTCAGCCTCGAAACGCCGCGCCGCAAAAAGCACGTTGAGCACCACCTTGCCTTCGGCCACGAAGCGCCCTTGCCGGCCGGCAAGATCGCGTTCGCGCACGTCGCGGTAGGCGGCGACGCGCGGATCGTCGGGATCGTCGATGCGGATCGGGTGCATTTATCTCCATCCACCCGGCATATATGCCGGAGGGAAGCCGGTGCCGGACGTCGGGAGATGGGCCTCGCTTCAGCCGAAGGTCAAGAGCGGACCGCGGCAAGGGCTGGCCTTGCCGGCTTCTTTTCTTCCTCGGTATCGCCGAAGATGTCGTCCAGCGTCAGGAACAGGCGGCGCACCTCGACCGACTTGCAGCTGTAGTAGATCATCTGCCGGTCGCGACGGGTCTCCACGAGTTGCAGGCTGCGCAGCTTGGCGAGATGCTGGGAAAGCGCCGACTGGCTCAGCGACACCTTTTCCGCGATGGCGCCGACCGACAGCTCGCTCTCAAGGAGATGGCTCATGATCGCCAGCCGCTTGCTGTTGCCCAGCAAGGTCAAAAACTCGGCCGCCTTGTCAGCGTTCCGGATCAGCTCTTTGGAAATCATCAAACCCCCATGCTTCTTCTCTCAATCGGGCGCTAGGGGGCAATAGCACCTGAAAGTTGCAACCTGTCCGCGCGTATATGCACGACCTCGAATACAGGTATCACATTGCAACCTAATCACTTTCGTTCAAAGCACAAGTCAGCCAAAACGCACTTTTCATCACATCTGCGGAGCGCTCTCGGCGAGTTTCCGGCGGCCGGCTGCGGCAAGTTCGACCAGGACTTTGCGAAGATCCCGGGCATCGGCCAGCGGCTCCGGGAAGAACAGGCGCCGCGTTTCGTCGCCGGCCGCCAGGTCCAGTCCGTCCGCGTCGATGCCGGTGATGCGCCAGCTTGCTTCGCCGGCGCCGCAAAAAGCCCGCGCATACACGGAAATCGCGTCAACGTGGTCGCTATTCATGTGTTCAACCGCCGATTGCTCCGATTCGGCAAGGTTTTGCGCGACGGACGTTTCGGCAACCAGGTCGGAGCGGCCGAGAAGATAAGCCTTGCCGAAGCCGCCATTCAGGCTGGCGCGCGCGGGCTCCAGCCGGAAGAAATGGAAATCGCCAAGCCCGGCATAGAGTTTCGCCTTGGGATGGCGGTTCAGATAACGCCGCTCGGCCCGCGCCCGCTCGGTCGTCTCCGTCTGCAGTTGTAACGCATTGCAAGAAATCGTGATTCTGGGATGGGCGAGCGGATCGCCCTTTCCGGGCTCGCCGACCAGCAGCGAGCAGCGCGAATCGGCGATCAGCGCCCTTGTATGGGAGGAGAGCATCGAGACGAGAATCAGCGGCGTTCCGTCGATATCGGTGGCGGTGCCGACGCGGCTCGCCAGCGGCGCGCCGGTCTCGGGATCGAGCACCGCGATCGCCCCGTAGCGTGCCGTGCGGATCAGCGTCCTGGCGAGGCGGATCGCTTCCGCGTCGGTCTCGCGGATGACGTCTTTTTTCTTTTCCACGCCGGCTCCATCAAATGATGAGATATTTACTCCAGTTAATCACCGATAACCCCCGACCGCGCAAGCGCCGATGTGGCTTCCGCGTCCAGGCCAAACCGCTCGAGAGCGGCCGCAAGGCTTTGCGGGCCGGGCTCGGATGGATGGGAAACCTCGCCTGGCGTGCGCGAGAATCGCGGCGCCGGCGCCGGGCGCCGCAGGCTTCCCGCCATCACATGGGTCTGCCGCGCCTGGGCATGCGGATGGTCCGGCGCCTCAGCCAGCGACAGCACCGGTGCGACACAGGCATCGGTCGGCTCGAAGATCGCCGCCCATTCGTCGCGGGTCTTCTGCCCGATGCGCGCGACGATTGCCGCTCGCATCTCGTCCCACAGCGTCGCGTCATATTGCGCGGCCGCGAATTTATCGTCGAGTGGCAAAAGCCGCGCGAATTCGGCGAAGAATTGCGGCTCCAGGCAGGCCACCGCGACATGCCGGCCGTCGGCGGTCTCATAGGTGTCGTAGAACGGCGTGCCGGAATCGAGCAGGTTCACGCCCCGGCGGTCCTTCCAGAAGCCGGTCGCCAGGAAGCTGAAGAAGGGGGCCGCCAGCATCGAGGCGCCGTCGATCATCGCGGCGTCCACCACCTGGCCCTTGCCCGAGTGCGAGCGCTCGAACAGTGCCGCCAGCATGCCCATGATCAGGAACATGGTGCCGCCGCCATAGTCGGCGGCGAGGTTGAGTGGCGGCACCGGCCTGCCGTCCTTCGGGCCGATCGCGTGCAGGACGCCGGAATAGGCGAGGTAGGTGAGGTCGTGGCCGGCACGCGCGCTGAGCGGCCCGTCCTGGCCGAAGCCGGTCATGCGGCCGTAGATCAGCCGCGGATTGCGCGCCATTGCCTCGGCCGGCCCGAGCCCCAGCCGCTCCATCACGCCTGGCCTGAAACCCTCGACCAGCAGGTCCGCCTTTTCGATCAGGTCGAGCATCAGCTCGATGCCCTCCGGCCGCTTCAGGTGAACCTTGACGACGTCGCGGCCGTGGCGGTCGAGGTCATAGTCCGGCGGCACGACGAGAAACGGCTTGCCGCTCTCCTTGCGCTCGATGCGGACGACATCGGCGCCGAGTTCGGACAGCATCAGCCCGGCCAGCGGCACCGGCCCGAGCCCCGCCATCTCGATGATTTTCAAGCCGGCGAGAGGGCCGGGTTTTTGTGCCGGTTGCTTGTTCATGTTGCGTTTGCTTGCCATCGACCGCGCGCAGATGGTGCAGTATCCCCTCTCCGGTTTGCTTCGCAAACCACCTCTCCCCATTTCATGGGGCGAGGAACCGCTGCAGCGATGCCGGCGCCTCTCCAGCTTGGGTTCCTCGCCCCCGCAAGGCGGGGGAGAGGTGGCTCGGGGGAAGCCCGAGACGGAGAGGGGGTATTTTTCGATCCATTGCCTGCCTTAACGGAAAGACCGCTGGCCGCACCGTATCACTTCGGCGCCATGCGGATCGCGCCATCGAGTCGGATCGTTTCGCCGTTCAGCATCTGGTTCTCGACGATGTGCAGCGCGAGTGCTGCATATTCCGACGGTTCGCCGAGCCGCGACGGGAACGGCACGGCGGCACCCAGCGAATCCTGCACCTCCTGCGGCATGCCCGCCATCATCGGCGTCTTGAAGATGCCGGGCGCGATGGTGACGACGCGGATGCCGGAGCGCGCCAGGTCGCGCGCCACCGGCAGCGTCATGCCCACCACGCCGCCCTTCGACGACGCATAGGCGGCCTGGCCGATCTGCCCGTCGAAGGCGGCCACGCTCGCCGTGTTGACGACGACACCGCGCTCGCCGCTCTCCAGCGGCTCCAGTTTCTGGGTGCGGTCGGCGACGAGCCGGATCATGTTGAAGGTGCCGATGAGGTTGACCTCGATCACCTTGCGGTAGGTATCGAGCGGATGCGGGCCGTCCTTGCCCAGCGTCTTGGCGCCGATGGCGATGCCGGCGCAATTGACCAGGATGCGCGGCTCGCCAAGCCTTTTCGCCACCTCGGCCACCGCCGCCTCGGCACCCTCGGCGCTCGACACGTCGCATTTGACCGCGATGCCGCCAATATCGGCGGCGACCCTCTCGGCATTCTCGACGCCGACATCGAGCACCGCCACCTTCGCTCCCTTCGCGGCAAGCGCCCTGGCGGTCGCCTCGCCCAACCCCGACCCGCCGCCGGTAACGATCGCGATATGGCCTGATGGGTTCATTTTTACGCTCCTCCGGGTGATGGGTTTGTCCGTTGCGGATAGCGTATGCGGAAGGAGGAGGGAAGGGTGGTGACGTTGGTGTGGGGAAGGGGTGCTCAGCTTGCAGGCACTATAGACATAGTAAGCCATTCTTGATCTTATAAAAATCTGTAAAGTGAAGTAGAGGTGAAGAGGGTGGGGGATAATGCGTTCAACGACCGTTTGCACGATTTTTATCTACTTTGTATCGAGCGAAATCTCATTTGCGGAATGCTCGTTAGAGAATTTTGATAAAACGTTGCCTCGAGCGATTAGCAGCGACGTTGATTCTCCCGATGGGAATTTTACTTGGTCCTCCGACTTTGATCGGAAGGACGGTCTTAGCTGGGTGTGGAATTATATAAAGAACACACACGCAAGTTCTGATCTTAATGTGTCTTGGCCGAAGGCGGGCTTAGAGCAATCTTTTGTAAAGCCGCTTCCCCATGGAGAAACGTTCTGCGCAGAATATCCGGTCACGGGACTTGAGGATAACGATATCGACGACGACGCACCTATTACTTATGGAGCCAGAAATACCAAGCAACGAGCTGCCGTTTATGCAAAAAAAGAAACCGCTGAGCTGGATTCCCGGCGGTTCATAAGTAAGATTTCTTCCGCTTATAGAAATGATGATGGATTGGTAAAGCCGATTGAAATTGAGGTGTCATACGCCGTCAAAGACGGAATAATAGAAGAGATTAACATATTAAGCCAAGATAACTTGTATGTTTCAATAGGCGCATACCAAAACGTCTGGTCGGAAGCAACTTATGATAGCTTAATTGGTGTTGCAAAATCTCAAGATATCGATTTTATCATCGAACCGCTTGCAAAATTTGCTAAAGGAGATGTTTCAAAGGATTTTTACACCAATTTAAAAAGATCCAAATGAGCCTGCGATATTTGTGAAAGGAACGATAAAAGAATTTGGGATTGGCGAAAAAATATTGTCCACAAAGCGTCAGCAATTAGTGATATTTGACGAGAAACAGAGCCCTATACTCGCCTCGTACGTCACACTCCCTGTAACAGCTTTTTCTCCACAATGACCATTATGGACTTTACGATCGCTGGGAGTCTCTCCGCTGCTGGGCTAGTAATGTCAAACCTCGGCTTGACCGTCCCTGCTGGCTTTGAAGCCCTTCATTTCATTAGTGCAACTGCGATGGCAAGCGGATATGTGGTTGGAAGAGAATTATCAAACAAGACATACTCATTTATAAAGGCGCCAGTGATGGTATTTTTTCTTTCTATAGTTTCTTGTTTATGCTGTTTGTTATATTACTTTTCTATTAGTTATCTATCTCCAGGAATTTTTGCAACAATTGTACTATCTGCTTTAAGTTTTTTTACTTTTTTCCCGTTTTCACTATTACTTTCCATGGCCCGTTCGAGATAACGTTTCGTGCATACCCCTTAAGCGAGCGAGCTACATCGCTCTGCCTGAAAGAAAGCCTGCCTGAAAGAAATTATCAGCATCCAGGAATTTTTCCTCTTTTCCGCTTTTCAACCGCCCTTGCCATCGTCCTCTACAACTTGAGGAGTAGAAGGAATGCAGCGATCGAGAAACCGGGCCCCAAGCCCCCGCTACCTGTGGCGCCATCTCCACCGCGCCGTACTGCGGCTGCTGTGACCTGCCAAGTCTGCTGTTAGGTAACCACTCACCGCATCGCCAAGCTTTCCAGTAACGAACGTTCCGTCTTGGCGGTGAAGCGCGAACCCGCTAGGAACGAAGCCCCTCCCTTACATGGCCATGGCATGACACAGAAAACGACGGCAGCGGCTCTTCTCCTGACGGCGGCAATCGCTGGATGCACCACGTCGCCGGCCGATTATGCAACCGCACTGCCCAGCCAGGACCCGAAATGGCTGTCGCCCGAATGCCAGGAAATCCGGATGGCGGCGGCGGGCTACGCGGGCGGGGAACGGCCGCTCTACTGGTCGGCCGGCGCGCTGCTCGGCCCGTACGGGCTCGCCATCGTTGCGGCCGGCAAGGACCATCAGGCAAAGCAGAGAAAGCTGTTCGTCCGCGACATGCACCTGAAATGCTCGAGCCAGCCATTGCCGAAAGAGCTGGCGTCGGTCAGCCCGCCCGGCGCATAGGCCGAAGGCCGTCAAGCGCGCTGAAGTGCCAGAAAATCACAGGAGAGGGGCCCGAGAGCTGCCGGAAGCTTTCCTTCGGTCAGCAGCCGGTCAGGATTTTCTCCTTGTTTGTCCACGTCCCTCCAGCCTGGGTTCCTCGCCCCCACGAATGTGGGGGAGGTGTCGAGTGAAGCGAGACGGAGAGGGGGTCGCATGCTCTCAACCTGTACGTCGCTGCGCCCGCTGTCAGCACTTGTCAGGAATGTTTTCCCAAGGCTTATCCACCCCCCTTCAGGCGCCCGGCATAATCCTCGCCAGTTTGCATGGGCAAGAAGGAAACGCGGACGATGGACTGGACCCTGGCGATCGAGAGGAACACGGAGGCGCTGAAGCGCATCCTGGCCACGCTCGTCGCCATGGCGGAACTCGGAGGACAGTTTACTTTGTTTCCGCGGAAAAGCGCGCTGCCTCAGGGTCCGGCTCTGGCGGAAAAAAGTAAACTGTCCCCTGCATTTACCCTGCCGCGCCATCTCCACACCGCCGTGCTCCGCCTGCTGCGGCCCGCCGAGGCTGCGACACGGCGGCTCATCATCGTGGCCGCGCGTGGCATCGTCATGCCGCCGCCGTCGCCGCCCCGCCCGCGCAAGGCGAAGCCCGCGCCGACCATCCTGCGCAACGGCGTCGGCACCGGCATCGTGATGCCGGTTGGCTTTCCTGGACCCCTATCGCTCAAGCGGGCGGGGGGCGCCGACGTTTCAGTATACCCCTCCCCCTTGAGGGGAGGGGTAAGGGGTGGGGGTAGGGACGCATCTGCTCGGCCGCTCGCCCTCCCCCTGTTCGACCGGCTGCCGCGCTGGCATAGCCACCCACGCCGCCCTATCGCCAAAAGCGTGCCGCGCATCTCGGTGCCCGGCTACACCACGCCATCTCCCATCGTGCCCCGGCGTCCGCCCATGCCAAACGACCCGGTCGACGCCACGCGCCTCGGCCTGCGGTTCGCGGCACTGGCATCTGCCCTCGACGACCTGCCGCGCCAGGCAAACCGCTTCGCCCGCTGGCGGGCGCGCCGCGATGCGATCATCGCACAGGACAGAAACCCCGATGTCGCCGCGCCAACCGGAGAAACCCGTCGCAGCCGCCCACATCGCATCTGGCCGCTGCGCCCCGGCAGGCCGCCCGGCCAGCACCCCAGGCAGGGCCGGAAAAAATCCCGCCACGAGGTCCACGAAATCCTGAAAGACCTGCACGGCCTCGCCTTCGACGTGCTGGAGGAGCGCCGCGATACTTCGTGACTTACTGTTCCCTTAGCCCCGCCTTGCGCAACGCGCCGAGATAGCGGTCCATGATCGCCGGGTCCTTCCAGGGAACCCCGGCGCGGGTGCTGGCGATGGTCGTGCCCGGTGCTACGGCGAGCAGGCCTTCGAGCGCGGCTTCAGCCTTCGCGGCATCGCCCTTTTGGCCGTAGCTCGCGGCAAGCAGCCGGTGCGCGGTGGGAAAATCCGGCTGCTGATGAATGGACTTCAGGGCCCATTCGGCGGCCTCCTCGTAGCGCTCCTCGGAAAATTCGGCGAGGCCGAAGAACGCATAGGTCCAGCAGTTGGCGGGGTCGCGCGGGCTGAGCCGCAGCGCCCGGGTCAGGTACTCGCGCGCCTTGGCGCCCTCGGAGGTGAAGGCGTAGTAGCCGCCGCCCCACATATAGGGGAAGGCGAGGTTGGCGTTGAGCCGGAGCGCGGTTTCCAGCCGGCGCGGGGCGTCGTCGAAATCGCGCGTGAACAAGGTCACCACGCCGAGGATTGTGTGGGCCTCGGCGTCGCGCGGGTCGATCTCGACCGCCGCGCGGGCCATCTCGTGGGCGCTGGCCAGCGATTTCAGCGGGTTGCCGCTCCAGCCGTAAAGCACATCCCAGATGTCGCACATGGCATGCACGACGCGGGCCCGGGCCATTCGGGGATCGAGCCCGATCGCCTGGGTGGCAAATTTCTTCGCCTCGGCGCTGTCCTCCACGGTCAGCCGCCAGGCGTGCCAGTTGGCGCGCATGACCAGATCCCAGGCGCCCATGCCGGCCGGGTCCCTGCGGCGGGCGCGCTGCATTTCCGCGCCGATGAGTTCGGGCGCCACGACGCCGACGATGCTGGTGGTGATCTCGTCCTGGACGGTGAAGATGTCGTCGAGTTCGCGGTCGTAGCGCTCGGCCCAGACGTGGTTGCCGGTGCTGGCATCGATCAGCTGGGCGGTGATGCGCACCCGGCTGCCGCCCTTGCGCACCGAGCCTTCGAGCACGTAGCGGACGCCGAGTTCGCCGGCCACCTGCTTCACGTCGACGGGTTTGCCCTTGTAGGTAAAGGTCGAGTTGCGGGCGGTGACGAAGAACGCCTGGTTGCGCGCCAGCTCGGTGATGATGTCCTCGGAAATGCCGTCGGCGAAATATTCCTGGTCGCGCTCGGGGCTCATGTCCTGGAACGGCAGCACGGCGATCGCCGGCTTGACGGCGCCGGAAGAACCGGCCGGCTGGCTCTCCATGCTGTCGGCCATGATCTCCAGGCGGACGCGGTAGATGCGGACCGGCTTGCGGATGTTCTTCACCTGCTGCTCTCCAAGATTGTCGAAGGCGATGTCGAGCTTGCCGACCACCTGTTCGAACACGCTGGCGGAAATGAAGATGCCGCCGGGCTCGGCCAGCGCCTCGAGGCGCGCCGCGATGTTGACGCCGTCGCCAAGGATGTCGTCGCCGTCGATCACGATGTCGCCGAGGTTGATGCCGGCACGATATGCGATGCGATGCTGGCGCGGCACCTTTGCCTCGAGCCTGGCGATGCCGCGCTGGATGCGCACCGCGCATTCGAGCGCGTCGACGACGCTGCCGAATTCGACCAGGAGACCGTCGCCCATGGTCTTGGCGATGCGGCCGGAATGTTCCTTCAGGACCGGGTCGATGACCTCCCGGCGATGAACCTTCTGGCGGGCGATGGTGCCGGCTTCGTCGGCTTCCATGTGCCTGGAGTAGCCGACCATGTCGATTGCCAGCACCGCGGCGAGCCTGCGTACCACGCGATCGGTGGGCAAAACTGTTCCTCGCTGAAACGCACCGGCACCTGTTTACGTCCCCGGCAGGCCCAAGTCCATGCGGCAGCACCGGGCCGACCCGAATATGCTTGACGGGAAACGTTCAGCCTTGCGTGGCCTGGCGCAACTCGCCGGGCACCACGCCGAGATGCGCCGCGAACTGGCGCCGGAAATGGCTGAGGTTTTCGAAGCCGATCGACCAGGCGATCTCGCGCACCGGCAGGCGGGTGGTCATCAAGAGCCGCTTGGCGAGTTCGATGCGCCGCGCCAGGATATATTGATGCGGCGCCAGCCCGGTCGCCTTCTTGAAGCAGCGCACCAGATGGCAGGGGCTGAGCCGCGCCAGTCCGGCGAGGTCGTCGAGGCTGATCTGTTCGGCAAGGTTGTCCTCGATAAAGCCGGCCAGCCTCTGGAGCAGCCGGGCGTCCATGCGGGCGCCGGCGAAGCGCGACCGGCCAGGCTCGATGCCGTATTGCAGCGTCAGAAGCCGCTCGGCCAGGATATGCGCCAGCCAGGCCGCTTCGGTATCGCAGAGTTCCAGGCCGCCCATGCAGGCGCGCCGCAACACATGGGCGACACCGAGCACCACGGGATCGCGGCCGAACTCGAGCGATGCCTGGCCTTGCAGGGTCGGCTGCAGTTCGAAGTCAGTAATGCCGGCAGCGCGCGCCGCGTCGGCCAGCAATGCCGGCGACGGGTACATCTCCAGCGTGTCGCTGTATTCGCCGACATGCAGCAGCGTCGTCGGCTCGGCGCCGACCACATACATGGAGCCCGGCGGTGCGTCGATGCGATGTGTCCTGCCGGCATGCTCGAGCGCTACCGCGGAATGGGAGGAGAACACCACCTCGATGCGGTTGGCGCGGGTGGGTGCTGCGCCATCGAACGGCGGCAGCCAGGAATACTCGACCTCAAGCGCGGGCCAGCGAAGGTTGATCCGCCGCGATCCCTTCAGCACCTGCTCGACGTCGACGGCCTTCATGGGGCTTTCGATGAAGCCATTTCGTGTGACCTCTTTCCTGTCGACGACAACCGGCATCCGCCTGCCGGCTGACGACAAAAACAGACCTCCCGCGCGCGGCGGCACCATGGCATATTCAAAAGCATTTCGTCACGGTCCGATTTTGCGAAGTTCAAGACTGGTCACCGACATGGATGCATCGAAATCACAGGACGCCCCGGAAGCAGCCGGCACCCTGCAGCGTCTCGGCCGCGGCATCGCGCTGGCAGGCGTCGTACTGCCGCTGCTGCTGATCGGCGGGCTGAAATTCACCGCGGTCGAGATCGAAGGGCTGAAGCCGCTGATCGGCGGTACGCCCTGGCTGGCCTGGATGTACCCGGTATTCGGCGAGGCGGGCGCCTCGTATTTCCTCGGCGTGGTCGAGATCGCCACGGCGCTGCTTTTGATCGCGTCACCATGGTCGGCACGCGCCGCAGTAGCGGGCGGGTTGCTCGCCGCCATCACCTTCCTCGTCACCTGCTCGATCATGGTCGCGCTGCCGATCTGGGAGCCGAAGGCCGGAGGGTTTCCGGCGCTCGGCTTCCTCGGCCAGTTCCTGATCAAGGACATCGCACTGCTCGGCATCTCGCTTGTGGTGCTGGGCGAGGGGTTGGCGCGGCTGAAAGCACGCTGATGCATGTCGCCCGAGGGTCCCCCGGTTTCGGGGCAACGACATGCATCAAATCAAGGAATCCGAAGCGCGGCTGGTGAATCCTGTTCGGCGCGACGCGCTTAGGGGCGCCGCGCCGTCACGATCCAGCACGCGGCGCCGAGAAAGACACCATCCGGCGTTTCATAGTCCTTCAGCGTCTTGCGGATTTCGGCGAAGGCCGCCTCGGCCTTGTCCGGATGCTTGCGGACCAGGCTGCCGACACCGCCCATCCTGAAGATCTCCATCACCTCGTCGAGGTCGCCGCCGCCGGTCCTCATGTCGAGCGGAGAAATCGCGATATCGGAAAACCCGGCATGCGAGAGAACCGACCGCGTGTGGTCCGGTTCGGCGAACGAGAAGGTGCTGGATGGTGTGGGCGGCTGCGTTCCGATGGTGCGGAATGCCGCCTGGAGCGGCACGGTTACCCATTCCACCTCGTCGCGGGTGCGCCAGCAGACGAAGGCAAGGCGTCCGCGGGGTTTCAGCGCTCGGCCGAGATTGGCGAAGGCGGCGATGGCGTCCTCGAAGAACATGACGCCGAAGCGCGAGAAAATGCCATCGAATTGTTCGCCGCCGAAATCGAAGGTCTGCGCGTCGGCCTCGATGAAACGGACATTGGGGAGGTTTGCCGCGGCGGCGTGGTCGCGGGCCACCGCGAGCATCGGCGCGGAAATATCGGCGCCAAGCACGGACCCCTGAGGCCCGACCGCCCGCGCCAACTCCAGCGTCGCGTGTCCGCAACCACAGCCGACATCGATCAGCCGCTCACCGGGTTGCGGGGCAAGCGCATCCATAGCGCGCTCGCCAAGCGGGGCCACCTCGCGTTCCAGCGCCGCCTGCAGCCGGATCCATGCCGGTGCACCGACCTCGGTCCAGTAGGCGATTTCCTCGGCATTGGGTTTGGGCGCATCGGCCATTCGGCGTTCCTCCTCCAGGGCCGGCGGAAGATGCGCGAGCGAAATTCATAAGGCAAGCGGTGGGCGGGCAGGCCTTATTCTTCCGGCTCCGTGGTGAATTGCAGCGGGTAACCCTTCGCCTTGCCGGCCTCGGTGGCGCGGGTGGCCTTGGTTTCGGCGACGTCCCTGGTGAACACCGCGACGACGCAGACGCCGCGCCGGTGCGCGGTGATCATGATCTTGTGCGCCAGATCCTCGCCGACGTGGAATTCGGCCTTGAGCACGGTCACGACGAATTCGCGCGGCGTGAAATCGTCGTTGAGCAGGATAACCTTGTGCAGCTTCGGCCGCTCGGTCTTCGGGCGAACTTTCGTGCGAGGTATGATGAGGGAGTCTGGCATGGCAGCGACAATGGCAGCGTGTCAGTGAAGTTTCGCACATCCGGCGCGGTCGGTCCACCTTCCTTCTGGAGGCCGCAGGGGCGGCAAGGGTTCACCCCAGCCGCCCGCATGGATTGAGCTCAGTCCCCGGATGCCGGAGGTTACGTCCGATCGACGAGCAGATCCTCGATGCGGATCGGGAAACGCCGGACGCGCACGCCGGTGGCATGCCAGACCGCGTTGGCGATCGCGCCCACGGTGCCGGTGATGCCGACCTCGCCCACACCCTTCACGCCGAGCGGATTGACGTAGGGGTCATCCTCCGGAATCAGGATCGCGTCGAGCGAGGGCACGTCGGCGTTGACCGGTACATGATACTCGGCAAGGTCGGCATTCATGATCCTGCCAGTCCGGCGATCGGCGATCGCCTCCTCCTGCAGCGCGAAGGACATACCCCAGATCATGCCGCCGAAATACTGGCTGCGCACGAGACGGGGATTGATGATGCGGCCGGCCGCGAATGCGCCGACAAGGCGGCTCACGCGTACCTGGCCGAGATCGGGATCGACTTTCACCTCGGCGAAGACGGCGCCGTGCGAAAACATCGCGTGAGCCTCCGCAATCGCCGGGTCGCGGGCTGCCTTCGCCGTGCCGACCACCTCGGCGCGGCCGGCACGCGCGAGAATCTCGGCATAGCTTTCGCTGCGCCCTTCATCGTCGTGGCGATGAAGCCGGCCGGAGCGCGCCGCCACGCCGATATTGCCGGCGCCGAAAAGCGGCGACGCGGGATCGGCGGTGGCGATCTCGGCAAGCCTGGCGATCGCGTCCTCTCCGGCATTGTGAAGCGCCAGCCCGGCGCTGGCGGTATGGCCGGAGCCTCCGGCGATGCCACCATCGGGCAGGCTCGATATGCCGGAATGCAACTCGACCTGATCCGGGTCGAGGCCGAGCGCTTCCGCGGCGATCTGGGCAAGTGCTGTCCATGCGCCCTGTCCCATGTCGGCGCCCGCGGTCTCCACCAGTGCGGTGCCGTCGGCACGCAAGGTGGCGCGCGCCTCCGCGGGGAAATGCGGGCAGTGGAAAACCGCCGTGCCCATGCCCCAGCCGACGAGGAAACCGTTCTCGTCCCGCATCCGGCGCGGCTCGAGCGGCCGACCCGACCAGCCGAAGCGTTTGGCGCCTTCGGCATAGCATTCGCGCAGTGCCTTGGACGAAAAGGGCCGGCCGGTGCCCGGCTCGGTCTCGGCGTAATTGGCGAGCCGGAACTCGAGCGGATCCATGCCGCAGGCAATGGCTGCCTCGTCCATCGCGACTTCGAGCGCGGCCGATCCGGACGCCTCGCCCGGCGCACGCATCGGTCCCGGCGTGCCTATGTCGAGCCGCAGGCCCTCATGCTCGGCAAGGATTGCAGGGCTCGCATAAAGCGGGAGCGAAGCGTTGGCAGCCGGCTCGATGAACTCGTCGAAGCTCGACGTGGCGCAAAGCGCCTGATGGTGGAGGGCGGTGAGGCGACCTTCGTTATCCGTGCCGATGCGCAGTTTTTGCCAGGTGTGGCCGCGATGCCCGACCGGGCCGTACATCTGCGTCCGGGTGAGCGCCAGCTTGACCGGCCGCTTGAGCATGCGCGCCGCCAGGATTGCCAGGATCTGCGGCCCGTTGAGAATCGCTTTCGAGCCGAAGCCGCCGCCGAGGAAGGGAGAGCGGATGAGCACATTCTCGGCCGGAATGCCGAAATAGGCCGCATAGGACGCGCAACTCAGCGCCAGCGCCTGGTTGGGCATGTCGAGCGTCACGCGGTCGCCGTCCCACTCAGCCACGACCGCGTGCGGCTCCATCGCATTGTGGAACTGCTGCGGCGTGACATAGTCGGCCTCGGTCACGCGGGTGGCGGCGGCAAGGCCGGCCTCGATGTCGCCGTGGGCCGTGCGTGGCGGCGCGCCGACGCCGACCGCGGCAAGGCCGAAACGCTCACCGCTCTCGAGGCCCGTGCGCGCGATGTCGATGTCGTATTGCGGGTTGAGGAGTGCTGCCCCTTCCGTTGCCGCCTCCAGCGTCTCGGCGATCACCAACGCGATCGGCTGGTTGACATAGCGGACGGTGTCGTCTTGCAGCACTTCGACCCGGAACCCGAACGGCGGCATCTTCACGTCGGGATCATGCGCCAGCGGAGGCCGGTTGGCCGGCGTCAGAACCTCGACGACACCGGGATGCGCCTTCGCCGCGGCGACATTGAGCGAGGTCACGCGGCCACGCGCGATGCGGCTGACGGCTGTAACGGCATAGAGCATGCCTTCGGGGTGGTTGTCGGCGGCATAGGTCGCGCGGCCGGTGACCTTGAGCACGCCGTCGCGGCGCGTCAGCGGCTGTCCGGCATTGGACCCGTGCCTACGGTGCTGAGCGGATGGGGAAGCGGTTTCAAGCGACATGGTTTGCTCCGGTAATTGTGGAGAAGGGCGAGGCCGGCAGCGCGGGCATGAACTCGGGCGTCCCTTCCAAGGCAAGGCTTAGCGCGCGCACGACGATGCGGCGCGCCAGTTCGATCTTGAAGGCGTTGTCGCCGGACGGCCGCGCCTCGGCGAGCGCCAGGTTGGCGGCCATGGCGAATGCTTCGGGGCTGGCCGTCCGGTCTACGAGGAGAGCCTCGGCGTCGCGTGCGCGCCAGGGCTTGGCAGCGACGCCGCCCAGCGCAATGCGCGCCGCGCGGATCACGCCGTCCTCGATCTCGAGCGCCGTTGCCGCGGAGACGACGGCAAAGGCATAGGATGTGCGCTCGCGCAGCTTCAGGTAGCGGGCATTGCGCGAGAAGGCGGCGGCTTCCGCCGGGAGCCTGATCGCCACGATCAGTTCGCCGGGCATTAGCGCCGTCTCCTGCTCCGGTGTCGAGCCGGGCAGCATGTGCAAGGTATCCAGGGCGATCTCCCGGCCCCCATGCGGGCCTTCCACCTCGACCACCGCATCCAGCGCCACCAGCGGCACGCAGAAGTCGGAGGGATGGGTGGCGATGCAGTGCTCGCTCCAACCGAGGACTGCGTGGAGGCGGTTTTCGCCCTCCAGCGCGTCGCAGCCGGAGCCAGGCACCCGCCGGTTGCAGGCACCGGCGAGATCGTGGAAATAGGCGCAGCGGGTGCGCTGCATCAGGTTGCCGCCTACGGTCGCGGCGTTGCGAAGCTGCGCCGACGCGCCCGAGAGCAGCGCCTCAGCGACGGAAGGGAAGGTGCGCGAGAGGCGCTCGTCATAGGCGAGATCCGAATTGCGAACCAGCGCACCGATGCGCACGCCGCCGTCCGCCAGCCATTCGATGCGGTCGAGGCCGGGCAGCCGCGTGATGTCGATGACCCGCTCGGGCCGTGCGGCGCCCCCCTTCATTAGATCGACCAGATTGGTGCCGGCCGCGAGATAGGCTGATCCGGGCACGGCCGCTGCCGCCACCGCCTCAGGCACGCTGGCCGGGCGGATGTAATCGAAACGGTTCATGCCGCGGCCCTCCGATTGCGTTCGGCAAGGATCTTCTGCGCTTCCAGCACCGCCTCGGTGATGCCCTGGTAGGCGCCGCAGCGGCAGATATTGCCGCTCATCAGTTCCTGGATGCGCTCGGGATCGGCTCCCGCATGACCTTCGGCGATGAGACCGACGGCGCTCATGATCTGGCCCGGGGTGCAGTAACCGCACTGGAAGCCGTCATGCTCGATGAAGGCGGCCTGGACCGGATGCAGCGTCTCGCCTTCGGCCAGCCCCTCGATGGTGGAAACCTCCGCCCCGTCGAGGCTGGCAGCCAGTGCCAGGCATGAATTGACGCGCCGCCCATCGACGAGCACGGTGCAGGCGCCACATTGGCCGCGGTCGCACCCCTTCTTGGTGCCCGTCAGGTCGAGCCGCTCGCGTAAAAGGTCGAGCAGCGTCACGCGTGGATCGTCGAGTGTGACCGTGCGCGGCTGACCATTGATGGTGAGGCCGATGGAGAGTGACATCATGGTACTCCATTCAGTGTTTGTGATGTATGGATCGAAGTCGCCGGGTGGCGGCAAAGGATGCGAGCGCGGGGAAGATCTGGCGCGAACGGTCTGTCGGCCCTGACCGGGAATGCGTGCCTTCGTGCGTTTTCCCGATGCGCTACCTATTTATACGGAGGATGCCTCCGTTTATCAAGGGGGAAATGCCCGGTTTGGAAAAAATGGGATCGGAAAGCGTAAAAACAAGCCGCAAGCAGCGCGCGGATTCGATCCGCAACCGCGAGCTGCTGCTCGAAGCGGCGACGCAAATCTTCAGCGCCGGCGGCCCGCAGGCCAGCCTCGAGGCTGTCGCGCGCCAGGCTGGCGTCGGGATTGGCACGCTCTATCGTCACTTTCCGACGCGTGAGGCATTGTTCGAGGCCGTCTACCGCCACGAGGTTGACCTGCTTGGCGGGCTTGCCGAAGAGCTTGCCCACGACGGCGATCCGGTCGAGGCACTGCGCAAATGGCTGCATGCCAACGTCCGGCTGGTGGCTACCAAGAAGGGAATGGTCGAGGGGCTGCAGCTCGTCGCGCACGGCTCCACCGAACTGAAAGCCTATTCCTTCGAGCGCCTGACCAATGCGATCGGCCTGCTGCTCGATCGGGCGGTCGCGGCGGGCGAGATACGCGACGACATCTCGCCGGAAGACCTGCTGCGCACTCTTGTCGGCATCTTTTATTCGCAGGGCATGGTTGAGTGGCAGCCCACCGCGCTGCGGCTGGTCGACATCTTCGTCGACGGGCTGCGCAAGCGCTGAGGCCCAATCCACGAGACGCCGCCATGACGGCGAACGAACATCTGCCCGCACCGAACCGTGATTGGTCCGTGAGGGGCGGTCCATGTTAAGTGCACACTGCGGGGCAATCGAGGGTTCGCCATGGAACGCAGGCTTGCCGCGATCGTTGCCGGCGATATCGTCGGCTACAGCCGGTTGATGGCGGAAGACGAGGCGGCGACTTATGCGGCGCTGCGTTCGGCCTTCGACGACCTGATCACGCCCGCTGTGCAGCGTCATGGCGGCCGTACGTTCAAGAGCACCGGCGACGGATTTCTGGCGACGTTTCCAAGCGTCAACGAAGCGCTCGACGCGGCGATAGAAATCCAGGCCGGCTTCGAAGAGCGTCCTTTCGATCTCCGCATCGGCGTCAATCTCGGCGACGTCATCGAGGACAATGGCGACATGTTCGGCGACGGCGTGAATGTCGCGGCGCGGCTGGAAGCGATCGCCGATCCCGGCAGCATCTTTGTCAGCGCAGCGGTCGTCCGCGGCGCCGACAGGAACCGCGGCGAGCACTTTTCGCGTGTCGGGCGGCGGCACATAAAGAACATCCGCGAATCCCTTGATGTCTATGCCGTCAGGTTGAAAGGCGGCAGGAAACCCGTGGCGCACTGGCTGCCGCGGGCGATGCGCGGCAGGCGCGCCATGTTCGCCTACGCCACTAGTGCTGCGGCAATTGCGCTTGTCGCCGTCGCTGCCAGCGACACCGCGCGGCTTGAGGCGGTGACTGCCGGCTTCACCCAGAATCTCGCCGAGTTGGCGGGCATCGAACGCGCCGACGCCCGGCCTGCGGTCGCGGTGTTGCCGTTCGATAACATGAGCGGCGATGCCGAGGAGACCTATTTCGTCGACGGCCTGACCGAGGACATCATCACGGAACTCGCCCGCAATCCCGAATTGCAGGTGATCGCGCGCAATTCGACATTCGCATTTCGCGGCCAGCCAACCGATACACGGCAGCTGGGCCAGAGGCTGGGCGCCGGCTACATCGTCGAGGGCAGCGCGCGGCGGGCCGGCGATCAGTTGCGCGTCGTGGCGCAGCTTATCGACACGCGCAGCGGCGCCCATCTGTGGTCGCGCAGCTACGATCGCCGCGCCGACGATGTCTTCGCAGTGCAGACCGAGCTGACCTCGGAAATCGTGGCGCACCTCGTTTCCTATGTCCGGCAATCGGAAGTCGCCGAATCGGCGCGGCGGCCGACGGAAAACCTGCAGGCCTACGACCTCGTTCTCCAGGCCCGCAACCGCTACAAGCACGGCTCCGGCGATGGTGAAGCCCTGCTTGCGTCGCGGGCGCTGTTGCAGCGGGCTCTGGAACTCGACCCCGGCTATGCGACCGCCCGCGCGAATCTCGGACTGACCTACATCGCCGATGCGGTTCAGGGTATCAGCGGCCGCGCCACCAAGGCCGATATCGAGACCGGTCTCAGCGAAGTGCGGCAGGCAATCCGCCTCGATCCCAACCTCGCCATCGGCTACCAGGCGTTGAGTTTCGGGCTGGCGGCCAGCGCCGACTACGAAGGGGCCATGCAAGCCGCGCGCCGGGCAGTGGAACTCAACCCGAACGATCCGGACAGCATGATGGCGCTGGCGAAGGCCCAAGTCCGATTCGGCGACTACGCCGACGCGGTAGCCAACGCCGAGCGCGCGCGGCGCCTGCATCCGCTGGCGCCCGAATATTATACCTACGTGCACGGGCAGGCGCTCTACGCGGCGGGACGCGTCGACGAAGCCGAGGCCGTGCTCAACGAATGCCTGATGCGGGCGCCGCAGGAGCAGGACTGCCTGCTGATCCGCGCGGCGTTACTGGTCGGCCAGGGCGAAATCGACCAGGCACAGGCGACGATGGCGCGGCTGGTTGCCGCCAACCCGCAGTTCTCGCTGGCCGGGGAACGCGACTACCGGCGCTTCGGCAATTCACCCCTGATGGACCGGTTCCTCGCCGACCTCGCGCGGGCCAAGGCGCCGGCAACGGCAGCGCGCCAGCCGCGGGTGGCGGCAACGGCGACCTAGAACAACCCCTCAAGCGATTGCGTTGACCACAGGTTTTGCGGGTGCGCGGAGCGGTTCGCCCTTGCCGATGGCTATTCTCCATCCCACGTTGATCTGCGAGCAGGGCTTCGTTGCCCGATGAAAAACCAGGCGGCGGCCTTGGGGCGACGGAGACCATCACCACCAATGGATGCATCGGCCAACATCGAACTGCTGAGCGATGAACTTCTGCTCGACCTCCAGCGCCTTTCCTTCGACTATTTCCTCAACGAGGCGAATGCGGAAAACGGCCTGATCCCGGACCGCAACCGCGAAGGCTCGCCGGCCAGCATCGCCGCGGTCGGCATGGCGCTGACCGCCTATCCGGTCGGCGTCGAGCGTGGTTACATGACGCGCCGGCAGGCCTGTGAGAGGACGCTCGCGACGCTGCGCTTCTTCCACGACAGCCCGCAAGGCCCTGAACCCGATGCCACCGGCTACAAGGGTTTCTACTACCATTTCCTCGACATGAAGAGCGGCCACCGCGTCTGGAAGTGCGAGCTGTCGACGGTGGACACGGCGCTGCTTATTGCCGGCGTTCTCGCGGCCGGCGCCTATTTCCAGGAGGACGATCCGGACGAACTGGAGATCAGGCAACTCGTCGACGCGCTCTACCGGCGCGTCGACTGGAACTGGGCGCAAAACGGCGGCGCGACCGTGACGCATGGCTGGCGGCCGGAGAAAGGCTTCCTGCGCTATCGCTGGGAGGGTTTCGACGAGGCGCTGATCCTCTACGTGCTGGGGCTTGGCTCGCCGACGCACAGGCTGCCGCCGGAAAGCTATGCCGCCTGGCTGTCGAGCTACCGCTGGAAGACCATCTACGGCCGCGAGTTCGTCTATGCCGGGCCGCTGTTCATCCATCAGTTCTCGCACATCTGGATCGATTTCCGCGGCATCCGCGACGCCTGTATGCGCGAGCGGGGCAGCGACTATTTCGAGAACAGCCGCCAGGCAACCCACGTGCAGCGGGAATATGCCATCCGCAATCCGCGCGGCTTCAAGGGCTACCATGCCAACAGCTGGGGTCTCACCGCCAGCGACGGGCCAGGGCGGCTGAAGCGGCGTATCGACGGCGTCGAGCGCCGCTTCTTCGACTACCGCGCGCGCGGCGCGCCCTTCGGACCCGACGACGGCACGCTGTCGCCCTGGGCGGTGGTGGCGTCGCTGCCCTTCGCGCCGGAGATCGTGCTGCCGGCGCTCCGACATTTCCACGACCTCGACCTGAAGAACGGCAACCCCTATGGGTTCACCGCGAGCTTCAATCCGACCCTGGAAGCGGCGACCGGGCGCCCATGCGGCTGGACATGCGACGACCATGTCGGCATCAACCAGGGGCCGATCCCGCTGATGATCGAGAACCATCGTACAGACTTCGTCTGGAAGCTGATGCGGGAATGCCCGTATATCGTCGATGGGCTGCGAAGGGCCGGGTTCAGCGGAGGGTGGCTGTGAGGACGCGGCCGTTCGGCAGCGACATCACCTCCGCAACACCGCGCTCAGCACGTCCCGTACGCCGATCGCGCCCATGAACCGCGACTGCTCGTCGAAGATGGCGACCGGCGCGGTGTGCGAGCGGTGAATGGCGAGCATCACCGTCTTCAGCGAGGTGCCGGGCTTCGCCCAGAAGACGATCGACTCATCCTGTGGCGGGGTTTCGATGTCGTCGCAGGAGACCCACTCGACCGGCTTGCCGTCGCGCTCGGCGGCGGCGACCAGGCCGTTCTTGTCGATCTTGAAGCGGGTGGTCTGGCGGCGGTCGAGCCACAGCCAGCCGCCGCGGCCGGCCGATTCCAGGTCGCGGCGGTCGCGCATGACATTCCAGGCGGTCAGCACCGACAGTGGGTTCACGTTGGCGATGAAGTCGCGGACGTAGTCGTTGGCGGGGCGCAAGACGATGTCTTCCGGCGCGCCGGTCTGGACGATGCGGCCGCCCTCCATGATGGTGATGTGGCTGCCGATCTTCAGCGCCTCTTCGAGATCGTGGCTGACGAAGATGATGGTCTTCTTCAGCGTCTTCTGGAGCTGCAGCAACTCGTCCTGCAGCTTGGTGCGGATCAGCGGGTCGAGCGCCGAAAACGGCTCATCCATCAGCAGGATCGGCGCCTCGGTGGCGAAGGCACGGGCCAGGCCGACGCGCTGCTGCATGCCGCCCGACAGCTCATGGGCGTATTTCTTCGCCCACGGATCGAGATTGACCAGCTTGAGCTGTTTTTCGACGCGCTCCTTGCGCTCCGCCTCCGGCATGCCGGCCAGTTCGAGGCCGAGCCCGACATTTTCCTCGACCGTACGCCAGGGCAGCAGGCCGAACTGCTGGAACACCATGGCGACCTGGTGCTGGCGCAACCGCCGCAATGTGGCCTCGTCGCAGGAGACGACGTCGACCATCTTGTCTCCGTCCTTGACCAGCACCTGGCCGCGCGAGACGATGTTCAGCCGGTTGACGGCGCGCAGCAGCGTCGATTTTCCGGAGCCGGAGAGCCCCATAAGGACCGAAATCTCGCCCTCGTTGACGGTGAGGTTGGCGCCGGCACAGCCCAGCACGTTGCCGGTCTGCTCCAGGATTTCGGCGCGTGTCGCGCCCTTGTCGATAAGCGCCAGCGAGCCGGACTGATCGGTGCCGAAGACGATATCGACATTCTTGAAATCGACCGCGACGTTCATTTCTTGTCTCCCACGCCGATGCGGGTCATCCGGTCGAGCACGATGGCCAGAACCACGATGGCGAGGCCGGCTTCAAGGCCGAGGTCGATGCGGCGTGAACCCAGCGCCCGGTTGATCTCGGTGCCGAGGCCGCCGGCGCCGATCAGGGCCGCGAACACCACCATCGACAGCGACAGCATGATGCACTGGGTGAGGCCGGCCATGATGGTGGGCAGTGCCGCCGGCAGTTCGACCTTCCAGAGCAACTGGCTCCTGGTGGCGCCGAACGCCTCGCCTGCCTCGATGATCGCCTTCGGCACCGAGGTGACGCCGAGATGGGTGAGGCGCACGGCGGTCGGGATGACGAAGATGATGGTGACGATGAGGCCGGGCGCGTTGCCGAGGCCGAACAAGGTGAGCACCGGGATCAGGTAGACGAAGGTCGGCAGCGTCTGCATCAGGTCGAGCACCGGCAGCATGACGCGGTAGACCTTCGGCTTGTGGGCGGCCCAGATGCCCAGCGGCACGCCGATCGCCATCGAGGCGGCGGCAGCGGCGACGACCAGCACCAGCGTCTCGACGGTCTGTTTCCACAGGCCCTGGTTGATGATGAAGAGCAGGCCGAGCGCAACGCCGATGGCCAGCGCCTTCGAGCGCTGCAGATACCAGGCGAGCAGTGCGATCAGGGCGACGACCAGCACCGGCGGCAGCAGCAGGAGGGTGTCGACCAGGCCGTCGAGGACGAAATTCAGGCTGTTTGAAAAGCCGCGGAAGATGGCGTTGAAATTGTCGGTCAGGAAAGTGAAGAAGGCCTTGCCCCAGGCGCCGATCGGGATTTTCCAGGCTGCCAGGAATTGCGAAATCGGATCCATTGTTTCCCCTCACTGCCGCGGACGGCCATCGGTCGCCCGGTCATCATCTTGTCACAGGATATGAAAAAGGGCAGCCCCCGGGCTGCCCTTCGATCGTTTCGGCGCAAGCAATGCCGGTTCAGCCGCCGAGCGCGGTCTTGACTGCCGCCGCTGCGTCGCCGCCGTCGATGGTGGTGACGCCGGCAAGCCAGGGAGCGACGGCATCCGGGTTCGCCTTCAGCCACTCAGTCGCGGCCGTGTTGGCGTCGCTGCCCTTCAGGATAGCGTCCATGATGACGCCTTCCATTTCGAGGTTGAATTTCAGGTTGGCGATGAACTTGCCGACATTCGGGCATTCGGTGAGATAGCCCTTGCGGGTATTGGTCTCGACCGTGGCGGCGCCGAAGCCGCTGTCACCCATGCCGTCGAGATAGGTGATCTTCATCTCGCCCATCACCGGATGCGGGGTCCAGCCGAGGAAGACGACCCACTGGTTGTCCTTCATCATTTGTTCGGCCTGGGTGAGCATGCCGGCTTCCGAGGATTCGACCAGTTCGTACCCGGCCAGGCCGCTGTCCGACTTGCTGATCATATCGAGGATGATGCGGTTGCCGTCGTTGCCGGCCTCGATGCCGTAGACCTTGCCGTCCAGCTTTTCCTTGTTCTCGGGCTTGGCGAGATCGGCCAGTGTCTTCACGCCGGCATCCGCCATGTAGGTCGGCACCACGAGGCCGTAGCCGGCACCGTCGAGGTTGCGGGCGACGGTTTCCACCGAACCTTCGGCGCTATAGTCCTTGATGTCGGCGGTCATCGACGGCATCCAGTTGCCGAGAAAGACGTCGAGATCGTTGTTCTTGAGCGAGGCGTAGGTGACCGGGACCGAGAGCTGGATGACTTCGGGTTCGTAGCCGAGCGCGGTCAACAGCACCGAGGCAACGCCCGTGGTGGCCTGGATATCGGTCCAGCCGACATCCGACAGGCGCACCTTCTTGCAGCTCTCGGCATCGGCGGCAAACGCCGCCCCCGAGGAAAGAATTGCCGCCAGCCCCAGCGAGGCGGCGAATATTTTCATGCGCGACATGTCATTTCTCCCATTGGAATTCTTCTTACGGTGCGGAGTTACGGTTTTTCTTCCGCCCGGGTTCTTCAAGCCAAACATCATTTTGAGGCCGATTCAAGCGGCATCGCTTGGCGAGCCGCGCCGCCGGCTGGTCTTGCAACGACAGGCCGGCGTGTTTTTCGGTGGACGCAGGCCGCGGCCTATTCCCCGGGCGGGTGGGCATTGCATAAAAGGGGCGATGGCCAAGCTCTATTTCCACTACGCGACGATGAACGCCGGCAAGACGACGATGCTCTTGCAGGCGTCATACAACTATCGCGAGCGGGGCATGGCGACGATGCTTTTCATCGCCGGGCACTACCGCAAGGACGACAGCGCCGGGACGATTTCCTCACGCATCGGGCTGGAGGCGGAAGCCGAGCTGTTCCGCGACGGCGACGACCTTTTCGCCCGCATCGATGACCATCAGAGGCATGGCAGCGTGCACTGCGTCTTCGTCGACGAAGCGCAGTTCCTCGAGGACGAACAGGTCTGGCAACTGGCCAGGGTAGCAGACCGCCTGAACATACCGGTGATGTGCTACGGGTTGCGGACCGATTTCCAGGGTAAGCTGTTTTCCGGCTCGCGGGCGCTGCTGGCGATCGCCGACGAACTACGCGAGGTGCGCACCATCTGCCGCTGCGGCCGCAAGGCGACGATGGTGGTCAGGCTGGGGCCCGACGGCAAGGTTGCCAAGCAGGGCGCGCAGGTGGCGATCGGCAAGGACGTCTATGTCTCGCTGTGCCGGCGGCACTGGGAAGAGGAGATGGGACGGGTCGGAGCAGAGGATCTTGTCGGATTCACCGGCGGCTGAGTGGATGCTGGACTGCCTGCGCCAGCAACGGCAAATCTAAAGCATCACCTCTTCCGATTTTTTCTTTTCTCCATTTCACAATTCCAACGCCTTTCATTCGCTAATTCACCCACATATATTCGCTCAACTCGACCTGTGGCTGTGCTTGGAGGAACTCGATGGCAACCTTGCAGAATTTCGATCAGGAAATCGCGAAGACCAAGCAGGTCGTCGAGGAGATGCGGTCGAAGATCGAGCAGTCGGGCACCGTGCTCGAAACGCTCGCCAAGGCCGACAAGAAGATCGGCTCCGTCGATTTCGACATCGAAAACGCCCGCATCGAGGACGTGCTGAAGCAGCAGAAGGTGATGGAAGGCAACATCGCCGACCTGATCATCGGGCTGGAGGACGCAACCAACGTCTTCGGCACCGAATTCGAGAGCATGAAGAGCTTTACCGGCTGGGAAAGCTTCATCGGCATCTTCTCGGACCAGCGCAAGCAGCGCATGCGCACCGACCGCGTGCGCAACATGTCGCTCGCCGGCAACCTGCAGGAGCTCTTGTCCAAGTCCGACACCATCGTCGGCATCCTGAAGGCGCAGAAGCAGGTACTCGATTCCCGCTACAAGACCTCGGAGGCGAGCCTTTCCCAGGTCATCGAGCGCCGCAAGGTGACGATGGACAACCTGACCGCGACGCAGAAGCGCATCGAGGAGCTGAACCCGCTGCTGCTCGACATCGAGAACAAGATCGCCGCGTCGACCAACCAGAAGGAGCGCACCCAGCTCGAAGGCGAGCGCTCGAAACTGGCTACCGAATACAACGAGAAGCAGGCCAAGGAGCAGGAATTGCTGGCCGAGAGCCAGACGCTCGAGCGCTACACCTCGATGTTCCAGACCTTCGTCGATTCGCTCAACAACCAGATCGCGGCGCAGAACACGCTGATCAACAAGCTGACCATCGACACCGAACAGCGCATCGTCCTCTACAAGGCGCTCGAGGATTCGCTGAAGACCGCGGCACAGCAGGACGTTGCCCACAAGATCAACACGCTGGGCAGCCAGGTCGACACCACAGCCGAGGAAACCATGGCCGGCATAGGCGCGGCGGCGCAGAAGCACATCGGCGACCTCCTCGAAATGCACGAGAAGAACATGGTGGCGACCGGCGACATCCAGCGCCGCAAGAAGCTCGCCGACGATGCCTTCGCGCGCCGCTTCGAAGAGGTGATGCGCAAGCACAACGCGGCGGACTATGTGAAGGTGTGACCGCTAACGACGCCTGCCTTTCATGACACCGGAAAACGAAGCCGCTACGCGCTATTTCGACGCCATCGCTTCGGCGTTGAAGGGGCTCGAGATATTCATGCGCGACGACCGTTCGCCGCTCTACCGGCACGGCATCGTCGCCAAGATCGTCGCCGAATATATCGCGCGGCTGGAGAAATCCTTCTCGTCGTGGCGCAACCGGCTGGGCTTCATGGAAAGCTTCCGGATATCGCGCGCCGACAGCGGTTTTCCGCTGTTCCAGAACCTGCTGGAGCTGGAGAACGACAGGCGCCAGGCGCCGAAGCGGCTGGCGAACATCCCCGAACCCGGCATGCTGCGCTCGGAAATGGCCGACTTCATCCTGCGCCACAAGGAATTTCCGGCCGCACTTCAGAAGACGATGGCCGAGCGGCTCTATCTCGAAGACATCAAGGACGGCGAGACCTTCGGGCCGTTCACGCTGGCGCAGACGGCCAAGGTCTCGGTCAATCCGAAGACGATGCGCCCCTATTACCTCGTCCACTGGGCGTCATTCGACGGTACCGCCAACCTGCCGCTGATCTACATGGCCACCGTCGAGGATTCGTCCGAACCCATGATCAGCCAACTGGTCGACGACAACGGCAAGATCAATTCCAGGGTCGACATACCGCTGCCGGTCGACGGGCTGCTCAATCCCGAACTGGCGCACCGTTTCGACGATTTCACCGAGAAGAACTCGGCCTACACGCTGTCGCCGGCGACGATCGCCAGCAATCTCGACAAGGATTTCGAGACGTTGCACCCCAAGCAATTGCGCCGTGTCGTGCTCGGGCCGTTCTATTCTGCCGGCATCACCGAGAACAATTCGACGGTAACGGAGGTGCTTTCCAAGGTCCGCAAGCCGGAAAACGCCTGGCTGCTCACCTGGACCATCCAGGAAGTGTTTTCGAAAGCGGAGAAGCCCGGCCGCAAGGGCCTGTGGTCGAGCGAGAAGGCGACGCAGGAGTTTTTCATCAACACCGACGACCTCGAGGCGGCGCGGCAGGGCGTGTCGAGCTATGAGAAACATGCGCTGATCCCACACGAGGCCTACCAGGCGCTCTATGCGGCGGGCGAGGCGCAGAAGATCTTTTCCGGCTACAAGGTGCATATTCTGTCCAAGGGACAGGTGATCAGCGATGTCTAACGGCGAAAATTACCCACCGAGCGCTTATGCGATTTGGGTAACTTCGCATCGAAAAACATCGATCGTTGCCCTCAATTGCATCGCGTGGTTCATCGCGCTGGCAGTTATCAGATTGGTGCCCGACTCAGAATCCCATGTAGCAGCTACGGTGTTGTCCGGGGTTCTTGGGACAACAATGATGCCCAACAAATGGAACCGATCCAACTTGCTGATTGCAGTATCCGGTGCTGTCTCAACGGCACTGCTCGTAGCCGTTTATGGCCAGATCACTGGTGTTCGGATAGGTATGGTTTCAGGAAATCCGGGGACCATGATCGGGTTTGTTGCAGCGTCGACTACGGCTTATCTTATGCTATTCGCTTTGATTTACTCGGTCGTGTTAGGCGAGAATTTTATTAGTAAAAAAAGATCATAGCGGGGGTTTCATGGACACTGGCCTGACCACGATTGCCGAAGCCGATATCGAGAAGCATCGCGCTATCGCGCAGTCGATGATCACGCGGACCATCGTGCTGGAGGATTCGTCCGGCCAGTCCAATACGGCACTTGCCGGTACCGGGCGGCGGTTCGTCTCGACGGTGTCGACCGGCTCGGTGCGCAAGACGCGCGAAGTGGAACTCATCAAGACCGTCGCGGCGGTGAAGCCCGACGACCAGCTGATGGGCATCGGCCAGCACACGCTGCTCTACCGCACGCGGCGTGGGCTCGCCATCGCGCTTGCCGTCGCCGATGTCTTTGCGCGCAGCTGCGACCTGGAGAGCCTGCAGGCGAAAAATGCGCGGGCGCCGCTGGAGGGTGACGAGGCTAGCCATTTCAAGAAGTTGCTGTCGGCTTCGGCCTATGTCTCGGCGTTCAGCTTTGCCTCCTACCTGATGCAGCTGATCGACAGCGACGGCGAACCGCCGAACGACATCGCCGAGCCGGATTTCCTGTTCGACACGGCGCAGGATGCGCTGAAATCGCTAGTCGCCGGCCTCGACCGGGCGATTTCAGGCTCGAAAGACGATGCCGACCTGATGACGCGCGCCGACGCCTTCGCTCGTGTCGCCATTGACGGTCTGCTGACGCGAAAAGGTCGGTTCGACGGCATCGGCGCCTTCGAGAACGCGCATATCCGCATCGACGCCGACGATTTCACGCTGGACGGCTTCGACGTGGCGCCGGGCAAGAAATCGAAGCCGCTGGTGATGACCTTCAAGAAGCCGGAGGAGGTCGTCGGCAACCACATCGCCAAGTACCAGTCAGTGAAGCTGGCGAAGATGCTGATGGCCTATGATTTCGACAAGGAACTCAATCCCTTCGTCGAACTCGGCGGGTTTTTGTTCACTTTCATCGGCGACGGTGCGCCGGGTACCGGCAAGACGACGCTGATCCAGATGATTGCCGGGCTGGTTCATGGCTATGCCGAGGTCGCCAGCTATCCGTTCCACTACGAGAATTTCGGCGTCGACCAGATATCGTCCTATCAGGGCAAATCCGGCCAGAACTGCCGGCAGTTCATCAACAATGTGCTCAATCCGCGCATGATCGGCTTCGGCACCATCGACGACATCGATCAGGTGGCGGCGAAACGCTCCGACGACCGCGCCTCGGCCGGCCAGCAGGAGATCACCGGCGTGCTGATGGATGCCTTCGCCGGCGCCGGCACCGTGGTGCGCGGCAACTGCTCGTTCGGCATGTTCTCCAACTATCCGGAGAACGTCGACGACGCGCTGAGGCAGCGGGCAGGGGCCCGCTGGCTGGTCGACGGCCCGCAGACGCGCGACGATTACATCGATATCTTTGTGCTGCTCGCCGGCAAGAACCACAAGATCGATCTCGGCGACCACCAGCTTTACGCCGCGCAGGAAATCCAGCGCGCCATCGCGGAAGCCTATGAGGGACACGCCAAGCCGCAGGAAGACGGGCTGGAAAAGGTCTATGAGCGCTTCCTGAAGGAGAATGGCCAGCCGAAGACGATGGCCGACATCGGCACCTATCTCTACATGATCAAGGAAGCCGAGCCGCGCTTCACCGGCCGCGCCATCAAAAACGTCACCGACGCGATCAAGATGCGGGCGATGGACATCGAACTGCCCGACGAATGGTTCGAGAAGCCGGAAGCCTTCATGCACAAGGGCTACGACGAGAAGAAGGCGATGATCGAGGAACTGCGCGGGCCGTTCGACATGGATATGGTCATGCAGGAGGTCAACCGCTACGCCGACAGCGAGTTCCGCTACTCCGACAAGTCCGACGACGCGGCGGTGTCGAAGCTGCTGCGCGACGCAAGGCTGCGCGAACGCGCGGCCAAGGAGATGGCGGAGTTGCAGAAGAAGGGGCTGTGGAACGCCTGATGGACCTTCTCCGCGACAACGAACTCATCTACGGCCGGCTGCTGCCGATCGAGGAAAAGCACCTCATCGACCGCTACAACAAGGCGCTGAAGGCGTTCGGGCTGAAACCGACCAAGCGCAACAGTTTCGAGATCGACCGAACCGGCTTTTCGCCGCAGATTGCCGAGGAGCTCGACGACCCATTCTACCTCGACCCGAATGAGGTCAACCGGCGCTTCATCATCCTGACCCCGTCGCAGGTCGACCTGCCGGTGGTGCATACGGCCTTCTCCAACACCTCGCAGCTCATCCACGAGTTCATGACGAAAAACAGCCGTGCCATCGACGCGCTGACGATCAAGGACGTGATCTACGGCGAGATCGAGGATTCGGTGAACAAGGTCCGCGACATCGAGGACCTTTTGTCGATCAACCAGGTCGAGTTCCGCGTGCTTTCCGCCGAGGACGTGCTCGGCAAGGCCTCGGAACTGGGCACGCTGGTCGACCGGCTGAAACAGGAGCCGAACGCATGGCGCGACAACCAGATGCTGGAGCGCATGGTGGAACTCGCCAAGGTGACCGGCGACATCCGCGAGAACGCGCTGGTGCCGGACCAAGTGATCTTCCGCCACAACGCCTTCTGGACCAGCCATTTCGGCGGGCTCTACGTGTTCATCGATCCCGACATGACGACGGTGATCAGCGATCCTTCGGCACCGGGCTTCCGTCGCTCGCGGCCGTGGCAGGTGAGCTATCTGTCGATCCATGACGCCGACCGGGTGTTCCGCTTCCTTGCCTCGACCAAGCGCATCGAACTGCCGCGCGCCTCGTGGATCGAGACGTCGGGCTATCTCGAGCATCGCGCCGAGATGGCGATCCGCGCGCTGATCCAGGAGGCGGAGCCGAAACGCGACCTCGGCAAGGCCGACAAGGTGTGGCTGCAGACCTGGATCCACAGCAATGCCGACATCATCAACCGCGACGGCACGTTCCCGTTCCTCAACGCTGCCAAACGCGAGATCGCGCAGCTTGGCCAACTGCGGATCGAGGAGGTGTTTCCGCAGCACCGCTTCCTGGTGGTGCGCGCCAGCCCCGACCATCCCGACGCCTGGCTGACCAACCGGCTGATCTCGGATTTCGTGCCGTCCGACTTCGTCTCGCGCTATGTTTTCAACAAGCAGGGCTTCTACAAGGACTATGAAGGCTATAACCAAGTCCAGCGATCGGCTGTTGTGGACACGCTGAAAACCACATATCTGAAAGACAAGGAGGCGTTTCGGGAACGCCTCTACGGCCTGGTTGACTAGAGGGGCAGACCGCGATGCTTGATCCGATCGTGAATTTCTTCACCCGGATTTTCCACTGGATCGGCCGCGGCATCGGGCTGGTGATCGGCGTCCTTTTGTGGCCGTTCCTGTTGGCGGGCCGGTGGTATACGCAGCGCGGGCTGGTTCTGAAAGGCGTGCTCGGCCTGGTCGTTCTCGGGATAATCGGGCTCTACGGATATTTCTTCTATGTCACCCAATGGTGGAACAACTTCAATCCGGACTATCCGACACTGACTGCTGCAAGCGCCAACCCGCAGGCGGCCGGTGTGGTGGCCGGCGATCCGATCTCCGCGGCCACCACAGGCCAAGGCAGCACCGGCGGCGCGGAGAGCACTCCCACTGCCCCCGCAGCGCCGGGCCAGCAGCAAGCCTGCAAGCGCTCCGAAATCGCCGCCGTGTCGGCGGACCTGGTCGACTTCAACGTCAACCAGAATGCCTGGATATCCTCGATGCTGGCCTCAAAGCTCGGATTCTTCGGAATGTCCTGGCGAAACACGCCATTCTTCGACAATAAGGCAGCCTTCCAGCTCGGCATCAATCAGGTGATGCGGCGCACGACGACCGAACTCGTCGACACGCTCGGCCGCACACGCGGTACCTCGCAGATCGACCAGAACCTGCAGAATGCCCGTACCGCGCTCGCCTGGGACGAAGACGCCTGGTATGTCGGCCTGCGCGGCCCGACTCGCCCGACACCAAGCGTCTATCGCGATGCCATCCGCTCGCTGCGCACCTTCAACGCCAGCCTCGAGAAATGCCAGGCGACGTTCGATGCCCGTGCCGACAACCTGCTTCTGTTCCTCGACCGCATCGCGGGCGACATGGGTTCCACCTCCGACATCCTGCGCGGACAGATCGAGGCATCCGACGCCGGCTGGTTCGACCCGCGCGCCGATGACCGCTTCTGGTTCGCCTATGGCCAGCTCTACGCCTATTACGGCATTCTGAACGCCACCCGATCCGACTTCTCGGCGATCATCCGCGAACGCAACCTGACCGCGCTGTGGGACACCATGCAAAATCAGATGCGCGGTGCGCTCGACATGCAGCCCTGGATCATCTCGAACGGCGACGAGTCGAGCTTCCTGTTCCCCTCGCATCTGGCCACGATGGGCTTCAATCTGCTCAGGGCACGCTCGCAGATCATCGAGATACGCTCCGTCCTCGATCGATAGGCTTCGGTTCCCTGTCGCAATCCGTGTATTAGGCGGCTGTTTTGAGACGGCGAAGCCGGTCCCGGATTGGCTTCTATGCGACCCGATGCAGAAGCGGCGGTTCCGCCGCTTGAATACACCTCACGAACAGCTGGAGAAGCCCGTCATGGCCGACGTAAAGAGCGACATCGAGATTGCGCGCGGCGCGAAGAAGAAGCCGATCCAGGAGATCGGCGTCAAGCTTGGCATCCCGACCGAGCATCTTCTGCCCTATGGCCACGACAAGGCGAAGGTCTCGGCCGAATTCATCGCCTCGAAGAAAGGCGGCAAGGACGGCAAGCTGATCCTGGTCACCGCGATCAACCCGACGCCGGCCGGCGAAGGCAAGACGACGACGACAGTTGGCCTCGGCGACGGGCTGAACCGCATCGGCAAGAAGGCGGTGGTCTGCATCCGCGAAGCCTCGCTCGGGCCGAATTTCGGCATGAAGGGTGGCGCGGCCGGCGGCGGCTATGCGCAGGTCGTGCCGATGGAAGACATGAACCTGCACTTCACCGGCGACTTCCATGCCATCACCACCGCGCACAACCTGCTTTCGGCGTTGATCGACAACCACATCTACTGGGGCAACGAACTCGGCATCGATATCCGCAGGGTGGCGTGGCGCCGCGTCATGGACATGAACGACCGAGCGCTGCGGGAGATCAATGTATCGCTCGGTGGCGTCGCCAACGGCTTCCCGCGCGAGGCCGGCTTCGACATCACGGTTGCCTCCGAGGTGATGGCGATCCTTTGCCTGGCCACCGATCTCAAGGATCTGGAAAAGCGGCTGGGCGACATCATCGTCGCCTACCGGCGCGACAAGAGCCCGGTCTACGCCCGTGATCTCAAGGCCCCCGGCGCCATGGCCGTGCTGTTGAAGGACGCCATGCAGCCGAACCTTGTGCAGACGCTGGAGAACAACCCGGCCTTCGTGCATGGCGGCCCGTTCGCCAACATCGCGCATGGCTGCAACTCGGTGGTCGCCACAACGACGGCGCTGAAGCTCGCCGACTATGTGGTGACCGAAGCCGGTTTCGGCGCTGACCTCGGTGCCGAAAAGTTCTTCGACATCAAGTGCCGCAAGGCCGGATTGAAGCCGGCGGCGGCCGTCATCGTCGCCACCGTGCGCGCCATGAAGATGAACGGCGGCGTCAAGAAGGAAGACCTCGGCAAGGAGAATGTCGAGGCGGTGAAGAAAGGCTGCGCCAATCTCGGCCGCCACATCGAGAACGTCAGGCAGTTCGGCGTGCCGGCGGTGGTGGCGATCAACCATTTCTACTCCGACACCGACGCCGAGATCCAGGCGCTGAAGGACTACGTCGCGTCGATGGGCGAGGAAGCGATCCTGTGCAAGCACTGGGCGAAGGGTTCCGCCGGCATCGAGGACCTTGCCAACAAGGTCGTCGAGCTCGCCGAATCCGGATCGTCGCAATTCGCCCCGCTCTACCCCGACGAGATGCCGCTCTTCGAGAAGGTCAACACCATCGTCCAGCGCATCTACCGCGGCTCGGAGGCGATCGCCGACAAGTCCGTCCGTGACCAGCTTCACGCCTGGGAGCAGGCCGGCTACGGCAATCTGCCGGTCTGCATGGCCAAGACCCAGTATTCCTTCTCGACCGATCCGAACCTGCGCGGCGCGCCGCATGGCCATGTCGTGCCGGTGCGCGAGGTCAGGTTGGCAGCCGGCGCCGGCTTCGTCGTGGTCATCTGCGGCGAGATCATGACCATGCCGGGCCTGCCCAAGGCGCCGTCGTCGGAGAAGATCTTTCTCAACGACAAGGGACAGATCGAAGGCCTCTTCTGATCGCGGGCCAAACCGGAAGGCGCCGCAGGCATATTCGCCGCGCGTTCCGGTGCCGCTCTCCGTGCTGCCGATCGCCTTGTGGCGTCGGCATTGAAGCCGGCTGGCCCTTCTCGGACCAGCCGGCTCCGGCTATCGGATTGGACAGTCGGGAGACATTCATGCACAAATCCATCGAGACGATCGTCGGCGATACCGAAGGCGTGTCCTACGAATTTCCGGTGTTCCGGTTCTCCGGCGCGTCCGCCGGTGCGCCGTCCGCCTATCTGCAAGCGGCACTGCATGGCGGCGAATTGCCGGGCGTCGTCGCCATCGATGCGCTGATGCCGAAGCTGCGCAGGGCCGCCGACGAAGGCCGCGTTCTCGGCAACATCACGGTCGTACCGTGGGCCAACCCGATCGGCCGCGCGCAATATCAGTTCGGCGATCACCAGGGCCGTTTCCACTTCGGCACGCGCAACAATTTCAATCGCGATTTTCCGCTGCTGGAGAAGCCGGATGCGTCGCTGTTGCCTCCCGAAGTGCCAGGACCGGCCGACAAAAGCCTGAAGCGGCGGCTGGTGGCGTTGTCGATGGGCCATGACATCGTGCTCGACCTGCATTGCGACGACGAAGGGGTGCCGTATCTCTATGTACCGGCGCAGCTCTGGCCTGCGATGGCTGACTGTGCAGCCGCGATGGGGGTCGAAGCGGTGGTGTTGTGGCAGGGCGCGTCGGGCGGAGCCTTCGAGGAGGCGTCGATCCACCCCTACCTGCAAATGCCGGCCGGTGAAGCGAAGCTCGACCAGCGGGTGGTGACCACCGTCGAATATCGCGGTGTCGTCGATGTCGAACGCGACCTCGCGCAAGCTGACGCGGACGGGCTCTACCGGCTGCTGGTGGCGCGCGGCGTTGTCGATGACAAGACGATCGCCGCACCTTCAGCCTTTGCAGGCGTGGTGGCGCCGCTGGAAAATATCGAGATGGTGACGACGCCGAAAGCCGGCGCCGTCCTTTACGATGTCAAGCCCGGCGACCGGGTGCGCGCCGGACAACGGCTGGCGACGATCGTGCATGCACCCGGCGAAAAGAACGGTTCGCTCGAAATCGCCGCGCCGCAGGCGGGTTTCGTGCTGACGCGGCGATCGATCCGGGTGCTGCCGGCCGGCGGCGATGTCATCAAGCTGGTGGGCGAGCGGCGCAGCGCCGACGCCAGGACCGGCGCGCTGGAAGACTGATGACGCCCGTCACGGCATCAACTGGCCGCCGTTGACCTCGATGATCTGCCCGGTGATGTAGCCGGACAGCATATCCGACGAGAGGAACAGGTAGGCGCCGACGCATTCCTCCGCAGTGCCGGCACGGCCCTGCGGGATGGTGGCGGTCTGCATCTTCATCTGCTCGGGCGTCGACCAGCGCTCGTGGAAAGCGGTGACGATGAGGCCGGGCGCCACCCCGTTGACGCGGACCTTGTCGCCGATCAGTTCCTTGGCGAGGCCGCGGGTGACATTGGAGACGAAGGATTTGGCCGAGCCATAAAGACCGGCGCCACCGCCCGCGCCGTTGCGCGCCGCCACCGACGTTGTGTTGACGATGAAGCCACCCTGCTTCTTCAGCCACGGCATGGCGACGCGGCAGGCGGTGACAACCGAGCGGGCGTTGAGATCCATCACCTTGTCGTAGTGCGCGTCGGTCAGTTCGGCATAGGGGATGCGGCCGAGCATGCCGCCGGCATTGTTGACCAGCCCGTCGAGGCGCCCGAATTTCTGCGCGGTTTCCTCGACGACGCGGGTGACGTCGGCGGTGAGCGAGAAATCGCCCTTCACCAGGAAAACTTCGCCGCCGGCCTCGGTGATTTTTTCGGCGAGTTTTTCAGCCGCCTCCTTGCTCTGGTTGTAGTGTAGCCCGACCCGGCATTTCTGCGCGGCATAGGCTTCGACAAGGGCCGCACCGATGCCGGTCGACCCGCCGGTGACGAGCACGGCCTTGCCGGCGAGGTCAGGGATCGTGAGCGTTGCATTCTGGCTGGGCATGGTGGGTCTCCGGCGAGGTTCGGACTGTCAGGCGGGCCACGATGCGGGCACAGCCCCCTATCGTCAACAGCGGGAGGAGTCATATTTTGTAGAACTTGTGCAGCGCACCGCTGGTCAATTTTTCCGGGCTCGGCTAGCTTTGCTCCGGCGCAGGGCATGCATCCAAACAACCAGCGCAAGATACGCTTTCCCGGACGTCCAGCCATTGGCGGGTACGGGAAAGCGAAGCCAGGATGAGGGGAACATGGCTCTGTTTTTTGCACTGTTGATTGGAATTGTCGCCGGGCTACGCGCCATGACCGCGCCTGCGGCCATCGCCTGGGCCGCCTATCTGGGCTGGCTCCCCGTCGCCGGCACCTGGGCAAGCTTCATGGGACACTGGATCGCCGTGGCAATCTTCACCCTCCTTGCGCTGGTTGAACTGGTCACCGACCAGCTTCCGTCGACGCCGAGCCGCAAGGTGCCGCAGCAATTCGGGGCGCGCATCGTCAGCGGCGCGCTCTCCGGCGCCGTAATCGGCACGGCTGGAGGAGCCTTGCTGCTCGGACTGATCGCCGGGATCGTCGGCGCGGTGATCGGCACCTACGGCGGCGCCGAAGTGCGCTCCAGGCTCGCCGGTGCTTTCGGCAAGGACCTGCCGGCGGCGCTGATCGAAGACGCCGTCGCCATCCTCGGCGCGCTGTGGATCGTGTCGTCGCTCGCATGACAAAAAACTTCGACGCCATCATCATCGGAACCGGCCAGGCCGGACCATCTCTCGCGGGCCGGCTGACGGATGCCGGCATGACCGTCGTCATCATCGAGCGCCATCATGTCGGTGGCACCTGCGTCAACACCGGCTGCAAGCCGACCAAGACACTGGTCGCCAGCGCCTATGCCGCGCATCTCGCCCGCCGCGCCGACGACTACGGCGTGACGCTCGGCGGCGGGGCGGTCGGCATCGACATGAAAAAGGCGAAGGCGCGCAAGGACGCCGTCGTCAATGCGTCGCGCAGCGGCAACGAGACATGGCTGGGCTCCATGAAAGGCTGCACCCTGCTGCGTGGCCATGCCCGCTTTGAATCGGCCCGCTCGGTCAGCGTCAACGGCGAGATGCTCACGGCGGAGCGCATCTTCATCAATGTCGGCGGCAGGGCGTCGACGCCGGACCTGCCGGGCATCAAGGACATCGACTACCTCACCAACAGCTCGATCCTCGAACTGGAGATGCTGCCGAAACATCTGGTGGTGGTCGGCGGCAGCTATATCGGGCTGGAATTCGCCCAGATGTACCGGCGCTTCGGCGCCGAGGTGACGGTGGTCGAGAAGGGGCCGCGGCTGATCGGCCGCGAGGACGAGGACGTTTCCGCCGCAATCAAGGAGTTCCTCGAGGCCGAGGGCATCCAGATCAGGCTCAATGCCGAATGCATCCGCTTCGCGCCGCATGGCGAGGATATCGCCGTCGGCGTCGAGTGCACGAGCGGCGCGCCGGAGGTGGTCGGCTCGCATGTGCTGCTGGCCATGGGCCGGCGACCCAACACCGACGATCTCGGCCTCGACAAGGCCGGCGTTGCGGTGGATTCGCGCGGCTACATCACCGTCGACGACCAGTTGCGCACCAGCGTCGAGGGCATCTGGGCGCTTGGCGACTGCAACGGCAAGGGCGCCTTCACCCACACTGCCTACAATGATTTCGAGATTGTCGCGGCCAACCTGCTCGACAACGACCCGCGCCGGGTCAGCGACCGCATCTCCACCTATGGATTGTTCGTCGACCCGCCGCTTGGCCGCGCCGGCTTGACCGAGGCGGAAGCGAAGAAGTCGGGACGACGGGTGCTCGTCGGCAAAAGGCTGATGACGAACGTCGGCAGGGCCGTCGAGAAGGGCGAAACCTACGGCTTCATGAAGGTGCTGGTCGACGCCGACACGAAAGAATTGCTGGGCGCGGCGATCCTCGGCAGCGGCGGTGACGAGGTCGTGCATGGCATCCTCGATGTGATGTACGCCAAGGCGCCCTACACGGTCATCCAGCGCGCGATGCACATTCACCCGACGGTTTCGGAACTGATCCCGACCGTGCTGGGTGAGCTGAAGCCGTTGGAATAGGGCCGATTGCACCGCACTCTCGTCGTCTTCATGCCGCTTTTGCACCATAAGCGGGAGCCGACGACTGCGGCATCAACGCTGCGGCGCCGGCGATCGAAGAATCTGAAATCAACCGTGATCGGGCGCCTATTGCAGTGCAGCATAGGCGCAATTAAATTGCGGCGGCCTCGGTCAGCGGCGTGATCGGCAAGTACCAATCAGGCGAGTTTAGAAATTCCGGACGTGCGGAGCGCCGTCCGCGATCAGTTCCGATTGGAGTAGGGTTTGGCACCGGCGAACATCGCGCTCATTAGCCTCAGGTCGAAGCGGAGGATCGTTTTTCAGGTGAAGCGGTCCGTCCTGTGCGCCGTCCACACCATCGCTGCCGCTGTGGTCAGATGACCAGCATCACCGGCCGTCTCGTCAAGGGAAGCATGTGGCTCAGCCTGTCCCGGGCCATCGTCAACGGGCTGGCGACGCTCTCTACTTTCGTGCTGGCATGGTATCTGGCGCCTGCCGATTTCGGCCTCGTGGCGCTGGCCATGACCTTCCTGCTGATCGTCGACACGGTAACCCAGATCTCGCTCACCGAAGCGCTTATCCGCCACAGCGCGCCGGACAGATCGCATTTCAGCGCCGCATGGACGCTCAATGCAACGCGCGGCTTGCTGCTTTGCCTTTTCTTTGCGGCTTGCGCCTATCCGGCGGCGAGGGTGTTCGAGGAGCCCCGGCTTACCAACGTCATGCTGGCGCTGGGTTTGAGCATGCTGCTGGGAGGGTTGATCAATCCGCGCCGGATCATGCTGCAGCGCGATCTGATCTTCTGGCAGGAATTCGTGCTTGCCGTCTCGCAGAAGCTCACCGGTTTCATTGCCGCGGTGGCGATCGCGATGATCTACCACAGCTATTGGGCGCTGGTGGTGGGTACGCTGGTGAGCCAGGTGACAAACGTCATCGTCTCCTATCTCGTTATGCCGTTCCGGCCGAGCGTCACCTTCCGGCACATGCGCGAGTTCTTTTCCTTTTCCGCATGGCTGACGGCCGGGCAGATCGTCAATACGCTCAACTGGCGCTTCGATTACCTTCTGGTCGGCAAGATGCTCGGCGGCACCGCGCTCGGCTATTATTCGGTGGGCAGCAACCTCGCCATGATGCCGACGCGCGAAGCGACCGCGCCGCTCACCCAGACGATCTATCCCGGCTTTTCCAGCATTCGCGACGATCCTCCGCGCCTTGCCGCCGCCTATCAGCGCGCGCAGGCGCTGGTCGCCGCGGTTGCGCTGCCCGCCGGCATCGGGGTGGCGGTGGTTGCCGATCCGCTGGTCAGGCTGGCGCTCGGCGAGAAATGGGTGCCGATCATCTTCATCATCCAGTCGCTCGCCTCGGTTTTCGCACTGCAGACGCTGGGTTCCCTGGTGCAGCCGCTCGGCATGGCCAAGGGCGAGACCAAGCTGCTGTTCATCCGCGACACGCAGATGCTGTGCGTTCGCGTTCCCGTGATGATCGCCGGACTGATGTTCGCCGGGCTCCAGGGGGTGGTCATCGGCCGCGTCTTCACCGGACTTCTCGCCGCGTTGGTCAACATGGTGCTGGTGCGACGGCTCACCGGCGTCACAGTTTTGCAGCAACTGTCGGCCAATATGCGTGCGCTGACGAGCATCGCGGTGATGGCGGCAGGCGTGATGGTTGCGTCCGGTTATCTGGACCATACGACAGACAAGACCATGCTGGCGACGCAACTGGCGATGCTGGTTGCGCTGGGTGCGGTTCTCTACTGCGGGGCGAGTTTCCTGCTTTGGATCGCGATGAAGCGCCCAGCCGGCCCCGAAACGGAAGTCCAGCAGATCCTGGGCAAGATCCTGACGAAAGTCCGCCCCGCCTGAAGGTGCGCGGCGATTTTTTGCTGCGGCCCACGGCCAGATGGAGAATGAGGAAATGACCGCGAAATCGAATGTGGCGCTGATCGCCGAATTGCAGGACATGGTCCATGATTGCCTGAAGGACTATGTCTCGGCGGACGAGCCGGTGGCGATGGTCGATTTCCCCGATTACAAGAATGTCGGCGATTCAGCCATCTGGCTTGGCCAGATGGCCTATCTTTCATCCCGGTTCGGCAAAAGCCCTTCCTACATATCGGCACTGCCGGATCATTCGCACGACAAGCTCGACGAGGCGATGCCTTCCGGACCGATCCTGATCACCGGAGGTGGAACGTTCGGCGACATCTGGTCGGGGCACCAGGAGCTTCGCGAAAGCATTCTGGAACGCTGGCCCGGCCGCCTGGTCGTGCAGCTGCCACAGTCGATTCATTACAAGTCGCAAGGGCACGCCGACCGAATGGCGCGGGCGATCGCGCGCCACAAGAATTTCGTCCTTTTGGTGCGGGACGAGGAGTCGAAAGCATTCGCGGAGAAGCATTTCGACTGCCGGGTGCACCTCTGTCCCGACATGGCGTTCTGCATCGGTCCGATCCAGCCATTGGCGGCAGCGCGGTTTCCTGTGCTGGCCATGCTGCGGGCGGATCAGGAAAGTGCCGCGAAATACGATTTTTCCGCCTATCCCGATGTCCCGGTGGAAGACTGGATCTCCGAATCGCGCACCCCCGTACGCATCGCCAAGGCGCTGGGCGCGGCGAAAGGAGCCGTTTCGCTCAACCCCGAACTGATCAAGGCCGCCAAGCTCAATGCTGCGGCGCACAACCGCTTCCGGCGCGGCATCCGGCAGATTTCACGCGGGCAGACGATCGTCACCGACCGCCTGCACGTCCACATCTGCGCGCTGCTGCTCGGCCGGCCGCACGCCGTGCTCGACAACAATTACGGCAAGGTGCGGCGGTTCATGGCCGCCTTTTCCGGCGGAACCGACCTTTCCCACAAGGCTGCCTCGCTCGATGACGGGATCGCCTGGGCGCGCAGTCAGGCCAGTCTGGGAGCCGCGGCATGACACGGCCGCAGACAATCATCCGTGGAGGTGATCGCCGATGACCCTCATCACTTTCATCATCCCCGTACGCCACCAGGACAATGCCCGCGACTGGAGCCTTCTCAAGGCAAACCTCGTGCAGACCGTCGCCTCGATCTCCAACCAGACCAACGGCGACTGGCGAGGCATCATTGTCGCCAACGAAGGCGCCGACCTGCCCGACCTGCCGGAGCGCTTCAGCGTCGAACGGGTCACCTTTCCCCCCAACAACCTGCATGAGATCGACAAGGCAGATCTCGAGGCCGTTTACGACGCATTCCGCGCCGACAAGGGACGGCGTGTCCTGAAAGGAATGCTCGCCGCGCGTGACAGCCGCTTTTTCATGATCGTCGACGACGACGATTTCGTCAGCGCTCGGATCGTCCAGCATGTGTCGGAAAACCCCAACGCGAACGGGTGGACGATCGACCGCGGTTATATCTGGGACGATGGCGGCAAGCTCCTGCTCGGCCATAACGAGTTCAATCATATCTGCGGAACGTCGCTGATCGTCCGGTCGGACAATTACGGCCTGCCGGAGCGGTTCGAGGACGCCTCGCTCGACTGGATCAAGTCGATGCTGGGCAGCCATGTCCGTATCGCCGACATCCTCGCCGGGCGCGGCACGCCCCTGAAGCCGCTGCCGTTTCACGGCGCCGTCTACCGCGTCGCCCACGGTGGCTCGCATAGCAAGGCGCCAAGCTTGCTGGTCAAATATTTCCTGAGCTGGGAGGCGTTCAAGCGGCCGAGACGGCTGCTTCGCAACCTTGGCAAGCTTCGGCTGGTCGGGGATACCGCGAAGCGCGAATTTTTCGGCAAGCCCGCCCAGGCTTGACGGAGCAGGGGTCTCTGCACCGTCGAAGTCCTGCCCCGGTCAACATTTGGCCGCCCTTAAATCCCGCTTGCCCCAACCCCCATTCGCCGCTATGGAATCCGGCATGAACATGACTTCGAACAAGACCCTGTGGTGGTGGGCCTGCTGATAGCGGCCTTCGAAGCGCGTTCGCGTGGAATTCAGAATGGCCGCAACGGATTTCCGGGCGGCCTTTTTCTTTTCAGCTGGCTTTCCGGATCCATCGTGGAAACGGACGGAGACGGAAATGACAGTCGAATTGCTTGAAAACGGTGCCGAACGGTTTGTGACAGCCGGCGGCGTCGCGATCACCAGGCAGCGCCACGAAACGCCATATCACGGCGCCATCGAGACCTATATCGACGGGCTGAACAGCCGGCGCGGCGCGGTGTTTTCCTCCAACTACGAATATCCGGGCCGCTACACGCGCTGGGACACCGCGATCATCGATCCGCCGGTGGTGATCTCGGCGCGCGGCCGCGGCATGCGCATCGAGGCGCTGAATGCGCGCGGCGAAGCGTTGTTGCCGATCATCGCGCGAACATTGCTGGCGGAAAAGGATGTCACGCTTACGCAGACGACGAAGCGCCGGCTGGCGCTGACGATCGCCGAACCCGCCCGCGCCTTCACCGAGGAGGAGCGCAGCCGCGTGCCGTCGGTGTTCACCGTGCTGCGCGCCGTCACCAACCTGTTCAAGACCGACCAGGACGCCAATCTCGGCCTCTACGGTGCCTTCGGCTACGATCTCGCCTTCCAGTTCGATCCGGTCAAGCACACGCTGGAGCGCAAGGAGAGCCAGCGCGACCTGGTGCTTTTCCTGCCCGACGAAATCCTCGTCGTCGATCACTATTCGGCAAAGGCCTGGCATGACCGCTACGACTATGCAGGCGACGGATTTTCCACGGAAAACCTGCCGCGCGAGCAGAACGAGGAGCCGTTCAAGCCGTCCGACCGTATTCCGCCGCGCGGCGACCACGAGCCCGGCGAATATGCCAAGCTGGTCGAGAAGGCAAAGGAGAGCTTCCGGCGCGGCGACCTGTTCGAGGTGGTGCCGGGGCAGATGTTCTACGAGCGCTGCGAGAGCCTGCCGTCGGAAATCTGCCGGCGGCTGAAGGCGATCAACCCGTCGCCTTATTCGTTTTTCATCAATCTCGGCGAGGGCGAATATCTCATCGGCGCGTCGCCGGAGATGTTCGTTCGCGTCAATGGCCGTCGGGTGGAGACCTGTCCGATTTCCGGCACGATCAAGCGCGGCGAGGACGCCATCTCCGACAGCGAGCAGATATTGAAACTGCTCAACTCCAAGAAGGACGAATCCGAGCTGACAATGTGCTCCGACGTCGACCGCAACGACAAGAGCCGGGTCTGCGAGCCGGGTTCGGTACGTGTCATCGGGCGCAGGCAGATCGAGATGTATTCGCGGCTGATCCACACCGTCGACCACATAGAGGGCCGCTTGCGCGAAGGCATGGATGCGTTCGACGCGTTCCTGAGCCACGCCTGGGCGGTGACGGTGACTGGGGCACCGAAGCTCTGGGCGATGCGCTTCATCGAGCAGAACGAGAAGAGTCCGCGCGCCTGGTATGGCGGCGCCATCGGCATGGTGCATTTCAATGGCGACCTGAATACCGGGCTGACGCTGCGCACCATCCGCATAAAGGAGGGGATTGCCGAGGTTCGCGCCGGTGCCACCTTGCTTTATGATTCCGTGCCGGAAGAAGAAGAAGCCGAGACCGAGTTGAAAGCATCCGCCATGATTTCCGCCATCCGCGATGCACGCGCCGGCAACGCCGCGGCCACCGAACGGCAATCCGCACTGGTGGGCGAGGGGGTCAACATCCTGCTTGTCGACCACGAGGATTCGTTCGTCCACACGCTGGCCAACTATTTCCGCCAGACCGGCGCCAACGTGTCGACGGTGCGCACGCCGGTGGCGGAAGAGCTGTTCGACCGGCTGAAGCCGGACCTGGTTGTGCTGTCGCCCGGACCCGGTACGCCCAAGGATTTCGACTGCGCGGCGACGATCAAGAAAGCACGTGCCCGCGACCTGCCGATTTTCGGCGTCTGTCTCGGCCTGCAGGCGTTGGCGGAGGCCTTCGGCGGCGAGCTCAGGCAGTTGCACGTCCCGATGCACGGCAAGCCGTCACGCATCCGGGTGTCGAAGCCCGGGATCATCTTCTCCGGCCTGCCCAAGGAAGTGACGGTCGGCCGCTATCACTCGATCTTCGCCGATCCGGTCAGGCTGCCGCCCGGTTTCGTCGTCACTGCGGAGACCGAGGATGGCGTCATCATGGCTTTCGAACACAAGAAGGAACCGATCGCCGCGGTACAGTTCCATCCCGAATCGATCATGACGCTCGGCCACAATGCCGGCATGCGGATGATCGAGAATGTCGTCGCGCATCTGCCGCGCAAGGCCAAGGAAAAGGCAGCGTAATTTTGTCAGCAGTGACGACTGTGTCGAAAACCTCCAAGCAGAAGGTCGCGACGCTGGCCGCCTGGTCGATCGTCATCGCCCTTGCCGTGCTGGCACTGAAGACGCTTGCCTGGTGGATTACCGGTTCGGTGGCGCTCTATTCCGATGCGCTGGAATCGATCGTCAATGTCATTGCCTCGGGTGCCGCGCTTTACGCCATCAGGCTCAGCCACAAGCCGGCCGACCAGGATCATCCCTTCGGCCATCACAAGGCGGAGTATTTCTCGGCGGTGCTGGAAGGCGTGCTGATCGTCGTTGCGGCACTGCTGATCCTGGTCGCTGCGTGGCGGGCATTGCAGGTGCCGGTGACGCTCGACCAGCCATGGACAGGTCTTGCGGTAAACGGCTTTGCATCAGCCATCAACGCCATCTGGGCACTCGTCCTCATCCGCAACGGCCGTTCGGAGCGCTCGCCCGCTCTGGTCGCCGACGGCCATCACATCATGACGGATGTGTTCACTTCAGTCGGCGTGATCGCCGGCCTGATTGGTGCCGTGGTCACGGGCTGGACCATCCTCGACCCGGCGCTTGCGATCGTCGTCGCGGTTAACATCCTCTGGCAGGGCTGGAAGGTGATCGGATCGTCGGTCGGCGGGTTGATGGACATGGCTGTCGACAAGGATGAGCACATGCGCATCCGCGACCTCATCTCGACCAATTGCAAAGGGGCGCTGGAGGTGCACGACCTCAAGACCCGCATTGCCGGACGCGCCACCTTCATCGAGTTTCACCTGATCGTGGATGGCGACATGACGGTGCGCGAAAGCCACGTCATTTGCGACCGTATCGAGGATGCGCTGAAGGCGGAGATTCCCAGCGTGCGGGTTACCATTCACGTCGAGCCGGAGGACGAGGCGAAGCTGCCGAAAGGCACGACTGCGGTGCCGTTCGCGTAACGCGAATGACAATGGACGCAGCGGTGATTGCCACGGTCGGATACCCCCGTTGACAGAGCGACCGCATCATCTTGCAAAACGCGCTATTATTATACCAAAGCGACTTTAAAAGCAGGGTGCCAGCAGCTACCAAGGCGCCATGGAACCAGCCGAGTCGCCGCGACCCGAACCGCTGACCGGAAAACCGGCCTGGCTGCAATGGCTTCTGTTGCTGTTCGTATCCGCGCTTTTTTCATTTCTGCTTGAGTTCGCCGCGCTTCCGGGCGCTTTGCTGATCGGTCCGATGCTCGCGGCGATCGTTGCCGGTACATATGGCGCGAGCGTACGGGCGCCCAAACTCGGCTTTGCAGTGGGACAGGCTGTCGTGGGGGTGCTGATCGCTTCGTCGCTGTCGCCGACGATCTTCCTTTCCTTCGCCGCCCGCTGGCCGCTCTTCCTCGCCGTCGTCTTGGCCACGGTCGCGGCGTCGAGCTTTCTCGGCTACCTGATCAGCCGCTGGAGGATAATGCCTGGAAGCACGGCGGTGTGGGGCTCTTCGCCGGGTGCCGCCACGGCGATGGTGCTGATGGCTGAAGCTTTCGGTGCCGACGCCCGCCTGGTTGCCTTCATGCAATATCTGAGGGTGATCTTCGTCACCGTGGCAGCGGCGCTGATCGCCCGCCTGTGGGTCGACACGTCCGGCGTCGTGGTGCCGCCGACAATCTGGTTTCCGCCGATAGAAATACTGCCCTTCGCTGCGACAGTGGCGGTCGTGGCGATTGGCTGCCTTCTTGGTCCGCTGCTCCGCCTCCCGTCGCCCTACTTTCTCGGCGCGCTCATTGTCGGCACCGTGCTGCACCTTGCCGGTGGCGTCGATTTTCAGCTGCCGGAATGGCTGCTGGCGATCAGCTATGCGCTTATCGGCTGGACGATCGGGCTCAATTTCAACCGTGCCATCCTGCGCCATGCAGCCCGCGTTCTGCCTCAGATCGTACTCTCGATCCTGGTGATGATCGCCTTCTGCGGCGGGCTCGCGTGGCTTCTGGTGTATGAGATGGGTGTCGATCCGCTGACGGCCTATCTGGCGACCAGCCCGGGCGGCATGGATTCGGTCGCCATCATCGCCGCGGCCTCCGACACCATCGATATTTCCTTCGTGATGGCGCTGCAGACCGCACGCTTCCTGTTCGTGCTGGTATTCGGGCCGCCGATCGCCAGGATGATCGCGCGGCTGGTCAAGGACTGAAAAGCTAGCCGTCGAAAGCCACCGCGACCATCCCGACGCGATCGTAAAGTCTTCGAGCGGTGAGGTTGTCGGCGACGACCTTCAGGTCGACATGGGACGCGCCGCGCTGGCGGAAAACCTGAAATACATGCCAGAGCAGGTTTTCGCCAACACCACGTCGGCGCGCCTCCGGATGAACCGCAAGGTCCTTCAGGTAGGCGCTGGTCCAGCACTGGGCGACGCCCAGTATTTTTTGGTCTTCATCCACGGCAAGGAAGCAAAGCGCGGGGTCGAATTCCGGGTTGGTGGAAAGCGAAGCCCACCAGTCATCAAAGCCTGTGGCTTCGCCGCCATATTCCGCGGCGCCAAGGTTCAGCAATGCGTGGATCGACGTCGCGTCAGCCGGCTGCAGCGTGCGCACGACAACGGCTTTCGGCCAGTTTGGCCTCTTCGTTGGCGCCTTGAGATCGCGACGCAGGCGTATCGCCTCGCCCGTGTTGGCCTTCATTGTGTTCCGCCTGCCGGTTGCAGCGCGGGTTCTATCAGCGATCCGCGATCGCCTTCAATGCCATTCGCTAAAGCCGTCATCGGCGCGCTGGCACCCCCCTTGCGCCGGATGCGGCTCTCTTGTAGACCTCCGCCCATGCAACCGCGCCAGACCACCATCGTCTCCCGTCCGTCCGCTTTCGCGGGCGAAACCTTGCGCGCGCTCTCGTCGGCTCTCCTGCTTCTCGGCCTTATCGGCGATCGCCGGGCTCGCTGAAGGAGCACCCGGCGGTCGATCGTGCCGCACGGGCCAATGCTCCTTGCCAGTCACATTCGCTGAATGAACCTTGTATAATGGCGCTGCTTGCGCAGTGGCAGATTGCCCGGCAAGCCGCCCTGGAGACGAGACGATGAACCAGAGAGCAGAAATTCGCGGTGCGGGCGGCATGCCTGACGCCGCCGTCAAGTACCAGCCCTATCCGGCTATCGGCCTCACCGACCGGACCTGGCCTTCGAAGCGCATCGAGAAGGCGCCGATATGGTGTTCCGTCGACCTGCGCGACGGCAACCAGGCGCTGATCGACCCGATGGGGCACGATCGAAAGGCGCGCATGTTCCAGTTGCTGCTCGACATGGGTTTCAAGGAGATCGAGGTCGGTTTCCCGTCAGCTTCTCAGACCGACTTCGATTTCGCCCGCTGGTGCATCGAGGAGGGCAACGTGCCTGCCGACGTATCGCTGCAGGTCCTGGTGCAATGCCGGCCTGAACTGATCACGCGCACCTTCGAGTCGCTCGAAGGTGCGACAAACCCGATCGTGCATTTCTACAATTCAACCAGCGAATTGCAGCGCCGCGTGGTGTTCGAAAAGGATGTCGGAGGCATCAAGCAGATCGCCACCGACGCGGCCAAGATGATCACCGACATGGCAGCCAAGGCCGGCGGCGGCTACCGCTTCCAGTATTCGCCCGAGAGCTTCACCGGCACCGAACTCGAAGTGGCGCTGGAAATCTGCAACGCCGTCACCGAGATCGTGAAGCCGTCGCCCGACAACAAGCTGATCATCAACCTGCCGGCGACCGTCGAGATGTCGACGCCGAATATCTATGCCGACCAGATCGAGTGGATGTGCCGGCAGCTCGACAACCGCGAGAACATCATTGTGTCGCTGCACCCGCATAATGACCGTGGCACCGGCATCGCGGCGACCGAACTCGGCCTGATGGCCGGCGCCGACCGGGTCGAGGGCACCTTGTTTGGCAATGGCGAGCGCACCGGCAATGTCGACATCGTCACGCTGGCGCTCAACATGTACACGCAGGGCGTCGATCCGGCACTCGACTGCTCGAACATCCCGCGGATGAAGGATGTCTACGAATATTCCAACCAATTGCGGATACCGGAACGCCATCCTTATGTCGGCGAACTGGTCTACACGGCGTTCTCGGGTTCGCACCAGGATGCCATCAACAAGGGCATGAAGGCGATCCGGCAGGCCAACACGCCGTTCTGGGAAGTGCCGTACCTGCCGATCGACCCGCAGGATGTCGGCCGTTCCTACGAAGCGATCATCCGCATCAACTCGCAATCCGGCAAGGGTGGCATCGCCTATGTGCTGCAGGCCGATTACGGTTTGAACCTGCCGCGCAACCTGCAGATCGAATTCAGCCGCGACATCCAGTCGATCACCGATGCCGAAGGCAAGGAAGTGCCAGCCAAGCGCATCTACGACCGGTTTCTTGACGTCTATATCGACCAGCCGGACGGGCGGCTGAAGTTTCTCGACCACCACACCTATCCGGATACGGAAAGGAAGGGGTTGCGTATCGTCGAAGCGACCATTCTGGACCGCGGCATCGAAACGACGATCAGCGGTTCCGGGACCGGACCGATAGACGGTTTCGTCGATGCGCTGTCGCGTCATGTCGGCGTTCAGCTGTCGGTTCTCGACTATTCGGAACATTCGCTCCAGCAGGGATCGAACGCCGCCGCGATCAGCTACATGGAAGTCGAGCACCCGGCCGGCAGAATCTTCGGAGCCGGCATCAACACCAATATCGTCGCCGCGTCGCTGGAAGCGGTTGTGTCAGCCGCAAACCGCATCTTGCAATAGAAGTTTGAAGACTGCTAAGTAAATTCAGCTGAAAGCCACCCGCCCGCGCCAAAACGCGGGCGGGTTTTTGTTCGTATCGCGCCACATTTCCTTGTGTGCCGGAACAGACCCGATATGATCGGGTCCAGCTCGTATCGAAAGGTCCGAAGCTTGCAACAAAATACGCCTGCCGCCCCCGCAGTGCGCGAAACACTCGAGCGACTGCTCGCCAGCGAGACCTTCGGACGGTCTGAGCGAGCGCGCAAACTCATCCGCTATCTCGTTGAACGGGAACAGGCCGGTGAAGCCGAGAGGCTGAAGGGCTTTTCGATCGCGATGGATGTCTTCGGCAAGGATGCCGATTTCGATTCGGCGACAGACGCCGTGGTGCGGGTGCAAGCCGGACGCCTGCGCGAATTGCTGTCTCAATATTTCGCTACCGAAGGCGCAAGCGATCCCGTCCGCATCGTTATTCCGCGCGGCACCTATGTGCCGGCGTACGAATTCGGCGAGAAAATTCAGCCGAAGACCGCCCCGGAGGATAAGGCCGGCGCCACGCCGCCACAGAGCTTCGGCGTGGCCGGGGCGATCGGCGGTCACCCGCTGGTGCTGCCCAGCGGCTTGAGCAGGCATCGCCCGCCGCCGCCGGGAGCCCAGTTAGTCCGCCAACTGCGGCTGTTCTGGGCGGCGATCGCCGTCGTCATTGCCATGCTTGGCTTCGTCATGTACCGGACCGTCATGCCGGAAACGGCTGCTGTTGGCGATCTGATCACCGCAGCTACTGGCCAGGCACCGGCTGGCGGTGCTGACGGCGCCCGCATAGCGGCGGAAGCCTTGCCGACCGTCCACATCCGGAACGCATCGGAGGACCAGAACACCGCACGGGTGGCGTCGGTGCTGCGCCGAGCGCTTTCCGGTTTCGACACGGTCTCCTTCATCGCCAACGACAGGACGGCGGGCGGGCAATCGCCCGGAAAGCTGGATTTCTTTTTCGCGATCTCGGCCGGGGTCGATCCCGGGGCGGTCGTCGTTGAACTCCAACACACGGCCAGCGGCAAGATTCTGCTGTCACGGACGCTTTCGGCCGATGAGATCGCGGCATCGCTGGAGGACCGGGTGGCGACGATGCTGAGCGCATCGATACCGGTTTCGGGCATCCTCTATGCACATATCGAACAGAACGCCCTGCAGTCGGGCCTGACGAACTGCCTCCTGCTCAACGACGATTATTACCTCAGTCAAACGGCCGAAAACCACCTCGCAGCGTCCAAATGCTTCGAGACGCTGATGAAGGCAGGCGCCAAGTCGCCGCTCGTATATTCCGAGCTGGCGGCGCTGCACCTCAAGGCGGTGACCGACGGCTACGACTATCCGAAAGGCGTGACCGAGGCGGAGGCGCTGGATCTTGCCCGCCGTGCCGTGCTGATGGGGGCGACCAGCCCCTACGCGCACCGTGCCTATGGCTTCCTGAATTCGCGGACGGGCACGTCGGAAGAATCCATCCACTGGATGCAAAAGGCCTACGAGCTCAACACGTTCGACCTCAGCATGGCGGCGGCCTACGCCTATGCGTTGATCTTCTCCGGCGACTACGTCAACGGCGTGCCGGTGATGAGACGCGCCGTTGAACTGTCGAGCGCACACCCCAGCTGGTGGGACTTCGGCCTGTTCCTCGGCCAGTACATGCTCAACGACAAATCCGGTGCGGCGCGCGCGGTCGACGCGCTCGCCACGACCAAGCGGCCGCAGTATCTCGCGGCGCGCCTGGTTGTCGCCTTCGAAGCCGGAGATAGCGCTGCTTCGCGACAACTGGCCGACGAGATCGCCGCCAACTATGCCAGCTTCGCCGCCGATCCACGCGCTACCTTCGTGAAGGCCAAGTATCCCGCCGATTTCACCGACAGATTTGTCGCCGACTTACGTGCGGCCGGGCTGGGCAGCGGAAGTTAAAATCAACAAGTTAGAGCGAAATGCCGATCCAAAAGGCGGCGTTATATCATCGGCCTGATTTGTTTCGCTCCAGGGCTCTGGACAGCTTGGATTCCAATACGTAGCTCATGCGTCTTTCATCGGCGGACAAACCGGGATGCTGTATGCGGCAATGGAGGATGTAGCGATCGTGAGGGGTGTTGTTCCAGACCTCATGGGGAAAGGTATCGTCAAAAAGCAGAACCTTGCCATTTTCCCAGCGACGCGTATCGCCGCCAACTTTCATGGCGATGTCGCCATCCGGAACCCTCAAGCCGTAATGCAATCGAAGCTTGTGGTTTACACCTCCGCAATGAACGCGGATTGACCCTCCCGCCTTCAGGACCGAAAAGTGGGATTTGGCGATATAGTTCGCGTCACGCATTTCACGCAAAAGGGCGGCGATTTTCGGAAACACCTTGGAAGCACCGGGTACTTCCTCGGCCTCGTTGCCGTAGAACAGGAAAATTTTCCATCCCTCATTTGCACCGTAATAGAAGGTGGCTGCTCCCTCGCCAAATGTCACCGAATTCATGTTGTTTTCGAATTCTGCCTGATACTCCCCAAACAGGACTTCCATCCGCTTCACGAAGTCCTGCATGACGGGGTCAAAATCTTCGATATTCCACCATGGTTTGTCTTCGAGGCCTGGAATGCTCATGAAGTCCGGATTCTGCACGGGAATGTTCTCCGTTGAACGAACACCGTCGCTCACATGAAATTTTGCCCGCCTGAAGCGCCCGCAATCGACACCCGTTTCCCTCTCTGCTTCATCGACAACGCCCGACCAGATTGTTTCAATGTTTTCATGCATGTTTTTGCTCCCTAGGGGGACGTCTCTTGCCCGATGACCGCGTTTTCTTCTCAAATCTAGACGCGTGTTCCGCCCGTGGGAAGCGGGCGGATGACCGCCGCGCCGCCCCCGATCCGCACGAGCTCGCCGACAAGGGCGGTTTACCCGCCGCCGCTTTCATGGAAGCCTCTCCGACAGGTTCGAATCTTTCGGTGGGGACGCTTCTTGAATCAATCCTTGTATGCTTTGCAAAGCGGCCGAGGTCCGCAAACGATCGTGCTGCTGCACGGGTTCGGCGGCTGCCACGGTCTGTGGCGGCCGGTGCAAGAAACACTCGCCACGAACGCTCGGGTGCTAGCCTATGATCTCCCTGGCCACGGCGGGTCACTGGGCTGGCCGGAAGCCGGGCCGGCCAAAATCGCCGTACGCGCCATCCTGGCGGACCTCACCCAACGCGGCATCGAACGCTTTCATCTCGCCGGCCATTCGATGGGCGGGGCGATCGCCGCGCTGATGGCGCTGGCCGAACCTTCTCGCATTGCCTCTCTCGCCTTGTTGGCGCCGGGCGGCTTCGGCGAAGAGATAAACGGCAGGTTGCTCCGCCGCTATGCCGCGGCAATAAGCGAGGCTGAAGTCCGCACCTGCCTGGAATCGATGATCGGCTGGCCGAACCCGGTACCGGAAGAGACCGTGCGGACACTGGTGGAGATGCGCCGCCGGGCCGGACAAACCGAAAAGCTGGTCGAGATCGCCGCATCGATCACCCACGATGAAAGGCAGGGCATCATTGCCCGTGAAAAGCTGGCCGGCTTGCCGATGCCCGTGTCGGTCGCATGGGGCTTGCTCGACGGCGTGCTGCCGGTTCACCAGGCGAACGGCCTACCTCCACTGTTCGGGTTGCACCGGATCGCCGGTGCCGGCCACATGCTGCCGGAAGAAAAGCCGGAACTGGTGACCGAAATCATCCGCCGCACGATGCGCTGAATCGCTCCGCTGCTCGCCGCGGAAACGCCGGTTTTCAGTGCATTGGCTGGCTTGTTATGTTAATTCTTCCTTAACAAGGCCATAAGGGTTTGAGTCAATCGCCCGCCGGATGGAGCCGAGGCTGATGAGTGACGCAAGTGAAACCGCGGCGACGGCAGACAAGCGACGCAAGCTTTCCGAGGCGATCCGCGACGTAAGGAACGCGGCCGCGGACCGCGAGGATGTCGTGGTCGACATGCGTGAAGCACAGCGCATGCGGCTCGAACTGCTGGCCGCCGAACTGGCGCCGGTGTTCGCCGACGTTCCAACCGACAATGAATGGTTCGACTTCGCCATCTCGTCCGGCCTGCAGCCGCGGCTGTGGATCGACGCGGTGAGCCATGTTTCCATGGGGCGCGACCGTCGCACTTACCGCTTCCTGCGCGATACGAGGCTTGGCCGCGTGGTGCTGGCCGAATCGAGCGAGATGAAGCCGGTTGCCGACCAGGTGACGCGTTACGTTGCCGAGCGTATCGTCGAACGCCAGCGTATGATGGAAGGCGATGTCGCGCCGGCGCTTGTGAGCGAGGCTGTGGCCCATCCGGCTGAAACGACGGGTGCGTTGCCGGAAATCAGGATCGATGAGGGCACTCGGTCCGGCCGCTGGCGAGCCTTCTGGTCGGGCCTCGGCCTGGTCTTTGTCGGCGGCGTGGTCGGGCTGATCCTGATGATGATAGCCGCTCTGCTCTGGGGCAAGCTGGCGGAGTTGGGCATCAGCCTTTAAAGCGGCAGCGGCTCGACAACGGGCATGACCGCCGTTTCCCCGAGCAGATCCATGGAGGAGAGCTCGACCGGCGGCATCGAGGCCCCGGTCAGGCCGCGACGCGCCAGGCGAAGCGTCCAGTTGCCTTTCTCGCCTGAAATATCGAGCTGGTTCCATTGTGCCGCGGGCCGCGAGCCACCTGGCGCCTGGCCGGCTGCCGACACGCCGACCACCGGCACCCGGCCGTCCTTTCCGTCGATGGTGTACAGGCTCGGCATGTGCGAGTGCCCGTGCAGCACGAGTTCGGCTCCATGACGCAGCACCGTCTTCTGGAAGCGCCCGATGCCGAAAAGTCGCTTGTGGGCGCCGACAGCGCTCCGGATCGGCGGATGATGGATCATGACGACGCGGAACAGATTTTTCGCGCCCGTCTCATCGAGGAGCTTGGCGAGCCTGCGCCGCTGGCCTTCGCGGAAATAGCCGGTTGCCATGAAGGGAGCCGTTGCGCGGGCCGAGGTGACACCGATCAGCGCGATGTTTTCCCTGATGCGCAGATAGGGGAAGGCTTCGCGGTCGCGCGGCGGGCTACCGCCATCGCTGGTCATCCAGTTGCCCCAGGCACGGCACACCTTGTCGAACGCGCCAGGCACGTAGGCGTCGTGGTTTCCCGGCACAACGGACACGTCGTGCGGATTGCCGAGCAGTTCCAGCCATTGCCTGGCCATGTCGATCTCGATGTCGAGCGCCAGGTTGACGAGGTCGCCGGTCACCGCGACGTGGTCGGGCGCCGCCGCCTTCATGTCGCCGATGATCGCGTCGATCACGCTGTCGTGCAGGAACTGGCGGCGGTTGCGATGCCAGTTGACGTAGCCGGTGATCCGCTTGGAGACGAGATCGCGATAGGCTACATCGGGAAGCGGTCCCAGATGAACGTCGGAAAGATGCGCGAGCCTGAACATAATCTCCTTCTAAGGCACGGCGTATCGGCTTGCCAACGGCCAATGGCCGCATGAGCGACTCGAGCGACGAAGGGCGCTTCCGCCAGACTGGCTGGCCGGGGCTGCGGGCGCGGCTTTTCCATCTCTATTTCCTGCTTCGCCGGCCGATGACGCTGGGCGTGCGGGGACTGGTTCACGACAAGGCGGCGAATACGGTCTTTCTCATCCGCCACACTTATGTGCCCGGCTGGCAGTTGCCGGGCGGCGGCGTCGAATTCGGCGAAACGATGCTGGAAGCGCTGGAGCGCGAACTTTCCGAAGAAGGCAACATCGAATTTTCCGGCCCGCCGGAGCTTCGCTCAATTCACGCCAACCGGCTGGCCTCCGGCCGCGACCACGTCGCGTTCTACCTGATCACCGCATTCCGGCAGACGGCGCCTCGAATCCGCGACCGCGAGATCGCCGAGGCGGCGTTCTTTCCGCTCGACCGCCTGCCACAAGAAACAACGCCAGCCACACGACGCCGGTTGGCGGAGGTGTTCGGCGGCGAGGCTGTCTCGCCATACTGGTAGGCGGCTTCAGGCTGCCTTTCTGAGCCGGTCGCGATTGTGTGGGGCGGAATAATCCACATCCGGCCCGACCGGTACGATGCGCGTCGGATTGATGGTCTCGTGGCTACCATAATAGTGCTTCTTGATGTGCGGGATATCGACCGTTTCGACAACGCCTGGCACCTGGTAGAGGTCGCGCAGGTAATTCGACAGGTTCGGATAGTCGGCGATGCGGCGCAGGTTGCATTTGAAGTGGCCGAAATAGACGGGATCGAAACGCAAAAGCGTGGTGAACAGCCGCCAGTCGGCCTCGGTGATCCGGTCGCCGGTCAGGTAGCGGTTGCGCGAGAGGATCTGCTCCAACTCGTCGAGAACGGCGAAGACGTCCCGGAAGCCCTCCTCATAGGCTTCCTGCGTGGTGGCGAAGCCTGCGCGGTAGACGCCGTTGTTGACCGCCGGATAGATCTTCGCGTTCAGCCGGTCGATCTCGTCGCGCAACGGCTCGGGGTAGAAATCGACCGAAGCATCGCCCCATTCATCGAAGGCCGTGTTGAACATGCGGATGATCTCGGCGGATTCGTTGGAGACCATGGTCTCTTGCTGCTTGTCCCAGAGGACCGGCACCGTCACCCGGCCTGAATAATGCGGATCGGCCTTCAGGTAGATGTCACGCAGGAAATCGAGGCCATAGAGATGGTCGCCGGTGCCGCCATCCTCGGCGAGAAAGGTCCAGCCGTCCTGACCCAGGAAATGGTGCACGACCGATACCGAGATCAGGTCTTCGAGCTTCTTCAGCTTGCGGTAGATCAGCGTGCGGTGCGCCCACGGACAGGCGAGCGACACGTAGAGGTGATAGCGGCCGGGCTCGGCCTTGAAGCCGCGCGAACGGCCTTCCGCCGGTTTGCCGTCACGGGTGATCCAGTCGCGGAAGCCGGATTCGGCCCGCACGAATTTTCCGCCACTCTTCTTCGTATCGTACCACTGGTCGTGCCAGACGCCGTCGACAAGCAATCCCATCGGAATCTCCTTCTTTGAAGGACGAATCTAGGTGCTTCGGCCGGATTGCCCAATCGCCTGGATCACGACAGACCGTCAACGTGGCGCAAACTTTGCGCCGGCGTGAAAAATCGCCGATTGCCGCACGCAAAATTTGATGATAGCGGGGACGTCCGATGACGACGTTCCTTGCACCCCGGTTCGACCGACGACGAATGGGCGCCCGCGCGTAAGCGCTGACTGGCGATACAGCCGCGCTGTGCGCGGCGAGAAGACCCTTCCTCTTCGCACCGGATGCAAAGATCATGAACGCTGCCGACGTCATCTACCTGCCGGAAACCCCGGCGCACGATCCAGAAATCGACCACATCAACGAAGAGGCCTTCGGGCCGGGACGTTTCACGCGCGCCGCCTACAAGATCCGCGAGGGCGGACCGTGTGAACGCGCGCTGTCGTTCGTGGCGACCTATGGCGGCGTGGTGATCGCATCGGTGAAGATGACACGCATCGCGGCGGGCAAGGGCAGGGGGCTCATGCTCGGGCCGCTGGCGGTGCGGCCCGACTACATGAATGTCGGCATTGGCCGCAAGCTCGTGCGTATGGCACTGGAGGCTGCGCATAAAGCCGGTGCCCCGGCGGTCATACTGGTCGGCGACGAGCCGTATTACGGTCCGCTCGGCTTCAAGCGCATCCCGCGCGGGCAGATGTCGATGCCGCGCCCGGTTGACCTCGACCGGCTGCTCGCCGTCGAATTCGAGACCGGCGCGGTGGCAAAGCTCACGGGCATGGTCGACCACGAGGATCTGGCGACGGAAGGCGAGCGCCTCAAGCTTGCCGCGCTGGCGGAGGCCTGAGCTGGCCAGAAAATCTGGCTGGAACCACTGTTCCTACCGCCCCTCGCGGTACCACATCGAGCCGAGTGCGAGCAGCAGCAGCGCCAGGCCGAAGAAGCCGGCGAACAGCGGCACGCGGCGTACCGATTTCAGAATGCTGTCGTTGGTCGTGCGAAGGCCGATCCAGTCGCGGCCGGAGGCGTCGCCGGCCGAGCGCACCGGCACGATGCCGGGCAGGCTGATGCCGGTGAGGCCGGCCAACCGGCGGACGCTGCCGCCGCTCTCCTCGGCGACCGGGCGCAGCACCTCGGTGGTCGAGACGGTGTCGGCGAATTCAGGCGCGTTGATCGGCCCCACATGGGCCAGCGCCTTCAGGTCGCCATTGCCGATCTGGTAGAGGCCGATCTCGTCCGTCTCGGCGCTGCCGGTGAAGACGCCGGGCGATTCCGCCGTCATGGTAACATTGAGCGTCTTGCCGGACGGTGTGATGACCTGCGCCGGGCCGGGATCGTCGCGCATGGTCTGGCGGCGGATGTCGAGCGTCATGCCGCGACCGGCGGCGGTCAGCCGCTCTTCCTCGAGTTCGGGCTCCTTCATCAGCCAGTGCGCGATGCGGCGGTAGAGCGCGACATGCGGGCCGCCGCCTTCGAAGCCGCGCGCCCACAGCCAGCCCTGGTCGGACAGGAACATGCCGACGCGGCCTTCGCCCTTGCGGTTCAGAACCAGCAGCGGCTTGTTGTCGGGGCCGCTCATGACGATTTCGCCTTCCGGCTGGTCGATGCCGATCAGCCGGAACCAGCGGCTCCAATGCGGCGGCTCGGTCGCCGAGCCTTCGAGGCCGCGGGTGACCGGGTGGCGTTTGCCGGTATCGGTGAGACGCGGGTAAAAACCCTGCTCGACGATCTCGCCGGATGGCAGGCCGGGCAGGGCGGCAATCAGCGGCGTGCGGGCGATCGACTGCTCGCCGGCATATTCAGGCCCGGCGGCGATCAGCAGCGCGCCGCCCTTTTCGACATATTCGGCGATGTAGTCGTAGTAGAGGATCGGCAGCACGTCGCGGTGCTGGTAGCGATCGAAGATGATCAGGTCGAAATCGTTTATTTTCTCCACGAAGAGTTCTCTTGTGGGGAAAGCGATCAGTGACAGTTCGTTGATCGGCGTGCCGTCCTGCTTCTCCGGCGGCCGCAGGATGGTGAAATGCACCAGGTCGACCGAGGCGTCGGATTTCAGCAGATTGCGCCAGGTGCGCTCGCCAGCATGCGGTTCGCCGGAAACCAGAAGCACGCGCAGGTTTTCGCGGATGCCGTCGATCAGCGCGATGGCGCGGTTGTTCGTCTCGGTGAGTTCGCCGGGAGCCGCGTCGATCGCCAGTTCGACGATGTTGCGCCCGGCGCCGGGAATGATGATGTCGAGCGGCATCTCCTGGCCGATGGTGGCGCGCTCGATCGTCTGCTGCTCGCCGTTGATGGAGACGCGCACATCGACCGAGCCGGTTTCGCCTTCCGTGCCGATGACACGGTAGGTCAATTCCAGTGGCTTGCCGACAATGCCGAAACGTGGCGCCCGTTCGAAGCGGATGCGGCGGTCCTGCTCGCCTTCGTCGCCGGTGACCAGCGCGTGCAGCGGTCCGGACAGGCCGGAAATGTTGGCCGGAACGTCGTGGACCTGGCCGTCGGTGACCATGATCGAGCCGGCGACACGCGACGGCGGCACATCGCGGAAGGCGCTTTCCAGCGCGCTGAAGAGGCGGGTTTCAGCACGCTCGTCGGCGGCATCCGACTTGCCGGCTTCGACGACGCGCACGTCGAACTGCTTGAAGCGCGCCAGCCTTTCCTGCAGGCCGGCGACTGCGCGCGTCGTCTCGTCGGCGCGGCCGGCGATCTCCTGGCTCTGGCTGCGGTCGACGACAAGCGCGACGACGCTCTTCAGCGGCTCACGCTCTTCGTCACGCATCACCGGATTGAACAGGGCGGCGGCAAGTGCGACGAGCGCAGCAAAACGGAACAGGGCGCCGCGCTGGCGGAACCACAGCCCGGCCAGCGCCATCAAGAGCACCGGCACCAGCACTGCTGCCAGCAGCGGCCATGACAGGAGCGGTTCGAGTCCGATTGACCAGTTCATCTCACTGCCCCAGCCGTTCGAGCAGCACCGGCACGTGCACCTGGTCGGACTTGTAGTTGCCTGTCAGCATGTACATCACGATGTTGACGCCGGCCCGGTAGGCATAGACCCGTTGCATCGGGTCCGCCGGTACCGTCGGCAGCAATGCGTCGCCGTTCTCGTCGACCGCCCAGGCGCCGGCGAAATCGTTGGCGGTGATCATGATCGGCGTCACGCCGTCGCCGGTACGCACGGGACGATTGTCGACGTTGGAGGCGTCGAGAGAGGCCTCGACCCACAGCGGGCTGCCGTTGAAGCGGCCGGGAAATTCCGGAAGGATGAAGAAGGACTTGGTCAGCACGTGGTCTTCCGGCACCGGCTCAAGCGCGGGAACGTTGAGGTTCGCCAGGATTTCGCGCAGCCTGAGCGTCGCCGGGCTCGCCGATCCGGCATCGATGCCGGTGGCAAACTGGTCGCGGGTGTCGAACAGCACGCTGCCGCCTTCCTTCATATAGGCGTCGATGCGGGCGATGGCTGCTTCCGACGGCATCGGGGCGTTGGGATCGATCGGCCAGTAGAGCAGGGGGTAAAAAGCGAGTTCGTCGCGGGAAATGTCGACGCCGGCCGGTTCGCCGGGTTCGAGTGCCGTCTTCTCGACCAGGAAGCGGGTGAGGCCGGCAAGGCCGGCGCGGCTCACCGAATCCACTGACGCGTCGCCGGTCAGCACGTAGGCAAGGTGGGTAACGGAGATGGCGTTTACGGCGTCGGCGTCGCCGGGCTTCTGGTCCTGCGCGTCGGCATGCGGTGCAAACGCCAGCAGCGCGGTCGCGGCCAGAAGGACAATGGCGGCGGCACTTCCAGCCCGCGCGACCTTACGCGGACGGCGGGCGAACATGCCGCCCATCCAGAACACGGCCAGCGTATCGAGCACCATCAGGGCAATTGCGATTGCCACGAGCGGGCCCTTGAGATCGCGGGATTCGTCGAAGGCATAGCGCACATTGGTCACCGGAGCCGTTGTTTCAGGCCGCACCAGCGGCGCAAAGGTCGCGTCCTGCTGCAAGAGGTTGTGGGCGACGACGCCCTCTTCGGCCCCATAGAGGCCCGGCGGGTTCTCGATGGTCACCGGCGGGTCGCCGCGTCCGGTCAGAAGCGGCTTGGTATCCGGCGCCGGCGGCACCAGGCGGCCATCGGCGCCGATCATCCGATAGGGTGCCAACGAAGCCGTGGCGCCCTCCTGATTGGCGGCGGCAGCACCCTGATTGCGAGACAGCTGAACAATGCGGCGCAGCATCTCGACGAAGGTGCCGGAGATCGGCAGGTTCGACCATGTCGCGGCCGGCGTGATGTGGAAAAGCACGATCGTTCCCTTGTCGCGCCGCGCACCGGTGACGAGGGGCGTGCCGTCGGCGAGACTTGCCCAGGTGCGCTCGACGATGTCCGGGGTCGGCTCGGCCAGGACCTGGCGCGATACCGTGACTTCAGACGGTGGCGTCAGGTCGGCAAACGGGCCGGCGGCCGGGAATTCGGTGACCGCCTGCGGTGTCGTCCACGACAGGGCACCGCCGAGCGAGCGTTCGCCGAGGCGCAGTCTGACCGGCAGCAACTCCTCGTCGTTGCCGGCCGAGATCAATCGCGTGCCGGCGAAGCGCACCAGTGTGCCGCCATTCTTGACCCAGTCGACGAGTTGGGTGCGTGCGCTATCCGGAATGGTGCCGACATCGGCCATGACGATCATCGCCGGCTTCTGCTCGATAAGCTGCGGGATCGCCTCGGCGAGATCCGGGCTCGGCGGCTCGATCAGATCGGCAAACGGCTCCAGCGCCCGGCGGATGTAATAGAGCGGCGACAGCAGCGGCTGCGCCTGGTCGGCCTCGGCCTGCGACAGAAGCCCGACGCGGCGGCGCTTGGCGCTTTCGTCGAGCACCCGCACCGCGGACGCCTGCGGCTGGTCGTCGAGCGCGATCGAGGCGAAATCGTTGCGCATCTCGAACGGCACGGTCATCGTGCCGGTCGCCGCCGTCTCGTTGGGACCGAAGGTCAGCGTCGCGTCGGCGATGCGGCGGCCCTTGTCGTCGAAGGCGCCGGCGGTGACCTGGGCGGGCGCCGGGTTGGCGGCGCGGATGGCGGAAATGGCAAAGCCGTCGACCTCGTTCTCGGCCGCGGTCAGCCCGGCGACATCGAGGCGATCGGGCACTGCCCAGACGACGCTTGCCGCATTTTGGCCGAGCAGCGTGGCGAAGGCCTGCTGGTCGCCTTCAGCGGCGAGGCCGTCAGCCAGTACGGCAACGCCGGCGCCGGGGAGATTGCGCAGTTCGGCGGCGACGCGCGCGTAGATCGCGGTGCGATCGACCGGCACCGGGCGCGGTTGCGCCGCGCGCAGGCGGTCGCGGGCGGCGGCGGCATCGAACGGCCCGATCTCGGCATTCGGCTTCTCGGCGGTGAAGGCAAGCACCACCGGCACGCCCTTGGAATTGGCATCGTCGATCAGCCGTTCGGCGGTGGCCACGCGTCGATCCCAGTCAGGGGCGCTCGCCCAGCCATTGTCGACGACGAGAGCCAGTGCCGAACCGCTGGCCGGAAGCTGCTCGCGCGGATTGAAAACCGGTTCGGCCAGCGCCAGCACCACCAGCGCCGCCATCAACAGCCGCAGCAGCGTCAACCACCACGGGCTTTGGTGCGGCGTCTCCTCCTTCTTCAGCACGCGGGCGAGGATCTTCAGCGGCGGAAACACTTCGGTCTGCGGTTTCGGTGGCGTCAGCCTGAGCAGCCACCAGATCACCGGCAGCGCCAGAAGCCCCCAAAGGATGGCCGGGAAGCCGAAGGTGAATGGCAGCCAGCTCATCGTGCGGCTCCCGCGGCGGCATAATGCGCCTCGGCGGTCATCGCCATGTGGACCCTGACCAACGCGTCGGAAGCCAGCCGGTCAGTGTGGTTGACCGTGTAGCTCCAGCCGAGGCGCTTGGCCCAGGCGGCGAGTTCGTGGCGCCGGGCGGTGTAGAGGTTGCGGTAATCCTGGCCGAGCAGTTCGGCGCGGCCGGCAGTCAGCTTGCTGCCGGTCTCGGGATCGCTGAATTCGGTGCGGCCGGTGTAGGGAAAGCTCTCCTCCGCCGGATCGACCACCTCGATCAGATGGGCACGAACGCCATGGCGCGACAGCACGTCGAGCCATTCCATCGTTTCCTCGACAGGGTCGAGGAAATCGCTGGCGATAACGATGTCGGAGAAGCGGCGGATGTTCGACAGATCGGGCTTGGCGGACAGCGTCGTCGCATGAGAGAGATGCGCCGCGAGCCGCTCGGCGCCGTTGCGGGCCGTGATCGGATCGGTGAGGCCAGGCCAGGCGATACGCTCGCCGCTGCGCGACAGGAGCTCGGCCAGAGCCAGGACAATGACCAGCGCGCGCGATTCCTTGGATACGTTGGCGCCCTCCGACTTGTAGAGCATCGACGGCGACGGATCGGCCCATAGCCAGACGGTATGGGCGGCTTCCCACTCCTGGTCGCGGACATAAACATGGTCGTCGCGGGCGGAGCGGCGCCAGTCGATACGCGACATGGTCTCGCCCTCGACGTAGGGGCGGAACTGCCAGAAATTTTCGCCGATGCCGCGCTTGCGGCGGCCATGCCAGCCGGAAATGACGGTGGTGACGACCCGGCGGGCCTCGACCAGCAGGTCAGGCACCAGCGAGGCGCGCAATCGCGCCCGGGCGAGCGCGTCGCGTGTCGCAACCGGTCCTGCCGCCTCGCCGATCCTCGCCATCAGAGCCTTTTCCGCACCGCCATGGTCAGCCTTGCGCCTTGACCAACTTGGCGACGACGTCGCGCACGCTCATGCCCTCGGCCCGCGCCGCGAAGGTGAGGGCCATGCGGTGCTGCAGTACCGGTTCGGCCAATGCATGGACATCGTCGATAGACGGGGCCAGGCGCCCGTCGTAGAGGGCGCGGGCGCGGGCGCAGAGCGTCAGCGCCTGGCTGGCGCGCGGGCCGGGACCCCAGGCGACGTGCTTGTCGGTGTCAGCGTTGCCCTGCCCGGGGCGCGCCGAACGCACCAGGTTGAGGATCGCCTCGACGACGCTTTCCGGCACTGGCATGCGGCGGATCAGGTGCTGGACTTCGCGCAGCCGCTCCGGATTGAGCACGTTCTGCGCCTTGGCGTCCTCGGTGCCGGTAGTTTCGAGCAGGATGCGGCGCTCGGCCTCCAGTTCCGGATAGAGGATGTCGATCTGCATCAGGAAGCGGTCGAGCTGGGCTTCCGGCAGCGGATAGGTGCCTTCCTGCTCCAGCGGGTTCTGGGTGGCGAGCACGTGGAAGGGAGCCGGCAGGTCGTGGCGGGCGCCGGCGACCGTCACGTGATACTCCTGCATCGACTGCAGGAGCGCCGACTGGGTGCGCGGGCTGGCGCGGTTGATCTCATCGGCCATCAAAAGTTGCGCGAAGATCGGTCCCTCTATGAAGCGGAACGAGCGTTTGCCCAGTTCGTCCTGCTCCATCACCTCGGAGCCGAGGATATCGGAGGGCATCAGGTCTGGCGTGAACTGGATGCGACGAGCGTCGAGGCCGAGCACAATGCCCAGCGTCTCCACGAGCTTGGTCTTGGCGAGGCCGGGAACGCCGACCAGCAGCGCGTGGCCGCCGGCAAGCAGCGCCACCAGCGTGCGCTCGACGACGCTTTCCTGGCCGAAAATCACCTGGCCGACGCCATCGCGGATTTTCGAGATGTCGGCCAGCGCCCGTTCGGCTTCGGCGATCATCTCTTTCTCGCTGAGGGGCTTTTCCTTGATCGCTATGCTCATGCGGGCATCATCCTTCGATCGTAGGTAGGCTGCCGGCAATCTCCGGCGCCACGACTCGCACCATACGGCGCATAGCCGAACTTAAATCACTCAACTAGGCTGACAAGCGGAACAACAGTGACTATTTCGTGACCATGGCCGATGATGCGGATAGTACCAAAGACAGCTTGACCGGCGCTGGAGACACGGCCGGGCTGGAGGCGCTGATCGCGCGCGCCGCCCGCGCAGGCAAGGGATTGCCGCCGGTCGAGCGCTGGAATCCCGACTTCTGCGGCGATCTCGACATGGAGATCAGGCAGGACGGCACCTGGTTTTATCTGGGTACGCCGATCGGCCGCATGCCGCTGGTACAGCTCTTTTCGACCGTTCTCAGGAAAGATGCCGACGGCAAGACCTACCTGGTCACACCGGTGGAAAAGGTCGGCATCCGGGTCGTCGACGCGCCCTTCCTTGCCGTGGAAATGAACGTGATGGGCAACGACGACCAGCAGGTGATCACCTTCCGCACCAACGTCGGCGACGTCGTCGAGGCAGGTCCGGAACATCCCTTGCGTTTCGTCGACGAGGACGAGACCGGCGGGCTGAAGCCCTACGTGCTGGTGCGCGGCCGGCTGGAAGCGCTTGTCGCGCGGCCGGTGATGTACGAGTTGATCGAGCATGGCGAGGAGATCGACATCGACGGCATACCGATGTTTGCGGTGCGCTCGAATGGCGAGGTCTATCCGATCATGCCGGCCGAGAGGCTGAAACGGTTGAGCGCCTGACATGGATGCTATCGCGGCCAAGCCGTTTTCCGCCAGCGATTTCCGGCTGCGCGCCACCCGCCAGAAAGGCGGCGACGCCGATACCGACTATGGCGACCATCGGCTCAATCCCGATCTGCGTCATCTGATCGTGCGGCCGAATTTGCGCGACGCGGCAGTGCTGATCCCCATCGTCGACCATGGCGGTGAGGCCAATGTGCTGTTGACCAAGCGTACCGAAAAGCTGCGCAGCCATTCCGGCCAGGTCGCCTTTCCGGGCGGCGCCATCGACCCGACCGACGCTTCGCCGGAAGACGCCGCGGTGCGCGAGACCCTCGAGGAAATCGGCCTCGGCGCCGCCGACATCGAGGTGGTCGGGCGCATGCCGGACTATGTCACCGGCAGCGGCTACCGCATCGCACCGGTGCTCGGCATCGTGCGGCCCGACTATTTCCTGACCATCAACGAGGATGAGGTGGACGATGCCTTCGAGGTGCCGCTGGCCTTCCTGATGGATCCGGCCAACCACCGGCGCGAGAGCCGCATCTGGCAGGACAGGGAGCGCTTCTTCTACACGATGCCGTTCGGCGAGCGTTACATATGGGGCGTGACCGCGGGCATCATCCGCACCCTCTACGAGAGGCTCTACACGTGACGAAGCCTACCTCGATCGCTTCCGCCAGCTGGCTGAAAGACGAATCGCTTCAACGGCTTCTCGGTGTTCTCTCCGCCTCCGGTGAAGAATCAAGGCTGGCTGGCGGCGCGGTGCGCAACACGCTGCTCGGCCAGCCGGTCAGCGACATCGACATCGCCACCACCAATCACCCCGATGAAACCGTGCGGCGCGTCGAAGCGGCTGGTTTCAAGGCCGTTCCGACTGGTGCAGAGCACGGCACCATCACCGTCATCGCGCATGGCAAGCCGTACGAGGTGACCACGCTGCGGGCTGACATCGAGACCGACGGCCGCCGCGCCAAGGTGCTGTTCGGCCGCGACTGGAAGCGCGATGCCGAGCGGCGCGATTTCACCATCAACGGACTTTATGCCGAAGCCGACGGGACGGTGGTCGATCTTGTCGGCGGGCTCGCCGATCTCGAAAGCCGCACGCTGCGTTTCATCGGCGATCCCGAGATCCGTATCCGCGAGGACTATCTGCGCATCCTCCGCTTCTTCCGTTTCTTCGCCTGGTACGGTTCCGGCCGACCTGATGCCGAAGGGCTGAAAGCATGCGCGCGGCTGAAGGACGGCCTCGACCAGCTTTCGGTCGAACGGGTGTGGACCGAACTGAAAAAGCTGCTGTCCGCCCCCGATCCGGCGCGCGCGTTGTTGTGGATGAGGCAGGCGGGCGTGCTGACGAAAGTGCTGCCGGAAAGCGAGAAGTGGGGCATCGATGCCATCCACGGGCTGGTGAAGGCGGAGAAGGATCTCGGCTGGCAGTCTGATCCGTTGCTCAGGCTGGAGGCCATCGTGCCGCCGGATGACATGCGGATGATGGCTCTTGGGGAAAGGTTGCGGCTCTCCAATGCCGCGGCCGAGCGTCTGTGCGACTGGGCTTCGACGGAGGCTGTCAGCCCAAGTGCCAGCGAAGCCGAACTGGCGAAAAAACTCTACAATGGAAAGAAGCAGGGATTCATCGACCGGCTGCGGCTGTCACTCGCCTCGGCACGGACCAAGGCGGTCGAAGACAACCAGGCGCTGGTCGAAGCTGGCGGCTACTCCCGCCTGCTTGCCTATACGGAAAAATGGCGAAGGCCCGAGTTTCCGCTCAGGGGGACCGATCTCGCCGAACTGGGAATGAAGCAAGGCAAGGAACTGGGCGGCGCGTTGAAGAAGCTCGAAACGATCTGGGTCGAATCCGGCTTCATGCTCGACCGCAGCGCATTGCTTGAACGCGCCGCGGAAATCCTGAAAAACTGATCCGGTCAGGCCGCGTCGCGAACCTTCTCGATGCGCGAGCGGATCGCTTCGATCATCGTCTCGCGGATGATCGTCTCGCCATGCGTTTCGCGCATGTGTTCGGCGGCGCGACGCATGATCTCGGCTTCTTCCTCGTGGCGGGTGTGCCAGTCGCAGCCGGGGACGAGGGTCCCACAGTGAAATTCCTTCATCGGGTTTCTCCCTTCTTCGTTCTGGTCACGGACTTCAGCATAACACAAAAGGGGCAAAAGCGGTTGCACAAAAGCTGCCGGGGGCGGAGCTGCAGCCTCCGCCCGACATCACGTCAACCGGTCATCTGACGAGGGTCACCTGGTCGGCGATCTTCTTCGAACCGCTCTTTTGCCAGTTGACCGAGACCTTCTCGCCGGCCTTGAGGCCGGGGCTCTTGAAGGTCTTCGGCAGCGAGTACATCGAGCCGTCGGCCAGCGTCAGCGTCATCGCCTTGCTGTCATAGGCCTTGATCGTGCCGGTCGCGTGCTGCGCGGCGGCAAAGGCGAAAGCGGAGGTGGCGAGGATGGCAGCGGCGGCTGCCGGAATGAGAAGCGTGCGCATTGGCGATCACTCCTGATGGCGGGCATAGTCCCTTCCGGCTTTTGCCCGCAGGGATAAGGGCCGTCCGGTCACGTCGTGTCACGGTTCCTCGAGGGAAGAAGAACCGCCGGCGTTTCCCGGCCCCGCAGTAGAAATAGACTTGTGATCTCAATGGGATATTAGACGAAAAAGAAATTTCCTTCGCCACTGGTTGCCTTATTCGGCGGTGATTTTTCACCATTGTGGCACGATGGCGGCACGACCTGCCGCTACGTTAAGCCGCACTCCCGCGGAAAGGCTTTTTCTTTCCGCTATCCCCGGTGCGGCGTGTCGTCCCAACCCGCCTGAGTTGAATCAGCCAAGCTTGGGGCAGTGGCGAGTTCTCATATCACCGATCGGCTTGCGGTGTCATGACCGGTCTTCCGGCAGCAGGATGCGTGCCATGTGTGCCCGGCTGGCAACCGCCACGACGAACGCACCAACGATCAGGGCAGTTGCAACCGCGAACGTGATCCGCATTCCCGTGGCGACGGCTTCGGGGGATGCCGTTGCGATGTCGCTTGTCCCGGCCGCGAACGCGAACACGGCGCCCATGACGGATGCGCCGGTGATGAGCCCGAGATTGCGCGATAGGTTGAGCATCCCGGACATGACGCCCCTCCGATCTGGGCGGATGTCCGTCATAACGGCGGTGTTGTTGGCAGCCTGGAACAGTTGGTAACCGGGAGTCAGGACAACGATCGCGACAATGTAGCCAACAATGCCGAATGCGGCCGGAATTACGGATAGAGCAAATGCACCTGCCGCCATCTGGATGAGCCCGATGGTGATTATGAGCGGCGCGCCCAGACGGTCGACAATACGGCCAGCCGCGACACCGCTCAGCGCAGAGATCATCGGACCGACCGACATGACCATACCAACAAGTGCCGCGTCGAGCCCGAGTGTGCGAGAGAGATAGAACGGCCCGACAACGAGCGTCGCCATCATGACCGTCGAGACGAGCGCGCTGGTGGCGAAGCCGGCGCCCAGTACTGCATCGCGGAACATTGCCAGATGGATCAAGGGCGACTTTGTTTTCGTCTGGGCAAACGCGAAGAGCCCGGCTCCCAACAAAGCAGCCGCCAACAGGATCAGGTTGAGCGGACCGAAATTCCCGCGCCCGATCGTCATGGCGAGCGCGTAGGCGGCGAGCGTCAGGGCAAGCAGCAGCGTGCCCTGAATGTCGAAGCCGGCTTGTTCGTCCGCTGGCTTTCGGCCGTCCGCGGGCAGGTGGCGATATACGAGATAAAAAGCCAGGAGACCCAGCGGCAGGTTGATGAGAAAGATCGCCCGCCAGCCGAAACCGGCGATCAGCAGACCGCCGAGCGATGGGCCGAGAGCGGTGCCGATCGCCGACATCGTTCCGAGCAGTCCCATCGCACTGCCGGTTCTTTCCTTGGCAACGATGTCGCCGACAAAGGCCATGGCAAGGGCCATCATGATAGCCGCACCAAGGCCCTGCACCGCACGGGCGGCAATCAACAGCCAGAGCGCTGGCGCAAGGCCGCTCAAGGACGAGGCCGCCGTAAACAGGGCGATTCCGGCAAGCAGCAGCCGCCTGCGGCCCGCAATGTCACCGAGCCGCCCAACACCGACGATCAGGGTGGTGATGGCCAGCAGATAGGCAAGGACGACCCATTGGACCTCCTGGAACGAGGCACCGAACGCCTGCGTCAGCGTCGGCAAACCGATATTGGCGATGCTGGTGCCCAGCGCGGACAGCAATATGGAAAGCGAAAGAGCGGCGAGTGCCCATAGGATCGGCCGTTCTGCGCCCTCTACTGGTGTATTGTCCTTTCCGGCAATGATCGATTTCACCACAACCTCCTTTCCAACGATCCCCAACACTGGGAACTGCCTGATATCTAATCTGTCGCCTGATATGGCGGAATACGCATCATTTGCATGTTATTCATGTGTTTGACGCTACATCGTTTGCCAATCCGTGTTATGGTCAGCGTATGGCGAGGCCCGATCTCAACCTGCTTGTCACCCTCGATGTGCTCCTCACCGAGGGTAGCGTGGCGCGCGCCGCCGAACGGTTGCGGCTGAGCCAATCCGCGATGAGCCGGGCGCTGGCACGATTGCGCGAGACAACCGGCGATCCGCTGTTGGTCCGGGCCGGGCGCGGTCTCGTTCCAACGCCGCGCGCGCTCGAACTGCGCGAGCGGGTCGGCCAACTCGTCGAGAACGCCGAAGCCATGCTGCGCCCTGCCGAGAGCCTCGATCTGAAGCGGCTCGTGCGAACATTCACACTCAGAAACAGGGACGGCTTTGTCGAGAATTTCGGACCGGATCTCGTGGCGCGCGTCGGCGGGATGGCGCCGGGGGTCCGCCTGCGCTTCGTGCAGAAGCCGGACAGGGACAGCGCGCCGCTTCGCGGCGGGGACGTCGATCTGGAAACCGGCGTGGTGGGAAAGACGACCGGCCCGGAGGTGCGTGCGCAGGCCCTGTTTCGCGACCGTTTCATCGGTGTCGTGCGGACGGGGCACGAACTCAGCCGCGGTGAGATGACGCCCACCCGTTACGCAGCCGGCCGGCATATCCTCGTTTCCCGCCGCGGACTCGACAGCGGACCGGTGGACGATGCCCTGGAGCCGTTGGGGCTGAAGCGGGAGATTGTGACGGTGGTTGCGGGCTTTTCGGAAGCACTTGCCATGGCGCGCGCCTCGGACCTGATCGCCAGCGTTCCCGAACGCTATACGGGAAACCTGCGCGATGGGATGTTCAGTTTCCCTCTGCCGGTTTCCCTGCCCGAGGTGACGGTTTCATTGCTCTGGCATCCGCGGCTGGACGCCGACCCCGCCCATCGCTGGCTGCGCGGGTGTGTTCGCGACATTTGCGCGAAGCAACTCGCCGATTGACCGGTGTCTTCCAGGCCAGCAGATTGTCGAGTGGCTGGAGGCGCTTTTCAGGACGCGTGTGCTGACCATCCGATAAAGCGGTCGATGCCGGCGGCTTTAGCGAGCCAGCCGTTCCTCGCTTGCCGCGATTTCGGCCTTCAGCCAATCGCGGAACTTCGAAATCTTCCTCGGCTCGCTTTGCGTTGCCGAGGTGATGAGGAAATAGCCGAAGCCGGAATGGAAGCGCTCGCGGAATGGCGCGACCACCAGCCCGGAAGCGAGCGCGTCGAAGGCGAGCGTCTGCCAGGCCAGCATGACGCCTTGCCCGGTGATCGCCGCATCGAGGCACAGCGCGGCGTCGGTAAAGCTGTCGCCGGCCGCCAGCATCGTTTCCGACAGCCCGAAAGGTTTCAGCCAGAGATCCCAGCTCAGGTTGGAATTGGCGTCGCGGACGATCGGCACGTTGGCGAGATCGGCCGGTTCCTTCAGCAGCAACGCAAGTTCGGGCGCGCAAACGGGGAACACCTCCTGCGGCAGCAGGAATTCCTTCTTGACCCTTGGCCAGTTGCCGGTGCCGACCCGGATTCCGAGATCGACATCGGAACGGTCGGGATCGATGAGTTCGGTCGAGGCGTCGATGCGCACCCGGATATCGGGATGCAGTTTCCTGAACCGGGCCAGACGCGGTACCAGCCATTTCGAGGCGAACACCGGTGCTACCGAGATCGTCAGCGTCGCCTCGGTCTGGCCGGACGCCAGTTCCACCGCCTTGTCGAGTTCGCGAAATCCCGCGGAAAGGCGGGCGAGCAGGGCGCTGCCCGAGCGGGTCGGCGCAAGGCCGCGTGGCGTCCGCTCGAAGATGGTCGCCCCGAGCTGCCGCTCGGCCTTGATGATCTGCTGGCTGACGGCGCCTGGCGACACGCCGAGTTCATCGGCGGTACGCTGCAGCGTGCCGAGCCGGCCGGCCGCTTCCAGCGCGCGCAGGCCGTTGAGATGCACCCGATTCAGGTTCTTCATATAGTTTTTCTATATCGTCGTCGCGGCAATCTCCATTGAAATGCGCGGGTTGGAGGGAACAAATAATGGCGGGAGATCGAAAGGCCGAAGCCATGTTTGAGAAAATCTCTATCAGACTGCTGGAGACAGCCCGCGCCGTCGCCACCCATATTGGCCCGCTGGCGGCCGACACCGAAGCGGCTTGCGAGCGCTGGCTGCGCGATCCGCTTTCCCATCCGGCCCTTGATGCGATGAACCTGTCCGAACTTGCCGACCTGCCGCCTTCAGCGCTCAGGTCGTACTGCCGGGAATAGCGTCGTCACACCCACTTCACTTCCGGCGGTAGGCTGGAAAGAATGGAATCGACGTTGCCGCCGGTCTTCAGGCCGAAAATCGTGCCGCGGTCGTAGAGCAGGTTGAACTCGACATAGCGCCCACGGCGGATGAGCTGCTCATCGCGTTCCGCATCGGTCCAGTTGCGGTTGAAATTGTCCTCGACCAGGTGCTTGTAAACCACTAGGAACGAGCGGCCGACATCCTGGGTGAAGCGGAAATCGGCGGCCCAGCCGCCGTTTTCTTCCGGCGAATGCAGCCAGTCGTAGAAGATGCCGCCGATGCCGCGCGCCTCGTTGCGGTGCGGCAGGAAGAAATATTCGTCGCACCAGGCCCTCAGACGGGCGTAGTCGGCGACCTTGGCGTTCTTGTCGCAGGCGAACTGCATCGCCTTGTGGAAGGCCTGCGTGTCGGGATCGTCCTGCGTGCGGCGGCGGTCGAGCACCGGCGTCAGGTCGGCACCGCCGCCGAACCACTGGCGCGAGGTCACCACCATGCGGGTGTTCATGTGCACCGCCGGCACATGCGGATTCCACGGATGCGCGATCAGCGAAATGCCCGAGGCCCAGAAGCGCGGATCCTCCTCGGCACCGGGCATCTGCTTGCGGAATTCGGGCGAGAATTCGCCAAACACAGTCGACGTGTGGACGCCGACCTTCTCGAAGACGCGGCCATGCAGCATCGACATGATGCCGCCGCCGCCCTTGCCTTCGTCGCGTTGCCACGGCGTCTTCTCGAAGCGTCCCGGCGACCACGAGGATTGCGGCCCGGTGACGCTGTCCTCGATCTTCTCGAAAGTGGCGCAGATCTTGTCGCGCAGTCCTTCGAACCAGGCCTTCGCCTTGGCTTTCTTCTCTTCGATGTCCACTGGCAAACCCGCCGGGATTTCGGGGCGATCCATGCGCCGTCTCCGGTTCTTCTGATTGGCGGCGGCCGAGGCCGCCGCGCACAAATGACTCGTCTTTTCCGGGCGCGATCCCTAATCTTTAAAACGCATGGGTCAAGGAGTTCTTTGTTGCGCACCCCGGCGAGACCACCACTTGCTGGTCTGAAGAAGCGGCTCGACGAGGCCCGCGCCGAACGCGCCCGGCTGCCGCGCGACGGTTTCTTGCGCGAGACTTTCGTCCTGCCACGCACCGATGCGCGACAAAAAGCCCGCGAATGGTTCGACCGCTGGCCGAAGCAGGCCTACTGGACCGAGATCGAGAGCTGGTTCGAGCGGCCTGGCGATGTCATCGAATTCACTATCCGCCGTCTGCCGACGGCAGATTGATCGCGATACCGCGGCTAATCCAGGTCGTGCCGTTTCGCGAAACGGACGCGGTAGGCGATTTCGCTCTTGGAGACACCGAGATCCCTGAGCACGGCATTCGGTGCGCGGCTGAGCTGGTCCATGGTCTGGCGAAGCCTGCGCCGTTCCGCGCGACGGCTCGACCAGCGCGCAAGCCAGCCGGCAACCGGAGAAAGCAGCCTTCCGGCGGAAAAGCGGCCGGGCGTCGCGCGACTGGACGGCGCGGCTGCATCGGTGCGCAAGACGGCGGATTTTGAATCGAGGGCATAACGTGCCCGATGCCTGTCACGCAGACCCTCGATCATGTCGGCGCCAGGCAAGGCGCCGTCGTCGGCGATCTGGCCGGCCACACGCGATGGCACGAAGTGCCGCTGCGGCATGGGACGTTTCATTTGGTGACGCGGCACGGGGTTTCTCCCTCTTTATTGTGCATGCTGATGACTTGGGACCCACCCACGCGACAATTGGGAATCCCGTCCCTCGAGCGGTAGACCGATCACCTCACGAGTTCGTGAAGTGGCATCACGAAACCGATCACAATCGCCTCCAGAGCGCTCTTCGCCGCCAAATGGCGCTGGTAGGCACTTCGATCTCGCGGTCCGGCTTCGTCTTCAGAAACCTCTTGATCTAAAGTTAACTTTAACTTGTAGTTAGGAGCCTTCGCCGCACTCCGAAGGAACTCCCATGCTGAAATTTACCCAGGTTGCCACGCAGATCCGGTTCGTCGATGGGCTGTTCCGCGTGCTCGCTGGGGCAGTTGGTCGTGCTCGCGGTTCAGTCGAACTGGCGAAGTGCCTCGCCGGCCACCATCGCCGCGGCAAGCGCCACGTTGAGGCTGCGGCCGCCGCCCCTCATCGGGATGACGAGGCGAGCGTCGGCCACGTCCTGGACGCTGTCCGGCACGCCGGCCGATTCGCGACCGAACAGCAGTATGTCGCCATCGGCGAAATCGAATTTCGTGTAGGGCAGGGCGGCTTTGGTCGAAAGCAGCACCAGCCGGCGGCCATCGCCACGCCGCCACTCCTCGAAGCGCGCGAAGTCGAGATGCCGGGCAAGCTGCGCCATTTCGAGGTAATCCATTCCGGCGCGCCTGAGGTTGCGGTCGGAGCTGTCGAAGCCGGCCGGCTCGATGATGTCGACGCCAATACCGAGACAGGCGGCCATGCGCAGGATGGTGCCGGTGTTGCCGGCAATGTCCGGCTGGTAGAGCGCGATGCGGATGCCTTTGGCCAATTTCATGCCTCGCTAAATTGTGGCTATCCGGCAACAGTCGTGCTGTCGGCGGAGAAAAATCATTCCGTTGCGGTAGCCTTCAGGGGCGAATGCGGTTATAGAGCCGGCATTGTCAACACGAACCGACGGAGGCAGGCATGGAACATATGTTTATCGCTCATCTCGCCTGCCGAACTGGCGGGCTTCCAGCCTGACGGCGGTTTCGGTTCGACGCTTTTCCTGACTTTCTCAAAGCTTCATCGCCTCGATTCCCGCCGGAATTTTTCCCGGTCTCCGAAGGAATCGTCCGATGTTTTCCAAACCGCCACGCGGGCTGAGAGCCCCGCCTAGAACTGCTTCCGATCCGCCGACCTCACCGCCGCGCCTGCCGGCGCGGTGCCAGGTTTCGGCCGCCATTGCCTATGCCTTCCAAATTCCAGGAGGTAATTATGTTTGACTATTTCCGCATTCCCGGCACCACCAGCGTCCACGAAATGAAGCTGGCTGCCTGGGCCCTGTTTGTCGGTGAACGAAGCCGCGGTCGCGTATCCGCCGACCGTGTGGCCCGTTCGCATCGCGGCATGCTGCCCGATGTCGACCCGGCTTTCGCCGTACCCGATCCGAACCACCGGCCGCTGATCCGACGGCTGATCGACTTCGTGCGATCGGCCGCCGGACCGGTCGAGGCGCTTGAAATCGCTCCTGCCGCGTCGTTGTCAGGATTCGGCGAACAGCCTGTCGGCAAAAACGCTTCGGTCACCTACATTGGCGGGATGGAATCGCGCCGCGCCGCGGAGCGTTCGCCGGCGCGCGAAGCATCCGACCTTGATCATCCGCGCGCCGCCTGAGGCGGCGCGTTTTCTGCCGACTATTTGAAAGATCGAAGATGTTCCGCTGGTTCGAAAAACGTCTCGACCCGTTTCCCCCGCAAGAGCCGGTTGAGCCGCCGAAGACGCTGATCGGCTTCTGCCTGCACTACACGAAGGGCGCGTGGCCTTACATCATCGTCTCGACGGTGCTGTCGGCAATGCTCGCCGTTATCGAAGTCTGGTTGTTCGGCTTCATGGGCAGCATCGTCGACTGGCTGTCCAATGCTAACCGCGAAACCTTCCTTCAGACCGAGGGCTGGAAGCTGGCCGGCATGGCTTGCGTCGTGCTCCTCGTGTCGCCTGTGCTCGACCTGGTCCGGCAGTTGCTCACCCAGCAGACGGTGATGGGCAATTATCCCATGCGCATCCGCTGGCAGGTGCACCGCTATCTGCTCAAGCAGTCGATGACCTTCTACCAGGACGAGTTCGCCGGACGCATCGCCACGAAGCTGATGCAGACGGCGCTCGCCGTGCGCGACATCATCATCAAGCTGTTCGAGGTTATGAACTATGTCAGCATCTATTTCATCAGCGTCCTGGTGCTGATGGGTTCCGCCGACTGGCGGCTGATGATGCCGATGCTGGTCTGGCTGGTCGGCTACGTCCTCTTGCTTCGCTATTTCATCCCGCGCCTTGGCAAGGTGGGACAGGAACAGGCCGACGCGCGTTCGACCATGACGGGCCGCATCGCCGACAGCTACTCCAACATCCAGACGGTAAAGCTGTTTTCGCACGCCAGACGCGAGGCCGCCTACGCGAGAGACGGAATGAGCGGCTTCATCGATACCGTTTATCGCTCGATGCGGCTGGTCACGGTCCTGTTCGTGCTTCTCGGCGTGCTGAATGCTGCGTTGCTGGTGGCTGTAAGCGCGCTCTCGATCTGGCTGTGGCTCGGCCAACTGGTTTCGATCGGCGCGGTCGCCGTGGTCATCGGCTTGGTACTCAGGATGTGGGGCATGTCGCATTGGGTCATGTGGGAGATGTCCGGCCTGTTCGAGAACATCGGCACGGTTCAGGATGGCATCGGCTCGATTTCATTGCCGAGGCTGGTCGAGGACAGGCCCGGCGCCAAGGATATTGTCGTCAACAGCGGGAACATCGAGTTCGAGGCCATCGGTTTCCATTACGGCAAGCGGAAGGGTGTTATCGAGGATTTGTCGCTGGTGGTTCGTCCGGGCGAAAAGGTTGGTCTGGTCGGGCGTTCGGGAGCGGGCAAGTCGACGCTCGTCAACCTGCTGCTGCGCTTCTACGACCTCGAAAGCGGCCGCATCCTGATCGACGGGCAGGACATCTCCAAGGTGACGCAGGACAGCCTGCGCGCAAAGATCGGCATGGTCACGCAGGATACGTCGCTGCTGCATCGTTCGGTGCGCGAGAACATCCTCTACGGCCGGCCGGACGCCACCGACGAGATGATGCTGGAGGCCGCGCGCCGTGCCGAAGCGATCGATTTCATCGCTGCCCTGTCCGATCCGAAGGGCCGCAGGGGTTTCGACGCGCATGTCGGCGAGCGGGGCGTCAAGCTTTCGGGCGGCCAGCGGCAGCGCATCGCGGTTGCCCGCGTCATGCTGAAGGACGCGCCGATCCTAATTCTCGACGAGGCCACTTCGGCGCTGGATTCGGAGGTCGAGGCGGCGATCCAGGAGAACCTCTACCGGCTGATGGAAGGCAAGACGGTGATCGCGATCGCGCACCGGCTGTCGACCATCGCGGCCATGGACCGGCTGGTCGTCATGGACAAGGGCCGCGTCATTGAGGAAGGCACGCACGATGCGCTGGTCGCCAAGGGCGGGCTCTATGCCCAGCTCTGGCAGCGGCAGTCAGGTGGCTTCCTGCCGCATGACGAGACGACGGATCTAGTCGAGCAGGCTGCTGAGTGAACCCGGGCAGGGTGGCGGCGTTACGAAAGGGTAACGGGAATTTCCGCGGCGATGCCCCTATATTCGGTGGAGATGCCGGATAGCGCTGCGGCGTTTCCGGCGCCTTCCGATTTGAAAAGAGCTAATCCGAACAAGGGCATGTACTCGGGCATTTGAGACGATGATTCAATCTCCTAACGTATTGAGTCAGGAAGGCGCGGCGTGAGCGAAGACGGCTTCCGCGATCGTATCTGGCGCTCCGTCGAGGGGGCCATCGATCCGTTCCACGATACGGATCGCGAAGTGCTGCCCGAGGATGCGTGGCGCTTCATCCTTTATTTCGCCAACCAGGCGAAAGGCGCCTTCTTCCTCTTGCTCGTCACCGGTGGTCTTGCCGGCGCCGTCGACGCGGCGATGTACTGGTCGGTCGGTTGGCTGATCGACCTGCTCGACAGGTCATCGCCGCAAACGCTTCTTGCCGATCATTGGCCGGCGCTCGTCGGCCTGCTGCTGCTCATCCTCGTGGTGCGTTCCGTCGTCATGATCGCCTCGGCCATCGTCGAACAGCAGGTGATCGTGCCCGGATTCTATTCGATGGTGCGCTGGCAGGCATTCCGGCGCGTCATCCAGCAGCCCTACGGCTTCTACCAGAATGATTTCGCCGGCCGCATCGCCACCAAGATCATGCAGGGCGGCGAGGCTGTCGGCGACTTCATCATCAACGTGTTGCAGACCATGTGGTCGTTCCTGACCTTCGTCATACTGGCGATCACCATCCTCGTCTCGCTCGACCCGCTGATGGGCGTCGTGGTGGCGCTGTGGTTCGCCGGCTACGCCGGCATCGTGTGGTTCCTGCTGCCCGAGATGCGGCGTGCCGGCCGCGAGACAGCCGACCAGCGCTCGATCTTCAACGGCCGCCTGGTCGACGCCTTCACCAACATAGTGGCGGTGAAACTGTTCGACAGCGGCCGCCGCGAGCATGCCTATATCCGGGACGGTCTGGAAGGTTTCCTCACCGCCGTCGTCCGGCTGACGCGGGCGGTGACGACGGTGCGCTCGTCGGTCGCCGTGCTCAACGGCGTCATGATGAGCACCATCGCGGCGATCGCCGTCCTCAACTGGACGAACGGCAGCATTTCGACCGGCGCCATTGCCGCGGCGCTGGGGCTGGTGTTCCGGCTCAACCAGATGTCGGGCTGGATGATGTTCAACATCAACGGGCTGGTTCGCAACTACGCCACCGTGCAGGACGCCACGCGCACGATCTCGGTGACGCCGGCAATCCGCGACGGCGAAGATGCCGTCACGCTGCCGCGTTCGGCCGGCGATATCCGTTTCGAGAACGTTTCCTTCCATTATGGCAAGGAAGGTGGCGTCATCGACGGCCTGAACCTGCACATCCGGCCCGGTGAGCGTGTCGCGCTGGTCGGGCCGTCGGGCGCCGGCAAGACGACCATCGTCAACCTCATGCTGCGCCTGTTCGATGTCGAGGAGGGGCGTATCCTGATCGACGGCCGCGATATCCGCGATCTTACGCAGGCTTCGCTGCGAGCCCAGTTCGGCGTCGTCAGCCAGGAAGCGATGCTGATGCATCGCTCGATCCGCGATAATATCGGCTATGGCCGCGAAGGCGCGTCCGAAGCGGAGATCGTCGATGCCGCGAAACGCGCGGCCGCCCACGACTTCATCGCCAATGTCGAGGATCCGCGCGGCCGCAAGGGCTATGAAGCGCAGGTCGGCGAGCGCGGGGTGAAGCTTTCGGGTGGCCAGCGGCAGCGCGTGGCGATTGCCCGCATGATGCTGAAGGACGCGCCGATCCTGATTCTCGACGAGGCGACCTCGGCGCTGGATTCGGAGGTCGAGGCGGCGATCCAGGAAAACCTCTACCGGCTGATGGAGGGCAAGACGGTGATCGCCATCGCGCACCGGCTTTCGACCATCGCGGCGCTCGACCGGCTGATCGTCATCGACCAGGGCCGCATCGTCGAGGAAGGCACGCACGACGCGCTGATCGAGCAAAACGGGCTTTACGCGCAGCTGTGGAAGCGCCAGTCCGGCGGTTTCCTGGCCGACCGCATCGCGGCGGAATAGTCGGCGCTACTCCAGCCAGTGGGTGTCGAATTTGCCGCTTTCGTGGATGTCGATGGTTTCCAGCGGTCCGGGGCCGAGATTGGTGAATTTGTGCGGCGTGTCCGGCGGCACCACCAGAATCTGGCCGGCCGTCGCGGTGATCTGCTGGTCGCCGGCGGTGAACAGCCCGGTACCCAACCGGATGATGAAGGTTTCCGCATAAGGATGCCGGTGCAGGCGCGGCCCGCCCCCCGGCTTGTCCAGCATGTTGAAGATCACACAGATGTTGGCGCCGTAAGCGCCGCCCTGCAACTCGCCGTTCCAGCCTTCGGGCGTTGCCGCCCATTCGTCGCGATTGATAACATGTGCCATGGCGCGGACTATATTTCCGACTGGAGCGCGCTGTCGAGGCTGCCGGCGAGGCCGGAGGCGAGCGGCCAGGATGCAGGAAATGGCCGCAAGCAACGAAGAGGATGAGCATGGCACTTCGCCCACCGGGGAATCTTTCCGCAAATTCGCTTGCCGAAACCGGCTTCGATGCACTCGGCTACGAGATACTGGCCGAGAAGGCGGCGGCGCTCGGCCGCGCCGGCGAACGCGCCGAGATTTGCCTGCGGCGACTCAAGCAACATGAGCACGGCGCCGAGGGCCGCACCGCGCTGGTCAGGGAGGCGGCCGAAGCGGTCTATGCCTGGTTCATCCAGCGCGAACTCTGCGGTCTTCGCCGGCATGACGACGTCATCCGGGAATACGCGATCCCGAAAGAGGTGCTGGTCAGGCTGGGGGCGAAGTAAAAGGCCGGCCTTGCAGCGCCTCGCTACTGAATGCGCCGGCGCTGTATCGATGGGGCGGCCTTGCGGTCTTTCCGGTTTCACCAGCCCGATTTCGCGACGCTTCGAGAGCGCCCGCGACAATCTGCCGTCATACACTTTGCAGTCTGGACAAGGCCGGGCTTCACGCATAAACCAACGCCGAATGCCGGGGGAGTCCGCCGGCCCTTTTGCCGTGCGCGACCGGGTTGGCAGCATTGAACGGAAAGCTCTTCCATCGGCGGAAAGAGGCGAAAGGATCAGGCCCCGTGAGCGCTAACGATACGATCGATCCCAACCGTCGCGATTTCTTGTATATCGCCACCGGGACGGCCGCCGCCGTCGGCGTCGCAGCGGCTGCTTGGCCCTTCATCGACCAGATGCGCCCCGATGCCTCGACACTCGCCGCCTCGTCGGTCGAGGTGGACGTCGCCTCGGTGACGGAAGGCATGTCGCTGACGGTCAAATGGCGCGGCAAGCCGGTGTTCATCCGCAACCGTACGCCGGCCGAGATCAAGGCGGCACAGGAAGTGCCGCTGGCCGAACTCAAGGATCCGGTTGCCCGCAACGCCAATCTGAAGAACGACGCCGAAGCGACCGACATCGACCGTTCGGCCGGCGAGGGCAAGGAAAACTGGCTGGTGATGGTGGGCGTCTGCACCCATCTCGGCTGCGTGCCGCTCGGCCAGCAGGGTGATTTCGGCGGCTGGTTCTGCCCGTGCCACGGTTCGCACTACGACACCGCCGGCCGTATTCGCAAAGGCCCGGCGCCCGAGAACCTGGCGGTTCCGGCGTTCCAGTTCATTTCCGACACCAAGATCCGGATCGGTTGAGGCAGGCAGAGGGACAATTCGATGAGCGGTGGACACTCGACCTACACACCCACGACCGGCCTTGGAAAATGGTTCGACGCGCGCATGCCCTTGCCGCGCCTCGTCCATGATTCATTCGTTTCCTACCCGGTGCCACGCAACCTGAACTACGCCTACACCTTTGGCGGTATCCTTGCGATCATGCTGGTCGCCCAGATACTGACTGGTGTCGTGCTCGCCATGCACTATGCGGCCGACACCACGCTCGCCTTCGGCTCGGTCGAGAAGATCATGCGCGACGTGAATTCCGGCTGGCTGTTGCGCTACCTGCATTCCAACGGCGCCTCGATGTTCTTCATCGCCGTCTACATCCATATCTTCCGCGGCCTCTATTACGGTTCCTACAAGGCGCCGCGCGAACTGCTCTGGATCCTCGGCTGCATCATCTACCTGCTGATGATGGCGACGGGCTTCATGGGCTACGTGCTGCCTTGGGGCCAGATGTCGGGCTGGGGCGCTACGGTCATCACCGGCTTCTTCACCGCCATTCCGCTGGTCGGCAACTGGATTCAGGAATTGCTGCTGGGCGGCTACTCGGTCGACAATCCGACGCTGAACCGCTTCTTCGCATTGCACTATCTGTTGCCATTCATGATCGCCGGCGTCGTCGTGCTGCACGTCTGGGCACTGCACGTCGTCGGCCAGACCAATCCAACCGGCATTGAGGTGAAATCTAAGACCGACACCGTGGCCTTCACGCCCTACGCGACCGTCAAGGACGCGTTCGCGATGATCCTGTTCCTCGCCTTCTTCGCCTATTTCGTCTTCTACATTCCGAACTATCTCGGTCATCCGGACAACTACACGCAGTTCGATTCGCTGAAGACGCCGGCCCATATCGTTCCGGAGTGGTACTTCCTGCCGTTCTACGCGATCCTGCGCGCCGTCACCTTCAACATCGGGCCGATCGATTCCAAGCTCGGCGGCGTGCTTGCAATGTTCGGCGCCATCGCGGTGCTGTTCGTGGTGCCGTGGCTCGATACGTCGAAGGTCAAGTCCGCCCGCTACCGGCCGTCCTACCGCATCTTCTACTGGCTATTCGCCGCCAACGCGATCTTCCTCGGCTGGCTCGGCTCCAAGCCGGCGGAAGGCTGGTACATCCCGGCCATGCAGATTTCGACCATCGTTTACTTCGGCTTTTTCCTGATCGTCATGCCATTGCTCGGCCTGATCGAGACCCCACGCAAAACACCGAATTCGATCACCGAGGCGGTGCTCGAAAAGAACCGCGGCGGTTCCGGCCATCCGGCAGGCGCCACGGCGTCACCGGAAACCAAAGGCTGAGACAGAAGAGAATCTTGGAAGGATTTTTCGCATGAAAAAGATTCTCGCCCGCCTCGTTGCCGCCGGTTTGTTCGCGGTTGCCGGCACCGGGATCGTATTTGCCCAGGAAGAGGGACACAGCGCCGCCGAGCCGACGCATTTCCCTATCCACAAGCCGAAGCAGGAAGACTGGTCATTCGCCGGTCCGTTCGGCAAATTCGACAAGGCACAGTTGCAGCGCGGCCTGAAGGTCTACAAGGAGGTCTGCTCGGCCTGCCATTCGATGGACCTGATACCGTTCCGTACGCTTGAAGCGCTTGGTTATTCCGAGGCGCAGGTGAAGGCGTTCGCCGCCGAATACACCGTGCAGGACGGACCCAACGCCGACGGCGAGATGTTCGAGCGTCCTGGCATCCCGTCGGATCATTTCCCGTCGCCGTTCCCCAACAAGGAAGCGGCTGCCGCAGCCAACAATGGCGCGCCGCCGCCTGACTTCTCGCTGATCGCCAAGGCGCGCGGCGTCGAGCGCGGCTTCCCGACCTTTGTTTTCGACATCTTCACGCAGTACGCCGAGGGCGGCCCTGACTATATCCACTCGCTGCTGACTGGCTATGACGAGCAGCCTCCAGCTGGCATGGAGATCGCCGAGGGCACGCACTACAACCCGTATTTCATCGCCGGGAAGTCACTGGCGATGGCGCCGCCGTTATCGGACGATCAGGTCACCTATGACGACGGTTCGCCGCAGACGGTCGACCAGTACGCTCGCGACGTCTCTGCCTTCCTGATGTGGGCGGCGGAGCCGCATCTCGAGACGCGCAAGCAAACGGGTCTCGGCGTCATGGTGTTCCTGCTGTTGTTTGCGGGGCTCGTCTATCTCACCAAGCGCAAGATCTGGCACGGCCTGCATGACGAGCCGGCGGCAGCGTTGGCCGCGCCGGTTCCTGCTGCAAAGCCCGTGACCCGCGCTGTCGTTCATGTGCCTGCTGTCGCGGTCACTCCCGCAGTCGCAGAGCCGGTTGCGGAACCGGTGGCTTTTGTCGGAACGGTTCCGGCGGTTGCCGAGAAGGGCCGCCCGGCGCGCATCGAACGTCCGTTCAACCCCGACGACCTCAAGCTGATCTCAGGCGTAGGCCCGAAGATCGAAGGCATCCTTCACGACCTCGGCATCTACACCTATGCGCAGGTTGCCGGCTGGACGAAGACCGAGCGAGCCTGGGTGGATAGCTACCTGAACTTCAAGGGCCGTATCGAGCGCGAGGACTGGGTCAAGCAGGCCAAGGCGCTGGCCAAGGGCGGCGTCGCCGAATATGTCCGCGTGTTCGGCAAGAAGCCGCGCTGATCGCCCGGTCGACCTGCAGAAACATTAAAGGGCGCTGAAAGGCGCCCTTTTCTTTTTGTCCTCGGCCCGTCAGAACTGAACGGCAACGGGAATCGATTCATGAAATCCTCGCTCGAAGACACGCTGCTTGCCGCCATCCGGACAATCCCGGATTATCCCAAGCCGGGCATCCTGTTTCGCGACATCACCACGCTGCTCGGCAATGCACGGGCCTTCCGGCGCGCCATCGACGAACTAGTGCATCCTTATGCCGGCCAGAAGATCGACAAGATCGCCGGTATCGAGGCGCGCGGTTTCATCCTGGGCGGCGCCATTGCGCACCAGCTTTCCGCCGGCTTCATCCCGATCCGCAAGAAAGGCAAGCTGCCGCACGACACTGTGCGTGTCGCCTACAGCCTGGAATACGGGCTGGACGAGATGGAAATGCACCGGGATGCGGTCTCGGGAGGCGAGAAGGTGATCCTGGTCGACGATCTGATCGCCACCGGCGGCACCGCAGAGGGTGCGGTGAAGCTGCTGCGCCAGATGGGTGCCGACATCGTCGCGGCATGCTTCATCATCGACCTGCCGGATCTCGGCGGCCGGAAAAAGCTCGAGGCGCTGGACGTCGACGTGCGCACCCTGATCGCCTTCGAAGGGCACTGAAGCAACCCGTCGCCCGGTTGCGGATACCGGGCCAGTGTTTGACCGCAAAGGCGCCGGACCTATAGTGGTTTGACGACTTCTTTCCGTCTGGGCGTCCCATGACCATCGAGCGGAATCTTTTCCGCGTTGTCGAATACCACGCCAATCCGGCGCGCCAGCTGATCGGTGCGGCCTGGATGTTCTGCGTCGGCGTGGTCTTCCTGCTGATCGGCCGCGTGGAACCGCGTTTCGCCTATTTCTTCGGCTGGCCGCTGCTCGCGGCCGCAGCCTGCTTCGCGGCCTATTTCGTCTGGCGTAAGTTTTTTCCCGGCTGGCCCGTCCTCATGCTCTTGCCAGAGGGAATCATCTACCGGGTCAGGGGTGTGCCGCAAGCCTTCATCCCATGGCAGGTGGTCCGGGGCGTCGACACGATCGCCTTCAGCGTCGGCCATGGAAAGCGCGAAGTCCGGGCCGAGGACGTCACCGTCGTATCGGTGCCCGAGGGCTTCTACCAGACGTATTTTCACGTCGGGTCGCTTCGCCGGGCGGCATCGGGTTGGGAGTGGTTCTTCCGCCCTATGGGAGACCTGGTCGGCATCGCCATCCACCATGAATGGTTCCTGCTCAGGCCCGACGAGGTGCGCACACCCATTGAAACGCGCTGGCTGGCTTTCCGCGATGAGGAGCCGGCGCTTCCGGATCCCGCCCTGGCCGGAAGCCGGTTCGGCCGGCAAGGCGGACACCTGGTGCTGGGCATCCGTATCCTCGCGTCCCGGCGGGACGCTGCGAAGATATTTGGACCGGTCTGCGTCGGTCTGCTCGTCTTGGCCTATCTGCTGGGTACCGCGTGAAGCGCAACCCGGCTGGCAGCGTACTCCACGTGCACCAACACATCGCGCGGGAGGAAATCCCCGACGCTGAACCGCTGGGCGAAAAGCTATTCGTTGACGATCTGCTCGAAACCACCCCAGAACATGCGCTTGCCGTCGAACGGCATTTCCATGTTGGCCGTGCTGGTGTCTTCACTCATCTTCTTGTTGGCTGCGTCCCGCGTCGCCCTGTCTGGATACTCGACCCAGCTGAAGACCGGCGTCTCGTCATCCTTGGCCTGGGTGGCTTTGTAGAAGTCGGTCAACACGCCCTTGGGAACGTCGTCGCCCCAGCACTCGACGAGGCGCGTGGCGCCGAGTTTCTTGAAATAGGCTCCCGCCTCCTGCGCGTGCTTGCGATAGGCTTCCTTGTTGGCGGTCGGCACGGCCGCGACAAAACCCTCGATGTAAGGCATGGCAGTTCTCCTCGCTGATTCCTATCCGTCCTAACATAGGGCGGCCAGACCAATGGCAAGGATGGTCACGCGGCGGGAGCGTCAGCCCACCTGCACCAGCACTGCGCTCTCGAACTCCAGCACCTTGTCGCCGGTCGAATCGAAAGCCTCGGCGCGAATGCTCAAGAGCCGCCAGCCGGGGCGCGAGGCGATCGGACGATGCGCGACACCGGTCCGGGTGAATGTGACCGTCTCGCCGGCATAGACCGGCTTTAGCCATTTCAGGTTCTTGAAGCCGGGCGAGGGGCCGAATACCGGTAGCGGGCCGGGGCCTGTCCAGCGCCTGCCCTCGGTCTCCATGCGGGTCGCCAGATTATACTTCATCCACGTCGCGGCGGTGTGCCAGCCCGATGCGCAAAGCCTGCCGAAGACGCTCTTCTTCGCCGCTTCCTCGTCGACGTGGAAAGGCTGCGGATCGTATTTTTTCGCGAAGGCCTTGATCGCTTCCGGTTCGAATTTGTGCGAGCCGAGCGTGATGCTGTGGCCGATGCCGAAGAATTCATCGAGGGTCATGCGGCACCTGCGGCCTGGCGGGTCAGGAACATGCCGGTGTTTTCGAGTTCCAGCACGGTTTCGCCGCGCTGGTTGGAAAACTCGCTCTTCACCGTGACGAAGCCGAGGCCGGGCTTCGACTTCGATTCCCGCTTGGCAAGAATCGTGCTCTTGCCGGTCAGCGTGTCTCCCGCCAGTACCGGCTTCTTCCAGCGCACATAATCGAGGCCCGGCGAACCTTGCGAGGTGGAATCGAGCAGAAACCCGTCGCACATCAATCGCATGAACATCGAGCAGGTGTGCCAGCCGGACGCCGAGAGGCCGCCCAGGATGCTTGCCTTGCCGGCCGCTTCGTCCATGTGCATCGGCTGTGCGTCGAATTCGCCGGCGAATTCGACGATCTCCTCGGCCGTGACGAGTTTCGAGCCGAGCGAAATCGAGCCGCCCACCTCGAAATCCTCAAACGCCCATGTCTTGCCGGCCATCGCGGAGAATCCTGTTCACGCTTGAACTACACCATGGCCGTCCGGGCCTGGTCCCGCAAGGCGACAAAAGGTCAGTTTGCCTGATCCAGGACGAAGCGAAGACAGCCCCGGTTCCTCAAAGCCAGCCGCGTCGCTTGAAATACAGGAACGGCAGGATCGCAGAGATCAGCATCAGTGCCAGCGCGAACGGATAGCCGAGCACCCATTTCAGCTCCGGCATGACGTCGAAATTCATGCCGTAGGCCGAGGCGACCAGGGTCGGCGGCAGGAACACCACCGCGGCCACCGAGAAGATCTTGATGATGCCGTTCTGCTCGATGTTGATCATGCCGAGCGTCGCGTCGAGCAGGAAGGTGATTTTCTGCGACAGGAACGTCACGTGATCGGTCAGCGACAGCACATCCCGCGCCAATGTCTTGACGCGGGCGCGGATGTCCTTGGAGGTCTTCTCGGTGCCGGTGGCATGGCCGAGGAAGCCGGAAAGCCGTTGCAGCGAGACGAGGCTTTCGCGCAGGCTGGAGGCGAGTTCCTCCTTGCGGCCGATCCGCTGAAGGATCTTCTTGAAGTCGCGGTCGCGCTTCGTCGCTTTTGTCTCGGACGATTGGAAGATGGCGTGGGAAATCTCGTCGATATCGCGTCCGGCACGCTCGATGATGTCGGCGAGGCGGTCGACGATGGCTTCGAGAAGGCTGATCAGGATGGTTTCGCCGCTGGTGCAACCGGTGGAAACCTTCTCGGCGCGCATCGGAAAGGTCTGGAAGGCACGCGGTTCGTGATACCGCACCGTTACCAGCCGGTTCCCGGCCAGCACGAAGGTCACCGGCGACATCACCGGGTCGTCCCCGTCGGTGTGCGCCGGCAGGGTGGCGGTCATGAAATAGGCGCCGTCCTCTATATAGAGCCGGCTCGATATCTCGATCTCTTCCATCTCCTCGCGCGTCGGAACGCCGACGCCGATCCAGTTCTCGACCGCAGCCTCCTCCTCCTTGGTGGGGACGAGCAGGTCGGCCCAGATAACCTGGTCTCGATGTTGCTGCAGGTCTTCGACGAAGCGCAGACGGTCCTTTTCCACGACGAAGGCTTTGATCATCGCCGGGTCTCCCTTGTTCGAGCAAGAGGCGCGTCATCGGGGACGCATGTTGCAGGAATATGACCGGCACGGACTATGGGCCGCAACCGGGCGTCCGAAGCGCTTAGACCCGCGAATGAGCAACGTCAAGCCGGGGCGAGGGCGCCGGCCTTGACCCAGCTGGACAGTGAAACGGCGGGCAGAAGCGGACCTGAAAGCGGATTCCGTCGCGCACCAAGCTTGTCAGGTGTTGAACTTGAACAGCATCACGTCGCCGTCCTGAACAACATATTCCTTGCCTTCGTCCCGCGCCTTGCCGGCTTCCTTTGCCGCCACTTCACCGCCCAACGTGACGAAGTCGTTGTATGCGATCGTCTGGGCGCGAATGAAGCCGCGCTCGAAGTCGGTATGGATGACGCCGGCGGCCTGCGGCGCCTTGGTGCCGCGCTCGATCGTCCAGGCGCGGGTTTCCTTGGGGCCGGCGGTGAAATAGGTGATGAGGTGCAGGAGCTCGTAGCCGGCACGGATCAGCTTGTCGAGGCCGGGCTCCTCGAGCCCCATTGAGGCGAGGAACTCGAGTTCCTCGTCGTCGGGCAACTGCGCCACTTCGGCTTCGATGGCGGCTGATATCACCACCGTGCCGGCGCCCTGAGCCTCGGCCATCTTCTCGACCGCCCTGGTGTGCTCGTTGCCGGTGGCGGCGTCGGCCTCGGCGACGTTGCAGACGTAGAGCACCGGATGCGAGGTCAAAAGGTTGAGACCCTGCAGGATGGCGAGGTCTTCCGCGGCAATGCCTTTCAGGAGCACGCGCGCCGGCTTGCCTTCCTGCAGCAGCGCCAGCGCTTTTTCCATCATCGGCAGGACGGTGGTGGCCTCCTTGTCCTTGCCGGAAGCACGCTTCCTGATCTGCACGATGCGGCGCTCGAGGCTTTCGAGGTCGGCAAGCATCAGCTCGGTTTCGACCGTCTCGGCGTCGGCGACGGGATCGATGCGACCCTCGACATGGGTGATATCGTCATCCTCGAAGCAGCGCAGCACATGCACGATGGCGTCGACCTCGCGTATGTTGGCAAGGAACTGGTTGCCCAGGCCTTCACCCTTGGAAGCGCCGCGCACCAGGCCCGCGATATCGACGAAGGAGATGCGGGTGGGGATTATTTCCTTCGATTTGGCTATCGCCGCGATCTTCTCGAGTCGCGGGTCAGGCACCGCTACCTCGCCGGTGTTCGGCTCGATGGTGCAGAACGGATAGTTGGCCGCCTGCGCGGCGGCGGTGCGCGTCAGTGCATTGAAAAGCGTCGACTTGCCAACGTTGGGCAGCCCAACGATGCCGCATTTGAAACCCATATTGTTTAAGTCCTATCGGAGAACGAGAATTTGCTCAGGGCTATGGGCGAAAGGGTCGATGATCGTCAAGCCTTTCCACATATCCAGCGTTCCGTTCAATCCTTGCCGAGCAACTTCTTCAGCATTGCGGCCATTGGGCCGGTTTCCGGCACTTTGGCCGCGGTCTGCTGTGGCCGTGCCTGGCGGATATGGCTCTGCTGTTTGGCAGCCTTGGGGGCTTTCGGCGGCGGACGGTCGTCCTCGCCGGTCGGCTGCAATTTTTCACGCAAGGTCAGCGTGATCTTGTTCATGAAGCCGTTTTCGTCGCCCTTGGCGACCATGCCGGCATTGTCGGCGATGCTGTCCAGGAGCACGTCCAACCATTCGCGGTCCGCCTTGGCGAAATCGCCAAGCACATGGCCGTGCACCATGTCCCGGCCCGGGTGGCCGACACCGATGCGCACGCGGCGATAATCCTTGCCGAGATGCTGATCCAGCGAGCGGATACCGTTGTGACCAGCGGCGCCGCCACCGGTCTTGACCCTGACCTTGCCGGCGGGAAGTTCGATCTCGTCGTAGAAGACGGTCACGTCGGACGGTTCGAGCTTGTAGAAGCGCAGCGCTTCGCCGACCGATTGGCCGGACAGGTTCATGAAGGTCTGCGGCTTGATGATGATGGTCTTTTCGCCGCCGATTGTTCCTTCGGCGATCAGGCCCTGGAATTTCTTCGACCAGGGCGAAAAATCATGGCGGCGGGCGATTGCATCCGCCGCCATGAAGCCGACATTGTGCCGGTTATTGGCATATTTCGTGCCCGGATTGCCGAGACCTGCGAAAAGCAGCATTGGGCAACACTCCAGGCGGACCGGGGATTACTCCTCGGTCTTTTCCTCTTCCTCGGTCTCCTCGGCAGCCTCGGTCGTCTCCTCGACTTCCGGCTTCATCGCCGAAGAGCCGGCGATCGTCGCGATGGTGAAGTCGCGGTCCGAAATCACCGGCTTCACGCCGGCCGGCAGCTTAACCGCCGAGATGTGGATCGAGTCGCCGATATCCGTCCCGGTGAGGTCGACCGTGATGAATTCCGGGATCGCATTGGCCGGGCAGTGGAACTCGACCTCGTGGCGAACGATGTTGAGAACGCCGCCGCGCTTGAGGCCGGGCGACTTTTCCTCATTGGCGAAGTGCACCGGCACGTCGACATTGACCTCGGTGTCCTTGCCGACACGCAGGAAGTCGACATGCATCGGGACGTCCTTGACCGGGTCAAGCTGGTAGTCCTTCGGCAGGACCTGGACCTTCTTGCCGCCGACGTCGATCGTCGCGATGGTGGTCAGAAAACCGCCGCCGTGGATCTTGTAGTAGATGTCCTTGTAGGACAGGGCGATTGCCAGGGGAGGCTGTTTGTCGCCATAGATGACTGCAGGCACTTTACCGTTGCGGCGAACTTCACGGGCGGACCCCTTACCGACCTGTTCGCGCGCTTCGGCCTTGAGCTCGTACGTATCGTGGCTCATGGCATTTCCTTTCGCGTTGTCTGGAGCATTTCCGTTACCGCCGGAGCGGGTGCCGAAAATGTCGAAAGCCGCGAATTTCGCGGCCCTCATCCGCGTTGCCTCCAAGGGTGTCTACGCGGGTGGCGGCTCTATAGCGGAAGCAGGGGCCAAGCGCAAGATTGGCCGGCAGCGCACGTTGGGCAGCGAAAACGCGGCCCGCGCCGGCCTAAGTGTTTTCGCCGGCAAAGGCGATCAGATTGCCGTCCGGGTCGGCGACGATAAACGTACGCGCTCCCCAGGGCTCCGTGCGCAAGGCCTGATGGAAGGTGATGCCGCGCTCCTGATACTCCAGGAACAGCGCCTTGATCTCCTCGACAATGATGGTCGTGGACAGCAAATCGTCCTTGGCCCGCAATTCCGCGTCGAACACCGGCCGGTCGACGTGGCGAAGGTTCAGTCTTGCGCCATCGCGCCTGACCTGTGCGTAGAAGGGTGGCTCGCCATAGATGAAGCCAACCTCAAAGCCGAGCTTTTCCGCATAGAAGACGCAGGATGCCTCGATGTCCGAGACGAAAAGCTGTGGCTCGGCGAGCGCGAGCAGCGGTTTGGAAACTGTTCTGTCGGTTTGTTCGGTCATGGTCCGCAGGTCCTTCTTCAGCGCCTGCCAGCTTTCGAAACCCGCCTTTCTCGCGACAAGCTCCTGAGCATCGCTCAGTTTGAAGCTCGCCTCCAGCACCTGTCCATCGGTCAGGTGGCCGTAGCGCGGCAACAACTGCCTGATGGCGGCCGCGACCGGGTAATACCGTTCGCGATGCCATCGCAGATGGAGCTTGGCTTGCTTCTTCAGGTGTTCGAGGGTCGGCATGGGCGCATTTGGGTTGACGTAACGCAGGTGGGCAATGCCCCTCCGGCCAAAGCCGATGCGCCCTGCGGAAGCATCGTCAGCCTAGCGCCGCCGACGACCGGTGGTCAAGCAGCCGCTTCGCTTACGGGCGCTTGCCCTTCTTCCAGCGCGGCTTGGTCTTTATCTTCTTCGCTCCGTCGCCAGGTGCTTCAGCCGGCCTTGCCGCCTTGGGCTTGAATTTGCCCTTCTTGGCGGCATTCCAACCGGTGCGGGCCGGTTCGTCGGCGGGCGGTGCTCCATCGACCCGCGTGATAGCGACGCCCTTTTCGATCACGCCGCCCTTTCTGATCGCCGCCGCGAAGGCCTCCGCCTTCTCGGTGATGATCTCGACCAGCGATTCAGCTTCGAGGATCTTGATGGCGCCGACCTCGCGCTTGGTGATGTGCCCGGCCTTGCAGATCATCGGCAACAGCCAGCGCGGTTCGGCGCGGTGCTTGCGGCCGACCGAGACGCGGAACCAGACGCCGTTTTCGAAACGCTCCGACGGCCGTTCGTCGCGTTCGAAATTGCCGGGATTGCGGTCGCGCGGGGTGAACGCCTGCAACGGCGTGTCGGCCAGTTCTTCCGGCGCGGGACGCAATGCCATTTGCTGGCGCAGATAGGCCGCGGCGATCTGCTCTGGACCATGCGCCGCCATCAGTTCGCGCACGAAGGCCAGTTCTTCCTCATTCGGCGCTTCCGACAATGCCGGGTCTTCGAGGATGCGCTGCCGGTTGCGTGCCTCGATGTCGGCGCTGGTCGGCGCCGCTATGGTGGTTGCCTCGAGCTTGGCCAGCTTCAGCACGCGCGCCGCGGCGCCCCGCCTGTGATGCGGCACGATCAGCGCGCAGGTGCCCTTGCGACCGGCGCGGCCAGTACGGCCGCTGCGGTGTAGCAGCGTATCCGGGTTGGTCGGCATGTCGGCATGGATGACGAGGTCGAGATTGGGCAGGTCGATGCCGCGCGCCGCGACGTCGGTCGCCACGCACACCCGCGCCCGCCCATCGCGCATCGATTGCAGCGCGTTGGTGCGTTCGGCCTGGCTCAATTCGCCCGACAGCGCCACGACGGCGAAGCCGCGGTTGGCCAACCGGCTCGCCAGGTGCTTCACCGCCTCGCGCGTGTGGCAGAAAACGATGGTGTTCTGCGCGTCGACATAGAGCAGCGTGTTGATGATGGCGTTCTCGCGGTCCGGCGGCGCCACCAGCACCAACTGGTATTCGATGTCGCCATGTTGCTCACCCTCGCTGGTCGCGGTGATGCGCACGGCGTCGCGCTGGAAGCGTTTTGCCAACTGGGCGATCGGTTTCGGCACGGTGGCCGAAAACATCAGCGTGCGCCGTTCGGCGGGGGCGGCGGCCAGGATGAACTCCAGATCCTCGCGAAAGCCGAGATCGAGCATCTCGTCGGCCTCGTCCAGCACCACGGCGCGCAGTTCCGAAATATCGAGCGAGCCGCGCGTGATGTGGTCGCGCAGCCGGCCCGGCGTGCCGACGACGATGTGGGCGCCCTGTTCGAGCGCCCGGCGCTCCTTGCGCATGTCCATGCCGCCGACACAGGAGCCGATGCGCGCGCCGGCGCCCGCGTAGAGCCATTCCAGTTCGCGCCGCACCTGCAGCGCCAGTTCGCGCGTCGGTGCGATCACCAGCGCCAGCGGCAGGCCGGCGGCGCCGAGATCTGCCTCGCCACGCAGCAATGTCGGCGCGATCGCGATGCCGAACGCAACGGTCTTGCCGGAGCCGGTCTGAGCGGAAACGAGCAGGTCGGCGCCGTCGGCATTCGCCGTCAGCATCGCCTGCTGGACCGGCGTCAGCGTCTCGTAACCACGGGCGGCCAATGCGGCGGCGAGCGCCGGCGCCATTTTTTCGAAGTCGTTCATCGTTCGGCTTTCAACGGGAGAATGAGCCGGCAATGCGGCATTTGCCGCGCCAGCCCTCATTCGGGCCATCCCTAAAGCGCAAAAGCCGAGGCGGCAAGCCGCGACCGCGAATAGCTGCCCTGCCGATTTGCCTCAAGCCAGAGCCGTTTCCATCACCGGGCATCCTTCGCCGCTGGTTTTCCAGCGATTTCCGTTGATCGCCTCAGGCGAACTGCCTATGATGTTTTCGTCGGGGGCATGGTGGACTCCCCGTGAGGCTTTGCCCAAGTTCCGCCTTCGCGAAATGTATGCGGAGGAAAACCATGCCTCGAAGACTTTTGCCCGAACAACTCATTCCGCTTGTCGGCACCAGCCGATGCCCGCTGCTCGTCGATGTGCGACGGGCGGCAGCTCTCTCGTCGTCGCCGGTTCGCATCGCGGGCGCGATCTGGCGCGACCATATGAAGACGGTCGAGTGGCTGCCGCAGTTGCCGGAAGGCCAGCCGGTGGTCGTCTATTGCACCCATGGCCACAATGTCAGCGAAATCGCCGCGTCGTATCTCGCCGCGGCAGGCTGCGATGTCGCGATGCTCGACGGCGGCATCGAAGCCTGGGTGGCCGCTGGAGGGCCGACGGTCATCTGCGAGGCGTCTGGCCTTGAAACAGGTCTCCCGAGACCCAGTGTCTGGGTGACGCGGGAACGGCCGAAGATCGACCGGATCGCCTGTCCGTGGCTCATCCGCCGTTTTATCGATCCGCTAGCGGTATTCCATTTCGTCGCCGCCGAATGGGTGAAGGACATTGCCGACGAAACCGGCTGGATCGCTTACGATATCAAGGATGTGTTCTATTCGCATCGCGGCGAGACCTGCACGTTCGATACGCTGATTTCGGAGTTCGGTCTCACCGATCCCGCGCTTTTGCATCTGGCCAACATCGTCCGCGGCGCTGACACGGCACGTTTGGATCTCGAGCCGCAGGCGGCGGGGCTGCTTGCCATCTCGCTCGGGCTTTCGGCAATCGAGGAGGATGATCCGACGCAATTGGAAAAGGGCATGGTCATCTACGATGCGCTTTACGGTTGGTGCCGGTATGCCACTGCGGAAACGCACAACTGGCCGGCCAGGGCGGCATGACGATGACCAGCACCGAAGACGCCGCCGCGAATGTTCCCACGGCATCTCGCGCAACGCCGAGCTTCGCCGAGGCCACGCGTGTCTTCGCGAAGATCGGCCTGTTGTCCTTCGGCGGTCCGGCGGGGCAGATCGCATTGATGCACCGTATACTTGTCGACGAAAAACGCTGGCTCGACGAGCCTCGGTTCCTGCATGCGCTGAACTACTGCATGCTTTTGCCCGGTCCGGAGGCGATGCAACTCGCCACCTATGCCGGCTGGCTGCTGCACGGTGTCAGGGGCGGGCTCGTCGCCGGCCTGCTTTTCGTGCTGCCGGGTGCCGTCGTCATCACCGCGTTGTCGGCGATCTACATGACGGTCGGGCATATGGAACTGGTCCAGGGCCTGCTGTTCGGGCTGAAGGCGGCGGTGCTTGCCGTGGTGCTCGAAGCGCTGATCAAGGTTTCGAAGCGAGCGCTCAGAGGCGGTTTCATGGTGGCGCTGGCGATCGCAGCTTTCATTGCGATCGCGTTCCTGAAACTGCCGTTTCCATTGATCATCGCGGTCGCCGCGCTCTGCGGCGCCTTGCTCCACCTTTCGGGTTATTCGACAACCGCTAGCGGACCTGAGCTTCGCCCCGAACCCACTTACGAAATGCCCGAATGGACGAAGCCCAACGCGCGACGCTTCTTCTCCACGCTCGCCGTGTGGCTGGCGATCTGGTTTCTGCCGCTGTTGCTGCTGCATGCCGCGCTCGGCAACGGCAATGTTTTCGCGACCGAGGCGAATTTCTTCTCGAAGATGGCGGCGGTGACGTTCGGCGGTGCCTATGCCGTGCTTGCCTATGTCGCGCAGCAGGCCGTCGAGGTGTATGGCTGGCTGAAACCCGACGAGATGCTGACGGGGCTTGGTCTTGCCGAGACGACGCCAGGCCCGCTCATTTTGGTGCTGGTTTTCGTCGGTTTTCTCGGTGGCGCGCGCCTCTCCGGCCTCGAACCGCTAATCGGCGGCATCGCCGGCGCGGCGGTCACGCTGTGGTTCACCTTCGTACCGTGCTTCCTATGGATATTCGTCGGCGCGCCGTATGTTGAAACGGTGCGCAACGTGCGCTGGCTGGCGAGCGCGTTGTCGGCCGTGACGGCTGCGGTGGTCGGCATCATCGCCAATCTCGCCGTCTGGTTCGCCCTGCACGTGCTTTTCGCTACCGTTGGCGAACTGGCGTTCGGGCCATTTCTTCTGCCGGTGCCGGATTGGGCGAGCTTCGATGGCGCATCGGCGCTGATTGCCATCGCGGCGGGCGTCGCGCTGATCCGCTACAATGCAAACATGATCGCGGTGCTGGTCGTTGCCGCGTTGGCGGGTATGGCGTGGTGGTTGACGGTGTTCTGATCAGCTTCGTGTACAAAGGGTGACTTGCGTTTGGCCGGTTGATTCAGAGCTACTGGTCAGGGGCAATCATTGGCCCGCCGATCGATTCCGATATGGCGTACCACCACCAAGTGTTGCGGTGGCACGTCCTGACGGGAAGCTGTCAGGAACATTGTGCGACACTGCTCTACGGCGGTGTCTCGCAACGAAAGGCCTTGCGACCATGACGATGACGATTTCTCCGTTTCTCACCGCGCTCGGATCCGAAGGTCCCTCTGCCGACCGGGCGAAAGACATGGACCTGTATGGATGGCTGATCGGAAGCTGGGAAATGGACACGGTCCACCACCTCGACGACGGCACAATCCAGAAATCGACTGGAGAAATCCATTTCGGCTGGGTGCTCGAAGGCCGCGCGATTCAGGACCTCTGGATCAGGCCCAAGCGTCCCGAGCCGTCCACTATGTATGGCACGACTTTGCGTGTCTTCGATCCTGCGATCGGCGGCTGGCACATCATCTGGAGCGACCCGCTCAACCAGGACTACTCGCGCCAGATCGGGCGGGCCGAGGGCAAGGACATCGTCCAGATCGGCGATGACTCGCGCGGCCTGAAAACGCGATGGCGTTTCACCGAGATCACCGCCGACAGCTTCCATTGGATCGGCGAGGAAAGATTTTCCGAGAGCGACCCTTGGCAGATCACCTACGAACATTTTGCCCGCCGAACAGATTCCTGAAGCCAATGCATGTCGCCCGAAAATGTCCTCGGTTTCGGGATAACGACATGAATCAAATCAAGGAATCTGATGCGCGGCCGCCGAATCCTGTTCGGCGCAACGCGCTTTAGTCGAACAGGCTCGACACCGATTCCTCGGTAGCGGTGCGCGAAATTGCCTCGCCGATCAGATCGGCGATGGAGACGACGCGGATATTGGGCGCGTCGACCACGCCCTGCGAAGGCTGGATCGAATCGGTGATGACCAGTTCCTGCAGCTTGGAGCCGGCGATGCGGGCAACCGCGCCGCCCGAAAGAACGCCGTGGGTGATGTAGGCGGTGACGCTGGTGGCGCCGTTGGCAAGCAGCGCGTCGGCGGCGTTGCAAAGCGTGCCGCCCGAATCGACGATATCGTCGATCAGGAGGCAGTCCTTGCCCTTGACGTCGCCGATGACGTTCATGACTTCGGATTCACCGGGGCGCTCGCGGCGCTTGTCGACGATGGCCAACTGCGCGTCGAGGCGCTTGGCCAGCGCGCGGGCGCGCACCACGCCACCGACGTCCGGCGATACCACCATGACGTTGGCGAGCTGCTTGTACTTGGCCTTGACGTCGCGGGCCATCACCGGCACCGAGAACAGATTGTCGGTGGGGATATCGAAGAAACCCTGGATCTGGCCGGCGTGGAGGTCGAGCGTCAGCACGCGGTTGACGCCGGCGCGGGTGATCATGTTGGCGACAAGCTTTGCTGAGATCGGCGTGCGGCCGGAGGCACGGCGATCCTGCCGGGCATAGCCGAAATAGGGGATGACCGCCGTGATGCGCCGCGCCGAGGAGCGCATGAACGCATCGATCATGATCAGCAGTTCCATCAGGTGGTCGTTGGTCGGAAACGACGTCGACTGCAGGATGAAGACATCCTCGCCGCGCACATTTTCCTGGATCTCGACGAAAATCTCCTGGTCGGCGAAGCGCCTGACACTGGCCTTTCCAAGCGGGACGTTGAGATAGCGTGCGACGCCTTCGGCCAGCACCCGATTGGAATTGCCCGCGAAAAGTTTCATTCAGTGTTCCTGGCGAATGCCCAGACCCGGATATGACGGGGCTTTTAGCGCCCTTGGCCGCTATTGCAAGCGCCGATGGCTCGAATCCTCGGTTGCATCGTCAAAAACGGTTGATGTTGCGTTGGAGTGACTCCCGCAACGAGACTTAACCGGTCCTTGCCGCCAGCCACGCCGCCAGTTGATCGACGGTCTGGTCGGCGATTCCCTGCATGGTCGGGGTGGAAACCGAGGCCCAGCCTTCGGCGTTGGCAGCAGGCGTCTTCTGCTGGCCCTGGATGCGATGCAGCCGATTGCCGGCGGGGTCGAGCACGTCCCAGACGTAGATGACGGTCGTTTCCTTGGCCTCGGTGATCGCCGAAAAATAACCTTTCAGCACCAGCGTCGCCGACCCGTCGCCGCCTGCCAGCTTGATGCCGCGTTCCTTGGCCTTCGCCGAAATGCGCTCGCTGAGCGGACCGGCTGCCTCGACGCTGGCGCCGACGATCGGTGCGATCTGGACCCGGGCGTTTGAATTGATCGCGGCCACCTGTCCGGCCGCAGGCGCCGCCGTGGTGCCCTGGGTTGCGGTGGGATCGGTGATGGAAGCGGTCGCCGTCGTTGCCGGACTGGTCGAGGTCGTCTGCTGGGGCGGGGTGATCGCCGAGGGATCGAGCGCCTCCGTGCTCGTGCACGCGGCAAGCGCCGATGCGGCAAAAAACAGGGACAAGCCGGTAGCAGCCGATCGCTTCATTCAGTGGAACTCCAAACGCACACTCGCCGGCGGCCGCATCCCTTGCAAGATGGACTCACTTCACGATCAAGTCGAGATCATGGCGCGACAGCGGCTTCGGCTGCGAATCGGTGGTCAGGTAGGTGCGCCCCAGCGTCATCGCGGTCTCGGTCTCGGAGTCCATGATGATCATGTGGGCAAACAGCGTCATGTCCGGGGCGATCGCCTCGGGATTGCCTTGATAGAACATCGGCATGTCCATCCAGGACGGCGTGAAGCGGGCGCCGAGCGAATAGCCGCAGGCGTTCAGCCTGTGCTTGGTCAGTCCGTGCGCTTCCATGATGCGCGCATGCGCGTCGAAGACGTCGCCGAACGTGTTGCCGGGGGTCATCGCCTTCTCGACGGCGAGGAGGGCGGCCTGCGCGGCGTCGAACAGTTCCTGATGCCGTTTCGATACCTTTCCGGTCAGCACCGTGCGCATCATCGCGGCATGGTAGTGGTGGAAGACGCCGGCCCATTCGAGCGTCAGCTGGTCGTTCTTGTTGAGCTTCCTGCGGCCGGCCTTATAGCGGCAGAGCAGCGCGTCGGCACCGGAGCCGATAATGAATTCGTTGGCCGGATAGTCGCCGCCGCCGGCGAATATGGCGCCCTGCATGGCAGCCAGGATGACGCCTTCGTCGGCGCCCTGCTTGATCAGCTTCAGCGCCGCGTCGAGAGCGTCGTCGGCAAGGGCTGCCGCCCTTTCGGCCTTCTTGATTTCGGCCGGGCTCTTGAACAGGCGCAGCCGCGAAACGATGCCCGAAGCATCGGCGATCTGGCCGAAGGTCTGCATCTGTTCGTCGACCCGGCGGCCATTGTAGGCGGTCAGCCCGTGCGTGTCGTATTCGATGCCGATGCGCGCGCCGAGCAGGTCGAGGTCGTTGAGCAAATTGCGCAGGTCGAGCGCCGGGTTGGCGCCGTCGCGATCCGTCCACAAGACGATGTTGTCGATCGTCGATGTATGGCGGGCCTGGCGCAGGTCGGCGGAGCGGGTCAGCAGCACCATCGAGCCGTCGGCCTTCACCACGAGGCACTGGAAGAAACAGAAGCCGAATGTGTCGTAGCCGGTTAGCCAGTACATGCTCTCCTGCGCGAAAAGCAGGACCGCGTCGAGTTTCTTTTCTGCCATCTCGATGACCAGCCGGTCGCGGCGCGCGTCATATTCGGTGCGTTCGAAGTGCAGCGCCATTTCAGGAATCCTCCAGGGCAATCGCGGAAATCAGCCGGCCGTAATCCGCTTCCTTACGGTGGGTGGCGCGGCGGTAGGAATAGAACAGATCTTCCTCGGCATAGGTGCAACGGCCGAGTTGGCTGGCCTGCACGCCTGCCTTGGCGAGGCGGTTGACAGTGTAGAGGTTGAGATCGAACAGGGCGTGTCCGGGCTTGCCCGAAGGCACGAAATAGCGGTCATTGCCAGCGTCCGCCGCGGCAAAACGTTCGACGAATTCAGGGCCGACCTCGTAGTTCGCCTGGCTGATCGAAGGGCCAAGCACGGCAATGATACGATCGCGCCTGGCGCCGAGGCCTTCCATGGCGGTGACGGTGTTTTCCAGGACGCCGGTCAGCGCACCCTTCCAGCCGGCATGCGCCGCGCCGATGACACGATGATCGGGATCGGCGAACAGCACCGGGCCGCAATCCGCGGCCGAGGCGCCGATCGCCAGTCCAGGCCGGTCGGTCACCATCGCGTCGGCCTTCGGGCGCGGTGGCGCGAAAGCGTCGCGCACCACGATGACGTCGGGCGAATGGATCTGGTAGACGGAAAGCAGATTTTCGGACGGCACGCCCATCCAGGCGGCGACTCGGCGGCGGTTTTCGGCGACTTTTTCGGCATCGTCATTCGAGCCGACACCGGTGTTCAGGCCGCGGTAGATGCCTTCGGAAACGCCGCCCGTGCGCGTAAAGAAGCCGTGACGGATGCCGGCCGTGGCCGCTTTTTCAAGCATTTCGGACCGGATTGGATCCGGTTTGGTCTGGTCGAGCATGGCCGCCTTGTCGTTGCAGGGACAGGATTCGTCAAGGCGCTTTCGCCGACGCGGCCCGTCCCGTTCGGGAGGCGGGACAGTGCGGCAGGCGAGGGGGCGAAGTCAATCCGGTTGGGGGAAGGCTGGCAACGCCAGGCCTTTCGGCGCCACCGCCAGAACCTTGAACAGCGTACCCATGTGATCCGGACCGGCCAGCCGCTCGACTTCGTCGGAAAGCCGCCGTCGTGTTGCCTCGTCGGCTTTGGCGCCCAGGCTGCCGGCGCGTTCGAGCAATCCCATGTCCAGGAGGAAATCGCCCTGGGTCGCAAAATGCGAATCGAGGCTTGCCTGTCGCGCGGCTGCGGCCAGGGCCGAAAAATCCACATGCGCCGTGAGGTCGGCTTCGCCGGGATGCGCCAGCGGGTCGTCATAGGCATGTTTCAGCAATGCCTGCAGCGTATCGCCCACGCCGGGGTTTCGATAACCATAGTCGATGAACAGCCCGGCGCCGCCATCGCGCGCAATGCGTTCGGCAATGCTCTGCATCAACGCCATGCGGGCCGGCGCGAGTTCAACAACCGCACCGTCCAGTGCTTGTGCGTGACCTGGCGGAAGCAGCGAAGGATCGACGGAGCCCGCACCCGCAAGGAAGGTCAGATTGCCGGTATCGTCCAGCCCGACCACGCGCTCACGCCAGCCGTTCGGCGTCTTCACATATTGACGTATCGGAAGCGCATCGAACAGTTCGTTGCCGACGATCAGCAGCGGTTGTCTCGGCAACTCGTCGATGCTTTGGCGCCAGTCGAAGCGGCCGCCGGCGCCTTCCAATGTCGTCGCTTGCGCCCGGCCGAGCTTCTGGCTGGTTTCGATCAGGTTGAAACCGGCATTTTCGCGCAATTTCGGCTCCAGTTTACCGATGGTTCGGGCGATATCCTTCATCAAGGTACCGCGGCCCGGGCCGATCTCGGCGATCAGCGGTTTTTGCGGTCGATCCAGTGCATGCCAGGCAGCGACCAGCCAGGCGCCGATCAGTTCGCCGAACATCTGGCTGATTTCCGGGGCGGTGGTGAAGTCGCCCACGCGGCCGAACGGGTCGCGCGTCATGTAGTAGCCATGCTTCGGATCGGAGAGGCAAAGCGCCATGTATTCCGAAACCGTGATAGGCCCCAATGCCTCGATGAAGTCGACGATGCGCTCTTTCAGCTTGGTCATGCAGTGGCGGATGTCGCGGTCTGGCGGGCGGTGACCATGGCCCAGGCGCCGACCAGCACCATCGGCACCGACAGCACCATGCCCATGGTCAGCCAGTCGCCAACGAGATAGCCGAGCTGCTCGTCCGGCTGGCGGAAGAATTCGACCAGGATGCGGGACAGTCCGTAGCCGGCGACAAAGGCGCCGGCGATGAAGCCCGGCCGTTTCAGCTTCAGGAAGCCATGCGTCAGCAGGCGCAGCACGAGAAACAGAACCAGGCCTTCGAGTGCCGCCTCATACAGTTGGCTCGGATGACGCGGAAACGGCCCTCCATTCGGGAAGACCACGCCCCATGGCGCATCGGTGACGCGTCCCCACAATTCGGAATTGATGAAGTTGGTGCAGCGTACCACACCGAGCGCCACCGGCACGCCCGCCGCCACGACGTCGAACAGCGTCCATATGTTGATGCCGCGCGAGCGGGCGAACAGGATCATCGCCAGTGTGGTGCCGGCAAAGCCGCCATGAAACGACATGCCGCCGTCCTGGAGAAACAGGATTTCGACCGGGTTGGCCATGTATTTGGGCAGGTTGTAGAAAAGCACGTAGCCGAGGCGGCCGCCTGCGACGATACCGACTGCTGCCCAGATGACAAAATCGTCGAGATCGAGTGCCTTCATAGGCAGCCGGCCGTCCGGCCACAGCCGGGCGTTGGTTACCAGCCGTTTTGCGTACCACCAGGCAAACAGGATGCCGACGACGTAACCGACGCCGTACCAGTGAACCTTCAGTGGCCCGACCTGGAAGATGACCGGGTCAATGTTCGGGAAAGGCAGCGCGGCAAGCGGCAGCAGGAAATATTCGGTCAAGCGCGAAATCCGGTGGCAGGATCAGTTGGGCGCGGACCATGCGGCAGGCTTTTGGCAGGGTCAAGGCAAAGGAATTGTATGACAGTGTAACAACGTGATAGTGTCATACACCAAGGAGAATGCGATGCGTACCAGCAAACCGATCACCGTCACCCTGGGCAAGCAACAAGGCAGTCTCGACGCCCGACTTGCGTCGGGCAGCTACGAGTCGGCCAGCGAGGTGATGCGGGCAGCACTGCGTGCGCTTGATCGCGAAGAAGATGCGATCAATGCAGTCATGCGCATCAAGATACGCGAGGCGCTGGACGATCCCCGACCGGATCTTTCCGCCGAGGAGGTTTCCGAGCACTTTGAACGCATGCACAAGGACCGGATGAAGGCTTCCGATCGTGGTCTATAGGGTCACTTACCGCCCATTGGCGGTTTCTGACCTGGACCGGATTTATGAATTCATCGCTTTGGACAGCCCCGAGCGGGCTTTTGCCTTCGTCAACAGGATTCGCGCACACTGTGCCAAATTGTCGGAGATGCCGGAGCGCGGCGTGCCGCGCGACGATCTGGCATTCGGCATTCGCACGCTGAGTTTCGAGCGGCGGGTGGTTGTCGCCTACAGGGTGGACGACAAAGCCGTCCAGATCGTCCGCGTGTTTTATGCAGGACAGGATTTTCCATCGGAATGGGTGGAATCCTAGCGATGTCTCTCAACCCGTATCCTTCCGCCTTGCATTCGCCGGCTTCCGCCATTACCTCCGGATAAACGCACGGGGTTTGCCATGACGACCGGACCGAACCGCATTCTGGACGAATTCGCCAAGCTGATGACCGATGCCGCCGGCGCCGCGCAGGGCGTGCGCCGCGAGGTCGAGACCGCCTTCAAGTCGCAGGCGGAAAAAGTGCTCAATTCGATGGACGTCGTGCAGCGCGAGGAGTTCGAGGCGGTGCGCGACATGGCGCTGAAGGCACGTGCCGAGAACAAGAAGCTCGAGGCGCGGCTTGCCGAACTCGAGGCGAAACTGTCGGGGGCCTCGGGCGAGGGCGCTGCCAAGGCGTCCGAAGCCACCTCAAAACGCGCTGCCAAGCCTTCCCCAAAAAAATAATTCGTTAATCTTGTCCACAGGGCCGGATTCGAAAAACGCTTTGGCGTGAATCGCTTATCCGGCTTGCATGAATCTTTGCGACAGGCTCTGTCCACACCCCAATGCCGCATTGCAAAAAAAGGGGCTGGCGCCGCGACTCCGCATCAATACACTGAATTTGTTGCATGATTCGGGGACGGGTCATGCGCCGGGCAGCGGAGGTTCCGGCATGGGGATGTTGTGTTGCCTTCCTGCCCGCGCTTGAGTTTTCTCGTTGTTGTCGTGTGCCCTCCCGGGAGCGTGCGGTGGCGTTCCCAGAACGACAGGAAGCATTTTTCATGGAACTTCTTGAGATCGAACTCGCCCGAGATTGCCATCCGGTCGATGTCATCGAGCAGGTCGCGCACAACAATGACTGGTCTTTCGAACGGACCGGTGACGACGAGATTTCCATCTCGGTTGCCGGCACCTGGACCGACTATCAGGTTTCCTTCTCCTGGATGGAGGATTTCGAGGCGTTGCATCTCGCCTGCGCCTTCGACATCAAGGTGCCGGAGAGCCGCACGCTGGAGGTGATGCGGCTCCTGTCGCTGATCAACGAGCAGATGTTGTTCGGACATTTCGACCTGTGGGAGCAGGAGGGGGCGATTATGTTCCGCCAGTCGCTGCTTCTCGCTGGCGGGGCCGAGCCGACCAGTCAGCAGGTCGAGGTGCTGCTCTCCAGCGCTCTCGAAGCCTGCGAATGCTATTTCCAGGCCTTCCAGTTCGTCGTCTGGTCGGGCACGTCGGCCAAGGAGGCGCTGTCCAGCGTCTTGTTCGAAACTTTCGGCAACGCCTGAGTTCTTTCGATGAATGCTGGCGGCGGGCCAAGGAAGCCTGAAATCACCTTTGCCGATTTCGACCGTGTCGACATCCGTGCCGGCACCATCGTCGAGGTCGAGGCCTTTCCCGAAGCGCGCAAGCCGGCCTTCAAGCTGAGAATAGATTTCGGGCCCGAGATCGGGATGAAAAAATCCTCGGCCCAGATCACCAAATATTATACGGCGGAAACCCTGGTCGGCCGGCAGGTGATGGCGGTGGTCAATTTTCCGCCGCGCCAGATCGGCAAATTCATGTCGGAAGTGCTGACGCTCGGCATGCCGGACGAAGACGGCGATGTCGTGCTCACCGCGATCGAGCGCACGGTGCCGAATGGCGGCCGGCTGTTCTAGCTGGCCACGGGTGGGCTGCCCGCCAGCCTGGTCACCGCGATGAAGGCGAATACCGACGCCGCTCCAACCACGCAGGTGGCGACCAAAGCGATGTGGACGCCGAACTGTTCTGAAACGAAGGCGAATATGAAGGGTGCCGCGGCGGCGACCACCAGCCGTATTCCGGTTATCCGCCCGACCAGCGCGCCGTAGCCATCGCTGCCGAACAACGTCAGCGGCAAGGTCCCCTGGACGATGCTGTTCAGGCCGGATCCCGCGCCGAAAAGCAGGGCGAAGACGATTGCGCCACCCAACCAGGGCGCGGTCGCGAGCAGAATGGCGATCGCCAGCGGCAAGGCCGCCGCCGAAACGATGGCGAGCCTTGCCGGGGACATGCCGGCGCCGAAGATCATGTTGATGAACCGCGCCAGCACCTGTGCCGGGCCGAACACGGTGCCGACCAGCACGGCCATCGCCCCGAGGCCGACCGCGCCTAGCATAGGCACCATGTGCACCAGCAAGGCAGAGAGCACGAAGCTCATCAGGGTGAAGCCGGCCGCCATCAGCGCGAAGGCTTTCCGGCGCTGCGATGCCGCGAGGCTGCCGATCACCCGGATCGGCATCTCCGGCGGCACCGGCACGTCGGCCTGCTCGACTGCCGCTTCGGTGGCGAGCGGCTTTGCCGCGGCAGTCGGCTTCTGCCGGGTCAGCATGGACAGGCGCCAGTGGATCGGCAGGCAGACCAGGATGTTGACGACCGCGAAGGCGAGATAGACCGAACGCCATGTCAAATGTTCGTGCAGCAGTGTTGTGAAGGGCCAGAACAGCGTCGAGGCGAAGCCGGCAATCAGTGTCAGATGCGTGATCGACCGCTGCGCCCGGTTCGGTGCGATCTGGACCAGAAGGGCGAAGGCCGCGTTGTATTGCACGAGCCCCGACGCCACCTCCAGCACCAGGAGAGCGACAAAGAAGCTGATGCGTTCGGGCGCCAGCGCGCAGGCCGCCAGCGAAAGTGCGGCGGCGATCGAGCCTATCGTCATGATGTGGGCGGCGCCCTGGCGATCGATCCAGTGGCCCGTCAGTGGCGCCACCAGCCCGCCGGCCAGAAGTGCCGCCGACAGCGCCCCGTAGACCCATTCGAGCGACCACGAAAAGTCGCGCGCCATTTCAGGCGCGAGAATGCTGAAGCTGTAATAGAGCGTGCCGTAGCCGACGATCTGGGTGACGCCGAGGCCCCAGACAACCAGGGCGAGGTGCCGGTCGGAAATGCGCATGAAGGCGGCTTTCTGGTGAAGCGGAAAATCCATGGTTACGGAGCCACCCCTTCACCAGCCGGAGATTGTAGCCGGCGCAAGAACCAAAGAATGGATGCCGATGCGGCCAGCCGCCGTGCGGTCGGACTTAGCCGGCATCGGCGGTCCACTCATTCCGTCGTTTCGAGCGCTTTGGATTGCACTGTCTGTTTCTCGGCCGACCGGCTTGCCGAACCACAGCCACAGCCGCCCAGTCCCGCCGTCTTGGCTGCGGCATCCGCCACGCAGCAGGCATCCACCGTTTCCGAAGCCGGGCCGCCGCAGCACCCGGACCGCGCTGAATCCGCGCCGGCGCCGGTGGGATAATCGGCGCTGCAGACGCCGGTCTCCGGCAGCACGAGTTGCACTTCACGTGCGGCCTTGGCATCCCCGGCCAATTCGGCCACCACGGAGCGAACCTGCTCGTAACCGGTCGCCATCAGGAAGGTCGGCGCACGGCCATAGGATTTCGAGCCGACAATCGTGAAGCCCGGTTCCGGATGAACGAGTTCGGCGATCCCATGCGGCGGGACCGTGCCGCAGGAATGGAAGTTTGGATCGATTAGCGGCGCCAGTGCCGGCGGCGCCTCGACGACAGGATCGAGGCTCACGCGCAGTTCGCCAAGGAATGAAAGGTCTGGACGGAAACCGGTCGCCACGATGATGCGGTCGACATCGAGGGCGTGGGGCTCTCCGTCAAGGCGCGCGGCCACCCTCAGATACGCCTCCTTCTGTTCAACTTGCTCCACCGAAAATGGCGCAAGCATTTCGAGCCGGCCCTCATCGATCGCCTTTTTTGCTGCCAGACCCAGCGCACCGCGTTCGGGCAGCTGATCGTTGAGGCCTCCGCCCAACAACCGGTCGATGCGGTTGCGGCGCAGAGCCCAGAAGACTTTCGTACCTGGGGCCGCTTCCTGCAGACTCAGCAAGGCCAGGGCGGCGTTGATCGCCGAATGGCCGCCGCCGACGACAAGAACGCGCTTGCCCGCGTAGGTCTCGCGCTCGGCATGAAGAACGTCCGGAATGCCGTAGGCAATATAGCCTGCTGCCTGCGGTTCGCCCTTGACCGGCAAACCATCGACACCGATCGGATTTGGGCGCGTCCATGTGCCTGAAGCGTCGATCACCGCCCGAGCGCGGGCCTGGTGCACCGAACCGTCACGGTCCAGGTAACGGACGATGAAGGCCGCCCGCTCACGGCCCGTGGACGAGATCTTGTCCAGACCTTCGCGGGTGATGGCGGTAACCTCCGCGCCAAGCCGCAAATGCGGCGCAACGGATGGGAGTGCCGCAAGCGGCGAAAGATAATCCCCGACCAGTTCGCCGCCGGTCGGCAGGCCTGCCGCATCCGGCGCAGACCAGCCCGCCTTCTCGAGCAAGGAGCGGGCAGCCTTGTCGATGTTGAAGGACCAGGGCGAGAAAACCCTGACATGCGCCCATTCCAGCAAGGTGGCGCCGACCGAAGTGCCGCGCTCCAGGATCAGCGGTTCGATCCCGCGGACGATCAGATGCGCAGCCGCTGCAAGGCCTACCGGCCCGGCGCCGATAATTGCAACCGGAAGATCGGGGGTGATCGCTTTGTTCATTGATTCGATCCTTCTAGCAATTTCGAATTATGAGTCAAAAAAGAGAGTGGTCAGGCGACCGCTTCCTTTGCGACAGGAGGGCAGGTGCCGTCGGCGCAGCATTCATCGGCGAGATAGCCGATCAGGGCCTGCATGCCTGGATAGTTGGCGCGACAGATCAATGTCGTTGCTTGCCGTTCCTGCGTGCACAAACCCGCATCGATCAGGCGCTTGCAGTGATGCGACAGCGTCGACGCCGGGATGTCGAGCTTTTCCTGGATCTTGCCGACAGGAATTCCTTCGTCGCCCGCGCGCACGAGGATGCGATAGATGGCTAGGCGGGTCGGGTTGCCCAACGCTTCGAGCTGAGCGGCTGCTTTTCCGAGTTTCATGGAAATATGAATACGCTTTGCTTGCGGATGCCGTCAAGGTAATTTCGAAAATTTTCGAATTACAATTGTGCGCATGGCCCTTGACCTTCCAGTTGCTGGAAGCCCTACCTGTGGCTCATCTGAACAAAAGCATGCGAGAATCGGCAATGAACGAGAGCAGTCACAAGCCGCACGGCGGCCACCACCATCATGGCCATGACGCCCATGGTGCCTGCTGTTCGTCGAAGCCGGCAGGCGTCGTCGTTGCCGAAACGGTGGTCCGCGACCCCGTCTGCGGCATGACGGTGGACCCCGACGCCGGCAAGCCGACGGCAGAGCACGCCGGACATACCTTCCATTTCTGCAGCACATCCTGCCAGGGCAAGTTCGCCAAGGATCCCGAGCAATATCTTACGGCCACCGATCCGGTCTGCGGAATGACAGTCGACCGCGCCAGCGCGAAACATTTCGCCCGCCATGAGGGGCAGGGCTTCTATTTCTGCTCGGCAGGCTGCAAGGCGAAGTTCGAGGCGGAGCCGCAAAAGTATCTCGGCGACCGGCCGGCGCCCGAGCCGATGCCGAAAGGCACGCAATACACCTGCCCGATGCATCCGGAGATCGTGCGCGACAAGCCGGGCTCGTGCCCGCTGTGCGGCATGGCGCTGGAGCCGATGGGCGTGCCCACCGGCGACGAGGGGCCGAACCCAGAGCTTGTCGATTTCGCCCGCCGTTTCTGGGTGAGCGCGGCACTTGCCATCCCGCTGCTGGTCATCGGCATGGGGCCGATGCTGGGCCTGCCGGTGCGCGACTGGATCGGCGAGCCGCTGGTGACCTGGCTGGAACTCGCGCTGGCAACGCCGGTGGTGCTGTGGGCAGCCATCCCGTTCTTCCATCGCGGTTACGAGTCCATCGTCAACCGCAGCCCCAACATGTGGACGCTGATCTCGCTCGGCGTCGGCGCCGCCTATCTCTACAGCCTGGCCGCAACGCTGTTTCCCGATCTTTTCCCGCATCAGTTCCGCGGCCATGGTGGCAGCGTGCCGGTCTATTTCGAGGCAGCAAGCGTCATTGTCGCGCTGGTCTTTCTCGGCCAGGTGCTTGAACTGAAGGCGCGCGAGCGTACCGGCTCGGCAATCCGCGCGTTGCTCGACTTGGCGCCGAAGACCGCGCGTCGCATCGGCAAGGACGGTTCCGAAACCGATGTGCCGCTGGACGAGGTGGTGACCGGCGACTTGCTGCGCGTGCGGCCCGGCGACGGCGTTCCGGTTGACGGGGTGGTCACGGAAGGTCGCTCCTCGGTCGATGAATCGATGATTACCGGCGAGCCGCTGCCGGTCGAGAAGAACATTGGCGACACCGTGACGGGCGGTACGCTCAACAAGAACGGCTCGCTCGTCATGCGGGCGGAAAAGGTCGGTGCCGACACCATGCTGTCGCGCATCGTCGAGATGGTGGCCAAGGCCCAGCGCTCCAGAGCGCCCATCCAGGGGCTGGCCGACCGCGTTTCCTATTATTTCGTGCCGGCCGTCGTGCTGGTGGCGATCCTCTCCTTCGTCGGCTGGGCGCTGTTCGGGCCGGCGCCGTCGATGATCTTCGCCATCGTCTCGGCGGTATCTGTGCTGATCATCGCCTGTCCGTGCGCGCTTGGGTTGGCGACGCCGATGTCGATCATGACCGCCACCGGGCGCGGCGCCCAGGCCGGCGTTCTGATCAAGGATGCCGAGGCGCTGGAGCGTTTCGCCTCCGTCGATACGCTGATCGTCGACAAGACCGGCACCTTGACCGAGGGCAAGCCGAAGCTGACCGACGTGGTAGCCGTTGAAGGGTTCGGCGAGGACAAGCTTCTCGGCTTCGCGGCGGCGCTCGAAAAAGGCTCCGAGCATCCGCTGGCCGAAGCGATTGTGGCGGGTGCCGAGGAACGCGCCGTCAAGGTTGTGGAGGCGAGCGACTTCGAATCCGTCACCGGCAAGGGCGTTTCCGGCACGGTTTCAGGCAAGGCGGTCGCGCTCGGCAACCAGGCGATGATGGACGATCTCAAGGTCGATACGGGCGCCTTGGCCCGAGAAGCGGACGCGTTGCGCGGCGGCGGCAAGACGGCGATGTTCGTTGCGGTCGGCGGCAAGCTTGCCGGCATCGTCGCCGTCGCCGACCCGGTCAAGCAGACCACGGCCGAGGCGATCCGCGCACTGCATGAGCGCGGTCTCAAGATCATCATGGCGACGGGCGACAACGCCCGCACTGCGCAGGCGGTGGCGAGAACGCTCGGCATCGACGAGGTGCGCGCCGACGTGCTGCCGGAGGGCAAGAAGGCGCTGGTCGACGAATTGCAGGCCAAGGGCGCCAAGGTTGCGATGGCCGGTGACGGTGTCAACGACGCGCCCGCTCTCGCTGCCGCCGATGTCGGCATCGCCATGGGCACCGGCGCCGACGTGGCGGTCGAAAGCGCCGGCATCACACTGGTGAAGGGCGATCTCAACGGCATCGTGCGCGCCCGCACGCTTGCCCAGGCGACGATCGGCAACATCAAGCAGAACCTGTTCTTCGCCTTCCTCTACAATGTGCTCGGCGTGCCGGTTGCCGCAGGATTGCTCTACCCGCTCACCGGCACCTTGCTGTCGCCGATGCTGGCCGCCGCCGCGATGAGCCTGTCCTCGGTGTCGGTGATCGCCAATGCGCTCCGGCTCCGGGCGTTGAAACTCTAATGCATGTCGCCCGAAAGTGTCCTCGGTTTCGGGATAACGACATGCATCAGATCAAAGAATCTGAAGCGCGGCCGCCGAATCCTATTCGGCGCGGCGTGCTTTAGACATTCGCCCCCAACTGCCAATTCCAATCAGGAGATCAGAATGAGCTTAATGAAGAAGATCGTGCTGGCACTCATCGCCGCAGCGCTGCTCGCCACCTTCGCTCTCGAGACCGTGGTGCGGGCGCAGACCGACCACAGCGGCCACGGTACCGGTGCCGTGTCCTCGACGGAAGCTGCGGATGCGCCGGCTTCCCAGGCCTACAAGGCTGCGATGGACAAGATGCATTCGGCCATGTCGGCGCAAAAATACACCGGCGATGCCGATGTCGACTTCGCCGTCGGCATGATCCCGCACCATCAGGCGGCGATCGACATGGCAAAGACCGTGCTGCAGCACGGCAAGGATCCGGAAATCCGCAAGCTCGCCGAGGACGTCGTCGCAGCGCAGGAACGCGAGATCAAGCAGCTTGAAACCTGGCTGGAGAAGCATCCGGCCAACTGACGGGAGCGGCCATTTGGATGTGAAAAGGGCAGCGGCGACGCTGCCCTTTTTTGTTTCTCGGGATGCGAGATAGTGTCTGATAAGCGATCGTATTGACAAAAGATATATCGTTGACTAGATAAGTCTCACCGGAAACATCATCCTTGAAAGGAAAAACTCATGTTCAACCATCGATTTGCCCAAGAGCATCGGCACGGCCACGGTCATTGCAAGATGTCGGGGCGCGACGGCGGCGATGCTTCGCACGGCCGGCGCGGACGCGGCGGACCGTTCGGCCGTCATCGCGGCGGACCTTTCGGCGGTCGCGGCCCGCGTATGTTCGATCCCGGCGCGTTGCGCCTGGTCGTGCTCGGCCTGATCGCCGAGGAACCGCGTCACGGCTACGACATCATCAAGGCGCTGGAAGCCCGCTTCCAGGGTGCCTACAGCCCGAGCCCAGGGGCCATTTATCCGATGCTGCAGATGCTGGAGGAGGCCGATCTCGTCTCCTCGACGATGAACGGCAACAAGCGGCTCTTCACCATCACCGGCGAAGGCCTCGCCTGGCTCGAGGAGAACCGCGCCGAACTCGACAAGATCAACGCCCAGCTTGACGAGGCTTCAGAAGAAATCAGCGGCTTCGCGATCGGCGAGGAGATGCGGGCCTTGCGCCGCGCCATCCATGGCAAGCTGCGCAGCGGCACGCTGACTGCGGAACAAGCCGAAAAGGCCCGCGACATTCTCAGGAAAGCCCGCGTCGACCTCGACAATCTCTGATACCGCATCCGGAAATGAGCGGCGGCTGTCCGCCGCTCATTTTGCCGGTTGTCCGTGCTTCGTGAGCTTAAGCCGGCACCTTGATGACGGCCCGCAAGCCGCCCATCGGGCTGTCTTCGAGCGAGATGTCGCCGCCGTGGCTGCGGGCGATGTCACGGGCGATGGCGAGGCCGAGCCCGGTGCCGGTGGAATCGAGGTTGCGGGCTTCGTCGAGCCGGAAGAACGGCTTGAACACCTCCTCGCGTTTTTCGGCAGGGATGCCCGGGCCGTCGTCGTCGATGGTGACCGTCAGCCAGCCGCGCATGTGCACGGCATCCACTTCGACGTTTTCCGCATAGCGGAAGGCATTGCCGACGATATTGGACAGGAGCCGCGAAAAGGCGTTCGGCCGCACATGAACCTCCGGCCTGCCGGTCAGTGATGTCTTGATGGTGCGCTTGCGCAGCTTGGCCTCATCGCCCAGCTTGTCGAAGAAGGCGCGCAGGTCGAAGCGGCCGGCATCCTCGCTCGTCTCGCCGCGGGCAAAGGCGAGATAGCCTTCCAGCATCGACTGCATGTCGTCGATGTCCTGATCCAGCGCCTTGGTGTCCTCGTTCTGACCGGCCAGCGCCAGCTGCAGCTTGAAGCGGGTGAGAATGGTCCTCAAATCGTGGCTGACGCCGGTGAGCATCGCCGTGCGTTGTTCGATCTGGCGCTCGATGCGTTCGCGCATCTGGATGAAGGCGACGCCGGCACGGCGCACTTCCTCGGCGCCGCGCGGCCGGAAATCGCGTGGCATCTGCCGCCCCTTGCCGAAGCTTTCCGCAGCCTCCGCAAGCTTCATGATCGGCCGGATCTGGTTGCGCAGGAATGGCACGGCGATCATCAGCAGCACCAGCGAGGTGCCAACCATCCAGAGCAGGAAGATGTGAGTGTTGGAGGCATAAGCCTGGCTGCGGCGGGCAAACACCCGGAGCACCTTGTCTTCAAGCTGGATCCTGATCTCGACGATGTTGGAGTTGCCCACCGTGTCGAGCCAGAATGGCCGGTTGATCTGCTTGGTGATTTCCGACGACAGGATCTGGTCGAGGATCGAAAAGAACGGCTTCGGCCCCGGCGCGGGCAACGGGTCGGGCGGCATGATATCGATCTTCAGCGACAGCCGGTCCTGGGCGATGCGGATAACGTCGGAATAGCCGGGATCATGCGGATAAGTCTCGATCATCTCGATGATCGCGGCGATGTCGCGGGTGACCGCCTGCGACAGGCGCAGGGTCACCGTCTGCCAGTGGCGCTCCATGAACATAAAGGCGATCACCGACTGCAGCAGGATCATCGGCGCGATCACGATGATCAGCGAGCGCGCGTAGAGCCGCTTGGGCATGTAACGCGATACGAAACGCCAGAATTTCACCCAGCCGAGACGCCATTTCGCAATGAGGTGTGCCGTGCGCGTGCGCGGAAAAGTTCGTTCCGGCGTGATCTCGGAAGCCGCCATGTTTCCTTTCCAATTGGTGCCGGTCGTCTCGTCGATCCTGAACGACGGCAGCATGTCCGACAATCTAGTCCACACCCGGGTGTTCTCCAAGAACGCTGGAACCGGATGGTTGCCGTACCGAGGCGCTTTCCAGCCGATTCCCGCCGCGAAGGTTTTCGTCTCCCTTCTTACAGCCGGCTTGCGCCAACATATAGGCGCATCGGCTGCGACACCAATGACGATGCGCAGTCAGAGCGCCTGTGTTGAAAATCCGACGCTTGATCCACAAGCATGTTAATGGACGAATTATGTAACATATTCTGCTAGAAATAGCTTTCAGGATATGTTACATATCCTGCGCGCGATCAGACAAAACGGAGAAACCAATGATGCCTGTGGTCAGGATTAACGACGCCACCTTTTCCGACCTAAAGTCCATCTCGACTTGGTTCGGTACGAAAACGCCCAGCGAAACCATCGACCGCATGGTGCAGGAGGTAATGGAACAGCTTGGTATGGAGCGCGATGACGAGCCGGAAGATGCGACCATGACGAGTTCCGGTGCTATGGAGTTTGATACCGCGCCTGGACTCGCTTTCACGAAACCGCTTTCAGCTTCCGTGAATGGCAAGGCAATTCACGGTCCGCGTTGGTCTGCCATCCTGTTGACAACGATCGCACAACTTAAAGCTAAGGGGCTAGGGGGCGACAAACTGGTTCGCGAACTGCACATCCCGGCGAAGGCTGAGCAATACGAGGAGGAAGGGTTTAAGTATCACGCCAACCTCGGCATTTCGGTGCAGGGGCAGTCGGCATCAGAGGCTTGGAAGGAAATAGACCGCCTCGCTAAAAAGTGGCGCATTCCAGTTGTAGTTGAATTCTGGTGGCGGCAGAACCCGAAGGCTCAATACCCGGGCCGTACGGGGATGCTTCGAACGGGAAATAGCTGACCGGGATAGTAGTTGCGGGCATCCCGTCCGCAACTACTATTTGCGGGGAGGTGGTGGTCAACCAGCAGGCGCCGGCAACTATCCCTGCTCGGTCTATTCCTGCTCGGTCGCTGGCTCCGCCGCTCCCGCTCGGGCTCTTAAATGCGGAACTAGGCGACGTAGAGCGCAGGCAGGAAAAGCAGCATGATCGCCGTGCCGGCGTGATGCTGCCCATCATCGCATCGGCCGCGACACCAATGACATCAACGCGCAAAAACGGGCGCCTGGCGCCCGTTTTGGTCATAGCCGCAAGACGGATCGCGCTATTCGACGCTCAGCCGGTAGCCGATGCCGCGCACCGTCTGCAGCCAGATCGGGTTCGACGGATCGCGCTCGATCTTGCGGCGCAGCCGGTTGATCTGCACGTCGATGGTGCGCTCGCCGACATCCGATTCGCCGGCGACCAGTTCGTGGCGCGGGATCGTCTCGCCGGCGCGCTCGGCGAAGATCGCCAGGATCTCCTGCTCGCGGTCGGTCAGCTTCAGCGGCTCGCCGCCCTTCTTGAGCTCGCGCCGGGCGATCTGGAACGTGTAGGGTCCGAACACGATCTGCTCGAGCTTCGGTGTCGTGAGCGGTCCGCCACGGCGCAGGATGTTGTTGATCCGCAGGATGAGTTCGCGCGGATCGAACGGCTTCGGCAGATAGTCGTCGGCGCCGGCTTCGAGACCGTTGATGCGGCTGTCGGTCTCCGACAGCGCCGTCAGCATCAGGATCGGCACGTCCTTTTCGGTGCGCAGCGACTTGGTGAGATCAATGCCGCTTTCGCCGGGCATCATCACGTCGAGCACGATCAGGTCGAAATCGAGCCCGGCGAGCTTGCGCCGCGCTTCGTCGGCGGTTCCAGCCACGGTGATGCGGAAGCCGTGCTCCGTCAGGAACTGCTTCAGGAGGTTGCGGATGCGGGTGTCGTCGTCGACGACGAGCAGATGCGGTGCGTCATCGTCCGGCACAGCCACTGGCTCGGTCATATCACTGGTCTCCATGCACGTCCCGTTCCATCAGGGCAGATTGTCGATCTGGGGCCTCAGTTCGGGATTCACCATTGCCTTCAGAAAGCGCTCAACCGCCTCCCTGTCGCCCGGTCCCGCGTCCCTTAGTGCCTCGCGGATGCGGCGCGACTGTGGCCGAGCGAGATCGAGCGCCAGTGTACGCCCTTTCGCGGTCGGGTAAAGTTCGCGCTGGCGACGGTCGCGCGGTCCCTGCACCTGGATGATGTGGCCGGTGTCGATCAATTGCTTCAGCACCCGCGCAAGACTCTGCTTGGTGATCTTCAGCACGTCGAGCAGTTCCGCCACCGTCAGGCCGGGCATGCGATTGACGAAATGCAGGATGCGGTGGTGGGCGCGGCCGAACTCGTAATCGGCCAGGATCTGGTCCGGATCGGAGGTGAAGTCGCGGTAGGCGAAGAAGAACAGCTCGATGATGGCGAAGTCGATACCGTCGTCGCCGGTCAGCGCTGTCTTGATCGGTTTGGCGGTTGCGACGCTGGCTTCGGCCATGGAATTCCCGGCTATTTTCAAATTTATGTCAGTCATGTTGACATATTTTTTGGGCGATGGTAATTTTTGCCAAGCTTTTCGACGGATTGCTAACGAAAAGGCATGGTTGTGCGGTTTTTCCGGAACTTCCTTTAATTTGCCTTCTCCTTTTTATCCGCCTAAAATTTGCTCGTCGGCGTGCATCGCCTGCGGGCGCAAATGAGACACAACGACGTTCGGGCTCGCCCCGCGGGAGGTAATCATGGCATCCGTTCCCTTCGACCAGCTCGACGGCTTTATCTGGATGAATGGCGAATTCGTCAAATGGGCCGACGCCAAGGTTCATGTGCTGACGCATGGTCTGCATTATGCAAGCGCGGTGTTCGAGGGCGAACGCGCCTATGGCGGTGAAATCTTCAAGCTGACCGAACATACCGAGCGGCTGCATGAATCGGCCCGCATCCTCGGCTTCAAGATTCCCTACAGCGTCGCCGAGATCGACGATGCCTGCCGCACACTGTTGAAGAAGCAGGGTTTCCTCGATGCCTATGTCCGCCCGATCGCCTGGCGCGGCAGTGAAATGATGGGCGTTTCGGCGCAGCACAACCGAATCAACTGCGCGATCGCCATCTGGCAATGGCCGAGCTACTTCGATCCGGCGCAGAAACTGAAGGGCATCCGCCTCGACATCGCCGAATATCGCCGCCCCGATCCGCGCACCGCGCCGTCGAAGTCGAAGGCCGCCGGCCTCTACATGATCTGCACGCTGTCCAAGCATGCCGCCGAGGACAAGGGTTACGCCGACGCGCTGATGTTCGACTGGCGCGGCCAGGTCGCCGAAGCCACCGGCGCCAATGTGTTCTTCGTAAAGGACGGCAAGATCCACACGCCCAAGCCGGACTGCTTCCTCGACGGCATCACCCGCCGTACGGTCATCGATCTGGCCAAAAAGCGCGGTTTCGAGGTCATCGAGCGGGCTATCATGCCGGAAGAACTCGAAGGTTTCGAACAGTGCTTCCTGACTGGAACGGCCGCCGAGGTCACGCCAGTTTCGGAAGTCGGACCGTATACTTTCCAGGTCGGCGAAATCGCCAAGACACTGATGAACGACTACTCGGCCGCGGTGCAGCCGAAGCATGCGGTGGCCGCCGAATAGAGCGCTCCACCGCTCACTGATCCGCTCTTCCCGGGCTGGCTGGTGGCATCCGTGCCGCCGGCCAGCTTCTCCATGAGAATATGCTTATTTGACTTTCGTCTAATTCGGCGTCTGATTGTGTCGCCGACTCAACGGGAGGTCGGTTGCTATAGAGGGAATAGTCATCATGGAAGCGCTACTTCCGATCATTGTTCAGGTGATTACGGGTGTCATCGGTGGTCAAGCGGTGGGTGCGGCGTTGAAAACGGCGGCAATGGGCCAACTTCCCAAGATCCTTGCCGGCGCGGTTGGTGGTGTCGGCGGCGGGGCGATCCTCGGCAGTCTGCTGGGCGGTGGTGCCGATCCGGCAACGGCCGGCGCGCTGGGTGGCCTGCTCGGCGATGCGGTGGGCGGCGTCGGCGGCGGCGCGATCCTGACCGCGATCGTCGGTGCGGTGATGGGCAGCATGAACAAGACCGCCTGACCGGTAGGAACAGACTTGTAAAACGGGCGGTCCTGTAGGGCCGCCCGTTTTGTATGGAACGCGGCCAAGAGCCCTGGTTTTCGCGGCTTGGACGCCGATTTGCCACAAATTCACGGCATGAAGGCCGGGAACAAATGGGCACGATGGCCGTTCAGCTTGCGTTCAGACACGGCTGCCTATTTTCGGCGATGAATTCGGGCCTGTCCAATCCCAACCGGGCCCACGCGAAGGAGATGGAAATGAATCGATTTCTGAAGACCGCCGTGCTTGCGGCCGCGATCGGCGCAACCACGCTTACCGCCATCCCCGCTGCCCAGGCAGGCGATGGCTGGCGCCGTCATCACCATCATGGCGGCGGCGATGCCGTCGCGGCCGGCGTGATCGGCCTTGCGGCCGGCGCCATCATCGGCGGCGCCCTCGCGCAGCCGAGCTATCGCGAACCGGTCTATTACGATGACGGCTACTACGAGCCCCGCCCGGTTCGTCGCTATTATGTGGACCGTTCCTATGAGGAGCCGGTATACGTCCGCCGCGGGTCGCTCGAGCCATGGAGCCGCGAATGGTTCCGCTACTGCAACAACCGCTACCGGAGCTTCGATTCGAGCACCGGCACCTTCATGGGCTACGACGGACGCGAGCATTTCTGCACCGCGAACTGAGCCGGACCAGACAAACGAAAAACCCCGCTTCGGCGGGGTTTTTCGTTTGTCAGATGAGGAACGGGTTCGTGCGCCGTTCCTCGCCGAAGCGGCCGCCCGGGCCGTGGCCGCAGATGAAGCCGATATCGTCGCCCAGCGGCAGCAATTTTTCCTTGATCGAGCGGATCAGCGCCGCGTGGTCGCCGCCGGGCAGGTCGGTGCGTCCGACCGAACCGCGAAACAGCACGTCGCCGACATGGGCGAACTTCGCCACCGGGTTGAAATAGACGACATGGCCGGGCGCATGGCCCGGACAATGCAGCACGCTGAAGGTGTGGCTGCCGAACGAAACGATGTCGCCCTCTTCGAGGAACCGGTCGGGTACGCAGTTGCGCACCGGGTCGGTGAGGCCGAAACGCTGCGCCTGGTTTTCCAGATTGGCAAGCAGCGGACGGTCGTCCTCGTGCGGGCCGACGATCTCGATGCCCAGCCGGTCCTTCAGGTCCATCGCGCCGCCCGCATGGTCGATATGGCCATGGGTCAGCCAGATGGCGCTGACGGCTATCTTGTTTTCATCCAGAACCCTGAGGATCTGCTCGATGTCGCCGCCCGGATCGACGACGACGCCGGTCTTGTCATCCGTGTCGAACAGGATCGTGCAGTTCTGCTGGAACGGGGTGACCGGGACGATCCCGGCATTCAGCTGGCCCATGCTTTCTTCGCCTCATCGCGGTTTCGGCCCTGACATAGAGGGCAGGGGCCGCGCCGTCTACCGCACATCGGTCTTATGGAGCTACGCCACCCGCCTCTCCGGCCACGGCACGGCTTCGGCAGCGGGCGGCACATAGGCCTGCCGCGCGGCGCGAACGGCGTCGTGGTTCTCGTCCGCCCAGTTCACCAGGCCCTCGAGTTGGGCGAGGAAGGAACGGCCGAGCGCCGTCAGCGCATATTCGACACGCGGCGGCACGGTTGGAAACACCTTGCGCGAAACGAAACCGTCCTGTTCCAGCCGGCGCAGTGTCTGCGCCAGCATGCGCTGGGAGATATCGGGGATTTCCCGCTTTATCGCGGTGAAACGGAAGGTGCCGTCGGCGAGCACCCACAGGGTCAGCAAGGTCCAGCGGTCGCCGATCCTGTCGAGAATGTCCCGGATGGGGCAGTTTTCCATCACCCCTTCGACCAGCCGTCTTTGCGTCATCGCCTGTGCCTTCCTCGGTCCCGTTCCGGTTATCGCGAAGTAACCGAGTGACGGGAAAAACCCTTCTTGTGCCATCTCGCATGGTCATCCTACATCAGGCCGGTACTAAAACGGAAGTCGGTTCTTAAAAGGAACCAAAGGAGATTCCATGATCGTCGTCACAGGTTCAGGCGGCCAGCTCGGCCGCGCTATCGCAGCCGCATTGGCCGAGCGCGTTGCACCTTCCAGCGTCACCCTCGCCAGCCGCGACCCGGGCAAGATCGCCGACCTTGCCGCAAGGGGCTTCAACACGGCGGCAGCCGATTTCGATCGGCCGGAAACGTTGGAGCAGGCATTCAAGGGCGCCGACACGGTGCTCGTCATTTCCGGCGACACCGCGAACGAGGAGCGCATCCGCCAGCACCGCGCGGCAATCGACGCTGCGCGGACCGCCAGGGTTGGCCGCATCGTCTACACCAGCGTCATCAACGCCTCGCCGGAAAGCCTGTTTCCCTTCGCCGCGATCCATGCCGACAGCGAGGCCTACATCAAGGCTTCGGGGCTGCCCTATACGATCCTGCGCAACAACATGTATGCGGAAAACCTGCCGCTGACGGGCGCCAGGGCGACCGGCAAGCTGGCCATGCCCGGCATCGCCGGAAAGACCGCGCACATCACACGAGCCGACCTCGCCGCGGCAACCGCGGCAGTACTCACGACCGACGGCCATGCCGGCAGGACATATGACTTGACCGGACCGGAAGCATTGAGCCCGATCGACGTCGCGCAAATTCTCGGCAAGGCATGGGGCATCCCGGTCGAAGCGGTGGAGACGAGCAGCGAAGCCTACGTTAGCACGCTCGCATCATATGGCCTGCCGCCTTTCCTTGTGGAGGCGCTTCTCGGCGCCCGCAGGGCGGCCGAAGCCGGCGAATACGCCGGCGTCTCGGACCACGCCGCCCGGCTTGCCGGTCGCGCCATCGAACCGGTCAGCGCCTGGCTGACGCGCGCTTGAGCAACGGCCGCTTCCACCAGCGCCCCGACTACTACTGCGTTGCGTCAGCCATCAGCTGGCGCGGCGCAACGACATGTTTCACGCCCCACTCCGCCAGCGCGTGCACGGCGTCGTTGAGCGAGACGCCGGCCTCGGTGACCGAATATTCCACGCGCGGTGGAACCTGATCGAAGACTTGCCTGCGGATGATGCCGGCGGTTTCCATTTCGCGCAGTTGTTCGAACAGGACCTTTTCACTGATGCCGGGAAGCTGCCGCTTCAGAGCACCGAAACGGGTCGGCTGTCCCTGCAGCGCCCACAGGATCGCCGATTTCCACTTGCCGCCGATGACGTCCAGCGCCGAGCCGAAACCGCAGGTATGAGGTTGTTGAGCTTTCACCGGGTTCTCTCCCACTTACTTTGAAGTTAGTGCTTACAAAATTGTAACTACTTGAAAAAACTCACCTATTTCTCCTAAGTGGCTGAGATGCAGCAGCGCCGGCTGGCGCGGATCAGGAGCATATAGATATGAGCGACGTGACTGTCATCGGCCTTGGAGAAATGGGATCGGCGCTCGCTGCGGCGTTTGTGCGCGGCGGACACCGGACGACGGTGTGGAACCGCAGCGGCGGCAAGGCCGAGCGGTTGATCCTGGCCGGCGCCTTGCCCGCCGAGGGTGCCGCCGCCGCGGTGGCAGCCAGCCCGATCATCGTCATTTGCGTCTCCGACTATCCCGCGACGCGGGCAATATTGCAGAGCGAAGGCATGGCCGATGCATTGGCAGGACGGACGATCGTCCAGCTGAGCACCGGCACGCCCAAGGAAGCGCGCGATCTTGATGGCTGGGTCACGAAACTGGGCGCCGCCTACCTCGATGGCGGCATCGTCGCTTGGCCGCGCCAGATTGGCGAGGCTGGGACCACCATCCTGGTTTCCGGCGATGAAACCACGTTCAGGAGAAACGAAAAGTTGCTGCGGACCCTTGCCGGCAACCTGACCTATATGGGAGTCGAAATTGGCCGTTCATCGGTGCTGTTTACAGCGCTCTTGTCATATCTGGCGATGCACTGGGTCGGCTTCTGCCAAGGTGCGTTGGTCTGCGAGGCGGAAGGCGTCGACGTGGCAAGTTTCGGATCGATGGTCGGCGACCTTGCGCCGATCCTCGGTATCGATTCGCGCAACATGGGCGATCTGATCGCCAACGAACGCTTCGCCAATCCCGAAAGCACACTGAAGACAGCCGGGACGGATATTGGCCGGCTGGTGCAGCACGCGGCCGAGGCTGGCATCAGCGCCGAGGTGCCGCGCTTCGCCGCGGCGATCTTCCGGCGCGCCATCGACGCGGGGCACGGCGCCGAAGAACACGCGGCAATCATCAAGGTTATGCGCCCAGCGGCATAGGCTGCGGCGCTTCAATCCCCTCATTGCCGATTGGCGAATTCCTGCTTCAACCGCGTGATGTCTTCAGCGCTCCACCCCTGGACGTCGGTCACCTCGATCCAGGCGTCGATGTAATGTTCGGGCGCATAGACGTGCCCGTATCCCATGGGAGCGGTCGTCGCCATCGCCATGTCGAGTGTAAGCTGCAACAGCGTCACGACGGGATACCAGCGCAGCTCCGATGAGACGTCGGGGCCGCGCGGTTCGATCATCCAGTCCGGCTGCCGGTAGAGGGAGTGGTAGTCGAAGAAGGTGACCGGATCGCTGGCATATTGCAGGTAGACGACCCGCATCGGGCCCCACTGCGCACCCGGGATCGCCAGCGCGTTCTTCTGGCTGGTGAACCGCACATAGGATCCGTCGCGGAACAGCGGCAGCCATTCCGGCGAACCGGCATTGCGGCCGTCGGTGACCGCTCCCCAGATGCGGCTGGGGAACGGGGGGCCGCTCCAGAGCGCGCCCTGATATGGATCGCCGATGACCTCGAACAGTTCCGCCGACTGCTCGGAACTCAGGGCGCCGAGGCTCAACCCGTACAAATAGAGTTTCGGGCGGCTTTCCCTGGGGAGTTTGGTCCAGTGCGCGTAAACTTCCGAAAACAGCGCCCTCGCGGCCTCGGCGCCGTAGCCGGGCTCGACCAGCAGCGACAGCCAGCTGGTGAGGTATGAATACTGGATGGCAACGCTGGCGACATCGCCGCCATGCAGGTATTCGACGGTGTCCATGCCGGCCGGATCGATCCAGCCGGTGCCCGTCGGCATGATCACGATCAGCACCGAGCGATCGAACCCGCCCGTGCGCTCGAGTTCCTGCACCGCAAGTTTTGCGCGTGCCTCGGCGGTGTCCGCCGAGCGGAGGCCGGCATAGACGCGCACCGGTTCGAACGCGTCCCTGCCGGAAAATGCGCTCAGGCTATCGCTTGTCGGCCCCCCCGAGATGAATTCCCGTCCGGCTCTGCCGAGTTCGTCCCACTGGAGCAGCGACGCCTCGCTGCCGGTTTTGCCGGGATCGGCGGGCTTCTGGGTCTCGGGTTCGATCAGTTCGTCGTAGCCCTTGAACGAAGCGTCCGCCATATGCAGCGCAAACCGGAAAAGAACCCCGTCGACAACCGACCAGAACAGTGCCACCGAAACAGCGGTGGCGAGCACGTAGGAGACACGTTTCGGCACAAATCGCCGAAGCTTCCGGGAAACGAGAAGCAGCGTCAGCCGGAACATCCGCGATACCGCGATCAGCACCACGAACGTCAGAAGAGCGATGAGCCCGACCTTGATAGGATGTCCCGTCTTGACCGGCTCGAGTTCCATCAATTCGCGGATCGAATTCTGCCAGCCGGCCGTGCGCCAGAGAAAGACGATACCGATAAGAGTGCAGATGCCGATCGCCACGGACTGGACGATTCTCAGCGCGCGGGCTTCAGGCTTGGGCAGTTCCAGATAATCCCACAACCAGCTTCCGAGCACGCCGATGCCGTAGCCGGCGGCAAGCGAGCATCCTGAGAGAACGCCTTGCGTCAGGAAGGTGCGCGGCAGCAGGGTCGGGGTTAGCGAGGCGGCGAAGAACAGGGTCCCCAGCAGGAGACCCGTGGCCGAGAAGGTATTCCAGAACCGGACGATCCAGAATCGTTGCACGGAGTACCTCCTGAGGATTGTCGACTCGCGCAGGCATTTGCCCACGGGCGTTGTGCAGGCGCAACCCTGCCGCGTCGGATCCCAACCGGAATCGCCGCGACCCGACCGGTATGCTGAACGCGCGGCCGGTCAGTCTCCGGAACTGTCGCGCATCGGCACGAACAACGAGTGTTTCAGTCTGTTGAGCGCGATACTGGTGCGGAATTCGCGAATGACTTCGTTCTCGTCCATCATCTTGCGCGCGAAACGCTCGTAGGATTCGAGATCGGCGGCGGTGACGACGAGCACGAAATCGGTCTCGCCGGTGACGCCCCACGCCGACTGCACTTCTTCCGCCGCGACCAGCCAGCGTTTCAGCCCCTCGATCAGTGTCGAGCGTTCGCGTTCCAGCATCAGTTCAACGATGACGGTGACCGGACTGCCGGCGGCCCTGGCGTCGAGCACCACGCATTCCCCGGTAATCACGCCCGCGTTGCGCAACCGCGCCACGCGCCGCTGCACCGCCGAGGCGGAAAGCCCGACCTCCGCGGCCAGCGCCTCCATCTTGACCCGGGCGTCGCGCTGCAAGGCGTCGAGCAGATGGCGGTCGATCGAATCGATTGTCGGGATCTGTCTCTGGTTCATCGAAACTCGCGTGGATAGGCCGAACAACGCAATGAAAAGGCGGCAGGTGCGGTGCTGGCGCGGCTTGCCCGCGTCCGGCGCACGCTACAATAGCGCCGCGACAACGCCAATCATCGGACAGGACCAACCATGACACCAATCACCGAAAGCGGCATCGCCCGAACGCGCGCGCTCATCGACCCGGTCTTCCTCGGCTCGCCGATCGTGCGCCAGGCGGCGCTCGACACGGCGCTCGGCTGTAGCCTCACGCTGAAGCTCGAGACGCTGAACCCGATCCGCTCGTTCAAGGGCCGTGGGACCGAGGCGTTGATGGCCTCGCTGGAGAACAAGCCGTCGCATGTCGTCGCCACGTCGAGCGGCAATTTCGGCCAGGGTCTCGCCCGCGCCGCGACAAGACGCGGCGTCAAGGCGACAATCTTTTCCGGCGAAGACGACAATCCGGCAAAGCTGGAAGCGATGCGCCGGCTGGGCGCCGAGGTGCGGCTGGTGGCGCGCGACGAAGACAGCAAGGCGGCCGCCCGCAAGGCTGCCTTGGACATGGGTGCGCTTTATATCGAGGACGGCGCCCATCCGGAGATCGCCGCCGGCGCCGGCACCATGGCCGTGGAGCTTCTGGCGCGATGCGACGGGCTCGACGCGATCCTGGTGCAGATCGGCGACGGCGCCCTGGTGACCGGCGTCGGTTCGTGGATCAAGGCAACATCGCCGAAGACACGCGTCATCGGCGTCACCGCCCTCGGCTCGCCCGGAATGCGCACGTCTCTCAGGCTTGGAAAGCCTGTCGGCCTGGCACCGGACACCATTGCCGACGGCATGGCGATCCACACGCCGATCGCTTCGGCGGTGGAAGAGGTCGCCGCTGTCATCGACGACATTGTCGAGGTCGACGACGAGGCGATGCTCGACGCCATGGCGCTGTTGCTCGGCAGCGCCAGCCTCGTCGCGGAACCATCGGGCGCGGCAGGCGTCGCCGCGATCATGTGCAACGCGGAGATGTTCCGCGGCCAGAAGGTGGCGGCGATCGTCACCGGCGCCAATGTCCGGCCCGAACTCCTGGCGCAGGCGGCAACGCGGCTTGCGCCTTCGTGACAATGTTCAGGCCGCGCGCGGCGCAAACAGGATGATCGCGGCGGCAATCAGCGCCAGCGCGGCGCCGGAAAAATCCCAGATGTCCGGCCGCCGCCCTTCGGCAAGCCACAGCCACAGAAGCGAGGCGACGATGTAGATGCCGCCATAGGCGGCATAGGCGCGGCCGGCATGGTCGCTGGGCGCCAGCGTCAGCAGCCAGGCGAAGGCGATCAGCGAAGCGACGCCCGGCAGCAGCCACCAGGCTGACAGCCCCTGCCGCATCCATGCCCAGAAGGCGAAACATCCGGCGATCTCGGCAACCGCCGCGCCGGCAAAGATCAGAACTGTGCTCAAATATTGGGGCATTCCGCAGGCTTACAGGCAGTCGCGGAACGGGGACAGGGCCTGGCCAGTACCGAATACGGTGACCGCACAAAACACACTCAACCCCACGGCCGCGTGCCGTGAGGAACTCACTGTCAGTTCGTCCGGGACCGTCGGATCCCGGAAACCCGATCGGCTCAGCCGACCGAGAGGTTGACTGCTTTCGGACCCTTGCCGCGCTTGTCCGGCTCGGTTTCGAATGTCACTTTCTGCCCATCCTCAAGACCGGGAAGGCCGGAAGCCTGCACCGCCGAGATGTGGACGAAGACGTCCTTTTGCCCGTCGTCCGGTGTGATGAAGCCGAAGCCTTTGGCGTGATTGAAGAATTTGACAGTGCCGGTCTGCGGCATTGGGAAACTCCTTATTTCTCCCATTTGTATTCACGTGCCAAGCAAGCCCAACACGATGTCGGTCGTTTACTGGGGGAGAAGAAACAGTTTCCCCGCGCCGGGGCTATGCCGAAGCCCTCTCTTTCGCGAGTTACCCGGACGGATTGATCCGTTTTGGGCGCATGCCATTCCAGTCTCCGGGCCGGCAAATGCCCGAACGCTAATTTTCTCCTTTATTTTGACGGCTGGCACAAGAAAAAGTTTTGCGCTGGCTTTTGCATGGCGTCGCGACAGGAAACGGCTTGCGCACCGCGGCGCGCAAGCCAATGGTCAGGAGCCAGGCTCAGTATTCGCAGTAGCGGACCGGACCGATCTGGATGCAATTGGCCGGCCGCGGCCTTCCGGGATTGTACTGGCGATAGACCCTTACGCGACAGTTCGGCCCGACATGCCGATGCGTGACCCGGCCATACCCCGGCACCAAGTGGCGACGCACGTCGCGATGGCAGTCGCGCCCGCCGCCGCCGGCACCTGGGCGATCGGCGCGAACCGGGCGGCAGTTCCGTCGGTGGAAGTGCCAGACCGTGCGCCCGAACTCCGGCACGAAATGTCGCTGCACATTGCTGTGGCAGCCGCGCACCTGCACGACAAGGCCGGCGTCATGACTGGGCGCCACATTGACAGGTGCAGCGATGACCGGCGCGGTTGCCGCCATTCCGGCAGCCAGGCAAAAAGCGCTGAGCGCTCGCATCAGTTTCATGGATGTCTCTCCTATGCACGTCCCTCGGGAAGAACATTTACAGCGCAACCATGCGACTTCAATAGAGCAACCATGCAACTTGAATAGAATTGTCGCGGTCAAGAAAAAGGCACGAGCGGCAATGCCGCTCGTGCCTCGGGTAGCGGCATCGGCCCGAAAATCGCAAGCGACTTTCGAGAGTCCGATGCGCGGTCTCAATCCTGGAGCGCCATCTGCATCGTTGGATGCGCGGCGCCCCAGGGAGCAGGAAGATTGGCCTCAGTCGGCGCGGAGATTGACCGCCTTCGGGCCTTTGCCCATGCGGTCGGGTTCCACGTCGAAGGTGACCTTCTGGCCATCGACGAGGGTGCGCAGGCCGGAGGCCTCGATCGCGGAGATGTGGACGAACACATCCTTCGCGCCGCCGTCCGGCGTGATGAAGCCGAAGCCTTTGGTTGCGTTGAAGAACTTTACGGTGCCGGTCTGGGCCATTGGGAGAACTCCTTCACCCGTTTCATTTGTCCGGCCCTCTTCGCCCGAAGCACGAAGGAAAGTCCGGCAGTTTTCTTGGCGGCCATGCATTCGCGCATGATTTTGAACCCCGCGCCAAAGCAGGGCCGTCAGATATTCACAGTGTCGGGGAAAGGGTCGCTCAAACGTTCCAGTCTCCGGGTCAGCAAATGCCCGAACCCGAAATTTATGACACGGAAACGTTACCGCCGCAAGATAGCCCATAAATTCAGGGGCTTGCCGCCGGCTAACGAGATGGCGCGCCGCAACCGAGCCACTGCGATCATGCTTCGGCGGCGGTCGGCTGGCGAAAGCCGAGCACCCTCGAAAGCCGCTCCGCGACCTTGTCGCGGAGCATGCCGTTCAGCCTGCCGATGCCGACCAAGCGCTCGCGGTTGCGGGCGCGCAGCCGCATGAACGGCACCACTTCATAGGCCGCGACGCGGCCTATCGTCAGCCGGTCGGCGCTGATGTCGGCGACCAGCATGGCGCCGATGCGGCCGGGCCAGGGCTGTCGAAAGAAGGCGGTGCCGAGGAAATCGCCCAATCCGTAGGCGACGATCGTGTCGCCGATGCGTTCGACCGGCTGCACGACGTGGGCGTGATGGCCGGCGATCAGGCCGATGCCTTGCGCCGCCAGGCGTTCGGCCAGCGCGCGGGTCGCGGCGTGCGGGAAGTGCCGGAATTCCCAGTCCCAGTGCGGCACCGCGCAGATCAGGTCGGCGCGCACCGCGCAGACGGAGCGCCAGTCGTCCCTGGCGAGCCTGCGGGTCATCATCACCCGCCTGCCGAAGTCCGGCGCCTGGGCGTTGCGCCAGTCGGTGAAGGCGACGAGCCCGATCGTCACGCCTTCGACGGCCAGCGTCGTCACCGGCGTATGATCGGTGGTGCCGATGGTGCGGATGCCGAGCGACCTCAGCGTGTCGCGGGTCTCGGTGAAACCGCCGGTGCCCTGGTCGAGAACATGGTTGTTGGCGAGCGACAGCACCAGCCGGTCGGCATCCACGTCCATCGCCGACAGCACGCCGAGCAGGAAACCGGCGTCCATCGCGTGATGAGTGCCGAGGCGGGTGCGCAGCCGCGCCCGGGGCCTGTGCACCACCGGGCTCTCGCAATTGCCGACCACCAGGTCGGCGGAAGCGATGATGGCGGCAAGACTGTCGTCGATTTCCGGCGCCTGGCGGTTGGCGACGGCGGAAATGTCGCCCAGAAAAACCAACCGCACGGTGCTCTTCGGCGGCTGTGCCATCAGGCGGGCCGCGGGTGCCGCAAAGCCGTTGATGTCGCCGTCCAGCGAGGGTCGCAGGAAGCGCGGCAGCCACGACAGCTTGTAGGGCAGGGGAAAGTTGGACACCCGCGCGATCCGATTTTTCAGACGGCAAACTAATCGGTTTTCGACGGCTGCGAAATGGGGTTTCCGAAGGGACTGTTCCGACTTCAAAAAATGGAACCCGGAAGAGTGCAATGAGGCCGGTCAGGCCCAGCCAACCGCCCTAAAGATGCGACAGTATGTTGACGATGTTGCCGAAGGGATCGCGCAGGAAGAAGCGACGCACGCGCCATGGCTCGTCGGTGATATCATAGACAATGTCGAGACCGGCCGTCTTGGCCCGATTGTAGATGAGATCGACGTCGTCGACCTCGATCGAAAGCGCCGGCACCGGTGTGCCCGAGCCGCCCTCCGAGGCGAAGCTCACTTGCGGCTTCATCGACGCGTCCGAGGCGAAGGTCAGCATCCAGCCGTGGTTCATCACCACTTCGAGGCCGAGCAGGTCGCCGTAGAACGATTTGGCGGCGGTGGGGTCGGTTGCCTGGAGATTGGCGACGATGCGGCGAACGGCCATGCATTTCTCCCGGTGGATCGGCCAGCAGTATAGCGTCGCATCCGCCCGGCGCCAGCATGGCGGTTTCGGCTTAAACGGGGCTTCGATTGCGGTTGCCACAAAAACGCGGCAAAACCGGTGGTGGAATGGCGAAGCCGCGAACCATTGTTTCGCGGGCACTCTTGCATGGAGACGCGCGTGAAACGGTTTTCTTTCTGGCTGCTGCCGGTCGTGGCTCTGGTTCTGGCGAGCGCTCCGGCGCGCGCCGACACCGCTGGATCGGCGGCGGCACTGTTCGGTGCCAAATCGGTGGCCGACCGCGACGCCGCGATCGAGGAACTCGAAAACGCCGATCCGAAAGATCCGCTGGTGCCTTATGCGCTGGGTGCCGCCGGCTTCTTCCAGTCGCTGGAAAAGCTGGCCATCGGGCTGAACCGCCACGGCTTCGAAAGCCCGCGATCCTTCATGCTGCCGCTGCTGCGCCTGCCGGTGCCGCCGCGCGCCGAACCGGAGCCGCTGACCTATGACGGGTTCCGCGCCATCCTGCTGGAGTTCCGCGATGGTATGGAAGCGGCTGCTGCCCGGCTGGATACGGTGCCGGCGGATGCCGACATCGGCGTCGTCGCAGACCTGACAAAACTCGGCATCGACCTCGACAACGACGGTGTCATCGCACCGCCGGAGAGTTTCGCGGCGATCATGGCGGCGATGAGCGGAGCGGGCGAGGATCCTTCGGCGCCGGCGCCGGACCTTGTCTTCCGTTTCGATCGCGCCGACGGCTTCTGGCTGCAGGGCTATGCGAATTTCCTCGTCGCGCAGGCCGATTTCTGGCTGGCGCATGATTTCCAGAATGCTTTCGACGGCAGCTTCCAGATGCTCTTCCCGCGCGCCGGCCTGCCGATGCAGGAGGCGTTGGTGCCGTCGCCCGAAGACGAGCAGACGGGCATGCTCATGTCGGAATGGCGGCTGGCTGATTTCGTCTCGTTCGTCCATCTCGTTAACTGGCCGGTGGTCGAGCCGGAGCGCCGGCAGACGGCGCGGCTGAAGCTGCTCGAGATGATCCGGCTGTCGCGCGAGAACTGGAAGGCCATCCTGGCCGAGACCGACAACGACCGCGAATGGCTGCCCGGGCCGCAGCAGAAGGGCGTCAATCCGCTGACCGGGCTGGAAGTCGGCGAGGAACAGGTCGCCGCCTGGCACGAGGCGCTGCAGATGGCCGAGGACCTGCTCGAGGGCAGGGTGCTGCTGCCGCATTTCCGTATCCCGGCCAAAGGCATCAACATGAAGGCGTTCTTCGATGCGCCGCAGACCTTCGACCTGGTGCTTGCGATCACCGGGCCGGGCGTCGTGCCCTATCTCGAAAACGGCACGCTGATCACCGCCGAGGAGTTTTCCCGCATCCGCCAGCAGTTCGGCGGCGCCGGCTTCATGACCTTCGCGGTGTGGTTCAACTGAGTTCAGGCCCATCAAGAGAAGCGATCCCCTAGCTGATTAGAGCTGGCCGCCGATAGCGTCGCCAACGGTCCGGCTCCGCAAAAATATGACTTACATACTCATGTTTTTGTGGAAACGCTGGCGCGGCTGTGGCATGTCCGCCCCGGCGGCATCGCCGAACGCAGAACCGAGAGCCTGGACATGAGCCGACTGAGCGCCGAAACCCGCATCGAGAATGACGCTATCGTATCCGCGATGGAGAGGCTCAGGGCAGACCACAGCGACTACGAGGTCGACACCGGCAGGGAAGGGCAGTGGGAGTTTCGTACGCATTACGGCTCGCTCAACACGGCGCTTGGTGAGCGCAGTGTTTCCATCCGCGTTCATGCCGAAGACGAAACCAACCTGTCCTATATGAAGATGATTGTCGCCGGTCATATGTCCGAATATCTCGGCTCGACGGATGGCATCCGCTGGCGTGGTGATGGCAACGACGCCGGCGTCCCGGTCTTCTTCCGGGAAATCACGGTGGTTTCCTCGACGCGGATCTCGCCGCATCTGCGGCGCGTGCGTTTCGCCGCCGGCAATCTTGAGCGTTTCGCGGGCAACGACTTCCATGTCCGGCTGCTGTTGCCGCCAAAAGGCAGGCAGCCGCGCTGGCCGAGCGTCGGCGCCGACGGCCTTCTGGTGTGGCCTTCGGGTGCGGACGCACTCACCGTCAGGGTCTACACGATACGCGCAATCGACGTCGAAGGCGGCGTTTTCGACGTCGACTTCGTCCTTCACCCGGGTGGCAACACGCCGGCTGCGACGTTTGCGGAGACGGCCCGTCCGGGCACGGTGATCAGCATGATCGGGCCGGGCGGTGCTGGCGTTCCCGATGCCGCGAATCTGCTGCTGCTCGGCGACGACACGGCGCTTCCGGCGATCGGCCGCATTCTCGATCATATCGCGCCGTCAACGCGGGCCGACGTGTTCATCGAGGTGGACAGTCCGGCCGACGCGATTCCGCTGGCCGAGAGCGACAATATCCGCGTCACCTGGCTTTATCGGCAGGGGCGCGAGGCCGGTACCGCGGGCCTGCTCTCGGAGGCGCTGCGTAAGATGGACCCGGCGGCGTTGCCGCCGGACGTCTATGTCTGGGCGGGATGCGAGTTCAGCGATTTCCGCGAGCTGCGCAAAATCGTCCGCAAGGAGTGGGGCTTGAAAAAGGACCGCCAGTTGATCGTCGCCTACTGGCGGCGCGGCGTGCAGGGCGAAGACGAGGCCAGCGAAGAATAGCGCTAGCGCCGGTCGGCAACCATGGCGATCGCCGGTACCGCGGCGAGCGCAACAACACCCGCGCCGGCGAAATAGGCTCCGTAGCCCAGATACTGTGCCGCGTAGCCGGCCAGCACGCCGCCGGCCATGCTGACCAGCGTGTCCATGCATTGGAACAGCGTGAAATCGATGCCGGCCTGCCTCGGGTCCGACCACCGCATGAACTGCGCGTAAAGCGCCACGAAGCCAAGGGCGAGGACGCCCGACGAACTGGCGACCGCCACCGCGACCAGCACCGTTGTCGACATGCCGCCTTGGGAATCGAACGCCGAGAAGAAGAACAGCGACGCGGCCTGGAGGATGAGTGCTGCAATCAGCACGTTGCGCATTCCCCACGATTTTACCAGAACGCCGCCAAGGAGTGCGCCGGCAACGCCGACGAACATCGAGCCGACGCCGTTGACAAGTCCGACCGTCGACAGGTCCAGCCCCGCATCGATGAGGAACGGCCCGAGCATTGCCAGGCCAACCTTCTGCGCGACCACGTAGATCGCCGCCGCCGCCAGGCCGCGGCGTATTTCCGGACGCCGCCACGCCGCACGCAGCGAGGGCACGTGCTCACGCGTTTCGTTGGGTATCCGGGAAGCCGCGCCGAGCAAAAAGGGCAGTCCGAGCAGGAGCAAAAGGGCTGCCATCGCCCACACCGCGATCCGCCAGCCCGAGGCATCGACCAGCACGAGGAACAGCCCTGCGCCGATCGCCGAGCCGAGATAGGCGCCGCCTACCTGCGCGGCGTTGCCCCAGCCGTGGTTTTCCTTCGCCAGGCTCTGCACCGCAAAGCCGTCGCAGGCGATGTCGACCGTCGCAGCGGCGAAGGCGACGAGGGTGAGGCAAGCCAGCAGCGGCATCAGGGCTGCCGTTCCAACCGCACCGACCACCAGCAACCCGGCTATGGAGACGAGGCCGCCAGCAAGAACGATGGTGCCGCTGCGGTTGCGCCCCGTCGGCGGCAAGCGGAAACGCTCGACCGCCGGCGACCAGAGGAATTTCAAGGCCCACGGCAGCGCTATGAGCGAAAGCAGGCCGATCTGGTCGAGCGCCATGCCTTGATCGCGCAAGACCGCCGGCAGCGCGGTCCAGGTGATGCCGCCGATCACGCTTTGCGCGACATAGAGCCCACCGATGGCCAGGAATACGGCAAGGGGTGAAGAAATGCTTTGCTGATCCTGTACCCCCACCCCTGACCCCTCCCCACAAGGGGGAGGGGGACTTTGCGGCGATACCGTTCCGCCAATGTCGACGGTTTGGACCGAGGCGGCGGCGACGTTGTCCCCCTCCCCCTTGTGGGGAGGGGTTAGGGGTGGGGGTATGTTCACGCTACGACCCCTTAGAATCTGTACCGCAGGCTGCCGAACAATGAGCGGCCTTCGTCCTTGTAGCAGTAGCCCGCCGAGCAGATCGGTTTCTGTTCGTCGAACAGGTTCTTCGCGTTGATCTGCAGCGAGACCCCTTCGAGATCCGGGTTGCGATAACCGAAATCGTAGGAGAGGGCCGCGTCCACGAAGGCGCGTGACGAATTCTTGAACGTGTTCGTATCGTCGCCGTAACTGCTGCTCGCCACGCGTACGCCTGCGCCGACCCCGAGCCCCGCCAGCGCGCCGCCCTCGAACAGATAGTGCCCCCACAGCGCGAAGATGTGGTTGGGCGTTGCCGAGAGTTCCTTGCCCACCGTTCCTTCCGCGCCCTTTTCGATCTTCACGCGCAAATTGGTGTAGGAAGCGATCAGGCTGAAGCCGTTGTCGAAGGAAGCGTTGGCTTCCAGTTCGAAGCCGCGCGAGTTCAGGTCGAGCTGGCGCTGCTTGTTGATGCCGGTCGAGGCGTCGAACACGACGCCGTCCTTCTGGTCGATGTCGAAGAGCGCGGCGCTGATCACCGCGTTGTAGCCGGGAATCTCGTATTTGATGCCGATCTCCTTCTGCTCGGCAACCGTCGGCCGCGCGACACTGGCAACGTCGCTCGTCACGTCGTCGTAGACGAAGCCGATGTTGGGCGAGAACGAGGTCGAATAGTTGGCGTAGGGCGTGATGCCCCATTCGGTGGTGTAGGAAAGCCCGACGCGGCTGGAGAAGTGGCTGTCGTCCTGCTCGGTTTCGGTCGACGTGGCATCGGTCGATGTCGTGTCCACCCAGTCGTAGCGGCCGCTGGCGAACAGGGTGAAATCGTTCCATTCCATCTGGTCGTGCAGGTAGATGCCGACCTGGTTCATCTCCTGGCCGCCAATGAAGGGAACCGGCATCTGTTTGATGTCGTCGACTGAAGTGTAGGACAGTGCGCTGTAGGCATCGTACTGCGCCCACGCGTAATCGATACCGGCAACCGCGACGTGCTTGACCTGGCCGGTGTCGAATTCGAACTGCGCCATGTTGTCGACGACGAAGTTCTGCATGTCCTCGGTGTAGTGACCCCAGTAGCGCTGCAGCGGCAGGTCCGGGCCGATCGAGTGGTGGCTGCTGTATTCGAGGTCGGCGTCGACGGCGTTGTAGCGCAGGTTCTGGCGGACCGTCAGCAGGTCGTTGAATCGGTGCTCGAATTCGTAGCCGATGCGGCCCTGGTCCTGGGTGAAGTCGTTCCAGGCGGGATCGCCCTCGTAGATATCCGATATCGTGCCGTAGGAGGGGTTGTAGAAGGCGGCGGTGCCGCCGGTAACCGACTTCGAAATTTCGCCGAGGATGGTCAGCTTGGTGTCCTCGTCCGGCTTGAAGGTGAACGCTGGCGCCAGGTACAATTTGTCGTCGGGATAGGCTGGAAGCTCGGTGTCGCTGAGGCGGCCGAGACCGGTGAAGCGATAGAGCAGCGAGCCGTTCTCATTGGCCGGTCCGGAGAAATCGAAGGCGCTCTGATAGCGGTTGTGCTCGCCCATCAGCAGCTCCACCTCGCGGAACTGCTCGTCCTTGGGGCGCTTGGTCACCACGTTGACGAGGCCGCCCGGTCCGCTGATGCCGTAGAGCGACGATGCGGGACCCTTCAGCACGGTGACGCCCTCGATGCCGTAAGGCTCGGTCTTGAACCAGGCCGAAGGGCCGTTGTACTGGCGCAGCCCGTCGCGGAACATGCCGTTGTAGTGGGCCGGGAAGCCGCGCAGGAAGAAGGCGTCATAACGGCTGTCGAAGCCGAAGCTGTTGGGATTGGCGCTTGCCGTATAGCCGAGCGCTTCGTTCAGCGTGCGGGGCTTCTGGTCCTCGATCTGGTCCTGCGTCACCACCGAGATGGCTTGGGGAATCTTGGCGATCGGGGTGTCGACCTTGGTGCCCAGGCGGTCCTGCTTGGCGACGTAGCCGTCCTGCACCAGCGTGTCGTCGCTCTCGGCCTCCACCGTCACGGCATCGAGAACAATGGTCTGTCCTTCCTGCGCGTGGACGGTCTGGTGTGGGGCGAATATCGCAATTCCCGCGGTCAGAAATAGTCCTGCCCGGCTCGTGGCCGTCGATACCCGCATCGAAACTCTCCGCATGCTGTTTACAAAGTTGCGGTAGCGGGTCACAAATATGACTTATTGAGTCAAGTATTTTTCTCTCTCCAATTCGCCTGTCCACACTCAGCGTGGTATTCCGGTTACAGCTCGTGGATTGGATGTGCCTGCCGCCGCCTGCTGACACCCTTCTGTCAGGAGGCGCTTTCCGGTATCGGCTTTTGCGAGGCTTGCCCTTTCCATTTCCGGCGATTCTTCCCATATTGCCTGCATGGCAAAATCCCCCGAGCAAAAGTCCTCCGGCAGGAAACCCGGTGACAGCGAGCCGCGTGGTGCAGCGCGCCGCGGCGGCAATCCCGTTACCGACTATCTCGACGCTTCCGAACCGCTGCATCGCGGTGGTTTCGAGGAGGCGCCGCAGCGCGAATTGTCTGGCACGCCGCTGACCGGTTCGGTTTCGGACTGGGCGGAGCAGATCGAGCGCGAGGCGGAACGCGAGGGCAGGACGCCGAAGGCAAAGCCCGGCAAGAAGGTTCCCGAGCGCTCCTCCGCGCCGACCAGGACGGCGCGCGGCACCTCGATGGGTGGCGCCGCCTCGGCCAAGGAGCGCGCCGCCGTCGGCCTGAACCCGGTGGCCGGCCTCGACATTTCGCTGGAGGACGCCGAAGCGCTGTCCAACAGCGGCGTCACCGCGACGGTCGCGGCGTTGTCGGCGCTGATCGAGAGCGGTAACCCGTTGCACAAGAACGGCGAGCTTTGGGTGCCGCATCGGCCGGCGCGGCCGGAGAAGTCCGAAGGCGGCATCGCCATCAAGATGGTGTCGGAGTTCGAGCCGGCCGGCGACCAGCCGACCGCCATCAAGGACCTGGTCGAGGGCGTCGGCAATGACGACCGCACCCAGGTGCTGCTCGGTGTCACTGGCTCCGGCAAGACCTTCACCATGGCAAAGGTGATCGAAGAGACGCAGCGTCCGGCGCTCATCCTGGCGCCCAACAAGACGCTGGCCGCGCAGCTCTACAGCGAGTTCAAGAAGTTCTTCCCCGAAAACGCGGTCGAGTATTTCGTCTCCTATTACGATTACTACCAGCCCGAGGCCTACGTTCCGCGCACCGACACCTTCATCGAGAAGGAGTCGTCGATCAACGAGCAGATCGACCGCATGCGCCACTCGGCGACCCGCTCGCTGCTGGAGCGCGACGACGTCATCATCGTGGCCTCGGTCTCCTGCATCTACGGTATCGGCTCGGTCGAGACCTACACGGCGATGACCTTCCAGATGGAGATCGGCGACCGCCTCGACCAGCGCGCGCTGCTCGCTGATCTTGTCGCCCAGCAATACAAGCGCCAGGACATCAATTTCGTGCGCGGCTCGTTCCGGGTGCGCGGCGACACCATCGAGATATTCCCGGCCCACCTTGAGGACCGGGCCTGGCGCATCTCGATGTTCGGCGACGAAATCGAGAGCATCACCGAGTTCGATCCGCTCACCGGCCAGAAGACCGGCGACCTGAAGTCGGTCAAGATCTACGCCAATTCTCACTATGTGACACCGCGGCCGACGCTCAACCAGGCGATCAAGTCGATCAAGGAGGAATTGCAGCACCGGCTCGCCGAACTGGAAAAGGCCGGCCGCCTGCTCGAGGCGCAGCGGCTGGAGCAGCGCACGCGCTTCGACCTGGAGATGCTGGAGGCCACCGGCTCCTGCGCCGGTATCGAGAACTATTCGCGCTACCTGACCGGCCGCCGTCCCGGCGACCCGCCGCCGACGCTGTTCGAATACATCCCCGACAACGCGCTGGTGTTCGTCGACGAGAGCCATGTCACCGTGCCGCAGATCGGCGGCATGTACCGGGGCGACTTCCGCCGCAAGGCAACGCTGGCGGAGTATGGCTTCCGCCTGCCGTCCTGCATGGACAACCGGCCGCTGCGCTTCGAGGAATGGGATGCCATGCGGCCGCTGTCCGTGGCCGTGTCGGCGACGCCCGGCGGCTGGGAGATGGAGCAGTCCGGCGGCGTCTTCGCCGAGCAGGTCATCCGCCCGACCGGCCTGATCGACCCGCCGGTCGAGGTGCGTCCGGCCAAGACCCAGGTGGACGATGTCGTCGGCGAGATCCGCGAGACGACGGCGGCCGGTTACCGCACGCTGTGCACCGTCTTGACCAAGCGCATGGCGGAGGACCTCACCGAATATCTGCACGAGCAGGGCATCCGCGTCCGCTACATGCACTCCGACATCGATACGCTGGAGCGCATCGAGATCCTGCGCGACCTGCGGCTGGGTGCCTTCGACGTGCTGGTCGGCATCAACCTTTTGCGCGAGGGACTCGACATTCCCGAATGCGGCTTCGTCGCCATCCTCGACGCCGACAAGGAAGGGTTCCTGCGTTCCGAAACCTCGCTGATCCAGACGATCGGCCGCGCCGCCCGCAACGTCGACGGCAAGGTCATCCTCTACGCCGACAACGTCACCGGTTCGATGGAGCGGGCGATGGCGGAAACCAACCGCCGCCGCGAGAAGCAGATGGCGTGGAACGAGGCCAACGGCATCACCCCGGAATCGGTCAAGTCGCGCATCGCCGACATCCTGGATTCGGTCTACGAGAAGGACCACGTTCGCGCCGACATCTCGCAGTTCACCGACGATGCGGGCGCCATGATGGGCAACAATCTGAAGACCCATCTGGAGGCGCTGACCAAGCAGATGCGCGATGCCGCCGCCGACCTCGACTTCGAGAAGGCGGCCCGGCTGCGCGACGAAATCAAGCGCCTGCGCGAGATGGAACTTGCCATCTCCGATGACCCGATGGCGCGCGATGTCGAAGCGCTGAGCCCGTCCAGTGGTCGTGAAAAGGGCAAGCACAACAAGGGCGTGGCGAAGCATCGCACGGCCGAGGAGCAGGAACGTTTCCGCAAGCTCGATGCGGCCCGCGCCGCGGAAGCGGCGGAAAAGGCCGCGCGGCCCAATCTTTTCCGCAAGCCGCATCTCGACGAGATGGGCGCCGACGGCGCCGTGCCGGTCAAGCGCGAGCCGCTGTTCCAGAAGCCGTCGCTCGACAACATGGGACCGGGCACCGACGCGGTGGTGCCCGCCGGCGCCGTGTCGCGCTCGCTGTTCAAGAAGCAATCCGCCGCCGAGGCGCACGGCTCGGACTACGGCACCCCGGACGATGGCAAATCGCTGTTCAGGAAAAACAGCCTTGACGAGATGACGGTGCGCCGCACCGAAAAGCCGGCCCAGGGAACGAAACCGGCCAAGCCGCAGCCAATCTCCCCCCTTGAGGGGGAGATGTCCGGCAGGACAGAGGGGGGCGCGAAGGAACGGGGCGCCGACAACCCCAAGCCCATCCGGCGCGAACGGTCCGGCGTCGGCTCCTACGAAGACCCGGCCGACCAGCGCCGTCAGAGCCGCCGCACCAGCAAGACCGGCAGGCCGGGACGCTGACACAAGCTGACCGGAATAATTTTTCGTTCCCTGTCGGATAGCTGCGCCGTCGTTCGTTCCTTGAGTATCGGCGTGATGACGTCGCGCCACGCAAGGGAGACTGCAGCATGTCCATTTTTTCATCCGTCGGTCGCATCGTGCCCCGCTATTCCGCAGCCCGCGCACGTCACCAGGCGGAACTCGTGTTCCGTTCATTGCCCATGGAACTGCGGAAGGACATCGGCTGGCCGGAGTCGGTTGGTGAAGCGAACAGCCGCTTGTCCGGCCGCGCGGTCCGGGTCGCGACGAGGTAAAAAAACTTTGGCCGGAAATGTCGGTTTCCGACCTCCCGGTTCGTCCTTCAGGCAGCCACAGTGGCGCAACGCGAAAAAAGAGGAACTTTCGTCATGAACGACACCAACACCCAGACCACTGAATCACCGGCGCCGAAAGTGCTGGGCGGCCTCGTCGCCTACTTGCAGGTCGATGGCGCTCTGAAGGCGGCCGACTTCTATGCCAAGGCGTTCGGCGCCGAAACGGTGTACAATGTGCCGGTGGACGAGCAGGGACGCACCATGCATGTCCACCTCTACGTCAACGGCAGCTCGCTGATGCTGTGCGACGCATATCCCGAGCACGGCCATCCGCATGAGCCGGCGCAGGGCTACACGATGCAGCTTCTGCTCGACAATGCCGACATCGACAGCTGGTGGAAGCGCGCCGTCGATGCGGGATGCGAGGTCGCCGTGCCGCTCGAGGTGATGTTCTGGGGCGATCGCTGGGGCCTGCTCAAGGATCCGTTCGGCGTCTCCTGGGCGATGAACGCGCCGGTGAAGTAATCCCGTTCTCTCCGGGCAATCGCACATGCAGATTTGGCAGCTCGCGCTTGGCCCATACCCCCACCCCTACCCCTCCCCACAAGGGGGAGGGGGATCGAACAGGCACTGTTTCGGCTGAAACCATCGAGCGTTGAGTGCTGGATGTACTGCCAGAAGTCTCCCTCCCCCTTGTGGGGAGGGGTTAGGGGTGGGGGTAATCCATATGCGATTGCCCTGCGTCCGGAGAGACAGGCCGGGTGAAGGGCATTCATCAAACCTTCCTCGGCCTTTTTTGCTAAAGACCTGCGAAGGTCTTTCCTGCGCTTCGGCATAGCTGTGCAATTTCTGTCAAGGAAGGTTCGCGAGGTGTCCGAGAATATTATTTTATGCCGGTTGCTCTTCTTCTAAAGATACTCTTAGCTGCTTCTTTTCGTGTAAACCGACAAGACATGCTTTTCTAAAATCGTACAAATATCCTATCGACTCGAACCCGATTCTTTGCTTGGATATCGCAAACGGGTGGATGGGGAACGGCGATGTCGCAGATATCCGAACCGCAGGCGGTGAGCGAACCCAGGCTCAAGGGCATTGGCGGCTGGCTGATCCTGATGAGCATCGGCCAGGTGCTCGGCCCTCTCCAGATCCTGCGCGGCATGATCGAGGAATATTCGAGCCTGCCCGAGGGCACCGCCGCGGCCTATCCGATGGCCATGCTGGGAGACGCGGCGATCCGGCTCGCCTTTATCGGCTTCCTCGTCTACACGGCATTTCTGTTCTTCAACAAACGCACCGAATTTCCCGGCATGTTCGTCAAGACCTACGTGGCGTCGCTGCTGCTGCCGTTCGTGATCGGCGCCTGGGTCACCATCACCTCGGGCATCAATACGATGGCCAACCTCGCCACCGCCGATTTCCTCTGGCCTTACCTCGCCACCGTGGCGATCGGCGGCATCTGGGTCGCCTATGTCCTGAATTCAGAGCGGGTCAGGAACACCTTCGTCGAGTAAGCCGCGTTTCCTGTCACCACAAGCGCATCCTGCCGCTATAAGATTGGCTCGGGATTCGAAACGACAGGACTGAAAAATGCAGATCGGAATGATCGGGCTCGGCCGCATGGGCTCCAACATGGTACGCCGCCTCCTGCGCGCCGGCCATCACTGCGTCGTCTACGACATCAACCAGAAAGCCGTCGCCGCCCTTGCCGGGGAGGGCGCCACGCCCGCCGCTTCGATGGACGAGTTAGTCGGCAAGCTGGAAAAGCCGCGCGTCGCCTGGCTGATGCTGCCCGCCGCCATTACCGGCGCCAATGTCGAAAAACTGGCCGCGCTGATGGAGAAGGGCGACATCCTCGTCGACGGCGGCAATTCCAACTACCGCGACGCCGTCGACCAGGCGGCGAAGCTCGAGCCGCAGGGCCTTGCCTATGTCGATGTCGGCACCAGCGGCGGCGTCTGGGGGCTGGAGCGCGGTTATTGCCTGATGATCGGCGGGCCGCGGCATGCGGTACAGCATCTCGATCCCATCTTTGCCGTGCTGGCGCCAGGCGCCGAACCGGATTCCTCGCCGGCGCGCGATACCGAAGGTCCGGGCACCGCGGCCGACGCATTCGGCACGGCCGGCCAGGGCTACCTGCACTGCGGGCCGAGCGGCGCCGGCCATTTCGTCAAGATGGTCCACAACGGCATCGAATACGGCGTCATGGCCGCCTATGCCGAGGGCATCAACGTCCTGAAGGCCGCCAATGCCGGCAGCGGTTCGCGCGAGGCCGACGCCGAGACGACGCCCCTGTCGGAGCCGCAATATTACCGCTTCGATATCGATCTGCCGGCGGTCACCGAGGTCTGGCGCCACGGTTCCGTCATCGGCTCATGGCTGCTCGATCTCACCGCCGGTGCGCTGAAGGCCGATCCGTCGCTCAAGGATTATGGCGGCCGCGTTTCCGATTCCGGTGAAGGCCGCTGGACGCTGAAAGCGGCGATCGACACCAGCGTGCCGGCGCCGGTGCTGTCGGCCGCACTGTTCGACCGCTTCGCCTCGCGCGGCGAATCCGAATTCGCCGACAAGCTCCTCTCCGCCATGCGCTACGCCTTCGGCGGCCACCAGGAAAAACCGAAGGAGTGACTTTTACCTCTCCCCTTGTGGGAGAGGTCGGATTGCCCCGGTCTTGCGCAGCAAGCCGGTTGGCAATCCGGGTGAGGGGTAACTCGCAACGCCTTTTCGGCCCTTTCCATCATGCTATTTTCGCTGGATGACGAAACTTGAGCAGATCGAAAAATCCATAGCGGCACTCGATGACGACGAGTTGAAAAAACTCGCCGCCTGGTTCGACGAGTTGCGGTGGGAACGCTGGGACCGCCAGTTCGAGGAAGACGTGAAGGCTGGCAAGCTTGATAGGCTTGCTGATGAAGCACTCGCCGATCTGCGTGCCGGCCGGACCCGGTCCTTGTGAAACATCACGCCAGCCGGAAGTTCTGGGTGGCGTACGACCTTTTGCCGGAATCCATTCAGCGCATCGCCGACAAAAATTTCGCGTTGCTGCGATCCGATCCCTTTCATCCCTCACTGCATTTCAAACGGGTCGGGCGCTATTGTTCGGCACGCATAGGCAATGATTATCGTGCTGTTGCTGTCAGGGACGGCGACGATCTGGCAGCCTCCAACGCGGCCCATCTGACGCGGCTGTTGAAGGCGGACAATTACAAGGGTGTGTAGACCCGCAAGGACGTGGACAGATTCACCCCGTTTCGGGCCCTTTTCCGCCTCCGCCAAAGATTCTTCTCCACGATTTCAATGACTTGTACGATTTCTGCAGAAATCGTCTGTCCACACCCTTCGCGGCCTCCCGCATAATGACCGTGTTGTTCTTTGTGGGGGTCTGGGTGGCCACCGGGTTGACCAGGGAGAACAGCGGCGTCGGGACTGGCCTCGCTCCGGGTGCGAGGCTGGGGGCGGCAATGCCTCCAAGGTTCCGGCCCTCGACGTACGGTGAGCCTACGGCCTTCTGGCACAGGGCGAGCCGGGCGGGGCAGCAACGCCGGCGGTGCGCGTCTTTCGGGCATCGTTACTGAAAAC
>NZ_JAOWPT010000007.1 GCF_025753855.1 Mesorhizobium sp. ZC-5
GCTGAACAGTTCGGCAGTTCGATCGTCGCCGCCGCGCACTCGTCACCTCCGAATCCCTTCGAAGCCAGTGAATCACCGCTGCGGTCCGGTGGCGAGTGCCTTTTTCAACAGCCTGCTAGACAGCCTTCCTGAGTGAAGGCCGATGCCTCGCAAGACAATAAAGCCACTGCGTCATCCTGAGTGATCGGCATCCACGGTTGGCGTTTTCCGCCACATGTGCCCATTCATCGGGGATGATCGCCAAAGCGACATGGATTCCTCGGGGCTTCTGCTACTCAAGTGCAGGGAGCCATCGCTCCATTGCATCTGCTCGATATTGTATTGCTCAGAGGCCACACGAGCCTACCAGTCGGCGGGAAGTAACCCTTCTCCTGCTCCCATGCCCACGGCGGCAGAACCAGCGAACTTCCCTTCCGCCGTGGATGCCGCGGCAGCCATCCGTTGACATGAGGGCGGACCGACAATCGCGCTGCGCATGGATCCCGTGACAATGTCTGCTGATCGAGGCTCGGATAATCATCAAGGATCTGCCGACGCGAGTGGGTTGAGAACATCGGGGACTGCAACGGCGGTTGCGTTGGGAATTCCCTGGCCGGGCGAAGGCCGGGCTGATGCCCGCTGAGCTGCTTCGGGCCGCAGGCGTGCGCCTGCGTTCACCTCATGAGAGCGTCAAGCGCAACGAGGAGATCTAAATCAGGGCCCTCAAACGAATCTTCATCTATCCACAGTATGGATGGTAGCCATTATAACTATCAATTTTACCAATATAACTGGATGCTACTATAACATCCATGATCAAAGCGAGCAGGTGAACGTCTCCGTGATTGCTGTGGGGCTGACGCTGACGGGAAGAATTCGGGGACGAACATGTGCGGGATTGTTGGCATCGTTGGGCTACAGCCAGTATCGGAGCGGTTGGTCGACGCGTTGAAGCGCCTGGAATATCGCGGCTATGATTCAGCCGGCGTTGCGACGATCACCGAGGGTGCCTTGCACCGCCGGCGCGCAGAGGGAAAGCTTGTCAATCTCGAAAAGAGGCTGAAGGAAGAGCCGCTGAGCGGCACCATCGGCATCGGCCACACGCGTTGGGCAACCCATGGCGCATCGACGGAACGCAATGCGCACCCACACTTTACCGACGGTGTGGCCGTCGTTCATAACGGCATCATCGAGAATTTCGCCGAGCTGAAGGACGAATTGACGGCAGCGGGAGCCCAGTTCCAGACCGACACCGACACCGAGGTTGTCGCGCATCTCTTGGCAAGATACCGCCGCGAGGGCATGACGAGGCAAGAGGCGATGCGTGCCATGCTGAAACGCGTCAAAGGCGCGTACGCGCTTGCCATCCTCTTCGAGGATGATCCGTCAACCATCATGGCGGCGCGCAACGGACCACCGCTGGCGATCGGTCACGGCGACAGTGAGATGTTCCTGGGCTCCGACGCGATCGCACTTGCTCCCTTCACGAATGAAATCACTTATCTTATCGACGGCGACTGGGCCGTTATCAGCAACACGGGCGCACATATCTTCGATTTCGATGGCCATCCTGTCGAGCGTGCGCGCCAGACCTCCATGGCCGCGGCCTATCTGGTCAACAAGGGCAACCATCGCCACTTCATGGAGAAGGAAATTTACGAGCAACCCGAGGTCATCTCCCAAGCGCTCGGTCATTATATCAACTTCACAGACAGTCGCGCTGATACGGTTTCTAGCATCGATTTCGCCAGGATACCGAGCTTGGCGATCTCTGCCTGCGGAACCGCCTATCTCGCCGGATCGATCGGAAAACACTGGTTCGAGCGCTACGCGCGCCTACCGGTCGAAATCGACGTTGCGTCCGAATTCCGTTACCGCGAGATCCCGTTGTCGCCGCAGTCGGCGGCTCTTTTCATTTCGCAGTCTGGTGAAACCGCCGATACGCTAGCGTCGCTGAGGTACTGCAAGGAGCTTGGGTTGAAAATTGGCGCCGTCGTCAATGCTGGCGAATCGACCATCGCTCGGGAGGCCGATGCGGTCTTCCCGATCCTTGCCGGCCCGGAGATCGGCGTGGCCTCCACCAAGGCTTTCACCTGCCAGCTTACCGTTCTTGCCGCACTCGCCATCGGCGCCGCCAGGGCCCGCGGAACCGTAACCGAAGACGAGGTGCAGGCTCTCGTCAGGAGCCTCGCCGAAATGCCGCGCATCATGGGCCAGGTACTAAACAGCATCCAGCCGGAGATCGAACTCCTATCGCGCGAACTGTCAAAATTTCATAACGTCCTGTATCTCGGCCGTGGCACCAGTGTCCCACTGGCGATGGAAGGTGCGCTGAAGCTCAAGGAGATTTCCTACATCCATGCCGAGGGCTATGCCGCGGGTGAATTGAAGCACGGCCCGATCGCATTGGTCGACGAGAACATGCCAGTGATCGTCATCGCGCCACATGATCGCTTTTTCGACAAGACCGTCTCCAACATGCAGGAGGTGGCTGCCCGTGGAGGTCGGATTATCCTCATCACCGATGAAACAGGGGCGGCCGCATCGAAACTCGACACCATGCACACGATCGTACTGCCGGCCGTCGACGAGATTATCGCGCCGATGATCTTTTCGCTGCCGATACAGCTTCTTGCCTATCACACGGCGCTCTTCATGGGCACAGATGTCGACCAGCCACGCAATCTCGCAAAATCGGTCACCGTCGAATGATTGTGAGGCTTTACAGGTCGCAACGTTCGTCCATCCGAAACTGCCAACATCTTTGTCTTTAGACCCGAAGCCCAGATGACCATTATTGCTCGCCGCAATTTCGGGAAACGCGCAGTCGCTGCAGTCATGAAAATCGCCTTTCTTTTTCGGCAGGTCGCATGATTGCGCAGGGCAACCGGATAGAGCTTGCTGAAGCTGGCGTCAGCACGGCCGTCCGGCAATACATGTCCCCTGGCCGTTGATTGCAAGAATGCGGTCGTTCAGAGTTGGGTTGGCTCGTGTCAGACCGTCGCCGCCGCTTCCTCTTTCGGATGCATGTGGCCGATGGGTTCCAGAGTTCGAACTCGGCAAATCGCAGGAAGCCCTGTTCTGCGATGCGCCCGCCGGCTCGCATCAAGTTGCAACCGGGTTGAGCCGCTTCGCGCGGCAGCCCAGTGACAACTGGCCTATGAGGCGAGCACGAACGAGGCATCAATCCGGGCTCGAGCATATTGGTCGAGACACCCATGATGACTATGGCGGCTGTGCCGACGAGCAATAGCCGGAACGAGAACGCGGCAAGCGCACCGTTGGCCTAAGGCGGCAGTTGGCGGCTCGACGCTGAAGCTGCTGGGCAACCAGGCGGCCGACGACTATCGATGGCTGAAGCCGATGATCTGCACCCTATGGTGCCTTTGATCTCCATCTCGCGCAGCGGATTGCTTTCGACGTGAAACGGGGGGCCTGGATTGAAAAGACGCAGCCTATTGGGGCCATCGCTTTTGCCACTCTCGTCAGAGGTATCGAGGATGACGCCATAGGCCGTTGAGTACCCGGGACTGGCTTCGATGGCTCGCCACCGTCGCGTGCATAAGGGATGTCTTTGAAGCGCCCGTAGCCGTGGAGCAGCTTGCCGGACACCGACCAAGCATGCCGGGTTCATTTTCCCAAGCACGGGTATGCTCGGCAAGTTGCACGAAACGCTGGCATTGTCTTTCGCTGGCATTGACTTTCAAAGACGACGGCAGCGGACGCAGATAGGCAAAGGTGACCAAGGAGGTGGTCAGAGCCCGCGGCGCTTTCGGCTATCCTCGGCCGGCCATCTCAGGGAAAGGAACCAAGATGTCGGCTTCACCATCCAGCATTCCATACGCCTGGCCGGAAGCGCAACGCCAATGTTTCGACTAGCACAGGTCGCGGTGTCCAACTCACATACCCACATCACGCAGCGTCCAATATGTCCGACTCTTCAAGAATTCCCACAGGCAGGGACAGCGATCTGGCGATGCGATGCCGATAGCCCTTGTTGTACCTCAGACCCGACTCGATGTTTTGGATTTCCTCAGCGGCTAGCCCGCATGCCACCGCCAGGTCCTCGATCGTATATCCGAGGTGCTCACGATAAGCGCGAATGACGTGGGTTCCCTCCGATATAGCCTTCAAAACCGGCTCGGGAATGCGCGAAGCCTTCATAAACACCTCCAAGAAGACCAGGGCACCTGACAAATCGGGAGACTTCTTCCCCCGATCTGGCGCTCCCGGCAATTCAAATAAATGGACGTCGATTCGGCCGATAGGCCCCATCCATGGAATGGGCCACCTGAAATTGGCAGCCAAATCGGGATATGGCGGTTCAGCTGGTTCTGATCAAGTCCAAGAACCTGCCCTAAGACGGGCCTGATCGGCTGAAGCATCACTCCCTGCGATTCCGCGGCTTGTCATCGCCGATGGCTTTTGCTGAACAGGAACTCGAACTCGCGCCTGCCGCCACGTCCAGTGGCGGGCCTGTGCACCGAGCCTGGCGGACGCTTACTCCATTGCTGACCACCGTCAAAAAAGCCCTGTTAACCAGATTTTTAATCCGCCAATCCTTATTCGCAGACTGAAAGGGTGAGGTGACCGATGTGTGATTCAAACATAAGCGCGTTTCCGCTGCATCGGCGGCGGAAATTGGTCGAAGGTATTGCCCGGGTCCTGCAATCCAGGAACAGAAAGGACGCACACGACTTCTGGCGCAGCACCGCCAAGAAAATTCTCGTTCAACTGTCCGAATCGGGAATTGCACCGGGGCTCGCCGAACAGGAAGTTAGAATGCTTCTTCATGCTGTCTTAGGCGATATAGCCACCCGCAGTGCTGCGACACGTGCGCGATAGCATCGGCTCGCGACGAAGGGATTGCTGACGGCGTGCTTGTGCTGGTCGGCAGGGCGATACTGACTGGAACATCAAGGTAGCCGGCGAGAGCGGCCCATCACGTTAGCAACGATCTGCCGACATCCCGCGCCGCTCGTACGAGCGCATAGCGCACCCAGACGTTACTGGGTTGACTATAGGCATCTAAATCGCGAAAAGGGGCCGCTCTTCGTGAGTGGCGTGCGCCGGCAGTCTAACCCCAAGCCCCCCGCCCAGGCTGCCGGCGCGCTTCTAGGAATGCCGAGGTAGGGCGCACCGACGCCTCCTTTGCCGATCCCCCAGCAGGCAGCCAGTGTGACCGTCGCATGCGCGTAAACTCTTGCGCTTCCTCTGGCGCGTCAAGCCCACCGCCATGGGGTGCGCCAGTTTGGTGTTCACCCACCTGCCATTTGCGATCATGTGTCGACGTGACCCAGCAAGAGCACCGGAAGCTCCTGCCTGCTTGAAAAAAGGCAGGGCGGCGCGGCGGCGCCGCTGTTGCCATGTCGGAGTTTCCCTTGGCATAGGATCAGAGCCCTTCGACTTCCGCCAGAAGGAGGCGATGGTGGTCGATTCTCCCGCCTCCGAATTCGGCGGCACCGGGGGCGGCAGGGCCAGGCCCCATTTGCGCGTTGCGAAAACCGCGGTGAATGTTGCTCGATGCCAGGCAGAGACCTCGCTCTAAACGATCGCATCGATGCAACGTAAGATTGGTCGCCATGGTCACGGTCACTGCTTTGCCGCGGTCGCCGGAGCCGTTGTCGAGCACGACTGTCATCCCGGCGATGTCGGCGCCGATGTCGCATGCAAAAATCCACAGATTCACTCCGGCCAAATGTTAGCTGCCAAGCATATGCCCGGCCTTTCGCAAGGCGCCCAGAAAGAGACTGGCATGGTCGTCGACATCGATCTTGGCCTGCATCGGCAGGGGCATGCTGGTCCAGTTCTCCAATGGCGCAATGAAACGTGAGAAAGCGCCGTTGACGATGCAATGGCGGGTAACATGGCCTTGTCTGTCCAAAGCCAGCACGCCGGCCTGGTCGCCCGGATATCGGATGGCTGCGACCCGCTGGACCTCAGCGTCGCCGTCGACTCGCACGTCGAAAAGCAGGATACCACGGCTCCTGGCGGCTATCGCCGCGGCTTTTTCAGTGAAGCTTAAGGGGAGTGAGCGGACGCTTTCGACCGCCATCTGGAAAACCATCAAGTCCAGTTCATTTACGGCCATAAGGGTAATTGCGCGCAACACAGGGGTGATTGCAATCGACGCCCACGGCTTGTTCACAGATGTAGGTCCACCGCCGATCATTTAGTTTGGATTTGCCATCGGCCCCTGACCGACGACGTGCTGCGGTTCGAACCGCTCCTGTAGCGGAAGGCGCGGGCAGTTCGTGAAGTTGGGCTTCTGCTCGACGACCGTTAATGACTTCCGTCACTGGAAGTTCGGGATCCGTGATTGAACCGTCGAGAACCTTGCCGTTTCGTGTGTCCGACTTTTCCAGGCTCAGCGTCACCTGTGAGCCCCGCGCACCGCGGCACGTCAGCGCATCAAACTCGTCCCCCCGTTCACAAACGAGACTCCCTGAGGTACTGCGAGCGCAGAGAAATCTCCGGTCGCAGCCTACCCGGTCAAAACAGGGACCCCACGATGAAGACTCTCGTCATCTGCTCCGGCGGACTGGACTCCGTTTCCCTTGCTCACAAGGTGGCGGCGGAGCACGAACTCGCCGGCCTCCTATCTTTCGATTACGGCCAACGACACAGGAAGGAGTTGCGCTTTGCCGCTCTTTGCGCGGAGCGACTGAGCGTCCCGCACCGCATCATCGACATTCGTGAAATCGGCCGCGGCCTGTCCGGGTCCGCGCTGACGGATAATGTGGCTGTGCCCGACGGCCACTACGCTGAAGACACGATGAAGACCACGGTCGTGCCGAACCGGAACGCCATCATGTTGGCCATCGCCTTCGGTCTCGCGGCCGCTCGCCGCGCTGACGCGGTGGCGACGGCCGTGCATGGTGGGGATCATTTTATCTATCCGGACTGCCGGCCAGCCTTCATCGACGCTTTCCAGGTGATGCAAGACCGCGCGCTCGACGGCTACGCGAACATCCGCCTCTATGCGCCTTATGTGAACCTCACGAAGGCGGACATCGTTGGTGATGGAGCAACATACGGCACGCCATTTGTCGAGACTTGGTCCTGCTACAAGGGCGCCGAGCGTCACTGTGGACGGTGCGGGACCTGCGTCGAGCGGCGCGAGGCGTTTCATCTCTCCGGGTGCCCGGACCCCACCGACTACGAGGACACCGACTTCTGGCTCGAGGCGCTGCGGAGGAGGAGCGTGTAATGTTCCGAATCACCAAGGAATTTCACTTCTCGGCCTCGCATCAGCTCATGTCTTTGCCGCCAGACCACCAGTGCGCGCGCCTGCACGGGCATAACTATATCGTCGAAGTGGAGCTTTCGGCGAAGGAACTGAACGAGCACGGCTTCGTGCGCGACTATCATGACTTGGCACCGCTCAAACGCTATATCGACGAGAGCTTCGACCACCGACATCTCAACGACGTGCTGGGACATGGGCAAGTCACGGCGGAATATCTGGCCAGACATTTTTATGAATGGTGCAAGGCACGCCTGCCCGAAACTTCGGCCGTGCGGGTAAGTGAAACGCCGAAAACATGGGCGGAATGCCGGCCATGACCGATACGCATCCCGCAATCCGCGTGAGTGAGATTTTCGGGCCGACGATCCAGGGCGAGGGAGTACTTATCGGTTTGCCGACCGTCTTCGTCAGAACCGGCGGGTGTGACTATCGCTGTTCCTGGTGCGACAGCCTGCATGCAGTGGACAATCAATTCCGCCATGAATGGGAGACGATGTCCATCGGCGCGGTATGGCAAAACGTGCTTGCGCTTTCCGGTGGCCGCCCGATGATGGTTTCGCTGTCAGGCGGCAATCCGGCCATCCAGCCGCTCGGCGCGCTGATCGAGCGCGGCCATGGTGACGGTTACCGTTTTGCGCTGGAAACCCAAGGGTCGGTGGTCAGGGACTGGTTTGCCGACCTTGACGTGCTGGTCCTCAGCCCAAAGCCGCCCTCAAGCGAAATGACGACCGATTGGGCCGCGCTCGAGGCGTGCCTCCAGGCGGCACAGGGGAAGCCGCAAATCGTGCTCAAGCTCGTTGTTTTCGATGAGAGTGACTACGCCTTCGCGAAAGACACCGCCGCCAGATTTCCTCGACTTCCGATCTATCTGCAACCTGGCAATCACACGCCGCCACGTCCGGGAAATGAACAGGCGCCTGTCGACCTTGAAGGAATAGTGAAACGCATGGAGTGGCTGGTTGATAACGTGACCCGCGACAGGTGGTTCGAAGCCCGCGTGCTGCCGCAGCTGCATGTTATGCTCTGGGGTAACAAGAGAGGCGTCTAGCCTGCCCCGGCTTTTTCACGCAAACTGCGCCTGCGGATATTCGGTTGGACGGTTGGCTATGTTCGACGGCGCAATCGGAAGACCTGGGGACTGCTGTCGCCGGCACCAAGAGCGTGGCCAGCTGCTTCGATAGTTCCCTCCCGATTCGGACTGTTGCCAAGGCGTCGACGAGTGTCGGCCTTGTTGGCGCAGATAGCGAATACGGTTGGCGCTTGCGATCAGGAGCAGTTCTACCTTCGAGGTCGTTTCTCACCCACTAAATTGGAGCCATCCGGGCTGTGCTGGCAACTGTCGAGGCCGCGGGCGCAGTTCTGGTCGATATTGAGATTCCCGATCTGATTGATCACATCGCCAAGACCTCGCTCTATGGCTGCCATTCCAGGCACGACATCAATGTCTTTTTGGCCTCGCGGCCCAATATGCCGACCGGCTCGCTCGAGGAAATCAAGGCAATGGTACCTACGATCCTGCGGTCGACCTGCTGGTTGGCATTTTCGACGGGCCAAACAAGCCGGAGGACGATCCGGACTACTATTTCAAGCTCGCCGCACGTGACCGCTTCCAGCGCGTTAGCAAACATGCGCTCGACGCCATCGTCTTCCCCTCGGTGCAGGTGCTTCCGCCGCTTCAGGACGAGATTCGCGCCGGCAACCATCCGTGTCTGACCTTCCCGACCAACACGCTGATTGGGTCGCAGACCTGGTTGCCCTCGATCTGCCTGCCCGCAGGCTTCTGTCAGGGCATTCCGGTTGGCCTCGAACTGCTCGTCCAGCCCTACCGGGAGGCCAATCTGTTCCGCCTCGGATACGGTTTCGAGCAAACGACCAAATATCGCAGGCCGCCAGTCTTCGATTAGTCCCTTCCGCCATTCGGGCTGCTGGCTGCCTGCACGAACTACTGAGCGGCCCGGCTAGGCGGATTTGGTCTGTTCCCATGGGAGGCCCATTTGACCACTACCATCCCGGGCTATTGCACGCTTTGCCGGTCGCGTTGCGGCACGTTGAATGAGGTAGACCGCGAGATGTTGATTGCGGTACGCCCCGATCCGTCTCACCCCACTGGCCAGGCCATGTGCATGAAGGGTCATGCCGCGCCGGAGATCGTTCACAGCCCGCATCGCCAGCTTTATCCGCTCAGGCGCACCACGCCCAAGGGCTCAGCCGGTCCAGGCTGGCAGCGCATCACCTGGGAAGAAGCACTCTCCGAGACAGCTCGGCGTCTTGGCGAAATCAAGGCCGAAAGCGGCGCTGAAGCAGTGGCCTTCGCCATCACATCGCCGAGCGGCACGCCGCTGTCTGACAGTATCGACTGGATCGAGCGTTTCATACGTCATTTCGGTAGTCCAAACATCTGCTTCGCCACCGAGATTTGCAACTGGCATAAGGACTTCGCCCACGCCTTCACCTTCGGTTGCGCTATGCCGACCGCGGATTATGAGAATGCCGACACGATCCTGCTCTGGGGCCACAATCCGGCCAATACATGGCTGGCGCAGGCCCATGCCATCGGACGCGGCCGCAAGAAGGGCGCCGCCATGGTGGTGGTCGATCCGCGTCCCATAGCACTGGCGCACCAAGCCGACGTCTGGCTGCCTGTCCGGCCGGGAACCGACGCCGCGCTCGCGCTCGGCCTGATCCGCATGCTCATCGAAACACGCCGCTACGATGAAGACTTCGTTCGACGCTGGACGAATGGGCCATTTCTGGTGCGCTCGAGCGCGCGATCTTTTACCGGGCGACGAGACTGAGCGCTACATCGTCTGGGACGAGCAGGCCGGATGTCCTATCGCGATCGATCCGGGTGCAGTGCGATCATCCATCGATCCGCAGCGCTTGGCACTGCGCGGCACCTTCACCGTCACTCTTGAAGCAGACGGACAACGCGTCGATATCGGCTGCATGCCAGCCTTCGAGCATCTGACACGCGAGGCTGAACCCTACGACGCGCTGCATGTGCAAGCCGTCACCAACGTACCCCCGGAGGCGCTGAGGGCGGCGGCCGACCTCCTCTGCGGGGGACGGCGTATCGCCTACCACGCCTGGAGCGGACTGGCACAGCACACCAACGCGACACAGGCCGATCGCGCAGTTGCTACACTCTACGCGCTCAGCGGCAGTTTCGATCGCATCGGCGGCAACCGTATCAGGCGCAGTCCACCCTACAATCCCGTCAACGCTTTCGGCTACATCCCGAAGGAGCAAATGGCGAAGGCCCTCGGCATCCGAACGGCCGATCGGCCCGCCCGCAATGGGCTGGGTCACCGCCCGCGACCTTTACCGGGCTGTGTCGGAAGGCGTGCCTTACAAGGTGCGCGGGATGATGGCGTTCGGGACGAACCTGTCGCTTTCGCAGGCGGATAGCAGGACGGCCGAAGCGGCGCTCAAGGCACTCGAATTCCATGTCCATTGCGATCTCTTCGAGACACCGGCCGCGCGTAACGCCGATATTTTTCTGCCGGTGAATTCTCCCTGGGAGCATGAGGGCCTCCGCATCGGCTTCGAGATCAGCGCCGCCGCCGCCTCCCTTATCCAGCTTCGCCCGCGGATGGTCGCTCCGCGTGGCCAGTCCCGCTCCGACAACGATATCGTCTTCGATCTTGCCAGCCGACTCGGCATGGGAGACGCATTCTTCGGCGGAAGTCTCGAGGCGGGCTGGAACCACATGCTGGCTCCGCTCGGCCTGACCGTGGATGAGCTGCGCGCGGCGCCCCGGGGCCTACGATGGCCGGTTGACGCGCCTGAGCGGAAATTTGCGCTGACACTTGCCGACGACCCCGAAAAGATACGCGGCTTCGACACGGAGACGCGTCGCGTCGAACTCTATTCCGAACGTCTGCATCGATGCGGCCAGCCGGCTATCGCCAGCTATGTTCCGCCGGCGGAACGTACCGGACCGGACAACATCCGCCGAGGCCGGAAGTATCCGTTAATCCTTAGTTCGGCGAAAAACGGCCTCTACTGCCACAGTCAGCACCGCAGCCTGGCTTCGCTGCGAAAGCGCGCGCCCGAGCCGATTGCCGAAATCAGCCCAGCGCTCTCAGCCGCGCGGGGCATCGCTGAAGGCGACGGGATCAGGATATCCACCCGAGAAGGCCAGGCGCGCTTCATAACCCGGGTCACGCCGGGCCTTGCCGATGACATCGTCGTTGCCGAATTCGGCTGGTGGCAGGCCTGCCCGGAGCTCGACCGCCCCGCTCTCGCCATCGAAGGTGGCGAAGGCAGCAATTTCAACAGCCTGATCTCTGGAGATGCCAGTGATCCCGTTAGCGGATCGACGCCGCTCCGATCCTTTCTCTGCGATATCGAGCCCGATCCGTTGTCGCAGAAGGGCCAGCGGCGGTGGCAGGGCTACCTGCCATTTCGCGTCTCCGCGCTCCAAGCCGACGCCGAAGGTGTCATGCGCGTTTGTCTCACAGCAGTGAACGGCGAGGCACTACCGGATTTCCACCCCGGGCAGCATGTAGAGATCAGAGCCCGGATCGGATCGGCGGTGGTCAGTCGAGCCTATTCGCTCATCGATGCCGCGCGCGTCGACCAGCGCCAGACCTATAACATCACCGTCCGGCTTCGGAACGTCGTTCTTGAGGACAGCACGGCGGTGTTCGGCGTTATGTCGAACCATATCCATACCGAACTGGCTGTCGGCGAAATCGTCGAATTGAAGTCACCGTCAGGCAGTTTCGTCCTGCCGCGCCAATCTCCGCAGCCGATGATATTGATGGCCAGCGGCATTGGCATCACGCCATTCATGAGTCTGCTGGAGTCTCTGCCGGACGGTGATCCAGCGGAAATCTGGCTCCATTATGGAAACACTAACAGCCGTACACATGCCTTCAGCGAGCGCATTGCCTTCCACGAACAGCGGCTACCGGGACTGACGGTCGTCAATTACTACAGCAAGCCGCTTGCCACGGACCGGCGCGGCGTAAACCACCAGGCGACAGGCCGGATCAGCGCAACCGTGGTTGCAGACGACCTCATTGCGCGCCGCGCCCGAGTCTATATGTGCGGGTCGGCGCCGATGATGGAGGACGTAAGAACAGGTTTGGTCGCGCGCGGGCTGCCGGCCTTCGATATTTTCAGCGAGGCCTTCACTTCTCCTGCAACTGCGATGGTCGATGACGGCAAGACGTTTCGGGTGTCCTTCAGTCTCTCGCGCAAGCAACCGGATACATGGTCTCCTGCAAGCGGCCCGCTGCTCAGTTTTGGTGAAGCACTGGGCGTGAATCTGCCGAGCGGGTGCCGGGTCGGGCAATGCGAAAGCTGCGAAGTCCGCATTCTGTCGGGCAATGTCCGTCATTTGCATGGAAGCGAGCCGGATGATCACACCGTCTGCCTGACTTGTCAGGCAGTGCCGATAACCGACATTGTCCTTGATGCCTGACTTAGCGGATCCCAGTACGGCTGTCTTCTCGACAAAATTGTCCAGCCGCACCGGAGGAGCAAGGCAGCCAAGCGTCTGCTAATTCGGTGAACGAAGACGCAGAGTTTTTCCTCACGCTGATCGTCTGCGACGGGTCTTGTTTCTCTAGAGCAACACGGCTGCCGGTGATAGCTACGGGAAAACATCACGCAAAAGAACATGCGCAGCGTCAATGGCGAGGATGAATCATGGAATCCGAACATATTAGATTTTGAGCGTGCTGCCGCGGCGCGGATACTGGCCGCAAGAAGCTTAAGGATGACGGCTCAACCGCTCGCTTCGAAACAAAAAGGCCCGTCCGGAGGCGTGCCCGCTGCCGGTAAGACGTAGGACGGCCAAGGCGCGAGCCGACGAGGCCAAGTGGCTGTTATAATGAGCTGCTACACCGTTACCTCACCGCCGTGCTTGAGAAGGTCAAGTTGAACGATCGACGCGGCCCGATTTTCGAAGCTTCGCCAGCAAGATTGATGCCGTGCCTCGGTAGCTAGCACTGACCTGCTCGGCCATGGGCAGTGAATTCCACGCGGTTAGTTTGGCCACTAGAAAATCGTTGTCTGGGTTTATTGGTGCGGAGCTAAGTTGACCCTCTTTGTCCATCATGATTGCCACGGTGCCGGTTGCGCCATATCCAATCGCCGCCATTCTGCGAATGCGGGTGTCGCCGTCCACGCGAATGTCGAACAAAACCGAGCCGCCAGTTTTCTCCGCGACGTCGTCCACCCGATCGGAAAACGGACGCTGTATGCCGCCTGTATTGGCGAGGGACTGCTCCAACAGCGCCAGTTCAACATACTCCGCCATCATCCCGCGAGAGTGCGCGGCATGCCGCGCAGGACCAATAGGCCGTGGACGGCTTATCCACACAAAACAGCCGCCAATCGAGACGGCGCCTGGGAACCCCATGACCAAGAACCAACGCGCCGCCGCGCGACGGCACAGCCGTGCGAAACACAAGGCGACGCATTCGCTAAACCAGATAGCGGTCAAGCAGACCGCAACGCTGGAGCGGATGATGTTGCAGACCAGCCGGTCCGGTTCGCTTGCAGTATTGCAAGCGAAACAATTCTGAGACCCAAATGACCCGTCGAAGTCAGCACAAACGCGACGGTGGACCGCCTGTGGCAAGCAAGGTTGTGCGCTGGCGGCCTGCAGACCGCGCCGGAATGACTGCTCGCTGTTGGCCAGAGTTCGCCGACAATGCCGGGGCGAACGATTTCCTTGCAGGCGTGGCACCAACGTGGGAGTTTTCCACCCTCATGTCGGACTGCAAGGTGTTGCGGCTGACATTTGGTCGACGATCCCATCGAGCGGAAACCAGGGTTGCTATCCCAGCCGGGTTCAATTCGCGGATCGTCATGCCACCGCAGCCGCCGCACCTTGAAAAGGCGGCAGGCCGCTTTTACCGTCTTGCCTTGCGCCAGCCTGCCGCGACTGCCTCCGCCTCGGACCAGAACCAGCGCTCGCCATATCGAGGGCTAATCTTGGTTTCCCAATAATGTTCTTGACCAGGGATGTGGTAGATTCGTTCCCCGGTGTTGACGGAAATATTCCCCTTGATATCGCAACTGCCCGAGCCGGTCATGGCGCCGCCTGTCGCGACGCCTGGCACAACGAGATCTGCGACAGTTTCGAGGCTGCTTGGGCTCCCCGTGAGAAAGGCGGCTAAGGGAACTATCACCATCGCAATGAGAAATTGCGGTTGCCAGCGGCGACGCCGCTTCCTGGCGCGCTTTCGCCACCGGTCAGCCTGATTGGCACCCTGCTCGCGATTGACTTTGCCCATGCCCCTCTCTCCCAGACTGGAGGATGCGTCCTTTGCGAACGAGAGTCCATGCGCACGTGATGCCAAGGCTGATTACGGGGTCCGCCAGCGCGTTCCAAGCATATGAGGACAGGCGGCCCTTCTTTCGATGAAGGCACGCGCCTGCGGCGAGTGCAGAAATCCGCACATGCACGGCGTGAGAGATCCCGCGCGTTTCTCGCGCCACTGCGGTTTGGCACGGAGCTTGCGGCGGCATTGGTACAGCGTTCGACCGGAGCGCCGCGGTGGAAGAAGCCCGGGACGGTCGAAACTCGCCCCAATCCGGTCAGGGAGAGAAAAATGCTAGCTCCACCAGTCCGCAGCGCGAATCCCGCGCCTCGCAAGCCTCTCTACGCCCAGCTTTACGTGCAGGTGCTTGTCGCCATCGCCCTCGGCGTCGCAACTGGCTATTTCTGTCCGGGGATCGGCGAGAGCCTGAAGCCGCTGGGCGATGCCTTCATCAAGCTCGTCAAGATGATCATCGCGCCTGTCATCTTCCTGACAATTGCAACCGGCATTGCCGGTATGAACGATCTTCACAAGGTCGGCCGTGTCGCCGGCAAGACCATGGTCTACTTCCTGAGTTTCTCGACGCTCGCACTGATCGTCGGCCTCATCGTGGCCAATGTCGTTCAGCCCGGCGCCGGCCTCAATATCGATCCCGCCTCGCTCGACCTGCAGTCCGTGAACAGTTACGCCGCAAAGGCCCACGAGCAGTCCGTGACGGACTTCCTGATGAACATCATTCCGTCGACGATCGTCGGCGCGTTTGCGCAAGGCGACATCCTGCAGGTGCTGTTCTTCTCGGTTCTCTTCGGCATCGCGCTGGCGATGGCCGGTGAGGCGGGCAAGCCTGTCGTTTCCTTCCTTCAGGCGCTCATCGCGCCCGTCTTCAAGCTCGTCGGCATTCTGATGAAGGCTGCCCCGATCGGCGCTTTCGGCGCGATGGCCTTCACCATCGGCAAATATGGCATCGGCTCGGTTGTGAACCTGGCGATGCTGGTCGGGACGTTCTATTTCACCGCCTTCCTCTTCGTGTTCGTCATCCTCGGCGCGGTCTGCCGTTACAACGGCTTCTCGATCGTTGCTCTCATCGGCTACATCAAGGAAGAGCTGCTGCTTGTCCTCGCAACGTCCTCTTCAGAGGCCGCGCTACCCTCACTCATGGAGAAGATGGAGAAGGCCTGCGCCGCGCGTTCGGTCGTGGGCCTCGTCGTCCCGGCCGGATATTCCTTCAATCGGGATGGCACCAACATCAACCTGACGCTGGCGGCCCTCTTCATCGCGCAGGCGACGAATACGGATCTGTCGATCGGCGATCGGATCCTGCTGCTTCTTGTCACCATACTCTCGAAGGGAGCAACTCGCATTACCAATACCGGCTTCGTCACGTTGGCCGCGACGCTCCTTGTCGTCCCGACCGCTCCGTTCGCCGGCGTGGAGCTGATCCGTGCTGTCGAGCAATTCATGTTCGAATGTCGCGTGCTGAGGAATCTGCTCAGCAACGCTGTGGGAACGCTCGCCGTCGCCTGCCGGGAGGCCGAGCCGGATGAAATTCGTTTGGCAGGCGCCCTCGCGAGCAGACCTTCGGCGCTTTGGCGGTGGAAGGTCAGGTCACCCGGCATGGCGAAGGGCGGCCACGGTTGGCCGGCTCGCGCGAACGCCTATCAGGTATTGAGGGCAGGGCGCGAAGCCGTCGTAGAGGAGCCGTTCGCTGGTAACGCCACCAATAGAGCCCCGCAACTTATCGTACTCCGGGAACTGCGGGGCAAGCGATCAAAAGTAATGACCCACCTTTACGCCAAAGGCACCAATGCTGGCCTGCCGTCCGCCGCTCATTGGAGCCCGCCCCATGTCTAAGCCAAACTGCCGGCTCTGTTGCCACGATCGCACCGATGAGGACATCAATCTGGCGCATAATCTAGCGGAAAGCGGTCATCGGAGAATTTTGACTGGGTCTCCTCACTCCAGGACCACGAGCTCGCGCGCCAGGAGCCCTGTCACATCTTGGTTGCGATAGCGCGATGCGATGCATGTCCTATGCGCCAGTTCGAATCATTCGCACAACGCCAGGTCGGTGGGCTTCGAGCGGCATGTTATCGACAAGGTCGAGACCCCGATCCTGGATCCGGCGAAGACGATTGTTGTCTGCTTCCGATACAAAAAGGCGGCCGGACTCAACGTGGCGCTTGCGGGACTTCGAAATGAAATAGGGTGCCGGAAGGCACGACCGGACGATATCGTCGCTAATGCCATCGCATCTGGTCCGTTGTGAAATCCTATCTTGACGCGAAAGTGGTCGATGAAGAGTCAAAAACGTAGCGCAATCGGTTCACGATCGACTGAAAACCGTGACCTTTCCTCTGCGGTGCTCAGATTGCCGCCGAATGCCTGGCCGCTCCACTTTCGAAATATTTGTCGAACTTCACCGCAATGCTCCTCACGAACGGACGATTTTCCGCCGGCACGACGAAACTGTCGCCTTGGAGTTCAAGCAGTCGAGCGGGATCCTGAAGGGCGATGGAGCTTGCCTGAAGAAGCAGCTTTTGGCCGGCTTCCCCGAAGCTCTCCACCAGGTCGATCGCCGAGAAGGCGAAATCGCACATCAGCCGCTCGATGATCCAGCCCCGGCCGCGATCGTCGTCGGACAGCACGATCCCGCGCACAGCAGCCAACCTGCCGTCTGCAACCATGCGGCCGTACTCGCCGGTCGAAGGCATGTTCTGCACGTAGCCCTGGCGAAAACGGCCGATGGACGAAGGGCCAAGTCCGATCAACGTCTCGCAGCGATCCTCGGTGTAACCCTGAAAATTGCGATGCAAAGTCCCCGCGCGGGCCGCTATAGCCAACGCATCGCCCGGCTTTGCGAAATGGTCGAGCCCGATTGATTCGTACCCCTCGTCCACAATCGCTCGCGCGGCAAGTCGCGATTGAGCGAACCGCTCGGTGGTGTCGGGAAGCCATGCCTCGTCGATCATCGTCTGGTGTTTCTTGAACCACGGTACATGGGCGTAGCCAAAAAGCGCTATCCGGTCTGGCTCCAGGGTCAGCGCCCGCGCGACGGTGGAGGAGACGCTCTCCCTTGTCTGATGCGGCAAGCCGTAAAGCAGATCGAGGTTCACGGACTCGACACCGCGTGAGCGAACTCCGTCGACGACTGCCTTGGTCTGCAAAAAGCTTTGCTTGCGATTGATTGCCTTTTGCACGTTCGGATCGAAATCCTGCACGCCGAGGCTCGCCCGCGTCATCCCGATTTCAGCAAGTGCATCAAGGCGGGCTTCGTCCGTATTGTTCGGATCGATCTCGACGCTGATCGTCGCATCGCCGAGAAAATCGAAGCTGTCCCGCAGGACCGTGCCCAGTGTCATCATGTCCTCGGGCTTCAGCATCGTCGGCGAACCGCCCCCGAAATGAACTGCGCGAACTCGGCCCTTGCCGCTGACAAGGCCGCCAACAGTCGCAATCTCCGCATACAGCGAGCGCAGATATGCGGCCACTGGCTCATAGTGGCGGGTCTGCTTGGTATGGCACGCGCAGAACCAGCACAGCCTGTCGCAATAGGGAACATGCAGGTAAAGCGATATCTCGCCACCGCTTTCGAGCGCCTCCAACCAGCCGCGGTAAACGACAGCATCGATGCCCGGATGGAAATGCGGCGTGGTCGGATAACTGGTATAGCGCGGGACGTTCTCGCCAAGTCTGGCAGCTAGTTCCGGTAGCATGTCGTGACCCACGGTGTTTGCTTTTCGCTGGAACTCTGGAGGCATTGACGAGCCAAGCCCTGATTTGGGTCAACCTCCGGCACGGACAAACTGCCGCAAGGATTTTTCTACCGTCGATTGCTATCCTGCCGACAAATTGGGACCGGTAGAGCGATCAAATGACAGTACGGCAGGACATTCGCAGTTCCGGCATTCCCGCTCTTTGCCTGTCTTGCGAGGCACGGCACCACGGCGTCTGTGGTGCGCTCGATCCAGACCATTTGGCTCGGCTCGCCAAGACGTCGTCGCGGCACAAGATCGATCCGGGGGTCGAACTGATCGGCGACGCTGAGACTGTCGACAGCTATTCAAACCTGCTTTCAGGCGTGGTGAAGCTGACGAAGAGCCTTTCGGACGGCCGCCAGCAGATTGTCGGCCTCCAGTTCGCGCCGGATTTTCTGGGACGGCCCTTCAGAGTCAAAAGCACGATCAATGCGGAAGCCGCAACAGCTGTCTCGCTGTGCTCGTTTCCCAGGGCGGCCATCGAACGGACGATGAAGGAATCACCAGAATTTGAGCACCGCCTGCTCAAGCAGACGCTCTACGAACTCGACGAGGCACGTGAATGGATGGTGACTCTGGGGCGCAAGACCGCACCGGAGAAGGTGGCGAGCTTTCTCCTCATGATCGCCCGGAATATCGATTCCAGTCTTGAGCCTGGGGCCAGGTCGGCGTGCTTCGAGCTGCCGCTGACGCGTGCCGACATTTCTGATTTCCTTGGAACCACAAACGAGACGGTGAGCCGTCAGCTGACCAGACTGAGAATGGACGGTGTGATCCGGATCGAGAACAACCGCCATGTCACAGTGGACAGCATGAGCCGGCTGGAACAGCGCTGCGGCGGCCGAGGCGCAACCGCCCCTTGAATGAGCGATGTATCGCGCTTCGAAGAAGCCGCGTAGCATGAACCCGACTGCTTCCACACTCGCTATCGGATGACGATCTCCGATCGCCAGGAGCGTTTTGGCCACCTCGTCTTGCGAAGCATTGATCCCCGAGGTGCTCGACGCGCAACCGGCTGGTGGACGCAAGATTGGGCTCGGCCAAGGTCAGCACGCCTTATACGCGCAGGAAAAATGACCGTCTCCTCGAAGCGTTCGCGCTGGCTGTCCCAAGGCATTTGAAGGCGATCGACGTACGGCAAGGCACCGGCTATATTTTCCAGCGCGTCGCAGACGCGCGCTTCACCACATCGTCCGGAATCGCCTCCACACCGGCCCGGCCCGGGGAACCGGACTTGTCCATAAACGGGGCGGCCCGTTCGGCATTTTCTCGTTCAATCGCCATCTTCCAATCGCACCGAACTCAATGCTGCCCCGAAGCAAAAATCGTGCGGCTCTGACATGGATCAGGGCAAGCAGGCGGCGGCTGCGCAATTAGTGGACTGCGGATTTGGCGTCCGTCGGAATTGGAGATCGGAACTTGCGATGAAATTCGGCACAGAGATCGTCCTTCTAAGCCTGTTCGCGTTTGCGGCTTTTGTGGCTGCCGGCTTCGGCGTGGACGAGCCATTCCGACAGCATATGTTGGTGCTGCTCATCGCGCTGCTGGGTTTCGCCGCTGTTCTTCTACGCAACACGAGTTTCGCGCCGGCAGCCGCGGTCGATCCGTCAGCCTATATGGATGGTCCAATCCGATACGGCGCCATCGCGACCATGTTCTGGGGTATCGTCGGCATGACTGTCGGTGTGGTCATCGCGCTGCAGCTTGCCTACCCCGATCTCAACATCCAGCCCTGGTTCAATTTCGGCCGTTTGCGGCCGCTGCATACGTCGGGTGTCATTTTTGCTTTCGGCGGCAATGCCCTTCTGTGCACGTCAATGTATGTCGTGCAACGAACCTGCCGCGCGAGGCTATTCGGCGGCAATCTCGGCTGGTTCGTGTTCTGGGGCTACCAGCTCTTCATCGTCATGGCCGCGACTGGCTATCTGCTCGGCATCACCGAGAGCCGTGAATACGCCGAACCCGAATGGTATGTGGACATCTGGCTGACCATCGTTTGGGTCGCCTATCTCATCCTGTTCCTCGGCACGATCCTGAAGCGCAAGGAACCGCACATCTACGTCGCCAACTGGTTCTACCTCTCCTTCATCGTGACCATCGCGATGCTGCATGTGATCAACAACCTCTCGATGCCGGCGTCCTTCCTCGGTTCCAAGAGCTACTCCGCCTTTTCCGGCGTTCAGGACGCCTTGACGCAGTGGTGGTATGGCCACAATGCCGTCGGCTTCTTCCTGACCGCCGGCTTCCTCGGCATGATGTATTATTTCGTGCCAAAGCAGGCGAACCGACCGGTCTATTCCTACCGCCTTTCGATCATCCACTTCTGGGCGCTAATCTTCCTCTATATCTGGGCCGGTCCACATCACCTGCACTACACTGCCCTGCCTGACTGGGCGCAGACGCTCGGTATGGCATTCTCGATCATGCTGTGGATGCCTTCCTGGGGCGGCATGATCAACGGTCTGATGACGCTCTCCGGCGCATGGGACAAGCTCCGCACCGATCCGATCATCCGCATGATGGTGATGGCCATCGCCTTCTACGGCATGTCGACATTCGAAGGTCCGATGATGTCGATCAAGACGGTCAACTCGCTGTCGCACTACACCGACTGGACCATCGGGCACGTCCATTCCGGTGCGCTCGGCTGGGTCGGCATGATCTCGTTCGGCGCGATCTACTACATGGTGCCGAAGCTCTGGAACCGTGAACGGCTCTACTCCCTGAGGCTCGTCACCTGGCACTTCTGGCTGGCGACGCTCGGGATAGTAGTCTACGCCGCTGTCATGTGGGTCTCCGGCATCATGCAGGGCCTGATGTGGCGCGAATACGACGAGCAGGGTTTCCTGGTCTACTCCTTCGCCGAAACCGTGGCCGCCATGCACCCCTACTATGTCATGCGCGCCATCGGCGGAGCCATGTACCTCTCCGGCGCCCTCATCATGGCCTGGAACATCACCATGACGATCCTTGGCTACCAACGTGAGGAAGATCCGATGCCGGGCTCTGTTCCAGCCTTCCAGCCTAAGCGATCAGGAGCGAGAAATTGGGCTTGATGGACAAACACGCAATCATCGAGAAGAACGCCTCGCTTCTTCTCGTTGGTTCCCTTCTTGTAGTGACCGTCGGCGGCATCGTTGAGATCGCACCGCTCTTCTATCTCGACAACACGATCGAGAAGGTGGAGGGCATGCGTCCCTATTCGCCGCTCGAACTTGTCGGGCGCAACATCTATGTGCGCGAGGGCTGTTATCTCTGCCACAGCCAGATGATCAGGCCGTTCCGCGACGAAGTCGAGCGCTACGGTCACTATAGTCTCGCCGCCGAGTCGATGTACGATCACCCGTTCCAATGGGGATCGAAGCGCACGGGGCCGGATCTCGCACGGGTCGGTGACCGCTACTCGAATGTATGGCACGTCGAGCACCTTACGGATCCGCGTTCGGTGGTGCCGGAATCGATCATGCCGAGCTACGCGTTCCTCAAAGACGCATCGATCGACGTGAAGGACTTCTCGACGCATCTGGTCGCCAACAGGCGTGTCGGTGTCCCTTACAACGATGACATGATCGCGCACGCCAATGTCGACCTGATGGCGCAGGCCGATCCCAGCGCCGACACATCCGGCCTTGAGGCCCGCTATCCCAAAGCCAAGATCGGCGACTTTGACGGCAACCCGCAACAAGTCACCGAAATGGATGCCCTCGTCGCCTATCTGCAGATGCTCGGCACGCTGGTCGATTTCAAGAACTACGACGAAGCCACCGGCTACCGCTGAGGAGCTTTATCCATGGATTACAATTTGATGCGAGAGTTTGCCGACAGCTGGGGTCTGGTCGCCATGGCGCTTTTCTTTGTCGGTGCAATTGCCTTCGCGCTCCGCCCCGGCAGCCGCAAGATGGCCGACGAAGCTGCCCAGATTCCCCTTGAGGACGGCAGATCATGAGCAACAACGAGCACATCGACGAAGTGTCGGGAGTCTCCACGACTGGTCATGATTGGGACGGTATCAGGGAGCTGAACACCCCGCTTCCGCGCTGGTGGGTCGTAACCTTCTACGTCACGATTGTCTGGGCGATCGGCTACACCATCGCCTATCCGGCATGGCCGCTGCTGAACTCGGCGACGAAAGGTGTGCTCGGCTATTCCAGCCGCAACCAGGTCAAGAACGATCTGGCGGTGGCCGAAGCCGCCAAGGGCAAATATGTCGAGGCGGTAGGGTCCAAGAGCGTCTCGGAGATTGCCGCGGACGATGGCTTGCGCGAATTCGCGGTCGCCGCCGGTGGCGCCGCCTTCAAGGTCAATTGCGTCCAATGTCATGGCTCCGGTGCCCAGGGCTCCAAGGGCTTTCCCAATCTCAATGACGACGACTGGTTGTGGGGCGGCAAGGCCGAGCAGATCCAGCAGACGATCACGCACGGAATCCGCTTCGCGTCCGATACTGACACGCGGATCTCGGAAATGCCGGCCTTCGGTGACATCATCACCCCTGACCAGATTGCTCAGGTGAGCGCATACGTGGCCAGCCTTTCCGGCAAGGTCCAGGACGCAAGCCTCATCGAGCCAGGCGCCAAGGTCTTTGCCGAAAATTGCGTCGCCTGTCATGGCGACAATGCAAAGGGCAACAAGGAACTCGGCGCTCCCGATCTGACCGATGCGATCTGGCTTTATGGACCGGGCGAGACGGCCATCGCCGCCCAGGTCCGCGCGCCGAAACAGGGCGTGATGCCGGCCTGGATCGGGCGGCTCGGCGAGACCAAAGTCAAGGAGCTTGCAGTCTATGTCCATTCGCTTGGCGGCGGAGAATAGTAACCCAAGCCTATTCTCGACCCCCCTCCCGCCAAGCGACGAGGCCCGGCGCGCGCCGGGCCTCGACTGCATCGCGGCATCGGGCGACTGACCTGCATCAACGCATCGCTGCCCGCCATACGGCAAGCTTGCTCAACGCGGGCATCAGCCAGAACCGATGGGCCTGGCTTTCGGCGAAATCGTCGCTGGTGACGGGAGCTTCTCGTGCTTGATGATAGGCAGACAGAACGGCTGGAAGCCGAGGCGGCCAACTCCGCCAAGCTACGACAACCACTCTATGCCGCGCGCAAGAAGATCTTCCCCAAACGCGCCACAGGCAGCTTTCGCCGGTTCAAATGGCTGGTGATGGCGATCACGCTTGGTACCTATTACCTGACCCCTTGGCTGCGATGGGATCGCGGGCCATTTGCCCCCGATCAGGCTGTGCTGATCGATCTCGCCAACCGCCGCTTCTATGTCTTCTTCATCGAGATTTGGCCGCAGGAATTCTACTACGTAGCAGGCCTTCTCGTCATGGCCGGCTTTGGCCTTTTCCTGATCACATCCACGGTTGGCCGCGCCTGGTGCGGCTATACATGTCCGCAAACCGTTTGGGTTGATCTGTTCCTGGTCGTCGAGCGAGCTATCGAAGGCGATCGCAATGCCCGCATGAAACTCGACGCCGGACCCTGGAGCGCACGCAAGCTGGTCTTGCGCACGGCCAAGCATTTCATCTGGTTGCTGATCGCGGTGGCGACCGGTGGCGCCTGGATCTTCTATTTCTCCGATGCGCCTACCTTGTTTCATGACGTCTTTACTGGCAGTGCCGCACCGGTAGCTTACATCACTGTCGCGGTGCTGACAGCGACCACCTACACGTTCGGCGGGCTGATGCGCGAGCAGATCTGCACCTACATGTGTCCCTGGCCGCGCATCCAGGCAGCCATGCTCGACGAGAGTTCGCTGACCGTTACCTATAATGATTGGCGCGGCGAACCGCGCTCGCGCCACGCCAAGAAGGTGCAAGCCGCGGGGCAGTCGGTCGGTGACTGCGTCGATTGCAACGCCTGCGTCGCCGTCTGCCCCATGGGCATCGATATCCGCGACGGCCAGCAACTCGAATGCATCACCTGTGCGCTTTGCATCGACGCTTGCGACGGCGTCATGGATAAGCTCGGCAAGGAGCGAGGGCTGATCTCCTACGCCACGCTCGACGATTACAATGCGAACATGGCTCTTGCTATGACGGGGGGCGCCACGCTGGTCAATCCATCGCTTGTGAGGACCGCTGACGGACGTTTCATCGATAATCTGGCGCATTTCCAGCTGCGCAAGATCTTTAGGCCGCGCATCTATGTCTACACGGGCTTGTGGTCACTGGTCGGCATCGGACTGCTCTATTCTCTGATGACCCGCAACCGGCTCGAAGTGAACGTGCTTCACGACCGCAACCCGCAATTCGTGACGCTGTCCGATGGATCCATCCGCAACGGCTACACCGTTAAGCTGCTCAACATGATCCCCGAGCCAAGGACGATCGTCGTCACGATGCAGGCGTTGCAAGGGGCTGACATGAGCGTGGTCGGCGACGATATCGCGGCAGGTCGTTCCTTTGCCATTCCGGTCGAGCCCGACCGCCTGAAAATGTTGAAAATCTTTGTGCGCCAGCCGGCGGATCAGATCCACGGCGCAGCGCAAATCTTCACGTTCCGGGTCGAGGACAAGGCGAGTTTCGAGTCGGACGAATACACCGCCACTTTCAACGCACCGGAGACCGCCAGATGAGCGCGAATACGCAGAAATCCCGCGAATTCACCGGCCGGCACATGCTATTCACCATCCTTGCCTTTTTTGGGGTGGTCATCGCGGTCAATCTGATCATGGCGACGCTCGCCAACACAAGCTGGACCGGGCTCGTCGTCGAAAATAGCTATGTGGCGAGCCAGGAATTCAACAAGAAAGCAGAGGAAGGCCGGGCTCAGGCGTCACTTGGCTGGAAGAGCCGGTTGACGATTGCCGGTGGCGAGATTCGCTACAGCCTCGCAGATGCGGCAGGCAAGCCTGTCGCATTGCACGGCGTCAAGGTGATCTTCCGTCATCCCGCCTACGAAAAAGGGGACGAGTCCATCACTCTTGCCCTTGCCTCCGGCCAGGAATACGCGGCCCGACATACGCTCCGGAATGGGGTATGGATCATTGAGGTGGACGCAGACGCAGGTCTCGCAAAGTCCTATCGCGAAGTCCGCCGTGTCATCGTTTCCCATGGAGCGCTGCAATGAGCTGTTGTGCGCCGGGCGCGGAAATGGCGCTGGATCTTGAGACATCCGTCCTGCCCTCGAGCCAGGAAATCCGATTGGCGAGCCGATCGCTTGGCTATGACCTTCACCAGACCGATCTTTCAGTGCCGACGGTTCATTGCGCGGCCTGCATCCATTCGATCGAGAAGGCGCTTGGCAGGCTCGATCACGTCGAGGGCGTTCGCGTCAACCTGTCGACGAAACGGGTCTCGATCCAGTGGCGCGGGAATGATATTCCGCCGGTCGTTGCCGCGCTTGGACGGCTCGGCTACGAGGCGCATCTGTTCGACCCCGAGGTTGGCGAGAAGGACAAGACACTTTCGGAACTGATCCGCGCCGTCGCGGTCGCGGGCTTTGCGGCGGGCAACATTATGCTGCTTTCGGTCTCGGTCTGGTCAGGTGCGGAAGGCGCGACGCGGGACCTGTTCCATTGGGTGTCGGCGCTGATCGCCATCCCTGCGCTCGCCTTCGCCGGCGGCATCTATTTCCGCTCGGCCTGGAATGCGCTCCGCCACGGCCGCATGAATATGGATGTGCCGATCGCGGTCGGCGTCTCGCTCGCCTATGCCATGAGCCTTAACGAGACCATCAATCACGGCGAGCACGCCTATTTCGACGCGTCGGTCTCGCTGCTGTTCTTCCTGTTGATCGGCCGCACGCTGGATCACGTGATGCGGGAGCGTGCCCGCACCGCTGTGAACGGCCTGGCGCGGCTGGCGGCACGCGGCGCCATGGTGCAACGCGATGACGGCACACGCGACTACCTGCCTGTCGGCGAGATCGAACCGGGCATGCAGCTGCTGGTCGCTGCCGGCGAAAGGATCCCCGTCGACGGCAGGATCATTCGCGGAGCCTCCGATCTCGACTGCTCGCTGGTTTCCGGCGAGAGCACACCGAAAACCGTGGCGTCAGGGGAACGGGTCCAGGCCGGCACGCTCAATCTTACCGGCCCGCTGACCGTCGAGGCTACCGCTGCTGCGAAGGACTCCTTCCTGGCGGAAATGGTCAGGCTGATGGAAGCCGCCGAGGGTGGTCGAGCGCATTACCGCCGGATCGCCGACCGCGTCTCGGCGCTCTATGCGCCGGTGGTGCATCTCACCGCCTTCGTGACTTTCCTCGGCTGGGTGGCGGCAACCGGCGACTGGCATCGGGCAGTGACGATCGCCATCGCCGTTCTCATCATCACATGCCCATGCGCACTCGGCCTCGCGGTGCCGATCGTGCAGGTCGTCGCCGCGCGGCGCCTGTTCGAAAACGGCATCATGGTCAAGGATGGTTCGGCCATGGAGCGCCTGGCGACGATCGATACAGCGGTCTTCGACAAGACGGGCACTCTGACGCTGGGAAAACCCCGGCTCGTCAACAGGTCATCCATCGATCCGGCCATGCTGGCCCTCGCCGCCGCGATGGGCGCACATTCCCGCCATCCGCTTTCGCAAGCAATCGCCGGCCTGGCGAGCCCGGCCGGGCAACCGACATTCAATGAAGTGACCGAGCGTCCGGGTTTTGGCATCGAAGCGACAGCCGCAGGCAACACCTGGCGCCTGGGCCGGCGCGGATGGGCCGGCGGCAAGGGTCGGACCGGCGCCGAAGGCAAGACAGGTGGAACGGTGCTGACCCGAAACGGAACGATCGTCGCATCCTTCGAATTCGAGGACGCCTTGCGGGCGGACGCGGACACGGCCATTGCGCGGTTGAAAAATGCCGGACTTACGGTGGAAATGTTGTCCGGCGATACGGTCGTCGCATGCGCCGAAGTCGCGGAGGCGTTACCAGTCGACCATTTTACCCCCACTCTCCTGCCGTCAGGAAAGGTCGAGCGGATCAGGCAGCTGAGCAATGACGGTCACCGGGTAATGATGGTCGGCGATGGTCTGAACGACACGCCCGCGCTGGGCGCGGCGCATGTCTCGATCGCCCCGGCCACCGCCGCCGACATTGGCCGCAACGCTGCGGATTTCGTATTCCTACGCGAGAGCCTTCTGGCCGTGCCTCTTGCGCTGGACGTCTCGCGGAAAGCCGGGCGGCTGATACGCCAGAACATCGCGATCGCGATCGTCTATAATACCATTGCCGTGCCGATAGCCATTCTAGGGCACGTCACGCCGCTGATCGCTGCGGTGGCCATGTCCGCTTCGTCGCTGCTTGTCATTGGAAATGCGCTGCGCCTGCAACGCTTTGCAACCACCGAGGTGACGAGAGCTCCTTTGGCAACGCGCTCCGGCATTCACGAATCAATGCAGTCGTGATGACGACGCTCGTCTACCTCATACCATCAGCTCTGTTCCTTGGCGCTCTTGGGCTGTCCGGCTTTCTGTGGGCGTTGAGGAGTGGTCAATATGAGGATATTCACGGGGCCGCTGAGCGCATCCTCATCGACTGGGACGACAAGCCGGAACGCTGACCCAGGTCGCTATGCTGACGATTGTCAGGTGCCGGTGGTCAACCGAGTCGACTTGGGAACAGCCTGCTGAGGCTGTCGCTCGAAGGACTGCGTGGGCGTTCTGCCAGAATACGTTTGCTAAGAAAGAGCCGCACCGAAGGGGAAGCCCGCTATTCCAATACGAGCTGACCAGACCGCGGCCAACGACCAGCCGACTGTGAACCCGCCGTTGCCGGCTTTGTCGTGTCTGGCTGATCCAGATCAAGGTTATCTCATCATCGGCATGGTTTCGTCGACCAGCCTTTCAAGGGAGAACACATGTCTAACGGACAGTTTGGTCGTCACTATCAGCCAACCGCCGACGTGAGAATCTCGCTTGCCGGCTGGCTATCTGCCTTGGCTGGGCGCCCATCAGCCGCGTTCCTGGCTCCATCGTTCGTTGCCGATCTATGCGCATTTTTCTGCCCAGTGGCCTGAGGGTATGCGGCTGGCACTGGAACGCAGGTCCGTCGATCCACGGCTAGCGGCTCAACTCCAGCAGCATCCCACGCAGATATCCGACGCGATGGCGGCACGCTGATGGCAGGGTCCCCCGAGCGGTTTGACATCGTCGTCATCGGAGCCGGGCCGGTCGGACTTTCGTTCGCCGCATCGCTTGCACAGAGCCGGCTCAAGGTGGCAGTCATTGAACAGCAGCCGCTCGAAAGGCTGGCAAATCCGGCTTTTGACGGTCGCGAGATCGCGCTGACCCACGCATCGGTCAGAATTCTTCGCGAGCTCGGCGTCTGGGATGCCATCCCCGCTTCCGACAAATCACCACTTCAAGGCGCGCGCGTGCTCAACGGATCGAGCCCTTTTGCGCTGTGCTTCGATTCTCCCGGCGGATCTCGGGAACCACTCGGGTTCTTGGTTCCAAATTGTCGGATCCGCGATGCCTTGTTCAAGATCATCCGCTTGCAAGATGATGTCCAGTTACTGTGCGGCCACTCGGTCGTTGGTGTCAAAAACAGCGAGACAGGAGCAGTCATAACGCTCTCTGACGGCAGGCAATTGACCGCTCGGCTTCTCGTTGCAGCCGATTCGCGTTTGTCCGCCACGCGCGGTCTGCTCGGCATCGGCGCCGACATCAATCGGGTTGGCAGCTCGATGCTGATTTGTCGGGTGAGGCACGAGCGCGCCCATCACCAGATCGCAGTCGAATGGTTCGATCACCATCAAACGATAGCGATGTTGCCACTCATGGAAGGTGTGTCCTCGCTGCTTGTCACTTTGCGCTCAAGCGAGGCTGACAGACTGCTTGCTTTCGACGACGATTCGTTTCTGGTGGAATTGACGAAGCGGTGTCGCGGGCGCCTCGGAAAAATGACCTTGGCAAGCACCCGCCATGCCTATCCGCTGGTCACGACGTGGGCGCACAGGTTCTGGGCTCCGAGCGCCGCGCTCATCGGCGACGCCGCCATTGGCATGCACCCGGTGACCGCGCATGGCTTCAACATTGGCCTCAGCGGCCAGAAGCAACTCGCCCATAAGATCATGACAACATGTCGCGACCGCCATGACATTGCCGATCCCGACATGCTCCAGAGATACGAAAGCCGGCTACGCCTGTCGGCGGCACCGCTCTATCATGCTACAAACATACTTGTCGGTCTCTACTCAGGCGAGCACCCGGCGGCACGGCTTGCAAGACATGCGGGGCTTCGCCTTGCCCAATATCTTCCCTTTGTCCGCCATGGCATTTCGGCCATGCTTAGGCGGTGAATCGCAGATAGCGTTGCCGCTCTCGAACCGCTGAATAGTTAACCCGTCCTTCAGTGGGTGTGCATAGGCTTATCCTGCCAAGAAGCCTTGGAAGGTAAGACAACCCGCCCATGGACCTGAACAACGAAGACACGCTGAACGCCAAAATCCGTCAGGATCAGCTTGCTGACCTGAGGGCCGGCTTCTTCGTGTCAATGCCGATAAGCACTGTCCTGTCAGGCCTTATATTGACGGTGCAGGCTATTTCTGGCGGCGGTTCTAGCGCCGCGATCTGGTTCCTGGTCGTCAATGCGATAAATGTCGGCCGCCTTGCGCTCGCCCGTTATCAGCTAAGGCAAACGGAACGCCATGATGATTCTGCAGGGACCTCGCAGCGGCTCCGCCGGTTTGGCGTTCTTGCCCTTATGGCAGGGTTTGCATGGTCCTTTCTTGCCGTTCTCACGGCCGGATACACGACACCGCACGCACCGCTGCATCTGATCATTCTGGCTGGCATTGCAGCTGGCGCTGTTACGTACGGCAGTTCATATGCCGCTGCCGCGATCAACTTCATCACACCCCCGCTCCTGATCACAGCGGGGTGCTTGCTGGCAAAAGGCAACTTCGAAGGCTGCGTTCTGGCTTTTGCCGTTCTGCTCTTCCTGGGCGGCCTGGTGCGAGCCTCCTTTGTTGGGCAAACGCGCTTCCGCGAAGCGAGCCGCCTGAGGCATGAGGCCGAGCGGCTTGCAGCCGAAATGGAGGCCAGTTCCAGGCAGGACCACCTGACGGGCCTTCTCAACAGGCGTGGCCTCGAACACGCCATCGGCCGGTTCGAGGCCACAGCCGGCCTCTTTGTGGCGATGCTGATTGATCTGGACGGATTCAAATCCGTCAACGATACCTACGGTCACAGGACCGGTGATGAACTGCTCGTCATGATCGCCCGCCGGATAGAGGAGGAGGCACCGGAAGGCTCAACGCTCGCCCGCATCGGCGGCGATGAATTCGTGCTGTTTTTTCCCTTGGCGGGGGATTCGCTTTCTGCCAGTGATCTCGCCTCCAATATCATAGCCAAGATTGCCCGCTCGTATCGGGAGGTGGCGTCCGTCCGGATCGGGGCATCGATAGGGATATACCTGGCTGAAAGCCCGGGACTGACGGAAATGTTGTTGCGGGCCGATATCGCCCTTTACACGGCCAAGCGGCGTGGCCGGAACGAATTTTGCCTGTTCGATGCCGAACTCGACAGGGAACTGCAGCGCCGCCAGTCCATCGAACGCGACCTTCATTCGGCGATAAAGACGAGAAGCTTGGGACCCTGGTTCCAGCCCATCGTGAAACTCGACACCGGGGCCGTGATCGGTTTTGAAGCCTTGCTAAGGTGGTCCCATCCGATTCATGGTGCCATCTCTCCACCCGAAATCATGACAGCCGCGCGCCACACCGGAATGCTCGAGCTTCTGACCCAAACGGTCTTCGCCGACTGTTGTGTTCTTATCGATGGCTTGGTGAAAGCCGAGTGTCGTGATCTTCGCGTGGCGATGAATGTTTCGCCGCGCGAACTGGAAGCCGGCGATATCGACGACATGGTTCTGGATGGTCTGGCGGCAAAAGGCCTGCCTGCAACGATGTTCGAAATCGAGATTACCGAAGAATCCCCGGTCGACCCGGACAGGGTGGACGAAAAGCTCGGACGTCTTTCCCATGCCGGCATTGCCATCGCGCTCGATGACTTCGGCACCGGCTTTTCCACATTGGCATCGCTCAAGGACAGTCGGATACGCAAGGTGAAGATAGACCAGGGCTTCATTCGCGGCTTGGCCAGATCCCGGGAGGACCGGCTGCTTGTCAAAACGGTCATCGATCTTGGCAGGAGCCTCGGGATCGAGGTCATGGCCGAGGGCGTCGAAACAGAGGCGGATCGGCAAACCCTGCACAAGCTTGGCTGCCGAACCGCTCAGGGCTTCCTGTTCTCCAAGGCAATGCCTCTGAGCCAGGCGCTTGACATGGCGGTAAAACAGCATGCCAAGGCGTTGTGACCGGCGCCCGCCGCGCTTTCCTACGCGGCCGTGCGCTCTGGAATCGTGGGGACAGAGACTTGCCTGTCTGAAACGCGTGGCCGTCCGCGTGTGCGTCAGCCGGCGAGCAGGTCTTTGTAGCCAGTCGTCACCATCCAGTTGGCCCGGTCGATATGGCTGCGAAGCGCCTCGCGGGCGCGTTCGGGCTCAAGGGTCGGGTCGATGCCGAGAATGAGATCGGCCATCTCCGCTTCGCTGGCATTGTCGGCGCGGGCGCCCAATCTAGCAGACGCATGTTAGCGTCGAACGGCGCTTGCGATGTTGGACGCCGCTTGCTTGTTGCTAGTTTTGTCCGATAAAGCTCCGAGGGAAACGCGAGGGGACGGAGCATTGACTCTTCGCGGCATGACACGAAGCGACGACTGATCGCACACGTCGGTTATCATCAAGGAAGAGGAAATGAAGCGCCAGATCCGGCCATTTATCGTGGAGGTCAAACAAAAACGGGGCAATGGCAAACAGAGCCGATCGATCTGGGGCGATCTCGACCTGTCCGCTATTGCCGCCGAGACAATGAAAGATTCCAACGAGGAGATAGGACTGCAAAACCGTCAGCATATTGACTCTCATGTGACACCCATTGATGTTGAAGATGGATATAAACCAAGAGCGGAGCATCTTATGGCCGACCTTAGGGCAGCCGAACTAGCGCAGTCCCCGACCGAAGCGCCTGCGAATACAGAAGCCGCTGACGCAAAGAAAAAGAGAACTCCGCGGCCGAAAGCAGCCAAGGCACAGCTAGAACGCCCGGCTCGAAAGCCAGCCGCTAAGATGGCGCCTGCTGCGACGGACATTTCGGCGTCAGTTCGCAACGCGCGAAAAACTTACTCGGCAAAGGAACGCGGCCAACTCCTCTTACAGATCGAGAAATCGATTAGTCGTGGCGAGAGCATCAAGAGCGCCACAGCACAGGCTAGCATATCGGAACAGACCTATTACCAGTGGAAGAAGAAGGCTACGCCGCCCGCGTCGGACAGCGGTGAGCTAAAGGATCTGATCGCGCTTGAGGAAGAGAATGCTCATCTGAAGAAGCTGCTCGCCGAGCGTCTTCGCAAGGAGAATGCGGAGCTAAAGAAAAAGCTCGGGCTCAATTAGGCCGGGTCAGCCGCTGCCTTAGCCTCGACACCCGCTCAAGTTGGCAGCAGCATCTCGCCGTCGACGATGCGTCAGATTAAGGCGTCCGTCTCCGGTTGCGTGGCAGGTCGCCGAGCGCAGCCGCCGATTTATCATTCGCCGTCGGCGGCACAATACAGGGACGAGGGGACGTGGCTGTCGCTGCAGGGCTATCGGCTTGATGATTCAGCGGCTCACCCGTTCGGCCAGCTATGTGACGCGTTCGCCTTGCCGAATTTCTCGCGGGAACTGCATCAGATCGCATTCCCAGTGTCCGATCTGCCTTCTGTCTCGAGCTATGTCGGACGGTGCAAAATGCTCAGTTCCGGGCTGAATTGACGACCATGGAGCCGCCTGACTGCCTCGGCCGGCGGTCGGGCGCGGCTCTCCGGAAGATTGCGCTACAGCTCTCCCGGCCGCTCCGGATAGGCCAGGCGATCGATCGTCTCGTGGCGACGCGGACCCAATGCGACCACCCAACCTCTCCGCTGGGCGATCGTGCCATCATACCAGAAGGACGGGCATGTATCACTATCCTCGCTTAGGGTCGGAGGTCGTGTTGGAAGAGGAGGCGCCGCCCGAGTGAAACGCAGGTGAATACGGACTGACAGAATATAGCGTCTGCCGGCCATTACATATTTGGACAGACCTGCGCTCGGCTCGATCCGGGAGTGCCTTCCGTGATCGCACCATATTCTGCTGAGTGCAGTCCGGTATTGATCCGGGGCGGCCCTATGTCGTGCTGATCAACTTCCGTCCTTCCCTAGAAGGCGGCAGGACTATAGTCTTGCGTCTCGCTTACAATGGTCTGACGTTACCGCTTTAGTTCCGGTATCGTCCATTGGACGTTCCGTATTTTAGTCAATCGAGATGTATCCCAAGCGCGTGCCAACTAGATACCGCTGTCGTCGGAATCCAGCTTTGACCGTATTGTGTTGATGGCGTCCACAATGGTATCGGCAGTCTGCCGGTCTAGCGCGATATCCAACAAGCCTTCAGTTGTCTGGATCGACAGGATGCCAAGAGGGCCTCTCTCGTCCATGACAGTGCTAACGTGAATTTCGGTCGGCACGAAAGGCAGCGCCTTTTTTCCGGTACGCTTCATTGGGTACTCATTGCCTTGGCCAGCTTCGACAATCGCGCAACGCGGCGACGATTTCAAGCGGACCAGACGACGCTACCCAGCCATAGGGATCCGTCATCAACGAGGTCGCGCATTGCTTGCCTATGATCATGCGGCCGTCATATGTTGGCGTTAAATACCCTTAATTCCGGATTTTTGGATAAATGGATAAAAAGTCAGATCTCCTCGCATTGGCAGCACTTGGCTAGGATACCCGGCTCGAAGTCTTCCGCCTGCTGATTAAGGCGGGTGCCGATGGCATGCCCGCCGGCGAAATCGCCTCGCGCCTTGATTGCAGAACACCATGTCAGCGCACCTGAAGGTCCTTGACAATGCTTGGCCTGGTCCGCGCCGAGCGTGACGGCCGAAGGGACTTCATGATGGCGCATCCGATCCTGAAGGTTGCTGTTGGGCAGCCGGGCAGCAGAAACAAGTCGAATGCCCTGCACCCGGTTATCCGGAAACGACCGCGCCCCGAGGCGATGAATGAGGACAAGGACAAGTCCCGCCAGAAAATTGAATAGCTCTATCGTCACCGCGAAGGCGCCGCCTGCCTGCGGGACTCCGAGATCGCGAACGTCATTACTAACAGCGTCAGCGGGCAGGGGATCAGGTCCGCCATGAAGCAGATCGTCGGCCTTCGCTCGGCGCGCGCCAAGATCCCCGCCGTTTATGTCTACGAAGATTTAGGGCGCGAGGCGGCCATCTCCAGTACGAGGTATGTCCCTGATCGTGGTCGCGATCTGCTTGAAAGCTTTGGCCGTGCCCGGGTGTTTCGGGTCGTCTACATCGACGGTTTGCAGGGCCGAGCGCCTGAAGCAGCAGCCGACATCCTCGACCTTAGGCAGGTCAATCATTCCACCGTAGCCATCCAGGAGCTGATGCACACCACCCCATCGGGTTTTTGCACCGGATCCTGATGTTCTGGGCCGAGCCGCGCTCCTCTCAGGAATGCTTTGTCGCCTTCAAGGCTACAAGGATGATTCCAGGCTGCGGGCGCTTCAGGACTGCGTGCTGTTCCTGCAGGCACAGAAATTGGGATTCTCCGTTCTAACGGGCAACATCAGCGACTTCGACTACTTGCTGCAGCTGAGCCCGAAAGGTCGAGTTTTGATGTATCGGCGAATCTGATTGTATTTGTGTGAGTTCTCGCTGAAGTGCGACTGCGCAGCGAGGGTAGGTTAGCGCGTTCACCGATTGGCCGACAGTATCTTCTGACGGAAGACTTCGGCCGGTGTTCTGAAGCCGAGGCATTTTCGGGGCGTTGAGTTGAGATGGGCGCACACCTGGTGCAGGTCTCGATGCTCGATCGACAGTGGATCGGTGTCTCGCGGAAGCCATTTGCGAGCACCGCGGTTGGTGTTTTCCACCGTGCCTTTCTGCCACGGCGCCTGCGGATCGCAGAACCATGTCTGAACGCCGAGACCGGCCTGAAGGTAGGGCCAGTCTGTGAACTCGGTGCCGCGGTCAAAGGTGATTGATCGGCGGGCGGAATAGGGAAGGGGACCAAGCACGTCAATCAAGCCGTCCATGATCGCGCGCGACTGCCGGTCGTTGTTGCGTAGGAAGACCGTGAAGCGGCTCACCCGTTCGACCAGCGAAGTGACGTTCGCCTTGCCGAATTTCTTGCGGAACTGGATCAGGTCGCATTCCCAGTGTCCGAGCTGCTTTCTGTCCCGAACAATGTCCGGACGATGCAAAATGCTCAGTTCCGGGCTGAATCGACGGCCATGACGCCGCCTGACGTGCCTCCGCCGGCGTCGGGCGCGGCTCTCCGGAAGATAGCGCCACAGCTTCAGCTCCTGGCCGTCGGCCGAATAGGCAAAGCGATAGATCGTCTCGTGGCAGACGCGGACGCTGCTACGTTCAAAAGCCAGTCGACCGGCGATCTGCTCTGGCGACCAGCCATGCTTGATGCGGCCAAGCTTCTCAGCAATCGCATCAACACTGACGCCAGCCTGGCGCCATCGCTCGACGATCTTCCGCGAGATCGCGCGCAACAAGTTCGAGGATCGGGAGATGCCGGATCTGACCGGCTATTTCTGTGTGGCGGCCAACAATCGGTCCAGGGAACGCCGCAGCCGTTTTCGCAAACTGGTTCGGCATCCGAAGCTTCGCGCATCGATCATCGAGCGCCAGCGCTCGATCTTGCGGCGTTCATCCAAATCGATCTGGGAGTAGGTGCGTTTCATCTACGGTTCCTTGCATGCGATAGGTCATTGGTATCGCTGCAAAGTCGCAGTTCAAGATAGAACGCACCCTGCTACATCAGGTAGTCGCATAACATGTATTATGGAACTGACTTTAATGTCGCAAAATCAATAGTTTAGGAACACCCCGTTTGAACATTCCACTACGCCGATAAGCGAAAACCCGGAAATCTAACGCAGGGAAATGCTCGCAACAGGGTCAAGATTCAGGACACGTATCGCCACCCTGTGTTGTGAAATGCCGGTGATTGCGGCACGCAGCATATTGCAAACGGATAGAATCAAATCTCGGGTCCGCTCCACCTTCTGCAACAGCTGGATTTCGACTGAGATCTGCGCTTGGTCGTTCATCCCTCGGAAAGGAATGATTGCGAACTGACAAATGGATGCGTCGACCTCAAGCTCACGGCAGAGGATATCTCGCAGCGCCGGCAGCAACGCCTCAAGACCGTCGACTTCCTTTGTCCAAACGGCTTCCTCCACAAATATCTTGAGGTTGGGCATGGGCTGACTCCCTTTGTGCCAGAAATGATAGGCCTGCTTAGCGCGACGCCGCGTTGGCGCAGGGGTGGACCGGCGGCTGCTGTCGATCAACGAGCACGAAATCGAATTGCGAGCGCCAGAGCGTCGGGCCACCCTCCACACGTTCAAAAGGCGCTACGAGCGTCTCCTTCACGCCGAACACGGTATCGGAGTCCAGGTAAGGGTCGTCACCGACAAAGGTGTGGGTCACGAGCCTCTGGTAGCTGTGCGCGGTCACGAGGAAATGCATGTGGGCGGGGCGGTATGCATGCCGACCGAGCTGGCCGAGCATCTGACCGACAGGCCCGTCGTTAGGGATCGGATAGGAAACCGGCTTGATGCCGACGAACCTGTATGCACCGTCCTGGCCGGTGACGAAGATGCCGCGATTGTTCCATCTGGGCTGGATGCCCGGTTGTTGGACGTCGTAGAAACCCTCAGCATTGTCCGACCACACATCGACGTGCGCCCCCGCGACGGGATTGCCGTCGAGGTCGAGCACCCTGCCCTCGTAGAGACAGCTCTCGCCCTTGCCGTCGAGGTTGATCGTGTCTCCCATCTTCCGTATGGGCGCGCCGGCGACGTGGAACGGTCCGAAGACGGTGCTCTCCGTCGCGCCCGCGGGCCGGCGGTTGTTGATGGCATCCACCAGCATGGAGAAGCCCAGCGTGTCGCTGAGCAGAATGAACTCCTGGCGCTCGCCGCTACACATCTGCCCGGTCCTGGTCAGGAAGTCGATGGCGGTCTCCCACTCGCCTTGGGTAAGCTGGGTCTCCTTGGCGAAGGCGTGGAGATGGCCGACCAGGCAGGCCATGATCTCGGCGAGCCGACGGTTGACGCTCCTGACCATGCGCTCGTTGACGGCTTCGACCGAACCGTCTTCGGAGAAAAGGCGCTGCATTTCGTTTCTCCCTCGTCATGTTGCTGTCGGTTTTTTGGGCGGCTTTCGCGCTTTCCGTCGAGCCGTTGCCTGTGCAGGATGTCGTGATACCGCCCGCCTATTGCGGGGGCTTTCCTTCCCATGCGCGTTGCAGCAATGAGCGGATGGCGTCGCGGTCAATTGGCCGCGGGTTCCAGTAGGGGTTGCGCACGGCCAGGTCGGCGGCGCAGTCAAGGTCACTCTCGGCGAGCCCGAGATCGCGCAGGGCGAGCGGCGCGCCCAGCGAGGCGGCGAAGTCGTGGAGGCCGCCGCCGAGCGAGCCACCGAAGAGATTTGCAATCGGCTTCAGCGCCTCGGCTGCGGCGGATGCGTTGTGTGCCACTGAGTGCGGCAGCAAGATCGCGTGCGTTGCCGCATGCGGTAGGTCGAAGCTCCCTCCCAGCGTGTGGCAGAGCTTATGATGCAACGCCATTCCGACGGTGCCGAGAACGGTGCCGCAGAGCCAGGAACCATAGAGGGCGAGCGAACGCGCCTCGCCATCAACTGGATTCTCCACGATGCACGGCAAAGCCTGTTTCAACGCGCGAATGCCTTCGACGGCCTGCCATGTAGAGATCGGATTGCGGTCCTGCGCATAAAGGCCCTCTACCGCGTGGGCCATGGCGTTCAGCCCGCTTGAAACGCTCATGTCGACCGGCAGGCCGAGGGTCAGGTCGGGATCGTAGATCACAGCTTCCGGCAGGATGCGGGGATCGCGTCTGGTGGTCTTAAGGCTTTCCTCCGTCTCTCCGAGAATGGGGGTGACCTCCGAGCCGGCATAGGTGGTCGCGATCACTATCTGGGACGTATCGTTGCGCCACGCGATCGCTTTGCCGAGCCCGATAGTCGACCCGCCGCCGAAGGAGACCACGCAGTCCGCGCGTTCGTCTTCGTACGCCACCAAGGCTCGCTCGGTGACGGAAACCGGCGTGTGCATCGTCGCGCCGGCGAAAACCCCGACCGCCGCCTCGCCCAATTGTCCAGCGAGCCTCTCAGCGTCCGCCTTCCGGGACGGGGTCGACAAAACGAGCGCCCGCTTGCAGCGCAGGCGCGCGACCTCGGCGGGAAGCTGTGACACCGCGCCCCGTCCGAAGACCACGCGTCCCGGATTGAGCGTAAGGGCAAAGGTTTCGATCATGGTGGCGGTGGTTCCCAGAGCTGGCAGCGCGAGCCAGCTATGCGTGCATACTGTTCGTCGATACCGTATCCTGTGCGCCTTCATTGGCGATTTTCTCAAGGCCGGACATCCTTCGCCCGAGCACGGTCTCGATCGTGCATTGCGCATCCGCATCGCGTGTCCCGCGCCACGCAACGACCTGGTCGGGGCGGATAAGCACCAACGGCGCTTCATACAGGCTTTCCACCTCGGCCGAGGCAATGTCGACTACGCTCAGGTCCATGCCAGCTTGGGCAGCCGCAGATGTAATGGCGTCCACCGCCGGGGGCGTCCTTCCCAAGCGCAGCAGCGTCCATTCGAAGCCGAACAGATCATAAAGCGAGGTCGACGCATCGATCCATATGTGGGGAGCGCGCCCGCCAGGCGCGCTTGTGGGGGTGTAAACGTCCGGGCGATCCTCGGCCGGCGGTCTCTTCTCCGACAATATGATCGGAGACGCGTCGTACCGGGCGCCGAAGGTAATCCCGGGAATGTTGAACTCCGCCTTTCCGTGCCCAGAAAGATAAGCGCCGGCTTCTCTTCGGAGAGCCACACCTTGCGCCGTGTTGTCTTCTAGGCCGGGCTTCGCCGTATAGAGGCCGATCGAATCGGCGAACTGCTTGGCAAAGCCCGTGTTGCGAACCGCGATGGGACGCCGCTCAATCTCATAGCTGTCGAGTATAGTCGGCGAGCCCACGCCCTTGATCGCTGCTGCCAGTTTCCATCCCAGATTGACCGCATCGTCGACGGCGGTATTGTAGCCCAGTCCGCCCGCTGGCGTGAACAGATGGACGGCGTCTCCGCCGAGGAACACCCGTCCCCGCGAATAGCTCTCTGCGACGAGCGCGTAGCCGGCCGTCCAGGTGCCGCGGGAAAGCACCTCGGCTTCCACGGGATGGCCGACCGCGGCCTGGAACATTTCCAGCGCCTGCTTGTCCGTGATGTCTTCCTCCTTCTCGCCTTCGCGAAGCTGCGTGTGAAACGCGAATTCGCCTCGGCCGTCCACCGCGGCCATGAAGGCGCGGCGCTGGTTGTTGAAAGTCACGTTCATCCACGCCGGCGCGAAGGGCACGACCTCGTAGAATTGCGGACAGCGCAGATAGATCGCGAACATGCGCCCGCCGAAGAAATCTCGCACCGCGCCCGCATCGCCCTTGTAGGCGATACCGAGTTGTCTGCGCACGAAGCTGCGGGCGCCATCGCCGCCGACAAGATACTTGGCCCGGACGGTGCGGCGAGAGGTGGTCTGGACTTCCTGCGCCGTGACCGACACGCCGTCCTGAGAGTCGATGAACTCGCTTACGCGCCAGCCATAGTTGATCGAGACGCCGGGCTGGGCTTCGGCATGCTTTCGCAACACCTGCTCTACATATTTCTGCGACACGCGATGCGGCAACTCGGCCGCGCTCCAGGAGCCCGAAAGAGACGACACTCTCTCGCGCGCTTCCCGGGCGGACGGCAGGCGGAAGCGTCCAAGCTCGTGTCCAGTGTAGCGCGTGAAATAAGCGACGTCGGTCGGAAAATCGTCCGGCAGGCCAAGAGCACGGACCTCCTCGGCGAACCCTAGACGCCGATAGTGCTCCATCGTGCGGGCCTGGGTCGCGTTCGCCTGGGGATTGAATGCCGTCGAAGGCTTCTCATCAAACAGGGTGACCGAGATTCCTCGCCGACCGAGCTCGTTCGCAAGCATCAGGCCAAACGGCCCGCCACCCGAAATTGCAACATCGACCACGGCACCGTCCACACAGATCCTCCCCAAAATGCCCTGAAGATCATAGCATTTGGTAAGGAAACCAGACGATTTGTCAAGGCACTATTCTCGCTCGACATCCCCCTCGCGGGCCTCGACATACTTTGCGAGCACTTCAACCATCAAGTCGACCATGGCAGGACCGAGCTCGGCGCGCATTTCACTCTCGGCAACCTCCAGGCTGCGATGAAATGCCTCGAGCCAGGCCATCCCCTTGTCGGTGAAGCACACGAGCTTCGCGCGGCCATCCGTCGGATCAGGCCTCTTCTCGATCAGTCCGGTCCGCTCGACCTGATCGACCAGTTCGCTCATGGACTGCTTCGTCATGGACGCCCTGCGCGCGAGTTCGGTGAGTCGGGTCCCGTCCTCATCGAGATTTCGCGTAAGATTAATATGGGCGACGCTGAGTTCGTCATGCCCATTCGATCGCAGATTCTCCACGATCTGCGCCTCGAACAATCTCACTGCCTCGTTCATACGACGGCCAATGTTGTTGCGCCGCCAGGAATTTCTAAGTCTCATGCCAATCGTCTCTGCTCCCACTCGGTCAGCTTATACATCCTTCTACCGCGCGCTACGCCGTGCTTTCGGCTTTTTCAATCTCTGCGGCCAGTGGATTGACACATCGGCTCCGGCGAATATATCGTCAGGTATCCGAACAATATAGGAAGGCGGTTGACGGCCGCCAAGGGAGGAGAGATGCGTCATCAAGAAGTTCGCGTCGCGAACTGGAGGCCTGCGCTCAGCAGCCGTCCGGCGACGCCGCTTGATTTCTCGCGGCATGGCATCGCTTCAGCTTGGCTTCGTCGATTGTCTCCCGATTTGCAAAATAGGGTTGGCTCGTGAGGTTGGGGGTTTCGCTCCTCACTAGGGGGTTGGCAAGGTGATATTTCACATCGAGCAGGATCAATCACGATGGTAAAGGCAAACGGCGAGAAGTCGCTGCAAACACTTATCGACGAGAAGCGGGATCTCGTCGAGTATTTCTACAATGATACCCTTGCCCCTCACTATCGGGCCAGGACGGGTCTTACGGCGGCGTACATCCCTCCTGAGTTCACGAATTGGCGCGACGAACAGCGTGCATGGCGGGAATCGGCGATCCTCTTCGATCAGTCGCATCATATGCCGGAGATGCTTCTGAAAGGTCCCGACGCTCTTCGGCTTCTCGAGAAGATCGGCATCAACAGCCTCGCGAATTTCTCGACGGACAGGGCAAAACAGCTGGTCGGCTGCACGCCTCGAGGCCACGTGATTGGCGACTGCGTCGTGTATCGACTTGAAGAGGAAACCTTCGAACTCATCAGCAGCATGCCGTTGCTGAATTGGGTTCAATTCAATGCCGAAAAGGGCGGCTACGACGTCACTATCGAGCGTGACGACCCGACCCCATACAATCCAGCCGGAAAGCGCTGGTTCTATCGTTTCCAGCTGGAAGGTCCGAACGCAGGCAAGATATTCAACGACGCCGTGGAGGGCGATGCACCCGAGATTCCGTTCTTCCGCACGGCGAAAGTGAAGATTGGCGGCTGCAAAGTCCTCGTGCTGCGGCATGGCATGGCTGGACACCTCGGCGCGGAGCTGTCCGGGCCCTATGAAGAGATGGACAAGGTGCGCTCGGCTCTCGTTGCCGCTGGCGAGAAGCACGGGCTGAAGCAGGGGGGTACCAAGACCTACTTCAGCACCATCTTCGAGTTCGGTTGGATGCCCTATCCCCTGCCAGGCATATATACCGGCGCGGAACTGAGGGATTACCGTGAATGGCTTTCCGGCAATGGCTGGGAAGCCAACGCGCAGCTCGGCGGCAGTTTCCTGTCGGACAACATTGAAGACTACTACGTCACACCATGGGACCTCGGATACGGTCACATAATCAAGTTCGACCATGATTTCATTGGACGCGCAGCGCTCGAAGCTCTGCCGGAAGGAAAGCGACGCAAGAAGGTCACTTTGGTCTGGAACAGGGAGGATGTGGCGAAGATCTTCGGGTCGCAGTTCGGTGACGGGCCGCGGTTCAAGGCACTCGACTTTCCAGTTGCCTACTATGGTTGGCCGCAATTCGACGAGGTCAGGGCGCCGGACGGCTCCTTGGTTGGGCATTCCTGTCATTGCGGTTACAGCGCCAACGAAGGCGAGATGCTGTCACTCGCGATGCTCGATGCGGCTTGCGCGACGCCGGGCACCCAGATTGTCCTGACATGGGGCGAACCAGGCGGAGGCTCTCGCAAGCCGCATGTCGAGCGCCATGAGCAGCTCAAGGTTCGCGCGACAGTCGCCCCGGCCCCCTACGCGCAGTCCGTGCAAAAGTTGAAGCGAGCAGCCATTGGCTAGGTTTCGCGTCACCTCGCGCGACCCGTCTCGTAGACCATCCCCTCTTAGCCGGGGTGGTCGCCCTACTCACCGGCTAGTCTGCCAAGAAGGGATCCGAGTGGACTCTCAACCCAGCTACCCTTTTGACCTTCGCGCAAAGCTGCTGGGTTCGTCTGCCGCCGACCACTCGGTGCATCTGTCGAACAATCTTTCACCGGCGCCGCATAGCCGGTGCATCTGGCTGAAGCATTTCGTCAGCTTACATGACGAAATAAGGATACAAGTGCAATATGCAGCGGGCCATCCAAACGGCAGCGGTCATAGCACTCGGTTCTCGGTAGCAGAAAATCTTGCGCGCCTTGTCGCTTCAATCGGATTTCACCTACGGCGACGGCCAATCGACGAGGCTTCGCTGCTTGACAATTTAGTCAAGAATCCTTACTAAAATTGAAGGGAGAGACATCAGGTTTCACAAGGTAAACCGGCCGAGCTTAGCACTGTGAGACCCGGCAATCCAAGGGAGGGAATACGATGAGGAGACTTTGTGCGGGCCTGCTTGCAACCGCGATCGCAACGTTCGCGCTTGGAGGCGCGGCGCTCGCGGAAACCATCAAGGTGGGTGTGATCGCAACATTCTCGGGCCCGAACGCCATCTGGGGCAAGCAGTTCAAGGAAGCTATTCAAGTCTATGTCGCGCAGCATGGCAACGAGGTGAACGGCAATACGATCGAGTTCATTTACAAGGACGTCGGTGGGCCGAACCCGGATGCGAGCAAAGCCGCCGCTCAGGAACTGCTCATACGCGAGGGCGTGAAGTATCTGGCCGGTTTCGATTTTACCCCGAACGCGCTCGCCGTCGCTCCGCTGATCAATCAGGCCAAGGTTCCGGCGATCATATTCAATGCGGCAACCTCTGCGATCAACAAGCAGTCGAAATACTTCGTGCGCACCAGCTTTACCTTATGGCAGGTGGCAGTGCCGGCTGCACAGTGGGCCGCCAAGAACGGCGCCAAGAAGGTAGTCACCGCCGTTTCGGACTACAATCCAGGCATCGACGCCGAGACCGCCTTTGGCAGCGCCTTCGAACAGCAGGGCGGGACGATCGTTGAGAAAATCCGTATGCCCTTGCAGACGAACGATTTCGCTCCTTTCATGCAGCGCATCAAGAATTCCGGGGCTGATACGGTTTTCGCGTTCCTCCCTGCCGGACCCGCCACGTTCGCCTTCACGAAGGCCTATAGCGAGAACGGACTGAAGGAAGCTGGCATTGGCTTTATTGGGACCGGTGAGACTGACGAGACGACCATTGACGCTCTCGGCGAACAGGCAATCGGGCTGACTACGGCCTATCACTATTCGGATGTCCACACCTCGGAGCTGAACCGGGCGTTTGCGGCCAAGCTCGCCGAGCTTTTTCCAAACTCTAGGGCCAATATGGCTTCGATGGGCGCTTATGACGGTGCGCATTTGATCTATAAGATGATTGAGCTAGCCGGAACGGATGGCGACAAGGCGATCGAAGCCGCGAAGGGCTTGTCGTGGGAAAGCCCACGCGGCCCGGTGAGCATAGATCCAACATCGCGCCATGTCGTCCAGAATGTCTATATCCGCCGTGTGGAGCGCGATGGAGGACGCTTGGTGAACCGCGAATTCGATCTCGTGAAAAGCGTTCCGGACCTCGGGTTCGATCGCTGACACATCCTGGCATAGTGGGTGTCCGAGCCCACCATGCCGCATTGCTGAAAACCTCTGTTTCTAGATCGGTGTTAGCTGATGACGGTCGCCCTCAGCATAGTTGTCGACGGCATCGCCTATGGCATGATCCTGTTCATGATTTCCGTCGGCTTGTCAGTGACGATGGGCTTGATGCGGATCGTCAATCTCGCCCATGGCGGCTTTGCCCTGCTTGGCGGCGCGTGCGCGCACGTGCTGACCATGCGATATGGGGTGCCGTTCGTCCCGGCCCTCGCCGCCTCTGTGATTGCCGTGATCGTGATCGCGATCCCCCTCGAGCGGCTGGTCTACCGTCACATCTATCGCTTCAGCGAACTCGAACAGGTTCTTGCAACGATCGGGATCGTCTTCGTGATGATCGCCACCGTCAATCTCTTCCTCGGCTCCACCCTTCTACCGATCCGGATGCCGCCGGAAGTAAGCATTCCGATTAATCTCGGCTTCAAGGTGCTCCCGCTACATAGAATTATCGTCATCGTCGTCGGGCTTCTGATGGTGACGGGGTTATACCTGCTCGTGGAACGCACCCGGTTCGGCATCTTTCTGCGCGCGGCAGTCGACAACCAGAATACTGCGGCATCACTCGGGATCGATACCCCCAAAGTGTATCTGGCCGCCTTCGCTCTTGGTGCGGGGCTGGCGGCAGTCGGCGGAATTCTCGGCGCCGAGTTGCTACCTATCGAGGCATATTATCCTCTCCGATACATGGTCCTCTTTCTCATCGTCGTGACAGTCGGCGGTATGGGGAGCATTGTCGGATCGTTCATCGCGGCTTTAGGCCTCGGCATCCTCGATACGGCCGGCAGATACCTGCTTCCCGATGTTGGGACAATTTTCTTCTTCCTTGCGATCATAGCGCTTCTGGCCCTGCGCCCGAACGGTCTTTTGGTCAGACCATCATGATCCGAATTTCTACAATCGACACCGTGCGCACGTCGCTGGGTGGCACCGGCAAGCTCCTGCCCGTTGCCATCCTGATCACCTGTGCTTTCGCCGCCTTCTGGCTGTTTCCGTACGATCTGGGGTTCATGACCCAGATGCTGATCATGATGGTCTTCGTGGTCTCTTTCGACCTGATCCTCGGTTATGCGGGTATCGCGACGCTGGGTCATGCGGCAATGTACGGGTGTGGGGCTTATGCTGCCGGGCTCTTTGCGATCCACGCGTCACCCGATCCACTGCTTGGGCTTGCCGTCGGCGCGGTGATCGGAGCCCTGATCGCGTTCTTTTCCGGCCTGCTGTTGATGCGCGCGCATGGGTTGTCGCTGTTGATGCTTTCGATCGCGATCACAATGGTGTTGCAGGAGATCGCCTCGAAGGCGCGTGACGTCACCGGCGGCGCTGACGGACTGACCGGAATATCCATGACGCCGATCCTGGGGGTCTTCGAGTTTGATTTCATCGGGAAGACAGCGTTCTGGTACGCGTTCAGTGTCCTGTTTGTCATCCTGGTGGTCCTGCGTATCCTTGTTGCATCTCCCTTCGGTCTCGCCCTGCGAGGCATCAAGGACAGTCCTAGCCGAATGCGTGCAATCGGCACACCGGTCTATTGGCGCAAGGTGACGGCCTATGTGATTGGGGGAACGATCGCAGGTATCGCCGGCGCCCTTTCTGCCCAAATCACCAGCCTGGTCAGCGTGGAAGCGTTCAATTTCGCGCTATCCGCGGATGTCATGGTGATGCTGATTCTTGGAGGTGCCGGTCGCCTCTACGGTGCGTTGATCGGGACGCTTGTGTTCATGACGGTTCGTCATGTCGCAGCCAGCATCGACCCTTTCAACTGGCTGTTCGTCATCGGCTTCATGCTTCTGGCAGTTGTTTTCTTCCTGCCTGATGGTCTTATCTCGCTGCCTAGGCGGGTGGCGCGCATGATCGGAGCGCGCAGATGACATCGGGCCTCAGGATCAGAAACCTCTCGAAGAATTTCGGCGGACTGCAGGTCGCGAGGAACATCACGCTCGACATTCCCACAGGAGCTCGCGCTGCACTGATTGGCCCCAACGGGGCTGGAAAGACAACCTTTGCAAACCTGATCATTGGAGCGCTTCAGCCTTCATCAGGCTCCATTCATCTTGACGACAAGGATATCAGCCAGCTTCCCGAGGCTGCCCGCGTAAGAGCAGGCATCGCAAAGACCTTCCAGAACACCAACCTTTTCAAGGACCTGTCCGTTCGGGACAACATCCGCCTGCCCATCCTCGAGCGAGAGCACAGGACGTTTCGCTTTCTGGAACGCTACGATGGCGATGCGGCCATCGAGGCCGAGGTCGAACAGCTTCTGGCCGACTTCCGTCTTCTCCCTCTGGCCAACCGCCTCGTTCGCAGCCTCGCCTACGGACAGCAGAGGTTGGTCGAACTTGCTTTGACTCTTTCGCTAAAGCCCAGGATCCTGATACTCGACGAACCCGCCGCAGGGGTTCCGTCATCCGACAGTCATCTGATCGTCGATGCAATCAAGCGGTTGCCGACCGATCTCTCGGTGTTGATCATCGAACACGACATGAAACTGGTGTTCGAAGTTGCAAGCAGGATCATCGTCCTCGTTAACGGCGCGGTTCTCGTTGAGGGCACGCCGGAAGAGATCAGCCGCGACTTGCGCGTGCGCGAGTTGTACCTCGGAGCGGGCCATGGCTGAAACACTTTTGGAACTCGAGAATGTCGTCGCGGGCTATGGCGAGACCCATATCCTGAGAAATGTCTCTCTGAAGGTTGTGCAAGGGGAGCGACTCGCGATCATCGGGCGAAATGGCGTCGGAAAGACCACGACGCTCAACACGGTGATGGGTCTGACGCGGCAGCATTCGGGAACGATCCGACTCAAGGGACAGCCCATTGACCGGCTCCCTCCCCATAAGCGATCGCGCCTCGGCCTCGGCCTTGTTCCGCAGACGCGGGACATCTTCCCTTCTCTCACCGTGGAAGAGAACCTGCAGGCCGGCGTGCGCAACGGCGCCAGCATCGAGGAGGCCTATGACCTCTTCCCTCGACTCAAGGAGCGCCGGCGAAACGGCGGTCGCCAACTTTCCGGCGGCGAACAGCAAATGCTGGCCGTCGCCCGAACGCTGATGGGAAAGCCGGACATCATCCTGCTCGACGAACCGCTGGAGGGCTTGGCTCCGGTCATATGTGAGAGGCTGGTCGCAGTGTTTCAGGAGCTTTCGAGGCGTGGGCATACGATTGTGCTCGTCGAGCAGCATACAGCCATCGCGCTCGATTTCGCCGAGCGCGTGATCATCATCGAACAGGGGGGCATCGTGTTCGAGGGCGCCGCGTCGGAGCTCAAGTCCAACAAGGAGTTGCTCGATCGCCACGTCGGCATCGCAGCTCCGCATCACTGACACGACCAATCGGGAGCCGTGGTATGCAACTGGTAGCGGATCATATCGCCACGAAGATCTCGGCCGATATTCCTGTGTGGGACATCGATCCGTACGATGCGGAGATTCTCCGTAACCCGGCACCCTATTATGTCGAACTGAGAAAGCGTGGTCCGTTCGTCCACATTCCCCGGTATGCCATTCTCGCTTGCGGTCGCTTCAATGAGACTAGGGAAGTTTTCTCCGACTGGCAGCGCTTCGTTTCCTCCCGAGGAGTTGGCCTCACGGATTTCCAAGTCGCTCCGTCCTGGCGCAAGCCATCCATCGTATTGGAGGTGGAACCGCCCTATCACACAAGGACGCGAACAGTCATTTCACGCGCCCTGTCTCCCCGTGCGATGAGTGTGCTCAAGGATGCTTTCGCCGAGAGGGCAAACGCGCTGGTCGACGACCTGGTCGAGCGCGGCGAGTTCGATGTGGTTCCGGATCTGGCTGAGGCATTTCCCGTAAGTGTGTTTCCTGCGGCCGTCGGGCTTCAAGAAATCGACACGCGCGCGCTGGTTGATTTCGGTGCGTTCGGCTTCAACGCTTTGGGTCCTGATAACGCCTTGCGCAGCGCTGCGCTGGAACGGGGACCCCAAATCATGCCCTGGATCATGAAGCACTGCAAACGCGAAGCGTTGGCTCCGGGGGGCTTCGGCGAAACCATCTACGCGGCAGCCGATGCCGGCGAACTGACCGAGGACGAAGCTGCAATGCTCGTGCGGTCGCTGCTGTCGGCGGGCGTCGACACGACCGTGACCGGCATTGGCAACGCGGTGTGGTGCCTTGCGTCAAATCCGGGCGAGTTCGAAAAGCTCAAGAGGGATCCCAAGCTTGCCCGGCCAGCTTTCGAGGAAGCACTGAGGTATACGTCGCCGGTCCATTCGTTTTGCAGGACGGCCAGTGTCGACACCACCGTGGGCGGTGTCGACATACCCCAAGATACCAAGATCCTCTGTGTTCTCGGCGCGGCCAATCTTGATGAAGATCAGTGGCCGGAAGCCAGGTACTACAAGGTCGACAGACGACCTGTCGGTCATCTCGCATTTGGTGTGGGGATCCATGGCTGTGTGGGCCAGAACGTTGCCCGAGCGGAAGCAGAGGCAGTCCTGACTGCGATCGCAAGCAAGGTCGGATCAATCGAGTTCGTTAGCGAACCTGTCTGGCGCCCCAACAATGCGATCCATGCGCTCGACAGCATGCGCGTGCGCTTTACGCTACGCAATAGCTAGGAGTGCTGGCACCGTGGTTTCAGTAAGCTGCTGCCGCGCACCGGACGGTCGTGTTGCGACGATCGACCGAAGGCGGATGTGGCACTCGATGTTGGCCCTTGAGCGTGGCGCGCCCTTCAATAGCCGGCTGCCATTCCTGCTTCTCAGCCTTCGAGGCGAACAAGGAGGGGTTGCCGCGCACTGCGTCGATGACTTCGGAGTTCGCTGCGAGTCGATCGAGCACGGCACGGATGACGGTCGGACGCTTCGACGATTGAATCGATCTTCATGGCGTTCGCGGCCGTATGAAGATCCTGATACATCCGCACAAAGCGGTCCGACGGTCCGACACTTTGTGCCATTGCTGCTTCACTACGTTTCGCGAGTTCCCCCTCACGATTTCGGTGACCGATCGCACCGACTGCGCCACGCCACGCGGCAGTGGTTCGGCCACTATTGCGGATGCGTTGGCGGTGGGAGCACGCTTCAGGATTGACGACTAGGAACCTATTAGGGCCGCTGCCCATGTTGAGAGGGTTTGTCGCTTTCGCGACACGGTGATGTTCGGTCGGCGTGCCCACACACGCTCAGTTACGCCATTGAATAATATGTAGCACAGTTTCTGAGGTTCTTTCTGCGCGGTTGGCACGACTCTTGATGCTCTCGTTGCGCGACAGCAGGTTGCGCCAACTGGAGTTGCGAATGCGTATCCCGAGACGGCTCGTCCTTCCTATCATCGCCCTCTGTGTCTTTGTGCTTTCGGACACGGCCGCCGCGCGCTTTCTGCTACCTCATCGTGCCGTTTACGACATGACGCTGATCAAGGCTTCCGACAGATCAGGGATTGCCGACGTAACGGGTCGTATGATTTATGAGTTCTATGGCTCTGCCTGCCTAGATTATACAACCAATACCCGCATTGTGACGCGCATCGACTCGGTCACCACGAGTGGGCTGACCGACCAGCAAATGACGACCTTCGAGGCTGCCGACGGCAACACTTTCTCATTCATGACCAAGACCTATGTCGACCAGGCACTTCAGAAGGAGGTGCGCGGCACGGCGACACGCGAGGGCCAGAACGTCATGGTCAGGCTGGAGAAGCCGGAGCACAAGGATTTCGACATTGGCTCAACACAGTTTCCGACGCAGCATATGCTCGACATTATGAACCGTGCCGATGCCGGTGAGACCCTTTATGAGACTAGACTGTTCGACGGCGTCGGCGATGCCGACAAGGCTATGACCACGAGCGTCCTAATCGGGAAGAAGGCCGAGGCCGAGAAGAATGACCCTGAGGCGCCAGCTCTCGCCAAACTGGAAAAGGATCGCGCTTGGCCGATCGAAGTTGCCTATTTCGACGACAGCACGGAGCGCGGCGACGAACTTCCGCAAACTATAATCAACTTAAAGTTACATGAAAATGGGATCGCGCGTGACCTAGTGATGAACTATAGCAACTTCTCTCTTTCCGGCAAACTCGTCAAACTCGAGCTGTTGGATATGAAGTCGGGTATCTGCGACAAGTAGCAATGGCCCCCGGCCGCGGTGGCAGACTTCACCTCTTCAGCGGCTGGCGCAACTGCGCGCCCAAACCGGCTCGCCAAAAACGGGACTTTCAAATCGGAGGCCCGCGCTCTCGGGGTGGGGCAATTTCGGCTAACCCGCGAGCCTCGTTTGCTCAACGAAAATTGACCGAGTTCGAGAAGGTACAAATCATAAACGGTCGCAAGGCGCGGCATCTCCGCCAATATCCGTCGGCCGAGATCGACGCGACCTTTAGGGACCATACTGCGAGCATGGAAATCCTCGTTTGCCCATCCGCGATAGACGTAGAGGCACCGGACCGCAGACTGTTCTCTTCGAGCGTTCGCTTTACAGACGGCGGGGATCGTCAGCTTCTCGACAGCTTGCCCGAGTAGTTTTGAGCCTCCGGTGACCTATAAGCGTGAGACAAGCTTGGACCTACCTAACTTCAATCCAACGGATCCGGCTTGGCGGGAGACGTTCGACGCCATGCAACGGCAGCAGGCGGCGCACGCCGGGCACAATTGCTTTGAGCAGCACTTGCTGCGCGAGGCGCGCCAAGCCGATGCCGCGTCCGTCGCACGGATCCATGCGCCTCGAGACCGCTTTTATCCTCGTCTGTCTGACAAAGACCGGTGCCTCATCGACGCGGCGATCAAGGCCGAGGTTGCGCGCCGGGATCTGAAAGGGCCGACGTCCAGGGGTTATGCAGCCGCTCTTCGCAGATTAGCGGATGATCTCGGATCGCAAGGCAAGACGCTTTCTGCGCTCGATCACCAATCCTTGATTGCTTACGCTAAAAGTTTCTTTGCCCATGACGGGACAATGGTGGCCGCGTTGACAGTGCTTCGTAAGCACCGCGACCCCGGCGCTCCTGCTGACGGACGTCAGCGTAATGACCCCCCTGTGGAAGACAAGAACCTCATCGAGCGGGTTGTCCAGGCGGCGGCTGCGGACCGGGGATGGCTACCGAGCACCGCCGAGCAGTATGATAGGACTCTTCGCAGATTGGCGACATCCCTCGGCCCAGGCCAAACGATTACTGCAATCGATCACAATTCCTTGGTCGCACATGTCAAGTCATTCGGGGACCGGGATAAGGAGGCGATGGGAGCCGCGCTGACGGTGCTTCGTGAATATCGTGAGCCAGGTATTTTAGCGGATCGCAGGCCTCCACATCATGGTTCCTCTGGTGCCGACCCCGTCGCAGGGGTCCATGCGCCTCGAGACCGCTTTTATCCTCATCTGTCTGATAGCGACCGGAGCCTCATCGACGCGGCGATCAAGGCCGAGGTTGCGCGCCGGGATCTGAAAGGGCAAACGCCCAGGGGTTATACGGCGGCTCTACGCAGATTGGGGAATGATCTCGGGTCGCAAGGCAAGTCGCTTTCTACACTCGATCACGAATCCTTGGTTGCTTACGCTAAAAGTTTCTTTTCCCATGACGGGTCAATTGTGGCGGCGTTGATGTTGCTTCGTAAGCATCGCGACCCCAGTGCTCCTGCTGACGGACGTCCGCGCAATGAACCCTCTGTGGAAGACAGGAACCTCATCGAGCAGGCTGTCCAGGCGGCGGCTGCCCGACGGGGATGGCTACCGAGCACCGCCGAGGAGTATGATAGGACCCTTCGCAGATTGACGAAATCCCTCGGCCCTGGCCAAACGATTACTACACTCGATCACGATTCCTTGGTCGCACATGTCACGTCATTCGGGGATCGGGATAAGCTGGCAATGGGAGCGCTGACGGTGCTTCAAGAATATCGTGGGCGCGGTACTTTAGCTGATCGCAGGCCTCCCTCCATGGAAGGCGGGCGCCTCATCGATGATGTGGCTCGTGTCAGCGGACACCCCGAGACGACACCCGCCAACGGCTCTCGGCAGGCGGAGGATCGGGCCGTCCAGTCGCCGTCAACTTTCAATTCGGCGGAGCTTTGGGAGGGGGCGGATCAAGCTGGTCAGTTGCCAGCCGACAGTTGGGGCACGGTGAACTTTTGGCAAGGTGTGCCCTCACCTCCCTTTTCGCCGGCAGGCGCTGTTGATCAGCCAAGCCCAGCCCTCCCCTCGCCGGGGCTGGCTGTCAATCCAGAGGAGGTTCTGCGAGGGGCGGATCAGCCGGAGCAGTTGAGACCAGCGAAGAGGCAGAGGACGCTGAGCAATCCCCAAGGGGATGCCATTGAGCGGCAACTGAGCGCGATCGGCAATTCAGGCGGTCGCGTGCTGCAGGCCCCCATCCATCAACTGGCTTCGTCGTCAAGGGAAGCGCAGCCCATAATGCAGGGGAGCGGGCAAGATTACATACCAGCGCCGCACACCGGAGGTGGTGGGGCGATCTTAGGCGCCTCGGCGCTGCAGCCGGATCGTTCAACAACGGTTTGCGTAGGTGGCGACAAGCGTCCTCTTTATTCCGAAGATGCGTCCCTCATGGAGGGTCTCAGGGCGGCACTCATCGCCCGTGGGGCCAAGGACGGCACCGCCACGCGCCATGTGAATTGTCTTCTCAACTTCAGTCGTTGGCTCGTTGAAAACGACAAGCAGGGCATTGCTCCTCGGCTTCACGACAAGTCGCTGGACGACGACGTCAAGGAGCTCGAAAGAAACGGGGGGTCGTCGTCCATCGTTCCGGCTCTCAAGTATCTGAAGACATACCAGGCGGGCGCACCCGCGCCAACGATAGGACGTACTGTCCTGAATCCTTATCCCGACGACGCGGCCCTCATCAAAGAGTACAAATCAGCAGCGCCTGCGAGCGGGCTCAGTCCAGATAGCGCCAGTAACTATGCAAGTGCCCTTGGCAGTTTCGGTCACTACCTGCGTCAAAACAACATGCCGGGCATTGCTGCCCGGCTTCATGACAAGTCGCTGGATGAAGATGTCAATCGCTATCCCGGTAGTTACAAACGGGTCGTATTCGCTCTGGCTCACCTTCGCAAGTCACTGCCGCGCAGCGAAGCGTTGGAACCTGAGCGCCAGATTGCCACCGTGCCGCGCGCTGTCGGATCTCCAGTGGCCCTCCCCGGGGAAGGTTACGATCAGGATCAACTTTGGGAGATGCTGGAAGAAGCTGGCCTACCGTCTTCCCTCGCGCCAACCGCGCGCCATTCCCAGGCCCCGGATTTCGGAGAGGCCGTTCGTCACTTGAACTGGCGCCACGCCCACCAGCGCGCGCCAGACGAGTTGATCGCTGCGCTGGACAGGAGCAACCTCATGCCGAACCAAGAGGTTCAACTGACCAGCTTTTTGATTGATGGCGAGCGCTACACGGCGGGTTGGTTGCCGCTAGGGGGTAGGCCGAGAACCCCACTCAATCCGCGAGGCGTTGCCATTCGCCTCAGATATCGACCGGAAGCCGCTCCGCTGCCCAACTCGCGGCCGGGGAATCCCACCTGGCCACAGCTGTTCGACCGGACGATGGAACCACCCAGGGCGGTTTCCGCAAGGGCTGAGGGGGCGGCAGGACTGAATGACGTTCAGCTCATCCATCACGCCGAAGTCGGGCCGATGAGTGAAGCTGCGTCAGCGGCAACGCCGAGGGCTCCGTCGGACATCTACGGCGGCCTTGCCTCTCTGGTTCATTTGCCGGTCACTCCGCAGGAGCTGCGGGATGATGCCCACTATGCGCCGGGGCTCCCGCGCCTACCATCCGACGTTCAGCTCGTCCATGGGCCGATGAGTGAAGCTGCGCCCGCGGCCACGCCGAGGGCTCCGTCGGACATCTACGGCGGCCTTGACTCGCTGGTTCATTTGCCGGTCACTCCGCAGGAGCTGCGGGATGATGCTCACTATGCGCCGGGGCTCCCGCCCCTACCATCCGACGGTCAGCTCATCCATCACGCCGAAGTTGGACCGATGAGTGAAGCTGCGTCAGCGGCAACGCCGAGGGCTCAGTCGGACATCTACGGCGGCCTTGACTCTCTGGTTCATTTGCCGGTCACTCCGCAGGAGCTGCGGGATGATGCCCACTATGCGCCGGCGCTCCCGCGCCCACCATCCGACGTTCAGCTCGTCCATGGGCCGATGAGTGAAGCTGCGTCCGCGGCAACGCCGAGGGCTCAGTCGGACATCTACGGCGGCCTTGACTCTCTGGTTCATTTGCCGGTCACTCCGCAGGAGCTGCGGGATGACGCTCACTATGCGCCGGGGCTCCCGCGCCTACCATCCGACGTTCAGCTCGTCCATCACGCCGAAGTCGGGCCGATGAGTGAAGCTGCGTCAGTGGCAACGCCAAGGGCTCCGTCGGACATCTACGGCGGCCTTGACTCGCTGGTTCATTTGCCGGTCACTCCGCAGGAGCTGCGGGATGATGCTCACTATGCGCCGGAGCTCCCGCGCCCACCGTCCGACGCTCAGGTCGGAGCTTTGCATCCGACAGCCTCGCTCCACGATGGCGGCTGGCTGGAGCTCGGCGCCAGTGAGTGGCTGGCCGACAAGCATATCTTGGCGGATTACGCGCTCCTGGCACAGGATCTGCAGAGGGACAATCCTGATCTCGCCGCGCGGACGCGGCTCGTGGATCCCCTCGTAGCCCTTTATCATCTGCGCTTGGGCGCCGAAATCCTCGCGCTACGCGCATTCCAGCGCATAGTCCATGATCAGAGGGGTAACGATACAGCTGACTTCCTGTTTGTACCAGTAAGCAATGCCCAACCTGATCGCCCCGGCGACCACTGGTCGCTGTTGCTCGTCGACCGCCGTGTGCGGGAAAGCCCTGTCGCCTATCACTACGACTCCGCCCGCGGGTACAATGACCAGCCCGCAGCAGAGTTCGCAGCAAGGCTGGGCGCTCGCCTCGAGCCAGCCCGCATGGCCCAGCAGCCGAACAGCTATGATTGCGGCGTCTTTATGGTCGACGGCACGCGGGCTCTGGTTAGACGATTGGCGCAAGGACACCAGCCAGCCGTGCTGCACCTCGACAATCTCGTCGCCGACCGGCAGGCACTCCAGAACCGACTCAGGGGCTGACGTCGGTTTCTGCCCATGGATATGGCCGGAGGAAGCGACCGCGCACGGTATCACACCTGCGAGCCGTTCCGAGAAATGGAGTCGTAAATCCGATCCAAAATCCGTGCTCTTGGAGGGGAGCCGCTTCTGTTGAGAAAAGACCGGATTTTATCGCAAACTTTTGGCAAAGGTCTCAGAAAAGCTATCGCTAGTCTCTCAGGCTCCCTGTCAAGGCTGAAAGCGAGAGGGAACAACTGCTTGGTGCAAGTGTGCAAAGCAGTTGGATTGGCTGGAACTGCACAGGGCCGGTGGGGGAACTCGATGCCTTCTCATGCTCTCGAACCTGACGTCAGGTCATCGTCAGTTTGACCGAGTATGGTTCGCAGCAAGGCTTAGACAGCCTCCACCTGCGAAAAGACTTAAGCCGAAGGGAAGCGTCATGTATAATCCAATCAGTGGCTCATCCACACGCGCTAGCCAAGCTGACGAACCGGGTCAGTCGGTTGAGAGCGATAGTTTTACGGAAACACTTGCGGGAATGCCGTCCCGGTCGGCGTCGGATCCCCATGCGAGTTCGTCTTCTGCGCCGACACACCCGTACTCGCTTGCTTCCCAACCTCCTGTCGTCGAGCTCGAAAGGTCTTCATTCGCCAGAAAAGTGAAGGACTTTTACGGCGATGAAATCAAGCACATCGCCGAAAATCCACAAGAGTACTCGCCTTTCGTGTCCTCAAAAGCCGGGCGCACGGCAACAATCGCTCGGCTCTACGGTGGCACTGACACTGATACGCCCAAGGCGCGATATTTCAGTTATGATCTGGGCGAAAAAAGCGTTGGGCTTTTAAGAACAGAGGGCGGATTTGGCATCAATAACGAGCCGTGGCGGGAACAGTTTCCTGGTCGAAAAGAGATCACATCGGTTGTAGATCTTCGGGTTACTCATCCGCTTGTCGAGAACGCAGGTGATATTCTGCTCGAGCATCAACTTCGACTCGACGGCGAACGGCCGTTGATCATGTCACGCCCCGCTTCGCAAGGGATGGAAGCCCGGCTGGCGCAGATGGGGTTTGTTGACGTGGGTGAAAATCGGTGGGTGCTTGACCCGACGCAGCGTCCCGACAAGTGGACGGAAAATAGTGACGGTGAATGGCAGCGGGCCGACAAACCTGGGCTATATCTCTCTAAAGCCGTGAGCGATGATAGCGGTAGTGCCACAAGTGTTGAGGGGTATTCGAGTGGAGCCAGTATCGAGACGGATTCGTCCGATGATGACCCGTCTTGGTACTTCCAACAATTGAACCTGAACCAAGGATAAGGCACCAGCTGGCTTCGATGGACCTGTTGTTGGACACACTCGCTCTAAACAACTATCCGCCCCTGCGTCACGCATCTCGACAATTTCGAAAGGGCGGCAAGCAATGCCGCCCTTTCTTCGTGTCCATTGCGCCGGTTGTCGGCGACCCGCAAGCCGGGGTATAGGCCCGACAAGGGTTAAGCTTATGTTTGGACGGATACTGCCTTTTCTCCTGGGGCTGGCTTTACTGTTGGGTAGCGGCTGCGCGCGCAGCGATGATGGTACGGTGATTATTCCGAGAGCGCTTGATACGAGGCGATTCTTTGACAAAGAGCCGTCACACCTGCAGCAGCCACAGATCGAAACCAGCGTGTTTCCGGTTGCGACACAGGAGCCGGAACGGCTCGAACCGCGCCGTACGGCAAGTCTCAAGACATCAAACAGACGGGCATCGCCGGCCGCAAGTCCTCCGCTCTCCTCTTCCGAGCCACACAAGCCGCTTGTCTGCAAGAACATCAGCGAGCCCGGCAAGCGGTACCGTGTGGTTTGCGAATAGGACACTTGGTTTGGCCAGCATTCTACCCACGCGGTGCCTTCTGGATCAGGTTGTCCAGAGCGACGTCTCCGTTCTTTCCCATGATCCAATCATTCTATCATTCCCAGCTTCACGAAACGCAACGAGTTCACAGGCGGCTTCCGCGAAGCGCTTGGCTACCGATCAGAACAGTTTTTGAAAGAAAAGGCCGCGCTCGGTAGCGATCGCAACCGCATGGGCCAAGCTTTTGGCACCCAGCTTGGCCCGTGCCAGATCGAGATGAAATCGCACCGTGCGAGGGGATAGCGACAGTATCTCTGCGGTCCGTTTGACCTTCTCTCCCCTCGCGTACCATTTCAGGCATTCGATCTCTCTATCGGAGCAGACCGTCTGATGGCGTGGCCTTCCTTGGATTCGACCGATAGCATCGTGAAATTCGCCGGCGAGATACTGGAAGTCGCGGGCCTCGGATTTGAGAAACGCCTGCCACGCCGCAGCGTTCTCGTTGCTCGTCACGCTCAGAATGCCGCGGTCGCCGTCGACACCCCTAACCGGGAACGTGATGCCATGCTTCCCGACACCATGTTCCCTCGCTTCACCAAAGAACGTGCGCACGGCCTTGTCCGATAGGTCGATCTCCTTCCAATCAACCAATGTCACAGCACGTAGCCCATGGCGAAGCACGGGATCGATGTCGAAAAAATCCTTCTCGATATAGCGTTTCACCCAGTCAGGCGAATAGGTGGTCACATAGAATGGCTTGCTCGGTTCCTCGTAAACCGGACTGACGGTAAGAAAGGCCGCCGTCTCAAGGCCGTAACTTTCGACAATTGTGTTCAGACGGTCCGCTGCGTCCGCAAGAGAGGCAACTGCTCGAATACCTTCCGTCATGTCGTGAAACTTTGAGTCAAATTGCGCCATATCCAGCTTACCTCCTTGATATCGACGTGCCTCTCCAGCCATTCGTACGCCCATCTAACCAGGTTGCTCCTCGCTCGATCCCAGCGTCTCGCGACCTGTCAAAAGTGACAGGCGAAACCGCCAGTATACTTAGGTTGCAACCCCATTTATTCCAGGTTGCATGGCCACAACCCGGCGTGGAGGAAACGCCTTGGATACGATCGTATTTTCGTCAAACGATGTGGATCGGCTGACTAACCCTGTGCGTACCGCGCGTCGTGCGTCACATCGGAGTTCCGGAACGACCGACCACGAGGTTTGCCGTTTCTGTTCGGAGCTGGAACAATTAGACGCTGATAGGGATGCCCTTTTTGCTTTGTCCCCTCCACCTGTGCCGGGCAACCCTGCGCAGAGCAAGCAGTTCTTCACAAAGCTGAATGCGATTACGGCTCGCTATTTAGCGCTCGAAGAGCGGCTTCGAGAGGCTCGCAGCGACACTAGGCAAGGCTACCCCCGAAGCCGCTGAGTTCGTCCAGTCGGATGCCGCTGCGACGGCTGCGGCGTAGCGCGCATTCAGGCTACCGATTGCCCGATGGTCCAGACTTGCCGAAATCCAGAAAATCAGACCGCCCAGCGTCAACTCGACACCGAGGCTCCCTACCTAGCCCATCGGGCACCAATGCGGATACGATCACACTCCTCCCCTCGCTGCATCTGAGTCAGAGACACTTGCACAGCGATTTGCAAGATAGTTTATTGACTCAATGATTCCGAAGAGGAGTGATTCATGGGAACCAGTAATCAACTTTTGCTTCGTGCACCTACGGCGGCGTCGACGGCTGCGACCTGGGCCAGACCGCGACGCTGGGAAAGCAGACGTGGCCTTATGGCGTTGTCGCCATGGCATGGCTCGCTCCACCGGAAACCCTCACCTGCAAACCCATGACCCCCGAGACCGAGATGCATTCTTTTCGTCACATCCTCCACCTCGTCGCATCCGCGGCCTTGCTCGCCGGTTGCGCCGGGCGAGTGCCGGATGCTTCACATTGGGCCGGCCCCGTTTCGGTTACGGACTCCTATTGGAAGCCCGATCGGGTCAGTCGCAGCCGGCAAGAATATGCGCCCGATTTGGGCCGCTTCCCACCGGTCATTACCCAGCGAACCGGCTATCCGACCGAAGCTCAGGCGAATAGCGCCTTGCGCCGCTCGCATTGGAGCTCCGTGCCTGTGCGCACGCTCGTTACCAAGGAAGGCATCAAGACGATCTCCGTCCCTGCGGAAGCCCCGGACACGATCGCCGCAGGCGTTCGTGTCTTTGCGTGCCGGCCCGGAGCGCTCAATGGCTATACCGGTCGCGTGCAACACTACGAAGGCCCCGTCGTCGCATGCGCTTCCGACCTCCTGTCTGCCGATGGTCGCGTGGTCGCCCGAGTACCCCTCAATTTCTACTACTGGCAGAAGGCTTGGCGCGTCCAAGACCCGAGGCCGTCCTACACGTCCGTCCCATGGGCTGATCAGGAGCCCTCGCCACCCAAGAGCAAGGGCTGGTTCGGCAACCGCTACTGAGCAGCGGCCGTCACACTGCCGCGTGTCGGCTGGCCAGATGCGCACAGAAGCCGACGGCCAAACCAATCGCAAGGCGCCGGCGTCGCCATGGAGGCCGCATCGCTCACCTCCAGCCGAAAAATCGTGATTTCCGCAACTTTTTCTTTTAGGTACAAGCAGGCGAGGGACTATTTTCGCAAGGCTTTCGTTCTATCCCTTTCCAGGGCGAAATAAGTGACAGTGCTCGGCATTGCTGACGGTCGCCCAACTCGCGGGGGTGTCGTGCATTCGGCATTTCGGGATCGAGCGGCAGGCTGCACAGCCTCCCAACCTCGTAGCTACCTCACGGTCCTATCGATTAGGTTCTGCTCTTCTTCTGGGGCTCGCTTTGCACGAAAACGTCCAGCACTTGCGCGATATGAACCCCTGACGGCGATCCGTTGCGCACCATACCCCTCGATACCGCCGAGCGCATGGCTCCAATGACGCAGCATGCCGCGACGAGCGCTGCCACGGCATCGCCGTCGGTTTCGGTCAATAGCTGCTCCGCCAGCGCCCTCGCTCCTCGGGGAATTTGATCGACATCTTCACCACCAAGCGACCACTGACGATTTTCTTCCGTCACGGCGACACCTCCCGGACTGTTCGATTTGACCATTGGCGGCCGAGCTGGCGGAACGGATCTCCGATTGCCACCGTCAGCACATGAGACAGCCCGATCGCGACCGCGATCGAGAGCGTTGCCGTCGCCGGAGCCTCCAGGAATTGGCCAAGCGACCAGTTGAACAGCGCCAGCACCGGCAGATGGATCAGATAGAGGGCATAGGAGATGCCTCCCAAGCGGCGCAGCATCCGCCCCGGCCAGTTCACAGAATCATCCCGCAAGGTCGCCCTTGTCACGATCCACCCGCACATCAGCGCCAGCACGGCAGTCGCCACGCCATGCGTCGCCGGCGGCAAGATCGCCAACATGAAGGCCGCGATCGACATCCAGAACGCCGCTTCCATGTTGCCGATCACCCGCAGGTGTTCCGCCAGACGGGGCCATGCGCTTGTGCCCATGGTTGCTCCGATCGCCAGCCCGACCGCGATTGCATCGATGCGGAACGTCCAAAGCGTCCCGCCCCAGGGCCGCAGCGTGAACGTCCCGACCACGAGAACGAGTCCGGCCAGCGCGACGAGCGCCCGCCGCGGTAGCAAGAACACCAGGAGCGGAGCCAGTAGATAAAATTGCATCTCGGTGGCGACCGACCAGAATGGCCCAAACGCAAAGGCGTTCCCGCATCCTGTGGCGCCCCCGAAACAGGGCGCCCAATGCGCATTCGAGATGAAAGCGAATGCCGCCTTCGCGTCTGCAGGCTCAACGCCGCTTCCCGGGATGATCAACCCGATCGAGAGAATGGCGCCGACGCACCAGGCCAGCGGCACGATCCGCATGACACGCCTGACATAGAACGCGGAGGCCGCCTCGAGCGCTCCGCGCTCGAGGCGCAGGCTTCGCAATGAGCGTTCCACCACCAGGCCGGAAATCACAAAGAACAGGTCGACCCCGACGCTCCATGCCGGCGCAAACAGCAGAGCAGCGACCGGCCCGCCTTCTCCGAAGACCGGCCCGACATGCGACAGCACCACCAGCCCGATCGCCAGGCCTCGCAATTCATCCAGCCTCGAGAGGCGGGCTTCTTGTCCCATCCAAAATCATGCTCGACAATCATTACGACATTGATTTAATCATAGGGCATAAAAGCGAGACAAGGAATGCATGGCCCCCTGACATTTGTCGCAGTTGCGGCTGCCCTTACATTGGCGCCCCATGCTTCGGCTCAGTCGCTCACGCATGATGCCAACGCCTGGCGCGCCGTCGCCTACGCCGATCTCGAGCTCCCTAATTCGGAAGCCGTGCCCTACGCCTCCCTATGGGCCGACCGACTGAAGAAAAACAACGACGCCTATGTGGCCAAAGGCGATATGCGCTTTGCGGTCGCCAATGCACCAGCTTCCGAGAGTCACATCGTCGTTCGCAGCCCAACCAAAACCGTCGTCCTCTCGGTCCTGCACACGCTCACCGGCTGCTCGCCGATCCGCACCGATCCAGTCGGCAAAGCCACGCTGAAACGGTGTCCCATGCGCTTGGCGATCTATCAGAACGGCCGATCCACGGTCGCTGACGCTGGCTCCGGCTGTTTCATCGAATATGGCGCGCAACCGAACAACGTCCGCCCCGACCTCGCTCGGAATGGTGCAATGGGTGCATATGATGTTCAGGCCAAAAGCATTCGCGCCGGCATCGTATTCCAAGGTGAAATCGCCCCGGAATGCCAATTCCGGGTCCCTATCCCGCAAACCTAGGGGAAGCCGCGATGCCTGGTTTGCTTCCGGCAACCTCGATATTCGGAAGGAGCGCAACCATGATCGACATGGAAAACCTGACCTTATTCAGTACACCAGCGTGCCACCGGCCATCGCCAGCGGATCAAGGCTTCTTTCACAACGCGCGATGCGCGGTATTGACCGCGGCTCCTGCCGGCGGTCACGGCGGGATGATGTTCAGGAGATCTGCCATGGCCAGCCCGACAATCTTCGCGACTCTAGCCGTCTTGATCTCGCCGGCAATCGCGCAAGCGCTTGATCCGCTCAAGGCTCCGCAGGGATCATATGTAGCGTCCACACACACATGTGCCGATCTCGACCAAGGCGTCGGCGCTCTCGAACTTGCCGAGTTCGACGGCGACGCAATCACCGTCGGCGCGAGCACCTGCAAGATAGCAGGCACCCGTCATGCTGACGATGCGTTCCAAGCCTCATGTACCGAACGTGGCAGCAGCTCCCCGGTCATCACGCCGATGAAGATTACGCGCCCATCCAGCGACGCGCTCTCCATCAATGGCGCCATCTATAATTTCTGCCCGGGGAAGTAAGATGCTGCGTCCCTTCCCAATACTCCTCTCCGCGCTCCTGGTCGTTGGACAAGCGCCTGTTGCGCAAGCGAATTCCTTCGATCAGGATGCAAGTTCTTGCGACCTCCATAACAAAACAACCCTGCGTTCCCTTTGTACGAACGGCGCGGGTGTGCCGAGCTATCCGTCCATGCAAGAGATGATGGAGCGCAGCCCGAACATCGCCAATATGATTGTAGACGCCGCCAACAAGTATGGCGTTGATCCCAAGCTCGCTCTTGCCGTATCCGCTCACGAAGGCGCGATGTCAGCATGTGCCGGCTCCTTCAGTGGCGTTCTTGGGCCGATGCAGCTTACGGGGGCCACGGGCCGGGCCTACGGAATGGATCGGGGCATCTTGTCAGAAAACATTGAAGGCGGCGTAATGACGCTTCGCGATGCCGTCAAATCGTGCGGCGGCACTTCAAGTATTCGCTGCCTCGCCGATCGTTACAACGGCAGCACTGAAAGCCAGCGCCGTAACTGGACGAACGACGTAAACCGCCGCTATGCCGCCCTCAATTCGGCCGGCCAGTCCATTCCTCAGGGATGCGGCGCGCAAGCGATATGCCAAATGGGACCAGGCGACTTTCCGACGCCCAATGATGGTGACACGAAACTCGCTTCATCCGCTCCCGGTCCCGCCGGCAGCGACATCAACGTTGCCCCTGGTCAGGTGTAACCCCCGCCTTGCCATTGAGGGCCACGCCGTCGGCCCGCCGCCTTCAATGGGAGAGATTTCGCGACGAGAGCTTTCCAAATCCCCGTTTCAGATGGCTTGCCAGCTCCTGGCGCACATCATCAGGCCATTGCTCCATCCCAACGCAGTTCACTTCGGCGGCAACCAGCGACCAGTACAGCAGATCCGCGTGTCGTCCTTCGAACAGAGCCGCCACGATGAACTGTCCGATCACCAACGTGATCGTCTCGGGCTTGCCTTTCTGCCGTAGAAAATCCGAAACCTCTTCCACCCATGGTTTCGGGTGGCAATCGACGAACGCGGCCGCTTCCTTATAAAGCGCATCGTCCGCTGCGACTTGCCAGATATTCGCTCGCATCGTGAACCCTTCAGCAACATAACGCCATTGCATCGACGCTGGCGGATTTCTTGGTGCGAGTCAAATAAATATAGAATAGATTTTCTGCCAATCGTAGCAAATTAATCTACGCTGGTTGTTTAGCAGCTTCTACTTTTCTTGTATCTACTGGTTTGCCCTGCGCCCCTTTTTGGCCGGAGGCAGCCGCTTCTTCTCGGAGGTTGCCCCAGCGGGGCTGGCGGCCTCTTTCAAAGAAGGAACACCACTGAACTCCGTCATCGAGCGCTTCACAGCACGCGTGGCCTCTATATGCCGCGCAATCTCGGTAAAGCTGAAGCCAAACGTCTCGATGTCCCGCTTCACGCTGTCGTCGTCGCCAGTACGACCAATGAGCGTCCACACCGGAACCTTCAAGTGCCGCGCCAGCCGCTCCAGCGTGACGAATGTCGGGTTCCCCTTCCCCGTCCGCAACTGGTAGAGCGTGCCGCGCGATAGCCCCGTAGCGTCGGCAAAACTCGCATAGTCCGGGTACTCATTCTCGATTTGGCGAAGTCGCAGCGCGAGCAGGATCGAAAGCCAACCATCGCTGTCTTCTGTCTTGTTTTTAAATATCGGCACAGCTGCCCCCCCTGCTTATCGGTCGGAATATGACGGCCATTTTTTGCAGAATGTCTAGTGCTCAGGGCTTGTAGCCGAAACGATAACTCATTGCCCTATTAAAGTGTCGCGGCATCCTCCCCATACTCCCGCAAAGTGACGGCGTACAGGTTATGACCCGCCAAATCGTTCCAGATGCACGATAGCATTTGACGATCTGCATTGCCTTTTGACAATGAATAATTCAATGAGTCCGGCTTGGATGTCCTGGCATCCGGAGGGACAACCCTGATCTCTACACTTGCGGCAGGCAGACCCTCCAATCGTTGCCCGACCACTTCGAATGACTTGGTTCAGGTCACGCCCTACGATGCCACGCTGACCACTGCTGATCTGGTGTAGGCGAGACCTCAACAGCGATGGTTCTGGCGATTACGCTCAAGACGGCGCCGCAAGGCTCGGCCCCGGGACCAATCTCTATCCCTGTTTGAGATGGGAATGCCGCCGGGTAATACTCTGAAGCCGATACCGCCAAAAACGGCACCATGCTCGCAAGCCGTCGAAAAACGCTTGATCCATGAGGGGCTACCTATCTCCACTGATCATTATAATGACGATCAATCTGTGATATTATAATGATCAACATCGAAATAGGAGACTCTCTGTCATGTTCATGAGGTTCGCGTTTGCAATTTTCGCCGGCGGCGTGCTCGCTTTCTTCGCCCTGCCCGATCACGAAGCCAGCCTTCGCATGCTCAGCTTTTCCACTGCTTTCTTGATCTTGTCCCTCGCCGCCGTCTGTGTCATCGAGTTTCTAAACCGCAGTATCGAACGTTATCGTCTTCGGTCGTCGTTGCAACCGTCGCCATGTGATGACGATCTTCCTTTGCATGACGCTGCAAAAGTCGAGCGCTCCGCCTGGTCAACGTCCGGCGTCAACCCCAAGGAGTCGAAACTAGCCTGGCAGTACCGCGTCAACGATCAGCGCCTTGGCCGCTTCAAACTCTAACAGGCTCTCCTTGCCAGGATCTGCTCAATCACGCACATAGACGAGCCTGCCGTACCGTCAGGTCTGCGATCTCGCTTGCCGTGGCGTTCGTGATGTGGCGGCGGCCTCAGCGGCATGTCAGGCATGATCCAACCCGCCGGGGACCGGTTATCGATTTGCAGGCGGATTCGAAGACTGACCAGCCGCGTTAGATGCGTTGCGGATGTTGTGGAGGATGATGGCATTCGGATCAGGAACGTTGGCGAACTGCCACAGGCCAAGGTGCTGCTTTTTAGCGACCTCCTGCGCGACAATATAGGGAGCATGAACCGGAGTGCCGTTCGGAGTGATGGCCGCAAAGGCCCATCCTGTTGAGATCAGCGCCGTGCCGAGATCGATGCGAGAACCGGCCGCGGATCCTGATACAGGCTGTGCAACGCAGACGACGAAGCGCGTTTTGGTCGCGACTTGCCAGGCGGCCGTGTAGCACTGGGGTTTGAGATCCCGGATAAGAGAGACGAGCATGGCGAGGCTGGCCTCGCCGCAATCGACACGCCCCCCTGCCGCATTTGTGAAATAAGTGCCTCGCAGGCAGGCTTGAACGCCGTAGAGACGGTGGGTCTCGCCGGCATAGGTCCAGGTGTCGCCGGTGCTGAAAGATGCTGTGGCAGGGATCTGAAACCAGGGATTGGGTTTGTCCTCGGCCAGTGCCGGAACACTGGCGAGGACGGCCGCGAGAAGGCCAACAACGGCTGAGAAGCCAGGCTTCATTATTGATACCTGCTCAGATCGAACCAGAAGCGCTGTTTGCCGTCTGTGGTCGTGAGATCGAGATAGTTTGGCTCCGTCCTCTTCTCGCGCGGCGTCACGGCGGATGTTGGACGCGCACCGGAACCCGAGCCTCTCGAGTAAGTGCCCCACGAGGCATTCGTTGCATTGCGCGGCGCGCAGAAAGCGCCGTTGCTGTCGGGCTTGTAGACAGTTTGTGAGCGAGAGCTGTTGTCGCTTCCGCCCGATTCGGTCTCGGGCGAGACGGCGATCGTGCCGTCCGGGCAGGGTTTGAATTTCTCATATCCGATACGACCGGAGCTGCCGGCCTCGGGGCACTGAGGCCAGGGCTCCCCATGCGCGACCATACGGAAAGCGCGCTCGACCGGAGGCACACATTCCCCGACGCTCGCCCAACCCTGCGGGTTGAGGATGCACAGCAAAACCTTGCAGCCAAAATCATTAGCATGGGCCGGCGCCACCGACAGAGCCGACAAGGTCGGCAAAAACGCCACAACGGAAAGAACCCTGCTCATTTTCATTGCGCCAGCCTCATTTTCGCGATTGCGGTTCATCGATTCATTGTATTAATTCAGCATTTCAGAATCGGCAACGGCGCAGATTATTTTAATGATTCGATCCCGCAAAACAGTACTGGCCGTGGGTGCGATCGTGGTGATGTGCCAGGCAGCGTCTGCGCAGGAAGCTTCCGGGAAGTTCCAGGGCAACGTCACGGCACCTGCTGGTCGCATCGTCAACGCGACTGTCGACGCAAAGGGCCGGGTGATACCGGCCTTTGAGGTTGGCAGCCATGACGTGCAGCGGATCGGTGCGGCGGGAAGCGCTGACAGCGCGGCCGCTACGGTGACATCGACCAAGGTCGACAACCCCTGCCCCGGCGTCGCTGCCCTGTCGAAGGAAGAGGGACAGCGTATCGTCGAAACGGTCGCGCGCCAGCAAGGCTTTGCCCCGCCGCTCGTCCTCGCGGTTGCCCGGGCCGAAAGCCGCTTCAATTCCGGCGCGCTATCGTCCAAAGGTGCCTATGGCCTGATGCAGCTTCTGCCGTCCACGGCAGCAAGCTACGGGGTCGATATCTGCGATCCCGCGGATAATGTGAAAGGTGGGATCGGCTTTCTGCGGGATCTGCATCGCAGATTTCCGAACCCGATATACATGCTCGCCGCCTACAATGCCGGCGAGGTCGCGGTTCTCAAATACAAGGGCGTGCCGCCCTACTCCGAGACGGTTGGCTACGTCGCCAACGTCATCAACGATTTCTACCAATGGCCATCGGTCGGGTCTGAGGCAGTGATGCCAGGTGGGGCGGTGAGCCTTGACCTGGCAGGCGTTCAACCGGCTGCGGCCGGCGCGGCGGATCAACAAAATGTTCCGCGCACCAACTCCCGCAATGGCGGCACCACGACGTCTCGCGAAGCGACGGCGTCGGTCTGGCAGGGCGGGATGGTGCAAAACTTTGACTGAGGAGAAGCTTTGATGACCATGTGGAAGATGATTGCGACACGCAGCGCTGGTGTGGCGATGCCGCTCATGCTCTTGGCAACGCAGGCGATGGCCGGAGGCGGAAATCTCCAGCCGGTGCAAAGCACGTTGCAGACGTTGGTGCAGACCCTGACCGGGCCGATCGCGACGGCTTTGGCGGTTCTGTTCTGCATTTTCATGGGCTTCATGGCCTGGGCGGCACGCCTGTCATGGTTTGTGGCTGGAAGCTGGGTCTTGGGTATCGTGCTGGTCTTCGGCTCGGCACAGATCGTCGAATTCTTTCAATCCGCGGTCGGCAGGTGATCGGCGTGGCAGACGGCCGGATCGATCCTGGCGAGCCCAGGTTACTGATCACCCCTCTCGTCAAGGGCCTGACCCGAGCGCCGACGGTGCTCGGCATCCCCTACGAGCTAGCGGGGTTCATCGGCGTGCTGACCGCCGTCGTGTTCCTTGCAACCCATAATCTGATCATGCTCTGCATCTGCGTGCCGCTCTATGCGGTTGCCAGGATCGCGATCATGCGCGATCCCATGTTCATCGAGATCATGTTCATCCGTTCACGAAAGATGCCGCCCCGGAGCGCCAGCTTCTGGGGGGCGCGCAGTTATCGGGTGTGACGTGGCGATCGCACGGGCTCTTCGCGATGAACTGAGTTTCGGGGCCGTATCTCGTCGGGAGAACCCGGTTTCGGCCCATATACCCTACTCGCGGCATGTGTCCGACGAGGTGATCAAGACGCAGGACGGCATGTTGATGTCCTTCGTTCACATGAGCGGGCTGTGCTTCGAGACGATCGATATCGCCGAGATCAATTCGCGCCTGCTCGGTCGCAACGATCTCATTCGGGGGTTGGCGAATTCCCGCTATGCGATCTACTCGCATATCCTGCGCCGCGAGGTGAAGCCGGCGATCGAGTCGAGCTTCGAGAATAAGTTCTGCCAAGAGCTGGACCAGCGCTATACGGCGGCCCTGCGCACCCAGCGCATGTTTGTGAACGACATCTACCTGACGATCGTGCGGCGCGAACTGCAGGGAACCGTCGGGACAGCGGATCTGGTGATCCGCAAGCTTTTGGGACGCAGGGCGGCGGACGGTCGCTCTTCGAGCGAGGAGCGGTCGCTGATCGAACTCACGGACGTGATGAAAGCCGTCCGAGAGAGCCTGCAGGCGTATGGCGCGCGGGTTCTGACCGTCGTCAAGCGCAACGACGTTTGGCATTCCGAGCCGCTGGAGTTCCTGGTGCAGCTTGTCAATGGCGGCTGTCCGCGGCCCATGGCACTGCCGCGCATGAAGCTCGCGGAGGCGCTGGCGACCAAGCGGCTGTTCTTCGGCCCGAATGCGCTGGAAATTCGCGGGGCGTTCACTGGCGAAACGCGATACGGCGCCATCATTTCGGTAGGCGAGTACCCTTCCATTACGGGACCGGGGATGCTCAACCCAATGCTGAAGGTGCCGCACGAATTCATCGTGACGCAATCCTTCGCCATCATCGACAAGCCCCAGGCGCTGACCCAGATGGAGCGGGTCGGGCGCAAGATCGACATGTCGGATGAAGCCGGCTCGATCGTCGCCGATCAACTCGGCGAAGCGCGCGATGAGCTTTTATCTTCGGAAGCGCTCTATGGTTTGCATCATCTGACGGTGCTGTGCCTCGGGAAAACCATGGACGACGTGGCGCGCTGCGTGACCGACGTCGGTACCGCGCTGACGGAGGTGTCCGCCCTGTGGGTTCGCGAGGACCTCAATTGTGAACCAGCGTTCTGGGCCACCCTGCCCGGCAATTTCGCCTATGTGGCGCGCAAATCGATGATCTCATCGAAGAACATGGCGGGCTTCTCGGCTTTCCATAACTATCCGAGCGGCCGGGCTGGTGGGGTGCATTGGGGAACGCCGATAAGCGTGCTCGAGACGACGTCGCAAACGGCCTACTTCTTCAACTTCCATGTTCGAGATCTCGGCAACTTCACCCTGAACGGTCCCTCGGGCTCCGGCAAGACGGTGCTGCTCGGCTTTCTCGCGGCACAGGCGCAGCGCATCACGCCGCGCCCCAAGTTGGTCATGATCGACAAGGACCGCGGCCTGGATATCTTCGTGCGGTCGCTTGGCGGCCGCTATGAGGTTCTCAAGGCCGGCGAGCCTTCCGGCTTCAATCCGTTGCGGCTGCCTGATACGCCGCACAACCGGGAATTTCTCTTCCAGCTTTTCAGTTTCATGCTGCGTCGCGCCGACGGACACGCCCACTTGACGCGCGAGGAGCAAGTCATCCGCAACGCGATCGCCCAGGTGGCAAGCGCACCGCCCGAAGGTCGAACAATGGAGGAGTTCGCCGAGCTGTTGCGTGGTGCGATGCGCGCCGGCGATGACGATCTCTATTCGCGTCTCCAGCCATGGATGAGGCCCGATCAGCGCGGTTGGTTGTTCAACAACGCTGAAGATTCGTTTTCGATGTCGTCCATTTTTGGCTTCGACATGACGAGCGTGTTGAGCGACGCAACGACCAGCACGGCGGCCTTGCTCTATATCTTCCATCGCATCGAGGAGCTGCTTGACGGGCAACCGGTCATGATCTTCCTCGATGAAGGCTGGAAGCTCCTGGACAATGATATTTTCAGCTACTTCATCAAGGACAAGCTGAAAACCATTCGAAAATTGAATGGCATCATTGGCTTCGGCACACAGTCTGCGGCGGATATCGTGAAATCGTCGATCGCCAACACGCTGATCGAACAGACGCCGACCAATATCTTTTTCCCCAACCCGAAGGCAGATGAGGAGTCGCACAGGGCGTTCGGGCTGTCCGAGCGCGAGATCAAATGGATCCGCGAAACCCCGCCGGAAGCCCGCAAATTCCTGATCAAGCATGACCAGGACAGCGTCATTGCGCGCCTTAATCTGGGCGCGATGCCTGACGCGATCAAGATCCTCTCCGGTCGAATTGAGACGGTCCAGGAGCTCGACGCACTGCGCGCGCGGGTCGGCGACGATCCGCAGGTTTGGTTGCCAATCTTTCTTGGGAGGGACCCGGAATGAATGCCATCGTTGGCGCGACGGCCGCCGTTGTGATGATTTTCGCCGGATCGATGGCGATGGCGGCCGTGCCGGTTTCTGACAGCTCTATTCTGTCGCAGCGAAGTGAGGACAAGGCCGACAAGGTTCAGATCAAGCTGATCCAGGAGGACACGAAGTCCGCGACGCAGGGCGTCAAATGCTCGGTGACGACCCCCAAAAAGGCGCAGAACGTGACGAGCCCCAAGGCTTCGGTCGATCCCGCGAGTGGCCGGGCCTCCCTGGAACAGGTCAATCCCGACGTCAAGGGCTCAACGGCGTTCGCCTCGACCGGAACGGGATCAGGCGCTGTCGGCGGCAATGCAGGCGAACGAAGCCTTCTGGACAGCACCGGCCAGGTGGCCGGCGGGATGAATGGCAGCATGTCGACCGTGGGTCCCAACAAGCAGGTCTTCGAGACCATGGGCCAGGATATCGGGACCGACCAAACGGTCATGGAAGCCTTCGACCGCAATAGCGCAATCCGAGCCCAAGGCGGACTGACCTTCAACGAGGTGATCCAGGCAACTGGGTTCTTCGCCCAAGCTTTCAACGTGCGAAACATCGGCACGGCCACACTGACAAGCCGGGGATCCTCCGGCCTGGTGGTGCCCAATCCCCCGCCCGCGCCGCCTGGCCCGGGCGGCTCGACGAGCTGTCCCGGAGGGACGAGCGGCGGCACGGCCGCCAACACGTGCTGCCCCTCGACGGACAGCGCATGCCCGGTGCCGCGCACGACCGACACGGTTGAAAACGTGTCGCCCATGCTTTCGCAAATCCAACGGGACGCGAACAGCGCTCCCGTGACCATGACGACCGACGAACTGATGTCGGCCGTCAAGCAATATCAGGCTCAATAGGAGAAAACGCTATGCGTGGAATTCCGTTAACAGCGGTACTCTTGCTTGGCTTTGGCGGCATCGCCATTGCCCAGGTGCCTACGATCGACGAGGCCAATCTGGAACAGGCTCGGCAGATTGCATCGGCAACGAGCGAGATCCTCAGCACCGACCGCAACATCATGAACTATACGCAAGCGACGCTCCAGGCCGTCACGGGCGACCGGTCGGGCGAGGCTGGTCAGCTCGCGCAGATCGCCTTGGGCAATGGTGGCTTCTCCATGGGAAGCGCACCTTCGCTTGGTAGCGTGATCTCGGGCGGCTCATTGTCGTTTGCCGGCCTCGGCAACGGATCGCAGGGAATGGTTTCAAACCTGATCAACGGCCTGCAGCTGGTGAAAACCATTTCGGGTCTGATCAATGGTCAGACGACGCAGATGGATAAGAACTACAGCGCCCTGGTGAACGTCGCGGCCACGGTCACCGGGCTGGTGGACTCCTCGCAAAATGGGGTGAAGACCCGTTCCAGCGCTTTTCAGTCGGGCGCTCAGAGGATCGGCACGGCGCAGGACATCAAGGGCTCGATCGATCAGAACAGCCAGATAATGGTACAAACCGGTCTGACCGTGAACGAACTGATCGGCGCGGTGAACACCGCCACGGCGGCCGCCAACCAGGAAAACATCGATCGTATGAACCTGATCACCCAGGCCACGCGGGGGCTCGAATACAAGTCCGGCCAATGACGGTGCGCTTGCTTCTATCAGTGGCCGCCCTCATTGGCGCTCTCGCGACCTCGGGGTGCGGCCACAAGCCCCTCAAGGCTCCATGCTCGCGCGACGAGGGACCGATGCAGCCGATGGCGTTTGCGGCGCCCGAACCAAGAACAGAAGCGAAGAAGTCATTCGAGTGCGGTCCGATGAAGGCACTCAATAGCGATCCATCGCTGTTTACAGGCGGGACGGCGAACAAATGAATTTCAATATCACGACGCTTCTGCAACAGGTCGACAAGTTCGGCAATAACTACGTATCGCAAGCCTACCAGAACCTCGCGTCGGCCCTGACCGGCGGGGGACAGGTGGGTGTCGCCGGCCTGATGCTGACGCTGTACGTGATATTCTGGGCCATCAGCATCTGGCAGGGAACCTCGACGGGATCGGGAAAAGAGATGGTCTGGCGCCTGTTTCGCGCCTTCGTCATCTACGCTCTGGCGACCAACTGGGGGGACTTTCAAACATATGCGTATTCGTTCGCCAATGACACACCTTCCGCGATCGGGAACAGCCTTCTCACGAGTGTTTCGGCCAATGTGACCGGGACATCAGCCGGGCTGAACTCCGTCAACTCCGTGCAGACGGCCCTGCAGAATATCTGGGATTCGCTCGCCAACTCCACGTCCGCCTTTATCAAGAGCCTTGGGGTGTTGAACTTCGGCGGCTACGTGCTGGCGGCGATCATCCTTGTCGTTGGCGCGCTGCTCATCGGTTATGCGATCTTCCTCATCATCCTGTCGAAGATCTTTCTTTGGCTTTTGCTGGCGCTCGCCCCAGTGTTCATCATTCTCATGCTGTTCGGCTACACAACCCGGTTCTTCGCCGGCTGGATAACCGCGATCGTGCAGTACATGTGTGTGCAGATTCTGGTGTACGCCTTCTGCGCCTTCTTCATCTCGATCACCCAGACCTATTTCGACGCGGTCAACCGGTCGAACGGTGCTGCGACGACGACCTTGACCGAAGCCGCGCCGCTGATCCTGATCTGCCTCGTCGGCGTGCTGCTGCTGTCGCAAATCACCAACGTTGCCGCCTCGCTAGCGGGCGGAATTGGTATTGGAACGCCTTCGTTTGGGCGCTTCTACGGCGGCGCCTTCGCGGCGATGGGCCAAGCCGGTCAGCGCAGGCTGATGGGACGCTTGGGCTGGAGCACGCGGCCGGAACGCCTGGCGGGTCGCGAGCGGGCGCGCGTCAGTCTCGCACAAAGAAGGTACGAGGATTCAGCGGAATATGCGCGGCTTTCCCGAAAGCTGACGGATCCCGCATAGTCTTGGGGCACCAATGAGCGATGTGAAGGAAAACGCTGGGGCACCGGCGAAGGAAACCCAGTCTCCTTTGCCGTACTATGTGGATGCGGCAATCTGGGAAAAAGATATCGCGCGGCGCAATCGTTGGTCGCGATCGCTGGCGTGGTGTGTGGCGAGCGTCGCCTCGGTCATTGCCGTAGCAGCGGTGGGCGCTCTGATCCTTGCGCTGCCGCTCAAGACTTATGAGCCCTACATGGTGGTGGTCGACAAATCCACCGGGTTTGTCGAGGTCAAACGGCCGCTGGCCGACGGGCCTTTGCAGCAGGACGAGTCGATGGGGATGTTCGATATCGTCCGTTATGTGAAGGCTCGCGAGACTTACGATCCGAAGGCGCTGAAGGACAACTTCGATCTGGCGCAATTGCTGAGCGCCGGCGATGCCTCGAGGGAGCTCGTCGAGCTTTTCAGCCCGGCGAACAAGGTGACGAATCCCGTGGTGCTGTACGGGCGAAACACCGTTGTGGCTGTGACTGTGAAGTCGGTGACGTTTCCTAACCAAAGGACCGCCCTGGTCCGTTTCATGACGGAGGAAAAAAGCCAGGCGAACACGGTGCAGCGGCATTGGGTGTCGTTGATCCGGTTCCGCTACACCGGCGTGCCGGCCAAAAACGAGATCCGCTTTCAAAATCCGCTTGGCTTCCAGGTGCTCGAATATAGGCGCGATCAGGAGACGGCGCCGGCACCCACCGCGGAGACACCGCAATGAAGATCGCCGGCATCCTGATGGCAATCTGGCTCGGCGTTTGCGCGGTTCACCCGGCCCTTGCCGAACAGACCCCTCGGGCGGGATCTCGTGACAGTCGTATTCGCTTCGTCTGGTATCAGAAGGACGATGTGGTGTCGGTGCCCGCCAGCTATGGCGCCTCGACCATGATCGAATTCGGCGATGACGAGAAAATCGAAACCCTGGGCGCTGGCGACGTCCCGGCCTGGAGCATCGAGCCCAACAAGAAGGGCAATGTGCTGTTTGTGAAGCCGATCGAGAAGAACGCGGGCGGGAATCTCAATGTCCTGACCAACAAGCGCAGCTATGTGTTCTTCCTCAACGGCGAATTTCGGCCGGTTGCACAACAAGTCTACGCAATCAAGTTCCGCTATCCCGAAGAGGCGTCGGGCGCAGCGCTGATGGACGAAGCCCAGGCCCGGGCGGCTCAGCCGAACCGGCAGGGATTCAAGGCCGAAAACGCCAACTCGTCCTATGCCTATAAGGGGTCGTCGGCCAATAAGCCGCTCGTGATTTACGACGATGGCGTGAAGACCTGGTTCCGCTTCGATCCAGCAAGGGAAGTGCCGGCGATTTATGTCGTCGACAGCGAGCGCAATGAGACCCTTGTGAACTATCGCCGCGAGGGCGCGTACATCGTCGTCGACAAGGTCAACTACCAATGGACCCTGCGCAACGGCAACGACGCGACCTGCGTCTTCAATCTGAGGCTGAACAATGTGAACGAACCGACCGGGATTGAACCTTACGAGCCGCAACGTGTCGGCGGTGGGACTGTTCGGAAAGTCAGGGGACCCGATGCCATCTCCCAATGAGTACAGAATGCTGGCTGAGGAAGGCACGGCGGTCGCCGCGCCAAAATTCGGAGCGACGACATTCTTCAGGATCGCGGTGCCGCTGGGTGCGGTGCTGTTCGCCGGCTGGATGATCTATGCGGCGACGCGTGCGCCAGACAGGCCGCTGTTGACGGCGTCGGATGGCGAGGAGTTTCACACCACACAGTTTCCCGCACCAGGGCTCGATACGCCGCGCCCCCAGCTTGATAACGGCACCCTGAAAATCCCGACGGCTCCCGAGGAGCCGCCGGCAGCGCCGGCACAGCCACCGTCGGCGGTCGAGGCGCCGCCTCCCCCTCCACCGGCCCTGCAACCGCCCGCAGCTCCACCACAGGTGCAGGATGATTCCGAAGCCCGTCGTCTGGCTGAGGAAGAACGGCGCAGGCAGGAAGAAGAGGAGCGGCGCAAATGGGAGCGCTTGCGCGCCAAGCAGCTCGTCGTCGATAGCGGCGACGCGCCTGGCAGTGCATCAGCACTGGCCGCCAATGGAGCGGATGCCGCGGCGCCTGGAAACGCCAGCGAGGGCGAGGAGGACCCCAACCGGCGTTTTTTGGCAAGGGCGAGCCGGAGCGGAGCGGATACATCGAAGGCCACGATGAACCCGCGCACGGACGCTCTGGTCGCCCAAGGGACGATGATCAAGGGCGTGCTCGAGACCGCCATCCAGAGCGATCTTGCAGGCATGGTTCGGGCCGTGGTTTCGGAGGATGTGTGGTCGTTCGACGGCCGCAGGGTTTTGATCCCCGCTGGCTCCCGCCTTATCGGTGAATACCGCAGTGGCCTCGCAACCGGCCAAACGCGGGTGTTCATTGTGTGGACACGCCTGCTTCGATCGGACGGCATGTCGGTGCAGCTCGGCTCGACCGGCACCGACGAGCTCGGTCGGAGCGGTATGCCGGGCGAGGTCGACAACCATTATTTCGAGCGCTTCGGCTCGGCGATCCTTCTGAGTGTCGTGGGCGGCGCGACGCAGTTCATTGCCAACCTTGGCAATGACCAGAACGGGTCGAACACCAATCAGACCTATACGGATCCGCAGACCGGACAGACGGTAACAATCCAGACGCAGCCCAACCAGCACATGCAGAGCGCGCGCCAGATCGGCGCGCAACAGGTCTCGCAAAGCCTCAACCGCATTGCCGAAGAGGCGCTTCGCAATTCGATCAATATCGCGCCCACGATCCATGTCGACCAGGGGTCGCGCATCATGGTGTTCGTCCGCCGGGACCTCGATTTTTCCGAATTCTATCCGGACCCGGTGCGCGAGGCGTTGAGGGAGATCCGACGTGAACGGGCAGCAAAGAACCGTCTTTCTAAATAAGGCGCTGGAGCCCGTGCGGCGCTGGCTCGACGACGATCGCGTGGTGGAAATCTGTGCAAACGGGCCTGGACGGGTGTGGGTCGAAATCGTCGGCTCGACACATATGGAGCCCTTCGACGTGCCCGGGCTCGACGGCGCCGCGATCACCTACCTCATGGAACGTATAGCCGCATCATCCTCGCAGTCCGTCAGCGAGGAAAATCCCTTGCTTTCGGCCGCCCTGCCGGGCGGCGAACGCTTTCAGGGCGTGCTTGCGCCGGCGACACCGGCAGGAGGCGCCTTCGCAATCCGCAAGCAGGTCATGAAGGAAATGCGCCTTGAGGATTATCGGAAACGTGGGTCGTTCGATACGATCTCCGTCCAGGATCCCGGCGAACTGAGCGAGACCGACAGCGCCCTTTGCGAATATCTCGACGCCGGCAAGATCGAGGATTTCCTGCGCCTGGCCGTGCGGGAACGGTATTCGATCTTGCTTTCAGGAGGCACGTCGTCGGGCAAAACGACCTTTCTGAACGCGATTTTGCACGAGGTACCTTCGGATGAAAGGATCCTCACCATTGAAGACACGCGAGAGGTCAAACCACACCAGCCCAACTATCTGCCGCTGGTCGCGTCAAAGGGCGATCAGGGCCTAGCGCGCGTGACCGTTGAAACGCTGCTGCAGGCGGCAATGCGCCTGCGGCCGGATCGAATCTTCCTGGGCGAGATCCGGGGAGCCGAAGCCTATTCGTTCTTGCGCGCCGTCAACACGGGTCATCCCGGATCGATTACGACGATCCATGCGGACAGCCCGGCCGGTGCGTTTGAGCAGTTGGCATTGATGGTCATGCAGGCTGGGCTCGGTCTGAGCAAGGCGGAGATCATCGATTACGTGCGGTCGGTTTTGCCGATTGTGATCCAACAGACGCGCCGGGGCGGCTGGCGCGGTACTTCGGCGATCTGGTTCAACCGCATGACTGAATGGAGAGCCGCCAGAAAGGTTCCCCAGGATGTCTCGCGTATTGGCCTATAGACTTTTCCTCGGCCTAATCGGTCTCGCTGCTTTCTTTGCCCTTTGGAGCCTGGCTTACGAGCTGGTGGCGACATGGCGGTGGGATCCCGCCCTGCCTTCTGAAGGAGCCTCGCGCTGGGGGCTTTTGCGGTACCAGAACGCGCAACGCAGCCTGAGCGGCCTGTTCGTTGCCTGGCAGCACTTCAGTCAGCGCTTGGCCTATCATCCCACGCAAAGCGAGACGATCATCCGCGGCGCGGTCGCGGTCGCAATTGTCGTGGCGATCGGCGTCGGCTTGATCTTTGCAAGCCTGATCAACCGCAAGCCAAAGCACTACGGCGATGCGCGGTTCGGCACAATCATGGACGCCGAAAGGAAAAACCTGCTGGCAAAGCAAGGCTTGATCCTCGGCAAGATGGGCGGGGCGACGATCCGCTCGGACGATCCCGCGCACGTCCTCGTGGTCGGGCCGACCCGATCCGGCAAGGGCGTCAGCTTTGTCATACCGAACGGGTATATGTGGCGAGGATCCTCGGTGTGGTTCGATCCGAAGCGGGAGAACTTCGAGGCGTTCGGTGCACACCGGCAGGCTCTCGGCGACAAGGTCTTTTTCTTTTCGCCCGGCGAGCAGGATTCGCATCGCTATAATCCGCTGGATTTCATCCGGCGCGATGCGCGCATGCCGACGGACTGCGCGGTGGTCTCCTCCTTCATCATCCCCGAGGCGACAGGAAGTTCCGAGATCTGGGCGCGCGCCGGCCGGCAGCTGCTTTCGGCCATGATAGGTTATGTGCTGACGTCACCACGCTATGAGGGGCAGCGTCATTTGCGCGCCGTCGCGATGCTCCTTTCGACCGGTGTGGATTTTCTCAGGGTGCTGACGAATATCCGCAATGACGAGGAAAAATATCTGCCTTCGTGGGTCGTGCACGGGCTCAACCAGTTCATTGCGCTGGAAAAGGAAACGCGAAACTCGGCCTACTTCAACCTGACGGCGGCTCTCAACCCCTGGACCAATGATCTCGTTGCAGCCGCTACGGCGTCGACCGATTTCGATATCTCGAAGTTTCGCAAGGACCCGACGGCTCTCTTCATCGGCTGCTCGGTGGCGCAGCTCGACGTGTTCCGGCCCATCATCAAACTCCTGGTTCAGCAAATCCATGATGTGCTGATGGCTTCCTCGCCAGGTCCTGACGAGCCTTATCAGGTCCTGGTGATGATCGACGAGTTTCGCCAGCTCGGCAAAATGGAGTCTATCGTTTCCAAGCTGGCGATCAACGCGGGCTATGGCTTTCGCATGGTCCTGATCCTGCAGGATCTTGCCCAGCTTGACGAAGTTTATGGAAAAGCGACGCGGCAGACCACGGTGACCGCGTGTCAGGTGAAGCTTTTCATCCGCATGAACGACATTGAGACCTCGGAACATGTCTCTGAAATGCTGGGGCCGACCACGATCGAGGTCCCCACACCGATCATCAGGGCCGGGCAAGGTATATTTGGGGGCCGAGACAAGAGTTTAAGTTATCAGGAAAGACCGTTCCGGACGGCGGCGGAGCTTCGGCAGATGCCGGCGAAGCAGGCCGTGGTTTTGGGCTCGAGCCCCCCTGGTTTCATGGTGCGCAAGGTCACCTATTATAAGGACGCTCCCTATAAGGCGACCTACCAGCAATTTCGGCACAGGCGCTTGAAGGTTCCGCCTCTCTCACGATGGCAGGATCTTCCGCTGCGCTCCATGGCGGAGGTCGAAGCGGCGGCTAACAACGCGCCGGCAGCACCTTTCGAGTTGGGGGAACCCGATAGCGTCGAAGCGCCGGTTTCGGGCGATACAGCCTATGCCGAGGCGGTGCCGCCTGCGACTGGTGCGGCGGCTGAAAGGGCTGGTCCCGTCGGGTTAAAGCCGAAAGCAAGGAGCGACAGCGCGGACGCACCACAGGCGCTGCCAAGCTCAGGCCTTCCAACGGGCGGTGAAGCTGAAGCAAAGAGCGAGGTCGCCGCTGAAGTTCCGGAGTTGAAGCCGAAGCGGACCGATCAGACAGCCGATGCTGCGCCGCGGCCGCTTCCCACCCTTGGCCGGCGCTCGGCGCCGGCAGCATCAAAGGCGTCCGACCCGAGTGCGTCTGAAGGCAAGGCGAGTATCTTGCAATTCCAAGTCCGGCCGGGAAACAAGTCCACGTCGATCGCCGCGCTGCTCGCATCGCTCGATCAGGAAGTGGAGGCCGGCGCTCGTTCCCTGTCACCGTCAGTGGATAGCGGCGATGTCGACGGGGTACCGTCAGCCGCTCTTGAGGCGCTGCAGGATCAAATTAGACGTCACGGCGATCGCTAGGACGTGAAATTCACTTGAATACAAATGAGCGATTTGTGCCTTCGGTGCCTATGTCGAGTGTGAGAACCAGACGAAACGTCCCTAATCCGATGGCGGGCGCATCGAACCGGTTCGAGCGCCTCCCGGTTCTTGGTGGGGACGTGAGCTGATTGCTCGTCCGTAAAATGCGATTGATTTTCACTCTAGGCAGCCTGTATCAAAACCGATACAGTGCACCCCGATGAAGGTGATTGAATGGCTGGGAAACAGTCGGGCGGATGTTCGAGCGTTTCCTGACGATGCGCGGATAGAGGCCGGCTGGCAGCTCGAACTTGTCCAGCGCGGCGACGATCCCGACGACTGGAAGCCTATGCAGATCGTGGGGGCCGGCGTCAGGGAAATCAGAGTCCGGGAGGCATCGGGAGCGTTCCGCGTCATCTATCTGGCAACCCTGGAGGACCGCGTTTTGGTGCTTCACGCGTTCCAGAAGAAGACACAGGCCACATCCAAGAAAGACCTCGATCTGGCGGCTCAACGGCTAAAACGATGGAAGGCAGAACGATGAACGTAGAAATCTATGAGAACGTCTGGGACGCCCTGGCGGACACCGAACAGGAGGCAGCAAACCTTAAAGCGCGCTCGGCGCTGCTCTACGAAATTCGTAAGGCAGTCCAGCGTTGGGGCATTCCCCAGGAGGAAGCCGCCAAGCGGCTCGGCCTGACGCGCCCTCGTATCAATGATCTGCTGCGCGGTAAGCTCGCCAAGTTTTCGCTTGACGCGCTCGTCAACATCGCCGCCTCCGCTCACTTGGATATAGAAATCCGGGTGAAGGAGGTTGCATAATCACCAGGTGTCTAATCCTCGCCTTTCCTCGGAGTCCATCCGCGTTTGGACGCGAGCGTGTGCCGAACGGAGCCGCTGCCAGAGCCCGGCTTAGGGAACAACGAGCCCCGCAGTGGTTGCATGGCGAGGCAACTACTGCTTTTGCGGCTTTTGTGAATCCGGCTCTTCGCCTTCGACTGGAGCGGTGTTGATGCTTCTCGACTGCAGGCGCTGCAGTTCTTCGAGCCGTTCGCCTTTGACGATCTCAGGATCAAGCGGCTCGTGAGGATTGTGCGCCAATGAACGCGCGGCTTCGCTTGCGGCTTGTGCCTCGCGGGCTTCCTTCGCAGCGATGCTTTCGGCATTGCGAACCATTTCGCGGTCTTGTGCAACCTGCTCAAGCGATGTCGGATCGATTGAGCCGGCATGTTCATCACGAAGTTGTCGCTCGATGGCACGATTGCGGATTTCGTTCGCGCGCTGTGCCTCTAGGTGCTCCGTAGCCTCGATCTCACGTGCACGATTTGTGAGCTGCACGACCGCTGGTTCATGTTGAGCAGGACCATATTCTTGTCGCGCCTTCTCCCAAGCATAATCTTTAACATGTTCAGCAAAGGGCTCATCTTGTTCCGCGTTTCCTTTCGAATAAAATTCATCATCTGAGCGTTGCACGGATCTTGCGAACGCCGCTACATCAACATCCGTCCATTCTGACGGATCTTTGGTCCTATACTGTTGATCTTCCATCTCCCATGCTCTTGCGATAAGCGCTTCACTTCGTGATCCGGCGATCTGATGCGCTTCTTCATGCGAAATGTGCGTCACACCGCGCTCCTGCATAGATTTGAGATCCGTTCGGATCGCCAGCAGCTCCATGGTCGGCGCTGCGCTTCGCAAGAACTCTGCCTTGGTCTGGCCGTTCATCATGGCGGCCGTCTTGTTTACGGTCTCGTTGATCTCTTTTAGGTTTTCCCGCATCTTGTCCGCGGTGGCATCTGAACTCATTTGAACACCCTTTCCATCTCGAATAGCAACCACAACAGTACCGGATCGGAAAGCTTGCGTCATCCGATCAATAAATTGATTCGCTATCGCGTTATCCGGCTGAGAAGCAGCAACCGAGTGCCAGTCCCGAAGGCTTGCCTGGGTGGCCTGCAGCTGGCGCGCCGAAATCGGAATCTTGATCGGGTTGGCCCTCGCGTAGTCGATCCGCTGTCGTGCTTTCTCGATGACCTGCGGGTTTGCACGGGCATACGCGCGGTCCCGCGCCTCCCTACCTGGCCGCGGCTTTTCGGCCGTGGCAACGATCGCCTTGTCGCGCGGACCATAGCTTTGTGATGACGCTCGATAGGCCGCGGAGGTCGCGACGATTTTCATGCCCTGTGCTTGTGCGTGCTGAGCATAGAGCGCGCGCCATTCGCGAAGTTGGGCCGGACCTGGTCGCAATCGCTGACCATCCTCACCCTTCACCGCGACGATGGCATGGACATGAATATGGCCGCCCTCCTCGGCCATGTCGGCATGCATCCCAAAGGCGAATTTGTGATTGGGGAACTGTTCATGCAGGAACCCACGTGCGGCCCTCACCAGGGCTTGTCCGTCCTCACCTGCCTTGGCCGACAGGATCATATGCATAGTGTCGCGCGGCTTGTAGGAATTCAGCGTCTTGTCCCAGGACTGCGCGGTCTGCCGGACCGCCTCCTCAGACGCGATCGTGACGCCGTCGGCGCCGATCGCCGCTCCGTCATGGGTAAGGCGCGAGAGATGGAACACGACACCAGCTTTGCCGTGGCTGGCTTCCCCAATTGGCTTGACCGAAACAGTATCCTCCTTGACCCCAAGCGTCTCGGCGATCCGCGAGGCGATCATGGCCCGGGTCGGTGCCGAGAACCGGCGATCCTCCTGGCGCCGATCGGAAAAGTGAAACCGATGCTTCTTCTTCTCGTCTCCGTTCTCGCCCCGCACGACGCTGTGTCCGGCCATGGTCGCAACGACACGCGCAACGCTCGATCCGTCCTGTAGCGTGTCGATACGATAGGCGAAACCGTGGCCGGCAAAACCAGCCTGAACCGCCAATGAAAGGCGCTCGGCATTCTCCTCTCCTGCCACCGAAAGCCGGAACGTCGCGACATCGTCGCTTTCCCGCCGCTTGTCGAAGCCCTTGCCCCACTGTTTCATTTCCTCGGCAACGGCGGCCTGCGTCGCGAGGATGCGGGCGTCATGAGTTTCGAGCGCGACGCCCTCCTTCTGGATATATTGACCGATGGCGGCTGCTCTTGTGACGCCGTGCCCATAGGAAATCACCTTCAGAACCGCCGGCTGATACCCGGCCGCCAGCCGGTCGGCAGCCGCCCTCGGCGCAGGTCCGCCGGCGAGCTTCCGCCGCTTCGTTGGCAGGGCGAAGTTTAGTCGCCCGGCTTTACCGCGCGGCGGCTCCAACTCCCGGGCAGACGAGCGCGGCACGGCGGGTTCCGGGGGCTGGCTTCCGCCGAAACCGCCCTCCCCCGGCCCGCCGCGAACCGTCTTGAACAACCAATCATCGTCATTTCCAGCAAAGGACAACAGGGCCCGATGGCGGCGCTTGCGGTTCTCTTCTTCAAAAGCTGCGCTCGCTCGAATCCGATCGGCTATGGCCTGTATGGACGACGGGTCGAGGTTCACGCGTCCTCACCATCCAGCAGATGCGCCGCCTTCCGAAGTTTCAGGCCATGGGCAATCGTCATTGCCGTCAATTCGGCGTCGACAGCTTTCACCCTGACATCCAGTGCGTCCCATATCGGCAACGTCGCCTCCATTGGGACGGCGTGGCCGGAATGAATGGCATGCAGAAGCTGGCTGAGGTTTCGGCCGACCATCCGGACTTGCGAGGCCAAGGCCGCGACAGTGCGTGAATTCTCTGCCGACAGAGCGGGGCCGACATCCAGGCTGGCCCGGATGATGCGTCGCAACGTCTCCGCCCGGTCAAGCTGGAACACCTTGCAGGCCTCGTCCAGGAGTGCGCCCGCCTCCGGCCCGATATCGATCCTGGAGCGCTTTCGAGTGTCCTTTTGGGCGGGGCTGGTGCCGAAAATTCTCGCCATGGGGCCTCACGTCGAAGACGGTCCAGGTCGAAGCGAAGCGACGACCTGCCCAGCCAATTTGGACCCAAATTGCGTATCTTGTCAATTCAATACGCAACATTATACTAACTCACTGATGAACTAACGCTGAGTCGATTTTGCACCTTCGAACATTGAACTAAGTGCGCAAATTCATATTATCGCACAGTCGCTTATGTGCCTCCGCACTTCGTCGCATTGGCGCATTGGCATAATGAAAGAAAGGCACTTTGGCGCCAGATCGCCTCTGCGCTTTGGCGCCAAAGTGACACGCGAATATTGGGAGAAAAAATGCCGGAACAACGCGCGGTGCAAATCACAGTGGCCTCGCCCAAAGGCGGGGTCGGCAAGACCATGACCACCATCCTGCTCGCTGGCGAATTCGCCGCCGCCGGTCACCGGGTGTCGGTGCTCGACACCGATCCGCAATTGTCCGCGGTGGAGTGGAGCAAAAACAGTCACCGCGCCGGGTACGCTCTTTCGAACATCGACGTCATCCCTATCAGCTCGACCGACGAACTGATCGACCGCCTGGCGCAATCTGACGCCGAGGACCTTCTGCTGGTCGATGTCCAGGGCACGGCCGTGGCTGCCCTCGGCCCGGCCGTCGCCAACGCCGACTTCGTGCTGATCCCGACGAAAGCGCACGTCTTCGATGTCAAGCAGTGCCTCGGCCTGATCCGGCACATCCGATCGCTTGGCGGACGCCACCGCGAAATTCCCTACGCGGTGATGCTCAACATGGTTTCGGGGATCGAGCACAACACCATGGCTTTTCGCACGGCGATCCAGCTGCTGCGGCAGGCCGACGCCAGCGTGCTTGAGACCTTTTTGTCGCAACGGCCGACCTTCGCCTCAATCGCAACCGCCGGGACGCTCTACGAAGTCCAGCCCGTGAACAAGGCGGTGCAGGACGCTCGCGACCAGACGAATGCTCTGACCGCCGAGATCATCCGCAAACTGAACGGAGCCACCTCGCAATGAACGAGAAAAACGATCGGACCGCAAACCAGCTTCCGCTGCCTGCCTTGAAACCGCGTGCCCGTTCGGATGCTCCGTTCTCGCGCAACATGGCTGCCATAGTGGAATCCAGCATCAGCGAAACGGACAACCTGGAGCAGCAGACGAGAACCCAGTCTGCCAGAACGGCGAATTCGAGGCTCGAAAAGCCAAAGGCAGCCGGCGAGACAGCCCGGCTGCACACGCGCATTCCGGTTTCGCAGATGATCGAGCTGCAGGTCCATTGCGCGCGCAATAGGACAACCATGCAGGAGGTGGTTCAGGGTCTGATAACGGAATTCCTTGCCCGGCAGCCGAAGTAGCCAGACGCGGTGATCAGCGTCGATCGTCACGACCGACCGCGCACGATACGGGCCAACGAGGATTTGCTGCATCTCTCCAGGAAGGGCCATCAAAGAGGCTGCTGAACGACTGACGTTCGGTTCCATCCATCATCAGCGTGAATCAATCCGCGTCTGCTGATTCAAACCATTCATTGGACGCGCGCGTCCGGCTGCGCGATTCTGTCCGCAATGATCGCGCAGCTCTATCGCCTCTGTATCGAACGCCGCGACGCGGATCGGAACATGGCGCGCTTCTATGCACTGTCGATTGAGGAGACACTGTTCGGCCAGACCTGCCTGGTCCGGCGTTGGGGCCGGATTGGAACCACCGGCCGCACGGTACAGCACTCCTTTGATACCGAGGGTGAAGCCGTAGCCCTTTTCCTCGAGCTGCTGCGCGCCAAGCGGATGCGTGGCTATCAGCCGCGATCCCCCCGACGCGCAGAAGCGATCCCGTCTGGTTGACAGGCAACCGTTACGGCGACGGGAGCCAGGCTTTGAACAAAGTCGCTTCGTGTACCGGGCGCAGGCGCGATGTTGCCCGTCGGAATTCAGTGATCCTGACACTGCCGCATGCTCGCACTTTCTGAGCCGTTGAAGCACTCAGCGGTCCCGCGGTACGCGCCAGCGCAGGCGAAAAGCAGGGCAATAACTGGCCCTGTGGCTTAACGCTTTGCTTTGCGCCAACCGGCCGCCACCGCCTCTTCCTCGCTGCAGAACCAGCGCTCACCCTTGCTGGTCGTGATGACCGTGCGATCGTAATATTCCTGGCCAGGCATGTGATAGATGTGCTCCCCGCGGGCATTGATGTTGCCCTTGATGTTGCAGGCACTGGGCGACACTGCGAGCAGGGGAGCGATCATCGATGGCTGTTCGTTGTCAGCGCGATGCTTGGCACGCCAATCCCAAGGCGCTTGAAACGTTCCTGCCCAGATGCCAACCTTTGCCGCCTTGGCCTTCTCCTGCAGCATGGCGTAGGCACCTTGGCTGTATTTCGGCCAATCAAGAGCTTGACCGTTCTCGACCATCCAGGCGGCGACGCTGACACCATCGGCCCGCCGGCAATTGCCGACATAGCGGCCATACCGATCCCATGACACAAACGTGCATCGGGTCGGTCGCGAGGCGGCGAGAAAGGCATCGAGAGCGGCGGCGGACTTGGCGCCGCATTGATAGTGGAAGCCATTGGCGTCGTCGCACTGCTGTGCTGACTCCGGTGCATCGATACCATTGAAGCGAATGCGCTGGCCATGGATCTCGATCGTGTCGCCGTCGATGACAGATGCGACCCCAGCAATTGCTACCGGTCGCGGCGTGATCAGGTTCTGCAGATTGATTTCCGGGAGGGACCCGCTGTCGTGCATGACAAACTGCGTTACCAGAGCGGAGGTCGCAGCCACCGTCACGAAGACTAGCCGCATCGGCACGCTGGCCCAGCCTCGTGCGAGCGGGCGTCCTGCGCCGGTACGATTGCGCCACGGCCCCGACCGATCATCGTAGCGGGATTTAGCCAAGCCCCTTCTCCCCGCCGCAAGAATGCGCCCAAAACACGCGGAAAGTCCAGAATCCTGTCGCGACCGCCTCAACGGCTCGCCTGTTCTGAATCGTCCCCGGCAGTTGGGCCCGATTTCCTTAATCGGCTGCGGCAGGGTCGCAAAAGTAATCCGCGGTTTGGAGTCGCTACCTCGGACCGTTGATGTTCGTGGCTCTTTTCCGACGCGCAAAAAAGGGGCCCGCAACGGAACACTCCGTCGCGGGCCCTGAGACGTGTTGCCTACTTGGGGTGGTTGAGGCGTTTCAGCACCTGGCCGAGGATTGTGTCTTGCACCGGACGCCCGCTGGCTGCCGCTTTGTCGTCGACCAGCTTTGCGGCCAGTTTGGGCGGCAGCGGCATGAAGTCGTAGCCGTGCGAGATGGCTGCGCGGTGAAGATCCTCAAGCGTTTCGAACGCGCGATCGTGGGTGCCGAGCCAAAGACCGGGCTCGTCGGTTTCTTCGTGCGGGAACGCTTGCAGGAAGTAGGTTCGAAGTGGCGGATCGTAGCCGATGACAGCGTCTGGGTCCGAGCGGCCCTGTCCGGTGACGGTGCCAGTGACAGTGATGGTGTAGCGGCTCATTGCAACCTCCTTTTGCCGGTGGGGAGCCGGCCCCTTGCGGGGCCGGCCACCGATGCTTCACTGGGGGTTGTTCCAGAGGATGACCTTCTTGTTTTCCTCGCCGCCGGGGGCGGGAGCGAGGTTGCCGAAGATGACGCCGATCTCGGGGGCCTCCAGCTTGACCGAGAGGTACTCCTCTCCCGAACGCTGGGAGATGCGGTGCCAGCCGGCTCCGATCTCGAAGCCTGTGCGCTTGTTGACGATCCGGTAGTCGGGGGCGTCCTCGCGCGACTTGTTGGTGTTCGGGATGAGGGTGATCGGGGCATTGACCCGGAGCGTGGCAAAGACGCCTTCCATCGAGCCGTCGGCCTTGGTGGTGAGGTTTGCGATCGTGGTGGCCATGGTAGTTCTCCTTCGGTTGCATCGGGACCATTCCCGATGGCGCCAAAGGAGAGGGCCGTCCTGCTGCGGTCATCTCGGCGAAAATTCTGGAAAATTCTATTTGCCGAAAAATTGCGGGCAGGCCCTTCGCCTGCCCGCAGACAAAAACAGAAATCGAATTTTCCTGAATATTCGCCGAGTGTACCCCCAACGGGGGTTGACCGCACAAAGCAGGCGGTCGTCTACAAAGGCGACATGAAACGGGAATGGCCCCGGATGCGACCGAAGGAAAAGAACGCAGGCCGCCATCGCTAGACCGCGGAGGCAACGCTGCCGGATCGCAGGAACATGCTGCAGCCTCTCGGGTCATGTGGTCGGCATCGCCAACACATCGAACAGCAGCCCGGCGCGTGACCGCCTTGCGTGTTCGGTATGGCGGCATAGCGGTTTCGAGATCGGGGCCGGCTGGCAGCGGCCTTCACGCCCCTCGGGGATGATACCGCGCAGTCAGGTTGGATGACCCGGCAAGCCAGGATGTTGTTCGGCGCGCTTGCACCCGCTTCAGAGGCGAGACGGGTCAAGATGATCATCCGCACAACGCCCGGCGGCTCTGCGCGTGGACCGGTTTCGAAAGGGGCCGGCTCCGTCCGCTCATACAAGTGGATTAGGCGGCGAGCTGCCGGATCAACATATCGGATTGACCCCGCCGGCTGTCGGCAGGACCTGATCCATCATCCTGGCAACGTTAGACGCTCGTCCGGCGTCATGCGGGCTTCGGCTTGGCGGCGAATGTCCGGATCAGCATGGCGAAGCATGGCGCACCAGTCCTCCACATTGTACGTCGTCGCCATCCGGCCCCTGGCCAGATCGTAAATGACGCACGGCTTGTTGGCGATGGCGAGCCGAAGCACGTTGACGGCCGTACCGGGTGATGCGCCGTCCCAGACCATCATGCCAAAGTCGGCGCGCCGCGCCATCTCCCGGTCCTTGGCGGCGTCGTACCAAGATCCATGAGTGCCTCCAGGTGACGGGACATGGTAGGCGGCCCAGTCGCCGAGATTGTTGTGGGGTTCCTTGCCGGCATGGAAGACCCCGACATGCTCGTACTTGTAGCCGGCGAGCAGGCCCTGCGCCTCGGCATCGGCTCCAGGCGCGTCGCCAATCAGCACGCCGTGCTCGGCAGCAACGATTGCGCCGATGCGAGCGATGGCAGGTTCCGGCAGCTCGAATATCTCGCGTGATCCACCTATGAATATCATCGACATGGTGACTTTCCCTTCTCTCCAGCGCCCCCGCCCCGCGCCGGCCGCCCTCTCCCTCTGGCCCTGCGCGAGGGATCGTCACCGGAAGGCCGAGACGGCGAAGCTGGCTCGCGGAGCGGCGGGACGCCGCGACGAGAGCCCGGCCGGCCGCAGGCCGGCGCGCCCGGATCCTGAGCAGCCGGAGGCGCTACGCGCGTGCAGTTAGCGGCCTTTGTCGGCCAGCCAGAGGCTCACGTCCCGGATCGAGCGCATGGCCGCGAAAAGAGAACGTCAGTCCAGACGGCTGAGGCGGCGGCCCTCGCTGCGCGCTTCGATAAAGGCGCCTGCGATCTTCATCATGAAAGCCTTGCTGAAACGACCGAGGGGCTTACCGTCGGATTCGATGTACCAGGAGCGTTCGGCAATATCGTAGTTGTATTCGTCAACCACGATCCAGCAGCGTTTGAGATCGGTCAGACCGGCGCGGCGGCACTCGATAGCGGAGACTTCCAAACCGACCCGATCGTTGGTCGGTGGCTGGGTGGTTATCGCCAGGAGCGCGAGATGGGTCAGGCCATCTCTTGCGCCGCGGACAGCGATGACGACGCAGGTCGGCCGGCTCTTGCGGCCTTCCGTTTCGCCGCGCTCGTGTTGCCATGCCCAAAGATAAGGATAGGAGATCACCTGACCAGGCAGAAATCTACCGCTCATCATCGTATCCTTCCCCGCGCGCCAATCGGTCGATCTCTGCGGCGAAGAGTTCCGTGTGTTCCTCCGGCATCTCGGAGACATGGTATGCGCGGCGGGGATCGCCGCCGATGCGCATCCGTTCGTAGTGCTCGTAGCTCATCAGCACGAACCGGGGTTTCCGGTGCTTGGTGAGAATAACGGGTTCGCGGCTGGCAACGTCGGTGACGTCGCCAACCTGCTTGTTGAGATCCCCGGTCGTGAACTGGCGCATGGCTGGCCTCCTTACCAATCTCCATATTATCTGGATTTTCTGGATTTGCAAGAAAACGGCGCTCACGCGCCGCCCTCCGCGAACCGCCAGACGGGAATGCCCAGCCGACGCGCCTTGTCGGCAAGGTTGTCGGTGATGCCGGAGCCGGGAAAGACGATCAGGCCGTAGGGCACCACCGAGAGAAGCTGGTCGTTGCGGCGGAACGGAGCCGCCTTGGCGTGTCGGGTCCAGTCCGGCTTGAAGGCGATCTGGGTGACCTTGCGGCTTTCGGCCCAGCAGGCTGCGATGCGTTCGGCGCCGCGCGGGCTGCCGCCGTGGAGCAGGACCATGTCGGGATGTTTTTCGCGGGCCTTGTCGAGCGCGTCCCAGATCCGGTCGTGGTCGTTGCAGTCGAGGCCGCCGGCGAAGGCGATCTTGGTGCCGGCCGGGACGAGCACCTCGGTTTCGGCGTGTCGGCGGGCGGCGAGGAAGTCTCTGGAGTCGATCACCGAAGCGGTCATCGCCTGGTGGGAGACCTTGGAGCCGGTGCGCGGTCGCCATGCCGATCCGGTTTGTGCCTCGTAGAGATCGGCGGCCTCATCGCGCATGATTTCGAGCACGTTGCGGCGCTCGATATAGCTGATGCCTTCCGCGGTCAGCCGCTCCAGCTCGACGGACTTCACCTCCGAGCCGTCCTGCTCATGCTGGCTTGAGCGATGGGCTTCCTCGTTGCGGTCGAGGCTGCGGGCGACGCGCTCGGCGGCACGGTGGAAGACGTTTGCGAAGGACCAGAGCAGGTCGTCGAGATCGGGTTCGAGCCTGGTGTCGCCAAGCATGCCGGCTAAGGTCTCGACGATCCCGGCGAGGCCAGCCCGGATCACTTCGTCGTCGGGAAGCGGCCGAGGATCAGGTTCGTCCTGATGCGGGCGATGGCCGTACATCTGCAGTTCGAGGATGACGCGGTCGGTCGGCGAGGAGGCGTGGTAGGGCTCGTAGCCGTTGTCGAGAGGAAGCTCGTAGGTCATGGCGTGTCTCCGTCGGTTGTGGCCGCGCCTATCGCGGCCTGACAGCGCAACCCGGCCGCGCCGCGGGCGCGGCAGCACCGAAGGCCGGAGCGCGAGCGGAGGACGGCGCAGCCGTTGCGGCCGTGAACGGGGGGTGGCAGGGGTCGCCTCTCAGGCAGGCCGCGGGCGCGGCCTCTCCGGCGGACCGCCGCTATGTCTGCAGGCTATCCGGCGACGCCGTCCCGGCCCGCGTGTCGGCCCGAACCCATTCATCCGGGCGGCAGCAAGAGACGGGCATCCTCCGGGACGAGCTGGTCGCGGAGCCATGCCGCGAGACGGGCAGGCCCGAGATGACGCAGATCGTCGTTGAAGTCGCCGAGCTGCGGCCGCAACACCAGGGCAAGGATCCCTGACTCGCCCGCGCGCTGGCTGAGGCGCTCGATGCCCTGACGGCCGGCGGCGTCGGCATCAGCTGCGATGTAGAGGCGACGGCAGCCAGGCGGGAAGGTCAGGCCGGCAGCACGGCGTCGACCGCTCGGTCATCGCTCTGTGGCTGGGCCACGAGTCGGTCGAAACCACCGCCATCTATCTTCAGGCCGACATGAAGCTCAAGGAGCAAGCTCTGGCAAGGACCGACACGGCCGACATCCGGTTGGGCCGCTACAAGCCCGACGACCATCTCCTCACATTCCTGAAGAGCCTCTGATAATGCAGACACAAAAGCCACAAATCGCCCGCATTCTTTGGCCTCCCGGTCGCCACTCGGAATAATCCGGCACTCGGAGTTATGGCGCAGATCGTGCAGGCGAGGACGGCGAGCCGACGTCGATCTGATGCCAGCCTTGTCGACCAGCCTGTCGAAGATCTCCTTGACGGCAATGTAGCGTAGCGGCCGGTTGCGCTTGTCGATGAACACCGGATCATCGTCTGAGCCGGGCCCGCGACGTGCCAGGTATCGCTGCAAGCCGGCCGCCGCCGTATCGTGCAGCGGCACCAATCGCGTCTTGCGGAACTTGGTCTCGCGGATCAGCAGACCGTCGCGGGTCACGTCCGCGATCGTCAGCTTTAGGGCTTCGGAGATCCTGAGCCCTGTGGATGAGAGCAGCGCGATCAAGGTCGCTTGCGTGTGCGGGCGTAAGTCGCGCATTGGCCGAAGCCGCAGCGCAGCTTCGACCAGCCGACTGATCTCGTCTGTCGTTTAGATGTGCGGCGTGCGACGCTTCTTACGGGCGCTGAAGTGATTTGCAGGCGGCAGCTCGTGCCCGACGTCCTCCACCCGGACATGGCGTACGAAGCGACAGACGGCTCTTAGCCGTGCATCCCGTTGCGCGACGGATGGTCCCAGCGCGGCCCAGTCGATCGCTGTTTTTGTCTGGACGTACGTTTGTCCGCGTGCGGTCGCGAAGGCGGCAAAGCTCTTCAGCAGGTACTCCGCGGTCGACATCGCGAAGCCCGTAGTGCGGCGGAGCGCGAGATAGGTCTCGATGGCGTCGAGCATCAGAGCGCCTCCGGCCAGGGCTGAGCAACCTGCTTCAGCAGCGCGACGTCGGCCTTTGCGTAATAGGCCGTCGTATCGATGCCGCGATGCCGAAGGACGAGGCCGATCTTGTCGAGCGGCACGCCGTGGCGCAGCATCTCGGTCGCCGCGGTGTGCCGCAGAGCGTGGGCCCCTTTGACCGGCGGCACGATGTCAGCCCGCTTCATGATACGCTTCACCACCGACGAGATGCCGTCGCCTCGTCGGAATGGCCGGCACGGCGCGATCGTGCGCAGGAACAAGACATCGTTCCGGCGGGTAGACAGCCGGCATTCGAGGTAGGCGGCGATCGCATCCCCGACGTCTTGCGGTAGCGGCAGCCGGACCTCGTAGCGCGACTTGCCGCAGACCCGCAGCGATCCCGTTTGCCACTCGATATCGGTGAGACGCAGTTGCGCCCCGTCACCGGCCCGCAGGCCGAGGCGCACCAACAAAAGTACGATCGCACGATCACGCCGGCGCGCACCGGCATCGCCGTCACAGGCAGCGATCAGCCGGTCGACCTGCTCGGTCGATAGATACCGGGGCATGTCGGCAAGCTGCCAATGAGCGTAGGCCGGAACGGCGCCGTCGAGACCTGCCTGACAACGGCCTGTGACTGCGAGATACCGCAGGAAAGCCCGCAGGCTCGTCGTAATCTTCTTGATCGTGCCACTCCCGCTATTGCTCGCCCGCTCCAGGAAGTAGCTGCGGACATCGTTCGGCTTCCAGCCGGCCGGGTCAGATCGAAGCTCCATCATCAGGCCCGCGGCGTCGCGGGCGTAGAGCCTGACGGTGGCATCGGATGCGCCGCGATGCTTGCGCAGCCACGTCTTGAAGTCGGCGACCAGCGGCTGCGGCTCGGCGGGCGCTGCCCCCACGGCCTCGGACCGGCAAAGGCCGAGCTCGACGAGGTGCCGACGAAAGAGCCTGGCACCGTAGATGGTATGGTGGTTGCGCCGGCCGCCTTTGGCGCGTGAACACCGGCAAGTGCGCAGGTGCTCGCCGAACGCGGCGAGACCAAAACGTCCGTCAGGCCTGCGCCTTGCTCGGCCATGACATGGCCGATGTGAGCTGCCGCTCGCAAATAGCGTACCGCTGTCTCGGGGCCATAGCCCTGCTGCTCCAGCGCCGCTGCAAACCCGTCAATGTAAGGCCCGCTCGGCCCACTGCGCAGATGCCCCAGCATCTTCGCTGCCGAGAAGTACGTCTCCAACATGTCCGTCTCCGTATGTGACCGGCCATCAGTGGCCGACCCAACGGGGCCGCACGGGCGACTTCTAATGGAGAGCTCGAGAGCGGCAATACACAGGAAAATACGGTGATCGCGATTGCCAGCTCCCCATTACCGGCTTTGCCCATAAGGCAGGAGTTGTAGGCGATGCGTGTGGCGCCGCAGTCATCGCACTGCTCGACGTGGCCGCCGAGCACAGCCGTCCGGCATGCCGTGATCGCGCCCATGACGCGCCGCTCGACGCGGTCCAGATGCTCGGCACGGGCTTGCCGAAACGCTTCGCCGTGGCGGCGGAAGATATCCGCCACTTCCAGAACCGGAGCCATCAGGTCCGCTCAGCCGGGCGGCACGACCTCCAGGCGGAGCCGGTCCAGCGGACTTGGCGTATTGCTGATGGTCTTTGTGGCGACTTGGGTATAGCGCGCCGTGCTGGCCAGACTGGCATGGCCGAGCAGCACCTGGATGATGCGCACGTCGGCCCCGTTCTCCAGGAGATGGGTCGCGAATGTGTGCCGCAACGTGTGCACTGTCACCGACTTGCTCAAGCCGGCCGCCGCACAAACTGAACGGCAGGCGGCGTGCAGCACGTTGTGGACGAGCGGACGCTCGTCGTCGCGGCCGGGAAACAACCATCGCTTTGGCCGAGCGAGCCGGTAAGCGCAAGCTAGGCCGTCAGCCAGCGTGGCTCATTGGCATAAGCGCAGCTCACCTTGCCGCCCGCACACGGATCTTCACTTCGAGGTCACAGACCAGTTGTTGAAATTGAAGTTCTTTCCCCCCGGGGACGAGGTAATCTCGACGCCGTATTGGACGCTACCGACGTTTATGTCGCCAAAGTACCCCTTCGACTTGATCCACTGCAGGATACTCTTGATGTCCACTGTCCCGCTGTTGGTCTTCGAAGTGCGCAGAAATGAGATGACCTTGTGACCGTCGGGGCCTTCACCTTCAAACACGTTCCAAGTCGCTCCGCCTACATTGACATTGCTGTAGACCGGAATCGCCGCACCGGAAGGGGCATAATGATATGAAATGGGCTTAACGTTGCCGCTCCCGTCCGAGTTTCCGGTGTAGTTTGTCCAGAGCATTACCTCATGCTGGTTTGAGCTGTCCCAGATATCGTAGGCGACATCCCAGGCGCCGCCAGTAGGAACCTCCTGATTGAAGCTCGAGCTCAGAGTGTTGATTGAACTGAGCGGTTTCCCGATACTAAAAGCCTCGTGCGGATAGCTTTTGATGCCCGGCGTATTAGGCTGGTTCGACCATACGCTCCACCGGTTGACGCCACTCACCGAAATCGTCTGAGGCCCAGGGCACGGGCCCCATACGTCGTTGTTCCAAGAGTAGCCATCGCGTGAAAAGCTTCCGTACGGAGCGCTCGAACTCCAAATCGGAGCCTGCGCCGATACAAGCGCGGCAGATGATAATGACCCGGCTTCATTCGCGGCCTGCCTAAATAGATCATGATCCTCCTGTGTCCGGACGTACCCCGGTGGGAACCCTTGCGCGCCGCCACCGTTTATCCGATTGGAATCCATAAAGCTCTCCTTTCGATTATGATAACAAAGTCTCCTGCAGATCCGCCCAGCGGGTACCCTAGTTCAGCATAGGCGGCATTGGCATCTAGAGACCGGGTGCGAATGCTAGGAAGGTTGGCTTTCGAGAAGCTGACGAGCTCAAGGAGAAAGGCGGAGCCGCGCCCGAGTTTGCCGTCTTTCGGATGACAACAGCCTGCTGAGACAGTGGCAACGATCCACTGGATGACGAGCCTAGCAGTTTACTGAAAAATCCAAAGAATTGGGCGTTTGTTCTGTCGCGGGTGCCATTGTTGGATGACTTGTTTGAGAGTTTGAAGCGCTTTGGCGGTCTGGACGCCAAGTTGGCTACGCTGCAACCAGTTTGGGGATGCGGATCAGGTTGTAGGCGATCAGATTGAGCATGAAGTGGGCAGCGACCCGAGCGATGCCGCGATGTTTGGTCTTGCGCATGGTGCCGTGCTGCTTGCCCCAGCCGAAGATGCACTCGATCATCGCCCGGCGCGATTGCTCGATAGCCTCGCGCAACGTCATGCCAGGCCCTCCAGATCGAGGGCCGCCACCTCGCGAAGTGCCGCGAGATTGACCTTTGCGTAAATCGCGGTGGAGGATGGGTCGCGGTGCCCGAGAAAGTCCCCGATCACCTTCATCGACATGCCCTGATCCAGAAGATGCTGGGCTGCGGCATGCCGCAAGACATGCGTACCTCTTCGGCCGGAGACGATGCCAATGCCGGCCAGCCGATCACGGACCATCTTGCCCAAAGCTGCTCTGCCAAGCGGTCGGATCGGCGCGTGAACTGTGAAGAAGAGGCCGCGCCCGAAGCCAGATGGCCGTGCCTCCCGTATGTAGCGCAGGATGGCATGTCCGACCTCATGCGACAGCGGCCAGAGATGGGTCCGACCGGGCTTCGGGCAGCGGACACGGAGCATCCCGTTCTCCCAGTCCAGATCGTCCAATTGCAGGCCGCGGACTTCTCCAGCCCGCAGTCCATTGGCGATGAGAAGCGTCAGGATCGCCCTGTCGCGCTTGTCGACCGCTCGATCCCCCACGACAGAAGCCAGCAGGCGCAGGACATCCTCGCGCCCGAGTCCTTTCGGTACGGTCTCATCGGCCATAAAGCGGGGCGCGATGATCCCCGCAGCCAGCCCGGCGCGGCACCAGCCGCGCGCTTCGGCAAACAGGAAGAACGCCCTCAGACGCTGAGCGTCGTCGTGTATTGATCGGCGCTTCCAGACCCCTCGCTTATGTTCTGCCGCAATGACATCGTCGATGTCGGTCATCTGGATGGCGTTCAAGGCAACACCCTTTCCAGCCGACCAGAAGAAGAAGAAGAAGTGGTCGGCGGCGGCGCAGTAGGCTTGTACGGTCGCGTTCGAGAGGCCGCGCTCCTGATGCAGCCATCTCTCAAAGATTACGATCTCTGCATGATGTGGGTGATGCTTACGCTCAGGCTCGTCGAGCCACCCCAAGAATCGCAGCCATTGGATTCCGCGACTGGCAAAGCGAGTTCTCGCCTTGGGCGAAGCTGCCCGAGCATATCTGTGGCCTTTTGGCAGCGCCCAGATTGCTGCTGCGGCTTCTATTTGGGGAATGCTGACCCGGACGCCTTCTCGCAAATCCAGTAATCGGACGAGACTGAGTTGATCGTTCGCATTTTTGCGTAAGGTTGTTCGGCAAGCGCCCAGTTCATTCAGGTGTCGAAGGTACTGCGCGCGCGGTTCAGACAGCGGTGCTGCTCGATATTTCTCTGCAGTTCGAGGGAAGAAGATTGCTTCAAACATACTTGTGCCTCCATGTTGATGGAGGCTCAAGCTTTCGCACCGAGCACCGTGATGAAAGCCCTGCTACGTAGAGGGTGCTCAATCATCTGTAAGTAAAGCAGCAATCCTGCGGCATGAGTTGGATGCGCAATGTCCGCCGGAGCGCGCGGAGGCCGAATGCACGCAGGTCCTCGTTGAAGTCGCCCATCCGCGGAGATAGAGCAAGCGCCTCAATGCCGGCAGTTTCGGCACGTTCGGTCAATGTCGCGAGGGCCGTGTCGCCCGCGGCGTCGGCGTCGCGGACGATGTAAAGCCGACGCAGCTTCGGCGGAAGCAGAAGGGCGGCAAGGTGGTTGGCCGAGAGCGCGGCAACCATCGGCATGGCCGGCAGCGCACAGCGCAGCGACAGCATCGTCTCGATGCCTTCGCCCGCAGCGAGGACATCATCGGCCGCGCCAAAGCGGACGGCATGGCCGAGGAGACCGCCCATGGCGCGGCGCGGCGTGTCGACCGGCGCCTTGCCGGAACCGTCCCGGGCAAGCCAGGTACGATGCGCGCCGGTGATCCTCCCTTCGAGATCGGTGACGGCAGCGACCATCGCCGGCCAGGTCTCGGTAGGGCCGTCGCCCTCAGGTCGATAGTAGCAGCGCGGATGGAATCGCAGGCTGCCTGCGTCGCGCAAGTTCATGATGCTGCGATTGCGCAAATAGGTCTCGACGAGCGTCCGGCGGATCGGCTGCGACATGGCGAACAGCCGCTGCGCCGCTTCCGGCGATCCGGCGGGAACGGGTGTGCGAACGAGCTTTGGGGCGCCGTACGGTTCGACGCGCGGCAGGCTCAGAAAGCGCCGCGCCTCATCGGCGACATCGTGGAAATCGACGAGACCGCAGCTCTCGCGGATGACGTCGAGGAGATCGCCATATTCGGCTGAGGCGGCATCAGTCCAATGCCCGGCGGCGCCGGGACCGGATTCCGGCCCGCTGAGCCGGACAAACATCGATCGGCCGGGCGTGTTGCGCACATCGCCCACCGTCCAGTAGCGGCCTCGGCGTCGACCATTGGACAGGTAGTGCCGGCAGACCGCCTCTGCGTGGCGTGCCAGGCGGCGAGACAGTTCGGAAGCGTCGCGGGGCATCACGACACCTCCCGCGCGCTGACGTTATGTTGCGTAGAAGCCGTCGACCGTCTGTAGGAAGGCGCCCAATCGCGGCGGCGCAACATAACCCTCGCCGCAACATATTCGACCCACTTTCCGGCTGCCTTGCCGCCCACCGCTTTGAGCCGCACATGCATGGAGCGGCCGCGCCTGTTGCGGACATCGCCGACCATCCAGTAGTTGCCGGAGCGATGGCCGTTGGAGAGATATTCGCGGCACACCGCCTCGGCATGTTCGCCAAGGCGTTGTGCAAGCTCGGAGGCCGAGACGGTCATGATCGTCTCCCCTCACGCCACTGACGCGCGGTCGGTGACGCCGACCAGTGTGTGGCGGTCGAGGAGCGCGGCGAGGATTGACGGCCCTTGCTCACTCGTCGGGATGAACAGCCGGAGTTTCCACGAGATGATCTCGGAGATCAGCCCCAGCGCCTTCAGCCGCGGAACAAAAGCGTCGGTGAAGCCGATCAATTCGATACGGTAGTCGTTCATGACGCGGCTGCGGCGCAGGATCAGGCCATCGGCGAGTTGCAGTCCGATCCTGCCTTCCACGAGCCGAGTCCAGGCATCTTGCGGCGCGAGGGTCGGCGGATGATCGAGCCCCAGATTGCGCAACATGGTCGCGACAAGCGTCGGCGCGATGTGACGGCCGATGATGCGTTCGCCGGCATCGGTCTGGATCCGGTAGACCTGGCAATCATGATCCGGCAAGCGCCGCCAGATTGGCAACAGCAGGCCCGTCACGATGTGAAAGGTGCTCGTGGTGAACTCCGGGAGGGCCGCGACTTCTGCCTGCCACGAGTCGCAGAACAGTTTTCGGTCGGCGGGCTGCCAGTGGGTCTCGGCAAGGGCATCGAGACCGAAGCGCAGTTCGTCCGTCGGCCGCAGCAGGCGCACGCGCTGCTCTATCGCGCCATCGTCGAGCATCAGACTTGCCGTCGGCAGCCGGATCGCCGCGCGGTTCGACCGCGTGTTCACCAACAGAACCGATTGCGGTTCCGCCCGGGCGATGGCCACCGCGTCGACCAGGCTGAGCGGCCGAATCCGGTCCTTGCGTGCGACGGTCAGCACATGCGACTGCGCGCCCGAGATCGGGTGCGCGTAGACGGTGCGGCGATCGGTGACGACGATGCTTTCCGCCGTGATCGTCTCCAGACCTTTGTCATAGGAGCCGGCAGCGATCGCGCTCTCGACCTTCGCCGTCATCAGTTGCTCGAACACCTCGAACAGCAGATTCTGGGTTTCGATGCGCAGCGCCAGCAGGCGGTTGAGCCAGGTCGTGATCGGCGGCAGTTCGTCGCGCAGCCCGCCCTCGTCAGTCGTCAGCGACAGTCCGGTCACAGTCTCAAAGGTCGTGAGCGAGCAACCCTCGATCTTGCCCTGATGCAGCAGCATGTAGAATTGGCGAAGTGCGGCCCGCGCATAGGGGCTTTCGAGATTGTCCTCGGCACGGAACAGCCCTGCCCCGCCGGTCTGGCGCTGGCCGCGCGTGATCGCACCCAGCGTGTCGAGCCGCCGTGCGATCGTCGACAGGAAGCGCTTGCCGGCTTTCACGTTCGCGGCCATGGGCCGGAACAGCGGCGGTTGCTTCTGATTTGTGCGGTGGGTGCGCCCGAGACCCTGGATGGCGTTGTCGGCGCGCCAGCCGGCCTCAAGCAGATAATGCTTGCGAAGCCTCTGGTTCCTGACCCCGAGATCGGCGTGGTAGGACCGGCCTGTGCCGCCGGCATCCGAAAAGATCAGTACGCGCTTGTCGTCATCCATGAAACTCTGGGTCTCGGCGAGATTGGCCGAGCCAGGGCGGTTTTCCACGGCCAGCCGGTCTATGCCGTCGCGGCCGGTCTTTTTCACAATACGCCGCGCGCGGCCGGTCACCTCGGCGACGATGTCGGTGCCGAAGTGATGGATGATCTGGTCAAGGGCACTGCCGACCGGCGGCAACGACCCAAGCCGCTCGACCATCTCGTCGCGCCGGCGAACCGCCTCGCGGCATTGAACCGGGTTGCCATCTTCATCGTGGGCAGGCCGCGAGCAGACGTTGCCCTCCGTGTCCGAATATTCCTCGAACAACTGGGTGGGGAAGGAGTGCATTAAGTACCCGCCGACATACTCGCGCGGCGTCACATCGACATGCAGATCCGACCATTCCTCGGTGGGGATTTCGGCAAGGCGTCGCTCCATCAGCGCCTCCCCGGTCGAGACGATCTGTACGACCGCCGAATGACCGTCGGCGAGGTCCTCTTCGATCGCGCCGATCAGCGTCGGCGTCATCATCGAGGTGATGAGATGGCTGAAGAAGCGTTGCTTGGTGCTCTCGAAGGCCGAGAGTGCCGCAGACTTGGCGTTGCGGTTCAGCGTGCCGGCCTCGCTTGTTATGTTGGTCGCCTCGAGTGCGGCGGTGAGGTTGTTGTGAATGACCTGGAACGCATCGGCATAGGCGTTGTAGATGCGGATCTGTTCGTCGCTCAGCGCATGCTCGAGCAGGTCGTATTCGACACCGTCATAGGAGAGCGAGCGCGCCGCATAGAGGCCGAGCGATTTGAGATCGCGGGCGAGAACTTCCATCGCCGCGACACCGCCGTCCTCGATCGCGGAGACGAATTCGGCGCGGTTGGCGAAGGGAAAATCCTCGCTGCCCCAGATGCCGAGACGCTGCGCATAGGCGAGGTTCTCGACCGCGGTCGCGCCAGTGGCCGAGACATAGACGACGCGCGCGTCGGGAAGGGCGTGCTGCAGCCGCAGCCCCGCCCTTCCTTGCTGCGACGGGGCGACGTCGCCACGCTCGCTTTTGCCGCCAGCAGCGTTGGCCATGGCGTGGGCCTCGTCAAAGACGATGACGCCATCGAAAGATTTTTTCGCCCCGGACGGGCTTTCTCCAATCCCTGTCTGGCTCCCCGCCGACTTCTCTGAACTCCCTGTCGGGCCTTCGTCTCTCCTCGCCTCTTGGCCCACCCAGTCGAGAATCTGGGCAATCCGGGATTTCTTGCCCTCCCGTTCCTGCGAGCGCAGCGTCGCGTAGGTCGTGAACAGGATGCCCTCGGCAAGGCGGATCGGCGTGCCCTGCCGGTAGCGCGACAGTGGCTGCACGAGAAGTTTTTCCTGGCCGAGGGCCGCCCAATCGCGCTGGGCGTCTTCAAGCAATTTGTCCGACTTGGAAATCCAGACCGCACGGCGGCGGCCCTGCAGCCAGTTGTCAAGGATGATGCCCGCGACTTGCCGTCCCTTGCCGCAGCCGGTTCCATCGCCCAAAAACCAACCACGGCGGAAGCGGACAGCATTCGAAGCACCTTCCGGCGCGGCCGAGACGACATCGCAGGTCTCGCCAACCGTCCAGGTGCCGGCGAGATGGCCGCAATGCGCCTCCCCGGCATAAATCACGCTTTCGAGCTGGGCGTCCGACAGCAGGCCCTCGTCGATGATCGCATCAGGAAGAAGCGGCCGATAGGAAGGCTTTGGCGGGGCGACGGCGGCCATTGCTGCCGACTGCACGAGGGGTGTCGGATGCGGCTTTGCGCGGGGAATGTCGATCGACTGAAGCGCGTAGGGTTCGTAGATCGTGTCGGTGAGGCGGCCGCCCTCTTCCGGCATCCAGTCGCGTAGCTCATAGGCCAGGGGGACCGCCGGCGTGCTGCTTGCCTTGACCTGACGGGCATTCGCCCGCGCAATCGGACGGACCGGTTGGATGGCCTTCGGCGCAGAAGTTGAGACAGTGAGGGGTGCGGCTCTCGCCCCTGATCGGCCGCCCATGTGCATGGCGGCATTTGCCAGGATGCCGCTGGACAACGCGCCGATCGAATCCGGAAAGCCGCCCGGTGTCCGGGGCGGCAGATCCGTAATCCAGGCGAGCAGCGTTTCGACATCAGTTGCCTTGCCGGGCGAGCGGACGAAATTTTTCGGGTCGGCGGCCCGTACCTTGTCGATAATTGTCAGGCGCGTTTCAGTGGTGGTGCCATGGCGGGCGTAGACACGGCCGTCGATCGCCGCGGTGAAGACGACGGTGCCCTGCTGCTGCAGGCGTTCGAAGGCCGGCCGCCATTTTGGGTTTTCGGGAGACAGCCCGGTGCCGGTGATGGCGACCAGGCGCCCGCCGGCGCGCAGGCGTGCGAATGCGGAAGAGAGGTGCCGCCATGCCGCGTCAGTGACGTGGCCGTCGACATAGGCGCCGACGCTGAAGGGTGGATTCATCAACACGACGGACGGCTCGATGGCCGCACCGAGATGATCGTCGATATGGGCGGCGTCGTGCCGCGAGACGGAAAACCGGGGAAACAGCAGGCCGAGGAGATCCGCCCGCGTCGCGGCAAGCTCATTGAGGGCGATCGAGGCGCGCGCCATCTCGGCATGGACGGCGAGCAGACCGGTGCCAGCTGAGGGTTCGAGAACGAGGTCGCAAGAGGCGATCGCCGCGGCGTGCGCCGCGATGAAGGCCAGCGGCAAGGGCGTGGAGAGCTGCTGCATGGCCTGGCTCTCGTCGGACCGTCGCGTATGGGTGGGAAGAAGGTCGGCGATGCGCTTGATCATCGCCAGCGTTGCCTGGGGCGTGGTCGACCGGGACAGGATCGCAGGGCCGAACCGGCGCAGAAACAGCACCTGGGCGACTTCGAGCGCCTCGTAGCCGTCCTTCCAGACCCAGAACCCCTGAGCATCGCTGCCGCCAAAACTTGTCGTCATGGTGGTGCGCAGTGCAGCGGTGCTGACAGGCTTGCCCTGTTCCAGGAAAGGCAAAAGCTGCGTTGCCGCTCGATAGATCGCCTGGTCGGTGTCGATGGAGGCCGGCGTCAGCGCGGCGAGGGAATCAGCCGTACGAGCGACGGCCGGTGCGGTCGAAACGATGTTCATGGAAATGTCCTTCGCAAGAGGGGAGAGTGGCGCCCGCGCCGGCACTCTCTGCGCGCCAGCCGGGCCACACTCCTCCCGGCTCCCCTCTGCCTCTGGCGCCGATGCACCAAAGGGGTTGCGCTCTGTGCAAACCCATGACTTGAATGCGCGCACAGGGATGCGGCGGCGACCTGGAGCTGTGGAGGTGATGCGACGGTTCAGAATTGGCAGTGCGGTCTACGAGGAGGCAGCGCCTGACCTGCAGGCGGCGCTGGCGAGTGCCTATGCCCGCACCGAGCGTCCGCTATGCCTGTGCCGCGAGCCGGGCTGCCCGATGTACATCGCCCGCATCGGCGACCTTCACCTGATCAAGCGCATGCCGATGAGCGGCGGCGGGCATGATCCATCCTGCGATTCCTATGAATCGCCTTACGAACTGTCCGGCCTGGGCGCCTTGATGGGCAGTGCGATACAGCTCGATCCGCAAAACGGCTTGGCCGCCCTCAAATTGGACTTCAGCCTGTCGAAGACAGGGAGCCGGGCGGCATCGGTGCCTGCGGGGCAAAGTTCCGCCAGCGTTACCGCCGATCCGAGGCGGATGTCGCTGCGTGGCCTGCTTCATTATCTCTGGCACGAGGCCGAACTGACGGTCTGGACATCGAGGTGGGCCGGCAAACGGCATTGGTGGAATGTCCGTTGGCATCTGCTCGAGGCTGCCGGGCAAATGACAGTGAGGGGCGGACCACTCGCCGACATCCTGTTCGTGCCCGAGCCGTTTCGGGCCGAGAACAGGCAAGCCATCGAGCAGCGTCGCAACGCGGTTCTCGGCACGGCGCTCCCGCCGAAATCCGGCCCCCGAAAGTTGCTTGTCCTGGTCGGCGAGGTGAAGGAGATCGTGCCCGCCCGATCCGGTCAGAAACTCGTCATCAGGCATTTGCCCGGTTTTCCCTTCATCATCGACGATGCATTGCATCGCCGCTTGCAGGCGCGTTTTGAGAAAGAATTGTCGCTGTGGGCAGCGGATTCCAGCTCGCATCTGATGACGATCGCGACGTTCGGACTGAACCCCGCCGGCCTCGCCATTGTAGAGGAGGTCGCCTTGATGGTGGTGTCCGAGAACTGGATTCCCTACGAGACGGTCCCGGAGAAAAGGCTCGTCGATGGGCTCGCCCGCCTTCGCGAGAAGAGCGTCAAGGGATTGCGCTTTGACCTGCAACCCGACCAGCCGATCGCCAATGCGTTGCTTCAGAACAGGGATGAGCCGATCGCGCTGTTTGTCGTTCCGGCCGGAGCGGACGAGAACTACGAAGCGTCGCTCGACGAAATGATCGCCGCGCGACCGGAGATTGGCTCCTGGGTGTGGCGGGTCGGCGAAGGCGATATGCCGCCGCTACCGCCTTGAGTGTCGGCGGAATTTCCAGCGATGCTCACTATGCCTTACGCCAGGCCCAGCTTCTTCTTGAGCTCAGCATTTTCCTTGCGCAGACGGTCGGCAAGCAGGTTCTTCAGGCGCTTGTTTTCTTCTTCGAGCGCGACAAGATCACGGAGATCGCCGCTGTCTGAAGAAGGTGCGACAGCTCTCTTCCAATAATGGTAGGTCTGCTCGGATATGCCGGCCTGGCCGACCGCAATCTTGCTGGTCGCGCCGGCAGCGATCGATTTTTCGATCTGGGCAAGCTTCTGGGAGCGTTCCTTCTCGGAATATGTCTTGCGGACGGTCTTCGCTACCACGGGAGCTTCGGCGGCCTGGGGCGCAGGTTTCGCTCCCTTCTTGCGGACCGGCTTTACGAGCTCCGCCTTCGCTTTCTTTGCTCGCGGAACTTTCTTCTTGGATTCAGGCACTTCCACTTTGGCTGGGGCTACTGTCGTCTGAACAGTCTGAGCGTCCTGAAACTCGGCCATCATATACTCCGCTTGTGGTTTATCCCCTTCTTCAGCATCAAGGGGTCTTATACTGAAGTCAATGACCTGGGCATTTGGGAGCGGAGCAGCATAGCCTGGCTGCGTCATCTCCGTGGCAATCTTGGACAGGTCGAGATCGCCCCAGATCGAATGGCTTGGCTTCTGCTTACCGCGCCTCTGTTTCAGTTCACGATGAATGGCCGGATCTGGCGCTTCATAGTCCGTTCCTTGATGTGAGCATGACTTGCTAGCCAAGTCGCAGTTTGGGTTAGCGAGTGCCAGACGTATCATATCGCTTTCGCCGTGATTTACCGGAGAAGCCCCGCAACGAGCAAGCGGTGTGTCATGAGCCTAGGGCAATCGGCTCAATCAACGGGGGCAAACGTGCCTACCGAGAGAGAGCTGCCTCATACACGCGATGCTCAGGCGTCGAGCCGGCGGAGTGCGATGACTGTGCACAATCCGGCTGGAGCGATTGCAATCCTTATATTCTTGGGAACTAATCTTCTCATGGCGGCGGATGAGTTGGACGCAGCTTGTTTTCGGGATGGCGGTCGACAGCGTTTGTGCGCTTTCTATTCCTTTCGCGGAAAAAGTCGCGGAAATCGCCCACAGAAGCCAGGGCGTCGTGCTTTTCAATTTGCGCGTCGATGGCGACATGGAACTTCAGCGCGTCGCCGCCATTCGGTATCCAAGCAATCAGACAGGGGTTCTGGTGCTGGATAAGCAGGGCTTGGCGACCAGCAATTGCATGGTCAATGGCACTTTCTCCAGCTTTATCGCTCCGTTGGAGGACTGGAACACGCTGCCGCTCGCAACGCAGGCCAGGACGAGTATCGCCGGCCCGACCAGCCTGTTCATCGGCGCTTTACGCAATGCCGGATACCTCCCGCGTGGCAGGCACTGAACCCAAGTTTTGGTGAGGGCCGATGCTTGTATCCTCGGGGCAATTGGCCATACGGTCTCGCATGTCTCAACAGCTTGAGGATGGGCCGTACGCGGGTGCATCCATTGAGCGGAAGTCGGTCACCGTGATGGAGAGGTTTCGCCGTCGAGGCGCGGTTCTCATAGCTATCCATCGTCGCCTTCCTTTCGTCAGCTCCGACGCAATCGCACTTTGGACAGGAACTCGTCGATCTCGAGATCCGACAGGTCATCGAGCAGCTTGAAGGCAGCATCATGCCTTCCGGCGTTGACGAGAATCGTGCGTTTGCCGCGATGTTCGGCCCACCCGGTCTCGGGGTCTGCATTGCGGGGGGTCCCCTTGAGTTCGACAGGGGTTATGTTCCAGATCGCCTCGAGCTTTTCCGAGCGGGTCATGCTGTCGCTCGCGCCGGTCTCGTGGGCGATGATGGCGGCGCGCATCTTGTCTGGCGACTGCCGATCGGTGAGATCGCAGAAGCCATGAAACCAGCGCTCGCGGCGCCGGATCCGGATCGCGAAGAATACGCTGGTCACGTTGCCGGCTTTATACTCCGACATTCCGAACATGCCGGTGCGCATGAAGAGCGGCGGCAACAAACCGAGCATGAAGTGGTATTCGGACGCGGTGATCTCGAACCACTCGCCTGAATAGGGAGTGCCGGAATTGGGATCGATGCCGGGAGTGTCTTTGTGACGGCTAAACAGTTGGAACATCTGCTCGCGGGTGGCGACGCCGTCGAGCACCTTCCTGAAGGGTGGATGTGCGGTCATGAGGTTCTCCTGAAGTCAGGTCGGCCACGCGCGGCATCGCCGCGCCATGGCAACTCCTTGCCGTGTTGTGGCTGGCGACGGGCCGAGCCTGCGGCCGACACGTGCACTGGCGATGATGGGGTTTGCAGGACTTTAGGCGGCGCGTCGCTCGGAGGAACACGAAGCGTCTCGAGCAACCCCGGTGATGGCACGGACGGCGGCGGCTAGCGCCGGAATGTCGTCCAGCATGCCGAGTGCGACGAAGTGGTTGACCCCGCCGGTATAGTCCTTACGGCCCTTGCAGGTCCTGATCAGGATGCCGTGACCAGAGGACAGGCCGAACTGGCCGACCTGGATATAGGCACGATCATGATGCAGGGTAATTTCACCGCAAACGGCGATGCCCGCCCTGTTTGAGCGCAGGTCAAAGCTTCCCTGCGGCAGCGCAAGTTCGGCGGCGAGTTTCTTCAGCCGTGAACGGGCTGTGGTGTGGAAACGTCTCTTCTGCTGCTCGTCGTAGGAGCAGGATCTTTTCCAGTCGAACATGTCGATCTCCATGAAACAAAAACGCCCGGGCGCGCTATGGCGATCCCGGGCTTGAGAGTGAGTTGGAACTGAAAAGGGTCCGGCGAAGGTGCCGGACCGGTGGGACCGGGAGGCCGACTATTCGGCGGCCTGGAGGTGGTCCGTTTCGTCGCCGTCGATGGTCACCGGCGCATCGGAGGACGGATCCGCATCGTCGGCGAGGAAGGCCGGAAGCTCGGCGGCATCGCCGTCGAGAGCCGCTTCGTCCGACATCTCGCTGGCGGCCGCGTCGCCAGCATCGGCAGACACTTCATCGACCTCAGCGCGCAGCGGCTCTGGCAGCCAGTTCGAGCCTTCGAGAAGACGGGCGGCTTCACGGGCCATGATGTCCTTCTTCATGTGGTCGATCAGCTGCGCGGAGTCTGCGCCACGCGCTTCACGGACAGCCTGTAGAATCCGCGCCTTGGTGAGCCTCCCGAGGAACTCGACCGTGGGCGTCCAGCCGGCGTCGACCATGTCGAACTGGAGCGAGCGGCCAAGCACGTCTGCATGCTCGAGCGCCTTAGCTCGCCTGTTCCAGGGTTCGACCACCGCATTGAGGGTCAGCGAGACGCAGTGCGCGAACAGCGCCTTGCGGCTTGCTTCATCGAGGCCGAGAAGGAAGTCCCACAGGCCTTCCGCCTCATCGGGCAAATCGCGGTCCCAGGCTTCGTGCCGCTCGGCGATTTCCTTGGCCCAGCATGTCTCGGCAAGACCGTCGACCTGGCTGAAGCTGCCGCTCTTCAGGCTGATCTCCAGGCACGTGTTCGGCGCGAAGCGATAGAAGACCTGCAGGACGAAGGCATGGAGTGCGGCGATGATGGCGATATCGACGTCGCCGGCGAGCGCGTTGCGTAGCGCTAGCGTGCGCTGAGCGGTCAGGTCGAAGACGAGCCGATCAGGCAGTGGCTTGATGCCATCGTCCTCGCCGTCGTCGCCAGAGGCGTCGTTCATCGGCTGGCCGTTGACGACAACACCATCGCCACCGTCGTCGCCATTGGATTGGGTTCCGCCGTCGGCGCTCCCTTCCTCGCCCTCAGCGACGTCGCCGGTCTCGGTCCGCGGCTCGTCCTCGGACCGCACGAAACCGGCGTCGACCTGGAGTTTGCCGTTCGCCGCAAGCGTAACGAACGCACCGGCAATCGCCTTCTGGGCGGGATCGTAGCTTTGAGGACGATCATCGATCGCATCGAGCTCGGCACCCAGCTGGTCGAGCTTCGCCTCGATTGCTTCGTCGGCATCCTCGGCCTTGGCATAGTCCGCATCCAGCTTGTCGTAGTCGGCCTTCAGCGCGTCGTAGCGTTCGATCTCCTCGGCGCTGAGCTCCCGCGCCTCGGCGTAGATGCGCCTCATGCCGGAGGCGTGGCCATAGGGAAAGCTGATCGCCGCTTCCACCCATTTCCATCCTTCGGCGCGGATCGCCTCGGCATCCCCCTTCAGCCTGTCGAAGACAAGCTGCTCGAGGAGTGCCGCATCCTGGAACCAGCCGCCGGAATCCTGCTCGAACAGGTCGCGAAGGATGACGCCTCCAGCCGCTTCATAGGCATCGGCGCCGACATAGACGGCCCGACGATCGTCGGCTCGCACCGTCGTCTCCGTCAGCAGGCGCCTGATATAGTACGGTTCCTGCGTATGCGAGCTGGCAATCCGCTCCCAGACCTGTTCCTGGCGCGCGTGATCGTCCGAGATCGAAAACGCCATGATTTGCTCGAGACGGATTTCGTCCTTCTCGTAGAGCCCAAGCAGCTTTGGCGATACCGATGCGAGCCGCAGGCGCTGTCTCACGGTCGCCGGCGATACGAAGAAGCGGGCACCGATCTCGTCGGGATCGAGGCCCTGATCGCTGAGCGTCTTGAAGGCCCGAAACTGGTCGAGCGGGTGCAGGTCGGCGCGCCGCAGGTTTTCGGCAAGCGAATCCTCCTCGGCCGAGGTCTCCTGCCCGCGGTTGACAATGCAGGGGATCGGCTCATCCTTGGCCAGGCGCTTCTGCTTGATGAGGATGCCGAGCGCCAGGTAACGGCGGCCGCCGGCGGGCACTTCGAACGTGCCGGTCTCCTCTCCCTCGCCGTCGAGCACGGGACGGACGTTCAGGCTCTGGATCAGCTTTCGCCGTCCGATGTCTTCGGCCAGCTGCTCGATCGACACGCCGTCCTTGATGCGCCGGACATTTTTCTGAGACAGCTTCAGCTTGTCATAGGGAATGTTCTCCGCGGCGTTCATCGCGATCTTCTGAATGGCGTTCTTTGCCATGGTCAGGTTCTCCATGACGGGCGGCCGGGGCCTTTCCCCGAACCTCCAAGCCCGTCAAAACCCTCCCCTCCCCCCTCTGCCTCCAGGCCTCACGCCGACCCGGCCCCGGCTCGCGGATCTCGACGCGACCAAGCCGCCGGAGGGGCCTCCAGCATGTTGGTCACAAGGTTCTCCCACGAAAAAAGCGCCGTCCACTTGCTTCGGAGGACCGCGCTTGGATTGATGAAGACGGCCCGGAGGCGAGGCCGGCGACGAGAGTTTTCGTGCCGGCCTCCTCAGGATCAGGCGGCGAAATCGAGAAGCTTCTTGGCTTTGCCCTCCATGTCCAGGCGGACATCCTGATGCGGCTTGTCGCGCGCGACCCGCGTGATGCCCTGCACGAAATCAAAGATCGATTCCGGTGGTCTGCCTTCCTCCATGAGAACAGTATCGATGATCTTCGTGGTCTCGGACTTGGAGAAGCCGCACTTGCGCAGGAAGCCCTGGCGATCTTCGTCGTCTCTGGCAACGATCCGTTGCCGCGCCGTCTTGATGCCGTTGACGAACGGCATGGGCGAGGAATCGGCAAACTGGATCAGCGCCGGCTCGGCTTCAAGGGCGAAACGGGAGGCCGCGTATTTTGAATGGCGGATGGTGATTTCCTCGAAATCTTCGACGCCCCATAAATTACGATTCTGGCACACTGCGCGTAGATAGAAGCTGGCGATGCCGAGGGTGCGGGCTCCGACTTCGGAATTCCAGCAATAAAAGCCACGGAAGTACAGATCCGGTTCCCCATTCGGCAGCCGCCCGGCCTCGATCGGGTTCAGATCGTCGACGAGGAACACGAAGACATCGCGATCTGACGCGTAGAGCGTCGTGATGTGGCGGGAGATGTCGACGTGCGGATTGTAGATTCCCGTCGACCAGTCGAGCACTCCTGGCACCTTCCAACGGGTGTCGCCGGTACCGTTGCCGGCGATTTTCTGCACGGCGTCGACGAGTTCTGAGTCAAATATTCTGCCGTAATCCGGGCCTGTCACCGCCCGCAACTCGAGGCGCCCGTTCTCGATTTCCAACGTCTTCACCTGCTCGGCGCGGTGGTTGAGGAGACCGTGCTGAAGGTTGATCGCCGCGAGCGGGGCTGGAAGCTGCCGCAGATAGGTGGCCGGTGCGCCGACCAGGCTGGCGAGTTGGCCAAAACTCCAATGCGTGGGGGCAACAGGGGCAGGCGCATCGGGCAGCATTAGCCTCAGGCGCTCCGGATCGTCGCGGCTGGCCTCGACGCGGATCAGCTCACTTTCGACGATGCGGGTTTTACTGCGCTCCGACCGGCTCTTCACCGCATTTCCAAGGTCGTTGAGCGACAGGTATCGCTCGTCCGCCGGCCGGTTGAACCATTCCGACGACACGCGGCCAATACGCTGGCCGCGGCTGACGTCGACCTTGTAACCGGCACGCTCGTTGCGCTTGGGCGCAAGAATTTTCATCTGAGTCATGGGCGTTGCTCCTTGGCGGACGCCGGGAGACTCTCTCCCGGACCTTTACCCGCCACCGCACCCCGCCCGCCCTCTTCCTCTCCCGGCACCCGCGCACCACTAGCAGCGTCGCCATTGCGGCAGCGGCCGCCTCAAGGCTGGCACCCAGAAAGGAAGGCTAGGGCTTCAGGAAAGCCCGAGCCTGGGACCAAGCGCCGCTTCACCCTCCGGACGCGTCAGAATTCGCTGTGCTTTCTTGCGCAACAAGACCGGTGCCCATCCGAATTCAGGTAGCGGCCTGCTGAAATTGGACAGGCAACTTGTCTTGAGATTGAGGCGGCGACTTGCCATTGCCCTTCGAATGACCGGCAAGAATGACAGGTCGAGAAGACGGCATCAGTCTTCCGCCTGCCGGGCTGGCGAAGATAAGCCATCGACTTGACAGCTCTCACCAAGGTTCTCATTTCACCCGGTGAAGTGGCAAAGCGATATTGCACGATTCTGGGCATCGAGATCGCGCAACCAGCGGCCGGACGTTGGCTCAGTTTACCCGTTTCTCGCGCGCAAGAAAAAGACCGGACCAAAGGTCCGGCCAAGTATGAAGGTTAAAACCTCCAGAGGGGAACGCGTCGGACGAATGGGAGGAAACATCCGACGCAGCGCGCATATAGGTCAGCAAATGTGACACTTCAACGACATGCCGATAGGCCACCAGACTTGATCATCTTGGTGCACTGAAGTTTGTGTGCTTGATGCGCTTGCCGAAATCACATGGCTGGTTTAGCCAGCCTTGCTCAGGTTGCCGGCCGACGATTTGCCGGTCCGCCGATCCTTTTCTATCTCATAGTGGACCTTCTGGCCGTCAACGAGTGTCAACAAGCCCGCGCGCTCGACAGCAGAAATATGGACAAAAACTCCTGTCCACCACCGTCGGGCTGGATGAAGCTAAAACCCTTGGTCGCGTTGAACCACTTTACCGTTCAAGTCGCCATATAGGTGTTTCCTTGCCGGTTTATCGTGGACCCCAAGATCACATGGAAGGAAGGACCAAACGGCCCCCGTCATTTCCGAGCGCGACGGCAGGCGGCTTGAACTTCGTGTCAGAACAGACCCTGAGAGAACCATTCAAGAGTGCAAAAACATCCGAGACATGGTCATCAACGGCATGTAACCATTTAAGGCATGGGAATGTGTGATGGGGATGTGTTTGAGCTAAGCGGCACGCTCGGCGTTGGTTCCACTAGTGCGGAGCGAGTCCGACGTTGTATCGGCTGGCCAAACGCCAAAACCAATCCTGGTCTAGCTCTGAGACCCTTTCTGCCTCGACCAGTGCATCGGCGCATCGATCGAATAACGCGTAGCAAAGCTCTTCGTCGTCATGCCGCGCATTATAGGCAATACCGTCGCCATTGACCGGGTGTCGTGATAGCGCCTGCGACCAAATCTGAGATGTGTCGTATGGCAAACCCGAATGGACGATCTCTGCGGTAGCGCCGAGCACGGCGAGTCCCGGACCAGCAAGCTTGATCAATGACAGATCCGACCTCAGTTGCAGCCGAACGTAGGCCTTCCTTGCAAGGAGGTCGGTATCAATTAGCGAACGTCCCGGGCTTCTTAGGAAGGTTTCGGCAAATGCTCCTTCCGATCTCTTGGCGACATACAAAACTCCGTATGTCGCATCCGGCGCGTTTAATCTACCATCGCGAGACCTGTCGAAATATATCGGCTCGTATCTGGCGGTGTAGAAGCGATAGACATTCGTCCCCGCCGGCAACACCACCAACTCAGGAGTTCGCCTAACCAAATCTGGGGGCGGTAGCGGCCCGCTCACGCTCCCTGTGTGCCCATTCTCCGCGCGGCGTTGACGACCATGTCGATGTCGCCTGCCTTAAGGACGTCGATGGGTCTACGTCCGCTCAGCCTGTCATCTGGTTGGGCGAGGAAGTTCAGCACCGTCCAGGGATTGCTCGTCGGCAAAGCGTCACGCACTGTCTTCAGGCCCGCGACAACAGCGCCATCCCGGGTGAACTGGAGCGTGGGGTAACTTCTTCGATTGCTGGGACCGGGGACGGCAAGCAGACTGCCTTCCTGCACCCGTTTGTCTATCGCCTGGCGCGATACGCCTTGCATTAACGTCCTGACCTGCTCCAGATCATAGGCGCCACCCGCCTGATGCAAATCTTCCTGAGCGATGCGAACCCCGTCCAGAAGGGCCTGAGATCGCGCATCCGGCTTGAATGCATCGCTGTTGACAACTGGAGTTCTGACTTTGCGGACATGACGAGCGACGACCTCGCGAACAGTGCCAAATCGCGTTGAGCTAGCGCGTTGGATTTTTCGAACCAACTCACTATTTTTCGACACGATTGCGATCTCCGTTCCGGCGGGAAGTTCAAAACCCTGCAAGAATGCTACAGGATCGCCTTCTACGGTCATCATTGCGACGGTCCTTCCAGGCGTCTTCCTACGTGACCTCTTCGCCAACGGGGGTTTGGGTTGCGTGTTGTGTGCCATATCGATCTCCTACATCGAAGATGGTGCAGGAGAGCAACTTTGTCAACTTCGACAACTTTGCAAACGCCGATGATTGGCTTGGTGCCTACCCCCGACGTTGGCGACGGCGATCTTGAGCGTAAGGCCCATTCGGGCGAACCTTCGCAGTCCAGACCCTCGAGAAGCGGTTCCGAGATGTTGAAGCTGACGTTCCGGTCATCATAGCCATAGTCATCGACGTAGGCCCTTGTCCGGAATCCGGTATGAATCCCGGCTGCGATTAGGGCTCCGTTCAAAACATCGGCGGCCCCAGCGTTCGCTCTCCCGATAGTCCTTCAAGTCTCGCAATCTAGCGCCCCATTGCCATCAGCATTTCGTCCATTCGTTCGAACAGTCTCGGGGGGCGTGACTTGCCCACTAGATATATGCGAGCCTCTCCCCGTTGCAACTCGCCCAGCTCTTAAGAGAGGACATAAGTCTCACGGATCAATTACACTCCAGCTTCGAGAGAGGCCCGCCCCACCTTTCGCAACAGCGGGCTTTCGTGAGATCGGGCAATATCCGCATCTCCACGGTTGAGCCAACAGCCACGCGGCTCAACCTCTGTCTGAAGTCGGTTGCGGTGGCGGCTTGCAAATTCAAGCTGCTTTTTCGAGCGCCGTGGACCAGGTCCTTGACTACCTGGCATTTCATGATCTCGGCCGCCGTGTCATCAGCCGCAAGCAGCACTGTAAATGGCCTTTCGGCGATGTGTTTTTTCCGCCGGCGCCAGCTAGCCATCCAACGTCTCCCCCAAATCCGGTGCAGACATCAGCGTTCGTCGATTGGTGGCTTGCTAGCAAGGCCGAGCCTGGCTCGTTGGTCATCGGCGGAATTTTCGGCCGGAGACTGTGTCTTGAACCGAAGAACTGTCAGTTTGCCGTCCTCAACAATATGAACGACCCATCCCCCACCGGCGCGTTTGACGCGCACGTCATTAGGTTCGCCAGCCACCATCGCTGCCCCTCATTTTCGTCGCCCTGGACCGAGACTGGAAGTCACTCCCTGCACCGCGAACAACACGGGACCTTACGTTACGTCAAGCAGAGATTTTCTGATAACTGACGCGCTCTATGGTTTGACCGCAGCGGCAATTTAGGTCCGGAACGTTCGGGCGCGCGTCATATTGCGATCGGATCGATTTAGATGCCCAAATTTTGCATTTTTATGCAGCCTTAATTATCTGCAGCTAATGTGATTGGGAGCGCGTATCCAGTTCGTGTAGCTCTGCAATAAAAGCCCGCCACTCTTGCCCTCAAGAGTAGCGGGCTTTTCGGCTGTGAAACGCTGGCGCGGAGAAGCTGTGTAGGTGGGATGTGCCGAACGACAGTTGGCCGCAAACAGGTTGCGACCGGTGTGCGGCAGGACATCGTCGGCAAACCGTGGTTTTTATAGCAGCGCGTCAAGATCGCTCCTGGTTTTGCCGAGCCGGCATGCGCAGCCACGGCGTTCCAGCCGAACTGAATCCGGCGCGCATCGTTAAATGTGGCGTTTTCGACTGGGTTGTTGTCGAGCTCGAGCCGGCCGTCGCCGAGGAAGCGAGTTAGCCCTCCCAATGGGCAAGACCATAGCCGATGTCTTCGGCCAGCTTTGAGCCCGAGGAGATCATCGACAATTGCTTCAAACCACGGAAAGGCGGCGATGATCGGGGGGCATTACCTGCTGTCAGGCGGTGAGCCGAGCTTATGGCGTCATGCCGCGGACCGTCGCATCGACGGGCGTAGAGCGTGGCGATCTGGCGCACGGCGGCTTCGGCGATCGGGGACTTGGTGTTGTGCGCCAGCTTCCAAAACGTCGGTTGCGGCGCGGCGATCGATCAGAATGAGATTCGTATTGCCTCACCGGGGAATGCTCCGGACCGACATTGGTAGGCTGGACCGACATCGCAAGCCTTGTTTTCATACTCTCGCCTGCTTCAGCACCTCAATAACAGTTGCCGCCACCTGCTTGCCGTCGATGGTATTTGTCATCGCTTAGCCCATGCGCTCAGAAGCGTAGCTTCCCGGGCTTGCCGGGGAGACGACGGTTCGTCTGCCGTTGATGAAAGTGCGGTGGTGTATATGCGCATGTATGGCGCGTGCCAGCACTTGGCTTTCGACGTCGCGGCCCATCGAGACGTAGTCCTCGGCTGACTGCGCATGGGTGACGCGCACCGTGTCCTGCTCGATAATCGGGCATTCGTCGAGATCGGCGGTGACGTAGTGTGCTGTTGCCCCGATCAGCTTGACGCCGCGCTCATGGGCCTGCTTGTAGGGATTGGCGCCCTTGAAACTTGGCAGGAAAGAATGGTGGATGTTGATGATGCGGCCGGACATCTTGTTGCACATCTCGTCGGAGAGGACCTGCATGTAGCGGCGAGCACAATCAGCTCGGTGCCGGTCTGCTCAGCCAGATCGAGGATCTGCGCCTCGGCCTGAGCCTTGTTCTGCTTCGTCACCTTGACCCGCTGTTCCTAGCCCTCAGCCAGGTCCCAACCCTCTGCTGGATGCCGATCGTCATTCTCATCGTCGGCATTGACGAAGGCTTGAAGATCATCGTGATCGGATGGTCAGCTTTCACTCCAGTGGTACTGAACACATCCCAGGGCGTGCGCGACACCCGTCCTCGTTGCGCTCTATGCCGCCGGGGTCCACCGTCGCCATCAGCGTCGTCGGAAAAGTCCTGATACGCCCTGGAGCCGACAGGCCGGTGCCGTCCGTCGTCACGATCACGGTGCCGAGATGTTTTGTCAGTGTCGTCACGTGGCCTCACCTGTGGTCGCGCACGAAGGATGGAATCACGTCGTGCAGTTGTCATTCGTTGCTGCCTGGTTATATGGTTGCCGCCGACAGTCAGAAGAGAGCTTCCATGAATCCGATCAGACAGGTTCTCAACGTCCTGCTCCCCATCCGCCCAATTTCCGGCAAGAGCCCGGTCCGCTACAGGACAACCGCCCAAGCTCTTTCGTCGGCAATTCGGATCGCACGGCGCCGCAAAGCTGTCGACCTTGCTGCATCATTCGCCACTGAATCTGTTATCGAGGAGATCGAAAACAGTTCTGTGCCTTGGGACTTCCTGAAGGACAGATCCGACGATGCTGCCCGGGAACCGACGCCTGCCATGGCCAAGAAAACTGTCGGAAATTCCGATGAGTTCGCGGAGTGGCATCGTCTGCCATCAAGATGAAAGCAGACCCATTGCCTCAAGAAAAATGTTGCCGGATGGCGTCCGCCTCGCCTCGTCACCGTTGGCATACGAGATAAAACCAGACCATCACCGGTAAAGTGCGGGTCGTGCCATTCATGTATTTAGCTGCTGACCAAACGACTCCGCAGCAGTGCCATGAATGTCGTCAATCCGGATAGGTTTCCCGATTAAATAGCCTTGAGCTTCGTCACATCCGACGCGGCGAAGATAGTCGAGCTGTTCGGGAGTTTCGACGCCTTCGGCCGTTACCTTAATTCGAAGCTCGTGCGCCAATTCAATCAGTGATCTCACAATCGCGGCGCAGTCCGCATCGGTGAGCATATCCTGGACAAAAGATCGGTCGATCTTGAGCCGCGAAAGAGGCAATTTACGAAGATACGTGAGTGATGAAAGGCCAGTGCCAAAATCGTCAAGGGCAACTGTGATGGATAGAAAACTCCACGATTGTAACAATGAAATGGCGCCTTCAAAATCCGAAATCAGCACCGACTCCGTAATCTCGACCTCCAGTCTTCGGGGCTCCAAACCGGCTTCAGCCAAGGCCATTGCAATTCCATCCAGCAAGGCCTTGTCCTTAAGCTGCACTGCCGACAAATTGACGGAGACCCGCAAGTCGCGCGGCCATTGTGCCGCGGCCAAGCAAGCCGTCTTGGCGGCCCAATGTCCGATGCCGTGAATCAATCCGGTTTCTTCAGCGATAGGAATGAACTCCGCTGGAGGGATCGCGCCAAGGGTCGGATGCTGCCACCGCAGAAGCGCTTCAAAACCACAGATGCGATCGCTCCCGAGGTTGAGAAAGGGTTGAAATGCGAGCCAGAGCTGGTCGTTGGCGAGCGCGGATGCCAGATCGCGTTCAAGGGCATGGCGCCTTGCAGCAGCCTCATCGTCATTTGCGCTGAAAAACTGGATGGAGCTCGCCCCCCGCGTCTTGGCCCTGTATAGCGCGGTATCGACGCACCGCAGGAGCTGGTTGGCATCCAAACCGTCAGTGGGCGCCAGAGCGATGCCGATAGAGGCCCTGCAATATATTTCGCGCCCTTCGATCAAGAACGGCGCGCGCATGACATCTATGATCTGTTTGGCCAAGGACCTGATTTGATCTGGCCTGATATCGCGTGCAGCGATTATTGCAAATTCGCCGCCCTCCAACCTGGCAATGCCATCGCACTCGCGCGTCGATTTGCGAAGTCTCGCAGCCACTTCGACCAAAAGGGCATCCGCCATTGCTCGACCAAAGTGATCATTCACCTCGTCGAAATTGTTAAGGTCGAATAAAAGTAACGCAAAGTGCTGGTCGAACTGCTTTGCGTCCACCAACGCGGTCTCAAGCCGCTCGTTGAAGCTGAACCGGTTTGGCAAACTGGTTAGAACATCCCTGCGAATGGCATTTTCGCTTTCCGCTTGTAGAATGAAGCGTTGGGTAAATTCGGACGCGTGAGCAAGCACTGCACGAAACAGCGTGATGGCGTAGCTCACTATCAGGATTGCGACGGGCAGATTGACGGCGTCTCCCACCCGCACAATGGCAACCGCCGAACCGACGAAGATCGGTAGCGTATACGCGATGGCCGCAATAGGAATCGTGCAAAAGGAAGCGGCACCGCCTGCGATCATCCCCGCGCTCAGGCAGGTGATGACGACTTGGGCGGCAGTTGTTGCCCCACCGAAGAACAGAATGGGAAGTGCGCCCCACCAAGTACCGAACAGGAAGGCGTTCCGCACCAGGTTTTGCGTAGTCCGACGAGACACCGACCTTGGTTTGACTGACCGAAACGATGATCTCGCTCTCAAGCCCACGAAACCAGCGGCGACGATGATCCCACTCGACCAGACGATGGCTTTCGTCTGGTCGGGCGAGCCCCAAACCGCCATAACAAGAGTGGCTGCATTGAGTATATTGGCAACCATGCCAAGAAGGGTGTTGCGAAGCACGATACTGACCTGCTCCGCTCTAATGCGGCCGGCAAGTGGTTCGATCGTCGAGGGCCCGCCAAAAGCCCGCAGGTCGCCCGCCAGAAGGTCCCCGAGCCTTGCGGCAGACAGACGCTGCATCACTCTTTCACCCCCCGCTCTAGAGTAGTCGCTGCGTGTTGATCCCCTACCGAACAATTCGGTAAAAGTAAATTTCCCCCAGCGCCGATCGTCATATCGCTCTTGTGGCGGACGCCGCGATCATGCCTGCCGAGCAGAGGGACCCCGCCCGGTCGCCATGATCCAGTCGGCCCGCTCGAGATGGATTCCGCGGCTTTCGACGCGGCGGGCCTCCTCCTTCGAAGCTGGAGTGTCAGCAGCTCCAGAAGGTTTTCAGATCTTCTCTTCAGCGCCGAGCGACTTGCAGGCAGAGTTGACGCAGGTCGTTATCATAGGTGCCTTCGTTGTTGATGACATCGACGCAGCGCTTCTTCATCCGCGCCAGTTGGCCGCTCGATATGTTGGCAGAGATGCCAGGCGGATTGGGATTGCTGGGAGTCCCGATGGTCGACGGAGTGGCCCCGACACCGAGGCCGGTCCCGGTTCCGGTTCCGACCGCTGCGGTGGCGTTGTCGGTCCCCAGAGTTACATTGGCAACACCGTTCGTTCCTCCGACAGCAGGCGCCACGCCGGAGCTGCCGATTGAGGCAGTCGCGTTGGCGCTGTCGGCACCGATTGAGGCATTAGCACTACCGTTTGCTGGTGCACCGGACCCGCCGACGTTGGCGCCAGCGCTTCCGCCCCCCGACGGATACGCCGCCAATGCCACCTATACTAATTCCAGCGGCATTGGCTGGCATGCAAAGAATTGCGAGAACCGCTCCGCTGGCAAGGCTGCCAGCGAGACATTTGAATATTCTTGTCATTTGATGCCTCCCTTTTATATACGGCAATTACAGATTCAAAGCACTGCACTTCCGACAACGAGAAGACGAGCCACAGGTTTCACCAAGAAACAAGTTTGGCTACGACATGGATGATTGTTCTGTAAAATCGGATCAACCAAATACAATAAAATTCTAGCTCTATCATTTTCGCGCAAAGAGGGCGTTCCCACGGGCCAAGATCGACGGGTGACGAAAAGTAATTGCGCCGGGATTGTTGCTAGGCTGCTAAAGGAGCGCGATCCCCCCGATTTGGTCCGCGACGGACCTAATTCGCGCAACGCGATGGGGACCTCCGGCTTCGACAATGATGCGCGGGCGTGGATGGATGAAGGCGTCGCGTGAGGACGACGCTCGTCAGGTACGGGCGCATTGCGGAACTGGAGCGCGACCTCATTGCGGTCACACCTCAAGGACGCCATCGACGTTTGGATGTCGGACTTGAGCTTCGCAATGCGAAGTTCCGCCTTGAGTGCCTTGAGGAATGCATCGCCGGAGTAACGAGGAAAGGTGCGCGTTAGGGGAAGCTTCACCGCTCTCAATGCTTGGAGCTAGTGCGACTGGTTGGAGGGGAAGCCAGATGCGGTCTGCAACCATGGTCTCTCCTTCAGTGATGGCCGACCTTCCAATATCTGGAGCACCAGCGATCGCTAACGTATGGCGCTCAAGGCGCGTGGCGGACGCACGGGAACACTGAGACCGCCTTCACTCGCCGCCCGTCGCTGTGGTGGATCCTCCCGCGGAAACGGGTTCGTCCAACTTATAAAGAATTGCGCGACATTATCATCTCGTACACTGCGACTCCTCAAAGGGATTTCACCAGGAATGCCAGCAGGGTATTCAGGAACGCGGATTGGCGGGTTAACGTGCTGCATCTCCAGAACACTATTCTCGAAATGATCGCCCGGGGCGAAACGCTCGAAGCGACGACGGACCGTCTTTCCCAGCAGATCGAGAAACTGTTGCCGGGCGTCAGATGTTCCGTTCTGCGCGTTGACGGTAACGGCCTGTTGCATCCTCTCCCAGGGTCCAGCTTCCCGAATGAATATGTGGCTCTTCTCGAGGGCCTGATGATTGGCCCGCTTGTGGGCTCCTGCGGCAGTGCGGCCTATTTCGGAAAGGCGGTGGCTGCGAAGGACATCGCGACCGACCCGGGCTGGGTCAGCTTCAAGGAGCCTGTCCTGGCACTGGGCCTGAAGGCCTGCTGGTCGAGCCCGATCTGCGACGCAGAGGGCGCCGTGCTCGGCACCTTTGCCCTGTACTTTACGGAGAAGCGCGGCCCCCACGCCTCGTGAGGAAAAGATCGTCGCCTCGTCTACCTCCCTGTGCGCCATCGCGCTTGAGCGTCACAAGCGGGTCATCGAGCGAGAGCACGGCGCCTATGTTGATGCCCTCACCAACCTGCCGAACCGGGCCAGCTTGGACGTCGCCCTTGAGCGGCTGTCCTGTGTCCAACCGGGCGCCTGGGCGGTCCTGATCATCGACCTCGACAACCTCAAACCCATCAACGACACCTTCGGCCATGCGGCTGGCGATGCTTTGCTACAGGCCGTGGCTTCACGTGTCGCCGAAAGCGTAGCGCCTGACCGTTTGTTCCGCATGGGCGGCGACGAGTTCGTCGTAATCCTTCAGCGAGCCGTAGCGCCCGCCGGCATTGAGAGCACGGCGCGTCATATTCTCGACACTCTCGCTGTGCCCGCCGACTGCGACGGGCACATGATCCTGGCACGGGCTACCATCGGCGGCGCAGTGTTGTCAGCGGGGGACGTCGATGCGAAAAGCGTGCGCCAAAACGCTGATTTCGCGCTCTACCACGCCAAGGAAACTTCGCGAGGCGGCTTCGTGCTGTACTCGCCGGGAATCGGCAGCGCAATCAAGACCCGGATCGAGGTGATCCGCGATGTTGACGTGGCATTGCGCGAAGGCCGGATCGACGCGTTCTATCAGCCGATCCTGCGGCTCGACACCCGCGCGATCGTCGGCATGGAGGCCCTATGCCGCCTTCGCAAGCCGGATGGCGAGGTCGTTTCCGCCGCTGCTTTTCACCAGGCGACGTCCGATGTCAGCGTCGCCTCGAATCTTACGGAACGCATGATGGCGATCGTCGCAACGGATGCGCGCGCGTGGCTGGATCAAGGTATTCCGTTGCAGCATGTCGGCATCAACATTACCTCAGCCGATTTTCATAGCGGCACGCTTTACGCGCGTCTTCAAGCCGCCTTCGGCCGCGAGAACGTTCCGTTGAAGCACATCATTTTGGAGGTCACGGAGTCGGTCTATCTCGGCCAGCGCGATCCGGTCGTCGCTCGGGAGATCAAGGCGTTGCGAGCCCATGGCCTGCGTGTCGCACTCGATGATTTCGGAACCGGTTTCGCTTCGCTCACGCATTTGCTGACGGTGCCGGTCGATATCATCAAGATCGACAAATCGTTCATTGATCGCCTTGTCCAGGGAGATCCGAGCCTGGCGATCGTCGAGGGCTTGGTCGGCATCGCTCGCAAGCTCAATATCCAGGTCATCGCCGAAGGCATCGAGAACGAAACCCAGGCCGTCTTACTTGCGGAGATCGGGTGTCAGCTTGGTCAGGGATATCTGTTTTCGCAAGCGGTGCCGCGTCAGATCGCGAAAGGGCTTTTGAAGCGGTTCGGGCGACCGCCTGCTGAGGAGGCTTGGATGGCGGGCGAAGCGAACCCAATCGATCGGAGCGCCTGACAGAAACCCTCCCTGGGGTGGCTTGAACAACCGATAAAGAATGCTGCGGCGCCCCCCACAAAAGTGTCCGAAGAGGAGATAAATATGCGCCTGCCATCCGCGTCACAGCTTATTCGCAAGGCTTTTGGTCGCACCGGGTCCGGGCAATCGCCGGCCGGCCGTGCTATCCCTTCGGACATTCTCCCGGAGGAGACGAATTTCCGGATGCTCACTGAGAACAGCGGTGACGTCATCATGCAACTCGGACCGGACACGAAGGCACGCTACGTTTCACCGTCATGCACCCGACTTCTGGGATGGCTGCCGGAGGAGATGGTGGGGCATGGTCCGGAGGTGTTCGTTCCGCCCGAGCATCTTCAAAACATCGCCGCGGCAGCCGCGCTCTTGCTTGCCGGGGCAGATGAAGGCGAGCCGCTTGCGATCGAGATTCGACGGAAGGATGGGAAAACCGTCTGGGTGGAGACCAAGGCGCGCATCGTGCGTGATCCGCTAACTGGCGTTCCTGGCGACTTCGTGCTGATCATGAGAGATATTACAGAACGCAAACGGCTCGAAGAACAACTCCGCTCGCTTGCGATGACGGACGGGCTGACCGGCCTCGGCAACCGCCGAGCCTTCGATGAGACCCTGGACAGGGAATGGCGGCGCACCGTTGGCAGCGCTGGACAGATGTCCTTGCTGTTGCTCGATATCGATCGTTTCAAAGGCTTTAATGACAAATACGGTCATCAGGTAGGCGATGATTGTCTTCGTGCCGTCGCTGCCGCTATGAAAGACGTGCTTCATCGTCCTGGGGATCTGGCATCGCGATACGGCGGGGAAGAACTCGCCGTCATCTTGCCTGATACCGACAGCGAGGGAGCGCTCGAAATAGCGGAGCGGCTGAGGATCGCAATCGAAAACCTCGGCCTGCCTCATGACGACAACCCGGAAGGCGGCGGACACGTCACCGTCAGCATCGGTTCAGCGACCGCACTGTCACGATCGGGCGGGACGATCAGGATGCCGGAAGGCCTGCTTCTCGCCGCCGACACCGCCCTTTACAAGGCCAAGCACAAAGGCCGAAACCGCGTCGAAGTTGCACTGCTGCTCGCATCGGAAGGTCCCGACCCGGTCTGATCAAAGCACGCCACAGCCTAGTCATCTGGAACTAAAGTTCGTTACATTGTAAGCTGTTCGCCTATTTGATGGAGGGTGCAGCGATGGCGAACGCGACAGGCCGACCGACGGCGCCTCTGGTTCTGGGGCTGGAAGAGCGCGAATATCTGGAACGACAGGTGCGTCGGCAGCGTGTAGCGCGATCCATGTCCGAGCGGTGCCGGATCATTCTTCGTTGCGCCGACGGCATTGCCAGCAAGACCGTCGCAGCTGAGCTGGGGGTGCATGAGCATACGGTCGGCAAGTGGAGGCGCCGCTTCCTCAAGGATCGCGTGGAGGGTCTGCTGGACGAAGCCCGGCCAGGCAGGCCCCGTACGATCGATGACGATCAGGTCGCCGCCGTGATCGAGCGGACGTTGCGCTCCACGCCCAGCGATGCGACCCATTGGTCGATCCGATCGATGGCCGGTGCGACCGGCTTCTCGCACACGACGATCCGCAGGATCTGGACCGCCTTCGGGCTGCAACCGCACCGCTCGGAGACGTTCAAGTTGTCGAGTGATCCCCTGTTCGTCGACAAGGTGCGCGACATCGTTGGGGCTCTACCTGTCGCCACCCAATAGGGCGCTCGTGCTCAGCGTCGACGAGAAGAGATCCCATGGGGAGTGGATAGCGACCGACGCTCTGGCAGAGTGAGGTTGCTAAACCATGGGCACGGTTCTCTCAGCTCAAGGACAAGGTGCAGGTCCGCATTGGGCAGGTCGTTCCAATCATCGTGATTCAAGAGGCGGGCCTCGACGGCTTTTGGATCCACCGCTTGCTGCAGGACGGACGGGCCGAAAGCCACGTCGTGGACCCCGCTTCAATTGCGACGTCGCGCCGACGTCGACGGGCGAAGACTGACAAGATCGACGGGGAAGCTCTGGTGCGTGCGTTGCTGGCGTACAAGCGAGGCGAGCCGCGGGTGTGCGCCATGGTTCGAGCACCGACCCCACAAGAGGAGGATCGCCGCCGGGTGACAGCGGAACGGGTCGAGCACGTCAATCGGATCAAGGGGCTGCTCTTCGCCCAGGGCATCTCAGACTATGAGCCGTTATCGCGCAAAAGACGGGAACGGCTTGAGGAACTCAGGACCGGCGACGGTCGTCCGCTGCCTGAGCATTTGAAGGCACAGATCGGGCGCGAACTTGATCGTCTCGAACTCACACTTCAGCAGATCAAGTCCGTAGAGGCTGAACGGGATGCTGTGCTCAGCCCGTCGCACGAAGGCACGCCAGCGCCAGGAGCAATGTTAAAGAATTTGAAGGGGATTGGCCCGGAATTCGCCGGCGTCCTGTGGTCGGAGGGATTGTTCCGAAGCTTTTCCAACCGACGGCAGGTTGCCGCTTATGCCGGATTGGCGCCGACGCCCTGGCGGAGCGGATCCGTCGCGCACGAACAAGGTGTCTCCAAAGCCGGAAACCCCCGGCTGCGAACGACCATGATCCAGCTCGCTTGGTTGTGGGTAAGGCATCAGCCCCGTTCGATGCTGACCCTGTGGTTTCATCAGCGTGTACAGCTCAATGGTGGCCGAGTTCGGAAAGTGCTGATCGTTGCCTTGGCGCGAAAGTTGCTGATCGCCTTCTGGAAATATGTGACCGCCGGGGTTGTGCCGGAAGGAGCCGAGGTAACGGCCTGAAAACAAACGCTTCCCCCTTTCAATCTTCCGGAGCTTGATCAGCTCCGGCGGATCCAGGTGAGCGGACCGGCAATTTGGCTTGGCTTAAAAAGCCGAAGAAAAGAATGGTCCCGCCCTCCTGAGCCTTTGCCCGACGCAAGCGGGATATTGGTGCGGCCGATGAGAGCGGCGACCGGATGTGAGTTTGAAGCGGCATCGGAAACGGGCCGGGTCACGCAAACGGGCTCAGACCTTGGATACGCAGTAACGAGCGGAGATTTACCATCGAATCCTGATCCGAACATCTTGACCCGCAAATCCCCATGTGAGCCAGATTCAGGCGCTCGACCGTGAGCAACCCGTCCTGCCGATGATGCCGGGCATTTCCGAGCGCCGGACACATAGCTATGTCCGGCACGGCACGACCTCGCTGTTTGCAGCGCTCGACGTCGCCTCCGGCTTCGTTATTGGCAAGTGCTACAAACGGCACCGGGCCACCGAGTTCCTGGACTTCCTGAAGCAGGTCGATGCCAGTATTCCGCCGAACCTCGACGTCCACATCGTGATGGATAACTACGCGACTCATAAAACCGCGCTGGTCAGGTCATGGCTGGCGCGACGGCCGCGCTACCATGTCCACTTCACGCCGACATCGGCATCCTGGATCAACCAGGTCGAACGCTGGTTTGCCGAGCTCACCCGCAAGCAGCTGCGCCGCGGCGTCCACACCTCGATCAGCAAACTCGAAGCCGACATCCGCACCTTCATTGAGCGGCACAATGAGAACCCAAAGCCCTATCGCTGGGTCAAATCCGCCGACGACATCCTCTCATCAGTCAAGCGCTTCTGTCAAAAGGCCGAACAAACATTATGCAGCGAATTTTAGATTCAGATGACTAGCACATCGACTCGGAAGGTCCCGATTTCGTTGGCCTGGCCATAGGCAAGCATGGCCGATCCATTCCCGACGAGATTGACGAGGCGCATGTGGAACGAACACTGTTCGGCTTTCGTCGGAACCGCGAATTAGCGGAATGGGTGTCCACGAATTTCTGAAACACGCATGCAGACCTCTCGCAGGCATTCGATCCAGACGCCTGGACGGAATGGGATTGTTTCTGGGACCAGATTGTCCGCATCGATAAGAACGTTCCGTCATCCTGGAAACTTGCGGATCTGGTCATCACCGCCGGACTTCGCGGCATCCTGTTTCCTCGCTCCGCTGCCATGAAAGTACCAGCGTGTCGCCGATGAGGTCGCCTGCGGCACCGGTGTGGCCCATCATCGTCCTGGCGTGATTGGAGCCAACCAACCTGGGGCCTGGCGGCCGCATTCTGGCTCTACGCCGCAAGATCGGGGCCGGTTCCGCGTCTGCATCGAATGACGGAGGTAAGAGATGGTCTCGGAACGGGTTGCTCGGCATTTATGATCCGACCGAGCGCTAGTCTAGCGAGTGATCGTCGCGGGCTCGACGGCGGCATCATCTCAGGGGATTCCGGCCTCCAGGCGCGCGAGGAATGCCGAGACCTCAGCCTTGATGTCGGCCGGTTCAGTGACCGTGGGGGGGCGTCTTGGCTACTCCCCAGTCATCCCCGATTTAAATCAAATCCGTCTGTGGATCTTGACGATTGCGCGACTCTCACCTCGTACATCGCGTAAATGCGGGCGCCTATTGAGAGGGTTCTATGACAAGCGATTTTTCCGCCGCCCGAGTGCATTTAGATCGAGCGTATGACTACCTTCGTGGCGATGACCCGATGAGCCGGAGGGGACGCGAAGTCTTGGACCTGTTAATTGAGGCGGTTGCTGACGAAGAGTTCAAGCAGCCACGACAAAACGCGGAGGTGCTAACGTTTCCGATTGGGCGCCGCTTCTGAGGCAATCTCCATGGCCGCCGTGTATCCCGGATTGCGCCGCCGTCGTGCGCTGCAGGCTCCGGCCCGCCAGATCGCGGCCAACGCCAGTGCGGAAGCATCGATGGTTGCCGGCAAGATCCTCGACAACAAGGATGCGACCCTCGGCTACAACGCCCAGACCGGCGCCCATGGCCACATGATCGCCATGGACATCGTCGACCTGGTCAAGGTTGTGCGCACGGGTCTTCAGGATGCGACCTCGGTCGCCAGCCTGCTGGTCACCACCGAAGCCATGATCGCCGAGGCGCCGAAGAAGGATTCCCTGGCGGGCATCCGGTGGAAGGCGGTGGGCCTCATGAGTGCTCAAGCCCTGCGCCTTTAGCAGCGTCAGATACTGGCCGTTTCAACCTGGCTGTCCTTTATCGCTGGCGGTTCCCATGCGCAACAATGTCCGGCGGTCGGTGGCGGATGTCGTTGCCCAGCACGGTTGTGTGCTGGACTGGTCATGGAAGGAAAGGCGTATTCCATCCTTACCCCGTCGGCCATTCAGAAAGAGGCGTCTCAAGGCCAGGTCCGCACCGTTAAGATCATCGATCCAGTGATCACCCGTTCCGTTGTGCTTGCCGTCAACCCGAAAGATGAGCGCTCTCCAGCCGTGTCTGTGGTCCGCAAGCTGATCCCCAAGGTCGTAAGGACCTTGATCGAGAGCAGGCACTGGTCAGCCACGCTTCCGGACCGGGCTTAGGCCCATCCTTCAAACCAAGTTCCAGCTGCTACCGCTCCTCCGCCACTGCTTGAGCCGCATTAATCTGGATTCGGGATGGTTTTGGGCGACATACGATATTTGACCGCATGCGACGATCGCGGTGAAATCGCAGAGCAGCCAGGCTCGGTTCGGATATCGGCCGTTGTCGTATCTGGCAGGAATATGGATTGATTTCCATCGAGCTGGCAGGGTCATCAGGGGATTATACGGGCTTTCTGGCCATTGAACGGTTACCTGAAGGTTGTTCGAAACGAGCCAAGTTACAACGCCGGGCGATCTCGGCTACCTCAACTTGAGGAAGGAACGACCCGCGCGCCGCAAGAAACAGGTATCTCGGTGCGAATTTCGGCGCGGGCGAACAACCGCGATCAGTGGGCAGATTACATCCACGACCGCGATCAATACGGGTTCGAGACCAACGGCTTCGCGGTCGCTCGTTTCGAGCGCGGGGACTAAGCCGGGAGTTCCTTGAGCGGGTTCGCCCACGGCACCCCGAGCGGCTGAAAATGCCGCTCGTTTGCCGTCAGGACCATGTAGCCTCGCGCTGCCGCCGTGGCGGCTATCGCGATGTCTTCGAAGACGGGATCATGCGCCCGCGCCCGGTCAATGATGGCGCCGGCGTGGCGGGCCTCGTCGATGCCGAACGGCAGGATGCGGCCAGCATAGAGCTGCTCGACGGCGGCGAGCCAGCGGCGCAGCCGTACTGTCTTCGTCGTCGCGCCGATCCTGACGGCGCGGGCAATGCCCGCCTCGATCTCCGCGACCGTGACCGTCGACATGTACAGATGGTCATTGTTCTTGCGCAGCCAGTCGGCGAACGGCTGCAAGCCGACTTCCTGTTTCGTCGGCGCGTCGGCCGACACGATATTCGTGTCCAGCAGATACACGGGCTAGAGGCCCTCACGCAAAGCGCGGGCGGGCTTGCGCCTCCGTTCCGGAATGTCGTCGCCGTCGCCCGGGAAGGCTAGCAGGAGGTCTGCAAAGCTGGGCACCTTGGAAACCCTCTCCCATTCTTCGAAAGACACAAGCACGGCCTCCGGCTTGCCGTGGCGGGTGATCACGGAAGGCTCTCCGGCAACGGCCTGGTCGACCACCGCGGACAAGGTGGCCTTCGCGTCCTTCAACTGAATCTCTCTCATGTCGACGTCTCATTATGACTACCTATAGTCATATTCTATTTTGTTGGCAGGCGCAAGAGATAGGATCGTTATCCTATCTTCAATTTGACGTCTGGTGTGCTGCCGTGGGCGGCATCGCCGCAACCCCGGACGATGGAACTTGCCGCCGATTCTGCTCGGCGAGCTCAGTCGTACTCCAGACGTTCCGAGAGCAACACCACACCTCAAGGCTGCCACAATCACCACGCTGGCGGGGCACTCCTCCTTGCCGCTCCGCAATCCCGGAGGGGTTGGTCGAAAGTATCTCATCTTACGGCACTACGCTGCCATAAGGTCTCGCCCCACAGGCGAATGCGAGCGACTTACATCAAGGCTTCTGTGGAAGCGATGGATTTCTCCCTGTCCCTGGCCAGCCTGCGGCATCGCCCCAGCCATGCGAAATGCGCGCTCCACGACCCAGCCACTCGGCAGGACCTCGAAGCCCTTGGCTTTATCCGTCCGCGTGACGATCTTCACGGTGAACGTGCCGACCTTTTGCATCGGGCCCTCAAGCTTCGGTCCAACATAGCCGCCGTCGGCGAAGACGTGTGGCAAGCCACGCCCAGCGTTCGAGAATGTTCTTGGGGGTATTCGTGTAGCGCCAGGCACAGCCGCTCGCGCAAATTCATGGCAGCTTCATAAATCCGTTGCGGCGATTTCGTACATGGTGGAGACGGCTTTGTTTTGAGGCCGCCCCTGGAAAAGGATGGAAAAATGTCCAAGATCATCGGCAATACCGAAACGATCGAAAACGCCGGCTCCCCTGCCTTCGACTCCTCCAAGTCTGTCGAGCAAATCCGCGCTGTCGCCGAACAGGGCCTTGAGCGGTCGAAGGAGGCATTTTCCAAATTGAGCTCGGACGTCGAAACGACTCAAAGGGCTTTCGACTCCACCTTTGAAATGGCCAAGACCACCAGCAACGAGATGCTCCTGAAGACGATTGCCGCTCTGCAAGCCAATGCCGAAGCCGGCTTCACGCACCTCGAGGCCCTGGTTGCCGTGAAGTCGCCGTCCGAGTTCTTCGAACTGCAGGCCGCATTCCTGCGCAAACAGATCGAGAAGGCCTCCGAGCAGGCCAAGGCCCTCCAGGCATTGATGGTGAGAGCTGGCGATGACGTATCCAAGCCGATCAAGGATGCCTTTGAGAAGGCGTTGAAGGAACGCAAGGCCGCCTGATTCTTTTAAGGCAACCCGAGACCGAAGGTCAGCACCTCGCCCAAGGGCCACATTAGAACCGGCACCTTCTTCCATTTGGTCGGACGGCTTTGTCTGCCCGACCGCATCGCAGGCCCGTCGTCCTGACTGTTTTCGGCGCTTCTTGGCCTTTAGGTCCGGTCGACAATCAGATTAACGCAAAAACGGTGGGGCCGATTGTCGTAACCAATTTCCGCAACAACGCGTCAATCTTCACAGCAAGACTTAGCATCGGGAATGCCTCACGCCGGTTGCGACGGGAAATCGTGCCCCATAGCGCAGATATTCACAACAGCTAAAAGTAGGGTGGATTGTGCCGCGTGAAGGACTTGAACCCTCTCGGGTAGTCGCCAGTTTGAAGCCTTTAGGTCCGGTTGGCATTGTCGGATTTCCATTGTTCCATCATCATCGTCATCCACGGCCCGAATTCTTGCCAGTTCTCGCGATCCCACGCTGTCAACGTGTGCATAATTGCCGAGCGACCTTCGCCGGCAGAACAGTGGCCATCTCGCACCCTTGTTAGGACTGCGGAGATGAAATGGTCCAAGGTGTAATAGTCATCGTCCGAAATTCGCATGTTGGCTCCCTTGCCATCCGCCAAGTATATAGGAGATTGCGGCTGATATGCCACGCTTCTCAACACGCTTGCCACCGAATTGACGGCTGCGAACATGATGACGTGCAGCTTAGCGAAGCTATCAAAGCCCTTAGCCGTGATTTGAACAGGCAAGACGACTTCGAAAATAAAAAGGCCCGATACGAGCTTTTTCAGACCGGCCAACACGACGTGGTTTTCAAGTTGAGGGAGGTCATGCGAACGGGCAGCCGATTTATTTCATATGCCCGGTGTGTCCCAATGCCGACAGGCTGATCGGCTTTAGTTCCGGGGAAGGCGACTTCAAGGTCTGCTAGGGGAACCGTGTGGGCGCCTCTGCAGCCAAATCTTCCGAACTACCCAGGCAAAGCCTTCCTGCCGGGATCGCGCTTTTCAGGTGTCCGCCGCATTGCACCGGGCACGCACACGGGGGACAGCGCGAACATTCCAGGCGCAAATTTGGGGGAAGTAGGGAGCCTCGCCGTTCTTGCATAGCTGCACTGCACAAAATGTGTTTGCGCATTGCACAACTTTTAGCCACTAGGGCTACAGCTGGTGCACACGATGGTTTCCTCCCATTTCCATCGCGTCAGCTGTTCCTCTGGAGGTTTCAACCTTCACACCTAAAGGGCCTCGGTTTTCCGATGGCCCTGTTTTTTTGGCGGTACCATTACCTTCGTCACTGTGCGCAAAGTGGGGCGAAGCTTCAGCCATCGGACTTTAGGGGTCATTTCTGCCTGGCGGAGTCGACCCCTCCCGACAGAAGCCTGACCTTTGCCAGTCTTCTACGGGCAAGCGTTCGCGCCAAAAGTTCAAAGCCGCGTCCGTAAGATTCAACAATGAACGCCAGCGTCATCAGATCGAGCAGAAAGTCGTCGATCGCATGTGTGAGCGCGTCAGACCTTTGTTCAAGCTGAAGCAGCAGGGCGCGCGTCTCTTCGATTGCGGCCCCGAAATCTTCTGCGTCAATCCGCGAGTCGATCCTGTCGAATATCTGCAAGCGTCCTCACTCTCCCCAAGACATACTTAGCGCATGTTCAAGTTGCACGGGGGAGAGGAAGCGCCTCAAATGACGCTTTCGAAAGAGCGGCCGACAAGCTCAGCGCGCAAACCCTATCAGTCAATTCTTCACCTTCCCCGTCATTGAGCCCGACCATCCAATATCTGGATAAGCAGGCTGCGGGCTTCGACATTCCGAAGACTTGAGGCCGCGCGCATCGGGACCAACCCCATGCGGCGGAGAACTGGGCCGCGAGCGCCGGACGGCCGGCGATTTTCTCTTAAGCTTCGGCCCTCTAGAAATTGGGCATGGATGACACAGCAAGCTTTCCGATCTGTACGATAATACGCCCCGTATTGGCGGCGCGTGTGACAGCTTCGATCGCCTCCGCTACGCGAACCAAGCGTTTCGTTCGGCGTTTTTCATTGAGGCCGACCAGATGCTGACGCACTACCGAATGGTTGATGAAATTGCGCCTTACGAGAGAGCTGAATATCGCCCCGCCGTGTCCTGTCGCGGCAGTTGAGAAGGTCGACCAAGTCGTCGGCCTCTTCGATAGGCATGTCGATTAAGGGGACGCCCACCTCGACGACCGGCAGCCCCGTGAAGACGTCGATAATGTCCCACGTGCCTTCGGGCGTCTTCTCTATGTCGTAACGCTGGGCCATTGGGGGTTTGGGCGGGATATCTAGAGGTTACAGGTGATCCTTTGGGCTCCGAGAATGGCCTCCCGATCGGACTGCTCTAGCGCCTCAATTTAACGAAGCGAGCGGACTTGGCAATCCTAGGTCGACCGCCAGATTTCGCATGACGCGTTAATAACATCGGCTGCGAATGCAAACCGTCTTGTTTCGGAAAGACTGACCTAGCGAAACGGGTTCCAGCAGATCTGAACAAAGCAGACCGTCGAACAAAAAAGGCCGGGCTCGAATGCGGCCCGGCCAAAGGAAGGTCAAAACCTTCAGAGGGGAACACCGTTTAGCGGAATGGGAGGAAAACCGCCGAACGATTTTGTCTTTCTGAGCTCATTTCAGGGCTTTGGCGACGAATTACATTCCAAAGAAAGCGCGAAACGGCAAAGATTCGTGCTCCGACCGCAAACTTGAAGACGACATGGTACCGGCGTGCCACATCGGCATACGAACGCAGTCGGCTTTTCAGGTGACATGTCGGAACAACGGTGCCCGACCACTTGCCGGTCCGCGGGCCTCGGCCGCCATTCTTTCGGCAGGCTCAGAAGCGGCATGGTCGCATTCCCGCCGCGCCTAAGAAAAACGGAACGGAAGCCCTGGACGCCGGCGGCGGCGTCACGACGCGATGCAAGGTCGCACGCAAATAGCCATCGACGCCAGTTCGAGCACCGCGCCGAGATTGACGACTTGCCTCGGCACCATATGCCCGACGCGCCGGTCTTCTTGGATGAGAAAATGTTCAAGGCGGTGCCGAAGCTCTTTGCAGCGGAATTCGACCTGTTGCGACTGCACGAAAATTCGCACCTGATCATTAACGCAACGGTCATGCGGAAGCCGTTCGGCATCATGTCGATCGACGAAATCGGCTTTCTGAAAGTGACGGAGAATTGGATTCTGTTCAGCACAACGACAAAAAGGATTTGATCGAGGTCCTGACCAGGGAGCATCGGCGATTTGTGAAAACGTTGCGCTACAACGCCTTGCCGGCGGCGCCGATGGCGTTTGGTCTTCTGACCGACGCTGACTGGCAGGGAACGGCCCTTTTCGTCGTACCGTACGATGCTAAGGGGGCCGTGCGGTCGGAATTCGACCATCTGATTTCAAGCTGCGAGCTTCAAACCTGGTGCTGGGACGCAAGCGGCCCTCGGCCAGCGCTGCTGGGCAAACAGCAGCGGCTTCCCGCGCCGGACAGCAGACCGGCTTTGGAATATCAACCGAACACGTGAAACACGGGATCTCCAAGTCTGAGCGCACCGCGTGCCAAATCGGGCGCAATAGCGCCCGTCAACCGGCGCCGAAACCCGCGAACTAACTAGAGGACACTCACGTCGGACCCACGCGAGAACATCGTCGGCAAATTATTGTGCGCTGCAATTTTCTCTTTCGCACTTGCACAAAAATGTGGCAAATGCATCATTGCCTGACGTTGCGGAAGGACCTTGAGATGGCCCGGCACGTCTACGGGCGAAGTCGAGGCGGCGAGTGCAAAGTGCGCAAGAGGCACGAGCACCGATTTCCGCTGGCCATGTGGTTGGCGGCGCGCCCGAGGCGGGTAGAAGAGGAGCGTCGGCGTGAGCATTCCCATCCTTCGCACAGTTGCGGAACTGCGCAGCATCGTAGCCGTGTGGCGCCGAGAGGGCTTGAAGGTTGCCCTGGTTCCTACCATGGGCGCCCTCCACGACGGACACCTCAGCTTGGTGCGAGCAGCCCTCGCCAAGGCCGACCGGGTGATCGTAACGCTGTTCGTCAATCCGAAGCAGTTCAACAGCCTTGCCGATCTCCAAGCATATCCGCGTACTGAACATGACGATGCTGCGAAGCTGGCGTCGGTTGGAGCCCATATCGTCCTCTATGCACCGGATGCGCTGGACATGTATCCGAAGAGCTTTGCCACGACTGTATCCGTGAGCGGGGTGAGCGAGGGCTTGTGCGGTGCATTCCGGCCGGGCCATTTCGATGGTGTGGCGACAGTCGTGACAAAGCTTTTCCTGCAGACTGGCGCCGACCTCGCTTTCTTCGGCGAGAAAGACTTTCAGCAGTTGCATGTGGTGCGCCAACTCGTGCGCGACCTCGACGTTCCGATCGAGATCGTCGCCTGTCCGACAGTGCGCGAAAGCGATGGACTGGCGATGTCGTCCCGCAATGTGCGGCTACGCGAAGCCGAGCGCCAGGCAGCACCGCGACTGGCCGAAATCCTTCACGAAGCGAGCGAGCAACTGACAGACGGAGACCCCGTTGCACGCGTTCTTGCCGTCGCGCGCCAGACCATACTTGCTGCGGGTTTTGAGCGCGTGGAATATCTCGAACTGCGTGCCGACGAGGACCTAATGCCAATGGCGGCGCTCGACCGTCCCGCACGACTGCTCGCCGCCATCTGGCTTGGACAAACCCGGCTGATCGACAATGTAAGCGTCCGTCCGCGGCAAAATGCTGGCGCCTTCAACAGAGCGACAATCGCAGCATGAGATCGGACCCTAACATTCGCCGCTTTCAGCGCCTCGGCCTTACAACGCGGATACCCTCAGCGACCTCAACCAGAAACGGATCTCGGTCATTGCGACCGGCGAGCCGTCGAACACTTACCCCCCGCGGGCAAACTCACGCGATCGCCAGCGCAAGGCTGAGCGTATTTCGGCAGCTGTGCGAATCAGGCAAGCCGCCGAAACTCCTGGCGGCCACGTTGCCTAAATGAATGCGATAAAGTCGTCGATCACGATCCAGCATGGCCAGGGATATTCGAAGAGCAAAAGCGTCGGATCTTGGAGGTGATCGGCGACATGGTCGAGAGCATCCATGACAGAGCTATGACGGAATTTGGGAGACTGGGTTGATCAAGCGGCGCTTTGCGGCTTCATTTCGATGACCTCGATGCCGTCCTGGAACCTGGCACCTGCGAGCAGTTTGGGCGGCGTTTTCACGTTGTTTGAAATGTGGCCGCGTGGGAAGCCGTGAGTGCACGGCCTGCCTGAAAAGCGCGGTGTCGGCCTCACGCGGATTAGCGCAGATACTACAACGAGGTGCGCCGGCATGGGGCGATCGGGCACAAGGCCCGATCTCGTTGCTCAATCCCGATGGCGCCACCAGCCCGCGATCGTGAGAAAGCCGGGAAATTCTACCTTCCGGCGGTCCAGAAAATGGTATCGGAGCAGCAGTGAGTTCAAGTCTAAAGGTCCAACATATGATCGATGGGTTCGGTTTTCCGATGCTCAATTGGATTTATCCGGGCAGGGGAAAAATCCTGCCTTCCGGCGCCGCATGTGGATCCTGCGCAGCCAGGATTATACTTTTGTACGCAGTCGCTTTTTTAGTAGCTCTAGGCACCGATCCCGCCTTTGCCCATGTGAAGTGGTTCTCTGCATACGACCTGGGCATGCCCCCTCAGCCGCTTTCGTCGCTCATCAACCCGCTGTTCATCGGGTCGGTACTGCTTTCGATGTGCTTTGTCATCGTAATGTTCTGGTTCGATGCCTGGCTCGCCTCCTGGCCTGCCTACGCCGACTACATGCGTCAGTTTGAACATTGGCGGAGGGCATCGCCGGATCTCCTTCGCATCGGGCTAGGGCTATTTCTTTGGGCACTGTGGCTGCTTGGAGGAATTATCCTCACGCCTGAGCTAAGGATCAGCAGCACCTATATCGGCTGGCTGCAATTTTTCCTGGCCCTGTGCACCCTGACCTGGCCAACGACCCTGATCTCTGGCGCAGGTTTGATTGGATTGTACGCCTATGGCATCCATGATTATGGGGTGTTCCATATGATGGATTATCCGTTGTTCCTCGGCATCGCGGTCTATCTGATCATCCAGTCGGCCCGCCTGGAACGTTTCTACCGTCATGCTGACATGATCCTTGTCGTCTCGCTATCGGCCACGCTCCTTTGGGCTGCGGTTGAGAAGTGGCTCTATTGGTCCTGGACCATGCTGCTGCTGGAGAAGCATAGCTATCTAGCTCTCGGCATAGACCATCATGAATACATCATTTTGGCTGGATTCGTGGAGTTCGTCGCAGCCTTCCTCGTTCTGTTCGGCAGAGCGAGCCAGATATTGGCTTCAATAGTGCTGTTGGCGATATTCACCTCGGCAATTGCTGAATTCGGAAAGATCGATGCGGTTGGACACCTCATGATTATCCTGGCGCTTGTGGTTATCATTCTCGATGGCGTTGCGACGACTGCACATGGCAATTTCACGAGAAGGCAATTGAGGGTGAGCCGAGCAGGCACTGCACCATTGGCTTTTTCAGCATTCCTGTTTCTTTATGTATTTGCCTATTCCTTGATGTATCAGTTGGCTCCCCCGACAGACAAACTCCCAAAGGAACTTCCTAATTCCTTGCCTCGGCGCGATGCCGAAAAGTAAAGTCGGCAGCGTCTGTTTTTGTACCTGATTTGAAGCCGGCGGCAATGGGACTGGGCGGAGCGACAAAGTGTGCAGGAGTCGATCCAGATCTGGGCAACCTGCACAAGCTGCTCTGTTTCGGTGCCCGAGAACTGGAACTTCTTTACTATATCGCCCATGAAGCGCTTGCTCGACGGGTGCCGCCCATGCCCGGCCTCAATGGGATCGATGTCGACATAGAGCCGGTCCCTTCTTGCCCTTGAGCATCTGGGCATGGTTGGTATCGTCGTCGATCCAAGTGTGAATCCTGTAGCCCTTGTAATCGATTCTCATGCGAAACCTCGTGTGGCGCGTTAACCGGTCGTGGTTGATGTCACTCAGCTGAATTCGTCGTCGGCTCTCATTTCGGTTTCGACTGCCGGCAAGATGTCGCCCGCGAGCAGCTTTTCCTTCGACAGCAGCCCCGCATCCTCGAGCGCCTCGACGTCGGGCAGATCGCGCAGTGTGTCGAACCCGAACTCGAGCAGGAATTCTTTCGTCGTGACATAGGTATAGGGCGCGCCCGGCGTCGGGCTGCGCGGGCCGGAGGCGATCAGGCCGGCGCCGCGCAGATGGCCGATCAGGTCGCGACTGATCTCCTTGCCGAAGAAAGACGACAATTCTCCACGCGTGATCGGCTGGAAGTAGGCGATGCACATCAGCACCAGCACCTCCGACTGCGTCAGATCGGCCGCCCGTTCATTGCCGCCGACGGCCGTGCCAAATGCACTGCGGATGGCGTCGGCATAGGCCGGCCGCGTCAGGTGCCGAAAACCGCCGGCGACGGCGACCAGGTCGTAGGGCCGGCCACGCAGTTCCTCCCGGATGTCGTCGATCAAAAGGTCGATGCTGCAGCTTTTTCCGACGATGCGGGCCAGCGTCTCGCGGCTGACCGGTTCGCTGGCCGCGAAAATCGTCGCCTCGACGCGGTTCATCCATTCGCGCCAGCGCGCTTCCGGCGGCAGGTGATCCAACTCGCGGTCAAACAGGCGGTCGCCTGACCGACCGTCGTCTGGTCGGCCTTTCGCTCGTCGCGCGTGCGTCGCCTCGGCCATCGTTTCTCACAGCCCGTAGATGCGGAAGGTCGCTCGACCAGAGAGTTCGCGGACAGCGCCGAGCTCGACCAGGCGGTCGAACAGGCGGCGCAGGCCACGGTCGCTCATCCCGGTGCTTTTGTCGCCGCGCGATGCAACGAGCGCGTCGTCGTTCAGCAATCGGTCGACGACGGTGTCCGCCCCCTTGGCTCTGAGTTTTGGTGCGACGGCGAGCAACCGATCCGCGCGGCGTTCGAGCTCCGCCGAGAGATCGATGGCGAGCAGCGCCGCGTGCGCCTGCGCGGCAAGCAAGAACTTCGCCGGATACGAGGCCGCGGCCGAAGGGGTACCCGCCGGGAGGCGCGCCCGACTGGAACTTTCGCCCCCCTTTGGCTCGCTGGTCAGCACGGGTACTGCATGGCTCCAGCCGAGCCGCTGCGCCAGCAAGGCGTCGGCAAGCCAGGGTCCCATGGCGCGTGGCAGGCCGTGGCCCTCGACGGCCGCGTAGGCGCCTGTCAGCATCCCGACTGCGCCTTCGGTCGTGGCGAGCCGCCGCAGCGCGTCCGCCAGATCGCTGACCGCCGCGCCGTCGCGGGCGAAAAAACCGAATTCCTCCAACACCGCGGCGAGACTTTTCTTCGTCAGAAGCTCCTCTGCGGGCCGCGCTGCCAGCCGGCGCCAGCCGAGGAGCAAAAGGCCGCCCGGCCCAACGTCGTCGCCGGGGCGGGTGAGGAGGAAAGAATCGCGCAGCGCCGCTTCATCCTCGACGCGCCCCGTATGCCGCGCCGTCGCCGCAGCCGCGGCGAGCGCGAGGCGCTGGCGCCAGGCGCCGGCCCATTTTTCGTCGCGGCGCACAACCGCATCCAGCGTGGCGATGGCCGCGCCGGTGGCCAGGGTAGCATCCTCAACGGTTTGCGCCGCCTCCACCGCCTTTCGCAGCCAGCTCGGCACGGTGACAGTCGGAGCGGCCGGGGCGGCGCCGGACTGCGTGACGTGACGGCGTAGGGGCGATTTCGGGCGCAGAATCATCGTCGACATGATGATTCATTGCGGCGCTTATTACAACACAAATGGCAGCAATCCGCCGCACCTGTCGCCACACAATCATGTCCGGTAAGCTTGCCTTATCGGACGTATGCGGCTAGCCTGCCAAATCATGGCAGAGTCTCCGGAAAACACCCCCAAAATCGACGATAGCGCCTCCGACCATCCAGAGGGCGATCTGCCCGACATCGTCGATCTGGTCATGGAGATGGGCGCCTTACCCCCCGCCTCGGGACCGACACCCCGTGTCCCGGCGCCCCTGGAAGCCCTCGTCGCGACCGCGACAAGCTACGCGAAGGCCGCCAGTTCCGAGAACACGCAAAATGCCTACGCCAAGGACTGGCGGCATTTCACCTCCTGGTGCCGTCGGGAAGGGTTCAATCCGCTGCCGCCCTCCAGCCAGGTCATCGGCCTCTATATTGGCGCCTGCGCCTCAGGCAGTGTCATTGACACCGCTGCCGGTGATCCGAAACGCGGCGCCCCTGCCCTCTCGGTCGCGACGATCGAGCGGCGCCTCTCCGGCCTTGCCTGGAACTTTACCCAGCGCGGCGTGCCCATGGATCGCGCCGATCGCCATATTGCCACCGTGCTTGCCGGCATTCGCCGCAAGCACGCAAAACCGCCGCGGCAAAAGGAGGCTGTGCTCGGCGACGATATCAAGGCGATGGTCGCCACGCTCAGCCATGATCTGCGCGGCCTGCGCGACCGCGCTATTTTGCTCCTGGGCTTCGCCGGCGGCCTACGCCGTTCCGAAATCGTCGGCCTCGACGTCGTCCGCGATGATCACAGCGACGGCGCCGGCTGGATCGAGATTTTTCCTGACCAGGGCGTCCTGGTGACGCTGCGCGGCAAGACGGGCTGGCGCGAGGTTGAGGTCGGCCGCGGCGCTTCCGATCAGACCTGCCCCGTCGCCGCCCTTGAGAGTTGGATCCGCTTCGGCCGCATCGCGAAGGGGCCCCTCTTCCGCCGCATCTTCAAGGACAACAAGACCGTCGACGTCGAGCGGCTCAGCGACAAACACGTCGCCCGCCTGGTCAAACAGACCGCGCTCGCCGCCGGCATCCGCTCCGATCTTCCGGAAGGGGAACGTGCGCTGCTGTTCTCAGGGCACTCGCTGCGCGCCGGCCTCGCCTCGTCGGCCGACATCGAGGAACGTTACGTGCAGAAGCAACTTGGCCACGCCTCGGCCGAGATGACCCGCAAATATCAGCGCCGTCGCGATCGGTTCCGCACCAACCTCACTAAGGCGTCCGGGCTTTGAAAAGGGCCCCTCCCCCGGCCGGGCCCGCCTCACGGTGCTGCGGGAGGGCAGGATTTTCCGCCTTATCGCTTCAATTGAACTCGGGACGTGAAAGCGACACAGTATCTTCGGCGGCTTTCTCGCTATCGATAATCACCTCTTATCGATAGCGGTGGAGGCGAATCCGTGGATCAGCGACCTATGAGAGGATGCCATCGTGCCAATCCCCTCCCCTCTTCCGACAGAAAAGCCCACAGCCGGATCGTCAGAGTTGTCGGTCGCTGTGCGGCACGCCCTGTGCGAACCTATCACCGTCAGCATCGCAAAATACTACCTAGCCCGGTCGTCCAGCGGCGCTCGCAATTCTCATCCGGCCATCCTCGCCGTCACGCCATTCGCCTTCAGGGCGGCCATCAGCATAGGTCCGACGGAAAACTGCCCTGCCCTCGCCTTTTCGGTCAAAACCCGCAGATAACCGCCGGCCGAGTTGATGTGCTGGGCCCGCTGCAAGATGCAGGCAATTACGATGGCGGCGACCTCCTGGCCCATCTCATGGCAAGCCTCCTCGTATGCTGAGGGCGAAATACCAAGGTAGCCTCGCACCTGGGCCGCGGTGATCATCAAATCGCGCCAGTTTCCGATCCCGCGCACGGCGTAGTCTGAGATTTCGGGGCACGCTTTCAGCACCAGCCCTATTGGATAGCTTTTCAGCTTCTCATCCGTTCCTTGCCTTGGCTCGACCGCCGCCCTGCTTTTCTCGAAAGCTGGTTCAAATACAAAATTGGAGTCTGTGTTTGAATCAGATTGCTGCCGCTCATTTTGGGACTCATTGGCGCTAGGATTCGTGGAATTCATGAAGCTTTCCAGCATCATATCCACTTCGTCATGAAGTATGGTCAGATCGGCTACAATTGCCTCCAGTTCTGACAACCCTGCCCGCCGCGGGATTGCATCCACAATGGCTCTAAACCGTCTCCAGACGCCTCCCCAGTCGCCAGGAACGTCCTCCTCGATCGCAGCCTCGACAAGTTTGTGGATGTCGCGACGATGGAGCGTAATCCGCTCCCTCATCAACCTGAGAGCCAGGGCGTCGGCGCGCACCTGTTCGGCAGCATGCTGGAACTCAGCAGCCCGCGTCAGCAGCGGCGCTAGCGAAAATCCGAACGCTTCCGCAATAGCGCCACCCTTTCCCTTCCGGGCAAACCTTTTGCCGTTTGGGCTGTCCCGACGGATGACCAGGCCGCAACTCACCAGCTCGGCCAAGTGTCGCCGCAATGTGGAACTGGGCATGCCGTGCGTGCGAAGCGACAGCTGCGCATTCGAAGGAAAGACCATCAGGCCGTTTTCCTCGCTGATCTGATCGTCCGGATAGAAAGACAAGAGCCCGCTCAGCACGGCCAGAGCGCGATCTCCCACACCTACGACAGTCTTGCCTTCGCACAACCAACGATAGACCTGCCATTTCTCGACAAGAGCGCCGTCCGGAATCTCTCGTGATGCCGCATTCGCTTGCACCAAGGCAAGCGTCATCGGCCGCCGCCCAAAGGGCGTCGTCGCGTATCCCCTCTCCATTTCCCTCACCTTTCAATCAGGCAAAAGAAATTGGCTCGCCGAAACGGCGCCACGACTCTTGACAGTGATTCGGGGAAGTGCGATTCTCAGCTTGCTACAGACCGAGAAGGGCTTCCGCGACGGCGACGTTCGGGGGCCTTTTTCTTTTGCGGTTTTAGTCTCCTGTTTTCTTCGCCATTTCCGACTCCCGAAAAGCCTCGAAAAGCTCGTCGAGCTTGCCGGCGATGAATGCGCCAAAGGGCGATGCTTCCTTAGACTTCAAGGCGAGCGTAAACACCTTTCCGGTGTCGGTGATTTTGGCTCGAACCGATCTATCATCGGGTGTCCAAGCCGTTTCCTTGGACTTCGTAGACGCATGCGGGCGTTTCGCTGGCACACTCATGAAGTCGAAGAGGCGGGTAAACCGGGCCTCGCTGGCTGGTTGGGCGAAATCGGTGCCTGCCACATACTCTGCCGCCCTCACCCCTGCCCCGGGCGGCTCCATGAGTTTGGCAAGCTGCCACCAGCGGTCCCGACCAACGCTCTTGGCGGCGCCTATCGCCAAAATGACCCGCTCGGGAATGTTACTGGTAACCGAACGCATCTTCGAGAACGTCGTGTCATCGAGCGCAAGCGCCGACTTCACCGTATCCGGGGAATGGCCCCGCTTGAGAATTCGGTCGGCAAACAGGGTCCTTTCGATGAAGGACAAATTGGCTCTGGCAGCATTTTCCTGCCCTTGGGCGATAACATGGTCCTCATCGTCCATCTTCTTGACGACGGCGCGGACCGGTCGGTCCAACTGGCGCGCGACCCTGACACGCCTGTGGCCAAAGACGGTTTGGAAGCGGCCCGAAACCTCGGGGTGAGGCCTGACAAGAACCGGCGAATCCTGCCCTCTCTCACGAATAGCTGCCAGCAATTCCTGGAAAGCCTCATCGTCATCGTCCATGCGGTCTGAAACGAATGACGTGTCGACTAATGCCGGATCGAGATCGACGACCGAACTCTTCGAGAGTTCCTCGAATGACTGCATAATCGAGCGGGAAGCGCCGCGAACGGCATAGGCTGAGATGTCCTTGACGTTCGCAACCGAGGCCGCGGGGCCCATGACGCTGCCAAATATGTCCTTGCGTGCCATCAATCGCCCCGATTCTCGGTTAGTCGACTGATTTCACGGTCAAAATTCCCATTATTTACTGCCGTAAAACCCGCCGTCATGACCGCCCCCATGCGCGATGGATGAGCGTCGCGATCTCGGAGTTCACCGCATCCAGTGATTCCAGTGCGCGGTCGTAGGTAGAGCGGGTAAAGGACGACTTCTCGACCTCGTAGAGTGTCTGTTTCGTCAACCCCGCATCCGAAATGGCCGTCGACTTGAGCATCGGATTTTCGAGTATCTGGCCGGCCAGCATCGACTGCATGAAGCCAACCATCTGCGCTTGCGGGATGTCTGTCGGTTCGTAGCGCGTGATCAGGTAGCGAAACCAATCCAACTCGATTGCTGCACCGGCTGCCTTGATGGTCTTCAAGATGCCGCCGAGCATCAGCAGGAACTGGCTCATCGACATCAGGTCGAGCATTTGAGGATGAACCGTGATGAGGACAGATGTCGCCGCCGACATCGCCGTCAAAGTCAGATAGCCTAGTTGCGGAGGGCAATCGACAATCACTACGTCATAGCGGTCGTCCACCTCCGACAACGACCTTGCAAGCCTGGTGAAGAACTGGCGACCTACGTTGGACGTTCTGTCCTGCATGGCGAGCGGCGTGTCGTACTCATACTCCTGCAGTTCAAGACTGGCTGGAATGATATCCAGACCGGGAAAATTCGTCGGGACGATCACGTCAGAGATCGGTTTGCGCTCGTCGTCATAACGGATCGCCTCATACAAAGAGAGGTTCCGATCAAGTTCCGGCTGGAAGCCATGCAAGGCGGACAGTGAGGCTTGCGGGTCGAGATCGATGGCAAGGACGCGATGGCCCGTCAGAGCTAGATGCTGGGCGAGGTGGGCGGCGGTGGTTGTCTTGCCGCTGCCGCCCTTGAAGTTGACGACAGCAACAACCTGGAGCTTGTCGCCAGGCTTGCGGTGCGGCACGTATTTCTTGACCTCGGTCCTGCCGTGTCGGTCCAGGAAATGGCGCAGCTCAAGCATCTGCTCCGCGGTATAGGATCGGCGTCCCGACGGTATCTGCTCGGGCAGGGGGCCCTTGCGTTCCAGATGGAGACGCTTCAGATTGTTTTGCGATACTCCCAGATAGTGGGCTACCTCCGCCATCGAAAAAGACCGAAGGGTCTTGGTCGCATTGGGCGGGAACTTGTCCATACGAAGCTGGTTCAGTCGCCGGGATATCTCTTCGCCCTGCTCGATGATCGTGTTATCGAACTCGAAGCGTGGAAGCCGCATGGCAATGTTCATTTCTTGTCGAAACCTGAATTGGCGCTTTTTGTAAGTAATCCACTTAACAAGTGCCATTAAGCTCCGATTCGGCCAACCGCGGCAAGAAGTTTTAGGTTAACAGAACGTTACCGGGGCCGAGAGGCTTTTTACTGCCGGCTGCAGCTGAGGTCATGAAGCCAATGCTCATGTGTGGAAGCCCATATAAATTGCCCCGCGCTCTGAGCTAAACCCATGTTTTCTCTGTAACAAAGGCCCGTTTTTACGGCAGTAAATATGATTCTTGCCGGGGGAGGGATGCAAGCGGCCGCACGCGGAACACGGCCGCCTAGGTCTCAGTCGAGGCCGGCCGCGCGGAGTTGCGGTCACCGTGGAGGTGGGGCGCTGGCTCGCGAGAACACTGGTATCGGATGGATGCCGGCTCGAGCTGACACCATTTCTGGACTCGCCGGCCTGACTGACGCATTCTTGGTGTAGGGCGATGGCGGCGCGGTCGCGGCAGGCACGGTCGGGGCGGGCGCAAGATCATTTTCACATGCTCGCATCTTCATGTTATTGAGGGCCCGCCTATGCGCGAATTGCCCGAGAACATCGATGCTGACGTTGTGATCGAGATCAGTAAGTTGCTCGATTAGCATCCTTACATGGTTCCGGTTCCAGTGCATAAGCTCGCCGGGCTGGTTCGCCAAAGGCTCAAGACCGGTCTACCCAGTCCATGAAGAGTTGGTCATCGAAATGGCCACGACACGCCAATTGGCAATGGTTTTCGATCTGCCAAACCACGAGAATGTCGTGCCGCTCCCGGTGAGACGATAAGTTGGAGACAACGGGCATCATCCGCCGCCGATCGCGGTCCTTCAAGAAACTCAGTTGCTGGCCGAAAAGATATGCCGGAACCAGGGCAATCAAACGGTCCTTCTCGGGTGAGGCAAGATGCACGGACGGTCGGTTTAGTGCCCGGTAGGAAGAAGAGCGCTTCACCGGCCGATTTGCGCTCGCGCACGGTGAGAAGCGCGATCAAGGCCGGATTGATTTAGAGGTTCTCCCGACCAGCCTTGACTTCTTGTGCCAGGCCATTGTCGACGAGGGTCTTTAGATAGACCGATGCCGCCTGTCGTTTCGCTATGCCGGATGAAACCAGGTCGCCGATCCGACGGATTAACGAAGATCATCTCGGATAGCTCTCGGAGTAGATTTTCGGGAGGTCTCGGCGCAAGCGCTCGGCGGTCTGGTCGAGCAGGTCGCGGATCGCGTGTATACGGTCAGTTGACCAGCCAGCAGCCTCCTTTACCGCGGCGAGCATGTAGAGGATCCAACTTTCCCACGCGCCCTCCGTCGTTACGGCGAGAAGGCGATCGTAGTAGGCTCCTTTGTTTCGGATGATATAGCGGCTTAGATAGAGCACCGGGATGTTCAGGAGGCCCTTGTCGACCAGATAGAGCAGGTTCAGCACGCGGCCGGTCCTGCCATTGCCGTCGACAAATGGATGGATGGCCTCGAATTGGTAGTGCATCACGGCGAGGCGGATCAACGGATCGATGTCCTTGGCCTCGTGGATTCAGCGCTCCCAGTTCGCCAGCTTGTCGCGCAGGAGGTTCTCCCCCCTCGGGTGGGGTGTAAACGACCCACCCATCGCCTGGTTGACCAGGGCCGTGCCGGGCGTCGACCGAATGTCGAGTTCGACGCCCTTGATCGTGCGGCACACCGCGACCGCCGTTGACGTCGTCACAGGCGCCTTTGCATAGTTCGTAAGCCCTGATTAAGCGCAGTGCGGTAGCGCAGCGCCTCCTTCGTGGCAGGCATCAGCGAGATTTCCGGCTTCATTGGCGAAGCGAAACAATCGGTCCATCGTTGTGACGATGTTCTCCATTTCGGAACTTGCCTGGGCTTCGAGTAGAGGAATAGAGTTGACCAGGACTGCTTGGTTCGGGATAAGCTGACCCGATACTCTGAGCTCTGCCAAGGCCGCGCGCGCCGCTATGCAGGCCTTGAGCACCACATTCGTTTCAACATCCTCCTTTGGGGGCAGGAGAGGGAGGTCATTGTAAGGCCTGTCAGCCTGAAACGTCCATGTCGATGGTTCCTGGTTCGATCGACATGTCAGGGTTGATATGTCGTTGGCATCGACATATCGTCAAATCGTGTCGATAAAATCGTAATCTGTCGACATATTGTGATTGCAGCAAGGCGATCGCAAACGGAAGCTATTGCCCCTTGGCAAGGCTGGGCTCCCTTGTCAGCGCGTTTACAGCCCGCTGGCCTTGGTGAGATTGACGAGAAAACGGTCGCGGCGGCGCTGATATCTCCGCGTCATCTCTGCTGAGGCGTGGCCGAGCTGCTTCTGCACGTAACGCTCATCGACCTCGGCTGAGGAAGCGAGGCCAGCGCGAAGCGCATGGCCGGAAAACTTTTGGCCGCGTTCGCCTTCCGACAGGTCACCGCGCACCCCAGCAGCGAGCGCCGCGCGCTTGACTAGGCGCGCCACCTCCTGGTCCTTCAATCGCTCGGCGCCGACAGCCTTACCTTGGCCGGTGACGCGTCGAAATAGCGGGCCGTGCCCAATCCGTGCCAGTTTCAGCCACGTCTGCATGGAGACGACCGGGCAGGTGGCATCGGAAGCGCCGCGACCGATCTCGACCTCGCGCCAGCCGGTTTTTCCCCGCAATGTCACCAGCATGCCTTTGTCAAAAATCTCGATCCAGCCCGACGAATCTTTGGTCTGATCGCGGCCAACATCGAGACCAACGATTTCGGAGCGGCGCAGGCCGCCAGCGAAGCCAAGCAACAACATGGCCCGGTCGCGTAGGCCCCGTAAGCTACCGCGATCGAGCGTTTCCAGCATGATCAGAAGATCCTCGGGCAGGATGGCCTCCTTCTGCACCGGCGGTTTTGCGTGGGTGTTGCGAATGCCGGCAAGCACGGTGGCGATGTGGCGGTCTTTGCGGTCGAGCGGCTGGCCACGCTGGGCAAAGTTCCAGGCGAGCGACGAAAGGCGGCGCTCGATCGTCGACACAGAGTTCGGCTTTTTGTCCCCTGTTACGGCCCCCGACGCGCAGGCGGTGATGTAGAGGCCGACCACCTGCGGTTCCGGGGGCAGAGCATCAAGATGCTGGCGCCTGCACCACGCGGCAAAATGCTTCCAGTCAGATGCGTAGGCGCGGCGGGTATTGGCTGAGCTCGCCGCTTCGACATAGTCACGGGCGCGGTCAGCGAGCGCGTCGAGATGAACGGGAAGCCGTTCCATCCCGTTTGCCGTGCCCGCCAGGGGAGGGGAGGGGGCCTTCTTCTGCTCTGCAGGACGTCCCATTTCCATCACTAGGTCGATGATGTCGGGGAGATCGTCCTTTCCGGAACCCGCTGATGAGTCCTGAGCGTCATCAGCCATCGTCATGCTGCCACCACATCTGTCTTGGAAAAGTCATTACCGATGAACAGCAGCGGCTCGTCCGAACGTTTTGCCAATGCGTAGGAGAAGCAATCGGCAAACTTCAGGGCGGCCGGATGATGGCCCTTGCCGTAGGAGAGCCAAGCTTGGGTGGCCAGATCAACCAATTCGGAGTCAACGGGAATGATGTTGACAGCGATCTTATGAAGCCAAAGATCGATCTCGGCCAATGCGTGTTCGCCGCGCCTGCTGACCATCACCATACGTGCTTCGAGTACACAGGTCGCCGGAACCAGACGGATTGGATCGGAGACAAGTGCTCTTTCAAGCCTTGCCGCCTCGGGTTCACTACGCAGGATCGCCACAATGGCTGAGGTGTCGATCACCATCAGTTCGGAATTCCGTGTTCGTCGTACCCGATGATCTCCTCGTCGGTGCGATTATCCCGGTCAGGCAACCGCGCCAGTCTCTCCCGGATCGCGCGCAGTTCCGCGAGCAGACGCTCCTGCGCAGCGTCACCGAAACCCATTCGATGCAGGCGCTCGCTCAGGGCCTGATGAATGGCCGCAGTCTTGCTGATACCCTGGCGGCGTGCGAGCTCCTCGGCGAGGGCGACGGTTGCCGGATTTTTGATGTTGAGGGACACCACAGGCTCCAAAAATCTACCTTTCTGGCATTTTCTACCCATCGTTCTGAGATTTGTCAATAAACGAACGATAATGCAACATTATCGTTCGTTGTGTCAGGGCGACAGGTGCGGCGGTTATTGCGCAAATCAAATACCAAAAGCGCCGCCGTGATTCATCCTGCTTCGGATGATTCTGCGCCTCAAACCCTCTCCGCGCCAATACGCCACGCTTGGCGGTTCGACCGCGGCGATGACGGTGCCGGCCTGGCTGCGTCGGGCTATCCCGGATGTGCAAAGCCTTGCGCGAAAAGATGTTGAGGAGGTCGTGCTCACCGCAGGCGCCACCATCGGCGCGTTCGATGCGGTGGTCCGCCGGCAGGAGCGGTGGGCCGGCGCCTGGCGGCAGCGTCTGGCGCTTTCGGCGGCCGCGGTGACGGCGAAGCAGGCCGGCCGCGTCGAGGATGAAGGCGCGCTGCGCGACGCCGTGCTGCTCACACGGCCGGGCGATTTTTTGTCCGTCGGTCCCGCCGGGCTTTTGCTGATTGCCTGGCGCCGGCTGGCAGCCCGGCCCGGGGACGAATTGCTGACGGAGAAAAACCTCGCTGCGGTGTTGGAAGAGTTCGGCTACGCCCCGGATGATGAGGTGGTCAGCGACCTGACGGACGATCTTCGCCAGTTAGCCGCCATTGACGGGACGGTGGGAATGATGATCGGCGCCATCGTGAGCGCCGAGCGCCACGGTTATGGGCGCGCTGTTGGCGCCTGGCTCGCCGATGCCTGGGCACATGCGGTGCCCCTGCTGGGCGCCGAAGCGGTCTTGGGCACCAGCGCTCGCCCGCGTTGATCGACAGGCAGCTCTGTGGCGACAAGCATTGAGACAGATCCTGAGCGTGCGAAAGGCCTGCTTGCCGCGCAGGCGCGTGCTGCGCTGCGCGCGATTGATCTTTCCGCCGAGCTCGAGCGCCGCGCGGACCGTCTGCTCGCTGTCGCCCCGAAACTCAGGGCCAAGGCGGCGGACGCTGTTGTCAACAAGCTCCTGTCCGACGACGCGATCGTTGCCTCGGAAAAGATCGCGGGCATGAGCGACCGTGGGCTGCGCCGCCTGTTCGACCGCTGGTTGAGCTTGGCGCCGTGCGCGAACTGTCGGGCCGCACCGCGTTCCGCATCTACGGGCTCTGACGACCATGGCGGAAGCGGTGCGCAGACGCGGAAAGGATCGGTCGATCAGCTGACCAGCTGTTTGACCGGGAGCTGGATCACCTGCCGCCGGAGGCACGCTGGCGGGAATGGATGCCGCGCGTCGAGGCCACCATTTTCGCGGCCAGCGAGCCTGTTGGTCGCGAGGTACTTGCGCGGGTCGTCGGCAAGAGCTGGAGCATCGATCTTTTGATCGACGACATTCGCGAGGAGCTGCGCGGCCGCCCCTATGACCTCGTCTCCGTCGTTGTGCATCGCCTACTTCCAGCCGATCACCCGCGCCGAGTTGTCGTCTTTCTTCGGCAAGGAGATCAGTCGCGATTTTATTGGTCATCTGCGCGGTGCCCGCTTGATCGTTTCCGGTCCGCGCAGCCCGACGCCGGGCGCGCCCTACACCTACGTTACGACAAAAGAATTCCTGCTGGAGTTCGGGCTCGACACTCTGCGAGACTTGCCGGATTTCGAGGCGCTCGAGGATGCCGGCCTGCTATCGAAGGAAAAGCTGCTGGCCGCTGACATCACGCCCGACTTTGCCACCGGCCAAGAGGAGGTAGGAGGTGAGACGAGCGAATAGCTGCGGGCGTTCGACGAACTCGACACTTTGTTCAGTCATTGTCGAAATATGCAGCAAATTTCAGACATAGCGCGATTCCGATTGAAGGTCTTGCGTCTCACTCGTCGCTCTCGCCACTTTCTGGGCAGTCACTGGCATAATCGAACAAAGGTAGAACAATGGCTTTGACAATTCTTAGAATCGGTGGATGATCACCAGCCACAGCGTTCGGCGAAGTTGCATTGAATACCGTGAGCCCTGAGAGGGGTCGATAATATCTACCAGCCGCACCGCTTTCTCCATTCAACATTTGATGGGACGAAGTTCATGGCCAAAGACTCTGCACTATTGTCGGAGCTTCATAAACTTATTGGGCAGCGGATGGATGCTGGCCAGATTGCACAACCAAGCCAAATCGTTGCAGATATTTTCGAAAGCAAACCTCTGGCGGGCCCGCATGCTGACTTCTATAAAGCGTTCGCTAAGAAGGAACTGGTAGGTGTCGTCACACGCATGTTGAAGCGCGTGGGGATGAGCGACGATCCTGCGTCTCCACAGATGGTCTTTCCCGGCCACACTCGCTTGGTCAAATCGTATCCCGTGCTTCGCGATGGTGAACGCTCCCTGGTTCCAATAGGCCTTTGCACAACGCACGAACTTTCTAACCATGTCTCGCTTCTTCGAAAGCAGGCAAAAGGCTGCGAGAACCACGCCGCAGAATTAGAGGAGTACCTGGCCAACAAGGCTTCTCGGAGGGAGAACCATGCGGAAATGAAGCAGTTTGAAAAGACCGAAGCCGAACCGGCGTGATAGTCGAGGTGGCCCCTTCCACCGTTTCCTTCACCCCCACATACATCAGGGATATGCCGAGGCAGGGTCGCACTAGATTCGCGAAATCAAATCATTTCAGATATCATCGTCCCTGTTGGGGGGCGCTTCCGGTATGGATATTTTGATCGAAGGGGAGGGGCCGGAGGGCGAGACTTCGCCGCGTTCACGAGCATCGCGCGAGCCGAGCTACAGGCATCGCGACGCGCTTAGGTTGCTCTTCATCTTGGTTGCGGGTGGCGAAGACGTCGCCAAACCCACAGAGGAGGCCGTGAAGGTCTTTCGAGCCGAGAAGCGTTTGATGGCCATGGATTTCCTTGTCCGTTATCCCGACTATCTGGGTGACGCCCTGCTGGATCTCTACGAGGAAACCCGCGAGCCCGAGCTGCTGGAAGCGGTTCAGCGCATCTTCCTCGACGACGAGCCTTCCGTCAGAATGGTGCGGATGGTCCGCTGGCGGCACGGCGCCTACCAGAATGTCGAGGATGCCCTTGCCATGCTGAGCTACTACGGCCTGACGAGACCGATGCAACTCGCCGGTGATGACGGCAAGATTCGTCGGTACGAGTACCTCATATCGTCGAAGGCGATCTCGTTCCTGGACAGGTGCATTAAGGATCACCCGGAGTTGGAGTGGTATCGTGATCGATTGGCTTTGATCATGCGGGTTGCCACCGGCAAGAGCGGTTCTGCGCTGAAGGAATGGCAGTATGAGCACCCGGAGTACGGAAACACCATCCAAGGCGACGTTATACCGACCATCCGGGAGCAAGTCGAACAACGCCTGGTCAAGATCATTGGATTAAAATCATGAGAAAGGAACAGACCATCGAGCCGACCGAGTCCGGCTGGATCAAGGCCATCGCCGAAGACAGCGGCAGTTCGGAATCGGATGTGCGTACCGTGCTGCTCAAGTTTGGGGTTCGCGCGCAGACCACGCCGCCCCGTGCCAAGAGCCTTCGCTTCGACAGCATCAATTTGAGGGGCGTTCGAGCCGGGTCCGAGCGCGACGGACCGTTCGATCTGTCCTGGTCGGATCTGGGGACCGGCATCTGGGCGGTGATGTCCGAGCGCAATTTGCGTGGAAAGTCGTCCATCCTGAATCTGCTCCAAGCCGCAATCCGCGGCGACTTTCCCGGCCGGGTTAAGCCTGACGTCTGGAAGTGGCTGGAGATTATTGAAATCCGGTATCGCGTCGATGAGGTCCTGCATCGCCTGGAATTGCGCAAGGCGGCCGGCGAGGAGAAAGCGGCGGAGGGTAGGGCAATGCTGAGCCGGAGCGACAGCGACGGTCAGTGGATCACGCTCTACGAAGGCGACTCCGGGGACGGGCTGAAGTCGCAAACCGAGCACCTGATGATGGAGGAGCTCGATTTTCCGTTGATTTACGCCCACAACAAGACTACGGGCGGTCATCCACATGGTTGGCCACTGATAGCATCGACGTTCTTTCTGTCGAGCTCAAACGAGCCTAAGGCACTGTTCGGCGACCTTCCCATCGACGGGCTCCCCCTTCGCCTGCTCCAACTGTTCATCGGGTTGTCGTGGGTCTCCACTTATAGCGCTGCGTTAACCGCGCAGAAGCAGGTCGAGCAGGGGCTGATCAATCGGCCGAACCAATCCGGCGTGAACGCCGTGCTCAATACCAGGCTTCTCGAGGTTGACGGCCAGCTCGCCGAGGCGAAGAAAGCTCATGGTGCCGGAGACCGCAGCGCAAAAAGACTGGAGCTGGCGCAGCTCGACGACGAGACCGCAATCAATAGGAAGACGGCCGAGACCGCCCGGGTCGCCTTTGAGACAGACACGGCGACCGTCGCATCCGTCTCAGCCAGCTACGACGACGCGCGGCGAAGGCTTAAGCAGCTAGAGGACGAGCGGTCGGCAGGATATTCGTTTCGTCAGCTCAGCCCGACTTGCTGCCCCGCCTGCGAGGCGGCCTTCGGGAAGGCCGCGCCGGGGGTTGAGCACGGGGATGGCAACACCTGCGCCTTGTGCAAGAACGATCTGGCGGTCCACGAAGACGACCTGGACAATCATCACATTCAAGACGCCCAGACCTTTGTAGAGGAACTGGCAACTTCTCTCCAGATCGCCAAGGCCAAACTCAAAGCCAGCGAGAAGACAGCGAGGGATGCGACCGAACAGCTCCGCGCTGTCATCAGCAGGGTGCGAGACCTCCAGGAAGTCATCTCCACGTCACCGGCCGATCCCGAACTCGTCGTGGTGCAGTTGGAAGCCCAAGCCCGGCAGCTTCGGGAACTACTGGCCTCCCTGCAATCGCCTGCCAACGACGATACCGAGACGCAGGGCGAACTCAAGATCCTCTGCGCCGCTACCGAAGTCAGCAAGACGTTGATGACCGCTATGCAGTCGGACGTCCTGAACGCGATCGCCGATTCGGTGATGGCTCTCGCCAAGAAGTTTGGTGTTTCCCACGTCACCAGCATGCACCTCGATGCCGGTGGGAAATTAAAGGTCCACCAAGGCGGCGCCGATATCTATTTCAGCAATCTGACGATGGGCGAGAAACTGCGCATCAAGATCGCCATCTCGCTGGCGGCGGTGGAGGTGGCCAAGCGTCGTGGGCATGGCCGGCATCCAGGCCTGCTGATCATTGACTCGCCGGCGTCGGAAGAGGTCGTGAACGAGGACTTCGAACAGATGCTCGACAGTGTTGCCTCAGCTGCGAAGGACATCGGAGGCGTTCAGATCATTATCGGCACCATTGCGCGCAAGGCGGTAGAGGCGGTTGTGCCTAGCGATCATCGACTGCACGCAAAGGGGGATGGGTACCTCTTCTGACTGGCGGAGCGACGGAAGACAAATTTGAGCTTCTGACGACGAGCGGTTGGGCGATCTCAGATCCGGGAACGGCACACCAGAACGAGTTGCTGGCCGCGATCGAAGGCCTGCCTTCCGAAACCGATCGCGCCGACGTGTTCTGCTGGCTGACCGGTTGGGTGACCGATGCCGCCGTTCAGCGCGCGTTGCTGCGGCTACTCGAGCGAGAGGACGACGCCACCTTCATTGCGGAAATGGTCGACTGCCTCGATGAACTGCCCGCGATACCGCAGGCTCTCGGCCGCAGCGCCTGGGAGATCTTCCGCAGCCGTTTCGAGCCCAGGTCTGAGCATGGCTGGATGCGATCGCAAGCGTTGCGCGGCGCCCTGGTCGTGGCGCAGGGCGATCCCAGCTTGGTAAGGCGCCTGCAGTCGTACCTCCTGGACGTCACGGTAGACGACGACAGCGCCTATCTGCGTCACGTAGCGAAGGTTGCGGGCGCCATCCTGCGCCGATACCCCGACGCCGATTTCCGGGACCTTCTCTCTCGGTTGGTCAAAGTCGACGCGGCATCGGACGAGGCCGCACTCGAGTTGGGGCTCGATCGGCTGCAGGATGGGTTGCTGGCCAGAACCCACGATGCACTAACTTCAGCGTTGGCGGCCGCCCAGGATTGGTTTCGCCGTTCGCTCGCCATGAGCGAGGGACGTTCGGATGCCGCGCTTTATGAGATCTGCACGTCGGTCCTGATCGATGTGCAGGCCAGGGGGCTGCATTCCGAACTCACACTCGATCTGCCGAAACTTCGGCGCGCCGCCATAGAGTACTCGGCCTATGCCAAGGATCATCACTCTGCGGGATCATGGCTCATTACCTCATCCCGCGAGCGTTTCTGCTGGCTGTCGATGGCCACCAAACTGGCCATGATCGCTCACACGTTCACGAAGGGCATCTGGCTGCAAGCGGCCATCGTGATCGAAGACGAACTGCTCTCGATCTTTTTTGCCAGCGAGAAGGTGTTCTCCCGATCCGATGGCCATGGCGTCGATGTTCTCGGACGGGAGGCGCTCGTCCAATCGCTGCGCAAACGACGATACTACCTGCAGACCTTGGATCAGTGGCTCGCCGAGAACGCGGACAGCGATCTGGCGCTGAATGTCGGACAGCTACGCGACACGGTGCAGCAGTCACTGGCCGGAGCCATCCATCGCAGCCCTTTTGACGAATCGACTGAACGCTGGCTGGTCGATGTCCTCAAAAAAGCCGGCCTCGACGCAGCTACAGCCGAGATGACTGCGGCGCAGTTCGATGTGGGAATAGATCGCAATCGGCAAGTGGCCGAGCTGTGGGCCGCCGTCATGGAGAAGCTCTCGGACAGTCCCGATTACCAGCGCGACTATTCCCGAGCGCTGCTGGAACACATGTGTACGCTCATCGTGCGTTTTCTCGATTTTCGCGCCAACGTTGGCAAGAGCACCGATCCGTCTGCTGAGTACGTATTTCGGCGCGGCGCCGATCTGCCGGTCGAACACGACCTTCAACTGGATTTTCTTAAGTTCCTCACGACGTCGGACGCGCCATCGTTTCGAGCCGAAGCCCGCGATTCCGGTGGCGGCCGCGCCGACATCGCTATCCAGTATCGTGGCGTGAAGTCGGTCGTCGAGGTGAAGAAGGACGACAACGTGCCCGACAACGCCGCCCTTGCAAAGCGATATGCTGGTCAGGCAACAGGCTACTTGACGACTGGTGTCCGTTTCGGTTTCCTACTGGTGCTCGACCTTACGGATCGGAATGGCCATCAACCGCACATTTCCGAGCAGATTAGCGTAGAGCGTAAGGTGCCGGAGGGATCTGAGGTCGAGTACCATATTGTGGTGGCCAGGATTCAGGCCAAGCGCAAAACGCCGCATGACTTGCGGTAATCGGCCCATTGATGTTGTCATCGACAACGTCGTCTTGCAAAACTGCTGACCTTTCCAGCAGACGGTCGTGGCTTTAAGGTCCGTTGCCGCTGACATGGCGGCCGTCTGTGACGCGCCGGCCTCGGTCTCATATTGACCGGCGCCGGGATCACCCCCGCGACCGACCTCGACTACCCCTTGCATCTATGTTGAACGTACACTATGTTATGTTCAACACAAGAGGCTGGCATGGGCGCTCAGATCCATACTACAACAGACAGCGAAGCAACGGTCGCGCTGACCCGCAACAAGCTCGTCCTCGAACAGGCGAGGGCCGTTGGTCTCCTTGGCTCCGCTAAGAATACGCGTCTGTCGGGGCGCGTACCGTCAGAGCTGATCGACGCGGCCAAGAAGCGGGCCCACGTCACGTCGGACACCGAGTTGTTGGAGCTTGCTCTGTCGCGGCTGGCGCTGGAGGATGATTTCGGGGCTCGCCTCGTCAAGCGCAAAGGCAGCATTCCCTCGGATATCGATCTTGGGATTTGATCTCGCCGATACCCTTCGATCATTCAAACCGCAGAAACGCCTTGGGACGCTCGTGCGCCGGTCCGATGACGATCTGCCATGGGTCGACGACGAGCCTATTATTGGCGGTCCATTGTTTTTGGATACGACCGTGTATCTGGATGTCCTCCAAGGCCGATCACCGGCAGAGGTGGATAGGCTTCTGACGTATAGGCTATGTCATCATTCGGCTGTGTGCCTTTCCGAGCTGACATACGCATTCGGCCGATTGGATCCAAAGCACACCTCAACGAAGATCGCCCTGGAAACGATCCGGGCGACAGTCGCGGATATACCCGAGCACCGACTTCATGCCCCTGACTCTGCCATCTGGGGGCAATCCGGCATCCTCGCCGGCCTGCTTTTCCGAATGAGCAATTTGCCAAAAGGCGAAGGTCACGAACGCAAGTTCGTCAACGACGCTCTGGTTTGCCTGCAGGCGCGGCAGCTAGGTGCGAGTGTGCTCACGGGAAACATTCGGGACTTCGACTTTCTTTCCCAACTTGTACCAACGGGGCGAATTGTCCTGTATCGAACACTAGAAGCCTCGTGATTCGCATGAGTTCGGCGGCCTCAGAATACCGCGTGATCTTCCGCCAAAAATTCGGACCAGCTTCTAAACTGCGGTTAAACCTTTCGCCGTATCAATGGCCGCTGGGTATGAAAGCCTCGACTGCGACGCTGGCGTTTTGCTGAGTTTGACGGTTTAACTAGATGCCATTCTGCTTATCTATTGGCCGGTACATGGGGTCGTAAATGTATGGAAAATTATTTTTTATCGAGGGTCCGGACGGAGTTGGCAAAACGACGACGATCGATCTCTTGAAGGTCGCCTTAGTGCAACGATCTGGCCGCTTTGAGTTCTTGAGCTTTCCGGGGAAGGCTGAAGGCACCCTTGGCGCAGTCATTTATCGTATTCACCACGATCCGGCGGCATTTAGAATAGCGACAATGAGCGAGCTCTCGAAGCAGGCGCTTCATGTTGCTGCTCACCTTGATGCTATCGAACGGCTGATAGTGCCAGCGCTGAAATCCGGGACACATATCTTCCTCGATCGTTTCTGGTGGTCGACGCTCGTCTATGGCGCGGCCGCTGGTGTCCATCAAGCCGGTCTCCGAACACTCGTGGAAGCCGAACGACTGGTCTGGGATAAATTTCAGCCGGCACTTGCCATTCTTCTCGATCGGGATCAGCCAATCGACCGTGATGACGAGATCAGCAGTTGGTTGAAGCTGCGTGACGCTTACCGGAGTCTCGCGCTCGAGGAAGGTTCTCATTATCCAGTGGAAATTGTCTCAAATATGCGGACGCCCGTAGAAGCAGCTTCGGCGATCGTCACGCTTATCGATAGGACGCTGGAGAAATGATGTCCGAATTTCAGACAATAACTGTTGGAAAAACAGACGAACTATGTTAGGCGTTGGTGACATCCTTGGAGGACCGCGCCTTGCCAACCGATCCGAACACCAAAGTCAAAGTTCCCCCCTATCCCCTCGAGCACGTTCAGGAAACGCTACTTGCTGAGCTCATCAAGTCCGTCAAGGATCTGGCGGAATTTGAAGGTGTTCTTCTTCCAAAATCTCAAAAAGAGCTGATCGTAAAGGCGATCCATATCGATTCCCACACCGTGGTCGAAATTCTCTGCGTTCTTGACGAGGTGGTCGGCTTCGAGGTTGGGCAGGCAGCTGTGCGACCTGGGGGATATGAATCCATCCAGGAAGCCGTCGATGATGTAACAGCCCGTATGGCCAAGCTCTGGAATAAGCATTTTGATGGGGCGGTCGCATGAAAGGCCCCGCCAACCACGAAAAGCCGGACGAGGCCGAGCGCCTGGTCATCGCCGACAAATTGCGTCAATCCAGGGAATATATCGGACTTAGCCAGGACGAAGTCGCCAGCCGCCTTAATATTCCGCGGAGCGCTCTTTCCAACATTGAAACCGGCCAACGCAAGGTCGATGTCATCGAGCTTCGAAAACTCGCCACACTTTACCGGAGACCGGTAAGCTACTTCACGAACGACGCCGACCCATCGGACATTTCGGGCCCGGTGCGCCATTTGGCCCGCACTGCATCCAAGCTGTCATCAAACGACCTTGAGGAACTGAGCCGCTTCGCAGACTTTTTGAAGAGCCGCTCTTCGATCGAGGAAGAGTAGGATGACAGCGATCGAAAACGCCATTCGAAAAGCGATGGCCGCCGCCGGTCGGCTACAGAACGATCTGGCGATTCGAGACAGGATCGAACGCGCCAACGGCGCTCTGAATGGCCAGATCGACGTTTTTGGCGTCATGGCACATCTCAACCTGCCGCTCATCTTTCGCCCCTTGGAAGGTCTGCTCGGAGCATTCATGAGCGAGCCGGTTCCCGGAGTGCTTGTTACCACCAAGCGTCCGCTCAGCGTGCAACGGTTCACCGCGGCCCACGAGCTCGGACATTTTTATCTCAAGCACAGGCCAAGCCTTGATGACGATTCGATCCTGCGCCGCAGCCCCTTTGCGGCTTCAAGGAATACAAATCTTCAAGAGGTAGAGGCGGACGCGTTCGCCGCGTCATTTCTCCTGCCTCAATGGCTGGCACTCTTTCATTGTAAGCGACACGGCTGGACGAAGCCTGATCTTCCCCATCCTCGAATCGTCTATCAGTTGTCTCTGCGGGCCGGCACGAGCTACTCCGCTACCTGCTGGACGCTTGCCCGTTATAATTTGATCAGCCGTTTAGATGCAAAACGCCTTGCCGACATAGAGCCCAAGAAGATTAAAAAGGGGATCCTCGGCGAGGTGGAGCCGGCAGCATATTATGGTGATGTCTGGGAGCTGAGCGAGGCAGATAGAGGAGAAGTTCTTCACGGCGGCCCCGATGATCTTTTTGTGATGCGCCTGGAGGAGAACGCCGGCGCCGGCTATCTATGGCGTGTTGACGAGCTGACGCCGGATGCATTCGCGGTCAGGGAAGATGTCCGGGAGGTGACCGGGGAGGAGAACGCAGGGGGGCCTGTCGTTCGAAGGATCGTCGCGCAATCTGTGAGGCAGCAGCAAGGCACGATCCGGATGACGGAAGCGCGGCCCTGGCAGCCTGGCAGCGTTATCAATGACTATACGCTCGACGTAGATCTTAATGGCCCTGAAGTCGCGGGCTGGTCACGTGCGGAACGTCGTTTCCGACTAGAGGCCGCGTAATGTCGAGGCCGTCGCTCACCCCTGACCTGCGCAGCATGTTTGGAGAAGTGCGTGATCAGGGCGTGCGCCCAACATGCTTGGCTTTTGCTGTGAGCGATTGCCATGCGGCGGTTCGCGACGGGTGGGATCCACTTTCGGCCGAGTTTGTCTTTTACCACGCGCAGAGGCGTGCAGGCCTGCTGCCGAACCAAGGTGCGCTCCTATTGCACATCCTTGAAGCGATCCGCGACGACGGACAGCCTCCCGAGACAAGCTGGCCCTATCTTGCAGACTTACCTGCGGACCTGAGCCATTGGGGGCCGCCGGTCGTCAAGACTAAGTATTTTCGAAACTTCGAGCGCGGTCCCGGGTCTTTTGACGAGATCCTTGCGAATTTGCTGGGAGGATCTCCGACCGTAGTAGTGCTGTACATCGGCGAGGCGTTCTACAACCCTGGCGGCCAAGGAATTGTCGCAGGCTATCCTGGCGAGAAAGATGTCACCCGTCATGCCGTTATCGCGGTAGGCGCTGGGGTCGTTGGAGGGCGACGGGCTCTGCTCGTGCGCAATTCCTGGGGACTGTTCTGGGGTCTGAATGGCCATGCGTGGGTTACCGAGGATTACGTTTCACAGAGATTGCGCCGGATCGCGGTGCTGAAGGAGGAAATCGGTGTATCTGCCCATCAAAACGCAGCCTAGCTGTGCGTCTGCTTGGCTCGCGGCCGTCACTGCCGTCGATTCGGCCAGTGGCAGCCACGATGCACAAAACGTCATCGTGGACGTCGCCAACCCGACAGTCATGAGCGACGCCGACCTAGAGGTTATCTCCCTTGTCGATGAGTACCTCCGGGAATACGATAGGTATCCTGTAGAGACAGTCGCCAACACCATCTTTCCGCGCTCCCTATTCTTGAGACATAAGGCTCCCGCCTTCTATGACGTTTACCGAACCAAGGTTCTTCCGCGCATCAAAAAGGGCGATTGGGGACGATACTTCGATCGTATGATCACCTTTCCGCTGCAGAAAAAGGGAAAATACCTCAATCCCTTGGACGAAATGGTGACGAAAATGCGCGATCAAGTTGCATCCGGCAGGTGTTTCCGTAACGTCTACGAGATCACTATCTACGATCCCATCCGTGACGCCGGTCCTCTGATGAACAGACAGTGCCTGAGCTTCCTAAGCTTCAAGCTTACGGATGGGCCCGAACGCAAGCTTCTGCTGACGGCGATGTACCGCAATCACTACTACATCGAACGGCTTCTGGGAAATCTCATCGGCCTCGGCCGCTTGATGAAATTCGTTGCAGACGAGGTGAAAGTCGACGTGGGAAGCCTGACGATCGTTTCGACCCATGCCGTGGTCGACTGCCCGTCGGACAGGGAAAGCCTGAGTGACCTCCTTGATGAGGCTCGAGCGACGGGAAGCCTGAGAGAAGCAGCCTGATCAGAGAAGGTGCAGTTGTGTCTGCGGGACCGCTCTACCCCGAACGCTGTAAAACGTCTCCAGTGCACCTATGAATTCATTCTGTCCGCCGTAACTTGGATGCCGTACCGCTGTTGCGGCCAGATCAAGATCGGCGAGGGCGGACTGCGCGTCGCGGCCGATTGCAACGAGATGTTTTGGTCTGAGGGCGGCGATCAGACTTTCAAGCAGGGGCTTGCAGGCAAGCCTCTCGCTTTTTGTATGGCAGCGGTTGGTCATCGGATCCCCGGCTGCATGAGGATGGAAAGGAAAGACGTTCCATAAAAAAATCGGCTGCTCGATCGATCTCAGCATCTGCCAGATGACCGTAGCCGTTCTCTCGGCAATCGGAGGTCCTTTCGTTGCTCTGTGCAACGGCGCTGTGCCGAGCAAATCTGCGTGCCAATCGAGATGCAATTCATCAGTTAGCGCGAGTCCGGTGCGACGACCACCTCGATAGCCAAGATCGCGGGCGATCCAGAATGAATGAACACCCCGCGCTAACGCGGCATCCAGAACCGCTTCGAGGTTCCTGCGCCGGATCGCCGGCGCTTCGTCGGTATCGAAATCTGGGCAAGCGTCAACATACGGATTGAACGCGTTTTCGAACCTGTACGAGGCAAGTTCTTCGACAAAGGCTGCAGCTTTCATGGCACAAGCTCCTGCACGGTCATGCTCCTTTTGTCTAGATCGAGAACCAGCCGTCCACGACGATGTTCCTTGAGATAACGGTAGGCCGAATTGCCCGTCAGGATGGCCTGTTCCCAAAGCCACAGAGGGCAAGTTTCGGACTCGAAGCCATGAACAAATCCCTTGACCGTCTTCAGCAAGTTTAGATCGACCTCGTCTCGGTTTTCAAAGAAGCTGTGCTCCTTCGCACGCGAAAAAACGTAGGCCGCTACGCCTTCCTCAACGATGATCGCTCGTAGGCCGTCCTCGCCGTCGTCCACTTTGGTTTTGCTTTTCCGTTTCACCTTCAGAAGCGCCCGTGTCACCGGCGACCACCCCAGGACGGCTGCGTAAGCATAGTGGAACGCATCATGGAAACGATAGAAATCTTCGACGATGTTATTGTCGGTAAGCCGGTCACCAATATTGACGCCGTTGCACCGCTGGTACACATAGGCTTTCTCGCCGCTCGGCCGCTCGAAGATCTCAATCTCCAGATGGCGCGGCAATTGCTCCTCCGGGAGGAAGTCGATGTCGAACAAAGCTGGCGGCGTCCGTTCGAGCGGCCATTTGTCTCGTGCCTTCAGAATATTGCGAACGGCGGCATCGCCCAATGTCACGCCAGCTTCGGTGGCGGCATCAATAAGATTTCGGAAAATGACCGACAACTTGCTGAGAAGTAACGGTCTGTCCGTTTTGGAAACAGCTTCGCCGTGCTCGTTGGCGAGATTTCCAACAGCGTTTGCGAGTTTCAGAAGGGTCCGTGATACTTCGGGGGTTGGAAATGGGAGTCGAAGGCTAGGTTGCGGCTGTAGCTGCGCGAAGGTAAGCGGCCCATCGCGCGAATGACGGAAGTCCGTTGCCAGCTCTTCGAGCGAAATATCCGCCTGCGCCGCGATGATCGCCAGATACCAAAGCGCATCCCCGAACTCCTCGATCACACCGCGTTCATACGAGTCGTATGCGTTAGCGTCTCGCTGCTTTTTCTTTACCTCGCTCAGGAGACTGCCGGTCTCTCCGAACAATCCAAGGATGGGCAAACCCAAACCGGTCGCCTTGCCGTGCGTTTTGTCTGTCGTCTTCGCAGCAGTCTGGTAATCATTCAGCGTAATCGTAGAACCGTCCATCCCCGAATCCTCCCTATGAAACGAGGGTGACAGACTATTCAGGAAATAGGAATCGGAGACTTTGAACTTGTAGGTGCTGTGGCTTGCGGGCCACAGGCTTTCAGGTTAATTGCAAAAGGGGATAAGGGAATGGTGCAGGTCGTTTTTGTTCACGGCGTTGCCAACAGAAAATCAGACGCCGGTTTCGACGCGAATGTGGCGATTCGTGATCGCCGGTTCAAGGAACTCGCGTTTTCGTCAGCGGACTTCACAATCCGCAATCCCTATTGGGGCGAGTTTGGCGCCGACCCTCAGTGGAAGTTGGCCTCGGTCCCGAACTTCGATGCCGATTACCAGGCACTTGGTATTGGTGCCGCTTTGGCCCAAGGCGGTGGTTCTCAAATACTTGAAGCCGCCCGAATCGATTTTGCCGCCGTGGTAGGGGCACTTTCCGTCGCTGCAATCTCGAACCCAAACGAGGCGCCCGCTCAGGATATTGAACTCTTTTGGATGAGAGTAGCCAGATATGCTGCAGCCCAGCCAAAGCCTGCATGGTTGGGCACCGTAACTGACGACGCACAGTTTTGCGATCGGCTGCGCAAAGAGGCCGAGGCTGGCGCCGCCATACAAGCGCTGGGATTTCTCGATCAGGTGAAAGCCGCAGCCGACAAAATAAAGGGCAGCGCTTCCAATCTCGTCAACGGCCCGTTCGCCCGGGCTGGCCGGGAAAAGATCACGCCGGGTCTCGCTATCTTTATCGGGGATGTTTTTCGGTACCTGCGAGAAAACGACGCTCGCACTCAGATTCGTAAGACAGTTTCCGAGGCGATTGTTGCCGCGGGCAAACAGAGAAAACCTAACGAGCCATTCGTATTGGTCGGCCACAGCATGGGCGGCGTAATCCTTTATGACCTGCTCGCGAGCAGCGAAACTGTCGAGGGCTTTTCCGCAGCCATTGGGACGAAATTCGCCGTCGATCTCTTTCTTACCGTTGGCTCACAAGTCGCGCTTTTTGAGGAAATGAAGCTCTATGAGGCAAGCACCTCCGAATTCTCGGGGCAATCCAGATCGGTACCGAGGCCAGAGGCGGTCAAGAACTGGTGGAATGCCTTTGACAAGATGGACGTGCTTTCCTTCATCACATCGCCGATTTTTGAAGGCGCCGAGGATTTCTCCGTTGATACGATCGCAGGCGTGCTTGACGCTCACGGCGCGTATTTTTCCAGCACGATGTTTTACACCCGGCTGAACGCTCGTCTGAAAAATATAGGGCTTGCGCCGTGACGACAATCTACCTTCGGCTAGCTAACGCACCTCAGACCCACGCATTCATCATCGGATGTGGCCGCTTTCCGAGCCTCAGCGCCAACGGATCGGCCGACAGGCTGGCGACGACCGCTGGTGCACGCGCTATCGTCCGCTTCCTCCTTGATCGGGCCGACAGATTGATCGCCCCTCTCGGTTCGATCGAGGTGTTGTTGTCTGATCCGGCTCTAGTCGCCGGCCAGGATACGCTCAGCCTGGGCATCGTGGATCACGATCCTCGGGTCGACGATGTCGTTCAGCCAGCCAACGAAGCCAATTATCACACGGCCGGGGATCGCTGGATCGGACGATGCCGCCCAGGCGATCATATGTTTTTTTATATTGCGTCGCACGGCGTGACGGACAGCGATACAACGGCCGTTGCCGTGTTGGAAGATATACGCTCCATCAATCACAGACCATGGGCGCAATCGATTAACATCACGCAGCTGGCGTCGGCGTTGCCAACTTTGCAAGCCGACGGCTGTTGGGTCTTTCTGGACGCCTGCCAGGAAGTCATTCCGGCTATATTTCAGCAGATCAACGGAGCGCAAAGCCCAGCTCTGATCACCCCCGATATTACCGCGCTTACTAGACGGCGGACAAGCTCGGTTTCGCTAGCCGGATCCAGGCTCGGCACCAGCGCTTGGGCTCCGACCGATGGAGCTCCGCCTTTCTTCACACAGGCCTTGATCGAAGGCTTAAGTGGAGCAAGCGTCGAATTCTCCAATCCCGACGGCTGGGTGGTGACCGGACAGCAGATCTTATTTACACTAGGTCGTATTGCAAATGCTGCCCTCAACAATACCGATCTGCAAACAGAATCTCTTACGCAATTCAACAGGGATGTTAAGTTGCTGAGGGTACCACACCCGCAGATTCCCGTCGTCGTACGAACGGCGGTCGAAAGCCACATGATTGCCGCGGTGTCTGTCACGGCGAATGATGGAAACGGGCGAATTTTTACCAAGAACGACGCTGAGATGGCGTGGAGGTTTCGTGTCGATCCCGATCTCACGCGCTACACAACCTCCGCGCAATTCCCAGGCGGGAATCCCTCGTATCAAGATCAAGTCTTCACAGCCGCTCCTCCCGCCCAGATCGTGGAGCTCGTGGAATGATCGACGATCCTGATGTGCACAATGTCCGCATCGTCGGGCTAGCGCATGTCCCGTACCACTTCCGCTTAATCGGTATGAAACGTGAATTAAGCGGGGCAGATCTTCTGAGCAACAAAGACGGAGTTGCGGAGACGCAACTGCAGGCTGGGACATTTTTGTGTTACGCGGAAGATCTCACGACAGGGGCCTTGACGACGACGAAAATCGACATTGTCGGCGGCTTGGACCCTTTTATCGTCGAACTAGGCGAGAAGCCGCGACGAACGCCAGTAACCTCTAATTTTCGACCAAGCCGCATTCAAGCGTATGAGTCATTCCGAACGGCGTCTGCGGTGCCTATCGACATCGACGAAGACCTTGTGCCAGTGGTCTCCCCCAACTTGGCTGAATATGCCGCGAAGCAATTTTCGAGCGCCACTACGCCGCTCACTTCACGTTTGGAAAAGCGGTTCTCAATTGGTCTTTCGATCGATCTTACTTCGGCTCGAAGGGGAGGGTGGCGCGCTTTTCAGCGAGTCGAGGGCCTCCATCCGCGGAAGGACGGCAACCAGATCATCATCGATTTTGGTTCTCTAGCGTTTCGGCCTAAGGAGCGGCTGCGTTTGAGCGTCGGCATTGAAGGCGACCAAGTCTGGCAAGTTAACGTGCCGCTGTTCGAGACGGGCCTTAACGCAGAAATCGCATTAGTCAAATCCGGCTTCGGTCCAGAGCTGGCGTTGCGCTTGGTTGCACCGGATCCCAGCCTCTCGTTGGTACTTGCTGGTTCGAGCGGATCGTATCCAGGCGGCTTGGAAAGAATTTCCGGTTTTCAGTCGGATCGTCGAGGAAAGCTCGACGCCGACCCGTGGACAGACCTTTCTTGGGCTCTTGCCGATATCAGGGCGGGGGCTGTCCCTCGGCTGCCGGGTGAAGGGCCATGGCCTTGGAACAAACATGACCCGATAAGCGATGGGTATGTTGTGTGGGCCTGGATGATTGCAGCAAGCGCCGACAAAACCTCACTCAGTCTTGATCAGCGCTGCCTTAACACGTTGGTGCAAGCCCGCAAGCTTGGGCGGCCCTATTTCTCGGCCACAAGTGAGTTGGCGGCCGAAATGTTGGAAGCGCTGGCACTGTCATCAATTGATTCTGCAATCCGCGCGAATGCGAAGTACGAAGCTGCAATATGGAGCCGCCGAGGAAAGACCAAGCTCAAAACCGGACCATTCTATGCGTGGGAGCGCCCAGAACGAAACCTGCAAGCTGGCAAACTGCCTACTGGGAACTACAGAACATTGGCTTCGGGCCGCCTTCGCAGTGATACTTTGGACCTCGAAAAGGTTCTGGAATAGCGGAGAGCTGATCGTGGCTTCGGGATGGCGTTTCGAGACCTGATGTTCGAGCGACCGAAGCCCCCTAACTTCTATGGCTTTAAGCAAATGCGCCATTTTCTCGATGGGCTGCTCGCTGGGTCGTGACTCTAACAATGAGCTGGGCTCGACGTTCACGCTTGTGAGTTCTCGTTGAAGTGCGACCTTGCAGCGAGGCAGGTTAGCGCGTTCACCGATTAGCTGACAGTATCTTCTGACGGAAGACTTCGGCCGGTGTTCTGAAGCCGAGGCATTTGCGGGGCGTCGAGTTGAGATGGGCGCACACCTGGTGAAGGTTGATGAGCGCTCCGTCCTCGACGTTGGTGCTAGCCATGATTCTGAGGGATTGGCGCGCATCCATGAGGAGGTCAATGTCGTCCGTGGATGTGACCCACAAACACTCCGGCCGCCGCCTCATAGGCATAGATCGCATTCGTTCCCGCAATGCGAATGCCTCCGCCGAGAAGACCGGCATCATCGATTGCCCTGATAATTCGTGCGGCGAGGAGAGGGACACGTCCAAGTCTGAGCGCTCGATTGACTGCGGATTGGCGCTCGATCTGCTCCTGTCGCGCGGAGAGCGTTTCCTGGGCGGATGCGCGAGCTTCTTCCCAACCCGCTTTCTGAGCTTCGGTCGCTGGTGAGCGACGTCCTTCGACCTTCTGGCGCCGTGCACTGGTGGAGTCGTAGTAGCTTCGCATCAGATGATCGATGCCATTTACGGTGTGCCAAACGAGCGATCCTCGAAAGCTCTTCACCTTTTTTGGGCTTCCTTAAGCGCTGCGAACCGTTGATCGGAATTGATCTTTTCGCGACGTTGGTCGTTATTTAATCCAATTAAATCAATCATATCAACAGTAATCCAATGATTGTATGCGGACTGTTGCAAATTACAATAAGGCAGGGCCACTCCTTGCAACAGTTTCTCAAACATTTAACCGACACTGTTGATGTTACTGAATCAGTTGCAATTCATATGGGACCCTTTCGAACCTGGAGGGCATCGCGTTGAAAGCACGCTTCGGCATCGAGACCCATTCCGAGTTGCGGATCGAAGAACACCGCGCCACGGCCTTCCGCATGGAGGAAATTGTCGAAGGCGACGGCAATCTGCCGCGCCCTTGGTCTATCGGCCTTGGCCGACGAGGAGCTTCTCAGCCGCGCCGTCGATTATATCCGCAGCCAGGGCATCGTCATCCCCGACGAGTGCTTTCCCATGTCGCACCGTGCCATGGGCACATATCGCGCTAACCGGAATGAAATTGACCGCCCCCTCGAACGCTTCAGGCCGATCTGCCTATCTGCGCTAACCGCTTCAATCCAAACAACTTCAAATTCCCTTAGCGGCATTGTAGAAATGCTCACGGAGCCCCTTACCGAAAATTTGCGATAGGTCCACGCTGTTTGTTTAACTGGCCAATGCCATGCGGATAGCTGCCCTCCGTTCATCCGTTAGGTCCATGCTTTCGGGGGCATTGCAACCGCCACGACCCACAAGCGGTCATTCACTGCCTTCTCCCGCGGTCATCGCAGCCGTGCTATGTCGCAGTCACGAGGCGGGGGAACGGCACACGTGGCGCAGTTGAAGATCTATGCAAAGCCATCCAATCTGTACCGTTATCGGCCTTTGGGACCGAAGGCCGAGCAGGAACTGAATGCACTGGTCGGCCACTATATTTACTGCCCTGCATTCTCCGTCATGAACGATCCTATGGAGGGCCTATATCGCCCATCGGCACGGTTTACGCAGAACCCATTAGGAGAGAAGAGCGCCGCGCGCGTCCACGATGCGTTGCAGAAGACGGGGATTGCTTCGTTGTCGGAGGTCTTCGATCACGAACCGATGTGGGCACATTACGCCGATCAGTTCGCTGGCATGTGCGTGCAGTACAACGTCAATCGGCTCCTCAAGGGCCTGGACACGAAGATTGCCCTGACGAGGATGATGTATTCCGAGAGCGAACCTGTGCTGCTCAACGACAAAAGCCTTGCGGTAGACCGTGCGCGGTTGTGCCTCTCGAGCAAAACTGTCCGTTGGGCAAGTGAACGGGAGTGGCGTCTGTTCAAGGACAACCAGGGCGAGGCACACTACCGAGATCCCAAAACCGTCACCAAAATCTTCCTCGGGTCGCGAATCGGCGAGGCGGATGAAAGCGCTGTCCGCGCTGCTTGCCGAGCGCTGGGGGTGCCGGTCGTAAAGATGGCGATCGACGCGTACTCACTCACATTTAGATCGGCGCTGACGATCAGGCGCAAGCCCTCGCCGTAAGGCAGATAGGCAAGCGCGCCTACAGGGAGCCCTCCCGGCATCTTCCCGAAGGCGTACACACGATATACACAGCTCGTCGCAGCCTTACGCCAACGGGGTTTGGTCTTAGTGGGGCTTGGCAGATCGGGACAAAGCTAAGATGATTCGGTTTCTCAAGCTGCCGCAGCCTTTTCTGAACGGCTGGCTCGTAAATCAGCCATTACCGGTCCCAAATCCTAAGTACCGGCTGCGCGTGTGGCGAGAAGACCATGCGTCCTTGGCACCGCTGAAGAACGAACTGATCGCCTATGTGCAAGAGGCGCTTGACGACGCCCGCAAACGCCTGCGATCCGGCTTCGAAGACGATTTGTCACCCTTCAACGATCCCGTTCATGACCCCGCCGCAAACTACCCCGCGATGCTCAATCAAGCCTCCCTCAAAGGCTATTTCGGTGAAACGCTCGCAGCGCTTGCGGTCGAACATTTTGGGGCCATCGGACATCCGGACTGGCATGTCCCAGCGTTGCTGTTCCGGTTTCACGATCAGGAGTTTCAACATCTTGAGCTAATCAACGAGCGACTGTTGGCAGGCGTGCCGCATGACCCGGACGCGGTCGCCGAACGCCGCCCAGGTCGAACGGGCGATGACGGCTTGGCATTTAGGATCGACGCAGCAGGTGCGATTACTGACATTCTCACACTGGAGGCCAAGTGCCTTACGGTGAGCAATAACGCTACCATGAGCGAAGCTCACGCGAAGCTGGTCATCGGAGGGAATCGCCCGAGCGGCGTGCGCGAGCTCATCAACCTGCTGCAGGAGTATACGACGCCTCACGCAGAATTCTGGCAATACGCCCTCCTGCAGTTTTACCGCGAAGGGTTTAAAACGGCGCATCGGCACGACGGTGTCGTCTATGCCGTCGGCAATTCGCCAGTCGTGCCGGCGACAAAGATCAGCTGGCTGCCACACGACGCCCCCCACCCCGCATACACCTTGCCACGCAATCTAGAGGCTATGGAATTCCAGTTTGAGAATCTCGATGGTGTGATCGACATCGTGTACCGGGGCGGCTGAGGTGACCCATCCCGCAACAGTGGCGATGGCCGCCGGAATCCGTACGGTGCTGGCGACCCAGGCCCTGACGGGAAGTCAGGCCAGGCTCTACAGCCAGCGCTTGCGCAGAGACATGGGCCGCGACGGCCTTGCGAGCTTTTCCGGAGGCGACGTGGTCGGCTTGCTCGACGAAGCCATGCTGCTGCTCGAAAGTGGCTGGCTCGAACGGAGTGCTGACCTAGCATCGCCATGGCGCACCGCCATCAAGCGCGCGGCAGAAATACTGGAATGGCTATCGCAGCCTGATCTGAGACCGAAAGGTGCACCGCTGCATCTGCTGGCCGCTGCCGCGTACCAATTGGCAGACTTTCCGGCGATGGCGATCGGTCATCTCCGCCTGCTTCCCGCTGAGGAGCCGTTGTCCGAACTGCTCCAAAATTTCCTGCGCGCTGATTTTCCTGCGACGTTCGAGGCCACGCAAAGCTTCTGGAACACTCGGCAATCAGCTTCGCACAGGAGTGGCGATGCCCCGGACCTAGAGAATGCGACGGTCCAGCATATCATTATGTGCGTGGGCACCATTTGCGCGCATTTGCGCATGGGCAGCGACGTGCCGGTAGAGCGGGCGATCATCAAGTTGGAGCGCCTTGCGGTGAGCTATCTGCATAGCCGTGATCCCTTTTCCTATCTCCTCGCGCGGCTGACAGCGGCAAGCGCCCGGCGGTTCGTCGAAACGAGCATGTGGCCCCAGATCGAACAACTGCGTTTTGTTTCGAGTGCCGCCGCCGGCGCTGCCCTAACGCAGTTCGCGCGGTCGGCCTATATCAATCGCCGCGCGCTTGTCTGGCCGGCTCAGGCTGTTGGAATCGAGCGGTTACGCGAGAATACTTCGTTCGTCCTGTGCACACCTACGGGTTCCGGAAAAACGACGGTGGCGACGCTGGGCGCCGTGCAGGGCCTGTTCGCGGATTCTGGAGCGGGTGTCACTAACCCGCCGACGCTCGGCAACCTGGTTCTGTATCTCGTCCCGTCACGTGCGCTTGCTGCGGAAGTTGAGGGCCGCCTCACGGAAGATCTGCGTGGGATTTCGGCAAGTCCCGTGGTGGTGACTGGCTTGTACGGTGGCGTCGACTGGGGCCCGACCGACGCTTGGGTCCAGACCGATCAGCCGACGGTGGTGATCTGCACGTTCGAGAAGGCGGACGCGCTGCTGCGCTACCTTGGCGTCCTGTTTCTCGCTCGCGTGCGCACCGTCATCATCGACGAGGCGCATATGGTCGATCAGGATACGACCCGACTCGCCGGCTTGCAGGACGGGTCTTCGCGCTCCTTCCGCCTTGAGCAGTTGGGATCGCGGTTGATGCGTGCCCGCAGCCAGTTCGATTTTCGGATCGTCGCACTCTCCGCCGTCGCGGCACGGGCGGCGCCCGCGCTCGCACGGTGGATCACCGGATCACCAGACGCTGAACCGATCGCTTCGAGCTACCGTAGTACACGACAAATGTTGGGGCGACTCGAAGTCAGCGACGCCGGGCAATGCACAATCCGTTACGACCTGATGGACGGGCGGTCGCTGAAGTTCGAAGACATGACGCGCGCCGATACGCCATTCGTCAGCGACCCGTTCCCTCCCTCCCCGCCCGGCCTCGAAGGCGATGACGGGCCGGAGCTAAGAATGCGGGCGCCAACGCTGTGGGCGGCGCTCAACCTCGCAGCACGGCGTCCGGATGGTTCGACCCCCTCGGTGCTGATATCGCTTACCCAAAATGCCTCCGGCTTTGCAAAAACATGCGTAGAGCTGATGGATGCTTGGCGGGATTGGCCGCTTCCGGCGTACCGCGCGGTCAATCTGGAAGACGGCGCCTGGATCCGATGCCTTGCCGCCGCCGCGGATTACTTCTCAGTCAACTCGGTCGAATATCGCCTGCTGGCACACGGCATAGCGCTCCACCACGGCAAGATGCCCAGCCTGCTCGCCCGGAGGCTGAAGACGGTCATCGACCGCGGCTATATCCGGGTAATTATCGCGACGTCGACGCTTTCGGAGGGCGTCAATATCCCGGTCAACTATCTCCTTATCCCAAGCGTCTATCGAGCCGACACGCTGCTGCCATTGCAGGAGTTCAGCAATCTGATCGGTAGAGCCGGCCGGCCAGGTGTAGCTACCGAAGGTAACGCGCTCGTGGTCTTGCCGAGACGTACCACCGAGACCAATCGATACGGCCAAACCGTGTATTCTTACAGCAGGCAGTGGAACGGATATGAGCAACTCATCCGCGACCTAGAATCGGCGACAAACGCTGCCGTGTCGCTGGTGCCGGACGACCAGGCTTCGAGTCCGCTGCGCCACCTGCTCGATGCCTTGCGGACGGCCTGGATCGCATTGACTGGCGGCGAGAGCGAAGACGAGTTCCTGTCTTGGCTTGATCAAACGGCCGTTGAAGCCACGGAGTTCTCGGAGATTCCGCTCGCGCATGAGTATCTCGACTCGCTAGATGCGTTCCTGATCGCATCGATCCAAGAGATCGAGGATTTGCTATCGATCGAGCTTGTCGGTCCAGCACTCGAGACGGAGCTGACGACGATCTGGCGTCGCACCTATGCCTTTGCAGCCTCGCGTGGCGAAGCGCAGCTGGCTGCAGTTTGGCTCGCACGGGGTCGTGCCATCAAACGACATTACCCGGAGGTAGGCGAACGGCGCCGTCTCTACCGGACCAGCCTGTCGCCGCGATCGGGTCGTATACTCCTCAATCGGGCAGAGGCGGTACGCACGAAGCTTGGCGAAGGGAAGGACTACGCCCGGTGGAGTGCTGAACAGCAGCTTTCTTATGCTCAAGGCGTCTTGGCGCTTCTGTCAGAAGTTCCGTCCTTCGAGATCAAACGGACCCTTGGCCGCAAGAAGAACTTCGACGACTGGCCAAAAATCCTGCGGTGGTGGCTGGCGAAAGCGACGCTAAGCCGGCAGCCCAAGCCTACTGAAATTACCAATTGGTTTTCGTTCGTCGCCGAAAATTTCATTTACCGCGGCTCTTGGGGGCTTGGCAGCGTCATTGGACTTTTGCTGGATTCGAGCGATGGTAGACAGCCGATCCGCGCACTCGAGATCGCAGATTGGCCACGTACCGGCCTGCCTTGGATCGCCTTCTGGCTGAAAGAGTTGATCGGGTGGGGCACGCTCGATCCCGTGGCGGCATTCCTGCTGGCCCGGGGCGACGCGTTAGATCGCCCCCAAGCGGAATCAGACGCCAAACATTATTACCAAGCACGTGCCGAGGAAACGGACGCTAATGCGCTGCTGGATCCAACGGCAATCCGCGACTGGGTAGACGCGCGCGCGCCCGTTCGTTTTGCCCGAAGTCCCCAGCACATCGCGACTGTCGAGGTTGCGCTCGTTCGTCCATCTGCGGACTTCCGGCGGGCGCGGCTAGCGGTGTCGCCTCTGGCCAATGCGGCAGCCCTCACCTGGATCGACCCGGCCGGATATGAAGTCGCGCGCTCGGCAAAGCCTGTTGGATGGGACGACGACCTTTCGCGGTATCAATTCGAACTCGATGTCGCCTCAGCAACAGTCAGTGGCGAGCCATATCAATTGCACCTGTAACAAGCAGCACTTTGGCTGCCAGATTGGCGACGGTCCCACAGCCGCAAATGGGATAGGTGCAATTGCCAAGCACCAAAAATAGCGGTTTAGCCCCCGAGAGTTAGTTTAGTGAGGCGGCAAAACCAGTGGATTGCTCGATAAACGAATGGTGGCCGAAATTATTGAACTTGCCCCCGAAAGCGGACAGGCTGCTTTCCACCAGCGATGGTCAAGGTTGACCGTTTCGCGGCTAGCCAGAACCGACATTAACGAAGGGCCGCTTACGAGATTGTGTATCGCGGCCATGAAGGTCGCGAAGGCGGCGCGAAGCTGACTTCCGGTGGCGAATCGAGCCCAATATCCCCGTCATCAATGTTCATGATTTGTGCTTCGAAAGTCGCATAAAAAGGCAGTGTGGAACGAACGTCGAGGCTGGCGAACGAGGCGCAATTCCCATGTTCAGTTCGAGCAGATGTTGGTCCAACTCCTTATCCGCAGCCGTCAGGCGATGATTCAGGCGGGAACAACATCCCTTCCAAGCGATGCTCGGTAACACGAATGTCGTTAATCGGAATTGGCACTAGTACGGAAACAGGCCTTCGGGATCGGCGCCCGACAGCGTGAACTCGTCAGTGTGACAGATGCCGGTCGCCTTGATCTCGACTAGCACTTCACCATCACGCGGGCCGTCGAGTTGCACGGTCATGATTTCGAGAGGCTTTCCAGCCTGAACAGCAACAGCGGCGCGTACGTCCATATACAAATTCCCCCTGGTATTGTGCTTGCGAGAAAAATTCAGCCGTAGCCGTTGTGCGTTCTGCCCGCCTACAATGGGCCGATCGCTGGCATCAGAAGTCGGGCAGAAGCGGTGCTAAGCTTGCTACTTTGATGAGATCCGCTTCCAAGAAAACTTTATGTAGTTTCGTTTGATGTAACCGATTGCCTCGATGTCATTCTCTCGCATTGCTGTGAGCAGATCAGTTATCTCTAGCTGTAGCAATCGAACCGAATCTGGCCAGATGTCGCGGGACATTTCATACCAGGCTCGGGCCGCCCTAAAGTAAAGATTATGCCACACGTCAAGGAACACTCTATTCAGCAAGAGATCGCTAATCGCGAAGTGGAGAATGTGGTTGATTTGCCAATGCTCACCGACATCGAATTTCTCTGCCAAATTGTCCGACCGGTTAAGCAAAGTCTCTAACACATCCACATCCGCTCTCGTCGCATCACGTGCTCCAATTCGCCCAAAAAGCTGTGCCATTTCAATCCTAAGGTCAAACACCTCACGCAACTGAACGGGGTCAAAAGGTGTCACGAAAGTACCAATGCCGTTTCTCACCTCCACGAGTCCTTCAATCGACAGGCGCTGGAAAGCTTCACGCACTGGTGTCCGACTGACGTGGAATTCAACGGCGATATCATTCTCGCGAAGCATTGCTCCTGGAGCGTACTCTAGAAGGCAAATACGATCTCTCAACAGGTCGTGGATCTCGATCGCACCTACCTTCTTTGATTCCTCTTCTCCGCTCATTCTCAGCAACTCCGATTGTCACTTGCTCCGCTTTTCCAAACATGTCGGTATCAGATCAACTTGCTAGGTCATTGCTGTAGGGCGGCCGCCTTCTATGCTAACTCGCTAAAGATTTGATGGCGATTGCCGGATTTGCAAGCGCGTCGGCATCTGGGCGGATACGCCGCCCAATCATCGTCTCGGCGATGCGTATATCCTTACTTATGGTGGCAAGACTGCCAAATCCGCAGGCCGCCACTAACCGTCCGTCTGGCGCTAAGTAGAAGCAGATCTGCCCCTTGTCGCCAAGATCCCTGTTAATAGCGGCATCAGAATTACTATAAATTCCAGCAATCTGGAGCGTCTCGTCGTACTGGTCTGACCAGAACCACGGGACACTCTCATACGCCGAGCCCAACCCCAACATGTTGGCCGCTGCAATCGCGCCTTGTTGCCATGCATTCCGCCACACCTCTAGCCGCATTCGTTCGCCGTAAAGACGATGCGGGAAAGAACAACAGTCGCCGGCCGTAAAAATGTCAGGATCGGAGGTAGCAAGAGTGTCGCTCGCCGCAATCCCTTTTTCGATCGCTAGCCCGGCTGCCTGTGCAAGTTCTACGTTTGGGACCGCACCGACTCCGACCAGCACTAGATCGGCAGGGAATGAGCGACCGTCGGCCAATGATACCAGAGATTGCTCTTCGACGGCCTCGATACCAGCAACCGTAGCATCCAGTTCAATGCGTACGCCGGCGTCCAGGTGCTTTGCTTTAATCCGCTCAGCGATGCTGGCGGGAACCGCTCTCATGAGCAGTCGTGGGCCGGCCTCAAGCACCGTCACAGAGGCGCCCCTGGATACCGCACTTGCAGCAACTTCAAGCCCGATGAAACCGCCACCGATCACTACGACACCACATCCTGGCCTGAGGGTCTGTCGAATAGCTACAGCGTCGGCGTAGGTACGAAGTGTAACCATGCGACATTCTGGGTCGACTGGAACACCTAGCGTTCGCGGGCGGGCGCCGGTTGCCAAGAGCAAACGCTCGTAAGCTAAGAGCTCGCCTCCTTGAAGCGACACGGTATTTGTCGCCCGATCGATCGATAGAACGTTGACCCCTGCAAGGTAGTCGATTGCCAATTCTGTCAACCGCTGGGCAGTGATAAGGAACTTCGGTCCGCTATCTTCGCCCTCGGTCAAAAGGCCTTTTGATAGTGGCGGCCGTTCATAAGGTAGCGTAGCTTCACTGCCGATCAGAATGACGCGCCCGGGCCACCCGCCCTGCCTTAAGGCAACAGCCGCAGCCGTTCCGGCCTCGCCCGCACCGACAACTATCATGGCACGTTCTTGTTTCATGCTGGCAGTCCAACAACGTTACCGCGCCGGATGGCCAATCGTTGCTCAACAATCTTCGGTCCCACAGCTTGCTCTTCATAATTTTTTTCGTCCGACGATTTAACCGAATACCTTATTTCGCTCGCAAAGCGTGCCGTTGCGGCCAGGTATCCATGCGACATCTTACTTCTCCCGATAGGTCCATTCAGATCTTGATGAACACAACATTGGAATCCACCTTGATCTCGTACCGTCGGAGATCGACGCAAGCGGGCAAAGCTCGGGCCTCGCCAGTTCGGTAGTCGAACGTCCCAAAATGCTTGGGACATTCGATGATGTTACCGTCGACTATGCCGTCTGCGAGATGAACCTTTTCATGGCTACAATGCCCGTCAATCGCGAAGAAGTTACCCTCTAGCGACCGGATGATCGCAAACGAGCGCTCTCCATGGGAGAACCGCATTGCTTCCTCGGGCGCTATCGCATCCGAGGTGCACACCTCGACCCACTCTCCTATTTTAGTCATGTTCTTTCCTCTCGAATCTAGCTGGCAATACAAACACGGCTACCGATGATGTAGAACCGCCGTGCCAACTAGCTGCACAGCGCTAATCGGGCATCCAAACTTGGAGAAAGTGCAGGCTGGCAGAACCTATACCTTGGACCCGCCACGGCTGAAGTTCTTGGCTTTCGTTCGTTTGTACATCGCCTCGTCGGCCTCCTGCGAGCCATCGTGCGCCGTACCGAACCACTCATCGAAGGGAATTAACGTGTCGCCGTAGTTTACCTCAAAATACCTGTGATGCAGGTAGTGGTAGTACCCATCGGAATCGAGATGTTTACCGCCTTCGGAAACGATCTTGTCGAAGCCCAGATGGCCTAACGCCGGGATTAGCGCCTGGATCATGAGGCAGAACATCACGTTCATCGGATGAGAGGGCACGAGGAAAAAGAACAGCACTCCCGAGAAATACAGGATGTGTTCAAACGTATGCATCGACAAGCCCGACCATGGCCCTGGATTAACGTTATTGTGATGCACCTTGTGGATGACGTGGTAGAGAGGCCCAACGTGGATCAAACGGTGGACCATGTAAAACTGCAGCTTTAAACAAGCCGGAGTTATAAAGAGTAGACCGACAAAGTAGATTGAGTGCTGCGTTATATCCACTTGCATGGTGTAACCATTCGAATACATCCACCACGCGAGCACCTCGTACGCCGTCCAGACAGGCACACCACTACACATGGTCCAAAAGACATTTTCGGCGGTCTGGCTCCGGAACAGAAATACGGAATTGTCGGTGTCGGGCCACTTCGAATTGTATTTGAAGTTTGTGTCCTGGCGACGCTGAATGTAGAACAGCATGTGCAGTCCACCATATACAAGAAGGGCCAGCGCGGCGTTGCGCAGGAGAATGGCCGCCACCCAGCCAATGCGGAGCTCTCTCATCGTATCCGTTGTGGGCGTTAGATAAACCCACGCGACAACGGAGATGCCGATCAGGAGCGCGTTCCAGGGCCACAGATATCCAGGAAACCCGAACATCCATACGAGAAACTTTCTCGGTTGGGCCGGCCATACAAACAAGGGCTCGCGCGCGGGTCGCTTATGAGGTGACCACTGCCCGCGCTTGTCACGACTTCCATACAGCTTGTCGTCCATGCGGTTCTCCGTTGGCGAAACTCTGCGCCACTTAATTCGAAGATAATGATGTATACAGCATTACGACGCGTGCTGCGTGATGTCAAGGTTTTTCCCGTATTGACAGGTTTTCTGCGTGGTTTGCCGCCGTCCTAGTCGTCAGCTGTGTATAGCTTGGGCGCGAGGCCTAGTGCTGAGGGCAGGGGTTCCCAGTGGCCGCTGCGCAGCCCACATAATCCCTGAGCGCAGGATGGCGCGTGTAGCGCCTAACGGTAGCGCCTTGGGCCGCGGTACCGGACAAACCAAATTGGACTGGTGCTGCAAGGCGGTTACGCCGGCGCAACTTGAGTATCCGCGGACCGGGATGGAGAGGATCCGGATCCTCGTCCCCGAGCGATCTGACTATCAGCTTAGATGTGAGGTTCTCAAATCTCTGGTAGGTTGCCTAGGCCAGCCCAATCTACGAAAATCCTCGTCGGGGAACTGGCTTTCGTTGGAAAATTACCTCGGCTCCGCCAGGCCTGCTTCGTTCGGCAGGAATGCACTGCAGAGACCGCGGGAGACCGGCTCCATGCTTGTGTCTCCGCTGTCGATCACGTGACTAGGTCAACAAGTTCAGCCTTCGGAAGACGATATCGAGAGCCTCTAACCAGGGCAAAGGGGCTTGCCTTGCGGCAAGATGGTCCAACCCTAACTTTGTAAAGGTGCCTTCCGTTGCGATCCCGTCAGATACGATGTCAAGTGACACCTCCTCCCGCGCCAGCGCGTAGCCAGCCGCTCCCGCGATATTTCCCGCAACAACTAGCCTCGCTTGAGCCGACGTGAGCCCACGCTCCAAGAACCAAGATTCGAGCGTTGCTATGAAGCTATAGATCCACCCGGCGAGGCAGGCCCCCACCATGGCAAGTTCGAATTGATCTTCGGTTTCGAAGGTCACAATCCTACCTGCCGTGCCCAGTACCACTGCCACGTCGTCCGAGGCGGGATATATGGGTACGAGGCCTCTATCAATCGTATCAATGTAACTCGATGGCATGATGCGGACCACCGATATGTCTTTGCCTATCGCCGCCTGCAGTTCGGCAATTGTGGCGCCTGCGACAGCTGAAATTAATACCTGCTCTGGGCGCAGAGTCAGATTGGGCAAAGTATTGGCAAGCTGCTCGGGCCGCACCGCCAGAAGGATCCAGTCGGCCTCGGCGAACATTCTCGCGTCATCCTCGGCTACTATGCAGCCGTGGGTGGCGGCAAGCCGCTCTGCCTTGACTCGGCTATAGGGCGAGAGAAGAATTCGACCGCCAAACCCACCCCTTCGCAGGGCTGCTATTAAGTAGGCGGAGAAGTCGCCGGTTCCAATAAAGCCAATTGTCGGCAGGTTCATATGGCGCCACCAATATCGAATGCCGTCTCAGTTTTCAAAATACAAATCGGTCTGCGCTAGCTGCTTCCATCGCGTCTAGCCTGGATAGCACCATCGCCAAATGCGACTTATGAACCGTGGCGACCAGACGGACATCCCGAAGCTCGAGGGTTCGCCGTATCATGCGGAGCTCGTCAAGAAGGTCTTCTACCTGCTGACGGAAATCCATCTTTTCGAGAAGCAAGAACCAGAATCTCGCCGATTGAAAGAACAGGATATCGTTGAAATCCCTTAGCGGGCCATTGCTGCTCAAGCTATGCAAAATCCTATGTAAGCGGATAATAATCTCGGCAAACTGGCGTTTATCTTTGGTATCTAAGAGTTGGCGACACGCTAGCTCCAAGTCTTGAATTTCGCGGAGGTTATCGTCAGTTACTGGAAGTGGTGAAGACTCGGCCATGGCATCCATCAATCGCATCCGAACGATGTATATATCGCGCATAGAGCTCAGATCGATCGACGTGACTTCAGTACCATTGCCGTGCTGGCTTACGATCAGACCGTCGTACTCCAGGCGTTGCAAGACAGTTCGTAGCGGTGTCCGACTGACACCAAATTCTGATGCAAGTTCCCTCTCATTGAGGCGGCTACCTGGCTGGTAGTCAAGGAGACATATCCGGCGCCGTAACTCGAGGTATATATCCTGTTTGCTCATTTTGCCGGTGAGCTGCCTGTCGCCTTCCAACCCCCCCTCTTGATCCTCAGGAGGTGTCAAGGTGATTTCGTTAGTAGGTAAGAGGGGGCTGTGGCGTGTCATCGCTAGCTTTCTCGAGGCTGCAGCAAGGTATGTACGACATCCGTCACGTTCCAACACGCAAGGTCGAGTTCATTTGACGTAAGTACGCTATCACGCTCTGCGAGGTTATACGTCCGGTCGCCGGGTTCTCGTCGCTTGGTCGATTTTGTATCAACATGGAAAAGTTCGAACTGTCGGATTCCACATCTACGTTGTGGGTGTTAAACGTTAGACTTGGATCTGCCCAAATCTCCATCTGCGTGCGGTCCGGTCCGAGAGCCGCCAGGCTCAGAGCCGCAGCGACATTCACGTTGGCTGGGAATTCCTTCGCCACGTCGCTTACGGTGCCTCTTAGAACGCAAACGGCTTCCTCAAGACTTTCCAAGTTCAACCCGTTGCGGACGACATAAGGTGCGGTTGCAAGGCTCCTTGGTGGTTTGCAGGTGCGGATCTTCACCTTTCGGATCTCACCAACTGCCGCGGCTTTGATGGCGTCGAGCCCAAGGATCGCCCCGGATGGGACCACAATTCGCCCTCCCATGCGGCGCGCCAACTCCACTAAATCTTCTCGACCGAGTAGCTGGCTCGCAGACATAGCTATGAGAGTCTTGCCGGCGCTCAAGACAGGCAGCGCGATAGCGTCGAACATCTGGGGCGGGAGACCCTCCAAAACTGTATCACACTCTTTAGCCAAATCTTCAAACGAGAGGCAGGAAACACGACTGTTTAAAGTCGCATTGAACTCTGCGGCCCGATTTTGGCTCCGGGCCGAGATAGCCACCAGTTCGCACCCAACTATTTGCCCCCGATCCAATGCGTGTGCCACTGACGAGCCTATGGCGCCAATCCCAGCTATTCCAATTCTGATAGGAGTCCCGACCATCAATCCGCCGCTTTGACTGCGCTCAAAAATTGTTGCGTTCGTTTGCTTTTGGGATTGGAAAACAGTTCAGCAGGACTGCCTTGTTCTTCAATCTTTCCACCATAGAAAAAGCAGACGCGATCGGAAATATCACGAGCAAAACCCATTTGATGCGTGACCATAAGCATGGTCAGCCTGTGCTTGAACACCAAATCCTTAATCACATTCGTGACTTCGCCGATTACCTCGGGATCAAGGGCAGAGGTGACTTCGTCAAACAACATAACCTTGGGCCGCATCGCAAGGGCGCGGGCAATCGCTACGCGCTGTTGTTGGCCACCCGAAAGCCGGGAGGGATGTTGATCCTTCTTGTCGATCATGCCAACCATCACGAGAAGCTCTTCGGCACGCTCTTGAGCCTCGCGGCGCGAGAGACCCAAGACCAAGACCGGCCCCTCCATACAGTTCTGTATCGCCGTCATGTGGGGAAACAAGTTGAAATGCTGGAAGCACATTCCTATCGAGGAGCGTGCTTTTCGCAGGTACCTTGCATCAGCCGGCACCAGCACGCCGTTTTGCGGCATGTGGGTGAGGGGTTTGCCATCGACATAGATGACGCCACCGTTAATGGTCTCGAGGGTCATCAGCATGCGCAGGACTGTCGTTTTGCCGGACCCCGATGGGCCGATGATGGTGACCATTTCACTTGCTGCGATGTCCAAGTTCAGGTTGTCCAGAACGATAAGGTCGCCATAGCTTTTACGGACCTTCATGAACCGTACCATCGGTATGTTTGGACCGCCGAGCTCGAGGGGATATGACGAGAGATCTTCCATCATTGCATTCCTAACTTACGGCGAACAGTCGCTTCAAACCAACGAATGGCGCGCGCGGAGGTCAGTGAGATAACTAAGAAAATAACGCCCACCATCGTGTAAGGCTCAAGGTAGCGATAGTTTTGCCCGCCTACAGCGTTTGCTGCCTGCATCAATTCGGCAACACCAATTACAGAAAGAATCGGAGTATCTTTAAAAATGGCGACCAGATAGTTTCCCATCCCAGCAATTGCTGGTGGGAGAGCCTGCGGCAAAACAATACGCCGATAGGTCTGCATCGTCGTTAGATTGATGGCGGTGCATGCTTCCCATTGCCCCTTCGGGACGGACTCAATGCCACCCCGATAAACTTCAGAGAGATAGGCAGCATAGTGCAGGCCGATAGCGATCATGCCTGCCACCCAAGGGCTCAGGTAGAGCCCGTATTCCGGCCCAACATAATACACAAAGAAGATCTGCAGTACGAGGGGGGTTGAGCGGATGAACTCGACAATTTCCCGAGTAATATACGTCAGAATACGTAGCGGTGTTCGCTGAGCAAGTGCGAACAAGAGACCAATGACAGCGGCAATGGCGTATCCCATGCCAGCAGCCAAAAGGGTATTGCCCGTAGCCCAAAGCATCTTGGGTAGGATTTCGGCTGTGAATGCGAAGTCCCACTTCATCACTCAAGCCCTTCCTATCCGCCGAGCCATGACGCGCTCGGTCCAGCGCATACAAGGCGTGATGAGAAAGCGAGAGAAGACGTAGTAGATGGCCAGCGCTGTTCCAAAAGTCCAGGTAGATAAATAAGTTGTATTGTTCAGCTGGCGCGCTTCAAACATGAGGTCAGGAACTGCTATCAACGCCACCAGGGCGGTACTTTTGAGCAGCTCGATCACCAGGTTTCCCCAAGCCGGCAGCATGGTGACAAAGGCCTGTGGGAGGATAATCCTTCGCATGCGTTGGGCTGGCGACATCGACAACGCGTAAGATGCCTCCCACTGGCCACGGGGCACTGACTGTATGGCACCTCGAACCAGCTCAGCGCCGTAGGCCCCAAGGTTTAGGCCAACTGCAAGAAATCCGGTGAGAAAATTGTCCAGCGTGATGCCAAACAGGGGCAACACGTAAAACAACCAAAAAAGCTGAACCAGCAGTGAGGTGCCGCGAAAAAACTCGACGTAGCCTACTGCGGCTCTCCTTAGCGTCGGGTTTGACGATAGCAGCATCAGGCCGAAGAGGTTGGCCACCACCACGGCCAGACCCAAGGAGCAAAGGAATTGGATGGCGGTTACGAGCGCACCGTCTACAAACCGGCTACCATAATCCGCAAGGAAGGAGGCGTATGTCATAGGAGCTCGCTTCGGCAATGCTGACGAGCTGCCTCATGCGGCTCGTCAGCCAACTCATTGTTACCGATTGGCGCAGACCCATTCGGTTTTTGCATCGCCCGGAAGCTGAGCTTTCGTGTATTGAAACTTCCCGACGGCCTCAAGCATTTCCGGCGAACCGAGGTACTTTGCCTGGGCCTCGTTGTACGCCTTCAGAAAGTCCTTGTCCTCTGGCTTGAATGCAATCGCTACCCAATTATTCGTCCAATCAGGTAGAGCGGCCGGGTCAGTCACTTCGATTTCGTCAGGTGCGCTAGCGGCCAGATTTTTGGCATCGAAATAGTTACTAGCCCCAGCGTCCGCTCGCCCCGCGCGAACGGCAGCCAGCAGTTCAGTGGGGCCTGGCACCTGCATAATCTTGCTTTCAGGGACTCCTTCCTTAAGCGCCTCGTCAACATTGACGTAGCCGGAGACAGTCACCATCGTCGCGTCCTTCTCCTTGATGTCCTTATAGTTCTGAATGCCTTTCGGGTTGCCTTTTTTGACAATAAACGCGTTGCCGAATTTCCCCATTGGTTCGGCAAAAGCGACGTTCTTGCAACGCTTGCCGGTGATGTACATTCCGCCGGTGATAATGTCGAAGCGACCTGCCTGAAGCCCCGGTATCAAGCCACCCCAATCGGTCACGACTGGCTCGATATTAGTGTATCCCATCGACTTTAGGACGCCGACCGCCAGTGCGTTCGCGAATCCCAGCGGTTCGTTCTTGTCGCCCGGGTAAGCCCAAGGGATTTCGTGAGCAAAGCCAATGCGTATTGGTTTTCCAGCTTTAGCGCTGTCCGTCAGCCCGTCGGCGTGAGCGACGCCGATAAATAGAGCAGCAGTCGCGGCGAGTGCAGCCAAGATAGCTTTCATTTTCATCCGTTCCCTCTGTTTTTGGGTTTATGCAGAATTGCCCTAAGAGGTATACCATTGCGCCAGAGAGGCCGCAAGGGGGTATTCCCGTCCCGTCGAAATTTCCCGCAAATTTGGGCAAATGGCGCCGACTTTGGAAAATTGCTCTTGTCATTTTTCGCAAGTGACGGTACGAGAGGTATACCTATTTCCGACTTGAAAACTGGATACAGCACCCGAGGGCGTCCATGACCTACCTTTCACCCTTTCCAAAAGATGAGCTTGATCGTCGCATACTGAATGCGCGTAAGGCTCTCAAAGAGAACAACCTTGATGGCATCTTGATTGCCGTTCCTGAGAACATTTATTACCTGACCGGGCTTGATCACTGGGGATTCTTCGCGGCGCATGTGCTCGTTCTGAATCAAAGCGGAGAGATGGGCCTCTGCTGCCGCGCAATGGAGCGGATAACGGTAGAGAACCAGGTCAACAACGCGCGCTTCTACGGGCATAAGGATCACGAGGAGCTCTCGGATTATGTTCATCAAGCCATGAAGGATCTGGGCCTGCTCGGTGCCCGCGTCGGCATTGAGAAGCGCAGCCTCTTCCTCACGCCTCGACACGCGGAGCGCATTCAAGATGACCGTTCGGGTGTAAAGTGGGTGGACGCTTCCGGAATTCTCGATGACCTGCGTCTCGTGAAGTCGCCCCTTGAAATAGAATATACCCGGAAGGCGGCTCATGCAGTGGATCTTGGGACGTTGGCCGCGGTGGCATCGATACGGGATGGCGGGTCGGACTACGAAGTAGCGGCGGCCTACCACAACAAGATGATCCTCGAGGGCAGCGAATACCCTGGTTTCGGCCCGTTCATCCGCCCGACTAGCCGCCTGGGTGAAGAGCACACCACCTGGCGTGGTGAGGTATTCCGGAACGGAGATGCCGTCTTCCTTGAAACCTGCGCATCATATCGCAAGTACCAGTCTCCAATGGGCAGGCTTGTTTATGTCGGCAGCGCACCAAAGGGTGTCGAAGAGTCAGCTGAACTCGCTGTTCGCGGCATGAAGGCGATCTGCGAAGCGCTTCGGCCGGGTGCGGATGCGGGTGACGCCTATGAGGCTTGGCATCAAGTGGCGGCAAGCGGGGGCCTTGTCGACTACCATCGCCACCATTGCGGTTACCTTGTAGGGATTGGTTTCCCTCCCAGCTGGACGGGCGGGTCCATGGTGACGAGCCTTTTCCCGAAATCGACCCGCAAGATTGAAGTCGGCATGGTTGTTCATGCCCATTCCTGGTTTACCAACACAACAGTCGCAGATTATTTCATCTCCAATACCGTGTTGGTGACGGAGAATGGCGGCGAGATATTGACAAATAAGACGCCGGAAACCCCGATCATTCGTTGATGACTCACAAGCGTGCGCTGCTGGTCGAATGTCAGCGCACGCTGTTCTTGATCATTCTGCGAGGGCATCATGCAAAGACTAAAAAAAGCTACGCTGACCGGCATATGCGCCCAGATGGCATCGCATAGCTGGTCGGAAGAGGAAATAAACGAGTTGGTCGATCCCCGCTTGGGGCTCATTACCGGGTTTCAAGATCTGTTGAATGAGCTTGAACAGCTGAGGAAAATCGACTTGGGGACCACGCCGCCGGCTATGAGCGTCCAAGGCGCAGACAGGCATGAGTAACGATATCGCATTTCAAAGCGTCAAGAACCTGAGGTCGATGCTTCAGCGCGGGGAGGTAACCCCAGTCGAGCTTGTGGATACATTCGCCGAGAGGATCGAACGACACAATCCACAATCAAAGGCGTTCATCACGACGACGATCGATACCGCGCGAGAACAGGCGTCGCGGCTCTCGCGTGGTGATTTGAATGGCTCCTCGTTCGCCGGAATTCCGTATGCCTCCAAGGACTTGTTCGACGTGCAGGGTGTTCGAACGTCCGCCGGATCGCGGGTTTTCCACGACAGGACTGCCAAAAAGGATGCGTTTGCAATCGCCAAGTTGCGGGCAGCTCAGGCGGTTAGTCTTGGCAAGACGAACCTGCATGAATTCGCATACGGCGCAACGGGCGAGAACGAGGTTTATGGGACGGCCGTCAACGCTTACGATCCGACGCGTCTTGCGGGTGGCTCGTCGAGCGGCTCAGCGGCCGCGGTGGCTTTTGGTCTCGTGCCGGCGGCACTTGGAACGGACACCGGTGGCTCCGTCCGAGCGCCCGCTGCGTTGAACGGGCTTGTCGGCTTTAAGCCTACGATCGGACGTGTCCCCACTTCGGGAGTGGTGCCATATTGCTGGACGCTGGATCACGTCGGGTTGATGACGCGCACGATTGCCGATTGCGCCGATCTGCTGACCATCGTGTCAGGCTACGATCCCAGCGATTCCGCGTCAGTCAATCGGACCGTTGAAAATTACCCTGAAGCGCTTGATCAGGACATCTCAGGATTGCGCGTCGGTATTCCGAGCAACTTCTACTACGAGCGTGCGGACAACGAAATCCTCGAGGCTCTTGAGCGTGTGAAAGAGTATCTCGTTGCAAGCGGCGCAAAGCTTGTGCCGGTGACATTCCCAGATATGGAACATAGCCGTACAGTCTCCCTCACCGTGCAGATGCCTGAAGCGCTGAGTGCACATTCGGCTTATTTGCAGGAGCGCGGCGACCTCTATTCCGCGGATTTCCGGGCTGGTTTGGCGTTGGGGCAGTGCATTCTGGCGGAGCACTATGTCAAAGCGAAGCGGTTCATCGAGATCTACCGACAGCAGACAAATAGGCTATTCGACCAAGTCGATCTGATCCTCACCCCGGCGACTCCCGAAATCGCCCAGAAAGTGGGCACCGTCAAGGTGACACGCAACGGGGTCAACGAAGCGATCGGCAACGCGATCACCCGGTTCACGACATTCTTCAATATGACCGGTCACCCGGCGCTGACAATGCCATGCGCTATGCATACGCAGGGTCTCCCGATCGCACTGCAATTGGTGGGCCGGTATTTTGACGAGATGACTGTCTTGCGTGCCGCACACGCAATCGAGCGAAGCGACCAGTTCTCAATTCCGCTACCGAAAGTAGACCCCTGAGATGGCACTTACGTCCCCACGATATGGGTTCTCGCGACGTTTTGCCGAACCTGGAAAGGCTGCGCGGATGCGCATCGCATCGCGTATGATTGGACCCCGCTTTGACCAAACGACGGTTATTGGCATCGCTCCTGCAAGCGAGCAAAGCGTCCATTTCCCGGCCGCGCTCCTAGAGGGAGGAATATGGTGTTTGCGCTTCTAAAGTACGGCTTTTCAAGACGTTATCCCGAACGCGACGAGATACCGCGCACTCCGGATCTGCAATCCCACTACGACGTCGTCATCATCGGCGGCGGTGGTCACGGAGCCTCATTGGCTTACCACCTGGCGAAGCACCATGGGATCACCAACGTTGCGATTCTGGAAAAGGGCTATCTTGGAGGCGGGAACACCGCGCGCAACACCACGGTGATCCGCTCGAACTACACGGATCAGCGCTCAATACGGTTCTATGCGAACGCCCTGAGACTTTACGAATCCCTGGCCAATGAGCTCGATTACAACATGATGTATTCCCGCCGGGGACAGCTCACGTTGTCCCATTCGGACGGCGTTTCGCGATCGCTTCGCCTGCGCGCCGACGCCGGCGTCTTTTGTGGTGAGGCTAACGAGATTGTTGATCGCCAGCAGATCAGAAGCTTAGTGCCTTCGCTCAATGTCGATATCAAGGGTATGCCCATCCTTTGCGGTCTTTGGCACCCAAGCGCGGCCATCGCGCGTCACGACGCAGTCGTGTGGGGATATGCCATCCGCGCGTGTGAGCGTGGGGTCGAGCTTCATCAAAGGACGGAAGTCCTGGGGATGGAAGTCTCCGGGGATAGAGTCACACGCCTGCGCACAAATCGCGGGGATGTTTCAGCCGGGACCGTGGTGCAATGCGTCGCCGGTTACTCTTCGGTCGTAGCAAAGATGGCCGGTTTGAAGCTGCCGATCCGCAGCTATCCACTTCAGGCAATGGTGACCCATCCTGTCAAACCCTTCCTGGATCCGATGGTGTCGTCAACCGCTCTGCATTGCTACGTTTCGCAATCGGCGAGAGGCGAACTCGTCATCGGAGGCGGCTCAGACCCATACGAGCTTTACAACACACGCTCGACCTTGGAGCTCAAGGAAAGTCTTGCTGCTTCGGCGTTGGAGATGTTCCCGTTCATTGGCGAACTCAAGATCTTGCGCCAGTGGGCCGGGATCACCGATATGACGCCGGACTACAGTCCGATCATGGGTCAGGGTCCGCTCTCGAACTATTGGCTGGACGCAGGTTGGGGCACCTGGGGCTTCAAGGCGACCCCGGCCAGCGGATTCTTCTTGGCGAAGGCCATTTCGGAAAACCGCATTCCTGACGAGATCAGGCCATTTCAGTTGAGCCGGTTCCACAGTTTCGATCTGGTCAACGAGATGGGCGCTACCGCTGCAAGCCATTGAGGACCCGATCGTGAAGTTGATGACATGCCCTCTGAACGGGCCACGCAACATAACCGAGTTCCAGTGCCATGGAGAGGTGCATCGGCAACCTGAGCCGTCCGGCGCGAGCGACCACGAGTGGGCCGAGTACGTCTGGATGTCCAACAATACGGCGGGCGTCGTGCGTGAGTGGTGGTGTCACACACCAACAAACTTCTGGTTCCTTGCGGAACGGAACACAGTGACCGATGAGATTCTGGCCACATTTCCTGTACCGGCAGATGGACCTTTAGGAGAAGCGTCATGAATAGCGCGACGCTACGCAAGGGGCTGCTAATCGACGCATCAAGAAAACTCAAGTTCACGTTCGATGGGCGAGAGTATGAAGGCGTAGCGGGGGATACAATCGCGTCGGCGCTTGCGGCTAACGGCGAATGGATATTGTCACGGTCATTCAAGTATCACCGACCACGCGGTATCCTGACCATGGCCGCTCAAGACGCGAACACCCTTGTTCAGATCGGAAACGAGGTAAGCGTCTTTGCCGATCGTCATCCTATATCGGACGGTCTGGCGGTACGGGCCCAAAATGTTGGGAATTCGGCACGCAGGGATAGCGCGTTCGTCATGAACAGGCTTTCGCGCTTCATGCCGGTCGGATTTTACTATCGAACCTTCTATAAGCCCAAAGGAATATGGGAGAAGGTGTGGGAGCCCATCATTAGGGCCAAAGCTGGGCTGGGTAAGCTCGACGTCACGAAACCCACCCAAGGGTATTACGACAAGGCCTATGGCTGGTACGACGTGGTCGTCGTCGGTGCAGGGCCCGCCGGTATGGCGGCGGCGATTGCCGCGGCTGATGCGGGAGCATCAGTCTTGCTGGTGGACGAGAACCCACGGATAGGCGGAGCGCTGAATTATGCGCGACTGGCAACCGAAAGGGACCTTGTCAGCGAGGTCAAGGGCCACAGCAAAATCGAGATCTGGACCGACGCGATCTGCAATGCATGGTATGCTGATAACTGGCTGCCGGTAATTCGCGGTAACCGACTATACAAGCTGCGGGCTAAACAGGTCATTTTCGCGACCGGGCTCATAGAGCAGCCGTCACAGTTTCGAAACAATGATTTGCCCGGCATCATGCAGGGCTCGGCGGCTCAACGGCTCATTCGGCTGTTCGGTGTCAAGCCTGGTAATCGTGCAGTCATACTCGCTGCCAACGATGACGCCTATGGCGTGGCGCTTGACCTTCTTGAAGCCGGCGTCGACCTGGCGGCAATTTGCGATCTCCGTAAGGCCGGTCACCACGGACCGTTGCGTTCGGAGATAACGCAACGAAATGTCTCAATTCTGGATGGATGGTGCCTCCATGAGGCACAACCGGAAAAGGGGCATTCGCACGTCCGTGGGGTAGAGCTTGCCGAAATCGATGCGGAGGGCACTGCAGGCAGGAGGCGGCGAAGGATCGATTGTGACCTGGTCTGCATGTCCGTCGGCTATGTTCCCGCCTATCAGCTGCCACTGCAGGCGGGTGGCAAGCTCGCTTACGATGACGTGGCCGCGCAGTTCACCATCGACGGGCAGGGCAAAGCCGTTCTGCTTGCCGGATCGGTCGACGGATTTTTCGACCTGGACGGTTGCATAGCTCATGGCGCGGGTCAGGGCTTGGCGGCCGCGATCAATTGCGGCTATCAAAGCGAGCGTCGGCCCGCGCTTCCAGTTCGGGATCGAGGTTCCCCAAATCATCCTTGCCCGATCTTCCCGCATCTGAAGGGAATGGACTTTGTCGACTTTGACGAAGACCTTCAGGTCAAGGACATCAAGAACGCCATTGCGGACGGGTACCGCGAGCTTGAACTCGTAAAGCGGTTTTCGACCGTCGGCATGGGGCCAAGTCAAGGCCGGCATGCTGCTCTGGCAACCGCAATGCTCGTATCGAAATACACAAATCGGACAATAAGTGAGGTGGGCGTCACCACCGCCCGGCCGCCGGTTACAACGGAGAAAATCGCGACTTTGGCTGGTCGAAAGTTCACGCCATTTCGCCAAACACCGATGCATGAACAGCATACCGCTCAAGGAGCAGCATGGCTGCTTGCGGGAAACTGGCTGCGCCCCGCCTACTATGGTCATGAACCCGATGCCAAGAGGCTCATTGCCGAAGAGGTTGTGAACGCAAGAAACAACGTAGGTATGATCGATGTCTCGACTTTGGGCGGGTTAGATGTGCGGGGGGCCGATGCGGCCGAATTTCTAAATCGCATGTACACGTTTGCCTATGTCAAGCTGCCCGTTGGCAAGACCCGTTACCTGCTTATGACAAATGAGGCGGGGACGGTCATTGATGACGGTGTCGCGTGTCGGCGCGGCGAAAACTATTTCTATGTCACGGCGACCACCACGGGCGTGGATCGAATATACCGCAACATGCTGTGGTGGAACGCCCAGTGGCGACTCGACGTGGATATCGCGAATGTTACGGCCGCTTATGCGGGGGTTAACCTGGCAGGACCTAATGCCCGCAAGGTACTCGCACAACTTACGGATGACATTGCCTTATCGCCGCAAGACTTCCCATACCTGGCGTACCGTGAAGGGACGGTAGCGGGGATCCCCGCACGGGTGTTCCGAGTGGGTTTCATCGGCGAGCTTGGCTACGAAATACATGTACCGTCACGGTTCGCGTCAGAACTCTGGCGTGCCATTGGCGATGCAGGGAAAGAATTTAGTATTCGTCCATTCGGCCTTGAAGCTCAGCGGCTCATGCGGCTCGAAAAGGGGCATGTGATTATCGGTCAAGACACTGACGGCATGACCACGCCTGAAGAGCTCGATATGAACTGGGCAGTCGCTAACTCGAAGCCCTTTTTCATTGGAAAGCGCAGTCTGGAGATCCGCAACAAGACGTTGTCGAGCCGAAAACTGGTCGGGTTTGTGCTCGACCGGATGCCGATGGCTGGGCTCCAGGAGTCTAATCTGGTTGTGAAGAATGGATCCATAGCAGGGTTCATCACCTCAATCGCTTTTTCGCCGAGTTTGGGACGAGTCATCGGTCTGGCCTATGCCGACCGCTCGGACGCCGATCTTGGAAGCCGAATTGTGCTGCGTGCAAGTGACGGAAGCGAGCACCATGCGCAAGTTGCTTCCCCCCATTTCTACGATCCCGAAAATCTGCGGCAGGAGATGTAAGGTGGGCGCCATTGCCAGAAGTCCGTTCGCTCACCGCTTGACCGGCGCTAGCCAGACTCCGCAGAACGAGAATGTCGTCATCCGTGACCTGTCGACGCTGCCGCGGATCGGCTTCAAGGGCAACGGGACGACGAATTGGCTGAGTTCGAAGGTCAGCGCCGTCCCGGCCGCCCCCAACAAAGCCATCACCCTGTCCGATGGCACTCTCATCGCGCGGCTCGGTAAGGAAGAGTACCTTGTCCTGCCCGGTCGAGACGCGGTTGGTAGCGTGTGCAGCGAACTGGAGGCAAGCTGGAATGCCGACGACGCGAGCGGTGAGCGCCGCATCGGGTACCCGCTTCCCCGCGCCGACAGCCATAGTTGGCTCTATCTAGAGGGCAGTTCGATTGCGCAAATGATGGCGAAGATTTGCAGTGTGGATTTGCGTGGCGATCGTTTCCTCCAAAGCGAGGTCGCACAGACGATCGTAGCGCGGATCAGCGCGGTTTTAATCCGCGAAATTACGGACGGATCCTACGGCTTGCATATGCTGACTGATTTCGCTTCAGCCGACTATCTATGGGATGTCCTCCAGGATGCTTCCGCTGAATTTGGTGGCGGCTTTGCCGGAAATGGGAGGATCTAAAATAGCAACCTATCACTTCAATTCAGACAATGGCGCGCCGGTCTGCGAACAGGTGATGAACGCGCTCGTGAACTGCAACCGAGGCGTCGAGGTGGCCTACGGAGCAGATCGATTCACCGCAACCTTGGCGGAGGCCTATTCGAACTTTTTTGAGCGTGAAACCTTCATTTTTCCGGTGCCTACGGGGACTGCGGGCAATGGGCTCGCGCTCGGCGCCATCACGCCACCATATGGCACGATCTTCTGTCACGAGCGCGCGCATATCGTGACGACCGAAGCTGGGGCGCCCGAATTCTATAGCGGTGGTGGCCGCATGACTTTGCTGGCAGGTGAGCACCATAAGATATCGCCTGCTGCATTGGAGTGCGGCCTACAAAGTCACGGTATCGGCAACGTGCATCATATGGCGGTCTCTGCACTCAGCATCACCCAAGCCACGGAAGCCGGTGTGGTTTATGAAATGGACGAATTAGGCGCACTGAGTGCAATTGCCCATAATGCCGGCATGAAAGTCCATCTTGATGGGGCGCGCTTAGCGAACGCCATGGTTCATCTGGGCGCAACGCCCGCCGAAATGACCTGGAAGGCTGGAGTGGACGTTCTCACCTTCGGCACCATCAAGAACGGAACCATGAATGCGGAAGCGGTGATCACCTTCGATCCTGAAATCGCAAAGATACTGAGCTTCATGCACAAACGCGCCGGGCACTTGTGCTCAAAGATGCGCTACATGTCAGTGCAACTCTTGAGCTACCTGGAGGATGAGCTCTGGCGCCGAAATGCTCTGCAGGCGAACGGGAACGCCGCACGGATAGCTGATGCTTTAAGACTGTGTGCGGGTGTTGAGCTGGTTCATCCAGTGCACATTAATGAGGTGTTCGCGATTCTGCCGCCGAGCCTTCTGCAAGCACTCCGGGACAAGGATATCCACCTAAGGCCGTGGAACTTTCAGCGCAAAGGTCAAGGCTTCCGCATGGTGATGTCCTACTGCGACAGCACAGAGCAAATTCAGCGATTTGAACAGGCCTGCCGCGAGCGCGGACCTTCCAAGGCTTAGAGCCCACCCGGGTTCACCCGCTGATTGCGTGATGTGATCAGCGAGCGGCAACGAGATTTCATTAGCTTCTGGTTGGAAAGCAGCGCGATGCTCGAATATAAAATGATCGTTCATGCCGCCCGGGTTCTCGAGGGCGTAACACGCCTTACGCCTTTGCTCGAATCCGAACTTCTCAACCGCCGTCTTGGCTTCCGCTTGCTCGTAAAAGCCGAGTGCTTGCAGCGGACCGGGTCGTTCAAGATTCGTGGGGCCTACGTCAAGATCGCGTCGTTGAGCAAAAAGCAGCGCGCGGCGGGTGTCGTGGCCTTTTCATCCGGCAATCATGCTCAAGGGGTTGCTGCCGCGGCTGCGGAAATGAATGTCCCATCGACCATAATCATGCCGCAGGATGCGCCAGCCGTGAAACTGCGCAACACCGCCCAGTACGGGGCCAAGGTGATCACATATGATCGGGCAACCGGCGACAGGGCCAAGATCGCACGAGATGTGGCCGAGCAAACGGGAGCGACTTTGATTGCTCCCTATGATGATTATGTTTTGATGTCGGGGCAGGGAACAGTTGCACTGGAAATCGTCGATCAACTGGCGAAACTGAAAACGTCCGCGGACGCTTTGGTGTGCCCCGTTGGTGGCGGTGGGCTGATCGCTGGTATTGCCACCGCCATGGCAGAGTTGTCCCCAGCGACCACTGTCTGCGCGGCTGAGCCGGAACATTTCGACGATACCAGGCGATCGTTGATAGCAGGCGAGCGTGTTGGAAATGAACCCGGGTACAACTCGATCTGCGACTCGATCGTAACACAAATTCCAGGTGAGAAGACCTTTCCGATCAATCAGAAACTTGTCTCCCTCGGCTACGAAGCGTCGGAAGCTGACGTCATTTTCGCGATGCGATTATTGGCGGATGAGATGAAGATCGTTGCCGAACCCGGTGGAGCAGCTGCGGTAGCTGCGGTCCTGCGGCACCGCGAAATGTGGAGCGGCAAGACCGTCGTTGCAGTGGTATCGGGAGGGAACGTGGACCTGAGCGCCTGGCGCGAATTTCTGAGTTGACCTCCTGCCGCCGCCGGAGCGCAACGTTTGTCATTGTTAAGGATAGGGCCGGCCTCCGAAAACCCTCAAGCCTAAAGCTACTTTTGCCGCCACCTTTCCGCTTCACGAAGTAGCGGATCTTGTCCGATAACCCTAAAAGGCAACGAATGACCACTTTTATGCTGACAGCAACGTGTCAATCAACGCGAGGAATAGTAGCCGCCATCTCCGCCTTTCTCTGCGAAATGGGCTGCAATATTGTCGATAGTTCGCAATTCGACGATCTCAGCACTGGTCGCTTCTTCATGCGCGTCTCCTTCATATCAGAGGACGGGAAAGGAGCCGAAGCGCTTGCCGAGGGGCTGAGACCGATCGCCGAAAAATTTCACATGGAAGCAGAGCTTCACATCCAGACGCAAAGGATGAAAGTGCTGTTGATGGTCTCGGCGTTCGGGCACTGCCTCAACGACCTTCTGTACCGTTGGCGGATCGGGGCACTCCCGATCGATATCGTCGGCGTCGTCTCGAACCACTTCGATTACCAGAAGGTGGTGGTCAATCATGATATTCCCTTCCACTACATAAAGGTGACGAAGGAGAACAAACCCCGGGCGGAAGCGCAGCTCATAGATCTTGTCGAGCAGACGGGTACCGAGCTCATCGTTCTCGCCCGCTATATGCAGGTTCTTTCAGACGCTATGTGCCGCAAGATGTCGGGCAAGATCATTAACATCCATCACTCCTTCCTGCCGAGCTTCAAGGGAGCTAATCCCTACAAGCAGGCGTATGAGCGCGGCGTGAAGCTGATCGGTGCCACTGCGCATTATGTGACGCCGGATCTAGATGAAGGGCCAATCATTGAGCAGGACACGGTGCGCATCACGCATGCTCAAAGCGTTGAAGACTACGTCTCAATGGGCCGTGACGTTGAAAGTCAGGTCCTGGCACGAGCGATCCACGCCCATATCCATCACCGCGTCTTCTTGAACGGCAACCGCACCGTCGTCTTCCCAGCGAGCCCTGGAAGCTACGCATCGGAACGCATGGGTTAAATTTGGCCCCGCCTGAGGGTGCACACTTTTCGTGGCAGGGACCGTCCACAACCTATTTGCCTGCGATTCATCCCAGCACAGTCCAGATGAGCAGGCGTCAAAAGGTCTTGCTTCCGAGACCTTATTGCATCGCAATGGTGCGCCTGGATCGGGACGGAAAACATTTGTGACTTGAGCACAATTCACAAGTCCAAGGGCCTTGAGTGCGCGAACACCTTAATCATGATGTGTGACCGATCGGCGTTCTCAGGGACGGAATACAAGCGCAGACTTCTGTATGTCGGCTTGAGCCGGGCCAAAGAAACGTTGACTCTTGTTGTTTCGCAAAACAATGCAACTCCGCTGTTCAACGCGCTAGGCTGAGCAGCGTAAAATTTCTCCGGCCGCCCATTTGGTCGATATCGTGAGGGCTTCGAGCCGTTGCCCTACTTTAGTTGCTTGAAATCGTCCGGGTGGTGGCCAAACGCCTCCTTGAAGGCATTCTTGGCCCAGATTTCCGTGGCCCCGTTTAGACTATCGCCGGTCAGCGATCGAAAATCGTAGTGAAAGGGTCCGTCCCGAAGAATCCATTGCCATGTCAGATCGTAAAGAACCGTCGATGCCATAAAGGTATCGAGCATACGCTTGATCGCCGTCCCCTCGCGACCCGCGAACGCGCGCGTAAAGATTTGCTCCGTGTCGGCGCGGTCGGTGAAGAGCGACACGTGGCGCAGGAAGAGCCCCTGCGATACCTCAGTCGTGCCGCCCAGGGCCAACGCTCTGCCGGCCCAACAGAAGAAGTGGGGATGGGCGATCTTACTCCTGCAGAAATCCATAAAATGTGAGGTCATAACCCGGATAGGTAGGTTACCAGTGGCGTACTCGAAACTCGCCCATTGGGCCATGAGGGCTTGGCCCGCCGCCGTCTCAGACAAGGCTATAACAGCTTGTAGGGCGACAAGCGGATGGTCGTAGCCGCAGCGGTCTGCGAGGACCCGCGAAACGAATGCATACTCTTCAAAGCTATAGGCCTGGATCGCTTGCTTCACTTCAGGATGCTCTCGCGCGGCCTGACAAAGCAGGGCGAAGCGTGCGCCGGCATCGACATCAGAAATGAAATCCTCGAAACGTTCGATGTCGAGGGGAAAGCCGCGGGTCGGGTTGATGGAGAGGTCGCAGATCAGCAGAAACAGCCCGACGATGGGATTGTCGATTGTCTCGGGCCATTCGGATTCACTGAGGCGCAGGAATTCTGTAAACGCATCGACGTAAATACCGCTCAGATAACCGTCGGCAGCATAGGCCGCGCAGGTCGAGGGGCCGCCTGACGCAGCGAGAAACTGAAGTTGGATGAAGCGCGCCTGGCCCTCGAAGATAGCGTGGAGACCCACGTTACCGCGGGTGATTGGCGATCCATGGTAGAAGCCCTCGTGGCGCGCGAGCATGAGGCGATCGAACTCTGCTTGCCATCGTTCCGCATCAGGCAGGCTGTCGGGCGCAAGATCGCACGACTGGACGAGCGCCATCAACGTGTTGCTGTAGGCAATGCGATAAGAATGACCCACGCTTTCAAAATGCTGGTTCTGCCTGAGCTCGGTTGACCGGTTTGGGCTATGCGCGAAGAATTTGTAGAACTCGACGTCCAGCGCATTGTTGACGGCGATGTTCGCCTCGGCGAGCGCCTTGGGTGAGGGCGCCGTGCCATGGCGAAGCGCATCATCAGCCCACCGTTTTAGCGATTTCTTTGGCCCAATCTCCGCGATCGCCTTTTGAAGGTGCTCGAGGCTGCTCGAGAATTGCGCCGGGTAGCAGAGACTGAAAATAAGGCCAGCGGTCGAGCCTACATGCTGCCACCAGTGGACGGTCTCATGGATGTAGGTCGAATACGCTTGGATGAGGTCTGCAGGCTCATGACTCCCAAAGTCGCCAGAGGCGAGGGCGTCGACCAACTCATGAACACGTGGGCTCAAGCGCAGCACGAACTGTTTGGTGCTGTAGAGACCATGTGCTTCCAGCGTCGCCGCGAACGTCGTAGGCGCCATCAGAACGCCTCTGCTCGGTTCGAGCAGATCGTGTTTGAGATCGTTGAAAACGATCATATCGCGGCCTTTGCGGTGGTGGTGCGGTTGCACATATAGTTGAGGCGTGATTTGACCTGCGGCATCCTCATCGACGTTAGGTCGCTTCGCCGCTGGCACCCTGCGCTACTGAGGCAAGGTTGACATTAGCCCCCCCGTGACATAGATGTCCTCTCGGAGGCTTTGTACGCGGAAACGTGGGCATTGCCTTTTTTTATGCCGGATTGAGGGGAACTGGCCTCAAGTCCCGAATGTGCTTGATCCCCCAGATTTTTTCACCTCCTTCGGTCTCTCGACTGAACCGGATTCGTTTCACGCGATCGGCTAGTCCCGTGAGCTCGGGCCTGGCCGGCAGCGTCATCCCATTCAATCGCAAGCCCCAACTGATGACATATGCAACGATGTCGGTCAGTTGAATTAGCGTCGTTAGATCGCTGTGTACGAAGAACGGTTCCGGAATAATGAGGCGGGAGCGCACCCTTCCATTCCGGGTCCTTATGAAATAATTCGACACCTGCCCAAGCAGGACATGGCTCTGCGCTTTATCAAGCTCGTCAAACACAAGATATCCCATCGGATCATCAGGCATTCCATTCAAAAAATAATAGAAGCGCTCGAACAGGAAGGCGTAGTCCTTCCGCATAGCATCATCGCTTGGTGGTCGGGGTGCTGACTGCGGGACCATAGTTGCGAAGACCTGCGCTCCGTGGCTACGAGCAAGGTTGAGGGCGAACTCGCAGTAGGCGATCTTCGCCTGCGCGAGCGCAGTCAACCGATCGCGCGTCACTGCTGTCCCATCAAGAAGGATTTCCCGAGCAAGGCGGCCGCGGGCGTTCTGCTCGAAGGCTGGCAATTGTGCAGCGTGTCTGAAAGTCTTTGGCTTGAGCAGCTCCTTGGCCTTCGCCTCCTGGCCGTAGGCCTGATAGAGACGCATCCCGAAGATATGCTGCTGGGCATCGGACAATTGCCGGATCAATGGCCATATCTTGCGGTCCTCGATCGCAACGCCTGCCAGCACTTCATACGGCGAATTCCTGCGATCTTGGCCTGACTCGTCAATAAATAGCGCCCAGCTCATGCCAACCCCTCGCTCTTGTTCTTTCTAAACGGCGGGCTCCAGGTGATCACCGTGTGGCCCCGCCGCTCGGTTTGGCCGTCGCCTTGTAGCCACGCTTTGTCACAGCCTTGCGGGCTGCCTTCGCCGACTCTTCGATTTCGCGGAATTCAGGTTCGAGTTCCTGAAGGCGCTTCACAAGACCGCTCAGGTCGTAGGTATTGCTGAGCTTGCCGCCGTTGCTGCTACGACGTTCGATCCGTTGGACCAATCCAGCCAGCTCGAGTTCTGCAATGTAGCGTTGAACCTGGCGTTCACTCAGGCTCAACCGCTGTGCGAGGGTTTCCTTGCTTGGGAAGGGCTTCCGCTCCTTGTCCCACCAGAAATCGCATAGTTGCAGGAGAACAGCGAGCTGGGTGGGGTTAAGCCCAATGCGCTGCTGCGCGCGCAGCAAAAGAGATGGAACGAGGCAGAAGCCCAACTCGATCACCTGCTGCCCCCATTTATCGGCAGAGGCTTTGTTGGTCTTTATCGTCGGTGCCGGCGTCGCGTCGTCTACTTGCTGAGGAATCGCGGTCATGGTAGTGTCCTTTTGCTCGCTTCTGGGACACAAATGCGCAGTGTTGGCGCGGTCCGCAAGGGAGCACGACTGGACGTATCTGTCTCTAGGGACAAGACATAGATGTCGCTAGGCTACCGGTCAAGGATGGCTGGTAAATAAAGACGCATCGTCTAATCGCAGATGAAAGCGGATTGCACATAAACGAGTAGTAGTTCGACACCAGACGCCCATGACCAGTGGGAGAGGCATGATTTCCCGAAATATCAGGCCATGTTCAGTCCCCTTGGCGTCTGTAGGTAAGGGCTCGGATGCCTTTGTTGACTATGATGAGCGCCGCAACCTGCATTTCGATCCACAACTGGCGTTCATCGACCGCCTGACGGCGAACAAGGTGGCTTGAGGTGCGAAGCGAAGCTGGGTCTTGGTGCCGATCCGTGTGACAAGCCGTTGTTGCTTCAGTGATGGGTAGCGGCGCCCGGGGCAGAAGTTCGCGGCTCCCCACCCTCGATGTCAAGAGCGCGCTCGCATTTCATCCTAGAAGACCGTCTTATGCCTATCGCAAATTGCTCCGCCAATTGGATGAAGCCGCGCGCAAGCAGTAAGGTGGAGAAGAGTAATCTGAGTCGCTGAATCAGCGGGGAGGCCGGTCCGGTGGGTGAAGCGAAAAGACGACGGCAAATGGCCGGTCTTGCCTCGGCAATGGATCTAGAACTTGGCGAAAAGGTTCTGAGGCAAGCGTATCAAAACACATGCCAAGCGTTCGACCTCTATCCGAATGATATGGTCGATGCACTAATTGCGTCGTACCGTGGGCGGAACGCATCTCTTGATTTGGTCGCCAAAAACAATCCCGAGGATTCTGTTGCGTGTCGAGCAGGTTGCTCCGCATGCTGCCATCAGATGGTGCTATGTAGCCCATTTGAGATATTTATCCTTGCCCAGTTGCTCCTTTCGACGCGCTCGAATGTTGATTTGGAAGGCATCGAGCATCGATTGTCCGAGATATCACGACTGCCCCTCAATCCGCATGCCAGATATGGGAGGCACGCTACCTGCCCCCTTCTCGTGAACGATCGGTGTTCGGTCTATGATAGGCGCCCGGCTGTCTGCCGTGCACTGTACTCGAATTCCAAGGCAAGCTGTGAGCAGGCACTGACCAGCGGCGGCGGCGACGTCGGGTTTCTCGTTCACCCCCAGATGCTTTCGTCCGCGATGCAAGTCGGAATTGATAGTGCGTTGCGCCAAAAACGAGGCCTGAATGTCGAGCCGGTGGAGATGTGTGGCTCGTTGCTTATCGCATTGCAGGATTTTAACAGCTCCCTCACCGACTGGTTGAACGGAGGCGATCCATTTGCGGATTTTCAAGTGCGTCGGACCGGCTCACCCACAAACGCTCAACAAGTTGAACACGTCGCGGCTCGGCTGGGACTTTAAGTGGGAGCTGAAACCACCAATAGGTGACCTCCGGATGGGGTCTATGGCGATGACTATGGCTATGATGACCTGAACGTCAGCTTCAACATGTCGGAACCGCTTCTCGAGGATCAGGCAATGCAATTTGGCCGGAGGCAAGTGTTTGCAAGGTGCTAGTCCTATGCGGCTCGGAAAAAGCTTCTTCCTTCATCGCAACTTTCCGCTTGGCCAAGCCGGACCAAGGATTGAAGCACGTCGCGTACTTCGGCGACGGTCTCGTCCGGTGACGTGAACGCGACGGCGATTTCTTCTGCCGACAGGGGCACTGTCGCACGTGTCATGAGGTCGAGGACAACCCGCGCCTGGTCCAGTCGTGCGACCGGGAACGGGGTCTTCTTCGCCCTGACCTTGGTCGCCAAGATCGCTTGGACGCGGTCGCCGCGATGCGCCAGCGGACCGATTTTGTCGATCTGATACTCGGGGCGCAGCCATTTGATGAAGCCCCGGCGCTCGTCGGCGGCCCGGACTTCGTTCAACCGGACAAGGCCGTAAAGGATTTGCTCGACGTCAATGTCCCCGTGCCACCCGTAGGATTTCAAGACGGCGGCGTCCAGCCGATCATGAAGCTCTCGCAGGATCACAACACGGCCACGGAGCGGGTTCTTCTCGCCATAGGCAGCGCCGGTCGCGGCACCCACCTCCATCTCCATCAGCCGCTCGGCCGCGAAGCCGATCATCTCACGCAAAAGATCGGCATCCGCGCTCTTCTCCACGAGCGTGCGCAGGTTCATCATGTCGTCGGTCATCGGTGGTCCTTCCAGGAACGGGTTGGTGTCGACAACCAGACCCTACCGGAAAGCGCCGATGACCACCGCGCTACCAGCTACACCACGTCCCGGGACGTCACCTCCGTCACGTCGAACGCCTTTCTGATCAAGAGTTACAATATATGCGCATGCCATCGAACGAATGCCACGCCAATACGCGTTGGTTCGAGAAGAACGATCCAATGCGGCAGGCTAAGGCCGTCACCGGATGCTGGGGTTGAAGGTCTGAATTTTATTCTACACAGCGCAGGATCCTAAGAGACGCTCACTTGACAGTGTCTGAACTTCAGGAGCTGGAACGTCCGAAGGCGGATCATATCGATCTCCTATCCTGAACGGGCATTCGATGTTGGGTGAAGCCCTCGTAAACAATGCTGCGACGCAGCATCATTGTCCGCGCCATGGCGGGCCGCTAGCGCCACTGACCCGGCGCCGCTTAGACAACCGAATCCTACGCCAAATCAACCGCTCAGGCTACATCCGCAAGCCTCTCAGACGTTCCGTCGTGCATAAGACGGGTTAGCCAAAGTATATCATAATCTTAACAAACCAAGTTGTCTGTATCATATATACTCTGGCCACCGTTCAACGGTCTTTTGCGCTCGGCAAGCCGCAGGGTAGATCGCCGTCTTGGTGAGCAACGGTCGAGAGATGACAGAGGCCCGGCGAACGAAAGCTCGACGCTTGGCTTACTCAGCGCCAAAGGCGCCGTGTTGCAAAAAACATGCGTACGCAAGAGAGATCGTCGACCAGAAGGATAACGAAATGGCCAAGACTGGCGCAAGCGGGTCGAAATGTGTGTGGAGCAGGCCAAGGAATTCCAGGCACTCGGTACCAAGGGGGTGGTCGACGCCTCTATGCCGATCAATCTCAGCTTGCGCGATGTCGAGGAAATGCAGCTCGATCGCGGGATCGTCGTTTCCTACGAGACCATCCGCCGATGGTGCCGAAAGCACGGCCCTGATTATGCTCGCCGCATACGTCATCGTCTTTCGTTGGTGCCTTGCGGCGGGCTGCTGGGTGAAGTCGTGGTGCGCATCAACGATCAGAAATGCTGGTTGTGGAGAGCGGTTGATCAGGACGGATATGTGCTCGACCAGATTGTCCAGACGCGTCGCAACACCAAGGCCGCCAGGCGCCTGCTGACGCGACTTCTGAAGAGGCAAGGGCTGCCGCCAAGCGTAAAATCATCGACAGAATGCGTCCTACGGGGGCCAAACGCCAGCTCATGCCGAACGTGGAACACCGTTCGCATAAAGGCATGAACAACCGGGCGGAGAATTCTCACCTGCGGCTCATTGCAACATTTCGTGTCGATGTTCTCCGCCGTCCGAAACCTCTTCGTCCCATCGCAGAGGTGACAACGCCCTTGAACCAACCCGCGTCATCCACGCAAGTCTGTTTATGAGTTTAGCGACAGAACCCCCAAAATCGCCACGACACAAAGGAGTAGAGATATCCATGCGGCAACTGTTTTTGACATATGTGGCGCTTTGTGGGCTGACAGCGACCGCTACCGCTGCCGACGTTCTGGCAATCGCCGATCCGGCATTGGTATCTTTCGAGGGCGGGCTACGCTACTGGTACAGTACCGGCGAAGCATCGAAGGACCTCTACGATTCCAGCGGCACGCTACGGGTCTCGCGGCTCACCTATGACCGCCTCGATGCGCATTCGGGCGAAGTCTTCTTCAACGCGACCCACAATCCGACTGGCATTTTCGTAAAGGGCCTCCTTGGTGCGGGCGGGATCGCCGAGGGCTCTCTCGTCGACGAGGATTTCCTCCCGTATACCAACCCTTATTCGAACACGTCGAGCGATCACCGCGGCGACATCACCTATTTCATCACCGATCTAGGATACTATTTCTGGAACACGCCTCGCCGCCGCATCGGTGCCTTTGTCGGCTATAATTTCTGGAACGAGCGCTACAACGCTGCCGGTTGCGCGCAGCAGGCGACCAACCCGTGGATTTGTGCGCCAGCCATCCCGACCAATGTCGGCATCATCAGCCAGGACAACGATTGGCATTCGCTGCGGCTCGGCCTGGCCGGGCAGACGCAACTCACCGAACGACTCAGCCTTTCTGGCGACGTGGCGTTCCTGTTCACGCGGCTCGATGGCAAAGATCGGCACCTTCTGCGCCCAAAGATCAACCCTATGCCTGAAAACGGCGACGGGCATGGGGTTCAACTTGAGGCAGTGTTGAACTACAAGGTCACGGATTTGTTCAACATCGGCGTCGGCGCCCGCTACTGGAGGGTGGCAGCTGACGGCACAGCGCATTTCGACGAGACACCGGGCGGAGGTATCCCGCAGGTCGAGGACTGGCAGGCAGAGCGCTACGGCATGTTCGTGCAGGCGAACATCAAGTTCAACTGAGAAAGCAATTGGCCACGACCCGGAAGGGCGTTATCAACTTAACTCGGGTTCAGGGATTTGCGGCATAGACCGATGGCATGAAGAGCTATGGCGGAAACTGGGTGATGACGGTTTGAGGAGAGCGGCGTATCGAGGCGAGGTAACGAGCCTGCCAGAACCTCACATGGGGAGGATTAGGTCAAGTGAGTGCATCAAGGCGACATCAGGGTTCCAACTTTTGTCGGTGATCTCTTCAGTCAGGGTGGCGTTCCATGGGCACCATGTGTTGTGGGGCAAAAAGCTCCTCAGGTGTTTCTCCACTTCGGTCATTTCAGCGTTGCAGACCTCTATGTGGTTCTCGCTAAGCTCACAGTCTCAGGCTTCCACATGAAAGACCAGCCAGGATTGTAGGCCGCCTTCTTCGGCTGGATGGTTCCAGCGATCGTCATGCCTTTTGCTTTTGACTTGAAAATATCACGTGCATGCGCGACCGTTTCGACGCGGCCGCTGAAGATGCCGACTGGCGAGAGGTTGCCAAGATCGTTTTGCACATCGACCCTGCGACAGAGCCCTCGTGATTGGTCTGGCTGCCGTCGATGAAGAAGCGTTTGGCCGTCGGCAGGTCATGGTTCTCGCTGAAGAAGAACTCGACCGTGTCGCCCACGCTGTCGTCGGCGCGGTAGAGATACATCCAGCGACCGCGCACCCGGACATTCATTAACGTGCCACTTGCCGGTGACCGGACGTTTTCTCCGATTGAACCGTTCAAGCAGCAGAGGCGAAAAATGCACGAGCCAGCGGTGGACAGTGGAATGGTCGACGTGAATGCCGCGCTCGGCCATCCATCTCTTCCAGATCACGTAGGCTGAGATTGTAGGCAACATACCAGCGAACGCACAGCAAGATCACGGATCGATCGAAATGGCGGCCTTTGAACATGACAAACTCCCGGAAAAAAGAGCAAGCGTCATGCAGCAAATGATCTTTCCGAAAAGTTTGCGACAGAACCGGTCTGGGTCATTGCGATAGCCCATGTCCTCGCTTAGACAGCCCGCAGGCCCGGGGCATCGAAGACCAGAAGAAGCCGGCTGACAGCACCGCCGCACGATCTTTCAAGCGTCTTCGTCCGCGGATGGAGCGTACGTCGGCTGATATCAAATGAACTAAGAGGAGAAGTCCCGCAATGCGACTGGTGCCAGTAGATCGGGTATCCACGATCGACGAGCTTACATTCGACCCATATCCGATCTATCGCCGGATGCGCGCGCAGACCCCCGTGGTGCACGTTGCCTCCGTGCAGCGGACGTTTCTCACTAAGGCCTCCGACACGAAAATGGTGAAGGACCAGCCCGAGCGCTTCAGTTCGGATGATCCCAACACACCGATGAAGCCGGCCTTTCAGGCCCATACTCTGATGCGAAAGGATGGCGCGGAACACGCCCGCGAAAGAATGGCCATGGCCAAGGCTTTCGCCCCCAAGACTATCGCGGAACATTGGGCGCCAATCTATCGCGACATCGTGAACGAGTATCTGGATCGCCTTCCGCGCGGCGGCACAGTGGATCTGTTTGCAGAGATCTGCGGCCCGGTGGCCGCCCGCATTCTAGCCCATATCCTCGGGATTTGCGGAGCATCCGACGCAGAGATGATACGCTGGTCGCAGCGGCTGATCGACGGGGCGGGCAATTTTGGATGGCAGCCGGAGCCATTCGAGCGATCGGACGAAGCCAATGCCGAGATGAACAGGCTCTTCGACAACCTAATCGAAAAGCACCGGGCGGAACCGAACCCCTCGGCTTTCGCGATCATGGTGAACGCGCCTGATCCGATACCCATGAGTCAGATGTATGCCAACATCAAGATCGCCATTGGCGGGGGAATTAACGAGCCCCGCGACGCTCTCGGCACGATCGTCTACGGGTTGCTGACCAATCCCGAGCAGTTCGAGGAGGTCCAGAGGCAGCAATGCTGGGGGCAGGCCTTCGAGGAGGGCGTGCGGTGGATTGCTCCGATCCAGGCGAGTTCGCGCCTCGTGCGGGAGGACACGGAGATTCGCGGTTTTCTTATTCCGAAGGGCGATACCGTGATGACCATCCAAGCTTCGGCCAATCGCGATGAAGAGGTCTTCGAAGACGGAGAGCGGTTCAACGTCTTCCGCCAAAAGATTCCGCATCAGTCCTTCGGCTCGGGGCCGCATCACTGTGCAGGCGCGCAAATCTCGCGTCAAACCGTAGGGGCAATCATGCTGCCCATGCTATTCGAGCGTTTTCCGAATATGACGCTGCCGGATCCTCAGGTGGTGCAATGGCGCGGCTTCGGCTTTCGAGGGCCGATCAATTTGCCGGTTAAGCTGTCATGACTAGTTACGCTTTGAGCTTCTATGGCTGCCATTCTCTGGCAAAGCGACGCAACGGCATGCTGCCGGTTTTTCGGACCCGCAGTTAAGCCAACATAGCTCGTTCACCGAACTCTACGAGGCTCAGATAGCCACGTGTCGAGGGTTCCGTTGCAAAGTTTTGTCTGGTCAGAGAATTTGCCAGAGTGGTGGCAACCTCATGTGGCAGCGAGGCTTTCGAACTGCTCGGCGAGAGACGGGTTCGGATTGAAGGCGTACCGCGCCTGTCGTTCGCGCATCATGTGGACTATCTCGATGCCGGACAGGGTGACACCCCGGCGGCGTCCGTCGATTTGAAACTGAGCATCGGCCGCACGCGGCGCTTGATGCGCCGATGATCCTGCTCGATACTGTTATTGAGGTATTGGCTTTGGCGGATGCGGATCGGCTTCGACCGGCGCCGGGAGCAATCCTGCAATCGACTTGTGGCATCGCAGGAAACGATGGCTTCCCCGTTGGTCTGACTGCCGTCGATGACGATGCGATCGGTACGGCCATGGCGTGCCAACGCTTTTGTGAAGAAACGCTTGGCGGTCGGCAAATCCCGGTATTCACTGAGCCAGAACTCGACGGTGTCGCTGACGCTGTCGATGGCGCGATAGAGGTGCATCCATCGCCCGCAGACCTTGATGTAGGTTCTTTAATTGATCGTCAGCGCCCGGTGAGTTTGTCGCTTTCTTTTCGAAGTCATCCCATTTGGCGCTTCATCTCGGCATCCAAGGCGCCGGCTCCCGAAAGGTCTCATTCGCGATGCATTGGCTCGCATGTAAATCAATCGGGTAATCCGGTAGTCGCGCGAAATGAACGACCCAGCGATGGATCGTTGATGATCGACACTAATGCCACGCTCCGTCATCATTTCTCTAAGGTCGCGTAGGTTCAGTCCGTAGGCCAGATACCAGCGAATGCAAAGCAAGATCACAGATTTGGTCGAAATGGCGACCTTTGAACATCTCAACTCTCTGGGAACACCGGAGCCTAATGTCATGCGTCTGATTACCAAAAACTTTGCAACACATCCTCAGAGCATGGGGCCATGTCAGAAGTTGCTTGTGATCCGCTCTATCGTCGCCACCGCTTATCATTGCGCAAGCGGTATGGCTCTGCTTTCGCTTTCCGCTCAGTCTGCGCATGGTTGAGGACATGCTGGCAGCCCGCGGCATCATCGTCACGCATCACAGCCGTCCCGGCCAGCTATCGCTGCATCAATCCGCTGATAACTTTACAGTGCCGCCGCAGGTCTCAACGCGTTTATATTCAGACAACGTGACATCGCCGCCAGCGATCACTGTGGAGCGAAGAAACTCAACCCGTGACTGATCGCGCACTTGTAGGCCAAGCTGGTACCTTTTCTCTCATAGCTTGGCATGTTGAATACCACCATGGTGAGTTCGGCGTCACCGTCCAACCGGATTTGGTAGCGAAGAAATTGAAGAATGGGCTTACCGTCACGATCAATCGTAAAGTGCTGATCCGCAAAAGCGAGGGTGCCGTCAGAAGTGATTCTATACCCATCTATGCGAAGGCCTCCTCGCGTCTTCGTCGGCGGCGTATCGGCGTTCGCCGGAGTACACAAACTTAAATCGACCATAACACCCACTTGCTTGCCGGCATTCAGCGCCAGCTCAATCTGGGGAAAGGTTGCTAGTAAATGACTATCATTGGCAGCATTGGCAGTCGTAGCCAAAAGTATCCCGAGCAGGGCGGGTAGCATAGATTTCATAGGTGATCCTATTTTGGAGCGACGTTCAGAAGCGAGGGCATGCCGACGCTATTGGGCCAGTGCAGAAGGCGTTCTGCAGTTAGGATAAAAGCGGTCTCGAGGCGCATGGACCCCAGCGACGGGGTCGGCATCGGTGCGGCGTGCCTCGCGCAGCGTGCTGCTCAAAGCCATCGCGCCCGGCGTGTCCCACCGGCTGCCGTTGCATGGCGTAGAACGTCTCCGCCATGCGGGATCCATTGGACTGAAATTAGATACGTCCACGCTAGCCTCACGGTTGTAGATCACCGGAGACTCAAAACTACTCGGGCAAGCTTTCGAGAAGCTGACGCGCTCCACCGTCTGGCACCGTAAAGTCAACTGACGGCTGATGAAGATGTGCGTCCATGGGGTCAGAACAAGAGCCGCTCAAAATCGTACGCTAAGGTCGAACGAAGCGAACTGAGTTTGCTTGCTTCTCGTGATTTCTGGGGACGCCGCGACTTTCTGACTCAGTAAGACTAGGCGCCCGCCGCCACGTGCGGGCGACGCCGGCATCAACCGGCGGGCAGATGCGCCGAGGGCAACAAGCGCGCCTGACGCAACGCCGCCAGATCGGCCGAGCCGGTGCAGAAGCAGGCGACGGCCAACTGGCGGATGACGATCTCGAAATGCGCGACAACCGCCTCGGTGGATACCGTAGCCGCGCGCAGCACGCCGGCCGCCTGCCCGACGACGTCCGCGCCCAGGCGGATGGCCTTGGCCACGTCGACACCGTCGCGGATCCCGCCCGACGCGATCAGCTTCACCGTTGGCAGCGCCCGACGTACCGCCTGCACGCTGGCCGGGGTCGGAATCCCCCAATCGGCGAACGCCATCGCCACTGCACGGTCGGCGGCATTGCGGGCGCGCTCGGCCTCTACCGCGGCCCAACTGGTGCCACCGGCGCCGGCGATATCGATCACCGCCACGCCCGCCTCGACGAGCGCACAGGCCACCGAGGCGGACAGGCCCGACCCCACTTCCTTGGCCACGATCGGCACGCCCACGCTCCGCGCGGCGCGAGCAATCTGCGCCAGGACGCCGCGCCAGTCGCGGTCGCCCTCCGGCTGTACCGCTTCCTGCAGCGGATTGAGATGGACGATGAGTCCATCGGCCTCCAGCGCATCCACCGCCCGGCGCGCCAGGCCCAGGCCGTCGGCCTCGCGCAGTTGCGCGGCGCCGATATTGGCCAGCAAGGGAATGTCCGGGGCCAGGCGGCGCAGCGCGCGCGTCAGCCCCTGGGAGTTGCGGGATTGCAGGCTCACGCGCTGCGAACCGACGCACATGGCGATCCCCAAGGCTTGCGCTGCCTCGCTCAGATGCCGGTTGATGGCCTCGGCGCGTGGCATGCCGCCGGTCATGGAGCTGATCAGCAGCGGCGCGCGCATGGTCTTGCCCAGCAGCGAGGCGCGCAGGTCGATCTGCGTCAGGTCCAACTCGGGCAATGCGCAGTGTTCGAAACGGATGTACTCCCAGCCGGCGGCGACCGCGGCCAGCGCCGTTCGCTGATCCACCACGATGTCCAGATGGTCGTCCTTGCGCCGGCTCAGGGCGGTGTCGCTCATGCTGGCTCCATCCGTCGCATCGGGCGACGGCGTTGCGTCGGATCGGACCGACGGCAGCGCGCGCACGCCGCCGCCTCCCGCGCGTTCAGGCCGGCGCACGCTGGCCTCCCCCCACAGCGTCGCTGCCGTAGCGACTGGTCGAAGTCTGGTAGTACTGCGCGCGGATGGCCGCCATGGCCTCGATCAACGGTCCCCACGGCGCGGGAAAGCGTTCTTCCGCCATCACCCGGTGCAGCATGCGCGTATGGCCGGCCAGCTCGTCGTTGAGGAACTCCACCACAGGCATAGCCGGATAGCGCTGCAGCAGCAGGATCGCTGCGTTGTCGGCCTCGCCGGCCGACCTGTCCTTGTCGCGTCCATGCAGATCGTTCTGCAGGCGCCCTATCGCGGAGAGGAGCCGCAGGACCTGGCGAAACGCCGGACGCGCGCGCAAGATCGCCATGTCCAGCCCCCACAGCAACGACAGGCAACAGAACACGTTTGTGTAGGCGATCGAATCGATGCCGTTGTGCAGGTACTCGGCGTAGGACCAGAGTTCCGCCCCTGCCGCCTGCGCATGTCCGGCGCGCAGCGCCGCGCAGTAGCACCGGGTATCGTCGAGAAGCTGAGCATAGTCGCGACGATCGTAGGCGAGCGCGGCCAGCGAAGCGCGCAGCACAGCGCAGCCCTCGAATCCGGGGAGCGCGCACGGCACGCCCAGCCCCAGCGCCTGCTCCACCGCGGTAAGTTGCTCCGGCGCGATCAGGCCAAGGTCGTTGCAATCGTCGAGCCAGAACAGCAGCGCCAGTTCGCGATAGAACGCCACGATCAGCGTTTCGTCCTGCGGATCGCGACCGGTGCGGGCGCTGGTGTCGCGCAGGCTCGGGTGGATGCGCTGCAGGATGTACTGGCCGCCCCTGACCGCTTCCACGGCATGCTCGTCGGCGAACCCGGTCAGCGAACGCCCCCACTCCAGCACCTGCTGCAGCGCGCGTTCGGTCCGGATCATGGCGCCGCTCCCGCTCCCTCGGCCAGGACGCGCCGCTGCCAACGAATCGCCAGCCACAACCCGGCGAGTTCGGCCACGCGCACGACCCGGGTGGGGCAATACAGTTCCTTGCCAATCCACAGCGGCGTCTGCGGCAATGCATGCGCCGCATGGCGGGCGAGCATCCACTCCCGCGCACGCGCCACAGCCTGCGCGATGCGCCGGCGCACTGTCGGCTCTTCCCTCCCGTCCAGCACGTTCAAGGCAAACAGCGCATAGGCGGTTTCCTCGAATGTGGATGCGCGACCGGCGCCCCAGCCGCCGTCGTCGCGCTGGGCCTGCAGCAGCGCCGCCAGCGCGCGCTCGTCGCGCCACTGGGGCTTGCCTTGCGCCAGCGCCGCGACCGCATGCGCGGTGGGATATAGCCAGGAAACGTGCCATTTTTCGTTGTCCCATAGACTGTGCTGGTTGCGATTGGCCTCGACGTAGGCGCTGGTGCCGGCGGTGGGCTTTCCCAACAGTCGCAACGCATGCAGGGCATGGATGTTGGTCGACACCGAGGCATTGCGCTCGCCGGGGAAGGTGACGAACAGCTCGCCGATTTCGAAATGGCGCAACGCATCGACCGCCGGGTCGCGTCCTGCAAGGCGCAGGACGCACAACGCAACGGCGGTGTCGTCCGCATCGGCCGCGAAGTGCAAGGTGGGGCCCAGACCGCGCACGCCCAGGCGGGCGTCGAGCTGCGCGACGATCACGCGCACCGCCTCGGCGAGCGCGGGATGCGCGAACAGCCCGGCCAGATGCAGGGTGTACAGCGACCAGCATGGCTCGAACACACTGATCGGCCAGACGTTGGGAACGACACCTTCGATGCCGCTGCGCGTCGCCCGCGATGCCGCCTGCAGATACGCGTCGGCGCGCCCGACCTGCGGCGTGCTCCCCTGTGTCACGGCGTGCGCACGCCACGCGGCGGTGGCCGCCGGACTGAGGCCGATGCTGCCGTCGTCATCCGGGCATGCGGTGGTCGGCGACGTCCCCCAAGCTTCCCAGGAGTGCAGCAATGGATGGCCGCTCGGCAACGTCGCCACCGCCCCCAGCTTGACCAGGCATGCTTGTCGCAGCGGCAACAGCGCCGGGTGGCGCGGAAACGCCACGCCGCCCAGAAAGGATGCGGCCTCGCCGCACAACTGCGGCAGGATCAGCTCCGCGCCGATCGGCGCGTCTTCCGGCACCGCGTTCGCGTAGGGATCGGGCTGGCGCTCGAGGAACCGGGTTGCAGCCTGGACTGCGTCGGCAGCGCCGGGAAGAGGATCGGCACGCTGCAATGCCAGCAACGCCGCCCACGTGGGCGCATGGCGAAACAGCGGGAAGTCCGCGCTTCCCCATCCGCCATCGGGCTGTTGCTGCGCGATGAGCCACGCATATGCGTCCCGCCTACCCGTGACGTTGCCGTGGAACTGCAGAGCTCGCGCCGTGTCGTAGACTGACGGACCGACGCTGCCGCCGTCGCTCATCTCGCCCAGCAGGTGGCGCAATTCGGAAAGGACCTGTTCGGACAGCGCGTTCACGCGGGATGTTCCTTCCGCAGACGGTTGACGAGAACCAGGATCGGGCAGACGCCGCGCACGTCGCCGCAGGCCCGTCGCGGCCAGGCGCATGGGCAGCGCCGGACGGCCGCCCTGTTCCGGCGCGGCGACGCGCCCCGATGCTGGCGCCGGTCCGCCGCATAGGCTTGCGCGCAGCGCGCCGCGTGCGCCGCGGCCGTGCTGGGCAACCGCTGCGATCGGCGCCGCGGACTGGGACACAGTGCAGCATGCACCGCTGCCACCGGCCGATCGCAGCGGCACGGGGGCGACTCCATGCGGACCGGCGCCCTCATGCGCATGGCGCGTGCTTGAACAGATACGCGTTGGCCCGCTGCAGCATCTGCGCCAACCGTTCCGCACGCGGCCCCAGCGGGGCGATGGCCTCTCCGGCGTCGCGCAACAAATCCAGCGCGAACTGGCGCGCTGCCTGCAGCCCCATGATCGACGCGCAGGTCGGCTTCTGCGCCGCTGCGTCCTTGCCGGGGGTCTTGCCCAGCGTCGCGGTATCCGCTGTCGCGTCGAGAATGTCGTCGACCACCTGCAACGCCAGGCCGAAACAGGCGGTGTAGCGATCAAGCGCACAGTACAGCGCAGCGTGCGCGGCATCCTCCGCGATGGCGCATAGCGCGCCCATCCGAACGGACGCGCGCACTAGCGCTCCGGTCTTCATCCGGTGCATCGCCACGATCCTGTCCAGCCCGACGTGCTTTCCGCCCAGCGACAGATCGATGGCCTGCCCGCCTGCGGCACCCTCGGCGGACACCGCCTGCGCCAGTTCGCGCACGAGCGCGATACGGTTGTCGCCCGGCGCATCCAGGCTCGTCAGGGTCAGGAAGGCGTGCGCCTGCAGCGCATCGCCGACCAGGATCGCAGTGGCTTCGCCGAACTTGACGTGCACGGTCGGAAGGCCGCGGCGAAGCACGTCGTCGTCCATCGCGGGCAGGTCGTCGTGGACCAGGGTACAGGCGTGCATCATCTCGATGGCGGCGCCGACGTCGTCGAGCATGTGCGCCGGCGTGTCGGCCAGTGCGCCGGCGGCCAGACAGAGCAAGGCGCGGGTGCGCTTCCCGCCATGCAAGGTGGCGTAGCGCATCGCCGCCATCAGCTCGGTCTCACCGTCGTCTTCGGCGCAGAGAAGACGCGCCAGTGCCTGTTCGATCCGCTTTGCGCCGTCCTGCATCCAGATCTCCGGGAGCGGCCTGCCGGATGCGCCGCGCGCCGGCGCGCCCAATCCGCCGAGCGCGGAAACGCCAGTTCGGTCGTCGTATAGTGTGGAACCGGTCTGCATGTTGTTCATGTCCTTGTACCTGACACGGCCCCGGCGAGCGCCGAGCCACCGCGGTGTTGCCGGCGTCACACCGAGCGCGCCGAGTGCAGCAATGCCGCACGCCTCACCGGCGCCGCTGCATCGCCACACGGGGCATGCGATGCCAGCTCATGAGAATCCGATGCGGATTGTCATGGACGGCTGTGCGGTCGGGTAATAGCGCCGGCCTTTTTCGACGCCGCTCAGCAACCGCGGCCGCACCCCGGCCTTGTGCATGGTCAGCGCCAAGGCGATGCAGAACTGCACCAGTTCCAACCATACCAAGTGGTAGCCGATGCAGACGTGTGGGCCGGTACCGAACTGCAGCATGTCCACCGGCCGGATCGGCTCCGTGCGTTGCAGCCACCGCGCCAGGCGGAACTGATCAGGCGCCTCATGCAGCAGCGCCGAGGTCGAGAAATGCAGCAGCGGGATGCACAGATGTGTGCCCGCGGGAATGCGCCGTTGGCCGAGTTGCAATTCCTGCAGCGCGCGACGCGGCAGGAGCGTGACCGCCGGATGGAGGCGCAGCGTCTCTCGGAACAGCGCCTCGGCGACCGGACACTGCGCCAGGTCCGCGTGCCGGGTCGGCACGGCGCCCACGCGTTGCGCCTCTTCGACCAGGGCGTCCCACAGCACAGGCTGCCGCGCCAGCTCGATCACCATCCAGGCCATCGTCGAGGCGGTGGTCTCGTGACCGCCAAGCAGCAGCAAGCGGATATTGGCGACCAGGACGTCATCGGAGAGCGCATCGTCGCTGCGATCGAAGGCGCTCACCATGTCGTTGATCAACCCGGTGCGCGCGGCATGCGCGCGCGCGTCGCGGACGAACTGGCGCAACTGCGCGTCGATCCAGTCGCGGGCGGCGCGGCCGCGCCGCAAGGGCAGCCCGGGCAGGTCGATCGGGGGCGCGACGATCAACTGCAGCAGTTGCCGGTACTTCCGATGCCATCCCGGCAGGTCCTGCGCGGGGATTCCCATGAGGCTGAAGATGAGCTTGAGCATCAGGTCGCCGGTTTCGCGCAGGATGGTTACGTCGCCGCGGTCGCGCCACGCCTGCACCCGCGCCCGGATGACGGGCGCGAACAGGTCGCCGATGCCGGCCTGGGTCAGCCCCTTGGGCAGGAACGCCGCCTTGATCGCATCGCGCGCCTGCCGGTGCGCGCCGCCGTCCTGGGCGACCAACGTTCCGCCGAGCAATTCGGGCGCGATCTCTTCGATCAGCGCCGAGGACACATCCTTGTGCCGGAGCAGTGCGAACGCAGCCGGATCCACGCAGGTCATCAGCTGTCCGGCAGGGCCGAAATCCAGCCAGAAGTGGCTGCCCAGCGTCCGTTCCGCGCGCCGCAGCAGGCGCGGCAGGTCGCCGACGATGGCGGGAAGATGCCCGACCAGGGGGAAAGCGCCGGGCACGACCGGGATGTCGTACCGCAGCCGGTGGCGACGGTTCAGCGGGTTAAGCAGCATGTCCATCCAGCTCCATCAGCAGCGCGGCGCCGCGGCCGCTTCGGCGGTGTCGCCGGCAGGCCGCGCGGCGCGGCTGTTGCCACCGTCGGCGTACGTCGGCACATGCGCCAGCATGCCGCCGTCGATGCACACGACCTGGCCGGTGATGAACGCGGCATCGTCGGAGAGCAGGAACGCCACCAGCGAGGCCACGTCCTCGGGGCGGCCGACGCGCGGCAGGAGCTGGTGCCGGCGCAGATGCCGCTGCATGCACTCGTCCAGCTTGGCGAGGAGACGCTCGGTCATGATGAGACCCGGCGCAACCGCGTTGCAGCGGATCTGCGCATGACCGTACTGGGTGGCGAGCGAGGCCGACAGCATGTTCGTCGCCGCCTTCGACGCGGCGTAGGACGTCTGCGCGGTGTCACCGCTGAGCCCCTGGCACGACGACATGTTGACGATCGCGCCACCGCCGCGGGCGATCATCCGTGGAATGGCCTGCCGGCAGCAGAGCAGCGTGCCGCGCAGATTGGTCGCTATGGTCTGATCCCAGACCGCCAGGTCCAAGTCGAGGATCGCGCAGTCGCGCGGGGTCAGATGCATGGCGCTCGCGTTGTTCACCAGCAGGTCGACCCCACCGAAGTGCCGCTCCGCCGTCTCGAACAGCGCGGCCACCGCCTGCGCATCGGCGATGTCCATGGCCAGGGCCAGCGCGTGGCCCGCTTCGGCCTTGATCTGCGCGGTGCAGGCGATGGCCCCCGAGCCATCAATGTCGGCCACCACCACTCTGCCGCCCTCGCGCGCGATGGCGAGGGCGCATGCCTTGCCGATGCCGGCGCCGGCGCCGGTTACCACGGCCACCTTGCCTTCAAACCGTCCCATCGTGTCCTCCTGGATTGCGTTGGTCTTTCGCGGCATGCCGCTCGGCCTCCGCCGGAGAAGGCGCAGGGTCGGCGCTGGCGCGCTCGTCATCGCCAGCGTTGCTTTCGATGACCCGAATGGCGGCGACCGGGCACTGGCTGGCCGCCAGCCGCACGGCGGCGTGCAGCGCCTGCGGGACCGTCGCCACGCACACTTCGGCCACGCCGTCCGGTTCGCGCTGGCGAAAGGTGCCCGGCAGCGTCAGCACGCACTGCCCGGTGGTTCCGCACAGATCCTGGTCGACCACGACGCGCATCTCAGCCCCCCTGCGCATGCAGCCGCACCGGCAGCGCGCGGAAGGTCCTAAGGAACGCGGAGGGCTCCCGGGTCGGCTGCTCGGCCAATGCCAGCGTGGGGAAGCGCGCCTGGATCCGCGGCAGGCTCTCGGCCAACTGCACCCGGGCCAGTTGCGCACCGAGGCAGAAGTGGATGCCGTGGCCGAAGCTCAGCATGATCTTCCCGTCGGTCGACATGCCAGGACTGGTGCCGTAGAACCGCGCGGGATCGAAGCGGTCGGGATCGGCGAAGGCGTCCGGGTCGCGATTGCCGGCCGCGAGCAGCACGCGCACGTCCGCGTTCTTCGGGATCACCACGCCGTCCAGTTCGATGTCGCGCTGGGCGATACGCGGAATGGAGCTGAACATGGCGGGCGCGTCGCAGCGCAGGACTTCTTCGACGAATGCCTTCACCCCCACGGCGTCTCCCTGCAGCCAGTGCCGCTGTTCGGGATACGCCAGCATCGCCAGGACCGCATGGTCGATGCTCGCAGCAGTGGTGGCGAAGCCGCCCAGCAGCATGCCCCACAGCATGCTGATCAACTCCGCATCCGACAGCGTGTCGGCATCGTCGTCGTGTGCGCCGACCAGCATCGACACGATGTCGTGGCGGGGATCGGTGCGCTTGCGCTGTATGAGGTCGCCGAAGTAGGCCTGCACCCTGGCGCTGGCCGCGTCCGCCGCGGCGAGCTGTGGATCGCTGGCGTGCGGGCTCAGGCCTTCCAGAATGGCGCCGATGCCGGCGGCGAGCCCGAACATGTCGTCCTGGGGCATGCCGAACAGTTCGGCGAAAACCAGCATGGGCAAGGCCAGCGCGAATTCCCGATGCAGGTCCACCGCCTCCCCGCGCTCAAGCGCGGGCGCGATGCCGTCCAGGCGCGCTGCGACGATGAGCGCGATGCTCGGCCGCAGGTTGTCGATCTGGCACATGGTGAAATCGCGCGAGATCAGCCGGCGCAGACGCGTATGCGTCGGTGGTTCCTTCATCGCTAGGGTGGACGCCAGCAGATTGAGTGACAGGCTGGTGGCCGCACGCGGGAAATAGCGCGCCAGTTCGCCCGGCGCCGGTCCCCGAAACGCATCGCCCGTGGCCTTGAGCGCCCAGTAGATGTCGGCGTGGCGGCTCAACAGAAAGAGGCCCGACGCCGCACGATGCACCGGATCGTGCTCGCGCAACCACCGCATGAACGGATACGGGTCGTGGATGCACGCTGGCGATGCCAGTTCGGCGAAGGCGTCCCGGCATGCTGCCGTGGCTTCTTGCACGTCCATCTGGTTACCTGTTGGCTGGCTGATCTGACCGGCGTGCGCTAGGCGCGCCGGCAAATTGTGGAGAAGATCGCGATTCTCGGCGGCGTCCGCGCATCACCAGAGCACCGGGAACTCTTCGAACCCGCCAGTGATGATCTCCTTGCGCAACTTCAGTTCTTCCGGCGCCACGGCCAGGCGCAGCTCGGGAAAGCGCTGGAAGATCGAACCGAACACCACCTTGAGTTCCAGCCTGGCCAGCGCCATGCCGATGCAGTAGTGCGGCCCGTAGGAGAACGCCAGGTGCGGCTTTTCATCGCGTCCGATGTCGAAGATTTCCGGGTTCTCGAAATGGCGCGGATCGAACGACGTCGCCGGCAGGCCGACTAGCACCTTGCTCTCCGCGGGAATATGCACGCCCGCGATGGTCACGTCGGTCCTCGGATAGCGCATGATGCCGTCCCAGCCCGCGCCCGGCGGATACATGCGCAGGATTTCCTCCACCGCCTTGTCCAACAGGGATGGATCGCCGACCAGGCGTTCGCGCTGTTGCGGATGGCGGAACATGGCCAGCAGGCCGAATTCGATCTGCGCGACGGTGCTTTCGTGCCCCGCCACCAGCATGCCCGCCGCCAGGCCGATCGCCTCTTCCTCGGTCGCCTTGCCTTCGTCGACCGCCGCGAGCAGATCCGTCAGCAGGTTGTCGCCCGGGTCCTGGCGCTTGTCCCGCATCTTGCCGCGAATGTAGGCGCGCAGTTCTTCCCAGGCCAGGCGCGACGCGCTGCGCGGGCCGCTTTCATGCTGGTGCGTCATCACCTCGTCGGACAGCCCGGCGAAAAAGGCGTGATCCTCGTAGAGCACGCCCATCAGCGCGCTGATGACCATGGCCGGAAGCGGAAAGGAGAGGTGGCACCGCAGGTCGGCGGGCTGGGGCTGGGCCGCCAGCGTCTCAAACAACTGCGCGGCGATCGCCTCGACCTGCTGCGCGAGCTGCTTCACCCTGCCGTTGCTGAAGGCCGGCGCCACGATCGTGCGTAACCGGGCATGCTCGCCCCCCTCGTGCGAGACCAGCCACCCCGGCGAACCGAGAATCACCGAATCCGGGGTGAATGCCGCCGGCGGCATTCCCGCGGGCCGGAACGCCGCGTTGGACAGCACCGCCTTGGCCTCGTCGTAGCCTGTCACCCACCAGCCTTCGTGCCCGGACGGGAAGCGCACGCGGTGGATTGGACCGTTGGCGCTTAGCGCCAACATCTCGGGCGAGGGCTCGATGTGATCGACGCGCCACATGGGCAGCGTCGGCAAGGGTTGTTCGGACATGGTGGCACTTCACTCTCTAAGCGATGGAAGGGCGGAAGGTGACCGGCAGGCGCTGCGGGCAGCGAATGACGTAAGACGGCATGTAGACGACGTCCTCCGCGGCGTAGCCCGACTTGATTATCAAGATCGGCCAACGTGTAACTGCCTAGGCATACCGCGCGGCGAGATGCCGAACTTATCTACGCCTTCGAGTTCAGGATAAGGCGAGTGTGGTGGGCCTTCGCAGCCGGCCATCACGATTTCCTGCGCAAGGGTCGACAAGGGCGGTGAGCCTTTTGTCGGGGGCGGTTTCGCCGAGGCCCCCGTCCCATCTATCTGATGCGGATTTGACATTTTGCTTTTCTTTCTTCGTTCCATCGATCGGGGTGTCATCCACGAATGAAGGTCGGTCGGCGGCTCCCGGCTCGCAACGAAGGAGCCGCAAAACTCGTGCCAATCTGGCCGACCCAGCAGAAGAAAAACATTGTGATTGCTTTTCAGCGGATTAGCTGAGGCCACAAGAGCTCGGCGAAATAGGCCGGTGTCGCGGACCCAACAAAGGCGACAGAACAGTGTCGGATAAGTACCGTCGTCTGACGTCAGACTGGCGACACCTTCTTTATCGGTTGTCCTGTCCTGGCATGATGGCAGGCCACCTGACCGTGTGCCCCAATAGGGGAGGCCGGTACCGTCGCCTTAACTCGGCGCGAAGGTTGGCGTCGTAGGTCGCGCCATGACGGAACGTCCTGCCGACCCCGCCAGTCATCTTTACAAGGCCATCGTTTTCGGGCTGAAATCATCAGCCATGCGGTGTGGCTCTACTTCCGCTTTCCGCTCAGCCCTCGCCATGTCGAATGCTCGCCGTTCGCGGCATCACGGTCTCCTTCCAGACCGTGGGCGAATGGGCAGGCAAGTTCGGAGCCGCATATACCCGCCAGATCCATCGGATGTCCAAGGCGCCTTGGCCGACAAATGGCACCTTGATGAGATGGTCGTTTCCATCAAGGGCAGGAAACACTGGCTGTGGCGAGCGTTCGATGCAAACGGCCATGTTCTCGACGCTCTTGTGCAAAGCCGAAGAGACCGTAAGGTGCGCTGAGGCTGCTGCACAAGCTGCTCAAGCAACATGGCATCGCGCCACTACAGACAAGCTTCGTTGATATGGCGCGGCAAAGAACGAACTCATGCCCGACGTGGAACATCGCTCCCACAAAGGTTGAACCGATAGCAAATCTCTTCCACTATCCGCGCAACCTTCTCACCTCAGCCCAGTAACGCAAACTTCGAACGGCCTCCATGGAAACATGGAGTCGGATTATGCCGACGGCGGGGTGAAAACGGCCCTCGAGCCTCCGCACGCTTCAACCGAGTTAAGCCGACGGTACCGAATGAGCAGCAGTGCCTTGAGCCGCTTGCCGCAACCTCGATCGGAAGCTTCTCATAGCGCAATCAAGGCGCCCCGAGCAGCTTCATCATAGAGCGACGGGCGTTGACGGGTCTGGCGATGCCTCGGCTCCGGGTAGGTGCTCAGGGCACAGATTCCGGACTTTTCGTGATACCGCGTCGCGGCGATGAACTCCTCCAAGATCCTGCGCTTGTCCCGAGTCATTTCGGCCGCATAGCGATCCCTGACTGCATTGGCGCGTTCCATACACATGGCATGTGTCAACTTCGTCTTCATGATGCCTCCCTCCTGGTGAAGGCATCATGGCGACCCGCGCCTTCACGGGTAACATTTTAGGTGAGGCAACGAACCCGCGCGGTAACATTTTCCTTGAGGCAATGCGCACCGCTAACCAAGATTCGCCTGACATTGGATTGGCACGATTGCTCGGGCACGTTAGAGGCTGGCTACAACAATGGCGGTCATCTTCGGATTGCGGGACTCCCTGCCGAAGCGTGTGTTGAAGTCCGCCATGAACTCGGGCACCCCACAGGCCAACCAAACCTCCAGGACCGGCTTGTGAAGGAACTGCACCTGCGCGACATCAGTACGATCGAGGCGGCCAATGCCCCTGACAAAGATCGACCCTTCGCGCTTCAAGGAAAGTACCTGAGAATGGTGCAGCGGCTTGTGAAGGCCTGGCGCATGGAAAATGGCTGGACATCATCCTCGATCGCGGTTCGATGAATCGCTGGCCCCACGGCGCTCGGTAACATTCCTCGCTGAGGCAATAGGAGGGGTCAAATCCTCACTTCGCTTGACACGGTGATCGACCGGTTGAATTCGCCTTGCCCACTCCTCAAGCGACAGGTCTTGCTCGCGATACACGTCGTCGGAGAACATAAGGCCAGTTTCAGCCAACTTGATCTGTACTTCGAGAAAATCCAGTGAATCAATATTGCACTCCCGCACTATCGAGCTGGGTAATACCCATTTTCGCGTGACGGCGTGTACCGCCTCCAGCAAATGGTCTAATGGTGACCTCGTTGCATGTTCTTTCTGGGGTACCGCACAACCCAAGGCTGCCCTCAGCGCCTCCTTTGCTGTTCTGTCAAGCGCGCGCTGGTCCAGTTTTCCATTGGCAGTTAACGGAAGCTCGGCAAGAGGCACAACGAGCCTCGGAACACGATCATTCGGCAGGGTATCCGACAGCCGCTGGCGAACTTCATCCACATTGGCGCTGACAGGTGTCACCATGCAGACCAGATCCTGCCCCGTGTCATCGTTTCTATCTACCACGACCACCGCTGAATCTGAGCAAAGGCCGGTCCGATCAATCGCACTGGCAATCTCCCCTTTTTCCAGCCGGATTCCTCGATAGGTGATCTGATCATCCTTTCTACCGATAAACCTCAATCCATTTTCCTCTGATGCCACGACATAATCACCAGTGCGGTACAGCACTTGTTCACCGTTAGCGGTCATAAATGGCATAAAGCGAAGTTTCGACTGTGCTTCGTCCGCCACATAACGTTGGGACGTTTGCACACCACCCACCAAGAGTTCGCCCTCAACTTCAAAACCAACGTTGGAGTTGCTTTCGTCAAGAACATAGAAATCAACGTTACATGTTGGTTTTCCGATGAACATCGGAAGCTCTGTATCATCACGACGGCAGTAGTGATAGCTAACCGCGACACAGCACTCCGTTGGCCCATAGGTGTTTACAAGCGTAGCGTCAGGAAGAATCGAGTAAAAACGCCGTCTAACCGAGTCCGGCAAGGCTTCACCATTACATACCACATATCTGAGATCGGTGAACCGCTCCGCCAAAGAGGGGAGACGTTCAAGGGTTCCGACGAAGCGTCGTAGCAGTGTTGGTACCATCTGAATGACGTTCGTGCGGCTATGAGTTAGGAATTCTATTGTTTGAATGATCTGCGCTCGCAGTTGCGTACTAGGCAAGACAATTGTCCCGCCTGTCACAAACGGTACAAAGAACTCGGGGATTGAGACGTCGAATGCTGGTGGCGTAAGTTGCGAAATGCTGCTGCCCTCCGAAAAGTCGATCATTTCGATATACCAATCGAGCAAATTCAGGAGGGCTGCCTGGGAGACAGGTACCCCTTTCGGGATCCCCGTGCTTCCCGAAGTGTGCATGATATATGCTATGTTCGAGAACGCTGAGTTGATGCCACCGCGTGTCGGAAGACGCTCAACGCGCATCGAACCGCTTGGATCCGAACTAGCGATCGCTTTGGCGTCGGTGTTGCGGATTATATGGTCCAACCGTTCGTCTGAATTCGATGGATCAACGGGCACGAAGGCAACGCCCAGCATTTGGGTTGCAAGAATGACGGTGACAAGATCAACTGATCGAGGAAGTCTGACAATCACCGCGTCACCGGGACGGACGCCGACGGTCTCGAATCGACCCATAAGACTGGCCGCGGATATGCCCAACTCCTTATAGCTTATGTCGCCATTCTCGTTCGTGTGCACAGCGGTGTTCGACGGAAATTCTTCCAGAGTCTTGGCGATAGCATCGGCTAGCTTGTCGCCGCCAAAACGTAACGGCCGGCGCGGACCTGACAGGATCGATGTGAGCGTTTGCATCGTAGGTCTCCACTGCAGTTTTCGGTCAACCGCCCTGCGGTGCTCAGAAATCACTTGGACACTTCGCCGGAACGCCGCCAATCCCATTTTCGTCTAGCGTTGCGACTTGGGAGCTTCAACAATCGTGCCAATTGCGCGGAGAGAGCCGGAGCACATTATCCACGGAGTATACAATGGAGTACAACACGACATCATCGAAGGCTGATCGTGTAACAATCTTCAAAACCCGACAGCAGTTGTCGGCTACCCGACGTTCTCCGACAAAGGAATTCCTTCGCGATGTACGAGCAGCACCGTCCGCCGGTTCTTTTCTTCGTGTTCCCCTGCGCCGATTGTGCCGCGACAGGTGCGGCGGATTGCTGCCATTTGTGGTGTACTAACCTCCGCAATGAACCATCATGCCAACGATGATTCTGCGCCCGAAATCGCCCCGGCGCCGTCACGTCACGCAGCCCGCCACCCGGCTGTCGCCGTGCCGAGCCGGCTGCGCAAGGCGGTCGAGGCGACGCAAACCGTTTAGGATGCTGCCCTTGCCACCGGCGCGGCCATCGCCATGCTGGATACGGTTGTCCGCCGCGACGAAAAAAGGGCCGGCGTGACGCGCCGGCCGTGGTGGCGGCGCGGCCCGCAGAGGAGCTTCTGACGAAGAAAAATCTCGCCGCAGTGTTGGAGGAATTCGGTTCTTTCGCCCGCGACGAAGCGGCGGTCAGCGATCTGGCGGACGCGCTGCGGCGGCTCGCCACGACCGAAGGCGCGGTCGGGATGCTGACCGGCGCCTACGCGGTCGTCGAGGGCCACGGCCTGCCACGCGCCATGGGACCCTGGCTTGCCGACGCGCTACTCGCCCAAAAACTGGGCTGGCAGTATGCCGTCCCGCTCCTGGGCACCGAGGCGTTCTAGGCATGAGCGCTCGCCCGCGTCGATCGGCAACGAGCTCTCCGGTGACGGGCATTGAGACAGAAACCGAGCGTGCGAAAGCTCTGCTTTCTGCCCAGGCGCGCGGGGCGCTGCGCGCCATCGATCTCTCGGCGGGGCTCGAACGCCGCGCGGGACCGGTTGCTCGCCGTCGCCCCAAAACTCAGGGCCAAGGGGGCGGACACCGTCAACGGTCGATTGCTGAACGACGACGCGCTCGTTTTCGACGCTGCGATAGGCGCCGGTTGCCGCACGAGATCGTCTAGGGTGACGGACGAAACGATGTCCGGCTCAACAAAGGGAACTCTCGCCAAGGCATCAATGGCGTCAACATTTCGCCAGCTACGCGGAACTGCCTCAGAGAATGTCCAAAGTGCTCGTCGGGCTACGGCGCTACCCTTGCCGCTGCGACTCCAAAGGCTTGCACCCTCAAGGCATGATCTGGGCTCGCGGAGCCAATCTCGATCAATTGAGTGCAGACGTCGTCGTCAAGCTGATCATAACGTTCCAACGCATCAATGGCAGCTCCGTCAACCGGAAAAGATGGCTGCTCGTCATGGTATGGTTCGGCATCAGACCAACTGTCGCGGCAGCTGCAAATCAGACAAAGATTACGCCGCCCGCACCTTTTCCCTTCGCCCGCACCGACCCGAGTAACGCAACGATTTCTTGCACACGTCTTTGCTGGGTCACTGCGTCAGCAGAGGCGATTTGCAGCTCTCGCAGCAGGGCGGCATCGTCATTCGACTCCAGCTCTAATGGACCGGCGCCCATTCCCGATAACAGCCATGAGGGGCTCACGCCCAGGATGCCCGCCATTGTGGCAAGGCGATTGGATTGCGGCGCGGCGCGGTCGCATTCCCAGGCCTTCCAGCATGCCGTCTCGACACCAAGTCGAGTTGCAGCCTGCGCCATTGTAAGTTTGGTAAGCTCGCGAGCGAACGAAATACGTCCCCCTAGAGTATCAGATGACGCGAAATCATTAGTGTGGGTTTGAGTGAGAATCAGCTCGGTCTCCCTATGCTTTGGTTCAATCCTTTTCGGGCGATGACCTGCTGCGTATTCCGACCGAGACGGCCATCGATTCGATTTGAAGCGCCAGTCTGAACAGGGCTCTACCCCGATCCTTAAAGGGCACGTATATACGGTGCAACCTTCAAATCGTGGACAACGATACGCTTCCGGACTCGGGCCGCGCGCCATGGTCAAACGTCACATGGTCGAATTTTCTTACGGAGTGCCCTGCGGCGCCATGGCCGGACCCTCTTTGAGAAGGGCCACCGCGCGCGTCCATCCGGCAGAGGCACCTTTGATCTTTACTGGAAAGCAGGTAATCGTAAAGCCCTTGGCCGGAAGCTGGTCGAGGTTGGTCAGTTTTTCGAGGTGGCAATAACCGATCTCGGTTCCCGCCTTGTGTCCTTCCCAGATGATGCTGGCGTCGCCGGTTTCAGCGTAACGTTTGGCGGTGAAGGGAAAGGGGGCATCCCAGCTCCATGCGTCCGTGCCGGTCACGCGCACGCCGCGTGAGGTCAGGAAAAGCGTGGCCTCGCGGCCCATGCCGCATCCCTTGCCCAGATAGGCCGGGCTGCCATAAGCGGCTGCGGCCGAAGTGTTGACCAGCACAATTTCCAGCGGGCTCAACGTGTGGTCTATGCGGGCAAGCTCGGCCTCAACGTCGGCGGCGGTCACCACATAACCGTCTGGCAGATGACGGAAGTCCAGCTTCACACCCGGCTGCATACACCAGTCCAGTGGTACTTCGTCGATGGTCATTGCCCGTTCTCCACCGTTCATGGTGGGGTGATAGTGCCATGGCGCATCGAGGTGGGTGCCGTTGTGCGTGTTGACCTTGCACTCTTCCACCGCCCAGCCATAGCCACCGGGCAGCTGATCCACGCCGAGTCCGGGAAAGAACTTCACCATGCCTTCAGCGCTTTCGCGATGCCCGATATAAGTGATCGCGGGGCGGATCGGCAGCGGGTCCGCTGGCGTTTCATTGTCGAGAGCGATGGAGAGATCGATGATACGGCGGGTCATGGAGTTCCTCCTCAATAATCATTCGAATGTCCGGCGAAGAACCTGGTTGGGCAGGGTGCCGAGACCGTCAGCGGTCAGTTTCACCACGTCACCGGATTGGCTTCGGGGACTGGTACGGGTTATTGATCGGTATAGACATTCCGCAGACCGTTGGTCCAGATGATCACCAAGACTGTTCAGTCACTAGCCGGCCGGGGATTGGTGCTTGGCACCTTGTTGCCGCTTCCCTGATGCCCACTTTGATCCCTCGGACATATCTGACGCAACGGGTGCCGGCGGTTGCTTCGCCTTGGGCTTTGGGTTGGGTGTCGCGGGGCGTTGGCTCTGGCGATATCTCGAAATTCCAGAAGTCCGGCCCTCAAGGCGTTTCGTAACCCGGCGCGTGGCAAATGTGGTCGGCTTCGGCATTGCAGCCCTCGTGGTCGGGTCGCTTGCAAGCGACGATCTGCTCCGTGCCGTGTTCCGCATTCTGGATTCGTCGTGAAGCAAACTCGATGCACTACTCGAGCTTGACCGGCCTCAGCCCGTCGATAGCGACAAGACCGGTAGTACGGCCCCGTTGGTGAAATGGGATCAACTCGGCCGAGCCGGCCGCGAGTTCCTCGCAGGAACCGGTTCGCTTGTATGTTGGCCCTGGGCGCCACCGCCGATCCTCAAGCCCGTGCGAAGCTTGCCCTGGATGAGCTGAAACGCGTTGGCGGCTTCAATTGCGCTTCGCTCATTATCATAATGCCGACTCGTACGGGCTGGATCGACCCCGCCTCAATGGAAGCCTTAGAATACCTTTGCCACGGTGACGTCGCCAGCGTTGCGGTCCAGTATTCCTACCTGAGCAGCCCGCTGTCGCTTCTAGTGCAACCGGAGTACGGCGCCGAAACGGCGCGCGCCCTCTACACGGAGATCTGTGGCTACTGGACGAGCTTGCCCAAAGGTTCGCGTCCTGAACTCTATCTGCACGGGCTTAGCCTTGGCGCGATGAATTCGGAAAGATCGACGGGCCTGTTCGAGATCCTGGACGGCCCAATCAGCGGTGCGCTGTGGAGCGGACCGCCATTTGAAAGCCGGGCTGGCGTTCGATCAGCGACGCGCGAAATCAGGGAACGCCTCAATGGCTGCCCGTTCTTCGCAACAGCAACCTTGTCCGGTTCATGAAGCTGGACGGACCCGTGGTGGCTCAGAATACCCCATGGGGATCCATGGGGCCGTCTATCTTCAACTATGCCAGCGCTCCGATCGTCCTCTCCGACTATCGCGATGCTTACCGTACGCCGGACTGGATTGAAGGCGCCGCGCGGCTTCAATCCGGTCCATCCCTGGCCGAGCAGTTCGAAATCCCCGCCGCCTGATTGACCGCGCATCGGGCCTCTCTGCGCTCCTATTCAGCCGTTGCAACAAAACCATCTTCCGCCGTCGTGGAAACGTAACAAAAGTTTCGCACGGCCCGCCCTGCCGCCGAGGTATGTACACATGCCGCCATCCCGGCGGCTTTCCAGATGGAGATTTGCCATGAACAAACAGAACCTACCGCCATCCCGGCGGCTTACCAGATGGAAAGTCGCCATGAACGAACAGAACCTCGATCTTCCGATGAAGAAGTCCATCGCCGTCCAGGCGCTGCTACCGAAGGTCCGCCTGCCAGGCGACAGCGCGACCCTAATGTACTACCTCTAAGCGCCGCTTCAAGGCCGCCCCTTCCGGACGGTACTATTTTGGGAGAACGACAGTAACGACCGTGTTGAAGGCGGAAATCAGGCTACAGGATCTGAGAGGCAGCGTGTTGCTACGCGCGGGCCGAGTGGAATTCGGCGGGAGCTGGATCGAGGCTTTTGAGCATCCAGCGTTGGAAATGGTGCTGGTCACGACCGACGGCCGATGGTTCGCCGTTGTACGTGAGCGAGCAACCGGAGTGACCACACCGGCGCCAGCCCAGGCCGTCGGTTTCGACGCCTATGTCGAGCTCTACCAGGAATGTGTGGCCTGGCCGCTGGACTATGTGATGGTCGAAGTGGTGAAAGAAGAATGCCGGATGCGCATTCGCGCCGGCGTTCTGGGGTCTGCGCCGATCTACTTTCGAGCCCAGGACGATGCGGTACTATTGTCATGGGATTTTGCCGACTTCCTGGGTGTGCCATTCGCGCTCGATGCCGAAATCGCAGCGCATTACCTGACGCTCGGCACCTTCTACTCGGCGCGGCAAATCTGCGCCGGCGTCACCATGCTGACGGAACGCGCTTCGATCTACGTTGCTCCCAGAATGGCAAGGTACTGCTATCCGGAAGCCGTGGAAGTGGTCGGGCCCACGGAAGCGCAGAGCGCATTCGATCCTGACCACGGATTCCGCCAGCTGTTGCATGAGGTCATGGCCATGAGGCCGATCAAAGCAGGCCGGGCTGCAATTGAGCTGAGTGGCGGAATGGACTCGGCGGCAGTCGCAGCCGCAGCGCGTCACACGATGGGCAGGCAGTCCAGCAAAGGCATCCTACTGGATGGCCAGCACCGGCATGCCCAGGTCGAAAGGCGCAACGCGATCATCGCGCTGCTTGAGCTGCGGGATAGCACCGTGAACATGTCCGATTTCCTGCCCTGCCTCGATCTGCGGCCAGACGCTCGGCCGAAGGAGCACCCGTTGAGCGAGTTCTACCTGGAAGCCTTCGAGGCGATTTGGGCCGATGCGCGAAGCGAAGGCGCGCAGTACGTGCTGACGGGGATAGGGGGCGATGAACTGTTCCCGCTGTTCGCCGGCGAAATGGCCCACACCCGCGTGGCGAGCGAGACGATGATCGCCGAAGTCGGTTCCTACGCCGAAAGCATTCTTACACCACGCGCCCTAACGGCAGCACGCTCGATGCGGTTGTTCGATGCGCCCACGAGCCTGGTTTCCATGCCGACGCTACTGGCGCATGTGTGCAGAGCTCCGTACCTGCTGCGGCGTGGGTTGTGGCCAATCAATCCGCTGAGTGATCCGCGGCTGATGGAATACTGCCACACGCTCCCACTGGCGGCCCGGTTCCAGCGAACGACAATGCGCAACTACCTGAATTTGAGCCTAAATGCTGGCATATTCCCCTGCAACTACGCAAAGGAGACTTTCGCTCGTGTTCTTCCGGAATTGATCGCCCAAGAGGCTGACCGTATTGCGTCGCAGCTGAAAGACTGCGCGCTCGCGGATTTCGGCCTGGTCGATCAACGGGCGGTACTGGACCTGTTGGCGGAGGTCACGGCAACCCGCGCGGAAGCGCCCTGCGCGCCGCTGGCTTTCTTCCTGTGGCTGGAACGATTTGTGCGGCAGGCGACGTGACGGTGGCGACGGACGATAGGGCAACAGTGGAACCGGTCGTTGCCGCCTCTTTGGAGGCGGATTACCGCCTTTCGGCCGAGGTCCGCACGGTTGTCCGTGGCGTCAATTGGACGCTTGCTGTAGGGCCGGAGGGAGCGCCAGTGGCCTATGTTCGCCTGTACCGGCCCGAAGGTCGGCTGGAAGCCGAGATAGCGGCCGAGCTTGCGGTGCTCGATGCGGTAGTGGCCACTGACCGATTGGACGTGGCGAGGGCGGTGGCTAATCAGAAGGGGCGCTTGCTAACGCAGTTGCAGGTACCAGGGTTCGGCACCCGGCCAATGGCCGTGTTTCAGGTGGCGGCGGGCCGGCCAATGCGCGAGCGACCCGACGATCTGCGGGCCGCGGGCGCGGCGCTGGCCGACCTGCATGGTCAGACGCAGCTGGCCGCGCGCGCGCTCCAACGCGAGCTGGTGTCCGAGGCGGAGGTTGATCGGACTATCGCCCAGATTGAGGACGGCTTCGCCGCTGAGCGCGCCAGGCTGGTGGCTGCGGTGGCCGATTTGCGGGGTCAAGGGGTGAGCCGGGCGGGTGGGCCTGCAGGGTTCTGCCACGGCGATTTCCGGATGGCCAACCTGCACAGGGCTGGCGATCAGATTGTGATGTTCGATTTCGACGATTGCGGCCTTGGTCCACAGCAGCTCGATCTGGCCACCATCGGCTGGTGGCTGGAACTGGCTGCGGGCGACAGCGCCGCCGAGTTGTGGCGAGCGTTCCTCGCTGGCTATGGCCAGGCGGAAGGCGACGCCGAGCTGGGCAATTCCCTGCGGTGGCTTGTGGTAGTCCAGCACCTGCGGTCACTGCGTTTCTTACAGGACTACTGCCAGTTAGATGCCGAAACCTGGGCTGATGCCTTGGACAGCGCCGCCGGTATGGTCGAGCGGGCTGCCAGCGGTTCCTTACGCTTCTTGGCGGGCGCGTGATAACCATCTTCGACGCTAGGCTGTCGGACGTGCCGTGGTGGAAGCACTGATCCGGTACCAGGGGTCGGCTTCCCTGGAGTGGCTGCAGGCGGTCGTGGATGCCCGCTAGCCATCTGTCGTTTCGAAAACGGGAACGAAACATGCAAGACCACCGATCGCCGGGAGCGTTGCAACGTTTCGCCTCCAGCACTCAGCTACCGGCAACTGCTTTTCAGTTCCGTCCCGCCGCCGTGCTGCACATACAGTTCGCTACCATCGCCTCGAGGCTTTCGATTCCTGGAAAATTGCGGCCTGCGTCGCCTGAAAACTAAGACGCCTCAAGGCTTCTCACGCAGAGGGAACTTACCGTGACAACACCCTCCAGCGTCTTAAGCTGACGGTGAAAAAACCGCTGTTCGCGCTTAAGCCTGAAGCGCCTCTTAGGTCGGGACCTGCTTTTCCACTATCTACTCCTCGCGGAAAGCCCTCCGTACTTGATCGGAAAGAGGCTTAACCAGATACGACAGCATGGTGCGATCAGCGGTTGGAAAGAAGACCTCCGAGGGCATGCCTGGAGCCAGCGTCAAGCCATTCAGCTTGGCGAGTTCCTCCTGTGGCAGCATGACACGCGCCGTGTAGAAACCCAGACCCGATCGCTCGTCGATGGTCAGATCGGCGGATATTCTGGTAAGCACGCCGGTGAGCTGCGGTGTAGTTTGCTGATTAAAGGCGGAAAGCCGTAGGACTGCCTTCTGGCCCGACGTAACCTGATCGATGTCCTGGGGTGCGATGCGTGCCTCAACGGTGAGCTTGTCAGCGACAGGCACGATGAGCATGATTGGGTCTCCTGCGGAGAGGACGCCGCCGACCGTGTGGACGGCAAGCTGATGCACAATACCGTCCTGCGGGCTTCGGATATCCACGCGTTTTAGTTCGTCTTCGGCTGCGACCTTGCGCTCGACAAACTCGGAAATCCGTCCTTGGACCTCGCGGAGTTCAGCCGCTACTTGGCTGTGGAGGTCTTGGTCGATCTGGACGATCTGAAGCTCGATTTCCGCACAGCGTCCCTTCGCCTGTGCAATCGAAGCGGTCAGTTGGCCATGCTCACCTTCCAGCTTGATGGCATCGCGCTGAAGCGCGGTCATCCGCTGGATCGAGACGTATTTCTTCTCCCAGAGCTTACGAATGCCTTCGAGTTCCGTGCCGATCAGTTCGATTTCCTGCTGATCTGCGCCCTTTTGCTCGGTCAGGCCAGAAATCTCTTCGGCAAGCTGGGCGATGCGCTCCGTAAGCTGTGCCTTCTGGCCGATCCGCGCCCGCCGTCGGAATTCGAACAGCAATCGCTCTGCGGCCATGATGCGGGCGATGGCCGGATCGTTTTCCCTTGATGCGAGCTGTTGTGGAAAGGTGATAGTCTCGCGCCCGTCCCGTTCTGCTTCGAGCCGGGCAAGGCGTGCCTCGAACTCATCAAGGCCCTTTGCGACGATTGCGAGATTGGTGCGGGCAAGCGTTGCGTCGAGGCGGACCAATACGTCGCCCGATTTTACGGCATCGCCTTCCCGGACGCGGATTTCGCCGACGACACCGCCGGTGGGGTGCTGCACCTTTTTTACGTTTGAATCAACTACAAGCGTTCCCGTTGCGATGACGGCGCCAGAAATTTCTGTGACGGCGGCAAGGCTTCCAACTCCGCCCACGAGCAGAATGCAGGTCGCGACACCCGCGAGCAGATAGCGCCGGATGGCATGTCCGGCCGTGGCATTCCGGTCCGCGATCATGCCCCAGCCTCTTCGGGTACCGAAACGACCTTCAGCGGCCCCCGCGTTTGGACCGGACGGGTAACCTTGTTCAGTACGTCGTTTTTCGGACCAAAAGCCTGAACGCGGCCATTCGCCATCACCAGAATCTGATCAAGGCTGACCAGGGCGCTCGGCCGATGCGCCACCACGATGGCGATGCCACCTCGGTTGCGAATGCCTTGGATCGCCTCAGTCAATGCGGACTCGCCTTCGGCATCGAGATTTGAGTTCGGCTCGTCGAGAACAACGAGGAACGGGTCACCGTAGAGCGCGCGAGCCAATGCGACGCGTTGCCGTTGCCCGGCTGACAGCGCGGACCCCGCTTCGCCGATGCGGGTGTCGTATCCCTCAGGCAGATGAACGACTAGATCGTGGACGCCGGCCGCCCTTGCCGCTGCCAGTATCTTTTCAGAGCTTGCTTGCGGATCGAAACGGGCAATGTTCTCGGCAATCGTCCCATCGAAGAGTTGGACGTCCTGCGGCAAATAGCCAACGTGGTTCCCGAGATCTTCCGGCCCCCACTGATCGAGCGTTGCGCCATCGAGCCTGACGGTGCCACGAACTGGCATCCAAATGCCGGCGATGGCTCGCGCAAGAGAGGATTTGCCGGAAGCGCTTGGCCCGATGATCCCAAGGCCAGCGCCTTTGATCAAAGCAAGGCTCGCATCCTGCACGACCACACGGCGCTCGCCGGGCGGGGAGACGCTCACACCCACGACAGACAGGGAAGCTGCGGGTGCGGGCAGGACTACAGTAGTCTGCATCTCCGGAAGCAACCCCAGAAGTCTCGCCAGGCGGCTCCAGCTCTGACGCGCCGACACAAAGCCCTTCCAATGCGCGATCGCCAGTTCGATCGGCGCAAGCGCTCTACTCATCATGATCGAACTGGCGATCATGATGCCGCCGGTCGCCTCCTGTTGGATGACGAGCCTGGCGCCGATGGCCAGCATGCCGGATTGCAGCACCATACGCAGAATCTTTGAAATCGTGCCCAGCGTTCCGGCCACGTCACTCGCCTTGGACTGTGCGTTCAGATATGCGGTATTGGCGACAGACCAGCGCTGGGCAATGCGCGATCTGAAGCCCATCGCCTGGAGTACCTCGACATTTTTCCGCGAGGCTTCAGCGAGAGCATTACGTACTGCCGCATAGGTGCTGGCCGTTTTTGTCGGCTCCCTTGTCCACATCTCCGCCAGCATGGTCAGCGCGAAAAGGGCAACTGCACCGCCGAGCGCCGTCACCCCAATCCAGAAATGAAACAGAAAACAGAGTCCGATATAGAGCGGCATCCAGGGAAGGTCGAAAAAAGCGGTCGGTCCGGCACTCGACAGAAACGATCTCACCTGGTCGAGGTCGCGCAGGGATTGAAGGCCGTCGCCATCAAGTTTGGTCCGAAGCGGCAAACGCATCAGGGCCAAGTAGACTTGATTGCTAAGCCGGGCGTCGAGCGCCAAGCCGATGCGCACCAGCAGGCGCGACCGGATTAGCTCAAGAGCACCTTGGAACGCGTACAGCATGCCGGCCAACAACGCCAGCCCGACCAGCGTCGGCATACTGCGCCCCGGGATCACGCGGTCGTAGACCTGTAACATGAAAAACGAGCCGGTCAGCGCCAGGATATTGACGACACCGCTCATCAAGCCAATGCCGGCGAAGGCCAGCTGGAACGACGCTAAAACCGTTGCGAGGGTAAATCGCGGCGGATCGCCTGGGAGGGAACGCGCAGGTGAAGTCACGTCGCAGTCCTTTCAGAATTCACACCACACCCTGCGTGGCGTAGCCGCACCGCTATGGGCCGCTTTAGTTGTGGCCCAGGATGAATCGCCGATTGGGTGAACGGATCGGCCGCGCATTCAACGGGTAGAGCGTCGTAAAGCGCTTGATGTCCGCCGCGTCCACCTCGACCGGTTCCATGGCCACCATCCACTCGACGCTCTCGGTGCAGGGCGGTGTCGTCAATGATCCCTCATAGATCCAGTAGCTGAGCGAAACCGGCAGAAGCCCGTTGGGATCGACCTCGTCGACTGCTATCTCCTTGCCTGGCCGCACCGGAAAGGCCGCAGCAAGGCGGGCAAAATTGGCATTATTCGCGCCTGGCGTCAGAAAGACGCTGAGCACACCCAGAGTATCGCTCTGTGTGTCTTTATGTACGAAATGCGCTTCCATCGGGAAGCTCTTGCCCGCCACGTGATGCTCGCTCGGCGCATGGAAATGGAACTGTACCAGTTCGTAGACGCGATCCCTGCAGGCCAACGTGCTGCCTTCCGGCATATTGATTTGAATGGTATGGCCGTTGTTCACCATTCCGCCGCTGCCCTTGTGCCAACCGATGACGATGCGCGGAATATCCGCCTTGACCGCGCCGGCGATATCGATCGGTGACTGGTGCGTGCCCGCCGAGCAGACAAAATTCTCCTTATCCAGATCGGCCCAGTGCTCCGGTCCGACCGAGCCCGCATATCCCCAATGGGTGCTCGCCGGGCGTGCGGCCTGGGCGTAGATCGGGCATGCGCTCAGCGCAAGGAACCCTTTGATCAGATCCCGACGATGCATATTTGTTTCGCTCCTTGATGCAAACTGATGTTTTCCAATTGGGGCTATCCCAGGAGATTGCGAGGTTGCTCCATGCCTTGAGGGTCTTGGAGCAAGCGGGAAAGCCTAGTTCAGCGTTTCGAAGAATTGAATCATATCAAGCGGCTTCGGCGACTTTGTAGGACCAAGTGTGAATGACAGGATGGCGATTGACGTCCTCAATGCCTGCCATGATGCGCTGCTAGAGCCGGTGCTTCGATGCCACCCAGATGTGACGAAGGGCGGATCGGGCGAACTTTGAGACGAAGCCCTCGATGAGAGTGAGCCCGGAGCTGTGCTTGGGTGGAAACATGAAGCGATCAGGCGGTTGGGCGGCAAGCCGGCGATCATCCGGAACAAGGGGGCAACTCCTTGCGTATCGTGCGTCTGCCCGGGCGTCAGAACGAAGCCAAGCGGGCGGCCTTTGGCATCGCATCGGGCATGAAGTTTTGTGGTGAAGCCGCCACGCGATCGGCCAAGCGTCTCGGTTTCTTGAGTCCCCTTTTTATGCCAACTGCACAATGATGTGCCCGGACGATGGTGCTGTCGATCATATCGGCGCTGACGTCTCGCTCGACCATCTCGGCCAGCGTTTCGAGCATGGCATCGAAAAGCCCGGTCTCGACCCATCGTCGGCAGCGGCGAAACACGCTGTTCCATTTGCCATATTCATCCGGCAGGTGTCGCCATTGCGATCCCGTCCGCGCCATCCACATCATACCCTCGAAATAGAGCCGGCTGTCTTGGACCGGTCGGCACCTGCGTCCCCGCCCAGACGATAGAAGCGGCCCAACCAGCGATTACTCTTCGACCGACACTCCGATCCGTTCGCCCAAGGCTACCTCCACATCGGCGCCTTGAAGCAAAACCCGGATTCGTCAGCAACCTTTGTCCACGGAACCTAGTCGGATAACATCCTGTCCAATGCCGTGCGGATCTTGGTCGCCCTCGACGTCTCGATAGATGTGCTGTATTCTCGTGAGCCCCGCTGGACAGCAAAGGCTTCGAGCCGTCCGGCCAACGACTCCGTTTTGGGGTCGCGCCTGCTGGTGCTCACATCTTCGTCTCTGATACCAGGTTGGTTGCTTGCAACCTCATCGATCACTCTGCTGGAGTGGGAGTGCTTATAAAACAGCGCCGGGAGCAACTTTTCTCCGTGAAACAGGTTTATCTCGGCATATTGCAACATGGCGTCGGGTGAGGGAAAGTAGTCGCTGGAAACATCCCCCTCGTTGGCAATCGTTCCATGCCGATGAAGATTTTCATGCCAGTTATCGAAGGTTGACGATTTTTGGTATGACGCTAGCGCAAATTGCATGCCGAACATCAGGCAATCGCTGGAAGATTTCTGCGCGCCAACCCCGATAAAGGCCCACTTCTGCTCCGTTCCCAGCTGCTGTAGCGTTTCCCGTCGCAATCTGGAGTATGGGGTGACGAAGGTATAGAGGTCGGCCGGCTCCATCACGATAACCGTCGGTCCTGCTGCGGCGCGGGTTCGAACATCAGCAGCAAAGTGGTGCATTTCGCCGTCTGCCAACCGCACGACAGCGCGCCATGCACCATCCGATGATCGGTCCGCCAATGCGCCGAGAAACTCGGCGGGCGAGCCCATATACCTAAGATTAAGGTCCGGGTAGCGCCTATTATAGTTATCCGCTAGGCAATCGATATTGTCGACATCAAGGGACAACAATTCCTCGTCGGGCTGGAGGTTGGCAGACAGATAGCGAGCCACTTGCCGACCGTATTCCACTAGACTGGACGAAATTCCCGCTTGGCTGGCACGCTCAAGTGTTTGCCCAAGCAGCTGGAGCTTCTCGTTAACGCGGGCCGGACGAATACGGCAAGATGCGGTTCCGTCATCGGCGTCGTGAGATGGTCTGGACGAGTGCTCCTGTTCAATACTGGATCGAGGCGGACTCGATCGCACGGAATCTACGTGAGCAGCAAACTCGGCTTCCTGGGCTCGTCCATCATCCCGAGAGGTCTCGCGCCGTATGCTTAGTCGTGAAATGCAGCCGCCCATATCTACTCATCTACTCTTCTGTCGAAAGGATCACCCGACCGGGCGCCACGAGTTCATCCGCAAGGACTGCCTTGAAGCCGTGATCGCACTGGCCATGGGCGACGGCGACTCCCCGCAGGCAAAAAGGATGTGCCATAGCGATCGCCGTGCCCGGCCGTGTTTCTCGGCCGAAAGGTTGGCCGAGAAAGTCAGATGTATAGATCGGCGGTATGTATGATGGAGAAATATTTTTCCGGGTGATGCTGAACGTCGCTAGCACTTACATTGGTGAGCGTAATCGAATTACCCTTTCCGAGGTCAACGACCGCGGAGGCCGGGCCATCCTCCTGGACGCGATTGGCAAGATCTTGAATCGTGTGAATACCAACGTCGTTGATCCCTTCCGCGACGTACAGTTTGTCCTGCCCTACCGTGAAGTCGCCCACGGAATCCTTGCCGCCCCCGCTGTTGAAGATGAAGGTGTCGCTGCCATCATTGCCGTACAGAGCATCGTTGCCCTCATCACCGAACAGAACATCGTCGCCTGCGTTACCAAAAAGCGTGTCGTCTCCCTGATTGCCTTCCAGACTATCGGCGCCCGCGGCACCGGAAATCCAGTCGTTTCCACCCAGGCCGCGGATGTAGTCCCTCTCGGGCGTCCCAATCAAATGATCGTCAGTTTCTGTGCCGCGGATTATTGCCATGTCTTTCTCCTTAGCTGTGTCTGCTAGGCGAGCGGTCATCGCGCGCTTGCCGCCGCAACGTACACGTCAAAGCTGTCCGTCACCTGACTTGCACCCCCGGCGCTGTCACGTCGTTTGAATTGTATGTCAAACGGCCCTTTCAGTGCGGAGCTGTCAATCCGATCTCGCACTGCCATCGCGGGGTCATGGTCCTTTCCGAGGTCGAGTGCCTCATGATAATGCTCGCGGCGGGGGCCTCAACGTTTCCACGAGATGCAGATGAACTGCTGTCAGCCGTTTGACCGAAGTCGCCGCAACCACCGTCCCGGCGGGGACGTCACGGGTTCCGGAAGCCGCCAAGAGCGGCGACCGGATGGAGGTTGACCGAGCTCGGAAACGGGCCGCGTCATACGATTAGGCCGGTACCGCCCTAATGCATTCACTTAACCTAACCCTCGCCATGTGAGGCTCTGGCAAGCTTCAACCACCCGCCTCGATACCCCGCTCTTCTCAAACCGCAATCACCCATTTTCCGCGACAGCTCGGAGGGATGTTTTTCCCCCGCTTCACGGTCTTTCTCCGTCCACTCGACGACGTGGGGGCGGCCTCCTTAAGAAGATAAAAGGCATCGTTGATCGCGATCTGTCGAGGCCTGATGCCCGGGCATAGGCCAGCAAGTCGCTTGCATGCATGATTGATGAAGCCACCACCGTTGAAGTTCAGCGATGTGTTGCAAAGTCCACCGGCTCCGCTTTTCGCCTTGAACGAATTTAGCAACTGAAACAGGTGTTTTTGCTCCTGCGAAACGGTCTGGACCCGCGCTGTGCCGTCAACGTGCGTGACGGCTCTCAATCGGCTATCGAGAACCCTGTGGAAAAGAAGCATATAGGGCGAGGGGCGTGCCAAGTCGAAATGGAGCCCAACGTCCCCTTCCAGGCACACCGGCGCGATCGGGCGGAAACCCTCCCGGTTCTGGATGCGGTTTAAACGCTCATGGGTTGCCTTTGCGAGTCGAAAGGCGCCGCGAGTATTGACCGGTTGCCGAGCGCCCGTGGCCTGATTTCGCAATTCACCTGCACCCAGCCGATCACCTTGTCGCTGAGCAACGCCGAGGCTACCTGGCCGTAGTCGAGTGGATGGACCTCGAGCCCGGTCAATTTCATCAAGTGTGAAAGGCTGGCCTGAAGAGACGGTCTATTTGATCTTCGCATTGCCGGTGAAATGCCGCATCGCGTCGACCGCGGTCCCAATCGCCGAGCCTGTATCGTTTGTACATAGCGGAATGAAAACATCGGAAAAAAGATACGTTTCGGAGCCAACGCCGATTCCACTCGCAGTTTAATCCACACCCGCCGGAAATCAGCAGCGGGAAGCCCTTTGCCAGCTTCCTGTTTTGCGAAAGTGTGGAACGGATGGAAGATGGCGTCCGAAACCCGCCTAGCGAGGTTGGTAAGCTTCTGATGGGTTACGCCAATGTTGTAGTAGGGCGAATCCCGAAAATCCTCCTTGCGCAGCGGGGGCACATCGCTTGGAAGCAGGAAATCGATCAGCTTCTGCTCGTCGCTGTCGGGCGATCCGGTCTGCCCACAGGCGCAAGCGCCATTACCTTGCCTGCGTCTTCGAAGCGCGTTGGCTCTTTGGGCAAGGTGAAATTCGGATCGACGAGCGCATAAAGCAAAGCATATTTGTCACCAGGATTCGCCATCACTTTTCCCAAAGGCACGACCTGCAGGACCCATCGATTTCATAGAAATCGCCGCACCATCCGACCCAGATCAGAGCGTACGTGACAGGGATTCCTGGCCGGGAACGGCGACATGCCGCAGGCGTCCCGGACAATTTTCTGAGGCTCGTCAGCCTGTCAACAGCTACGTCGCCTAGCATGGGAGCCTCGAAGCGAGGCGGCGATGCTGCGTAAGGGTCGCTGGCGGTAGCCTTGGTCGCGGTGAATACGATTCATCGTTGTGCTGGTTTCAGATTCCGATACCCGGATTATCGGCCGAAGGCTTCGCCGCTTACTCAGCGCTTTGACGTGCGCCAGATTTCAGTTTGCCGTGCGGATTTGTGAGGTGTCATGGAACGAACGAACAACAACTTCAACCTGTTCGATTTTGATGTGGAGGCATTCGCGCGAGCGTACTATCAACGGCCGCCGGGCCAGCAATCGGAACATGCGCGCCAGCGAACGAGCTTTGAGGAGCAGCTTGGCGAGTTGCAACTCAGTTCCTCTGATGAGAGCTCCGGTGAGGATGGCTCGCCTGATGCACTCTCCGGAAAGCGCGGTGGAGGGGCCTGGCGTGACATGGGCGCTTCCATGCGGACGCCGCCTCGGTTTACGCCGAGTGACAGCTATTTCAGCGGCAGCCGCCACAGCGTCGACATCCCCCAAGCTCACCTTGGAGGGACGAGCCAAGTGCCGCCGCAGTCCAGTCTTCGTCCTGATCCGTTCAGCAGCGCACGTTACACCTCGTCACCTGTGGCGCAGCCCGAAGTCCAGACGAAGAAAGGCAAGAACCGCGGACTGTGGTCGCGCATCAAGTCAGGTGTGGGGAAAGCGTTCAGCGGGAGCCACCGCGACAAGGCGTTTGGCGCTCCAGTGCAGCAAGAGGTCGTTTCAACGAGCGTTCGAGTGTATCACGCCAAGCAACCGTCCCGCATACGCGGTGTCTTTGACGCAGACGAGGCGCTCTTGGAAGAGTTTCGAAGCCGAGCCACAGGCCGGATGAGCGACGGCACCATTCGAAATGCTCAAGCCGACGTGCGCAATTTCAGCGCCTGGCTTAGCAGGAACGGGAGGGCGCCAATCGCGGGCAGGCTTGGCAACCCTCAGCTCGAACCTGGGTTGGAGCGCGATTTGGAAGCCTACGCGACGGATTGCAAGAGCGGTACCAGGCGCACCAAGGCAGCATTAAACAAACTTCGGGATGTTCAGGCCGGAAACGTCTTGTCGACCAGCAGCCACCGCCTGGCTCCCTATTCCGCAGACGCGACTCTCATCGACATGTGGGCTGCAGCGGAAAAGCCGACAGGCAGGGTTGAGCCGGACACCGTCGACAGACAGGCTCGTCGTCTTTCCAGACTGAGTGATTGGCTGCAGGGGCATGGCAGGGGCGCCATGGCTGGCAGACTCTTCACCCATGGGCTCGCCCAAGATGTTGAGGAGTATAAGCAACAAGCGGAGGACACCAAAATCAAGCCCGATTTGCTCAGGCTCCAGCGATACCAACAGGTGCTCGATGCAAACCAAATGCTGGGGTTAACTCCCGCTCGGCAGCCCGCGTCATCGCAAGAGCTTCCCCCAATGCCAGCCTCCCCGAGCGAGGGCGCTTGGACTTTGTTGAGGGAGCACATGCAAGAACCTGCATCATGGTCGCCTGCACCACACCGCGGCCCTCAGCCTAGCTCTTCGCAAGAGCGTCCCGCAACACCATCCATAGGCACGCCAAGCGAGGGCGCTTGGAATTGGTTCAGGGGGCATATGCAAGAACCTGCATCATGGTCGCCTGCACCACACCGCGGCCCGCAGCCTAGCTCTTCGCAAGAGCGTCCCGCAACACCATCCACAGGCGCACCAAGCGAGGGAGCCTGGAATTGGTTCAGGGAGTATATGCTAGAACCAGCGACACCATCGTCTGCCGCAGGTGCGTCGTCAGACTTCTATGGCGACTTTGAGCCCCTCGTTAATCTGAGTCCACCCACACCGTATGGACTGCATGACTATGTGCCTGGCCATACCAGACAGCCCTCGTTCGTCGGGCCACCAACGCCCCCGCAGGAGGTGCCGGATATTGGGCCTGTTGTGGGCGAGGGCTGGCGCCACGGCTCTCAATCCGCCTCGGCTATCCTGATAGACGTCTTGGAGAACGTCAACCTCCTGCCAAACCAGTTCGGCCCAAGGCGGGTCGACATCAACGGTGAGCGGTACTCGGTCACGCTGGGGCCCGCAGGGCGCAGCGACGTTCGTCTCATCCATCATCCTCGCGCCAGGCAGGGAGATGAAGCCGCGTCATCCTCTCGGCAGATAAATGAAGCTGGGCCATCCAGTCAGGGTGTAGCGGATCTTGGGTATCTTATCCGCGGGGGATGGCAGCACCGCGAACGCTTGCTTCCGAACTACCTTGCTCGAGCACTAGAGGGTGAGCACCTCATGCCGGAACCCGGGCGCCCAACGTATTTCAACATCCGCGGCGTGCCCTACAGGGGCGAGTTCGTAGAAACGGACGGCGGTCCACGCGTTCGTATTTATCCTGAAGTGGGCTGAAGAACGGCGCCCTCCGTATTGGCCAACACGTTGGCTCGGTGCAGACCGAAAGAGCCGGAAACCCCAGCGCCGGCGAAGCGGACCCGCAACTTCGCGATGCTTTCGCTTGCGATTGGCGGTCTCAAGGGTGGCGCCGATCTCGTCGGCAGCGCTGCGGCCACCGTCAACGAGCACATCCCCAAGGCGCACCAGCGCTACGCCAACACGAAACCGGCGAACCTGATCCGTCAGGCAGCCGGGATTGGCGCCAACACCGCCATCCTGGTCGAGCGGATGATGCGGGCGACAAGTGACGGATCACTACCTCTTCATTGTTCTGGACTTGTACCATTTACTCGTTGCCGCTCGCCCGAGTACGCTTGCGTCGTCCAGTTCTACAGTCGGGTTTGTCGCGTCCGCGACACGGTTTTGTTCGGCGGGCGCGCCGCCGCACTCTCAGAAGCCGTTGAATAAATGCAGATTTTATTTCTCTAACGTTGGCGCAACTCTTGCTACTCCCTTTGCGCGACGGCCTGAGTTGCCAACCGTCGTCACTGACTTATCTTCTCATTCGAAAGGGAGACAACAATGAAAACCGTTATGTCAACCTATGGAGTAACCGAGTTAACTCCTGAAGAAGCATCCGAACTTTCCGGAGGGTGGCTTCTTTGGCTGGCTTTGGGTTTGGGGTTAATTGTGCCTCGTCTATAATGCCTCGCTTAAAATGACCTGCGGCTGAACTTTCATCCATCAGCAATTAGAGTATTTGTTTTCGTTACCCCGATACCATTCTCTAGACCGCCGGAAGGTAGAGTTTCCCGGCTTTCTCACGATGGCGGGCTGGCGGCGCCATCGGGATTAAGCAACGAGATCGGGGCCTTGTGCCCGATCGCCCCATGCGGGCGCACCTCGTTAGACAACACGACGACAGAACGCCCACGGGATCGCGGAGCACGAGCTTTTCTACCCGTGGCATCCTTGGGCCGGGAGCCTGGCCCATATTCATGAGGTGGTCGAGAAGGCTGGTAGAGAGGGTTTCCGTTGCAGCCTCTCTGGTCGGGGATCCGATCGGTGGCTGGAGATTCCAGCCTGGATGTTTGATCGGGCGGCTAGTGCCGCCTGGCAGGTTGGCGCCGCTCCCATGTCGATATTGCTGCGCTACGCGCCTTGGCGACCCTGCTGCAGGATGTAGCACCCGCTTCGGGCACCCCATCGCAAATGCGAGATTCGAGCGCAGCATTGGGCGCTCACGACGCGAATCGGGGAGATGTCCATGCCGCGCCAGCTCACCAGGTACCAGTTCGATCTGTTCTCCAATCCGCACGCTGTCGAGACGCAGCAAGACGCCGCAATGGCAGACGCTGCCCGCCGAGACGCGCCGGACGCTGATGAAGCTGATGAAGCTGATGAAGCTGATGATCCGCCTGATCCTCGACCACGCCAACGGCGACCTCGCTCGGGAACGACAGGAGGCGCGCCATGATGTCTGAGAAGATCAGGCCGCATCATCTGGAGCGCAAGGCGATCCTGTATGTTCGGCTATCCTCGGCCCATCAGGTCCTCCACAATCGTGAGAGCAGCGCCCTGCAATATTGTCTCGCATCGAGACGGTCGACGAAGACCTCGGTCGCTCGGCGGCCGGCGGCTTCACACGTGCCGGATTCGACCGAATGAGCCCACCTCCACGGCGCGGGAGCCGGACGGGCGCATTCTTCCCACCCCTCACGCTCGAGTTGCCCAGACGGATGAACCGGCCTCTGGCTCGGGCAGCGCACCGCAGGATCGGCTAGCGCTCGGCCCCTGGGCGCCCGCCTGCGGCCAGTGCGCATGGCCCAACAGCACAACGGTTATGATTGCGGCGTCTTCATGCTGGAGGCCACGCGGGAGCTGACTCGACGGTTGGCGCAAAAACCGCGGCTGCGGCACGGGTCCCTGCACCTCGACAATCTGGTCGCCGATCGCCAGGCACTCCAGGAGCGGCTTAGGGCTGATCCCCGTTTGGGCTGAGGGGGCGATCTCATGGTGGCGCACCGTGAGGAGCCGTCGCGATATATGCACGTGCATGAACACTTCGCCGGCCGGCTACAAGCGCCATCGCTTCCCTCATGCTTCGGCACCACGCCGGGAATTCTTCTCAGGCGGCGAGCGCTGTCGTCCTTTCTCACCACCGCAAGAATTTATCTTTCAAGCCTTTCAATGCGGTCCGGTTAGTGTGCCCCTGGATCGTGCAGGTTTTTGACCTGAACCGGTTGTGTGCGTCAAGCCAGGGTAGTTGATTGGTGGTCACGGCTTTCTGTTTTCGCAAGCTCTCGCCGTTGAGTTCGATGCGATAGGCATTGTGAACAAGCTGGTCCAATACGGCGTCGGCGGAACGGCAGCCCGGTGACGGCGGCACCAAACACTGGCCTCTGGAACAGCGATACATGGCGCAGGCCGACGGCATCCATTTCGAAGATCCGGGCAGCGGGAAACCGCCGCTTAAGCAGCGCTGCGAAATCCGGGGCGGATCCGATCAGCGTCAGAACCTTCTCCCGCCCCACGCGCGACAGCAGCGCCCGTATGAACGGGCCGGTTTCCGGACCGAGCTCCAGCGCGGGACCTGTCCCGGGGCCGATGTCGAGCGTCATCGAGGCCGCCATGCTGGGGCTGGACGGCGTGACGGAGCCAATCCTGAATGGCGCCACGGTCCATGCCACGAGAAAAACAGGGCATACCAACCTCAATCCCCGACAGCACGCCAAACAGTTTGACGTGGCCACTTGATTTCGTTTCATCGCCGGACAACTCATCGCAGAAATCGCCTCCCTCAGGAGGAGGCTATTCTGGGCCGGCTCTGGTGCCGGCGAGAGCGCCCCCAGCCAGCTCCATCAGCCCGAGCGCGTCATCAAATTCGCGCGAGCCGCTCCTGGAGGGTCCGCCGATCGGCGACCAGATTGTCGAGGTGCAGCGACTCGCGCCGCAGCCGCGGTTCTTGCGCCAACCGTCGAGCCAGCTCCCGCGTGGCCTCCAGCATGAAGACGCCGCAATCATGACCGTTGTGCTGTTTGGCCATGCGCACTGGCCGCAGGCGGGCGCCCAGCCTTGCTGCGAACTCCGTTGCAATGGGGCGGTGGTACTCTCCCAGCGATTCGTAGTGATAGCCGACCGGGTTTTCCCGGTCGCGGCGATCAACGAGCAGCAGCGACCAGTGGCTGCCGCTATCAGGAACGCCAGCACGGCCATCGTTCACTGGCAGGAACAGGAAGTCGGCCGTATCCTCCTCATTCTGATTATGGACTATGCGCTGGAATTCGCCGAGTGCATCGCGCTCGGGGATCAAGCGCAGTTGATATGATATGAGGGGATCCACGAGGCGCGTCCGGGCAGCCAGATCCGGAGAACGTCCCTGCAACTCCTGGCCCAGGAGCCCGTAATCCGCAGTGATATGGGCGTCGGTCAGCCAATCGGTGGGGCCGAGCGCCAGCCGATCCTGCGGTGCGCTGCCCGAGCCAGAGGCCGGTTCATCCGTCTGGGCAACTCGAGCGTGAGGGGTGGGAAGAATGCGCCCGTCCGGCTCCCGCGCCGTGGAGGTGGGCTCACCGTTGGTGGAGAAGCGTGTCATAGGGACGTGTCCGGTCGCCTCGAGGATTTTCACAGCATTGACGGCGGCGTCGAGACCAGCATCTCGGCGCTGTTCCTGCTGGTGATCAGCATCGCCAATCTGTTCATCCTGAAGGGCATACCGGCGGATTTCACCTGCGCGCGACGCAGCGAAAGGATCAGTGAGGACCTTGACGCCTTGCGTGCTCGACGTGGCTTGATTGCCCGTATTTTCCGCCCGCTGTTCTGCATCGTCCCGCGCTCCTGACACAAGTATCCGATCGGCTATCTGTCCGGCAGAGCCAAGGCCCGGCGCCTCCTTGCCGCAAAGGTAGGCATGCAGCGCGGTCACGCAAACATTCGCGCTCTTGAGATCCCGCTGGTGCTGCAGGGCAATCGTTAGATCGGCAAGCTTATAGGTAGGATTGCGCAAGTGCATCAGCTCTGTGACGGCCTGGTCTTGGTCGGCGGTTTGCATCTTCGAACGCCTGGTGTTGTGCTTCAGGTTCCGCCGGATCACGTCCTCGCTGGTATTGAGCCAGATCGAGACCGCTTTCTCGCCGACATGATCCCGGACTTCCTTGATCATGAACGCTCCGCCACCAGTTGCGAGCACCGCTGGCCCTTGTTCGAGCGACTGCCTGATCTTATTCACCTCAAGATGCCTGAAATGCGCCTCGCCATCCTCAGCGAGAATCCTGGCGATGGACTTGCCCGTCTTCACCTCGATCTCTTTATCGGAATCGACGAACCTCAGCCCTAGTCGCTTGGCGAGTGCTCGGCCAAAACTAGATTTTCCGGCGCCCTTCATGCCAACAAGCACGATCGGTCGTGTGCCCAGGGCGCCAAGAATTTCTGTTTCGATCTGGGACCGCCCCGTGCGTTTCGACGGGGCCACTTGCAGCCGACGGGCTAGGCTGGCAACAACTGTGCTATCCGCGTCGGCCTCCCAGTGGGGGATCCCTATGGCCCCTTCGGGGATGACAACCTTGTTGCAGGCCTGTCGCACGCGCTCCAACAGTTGCTCGGCTATGGACTGATCGAGGGACTCTCCGCTCTCTCGCTGCAGCTCCAGCAGCTTCTGCAGCTCCTTGTACGTATCGTGATTGTCGATCTTGGCCTTGTAGCTGTCTGGCGTGTGGAACTCTACCTCGAAGCGGTAGCCGCCAGGCGTGGCGAGCACAGTCTTGATGCCGACGAAGGTCGGCGATCGCGTCCTGAACCAGTTGGTCGTGCTGATCTCGGCATAGCCGCTCTCGTCGAAGTCTAGAATGGCTTTCTTGAAGCCACGTGTAAAATCTTCATCAGGGAGTTCGAAGACGTGGCGCACAGCGTTGCCGATCAGCTGGGTGCCGGCCTCAAACGGGACCTGCATGCCAATGAGCTGGCCTGTCATCGAGCTTTCCGATCTCAAACGCTGAGCGAGATGGGGCATCTTTACCTTGATGTCGGCTCTCCTGAGGGCTTCGGCGACCGCAGTTGCCGTCAAGGTGATGTCCTTCTCTTCGGTTTGAGCGCGGGCTGCTTCGATTTGGGCGCGCTCCGAGGCCTCCAGGCGGGTCAGTGTGATCGTCATGGCGGAATCCTCGGCCTCGGGCTGACGGCCGGAGGGTTTGCGCAAAATGCCCTGCTCCGTCGCGAGGTGGATCGAGGTCTCCATGATTGAAGCCGCCAGACTGGGATTTTCCTTCAGATCCTCCAGGGTCGCATCGACATCGAAGGTACCCTGGATGAGGGGAGCGGCAATGCTCTTGGCGTAAGGCACCGATTTCAACCCTGGTGTCTGTTGCAGCAAGCGCTGAAGCTGCCTGCTCTTGAACATAAAGATGTGCGCGCCAGTGTCGGACTTATAGGCGTCGGTTCCGACCTTGATGCCTAGGCTCAGCAGATTGCTTGCGCTTTGCACGAGGTCATGCGGATTGTAACCATCCGGTCGCGGGTCGATGCGCGAAGGGTAACGGTCCACGAGAAGCTGGATGCGGTCGAGTGGCTGAGCCGTTGCCGAAAAGGTCTCCGCCAGCTCCGGGAACAGCTCGCAGAGCGGTTGGCTCATTGCGACATGTCCCTCGCTCGCGCTGGTGACCGTTTCGGGCAGGTCTTGCTTATCCGAGCTCGCGGCCCACGCCTCGAGCTCGGTGAGGAGCAACGTGGCCATCTCGCGCGCGACCGGATGCTCTGCCAGCTCGATCTCGTGCCGCGCCTTCTCCAGCTTGTCCTGGACGTTCTGAGCACTGACCTGTTCCTGCTCCAACAAGCCTCGAATGTCTCGCTTGAGCTCTTGGTGAATTCCCTCGTAGGTACCAAAGATGGCACGCTCGGCAAACCACTTCCGGGCTTCATGGGATTGAGCGAGAAAGCCTCGTTGCAGGCCGGTATAGATTTCCAAAACATTGCGCGTGGCCGCCAGGATCTGGCTGGCGCGACCGAACTTGTAGCGACCGTCCTCAATCGCCGGGGTATGCGACTTTGGCGGCTTGAGCGAGCGCAGGCCGCGCGCCTGCTCCTCTTGATCGAATTGCCTGACATGCTCGTAAAGCTGCGGCCGGTCGCCGATGATGACGAGGCTATCCCCGTCGAAGTCGCCATCAAGTTTCTTCTGCTCCCCGATCGGGACGGCAACCAGCGAGCCCGGAGCGAACACCTCGGTCGCCTGCAGAATGCCGACGCAGTCGACCGGCGTGTCCGCCTTCACGCGGTCCTTGCCCGTGGTCCAGTTCGAATGGCACTTGACGTCCTCGGCGGACATCACCAGCCCCTGGTCGGCGAAGTCGGCCGGCCACATCTCGTCCGGCACCACGATCAGAAGCCCTTTGGCAAAGAAAGTCGGATCGTCGGTCGCCAGTTCCTGCCCCGACTTCTGGGCGACATTGAAACTGTATTGAATGGTCACGCACTGATCGAGAAACGCCGTAGTCGGGCCTCCGTCAACGGCTGATCTGACCTGGTCGGGGGCGAACGGGCGCAGGTTGGGCTTGTCATAAGGAGATCGCCCGATCAGCACGCCACCGCCGCTTAACGTCTCGCTCTTGAGCGTTGGCACATGGAGGTAGCCATCGCCCGACGGTACGGCTACCGCGCCGAGGCCATCAATGTGTCCGGCCGTCACGACGCGAAACAGCTCTTCGGACGTCAACTCGCGCTTTTGTCGGCTTTCAAGCCAGGACTTGGCCTTTTCGCGGGCCTCATCCGCCACTTTTTCGGCGCGCGGATAATGTTGCAACGCCGAGCTTGGCAGGAGTGATTTCCTTCCCTCGCCAAAGGCAAGCACCCGGTCAGGACTTTCCTGTTCGCCGCCGCGACGAACAGCTGGCATAAGGTTGGCCAGCGAGGCCCTGATGAAACCGCAGCCGTCATGCGGTCGCAAGGCGATCGGGCCTTTCGGCCCCGTCAGCTTGAAGGGGTGCTCCTCGTTGGCAGGACGGTCTGGCAGCAACACCAATTTGAAGGCGCCTTCCAGCGCATAGTCGTGCGGAGATATACCTTTAATCGCTGGAGGCGCCGCAAAACCTCTGCGCTGGGTATAATAATAGGCCTCTTTGAAAGGGGCCCAGGCGCGCGACAGCTGCTCAAAGGCCGTGCCCGGTGCGGTTTCGGCATACGGAATCGCCAGCAGCTTTCCCCCGGTAGGTTTTGCCAGCTCGCCTGGAGCACGGGCCGCAATCCGAGACACGGTCAATCGCGGCGGCTTTAGCTTGCTGCCGCCGAACAGATCCGCGCGGTATGGCACACCGTTGACGCTCACCGTACGCGCCAGCATGAAGGCGCTCGGGGTTCCTGGAAGCTGCACCGCAACGACATTCACTGCCCCAGCAGTCAAGCGATGAAAAATCGAATACCGTCTCTCCGGCTCCGTGGCCACTTTCCGCCCCAACATGTCCACCACCGGCAACTGCATCAGTCCCGCGTCACCCTGCGGCGATCTGGGCTCGTGATCCATGGTTCGTAAGACCTGATGCACGTCGAAGAACGATGCAGGATGTTGCGCTTGGATCGCCTCCGCATCTTGCTCCATGAATAAGTCCAGCGCATCAACTGGACTGTCGGCCTCGATCTGCGCGATCAGGTTCCAGCTCATGCTGGATAGGTCGCTTTCAATGAGGCCCCGCGTCCTTTCCAGGATCTCCTTGGTCTTGCTCTCCAGCCGTTGCTGCCTCACCCGCAAGTCGGACCTCTTGCCCTCGACATACGGTGGCCTGAACAATCTCTCTAGGACTGCACGGGTCTTGAGCGTCTGATAGATCGATAGAGCGGGGCAGCGGCTCGCAAGCGGTCCACGGGTGCGCTCGGCATCGCTTGCGTTCAGATGCGCCTCGATCTTCTGCTCTATCGCGGGTTGGAGGTCGTTGAGCAGGTTGAGGGCTTGCGTGCGGTGCCAGCGCAGCGGCTTCTGTGGGCTGCGCGCTAGCGGCAGCAGAGCAGTACACAGATTGCCCATAGTTTCCAGATCGTTCTGGGTCGTAAAATCAGGGGCTTTACGCAATTCCGAGAGCAGATTCAAACCTGTCGGTGCGAGCAAACCGAGATCATCGAACAACCGAGCCTTACCCAGCGCCTTGAAAATGGTTGTGATGTGCAGAACGTTAGCCTGCCCTAGGCGATCATTATCATAGTGCAGGTAGTGTGCGAGCTTGTGCAATCGATCCTTCGGCAGTGCGGCGTCCGTAATGTCCCCACTTTCCTCTGCCCTCATGATCATTCGCGACAGAGCATTGGCGAGCATACTCAGCTGAGGTGCGGTGAACACACCGAATCGTTGCTCTCGAGTACCCAATGCTCGCGCGATATCTATCGTCGACTGCCGGCACGCCGCCTCTTCCGGCCACTTGCTGAACCCGTTCATCAAGGCCGCCACTCCTTGCGGAGCGAAATCAGAGAGCTGGCGCTGACCGGCTTCCCCGGCGATTGCGGTCGTGGCTTGGCGACAATCCTCGCTGTCCGGCCATTTGCTGAAACCGTTCACCAGGTTCGCCAGTCCTTGCGGGGCAAAATCAGAGAGTTCGGCGCGGCCAAGGACCTCACCCGCGATCGCAAACGTGGCGTCGCGCGGGTCCTGCGATTCCGGCCACTTGCTGAAACCGTTCACCAGATTCGCCAGCTGCTGGTGCGTAAAATCGGAGAGCGAGGAGGCGCGGAGGAGGACCTCAAGCGCAATAGCGACTGTGGCTTGCTGCGCCCCCGCCTGATCTGGCCACTTGCTGAAACCGTTTACCAGGTTCGCCAACTCCTGGTGCGTAAAATCGGAGAGCGAGGAGGCGCGGCGGAGGACCTCATGCGCGATGGCCACTGTGGCATGCTGAGACCTCGCCTGATCTGGCCACTTGCTGAAACCGTTCACCAGGTTCGCCAGCCCCTGTGAATTAAAATCAGAGAGCCGGATAACATCACGGCCAAGAACCGCGCGTGCGATCACGAGCGTTGCGTCGCGACAGTTTGGGGCGTCCGGCCATTTGCTGAAACCGTTCACCATATTCGCCAGTCCCTGGGGAGCAAAGTCAGAGAGCTGGCGGCGAGGGACCTCGTTGGCGATTGCGACGGCTGCGGCGCGACACTCCGGTGCTTCCGGCCATTTGCTTGAACCGTTCACCATGTTCGCTAGTCCCTGGGGAGCAAAGTCAGAGAGCTGGCGGCGAGGGACCTCGTTGGCGATTGCGACGGCTGCGGCGCGACAGTCCGGCTCTTCCGGCCACTTGCTGAACCCGTTCACCAAATTAGCCAGGTCCTGGTGATTGAAATCACGAAGCCCGGCGCCGCGGCGGAGGACCTCATGCGCCGTTGCGACTGTGGCTTGCAGGGATGCCGCCGCTTCCGGCCACTTGCTGAATCCGTTGACCAAGTTCGCTAGTTCTTGCGGAGAACAATCGGAGAGCTGGCGCCAGCAGATCTCCTCCGCAATTGCGACTGTCGCCTCGCGACAATCCGCCCCGTTGGGCCACTTGCTGAACCCGTTCACCAGATTAGCCAGATGCTGGTGAGTAAAATCGGAGAGCCGGGCGTCGCGGCGAAGGACCTCATGCGCTATCGCGTCCGTAGCTTGCTGGCACTCGGCCTCTTGCGGCCACTTGCTGAATCCGTTCGCCAGGTTCGCCAAGTCCTGGTGATTAAAATCAGAGAGCCCGAACTCGCCGCGAGCGGCGCGACGACTGACCTCACTGGCGATCGCGACTGTGGCTTGGCGAAACGCCGTCTCTAGCGGCCATTTGCTAAACCCGTTCACCAACATCGCCAGCGTCTGCTGAGTAAGATGAGACAACGGGTCGTCACGGCGAAAGACCTCACCGGCGATCGCGAGTGTTACATCGCGACAGACCGCCTCTCGCGGCCACTTGCTGAACCCGTTCACCCATGTCGCCAGCCCCTGCTGAGTAAGACGAGAGAATTGGTCGGCGTGGCGAAAGACCTCACCGGCGATTGCGACCGCGGCGTCGCGACAGTCCGGTGCCTCCGGCCATTTGCCGAAACCGTTCACCAGATTGGCCAGATGCTGGTGAGTAAAGTCACGTAGTCGGACGCCGCGGCGAAGAACCTCGCTCGCGATCGCCCCGGCAGCTTGGCGAGACCATTCCTTTTTCGGCCATTTGCTGAAGCCGTTCACCAGGTTCGCCAGCTCCTGCGAAGTAAAATTAGAGAGCCAGACATCACCGCCAAGAATCTCCCGTGCGATCACGACCGTTGCGTCGCGACAGTTCGATGCATCCGGCCATTTGCTGAAACCGTTCACCATGTTCGCTAGTCCCTGGGTGGTAAAGTCAGAGAGCCCGTCGCCGCGCGCGGCGCGGCGCGTGACTTCACCGGCGATCGCGACCATGGCTTGGCCACACTCGGCCTCCTGCGGCCACTTGCTGAACCCGTTCACCAATATCGCCAGCGCCTGCTGAGTAAGGTGAGATGACTGGTCGTCGCGGCGCGTCACCTCACGGGCGATCGCGAGTGTTGCATCGCGACAGTCCGCCTGTTGTGGCCACTTGCTGAAACCATTCACCAGGTTCGTCAGATTCTGGTAAGCAAAACTAGGCAGTTGGGCGCGGCGGCGAATGACCTCACGGGCTATCACGACTGTGGCTTCATGATAGTCCGCATCGTCCGGACATTTGCTGAACCCGTTCACCAGGTTCGCCAGCTCCTGCGGAGTAAAATCAGCGAGCCCTTCCTCGCGGTCACGCCGAGAGAGTTCTCTGGCGATCTTGATTGTGGCTTGGCGATAGACCGCTTCGTCTGGCCATTTGCTGAAACCGTTCACCATGTTCGCCAGGTCCTGGTGATTAAAATCAGAGAGCCCGAACTCGCCGGGGGCGACGCGGCGACCGACCTGACCGGCAATCGCTCCGATGGCGTGGCAAGACCACTCCTCTTGCGGCCATTTGCTGAAACTGGTCACCATGTTCGCCAAGTCCTGGTGACTAAAATCAGCGAGCCCGGCACGGCGGTCACGACGGATGACCTCACCGGCCATCGCGCCTGCGGCTTCGCTAGACGCCGCCTCTTGCGGCCACTTGCTGAACCCGTGCACCATGTTCGCCAGCTCCTGCTGAGTGAATCCAGAGAGCCGGGCACGGCGGTCGAGGCGGAGCACCTCGCCCGCGATCGCAACTGTGGCTTGGCGAAAGACCTTCTCTTCCGGGCACTTGCCGAAACCGTTCACCAGATTTGCCAAGTCCTGGTGATTAAAATCAGAGAGCCGGGCACGGTGGTCACGACGGAGCACCTCATCGGCAATCGCTCCGGTGGCTTGGCGAGACCACTCCTCTTCCGGCCACTTGCCGAAGCCGTTCACTAGGTTCGCCAGGTTTTGCGTAGTAAAATCAGAGAGCTGGACACGGCGGTCGGCGCGAGAACCGACCTCCCTGGCGACGGCTTCCGTGCCCTCACGAGTTTCCGACCGCTGCGCCCACTTACTGAAACCGTTCACCAGCAACGCCAGACTTTGACTTTTCAGCACCCCAAGTGCCTTGCCCTCATCGCGGCAAAATTCGGCGATGCTGATCGTTCCATTGCGGCATGTCTTCGACTGCGGATGCCGACCAAATGATGAAGCGAAGAGCGAAAGAGCTTTGGGGTCGACTCGGAGCGCCAACGTGCCATGAAGCTGCGCCACCCGAGCAGCCATCGCCTTGCAAGCTTCGACACCTTCCTGACCTCCAGCCTCGCGGCTCACCGCGTTACATGCCGTGGCGTAGCCCCATGATTTCCCGCGGCGGATATCGTCCTCAAAGCAAGGGACAAATTGACTTCTGAACTGGGCGGCGGCCTTTTGCATGAAGGCTGCATGGATCCCGTCGCCCGCCCCTTGCAGCCGTTTGTCATACTCCACCACCGCACGCGAGAATCCAACGATGTCACGGGCGAAATAAATCGCGTCTAGAGCTGCGTTAGATTGTTGTTCTGAGATTGCACTTTGCGTGCTCTGCGTGGCGCCGCTATCCAGGCGCCGCCTTTTTGGTCTGTGGTCCAGGCCGGATATTGCACTTTGCGTGCTCTGCGTGGTGTCGCTATCCGGGCGCCGCCTTTTTGGTCTGTGGTCCAGGCCGGATATTGCACTTTGCGTGCTCTGCGTGGCGCCGCTATCCAGGCGCCGCTTTTTCGGTCTATGGTCCAGGCCGGATACGGATTGCCTGTGCGGGGAAGAGGCACTTCGTAGTGATGCCCTGGACTGATCGGCATCGCGGCCCTCCGCACCGGAACGCGACGAACTTTTTTCCCAGTTTGGTGCGTCCCTGTGCGGCAAGTAGCGAGAACCGGCCTGGCGCTCACGCGTATTAACGGAGGGATCGGTTGAGGGGCCGCGCCGGACATCGCTGGCCGAAGGTGGCCTTTGACCGGAGGGGGCCCCTAACTCTCGATTTTCAGGGCGCAAGCCCTGGACGACGGAACTGAACGTCGAGCCATCTTTTCCACCGTCAAGATCTGATTCCGGATGGGGCCGGTGCGTGTCTTGTCCGCTGGGCGCATTCAAACTCCGGTCAACTCTTTTCAAAATTCGTCTCCCAAGTAATTGTGAATGCGCCGATTAGAACGCTTGGCCACACGTTGCCGCTGCGGCGTCCTCAACTGCGTTGTTTCAACACCGCAGGGCGGAACTGCTTGCGTTGCGCCGACGAGACGCGACTCGCCACAGCCGGCAAGCGGGGATCGTCATCTTTGGCACAATTGTGCGCGCGCTCTGGTTTTGCTCAATTGTGCGCTGTGGCATCGAACTTATCCCCTGCACCTGACGTAGACCTGACCTGCGCACAGCCGAATTCGGGTATAGCGCGGGCGATCTGGGAGAAACCTCGCGACAACCAGAAGGATTAGAATGTCCACGGACAAAATCTAAAATTCGTCAACCGAATACCTGCTGAGGCCTATACTGAGGTATCCGGCTCAAATATTTCACCTAACGGATTTGCAGGTTGCCGACTGCCTCGGGATGATAAAGAAATACGTCAATTGAATATTTTGCAATTTTATCCTTCCTCGGCAAATATTATGATTTCAAAGGAACCGGGTGCGAGATCGGCCAGGAGAACAATTACTCTCAGATACTTGCGTTTGACCGGGATATCGTTCTTCCTAAAAGATTGAATTTTGGTCCACCGAAAGGCCGGGTTCCTTCCAGGCTTCGCGAAGCTCTTGTTGTAACGGCGAAATTGGGACGCATGGAGGATTGTTGCGTTGCTGGTCAGGCAGCGAGAATGGCGAGCTGTTCGGCCAGAGATGGATACGGCGTCGGACATGCGATTGACGCCTTACCATTTCCGCGACCAGCAGATGCAAGGGTGGACATCCTGCTGGAACGCGCCGACGGCACGATCTTGCAGATCGATGTGAAGTCGGCCGTGACGGTGAAGTCCAGTGACTGCGGCCTGAGGACTTGGCTCAGGCTTGCGGGGATCGGTTCGCCTATAGGGTTGTGTTCTATGACAGCACCAACCTCGTGCCCGTCGCGGACAGGTTGGCCGCGACGCCGCTGTCTTCGTTATGGAGTTGAGGCGTGAGGCAAACTGCAAGCTCGTCCCACGACAACCGATGAGATCGGCTTTCTAACGATCCACCAGCGCTGTGCCGACCGTAAAAGCCGTGGAGTCGAAGATCGCCAGAATCTGGGAAGACGCGGACGCCTTCGGGCCGGCGCAGGCACGGAGCAGGGGCGTAGTCTTGTCGGCAACTCGGGCAGTTCGCGGCATTCGTTGTCTGGCTCAAGACCAGAGCGGCTCGACTGCCTCATGCCGTCACCACAAGCTGCACTCGACCGCTAGCAGGCTGTTGAAAAAGGCACTCGCCACCGGACCGCAGCGGTGATTCACTGGCTTCGAAGGGATTCGGAGGTGACGAGTGCGCGGCGGCGACGATCGAACTGCCGAACTGTTCAGC
>NZ_JAOWPT010000008.1 GCF_025753855.1 Mesorhizobium sp. ZC-5
TCATAGGTGTCGAGGCTGGCATTGCTGCCCGCGATGCCGGCGGAATTGATCAGGATCGAAACCGGGCCGACTTCGGTTTCGACCTCGGCATGTGCACGGGTCAATCCGTCGAGATCGGTGATGTCGACGATCCGGGATGACGCACCGTTTCCGAGGGCGGCCACCGCTTTCTTCAACATATCGCCGTCGCGGTCCCAGAGGCTGACTTTGGCACCCGATTGGAGCAGGCGATGCGCCATTGCAAAGCCCAGGCCTTGTGCGCCGCCGGTCACGACGGCGACCTGATTGTCGAGATCGATCTTGTTCATGTTCTTGCCTTTGAAGTCGCCCGGCCACGAAGGGCAAGGCCATTGCGCGTATCGAAGAACCGCACTTTCGACGGTTCGACGGGTGAAAGTCCGATCGCTGATCCGGCTGTCAGTTCAACCGAAGGGGTGAGAAAGGCGGAAACCAGGAAAATCCCCCACATCCACGCGCACTAGGTTGCGGGAGCCAAGATATTCTATCGTCCGCACCGTTCCGCGCAACATGGCTGTGTCGGTGTCGTCATGTACCAGATCTTCGGGCCGTATCATCACAGAGCGGGCAACAAAATTGCCCGCTCCGCTTCGGCGATGGTCGATTGACGCAGGCCAACTGCCGGGTGATTGTGTGCGACAGACGCAAGCCAGCGAGAACCATAACTCGCGCGAGGGTGGCATGAGGGCAATTACGATGCTTTGGCGGTTCCTAATCCCGTCCGGCGCGCTATGCGCCGTCGTCCTGTTGTCGGGCGTGTGGCTGGCTGTGATCGACAGTCCTGCGCTTGCTCAGACAAACTCGCCAACGGCGGAAGCGCTTGCCGATGAAAAGGTGCAGCAGCTCCTCAAGATGCTTGACGATCCCGACATCCGCGCGCGGCTGGAAAGCAAGGTGGCGCCGGCGGAAGCGGATGCACCGTCCGCGTCGTCGCAGATGCTGGGATGGGAAGCTACCGTCCGCAATCATCTCCGGGCGACGCGCGATGCAATTCCGCGTATTCCGGAAGAAGTGGCGAATGCCGTGCAGGTCGTGCGGAGTGAAATCAAAAGAGGCACGATCGTCATTCTCTTCGGCGCCCTGCTGGCGCTCGGCTTCGGCGCGGAATGGCTGTTCAAGCGGGTGGTTTCTTCAGGGTCGCGGAGCGCCCCGGGCAGGGCAGACGCCATCGTGGCCGCTCCGGAAAGCACCGCCAGCCGCGCTCTCGCCGAACTGGTGCCGCTCGTTGTGTTCTTCATTGTCTGCGCGGGCGTTTTCTTGGCGTTCGAATGGCCGGCATTGGTGCGCGTTATCGTGATGACATATCTCGTCGCTTTTGTCGCCGCCCGCCTGGTTGCGGCGATTGCGAGAATACTGCTTTTCCCCGGTGCGGAACGGGCAAACGCGGAAAGGGTGCCGGCTCTGCTGCCGATGGGCGAGACCGAGGCGGGTTTCTGGTATCGCCGCGTGGTTGTTTTCACCAGCTATTTGCTGGCCGGCTGGGCGACAATCAGTCTGTTCCCGCATCTGGGCTTTACTCCGGCGGTCCAGGAGACGGTCGCCTACCTGCTCGGGATCGGCCTTCTGGCGATGGCGATCGAGATCGTCTGGCGCCGGCCGCGTAGCGTGGAAACCTATCGGACAAGCATAACCAACTGGTTCCTCACCTTCTACCTGGCCTTGCTTTGGGTGCTTTGGGTTACCGGTTCCAACGGCCTCCTCTGGCTCGGCATCTATGCTCTGCTTCTGCCGAAGGCGGTGGCTATCGCCGGCCAGGCGGCGGAATCGGTCACGGCACGCAAGGAGACCGTTTCATCCGCGAATCCGTTCTGGCGGGTGATGATCGTCCGCGGTACGCGGGCGCTGGTGATCCTGCTTGCTGTTTTATGGATGATGCTGTCCTTGCGGGTGCATCCGAGTGATTTCGCCGAAAACAACGCGACTATCGCACGGATCATGCGTGCGCTCCTGCAGGGTGTCATCATCCTGCTAGTCGCGGATCTGCTCTGGCAATTGTCGAAGGCCTACATCGACCGCAAACTGGAGCTGTCGTCGATAGATGATACGGTTACTCCCGCGGAAGCCGCGCGCCGCGGCCGTCTGCGTACTTTGCTGCCGATTTTCCGGAACATGCTGGCCGTGGTGCTCGCCTGCGTAGCCGTTCTCATGGTGCTGGCGGGGCTCGGCGTCCAGATCGCACCGCTGATCGCCGGCGCCGGCATATTCGGCGTCGCCATCGGCTTCGGTTCGCAGACCCTGGTCAAGGACGTGCTGAGCGGCGTCTTCTTCATGCTGGATGACGCGTTCAGGGTCGGAGAGTACATCCAGAGCGGCAGCTACAAGGGAACCGTGGAATCGTTCAGCCTGCGCTCGGTAAGGCTCCGCCACCACCGCGGCCCGGTGTTCACGGTTCCGTTCGGCGACCTCGGCGCGGTGCAGAACATGAGCCGCGACTGGGTGATCGACAAGTTCATGATCCGCGTTCCGTTCGACACCGACGTCAAGAAGGTGAAGAAGCTGCTCAAGGGGATCGGAGCCGAAATGCTCGCCGATCCCGAGCTGGCGCCTCAGATCATCGAAACGGTGAAAATGAAGGGCGTGGAGCAGTTCGGTGATTTCGGCATGGAACTGAGCTTTGCCTTCATGGCCAAGCCGGGCCATCAGTCCGTCGTCCGGCGACGCGCTTATACCATGATCCAGCAGGCGTTCGCGGCCAACGGCATCGAATTCGCCCAGCCTACTGTCCAGGTGGGAGGCGATGACAAGCCTGCCTCCGCGGCCGCGGCTTCCGCCGCTGAGCGTATGCGCAAGGAAGCCGCGTTGGCAGCAGCTGCCGGTGGTGCCTAGCCGGCTAGGCTATCCACCGGTTCGACAGCGCCTGCGGATTTCTGGGATGGCATGGTCGCTGTTTCATTTTCGGCGACCAATCTGGGGCTGGACTTGCCGGCAGGATTGCGCGGGCTCGAGGCGCCTGCCGGGCCGTTCGCCGTTTCATTTGACAATCCGCCCCGGTTTTCTGTTATTCCGGCGCCGAATTGCCAGCATCGGATAATCGCATGACCAATGTTGCCCTCACCGGGCTTGCCCGCGATCTCGCAAGACGCGCCGACGAAGGTCGTCCGGTGCGCATCGGCGTCATCGGCTCGGGCGAAATGGGCACCGACCTGGTGACGCAGGGCATGCTGATGAAGGGCATAGAGGTTTGCGCGATCTCGACGCGGCGCCCGCACACCGCCCGCGACGCGATCAGGATCGCCTATGGCGACGAGGCGATGGCGCGCGAGGCGCAAACCGCGTCCGCGGTCACCCAGGCTATCGAGAGCGGCAGGATCGCCATCACGTCGAATGAACTATTGGTCACCAATCCGATGATCGACGTGGTTGTCGATGCCACGGGCAAGCCTGGCGTCGCCGCCGATTTCGACCTGATGGCGATGGAGCACGGCAAGCACCTTGTGATGATGAATGTCGAAGCTGACGTCACCATCGGTGCCTTTTTGAAGAAGGAGGCTGACCGGCTGGGCGTCGTTTATTCGGTCGGCGCAGGCGACGAGCCGTCGAGTTGCATGGAACTGATCGAGTTCGCCACTGCGCTCGGCTACACCATCGTCTCCGCCGGCAAGGGCAAGAATAATCCGTTGAATCACGATGCCGTCCCGGACGATTATCGCGAGGAGGCGACACGCCGCAATATGAACCCGCGCATGCTTGTCGAGTTCGTCGACGGGTCCAAGACCATGGTGGAGATGGCGGCGATCGCCAACGCCACCGGCCTGGTGCCGGACGTTCCCGGCATGCATGGTCCCCGGGCCGACCGCGACGATATGGTCAAGGTGCTGATCCCGCGCGAGGATGGCGGCATCCTGCACAAGAAGGGCGTCGTCGACTACACGGTCGGCAAGGGTGTGGCGCCTGGCGTCTTCGTCATCGTCGAGGCAACGCACCCGCGCATCATCGAGCGCATGGACGACCTTCACATCGGCAAGGGGCCATATTACAGCTTCTTCCGCCCATACCACCTGACATCCCTGGAAGTGCCGCTGACGGCGGCGCGCATCGCGCTCTACGGCAGGCCGGACATGGTGCCGCTGCCGACCCCCGTGGCCGAGGTGTGTGCTGTCGCCAAGCGCGATCTCGCCGCCGGCGAGACCTTCGATGCCATCGGCGAGACCTGCTACCGTTCCTGGACGATGACCGTTGCCGAAGCACGCGCAGGCCACGCGGTCCCTGTAGGCCTCCTGGAAGGCGGCAAGGTGCTTAGGCCGGTCCGCAAGGGTGAATTGCTGACCACCGCGAACGCAGCACCCGATACCAGCACAAACCTTTTCCGCTTGCGCCAGCGTCAGGACCAGATGTTTCTGGAAACCGCCTGACGGTTATTTCCCAAGCTCGATCGACCGTAGCCGCGCCGCTTCGACCGCTTCGCCGACCAGCTTCGTCAGCCGGTCTTCTCCCATTAGCACGGCCAGCGCCGCCGCGGTGGTGCCGTTCGGGCTGGTCACCTGCTGGCGCAGCGCGCCCGGCTCTTCGCGGCTTTCGGCGGCTAGGCTCGCCGCTCCGTAGACCGTCTGCATGGCGAGCAGCTTGGCCGTGTCCCGCGGCAACCCGGCCTTGCCGGCCGCTTCGGTCAATGCTTCGATGAAGTGGAACACGTAAGCCGGCCCCGAACCGGAAACTGCCGTCACCGCGTCCATCAGCGCCTCGTCCTCGATCGCCGCGACCTCGCCGCTTGCCGACAGCAAGCCGTTGACGAAATCGCTCGCGCTGTCGGTGACCAGGCCGTTCGCCACGGTCACCATCATGCCTTTGCCGATCGCCGCCGGCGTGTTGGGCATGCAGCGGATGACGGGGACAGCGCCCAGGATTTCCTCGAAGGTGGCGATCGGCGTGCCGGCGGCGATGCTGAGAAACGTCGTCTGGCCTTCGGCAAATCGTCTGTAGCCGGCGACGACGTCGCGCATCACCTGCGGCTTCACCGCGAACATGACCAGCGTCGGTTTCAACGCGCCTGGCAATGCATCGCTGTTCGCCACCGCGTGGCTGCCGAGTTCCGCGGCGCGCTGGCGCAACGCATCGTTCGGTTCCACCACCCACACATCGGACGCGGCAAGCCGGCCGGATTTCACCCAGCCGGAAAGCATGGCATAGCCCATATTGCCGCAACCGGCCAAAACCACTGTCGATGTCATCGTCTGGATTCTCCCTTGACGCGGGACATAGCCCGACAAACGCGCGGGAGGAAGATGGAATGAGGCGGCTGTGGCCGATTGCTCAGCGCCGCGCCGCCTTCACCGGAAAGCGGGCCACCAGCCGCAAGCCGAGCGCCGCCAGGACGAGAAACAGCCACACCGGATCGGCACGACGGAAGAAGAACGATTCCAGGAACGCATTGAGCGTCGTAAACAGCAGCACCATCATGAAGAAGTCGGCGAGATAGATGTTTTCCTTCAGCAGCGGCGTGCGCATGTAGTCGAACAGCGGCGCGATCAGCAAGGTGACGACGGCCACGCCCAGTGCCGGCAGGCCCATGATCACGGCGATGTCGAGATAGCCGTTATGCCCGTGCACGATGCCGCTGATGTCCCAGTCCTGGTCGAAGGATTTCATTTCGATCACGGCCGGCGTCCCCCAGAAACTCTCGTAGCCGTAACCGATCCAGGGTTGCTTCAGGATCATCTCGCCGGAGTACTTCCACAGCTCGGTGCGGCCGGTATAGGTAAGGCCGGGCGCGAGCTGGTCGGCAAGGTAGCCGAGCGGGCCGATGAACACGATGCCGATCGTCGCCAATCCGGTTCCCACAATCGCAATGGTGAAGAAGATTGGCGTCAGCAGGCGCATGCCGATTATGCCGGGCATGGCAACCAGTCCGATTGCGAGCGGAACCAGTCCGACAGTGGTCTTGGAGCCGGTGTTGGCCATAAAGAATAGGGCGGTTGCGAACAGCAGCGCGCCAATCCATTTCCAGCCGCGGCGGTAGAGATAGAGACCGCCGAAGCTGAAGCAGGCCATCACCGGTCCTGCAAGGTTCTTGTGCTGGAAAACACCGCGCCAGAAGCCGGCGTGCTGCGGCTCGAGCGAGTCGGCGGTGTGCTTGGCGATATCCGGATAGATGACAAGTCCGATATAGCTCAGTGACACCACAGCGAATCCCGCAAAGGCAAGCGCGGTGGAAAATGCGTCGGCGTCGCGCGGCAGGGCCAGGATAGCCGCCATCGCCAGGATGCCGATCACCGTGAAGGAGGCGGCACGCGCCGCCGCCGACGGGTCCGTCGCATGCAGGACCGAAAAAACCAGGCAGCCGAGCAGCAACAGCCACCACGGACTGAACAGTGCTGCCAGAACGCGGCGGTCGACGAATGCCGTCAATCCAAAGATGGCGAGGCCGCCGATCGCGCTGAATCCAAGCTGGTTGACGACGTCGCCGCCTTCCATGACGTTTTCGCCGCTGAGCTGGAACGGTCGGAAGGAAATTATGATGACGGCGAACATCAGCGCCGACAGGGCGGTGGTGATACGCCGCGTCGTGAAGGCGGCGAGGAGCCCGCCTGGCTCAGTTCTTCTCAGGCTGGCGGTATTGCTCATTGGCATATCCGAATTCCGCAAGCACGCGGCCGAGCGCCACATAGATTGGGTAAAGTGCGGTTGAAACCGACCCGGTCCGGGCCAGCCTGAGCGTCCCGCGGAACGGAGAAGCAGCCAGCAGCGCCAGGCTTTTGGCAAAAACCTTCAGGCCGGCCAGCGGTTCGCCGGCGCGTTTCTTCTTTTCGACCAGGGTGGAGATCACCCCGTTGCGCAGCGATCGTGCGCGTATCCAGTCCGCCTCGACGCGCCGTGCCGGCACCATCTCCAGGGTCTTGGCTTCGGCGCACCAGGCGAGCCGAAACCCGGCTTGCCGGGAGCGGCTCAGGAAGTCGGAATCGCCGCCGCCCATGAAGTTGAATCGGAGATCGAGGAAAGGCGGTCCCATCCGCATCAGCACGTTGCGGCCAAGCAGGAGGTTTCCCGACGAATAGAGCGCCTCGACCAATCCGGTCTTCGCGTAAGGCGGCGCGAACACCGGATGTGCGGCCCATCTGGCATGCGATGCATCTTCAAACACCGGCACCTGCGGCCCACCGACAATGTCGGCGCCCAGCGTCTCGCTGGCTGCGCACATGCGCTCCAGCCATTCCGGATCGGCAAGTTCGTCATCGTCGATGACGAGCAGGTGCTCGAAATCCGGGAAATGCAGCAGCGCCGTTTGCCAGCCGGCATTGTAGGCGCTGCAATTGCCGCGTTCATGCGCGACGATCAGCATGCCCTGGACCTCGCTGCTTTCGAAAAGTGGCAATGCAGCCATGGCGCCCTCGCGAGCGTCGGCTTCGTTCTCCATGACGATCACGGCAAAGCGGCGGCTGGTCTGCTGGGCTTGCAGCGAGGCAAGTGTTTCCAGCAACTGCACGGGCCGGCGGAATGTCGGCACCGTGACGACTGCCCGGAACGTTTCCGGTTGCAAACCGGGCGAGCGCGCGAGAATCGAGATGGAACCGTCGGACGGGTTTGAATTCATGCGGCTGCCAGGATCTTGGTGATCGTCCCGATAAAATCCTGTTTCGTTTAACTTTTCGTTAAACACCTTGGGAGACAGGCTCCGATATTGGCGCGGCAGCGCTTTCGGTCGCGCATTTTCAAGTCGCGCTTAATCAACACTTCACCGCCCTTTGCTACCGGAAGGCATAGGACAGGTTCATGCATCTGGTATTCGTTACCTCGATCGTGCCGCATGCGGCACCGGCAACCGGCTACGAGATCGCCAATGCAGCGATCATCGACGCGTTGCGCCGGGCAGGCGTGCGCGTCACTGTCCTCGGCTATGCATGGCCTGGCAAACAGCCTTCCGATCCGGAAAACACCGTTGTTCTCGGCGCGGTCGACGTCCGCACTGAAAATGCCTCGCTGCCGCAGAAGATCGAATGGCTGGGTAAGGCGATGGCGGCCGGCATCACCTTCTCGTCAATCAAACTGCGTGCGGCGACGCCCGCCGACGTGAAGGCCGCGCTCGCCACGGTCGAGCCGTACGACGGCTACATCGTCAATGCGGTGCAATTCGCCGGTGCCTTCGAGGGCCTTTTCGAGGACAAGCCGTCGATCTTCGTGGCGCACAATGTCGAGTTTCGGTCGGCCGAGGAAAATGCCGAGGCCGCCGGCGGTTTGCTGCAGAAGTTCCTGTACCGGCGCGAGGCGCGGCTGCTGAAGGGGATGGAGGCGAGGCTTTGCACCAACGCCAGTTTCGTGTTCACGCTGGCCGACGAGGATCGGGCAGCTCTCGGCGTCGATGGAAAATCAAGGTCGGCCGCCCTGCCTCTCGTTACCCGCCCTTTGCCGCCTCCGGTTCCATCGCAGCGGCAGATCGTTTGCGACGCCGCTCTTATCGGCACCTGGACCTGGCAACCCAACCGGATCGGCCTCGACTGGTTCCTGGATTCGGTCGTGCCGCATCTGCCGGATGATTTTCGCGTCCATATCGCCGGCCACCTTCCGGCGGGCCTCTCGTCGCCGCATCCCGGCGTCAGCTTTGTCGGCCGCGTCCCGGACGCCACCGAATTTGTGCGTGGCGCCGCCGTCATTCCGCTGATCAGCCGCGCCGGCACCGGTGTCCAGTTGAAGTCGATCGAGACCTTCGAACTTGGTCTGCCCGCGGTCGCGACAACGCGCTCGCTGCGCGGCATCGACAGGATACCCGAGAACTGCGTTGTTGCCGATGATGAGCAGGAGTTTGCGGAAGCGCTTCTGAGATTGGCAAAAGGCGGCGGTTTCGATGTCGATGGCGGCGACTTCTACCGTCGCCAGCGCGACGCCCTCGATGCCCAGATACGTCTCGGCCTTGCGAAGATTGGCGCGGCCGGTCAAAGAGCGGCGGCATGAACATGCAGTCCGCCCTTGTGCCCCACGACCCGCCCGAACTGCGGGAAATCCTGGGTGTGGCGGTGGCCAGCGTCACCGCGGAACAAGCCTCCCGGCTGTTCCTGCGCCTGATCGCGGAAAAGCGCTTCACCAAGGTCGGTTTTCTCAACGCTCACAATGCCAACGTCGCGGCTGCCGATCCGGAATTCGCGCGCATTCTTGACGATTTCCTCATCCTGCCGGACGGTGTCGGCGTCGATGTTGCCGCGAAGCTTCTTTATGGCGCGCCGTTTCCGGCCAATCTCAACGGCACCGATTTCATTCCGGCATTCCTGCGTTCCGCCCGGCAACCGCTGAAGGTCGGGTTGCTCGGCGCGAGCCGGGAAAACGCCGACAGGGCGGCTGTGCGGCTTTCTGAACTGGCGCCGCAGCACAAGGTCGAAGTCATCCATGACGGCTTCTTTAATGCCAGCGACGAACCGGAAATTCTCGATCGCATAGCGAAATTCCGTCCGGACGTGCTGCTCGTCGCCATGGGCGTGCCGCGGCAGGAATTCTGGATCGCCGGCAATCTGGACCAGGACCATTGTACGCTGCCGATCGCGGTTGGGGCCTTGTTCGATTTCCTCAGCGGCGCCGTTCCGCGCGCGCCGGGCATCGTTCGCAGCCTTCGCCTGGAGTGGCTCTTCCGCCTGCTGATAGAGCCGGGCCGTCTGTGGCGTCGCTATATCGTCGGCAATCCGCTGTTTCTGTTGCGCGTTTTCCGCCAGAAGCTGGCTTCGAGGGCAAGCCGGTGAACAAGCGATTCGTTCCGGACAGCGCCCCCGTGGCCAAGCCTGCGCGTGGCACCGCGGCACCGACCGCGGCGGTGGTGACGGCCAGCTATGCGCCGGATTTCGAGCGCTGCCGGCTGCTGTGCGAAACCATGGACGAATTCGTCAGCGGCGCGTCCCATCACTACATCCTGGTCGAGGGCCGCGACGTCGCGCTGTTCCGGCAACTGGAGACGCCGTCCCGCACGATTGTCGACGAGCGCGATCTCCTGCCCTCGTGGCTTCACGCCTGGTGGGATCCGTCCAGCCTGTTCCGCCGCCGCATCTGGTTGAGCCTGAAGACCCAGCCGTTGCGTGGCTGGCATGTGCAGCAACTGCGGCGCATGGCGATCGGCGCTCATGTCGGCGAAGACACGCTGGTTTATTGCGATTCGGACGTGGCTTTCCTGAGACCGTTCGATTGCGGTGCTTTCTGGCATGGCGGGTCCGCCCGTCTTTTCCGCCGTGACGACGCCTTGCTGCAGCCGGTCGACGGAGATCATCGCATCTGGTCGCGCAACGCGGGCTTGGCACTTGGCATTGCCGAGCCGGAGATCTCCCCGCACGACTACATCGCGACGCTCATCGCCTGGCGGCGCGATACGCTGGTGGGTATGTGCCAGCAGATTGAGCAGGTGCACGGCCGCCACTGGGTGGAAACCATCGGCCGGGCACGGAAATTTTCGGAATGCATGTTCTACGGGCGCTATGCCGATGAAACGCTGGGTAGCGCCGGTCATTTCCACGATTATCACGAATTCTGCCGGGTCTACTGGAACGGCCCAGCCTTGAGCGACGATGAATTCCGGGATTTCGTTGCGGGGATGGAACCCGAGCAGGTGGCGATCGGCATGCAGTCGTTCATAGGCACCGATCTTGCGCGCATTCGCCGGCTGATTTCGCGAAATTAGAAAATTCGCAAGTTTTAGAACATTTTAGCCGGCTTTTTCAGCATGCTGTAGGTCAGCAATGCCGAGGCGAGATAGAGCGCCGCAAATACGAGGTTCAGCGACAGGACCATGCCGGCCGTGTCGGTGAGCCGCGTCAACGCCCACCACAGGAGGATGCCCTTGAGGCCGGCCAGTAGCGCCAGGTTTACGGCCCGGATCAGCGTCTGTCCGCGCGCGAAGAGCAGTTCCGCGTGGTATTCGACCAGGTTGCGGAACGCCGGCACCAGCAGCGCCAGCCCGACAAGCGGTGCTGCCTCCGAGACATTGCCGCCAAGCGCGCGGGGGAAGAAATAGAGCACGACGGCGAGTGCTGCGAGCGCCAGCGTCGAGACAACGAGCACGCCGCTTTCGATCATCGCCCTTATCCCGAGCCTTGCCAGCATTTCGGGCGTGCGCATCATTTTCTGGACCAGCATCATCGTGAAGGTGCGGATCGGTATTGCGGTGAGGTCGACCAGCCGCATCACGATCGCGTAGATGCCGGCGAGATGCGGCCCGCCGATCGACAGCACCAGCAGCTTGTCGAATTCCATCTGCAGGTAGAAGAGCACCTCCGCGCCGGCGACATAGATCGAATCCGCCAGCCGCCTCCAGTAAAGCTCGGGCCTGAAGCGCAGCCTTTGCCGCGGATAGAAGAACGCGAATGCGATGATCAGCGAGACTGCATTCGCGGCGATATAGAAGTTCGACCAGGCGGCCAGGTCATGCACGGGCCAGAAGATGAAGGCCAGCGCCGCCAATGCCCTCAGCAGGGTTCCCATGATGACCAGGATCGCCGCCCGGCCGAATTTGGCCATGCCGTTGTTGACGATGACGGCGAGTTCGACCGGCCGCCACAACAGCGCTTCGGCAAACACCACGGCGGCGAAAATCCATGCCGTCATGTCGCCGGCGAAGAACAGCGCGAATGTCAGCCATCCGGCCAGCCACAGCACTGGCAACGAGAGCAGCCCCAGGAGTATGAACCCACCGGTGAAGGCACCGATCAGCTTGGGGCGGACCGTGGCGACGCGATAGAGCGCGGAAATGAAGCCGAAGGCGAGGATGCGCGACAACATGACGCCGGCTGCCGAGGCGGTCGCGAACAGCCCGAAATCGGCGATCGAAAGCGTGTTGGCCAGTGCAACGAAATAGGCGAGCGAAAATACCAGCCTGCCTGCCGAACCGCTGATGGCGGTGAAGTAGTCGCGAAGCACACCGCGCCGGCTGGTCAGGAAGCCTTGTATCCTGGCCATTTTCGGGTTTTGCGTGGTGTCGCCGATCTCGGTCATTGCTCGGGCGCGACCCTAGCGGGGAATGTTTAACGCGCCGTTCAGCCCGGTTGTATTTGCAGTGCGGAAACAACGCAGAATTAACCTTTTATTTTCCATGGCTGTTTAGCGTGGCTTAACGATTGAAGCTCCCGAGTTCGGTGAGCCAAGAGGCGGCCATACGGATCATGTTCGACGCAGAGAACCACGACCGGGAAAGGCGTGAGCGATCCTTGCTTTCGCTCGGTCGCGCGCGGCCTGCCGAAGTAGCGCCCGAGCCGGATTCTTCCTCGCACTTCGGCCGGGAAGACGATACAGATCCGGTTGTGCGCCACCGTCTTGCGCGGTCGCGGCGTGAAGCAGTTCCGAGCCCGCTGCTTGCGGCACTTGCGGCAAAATCCGAGCCGAAAGAGCGCCCACAGGCCGATCGGCAAGAGCAGGATCACATGCCCGGTGATGATCCTGCGCCAAAGGTCCGCTGGAGCATTTCCGATCTGATTCCCGGCAGGCTCTCCGGCCATCCGGAGAAGAAGCGCCTGGAAGAGGCGCGCGAGGAGTGGACCGGCTTTGATCGCGCCGCGGTCGAAGCGACGGAAAACATGCGCCGCGACGAGCACCGCAGGCGGCCGGAAATTGCGAGACCGCGGCGAGACGAGCACGCTCCGTCCAACGCCGTGGGCGATCCCGATCTCTACTGGCGTCCCTTGATCGATCCGATGCGGGTGGTGATGGGCATCGTGAACTCCAAGATGCTGATCGTCACGACGACGATTATCGGTGCGCTGCTCGGCGTCGCCATCGCGGTGACGACACCGAAGAAATATGAAAGCGTCGTGGAACTGCTGATCGATCCGCGCGACCTCAAGATCGTGGATCGCGACTTGACGCAGAGCGGCCTTCCGTCGGACGCGACGATGGCGATCGTCGAGAACCAGGTGCGTGTGCTCACCTCGGGAACCGTGTTGAACAGGGTGGTCGATAAGCTCAATCTGACAGCCGACCCGGAATTCAACGGGGAAGCCTCCGGCGGCATCGGCAATCCGCTCTCTCTCATTCGCTCGCTGCTCTCCGGAGACGGCGGCGCCGGAGCCGACAATCGCCGGGCGCTGGCGGTCGGCAATCTTGCCGAGAGCCTAACGGTCGAGCGCGGCGGCAAGACCTTCGTCGTCATGATCTCGGCCACGACGCAGAATGCCGAGAAGTCGGCGCTGATTGCCAACACGCTGACGGATGTCTTCCTGCAGACCTACGGGGAGATCCAGTCCGACACGGCCGGCCGCGCCACCGACGAACTGACCTCCCGCCTCGACCAGTTGCGCAGCGATGTCGAGGCCGCGGAGCGTAAGGTGGAGGCCTACAAGACCGAAAACGACATCATCGACGCCCAGGGACGGCTGATCAGCGACGACGAGATGGTCAAGCTCAACGAGCAGCTTTCCATCGCGCGTGCCCGCACCCTCGAGCTCAATGCAAAGGCTGCTTCGGCGCGGGAACTCGACGTCGATGCGGTGCTTGGCGGAACGCTTCCCGAGCAGATTAGCTCGAACGTCATGACCGAACTGCGCTCCCAATACGCCAGCCTCAGCCAGGAAGCCGACCGGCTGGCCGTGCGGCTCGGCCCTCGCCATCCGCAGCGCCTTGCCATCGACGCCCAGCTTGCCGGCGCGCGGCAGCAGATCCAGACCGAACTGCGCCGTATCATTTCTTCCAACCAGGTGGAGCTCAAGCGCGCGGTCCAGCTCGAGCAGGAGCTTGCCTCGCGGCTTGCCCAGGTGAAAGTGCGGCAGGGCGGCGTCAGTGAAGACCTTGTCATGCTGCGCGAACTCGAACGCGAAGCGGCGGCCAAGCGCGCTGTCTATGAATCGTTCCTGCTCCGGGCTCGCGAGACCGGTGAGCAGCGCGACCTCAACACCGCCAACATGAGCGTGATTTCCACGGCCTATCCGCCGCTCCATCCGGTCGGTCCGTCGCGCTCGATGATCGCGCTGACGGGTACGATACTTGGGTTCATGGCCGGCGTCGGCATTGGCGGCGCGCGCGGCGCCATCCAGAGCCTGCGCGAGAATGGCAGCTCGAACGGTCCGGCCAGGCCGCGCCCGTCGGGTGGTTCGGGCAACGGGCCTGCGGGCGGCGGTGGCCGCCGGCGCGAGCCCCAGCGCCGCACGCCGGAAACCGATCCGTCGCCGCGCCGGCCCGAGACGTCCTCCCGCAAGGTGCGCAATACCTGGATGCCCCTGTCCGATGCGGAGCCTGAGCGGACAGTCAGCCGGATGCGGCAGGAGATAGCCCCCGCCGCGCCGTCCGCCGGCAACGCTCCGGCGTACCCGCAACGGCCGGTCGCGCCGGATTATGCTGCTGCCCTGCAGCAGGTTGCCAATCAGCAGCCCGCCGCGCCGGCCTACCAGCCGCCGGCCGCTCCGCTCCATCAGCCGCTGGCCTATTATCCGCCTGTGATGCAGGCGGGCTTCCCGCCGCAGCAAATGCACGCTCATGCGCAGCCTCAGGCCTATCAGCCGTGGCCGCCGGCGCCGATGTCCGTACCGTATGGATACATGCCCATGATGCCGCAGCCAGCACAGCCAATGCCTTATGCTGCCTATGCTCCGGTCCAGCCGCCCGCCGGCATGGTCCAGCCGCAACATTTCGCGCCCGCGCCGCAGCAACAGTCGCCACAGGTGTTTCCGGCCGCCGCTGCTCGCCACGATGCGTCGAAGGCGCCGATCGACGATGTTCGCGAGAGCCTCCGCGAATTCCGCGATGCAGTGCTGGACATGTCACGGAGCCGGGCTCGCAGGCACCGTTCCTGACACTCAAAATCCGCCGGACTTTCGAGTCTACGCCACGAGACGGCGCTTAGACGGGATTGCTCGATTGTTTTTTGGTGAGAATGCGCCCGCGTAACGACGAACACGCAGGACGAATCATGGCTGAAATCATCGACGGAAAAGCGGTTGGCGAAGAGGTTGTCGCGAAGGTCAGGAAATTGACGGCCGAGCTGGTCGCTTCGGGAAGCGCCGCGCCCGGCCTTGCCGTCGTCATCGTCGGGGAAGACCCGGCAAGCCAGGTCTATGTCGCATCCAAGTCGAAGAAGGCCAAGGAATGCGGGTTCCACTCGGTCCAGCACACATTGCCAGCCGAGACCAGCGAGAGTGATCTCGTCGAGCTGATCGGCAACCTCAATGCCGATCCGAAGATCAACGGCATCCTGGTGCAGTTGCCGCTGCCGGCCCACATCGATTCCGGCCGCATCATCCAGACCATCTCTCCGGAAAAGGATGTCGACGGCTTCCATTTCATCAATGTCGGCAAGCTGGGTACCGGCGAACTCGATACCGCCTTCGTGCCGTGCACGCCGGCCGGCTCGATGCTCCTGATCGAACGTGTCCGCGGCAAGGATCTTTCCGGCCTGAGCGCCGTCGTCGTCGGCCGCTCCAATATCGTCGGCAAGCCGATGGCCAACCTTTTGCTGGCCGCCAACTGCACGGTGACGATCGCCCATAGCCGTACGCGTGATCTTGCCGCGCTTGCCCGTACCGCCGACATCCTGGTTGCCGCGGTCGGCCGACCGGAAATGGTCAAGGGCGACTGGGTGAAGCCGGGCGCCACGGTGGTCGATGTCGGCATCAACCGCATCCCCGCGCCGGAAAAGGGCGAAGGCAAGACGCGGCTGGTGGGCGATGTCGAGTTTACCGGCGCGGAAAAGGTTGCCGGGGCGATCACCCCCGTGCCGGGCGGCGTCGGCCCGATGACCATCGCCATGCTGATGGCGAACACCTTGGCTTCGGCTTCTCTTGCGGCTGGCCGTCCGCGGCCGGAATTCTGATGGTCCACACCCCTGATCGCAGGGCGGGACGCTTTGCGGCCAGTTTTCCTTCCTGTAGAAGAACCGCTGATGTCTGATCCCATGGAAGGCAACCGGCAGTTCGCTTTTCTGCTGGTCGACAAATTTTCGATGTTTTCGCTCGCCGCCGCGATCGACACGGTTCGGTCGGCCAACCGGTTGCTGGGCCGTGACTTCTATGGCTGGACGACGGTTTCGGCAGACGGCGAGGCGGTCATGGCCTCGAACGGACTGCCGTTGAAGATCGACTACAGCGTCGCCGACATTCCGCCGGCCGACATCCTGTTCGTCTGCGTCGGACTGACGACGGAATTTCCCGGCAAGAGCAAGGTGCTCGGCGCGTTGCGCAGTTGGGGTCGCCGCGGCGGCACGCTGGGCGCGCTGTCGGTCGGCTCATACCTGCTTGCCGAAGCCGGCCAGTTGGAAGGCCACCGCTGCACTATCCATTGGGAAAACCGCGCCGGCTTCACCGAGAAGTTCCCCGAGATCGAGTGCACCGGCAACGTCTTCGAGATCGACCGCAAGCGCTACACCTGTGCCGGCGGCACGACCTCGATCGACCTGATGCTGGAAATCGTGCGCACCGATTTCGGCCCGAATCTCGCCAACGGCGTCGCCAACCAGTTCCAGCACGAGCGCATCCGGTCGGCCGGCGACCGCCAGCGGGTCGGCCCGGAGCGCGACCTCACTGGCAAGTCGGAGAAGCTGCGCAAGATCGTCGAGTTGATGGCCGACAATCTCGACGAGCCGTTTTCCGCGGTTCAACTGGCGAAATCGGCGGGTCTCTCCGTCCGTCAGGTCGAGCGTCTGTTCCTGCGGCACCTCACCGTGACTCCCGGCCGTTACTACATGCGGCTTCGCCTCGAACGGGCACGCGAATTGCTGCGGCAGACCAATATGCCCATCCTCGACGTGGCGATCGCCACCGGCTTTACCTCGCATTCCTACTTCGCGCAGAGCTACCGGCTTCAGTTCGGCAGGCCGCCGTCCGAGGAGCGCCGCACCACCTACTGACCGTGGGTGAGGCATATCTGAGCCTGGCTCCGTCGTCAGCCTCCTGGACTGTCACAGTCGACGAAGGGAGATAGCCCTTCTTAATGCGCTGCGCCGAAGGCCGCGGCGCCATGGTCGGCACGCAGGGCCAGTTCGCGGAAACCGGCAAACAGTTCGCGGCCGAAGCCGTGGCTGTTTTCCGACAGGTCGATGCGCGGCACCATGCGCGTCTTCAGCTCGGATGCCTCGACCAGCACTTCCAGCGTGCCGGCGTCGGCGTCGAGCCGCACCATGTCGCCGCTGCGCACCTTGCCGATGACGCCGCCCTCAAGCGCCTCGGGCGTCACATGGATCGCCGCCGGCACCTTGCCGCTGGCGCCCGACATGCGGCCGTCCGTGACCAGCGCCACCTTGTGGCCGCGGTCCTGCAGGATACCGAGCACCGTCGTCAGCTTGTGCAGTTCCGGCATCCCGTTGGCCTTCGGTCCCTGGAAGCGGATGACGGCGATGAAGTCGCGGTCCAGCTCGCCGGCCTTGAAGGCATCGTTCAGCGCCTGCTGGCTGTCGAGTACGAGCGCCGGCGCCTCGACGATCCGGCGTTCCGGCTTCACCGCCGATGTCTTGATGATGGCGTGGCCGAGATTTCCGGTGAGCACCTTGAGGCCTCCGGTCGGCTGGAAAGCCTTGGGGAAGGGTGCCAGCACTTTTTCGTCACCGCTCACTGCCGGCGCCGGTTCGCGGGCGACCGTTCCGTCCGCCGCGAGTTTCGCCTCCACCGTATAAGGACGCAGGCCTTTGCCCCAGATAGTCTGGATGTCCTCGTGCAGCAGGCCGGCATCGAGCAGCTCGCGGATCAGGAAACCCATGCCGCCGGCTGCGTGGAAATGGTTCACATCGGAGAGCCCGTTCGGATAGACCCGCGCCAGCAGCGGTACCGCTTCCGACAGGTCCGAAATGTCCTGCCAGGTCAGCGTGATGCCTGCTGCCGCCGCCATGGCGACGAGATGGATGGTGTGGTTGGTCGAGCCGCCGGTCGCATGCAGTCCGACGATACCGTTGACCACCGTGCGCTCGTCGAACATGCGGCCCATTGGTGTGTATTCATTGCCGAGCGCGGTGATCGCCAGCGCGCGCTTGGCGGCTTCCCGCGTCAGCGCATCGCGCAGCGGCGTGCCGGGATTGACGAAGGAGGCGCCCGGCGTGTGCAGCCCCATGATCTCCATCAGCATCTGGTTGGAGTTGGCGGTGCCGTAGAAGGTGCAGGTGCCGGGGCCGTGGTAGGATTTCGACTCCGCCTCCAGCAGTTCGGCCCGCCCCACCTTGCCCTCGGCGTAGAGCTGGCGGATTTTCGCCTTCTCGTCGTTGGGCAGGCCGGAAGTCATCGGGCCACCCGGGATGAATACCGCCGGCAGGTGGCCGAAGGTCAGCGCGCCGATGACGAGGCCTGGCACGATCTTGTCGCAGATACCGAGATAGACGGCCGCGTCGAACATGTTGTGCGACAGGCCGACGGCCGTCGCCATGGCGATCACGTCACGCGAGAACAGCGAAAGCTCCATGCCCGGCTGCCCCTGGGTGACGCCGTCGCACATCGCCGGCACGCCGCCTGCCACCTGCGCCACGCCGCCTGCCTCGCGCGCCGCTTCCTTGATGAGTTGCGGATAGGTTTCATAAGGCTGATGCGCGGACAGCATGTCGTTGTACGACGTGATGATGCCGAGGTTCGGGATGCGGTCACCGGCAAGGATCGCCTTGTCCGACGGTCCGCAGGCAGCGAAGCCGTGGGCGAGGTTGCCGCAGGAGAGTACGCCCCGGTTGGCCGTCTTGCCCGCTGCCGCTTCGATCCGCTCGAGATAGATCTCGCGGCGCGGCTTCGACCGCTCGCGGATGCGGCCGGTGATGGCTTCGATGTCTTTCCTGGCGGTCATGGCAACGTCCTTTCAAGGCATGCCCGGGAAGGATGGGAGCGCCTCCGCGGCCATGCAGCATTCAATTCAAGGCGCCCAGAATATCTCCACGGGCGTATGTGCCGCGTCGATGACGCGGCGGATCGGCAAGGTCGAGCCGGGGGTGAGTGCCCGCTCCAGCGTGTTCATCTTTTCGGCGCCTTCGATATGAAGCGCCAGGAAGCGTGCCCGGCAGATGAGCGGCAGCGTCAACGTCAGGCGAAGCTCGCCGGCGCTTTGCGCATGAACGGCGGCGACGAAATCGCTGGACTGGGGATCGAGCAGCCGTTCCAGTTCCTCGGCATCCGGGAAGAAAGAAGCGGTATGACCGTCATTGCCCATGCCCAGGATCGCCGCATCCAGCGGGTTGTGGAACACGGCGAGATGGTGCTCGGCGTTGCTTATGTCGGCGGCGACATCGCCGCTTGCATAGAGCGGCAGGAAATTGGCTTTTTTCGCTCTGTTCTGCAGCAGTTTCGCCTTCACCAGATTGGCATTCGAGCGCGGCGAGCTTTCGGGCACGAACCGCTCGTCGATCAGCGTGACGTTAACGCTGCCCCAGTCGATGTCCGACTTTGAAAGCATCTCGAACAACAGCGACGGCGTCGTGCCGCCCGACACGGCGATGGTCGCCGCGTCGCGTTCGGCGACCGCCGCACTCAACCGAGTTGCGATCGTCTCCGCCAGATCCGCCGCCAGCAGTTCGCGCGAACCAAAATCATGCCGGCGGAAATTCTGCGCCGTCATGGGTCAGTTGCTTTCGTGCCAGGTGCGCCCGTCGCGCTCGACCAGCGCGATGGAGGCCGACGGACCCCAGGTGCCGGACGTATAGCCCTGCGCTTCCTGCCGGTTTTCCTGCCAGGCATTGAGGATGGGGTCGATCCAGTCCCACGCGGCTTCGACTTCGTCGCGGCGCATGAACAGCGTCTGGTTGCCGCGCACGACATCCATGATCAGCCGCTCGTAGGCGTCGGGCGCGCGCCCGTCGAACGATTGCGCAAAGCTCATGTCGAGCGGAATCTGGCGCAGCCGCATGCCGCCCGGACCCGGATCCTTGATCATGATGAACTGCTTGACGCCTTCGTCCGGCTGCAGCCGGATCACCAGCTGGTTGGCGGTAATGTTGCCGGCACTTTCTTCGAAGATCGAATGCGGGATCTGCTTGAACTCGATGACGATCTCGGAAACCCGCGTCGCCAGCCGCTTGCCGGTCCTGAGATAGAAGGGCACGCCGGCCCAGCGCCAGTTGGCGATCTCGGCCTTGATGGCGACGAAGGTCTCGATGTTGCTGGCCGCGCCGAGTTCATCGACATAGCCTTTCACCGGTCCGCCGGCGGAGGCGCCGGCGCGGTACTGGCCGCGCACCGTCTGCTTGGGCGCCTCGTTGCCGTTGATCCGCTTCAGCGAGCGCAGCACCTTCAGCTTCTCGTCGCGCACGGCGTTGGCGTCCATCGATGACGGCGCTTCCATGGCGACGAGGCAGAGAAGCTGCAGCATGTGGTTCTGAACCATGTCGCGCAGCGCGCCGGCCTTGTCGTAGTAGGTGACGCGGTCTTCGAGACCGACCGTCTCGGCCACGGTGATCTGCACATGGTCGATATGCGCCGAGTTCCACAGCGGCTCGTAGAGCGCGTTGGCAAAGCGCAGTGCCATCAGGTTCTGCACGGTCTCCTTGCCGAGATAGTGATCGATGCGGAAAATCTGGTGCTCGCCGAAATCTTCGCCGATCTGGTCGTTGAGTGCCTTGGCGGAGACGAGATCGCGGCCGATCGGCTTTTCGACGACGATGCGCGAGTTCGGCGTCACCAACCCATGTTCCTTGAGCTTGTGCGAGATCTCGCCGAACAGCGCCGGTGCGACCGCGAGATAATAGGCACGGATGCAGTCGCTGTCGCCGATCGCCTTCTTCAGCTTGGCAAAGCCGTCGCCCGACATGGCATCGACAGCGACATAGGAGAGCCGCGCCAGGAACGTCTTCAGTTCCTTGGCATCGATGTCGTCTGCCTTGACGTGCTCGGAAATCGCCTTCTTGGCGAATGCCTGGAATTCCTCGTCCGTCATCTTCGAGCGCGAGGCGCCGATGATGCGGGTCGGTTCGGAAAACTGGTGGTCGCGCTGCCGGTAATAGAGCGCCGGCAGAAGCTTGCGTTCGGCGAGGTCGCCGGTACCGCCGAAAATGATGAAGTCGAACGGGTCGACGGGAATGATCTGGCTGGTCATTATCTGTCCGTGTTCTCAGGACTCGCCTTTGCGAGGTGCCTATAATCTAATCGATTTAAACTTGCCAGTGCCATGGTGTCACATACTCGAAATTCCGTTCTGGAACTTGACACCGGCATGCACCCGCGCGTTTGTCAGCGCCGAAAAGAATTCATTTCCTTCGCACCTGCAACATAGAGCCGTTGTGGGACGATACCAAGGAGGCAACTGCCATGGGAACGCATCTTTCGCGAACTGTCGCCGAAGGTTTGGCCTTCATGCAGTTCATCGACGGCAAGCCGGTCGATTCGCTGTCCGGGTTGCGCATCGATGTCGCTTCGCCGTCGGACGGCAAGGTGTTCGCATCGATCCCGGCTTCGGGCGAGGCGGATGTCGACCGCGCCGTAAAGGCTGCCCGTCGCGCCTTCGACGATGGCCCATGGGCGAGGATGCCGGCGGTCGAGCGCGGCCGCTGCCTGACCCGGCTTTTCCAGCTGGTCGAAAAGAACGGTGACGAACTTGCGGCGCTCGAATCGCGCGACACCGGCAAGCCGGTTCGGCAGGGCAAGGCCGACGTTACTGCCACCATGCGTTATTTCGAGTTCTACGGCGGCGCCGGCGACAAGATCCACGGCGACACGATCCCGTTCCTGGACGGCTACACCGCGCTCACCTTGCGCGAGCCGCACGGCGTCGTCGCCGGCATCATTCCCTGGAACTATCCCATGCAGATACTGGCGCGTGTCGCGGGCGCCGCGCTTGCCATGGGCAACACGCTGGTCGTCAAGCCGGCCGAGGATGCCTCGCTGACGGCGATCCGCATGGCCGAACTGGCGCTCGAGGCCGGCATGCCGGCAGGCGTTTTCAATGTCGTCACCGGTTACGGGCGCGAAGCGGGCGCCGCGTTGTCGGCGCATCCGCTGGTCGACTATGTCACCTTCACCGGCTCGCCGCTCACCGGGACGGCAATCCAGCAGGCGGCGGCGGTCAACAACCGCGGCGTCACCATGGAGCTCGGCGGCAAGTCCCCGCAGATCGTCTTTGCCGACGCCGATATTGAGGCGGCCTTGCCGGTGCTGGTCAACGCGATCATCCAGAACGGCGGCCAGACCTGTTCGGCCGGCAGCCGCGTGCTGGTCGAGCGGCCGGTCTACGAGAAGGTCGCCAAGGGCCTCGCCGAGCGGTTTTCGAAACTCGTCGCCGGGCCGCACGATGCAGACCTCGATCTCGGCGCGCTGATCAACCCGCGCCAGAAGGAACGTGTCGCCGGAATGATCGCCGCGGCGGAAGAAGCCGGTATTTCCGTGCTCGCCAAAGGATCGGTCCATGCCGACGCACCGGAAGGCGGTTATTACCAGGCGCCGGTGCTGTTCGGATCGGTCGACCCGGACGCCGTGATCGCCCAGGAAGAAGTGTTTGGGCCGGTTCTCACGCTGTTCCCGTTCGATGGCGAGGAGGAGGCGATCCGGCTGGCCAACGGCACCGAGTTCGGCCTGGTCGCGGGCGTCTGGACCAGGGACGGCGGTCGCCAGCACAGGGTCGCCAAGCGTGTCCGTTCGGGCCAGGTCTTCGTGAACGGCTACGGCGCCGGCGGCGGCATCGAATTGCCGTTCGGCGGCTTCAAGAAATCCGGCCACGGCCGCGAAAAGGGTTTCGAAGCCCTCCACGACATGTCGGCGACCAAAACCATCGTTTTCAATCACGGGTAAAAAGCATGAAGCGTCTGAAAGACAAGGTCGCGGTCATCACCGGAGCTGCCTCGGGCTTCGGCGAGGGCATGGCGAAGCGCTTCGCGGAAGAAGGCGCCAGGGTCGTCGTCGCCGATCTGAACGTCAAGGGCGCCGAGCGCGTCGCCGGCGAGATCGGCAAGGCCGCGATCTGGACGCAGACCGACGTCTCGCAAAAATCCGAATTCGACGAGATGGTCGACGCGACCATGAAGGCATTCGGCCGCATCGACATCATGGTCAACAACGCCGGCTATACCCACCGCAACGGCGATATGCTCGAGGTCGACGAGGCGACCTTCGACCTGATCGCTGCTGTCAACATGAAGGCGATCTACCACTCTGCCCGCGTTGTCGTTCCGATCATGGAAAAGCAGGGTGGCGGCTCGATCATCACCACCGCCTCGACCGCCGGGCTGCGGCCCCGGCCCGGCCTGACCTGGTACAATGCGTCGAAAGGCTGGGCGATCACCGCGACCAAGTCGATGGCGGTGGAACTGGCGCCGAAGAACATCCGCGTCAATTGCCTCTGTCCCGTCGCGGGCGAGACCGGCATGCTGGCCCAGTTCATGGGCGAGGACACGCCGGAATTTAGGGCCAAATTCCGCGCCTCGATCCCGCTCGGTCGGCTGTCGACGCCGCTCGACATCGCTAATGCGGCTCTCTGGCTCGCCTCCGACGAAGCCGAATTCATTACCGGCGTCGCATTGGAAGTCGACGGCGGCCGCTGCATCTGAGCCAGGCCCATCACCGCATTCCCAGGAAGACACGGCCCGTAGCAGGCGCCTGTGTGGCGCCAGCGCAACACAATGCGCCAGGCGGCTTCTCTCGACCCTCGAAAGGTTACGGTCGCACGTTGACAGCTCCCACCGGAATGGGTCCGCTGCTACCGGCGGTTGTGGCAAGTATTTGAATGAGGGACGTTTGATGCTTGGCCGCGCTTCACTTTGCTTCCTGTTCCTTTCGGGGATTCCAGCAGCCATCGCCGCGGATGTCGAAGTGCAGGAACGTGCGGAAATCTCGATCACGCCTGACTTTGCCGCTACAGGGTACCTTGGCTATCTGAACGGTGAATCCGGCGAATATGTCTATGGCGATGCCGGTCAGAAGGTGAGTCAGCTCAACTGGAAGATCGACAACGCGCTGATCATCGGCGGCGATCTGTCCTACCGTGTGACGGACTGGCTGTCGTTGCGCGCCGGTGGCTGGACGACGCTAGCGTCCGGCAACACCATGGACGACCGCGACTGGCTTCTCGGCTATAACGGCTTCGACAGTTGGACCCATTGGTCCCATCACCCGAACACCGACCTGTCGAAGGCATTCCAGATCGACATTTCCGCCGCCGCCAGATTCGCCGAGTACAACAATCTGCAGTTCAGCGCGCTGTTGGGCTACCGGTTCAAGAACATGAAGTGGGATGCCGTCGACGGCACATTTATCTATTCCAGCGAGGACGACAACGGCAACATCGTCGGCTTCCGTGACCAGACCGAAACCTTCCACGGACCGGTGATCGGCTACGAGCAGTGGTGGCACACGCCCTATATCGGGCTTGGCGTCACCTATGAAGCGCCGCGGTTCCGCCTGACCGGAGAAATCATTGGCAGCCCCTTCGTCATGTCGCGCGACAGGGACCACCATTACCTGCGCAATCTCATCTTCACCGAATCGTTCGACACGACCGGGATGATCGGTGTGTCCATCTCGGCGGAACGCGATCTGGGTGCGGCCTGGACGTTCTTCGGCAGGGCCGACTATCAGAACTACTTCGAGGCCAAGGGCGACACGCGCACATACAACACGTCAACCGGCGAAGTCTCAGAAACCCGCAATTCGGCCGGCCTCGACCATTATTCGTTCGCGGTGATGGTCGGCGTGGGCCGGAAGTTCTGAGGTCCAGGCGGTCCGTGGGCAGGATGTAAGGCTGGGCTTCTGGCCGACGGCGAGTGCATCCCGGGCGGCCGGCGCTATTTGCATGCGGCGATGATCTGTGGTTGGGATCGGACGTTTCACGACGCCGAAGGAGCGCTCCATGACCGCCAGCGAACGCACCAAAATGGCTGCTGGCGAGTGGTATTGCTGCATCGATCCCGAACTCGAGGCGATGCGCGGTCGTGCCTACGACGCAGTGCACGAGCACAACAATTTGCCGCCCCGGCAGCGTGGCAATCTGGGGCCATCGCTCGCAGCACTGTTTGCATCGGTCGGCGAGGGCGTGCGCATCGAGGCGCAGTTCCACTGCGCCTACGCCGTCAACATCGAACTCGGCGACAGGGTTTTCATGAACGTCGGTTGCGTCATCCTCGATACCGCAAAGGTGCGCATCGGCCGCTCCACCTTGCTTGGCCCGCACGTCCAGATTTATTGCGCCGAACATCACAAGGACCCGGAATTGCGCGCCGCCGGCCTGGAAATTGCCAGGCCGGTGACCATCGGCGAGAGGGTGTGGATCGGCGGCGGCGCCATCATCCTTCCGGGCGTCGCCATCGGCGATGCAGCGATTGTCGGCGCCGGAGCGTCGTGACCAGGGATGTGCCGCCCGGCGTCACCGTCGTCGGCAGCCCGGCACGGCCGGTGCCGCGAGCCGGAGCCGCGCGAGCCTAAATCCGGTCCCTCAGGGCATACCAGTTGAGCGCCAGGAACAGCAGCGGCGCCCGGAAGCGCGTGCCGCCGGGGAAGGCTGGAATTTTCAGTTCCTCGAACAGTTTCAGCCTGTCGCGGTTGCCTGCAACCGTCTCGGCGTAGAGCTTGCCGACGAAGTTGGACAGCATCACGCCGTGGCCCGAATAGCCGCCGGCCGAAATCACGTTCGGCATGACCTCGCGCACGAACGGCTTGCGCGGCATGGTGATGCCGACATAGCCGCCCCAGCCATGGGTGATGCGGATGTCCTTCAGCTCGGGATAGATCTCGCTGAACTGGCGGCGGATATGGATGTGGATGTCGTTGGGGTCCTTGACCCCGTAGATCTCGCGACCGCCGAACAGCAGCTCGCCGGTTTTCACCCGCCGGAAGTAGCGCACGACAAAGCGCGAATCCGACACGGATTCGCCGCCGGGCAGCACCGGGCTGTCGTCGCCGAGCGGCACGGTGGCGCCGATGAACGAGCCGATCGGCATGATGTGGGAAGCGGTTTCCTGTTCGAGATCGCCGGCATAGGCGTCGATCGCCAGCAGGCATTTCTGCGCCGTGATCGTGCCGGTCGCCGTCGTCACGGTCACCTTGCCGCCATTGGTGGCAATGCCCGTTGCCTTCGTCCTTTCGAAAAGCCGCGCCCCGGCCTCAGCCGCCACCCGCGCCGTGCCGACGACCAGCTTCAGCGGGTGGATGTGGCCCGTGCCGGTGTCGCGGACGCCTCCGTAATAATGCGTGGAGCCCATGCGCTCGGCGGTTTCGGCGGCGTCCATGTAGGTGATGTGCGGATAGTTGAAGCGCGTCCGCATCGCCTCGGCATGTTCGAGATATTCCGGCAGGTCGCGCTTGCGGTGCGAGACGTTGAGGTGGCCGGGGCGAAAATCGATATCGATGCCGTTCACGCTGGCGAATTCGAGCAGGTGCGCCTTGGCCTCCTCGGCAAGATCGAACAGCGCCTTGGCGCGCTCGAACCCGTATTCGGCCTCCAGTTCTTCCGCCCCGGCGCGCTGGCCGGTACCGAGCTGCCCGCCATTGCGGCCCGACGCCCCGTCGCCGAAGCGGTGCGCCTCGATCAGCACGACGTTTGTGCCCGCCTTGGCGAGGTGCACGGCCGCCGACAGGCCGGTGAACCCGCCGCCAACGATGACGACGTCGGTGCTGACGTCGCCGTCGAGCGGCGCGTATTCAGGCCGCTCGCCGACGGTATCCTCGTACCAGGAGTAACCGGGGGAAATGGGGGATTGGTAAGTCATGCGTCTTGGGCGTCAGGTCGGTTTTGGGCGGCAGTTGGCAGTCGGCAGTCGGAGAAAAGAACGGTCATGGGTCTGAATATCCGTGAGAAGTATGTTTTATCTGCATTTTTGATTGTATTTCGACTGCCGACTGCCGACTGCCGACTGCCGACTGCCGACTGCCGACTGCCGACTGCCGACTGCCGACTGCCGACTGCCGACTGCCGACCTTCACACATTCAACAGCAGATACTCCCGCTCCCACGGGCTGATGACCTCCATGAAGGTCTCGAATTCCGCCCGCTTGATCGCCGCGTAGGTCGAGACGAAAACGGCGCCGAGCAGTTCCTTCAGCACCTCGTCCCCCTCGAACAGGTCGACAGCTTCGAGCAGGCCGCGCGGCAAATCGATCTTGTCTTCGTTCACCGTGGTGTCGGCAGGTGCGTCCGGCTTGAGCTTGTGGATCATGCCGGCAAGCCCGCAAGCAAGCGAGGCCGCGAGCGCCAGGTAGGGATTGGCGTCGGAAGAGGGGATGCGGTTCTCGACGCGGCGGCCGCTCGGGTCGGAACGCGGCACGCGGAACGCCGTCGTGCGGTTGTCGTAGCCCCATTTGGTGTTGACCGGAGCCGACGCGGCCTGCGTCAGTCGGCGGTACGAATTCACGTAGGGCGCAAACATCACCAGTGCATTCGGCACATGCTTCTGCATACCGCCGATGAAGTTGAAGAACGCTTCGGTTTCGCTGCCGTCTTCGGCGGCAAAGACGTTGCGGCCGGTCTTCTTGTCGATCACCGACTGGTGGATATGCATGGCCGAACCCGGCTGGCCTTGGATGGGCTTGGCCATGAAGGTCGCGTAGGTCTCGTGCTTGAGCGCCGCTTCGCGAATGGTGCGCTTGAACAGGAACACCTGGTCGGCGAGTTCGACCGGGTCGCCATGGCGCAGGTTGATCTCCAGCTGGCCGGCGCCTTCTTCATGGATCAGCGTGTCGATCTCCAGGCCCTGGGCTTCGGAGAAGTGATAGATGTCGTCGATCAGCTCGTCGAACTCGTTGACGCCGGCGATCGAATAGCCGGCGCCGCCGCCGATCGGCCGGCCCGAACGTCCGACCGGCGGCACCAGCGGATAATCCGGGTCGGGATTCTTGCGCACGAGATAGAACTCGATCTCGGGCGCCACGACCGGCTTCAGGCCGCGCTTCTCATAGGCCGCCACCACGCGGCGCAGGACGTTGCGCGGCGTGAATTCGACGTTGCGGCCGTCCTGGTGGACAAGATCGCAGATCACCTGGGCTGTCGGGTCTTCCTCCCAGGGCACCACCGAGAGCGTCGACAGGTCGGGTACCAGTTTCAGGTCGCCGTCGTCTTCCGGATAGGAAAACCCGTTGCCGTCTTCCGGATAGTCTCCGGAAATCGTCATCATGAATGGCGCCGAAGGCAGTGCCAGCGATGTGTTGGAGGTGAATTTCTTCGACGGCATCATCTTGCCGCGCGCCACGCCGGCCTGGTCCGGGGTGATGCATTCGATGTCTTCGATGCCGCGCCATTCCAGCCAGGCGCTCACCTCTTTCCAGTTTTTGACACCGCGGAGATTTTTCACGAAAGCAGGTAGACGCGCGCGCCCACGGCTCGCGGGTCGGACTTCCTTTTTTCCGGCAGGCATCAATCACCAGGAGGCTATTGCAGACCGCCGAGTATAGCCGTGCCTCGCGGCGGAAGGGAAGGGGGCCGGAGACCGTACCCGGTGGACAGCGTTGCCCGCGGGTGACGAACTAGCTGCGGCCGCGCGCATGCAGCCGGTCGATTGTCGGCTGCAACGTTTCGGTGGTGATCGGCTTGGCCACCACGGCGTCGACGCCCGGATTGGAGGTCAAGGCATCGGTATCTGCTGCCGCCGTCGACAAGAGGATGACGGCCGGCAGGTTTTTCGCGGAAACGCGACGGCGGTCCCGCAACACCGCGAGGATCTGGTCGCAGTCGTCGTTGCCGGCACCGCCGTCCACGATCACCATGCCGGGCCACAGCGAGGACAGGGATTTTATAGCCTGCTCGGGCGTTTCCGACACCGGCTTCAGGCCGGAGCGTTCGACGATCTTGGCTATGACGACACGGTTGACTGGCGACTTTCCTACGACAAGGACCTGGTTCAGGTTTTCAGGGGATGCATGCATTGCGCGATTGAGTCCTGACGGGAACGAACACCGGACCGAGGGTCCCATGCTCACGACAACCTACGGCTAGAGTTTTCAATGTCCGGTTGTGGAGCCTGCCCGATAATGTTGTCATTGCCGAAGATGTCAAGGATCGAAGGTCGAATAAAAGCTAAACTTTTAGCAATGTTGGGCAAAGATGCAGATTCGCTTGCATGCGTTGCGGAAAAACGCGCCCAAGTCGAAAGTAAAAAGCACAACGCGCGCTAAAAAAGCGCGCGTTGAAACCATCGAATATTGCTGGTGTTAGGGATAACCGCTCAACCCTGGGTAACGATTACCGGAATCAGGAGATCGCCCCAATTGCCGTTGCCGCCATGGTGACGCGCCGAACGAACCAGTTCCACCGAGACACCCGCCTCGACGGCTTTCATCACCGCCTGGTTGAGCCTGTGCAGGTCGTTGGCGACGATGCGGATGGCGGCCTGCTGGTCGGCGTTCATCGCAGAGGCCTGTTCCTCCGCCCGTTCCTTGACGCGTGTTCTCGGTGCCATTTTGCTCTCCTCATCCTGTGTTGCGGCGGAACCGGAGGCATCGATGCCTCCGGCGTGACCGTTCTTGGTGCTATTCCGCCGCCGGGCGGAACTGTTCGTGTTCGGTCGATTCGTGCATGGCGGTCGTCGACGACTTGCCGCCGCTGATCGCCATCGACACCGCGTCGAAATAGCCGGTGCCGACCTCGCGCTGGTGCTTGGTTGCGGTGTAGCCGTCGGCCTCGGCCGCGAACTCTGCCTCCTGCAGTTCCGAGTAGGCCGCCATCTGGCGATCCTTGTAGCCACGGGCGAGTTCGAACATGCCGTGGTTCAGCTGGTGGAAACCCGCCAGCGTGATGAACTGGAACTTGTAGCCCATCGCGCCGAGTTCGCGCTGGAACTTGGCGATGGTCGCGTCGTCGAGGTTCTTCTTCCAGTTGAACGACGGCGAGCAGTTGTAGGCGAGCTTCTTGCCCGGATGCGCCTTCTGTACGGCCTCGGCAAACGTGCGCGCCTGCTCGAGGTCCGGCTTGCCGGTCTCCATCCAGATCAGGTCGCAATGCGGCGCATAGGCGATGGCGCGCGCGATGCAGGGTTCCATGCCGTTCTTCACCTGGTAGAAACCTTCGACAGTGCGGCCCGCGTCCCTGTCGACGAAGGGCTGGTCGCGCTCGTCGATGTCCGATGTCAGCAGCTTCGCGGCCTCCGCGTCGGTGCGGGCGATGACCAGCGTCGGCGTGCCCATCACGTCGGCGGCGAGCCGCGCGGCGTTGAGGTTGCGGATGTGCGCCGCCGTCGGGATCAGCACCTTGCCGCCGAGATGGCCGCACTTCTTTTCGGATGCCAGCTGGTCCTCGTAGTGAACGCCGGCCGCGCCCGCCTCGATGAAGGCCTTCATGATCTCGAAGGCATTCAGCGGCCCGCCGAACCCGGCTTCCGCGTCGGCGACGATCGGCGCGAACCAGGTGTCGACCGAGAGACCGTTGCCTTCCGACGTTTCGATCTGGTCCGCGCGCTGCAAGGTCTTGTTGATGCGCTTGGCGAGTTCCGGCGCGGCGTTGGCAGGATAGAGCGACTGGTCGGGATACATCGACGAGGCGGTGTTGGAATCGGCGGCGACCTGCCAGCCGGAGAGGTAGATCGCCTTCAGTCCGGCGCGCACCTGCTGCATGGCCTGGTTGCCGGTCATGGCGCCGAGCGAGTTGACGAAATCTTCCTCGTGAATGAGCTTCCACAGCCGGTTTGCGCCCAGTTCGGCGAGGCTGTGCTTGATCTGGACGGAACCGCGCAGCCGCTTCACGTCGGCGGGCGTATAAGGCCGTTCGATGCCGTCGAAGCGGCCTTCAGGCGCCGAAGGGACGAGGTTGTAAAAATCGGTCATTGCTATGCTCCATCCATCGCAGGGTGTTTCAGTGGCGCGGCTGAAGATCGAGATAGGGCAACCGCTTTCCTGTGACTTCATTTACATTGCACCGCGACAGAGACGAGAGAATACGCCGTGATAGTGCAAAAATAAGAGAAAATCTGTGTTGAGTTTGACCGACGGGAGATGTAAATTTGTCAAGATTGTAAAAGCTCGAACGGCCTTTTTGGCGGTGAAGCTTGTAAAGATCGTGTAAAGGGCGGCAGCGCATGGCTGAGCAGAAAATCTTCGCGGGACCGCGCATCCGCCGCATCCGCAACGCCAAGGGCCTCACCCAGACGGCGATGGCCGAGGGGCTCGGCATCTCTCCCTCCTACCTCAATCTCATCGAGCGCAATCAGCGGCCGCTGACCGTCCAACTGATCCTCAAGCTCGTGTCGGCCTACAAGGTCGAGCCGGAGGAACTGCACGGCGAGGCGGGAGGCTCGATCGCCGCCTTGCGCGAGGTCTTTGCCGATCCCCTGCTCGCCGGCGAATTGCCCGGAGACCAGGAGCTGGTCGAGATCGCCGAGGCGGCGCCCAACGCGGCAGCCGCGGTGGTGAAGCTGTTCCGGGCCTATCGCGAGCAGGCGGAACGGCTCTCGGATCTTTCCGAGATGCTGGCGCGGGACGGGCGCGCCACATCGCTGTCGAGCGCGCGCCTGCCGATCGACGAGGTGCGCGAGACATTCGAGCGGCGGCCCAACTATTTCGCCTCGATAGAGGAGGAGGCCGAAGCCTTCACCACGCTGCTCGATCCTGGCGATGATCTCTCAGGCGCGCTGAAAGCCTGGCTGAAGCGGGAATTCGGCATTGTCGTGAAGGTGCTGCCGGTTGCGACGATGCCCAACTGGCGCCGCCGCTACGACCGCCATTCGCAGCGGCTGTTCATCTCCGAGCGCCTGTCGCCGTTCGACCAGCTGCGCGAAATCGCCATGGAGGCCTGCCTGGTCAGGATGCGGGTCGCGATCCCCGCCGAACTGCAGGCGCTGAAGCTCTCATCCGACGAGGCGCGGCGGCTCGGCCGCTTCGAGCTCGCACGTTACGCGGCACATGCGTTGATGATGCCCTACCAGGCGTTCCAGAGTGCCGCGCAGCGGTCGCGCCATGACATCGACGTGTTGCGTTCGCGTTTCGGCGTTTCCTTCGAACAGGCGGCGAACCGGCTCACCATGCTCAACCGCAGCGGCAGTTCGGGCATTCCGTTCTTCATGCTGGAAGTCGACAATGCCGGTCACCGCTTCCGCAAAGCCGGCGCGCAGGGCTTTCCGCAGGGCCGGTTCGGCGGCGGTTGCCCGAAGCTGCCGGTGCATGCGGCCTTCACGCAGCCCGGGCAGATATTGGTCGAGGCGGTGGAAATGCCGGACGGCGCCGAGTTCCTTTGCATTGCCCGCACGCTCGAGGGCCCGCAAGGTGCCTTCAACGAGCGGCCGCGGCGAACCGCTATCCTGCTCGGCTGCGACATCGGTTTCCGCGACGAGATCGTCTACGGCGCAGGCCTTCCCGGCACGCCGGCAGGCGGCAAGCTCGCGCAGGCCGCTTCCACGCCGGTCGGTCCGGCCTGCAGGGTCTGCGAGCGCGTCGGCTGCCTCGCCCGCGCCGAACCGCCGGTCACCCGCCCGCTCGGCCTGGACGAGATGGCGACGGGATTGAGCGCGTTTGATTTTCAATAGACGCTCTCCGCCTGGTACAGCGCTTCTCCAGCCTGGGTTCCTCGCTCCCGCGAATGTGGGGGAGAGGTGTCGAGCGCAGCGAGACGGAGAGGGGGCGCATCTTCTCAGCCTGCGCGTCGCTGCGCCCACTTTGTCACCATCTGTCAGGATTTTTTATCCACCTCCCTCCAGCCGCCCGCATAATTCTCCCGTCGGCTGCATGGGCGGAAAGGAAAACACGGGCGATGGACTGGAACCTGGCAATCGAGCGTAACCGGGAGGCGCTGAAGCGCATCCTGGCCGCGCTCGTCGCCATGGCGGAACTCGGGGGACAGTTTACTTTCTTTCCGCGGAAAAGCGCGCTGCCTCAAGCTTCGGCTCTGGCGGAAAAAAGTAAACTGCCCCCGGCGTCTACCCTTCCCCGCCATATCCACACAGCCGTGCTCCGCCTGCTGCGTCCCGCCGAAGCCGCCACTCGCCGGCTCATCATCGTTGCGGCGCGTAGTGTTATCGTCCCGCCCCCTCCACCACGCTCCGCGTGGTCCCCCTCCCCCGTGAACGGGGGAGGATCCAGGTCGCGCCAGCTTCGCCACCTCGGATCCTCCTCTGTCCTGAGCTTGTCGAAGGGACGGGGGAGGGGGACCGCCGAAGGCGATGGAGTGGGCATCGCGCAACGTACCCCTGGCCGCCCGCTCGCCCTGCCGCTGTTCGACCGGCTGCCGCGCTGGGAAAGCCGCCCCCGGCGTCCCGTCCCCACCAGCGTGCCGCGCATCTCGGTGCCCGGCTACACTACGCCGTCTCCCATCATACCCCGCCGCCTGCCATCGCCCGACGATCCGGTCGACGCCACCCGCCTTGGCCAGAGGCTCGCCACACTGGCATCTGCCCTCGACGACCTGCCGCGCCAGGCAAACCGCTTCGCCCGCTGGCGCGCGCGCCGCGATGCGATCATCGCACAGGACAGAAACGGCGCCCCCGCCGAGCAAACCGGACAACCGCGCCGCAGCAAGCCGCACCGCATCTGGCCGCTGCGTCCCGGCCGGCCGCCCGGCCAGCACCCGAGGCGGGGCCGGAAAAAATCCACGCACGAGATCCACGAAATCCTGAAAGACCTGCACGGCCTCGCCTTCGACGTCCTGGAGGAGCGCCGCGACACATCCTGATTGTGACCGGATGGCGATTATGAAGTTGAGCCAGACCTCGCCTGATGCCTTGCCGGGCAGTGGGCGTGGCAATGGAGATGCTTGTGTTCTTGAATCCCCCTCTCCGGTTTGCTGCGCAAACCACCTCTCCCGGGGGCGAGGAACCCAGGCTGGAAAAGCGCCGACATCGCGGCAGTGGTTCCTCGCCCCTGCGAAGCGGGGGAGAGGTGGATCGGCGAAGCCGAGACGGAGAGGGGGCGCTTGAAGGAAGCAGGTGCAGACGGAGAAATGCCGCGACGTTCACCCATTCCCCATGGGCCGTTCGCCCGAAAACAGCGGCGCGTGCGCGTTGATCAGCGCCGCCATCCGCTCGATGACGGTGCGCACTTCCGGGCGGTGGCGGTCGTCATTGTGCATGACGATCCACTGCCGGTGCCTGAGCTCGGCGATTTCCTCGCCGGCGCGCTCCAGCAGCGGGTCGCGGTCGCCGGCAAAGCAGGGCACGACGCCCTTGCCGGTGCCCGAGCGGATCAGGTCGTAGAGGGTGCGCGGCGCGTTCGCCCATGCCGCGATCGCGAACCCGGCCTGGGCGGTCGTCCAGCGGGTCGATGCCGTCGATGCATCCCCGGGCGCGATCGCCACCCAGTTTTCCGCCGATTGCGGTGTGTGGTTGCGGGCGCGGAACGGCGCATAGGCCGCGTCGGTGATCGGTCGGGCGGCGAGGTTGGCGCCGTCGGGCGGCTGGTTCCGCACGCCGATCTCGACTTCCCGATGGGCGATGTCGAGGCGCGCCTCGGCGGTCTTGAAGGCGATCCTGAATTGGTCGTCGGGGCTCCAGATGCGGCCAAAGTTCTCCGACAGGAAATTGGCGATCCAGGTGCCGGCCGAAATCCGCACCACCGGCCGGTTTCCGTTGGCCGAAAGCCAGTCTTCGATCGGCCGCGCGCCGGCCTCCATCGCAAGCGCCTTGGCCAGCAGCAATCGGCCGTCATCCGTCAGTTCGTAGCCTGTCTGCCGCCGCACGAAGAGCGGCCTGGCGACCACCTTTTCGAGCGCCAGCATGCGGCGCCCGATCGTTGCCGGGCTGGAGCCAAGCTCGGCAGCAGCGGCGGAAAGCCCGCCACCGCGCGCCACGCGCACAAAAATCCGCAGGTCATCCCAGTTCAGGTTTTTCATAATTGAAAAACATATCGCATCCATGGCCGCAGAAACAGGAAAAATCTTCGGCTACGTTTCATTATCGAATGATAGCACCGAAGGAATTACAAATGGACCAGATGCTGATTTGGGCTTTGCTGCACGATGAAATGGCCCGGATGAACCGCAAGCGTCAAAATCCGTCACTGGACCAGCCATTCTGGGGCGCGGAATGGAGCGTGCTGAGGACGATGTGGGCTGGACTGGAACGGCGGCGGCCACGCGACCAGGATTCGTTCAATCCGTGAGGTCGATCACCACGTTGCCGATAACTTGTCCGGCTTCGACCATCTCATGCGCGGCGGCGATCTCCCGCAGCGCAAACCGTGCGCCGATCGTATGCTCCAGGCTATGCGATTCCAGCATGGCGTCGAGACCGGCGATCGCCTTGGCGCGGTCGTCGTCGCTCAGTTCGTAGACAAGGAAGAACTGCAGCGTGAGGCTTTTGAAAAGCAGGTCGCCGAACGGCACGATGTTGTCGCCGGGCATGTTCGAGCCGTAGCAGACATACCTGCCGTGCGGGGCAAGGATGCCGCCGGGAAGCAGCCGCACGGTCGTCGAAAAATCCATGTCGATGATCGCGTCGGCGCCCTTTCCACCCGTCAGTTCCAGCACGCGGGCCGCGACGTCCTCATTCTTGTAGTCGATGACGTCGCTCGCGTCGGCGCTTTTCGCATGGACGGTCTTTTCCGCCGACGCGGTTCCGATCACGCGCGCGCCGCGCGCCTTGGCGATCTGCGTCACATAGTGGCCGACCGCCGAAGCCGCGCCTGTCACCAGAAGCGTTTTGCCCGTCATCGGTCCGGCCAGGTTCACCCCCTGCATCGCGGTGAGGCCGGGAATGCCGAAGCAGGCGCCGGCCGCGAAGTCCACGCTATCCGCAAGGGGCACGGCCTGCTTCGCGGGCAGGGCGACATATTCGGCGGCGGTGCCGAAGGCGCGTTTCCATTGGCCGTTCCACAGCCATACCCGTTCGCCGACGCGGCTTTCCGGAACGCCTTGGCCGACCGCTTCGATGATCCCCGCGCCATCGCTGTGCGGCACCACCTTCGGGCCGGCGAGCGGACGGCCGCGCCGGCTCTTCACGTCGGACGGATTGACGCCGGAGACGTGCACCCGCACCAGCACTTCGCCCGGTCCGGCCTGTGGTTTCGGTAGCTCGCCGACGATCAGCACATCGCGCGCCGTTCCGTTCTTCTCGTACCAGGCAGCTTTCATGATGATCTCTCCGGCGGGCAACGGTGCCTCGGATTATCTACCACGCAACGTCTGCCCGTCACGCAAATTTGGTCCGGACCGGAGAATCGATAACGGCGGTGCCGAGTAAACGCCGGTGCCACAATGGGAAGCAGGCGCTGGACCACGCCAGCCGGCATGGAGTTGGATAGGGCGAAGACATCGTGCCGTGGCACCTCTTTCCGACCGGCGGCTCTCGTATGGGCAAACCGACCACTGCCGCAACCGCGGTCATCAATGCCGGTTCCGCCGTATCTCAGCGCGATGAACGCATCGGCTTTCTGCTGGTCTTCCTTTCGGCGCTGTTCTGGAGCTTCGGCGGCGCCATAGCGCGCTTCATCGATGCCGACGACAGCTGGACGGTCGTTTTCTGGCGATCGATCTGGGCGGCCGCGTTCCTGCTTGGCTTCATGCTGTGGCGAGACGGGCTGCGCGGCACCTTGAACCTCTTCCGCGGCATGGGATTGCCCGGCCTCGCGGTCGCGCTGTGCTTTGCCACGGCCTCGACCTCTTTCGTCGTGGCGCTTGCCTACACGACCGTCGCCAACATCCTGCTGATGCAGGCCGGCGTTCCCTTGATCGCGGCGCTGATCGCCTGGCTGTTGTTTCGCGAAACCGTCGCGCTGCCGACCTGGGCGGCAATCGCCGCCGTCATCGCCGGCGTGGCGATCATGGTGTCGGAATCCTTCACCGGCGATGTCTCGCCGGTCGGCGACGGGTTGGCGTTGCTGATCGCGATCGCATTCTCGATCGCCACGGTCATCACGAGGCGTTTCGCCCATGTCCGGATGACGCCGGCAACCTGCCTCGGCACGGTATTTGCAGCACTCTTCGCGGCCTCGCAGACGGAGACCTTTGCCACCTCGCAGCGCGACATGGCCTTTCTGTTTGCCTTCGGCGCCGTCAACCTTGGCCTTGGCCTTGCCTGTTTCGCTTCGGGGGCACGGCTTATCCCGGCGGCCTTTGCGGCACTGCTCGGCACGCTCGAAACCGTGCTCGGCCCGGTCTGGGTATGGCTCATCCATTCCGAGGTGCCGTCGGCCCGCACGGTTTTGGGTGGTAGCGTCGTCTTCGTGGCTTTGCTCATCCATATCGGCCTCGAGTTCAAGCGCCAGTCGAGACCGGCAAAGCCGGGTGTAACGGGCATGCCGTCGCCCAATTGAGCTGCCGTCAGACGATGCCGTGCTGCTTTAGCAGCGCCTGCTCATCGCCCGATACCCAACCGAAGACCTTCGCTTCGCCGTCCAGTTTCTGGACCAGGTAGTGAACATCGAAATCGATGGATGTGTCCGGTTGATCCTTGCGGGCATAGGTCGCGGTCCAGGAGACATGGGCCACGCAATGGTGCTCGTCTATCGGCGAGAGACGGATATGGCGAATCCGCATCCCTTTGGTCCCGATCGCGCGATAATGTGCGTATCCCGCTGCCATGACCTGCTTTAGCTGGTCGTCGTTCCTCCCGGTCATGACCCCGGCAGGCGAGGCCGCGATAAAATCCGAGGCATACAGCGACGCGACCTCATCCATATCCGAATCCCCGTCGAGCGACCGTCTGAAAAAGCTCTCGTATCGCTCGAATAGCTCCCTTACAGCTGTCTCCATCGGTCGTTTCTCCTGATTTGGCGTCTCAGATCAGCATGGCGGCTGCGGATGCAGCGGACAACGGGCAGTTGCGGCTGGCAACTCCGCTCTCATGCACTTCCAACGATGTCGCCCCAAGTCGGTTTCAACGGCGACGATGTCGAAGACTCATCGCCCGCCCCACGGCTTCTTCCGGCGGCCGCCAATTTGGCGCTTGTCGCACCGCAAAAACGCCAATAGGCTTGGAAAAAAGACTGGCTGGACGCCTCGGGGAACAGGCCAGATCAGGGGTATTCCAAATGAGGAGAAAATCATGATCCGTACCTTGCTCCGGCTGTCCGTTGCGCCGGTGTTCTTCCTGTCGTTGTCGGTCGGTGCCGACGCGCAGGAGCGTGTCGTCAACGTCTATAACTGGTCGGATTACATCGACGATTCCATCATCGCCGATTTCACCAAGGAGACCGGCATCAAGGTCGTCTACGACGTGTTCGATTCCAACGAGATCCTTGAAACCAAGCTGCTCGCCGGCGGCAGCGGCTACGACATCGTCGTGCCCACCAGCAACTTCCTGGTCCGCCAGATCGAGGCAGGCGTCTACCAGAAGCTCGACAAGTCGAAACTGCCAAACATCTCCAATATGTGGGACGTGGTTACCTCGCGCGTCGTCAAATACGATCCGGGCAACGAGTATTCGATCAACTACATGTGGGGCACGGTCGGCATCGGCTACAACCAGAAGAAAGTGAAGGAAGCCCTCGGCATCGACAAGATCGACAGCTGGGATGTCTTCTACAAGCCGGAAAACCTGGCCAAACTCGCCGGCTGCGGCGTCTACGTCCTGGATTCTCCAACCGACCTGATCCCCACCACGCTGAAATACCTCGGCCTCGATCCCGAGAGCAAATCCGCCGAGGATTTCGCCAAGGTCGAGGAAACGCTGATGGCGATCCGTCCGTCGATCCGCAAGTTCCACTCGTCCGAATACATCAACGCGCTGGCCAATGGCGACATCTGCCTGGCTGTCGGCTGGTCGGGTGACGTATTCCAGGCGCGCGATCGCGCCGCCGAGGCCGATCAGGGCGTCGTCATCGATTACGTGGTGCCGAAGGAAGGCGCCGAGATGTGGTTCGACCAGATGGCGATCCCGGCCGATGCCAAGCACGTCGCCGAGGCGCACGAGTTCCTGAACTACATGATGAAGCCGGAAGTCGCGGCGAAGGCGACCAACTACGTCTACTTCGCCAACGGCAACAAGGCATCGCAGGAGTTCATCGAAAAGGAAATCATGGACAATCCGTCCATCTATCCGGATGAGGCCACGTTGCAGAAGCTCTTCACCGTCTCTCCCTACGATCCCAAGACACAGCGCCTGGTGACCCGGATGTGGACCAAGATCGTTACCGGGCAATAGTTGCGCATCGAAACCCCGGCTGGCTTCATCCGGGGTTTCATTTTTCCAAGGCTGGGGTCAAAGGGCAACCACGGAGACTGACATGAAATCGCTTGGCAGCATCCGCAGGGATTTTGCACCCTGGAACGACCCCGACGCCAAGCCCTACATCGCCTTCGAGAACGTCACCAAGCGCTTCGGCGACTTCACCGCCGTCAACAATCTCTCGCTTAGCATCTACGAGCGCGAGTTTTTCGCGCTGCTCGGTGCGTCCGGCTGCGGCAAGTCCACGCTGCTTCGGATGCTGGCCGGCTTCGAGGAGCCGACCGCGGGCCGCATCCTGCTCGACGGACAGGATCTGCGCGGCATTCCGCCCTACCGGCGCCCGGTCAACATGATGTTCCAGTCCTATGCGCTGTTCCCGCACATGACGGTCGAAGCCAACATCGCCTTCGGCCTCAAGCAGGACGGCATGCCGAAACCCGAGGTCGATGCCCGCGTCGCTGAAATGCTGAAGCTGGTCAAGCTCGAGCAGTTCACCAAGCGCAAGCCGCACCAGCTTTCCGGCGGCCAGCGCCAGCGCGTCGCGCTCGCACGCTCCGTCGCCAAGCGGCCGAAGGTGCTGCTGCTCGACGAGCCGCTCGGCGCGCTCGACAAGAAGCTGCGCGAGGAAACCCAGTTCGAACTGATGGACCTGCAGCAGTCGCTCGGCCTCACCTTCGTGGTCGTCACTCACGACCAGGAGGAAGCGATGACCATGGCCGACCGCATCGCCATCCTCGACAGGGGCGAGGTGATGCAGGTCGCGACACCTGCCGAGGTCTACGAGGCGCCCGCCTCGCGTTTCGTCGCCGGTTTCGTCGGCAACGTGAACATGTTCGAGGGAACCGTGGCGGCGCGCGAGGCGAACACCGCCCGCATCACCGGCGCCAGCGGGGCCGAGATCGTCGTCGAAAACGCCGGCGAGGCGGCGGCCGGCAATGCCGTCGCTTTCGCCATCCGTCCGGAGAAGATCAAGGTGTCGTCGCGAAAGCCCGAGGGTGCTGCGAATGCGATGGAGGGCGAGGTGTTCGACCTTGCCTATCTCGGCGACATGACGGTCTACCACGTGAAGCTCACCGACGGGCAGGTGGTAAAGGCGAGCGCGTTGAACAGCGCCCGGGTGACCGAAGATCCGCTGACCTGGAACGACCGCGCCTGGATATCCTTCCGGCCGGATGCAGGCGTCGTGTTGACGCGCTAGGGGCGAGTGATGGCGGAAACCGCAGTCTCTTCCCCGTCCGCTGTCGCGGCTGCCCAGCCCGCTTCGGCATCAGGCTCGTTGCTGAATGCGATCACCAGCCGGCTGGTGATCATGGTGCCTTATCTCTGGCTGCTGTTCTTTTTCCTCATCCCCTTCATCATCGTCTTCAAGATATCGCTGTCGCAAACGGCGATCGCCATGCCGCCCTATGTGCCGGTGTTGGGTGTCGGCGAGGGAATTTCCGGGTTCCTGGCCCAGTTGCGGGAACTCGGCATCGACAACTACGTCTGGCTGACCGAGGATCCCCTCTATTTCAACGCCTATGTTTCGAGCGTTGTCATTGCCGCGATCTCGACCTTCCTCGCCTTGCTGGTCGGCTTTCCTGTCGCCTACGGCATGGCACGGGCGCCGGCATCGATCAGACCGACGCTGCTGATGCTGGTTATCCTGCCGTTCTGGACGTCGTTCCTGATCCGCGTCTATGCCTGGATCGGCATTCTCAAGCCCGAAGGCCTGCTCAACCAGGTTCTTCTGGCAACCGGCATCATCGACCAGCCGCTGGTGATCATGAACACCCATGCCGCGATCTTCATCGGCATCGTGTACTCTTATCTGCCTTTCATGATCCTGCCGCTCTATTCGACCCTCGAGAAGATGGACTTCTCGCTGATCGAGGCCGCACAGGACCTCGGCTGCACGCCGACAGGGGCCTTCTGGAAGGTGACGTTCCCGCTTGCGTTGCCAGGCGTCGTCGCCGGCTGCATGCTGGTGTTCATTCCGGCCGTCGGCGAGTTCGTCATTCCCGACCTGCTTGGCGGCTCGCAGACGCTGATGATCGGCAAGACCTTGTGGAATGAGTTCTTCGCCAACCGCGACTGGCCTGTCTCCTCGGCGGTGGCGGTCATCCTGCTTCTGCTGCTCGTCGTGCCGATCATGATCTTCCAGAGCGCGCAGGCCCGTGCGCAGGAGCAGGGCCGATGAACGCCACCTGGAGCCGCTTCAACATCACCTCGATCGTGCTGGGCTTTGCCTTCCTCTACCTGCCGATCGTGCTTCTGGTGATCTTCTCGTTCAACGAGTCCAAGCTGGTCACCGTCTGGGGTGGCTTCTCGACCAGATGGTATGGCGAACTGTTCCGCAATCAGGGCCTGATGGACGCCGCCTGGGTCACGATTCGGGTCGGGCTTATCTCGGCGACTGTCGCGACGGTGCTCGGCACGCTGGCCGCGCTTGCGCTTACCCGCTACACGCGGTTCCGGGGCAGGGTGCTGTTCTCCGGCATGGTGTTCGCGCCCTTGGTCATGCCGGAGGTCATCACCGGCCTGTCGCTCCTGCTGCTGTTTGTCGCCATCGGCCTCGACCGCGGCTTCCTGACGGTCATCCTGGCGCACATCACGTTCTCCATGTGCTTCGTCGCCGTGGTGGTGCAGTCGCGCCTGATGACCTTCGACCGCTCGCTGGAAGAAGCGGCGATGGATCTCGGCGCGCCGCCGGTGAAGACCTTCTTCCAGATCACCCTGCCGGTGATCATGCCGGCCGTGGTGTCGGGCTGGATGCTGGCCTTCACCCTGTCGATCGACGATCTCGTCATATCGAGCTTCACCTCCGGCCCGGGCGCCACCACGCTGCCGATGAAGATCTACAGCCAGGTCCGGCTCGGCGTGACGCCGGAGATCAATGCCGCCTGCACGCTGATGATCGCGGTGGTGGCACTTGGCGTGATTGCCGCCTCGCTGGTCAACAAGCGGCGTGAAGTGCAGCGCCTGCGTGACGAACAGGCAGCCCAGCGCGGCTAAAGCAATTCCAGCAAAAGTGTGCAGCGGTTTTGCGTCCGGAATTGCGCCAAAAAGGGAGACTGGAGCAGCTCCGTTGATTCGAAGAAAACGGAACTGCTCTAGTCGGGCACGCTGGCCGGCGGCGGTGCGACCTGCGGTGGCGCGACCTGCGGGATCGGCGATATGAACGGGACGCTCCACGAGCCGCCGACGAAGAATGTCGCTTCGGCCGGCGTGGTCGTCCTATCCACCCCGGCCGGAAAGACCTTGCCGGAAAGCGCCAGTCCGCTGCCGACATAGGGCATCAGCCCGGATAGCCAGATATCTCTGCCCTCCGATTTTGCTTCGGCCTTCTCGATCCTTATGACGCCGTTGGCGATGCCGGCTTTCAATTCGGCGGCGGTGATGGGGAAGGTGCCATTGGCAACCTCTTTCAGCGCGAAGAAACCGCCCTGTGACGCCCGCTTGAGAAAGGCGGGGAGATCGAGGCCCTTCAACTCGCCTGGTCCGAAACTGGCAGAGATCGATCCGTCGGCGTTTTCGAGCATCGTTTCCCAGGACTGGGCGGGTCCCTTGAGCATCACCGAAATCGTGCCTCGGCCGGTAGGCATCAGGTCGGTCATCCCGGTTGCCGCGCCGAAAATCGCTCCATCGATGTCGGTTGCGTGCATCCTCAATTCGGCAACGTCGACGTCGCCAGTGCGATCGAGCCGCATGCCCGCCTGCAAGGTGCCGCCCAATGCCGTGGCGTCCGACAGGTCGAAAACCACCAGCCCGTTTTTCACCTGTGCGGTGGCGGCAACATCCGTCATGTCGAGGGAGCCCGCCGAAGCGCGCGCCGCCGACAGGCGCAAATCCAACACGACCTTGTCCACGAACTTGGTGTCGACTTGGTCCGGGTCGCCATTGGCGTCGGAGGTGAGCGGCGTAAAGGTCGACAGGAACGACCTGAGGTCGAGCGTTTCAAACGCCATGGTTCCGGTGATGCTCGGTACCGCGCCGGTGAGCGAAACGTCGAGCACGCCCGTGCCGGGATTCCCATCCAGCGTCAGTTCCGTGTCTTCGAATTTCGCACGCTGCGCGTTGCCTGTCAGATGGCTGGAGATCGCGATGGAGCCGATGACCGCCTTCGGCGCCATCTCGCTCTTCGACCACTCGAGCAGGCGGCGCAGCGACGGTGAATTGAAGGTGACCTTGCCGTCCAGGAACGAATCCGCCGAGGTGTTGACCGTGCCCTCGAAGGTTGCCGACGTCGGGTTGGATTTGAGCGCGAAGTTTACCGGAGCCGCCCCGCCGGCGAACAGAACCAGCGGGTTCGGAGACGAAAGGTCGATGGAAACGCTCTCGCCTCGCCATATGCCTGTCGCCGAGAGCTTGCCGGCGCGGTTGACGCTGCTCCAGTCGACGTTGCCGGAGAGGCTGGTGACGATCTCGACGTCTTCGCCATTGCGCGCGATCACGATGCGCCCGTCGCTGAACTCGACTTCGCCGAACGGGTCAGACGGCAGTGCGCCCAGATCCGGGCTAGCCGGGTTTGCGGCAACCACGGTGCGGGCCGCGTCGACCGAACGTGCAATCCGCCCGCCCCCCGGGGAAACAGGAAGATAGAACGGTCCCGTCGGCACGACGCGCAAGGTCGGCCGGATCAGGCGCACATCGGAGAATACGACATTGCCGATGAGTGCCGCCAGTGCCGAAAGCTCGATCTCGACACGCTCGGCCTCGACGACCGGCCGCCGGCTGACGTCGCGCCAATCCGACAATGTCACGTTGTTGAGCGTCGCGTGAAAGGAAGGAAAGACGTCGATCACCGGCGCGGCGCCGAGTTCCACGCGGTAACCGCTCCAGGCGCTCATCTCGAGCGCGATTCGGTCACGCACGATCTGGGTTGACGCAATCAGCGGGAAAAAAGCAACGGCGAGGGCGATGGCTACAATAGCCGCGCCCAAGGCCCATATGCCTTTTTTGACCATCGGTGATGGCATGTCGCCTCGTTGTTCTCGAAGGTCTCGCGCTCCGCTCGCGATACCGCCGAGCTCTCGACTGTCGGGTTTAACCGACCACGGCCGCATTTCAACCCTTAACACGTCCGTGAATGGTTTTTCCACGCGGGCCCGACGACGCTTTTGGACCATACCTTGTTTTGCCGCGATGCAATATGCATAAGCGGTTTCCTGGATGGAGGAAGAGAATGAGCGAAGCCAGCGCCCTTTGGACACCGACCGCCGAACAGATTGCGGATGCGCCGGTGACGGCATTCATGGCGGCCGCGTCCAAAAAGGCCGGACAGGACTTTTCGACCTATGCTGAACTTCATGCCTGGTCCGTTGGCTCGCGCGAAGCATTCTGGGAACTCGTCTGGGATTTCTGCGGTGTTGTCGGCGACCGTGGTGAGCGCACCCTTGTCGATGGCGACAGGATGCCGGGCGCTTCCTTCTTTCCGGATGCGCGGATCAGTTTCGCGGAAAACCTGCTGAGAAAGATCGGAGGCGGCGACGCCCTGGTTTTTCGTGGCGAGGACAAGGTCGAGCGCCGCATGTCGTGGAACGAACTCCACGCGCTGGTGTCGCGCCTGCAGCAGCTTTTCCGTTCGCTCGGCGTCAAGACCGGTGACCGGATCGCGGCGATGATGCCCAACATGCCGGAAACGGTGGCGGCAATGCTCGCGGCGACGTCGCTCGGCGCCATCTGGTCCTCCTGCTCCCCCGACTTCGGCGAGCAGGGTGTGCTCGACCGCTTCGGCCAGATCGAGCCGGTCGTCTTCATCGCGCCTGATGGTTATTGGTACAACGGCAAGGCGATCGAGGTGGCCGGCAAGGTCGCCGCCGTGGTGGGCAAGCTGCCGAGCGTCAGGAAGACGTTGATCGTCGATTATCTGGGGATGTCCGGCGACATCGCCGACACGATCGACGGCGCTGCGTCGCTGGAAGCGGCAATCGAGCCGTTCGCGGCAAAACCGGTGACTTTCGAGCGGCTGCCTTTTGCGCATCCGCTCTACATCCTGTTCTCGTCGGGCACCACCGGCATCCCCAAATGCATCGTCCATTCGGCCGGCGGCACCTTGATCCAGCACGTCAAGGAACAGCGCCTGAATTGCGGCATCCAGGATGGCGACCGGGTCTTCTACTTCACCACCTGCGGCTGGATGATGTGGAACTGGCTGGTTTCAGGCCTCGCCTCGGGAGCCACGCTGTTGCTCTACGACGGCTCGCCCTTCTATCCCGACGGCAATACGATCTTCGATTTCGCCGATGCCGAGAAGATGACCTATTTCGGCACCTCGGCGAAGTTCATCGATGCGGTGCGCAAGGCCGGGCTGAGGCCGATCGACACGCATGATCTTTCCAGCGTGCGTACGCTGTCCTCCACCGGTTCGCCGCTGTCGCCCGAAGGCTTCGACTATGTCTACGAAGCGATCAAGAAGGACGCGCATCTCGCCTCGATCTCCGGCGGCACCGATATCGCGGCCTGCTTCGTGCTTGGCGTACCGATCCAGCCGGTGTGGAGCGGCGAGATCCAGGTACCGGGGCTCGGCATGGCCGTCGATGTCTGGGACGACGACGGCCACCCGGTGCGCGGGGAGAAGGGCGAACTCGTCTGCACGCGCGCCTTCCCGTCGATGCCGGTGATGTTCTGGAACGATCCGTCCGGCGAAAAATACCACGCCGCCTATTTCGACCGCTTCGACAATATCTGGTGCCATGGCGATTTCGCCGAATGGACGGAGCACGGCGGCATGATCATCTATGGCCGCTCCGACGCTACGCTCAATCCGGGCGGCGTTCGCATCGGCACCGCCGAAATCTACAACCAGGTCGAGCAGTTGCCGGAGGTCGCCGAGGCGATCTGCATCGGCCAGGACTGGGATCGCGACGTCCGGGTCGTGCTGTTCGTCCGCCTGGCGGCGGGCGCCACGCTGGACGAAGACTTGACGAACAGGATCAAGGCCAAGATCCGCAACGGTGCCACGCCGCGCCATGTGCCGGCCAAGATCGTCGCGGTCACCGATATTCCCCGCACCAAGTCCGGCAAGATCACCGAACTTGCGGTGCGCGACGTCGTCCATGGCCGTGCGGTGAAGAACAAGGAGGCGCTGGCCAATCCCGAGGCGCTCGAGCTTTTCCGCGACCTGAAGGAACTTCAGGATTAGCATACGCAAGCGACAGGACATGCTTAACGAAAGATGACCGTAAAATTTACCGAGAATTCACGGGTGATACACTTCGGTAAATTTCCGCGCGATACGGTAAGGTTTTGTTAAGGGTTGGTGCCGATAGTCGTGCGTAACTTGAGGGAGAAATCCCACTTCGAAAATCCCATTCGAAGAGTTCAAGTCCCCGTGTAAACAGCTTCGACCTCAGGCGCCCTTCATGGGCGCCTTTTTTCTTGGAAAATGTATCAGAGCAGGGCTTCGCGGTCGCGCATCAATGCGCCGGAAAGCAGGATGACCGGCACCAGCGCGGTGAGGATGATGACGATCGCCGCGACCGCGCCTTCTTCCGGAACGCCGCGCGACGCGTTCTCGTAAACGTATGTGGCCAGCGTGTTGAAGCCGAAGGGCCGAAGCAGGATGGTTGCCGAAAGCTCCTTGATCGTGTCGACGAAGACCAGCACCGCGGCGGTGAAGATGGCCGGCCTCAACAGCGGCAGCAACACCCGGGCAGCGCTCCGCGCCGGCGTCTGGCCGAGACTGCGCGCCGCCTCGTCGAGATGCGGCGGCAGCTTTTCCATGCCGGAATGGATCGCGCCTTCGGCGAGCGCCAGGAAGCGGATCGTGCAGGCAAGCACGACCGCGCCCGCCGAACCGGTCAGCAAAAGGCCGGTCGACACTCCGAAATTCGCCCGCATGAAGCCGTCGAGCGTGTTGTCGAAATGGGCCAGCACGAAAAGCAGCCCGAGCCCGAGCACACCACCCGGCAGTGCATAGCCCACCGCCGCAAGTCTGACCGCCACCATGATTGATCGTGACCGCGACAGCCTGACCGCATTGATCAGGAATAGCGCCAGCACGATGGTGATCAAGGCGGTCGCCGTGGCCGTGACGAGACTGTTGATGAAGGCGTCGGCAAGCGCCGGCGAGAAAAACTGGTCGAGGCGCCGCGAAGCGTATTGCCCGAACACCAGCAGCGGAATGCCGAAGCCGGTCAGCACCGGAAGTGCCACGGCGAACGCTGCGCCGAGCCCTGCGAGGCCGGAAAGCCGCGTGCGCGGTGGATAGGCTCGCATGTGGGTTGCCCGGCTGGTGTAAAATCTCTGGTTGCGGCGGGCCCAGTGTTCGGCGAGCAGGATCAGGAAGACCAGCACCAGCATCAGGAGAGCGATCTGGGCTCCGCCTTCGAGGCTGCCGCGCGCCAGCCACGTCGTGTAGACGGAGAAGGTGAGCGTGCGCACACCGAGATATTCCGAAGCGCCGATATCGTTGATCGTCTCCATCAGCACCAGTGCGACGCCGGCAATGATCGCCGGCCGCGCCACCGGCAGCAGCACCTTCCAGAACACCTTCGCCGGCCTTGCCCCCAGCGTGCGTGCGACATCGGCGATGTTGCGGCCCTGCATCAGGAACACGATGCGCGTGGTGAGATAGACGTAAGGGTAGAGTACCGAGGCGAGCACGAAGGCTGCCCCGGGCGTCGAGCGGATGTCAGGGAACCAGTAATCATGGATGGTCTGGAAATCGAAAACCGTCCGGATTAGGGTCTGTACCGGGCCGGAAAAATGAAAGAACTCGCCGAATGCATAGGCGGCGAGATAGGGAGGCACCGCGAGCGGCAGCACCAGAGCCCATGAAAAGACGCGGCGCAGCGGGAACTCGAAAGCAACCACCAGCCAGGCGCCGATGACGCCGATGATCGATGTCGCCGCCGCCACCAGCGCCAGAAGCAGGAGCGTTGTCCGGCTGGCGCCGGGCAGCACGTTCGTCACCAGGTGCGGCCAGTCCTCGCCGGTGCCGCCAAGCGCCACGATGGCCAGCGACACGATCGGCAGCAGCACCAACGCCGACAGGGTTACGGCGAGCCCCTGCACGTAGGGATGCCAGTTGCGTTTCACACGCAACGCGCCAACCCCTTCGACCTGCTGGATGACTGCCATCGACTGTCCTGCGACGCGGAAAGGCCGGGCGTGTTCGGCCCGGCCCTTTCTTTTTCTATTCGGCCATTTTAGCTCGAAGGACCATCGTCGAGACCGACACGGTCGACCATTTCGGAAGCGGCCTTGCGGTTCTTGGCGATGTCGGCAAGCGGCAGCGTATCGGACTTGAGTTCTCCGAATGCCTTCACCACGTCAGACGGCGCGAGGCCGGGTTCGACGGGATATTCGAAGTTCTTTTCTGCATAGACCTGCTGTGCCTCGTGGCTCGCCAGGAACTGCACGAGCTTCACCGCATTGTCGCGGTTCGGCGCATTCTTGGCCAGCGCGATGCCCGATATGTTCACATGGGTGAGGCCGTTCTCGAAGGTCGGGAAGATCACGTTGATGGCGTTGCCCCACTCCTTCTCCTTCGGCTCTTTCTCGTTGGTGCGCATCAGGCCGACATAATAGGTGTTGCCGAGTGCGACATCGCACTCGCCCGCCGCGATGGCGCCGGCCTGCGGACGGTCGCCGCCATCGGGCTTCTTGGCGAGATTGGCCTTGAGGCCCTTCAGCCACTCTTCGGTCTTTTCCGCCCCCCAATGCTCGATCGCAGCCGAAAACAGCGCCAGATTGTAGTCGTGCTGGCCCGAGCGGATGCAGATCTTGCCCTTCCATTTCGGGTCGGCGAGGTCGGCATAGGTGATCGCGGTGTCTTTCACGCGGTCCTTCGAAGTGTAGACGACGCGCGCGCGCTTGGTGACTCCGAACCAATGGCCTTCCGGATCGCGATATTCCGCAGGCAGCAGCTTGTTGACGGTGTCGTCGACGAGCGGCTGGGTGATGCCCTTTTCCTTGGCGGCCGTGAGGCGGGCGATGTCGACCGTCATGATGACGTCGGCCGGCGAGTTTGCGCCTTCCGCCGCAACACGCTCTTCCAGACCTTTGTCGAGGAACAGCACTTCCGTCTTGATACCGGTTTCGGCGGTAAAGGCGTCGAGCACCGGCTGGATCAGCTCCGGCTGACGATAGGTGTAGACATTGACGGTGCCGTCGGCGAGCGCCGAGGTTGCGAAAAGCGCGGCGAATGCAAAGCCGGCGCCAGCCTTAAAGGCGTTTCCAATCTTCATCGGTCTCTCCTGCCAAGGGATTGAATGTGTTGGCGTTCATACAAAGTTAGTTCCTCGCGGAACGCCTCCCTATCGTCAATTTGACTAACACGGTCAAGATTAAAATGAAACAATTTCAATAGTTTAGAAACGTTCTAAAGTTGAACTTTTCATGGCACTTTCAATGGTTTGGGATTTGCCGGATATGTCTTGCGGCCGACGATCACGCTGAATTGTTCGACTAAAGAAGGTTGACCGCCCATTCGTTCGCAACGAGCAGGCGGAATGCTGCCAGGGCAGGTTGAATTCAGTCCGCCAGAACGCGTGTCGATGGAAAAGTGATCTCGACCAGTGTGCCTTCGCCGGGTGTCGATGCGATCGAGAATTTCGCCCGGTTCGCCTCGACCATCGCCTTGGTGAGCGGCAGCCCCAGGCCCGTGCCGTCGCCGCGCCCCCGCTTCAGCGCGTTGATCTGCTTGAACGGCTTCAGAGCCTGCTCGATCTCGGCCTGGCTCATGCCGATACCCGTATCGCGCACCCGCATGACGATGTCGCCGGAAGGTTCGTAAGCGGTGGACACGATCACCTGGCCGCCGGCCTGCGTGTAGCGCACCGCGTTAGAGAGGAGGTTGAGCGCGATCTGCCGCACGCTGCGCAGGTCGGCGACCACTTCCGGCAGCCGCGAGGCGAAACTCGATCGGATGATGACGCGTTCGCGATTGGCTTGCGGCTGCATCATCGCGACTGTCTCCGACAGCGTGTCGTTCAGCGACACCGCCTCGTAAGCCATCTCCTGTTCGCCCGCTTCGATCTTGGAGATGTCGAGCAGGTCGTTGACGAGATCGAGGACGTGGTTGCCCGAGCGGTTGATGTCGCGCAGATAGTCGCGGTAGCGGTCGTTGCCGATCGGTCCGAACTTTTCGTCGATCATCAGTTCCGAAAAGCCGATGATGGCGTTGAGCGGCGTCCGGATCTCGTGGCTGACCCGGGCGAGGAAATCGGTCTTCTGCGATGACGTGCGCTCCGCTTGAGCGCGCGCCTGCGTCAGTTCTTCCTCGGCCCGCTTCCATTGCGTGATGTCGCGCACGACGGCGCAGAAGCCGCTGTCGTTGGGCAGGCGCCCAATGGTCATGAACAGCGGAATGAAGCGGCCCTCCGCCTCGCGTCCGATCACCTCGCGCCCGTCGTTCAGGACGCTGGCGACGCCATTTTCGGAAAGGCCGGCAAGGTAGTCACGCGCGGAACGCTGGCTCTCTATGGCAAAGAGCGAGACGAATTGCTTGCCGATCACATCGTCATTGTCGAAGCCGAACAGCGCTTCTGCCGCCCGGCTGATCGATCGGATGGAGCCGTCATTGGCGATCAGCACGACGCCGTCGGTCGCGGTATCGACGATCGCCCGCATTTCGGCGATACGGTTTTCCAGATCGGCTTCTTCCACGAGGCGGGGTTGTGCAGCAGCAGCCTCCTCGACAGGCTCCGGCGTCGCTATAACGGGTTCGCTGCGGCTCAAGGCCAAGAGCAGCGCCTTGCCGCCGTGCCACGGCACCGATTGCAGATGCGCCTCGACCGGGAACTCGTCGCCGCCGCGCGTCAAAAGCCGCATCTTGCGCTCGCCGGCGTCCGCGTCTTCCGCGTAGGGTTCGCCGAAAAGCGTGTCGAGGCCGCCGCTTTCCGAGAGATCCTCGATGGATGCGTAGCCGGTCAGTTGCAGAAATTCGCCATTCGCGTAATGCAAATCGTCGCCCGAATGGATCAGCACCGGCACCGGCAGTTTTGCCAGGATCGAGGTATCGGCGGCGGCATGTTCGCCAGCCGTGGTACCGCCCGCCGGAAACGCCGATGGCATGAACCCGCTGGTGCGGAGTTCCGGAGCGGCAGGTTCCGCTGGCTCGCTGCCTTCCGCAACCGGGATTTCCGCGTCAGGCTCGGCTTGTTGCCGTTCGCCGGTTGGAACTTGATGCGCTGTATGGGCGTCGTCAGTTGCAGCTTCCGTGACGATCTCGTCCGCGGGCGCCCGTGCGGCCGGCGTTTCGACGGCTGCCTCGTCCGCGGCAGGCTTCCCGGCTTCAAGCGGCGCCACCGCAACCGGACCGACGGAAACGGGCTGCGACGTTGCGTCAGCGGTGACGGCTGGCGTCGAGTCTTCCGCATCCACCGTGGCCGGTGCTTCCTCGGCTGGAGCGCTCTCCTTCTTCAACCGGTCGCCGATTTCGCGGAACGCATTGCGCTCGACCGATGTCAGCCCCTTGTCGTTGGCCGGCGCACGGTGTTCGGCGAGCCGGATGACCTTGTCGCTGAAGCGGCGTTCTTGCTTGGGCACGATGGTCAGCGCTGGAACCTCGCCCTTGAACGGGTCGACCTGCTTCCTGTCCGCCGGCTCCGTGACGGCCTCGTTGCCGATCGAGGCCGCAGGCTCCGTCGCGCCGGGGGCGGACGCGGTCTCCGGCGCCGGGGTTGGCATCAGCGCCAGGCCGAGTGCTTCCGGGTCGGGCACGGCATCGCCGCCGCGCGCGACGCCGAAGCCGCGAAAACCCTCGAAATTTCGCTCGCGGCCATAGACCGGCAGCGCGGCGAGATCGACGGGTATGCGCAGGTCTGTGCCGCTGACCGGCCACAGCACGGAGCGGCCCGACCAGGTGTCGCGGCGGTCGAGCAGGCCGGAGATTTCGCCGGCCGAATCGAATCCGAAGATCGTCGCGATGTCGCGGAACTTGCGCCCCACAATGTCCGCCGCCGGACCGCCGACCGCGCGGGCGAATTCCGGTGAGATGGCGTTGAAGTTTCCGTCGGCGTCGGTGCGCCAGGCAAAACGCACCGGCGTGGTTTCGCGTTCGAACGCCGGCATCTGCGCAATGGCTGCGGGAGCAGCGCCGTTGTCCTGGGTGACCGGCGGCTGCGAAATCTCGGCGGGCGGCGTCCTGTCGGTGTTGAAATACCAGCGTTCATCCTGGCATGCCGGCTTGCCGCCGGTGGCCGGCGCGCTGGTGTTGCCGGGGCGCCGGTCGTCGTTTCCTGCCGCGTCGCGGGTTCCGTTCCGCGATCCGGGCTCGATGGTTTCGGATGCCGGGATCTGTGATCCTGTATTTTCAGAAACCGTTGCTTGGACGCCGGCCTCGTCTTGAACGGCGTCCTGGATCTCGTCGATGACCACCAGCAGATGCAGGGCCGGCGCATCGGTCAGCCGCGCGAAGCCGGCGGGCAGGCGTCCGCTTCTTGCCGGGATCAGCCGCTTCACCAGCCGGTCGGCGTCGTTCTTCACCTCGGCGACAAGGCCGGTGAGCGTCTCGGCGGCGATGCCGAGTTCGCTGAATCCCGGCGGCGCCGCGACGATTGTTCCGCCGCTATCGACCAAAGCCGCGAAATGGCCGGGCTCGTTGAGGCCGCCGATCGTCCTCTCGGCGCGCTGCTGTTCGCTGTGCGAAGCGGTTCGCCCCGCCGGCACCGCCAGCAGGATCGCCTGTTCGCCGTCCGGCAAGGTGATCGCGCTGGCGAGGAACGATACCGCCTGGCTGGTCATCCCGGTCGCCAGCCTGACGGCAAGGCCCTTGTCGCGGCCGATGTCGGGATAGCCGGCCGTCGCCATGATCTGGCGGCGGGCGACCAGACCGAGCCGTGTCGAAGCGCCGATGATAGCTTCGATGTCGGGATACCCGAAAACCGCGGCGCCCGGTCCGTTGGCCCAGATCACCTCCTCGAGGTCGGTCGACAGGATGGCGAGCGAATCCCCGGCGGCGAAACGCTCGCGCACGTCGTCAAGAACGACGATGTCGATGAAGGAATATGTCGCTGACGGCATATAGCTGACCGGACTTGCCCTTGCGCGTTGCGGCTGGCGCCTTTGCTTAATGCTTCGTTAATAAAAGCTGCGGGCCGTAAGGTCCAGAAAACAGCGTGTTTGCCCAACGGAAATTCGGTGGGCGTGGTTAATCGGTGTCTGAAAATTTGGTGCGACGCAGCAAAAATATTGCAACGCACAAAAATATGCTCTATATCGGGATACAGAATAAATGGGCGCGGGCAAACAACCATCGCCAATCAGAAGGATAGGGAAATGACCAAGACAGCCGTGAAAACCGCAGAAACCATTGAGAATATTGAATTCCCGACGTTTGATACCGGCAAGGCCACCGACCAGCTCCGCACCTTTGCCGAAAAGGGCGTCGAGCAGTCGAAGGAAGCCTATGCCAAGCTGAAGGCCGGTGCCGAGGAGACCCAGAAGACCCTCGAGTCGACCTTCGAGACCGCCAAGTCGGCTGGCAGCGAGTTGTCGCTCAAGACGATTTCGGCCCTGCGTGCCAATGCCGAAGCCAATTTCTCGCATCTCGAGGCCCTCGTCGGCGTCAAGTCGCTGTCGGAACTCGTCGAGTTGCAGACCGCCTTCCTGCGCAAGCGCGTCGAAATGACCGTCGAGCAGACCAAGGAACTGCAGAGCCTGACCACCAAGGCCGCGACCGATGTGTCGAAGCCGGTCAAGGACGCTTTCGAGAAGGCGTTCAAGGAACTCAAGGTCGCCTGATTCGTTCTGGCGACAAGTGATGCCCGGAAGGCGAAACCCTCCTCCCTTCGCCTGACGGACAGGCCAGCACCTCCTCCCGCTGGCCATGCATGGAAAAAGGCCGGATCCTCCCCCGGCCTTTTTCTTTGACACTCGCATGGTGGGTATTGCAGCGTCCCTGTGGAGCATCGGCGAAACAGATTGTCGCGCCTCCACGCCATCGGTCTTGAAATGCGCATGGTTTGTCCGTAAAGGACGCTTCGCCAGACGCTGGCATGCGCGGTTGTAGCTCAGTTGGTTAGAGCGCCGGATTGTGGATCCGGAGGTCGGTGGTTCGAGCCCACCCAACCGTACCAGTTGTCCCAAGCGCCCGAACCCTTCAAATTGCCGCTGCCCGCAACCGCCGCATGCTCTAGCTCGACGTGCGCAAAGCCTCTTCGAGAAACGGCAGGGACCTGTCCATGCGGTAACCGACAGCGGTGTGGTCGTCGGGGAATTCCTCGTAAGTGTGTGCGATTTTCAGCCTGTCCAATTCGCGATGCAGGCGGCGTGACCCATAGTGCAGCGCGAATTGGTCCCGATCCCCGCAATCGATATAGATGCCTTTGAGCCGACGCAAATTGGCAGCGTACTTTTCCGCCAGCAACGCTGGATCGTGGGTCAGCCAATTGCTCCAGCGCTCGTGGATGAGTTCGCCGGTATAAAGATCGAATGGCAAGCGGATGCCCAAATAGACTGAAGGATCGGGATCGTAAGACGCGGCCATCGCGACCAAATTGATGACGGCTTGTTCGTCTTCGCTGGGTTTTTGCGACCCTTCGAAATGGATCATGAATTTCTCGATCGAACGATCATGCTTGGAAAGTTCGTTCAAAACCTTCGCAGTGTCGTGCAGATAGCAAAGTTCGAAGGCCATGTCGCCCGAATGGCAAGCTAGGGCCGCCCATACATCGGATCGCCGCATGCCATGTATTATGGCGCCGTAACCGCCGGACGATTTGCCGAATATTCCCCGATTGCCAGCCCCGCCACAATTGAAGCGGTCTTCGACGAACGGCACCACTTCGTCGACCAGATAGTCCTCGTAACGGCCGATGGCGGCCGAATTGATGTACTGGTTTCCGCCCAGGCGCGAATAGCAGTCGGGAAAAGCCACCACCACTGGTCCCATTTTGCCTTCGCCGATCAGTCGGTCCAGACGCTCCGGCACATTTTCCGTGAAGGCGCGCCAATTCGTATGCGACAGGCCTGAGCCGGTGAACCCGGCGAGATCGACCAGCAGGGGCAGTTTCGAACCCTTGCTGTAGCCAGCTGGTGTATAGACGTGCAGCTCGCGCTCGGTCGGATCTCCTTGCAGGTTTCCTTTGAGCATTTCGCTGGCCAGTGTCAGGCGGTGCACCTGCCCGCGCCCAACGGTTTTGTTCCGTCGCATATTTTGCTCTCCGATGATTCACCCAGCTCAAATCGCCGGCTTCCGCTCCCTCAGCCGCCGCGCGGAAACGTGTCCTGCAGCCACTTTTTCGGCAGCGCCGGCACGAAATTTCCATCCCGCCCCGTCATGTCGTCGTTGGCGATGATCGCGTTGAGGATTGCTTCCTCGATCGACTGGATGACGGCGTCGAAGAAGCGGTCGATGTCGACATCGGGCACGAATTCGGCCCGTGCCATCACGCCCTGCGGCGCCTGCGCCGCCTGTGGATTGGCTGTGGAAAAGGCGAGGAAGATGTCGCCGGAGCTGTGGTAGCCGTAACCGCCGGTCATGGCGATGCCGAGCGGCACCCGCCGCGCCAGCCGCTTCAGCTGATGCGGCAGGAATGGCGCATCGGTGGCGATGACCGCGATGATCGAGCCCTTTTCCATGCGCGGCGTGCCTTCCCGCACCGCCGGTTCGACGAGGTCGTTTCCGCATCGGTTGCCCCTTATCGTGATGTTCCAGCGCTTGCCGAAATTGGCCTGCACGAAGGCTCCTACGGTGAATTTTCGATCCTCCCACTTGACCAGCCGCGACGCGGTTCCCGAGCCGGCCTTGAAGCCGAACGAGATCATGCCGGTGCCGCCGCCGACGCTGCCCTCCTCGACCGGTCCGGACACCGCGCCGTCGAGTGCGGCGGCGACATGCTCGGTGGTGACATGGTGGCCGTTGATGTCGTTCAGGAAGCCGTCATAGGTCTCCGCCGCCACCGGCAGGCCCCAACTGCTGTCCAGTGAGCCGGGCATAAGCTGGTGCATCCAGCGCAGCGTCGCATCCCGGGTGACGCCGCAGGAGTGTGTATTGGTGATCGTTACGGGAAAATTGAAGGCGCCCACTTCCTCGATCAGATGCGATCCGGTCAGTTCGCCATTGCCGTTCTGGCTGAACATGCCGGCGAAGACCGGAATCTCCAGTTCGGCTTTCGGCCTGGGCAGGATCGCGGTGACCCCGGTGCGAACCGGTCCCTGGCCGACGACCAGCGGGCCATCGCCGGCAATCAGCGTCGCATAGCCGACGGAAACGCCGGCGACGTCGGTGATCGCGTTGAACCGGCCGGGTTCGCCGTCGAATGCGATGCCGAAACTCCTGGCGCGCGGCTTGCCCGCCGGCGTCTTCTCGTGATGCGGATCGACGGTCATTCCAGGGGCCTCAAAACAGTGAGCCCTGGCTACCGGGCTCCTTGGCCTTTGTCACGGGCCGCGGCTTTGCCCGGCCTTCGCCGCTGGTGGCGATAGCGGTCGCCTTGCCGTCGGCGAAGCGCAGGCGCAGCGCATCGCCCGGCTTCACCTCGGCCGCGCGCTTGATCAGTTCGCCCGACGAATCGAGCACCAGCGCGTAGCCGCGTTCGAGGATCGATTGCTCCGAGAGCTTCAGCGTCGACAGCAGGCGGTCGGCCTGGGTGAGACGGGTCCGCAGGCCGTCCAACTGAAGCGAGACGACTTGCTCGTGGCGCCGCGACGCAAGAACAAGCCGGTCGCGCGCCGAATATACCGCGCGCAGCAGTGGGTTGATGGTGATCCTCGCCTGGGCGGCTTCGAAGCGGCGTTTTTTGAGCGCCAGCGAAGCGCTCGCGCATTTTGGCAATTGCTCGGAAGCCCGCAGGAATTTCACCCGCCTCTCGCGGGCGATGCCGCGCAGTGCCGCCTGCGCCCTCAGTACATCGCGGTCGGTCAGCTTGCGCCATTCGTCGATGCGCCGCGACAACGTCGCTGGCGACAGCTTGATGCCGCCGAGGCGCGCCCGCTTGCGTTCGGTGTTGACGATGAGCCCGCGGCCAAGCCGGCCGGTCACTTCGTCGAAATGCCGCCGCGGCAATGCCAGCAATTGGTCGGCCGTGGGCAGCGCGCGCGACGCGGCGCGCAGGGTCTGCTTGCGTCGGTCGATCGAACGCGTCACGCAGGCCCTGAGCCGCGCCGCGAGGCTCGCCAGCGTCGCCTCCAGTTCGGCCTTCACCGGCACTGCGATCTCGGCCGCACCCGTGGGCGTCGGTGCGCGCACATCGGCGACGAGGTCGATCAGCGTCCAGTCTGTTTCGTGGCCGACCGCCGAAATCACCGGGATTCTGGACGCAGCGACCGCACGCGCCAGCCCTTCGTCGTTAAAGCCCCAGAGGTCTTCCAGGCTGCCGCCGCCGCGCGCCACGATCAGCACGTCGGGACGCTTGATGGCATCGCCGAACGACAGCGCGTTGAACCCGTTGACCGCTGCCGCCACTTCGGCACCCGCCGTCTCGCCTTGGACGCGCACCGGCCAGACCAGCACATGCAGCGGAAAGCGGTCCGCGATGCGGTGCAGGATATCGCGGATGACGGCGCCCGTTGGCGAAGTGATGACGCCGATCGTCATCGGCATGTGGGGCAGGGGCCGCTTGCGATCCTTCTCGAACAGGCCCTCGGCGGCGAGCCGCCGCTTGCGTTCCTCGAGCAGCGCCATCAACGCCCCCGCACCCGCCGGCTCCAGGCTGTCGATGACGATCTGATAGTTCGACTTGCCGGGATAGGTGGTCAGCTTGCCGGTGGCGATCACCTCCATCCCTTCCTCGGGACGGAATTTGAGCCGGCTCATCGTCGTGCGCCAGACCACCGCTTCCAGCCGCGCGCGATCGTCCTTCAGCGCGAAATAGGCATGGCCGGAGGAATGCGGGCCGCGGTAGCCGGAAATCTCGCCGCGCACCCGCACATTGCCGAAGGCGTCCTCGACGGTGCGCTTCAGCGCGCCGGAAATCTCGCTCACCGTGTATTCGGTGGCGTTGGTCTTCGAATCGGCGGTGAAAATGTCGCTCATGCCGGAATTGGCGCGCGCCGGAGGGCCAAGGTCAAGAGCTTCGCTCTTCGTGCGTTGAAACCTCCCGCGCTCGGCCGCCGCCGGTGCCTACCAGCCCGGCATGACGTGGCTCGGCTTCAGCCTGCGGCCGCGCAGGGCGGCCATTGCGGCGAAGTCGAACGTGCCGGCATCCTCGGCCAACGGCACCGAAATGTTGTCCAGGCTCTCTGTGATGTGGCGCGCCAGGGCGTCGACGATCTCCGGCTTCGACGAATGGCCGCGCATGATGCCGATCTTGATGTCGGGCAGCGGGCTGAACCCGTCGGCTTCGCCCAGCACCCGCATGCCGGGCCGCAGCGCGCATTCCGGCAGAACGGAGATCGCCAAGCCGGACATGACCGCAGCGATGATGACGGTCGCCGACCAGCTGGTGAACAGCACGCGGTATTCCCGGCTCGACGCGTCCAGCGCGTCGCAGGCGTGGCGGCGCCATTGGCAGGTCGGCCTCCCGAAGGCGAGCGGCAGCGATTCCTGCTCATGTGTCAGGTGGTTGGCCGACGTCACCCACAGCAGCGGCTCGCGCCGGACCACTTCCGACTGGCTGCGCGTCCCGTCATGCGTCACCAGCGCGAGGTCGAGATTGCCGCGCTTGATGTGCTCGACGAGATTGAAGGTCGGTTCGCACACCACCGACAGTTCGACCCGCGGGTTGGAGCGCGAGAAACGCGCCATGATCTCCGGCAGGAAGCGGTCGGCATAATCGTCCGGCGTTCCGATGCGGATATGGCCCTCAAGGCTGGAATCGTCGAACGCGGCAAGCGTCTCGCGATTCAGCCGGATCATTCGCCGCGCATAGGAGAGCAGCTTCTCGCCCTCTTCGCTGAGCTTGTTGGTGCGGCCGTCCTTCTCGAACAGCGGCTTGCCAATGCGCTCTTCCAGGCGCCGCATCTGCATGGACACCGCCGACTGGGTGCGGTGCACCTCGTCGGCCGCCTTGGTGAAACTGCCGGTATCGGCAATCTGGATGAAGGTCTGCAACTGGTCGAGATCGAGCGGTGCGGCCATTGGGATCAATCCATCATCAATGTTGATGCTAAAGATTAAAAACATTCGTTAGACTAATCAATAGGCCGCTGGCAATCTCCAACCCGTCCACGAAGACGTGTGTGAATCGCACAGGAACGGCCGCATCCTCCCGGCGCCGTTCTTGCGTGGATTCGCGCCCGTCAGGCCTGATGAAAAGGAGAAACGGCCATGACGACACTCGACCACAGCACCCCGGCGATGCACCCTGCAACGCGTCCGGCTCTCGTGACCCGTGCCGTCAACGCCGTATCGATTTTTTATCGCAGCTGGAAAAATCGCCGCGAGTTTTATCATCTCGGCAATATGTCGGATGCCGAACTGGCCGATATCGGCCTGACCCGCGCCGACCTCCACGTAGCGGTGAGGTCGCCATTCGATTTCGATCCGACCGCGCAACTCGGCGCGTTGGCGAAAGCGCGTGCCGAAGCCGGCGAAGATGCCGCGCGCCGGGTCTGCTGAAGACGCTCACGAAGGGTTCTGCAGGCATTTCCCCCACACTCCCCTCACCGGTTTCCCGCCGGTTGCCTGCAATCCTGCCCGGCCTCCCTGCGAGGCCGGGCTTTTTCTTGCTCAGGCACCGGTAATTTTGCCAGTTAGCGAGTTATGCCCGTTAATCCCGTTTTCCACAGGGCCGCAGGGGTTGGCGCTGCCCGAAACCTGGCATACCGTTGGGTCAACTTAAGTCCCATTGATTGACCCGGACTGGTCGACGGATCGAAATCTTGGGGTAGCTTGAGGCCCGTGCCGGACAGGCATGCAGGCGGCTTCGGTCGCAGGCGAGTTTGGTCGGAGACCCACGGGGAGCCATCGCCACGGTTGCAAACGCGAACGATGGACCGATGCTGCCATGAAAGCCGGACAATGCTTTCGATGGTGCGCTGAGCGAAGCCTTCACCGGTTGCGCGGGCGCGGTCTGGAACGGGCGTATCTCAAAAGGAAACGAACCGCTCAGGCCGTCAACATCAAGGCCATTTCGGTGGGCTTGAATTGACAGGGAGGCGCTGGGAGAAATCCCGGCGCTTTCTCCTTTTTGGGACTAGGCCGACCTGTTGGCGGATTGCTGCTGAGCCAATGCAAGTCTGGCGGAAGGCGCGGGAACTGCACGCCCGAGGTCCTGCGCTGCCTCCATCCACACGGTGATGGCATCCTGCACGTTCGCAAGCGCTTGTTCCGGCGTCTCGCCGTCGCTCATGCAGCCAGGCAGGTCAGGCACGATCGCCGAAAACCCACCTCCGTCTTCGGATGGCAACGGCGCGATGATAATCGGATACTCAAGCCTGCTCATAGTTTCTCGTTGGCCTCGTCGATGAAGGCTACCAGCTTGCGAATATATACGGGTTTGATGGGGCGTTTGAAAGGCACCGTCAAAATCTGCGGCAGGTTGGCGTGAAACACCTTGTAATGTGATCCACCAGATCGTGGCGGTTCACATCGAACACCGGTCTCGCGACACACCGCAGCGACATCGTGGATGGACCAGTCGCCTCTGGGATTACGGCGCATCTGGTCCAGCTCACAGGCGAAACTTGCCTACCGATACCGGTCCATTCCCTTGGTGAACTGGTCGAAGATCGACTCCACGCCCTTCTGGTAGTCGTCGCGCTGCTTACTGCCGGTCTCGAACATCTTGCCGAACAGGTCGTCATAGGGGTTGCTGGCGCGGCCAGACGGGTTGGCGCGGGGTTGTGGCGCGGGTTCCGGCTCAGGCTGCCGCCCGCGGGCCTGGCCGCCGCCCAGCATCTCCTCGAAGATCTTCCCCAGCGGGTTGTCGCCATAAGGGTTTTGCTGCGGGGCCTGCTGGCGGGTTTGCGGCTGCTGCGCCGCACCGCCGCCGAACATGTCCTGCAACACCTTGCCGAAGGGATTGTCGAACGGGTTCGCAGGCTGTTGCGGCGCCTGGCGCTGTTGCGGCTGTGGCGATTGCGGAACGCCAAAACCGCCGCCCTGCTTCATCATCTGCTCGATGATCTCCTGCAGCGGATTGCCGCCGCCGCCGGGGAAACCGCTGGCCGCCTGCATCTGCCCGGTCGACTGCTTGAACAGACCCCCCATCACCATCGAGGCGATCACCGGCAGCATCTGTTGCAGCACCTGCTGGCCGATGCCGGTCGCCTGCGCCGCCTGGCTGGCGACGGCGCGAGAAAGCTCCTTCGAGCCGAACAGATGGCCGAGGATGCCGTTGCCTTCATCGACGCCTTGCGGCGCAAAGGCCTTTGATGCGTCCTCGAAATATTTGGCGTGCTGGCCGCTCGCCATGGCGGTCAGGAACGAGCCGACCCCGTAGGGGTCCGACGTGTTGCGTTTCAGCCCTTGGCTGAATGCCGGTAGCAGCGCCTCGACGGCCAACTGCGTCTGCTGCTGCGATAAGTTGAACTGCCTGGCCAGCATCTCGATGCCGTGGCCGTTCTGGGCATTCGCCAGCGTGTCGAAAAGGGTGGGCATGACGGTTTCTCCTCGCAAGCCGTATCCGGTTGCTGGAAACCTAGCCGAAACCGCGCCGTCCGCCTATGGGGTGGTTCGCCATGCCCTCCAGAACATCAGCTATACCAGTTCAATTTGAAGCCCCACCTTCCCACATCGTAAGCAAAGGCCAGCCCCCAATAAAAGATAAAGTAGGATCCACCCGCCAGCAGAGCGGCTGCGCTGAACTGCTCCAGTTTGCCCGGATGCCGCGACGCCCAGTTGGCAATTCGCTTGGAAAACGGCACCAACAACAGCAAGAAGAGCAGGACCATCACCAGGATCTGCCCGATACCCTGGACGGCCATCACTGCACCGCCATAGAGCGAGTTTTCCGAAGCCGCCGCATATGCAAGAAAATCACGGAATACCGGAAACGGACGTCCGACGGCAAACAATCCGACAAGCACCCCCATCAGACCTGCCTTGGTCAGCGGGGAAGCAAAAAAGCGAAGCAATCCCTTCGGAAGCCTCGTTATCACTCTGTCCAGAAACCCGAAGGAAATAAGCCCCCAAACAAACAAAACACCGCCGAGTGCTGTGAAAATAATCTGCGCCTGAGCCAGGCGGTTCGGTCTCTCATTGAACACGCCGATGCGTTCCGCCCCAAGGGTGCCGATATACGCGCCGTATACAAAGCAGACCAGGAGCACGCTGAGCGTGAAGACTCCGAGAGCTTTGAGCGCGAGCTGGCGAGGAGATCCGGCCCCATCGGATGAACACGCCAATCCGGGGAGCATGGCAAACACGACGCAGTTGCATGCCGTAAAGGTGGCAGCCAGGCCGGCGACGATCGCAAAGATAAAACCAAATCCTACGCCCTGTTCGTTATAGGAGCCGGACAGGCGCTCCGTATCGCCAATCGTCTGACCGGCAACGAAATCTTTTCCGAAGCCGTCCACCCAGTGGTAGTTCCAAAAGCCCGCTATCAAGACACCCAGCACAATCGCGCACAATGCCCACAGCAAGCGGCTCCGGTGGTTGGGGAACAATCCGCTGAATGTTGTTTCTCCGACTATATGGCTGTCCGTCATTTCGTAGCCTCCTCGTGCGATCCATTCCACGCGATGAACCCCGGACCTGAACGGCCGTTTGCGGCAGCCATGGCAAGGGCAATGTTTTCGGCTTAGAGCGATGCAACACCGACATTCGAGATAATGACGCGCTGCGGTGCACGGGCACGCTCTAATCGATGAGCTGGTCGAACTAGTCGGTGAAGTGGCGAATTCGAGCCGCTCGGGTGGCAAGCATTGTTATCGCCACCTGTGAGGAGGCGCCGAACGGCATTCGCTCAAGCCGACGGCGACCGGTTTGCTCTCGTGAGCATACTCTGCGAACAGGACGCAGCGTTTGTGATCGTGAAGAATTGGCGGAGGCTATTGCCCGGCCCGGGGCTCTTCCGGCAACCGGTATCTCCGCCCTCAGTAGGCATATTCCAGGAACACAGGTTCGATCGAGCCGCCCCAGCGCGTGTGGAAGGCGTTGCGCATTTCTTCGGCGCTTGTGGTGCCGCGTGCCACCACTTCGTCCAGCGGCGACAGGAAATTGGTTTCGTCGTAATCGTCGCGGTTGAGGCGCGCGCGGTTCTTGAGACCCTTACGCGAAATGGCCAGCACGTCGCGGGCGACATCGCGCAGGTTGCCTGTGCGGAATTCCGCACCGATGCCGGCGGCCGGCACCGCGTCGCGCATGGCGAGCACTTCGTCATAGGTCCAGTCCGCCGTCAGCATCTCGGCCGCGTCGAGCGCCTCTTCGTCATAGAGCAGGCCGACCCAGAACGCTGGCAGCGCGCAGATGCGCCGCCAGGGGCCGCCGTCGGCGCCGCGCATCTCGAGGAAGCGCTTCAGGCGCACGTCCGGGAACAGCGTCGAGAGATGGTTTGCCCAGTCGCCCATCGTCGGCACGCCCTGCGGCACCGAATTGCGCAGCGCGCCATCCATGAATTGGCGGAAGGTGACGTGGGTGACGTCGTGGTAGTGGCCGTCGCGGATGACGAAATACATCGGCACGTCGAGCGCCCATTCGACATAGTCGGCGAAGCCGAATTCCGGCGAGAAGCAGAACTCGAGCAGCCCGGAGCGCTGGTTGTCGGTGTCGCGCCAGATTTCGCCGCGCCAGCTTTGCAGCCCGTTCGGCCGACCCTCGGTGAACGGCGAGTTGGCGAACAGCGCCGTCGACAGCGGCTGCAGCTTCAACGAAACCTGCATTTTGCGGCGCATGTCGGCTTCGGAGGAAAAATCGAGATTCACCTGGATCGTGCAGGTGCGGTACATCATGTCGAGGCCCTGCTTGCCCACCTTCGGCATGTAGCGCGTCATGATCTCGTAGCGCGATTTCGGCATTTTTGGCGTTTCGGCGAGCGTCCATTTCGGGCTGCCGCCGAGGCCGAGGAAACGGATGCCCAGTGGCTCGGCGATTTCGCGCAACTGCGCCAGGTGTGCGTTGCCCTCGCGGCAGGTCTGGTGGATCGTCTCGAGCGGCGCGCCGGAAAGCTCGAACTGGCCGCCGGGTTCCAGCGAGATGGCACCCTGGCCGGTCGGCTCGACCAACCCGATGATGCGGCCGTCATCGACGATCGGATCCCAGCCGAGTGTCCGCTGCATGCCTTCCAGCAGCGCGCGGATGCCGCGTTCGCCGCCATAAGGCACGGGGCTGTTGCCGTCGATATAGAAGGGAAATTTCTCGTGCTCGGTGCCGATCCGCCACTTGTCCCGCGGTTTGTTGCCCTCGGCCAGATAGTCGACCAGCTCGTCGACGCTTTCGATGGGCCGGAAATCGGTCGTGTCGCGCGCCATGAAATCCTCCAAGCCGGCTGAATGGTGGCGTGTGATGGACGAAATGTCAGTAGCCAATCAAGCAAAAAATCCTGATCGAGGCTTCAACAAGGATTGATCTGCCTTGACTTGAGGAAGCTCGGCAATCACCCGCGCCGCCATGGGCACTTTCGAACGCACTTGCACTCCTGGCTCTGCACGGCTAGGTAAAGGCACCAGGCCGGGCCCCTCTGGCAGCTCCAGCGAGCTGCGATGTCGGACTGGAAGTCCAACCAGGCCCGGCTTTCATGAAATACATTTCAGCGATGATCGACTGACGTAATGCGGGACAGCCCCGCGTCGTTGCAGCGTCACGCCCATGCACAGCCGGCGCCCCAGCCAAAAGGGTGCCAAGAAAATGTCAGAACTGTTTACTCCGGAAGCGTTGTCCGCGCTTCTTCAAGTCATCATGATCGATCTTGTGCTGGCCGGCGACAACGCCATCGTCATCGGCCTGGCCGCCGCCGGCCTGCCGAAGGACCAGCGTGCCAAGGCCATTCTGATCGGCATCATCGCCGCCACCGTGTTGCGCATCGGCTTCGCCGCCGCCACGACCCAATTGCTGCAGATCGTCGGTCTGCTGCTCGCTGGCGGCGTACTGCTGCTCTGGGTATGCTGGAAGATGTGGCGCGAGCTTCGCACCACCCATGCCGAGGAGACGGAAGGCGCCGAAGCGCTCTCCGGTCAGGACCTCAACAAGGATGGAACGATCGCCGGTGGCGCGCCGCGCAAGACCTTCGCGCAGGCGGCCTGGCAGATCGTCATCGCCGATGTGTCGATGTCGCTCGACAACGTGCTTGCTGTCGCCGGCGCGGCGCGCCATCACCCGGAAATCCTCGTCTTCGGCTTGGTCCTGTCGATTGCCCTCATGGGTATCGCTGCCAGCTTCATCGCCCGCTTGCTGCAAAAACATCGCTGGATCGCCTATGTGGGCCTGGCCATCATTCTCTACGTCTCGGTGGAAATGATCTGGCGCGGCACTGTGGAAGTGATGGCCGCCGTCGGAACCTGATCTCCTTTTGAAACGGCGCCGCTTCGCGGCGCCGTTTCAGGCAACGGTGCCTGTCACCAATCCCCGATCGTCGACTGGATGATTGCGAGTGCCGCCACCGCCGCGGTGTCGGCGCGCAGGATGCGCGGTCCGAGCGGGATCGGCGTCACGAAGGGCAGGGCGCGCAGCTGCCGCCGCTCTTCCTCGGAAAATCCGCCTTCGGGCCCGATCAGCAGGCCGAGCTTGCGTCCGGTAATTGCGTTCAGGATCGGCACCGGATTGTTGGTGTCGGCGCTTTCATCGCAGAAGATGAGTTGCCGTCCCGGCTCCCATTCCCACAGCACCCGGTCGAGCTTGACCACTTCGGCCACCCGCGGGATCGCCAGGATGCCGCATTGCTCGGCCGCTTCGATGACGTTCGCCCGCAGCCGGTCGACGCCTACCGTCGACATCTGCGTGTGCTGGGTGATCACGGGCTGCAGCAGGCCGGCACCCATCTCGACCGCCTTCTGCACGAGATAGTCCAGCCGCCCCTGCTTCAGCGGCGCGAAACAATAGACGAGATCGGGATGTTCCGGCTGGACGCGCGTCTGCGTCACCGGCGCCAGCGTCACCCGCTTTTTCGCCACTGCCGCGACCTGCGCCAGCCATTCGCCGTCGCGGCCGTTGAAGAGAAGCAGCTGCGCCCCGGCGCCGAGCCGCAGGACGTTGGCAAGATAATGGCTTTGCTGGGGATCGGCCTCGATCTCGAGGCCCTGGGCAAGGTCGAGCGGCACGAAAAGCCGCTGCATCCGGTAGTTTGCGCGCATGAGCGGGAGACATGCTGTAGCGGGGGCTTGCGGTCAAGTCCCCGTGGAAGACATCGGGTCGAAGCGGGGCCTGCGGGCTTCGACGTTTTTTGCTAAAATCTGTTGGGAAAGCCGGCCACCTGGGAACAATGTCGATTATCCGGCTGTAAGGAGACGGGGCGATGGACATTCGATCGACACTGACGGAACTGTGCAAGGCTTTCAACGCGCACGATCTCGATCGCATCATGGCGCTCTTTTCCGACGACTGTGTCCTGGAGATGCCGAGGGGAAACAAGCCCTGGGGGTCCCGTGCCGAAGGCAAGCCGAACGTACGGGACGCGCTGGCGACACGTTTTGAAGGCCTGCCGGACGTCCACTACGGCGATGAGGATCATTTCGTGGATTCGGCTGCCGACACCGGCATCTCGAAATGGACGCTCACCGGCACCACCCGCGATGGGAAGAGAACTGAGGTCCGAGGGTGTGATTTCTACACGTTCCGCGACGGCAAGGTGATCCGCAAGGACTCATACTGGAAAATTGTTGAGTAAATCCCGAAAAGCAGATTGCCGGACGGAAGGGACGTTGCGTGCCGGCAATCTGCTTACTCCACGATAGCGCGTGGAAGTATATTAACATTTACTAATGTGGTTGGTTCCCAAGGGAGCTAAAACACTGCGGCCAGAGCCATGCCGCCATCGTCTCAATTCGTGGTCGTCTACCTTCTGTGGCGTGGCGGCGAAGAGAGCCCCTTCAGCTGGGTTTTGTCGACGACGCCAGACGGGCTTCTAGCGTCCGCTCTTGCGTTTCTTCAAATGATTCCCTAAGTTTGTTCACTGTTTGTTTCGAGGGGGCGAAACGAATGATCTCTTATGTTGTTCGTGTTCTCGGTATTGTGGTCGTTGTCCTTCAGGCTGGATGCGGCGCGCAGATTGCGGCGCTCCACGGCATTCCTGTCGTCAATCCCGCGGATTCCGAAGCGGTTTTTGCCGGAACTAGACTGGTCACCGATTCTCACGAAGGATCCATCACGGTGATGGGTCCGACGATCTTCCATGACCATGATTTGCTAAAAAACACTTATACGATCCGCGCTTGGGTCAACCCAAGCAAGCCAGAACTGAATAACCGCTTCCAGGTCTTGGTCCGCGCCTTCTTCCCGAAGCGGGTCTATCTCAAGCAGGCCTTCTCCGAAGGCGAACCGCTTGGCACCAATGTCATCGACCGCGAGCGCGTTGATTGTGGCCCGGATTGCGCCGTTGTCGAGACGGTCGGTATCGACATTAGAGCGGACGACATGGCTCACTATGCCGATAGCGGCTTGTCATTCGAGGTCGTGGGACGTCGCGACAAGGTCGTTATGACGATCCCCTCCACCTACATCGAAGCCGTCTTGCGATTCTACAAACAATACCAACGGGGCGGACCGTCTGCCCGCGTCGCTGCTAGTCGGCGGCCGTCGGATGCCATACCGGCGCATATCCCGAGACAAGTGTCGCGATCGTTGTTGGCGCCGTGATGAGCGCCAGCAATGCAGCGTCAAGCTGTGCTGTCGCCACAGGCAACCCATAACCCCGGAAGCTCCAGGGCAACAGGCGGCCGCCTTTCAACGCGTAAGGCTGGCCGCCTGACGCAATCATCGCGCCATCGGGCAACCCGGCGAGTTCGTCGAGGGTCAAGGCCTTGCGCTTGCCGCCCGATGCCCAGCGTTCCTTGTGCAGCCGCTTGTCGATCGCCGGAGCCCGTGGCTCGGTTATACCGAACGCCTCACCGAACCGCGCCACGAAATCCCTGGCGCGCTCGCGCTGGCAGAAGAAGCAGGGCCGGTGCCCGGCGGCGAGCGCCGTCACCTCGTCCATGAAGAAGAGTTCCGTCCAGCCGGGTTTGCCGATCCCATTGGGGCCGCCGGGCCGGTTGCGCCCCATCGGTTCCCGCTTCCTGCCCTTGAATTCGCAGACGCAGATGATCCAGGCTTGCAGAGCCCAGCGCTTTTTCAAGAGGGTCCTGGTTTCGGGGTCGTGGATGATGCCGCGGTTGCCGGTGAACATGCCGCGCTCCGCCACGGCATGGATCTGCCCGAAGGGGTCGACACGGTTCTGAAGTGGCATAAAGTTTCCTTGTTGGCTGGAAAACAGGCTTCATGATACTGCTCCCGGCGTTCATTTCATGTCAGGAGTGTCATGCGGGTTCTCGTTGTCCAGAACTATGACGATACCGGGCTTGGCCAGGTCGGTGCCGCACTCGACGAAGCCGGCGCCGAAATAGATATCCGCAACGCGCATCGCGGCGAAGCTTTCCCCGAAAACGCCGGGGAGCATGACGCGCTGATCGTGCTCGGCGGTGGCCAGAACGCCCTCGACGACGCCAACTACCCGTATTTTCCCGCCCTGCTCGACCTGATGCGGGGCTTCGTCGATGCCGACAAGGCGGTTCTCGGTATCTGTCTCGGCAGCCAGTTGCTGGCGCGCGCCTATGGCGGAAAGAACCAGGTCGGCGGCGCCCGCGAGTTCGGCTGGCATCAGGTTGCGTTGACTGCCGAGGCCGCCGGCGATCCCGTGCTCGGACGCCTCGCCGGGGAATTCCCCGTTTTCCAGTGGCACGACGACACGTTCAGCCTGCCCGACGGCGCGGTGCGGCTGGCCGGCAGTGCGGTGGCCGCCAACCAGGCTTTCAGGGTGGGCCGTGCAGGCTATGCCATCCAGTTCCATTTCGAGGCCGACCGCAAGCTGGTTCGCGGCTGGAACGAGGCCTTCGCGCCGATCATCGCTGCCCGCAATCCAGACTGGATCGCCCGTTTCGAGGACGAAGCGGCGCGCCACGGGCCGCTTGCCGACGCCACCGGGATGGAGATCGCCCGCGCATGGGTGAGGGCGGTTCGCCCGGCCTGATCGTTCCGGCCGTTTACTCCGCGGCCACCAGCGTCCTCTTGCCGGCAATCCCTTTCGGCTTCGGCCCGCCATAAGCCCAATCGAGCAGTTCGACCGTATGCACGATCGGCATGCCGGCTCGGTCGGCGATCTGCGTGATGCAGCCGATGTTGCCGGTGGCAACGAGATCGGCGCCTGTGGCGGCGAGGTTCTTCACCTTGCGGTCGCGCAGTTTCGCCGAAATCTCCGGCTGCATGATGTTATAGGTGCCGGCCGAGCCGCAGCAGAGGTGACCCTCGCGCGGCTCGCGCACCGTGAATCCGGCCTTGGCCAGCAACTCCTTCGGCTGGCGGATGATCTTCTGGCCGTGCTGCATGGAACAGGCGGAATGATAGGCGACCGCAAGGCCGGACTTTTCGGCCGGTTCCGGCAGGTCGAGTGTCGCCAGGAACTCGGTCACGTCCTTGGCCCGCGCCGACACCCGCGCTGCCTTCTCGGCATAGGCCGGGTCGAGCCGCAGCATGAAGCCGTAATCCTTGATGGTGGTGCCGCAGCCCGACGCGGTGATCACGATGGCGTCTAGGCCTCCACCGTCGATTTCGCGCGTCCAGGTGTCGACGTTCTGCCGCGCCGAATGCAGGGCGGCCTCCTCGCGTCCCATGTGATGCACCAGCGCGCCGCAACAGCCTTCGCCTTCTGGCACCACCACCTCGACGCCGAGCCGGGTCATGAGCCGGATCGCCGCCTCGTTGATGCCGGGCTCCAGCACCGGCTGCGCGCAGCCGGTGAGGATGGCGACGCGTTTCTTTTCGCGCCCGCCTGCTGCCGCTGGATAAACCGCCGGCAATGCCATGGGTGACTTCGGTGGCACCGAAGCCGGCGCCAGCGCCAGCATCGCTGCCAGCGGCTTCAATGGCTTGATCGATCGAAGCAGGCCGGCGAAAGGCCGGCCGAGCGCCGCCAGTTTCAGCGCCGCGCGAAAGCGGGCGGGATAGGGCAGCACCATAGCGAGCACGCCGCGCGTCAGCCGGTTGACGACCGGCCGCTTGTAGGTCTTTTCGATGTGGGCCCGAGCGTGGTCGACCAGGTGCATGTAGTTGACGCCCGAAGGGCAGGTGGTCATGCAGGCGAGACAGGACAAGCAGCGGTCGATATGGGTGACGATCTGCTCGTCAGCCGGGCGGCCGTTCTCCAGCATGTCCTTGATCAGGTAGATTCTTCCACGCGGCGAATCCAGCTCGTTGCCGAGCGTTACATAGGTCGGGCAGGTCGCGGTGCAGAACCCGCAATGCACGCAGTTGCGCAGGATCTTTTCCGATTCCGCGAAGTGCGGATCGGCAAGCTGCGCCAGCGTAAAATTGGTCTGCATCTACCGCTCCTGGGTCTGAACCTGGGACGCTTCGTCCGCACCTGCCGCCATCCGCCCGGGGTTGAGGATCCCCTTCGGATCGAACTCGTTCTTCAGCCGCGCCGAAAGCGCCGCCAGGGCCGGCGGCTGCGGCTCGAACACCGGCGTCGCGGCGCGCCATTGCAGGCCGGCGCGCACCAGCGTCGCATGGCCGCCGCCGAGATTTTTCACCAGCCGGCGCACCGTCTCGGCTTCCGGATCGCTCTCCATGCGCAGCCAGATCAGGCCGCCCTGCCAATCGTAGAAGGCGTCGGCCCCTGCCTCCATGCGCAGCGCTGACACCATCCTGTGTCCCTGCGACGGTGCCATCGACACGCGCCACACCGGCCGCTCGCTGCCGTCGGCGAACGGTGCGCAGTCGCGGATCTCGCGCCAGAGGTTGCGTGACGCATCGGCGCCGATCTCCTCCAGCCCGGGTGCAGCCTTGAGCAGGTCCTTCAGTTTGGCCAGGCGGTAGGCGACGGATGGCCCGAAACCTTCGAGGCGCAGCAGGGTCGCCGGGCTGCCCGCGAAGGCGCCATCCAGAACCCGACCGGCGATGTTTTCCGGCAGGTGCGCCGCGCTCGCGACTTCGGCGCTGGAACCAAGCGCCAGCGCCATGGCCGATGCCGCCGCGTCGTCCATCAGTCCGCGCAGCGCAAGCGTGGTCTCGGTCTCGGCGGCCGGCAACACCTTGAAGGTCACGGTGGTCAGCGCCGCAAGCGTGCCCCACGAGCCGGCCAGCGCCTTGGAAAGATCGTAGCCGGTGACGTTCTTCACCACGCGGCCGCCGGACTTGAACGCCTCGCCGCGCCCGGATACCGCCTCGATGCCGAGGATGTGGTCGCGCGCGGCCCCCGCTTTCAGCCGGCGCGGACCCGAAAGATTGGCGGCGAGCACGCCACCGATGGTGCCGCGCCCGGCTACGCCGCCGAGCAGGGGGCCGTAATCCATCGGCTCGAACGCGAATTGCTGCTTGTTGTCGGCAAGCAGCCTCTCGATCTCGGCCAGCGGTGTGCCTGCTTTCGCCGACAGCACCAGCTCTTCCGGCTCGTAGAGCGTGACGCCCGACAGGCCGGAGAGATCGAGCGTATGCGCCGCCTGCACGGGAAGGCCGATGCCGCGCTTGGAGCCATGGCCGACGATTTCCAGTGGCTGCTCCTCCGCCAGCGCCCACTGGACGGCGGAGAGGGTTTCGGCGGCGGAGGTGGGCGTGAAGGTCGTCATGGGTGAAGGGCTCTTGAGAGGAGGTCGCGTTCCTTCGCGCCCCCCTCTGTCCTGCCGGACATCTCCCCCACACGGGGGGAGATTGGCTGTGCCACCGTTTTCGCAAAGGGCTGCCGAAGGAGGACCCGCGTTGACGCTGCCAATCTCCCCCCGTGTGGGGGAGATGTCCGGCAGGACAGAGGGGGGCAACGTAGGGCTCGGCCGTTTGTCATTGATCCTTGCCCACCCGCTTCAACACCACCTTACCCCTCGCCGACAGCCGGTATCCAACCTCGAGGCTTTCCGTCAGCCCGAGTTCCTTCAGCTTGCGCACGTCCTGCTTGAACTTCAGCTTCTCGACATCGAGCGCTGCCGCCAGTGTCGCCGCGGCAATGGCGGGGTGTTCGCTAATCAGGCGCAGGATCGCCGGAAAATAGCCGGGCGTGGATTTTTCCCAGCGCGCGAACCGCGCCTCGATGTCGCGCCATTCGCCATCGGAAGGTTCCGCCGCCTCCCGCTTCGCCGCCCGTTCGTCTGCTTCGATGCCGGTGAGTTCGATACGATACACAGGATCGCCGTTTTCCGGCCCGAGCATTTTTTGCAGCGCGGCCAGGTTTGCGAAGCCCGCGGCTAGCGCATCGATCTCGGTCAGACCGGCAGCGTCGATCGTCTCGATCGCGCCGATGCGCACGACGCCGGCCGCGGTACGCACGCGGCCGCCAGCCTTCACCGTCGGCCGTTTCCAGCGCCGGAAAGCCAGCGTGACGTCGCCACGTGCGATACCGTCGAGGGTTTCCCACCTGAACAGCATCCCGTCAAAACCTCGGAATGTCCGGGAATGGCAGCTTGCCCTGGTGGATATGCATGCGGCCGAGTTCGGCGCAGCGGCGAAGCTGTGGAAACACCTTTCCAGGATTGAGCAGGTGTTGCGGGTCGAAGGCGCACTTCACCCGCATCTGCTGGTCGAGATCGATCTCGTTGAACATTTCCGGCATCAGGTCGCGTTTCTCGACGCCGACGCCATGCTCGCCGGTGAGCACGCCGCCGACCTTGACGCAGAGCCGCAGGATATCGGAGCCGAATTCCTCCGCCTTTTCGAGTTCGCCCGGCACATTGGCGTCGTAAAGGATCAGCGGATGCAGGTTGCCGTCGCCGGCGTGGAAGACGTTGGCAACGCGCAGCCCGTACTTTTCCGACAGTTCGCGCATGCCGTGCAGGACTTTCGGCAGTTGCTTGCGCGGGATGGTGCCGTCCATGCAGTAATAATCCGGCGAGATGCGGCCGACCGCCGGAAATGCCGCCTTGCGCCCGGCCCAGAAGGCGAGCCTTTCCTGTTCGGATTGCGAAACACGGCAGGTGGTCGAGCCGTTCTGCAGTGCGATGGCCTCGACTGCGCCGATCAGGTGGTCGACCTCGTCGCCGCAGCCGTCGAGTTCGACAATCAGCAGCGCCTCGCACTCCAGCGGGTAGCCCGCGTGGACGAAATCCTCGGCCGCGTGGATTGCCGGCCGGTCCATCATTTCCATGCCGCCCGGGATAATGCCGGCGCCGATGATGTCGGCGACGCATTGGCCCGCCTCTTCGCTGGACGGAAAGCCAATCAGCAATGCCCGCGCGGTTTCCGGCCGTTGCAGGATGCGCACCGTCACCTCGGTGACGACGCCGAGCAGCCCTTCCGACCCTGTCATCACGCCGAGCAGGTCGTAGCCTTCGCTGTCCAGGTGCTTGCCGCCGAGGCGCACCACCTCGCCGTCCATCAGCACCATTTCTATGCCGAGCACGTTGTTCGCCGTCAGCCCGTATTTCAGGCAGTGCACCCCGCCGGAGTTTTCCGCGACATTGCCGCCGATCGAGCAGGCGATCTGGGAGGATGGATCAGGGGCGTAATAGAAGCCCTCCTGCTCGACGGCGGTGGTGATGCCGAGATTGGTGACGCCGGGCTGCACCACCGCGGCCCGGTTGTCGAAATCGATGTCGAGGATGCGGTTGAAGCGGCTCATCACCAGTAGCACCGCGTCTTCCAGCGGCAGTGCGCCGCCAGAGAGCGAGGTGCCGGAGCCGCGCGGCACCACCTTGATGCTGCGCTCGTTGCAATATTTCAGGATGCGCGAAACCTGCTTCACGGTTTCCGGCAGCACGACGACCAGCGGCAGTTGGCGGTATGCCGTCAGCCCGTCGCTCTCGAAAACCCGCATCGAGTTTTCCGCGTCGACGACGCCTTCACCTGGCACGATGATCTTCATGTCGGTGACGATCTCGGCACGGCGCGCAAGCGTCGCCGCATCGGGCTTGGGCATGGTCAATCCGGACATGGCGCGCCAGTTCCCTGCATCGAGTGGTAAAATTCATTTACCAGTCATGCACCTTGGCGCAAGTGCGACCTTCGGGCAAGCGCCTATTTGCCGGTTTCGTCGCTATGGGAATGGCGGATGCGGCGGACCAGCCACCAGATCGCGAGGACGACGAAGGGCACCGAAACCGCGGTGACGAGCTCGGGTTTGACCGGCTCGCCGAAGATCGCGGAGCCCTTGGCGAGATAGCCGATCAGGCCGACGACATAATAGGAGACGGCAGCCACCGACAGGCCCTCGACCGTCTGCTGCAGGCGCAGCTGCAGGCGGGCACGGTTGTTCATCGAGGCAAGCACGTCGCGGTTCTGCCGCTCCACATCGACATCGACCCAGGTGCGCAGCAAGGTTGCGGCGCGGGCGAGCTTCTCGGACAGGCTGTCCTGGCGGGCTTCGATTGAGCGGCAGGTGCGCATGGCCGGCGCGACGCGGCGCTGCAGGAAGGCGCTCCAGGTATCATAACCGGGCACGGCAGCCTCGCCCAGCGCCTCCAGGCGTTCCTCGACGATGCCGTGATAGGCGCGGCTGGCGCCGAAGCGGTAAAGGCTTGCCGCCGCGTCGGCTTCCAGCTCGGCTGCGAGGTCGGTGAGTTCTGCCAGCAATTCCTGGCTGTCGCGGTGGTCGGTGGCGCGCATCTCGCCGGTCAGCGCCGCCAGTCGGTCCTCGATGCGGCGCATGCGCGGCGACAGCGACTGCGCAAGCGGCAGACCGAGCATGGCAAGGGTGCGGTAGGTCTCGATCTCTATCAGCCGCTGCGACAGCGCGCCGGTGCGGGCCGGCGAAAGGCCGCCGTCGAGGATCAGGATGCGGGTCAGGCCATCGCCATCCTGGCGGAAATCGGTCACCGCCGCAGCCTTGCCGTTTTCGACCAGCGAATAGCAAAGGCTGGCCGCATCGAACCCGGCTATCAGCCGTTCGTTCTGCGGCGTCCATTTGCGGATCTCGAGCTTCACCCCCGAAATCACCTTGCCGGGCGGGCTGAAACCGTTGCCGAACGGCGAATCGTCGAGCGGCCTGCCGGTGCGGGCATCGGCCGGGCAATCCCAGAGATAGGTCGAGAACTCGGTGTGGCGTTCCCACGACAGCGAGCCCTTGCCCCACTTCATGGCGTGGTGGCGGGCATGCCGGTCGGGCGCGGCGATGCCCAGGCGGCGGGACAGGTCGGCAAGCGCCGCCTGGTCGACCGAGCCGCTTTCGGTCATGAATGAAAGTTGCAGCAACAGCCGTGGTGCTTCGATCAGCGGTGACGGGCGAGCATGAACCTCGCCGATCGCCGCCGGCATCGCCTCATGCGAGGGCATGCCAAGTACGGTACCCGCCTGCCGCTCGCCTTGTTCGGACCTTGCCGCCTTGTCATTCATCGCCTGGCGCTCCGCTGTCGTGGCGAAACCAATAAGCCATTCGGTTTCCTTGCGCATCGGGCAGTGTTGTCGCAGTGCAGCATAATTCATGTTGCGTTGCAATATAGATACCATTGAAGTGTTCGGACGAAATTGGATAAATAATTTGACCAGTTGCCCGGCTTGCTCCTAAGCTGACGACAATTCAGCCCCGCCGGAGGCCCGCATTGGGCGAGATCTTCTCCAGGATAGAGCATTCGCGCACCGCCGACGAAGTAGTGCAGCAGATCGAGAGCCTCATTCTCGAGGGTGTGTTGCGTGTCGGCGACCGGCTGCCGGGCGAGCGCGAACTCGCGCCGCAGTTCGAAGTGTCGCGGCCGATCCTGCGCGATGCGCTGAAGGCGCTGGAAGCGCGCGGGCTGCTGGTGTCGCGCCACGGCGGCGGCACTTTCGTCGCCGACGTCATCGGCCAGGTCTTTTCGAAACCCGTGATGGACCTCGTCGCCACGCACCCGAAAGCGGCGGCGGACTACATGGAATACCGCCGCGAGATCGAGGCGATCGCCGCCGAATATGCGGCGCGTCGCGCCACCGCGGACGATCGCGCCATGCTTGGCCAGATCGTGCGGCGCATGCAGGCGGCGCATCAGGGCGGCGACTTCGAGGAAGAAGCGGCGATCGACGTCGAGTTTCACAGCGCCATCGGCGAATGCGCCCACAACATCATCCTCCTGCACACGCTGCGCTCCTGCTACAGGCTGCTTTCCGACGGCGTCTTCCACAACCGGTTGCTGGTCTACAACCTGCCCGGCGCGCGCGACCGGCTGCTCGAACAGCATCTGGCGATCCACAAGGCGGTGACGGAGGGCGATCCGCAAGGCGCCCGCAGCGCGGCAATGGCGCATATCGACTTCGTCACGCAGGCGATGACCGAGGCCGAACGCACCGGCGACTGGCAGCGCGTGTCGCGGCTCAGGCTGAGGCAGCGCACGGCGCCATCCCGGCTCGAACCGGACAACTGACGACTTTTCAGCGCCGGCGTCATGTCCGGCAGGAATTTTGAACGACCGAGGAAATGATGAGCGCTATTCTGGAAATCAACGACCTGAAAGAACTGGCACGCCGCCGCGTGCCCAGGATGTTCTTCGACTACGCCGATTCGGGTGCGTGGACGGAGAGCACCTATCGCGCCAACGAAGCGGATTTCGCCAAGATCAAGCTGCGCCAGCGGGTGCTGGTCGACATGGACAACCGCTCGCTGGAATCCACCATGATCGGCGAAAAAGTGTCGATGCCGGTGGCGCTGGCGCCGACCGGCAGCACCGGTATGCAGCACGCCGACGGCGAGATGCTGGCCGCCCAGGCCGCCGAGGAATTCGGCGTGCCGTTCACGCTGTCGACGATGAGCATCTGCTCGATCGAGGATGTGGCGTCGGTGACCAAGAAGCCGTTCTGGTTCCAGCTTTACGTCATGCGCGACAGGGATTTCGTCCACAATCTGATCGACCGCGCCAAGGCGGCGAAATGTTCGGCGCTGGTGCTCACCCTCGACCTGCAGATGCTGGCGCAACGCCACAAGGACCTGCGCAACGGTCTGTCCGCGCCGCCGAAGATGACCCTGGCGAACATCATCGACATCGGCAGGCGTCCGCGCTGGTGGCGAGGTATCCTCGGCACCAAACGCCGCAGCTTCGGCAACATCGTCGGCCACGCCAAGGGGGTCGGCGATCTGGCCTCGCTGTCATCCTGGACCAACGAGCAGTTCGACCAGAAACTCTCCTGGGCCGACGTCGAGTGGATCAAGAAGCGCTGGGGCGGCAAGCTGATCCTGAAAGGCATTCTCGACAAGGAAGACGCGGTCAAGGCGCTCGATACCGGGGCCGACGCGATCATCGTCTCCAACCATGGCGGCCGCCAGCTCGATGGGGCGCCCTCGACGATCTCGGTGCTGCCGGAGATCGTCGAGGCGGTCGATGGCAAGGTCGAAGTTCATCTCGATGGCGGCATCCGCTCCGGCCAGGATGTGCTGAAGGCGCTGTGCCTCGGCGCCAAGGGTACCTATATCGGCCGGCCGTTCCTCTACGGCCTCGGCGCGCTCGGCAAGCCCGGTGTGACGCTGGCGCTGGAGATCATCCGCAAGGAACTCGACATGACCATGGCGCTTTGCGGCAAGCGCAATATCCAGGACGTCGGTCCGGAATTGCTGTATCGAACCGTGGTGAGAGAACCCGTGGATAGAGCGTGACAGGCTCGGGAATTCACTACCTGGACGCCAAAGGCCCGGACGGTATCCGCATCTATGCGATCGGCGACGTGCACGGCCGCCTCGACCTGCTGCAAAAAATGCACGAGACGATCGCTCGCGACCTGGCGCAGCATCCAGGACGCGACTGGCGCGTCATCCACCTTGGCGACTATGTCGACCGCGGCCCGGATTCGAAGGGTGTCGCCGACTTCCTGATTGCCGCCTGCAAGGCTGACAGCCGCATGCTGGCGATTGCCGGCAATCACGACATCGGCTTCCTCGAATTTCTCGCCCGCCCGAGTGCCGACGGCCTGTTTGCCCACAATGGCGGCAGGGAAACGGCGAGATCTTATGGCGTCGACATCGATTTCTGGACGCCGGAAACCTTGCGCGACGGCCACGCCGCGCTGCTGGACGCAGTGCCGGACAGTCACTTTGCCTTCTATCGCCGTCTGCAGCGCCACCTGGAATTCGGCGATTTCTTCTTCTGCCATGCCGGCATCAGGCCGGGTCGCCCGCTGGAGGATCAGGATCCGGACGACCTGATCTGGATACGCGGCGATTTCCTGAATTATCCCGGCCTGCACCCCAAAGTTATCGTGCACGGCCACACGCCGGAGGCGGATGTCGAGGTGATGGCGAACCGGGTCAATGTCGACACCGGCGCGTTCAGGTCCGGCCGCCTGTCGGCACTGGTCATCGACGGCGCGGAAAAGGCGATCCTGGCGGTCGCCGGATAATCAGCGGGTTAGCGCGGTGACGCCGTAGCCGTCGACGACGGCATGGCCGGTCGCTGCGTCGGCGGTATAGATCGCAACGCCCCAGGCCGTGATGGCGAAAAGCATGAAGAAGGACAGGAACGTGGCTCGCAAGGGGGTCATCTCGGTTTCGGCTTCCTGAACTTCTGGCACAAACACGGTTACGATTAGGTTTCGCTTCGAAGAAACGATGTTTGAAAGGGTTTGGTTGCAGGCCCCGAAGCGGCGCCCTTCTAGGCGCAGGTATCGCGGAAAGCCAGCGCCGTATCGCGTGCTTTCGACATCAAATCGCGGCAGTGATTTTTATGCCACGCTAACCGGGTACCTGAGCCTGGCTCCATGTCGGAAAGGCGCATTTGCACCCGGCCACCCTTCGGGAAGAATGTGGGGCGGTGCGCTTGTTTTTTGTCGCCCCGCCCCGCCTGAACCGTCCCCACGCCCAGGCTTTCCCTCGAAATCCTACATCACCACGACCTTGGTGCCGACCCCGACACGTTCGTAGAGGTCGACGACGTCCTCGTTGCGCATGCGGATGCAGCCCGAAGACACGGCGCCGCCGATCGTCCACGGCTGGTTGGTGCCGTGGATGCGATAGAGCGTCGAGCCGAGATAGAGCGCGCGTGCGCCGAGCGGATTGGCTGGGCCGCCTTCCATGTGGGCCGGAAGCACCCGGCCCTTGGCGCGTTCGCGCACGATCATTTCGGCCGGCGGCCGCCAGTCGGGCCATTCGCGCTTTTGCGTGATCTTGTGGGTGCCTGCCCATTCGAAGCCGGGCTTGCCGGTGCCAACGCCGTAACGCCGTGCCTCGCCGCCCGGCTTCACCAGGTAGAGGAAATTCTGCGTCGTATCGATGACGATCGTGCCGGCCTTCTCCTTGCCGGCATAGGCGACGTCCTGCGGCAGGTACATCGGATTGATCTGCGGATGCACTTCCCGCCTGACCGGCGCCGGGATGCCGGCGGTGCGGAAAGGCGAGGGCGGCCGCTGCCGGTAGGTGCGCCGCACCTCGCGCAGCGTCGGCTGCGCCATCACCCTTACCTGCCCTGGCTGGCCGTATTGCACCGGCTGCTGGCGGTATCGAACCTGTGGTTGCCGCTCCCGAACCTGCGGCTGGCGCTGGCGCGCCTGTTTGTTGCCGCGCAGCTGCATCACCCACGGCGCGGAAAGGTCGGGGCTCACCATCACCGGCGGCCGGTTGCCGTAACGGTCGTTGGCTGCAGTCGGGCCTGTTGCAATGGCCAGAAACGCCGCCGCACCCAGAATCAAGAACTTCGCCTTCATGGACGCACTCTCTACTTTCGTCGCCTGAACTGGCGGGAATGGTTGTCTGGCGACAGCAACTGAAAAGTGAATCGCGATGCTTAAAAGGCGGAGTTGTCGGTAAAGCTTTTCGTGTGGTTACTGCCTGGTTCAGGAATCTGGTAAAGCCATCGTGAATCGGGTGGCGCGCCCGTTAACGATCGAGGATGAGCGGCCATGAGCGACGAAAACACCGGATTGATGACAGGCGACGACGGCATGCGGCGCTGCGCGTGGCATGGCGGCGACGAGCTTTACCGGCGCTATCACGACAAGGAATGGGGACGCCCGGTTTCCGACGACCGCCGCCTGTTCGAGAAAATCTGCCTCGAGGGTTTCCAGTCGGGCCTGTCCTGGTTCACCATTCTCAAGAAGCGCGAGAATTTCCGCGCGGCCTTCGACGGCTTCGACTTCGACAAGGTGGCGAAATACACCGACAGGGATGTCGAGCGGCTGCTCGGCGATGCCGGCATCATCCGCCATCGCGGCAAGATCGTCTCGACCATCAACAATGCGAAACGGGCGCGGGAGATGATCGCCGAGTTCGGCTCGCTCGCCGCCTGGTTCTGGAAGTTCGAGCCGAAGCCGGCGGACCGTCCCGCCCGCATCGACCGCGCCACGATCATGGCCAATCCGACGACGCCGGTTTCGACGCAAATTTCGAAGGAACTGAAGAAGCGCGGCTGGAGCTTCGTCGGCCCGACCACGGTCTATGCCTTCATGCAGGCGATGGGCATGGTCAACGACCATCTCGAAGGCTGCTTCTGCCGTCCGGAGGTCGAGGCGGATCGGGGAACGTTCAAGCGACCGGTCTAGTCCCGCTGCCGGATGCTGAAAGGCTCGGCTCAGCCGGCCATCGCCGGCAGGGCGAGACCGACGAGAACGACGACGATAATCGCCAGCACGGGATACATGACGAGCAGCCCGGTCATCAGCGCGCCGCCGACCACGTTGTCGGCGGTCTTCGTCTTTTCGGCGCTGAACGGTCCGGGCGCCGGCAGGTTGCGGTTGCCCGGGCCGTGGGTGACGGTGGTGCGCAGCGCCGTGGCGTCTGCGTAGTCTGTGGCGGTGGCGCGGACATGGGTGCGCATGATTCTGGCTTTCGGCGTCGTGGAGGCGGGCTTCTCGCCGGATTCGGTATCCGGCCGATGTCGCGCGGCGAAACGAATGTTTCAGCACGATTGAAAAACCATTGCTTGTCGACGGATTTCCGGCGGCTTTGCGGCAAAAGCAAGGATTTTTGCTTAAGAGTCAAAAGGTTAACGAGATGTTGCTTGCGAGCCGCCTCAGGAGCCCGTCATTCTCGACATGCTTCGCTCATTCGGCGCTCACGCGGCCGGGAACTACGAAAGCAGGACGTGGCAACGGAGAAACTCCGTACTCTACGGCGCCCCCCTCTGGCCTGCCGGCCATCTCCCCCACGGGTGGGGAGATTGGCTGTCATCAACGGCGGTGCTCTTCCTTCAGCGTTTGAGATTGGGCGAAGCCGGCGACGCGACTGATCTCCCCACCTGTGGGGGAGATGGCCGGCAGGCCAGAGGGGGGCGCCGTAGAGTACGAGCGGTGAAAGGAGCATCCTTTGGCTGAAGCCGTCCAACACCACACCCTGACAAACCCGCGACCCTTGCCGGTACGGGCACCATCGTTTAGAGACCCGCCTGTCGGTTTTGACGACCGACAATGGCATGCATCCAGCAAGAAACGGCAAAACACGACATGGCCGACAGAACCGAAAAAATGAAGGCGCGCCAGCCGCGCGGCTTTGTCGACCGCTCGGCCGAAGACATCCGCGCGATGGAGAAGATGACGGCGACGATCCGCGAGGTCTTCGAACTCTACGGCTTCGAGCCCGTCGACCAGCCGCTGATCGAATACACCGACGCGCTGGGCAAATTCCTGCCCGACCAGGACCGCCCCAACGAGGGCGTGTTTTCCTTCCAGGATGACGACGAGCAATGGCTGTCGCTGCGCTACGACCTGACCGCGCCGACGGCGCGCTACGTGGCGGAAAACTTCGAGCGCCTGCCGAAACCCTATCGCAGCTACCGCTCCGGCTGGGTGTTCCGCAACGAGAAGCCCGGCCCCGGCCGCTTCCGCCAGTTCATGCAGTTCGACGCCGACACCATCGGCACGCCGGGCGTCGCCGCCGACGCCGAGATGGCGATGATGATGGCCGACGTGATGGAGGCGCTCGGCATCAAGCGCGGCGACTACATTATCCGCGTCAACAACCGCAAGGTGCTGGACGGTGTGCTGGAGGCCATCGGACTTGGCGGGCCTGAGAACGCCGGTCGCCGGCTGACTGTGCTCAGGGCCATCGACAAGCTGGACAAATTCGGGCCGGAAGGGGTGCGCTTGCTTCTCGGCCCTGGCCGCTGGGACGGCGGCAAGGAAGGCGAGGGAGATTTTACGAAGGGTGCGGGGCTGGATGACGAGCAGATTTCCACCGTGCTTGACATTGTTGGTGAAGAGCGGCTGCACAGCATGTTCATTGAACATCTCGGCGATCGACCGGTGGACGACGAACTGGATTCTCCAAACTATGGTTCGCGAGCCAAGGTGCTGAATTCGCTCGTTCTGGACGAATGGAGCGAGGTTCTCGAAACGACAGAGATTGGTAGGCAAGGCCTCCAGGAATTGAGAGAGATTGCAACGCTTCTCTCGGCTTCCGGTTACGGCACCAAGCGCGTTAGAATCAGCCCCTCCGTCGTGCGCGGCCTCGAATATTACACCGGCCCGGTTTTCGAGGCCGAACTGCTCGCGGAAATACCCAACGAAGAGGGAAAGATCGTGCGTTTCGGTTCGGTCGGCGGCGGCGGCCGTTACGACGGGCTGGTGTCGCGCTTCCGCAGCGAGCCGGTGCCGGCGACGGGTTTTTCCATCGGCGTCTCGCGCCTGATGACGGCGCTGAAGAATCTCGGCAAGCTCGATACCTCGGACGTGATCGCGCCGGTCGTCGTGCTGGTCATGGATCGAGACACCGAAAGCCTCGGCCGCTACCAGAAGATGGTCGCCGACCTGCGCGCCGCAAAAATCCGCGCCGAAATGTATCTCGGCGGCGCCGGCATGAAGGCGCAGATGAAATATGCCGACCGCCGCGGCAGCCCCATCGCGGTCATCCAGGGCGGCGACGAGCGGGCGAAGAGCGAAGTCCAGATCAAGGACCTGATCGAGGGCGCGCGGCTGGCGCAAGGCATCGCCGGCCACGAGGAATACAAGGAAAGCCGCCCCGGCCAGGTCACCGTGCCGGAAGGCGACCTGGTCGCCGAGGTGCAGAAGATACTTGCTGCTCAGGCAAAGGACCGGGCGCGGTGATGCCGGGCGCGGCGCTTTCCCTCCCCCTTGAGGGGAGGGTGGCCGCGAAGCGGCCGGGTGGGGTTGCTGCGGCAGCGCTCGATGTTCCTTTGCGTCGCGCGCTGCCTTTGCCAACCCCCTCTGGCTGCTGCGCAGCCATCTCCCCCTCGAGGGGGGAGAAAGCATCCCGCCCATGACTTCCCGCTACCCGTCCTTCGCCCCCGACATCCTGGCACTGTTCGCCGAACGCAGCGCCGATCCGGTCGACGTGCCGGTGATCCAGCCGGCCGACCCGTTCCTCGACATGGCGGGTGAAGACCTGCGCCGCCGCATTTTCCTGACTGAAAGCGAGACGGGTGCTGTGCTCTGCCTGCGCCCGGAATTCACCATCCCGGTCTGCCTCGACCACATCCAGTCGCAATCCGGCACGCCGCGCCGCTATTCCTATCTCGGCGAGGTTTTCCGCCAGCGCCGCGAGGGCGGCAACGAGTTTTTCCAGGCCGGCATCGAGGATCTGGGCGACACCGACATCGCGGCAGCCGACGCGCGATCGATCGCCGACGCGTTTGCGCTGCTGCAAAAGACGCTGCCCGGTTTTTCGCTGTCGGTCACGCTCGGCGATCAGTCGATCTTCGAGGCTGTCCTTGCAGCACTCGGCCTGCCGCGCGGCTGGCAGAAGCGGCTTGCCCGCGCCTTCGGTTCGCACGAGGCGCTGACTGCAGCTCTCGCCGATCTCGCCAATCCGGCCAGCATCGCGGCACTCGATGACGACGTCGCCGCGCTGGTGATGGCGGGCGACGAAGCGCCGCTTGCCGCGCACATTTCAGGCGCGATGGAGGCTGCCGGCCTGTCGCCGACCGCCGGCCGCGCGCCGGAAGAAATCGCCCGGCGGCTGCTGCAGAAGACCGAGCTGCGCAGCGTGCGGCTGGCCGACACCGCGCTCGACGCGCTGAAGCGCTTTCTCGCCATCCGCGTGCCGCTCGACGGCGCGCATGCCGCGCTGGAGAGTTTCGCCAGGGGCGCCGGCCTGTCTCTGTCTGCCGCCCTGTCGCGGTTTGCCGCGCGCGCCGAAAGGATCGCCGCCAACGGTATCCCCATGGACGCGATCCACTATGACGCTGCGTTCGGCCGACCGCTCGATTATTACACCGGCCTCGTCTTTGAGATCACCGCCGAGGGCAGCGAGCGGGTGCTGGTCGGCGGCGGCCGCTATGACCGCCTGCTGACGCTGCTCGGCGCGGAAAAACCGATTCCCGGCGTCGGCTTCTCCGTCTGGCTCGACCGCATCGGCGAATTGCGGGAGGGCGGGCAATGACCATCACTCTTGCGCTTCCCTCGAAAGGCCGGCTGAAGGAACAGGCGCTGGAGATATTTTCGCGTGCCGGCCTGCCGGTCAGCCTGCCCGGCGACGACCGCAAATACCGCGCCCGCATGGAAGGCCGTGCCGGCATCGAGGTGGCGTTCCTGTCAGCCTCCGAAATCGCCAACGAGATCGGCCAGGGCAGCGTCGATCTGGGCGTCACCGGCGAGGATCTGCTCAAGGAGAATCTCGCCGACTGGGGAGCCCGCACGGAGATCCTCGCGCGGCTCGGCTTCGGCCGCGCCGATGTCGTGGTTGCGGTGCCGGATGTCTGGCTCGATGTCGACACCATGGCCGATCTCGACGACGTTGCCGCCGATTTCCGCCAGCGCCATGGCCGCCGGTTGCGGATCGCCACCAAATACTGGCGGCTCACCCAGCAGTTCTTCTCGCAGAAGCACGGCATCCAGGTCTACCGCATCGTCGAAAGTCTCGGTGCTACCGAAGGTGCGCCGGCAGCGGGCTCGGCCGATGTCATCGTCGATATCACCACCACCGGCTCGACGTTGCGCGCCAATCATCTGAAGGTTCTCGACGACGGCGTCATCCTGAAGTCGCAAGCCTGCCTGGTTTCGTCGCTGCGCCGTCGCGATCCTGGTGACGAGGCATTGTTGGACGAGATTGCCGCTCTTGTCGGCACGGCGGTGTCTTCGGCCTGAAGCCTGTACTTTGGAGGGATTTTCGCTCCCGAGTGCCACTGGTAGTTTGTCCACGGCGGGCAAGGCGCATGATAGGCTGCCGGTCGGCCAGCGATACGCTCTGGGAGGAAGCCGTGGCGATCAATCAGTCCGTTGAAGGCGCAAGCAACCAGCGCGGCCATGGCAACACGTTCGTCGCGCCGCGGGACGGCCTGTCGCATGTCTCCGGCGAGCGTTCGGTTCCGCTCCTGAACAAGACGATCCCGCAACTGTTTGCCGAAACGGCATCGCAGTACCGGGACCGCGACGCGGCGGTGTTCGTCGAACAGGAGAAGCGGTTTTCCTGGCGCGAGTTGGCCGAGGCCGTCGATGCGCTCGCGGCGGCGCTGCTGAAGTTCGGCTTCGAAAAAGGCGACCGCGTCGGCATCTGGTCGCCGAACCGCTGGGAGTGGCTGGTCACCCAGTTTGCCACGGCGCGGATCGGCATCGTGCTGGTCAACATCAACCCAGCCTACCGGCTTTCCGAACTCGACTATGCCTTGAACAAGGTCGGCTGCAAGGGACTGGTGACCGCAGCGAAATTCAAGACGTCCGATTACATCGACATGCTGAATACGCTGGCTCCGGAACTTGCGGACTGCGCGCCTGGCAAGCTTTCGTCATCCAAATTCCCGCATCTCAAGACGATCATCCGCATGGGCGCTGACAAGACGCCCGGCATGTTCAATTTCGATGATGTGCTGGCGATGGGCGGGGCCGAAGAGCGGCAGCGGCTGGACACCATAACCGCAGGCCTGCGGCCGGACGATGCCGTCAACATCCAGTTCACCAGCGGCACCACGGGGGCACCGAAAGGCGCGACGCTGACGCATTCCAACATCGTCAACAATGCCGACCTCGTCACCGCCGCGATCAGGCTCACCGCGCAGGACCGCCTCTGCATTCCGGTGCCGCTCTATCACTGTTTCGGCATGTCGATGGGCACGATGGGCTGCGTGTCGAAGGGCGCGGTCATGGTGTTTCCCGGCGAGGGCTTCGATCCTGGCGCGACGTTGCGCGCGGTGCAGAACGAGCGCTGCACCGGCCTCTACGGCGTGCCGACGATGTTCGTCGCCCTGCTCGACCGTCCCGACTTCAAAGCTTTCGACCTGTCGAGCCTGCGCACCGGCATCATGGCGGGTTCGCCGTGTCCGATCGAGGTGATGAAGAAGGTCGTTTCGCTCATGCACATGGAACAGGTGACGATCGCCTACGGGATGACGGAAACGAGCCCTGTTTCCTTCCAGAGCCATGTGGATGATCCACTCGAAAAACGCGTGTCGACGGTCGGCCGCATCCATCCGCATGTCGAGGTGAAGGTCGTCGACGCGGAAGGCAACACCGTGCCGGTCGGCGAGCGCGGCGAACTTTGCACACGCGGCTATTCGGTGATGAAGGGTTATTGGGAGGACGAGGAAAAAACTGCCGAGGCGATCGATGCCGAAGGCTGGATGCATACCGGCGATCTCGGCGTCATCGACGCGGAAGGCTATTGCAACATCGTCGGCCGGGTGAAGGACATGGTTATCCGGGGCGGCGAAAACGTCTATCCGCGCGAGGTCGAGGAATTTCTCTACCGGCATCCGAAGGTCAAGGAGGTTCAGGTCTTCGGGGTGCCGGACCAGAAATACGGCGAGGAGCTGTGCGCCTGGATCGTGACGCTGCCCGGCGAGCAGGCGAGCGAGGAAGAGATAAAGGCGTTCTGCCAGGGCCAGATCGCCCACTACAAGGTGCCGCGCTATGTCCGCTTCAAGGACCAGCTTCCGATGACCGTCACCGGCAAGCCGCAGAAATTCATCATGCGCGACCAGATGGTCGACGAACTCGGCCTGGTTGTCGCCAACACCGCATAACGCCGTCAGCCGCGCCGTGCGTCTAGCGACAGGCTGCCCGCTCCGTGAATGGCGAGGACAAGGAAGCCGCCGGCTATCGCCAGGTCCTTCATGAAGGCCTGCGAATGCATCGTGACCAACACGACGTCCTCGCCGCCCTGGCCGTAATGTCCGAGATAGCCCGCCACGATCGAAAACGCCGCCAGAAGATACGCGGCCATGCGGGTCTGGAAGCCGACCAGGATGCAAAGCCCGGCGACCGTCTCGAAAATGGCATTGAGCCACGCAACGGCAGTCGGCGCCGGGATGTTCAGGCTGCCGAAATATCCGGCAGTGCCGGCGATATCGGTGAACTTTCCGAACCCTGCGAGGATGAACAGGACCGCAAGCAGGATGCGGCCGACCAGGACGATGACAGCGCTGGACATGGCTCTCTCCTTTCCGGGGACCTCAGCATGCAAGCGCAATCGCCGGTTGTCACTCCGCATCACGCGTTCTCTCGCAGATACCACTCAAACGAAAACGGCCCGGAAATCTTCCGGGCCGTTTCCAGATATGAAAGGTGGAAGGTGTCAGCCGCGCTTGGCGTCGATCGACAGTGCGCCGGCGCCGACGGCGGCAAGGACGAGGAAGCCGCCGGTGATGCAGAGGTTCTTCTGCAGCAGCAGCACCTGCATCTGGTCGGCGAAGTTGAGATGCGCGACCGCGGTTGCAGCAAGCGTGAATACGGCAAGCACGAGCGCCGCAATGCGGGTCTGGAAGCCGACCAGAACGGCAAGGCCGCCGAGCAGTTCGACGAGGCCGACAACGACCGCGGTGACATTCGGGAGCGGCAGGCCGAGGCTGCCGAAATAACCGGCGGTGCCGCCGATCGCCGTCAGCTTGCCGAAGCCGGCGAGGATGAACATGATGGACAAGAGGATGCGTCCGAGAAGGATGAGGACGCTGCCGGAGCCGGAATCTGTACCGGTGGTTGAGGAACTGATCGACATTTTGTGCTCTCCTGGGAAGTCGGTCGGATGTGAAGTTTCTCGTGACCGCGGAATAGAGGCTTTCGTCTGTTCACAGAAGCCGTATTCTTTTCGACAGTTCGTTCACAATTAGTTTCATTTTCCACGATTTATCCCGGATGCGTCATGTCCTCCGGGCGCACGATGCGGTCGTAGTCGGCTTCCGTGACCAGACCGGTCTTCAACGCTTCCTCTTTCAGCGTCGTGCCGTTCTTGTGCGCCGTCTTGGCGATCTTGGCCGCGTTGTCGTAGCCGATGGTCGGGGCAAGTGCGGTGACCAGCATCAGCGAGCGGTCGAGCGCCGCCTTGATGTTGTCCTCCCGCGCCTCGATGCCGACGACGCAATTGTCGGTGAACGAGACGGCGGCATCGGAGAGCAACTGCACCGACTGCAGGAAATTGTAGGCCATCAGCGGGTTGTAGACGTTGAGTTCGAAATGGCCCTGGCTGCCGGCGAAGGTCAGTGCGGCGTTGTTGCCGAACACCTGCACGCAAACCTGGGTGAGCGCCTCGCACTGGGTCGGGTTGACCTTGCCGGGCATGATTGAGGAGCCGGGCTCGTTTTCGGGAAGGTTCAGTTCACCGAGACCGGAGCGCGGGCCGGAGCCGAGGAAACGGATGTCGTTGGCGATCTTGAACAGTGCGACTGCCGCGGCGTTGATCGCGCCGTGCGAGAACACCATGGAATCGTGCGCGGCGAGCGCCTCGAACTTGTTCGGCGCCGTGGTGAAGGCAAGGCCGGTGATCGCCGCGATGCGGCCGGCGACCTTTTCAGCGAAGCCGACCGGAGCATTGAGGCCGGTGCCGACGGCGGTGCCGCCCTGCGCCAGTTCCATCAGCCCGGGCAGCGTCAGGTCGATGCGCTTGACCGACGAGGCGACCTGCGCCGCATAGCCGGAAAACTCCTGGCCGAGCGTCAGCGGCGTGGCGTCCTGGGTGTGGGTGCGGCCGATCTTGATGATGTGATCGAAAGCTTTGGCCTTGGCATCGAGGGCGGCGTGAAGATGCTTCAGCGCGGGCAGCAGGTCGTGCACGATGCGCTCGGCGCAGGCGATGTGCATGGCCGTCGGATAGGTGTCGTTCGACGACTGGCTCATGTTGACGTGATCGTTCGGATGCACCGGATTCTTCGAGCCCATGACGCCGCCGAGCGTTTCAATGGCGCGGTTCGAAATCACCTCGTTGGCGTTCATGTTGGACTGCGTGCCGGAACCGGTCTGCCAGACGACAAGCGGGAAATGGTCGTTGAGCTTGCCGTCGATGACCTCCTGCGCGGCATCGACGATGGCCTTGCCGAGCGCCGGGTCGAGGCGCTTGAGCTCCATGTTGGCTTCCGCCGCCGCACGCTTGACGATGCCGAGAGCGCGGACGACCGACTGCGGCTGCTTTTCCCAACCTATCTTGAAGTTGCCGAGCGAACGCTGCGCCTGCGCGCCCCAGTAGCGGTCGTCCGCCACCTCGATCGGGCCGAACGTGTCGGTTTCGGTTCTGGTCTTCTGCGCGCTCAAGGGTTCTCTCCGGTTCCGAATGTCGGCAAGGGCGTATCGCGTTGCATACTGGGCTTCAAGCAGAGATTGCGGGCAGCCCGGGTGCAAATCGGTTGAAAGAAACCCGGCCCAAGCCTCTCCGTTGCCACGCTCCGGTTTTTGCCGGCCTGGCCATTGGGAGGCTGTGGTGCCTCCCGTGTAAAAGTGTGGGGGAGGCGGTGCACGTCTGCCGGACGGACCGACAGCGCTGTTTTCAGTAACGATGCCCGAAAGACGCGCACCGCCGGCGTTGCTGCCCCGCCCGGCTCGCCCTGTGCCAGAGGGCCGTAGGCTCACCGTACGTCGAGGGCCGGAACCTTGGAGGCATTACCGCCCCCAGCCTCGCACCCGGAGCGAGGCCAGTCCCGACGCCGCTGTTCTCCCTGGTCAACCCGGTGGCCACCCAGACCCCCACAGAGAACAACACGGTCATTATGCGGGAGGCGGCGAAGGGTGTGGACAGACGAATTTCGCAGAAATCGTACAAGCCATTGAAATTGTTCGAAAGAATCTTCGGTGGAGAAGGAAGAGGGCTGGAATCAGGGTGATTCTGTCCACACCCTTGCGGGCAGCTTTCTCATGGGTGATTGCCGAAGCACCCCACCCGGCGGCCGACCTCCCCTCAAGGGGGAGGTGAAGACCGCACGGATCATACCGGCAGCAACGATCTCGATGTCGGGGTCAGCCTGAGCGTTTCGGCCGGCCTGGTTTCGAGTTTTCCGGCGCCAGCGGCAAAAGCCTGCCATTCCGGCGAGGCGGCGAGGCGCGCCGTGGATGCGGCATGCTCCCCGACAGTGTCGAAGGTCCTCAGCGCGACGAAGACATTTTCGTCCGCACGAACCGGCAGGCGGGGAAACGTGTTTTCGGCGTGTTCGCTGACGAAGGCAGCAATAAGCCGGCCGGCGGCCGGAGGCATGGCTTCGCGCCGATGTAGCGCGGCGAATTCCTGCTCTTTCCCGGGCAGGATGTGGTGGATGGCAGCGACAAGAATGCGCTCGGACGTGCAGTCCGCTGCGTTGGGGGACGGCCGGCGCGCACCAGCCAGGTCGAAACCCGCTTCCGGCCATGCCGGCTTGAGCAGCAGAACGTCGTCGGAATCGATCATCGTCGCATTGGCCGTGTCCTTGTGCTTCGCCCACACAGGACCGTCGTAGAAGGCTTCGAGCGATTGCCGTCGCGCTTCCATGCCGTCGAAACCGCGCATCCAGACGAAATAGTCGGGCCGGTCGAGATCGCGGAACTGGCCGATGACCTTCATGCCGGTTTCTTCCAGGCTCTCGACGAGATGGTGGTCGAAAATGTCGATCAGCGTGTCGCGCCTGCCGGGATGCAGCGTGTACTGGCGCAATTCCACGACAGACGAAAATCGTTCGCTCACTGCGTCGGTATCGCGCGCCTGATGATGTCCTGTCATTACCCTCTCCAAAACAAACCGGTTACCCTGTTTTATTAACAGACCGGTTGTCCGGTTTTGTCAATGTGGTATTTGATATCGAGAATTTGCCCTTTCATGTGGGGAACGTGACCTGCGTGCGGTACCTGGGGATGGCTGGCCGTCAAGCTGCCCCGCCTTCACTTCGTTCAGGCGCCTTCTCCACAAGGGAAGGGAGGGAGCCACAAATGCCGAAAGCCCAAAAAAACCGCACCAACAATCCGGAAGGCATGCGGCGGAAGATTCTGGATGTCGCCGAGGCGGCCTTCCAGGAGAAGGGCTACCATGCGACCAGCCTCGGCGACCTGATGAAGGCGGCGGGCGTGACCGGCGGCGCATTGCACCATCATTTCCCCACCAAGAAGGCGATCGCGCTCGCGGTGATCGAGGAGCGGGTCGCAGCGGCGGTGGAAGAGACCTGGATACGCCCGGTGGCGGCGGCGATCTCGGCCCGCGACAGCGTGCGCAACGTGTTTGTGGCGGTCGCCGACGAACTCGATGCCCAGGGCTTCGTGCGCGGCTGCCCGCTCAACAACCTCGCGCACGAACTGTCGCTCGCCGATCCGGAGTTGCGCGCGGCGATGGACGGGATCTTCGCCAAATGGCGGGATGTAATCTCGGAAAAAGCCCGCAGAGACCGGGAGCGCGGGATCGAGGGCGCGGCCGCCGATCCGGAACAGTTCGCGGCACTTGCCGTAGCGACCTATTCCGGCGCCATGTCGATGGCCAAGACCGCCCAGGATGCGGGGGTGTTACGGGTGTGTGGGGAGGGGTTTCTCGGGGGCGGCGGTCGGTGAGTTGGGAGCGTCGCGTACGGGGTTGCATGCCCTCTGCCATGGATAGCAGGGCATCGCATACGCTGATTTTGGCAATTCGCTCTTGGTTCATACCCCCACCCCTACCCCTCCCCACAAGGGGGAGGGGACTAAACAGACGTTCTTTCGGCTGAAACCATCAAGTGTTGAGTGCTGGATGCGTTGCCGCAAAATCTCCCTCCCCCTTGTGGGGAGGGGTTGGGGGTGGGGGTAATCCCACATGCGGTTGCTTTCATCTGAACGCGGAAGGGACGACATCCGTGCGATCACCCTCCGCGGAAGGCAGGTTACCCTCCCTTCACATAGCCCATCGCCTCGACAATCAGGCCGTCGCGCACGCGCATCAGATTGACCCCACGGATCGAGCCGCCGTCATACCGGTAGCGCCAGCGGATCGTCCCTCGCTCGCCGGCGGCAAAAATCTCTTCGAGATCGAAACCGCCGGACCGGTCGCCGGCAATGCCTTGCCAGAGTTCCAGGCAGGCCTCGCGCCCGACATAACGGGCACCATCCGGCGCCGGCACGGTGTTTTCGATGGTGCAGTCCTCGGCGACGAGTTCGGGCAGGGCCGACGGGTCGTGGTTCTGGAAGGCATCGTTGAAGCGCTGCAGGATCGCAGCTGTCTTTTCCGACTGAGCGATGAAATCCTGGTTCATGATTCTTCTCCTCCTCTGAATGGTGGCGTCAGGCGGCCGCGGTCAGCCTTGCGGAAAGCCGGATGTCGGAGACGGCCAAAGCGCGCGACACCAGGCATGTGGCCTTGGCCGTCTCGGCGTGTGCGACGAAGGCCGCCGCATCGAGGCCGGGAACCGAGGCTTCCGTCTCGAGGTCGATGCGCGTGATGGTGGGGCCGGCTTCGGTAGCCCCGAGATGAACCCTGGCCGTGGTGCGGATGGTCTCAGCCGTGTGGCCGGCGCTGCCCAGAATGAAGGTGAGCGCCATCGAAAAGCAGCCGGCATGGGCGGCGGCGATCAGTTCTTCCGGATTGGTGCCGGGTCCGTCTTCGAAACGGGACGGAAAGGAATAGGCGCCTTCGAAGACGCCGCTGCCGAGGCTGAGCCTGCCCGAACCTTCCTTCAAAGTTCCGTGCCATTCTGCGTTGGCGTGGCGGATGGTCATGATTTTTCTCCTTGCTGGTTGTTTCAGACACCCCGGATGACGACTTTTCCGAAGACGTCACCCTGGTTGAAGTAGCGGTAGGCGCCGCGCGCGTCCGCGAAATCGAAGACGCGGTCGATGACCGGCCGCAGCCGGTGCGTGGCGATTGCCCCGTTCATCGCCTCGAGGCTGGCGCGGCTGCCGACGAAGATGCGGCTGATGGTGGCGAGGCTGCGCGCATAGGCTTGTCCCGGCAGGACGAGTTCCTGTTTTTGGCCCTGCGTGGTGATCAGCAGGACGATCCGGCCGTGGAGCGCGCAGGCCGCCAGCGACTGGCCGATCGTTTCCGGTCCCGTGGTCTCGACGACGAGGTCGGCGCCGTTGCCGCCGGTGAAATCGCGCACCGCGTCTGCCCATTGCGGGGTTTCCGCCGAGTCCACGACATGGTCGGCGCCGAGAGCGACGAGTTTCGCGACCTTGGCGGCGCGCGAGGTGACGGCGACGACGCGGCAGCCCATCAATTTTGCGAACTGCAGGGCGAACAGCGAAACGCCGCCGGTGCCGAGGACCAGCACGGTCTGGCCGGGCTGCACCGCATTCGGCCCAGTGAGCGCGCTCCAGGCGGTGACACCGGCGCAGGTCAGCGTCGCCGCTTCTTCCCAAGAGAGATGTTCCGGCACCCCGACGGCCCACTGTTCGTCGAGCACGGCGTATTCGCAAAGCATGCCGTCGAGCGTGCAGCCGAGCTGGTCGATCAGATCGATTGCGACACGGCCGTCGCGCCAGCGCGGAAAATAGCTGCCGGTAACGCGGTCGCCGACCTTGAACCGGGTTACCCGGCCGCCGATGGCGACGACCTCGCCGCTGCCGTCGCTGACAGGCACGATGCCCGGCTTCGACGGCAACGGATAGGTTCCAGCGAGGATCGCCGCGTCGCGGCGATTAAGCGAAGCAGCGCGGATGCGCACGACAATTTCCGTGGGTCGCGGGCGCGGCTCCGGCTCGTCGCGCAGAACGATGCCGTCGACGCTTCCGAGATTTTCCAGACGATAGGTTTGCACGGCGCTCTCTTATAATAAATAGACCGATCTACATATTATGTAGACCGATTGTCATATTTAGGTCAAGTCTGCTAAGAGAGATTCTTCTGACAGAGGACGCCATGGCCGCCGACACCCGCACCCGTATGCTCGACACCACCGCCAGATTGCTGCAGCAGCGCGGCTATCACGGCACCTCGCTCAACGACATCCTGGGCGAGAGCGGCGCGCCGCGCGGTTCGCTGTATTTCCATTTCCCGGGCGGCAAGGACCAGCTGGTGATTGAAGCGAGCCGTGCCGCGGTGGACAAGGTGACGAAACACCGGCGCGACGTGCTGGCAGCGGCGGCCACTCCGGCCGCGGCAGTGCGCGCCTTCGCCGACGGCATCGTGGTGCTGCTGCGCGAGACCGATTATCAGCTCGGCTGTCCGATCGCGCCGATCGTGCTCGACGGCACCAGCGACGTGGCCGATCTTGCCGATCTATGCCGGAGTACTTTCGAGGAATGGATCGGGTTGTTGCGGGGATCGTTCGAGGAGGCCGGCATCCCGGACAAGAGGGCGGAAGCCCTTGCGTTGCTCACTCAGTCTTCGTTCGAGGGGGCGCTGCTGATCGCCAGGGCCTATCGCGACGTTGCCCCGGTTGTCACCGTGGGCGGCGAGCTCGAGGCGATGGTCGCCGCGGCAACACCGCGCGCCGCCTGAAGCCGGAACATGCAAAAAAGCGCCGGTTGCCCGGCGCTTTCGCGGAAATTGCAGTCGATTTACTCGAGTACGCGTACGATGCGCCGGGTTTCCGGCTCGACCAGGACGGTACGGCCGTCGACGATCACATAACGATAGTTCATGTCGGGCTCGTCGATCGGGTAGAGTTCGACCGTCTCGGGCAAGACCGTTCCGTCGATGATCTCGACGCCCGGCGGCACTTCGATCGGATCGACGGGGTGCCTGACGACATATTCGCGAATGACCGTCTCCTGCTCGGGGACGATGACGACATCCTGCGCCGCGGCAACGCCGGCTCCGGCAAGCATAAGCCCCGCCACAGCGGCTGAAAGATAAATGCGCATGGCTATCTCCTTGAATTTCAGATGCAGCTAAACCCGCGAGGCTGGCGGACGTTCCGAGAAAAGGCAGGCATGCGCCTTCAAGGAATATTTCAGTGCGCGATGATGGAAGCTTGGGAGGGTAAGCACCGGATCGTCTGCAGACACAAAAAAGCGGCCCGAAAGCCGCTTCCTTGCCGAAAATATGGGAACACTCAGAGCGATTTCTTGATCTTCTCCTTGGCGTCGCCATAACCCTTCTGCACCTTGCCGGCGACCTTTTCGGCGGTGCCTTCGGCCTGTGTCCGCTTGTTGCCGGTCGCCTTGCCGGCGGCCTCCTTGACGGAGCCCTTCACCTGCTTGGCGACGCCCTTGACCTGATCCTTGTTCACCATGACCGCATCTCCTGTTGCGCTGACATTGCGCAGCACAACGGGCCGCGGGCGGTTCGGTTCCGGTCCGGAAATTGTTGGAAAATGCAGGCGCCAAGGCCCAAAACAAAAGCGCCTCTCGCACCTTTATGGAGTGCGGGAGGCGCCTTTTTGTCGAATGCTTTTCTTCTGGATTGCTCCGTCTGAAACGCTTTCAACAGGACAATAATGCGCTGCCGGCAAAAGGGTTCCGGCGGATGCGCATTTTTTTGACTTTTTTTCGAGAGGCCGTCAGGCCCAGCCCAGCAACTGGGCGGTCTGCCAACCGGCGAGCAGGACGATCAGTGTGCCGACTAGCCTGAGCAGCACCTTTTCCCTGAGACGCCGGACCATCAGGCCGGCGAGCGGTGCGGCGCAGACGCCGCCGACCACGAGACCGGCGACGGCAGCGAGGTTCTTTGTCAGGTCGCCGGCGTCTTCCCAGTGGCCTGTGAGCAGCGCGATCAGGAAGGTCAGCGACACGGATAGCGTGATCAGGAACTCGCTGGCGTTGACGGTGCCGATGACGAAGCGTGCCTGGCCGCCGGCGCCGAGCAGGCCGGTGGTGACGATCGGGCCCCAGCCGCCACCGCCGGCGGCATCGAGGAAGCCGCCGCCCAACCCAAGCGGCGCGACGATGGCCCGCGGAACCGGATTGCTGGGAATCTTGCGGAAGGAGCGGAACAGCAGCCACGCGCCGATCAGCGCCAGATAAGTGGTGACGACGGGTTTCATCACGCTGGCGTCGATGCCGGTCAGCACATAGGCGCCCAGGCAGCCGCCGATGATGCCGAACGGCGCCAGCCTCCAGAACAGCTTCCAGTCGATGTTGCGGTGGTAGAGATGGGCCGAGCCGGAGGCTGCGGTGGTGAACATTTCGGCGCCGTGGACGGCTGCCGACGCGTGGGCCGGCGGCACGCCGAACGCGAGCAGCGTGGTCGAGGAGATGACGCCGTAGGCCATGCCCAAAGCCCCGTCCACTGCCTGGGCGAGAAAGCCGACGACCGCGAAAAGTATGAATTCCTGCATTGTCGGTCCTCTCGCGCCGGTCGAACATAGCGTCGGCTAGCAACGCCGCCAACCCACAACCTGTTCCGAGATGGACGGATGCGTTTAATAGCCTTCGCCGGCGAGCGGGGGACCCTCGTAACGGGCACGCGGACGGATGAGGTTTCCGGTCTGGGATTGTTCGATGGCGTGCGCGGCCCAGCCGACGCTGCGGCCGAGCGCGAAAAGCCGGAACGGCGCGTCCGACGGCAGCCGGAAGGCGCGGGTGAGCGCTACCAGCGCAAAGTCGACGTCGGGCCGCCTGCCCGTCGCCGTGAACACCGCCTCCTGGAGACGTTGCACGGCCTCGTCGGTATCGATCGCCGCGAGCAGGGTCGTGGCGCGTGGGTCACCGTCCGGGTAGAGCGGATGGCCGAAGCCCGGCAGAGGCCGGTCGTGCGCAAGCCAGCGTTCGACCGCCCGCTCAGGCCCCAGCCGCGCGGCATCGTCCAGAAGCAGCACGATTGCATCCGCCGCACCGCAGTGGCGTGGACCGGAAAGCGCCGAGAGGCCGGCGAGCAGGCAGGCGGCCAGCGGCGCGCCGGTCGACGCGGCGACCCGGGTCGCAAAGGTCGAGGCATTCAGTTCGTGATCGGCAAGCAGGACCAGGGCGCGACGCATGGCATCCACGCCGGCGCCTTTCACCGACCAGCCTTTCGCCAGGCGCAAATGGATTGGTTCCGTGCCGGCGGCGGCGCCGAAACTGGCGGCGAGGGCGGCGATTGCCGCCGTCGCGTCGGCGTGGAGCCGCGCAGCACCTCGCCCCAGCGACGCCTGGCCGTTTGCCGCAAGCACGGCAAGAACCGAGAACGCCTCTGCCTTGCCGCCTTCACGCGGCGTTTCGTTCGATCGCGAAGCAAACCGTATCGGCTCCGGATGCGCCCACAGAACGCCGGCGGCTTCTTCGAGCGTGGCGCGTTCGGACAGCACGCAGGCATCCTCGCCGCGATAGACGAGCTTGCCATGGATGATCGTGGAAATCGTCGTGGCAATTGCCGGCTCGCCCCATGTCATCGCGCTTTCGGCAATTGCCGAGGGTCGTCGGCCGCGGGCGCGGCGCGTGGTCAGCTGGGCGATGTCGTCGGCGCGGTAAAGACTGCGGCGGGGGTCGGCCGGATCGGGCCGCATGCCGATGCGCCCGCGACTGACATAAGCATAAAGCGTCTGCGGCCGCACGCCGAGGTTCGCCAAAGCCTCGTCGCGGCTGATCCATGTCGACATATTGATTCTCTTGATCAAGATTGATCGATGTTTTCGTCACCTTTATCTACAGATCGATATCGGTCAAGGAGCGAAGTCGATGACGAATGGATTGGACGATGTGGTGGCGGCGGAGACGGTGCTCTCCGATGTCGACGGACTTGGCGGCAACCTGACCATCCGCGGCCATTCGCTGCCGGCTCTGGCCGGGCACTGGAATTATCCGGCCGTCGTCGCACTGCTGTTCGACGGGTTTTTCGAAAACCTGCCGGCGGACGAGGAACTGGGCGCAAGGATCGGCGAAGCCCGCGCCGAGGTGTTCCGGCGAATTGAGCCGGTGCTGCCCGCGCTGTCTTCGCTCGATGTCTACGGCGGCATGCGCGCCGGCATGGCGATCCTGCCGGACGGGGAAAGCCTGGACGATGCGCTGCGGCTGGTCGCGGCGCCCGCCGTGCTGACGCCGGCCCTGCTTCGCGCCCGGCGCGGCGAGCCGGCGATGGCGCCGGACGCCAACCTCGGTCATGCCGCCGATATGCTGCGCATGTTGACGGGCGCGCCCGCATCGCCGGCACTGGCGAAGGCGCTGGACACTTATCTGGTGACCGTTTGCGACCATGGCCTCAACGCCTCGACCTTCGCCACCCGGGTGGTCGCCTCGACGCAGGCCGGACTAACGTCCAGCGTGCTCGGGGGGCTCGGTGCGCTGAAGGGCCCGCTGCATGGCGGTGCGCCCGGCCCGGTGATCGAGATGCTGGACGCCATCGCCGCGCATGGCGACGCCGCGACATGGTTGCGCGACCAGCTTTCGCGCGGCGAGCGCATCATGGGATTCGGGCACCGCATCTACCGGGTGCGCGACCCGCGCGCCGATGTCCTGAAGTCGGTGGTCCGCCAGCTCGGTCGAAGCGGCGATGGCGCCGATCGCCTGGTTTTCGCCGAAATGGTGGAGAAGACGGCACTCGAGGTGCTGCGGGTCGCCAAGCCGTCCCGCTCGATCCAGACCAATGTCGAATTTTATACCGCGCTGCTGCTTGAGGCGGTCGGCTTCCCGGCCGAGGCATTCAGTTGCGTCTTCGCAACCGGCCGCGTGTCCGGCTGGGTTGCCCATGCGCGTGAACAGCAGATCAACGGCCGGTTGATGCGGCCTCAGTCGCGCTATGTCGGATCGATACCGGACAAGGTGGCCTGACCATCATCGGCTGGCGGAGTCCGGACGCCCGGTTCCGGCAGAAGGCCATCAGCGGTGAACTTTCGCGAAAAAGCAGGATAGCGCCATCCGCGTCACGCCCGCGAGCGCCTTTCGGTCTTCACCGGAGGTGCCGTTCCATTGTCGTTGCCGGTGAGCCGTTGAATCGAGTAGCCTAGCTTACTCGATTTCAGGAGACGACATGTCCACGGAGCATGTTGAGCGTCGGTTGGCAGCGATCTTGGCCGCGGACGTGGTCGGTTACAGCCGGCTGATGGGCGCCAACGAAGAGCAAACGCTCGGCGTCCTTCGCGAACACCGCCGCGAGTTCTTCGATCCAACCGTCGTCAAGCATGGCGGCCGCATCTTCAAGATGATGGGAGATGGCTTCCTGATCGAGTTCGGCAGTGTGCTCAACGCAGCCCGCTGCGCCATCGAGATCCAGCGTGGCATGCTGGAGCGCAACGCCGGCGTTCCCGAGGACCGGCACTTCAAGTTCCGCATGGGCATCAATCTCGGCGATGTCATCGTCGACGGCGATGACTTCCATGGCGATGGCGTGAATCTGGCGGTTCGGCTGCAAGGCCTCGCAACTCCAGGCGGCATCGCTTGTTCGGCGGCGGTGCGTCACGAGATCGGCAGCAAGCTGGATGTGGAGTTTGCCGACCAGGGCGACAAGACGGTGAAGAACGTAGCCCGTCCGGTGCGCGTCTATTTTGCCGATTGGGGCCAAATCGCTTCGGCTGGCGAATCCCAGAGTGCGACCATTCAGATACGGGCGCGTTCCGACAAGCCATCCCTGGCGGTCCTGCCTTTTGCCAATCTGAGCAACGATCCCGAACAGGAATTCTTCAGCGACGGCATTACCGAGGACATCATAACCGATCTGTCGAATGTGTCGGGTCTGTTCGTGCTCAGCCGCAATACGGTCTTTACCTACAAAGGCAAGGCACAGAATGTTGAGCGCGTGGCCCGGGAACTCGGTGTTGGCAACATCGTCGAAGGCAGCGTCCGCAAGTCCGGGAATCGGGTCCGCATCAACGCCGAATTGATCGAGGGAGCAACCGACGGCCATCTCTGGGCGGCCCGCTACGACCGGGAACTCATCGACATATTCGATGTGCAGGACGAGATCGCCAAGGCGATCGTGGGGCAGTTGAAGGTAAAACTCCTCCCGGAGGAGAAAAGAGCCATCGAGCAAGCCCCGACGGAGAATGTCGAAGCCTACACGCACTATCTGCGGGGGCGGGAATATTACCACATCGCGTCCAAGGCCAATCATCTGATGGCCAAGCAGAATTTCGCCAGAGCCATTGAACTCGACCCCAACTATGCCCGCGCGTATGCCGGCATAGCGGTTTGCGACTCGCGCTTGCGGTCACACTACGGCGTAGAGATTCCGCTCGAGGACATTCTGGTGAACACCAACAAGGCGTTGACGATCGATCCCAATCTCGCCGAAGCCTACGCCACCAAGGGCTTTGCGCTGGCGGTCGGCGATCGCCGCACCGAGGCGGTTGCCGCCTTCGAGCAGGCGCTCGTCCGCGATCCCGATTGCTACGAGGCGAACCGGTATTTCGCAGAGTTCTGCGTTACCGAAGGCCAGTTCGAGCTCGCGGCGCGGCATTTCATGCGCGCCCTGGAAATCAAACCCACGGATTGCGTCTCGCCGATCATGCTGGTGAACGTATTTCGCTCGCTCGGTCAGCAGGAACAGGCCCAAAGCTATGCGCGCATAGGCATTCGCAAGGCCGAGGAGGAGTTGAAGCTGCATCCGGAAAACGCCAACGTCGCCTGTCTCGGAGCGATCGTGCTGGCCTTTCTCGGCGAGCGCGACCAGGCGCTGGAATGGTTGGCGCATTCACTCGCCACCGATCCGAACGACATCAACATCCAGTATAATGCAGCCTGCACCTATTCGCAGCTTGGCGAGATAGAGCGGGCGATCGACGTGCTGGAAGCCTGGGTGCCGCAGGTTGGCGTAGAGATGAAGTTGTGGTTCGAGAACGATTCCGATCTCGACCCCATAAGAACTCATCCGCGCTACATCAATCTTGTCGAATTGTCGAATAATAGTTAGTTCTTAAATCGGTATAACTCTCGGTTGTAATACTACAATTGCAAAATAACCTGTCGCCATGAACTGTAGAATGTATTATATCGAAAATACATTTGCGGGGGGAGCTAGTGGGCACCCGATTCAGGCTTTTTGTTCAGCCTCCATTTGGGGATGCTAGTTCCGTCCCCGAAATCGTTACGGTTTCATCGCCGCAAGGGACTGTAGACGCCGGCCCGTCCGATGACCGCATGTTTGTCATCGAGCCTGTCGGCAAGAAATGGCCCTACGGCATGAATCGCGCGCCGCTCGGCACGCCGTTCATCTATCTGCCGCAGTGGAGCGGACCGCAACTTGCGCCCGCTGTGCAGGACGAAAACGGCGATTTCGACTATTTGACCCCTGATATGCCGGGTTTTGAAGCCGCGCACGCGTTCGGCTGCGTCCGCTTCACGCTCGACGTCTGGGAAAATTATCTCGGCCAGCCCCTCGAATGGCATTTCGGCGAGCGTTTCGAGAAGCTGGAAATCTCGATCCTGCCGCACTGGGACAACGCGCAGTACGGTTATGGCTTTCTCGAGATTGGAAGCCAGTTCGAGCCGGACGGGCGCGTGCTGCCCTTCACGCTCGATTTCGATGTTATCGCCCACGAAGTCGGCCACGCTATCATCTACAGCGTGCTCGGCGTGCCGAGAGCAGACGCCGAGTTTCCCGAATATGAGGGCTTTCAGGAGGCGTTTTCCGACTGTGTGTCGCTGATTGCCGCCATGCACTTCCCGTCTGTCATCGACCAGGTGCTCGAGGAGACGCGCGGCAACCTCTATCTGTCGAACCGCATCGCACGTTTCTCCGAATTTCCCGGCCAGCGCCAGATACGCACGGCCAACAATACCCGCACGATGGATGAGTTCGCCGATGGCTTCAAGAATGAGCACGACCTCTCCGAACCCCTGACCGGTGCCATTTTCGACATCCTGGCCGACATCTTCCACGAGAGCCTGCTCGAGCGCGGACTGATCTCGCCGGAAGTCGAGGAACTTGCCGAGATGGTCGAGTTCGGCGGTGCGGAGTCTGCGGAACTGCAGGACGCCTTCGACCGCGCCTATGCCGACGACAGCGGCGGCTTTGTCGAGGCGCTGGTCGACGCGCGCGACGTCGTCGGCGTCTATCTGACCGAGACGCTCTTCGGGCTCGATCCCGACTTCCTCGACTATGGCGACGTGGCCGAGACGATGCTCGCCGTCGACGGGCGCGAAACCGGCGGACGCTTCGCCGGCATCATCGGCCGCAATTTCGAACGTCGCGGCATCGGGATTTTGCATGCCGGCCCGCGCTTCGAAGCCAAGCGGCGCGACCGCCTGCCGTCGCGGCGCACGGTCCAGCCGCGCGACCGTTTAAGGCTCCCGCGGATGAGTTATCGCGAGAGCTATATGCTTCTGAGAAATCCGTAGGCGGCAGCGAATTACAGGGAGGTTTTTGACATGGCGAAGAATCCGCCAAGTGGGATCAGGGAAAGCATACTTAACGTATCAGCGATTTACCTGTTCGGCAGATTGGTGAGCGACCTGCTGGTGGTGGGAGAAAACGATCCGGACGACAACGTCAGGCCACCGCGCAAAGGCGCCAACAATTTCCTGAAAGACCAGCTTCGCAACAACACGGCCGGCCTGGCACGCATCTATGCATTCTCCTTCGAGGGCAGCCTCTATGAACTGACCCGGCCAAGCCTCTTCCTCGTGCATGGCGGCGGACAGGATCCGGATGCGCCTGGACCGGCTGGCGAGGACTTCAAGCGTCTGGCGCGGTCGCCCGGACGGATATCCAAAACAGGCCTCGGCCGCCAGTCCGGGTCCTTCTCGATGGACATGAAGGTGTGGGTCTACGACAAGGGCGACTTCTCGATGCGGCTTGACGTCGAGACCGGTACATTCGAGCACATACTGCTGGCTGCCGAACTGGATGAAGAGGCATGGTCGAGCGGTGGACGGTCGAGTGGCGGCCGCTCCAGCGGCGGCCGGTCGAGTGGTGGGCGCTCCAGCGGAGGGCGGTCCAGCGGCGTGATGGGAAGGTCCAGTGGCTGGATGCCGCGCCGCGGTGGTGACGAGTAACCCAGAGCTTGCAGGAGGCGATCATGGCAGAGAAACAGGCAGAAGACGGCTTGAAAGGCGATGCCAGCCGGAAACAGGCGCCGCGAAAAACACGGCCGGCGGCAAAGAAAAGGGCCCCGAAGATCAAGCCGTCCATACCGTTCGAACTGACGGGGACGAACGAAAACAGGTTCAGGATCGGGGACTCTGCCCGGGACGTAGTGCTGACCGGGAGCGGGCTCGACACGGAGGGACTGCGGGCTGTCATCGTCGACCTCCAACCCGGTGACGTGGTGTTGATCGAACAACCCGACCCGGACAGCGTCCTCCCCGACGAGTTTCCCATTACTGTCCAGGTGGTCGAGGCGGCGCGAGGCAAACGCCGCTTCGCGGTCACGAAAATCACTCTGGTGGGCAACCCGCCGATGCCAGTCACACTTACCAGCACGCTCGACGATCCAATCTGGTTTGAATGAACACGAGTGGAGCGCGGCAGCCTTGGACCTGCCGACGTCGCGCAACCGGTGTGCCGCAGCATCGGGGTGGAGTGAGGCCCGTCACCGCTCACCCTGGACAAAATCTTTCCCGCCGGAGGCACAATCCCGGTACGTTTTGCCCTTGGATTGCCTGCGCGTTTTGTGCAGGATCGCCATGTCCGGTATCATGCCGGACACGTTCTCAGGGCGGGGTGAAATTCCCCACCGGCGGTAAGGGCGGTTGCCCAAGCCCGCGAGCGCCTTCCCGGCCTGCCGGTAAGGGTCAGCAGATTCGGTGAGATTCCGAGGCCGACGGTATAGTCCGGATGGAAGAGAACGGGATGGTGGCAAGCGGGCCGGCGACGGCCTGGATGCGGCCGTTTCGGCGCCCTGATTCTGGTTGACGAGAACAGGAGCTAGCCATGAATCAGATACTGATCAATAAACTCGAACCCGCCAGGGTCGCCTTCATCCAGGCGCGCTGGCATGCGGACATCGTCGACGAGGCCCGCAAGGGATTTCTGTCGGCGCTCGAGGAAACTGGCATGAAAGTCGACGTGTTCGACGTGCCGGGAGCATTCGAGATCCCGCTGCTGGCCAAGAAGTTCGCCAGGGAAGGCAGCCATGCCGCGATCGTCGGCGCGGCCTTTGTCGTCGACGGCGGCATCTACCGGCACGATTTCGTGGCCGGCACGGTGGTTTCCGCGCTGATGCAGGTGCAACTGGAAACCGGGGTGCCGGTGCTTTCGGTCGTGCTGACGCCGCACAATTTCCAGGAGACAGAAGCGCATCGCGCCTTCTTCCTGCGCCACTTCGATCTCAAGGGCCGGGAAGCGGCAAGCGCCTGCAGCCAGGTTCTTGCGATGTACGGCAAGGTGGCGTGAAAAGCGGGCGATTGTCGTGATGCGCCGACGGCGCTAGCTTCGTCTTCGTGGACAGGATTCTTCACGAGGACGGAGAGCCGGATGAACATCACGACGATTGCCTACTGGGTCAGCACCGCGCTGGTTTCGTTGCTCTATCTCGCGAGCGTCAGCTTCTATCTTTCGGATATCGCGGGCACCGAAGCCGCGATCGTGGGCTTCGGGTTTCCGGCCTACATCGTCTGGGTGCTGATCGTGGTGAAGCCGCTCGGCGTGCTGGCGATCCTGCTGCGCAAGCCGGTGTGGCTCGCGGAACTCGCCTATGCCGGGATGTTCTTTCACCTGCTCTTGGCGGCGTCCGCCCATATCAATGCCGGCGACGGCGGCTATCCGCCGGCGCTGATCGGCCTTGCCCTGTTGCTGGTGTCGTTCTTCACGCAGAACGCGGCAAGAGCGGTTCCGTCGGCGGTGGTGGCCGAGATTCGCGGCGCCTAGCTGATCGGTGGACGACGCATGGACGGGTGTGGCTGGGTTCCGCCTTTTAGTCGTCCGTGTCGAAGTCGGTCATGAGGCCGTCGACCGCGAACTCGGCATCGAATTCGCGCCCGTCGGAAAGGCGGCCTTCGATCTCGATTCGTCCAGCACTCTCGAATTCGATTTTCTCCAGCCTGGCGTCGGCAGGCCATGATTTGTTTTCGGCGACCGGGGCCGGGATAAGGCTTTTGATCGCGGTGACGGGAAAAAGGCCGTTCCCGCGCGCTTCGATTTCCTTGATGACGCCATTGCGATCGAGATCGATTTTTACCTGGGAGCCATCCGGGAGAGTGCCCAGAACGTTGCGGCCGTATTCGGCGCGGGGCTTCTCATGGATTTGAATGTCGGTCACACCAAGGTCGGTGACCGACTGCGGCAAGTCTTGAGCGGCAGCACTGCCAAGGGTGACGAGACATGCGGCTACGGTAACGATCGTTTTCATGGGCACTCGACTTCACCTTCTATCTGACCCTCCCGCCGGCAACTCTAGGCTGTGTGGATCGATTTGAGCAAGATGAGGCCGGCGGCAACTGCGACGAAGGATACGTGTCTTGCTGAAGTGCGGGCGATGCGCTTGAAAGCTTGAGTTTGCCGATGGCATGCTCGATGCGGGCGCGGTCCTATGGAGCACCGTTGTGAGGGAGGCGGGTTGTCCAAACGGATTGCTCGCAACGAAAAAGGGCGGCATTGCTGCCGCCCTTTCCGTATGCATTGCCTGAGAAACTGGCGTGGCTGGATCAGAAATCCATGCCGCCCATGCCGCCCATGCCGCCGCCGCCCATGCCGCCAGGCATGCCGCCGCCAGCCGACTCCTTCTTCGGAGCCTCGGCGATCATGGCTTCGGTGGTGACCAACAGGCCGGCGACCGAAGCCGCGTCCTGCAGGGCCGTGCGGACGACCTTCATCGGGTCGACGATGCCCATGGCGATCATGTCGCCATACTCACCGGTCTGGGCGTTGAAGCCGTAGGTCACGCCCTTGTTGTCGAGGATCTTGCCGGCAACGATCGATGCTTCCGCACCGGCGTTGGCGGCGATCTGACGGGCCGGAGCCTGCAGTGCGCGGCGCACGATGTTGATGCCTGCCTGCTGGTCCGAGTTCGCACCGGTCGCCTTGATGGCGAGCGAAGCGCGCAGCAGCGCGACGCCGCCGCCGGCCACGATGCCTTCTTCGACGGCCGCGCGGGTCGCGTTGAGAGCGTCGTCGACGCGGTCCTTCTTTTCCTTGACTTCGACTTCAGTCGCACCGCCGACGCGGATGACGGCAACACCGCCGGCCAGCTTGGCCAGACGCTCCTGCAGCTTCTCCTTGTCGTAGTCCGAGGTGGTCTCCTCGATCTGCTGCTTGATCTGGGCGACGCGGCCCTGGATCTCGGCCTTCTTGCCGGCGCCGTCGACGATGGTGGTGTTCTCCTTGGAGATCTGCACCTTCTTGGCGCGGCCCAGCATGTTGAGGCCGACGTTCTCGAGCTTGATGCCGAGGTCTTCCGAGATGACCTGACCGCCGGTCAGGATCGCGATGTCCTCGAGCATGGCCTTGCGGCGGTCGCCGAAGCCCGGAGCCTTGACGGCGGCGATCTTCAGGCCGCCGCGCAGCTTGTTGACGACGAGCGTGGCCAGAGCCTCGCCTTCGACGTCTTCCGAGATGATGACGAGCGGCTTGGAGGTCTGCACGACAGCCTCGAGCACCGGCAGCATCGCCTGCAGGTTGGAGAGCTTCTTCTCGTGCAGCAGGATGTAGGCGTCTTCCAGGTCAGCAACCATCTTGTCGGGGTTGGTGACGAAGTAGGGGCTGAGGTAGCCGCGGTCGAACTGCATGCCTTCAACGACTTCGAGTTCGGTCTCGGCGGTCTTGGCTTCCTCGACGGTGATGACACCCTCGTTGCCGACCTTCTGCATCGCCTTGGCGATCATTTCGCCGATTTCGGTCTCGCCGTTGGCGGAGATGGTGCCAACCTGTGCGACTTCCTCGGAGGTCTTGATCTTCTTGGTGTTCTTGTTGAGGTACGCGACGACCTCGGTCACGGCGAGATCGATGCCGCGCTTCAGGTCCATCGGGTTCATGCCGGCAGCAACCGCCTTATGGCCTTCCTGGACGATCGACTGGGCGAGAACCGTCGCGGTCGTGGTGCCGTCGCCGGCGATGTCATTGGTCTTCGAAGCGACTTCGCGGACCATCTGTGCGCCCATGTTCTCGAACTTGTCCTCAAGCTCGATTTCCTTGGCGACGGTGACGCCGTCCTTGGTGATGCGCGGGGCGCCGAACGACTTGTCGATGACGACGTTGCGGCCCTTGGGGCCGAGCGTGACCTTCACCGCGTCGGCGAGAATGTTGACGCCGCGCAGCATACGCTCGCGGGCATCACGGGAGAATTTTACGTCTTTAGCAGCCATTTTTTGCTCCTGGGTCTTTTGACCCGAAATTCAGTTGGATGGTGCGGGTGAATTTCTCGAAATCAGCCGATGATGCCCATGATGTCGGATTCCTTCATGATCAGAAGGTCTTCGCCATTGAGCTTCACTTCGGTGCCGGACCACTTGCCGAACAGGACGCGGTCGCCTGCCTTGACGTCGAGCGGCACGAGCTTGCCGGCCTCATCGCGGGCGCCGGAGCCGACGGCGATGATCTCGCCTTCCTGCGGCTTTTCCTTCGCGGTGTCGGGGATGATGATCCCGCCCTTGGTCTTTTCTTCGGATTCGACCCGGCGTACGACCACACGGTCATGAAGCGGGCGGAACTTCGACTTTGCCATTTTTGGTATCCTCGATTGGGATGTTGAGAAGGTTCCTCCGTCCGGCAGGCCGGACATCCGATTAGCACTCACATTTGAGGAGTGCTAATCGTGGCGGTGAGATAGGCGCTCGAATTTTGAGAGTCAAGGAAAAGCCCGAGGCGAAGCGAAAGATTCTACGGCCGAGGCGTCTCAGGGGCTGGGCAGAGTGTCCGCGCGTTGAGCAATCCCCAGCCAAAGACCGGATCCTTGCCGGGATCGCCGAGATCTTCCGCCGATTTCGCCAGCGCATCGTGGATTTCGGAAACCGAATTCTTCCCCGACGATTTCGCCAGTGCCGCGGCGGCGGTGACGAAAGGTGCGGCAAAGGACGTGCCGGTCTTCGGCCGGGCGCCGCTGATCGAGGCGGCGGTCCACACATCGACGCCAGGGGCGGCAAGGTCGATATGCTCGCCCTGCCCGGCCCGACGATAGGCCTGCTTGCGGCGGTCGACAGCCGTGACCGCGAAGACCTCTGGATAGGCGGCGGGAAAGACCGGCTCGGCTTTCGGCCCCTTGTTGCCGACGGCTGCAACCAGCACCGTTTCGGCGCCGACCCTGCGCACCAGTTTCTCGAGCGCGGCATTGGCCGGACCCGCAAGGCTCATGTTGACGACATCGACCTTGCGTCCGGCGAGCAGGTCGAGGGCGCGGATGAGATCGTAGGCATCGGCGCGGTCGTCCTGGCGGGCGCCGCGGTGAAAGGCGTCGACCGCGATCAGTTTCGCGGCGGGCAGAAGGCCGGGCGTGGTACTCGATAAGTCGCCCACCAGCAGCGCAGCGACAGCCGTGCCGTGCTGGCGGCCGGATTCGGGCAATTCTTCGTTGCTCAGCCTGAGAACTTCGACCCGGTTCCCGGTAAAGGCCGCATGATCGGCGTTGATCGCCGTGTCGATGAGGCCGATGGTCGGCGTGCCGGCGCACACGGGGATGCTTTCGCCGGACGGCCATGCGACGAGGCCGCGTGCCGGACAGCGCGTGCCGGTGCAGGCGACAGTATCCTGGCCGGGCCGGAAGTAGTGGTTGAAGTCGGCGGTAGCTTCTGGCGCGGCCGTGCGAACCTGGTCGCGCGCTGCGTCGATGTTTGTGCCGGACGGAATGCGCAGCTTGACGATATCCGAACCGGCAAAGGGCAAGCTCTCGCGCTCGACCACCGTGAAGCCGCTGGCCGTCAGCGTTGCCGCCTGTTCGATCGTCAGGCCGACTGCGATGATCTCGTCCGCTGCGCGGGAAGGCGGCGGTGGCTGCGGCGCGGCGGGACGGCGCACCGTCGCCCGTCTTTGCTGCTGGCGCGGCAGGAAACGCCTCTGCAGCCCGCGCAGGAAATTGCCGCTTCCGGGTCGCCGCGGCCCGACCGAACGATCGCTGCCGCGACCCGAAGCGCTGCTGCGGCCGCCGCCGCCGTCATCTCCGTCGTCGTCTCCGCCATCATCGTCGTCCTGCGCATAGGCGCCTTTGGCGCCTGCCAGTTCCGACGCTATCCAGCTATCGCTGACGGGAAGCCCGCCGGAGAGCACGATGGCGAGCAGGAACCGCCGCAGCGCTTTCGGTCCAGCCATTGAAAGCCAAGTGCGCATTCTTCCCTTCCGGAATTCGGTCAGTTCAAACGGGTAGAGCCCCGGTGTGACCCGACAATGAATATTGTTTTTGCGAAACGGGCCGGAATGAGCATTATTCCCGCCGAAATGAAATCGGGCAACAGCATGATCGACAGGACCGACCGCGTCGAGGACCAACTGGTCGCCTTCCTGCCCAATCTGCGCCGGTTCGCGATATCGCTTTGCGGGTCGCGCGACGTTGCCGACGATCTCGTCCAGGCTGCCTGCGAGCGCGCGCTGGCCAGTGCCGAGCGCTTCGAGCCCGGCACCCGTTTCGACGCTTGGATGTTCCGCATCCTGCGCAATCTCTGGATCGATGTCGTGCGCAGGCGAAAAACGGCAGGCGTGCAGGAAGACATCTCCGAGCGCGAGGACATCGCCGGTGTTTCCGGTGAGCGGGAGGTCGAGGCGAGGATGACGCTCAGGAGCGTCGGCGAGGCGATAACGGAATTGCCGGACGAGCAGCGCGAGGTGCTGCTGCTCGTCTGCATCGAGGAGCTTTCCTACCGGGAAACCGCGGATGTGCTCGATATCCCGATCGGCACGGTGATGAGCAGGCTGGCGCGGGCGAGGAAAAATCTGGCGCTTTCCGCCGGAATAACACCGGCTCCCGCACGTTCTGGGGTCATGAAAGGCATCGAAAAATGACCAAGCCGGATTTCTCCGACGAAATCCTGATGAGTTTTGCCGACGGCGAACTCGACGCCGAGACTTCGGCGGCGATCGAACAGGCGATGGAGAGCGACGACGAACTCGTCGCCCGCGTCGCGCTGTTCATGGAAACGCGCGCCGCGGCGCAGACCGCGCTGAAGCCGCTGCTCGATGAACCGGTGCCCGGCCATCTGGTTGCGGCGGTCGAGCGCATGGTCGAGGAGAAAAGGGCGCAGACCGCCGAGCCGGCGAATGTCGTGCCCCTGCGCCAAGCCGGGCCACGGCTCGCGATCACCCGGTGGACGTTGCCGCTTGCTGCCTCGGTTGCCGCCGTCATCGGCGGCATTGGCGGGTATTTGCTAGCGCTGCCAGGTGCCGCCGAACAAAACAGCCTGCATGTCGCCGGCATCAACAGTCCGGCACTCGGTCAGGCGCTGGCGACGGTCGTTTCCGGCCAGGAAACGGAGTTATCGGATTCGAACCAGCGGTTCCGTGCCATCGCGACCTTCCGTGACAGCACCGGCGCGCTATGCCGCGAGTTCGAGGTGGATTCGCCCGATCGTTCGACGGTGATTTCCGTCGCCTGCCGTTCGGCCGATGCATGGCGGGTCAGCTTTGCGGTGGTCGCGCCCGGTACCGATACCGGTTATGCGCCGGCCTCGTCGACCGAAGCGCTCGACGCCTATCTTTCGGCGATCGATGCCCAGCCGCCCTTGGAAACCGGCGAAGAGGCAGCCGCGCTGCGCGCCATCGGCCAGACAAAATAAGCCCGAATACGTGTGCCTTTTCGCGGGCATGGAATAAGACGCAGCATCGCCCGTTACTCCGCCGGACCGAACGCAGGTCCGATACATCAAGGAGTAGCAGCAATGAAAAAGTCCAACATGTTCACCTCCGCCCTGGTCGCCGGTATCGCGGCGGTTGCCAGCACCGCTGCGGAAGCCAAGCAGCATTCGGGACCGGCAATCGACATCGAGCGGCAGTCCAACACGGCGACCAGCCGCAATGATGGGTCGATCATCGTCGCCGGCAACAGCTCGTCCAACTCTTCGAGCAATTCCAGCTCCAATTCGTCCAGCAATTCGAGCTCGAATTCGTCATCGAACAGTTCGTCGAACTCCTCGAGCAACTCGAGCTCGAATTCCTCTTCGAACAGCTCTTCGAATTCGAATTCGAACAGCTCGGACCGCCCGCGCGGTGGCTGGCGGTGGAAGCGCTGAACATTCATGCGGCAAAGAAAAACGGGGGCCCAATTGGCCCCCGTTTTTTGTGTGATCCGTTTTCTCTATCGCGCAGCGCGCGCCCATTTCCGGTACCAGCCTTCGCCAGCGATGGTGTTGCGGTGGACGGTTTCGCGCTCCATGGCCTCGCCGTCGCGCTCGGCGCGGATTTCCGCCTTCATCGACAGGCTGTCTCGGCGGAACGGAATGACCTGCACCAGCGGCGTGCCTTTCTCGATGACGTAGAGGCCGTCCGGCGCCGTGGCGAAGAACGGGAAATGGATGTGCGCGGCATAGGTGTCGGTATCGACGACGCCGGCAACGCACTCGAACGGCTGCCCGGGGCGGTTGAGCGGCGGCACGAACAGGCAGCTCCAGCCCGGCGGCGTGCGGATCGTCCAGTGATTGTGGAACTTGCAGGGCGGGCTGGGTTCCTTCGGATTTCCCGCAACCTGATGCGGACCATGGTTGCTGACCATGACCCGGTCGAACTCCCAGCCGGCATCGACGATGCTGCCGCCTTCCTTGATGTCGAGGCGAACGGTTGCCGCAAGCGGCAGGATCCAGCCCGCCGTCATCGCATCGAGGAAGGGCATGCAGCGCTTGACGGTGAGGCCGTTGTTGGTCGTCGACAACTGAGTTTTGTCGACCGGCGGCAGTTTGCGGAACCAGTCCGGCAGGATGGTCTTGGCCGGCACCGGCGGCGCGATGACGCCGCTGTCCTCCGGCCGGCAAAGAAAACGAATGGAAGCTGGGCTTTTCTGGAAGTGAAACATCGGGATCTCCGTGGCAAGGCTGCGGGAAGAACGGGGCAGTGCGGCTGTTATTCCGGCGGCTTCGACGGGCGGGTGAGACGACTTGCGTGGTGCGACAGAATGGCAGCGATCACGACGCCGTGATGGACCGTTCAACTCTTGAACGGTAAGCATGCTTATAATATATGCCGCTTATGAATTTAGACGGCACCGAAAAACTGGGTTTTCTCATCCACGATGCGGCCAGGCTGATGCGCAAGCGTTTCGAGACGGTTGGCGCGGCACATGGCCTTTCGGCAGCACAATGGCGCCTGATGGTGCGCCTCGTGAAGGAAGAGGGACAGACACAGGCACGCCTGGCCGACTTGCTCGAGATCGAGCCGATCAGCGTTTCGCGCCTGCTCGACCGCATGGAGGAAAGCGGGTGGGTGGAGCGCCGCCAGGATGCTACCGACCGCCGCGTCAGGATGATCTTTCCGACCGAGAAGAGCCGCAAGACATTCCAGTCGGTGAAGGGTGTCGCCGGAGAGGTGTTCGAACAGGCCATGGCGGGACTCTCCCAGGAGCAGCGCCGGGCAACGATCCATGGCCTCGGAACGATCGTGGAAAATCTCTCGGCCGCCGAGGCTGCGGCTGAAACTGAATTAAGTGCATCAAAAGGTTCTGCAGCATGAACGCCGTGTCAAAAATGGACAAGAACGACCCCGACGTGAAGGTGCTCGAACAGGCGCCTCCGCTCGCGCTGGCGCCTGTTCAGACTCCGGAAATCCTGCCCGCGCCGAAGAAGCGCCGCGGCGGCCGCTTTTTCATCATGGCGGCGCTGCCGCTGGCCCTGATCGCCGGCGGCGCCTATGTCTGGGTGACCGGCGGGCGCTATCAGGAAACCGAAAACGCCAATCTCCGCCAGGCCAAGGTGTCGATCACCTCGGAAGCTGCCGGCCGCATCACCAATGTCTCGGTCCACGACAATGCGACCGTGAAGGCGGGCGATGTGCTCTTCACCGTCGACGCGGAACCGTACCGGATCGCCCTGGCGCAGTCCGAAGCGTCGCTGGCCGGCGCCAGGCTCAATGTCGAGCAGTTGCGTGCCGCCTACAGCCAGGCGGTGGCGCAGGAACGGGTCACCAGCGGTGAACTCGACTATGCCCAGGCGCAATTCGACCGCGCCACCGAACTTGCGAAGAAGGGCATCAACGCGAAATCCTCGCTCGACGAGGCGCGGCGCGATCTCGACAAGGCGCAGGAGGAGCGCACGGCTGCCCAGCAGGGCATCGTCAGCGCCCGCGCCGCCCTTGGCGGCGATCCCGATATCCAGACCGACAAGCACCCGGCCGTGTTGCAGGCGCTCGCCGCGCGCGACAAGGCGGCCTACGACCTGGCGCAGACGACCGTCCGCGCGCCGGCCGACGGCATCGTCTCGCAGGCTTCGTCGCTGAAGACCGGCCAGTTCGTGGCCGCCGGGGCGCCGATGTTTTCGCTGGTCGAAACCGGCGATACCTGGGTCGAGGCGAATTTCAAGGAAACCCAGCTCACCAACATGAAGCCCGGCCAGGTCGCCGAGATCGAACTCGACACCTATCCGGGCCGGCCGTTCCACGCGATCGTCGACAGCATCGGCGCCGGCACCGGCGCGGAATTCTCGCTGTTGCCGGCGCAGAACGCCACCGGCAACTGGGTGAAGGTCACCCAGCGCATTCCCGTCCGCCTCAAGGTCCACGAACCCGATGCGCAGGTCGCGCTGCGCACCGGCATGAGTGCGTCGGTCACCGTCGATACCGGCGTCAGCCGGGGCTGGAGCAGCATCTTCGGCAAGGCGCACGCTGCCGAGTAAACGCTTTACATCGCAAAGTCCGAACCAATGGCACAGGCAACCGGGGTCGACCCGAACAATGTCCCGCATCGCGGGCTGATCACCATTTCGATCATGCTGGCGACGATCATGCAGGTGCTCGACACCACGATCGCCAACGTTGCCCTGCCGACGATGACCGGCGACCTCGGCGCGTCGCCGGACACCATCAACTGGGTGCTGACCTCCTACATCGTCGCCGCGGCGATCATGACGCCGGTGACCGGCTGGCTCGCCGACCGTTTCGGGCGCAAGGAACTGTTCCTGACCACGGTGGTGGGCTTCACCGTCATGTCGATGCTGTGCGGCATGGCGTGGAGCCTGGAAAGCATGGTGCTGTTCCGGGTGCTGCAGGGCCTGTTCGGCGCGGCGATCGTGCCGCTGTCGCAAACCTTCCTGCTCGATATCAATCCCAAGGAACGCCACGGTTCCGCCATGGCGCTGTGGGGCGCCGGCATCATGGTCGGGCCGATCATCGGGCCGACGCTCGGCGGCTGGCTGACCGAGAGCTTCAACTGGCGCTGGGTCTTCTTCATCAACCTGCCGGTCGGCATCGTTGCCTTCCTCGGCTGTGCCGCCTACCTGCCGAGCATTGGGACACGGCTGCGCGGCTTCGATTTCTTCGGCTTCGCCATGTTGTCGCTCGGCGTCGGCGCGCTGCAGCTGATGCTCGACCGCGGCGCCGAGGTCGACTGGTTCTCGGCCGCCGAAATCTGGATCGAGCTCGGCCTCGCGCTCACCGGCTTCTGGGTTTTCACCGTGCATACGATGACGGCCAAGAATCCCTTCATCGACCCGAAGATCTTCGTCGACAGGAATTTCGTCACCGGACTGGTGTTCATTTTCGTGGTCGGCATCATCCTGCTCGCCAGCCTGGCGCTGCTGCCGCCGATGCTGGCGCGCATCTTCAACTATCCGACGATCACCACCGGCATCATCATGGCGCCGCGCGGCGTCGGCACCATGGTCTCGATGATCCTGGTCGGCCGTATCATTCAGAAGGTTGATGCGCGGTATCTGGTGGTGCTTGGCCTGATGCTGACGGCCTACTCGCTCTATGTGATGACCGGCTTCACCCCGCAGATGGACAATTATCTGATCATAGAAAGCGGCATCGTCCAGGGCCTCGGCCTCGGGCTGGTTTTCGTGCCCCTGTCGACAGTGGCCTTCGCGACGCTGCCGCCTCACTTCAGGACCGACGCTGCCAGCCTGTTCAGCCTGGTCCGCAACCTGGGCTCGTCGATCGGCATATCGATCGTCACCGTGCTCCTTACCCGCAACATGCAGATCAACCACGCCGAATTGTCGGCCGGCATGACGCCGTTCAATCCGAACCTGTGGTCGGCCTCGCCCGCAGCGGCCGGCGGTGATGTGACCGCGCTTTCGCAGATCGACAATCTCGTCAACCTGCAGTCGATGATGATTTCCTATGTCAACGACTTCAAGCTGATGATGATCATTACGCTGTGCGCAATTCCGCTGGCGCTGCTGCTGCGCAAGCCCAAAATGACGACCCCGGCCGGTGCCGCGCCCGCCGCCCACATGGACTGACCATCCCGCATTCTCGGCAAGTCCACCTGGCGGCGGACTGCCTTCCACCTCCGGTTGGTGGACCGAGAATGCGGATTCTCTCGCAAAAGGGTTCAATCGAGCCGGCTCATGGTCTAAAACGCCGCGCCGGGGGGCGCCGTGAGAGATTCGACATGCTTGCCGATGTCACCGCGCCGATTGTTCTGACATTCCAGCTGCTGCGCCGTTTCTGGCCGCAACTCGTCGCACTCGTCCTGCTGGGCATTCTGTTCGACGGTATTTTCCGGCAGCTTGCCGTGAACGCGGCATTTTTCGACCATTACGCCGGACTGGCGGTGCTGACTTTGGTTGCGTTGACGCAACTGGTGGTCGTCGTTGCCCTGTTCCAGGTGCTGCGGCCGGCGCTGCCCGAGATCGCGGCGGCGCAGGCCGAAGCCGAGGGATCCGAAAAGTCGCAGGCCAAGGGAGGCGCATCGCGTTTCGCCTCCATGGTCACGATCGCCCTGCTGCCGTTCTTTGCCTACTACGCGGCCTCCGGTTTTTTGGGCGATATCGTCCGGCAATACTCCAGGACCGCACTCGAGCAGGCGCCGTTCGGCGAAAGCTTCATGCCGCTCGACGTGCTCGATTCGTGGTGGATACTGCTTCCGGTGGCCGTTGCATGGGCGGTACGCAAATTCGCACTGAGAATGCAGAAGGACGCCGCGCACCCGTTTTGGCAGATCGTGGTGGTCGTCTGCGAGACGAACTGGATCTTCACCGGCCTTTACGTGCTCAGCCGCTGGAAGGACAGGGGGATGGAGTTGCTCATGGAGAGCAAGCTCTGGGCCTTCTTCCAGGCGTTGGTTGAAGCAATCGTCGGCCCCGTCGCGAGAGCGCGGGCGCAAGGGATGGTGCCGGTAGAAGAGATGTCCCTGGGCGCCTTCGCCGAACTGAGCACTCTGTTCTGGTACATGCTGCTGCCGGTCGTATGGCTGGTCATGACCGCGCTGATCTACGGCTACGACGTGAACGACGACAAGGAGCTGATGCACATCCACAACCGCATGCAGCGTTTCGGCGAGCGCTACCGCGCGATCCCGGCGTTCTTCAGGGATTTCATCGAACACTTCATCGGCGGCTATCGCTCGCGTTACCTGCCGATCGCAAACGGCGTGCGCATAACATTGAGTTCCGGCGTCGTTCTGCTGGTCACGCTGATTGTCGGATATCGGCTGATCGACTGGGGGGCGTCCTGGCTCTGGCTCGGGACTGCCCATCTGATCGGCCACCAGCCGGGTTACGCCTGGGACGTGATCCCCGACGGCATCTCGCTGTTCTTCGGCAGCCAATTCCAGGATTCGTCAATGGGCATCCTCGTGGAACCGCTGCGGATCTGCTTCCTTGCCGCAGTGCTGGAGACGGCCTTCGCGCTGCCGAAAAGGGCGCGTTCATCGCAGGCACCGCAAGCGGCGGAATAACTTAGGGTTTCGGGCGCTCGAAGCGCAGATAGTAAGGCGGCTCGCCGTCCAGTCCCAATGTAGGCCGCACCCGATCCGCTGCATCTTCGGGAACGACGAAGGTTTCGCGGATTCTCAAAGTGGCCTCCGGCGGGGCCATCGACTGCGATTGGGAGCCGCACGTGTCGACGCCCTCGCTGTCATCTTTCAAGGCAGGGACGCGACCAAGGTAGGTGGGCGTCCAGGACCGGCCTTCATCGTCGACAATTCCTACCCTGCACGCCCCCCAGAGTTGTTCGAAGACCGTGTCGCCCATTTTCAGTGTGTTCTTCGCCGATCCCACCTTGGCGGTGAGGTCGACGACGATGACGATGGCATTGGCAGGCACCATGGCGGATTCGAACCCCTCGAGCCTCCGCATTCCAACCAGCCGCCAGTCGCTGCCGCCGAACGGCGCTTCTATGCCAGCAGGGACGTCCCTGGCGATCAGGTCGTTGCCTTTGAACAGCCAGCGGACATGCTCGAAGTTCATCGCAATCGCAGCAAGCGGCAGCAAAATGACGATCGCCCAGAGGCTGCGGCGGCGCCATTTTCTCTCGGTCTGGAGATCCTGATCGGCAACCGGGCCGGCCTGTTCGGCAGCGCTCATCGCATTCTCCCTCAAAGCTGGCTGATATCGAGGACGTCCGCTATCTGCGCGGGGGTGCCGTCAGGGGTCAGTTCGATCGCGTCGAGCGTGATGCGCGCTTCAGAATCGAATTCCGTCAGGTAGTCCCTCGAAACGAGCAGCTTTGCGCCGCTTGCCTGATCCGGGGGAATTTCGAAAATGAGGCGACCGCCCTGCGGCAGGCCCGCGGCAAATGCCGTGGGAAAATCCGAACCGATCCTTCCGGTTTCGACATAGCGCAGTCCCGTCGGCCCCTCCCAGACCCGCCGATAGATCGATTTCGGGGCCTCGGTGGCGGTCAGGTCCGTCGTCACAACCGCCCACACGCCGCTGGTCGTATAGGTCTGCTGAGAGGTCTTCAGCGCCCGGGCGAACTCGACCTTGTCGACGCGCATGTCGAAAAACCGCGTCGCGAGCGTCTCACCCATGCTGCCTGCCACGGGAATCGTCCTGGTCAGGTCGTTGAAGCGTGGTTTCGTTTCCCGCATGCCGTAGCAGAGCAGGGCGGCCACGCACACGATCGCTATGTTGCCGACAAGCTTCATCATGACGGCGTTCCCGGCGATGCTTCCTTGACCGGGAGCGTCACCTCGACGAGCGGCTGCTCGTTGAACCAGCCCGGCTTGCCCTTGAGGTTGTCCATCGGCTTGTAGGTCTTGGTGGTTACGGTGAATTTCAGTTGGTCGGGGACGGGCTTCGCGGCCGGCAATGTCCAGAGATAGGCGATGCGTTCGGTCATTCCGGGGTGGAGACGATCCAACCTCTGCGGATCCCGCATCAGAATGAGGGTCGGTGCGATCTCGTCACGCTCCAGGGGTATGTGGGGCCGGAAAACCGACAGACAGTCATCGCTGCTTTCATGGGTGCGGTTGGTCATCTCGACTTCCAGCACCAGCGCCTTCTGGCCGTCCTTGAGCGGCGGATAGATGTCCTTCCCGCCGACATATGCTTTCAACGGCACCGCACGCCATTGTCCGGTTTCGATCGGGCTGCCTGCCGTCGACTCGGGTATGGGTGGATTGGGCAATGCCCCGAAGGCGCCGAGAAGCCCGGCGATCGAGACGGCGGCAATGGTCCCCGCGCCCGCCGTCAGCCAGGTTTTCGTCCTGCCACGAATACCGCTGAACATGAATCTTGTCCCGTATTCCGATTCGTTCAGCCCGCCGCCGACGTTATTTAGGAAAAAACCGCGCGGGATGAAACACCTAGCCGCCGCGCTCGTCCAAAAACCGCGCCCGAAGGCCTGAATTCCGCAATTCCCGCACCTCTAAATTTGTTGGGCCAGCGCGTCTCGCCTAGCCAATCCGTGAAAATTGTTGCAGGATTTTCATCGAGGAGACCGGATAGTTCGGATAACAAGGGAGCCCACATGTCAAAGGAACTCGAATTTCTCAGCCGCCACGTTGTCAGCGGCCGCCTGTCGCGGCGGGATTTTCTCGGCCGCGCCGCGGCACTCGGCGTGAGCGCCGCATTCGCGAACGGCCTCGTGGGCAATGCCGCGCGGGCACAGGGCGCGGTGAAGGGCGGCCTGCTGAAGGCCGGTATGGTCGGCGGCGAGTCCACCAACAGTCTCGACCCCGGAACCTGGTCGAGCCAGGTGCCCTACACGCTGGGCCGCTGCTGGGGCGAGCAACTGCTCGAGACCTCACCGACAGGCGAGATCGAATACCGGCTGGCAGAGGAATACGACGCTTCCGACGACGCCAAGACGTGGACGTTCAAGATCAGGAAGGGCGTGACCTTCCACAACGGCAAGGAACTGACGCCGGCCGACATCGTCGCAACGCTCGAGCGCCATGCCGACGCCAATTCGAAATCCGCAGCGCTGCCTTTCGTGCAGGAATTCCAGACGATCAAGGCAGACGGCGATACCGTCGTCATCACGCTGAAGGAGCCGAATGCCGACCTGCCCTATGTCGTCGGCGATTACCACCTGATGATCCAGCCGAACGGCGGCAAGGACAATCCGACGGAAGGCATCGGCACCGGGCCCTACAAGATCGTGGTCAACGAGCCGGGCGTACGGCATGTCGCGGAGCGACACGAGGGGTATTGGGGCAGCGACCAGCGCGGACATGCCGACCAGATCGAGATCGTCGTCATCAACGATTCGACGGCGCGCACGTCTGCCCTGCAGGGCGGTCAGGTGCATATGATCAACCGCGTCGAGCCGAAAATTGTGGAGCTGGTGAAGCGGGTGCCGGGCGTCACCATCCGCAATGTTCCCGGCAAGGGCCATTATGTCTTCATCGCACACTGCAACACCGCGCCGTTCGACAACAACGATCTGAGGCTGGCGCTGAAATATGCGGTCGACCGCGAGGAGATGGTGCAGAAGATCCTCGGCGGCTACGGCACGGTCGGCAACGACACGCCGATGATCAAGGGCTATCCGCTGTTCGACGACGATATCGAGCAGCGCGTCTTCGATCCGGAGAAGGCTGCGTTCCATTTCAAGAAGTCCGGTCACAGCGGCTCCGTGCTGCTGCGTACGTCGGATGTGGCCTTCCCCGGCGCGGTCGACGCGGCGCAACTCTACCAGCAGAGCGCGGCCAAATGCGGCATTACGCTCGAGGTGAAGCGCGAGCCCGGCGACGGCTACTGGTCGGAGGTCTGGAACAAGCAGCCATTCTCGATGTCGTACTGGACCGGACGGCCGACCCAGGACCAGGTCTATTCGATCGCCTATCTGTCGAAGGCCGAGTGGAACGACACCCGCTTCCAGCGCGAGGATTTCGACAAGCTGATCCTCGGCGCGCGCAGGGAACTCGACGAGGCCAAGCGCAAGGCGCTCTATCGCCAGGCGGCGGTCCTGCTCAAGGATGAGGGCGGCGTGATCGTGCCGATGTTCAACAACTACATCGACGCGACCAGCGACAAGGTCGGCGGCTGGGTCGATGACCCGAACGGTGAGCTGATGGGCAGCCATGCGCTGACCAAGTGCTGGCTGGTGGCGTAGGCCAGCTTATTCCGTCGCTGAGGGGTAATCGCTGGAGTTACCCCCACCCCTAACCCCTCCCCACAAGGGGGAGGGGGATCGAACAGGCGCTGTTTCGGCTGAAAACCATCGAGTGTTAAGCGCTGGATGCACTGCCGCAAAGTCTCCCTCCCCCTTGTGGGGAGGGTGGGGGTATGAGCCGAGCGCAGCTGCCAATCTCTATATGCGATGGCCCTCTCAAGGGGTAGGAAGCTAACGCCGTGCCTCGGTCGCCATGCGGAAGGCAAGGCCCGTCAGCACCGTTGCCATCAGCCAGCGCTGGACGACCGTCCAGAGCGGCCGGCCGGCGAGAAACAGGGCGATCGACCCCGCCATGGCGATGAAGATGGTGTTGAAGGTGACGCTGACGGCGATCTGCGTTGCGCCCAGCACCAGCAGCTGCGTGAGCACGCTGCCCTGCTGCGGGTCGATGAACTGCGGCAGCAGCGACAGGTAGAGCACCGCGATCTTCGGGTTGAGCAGCGCGGTGACGAAGCCCATGGTGAACAGCTTGCGCGGGCTGTCTGCCGGCAGATTGCGGACCTGGAACGGCGAGCGGCCGCCGGGCCGGATCGTCTGCCATGCCAGCCACAGGAGGTAGAGCGCGCCGGCAAACCGCAAGGCGTCGTAGGCATAGGGAACGGCAATCAGCAGCGCCGTGATGCCGAAGGCGGCGGAAAACACGTAGAACAGAAAACCGAGCGCGATCCCGCCGAGCGAGATCATGCCGGCGACGGGACCCTGGCAGATGGACCGCGATACCAGGTAGATCATGTTCGGGCCGGGCGTCAGCACCATGCCGAGCGCGACAAGTGCAAAGGCGATCAAATTTCCGGATTCGGGCACGGGCATTCTCCAGATGTGTGAGAGGTGCCCAGGCGCGCGGCATCGGTATGTTCGCGCTTCCCGATGGTTGCCCATCTGGAGCCGGCGGTCAGCCGGGCTCGTCGCCAGTCACGCGAACGGCGGGACTATCGTGTCGGACGCGGCAGCCTTCAAGACGCTGGCGCGGCCAACCATTGCGCCAGATGCGGCCGGTTGCGATCAGCCGACGATGCGCAGGTTGGACAGTTCGTCGGCGATTTCCTTGAATTTCTCGGCAAGATTGCTGCCCGTCGCATTCCAGAACAGCTTGGCCGGTTTGGAAGGGTCGTCCGCGTCCTTGCGGAAGCGCGAGTCGGAGGAGCATCTCTTCAGGGCTTCGATCGCCTGGTTCTCGTCGTAGTCGTCGGTGCTGAGATCGAGCGAGACGGTCATCACCAGAACCTTGGCGGCCTTGGCGTTGTCGCACAGCATCGCCATCTGCTCGTTCATCGCGCTGGTGTAGTTGCCAGCGGTATAGTTGGCCCGGCCGATCGCCGCGCTGGTGCCCTTAAAGAGGCGGGTCTCGGCGGTGTCGCCATAAGACTGGCCCGTATATCCATACGCGGCGTAGGTGGACTTGTTCCTGCCCGGATCCTTGTTGGGAACAGAATAGGTGTTCTCGCCGTCGGTCAGCACGATGATGACCTTGTCGTTGCCCTTCTCGGTTTCCGGTCGGCCCGCGGAGAAAGGTTCGGCATGCGAGATGGTGCGCCAGCCCCAGGCGGTGCCTTCGGGGACATTGGTGTTTCCGTTCGCCACCATCTCGTCGATTGCCGCCTTCACAGCCGTCAGGCCTTCCTCGGTGCTGACGTCGGTCAGCGGAGTGATGGCCTTGGTGGTGCAGCTGTAATTCGGACCGCGTCCCTTGGAGAGCACCGGCGCATCTTCGGCTCGTGCCATGAAATACTTTGCCATGTTGCGCTGGCGGGTCGTGCCGGTGGTGCTCGACGGGGCGTCGTTCCACCAGCTGTTCGCCGCGTCGTAACCGACCGGCTTTGGTTCATCCGGATTCTGGGTGGTTTTCCAATGGTTGCCCGGTTCGTCGGGCGCGAACATCGGCACGAACAGCGTAGCAGGGTCGTCGGTGGCGGAGGCTGTCGCATCGTTTACGTTGTAGGGGTGCGGGCGCACTTCCACGCAGCCCTGCCAGGAGGCAAAGGGACCATAGGTGTCGACATAGTCGTAGGCGTAATAACCATCCCTGCAGGTGCCGTTGTCGCGATGCTTCGTGCAGACATAGTGCCTGCTTCCGTCGACGCGCTCGTGGCTGGTGACCACCTTCATGTCCCGATAGAGCGAGAAACGGCTGAGCACCTGTCCTTCTTCCTCGCCCCAGCCGGTGCCTCCCTTGTACCAGCTGTTGCCGGTCTGCTCGGCATATCTGTCCGGCGCGTTCAGCGTCGACCAATCGAAATTCTCATGATGGACGGGGGAGACGCCGTCCACATCCATCCAGGATGCGCCGGCGTATTCGGGGCCGACATTGACCGACGCGGCAAAGGGCACCAGGGCGAACTGAACCGGCTTCTCGACCTGCTTGATGAGGTTCGCCTGCAGGGCCAGCGTGTCGACCAGCTGCTTGGCTGCCGCCTTGAGAAGATCGATCCGTTTTTCGCCAGAGCCGGATCCCTCCTCGTCCATCGATCCCGAATTGTCGAGGACGAGCGCCACCTCGAGCGAGTTTTTCAGGCGGATCTCGGAGCGCGCGCTGACGGTCAAGTCGGTCGGCCCGGCATCTCCCATCAGCTTTTTGAAAGCAGGCAGGAAATATGGCTTGTATGTGAGCGTGGCGGACAGCTTCAGGGTGCCGCCGCCGACAGCGCTCGTCGGCAAGGTAACGTCGAGCACGGCATCGGCGGGATCGATGGCACCGAGATTGGCTTCGAAAAAATCCTGCGCGTAGGCGATGATTTCGGCATCCTTCGCGCCGGACACCATGTAGCGCGCAGTGGCGATGCCAGCCGCGTCGAGCGCGTTGAGCGTCGCCTGTTTCTGGCGGGTCACCTCGGTGTAGTCGATGGCCAACGCGACGGCGCCGATCAACGGCACCATCATGACCGCCGTCATCAGCGCGAAGTTGCCGCGCCGGTCCCTGAGAAATCTGCCGATCATCGAGGCGGCCCCCGCCGCGAAACTGTTGACCACCCAAGCTTTCATAAAGGCTTGAATGTCCGGTTTGGAAAACCCGTCGATTTCTCCGGCACGCGTTGACGAAGGCGTAACCAAGCCGGAACGAGCGGTGCCTATAACAGTTCACCCCGCTGGGCGGCGGGGTGAACTGTCTGGTTTGAAGGCTGGATCAGCTAACGATGCGCAGATTCGACAGTTCGTCGGCGATTTCCCGGAAGACCTTCTCAAGTTCGCCACCAGTGGCATTCCAGAAGAGCTTCTTGTCGGTGCTTATGCGCGAAAAGGACGCGCAGTCCTCGAGCGCCTCGATCTGCTTTTTCTCGAAGTTGTCGTTGCTGTTGAGATCCAGCGCCACTGTCATGATGATGACGTGGGGGTCGTGGCCACCTGTCGTCTTGGGCGCCTTCGCGTTGTCGCACAGCTTCTTGAAGTGCTGGTTCATCGCCCCGGTGTAGTTGTCGGCGGTGAAGGTGGTCTTGCTCACCGTGGTGTCCTTGAAGATCCGGGGGTCACCGTTGTTGTACTGTTGTCCGGCGTAACCGTATGCCGCATAGGTCGACCTGTTCTTGATGGGGTCGTTGGAATTGGACGTGGAATCGTTCAGATCGCCGTAGGTGTTCTCACCGTCGGTCAGGACGATGACCACCTTGTCGTTGCCCCGTTCACTGTCCGGGCGCCCTTCCGTGAAGGGCTCGCCGTGGGAGACGACGCGCCAGCCCCATGCCAGGCCTTCGGGAACGTTGGTGTTGCCGGTAGACTGCATCGCCGTGATGGCGGCTTTCACATCATCCTTGCCGGTTCCCGCCGTCACATCCTTGAGCGGCGTGATGCCGGTGGTCGTGCAGGAGAAATTCGGACCATCCGTACTCGATGCTTTCTGAAAATATTTCTCCACGTCCTCCTGCCGCTTTTCGATGGAGCCGGCGACGTACTTATCAGGCCACCAGCTGTTGCTGTAATTTCCGTAGAGATAATTTCCGGCCCAGTTTTTCACCCGATCGGGTTCGTCGGGTGCGAACATGGGAACGAACAATGTCGCAGGATTGCCTGGAGTCGGAGTGGTGTCGTCGTTGTTGTAAGGCGATGGTCTCGCCTCAACGCAACCTTTCCACGGGATCTTGTCTCCCGACGTCGTTCTCATGTCTTCATAGAGACTGAAACGAGTCGCGGGCTGGCCGTTGCTTGCTCCCCAATCCGTGCCCTTCTTAATCCAGCCATTGCCGCTTTTCTCGACGAATTTCTGGTTACCGAGAACCTTGGCGGCCACCCGGGTCCAGTCGAGATTCTCGTGATGGACAGGCGAAATTCCGGCTCCATCCATCCATGATTTTGGCGCGTCACCCAGACCAAGCGCGTTGTCCCGGCCGACATTGACCGACGCCGAGAAGGGAACCAGCCCGAACTGCACCGGTTTGTCGATCTGCCTCAGCGCCTCGCCTTCCTTGGCGATGGTGTCGACAAGCTGCTTCGCGGCATCCTTGAGCAGTTCCAGGCGGGTCTTGGTCGAGCCCTTTCCCTTTTCACTCATCGAGCCGGAATTATCGAGCACCAATGCAACTTCCAGGGTATTCTTGAGCCTGACGTCGGTGCAGGCGTCGAAGGAAATCTCTTCCATCGGCTCGCGCAGCAGCACGCGGAAAACAGGCAGAAAATAGGGGTGGTAAACGAGGCTCGAGCATAGCTGCAGAGTGCCGCCGCCAGTGTTGTTTTGCGGAAGAAGAACGGTGAGCGAGGTGTCCGTGGGATTGATTGTCTTCGACAGGTTCGACTCAAAGAAATCTTTCGCGTAGATCTTCAAATCGTCATCCGAGCCGCCGTTGATGAGCTCGCGCGCGGTGGCTATGCCCGCCGCGTCAAGTGCATTGATCATCATCTGGCGCTGGCGCGACATCTCGGAATAGTCGATCGCCAATGTGAGCGCGCCCATGATGGGCACCATCGAGATGGCCGTCAGGATCGCGAAATTGCCGCGCCTGTCTTTCAAAAAACTGCGGATCATTGTTTCAGCACCCCTGCCAGACCCAGTTTGAATGGCAAAGAATGGCAGAGAATCGTTAAATTCCCGGTTCTGAAATCCTTTCGAAAGATGAGCAGGCGCTTTATCCGAAATTAACCATCCGCAGCTGATGGACGTCTCGCCATCAACCAATTTCTCTGCCCGATGCCGGCGGATGCCGCTGGAATGAAAGCTGGTGACAGGGTGGCTGGCTTCGGCTAATTCCGGGTCGGCTTGGCGACCGCCAGTCGAAATCGATCGAGGAGACGTGATGACGGGTTCGCTGAAGATGATCAGTTCGCTTGCAGACCTGTCCGGGCGGTATTCCGCCATCCTCTGCGATGTCTGGGGCGTACTGCACAATGGCGAGAAGCCGTTTCCCGCCGCCGCCTCGGCACTGGCGGCGGCCCGCGAGGCCGGCGTTCCGGTCGTCCTGATTACCAATGCGCCGCGCCGCACGGACGACGTGGTGGCGCAGATGAACGTGATCGGCGTTCCGCCAAGCGCCTATGACCGCGTCGTCACCTCGGGCGACGTGACGCGCGACCTGATCAGCGTCGGACCCCGCAAGGTGCTGCATCTCGGGCCTGAGCGCGACATGAACATCTATGACGGTCTCGGTGTCGAGGCCGTGGAAGAGTTCGAAGCTGACGGCGTGGTCTGCACCGGCTTCTATGACGACGAGACGGAAGTGCCGGCGGACTATGCGGAATTGCTGCGGCGGCTTAGGGCCCGCAACCTGCCGTTCATCTGCGCCAACCCCGACATCGTCGTGGAACGGGGTGAGCGGCTGATATGGTGTGCCGGTGCGCTGGCGCGCGACTATGCCCAACTCGGCGGCCGTACGCTGATCGCCGGCAAGCCGCACGCGCCGATATACGAGGCCGCGATGGCCGCGGTCAGCGACATCGTCGGCCGGGCGGTCGAGCGCTCGGAGGTCGTTGCGATCGGCGACGGCATGATGACCGACGTGAAGGGCGCTGCCGACAACGGTTTCGACGTGCTCTACGTGTCGGGCGGCATCCACGCCCGCGACTACGGCGACGTGCTGCAGCCCGATGCCGACCGGCTTGCGGCGTTCCTTGAAAAGCATGGCTACCGGCCAGTGGCAACCATACCGAGGTTGCGATAGGGCTCGTATGAAGCACGCTTTCGAGCGCATAACCGGAGCGGCTTTCCTGCCGGCACAGCTGCGCGGCGGCGTCGTTGCGATCGGCAATTTCGATGGCGTTCATCGCGGCCATCAGGCCGTGCTTGAACGGGCGCTGGCAGAGGCGCGGCGCCGCGACGTGCCGGCGCTGGTACTGAGCTTCGAACCGCATCCGCGTACCGTGTTTCAGCCGGACATTCCGCTCTACGTCATCACGCCGCCGCCGATGAAGGCGCGGCTGATTGCCGAACTTGGATTTGCAGCGCTCGTGCAGCAGCCGTTCGACCGCGAATTCGCGGGGCAATCGGCGGAAGAGTTCGTCACGCATATCCTGGATGAGGGGCTGGGCATAAGCCACGCCGTCACCGGTTTCGATTTTCATTTCGGCAAGAACCGGCAGGGCGGCCCGGCCTTCCTGATGGAGGCGGGCGAACGGCATGGCTTCGGCGTGACGCTTGTCGATGCGTTTCGGGACGAAGGCGCGGAGGTCGTCTCGTCGAGCCGGATACGGATCTTGCTCGAGCAAGGCGAGGTGGCCGAGGCAGCGGGGCTGCTGGGCTATCGTTACACAGTCGAAGCGGAAGTCGTGCGCGGCAAGCAGCTTGGCCGCGAACTGGGCTTTCCAACGGCCAACATGGCGCTGCCGGAAAATACCGGGCTGAAGCACGGCATCTACGCGGTGCGGCTGCGCCGGGCCGACGGAACGCTGCATGACGGCGTTGCCAGCTTCGGCCGGCGGCCGACGGTTGACGACAACGGCGCCCCGCTGCTCGAGACCTTCGTCTTCGACTTCTCCGGCGATCTTTACGGCGAGCGCTGCGCCATATCCTTCTTCGGCTTCCTGCGCGGCGAGGTGAAATTCGACGGACTCGACGCGTTGATCGTCCAGATGAAGCGCGACGAAACCGAGGCCCGCGCCCTGCTTTCGGGCGCGAGGCCGCTTTCCGACCTCGACCGGCGGCTTACCTTCGCCGCCGGCTGATCGGGCCTCAGCGCTTCAGCGCCAGCCCGAACGCGATGAACGACCAGCCCTGGAAGATCAGGTCGATCGCCAGGAACATGCCGAGGATCCACAGGCTGTTGACGGGCCATCCGATGGCGATGATCGCGCCGAGGAGCAGGGTGATCACGCCGCCTGCCACCACCCAGCCCCAGTTGGCATCGGGCCGCGCCTTGATACCGACCCAGATGCGCAGTACGCCGCCGGCGATCAGCGAGATCGCGAGGACGAAGGTGAGCACGGCCGAGGCCAGCAGCGGGTTCATCAGGGTGACGATACCGGCGATGGCGTAGACGATGCCGCTGAGCAGCCACCAGAAGAAGCTTCCCCAGGTCTTGACGCCGAAAGCATGGATAATCTCCGCGACGGCGCCGATCAGCATCAGCCAGCCGACAAAGAAGACTGAAGCGACGGTCGCGATGACCACGTTGTAGAAGGCGATCACGCCAAGCACCAGAAACGCGATGCCAAGTGCAACGAACCAGCCCCATTTGGAACGGACCTCGGTAATCGATCCGCCAAGGCTTTTCGGCGAGTGCGGTATGTCAGTCATGGTGGCCTCCGTTGGCTCGCCATTCCCTCGATCCGCGAGCTTCCGTAAGGATAACCTTTGAGGTCAAACGCGTCCATTCTTCCGAGCAATGAAAAACAGCACGCCGTTGCCGTAACCGCTACGAATTAAATCAATTTTTACCGAGCTGCCGCAACAAGGGTCGACCGCGACCAGCGGTTTGATGCATGCATGTGGGCGGGTTTTCATGATTTCGTTGAAGCGGATTTCGACCGTTGCCGTTGCGCTTTCGCTCACGGCGACCGCGCAGGCAGCGGCGCAGGACAGCGGCGGGCTGTTCGGCTGGGTGCGCGGCGACTGGTATCTGACCGTTGGCGCTGCCGGGTTTGTCGCCCCGCGCTTCGATGGCGACGACAGCTACCTCTTCAACGTCTCGCCGATGATTTCGCTGGGCAAGGCCGGGCCGGAAGCCCGCTTTACCTCGCGCAACGACAACATTTCCCTCTCGCTGTTCGACAATGGCGGGTTTCGTGCGGGCGTCACCGGCAAGCTGATCTTCGAGCGTGACGGCGATACGGCGGATGACCTCAAGGGCCTCGATCCCGTGCGGTTCGGCGGCGAGGCTGGCGCCTTCGCCGAAATCTATCCGACCGACTGGCTGCGCGTCCGCGGCGAGCTCCGGCAAGGCATCCGCAGTCATGACGGCATCGTCGGCGATGTCGCGGTCGACGCCTTCACCGATGTGACGCCGACCATCCGCCTCTCGGGCGGCCCGCGCATCACCTTCGCGTCGAGCGATTATTTCGACGCCTATTACGGGGTGACGCCGGAGGAATCGGCTGCCTCCGGCATCAGCACCTATTCGCCGAAGAGCGGAGTGGAATCGGTAGGCATTGGCGGTGCGATCACCTGGAAGGCCACTGAACGCGTCACCACCAGCGCGTTCGGCGAGTATTCGCGGCTCATGGGACCCGCCGCCGATTCCACCCTGGTCAAGGAGCGCGGCTCGAAGAACCAGTGGCTGTTCGGCGTCTCGGCGACCTACCGCTTCGATTTCCAGCTCTGAGGCGGCGCGCATAAACCGCTTTATTCTGTTCTCCTTGTGAGCTAGAAGCGCGGCATGACGCAGCGCGCTCCACAATTCGCGACCGCGATACGAATTACCGGCCCGGTCTTCCCGGCAGCCTGAGGCTGCCCGAAGATCCGGGATTTTCCGTGCGCGTACCCCTCGCGCTTTTTCCAATTCATGATAGTTGAACGCCCGGGCTCCCGCCGACGGGCTGTTGATATGGCAAGACGATGACCGATACCGCCGAAAAGATCGATTATTCGAAAACCCTCTATTTGCCGCAGACGGAATTTCCGATGCGCGCCGGCCTGCCCGAAAAGGAGCCGCATATCGTGGCCCGCTGGCAGGAAATGGGCATGTACAAGCGCCTGCGCGAGGATGCCGCCGGGCGGCCGAAATATGTGCTGCATGACGGGCCGCCCTACGCCAACGGCAACATCCATATCGGCCATGCGCTGAACAAGGTGCTGAAGGACGTCATCACCCGCTCGTTCCAGATGCGCGGCTACGATTCGAATTACGTGCCGGGCTGGGACTGCCACGGCCTGCCGATCGAATGGAAGATCGAGGAGGAGAACTACCGCTCGAAGGGCAAATCGAAGCCGGATCTTTCCGAGCCGGCGGCGATGATCGAATTCCGCCGCGAATGCCGTGCCTATGCCGAGCACTGGATCAAGGTACAGGGCGCCGAGTTCCAGCGACTGGGCGTCGTCGGCGATTTCGACAATCCGTACCTGACCATGGCCTATCACGCGGAATCGCGCATCGCCGGCGAGCTGCTGAAATTCGCCGCGTCCGGCCAGCTCTATCGCGGCTCGAAGCCGGTGATGTGGAGCGTCGTCGAGCGCACCGCGCTCGCTGAGGCCGAGATCGAATACCAGGATTACGAGAGCGACACGATCTGGGTGAAGTTTCCGGTCAAAGAGGTGATCCTTGCCGATACCTTGCGACGGCCCGAAGGCCTCGAAAATCTCGATGGCGTCGAGGCGGGAAGGCGCAAGATGGCGGATCTTGACGCGGCTTGCGTCGTCATCTGGACCACGACGCCCTGGACCATCCCGGGCAACCGCGCGATCAGCTATTCGCCGCGTATCAGCTACGGCCTCTACGAGGTTACGGCGGCGGCCAACGATTTCGGACCGCAACCCGGTGAAAAGCTCATTTTCGCCGACGCCTTGGCTGCCGAAGCGTTTGGCAAGGCCAAGCTTGAGTATCGGCGTACCTGGGACATCACCGCAACAGAGCTGTTCGGCATGACTTGCGGGCATCCCTTGCGCGGCCTCGGCGGCGGCTACAGCTTCCCTGTCCCACTCGTCGCGGGCGACCACGTCACCGACGATGCCGGCACCGGTTTCGTACACACGGCACCGGGCCATGGTCGCGAAGACTTTGACGCCTGGATGGATGCCGCGCCGGAACTGCGCCAGCGCCGCATCGACACAGCGATCCCGTTCACCGTCGACGATGCGGGCTACTTCACCAAGGATGCGCCGGGCTTCGGCCCCGACCGCGAAGGCGGGCCGGCGCGCGTTATCGACGACAACGGCAAGAAGGGCGACGCCAACAAGGCAGTCATCGATGCGCTGATCGAGCGTAACATGCTGTTCGCGCGGGGCCGGTTGAAACACCAGTATCCGCATTCCTGGCGGTCGAAAAAGCCGATCATCTTCCGCAACACGCCGCAATGGTTTGTCCACATGGACAAGGAACTGGGCGACGGCACGACGCTGCGTTCGCGCGCCCTCGCGGCAATCGACGCCACGCGCTTCGTGCCAGCCGCCGGTCAGACCCGTCTGCGCGCCATGATCGAGGAGCGGCCAGATTGGGTGCTGTCGCGCCAGCGCGCCTGGGGCGTGCCGATCTGCGTCTTCGCCGATGTCGACGGCAACGTGCTGAAGGACGATGCGGTCAACGCCCGCATCACCGAGGCCTTCGAGAAGGAAGGCGCCGACGCCTGGTTCGCGGAAGGCGCCAAGGAGCGTTTTCTCGGCAATCATGACCCGGCGAAGTGGACGATGGTCAAGGACATCCTCGACGTCTGGTTCGATTCCGGCTCGACCCACACCTTCACGCTGGAGGACCGGCCGGACCTGAAATGGCCGGCGGACATCTATCTCGAAGGTTCGGACCAGCATCGCGGCTGGTTTCATTCCTCGCTGCTGGAAAGCTGCGGCACGCGCGGCCGCGCGCCCTACGACACCGTCGTCACCCATGGCTTCACCATGGATGAGGAAGGCCGCAAGATGTCCAAGTCGCTCGGCAACACGGTGGTGCCGCAGGACGTCATCAAGCAGTCCGGCGCCGATATCCTGCGCCTGTGGGTGGTGACGACCGATTACTGGGAAGACCAACGGCTTGGCAAGAACGTGCTGCAGACCAACATCGACGCCTACCGCAAGCTGCGCAACACCATCCGCTGGATGCTGGGCACGCTGGCGCATGACGAAGGCGACGTGGTGCCGCTGAAAGAAATGCCGGAACTGGAGCAGCTGATGCTGCACCGGCTGGCCGAACTCGATGAGGTGGTGCGCGCCGGTTACGACGCGTTCGAGTTCAAGCGCGTTACCCGCGCATTGCTCGACTTCATGGTGGTGGAGTTGTCGGCCTTCTACTTCGACATCCGCAAGGATGCGCTTTACTGCGATGCGCCGTCGAGCCTGAAAAGAAAGGCGTCCGTGCAGGTTGTGCGCCACCTGTTCGACCGGCTGGTGACGTGGCTGGCGCCGATGCTGCCCTTCACCATGGAGGAGGCTTGGCTCGAGCGATATCCATCCTCGGAGACGGTCCATCTCGAGCAGTTCCGCGAGACTCCGGCGGACTGGAGGAACGGAACGCTGGCTGAAAAATGGCACATGATCAAACAGGTGCGCTCACATGTGACGGCGGTCCTCGAAAGAGCACGTGAGCGTAAGCTGATCGGTAGCTCGCTCGAAGCTTCGCCGCATGTGTACCTTCAATCCCGCTACGATAGACTCTTCGATGGGCTCGATCCGGCCGAGATATTCATTACTTCTGGAGCAACCGTCGAGTATGGAGTGAAGAATGCGCCGACGCGAAATGACGATCTCAGAAGTGCTACGATCGATATGACCGGAGCGAGCGAGGGGTCAATTTGGGCCGATTTTGCCAAGGCTTCCGGGACAAAATGCGCGCGCTCCTGGCGGTACACCGGCGATGTCGGCTCCGATCCGGAATTCCCCGATGTTTCGGCGCGCGACGCCGCGGCGCTGCGCGAACTGCGCGCTCTGGGGCGCATCTGACCGGCCGGCAGCGCTTGCCATGGGGACGACCGGTGGGCCGGTCGTTGCCCTCGCGCAAGGCTTGGGGTACAAGCGCGACGGGGTCCGAACGCCTTGTTGTCGCCGGATTTTCAGTGAAAACCGGTTTCTGGATGGGGATCCGGATAGATCCGGATTCGAGTAGAGGCACTTTGCAGTGAGATATTTAGGCATGGCAGACAGGAATCGCGCACAGCTGTGGCTTGGCGCGCCGCTGGTCGCATCGAGCCTGATGCTGGGCGGCTGCATGGGATCGCCGACCTACGGCACCGACAAGACCGCCACCGAGCAGCTGGCGTCCGATGTCACCGGGATTCTTTCCATCGCTCCAAAACACCGCGATCCGATCGAATACAAGCCGCGCCCCGAACTGGTGAAGCCGGCGCCCGGCACGGCTGCGGCTGCGGCCTTGCCCGTACCGCAGGAAAGCGTGGCGGCATCCGCCAATCCGTCCTGGCCCGAATCTCCTGAGGCACAGCGTGCCCGCCTGCGTGCCGACGCGACGGCCAATCAGAACAACCCGAACTACGATTCGCCGATTGTCCAGGATGTTGCCATAAACGCGGCGCCAACTCAGGCGCGCCCGGCAGGTGCCTCGCCGCGAGGCGACGATTCCGGCGTCAACACGTCGCTGAACAGGCCTGAAAACCGCAACACCCGCGAAGCCTACAAAGCGCGCCTGGCGGAAAACCGGCAGGGCAGCGATACCAAGCGCAAATATCTGAGCGAGCCGCCGCTGACCTACCGCGCACCGGCCGCAACCGCTCCGGTCGACGATATCGGCGAGGACGAGTTCAAGAAGGAACGCCGCGCCAAGGCAGCCGCCCGCAAGCCGGGCAGCTGGTCATGGCGCCAGCTCATCCCCGGCGGGTGATGAAGTGGTCAGGTGTCGCGCCTGACCTTGAAAAAGTCCTTCAGGATGGTTGCGGCGCTGCTTTCGCCGATGCCGGCGTAAATCTCGGGAACATGATGGCAGGTCGGCGAGGCGAAGAACCGCACGCCGCTGACCACCGCGCCGCCCTTCTCGTCCGTCGCACCGAAATAGAGCCGCCTGATCCGGGCGAAGGAGATCGCCGCCGCGCACATCGTGCAGGGTTCGAGCGTGACGTAGAGATCGGCCTCATTGAGGCGCTCTTCCGCCAGGCTTGAAGCGGCTTCACGGATCGCCAGCATCTCGGCATGCGCCGTGGGGTCGTTGAATTCACGGGTCCGGTTGCCCGTCCGGGCCAGCACGGTTTCACCGCGAACCAGCACCGCGCCGATGGGCACTTCGCCGCGCGCCGCGGCGGCCTCGGCCTCGGCCAGCGCCATAGCCATGAAATCGGGGCGTTTCACGCGTCCGCCATAAGAGACATTTCCCTCGCACCGCGATGGTGTTCCTGTTATCTACCCGCGCTGAAAGGCAAAGGCCACATGGACGACGAACGAAAGAAGGGGCCTCGCCAGGGCGGCCCGAAATCCCCAGGCGGAGCGCGTGGCGGAGAACGGTCCGCGCGCCCGGGAAAGCCGGGGTTTGCCGGAAAGCCGAAACATGGCGGTGGCCCGGGCAAGCCCGCGTCCGCGGGAAAACCATATGCCGCCGGCGGCAAGAAACCGTTCCAGAAGCGGCGTGACGACAGCGGCGATGCGCGCGGCGAGCGTCCCCGGCCGGATTTCAGGCGCGAAGAGCGGCCGCGGACCGATGGCGAGCGCCCGGCGCGACCCTTCGCAGGCAAACCGCGCGCGGACGGTGAAAGGAAACCGTTCGAAAAGCGGCCGTCGCGCGACGTGGCCGGAGGCGAGCGCAGGTTCGAGCGCGGCGACCGTCCTGCCGGTGAACGGCAGGATCGGCGGCCCCGGCCTTCGGGCGGTGAGCGCAAGCCTTTCGTCCGCACGCCAGAAGTTCCGGGCTCCAGCGAAGGCGAACGCATCGCCAAGCGGCTGGCGCGTGCCGGCATCGCCTCGCGCCGCGACGCGGAGGAACTGATCGCCGCGGGCCGGGTCCGGGTCAACGGCAAGGTGCTGTCGTCGCCCGCCTTCAACGTCTCGGTCAACGATACGATCGAACTCGACGGCACCACCATCCCGCCGATCGAGCGGACGCGGTTGTTCCTGTTCCACAAGCCCGCCGGCGTCGTCACCACCAATCGCGACCCGCAAGGCCGCAAGACGGTGTTCGAGGTGCTGCCGAAGGACTTGCCGCGGCTGATGACCGTTGGCCGCCTCGACATCAACACCGAGGGATTGCTGCTGCTCACCAATGACGGCGGGCTGGCGCGGGTTCTCGAATTGCCGGCGACCGGCTGGCTGCGGCGCTACCGTGTGCGCGTGCATGGCAAGCCGGACGAGAAGGCACTCGCCGAGCTGAAGAACGGCATTGCGGTCGATGGCGTGTTCTACGGCGCCATCGAAGCGTCGCTCGATCGCGCCCAGGGCACAAACGCCTGGCTGACGATCGGGCTGCGCGAGGGCAAGAACCGCGAGGTTAAGAATATCCTCGGCGCGTTGGGGCTCGACGTGACGCGGCTGATCCGCATCTCTTACGGGCCGTTCCAGCTTGCCGAACTGCCGGAAGGCCATGTCTGGGAGATGAAGGGCAAGACCTTGCGCGACCAGCTTGGCGAGAGGCTGATCGAGGAATCAGGCGCCAATTTCGACGCAGAGATCGCCAAGCCGTTCTCCAACAAGCCGACCCGGCGCGAATATGAGCCGGAAGAGCACGCGGAACGCCCGAAGATCGTTCGCGACGGCGAGCGCGGCAGGATCGGCGAGGGCGGCCTGATCAAGAACCGCAAGCGTCGCGAGAACACCCGCGACGAGGCGCTGGGCAAGCTGTCGACGTCTCGGCCGGAGCGGCCGAAATTCGATCGCGGGGACAGGCCCGAGCGTCCAAAAGTCGAACGCGGTGAAAGGCCGGAGCGCGCCGCCAAATTCGGCGACAGGCCCGATCGCTTCGCGACCTTCGCAGACAAGCCGGGCAAGCCGGAGCTGAAGCCGCGCGCCGGAAAGAAGCCGGAGCGCGAGCAGCGGCCGATCGAGCCGCCCGGTCAGCGCAAGGCGAATGTCTGGATGGCGCCAGGGGCACGGCCGATTGGCAAGGGCAGAGCGGAAGCCGAAAAGCACGATGCCGAGGCGCGGAAGGACCGCAAGCCGAAGTTCGGCAAACCCGGCGGAAAACCTGGATTCGGCAAGCCGCGCGGCGAACGCCTGGATGGCGGAAAGGGCGGCGACCGTCCACGCAGCGATGGCCCGAAGGGGCCGCGCGGGGGCGCAAGAAATGCGGATCGTCGGCGGTGAGTTCCGCGGCCGGCCCTTGGCCACGCCGCGTTCCGATGCCATCCGCCCGACGACCGACCGCACCCGCGAAGCGCTGTTCAACGTGCTGGCGCACCGCTTTGCCGGAAAGCTCGCGGGCGGCCGTGTGCTCGATCTCTTTGCCGGTACCGGGGCTCTTGGCCTCGAAGCGCTGTCGCGCGGGGCTTCCTACGGCGTCTTCATCGAAGAGTCGGCGGAAGGCCGCGGCCTGATCCGCACCAATGTCGAGGCGTTCGGTCTCACCGGCCGCACCAAGATTTTTCGACGCGACGCGACCAATCTCGGCGAGGCCGGCACGATGCAAGCCTTCGATCTCGTCTTCGCCGACCCGCCCTACGGAAAAGGCCTCGGCGAACTGGCGCTGCAGAGTGCCCGGACGGGCGGCTGGCTGGCGCCCGGCGCGTTGTGCCTGGTCGAGGAGAGCATCGCGGCGGACTTCCGGCCTGGAGCCGGTTTCAGCATCGCGGACGAGCGGGCCTACGGCGATACCGTCATCAGGTTTATCGAAGCCACCGCCTGATTCCGGCCTTGTTGCCGGGCGAAATGACATCACGGATTACGAACAATTCACTTTGCCTGCGGGGGTGGAGCCTGTAACCAACGCTCCTGCAAGGGTTGAAGAGGCGGCTTGATGACATCTGAATCCCATGTGACGCGGGTTGGCGGTTTCTTTTCGGCGGCACTCGTCGCCCTGGTGCTGACCTTCCCCGCCATGGCGGAGGCGCCGCGTAGCGAGGCCGAAGTCGAAAGTTTCCTTCTCGGCAACGGCATGGAAGTCGTCGTCATCCCGGATCACCGGGCGCCGATCGTCACCCACATGGTCTGGTACAAGGTCGGCAGCGCCGACGAGCCGCCCGGCAAGTCCGGCATCGCGCATTTCTTCGAACACCTGATGTTCAAGGGCACCAAGGACCACAAGGCCGGCGAGTTCGGCGCCAAGATCGCCGAAATCGGCGGCAGCGAGAACGCCTTCACATCCTACGACTACACCGCCTACTTCCAGACCGTGACGCCGGAATCGCTCGAAACCATGATGACTTTCGAGGCGGATCGCATGCGCAACCTGATCCTGACCGACGAAGTGATCGGCCCGGAGCGCGACGTCATCCTGGAAGAGCGCCGTTCGCGCATTGAGAACAGCCCGGACGCGCTGCTGTCGGAAGAAGTCGACGCGACGCTGTACCAGAACCATCCGTATCGCGTGCCGGTCATCGGCTGGATGCACGAGATGGAGCAACTGAACCGCACCGATGCGGTGGCCTTCTACGACCGCTATTACGCGCCCAACAACGCCATCCTGGTGGTTGCCGGCGATACCGATGCGGAAACGGTGCGGGCGCTGGCCGAAAAGACCTATGGAAAGGTGCCGCGCGGTCCCGACCTTCCGCCGCGCGTGCGGCCGCAGGAGCCGGAGCAGAACACCAAGCGTACGGTGACGCTGACCGATCCGCGCGTCAGCGTGCCGAGCTTCCAGAAATCCTGGGTGGTTCCTTCCTATAGCCATGCAGAGCCTGGCGAAGCGGAAGCGCTCGACCTGCTTTCGGAAATCCTCGGCGGCGGAACGCGCAGCCGCATCTACCAGCAACTGGTCGTCAAGCAGGGCATCGCTTCGGCGGCGGGAGCATCCTTCCAGGGCACGTCGTTCGATCCATCGAGCTTCACGATCTACGGCGCGCCGCGTGGCGAAGCGGCGCTGGAGGCCGTCGAAGAGGCGATCGACGCGGAGATACGCAAGCTCATCAAGGACGGCGTCACCGAGACCGAACTGGAAAAGGCCAAGAACCGCTTCGTGCGTTCGATGATCTTCGCGCGCGACAGCCAATCAGGCATGGCCAACATCTACGGCGCGACGCTGGCCACCGGCGGCACCGTCGACGATATCGAGAAATGGCCGGAGCAAATCCGCAAGGTCACTGCGAAACAGGTGCAGGACGTGGCGGCAAAATACCTCAATCCGGATCATTCGGTCGCGGGCTACCTGCTACCGATTGCCGAAGCGAAGAACTGAGAAGGCCAGTATCATGCCAAACCGTTCCCAGCTTCTGACCGCGGTGGCCACGCTCTTTCTTGCGATCGTTTTCCTGACGCTTCCGGCGATCGTTGCGGCGCGGGCTGCGGTCACCATCCAGGAGGTGACCTCCGAAAAGGGCATCAAGGCCTGGTTGGTCGAGGACTATTCGGTGCCGATCGTTTCGGTCCGCTTTGCCTTCAGCGGCGGCTCGACGCAGGACCCGGCAGGCAAGGAAGGCCTGGCGAACCTGATGACCGGGCTGTTCGACGAGGGCGCCGACAATCTCGACAGTGACGCCTTCCAGGAACGGCTCGACGATGCCGGGGCCGAGATGCGCTTCAATGCCGGCCGCGATTCGCTGTACGGCTCGATGCGCATGCTTGCCGATCAGAAGGACGAGGCGCTGGAACTGCTGCGGCTGGCGGTCGAGAAACCGCGCTTCGACGCCGCGCCCATCGATCGAATCCGCGCCCAGATCGTCTCGGGCATCGTTGCCAATGAGAAAGACCCGCAGACCGCCGCGCAATTTGCCTGGGCGCAGGCGCTTTACGGCGAACATCCCTATTCCCGCCGCGACGAAGGCACCAGGGAGACGCTGGCCGCGATCACAGCTGACGATCTCCACGCCTTTCACAAGCGACTGTTCGCGCGCGGCAATCTGACCATCGGCGTCGTCGGCGCCATCGACGCGGAGACGCTGAAGCGCGATCTGGACAAGGTGTTCGGTGATTTACCGGCCGAGCCGGCGCTGCAAAAGGTCGAGATGGTGGAGCCCAAGCTCGACCAGGAAATCCTAATTCCCTACGATCTCCCGCAGACCTCGCTGCTGCTTGCCTATCCCGGTATCGAGCGTACCGATCCGCAATTCTTTGCCGCGTACCTGATGAACCACATCCTGGGCGGCGGCAGTTTCACCTCGCGGCTGTTCAACGAGGTGCGCGAGAAGCGTGGGCTGGCTTATGGTGTCGACTCGTCGATCGTGAACAACGAGCATTCGTCGGCTCTCGTCATCAATACGGCCACGCGGTCCGACCGTTCCGCCGAAACGCTGGCGATCATTCGCGCCGAGGTGAAGCGCATGGCCGACGAGGGCGTGACGGAAGAGGAACTGGATGCGGCGAAGAAATATCTGATCGGCTCATATGCGATCAACAACCTCGACACGTCGCGCGGCATCGCCGGCACGCTGGTCGAACTGCAGATCAACAAACTCGGCATCGACTACATCGAGCGGCGCAAGGGACTGATCGATGCAGTGACCGCGGACCAAGTGCAGGCAGCCGCGAAGCGGCTACTACTGGCTGAGCCGGCGGTCCTGATCATAGGTCCTGCCCAGGCCAAGGGAGACAAGGGGTGAGCAGCCGGCCGCGGCCCCGGCCGCCCGTGACAAACGAAGGTGGCGACCCAAGTTTCGCTATCGCCTTTGGCGGCGGCGGTGCGCGCGGCCTGGCGCATATCCATGTGATCGAAGCCCTTGACGAATTGGGCATCAGGCCGGTCTCGATCGCCGGCTCGTCGATCGGCGCGATCATGGGAGCCGGCATGGCCGCCGGCATGACCGGGGCGGAAATCCACCATTATGCGCGCTCGACACTTGGCAGGCGCGCTGAAGTCGCCGCGCGTGTCTGGCGTGCGCGGCCGGGCAGCTTCGGCGAGATGATGGCCGGCGGGCTGCGTGTCTCGCAATTCAACATCGAACGTATCCTGAAGGCATTCCTGCCGGAGGCCATACCCGCGACCTTCGGCGAGCTGAATATCCCGTTGAAGGTGACCGCGACGGATTTCTTCGGACATCGCCTGGCGGTGTTCGACAGCGGAGACCTTAATTCGGCACTCGCCGCCTCGGCTGCAATTCCCGCGGTTTTCAGGCCGGTGCGGCGCGACGGCATGCTGCTGATCGACGGCGGTATCTACAATCCGGTGCCATTCGACCTGATCGAGGGTGAGGCCGATATCACCATTGCCATCGACGTTGTCGGGGCACCCGCGGCAAGCGACCGGCGGCGGCCCAACTCCATGGACCTGATGTTCGGCGCTACGCAACTGATGATGCAGTCGATCAGCGCGATGAAGCTCAAGACCAACCGGCCGGATATCCTGTTGCGGCCGCCGGTCTCGCGTTTCCGGGCGCTCGACTTCCTGAAGATTGAAGCGGTGATGGCCGAAACGGCTTCGATCAAGGACGAATTGAAACGCGCCGTCGAAGAGGCCGTCGAAGCGAGGCGCAAGCGATCGGGCGATCCTGGCTGATCGTGCCGGCTATTGCACCGTTGCCGCCTTGCCGGTCGAGAAGGGCGATTGCGCCGACGGTGGTGGCCCCGGCACAGGCAGGTCGGGCGGTGGCGTCTTGGCAAGCCGGCTGACCACCCTGAAGCATACGATCACCGAAATGATCCCGAAGACGACGGCGCCGAGCCCCCAGCCGGCGATGACGCCCTTGGCGCCGTAATATTGCGCGCCGATCCACACGAAGGGGATGACGCCGAGCGTCGAACGGCCCCAGTTGAATACCGTCGAATAGGTGGGGAAGCCGAGATTGTTGAAAGCCGCACTCGACACGAAGATGGCGCCGTTGAACAGGAAGCTGCCGGCGGCGAACAGACAGAAGAAGACGATAAGCTCGTGCGCCTGCTCCCTGGCGCCGAACAGCGACGAGATCGGGCCGGAAAAAATGGCGAGCAAGGCCCACATCGCCAGCACGTAGACCATTGTGAACAGCAGGCTGTCGCGCATGGTCGACACCAGGCGGTCGTATTTGCGGGCGCCGTAGTTCTGGCCGAGGATTGGCCCCACGGCTCCCGAAAGCGCGAAGATGACGCCGAACGCGACCGGTATGATGCGTCCGATGATCGCCCAGCCGGCGACCGCATCATCGCCGAAATGGGCGATCTGGGTCGTGACATAGGCATTGCCGACCGGTGTGGCGATCTGGGTCAGCACCGCCGGCACGCCGATGACGAAGAATGGCCTGAAGGCTGCAGCCAGCCTCTTGCGGTCCGGCATCCTGATGAGATGGTGGACCGCCTGCGCGCCATAAAGACCGACGGCAAGCATCACGAGCCGCGAGAGCACCGTCGCGATCGCCGCGCCGTCGATGCCGAGCCCGAAGCCGAAAATGAAGATGGGATCGAAGATCGCCGCCGCGACGCCCGCGGCAAGCGTCACATACATCGCCCGCCGCGCATCGCCGACGCCGCGCAATATGCCGGTGGTGCACATGCCCAGCGCGACGATCGGTGTCGACGGCAGCACCATCTGCAGGAAGCGGGTGGTGAGGTCGAGCGTTTCGCCCTGCGCACCGAGCAACGCGGACAATTCGCGCAAGAAAGGCCATACGGCAAGGGAGATGGCGCCGGTTGTCAGCGCCATGAAGACCATGGAGGCGCCGCCCATGCTGGCGGCTTCATCGCGACTGCCGCGGCCGAGACAGCGCGCCACCAGCGCCGAACAGGCGATGGTGAAGCCGATCGCTACCGAAACCGTGAAGAAAAGCAGCGTCGAGGCAAAGCCGATCGCGGCGGCGAGAGCCTGGACGCCGAGCAGCGAGATGTAGAAGAGGTTCAGCGCGTCGACGATGAAGATGGCGATCAGGCCGACCGAACCCGTCGCCGTCATGACGATGACGTGGCGCATCGTCGAGCCGGCGGTGAATTTGGCCTGGCTGGCCTCTGCCGGAGTGCTCATGCCTGCCGGCCCGAAGCGATGGACGATAAGGTCATCAGGAATTCCTGCGGCAAGCGATCAGCTGTCGGCGACCTCAGGGGTTTTGTCGTCGATGGCTTCGTTGTCAAGCCGCTTCGATTCGCGCGTCGGCTTGATGAGGGGTTCCGGCGTGACCGGCTTGGTGAGCCAGCGTCCGGCCTGCAGGCCATCGACCGCCTGCAAGGCGAGGCGCTCTTCGTCGCGCTGGCGGACATCTTCCCGGATAGCCGAAGCCGTCTCCTGATCCATGCCGAGCGCCTCCAGCGTCTTCTGGCCGAACAGAAGCCCGGACTCGAAGGTTTCGCGAAGCTCGTAGTCGACACCCCTGGCGCGCAATTGCAGCGTGTGGGTGCGGTCGTATGAGCGCACATAGAGCCTGGCGTCGGGGAACTCGCTCTGGATGAGTTCGACGATCTTGTCGGTGGTTTCCTTCTTGTTGGTGGCGACGGCGACGACCTTGGCGCGGCGGATGCCGGCGGCTTCCAGCACGTCCTTGCGGGTGCCGTCGCCGAAATAGATGCGGAAGCCGAACTTGCCGGCGCTGCGCACCCTATCGGCGGAATGGTCGATGATGGTGACGCTCGAACCGCCGGTCAGCAAGATCTGCGAGGCGATCTGGCCGAAGCGCGAGAAGCCGATCATCAGGACGTTGCCGCCCGCGCCATCGAAATCTTCCTCCATCTCCTCAGGCTGGTCGGCCGTGAGAAAGGCCTTCGATGCCGGTGCAAAGAGCGGCATCAAGGCCATCGAGACCGTGACGATGGCGATCAGCATCGACGCCGTTTCCAGCGGAAAGATCGATGCCGACGCAGCCACCGAGAACAGCACGAAGGCAAATTCGCCGCCTTGTGGTAGCAGGAAGGCGACGCGGACCGCGTCGTCGTGCTTGCAGTTGAACAGCCGGCAGACCGTGTAGGTGACCGCAACCTTGACCGCCATCAGCACGGGAACGGCGAGCAGGATGGTCTGCCAGTTTTCGACGATCACATCGAGTTCGAGCGAAAGGCCGACCGCCATGAAGAAAAGGCCGAGCAGAATGCCGCGGAACGGCTCGATGTCGGCTTCGAGTTCGTGGCGATAGGACGATTCGGCCAGCATCACGCCGGCAATGAAGGCGCCCATCGCCATCGAGAGGCCGGCAACCTGCATCAGGGTGGCGGCGCCCAGAACAACCAGAAGCGCAGCCGCGATCATCGCTTCCTTGGCGCCGGTGTTGGCGATGATACGGAACAGCGGATTGATCAGATAGCGGCCAGCGATCAGCAGCGTGGCGATTGCCGCAATCGTGATGCCGAATTGTGGCAACACGGCCGCCTGCGTCCCTTCGCCTGGCGACAGAAGCGGGATCAACGCCAGCAGCGGAACGATGGCAAGGTCCTGGAACAGCAGGATCGAGAATGTCGTCTGGCCGTGACGCGTGTTGGTTGTGCCCTCCTGCTCAAGGAGTTGCATGGCGAATGCCGTGGAAGAAAGGGCGAGGCCGAAGCCGATGACAATCGCTGCCGGATAGGAAAGCCCGGCCAGGAGGACGCCGAGCGCCGCAAGGACGATGCCGGTCAACACGACCTGCGCCAGCCCGAGACCGAAGATGTCGCGCCGCAGCGCCCACAGGCGCGACGGCTTCAGCTCAAGCCCGATTATAAAAAGCAGGAACACGATGCCGAGTTCGGCAACATGCAGGATTTCCTCGCCGCCGGTGATCAGCCTTGCTGCCGGGCCGATGGCGATGCCGGCCGCCAGATAGCCGAGGATGGTGCCAAGACCGATGCGCTTGAACAGCGGGGCCGCCACGACGGCGCCGCCGAGAAGCAGCAGAACTTCGGAATAGATTGTTCCCTCGACGGCCAAGACAATGTTCCCGATGCTGACCCGCTCGCGAGTCCCGTGGCATTTGCGGTGAGAGGCACCCATTGCACAAGGGACGCCGGAACAATAGATGGTGCCGGAGACGCTTTGCACCAACGCCGCATACGAAATCAATAAAAGCCGGAACCCGCTGATGACCGACACCATCGATGCCAGCAAGCTCGTCGACCGGGTAGCAGCACTCGTCGAGGCCGCGAAGAAATCGGGTGCCGATGCCGCCGATGCGGTTGCCGTGCGCGGCAGGTCGACCGGGGTTTCGGTCCGGCTGGGCAAGGTCGAAAGCACCGAAGCCTCCGAAAGCGACGACATCTCGCTGCGCGTTTTCGTCGGCAAGCGGGTGGCAAGCGTGTCGGCCACGGCATCGTCGGATCCGGCCGAACTCGCCGGGCGCGCGGTCGCCATGGCGCGCGTTTCGCCTGAAGACCCGTTCCAGGGGCTCGCCGATGCCTCACGGCTCGTGAAAGAGCCGCGTGACCTCGATCTGTTCGACGCCACGGTCGTCTTGGCTGAAAAATTGCGTGAAGACGCTCTTGCCGCCGAAGAAGCGGCGCTGGCCGTTGCGGGCGTCACCAATTCCGGCGGCAGCGGCGCCAGTGCCGGACTTGGCGGTCTCGTGCTGGCGACGTCCGAAGGGTTCCTCGGGCAGTATGTCGCGTCGCGGTTCTCGCGATCGGCCAGCGTCATCGCCGGTGAAGGAACCGGCATGGAACGCGACTATGACTTCTCGTCGCGCCAGCATTTTTCCGACCTTGATTCGCCCGAGACGATCGGCCGCAAGGCCGGTGAACGTGCGGTGAAGCGGCTGAACGCGCGCAAGGCGAAGACCGGCCCCGTCGACGTGATCTACGATCCGCGCGTGGCGCGCGGCATTGCCGGCCATCTGGCAGGTGCGATCAACGGCGCATCGGTGGCACGCAAGACCAGTTTTCTGCGCGACATGATGGGCAAGCCGGTGGCGCATGCCGGAATCACCATCACCGACGATCCGCTGCGGGTGCGCGGCCAGTCGTCGCGGCCGTTCGACGGCGAGGGGGTCGAGGGCATGCCGCTCGACATGGTGAAGGACGGTGTGCTGCGGCACTGGTTCCTGTCGACATCAACTGCGCGCGAACTCGGCCTCGAAACCAATGGGCGCGGCTCGCGCGCCGGATCGTCGGTCTCGCCCTCCTCGTCCAATCTCGCCATCGAGCCGGGCGGGAAATCGCCCGAGGAGCTGATCAAGGCGCTGAAAACCGGTTTCTACGTTACCGAAGTCTTCGGCCAGGGCGTCAATATGGTGACGGGCGAATACAGCCGCGGTGCCAGCGGATTCTGGATCGAGAACGGCGAACTCGCCTATCCTGTCTCGGAGGTCACGATTGCGTCGAATCTCAAGGACATGTTCCTGAGGATGATTCCCGCCAACGACCTCGACCGCAATTTCGGCACGGCGGCGCCGACGCTTCTGATCGAAGGAATGACCCTTGCCGGCAGCTGAGGCCAGCCAATCGTCGAAGACCTCGGCTGACCTGCCGCTGATCCGCGAAGCAGCCGAGGAAGCCGGGCGGATCGCCATGCGCTTCTTCAAGCGCAATCCCGAAGTCTGGATGAAAAGCGGCCAGTCGCCGGTGAGCGAAGCCGACTATGCGGTCGATACCTATCTGCGCCAGACCTTGCTTGCGGCGCGGCCGGATTACGGCTGGCTTTCCGAGGAGACCGTCGATTCGCCGGCCAGGCTCGGCTCCCACCGCACCTTCGTGGTCGATCCGATCGACGGCACGCGGGCCTTTCTCGACGGCCGCAGCACCTGGTGCGTGTCGATCGCGGTGGTCGAGAACGGCGTCTCCCTCTCGGGTGTTCTGGAATGTCCGGTGAAAAACGAGACTTTCTGGGCGGAAGCGGGAAAGGGCGCGTTCAAGAACGGGACCGCCATCCACGTCAATCCGCCCGGCGACAGCTTCACGGTTGCCGGCCCCAAACTTCTGATCGATGCGACGCCCGAGGAATGGCGCAGCCGGTTCCGGACCGTTCCCTACATTCCGTCGCTCGCCTATAGAGTCGCGATGGTCGCCAGTGGCGAACTCGACGGGAGCTTCGTCAAGCCCGATTCCCACGACTGGGACCTGGCTGCTGCCGATCTGATGCTGCGCGAGGCCGGCGGCCGGCTGCTGGACCGTCACGGAAAGACGCTGCACTATGCCGGGCCGAACCCGCGCAATGGTGTGCTGGCCGCGGGCAGTGGTGCGCTTCTGCAGGCAATGATGGCTGTGATCGCGGACTTTGAGAATTGAAGACCGCTCAAAGCGGTTTCAAACGATGACTTTTTCATCTAAGCAGCACCAGCTTCGTGATTTGGGATTCATAACGGACATGGCTGGGGAAGACGGTAAGAAACAGCTTTTGCACCTGGTTTTCGGCGGCGAACTGACCAAACTTGGCAGCACCGAATTCCGCGATCTCGATGGACTTGATATTGTCGGAATCTTTCCCGACTACAAATCCGCTGAATTGGCCTGGAAGGCCAAGGCACAGGCCACGGTGGACAATGCGCATATGCGCTATTTCATCGTTCACCTGCACAGGCTGCTTGAACCGGATGCCAAGAAGACCGGCCAGAACTGACGCGATGGACGAAAAAGCAACGCCGGTGGCAAGGACCGAGATACAGCCGCGCCGTCCCGGCGCGATGAAGGCGTTCTGGAGGTCCATCCGCAAGCCGCTGGCGCAGTCGCGCTTCTCGAAGAACGTGCTGGCTTCGATGCTTGCGCAGGCATTGCGTTTCATCAAGCTGACGAACCCGCTTGTCGAAGGATCATCCGACCTGGCCAAGGCACGCGACGAGTTTTCCCCGGCAATCATCGCGCTTTGGCATGGCCAGCACCTGCTCGCGCCAGCCGTTTACAAGGGCGCGCAAGGTGTCGTCGCGATGGTGTCGCGCAGCGCCGACGCCGAGATGAATGCCATGGTGGTCGAAAAGCTGGGCCTCGAGGCGGTGCGCGGTTCCGGTGGCCGCGAAGGTGGCAGTCGCATGGACAAGGGTGGGGCGCGGGCGCTCATCGCGCTCAAGAAGGCGCTCGATGCCGGCAAGAATGTCGCCATGATCGCCGATATTCCCAAAGGCAAGCCGCGCGATGCCGGCTTGGGGATCGTGACGCTGGCGAAGCTTTCGGGTCGTCCGGTGGTGCCGCTCGCGGTTGCCACCAGCCGCCGCAAGGTGCTGGAGAAAAGCTGGGACAAGACGGCCATCAACCTGCCTTTCGGACGCGGTGCGGCGATCATCGGCGATCTCGTGCGGGTTCCGGCCAATGCCAGCGATGCCGAGATGGAACAGAAGCGCCAGGAAGTGACGGCCTCCCTCAACGCGGCCACCGAAAAGGCTTATCGCCTGGTGGACCGGATCCGATGAGCGAGCGTTGGGCGCGCGCTGTGCTGTCGGCCTACCGCTTCGCGGGAGCCGCCGCCTATCCGCTCATCGGCGGTTATGTCGGCTGGCGCACCAACAGGGGCAAGGAAGAGCGAAGCCGCCGGCGCGAGCGCTATGGCATCGCGAGCCGCCCCCGGCCGCATGGCCCGCTGGTCTGGGTCCATGCGGCAAGCGTCGGCGAGACGGTGGCGGTCATTCCGCTGATCGAACGCATTCTCGGCTTCGGCATTCATGTGGTGCTGACGACCGGGACGGTGACGTCCGCGCGGGTCGCGGAGGAGCGGCTTGGCGACGGCATCATCCACCAATATGTGCCGCTCGATCTGAAGCCCGCCGTCAGCCGTTTTCTCGACCATTGGGAGCCGGACCTGGCGATCATCGCCGAGTCCGAGATATGGCCGATGACGATCCTCGAACTCGGGGCGCGCCGCGTTCCGCAGGTTCTGGTCAACGGGCGCTTGTCGGACCGCTCCTTCGCGTCGTGGAAAAAACGTCCCTTTATCGCCGAAGCGCTGTTCGAGAACCTCGCCCATGTCGTGGCGCAGTCTGAACTCGACGGCGAACGCTTCCAGGCGCTCGGCGCGCGGCCGGTCACCGTTTCCGGCAACCTGAAGGTCGATACAGATCCGCCACCGGTTGACGAAAAGTCGCTTGCCGACCTCAGCCACCAGATCGGATCGCGACAGACTTGGGCGGCGGTTTCGACCCATGAGGGCGAGGAGATGGTTGCGGCGGAAGTCCACAAGATCCTGCGCCCCCGCCACAAGGGCCTGCTGACGATCATCGTGCCGCGCCACCCGAACCGCGCCGACGCGCTTGCCACGGAGTTTGCCGCGGCGGGCCTGAAAGTGGCGCGCCGCAGCCTGGGCGAGCCGATCGATTCCGACACCGACATCCTGCTGGGCGACACGATCGGCGAGATGGGGCTTTATCTCCGGTTGACCGAGATCGCCTTTGTCGGCCGTTCGCTGACGTCGGAAGGCGGCCAGAACCCGCTCGAGCCGGCAATGCTCGATACAGCGGTGCTGGCAGGCCGCAACGTCCAGAATTTCCGCGATTCCTATCAGCGGCTGATCGACGGCGGCGGCGCCAAGATCGTTCGTGACCGCGACATGCTTGCCGGCGCCGTGAACTTCCTGCTCAAGAACAAGCAGGCGCGCGAGGACATGATTGCCGCGGCCGCGGCGACCGTGGACGATATGCGCGGCGCGCTTGCAGCGACCTTGAGGGCGCTCGAGCCCTATATCCAGCCGCTCATCGTGAAATCGCGGCTCAAGGAAGGCGGCAACGGGAGTTATCCTTAGGGATGGCGAGCGAGGCGCCTCCGTTCTGGTGGGAAAAGCCCGACTGGCGCGCCTATGCGCTCTATCCGCTCTCGGCGATCTATGGCGCGGTGGCCCGCCAGCGCCTGAATGCGGCGAAACGCGAGAAGATCGATTGTCCGGTGCTGTGCGTCGGCAACCTGACCGTCGGCGGCGCCGGCAAGACGCCGGTGGCGATCGCGCTTGCCGGAGAGGCGGCTTCTCTCGGCCTCAAGCCCGGATTTCTGTCGCGCGGCCATGGCGGCAGTTTCACCGAACCGCATCTGGTAGATCCGCATCATGACGGCGCCAGGCATGTCGGCGACGAACCGCTGCTGCTTGCCGAGCATGCACAGGTGGCGGTGACGCCGAACCGCGCGGCCGGCGCCCGCCTGCTGATCGACAATGGCTGCGATTTCCTGATCATGGATGACGGCTTCCAGAGCGCGCGCATCCACATCGACTTCGCGCTGCTGGTGATCGATGCGCGGCGCGGCGTCGGCAACGGCCACATCATTCCCGGGGGCCCGATGCGGGCGCCGCTTCTCGATCAGTTGCGCTTGGCCGATGCCGTCCTGAAGATGGGCGAGGGCAACGCCGCCGATCTGGTCATCCGCCGTGCGGCACGCGCCGGCAAGCCGATCTTTGAAGCGGTTGCGCGTCCACGCGACGCACAACGGCTCGCCGGCAAGCACCTGCTTGCCTTCGCCGGTATCGGCAATCCTGACAAGTTTTACGATACGGTCGCTGAAGCTGGTGCCACGGTCGCCCTGAAGCGCTCCTTCGGCGATCATCACTTCTATGCCGATGACGAACTGGTCGACATCGCCGCAACGGCCCGGTCGGCGGAACTGGAGATCGTCACCACCGCGAAGGATGCGGCGAGGCTGCGTCATGGATCGGCTGCCGCGCAGGCACTGCTCGAACGGGCGCATGTTCTCGAAATCGACACGGTATTCGAACCCGCTACCGCCCCCGGGCGGATGATCGAAGAGACCCTGAAAAACTGGCGCGAGCGAAAACTTCGCGGCTAGCGGATTCCGGTGGAAGCGCGCGCCTTTGGAGGGTGGCGGTTAGGAAAGTGCGATCTAACGCCGCTTGCGCAGATCCGGATTGGCCTGGATCTCGCGCTGCAGCGATACCGTGGCGCTGATGTAGGGCTCCTGCCGCGCGACGCTCCAGTATTTCAATTCGTCGAGCGGGATGGACTCGCCGGTGACCGCGCAGCGCACGAAGGCGCCGGGGCTGGTGACCTGGAAGTCCCCGTCGAGATAGCGGATGCGGGCTTCCCTGGCGCCAGGGCCCTCAAAGCGGTTCATCATATGAGCCTTTCAACGGATTTCTTCGGCCATAAAACGGCGGCGAGGTCAAGCGCGAGGCTTGCCGCACGTTACCGGCGGCCGAATAGTCTCTCGATGTCGGCAAGCTTCAGTTCGATGTAGGTCGGCCGCCCATGATTGCAGGTGCCGGAGCCGGGCGTCGCCTCCATCTGGCGCAGCAGCGCGTTCATCTCCTCGGCGCGAAGCTGGCGGCCGGAGCGCACCGAGCCGTGGCAGGCCATGGTCGCGGCGATCTTGTCCAGCCGCTCCTTCAGCGTCTCGGCGGTGTCGCTGTCGGCGATTTCATCGGCGAGATCGCGGATGAGCTGCGCCGCGTTGGTTTCTCCCAGCATCGAGGGCGTCTCGCGCACCGCGATGGCGCCCGGCCCGAAGCGCTCGACCGACAGGCCGAAACGGCGCAGCGTCTCGGCATGCGAGGCAACGCGTTCGGCATCCTCCTCCGGCAGGTCGACGATCTCGGGAATGAGAAGCATCTGCGCTGGCACCGGCCGCGAATGCAGCGCCGTCTTCAGCGCTTCGTAGACAAGGCGTTCGTGCGCGGCATGCTGGTCGACGATGATCAGCGAATCCGCCGTCTGCGCGACAATGTAGTTTTCATGCACCTGCGCCCGCGCCGCGCCAAGTTGCGCCGTCAGCAGCTCCGGGGCGATGTCGCCGCTGCCGGCGCGCGCGTCGGCACTCGTCATCGGCCCGGCATCGAACGCCGCTTGCTCGCTTTCGCCAAATCCCGCCTGCAGCGGCCGGCTGGGCGACTGCATCGGATCATAGCCGGCAGCCGCCGAGGCACGGAACCCGGCGTGGAAGGTGCGATGGCCGTTGGCCGGCCCGGCATGGCCGTAGCTCGTCGGGCCTGGCCGGAAGGCGCCCATCATCGCCGCCGCCCCGGTTGTCGCGGAACGGATGCCGGCTTCCGCAAGCGCCTGGCGTATGGCGCCGACGATCAGCCCGCGCACCATGCCCGGATCGCGGAAGCGCACATCGGCCTTGGCGGGATGGACGTTGACGTCGACATGCGCCGGATCGAGCGTCAGGAATAGTGCCGTTACCGCATGGCGATCGCGCGGCAAAACGTCGGCGAAAGCGCCGCGAATGGCGCTGGCGATCAGCTTGTCTCGCACCGGGCGGCCGTTGACATAGGCGTATTGCTGCAGGGCGTTGGCGCGGGTGAAGGACGGGACGGAGACGTAGCCGCCGAGATGCACGCCTTCGCGCGCGGCGTCGATGCCAATGGCGTTCTCCGGAAAATCCTTGCCCATCACCTGCGCGATACGCGCAAGCCGGGCATCCGCACCCTCGCCGACAGCGGGCAGGTCCAGCGTCGAGCGATCGGTGCCGGACAGCGTGAAGCGCACGGCGGGGAAGGCGATGGCGATGCGCTTCACCACGTCGGCGGCGGCGGTTGCCTCGGCGCGCTCGCCCTTCATGAACTTCAACCGTGCCGGCGTCGCGAAGAACAGGTCGCGCACCTCAACCAGCGTGCCGCGATTGGCGCCTGCCGGCCTGACCGGTGACAGGCGGCCGCCCTCGACGCGAATTTCGGCACCGCTGTCGGCAGACGCGGTGCGCGAACGCACGGTCAGCCGCGACACCGAGCCGATCGACGGCAGCGCCTCGCCGCGAAACCCCAACGAGCGGATATCGTGGATGTCGTCCCCGAGCTTCGACGTGCAGTGGCGGGCGATGGCCAGTTCGAGCTCCCCGACGGGAATGCCGGCACCGTCGTCGCTGACCCGGATCAACGCCAGTCCGCCGCCGGCGGTCACCACTTCGACGCGGCTGGCGCCCGCGTCGAGTGCGTTCTCGACCAGTTCCTTGACGACGCTTGCCGGACGCTCGATCACCTCGCCGGCGGCGATCTGGTTGACCATGGTTTCGGAAAGCTGGCGGATGGGCATGGCGCCGACCTTATCCGGATTCGGGTTCGACGCGAAAGCCAATCACGCCTGCGCGGCCAGCCAGTCGCGCACTTTTTCGGCACTCTCCGACAGCGGCCGGTTCTTCGGCCAGGCGACATGGAAGTCCTTGCCGGTTGTCATCACATGGTCGGTCAGCCGGACAAGCAAGCCGCTGGCGATCAGGCGTTCGGTCAAATGCCGCCAGCCGAGCGCAATGCCCTGGCCCTCCATCACCGCCTGGATGACCAGCACGTAGTCGTTGATGACGAGGCCGCGCTTGGCGACGGCGCCGTTGATGCCGGCCGACTGGAACCATTCGTTCCAGTTGGCTGCCCGGCGGAAAGGCTCTTCGAGGTGTATGAGATGATGAAGGGTGATCTCCGCCGGGGTCCGCGGCGCCCCCGCGCGCGCGATGTAGGCCGGTCCGGCGACGGCGTAGATTTCCTCATGGGCGATCGGCAGGAGGTTGTAGTCCGGCCAGTCCTCGGCGTCGCCGCCGCGAATGCCGAGCGGGATGCCCTCGGCAATGAGATCGAGGTCGCGATCGGCGGTGTGGATGCGGAGGTCGATGCCGGGCAGGTCGTCGCGGAACTTCTGCAGCCGCGGCATCATCCACGATGAGGTAAAGGCGGTGGAGGCCGAAAGCGTGACATGCATGCCACTGGTCAGCGCACGCAATTCTTCGGCCGATTTTCGGATATGCGACAGGCCGAGGGTGACATCGGCGAAGAAGCGGCCGCCGGCTTCCGTCAGTCGCACCTGACGGTGGCGGCGCTGGAACAGCTTGACGCCCAACTGATCCTCCAGGCCGCGCACCGCGTAGGAAACCGCCGCCTGGGTCATGCCGAGTTCGCGCCCGGCGGCGGTAAAGCTGGAGAGCCGGCCGGCCGCTTCGAAGACAATCAGGTTGCCGGCGGACGGCAGCAGATGACGCAGGCTTTGCATAAGTCCAGCTTATGCAAGCAATCAGGATTTTCAAGCGTCACAGTGGCGTTGGCAGCCGATAGGCTCATGATTGCATACAGCTGGAGCCATGAATGACCGCAGCCACAGCCGAAATCGCCGATCATCCGGTGAAACGCCGGGAGCGCGGCGGCCGCGTTGCGCGGCGCGAGATACGCTCGCACGGTTCCGAGGGCCTCGGCCGTCCCTATATCGTCCGCAACATCCCGACCTATGACATCCTGTCCGAAGAGAACCTGGTCAGGATCGAAGAGACCGCGGACCGTATCCTGGCCGAGATCGGTATCGAGTTCCGTGACGACCCGGCAGTGCTCGATCACTGGAAGCGGGCAGGGGCGAGCATAAACGGCGCTCTGGTGAAATTCGAGCCGGGCATGCTGCGCGAGATTCTGAAAACCGCGCCGGCCACTTTTACCCAGCATGCGAGAAACCCGGCCAATTCGGTGGAAATCGGCGGCAAGAACGTCGTGTTCTCGCCGGCCTACGGTTCGCCCTTCGTCATGGATATCGACAAGGGTCGGCGCTACGGCACCATCGAGGATTTCCGCAACTTCGTGAAGCTGGCGCAGTCGTCGCCTTGGCTGCATCATTCCGGCGGCACCATCTGCGAGCCGGTCGATGTGCCGGTCAACAAGCGCCATCTCGACATGGTGTATTCGCATATCAAATATTCCGACCGCGGCTTCATGGGCTCCGTCACCGCAGAATCCCGCGCCGAAGACTCCATCGACATGGCGCGGATCGTGTTCGGCGAGAAATTCACCGACGAGAACTGCGTCATCCTGGGCAATGTCAACGTCAACTCGCCGCTGGTCTGGGACGCCACCATGACCACGGCGCTGCGCGCCTATGCGCGGGCCAACCAGGCGGCGGTGATCGTGCCGTTCATCCTCGGCGGGGCGATGGGTCCGGTGACCAACGCCGGCGCTATCGCGCAGTCGCTGGCAGAAACGATGGCCGGCTGCGCGCTGACTCAGTTGGAGCGGCCGGGCGCGCCGGTGATCTTCGGCAACTTCCTGTCGTCGATGTCGCTGCGTTCCGGCTCGCCGACCTTCGGCACGCCGGAACCGGCGATCGGCTCGATGGTGATCGGGCAGCTAGCGCGGCGGCTGAACCTTCCTCTCCGCTGCTCCGGCAACTTCACCACCTCGAAGCTTCCCGACGCGCATGCGATGAACGAGGCGACCATGTCGATGCTGGCCGCCGTGCATTGCGGCGCCAATTTCATTTTGCACTCCGCCGGCTTCCTCGACGGGCTGTTGTCGATGTCCTACGAAAAATTCGTGATGGACGCCGATTTCTGCGGCGCGCTGCATACCTATCTCGACGGCGTCAAGATCGACGACAACCAGCTGGCGCTCGACGCCTTCCTGGAAGTCGGGCCGGGCAGTCATTTCTTCGGCTGTGCGCATACGATGCAGAACTACGAAACCGCGTTCTGGGATTCGGAGATCGCCGACAACGAGCCGTTCGAGAAGTGGGAGGCGGCCGGTTCGGAAGATTCCGCCATCCGCGCCAACAAACGCTGGAAGAAGGCGCTGGCCGAATATCAGGCTCCGCCGCTCGACGAAGGCATCGACGCAGCGTTGCAGGATTTCATGAAGCGCAAGAAGGCGTCGATGGAGGATGCCTGGTACTGAGCCGGCAAGAACAAGCAATAAGGGAACATCGGGAGGAAACCGCATGGCATTTTTCAGGAGTAACGGCGATCGCGTTCCCGCGGTCATCGAGCGGATGGCCGCGGCGGCGCAGGCAGGGCGCGTGGATCGCCGCGAATTTCTGGCGCTGGCGAGCGCGATGGGCGCGTCGACCGCATTCGCGTACGGCATGATCGGGTTGGCCGCTCCCACACGGGCGGTGGCTCAGGAGGCGACGAAAGGCGGCGTCCTGAAAGTGGCCATGGCGGTGAAAGGGCAGAAGGATCCGCGCACCTATGACTGGGTGGAGATGGCGAACATCACCCGGACCTTCCTGGAGCCGCTGGTCACCTACACGCGGGAGTTTACCTTCGAGCCGGTCCTGCTCGAAAGCTGGGACGTGAACGACGATGCGACCGAATACGTGCTGCACCTCAGGAAGGGCGCGACGTGGAACAATGGTGACGCGTTCAACGCCGATGACGTCGTCTTCAATCTCAATCGCTGGTGCGACAAGGCGGCGACGGGCAACTCGATGGCCGCGCGGGTGGGTTCCCTGATCGATGAGGCGACTGGCCGTGCCCGGGAGGGCGCCATCACCCGCGTCGACGACCATACGGTCAAGCTGACGCTCAAAAACCCGGACATTTCCATCATTCCCAATCTGACGGATTATCCGGCGCTCGTCGTGCACCGGAACTTCGAGGCGGACGGCGCCGATCCGGTCGCCAAGCCGGTAGGCACCGGGGCGTTCGAACTCGTGTCCTACGAGGTTGGCACGAAAGCTGTGGTCAAACGCCGGGAAAACGGAAGCTGGTGGGGCGGGGAGGCGCTGCTCGACGGCGTCGAGTTCATCGACTACGGCACCGATCCGACGGCGATGCTGAGCGCTTTCGAATCCGGGGAAATACAAGCCAATTTCGAGACGCCGGCCGACTATGTGGACATACTCGATGGCATGGCGCTGGTGAAATCCGAAGTCGCGACGGCAACGACGCTGGTCGCACGCACCAATGTCACCAACAAGCCCTACGACGACCAGCGGGTGCGCAATGCCCTCCAGATGGCGGTCGACAACAATGCGGTGCTGCAACTCGGTTATGGCGGGCGCGGGACCGTCGGCGAGAACCACCATGTGGCCCCGATCCATCCGGAATATGCTGAACTGCCGAAGAAGCAGCGCGACGTGGAAGGCGCGAAGAAACTGCTGGAGGAAGCCGGGCAGGCCGACTTCGAGCACGACCTGATAACCGTGGAGGACGACTGGCAGAAGAACACGGGCGACGCCATCGCAGCGCAGCTCCGCGAAGCCGGCATCAAGGTGAAGCGCACGGTTCTGCCGGGTTCGACCTTCTGGAACGACTGGACGAAGTATCCCTATTCGATGACCATCTGGTACATGCGCCCGCTCGGGGTGCAGGTTCTGGCACTCGGTTACAGGACCGGGGAAGCCTGGAACGAGAGCGGCTATTCCAATCCCGAATTCGACGCGAAGCTCAACGAGGCGCTGGCAATCGTCGAACCCGAAAAACGCCGCGAGGTCATGAAGGAGATCGAGCAGATACTCCAGGATTCCGGCGTCATCATTCAGCCTTTCTGGCAATCGCTCTATTGTCACATGGCGGAGTCGGTGCAGGGTTACGGCATCCACCCGACCTTCCAGATAGATCTGCAGAAGGTGTGGCTCAAGGCCGCGTGAGGGGAACCGCGGCTAGCGGCGATCGACAAGGCGCGCCCCGGCGTTGCTGGACGCTTGGTAACTGAGGGTATGCGATGAAAATCACCAATATCCGCGTCACCCACGTCAATGTGCCGCTCGACGCACCTTTCTGGTGGACGGGCGGCGTCTACCCCGGCGCTTCGAAATCGATCGTCGAGGTCGAGACCGACGAAGGCGTCGTCGGTCTCGGCGAAGCGCCTTGGTGGCATTTCGGCGAGGTCATCAAGGCCGAGATCGCGCCGGCGCTGATCGGCGCCGATCCGCTCGACCTTGCCGACTGCGAAGCGCGTTGCGTGCCGCCGTGGCAGATCACCGCGAACACCGGTGAAAATGCCGCCTCGGTGGCGTTCGGCGCCGTGGAACTGGCGCTGTGGGACATTCGCGGCAAGGTATTCGGGATGCCGCTCTACAAGCTGCTCGGCGGCGCCGTGCGCAAGGACATTCCGTTTTCCGAATATTTCGCCTTCCGTCCAAAACAAGGAGCCGCAGGCGGGGAGATGACGCCCGAGGCGATCGTCGACTATTGCCTGAAGATGCGGGAAGAGCACGGCTCGACCATCTTCGAGGGCAAGCTGATCATGGGCGATCCGCAGCTCGAGATCCGGACCGTCCGGATGATGCGCAAGGCACTTGGCGAAATTGCGCAGATCAAGCTCGATTCCAACATGCAGTGGTCGCTGACATCGGCCCGCTGGATCCTGCGCGAGATCGAGCCGTACAACATTCGCAATTACGAGGATCCGGTCGCCAGCTTCGAAGAGATGGCGGCACTGCGCCAGCATTCGCGCATCCCGTTCTCGACGCACGTCCCCGATCTGCGCCGTGCCGTGGCGCTCGGCGCGCCCGATTATTTCGTGTGCAATTTCGCAGCCCTTGGCGGACTTTCGCGAACCATGAAGTTCGTTGCCGCCTGCGAAGCGATGGGCAAGGGTTTCTGGTGCTATTCCAACGACCTCGGCATCATGACCGCGGCTTACCTGCATGTCGTCGCTGCGACGCCGTGGATCACCGAGGCCTCGCAGTCGCTGTTCCGCTGGCAGATCGGCGACGTCATCAAGGATGGGCCGTTCCGCCAGGTTAACAACACGGTGCGCGTGCCGGAAGGACGGGGTCTCGGCGTCGAGCTCGATCCGGCGGAAATGAAACGCTGGGCCGCGCATTTTTCCAAACACGGTCCGATGCATCACTTCTCGGACCCCGCCAATCCCGGCCGCTACCGCCGGCTGCCGTTGAATTGATGCGTCCCGCTAAAGAACCCGCCTCAGCCGCGTCCGCGATAGGGGGCCACCCCGGTGTCTGGCAGCCAGGCGCCTTTGGGCGGTGCGCCGGTCTGCCAGAATACGTCGATCGGGATGCCGCCGCGCGGGTACCAGTAGCCGGCGATGCGGAGCCACAATGGTTTCGTCGCTTCGACGATGCGCCGCCCGATCATCACCGTGCAGTCCTCATGGAAGGCGCCGTGATTGCGGAACGAGACCATGAAAAGCTTGAGCGACTTCGATTCCACCAGGAACTTGTCCGGGGCATAATCGATGACGATGTGCGCGAAATCCGGCTGGCCGGTTACCGGACAGAGCGAGGTGAATTCCGGGCAGGTGAAGCGTACGATCGCCGGCGGGCCCTCAGTGCGCGAAAACGGCACTGTTTCGAGGATGGCGATGTCTGGTGAGGTGGGCGTCTCCACCTTGGCGCCCAATTGGGTGAGGCTGTCGGTAATGGTCATGTTATTGCTCCGTTGCGGGCGCTTATAGGAACCTTTCGGTAGAACAAAAAGACCATGTCGAGTAACGATCCGCTTCTCCAGCCTTACCAGCTCAAGCACCTGCGGCTTAAGAACCGCGTCATGTCGACCAGCCATGAGCCGGCCTATTCCGAAGACGGCATGCCGAAGGAGCGCTACCGGCTCTACCACGCCGAGAAGGCCAAGGGGGGCATGGCGCTGACGATGACCGCCGGCTCGGCGATCGTGGCGCGCGACAGCCCGGCCGCATTCGGCAATCTGCAGGCCTATCGCGACGAGATCGTTCCGTGGATGCGCGAGCTTGCCGACGCCTGCCACGAGCATGACTGCAAGGTGATGATCCAGCTCACCCATCTCGGCCGCCGCACCGGCTGGAACAGGGCCGACTGGCTGCCGGTGTTGTCCGCGTCGCCGGTGCGCGAGCCAGCTCACCGCTCCTTCCCCAAGGAGGCGGAGGACTGGGACATCGAGCGCATCGTCGCCGACTATGCTTCGGCCGCGCAGCGCATGCAGGCGGCAGGCCTCGACGGCATCGAGTTCGAAGCCTACGGCCACCTGATGGACGGTTTCTGGTCGCCGGCCACCAACAAGAGAATGGACGAATATGGCGGTACGCTGGACAACCGCCTGCGCTTCACCTGGCGGGTGATCGATGCGGTTCGCCAGGCGGTCGGCGAAAAGTTCATCGTCGGTATCCGCATGGTCGCCGACGAGGATTTTTCAGCCGGCCTGTCGAAGGACGAAGGCGTCGAGATCGCGCGGCGGCTGGCTGCGTCGGGAAAATTCGACTTCCTGAACATCATCCGCGGCTCTATCGAGACAGACGCCGCGCTGACCAAGGTCATCCCGATCACCGGCATGCGTTCCTCGCCGCATCTCGATTTCGCCGGCGAGGTGAGGGCGGCGACCAAATTCCCTGTCTTCCATGCCGCGCGAATTTCGGATGTGGCGACGGCGCGCCATGCCATTGCGGCGGGCAAGCTGGACATGGTCGGCATGACCCGCGCGCATCTCGCCGACCCGCACATCGTGCGCAAGGTCATGGAAGGCCGCGAGCACGAGATACGACCTTGCGTCGGCGCCACCTATTGCCTCGACCGCATCTATGAAGGCGGCGAGGCTCTGTGCGTTCACAATGCCGCTACCGGGCGTGAAGCTACGGTCCCGCACGTCATCGCCAAGGCAAGCGGGCCTGCGAAGCGGGTGATCGTCGCAGGCGCCGGTGCTGCCGGCCTGGAGGCGGCGCGGGTTGCCGCCGAGCGCGGCCACAAGGTGACCGTACTGGAGGCTTCCGGGCAGGCCGGTGGGCAAATCCGGCTTGCAGCCCAGAACGCACGCCGCAAGGAACTGATCGGCATCGTCGATTGGCGGCTGTCGGAGCTGGAGCGGCTCGGCGTCGAAATCCGCTACGACAGCTGGGCGGAGGCGGATGAGGTCCAGGCTCTCTCTCCCGAAGTGGTGATCGTGGCGACCGGCGGCGTTCCGCAGAATCCACCGCTGGAGGCGGGAGACGATCTCGTCACCTCGAGCTGGGACATCGTCGCCGGAGCGGTGAAGCCCGGTGAGAACGTGCTGCTTTATGACGATAATGGCGGCCACCAGGGCATGACGGCGGCCGAGCTGATCGCCAATGCCGGCGCAAGGCTGGAACTGGTGTCGCCGGAGCGCTTCTTCGCACCGGAAATGGGCGGAATGAACCATGTTCCCTACATGCGCGCCTTCCACGAGAAGGGCGTCAGGGTCACCATCAACACGCGGCTGAATTCGGTGCGGCGAGACGGCAACCAGCTTGTGGCAACGCTGTCGTCCGACTTCGCCGACGGCTGGCGCGATGAGCGGCGGGTCGACCAGGTGGTGGTCGAGCACGGCACGCTGCCGCTCGACGATCTCTATCTCGCGCTGAAACCGCTGTCCAAAAACGCCGGTGCGATCGATTACGCGAAACTGGTCGACGGTGGCGACATCTTTCCGAACACGCAACCGGCAGCCGGTTTTGTCTTGCTGCGCATCGGCGATGCGGTGGCGTCACGCAACATTCACGCGGCGATCTATGATGGGATCAGGTTCGCGATGCGGATTTAGATACGGCTGTATCGATTGCTCAGAACATACGCGCGATGGCCATGCAGAGAACGGTGACGACAAGCAGGCGGGCGGCGATGCGTTCGCCCTTCGCCATCTTGGCGCGCAGCACGGTTTCCGACGCTGTGTCCGCACCGGCAAGCTGCCGCTGCGCGGGGCCGACCATGGCGCCGAGCACGTGGCTGCGGTGATCGCAGCCACGATGCCCAGGGCCAGCGTCTTTTCCATGCCGCCGAAATAGGCGCCGTGAAAGAAATACCAGAGCAGCGCGCCGGTCACGAACACCATGCCTGCCGATCCCATCTGCGCGGGAAAAAAGCGCTCGGCGCGAATGTCGGCGTCGCGCGCCAGCGTGATGGTCGTGCCCGCCCAGAACACTCCGGCCAAGACGTGCAGTCCGAGAACGACGGTATAGACATACTGCATCGCGACCTCCTCATGTATGCTAGATATCTAACAATTAGATATCTAATGATTAGAAGTCAACTTGGATCCATAAATCATGCTAGGCTGGAATCATGATCTCATCCACCCGCCCGCCGACCGGCCTCGATCTCAACCGCACCGCCAAGATTGTCGGTACCGCTTTCGACGCGGCCCTGGCGGAGGCCGGCAGTTCGCTTCCGGTCTGGCTGACCTTGCTGTCGATCAAGTCGCGGTCCCTGGCGAACCAGCGCGAGCACGCAGTAGCGATCGGCATCCAAGGCGCCACGCTCACCCATCATTTGAATGCGCTGGAGGGGCAGGGTCTTTTGACGCGGCGACGCGATCCGGCCAACCGCCGGGTGCATCAGATCGAACTGACCGAGGCGGGCGAGGCGTTGTTCTTGCGCCTGCGCGCTGTCGCGATGGCTTTCGACAAACGATTGCGTGCCGGTGTTCCCGAGGAGAAACAGGCGCAGTTCGCCGAAATCCTGGCGATGCTGCGCGCCAATGTGGGGTTTACAGCGTCCGAATAGACGTCAGGCCAGGCTGCCTTGCAGCACCTTCAGCCTGGCGCGTTTCGGGTTGCGGGCGGCAAGCCAGGAGCGGGCTTGGTCGTCGGGCATCGGGAACGCGATCGAATATCCCTGCACCTGTTCGCAACCGATCGACAGCAGCGAGTTCAGTTCGGCCTCGGTCTCGGCGCCCTCCGCGATGATCGAGATGCCGAGACCGCGTGCGAGCTCGGTGATGGCGCGGACGATCTTGCTGTTGTCGCCATTGGCGTTGATGTTCTGCACGAATCGGCGGTCGATCTTCAGCCGGTCAATCTCGTTCGGATTCACGTGGCTGAGCGAGGCATAGCCGGTGCCGAAGTCGTCAAGCTCCAGATGGATGCCGGCGGCGCGGATATGGCGCAGCTTTGCCGCGATGCCGGTCTTTTCATCGTCGAGAATGACGGATTCGACGATTTCCAGCGATAGTTTCTGCGGCGGCAGACCGGCTTTTTCGAGCGTCGCGAAGAGGAAGCGATCGAAATCCTGTTCGCGCAGTTCCGATCCCGAGACATTGACCGCGAGGCGCCCGAAATGGATCCCGGCATGGTGCCATTCGGCGGCGTGCTCGATGGCCTTTCGGACGATGATGCGGCCGATCTGAACCATCAGGCCGGATTTCTCCGCGACCGGGATGAACTCGCCAGGCGGGATCATGCCGCGTTCCGGATGCTTCCACCGCACCAGCGCTTCGACCCCGGTGATGGCGCCGTTGGCGAGCGAGACCTGCGGCTGGAAATAGATGCTGAAGGAATCTTCCGCGATGGCGGTCTTGAGGTCGCGCTCGAGCTGCTTGCGATGCTCGAGTTCCTGGCGCAGTTCGTCGGAAAAGAAGGAGAAGTTGCCGCCGCCAAGCTTTTTTGCCGAATAGAGGGCGAGGTCGGCATGGACAACGAGATCGCCGGCATTGTCGGCGTCCACCGGATAAACGGCAATGCCGGCACTGGCGCCGGGATGAATGACGGCGCCCTGGTAGGTGATCGGCTCGTTGATGCGTTCGAGTATCCGCTTGGCCAGCGCGTGGATGTCCTCGCTGGAACCGGCGCCGCTGAGGATCATGACGAATTCGTCGCCGCCGAGGCGCACGCAGAGGTCCGATGCGCGGCAGGATTCGCGCATGCGCTGGGCGGTCATCACCAGCACATAGTCTCCGGCGGCATGCCCGAGCGTGTCGTTGATCTGCTTGAAGCGGTCGAGATCGAGCTGCACCACGGCGAGCCGTTCGCGCCGGCGCTGCGTGCCCTTGAGCAGCGTGTCGAAATGGTCGGTAAGGAAGGTGCGGTTGTGAAGGCCGGTCAGGCCGTCATGCACGGCAATGAAGGCCATCGAGTTGCGGGCATCGACCAATTCATGGGTACGCCGCATGATCACGTTGGACATCGGCCGGAAAATGAAGAGGACGATGAGCACAAGGATGCCGATGGTGACAAAGAACAGGATACGATGCGCGCTGAGCATTTTCTCCAGGCGGGCATTGGACTTGCCCCTGATCTGTTCGCCGAGCGCGGTGTAGCCGGCAAGCGTCGCCTTGGCGACCGTCTCGTCGAGACGGGCGCGGTCGCGGTCGGCGAGGTAGCCTGACGTTGGGCCGCCGATGCCGAGCTCGGCCTGGACGGCCGCGGCGAAACGCTTGCCGTTGGCGGCAAGGCTGGTCGAAAAGTAGTCGAGGTGGAACGGCTTGGCGAACAGCACGCTCTCGACCGTCGAACTGTCGAGCCGGTTTGGTGAAAGCGGGTCGGCTGCGGTGCGCTCCAGCAGCAGGTCATAATTTTTCTCGAATTCGGCATTGGTTTCCCGCAGCGTGGCGAGCAGCCCTGGCTTGGCGGTGAATGGCGCGGTGTCGACCGTCGCCGCGAGAAACGCGACCCTTTGGGAAAGCACCCGCTGGCCGTTGGCGAGTGAGAGAAGCGCCTCGTCGCGCTGTTGCGCGGCCATCATCTGCTGGAGAAGCAGATACGACGCCATCGCCATCGCGGCGATGATCAGGAGCGCGACCCAATAGGCGCTCTTGAACAGCAGGATGAGCTTGCCCGACCCTGTCGATGCGGTTTGCTGCGACATTTGCCCCCGAGGCCCTTGTACGCGATGTTTCTTGTTGTTGACGACAGCTTGGCTGCAAGGCGTTAACAGGCTGGAAAGGTTTTGGATTTGCCTGCGGTCGGGGCGCCGAATCTGATCGAATGGTTAGCGCTGCCTTTAGGAAACCCCGAATTTTTTAGGGTAGCGTCTTTTGCCGCCGCGGCATAAAGAGCTTTCGTCGGCACTGCGTTCGGGACTAAAATGCCGCCCTCTCATTCCAGAATAGACATCGGAACCGTCCATGAACATTGAGCCCAAGGCCGCCAGCAAATCCTCCGCCGGTTCTTTTGTGTGGAGCGATCCGTTCCTGCTGGAGGACCAGTTGTCGGAGGACGAGCGGGCGGTGCGCGATGGAGCAGCCGCGTTCTGCGCCGACAAGCTCGCGCCGCGCATCGAGGAGGCCTATCTCGAGGAGAAGACCGATCCGGCGATTTTTCGCGAGATGGGCGAGGCGGGCCTGCTCGGCATCACCATTCCCGAAGAATATGGCGGCCTCGACGCCGGCTACGTCACCTACGGGCTGGTCGCGCGGGAAGTAGAACGCGTGGACAGTGGCTATCGCTCGATGATGAGCGTGCAGTCGTCGCTGGTCATGTATCCGATCTACGCCTATGGCGACGATGCGCAACGCAAGAAATTCCTGCCGAAGCTGGCCTCTGGCGAATGGATAGGCTGCTTTGGCCTGACCGAGCCGGATGCCGGCTCCGATCCGGGCGGCATGAAGACGCGGGCCGAGAAAACGGCGAACGGCTACCGCATCTCCGGCTCGAAGATGTGGATCTCCAATGCGCCGATCGCCGACGTTTTCGTCGTCTGGGCGAAGTCGGCGGCGCATGACAACCAGATCCGCGGCTTCGTGCTGGAAAAGGGCATGAAAGGGCTGTCGGCGCCCAAGATCGGCGGCAAGCTGTCGCTGCGTGCGTCGATCACCGGCGAGATTGTCATGGACAATGTCGAGGTCGGCGAGGATGCGCTTTTGCCCAACGTGTCTGGCCTGAAAGGTCCGTTCGGCTGCTTGAACCGCGCCCGCTACGGCATCTCATGGGGCGCGATGGGAGCAGCTGAGGATTGCTGGTTCCGCGCCCGCCAGTACGGTCTCGACAGGAAGCAGTTCGGCAAGCCGCTGGCCGGCATGCAGCTCTACCAGAAGAAGCTCGCCGACATGCAGACCGACATCGCGCTCGGCCTACAGGGCTCGTTGCGTGTCGGGCGGCTGATGGACGAAGGCCGGATGGAGCCCGAGATGATCTCGATCATCAAGCGCAACAATTGCGGCAAGGCGCTCGATATCGCCCGCCAGGCGCGCGACATGCACGGCGGCAACGGCATCCAGATCGGCTACCACGTCATGCGCCACGCGCAGAACCTGGAGACGGTCAACACCTACGAAGGCGCCCACGACGTGCACGCCCTCATCCTCGGCCGTGCGCAGACTGGGCTGCAGGCATTTTTCTGAAGGTGACGAGCGCTCCTCTCCCCGTTCACGGGGAGAGGATGCCGGCAGGCAGGTGAGGGGCGGCTCTAAACTCGCCGAGGTTTTCACTGCCCCTCATCCGGCCCTTCGGGCCAGCTTCTCCCCCTAAACGGGGAGAAGGGACAAGCGGCGTTGTCGCCGCTTTCCCGATGAAGATTCATCTACAAGGCGCTTTGGAATATCGGCTCGCCCAGCGCTTCGATATCGACTTCCACGCCCAGCCCCGGACCGCTTGGCAGCGTCATCTCACCATCCGCGATCCGGAAGTCCGCTTTCGCGTTCGAAACCGTTACCCAATTGTGGAAATCGACGGTGTGCTGGCGCAGGATTTCCGGTGTCGACAGCATGAGGCCGCAATAGGCCGCGGTATCGATCTCGGCGCCGCCCGTATCCTCGATGGTGATCTTCAGGTTGCGGGCAATCGCGATGTCGCGCACCAGTTTTGCCTTGGTCAGGCCGCCGACGCGGGCGAGCTTGATGGTGATGCCATCGACAAGCCCATCGGCGATTGCCCGCAGCAGCACATCGGCGCCGTCGATGGTTTCGTCCAGCACGAGCGGCCGTTCGCAGGCGCGGCGGATGGCGAGGTTTTCCTCGTAGCTCGCGCAGGGCTGCTCCAGCGTATAGTCGAGGTTGCCTGTCGCCATCAGGAATTGCCGCGTCTCTGAGGTGCCCCAACTCGCATTGGCATCACAAAACAGCACCGTGTCCGAAGGGATGGCCGCCCGCACCGCTTCCAGCCGCGCGATATCCTCATTGACGTCGAGCCCCACCTTCACCTGCAGGCGTCGATAGCCTTCGGCGATGTATTTCTGCGCCCGCGCAGCCATCGCATCCGGGGCCTGCTGGGCAATCGACCGGTAGAGCGCCAGGCTGTCGCCCTCCGCGCCGCCGCTCATCGAGGCGAGCGAAAGGCCGCTGTGCTTGCCGGCAAGATCCCAGAGTGCCATGTCGATCGCCGATTTGGCGTAGGGGTGGCCCTTCAGCAGCAGATCCATGCGGCGGTTCAGCGCCTCGACGCCGCTTGCGTCGGCTCCCAACAGTTGCGGTGCCAGTTCACGCATCGCGGCGCGTGCGCCCTCGGCGAAGGCTGGATCATAGAAGCTACCGAGCGGCGCCATCTCGCCATATCCGCGTTGACCGTCTCGCGACGTGATTTCCACGATGGTTGAATCGAAACCCTCGGCGCTGCGGCCGCCCGAACAGCGATAGGTGCCGTCGCGAAAGGGCTGCCATTGCCTGTGGATGCGGATGCTTGATATGGCCGTGGCGGACATGGGGTTCCTTCATTTCGCGTCGGCGGATATCTTCACTCTAGCGCTGTGCCCGCTTCGTTGAAGCAAGGGAAACGGCGGATCGCCAAGTCGCTTTTATGATAGATTCCTGCCATAGCTGCGCGCTAGTTCGGGTCGATTCCTGCGGAGTACGGTGTCATGAGCGGTAATTTCCTTTCCCATATCGCGTCCGAGCTGGAAGGCCTGAAATCCGCCGGTCTGTACAAGTCCGAGCGCGTCATCAACTCGATGCAATCGGCCAGGATCGAGGTCGGCGGCGCCAGGGTCCTGAATTTCTGCGCCAACAACTATCTAGGCCTCGCCGACAATGAGGAATTGCGCGATGCCGCCAAGGCCGCGCTCGACCGCTACGGCTACGGCATGGCCTCGGTGCGCTTCATCTGCGGCACCCAGGAGGAGCACAAGCAGCTCGAGGCGACCATCTCGAAGTTCCTGGGTATGGAGGACACGATCCTTTACGGCTCCTGCTTCGACGCCAATGGCGGGCTGTTCGAAACATTGCTCGGCGAAGAAGATGCTGTCATTTCCGACGCGTTGAACCACGCCTCCATTATCGACGGCGTGCGGCTCTCCAAGGCCAAGCGCTTCCGCTATGCCAACAACGACATGGCCGCACTCGAGGAAGAATTGAAGAAGGCGGAAGGCAGCCGCTTCAAGCTGATCGCCACCGACGGCGTCTTCTCCATGGACGGCATCATCGCCAATCTGCAGGGTGTCTGCGACCTGGCCGAAAAATACGGTGCGATGGTGATGGTCGACGACAGCCATGCGGTCGGCTTCGTCGGCAAGAACGGCCGCGGTTCGGCCGAACATTGCGGCGTCGAGGGCAGGGTGGACATCATTACCGGCACGCTCGGCAAGGCGCTGGGCGGCGCGTCCGGCGGTTACACGTCGGCCAGGCGCGAGGTCGTCGACTGGCTGCGCCAGCGCTCGCGCCCTTATCTGTTCTCGAACACGCTGATGCCGGCGATTGCCGGCGCGTCGATCAAGGTCTTCGGCATGATCGAAAAGGGCGACGCGATGCGCGAACGGCTTTACGGCAATGCGGCGCGTTTTCGCGAGAAAATGACCAGGCTTGGCTTCAAACTTGCCGGAGCCGGCCATCCGATCATTCCGGTGATGCTGGGCGACGCAAGCCTGGCGCAGGAGATGGCAGCGAAAATGCTGGAGCGCGGCATCTACGTCATCGGTTTCTCGTTTCCGGTGGTGCCGAAGGGACAGGCGCGGATTCGGACGCAGATGTCGGCCGCGCATTCGACGCAGGATATTGACCGCGCGGTTGAGGCGTTCGGCGAAGTCGGGCGTGAACTCGGCGTAATCAGCTAGGGGCCAAACAGATGTCCAACATGATGCGTGCGCTGGTGAAGGCTAAGGCCGAGCCGGGTCTCTGGATGGAAGAGGTGCCGGTTCCCGAGATCGGCCCGAACGACGTGCTGATAAAGGTCAAGAAGACGGCGATCTGCGGCACGGATGTTCACATCTGGAACTGGGACGAATGGGCACGGAAGACCGTGCCGGTGCCAATGGTGACGGGGCATGAATTTGTCGGCACCGTCGCGGATTTCGGCGCGGCGGTGACCGAATACAAGGTCGGCCAGCGCGTTTCGGGGGAAGGTCACATCGTCTGCGGCCATTGCCGCAATTGCCGCGCCGGCCGCGGCCATCTCTGCCGCAATACGCTCGGCGTCGGCGTCAACCGTCCGGGCGCTTTCGGCGAATATCTGGTCATCCCCCAGCACAATGTGGTGCCGATCCCCGACGACGTGCCGGACGAGATCGCCGCGATCTTCGATCCGCTCGGCAATGCCGTGCATACCGCACTTTCGTTCGATCTGGTCGGCGAGGACGTGCTGGTCACCGGCGCCGGGCCGATTGGCATCATGGGTGCGCTGGTGGCGCAATGCGTCGGCGCGCGAAAAGTGGTGATCACCGACATCAACCCGGTGCGCCTCGACCTCGCCCGGAAGATGGGTATCCATCATGTCGTCGATGCGTCGAAGGAGAAGCTGCGCGACGTCATGCGCGAGGAAGGAATGACGGAAGGTTTCGACGTCGGCCTCGAAATGTCAGGCTCGGCGCATGCCTTCCGCGACATGATCGACACCATGAACAATGGCGGCAAGATCGCCATCCTCGGCATCGCTCCGACCGGTTTCGAGATCGACTGGAACAAGGTCATCTTCAAGATGCTGCATCTCAAGGGCATCTACGGCCGCGAAATGTTCGAAACCTGGTACAAGATGATCGCGCTGGTACAGGGCCCGCTCGACGTTTCCGGGCTGATCACCCACCGCATCGGCATCGACGACTACCGCGCCGGGTTCGAGGCGATGCGCAGCGGCAATTCCGGCAAGGTGGTGATGGACTGGTGATTTCGGCGAAGGCCGTTGTCTTGAAAGTCGATGCCTCAACCACAGTGCGATCGGATTTCGCGAAGTTGGAGCAATGAATTTTCTGTTTCCGACCGAAAATTCGAACTTTGATCGCTGTGCGAAGCGCAAGGGACTTGCTATCGAGGCGGGCCCTTCGATCCGGAATCGCCGATGCGCCATCATATCCGTTCCTTTACCGCCCGGCATGAGCCGAGCGGGCAGTTTCTCTCGCATGTGAAATCCGGCTCCGGTGCTGTTCTGGGCATGTCGCTGGTCGGCGGTCTTTCCTCGCTGACCGGGCTGCCACTGCTGATTGCCCCACTCGGCGCCACGGCTGTTCTCCTGTTTGGTCAACCGGCCAGTCCGCTGGCGCAGCCGATCAATATTTTCGGCGGATATCTTCTGGCGACGATTGTTGGCGTGAGCGCCATGCTGCTTTTCCCGGGTGCATGGTGGGCGGCTGCCTTGGCGGTCGGCATCGCCATCGCGCTCATGCTGATGCTGCGCGTGACGCACCCGCCGGCAGGCGCCTTGCCGCTGGTGGCGACGGCGTCACCGTTCCAGGGACCGACGCTGTTTGTCGTGGTGCTGATCGGCAGCGTCAGCCTTGTTGGCCTGGCAATTCTGCATCACTGGATACCACCAAGGGTCCAGTACCCGAAGCAGCTGAAATAGCCCGGATCGCTATTCCTTTAGAGCCGACTCTATGGCCCTGATGCCGCGAGCGAGATCGGCCTGGCTCTGTTGCGACATCCTGCCCAGCAGGTCCGCCTCGTAAGCCTTCGCCAGCGGTACCAATTCCCGGTAAACCGCTTGGCCTGCCTTGGTCAGCGTCAGTTTTTCGACGCGGCGGTCGGCTGGGTCGCGCGTGCGGACCAGCCATTTGCGCCGTTCGAGTTCGGCCACCGCCCGCGAAACCTTGGTCTTGTGCATCGCAGACTGTTCGCCGATGGCGGTGGCCGTCATCGTGCCGTGCTGGCCGAGCCCCGCCAGGGTCCGCCATTCCGGGCGTGTCAAACCGTGCCGGTCGCGATAGATTTTCGAGAATTCGCGGCTGACGGCATCGGCCAGCCGGTTGAGCCGGTAAGGAAGGAAGGATTCGAGAAGCAGCACGTGGCCGCTATCCTTTCCGTCGTCAGGTTTCGCCATTGGTTCCGCGCCGGTTGATAGTTACATTTTCGATGGTTACAGTTGCAACCAATTCGCGTCAACCAGGATGAGGAAGCGATGACCTTCCAGTACATGCCGGGCTTCGGCAACGATTTCGAGACGGAGACGCTTCCCGGCTCGCTGCCGCAGGGCCGCAATTCGCCGCAGCGTCCGGCCTACGGTCTTTATGCCGAGCAGCTTTCCGGCTCGCCGTTCACCGCGCCGCGCGGCACCAACGAGCGCTCCTGGCTCTACCGCATCCGGCCGAGCGTCAGGCACACCAGCCGTTTCAGGGCCGCGAGCTATCCGCAATGGAAGACGGCGCCGAACCTCAACGACCACGAACTGGCGCTCGGACAGTATCGCTGGAACCCTGTGCCGATGCCGACGGAGCCGACCGACTTCATCGCCGGCATGCGCACCATCACCACCGCTGGCGATACGCTGGGGCAGAGCGGCATGGCCGCCCATGTCTATGTCGCCAACCACTCGATGGTCGACGATCATTTCTTCAACGCCGACGGCGAGTTGCTGGTCGTGCCCCAGGTGGGGCGGCTGAATTTCATCACCGAGATGGGCGTGATCGAGCTGAAGCCGGGCGAGATCGCCGTGCTGCCGCGCGGGCTGGTGTTCAAGGTCGAGCTGATCGACGAGACGGTGCGCGGCTACATATGCGAGAATTACGGCGCCAAATTCACCATGCCGGATCGCGGACCGATCGGCGCCAATTGCCTCGCCAATCCGCGTGACTTCAAGACGCCGTGCGCCTGGTTCGAGGAGAAGGAGACGCCGTGCAGGCTGATCGTGAAGTGGTGTGGGCAGTTCCACGTCACCGAGCTTGATCATTCGCCGCTCGACGTGGTGGCGTGGCATGGCAACTACGCGCCATACAAATATGATCTCTCGACCTTTTCGCCGGTCGGTGCGATCCTGTTCGACCATCCCGACCCATCGATCTTCACCGTGCTGACGGCGCCGAGCGGCGAAGACGGCACGGCGAATGTCGACTTCGTCATCTTCCCGCCGCGCTGGCTGGTGGCCGAAAACACCTTCCGCCCGCCCTGGTATCACCGCAACATCATGAGCGAGTTCATGGGGCTGATCCACGGCCAGTACGACGCCAAGGAAGAGGGTTTTGTCCCCGGCGGCATCAGCCTGCACAACATGATGCTGGCGCACGGGCCGGACGCGCCGGGGTTTGAAAAGGCTTCCAAGGCCGATCTGAAGCCGGTGAAGCTCGACAACACCATGGCCTTCATGTTCGAAACCCGCTTCCCGCAGATGCTGACGCGCTACGCGGCGGAGCTTGAGACGCTGCAGGACAACTACATCGACTGCTGGAGCGATCTGAAGAAGCGCTTTAACGGAACAATCGAAGGCGATTGGAGCTAGTCCGAATCTTTCCGACCGGATGTCGGAACCATCGCCCGCCATTCGTCCTTGGGTCGTCATGACCACAAGGGAGAGCACAATGACTTATGTTGATGGCTTCGTTCTGCCGGTACCAAATGCGGAATGGGAAGAGTACACGAAGAATGCCGAGCTTGGCAGAACCGTCTGGATGGAACACGGCGCACTGTCCTACGTCGAGGCCAAGGCCGACGATGTTCACGATGGCGAGGTGACGTCCTTCCCGATGGCGGTGAAGAAGGAAGAAGGCGACACCATCGTCTTTTCCTATGTAACCTACAAATCGCGTGAGCACCGCGACGAGGTTATAAAGAAAGTGATGGACGATCCGCGCATGAAGACGAGCATGGACAAGATGCCGGCCTACATGAAACGATTGATCTATGGCGGCTTCCAGGTGTTCGTGGAAGCCTGACGGAGGATGCATGAAGCTTGCCAGCCTGAAGAACGGGACGCGCGATGGTCAACTGGTCGTCGTCTCGCGTGATCTGACGCGCTACACCGACGCCTCGTTCCTGGTCCCGACGCTTCAGGCGGCGCTCGATAACTGGGCGCGGGTCGCGCCGCATCTTGAGGCAATGGCCGAAGGCCAGGAGCACGGCTCCGTACCCTCGCTTCGTTTCCATGAGCATGATGCGGAATCGCCGCTGCCGCGCGCTTACCAGTGGGCGGACGGCTCCGCCTACGTCAACCACGTCGAACTGGTGCGCAAGGCGCGCGGTGCCGAGATGCCGGAAAGCTTCTGGACCGACCCGCTGATGTATCAGGGCGGCTCCGATTCCTTCACCGGTCCGCGCGATCCGATCCTAATGGCCGACGAGGGCTGGGGCATCGACATGGAAGGCGAGGTAGCGGTCGTCACCGACGATGTGCCGATGGGCGCGGCGGCCGGCGAGGCGCGCGAGGCGATCCGTCTGGTGATGCTGGTCAACGACGTGTCGCTGCGCGGCCTGATCCCGGCTGAACTCGCCAAGGGCTTCGGCTTTTTTCAGGGCAAGCCGTCGTCGGCTTTTTCTCCGGTCGCGGTGACGCCCGACGAACTGGGCGATGCGTGGGACGGCGGCAAGCTGCACCTGCCGCTTGCCGTCGATCTCAACGGCCAGCCGTTCGGACGCGCCAATGCCGGCATCGACATGACCTTCGACTTCCCTACGCTGATCGCCCATGCGGCAAAAACCCGCCCGCTCGCTGCCGGCTCGATCATCGGTTCGGGCACCGTGTCGAACAAACTGGACGGCGGACCGGGCAAGCCAGTGGGCGCCGGCGGCGCCGGCTATTCCTGCATCGCTGAGCTTCGCACCATCGAGACCATAGAACAGGGCGCGCCGAAAACGCCGTTCATGCGCTTCGGCGACACGGTACGCATCGAGATGAAGGACAAGGCCGGCCATTCGATCTTCGGCGCCATCGAGCAGACGGTCGAGAAATACGAGAAGGGCGCATGATGGCCAAGGCGTTCGCCTCGCAGGGCGACCTGACCGAGAAGAAAATCTCCTTCACCGAAGTCGGGCGCGACCTATGGGCCTTCACGGCGGAGGGCGATCCCAACACCGGCGTCATCATTGGCGACGACAGCGTGATGATCGTCGATGCGCAGGCCACGCCCCGTCTGGCCGGCCAGGTGATCGAAAAGATACGTGGCGTCACCGACAAGCCGATAGATTATGTGGTGCTTTCGCATTACCACGCGGTCCGTGTGCTCGGCGCTTCGGCCTACGGCGCTTCCGAGATAGTCATGTCGGAAAAGGCGCGCGCCATGGTGGCGGAACGCGGCCAGGAGGATTGGGATTCGGAATTCGGCCGCTTTCCGCGGCTCTTCCAGGGCCACGAGTCCATACCAGGGCTCACCTGGCCGACCCTGACCTTCAACGATCGTCTTACATTCTACCTCGGCAAGCGTCGCGTCGACCTGATGTTCCTCGGCCGGGCGCATACGGCAGGCGATATCGTTGCCCACGTGCCCGACGAGAATGTGATGTTCACCGGCGATATCGTCGAGTACCACTCCGCCTGTTATTGCGGCGACGGCCACTTCAACGATTGGCCGGACACGCTCGAGGCGATCCGCGCCTTCGACCTTGCGGCGATCGCGCCTGGCCGTGGCGATGCGCTGGTCGGCGAAAAGCTTGTCAACGAAGCACTGGACAACACCGTGGATTTCGTCCGGTCGACCTATCGTCCGGCCGCGCGGGTGGCAAAAGGCGGCGGTTCGCTGAAACAGGCATGGGAAGCGGTGCGGGCCGAATGCGATCCGAAATTCGCGTCGTATGCGATCTATGAGCATTGCCTGCCGTTCAACGTCGCGCGCGCTTACGATGAAGCGCTCGGCATCGATACGCCACGCATCTGGACCGCCGAGCGGGATCGGGACATGTGGGAGCAACTGCAGGGCTGAAGGGGCGACGATGGGCGTATACTGGTTTGCCGGTCTGTGGGGTGTCGCAATGGTTGCCGTCCTGATCTCGGCGATCCGGCTTTCCTACCGCATCGAGGCGCGCTCGGAAGGGCTGAAGAACACCAGCGGCGTGCCGCGCAAGGCGATGTGGATCCATACCATTTTGAACTGGCGCGTGGCCCGCGATGAAGAAACCCAGGCGCTGCGCCGCCGTATGAACTTGCGTTTTCTGATTATCCTTGTCGGCTTCGCACTTTTCGCTGTGGCATTGTGGTCTGCTGGCGCCTTCCAGAGGTGAACATGGATCTTCTGACTCACAATCGCAGCATGGCGCGCAACAATCGCTGGTCGAACGACCGCCTTTACCGCGCTGTACTCGCATTGAAGCCCGGCGAGTTCGAAGCGCTGCGCACCAGCTTTTTCCCGTCGATCAAGGAGACGCTCAATCACATTCTCGGCGTTGACCACCTCTATCTCGACTTCGTCGAGGAAGGCGGTCTCGGCGCCGCGGCCGCCGATGATTTCGTGGATTTCGACGACGCGGTTGAGTTGGCTGCGGCGCAGGCCGCTTCGGATCGCCGCCTGATCGCTTTCTGCGATCGATTGCAGCACCATGATCTCGAACGGCGGGTGATGACGGACCGCCGGGGCGACGGCATGATCCCGGAGCGCATCGGCGATCTCCTCGCCCATCTTTTCATCCATCAGATCCATCATCGCGGCCAGGTTCACGCGATGCTGTCGGGCACGTCGGTCGAGCCGCCGCAACTGGACGAATTCTTCCTCGACTACGACCTGCGGCTGAGGCGGAGCGAGGTCGAGCGGCTGGGGCTTGGCGGGGCAGACTGATGTCCCGCTATGCCTACGAGCCCTTCGCTTATACGCGGCCGCCCGAATTGCGGGGTGCCAAGGGGAAACGTCACCCGATCATCATCGTCGGCGCCGGGCCGGTCGGCCTGGCTGCGGTGATCGACTGCGCGCTGCGCGGCGTGAAATGCGTTGTGCTCGACGACAATGACGTCGTCTCGCTGGGCAGCCGCGCAATCTGCTGGTCGAAGCGGACCCTCGAAATAATGGACCGTCTCGGCGTCGGCGACCGCATGGTTGAGAAGGGCGTCACCTGGAAGGTCGGGCGGCTGTTCCATCGCGACCGCGAGGTCTGGAACTTCGACCTGCAGCCGGAGCCCGGCCACAAGATGCCGGCCTTCGTCAATCTGCAGCAGTACTATGTCGAACAGTATCTGGTCGAGCGCGCCGGCGCGTTTCCGGGCCTGATCGACCTGCGCTGGAAGAACCGCGTCACCGCTGTCGAGCAGCTCGGCGACGGCGTGCGTGTTTCGGTAACGACTCCGGACGGTGACTATCGCATGGAGACCGATTGGCTGATCGCTTGCGACGGCGCGCGCTCTCCGGTCCGCGGCATGCTCGGGCTCGATTTCGAAGGCAAGGTGTTCGAGGAACGTTTCCTGATCGCCGATGTCGAGATGCAGGCGGATTTCCCGCCGGAGCGCTGGTTCTGGTTTGAACCGCCGTTTCATGCCGGCCAGTCGGCACTCCTGCACAAGCAGCCGGACAATATTTATCGCATCGACCTGCAGCTTGGCTGGGATGCCGACCCGGACGAGGAAAAGAAGCCGGAAAACGTCATTCCGCGCATCGAGAGGGTGATCGGCCACCGCGACTTCACGCTCGACTGGGTGTCGGTCTACACCTTCCAGTGCCGGCGGCTGGAGCGTTTTGTGCACGACCGGGTCATCTTCGCCGGTGACAGCGCCCACATCGTTTCGCCGTTCGGGGCACGCGGCGGCAATGGCGGCATCCAGGACATCGACAATCTGATCTGGAAGCTGGCCATGGTCGTGAGGGGCGAAGCGCCAAAGGGCCTGATCGCGAGCTACGACGAGGAGCGCATTTTCGGCGCCGACGAGAACATTCGGCATTCGTCGCGCGCCACCGCGTTCATGACGCCAAAGACGGAAATGGAAAAGATCTTCCGCGACAGCGTGCTGGAACTGGCGGGAGAACACGATTTCGCGCGCAAGCTGGTGAATTCCGGGCGTCTTTCGCGGCCGTGTTCGCTGGCGGGGCTTTCGCTGCAGACCAAGGCAAGGACGGGGCCGGGATTCGAGGTTGGCGCGGCGATGGCCGACGCCCCGGTGGAGAACGGCGAGACAGGCTGGCTGCTGAACCATGCCGGCAACGGCTTCACCGTCATGGCGGTGGAAAGCGATTTGCCGGACACCGTTCCGGATGGGGTGATGAAACTGTTCGTGACGCGTGACCGGTCGCGACGGGCCAATGGCGCAATGACCCTCATCGACAAAGACGGGATCGTCGCCGAGCGTTATGGTGCGGGGATGACCTATCTGATCCGTCCCGACCAGCATATCGCCGCACGGTTCAAAGCGGGGGAGAGCGCGGAAATTGCCGGCGCGTTCGGGCGTGCCACGGGAGGCGCTGATGGCTGACGATATCGGCCGCGACCGTTTCGGAGCGGATGGCGACGATTTTTATGCCGCGCTGATGGCGGCGCACGAAGGACTGACGCCGGAGGAAAGCGCCCGCCTCAACGCACGCCTCGTTCTGATCCTCGCCAACCTCGTCGACGACGTGAGCACGCTCGAGCAGGCGCTGGCGGCCGCCAAAAGGTAAATGCGGCCTCGCTCCCGTTATTCCGCCGCCTCGACCTTCAGCACCCCGCGGCGGATCTGATCTTCCTCGATGGATTCGAACAGCGCGCGGAAATTGCCTTCGCCGAAACCTTCGTCGCCCTTGCGCTGGATGAACTCGAAGAAGATCGGCCCGATCACCGTTTTCGAGAAAATCTGCAACAGGATCTTGGTCATGCCGCCGTCGACCACGCCTTCGCCGTCGATCAGTATGCCGTGCTGTTTCATACGCTCGACCGGTTCGTCATGGCCGTTTACGCGCGCGTGGCTCTTCTTATAATAGGTCTCCGGCGGGCCGGGCATGAATTTCAGGCCGTTGGCGGCGAGCTTGTCGGTGGCGTCGTAGATGCCGTCCGTGCCGACCGCGATGTGCTGGATGCCCTCGCCCTTGTATTTTTTCAGGTACTCGACGATCTGGCTGGTTTCGTCCTTGGATTCGTTGAGCGGGATGCGAATCTTGCCGCAGGGCGAGGTGATGGCGCGGCTGACCAAGCCCGTGATGCGGCCGTCAATGTCGAAATAGTGGATCTGCTTGAAACCGAACAGGTTGCGGTAGAAATCCCACCACTTGTCCATGTTGCCGCGATAGACGTTATGGGTGAGGTGATCGAGATAATAGAAGCCGACGCCCGCGGGCTTCGGATCGCGCTCGCCGATCCAGTCGAATTCGGCATCGTAGGCCGAACCCTTCTTGCCATAGGTCTCGACGAAATAGAGCAGCGAACCGCCGATGCCGACGATGGCGGGCACGTCGAGCGCCTTGTCGTCGCCGTCGTAGGGCGTCGCGCCTTTCGCCACTGCGTGGTCGAAAGCATGTTGGGCGTCGACCGCCCGCCACGCCATGGACGACGCGCAAGGGCCATGCTGGTCGACGAACTTCATCGCGTGGGAGCCGGGTTCGGCATTGACGACATAATTGATGTCGCCCTGCCGCCACACGGTGATGGCCTTGGTGCGGTGCTTGGCAACCGCCACGTAGCCCATGCGCGTGAAAAGCTCGGCGAGCTTTTGCGGCTCCGAATGAGCGAACTCGACGAATTCGAAGCCGTCGGTGCCGGCCGGGTTTGCGGCACTGATTTTCGTGGGCGGGGCGTTGTGCGGGAAGGGACCCATGGCGTCCTCCTGAGGCGCTGATTGTTCCTGGAATCATACGCCTCCAGACGCGCAAGGTGCTTGCAATGAGCTGCCTGCAATGCTCAGATCATGCATAATTCGTGTGAGATTCTTGGAGAAGGAATGGATACCGCGCAGTTTGACCAGTTTGACCGCAAGATAATGGCGTGTCTTCAGGAGGATGGGAGGCTGACCAACAATGACCTTTCTGAACGGGTCAACCTGTCGCCATCGCAATGCTCGCGCCGACGCCAGAGACTGGAGGAGGAGGGGTTCATTCGCGGCTACCGCGCGGTTCTCGATCGCGACCGCCTGGGCTTTTCGCTGGTCAACGTGATCTCGGTGACGCTCGCCACCCACAATCGCGACAATGCGCGGCGCTTCGCCGATCTGTTGTCGCGGCTGCCGGAGGTGCAGGAGGCGCATGCGCTGACGGGCGAGATGGATTACATTCTCAAAGTCGTCACGCCGGACCTCAAATCCGTGTCCGAATTCGTCAACGGTGTTCTTCTGCCGCATGAATCGGTGCAGCATGTGAAGACGGCAATCGTGCTGGAAACGCTGAAGGAGACGGGATCGCTGCCGCTTTGATTGGAGAATGTTACAAATTTCAGCAGTCAGAGGGCTTTATTGTTACATAAACCGCTGGCACGATGGAGATTGAAGCCGGTATTTCGATGAGGGTCGGATACCGGTTCAGGGAGAAGAACGGGAGGAAGTTCATGAAGCACTTTTCATTGAAGTCGCTGGCGTTAGCCGGTGCTCTGACGGCTGTCGGCCTGATGGCCGGAGCCGGTACGACCTTTGCGCAGGAAGTGACGCTCAGGCTGCATCAATTCCTGCCGGCGCAGGCCAATGTGCCGAAATTTGTGCTCGACCCATGGGCGGACAAGGTCGAGAAGGACTCCGGCGGCCGTATCAAGATCGAGCGCTACCCGGCGATGCAGCTTGGCGGCAAGCCGCCGGAACTGATGGACCAGGCCATCGACGGGTCGGTCGATATCGTCTGGACGCTGCCCGGCTCGACGCCTGGCCGCTTTCCCTCGACCGAAGTGTTCGAGCTGCCGTTCATCATGACCAATGCGGAAGCCACCTCGCGCGCCTATTGGGACATCTTCGAAAGCAAGATGAAGGACACCGAGTTCAAGGATGTCCACGTCATCGCCGCCTGGGTGCATGGGCCGGGCGTCATCCACTCGCGCGAGCCGATTGCCACGATGGACGACATGAAGGGCAAGAAGCTGCGCGCCCCGACCCGCATCGTCAACGCGCTGCTCGGCCAGCTCGGCGCGACGCCGGTGGGCATGCCGGTGCCGGCAATCACCGAAAACCTCTCCAAGGGCGTTATCGACGGCGCCGTCATCCCGTGGGAGGTCACCACCTCGCTGAAGGTCCCGGAACTGGTCAAGAACCATACCGAATTCGGCGGCGACCATGCGCTCTACACGACGACCTTTGTGCTCGCCATGAACAAGGCGCGTTATGATGCCTTGCCGGATGATCTCAAGAAGGTCATCGACGATAACTCCGGCCAGGATGTGTCGGCCCTGTTCGGCAAGACGCAGGCTGGAACCGACGCGCCGAGCCGCCAGATCGCCGTCGATGCCGGCAACAACATCATCGAACTGAGCGCCGCCGACGTGGAAGCCTGGAAGACGGCCGCCCAGCCTGTGATCGACAACTGGGTCGGCGAAATGAAAGGCAAGGACATCGACGGGCAGGCGTTGCTCGACGAGGCGCGCGCGCTGATCGACAAATACACCGCGAAGTGAATCTTCTGCCGTCCGGCCGCCAGGGTGGATATCCAATCTGTCCTGGCAATTGCGGTTGCGATGCATCGCGGCCGCAATTAGCGTGACGTCTGTATTGTCTCATCGGGGGAGGGTGGGCATGAATTTACCGCGGATCGTTGAAGGTCTGGCACGTCTCTTGGCTATTGCCGGAGGTATCGTGCTGGTGGCGTTGACCGCGCTGGTGGTGGTCAGCATAACCGGTCGCGCCTTGCTGACCTTCGGCTTTGGCTTCGGACCGGTGCCTGGCGACTTCGAACTTGTGGAGGCAGGCACCGGATTTGCCGTGTTCGCATTCCTGCCGTGGTGTCAGTTGAAACGCGGGCACGCGACGGTCGACCTGTTCACAAACATGCTCTCGCCGGGCGCCAACCGGATCATCGACCTTGTGACTGAGATCCTGATGACGCTAGTTCTCGGCCTGATCGCCTGGCGTCTGTATGCGGGAACCGTGGACAAGTTCAATTACGGCGAGACGACCTTCATCCTGCAGTTTCCGGTCTGGTGGCCGCTGGCGGCGGCACTCGTGGCGGCGGCGATCGCGGTGGTGGTGTCGTTCTACCTGACGGTTATCCGGGTCGTCGAGGTCAAGACCGGAAGAGCGATCCTGGCACCGGCCGAAGGGGTTATCCATTGACCAACCTCGAGATCGGCATCGCTTCCTTTCCTGTCCTACTTGCCCTGATCTTCCTCAGGATCCCGATCGGGCTTGCCATGCTGCTTTGTGGTCTGGTCGGCATGTGGTTGGTGACCGGCAGCACCGTGCCGATGCTGTCGAAGCTGAAGAGCGAGACGTTCTCGACCTTCTCCAGCTATTCGCTGTCGATCATCCCGCTCTTCCTGCTCATGGGTCAATTCGCGTCGCTGGGTGGCATGTCGCAGTCGCTGTTCAAGGCGGCGCAGACCTGGCTCGGCCACCGGCGCGGCGGCGTCGCCATGGCGGCGATCGGTGCCTGCGCCGGATTTGGCGCGATCTGCGGTTCGTCGCTGGCGACGGCGGCGACGATGGCGCAGGTGGCGTTGCCGGAGTTGCGCCGCTACGGCTATTCCGGCGCCCTGGCGACCGGCACGCTGGCCGCGGGCGGTACGCTCGGCATCCTGATCCCGCCTTCGGTGGTGCTGGTGATCTACGCCATCCTTGCTGAACAGAACATCGCCAAGCTTTTCCTCGCCGCTTTCGTGCCGGGTATTCTCGCGGCAATCGGCTACATGATCGCGATCTCGATCTACGTGCGGCTCAACCCCGAATCGGCCGGGTCGAGCGCGCGCGCGCCGTACGGGGAACGGTTCCGGGCGCTCGCGGATGTCTGGCCGGTGGTCCTTATTTTCCTGGCGGTTGTGGGCGGCATCTATTTCGGCTGGTTCACACCGACGGAAGGTGCCGCCGTCGGAGCCGCCGGTACGGGACTGGTCGCCTGGTTCAACGGGGGGCTGAACCGCAGCACGTTCATTCAATCCATTCTGGCGACAGCCAGCGCCACGGGGATGATTTTTTTCATCGTCTTCGGCGCCGCCTTCTACAATTCCTTCCTGGCGCTGTCGCAACTGCCACAGGAAGCCGCCGCCTATATTTCCGGCCAGGGCTTCAACCCGTGGATCGTCATGGTGGCGATCCTGATTCTCTACCTCCTGCTCGGCTGCGTGATGGATTCGCTGTCGATGATCTTGCTGACCATCCCGATCTTCTATCCGATCGTCATCACGCTGGATTACGGGCTCAGCCCGGAGGAGTTCTCGATCTGGTTCGGCATCCTGGTGCTGATCGTCGTCGAGGTCGGGCTGATCACACCGCCGGTCGGCATGAACCTTTTCGTCATCAACTCGATGGACCGCTCGACGCCGATCATCCAGACCTATCGCGGCGTCGTGCCCTTCGTGATCAGCGATATCATCCGCACCATCGTCCTGACCGCGTTTCCGGTCATCTCGCTGTTCATGGTGCGCTGGCTTTACTGAGCCGGTTCGTCAGTCGAGAGATTTCGCCGGCCCGTAAATGTTTGCCGAACGGGTTCCGGAGCGGCAATAAGCGAACACCGGCCCTTCGACTTCGCCGAGCGCCTGGTGCATGCGCTCGGCGTCGTCCGGGGTGATCGGCTGGCCGCTGTTGACCGGGACATGACGGAACTTCATGCCGGCCGCCTCGACCGCCGCCTTGATCTCGGCGACCGTCGGCTGGCCCGGATCCTCGCCGTCCGGCCGGTTGCAGATGACGCTCTTGAATCCCGCCGCCTTTATTTCCGCCACCTGATCGACGGTGATCTGTTTCGAAACCGCATAGTCGTTGTCGATCTGACGAAATTCCATTCTGTGGTCCTTCTTTTCGCGGGCTTGCCGGTCAGAGCGTGTTGACCGGTACTTTGAGGAACGTCTTGCCATCCTCGTCCTTCGGCGGCAACTGGCCGGCGCGCATATTGCACTGGAGCGAGGGGATGATGAGGCGCGGCATGGCGAGCGTCCTGTCGCGCGCCTCGCGCATTTCGACGAACTCATCCTCGCTGACGCCGTCCTTGACGTGGATGTTGTGGGCGCGCTCGTCGGCGACGGTGGTCTCCCATTTGATCTCGCGGCCGTTCGGTCCGTAATCGTGGCAGATGAACAGCCGCGTTGGACCGGGAAGTTCCAACACCCGCTTGATCGAACGGTAGAGCGCGCGGGCATCGCCACCAGGGAAATCGGCGCGTGCGGAGCCACCGTCCGGCATGAACAGCGTGTCGCCGATGAAGGCGGCGTCGCCGATCACATGCGTCATGCAAGCCGGCGTATGGCCGGGCGTGTGCATGACATGCGCGGTCATGAAACCGATCTGGTAAAAATCGCCGTCGCCGAACAATTGGTCGAACTGCGAGCCGTCGCGCTGGAACTCGGTGCCTTCGTTGAAAATCTTCCCAAACGTGTCCTGCACGATGATGATGTTTTCGCCGATGCCGAGCTTGCCGCCCAGCTGGTCCTGGATGTAGGGGGCCGCGGACAGGTGGTCGGCATGCACATGGGTTTCGATGATCCATTCGAGCTCGAGGCCATGCTCGCGGATATGGGCGATGATCCTGTCGGCGCCCTCATGGGTGATGCGCCCGGCGGCATAGTCGATGTCCATCACCGAATCGACCACGGCGCAGGCGTCGGAAACGGGATCCTTCACGACATAGGAAATCGTGTTGGTCTGGGCGTCGAAGAAGCCGGTAACCTCGGGCTTGACCGAAAGGTCGGGGCTGAAGGGGATGGTTTTCGTCATGGCGTGCTCCGGTTGGGAACGTCGCTTGTCATATGGGGCATGATAGTCCTGTCGGCCACCGCGGCAAAGGGGGATGGCGGGTGCGGTGCCTTTCTCTCCGCCTTGAGGGGAGGGTCGTGCGGAAGGCGGTGGGGTGCGTCGTGCGACTGGACACGACTTGTCGGCCCGCCGCAGCAAAGATGCGACGAGCACTGCCGAGGGCGACCCCACCCGTCGAGCCGCCTTCGGCGGCTGTCCACCCTCCCCTCAAGGAGGAGGGATATCGTCAGGAGGTGTCGCGGCGCTCCTCCAGCACGTCGAAGGCGAGGCCGTGGAGGTCTTTCAGGATTTCGTGGACCTCGTGCCGGGATTTTTTCCGGCCCTGCCTCGGGTGCTGGCCAGGCGGCCTGCCGGGGCGCAGCGGCCATATGCGGTGCGGCTTGCTGCGGCGCGGTTCTCCGGTTGGCGCGGCGGCATCGCCGTTTCTTTCCTGCGCGATGATCGCATCGCGGCGCGCGCGCCAGCGGGCGAAGCGTTTTGCCTGGCGCGGCAGGTCGTCGAGGGCCGAGGCAAGCGTGGCGAGCCGGCGGCCAAGCCGCGTGGCGTCGACCGGGTCGTCGGGCGATGGCAGACGGCGGGGCACGATGGGAGACGGCGTGGTGTAGCCGGGGACCGAGATGCGCGGCACGCTGGTTGCGACTGGATGCCTGGGGCGGATATTCCAGCGCTGCAGCGTATCGAACACGGGCAGGGCGAGCGGGCGGGCGGCGGAGGATTCCGCGATGCCCCCTCCACCGCCTTCGGCGGTCCCCCTCCCCCGTGAACGGGGGAGGATCCAGGTGGTGCAGGCGGTGCCGCTGCGGATCCTCCCCTGCGAAGCGGGGGAGGGGGACCACGCGGAGCGTGGTGGAGGGGGCGGGACGACAACGCCACGCGAAGCCACGATGATCAGCCGGCGTGTGGCCGCCTCGGCGGGCCGCAGCAGGCGCAGCACGGCGGTGTGGAGATGGCGGGGAAGGGTGGATGCCGGGGACAGTTTACTTTTTTCCGCCAGCACTGAACCTTGAGGCAGCGCGCTTTTCTGCGGAAAGAAAGTAAACTGTCCCCCGAGTTCCGCCATGGCGACGAGCGCGGCCACGATGCGCTTCAGCGCCTCCGTGTTCCGCTCGATTGCCAGGTTCCAGTCCATCGCCGTTCCTTCCAAGCTGATGGAAAGGATTATGCGGGGCGGCTGGAGGGGGTGGATAAAGGGACGGGAAAGATTGCTGACAGATGGTGACAAAGTGGGCGCAGCGACGTGCAGGCTGAGAAGATGTGCCCCCTCTCCGTCTCGCTGCGCTCGACACCTCTCCCCCACATTCGTGGGGGCGAGGAACCCAGGCTGGAGAAGCGCTGCACTCAAGCTTGGAGAAACGCTGCACCCAAGCGGGAGAAGCGTCGACATCGCGGGAGCAGTTCCTCGCCCCGCTTGCGGGGAGAGGTGGCGAGGCGAAGCCGAGACGGAGAGGGGGTGTTGCGTGGCGTGCGATATCTCGAGTTACCGGCACCATCGGCGCGCCGGTTTTTGCATTGCCCCGCTCCGTCCAGCATCCCTCATCTGTCCTCGCCGTCGCTTCGCTAGGCTCGGCCACCCGGCCCTCCGCTAAGGCTCCGGGCGTTCGTCGCTGAAAAAGCCAAATCGTTGGCTTTTTCTCGGCCTTCGGCCGCCGCTCCTCACCCCACAAGGGGAGAAGGGAGGTGCGGACGTTCTGCGCCGCCTAAGCCGCCATCAGCCCGCCGGCTTCCGCCAGCGCGCGCAGGTGATAATCATGGTCGCCGAAGGTGAGGTCGATCATGGTCATGCGCTTGAAGTAGTGGCCGACCGCATATTCCATGGTCATGCCGACGCCGCCGTGGAGCTGGATCGCGTGTTCGCCGACCAGGCGGCCGCCGCGGCCGATCTCGGTCTTGGCCGCATGCGCGGCCCGCGCCCGCTCGGCATCGTCGTCGCTGTCGGCCATCATGGTGGCGTAAAGCGTGATCGAGCGAGCCTGTTCGAGCGCGACATACATGTCGACCGCCTTGTGCTGGAGCACCTGGAAAGCGCCGATCGGCACGCCGAACTGTTTTCTCACCTTCAGGTAATCCACGGTGAGCGCGTTCATGGCGGACATGACGCCGACCGATTCCGCCGCAAGTGCGGCGATTGCCTGGTCGACCACGCGGCGCACCAAGGGCAGGGCGTTTTCCGGGTCGCCGAATGCCGCACTCGCCGGCACGCGCACATTATCGAAGGAGATTTCGGCGGCGCGCTGGCCGTCCTGCGTGACGTAACCCCTGCGGCTGACACCGGCCGCATCCGCGTCGACCAGGAAGACGCCGATGCCGTTCTCGTCGCGAGGACCGCCCGCGGTGCGGGCCGTGACGAAAAGCTTGCCGGCGCTGTCGCCGCCGAGCACGACGTTCTTGGCGCCGGTGACGACAAAGTCGCCGCCGTCTTTCCTGGCCGTGGTCTCGACGTGGTGGAGATCGTAGCGGGAGTTGCGTTCGACCTGGGCGAAGGCAAGCTTGAGCGAACCGTCGGCCGCCTGCGGGATGAGTTGGGCCTTCTGTTCGGCGCTGCCGCCGAGCCGGAGAAAGCCGCCGCCGAGCACGACCGTCGGGAAATAAGGCTCCAATGCCAGTGCCTTGCCGAGCGCTTCCATGACGATCATCGTTTCGACCGGTCCGCCGCCGATGCCGCCGTCCTCCTCGGAGAAGGGCAGGGCCATCAGCCCCATCTCGGCATAGTGGCTCCACATGTCGGAGCTCCAGCCTTCCGGCGCGGCCATGTGGCGCTTGCGCTCCTCGAAACCGTATTTGTCGGCCAGCAGCCGTTCGAGCGAGTCCTTCAGGATCGACTGTTCTTCGGTGAGATCAAAGTCCATTTACACTCCCTCGCACTTCGATGATCACGCTGCCCCTCACCTGCCTGCCGGCATCCTCTCCCCGTAAAAACGGGGAGAGGATGAGCAGCTTCGGCGTCGACGACCTCCCTCTCCCCGTCCTTACGGGGAGAGGGTAAGGGTGAGGGGCAGCGCCAACGCTGATGATCGTGCTCACAGCCCCAGAACCGCCTTGGCGATGATGTTCTTCTGGATCTCGTTGGAACCGCCGTAGATCGACACCTTGCGGAAGTTGAAATAGCCTGGCGCGGCCGAGGCGGCATGGGCCGGTTCGATCGGCGGTTCGTTGGAGCCATCATCCGGGTCGCTATGGTATGGCATGGCGTGCGGTCCCATCACCTCCATCAGAAGGTGCGTGGTCGCCTGCTGGATCTCCGATCCCTTGATCTTCAGATAGGAGGAAGCCGGGTCCGGCTTGCCGGTGTTGCCGCGCTTGGCGTCGGCGGCGACGACGCGAAGCTGGGTCAGTTCCAGCGCCTTCAGGTCGATCTCCACCGAAGCCAGCCGCTCGCGGAAACGCGGATCTTCGAGCAGCGGCCGGCCGCCTGAAAATTCCGTGGCGGCGAGTTCGCGGATGCGGGCGATGCGCTGTTTCGACATGCCGACGCGGGCAATGTTGACGCGCTCGTTGCCGAGCAGGAATTTGGCGTAGTCCCAGCCCTTGTTTTCCTCGCCGACGAGGTTTTCCACCGGCACCTTCACGTCGGTCAGGAAGACCTCGTTGATCTCGCGGCCGCCGTCGATCGTGACGATCGGGCGAACCTCGATGCCGGGCGTCTTCATGTCGATCAGCAGGAAAGAGATGCCCTGTTGCTTCTTGACCTCCGTATCGGTGCGCACGAGGCAGAAGATCCAGTCGGCATATTGCGCGAGCGTCGTCCAGGTCTTCTGGCCGTTGACGATGTAATGATCGCCTTCGCGCACCGCGCGGGTCTTCAGCGAGGCAAGGTCTGAACCGGCGCCGGGCTCGGAAAAGCCCTGGCACCACCAGTCGTCGAGATTGGCGATGCGCGGCAGATAGTGCTTCTTCTGCGCTTCGCTGCCGAAGGTGTAGATGACCGGGCCGACCATGTTGACGCCGAAGGGCAGCGGCTGCGGCGCCGGGAATTTCTGCAATTCTTCCAGGAAGATGTACTGCCGCATCGGGTCCCAGCCGGTGCCGCCATGTTCCTTGGGCCAATGGGCGACCGCCCAGCCTTTTTCGTTGAGCGTGCGCGTCCACTGGACGAGATCGTCCTTGTCCATGTGCTCGCCGTCGACAAGCTTGCGGCGGGTCTCAGTGGGAAGGTGGTCGCGGAAGAAGGCGCGCACCTCCTCGCGGAAGGCGTTTTCCTCGGGCGTGAAACGCAGGTCCATTTTTCTCTCCTCAGATGCCGGCGCCCGCAGCGCCCCCTCCACCGCCTCCGGCGGTCCCCCTCCCCCGTGAACGGGGAAGGATCCAGGTCGCGCGAGCTTCGCCGCCGCGGATCCTCCTCTGCGAAGCGGGGGAGGGGGACCATGCGAAGCATGGTGGAGGGGGCATCTGCATCTAGTTGATCTCGAACAGCCCGGCCGCGCCCATGCCGCCGCCGATGCACATGGTGACGACGGCGTATTTGACGCCGCGCCGCTTGCCTTCGATCAGCGCGTGGCCGGCCAGCCGCGAGCCGCTCATGCCGTAGGGGTGGCCGACAGCGATGGCGCCGCCGTCGACGTTGAGTTTTGCGGGGTCGATGCCGAGCCGGTCGCGGCAGTAGATGACCTGCACGGCGAAGGCTTCGTTGAGCTCCCACAGGCCGATGTCGTCGACTTTCAGGCCGTGGCGCTCGAGCAGGCGCGGCACCGCAAAGACCGGGCCGATGCCCATCTCGTCGGGCTCGCAGCCGGCGACGGCGAAGCCGCGCAAGGTCCCGAGCGGGGCGAGGCCGCGCCGCGACGCCTCCTTGTCGCTCATCATGACAGCAGCCGAAGCGCCGTCGGAGAGCTGGCTGGCATTGCCGGCGGTGATGCAGAAGCCTTCGCCGCGCACGGGTTTCAGCGCGGCGAGGCCCTCGGCCGTGGTGTCGGCGCGCGGGCCCTCGTCATGGACGAGCTCGACCGCCTTGTGGGAAACCTCCTTGGTCTCCTTGTCGACGACGGCCATCGTCGCCTTGACCGGCACGATCTCGGCGGCGAAACGGCCGGCCTCGCGGGCGGCGGCGACACGACGCTGGCTTTCCAGCGCATATTCGTCCTGGCGCTCGCGCGAGATGCCGTAGCGCTTGGCGACCACTTCGGCGGTGTCGATCATCGGCATCAGGGTTTCGGGCTTGATGCTGAGGAGCAGGTCGTCCTTGATGCGGAACAGGTTGCGGTGGTCGTTCTGGACGAGACTGATCGATTCCAGCCCGCCGGCGATGCCGACCGGCACGCCGTCGTTGCGGATGGCATTGGCGAGCACCGCCATCGACTGCAGGCCGGACGAGCACTGGCGGTCGATCGTGGTGCCGGCCGTGGTGACCGGCAGGCCGGCCGCGAGCAGCGCCCGGCGCGCGACGTTGAGGCCGGTGGTGCCCTCCTGCATGGCGCAGCCCATGACGACGTCCTCGACCTCGGCGCCGTCTATCTTTGCACGCTCGAGTGCCGCCCGGATGGCGTGTGCCCCGAGCGTGGCGCCGGTGGTGTCGTTGAGGGCGCCGCGATAGGCCTTGCCGATCGGCGTGCGGGCGGTGGATACGATGACGGCGTCGACCATTTTCTTCTCCTGGGATCTGCTTACGAGGCCTTGGCGGCGAGCTGCCGCGCCGCCTCTTCCTGCTTCAATTCGAGTTTGGACAGTTTGCCGACCGGCGTGCGCGGCAGGCTGGCGCGGATCTCCAGCGCCTTCGGCAGTTCATGCGGGCCGACGCGGCCCTTGAGGAAGTCGCGCAGGGCTTCGAGCGTGAGCGTGGCTGCGCCGTTGCGCAGCTTGACAAAGGCTTTCGCGGCCTCGCCCCGGTAGCCGTCGGCGATGCCGATGACCAGCACCTCCTCGATGTCGGGATGCTCGTAGATCGCCTGCTCGATCAGTTGCGGATAGACGTTGTAGCCGCCGGAAATGATCAGGTCCTTCTTGCGGTCGACGATGGTGAAGAAGCCTTCGTCGTCCATGAAGCCGATGTCGCCGGTCAGGAAGCCGCCTTCGCTGAACGCCGCTCGCGTTTCGTCGGGCCGGTTGAGGTAAGCGGACATGACATTTCGGCCGAAGATGCGCAATTCGCCGATTTCGTTGGGGCCGAGAATCCGGCCGGGGTCGGCGAGCGCGACGACGTCGACATAGATGCCGGGCAGGGGGACGCCGATGGTGCCGACCTTGTCGGGCCTGGCCTTGGGGATGTTGGTGCCGGCGGGCGCCGTCTCGGTCATGCCCCAGCCGCCGAGGATGTCGTGGCCCGTAGCCGCCTTCAGCTTGCGGGCGATCTCGACCGGCAGGGGCGCGCCGCCCGAGGCGCAGTAGCGCAGGCTGGAGAAATCGCGCTTCTCGAAGCCGGGAACGGACGAGACCGCGATCCACATGGTCGGCACGCCGGGGAAACTGGTGACGCCGCGCTCGATTTCACGAAGCGCCGCTTCCGCGTCGAAGCGGGTATGCATCACCAGTGTCTGGCCGTTGTTGAGGCCGCGCAGCAGGACCGTGGTCAGCGCGTAGATATGGAACAGCGGCAGCACCAGGAGGATGCGGTCATTGGCCGGAATGGAGAGCCGCTGCGCGGTGAACCACAGATCGTAGCTGGAGACGGCGGCGGAAAGGTTGCGGTGCGACAGCATGGCGGCTTTCGGCAGGCCGGTGGTTCCGCCGGTGTATTGCAGCAGCGCGAGGTCGTCGAGGCCGACGGGGGTGGACGATGTGGCGGGGCTGCCCTTACCTATAAAATTGGACCAGAGCAGGATGCCGGCGCCTTGCGGCAGCAGGCCGGCGAGCGGCGAGGGACCGAAAGCTGCGTCGTCGCCGACGACGATGCGGTCGGCGGCGCCGGCGGCCAAGAGTTCCACGGCTTTCAGCGCCATGTCGCCGATATTGGTTGTGACGATGATACGCGCGCCGCTGTCGGCGAGCTTGTGGCGCAGTACGCGGTCCCCGTCGAGCGGCGACAGATGCACCACGGTGGCGCCGGCCTTCAGGGCGCCGAAGAAGGCGAACGGGTGGTAGAGCGTGTTGGGCAGGTAGAGCGCGACGCGCGCGCCGGGGCCGATGCCGGCGCGCTGGAACGCGGCGGCGGCCGCGTCCACCTGTCGCTTGAGGCCGTCATAGCTCACCGCCGCCTCGCGAAAGACGATCGCGTCCTTGGCGCCGAAGCGTTCGGCGGCACGGTCGATCAGCGACGGCACCGGCCACGCGTCGAGGCCGGTTTCGGGCGACAGGCCCGCAGGATAGGATTTCGCCCAGGGCCAGGGGCCCGGCGGCAACCTTGTCACGCGGCCGCCTCCTTGGGGTCCGAGAAGGAGCCGCCGGACGCGGCGAGTTTCTTCAGGAGGGCCGACGGCTTGAAGATGTCCTTGCCGGTGCGGCCATGCCAGTATTCGAGACGTTCGACGATCTTGCCGATGCCTTCCAGTTCAGCAAAGAACATCGGGCCGCCCTTGCCGATTGGGAAGCCGTAGCCGTTGGTCCAGACGATGTCGACGTCGGAAGCGCGCGCCGCAATGCCTTCCTCGAGGATCTTCGCGCCTTCGTTGATCATCGGGTAGAGCGTGCGCTCGGCGATCTCCTCGGCCGAGATGGTGCGGCGGTTGATGCCGCGCTCGCGCGCCTTGTCGTCGATCAGCTTTTCGACTTCGGGGTCGGGTGTCGGCGTGCGCGAACCGTTTTCATAAAGATAGAACCCCTTGCCGGTCTTCTGGCCGAAACGGCCCTGCTCGCAGAGCGGATCGGCGATGATGGCGGTCTTGCCGAGTGATTTGCGGTTGCGCCAGCCGATGTCGAGGCCGGCGAGATCGTACATCTGGAACGGTCCCATCGGCCAGCCGAAATCAGCGAACACCTTGTCGACCTGGCTCGGCGTGGCGCCTTCGAGCAGCAGGCTTTCCGATTCCTCCGAACGCGAGGCAAGCATGCGGTTGCCGACGAAGCCGTGGCAGACGCCGACGACCACCGGGACCTTGCCGATCTTCTTGGCGAGGGAAAGCAGGGTGGCGAGAACGTCGGGCGCGGTCTTTTTGCCGCGCACGATCTCCAGGAGTTTCATGACATTGGCCGGCGAGAAGAAATGCGTGCCGACGACATCCTGGGGGCGGCCGGTCGACGTGGCGATCTCGTCGACATCGAGGTAGGAAGTGTTGGTGGCGAGGATGGCGCCGGGTTTCGCCACCTTGTCGAGCTTGCCGAAGACCTCCTTCTTCACCGCCATCTCCTCGAACACCGCCTCGATGACGATGTCGCAATCGGCAAGGTCGGCGTAGTCGGTCGAGCGTGTGAACAGCGCCATGCGCCTGGCCTTTGCTTCCTCGCTGAGCGAGCCGCGCGAGACGGAAATGGCATAGTTCTTCTCGATGGTGGCAAGGCCCCGGTCGAGCGCCTCCGAGTTCATTTCCAGCAGGGTTACCGGGATGCCGCCATTGACGAACGACATGGCGATGCCGCCGCCCATGGTACCGGCGCCGATGACGCCGGCGCGGCGGATTTCGCGCGGCGCGACGTCCTTGCCGACGCCCGGCACTTTCGCGGCTTCGCGCTCGGCGAAGAACAGATGGCGCTGTGCCCGCGACTGGTCGCCGGAGACGAGCTTGACGAAATATTCGCGCTCCTTGGCCAGCGCTTCGTCGAAGGTGAGCGTGATGGCGTTGCGGACCGACTGTGCGCAGGCGACCGGGGCTTCCAGGCCACGCGCCTTCTTGGCGAGTTCGGCGGCGTCCTTGTCGAAGGCGGCGAGGTCGGCCTGTTCGACCTTGTCGCGACGGTCGCGCACGGCGGGGAATTTTTTGCCCTCGGCGGCCCTGGCACGCGCGAATTCGATCGCCGCGGCGACCAGTTCGCCGTCGGCGATCGCATCGACCAGGCCGCCGTCAAGTGCTTCCGCAACTCCGATCGGCGTGCCGGAAACGATGATCTTCAAGGCTTTCTGCGGGCCGAGCAGGTAGGGCAGGCGGATGGTGCCGCCGGCGCCGGGCAGGAGGCCGAGCTTGACTTCCGGCAGGCCGAGCCTGGCCGCCTTGTCGGCAACGCGGAAATGGCAGCCAAGCGCCAGTTCGAGCCCGCCGCCGAGCGCGGTGCCGTGGATTGCCGCGACCGTCGGCTTCTCGATCTTCTCGAGCGTGGCGATGAGAGCGCGCAGGTCCGGCTGCTGCATCGGCTTGCCGAACTCGGTGATGTCGGCGCCGGCGACGAAGGTGCGGCCGGCGCAGGCGAGCACGATAGCCGCGACCGACGCATCGTCACGCAATGCCTCGAACGCCTCCATCAGCGGTTCGCGCACATGGAAGCTCAACGCGTTGACCGGCGGGTTGTCGATGGTGATGACGGCGACATCGCCATTGCGGGTGGTGGTCACGGATTTCGTCATGGCAACTCCTTCAGGCGTCGTGTGTTCCCACCGACCGCCTGTTCAATTCAAACGTATCTAGCGCTTTTGAGGAACGCGGCCATCAGATCGGCGACCGCGGCGGGCTGTTCGACGCACGGTATATGCCCGGCGTCGGCGATGATGCGGAATTCGGCGCCGGAGATCAGGTCGGCCGCCGAGCGGACGAGGTCGGGCGGCGTCGAGCCGTCCTGGTCGCCGACGATGCAGAGGACCGGGATCTTCAGCGCGCGGGTGGATTCGGTGAGATCGGCACCGCGCAGCGCCGCGCAGGTGCCGGCATAACCTTCGACCGGCGAGCGGACGAGCATGTTCCGGTAGCCGATGTAGTCCGCATTGTCGGGCGAACGGTAGGCGGGGGTGAACCAGCGCTGCAGGATGCCGTCGGAAATGGCTTCGATGCCGTTTTCCAGCACCGCATTGATGCGCGCGTTCCAGAACTCCTCGGTGCCAATTCTGTGCGCGGTGTCGCAAAGCACGAGTGCCGCGACCAGATCGGGCCGCAGCGCGGCCAGGCCCTGGGCGATCATGCCGCCGACGGAAAGCCCGACAACGGCCGCCTTCTCGATACCGTGATGGTCGAGCAGCGCGGCGAGATCATTGACGTGATCGGCCATCCCGTACGGCGCCGGCGTCGCTTCGGAAAGTCCGTGGCCGCGCTTGTCGTATAAAAGCACGCGATAGCGGTCGCCGAGACGGGCGACGACATCGTTCCAGATGCGGAAATCGGTGCCGAGCGAATTGGCGAACACCAGCACCGGCCTCTCGGCCACGCCGCGAAGTTCGTGATGCAGGACAACGCCGTTTACGCGTGAAAACGCCAATCCGAACCTCCCTTCAGAGAAACATACTACCGAGTATGTTGCAAAGCGGAAGCGGGGTCAATCGGGTTGGGAGGGTTTTCGCGCGGTGGCAGGTTCGGAGATGGAGTCGCTTCACCTGATTGCTGGGGGACCGAGCGGCAGGTTGGCAATCGGATATGGAAGAACCCCCACCCCTAACCCCTCCCCCTCAAGGGGGAGGGGAACTTTTGATACCGCTGCGTCAGACAGCAGCGAGTTCGTCCCATCCCCCTTGAGGGGAGGGGTTAAGGGTGGGGGTATGCAGCAGAAATCCCTTAGCGTCTCCGGAAGCGGTAGCCCCAGGCAGAACCGGTCCGGAATCGCTTAATGCGTTTCGCCGGAACCGCCGACGGCGACGATGTTGAACGGCTTGCCGTCTACCGGGATGTCGCGGGCCTTGGCGAAGCTTGCCGCGTCGACGACGTGGATCGTGCTCTTCAGCGGGTCGGTGACGAAGATGGAGTCGCCGCCAACCGCGATGCGCGGGCGCGGATCGCTCCAGTGGCCGTCCATGCTGTAGGGCTCCGTCAGGGAAAGCGATTGCGCGATCGTGCCCGCAAGCACGTCGACCTGGTGCAGCCTGCCGTCTTCGGTGAAGACATAGGCGAATTTCGGCCGCACCGGATCGACGGCGAAATGCACGCGGCGTGCCGGCAGTTCGATCAGGCGAAAGGCGTCTTCCGCTTCGGGATCGATCAGTACGACGGCGCTCGGGCCGAAATTGCCGAGGAAATATTGCAGGCCGCGTCCACCGGCGAGCGTGGTCGATTTGCCTTCCGGCAGGCTGTCCGGATAGGCGAGGAAATCGATCCGGGGGCTATTCTTGTCTGACTTGGCGATCAGCAGTCCCTTGGCGCAGGCAATTGCGGTGATGTTGCCGGAGGTGGCTTCACCGTGCAGGTCCGGACATTCATGCAGGTCGCCGACCCTGGCGCCGGAACTGTCGAGCACGTTGATGCCGACCGGCAGCTCTTCCACCGGCTTTTCGGGGTGCGGCTCGGTCATCAGCGTGTGGCTGCCGAAGGCGATGGCGACGCCGTGATGCGGCGAAGCGGTCCTGATTTCCCGCGCGGAAGGCCGGCCGTCCAGCACGGCTTTTTCCGAGACGATGCGGGCGATGCCTTCGTCGTCGAAGAACAGCGCGATCTCGCCGTGATGATCGACGAAATGCACCGGCTTCTTGCCCGTGACATCGGCGTCGAGCAGTTTCGGCGCTTCCACCTCGATGTCGCCGTGGTCGCCGTGATCGTCGACCGAAATGCCGGTGGAGATCGCCGAGACGACATTGCCGTCGCGCTGCACGGCGAAGACCGTCCGGCCGCTGTCGCTGGTGTAGAGACCGGCCGGGCTCTTCAGGTCGAAGCTGCCGAGCTTTTCGCCGGTCGCGGCGTCCATGGCGCTGACGACCGGCGCTGCATGGTCGGAGACGAACAGCCGCCGTGCGGATCTTTCGTCGGCGCGTGAGGGGGATGCGGCACAGGCGATGACAAGCGCGAGCGCCGGAGCGGTTCTGGATAGAAGCATGTTTTTCTCCTTTGTAATGTTATTACGTAACAAGTAGTGAGTAAAGAAAAGGCGGAGTCCGGCGCCGTTCCCTGAGGGCAATTGCCTATGTCCCCTCTCCGCCTCGCTGCGCTCGGCACCTCTCCCCCATTTCAGGGGGGCGAGGAACCGCTGCCGAGATGTCGACGCCACTCCAGCCTTGGTTCCTCGCCCCCTCAAAGCGGGCGAGAGGTGTTTGCGAAGCAAACCGGAGAGGAGCTATTTCAAGTGCGATTGAACGGGATTTCCGCCGTTTCGCCCCTTCCCCAGGGCTCGCGCCTAGCTGCCGAGGATGGCGCCGCGGATCGTTGCGATGTTGCTGCGCATCATGTCGATATAGGTCGACGCCGGGCCGCTTTCGTCCGAGAGAGCGTCGGAGAACAGGGTGCCGCCGACCTTGAGACCGGTCTCGGCGGCGATCTGCTCGACGAGGCGCGGATTGGTGACGTTCTCGACGAAGATCGCCGAGGCCTTGTCGTCCCTGACCTGCCGGATCAGCGCGGCGACGTCGGCGGCCGACGCTTCCGCCTCGGTGGAAATGCCTTCCGGCGCCAGGAAGGCGACGCCGTACTGGTGGGCGAAATAGCCGAAGGCGTCATGCGAGGTGATGATGGTGCGCTTGTCGGCCGGGATCGACGCGACCGCCGCCTTGACCTCCTCGTCCAGCGCCTTGAGCTTTGCCGTGTAGGCCATGGCGTTGGCCTGATAGGTCTGGCAGCCGCCGGCATCGGCGGCGCAGAAGGCATCGGCGATGTTCTTCACATAGATCTCGGCGTTGGGGACCGACTGGAAGGCATGGGGGTCGATGTCGCCATGGTGATGGTGGGCCTCTTCGGAGGCCTCTTCCTCGCCCTCGTGATGTTCCTCCTGCATCTTGATCGTCTCGACGCCTTTCGCCAGCTCGACGATGGAAGCCTTGGTGGCGCTGGCGTCGACCAGGCGCTGCAGGAAGCCCTCGAACTGCAGGCCGTTGACCAGCACGACATCGGCGCCGGCCATGGCGACAGCGTCGGCGGGCTTCGGCTCGTAGACATGCGCGTCGCCGTCGGGGCCGACCAGCGTGGTGAGTTCGATGCGGTCGCCGCCGACATTTTGGGCGAAGTCGCCGATGATCGAGAAGCTGGCGACGACTTTGAGCTCGGCGGCCGAGGCGGGGAGGGCTGTAGCGGACATCAAGGTTGCGGCACCGAGTAATGCGGCGATGCGGAATTTCCTGTTCATGGACAAAATCTCCTGGCTGGAAAAATCAGGCGGTGCGGTGCCGGTGATGGCGCACGCGCGAACTGAGGATGCCGCGGGTGCCGGCGACGATGGAAGCGAGGTAGACGGCGCCCGCCGACAGGATGATGGCGGGTCCGGATGGCAGCGAGAAATGGTAGGAGAGAAGCAGACCGGCGACGCAGGAGACGGCGCCGATGACGACCGCCAGCGCGATCATCGGTTCGAGCCGCACCGTCCAGAAGCGCGCGGCGGCGGCCGGCAGCATCATCAGCCCGACGGAAAGCAGCGTTCCCAGCGCCTGGAAGCCGCCGACCAGATTGAGCACGACCAGCGCCAGGAAGATGAAATGCACCGGCGTGCCGAAACGGCTGACCGAGCGCAGGAACAGCGGGTCGAGGCATTCGGCGACCAGCGCGCGCCAGAAGATCGCCAGCGTGACCAGCGTTATCGCGGCAATGACGCCGATCAGGGTGAGCGCGGCATCGTTCAGCGCCAGCACGGTGCCGAACAGAACGTGCATCAGGTCGACGCTGGAGCCGCGTATCGACACCATCAGGACGCCGAGCGCCAGCGAGATCAGGTAGAAGGCGGCCATCGAGGCGTCTTCCTTCTGGATGGTGAAGCGGGAGACCGCGCCCGCGCCGAGCGCCACCACGACGCCGGCGATAAGGCCGCCGATGGTCATCGGCACGATGTTGAGGCCGAACAGCAGGAAGCCGGTCGCCGCTCCCGGCAGGATGGCGTGCGCCATCGCGTCGCCGGTGAGGCTCATGCGGCGCAGCATCAGGAAGACGCCGACCGGGCAGGAACTCAGCGCCAACGCCAGCGAGCCGTAGAGCGCGCTGCGCATGAAGGCGAAATCGGCGAACGGGGCGATCAGGAAATCATACATGGTTCAGGCCTTGCCGCTGCCGGTGTGGAGATGCTCGGCGGGGCCGTCGTGATGGTGATGGTCGTGATGGGAATGATCGTGGCCGTCATGGGCGTGGTCATGACTATGCGCATGCGCGTGATCGCCGGTCTCGGGCGCGTCGCACCATGGCGCGTCGTCGCTCCATGCCTCGTTGAAGCGGCGTGCCTTGAGCAGGTTTTCCGGGAGCAAGGTTTCCCGGGTCTCGCCCCACGCGACGGGATGGCGCGCCAGAAGCAGGGTTTCGGGGAAATGCGCCCGCACCAGGTCGAGGTCGTGGACGACGACCATCACCGTGCGGCTCTCGCCGTGCCAGCGTTTGATCAGCTCGATCAGGTCGCCGACGGTCTTGGCGTCGACCGCGTTGAACGGCTCGTCGAGCAGGATCAGGTCGGCGTCCTGCACCAGGACGCGGGCAAACAGGGCGCGCTGCAACTGGCCGCCGGACAGCGTGTCGATGGGGCGGGCTTCGAAGCCTTCCATACCGACCGCCATCAGCGCTTTCGACACGCTGGCGCGGTCCTCGGCGGTGAAGCGGCCGAGCAGGCCGCGCTTCGGCCACAGGCCTAGCGAGACGAGATCGACCACGCGGGCGGGAAAGCTGCGGTCGATCTCGGATTGCTGCGGCAGGTAGGCGACGCGCGCGCCGTTGCGGCGCAGGACCTCGCCGGACATCGGCTCGAGCACGCCGACGATGCCCTTCATCAGCGTCGACTTGCCGGAGCCGTTGGGACCGACGATGGCCGTCAGCGAACCACGCGCGACGGTGCCGTCGAGGTGGTGCACCGCCGGGTGGCTGTAATAGCCGAGCGTCAGGTCGCGGAAGGTCAGGCTGGCTTCGGTCATGCGGCGTCCGGTAGATTTCGGGACGCAATGTCGCGCCCGGCTGGAACTGGATATGTAACGTTATTACATATGTCAATCGAAAACGTAATGTTATTGTGTATCGCCGCTGAGAAGGTTATGCAGAGGCAGCCGGGAGCCGAATGATTTGAGTACCGTCGACCTGACCAAAAACCAGACGCTGGTGCTGAACGCGCTGTCGCGCGCCGGCGGCCCGCTCAGCGCCTACACGATCCTCGACCAGCTGCGCGACGAGGGGTTCCGCGCACCGCTGCAGGTCTACCGGGCGCTGGAGAAGCTTTTGGAGCGCGGTCTTGTGCATCGGCTGGAAAGCCTCAACGCCTTTGTCGCCTGTGCGCACGACCATGACCACGCGCACGGGCTGACCGCCTTCGCGATCTGCGAAAAATGCGGCCAGGTTTCGGAGTTTTCCGACGAGGTGGTGGAGAAGCGGCTGAAGGACTGGGCGGGCAAGAGCGGCTTCCACGCCACCAAGACGACGATCGAAATCCGCGGCGACTGCGCGAACTGCGCCTAGGTTTTCAAAATTATCCTTGAAGCACGGTCCCTTCCGAAGGAATGGTGCCCTGAGAACCCGGAAGTCCCGCTCTCGACAGCATTTCAAGGAACCGTGAGTGATGATGGTCTTTCACGTAGCGTGGCACAAAACCGGGTGAGACATTGCTCATATTGAGATGCGGGAGTTGCGTCAGGCAGTGATGGATGGCTCGCGAGGCCTCTGCACTGTTTCCTGTTGCCGATGCCGCCGCAGCCCAATGCAGGGCGCCCCGAACGAAACCTGGTTTCATCCGCACCACTTTGCGAGCAACTTCGAGAGCCCGTTGATCGCTCCCGCCGGCGAAGTGGGCCAATGCCATGCTGTGGTGACGCCAGAAGTCGGTGACATCAGGGGCTCCAAGCCGGATTGACTCATTGGCCTCGTGCAGTGCCTCGTTTACCTGCCCGCGCAAGGCGTAGAGTTCCGCGAGATCCCCGTGAGCAATGGGATAGCTTGGATTGAGGCTGATTGCGTGGCGGCATTCGACAATCGCTTCGTCTATGCGGCCGTCACATTCGAGAGCGAACGACAATACGCAGCGGGCGATCTCGTCGTCAGGCACCGCCTGCACCGAAGCTTCCGCGAGCCGTAAGGCAAGGTCGATGTGCTCCTGCCCTGCCGGAAGCGCCCCGAGGGCAAGACCCACGGATGTTGCGACAGACAGCGTCCGCATGGCGCGTGCGTTGCCCGGCGCAATCGCAATTGCCTCCTCGGCAAGCTTTATGGCGATCGATGCCGAGTCCCGGTTCATTTCATAAAGCTTGGTGAGGGCTTCGTTCACCAACCTGCGGACCTCGGGGCTGCCGGGCGGGCTCCTGTCGTGAACTCTTCTGCGGCTCAGGTGCAACTCGATACTGAGCGCGGACACGACAGACTGTGCGATCCCGTCCTGGAATTCGAGCCCTTCCTGGGACCGACCGTCGAACCTTTGCGCCCAGACATTTTGACCGTTGCCGGCATCGTTGAGCTGGATGTTCACCCTCAGTTCGCTGCCGGATCGCTGCACGGTGCCGTTCAGGATATAGCGACCCGCGCTTGTGCCCCATATTCTCGCGGTGTCCAGGGTTCCACCATCCTGCCCGATGGGCGGCAGGCCTGAAATCACGACATAGTTGCGCTGCTGGGAAAGCGCCGTGGTGATGTCCTGAACGAGCCCCTTAGCGAAATAGTCGTCGCTTCGCTCTCCCGTCAGATTGACAAAGTCGGCGACGCCGATGGACGGGCGCCCGAAGCGCTGGCCAGCCGGAACGCCAATTGCCGGCTGCCCTTGGATGGAATTTGAACCCGCATCGGCAGCCGAATGCAGGGATTGCCACAAAGCTCGCGTCTCCGGGCTTACATCGACGTCAAATTCCTTCTTCAGCATGCTCCTGCAAGTCTCGTATGTCCGCAAAGCCCTGTCGCGCCTACCGCAAGCAACCAGCAATTCCATCTTGAGCCGGTAGGATGCTTCCCTCGTCGGTTCCATTGCCAGAAGCCGATCGGCCAAGACCAGCCCGGCTTCCACGTCTACGAGACGGGCAAGTCTTTCGAAGGATTCAAGCGCGCAGTCCAGCAGCCTGTCGCGTTCCAGGGCTGCCCAGTCGTCGAACATGTTGCTTCCCAGATAGAAGCCGTCGAGAAACGGCCCGCTGTAAACCGCCAGAGCCGTTTCGAGTTCTTGCGCAGCGCGGCCAACTAACCCCGCTTCAAAGTCGTCAACATCAACTGCAACCGCATCCGCCCTCAGGTGGATCATATCCTTCCGGGATTCGACGATATCCACGCCTGCCCGCATCAGGTCCCGGCGCAGAACGCTGAGGGTCTGCCGCAGGCTGTTGCGCGAATGTTCGCCATCGCTGTCGCCCCAGAGCAAGTCGGCCAGCTTTTCCCTCGGCGCCGCCATGCCCGGACATCGGGCAAGGTATGCGATGATGGCAGGGCCCCTCTTGCCGGCCAGCCAGATCTGACCGTCCCGTTCTCTTTCGACTCGGAAGCCGCCGAAAAGAAAAATTCTGAGTCCGGCAATGCGGTCGTCAGTCGGCATTTGGGCTTGGGACCATTGTATTAGCGAAATACTAATTCAAAAATAACGCCGCACAAGCCATGCCGTCCAGTGTCCAAGCGCCGTCGTGACGGCAGTTCAACTAAAATTCCGAAAGAATAACCGGGCAGAACGCTGACAGAACAACCGGTCGGAGCCAGCAATGGGGGCAAATCTACTCTCGGTAGCAGCGAGGACACTTGCGGCTTCAGTGTTTTGGGGTTTGCAGGCACATGCCACCGAGGTCGATGTCGCGATCGTGTTCGCGGTCGATATCTCGTCCTCGATCGATCCAGCCCTAGCCGATCTGCAGCGCGAGGGACATGCCGCGGCACTCACTTCGCCCGAAATCGTTTCGGCCATTGCCCGCAACTATCTAGGTTGCATCAGCGTGGCTTATTTTGAGTGGTCGAGCCCCGGACGCGGACAGAACGTGTTGCCCTGGACAAGAATCTGCGGGCCTGAGGATGCCGAAGCTGCCGCATTGGTGATCAGGGACAAGGGCGACACCGGCTTCAGCCGCAGGGGCCGGGGTGGAACATCCGTTTCCTCAGCCATCGACGTCGGAAGCCTGCTCCTTGACCAGTTTCCCGGAAAAGCGGCCCAAAAGGTGATCGACATCTCTGCCAACGGCGAGAACAATGACGGGCTGCCCGTTCACGAGAGCAGGTTGAAGGCGATAGCCAAAGGATACACGATCAACGCGATCGCGATTCCGGCGCAAGACGAGAACCCTGACTATCGGTTGGCAACCTACTTCACCGACAATGTCATCGGCGGCCCTCAGGCCTTCGTGATAACGCCGAGAGACACAGGCGACTACGTTGCGGCCCTCCGCCGGAAACTGGTGACCGAAATAAGCCTGAACGCTGATCCATATCCCCCATCCGAGAACTGACGGATAACTTTGGCGAAGGGCTGATGGCCTGTCCAAGCACGCGGAATTGCTGGCCTCCGCCGACGGGTTGCGCCGCATCCGGGCCGATGGCTTTCGAGTTTTTCCCGCCGAGCGGTGATCCGTGTTTAACTACCGGCGATTCCCTTCCGTCGCCCGGTCCACGCCATGTCGTTGTCAGACTTCGTCTACCGTCCGTTCGAGACGCTCATCCGTCCGCTGGACATTCCCTATGCGCCGCTGCCGGCAAGCGGACCATTCGCGCTGGTTCTGCATTTCTCGCGGATGTTCCGCGGCGTGCTCGTCGCCATTGCCGTCCTCATGATGGCGGTCGAGGGCGTCAACCTCGCGACCATCTGGGGCACGTCCTTCATCGTGGACGGGGTGACCGCGAAGGGCGCGGCGACCTTCCTTGCGGAAGACTGGCCGACACTCGCGATTCTCGGCGTGCTGATTTTCCCCGTGCTGCCGCTGCTCATCTTCCTCGGCAATACGCTGGCCTCGCAGGTCGTGGCGGTCTGCATGCCGGCGGCCATGCAATGGCAGGGCCACAAGGCGGTGGAGCGCCAGGACCTTGCTTTCTTCCACGACCTGTTCGCCGGCCAGGTGGCGACGCGCATCTCGCAGGTCGCCTCCGCGGTGCAGCAGCAGATCGTCGTCGCCTTCTACAGCGTGCCGCTTTTCCTGGTGCAGTTTGTCGGGTCGCTCACATTGCTTGCAGCACTGTCCTGGCCGCTGGCGCTGCCGGTGCTGGTCTGGATCGCGGCGAACGTCACGCTCGCAGTGGTGGCGGTGCCGCAATATTCCTCACGGTCGCGCCGGACGGCGCGGGCGCGCAGCCTTGTCGTCGGCGCCATGACCGACCTCTACAGCAACATACAGATGGTCAAGCTGTTCGCGGCGGAGGACAGCGAGGCGGGCACCATGCGCAGCTTCATGGGCGACGTCATCGAGACCCAGCAACGCGAGAGGCGTATCCATCTGACGACCGACAGCGCCGTCGTCTTCTTCAACGTCATGCTGGTGCTTAGCAACGCGGCCGTCGGTCTATGGGGCCTCGTCGCCGGCTTCGTCACGATCGGCCAGTTCGTCGCCTCGATCGCCATCGTCGGGCGCCTCAACGCCAATTCCCGCACCTTCCTGCAGATGGGGCAGCAGATATTCCAGGCAGTGGGCACGATCCGCGACGCGATGCCGGTGGTGACGACGCCTCCGACCATAACCGACGCGCCGAACGCCAGGCCGCTCTCTGTGTCGGCCGGAGAGGTCGAGTTCGAAAACATTGCCTTTGAATACCGGCAGGGCCAGGGAGTGATTGAAGGCCTGTCGCTCACCGTGCAGGCGGGCGAGAAGGTAGGGCTCGTCGGCCTGTCCGGGGCCGGCAAGTCGACGCTGGTCAGCCTGCTCTTGAGGTTCTTCGATCTGAAGGGGGGAGCGATCCGCATCGACGGTCAGGATATAAGCAGCGTGACCCAGGCCAGCCTCAGGGAAAGCATCGGCGTCGTCACCCAGGATGTGTCTCTGCTGCACCGCTCCGTCGGCGACAACATCCGCTACGGCAAACCCGACGCCTCGCAGCAGGAGATAGAACGCGCCGCAGCACTTGCCGAAGCCGATGGCTTCATCGCCGGCCTCAAGGACGGCGAAGGCCGCAGCGGTTACGACGCTTTCGTCGGCGACCGCGGGGTGAAACTTTCCGGCGGCCAGCGCCAGCGCGTGGCGATTGCCCGGGTGCTGCTGAAGGATGCGCCGATCCTTGTTCTCGACGAGGCGACATCCGCGCTGGACAGCGAAGCCGAGGCGGCGGTGCAGGACAAGCTCGCACTCCTGATGGAGGGCAAGACGGTCATCGCGATCGCCCACCGTCTCTCGACGATTGCCAGCATGGACCGAATCGTCGTGCTCGACGAAGGCCGCATCGTCGAGGAGGGAACGCCGTCCGCGCTGCTCGAACGCGACGGGCTCTACGCCCGGCTGTGGAAGCGGCAGACCGGCGGCTACATCGCAGACGCCGTCGAAGAGACATGAGCCATCTCACGTGCGCCGGAGGTCCTTGCCGCCGTGCGACGGCTCGGAAGGCGCTGCCGTCATTTCATCAGATATCTGGCTACAGCCTCGTAAGCCGGCAATGAGGTCGGGTCGTTGGCGGCGTTGCTGGCCAGGGGGTTGGATGCGAACCGCGCGATCACCATGCGGGCGGTCGGGTCAATGTAGATCGCCTGTCCGTGCACGCCGCGCGCCATGAACGCGCCGTGCGCGTTGTGGGAAATCCACCACATGCCACGGTAGCTCCAGCCCTTGAGCAGGGGATATCCGCCCTTCGCGAATGCAACCTTGTCGCCGCCGGCCCGAATGCGCTCGATCGCGGCTTCCGGTACCAGCCGCTGGCCGTTGATCGTGCCGCCGTCGAGCAGCAACTGGCCGATCCGCGCCATGTCGCGCAACCCGGCATTGAGGCCGCCGCCCGCGTAGGGTGTGCCAATGGAATCGACTGTGAGATAGGCATCCTGCTCGGCGCCCATCCTGCTCCAGATACGCTCCGAAAGGAGGTCTGAAACCGGTTTGCCGGCGACCCGCGCGATGATCCAGCCGAGCGCGTCGGTGTTGATTGTCTTGTAGCCGAACGCCGCGCCGTGCTCGCCTTGCTTGCGAACGGTCTGGAGATATTCGAAATAGCTGCGCGGACCGGTGTAGTCGGCCGGCTTTGGCAGCGGGTTGCCGGCAGCGCCATATTTCCAGACATCGGCTTCCGGATCGGCATAATCCTCGCTGTATTTCAGCCCGGTGGTCATTTCGAGCACCTGCCGGACGGTTGCGTCGCCGAAAGCGCTGGCTGCCAGTTCCGGAACGATGGTGGCGACCTCGGCATTTTCGTCCAGAGCGCCTTCCGCAACGAGCATCTCGCCGAGCAGCCCGGTCAGCGATTTGGTCACCGACATGGCGCCATGCTGGCCGGCATCATCGAGGCATCCGGAGTAACGTTCATAGACCACGACGCCCTCATGCAGGACGACAATGCCGTCGGTATAATTGGCCGCGAGCGACTGCGCCCATGTCATCGGCTTGTCGCTGCCGAGCGGGGTGAATGTCAGACCGTCGATGGTGTCGTCGATCTGTCGCGGCAGGGGCGTCGGCGCCCCCAGCCCGCGACTGACATTGACCGTCGGCATCAACTGGCGGAAATGGCAGACGGTCCAGCGCATCTTTGGAAAGCTGAAATAATCGGGATCAGTGAAGCGGATGATCTTGTCGGGCGGCGGCGGCGAACCGGCCATCCAGCCGAGTTTCATGGGATCGGACTCTTCCGCGGTCATCGTCTTCCCCTCCTGCGCATGAGACATCGTGGGCAGCATCGCTGCCCCGAAGGCAAGAGCGGCCAGCATGGATCTCCCCCACCGTGCCACCCGACGGGCCGTTGCGCCGGCTTCAGAAATTGACGACGACATTGGCAAACCCTCCTGTCCAGGTTGGGGCGTCGGCTTGGACGACAGAGTCGATACCCGGTCCGGGAAACGAAGCGCTCAGCCCGACCGTGAGATAGGTATTCGGGTTCAGTACGCGGTTGTATTCGAGAAAGATGTCATCCGAGAGATGATGGTTGGTGACCCCCGCAACAGGGCTTGGCACGCCGCCGGACGTCTCGACGCGCGTGCCCTGGCCGAACTGGATCGGGCTGAGCAACTCGTTGGCGCGAATATGCGCGTAGCGCAACGTGAAGGTATCGCGTTCCGTTGGGGTGACACGTAAGCTGACCTGATATGAACTCACATTGGAGTTGATGAACACCATCGATGACTTCGATCCGGTCGACCAGTTGCTTGGGCTGCCTTCATAGAAAAGCGGATCGAAGCGCTCGAGCCTGGCGGTGGAGGGATCGTCACCCGAAAATGTCTGATACGAGAGGGCAAGCGTCGGCGACCACGCAATATCCGCAAAGACGTATCCCACATGGGCGCGTCCGGCCCAGGCCGACATGTCAATGCGGTCGTTCCATTCATAGGCGAATTCGGCGCCGGCGAAGAAATTTTCGGAAATTTCCGGGAATGGCGTCCCGATGGCGTAGGCATTGACGAAGTTCAGGCCGTCGCGGCCGTCGGGCAGGATAGTCGGCGGCCCGATCCCGTCCGGTGCCGCTTGCGGATAGGGCGAGGTCGATTTCAAGACGTGGCCGAAGGTGACGCCGGTAAAACTGTCGGGCGTCCAGTCGTATCGCAGATCGGTGCCGATCAGCGTCGTGCCGCTGCTGCTGCCGGGCAGTTCGTTGGGCCGCAGGTAAAATACGGTTCCGTTGAGATCGTCGTAGGAGAGCGTTCCAAGCGCGGCCATTTCCCAGGCCTTGCGCGGTCCGAATTTGAGCGCTCCACGCTCGAACCCGCTGTTGCCGCCGTTGGCGATCAGCATGCCGGTGCCGGCCTTGAATTCGCGCGGACCGAGCGAAACGTCGAATGACAGGTCCTTGTCCGCGGTCGAGCGAAAGCCGAGATAGCCTTCCTCGAGTGTGATGCGGCCGGTGTTGCCGATGTCGTAGGCATCGATGCCGAGCGTGCCGGAAACGACGATCGATCCCTTGCCATATCCGGTGAGATTGCCGCCAAGATCCGTGGTGAAGCTGAGGCCGGGTTTCAGGTAACCCTCCAGCCACTGCTTGTTGGGGTCGAAATCCGACGACGGCGCGAACGTGTCGGCGAAATTCCAGAACAGGTTGTTTTCGGCCACTGCGTTCAGTCCGGCCTGCAAATGCGCGCGCACGGTCAGCCTGTCATTGTCGAGCAGGAGCATCCGGTCTTCGGCGCGCGAAGCAGTGGACGCGAGCAGGATAGCCGCAAGAAGCACTACCCTTGTTGTCGATGGATGGCGGCGTCGCATCATCATCCAGGGTTGAGATTGCAATTCCTGCCGGACCGCCTGAGCGGGTAGGCTCCCGCCACCATACACGGGAACCGGTGCGAAAGAGGCTCTTTCTTTTGAACTGGCCAGGATTGACGCGAGGGATGCGAACCAGCTTCCGCTGACGGAAAGCTTCCCACCGCTCTGGACCATGGGAAAAATGCGCCGAAGCCGCTAGGAGAGGGCCGTTCTTCAACAGCGGCGGCTTCAGCATGCGATATATCGACACCGACATTGCGATCATTGGGGCGGGCATTGCCGGCGCCGGCGTTGCGGCGGAACTGGCTGGCGATTTCAAGGTCGTGCTGATCGAGCAGGAAGACCGGCCGGGTTATCATTCGACCGGGCGTTCGGCGGCGACCTTCATTCGCAATTACGGCAATGCCACGATCAGGGCGCTGAGCCGCGCCAGCGCGCCGCTGTTCGAAGGCGCCGACCGGACGCTGTTTCCGCAGCCGCTGCTCGTCCAGCGCGGCCTGCTCTATGTCGCCGACGCCGATGGCCTGTCCAAGCAGGCCGAACTGCTGGCTTCCGCCGACGGGTTGCTTGAGATCAGCGCCGCGGAGGCGGTGGCGAAGGTGCCGGTGCTGCGGCCCGAAAAAATCGCGGCGGCCGCCTATGAGGAAGACGCACAGGACATCGATGTCGCGGCATTGCACGAGGGCTGGCTGCGCAAGGCGCGCGGCGGCGGCGCCGAAGTGCTGACCAAAGCGCCGCTGCTGCGGGCATTGCGGGAAGGCGGCAAGTGGGAAATCGAAACGCCGACAAGCCGCATCCGGGCCGACATCCTGGTCAATGCGGCAGGCGCCTGGGCCGATCGTGTCGCCAGGGAGAGCGGGGTCGAGCCGCTCGGTCTGACGCCGATGCGGCGCTCGATCGCCGTGGTGCCGGCGCCGCAGGGGCTGGATATAATGGGCTGGCCGCTGGTCGCCGACGCCGCCGAAGGCTGGTATTTCAAGCCGGATGCCGGGAAACTGTTCATCTCTCCGGCGGAGGAAATTCCGGTCGAACCGCACGATGCCTTCGTCGACGACATGGTGATGGCCGAAGGGCTCTACCGGTTCGAGCAGGCGGTGGATGTGCCGGTAACGCGGGTAGAGCGCAGCTGGGCGGGGTTGCGCACATTCGCCCCGGATCGCACTCCGGTGGCGGGTTTCGATAGCACGGCGGAGAACTTTTTCTGGCTTGCCGGACACGGCGGCTATGGAATCCAGACGGCGCCGGCCTTGTCACATCTGGCCGGACAGTCGATAAGGCGCACGAACCTGCCGGACGATCTTGCGGCGCTGGTTCCGGCGCTGTCGCCGGACCGGTTCCGCAGTTGAACACCTTATAGTTAAACACCAAAGCAGAGAAGGAAATTGCCCATGAGCATCCGCCGCATCGAAGCCGGTCCCCGCATGAGCCAGGCCGTCATCCACGGCAACACCGTCTACCTGGCCGGACAGGTAGGCACGCCGGGCAAGAGCGTCGCCGAGCAGACCGGGGATGTCCTGGCGTCGGTCGACCGCCTGCTGAAGGAGGCCGGCTCGGACAAGTCGAAGATCCTGCAGGCGATCATCTGGCTGGCCGACATGGCCGATTTCGCCGAGATGAACTCGGTCTGGGACAAGTGGGTCGACGGCCCGAACGCGCCCGCCCGCGCCACTGGCGAAGCCAAGCTGGCGACGCCGGAGTACAAGGTCGAGATCATCATTACCGCTGCGGTGTGATTTCTTCTCGCTGAGAACGGAGCGCGACGTTGCCGCCTCCCTCTCCCTTGTGGGGAGGGATATAGGGTGGGGGTAGATGCCCGAACACTTGCGCTTCAAGGTACCCCCACCCCTAACCCCTCCCCACAAGGGGGAGGGGGACAAAGTCCTTGCTCGGGAGAGGAAAGCTAACCCTGCGAGGGCGTGAATCGCGCCACCAGCGCGTGGCTGTCGCCGGCGTAGGTCAGGCGCACATGCGTGACCGGTTGGTCGGCGCTCCACGTCCGGCGCTCGATGACCAGGCAGGCGGTGCCGGCCGCGATGCCAAGGGCGGCGGCGGTGGCGGCATCGGCGCCGACGGCGCGGATCGCGTGCTCGGCCGCGTTCCATGGCACGCGGCTGACCAGCCACGGTCCCGGTGCCATCTCGGCAAAGCTTTCGTCCGCAACCTCCGGCACCGCCGCCAGGCTTATCAGCCGATCTTCCAGACAAAAGGGGCGGTCGCCCGCGAAATGCCGGCAGGAAAGCTCCAGCACGGTGCTCGGCAGCGGCACGTCGAGACGGACCAGATCGGCGCGCGTCGCCTTTCTCTGCAGCCGGGTGGCGAGTTCGTAGCGATAGGGCAGGCCGAGCGCGTCGACCTCAGCCTTGATGTCGTGGATTTCCAGGATAGCCGACTGCAATTGCGGCCGCCGCACGAAGCTGCCGGAGCGTCGGCGGCGCTCGATGAGGCCGGCATTCGCCAGTTGCGACAGCGCCTTGTTCACGGTCATGCGCGAGCAGCCGTACTGGGTGGTCAGTTCGTGCTCGAACGGGATGCGGTAGCCGGGCGGCCACTCGCCCGACAGGATGCGGTCGCGGATATCGCCGAGAATGCGCTGGTAGAGCGATACCGGCTCGCCGCCTGCTTCCTCCTCCCGCAACGTTTCCATGTCGGCCATATCATCCGTCCTGACGCGGCGCGTCTCAGGCAACCCTTATCTCATGAGCCGGCGAGTTCCAGCATGGTCGCGCGGAATTTCGCGGCGATGGCGTCGCGCCGGTGGTGGCGACCGGCTTCGACCAGCTTCCTGCCGCGCACCCAGGCGCAGTCGACGCCGGTGCCGTTGGCGAAAATCCACGCGTCGAGGACGGCGTCGCCGGATTTGCCGGCGAGCGACGGCCGCGTGGCATCCAGCGAGATGAAATCGGCCGGCGCGCCGGCCATCAGTGCCGGCAGGCCGGTGCCGAGGGCCGCGCCTCCGCCTTCCAGCGCCGCCTCGAAAAGCGCCCTGCCGGTCGAGCCGCCGGCTACCGACAACACGTTGCGGGCGCGCAATGCGAGGCGCTGCGAATATTCGAGCTGACGCAGCTCGTCGGGCAGACCGATGAGCACATTGGAGTCCGAGCCGATACCGAAACGGCCGCCATGCGCGATGAAGGCGGGCGCGGCAAAAGTGCCGTCGCCGAGATTGGCCTCGGTGATGGGGCAGAGCCCGGCGATCGCGCCGCTCTCGCCCATCTGCCGTGTTTCGGCGTCGGTCATGTGGGTGGCATGGATAAGGCACCAGCGGGCACCGACATCGGCGTGCGACAGCAGCCATTCGACCGGCCGCACACCCGACCAGGCAAGGCAGTCGTCGACCTCCTTCACCTGTTCTGCGATATGGATATGGATCGGGGCATCGCCGGCCATCCCGGTGACGGCGGCAAGCTCTTCCGGCGTCACCGCGCGAAGACTGTGCGGGGCGACGCCGACGACGGCGCCTGCGAGGCCGGTCGCGGCGGCGCGGCAGCCGTCGAGCAGGTGCGCAAAACTGTCGAGGCTGTTGATGAAGCGGCGCTGGCCTTCATTGGGAGCGGCGCCGCCGAAGGTGGAATGGGCATAAAATACGGGCAGAAGCGTGAGGCCGATGCCGGTCGTGGATGCGGCAGCCGCGATGCGCTCGCCCATCTCGGCGATGTTCGCGTAAGGCTTTCCGTCACGGTCGTGGTGCAGGTAGTGAAATTCGCCGACACGGCTGAAGCCTGCTTCAAGCATCTCCACGTAGAGCTGGGCCGCGACGGCCTCGACCTGGCCGGGTGTCATCGACAGGGCGAACCGGTACATCACCTCGCGCCACGACCAGAAACTGTCAGCCGACGGCCCGCGCACTTCTGCCAGTCCCGCCATGCCGCGCTGGAAGGAGTGGCTGTGGAGATTGGGCATGCCGGGCAGCAGGATGGCGTGGCGTTCATCGCCGGACCGGGGCGCGACGCCGGTTTCGATCGTGGCGATGCGGCCGGCCTCCGCCGTCAGCCGCACGTCGCGCTGCCATCCGTTCGGCAGCAGGGCCTGGTCCGCGAAAACCGCTGTCACTGGCTTTTCCTCCGTACCGTCAATGCCGCAGCATAAAGCCCTTGCGTCATGCGTTGATATGTATATACATAAAAGCAACGGGATGGAAACGGAAAAGATCATGCCGCAAGAGGAAAAGGGTGCGCGGAACCGCCTTTGGCGCAACGCCCGCCTTGCCACTCTGGCCGAGGGCGCGGAGGGGCTGGGTGTCGTCGAGAACGGCGCCGTGGTCGCCAGCCAGGGCCGCATCGTCTATGCCGGGCCGGAAGCAGAAATGCCGGCCGCCTTGCTCGCGGGATCGGAACAGATCGATTGCGAGGGCCGCTGGATCACACCCGGCCTGATCGATTGCCACACCCATCTGGTGCATGCCGGCAACCGCGCCAACGAGTTCGAGATGCGGCTTGCCGGCGCGACCTACGAAGAGGTGGCGCGGGCGGGCGGCGGCATCGTTTCCTCGGTCAAGGCGCTGCGCGCCGCGAGCGAAGAGCAGCTGGTGGCCGAGTCGCTGCCGCGCCTCGACGCGCTGATCGCCGAAGGCGTCACCACGGTCGAGATCAAGTCGGGCTACGGGCTCGACCTGGAGAATGAATCGAAATCGCTGGCTGCCGCACGGCGCCTTGGCGAACAGCGGCCGGTCACGGTGCGGACGACCTTCCTTGGCGCGCATGCGCTGCCACCGGAAGCAAATGGCGACAAGGGCGCCTACATCGCCAAGGTCGTCGACGAGATGCTGCCGGCGATCGCGGCAACGGGACTTGCCGACGCCGTCGATGGCTTCTGCGAAGGCATCGCCTTCTCGACCGACGAGATTTCCCGCGTCTTCACGGCGGCAAAGGCGCTTGGCCTGCCGGTGAAACTGCATGCCGATCAGCTTTCCAACCTGCATGGCGCAGCACTTGCCGCCAGTTTCGGGGCGCTGTCGGCGGACCACCTCGAATACACTGACGAAGACGGTGCGGCGGCGATGGCAAAAGCCGGCACGGTCGCGGTGATCCTGCCCGGCGCCTTTTATTTCATCCGCGAGACGAAGAAGCCGCCGCTCGCCCTGTTCCGCCGGTATGGCGTGAGGATGGCTGTCGCCACCGACAACAATCCGGGAACCTCGCCGCTCACCTCGCTGCTTCTGACCATGAATATGGCGGCGACGCTGTTCGGCATGACGGTGGACGAGTGCATCGCCGGCACGACGCGCGAGGCCGCGCGCGCGCTTGGATTGCTGGGCGAGACCGGCACGCTGGAAGCCGGCAAATGGGCCGACCTGGCCATCTGGGACGTCGAGCGCCCGGCCGAGCTTGTCTATCGCATGGGTTACAACCCGCTGCATCAGCGGGTGTGGAGGGGAAGATGAATGAACTGGTCCTGAAGCCCGGCAGCGCGACGCTGGCCGACTGGCGCGCCATCTATCGCGGCGCCGTGCCCAAACTTGATGAAAGCTGCAAGCCGCGCGTCAAGGCGAGCGCCGACGCCGTCGCCCGCATCGTTGCCAAGGGCGAGCCGGTCTACGGCATCAACACCGGCTTCGGCAAACTGGCAAGCGTGCGCATCGAGGCGGCCGATCTGGCGACCCTGCAGAAGAACATCGTGCTTTCGCACGCCGCCGGCGTCGGCGAACCGATGCCGGAAAAGATCGCGCGGCTGATGATGGCGCTGAAGCTGGCGAGCCTGGCTCAGGGCGCTTCCGGCGTGCAGCCGAAGACGCTGGAATTGCTGGAGGCGATGATTGCCGCCGAAGTCATTCCGGTGGTGCCGGCGCAAGGCTCGGTCGGCGCTTCCGGCGATCTCGCACCGCTGTCGCACATGACCGCGGCGATGATCGGCGTCGGCGACTGTTATACGCCGCACGGCATTTTCCCGGCCAAGGTCGCTTTCGTGTCGCATGGGCTGGAGCCGGTGACGCTCAGCCCGAAGGAAGGTCTGGCGCTGCTCAACGGGACCCAGTTTTCCACAGCCTATGCACTGGCCGGGCTGTTCGAGGCGGAGGTGCTTTATCGTTCGGCACTGGTCACCGGCGCGCTGTCGACAGATGCCGCCAAGGGTTCCGACGCGCCGTTCGATCCGCGCATCCATGCGTTGCGCAAACACCGCGGCCAGATCGAGACGGCCGATGCGTTGCGCGACTTGATGGCGGGCAGCGCCATCAGGGAATCGCATCGGGTCGGCGACGAGCGCGTGCAGGATCCATACTGCCTGCGCTGCCAGCCGCAGGTGATGGGCGCGGCACTCGATGTGCTGCGCCAGGCAGCGGCGACGCTGGAGACCGAAGCCAACGGCGTTTCCGACAATCCGTTGATCTTCGCCGAGGACGATACAGCACTTTCGGGCGGCAACTTCCATGCCGAGCCGGTGGCGTTCGCCGCCGACATGATCGCGCTCGCCGTCTGCGAAATCGGCTCGATCGCCGAACGGCGCATCGCCATGCTGGTCGATCCGGCGCTGTCGGGCATGCCGGCTTTCCTGACGCCGAAGCCGGGGCTGAACTCGGGCTTCATGATTCCGCAGGTGACGGCGGCCGCACTCGTTTCCGAAAACAAGCAGAAGGCCTATCCGGCGAGCGTCGATTCGATCCCGACCTCCGCCAACCAGGAGGACCATGTGTCGATGGCAGCGCACGGGGCGCGGCGGCTGATCGGCATGGTCGAGAACGCGACCGCCGTGGTCGGCATCGAACTGCTGGCAGCCGCGCAAGGCTGCGATTTCCACCAGCCGCTGAAATCCAGCGATGCGCTGGAAGCGGTGCGCGACGCGATACGGGCGCAGGTGCGGCATCTCGACAATGACCGGCATTTCCACCCCGACATGGACAAGGCGATCACGCTGGTGAGAAGCGGGGCGATTGTCCATGCGGCGGGGGCGATTGCGCTGCCGAGGATTTCGGGAGAAGGCGCATGACCCATCCTTCCTGGCTCACCGTTCATCAGGGTGACACGCCGCTGCTGGTCAGCCTGCCGCACACCGGCATCGATCTTGCCGAATTCGAGCCGCGGCTGACCTCCCGCTGGCTCGGCCAGCGCGACTGCGACTGGTGGATCGACAAGCTCTACGACTTTGCCGCAGGGCTTGGTGCGACGGTCGTGCACACGGCGATCTCGCGCACCATCATCGACGTCAACCGCGACCCGTCCGGCGCCTCGCTCTATCCCGGCCAGACCACGACCGGCCTGTGCCCGACCGAGACCTTCGATGGCGACCCGCTCTACCGCGGCGGCGAAGAGCCGGGGCCGGCGGACATCGACCGGCGGCGGAAAACCTATTTCGAGCCGTATCATGCGGCACTGCAGGGCGAACTCCATCGCCTGCGCGGCCTGCATCCGAAGGTCGTGCTCTACGATTGCCACTCGATCCGCTCGGTGATCCCGAGACTGTTCGAGGGCACGTTGCCGGTGTTCAACCTCGGTACCAATGACGGCAAGAGCGCCGATCCCGCTTTGCAGGCACAGGTCACGCAGATCATGGCCGAGAGCGGCGAGACGCATGTCGTCAATGGCCGTTTCAAGGGCGGCTGGATCACCCGGCATTACGGCGACCCCGCCAAGGGCGTGCATGCCCTGCAGATGGAATTGTCCAACCGCGGCTACATGCGCGAGCCGATCGGTCCGGTCGGACCGGAGAACTGGCCGACGCAATACGATCCGGAGTTCGCGGCGCCGATGCGCGCGACGCTGGAGAAGATTTTGACGACCGCGCGCGACTGGGCGCGCGGCTGACGCCACCCAATTCACCGGAGGTTATCATGACCACGCACACCCGCATCGACAATGCGCGCACGATCCGCGCAGCAACCGGCACCGAACTTTCCGCCAAGAGCTGGCTGACCGAGGCGCCGCTCCGCATGCTGATGAACAATCTCGATCCCGACGTGGCCGAGAACCCGCAAGAGCTGGTCGTCTATGGCGGCATCGGCCGCGCGGCCCGCACGTGGAACGACTTCGACCGCATCGTCGCTGCACTTCGCGACCTCGACGAAGACCAGACACTGCTCGTCCAGTCGGGCAAGCCGGTCGGTGTCTTCCGTACCCACGCCGACGCGCCGCGCGTGCTCATCGCGAATTCCAACCTGGTTCCGCATTGGGCAACCTGGGAACATTTCAACGAACTCGACCGCAAGGGTCTTGCCATGTACGGCCAGATGACGGCGGGCTCGTGGATCTATATCGGCACGCAGGGCATCGTGCAGGGCACCTACGAAACCTTCGCCGAGGCGGGTCGCCAGCATTACGACGGCAACCTCAGGGGTCGCTGGATCCTGACCGGCGGGCTCGGCGGCATGGGCGGTGCGCAGCCTTTGGCCGCGGTTTTCGCCGGCGCCTGCTGCCTCGCGGTCGAGTGCGACGAGACCCGCATCGATTTCCGCATCCGCACCCGCTATCTCGACGAGAAGGCCTTGAGCCTCGACGAGGCGCTGGAGAAGATCGACCGCTGGACGAAGGCCGGAGAAGCGAAGTCTGTCGGCCTGCTCGGCAATGCCGCGGACATCTTCCCCGAACTGGTGAAGCGTATGAAGGCCGGCGGCCCGCGCCCCGACATCGTCACCGACCAGACCTCCGCGCATGACCCGATCAACGGCTACCTGCCAGTCGGCTGGACCGTCGCGGAATGGCGCGAGAAGCGTGAGCGTGATCCGAAATCCGTCGAAAAGGCCGCCCGTGCGTCGATGAAGACGCACGTCGCCGCCATGGTCGACTTCTGGAACGCCGACGTGCCGACACTCGACTACGGCAACAACATCCGCCAGGTGGCCAAGGAAGAGGGGCTGGAAAATGCCTTCGCCTTCCCGGGCTTCGTGCCGGCCTACATCCGACCGCTTTTCTGTCGCGGCATCGGTCCGTTCCGCTGGGCCGCGCTTTCGGGCGATCCGGAGGATATCCGCAAGACCGACGCCAAGATGAAGGAGCTGTTCCCGGAGAACGAACACCTTCACCGCTGGCTGGACATGGCGGCCGAGCGCATCGCCTTCCAGGGCCTGCCGGCGCGCATCTGCTGGATCGGGCTCGGCGACCGCCACAAGGCCGGCCTCGCCTTCAACGAAATGGTGGCAAGCGGCGAACTGAAGGCACCGGTGGTCATCGGTCGCGACCATCTCGATTCCGGCTCGGTCGCCTCGCCGAACCGCGAGACGGAAGCGATGCAGGACGGGTCGGACGCGGTCTCCGACTGGCCGCTGCTCAACGCGCTGCTCAACACCGCGTCCGGCGCGACCTGGGTATCGCTGCACCATGGCGGCGGCGTCGGCATGGGATTCTCGCAGCATTCCGGCATGGTGATCGTCGCCGACGGCACGGCGGACTCGGCGCGCCGGCTGGAGCGGGTGCTGTGGAATGACCCCGCGACAGGCGTGATGCGCCATGCCGATGCCGGCTACGACATTGCCATCGATTGCGCGAAGGAACACGGGCTGAACCTGCCGGGCATTCTCGGCTGATCTGTCACCGCCGAAAAGTTTTGGAGGAAAAATGACTGACGTTTCTTATGGCACGCGCGGTTCGCGCGGCGCCTCGCTGTTCAAGCTGGTCGCCTACAGCCTGATCGGCATCTTCGTCTTCTTTGTGCCGGTGACGATCGCCGGCAAGTCGACGATCCCGCTCGACCATGCGGCGACCGCGCTTTCGACCTATGCGCGGCCCGCGGCGGTAGTTTTCGTTTGCATGCTAATCCTTTACGGCGCATTTGCGCCGTTCGTGCAGGGAACATGGCGGACGAACACGACACAGATGATTTTTTCGCTGCTGCGCGTTCTCGGCGTGGTGCTGACGGCGATGTATCTGTTTAACGTCGGCCCGGCTGCGCTGTTTGCACCCGACATGCTGCCGTTCCTGTTCGACAAACTCGTCCTGTCGGTCGGGCTGATCGTTCCGGTCGGCGCGCTGGCGCTGGGCTTCCTCATCGGCTACGGCCTGCTCGAATTCACCGGCGTGCTCGTGCAGCCGGTGATGCGGCCGATCTGGCGCACGCCCGGCTGGTCGGCCATCGACGCGGTCGCATCGTTCGTCGGCAGCTATTCACTGGCGCTGCTGATTACCGACCGGGTGTTTCGCGAAGGCAAATACACGGTGCGCGAGGCGGCCATCATCGCCACCGGCTTTTCGACCGTTTCCGCGACCTTCATGGTGATCGTCGCCAGGACGCTCGGTCTGATGGGCTCTTGGAATCTCTACTTCTGGACGACGCTGGTCGTCACCTTCATCGTCTCCGCGATCACCGCACGCCTTTGGCCGCTGGCCGGAATGGAGCATCCTGGTGACCGCGACCAACCGCTGCCCACGGGCCGCAACCGTTTCCAGGCCGCGATCGATGCCGGCGTCGAGCAAGCCGCCGCGGCGAAGAGTTTGCCTGAAACACTGCGGGAGAACTTCATGGACGGGCTGCGCATGGCCGCGATGATTCTCCCCTCGATCATGGCGGTAGGTCTTCTCGGGCTGCTCACTGCGAAATATACGCCGATCTTCGACTGGCTCGGCCTGACGCTCTATCCGTTTACCTGGATTGCCCAGTTTGACGACCCGATGCTGGCGGCGAAGTCGATGGCAGCCGGCCTCGCCGAGATGTTCCTGCCGGCGATCCTGCTGACGGAAGCCGATGTCGCACTGAAGTTCACCGCCGCCGTCGTCTCGGTCAGCCAGGTGCTGTTCCTGTCGGCATCGATTCCGTGTGTACTCGCAACATCGATCCCGTTCCGCTTCCGCGATCTGCTGGTCATCTGGTACGCCCGCACTGCGCTCAGCATACTGATCACCGCGCCCATCGCGTGGCTGGCGGTGTCGATGGGCTGGCTGGGCTAGCACGATGCGCATCCTGCGTGCCGCCGACTATCGCCGCATGCCGTGGAAGAACGGCGGCGGCGAGACCACCGAGATCGCCGTCTGGCCGGAAAATGCCGGCCTCGATGATTTCGGCTGGCGGGTCTCGATGGCACGGGTGGAACGCGACGGGCCGTTTTCGGCTTTTTCGGGCATCGACCGCACGCTGAGCATTCTCGAGGGCGAGGGGCTGCGGCTGGCGATTGCCGGTCAGCCGGCGGTCGAACTTCGCGGTGAGGGCGATCCTTTCGCTTTTCCAGCCGACCAGCCGACCGATTCAGTTTTGCTGGGTGGACCCGTCACGGACCTGAACGTGATGACGCGGCGCGGCCGTTTCAAGCATGCCGTGCGGCGGGTCGAGGCTTTGGAGAAAACGGAAATCCCTTCCGATGCGAAAGTCACGATGCTGCTTTGCCATCGCGGTGCGGTCGACATCGCCGTGGGAACTGAAGCTGGCAGGCTCGGCGAACTCGATTGCCTGGTTCTGGAAGGCTCAGAGAGCGTGTCGGCGAGGGCTGGGCGTAACGCATCGCTGTTTCTGATCGAGATATACGAAGCCGGCTAACTGCCCGGCGTCCGATGATCTGCTAGCGGATGTCGTCGAGCGCCTTGCGGTCCTCGTGCATCTGCAGGAAGATCCGGTAGTCGCGATCGTAGGCGGCGCGCCTGGCTGTATCCGGCTGGCGGGCCTTGCCACCCTGCTGCATGCCGGCGCAGGCTGCCGGCAGATCGGGATAGAGCCCGGCGGCCGTGGCCGCGACCATGCCGGTGCCGAGCAGCACGGCATCCTCCGCCGCAGGTTCGATGACGGTGCAGCCGGTTGCGTCGGCATAGAGTTCCATCAGCAGCGGGTTCTTGGTGTGCCCGCCGGTCACGTGCAGCGTGTCGATCGCATAGCCCTGCTTTGCCTGGGCGTCGAGGATGTGGCGGACGCCGAGCGCAATGCCGACGCAGGTGCGCCAGTAGAGCTGGCACAGGCTGTCGAATGAGGCGTCGAGCGTGAGGCCGCTGATGACGCCTGTGGCGCGCGGATCGGCGAGCGGCGAACGGTTGCCGTTGAAGTCCGGCAGGACATAAAGCCTTTCGGCGAAGCGGTCGCCTTCTTCCCCGCGCAGCGCCTGGATGCGCTCGACGATCTTTTTATGTTCTGCCGCATTGGGCTCGCCGCCTGCGCCATGCCAGCGGATGATATGGTCGAGCAGCGCGCCGGTTGCCGACTGGCCGCCTTCGTTCAGCCAGAGTTCAGGCAGCACCGCGCCGAAATAGGGACCCCAGACGCCGGGCACGGGGCGGGGTCCGCGCGATAGCGCCATGGTGCAGGTCGAGGTGCCGCCGATGAGACCGAGATGCCGTTCGATGTCCTGGCCGGCGGAGGCGAAAGCGCCGATGACGCCGAGCGCGCCGGCGTGGGCGTCGATCAGGCCGATGCCGACATGGCAGTCTGTGGTGAGGCCGAGCTGGCTCGCCGCCTCGTTGCCAAGCCGGCTAACGCTTTGACCGATCGGCGAGGCTTTCTCCGGAAGATTGCCGCGAGACAGCATGTCCGGAATGCCGACCGTTTCGAAAAAATCGCGCTGCCAGCTTTCCTTCTCGTGGGCGAGATAGGTCCATTTGCAGGTGAGCGTGCATTGCGAGCGTTCGAGCGAGCCGGACGCTTTCCAGGTCAGGAAATCGGCGAGGTCAAAGAAATATCCAGCCCTGTCCCAGCTTTGCGGCAGGTTGCGCTTCAGCCACATCAGCTTCGGCGTTTCCATTTCCGGCGACATCACCCCGCCGATGAAATCGAGCACCTTGTGGCCGGTCGCGGTGCATTCCTCGGCTTCCGCCACGGCGCGATGGTCGAGCCAGACGATGGTGTCCCAGCGCTGCTCTCCGGATGTCGAGACGCTGACCCGGCCGCCATCCTTGCCGCGCACCACCAGCGAGCAGGTGGCGTCGAACGAGATGCCGCTCACGTCCTCCGGCGCCGCCGAGGCTTTTGCCAAGGCCGCCCGGACCGACGTGCAGACGGCGCGCCAGATTTCTTCCGAATCGTGCTCGGCGTGATCGTGGCGAGGGCGGTTGATGGCGATCGGCTGTTCGGCACGCGCGAGCAACCGGCCGCCGCGGTCAAGCACGCCGGCACGCGCGCTTCCGGTTCCAACATCGACGGCGACGACAAGTTCGGTCATGCACTGCTTTCAATCTGCGAGGTAACGGACACGATAGCCGCAGAGTTTGCTCAATGCCGCCATTTCTTCAAGGATGTCCCCATAAGAAACCGCGACATGGTTGCTCATGTAGTGCGCCATCAGCGTATCGCGGCCGATGCCGAGGTCGGCGATCATGATCGGCCATTCGGGCGTGGTGCCATTCCACCATTCGGCGAGCTTGTCCTTCGGCAGTTCGACCACCTTGCCCTTGCCGATGTCCATCACCGGTTCGCCATTGTCGAGCCAGGCCCGCGACCAGGTCATCCCGCCGGCCAGGCTGGCGCCGGTGAAGGTGCCGCCGGGCACCGGGAAATATTGCTGCGGCTGACGCCAGGAATGCACTCCCTTCAGCGTGTCCGGGTCGAGCGAGAAGGCATAGGCGCCAGCCGAGCCCGAATTGAGCAGCAGCCAGAGGAAGCGGCCGTCGTGCTCGCCGCCCCAGCGCACGTCGTGGAAGGCGACGCTCTGGTGCAGGCCCTTGGCTTTCAGCAGCCGCTTCATCATCTCCATGGGCAGGAGATTGCCCTGGTCAGCCTCGGTCGAATCGACGATGGTGTCGCCGTTGGTTTCTGGGCGGCAAGTTGAGTTGAGCAGGCCTTCGGCGAAATCGGATGGCGGCCGGAGCTTGATCAGGCCGAGCTGGTATTGCCAGCCGACGCAGTCGGCCTTGAACTCGTCGACGATGTCGAGCACCGCGAGATAGTCGCGCAGCTGCTCGCGGGTGCCGTTGGCATCGAAATCCTCGGCGCCGGCGCCGCCATAATGGAACTCGATGCCCTTGGCGTTGACGAAGGCCAATGCGTCGTCGAGGCGCTTGTCGGAGACACGCTTGCCGTAGTCGATGATCCAGGCCTGGTCGACCTTGTGCTCGGCAAAGCCGAGCTTGTGCAGCAGTCGGGCGCCGAAGCAGCCGTTAGTCATGCCCATGGAAGTGTCGCCCAGCATCAGCGCGATCGGCCGGCGGCGTTTCATTTCGGCGTGCACGCCCTCGGCGATCTTCGCAGCCGCGGCCGAGACTTTCGGGGCAGGGCGGATGCTTGCCTCGTCATAGGCGATGACGCCCTTGGCGCACCATTGCTCGAGGCCTTCGAGAAATTTCGCGTCGGCGCTCCAGTCGGTGGCCTCGGTCCACAGGCGGCTGGTCTTGCGGCCTTCCGCGGCGAGGCAGGCGCCGGTGTTCAGGAGCCCGACAAGACCCGGCCATTTGCCGGAAAAGTTGCTGACCATCAGGAGCGGGTTGTCGTGGCCGATGACGCCATCGACCGTATGCGGCCCGTAGACCCAATGCGTGTAGAGGCCGATGATCGGCCCGTCGAGCTGGCCAAGCTTCTCGATCGCCTCATGCGGCTTGGTCATGAAACCTTCGACGCGGCGATATTTGCGGCCGAGCCGGGTCAGGCTTTTTTCGAGCTGGGCGGTGGCTTCCCGCACGCCGGGGAGCGCGGTCTTGTTGGGCATGTCGCGATAGTCGCCCGGCCAGAAAATATTGATCGTTTCGCTCATGTCCGCACCTTCCGTCTGTCGTGCATCACGGCTTGCCGCCCATCGGGCAGCCCGCCGGCTTCGATATGGGAAAGGCCGGGCGGCAAGGAGAGCCGCCCGGCGTCCTGAGTGTCAGAGCCCGTTGTCCTTCATGATCTGGGCAGCGTTTTCCTTGGTCACCTTCATGGTGTCGAGCGTGATGGTCTTCTCGACCTTCTCGCCGTTGAGGAACTTGATCGCTTGCCGCAAGCCTTCCGCGCCCGGCGTGGCATAGAGGAAGGTAGCCGTCAGTTCGCCGTTGTTGACCCAGGTCACGCCCTCCGGCGGCAGCGCGTCGATGCCGATGAACTTGATGTCCTTCTCGCGGCCGACGTCCTTGGCGGCAAGGTAGGCGCCGTAGGCCATCGGGTCGTTATGGCCGTAGACGAGATCGATCTTCTCGTTGTTGCGGAGCGCCGTGGCCATCAGGTTGTAGGCCTGGTCCTGCTTCCAGTCGCCCGACTGCTGGTCGAGCAGGTTCTTGATGCCCGGCTCCTTGTCGGTGAATTCGTGGAAGCCGTCATGGCGGTCATGCGCGGGCTGCGTGCCCATGCCGCCCCAGATCTCGACGACATTGCCGGTGGCCTTGCCGGCGCCGCCAAGCAGCTCGACTGCGTATTCGCCGGCCGCGCGGCCGATCAGCTTGTTGTCGCCGCCAACGAACTGCGTGTACTGGTCGGTCTCGACGTTGCGGTCGAGCACGAAGACCGGAATCTTGGCGTCGATGGCCTGCTGGACGACGCCGGTAAGGCCGGCCGACTCCTTCGGCGAGACGAGCAGCGCGTCGACTTCCTGGCGGATCAGGTTCTCGACGTCGGCGACCTGCTTCTCCGTCTTGTCCTCGCCGTCGGTGACGATCAGCTCGACGTTCGGATGCTTGGCGGCCTCGGCGATGATGTCCTTGTTGAACTGCGCGCGCCACGGCTCGATCGTGGTCACCTGGCTGAAGCCGATCTTGAATTTCTTGTCCTGGGCGAAGGCGCTCCCGCCCTGCAGAAGCATGGTCGATGCGACGAGTGCGGCCGTAATGGCGGCGAGCCTCGTGAATTCACGGCGTTTCATTTGCGTTTCCTCCAAGGTTTCGAGACTGGGTCTCTTCCGACGTTCGCTCTTCGGCGGACGTTTTCTGATGCGCCTGCCGCCAGAAGGGCAGGCGCAAATAGGCAAACAGGTCGGCGGCATTGCGCTCCTGGACAAGCACGGTGCCGATGATGATCAGGCCTTTCAGCACCAACTGAAGGTTCGAGTTGATGTTGTGGAGCTGCAGGATGTTGGACAGCAGCCCGAAGATGAGCACGCCGCAGAAGGTGCCGGCGAGGCTGCCGCGCCCGCCCATCAGGCTGGTGCCGCCGATGACGACGGCGGCGATGGCGTCGAGTTCCAGCCCGGCGCCGGCGTCCGGCTTGCCCTGACGGTATTGCGCCACGTAAAGCACGGCGGCGACACCGGCGAGCAGGCCGGAAATCGCGTAGGTGACGATCTTGACGCGTCCGGCGTCGATGCCGGACAGGCGCGCGGCTTCCTCGTTGCCGCCGATGGCGTAGACATAACGGCCGAACGGGGTGAAGCGCAGCACCGCGCCATAGATGACGATCGCCGCGATGAAGAACAGGCCGGGCATCGGTATGATGCCGAACACCAGCGAACGCAAAATGTCGAATTCGGCGACAGCGTTGGAGCCGGTGTAGACCGGCAGCACCGCGTTGTTCTGGCCGGCGGTGAGCCGGGCCACGCCAAGCGCCGTCACCATCATCGCCAGCGTCACGATGAAAGGCTGCAGCCTGCCGGCGACGATGATGAAGCCGTTGATCGAGCCGAAGACGAGGCCGACACAGGGCGCGACGATGAGGACCCCGAGCACGCCGAACTTGGTCTGGATCTGCGGCAGCAGGAACCACAGCGCCAGTGCACACAAAAGCACGCCGACGATGGCCGGCGCGACGATGCCGCGGATCGGATCGAGCTGGATGTCCCGCCTCACGTCGCCCTGGCGGGATTTTTCAAGGTTGAGGAGGACGAACCGGGTGAGCATGACGCCGATGAGCAGCGCCACCAGCCCGACCGCCGGCACGCCCATGATTGCCGCCGGCGTGTAGCCGGGCATTGTCAAGAGCATGGCGCAGACCACCGAGCAGATCGCCATCAGCGAGCCGACCGACAGGTCGATGCCCGCGGTGATGATGACCGCGGTCATTCCCGTCGCGATCAGTCCGGTGGTCGACACCTGCCGCAGCACGTCGAGCAGGTTGCCGTAGGACAGGAAGATGTTCTTGCCGGACGAACTGACCGGAGAGGAGAGCACGCCGATCAGGAAGATGGCGAGCAGGCCCCAGTAGAGCTTGGTGCGGGAGACAAGTTTCAATGCGCTCATGCGGCGGCCTTTCCGCGACTGTTGCGGGGTGCGGCAAGCTGCATGATGCGTTCCTCGGTCGCTTCGGCCCTGGTGAGCATGCCGGTCTGGCGGCCCTCCGACATGACGAGGATGCGATCCGACAACAGCAGAAGCTCCGGCAGTTCGGAGCTGACCACGACGATGGCAAGGCCGTCGCGCGCCAGCTTGAAGACAAGGTCGTAGATCTCGCGCTTCGCGCCGACATCGATGCCGCGCGTGGGTTCGTCGAGAAGCAGGATACGCGGTGCGGTGGCCAGCCATTTGCCGATGACGACCTTCTGCTGGTTGCCGCCCGACAGTGTGCCGGCTACCTGCTCGATGCTGTCGCAGCGAACGCCGAGCGACTTGACAGCCTGGCGGGCCAACCCTGCCTCTCCGGCGAAGGAGCGAAGCCCGAAACGCGCCAAGCGCCCGACCAGCGGCAGCGCGACGTTGTCGGTGATCGACGCAGCCAGGTGCAGGCCTTGCGTCTTGCGATCCTCGGTCACCAGGGCAATGCCGTGGCGGCGTGCATCGCGCGGCGAACGGATCTCGACCGGCTGTCCGCCCAGCCTGATGTCGCCGCCGGCGCGGCCTTCGCTGGAGCCGAAGATGGTCTCCAGAATTTCGGTACGGCCCGAGCCGAGCAGGCCGCCGATGCCGAGGATCTCGCCGACCCGCAGTTCGAAATCGACGCCTCCGAGCACTTGCCGCCAGCCCTGTCGATATGGAGCCGAAAGTGACAGTCCATGAACCGACAGTACGGTTTCGCCGGGAACCCGTTCGTCACCGGAGCCTGCTTCCAAGAGGCTCCGGCCGACCATGGCGGCGATGATGGCGTCTTCGCTGAGTTCGCGCATCGGTCTGGTGAGCACGTGCCGGCCGTCACGGAAGACGGTAACGCGGTCGCCGAGCTGCATGACTTCGTCGATGCGGTGCGAAATGTAGACGATGGCGACGCCATCGGCGGCGAGTTGGCGGATGACCTTGAACAGGCGCTGGCACTCGGCTGGGGACAGGGCCGAGGTCGGTTCGTCCATGATCAGGATGCGCGCTTCCATGGAGAGCGCCTTGGCGATCTCGACGAGTTGCTGCTCGCCGACCCGCAGCGAACTGATCCGCGCTTCCGGGTCGAGGTCGATGCCCAGCCTGTCGAGCAAGATGCGTGCCGCCTTCGTACTCGCCTTGCGATCGACGATCAGCCCGGCGATCAGCGGCTCGCGGCCAAGAAAGATATTGCCGGCAACGCTGAGTTCGGGGACCAGGTTGAGTTCCTGGTGGATGATGGCGATCCCCGCGGCCTCCGCGTCGCGGACGCTGGTGAAGCGGACCGGTTCGCCATCCACGGCGATGGCGCCTTCATAGGTGGTATAGACGCCGGAAAGAATTTTCATCAGCGTCGATTTGCCGGCGCCGTTCTCGCCCATCAGGGCATGGATCTCGCCGGGCTTCAGATCGAAGCCGACATCGCGAAGGGCAACGACGCCGCCAAACCGTTTGGAGACGGAAACCGCCGTCAGGACGGGCTGGGAACGATCCGGCACGGGCGTGGAACGGCGGTCGGACGCGGCGTCGCGATCACTCATGACAATGGCGGCCTCCCTTCCGACCTCGTCAATTCTCGATCTTGAAAAGCTAATCTAAACGTTTCGAACGAGTCAAGGGCGACATCGGCGCTTTGTGAAAAATCCGGGCGCAATTGTTGCGTGGAGCAACGAAATACGCAATTACTGGCCGAGGGCTCGATCAAAACGTTTTGAAGAAATGACCAAAAGCAAGCGCACGCGGCCGCGCAAATCGACAGCTCCGACAATGCTCCACGTCGCCGAGGCGGCGCGCGTTTCGGTGGCGACGGTTTCGGCTGTCGTCAACGGCACCGCGGTCGTCAGCCCCGCGCTCACCGCCAGGATAGAAGCCGCGATCAAGGATATCGGCTACAAGCGCAATGCGATCGCGCGCAGCCTCAAGCTCGGCAAGACGCGCACCATCGGACTGACCGTCGCCGATATCACCAATCCGTTCTTCACCGATGTCGTTTCCGTCATCCAGGAGGTGCTGCATCGCGCCGGCTATGCCGTCATGCTGTGCTGCAACGACGAGGATATCGAAACGCAGGACGACCAGATCCAACTGCTACTCGACCGCATGGTCGACGGGCTGATCATCGCGCCGGCCGGCGACGACGCCAATCTCAAGCGCATCCTGGAGGGCACCAATGTCCCCGTCGTGCTCATCGATCGCATCTGCGACGGCGTCGATACCGATGCGGTGGTGCTCGACAACCAGCGCGCCGTGTTCGATGCAACCACCTACATGCTGCATCTCGGACATCGCCGCATCGGCTATATCTCGGGTTCGCTCGACACCTCGACAGGACGGGACCGGCTTGCCGGGTACCACGAGGCGCTCGATTCGGCCGGCATCGCGTTCGACGACGAACTGGTCAGGCTCGGCAATTTCCGCGAGGCCGATGCCTACAAGGCAGCGATGCAACTGCTGACGCAGCCTGACCGGCCGACCGCGATATTCTCGGCCAACAACCTGATGGTTATCGGCGTGATGAAGGCGATCCGCGACATCGGGCTTTCGTGCCCGGAAGACATTTCCGTCGCCTGCTTCGACGATTTTCCCTGGGCGGATGTGTTCCGGCCGCAACTGACGACCGTCGCCCAGCCGGTGCGGGCGATCGGCGAACAGGCCGCGCAACTGGTACTCGACCGGTTGGCCGGCAAGACCGAGAACGGCCCGCGGCGGCTGGTGCTGCAAGGCCGGCTGATGGTGCGCAATTCCTGCCGGCCGCATGCGTCGCTGGTGCAGGGTGCGCGAGAGCATGGCGCCCTGTAGGCCCAAGGTTCCGCTCCCTCAATCCTCGTGCAGCTTGCGGGCGATCGGCGGCCCGACGGTGATGTTCTTGAATACGGCATGAAAGCCGGACCGTTCCGGCGAGCAGGCCATGACCCCGATTGCCGCGTCTTTATCGGGAAACGGGCAGAGCCGGGCCATCTGCCAGTGCGCATTGCCGACACAAAACTGGACGCGGACGGCATCGCCGTGGCGGGTGAGCCGGACGAAAACCTCGTCGCTCGGCTTCGCGTCGGGGAGCGGAATGACCGACCAGTCGGAGACGCCGCGCGTGACCACCACGCTGAAATGCATCAGCCCGTCGGTATATTCAATGCCGGTCTTGATCCAGTGGCTTTCGTCGATCCGAAGCATCAGCCCGGCCTGGTCGTAGAGCTGCTCGTAATCGCCAAGGATCGTTGCGGTCGCGGTGAAATCGCCCGATACGCCGCGCAGATAGGCATGGCCGTTGTCGCGGACGAACCCGTAGAACGTCTCGCGCCAGAAGTCGGTCTTTGCGTCGGTCCGCAATTCCAGTCTGCCGGCATCGCCGCTCCAGTCCGCGGGCGGTTTCAACCAGTGGAATTCGTCGGACATCATTGCGGCTCCCGGATCATGCTCGCCGGTTGGATAACACATAACCCGGCGGGCGGGCATGGGCGGGATTGCGTCAGGTGAGACCGAGCCGCACGAGGTGGCGCACGACCGGCGTGAACAACTCCGAGCCGACATAGGAGCCAACGCCGGCATGTTCGAAGAGTGATTCGACCAGTTCGGCATCCTCGACCACCGGAATGCCGAGCCGCCGCGCTTCGGCGAGCATCGTGTCGGCGACATGGCCCTGGCCCTTGCCGACGATCACCGGCACGGGGGTATCGTCGCGGACGTAGCGCAACGCGACCATGCGGTCTCCCGCGGCGAAAACGAGGACGGCGTTCTTCACGCCGAGCCGGATCGGCCGCGTCACCGCTTCGCGGCGCTGGCGCTGAAATTCCTGCTGGATCAACGGGTCGCCTTCGAGATCCTTGAATTCGCGCCTGTATTCGGTCTTGGTCATGCGCATGTCGCGCAGAAACAGCCAGCGCTGCAGCGGAACGTCGATCAGTCCGATCAGAATGAAACCCAGCACGGCCGCGATGCCCAGCGGCGTCAGCACCGCCTTGATCATCGGCGCGATGCAGGTTTCGCCGCAGCCGGGCGCGTCGAAAAGCGGCTGCATCCAAGCCAGAAGGATGACGACGAACAGGCCGGCCAGGAAAACCACCTTCGCCACCCCCTTGGCGAACTCGACGACGTTTCGCAGCGAGATGATTTTCATGAGCCCCTTGGCGGGATTTATGTGATCGAACTGCGGCTTGATCGGCTCGAAGGAAAAGACCGGTCCGTAACTCGCAACGAAGCCGAAGAGCACCGTGAAGACGACAACGATGCCAACCAGAGGGGCTGTGACCAGAAACATCAGAGAGACGGTATGACGAATTGCACGCATGCTGATTTCGTCGAACGAGGCGCCTGAAGCCGTAACCGTCTGCATCAGCTGGGAAAGGTGTTCCGAGACGGTCGGCCAGATGAAATACAGGTAGGCAAGTGCCGCAAAAAGCGTGAAACCGGCAATCAGGTCGCGGCTTTGCGAGACCTGTCCTTTGCGTCGCGAATCGCGCAGCTTCTTGTCGGAAGCGGGTAACTGTTTTTCTTCGGCTTCCTGCGTCATTTCTGTATCTTAGCGCAAGCTTGTGGTTCCAGTGAGCGCCGCCATGTGTATGATGCGGCGGGCTTGAATACGGAGAGGTGGATATGCGGCTGCGTATCTTGTTCTTGCCTGCGGTTGCAGTTCTGGCGCTTTCCGGCTGCCAGACGGCGAAATCCAAGGCCGACGCCAAGGCCGCGGAAACGCAGGCGGCGTCGACGCAGTCGGACAGGCTGATGAAGCTTGCGGCCGACATCGAAGCCCGTGGCGAATCGGAGACCGCGATCGCGCTCTACCAGAAGGCAACGGCAATGCCGGATGCGAAGCCGACGGCATTCGTGAAAGCCGGCGAGGCTTACATGCGCGCCGGCTATTCCACCGAGGCGGTCCAGGCCTACCGGGCGGCGTTGTCCAAGGCTCCGAACGACGGCTCTGCCATGCTCGGCCTGGGTTCCGCGATGATCGAAACCGGCGACGTCGAGGCAGGTATCCGCGCATTGTCGCAGGCGGCGCCGATCGTCAACACGAGCCGCGCCTACAACCGGCTGGGCGTCGCGCAGACCTTTGCCGGCCAGGTCGACCAAGCGCAGGTCACTTTCGGCCAGGCACTCAGACTGGAGCCGGGCGATCTCGACATCCAGACCAACATGGCGCTGGCCGCCGCCCTGGGGGGCAATGCCGCCGCCGCCATTCCGCTCGTCCAGAAAGTCGAGGCAGCTCCCGGCGCGCAACTGCACCACAAGCGCAACGTCGTGGTCGTCTACGGCCTGCTTGGCCAGGCCGATCACATCAAGGCATCGCCGCCGACAGGCCTGTCGACCAAGGAGATCAACACGCTGCTGGCCCGTGCCAAATCGATCCGCGCCAAGGGCAGCACGCAGGCAAAGGCGAAGGCGCTCGGTTCGATCGTCGGCTGACTTCCGACCGGGAAAGTCGCCGCGACGAACCAGGCAGCCGGGCAGCGGGAACATCCGTCAGTTGGTTGCAGGTTGCGTCGTCGACGTGTCGTCCGCACCCTCGTTGGCGCCGCCTATCGGCGCTTCATCGCCGTAGAGGTAGCGCCGCGCCGCCCTTGCAGTCGGAGCCCCGGCGGCCGGCCCCATTTGCCGTCCTTCAACCAGATCGCGCTGGCTCTCGGCCATGCGCTGGAGGTTGTAGGCATTGGCGCAACCGGGCGGCAGATGGGTGCCCACTCCGGAGACGATCGTGAGACCGGTCGAGGCCGCCGAAAGATCGTCGTCGGCCGGTTCCGCAAGGCAGGCGTTGGGCGCCAGAACGCTACCGCCGACACTCTTTTCGGAGCCGGATGAATTGGTGGCGACATAGCTGTAGCCCGGCGAATAGTCCTGGGGCTCCGGCTTTTCGTTGTTCGCACAGCCGACAAGCATGGCGAGCGGAAGGGCGAGCGCAGCACGGAAAACAATGGGAAAGGTCATTTGTCGTCCTCCGCTACTTGATGATCAGGCCCATCGCCGATGGGTCCTTCGAATGTTTCCGGGTGGCGCGCTTGCCGGCGGGACGGTCGGTGGGCGCCGCGAGGCTGTCCCGCACCGGTTCGACCAGATAGGGGGTGATCAGGATGACCAGCTCGGTCTCCTCCTTCTGGAAACGCTGCGACTGGAACAGCGCTCCGAGCACTGGAACGTCCCCCAGCACGGGGAATTTCTCGAGGTTCCGGGTGAAATTCTGCTGGAACAGACCGGCGATCGCGAAGGTCTGCCCGCTGCCCACTTCGACAATGGTATCGGCCTTGCGGACGACGAAGCTCGGCAGGTTGAAACCGTTGGCGCTGACGGTGGCCCCGCTCTGCGCTATGGAGCTGACCTCGGGCCTGACGTGGAGGCCGATGCGATTGCGTCCGATCAGGGTCGGCGTGAAGGTGAGGGAAACGCCGAACGGCTTGTATTCCACCGTCGTGGTATCCTGGCTCTGCGGAATCGGAACCGGGATTTCGCCGCCAGCGAGGAAACTCGCGGTCTGGCCGGTCACCGCGGTCAGGTTGGGTTCCGCCAGGATCTTGACGATGCCGTTGCGCTGCAGCGCCTCGATGACGACTTCGAAATTGAGCCCGTTGCCGCCGCCGCCGATTCCCAGATTCCCTTCCCCCGGAGAGGGGACACCGTTGTCGCCGAACATGCTGAACTCGAAGCCGCTCGATTCGTAGCTCGCCGCCCAGTCCACTCCGTACGACTGCAGCTCGGTCCGCGACACCTCTGCGAAGCGCACGCGGATGTTGACCTGCTGCGATCCCTGCACCGTCGTGTTGTTGATCGGCGGCTGTTCCGGCGGTGAATAGGTCCGCGCGACATTGTCGACATCGACCGCTTCCTCGACGCTCTGCGCGTCACCGGTCGCCACGATGCGGTTTCCGAAGATCGACAGATCGGTTGACGTCGTCGGCTGCAACGAACGCTTGGCCTGGTTCGCGGGGGCGGCGTCCGGCGTAACACTGAATTGCGCCGTCGCCTCGATCCTTTGGTCGGTGGTGATGGCAATCAGGTTCGTGATGCCGGGTTTCAGGCCGAAGACATAGACGATGTCCGGCGACACCACCTGGATATCGGCGATCGTGGTATCCGCCACGAGAACCGACTCGACCGGCTCGTTGAACCGCAGGATACGGCCCTGACCGACCGGCAGTTCGATCGTGGGCCTGCTTGGCAGGGGCGACACTTCCTGTGCCCGCAAGCCTGCGATCATGCCGAAAAGCGCTACAAAAAACAAAAACGCCGCGATAGCCCACGAGCGATGGATCAGCCGCCCTCCGCCGGCGGCCGGTCGAACGCTTGTTGCGATATCGTGGATTGTCATACTGTCCCTCTCTCGCCCATTTTATGTCTTCCCCACCTAGCCGCTTGACGGCGTCAAGAAGCGGCCTCTTGTCCTGTTGCCGCCCGTCCCGTGGGCAGCGATCGCGAAGCCGGCCGCGCCCCCTGCCGGGCAGCGATCGTCGCCAGCGGCTGCACGTTGAATTCGGGAGCGAGCTCCTGATAGGAAAGCACCGGCAACTCGATGCCGCTGTGCACCAGCAGACTGCGCATGTGCCGGCGCACATCCATCGCGGCCAGCACTACCGGCAGGACGCCCGCCGAGGTTTCCGACAGAGCCTTCTGGATCTGCGCCACCAGTGACTGTGCCTCGTCGTCGGACAGGTTCACGAACGAGCCCGAGGAGGTTTCCTGGACCGCGGCTCTCAATATCTCTTCAGCCGACCGTTGCAGAACATAGGCGGCGATGATGTTGTTGCGGTCGGCCGCGCGAAAGCTGATCTGGCGCTTCAGGGCGGTGCGTACGTATTCGGTGAGAAGCACTACATCCTGCTCGCGCTGGCCCCATTCGATGAGCGCTTCCAGCACAAGCCGCAGGTTGCGGATAGGCACGTTTTCGGCGACCAGCCGACGAAGCACCTCGGCGATCTTCTGCAGCGGAACGGTTTCCTGCGCTTCCTTGACGAGGTCGGCATAGTCCGGCTCGATGTCCGACAGAAGCCGGCGTGTTTCCTGGATACCGACGAAGTGGCCGGCATAAAGCCTGAGCGCGTGGGCGAGCCACTTGGCCGAGGTTTCGACGGGTGTGAAAAAGCTGACGCCCGCCTCCTGCAAGGCGCCGCTGTGGCGTGCTTCGGCCCATATCGTCCTGGTCTTGTGCCCGGCAACCGGCGGACCGTCTTCATGGGCGACACCGAGCAGATCGAGATGTGTTCCGTCCTCCTCGACCAGCACGCGGTCGGCTGGAATTTCCGCGTCCAGGATGGGCGCACCCTCAAGATCTATGCGCAGATGCCGGGGTGCCAGCGCCGGGTCGACATGCAGGCCGATCGCCGGCACATCGACGCCGAGGTCCCCGAACAGTTCGCGCCGGATACGCGTTGCCTGCTGGCTGAATTCAGGTTCGGGAATCGCCTGCCCGAGTTCGGGTCCGAGCCGGACGACGATCCGGGACGAGGATTGCGAGGCGTCGACTTCTCCGACCGAGGTCGCCGGCGAAACGGCGCGCTGTTCCGGGATCTCGACAAGCCCTGTCGCCTCGCTTTTGTCGGCAGCCGCCGTGCGCCGGTGGATTGCGTAGGCACCCGCGCCGAAAGCTGCTCCGAGAACCAGAAACACGACAGTGGGGAAACCCGGCACCATGCCGAGGCCGATCATGATTACCGCGGCGAGACCCAGGGCGCGTGAATCGCGCAGAAGCTGCCCGGTGATCTGCCGGCCGAGGTCGCCGTCGCCATCGGCACTTGCCACCCGCGTCACCATCGTGCCCGAGGCGACGGCCACGAGAAGGGCAGGGATCTGCGCAACCAGCCCGTCGCCGACGGTGAGCAGGGAGTAGGTCGCAGCGGCCTCGCCCAGCGACATGCCGTGCTGCAGCGTGCCGATCGCAAATCCGCCGATCAGGTTGACGAGAATGATGACGATGCCGGCGATGACGTCGCCCTTGACGAATTTCATGGCGCCGTCCATCGCGCCGAACAGCTGGCTTTCGCGCTCGAGCTGATGGCGCAGGCGGCGCGCTTCGGCCTGGTCGATGTCGCCGTTGCGCAGCTCCGCGTCGATGCTCATCTGCTTGCCGGGCAAGGCGTCCAGCGTGAAGCGCGCAGCCACTTCGGCGACGCGCTCGGCGCCTTTCGCCACCACGATGAACTGCGCGATGGTGATGATCAGGAAGACGACCATGCCGACGGCGATGCTGCCACCCACCACGAATGTGCCGAATGCGGTGACGACTTCGCCGGCGTCCGCCTGCAACAGGATCAATCGTGTCGTGGTGATGGTGATTGCCAGCCGGAATAGCGTGGCGACGAGAATGACCGACGGCAGCGACGAAAATTCCAGTGGGTGCGTGACGTAGAACGACACCAGCAGGATGAGCACGCTGATCGCGATGTTTGCGGTGATGAGGATGTCGACGAGGAAAGTCGGCAGCGGGATGAGCATCATCACCACCGCCGTCAGCATCAGGATAGCGATGACCAGGTCGCCGCGGTTCGAGAGTTTCGCAAGCAGCTGTGTCAGCCGGTCGATCATGGTCAGCCGTCATCCCGTTGCACGAGGAAGTCGCGGAATGCGTGCCGCGCTTCCGCCGTGCGGCCCGCAGCCAGCAGCGCCCGGCTCTTCAGAAGTGCAAGCGTTGGATGGTCCATTCCGTCCAGGGTCTCCAGTCGTGCGATGGTTGCGAGTGCCTTGTCCGCCTCGCCGTCGAGCGTCAGGACATGGGCGAGTGTTCGCAGGACGCCGGCGTTGCCGGGAGCAAGTTGCGCGGCGATAAGCAGATACGCGGCACCGCGCTTCACCTGCCCATGACACCCGTAGAGATAGCCGAGTACATGGAGCAGCTGCACCGTGTCGTGCGCATCGGTCAGGTCTCGATACCTCCCTGCAACCGGCCGAGCAGTTCCCGATGGCGCTCTATCTCGTCCTGCATCAGCGTCCTGGCGAGGTTTTTGAGCTGCTCGCCGCCCTCAAGCTCCGGAACAAGATCGGTAACGCAATGCTGGAGGATGGAGGCGGATCGGCGCAGAATCGCGGGGTCCGGGATACGCGGCATGATGAAGTCGATGAGCGCATCGTCGAGAGATTTTCCGGTACTGCCCGACGGTGGTTGAAAATCGGTGGTTTCGGGGCGCTCGGAGCGCGCAGCCCCGTTCGCTTCCCGTGTGCGCGCGGCCGCCTTCTCGACATTGTTCAGCCGCCGCCTGTTGATCGTCTGGCCGCGCGCGCCGTCAGCCTGCTGCGCTTCGCGCCCCGATGTGTCCAGTCTTCCCGCGTCGAGTCCCGGCCCCTCCAGACGACGGTTCATGGGTAGTTCAGAGCGACCGTCGAGCCGCCTTTCGTCAACAGAAGTTGCTTTTCGCCGATCTCTTTGATCGCCCAGCCATCGCTCACGAAGGCGCCCTCATAGTAGCGCGCGCCGTCGCTCGTGATGATGTATGGCCGCTGGCCGTACCAGATCGCCTGCAGCGGCAGCCGCGGCGCCTGCGCGACACCTCCGGCCACGACGTCGGAGACGAGCGGAACATGGCCGCCATAGGTCTGGTCGAACCACGACTGGATTCCGGTCCAGGCTTCATTCTGCTGTTCTGCGATCGTCCCGGAGACGGTCAGCCTGCCATGGCTTTCTTCCACGCCAAGCGTGCCGATTCCTGCCTCGGCGAGGCGAAGTTTGAGCTGCGCCCCGGCGTTGGCGATGCTCACCGGGCCTTGCGCGAGACCGGCCTCCTGCGTGGCATCGAGAAGCGAATATTGCTGAACTCCGTCGGCGAAGGCGAGCTTGGTCAGCTTCGCATCCCCGGCGCCTTGTTGCGCGGATGGATCGGAACCGGCCAGCGACAAGCCATTGGCCGCAATGGATATGGCGAAGGCGACCGCGACCAGTCCGGCCGCCACCAGAATCGGCCGGCTGGGGGTATTCCGGCTGGGCAGCGATTGTTCGGGACCGGTCAAAAGGACCTGAGCTTCGCCGAAAACAACCTCCAGCGGCAGCTCGCAGCGGCGGCCATGGCCTTTCGGCACGATGTCGCCATTCGCCAGAACGATGTCGCCGCCGACCGCTTCAACCTCGACCTGCCCGCCTTTGCGGCGCAGGCGCGCATGGATGGGCGCGATGCCGGTATCTCTCAGGACGATGTCGGATTCGGTGCTCGAGCCGACCGTATAAAGCGGCTCGGCCAGGTCCAGAGTGGCGCCGGCATGCAGCCCGCGCGTGACCTGCAATGCGACCTCGCGCCCAGCCGTCTTGCCGAGGATATCAGGAGCACTCAGCCGGAACGGACGCATGAGCGCCGTGTCCAACAATCTGTTGATCGATCCTGCGGACATGCAACTCCACCTCCAGAAGGCAACGGCTCCCAGCCCGAATCAGAGCTGAACCGACCACTGCCGAAATGTTGCGCCGCCGGTGCATCTGTTCGGCGGCGCGCAGATTTTGGGATCGCGGCCGTTAAGCCTTCTCGGCGGATTGGCCGAGCGTCCTTGCAGTGCTCATCATCATGTCGTGCTCGGACTTCGCGATCTCTTTCTTGATCTCCAGGGAGAACATGCGCTCCTGGTGTTTGATCATCTTGTCCAGATTCTGCTCTGGGCTTCCTCCGGTTGTCGGGGGTACGGGACCAGCCATCGATCTCTCCTCAGATGCGGTTGTATTCGCGAACATCCACGGAAGCTTGCAGCACCGAAGTTGTTCGCCAGTGCAGCTTAAGGTAGCGCGATTCAAAATGGAAGTCCATTTGGAATGCGGTTCCAGCCAAAGTTCCAACTGTTGCATTCTGAGGAAGTCGGGAGTAGGTTGAAGGGGGGTGAATGGGGTAAGATTGACATGGAAAAAGGTCCGTTGGCGGAACTACTGGTCGAACGGTATGAGACGATGCCGCCGCAGCTCAGGGTAGCTGCCCGGTTTGTGCTCGATCATCCACAGGATGTCGCTCTGATGTCGATGCGTGAGCAGGCGCATCAGGCGGGAGTTTCGCACAGCACGATGATGCGCCTCGCGCGATGGCTCGGCCTCGATGGCTATGAGGACATGCGCAGTCTCTACGCCAAGGCGATGCGCCAGCCGGGCAGTCTGTCCGGCACGTCCGCGCGCTTCCTGGAGACGCAGCCTGCCGGCGACGGCGGCTTCTCGACGGTGGGCGTCGTTGCCGACATGCTTGCCGCCCAAATCGCCAGCCTCGGCGAGTACAGCAACGCCACCCAGTTTATCGCCGCGGCGGATGTTCTCGCGGGCTCACGCACGTTATTCAGCCTCGGCCTGCGGTCGGAACAGGCTGTCGCGCAGCATTTCGCGCACACGCTTTCTTTCCTGGGCCGCGAGGTGAGACTCCTGGATGCTTCCGGCGCCATGGGTATCGATGCCTTGCGCGGTGCCGGCGACGGCGATGCAGTGCTGGCGATAAGTCTGGCGCCTTACTCCCGGGCGACGATCGAAGTGGCGCGCCAGGCGGCGGAACGCCGGGTAGCGATCGTGGCCATCACGGACAGCAGCGTGTCGCCGCTGGCCAGGATGGCGCGCGAAAGCATCATCGTCACCACGGGCTCGCAGTCATATTTCAGGAGCATGGCGCCGGCTCTCGCCGCAACCGAAATACTGGCTGCGCTGATCGCCGCCAAATCCGGCGCGAACGCCGAAGGCAAGGCGAGGGAGGTCGAGGAAGAACTCGCCGCCCTTGATGTTTATTGGAAGCCGCCCCGGTAAACGGCCGGGGCTTCACTGTCGGGCGCGGGGGCGTTGACGGCAGCAAACTGCCTGAAGCAGGACTGGACCGGCTCCGGAGGTTTTGATGATCCGCCCGATTACCACTCTCAAGCCCCCGCCGCCTCCCAAGGTCGATCCCAAGGCGAATGCCGAGCAGATCACGCGGCTGCAGGCCGAAGCCACGAAATTGCGCAATGAGATCCGGCTCGCCAACAAGATGGGCGAGT
>NZ_JAOWPT010000009.1 GCF_025753855.1 Mesorhizobium sp. ZC-5
AGAGCAATCCCGAACTGTTTACCTCACCGCGCGACCCCGATCTTATTCATCCCGGAGAAACCGTGGTGATCGAAGGCGCCACCAAGACCACCGTCAACGTGACATTCAATGGCTATACGGTAACCGAGAATCCGGACGGCACCGTCACGGTTGCCAATCAAGAGTACGGCTATGAGGTAGAGCTCGAAGCCGGCAGCCTGGAAGCGGATCTGGCCGGACTCTTGACGCAGGTCAATCCAAACAGCAGCGACCCCCAGGAGGCTCGCGAGGCCGAGACTGTCCTCAATACCCTCGATGGTGTCTTCGCCAGCGAGGGCATTGAGCAAGAGGGAGCAGGCCTAGATCTCGAAGCTGTCGAGGGACTGGGAGAAGTGTCGGCGGCAACCCGCGAGGTGATCGAGGAACACGGCGCCGGCCTCCTGGCCGAACCGGTGATAGATCAGGAGGGCGAGGTGCTCGACCTTTATGGCGAGCGTCCCCAGGGGGCTGGAGCGGATTGGGTGCCTGTCGACTGGCAGGGCGTGGTGCGCTGGGTCCATCCGGATGTGGCGAAAGCCCTGATGGCGGATTCGGAAACCTTAGCGACAATCAGCGAACTTTCCGCGGTCATCGATCAGTCTAATGCGCAAAGCGACGTTTATGCGCTCGACCCCGATCACGCCAGCGCTCAGGCCGGGGCCGAAGACACCCTGAATAAGGTCTTGAACGCGCACGGCTACTCCATCGACTTCAAGGAGCCCGAGGGTTCGCTGGAGGACGCACGGGAGGCGCTGACCGCGGCCCAGACCGTTCTCGACGATGCAACCGAAGTGAGGAGCGCCTACGAAGAAGCGAGTTCGACGCTCGACGCGGCCATCGAAGCGAATCGCGAACTCGATCCTCCGATAGCCGCTCCGGATCCAAACGCACCCCAGGCGATCGCGGAAGGCTCAAACATCCACACCGACGCCTACCAGCAGGAGGATTATGCAAACTCCCGGGCCGAACATGCCGAAGTCAAAGCCTTGTTTGGTGAGTACAACCGGCTGATCGCGGAAGGCGATTTGGGTTCGATCGAGCTTGCGATCACCCGTAACGAACAGGCCGGCGTCGACACACAATCGCCCGATCATCAGAACCTGCTGAACCTGCGCGACCTGGCGCAGGATCGCGTCGCGCTGGGGCAAGCCAACGCGAATTACCTGCGCGCCGAGAGTGACCTGCGCAGCTTTGAAGCCGAGTCAGCTCGAATGATGCGGGAGATGTTCGACGAGTGGGCGGAGGGCAACTCCGGCGGCGGCGACGACATGTATGCGCGGGTCTATGTGACCGCCGACGGTCAGGCGATGATCGATTTGTATTACGATCGTGGGCAATATGTCGAGGAGTACAACATCGACCGCCCGGCGTCGCACCACTCCCGGTACGGCCAGTCGATCCGGCTGAGCGTGTTTGATCAAGATCTCAATCCGGAAGTGTCGCGCAATCCGCCGGGGTCGTGGATCGATAAGTCGCTGAATACCGCCTGGAACGAGCATGTCGCAACCGGTGTTCCGGAGGGTAAATCGCTGAACAGCGCCTGGAACGAGCATCCAGAAGGTGTTCCCGAAGAGGTCGATATCTACACGCATGGCCAGACATTCATCGCGGCACGTGAAAATGCTGCCGCGGATTTGAACGAGCTCATCGCATCGAACGCAGACACCGCGCTTGAGGGCTTGAACGAAGGCCTCACCGCAGCCAAGAGCCAGTTCGTGAGCGATCTCGCCGAGCATGGCCCAGGCACGACCGAATTGCCTGACGACGCCTTCCCGGACGGCGTCGAACCCGTGAGCATGAAATGGCGAGGTCAGACGATCATGATCTCGCCTGAAGGCAAGGAGCAGTTGGAGGCCGGCAATCTGGACGCGGTCATCGCGAGCGGAATACCGATTCAGGTGCAAATAGACGTGACGCCGGATGACGGCGAGTACAATCCCGAGAGTCGCTGGGTTGCACCGGAACTCGCGTTGAGCACGCTCGATTTAACTGCCATCAACACCGAGATCGGAAATATTGAGGTGTTCCGCGACCAGTTGAATGGAACCGCCGCGGGCCAGCGCGATACCGCCGAGAATACTGAAAATTATTACATGCCGAATTTGGTGCAGGATGAGCGCCTGGAAAACGACAGGCAAAACGTGCTGAATGCCGATTTCCAGCCCCAGTTCCAGAGCCTCTACCAGAACGGCTTCGACGGCTCCTTCCATGCCCAGGAAGGCGATGATCTCGAACGGACCATCCGAGACTCGCTCGGCCTTGACGCCGAAAACGAGGATCATTCCGATATCGTCGAATCCGTGGCAGAGGGAATCCGCGAGTTCGGTGGCGATACGCCGGAAGTCTCCAAGATCCCGATATTTTATGTCGACGAGAACGGCACCAGCCAGACAACGCTGTTTGGCGTCCGCAACGACGAGGGCGAGACGGTCTATGTGGACATAACGGGCAAGCGCTACACGGATATAGAGGATTTTCGTCACAACAACGAGCAGTTCAGCGATGACGGCCAGGTCGTCTACGCCAAGGATCTGGACATGACGCCGGGCGAAGACGGCCGGATCGAGATCGACGCCCAGCAGGCCCGCGTGCTCTCGGCTTGGGAATCCGCGATTGATCCGATCGTGGGCATCGGGACCGGCATCGCGACCGTCCTGTCCTTCACGCCGGCGGCGCCGATTGCGGCGCCGATCGCCCTGGCGGGTGGTGCCTATCTCGGCACGCGCGCGGTCATCAACCAGAATGAACACATCAGCCGTGGCGGGGACTGGGATGACACGCAGTCGATCATGAACCTCGCGAGTATAGCAACGACCGCCTTGCCGCTCGGCTCGAGCCTCCTGCGCACGGGCGGGCTTATTCGTGCAGGCATTCCGCGTGGAACCGCCTTCATGGCGAGCATCGGAGGGATGAAAGCGACCAGTGCCTACGCCGACGACGTCGGCCGATACATGCAGTCAGGAGCCATCTCCAACCGCATTGCCTACGGCATCAACGCAACGACACTGGCCGCCGCTGTGCCGCTGGTCGGCGTTTCCGGTTACGACATCGTCGTCAATGGCGGTGAGATGAACGGGCTGCAGTTCGCCAATGCCGTACTCAATTTCGGCGCAGGTGTATTCGGCGCCGGTATGGGCATCAGGGGACTATCGGTCCGACCGGGATCCGGGCAAACCGGCGGCAACGGTCAGAACGCGCGGCACAGCACTTCCGACGGCCTGGTGCCAGACGGCGTGATCCCGCCGCCGAGTGATACGACGGGGCGGCCCGCGATCACCGCTGGAGACACAGGCCGACCGATGGTCGTGCATGAGCAAGGTCCCGACGGGGTGTACCGGCCCACGGACAAGGTGGTTTTCCACGACGCCGATCACCCGGTTATCCAGGGCGAGACCGTTGTCCGCGAGGCGGCCGGCGCGTCGCAAGAGGGGACGCGTCAGCACCCGGACGGCGGGCCCACGCCACGCTCGCCCATGACGGACGGGGACCGCGTGTCCGCACGCTTTGTCTGGGATTCGGAGAGCCGGACCTTCAGGCAAAGCCTCCCGGCGGGAAGCCGACCGATCGAATTGCCGGCCGCCGCTGAACGTCCGATGCTGACTGCCTCGCCGGCAACAAGCCGTACCTATGTTTCTCTGCAGAATTTGCGCCACCCGGATTTCCATACCAACGCCGAGCAGTTCGGCGCCGAATTGTACGGCGGTACCCCGCAGGTGTATTTCCCTGTGCCGGCCGATCCGACTGGTCCCAATCCGGTTCACGGGAGCGGCGGCAGATATGTCGATGTGGCGGTTGTTGATCCAGAAACCGGCCAAACCCTTGCCGTCGAGATTAAAGCGTACGGGCGCTGGACCAGCGAGGACGGCGAGCCCACCATGAGAACTGTCGCCCTGACCGAACAGATACAAGAGCAGATCAACAAGGACATCGCGCTGAGAGGCGCTGTTCCTGGATACGAGCCGCGGTGGGTATTTCTGGGCGCGCCCCCGTCACCGGCTCTGCAGCGGGCGCTCGATGACGCGGGCATTATTGCAAATATCTGGCACCCTCCCATCAGCGGACCGGCGTCGCGGCGCGGCCTCGGCAACAACAGCAATCCACCCCTCCCAACCAGGACGCCCACACCTGACAATGGCGACAACCCGCGAACCTTCGTTGTGGACGCAAACGGCGTGACCACGCGGCGGGTTTTTGAGGCTGATCCAAATGGCGAGATTTCATTGGTTCATCCAGCCGGCGATTCACTGCACGGTCTCGACACGCAACATCTCCAAACACGGGAAGAAGCAGAGGTCGTGCTTGTCTACAGCGCGCTGGAGGCCGGGGACGCCCAGACGATCGCGAACCACGATGTCGATCCGCACGACACTATGCAACCCGTTGGCGAACGTTGGGGCGTTGCGGTCCGCGACATTGAGCCGGAGACACACGAGGTGCGCATCACGCAGGTGCATGAAAACGAGCTACTGTTCTTCGATCCTGTTACACGCCGGACCTTCGGCCGGTCTCAATATGACGGAACGCCGCCGTTGCAGTTCGAAGACGGCGCCCGCGTCTTTCACCGCGCGACCAATAGGGAATACGTTTATAACGTTGAGCGGCAGCGTTTCGAGGCCCTTCAGCCTCCTGCTGATGCCCCGCTTTACTATAATGCCGACGCTAATGTCACGCTGGTGCGGCAGCCGGAGGGGAGCTTCGATCTGTTCGGCAGGGGAGACAACACCGCTGGTGTCGGCATCTGGAAACCCTCACAGAGAGACGCGGTGCATGAAGCGCCCGAAGGCTCCGACTGGCATTATGACGAAGCAACGAACCGCACCTACAGGCAAAATGAAAATGGAGAGCTTCAACGTCTGGCTCCGGAAAACGAGAATGGACTGGTACACTACGACAAAACGAATAACGTCACCTATCTCGTCGTGCCACATTCAGGCGAGGTCGGCTTCTTCGGCAGGGGGGACAACCGCGTTCCGCAAGATTCTCCAAGCCGGGTACAGCGCGTGCGGCAGGCGATCAGCAACGTCCTTGGGGACAACCGCATAGGTGCGGCGGGGAGAATCAAAGCTCCCATCCCCGGGGATGTCGCCACCGGCCCCACGATTTCCTCCGTAGGCAGAGCTGTGGGAACAAAGACCGGCTTGGGCAAGCCGAACAAATCTGTCCGGGGTTGGGAATTCAAGAATGCGCCGCTTAGCCCTTTGACCGGATATTTCGTACAGGAGGCATTTCAGTTCAAGGCCAGCACCTTTCAGAATGAGATCGAGACGATTCTGGCGGGGTACCCCGAGGCGTCTCCGTTCAGGGGCGAGGCGGTCAGATGGCAGGAGATCGGGGCGTATGCAGACGATTCAAGCCGGACGGTCGTCGAATTGTCCGTGGCTCTCGAACTGCGAACCGGTGACGCGACGCGGCTTCAGTCGGGTGAAAGGGACTTCTTCGGTGCCCGCCGGGGGGTGGTGCGCGAACTCACTCACGGCATTCCCTTCAACAAGGTCATGTCGGAAACCAAGGTCAGCCTGCCGCTCTGGGCGCGGCTTATGATTCTGCAAAAGCTTGGTTATGACCCCGCGGCCATTCCGGAGGTTCTAGTAAACCCGCAGGAGCTTCCGCCTGAGGTGGCGGTGATCGCTCTGAGACCCGGCTTCGAGGATCGACCGGAAATCGAGATCGACGGTCTGCCCCAGGGAGCCAGGGTCTCCGAGCCCTTCGTCGAGCAGGTTCAGGCAGCGCTCGGGCAGAGCCGCATCCAGGTGCAACTGGTCACCGACGATCCAGCAGGGTTGATGCAGGCGCTGCAGGCCAACCCCGATCTGACCAGCATGCACGGGCTTCATGATCCGGAGCAAAGCCTGATCTTCGTGGATGGCAGCGTGCGCAGCGGAATGCGTCTGTCGCGGGTGAAGGTCGATCCTGACCGCTTGCACATCACCGATCTAGCAGGCCGGCGGCGTAACGTCATGAACCCCTCGCAAATGAATCTGGACGTGGTCTTTAACAGGCACCTCACAGTGGACCACTGGCTTAACCGAGCCTCCTGGCCGCTGAAAAATCGCTTAAGGGCAAGCGGCAAGCTGCCGCGAAGGATGCAACCGCAGCCGCACTACCATCCGGGGGAGGGGTTCTACCGGGCGATCCAACACGGCAATCCGAGGGCGGCGAGACGCGAGACGGTTTCCGTAACACCGCTTAGCATACTGCGTACGTTGAGCGGTGAGATCCGTGTTGCACACAAGACCCGCAACACCCCCGATGCGACGCCGCGCATCCTTGGGGCAAGGCATGCACAGGACCTTAAGACTGTTACCATTATGCAGTCGCATGGCGGCGAGACCCAGGTTCAAGTCCCCAACTGGCTGGCCGACATTGTGAACAGGGGTCGGACTGGCCACGGCGTGGTATGGCCCAAAGGCGGCACAAAGGCATTAACCCCCCTACTCGATAACTGGCAGGCCCATCCGGAACGCTCCGATTCGGTGAGGGAGTTCCGTCAGAACACCCTGAAGACGATCGGGGGCAGGGAAGGCAGCCACCTGTCTCCAGCACAGGTGTCCGCGATCATCGATTTCCTGTCGACGCAGGGATGAGGGCGAGCAGGCAGCTTTTCACGCTGATCGGTTTGAGCCAGACGACGAGAAATTGGCGGTTGCTAGCCAATTTCATTAGCCATCTGGCCCCGCCGTTATGCTGAAGGGGTGCAGCCAGCGTCGGCAGACTGACACGTACGACCGTTGCGCCTTGCCGCTGATTGCGACAGAACCCTTGTAGCTGCCCGCACTTACCGAAGCGTTTTTTTGCGACAGAGCCGCATCATATCGGTTCTCCGTGCTTGCCGGACCCGGCCGGTATAACCTGGGCACTCGACGCGGCGATGCCGCTTTGAGGCGCACGCACATGGCAGGCGGCCTGATGGTCGTCGCTGACAGCGACCAGCGGCGGCGGTACCTCCCGGCATATCGGCTGCGCCAGCGGGCAGCGAGTGACGAAGGCGCAGCCTTTCGGCGGATTGGATGGGCTCGGCAGGTCGCCTTTCAGCACGATGCGACGACGGTTGCGCTGCGCGGCCGGGTCGGGCAGCGGCACGGCGCTGAGAAGAGCCTCCGTATAGGGATGGATCGGCGTGGCAAAAACGTCTCCGGCCTTTCCGGTCTCGGCTATATGGCCGAGATACATGACGAAGACGCGGTCGGCGAAGTGGCGCACCACGGAAAGATCGTGGCTGATGAAAAGATAGGACAGGTGCAAGCGCTGCTGCAGGTCGAGCAGGAGGTTGAGGATCTGTGAGCGGATCGACACGTCGAGCGCCGAGACCGGCTCGTCGAGGATGAGCAGCTTCGGGTTGAGCGCCAGTGCGCGGGCTATGACGATGCGCTGGCGCTGGCCGCCGGAGAAGGCGTTCGGCCGGCGCGCCGCATGGCCGGGCTGCAGGCCGACCAGTTTCAGTAACTCGCCGACGCGCTGCTTGCGTTGCTTCGCATTGCCGACGCCATGGATGGCGAGCGGTTCGGCGATGCTTTCGCCCACCGTCAGCTTCGGGTTGAGCGCCGAGACGGGATCCTGGAAGACGATCTGGACATCGCGGGACAGGGCGCGCAGCGACTCGGCCTCGCCGTGAAAGATCGGCTTGCCCTCGAAGCTGATTGTGCCGCTGGTCGGGCGCTGCATACCGAGGATCGCTGCGCCAAGCGTCGACTTGCCGCAGCCGGATTCGCCGACCAGCGCGACGCTCTGGCCGACGGCGATGTCGAGATCGACGCCATCGACTGCCCTAATCCAGCCGACAGGGCGGCCGAATAGGCCGCCGCGGATGGGGAAATGCACCTTGAGATTACGCATGGCGAGCAGCGTTTCGCTCACAGCATCGCTCCTACCTTGTCGCTGTGCCAGCAGGCGGCGGCGCCAGCGTCGGCGCGCGGAGCCAAGGGTGGATGACGCTCGACGCATTGCCGGTCGGCCAAGGGGCAGCGCGGATTGAAGCGGCAGCCGGCGGGCCACTCGCCGATGTCCGGCACTGTACCCTCGATCGTCGGCAGCACCGTCTTGGGCGTGCCGTCGAGGCGCGGAATGGTGGACAAAAGCAGGCGTGCGTAAGGGTGTTCCTGCCGTGTGAAGATGGCATCCACCGGCGCCTCCTCGATGATGCGGCCTGCATACATCACCGCGACGCGGTCAGCCATGTCGGCTACCACGCCCATGTCGTGCGTAATCAGCAGGATGGTGGTGCCGGTGGTGTCGCGCAGCCGTTTCATCAATTCCAGGATCTGCGCCTGGATGGTGACATCGAGGGCGGTGGTCGGCTCGTCGGCGATCAAGAGCTTCGGCCGGCAGATCAGCGCCATGGCGATCATGGCGCGCTGACACATGCCGCCCGAAAGCTCGAACGGATATTGCTCGAAGCGCAGCGCGGGCTCCGGAATGCCGACCTCCTCCAGCATGGCGATGGCAACGCGGCGCGTCTCGGCGGAATCGAGATTCCTGTGAACGATCAGGCTCTCCTCGATCTGGCGGCCGACCTTCATCAGCGGGTTCAGCGAGGCGACCGGCTCCTGGAAGATCATGGCGATGTCGTCGCCGCGCAGCTTGCGGCGCTTTTTTTCCGCTAGTGTCGTGAGGTCGACGTCGCCCAGCCTGATGCTACCGGATTCAAGCCTGGCCACCGCGGGGAGCAGGCCCATGACGGCGAAGGCGGTCATCGACTTGCCACAGCCGGATTCGCCGACGACCGACAGGATCTCGCCTTCGGCGACATGGAAGCCGACGCCGTCGACGACCGGCTGGCCGTGGATGGTGACTTTCAGATCCTCGACGGTGAGGACATTTCTACTCATGCGCCCTCGACCCCGACTGCCGCCCAGGGGTGGTTGGGATGCGCCATGCCGACATTTTCGCCGTCGACACGCATTACCGCCGACGGCACCGAGAAATTCACCGGGTAGAGCGTATCCTCGACGATCTCGAAGGGGAATTCCTCCGCCAGCCGCGTCGCCACGTCCGGCCGGGCCAGCCGGTTGACCCGGATGGTGACGCCGCTGGCGTCGATGCGCGGCACGTGCAGCGCATCTTCCAGCGACATGCCGAAGACCGCGAGGTAGGACAGAACCTGCACCAGCGCCGGCATGATCTGCCGCCCGCCGGCCGCGCCCAGCGCCAGGCGGGGCCTGCCGTCGACAGTGGCGACAAACGGGCACATGTTGGCGAGCGGGCGCACACCAGGCGCGATCGAATTGGGCTGGTTCGGTCGCGGATCGAACCACATGACGCCATTGTTGAGCAGGAAGCCGGTCGACGGCAGCACCACTTTGGAGCCGAAGCGCGATAGAAGCGTGTTGGTGAGCGCGACCATGGTGCCGTCGCGATCGACCACGCTGACATGCGTGGTACAGCTTTCGCCGCTGGCGTGACCGAGCGTGCGCAGGCGCTTTTCCGAGGCGCGGCGAATGGCGCGGGCGAAGGCCAGCGCTGTCTGGCCGGAAAGACCATCGCCGCTCGGCTTCAAGGTCTTGTCCAGTTCCGACAGCGCATCGACCATCGTCGGCCCGCCCGACGGGCCGGGCATCGCGTGGATGCGCAGGCCGTGATAGTCGGTTTCGAACGGCTTGCACCAGCTGGGCGCATAATCACGCATCTCGTCGGCCGCAATGGGCGACCCGCCATCGCGAAGTTCGGCGACAATAAGACCGGCGGTCTCTCCCTCGTAGAAGTCGCGGGCGCCGGCGCAGGCAAGGCGTTCGAGCGTTTCCGCCTTGCGCAGCATCGGCAGGGTTGCCTTGCCGCTGCGTTCCGGAACGCGCGGGGCGCGGCCTTCCCTCAGGAAAAGTTCGGACGATGCCGGAAAACGACCGAGCCCTTCGGCGTCGATCGCCAGGCAGAGCACCGTATACCAGTCGAGGACAAGGCCCTGCCTGGCGTGTTCGATCGCCGGCTGCAAGGCTTCCGCAAAGCTGATCGTGCCGAAGCGCTCAAGTGCTGCTGCCAGGCCCGCGATGGTGCCGGGAACGCAGATCGAGCCATAGCCGATCAGGTTGCGGTCGCCTTGTACGGAGGGCCAGTCGAACCAGTCGCCGTCGCGGCCCTGGACGAGGGGATAGTCGGCCGGGTCGAGGCGGCGCGGCGAGGTGACGTTGAAGTCGAGCGCATCGACCACGCCGGTGCGCCCGTCCGCCCTCAGCAGGAAGCCACCCCCGCCGATGCCCGACAGCCAGGGCTCGACGACACTCAGCGTCAGCGCGGTGGTAACCGCGGCGTCGATGGCATTGCCGCCACGCGCCAGCACGGCTGCGCCGGCCTCGGCGGCGAGCCAGTTCTGGCAGGCGACCAGCCCCTTGTCGGTCCGCCGCTCGAGTTTGCGTACTTTCCAGTGCTCACCCATCGGCTTGCCCAAATCTGCGCGGACCGATCGGCTGCGGAACAGCACCTTCGACACTGAAACGGCCGCTGTTCGGCGAATTCTTGTGATGGTCAGCGATTTCGTCGGCGGTCGCCACCCAGGCCGAGCTTTCGGCGGCAATAGCCTCCAGAAGCTTTTCCAGTAGCGCAATGCGCTGGGCGCGGCCGGAGATCCAGTCGTGCACAGTCAGCGTGAACAGGCCGCCGAAGCGGTGGAGGGTTCGCCATTCCGAGAGCCAGTCCTCCAGAACGGCGTGGCCAGACTGCAACGGCCACTTGTCGCGTCCGCCGCCTTCGAACTTGAAGAAGATGGCGTCGTCGGTCGCCCATTGGACGGGGATTTCTGTCACGCCGTCGATCTCGTAAGGGTGGTCGAAGCCGGAGAGCGACGAATCGTAGGCGAGACCAATGCGTTTCACCTCGCGCAGCATATGCGGCGTCATCTCCCAGGCCGGCGAGCGGAATCCGACCGGGCGCACGCCGGCCTGCCGGACGAACAGGTCGAGGCTGGCCTCCAGCGCTTCGGTGAATTCGCGGTCGGAAACATCCGAGACGATCTCATGGAAATAGCCGTGCAGGCCGATCTCGTGGCCGGCGCCGACGATGGCGGGCAGGATTTCCGGCCAGGTCTCGGCGACAAAGCCAGGTACATAGAAACTTGCCTTGAAATCGTAGTGTCCGAAAAGGTCGAGCAAACGGTAGAGGCCCGTGCGCGGCCCGAACCGGCGGATTTCCATGCCGCCGAGGCGTTCGGGAACAGCATCGCGCAGTGACCACAGCAACGGCGAATGCGCGTCGACATCGACGGACAGAAACGCCGCGGAGCGCTTGCCTTGCGGCCATTCATAAGCGGGCCACGGCGATTCTACCGCGTACCCTTTACCTGGAGAACTTGTCATGCTGATTTCCTGTCCATCCTCGTGCGTCTTGCGCCGCCGCTCACAACGCCTTCTTCTTCGCCTGGAACACCGCCAGCGAACCGATCGAATTGCCGCCATCCACCGTCAGCGTGGCGCCGGTGACATAGCCGCCGGCTTCCGACGACACGTAAAGCACCGCGTTCGCCACATCCTTCGGCGAGGAGGGGCGGCCGAGCGGAATCGTCGAGGTGACGGTGCGGACGTGCTCCTCGGGCAGAGGGCTTGTGTCGCTGCCGGCCATGAAGCCGGGCTCCACCGCGTTGACGCGGATGCCATACTCGGCAAGCTCCAGCGCAAAACCCTTGGTCAGGCGATCGAGCGCCGTTTTCGACACGCAATAGGGCACCACGGTGGTGCGCATCTTGCGCGCAGCGCCCGAGGAGATGTTGACGATCGAGCCGCCTTTGCCGGCCTCGATCATCTGCAGGGCGAAGAGGCGCGACAGGATGAAGGGCGCACGCAGGTTCACGCCCATGATGGCGTCCCAGTCCTCGACGTTGATATCGAGCAGGAAGCCGGACGGATAGATGCCGGCATTGTTGACGACGATGTCGGGCGCGCCCCAACGCTTCTTGACCTCGGCGGCGAAGGCCGAAAGCGCACCGGCATCCATCAGGTCGGCGGCAAGATGAAAGCTGTCGTCAGCGGCGCCCAATTTTTTGTTCAGGGCTGAGAGTTTTGCTTCGTCGCGGTCGGTCAGGCACAGAAACGCGCCGTGGTCGCGGAAAGCCTCGGCGATCCAGCCGCCGATGATGCCGCAGGCACCAGTGACGACGACCTTCTTGCCGGCGAATTCGTTTTCGAAGTTCATGGATACTACCTGGAACGTGGATCGAGACGGTCACGCGTGTAATCGCCGATCAGGTTGATGGAGAGAACGAGAAGGAAGAGGGCGAGGCCGGGGAACGTGGCGATCCACCAGGCGGTCGCGACGTAGTTGCGCCCGACCGAAAGCATCGCGCCCCAGCTCGATGTCGGCGGTTGCACCCCAAGGCCGAGAAAGGACAGGCCTGCCTCGAACAGCACCATCAAGCCGAATTCCAGCGTGGCGACGACGATCAAAGGTCCGGCGATGTTGGGCAGGATGTGGCGTCCGAGCAGGCGCGGCCAGCCGGCGCCCATGAAGCGCGACAGGCGCACATAGGGCATGTTGGCGACCGACAGCGTCTGGCCATAGGCGACGCGCGCGTAACGGGGCCAGCGGGTGAACGCCAGCACGATGACGACGGTGTAGAGGCTGGGGCCTACCACCGCTACCGTGATGATGGCGAGCAGGATGGCCGGGATCGACAAGACGATGTCGACGATGCGCATGATGATGATCTCGATCCAGCCGCGGTAGAACGCGGCGACCATGCCAAGCAAGCTGCCGAAGATGCCGGAGAGCACGACCGAGGCGAAGGCGACCGAGAGCGAGACGCGCGCGCCGTAGATGACGCGGCTCAGCACGTCGCGGCCCAGTTCGTCGGAACCGAGTAGGTAGGTGACGCCGCGCGCGACGTGGCCCGGTGGCTTCAGGCGGGCGAGCAGGTTCTGCTGGTTGGGATCGAGTGGCGCGACATAGGGCGCAAATACTGTCATCGCGACAAGCACCGCCAGCATGATTGCGAAGGGAACGATCGGCCAGGGGATACGCCTCGGGGCAATGGAAGCGCGGCGGGGCGCGGCAATCTCCGTCATGCCGTGTCTCCGCCGACGCGGATGCGCGGATCGATCAGGCTGTAGAGCAGGTCGGCGATGAGGTTGAGAACGATTGCGGTGACGGAGCCGAGCAGGACCACGCCCTGCACGACGAGGAAGTCGCGCGCATTGATGGCCTGCACTGTGAGCTGCCCGAGGCCCGGCCAGGCGAACACCGTCTCGGTGATGACGGCGCCGGCGAGCAGGTTGGCGATTTCCAGGGCGCCGACCGAGACGACCGGGATCGAGGCATTGCGCAGCAGGTGACGCATGACGATACGGCGCATAGGCAGACCCTTGGCGTGACCGGTGCGCACATAGTCTTTCTCCAGTTCGTCGAGCACAGCGGTACGCGAAACGCGGGCGAAGGTTGCCATCGACAGCATGCCGAGCGCGATCGAAGGCATGATCAGGCTCGCCGGCTCGCGCGCGCCGGACGGCGGCAGCCAGCCCAGCCAGACGGCGAAGACGAGGATCATCAGAATGGCGCTCCAGAAGGTCGGCATGGACTGGCAGGCGAGCACCAGCGCCATCATCGGCCTGACCTCGGGCTTGTCGCGCCGCACCGCCATCAGCACACCCAGCGGTATGCCGATGCCGAAGGCGACCACCAGCGCGCCACCGGCCAGCATCAGCGTGTAGGGGAGGCGGCTCCAGATCAGCGTTGTGACGTCGACGTTCTGAACGAAGGAACGGCCGAGATCAAAGGAGAGCAGGTTGCGCATGAAGTCGAGATATTGCACGACCAGCGGCCGGTCGAAGCCCAGCGAATGGCGCAGCGCGTCGATGTCGGCCTGGGTCGCGTTCTGCGGAACCAGCAACAGGGTCGGGTCACCCGAAAGACGCTGCAGGAAGAAGATCAGCGTGATGACGCCCATCACCGCAATGATGGCCTGGAGGGTCCGTTTCAGGAAAAACGCCGACACCAGCTGCGTTCCGTTCTTTCCTGGGCCTCAGTCGGCCCAGCTCATGCGATTGAGGAACATGCTCTCATTCGCGGTCGGCTGCCACTTCAGTCCGTTCGCGGCGCCATAGATGGCGGCGGCCTGATAGAGCGGGACCAGCGGCACGTCCGAGGCGATAAATTCGCTGACCTTCTTGTAGGCGTCGAGCCGGGCCTTTTCGTCCAGCGTGTTGCGGGCCGTATCGAGCAGCTTGTCGATGTCGGGATTCTGAAGCGACGACCACGAACTTGACGAATGCAGCAGCGGGAACAGCACGCCGTCTACATCCTGGCAGGCGCACGACCAACGGCCGAAGGAGATCATGGGCTGCTTGTCGGGATCGCTCTGCACATGCTTCAGATAGGTCGCCATGTCGGTGAGCTGCAGATCGACCGGAAGGCCGACGTCGGTGAGCATCTGGGCGATGGCCTGCACGATGCGCTGGTCGAAGGTGGGCGAGGTGGCGAAGGCGAGATGGGTGCCGGAAACGCCGGCTTCGGCAATCAGCTTCTTCGCCAGTTCAGGATCGTAAGCACTGCCCGTGATGCCTTCGACATAGCCGAAATGCGAGGGCGTAGCCATCTGGTCGGCGGGCTTGTCAAAGCCACCGAGGATGCCATCCACCAGTCCCTGCTTGTCGATGGCATGGGCGACCGCCTGGCGCACGCGTACGTCGTTGAATGGCGGAAGCGTCGGATTGAGCTTCACATAGGCGACCCGCTCGGTGAGCGCGATGAGCGGCTTGGCCGCGCTCGAGCCCTTGAGCTGGGCTGCGAGGTCCGAATCCAGGCTGACCACGAGGTCGGCAGCACCTGACTGCAGGTCGGCGACGCGGGTGGCGGCATCCGGCACGGCGCGGAATTCGGCGATGGTGAAGGTGCCTCTGTCGGCCCAGTAGTCGTCGTTACGCGCGAGCGTGACAGAAACGCCGCGCTGCCACTTGTCGAACTTGTAGGGGCCGGACCCGATCGGCGCGAGGTTGAAGGCGTCGTCGCCGACCTTTTCGACCACATGCTTGGGCACGACGGAGAGCTTGACGAGCTGCGCCAGCAGCACCGGATAGGCGCCGTCGGTCTTGAGCGTGACCTCGTGCTCGCCGGTCACTTCGGCGGAGGTGATCTTGTTGAACTGGCCAAGCTGCGGGCTGGCGAATTTGGGATCGATGATACGCTTGACGCTGAAAGCGACGTCCTCGGCCGTCAGCGGGGCGCCATCATGGAACTTCACGTCGTCGCGGATTGTGAAGACGACCTCGGTGTCGGAGGCGTATTTCCAAGCGGTGGCGATCTGCGGGACAATCTTGCCGTCGTCGTCGCGGGTGAGCATGTTGTCGAAGATATTGCGGTAGACGTAGTAGCTGTCAGGATTCCACTGCTTTTGCGGATCGAGCGACGACGGCTCGCTGACGAGATCGACGATCAGTGCATCCTTTGCGTGGGCGGTCGTGCCGATAAGCGGCGATGCAAACAGTGCAAGACACAGTGAGGCGGCGGCAAGCAGGCGATCGATCCTAGGCATCGTCGAGTGTCCCTGTTCTGGTTGAGCTTTTTGTTTGCTTCGAAGAAGCGGCTGTCGGGCTTCTTTTCAGCGGCACACGCCGGCCGGCAGGCTTGCCGACAGCTGCTTCCGATTCCAGGAATCGGGCAAGCAGAAACGTTTCCAGGGCCGCGACGGCGTTTGTGACCTCTTGCGCCGCTTCGACGTGGCGGCCGACGACCAGAGCCCGGATCAAGCCCGGCCGGTCCGCCGGCGCGAGCCGCGCCGGGCCGCGCGCCTCGAAGAAGTGAACCAGGCGCCCGGAACGGTCCCACAGGTCGCGCAGCCAGCCGGCGATCACAGGCATGCCGAGACGATCGGCCAACAGATCGAGCAGGTCGCGCTCGCAACGGCGGATGGTCGGCAGCACATCGCCGCCCGGATCGTCGCGCTGCGCCAGTGCGACATGCATGTCGGCCAGCCGCTCCAGCCGCACGCGATCCCCTTCGCCAACGACCACCGAGCCGAGAAGCGGCTCCAGCCGGCGACGGGCCGAGACGACCTCGCGGATTTCGCCGGCGGAGATCGGAGAAACCGACCAGCCGCTGCGGGCGCTGGCCGATACAAAACCTGCTGCCTGCAAACGGGTCAGAGCCGCCCTGACGGCGCCGCGGCCAAGTGCGAACTCCTGCGCCAGGCGAGCTTCCGAAAGGCGCTCACCGGGAGCCAGCACGCAGTGGACGATCGCGCTTCTCAGCGCGCGCTCGGCGGCTTCGCCCTTGCCGCCGGTCGGTGCGGGCGATGCGTATGCGTCGTTGTCGAGCATAATCCTCCTTCCTTCCACCGAAAGCCCGGACCGACGCATCGGCGTCTTGCCAGTCAGCCGAACCGTGCGGGAATGCATCATTCAAGGGAGACCTGAACGATGATCGGGGATTCACGATTGCATCCCTGCCGCTGACATGTCAATCTTGAAAACTGGTGCTCCAGATACTTCAATTGAGATGTCAGATGTCAGATGTCAGATGTCAGATGGCGGATGGAGGATGGAGGATGCCTGTCGTCCGTCCGCACCGGGGAGCGCAGACACTGTTTCCACGCAGGGCATCGGCGCTGGAAAGTCCAACTGGGAGGAATAGTCATGAGAGCACGCAGATTGATGTTCGCCGCCTTGATGGGCGCGGCGGCCGCGTTCACGCTTCCGTCGTCGTCGGCATTCGCCAAGGACATGCTGGTGATCGATTTCGTCGGTGAGCCGAACTCGCTCGATCCGCATGTCCAGTGGAACCCCGATAGCTTCAACGTCTACCGCAACATCTTCGATAACCTCATCACGCGCGACGACGAAGGCAAGATCGCCCCGCAGATCGCGACGGAGTGGAAATATCTTTCCGACACCGAGGTCGAGTTCAAAATCCGCGGCGACGTGAAATTCCACGACGGCAAGCCGCTGACAGCCGACGACGTCGTCTTCTCGATCAAGCGCATCACCGATCCCACCTTCGCCAGCCCGCAGCTCAGCCAGTTCGACCAGATCACCGATGCGGTCGCGAAAGACCCGACCACGGTGGTCGTCACCACCCAGGGGCCGTATCCGGTTCTGCTGGCACAACTGACCAAGCTTTCTATCGTGCCCAAGCATGTCGTCGAGACCGAATCCAAGGACGCGTTCAACCTGCACCCGGTCGGCAGCGGCCCGTACGAATTCGACCATTGGACGCGCGGCGTCGAGGTGGTGGTGACACGCAACGACGACTATTGGGGGCAGAAAGGGGCCTTCCCGAAGGTCTCGTTCCGGGCGGTTCCCGATGCGGCAACACGCGTTGCCAACCTGCTTGCCGGAACCAGCGATCTGGTCACCAACATCGACAGCGACCTCGCCAACCAGGTCAAGGCCTCCAGCGAGGCCAAGGTGGTCTCCGCGCGCACCGAGCGCGTCGCCTACTTCGCCATGAACGTTAGCAAGCCGCCGCTCGACGACCCGCGCGTGCGACTGGCGATAGCCGAGGCGATCGACAAGGAGGGCATCGTCAACGGCATTTTGGGAGGCTATGAGCGCACGGTTCCAGAACTCTCCTCTCCAGCGCATGTCGGCTGGGTGGAGGGGATCGAGGCTCCGGCCTATGACCTGGCAAAAGCCAAGGAACTCGTCGCCGAGGTTGGCGACAAGGCCAAGCTGGAGTTCTCCATCTTGACCGCGCCCGTCTACGACCAGCGCGTCGTCCAGGCGATCCAGCAAATGCTCGCCGATGTCGGCCTTAACCCCAAGATCGAGATGACAGACATGGGCAATTGGCTGCAGCGCATGCAATCGGGGCCGGACAGCATTCCCCAGTCGGCCTTCAGCCGCTGGTCGTGCGGTTGCCAGGACGCGGACGGCATCATGTACCCGATCCTGCATTCTTCCAGCGGCTGGGCCAACATCAAGGACGCCGAGGTCGACAAGGCGCTCGACGCGGCCCGCTCGACGATCGACACGGACAAGCGCATCGCATTGTACAAGACCGTGCACGAGATCGTGGCGAAGCAGAACTACGTGATCCCGCTCTACCAGGCCTCGGTGATCTACGGCGCTGCCAAGGGCGTCGAATTCACGCCGACGCCGAACGAGAACATCTTCGTCAACCGTATCGGCTGGTCCGGCGAATAGCCAAGAGAGTGCGCAAGAGCCGGGCAGTTGCCTGGCTCTTGCGCAGGTGTCCACGGCTCCATGCCATTCCTCAGCCGGCCTGTGTCGAAGCCTGCCGTGCGATCGCCGAGACGAGCACGTCGAGGGAATCAATCACTTCGATATCGGCGTCTAAACCGTTGACGAGCAGGGAAAGTTCGGTGCAGGCGACGACCAGCAGGTCGAGATCGACGGACAGAAGCTGCCGGGCAAGACGATTGAAGTCATCGTGCAAATCCAGATCGCGACCGGCCTTGACCGCCTTGATGAGGCGCAGGACCTGTTCCTGCTCCGCGCGCCGAGGATAGCGCGTTTCGATACCATAAGCTTCGAAAGCGCGCTCATAGAGCCCAAGCTGAAGGACGGCCGTGGAGGCCAGCATGCCAACGCGCCGATGCTTCAACGGTCTGCTTGCGGTTTCTCCGGCGGTGAGCGTGACCATGTCGAGCAAGGGGATGGTGATGGACGCCTCGATGTCGCCGGCATACGCATGGGCGGTATTGCAGGCGATTGCAAGCAAGGTGGCGCCCGCCGCTTCCAGGTTTCTGGCCATGCGCACCAGTTCGTCCACGGGGCTCGGGCCGGTGCGTTCGATCAGGGCCTGGATGCGCGACGGAACCTTCGGGTTCTGGTCGATGAGCATATGGATGTGATCGGCGTCGTCGATGGCCGGTGTCGCTTCCATGACGCGACGCATCAGATCGATTGTTGCCGCCGGCCCCATGCCGCCGAGTATACCGACGACTGGATGGGCAGGCGGGAAATGGGAGCTCATGTTCCTCAATGCCTGTCAAGCGTTGGTCAGGAAATCCGTCGGGTAGCCGAACAGCCCGGCCGATCCGCCGGTATGGAGGAAAACGATCGTCTCGCCCTTTTTGAAGAAACCCTTCTTCACCAGATCGATCAGTCCGGCCATGCCTTTGCCGGAATAGACCGGGTCGAGCAGAATGGCATCGGTGCGCGCCAGAGTGCGGATTGCCTCGATCGTGTTTGCGGCGGGGAATCCGTAGCCTTCACCGATGTAGTCGCAATTGGCGACGATGTCCGCGCGCTTGACGGTGCCGGGAATGCCAAGTTTCTCGGCGGTCCGCGAGGCCAGCGCGAACACGTTCTCTTCCTGCTTGGCTTTCGGCGCGCGCACGCCGATGCCGAGCACCGGCACGCCGCTGTTGATGCCGGCCAAGCCGGCTACCAGTCCGGCCTGGGTTCCGGCACTACCGGTGGCATGCACGACGTGGTCGATCTTGAGGCCTATGGTGTTCGCCTGGTAGATCAGCTCGATGGCGGCGTTGACATAACCCAGCGCGCCGGTCGGGTTCGAGCCACCGCCCGGTATCGTGTAAACCTTGTGGCCTTCGGCGCGCAGCCGCTCCGCGAGCTTTTCCATTTCGCCATTCATGTCGGGATTGGCCGGAGAGCGTTCCAGCTTCGCACCGTGCAGGCGGTCGAGCAGTACGTTGCCATTCTCCTTGTAATCGAAGTCGGTCTTGCCGGTGCGATCCTCCAACAGGAGATGGCAGGCGAGCCCAAGCTTCGCCGCCGCCGCCGCGGTCTGGCGCGCATGATTCGACTGCGTGGCACCTTGCGTAATGACGGTGTCCGCACCCTCGGCGATGGCTTCCGCCATCAGAAACTCCAGCTTGCGCGTCTTGTTGCCACCGGTCGAAAGGCCGGTGCAGTCGTCGCGCTTGATCCAGATTTCCGGGCCGTTCAGTTCCTTCGTCAAATTGTCGAGCTTTTCGAGAGGCGTCGGCAGGTGGCCGAGTGTGACGCGGGGATAACGGGCGAGGTTCATCATCGGGCTGGGTCTTTCTGTCCTGTGGAAGTCTGGGCGGCCGGAACGACTGGCGGGTCGCCGCTAGAGCGGGTGCTTCAGGGGTCCGTCACCGCGGTCTTGGCGAACACCGGGAGTTCGACACCATAGGTCAGCCGGCAGAATTCTTGGATTTCGGCATCTGTGCCAGGTTCCTGATCGGCGAAGTCATTGGCCGGAAAACCGAGCACCATGAGGCCCCGGTCGCGATACGACCGGTCGAGCGCCTCCAACCCATCATACTGCTTGGTGAAGCCGCATTTGGAGGCGACGTTGACGATTAGCGGTACCTCGTCGGCACATTCACCAAGGCTTATGGTCAAGCCGTCGGCGCAGTTGAACGGAATGTCACATATCGAGGCTGTCATAAGCAAAATTCCTTGCGGGCAGGATCACCTCCGTACATTGGTGGCTTCGTCGTTCCCGTCAAGGAAAGCTATTTCCGCGGCGGCAAATCTGTATGACCCAATTGGTTGACCTCGACGTGGAACTGCGCGTCCCAGGCCGGATCTCTACACATCACCATTGCGTCCCGGGTTAGTCGTCAGTCGCCGCTTTGACAGCCCGCCTTGAACCGTTCTGCCGGGTTGTCATGCAGAATGCCGAGACGCTAGCCTGCTGCTCGCCGACCCAGATCGTCCTCCGGGCTGCCCATACGGGGTCTTCATCTGCAATGCCGACATAAAGACCGGATCGCCGGCCGAATTCACGCTCGGCGCGCGAGCCCAGGACAGATGGCGCGCCGCCACGGCTTGCCATGACGCTCATCCAATGTGAACGCCTTGAACGTGCCGGATGCGCAGGCTGCCTATGAATCCATGATGCCGCTGTCGGGCGCGTCGACTGGCCATGCCAGCGTCTTCAACCACGGCGCTGGATGGCAAGCTTAGCTGCTTCTGCCCTCTGCAAATGTTACGGTAACGTACTCGCCGCCGGTTTCCTCCAGGCGCAAGGATGCGTTGGAAATTGCGTATGGCGGCTCAGGGTGTTTGGTGACTGTCCCACTGACCCGCTCGAAGCTGTCATTAAAGCTCGCAGTGGCCGTACAACACGGCCGCTGAGGACCAACAAAGCCGAAAGCCATGGATATGAACAAACTGGGTGTCTTGTTGTTCACGGTAACGGTCGCTGCCACCCCGGCATGGGCCGGTGCCGCAGTCACGACCGAAAACGTCAACTTTCGGGAAGGGCCGGGCACCAGCTACAAGAGTCTGGGCACCATTCCCAATGGCTCGCAGGTCGAACTCAGCGAATGCGACGCCGGCGGCACTTGGTGCGCCATCGCTTACGGCGGCAAAAACGGCTTCGTCAGCGGCAAATATCTGAGCGAGGCCGATACGGAGAGGCCAGGCTGGCCCCGGAGCTATACCACCGACGAAGGCGCTGAGATCGTTCTTTATCAACCGCAGGTCACGGACTGGAAAAATTTCATGGCCCTGACGGCCCTGGTTGCGACGGAATACAAGACGGCTAAAGACAGCAAGCCCATCTTCGGCGTCATCGGCCTGACCGGAGACACCGTTGTCGACAAGCAATCCGGCGAGGTCGTCGTCAGCAATATTAAGACCACCGAATTGAATTTCTCGGCGCTGGACCGAAACCAGATCACCGATCTTGCGCTCGATGTCGGCAAGCTGCTGCCGACCGGACCCATCACGCTGACCGAGGAAAGGATGACCGCAAGCCTGGCCGACTACAAGCGGATGAATGACGTCTCGGGGCTGAAATCCGATCCGCCCCCGATTTTCGTCAGCAAGACCGCAGCGATCCTGGTCCAGACCGACGGGAAGGCAGTCGCCGCTCCGGTCAAGGGTGTCGAAGGGCTATCCTTCGTGGTGAACACTAACTGGGACCTCTTCAAGCTCGACGCCGAGGGCAGCTATTACCTGCGCGACGAAAAATCCTGGCTGACAGCAAAGAGCCTCGACGCCGCGTGGCAGCCTGTCATGAACCTGCCCAACGCATTTTCGAAACTGCCGGACGACGAGAACTGGAAAGATGCCCGGGCAGCCATTCCGCCTACGGTTCCGGAAGGAGGCAAGACGCCGGAAGTGATCTATTCGGACAGGCCGGCCGAACTCATCCAATTCGACGGCGAGCCGGTCCTGAAGCCGGTCCCGGGCACGGATCTCGAATGGGCGTCCAATAGCGAAAGCGACGTTTTCTACCGGAAGGCGGACGGAAAATGGTACACGCTTCTCTCTGGGCGCTGGTTTTCATCCGCCTCGCTTGACGGCCCATGGGTCTTCGCGACGCCAAACTTGCCCGAGGATTTCCAGAATATCCCTGAGGATGCCCCGTATTACACCGTCCGCTCGTCAGTCCCGGGAACGTCGGAGAACGCCGAAGCCCGTCTGAAGGCGAGTATCCCGGAGATGGCACGTGTCTCGACGGATGGTTCGGTCAAGGTCGATGTCGTCTACAGCGGCGCCCCCAAATTCGAACCGATCGAGGACACCTCGCTGCGCTATGCGGTCAACACCAATGAACAGGTCATCCAGGTCGGAGCCAAATATTATGTTCTGAAGGACGGCGTCTGGTTTGTCGGGGGCTCTCCCGCTGGTCCGTTCGTAGTGGCGACCGCCGTACCTGACGAGGTCTACAAGATCCCGCCGTCTTCGCCCGTCTACAATGTCACCTACGTTCGCGTTTACAGGACCGAGAAGGATGCCGTCTGGTTGGGCTACACGATGGGCTACCTGGGCGCCTATCTTGCCTGGGATGCGCTCGTCTATGGCACCGGCTGGAATTATGTCGACTATTGGGACTATGGCTGGCATCACGGATACTGGCCTTATTATCCACGACCGGTGACCTACGGCGTCGGCGCTTTCTACAATCCGGTCCGCGGCACGTTTGGCCGCTACGGTTATGCCTACGGCCCCTATCGCGGGGTGGCCGGCGGCGCTGCCTACAACCCACGCACCGGAACCTATATTCGCGGCGGCGTCGCGGAAGGCCCACGAGGCGAGCGCGGCTTCATTGCCGCCTACAACCCGCGCACCGGCAACGCCGCGGTGGCTCGCGGGGGTCACAATGTCTATGGCTCGTGGGGCACGGCGGGGGTCAAGCATGGCTCCGACTGGGCGCGCGTCCGTGGCGGAATGACTACCGCGGGCGGCGAAGGCGTCCGCTGGCGCACCTCGGACGGGGACCACGGCTTCGTCACGCAGGGCAAGGGCGGCGACATCTATGCCGGTCGCGACGGCAACGTCTACCGCCGCCAGGATGACCAGTGGCAGAGGCACAACGGCGGCGATTGGTCGCCGGTCGAAAGCCCCTCGAACGACAACCTCAAGAAGACCGGCGGGCATTTTACCGACAATCGCCCCGATGCCGCCAACAAGGCCAATGAACGGCCCGAGACAAGCCAAATATTGCCGCAACGCAACGAAGCGCGGGCTCGCCAGCAGGCGCCCGAACATCTGGGTATCGATCGGGCAGGTCGCCAGATCGGCAATCAGCGGGCGCTCGAACGCCGCACGATGGAACGTTCGCCGGTCAGACGCATCCCCGAGTTTCACGGTGGTGGCAATTTTGGGGGAGGTGGCGGTTTGCGCCGCCGTTGAGGCGTTTCTCTGGAGCTGTCACGTTGTTTCGGCAAGAATGTTTCGATCGTTGCAGGGAATGAGCCGTTACGTCCAGCGCTGACACAGCCGCCGTCGATAGTTGATCGATCGTCCCGTGCAGGGCAGAGTCAAACAAGGTGACAGCACCGGGCGGTCGCATCCGTTTCCGTTTGACTCCGGCCGGAATACTTGCAAGTTTGATGTCTCAATAATGAGACAAATCGGCGTGCAGTCAAGAAATTTGAAACAGCAATCTGAACCATCGGCTCTTGTTGGCGTGGATTCGCTGACGAAAGTCTATCGAACGCGAGAAGGCTCGAAGGTCGAGGCTCTCTCGCCGGTGACACTCGACGTGCACTACGGCGAATTCCTCAGCTTGATCGGTCCGTCCGGCTGCGGCAAGTCGACGCTGCTCAGGTTGCTCGCCGGACTCGAGGAACCAACCGATGGAACGATCCGCTGGCGGGACGGTGCGCCGTCGCGGGGAACGGATATCGGCTTCGTTTTCCAGGAGCCGGTTCTTCTTCCCTGGCTTAGCATCCACGACAACGTGCGCTTTCCGCTCGACGTGTTCGGCGTCGCCAGGGCCGAGGCGAACGCACGCGCAACAGACATGCTGGCACTGGTCGGGTTAAAGGACTTCGGCAGAGCTCTTCCCAAGGAACTCTCGGGAGGCATGCGCCAGAGGGCTTCGATTGCTCGCGCTCTGGTCTATCGCCCCCGACTGGTGCTCATGGACGAACCATTCGGCGCTCTCGATCTTCTGACCCGGGACCGGATGAACGATGAGTTGCTCCGGATCAAGGCCGAGACATCCGCCACGGTCGTCTTCGTCACGCATTCGATCGACGAAGCGGTTTATCTATCCGACCGCGTCGCTGTCATGTCCCCCCGCCCCGGCCGGATCAGCGCGCTCCACACGCTCGATCTTGGCTCCGACCGCAGCGAGATGCTCAAGGACACCCCCGATTTCCACCGTTGGCTGTCTCTTCTGCGGCGGGAACTGAGATGAGCACTCGTTCACTGCGTGCGCTCTTCATGCTTGCAACGCCGTTGCTGCTCATTGCGATATGGTGGAGTTACGTTCGTCTTTTCGACGTTCCCCGTTTCGTGCTTCCGGCCCCGTCGGATGTTTGGTGGGCGTCTTTTGCACTTTTCCGCGACGGGACGATCTGGCCGCATTTGGCACACACGCTCGGTATCATTGCGGCCGGTTTCGGCATTGGATCAGCCCTTGGTTTCGCGCTCGGCTTCGTGCTTGGCAAGAGCCCACGCCTCGAGCGGATTGTGGGACCGTATCTGTTCTTCTTCCAGACGGCTCCCAAGATCGCCCTGGCGCCCCTGTTCATTCTCTGGTTCGGCCTCGGGCTTACCTCCCAGATCGTGCTCGTCGTATCCTTGGTCTTCTTCCCCGTCATGGCAGGCACGATCCTCGGACTTCGCTCCGTACCAGTCAATTTCGGGTTCCTCGGTGACGTCCTCAATCTCTCAAAGCGGGATCGCTTGGTGCGGATCGAGTTGCCTTCGGCAGTTCCGGAGATTTTCGCTGGATTGAAGGTAGGCGCGGTGCAGGCAACGATTGGCGCGATCCTTGCCGAATGGCTGTCTGGCGCCCAGGGGCTCGGCTATCTCATGGTGTTCGCCGGTACAACCTATAAAGCGCCGATGCTCTTCGCGATGGTCCTGATCACATCGCTTCTTGGGATTCTTATCTACCAGACTGTGGCCGGACTGGAGAAATGGCTGCTTTCATGGCGATGATGGACAGATCCGCAGCTTGGCCGTGGCGCGGGGGGCGGCCTCCACATCTGCCGCGTCCAGAGACGGTGCCGAAAGCGTTTCTGCTGCCCGGCGATCCCGCACGCGTCGACTTCGCATCCTCGGTGCTCCACGACTTCGTCATCGTGGGCCAGAATCGGGAGTTCCGCATGGGCTGCGGTTATCTTGGCGATGTTCTCATAGGCGTCTGCTCCACGGGCATTGGCGGGGCATCGGCAGAAATCGCCACGGTCGAACTTGCCGGCATGGGGGCGAAATTCCTGATCCGCACTGGCGGTTGCGGCGCGTTGTCGGAAGATCTCGCTCTCGGGGATTTTCTCATCATCGATGAGGCAGTACGCAACAGTGGCGTAGCCGCTATCTATGCGCCGGATGCGGATATGCCGGTCTGCGCCGACACCGAGATCAGTGAAGCCCTGGTTCAGGCATGCGGCTTTCTTGGAGTTCCGGCCCGGCGCGGCCGGTGCCTGACGGCGGACGGCTATTACCGCGCGCAGGGCCGGCCGGTTTTCGCAGCAGGGCAGGGAAATTCGTCCCTGCTGGACGAGTTCGCGGCCGCGGGTGCCGATGCCGTTGAGATGGAGTCCGAGGTGATCCTCGCAGTTGCTGCGGTCTGCGGCGTACGGGCCGGGGCGGTTCTTGCGGTTCATGCGCATCGGCGAAGCGATGGCTGGCTCGAAGATTATGAGAAGACACAGCACGACCTAATCAGCATCGGTGCGCAAAGTGCGGCGCACCTGATCAAGGCGCCGAACCCATAACAAACCGACAGAGGAGAAAGTCATGCAGATCCACGGAAGGCTCAACGTAGTATGGATCGTCCCGCTGCTAATGATGACGTTGTTCGTTGGCGCCATCACCGCCAGGGCCGACGAGAAGGTGACCATACAGATCGACGGCGCGGCAGTACCCTATTATCTGCCGTTGTACGTCGCCCAGAAGGAAGGCTACTTCAAGGAACAGGGATTGGAGGTTGAATTCCTCTATGCCAATGCCGCCGACATCCTGAACAATGTCGCGGCAGGAAATGTCCAGTTTGGCTTTCCGAACGGTGATGCGGTCATCTCTGCCCGCGCCAACGGCATTCCCGTGAAGGTTGTCCACTCGACTTATCAGCGCGGGATCGGTGCAGTGCTGTTCAAGGATGCAAGCGGCATCAAGTCTCCGGCCGACCTCGTCGGCAAGAAGGTGGCCGTGACCAGCTATGGAAGCCCGAACTATATCCAGCTTCAGGTCATGATGAGCCAGGCCGGCAAGTCGATTGATGATGTGAAAGTCGAGATCGTTGGAACCGGGGCGATCCTCGATGCGCTGAAGTCCGACCAGGTGGATGCCATCGTCTTCTCGATGCTACGCTACTATGCGTTGAAGGCCGAAGGCTTGGACGTTGGTATGATCGCCGCAGACGATTTTCTTCCGAGCCACGGTAACGTGCTCGTCACTTCGGAAGATTATCTCGCCTCTAATTCCCAGCAAGTGAAGGGTTTTGTCACCGCCCTCGACAAGGCGCTGAAGCATATTGTCGAGGGTGATGCCGGAAAGGAAGTCCAGATGGCGATAAGGGACTACGCGCCAACCTTTGCGCCGCAGGAGAAGGTGGTAACCGAAATCATCAAGGAGGTCTTCATTAAGACCCTCTGGCAGAGCACAGATACCGAGAAGAACGGGTTCGGCTACGGAAATGTCGAATCGTGGCAGAAGACGATCGATGTCGCCGCCGAATACAAAGCAATACCGGAATCGTTTCCGGCCGCCGACCTCGTGGTCGAAAAGCCCTCAGACCTCTGATTTGCATGGCGCTCCGATCTCAAGACCGGAGCGCCCGGAGACACCGGATGCGCGCCGTCATTTCATTCGCGATATTTGTTGCACTGTGGTGGCTGGCGGTGGCACTGCTCGGAGTACCGGAATATCTCGTGCCGTCGCCTCCGGCACTCGCAGCGAAATTCTGGTTCCTGACAACGCAGGCAGGCCTGTTTAGCCACATTCCAGTAACATTGATGGAGATCGTGATCGGATTTGTCATCGGGACGGCGGCTGGCATCGCAATCGCGGTACTGTTCGTCCGGCTGCCAATGTTCGAAATTGTTCTCGATCCTGTCATTATTTTTGTCCAGACGGCCCCCAAGATCGCTATTGCTCCGCTGCTCCTGCTCTGGCTAGGGCTCGGGGCGTCGCCGAAGATCGTTCTGGTGGCCATTGTCACCTTCTTCCCAGTGCTGTCCAACATGCTGAGCGCGTTGCGCTCGATCGACCCCAATATGCTCGCGCTGGCGAAGATACTGCGCTTGAATGGATGGAGGCGGCTCTGGCGGATCGAACTCCCGCAATCGCTGCCACTGCTGTTCACAGGCATGAAAGTAGGCGTCACGCTGGCTGTCACTGCGGCAGTCATCGGCGAACTCATGGGCGCACGCGCCGGGCTTGGCTATCTGCTCAGCCTTGGGCAAGAAACCGCCGACATCGGGCTCGTGCTTGTCAGCGTTCTTCTGTTGTCATTGCTTGGCTATGGGCTCTTCCTGGCTGTCGATCAGGCAGAGCGCAGAATGTTGAGATGGCATGAAAGCGCCGTTGCGCGCGATCGCCTTTTGCTCGAATAGGAGTCCGCACGGCACTTTGCATACTTCTGCAACTGCGATAATCGTCTAAATAATGAGACGGTTAACCGCGCCGGAGAGCTACGATGACAAGCCAGTTCGAGGAAATCGGTCGACGTCTGAAAGCATACAGAATGGGTCGGGACCTCACCGCGGATGCGATCGCCGACGAGTTGGGTATCTCGCGCGCCGCAGTCTATCGCATCGAAACCGGCGGCGTGGTCAAGATCGAGACGCTCGAAAGGCTGGCCAATGTGCTCAATACGACCGTGGCGTCCCTGCTTGGTGCGGGCGTGGAATATTATGCCAATCCGATCAGCTATTTCGAGCGCATGCGTCAGGTCGAGGGTGAAGCTGACCAGGTGGTGGCGCATTTCCCTCCCTTGTCCTACCTGCTGACCTCGGACGCGTTTCCGAAATACCTCAAGCGGACGCTTCTGGAATCCCTGCCCCCCCACATCTCTGCCAAGAGCGCTGAGCAGGAGATAGACACCATCATTTCCATCCTTGACGAGCGCAAGCAAGCAAGCCAGCGGCGGCGGTTGAGCGTCGTGAATTTCGTCAATTTGCTGGAGATCGAGCGCTGGCTGAAACTTGGAATCGTTGGCCGGTTCGACTTGTCCGGCACAGAACTTGGCGAGCGTCGCAAGGCCGCCCGCCTCGAGGTAGAGCACCTGATCACTTTGATTGAAAGCGAGCCGATGGGCATTCAGATCGGATTGATCGAGGAGGTTCTTCCGAATACCGCCTTCCAGCTGTTCCGCACCGCGGATAAGACCTATCTGGGCGTCAGTCCATTCCGTCTAGGCGGCGATCTGCCCAATATCCGCTCGGGCGTCGCGATGATGACTGCCGACATCGAGCCGGTGCGGCTCTACGAGACACTCGTCGAGAATTTGTGGCGACGTGCGCGCAAGGGCAGGGAAGCCGCCACCCTGTTGCACACCGTGCTGGATCGATCAGGCATTGCCGCTACGGCTAGGTCGACCAAGCGACGGAGTTCAAGGACAGCCTAAGCTGTCCACTCAGGCTTCGTTGCCGAAATCCGAAATTCCGCCATGGGCAGCTGACCATTTGGCAGGTTCGTTGAGAAACTGCTCAACCTCAGCCAGAATCTTCGGCTCGAAGTGACCGCTCGATTTCGCGACCTCCAGTACATGCCACCACGTGGTAAGATAATGGAGGTGAACGCCAAGCTCGTCCATCAGTTCGCGGCTCTTGGGGAAGATGTCGTAGTAGAACAGTACGAAGCAATGGTCGACGTTGGCGCCTGCGTTGCGTAGAGCTTGGCAGAAATTGATCTTGCTACGTCCGTCGGTGGCCAGGTCCTCGACCAGCAGGGTGCGTGCGCCAGCTGCGACTTCGCCCTCGATCTGGGCGTTGCGGCCAAACCCCTTGGCCTTTTTCCTTACATATTGCATCGGCAGCATAAGCCGATCGGAAATCCAGGCGGCGAACGGGATGCCAGCGGTTTCACCTCCCGCGACGCTGTCGATAGATTCATAGCCGATGTCCCGCACAATGGTGGCAGCCGCAAAGTCGATCAGCGATGATCTCAGCCGCGGGTAGGAAATGATCTTTCGGCAATCGATGTAGACCGGGCTCGCCCAGCCGGATGTGAAGAAAAATGGCTTCTCGTCATAGAAGTGGACGGCCTTGATTTCGAGCAGCATCTTGGCTGCCTCCTTGGCGATCGTCTCTTTGTCGACAGGCGTATAGAGGCTGGGCATCGGTCGTTCTCCACCAGGTGTGCGTCGGCGACCACCGGCATGGTGGTGTCGAGTTTGGGCGCTTGTCGGATGCAAACGGCCCCTTCTGTCGGTGATGGGCCTGCTCGTCAATCCTTGTTATCCCGCGGTACAGAATTCTCCACCGTAAAAGATGCCCGTTTCGATTCAAATCCTCATCATTGCGACAACTGTCGCAAAAAAGAGACTAAGTCTTGCAATTGAGATTGCCTTGTGTAAGGCTGTCTTTTTTCGCGACGGTCGCAGGATGCTCCAGAATTTGACGCTGACTAACCACGATGCACAAGAGGACTGGCGGCCCACTGTCTCGACCGAAACTGCTGTTGTGCTCAGCAACAAGGCAGTCAACGGTGAATATCGGCGGCTGGTGATGTCCTGCAGCGCGCTCGCCGCCTCGGCCGAGCCGGGCCAATTCTTCCAGCTTCTTTGTCCGGAATCTGCCGGCGAAAAGCCGTTTTTGCGCCGGCCCATGAGCGTGTACGGAATGCGAAAGGCACCGCCGGAAGTCGAATTCCTGTACAAGGTGACTGGGGCAGGCACGCGCGGACTTGAAACCCTGGTTCAGGGCGATCCTCTCGATATCTTCGGCCCTCTCGGTGTCGGTTTCAAACTCGACCTGTCATGGCGCAGCATCGCGCTTGTCGGCCGCGGAGCCGGGCTGGCGACACTGGCACCGCTCGCATCAATGGCCGCCCAAGCCGGCATTCATGTCACCGCGATCCTGAGCGCGCGACGCCCGGACCTTTTGGTTTCCGCCGATCTGTTTCGGAACTGCGGCGCCGATGTCGTTGGCGTGACGGATTCAGAAGCCACCAGCGGTCCAGCGAACGTCGAGAAGATCCTTCGCGGGCTGATCGCCGGCCGGGGCTGCGATGCCTTTTTCACCTGCGGCTCCAGCCGCCTGATGCGGGTCCTGCAGCGGCTCGCAGCGGAATTCGGCCTCGTCGGTCAGATCGCGATGGAGCAGCAGATGGCCTGCGGTATCGGGCTTTGCCATTGCTGCGTGCGCGACTTCAACATGAACGGTGACATCGTCAGCCGCCGCGTCTGCTGGGACGGCCCGGTCTTCGACCTCGCGGAGGCTATGCCGTGAGCGTCGACCTGTCCGTCACTGTCGGAACGCTGAGGTTACGCAACCCGGTCATGCCGGCATCAGGCACATTCGCTGAAGGCCTCGATAATGTCGTCGACTTCGAGAAGCTGGGTGCGCTTGTCACAAAGACCATTACGCACGAACTGCGAACGGGCAACCCGCTGCCCAGGGTTGTCGAGCAGCCTAGCGGGCTGATCAACTCGATCGGGATTCCGTCAAAGGGGCTCGATCACTTTGTGGAACATATGCTGCCGCTTTACGCGCGCTATTCCACGCCGCTTGTTGTCAGCATTTCGGCTCCGACCGTGGAGGGTTTCGCCAACCTTGCCAGGGCAGTCTCCATCCCTGGTGTTGCCGCCATCGAAGCGAACATCTCCTGCCCCAATATCGAAGAGGATGGGAAAGCTTTTGCGATGACACCGGAATCGACGGAGCGCGTGACGTCGGCGTTAAGGAGCTCAACCGGACTTCCGCTATGGGTGAAACTCACACCCAATACCGGCGATATCGCTGCTGTCGCTCGTTCAGCCGAAAGGGCAGGAGCGAACGCCCTGGTGGTCGCGAACACGATCCTTGCGATGGCAATCGACCTGAAGACCTTCAGGCCAAGCCTCGGCAACATTCTGGGAGGCCTGTCAGGGCCGGCAGTGAAGCCGATCATCCTTCGACAAGTCTATCAGTGCGCAAAGGTTGTCGCGATACCGGTCATAGGATGCGGCGGCATCGCCACTGCCAAGGATGCGGCGGAATTTATGCTGGCTGGCGCGACAGCGGTGCAGGTGGGTACCGCCACATTCATCCAGCCTGATGCCATGGTTCGGATAATCGATGGAATAAAGCAGTTCTGTCTGCACCGGGACATCCCGAGAGCAAGTGATCTCGTTGGCGGACTGGTCGTGGAGGAGAGCGACGAGCCGGACATGGCCTGGATGGAGCCGGCGCAATGACCGCGTCCGCAATCCGCGAGCCGCACGCCAGGCCGGCAGAATTCGCCAGGCTTACGCAGTTGTTCGAACGACTGAAGCGCTCGGCATTCGACGGTATTGGCATCAGCCGGCTTGCCTACAGTGACAAGGAATCCGAAGCGCTGGACATCATTGAGGCCGAAGCTTTGCAGATAGGGCTGACCACCGAGCGGGACGCTGCCGCCAATCTCGTTGCCACGTTGCCCGGTACGAACGAAAACCTGCCGTTCATTGCATGCGGTTCCCATCTCGATTCGGTGCCGCAGGGAGGAAATTATGACGGCGCCGCCGGCGTCGTGGCCGCACTCATGGTGCTCGCCCGGATGAAGCAGGAGAACATCCGCCCGCGCCGGACCGTTAAACTGTTTGCTCTTCGCGGCGAGGAGAGTGCCCGGTTTGGCAAACCTTATCTCGGCTCGAGCTGCCTGTTTGGAGCGCTAAAGCCTTCCGACCTGCGGATCGCGGCGCAGAATGATAGTCGTTTGCTCGGGGACTGTATGCGCACGGTCGGCGTTGAAGTCGACAGAATCGCCCGTGGGGAAGCCCTTCTCGAGCCAAGTTCGATCGCTGCCTGGATCGAGCTCCATATCGAACAGGGCCCGGTCCTCATCGCACGCAATCTGCCCGTTGGCATCGTAACTGGCATTCGCGGCAATATCCGGCACCGCGCGGTCGAGTGCGTCGGCGAGGCGGGCCATTCGGGCGCGGTGCCGCGCTGGCTACGTCATGATGCAGTCTTTGGCATGTGCGATCTGATCGCGAATCTTGATTCGCATTGGCGTACGCTACTCGAACGCGGTCATGACCTCGTGCTCACCTCCGGCATCGTATCAACCGACTCGGAGGTGAACGCCATAGCCCGTATTCCCGAGATCGTCCGATTTGCGTTCGAGATACGCAGCCAGAGCAGGGCCACCTTGGAGGCGGCTTACAATCTGTTTTTGTCCGAGTGCGCCGCTGTCTCCAAGGAGCGCGGTGTTGCATTTCGCTTTGACGAAAGGGTCGAGGCGGCCGGGGCAGCGATGGACAAGGGTTGGGTGGAGCGGTTAACCACGGCGGCAGCAGCACTCGGTCTGCCGTCGGAAACCATTCCGAGCGGTGCCGGCCATGACGCGGCGGTGTTCGCGAACGCCGGTGTTCCTAGCGCCATGATCTTTGTGCGCAACCAGAATGGTTCCCACAACCCGCGCGAAGCGATGGAAATATCGGACCTGATCGCTGGTGTGGATGTGATGCACGCAGCAATCCGCGAGGCAGCGATGCAATGAGCCCGGAAAGCATCTTCGGCCAGCTTGAGATACCGGCCATCCGGAGCCTCACGATGAGGCGCCCCGACGACTGGCATGTTCACCTGCGCGACGGCGACATGATGAAAGCGATCCTGCCCTTCACAACCGCACAGTTCGCTCGCGCAATCGTCATGCCCAACCTTATGCCGCCGATCGTTACCACCGCCGCCGCCGAGGCTTACCGGGAGAGGATACTGATGGCGAGGCCGGCAGGCTTGGATTTCCAGCCGTTGATGACGTGCTATCTCACGGATGCGACGCTGCTGGACGATGTCGAAGACGGTTTTCGTCGTGAGATCTGGGTGGCGTGCAAGCTCTATCCAGCGGGGGCCACGACAAATGCCGCCCATGGGGTCACGGATCTTGCCAGGATCGCACCGGTGCTGGAGCGAATGGAAAGGATCGGCATGCCGCTCCTCGTCCATGGCGAGGTGACTGATCCGGATATCGATATCTTCGACCGCGAGAGCGTCTTCATCGATAAGGTCCTGATCCCGCTCATGAGGCGGCACCCCGGCCTGAAGATTGTTCTCGAACACGTGACGACGGAGGAAGGCATCGCAGCCGTGCGTGAGAACGCCCCCCGGCTTGCGGCTACCATAACGCCGCATCACCTTTTGCTGAATCGCACATCGCTCTTCCAAGGCGGCCTGCGCCCCCATTACTACTGCCTGCCTGTCGCCAAGCGTGAACGCCATCGCCAGGCTCTCAGAAAGGCCGCCACGTCGGGAGACGCATGCTTCTTCCTGGGCACCGACTCTGCCCCGCATCTGCGGGAGGCAAAGCAGGCCGAGTGCTGTTCTGCAGGCATATTCTGTGGCGCGACCGCACTTCAGACCTACGCGCAGGTGTTCGAGGAAGAGGACGCCCTGGATCAGTTGGAAGCCTTCGCTACGGTCAACGGTCCGCAGTTTTACGGGTTGCCGCTCAATGCTGGCACAATCACGCTCGAGCGGTCGGACGATGTTGTGGATTGCGCGATCGAGATAGGTGGAAGCGACGTTGTCACATTTCGCGGCGGCGAAAGGCTCGCATGGTCGATTAAGGAAGTTGCCAGGCCAGACAACACTTAGGAGTCGTATATGAGTAACAACCGACCCGTTCTTCCCCTGAGCGATGCCAGATGGCAGCGTGATCTCGCTAAACTTGGCGATTGGTTGGCCACCCAGAAGGGAGGTGTCGGGACCTTTTATGAGTTTCAGCGAAGAACCTCGGCGTTGCGGTTGGAACATCAAGGTCACGCAGCGCTCCTCAGGCTTCTTGGCGATATGGCTGGGCGGTTTGCCGATACATTTGATGGCGAGCCGCTGGACGTTTCCGTTGCAAGCGATGCTCTCGAAACGTTGGCTAGCCACTTGAGACGGGTAGCCGCTTTGAAGCCTGATTTGTGGGAGGATTATCTAGGGCTGCTCAACTTGGTCGGGATCACAGAACTCGTCCCTGACTGTTGAACTGCGTGTCTGCCGGGGGCCGGGCAGACACGATTGACTCGGTAATCTTATTGTGGATTAATCTCAAAAAATAGACAATGATAAGAGGGCGAACTGATGATATCCCGTAGAAAAATTCTGAAATCGGCTGCCACAGCAGCGGCCGCCGGGCTGATGCCGAATATCGCTTTCGGCCAAGCGGCCAAATACGCCGCCAAGATCGCGCATCTGGAGGCGCCAACACAGCCTCGTCACAAAGGCCTGGAGAAGGTCAGTGCGCTAGTGAAAGAGCGTACGGATGGTGAGGTGGAATTTACGATCTATCCGCTTTCACAGTTGGGCAATGCGCGGCAGATGATTGAGGGGACTCAGTTCGGGGCGATTGAATGCACCGTTCAGCCTGCTGCGTTTCTTGGTGGGTTCAATCCCGTCGTTTCGGTCCTCGACGTTCCTTATCTCTTTCCGTCGGATCGCCTAATTTCCCAGAAGCTGCGAGACGGACCATTTGGCCAAGCCCTGCTTGACAGCTTCGACAGCCGCGGTCTGCACGCCCTCACTGAGTGGCCGAATGGACGCAAGAGCCTGACATCGAACAAGCCGCTCGACAATCTCGAGGATCTGGCAGGTCAGAAATTCCGCGTCATGGATTCAAAGATTCTGATCGACCAGTTTGCCGCCGTCGGCGCGACTGCGGTCGCAATCAACTTCAGTGAGCTCTACACATCCCTGCAGACCGGCCTCGTGGATGGTCAGGAAAACCCGCTGGACACCATTACGACCATGAAATTCCACGAGGTCCAGAAGAACCTCGTAGTCACCGAACACGGCGCGATGGAGGATTTCGTCCTGTTCAATCCAGCTTGGTGGACGACGCTGCCCGATGGTCACAAGGCGATCATTGCAAAAACCTTCGATGAGGTTCGGCCCGAAGTCGAGAAGATGAAGGAAGAGGCGATGGAGAAGTCTCTCGAAATCATCAAAGGTGCAAATGTCAACGTGCGCATTACGGATGAAGCCGAGCGCAAAAAACTGCGCGACGCGACGGTGGCCAAGGCTCGCGATGCCTATCAGGCCCTTGCCGGCGTCGAAGGCGAACAGGTGCTGAAGATCTACGATTCCGAGATCAAGAAGCTCGCCGGCTGATGGGAGGCCGGATCGTCGCTCTCCTGAGGCGGGTGCAGACTTTGCAGGGGGTATTGCTCGGTCTGCTGATGCTATCCATGACGTTCGGTTACACTGCGAACGTTCTGGTGCGCGAGGTCATACCATCACTTGCTCCCCGTCTCGCCTGGATCGACGAGATCTCACTGTTTGGCCTGGTTTGGATCGTTTTTCTGGCGCTTGGTCTCGGCCTTGAGTCGGGTCGCCACATCGGCATGCGAATGCTTCTGTCGCGCATGCCATCTCCAACGCGCAGGATCGCTAAGGCCGCCATCAACATGCTCGGCCTCCTCATCAGCGTGTACATGGTGAAGGTCGGTCTCGAGATCACGTTGTTCGTCGCCCGCAGCGGCCAGGCAAGCCCGACACTCGGCATCTCAGTGGCTTGGCTCTACTGGGTCGTTCCGGTTGGGTTCATGCTGCTGGCGCTGCAGTATTTTGTTGAACTGCTGGGCTGGTCAGATCGCTTCGAGCGCGAGATCGATCCCATGCATCACCTGTAATGGTCACATGGTAGTCCTGCTTTTTCTTCTTGCGGTCATGCTGCTGGCCATTGGCGCCGAGATATTCCTCGTTCTCGGCGCTCCAGCAATCCTGACGAAGTACCTCTTCTATCCTACCATGCCCGATCTGATCATCGGACAGCGCCTGGTGGGCGGCGTGGAGGTGGTCACGTTGCTGGCGATCCCGTTTTTCATCTTCGCCGCGGATCTGATGGCGAGGGGCCGTATGGCAGCCCAACTCGCAGGGTTGTTTCGCGCGCTGGTCGGACACAGACAGGGCGGCCTTGGGCATTCAACCGTCGTCACTTGCATGGTGTTCGGAGCTGCTGCCGGTTCAGCGCCGGCCACCGTCGCAGCCATGGGCCGCGTTGCCTTTCCTGAATTACGGCGGTCCGGCTTCAGCGACCGCTTCAGCCTGGGGCTCATCGCGTCAAGTGCGGAATGTGCGCTCCTAATCCCCCCTTCAATCACCTTCGTCGTCTATAGCTGGCTTACCGGCACATCGATCGCGGCACTCTTTGCCGCAGGCATGGTAGTCGGCATCGTGCTCGGCTTGGGGTTCATGGTGCTTGTTGCGCTGACGGCCTACCGACAGGGAATTCCGGGGGCGCCGAGGCTGGCGTGGAACGAACGTTGGTCTGCCTTCGTCGACGCCTTCTGGGCCCTGCTGATGCAGGTCATTATCCTCGTTGGCATTTTCAGCGGAGTATTCACGGCGACCGAAGCCGCGGCTGTTTCCGCCGTTTATGCGGTCATAGTAGAGGTTTTTATCTTCCGTTCGCTTTCCTGGCGCGACGTCTTCTCTGTTGCGCGAGATAGCTCGATCTCAACCGGCGTCATTTTCATCTTGCTCGCCATGGGTGCGCTGCTTGCTTACTTCATCACGCTCGCGGGCTTTGACCGGACATTGCTGGCGTTAATCCAAGAAAACAACGTGAACTGGGTCGTGTTCATGATGGGGGTCAACGTTCTGTTCCTATTGTGTGGGATGTTTCTGGATCCGAATTCGATCATGGTGATCTTCCTGCCGACCTTGTTCCCCGTCGCAACCGCCTTGGGGATCGATCCCATCCATTTTGGTATGGTCGTGACGTTGAACGTCTGTACCGGAATGATTATGCCGCCCATCGGATTGGATCTGGCAGTGACGTCGGCTACGCTCAATCGGCCGGTGGAAGATGTGGTCAGAGGAATCGGCCCCTTCATCACCGTCAATATCCTGGTGCTGATCCTTGTCAGCTATGTTCCCTGGTTGTCGACCTTCCTTCCAAATCTGATGTTTTAGCGAGGAAGACGAGAGTCAGCGGCGCCGACCACGGGCTTTCGCTTGCTGATGTAGAACAGGTCGACGTCGGTGCGGAGTTGCAGCCGCAACACATCGCGCAGGGCACGTTTTGTCACCAGTGCGTAAGCCTGGGCGCGATTGGCGTCTCCCTCATCGGCGGCGAGTTGGAACGCATCTGCCAGGCCCTCAAGAGATACGCCTGACGCGTGTGGAGGCCCCACGGTTTGTCCGGGTCGTAGAAGCGGCCTTTGCAGTCTTCGGCTTTGACCTGTTCCCATTATTGTCGACCAATTTCGGGACAGAGCGCCAAGGCTTTGGATTCTGTGCTCATGACTCGCTGCCATAGAGGGTTAAGCTCAAAAGTCGTTTAATCTGAGCATTGCCCTGGGCGATTCTGGCGCCATGACGCGCTGCAGCCGGTCCAACTGGAAGGGAAGGCAGAGATGTCCACCGTGAATGCGGCCCCAAAAACGGCGATGCAAAGATTTCTCGACGGCGTCGAGAAAGTCGGGAACATGGTTCCCCACCCGGTTGTCATCTTTCTGATCCTGATTGCAATCGTCATCGCGCTATCAGCTTTGTTAAGCGCTTTCGGCGCCGCGGTGACGTTCGAGCGCATCAATGCGGAGACACATGAGATTGAAACCGCGACCACCGAGATCCGCAGTCTACTGAATGCGGATGGCATACGCTTCCTGTATGCGTCGCTCATTCCAAACTTCATGAGCTTTACGGCGGTCGGACTGATGATCGCAGCGATGATCGGAGCCGGCGTGGCGGAGGAATCGGGGCTGGTCACGGCGCTGATCCGAAAGCTCGTGATCGTGTCTCCGGCCTGGGCGCTCACCTACATCCTGTCCTTTGTCGGTATCCTCTCGAGCATCGCTGCGGATGCGGGCTATCTGGTGCTGATCCCTCTTGCCGGTGTCGCCTACCTGGCGGTCGGGCGTAATCCGCTCGCGGGCCTGGCTCTGGGCTTTGCCGCCGTGGCCGGCGCCTTCACCGTCAACATGCTGATCAAGCCGCTCGATGCGGTCCTCGTCGAATTCACCAACGACGCCGCCCGTCTCGTCGACCCCGACAGTTCGATCGGACTCGCCTCGAATATCTGGTTCTCGATCGTATCGGTTATCTTCCTGACCGTGGTTGTGGCGTTCATCACCGATCGCATGATTGCGCCCCGCCTGGGCGCCTACGATCCCGCATTGGCAGCCGAAGGCACGACCACCGAACAGGGCGCAACGCTCTCCGAGCTGGAATCTCGCGGCCTGCGCTACGCTGGGCTCGGCCTAATCGGCCTGATCATCGTCTTCTGCTTCCTGACGATCCCGTCATGGGGGCCGCTGCGCAACCCCGATACCGGCGAATTAATCGGCAACTCGCCGTTCATGAACGGCCTGATCGCGCTGATCATGCTGATCTTCCTGGTGACCGGCTGGTGCTACGGCATCGGCGCCGGCACGCTGCGCACTTTGACGGAAGTCATCGGGGCGATCGAGAAGTCGATCAAGAACATGGGCGGCACGATCTTCCTGTTCTTCGTGCTGAGCCAGTTCGTTGCCTATTTCACCTATACCAATATCGGCACGGTGATGGCGCTGAGCCTGTCGGGTGCCCTGCAGGCGGCCAATATCGGCGCGTTGCCGCTGCTGCTCGGCTTCATCGTCGTGGTGGCGATCATCGATCTGCTGCTGACCGGCGCCATTGCAAAGTGGGCGATCTTCGCGCCCGTCTTCGTCCCGCTTCTGATGAAGCTCGGTGTCGAGCCGGAGGCGGTGCTGGCGGCCTATCGCGTCGGCGATTCGCCGATGAACGCGATCACCCCGCTGAATGCCTATTTCGCGCTCGTCGTTGGCTTCATGCAAAGATACGACAGGAACGCTGGCGTCGGCACCGTAGTGGCGCTGATGCTGCCCTATGTCGTGTGGATGTTCGTTCTGTGGACGGTATTGTTCGCGGTCTGGCAGATGCTCGGCCTGCCCTGGGGGCTGTGAGAGTCCGTGCGGCAAGCTGAAGCGATCAACGTTCAACTGACAGGATGAATATGATGAGCACCTCCTCTATTCCCCTCGACGTAGCCGGTGCGGAAGCGCACCTGATGCAGTTCCTTTCGGTCGAGGGCGTCACCGGCTCCGAGGCCAATATCGCGGCGGCCGTCAGTGACGCGTTGAAAGCCGTGGGCGTGCCGGCTTCGGCAATCCGCTTCGATGACGCCAATACGCGCATCCCATTGCCGACCGAGACCGGCAATCTCATCGTGGATCTGCCCGGAACGCGCAACGGACCGAGGCTGCTCTTCTCGACCCACCTGGACACCGTGCCGCTGTGTGCCGGGGCGAAGCCTCGAAAAGAAGGCGATCGCATCGTCTCCGACGGCACGACAGCACTTGGAGGCGACGCCCGCACTGGAGTTGCCCTTCTGGTGGTGCTTGCCGAGACGCTTATCAAGCACAAACTGCCGCATCCGCCGATCACGCTGCTTTTCACGGTACGGGAGGAGAGTGGGCTTCATGGAGCGCGCGAGCTGAATCCCGCCGAACTCGGCGGCCCGACCATGTGCATCAATGTCGATGGCCAGCTCGCTTCGGACCTGATCATAGGCGCGGTTGGGCAGGAAAACTGGGAAGTTGAGATCAAGGGCCGTGCTTCTCATGCCGGCGTTGCGCCCGAGAAGGGCATATCGGCAACGCTGGTCGGAGCCATTGCCCTGGCGGAGGCGCAGAACGCGGGCTGGTTCGGCAAAGTCGTCAAGCCTGACGGCCGCGGAACCAGCAATGTCGGGATTTTTGGCGGAAAGGACGGAAAGCCTGCAGGCGATGCAACCAACGTCGTCACCGACTACGCCTTCATCAAGGGAGAGGCACGTAGCCCTGAAGCATCGTTCGCCAAGGCAATTGCCAAAGGATATGAAGAGGCGTTCACAAAGGCAAAAGCTGCGGTCACCGACCATGAAGGTGACACGGCTCAGGTCAAATACAGCCACGTTACGTCCTATCCGCCGTTCAAGCTCGACGAAAACAGCCCGGTAGTGAAGCGCGCGATCAAGGCGCTGGGCATTCTCGGTATCGAGCCGAAGACCTTATTCTCGAATGGCGGCCTCGACGCCAACTGGCTCGACAAACATGGCATCCCCACCATCACCATCGGTGCGGGCCAGGCCGAGATCCATACGATCAAGGAATATGTGAACCTTGCCGAGTACGAGAAAGGCTGCCGTCTCGGCATACTTATGGCAACATTGGAAGACTAGCAGTCATGCCGCGGCCCGGCGGCAGTCGGTTCGGATGTCGGCGATAAAATCTGGGTGGCTCGAACAAGGGCCGGTGAGGAACGAAGCGATTGAGCCCCATAGCATACACCGCCATCATCATCGCGGCCGTCGTCGTCCTCTTCGTCTGGAACAGGTTGCCTGTCGTCGTTGTCGCGATGGCGACCGCGACGGCGTTGTGGGCAACCGGCGTGCTTACGATTGATCAGGCCCTCGGGGGCTTTGGTGATCCCGCGGTACTCTTCATAGCCTCCCTCTTCATTGTCAGCGCGGGACTCGACGTGACCGGCGTCACCGCCTGGGCTGGGCAGCTTCTGATCCGTGGCGCGGGCGAAGAGAGCCGCACTCGCCTGCTGATGCTAACGATGAGCATGGTCGCGGTCCTTACGGCGCTGATCAGCGTCAATGGTGCCGTTGCAGCACTCCTGCCGGTGGTGGTCGTCATCGCCGTCCGTCTGAAGCGAAATTCGGCGCAGTTGCTCATGCCGCTCGTTTTTTCCGCGCATGCCGGTTCGAAGCTCGCCCTGACGGGTTCGCCAGTGAACGTCTTGGCCTCGGATGCGGGCAGCGACGCTGGCGTGGGCGGCTTCGGCTTCTTCGAATTCGCGCTTGTTGGCCTGCCACTGCTGGCAGGAACGATGGCGATCATCATATTGTTCGGAAAGCGGCTCCTGCCCGAACGCAATGGCGCGACCATGCCTGCGGACTTCAGCCGCCATGCGAAGACGCTCGTCGAACAATACGGCCTTGCCAGTGGCGTCTACCAGATGCGGGTGCGCGCAAGTTCGCCCTTTATCGGTGTGCCCGCATCCGCGATCGAGTTGGCCGCCTATCCCGAACTGCGCCTCGTCGCCGTTCAGGAGGGCGAAACGGCCAGCCCCCTGCGCAGACCTGCCATCGCCGAGGGCGATCACCTTCTGCTGCGCGGCGACGCGGAGTCGGCCGCCGCGTTCGCTGCGGACAAACACCTTGCGTTCAGCGAGGCGGCGGCGCCCGGCCACGGAGAGGGCACGCTGTTCAACCGCAGTTCGGGTCTCGCGGAGGTGGTGATCCCGCCACGCTCCGGCCTTATCGGCCAGAACGTTTTCCCTGGAATGGTCACCGAGAGCGGTGACCTGATCGTCCTTGCGGTGCAGCGCGCCGGAGCGGAGATTGCCGCCACCAACGCAACACGTGATGCAGGAGGTATTGTGTTGCAGGCCGGCGACACGATGCTCTTGCAGGGAACGTGGAAAGCTCTCGACCAACGCCTCCAGGACCCGGATGTCCTGGTTGTCAATTCGCCCGAACTGGTGCGTCGTCAGGCGGTGCCGATGGGGCCGGGTGCCCGCCAGGCCGTTGCCATTCTGGTGGCGATGGTCGTGCTCCTCGCCACGGGCATCGTTCCGCCGGCGGTAGCCGGCCTGCTCGCTGCCGGAGCGATCGTCCTGTCGAGGATCATGAGCGTCGAGCAATCCTACCGCGCCATCGATTGGACGACGGTGATCCTGGTCGGAGCGATGATGCCGCTGTCCACCGCCATGGTCCAAACGGGCGCCGCGAAACTGATGGCGGAGCAGTTGGTGTCGCTTGTCGGCGACGCCGGGCCTATCGCCCTGCTCGCCGGCCTGTTCGTGTTGACTGCCATAATGGGGCAACTCATCAGCAACACCGCGACCGCTCTCATCGTCATCCCGATCGGGGTGGCGGCTGCGGCAACCATGGGTATTTCGCCCCGCCCGGTGCTTATGAGCACGGCGGTCGCCGCGGCGGCGGCTTTCCTTACTCCCATTGCAACCCCAACCAACCTGATGGTCATGGGACCCGGCGGTTACGCCTTCGGCGATTATTGGAAGCTTGGTCTACCGTTGCTGCTCTGGTTCTTTGTCGTGGCTGTGTTCATAGTGCCGTTGATCTGGCGATTCTGAGCTGGCACGACACGCTTGGATAGAACTGACGGTTAACGATCGGGCAATCGCTTTGGCTTTGAAAATGAAAATTAACGGCCAGAGGTAGCGATGTCCGGTATTTGCCTGCAACGGCGGCCATACCAATGAACGCCCGCACGGTTTCGGTGCCGCTAGGCATCATCTGCGCAATTCTACTGCTGGCCGGTCTCTATTTCGCGGATGCGATCTTTGCGCCAGTTGCCTGTGCTCTCTTCATCATCGCAATCGTCTGGCCTCTTCAGGAGCGACTGCAGACGCGTCTGCCGCAACTTCTGGCATTGGCCATTGTCGTAGCACTGATCGTGCTGGTCTTCATCGTGTTCGCGTCCGTCGTCGCATGGGGCTTCGGTCGGATCGGACGTTCGCTCATCGCGGAGACGCCTCGGCTGCAAGGACTCTACGAACAGGCGACCGCCTGGCTGGAGACGCATGGGATCGCCGTTGCCGGCCTGTGGGCCGAGCACTTCAACATGCGCTGGATCGTGGGAGCGATGCAGGGCGTTTCGGCCCGGCTGAATACGATGATCTCATTCTGGATCGTGGTGCTGATCTACGTGCTGCTCGGCCTGCTCGAGGTCGGCCCGCTGGCACGCAAGATTCCCGGCATCGTCAGCAGCGAGGCCGCGCGCGTCTTGATCGCTGGCGGCGAGCAGACCGCCGCCAAGCTGCGCCGGTATTTGTGGATCAGGACGATCATGAGTGTTGCAACGGGCGGTATGGTCTACGTGTTTGCCCTGGCGCTCGGTCTGCAGCTTGCGGCGGAGTGGGGCGTCATCGCCTTTACTTTGAATTTCATCCCCTTCGTCGGCCCGTTCATCGCAACGCTGCTGCCGACCTTCTACGCGCTGGCGCAGTTCGAATCCCTATATTCCGCCCTGTTCGTTTTTGCCTGTCTCAATCTCATCCAGTTCGCGATCGGCAGTTATGTGGAGCCGCGCGTGGCGGGCAAGGCGTTGGCGATGTCGCCCTTTCTCGTGCTGTTCTCTGTCTTCCTGTGGATGTTCCTCTGGGGGCTGTTCGGTGCCTTTATCGGAGTTCCGATAGCGATCGCCGTGCTGACCTTCTGCGCCCAGTCTCCCGCGACCAAATGGCTTGCCCAGCTGTTGGGGGCGCCGGAGGATGAAGTGAAAGACCGTCGGTAGTAGGTTGGGAACGGGCGACGGTAACCGGCTCCGATAATCAACCCTTAGAGCCGTTCCGGATTAGGCCGAGAACGGCCGTCAGGATGGCGCCGCCGAGCAGCCCCGACACGCCGACCCCGATCAGCACGGTTGGTGTAAGTCCGCCGATCCCGTGCATAACTGAATCGGCGGCAGTTTCAACGTGTCCCACCAGGTGACCAATGCCGGGGATTTGCGCCGCGGCGAAGGTCAAGGCAAAACCTCCGACCATCCCGGCCAGGACGCTTGTGATCTTGGCAAGTCCAAGGCCGGACCACCACCACCGTACAGCGAGTGCGCCCGCCGCCCCGCAAAGCATTTCGATGGCGATTGCGATAACGGTTTCGGTCGGGGACATCCGCCACTTTCTCCCAGAATCGGACGAGCGGAAACAATCACCAGGACTCCCGCAGCGGTAAGCTACGACGTGAGCCGCCTCTGCACTTTATGGTGTCCATTGCTTGAAGAAACGGGCAAGGAATCCAGCTGTTGTGCCGCGTGTCCCTTTTTCCGGTGGGTCTGGGAGTTGATTGGCTGACCCTTGACCCCGTTGCAACTCTGGCGACGGTGATGCCGCCCGATGAGACCGGCCGCTGGTTTTCCGGAACGCCTTAGAAACCCGTCAACCGTTTCGACCCCGGTCTTGACGCGAGCATCAAATTGCGATGGATTGAACCAATATCAAATTGGCCCAAACCAATTAAACTTCGATGGATCGAACTCAAGACAATTCGAATTTCGCGTTGGAGCAATTGAGGGCGCTATTGCGCTCTGAAAAACTGAGCACGGATGGCCGCCTTCCCACCGAGCGTGCGCTTTCGGACAGGCTGGGTGTAAGCCGTCGCGCGGTTCGCCGGGCCTTGGATGTCCTCGAGGCGGAAGGCATGGTGTGGCGCCGCCAGGGCTCGGGCACCTACGCCGGACCAAGGCCGCAGAGCTGGAGCCAGTTCGAAGCGATCGCTTCCGGCACCAACCTCATGGAGATCATGGAGGTTCGCTTGCGCGTCGAGCCTCAACTGGCGCAACTCGCTGCGGTACGCGCCAATGCCGACGATGTCGGGCGCATGTACGATCTCGCTGCCAGGATTTCCAACAGCGTCGATGCCGATGGCCAGGAACTCTGGGACGGTGCATTGCATAGGCTCATTGCACAAAGTGCCGGCAACCAGTTTTTCCTGAATATATTCGACGTCATCAATCGGGTGCGCCAGGACGATCTGTGGCGGTCGATCCGCGAGCTCGCCCGCGAGCTCAGCCACACACATCGCGTCAGTCACGATCAGCACAAGGCGATCGTTGACGCCATCGCTGCCCGCGATCCGATGCGTGCTGGGGAAGCAATGCGCCGGCATCTGCTGACGTTGCAGGAGAGCTTGGTCCGTGTGACCTCGCTCGATCATCAGGACGGACCGGACGTGGGAGCGTCAGTCTCCGCCCATTGCTTGGATGAAATGTCAAATGCCTGAAAAACAACAAAAAGGGGAATTCGATATGAAACGCATCACCATGCCACTTGTCGCCAGCGTAGTTGCCGGAGTTGTCCTGGCTTTTCCTGCTTTTGCCGCTGAGTTGAAGATAGGCCTGCAGGACGATCCCGATGTGCTCGACCCGGCACAGTCGCGCACCTTCGTGGGGCGCATCGTCTACACCGCGATGTGCGACAAGCTGGTTGATGTCAGCCCGGACCTGAAGCTCGTGCCGCAGCTTGCCACCGAATGGACATGGTCGGACGACGGCAAGCAATTGACCATGAAATTGCGCGAGGGCGTAAAGTTTCACGACGGCACCGATTTCAATGCCGACGCGGTCGTCGCCACGATCGAGCGAAATTTGACGCTTCCGGAATCGCGGCGGAAAAGCGAGCTCGCTTCTGTAGAAAAGATCGAAGCCACAGGCCCTCTCGAGGTCAAATTCACTCTGAAGAGTGCGGATGCGACCTTGGTCGCCCAGTTGTCGGATCGCGCGGGCATGATCGTTTCGCCCACCGCGGCGAAAGAACTCGGCGCCGATTTCGGCAGCAAGCCTGTCTGCGCTGGCCCGTTCAAATTCGTCGAGCGTGTCCAGAACGATAAGATCGTCTTGGAAAAATTCGCCGACTACTGGGACAAGGACAACATCTTCCTCGACAAGGTAACCTATTTGCCGATCCCGGACTCGACCGTTCGTCTGGCAAATCTGCAATCCGGCGATCTCGATTTTGTGGAACGGCTGGCGCCGAGCGATGCGGGCACCGCAAAGGCGGACGCTAACCTGACCTACGCCGACGTGGTCAACCTCGGCTACATGTCGATGTACATCAATGTCGGCAACGGTCCGCGCGCCGACAATCCGCTCGGCAAGGACAAACGTCTGCGTCAGGCCTTTTCGCTGGCGATAGACCGCGAAGCCATCGCCAAGGTCGCTTTTGAGGGTACGGCAGTGGCCGGCAACCAGCCCTTCCCGCCCAGTAGCCCATGGTTCAACAAATCCCTTCCGGTGTTGGGGCGCGATGTCGAGAAGGCCAAGGCGCTCATGAAGGAGGCGGGGGTCGACCGTCTGCCGGTCGAACTCGGCGCCTCGAACAGCCCCATCGTCATGCAGGTGATGCAGATGATACAGGCGATGGTCTCCGAAGCCGGGTTTGACGTCAGCCTGAAAACAACCGAATTCGCCACGCTGCTCGACGAACAGACCGCGGGGAATTACCAAGCTGCCCGAACCGATTGGTCGGGGCGCGTCGACCCGGATGGCAATATTCACCAGTTCGTAACCTGCAAGGGCGGCATCAACGACACGAAATATTGCAACCCAGAAGTCGACAAACTGCTCGACGAGGCGCGTCAGAGCACCGACGAGGCGGTTCGCAAACAGAAATACGATGCCGCGACAGCGATCCTGAACGATGAACTGCCGATCATTTACTTCGGCCATCAGAGCTGGATCTGGGCCTTCAAGAAAAGCGTGACGGGTTTCGTGCCGTCGCCTGACGGGATGATCCGCCTGGTTGGCGTCAAGAACGCCGGCTGACGGACAGCGGCCGCGCGGCGAAATCGCCTGCGCGGCCGTCCCGGATCGGAAAGCCCATGTACGCCTTTATCGCCAAACGACTGCTGGTCGCTGTGCCGACCCTGCTGATCATCTCGATATTCGTCTTTTCGCTGCAAAAGCTGTTGCCGGGTGATCCCATTTTGGCGATGGCCGGCGAGGAACGTGATCCGCAGGTGCTCGAATATCTGCGCGAGAAATATCGGCTGAACGACCCGGTAGCGTATCAGTATGTCGCCTGGCTCGGTTCCGCGCTGCAGGGCGATCTGGGCATATCGTTGCGCACCAATCAGCCCGTGCTCCATCTTATCGCGCAGAAATTGCCGCCAACGATCCAACTCGCGGTGATGTCGATGGTCTTCGCCATATTGGTGGGGGTGCCTATGGGCATTCTGGCGGCGACGCGCAAGAACACGGTGTTCGACTACGTCGCCAGCATTGTCGCGTTGTCAGGTCTCTCGATACCCAATTTCTGGCTCGGGATCATGCTGATCTTGCTCGTATCCGTGCAACTCGGATGGCTGCCGGCTTCGGGCTATGAATCCATCTTTGTCGATCCGGTGAAGTCCATCAAGACCATGCTCATGCCATCCTTCGTGCTCGGCACGGGCCTGGCGGCCACGCTGATGCGCCATACCCGCTCGGCGATGATCGGCGTGCTGACTTCGGACTACATCCGGACTGCCCGTGCAAAAGGCCTTCCCGAGCGCGCGGTGGTGCTTGAGCACAGTTTCCGCAACGCGCTGCTGCCAATCATCACCCTGGGTGCGCTGCTGTTCGGCGAATTGCTGGCAGGCGCGGTTCTGACGGAACAGATTTTCACGATACCCGGCTTCGGCAAGCTGATTGTCGACGCTGTATTCAACCGCGACTATGCCGTCGTTCAGGGTGTCGTTCTGTGCACTGCCGTCGGCTTCATCCTCATGAACCTCATCGCCGACATTCTTTACGTGCTCCTGAATCCGCGTATGAGGGCCGCGCTGTGACGGCCCTCGATCAAACTGTCCCGATCGCCGGTGCGGCGCAACGTTCGCACAGCCGTGCATGGCGCAAGTTCAGGGCGAACAAGGGTGCGCTGGCAGGTCTCGGCATTATCCTGTTCTTCGCATTGCTCGCCATCGCTGCGCCGGCTTTGCCGATTGTCGATCCCAACGCGACGGACTGGGCGGCGGTCCGTCAGCCTCCTTCGCCCGCACATTGGCTCGGCACAGATGAAATCGGCCGCGATCTGCTGTCGCGCATGATCTGGGGTACGCGAGCATCCCTCATGGCTGGTGCTTTCTCGGTGGCTATCGCCGTGTTGGCAGGCGTCCCGTTCGGGCTGGTCGCGGGTTATTTTGGCGGCTGGGCGGACATGGTGATTTCCCGGATAACCGAAGCTTTCCTTGCAATGCCGTTCCTGATCACGGCAATAGCGCTTGCCGCATTTCTTGGACCGAGCCTGACCAATGCAATGATCGCGATAGGTTTCTCGGCCATGCCGATCTTCGTGCGGTTGACGCGAGGCCAGGTGCTGGCCGTCAAGACGGAAGACTATGTCGAAGGCGCACGTGCCATCGGCCTGCGTCATTCCCGCATTCTCCTGCGCTACATCCTGCCCAATGTCTTCGCGCCGATCCTCGTGCAGGCGACACTTACGGTGGCTACGGCCATCATAGCCGAGGCCAGTCTCTCCTTCCTCGGTCTTGGCCAGCAGCCTCCGGCGCCGAGTTGGGGAGCCATGCTCAACGTTGCCAAGAACTTCATGTCTCAGGCACCCTGGATGGCGTGGTGGCCCGGCGCCGCCATCTTCCTGGTTGTCATGGGCTTCAATTTGTTGGGCGACGGCCTGCGCGATGCGCTCGACCCTCGCGAAAGTTAGAAACCTGCAGTTGGACATCAGATGACCGCATTCACAACCCGTCCGGAAATCCTTGGCACGTTCGGTGTCGTCGCCTCCACTCATTGGATCGCGTCCGCGGTCGGCATGAGCATTCTGGAGCGTGGCGGCAATGCGTTCGACGCTGCCGTCGCGACCGGTTTTGTCTTGCAAGTCGTGGAGCCGCATCTATGCGGACCGGGCGGCGATTTGCCCGCACTGATCTATTCCAAGCGCAATGATAAGATTGAGGTGATTTGTGCCCAGGGGCCGGCACCGGCCGGCGCGACGATCGATCATTATCGCACCGAGGGGCTTTCTCTTATCCCCGGCGACGGATTGCTTGCCACGGTCATCCCCGGCGCATTCGACGGCTGGATGCTGTTGCTGCGCGATTATGGCACGATGAGCGTTCGCGACGTGCTGGAACCGGCGATCCATTACTGCGAGCAAGGTCATCCCGCCTTGCCGCGTGTCGCCAACACGATCGGCGGCTTGGCCGATTTCTTCCGCGAGGAATGGCCGACATCTTTCGAAACCTGGCTGCCGGGTAGCGTTGCGCCGCAACCGTACGGCAACCTGCGTAACCCGACACTCGGCGAAACCTGGAGACGCATCGTCGCCGAGGCTGAATCCGTTAGTGGACGCGAGCGGCAGATAGAAAAAGCCCGGGACGCATTCTATCGCGGCTTCGTCAGCGAGGCGATCGATCGTTACGTGACGAATACCGCAGTGAAGGATGCCAGCGGGCAACGCCACAAGGGTGTCCTCACGGCGACCGACATGGCCAACTGGTCGGCAACGGTCGAGAAGCCCTCGGTCGTCGATTATCACGGCTGGACAGTCGCCAAGACGGGGCCTTGGGGGCAAGGACCTGTGCTCCTTCAGTCGCTGGCGATTCTCGAAGGAATGGATATCGGGTCCATGGACCCTTGCGGTGACGAATTCGTGCACGTCGTCACCGAGGCCATGAAATTAGCCTTCGCGGACCGCGAGGTTTATTACGGTGATCCGAATTTCGGCGAGATTCCAATCGAACTGCTGTTGTCGCCCGCTTATGCCAGCGAGCGCCGCAAGCTGATTGGTGGCAACGCTTCCTACGATCTTCGCCCCGGCAAGCTTTCCGGTTTCGAGGATCAGGTGGATCGGACCATGCGGCTGCTCGATGCATCATCCGCCACCGGCGCCGTCTATGAACCGACCATGGCACACCTGTCGGAAAAGCGCGGTGACACGGTCCACATCGACGTCATCGACCGTCATGGCAACATGATTTCCGTGACCCCGTCCGGCGGCTGGTTGCAGTCGTCGCCAACCATTCCCGGGCTTGGCTTCTGCCTGAATTCGCGTGCCCAGATGTTCTGGCTCGAGCCCGGTCTGCCGACATCGCTCGCTCCGGGAAAGCGCCCTCGTACGACGCTTACGCCGTCATTGGCGTTTCATGAGGACGGTACCCGCCTCGCGTTCGGTACGCCGGGAGGCGATCAGCAGGACCAGTGGCAGCTCTCCTTTTTCCTGCGGCGGGTTCACCACGTGTCGAACCTGCAGGCTGCGATCGATGCGCCGCTCTTTCACACGTCGCATTTCCCGAGCTCGTTCCACCCGCGCAGCCGCGAGCCGGGCAGCTTGATGGCAGAAGAAAATTTCGACCCTCGGGTGCTGGAGGCACTGCGCGCACGCGGCCATCGGCTCACAGTGGCCGAGCCATGGTCGGTTGGCCGTCTCACTGCCGCCGGCCGGGATGCTGACGGACTGCTGCGCGCCGCCGCGACGCCGCGGCTTATGCAGGCTTATGCGGTGGGACGATGAGCCGATGACCTATTCGATTGTCGCCCGCGACCCGCAGACAGGGCATTTGGGCATCGCCGTCGCGAGCCGTTTCTTTGCCGTCGGCGGTCTCGTGCCGCATATGCGCGGTGGCGTCGGCGCCGTCGCCACGCAGGCATTCGTCAATCCGCTTTATGGCATCGACGGTCTCGCCTTGCTGGCCGAAGGCCGCGCTCCCGCCGACATCGTGACCGAACTGACCACCGGGGACGAAGGCCATGGCAACCGTCAATTCCATCTGATCGACGCCGAAGGTCGCAATGCGGCGTTCACGGGCGAGAAATGCATCGATTGGGCCGGGCACCTGATCGGTGAGGGTGTATCCGTTGCCGGCAATATGTTGACAGGCGAAGCCGTCATCGCCGACACGCTGGCAGCCTATCAGGCTGGTTCAGACAAACCCTTTGCCAAGCGGCTTCTCGACGCCATGCAAGCCGGTGAGGATGCGGGAGGCGACAAACGCGGAAAGCAGTCGGCTGCGTTGGCGATCTTTCGGGACCAGGACTATCCATGGCTCAGCATCCGTTCCGACGATCACGCCGATCCGTTGGCGGAATTGCGCCGGCTCTATGCTGTTGCTGGCGAACGATACCTCTACGTCGCTGAAACGATGGCGACGCGCGCCAATCCGAACGGCATGCTGGACCGTCGCGAGATCGACGAGAAGATTGCGGCGCTTGAAAAGGCGCGCATCGCCGAAGGCCGCCCATCGGCATCGTTCGGCACTCCGCTGAAGATATGAGGTAGCATGAAGGTGGGCGAGCAGCCGGCAGGGCCGGTCCTTTCAGTCAGTGGGTTGACGACATCCTTCCTCGTCGATGGCCAATGGAAGCCGGTTCTTCACGACGTCGGCTTTGAGGTCTTTCCACGTGAGACCGTGGCTATCGTTGGCGAAAGCGGTTCAGGCAAGAGTGTTACTTCGCTGTCGGTCATGCGGCTACTCGCCAAAGGATCGAGCCGCATCGAAGGCAAGGTTCTGCTCAACGGCAAGGATGTGCTGAGGCTCAGCGACGCGGACATGCGTCGGGTGCGCGGCAATGACGCCGCGATGATCTTCCAGGAGCCGATGACCAGCCTCAATCCGGTCTTCACGATCGGTAGGCAGATCTCCGAAGCGCTGATCTGGCATCGCCGCATCGCCAAATCGGAGGCTCGAACCGAGACGATCCGGCTTCTGGAAAAGGTCCGCATTCCCAACGCCGCCTCGCGTTTCGATGAATATCCGCATCAATTTTCGGGCGGTATGCGTCAGAGGGTGATGATCGCGATGGCGTTGGCATGCCGACCGAAACTGCTCATCGCCGACGAGCCGACCACGGCGCTCGACGTGACCATCCAGGGTCAGATTCTCGACCTTATCAAGACGCTGCAGGATGAAGAGGGAATGTCGGTTCTCTTTATCACCCACGACATGGGGGTGGTCGCCGAGATCGCCGACCGAACCATCGTCATGTACCGCGGCGAAGCTGTCGAAGCCGGTGCGACCGAGGAAATTTTTCATCGCGGCAAACACCCTTATACGCGTGCGCTTCTGTCCGCGGTGCCACGCCTGGGGTCGATGACCAATTGCAAAAGGCCGCTGCCCTTTCCCGTCGTCGACATGGCGACCGGCAGCATCAGCGAACCGCGCGAAATCAGTGAAACGGTCGAAAGGGAGCACTCACCGATCCTGGCAGTACGCAATCTCTGCAAACGGTTCGATTTTCGTCGCGGAATTTTCGGTGGCAAAGCCGGCGCGGTGCATGCCGTCGAGAATGTTTCCTTCGATCTGTTGCAAGGCGAGACGCTGGCCATCGTGGGTGAATCCGGCTGCGGCAAGTCGACGACAGGCCGAGCCATCACCCGCCTGGTCGAACCTGATTCCGGTAGTGTCCACCTCGAGGGCGACGATTTCTTGGCACTCGATCCGGCTTCGCTGCGTGCCAGGCGCAGCAGCATCCAAATGGTCTTCCAGGATCCGTTCGCCAGCCTCAATCCGCGCATGACCATCGGCGCCACCATAGCGGAGCCGCTGCTGGAACACGGTATCGTTGAACGCGGCGAGGCGCAGGAGCGCGTTGCCGCGCTGCTGCAGCGCGTCGGGCTTACCCCGGACATGGTAGCCCGCTATCCGCATGAATTCTCCGGTGGCCAGCGCCAACGCATCGCCATTGCCCGCGCGCTGGCACTCGACCCCAAGGTCATCGTCGCCGACGAAAGCGTGTCCGCGCTGGATGTTTCGATCAAGGCTCAGATTTGCAATCTGCTCATGGACATACAGGAGAGCTTGCGGCTCGCCTTCGTCTTCATCTCACATGACATGGCGGTGGTCGAACGCATCAGCCACCGCGTTGCGGTGATGTATCTTGGCGAAATCGTCGAGATCGGGCCGCGCCAGGCCATCCTTGAGGATCCTCGACATGATTATACAAAAAAGCTGCTATCCGCGGTTCCCGTTCCCGACCCCTCACGCCGCGGCATCCGCAGGAATGCGGCCGTCGAAGAATTAAGCAATCCCGTTCGACCAGTGGGTTATGTGGCACCCGTACGGGAATATCGCGAGGTGGCCGCAGGCCATCTCGTGATGAGGAACTGAAGTTCAAGGATTGAGATGTGGTTTGCCCTTTCCTGAGAATATGAACTGAATCGAAGCTGCGAGCGAACCAAACTCTGACCCGCCGCTTACAGTTACGGGGGCAACTCCGGCATCGCATTCGTCCTGGATTTCCAGATGTCTGCTTCGACAAAATACGATGATAAAAATCATCCCGTCGTGCGATGGACAGTACAGGAGATATTCTGATGAGTTTGGATCGATCCGAAAACCGGTTTGCCGACTGGATCGGAAGAGTTGAGGAGTGTCGCGACGTCGTGTCTGTCGAGCGACTCCGCAGGTTCTCCGCGATATTTGACGAGGATCCGGCTATTCCGGACTTCGGAAACACGGCACCTCCGCTCTCGCACTGGACCCTATTTCTGCCGACCGCGCGTCAATCGGAACTGGGCGAGGACGGCCATGCCAAACGCGGGGGTTTTCTTCCACCAGTCAACCACCTCCCGCGACGCATGTGGGCGGGGGGACGGATCGATTTCTTCTCTCCGCTGCGGGTAGGAATGTCGGTGGTCCGTCACTCGGAGATCATGAGTGTGAAGGAGCGCGATGGAAGCCTCGGGCCACTGATCTTCGTGACTCTCCGTCATGAAATCCGGGAGGAGGGCGGATCTGAACCCTTGCTCGTCGAAGACCACGACATCGTCTATCGGGGTGCCGAGGCGTTTGCCGCCAAGCGGTTGACGCCAGCCGAGACCAAGGCGGATTGGGAAAGTTCGATAGTGCCGGATGAAACGTTGCTATTCCGCTATTCCGCGCTGACATTTAACGGCCACCGCATCCACTACGACCGGAGATATGTGACGACCGTCGAGGGTTATCCGGGGTTGGTCGTGCACGGGCCACTGATCGCCACGCTGCTCGTCAACCTTCTTCGGGCCAACAGTTCAAACTCGGCGTTGAAGGCCTTCTCTTTCCGTGCGGTTTCACCTGTTTTCGATGGCGCCCGGATGTTCGTTCGCGGCACCGTGCCGGACGCGGAGGGCAGGGCCAAGCTTTGGGCGGCCAACGCGGAGAACGGTCTTGCGATGCAAGCGGAAGCGCAACTGGCGTGAGCGGGTCCCTTGGACTACATCCTTGATGCCGCGCCATACTACGTGCGCGCGTTAACCGCGCCATCGAAAGCAGGCATAGATGCAGACCACCGGCGGTGACAATTACCTTGAGATACGCGACGCCATTCGTGTGCTTTGCGCGGAATTCCCGGCGGAGTACCACCGCAAGGTCGACGAGGCTCGAGGCTATCCCGACGAATTCGTCGACGCCCTGACACGAGCGGGGTGGATGGCTGCGCTCATCCCGGAGCAATACGGTGGCTCCGGTCTCGGATTGACGGAAGCTTCGGTCATCATGGAAGAGATCAACCGGTCCGGCGGCAATTCGGGTGCCTGCCATGGCCAGATGTACAACATGAATACCTTGGTTCGCCATGGCTCGGAAGAGCAGCGGCAACGCTATTTGCCGAAAATCGCGAGCGGTGAGCTTCGCCTGCAGTCAATGGGTGTTACCGAGCCTACCACCGGCACCGATACGACCGGCATCAAGACCACAGCCCGGAAGAAGGGGGATCGCTACGTTATCAATGGCCAGAAAGTATGGATTTCCCGCATCCAACACTCGGATTTGATGGTCCTGCTCGCCCGCACGACGCCGCTTGATCAGGTCAAGAAAAAAACGGAAGGCATGTCGATCTTTATCGTCGATCTCAAGGAGGCGGCGGGGAAGGGCATGACAGTTCGGCCTATTCGCAACATGGTCAATCATGAGACGAATGAGCTGTTCTTCGACGACCTGGAGATTCCCGAGGAGAACCTGATCGGCGAGGAAGGCCAAGGGTTCAAATATATCCTGACAGGCCTGAACGCCGAGCGTACGTTGATCGCAGCGGAATGTATCGGCGATGGATATTGGTTCATCGAGAAAGTGTCGGATTACGTCAAGGAACGCACCGTCTTCGGCCGGCCAATAGGCCAAAACCAAGGTGTACAGTTCCCCATCGCCGAAAGCTATGTGGAGATCGAGGCCGCCAATCTGATGCGCTACGAGGCCTGTCGTCTCTACGACGCGGGGGAACCTTGTGGCGCGCAGGCCAACATGGCGAAATATCTTGCTGCCAAGGCCTCGTGGGAGGCGGCAAACGCATGCATCCAGTTCCATGGCGGTTTTGGGTTTGCTTGCGACTACGATATCGAGCGCAAATTCCGCGAGACCCGCCTGTACCAGGTCGCGCCGATCTCCACGAACCTCATTCTGAGCTATGTCGCCGAGCATGTCCTTGGGCTGCCACGGTCGTTCTGATGGCGATCGTCAAACGCCGTAGTGCGTACAGAGCCAAAAGCCGGTTCTGTATCTTTGACACATCCGGCTTGCCCTTTCCCCAATAAAGCGACTGCAAGCTATGCGAGTGTTCAAGCCGCGTGGAATATCCTTCCGCCTTTCATGCTTATTTTGGATTGTATTCCATTGCTCATTCAAAAATTGCATGATTAACTTATAAGATGGAGCTAAAGCAGCTTGAAGCATTTCTTGCCGTTTTTTCCGCGGGCAGCATCACCGCAGCAGCCCGCCTGCTCGACCGCTCGCAACCGGCGGTGAGCCGATTGATCCAGGAACTTGAAAGCGACATCGGCTTCGAACTGCTACACCGGAACGGCCCCCGCATAACCCCGACCGAGCGCGGCATCCGCTTCCACGAGGAGGCCGAGCGCCTCCTCACCGGAATCGGCCGGCTGCACGAACGTGCCAGGGCTATTGCGACCGAAGAGGCCGTGCCGATCGAGATCGTCGCCATTCCCGCCTTCGCTGCCGGCTTCGTGCCGAAAGCGCTCACCAGCATGCCGCAGCACGCTTTGCCGTCACGGCTTCACGTGCGGAGCGCACCGGCCGAGTCCGGCATCCAGTCGGTTCTCGCCCGCACGGCCGATCTCTGTGTCGTATCGCTGCCGGCCGAGCAGCCAGGACTGGAAACGCATCTCCTCGCTCAGGCGCCCTGCGTCGTGGCGCTCGCAACTTCTGATCCTCTGGCCAGGAAGGATGTCATCGCCATCACTGATCTGGAGGGACGGAGCCTGATCACCATGGCCAATCCGTTCCGCCTTCGGCGCCGCGTCGACCAAGCCATCGAGGCGCATAGCGTCAACGCGGCAAGGGTGATCGATACCAATGCAGCCGTGGTCGCGATGCAATTGACCGCCTGCGGTGCGGGGGTCGCCATCATCGAACCGGTGACTGCCTATGGAGTGTCGCTGAAGGGGGTGGAAATCCGCCCACTCGACGTCGATATTCCATTTCTGTGGGGGGTATTCTCTGCGGTCTCGCGTCCGCTCCCGGAAACCGCGCGGGCCTTTATCGATCAATTCATCAAGACGACCGTTTCGGCGATCCCCGGTCTGGTTCAGCACGATCCGCGCAGGACTGACCTGGTGACGGAGGCAATCTTCGGCGGTACCCGGCACAGGGCAGGGGTGACTTGATGAGCGTCGTCGCCACGGACAGAGCCGCTGGACTGACTGCGTTGCGCGAACGGCTTCAAAACGACCTCAGTCTGCTGGAATTGCCCGGCAAGGCGTGGATGCCGCCTCGTGCGGCGAACGGCGAGCGTGTCCATGACATCGTCATCGTCGGCGGCGGCATGTGCGGACTGGTCGCCCATTTCGCGCTCCAGTGCGGCGGCATGCGCAATGTGCGCATCTTCGATCGCAATCCGGAGGGACGCGAAGGGCCGTGGATCACCTATGCGCGCATGGAGACGCTGCGCTCGCCGAAGCAACTTGCCGGCCCCGCCTTCGGTATTGGAGCATTGACCTTCCGTGCCTGGTTCACCGCGCAGTTCGGCGAGGCCGCCTGGGACGCACTCGACAAGATTCCCCGCCCGATGTGGATGGATTATCTGCGGTGGTACCGCAAAGTGCTTGGCATACCGGTCGAGAATGAGGTGGAGGTCGCTTCGATCCTGCCCGAAGGTGACTATCTGCGCCTCGCCCTTTCCGGCAGCGGCGCGAAGGAGGCGTCGATTCTCGCCCGCAAGGTGATCATGGCCACCGGCCGGGAGGGTACCGGCACTCCCAACATTCCTTCCTTCGTCGACGGTTTGCCGAAATCGTGCTGGGCGCATTCGTCCGAGGATATCGATTTCAGCGCTCTCAAGGGTAAGCGCGTTTTGGTGATCGGCGTCGGTGCGTCCGCTGTCGACAATTCGGCCGAGGCGCTCGAGGCGGGGGCTGCGGAGGTCCGTCATCTCATCCGTCGCAAGGAAATGCCGACCATCAACAAGATGATGGGCATCGGCTCGTTCGGATTTCTCAGCGGCTTCCCGGAACTGCCGGATGAGTGGCGCTGGCGTTTCATGCACTACTCTTTCGTCACGCAAACGCCGTCGCCGCGCGGTTCGACGCTGCGCGTCAGCCGCCACAAGAACGCGTACTTCCATTTTGGCAAAGCTATAGGACGGGTCGAGAGATCGGGCGGCGAACTCCTGATTGAAACCAGCGATGGGAGTCGCCTGGCAACGGATTTCCTCATTCTCGGCACCGGCTTCATGGTCGATCCGCTCGCCCGCTCCGAGATGCCAGGTTATGCCGGCGAGATCCTGCTGTGGAAGGATCGCTACACGCCGCCAGAAGATACGCAAAACCGCGAACTCGCGAATTTTCCATATCTGGACGCTGATTTCGCATTCCAGGAAAGAACGCCGGGCAATGCACCGTGGCTCAAGCACATACACTGCTTCAACTACGGCGCGACCGCCAGCCTCGGCAAGGTCAGCGGGGACATCCCTGGCATCAGCGAAGGGGCGCAGTGGCTCGCACGCGGACTGGCAGCGAGGTTCTATGCGGAAGACGTCGCCATCCACTGGCAAGGCATGCTCGACTACGACAAGCCGGAACTCCTGGGTGACGAATGGACGGCCTCGGAAATCGAGGAGACGACCGACGGCGGTGCTCTGCAGGCCGCGGGCAAAGGAGGCTGACGGGAATATGTCCGCACTTGCAAGCAACGACGTGGTGACCGAACAGTCCAGGGTACTCCCCGGCGAGGCTGCCCACGAAGCTCTGGTCGCCCGCGCCGAGGTCGTTGCGATGACGCAGGCCACGCACGACGCGGCACTGAAACCCAAGGATCCGGGTGGTCTGTCGCACGCCGAACGGGCAGCGCTTGCAAGCCGCATCGCCAGGCTGAACGCCGATGCCGGACTTGCCGCGCACTACGAGACACTCATGCATGAAGCAGTCGCGTCCGCTGAGGTGGAATGCATCGCGGACCCGGCCTTCAAGGGCAGCGGCCGCATCGGTGCGCTCATCGCCTACACCGACCTTGCATCGACGGCGCCAAAGGACGTTGGGCCGAGCGATATCGAGGCGCTGAAGCAGGCCGGCGTCGGCGACGCCGACATTGTTCGCCTCGCCGAACTCAACGCTTTCCTGGCCTACCAGGTGAGGCTGATCGCCGGACTGAAACTGTTGAGAGGCCAGGGATGAGCGGGGTGCTGCACGAATTCACGACGCAAGTTCCCGAATGGCGGCCGCGTGTGAAGCCGATCGAGCTCGCCAATGCGACGCCGGAACAACTTGAGGCGTTGCAGGTAACGCCATCCAACACCCAAGTGTCCGACTACGTGCTGGTGCTCGCCAACGACGTCGAGACGCTCAAGGTACGCTCGCCGCTGTTCAACGCCATCATGTACGGACGCGGCGGACTGTCTCGCGCGGAGCGTGAACTCGGGGCGGTCGGCGCCTCCATCGTCAACCGCTGCATTTACTGCGCTGCGGTCCATGCCAGCCGCCACAACCAACTGACGAAGGATGAAACCGTTATCGCGAAGATATTCGCCGACGGCGAGAACGCTGAAATCGAAGAACGGCAAGCCGCAATATTGAACTTCGCTGTCCGGCTGTCGCGCGCACCAAGCGAGGCAGACCCCGAGGATATGCGGAGATTGCGAAATGCCGGGCTCTCAGATGAGGAAATCCTCGACCTGATCCTGTCGGCGTCACTGTTCGGCTGGGCGAACCGGCTGATGCACACACTCGGCGATCCGGTTGCCAGGGACGACGCGAACGGCGGGAGTGGACGATAGATGGCGGGCGCGAGTGACATGGGTATGAACGACAAGGGCGTGACGGTCGGCATTGTTGGTGCGGGTGCGATTGCATTCGGTGCTGCCGCCTTCCTAGAGAACGCCGGCCACAAGCCCATATTGTGGTCGCCTTCGGGTGAGGGGACCAAGCGGCTGGCGACCGGGGAAAAGCTTATCGCCAAGGGTGCGATCGAGGGTACGTTCCAGCCCGGCGTCGCGTCGTCGGCGACGGATCTGGCTGAACGTTCGGACGTTCTGATGATCGCCCTGCCGGGCTATGGCCACAAGGGCGTGATGGATGCGGTAGCGCCATATATCCGCGGCGATCAGGTCGTGCTCATCAGTTCGCATGCCTCCTTCGGTGCGCTTTATCTTTCCAGGCTGCTGGCCCGGCGCGGCATTGTCGTTCCGATCGTCGCCTGGGGTACGACGGTCACGACGGGGCGCCGACCGAGCCCGGTCGAAGCGAGCGTCAACACGGTGCGCAGCAAGGTCGACATCTGCACGGTACCGGCTTCGCGCAGCGCGGAAGGCCTGACCGTTTGCCGCAAGCTGTTCGGGGACCGGTTCGTGCAACGCGAAGGGTTGCTGGCGATCGCGCTCAGCAACCTCAATCCGCAGAACCACCTTGGTATCGCACTCTGCAACATGACTCGCATGGAGCACGGCGAAAACTGGGGGCAGGGGCTCAACGTCACCCCAAATGTCGGGCGGCTTCTCGAAGCACTCGACCGGGAGCGGCTGGCCATCGCCGAAGTATTGGGGTTGTCGGTGCGGACGATTTTCGAGCACTTCCACCTGTCTTTCCATGTGCCGGTGGACAATATTTCGAACATGAACCAGCAGATGCACCGCGAGGGACGCGGCGGCGTCGGCCCCGCCACGGCAGATTCGCGCTACGTGACCGAGGACGTGCCCTACGGGCTGCTTGCCACCGTCAAGCTCGGGACGCTGACAGGCAGGCACGCCAAGTTGCACCAGGCCGGGGTCGAGATCTTTTCGGCCTTGTACGGGCGGGATTTCTTTTCCGAGAACGAACTGCTCGGCGCGCTGGACCTGGACTCGATGTCGCTCGACGAACTGAAGACGCTGTCACGCGAAGGATATGCCGCGCCTGTTCGACAGCAGATGGAAATGTAATTCGATGCAATGGGAGAAACGGAAATGACAAGAATTATCGCCAACAGACGTGCATTCATCAAAACGACTGCGGCGGGAGCCGCAATGCTTGCTGCGCCCACGATCTTTCGCAGCACGCCAGCTCGCGCGGCAGGCGTCGTGAATGTCTGGACGTACGCAAACTTCCTGCCGCCGGAATTCAAGGAGGAGTTCCAGAAGGAAACCGGCATCCAGATCCAGGAACGCCTGGTGGACGACCAGGGAAAGCAATTCAACCTTCTGACTGCCGAGCAGCCAAATCCAACCGTGGACATCGTGACCGTCGCCGGCCATCGCTTCCTGCAGTTCATCGACGCGGGACTCCTGGCGCCGATCGACACCGCCCGGCTGAAAAACTGGGGCAATATCAACCCGGTGTTCTCGGAAAGCGACTGGGCGATCATCAAGGACCAGAAGTGGGGCACGCCGATCCTGTCGGGCGCGGAAGTACTTGCCTACAACACGGAGGCGGTGACTCCGGAAGAGGCCAAAAGCTGGGACGCCATGTTCGACAAGAAGTATGAGGGCCAGACGGCCTACATCATCCAGGACATGATGTCGGTCATGATGCTCTACAAGGGTTATGACGGAAACATGGTCAAGTACATGAACGATCCGGCGAAGGCGGCGGAGATCGTCAAGGAAGTCCGCGACTTCATGATCGCGAACAAGTCGATGGTGCGCAAATTCTACGATTCCGGTGCGGAAATCCAGCAGATGTTCGTCAACCAGGATGTCGTCCTGGCGCATGCCTGGAACGGCCCGATCTCCAAGCTCATCATGGATGGCATGCCGGTCGCCATGACTATCCCGAAGGAAGGCTCCTACGGCTTCGTCTACACCTTCAACATTCCAAAGAACGCACCGAACGCCGACAACGCGTATACGCTGCTCGACGCGCTGCTGGCGCGGCCGGAGATCGGAGCCAACATGACACGGACATCCGGGTTCATCTCGACCATCAAGGGCGCCGGCGACCACCTCAACGATCTGGAGAAGAAGGCATCCTCCTTCAGTGAGGAAGAGCTTGCCGGTCTGCAGTTCTTCCGCGCGGAAGCAAACGACATGAAATACAAACTCGTCGATCCGGCGGTCGAAGAAATCAAGGCCGCCTGAACGAACTTTGTCGGCTGGTCTCGCCGTCCGGCCGACAATCTCCGACCGGCCATCGGTACATGGCCGGTCTCGCCTGTAACTTGGCTTCCGGTAGCCAGCAGCCGGGCAGACAGGAATGTTTGATGATACAGACCGATACGCAGCGCGCCGATGAACGGGACACAGTGCCGCTTTCGACGCGGCGCAGCTTCTGGGGCGCCGTTATGGCCAACGGCGCTTATGGCTCAGCCACCGGTTTGTTGTTCAAGAGCCAACGCAGGCAATTCCTGCTTCTGGCAAGCGTTCCCATACTCTGGATATTGTTCGCCAATGTCGGGCCGATCCTGCAGATGGTCAGGATCAGTTTCCTCGATTCCTACCCGCCGATGGCCGGCTACCAGCCGCAACTTACACTGAGCAACTGGAACAATTTCTTCGCCGAAAGTATCTTTATCGTCCCGTATTTCCGAACGCTGGCCTATTCGGTCGTATTCACGGTTGCGACGCTGATCATCACCTATCCGGTTGCGTATTTCCTGGCCAAGCATGTGAAGCGCAGCAATCAGTTGCTGTTCCTGCTTCTGCTTTTGATCCCGTTCTGGGTCGGCGAAATCGTGCGCACCTATGCCATTATGATCCTGCTCGGCAACAATGGTGCGGTGAACCTCGTGCTGAAGTCACTGGGACTGATCGAGCGACCTATCCCGTTCATGTACACGAGTTTCTCACTCGGCGTCGGCATCGTCTATCTGACCGCGCTTTATATGCTGCTGCCGCTCTATTCGGCGCTGGAAAAGATTCCCAACACCTACCTGGAGGCCGCCGCCGACCTTGGCGCTGGCGCCTGGACGCGCTTCAGGAGGGTTACACTACCGCTTTCCAAGGAAGGTATCGCTTCCGGCTGCACCCTGGTTTTCCTGATTTCGACCGGATACTACGCCGCGCCTGTGCTGCTTGGTGGGCCGAGCACGACCGTCTTTGCCGAAACGATCGCGGGCTTCTTCCACGTCGCTGGCGATCAATGGCCGACGGGTGCAGCCTTCTCCACCATCATGCTGATCAGTGCGCTGGCAATCACAGGGGTTTTCCTCAAGCTGATGGGCCGCAGCGGACGGGGATTGATGCAATGAGCAGAAACACCCGCATCCTGATGTCGGTGATCTACTGGGCGTTCGTCGTCTACCTTTTCGTGCCGCTGGTGCTGATGGTCACCATGGGTTTCAAGGATTCCAAATTCATCGGCTTTCCGATCCGCGGCTGGACGCTCGACTGGTATTCGGAAATATTCCGCAGCGCGGAGGTGTTGGGCGCATTCGGCTATACGATGGCGATCGCGCTTTCCACGACATTTCTTTCCCTGGTAATCGGTACCTGGATCGCCGCATTCCTCGGCCCCCACAAGTTCCGCGGCAAGCTTCTCGTCTTTGCGCTGGCCTGCATGCCGGCCGTCATCCCGGGTATCATTTCCGCGATTTCCCTGCGGATTTATATCCAGTTCCTGCAGATCGACACGGGCATGGCGGCGATCATTCTCGGGCACACCATCCACAATGTGCCGTTCGTCGCCCTCGTGGTTATGGCGCGCCTCGCCACGCTGCCCAAAAGCCATATCGAAGCGGCGCGTGATCTCGGCGCTGACCAGCTCGTCGCGTTTTCGCGTGTCACATTGCCTTATCTCAAGCCGGCGCTGATCGGTGCCGGCGTATTCTGCATGCTGTTGAGCTTCGACGATTTCGTCCGCTCCTTCTTCCTGGGCAGCTATCAGCCGACCCTGCCGGTGCTGATCTTCGCCAAGTTGCGCTCGGGCATGTCGCCGGAGATCAACGCCATCTCGACCGTAGTGCTTGTCATCACGGCCATCTTGGGCATCTGGGCTGAGCGCTCGATGCGTAGGATGAACAAGGGGACCTCTGTATGAGCCACGACGCGCAAACCATCGTCCATATCGAAAACATGACGAAGAGATTCGGCAACGTGGCCGCGGTCGATGGCCTCGACCTCAAAATCCGGGCTGGCGAATTCGTGACGTTCCTAGGCCCGTCGGGCTGCGGCAAGACAACGACGCTTCGTGTGCTGGGTGGGTTCGAAATCCCCACTGAAGGGCGCATCATCCTTGACGGTGCAGACGTCACCCGACTGCCGCCTAACCGGCGCAACGTCAACATGGTGTTTCAGGATTACGCGCTTTTCCCGCATATGACCGTCGGTCAGAACATCGCCTTCGGCCTGGAACTCAAGGGCAAGACAAAGGCGGAAATTGATGCCCGGACCCGGGAGTTGCTGGAGTTCCTTCAGCTCGGAGGTTTTCGCGACCGCACGCCCGACCAGCTTTCCGGCGGCCAGCGTCAGCGTGTGGCGCTGGCGCGGGCCCTGGCTCCCGACCCGAAGCTCCTGCTGCTGGATGAGCCGCTAGGCGCGCTCGATGCAAAACTCAGGGGGCAGGTGCAGGTCGAACTCAAGGATATCCAGAAGCGCACCGGAAAAACCTTTGTTTTCGTCACCCACGACCAGGAGGAGGCGTTGACCATGTCCGATCGGATCATCGTCATGAACGGCGGCAAGGTCGAGCAGGACGGTACGCCCGAGGATCTCTATTTCCGTCCGCAAAGCCGGTTTGTCGCCGAATTCATCGGCGAGACCAACCTCATTAGCGGGACGGTGCGCGGCATGGAAAATGGCTCCGTTCTGATCAACTGGAACGGCGTTGATATTCATGGCGCCGCGCACGGGCACCGCCCCACCGAAGGCTCCAAGGTTACGGCATCATTGCGTCTCGAGAATGTACTGTGCCATCCGCAAAAACCCGCCAACAGCAATGCGATCGAAGGGCGCGTAGTAAACCGGCTCTTCAAGGGCAGCCGCACTTCCGTCGATATTCGAGTAGGCGATACCGGCGAGGGTGCGCTGCTCAAGGCGTATCTTGATCCGGGGGATGCCAGCCGCATCCGGGACGACCGCCTCTGGGTGAACTGGGACGTCAGCCACCTTTCGATCCTCCAAGCTTAGAACGCCTATCCAGTTGATGTTTAAGGCGCTGCCGGAAGCGGCCGCGTGATGTCAGGACAATTCCGCGGATAGCGGCCGTTGGTGATCCAGGCTAGCGGTCGCGCCAGCGTTGCGTGCGGGACAGAAGCAATCCAGAGACCCCCGCATGAATTAGCCGGGCAACGACATTGGTGTAGAAGATCATCATGCCCATGGCAGCAGCCGGTGCTATGTCGCCGGCATCATCCATGTTGAGCACGGCGACCGACGCAAGTTGCGTCTCGGTCGAGTAGAGGAACACGACTGCCGACACCGTCGTCATGGCGTTGACGAACAGATAGATCGAGATGTCGAGGATGGCCGGCAGGCAAACCGGGACGGTAACCCGGAAGAACAGTTTCTGGAACGGCTGCTTGAGCGAGGCGGCGACCGGCTCGAACTCTGCATCCATCTGCTTCAGCGCCGTCAGCGCGGTGAGATGCGAGACGGTGTAGAAGTGCGTCACCGTGCAGATGACGAGGATCGTCATCGTGCCGTAGATCGGGCTGAGCGGGTTTGCCGGATTGTTGAAGAAGAAGATGTAGGCCAGCCCAAGCACCATTCCCGGCACCGCCATCGGCAGCATGGCGAGAAAGTGGAACGCCGAGCGGCCAGCCGAAAATCCTTGTGTCTTCTCAACCATATAGGCGCCGGTGAAGACGACGATGGTGCCGAAGAAGGCCGTCAACAGCGCCAGCCTGATCGAATTCGCATAGGAGGCCCAACCGCCGCCGTCCATCAGGTCGAAGGCGTAATTCTTCAGGCTGAGGCTCATGTCGTAGGGCCACAGCTTCACCAGCGCCGCCAGCTGGCAGATGCCGATGATGCCGACGAGGAAGACTGCCACCACCGAGCACCAGGCGAGGCACAGCATGTCGAAGCGCCGGTTCGGCTTCGGCTGATAAGGCACCGAGCGCGCCGACAGAAGCGCCACCTGCCGGCGTTGGACGATGCGGTCGACCGCGAAGGCGATGATGGCGGGGATGAGCAGGATGACCGAGACCACCGCGCCCATCTCGAAATTCTGTTGGCCGATGACCTGCTTGTAGATGTCGACGGCCAGCATGTTGTACTGCCCGCCGATCACCTTGGGCAGGCCGAAATCGGTGATGACCAGCGTGAAGACGACGAAGGCCGCCGAGATCAGGCCGAAGCGGGCACCGGGCACGGTGACGGTCCAGAAGGTGCGCCATTTCGAGGCGCGCAGCGAGGTGGCTGCCTCGTAGTGGCGGGCGTCGGCAACCGACAGCGCCGTCGAGATGATGAGGAAAGCGTGCGGCAGGGTGAAGAAGACGGAGCCGATGACGATGCCGATCGGGCCGTAGATCGAATAGCCCATCATAATCGGCTTCAGCAGGCCCTGATTGCCGAAGAGATAGACCAACGCGATGCCGGGCAGCAGCGACGGTACCAGGATCGGGATCACGGTCACCAGCCGGAACAAGCCCTTGAACGACATACGGGAGCGGTTGAGCGCATAAGCAAGGCCGAAGGCAACCGCGATGGTGATCGCCGTGCTGATCGTCGCCATAAGCGCCGAATTGCGGATCGAGATGGATAGCGACGGCGTCGAGAAATAGGCAACGAAGTTGTCGAGGCCGAAGGATTGCGTCGGCCTGAGCATGATGCGCCGGAAGCTGTTGGAATCGAACTCCTGCCATTCCGTGCCGCCGCCGGGTGCCGACCCTACCAGCCATCGGGCATCTTCCACCGTTCCACGCATTCGATATTTCACCGGGCTGCGGAAGGAGAAATCCTTGAAGAATTTCGTCGTTGCCAGCCGGCTGTCTGAACCGGCGCGCAAATCTTCGGGTGCCAGTGCTGAGAGCTCGGCGTTGAGAGCCGCGGCCGTCTTCGGTTTGCTCCAGACTGTGGCGGTCTCGTCGCTGACTTGGAACTCGAACTGGGTCAAGTCGAAGCGGTAGGTCGAGAGTGACTTCGACAGCATGACGTAGAGAGGCGCAGCGAGCGACAGCACGAGGTAGAGCGAGATCGCGACCATAAGCCCGCGCTTGACGAGATCGTCACGCGAGACCGACTGACGCGGCGCCCGGCCAGCGGGAAGGGCGAGGGCGGTCATCTCAGCTGTTCCCTGGAAAGACCAGCACGCGCTCGCTTGGCAGTTCGACCTGCATCGCGCCGCCAATTTCGATACCTAAGCGCCGGACCGCATTGATCGAGAAGTCCGCGATGAGGATGCGGCCGCCGAACCGCGCAGACGATAGACGGCAGCGCCAGAAGGCGCCGAGAAATTCCATTTTCTCGACCTTCACGTCGATGAGGTTCTCGGGCGTGCCGATGCTTTCAGACGTGCTGTTGCCATGCGGAATGATATCGACCGGTCGGATCACGGCGGTTGCTTCACTGCCTTCCGGCAGGTCGTGCGGGGCGCAGGCCAGATCCGTTGCGTCGAGTGCCACTTTCGATCGTCCGGCGATCCTGACCGGAAACTGATTGGTTTCGCCGATGAAGTCGGCAACGAACAGCGTCTTCGGATGCCGGTAGATCTCTGTCGGCGTGCCGACCTGGTCAATGACGCCATGGTTCATTACCACGATGCGGTCGGCCATCGACAACGCTTCCTCCTGATCGTGCGTCACCATGATCGTGGTGACGCCAAGCTTGCGCTGCAGCTCCTTGATCTCGTGCCGCAGGTGCACACGCACCTTGGCATCGAGCGCCGACAGCGGTTCGTCAAGCAGCAGCAGACCCGGTGAGATGGCAATGGCGCGGGCGAGCGCGATGCGCTGCTGCTGGCCGCCGGAAAGCTGCGCCGGATATTTCTTTGCCTGCGAGGAAAGGCCGACGAGAGCAAGCAGTTCCTTGACACGGTTGTCTATTTCGGCGCGCGGACGTTTGGTGTTCTCCAACCCGAAGGCGATGTTCTTTTCGATGGTCAGGTTGGGGAACAGCGCGTAGGACTGGAAGACGATGCCGTAGTCGCGCTGCGATGGGGGCAGGGTGGAGATGTCCTTGCCCGCCTGATGGATCGTGCCGCGGCTTTGCAGGTCGAGGCCGGCGATCGCGCGCAACAATGTGGTCTTGCCGCAACCCGAAGGGCCGAGGAAGCAAACGAATTCACCCTCGCGGATCGATAGCGAGATGTTGCGCAGGGCAACGAACTCGCCAAATGCTTTCCAAAGACCATCGATTTGCAGATAGGCCGGCTTTGTTGCGGCGTCCTGCATCGCAATGTCTCCCAGCGGAGCGGCCACGCGGCCCGAAATGCTCTCATGCTTCATGGCAAATCCGATCAAGGTTCACGATGAATCCGCTGCCTTCTTTGCAAAGCAGGCGCCGCGTTGACGGCACCCGCAATGACATCAGGCTGTCAGGACTTCGGCTCGGACTTGCCGTCGTAGCGCTTGGCCCATTCGGCCAGGATCGCGGCCCGATTGTTGGCAGCCCACTCGAAGTCGTTCTTGATCATCTTGGAGGCCACATCATCCGGCAGATGCTCGATGGGCTTGGCAACGCCGGGATAGGCGACGACCGCATAACCGACATTATACATCTCGTTGGCTTCCTTCGAAATCGACCAGTCTACCAGCTTCTGGGCGGCTTCGAGGTTGGCGGTGCCGGCGATGATGGCGGTCGCTTCGGCCTCCCAGCCGGAGCCTTCCGACGGGAAAATGATGTCGATCGGTGCGCCGCCCTGCTTGGCCTTGGCACCCGGGAACTCGAAGGAGACGCCGATTACCGTTTCACCGGAAGCCGCCATCTTGCATGGCTTCGAGCCGGAATGGGTGTAGGCGGCGATGTTCTCATGCAGGCCGTCCATATATTTCCAGGCGGCTTCCTCGCCCATGATCTGGATCCAGGCCGAAACGTCGAGGAAGCCGGTGCCCGACGAGTTGGGGTTAGGCATCACGACATGGCCCTTATATTCGGGCTTGGTGAGGTCGGCCCAACTCTTCGGCGGCGTCAGGCCGAGTTTTTCAGCCTCGACGGTGTTGTAGCAGAGCGCGGCGACGTAGGCGTCCATGCCTACCCAGGCCGGCGGGTTGGCGCTGTCGACGAACTTCTGATCGAGCTTCTCAACGCCGGCTGGAGCGTAGGGCTCGAGCATGCCTTCGCCCTTGAGCAGCAACAGCGATGTTGCCGCGACGCCCCACACCACGTCAGCTTGTGGGTTGTCCTTTTCGGCCAGCAGCTTGGCGGTCATGACGCCAGTGGAGTCGCGCACCCAATTGATCTTGATGTCGGGGTTGGCCGCTTCGAAGGTCTGCTTGTAGCGGTCGAGGTCGACCGCTTCGACGGAGGTGTAGACCGTCAGTGTTGTTTCGGCGAACGCCGAGGAAGAGAGAAGCGTTACGGCGAAGGCGGCGAGTACGGCCGGACTACGAGATTTCATGATCGGGTTCCCCATTGGATTGGTACATTCTGCGATGCACTGGGACGAAAGAGCCGCTTCGCGGCCACCGGCCTGTCGCAAGCGGGCATCGTCCATGGGTCACCTTGGGTTTGCGGGTAAGATAAGTAAAATCTATTTATTCGATACAGTCATTAGTTTCACCGATGCATGTTTGACGCTGTGATGCTAACCAAAACCGGCCAAGGTCACGACTCCCACGGCGACTACCACTGCGGCGAGAACACGCCCGAACCACGGCCTTTCACGAAACACGATCACGCCGATCAACGCGGCGATGATGACGCTCGATTCTCTTATCGCGGAGACCGCTCCGATATGGGCAATGGTCTTCGCGTAGAGCACGAGTCCATAAGCAGTCACGGCGAAAAGCCCGCCGATCAACCCTATTCCGACGATTCTCCAATTGATCGGAATGCCTGCGCGCCGACGGTCCGCGAGGATGGCCAGAGTCACCGGAGACTCGAACAGGAAAAGCCATCCCATATATCCGGTGGGACTGCCGGAGTACCGCACGCCAATTCCATCTGCGACGGAATAGGCAGCAATGCTGAGGCCAAGCAGCGCCGCTACCACGATCGCCTTGCTGTCCGCGTGACCGGCGCCGCGCTGCATGGCCAGCAAACCAATACCGGCAGTGACCAGGCCAAGTCCCGCCCAGCCGAGCGGGGAAAGGCTCTCGCCGATCATCAAATAGGTACCCACCGCGACAAGCGCCGGCGCCATGCCACGCGAGATCGGATAGACCTGACTGAGGTCGCCCAGCCGATAAGCCTGGAAGAGCAGCAGATAGTAGGCGTAGTGAATGACCGTCGAGGCGAAGATGGACGGCCAGCTTGCAGTGGCAGGCGGCTCCGAGATCACGATCAGGATAATGCCGGCCAGCGCATGCATGCCGGAAACGGCGGCAAGCGTCAGTGCTCGATCCGGTGCAGCTTTGACAAGCGCATTCCACGTCGCGTGGAGAAGAGCCGCGAAAAGGACGATCGAAAGGGCTGTTGCCGACATCAGCTAGCGGAACAAATCGTCAATGGTTTCCTCGCCGATGGCGAAACCGGTGCTGGCGCCAGTCCCGCTGGTAACCATGACGAGGCGGACGTCTTCGTGCGGGACGTCGCAGAAACCAGCCTCAGGCGCCGATGCATAGGTGCCGGTCCAGCGTGCGAGTACGTCTGGTATCCGGCTGAACAAGGCGGCGAACTCGTTGAGGATGAGCCCATCAACTTCGTCCGAGGCAAAGGGGTCCGGCGTCTGGCCGTAGTGATGCGAGTCGCCGACGACCAGCGAGCCGTCGGCGCTTTGCACGACGATCAGGTGGACGCCGTTGTCGAGGGCGAGGGGGCAATCCTCGGTCAGCCGGTGCCGCAGGAAAGCAGCTTCGGGCAGCGCAGAATAGCCGCCGTAGCGCAGCAGGCTGAGGTCCGAAACCAGCGCCGACCGGAATCGGAAGCCGGGGTCGGCAAGCCGCATCATCTGCAGCTTGCAGCGCCGGACGCCGTAGCGTGCGATGCGGTCCGGATAAAGCGTGGCAAGATCGTCGCCCGGGCAGACGACGATCTTCGCCGCGCGTACAGGGCCGTGGCTGGTTTCCACCATCGGCGGCGCGATACTCGACACGGCGGCTCCGCGCATGAATGCAACGCCATGGCGATCGGCAAGGAATGCCGCCAACTTCGGCAGCGCCTCGCGCGATTCAACGCGGAGTTCATGCGGGCTAAACAGGCCACCGACGATCTTCGCACCATCAATTCCGGGTTGCTCGGCGACTGTCTCGGCACGGCTCAGCAGCCTGCAGTCCTGGCCATCCGGTCCGGCCTTGAAGGCTTCGAGCAGAGCTAGCGCCTCTGGCCGTTGCGCAGCCACCAGCTTGCCGCGATGCAGGATGTTGATGCCGGCCGCTGGAGCAACCTTTAACCACACCTCGCGCGACCGTTTGGCCCGCCGCAACGACGGTCCCGGCTCCTGGCCGGTAACGACGACGAGGCCGAAGTTGCGGATCGAGGCGCCATTGGCTTGTGCGTCGCGGTCGATGACGACGACACTCAGGCCGCGCTCCGCCGCCGCGAGTGCGTGGGCGAGACCGACAATGCCGGCCCCGACAACCGCCAGATCGTACTGCATTCAGATCACCAGGGCAGCGAGAAAGTCTTCACATTGGTGAAGGACTTCATCGCCTCGATGACACCTTCCTTGTAGCCGTTGCCGCTGTCCTTGATGCCGCCGAACGGGCTCATCTCGATGCGGTAACCTGGCACTTCCCAGATGTTGACGGTGCCGACTTGCAAGCCAGCGATGTACTTTTGCATGCGGCGGAAGTCGTTGGTGCAGACGCCCGACGACAGGCCGAAGGCGGTCGAGTTCGACAGCGCGATCAGCGCGTCGTCGTCGTCGGGCGCGCGGATAATCGGCACGATCGGCCCGAACGTCTCTTCCATCACCAGTTCAGAAGCATGCGGCACGCGGTCGACGACGATCGGCGGCAGCAGTGCGCTTTGGCGGCCGGGATGGTAGAGGATCTCGGCGCCCTGTTCAGCTGCCATATGCACGCGGTCCTCGAACAGTTTTGCGGCGCGCTCGTGCACCACGGTGCCGAGATCGGTCGAGCGGTCCATCGGGTCGCCGAAGCGTAGCTTCTTCGCCTTCTCCAGAACCAGCGGCACGAAGCGGTCAGCCACCTTCTCCTGCACGAGGATGCGCTTCACCGCCGTGCAGCGCTGTCCGGAGTTCTTGGTTGCGCCGGCTACCGCGAGATCCGCCGCCTTGGCGAGGTCGTCGTCGGAGAGGTCGTTGAGTATGATCAGCGGGTCGTTGCCGCCGAGCTCCAGAACCTGACGCCTGTAGCCCGCCTTGGAGGCGATCAGCTTGCCGACCGGGACACCGCCGGTGAAGGTGATCAAATCGATGTTCGGATTTGTGATCATCTCGTCGCCGATATCCTTCGGCCAGCCGGTGACGACCGAAAGCATTTCGGGAGGAAGACCGGCTTCGTAGAGGATGTCAGCGAGGATCAGGGCTGTCATCGGCGTCAGTTCGGTTGGCTTGACGACGACGCAATTGTTGGTGGCGATGGCCGGCGCCACCTTGTGCGACACCATGTTGAGGGGATGGTTGAAGGGGGTGATTGCCGAGATCGCCTTGAGCGGCTCGCGCATGGTGAAGATCTTGCGCTGTTTGCCGTGTGGGGTGAGGTCGCAAGAGAAAATCTGCCCATCGTCCTGGATGCACATCTGGCCGGACAAAGTGAATACGTCGAAGGCACGGCCGACTTCGTAGAGCGAGTCCTGCTTGGAAATGCCGAGCTCCAGCGTGACGAGGTCGGAGATCTCCTCCTTGCGGGCGTTCAGCAGTTCCGCCGTTCTGAGCAGGATTTTCTGACGCTCGTAGCGCGTCAGTTTCGACTTGTAGTTCGCCGCGACCTCGAAGGCCTGGCGCGCATGTTCGGCTCCACCCGCGGGTACAGTGCCGGCCACCGTATCGTTCCACGGATAACGAACCTCGACGACGCCGTCAGCATCGACCTTCCTGCCGGCGATGCGCATCGGTTCGTGGCGGACCTTGATGGATGTCTCGGCCTTGGTCATGGCGGTCGTCCTCAATTCTCAGGCTGCGCCGCGGCCATGACCGCGTAGTAGAAGGCATCGAAGTTGCGCAGGTTAGGCGCATCTGGCTGGTCGGGCAGAACCCGATTGGTGATGAAGGGCACGGCCTGCTCGGTCAGGCCGCCATGCGAACGCAGCGGTTCGTTGAGGGCGGCCAGATTGTGGCGATGCTCGCTGGTGCCGATGGTCTTGTTCTCGGTCGAGAGCATCACGATGTCGCCAATGCGATCTTCCGGCAGTTCGAAGCGGCGGCAGGCTTCCTCCCGGCCGAGCACGAGATCGATGCCCTTGATCTTGCGCAGGCGGGCCATGATATCGTCGCGGTTGGCGCCCTTGGGGAGGTATGCGGTAGCGAAGGAGCCCAGGGCTCCGTGATGCACGACATAGGGGTCGGTGATCGGCAGGATCACCCGGCCGACATCCTTGCCCAGCCATTCGTCGAGCAGGTCCTGGGCGTAGACGACATCAGGGGAGCCGTCGGCCTTGTGCTTGGGCTTCATGCCATGGTCGGCGGTGACGACAATGGCCGCGCCAGCCGCGTCAAGTTCGGCGAGATACTTGTCGAACATTTCGTAGAAGTCGTTGGCCTTCTTCACGCCCGGCGCATATTTGTGCTGCACGTAGTCGGTCGTGGTCAGGTACATGACGTCCGGCCGGAACTCCTTGAGCAGCTTGACGCCGGCGGCGAAGACGAATTCCGACAATTCGGCCGAATAGACTTCCGGTACCGGCTTGCCCAGCCATTTAGAAGCGTTGTCGATACCGTGCTCGGCTTTCGTCGTGGTGTCCGACTTCTCCGAGGAGAAGCAGATGGCCCGGTTCTCATCGAACTTCAGTCCGTCGCCGAGCAGTGCGCGCAGCTTGTCCTTGGCGGTGACGACAGCAACCTTGGCGCCGGCGTCGTAGAACGCCTTGAACACGGTCGGAGCGCGCAAGAACTTGGGGTCGTTCATCATCACCTCCTCGCCCGTTTCCGGGTTGTAGAGGTAGTTGCCGCAGATGCCGTGCACCGCCGGCGGGCGGCCGGTAGCGATCGACAGGTTGTTGGGATTGGTGAAGCTCGGAATGACCGAATGCGCCGTGCGCACCGTGCCCTTGGCCTTGATTTTCTCCAGCGCCGGCATCAGGCCGGCCTTGATCGCCTCTTCCAGATAGGCCGGTTCGCAGCCGTCGAGGCAGATGGCGATCGCCGGCACGGGCGGCCAGGCGTAGTTGCGTCCATTGACGGAAACGGTGACGGGGGACATCTGGTTCATCGCTACTTTCCTCGGGCTTCGGCGTTTCCGGTCTTGCAACCGTGCCGCCTCTGTTCGTCTTTCGCCGGCATCCTTGGATCATACCGATCCATTTGCCAAATCGTTATTCTGAATTTCTACGATAGCTCGTGTCTATGCATTCAGGCGGCTAGCTTGGCACGCTCATCGAGTGCGGCGCGCGGCGCCGCGGCGTCCGGAACATCCATCTCCGCCAGCGACTGGCGGGCTGCCTCGACAACGCGGCGCATGACATGTTCATCCATGCGACCGATGCAGCCGATGCGGAAGGATTCCACCACTGTCAGCTTGCCGGGGTAGATGATGAAGCCCTTCTTTTTCATGAGCTCATAGAAGCGGTCGAAGGCGAAGTTCTCGTGCGCAGGGCAGAAGAAGGTGACGATGATCGGCGACAGCCAACGATCGGACAGCAAAGTCTCGAAACCGAGTTCGCGCATGCCGCCGACCAAGGTGTCGCGGTTGGCTGCATAGCGTGCGCCGCGGCCAGCGACTCCGCCCTCGGCTTCGTGTATGCGCAAGGCTTCCAGAAAGGCGGCGACGACATGGGTTGGCGGGGTAAAGCGCCACTGACCGGTCTTTTCCATGGCTGCCCATTGCGCGTGCACGTCAAGCGACAGTGAATGGCTGCGGTCCTTAGCTGCCTCCAGTTCAGTCTTCCTGGCGATGACAAAGCCAAAGCCCGGCACGCCCTCGATGCATTTGTTGGCCGATGAGACCATCGCCTCGTAGCGAATGTCGTTGACGTCGAGCGGGATGGCGCCAAAAGCGCTCATCGAATCGATCAGGAGCTTGCGGCCCTTGGCTTGGACAGCCTCAGCGATCTCGGCGACCGGATTCAGGATGCCGGAACTGGTCTCGCAGTGGATGGCGATGACATGGGTGATGGCCGGATCGGCGTCGAGCGCGGCGGCAACCTCGTCGCCGCGCGGCGGCAGGTAGTCGCCCTTGTCTATCAAGGTGTAGGCGCGGCCGAGATACTGCATGGTGGAAGCGGCGCGCAGGCCATAAGCGCCGTTGGCCAGCACAAGCACCTTACCGTCCTTCGGTATGAACGAGCCCAACATCGCCTCGACGCAGAAGGAGCCGCTGCCTTGCATCGGCACGCAGTCGAATTCGTTGTTCGTGTCGCCAGTGAGCGCCAGCAGACGGCGGCGCAGGTTGGCGGTCATGGCGCGGAAGTCGCCATCCCATGATCCCCAGTCGCGCAGCATCGCCTGCTTGACGGAATAGGCGGTGGTCAGCGGGCCAGGCGTCAGAAGATAGGGCTCGCCGAGCGCCGGAAGCTCGAAACCCTCCGTGGCAACCGCAAAACTTGTCCCGGTCTGCATTGTCGTTTCCTCCGGCTCAAACCCTTGGTGTAGCCAGGACTTTGCCTCTTCGTAATCCATTTGAAAAATCGTTATTTTGTATCCATATATAAATTGAAACGATCAATTTATTTTCGCCAACCGGCTTTGCAGCAGGTCACCGCTTTCGGTCAGTAACGGGTAGGCCACGGTGACCAGCAGCGAATTGATTTCCTTCAAGGCTCGCGCCGCCTCAAGATGCATGTCGCTGGTCTCGACACTCTCCGGTGTGCCGGAGCGCAGCCGCATCAGGTGGCCGTCATGGCTGCGACGTTCGAGCACGCGCATGCGTTCCTTTTCGACAACGAGCTGCCGCGCCGACGACAGGTCGTTCGACACCAGCACATTGAGTGCCAGGTGCATGTTCTCGACCAGCCGTTCATGCAGTTCCGTCAGTTCCGCCCAGCCTTCTTTCGAAAAGTGCAGGTTGCGTTCGGCCCGCTCGTCGGCCAACACCAGCAGGTTCTTGGCGATGATGTCGCCGGCGTGTTCGAGGTTGATTGCAAAGTCGGTGAGTTCGATGCTCTTGCTCGCTTCCGCCGCGGTCATTGGGCCGCGGTTCACCTCGGCGAGATAGAGCTTGATCTCGCTATGGGCGCGATTGACCTCATCGTCCACCTTGCGGACGCGGACAATCTCCTCGCGCGTGCCGGTGGCGAAAAGCTCCATCACCGGCCGCACCATGATCTCGACCAATTCGCCCATGCGCAGCAGTTCGCGAGTAGCGCTGGCCAGCGCCAACCTGGGGTTGCCGATGACGGCGCGGTCAAGCGCGCTGGCGCGGTGGGAAAGCAGGTCTCCACCACCTTTCTCAGCGGCCGGATTGGGCAGAAGCACTTGCATCAGCCGCGCCATCGCGCCAGCGAAGGGCAGGGAACAGACAAGCAGGCACGCGTTGAAGACGACGTGCAGGTTGACCAGCGCCACGCCATGGTTGGAACCGAGAAGTTCTATCGGCGGGCCGAATGTCTCGACGGCGGCGAGCGCTGCGACAGCGCCGATCGCTCGGAACAACAGGTTGCCGAGAGGGATGCGCTGTGCCGCGGGCGGCATGCCACGCGACAGCCAGAACGCGATCAACCCGCCGCCGAGATTGGCACCGAGCACAAGCGGTACGCCAACCTCGAGTGGCAGCAGGCCCTGTCCGCCGAAAGCCGCGACCATCAGGATCGCCGCGACGCTGGAATGTACCAGCCAGGTGAAAGCGGCGCCGATCAGAAAGGCGGTGAAGTAGTCGTTGGCCAGATAGGCGGAGAAGGTCGGCAGCAGGGCGCTGTCGCGCAGCGGATGTGTCGCCTCGCCGATCAGCTTCAGCGACAGCAGCACGAAGCCTATGCCGAGTACCATGCGGCCGGTCTCCTTGACCTTCTGCCCTGGTAACTTGAGGTGCATGACGCCGCCGGCGAACAGGCACACCGGCACCAGCCAGCCAAGATCGAAGGACAACACCCGGACCACCAGCGCCGAGCCAAGGTCGGCGCCGAGGAGTAGGGAAAGGCCGACCGGCAGCGCCAGCACGCCGCTGGCTGCAAAGCCGCAGGCCAGCATCGCCACCGCCGTCGAACTTTGCAGCATGATTGCCATTGCCGTACCGCCGGCGGCCGCCTTCAACTGCCCGCGTTTGGCCTCGCCGAGCAGCCGCCGCAGCGTTGTGCCATGCGCACGCTCCATGCCCGTCCGCACCATATGGACGGCGTAGAGCAGCAACAGGGTTGCACCCGCGAGATGCAGCAGGATGAGCGAGAAGTGCATGGCCGCGTCTCGTGTCAGGCTTTGTGTCGGAAGGGTACTAAAAATCAGGGCGGCCTTTACATAAGTCAATTCGTTAGTTTCTATACTTCTATCGACTGAAACTATCGAAGGGTCGGCACAGTGCGCTATGTTCAGCTTCGTGCATTCCACTACGTCGCCATTTCGGGCGGTTTCTCGCGCGCGGCCGAGGCCTTGTTCCTGACCCAGCCGGCGATCTCCGATCAGGTGCGCAAGCTCGAGGAGGAGTACGACGTGCTCCTCTTCAATCGCTACAAGAAGCAGGTGACGCTGACGGGCTTTGGCCAACAACTCCTCGAAATCACCCACCGCATGTTCGACACCGAGCAACAGGCGCTCGATTTGCTGTCGGAATCGCGCGCGCTGCGGTCGGGCACGCTGCGAATTGTCGCTGATGCGGCGCATCACCTGCTGCACATCCTGGGGAAGTTCCGCGAGAAATATCCCGGCATCCAGGTCACCGTCCGTACCGGCAACACCGAGACGGTGGTCACCAGCCTGTTTGCCTACGACGCCGACATCGGCGTGCTCGGCGAAATCCCCAAAGGGCGCGAGTTCGACATGCTGAAATTGAATTCGACGCCGATCATCGCGTTCGTCGCCCGTACGCATCCGCTCGCCGGCACGAAATCGATGAGCTTCGCGAAACTGTCGAAGCATCCGCTGGTGTTGCGCGAGCGCGGTTCCAAGACGCGGCAGAAGCTGGAGGCTATGGCCCAGGAGCAGAGCGTCGAGCTTCGGGCTGCCATCGAAGCGGAGGGTCGAGAAGCAGTCAGGGAGATCGTAGCGTCGGGCAGCGGCATTGGTTTCGTCTCGCAAGCCGAGTTCGGTCAGGACGGCCGACTGGTGCCGATCGCCATCGATGCGCCGGAGATGCTGATGGACGAGGCGCTGATCTGCTTGCGCGAGCGTTCCGGCGGCAAGCTGGTGCGCGCATTCTGGAATGTCGCACGCGAGCTGTCGTCGGCGGATTGATTACAGAACCGTTTCCAGAAACGCGTTGATCTTTGGCGATTGCCGCCGCTCCAGCAGGCAGGCGAGGCGGTATTCAGTGCGTACATCGGCATCGGCGATGCGTATCGTGTCGAGGCGTGGGTGCGCGACGAACTCGAAGTCGGCGACGACGCCGATGCCGAGTCCTCGTTCCACCGCCTTCCAGACGCCCTCCCGGCTTCCGATCTCCAGGAATGGCTTGACGGCAACGCCCGCCTTTTCGGCGGCGGCCTCGAAGGCACGCCGCGTCGTCGAACCAGTCTCGCGCAGGATCAGCGGCTGTTGGCCAAGCTCGGCGATACTGACGTGCTTGCGTCCATGCCAAGGATGGTCAGCGTTGACGAAGACCACGACCTCGTGAGTGCTGAAGGGTATGGAATGGACGCGGGAATCCTCGACCACATGCGCCAGGATTGCCACATCCGCCTCAAGCTCCAGAATGCGGGCCAGCGTCTGGTCGGAATTGCCGAGCAGCATGCTGACCTTGATGGATGGGTACTGAGCCAGGAAGCGCGCGACCATTTCCGTGGCATGGAATGGCCCGACGGCGGCGATGCGCAGTTGCCCGGTAGTCAACTTGCCACTGCTCAGGAGCAGTTCGTCGGCCTCCTCGTGCAACTTCATGATGCGGCGGCTGATATCGAACAGCGCCGCACCCGTCTCGGTCAGTTCGACCCGGCGGCCGAGCCTCAACAACAACTCCACGCCGTAACGCTCCTCGAGTTCCTTTACTTGTGTCGTCACCGTCGGCTGGCTGATGCGCAGCGCGTTGGCTGCGGCGGTGAAACCACGATTCTCGGCCACGGCGTGAAAGGAACGGAGGTGGGTGAAAACTATAGCCATGATCAATGATAATCGACCGAAATTTGTATTAGTCAATGGATTGGAAGTTCGACAGACTTCCCCCGTCAGCAATAAAAAGACGGGAATTCCAGCAGTGTGGTCTTATCGCAACCCGGTTGATGTCCGTTTCGGGCGCGGCAGTTTTTCAAAGCTCGGCGAATTGTTGAACGGCCGCACCTACGCGCTGGTCACCTATGGCGAACCATTTTTCCGTTCGCTTGCCGCTTCGCTCGAAAAGACCGCCGGTGCGCCGCAACTCATCATCGATGACATTGCCCCAAATCCCGACATTGCACTGTTGAAACTTCAGACCGCGCGTTTCTCGCGGCTTTCGCGTCAACCAGAGGTGATCGTCGCGCTTGGCGGCGGCTCGGTGATCGACTCGGCCAAGGTCTTCGCTGCTGCTCGCGGCGATTTCGACGCGATCGACGCCTATCTGAAGAAGCGTGCCGGGGCAGAGACCCTGCACCCGTCGCCGATCATCGCGGTGCCGACAACCGCCGGTACGGGCAGCGAAGTGACCTGCTGGGGCACGGTGTGGGACAACGCCGGCGGCGTGAAGTTTTCGCTGGCGCATCCCGGCCTTTATCCGGAGTTCGCGATCGTGGACCCCGAACTGATGCTTGGCAAGCCGCGCGACCTGACCGTGCAGACTGGCCTCGACGCGCTGTCGCATGCGCTGGAAAGCCTGTGGAACCGCAATTCAAACCCCGTATCGCTCGCTCATGCCGTGATGGCGGCTCGCGGCGTGCTGTCGACGCTGCCGCTGCTCGTCAACGATTTGCGCAATGTCGAATTGCGTGAGCGCATGGCCTGCGCAGCACTCTTGGCCGGCTTCGCCTTCTCCAACACCAAGACGGCAATCGCACACTCGCTCTCCTATCCGATCACGCTCCGCTATGGCGTACCGCATGGCATAGCTTGTTCGTTCTCATTGCCGATGATCCTCCGCAGCGTCGCCGGCGAGGGGGGCATCTGCGCCGAAGGCTTGCAGGCGATCTTTGAGGCCGAGCCACGCCACGCGGCTGATTTTCTGGCCGGCACGCTGGAAAAACTTGGCATATCGACCGACTACCACCGCTACGGCATTTCGGTTGATGACTGGCGCGCGTTGATCACGCAGGCCTTCGAGGGCGAGCGCGGACAGAACTTCATAGGCAAGCAGGGAAAGCTGCTCGCTGCGGCCGGACTGGAGACGGAGGCTTCCGCAGCCTAGCATAAAGGCCGGCTTGTCCGGCTTCTCGTATCAATGGTTCATCAGGGAGGAAAAGATGAAGCTTTTGAAAATGGTCGCCGTCAGCCTGATGGCGGCTGGTGCATCCATAAGCTACTCGGCCAGTGCGCTCGCGCAGGAATGCAAGGATCCCGACCAGCTCGTCTTCTCGATCATTCCGACCGAGGAAACCACGCAGGAACTCGACATCTACGCGCCGCTGCTCGCTGCGCTGAAGGAGAAGACCGGTAAACCGGTGGAATTCTTCATGCCGACGTCATACGCCTCCGTCATCGAGGGCATGGTCAACGGCTGGGTGCAGATCGGTGTGCATGGCCCGAATTCCTATGTGCTCGCCAAGGAGAAGGATCCGAAGCTCGAGGTCTTCGCCACCTATACCAAGACCAAGGGCCATTTCCAGGAAGAGGGGCCTGGCTACCGTGCCGTGCTTCTGGTCAAGGCCGACTCCAAGTTCGACAGCATCGAGTCGCTGAAAGGCTCAGTGGTTGGTCTCGCCGACCCAGCCAGTACTTCCGGCAACCTGTTGCCGCGCATGGTCTTCGGCGACAAGATCGGCACCGGTCCCGAACTCGAAAAATACTTCTCGAAAGTCGTCTACACCGGCGGGCACGACCAGTCGGCCCTGGCCGTCAAGGAGGGGCGCGTCGATGACGCGTTCGTGGCAACGCACCGGCTCGACAACGTGATCGACCGCGGCCTCGCGACGCCGGAAGACTATCGCGTGCTGTGGCAGTCGGACATCATTCCGCAGGATCCGATGGTCTATCGCGGCGATCTCTGCGAGCCGATCAAGGCAGCGATCCGCGACGCCTTCCTGACCTTGAACGAGAACCCCGACGCCAAGCCTTTCTTCGAAGGCATCAAGTCGACAAAGTTCGTGCCGATGAAGGACAGCGACTACGATATCATCCGCAAGCTGGTCGCGGCCGAGAAGGCGGCGGGCAATTGAGACACGAGACGATCATAGCCGAAGGCCGCGCAGAGCGCGGCCTTCCGGCCAACCCGGTAGGGGCGATGTCGATCCTCGAAGTGCGCAACCTGAAGGTCAGCTACACCGCCAGCGGTCCGCAAATCCTGAAAGGCATCGACTTCGCAGTCGGCGGCGACGATTTCTGCGCGGTGATCGGGCCGAGCGGCGCCGGCAAATCGACGCTGATCCGCTGCATCAACCGGCTGGTCGAGCCGACCGAAGGCGACATCATCCTGTTCGGGCAGTCCGTGAGGCCGCTGGGCGCCGGGGACCTGCGCCGCCTGCGCCGCCGCATCGGCATGATCTTCCAGGAATTCAACCTGGTGAACCGCATGTCGGTGATGGACAATGTGCTGTCGGGCCGTCTTGGCTACACCGGCGCATTTCGCTCCTTCTTCAAGGCCTTCCCGAAGGAAGACATAGACCGGGCGCTGCATCTGCTGGAGCGCGTCGGTCTTTCCGATCATATCGACAAGCGCGCCGACGCCCTTTCGGGCGGCCAGCGCCAGCGCGTCGGCATTGCGCGTGCGCTGATGCAGAAGCCGGAAATCCTGCTTCTCGACGAGCCGACCTCGGCGCTCGACCCGAAGATCTCGCGCGACGTGATGGGATTGATCCGCGAACTCGCAGCTGAGTTCAAGGTGCCGGTGCTGTGCAACATCCATGACGTGCAGCTGGCGCTGGAGACCTGCAACCGCATCATCGGCATGCAGGACGGCTACAAGAAATTCGACGGTCCGTCCGAGGGCATGCGCAAGCAGGATCTCGACGAAATCTACGCCATGGAAGTGCTGTGATGAGCACCATCGACGCGCCGGTCTCCGAGCACGGGTTCGACGCCTATCTCGCCCACAAGCGCAACCGCCGCATCAACAACTGGCTGCTGGTGGCCGGAGGCGTGGCGCTGCTCGGCTGGTGTTTCTGGGACACCATCATGTTCGATACGGACTGGCAGCGCATGGGCGGGGCGCTCGGCATCGTCGGCACGATCGAGCGTTTCTTCTTCGTCGATTGGTCGCTGTTACCCAAACTTGTCGTCCCAGCGCTTGAAACGCTGATGATGGCGACGCTCGGCACCCTGCTGGGCTGCATCCTGTCGCTGCCGGTTGCCTGGTTCGGCGCCGCCAACGTCACGCCCAGCAAATATTTCTTCTATCCGCTCGGCCGCTTCCTGATGGTGCTTTCCCGTTCGATCCACGAGATCATCTGGGCGCTGCTGTTCGTCGGCGCCGTCGGCCTCGGCGCGCTGCCCGGCATCCTTGCAGTCGCCATGCGGTCGATCGGCTTCATCTCGAAGATCACCGCCGAGGCGATCGAGAACATCGATCCGAAGCCGGTCGAGGCGATCCGCGCCGTTGGCGGCAACCAGTTCCAGGTCATGTATTACGGCATCGTGCCGCAGATCCTGCCGGTGATCATCGGCACCATCATCTTCGAATGGGACATCAACATCCGCCGTTCGGCGATCATGGGGCTGGTCGGGGCAGGAGGCCTGGGTCTCGTGTTCTTCCGCCAGATGGCGATGTTCAACTATGGTGGCGTGACGCTGGTGGTGCTGGCCGTTCTGGTGCTGATCGCCATCGGCGAGGTCATCTCCCACTATGCCCGCAAAGCCGTGATCTGAGGCAGTGACGATGTCTATCACCGCGACCGACATTCCGACAATCCCGGCTCCGAAGCGCGAATGGTCGCGCTACCGGCATCCGCAGTCGACCATCCGGTTCGCCGTCATCCTGGCGATCCTCGCTTTCCTCGGCTGGTCGGTCGCCTTCCTGAACATCGACCTGTCGCGCATCCTCGGTGCCTTCCCGCGGCTCGCCGAAATCCTGGCGACCCGCTACTTCCCGCCGGATCTCGACTACGTCACGGATGCTGACTTCGTGCGCTCGGTCATCCGGACGCTCGAAATGTCGCTGCTCGGCGGCTTTTTCGGCGTGCTGTTCTCGATCCCGCTTGCCTGGCTCGCAGCCCGCAACATCACGGTCAGCCGGCGCATCGCCTATCCGCTCGGCCGTTTCGCCATCATGGGCAGCCGCTCGATCCACGAGACCATCTGGACCATCCTGTTCGTCACGGTGCTGGGCTTCGGCATGCTCGCCGGCACGCTGGCCCTGACCGTGTTCTGCATCGGCTTCGCCGGCAAGCTGTTCTCCGACGAACTGGAGGCGATCGACATGGGGCCGGTCGAAGCCATGCGGTCGGTTGGCGCGAGCCCCTTGCAGGTGTTCCAGTATGCGGTTCTGCCGCAGGTGCGCGTCGCCTTCACCGGCATCGCCATCTACACCTGGGACGTCGCCTTCCGCGCCGCGACTGTGGTCGGCTTCTTCGGCGGCGGCGGCATGGGATGGTATCTGAAGCGCACCACGCAGCAACTGGAAAGCACGCGGGTGGCGGCCATCCTGCTGGTCATCGTCGGGCTCGTCCTGCTGGCCGAGATCGGTTCCGGCTGGCTGCGCAGGAAGATCGGCAACATGCGCTGAAAAGTGAACTGATCCTTTGCGGTCGTGACCGTGCAACCGCCGGCAACAAAGGAACCAGCGCCGAATTAGTTTGACGCCGACCTGGTTTGATGGAGCGCCTGGATGCCGGGCGCTTGTAAATGCAATCCTTTCGCTTCGCCTAGGCTTCGAGCCAGGCCTTCTCGAAATGCTGTTCGAGCGACTGGTGCTGTTCGACGCCATGTACGCCTTGCCGATAGGTCCGGTAGACGGACCGCCAGTAGGGCTGGATGATGATGCCGGATTCACGCAGGTTCTTTTCAATATCGGCCATGAACTTGCGGCGTTCCTCCGCGTCCGGCGTGGCGAGCGCCTTGTCCAGCAGCGCGTCGAACTCCGGATCTCTGTATGCGCTTTCATTCCAGGCCCCACCTGACTTGTACGCCAGCGCAAGCACCTGAACGCCGAGCGGACGCCCGAGCCATTCCGTGCAGGAGAAGGGATATTTGTTCCAGTCGTTCCAGAATGTCGAAGCCGGCAGCACCGTGCGTTTGACGTTCAGTCCGGCCTCGCGCATCTGTGCGGCAATGGCATCCGCGCTCGACTTCTGCCACTCGACATCGACCGAGATGAGCTCGTATTCGAAGTCGGATTTGCCCGCGTCCGAAAGCAGCGCCTTCGCCTGCTCGACGTCCCGGGTATGCGGGCCGATGTCGGCATATTCGGGATGCATAGGGCCGACATGGTGATTTTCGGCGGCGCTGCCCTTGCCGGCAAGCGCAATCGCAAGCACGGCGCCGTTGTCGACGGCAAGCTGCGCTGCCCGCCGTACCTTGACGTCGTCATAGGGTGCGTTCGCCACGTTGAACCGCGCCACGATCGTCGAGCCCGTGGCGATTTCCGAACTGGCCAGTCCGATCGCCTCGGCCTGCGAGAGCGTGTCGGCCGAGGTTTCGTGATTGGTGTCGATCTCGCCGGACTCGAAGGCTGAAAACATGGGGTTCGGATCGGAACCGTAGTCCTGCCACTGGATTCCATCCAGCAGGAAGTCACCCTTCCACCACTTGTCCTTGCGGCGGACTTCCGCGGCGGTCTCCACATCCCAGCGGACCAGTTCGCATGGGCCGGTGGTGATCGCCAGCGCCTTCATGGGATCGGTGTCGCCATCATAGCTGCGATGCATGATGAGGGCTGGATAGTCGGCCATGCCGGCGATCAGCGAAATATCCGGCTGCGGCAGATTGAGCCGCACCGTATTGTCGTCGACTCGCTCGATCCCGCCTTCGACCGTCTTCTTGGTGGCGGGATCGACAAGCGCGCCCATGCGTCCCGCCACGGAATTGCCTTCCACCGCCGCGTCGCACCACCGGTTCAGGTTATGGATCACATCGTCGGCATTGAATGCATCACCATTCGACCAGACGATCCCCTGACGGACCTTCAGCGTGAGCGTCTTGGCATCGTCGCTCGTCTCCCATCCTTCGAGCAGCCATGGCTCGAACGTGAAGTCGCGGTTCCAGCGGACGAGATACTCGTTGCAGTGCCGGGCGACGTTCGACATCTCAACGCCGTCAAATGTGCGCGGATCACGCCATCCCTTGACGTTCATTGCCACGCGAAGAACGCCACCTTTTTTCGGCTCCTGCGCGGCTGCGATGGTGGGAACAATGCCGCCGAGGGCGAGGGCGCCTGCAGCGCTGACGCCAAAGGCGGCCATCGTTGCAAGGTACTCGCGCCTGTTCATCTTGCCGCCCCTGAAGCTATCCGCGACTGGCGCGGCCCGCGGATGCAGGGTTCTGTCGGTCAACATGAACTTGCTCATGATTTCTCCCTGTTCGGTCCGCGATCATAGGACAGATCGTCTTGGAGCGGTTACTCAGGAAAAAGATAATTCGAGCCGGCGACGCATCGCGTTCTCAAATCCGCAATTCCTGTGCATTATTCCGCGATAGGGTGCGAAAGTCCGCTATGTACGCGGCATTTCCCCGGAGATTGATGTTCGGCGCCGAATTTCATTCGGCGGAAGGCCAAATCGTTCACGGAACGCTCGCGCGAAACTCGACGCGTTGGCAAAGCCGCAGGAAAGCGCGACTTCGCCGATCCTCAGCGTCGAATGCGTCAGCAGATCCGCCGCCCTGCGCAGCCTCAAGTTCCGGTAATAGATGCTGGGCACGGTTTTCAGTTCCGACCGGAACGCGCGCTCCAGTTTATCAGACGAGACCTTGAGGCGCGTGGAGAGTGTCGTCATGCGCAGGCGCTGCTCCACGCTGTCCTCCATAATCGCGACCGCGGCGAGAACAAGCTCGTCGCGTATTCCTGTCCGCAGGCGCAGCGGCATCATGCGCCGGTCGACGCCCGAGCGCAGGGGGCTGTGCACGTACCATTCGGCCACGCCTGAAGCCAATTCCGGGCCGCAGTCCCCGGCGATCATCTCAAGCATCATGTCGAGGCTGCCGATACCGCCAGCGGAGGTGAAACGTCTTCGGTCGATGACGTAAAGATCATGCCGCATGTCGAGATCGGGAAACGCCTCGTGAAAGGCTGGCTGGCTCGTCCAATGCAGCGTGCAGGCATGACCTTCCAGCAAGCCGGCACGTGCCAGGAAGAACGCCGCGTCAGCTACCGCGCCGATATCCGCGCCCGCGCGGAGGTTCCTTCTGAGCCAGGCGACGGCATCGTCCGAAACGATATGGTCCGCATCTCCGCCGGAGCACACCACGATGCGGTCTGCCAAGGGTGCGTCGCGAACATCGAAATCGGGTTCGATCGCGATGCCGTTCGAGGCAACAATCTTCCCGGCGGAAGCGCCGACCGTCGTCCATTTATAGCAAAGCTCGCCCGAAAGGATGTTCGCGGCGCGCAAGGGCTCGATGACCGAGCTGAACGCCATCAACGGAAAACCGGGAAATATGAGTACTGCAAAACTCAATGGTTTGCGGGATGTCCGGGGAGGTGGACTATTCTGCGTAAGGGCCGGTTGAGGTTTCGCGATTGGCATTCGCGTCTCCATGCTTGCGATAGAAGCGGGACAAGATGCCTCAAACCTAGCGTGCCAGTCGAAGCGCATATGACCGGCGCATTGTGTCTACCACTCCCGATCGCATCTCCTAAGGCTTGGAGCTAGCGAATAGTTGAATCGAGCCAGTCCTCCATCGCCGCCGTTGCGGAGTCAAGGCCGGCATGGCCGAAGGCGAAGGGACGGTTTGCGAGAACCGTCGCTCCGGGGGTCATCGTGCTCCCCGCCCGATTATGGCAACGGAGCCGTCTTGCGCCACTCCTCATATTCTCCGCGTGCATCGTCGTGCAGCGGATAGTAGCGCTGCAGCGGAGCACCCTGCATCAGTTTCATGCGGGAGAAATCTTCCCACTCATGATGAACCTTCGCGGTTTCGACGACCTGCGGCGCAAGGGCGATGGGAAGGACGACGGCACCGTCGTCGTCGGCGACGATGATGTCGCCAGGGATGACGGTGACGCCGCCGCAGGCGATCGGGACATTGACCGCGAAGGGCATCAGCCCGGTCTGGGTGTGGAAGTTGGGCGTCCAGCCGCGCAACCAGAGCGGCAGGTCAAGTTTCTTCAGATTGGGGTAGTCACGTAGGCAGCCGTCAATGACCATGCCAGCACCGCCGCGCCCCTTGAAATAAGTGGACATCATGTCGCCGAAGACGCCGGCTGTCATGTCGCCGCGTGCGTCGACGACGACGACATCGCCTTCCTGCACGTGGTAGAGCACATGGCGATGAAGCTGCTTTTCGGGATCGGCGTATTCGCCCTCGCCGTAGAGGTCTTCGCGCTTGGGCATGAATTGTAAGGTGAGCGCCGGGCCGACGATCGACTTGCCCTTGTTCCAGCTTACCGGCCCCTGAATGTGCGGGTTGCGGATGCCCATGTGGCCCAGTGTGCCGGCGACGGTGGCCGAACCGATATCTTTCAATGCGTCGATCAAGTCCTTTGCCGGGCGAACGATGTCAGGTGTATGCGTCATAGTATCCTCATCTCAACAGTGATTGTCCGCCGTCGACGGTAAGCTCGGCGCCGGTAACATGACGGGCGTCATCACCAGCAAGCATCGCGATCGCGGCCGCGATGTCCCCCGGATTGGCGGCGCGGCCGGCGGTGAGAGGAATGTCTCCGTCGGGAAAATGCACCGGCCAGCTGGCGGCCTCGGCGTTGTGCTTCCAGGTATTCTCCCGGATGTTCGTTTCGGTCATTCCTGGCAGTACCGCGTTGACCCTGATGCCGTGCCGGCCAAGTTCGAGCGCCAGCTGGCGTGCAATCGCAACCTGTCCCGCTTTGGCCGCCGAATAAGCTGTCGCGCCAGCGGTCGTGGCGACGCGGGCGCCGTTGATCGACGCGACGATGACTACTGCACCGCCACCGGCTGCTTTCAGCATCGGCACGGCGAGATGCATGGTCAGGTAGGTACCGCGCAAATTCGTCCGGGTGGTAACGTCCCACTGCTCCGGCGTGAGTTCATCGATCGGCGCCCAATGGCCGTTGATGCCGGCATTGGCGATCACGATATCGAGGCGCCCGGCGCGGTTTGCCAGTTCGGCGAAGGCAGCGCGCATCGGCGCCTCTTCGGCGACATCGGCAACGAGTGGAAAGGCCGCTCCGCCTTTGGCGATGATCGCATCAGCGACAGCCGCGGCCCTGTCGGGCAGCAAGTCGAGCGCGGCGACCGTCGCGCCATCCGTCGCAAGCCGGCGGGCAATGGCCTCTCCGATGCCCGAGCCTGCGCCGGTGATAAGCGCGATCTTGCCTGCCAGTCCGCTCACCAGTTTGTCACCGAGCCGTCGGCGCGGCGCAGATGCGGGGCTTCCCAGAACTTGAAGCTCTGTTTTTTCACCAGCGCCTCATCGACTTCGACCCCGAGGCCGGGCCCATTCGGCACGTCATAGGTCGCGCCGCTTAGTTTAGGCTGGACGGGAAAGATCTCGGCGTCGTCGAAGCCGTGATAAAGCTCGCCAGGCGAAGCGCGGGTCTCCAGCCATGCAAAATTCGCCACGGCCGCCGCGAAGTGGATTGTTGCTGCCGTGCAAATCGGTCCCAGTGGATTGTGGGGCATCATGTCGACGTAATGCGCCTCGCTCCAACCGGCGACTTTCATGGCTTCGGTCAGGCCGCCGACATTGCACACATCGATGCGGTTGAACTGATGGATATCGCGCTCGATGTAGGGCAGGAACTGCCATTTCGAGGAAAATTCCTCGCCGATGGCGAAGGGCACATCGGTGAGTTTGCGCAGCGCTTCATAGGCTTCCGGCGTCTCGTCGCGGATCGGTTCTTCCAGGAAATCAAGCGTGCCCGAAGGCATCTTCTGGCAGTAGCTGGCCGCTTCGGCCACCGACAGGCGATGGTGGTAATCCACTCCCAGCACCACATCATCGCCCAGCGCTTCGCGCGCCTTGACGCACCATTTGGCCGTTTCACCAATGCTCTGGCGCGGCTCATAGACGCCCTTGCTGTCATGATCGGACGGGAAGAGACGGATGGCTTTCCAGCCCATTGCCATGAGTTCCTTCGCCTGTTCGATCATCTCAGGCCCGCACGGCCCTTTCGTCGTCGCGAAGGTGGGGATGAAATTGCGCTGCTTGCCGCCGAGCAATTGATAAACCGGCACGCCCAGCGCCTTGCCCTTGATGTCATGCAGCGCGATGTCGATGGCCGAGATGGCGGCGGTAAGCACCCGCCCGCCTTCGAAATACTGGCTGCGATACATCTCCTGCCAGAGTGCGCCAATGGCAAAGGCGTCGCGGCCGATCAGGAACTCGCGATAGTGCTCGATGGCCCCGGCCACGGCCTTCTCACGGCCCGACAGCCCGCTCTCGCCCCAGCCATAAATGCCCTCGTCGGTCTCCACCTTGACGATAAGCTGGTTCCGGATGTCGACCCAAGTCGGGTAGGGGGTGATCGCGGTGATCTTCATGCGAGGGTCCGGACGGGAACACAGAATCTGAAGGCGTCCATGCCGTTAAGCCGCCTTCAGCGCCATTGTCGTGGTTGCGTCGAACAGGTGCATTCTGTCCTGGTCGAATTCCAGCCATACGCGTTCGTCGGGCTGGATCGCGACGCTGGGTTCCAGGCTGATGTTGACCACCTCGCCGTCGACGAGGACCTGCGCGAAGGTGATATCGCCGGTCGGCTCCACCGTGTGTATCTTTCCCGGTACGGCGTCCGGCTTCGCGGCCTTGTGCAGCTTTAGCGTTGAGTGGCGGGCGCCGAGCACTGCCTTGCCGTTGCTCGAGCCTTGCGCTTTACGTGCGTTCGCGGCGGAGAGCGGCATTTCCCAGCCGCTCGTTCCTTTCAGAATCGTGGCAGCGCCAGTGGTCACCACCTCGACAGGGATCAGGCTCATCGCAGGGCTACCGACGAAGCTCGCGACGAAGGTGTTGACCGGGTTGGAAAAGACATTGGCGGGAGTATCGTATTGCTGCAACACCCCGCCATGCATCACCGCCATCTTGTCGGCCATGGTCACAGCCTCGAGCTGGTCGTGGGTGACGTAGACGATCGTGGCGTTGAGGTTGTGATGGAATCGCTTGATCTCCGAGCGCATCTGCACGCGCAGCTTGGCGTCCAGGTTGGAGAGCGGCTCGTCCATCAGGAACACCGCCGGATCGCGCACCAGGGCGCGACCGAGAGCGACACGCTGCTGCTGGCCGCCGGAAAGTTCACGCGGCCTGCGATCGAGCAGATGCGTGATGTCCAGCACTTTTGCCGCCTCGCGCACCTTCTTGTCGATCACGTCCTTGGGTTGCTTTCGCATCTGCAACGGAAAGGCGAGATTGTTGAAAACGGTCTTGTTCGGGTAAAGCGCGTAGTTCTGGAAGACCATGGCGATATCCCGATCCTTCGGATCAAGATCCGTCACCATGCGGTCGCCGATCGCGATCTCACCCCCGGACATGGTGATCAGGCCTGCAATCAGGTTGAGCGTCGTCGTCTTGCCGCACCCGGATGGCCCTACCAACGCCACGAACTCACCGTCCTGCACGGTGAACGACACATTGTTCACCGCGTAGAGGCTGCCGTAAACCTTGTTCACATCCTTGAGCACCACTTGGGCCAACAACCCGCCTCCTAGTGTTTTACGGCGCCCTCGGTGAGGGCACGGACGAAATATTTCTGCAGGACGAGGAAGAGCACGACGACTGGCACGCTCATCAGGAATGTTGCCGCCATCAGGCCTGGCCAGTCGGTGGCGAATTCGGTGAAGAAGCGCTGGATGCCGACCGGCAACGTCATCGACTCCTGCTTGGACAGGAAGGTGTAGGCGTAGACATATTCGTTCCAGGCGCCGATGAAGGAAAAGATCGAGGTCGCAATGATGCCGGGCGTCGACAGTGGCATGACGATGAGCAGGAATGCTTGGAAGCGCGTTGCGCCGTCGATGCGCGCGGCCTGCTCGAGCTGGATCGGGATGTTGTCGAAGAAACCCTTGAGCAGCCAGATCGACAGCGGCAGGCCGAAGGTGAGGTAGGTCAGGATCAGCGATCCATGCGTGTTGACCAGTCCCATCCAGCGCATCAGTAGGAATAGCGGCATCAGGAACACCACTGCCGGGAACATGTTGCGCACCAGCACGGTGAAAAAGAGAAAGGTGCGCCCCGGGAAGCGGAAGCGTGAGAAGGCGTAGGCTGCCGGTACCGCCACGACGACACCCAGGATCGTCGTGATGAGCGACACGTAGAAACTGTTCCAGAAGTAGCGCAGGAATTCCCGACCGATCGAATCGGCCGGGTTGATGAGCCGCCAGTAATTGTTGAGCGTCGGTTCGGCCGGCCACCATTGTGGCGGGTATTGCAGTGCTGCGAACTGCGACTTGATCGAGGTCAGCACCATCCACAGCATCGGCAGCACGGTGAAGATCAGCAGCAGCAGGATCGTGAACCGTCCTGCCCAGCGCCACCAGTCGATCGGCTTGCGGGTCGTTGGGAGGCTCGACTGCGTGGCGGTACTCATCCCGCCCTCGCTTCGTCGCCGCGCGTCAGCGCCTTCACGTAGAAATATCCCAGCACCATCATCACGATGAACAGGATCACCGCATAGGCCGAGGCAACGCCGTAGCGCTGGCGGCCGAAAGCGATGTTGTAGATGTCGGTGATCCAGATGTCGGAGGCACCGGCCGGCCCGCCGCTGGTCATGATCCAGGGAATGATGAACGAGTTGAAATTGGCCACCATCAGCAGAAGCACGGTGACCATCGATACGCCCCTGAGGTGCGGGAAGGTTACATGCCAGAAGCGCTGCCAGGCGCTGGCGCCGTCCACCTGGGCGGCGCGCAGCAACTGCTCCGGCACTGTCTGTAGCCCTGCCATCAGCATGACCATGGCGAAGGAGAACTCCTTCCAGACGTTGACGACGATCAGCGAGGGCAGGACGGTCGTCGTGTTGTCGAGGAAATTGATCGGTCGGTCGGTCAGGCCGAACTGCACCGCCAGCGCGCCGATGACGCCGAAATCGGAATGGTAAAGCCACTTCCACACGTAAGATGCCGCGACGGCACTGACGACGTAGGGAATGAGAAGCACGGCGCGCAGCACGCCTCGGCCGGCGAATTCACGATGCAGTGCCAATGCCGCGGCAAGGCCCAGCAGGAAGGCGAAGCCGGTCGAGAAAACGGTCCAGATCAGGGTGTTGATCGTTACCCGGTGGAATGAGGAACTGGACAGAATGGCAGCGTAGTTGTCGAACCCGACGAAGATCTTGTCCTTCATCTGGAGGTTCGGGGGCGTTTTGAAGAAGCTGAGCTCGATCGTGTAGTAGACAGGGTAAGCGATAACCACCAGCATCACCAGGAGCGCCGGCAGGATATATAGATAATCGCTGCGATGATCGATGATCCGCCGTAGAAGACCGATGCCCCAAGGCTGTTCTGCCGCCTTCGGAGCAATGGCCGCTCGTTCCGTTGCGATGGTCACGGAATTCGCCTTCCTCGTAATCGGGTGGCCGGCGGCGCGATGCCGCCGGCTGTTTCCGCGCAGAGCCTACAGCCCGGACAGCAGCTCTTCGACCTTGGCTGCCGCGTCGTCGGCCGCCTCTTCGACCGTCATCTTCTCGGTCAGCGCGTTCTGCAGCATGTCCGGTACGATGATGTTCATGATTTCGGTGGCTTCCGGAATCACGGGGAACGGTATGCCGTTCGGCAGCATCGAGGTGGTGACGTCAAGGAACTTGATCGTGTCGAGGCGTTCCTTCATCCACTTGGTCTTGAATCCGCGCAGATTGCCAGGATTCGACGTCACCCAGGCGAGCTTGGTCGACCATTCAGCGCTGGTCCAGAAGCAGACCAGTGCCTTGGCCGCTTGTTCGTCCAAGCCGCCGTCGACATACTCGTCCTTGAACACATGGATGTTCGACCCACCGAACACCACGGCGCGGCGATCTGGCCCTTCCGGGATCAGCCCGTAGCGCATGTTGGACACGACCTTGTCGGCCACTTCCTTGTCGGCGCCAGTCGCCTTGGAGGCCAGGTCCACCATCTTGGCGTATTCCGACGGATGCGCGATCATCATGGCCAGCTGGCCGGCGATGAACGGCGCCTGGTTCTCGTTTTGCGTGTTGGTCAAAGCCGAAACAGGAACCGACTTGTCGCGTACATACATGTCGTAAGACGCCTGGAGCGCAGCCTTGGCGCCATCATTGTTTAGCCAGACGGACTTGTATTCCGGCTTGTCTGCCGCTTCGTCGAGCGCGCCGCCACCAAAGGCCCAGAGCTGCGGCATGAAACGGAACGGCGTGTTGCCGGCATTCTGCTTGGCGACCAGGCCGTAGCCGGCGACCCCGACCTTTTCCTTGATTTGTTTCGAGTACTTGACCACGTCGTCCCAGGTCTTGGGCGGGCTTTCGGGATCGAGCCCGGCCTTCTGGAAGATGTCTGCGTTCCAGATCATCGCCATGGTTTCGTTGTTGGTCGGAATGCCGTAGGGCACGCCGTCATACATCACCGATTTCATGGCACCCGGCCAGAAATCCGCCGTAGCGTAGCCGACATCCTCGGGCTTCAGCTCGTGGAAATAGCCCTTTGAGGCAAATTCGATACCGCCCAGGATCTGGAGGCGTACGACCATCGGCGCGGCATTCCCCAACGTGGCCGTGCGCAGCTTGTCCAGCAGCTGGTTATAGTCGATGTTCTGATAGTCGGTTTCGATGTTCGGATAGGTCGCTTTCCAGGCGGCCCAGAAATCTTCATGCACCTTGCGGTCGATGTCCGGCGAGGCGTCGTTCGGCCCGGTCCACCAGACCGACACCTTGCCCTTGTAGTCGAGCGGCGTAATTTTTGCGCAATCGGCGGCCGTGTCGACCTCTTCGGTGCCGGCGATGCTCTTGACGTATTCCGGCGACCATTTGCTGAGGTCGACACTTTGCGCTTGGACAGTCGTACACGCCAACGAAGCGGTCAGGCCAAACGCCACCGATGATGCCAGCATGCGGCGGTAGCTTCGCTGGTTGGCTTTCGGTTCGCGATCTCGCGAATTGTTCATTGCGATTTTCCTCCCTGAACAATGTTTGCCCGCCCGACCGACTGGTCGCGCATGGCTTCACAGCAGGCGCAGTTTCCTCCCGGGACGATCGGATTTTTCCGATTTCAGCCCAAGGTCGCGAACAGTCCCAAACAAAATCCTATCTGTCAACCTGAATGAGATTGTACATTATTTTTCGATCTTTGCGTATGATAAGGCTTGGCTTGATCTGAAAACGCGCATAAACAGCGTGTCGATGAGCGATACTGAAATCATTGAACGGCAGCCCGGGGAGGCATTCGACCAGCCCGGCTGGGTCTATGAAAGGATCCGCGACGAGATCATCTCGGCCCGATTGCTGCCCAACGAACGGCTGAAGGTCGGTGACTTGGCCGCGCGCTACGGCACGTCGACCAATCCCATCCGAGAAGCCCTGCAGCAGCTGCGCGGAGAAGGTTTCGTGGTGATCGAGCCCAATCGTGGCGCTCGCGTGCGGCCGATCGACGAGACCTTCGTGCGCGACATCATCGAGATCGAAGTGCTCATCGAGCCTGCCTTGACGAAATGGTTCGTGTCGATCGTCGACGATGCGGACATCGAGAGGCTGGAGGCGGTGCAGGCCGAGATCGAAGCGTTGAACTTCGCCGACCTGGCAAAACATGGCGCGCTCGATACGCGGTTCCATCAGATCATCTATGACCGTCACTACAACCGCCACGCCGCTGAACTGTGGTGGAAGCACCGCGAGATCCTGCGCGCCATCAGCCGGCGCTTCCCGACCTCGCTCAGCCGGCGCGTCGCGGTCATCCGCGAGCATCGTGAATTGATCGAGCGGCTTAAGGCGCAGGATGCCGAGGGCGCCGCGGCCGTGGTGGCCAGGCACGTCGAGGGATCGGGCCGGCACATCATCGAACAGATGGGTGTCGCCAAGCGCATGGCGCAAACCGGAAGTTAGGCGAGTAAGATGAACGACACCAACACGGCAGGGACGATCGAGAGTAATGTCCGCACCGACTCGCGGCCGAGCGACCTGCGCATCACCGACATCCGCGTCGCCGAGATCATCGGCGCACCGTTCACCTCGGCGCTGCTGAAGATCTACACCAACCAGGGAATCGTCGGCCTCGGCGAGGTGCGCGACGGCGCCAGCGCGACCTATGCGCTGATGCTCAAGAGCCGGCTGCTGGGCGAAAATCCGTGTGATGTCGACCGGCTGTTCCGCCGCATCAAGCAATTTGGCGGGCATGGGCGGCAAGGTGGCGGCGTCTCGGCAGTCGAGATCGCGCTCTGGGATCTCGCCGGCAAGGCCTATGGCGTGCCGATCTACCAGATGCTGGGCGGCAAATTTCGGGACAAGGTGCGGGTCTATTGCGACACCGATGCCGAAAAGCCGAGCGGCACCGAGACGGGCAAGCGGCTCAAAGAGCGCATGGACCGCGGCTTCACTTTCCTGAAAATGGATCTGGGCTTGATGCAGATCGCCCATATCCCCGGCGCTGTGGTCGGTCCCGCCGGTGTGCTTGACGGACTTCGCGGCAATCCGCGCGGCCGTGGAGGCTCGCTCGACGAGCGCAAGGCCCGCAATCTCGCCTACGACGCGCAGAACGTAATGCACCCGTTCACCGGCCTGCATTTTACCGAGAAGGGCATCGATCTGCTCGAGCAATATATCCACGAGGTCCGTCAGGTGATCGGCGACGAGATCCCGCTCGCCATCGACCATGTCGGCCACATCTCGCTACAGGACGGCATAAGGCTGGCCCGGCGGATCGAGAAATACGCACCCGCCTGGCTCGAGGACGTCATCCCCTGGCAGTATACCGAGCAGTACCGGCAGTTGCAGCAAGCGACGTCAGTGCCGATCTGCACCGGCGAGGACATTTACCTCAAGGAGGGTTTTGAGCCGCTGCTGAAGAGCGGAATTTCTGTCATCCATCCCGACCTCCTGACCTCGGGCGGCATCCTCGAGACCAAGAAAATCGGCGATGCGGCGCAGGATCACGGCATTGCCATGGCCATCCATATGGCCGAAAGCCCGATCGCGGCGATGGCCGCCGCGCATGTCGCGGTCGCAACGGAAAACTTCATGGCGCTCGAATATCACAGCGTGGAAGTGGACTGGTGGGACGATATCGTCACGGGCCTGCCCAAGCCGCTGGTTAAGAACGGGTTCATCACCGTGCCGGACAGACCGGGCCTCGGCATCGACGATGTGGTTGATGAAGTCATCAGCCAGCACCTGCAGGAAGGCGTGAAAGGCATCTGGCAGCCGACCGATCACTGGAATGACGAGTTCTCCTGGGACCGGACCTGGAGCTGACCAAGGCGCGCGGCCGTCATGATAAACGAGCAACAATTTCGGAAAGAACCATGATCTACGAGCTTAGAATCTACGAGTGCCTGCCCGGCCGGCTGCCAGCGCTGCTCAAGCGGTTCAGTGACCATACGCTGGCGCTGTGGGACAAGCATGGCATCCGCCAGGCTGGGTTCTTCACGACTTTGGTGGGCGAAAGCAACCAGCACCTCACATACCTCCTCGCCTGGGAATCCCTGGCCGAGCGCGAGACGAAATGGACGGCTTTCGCCACCGACCCGGCTTGGCACAAGGTGCGCGATGAATCCGAGCGCGACGGCCAGATTGTCGCCAACATAAGCAATCAATTGCTGGCGCCTGCCGCCTTCTCGTCGGTGAAGTAGGGGCGGCGATGAAAATCACCGACCTGCGCTGCGCTGTCATCGGCAAACATCCGATTGTTCGTATCGTCACCGACGAGGGCGTTCATGGTCTAGGCGAGGTCGAATACACCAAGCCCTACCTGAAACCCTGGGTGCTGCATTTCCGCGACGCGCTGATCGGTGAGGACCCGACCAACGTCGAGCGGGTGATGCTGAAGATCCGCCAGCGCGGCTCATTCAAGCCCTACGGTGCCGCCGTCAGCGCCATTGAACACGCGCTTTGGGACATCGCCGGCAAGGCGGCGGGCGTTCCGGTTTACAAACTGCTCGGCGGCAAGGTGCGCGACAAGGTGCGCGTCTACAACGGCTCGATCCGCAGGAAGCGCACCGGCGACCGCCCCGAGGATTATGCGGCGGACGTCAAATGGATGATGGAGCGGCCGGAAAACTTCTTCATGGTCAAGCAGGGCATCAGCTTTCACTCCAACATGAAAACCAACGTGCCCGACTTCCATTATGGCGTCCGGCAGCCGCCGACATATCACGGCGCAATGGATCAGGGGCAGATCAGCGAGCGCGGCATGGCGCACATGATCGACTGCGTCATTGCCATGAAGGAGGTGCTTGGCGACAAGGTTTCGCTTGCGCTCGACTGCGGTCCCGGCTGGTTCCTGCCCGATGCCATCCGCTTCGCGCAGGCCGTAGAAAAATACAACCTGATGTGGCTGGAGGACATGCTGACCGGCGACTATGTGCCGTGGGTCAATCCGCAGGCCTATCGCGAACTGACCGTCTCGACCTCGACGCCGATCCACACCGGCGAGCAGATCTACCTGCGCCACAATTTCAAGGAGCTGATCGAGACACAGGCGGTGCGTGTCATCGGACCCGACCCGGCGGACATCGGCGGCATCGCCGAACTCAAATGGGTGGCCGAGCACGCCTACATGCATTCGATCATGATGGCCCCGCACGGCACCGCCAACGGCCTTCTGGGCTTGGGCGCGCTGATCAACGTCTGCGCCGTCCTGCCTGCCAACTATATCGCCTTCGAATATCCTAGCGCCTCCGATCCTTGGTGGGAGGACATCGTCGTCGGCCTGCCGGAAGGGCGGATCGTCAACGACTCGATGGTCGATCTGCTCGAGGCGCCAGGCCTCGGTCTCGACATCGACGTCGAAGGCGCGAAAAAGTATCTCAAGGAAGAGGACGCCGACTTCTTCGATTGAACCGCTACGTGCACGGCGACGCGCCCCGGCCAGGGCGACGAGTTGCGCATCGCCCGCCTTGAAGACGAGTTGTGTCTCGGCGCCGGTGGGTTCGACGACCAAGACTTCGAGCGGCGTACCGGCCCGGTCTCGAGCGTCGGAATGGACCGCTGCGATGGTTCTATGACGGAGAGGGTTCCGCTCGCGTAAATCTATGTGTTTGCTTCCGGCTTCAAGCTCGCCGCCGTAGCCGACCGCTTGCGCACCAATTGAATCCAGGCGATGGCTCCGGTTACGGCAAGCGCTAGTCCTATCGGGATCAAGCTGGACGGCTGGTCGGCTTTCTTCAGCACTGCCGTAACCTCGTAGCCCTGCTCGAGGCCGATGCGTTTGGCGTAGGAGCCGAAATCGACATTGCCGATCATGAGCGTCTCGCCTCCCGGCAGGAAGGTGAGCCCGATGCGGCGCAGCCGCTCCAGCGGCTCGGCGGGTTCGCCGAGCGGTATGTTGATCGTCTTGCGCACGTCGTCGCCCATCAGGTCGATGCCCTCGACGACGAAGTTGATGCGAGCGTCGGCGGGCGCCTGTTCGACGGTCTTTAGGAATTCGCTTGCAGGAAGTTCCTCGTAAGGCGGCGAGAACTGGTTCAACCACCAGTCCGGCCTGAATAGCGTGAAGCAGACCAGCAGCAGGACGGCGCTTTCCCACAGCCGGCTTTTCGTCACGAACCAGTTCATCGTGGCGGCCGAGAAGAGCAGGATGGCAGCGAGCGAGACGGCCGAAACCCAGATCGTGTGCGCCCACGAATCGACACCGATCAGAAGGATGGCCGGATTGAAGATGAAGACGAAGGGCAGGATGGCGGTCCGCAACGAATAGAGCGCGCCCTGGAAGCCGGTGGCGATCGGATCCTCCTTGGAAATCGCCGCCGCCGCGAAGGCAGCCAGCCCGACCGGCGGCGTGATGTCGGCCATGATGCCGAAGTAGAAGACGAAGAGGTGGACGGCGATCAGCGGGATCGGCAGGCCGGCCTGCGCGCCGAGATCGACCACGACCGGCGCCATCAGGGTGGCGACGAGGATGTAATTGGCGGTGGTCGGGATGCCCATGCCGAGCACCAGGCTGATCGCGGCGATCAGCACCAGCATGAGGATGACGTTGCCGCCGGAGATGAGTTCGACCAGTTCCGTCATCATCAGGCCGAGGCCGGTCAGCGTTATGGTGCCGACGACAATGCCGGCGGTCGCGGTGGCGACCGCAATGCCGATCATGTTGCGCGCACCTAGCGCAAGGCCGTCGATCAGGTCTGCGATCGCGTCACGGATGGCCGCCTGCAGGCTCAGATTGCGGAACAAGGCCATCAACGGCTTGCGCGTTGCGACGATACCGAGGATCGACACGGTGGCCCAGAACGCGGAGAGGCCGGGCGACATCTGCTCGACCATCAGGCACCACAGCAGGACCGCGATGGGGATCAGGAAATCGAGGCCGGTGCGCGTCACGTCCCAGGCGCGCGGCAGTTCGAGAATCGGCGCGTTGGGGTCGTCGAGCTCGAGGTCGGGATAGCGCGACGAATACCAGACGGAAGCGACATAGAGGACGACACCGGCGATGCCGAGCAGGGTTGGGGCAGCGGCGCCGAACGCGGCCTGGATAGCCAGGATGCCATAGTAAAGGAGGCAGGTCGCCAGCACGCTGCCCGACAGACCGATGCCCCAGCGCAGCAGGCGCTCCCGTCCCGGCGTAGGCCGTTGCGGGATGGTCTTGAGGTCCATCTTGATGGCCTCGAGATGCACCATGTAGAGCAGCGCGAGATACGAGAACACAGCCGGCAGCAGCGCATGCTTGACGATCTCCGAATAGGGGATGCCGACATATTCGACCATCAGGAAGGCGGCGGCGCCCATCACGGGCGGCATGATCTGGCCGTTGATGGAAGCTGACGCCTCGATGGCGCCTGCCTTCACGCCCGACAGGCCGGTGCGCTTCATCAGCGGAATGGTGAAAATGCCGCCGGAAACGACGTTGGAGACGGACGAGCCGGAGACGACGCCGTTCAACGCCGAGGAGACGACGGCGACCTTGGCCGGGCCGCCGCGCAGATGGCCGAGCAGCGCGATCGATATCTGCATCATCCAGTTGCCGGCGCCGGCTTTTTCCAGAAGCGTCCCGAACAGCACGAACAGGAAAACGAAGCTGGTTGAGACGCCGAGCGCGATGCCGAAGACGCCTTCGGTGGTCAGCCATTGGTGGTTCAGGAACTTGTTGAGCGAGGCGCCACGATGCTGGATGACGTCCGGCATGTACTGGCCGGCGAAGGTGTAGACGATGAAGACGCAGGCGACGATGACCATCGGCAGGCCAAGCGCGCGGCGCGTCGCTTCGAGCAAGAGCAGGATGCCGACCGTGCCTGTGGCCAAGTCGAGGGTCGTCGGCTGTCCCGGCCTGTGCGAAAGGTCGACGTAGAACAGGAACAGATACGCGCCGGCGAAGGCGCCGACGAGGGCCAACACCCAGTCAAGGATGGGGATGCGGTCCCGCGACGAGGTCTTGAGGGCCGGGTAGGCGGTATAGGTCAGGAACAGCGCGAAGCCGAGATGGATGGCCCGTGCCTCGGTGTCGTTGAGGATGCCGAAGCCGAAGATGAAGGGTAGCGGCGAGGCGTACCAGAGCTGGAACAGCGACCAGGCGACCGCTACCCACAGCAGGATCCGGCCGGCAAGGCCACCCGCGTGGCGCCCGCCAGTGTCGGCCTCGGCAACCAGCTGTTCAAGCTGCTCGAGATCGACTTCCGCCGGCTGTTGCTTGGCCTCGCTCATGACGCCCTCCCTTTTTTGGATTGTCGCCGGCAGGTTTCCCCATGAACCTGCCGGCTTGTCGTCAGTACGCGAAGCTTACTTCAGCCAGCCCTTTTCCTTGTAGTATTTTTCCGCGCCTGGATGGAGCGGAGCCGACAGGCCGTCCTTGACCATCTTGGCCGGGTCCAGGTTGGCGAAGGCCGGATGCAGCGACTTGAATTCATCGAAATTCTCGAACACCGCCTTGGTGAGCTGATAGACGCTCTCGTCTGGAACGTTTGCCGATGTAACCAGGGTTGCCAGCACGCCGAAGGTCTGCGTGTCGTCGGGATTGTTGGCGTAGAGCTTGCCGGGAATGGTGGCCGTTGCGTAGTAGGGATTGTCGGCGACAAGTTTGTCGACAGCCTCGCCGGTCAGCGGCACCAGCTTCGCGGCGCAGGTCGTGGTCGGATCCTGGATGTTCGCCGAGGGGTGACCGACGCCGTAGAAAAAGCCGTCGATCTTGCCGTCGCAGAGCGCAGGTCCGTGCTCGTCGGCCTTCAGTTCCGACGCGAGCGAGAAGTCGGCCAGCGTCCAGCCCATGGCGCCAAGCAGGCGTTCCATCGAAGCGCGCGTTCCCGAACCCGGGTTGCCGACGTTGAAGCGCTTGCCCTTGAAGTCCTCGAACTTGGTGATGCCCGCGTCGGGATGTGCGAGCACCGTAAACGGCTCGGGGTGGATGGAGAAGACGGCGCGGAGGTCGGCATGCGCACCGCCTTCCTTGAAGGCATCCTCGCCCTTGAAGGCATTGTACTGGACGTCGGACTGCGTCATGCCGAAGTCGAGCTCGCCTTCCTTGATGGTGTTGACATTGAAGGCGGAGCCGCCGGTCGATTCGACCGAGCAGCGGATGCCGTGCGTCTTGCGGTCCTTGTTCAGCAGCCGGCAGATGGCGCCGCCCGCGGCGTAATAGACGCCCGTCACGCCGCCAGTGCCGATCGTCACGAAGTTCTGCTGCGCCGAAGCGCCGCCGGCGGTGACCGCCGACATCAGCGCCGTTGCAGCCAAAGTCCTGAAAAATAGTCTGGTTTTCATCGTCTGATCTCCCGATTTGATCTGTTCCCATGGCTTCTGTTCTCGAAGCCTCTGTGCAGGACACACACCGTTCTGATTGCTTTGAACGTAGTCAATTATCTTGCATCATGCCTCCTTGGCTATCGCTGTTCGTGCAATTAATTCTGAGTGCCGGGCTCAGGGAAGCGCGGCGTCGATCGCCTCGCCTAGGCGGTCGACGATCCTGTCGACGTCGTTGTTCGTGACGATGAATGGGGGGGCGATCAGCACGTGGTCGCCTCTCTTGCCGTCGATCGTGCCGCCCATCGGATAGACCATCAGGCCTCGCGCCATCGCCTCGCGCTTGACGCGTGCGTTGAGGCCGAGCTTCGGGTCGAAGGGCTCTTTGGTGGCCCGGTCCAGTACCAGCTCGACGCCGCGGAAAAGACCGCGTCCACGGATGTCGCCAACATGGTGATGGTTGCCGAAACGCTGGCGCAGGCGTTCGTCGAGCCGCGCGCCCATGAGCTTGACGTTGTCGAGCAACCCGTCGCGGCGGATCACCGTCTGCACGGCAAGCCCGGCCGCCGCCGCCATTGGATGTCCCATATATGTGTGGCCATGCTGGAAAAAGCCGGAACCGTTGGAGAAGGCGTCGTATATGTGGCCACCGAGCAAAACGGCGCCGACCGGCTGATAGCCGCCCCCGAGACCCTTGGCGATCGTCAGCAGGTCGGGCGCGATGCCGTCTTGTTCGCAGGCGTGGAGCGTTCCTGTGCGACCCATGCCGCACATGACCTCGTCGAGAATGAGCAACACGCCGTAGCGATCGCAGATGTTGCGGATGCGCTTGAAGTAGTCGGCGACCGGCGGGACAGCGCCCGACGTCGCGCCGACCACCGGCTCGGCGACAAAGGCGATTACCTGGTCGGCGCCGAGCTCCAAGATCTTGTCTTCCAGTTGCTGTGCCGCGCGTGCCGCATAGCTCTCGTCGCTCTCGCCGTCCTCCTGCAGCCGGTATGCGTAGCAAGGATCGATATGGTGGGTCTCGATCAGCAGCGGCTGAAATTGAGCACGGCGCCATTCATTGCCGCCGGTCGCCAGCGCGCCGAGCGTATTGCCGTGATAGCTTTGACGACGGGCGATGATATGCCGCCGCTGCGGTTCGCCCTTCTCGACGAAATACTGCCGCGCCATCTTTAGCGCCGCCTCGATGGCTTCCGACCCACCGCTGACCAGATAGACGTGGTCGAGCCCATCCGGCGCATCCTCGACCAGCCGGTCGGCCAGCGCCTCGGCGATTTCGGTGGTGAAGAAGCCGGTGTGGGCATAAGCGAGCCGATCAAGCTGCTCGTGCAGCGCCGCTATGACGTCGGGGTGGCCGTGGCCCAGACAGGAAACCGCCGCGCCGCCCGAGGCATCGATATACGCCTTGCCGTCGGCGTCGAACAGTTCGATGCCCTGGCCGCGAACGGCTGTCGGCAGTTTCGAGTGAATGGTGCGATGGAGGATATGAGTCATCAGCTATCTCTTCGACATGCGTCGGTTCAGATGGGTCTTGAGAGCGGCGCCCTGTTCGTCGAAGCGGCGCAGGGCATCGACCGCATGCTGCCCTGCCTGGCCGGCGACGAGGGAGCCGAGAATTTCGGCAACGACGAAGGCTGGCGTCATCGTGTGAAAGAATGATGGGCTGCCTGTCGGAACGATGACGACATGGTCCGCAAGCTGCGCCAGCGGCGAGACCTCGCTGTCGGTGATGGCGACGATTGGAATGCGACGACCTGCGGCGAATTCGGCGAGTTCTACCGTGGAACGCGTGTAGGGGAGCACGCTGGCGGCGAGAAGGACGTCGTCCTTCGTCGCATGGCCGAGCGGGTCTCCGTCGGTTCCGCCAATGCCTTGCAGCAACAACGATTTTTCGCCGATCAGCGACATGATGTAGTGGAGCTGCCAGGCAACGGCATGGCTTGATCGCAGTCCGAGACAATAGACGCGCCTGGCTGCCACGAGGGCGCCTGCGGTCGCCACCATGCGATCGATCGAGGCTGGCTCAGCAAGCGCCGTCACGTGATCGGCGGTCGAGCGAAGTATGTCGGCGACAAGGGCATGGGCGCCCTTGAGCTTCTGGCTCTCCACCTGTCGGCTGGCCTTGCCGGCGAAGCCGATCTCACCGCCCCTGACGGCCGCTGCGTAGATGTCGCGTACAGTTTCGTAACCGTCGAGCCCGAGATGCTGGGCGAACCGGGTCATCGTCGCCGGCTGCACGCCTGCCTGCCGCGCTTGTTCCCGCATTGTCAGAAGCGCCACGTCATGAGGCCTGTCGAGGACATAGCGGGCAGCCGACCGAAGTTGCGTCGACATGCCGTCGAACGCGGTGACGATCTGTTCGGCTAGTTGCCCCTGGTCCATGGATATTGCTAACGCGCCGGATGGGTGATTGCAACATGTGTTTCATCGTGATCAAAGGATGAAACACATGAATCTTGCCGCTGGAGAGCAAAGGCCATGGATCCGATCGAGCCCTTAAATCCAGTTGCCATCGCGGTCGCGCCGAATGGCGGGCGTCGGACCAAGTCCGACCATCCCGCGCTTCCGATGACCGTGGTGGAATTGGCTGCGACAGCCAGCGGGTGCGCCGAAGCTGGCGCCTCGATGATCCACCTCCACGTCCGGGACAAGGAGGGACGTCACCTCCTCGACGCGGACGCCTACCGGCAGGCGCTCGCATCCGTTCGTACGGCAGTCGGCGACAGAATGGTCATCCAGATCACCAGCGAGGCATTGGGTATCTACGAGCCCGAGGAGCAGATGCGGGTGGTCCGCGACGTGCGTCCGGAAGCCGTGTCCCTTGCATTGCGCGAACTGGCGCCGGACGAAGCCCATGAACCATCCTTCGGAACTTTCCTCGACTGGTTGCGAAAGGAAGGCGTGACGCCCCAGATCATCCTTTATTCCCCCGAAGAGGTGCTTCGGCTCGCAGCGCTGCAAAAGCGCGGCCTGATACCGTTCGAGAACCTGCCGGTGCTTTACGTGCTTGGCCGCTACACGGCCACGCAGACGTCCCGACCGGACGATCTGCTGCCATTCCTCGGCGCCAACATGCCGGTGTTCGGGCATTGGATGACCTGCGCCTTCGGCCGGCACGAGACGGCCTGCGTGGCGGCAGGAGCGCTGCTCGGAGGGCATGCGCGTGTCGGTTTCGAGAACAATCTCTTCCTGCCGAACGGTGAGCAAGCTTCGGCGAACGAGGATCTGGTTGCTGCCGCAAGGCAAGCGATCAGCGCCTGCGGGATGGCAATCGCCGATGCTGACGCGTTGCGCGCGAGTTGGAACCGGTAGATCGCGCGTTGCGGTTTCCATCGCCATCGGGAACGACTACCTCTTCCGATCCAGCACAGCCCTCGTGTTCATCAGCCCGAAACCGAAGTCGCTGTCGCGGCCCTTGTCGCCGAGGTCGGATGCGGTCTCGGCCAGAGCCTCCTCGATCCAGCCGGCGTCGTGGTCCGGAGCGGCGTGCAGGAGATTGGTGATTGCGCCCGTGACGATCGCCGCTGCGAAGGAGGTGCCGGTGACCACGTCGGTGCCGCCGCCGACGGGCGCAAGAACCTCGACGCCGGGTGCCGAGATGAAGACGTAAGGCCCGCGGTTGGCCTTCGGCATCAACTCGTCCTTCTCGTCGGTGGCGGTGACGGCAATGACCCCGTCATAGGCGGCTGGATAGCCGTAGGGCGCCTTGGGGCCATTGTTGCCGGCGGCGGCGACCAGCACCATGCCGCGCTTCCGCGCCGCCATGCAGCCCAGTTCCAAAAGATCGTTGCGCGGGCCGACGAAGCTCATGTTGACGATGCGCACGTCCTGCTCCGCCGCCCAGTCGAGAGCCGCAAGCAAGACGTCCATGGTGGATTTGCCGCCCTCAAAGGCGCGCGCGTGATAGATCGCGGCACCCGGCGCGATGCCGCGAAACGGCCCGACGCCGGCGATCAGCCCGGCGATCGAGGTGCCGTGATCGCGATCCTCGACGGGCGTGCCGGGCATTGCGTCGAAGGTGCCGGCGATGACGCCGGACAGCGCCGGATGCGTATCGTCGACGGCGGTGTCGATGACCGCGACGCGGACGTTCTCGCCGCTGGCGGCGCTTGAATCGAGAGCGATGCGCTGGAAGGCATAATTGACGATCGCCGCCGCCTGCTGGAGGTCGTAGATGTGATTGGGCTCCCGGCGCAGCGTGCGCTGATCGCCGGCAAGCTGGGCAAGCACGACGCCCACCGGACGCCCGTCCGGAATGCCGTAACGCACGACGGTGACACCGAGCAGGGTCGAAAGGCGCTGTGAGCGAATATCGAGGTTGAGAGCGGCCGCGATGTCCTGGACGGACTGGGCGTCGCCATCGATGGTCACCAGCACCTCGTCGGGAACAAAATCGCCTGACACCGCCTGCGGCGCCGTCAGCGGGGAGGGCGGTGGATTGGCCGGCGAAGCCTGCGCGGGATCACCCGGCGGCGGCGAACCCGGTCCGGGATTGGGCGTCGGGACAGGCGCAGGATCAGTCAGGTCGGCACTATCGCCGGGCCGGGCGGAGCCATCAGCGGCACCATCGAAAAGATCGACCAGAATATCGGGCAAGATGACGACGAGGCGGCCGGACGGCTCGCGGTCAGGCAGTTGTCCGTTGTCAGATGGCTGAACAGTTGGAGCGGTCTGTGCGAAAACGGGACCGGCGGCCAGCAGCGCGGTGGCCAGGACCAACGATGCCGAACGTTTCAGGACATTACCCGCCATCTGCCGGCTTCTTTCCAGCGGTCACGCTCTGGGCAAACGGCGCGGCGGAAATGAGGCCAAGCACGCGGTCGTAATCGGCGACGGTCCTGGCCGGAATGCCGATGCGAAAGACGCCGGCCGCCGTCGGCCCGCCGGCGATCACCGCGTCGTTTGCATCCAGAAAATCGGCAATGTCCGCCATCCTGGCGTCCGGCTTGAAGACGACGAGCGCGAACGGCATTGCCTTGAGATCGTCTTCGCTGCCTGCGATCTCGTAGCCGTCGCCACGACCGCCGATATTGACGGCGGCCTGCAACAGGACCAGCGCGATCGCCGCAGCAGCGGTCGCCCAGGCGAGGCCGGACGGCAGGCCGGCGACGCGGCTCCAGAGTGCGGCCAGCCGGGAACCCGTTGCGGTTTCCCGCGCCGGCCCGGCTTCGCGGTCGAGCATCTTCGAGAAGCGACCGAGCGCATCGGCCGGCGGGCGGATCGCCTCATTGGCGGCGGACGAGCCGAACAGTTCGGCTTCGGCTTCCTCGAGTGCGGCTGCTGCGGCCGGATCCTCCGCCAGCCATGCCTCGACGGCGGCAAGGTTCTCGCCGCCGAGCGTGCCGTTGAGGTAGAACGGCAGCAGTGCTTCCATCTCGTCGCGGCGCGACATTTTCGGATCGCTCTCGCTCATGGCCAGCCCCTGTCGTAGCCGGCGGCTTTCAGCGCCTCGCCAAGCTTCTTGCGTGCGTAGAACATGCGCGTCTTCACCGTCGCCTCGGGAATGGAGAGGATTTCGGCAATCTCGGAGACCGACTTGCCGTGATAATAGGCGAGGTCGATCACCGTGCCATGCTCTTCCGGGAGTGCCTCGATCATGCGCTTCAAGGCGGCACCCTTGTCTTCCTTCATGGCGGTGACTTCGGGATTGTCGGCGCTGTCGGGAACCGCGGCCGCCCGATCGTCGTCGAGCCATTCTTCCTTGCGTTTCCTGAAATGCGACAGCGCCTTGAAGCGGGCGATGCCGAGCAGCCAGGTGGAAACCTCCGAACGCGCCTCGAAGCGCGGCGCCTGGCGCCAGAGTTCGAGGAAAACTTCGTTCGCGATATCGTCGGCCATCGATTCCGATCCTGTCTGGCGCGCCACGAACCGGTAGACCCGGGTGTGGTGGCGCATGAACAGAAGCCGGACGGCAGCGCGATCGCCGGCCGCGACGCGGGCGACGAGTTCGCGGTCGGAGGCGGCATCAGAGCCCATTGTCTGGCTTCCGTTTGCTCTGTCGCATGACGATCCGCAAAGGTTCATCGCAAAATCGCATTGCCCGGACGCTAGCCCAAGAGCGGGAAGGTGACCAGACGGGTTGAAGACAAGCGTCTCCATCGCCACGCCCCGGATTTTTCGCCGGCCTGGCCTGGTCCCCCCACCCGTGCCTTCGGCACGACCTCCCCCTCCCTTCGACAAGCTCAGGATGAGGGGGAGGCACGCCGGCGTGCGTCATGACGTGTCGAAGCGCGCCAGAGCGTCCCGGGCGAGCGCGTGGGTCTCGGACAAAAGGTCGTGCTCTTCGCGGCGCTCCCTTTTCGGAGCCCGGCGCGGCAGCGAGCCCGGCGGAATTCCGGGCCTGAGCGGCGACAGGGCTCTGGCCTTGCCCGCCGCGCGGGCCCGCATGCGCCGCGAGCGCCAGCGCGCCAGACGATCGGCTTGTGCCGGCAAATCGTCGAGCGCCCGCGCCAGCGCTGCGATGCGGCGCAAAATGCCGGTGGCGGGAAGCTCGTCGTCGCCGGGCAGGGCCGGTGACGGACCTTTCCAGCCGGCGCCATGCGGTTTTCCCGAAAAGAACCACTCGTAGCGCTTGGGCCGGTCGGCCAGCGCGAAAAGCGGCAGGCGTGCATCGGAAGTTTTGCCGTCGCCGGGCGAGGCGGCTATGGAACTACCCCCACCCCTAACCCCTCCCCACAAGGGGGAGGGGGACCGGGTCGGCGCCGGCAGTGTCGCCGGGCGTTCGGGGGCCCGCGGCTCCTGGATGGGCAGGCCGCTCGCCAGAACGACGATCAGGCGGCGCGTCGCGGCCTCGACGGGTCTCAGCAGCAGAAGCAGCCTGCGGCAGGCCCGGCGCGACAATGTCCAGGCCTCGCGGCTGGCATCAAAAGCGCGGCCGGCGCGGCCGGTGTCCGAGGCGGCGGAACGCGTGTCGTCGGCCAGTCCAGCATAGACGAAGATGAAGGCGAGCAGGCGCATCAACGTTGTGTGATGGCGCTGCGTCTCGCTCCCTTGCCGATCCTGCCTCTCCATCGTGCTCCGCCTCGAAAATGAGAATAGGCAAAAGAATAAAGCGAGGCCGGAGGGGCGTGGAAAGACGAAGGCCGAAATTTTTCGGGAATCCGTCAAGCGATTGAAATAGTGGAAGAAAATATTCGACCTAGGGCGAAAGCAGACGTGGATAAACCTGGCAACGTGGGCCGGTTCCACCTTCTCCCCTTGTGGGAAAGGTGTCGCCCTCGGATTTGGCGACAGCCAAGGACGGGCGAGGGGTACCGGCGGGATCGCCAGCGCTTCATTTTTCGACCAACACCCCTCATCCGTCTCGGCGCTACGCGCCGATCCACCTTCTCCCACAAGGGGAGAAGGGGAAGTGCCCGTTCTGCACCGCCTCACGCTTCCGCGACGTTCCGGCATGGGTCCCCGGGTCAAGCCCGATGACGAGGGGAGGGCCGTTTTCGCCAATCGCCAGTGTCCGCGACGGGGCGGAGATGGCGGGCGGGTCAACAAACGCATGAACCTTTTCCCCGGTCGCATCGACTGACCGGCTGGACCGCGTCGTGCGGTCCCAGGAAAGGAGCATGCGATGAGCACAAATTTCGACTGCCGGCATTCACCGGCGTCGAGCATCCCACGCGATGGGTGCCGTTTCGAAACAGCCACTCCCGAGGTCCATTCGATTGCGTTGACGCAAGGTAAAGGGCCGCGTATCTTTCGTCGCACAAGGGCCACATACCAGACCAGCAGGGGGGAACCTGCCGGAGAGCATTGGTGCGTGGGCTACCGCGACGATGATCCGGCCTATTCTCCCGCAAATGTCGGGAGAGCCCTTATGCGCCGCAACAGCGGATCCACTGCATCCATCCCGTGCGGCACGCGCGGCGATCATTTTCGAAAGTCGCTCGCTACCACGAGCGGCTTTCTGGCGTTGGCCATGGCCGCGGGGCTCTGGTTCGCCAGCCCATTGCATGCCCAGGAAACGCAGATCGTCCAGCCCGGCTCGATGGCGGTGACCGGGTTCTCCGGCACCATCATTCCCGGCATCGAGGAAGGCCTGCCGCCGGGTGTCGACCCGGTCGACGAAACCTTCATCGACCAGGACCGCGCCACGCTGCGCGTTTTCGACGTTTCGGCACTTGGCGGACCCGCCGCCGGCCAGCTCGTGTTCACGCCGCCGCCCTTCGAGGTGCCGGCCGGCCAGATCGGCCAGGTGTTCGGCGTCAAGTATGACGACGGCATCCGCGACGGCGTTCCGAGCGGCGTGCCGAACATCTACGCGGCGGCAAGCTCGCTGCATGGCATCCGCATCGTCACGCCGGACGAAGACGCCGACGGCCGTCCAGAACGGCAGCGGCGCGGTGCCGAAGGCGCCACCTTCATGGAAGGGCAGTTCGCCGAGGAGAACGGCGGCAGCCCCGGCGCGATCTGGAAGATCGACGGCATTTCCGGCGCCGTCACGCTGTTTGCCACCATCGACACCAACAGCGGACCCGGCATCGGCAACCTCGCCTTCGACAAGGCGCATCGCCAGTTCTTCGCCTCCGACCTCGACACCGGGCTGATCCACCGCATCGGCATAGACGGCGCGCTGATCGACACCTTCGACCACGGCGTCGCCGGCCGGCCGGCGCGCGGACTTGCCGAAGCCGCCGACGATGGCGCGGTGATGGACATAGAGGGCGCCGCCTTCGACAGCGAAGATCCCGACACCTGGGGCTATACGCAGGACGAACGCCGCGTCTGGGGCGTCGCCGTGCATGGCGGCCGGCTTTATTACGCAGTCGGCGAAAAAGCCGAGGTGTGGTCGATCGGTATTGCCCGCGACGGCACGTTTGCCGGCGACCCGCGCTGGGAACTGACAGTGACGGCCGAAGAGGACGACGCCGTTACTGACATCGCCTTCGACAATCGCGGCTTCATGTATCTCGCCCAGCGCGGCAAGATCGAGAACCGCTACGACTACAGCCAGTTTGCCGACAGCGGCAAAGGCGAAGTGCTGCGCTACTGGCGCGAGAGCCCCGACGACCCGGCAACGGAATCGATCTGGGTGGAAGCGCCGGAGACATATGCGGTCGGCTTCCCGGAAGGGCATCGCCAGTCGGCAGGCGGCATCGACCTGCAATATGGCTACGACGCGCAAGGCAATTTCAACCGCAATGCCTGCGCCGATACGCTGGTGAAAACCGGTGACAGGCTGCGCGACAACCCGGCGCTCGCCGACCGGCTTGCCGCCGGCGGGCCGCTTGCCGTGCACGGCGTGCAGATCACCTCGACGTCGCTGGTGCGGCCGGCCAACGAACCGCCGTTCGGTTCGTGGTTCGTCGACTTCGACAGTTTCTACGAGGACCCGGAAGTGAAGGGTCACGTCGGCGACGTCGAAGTGTGGCGGCCTTGCGACGGCCGCGCCGGCTGGTACGAAGACGTGCCGGGCGGCGGCTTCCTGCCGCCGTTCTGGCCGCCGGAGTTCCCGCCGCCGGGCAACACTCCACCCTGTCTCGACGTCGAGGCGGTCGAGTATTTCTGCACGCCGGCCGGGCTCGAGGCCGACATGTATCTCCGTGACGTTGCCGGCATCGGCGGCGATTCGCTGAAGGCGCAATCGCTGGCCCCCGGCATCGGTGTTTCACCCCTGCAGCAGACGCAACCCGCCGGCGCACCCTACACACTGGGCATCGCCGGACATTTGCCGGGCGAGGCGTTCGACGTGGGGCTCTGCTTCTACAAGCAATCCGACGCTGACAAGGGCGGCTACTATCCCTGCTGCAAGGTCAACGTCACCCTCGAAACGCCACCCCTGGCCTGCGAACCGTGAGGAGGAAGAGATGAACAGTCTTCAACTTTTCCACCGCGTGGAAAGCACATCCCAAACCGTCATGGAGACGATCATGAAACCCCTGTCATATGTCAGGCGCCAGGCGCGCTGGCTGATGGCGGCCGGGCTCGCGCTCGCCTCCGTCACCCCGGCGGCGGCGCAACTCACGCTCGCCGACCCGGTCGAACCGCGCATCCAGCTCGAGCGGCCGGAACGCCCGCAACCCGAGCGCGGCGAACTCAGGCCGTTCTTCGAGAAGATCGGCAAGCAGCGCAACTGCGACTACGTCACCTACCGGCTGCGCTTCGGCTTTCGCGGCGACCCGGAGGCATTCGCCGACCCGGCCATCGCGGCACAGCTGAAAGACTACCGCATGGACCTGTCGGACGAGATGCCGAACGGGCTCACCGTCATCAACGTGCAGGCGAGCGGCGACGGCACCGATGCCGGCGGCGGCGCCCTGCCGGCCGGAACGATAAGCACCACGGCGGACCCCAACGACACCGCCAAGCTCGACGATTTCCGCCTGTCGTTCACTGACCTCGACGGCAGCGGCGAAATCGGCGAACGCTATGTCGAGGTTCGCATCACCGCCAAGATCGACCCGGCTGCCTTCCCGGCACCGGCTGTCGTCGACAACCAGGCCTTCGTCCGCATCCAGCGACCGGCCGGCCCGGAGATCTTTGTGCCCTCGCACGATCCGGCGCTGCCGGACGATGGCGACTTCCTGACCGGTGCGAAAACCTCGATCAGGATCGACGTCAGCGATTGCGAGCCACCTCCGCCACCGCCTCCCGGCGAAGCCTGCTTCACGATCGAGGAAGGCGAAGTGGACTGCGTGCCCGGTGGCGGCGCGTTCATCTACTCGATGCCGTTTGGCGCCGAGATGGGCGGCAAGGTCGTGCAGCTCAAGACGACCACGCCCGGCATCACCGTCGCGCCTGCCTCGCAGGTCGTGCCTGCCGGCGGCGGCGTGCTCAACTGGACGATCACCGGGGCATTGCCCGGCGACGTGGTGCATCTGATAGTCGTCGGCGTCGAGACCTATGCCGGTCCGGAAGAGGGCGTCGGCCTGTGCTGTACGCAGGAGATCGAACTCGTCATCCCCGACGACATACGCTGCCCGCCGGAGGACAGGGAGCCCGACCTCAAGGTCGACAAGCGCGCCGACGTGCCGACCTGCACCAAGGACGGCGGCTGCGACTTCACCATCACGGTCACCAATGTCGGCGACGGGCCGTACAACGGCAAGATCGTGCTGGACGAGGTGACACTGCCTGGCAACGCGTCGATCGATTCGGGGCCGAACGTGCCCTGGACCTGCGCGCCGCTGACGAGCCCGATGCAGTGCGAGCATCCCGAAACCACGCTCAATCCAGGCGAGTCCGTCGATCTCAAGATCGGCTTCAAGCCGGGACCCGGCTGGGACGCACGCTACATCCGCAACTGCGCCAAGTATGACTACGCGGCCAGCGGCAAGGAGCTGTTCGGCGTGCAGACCAACGACCGCGCCTGCGCCACGATCCCGCTCTGCGTACCGGGGCGCGACCGCGAATGCACGCCGGTCGAGAGGAAGGTCGACCTGACGATCCGCAAGTCGGCGCTGCGGCCGGTCTGCTCGATCGACGGCGTCTGCCTGTTCCGGATCGACATCATCAACAGCGGAACGGCCGCCGCGAACGGCCCGCTGTCGGTGGTCGACACCTATCCGGCCGGCGTGCCGGCATCGTCGGACTTCGAACCGACGCCGCCATGGGTGTGCGGTCCGACAGGACCCGGCCAGTTCAAATGCGACCATCCCGGCATCGTGCTGGTGCCGGGCGCGTCGACGCCGATCTTCGTCAGGGCGATCGTCGGGCCGGATTATCAACCGGACCAGCTCGAGAACTGCGCCGAGGTGCTGCCTGTTGCCGACGAGAGCAATCTCGCCAACAACAAGTCCTGCGCCAAGGTGCGGGTGCCGCATCGCGATCCCGGCAAGCCGACGCTGCGCATCACCAAGACCTGCGAGCCGATCGCCGGTGCGGCCGGACACACATGCCGCATCACGGTCATCAGCCTTGGCACCGCCGCGCCTTCGGGTCCGGTGCGGGTCAACGACGTCGCCGAACTGATCGGCGCCGGCACGCCGGTCCAGATCCAGACCGTCACGCCCGACGGCGCGGAGTGGGCCTGCGGTCCGGTTCCGGCCGATGCGCTGTCGTGCCAGATCCCGGGTGCGGTGATGACGCCCGGAACCAGCCGCCATTTCGACGTGACCCTGTCGGTCCCGGCGAACCAGCGGTTCGAGAACTGCGCACGCGGTTCGTTCGGCCCCGCTCCGGGAGACGACATCGTCTATCCGTTGGGCGAGGCCTGCGACCAGGGCGGCACGACGATCAAGGTCGAGAAGACCGGTGACCGCCAGTGCCGTGCCGGCGAGCCCTGCACCTTCGAGATCACCATCCGCAACGATGGCGACGAGGCCTTCAACGGCCCCGTGCAGATCGGAGACGCGGTCGAGCTCGAAGGCCTCGGCCGCCTGGAAGGCGTTGCGATCACCTCGATCGAGCCGCCTTTCGGGTGCAGCCCGGAACCGGCGACCCTGCCGATCTCCTGCGATGCCAACCTATCGCTCGGAGCCGGCGAGAGCCGTGTCCACCAGGTGACGGTCGTCATTCCGGAAGACGCGCTGGGCAATGCGCGCGGTCCAATCGAAGGCCGCAACTGCGTGGCGGTGCTGGAACCGGGTACACCGGTGCGCGGCGGTGGGCAGGGCGCTGCCATACCGACGGAAGGCAAATCGGAGGCGCGTGCCACCTGCCACCCGTTCACGGTGGTGAAGGAGGAGGTGAAGCAGGAGTGCTCGGAAGGCTTCGTGATGAACGACGCCGGCCGCTGCGTCTGCCCGCCCGGAACGCGGTTCCGCAACGGGCAGTGCGTCGGCGGTTCCACCACGCCGGTGCCGCCTCCGCCGGTCGAGTGCAAGTTGCTGCCCGGCCAGGTCCGGACAGAGGATGGGCGCTGCGTCTGCCCACGCGGCACGGAGCTGCGCAACCAGCGTTGCGTCCGGCCACCGGCGCCGCAGTGCCGTCTGCTGCCTGGCCAGATCAGGACCGAGGACGGGCGCTGCATCTGCCCGCGTGGTACGGAACTGCGCAACCAGCGCTGTGTCCGGCCACCGGCACCGCAATGCCGTCTGCTGCCTGGCCAGATCAGGACCGAGGACGGGCGCTGCATCTGCCCGCGTGGTACCGAGCTGCGTGGCCAGCGCTGCGTCCGGCCACCGGCACCGCAGTGCCGTCTGCTGCCGGGCCAGATCCGGACCGAGGACGGGCGTTGCATCTGCCCGCGCGGCACCGAGTTGCGCAACCAGCGCTGCGTCCGGCCACCGGCACCGCAATGCCGGTTGCTGCCGGGCCAGATCAGGACCCAGGACGGTCGCTGCATCTGCCCGCGCGGCACCACCCTGATCCGGGGTGAATGCCGGCAGCGCCAGGTCGACCCGGTCTGCCGCCGTGGCCAGGTCCTGCGCAATGGCCGCTGCATCGACGTTCCGCAGCGCTGCCCGCGCGGCACCGAGGGCAGGCCGCCGAACTGCAAGCCGATCCGGCAGCCGCGGCCGCAGCTCAACCAGAACGTCAATCCCGACGTTCAAAGAGTGTTGCCGCGCCGTGAACGGCAACAGGCGCCGCAGTAGAACCACATCTCGGGCGGCAGCATTCGCCGCGTGAGACGTGAAACCCCGCCGGGAAACCGGCGGGGTTTTCCATTGGCCTTTCGGCATCGTGAACCAAATCCACCGCCGCAGCGACAGACCTCCCGGAAGGAAACACTCCAAGGGAGAGAAAGATGTCACTTCAAACAAGCAGCATCCGGAATTCGGCAGCCGTCCTCGCGCTGGTTGCCGCAGCATTCGCCGCCACGCCGGCCGCAGCACTCAGCGACAGCGCCAAGCTCAAGTCGATGTCGTTCAACGTCGAGGCCGACCACGGCATCATCCGCGTCATTTCGACGGACGGGGAGAAATGGGACAAGCTCAAGGCAGGCGCGGTGGCGCTGGACGCCAGTTTCAGCATCAACACGAAATGGCCCGGCTTCGTCCAGACCGCCACAATCCGCCTCGGCAGTTGTGGCGGGATGTCGTGTTTCTCGTTCCCACAACTGTGGTTCAAGAACATCGAGGAACGCGATTACAGCGGCTCGGCCATCACCGGCTTCCAGACGTCCCTGCTGCCGATCTCATCTTCGGACGGCATCGCCATCAATCCGGCGGCGGATGCCATCCTGAGCCGATGCAATGAACATCTCCAGGCCGACGGACCAACCAAATCCTATTCGTTCACGCAGGAGATGTACGCCACCCTCGCCATCGATACCGATGAGTCGCTGAACATGAACTTCATTCATAATCAGCCCGATGAAGTCGGCGGTCCGTCCCAGACGGCAATCGACCACACCGACAGCGATGCCTTCAGCGTCAACGTCATCTGCGAGCCGGTGATCAAGTCGCCCGTCAGCGACCTCAAACACGATTTCGGCGAGTTCGACGTCGAGAACGTCAAGCTGTTCCTGACTACCTATCAGTCGAACCAGCCGGGCTCGAATCCGGGCACGGTTTGTCCCGCGCTCAAGGTAACCAGCCGCGCCGAGGCGAACCAGGCCGGTCCGGTGACGATGCGCATCTGGCGCCAGAAGGACGACGGGCCGATCACCTCCGAGGTGAAACAGGCCTGGGCGTCGTTCGATGCCGCCAAGAACGGCTATTTCGCCACTTACGAAAAGTGGGAAGACGTCGGCACGACCTCGTATTTCCAGTTCAAGACGGAGATCGTCGAGGCCGGTCCGTTCGGTCCCTTCGACGGCTGGAAGGACATCACCGTACATTGCACCAGCCCCGGCGGCGGCGGTTTCACCGATGTGCCGCAGGACAATCCCGACCTGCCCAAGCCCAAGGCCGAATGGCAGGGCGAAGTAACGGTCGCCGACAGCGCCGGCCGCGACAAATCCTGCCCGCGCAAGGGCCAGGTGTTCTTCGCGGTAACCCGTGCCGCACCCGGCGATTTCGACTACCGCATCCAGTGCTCGAACGGCGCCTTCTTTACCGGCACCGCCACGGGCTACGACCAGGGCAGCGGCGTGTTCGAGGCCTATGGCGCGCATGACCTTTCGATCAACCGGACACGCTCGATCCAGTGCACGCTGCAGGAATTGCAGCCGGCGCCGGTGACGGTCGATACCGACAAGGAAGACTTCACCTGCAACAACCCGAACTTCGATCCGGCCGCGGACGACCTCGTCGTGGACACACGCCCGCATTTCGACGAGCCCGAACCCACCGTGCCGCCGGTCGTCGTCGATCCAGGCCGCAAGTGCCTGCCGCACCAGCAGTTGAAGCGCGGCAAGTGCGTCGACAGGCCGGTAGTGGCGCCTTGCAAGGCGAACGAGAAACGGGTGGGCAACAAGTGCATCCCCGTCAGCATCCACTGCCTGCCGGGCTTCCATCAGGTCGGCTTGAAGTGCGTGCCCAATCCGTCGCCCCCGGATAAGTGCAAGCGCAACGAGGTGCGTATCAACGGCCGCTGTGTGAAGAAGCCCGACGTCAGCATCCTGTGCAAGCCTGGCTTCGTACTGAAAGGCAAGACCTGCGTGCGCAAGCCGACCGTCGAAGTTCCCTGCAAGCGCGGCGAACAGAGGATCAACGGCAAATGCGTGAAGAAGCCGGACGTGACCATTCTGTGCAAGAAAGGCTTCAAGCCGGTCGGCAAGACGTGTGTTCGGCAGGCGACGATCACCAAGCTCTGCCCTGACGGCCGGCCGATGATACGCGGCAATTGGGTGAAGAAGCCCGTGGCCGTGCCGTTGCGGACGCTGACCGCACCGAAGCGCACCATCAACAGGCCGACGATCGAAAAGCCGTTCAAGCGGCCAGTCCAGAAGCGGATACTGCGCCGCGCAAACTGAAGCAGTTTTTACCAGACAGTCGTGTCGATGGGGCGGCCCCGTGCCGCCCCATTTTTTCAGGCCGATTGCCGCGTTTTCGTGTCACCCTATCTCGCGACAGGAACTCCGGGTGCAGCAGCCATGACCAAAGCCGATCTCTCCGACATCTACCGAGGCTACATTGCCTGCCTGAACAAACAGGACTGGGCGAACCTGGGGCAGTTCGTTCACGAGGAAGTCCACTACAACGGCGAGCGGATCGGATTGTCGGGCTATCGCGCGATGCTTGAGGGCGATTTCCGTGCGATTCCGGATCTCCATTTCAACATCCAGCTGTTGATGTCCGAGCCACCTCGTGTCGCAAGTCGCCTGTGCTTCGACTGCACACCGAAAGGAATTCTGTTCGGCCTTCCGGTGAACGGCAGGAAGGTCTCGTTTTCCGAGAACGTATTCTACGAGTTTCGCGACGAACGGATCGTGAAAGTGTGGTCTGTCATCGACAAGGCCGCCATCGAATCCCAGCTCCGAGCCTAGGCTGCGTCCGCTGCAACACGAAGCCCCTGCTTGTCGAAATAGTGCAGGTTGCCCGCCTCGGCGGTCAGGCAGACGTCGCTGCCCAGGCGAGTGACCTCGCGTCCGTCATCGAGCGCCAGGATGGGCTGTGCGTCGGACGACTGGATGTGGGTCAGCGTCACCGCGCCAGTGTATTCGTTCAACGTGACCTTGCCGCGCAGGCCGACTTCCGAAGGGCCTGTGACGGACAGATGTTCCGGACGGATGCCGACGCTCTCGGCGGAGGAGGGGACCTGCGCCGCCGGCGACAGATGCGTTGCTGCCTGCGCCGGCAGAACGTTCATTTTCGGGCTGCCGATGAACTGCGCGACGAACAGGTTGCCAGGCCGCTCGTAAAGCTCGCGCGGCGAGCCGACCTGTTCGACCAGGCCGTCGCGCAGGACGACGATCTTGTCGGCCAGCGTCATCGCCTCGATCTGATCGTGGGTGACGTAGATCATCGTGGTCTTGAGGCGGTTGTGCAGGGCGGCGATCTCGGAACGCATGTGGACGCGCAGCTCCGCGTCGAGGTTGGAGAGCGGTTCGTCGAAGAGGAAAACCTCGGGATTGCCGACGATGGCGCGACCGATGGCGACGCGCTGGCGCTGGCCGCCGGAGAGTTCGCGCGGATAGCGGTGCAGCAGCGCGTCGAGCTTCAGCGTCGCGGCCGCTTCGTTGACGCGGCGCTCGCGCTCCGCCGCCGGCACTTTGCGCACCTTGAGGCCAAAGCCCATGTTGTCGCGCACGGTCAGGTGCGGATAGAGCGCATAGGACTGGAAGACCATGGCGACGCCGCGCCTGGCGGCCTGCACGTCGTTGACCAGGCGGTCGCCGATATAGAGTTCGCCGCTGGTGATGTCCTCCAGCCCCGAGATCATGCGCAGCAGCGTGGACTTGCCGCAGCCGGACGGGCCGACAAAGACGACGAACTCGCCGTCGTCGATCGCAAGGTCGACGCCGCGGATCACGTCGGTGCTGGCGAAGCGCTTCTTCAGGTTCTTGAGTGCGAGAGCGGTCATGGATTTCTTTCGTATCAGCCTTTGACGCCGGAGAGCGCGAAACTCTCCATGATCTGCCGCTGCGCGATCAGGTAGACGATCAGGATCGGCACGACGGCAAGCGTGGTCGCGGCAAGCTGCAGGTTCCAGAGCGGCAGGCCGTAAGTGTCGGTGAAATTGGACAGCGCCAGCGGCAGGGTGAACATATCGAGGGAGCTCAGGAAGATGAGCGGCTCGAGGAACAGGTTCCAGGAGAACAGGAAGGTGATGATCGCGACGGCCGCAAGTGCCGGCCGCGACATCGGCAGCGCGATGCGCCACCAGATGCCGAAGCGCGAGAGGCCGTCCATCTTGCCCGCCTCCTCGAGCTCCTTGGGTAGCGCAAGGAAATACTGGCGCATCAGGAACGTCGCCATGACGCCATGCGGGCCGAAGGTCGGCAGCAGGATCAGCGGCCAGTGCGTGTCCATTAGCCCCATCCATTTGATGAGGAAGAAGTTCGGGATGATGGTGACTTCTTCCGGCACCATCAGCGCCGAGACGAGGAAGAGCATCAGAAGGCCGGCGCCGGCAAAACGCATGCGGGCAAGCGCATAGCCGGCCAGCGAGGAGATGACCAGCGTCAGCGCGGTAACCGACAGCGCGATATAGAGCGAGTTGAAGTACTGTCGGGCGAATGGCTGGTGGGTGAACACGTCGACGAAGTTCTGCCAGCGCCATACGCGCGGGATGAGGTTTGGTTCGCCGAAGATCTCGGTGACGCTCTTGAAGCCGGCGGAGACCATCCACAGGAACGGAAAGATGAACGGGATCGCGGCGATCAGGAGCGCGATCGTCCAGCAGGTGCGGTAGACGAGGTCTCTCTGGCGGCGGGTCATTCCATTTCCTTCCGCCGCAGCATGACCTGGACGATGGTGAGCGCCATCACGATGACGAACATGATCATCGCCAGCGCCGAGGCGTAACCGACGTCGAAATATTCGAAACCCTGCAGGTAGATGTAATAGGCGAGCACCAGCGTGCCGTTCTCCGGTCCGCCGCCGGTCATCTGGTAGATATGGTCGAACACCTTGAACGATCCGATCGTGGTGATGACCATGATGATCAGCGTGGTTGGGGCGAGCAGCGGCCAGATGATCATGCGGAAGATCTGCCAGCGCGAGGCGCCTTCCAGCCGCGCCGCTTCCTCGTAGTCGCGCGGGATCGCCTGCAGCGCGGCGATGTAGAGGATCATGTTCAGGCCGACCATCTTGATGACGCGCGTGACGATGACCGCCGCCATTGCCCAGTTCGGTTCGCGCAGCCAGTTGGGGCCGTCGATGCCGACCGTGGCCAGCATCTGGTTGACGATGCCGGCTTCGCCCTGCAGCAGGAATTTCCAGACAATGGCCCAGGCGATCGCCGAGGTGACGACCGGCGCGAAGAAGACCGTGCGGAAGAAGACGACGCCGAAGAAGGGGCGCGACAAAGCGAGCGCCAGCGTTAGCGCCAGCGCCATGTTGAGCGGCACCAGGCCCAGCGCGAAAATGCCGGAGTTGCGCAGAACCTGCCAGAAGTCCGGGTTGACGAGCAGCGCGTTGTGAAAGTTCTTCAGCCCGACGAAGGTCGCCTGCTGGGTGAGCAGGTTCCACTCGGTCATCGAGTAGTAGACGATGGCGACCAGCGGCCCGAGGAAGAAGATGATGAAGCCGATCAGCGTCGGGCTGAGGAACAGCCAGGCTTCCAGCATCTCCCGGTATTTCAATGTGAGCCACGGCGCGTCCTTGCGGCGCACCGTGGTCTCCTTGTGAAGCGAAGTGTCAGTCATCGACCGCGACTAGAGCAGGGGCTGGATGGCCGCGCAGACGGCCTTCATGGAATCCTCGACATTCGCGTCGGCCTTCCACAGCCCGTCCAATCTCGGCGCCATGGCGGCAAGCAGCTGCGGGCTTTTCTCGTGGCTGGGCAGCACCTTGCCGTTGATGATGGCGGCCGCGAGGTTCTTCATCTGGTCGGCTGGCACCAGCTTGTTGGAGTTGATGAAGGCGTCCGATTCAAGCACCGATTTGCGCGCGGGCGGGAAGAACTGCGCCATGATGGCCGTGTTCTCCTTGTTGGTCATGTGCGCGACGAACTCGGCGGCGAGCTCCTTCTGCTTGCCCTGCTCGAAGACGACGATCGCGGCCTGGCCGATGACCGGTGATTCACCGCCGGGGCCTGTGGGCAGCGGCGCGATGCCCCACGGGAAGCCGGCTTCCGGCATCTTCGAGGCGCGCGAGATCTGGTTGATCGTCATCGCAGACTTGCCGGAGTAATAATCGCCGGATTCGCCGGGCGGCACGATCGACTTGTCCTTGAAGACCATGTCGTGAAGCTGCTTCACCGCTGCAAGCGCTTCCGGCTTGTCGAAGCCGCATTCCTTGTTCGCCCAGACGTCGCCGCCATAGGCGCGGATCGGCGGCATCAGCGCGTGCATGGCGCGCGAGGCATAGCCTTCGCCGTCCTTGAACTCGAAGCCCCAGGTGCCGTTGGCTTCGGTGAGCTTCTTGGCGACCTCCTGGAACTTGTCCATGTTCCACTCGCCCTTGGCCGCAAGCGCCAGCGGGTCTTCGAGGCCGGCTTTCTCGAACATCGCCTTGTTGTAGTAGATCATGAAGGGCGAGGTGGAGAACGGAATGCCGTACACCTTGTCGCCATCCTGCCAGAGGCCCATCGCGGTCGGCGACAGGTCGGCGAAGTCGAAGCCTTCCGCCGCCTTGACCGTCGCGCCGATGTCGGCCAGCACGCCGGCGTTCACGAAGGTGGGGGCTGCGTCTTCCATCATCCAGCCGAGATCGGGCGTATTGCCGCCGGCGAGCTGGAACGTCAGCTTCTGGGTGTAGTCCGCCGGCGGGATCGTCTCGAATTTCACGGTGACGTCCGGATGCGTCGCCTTGAAGCTGTCGGCGATGCCGTTCAGCATCTTCAGATGCGCTTCGTTGCCGGACCAGATGGTGAAGCGAAGCTCCGCCGCCAGTGCCGATGTCGACATCAAGCAGAGCGCCAGTGCCGAAACTGCCAGACCTTTACTTACGGCTTTCATGGATAATCCTCCCTGGGTTCAATCGCCGTTGTTCTATGCGCCCGCGCCGGCGAACTGCCGTGCGGGTATTCGCTTGAAACGCGGTTGGGCAAACCCGCGCACGCCGGTCTCGATGGCGAACACGGAACCGGCCAGCGGCTCCCGTTCGAGCTGGGCCGCATCCAGCCCGGCACGCATCGAGGTAACGAAAATGGTGGAAAGGTCGGCGCCGCCGAACACCGGCTTGGTCGGACGCGACACCGGCAGCTCGACCGCCGCGATCTCTTCGCCGGCAGGGTCGAGACGGACGATGCGGCCGCCGTCCACCGCCGCGAACCAGTAGCAGCCCTCAGCGTCGACGCAGGCGCCGTCGGGCCTGCCATGGGTCGGCTTGTGGAACACGCGGCGGTTGTCCAGCGCGCCGGTCGCGGCATCGAAATCGAACGCCCAGATCGTGCAGACCGCCGGATGGCTGTCGGCGAGATAAAAGGTTCTGCCGTCCGGCGAGATGGCGCAGCCGTTCTCCGTGCGCAGACCGTCAATCCTGGCGGCGGCATTGCTTCCGTCGAAAGCATAGAGCGTGCCGACCGGCTCGCGCTCGGCGGGCATGTGCATCGTGCCGGCCCAGAAGCGGCCCGCCGCATCCACCACGCCGTCATTCATGCGCATGTCGGGGAGGGGTGTCTTCACCTCGGCGAGTTTCGTCAGCCCGCCCGACGCTTCGTCGAGCACGAGCCAGCCCGTCGCAGCGGCGACGACAAGCGCGCCGTCCTCGGCCAATGCGAGCGCGCCCGGCATGATGTCGAGCGGGAAATCGGTGAGGCCGCCGGGTTTCGCGAGATTCTTGCGGCGGATCGTCTTGCCGTTGATGTCGACCCACCAGAGGGCGTTGCGCTCGCGGTCCCACAGTGGGCTCTCGCCGACCTGATCGTAGCCTTCATGGAACACGGAGATCTTTGGCGCCCGGTTCATCGCGCCTCTCCCGGAAGCGCGCCGGGCGCATCGCCGATGGTCCAGCCGCCGTCGACCGGGATGTTCGCGCCGGTGATGTAGCTGGCGGCGTCGCTGCACAGGAACACGAAGGCGCCGACGAGATCGTCCGCGCGGCCCTGGCGTCCGACGGGTATCTTTGCCACGACCGTGCGGCGGAAAGCGGCATCGGCGTAACGACTGGCGGTGGCCTCCGTCTCGATGGCGCCGGGGGAGACGACATTCATCGTCACGCCGCTGCCCGCCACTTCGCGGCCGATGGCGCGGATCGCAACGAGTTGCGCGGCCTTGATCGACGCATAGACGACGGTTTCGGCGCGGGGCCGGGTGGCCATGACGCTGCCGGTCGCGACAACGCGTCCCCAGCCACGCGCCGCCATGGCCGGCACAAGCTTTCCGGCAAGCGTCAGCAGCGAGGTGAAATTCGCGGCGACATGCGCCTCGACATGCGCGGGGTTCGCGTCATGCCAGGCCAGACGCCGCTCGATCGCGGCATTGGCGATCAGGATGTCGATGGGTCCATGCCGCGCCAGGACCTCGTCGGCCAAAGCAGAAGCGGCGGCGGCATCGGTGAAGTCGGCCTCGAGGATCGGCGTTCCGTTGCCGATTGCTTTCGCAACGCGGGCCGCGCCGTCCGCGTCACCGAAATGGTGCAGCACGAGTTCTGCGCCATGTTCGGCAAGGCCGAGCGCGATCGCCCGTCCGATGCCGGAATTCGCGCCCGTGACGAGTGCGCGCCTGCCGGATAGCGAGAAGCGGTCCGTGCTCATTTGTCTTTTGCCGCGAGTTTTTCGGCCACTTCGAGGGACGCGATGTCGGCCGCTTCAAAGTGATCCCTGATCGCCTGCTCGGCGCGATCCACATCGCCTGCAAGCACCGCGTCGTAGATCGCCTGGTGGCGGTCGATGGTGGCGTTCCAGTCGGCGTCGGTACGGTTGGCGCGGCGCGAGAACAGTTCCGACACCTCGCGCTGGACGGAGCGAAGTCCTTCCATCTGGACTCGGATCATCGAATTGCCGGTCGCCATGGCGAGACCGACGTGGAAGAGGATGTCCGCCTCGGTGAAACCCGCCGGGTCGAGCAGCGAGGCGCGCATGTCGGCAACGCCCTGCTTCATCGCATCGAGGCCGGACTGGTCCCGGCGCTCGGCGGCAAGGCGCGCAATGCCGGTCTCGATGACGCGGCGCATCTCGTTGGCTTCGCGCAGGTGGGTGAGGCTCGACCGCACGGCGTAACCGTAGATGCGTTCGAGCGGCGCGCCGTTGAGAGCCTTCGCACGGGCAACCTTGCCCTGCTGGGTGAAGATCAGGCCGGCGGCGGTCAATTGGCGCAGGGCCTCGCGCGCTATCGGCTTCGACACGCCGAATTCCTTCGCGATCTCGCCCTCCGGCGGCAGAGGCTCGCCGGGCGAGATACGGCCGTCGAAAAGCGCCTCGGCGATCGCATCCGAAACGGAGTCGGCCAGCCGCAACGGGCTCGTAACCCTCGCGGAAAAGATCGGCTTGCGGATCGGATCGGTGGTCATTTGCATCCTCGGCTTGCAGACCACTAACATAGGAACTTCTAACTTAGCAACTAAGTTTGTCAGTTGCCAAGAAGCTTTGTTGCGGCTAGAAGCGAGGCACCAGAATGAAGCCGGGGAAGAGATCGATGAGCGTTGGCACACTCAATGCGGACATCCGCATCAGCGATGTCATTGCGCATCCGCTCACGCAGGAACTGCCGCAACCGACGGTGACGTCGTGGGGCAAATACACCGAAGTCTCGATCGTGCTGGTCGAGGTGCGCACCGATGCCGGCATTACCGGCGTGGGCGAGGCGCTGGCCCGGTTCTCACCGAAAGCCTACTGCGAACTTATCGAAGGTTCCCTGAAGCCGCGGCTCGTGGGGGGCAACGCCACCGACATCATGACGCACTGGCACTCGATGCGCCGGTCGTTGTCCGGCCGCTCGGGCGGCATACTGTTCGAGGCGATTGCCGGCGTCGACATCGCGCTCTGGGATATTCTGGGCAAGGTTGCCGGCCTGCCGATCTACCGGCTGCTTGGCGGCGTCGGGCGGCAGGAAGTGCCCGTCTATGCCGCGTCGGTGAACTGGGGCAATGACGAGTTCATGGACGAGGAACTCGACCGCTATATCGAGAAGGGCTTTCCGCGCATCAAGGTCAAGGTTGCCAACCCGGTCAAGGAAGCGTGCAAGCGCGTCGAACGCCTGCGCAAGAGGGCCGGCGACGGCATCGAGCTCTGCGTCGATGCGAACTGGGCCTACACGCTGGAAGAGGCGGTCGAACTCGGGCGCGCGCTGACCGACAACAATTATTTCTGGTTCGAGGAACCGTTGCGGCCCGAAGACGAGAGCGGCTACGAGGAACTGCATCGCCGCTGCGCGACGCCGCTTGCGGCCGGCGAAAGCAACTACACGCTCGACCAGGCGATGCGGCTCGTCGCCAACCGGACTCTCTCCTTTCTCCAGCCCGACGTGGCGCGCTCCGGCGGCATCACCGAGACGCGCCGCATGGCGGAGTTCGCCGCCGCGCACGACGTCCAATATGCGCCGCATATCGGCATGTCCGGCATTGTCTGCGAGACGGCGAGCGTTCATCTCGCAGCGGCGATGCCCAACCTGCGCGCGATGGAATGCGAGACCGATTCAAGCCCGTTCAAGACGGCGATCACCGGCGCGGCGCCGGGAGCCGACCGCCAGAAGAATGGCATGCTGCCGGTTCCGACCGGTCCCGGCCTCGGCATCGAAGTCGACTGGGACGCGGTGAAGAAACTGACGGTCAAGTGAGGGCAGCGAAGCAATGACGACGGACCTCTCCACTGCCGGCATGAGCGAGGCGATGCGGCTGGCGATGCTGCGGGCCGATCCGGCGCTGTCGCGCTTCGACCCGCTGCCGCGCATCATCTCCTTCGACGATTTCTCCCGCGGCCATTGCGGCTGGTCGCAACTGGTGGGCAATTATGAGGGTGACCTCGACACGATGCTGCCTGGCTATGCGCAGCACACGAGTGCGATGCTTTCCACGCTCGGCCATTGGGATGCGGGCTCGCACGGCGGCATGGGCTCCTCCTACGCCCTGAAGATCGCGACACGGGCAAGGCCTGGCGCGCAGAATGTCGCCATCAAACGCCACACATTCCGCAAGCGTGGACCCATCCGCTTCGAACTCTATTTCACCTTCAAACCGGAGGCGACCGAATTGAAGCTGTCGGAGACGGACGTGCGTTCAATCGGCCTCCTGTTCGACCTGCAAGGCGGCGACCGCGACGGAGACGGAGAGCGCGTCATGCCGCATCTGCGTTTCCTGAATGCCGCCGACGGCAAGCACCTGCAGAAGTGGCAGTACAAGCGCGAGACGACGACATTCAAGGCGATCGGCAGCGAGGACAAGACCCTCAGCCACTATCATTTGGCGCCGGACGGATGGATCGACCTGCCGGATGGTGGGCAGCGGCTTTGCTACAACGAGATCCCGACAAAAGTGAACTGGAGCTATCTGCGCTTCGATTTCGATCTGGAGACGATGCAGGCGACAGGGCTCCAGTGCAACGACCGCACATTCGATCTTTCCGGTTTCGATTCGATCCGCATCCCGGCGATGAAGAATCTGTGGTGCATGCTCAACTTCGCCCTGTTTGCCGAAACCGACGTGGCCAAGCGCGCCTTCCTCTATGTCGACTCGGTCTGCATTTCGGGGGATTTCTGATGCTTCCGGAAAACATAACGGCGATCGTCGCCCGCAACGAATACTGGACCGGCGAAGCGGCAAGCGAACCATATGAGGCCGGCTGGGCGCGCGAGGCGGTGTTCTTCCTACGCGCATTGAAGCAGCCGGCCGGCAAGGCGCCGAAAGCGTGGGTGGAGATTTCTCCGGACGGCATGCATTGGGTGAGGGAAGGCACCGAATTCGAGATGCCGTCGGCCAAGGATCAGGTCGCCGTGGCGCGCCTGACGACATTCGGCAACTGGCTGCGCATAACAACACGGTTCGACGCCGGCGCCGATTGTACCGTGCTGATCACCCTTCACCTGAAGGCTTGAGGCCGAGCATACAGCCTTAGACGCGGCTCGCCGGTACGAGCACCTCACCCTGGAACAACCGTCGCGCGGTCATCTGCACGGACGCCATCTCGGCGTTGAAGCCGCCACTGTTGGTATCGGTGACCTGAGCCGCCAGGGTCCAGGCGCCGCTCGGATGCGCGACGACGATGTCGCCGCCTTGCGCTGCGCGGGTGCTGAGCAGGCGGTTGGGGATGGTTCCGGGCAACCTGCAGGCGACGGCAAGACAGAGCGCGGTCGTCACCGGTACGGCGCGATGCGGCAACCCGCGGCCGATCATCCGGATCATGATGTCGGCGTCTCCGGCCTCGAGGACGCGCCCGGAAAGGGTTGCGGCCCTGGCGCTTTTCGCCACGAAGGCGATGCGCGGCAGCGAGACTTTTGCGGCAGCGGCAATGTCGGGCGCGGCCCCGGCCTTCACGGTGACATGACGGCGGATCAATTCGATCCGCTCCAGCAGGCCCGGAGCGGATTCGATCGCGTCGGGCAGCTCCGTGCCGGTCAGGCCGACGGCCTCGGCGGCAACGAACATCACCGGGTTCGCCGCATCGACGAAGCTGTATTCGATCAATCCGACGCCCGCCACGTCCACGGTGTCGACGACGTTGCCCATCGGCAGCAGTTTCCCAGTCGCCGCGCCGCCTGGAGACTGGAACTCCAGCCGGACGGCGGCACCCGTTCCCGAGATGCCGTCGACGGCGAGATCGCCGGTCACCGCCGCCCTGCCGCCGCGCATCGCGAAGCGCGAAACGATGATCTTGTCGGCGTTGACATCACGGATGCGAACCGTGGCTTCACCGTCGCGCGGCGCGTCGACCAGCCCTTCGTCGACAGCGAAAGGCCCCATCGCCGAGGCCATGCTGCCGCAGCTTCCCTTGTAGTCGACGCGGGCATCGCGCACCTCGACCTGGCCGAACGTGTAGTCGATATCGACGCCGGGTTGGCTCGACCTTTCGATGATGCAGATTTTCGACAATGACGACAGGCCGCCGCCCATGCCGTCGAGCTGACGGCCATTGGGGTCGGGCGAGCCCATGGCTGCGAGAAAAATCGCGTCGCAGGCGGCCTGGTCTACCGGCAGGTCCCTGCGATGGAAGACGATCGCCTTGGAGGCGCCGCCGCGCATGAACACCGCCGGCACCGCGACCTGGTCGGACTGCGTGGCTTCGCGGGGCGCGTCCATCGATCTAGCCCCGGCCGACGAAAGGCATCTTGTTGGCCATGACGGTCATGAACAGCACATTGGCTTCGAGCGGCAGGTCATCCATGTAGAGCACGGCATCCGCGACATGCTTCACGTCCATCAACGGTTCGGTTGCCTTGCGGAGATCGGCCTGCAGGACGCCTTCCTTCATCCGTCCCGTCAGCGGCGTATCGGCATTGCCGATATCGATCTGGCCGCAGACGATGTCGAACGAGCGACCGTCAAGCGCAAGCTGCCTGGTCAGGCCGGTGATGGCATGCTTGGTCGCGGTATAGGCGGTGGCGAACGGCCTCGGCGCATGGGCGGAAATCGAGCCGTTGTTGATGATGCGGCCGCCGCCTGGCGTTTGGGTCCGCATCATGCGGAAGGCTTCGCGGGCACAGAGGAAGGCGCCGGTGAGATTGGTGTCGACGACGGCGCGCCAGGTCTCGACCGGCAGCTCGTCGATCGGCACGGCCGGGGCGCCGCGTCCGGCATTGTTGAACAGGAGGTCGAGGCGGCCGAACTGCTTGCCGACCTTCTCGAACAGGGTCTCGACGGCGGCCTGGTCGGATACGTCGGTTGGGACGACCAGGGGCTTGCCCGCCTTCGCCAGGCCCGCCGTTTCCTCCAGTTCCGCCACGCGGCGCCCGGCCAGCGCAACGGCATAACCGGCATCGAGCAGACCAAGCGCCACCGCCCGGCCGATGCCGGATCCCGCGCCTGTGACCACGGCGACTTTCGCCATATTATTTCTCCTGCAATTTGTTCGACTGGCTGCCGGCCTGCGGCGTGGTGAGTATCTTCAGCAGTTCCGGATATTGCGCGGCGGCATCATAGGGCGTCGACGAAAGCCTGGCATGGCCTCCGGCAATCGTCTCGGCGATCGCCAGCGACATGCGCGGCTCCAGTCCGAAACTCCGCAGCGTCGCGGCGGACTCCTTCATCTCCGAAACGCGGCGGGCGCCATGTTCGTGCGTGCGCTTCAGATAGTGCGAGGTGAGCTTGCGCCAGTCGAGGCCCTCGAAGGTGACGTTCACCGAGTCGAGGATGCGCTCGGTGACGCCGGCCGTTTCTGCGGCGCGCATGCTCTCCAGGATCAGCGCCTCGACGCCCTTCATCATGACGCTGCGGATCATCTTGACCGAGCAGGCCTGCCCGATCCTGTCGCCGATCGCCTCGCATTTCATGCCGACGCCGTTGAGGGTGGCGGCTGCCTCGTCCGCCCGAGGGCCGGCGAGCAGGATCGGCACCTTGTGGTTCTTCGGCCGCACGGCATCCATGATGGCGCCCTCGACGCAGGCGCCGGGGCCGCCGTCGGCAATGGCTGCGGCAACACGGCGCTTGGCGTCGGGTCCGATGGAATTGAGATCGATGAAGATCTGCTCGGGCGACAGATGCGGCGCGACGGATTCGGCCACCTTGACCGATGCCGAACCCTGCACCATCGACAGCACCACCGGCGCACCGGCGACCGCCTCGGCTACCGACGGCGCCAGGAAAACGTCGAGTTCCGCCGCCTTTGTCTTCAACGCCGCCGCATGCGCCGGGTCTTCGATGCGGATGTCATAAGCGGACAGCTTGTCGAGGCTCTTCTCGCCCTTGAAACCGAGCGCCATGGCCTGTGCCGCTTCGCCGAATCCGATGAAGGCAAGTTTCATGTGGAGGCTCCTACGGCACCCGGGTGAGTTTGTTCAGGACATGGATGGGGTCCGGCACCGGGATGCCCGGGTTGATGTGACCCCAGGCGGTGCGCGCCACTTCTCCGACATAGATCGAGCCTTGCGAGTCCACCGCGATGCCGTGCGGCGACATGAACTCGCCCGGGCCGTTGCCGGTGTGCGGGGCGCCTAGTTGGGCGAGCGAATTGCCCTTGTTGTCGAGAATGCTGATGCGTCCGCCGAGATTGGGCACCTTGCGGATGACGCTCATCGTGGGACCGCCTTCGCCGACATAGCAGAGGGGGCAGCTCCCGGCGGGCATGTAGAGCGCGCTGGCGCGGTGCAGATTGTTCCACTGCGTCTCGTAGCGGCCCTCGCCGTCGAAGACCTGGATGCGGTGCAGTTCGCGGTCGGCGACATAGACCCAGCCGTCGGCGTCGCAGGTGATGTTGTGCGGCAGGCTGAACTGGCCCGGTCCGGTTCCGGGAGAACCCCAGCTTTTCAGGTAGCGGCCGTCCGGCGTGTATTTGTGCACGCGGGCGTTGCCGTAGCCATCGGAGACATAGATGTCGCCGTTGGGTGCGCAGGCGGTGTGGGTGCAACGGCAGAAGGGCTGGCCGCTCATGTAGGGCGACGGCTGGTTGGGCGTGCCGATGGTTATCAGCACCTTGCCGTCGAGCGTGCATTTGCGCACCGTGTGATCGCCGTCGTCGGTGCAGAAGATGCTGTCGTCCGGCCCCATGTGGACGGCATGCGGACGCTTGAACAGCCCTTCGCCCCAGGAGGTCAGGAAATTGCCGTCGCGGTCGAACACCACCATCGGGTGTTCGCCGCGGTTGAAGACATAGACGCGGTCGCTGGAATCGACGCCGACGCCGCCGACCTCGTTGAGCGACCAGCCGTCGGGGAGGCGGCCCCAGCCGCGTTGCATGGCGTAGCGATAGTCGCCTTCGCCCAGGATCACCGTCATCAACTCCTCCGCGAGCCAAACGCCGCCGTATCATAAAATCACCGGCGGGTTTCTTGTATCCTATAGTCTACCCATGTATACAGGCAACACGATTTTGCCGGTAGTCGTTAAATCCGCCGTATTTGGCGGCGGCGGTCGACTGCCGGCGAAATGGATGCCGGGATGGAGAGACGGGTAAGGAATGTCAGACGAGCAGCAAGGCGCGGCGTGGCCGCAGACGATCTACCGGCTTCTTAAGGAAGCCAAGGTCACGCAGGTTTCCTATGTGCCGGACGGCGGCCACAAGCAACTGATCCAGCACTGCACCGATGATCCCGACATGCGCACGGTATCGCTGACCACCGAGCAGGACGGCATCGGCGTCGCCACCGGCGCCTGGCTCGGCGGCGTGCGCAGCGCCCTGCTGATGCAGTCGAGCGGTGTCGGCAACTGCATCAACGCGCTGTCGCTGATCAAGAATTGCCAGATACCGTTCCTTACCTTCGTCACCATGCGCGGCGATTTCGGCGAGGCCAACAACTGGCAGATGGCGATGGGGCAGGCAACGCCGACGGTGCTGGAGGCGATGGGCATGGTCTGCCTGCGCGTCGAGAAAGCCGAAGACATCGAGGAAACGGTGAGTGCAGCGCTGCGCATGTCGTTCTCAGCGTCGCAGTCGATCGCCGTCCTTCTTTCCCAGCGCCTGATCGGCGCCAAGATCTTCAAATGAGCCCGGCCATGAAAAATGGAAACACGCTGGACCGCCGCGCGGCGGTGAAACACATTCTCGCCGATCGCGGCGACACGCTCACGGTTTCCTCGCTTGGCGGCCCGTCCTACGACGTGGCGGCCATCCAGGTCGATTTCGAGCAGGATTTTCCGCTTGGCGGCGCCATGGGGCAGGCGACCATGGTGGGCCTTGGCCTTGCGCTGTCGCAGCCGAAACGCCGGGTCATCGTCTTTGCAGGCGACGGCGAAATGCTGATGAGCCTCGGCTCGCTGGCGACCATCGGCGCGGAGAAGCCGGACAATCTGGCGATCGTCGTCATCGACAACGAATACTACGCGGAGACCGGCATGCAGCGCACCCACACGGGGCGCGGCGTCGACCTCGCCGCTGTCGCGACCGGGTGCGGTTTTGCGGTTGCGCGGACCATAAGGACAACGGCGGAACTCGACGAAGCGGCGCCTCTCATCCGCTCGGCGCCAGGCCCGATCTTCGCCACGTTAAAGGTCAGCACCGACATCGGCCCGCTTTTCCCGCGCAACCGCGACGGCGTTTTGCAGAAGGCGCAGTTCCGCCGTGCGCTCCTTGGCAAAAATTGAACCAGGTCAAAGGCTTGAAGTCGCGTTCTGCTGAAAAGAATCGCATTCTTGCCGTAGCGCTGTAACGGGATGAATTGTCATACAAACGGGCAACGAGCACCTTGTATGCGGATGAATACAAGGTTAGGTTCCCTCACAACTTGAAGCAGGCGGCCGCGTTTCCGGGCGGTCACATACCCCAAGGAGAAAGACGTGGTGAGTTACAAGGCGCCCTTGATGTACATCGCCGGCGAGTGGACCAAGGGGTCCGGAAAGCCGAAGGATGTCATAAATCCGGCAACGGAAGAGGTTCTGGCGCAACTGCCGGGTGCGACCGAAGCCGATCTCGACCGCGCTCTGGAATCCACGCAGCGCGGCTTCAAGGCGTGGAGCGGCCTTTCCGCCGAGGCGCGCTGCGACATCGTGATGAAGGGCTGCCAGATCCTGCGCGAGCGCGCGGCCGAGATCGCGCCGCACATCACCATGGAGCAGGGCAAGCCGGTCGAGGAAGCTCGGATGGAAATCATCCGGGCGGCCTCGATCATCGAATGGGACGTGCAGCAGGGCCGCCGCGCCTACGGCACCATCGTGCCCAGCGATCCCGGCTTCAACCGTTTCGGGCTCAAGCTGCCGATCGGGCCGGTCGCGGCCTTCACGCCGTGGAATTTCCCGATTTCTTCGCCCGGCCGCAAGCTGGGAGCAGCGCTGGGCGCCGGCTGCTCCGTCATCATCAAGAGTTCGGAAGAAACGCCGACATCCACCTGCGCGCTGGTCGAATGCCTGCTTGCCGGCGGACTGCCGCCGGAGGTCATCAACGTCGTCTCCGGCAACTCGTCGATGATCTCGGCCTATCTGATCGCCTCGCCGGTCATCCGAGCGATCACGTTCACCGGCTCGACGCCGGTCGGCAAACACCTCGCCAAGCTCTGCGCTGAAGCAATGAAGCCGGCCGTCATGGAACTCGGCGGCCATTCTCCGGTCATCGTCTTCGACGACGTCGATGTCGCGGCCATCGCCAAGCAGGGAGCCGCCGGAAAGTTCCGCAATGCGGGGCAGATCTGCACCGCGCCGACCCGCTTCATCGTCCAGGAAAAGGCGCATGACGCCTTCGTCGAGACCTTCGTCAACGCGGCAAAGGCCATCAAGATCGGCAACGGCCTGGACAAGGGAACGCAGATGGGCCCGCTCGCCAACCCGCGTCGCATGGCGGCATTGGAAGCGATGGTCGCCGATGCGAAGGCGAAGGGCGCCACCATCGCCACCGGCGGATCGCGCATCGGCAACCGCGGCTATTTCTTCGAGCCGACCGTGCTGACGGACGTTCCCGATGACGCCGACGTGGTGAACATCGAGCCGTTCGGCCCGATCGCGCCGGTGATCCGCTTCAACGACCTCGAAGAAGCGATCGAGATCGCCAACCGTCTGCCCTATGGCCTTTGCTCCTATGCCTTCACCAACTCGCAGGCTAGGTCGTTCGAACTGGCGCACCGCGTCGAAAGCGGCATCATGTCGCTCAACCATTTCGGTACGTCGCAGGCCGATACGCCGTTCGGCGGCGTCAAGGAAAGCGGTTATGGTCGCGAGGGCGGCTACGAGACGCTGGACGCCTTCATGATCACCAAGTTCATCTCGCAGAAGATCACGGCGTAGCGCCGGCAGGGGAGTTGTCATGGATATCAGGCTGGACGGAAGATCGGCGATCATCACCGGCGGCAGCAAGGGGCTGGGGCTGGCGATGGCCACCCGCTTCGCCCAGTCCGGTGCCGACGTCGCCATACTGGCGCGCGGCATCGGCCCAATCGAGGAAGCCGTGGCGATGGTCCGCAAATCTGCGAAGGGCAAGGTCGAGGGTTTCGTCTGCGATGTGGGCAAGGCCGGCGATACGCAGGACGCCTATGACAAGGTGATGGCCGCCTTCGGCAAGGTGGATATCCTCGTCAACAATGCCGGCGAGTCACGACTTGGCGCCTTCGAGACGATCACCGACCAGATGTGGCAGGACGACATCGAGCAGAAGCTGATGGGCGCGATCCGCATGACGCGGCTCGCCTGGCCGCAGATGAAGCAGCGTCGCTGGGGGCGCGTTATCAATGTCCTGTCGATCAACGCCAAACACTCGCGGGCGGGCGGGGCGCCCACCACAGTGTCCCGCGCCGCCGGGCTGGCGCTGACCAAGGTGCTGGCGGGCGAGGGCGCTCCGCACAACGTGCTGGTCAACGCGCTGATGGTCGGCTCGATCGTCTCCGACCAGATCGCGCGCCGCCAGAAGGCCCGCAAGGACGGTGCGACGCTGGAAGACATGATCGCCGAAGTCGGCAAGGACATTCCGCTCGGCCGCATGGGCAGGGCGGAAGAGTTCGCCAATGTCGCCTGTTTCCTCGCTTCCGAGCACGCGTCCTATGTTGCCGGTACCGCCATTCCCGTCGATGGCGGCAAGGCGCCTTTCATCTGAGCAGGTGCTTGGAGGATCGCGTTCGCCTCGATCCTCAGGCGGCGGGCCATTGCCAGCGGGCAATGGTTTCGAGCCATTCCGGCAACGGCAGAACCTCGAGCACATAATCCGTGCTGAGCGACAATGCGATAGCGCCGATGAGGCCGATGATGGTCGCCGCCCAGATGCGGCCACCGATCACTTCATGCTCGCGGTTCAGCAGCGAATTGGCGAAGACGCGGAATACCAGCGACAGGCGCTGGATCGGCGTCACCACCGACACCGGCGCCACCGCAAGCGCCATGTAGCCGGTCATTTGCGAGATCGCGACAAGCGCGCCTGAAATCGAAAACCATTTTCGCGACACGCGATCGACGCTGAATATGCCGCCGCGAAGCGCGGGTGACAGCAGGGCAAAGGCCATCACGCCCGCCGCCGCTACATAGGCGATCAGGCCACCGGCAATGCTGGCGACAAGGCCGCCATCCTGAAGCGCCGTGCGCACGAGGATGGGACTGGTGCCGTAGCCGGTCGCCGAGAGCAGCGCGAAGGTGTAGCCTTCGGCATAATTCGGCTTGAAGGTCGAAGCGGTCGCGTCCGGACCGAGCGTCGCCTTTCGCGCCCGCAGCGATACCGCGGGACCGAATATCACCAACAGGATGCCGAGCAGCCTGAGCGGTGTCAGCGCCTCGCCGAGAAGTACGATCGCTAGCACCAGCGTGACGACGATGCTCATCTGTTGCGGCGGGCCGACGAGGTTGGCGCCCATCGCCTTGGTGGCGCGGAAATTGCAGTACCGGCCCCAGGCAAAATGCAGGACGCCGGCCGCGCACAGCATCAGGAATGAATTGGCGGGAAAGGCGGCGGCGGCGCTCCAGGCGCCGGTTAGCGACGCCACGACGACGAACAGCACGACGCCGATGGCCAGCGAGATCGCCATGCCTTGCGCCACCGTTCCGGTCAGTGCGCCGCGCCGGAAGGCGGCATTGTTGATGGCGAACGTCAAAGCCGCCAGCAAGGCCAGGAGACCACCGAGCATGGCCTAGCTCACCCCTGGCCGCCTGCGGATTTCGGCGCCGAATGTTCGGTCGAGACCGGGCGTGTCTCTCCAGTCGCGATCATCGTACGCGTGGCATCGATCGATGCGTAGGTCCAGAAAATCCTCGCATTGTGCGTTTTGGAGGCATTGATGAAACGATGCGGCACACCGCTCGGAATGAAGGTCGTGTCGTTCGGCCCAAGAACATGTTCGATGCCGTCCATCACCGCGATGCATTCCCCGTCGAGCACCATAACGCTCTCTTCGCAATTGTGCGAATGCATCGGGATGGAGGCGCTGGGCTGGAACTCGGTGATGCCGTTCAGCATCGAGGTCGAGCCGATGGCCCGCGTCACCAAAGGTGTCGTGCGGGCGCCGCCGCCGCGGTCGATTACCTTAAGCTGCTCCGGCCGCAGGACCGCCCCCGATGCGCCCGTCATGCGAACAGCCCCTCGGCGCCCGCCTTGCCGGCAGCGCTCTTGTCGAGAGCCGGGTCGGGGATTTTCGTCAGCCGGTGCATGCGGTGCAGATTGTCAGGCAGCGGCTCTCCGGGGAAGAGCGAAGGCCAGGCCCGGGTGCTGACCTCGCCTATATAGAGATTCCCCTTCGAGTCCACCGCCAGCGAGTGCGGCGAAAGGAACTGGCCCGGATTGCGCGGTCCGGTCGGCAGGTTGCCGAAGCGCGCCAGCAGCTTGCCGTCATTGGTGGTGATGGAGACGCGCGGCCCGAGGTTCGGATTCTTGCGGTTGACGTTCATGTAGGGGCCGATCTCGCCGACATAGCAGATCGGGCACTTGCCGGAACCGAGCAGCAAGGCGCTCGGGCGATGCAGATTGTTGATCTGGGTCTCGTATCTGCCGTTGCCGTCGAAGACCTGGATGCGGTGATTTTCACGGTCGGCGACATAGACCCAGCCGTCGACGTCGCAGCAGATGTTGTGCGGAAAGTTGAACTGGCCGGCGTCGATGCCGGGTGCTCCCCAGGACAGGATGGGCTTGCCCTGCGGCGAATATTTATGGACGCGGGCGTTGCCGTATCCGTCGGAGACATAGAAGTCGTTTTCCGGCGAGACCGCCGTGTGCGTGCAGCGGTGATAGGGCTGGCCGGACATATAGGGCGCCGGCCTGTTCGGGGTACCGAGCGTCAGCAGGATTTTGCCGTCCAGCGTGCATTTGCGCACGGTGTGGTCGCCATCGTCGGTGCAGAAGATGGTGTCGTCGGGGCCGATATGCAGGCCGTGCGGATTGCTGAAGACGCCCTGGCCCCAGGTGTCGAGGAAAGCCCCTTCGCCATCGACGACGATCATCGGATTGGGGCCTCGGTTGAACAGATAGACGCGGTCGCGCCGGTCGACTGCAAGTGCTGCGACGTCGCCCATGACGATGCCGGGGGGCAGCTTCACCCATTGCTCTTCCACCTTGTAGGTGAAGTCGCCGCTTCCGAGGATGGTTGTCATGTCGCTATTCCTTCGCGAGGCAGGATTGTCCGGCGGGCCGCGCCGAAACCGGTCACGCGGCCCGTCTGGATCGCGGCGGCTAGTGCCGCAGAAATGCTTCCGGCTGGCCGGCTATTTGGCGATCCAGGGATTGGTGGCCCACAGGTCGCGGAAAATCTTGTCCTGCTCGCGCACGAAGGCGTCGGTCTGCTTTGCATCCATGATGTTCAGCGACAGGGAGCGCTTCTTGGCATCGGCCAGGAACGCTGGATCCTTGGCCGCCTGCGCAATGCACTCGGCCAGTTTCGTCTCCACCTCCGCCGGTGCGCCCTTGGGCACGCCGATGATGTGGTCGGAGCCCGAGATCAGGTCGAAACCGGCTTCCTTGAAAGTCTGCGTGTCGGGATAGAGCGGATCGCGGCTGTCGGCGGCAATCGCCAGCGGCCGGATCTCGTCGCGGAACTGCGCCGCTTCGCTGTTCGACATGAAGGCGATTTCCACCTGGCTGCCGAGCAATGCGTTGCGCGAATCCGCGCCGGAGCCGAACGGAATGAAGTTGAAATCGACGCCGAGCATCTGTTCGAAACGCAGGCCGCCGAGATGGTCGTCGGCGCCGAGGCCGCCAAGGCCGACATTGATCGGCTGGCCGCTTTCCTTGGCGAATTTGACGAAATCGGCAAGGGTCTTGAACTGGCTGTCGGGGCGGACCGCGATCAGCGAGCGGACGCCTACGATATTGCCGAGGAAATCGAAAGTGTCGACCGTGAAGGTCATCTGCTTGCCGATCTGGTTGGTGACGAATTGCGGCATGTTGAGCGAGGCGATGGTGTAGCCGTCGTTCGGCGCCTTCGCCGCCTCGGTCATGCCGACGGCACCGGTTGCGCCCGGCATGGCGGTGACCACGAAGGTGGCGCCGTTGCCGAGGCATTTTTCGACATAGGGCGCCCAGGTCCGGATGCCGACGTCGGTGCCGCCGCCGGCGGAGTTCGGGTTGATGAAGGCGATCGGCCGCTCGGGATATTCGGCTGCGGCGGGCGTGGCGGCGACGCTTGCCAGGAGCAGGAGGGCCAGGCTGGATTTCAATCTCATTGTGCGTTTCCCTTTATTGTATACGGTTGTATATATCAGACAATCCTAACGGTCGTCTCCATCGTTTGGCAAGATGGTGTTCGCCGTATTGAGGGCGGTTGTGGCGCTTTTTTCAGCATTTCACGTCAAGTCCGCACCGGCGTTGTGCATGCGAGGATGTCACGCTAAGACTTGATCGGATTGTCATACCAAGTCAGGCGAAGAATGCCGCGAAACAAACCGACCTTTCTGGCACGCGAAGGCCTCGCAAGCAGGCTTGCAAGCGACGTGATCGAGCGGATCGCACGCGAGGAGATATCGCCCGGAGAGCGGCTGCCGACTGAGGCCGAAATCGCCACCCAATACGGCGTCAGCCGAACCGTCGTGCGCGAGGCTATCTCGCGGCTGCGGGCCGATGGCGTGGTCACCGCGCGGCCGGGCGCCGGGACCTTCGTCACGCCGACGGGATGGAGCCGCTCGTTCCGCATCGATCCGTCGGGCGGCCCGGCGGAGACGCCGTTCGCCCATGTGCTCGAGCTTCGCATGGCCTTCGAGGTCGAGGCGGCGCGGCTTGCCGCGGAGCGGCGGCAGGAGGCCGATCTCGACGAGATGCGGCACTGTCTTTCGATCATGGCTGCGGACATGGCAGGCACCGAGGAGGGCATCGATGCCGATGTCCGCTTTCACCGGTCGATTGCGCTGGCGACTAGAAATCCGCTCTACAGCGATTTCTTCGACTTCATCAATCCGCATATACGCCGCGAGATCAGGCAGGCCCGTGAAAAGACGGCGAGGCTGTCGCAGAGCAAGGCGGCCGGGCTGTGGCTCCAGGCGCAGGGCGAGCATGTCGCGATCCTCGCGGCGATCGAAGCCGCGAACCCCACGAAGGCCGCCGCCGCCGCGCGCATCCACATTCGCAATACGGTGAAGCGGCTTCGGCACGGCGAAACCGCGCCGGCCTGATCGGCGGTGCAACTCAGATGAGTGCGCGCAGGGCTTCGGTCCGCTTCTGGCCGGCGTCGACCAGCAGGGTGACGTCGTTGGCGGCGAGGATGAAGCGGTAGCCCATGTCGAAATAGACCTTCAGGTCCTCTGGCTTGCGCACGCCACCGAGCCCGGCATGGCGGCCATGCTTCTTGCATGCCGCGGCGACGCGCTCGAAAGCCTTGACGACGCGCGGGTTCATGACGTCGCCGGGAATTCCCATGTCCAGGCAAAGATCGTTGCCGCCGATCATGACGACATCGATGCCCTCCACGGCGGCGATCGCCTCGCAGTTCTCGATCGACGCCTCAGTTTCGAGCATCACCGCGATCAGGAAATCCTCGTCGAGCTGCTTGGTCAGTTTGCCGACCGGCATGGAGCGGAAGTTGACATGCACCTGCATCGAGGAGATCGACCGCCGCCCGACCGGCGGATAGCGCAATTGTCGCACCACTTCTCGCGCCTGCTCGACGGTGTCGACATGCGGCATGACGATGCCCTGGGCGCCGCCATCGAGGGCGCGCGTCGCCATCCAGTATTGATTTTCGGGAACGCGGACCAGCGGCGCGATGCCGGCATCGAGCGATCCGACGGACAGTTCGCTCGCCGTCTCGATCGACATGGAATTGTGCTCGAGGTCGATGAACAGCCAGTCGAAGCCGGCCGTCTCGAATATCTTGGCGGTTTCGACGCTGCGGGCCTGCCTGAGCACGACGCCCAGCGACAGTTCGTGCTGGCGAAGTTTCTGAAGCGCGATGTTTGCCATGTCTTCCTCCGATTGGCGCCTCGTGGAGTCGCGACGAGGCCGGTTCATATCGTGATGGTCAGCTTTCCTCGTGGGGAAATTCCGCGGTCAGGAAATCCAGATCACAGCCCCGCTCGGCCTGTAGCACATGCCGCTTGAAGAGGCCCAGCCAGCCACGATCCTTCGCGGCGAGCCGGGGAGGCTTTGCCACACGCCGCCGCGCCAGTTCAGTCTCTTCGACAACAAGGTCGATGCGGCGATCCTTGACGCTGATGCGGACAAGGTCGCCATTCCGGACGAGGTCGAGCGGGCCGCCGGCCGCCGCTTCCGGCGAAACGTGCAGCACGATGGTTCCAAAAGCAGTGCCGCTCATGCGGGCATCCGAGATGCGCAGCATGTCCTTGACGCCACGCCTGGCGAGCTTTGCCGGGATGGGCAGGTAGCCGGCCTCCGGCATTCCGGCGCCGATCGGGCCGGCGTTCTTCAGCACCAGCGCGTCGTCCTCGGTCACGTCCAGATCCGGATCGTCGATGCGGGCGGAGAGATCGGCCAGTCCGTCGAAGACGACGGCGCGCGCGGTTTTCTCGAACAGACGCTCATCAGCCGCCGCCCGCTTCAGCACCGCACCCCCGGGAGCGAGCGATCCGAACAGTCCGACCAGCCCGCCGTTTTCGCGCACCGGATTTTCGACCGGCCGGATCACCTCGTCGGCGATCCATGCGTCGTCGGCAGCGGCAAAGTCGCCGAGCGGCGCGCCGGTCACCGTCATCGCATCGAGATCGAGCTTTCCGCGCAGCCGGTTCAGCACTGCGCCGACGCCGCCGGCGGCAAAGAAATCCTCCATGTAGCCCTGGCCGGTCGGCTTGAGGTCGACCAGCACGGGGGTCTCGTCGGAGAACCGGTTCAGCCGCTCCAGGGAAAAGTCCAAACCGAGACGGCCGGCCATGGCGGCGACATGCACGACCGCGTTGGTCGAACCGCCGATCGCCAGCAGCATCTTCATGGCGTTGTCGAAACTCGCCTGGCTCAGCATGCGGTCGTAGGTGAGGCCGCTCGAAACAAGCTGCATCGCCGCCCGCCCGGTTTCCTCGGCGGCGCGCAACCGGTCGGCATGAACGGCCGGGATGGCCGCGGTGCCCGGCAACATCAGGCCCATCGTCTCGCACAGGATCGCCATGGTGCTGGCCGTGCCCATCACCGAGCAGGTGCCTTCCGTGGTTGCAAGCGTCTGCTCGATCTTTCCGATTTCCTGCTTGTCGACTTCGCCGGACCTGTATTTTGCCCAGAAGCGGCGGCAGTCGGTGCAGGCGCCGAGCCGCTCGCCCTTGTAGAGCGAGGTCATCATCGGTCCGGTCGCCAGCATGATCGCCGGCTTGCCAGCCGAGATGGCGCCCATGGCCAGCGCCGGCAGCGTCTTGTCGCAGCCGCCGACCAGGATCACCGCATCCATTGGCTGGGCGCGGATCATCTCTTCCGTCGCCATCGCCATCAGATTGCGGAACACCATGCTGGTCGGGTTGAGAAAAACCTCGCCGAGCGACGGCACCGGGAAATCGAGCGGCAGGCCGCCGGCGGCAAGAACGCCGCGCTTTGCCGCCTCGACCAGCCGCGGCACGCCACGATGGCAATTGTTGAAGTCGCTGGCCGTCCAGGTGATGCCGACCACCGGCTTGGACAACAGATCACGCGAATAGCCCATCGACTGGGCGAAGGACCGCCGCAGATAGGCTGCAAAGCCTGGATCGCCGTAATTGGTCAATCCCGCGGCCAGCCCCCTTGGCTTGTCCTCCGCCATGTTCGTCAGAACCTTCCGCGATCAGGCGCGTTGCGCGCCGGCGTCGCTGCCGGCGAACTGGCGGGGCTTGGAAGGAACCACCACGAGGTCCGACCTCGGGATCGGCTCGCCATTGATGACGCGCTGCATGTTGCGGAAGGCATGCAGGGCCACCGGCGCGACGTTATCGAGCACGCTTCCGGCGGTGTGCGGCGTCAGCACGACATTGTCCATCGCGAGCAGCTTGCTCGATGCCGGCAGCGGCTCCGGCTCGAAGGCGTCAAGCCCCGCCGACAGAAGCTGGCCGGAATTCAGCGCCGCCACCATGGCCTGCTCGTCGACGACGTCGCCGCGGGCACAGTTGACCAGCACCGAGCCGCGTTTCATGCGGGCGAGGCTCCTGGCGTTGATGATGTGATGGTTGGCCTCGCCGCCGGGGCAATGCAGGGTGAGGATATCGCTCTCGGCCATCAAGTCGTCGAAAGACACATAGCGGGCGTTGAGCTTTTTCTCGACTTCTTCGCTGGCCCGGTAGGGGTCATGGTAGATGATCTCCACCTCGAAGCCCTGCAGGCGCTGGGCGACGTTCTTGCCGATGTTGCCGAAGCCGAGGATGCCGACCTTCTTGCCGGAGAGCTTGCGGCAGAGCGGGCGCAGTTCGGTGTAGATCCATTCGCCCGCCCGCATGCTGCGGTCGGCCAGCGAAATGCGGCGCAAGGCGCCAAGGATCAGCAGCAAGGTGTGCTCGGCGACGGCGCCGGCATTCGAGCCGGCGGTGATCGCCACCGGGACGCCCTGCCGCTCGGCGCCTTCCAGGTCGATCTTGTCGACGCCGATGCCCCATTTGTGGACCAGCCGCAGCTTCGGCGATTCCTGGATCAGTTTTTCGGTTACCGGCATGGTGACCAGGATGAAATCGCTCTCGTGAACGAGCGGATGCGCGGCCTCTCCCGTCTCGACGCTGAACGTAAGATCGAACTCCGCCGGCGCGACGTCGCGAATGATCGCCTCGGCTTCGGGGCCGAAGGCGCGGCCCACGCAGGCCACTTTGAATTTGTTGGACGAACCGTTCGACGGCATGTATCTCTCCAGGAAAGATTGTCAGTTTATATGACAAAGTTGACGTAACGCAAGTGAACTCGATGAACCGGAAGGCCCGGTTCGGCAGGCAAGAGGGGAGAACCAATGGAAAAACTTCACGTCGGCAACGCCGCGTTGGAAAGGATGCGGGCCGGAGAGGTGACGCTCGGCCTGGTGGTGCGCCTGGCGCGGTCGGGAGAGGTCGCGGCGATCGCCAAGGTCAGCGGTCACGACTTCCTCTTCATCGACACCCAGCACGCGCTGTTTTCGTTGGAGACCATCGGCCACATCGCGCAGGCCGCGATCGGCTGCGGCGTGGCGACGATCGTACGGGTGCCGCGCCACGACGATCCCGATATCGCGAAGCTTCTCGACGCCGGTGTCTCCGGTATCGTCGTTGCCGATGTCGCCAATGCCGACCAGGCGCGACGGGTCGTCGAGGCCTGCCGTTTCCCGCCGCTCGGCAAGCGCTCCGTCCAGAGCACCTATTCGGTCACCGGCTACCGGCCGTATCCGATCGTCGAACTCTTGCGCGAGATCGAGGACAAGACATTGGTCGCCTGCATGATCGAGACGGTCGAGGGTGTCGAGAATCTCGACGCAATCGCCGCTGTCGAGGGTGTCGATGTCATCCATCTCGGCTGTACGGACCTTCTGGCGGATATGGGCAAGCCCGGAGCCTTCGACGATCCGGAGCTGTTGTCGGTGGTGCATCGCCTGATTTCGACATGCGGCGCCAATGGCAAGTTCGCCGGGCTGGGTGGCGACCGCAATCTTGAGCGCCTTGCCGGGTACATCGAGAAAGGCCTGCGCTTTCACACCACTCAAACCGACATCACCTACCTGATCGAAGGCGCGTCGCAGCGCGCCAAGGCCCTGAAGAACGCGGTGAAGGCGCGTTCGTGAACCCCGAAAATGGGAAGGACCGGCTAAAGCCGGTCCTTCCCGCCGTTTGCTGCGCGCAAACAGCCTCGGGAGGAGCTATTTTAGCCAGCGGTCGCTTTCCCACAGCGCCTTCAGCATCTCGGATTCCTTGGCCACCCAATCCGCCGTTTCCTTGCCGTTCATCACGTTGAGGAGGAGCGTGCGTTCCTTTGCGACTTTCTGGAATTCCGGATCGGCGGCGACCTGGGAAAAGCAGGTCGACAGTTTCTCCACGACTTCCGGCGGAGTCGCCGCAGGCGCTCCAAGCACGTGGTTGGAGCCGCCGAAGATCTCGTAGCCCTGTTCCTTGAAGGTCGGCACGTCCGGCAGTTCGGGCCGGCGTTCCGGCGAAGCGATGGCCAGGGTCTGCAGCTCGTTCTGGAACTGCGCGACTTCGGTCATGGAGTTGCCCGACACGTCGACATGGCCCCCGATGACGGCGTTGCGGGATGCCGCGGCATCGGTCATCGGGATGAAGGTGAACTTGGCATCGGCCGCCTTCATGAAGGCGAGCATCTTGATGTGGTCGTCGGCGCCGAAGTTCGAGATTCCCATGTTGACCTGGCCGGCCTTGGCTGCCGCCACGACTTCCTCCAGCGTTTTGTACTTGCCGCCTTTCTTGGCATTGATCGTCACGATCGAGCCGTAGAGGTTGCCGAGGAATGCAAAGCTGTCGAGCTTGTAGGGCGGGCTTTCCTTGGTGATCGCGCCGGCCGGGAAGTTCGGCACGTTGAGCGCGCCGATCGTATAGCCGTCGGGCTTGGCGTTCGCCAGTTCGGCAAAGCCGAGTTCACCGCCCGCACCGGGCTTGTTGACGAACACGACCGGCTGTCCGAGGCACTTTTCCATGAACGGACCCCAGGTGCGGGCGCCGACGTCCGACGTGCCGCCAGGACCGTAGGGGATGATGAATGTAACGGGCTGTTCCGGGTATTCGGCCATTGCCGGCCCCGCCAGCATCGACGTCGCGGTGGCCGCCGCGAGCAGAATTTTCAAAGTACGCATATCCAGTTTCCTCCCTGATAGTGCGGCGGCCGATGAACACGGCCGCTGTCGATTGTTATTGTTTCGGCGGTTGCATGAGTTCGACGCGGACGCCGTCCGGCGTGTGCATGAAGGCGACCATCTGGCCGCCCCTGCCGACGCGCGGGGCCTCGTCGAGTTTGGCGCCGAGCGCCGAGAGGCGCTCGACATCGGCGTCGATATCCGTCGAATCGATGCCGAAATGCTCGAGACCGAGATGTACGCCGACGATGCCGTCGGGCAGGGTCTCGCCCTGCTGCTCGCCGGAAAAGTTCACCCGCAGCGAGCCGTCTTCGGTCTGGCAGCGAATGAAACGGTCACCCGACTTGCGGGTTTCGTCGGTCAGGATGGTGAAGTTGAAGGCTTTCGCGAACCAGTCGGCCGACGCTCCCGGGTCGCGTGACTTTACGTGAATGTGATTGATGCGGAACACCATGGAGCGCGATCCAATTCATCTGCATGCGGTTGTATACATCACACATAGTGACATAGCAGTTGCCCGGCTTTGTCAAGCCGATTGTTATGAGGCAGAGCTAAAATGCGTCAGATGCGGCGCAGTGGCAGCGTCCAGACAAAAATGGCCGCAAGCGCGGCAATCCCGGCAATCGCGAGGAAGGCCGCGCGGAAGGATTGCGCGAACTCGGCCTGGATGATCTCGCTGCGCGCGGCTGGCAGGCTTTCGAGCGCGCCGGCACCGTACTGCAGCACCTGGCCGAACAGGCGCCCGGCTTCCGGATCGGTGTACGACAGCGTCGTGAACAAAACGGCAGCGACGATGGCGGTGCCGAGTGCTGCGCCCATCGAACGCGAATACTGGACCGATGCCGCGCCGGCGCCGAGCATGGCCTGGCCGGCCGCCAGCTGGACGGTAACCTGCACCACGCTCATGACGGTTCCCAGAAAAAGCGCCATCAGGCCGAGCGAAGCGGACAGTTCGATCGGGCGGAACTGTGGTGCGTAGAGCGCAATGATCGTCAGCCCGGCCACGACGAAGACCAGTCCCCACGAGGGCAGGATGGCGGTTCGCCCGGTGCGGCTGATGATACGCCCGGTGATCAGCGAACCGAGGCCGATGCCGACGGTCATCGGCACCAGCAGCAGCCCGGTCTGGCTGGCCGACGCTTCATGCACGACGCGCAGATAGATGGGCACGAAGGTCAGCAGCGCGACCAGAATGGCGCCGTGGCAGCCGGCGACCGCGTTGGCGCGCCAGATTGTTGGATTGCGGAAAAGATCGACCGGGAGGAGGGGGGCGGTCACACGGTGCTCTACCGAAACCAGGAGCACGAACGAGATGACAGCGACGACCAGCAAGGCCAGCATCAACGGTATTCCGCTGGCCTCGAAGCGTTGCACATGCTCCAGCAGCACCAGCACCGAGATCACGAAGCAGGCAAACAGCAGCAGGCCGAGATAGTCGAACTTGAAGACGCCGCCCTTGGCGCCATGCCTGGGCAGGCGCGAAATCTGCCAGATTGCCAGGAGGCCGAGAGGCAAGGTGAAGATGAAGATCGAGCGCCAGCCGAAATGCTCGGTCAGGAGCCCGCCCAGCACAGGCCCGAGCGCATTGGAGCTGACGCCGACAGTGGCCAGGTATCCCTGGTAGCGGGCGCGGTCGCGAGGTACCACGGTTTCGCCGATCAGTGCCTGGGCGAGCGCCATGAGGCCGCCGCCGCCCAATCCTTGCAGCACTCGGCCGATGACGAGCATCGTCAGGCTGCTGGCGAAGGAGCAGAGGACCGACGCCGCCATGAAGATGCCCAGGGCGCCGAGCATCATGTTGCGCCGGCCGAACGCGTCGCCGAGACGGCCATAGACCGGTGCGGCGACAGTCGCGGCGATGAGGTAGCCGATGACGACGAGCGATATCTGCTCGACGCCGCCCAGCGATCCGGCGATCGCCGGCAGCGCGGTTGCCAGGATCGACTGGTCGGACAGCGCCAGAAACATCGGCAACGCGACTTTTGGAAAAATATAGAGGAAGGTCGCCGAGGCCGGCTGTGCCCCGTCCGTGCCTGGAGAAGGATCCGGCGCGCTCATCCCGGCAGCTTCCCGGCCATGTCATGTCGTGGATCGGGGAGGGGCGTCCGGTTGTAGCAGGGCCGATCCGGCCCTTCAGTGGCGAGGGTTTGCATGGTCAGCTGGAGAATCCGATTGGCGGTGTCGAGACGCAGCCGATGACGGCTTGTGGAAGCCAATCCGAAGTCCTGTATCTTGATGTATTTATCTGTATACAGATGACAACTTCACCGCAAGGCCGAAACGGCGTGTTCACCCCGACGTTACTACTGCCGGTCTGCCTGGATGCGTCGGAACGGATCAATTCAGTTCTTGCGACGTCGAGATTGTTGCACTGCCCGATACAGCGCTTGGGTGACTCTCGCCGTGGAATCGTGCGGAGCAGGGCTTCCTAGCGGTTCATCAGCATCCGCAGGCGGGCACGCTGCGATTCGCGGATGTGCAGCCGGCTCGCGGCCTCGGCGCCTTCACTGTCGCGGTTTTCAATGGCCGAGACGATCGCCTGGTGTTCGCGCGAGGCGGAACCATAGCGCTCAGGTAGGCTGAACGTCGTGTTCTGCAGCAGCGACAACGCATCCTCGAGATTGTTCAGCGCTTCGTGCATGTAGCGGTTGCGGGCCGCTTCGTAGATCGTCCGGTGCAGACTGTTGTTGATTCGCGCCAGCCGCGGCGGGTCGCCTTCCGCTTTCTCGAACTCGTCGAGAAATTCGCGCATCATGGAAATTTCAGCCGGCAGCGCATGCTGGGCCGCAAACCGGGCGGCGGCACCTTCAAGCACCTCGCGCATGGCGTAGAGTTCCATCACCTGCTGGGTGTTGAGTTCGACCACGACGATGCCGCGGCCGGGTGCCATCTCGACGAGGCGCCGGGCCTGCAGGTGCTGAAGCGCCTCGCGAACCGGAGTGCGGCTTACACCGAGCGATTGTGCGACGTCTTCCTCGCGGATGCGATCGCCCGGCAAGATGCGTCCGGCGCGGATGCCGTCGAGGAGCGCCTTGTAGACGAACTCGCCCCGGGGGCCACCGCGCGACGACAGGGCCGAACCCGTACCCTGGTTGCCCGACATGAATTCCCGATCATCCGACATCAATCTGTCACCCCGTGACCGACATTCACCCCGAATGTCGACGAACATTTCCGTAGACTATTGTATGCCGTGTGGCTGTAAGCCGACAATATGTCAACAGCCACGCCGTGGCGTCCGGTTTTTCTCCACCACGGTTTATTTGCGCGGATTTGCCTTCACCATCACTTCGATATCGATCTGGAGCTCAAGCAGGGCCGGCTTGCCGGAAGCCGTCGCGCGTTCGAAGGCTGCGGCGAAATCCTCGGTCTTGTCCACCAGTTCGGCATAGGCGCCATAGGCCTTGGCCAGCGCGACGAAATCGGGATTGTTCAGGTTCGTGGCGAAGGTCCGGCCCGGATATTCCCGTTCCTGGTGCATGCGGATCGAGCCGTAGCTGGAGTTGTTGACCAAAACGACGATGACCGGCAGGTCGTAGCGGATCGCCGTCGCCAGTTCCTGCGACGCCATCAGGAAGCAGCCGTCGCCGGCAAAGCAGACCACCGGGCGGTCGGGATGCACCAATTTGGCGCCGATCGCCGCCGGGAAGCCATAACCCATCGCTCCGCTGGTCGGCGCCAGCTGCGTCTTGAACGAGCGGAACGTGTAGTAGCGATGCACATAGCCTGTGTAGGTGCCGGCGCCGTTGGCGATGATGGCGTTGTCAGGCAATGTTTCGCGCAGATATTTGACCACCTGTGCGACGTCGAGCGGCAATCCGGTCGGTTTCGGCGTGATCTTCCGGTCATATGCCGCACGACCTTCGGCGATCCATTTTTCACGCGTCCTAGGCCCCGGCTTGATGTCGGCGACAGCTTCAGCAAAGTCGGCAACGGTCGCGGCGATCGCCATGTCGGCGCGGTAGACCATGCCGAGTTCTTCCGGTGAAGGATGGACGTGGACAAGCTTCTGCGCCGGGGTTGGGATGTCGAGAAGGGTGTAGCCCTTGGTGCTGGCATCGCCGAGCCTTTCGCCGACGGCGATGAGCAGGTCGGACGACTTTACCATTTCGGCAAGGGCCGCATCGATGCCGAGGCCGAGGTCGCCGACATAGTTGGGGTGCGTGTTGTCGAAGAGATCCTGGCAGCGGAAACCGACGGTCGCCGGCAGATGATGCTTTTCGGCGAAGACCTGCATCTGCTTGACTGCGTCGGCGTTCCAGCCACCGCCGCCGAGGATCAGCAGCGGCCGTTCGCTCGCGGCGATCAGGCTTTCCAGTTCGGCCACCGCTGCGCGGCTCGGCGCCGCTACCGCGCGGGTGTAGCGGGGGGCGGGCGGATTGGGGCAGGCATGCTTCAGCACGTCCTCGGGGATAGCGATGACCACCGGCCCCGGCCGGCCGTTGACGGCGACGTGGAAGGCGTGGCTGACGATCTCCGGGATGCGCGCCGCGTCGTCGATCTGCACCGCCCATTTCGCGAACTTGCCGTACATCTGCACATAATCGACTTCCTGGAAGGCTTCGCGCCCGAGATCGCCGATGCTGACCTGCCCGACGAAGACGATCAGCGGCGTCGAGTCCTGCTGTGCGGTGTGGATGCCGATCGAGGCATGCGACGAGCCCGGCCCGCGGGTGACGAAGCAGATGCCGGGGCGCCCGGTCAGCTTGCCGGTCGCTTCCGCCATGTTGGTGGCGCTGGCCTCGTGCCGGCAGACGATCATGCGGAACTTGTCCTGGACGTCGTGCATGGCGTCGAGGGCAGCGAGATAGCTTTCGCCGGGAACGCAGAAGGCGAGGTTGGAGCCTGCCTCGATCAGCGTGTCTACCAGCACCTGAGCGCCGGTGCGCGTGTTTGCGGCATCAGTGCCGGGATGGTGTGCCATGTTCATGCTCGTCAGTCCTGTTTCGGCATGGTGAAGGAGCCGGCGCGATTGGCCAGGTCCGGTACAGAAACGCCGGCTTCGATGTCTTTCTGGCGGCGCCCTTCGGCGGCGAGGATTTCGCGCGCCCGGGCCAGAACCTCGGGTGCGATCTCCTGCGGCACGAAGCAGATGCCGGTTTCGTCGGCAATCACGATGTCACCAGGCGTCACCTGGACACCGGCGATCTCGACCGGAAAGTTGATCTGGACGGTCTGGATGCGCCATTTGCCGGTGAGTGGCGTCACGTCGCGGCTCCACACGGGATAGCCGATCGAACGGCATTCGCCGACATCGCGCACGCCGCCATCGACGATCGCGCCGATCTCACCCTCGCGCTTGCCGATCGCGGCCGAGATGCCGCCGATGTTCGACACGCCGTGCACGCCCTGGATGACCAGCACGTCGCCGGGTTCGGCGAGATTGTGCGCCTCGATCTCGGCGAGCCGCGAGACCTTGGCCATCGCTCCTTTGTAGGGCGTGGTTTCCTGGACGATGTTTCGAAGGGTGAGCGCGCGGCCGACGACGGCCGCTTCGGCATAGATCGGCCGCAGGACGGAGGCTCCGATCGCCTTCGCATAGCCCATTTCGTCGAGCACGTCGGAAACCAGACTCGATAGATCGGCCCCGAGCGCGCGAAAGCCGTCGATGATTTCGGCGGGAATAGCCGGCAATTCGAGTCGACCGATCCCCGCTCGATTGATTTTACCGGTCAACTGGCGCTCAGACATGCAGGCTCCTTGAAATGCGAAAAGAAATTCGACCCGGAGAAAGTGCGGCGGGTCGCCTAAGAGGCCTTGACCCGCACCTTGTTGCGGGCGAGGGCGGAAATCGCGGCACTCCGGCCGGCGGTCCGGCCGAATACCGCTCCCGCCATCAGGCCGGTGCCGCCCGGGTAGTTGAAATAGAACAGCCCGCCGACGAGTTCGCCGGCTGCAAAGAGATTTGGCATCAGGTCGCCTTCGGTGTCGATGACCTGCGCGTCGGTATCGACCTTGAGGCCGCCGAAGGTAAAGGTGACACCGCAGGTAACCTGGAAGGCCACGAATGGCCCCTGGTCGAGCGTGTTCGCCCAGTTCGACTTGTTGACCTTGAGGCCCTGCGTGCAGCGCCCGTCCTTGACGTTCGGATTGAAGGGTGCGTCCTCTCTGATCGAGGCGTTGTATGCGTTGACCTCGGCGATGAAGCGCTCCGCGTCGACGCCATCGAGCTTGCCCGCAAGCTCTTCGATCGAATTCGCCTCTGCGCGGGTGATCTGCTTGATCCGGTATTCGTCGCGGAGCAGGTGGACGACCTTCTGGTCGAAGATCTGCCAGGCGAATTGCTGCGGCTGGTTGAGAATCACGCGGCCGTATTTGGCGTAGGTGTAATTGCGGAAGTCGGCGCCCTCGTCGACGAAACGCTCGCCATTGGCGTTGACCATGATGCCGAACGGATAGCTGTGTTTCTGGAAGCCGTCGCCGACGGCGAGATCGCCGAACGGCGGTGCGTTGCGGTCCCATCCGACGGCATGGCAACCCGACCAGTGGCCCCACGGCATCGCGCCGGCCTCGATTGCCATCTTGATGCCGTCGCCGGTGTTGAAACGGGTGCCGCGCACCTTGGCGAGTTCCCAGTTCGGTCCGAGATAGCGGCTGCGCCATTCCGAATTGGCCTGGAAACCGCCGGAGGCCAGCACCACCGATGCGCAGCGGAGCTCGGTCGTGCGTCCATCGATGCGGGCAACGACGCCATGCACGCCGTCATCGTCGGCAATCAGCGAGAGGGCCCGCGCATTGTGGCGAACCTCGATGCCGTCCTGCGCGGCGCGGGCGTGGAGTGCTGCGACAAGGCCCGGCCCGCCGCCCCAGGATTCCACGGTCATGCCGCCCCAGAATTTGAACATGCCGCCCACCTTGAAGGCCTGGCGGCCGTAGATGGGCTGGAATTTCACGCCTTTGGAACGCATCCACACCATGGTCTCAAGGCTCTTGGTGATCAGCAGTTCCGCCATGTCCGGGTCGGTGCGGTATTCCGTGATCCGGCCCATGTCGTCGAAGAACTGATCTTCCGTGTAGGTGCCGAAATCCGTGCGCGCGATCTCTTCTTCGGTGAGGTCGGGCATCACCTTGCGCAGGTCGTCGATGCCGGAATAGGCAAAGCGCATGCCGCCGGCGGTGAAGGTACTGTTTCCGCCATGCTCCTCTTCGGGAGCGCGTTCGAGAACCAGTACGGATGCGCCCGTTTCCCGCGCCGACAAGGCCGCGCACATTGCGGCATTGCCTGCCCCCACCACGATCACATCATGAAAAACTTCAGTCATTAGACGCCTGCTATTTTGTCTTTGCACGGGTTCAATCTATCGTATACAAATGTATGCGCAAGTGTTTTTCTGCATCTAAAGCGGTGATTTCGTTATCGCTTCGTCGCAGGGTTGAACATGCGACAATCGTCGTATACAAATGTCGACAGCACCATACGGGCGGATCGCTCGGTCGAAAATCAAGCGTTCGCAAGGGTCGGAGGAGCCGGATTGAACAGCTTTCGGAATAGCAGCCAGTTCGTCGTCACGGTCCGCGCGGGGCAGTGCCTGGCCGGTCGGCGGGAAACCAAACGCGCTTCTGGTGGATGCCGGGGAGGCCGCCGATGAGCGCTCCTTATTCGGTGCATCGCCGGCAGATGGAACTGATCCTGCTCGCCTGGGGCATGCCGCAACAGCATGCGGAACGCACCGCTGAAGTGCTGTCATGGGCGGATCTGCATGGCGTGGAGAGCCACGGCGTTTCGATGCTGATCGAATACGACATGCGCTTTCGGGCCGGCCGGCTGAAGATGAACGCGGATTACAAGGTTGTACGCGAGACGCCGGTATCCATCCTGGTCGACGGCGACGGCGGCATGGGGCACGTCGCCTATGCCATGGCGGTCGATGCGGCCATCGCCAAGGCGAAGCAGAGCGGCATCGCGGTCGCCGCGGTGCGCAATTCCTCGCATTTTGGCGCCGTCGGCTATTTCACCGATCTTGCCGCGCGCGCCGGGCTGATCGGCATGGGTGCAACCAGCGCGGCCGGCATTCGTGTCGCGCCGACGGGGGGTGCGGAAGCCAAGCTCGGCACCGATCCGTGGTCCTTCTCGGCGCCAAGCGCCGATGAAGACCCGTTTCTGCTCGATATGGCGACGACCACCGTCGCCTACGGCAAGATCCGCAACAAGATGAACGAGAGCCAGCCGATGCCGGTCGGCTGGGGCTATGACAGCCAGGGCCAGGTTTCGACCGACCCGCTCGATGTCACCCGGCGCGGCGGCTTCATGTCGCCGCTCGGCGGTACCCTCGAAGGATCGAGCTACAAGGGTTACGGCCTTTCGATGATGGTCAATATCCTGTCGTCCTGCCTCACCGGCGCGACACTGATCACCGACCCGCAACATACCAAGAAACCCAAGGGCTTTGACATCGGCCATTTCTTTCTGGCCATCGATCCGAAGCTGTTTCGCGGCGAGGGCGAGTTTGAGGCGGACGTCGCGGCGCTTTGCGGCGCGTTGCGTGGCACCAAACCCGCCGTCGAGGGTGAACCGGTGATGGTCGCGGGGGATCCGCAATGGAAGATGGCCGAAAAGCGCATGCGGGACGGCATCCCGATCGGTCCGGGCCTGCGCGCCAAACTGCTGGCCGTGACTGAGGCCGCGAGTGTGGAGTGGCTGCTGGACGACGGTTCGAATCGCGCCGAGAGTGCTGGGCCAGCGCCGAAAACGGCAAACCAGAGGTAACGCGATGAAGACGATTGCCGTCATAGCCATGGGTGAAATGGGTTCCGGCGTTGCCCGGCGCCTCACCGAGCGCGGTGCCCGCGTGCTGACCTCGCTTGCCGGCCGAAGCGCCGCCAGCGCCGAACGGGCGGCCGCTGCCGGCGTCGTGGCGGCGGACGACGCTTCGCTGATTTCTGAAGCGGATATTTTCCTGTCGATCGTGCCGCCTTCGTCGGCGGCCGAGACGGCCGAGCGTTTCATGCCGCTGATCGAAAAGGCGGCGAGAAAACCCGCCTTCATCGACTGCAACGCCATTGCCCCGCAGACGCTGCATGCCATCTCGAAGCCGTTCCTCGAACGCAACCTGCCTTTCATCGATGCCTCGATCATCGGGGCGGCGCCGAAATCCGACGGCTCCAGTCCGCGCCTCTATATGTCCGGACCGATTTCGGACGAAGCCGAAACGCTGAAGACGCTTGGCCTCGATACGCGCGTGGTTTCCGACGCGCTCGGCGACGCCTCGGCGTTGAAGATGGCCTATGCCGGCATCACCAAGGGATTCCAGGCGCTGGGCACGTCGATGGCGTTGGGTGCCGCCCGCAACGGCGTGAACGAGAGCTTCGTCGAGGAACTGCAAGCCAGCCAGCCGGCGCTCTACGCCTGGCTCTCGAAGCAACTGCCGACGATGTATGCCAAGGCTTACCGCTGGGACGGCGAAATGCGCGAGATCGCCAGGTTCCTGGAGCCGGAGCGGGGCGCGGCTGGAATGCTAACGGGCGCTGCCGACCTCTACGAACATGTGGCGGAGGACAACCGCGCAGGTCCGAAGTCGGAAATCATCTCGACGCTCGATCGCTTCGTGAAACGGCAGGCGTAAAGGTTGCCGCCCAGCCGATGGCTGACGAAATCGGCAAAGGTTTCGATTGCCCCATCGACCGGACGGGAATACTTTCGTCGACACTAAAATACAAGGCGGATTAATCCGCCTTACCGGAGGAAGCATCTTGAATTCAGATCGGCAACCGTTTTGGGCGGAGGGTTTCCGCAACCCCATTGCTCAGGAATCCGGGAGGTATCGCCATGGCGCTTAGAGATCCGATTGCAGCGATCGTCATCTTCGCGTTCTCGCTGACGGCATTCATCATGGCGCGCGACTACGGCGGCGGGGCAGAACTGTTTCCGCGCGGCATTTCCGCCATCATGATGGTCTGCTCGGTGCTGCTGTTCATCAGGGGCATCGTGCGGCCGACCGACGGTGAGCGCATGAATGGCGGCGAACTGTTTCGCGTCGGAACGGTGATCGTCGGCACGCTGCTTTACATGATCGGGGTCGACTATCTCGGCTTCGTCACCGCCAGCTTCATCTATGTGCCGGCGACGGCCTATTTCCTCGGCATCCGCAATCACCTGCTGGTCTGGCTTTCCACGCTCATCTTCGTTTCGCTCGTGGCTTTTCTGTTTCGCAGCGTTTTCCTGGTCCCGCTGCCGCGGGAACTCATCTTGACCTTCTTCTGAGCGCGAGGCTTCCATGCCCGAACTTGACCACGTATTTAACGCCTTCTTCGCGGTTCTGGCCTGGCAGTCGTTGCTGGCTATGTGCTGCGGGACGTTGATCGGCATCATGCTCAGCGCGTTGCCGGGCTTGAGCGCCACCATGTGCATCGCGCTAGCCATTCCGTTCACCTACGGCATGGACGTGCTGCCCGCGCTCGGCCTGCTTGCCGGCATCCACAACGGCGCTTCGCAAGGCGGCGCGATTCCCGCCGTCCTGCTGCGCATCCCCGGCAATGCTGGCTCGATCTGCACGGCCTGGGACGGCTATCCGATGGCCCAGCAGGGCAATGCCGGCGGCGCGATCAATCTCGCGGCCTGGTCTTCGGCGGTCGGCGGCATGATCAGCGCGCTGTCGCTCGTCCTCTTGGCGCCGCCGCTGGCCAAGGTGGCTCTCGCGTTCGGCCCGCCGGAAATCTTCTGGGTCAACGTGTTCGGCCTGGTCACCATCTCGTCGATGCTGGGCGACGATGTTCTCAAGGGCGTCCTCGCCTCCTGTTTCGGGCTGCTGATCGGCACGATAGGCCTCGACAACGTGTCTGGCCACGAACGCTACACGTTCGACATGCTGCAACTGGTCAACGGCATTCCGGAACTCGCCGTCATGGTCGGCATGTTCTCGCTGCCGCCGGCCTGGGAGATGGCGCAGCAGATCCATGTTCACGGCGCCAAGTCCGTGTTCCAGATCAACACCGACAAGGGCTTCTGGAAGTTCAGCCAGGTGTGGTGGGTGTGGATCAAGTCGTCGCTGATCGGTATCATCATCGGCATCCTGCCGGGCTCGGCGATCAGCGCCTTCATCGCCTACAACGAGGCCAAGCGCAGCTCGAAGCATCCCGAAAAATTCGGCAAGGGCAGCATCGAGGGACTGGCCGCCGCCGAATCCGTCAACAATGCCGACAATGCCGCGGCCATGATCCCGACGCTGACGCTGGGCGTGCCAGGCTCCAGCATCGCGGCGCTGATGCTCGGCGCACTGCTGATCCAGGGCTTCCAGCCCGGACCGCAGCTATTCCGTGACGCGCCGGAAGTGGTCTACGGCTATTCGTGGCAGATGTTCATCACCTCGGCGCTGCTGATCGTCTTCGGCGGCACCATCGCCAACAAGTTCTTCGCCAACATCCTGCGCATTCCGCAGGCGATGCTGCTGCCGCTCATCGTGGTGATGGTCATCGGCGGCGGCTTTGCGGCGCAGAACTCGATGTTCGACGTCTACATGGCCTTCATCTTCGGCCTCGTCGGCCTCGGCATGGTGCGCTTCGGCTTTCCGATCGCGCCGGTTATCATCGGCGTCGTGCTCGGGGGCAAGGCCGAGTTCAATCTTCGCGTGTCGCTGCTGATGTCGGCTGGCGACACGTCGATCCTCTACACTAGGCCGATCTGCATCATCCTGATCTTCCTGTCGGCTCTGCTGCTGTTCTATCCCGGCATCCGCTATGTGAACGACCTGCGCAAGTCGAAGCGCAACGGCGGCCGGGAGATCTCGGTGGAGAATTGATCGACATGAATTCGGGCAAGGGCCGGCTAGCTGCCGGCCCTTTTCGTGAAGGGCTCCAAACCGCGACATGATCCGATTTCGCGGCGAAAAGCCTGTTGTTTCCGCGTGAAAGTCTCTGTATACAATTGTACGCAGAGCTTCCAAGCCAGTCGATTTCGAACAGATTTCCGGCATGCACCGGACACTCATGGAGGATGGACGGAATGAATTCCGCAGACCCGAACGGTCAGCGCGCATGGTATGAGATCGTGCGCGATGTCCTGAAGGAAAACGACGTCAGGCTCGTCACCTATGTGCCGGACAACGTGCTGTCACCGCTGATGAAGGCGTTGCACGAAGACCCGTTTTTCACCACCTTCTGCTGCACGCGCGAGGAAGAGGCGGTGGGCATCGTCACCGGCGCCTGGATGGGCGGCATGCTGGGCGTGGTGCTGATGCAGACCAGCGGTTTTGCCACGCTGCCCAACGCGCTGGCCTCGCTCGCCGTGCCCTATCAGATACCGCTGCTGATGATCATTTCCGAGCGCGGCTCGCTTGGCGAGTTCAACCTCGGCCAGGCCATGGTGTGCCGCACGATGCGCCCGTCGCTCGATTCCATGGGCATTGAGCACCACACGCTGCGGCGGCTCGACGAGGTGGCGTTCATCGTCGACCGCACCATCAGCCAGGCCGTGTCGACGCAGGCTCCCGCGGCGCTGATCCTCAATGCCCTGTTGACCGGCGGCAAGGTCGAGAAGAAGGAGAAATGACCATGGCCGGCAACAACAAACAGGCGCAGCACAACCACCGCAAGGTGATGAGCCGGGCCGATCTGAGCAAGCGTCTCGTCGGCAAGCTGAAAAACGACGAGGCGGTTATCGGCGGCATCGGCTGGACCAATTTCGAACTGTGGGGGGCGGGGTTCCGTCCGCAGAATTTCTACATGCTGGGCTCCATGGGCCTCGCTTTCCCGATCGCGCACGGCGTCGCCATCGCGCAACCCAACCGGCGCGTCTTTGGCCTCGAAGGCGATGGTTCGCTGCTCATGCAGATCGGCGCGCTCGGCACCATCGCCAGCCGTGGGCCGAAAAACCTGGTGATGATCGTCTGGGACAATGGCGCCTACCAGATCACCGGCGGGCAGCCGTCGACATCCGCGACCGTCGCCGACCTCGTCGGACTGGCGCGCGCGTCAGGCCTGGAGAAGGCGTTCTGGGCCGACGACGAGGCACATTTCGACAAGCTGATCGACCGTTCGCTGTCGGAGGACGGCCCGTTCTTCATCGCAGCCAAGATCGACAGCCAGAAGCCCGCCGCCACGACGCATCGCGATCCCGTGCAGATACGCGAGCGTTTCATGCGCGGTCTCGGCGTGCGCAAGGAGCCGCATGCGCTTTAAGTTTGTCAGCTCGCGCCGGCTATGTCTCGCACATGGTCGGCGAGCGCCAGCGACGAGGTCAGTCCGGGCGACTCGATGCCGAACAGGTTGATGAGGCCGGCAATGCCGTGCGTGCCGGGGCCCTGGATCATGAAGTCCTGGCTGGCGATTTCGGGCGGCACGATTTTCGGCCGCATGCCGGAATAGGCCGGCAGCAGTGCACCGTCCGCGAGATCCGGATAATAGCGCCGCACGCCGGCGTAGAAGCTTTCCACCCGCTGCGGGTCGACCTCGTAGTCGATCCGGTCCACCCATTCGATGTCCGGGCCGAAGCGGGCCTGGCCGGCCATGTCGAGGGTCAGGTGGACTCCCAGCGCTCCCTTGACCGGCACGGGATAGATCAGCCGCGAGAAGGGCGCTTTTCCGGCGAGCGAGAAGTAGCTTCCCTTGGCGAAATATCGCGTCGGCACCAGGGCCGGCGGCATCCCCTCGATCGCCGCCGCCAGCACCGGGGCATTCAGCCCGACGGCGTTGACCAGGGTGCGGCACCGCAATGTCATTGGATCGGCGCCGCCGACATCGAGCACGATGCCGTCGCCGTCCACCTTGCCGCACACGATGGGGCTGTTCAGAACCAGCGCGGCACCCGCATTCTCGGCGTCCCCGAGCAGCGAAAGCATGTAAGCATGGCTGTCGACGATGCCGGTCGATGGGGAGAGAAGCGCACCGGTGGTTGCCAGGGCGGGCTCCAGCGCCAGCGCCTCGGCCGCTGAAATCTTTCGCAGCTCGACGCCGTTGGCTGCGGCGCGCGCGGCAATCGCGGGCAGCCGTTCAAGCTCCTCCTGCGAGGTCGCGACGATCAGCTTGCCGCAGTTTTTATGCGGCAGGCCCCGTTCGCGGCAGTAGGCATAGAGTGCTTCGCGGCCGGCGACGCAAAAGCGCGCCATCAGGCTTCCGGCAGGATAGTAGATGCCGGCGTGGATGACCTCGCTGTTGCGCGCCGAGGTCTCGGTTCCGAATGCATCCGCGGCCTCGAGGATAACCACCTCGCGACCGGCAAGAGCCAAGGCACGTGCCACCGCGAGGCCGATGACGCCCGCACCGGCGACCACACAATCCAGCTGTTCCATGCTGCCGTTCTATCGCGGCTCCGGCGAGGCGGCTAGGCGACCCGCGAGACCAATTCACCACCTTCGAAATGCGCCTTCAGATTGTCGGAGATGCGCTTCATCGCCACGGAAACCGATTCCGGCGACCGGCCGGCCATATGCGGCGTGATGATCAGGTTCGGCGCGTCGAGCAGTTCCGGCGAAACCGCGGGCTCGCCCGCGACGACATCGATCGCCGCGCCGGCGATGCGCTTTTCGTGCAGTGCGCTGATCAATTCGCCGGTGTCGACGATGGTGCCGCGGCCGAGATTGATCAGGTAGCCTTGCGGACCGAGTGCGTCGAGGAATTCGCGGCCGACCAATCCCCTGGTGTCGGGGCCTCCCGGCATGACGATGATGATGTAATCATTGTCCCGGGCCAGTTCCAACGGCGTCGCCTTGTAGGCGAAATCGACGTCATCGCGCTTGTTGCGATTGTGGTAGCTGATGGTCATGCCGAAACCGGCTGCCCGCTCGGCGATCTGCAAGCCGATCTCGCCGAGGCCCATGATGCCGAGCCGCTTCTTCCAGGCCAGCGCACGCGGTCCGCGCGACTGCAGCCAGGCGCCTTCGCGGACGCGCTTGTCGGCCCACACGATGTTGCGGGCGATTGCCAGCAGCAGCGCCATGGCATGGTCGGCGACGGAAAAGGCATTGGTGCCCTTGCCGGTGGTCAGGACGAGGCCGAGTTCCTTGACGGTCGCCATATCGACATTCTCGTGGCCGACGCCCTGCGTCACCACCATCTCGATCTTCTTCATGCGGCGCAGCTGAACGCCGGTGACGCCGATCGAACCGTTGGTGACGAGGGCACGGGTATTCGGAAACGCGTCGATCGCCTTGTCGAATTCCTCGGGCGAGGGGGTGTAGTGAACGACGAAATCCTTCTCGAAGAGTTCCAGTCCCGATGATGGAAACTGAACGCGAACGATAATTTCAGGCTTCATGCTGCCTTGTCCCCTGCCTTGTCGTCTTCCGCCGCCAGCACGGCCAGAAGCTCCGGATAATCCTTGTCGAATGGAAGCGTCGACGCCTTGAACCTGGCGTGAGCCGCCCCGATGGTTTCCGAGATCGCCCGCGACAGCACCGGCTCGAGGCCGAGGCTTTCCAGAGTAGCCGCCGCCTCCTTCATTTCGGTAACGCGGCGGGCGCCGTGCTGTTGCGTCCGGCCGATGTAGTAGGTCGCCGTCTGGCGCCAATCGAGGCCGGGAAACGTCTCGGAGATCGAATCGAGGATGCGCTCGCGCACGCCGGCTTTCTCGGCGGCGGTGAGGCTCTCGATCAGCAGGGCCTCGACGCCCTTGACGATGATGGAGCGGATCATTTTCACCGCGCAGGCCTGGCCGATCTCGGTGCCGACCGCCTCGATCTCCATGCCCGCCCTGGTCAGGATCTCCGCTGCCCGCTCTGCCGCCGCGCCGGCCAGCAGGATGGGCACCTTGTGTTCGTAAGGCGGCACCCGCGCCATGACCGCGCCCTCGACGAAATCGGCGCTGCCACCTTTGGCCAGCGCTTCGGCGACGCGTTTCTTGGCGTCGGGGGAGATGGAGTTGAGGTCGATGAATATCTGCCCCGGCTTCAGGTGCTGGCCGGCAGCCTCGCCGACCTTGACCGCGGCCGAGCCCACCACCAGCGACAGCACGATGTCGGCGCCGGCAAGCGCGTCCTTCAGATCGGCATGCGCCTTGACACGGCGGGCTTCCGCCTGGCTGAGAAGATTGCCGGTCTGCGCGGCGTCCGCGAAACGGATGTCGAAAGCCGACAAGGCGGTAACCGCCGGCTCCTTCGCCAAGCCGTTGGCCATAGCCTGGGCTGCCTCTCCAAACCCGATCAAAGCAATGTGAGTCATGAACTTTCCCGTTTGAATCCCGCAGTTACGATGGGTCCTATTCTCCATCGGTCACGCGGAAGATCAATGTTGTATTTTTCTGTCGACCTTTGTATGCAATGAAGCCATGTCGTGCAAGATGGCCGCTGTCACAAATTTGCGGCCACGTCGGAGGAGGACAAGCCATGCAAACAAATCTGCTCAAGGAACGGCTCAAATCCGGCGAGCCGGCCTTCGTCTTTTCCGTCCGCATGGCGCGTACGGTCAACATCGTCTCGCTGGCACAGGCGGTGGGCTATCACGGCATTTATGTGGACCTGCAGCACAGTTCGATCTCGATCGATACGGCGGCCCAGATATTCAGTACGGCTCTTCACAGCGAGGTGACGGCCTTCGTTCGTGTTCCGAGCCTCGAACCGGGGCTGATTTCACGCGTGCTGGATGCCGGCGCGCAAGGAATCCTTGCGCCCGACATTCGCTCGGCCGAGGAGGCGAAGGCGCTGGTCAAGGCAGCGCTGATTTCGCCGAAGGGCGATCGCTCGGTCGGTGGCGGCATCCCCAATCCGCGGTTCCAGGGCCTTGCGGGCAACGCCCTGACGACCGCCATCAACGATGCGACGCTGCTGATCGCGATGATCGAGACCGAGGCCGGGGTCGAAGCCGCCGCCGACATCATCGGCGTTGACGGCATCGACGCGATCCAGATCGGCAGCAACGACCTCACCACATCGATGGGCATTCCCGGCCAATACAAGAACGAACGGGTCAAGGAGGCATATCGCAAGGTGATCGAGGCCTGCAAGGGGGCCGGCAAGCCGCTGATCATCGGCGGAATCCGCAAAAGCGACGAGTTGGAGCCTTATGTGCGGATGGGTGCGGCTCGCTGCTATTTCACCGGCGCCGACAGCGTTTTCATGGTCGAGGGCGCCAGGATGTTCCTCGCCGAAGCCAAGACCGCCGACGCGGCGATCACAGGCTGAATTCAACAGCGGTCTGCAGGAGGGTTTGCGCGACACGGAGGAGCAAAACCCTCGCTGGACTCGTCTTGCCTACAAATGTATACAAAAGTATTCGCAAACTTTGACTGGGAGGTATTGGAATGCGAAACCTGCTGAAATTGGCTGGCGCGATGGCGCTTGGCCTGGTCTCGACCGCGGCTTTTGCGGAATATCCCGAACGCCCGATCATCGTCATCAATCCCAATTCCGCCGGCGGCGGCACCGATGTCGGCATTCGCACCTGGCAGCCCTACGTCGAGGCCTGCCTGGGCAACGGCGCCGCGCTGGTTCCGACCGCGATGCCGGGCGCTGCCTCGGCCGTCGGCATCGAGGCGCTGCACAAGGCGGCACCCGACGGCTACACGATCGGCATGGCGAACATGCCGAACCTGGTCACCAACAAGCTGTCGAAGTCCGAGCCGTCGATCGCCGACGACTTCGTCTGGATCGGCAATGTCATTGGCGTTCGGTCCACGCTCAATGTCCAGGCGGACAGCAAGTTCAAATCGCTGAAGGAAGCGATCGACCACATCAAGGCGAGCAGCGGCCCCATCAATGTCGGCATGGGCGGCATCGGCGCGGACGACCATCTGGTCGGCCTGCAGTTCGAAAAGCTCGTCGGCGTCAAGCTTAACTTCATCCCGTTCGGCTCCGGTGCGGATTCGCGCAACGCGCTGCTCGGCGGCCAGGTCGAATTCGCCTTCATGTCGAATGTCGAGGCGGCGGGTTTTCGCGAGGAAGTGAGGCCGCTTGCGGTCGCCGGCGAACAGCGCACGGATCTGTTTCCCGATACCCCGACCTTCACGGAAGAAGGGCTGGAACTGGTCGGCGGATCGACCCATGTGATCGGTGCGCCAAAGGGCTTCCCCGAGGAAGCGCTCGCCAAATGGCGCGAATGCATCCAGGTTGCCGCCAAGGATCCGAAATTCCTCGAGGATGCCAAGAAGCGCTCGCTCTCGCTGAACGTCATGACCGGCGAGGAAACCGAAGCCTTCATCCGCAGCCAGGCAAAACAGTTGGAAGAACTCTGGGCCAGCGACCCATGGATCAAGCCGTGATCGCATAATCCAGGCATTCGCCTCGGCGGATATGTCGCCGGCATTCCTGCCGGCGAGGCCCTTCCGCATATTTCGCAATCCAGGAGACGCCATGAAGATCGATCTTGAAAACCTCGTGGACCGGATCGCCGACCGTGTCTCCGGCCGTGCGCCCTGGAAGGATATCATGGAGGACGAGCCGGGATTGGTCGAAGCGGAGGCCTACAGCGTCCAGGCCGGCCTGATGCGCCGCCGCATCGCGGAAGGCGAAACCGTCATCGGCTACAAGGCGGCCTATACCAGCGCCGCCATCCAGGCCCAGCGCGGCAATGGCGGGCCGATCGCCGGCGCCATCCTGCGCTCGGCGCATCTGCCGGAGAGCGCTCCGATCGCCATCGTGCCGAACAGCCGCAATGCGGTCGAGCCGGAGGTCGCCATCCTGCTTGGAGCCGACCTGCCGGGCCCTCGTGTCACGCCGCTCGACGTGCTGCGCGCCACCGAAGCGCTGCTTCCGGCGATCGAGGTGGCGGTCGGGGCGCCAGGCAATGTCGAACGCACCCGCCACATGGTGATCGCCACCCACAAGACGGCGGGCAGCATCGTCGTCGGCGGGCCGGGCCTGTCGCCGGCGGGCATTGATCTGCGCGTCGAGGGCTGCGTGATGTCGATCAACGGCGAGGTCCGGGGTTCGGCCACCGGCGTCGAAGTGATGGGCGATCCCTACAACGCCGCCGCCTTCATCGCCAACACCGTGCTGGCGAATGGCGACATGCTGCGCGCCGGGATGATCCTGATGACCGGGTCGATCATCGCCGCCATCCCGATCTCGGCGGGCGACGATGTGCGGGTGGATTTCACCCGGCTCGGCAGCGTCGGCATCAGGTTCGCTGCGTAGGCCCGGTCAGTCGACGCGGTGCAGCACCTCGCCGCCTGAAAAATGCGCCTTGAAATTGCGCGAGATCTGGCGACGGGCCGCGACGACGGCTTCCGGCGAGCGGCCGCCTATGTGTGGGCTGACGATCAGGTTCGGCGCGCCGGTAAGCGATGCCGGGAGAACCGGTTCGCCGGCCCAGACGTCGATGCCGGCCCCGGCGATGGTCTTGTCGTGCAGGGCCTCGACCAGCGCGTCCGTGTCCACGACGCTGCCGCGCCCGACATTGATCAGCAGGCCGGAAGGCCCGAGCGCCGCCAACACTTCGCGTCCGACGATGCCCCTCGTTTCCGGACCGCCGGGGCAGGAGACGACGAGAATGTCGGAGGCTTCGGCGAGTTCCAGCGGCGACGCATAATACCGGTAGGAGACGCCGTCCTTCGGCTTGCGGTTATGGTAGCCGATGGTTGCCTCGAAGGCCTCGGCGCGCTTGGCGATGGCGAGACCGACTTCGCCCAGGCCGATGATGCCGACGCGTTTTTCGTAGATCAGCGGGCGTGGCGCGCGCGCCTCTTCCCAGACGCCGTCACGGGTGGCGCGGTCGTTGGCGGGGATATCGCGCAGCACCGCAAGAATGAGCGCCAGCGCCTGCTCGGCCACCGAAAAGGAGTTGGTGCCGGCATTGTTGGCGACCACGATGCCTTTTTCATGCACCGCGGTCATGTCGATCTGCTCGAAGCCGACGCCGACGGTATGGATGATCTCGAGCTTCGGCATGGCGCGGATCTGCTCTCCGGTCAGGCCGATCGAACCATTGGTCACCACCGCCCGTGTCCGCGGACCAAAGTCCCTAATCGCCTGTTCGAGCAGTTCCAGGGACGGCGCATAGTGAACGACGAAATCCTCCTCGAGCAGCGCGATGCTCTCCTTGGGAAAGGGGACACGCACGATGACTTCAGGCTTCATGGCTGCATTCCTTGCATTTGCTGATCGAGAGCTGACCCTGAGCTATTTGACCCAGGGTTCCTTCGCCCACATCGATGTCAGTGCCGCATCCGTCTCGTCGACGAAATTGGTTGTCTCGTCGGCCGTCATCGGGAGCAGGGGCATCTTGCGGGTTTCCGCGTCGGCGATGAACGCCTTGTCCGCCGCGATCGTCGTCACGCAGTTGCGCCATTTCTCCAGCACTTCGGCGGGGACGCCCTTGGGTGCCGCGATCAGCAGCCGCGAGCCCATGATGATGTCGTGGCCTAGCTCCCGGAACGTCGGCGTGTCGGGCAGCATCGGGCTGCGCTCCTCGCGCGCGATGGCAAGCGGCCGTATGTCCGTGATGTCGCGGCCGAACTCGCCGCTCGACATCAGCGCCAGGTCGACATGGCCGCCAAGCAGGGCGAGGCGCGTTTCGGCGCCGCCGCCGAACGGGATGAGGTTGAGCTTTATGCCCGACAGTTCGGCGAGCCGCAGCCCGGCGAGATGGTCGTCATTGCCGACGCCGCCGATGCCGACATTGAGCGGCGTGCCGCTTGTCTTGGCCTTGGCGACGAAATCCGCGAAGCTCTTCAACTCGCTCTCGGTGCGGACGGTGAGCGTCGAACTCGCCCCGCTGAGGTTGCCGATGTAGTCGAAGCTGTCCTTCGTCCACTTCGCGTCCTTGCCGAAACGCTGGCTGATCAGGTCGGGAGCGGTGGTCTGGCCCATCGTGTAGCCGTCTGGCGCTGCAAGCGCGAGGTCGGTCATGGCGATACTGCCGCCGGCACCCGGCCGCATTTCGATGACGATCGAAGCGCCATTGCCCAGGCATTTTTCCATATAGGGCGTCCAGGTGCGCAAGGCGATGTCGCTGGCGCCGCCGGCCTTGTAGCCGAGCAGGTAGGTGATCGGCTTCTCGGGATATTCCGCATGCGCCGCGCCGGCCGCCAGAGCGAGCGACGCGGTCAAGGACAACAACAAAGCTGTGGCTTTCATTCCCTTGCTCCTCCCAGAGACGTCGTCGGGATTTCCGGACGACTGCGAATTCGCGCTGACCGCGAAAATCTTCAGTGCTTCGTGGCGACGGGCGGGTGGGCTTTCAGGGCCTCTTCGTTGACGTCGGCGCCCCAGCCCGGTCCGGCCGGCAGACGCATATGGCCGTCCTCGATGACCGGCGCCTGGGTGATCAGGTCGTTGGTCCACGGCACCTGTACGACGTCCATCTCCATGACGCGGAAATTCGGCACCGCCGCGCAGAAATGGGCACTCATCAGCGTTGCGATCGGACCGCAGAAATTGTGCGTGGCGACGTTGATCTCGAATGCGTCGGCCAGCGCTGCCATGCGCATCGATTCGAGAATGCCGTTCCACGGCACGTCGATGATGGCGACATCCACGGCCTCCTGTTCGAGATAAGGGCGAAGCTGCCTGCAGCCGCTCAGCGTCTCACAGGAGGCAATCGGGATGCGGCTGCCGCGACGCACCTGCGCCACCGCCGCTGCGCTGAAATTGTCGATCTCCAGCCAGTCGAGATCGAGCGGCTGCAGCGCGCGGGCCATGCGCAGATAGCCTTCCGGGCGGAAGTTGAAGTTGATGTCGAGCTTGATGCCGATGTCCGCCCCGGCACCCTCGCGGAAGGCGGTCATCTGGTCGACCGCCGCGGCGATGGCGGCGCGGGTCGGGTTGCGGTCCGGATCGCCGGACCCGCCGGCGAAACCGGGCCGGTACATGTAGGGCTCGGCCTTGTCGAACATCATCAGGTTGGTCTTCAGTGCGTGGTAGCCGGATTCCCTGACCTTGCGTCCCAGCGCCTTCACGTCGTCGAGCGAGGTGATGCGCGGCACGCCGAGGTCTTTCCAGTTGGTGACGTGGTAGGAGCCGCAATGCGACCAGTACATGCGGATGCGGTCGCGGATCATGCCGCCGATCAGTTCGTAGGCGGGAACGTCGAGCGACTTCGCCTTGATGTCGACGAGGGCGTTTTCGAGTGCACCGATGGAGCGCGCGACAGCGCCGAAAGGCACGCCCCACGATGCCCGGCGGAGGCGGTCGACCAGCGGCTGGACGCGGCGCGGGTCCTCGCCGATCAACTGCTGGCCGAGATGCCGCACCAGCGGCGACAGCACGCCGTTGATATGGTTCTCGGGGAATTCGGCCCAGCCGACCAGTCCGGCATCGGTGCTGACCTTCAGGAACGAGAGGTTGCGCCAGCCGGCGCTGCAATAAAGTGTTTCGACGCTGCTGATTTTCATGGCCTGCCGGGTGATGACATTGAGACAAGTGGGCAAAGCCGAAGGCGGTTGCGCCTTCGGCTTGAAGGCTATTTCCAGGGCTTGCTGTCCCAGATCCTTTTCAATGCGGTGTACTCGCCCATGGCGAAGGCTTCCGTCTCGGCAGCGGTCATCGGCGTGAAGATGAAGTTTCTTTCCTCGATCGCCTTCCGGTAGTCGGGGTTCTTGCCGACCTCCTGGAAGCACTTGTCGAGCTTGTCCTTGACGTCTGCCGGCAACCCGTTGGGCGCCCCCATCAGGAACGTGTTGCCGCCGGTGATGTCGTAGCCGAGTTCCTTCAGGGTCGGCACGTCGGGCAGGCCTGAAAACCGCTCCGCTCCCGCCACTACCAATGTTTCGAGCTGGTCCTTGAAGTTGGCGCTCTCGGTTACCGACAGGCCGAGTATATCGACGTGGCCGCCCATCACCGCGTTTCTCGCAAGCGGCGATTCCACCATCGGGATGAATTCGAATTGCGCGCCGCTGGCTTCCATCAGGCGGAGCAGGACGAGGTGGTCGTCGGCGCCGGCCTGGGTGATGGCTGCCTGGACGGGAGCGGCCTTCGCGGCATCGAGCAGATCCTGGATCGTCTTGAACTTGCCGCCCTTGCGCGCGCTGATGGCAACGCGCGAACCGACCAGGTTCGACAAATAGTCGAAACTGTCCATGGTGTAGCGGGGCGGGTCGTTTGCGATGGTGCCGACCGGCAGATTGGGCGTCAGCAGGCTGCCGAGCGTATAGCCGTCGGGTGCAGCCGCGGCGATGTCGATCATGCCGAGCACGCCGCCGGCGCCGGGCTTGTCGATGACGACGATCTCGCCGCCCAGGCATTTCTCCAGGAACGGTTCGGCGATGCGCACGCCGACATCGGCGCCGCCGCCCGGCGCGTACGGCACGATGTAGGTGATTACCCGGTCCGGATACTCCGCGAAGGCCGCCGTTGCCCACACCGTCGCGACAGCCGCCGCCAGCAATCCGATGCCACGCCTCATGATATGTCGAACTCCCAGTTCCGCCTGATGAAGTCGCTCGAAATGCCGGAAGACCCGCCTGCCGGTTCAACCGGCTCGGCGTCGTTCCGCTATTGCCAGGGATCGCTTTCCCAGAGCGCGCGCAGATCCGCTTCCTCCTTGGCGATGAAGTCCTTCACCTCCTTGTCGCTCATGATGTTGAGGCTGACAGACCGCTTGTTCGCTTCGTCGAGGAAGGCCGGGTCTTTCGCCACCTGCGCGATGCAGTCGGCATATTTGGCGCGGATATCCTCCGGCGTTCCGGCCCTGATGCCGAGCACATGGTTGGAGCCCGCGACGAGGTCGTAGCCGAGTTCACGGAATGTCGGGACATCGGGCAGCGATGGCATGCGTTCGGCGGATGCCACCGCGAGCACAGTCAGCTTGTCCATGAAGGGCCCGGTCTCGGTGTTCGACAGGCTGCCGACCTGGACGTGACCGCCCATGATGGCATTGCGCACGTTGCCGGCGCTTTCGAGCGGCAGCGTGGTGAATTTCAGCCCGGCCATCTTGGCAAACCGCAGCGCCATCAAGTGATCGTCGGCGCCGAGCGACGAGGTGCCGAGATTCATCGGCGTTGGCGATTCCTTCGCGGCCTTGATCAGATCATCGACCGTTTTGATCGGGCTTTCCTTGGCGACGGTCAGCGTCACATTGGTGCCGACGATGTTGCCGACCAGCTCGAACTGGTCGAGCTTGTAGCTGGTGCCGGTTATCGCGCCGATCTCGAAGTTCGGTGCGTTCAGCGTCGAGATCATGTAGCCGTCGGGCTGTGAGGTGGCGAGTTCGGTAAAGCCGAGCTGACCGCTGGCGCCGGGCTTGTTGACGACAACCATGGTCGCGCCGTTGCCGATGCATTTTTCCAGATAGGGCGCATAGGTGCGCACCGCGACGTCGGTGCCGCCGCCGGCGCCGAACGGCACGAGAAAGGTGATGGGGCGGTCGGGAAAGTCCGCGGCGGCGGTGCCGATGCCAGCCGCGACGACCAGCGCTGCCCCGAATAACGTGGTTCTGAAGCGCATTTTCTTCCTCCCTGAATGCGGTTTATGTCCGCTTCCCGGGCCGCCGTCGCAGCCCTCGCAGTATCTGCTCCCGCCGAGGTTCTTGATGCCCCTTTGCATGATGTATACACAGATATGCAATCACATGCAAATGTCGTATACCGCAATATACAGGTACGGCGGCAAGACGCGGACAGCCTTCGGGCACCGGGAGGAAAACAGCGATGAAAATCACCGATCTCACCGTGACGATGTTCGAGCGGACCATCCCGAAGGCATCATACGGACGCCACACCTTGCCGGGGTCCGGCAAGCTGTCGATGGGCCTGGTGACGGTGTCGACCGACGAGGGCATTCAGGGGCATGCATTCCTCGGCTCGCCGGTGCGCACCGCCGAACTCGACGCGGCATCACTGATCATCGCGCTGAAACCGGTGGTGGTGGGGCGCGATCCGCTGCAGCGCGAGGCGATCTACAAGGACATGGCGCGCCGCGCCGGACTCTCCACCTGGCGGTGCGTCGGCGCGATCGACGTGGCTTTATGGGACATTGCCGGCAAGGTTGCCGGCCTTCCCATCCACCAACTGATCGGCGGGTTCAGGGACAAGGCGCCCGCCTATGCCAGTTCGCCGGGATGGGCCGATGTCGGGAACTACATCGAGGAAGCGCTCGCGGTGAAGGAGCACGGCTACGCGGCCTACAAGGTTCATCCGCCGCGCCTGGACCCGAAAACCGATCTCGAAGTTGCCCGCGCGGTGCGCAAGGCGGTCGGCGACGAGTACCGGCTGATGTTCGATTCCACCGGCGTCTACACCTATCCGCAGGCGCTCATGGTCGGCCGCGAACTGGAGGAACTCGGCTACTACTGGTTCGAGGATCCGCTGCCCTTCGAGGACATCTACAACTACACCAAGCTCAAGCAGAAGCTCGATATCCAGGTCGTCGCGACCGAACTCTCACCCGGCGCCTTCCACGCTTACGAGCCGTGGGTCTCGCAGAAGGCGACCGATGCGCTGCGCGGCGACGTGGCGCTGAAGGGCGGCATCACCGCCTGCCTGAAGACAGCACACCTGGCCGAGGCATTCCGGCTCAACTACGAACTCCACCATGGCGGCAATTCGCTGAACAACGTCGCCAACCTGCATGTATTCTGCGCGATCCCGAACACCGAGTTCTTCGAAGTCGTGCTGCCCGACGAGGCGCAGAAATGCGGGCTGATCAACGATCTTTCCGTCGGCCGGGACGGCTTCGTCAGCGTTCCCAAAGAGCCGGGACTTGGCGTCGAAATCGACTTCGAATTGATCGAAGCCTCAAAGACGCGGGTTCTCACCTAGGTGAATCGCGAGCGGCGAGGATCAGTCATCCCTGCCAAGCCGCGGTGCTAGGAGCGATAGCCGCGGCGTGCCGCTCAACGCGAAAATGCGTTGATCATGGCAAGGCACGATTGCTTCAGCCTTTGATGCGGCCCTTCCGGCCCGGAGCTCTGGCTGCTGATCCTGGCTCCGTCGAACAGCAGGGTCAAAGCGTCGGCGAGTTCTTCGGCCTGGGCTATTCCCGCACGCCGGCACAGATCGGTCAGTTTGAGTCTGTAGGTTTCCTTGGCGTCGGCGATGATCTGGTGAATGCAGTGGTTGGTGTCTTTCTGCTCGACCGCCGCGTTGGCGAGCAGGCAGGCGCTGTCGTCTGAGAACACCACCTCGGTGGCGCCCTCGACCCAGGCGCGCAACTGCCGCTTCGGGTCGTCCGGATATTTTTCATCGAGGGACCGCCAGATCTCGGTGGTCTTTTCGGCATGCATGCGAAGGCATGCGCACAGGAGCTCTTCTTTCGAGCCGAAGTGCCGGTAGAGCGTCATCTTGTTGGAATTTGCCTGTTCGGCAATTATCTCCACACCGACGGCCCCGAACCCGTGCGTGCGGAAAAGCTCGGCCGCACTGGTGAGGATGCGTTCCCGAGGAGGGGTCTTTGCGGCGCACTCGTCCAACAGGCGCAAGGCGCTGTCAGGATTGTGCAGTTCGGTTCTTGACATAGATGTTACCCGCCAGTAACAATCGCGATGTTACAACCCAGTAACATGCTGACTTGCTACTGTCAAACTCGATGCTTGCAGGGGAACCGAGGGGCACTATGCACATCCGTTTTTCCGATTTTCCTGCGCCGGCCGCATTCTCCCCAAGACGTTCCTGCCGGCGGTGCGGCACCCCTCGCGGGTCGTCTCGCGACGACGCCGGTCCTGATTGACCGTCCCGCGCAATCGCATCTGATGCCTGGATTCAAGACATGAATGCTCCCTTTCGCCCGCTGCCATTGCCGCAGACACTCGCCGGAATTAGTCACGAGACCCGTGCGCAGTGGTTCGAGCAGCGCATTCGCATTCTGCGATGGCACCCGGATTTCCATGCGATCGCTCTCGACTACGCGCGCGGCATGGTCGAGTTGTTCCAGGGGCGTTACCTCGTCAACCGGGCGATGGCCAACATCGCGCGCCAGACAATCTGCATGGCCATCCTGTCACTGCATTTTCGCGAGGGGGAGGAGACCTGCCCGTCGACGGCAGACGCCGAGGCGCTCACGACCGCTCTTTCGTCCATCCAGAACCTGACCACCGCGACGGGTGTCTGCAGCAAAAACACCACCGCGGCGACGGTTCTGCTGCTGGAGCGGATCGGCCTGGTCCGGCGCATGGAAAACGACCAGGATCGCCGGTCGATGCATATCGTTCCCACCGAGCGGCTGGTCGCCGGGGCGAGGGGGGTACTTCGCATTGCGCTGACCTCCGCCGACACGCTGTTTCCGTCGCGCAACTATCGCGCCTTGATCGACAGCGACGACTTCCTCCAACGCTATTTCGCTTCGACCATCCATTCGCTGCTGAACAGGAGTTCCCTGATTTCCAGCCTCATGGGCTCGCAGCTGTTTGCCACTTCGGATGGCGGCGAGATACTGCTCTTCAAGCTGATGAGCATTGGCGATGCGGTGCAATCCGGCGACGAACAAATCGTCGAATTTCCCTTCGACGAGATTGCGCCGCAGTTTGCGGTGTCGAGAACGCACATCAGGCGCCTCATGAAAAAGGCGGAGGCCGAGGGCCTGGTGCGCCTGCTCCAGGATGGCGGCAGGAAAATTCAGATATTGCCGCCGCTGCGGGATGTCTTCGAGAATCTGGTGGCGATGAATGTGACGCGCGCGCAGTTCGACATGCATCTCGCCAACCGGGATTACGACCTGCTCCCGTTCGATCGCTAAGAGATCGTTCACAGGTTATTTTAACTACACAGATGACCCGCCAGTCTTAGGAGACCTCGCTCAGGGAAGAAGCGAGGTCTCCGAGCGTTGACTGGAGATGAAAACGCATCAATCGCCTTCTTGACCAAGCAGTCCTTCTACACTGATCAGAAAAAGCACCCTCACACTGCCAACTCACAAAATCCCTGTCAAAGGACATATCTGGTTCTATTTTTTGGAAACGGACTCGGCTTTCTTAAAATCGCTTGCTAGCACGTTGATGGTTTCCGGATTTGTTTTCCAAAATGGGCAAGCGGTTCCCGAATGGTGGAAGGACCCTGCCGTCCGGTTTGCCGCGGCCGTATTCTATGAAGTGTCCGTTTTTGTTCAAAATCAGGCGGATATGTGTGGATCCGGCATCGAGCCAGCGGCCGCCTTCTCAGGCTTCAAGGCGCGTTTCGTTGCAGAATTGCCTCACTAAGAGCTGCTTCAGATACCTCCAGTTTTGTCCTTTGACCCTGTCAGGCGCTCGGCGATAGGCCTTGTGAAGCGGGGATTCATGCCGCTTCCACCAACTGGAGATTGATATGTCGATAAGGAAATTTTTATTCGGCTCGGCCGCCGCGCTGTTTGCCGCGACCGGGGCGCAGGCGGCTGATGCCGTGGTCATCGCCGATCCGGAACCAGTCGAATACGTCCGCGTCTGCGACGTGTACGGCGCTGGCTACTACTACATCCCGGGCACCGAGACCTGCCTGAAGATCGGCGGCTACATGCGCTACGACGTCGGCGTTGGCGAGCTTTTCGGCCTCACGTCCTTCGACAAGAAGGACTGGGCCGACAACGGCGACTACAACGAGAACGACACCTACTACAAGCGTGCACGTCTGCAGCTGAATCTCGATGCGCGTACCGAGACGGAACTCGGCACGTTGCGTGCCTATGCGGCGCTGCGCTTCCAGTGGGATACGAACCAGAGCGCCGTGGACCTGGACGGTGACGGCACCGCCGACGGCCCCGTCGTCGACACCGCCAACGAGTTCATCCTGAACCAGGCCTATATCGAACTCGGCGGCTTCCGGGTCGGCAAGACCGATTCGTTGTTCACCACGTTCACCGACTATGCCGGCACGATCATCAACGACGACTTCGCCGTGCCGTTCGGCCCGTATGACACGCACCAGATCTCCTACACCTTCAACGCCGGTAACGGCTTCACCGCCGCTGTCGCGGTGGAAGAGGGTGAAGGCATCGACTACACGCTCGACGACTATGTGCCGCACGTCGTGGCCGGCGTCGGCTATGCCGGCGGCTGGGGCGGCGTCCACGTGGTTGGCGCCTACGATGCCGTCTGGGAAGAGTTCGCGGTCAAGGCGAAACTGGACGTGAAGGCGACGGACTCGCTCCTTCTCTTCGTCATGGCCGGTTACAAGTCTGCTGAAGACATCGGCGGCGTCGACGATGCCGGCCCGAACTACTACGGCAACTGGGGCGGCACCTGGGCAGTCTGGGGCGGCGGCCGTTACGTCGTTTCGCCGAAGGCTGCGATCAACGTCCAGCTCGCCTATGACGACTTCGAGACCTTCTCGGCTGTCGCCAACGTTTCGTACGAGCTGGTTCCGGGCTTCGTCGTCACGCCGGAAATCGCTTATGCCGAGAATTTCGACGACGGCATCGGCAGCGCCTTCGACGATGGCGAATTCGGCGGCTTCATCCGTTTCCAGCGGAACTTCTAAGCCTCGCCGGCTCTTGGAACCGGGCTTGGGCCCGGTTCCACCCTTTGATAGCGGCCCGCCATCCGGAGGGCCGCTATCGACGTTTTACCGCCCACAAGATGGTAGCTGGAAGCAGATGTCTTCGGACAAACACGGAAACCCGGCGGAAGGCGATGCTGATGTCTGGCGGTATCTGGACGAGAATTTCGCCGATCCGGTCGAACGGCTGACTGCCTGGGTCGACCGCATGACGACTCACCATGAGTTTGCCCGCGATTCGGCGTCGGCACCGGTTTCGCCCCGTGTTCCGGCGGCGGAGGAAAATCATGAGGGGCGGCTGGCCGAACTGTGCCGGAGCACCGGCATCGACCAGGCGGATACTCTGGCGGACACGCTGATGCTGCTGGTCGAGGGGATTCGGGGCGACGGTCACTCCAGGGACGCGTGCCGAAAGCTCAACCGAATCTGCAAGGCGACGATCGCGGCATTCTCGCGGCAATAGCGCCGCTGCCACGTCTGGATATCGCGCCAGGTTGGCGCCGCTGCTTGACATCGATGTTACCAGCTAGTAACAATCCGGAATGTTACCCACGAGTAACATCCATCCGCAGTGCCTAAAACGATGACGGTCGATGAAATGACGGACTTCAGACATACGGGCGATGAGACCCCTCATCCGTCGGAGCAGGTGATCTGGGACCGTCATTTCGGCTGCGCGCCGAAGGGAGGGCGTCGGGAGATCATCCGGCTGGTCGCTGCGCTGGCGGTCTATGTCGCCTTGCTTGCCGGCCTCTCACTGCACGGCCTGGTGATGCCGGACATGAACACGACCTCGTCGCTCGGCAATGAAATCAAGGTGCCGGTGACCGATTATCACAGGCGCGACCGGGAATAGTTTGCCGCGATTGCGATGTGGCGCTGCCGGACCGGCGATCGCAGAAATCAGGAAGAGACAAAGATCATGAACAAGCTTGATCGAAAGCATGTCCTGCCGCGCGGGACAAGGATCGGCAGGAAGCTCGTCGCGCTGCTTTTCGGCGTGCTGGGTGCCGCAATCGTCAGTGCTTGCACTCCGGAGGCCGTAGGAGGGACCGCGCCACCGCCGCCGGACGTCGGTGTGGCCAAGGTGGTGTCGAAGCCGGTGCGCCAGTGGGACGAATTCACCGGCCGCATTGCGGCGGTGGAGGCGGTCGAACTGCGTGCCCGTGTCAGCGGCTATGTGGAACGCGTTGCGTACAAGGAAGGCCAGGAGATCAACAAGGGCGACCTGCTGTTCGTCATCGACGAGCGCCGCTACCGCACCCAGCTCGAAAGCGCGCAGGCCGAACTGGAACGCGCGCGCAGCGCCGCCCAGCTGGCGCAGGTCCAGGACAGTCGCGCACAGACCCTGCTGGCCAGCAATGCCGTGTCGCGCGACCAGGCCGACACCCGCAAGGCATCCGTCACCCAGAGCAACGCCGTCGTGGACGCGGCTGAGGCCGCGTTGGCGGAGGCCGCGCTCAATCTCGAATTCACCAAGGTGCGCGCGCCGATTTCCGGTAGGGCAGGTCGGGCGCTGGTAACGGTCGGCAACCTCGTGCAGGCCGATTCCACCCTGCTGACCACGCTGGTGTCGCAGGATCCGGTCTATGTCTATTTCGACAGCGACGAGCGCACCTATCTGCGCTACGTGGCACTCGCCCGCCGTGGCGAGCGCAGCGCGTCCAGCAACGCGGTGCGCGTCGGCCTCGCCGATGAGCAGGGCTATCCGCATGAAGGCACGGTCGACTTCACCGATCCGCAGGTCGATCCGAGCACCGGCACAATCCGCATCCGCGCCATTCTCGACAATGCCGAGCGCCGGTTCACACCCGGCCTATTCGCCCGCGTGCAACTGGAGGGCGCGCGCGAATCGGTTGCCCTTCTGGTCGACGACAAGGCGGTGCTGACCGATCAGGACCGCAAATATGTCTATGTGGTCGGCCCTGACAGCACAGCGCAGCGGAAGGATGTCGAACTCGGTCGCATGGCGGACGGCCTGCGCATCGTGACCGCCGGGCTGACCGAGCAGGATCGCGTCATCGTCGATGGCGTGCAGAAGGTGTTCATGCCCGGAATGCCCGTCAACCCGCAGACCATCGGCGAGGACGCTCCAGCGGAGCTGAAGCCGGAGCCTGTGGCCGCGGCGGAATAATTCGAGGTTCGGCGATCCGCCGAACGCTTGCTTGCCAATGATCGGCTTCGTCCGAACGAGGATGTTCCCATGGACTTCTCCAGGTTTTTTATCGACCGGCCGATCTTTGCCGCCGTCCTGTCGATCATCATCTTCGCGGCGGGCCTGATCGCGCTGCCGCTGCTGCCGATATCGGAGTATCCCGATGTTGTGCCGCCGACCGTCCAGGTCCGCGCGGTCTACCCAGGCGCCAATCCAAAAGAGATCTCCGACACCGTCGCGACGCCTCTGGAGGAGGCGATCAACGGCGTCGAGAACATGATGTACATGAAGTCGGTCGCGGGCTCCGATGGCGTGCTGCTCGTCACCGTCACCTTCCGTCCGGGCACCGACCCGGACGCAGCACAGGTCAGCGTGCAGAACCGTGTCAGCCAGGCGCAGTCGCGGTTGCCGGAAGCAGTGGTGCGGCAGGGCGTGACGACGCAGAAGCAGTCGCCCAACTTCACCATGGTCATCAATCTGTTTTCACCCAATGAAAGCTATGACTCGCTCTATCTGCGCAACTACGCCAACCTGAAGATCAAGGACGAGATGGCGCGCCTGCCGGGTGTCGGCCAGGCCCTGATCTGGGGTTCCGGCGATTATGCCATGCGCATCTGGCTCGATCCGGACAAGGTTGCCTCGCGCGGATTGACGGCGGGTGATGTGTTGCGGGCAATCCGCGAGCAGAACCTTCAGGTCTCGGCGGGTCAGCTTGGGGCCGAGCCGCTGCCCCAGAACGGTGATTTCCTGATCTCGATCAACGCGAAGGGCCGGCTGCAGACGGAACAGGAATTCAGCGATGTTGTCGTCAAGGCCGGCAGCACCGGCGAGGTTGTCCGGCTGGGCGATGTTGCGCGGATCGAACTCGGCGCCAGCGACTACACCTTGCGCGCGCAGCTCAATAACGAGGAATCTGTGGCCATCGGCATTTTCCAGACGCCCGGAGCCAACGCGCTCGAAATCGCCGATGCCGTGCGCGCCAAGATGGATGAGCTGGCGACGCGTTTTCCGCCCGGCATCGAATGGACGTCGGTCTACAACACGACGGTCTTCGTGCGTGACTCGATCAACGCCGTTGTCTCCACGCTGCTGGAGGCGGTTGTTCTGGTCGTGCTGGTGGTCATCCTCTTCCTGCAGACATGGCGCGCATCGATTATCCCGCTGATCGCCGTGCCGGTGTCGATCGTCGGAACCTTCGCGGTGCTGTACCTGCTCGGCTTTTCCATCAACACGTTGAGCCTGTTCGGTCTTGTTCTGGCGATCGGCATCGTGGTCGACGACGCCATCGTTGTCGTTGAGAATGTCGAACGCAATATCGAGGAGGGGCTGACCCCGCTGGCGGCGGCGCACCAGGCCATGAAGGAAGTGTCCGGGCCGATCGTGGCGATCGCGCTCGTTCTCTGTGCGGTGTTCGTACCGATGGCCTTTCTCGATGGGGTCGTCGGGCAGTTCTACAAACAGTTCGCGGTGACGATTGCCATTTCGACGGTGATCTCGGCGATCAATTCGCTCACTCTGTCGCCGGCCCTGGCGGCATTGCTGCTCAAGCCGCACGATGCTCCGAAGGACATGCCGTCACGGCTGATCGACCGATTGTTCGGCTGGCTGTTCCGCCCGTTCAACCGCTTCTTCAACATGAGCTCGAAGGGTTATCAGGGGGCGGTGTCGCGCACGCTTGGCCGGCGCGGCGCGGTGTTCGCGGTGTATGTGCTGCTGCTCGCGGCGGCCGGTTTCATGTTTCAGACAGTGCCGGGCGGCTTCATCCCGAGCCAGGACAAAGGCTTCCTTATCAGCGGCACCAAATTGCCGGAGGGCGCCTCGCTGTCGCGCACCGATGAAGTGCTGCAGCGGATCACCGAAACTGCGCTTGGGGTCGAGGGCGTCGACAGCGCGGTCTCCTTCCCCGGCCTCAATGCGCTGCAGTTCACCAACACGCCCAACACCGGCGTGTCCTTCATCATCCTCAAGCCGTTCGGCGAGCGCCATCGGAGTGCTGCCGAAATCAACGCCGAGATCAACCAGAAGATAGCCGGCATCAAGGAAGGCTTTGCCTTTTCCTTCCTGCCGCCAGCGATGTTCGGATTGGGCAGCGGTTCCGGTTACTCGCTCTATATCGAGGATCGCGCCGAACTCGGTTACGGGGCTTTGCAGACCGCGCTGGGGACGCTGCAGGGCACGGTCATGCAAACGCCCGGCATGACGTTCCCGATCAGCACGTACCAGTCCAACGTGCCGCAGCTCGACCTTAACGTCGACCGCGTCAAGGCCAAGGCTCAAGGCGTGGCGCTGACCGACCTGTTTGAAACCGTGCAGACCTATCTCGGTTCGACCTACGTCAATGATTTCAGCCGGTTCGGGCGCACCTTCAGAGTCTACGCACAGGCCGACGGGCAATTTCGCGACACGGTCGAGGACATCGCCAAATTGCGCACCCGCAACGATCGCGGCGAGATGGTGCCGATCGGCTCGATGGTCGAGGTCACGCAGACCTATGGTCCCGACCCGGTGATGCGCTACAATGGCTACCCCGCGGTCGACGTGATCGGCGACGCGGACCCGCGAGTGCTGTCGTCCGCCGAGGCGATGGCGAAGGTGAGCCAGCTGGCGGCCCAGGTGCTGCCCAACGGCATGGTCACCGAATGGACGGATTTGAGCTTCCAGCAATCGACCCAGGGCAATACCGCTCTGTTCATCTTCCCGCTGTCGGTGATGCTGGCATTCCTGGTGCTTGCGGCTCTCTATGAAAGCTGGACGCTGCCGCTGGCGGTCGTGCTCATCGTGCCGATGTGCATTCTTTCCGCGCTGGTCGGTGTCTGGCTGACGGGCGGCGACAACAACGTCTTCGTCCAGGTCGGCCTTGTCGTCCTGATAGGACTGGCGTGCAAGAACGCGATCCTGATTGTCGAATTTGCCCGCGAGCTGGAGATTGAGGGCAAGGGCATCGTCGAGGCAGCACTCGAGGCCTGCCGGCTGCGGCTGCGCCCGATCGTCATGACGTCGATCGCCTTCATCGCCGGCACCGTTCCGCTGCTCATCGGCCACGGCGCCGGCGCCGAGGTGCGCGCCGTCACCGGCATCACCGTGTTCGCCGGCATGCTTGGCGTGACCCTGTTCGGCCTGTTCCTGACACCGGTTTTCTACGTCGCCCTGCGCAAGCTGGTGCACAAGACGCCGGCTGCGGAGAGAGCGCATGCGCCTGCCGAGTAGGCTGCGAAAATGACCATTGGATAGGCTGGTTGGTCCGGCCTATTCGCTCTGGCGGAAGTTGCGGATGCGGTCGAACAGCACCGCGAGGATGATTGCGCCGCCGATGAAGGTGCCCTGCCAGAATGCGTTGATGCCGAGCAGGCCGAGGCTGTTGCGGATGACCTCGATCAGCGCCGAGCCGACCAGCGCGCCGAAGGCCGTGCCGACGCCGCCGGCGAGGTTGGCGCCGCCGATGACGGCCGCCGCGATCACCTGCAACTCCAGGCCGGCGCCGATATTGGTGGTGATGGCGCCGAGCCAGCCGGTCTGGATGATGCCGGCGATGCCGGCCGAGAGCGCCGAGATCATGTAGACGGCAACCTTGATGGGTTTCACGGGAACGCCGGTCAGCGTCGCGGCATGTTCGTTGCCGCCGATGGCGTAGACGTGGCGGCCGAACCTCGTCCAGCGCAGCACGAAGCCGGTGAGCAGCGCCAGGACGATCATGTACATCACTGGATTGGCAATACCGAAAAACCAGGCGCCGCCGCCGAGGGAAAGCAGCAGGTTGTGGTCTGGGCCAAACTCGAAAACCACGGTGTTGCCGGAGGCGACCATCGCTAGGCTGCGGGCGATCGACAGCATGCCGAGCGTCACCACGAATGGCGGGAACCCGAGGTAGGCGATCAGCACGCCGTTGAAGGCGCCGACGATCAATGCGGTGGCGATCGCCGCGGCGATGCCGACTTCGATGCCGTAGCCCGCATGCATCGTCACACCGAGAACCATACTGCACAGGCACAGCACCGAGCCCACCGACAGGTCGATGCCTCCCGTTATGATCACCAGCGTCATGCCAAGCGCGATGATGGCAACGAAGGTGACGTTGCGGGTGATGTTGTAGAGGTTTTTCGTCGTCGCGAAGGAGTCCGTGGCGAAGGACAGGTAGATGCAGGCCAGCAGGACCGCGCAGAGCACCCAGAAGGTCTGTGTGCCCACGATGCGGCTCAGCCAGCTCTGCTGCTTGTGTGCGATGGTCTGTTCGAGGGTGGTAGCCATTTCGACGCGAATCCTCTGGACTAAGCCACTTGCTCGATGGCGCCGGTGATCAGCCCGGTGACTTCCTCGGGTGAACTTCTGGCGATCTGCTTGTCGGCGACCTTGCGCCCGCGCCGCATCACGATGACGCGATCGGCTACGTCGAACACGTCTGGCATGCGGTGGCTGATCAGCACGACGGCAATGCCCTTGCCGCGCAGCTCGCGGATGAGGTTCAGCACTTCGGCGACCTGACGCACCGAGATCGCCGCGGTCGGCTCGTCCATCAGCACGATCCTGGCTTCGGACAGCATGGTACGGGCGATCGCCACCGCCTGGCGCTGGCCGCCGGACATCTGCTTGACGAGATCGCGGGGCCGCGTCTCGGATTTCAGTTCCTTGAAGATTTCGCCGGCGCGCCGGTACATGGTCGCATAGTCGAGCACGCTGAACGGTCCGACGCCCTTGCGCAGTTCGCGGCCGAGGAAGACGTTTGCCGCCGCGGTCAGATTGTTGCAGAGCGCGAGATCCTGATGGACGATCTCGATGCCGTGGCGGCGAGCGTCGACCGGCTTGTGCAGCACCAGTTCGGCACCGTCCATCTTCATCGAGCCTTCGCTCGGGCGGAAGTTGCCGGCGATCATCTTCACCAACGTCGACTTGCCCGCGCCGTTGTCGCCCATCAGCCCGACCACTTCGCCGGGTTCGATGGAGAACGACACGTCATTGACGGCCTGGATGGCGCCGAAATGTCTGGAGACGTTGGTAAGTTCGAGAACTGCCACCGGTATTCTGCCTCCCAGCAAGGGCGCAACGGCCCGGATTTATCGTCGTTTTGATACGGGCATCGCGGAGATCTGTTTCCCAACCTCCCCGGGAAACGTCGGCGCATTTATGCAAACCCGTGCGCGAGCGTCAATCAGCGCCGGCCGGAAACATCGGTTAAAATCAGTTTTGTAGGACAAATACCGTTGACGGGCAAAGCCGGGCGATATTAGTTAGCGGCGGAGAAGGGCGTCTTGGTCATCGCGATCAGCGCGACATGCTGATTAGGGAATTCCGGCCGTCCACAGTTCATGACCTTTTCGGGCCGTGTCTTTCCGGCCCGTGACTGCGATTTGAAAGCTTATCGACCTGGCGTTGAATGTAAGCGAGAGCAAAATCGGCTTACGTGATGTCCGGGTCGATCTGGTGGCGGACACGCCGTGCCCGCCTGTTCAACGGGAGGACTGAAATGAGGAAACTTCTATTGCTTGCGGCAACCGCCGCGATGGCGCTCGGCGCGAGCCAGGCGCTGTCGCAGGAGAAGAAGCAGTTGGTCATCGTCGTGAAGGGTCTCGACAATCCCTTCTTCGAGGCGATCAACCAGGGTTGCCAGAAATGGAATTCCGAGAATGCAAGCTCGGAATATGAATGCTTCTACACCGGTCCTGCTTCAACTTCGGACGAGGCCGGCGAAGCGCAGATCGTGCAGGACATGCTCGGCAAGCCGTCGACCGTCGCGATGGCGATTTCGCCGTCCAACGCCAAGCTGATCGCGCAGACGATCAAGACCGCCGCGCCGACCATCCCGATCATGACCCTCGATGCCGACTTGACCGTCGAGGATGCCGCACTGCGCAAGACCTATCTCGGCACCGACAACTACCTGATGGGCAAGCGCATCGGCGACTACATGAAGGAGGCGAACCCGAAGGGCGGCAAGGTCTGCTCGATCCAGGGCAATCCCGGCGCCGACAACATCCTGCGTCGCGCCCAGGGCTGGCGTGATTCGCTGTCGGGACAGGAAGGGCTGAAAGAGCTCAAGGGCGAGGGCGGCTGGACCGAAGTCGCCGGCTGCCCGGTCTTCACCAATGACGACGGCGCCAAGGGCGTCCAGGCGATGACCGACATCCTCGCGGCCAATCCCGATCTGGCCGGCTTTGGCATCATGGGCGGCTGGCCGCTGTTCGGCGCGCCGCAGCCCTACCGCGACCTGTTCAAGCCTTTGGCCGACAAGATCGCCAGCAACGAGTTCGTCATTGGCGCCGCCGACACCATCGGCGATGAAGTTGCGATCGCCAAGGAAGGCCTCGTCACGGCGCTGGTCGGACAGCGGCCGTTCGAGATGGGCTACAAGGCTCCGTCGGTGATGATCGATCTGATTACCGGCAAGGAAGTCGCCGACCCGGTGTTCACCGGCCTCGACGAATGCACCAAGGATACGGTCGATACCTGCATCCAGAAGTAATCCAACAACGATGGGCGCGCGTGCATGACGCGCGCCCATCCGCCGATGAAAGCCGGATTGCCCGAACGTGACATGACGGACCGGATCAAGCGGGGCGGAACGTGAAGACACCTCTGGCGCTAAAAGAAGCGGCGCAGGTCGTGGAGCGCAGCAAGGACTTGAACACTTTCCGCGCCACCGGAACCAGCGTGCATGCTTCGCTGGCCAATGAAATCGGGCTGAGAATCGTCCGCGGCGATTATCCGCCGGGAACGATCCTGCCGAACGAGGCGAAATGGTCCGAAACCTTCGATGTCAGCCGCTCGGCGGTGCGCGAAGCGATAAAAATGCTGATGGCGAAGAGCCTTCTGGCATCGCGTCCCAAGATCGGCAGTTGGGTCGAGCCCAGGGAACGCTGGAACCTGCTCGATCGCGACGTGCTGGCCTGGTATGCGATGTCGCCGGATCGTGGAGCCTTTCTCAGGACGGTGCAGGAGTTCCGTCATATCATCGAACCCGAGGCGACCGCATTTGCCGCGCTGCGGCGCACCGATGAACAGATGGCCGAAATCAGCCAGAACTGTTTCGAGATGGGCCATGCGACTTCGCTCATCGAGCGCACGCGGGCCGACACGCGTTTTCATCTTGCCATCCTGCGCGCTTCCGGCAACGACCTTCTGGTGCCGCTCGGCGTGCTGATCGAATCCGCGCTCGATCATCTGTTCAGCTTTACCAGCCGGGAGCTCGGCGACCTGCACAACGCGCAGAAGATGCATGAGAACATCGAGAAGAATATCCGGTTGCAACGGCCCGAAGCCGCGCGCGCGGCGGTGCGGAAGCTGCTGGCCAATACCGATAGGATCATCGGCTCCTAGCGGTATGTGATTGGTGCCGGCTGGTCTCCAAATCTCGCCGCCCGGCGCGGCACATCAACGAAACGGGTTTTGACAATGCAGACCTTTCGCATCGCGACGATTCCGGGCGACGGCATCGGCAAGGAGGTTGTCGCTGCCGGTGCCGAGGTCCTCGATGCTGTCGCCCGGCGCGACGGGCGCTTTGCCATGGCCTTCGATTTTTTCGACTGGGGCTCCGACCATTACAAAAGGCATGGCAGCATGATGCCCGCCGACGGGCTCGGCCAGATCAGCAGCCATGACGCCATCCTGTTCGGCGCCGTCGGTGCTCCCGATGTACCCGATCACGTCACCCTGTGGGGACTCAGGCTGGCGATCTGCCAGTCCTTCGACCAGTACGCCAATGTCAGGCCGACGCGGGTGCTGCCGGGCATCACCAGCCCGTTGCGCGGCGTCGGCGGCGGCGAACTCGACTGGGTGATCGTGCGCGAGAATTCGGAAGGCGAATATGCCGGGCAGGGCGGGCGCACGCATCGCGGGCTGCCTGACGAGATCGCCACGGAGGTGTCGATCTTCACGCGGTCCGGGGTCGAGCGCATCATGCGGTTTGCATTCGAAACCGCGCGTTCGCGGCCGCGCAAATTCCTGACCGTGGTGACCAAATCCAACGCGCAGCGCCACGGTATGGTTTTATGGGACGAAATCGCCGCGGAGGTTGCCACGGAATTTCCGGACGTGACCTGGGACAAGATGCTGGTCGATGCCATGACCGTGCGCATGACGCTGCAGCCGCAGTCGCTCGACACCATCGTGGCGACGAACCTCCACGCCGACATCCTTTCCGATCTTGCGGCGGCGCTTGCCGGTTCGATCGGCATCGCGCCGACCGCCAATCTCAATCCGGAGCGGAAGTTTCCCTCGATGTTCGAGCCGATTCATGGCTCCGCTTTCGACATCACCGGCAAGGGTATCGCAAATCCCGTCGCGACGTTCTGGACGGCGAGCCTGATGCTCGGCCATCTCGGCCAGGATGACGCGGCGGCACGCCTGATGCGCGCGGTCGAGCGGGTGACGCGCGACGCGTCCTTCCATACGCCGGACCTCGGCGGGCAGGCCACGACGCGCAGTGTCACCGACGCGGTGATTGCCGCCATCAATGGCGAGAATATCTAGCTGACGATCAAAAACCATGTTCGTCCAATGGATTGGAGACAGACAATGACAAAAAGAATCATGTTCACCGGCGGCAGCGGCAAGGCCGGACGCCATGTCGTGCAGTACCTCGTCGACCAGGGCCACCAGGTGCTGAACATCGACAGCAAGCCGCTCGACAATCCCAAGGTGCGCACGCTGATCACCGACATCACCGACAGCGGCCAGGTGTTCAACGCGCTGTCGAGCTACATGGGGTTGCACGAATTCGATCCGTCGCTGCGCGCGCAACCGGTCGACGCCGTCGTTCATTTCGCGGCCATCCCGCGCATCATGATCACGCCTGACAACGAGGTGTTCCGCATCAATGCGCTCGGCACCTACAATGTGATCGAGGCGGCGGTGAAGCTCGGCATCCGCAAGATCGTCGTCGCTTCCAGCGAGACGACCTATGGCCTGGTGTTCGCAAACGAGCCCCGCGATCCCGTCTACTTCCCGCTCGACGAGGACTATGATGTCGACCCGATGGATTCCTATGCGCTGTCGAAGGTCGTCAACGAGAAGACGGCGCGTGCCTTCGCGTTGCGCAGCGGCTTCGACATCTATGCGCTGCGCATCGGCAATGTGATCGAGCCGCATGAATACGAGCAGTTCGTCCCCAAGTGGATCGACAATCCGGCCTTCCGCAAGCGTATCGCCTGGAGCTATGTCGACGCGCGCGACCTCGGCCAGATCACCGATCTCGCGGTCGGGAAGGATGGCCTCGGCTATCAGGTCTTCAACGCGGTCAACGACGACACGTCGTCCGGCCTGCCGAGCCGCGAACTGATCGAGCGCTATTATCCGGGCGTGCCGGTAAAGGGCGAATTCGGCGAATACGAGACGCTTTTGTCCAACCGCAAGGCGCGCGAGATGCTGGGCTTCCGGCCAAAGCACGGCTGGCGGAAGTAATTCCGTCCCGCGGATCGCAGGTGTCCAAACGAGACAGGTTCACGGGCTCTCTTTCGTCCCATCATTCCCCGAATTGACTTTTGTCAGCGTCGGTGAATAATGTCGAGGACGGGAGAGAGCGGCTTTATGGCGATCCGGGCCTCGGAACAGATCATTCACAAGGCGGCATGGCTTTATTACACGCACGGACTCCGTCAGGACGAGGTCGCGAAGCAGCTTAACATCTCGCGCGCCTCGGTTGCCATGTATCTTCGCAAGGCCCGCGATACCGGCATCGTCAACATCTCGACCTCCACGCAGCTGTTCACCGAAGACGTGCTGGCGCGGCAGTTGGAAGATGCGTTCGGGCTGACTGCGGTGTGGGTGGTGCCGCAGGAGCGCCACGCGCTCGATCCGACAGCGGAAATTCCGGCAGTTGCGGCCAGTGTCTTCCTCGAACTCGTCAATCGTGGCGACCGCATCGGCGTCGCCTGGGGCCGCACCGTCTATGCGATGGCCGACGTGATGTCGTTCGCCGACCTCCAGGATGTCACGGTGGTGCAGCTCTGCGGCAATCTCGGCGCGCCTTATTCCTACCGCCCCGACCAGTGCACCATGGAGATCGCCCGGCGGCTGAACGCGAAAGGCCTGAACTTTTACGCGCCGCTGGTGCTGACCAGCGAGCGGCTGGCGCAGGAATTACGCGCCGAACCGGTCATTCGCGAGCAACTGGCAAGCGTCGCCGATTGCGACCTTGCGCTGTTTTCCATCGGCACGGTCGACGAAGACAGCCACATCGTGAAGTGCGGCGCGCTCAGCCCGGCGGAAGTCTATGCGCTGCGCGACGCCGGCGCGGCGGGGGTCCTCGCCGGCCAGATGATCGACGCGACCGGCGAACTGCTCGACTGCGGCTACAATCGCCGGGTCATCTCGACCGACCCTGCGTCGATCAGGTCCATTCCGAAACGCATGGTCGTGGTGCAGGAAGACAGCAAGCTGAACCCGTTGCTGGCGGCACTTGCCGGCGGCTTGTGCTCGCATCTGGTGGTGACCGCGACCATGGCGAGGCGGCTGCTCGACCACCGCAAGGCCAATCCCCAACCCTTGTCGCAATAGCAAGACAGGCAGGGCCTATACAGGACGACATTTCTGCCGGTCTCGGGCGGCGCGAAATCAATGAACTCGAACAACGACGATGTGGACGATCGAATGAAAAATCTTTGGAACGACGCCGACGCCGAAGCGATGGTGACCGCTTATGCCGCGAAGGGCGTCGAACGCGAACTGGCGCTGCGCGTCTATACGACCCGGCTCCTTGGCGGCGAGCCGCGTCTCGTCCTGCATGGCGGCGGCAACACCTCCTGCAAGACGAAGGTCACCGATCTCGTCGGCGACGAGTGGCAGGTGCTTTGCGTCAAGGGCTCGGGCTGGGACATGGCGGTGATCGAGCCGCAGGGCCTGCCGGCGGTGAAGCTGGCGCCGCTGCTCAAGGCGCGCGCGCTGGAGGCGCTTTCCGACGAGGACATGGTGGCGCTGCAGCGCGCCAACCTCATCGACCCGTCATCGCCCAATCCCTCGGTGGAGACGCTGCTGCATGCCTTCCTGCCGCACAAATTCGTCGACCACACGCATTCGACCGCGATCCTCGCCATCGTCGACCAGGGCGAAGACAGCGAAGAACTGTCCCGCAAGGTGTTCGGCGCCAAGATGGGCTTCGTGCCCTACATCAAGCCGGGCTTCGACCTCGCCAAGGCGGCGGCGGATATTTACGACGCCGATCCTTCCGTCGAAGGCCTCATCCTGGACAAGCACGGCATCTTCACCTTCGGCGACGATGCAAGACAGGCCTACGACCGGATGATTTATTACGTCACGGTAGCCGAGGAATATGTCGCCAAACACGGCAAGAACCCGCTGGCGCCGGTGAAGTTGACCGCGACACCGGTGGTTCCCGGCGACATCGCACCGATGCTGCGTGGCGCGGTCGCGGTGGCGAAGGGCGAGGGCCGGTTCGACCGCATGGTCAGCGACTTCCGCACCTCGGACAAAATCCTCGAATTCGTCAATTCCGCGGCGTTGGCCGACTATGCGGCTGCCGGAGTGTCGACGCCGGATCTGTCGATCCGCATCAAGACCGGCCCGATGGTGCTGCCGGCGCCGGACGGCGCCAGGCTCGGCGACTACAAGGCCGAGATCAGCAAGGCGATCGCCGAATATGCCGCCGAATACGCCGATTATTTCAAGGCCAACGACGCGCTCGACGATGTGAAGCGCACCATGCTCGACCCGATGCCGCGGCTGTCATTGGTGCCGGGTCTCGGCATGTTCGGCCACGGCCGCACGCTGAAGGATGCGAAGATCGCCTCCGATGTCGGCGAGATGTGGATGGAGGCGGTGCGGGGTGCCGCGGCAATCGGCACCTTCCGGCCGCTCGCCAAATCCGATCTCTTCCCGCTCGAATACTGGTCGCTGGAGCAGGCAAAGCTTGCCGCCAACAAGCCGAAGCCGCTGACCGGCCAGATCGTGCTGGTCACCGGCGGGGCCGGCGCCATCGGCGCGGCAACGGCGAAGGTCTTTGCGCGCGAGGGCGCGCACGTCGTGGTCGTCGACCTCGACGCAGCCAAGGCAGCCGAGGCAGCGAAGCAGGCCGGCAACAATTCGATCGGCGTCGGCGGCGACATCACCAAGCCGGCGGACGTGCGCGCCGCTTTCGATGCGGCGGTCGCTGCCTATGGCGGCGTCGACATCGTGGTGTCCAATGCGGGTGCGGCGTGGGAAGGCGCCATCGCCGACATCGACGACGCGTTGCTGCGCAAGAGTTTCGAGCTCAACTTCTTCGCCCATCAGAGCGTGGCGCAGAACGCCGTGCGCATCTTCCGCCAGCAGGGTACCGGCGGCGTGCTCCTGTTCAACGCGTCGAAGCAGGCGGTCAATCCGGGCGCCAAATTCGGCGCCTATGGCCTGCCCAAGGCGGCGACGCTGTTCCTGTCGCGGCAATACGCGCTGGAATATGGCGCGGAAGGCATCCGCTCCAACGCCGTCAACGCCGACCGCATCCGTTCCGGTCTTCTAACCGACGCGATGATCGCCAGCCGCTCGACGGCGCGCGGGCTTTCGGAAAAGGATTACATGTCCGGCAACCTGCTCGGCCAGGAGGTTACGGCCGAGGACGTCGCGCAGGCCTTCCTGCACCAGGCGCTCGCCGAACGCACCACCGCCGACGTCACCACCGTCGACGGCGGCAACATCGCGGCGGCGCTACGGTAGAAATCGTTCGGTACGTCTTGTCTGGCGGGCGGGGCTGGCTTATGTCTCGCCCGCTATGTTCATGTCTTCCTTCTTTCCACTGACCTGACCCGAAATCGTATTCGGGGCGCGTAAGCGCAAACAGGTTTTGACGGTGCCGCGGGAGCGGCTGCCGAAGTGGAGATTATTGAACAATGCCCAACACAACACAGCCGAGCCTCAGCATGGCTGAGGTGGAACAATTCATCGAAGATGGCTTCGTCAGGCTGGATCATGCCTTCGGCACGGATGTCGCCCGGCTATGCCTCGCGGAGCTCTGGTCCGCGATGGGTCTTTCACCGGATCGTCCGGAAGAGTGGAGGCAGCCGGTCGTGCGCCTCGGCTTCATGACCCAGCCGCCGTTCGTCGAAGCGGCGAACACGCCGCGGCTTCACGACGCCTATGACGCACTCGCCGGAAAGGGGCGGTGGATCGCCCCGAATGGGCTCGGAACGTTTCCCGTCCGTTTCCCTTCGGAGCAGGACCCCGGAGACGCCGGCTGGCATGTCGACGTGAGCTTCGGAACCGATAATCCGGACTTCATGCAATGGCGCGCGAACGTCAAAAGCCGTGGACGCGCCCTGCTGATGCTTTTCCTGTTTTCCGACGTCGGTCCGGACGATGCGCCGACAAGGATACGGGTCGGTTCGCACAAGGCGATTGCCCGCCAATTGCTGCCCTATGGCGAACAGGGCATGACGCTCGGCGAACTCGCGGCCGGCAATTTCGGGGATACCGAAAGCTGCGACGAGGTGCTGGCGACGGGAGCCCAGGGCACTGTCTATCTGTGCCATCCCTTCCTCGTGCATGCCGCGCAGCCGCACAGGGGCAAGGAGCCGCGCTTCATGGCCCAGCCGCCCTTGCTGCCGCGAGGGGAATTCGATCCGGCATTGCCGCCTTCGCCGGTCCAGATCGCGATCAGGAAGGCGTGCGGCCTGGAATTCTGAAGGCAAGCGCTATAAGCAGAAAGGGCGGCCTCTTGGGCCGCCCTTTCTCATTCCATCGGAGCTCGGCCTATTTCTTGTTCGGGTTCGGCATCCAGGCCGGCATCGCGACATCGGCATGGGCAAACTGCGGCAGCTTGGCCGACAGGTCTTCCATGTTCTTGATGTCGTTGTCGTTCAAATCCTTCTGCGTGATCAGCGTTGGCGGCACGATGACCTGCTTGCCGGGATCTTCGCCGGCGATCAGCTGGGCCAACGCCCGCACCGACACCTGGCCGACGACGGCCGGGTTGGTGGCGGCGGTTGCCGCCCAGGCGCTGCCCGGTTCGCGCATCGCGGCGATGTCGGAGGTCGAGATGTCGGCGGAGTAAATCTTCACGCTCGACGACAGGCCGGCCTCGTCGACGGCGATCTTCACGCCCTTGGCGAATTCGTCGTAGGGGGCGAACATCACGGTGATGTCGGGATTGGCCGTAACCACCGAGCGCGCCTGGTTGGCGACCGAATTGGCGATCGGGTTGTCCAGCGTGCCGAACATCGCCTTTTCCTCGATGCCCGGATACTTCTTCTTGAACTCGACCCAGGTCTCGTTGCGGCGGTCGAGCGGCGCGATGCCGGCGACATAGACGTAGCCGGCCTTCCAGCTTTCGCCATTGTCCTTGATCGCCTGTTCGAGCGCCAGACGGGCCAGGTCGCGGTCCGACTGCTCGACCTGCGGGATCTTGTCGTTCTCGACGTTGACGTCGAAGGCGACGACCTTGATGCCGGCATCGACGGCGCGCTGGGCGGCTTCCTTCATGGATTCCGTCAGGCCGTGCTGGATGATGATGCCGTTGACGCCGAGCGCGATCGCCTGGTCAACCATATCGGCCTGGAGTGCCGCGTCCTGGCGGCTGTCGAGCACGCGCAGGTCGACGCCGAGCGCCTTGGCCTGGCTTTCCACGCCCGAAAGATAGGCCTGGAAGAAGTCGCCGGTCGACAGATAGCGCACCAGCGCGATCTTGACGTTGCCGGGATTGTCGAACGGCGCGGGTGCCGTCTGCGCGAATGCCGGAGCCTGCATCAGCGCGGTCGCGCCGATAAGGCCCAGGACCAGTTTTCCGAGAGTTCTGCGGTTGATCATGTCAGTCTTTCCTCCACCTTCTCCAACATCAAAATCTAGCGACGGCCGGCGTTCGACAGCGCAAAGGTGAACACCAGCGCGACGACGAGAACGATGCCCTTGACGAAATCCTGCGTGTAATAGGGCGCGTTCATCATGGTCAGGCCCTGCAGCAGGATGCCGACGAAAAGCGCCCCCACTGCCGTGCCGAAAGCGTTTGGTTTGGCGGCGCCCAGAACGGCAAAGCCGATCAGTGCCGCCGCGACGGAATCCAGGAGCAGATTGTTACCCGATGCGATGTCGCCGCGTCCAAGCCGGGCGGCGAGCAAAATGCCGCCGATTGAGGCGAATATGCCGGAAATGACGTAGGCCCAGATCTTGTATGCCTTGACAGGCGCGCCGGCGAGTTGCGCCGCCCGCTCGTTCGAGCCGACGGCATACATCATGCGGCCGAAGCGCGTGTATTCGAGGAAGAACCAGATGGCCACGGCGAGCACCAGAAGCACGACCACGGAAACGGGGATCAGGTTTTGAATGAAGAAGTCGAAGCGGTGGCGGCCGAGCGCCAGGAAAGCGGCGCTGAACGTGCCTTCGGCGACCGAACCGTCGGGCATGGTCATGCCGGTGGCGATCGAGCGGCCTTCGGTCGGGATGCGCTGCAGGCCGACCAGCAGGAACATCATGCCGAGCGTCGCCAGGAGGTCCGGCACGCGCATGTAGACGATCAGGAAACCGTTGATCAGACCGACGATGATGCCGATCAGCAGGCAGGCGATGACCGCGACGAAGGCATTCTGTTCGAGAATGACCATCACATAGGCGGCCGCCATCATCGCCGTCGTGGCGACCGAGCCGATCGACAGGTCGAAGCCGCCGACCACCAGCGTCGCGGTGACGCCAAGCGCCAGCACGCCGGTTATGGCGACCGACTGGAAGATGAAGACGGCGCTTTGCGGCGAGGCGAAACCGTCGGCAGCGATGGCGAAATAGGCGACGAGCGCCACTAGCAACACCAGGAACCCGTAACGCACGGCAAGTTCGCGCATGCTCATGATGGAAGGTAGCCTTCGGTGCTGCTTGGGCTGCGCCCTATGGAGTTACCCCCACCCCTAACCCCTCCCCTCAAGGGGGAGGGGGATTTCGCCGTCTCCGGTGCGGCCAAAGTCGTTAAGGTTTGGTGCGAGGCGCTGACGCCGTCACATCTCCTTCCCCCTTGAGGGGAGGGGTTAGGGGTGGGGGTATTGGGCCAAGCAAACGTCTGCTTCCTTTCAGGGTTGCAAAACATCATGCCGCTCCTTTGAGATGCTGCCCGGCGATCTCGCCCAGAAGGCGCTCCATGTTCAGTCCCGCATTCCGGTGTTCGCCGACGATCGTGTGCTCCGACATCACTAGGATGCGGTCGGCGGTTTCCAGCGCCTCGTCGAGTTCGGTGACGAAGATCAATGTCGCCCGCCCATCGGCGCTTGCGCGCAGTTTCGCGGCAATGTCGCGTCTGGCGGCAATGTCCACACCCTGGAACGGTTCGTCGAGCATGAACAGCCTTGCCTGTTCCGACATCCAGCGCGCCACCATCACCTTCTGCTGGTTGCCGCCGGAAAGCGTGGCCATGTCATCCCTTTCGGTGCGGCAGACAATGCCGAGGTCACCGATCTGGCGGCGTGCGATGGCGCGCTCGTTGCGGCGCTGTGCAACGCCGAAGCGGGAGATGCGGCGCAGGAAGGGCAGGTTCATGTTCTCGTAGATGTTGAAGTCGGGGACGATGCCGTTTTCGGCGCGGTCCTTGGCGACGAGAAAAACGCCGGCGTCGATCGCCTGCCGCGGCGAGGCCGGCGCGTAAGGCTTCCGGTCGAGCGCCATCGTTCCGGCAAGCGGCGCGCGGACACCGAACAGGGTTTCGGCCAAAGCCGTCTTGCCGACGCCGACCAGCCCGGTGATGGCAACCACTTCGCCCGCGCCGAGCGCCAGCGAGAACGGCCGTGCCGCCTCGGCGATGCGCAGCCCGTCGGCGAAAAAGACCGTCTCGCCGCCATCGCGCACCGCCACCTGACCCAGACCTACCTTGCGGCCCAGCATGGCGTTGACGGCCCCTTCGTAGTCGAGAGGCTTTGCTTCGAACGTGCCGGCGATGACGCCGTCGCGCAGCGAGACGATGCGGTCTGCCAGCCGGCGGATATCGGACATGCGGTGGGTGATGTAGAGAATGGCGACGCCGCGCTGTTTCAGCCGGTCGATCAGCGCGAACAGGCGGTTGGCCTCGGCGCTCGACAGCGAGGAGGTCGGCTCGTCGAGGATCAGCACCTTCGGCTCGTGCGCCATGGCGCGGGCGATCGCCACCATCTGCCGGTCGGCCAGCGAAAGGTCTGGGATCTGTGCCCCGAGGTCGACGGTCAGTCCCATGCGGTCGGCGACCTGCTTGGCTTCGCGGCGAATCCGGCGCGGATTAAAGAGCAATGAGGCACCGGCTCCGTTCAGACGGTCGAGCGTCAGGTTGGTGGCAACGTCGAGCGCGGCGACAACGCCGTCATTGATGTTCTGGTGGACGGTCACGACACCGGCGCGGATCGCTTCGGCGGGCGTCTGCGGATTGAAGGATTGGCCGTCGAGCATCATCGTTCCCGCGTCGAGGCTGTAGACGCCACTGACGACCTTGACCAGCGTCGACTTGCCGGCACCGTTGGCGCCCATCAATACGGTGACCTCGCCGGAATGCAGCTCGAGGCCGACACCGCCAAGCACCTGAATCGAACCAAAGGATTTCCTCAGGTCCGCTATGCGGAACACGGCTTCCTCGCCCATCTGTTCCTCCCGTCGGACAGGATGCTATGGAGCACATCGTCAAATGTCAACTCGATTGACATTTGACAGAGTGCTGGTTACGCCTAAACATATTGCAAGGCTTGCAGCCAGTTTTCACACAGCCGGGTCGAGGCTGGAAACTTGTTGCCTTGCTCCGGACGCGGCGTGCAGCATAGTTGGAAGACAGGGAGGAGAAAGATGACAAAAACGCTGTCATTCGAAGCGCTGTCGGCCGAAAGTCTGCCGGGCCGCCTTGCTGGCACGCGCGCGCTCACAGAGCGTATCGGCCAGGACACGGCCGCCTGGAAAGTTCGCGAAGTCGGCGACGGCAATCTCAACCTGGTCTTCATAGTCGAGGGTGCCGAAGGTGCGGCCGTCGTCAAGCAGGCGCTGCCTTATGTCCGGCTCGTCGGCGACAGCTGGCCGCTGCCGCTGAAACGCTCTTTCTTCGAATATCACGCACTGACCCGCCAGAAGGCTAGAGCAGGAAAAGTGGTCACCGGTTTTCCGTCTGGGATTGCGGGGAAACAAAGCGTTAGCGCGGGCGCGATCGTTCCCGAGATCTATCATTTTGACGAAGAGCAGGCGCTCATCGTCATGGAATATCTCTCGCCGCACATCATTCTGCGCAAGGCGCTGATCGACGGGCGGCGGCTGCCGAACATCGCCAGAGATCTCGGGCTGTTCATGGCGCGCACCTTGTTCCGCGGTTCCGACCTTCATATGAAGGCGCGCGACCGCAAGGAAGATCTGGCGCTGTTCGCCGACAACGCCGAGCTCTGCGACATCACCGAGAACCTGGTCTTCACCGATCCGTATTTCGCGGCCCCGATGAACCGCCACACCTCGCCGCAGCTCGATCGCCTGGCGGCCGAGCTGCGCGCCGACCGCGACCTCAAGGTCGAGGCGCAGCGGCTCAAGCATCTGTTCGCCGCCAATGCCGAGACGCTGCTGCATGGCGACCTGCACACCGGCTCGATCATGGTCACCGACACCGAGACCCGGGTCATCGACCCGGAATTCGCCGTCTACGGGCCGATCGCCTTCGATGTCGGCATGGCGCTCGCCAATTTCTGGATGTCCTTCTTCTCGCAGCGCGGCCACGAGAATGCAGGCAGCCGCGATACGATGCGCAGTTACCTGCTCGGTGTCGTCGTCGAGACGTGGGCGGTGTTCCGCACCGAGTTCTCGCATCTGTGGCGCACCGAGCGTACCGGCATGCTGTACCACCGCAGCCTGTTCGAGGATCAGGGCGACATTTTCGGCAGCGAACAGGCGCTCGATCGCTTCCTGCACTCGATCTGGGTCGACCTGCTGGGCTTCGCCGGCGTGGAGATTCATCGCCGCATCCTCGGGCTCGCGCACAACGCCGACTTCGAGACCATCGAAAACGAAGATTTGCGCGCTAAATGCGAGTCAAAGGCGCTGAAGTTCGGCCGCCATCTCGCCGTCAACCGCCACGCCATCCACAGCCTTGACGAGGTCAACGCCTTGGCCGAACTGATCGAAAGGGAAACAGTGTCGTGAATGTCGGAGACCGCCATTACCGCACGATCTGGCCCGCGGGCGACGGGCGCTCGGTCGAATTGATCGACCAGCGCTGGCTGCCGCACGATTTTCGCGTAGAGACGGTCGGCAGCGTCGATGGCATTGCAACCGCGATCCGCGACATGTGGGTGCGCGGCGCGCCGCTGATCGGCGTCACCGCCGCTTACGGCATGGCGATCCAGACGCTCGATGACCCGAGCGACGCCGCCTTGCAGGCGGCATGGGAGAAACTGCACGAAACGCGGCCCACCGCGATCAATCTGCGCTGGGCGCTCGACGAGATGATGCGGGTGCTGAAGCCGCTGCCGGCTGCCGAGCGTAGAAAGGCCGCCTACAGGAAGGCCGCCGAGATCGCCGACGAGGATATCGAACTCAACCGCTCGATCGGCAGGCACGGCCTCGAAATCATCAAAAAGATCGCCGCCACGAAAAAGTCAGGCGAACCGGTCAACATCCTGACCCATTGCAATGCCGGCTGGCTGGCAACCGTCGACTACGGCACCGCCACCGCGCCTATCTACCTGGCGGTAGAGGCCGGAATTCCGGTTCACGTCTATGTAGACGAGACGCGGCCGCGCAACCAGGGCGCCCAGCTGACGGCCTGGGAAATGGCCGGCCATGGCGTGCCGCATACGCTGATCGTCGACAATGCCGGCGGCCATCTGATGCAGCGTGGGCAGGTCGACATGGTGATCGTCGGTACCGACCGCACCACCGCCGACGGCGATGTCTGCAACAAGATCGGAACCTACCTGAAGGCGCTGGCCGCCCACGACAACGGCGTGCCGTTCTATGTCGGCCTGCCGTCGCCGACCATCGACTGGATCGTGCATGATGGGCTGAAGGAAATCCCGATCGAGGAGCGCTCAGGCGACGAGGTTTCCTACGTCTGGGGAAAGACCAGGGCAGGCGAGATCGCGCAGGTGCGCATTTCTCCGGAAGCGACGCCCGCCGGCAACCCTGCCTTCGACGTGACCCCGGCCAGGCTGGTTACCGGCCTGATCACCGAGCGCGGTATCGCCGAGGCTTCCCCGGAAGGGCTGATGGCACTGTTCCCGGAGCGACGGCAGAAGGCGCGCGCCTAAGCCGCCTTGTCGTAGCCCAAGCGAACGGCGTGCCGGGCTTCCGCGCCCGGCGCCAGCAGCCGCATCGACGGCTTTTCCGAAATGTCGCCGTCGAAACCGTCTGGATCGCCATGGCCGGTCCAGGCTTCGAGCGAAACGAACGGCGCGCCTCGTTTGCTCCATATGGCGAAGTGCGGGAAGTCCTCGACGGTCATCGAAATGGCGGCGCCGTCCGGTGCAACAAAGCGCAGCAAGCGGCTGTTTGCGTTGAGGAAACACAGCGCTTCCCGGGACAGCAATTCGTCGGATAGCGGCAGGACGCGCCCATCCAGCGGAACCGCGCGCTTGTTCTCCGAGAACAGCCCATCCCTCGTGATCACCGGCACTTCCGGTTCCTCTTCCTTCTCGAATTCGACCCGGTAGCCCTCGCGTCCCGCACCGGAGAATGGCCAGCGGAAACCGGGATGCACGCCGAGTGCATAGGGCAGGGGTTCCGCGCCCGGATTCCTGACGGTGAATGCCGCCGACAGACTGCCCTCGATAACCTCGTAGACAACCTCGAGTTCGAACGAAAAAGGGAAGCTTTTTCGCGAATTTTCGTCGTCGCTAAGGATCAATGTCGCGGAATTGTCTGTCCTGCGCGCGAGCCGAAAATCGCTCGAAGCAGCAAAACCATGAACGCCGATCGGATAGTTTTCTCCATCGACGCGGATTTCTCCGTTGCGTGCTCGGCCGACGATCGGAAACAGGATCGGGCTGGTGCGATCCCACCAGGCAGCATCCGCCTGCCATAGCAAATCACGCCCGCCAACCGACCAGGCGACGGGCTCGGCGCCATGCGCGGCGATGGTTGCCGCGGTGTCGCCGGCGGCAAGACGAATCGTATCGCCCACAGGACCTCCGAGGCTTGAGAGAATCAAGCCAGCTGGGTTGTAGCGGCGATGCGGCGATAGATGAAGCTTTCTTCCGGCCTGCCGCCGTTTTCCCGGTCGGCGCGGGCGCTGGCCAGCGCATCCTCGATCAGCATGCCCATGCGTGCATGCACCGGCGATTTCACGCAGGCAGGGTCGGTCGCCGCCGGGTCGCCGGCGATCGCCATCGCCTGGCAGCGGCAGCCGCCCCAGTCGAGTTCGCGCCGCTCGCAGCCACGGCACGGCTCCTGCATCCAGTCGGTGCCACGGAAGGCGTTGAAGGCCGGCGAGTCCGTCCAGATTTCTGCCAGCGAGCGATCGCCGAACCGTTCGAAGGTCAGCGTGCGGATGGTGTGGGCCGCGTGGCAGGGCAGGACGGTGCCGTCCGGCGCCACCATGAAGGCGTCACGCGCCCAGCCGCCCATGCAGGGCTTCGGATAGATGGCGAAATAGTCCGGCGTGACGAAGTCGATGTTGAGGATGCCGGTGAGCCGCTCCTGGGCTTCCTCGACGATCGCCACTTGGCGCTCCACGGCGGCGCGGTCGGGCATCAGCGCGTCGCGGTTGACCAGCGCCCAGCCGGAATACTGCACATTGGCGATCTCCAGCCGCTCGGCGCCGAGCGACAGCGCCAGTTCGATGAAATCCGGCACTTCCTCGATGTTGTGGCGGTGGATCGGCGCGTTGATGGTGAGCGGGAGGCCGGCTGCGCGCACGCGCCGCGCCGTCTCCAGCTTCTTCTGGTGGCCGCCGCGATGGTTGCCGATGCGCTCGGTCGTTTCGGCATGCGCGCCCTGGAAGCTCAATTGCACGTGGTCCAGCCCGGCTTCGGCCAGCGCTTGCATGCGGCCTTCGGCGATGCCGACGCCCGCCGTGATGAGGTTGGTATAGACGCCGCGCGATGAGAGCCCGGCGACCAGCTGTTCGAGATCGCGGCGCAAGGTCGGCTCACCGCCGGAAAGGTGGACCTGCAGAACGCCGAGGTCGGCGGCCTGGCGGAACAGATACAGCCAGGTTTCCGTGTCGAGTTCGCGGTTGGCCTTCATCAGCTCGGTCGGGTTCGAACAGTACGGGCATTGCAGCGGGCAGCGGTGGGTCAGTTCCGCCAGCATGCCGATGGGAGGAAGCAGCGGTTCGCTCATGGCCTCACCAGTAGTTTGTTGGCCCATTCCTGCAGGAACGCGGTCACGTCTCCCGTCATTTCATCTTCCGGCGCGTCGTATTCGGTGGCGAGCGAAGAGATGATCGCGCTGACCGGCGAGCGGCCGTCGCAGCGGTTGAGGATGGCAAGGCTGACCTCGTTCGGCCAGAAGACGCGTTCCGGCGACAGCACCGCATAGGCCTGCCTCACGGGATCGAACTGGATGCGGACATGGTTCGGCAGCGACGGCGTCGAGTCGAGCGATATCAGGGCGCGTTCGCGCAGGGCGATCATCGCGCATCCTCCGGCCGGAAAGCGCCCGGCGGGACGTTTTTCTCGCCTTCGCCATAGGCATGCTGGAGCGCATCAAGCATGGCCCAGAGGATATCACATTTGAACACCAGCGCGTTGATTACCTGCTGCTGCCGTTCCGGCGTATCGGCATGTTGCCTGACGTAAGCCAGCGCGAAGTCGGAATCGCGTGACGCCTGGTCGGGGCGTTTCGTGAAATAGGCCAGCGTGTCTTCGGTGATGTAATCGTATTTTGCCAGCATTGCCGGCACCCGTTCGCCGATGATCACCGGCGAGAACAATTCCGTCAGCGACGAGGCGACGGCTTCGAGCAGCGAACGATTGGCGCAGAACGAGACATAGGCGCCGACCGCGAAGCGTGTCGCCGGCAATGCCTGGCGCTCGCTCTTGACCATGTCGGCATCGAGACCGAGCGACGTGGCGAGGTGGAGCCAGCGGGCGATGCCGCCGCTCCAGCCGTCGTCTCCGTCGTGGTCTTCGATGCGCTTGCGCCACTCGGCTCGGAAAGCCGGATCCTCGGCTCGTGCGAGGACCGTTGCATCCTTGCGCGGAATGACGGCCTGGTAGCAGTAGCGGTTGAGCGCCCACGCCTGCATCTCGCCTTTGGTCAGGTCGCCGCTGGTCATCCGATGGTGATAGGGGTGGCGGTTGTGGTAGCGTTCGGCGCCGACCTGGCGCAGCACCGCCTCCAATTCCACGGGCGAGAGGCCATTCTTCGCGGCATCGTGGAAATCACTCACAGTTCGATCTCCATGCCGTCATTGGCCACTTCCCAGCCGGCAGCCCGGACCGCAGCATGCTCGGGCGAATTCTCGTCGAGAACGGGGTTGGTGTTGTTGATGTGGACTAAGATGCGGCGGCCGATCTCGAGACCGGCAAGCGCGGCGATCGAACCGGCCTCACCCGACATCGCCAGATGCCCCATCCGCTGCCCGGTTTTCTGGCCGACACCGGCGGTCATCATCTCGTCGTCGGTGAAGACCGTCCCATCGAAGAGCAGGCATGCGGCACCGGCCAGCCGCTGTCTCAATTCATCGTCGACCCGTGCGCAACCAGGCACGTAGAACAGCGATGCGCGCCCGGGACCGCCGGCGAGGCGGACGGCGATCGTATCGCCTTTTTCCGACCCGTAGTTGGCGTCGGGTTTGCTGGCGTCTTCGAGAAAGAGAGCGACCTTTCCCGGCACCGCGAAAGCCTCGATGCGAACGCCGGTTTTCGTGCCGTCGGCATCGGAGATCTCGAATTCACCGTCCCGCAACTGCCGCCTCGGCACGATCGCCGGGTCCAGCACGCTGAAAATCGGATTGGCGGCAAGTACTGCCAGCACCTGCGCCGTCGCGTAGATCGCAAAAGGCTGGCGCTCGCGCAGGCTGAGCAGTCCGGCGATGTGGTCGACATCGGCGTTGGTGAGCACCACGGCCTTGATCGGGCTGGAGCGCAAAGGCGCGTCGGCGGAAGGCTGAAGTTCCGGCGTCTCGGCTATTTGCTGGCGGATATCGGGGGAGGCGTTGAACAGCACCCAGGCCTTTCCATCCGCCGAGGCGGCAAGGCTGGATTGTGTGCGCGAATGAACTCCCGCCGCGCCGGCGCGCGCAGCCCGGCTCAGCCGGTAATTGCAGTTCCACTGCGGAAATCCGCCGCCGGCCGCTGATCCGACGATCTTCACGCGCATGGCATTGTCCGTCTTGCGAAATTCCGGCTCGCTGATGGCGACGGCGGCCGAAAGAATCCCGTGCCCTGCGAAGTGGCTCGTCATGATCTATGAGGGCAGGCTAGCGCGTGCCCCTGTTGCCAGGGGCACGCGCCTTACGGCCTACTTCTTGGGAGTAATTTCAGCAGGCAGATACCGTGAAATCTCCATGCCCGCTGCTACCTGGCACATGGTCGGCTTTTTCCAGCTTTTCTTCATTCATTCCTCCTGTTGTACCGGCCCGGAGGCCGATCTTTTCCTTTTCCTGGCCGCTGCTTGGCACCTTGTGCAACGGCCCGTCCAAATGGACAAATGAAACAGAACGTACTGAAAATAGGGAAATCAAAGTCACTGTAGCAATTTCTGCGTGGCCTCATCGTATGGTTTGCTCTCGACGACCGGCAGGCCGGCCTTCTCCCACCCATCGGCGCCGGCCGGATACCAGATGACGGAGGTATAGCCCCACTCGATCGCCCGCTTGGCGGCGTTCCACGACATCCAGCAGTTGGTCATGCAATAGAACAGCACCGTCTGCGCCTTGGTCTTGGCATGCGCCGCGAGGCCGTTGCGGAAATAATTCGCGGTCTCTTCGGTAATCGCGCCGTAACCGACATTCGGCAGCCAGACGCTGCCGGCGATGCCGATCCTCACCTTGTCGCGCCAGATCGTTCCGGCCGGCAGGTTGGCCGGCTTCGGCACGTTCGGCATGACGTCGAAGAACACCGCGCTCTTGTCCCGCCACAGCGCCTGTGCCTCCTCGGTGGTCACCACCCTGGCGCCCTGCAGAGTATTCGGTACCGGCGAACGATACTCGTCCATGCGGTAGCCGGCAGGCTCGGCGACTTCGCCGGCCCATATAGGTTTCACTGCGCTCAAGAGGCTCGCAGCCAGAAACAAAACCGTGACCTTTCCTCTCATTACCGTCGGCGTTTCTCGTTTCCTCCGGCCGGTTCGATCCGGCCCGGGGTGGCTATCATTGCGTGATCGGCCGATCCTGTTCGTCGACCAGCGGCACATTGTAGTCGAGCAGGATCCTGTTGATCTCGGCCTGGTTCTCCTTGATCACCTTGTTGAGGAGGCGCTTCCATTCCTGGTCGGAGGGGCGCACGCCCATGGTGATGCGGTAGCTCATGCGCGATCCGGTCTTTTCCTTCAGCAACGGAATGGCTGTCAGGTTGGTGCCCGATTCCTTGATGTAGTACCCCGCCATCGGTCCCCACAGGATCGCGGCGTCGATGTAATCGCTCTGCAGATCCTTGAGCATGACCTCGGCCATCGACGGGGCAAAGCGCGTGTCGACCATCAGCGGATAGACCTTCGCCGTCTTCATCAGGTCGGCCTTGGCCATGTTCGAGGCGGGTGGCGTGCTCTGCACGATGCCGACGCGCTTGCCGGCGAGTTTCGGATCCTCGATCGTCTCGACGCCGTCGAGGCTGCCGCCCTTCTTGTAGACCAGCACGTAGGTCGAGCGGTAATAGGCATTGGTGTTCTGCACCAGCTCGTCACCCTGGGCATAACCCATGATGATATCGCAGCGATTTGCCCCCAGCGTGTTGCGGACAAATCCGGTGACCATCGGGAACCAGGTATAGGCGACCGACTTGCGGCCGGTCTTTTCGGCGACCAGTTCGGCCAGCTTGCTTTCGAAACCTTTGCCGTTTTCGTCGCTGAACGGCATGTTGGAAGGGTCCGCGCAGACGCGCAGCACATCCGGATCGACCAGTTCGCCAGCGGCGCCGAGACCGGCGCCCTGCGAAAACGCGGATGCCGGGACTAGCGCCAGCATCAGCGTCAGCGGCGCGATATGGTCAAAACGGCGGCGTTTGCGAGCCGGCATCGATCATCCTCCCATGCAGGATGCTTCGGCATCCTTGGCGGCTTGTGGCTTGTCGGCCTTCTTGGGCGGGCGGCCCCTTGGCGCGGCTTCGACGGCGCGTGCCCGCAGATAGACGTAGAGATCGTCCATGTAGCAATAAACGTTCTTGTTGTCGCCGAAGGCAGGCATGACGCTTTCCTTGCCGCCGCCGACATTCTTGCGGCCCTCGGCAACGACTGAAAGGAAGGTGGCGTAGTCCATGTTCTTCATCGATTTTGCCAAGGCGGGGGCGTAGCTCGAACCGACACCATCGGGGCCGTGGCAGACATGGCAGTCCGAATGATAACGGCGGTAGCCGCTGAACGTGTACCAGTCGACCGTGCCGTCAGCCTCGATCTTAAACGTCGGATTTCCGTCCGCATCGAACCACTTGCCGTCCTCTTCCGTTACTGCGGCGGCCTTTTCCTTGGTGTCTTGCGCATAGGCCAAACCGGCGCCTGTCAGCGGGAGACAAACCAGGGCAAGAACCGAAACTGTTTTCCGAAGGGACATGCGTAACCTCTTTCCATTCGCCACGGACCCAGCGTTGCTGTCGCGATGCGGCGTTGACAGTGCGTTGTGATTGCGCGGCGAAATCGAGAGCCCGGGTCGGGTGTGCCGGGTGTCCGGGCTCTCGTTTCTCTCAAGCCTGCCGTCTTTTACAAGACCTCGGCGCAGTTATGGTTCCCGGGTTTATTCCGGGAGCGCAAAGACGGTGAGCTGTCCGCCCAACGTCGTGTAGTCGGCGAGTGCCGCGTAGCCACCGACCGCTCCGAGGCCGGCCGTCGAGACGGAAGCCGCCTCTTCGCCCGGGGCCCGTTCGCCGGCCACCGCAGTCTGCCAGGCCGCAGCGTTCTCAGGCGCAAGCAACCCGCCGGCGAGACCGATGCCGGCCCAGCCGCCAACACCCGACAGGACGGCGATGTATTGCTTGCCGCCATGTTCGTACGTGTTGATGTTGCCGATGATGCCGGACGGGGTCTTGAACTTGTAGAGTTCCTTGCCGTCAGGGCCGACCGCCTTGATGTAGCCTTCCAGCGTTCCGTAGAACACGACGTCGCCGGCTGTCGCCAACGCGCCGGACCATACGGAGAACTGCTCCGGCACCGACCAGACGATTTCACCCTTGGCGGCGTCCCAGGCGATGAAGTTGCCCATGCCGCCATGGCTGTTCGGTGTGGGATACATCGACACGGTCGCGCCGACGTAAGGCTGGCCGGCCGTATAGCTTACCTTGTATGGCTCATAGTCCATGCAGACGTGGTTCGTCGGCACATAGAACAGACCGGTTTTCGGCGAGTAAGCTGCCGGCTGCTGGTCCTTGGTTCCCAACGCGGCCGGGCAGATGCCGGTCGAGTTGACGTCTTCGCCGTTCTGCTGGGTCGAATACTGGGCCACGACCTGCGGACGGCCATACTGGTCGCTGTCCTTGTCCATGTTGACTTCGGTCGCCCAGTTCACCGTCGGGTCGTATTTCTTGGCGACGAGAAGTTCGCCCGAATTACGGTCCATCGTATAGGCGAAGCCGTTGCGGTCGAAGTGGACGAGCACGTCGTGCTTGGCACCGTTGACGTCCATGCCGTCGACGAGGATCATCTCGTTGACGCCGTCATAGTCCCATTCGTCGTGCGGGGTCATCTGATAGACCCACTTGGTCATGCCGGTATCCGCATCGCGTGCGAATATGGTCATCGACCAGCGGTTGTCACCCGGGCGCTGAACAGGGTTCCAGGTCGATGGATTGCCGCTGCCGTAGAACACCAGGTTCGACTTCGGATCGTAGGCATACCAGCCCCAGGTCGCGCCGCCGCCGGTTTTCCACTGATCGCCTTCCCAGGTGCCGATGCCGGAGTCCTTGCCGACCGGCTTGCCGAGATGGGTGGTCTTCTCGGGGTCCATCAGCGTGTCGGCGTCGGGACCCATCGAATAGCCCTTCCAGGCCAGCGAGCCGTCCTTCAGGTTGTAGGCCGCGACCCAGCCACGAACGCCGAATTCACCGCCCGAGATGCCGACGATGACCTTGTCCTTGACGACGATCGGAGCATGAGTTCCGGATTCGCCCTTGCCGCCGTCGGTCTGTTCGCCGTTCTTGATCGACCAGACGACCTTGCCGGTCTTGGCGTCGAGCGCCGTGACCATCGTATCGGCCTGGTTGAGGATGATCTTGCCGTCGCCATAGGCAACGCCGCGATTGACCGTGTCGCAGCACATGATCGGAATAACGTTCGGATCCTGCTTCGGTTCGTATTTCCAGAGGATCTTGCCGTCATTGTTGAGATCGAGCGCATAGACGATATTGGGGAACGGCGTGTGCACATACATCACGTCGCCGATCACAAGCGGGCCGCCTTCATGGCCGCGCAGCACGCCAGTGGAGAACGTCCACTTGACCTGCAGATCCTTCACATTGTCCTTGGTGATCTGATCAAGGTTCGAATAACGGGTGTTGGCATAATCGCCCGTCGGCATTGCCCAGTTCTTGGGGTCGGAAGCAAGTTTCTGCAGATCGTCGTTGGCCGATACTCCGTAAGCCGTGGCGCATGTGAGCAACGCCGCGGTCGATAGGCTGTAGATGGTATTTTTGAGTACACGCATTCGATATCCTCCCGGGGTTCACAATCAGGAATCGACCGTTGAGCCCACAAGGGCTTGCCCAAGCGATTCATGTGGTGGGAAGTATTTCCGGCAGCGTGTCACGACCTAAGCCAGATGAGCAGAGGGCACCATTACTGCCCACCCACTTGGCCTACGAAAGACAGTCGCCGCTCCCTATGACGGTGACGCCCTTTGAAGCCGGAAACAGGGAAAGGCTATGTCATTAAAAACCGGGGTGCAAGCAAAAACGCCCCTTTCTTTGTGCGTTGCAGCAAACAAATAGTGCGCCGCAAAATAATACAAATAATCCCTCAAAAAACGGCATGCTTGCTTGGTGATGAAGTCTCGTGAAATGGCTGCGGAAACTTGAAAGCAAGTCAGGCATGTATTTATTCTCGAATCTAAAGGCTTATTATTATTGTTTGATTCAACACAGCTCTGGCGGTTTGCGTTCCCCCCGATTACGACATGACGATACGGAACGACGTCTGCGCCATGCAGGTTTTCGGTGGTGCAACTGCGCGGAAAAAAAGGCGGAACGAGGTGGCCAAATCGCGTTTCGGAAGCCTCGCTCCATCATCCTCCTTTGGTCCTATATGGCAAGTTGACTGTCCCGTTTGTTTGTCGCCAACTGGGCCGAAATGGAGGTTTGATCATGAGAGGATCGATTGCCGGCGCGATTCTGAGCCTTGCGCTCGCCGCCCCACAGAATGCCGCCGCCCAGGCGGCCGCGCACTACCCTACAGCGACGCTCGCCGAATACGTGCTCGGCTGCATGCGCTCCAACGGCCAGACACGCGACATGCTGGAGCGTTGTTCGTGCTCGATCGACGTCATCGCGTCGATCATCCCGTACGACCACTACGTCACCGCCGAGACGTTCAAGCGCATGTCGCAGACGACGGGTGAAAAGAGCGGGCTGTTCCGCGAGAGCGCGCCCGCCAAGGCCGCCGGCAGCGAGCTGAAGCGCGCCCAGGCGGAAGCCGAGATACGCTGCTTCTAATATCGTGTGTCCTTCAGCAACGTATCAATAGTCGCCGACATCGCAGGGTTGGCGGTGGCACCAACGGCCCTCATGCTGAGGTGCAAGCTCGCCCTCGAAGATTTGCTGTAAGACTGACGGCGAGCCTCGAAGGACGCACCAATCAGAGCCCCGCGGCTTCCAGCGGCCATTGATCCTGGAACACCTTTCCGTCGGTGTCGGTCGCCTCGACCTTGATCTCGCCGGGGCCATTGGCCTTGAAGTCGAAGCGGAAGTTGGGATCCTCGGAGATCGAGATGCCGCCCTCCATGGCGAGGATCAGCTTGTCATCCTGCGAAATAGACAGTTTCTGGACGAAATGCGCCGGGATGAAGTACTGGGTGATAGGGTCGCGCTGAAATCCCGAATTGTTGGGGTGCCGGATCATCAACTGCAGTTCCTGCACCTGGCTCATCGCCGGCTCGGGAAATTGCCTGAGCTTCATCTTGCCCATCGACGCCATTGCTTCGTCGGTGTTCTTGACCGCCGGAGCCGAACAGCCTCCCGACGCCTTGACGAAGGTCTGCGTCATGTGGAGCTGGCCGCTGCCGGTTTCGGCAATGGCACGCAGCCATGAATAGTCATTGACGCGTACGCGCGTCGAAATATGGGTGACGCCCGCATCCTTGCCGAGCGTGAAGGTCGCCGCCAGCGGCGCCGGGTTGACGTCGATGATCAGCGTCACCGCCTTTACGCCGTCCGGCGCCTTGGCGGGGTCAATGTAGATGTCGACGGGAACAAGTGCGGCGTCCTGCGCGCGCTTGGGCGCTTCGATCCTGACCAGGCCGGTGTCCGATATGATCTGCCGCTCGCCGAAAACGTCGCCCTTGAAACTGGCCCAGATCTTGTCCGAGGAGGCCATGGTCTGTTGGGCGCCGGCGATATCCGTCGATCCACCGAGCAGCGCGAAGGCGACGGCAGCGATGGCCAAAGAATAGGATATCGGCGAGAACCAGCGCCGGTTCGTGAGAGCTTGGCTCTTCATGTTCATTGCCTCCACCGATGTGAAAGGTGGTGCCCAGGCTGGATTACCCATAATCCTTCGCGCGAAGGTTGGCAAATTACGCTCTCGTGAACCCGCTCCCTGCTACTCCCACTCCAGCTCGGCATAGGCGGCGGTGGCGTTGCGCCCATTGTAGTCGTCAAACAGCGCCCAGTTGCCGCGTTCGCCAAGCCCGGCGGTCTGCACCGCCTTGTCGAGCGGAACACCGTCGGCGATCGCCTTGCGGAGGTCGCCTGCCAGCACCTCGAAATACCGCCTCTCGTCCTCCAGTGCCTGCGGCCATGCCGATGGCACCGGTCCGTGGCCGGGCACGGTGACGGCGGCGTCGATAGCCGCTAGTTCGTCGAGCTGTCGCATCCAGCCGAGCAGCGAGCCGTCAAGCGTCGGCAGATGGCCCATGAACACGAGGTCGCCGGCAAAAAACGTCCGTGTTGCCGGGTCGTAGGCGGTGAGATCGTTGTCGGTGTGCGCGGCCTTCCAGGCGCGCAGTTCCAGTTTGCGACCGCCGAGATCGAGTTCCAGCCGATCGTCGACCGTCTGCGTTGGTGGCACGATCTCGATGCCTTGCATCAACGCGTCGCCGATCTGGCGGTGATAACTTTGCAGGTAGAAATCGCCGCGGGCCGCCAGTGCGCGCGGCAAATTGCGGTGGCCGACGATGGTGGCGCCGATGTCGCGAAACGCTGCGTTGCCGAAGATGTGGTCGGGATGCATGTGGGTGTTGACGAGATATCGGACCGGTTTGTCGGTGACCTCCTTTATCGCCGCGAGGAAGGCGCGTGCCTCGACCATGCTGCCGCCGCTGTCGACGGCCGCCGCCGCTTCATCGCCGACCACCAGCCCGACATTGCAGATGGCGCCCTGGTTGGCGTCGGTCATCAGCTCATTGACCCCGCCGAAGGCGTAGACGCCGTCGGCTACTTCTTTAAGGGCGAATTTTGCTCCCGTACCGGCCGCATACGACGCATGACTGAGGCAGCAGGGAAGCACGGCGGCGCCGGCCCCGATGCAGGCGAAACCCTTGATCAGTCTGCGGCGGAAAAGATCGGTGGGCATCGCTCGCTCCGCCTCAAACCGCGCCGGGGAACTTCTGGTGAAATGAGCGCAGAAGATCGCTCATCACCTGTGGATTGCGATAGTGCCTGGGCAGCCTGACGTCGAAATAGCCGATCACATGCGCCGGTCGCGGCGACAGAACGATGATGCGGTCCGACAGCATCATAGCCTCGCGCAGATTGTGGGTGACCATCAGTGCCGTCGTCGGCCGCGCCGACCATACGCTGAGCAGCAGGTGGCGCAGCCGTTCGGCCGTCTGCTCGTCGAGCGAGACGAATGGCTCGTCGAGGAAAAGCACCGCCGGTTCGGTGGCGAACGCCCGGGCAAGTGCTGCCCGGCGCGCCAGCCCGAGTGACAGTTCGGACGGGAACAGCGTGCGCATGTCGGAAAGGCCGAGCGTCTTGAACAGCCTGTCGAGGTCGACGCCACGCATGTCTTTTGGCAAAGCCAGCCGCACGTTCTGCTCGACAGTACGCCAAGGCAGCAGCGTCGGTTCCTGGAACACCACGGCGGTGCGGTTTCCGCCGCCGACCGGCATCTGGAAAGAACCTTGAAAATCGCGATCGAGGCCGAGAAGGATGCGCAGTGTCGTCGACTTGCCGCAACCCGACGGTCCGAGCAAGCAGGCGAATTCGCCTTGCCGCACCTCGAAGGACAGCTCTTTCAGCGCCGTCACCGAGACGCCTTCAGCGGATTTGAAAGTCTTCTCGGCGATGTCGACCCTAAGCGGGACGCCGGCGCCAACGGGTTGCATGTCGTTCAAGGGGCTGCACCAGAAGGAGTTCGATAACCAGCATCACGGCGACGAAGGCCAGTGTGTAGGCAAGGATAGCGGCAACGTCGAAAAGCTGGAAATAGAGATAGATCTGGAAGCCGACGCCGTTGGAGCGGCCGAGCAGTTCCACCACCAGAACGATCTTCCAGATCAGCGCGATGCCGGAGCGGGAAGCCGCGGCGATGTAAGGCTGCAACTGGGGCAGGATGACATGGCGCAGCCGGTCGAGCGGGCTGAAGCGGTAGATCGTCGCCATTTCGGCATAGCGCGGATCGAAGGCGCGGGCGCCTTCGCGCATGGTAACGACGACATTGGGGATCTTGTTGACGGCGACCGCGCCGATTGCCGCCGCCTCGTTCAGCCCGAACCAGATATAGGCCAGAACGATGATGACCAGCGCCGGAATGTTGAGAAACAGGATCACCCAGGGATTGAAGAAGCGATCCGCGCGGCGGTAGCTGCCGAGCAGCACGCCGATCACCGATCCGAGCACCATGGCGACGACGAAGGACGCGGCAACGCGGGCCAGCGTCACGCCGAGATGGTAGGGGAGCTCACCGCTGGCGCCATCCTGCACCAGCACCTGCCACACGGCTTGCGGCGGCGGAAAGGCACGGCTCGGCCACAGCGTGGCGGCGAGGCTCCAAAGGACAAGCAAGCCGAGCAGCGACGCGATCACCGTCAGCGCGGGCAGGGCAGGAGCAAGGCTCGACGTCGGGCGATGCGCCGGCGTCCCGGTGCCGTCTGGCTGGTTCATTTCGCCAGATCCGGCCAGAACGTGCCAGGCGCCATTTCGGTGGCGGAACCGACGAGCTTCTCGCCGCCGATCTCAGCCAGGATGCCATAGAGCTTTGCGGCATCGGCCTGCTCTTCGGCTGCCCCACGCCTCGGAATGCCTTCGCGATAGCGGTCGCGCAGCACTTCGAGTTCCTTGCCTTCTGCCTTCATCAGCGGCGCGAGGCGCAGCCATTCCTCGTCGGATTTGGCCAGTAAGTCCTTGGCCGCCGCCGAAGCCTTGGCGAACCCCAATGCCGTCTCGTGGTTTTCGGCCGCCCATTTGTCGTGAAAGACATAACCCAAAGCGGAAACGTCGCCCGTAGCGCCAAGCGCCCGGGCGGCATCATTGGCGCTGATCACCCGGCGAAACCCGTTGGCTTCGAGCCGCGCGCAGAAATGCCAGAAATTCAGGACGGCATCGAGTTCGCCCTGCATGGCCTTTTCGGAAATCAGCGGCGGCGCGCCGAACACGATTTCGTTTTCTACAACGATATCAAAGCCATGGTCGCGTTTGGTCAGGGCTTGAATCAGCAACCAGCTCTTGTCGAGCGGCCCACCGGTAACACCGATCTTCCTTGCTTTCAGGTCGGGAACCGACTTGATCGGCGATTCCTGCTTGACCATGATGGCGCCGACGGCGGTCGAGTAGGGGATCAGCGTCACATCGCTGCCCTCGGTGCGCTGGCGCGAAACCCACAGCCAGTCGGACACGATGATGTCGATCTCGCCGGCCAGCATGGCGACATTGGTGGCGTCCTCGCCGGCGAAATTGACGACCTCCAGGTCGAAGCCGTTCGCCGCGTCGAACCGGTGGTGTTTCAGCGCATCGAGTTCCCAGCTCACCGTGCCGAACTTCAGTGCGCCGATGCGTGCCTTGCCGGCTGAGGCATAGGCGCGGCAGCCGCGTGCAAAAACGGCAGCGGCCGTGCCGGCGGCCATCATTGCGAGCGTGTCGCGTCTGGATATGGTCATTTTTCGCGTCTCCTCCCAAAGACGGGTCAGGGGCCAGTTTGCCGGTCAGATATCACGCCCATGGTCCGGAAGGGCGCATTTCCAGCGCACTACCTTGCGGCCGGGATGTTCGCCAATCCATTTCGCGATCTCCGCAGGCGCGAGGAACATGCATTGGTTCAGCGAGCCGCGGCTTTCGAAATAGAGATGTTCGTCCCGGCAACTGCTTGGATTTGCGATCAGGCAAACCGTCAGCACGAGATCGACCATGTCCATGACAGCACCTTTCGACGCCTTGAGGCGATTATCCCAACCTCGGCGCGACTCGCCCAGGATAAGATCGATAGTGGCTGGTTTAGCTCAAGGTGCCCGATGAGAAACCGCAAGGGAAAGCTAATGTTTCCGCCAGAGGTCGTCAACAATAACGGCGCGATGGGCGGTGTGACCCTTCGTACCGTTGACTTCCTGTGGTCCCAGTCTAGCTTCACACGGCATGCAGGCGCCGCGGTCCGGCAACCCACATGACGGACAGCCCGCTTGCCCGCACAAAAGCGCATTCCGGCGGGTCGATGCATCGGCGTGCGTAAAAAATCGTCAGGGCACCCAGACGATCGAGAGGAAACGTCATGCGCGTAATCGCATTTTTTGCTGCCTTATCCATAGCGGGCCTGTCGGCCGGGCAGTCGTTGGCCCAGGACGCGGCGGCCGGGGAAAAAGTCTTTGCCAAATGCAAGGCCTGCCATGTCGTTGAAGACGACAAGAACAAGATCGGGCCGTCCCTGAAAGGTCTGTTCGGCCGGACTGCGGGCACGCATCCTGGCTTCAAATATTCCAAGGCGATGATCGATGCCGGCGCAGCCGGCCTGGTATGGGACGAGGCAAAACTCAAGGAATACCTGCACAGCCCGAAGGCCATGGTGAAGGGCACCAAGATGGCTTTTGCCGGGCTCAAGGACGATACCGACATCGTCAATCTGGAAGCCTATCTCAAGCAGTTCCCTTGATCGCAGTCGCGATCCGCGCACCGGGCCAGTCGGCCCGGGCAAAGATCTCCATGACAAAACTTATGCGGCGCTGCGCAGCCCGTTCAGTGCCGCCTGCAGGTCCAACAGGCTGTTGCAGACGAGATCAGCGCCCAGCAGTTCAGCCGGCTGTTGGGTATAACCGCCCCGGATGATGATCACTGGCATGTTCGCGGCACGCGCAGCCTCCACGTCGGTGACGCTGTCGCCGACCATCAGCGCATCCTGCGGCTCGACCTTCAACCTATCGAGAGCCAGCAGCAAGGCATCCGGGGCCGGCTTCTTGCGCGTCACCGCATCGCCGCCGACGATAGCGCCAAGCCGTTCGGCGATCCCGAAATGCAGCAGCACCTCGCGGGTTGCAAGCTGCGGCTTGTTGGTCACCACGCCCATGCGGACACCAGCGACATGCAACTGCGCCAGTGCTTCCGCCGCGCCCGGCATCAGCCGCGTCAGCCGCGTCGTGTGGCGCCGGTAGATCGGCGCCATCTCGCGATTGGCCTGCTCGAACTCGGCCGCCGAAAGGGGCGTGCCGACAGCGGCAAAGGCGCGTTCGAGGAGCTTTTCGACGCCGTTGCCGATCATCGCGGTGACCTGCGCAACCGTCAGGGACGGCAAGCCTCGCCCGGCGAGCAGTTCGTTGACGGCGGCGGCGATGTCGGCTGCCGAATCGACGAGCGTCCCGTCGAGATCGAACAGGATCGCCTTGGGCATCCGCAATGTGGTCGCGGCACCGTTGCTCATGCGGGTTCCTTCCATTTGATCGAACAGCCGATGGAGGCGATCTGGTCTTGCGGTCCGTTGCCGGTGCGGGCGACCTGCTTCATCGCCTCGAAGAGGTCGCGGCGGAGGTTTTCAGCGCCCGCCTCCTTGCGGGAGGCGTCGAGCCGGCCGCGATATTGCAAAGTCAGGTCGCTGTTGAAGCCGAAGAAATCCGGCGTGCAGGCGGCCTTGTAGGCTGCGGCAACCTTCTGGTCCTCGTCGTAGAGGTAGGGGAAGGAAAACCCGTGGGAGGCGGCGAACAGCTTCATGTTGTCGAAGGAATCCTCCGGATAGCTGCCGGCGTCATTGGAACTTATGGCGACGAAGCCGATGCCTTCCTTCTTCAGGTCAGCGGCGTCGCGCGCGATGCGGGCGATCACCGCTTTCACATAGGGGCAGTGGTTGCAGATGAAGGCCACGACCAGGCCGTTCGGTCCGGCCTGCCCGAGGATGGAATGCTGCTTGCCATCGACGCCGGGCAAGGTGGCGTCGACCGCCGGCCAGCCGAAATCGCAGACGGGTGGGTTTGAAGCCATTGTCGTCTCCTGAAACGGACCTTACGCCGCCTTGCGGATGGCGCCGTCGGCGGCGCTGCGGATGGCGGAAATGTTGGCGCGGTAAGCCTCGGTGCCGCCGCCCTTGAACACCGCCGAGCCGGCGACCAGCACGTTGGCGCCGGCGGCGGTGACCAGCGGTGCTGTTTCAGGCGTGACGCCGCCGTCGATCTCGATATCGATCGGCCGGCTGCCGATCAGCGCCTTGACCCGCTTCACCTTCTCGATGACGGCTGGAATGAAGGCCTGGCCGCCGAAACCCGGATTGACGGTCATCAGCAGCACGAGATCGAGCCGGTCGAGTACATATTCGATGACGCTTTCGGGTGTCGAAGGGTTGAGCGAGACGCCGGCCTTCTTGCCGAGATTCCTGATCGCCTGCAGCGAGCGGTCGAGATGCGGTCCGGCTTCGGCATGCACCGTGATGATGTCGCAGCCCGCATCGGCGAACGCGGCAAGATACGGATCAGCCGGGGTAATCATCAGATGGCAGTCGAAGGTCTTGTCGGTACGGTTGCGGATCGACTTGATGATCTGCGGCCCGAAGGTGATGTTGGGCACGAAATGGCCGTCCATCACGTCGAGATGGATCCAGTCGGCGCCTGCGGCGACGACTGCCTCGACTTCTTCGCCAAGCCGCGAAAAATCCGACGACAGGACTGAGGGCGCGATGATGCTGCGGGAGGTCATGTCTCGTTCTCACCTTATTTGCACGGCGTTCGCCAGTCACATTGCCTTACCGATTGCGACGTCTCAAGTGACCGCGCCGTCAACCGGATCGCCGTCGAGCTTCCCTTCCACGAAAACCCGACTGCCGCGAATATCCGGCTCCTCTATGGTGATCAGGTCGAGTTTGGTCAACTTTTCGCCCCGCGCGGCGAACAGGCGATTGGCCTGCCGGAGGCGTGCCCGGTCGAGCGCGTTGCGGATCGAGCGGGCATTGGAGAAGTGCGGCAGCTTCATTCTGAGAGGGATATATTCCTCCAGTGCTGCCGCCGCACCTTCGCTCAGCCGGTAATTCTGGCCGGCCAGCATTATGTCGGCGATCGATTTGAGTTCAGGAGGACTGTAGTCGGGGAAATCAAGATGGTGAGCAATGCGCGAACGCATGCCCGGATTGCTCTCGAAGAAGCGGTCCATCTTGTTCTTGTAGCCGGCAAGGATGACGACGAGATCGTCGCGGTTGTTTTCCATGCACTGCAACAGGATCTCGATCGATTCCTGGCCGTAGTCCCGCTCGTTTTCGGGCTTGTAGAGATAATAGGCCTCGTCGATGAACAAAACGCCTCCCATCGCGCGCTTGATCACTTCACGCGTCTTGGGCGCGGTGTGGCCGACATATTGCCCGACAAGATCGTCGCGGGTGACCGAAACCAGGTGTCCTTCGCGCACATAGCCCAGCCGGTGCAGGATCTCCGCCATCCGCAGCGCCACCGTGGTCTTGCCGGTGCCGGGATTGCCGGTGAAATTCATGTGCAAGGTTGGCGTTTCGGCGGAAATGCCGAACTTGCGGCGCAAGCGGTCGACGAGCAGAAGTGCTGCGATTTCGCGGATGCGTGTCTTGACGGGTTTCAGCCCGACAAGCTCGCGGTCCAGCTTGTCGAACACGTCATCGATGCTCGCTGCCTCGAACTCCTCCTGCAGATCGACCGTTTCACCGTCGCCGACGGCCGCCTTATCCAGGCTGTTCAGCATGGCGCCCTCCTGTTTGCTGGGAACCGTCCGGCAACGCTGCTCCAATTGGAGCAGCGTTGCAAACGGCTGCTACGATCGCTCGCCTTCCGGCCGATCGGTCGCGTAGGGAACGATGGTGTAACCCTGACTGCGGCCGTCGCGCTCCTGACGCAGCAGGCGGAAGCCCGGTTCGTTCGGCGGCCGGTTGACGATGAACGACATGCGCGGCGCTTCCCAGCCCTTGCTGGAATCGAATGCGGTGACGCGGATGTACATATTGGGCAACGCCTTACGGCAGGCATTGACCTCCATCAGGATTCCGGCGGGATCCTTCAGATCGAACATCGGATTGCCGTACATCTCCCAATAGGTATTACGGGGATGCGGATCGTCGGAATATTCGACGCTCACGGCCCAGTTGTTCTTCAGCGCGTATTTGATCTGCGCAGAGATCTGCGTATCGGTCAGGTCGGGCAGAAACGAGAATTGCCCCTGGGTGACCTTGTTTCCGGGATTGGTCATCATGGCTGTGGTCCTTCTTAGAAGCTCGGGGTGGCGGTCGGCACGAAATCGGCGGTGTCCGTCGATTCGTAGTTGAAGGTCACGTCCTTCCAGGTCGTCAGCGCAGCCTTCAGCGGCGAGCACCATTTTGCCGCGTCTTCGAGGATCTGCGGCCCTTCGCGCAGATAGTCGCGGCCCTCGTTGCGAGCGAGAATCATCGCTTCCAGCGCGACGCGATTGGCCGTCGCGCCGGCCTGGATGCCGTCCGGATGGCCGATGGTGCCGCCACCGAACTGCAGCACCACGTCTTCGCCGAGGTAGTGGATGAGCTGATGCATCTGCCCGGCATGGATGCCGCCGGAGGCCACCGGCATCACCTTGTTGAGGGAAGCCCATTCCTGGTCGAAGAACAGCCCGGTCTCGAGATTCTTCGCCGTGCGTTCCTCACGCAGGGTGTCGTAGAAGCCCTTGATCATCAGCGGGTCGCCCTCGAGCTTGCCGACGACGGTGCCGGCATGGATATGGTCGACGCCGGCCATGCGCATCCACTTGCAGATGACGCGGAAATTCATGCCGTGGTTCTTCTGGCGCGAATAGGTCGAGTTTCCGGCGCGGTGCAGGTGCAGGATCATGTCGTTCCTGCGTGCCCACTTCGCCATCGACTGGATCGCCGTGTAGCCGATGACGAGGTCGATCATGATGATCGCCGAGCCGAGCTGCTTGGCGAATTCGGCGCGCTCGTACATCTCCTCCATGGTGCCGGCGGTGACGTTGAGATAGTGGCCCTTGACCTCGCCGGTCGCGGCCGACGCCTTGTTCACCGCCTCCATGCAGTAGAGGAAGCGGTCGCGCCAATGCATGAAGGGCTGCGAGTTGATGTTCTCGTCGTCCTTGACGAAATCGAGCCCGCCCTTGAGCGCCTCATAGACGACGCGGCCATAGTTGCGGCCGGAGAGGCCGAGCTTGGGCTTGGTCGTGGCGCCGAGCAGCGGCCGGCCGAACTTGTCCAGCCGCTCGCGCTCGACCACGATGCCGGTCGCCGGGCCCTGGAAGGTTTTGAGATAAGCGACGGGGATGCGCATGTCTTCCAGACGCAAGGCCTTGACCGCCTTGAAGCCGAAGACGTTGCCGATGATCGATGCCGTGAGGTTGGCGATCGAGCCGGGCTCGAACAGGTCGAGGTCGTAGGCGATGTAGGCGAAATATTGCTGCTCGGTCTTCGTGCCGGGCCCGGTGTTCGGCACCGGTTCGGAACGATAGGCCTTTGCCCGGTAGAGTTCACAGGCGGTCAGCCGGTCGGTCCACACCACGGTCCAGGTCGCCGTTGAGCTTTCGCCTGCGATCGCAGCGGCCGCCTCCTCATGGTCGACACCAGGCTGCGGCGTGATGCGGAACATCGCTATCAGGTCCGTGTCCTTCGGCCGGTAGTCCGGCTCCCAGTAACCCATCTGCTTGTAAGGGATGACACCGGAGCGATAGCGCTCCTTGCCTTCCTTGAGGGTTCCGGTCGTATGTGTGTCCATCTTGTTCATGACAAATCTCCTGCTGGTTGTTCAGGCGGCCCTTGCGGTTGCAATCTGCGGGTCGAGTTTTCCCGCGGCATAACGTTTGGCCATCTCGTCCATCGCGATGACCTTGATCTTCGAGGCGTTGCCGGCGGTACCGAAGCGTTCCAGCCTGTCGCGGCAGAGGTCGCGCATGGCGTCCATCGCCGGTTTCAGGAATTTGCGCGGGTCGAACTCATTCGGATGTTCGGTGGCGATGCGGCGGAACTGGCCGGTCATCGCCATGCGGCAGTCGGTGTCGATGTTGACCTTGCGCACGCCGTGGCGGATGCCGCGCTCGATCTCCTCCACCGGCACGCCGTAGGTCTGGGGCATCTCGCCGCCGAACTTGTTGATGACGTCCTGCAACTCCTGCGGCACCGAGGAGGAGCCGTGCATGACCAGATGCGTGTTCGGCAGCTTGCGGTTGATCTCCTCGATCACCCGCATGGCAAGAATGTCGCCATCGGGCTTGCGGGTAAATTTGTAGGCGCCGTGCGAGGTGCCGCAGGCGATCGCCAATGCGTCGACCCTGGTGCGGGCGACGAAGTCGACAGCCTGGTCGGGGTCGGTCAAAAGCTGGTCGTGCGACAGCACGCCCTCGGCGCCGTGGCCGTCCTCGGCCTCGCCATGGCCGCTTTCGAGCGAGCCGAGCACCCCGAGTTCGCCTTCCACCGACGCACCGACCCAGTGGGCCATGCACGCCACGCGTTCGGTGATCTCGACGTTGTAGTCGTAGCTCGCCGGCGTCTTGGCGTCTGCTTCGAGCGAGCCGTCCATCATCACCGAGGTGAAGCCGTGGCGGATCGCGGTCAGGCAGGTCGCTTCGTTGTTGCCGTGGTCCTGGTGCATGCAGACCGGGATCTGCGGGTATATCTCGGCCAGCGCGTCGATCATTTTCGCCAGCATGATGTCGTTGGCGTAGGAGCGGGCGCCGCGCGAGGCCTGGATGATCACCGGCGCGTCGCAGGCCTTGGCCGCCTCCATGATGGCGAGGCCCTGTTCCATGTTGTTGATGTTGAACGCCGGCACGCCGTAGCCATGCTCGGCGGCGTGGTCGAGCAGTTGGCGAAGTGTGATGCGGGCCATGGCCTTGTCCTCTCAGATGATCAGCCGGCGGGCCGCATCGGCGACCGCTTCGGGCGTGATGTTGAAATGGCGGTAAAGGTCGGGGGCAGGGGCGCTGGCGCCGAAGCCGGTCATGCCGATGAAGGCGCCGTTGTCGCCGATCCAACGGTCCCAGCCCAGGCGCGCCGCGGCTTCGACCGCGACGCGCGGTGCCGAGCCGAGGACGGCCTTGCGGTAATCGGCGTCCTGTTCCTCGAACAGTTCCCAGCACGGCATCGAGACGACGGCTGCGGCGATGGCGTGGTCGGCCTCCAGTCTTTCCGCCGCGGCGACCGCGATCTCGACCTCGGAGCCGGTGGCCAACAGCGTTACCGCGCGATGTCCGGTCGGCTCGCGCAGCACATAGCCGCCGCGCGACGAAAGGTTTTCGTCCACATGTGCCTGCCGCAGCATCGGCAGGTTCTGGCGTGACAGCACCAGCACGCTCGGCCGGCCCTCGGTCTTCAGCGCTAGTTCCCAGCATTCCGCCGTCTCGATGATGTCGGCGGGACGGAACAGATTGAGGTTGGGCGTTGCCCTGAGCATCGCCAGGTGCTCGACCGGCTGATGGGTCGGGCCGTCTTCGCCGAGGCCGATGGAATCGTGGGTCATCACGTAGATGACGCGCTGGCCCATCAGCGCCGACAGCCGCATGGCGCCGCGCGCATAGTCGGCGAAGCAGAGGAAGGTGCCGCCGTAGGGCACGAAGCCGCCATGCAGCGCGATGCCGTTCATCGCCGCCGCCATCCCGTGCTCGCGGATGCCATAGTGGACATAGCTGCCGGCAAAATCGGAAGGCGCGACGCGGTTCATGCCCTTGGTGATGGTCAGGTTCGAGTGCGTCAGGTCGGCGGAGCCGCCGACGGTGAGGTCGGTGGCGCCGTTGATGACGCCGAGCGCCATTTCGGATGCCTTGCGGGTGGCGACCTTGGTGGCCTTCTCCACATGCTCCTTGCGGAAGTCGGCCAGCGCCTCGAACACCGCTTCCGGCAACTTGCCGGCGATCGCTCGCACAAAAGCCTGGCGTTGCGGCGAGTCGGCCAACCGCTGCTCCCATGCGTGACGTGCAACGCTTCCGCGGTCCGCCACTTCGCGCCAGGCCGCGAGGATTTCATCCGGCACCTCGAACGGTGCGTGCGGCCAGCCGATGTTGTCGCGGGTCGCCGCGATCTCGGCGTCGCCGAGCGGCGCCCCATGCGTCTTCTCCGAGCCGCCGAGGTTGGGCGCGCCCTTGCCGATCACCGTCCTGCAGGCGATCAGCGAGGGACGGTCGGATTGATGCGCGGCCTCGATGGCGTTGGTGACTTGCTCCATGTCATGGCCGTCCACCGACTGCACATGCCATCCCGCCGCCTTGAAACGGGCAGGCTGGTCCATCGAGGTCGACAGCGAGGTCGGGCCATCGATGGATATCGAATTGTCGTCCCAGAAGACGATCAGCTTGCTGAGGCCCAGGTGTCCGGCAAGGTCGATCGCCTCGTGCGAAATGCCTTCCTGAAGGCAACCGTCGCCGGCGATCACGTAAGTGAAATGATCGACGAGATCGGCGCCGTGCCGCGCGGCCAGCATGCTTTCGGCCAGCGCCATGCCGACGGCGGTCGAGATGCCCTGGCCGAGCGGCCCTGTGGTCGTTTCGATGCCGAGCGCGTGGCCATATTCCGGGTGCCCGGCCGTGCGGCTGCCGAGCTGGCGGAAACGCTGCAATTCCTCGATCGGCATGTCGGCGTAGCCGAGCAGGTAATGCAACGCATACTGCAGCATCGAGCCGTGACCGGCCGACAGGACGAAGCGGTCGCGGTCCGGCCAGTCGGGCGTCGACGGGTCGAGGTCGATGAAGCGGTTGAAAAGCACGGTGGCGACGTCGGCCATGCCCATCGGCATGCCGGGATGGCCGGAATTCGCCTTCTGCACCGAATCCATGGCGAGCGCGCGGATGGCGTTGGCCATGTCGCGTTCGGAAACGGCGGTTTCGGGCGCGGATTTGATGGCGACCTGGCTCATGAGAAATTCCTCCACTTGGGCGCGCGATGAGCGGATGCATTCCGGATTCGTATCGGCACCACCTTCTCACTCGGCGGGGGGAGGAGGTTCGCTAGCCTCTCCGCCAGCACCTCAAGGGCGCGCTGAACGCGAACCGATATTGTTGAGGGTCTCCTCGAAGCGGAGGCCAGGCGAGGGGGCGTTTGACGGTTGACCATAGTCATCTCCTTCAAGACACGCGGCGCTTACGTTCGACCAGATTGAGGATCAGCGGGGTCAGGATCAGCTGCATGGCGAGATCCAGCTTGTTGCCCGGCACCACGATGGAATTCGCCCGCGACATGAACGAGTCATGGATCATCGACAGCAGGTAGGGAAAATCGATGCCGCGCGGGTTGGCGAAGCGGATGACCAGCATCGATTCGTCCGGTGTGGGGATCCAGCGAGCGATGAACGGATTCGAAGTGTCGACGATCGGCACGCGCTGGAAGTTGATGTTGGTCAGCGAGAACTGCGGGACGATATAGCGCGTGTAGTCGGGCATGCGGCGCAGGATCACATCCATAACCGCCTCGGTGGAGTAGCCGCGCGTCGTGCGGTCGCGGTGGATCTTCTGGATCCATTCGAGATTGATCACCGGCACGACGCCGATCTTGAGGTCGGCGTGCTTGGCGAGGTCGACCTTGTCGGTCACGGCGCAGCCATGCAGGCCTTCGTAGAACAAAAGGTCGCTCGGCTCGAAATCCCGCCATTCGGTGAAGGCGCCGGGCGGCGTTTTGTAGAGCTTTTCTTCTTCCTCATCGTGGACGTAGGTGCGGGTCTTTCCCGTGCCCTTGCGGCCGTATTGCTCGAAGACCTCCTGCAGGGTCTCGAGTTCGTTCGCCGCCACGTTGAAATGGGTGAAGTTCGGATTGCCGTTCTTCTCTTCCTCGGCAACCTTCTTCCGCATGGCGGCGCGATCGTAGCGATGGAAGGCGTCGCCCTCGATGAAGGCGGCCTCGATGTTTTCGCGGCGGAAGATCAGCTCGAAGATGCGTTTCACCGAAGTGGTTCCCGCCCCCGATGAGCCGGTGATCGAAATGATGGGGTGCTTGGCTGACATGGCGGGCTCGATCTCAGATCAGAATGAGGGCTTCAGGCGCGAAACAGGCCGCGATTGGAAAATAGCGGCGCCCGCTCGCCGATGCTCGACGGGTCGGTGTGGTAACGGGTGATGCGGTGGACTTCCCGCGACGAGCCGAACACCACGGGCGTTCGCTGGTGCAGGCCCTCGGGTTCGATGTCGAGGATCCGGGAAACCGTGTCGGTGGCAGCGCCGCCCGCCTGCTCGACGAGATAGGCGATCGGATTAGCCTCGTAGACCAGCCGCAGCCGGCCCTGGTGATAGCCCTTGCGCTGGTCGCCGGGGTAGAGGAACACGCCGCCGCGGATCAGGATGCGGTAGCAGTCGGCGACCAGCGAGGCGATCCAGCGCATGTTGAAATCGCGCTCGCGTGGCCCGTCGGTGCCCTTCAGGCAATCGTCGACATAGAGCCTGACCGCCTCGTCCCAATGGCGGTAATTGGCGGCGTTGATGGCGAATTCATGCGCACGCGCCGGGATGATGCGGCTCTCATAGGCCTGGACGAAGGCGCCGAGCCGGTTGGAGAGCACGAAGACATGGGTGCCGCTGCCCAGCGACAGCACCAACGCCAGTTGCGGGCCGTAGATGAAGAAGCCGGCGCCGAGCTGGTTCGATCCCGCCTGCAAAAAAACGGCGGCCGGATTTGCGCCCGGCGCGCCAGTTGCAGGGAGGAGGGAGAAAATCGTGCCGATCGAAACATTGGTGTCGATGTTGGAGGATCCGTCGAGCGGATCGATAGCGATCGCCAGCGGTGCGTCGCGGTTCAGCAGCACCGGCTGCTCCAGTTCCTCGGAGGCGTAGAAGGCGACCGGCGCATGGCGCATGGCGTCGAGGAAGATATCGTCGGCGTAGACGTCGAGATCCTTCTGCACGTCGCCGTCGCTGTTGGCGCCGCGAGTGCCGGCGAATGCCGCGCCCAGCGCGCCCTGGTTGATCGTGTGGCGGACCTTGACCGCGGCTTCGGCGAGCTGATGGATCGTCGCGGCCACGGCGGAGCGCAGAGTGTCTTCTCCGCCGATATATGAATTCAGGAACGCATCGAGTGTCGCCGCTGCCATCTTGTCCTCCCGAGCCGGGGCGCCTCCTCACGGGCTGACCGGCTCGGGATCATCTGAACAAGCGATCTTGCATAAGTAAATTTTAATAACTTTACGACCGAAGTAAAAAATTCTTATTATGTTGGATGCGTAACGTCACTTTCAAGCAATTCAAGGCCGTGCAGGCGATCATCGATCACGGCAAAATCGTCAACGCTGCCAAAGTGTTAGGCCTTTCTCCTCCAGCTGTGACAATCCAGTTGCGGCAGGTCGAGGAAGAGATCGGCCTGGCGCTCTTCGACCGTACCGCCGACGGCATGCGTCCCACTGCCGCAGGCTTGGCCTTCGTCGACGCAGCGCAAGCGATCGACGAGCGGTTGCGCCTGCTCCAAGACCAGATGGATGCCATCAAGGGTGTGCGCACCGGTAGCCTCAGGCTCGGCGTTGTCTCGACCGCGAAATATTTCGCGCCGAGCCTGATGGCGGCATTCATGAAGGAATATCCCGACATCGACATGCGGCTGATCGTCGGCAACCGCGCCGAAACCATCGCCAACCTGAAGAACCACGATCTCGATATAGCTCTGATGGGGCGGCCGGCTAAGGATGTGCCGGTGCGTGCCACGGCTTTCGGCGACCATCCGCTGGTCATCATCGCGCCGCCCGACCACCCGCTGGCCAGGCTGCGCGATATTTCCAAGGAACGCATCGCCGAGGAAAATTTCCTCATCCGCGAACCCGGCTCCGGCACCCGCATCTCGCTGGAGATTTTCTTGAGCGAATTGCCGGGTCGCCTCGACGACCCCGGTGTCGAGATGGGTTCCAACGAAACCATCAAGCAGGCGGTGATGGCCGGGCTCGGCATCGCGTTCATCTCGGCCCACACCATCGCCTCCGAGGTCGAATCCGGCCGCCTAGTCATCCTCGACGTGGTCGGCATGCCGATCCGCCGCCAATGGTTCGCCGTCATGCGCACCGACCGGGCGATCTCGCCGGCGATGGCGACCTTCCACGATTTCCTGATGCGCAAGGGTGCGATGTATCTGCCGCTGTTCGGAAAGCTCTATCCGGAAAAAGGGGCAGTCGGCAGTCGGCAGTCGGCACTCGGGAAATAGTTTGGACGCGCTTGGCGCACGGCATTTCGACTGCCGACTGCCTACTGCCCCTTTTTCATCACTTCAGCCACCGTCTTGGCCAGCGCATAGAGCCGCTGCTCGATCAGCGTCGGCACTTCGCAGACATAGGTCAGCGACTGCACGCGCTCATCGAATATCCGGGTTTCCCAGTTGAGCTTGTCGGTGCGATCAGTGATCTCGGTGGCGCTCGCATCCGCCTTTGCCCGCAACGCGTCGAGTTCGGAGGCTTCCTTGCGCAGCCGCTTCGCCAGTTCGACCTGATTGTGCGCATAGCGGGCGATGCCGGAGATTACCTGAGAACGCTCGGCGTTCATATGGTCGAACAGTCCCTGGACGAGCTTCGTCAATTGCTCGTCGGGCTTGTCGCCGGTCAAGGTCGCGGCGAAATCGTGGATTTCCTTCTGCGCGTCGGCAATTGGCACACGCCGCGCCGCAAGTTCGGTGACGAGGCCGGAAATATCCGGGTCCTTCTGCCAGTCCTTGGCCGCTTCCGGCAATTCCGGTCCGTTCCAGATCTGGCCGAGCGACAGTTCCGGCACCTTGCGCTGGATACAGGGCCAGTCCGGATCGTGGCTCTGCGCAGCATCGGCGAGCTGGCAAATGAAAGCCGATCCGATAAGGAGCAGCGCAAGTCTGGGGGTCTTCCTGAATGACCTGAGCACTGGATACTTCATCAGGCGTTTCCTCCCGTGTCCTGTTTGCGGGTCATCAATCCGCGCGATGGATCGTAGGCGATGATGGCGCCGCCAAGAAACAGCACCGTGAAGCCGGCGACGACCCCGAGCGACATCCAGTCGATCTGGCCGTAGAAGGCGAAGCGGATCAGTTCGACGACGTAGGTGAACGGATTTGCCAAGCAGATCTTGTGGAGCAGCGGGCTCGATTCCTGGATACGCCACAGCGGATAGAGCGCCGGCGAGGCGAAATACATCGGGAAGATCACGAAGTTCATGACGCCCGCGAAATTCTCCAGCTGCCGGATCATCGACGACAGGAGCAGGCCCAGCGAACACAACATGAGGCCGCCGAGGAACAGCGCCGGCAACACCATCAGGTAGCCGAGCGGCGGCGCCTTGACGCCCCAGAACCAGGCCACCGCGAGGAACACATAGACCTGGGCGATCGAAACGGTGACGCCGGCCAGCAGTTTCGAGACAAGCAGGAACCAACGCGGGAAGGGGCTGATCAGCAGGGTGCGCATGTTGCCCATCTCGCGGTCGTAGACCATCGACAGCGACGATTGCATGCCGGAAAACAAAAGGATCATGCCGCACAGGCCGGGCGTGATGTAGACTTCGTAGAGCACGTAGGTCTTGTAGGGCGGGATGATCGACACGCCGAGCACCTGGCGGAAGCCGGCGGCGAAAATGAACAACCACAGCAGCGGCCGCACCAGCGAGGAGATGAAGCGCTCGCGCTGGTGCAGGAAGCGCAATCCTTCGCGAACAAGGACGCCCTTCAGACAAATCAGATAGTTGGCAAGCCCGAAGGCCGGCGCCTTGAGCGGCAGGGTGCCGCTTCCGTTCGTTTCCATCGGCAGCGGCATCGTCATGGCAACGGCTCCTCGCCGGCTGCCGGCGTCTTGCCGCTCAATTTGGCAAAGGCCTCGCCAATCGTTTTGGCGCCCGTCGCCGCAACCACTTCCGCGACGTACCCTTTGGCGACAAGGTTGCCGTTCGACAGTACGACGACGTGATCGCCATCGCCGACTTCGTCGATCAGGTGCGTCGCCCAGAAGACGCTGATGCCTTCGGTCGCCACCAGCCTCCTGATGTTGGCGAGAATGCCGGCGCGGGACTGGACATCCAGGCCGACGGTCGCCTCGTCGAGCAGAAGCAGGTGCGGCTGGTGCAGCAGCGCGCGGGCGATCTCGACACGCCGCATCTGGCCGCCCGAAAGGCTGCGGGCCTTGTCGTGCAGCTTTCCGCTCATCTCGACGGTTTCCATCACCGCGTCGATGCGCCGTCTGGCTTCCGCACGGCCGATGCCATGCAGGGAGGCATGGTAGGACAGGTTCTGGTAGACGCTGAGATCGAGGTCGAGCGTGCGGGCCTGGAAAACGATGCCGAGACGCCTGAGCGCTTCGCCCGGCGCGCGGCGGATGTCGTGCCCGAAAATGCGGATCGATCCGTGCCGCGTGTCGTAGAGATGGCTGATCAGGGAAAACAGCGTCGTCTTGCCGGCGCCGTTCAGGCCGAGCAATACGGTGAAGCTTGCCGGTGCGATCTGGAACGACACGTCGTTCAGCGCGCGCCTTGCTCCGTAGGAATGGCTCACCGTGGAGACGTCGAGCGCCGCCACGCCATTTGCTCCATCGCCTGTTCTCACATGCTGCACTGTGGCTTGGCTCCCGGATTCGATCATCAATCTAGCGCACCAGGCTCTGTCCTGCAGGTTCTACTTTCAGGCACCTATTTGATTGTGATTGTACCTTTCATGCCTTTGTCGGCGAGGTCTGGGACGGACCATGTGTAGATGCCTGGTCGGATTGTTGTGAACTGCACCTGGATGGTGCCGTCGGCGTCGAATTCGAG
>NZ_JAOWPT010000010.1 GCF_025753855.1 Mesorhizobium sp. ZC-5
GAATGGAGGACGGCGACACAAGCTCTCCCACGGGCTCGAGCGCCCAGAGGTGTGTCGTGCTCCCGTCCGCCGCCGCACCCGCTACCTTAGCAGATGCGGACGTATTCAAGTTACAAGGTAAGGGTAGTGCTATCCATGCGCCACCATGACGTGCCTGACCGCCGTGTAGTCCTCCAGCGCGTAGACCGACATGTCCTTGCCGTAGCCGGACTGCTTCAGCCCGCCATGCGGCATCTCGTTGGTGAGCATGAAATGCGTGTTGATCCAGGTGCAGCCATATTGTAGCCGGGCGGCGGTCGCCATGGCGCGGGAAATGTCCTTCGTCCATACCGACGAGGCGAGGCCGTAATCGCTGTCGTTGGCCCAGGTCACCGCTTCGTCGACATCCGAGAAGCGGGTGACCGAAACGACCGGGCCGAACACCTCCTTGCGCACGATCTCGTCTTCCTGCAGCGCACCGGCAACCACCGTCGGCTGGTAGAAGAAGCCATTGCCCTCGCCCGGCTTGCCGCCGGTGGTGATCTCGATGTGCTTCAGTTCCGACGCACGCTCGACGAAGGAAGCGACGCGATCGCGCTGGCGCTTCGATATCAGCGGGCCGATCTCGTTTTCGGTATCGTCGGGCTGGTTGAACTTGATGGTCGAGACCGCCGTCGAAAGGTCTGCGACGAGCTTGTCGTAGATCTTCTTGCCGGCATAGATGCGGCAGGCTGCGGTGCAATCCTGGCCGGCATTGTAGTAGCCGAAGGCGCGCAATCCGTTGACCACCGCGTCGAGATCGGCGTCGTCGAAGACGACGACCGGCGCCTTGCCGCCGAGCTCCAGATGCGTGCGCTTCACCGACTTGGCAGCGGCCTCCAACACCTTCTTGCCGGTCGCAACGTCGCCGGTGATCGAGATCATGTTGATTTTCGGATGGCTGATCAGCGTGTTGCCGACGCTGCCGCCGCGGCCGAGCACGACATTGACGACGCCTTCCGGCAGCACGTCAGCGAGGATTTTCGCAAGTTTCAGCGCCGTCAGCGGCGTCTGCTCGGACGGCTTGAACACCACCGTGTTGCCGCCGCCGATCGCCGGCGCCAGCTTCCACGCCATCATCATCAACGGATAGTTCCACGGCGCGATGGAGGCGACGATGCCGATCGGATCGCGGCGGACCATCGAGGTGTGGCCCGGCAGATATTCACCGGCGACGACGCCGGGCATCGAGCGCACGGCGCCAGCGAAAAAGCGGTAGCAATCGACGATCGCCGGGATCTCGTCGTTGAGCACCGCATTGATCGGCTTGCCGCAGTTCAGCGCCTCGAGCCTGGCAAACTCCTCCGCCTCGGCCTCGATGCGATCGGCGATCTTCAGCAGGTAGCCGGAGCGCTGGGCCGGCGTGGTGCGCGACCAGGTGACAAAGGCTTTTTCAGCCGCGGCGACCGCCATTTCGATCTGCGCAGCGGAGGCTTCGGGAAGCAACAGGATCGTCTCGCCAGTCTTCGGATTGAGGATCGGCTCCTCTGCTTCGCCGCCTTTCTCGAATTTCGATCCGATCAGCATTTGGGTATCCATGGGCTTCCCTTTCTCGATTTATTTGCCGGCGCCGGCGATCTGGTCGCCATCGCGCGTGAGGTAATAGGCGGCGAGGATCGGCAGCAGCGTCACCAGGACGACGACCATGGCGACGACATTGGTGACGGGGCGCTGGCGGGGCCGCACCAGCTCCTCGAGCATCCAGATCGGCAGGGTCTGCTGCTGGCCAGCCGTGAAAGTGGTGACGATGACCTCGTCGAACGACAGCGCGAAGGCGAGCATGCCGCCGGCCAGAAGCGCGGTGCCGATGTTAGGCAGGATGACATGGCGAAAGGTCTGGAAACCGTCGGCGCCGAGGTCCATCGAGGCTTCGATGAGCGAGCCGGAGGTGCGGCGAAAACGCGCCACCGCGTTGTTGTAGACGACCACGACGCAGAAGGTCGCGTGGCCAAGCACGATCGTCCAGAACGAGAACGGGATTTCCGCGAGGTTGAAGGCCGAGCGCAGCGCGATGCCGGTGATAATGCCGGGCAGCGCGATCGGCAGGATGACCAGCAGCGAGATTGTTTCGCGGCCGAAAAACCGCGTCTGGCTGACGGCTGCCGCGCACAGCGTGCCGAGCACCAGCGCCACCGCCGTGGAGATCGCCGCGACCTGCACCGAAAGCGACAGCGCCTGCCAGACATCGGGCCGGCTCCAGGTGACCGCGAACCATTGCGTGGTGAAGCCGGGCGGCGGCCACTGGTAGCTCTTTTCCTCCGTCGTGAAGGCATAGACGAAGATCAGCAGCAATGGCAGATGCAGGAACAGCAGGCCGCAGGCTGCGGCAATCTTCAGCCCGAGCGGCGCAGATTGTGAGCGGTCAGAGCGCATGGGTGGCACCTCGCGCTATTCGATAAAGATTACCCCCACCCCCAACTCCTCCCCTCAAGGGGGAGGGGGATTTTGCAACCGCCGCGCCGTCCAAAACCGTTGGTATCTGACACCAGACCGAGACGTCAGCTTGTGCCCCTCCCCCTTGAGGGGAGGGGCTAGGGGTGGGGGTCAGAAAACGAGAACTAGAGCGCATCGAAGGCCCCCATGCGCTTCGCTCCCCACAGGTAAAAACCCATCACCACGATCGGCACCACGGTGAAGGCGGCGGCGAGCGGGATGTTGCCGGCGGTGCCCTGGTGCGCGTAGACGGCCTGGCCGATGAACAGCCGCGACGTGCCGATGATCTGCGGGATGATGTAGTCGCCGAGTGTCAGCGAGAAGGTGAAGATCGAGCCGGCGACAATGCCCGGCAGCGCCAGCGGGAACAGCACGTTGCGAAAAGTCTGGCCCGGCGAGGCGCCGAGGTCCGACGAGGCTTCGACGAGATTTGCCGGGACGCGCTCCAAAGCCGCCTGGATCGGCAGGATCATGAACGGCAGCCAGACATAGACGAAGACGATGAAGGTGCCGGTGAAGGAGACCGACAGGGAATTGCCGCCGACCACCGGCAGCGACAGCCAGGCGTCGAGCAGCCAGTTGAGATGCAGCTTGCCGAGCAGCCAGGTGAGGATGCCCTCCTTGGCGAGGATCAGCTTCCAGGCGTAGATCTTGACCAGGTAGCTCGACCACAGAGGCAGCATGATGCCGAGGTAGAACAACACCTTCCATTTGCCCCGCGCATAACGCGCCGCGTAATAGGCGATCGGGAAGGCGATCACCGCCGAGGCAAGGGTGACGATCGCCGCCATCGCCACGGTGCGGATGATGATGTCCATATTGGAGGGCAGCAGCAACTCGCCATAGGTCTTCAGCGTGAAGTCGCGATTGATGAGGCCGGAGAACTCGTCGATCGAAAAGAAGCTCTGCAGCAGAAGCGCGAAAAGCGAACCGAGATAGACGACGCCGAGCCAGAGCACGGGCGGCGCCAGCATCAGGAAGAGCAGCAGCTTCGGGTTGCGCCAGAGGATGTCGGACAGATTGCCGAAGAAGCCGCCGCGGCGCGGCAGGATGGCGGGCACGGGACGGGCGGAGAGGACGGCGTCGGTCATGAGGCGGGCGCCTCTTCGCAGTAGAGGCCGGGTTCCTTCGCGCCCCCCTCTGTCCTGCCGGACATCTCCCCCACAAGGGGGGAGATTGGCCGGCCGCTTTGTTCGCGGCCCATTCTGAAGTGCTGGAGATTGGCAAAACCGCTTATAACAGGCAATCTCCCCCCTTGTGGGGGAGATGTCCGGCAGGACAGAGGGGGGCAACGTAGAGCACCACGTCTCCGGCTGTTAAGAGCCGCGCCCATCACGCCCCCTCCTCCATCAGGTGCAGGTGCTCGCGGTTGAAGGTGAGCGTCACCGTCTCGCCCTCGGGCGGCAGTGCTGCGCCGGAGGGCACGGTGGCGTGCAGGCGCAGGCCCTCGGCGTCGAGTGCGAGCCTGGTGGTGGCGCCGAGATAGCTGGCGGAAACGAGCTTCGCCGCGACGCCATCGCCACTCACATTGCGGCCGATGCGGATCGATTCCGGCCGCAGGCTGCCCCAGCGCCGCTGACCGGAATAGCGCTGCACGAAATCGGGTGGCAGGACATTCGACGAACCGACGAAATCGGCGACGAAACGCGATTGCGGGCGCTCGTAGATTTCGGACGGCGTGCCGACCTGCATGATCCTGCCGTCGTTGAAGACGGCGACGCGGTCGGCCATCGACAGCGCCTCGCCCTGGTCATGCGTGACGAAGACGAAGGTGATGCCGAGCCGGCGCTGCAGCGCCTTCAACTCCTCCTGCATCTGCTCGCGCAGCTTGAGGTCGAGCGCGCCGAGCGGTTCGTCGAGCAAAAGCACCTTCGGCTTGTTGACCAGCGCGCGTGCCAGCGCGACGCGCTGACGCTGGCCGCCCGAAAGCTGGCCCGGCTTGCGCGCGCCATAGCCCGGCAGCTTGACAAGCGTCAGCGTTTCCTCCGCCGCCCGCCTGCGCTCGGCCTTGCCGATGCCCTTCACCATCAGCCCGTAGGCCACGTTGTCGAGCACGTTGAGATGCGGGAACAGCGCATAGTCCTGGAAGACGGTGTTGACGTTGCGCCGATAGGGCGGGACGCCGTCGGCCTTTTCGTCGAAGATCCGGATCTCGCCGGCGGTCGGCTGCTCGAACCCGGCAATCAGCCTGAGACAGGTCGTCTTGCCTGAACCGGAAGGACCGAGCATGGCGAAGAATTCGCCCGGCACGATGTCGAGATCGACGGCGTCGACGGCACGCACCGAGCCGAAGTGGCGGGAGACTTTCCTGAAGGATACGGCAGAGGTCATGAGTTCCGTGCCTAGGTCGACGAGTACAACGCGACAGTACCCCTCATCCGTCGCCTAACGGCGACACCTTCTCCCACAAGGGGAGAAGGGGGAGCGCTGCCGGTTGCTCACGCCTTGCCTTCTCCCCTTGTGGGAGAAGGTGGCCGAGCAAAGCGAGGTCGGATGAGGGGTGTTTGGATGGAATATATTCCGCCCAGAATGCCTCATCTAGCCGGCTAACTTCACCGACCGCCGATGACGCCGATGTAATCGGAGACCCAGCGGTAGTACGGCACGCACTGGTCGTTCTGGGTGGCGCATTTCGCCGTCGGCGTGCGCCAGAACTTGATCTGCTCGAAATTCTCGTAGCCGTTGGCCTTGCAGCCTTCGTCGGTCAACAGCGCATTGCCCTTGCAGGCTGCCGGCACCGAGGGGACAGTGCCGAACCAGGCCGAGACGTCGCCCTGCACCTTTGGCGACAGGGAGTGTTCCATCCACATATAGGCGCAGTTGGGATTGGCCGCGTCGACATGCAGCATGGTCGTATCGGCCCAGCCAGTAATGCCCTCTTCCGGGAAGGTCGAACCGACCTTGGCCTTCTCGGCCTTCAACACGTTGACCATGAACGGCCATGAACCCGAGGCGGCGATGCCCTCATTCTTGAAATCGTCCATCTGGATGAATGCATCGTGCCAATAGCGGCCGATCAGCTTGCGCTGGCCGCGCAGCAGTTCGAGCGCCGCCTTGTACTGATCTTCATTGAGCTCGTAAGGGTCCTTGATGCCGAGTTCCGGCTTGTGCTTCATCAGATAGAGCGCGGCATCCGCAATGTAGATGGCACCGTCATAAGCCTGCACGCGGCCCGCATTGGGCTTGCCGTCCGGCAGATCCATCGGCTCGAACACGACGTTCCAGCTCTTCGGCGCTTCCTTGAAGACGTCGGTGTTGTACATCAGGACGTTGGCGCCCCATACATAGGGCGTGCCGTAGTGGACGCCGTCCACCGTGTGCCAGGCTGCATTCTGGATGCGCTCGTCGATGGTCGACCAGCTCTTGATGAGATCGGTGTTGATCGGCTGCACGCGCTTGCCGGCGATGAGGCGCAGCGAGGCGTCGCCAGACGCGGTGACCAGGTCGAAACCGCCCTCGTTCATCAGCGCGACCATTTCGTCGGACGTCGCCGCCGTCTTCACATTGACCTTGCAGGAGGTCGCCTTCTCGAATTCCGTGACCCAGTCGTAATTCTTGTCGGTCTCGCCGCGCTCGATATAGCCGGCCCAGGCGATGATGTTGACCTGGCCTTCACCGGCGCCGATCTCTTTCAGCTGCGCCGCCGCCTGCCCGGAAAAGCTCAATGCAAGCGCCATGGCCGTAAAGGATTTCAGAAACGACTTCATGTTGACTCTCCCATTTGAGGGGCCGCATCGAACCGGCGGCTTGGTTCCCTGATCGCAAGGTGTGCCGAAATCGGAGCATTCGCAAATTCATTTATCAGAAGGGCGATATCGGTTTTTCCGATACTGTTCATACGGACGCATACGCGGGAGCGACGTGGGTAGAACTAGTCGATCGTGTGGCGAAAACCGCTAGCCCGTTCGGCCGCCCGGAAGCGCGTCTGCCTTCTTCCGTCAGCGTTGCCGCACCGTGCGCTGCGACTGCGCGATGCCGATGAAATCGCGCGCCGCCTGGGGCAGGCCGGAACCGCGGCGCCAGACCATGCCGACCTGCACCACCGGCAGCGAACCGGAGACATCGCGCGACTCGATGCGGTCGCCTTCCAGCGACCATGGGCGGTAGACGAGGTCGGGCAACAGCGCCACGCCGGCGCCGGTGGCGACAAGGCTGCGCACCGCTTCCACGGAACGGGTGCGGAAGGCGACATGCGGCTTGGCGCCGATGGCTGACAAAAGCTTGCCGGTGTTCTCCTCGATCTCATCGACGGTGAGCATGATGAGTTGCTCCCCCGCGATGTCGCCGATGCCGATGATCTCCGCCGCCGCCAGCGGGTGGCCGAGCGGCAGCCACAGGCGATAGGCAGAAACCTCGAGGATTTCGGATTGCAGCGCCATGCGGTCGCGCAGGTTGGAGGTGACCATCACGGCGACATCCAGCTTGCCGCCGACCAGCAGATGCTCGAGGTAATCGCCATTGTCCTCGATCGCCGAGACCTCGACCGCCGGATGGGCGCGGCGGTAGCGGGCGAGGAGATCGGACAGCACATAACCGGCAACCAGCGAGGTGACGCCGAGTTGCAGACGGCCGGTGGTCGCCGCCCGGTCGCCGAAAAAGCTGCGCCTGGCGTCCGAAACGTCGGCGAGGATCTTGGTCGCGTGGCGCAGGAACTGGTGGCCCTTGTGGGTGATAGTCAGGCCGCGCGGATGGCGCTCGAACAGCTCGACGCCAAGATCGGTCTCCAGCTCCCGCACCGCCTCGGTTACCGACGATTGCGATATCGACAGGTTCTGGGCGGCACGCGAGACCGTGCCCTGCTCGGCCACGGCGACGAAATATTGCAGCTGCCTGATGGTGAACGCCATGCCGGGACTAAACACGCCGGAGCCTCGATTGGGAAGCAGGCTTAAACGGTGCGCGGGATTTGGTGGTCAAATCTGAGAACCCCGATCTTGACGGCATACAATTCGTAACTAAATAAGTTACATGAAACGCAACAGCCGCCTTTCCTCCGCGCTGCATGTGCTGACGCACATGGCCGAGACCGACGACCGGTCGCTGACCTCGCAGCATCTGGCCTCCTTCATCCACACCAATGCGGTAGTCGTGCGGCGCACGATCGCCGGCCTGCGCGACGCCGGCATCGTCACGTCGACGCGCGGCCACGGCGGCGGCTGGCAACTGGCGAGGCCGCCCGAAGAGATCACGCTGGCCGAGGTGAGTGCGGCACTCGGCGAATCGCTGCTGCCCTTCAGCACCGAGCCGGAAAGCCCCGGCTGCCTGGTCGAGCAGGCGGTCATCGCCGCGCTGGATGAGTTCCGGCAGCAGGCGGAGAAGCTGCTCGCCGAAAAGCTCTCTTCCATCACACTGGCGGATATCGCCGCCGACTACCGCAAACGTTTCGAGAAAATTGGAGTGAGTAGCCATGCAGTATGACGTCATCGTTGTCGGCGGTAGTTTTGCCGGGCTTTCCGCCGCGCTGCAGGCAGTGCGGGCACGGCGGAAGGTGCTGGTCATCGACGGCGGCCAGCCGCGCAACCGCTTTGCCGAACATTCGCACGGATTCCTCGGCCATGACGGCAGGGCGCCCCAGGCGATCCTCGACGATGCGCGGCGGCAGTTCGCCGCCTATCCGACCGCCGGATTGGCAACCTGCCTGGCGACGGATGCCCGAGCTACCGACGACGGCTTCGAAATCGCGCTGGACGGCGGCAGCAGCGTCAGCGGCAGCCGCCTGGTGCTCGCAACCGGCGTGCACGACACGCTGCCGCAGATCCCCGGACTTCAGGAGCAATGGGGCAAGACGGTCGCGCACTGTCCGTATTGCCATGGCTACGAATTCGGCGGCGGCGCCATCGGCGTGCTGGCGCAGGATGCGATGTCCACCCACAAGGCACTGCTGGTCGCCGACTGGGGCACCGTCATGCTGTTCGGCAACGGCGCCTTCATGCCCGACGATGAGCAGATGTCGTTGCTGCAAAAGCGCGGCGTGGGCTTCGAGCCTACGGCGCTGAGCAAGGTGCAAGGCAGCGATGGCGAGCTGACGGTGACGCTGGCCGACGGAACGACAAGAGCGCTGAAGGGAATGTTCGTCGCTTCACAGACCGCAATGACGAACCCTATCGCCGAGCAGCTCGGCTGCGCTTTCGAGGACGGCATGTTCGGCCCGGTCGTCAAGGTCGACGACCGGCAGCAGACCAGCGTGAAGGGCGTATACGCCGCCGGCGACATGGCGCGCTCCATGCACAGCGTGGCGCTCGCGGTGGCCGGCGGCGCGATGGCCGGCGTCGGGGCACATCAGTCGCTCATCTTCGGCTAGGTTCGGAACTTATCCGACCTGCACGGCAGTCCCGAAACGACGCCTGTAATCGGCCGGTGCAAGGCCGGTGATGCGCTGGAACAGCTTGCGGAAGGCGGACGGGTCGCCGTAGCCGACTTCCCAGGCGATCTGCTCGATCGGCCGCCGGCTGAGTTCGAGTGCCTCGCGTGCCTTCGCGATGCGGATCTGCTGGGCGTATTCGGTGGGCCTTAGTCCCGTCGCGTTCCGGAACCGCCGCAGGAACGTGCGTTCCTCGAGCTTTGCCACGGCGGCCAACTGCGCGATGGATTGGTTCTTCGCGCCATTCGCCTGCAACCAGTGCTGGGCGCGCAGGATGGCGGCGTCGCCATGGTCGAGGCGCGGTACGAAATGATTGTAGGGGCGCTGAGCCCGCCCAGGCGGATCGATCAGCAGGAAGCGGGCCGTTTCCAGCATGACACTCGGCCCGAGCAGCCTCTCGACCAGCGTCAGGCCGAGGTCGGTCCATGCCAGGATGCCGCCTGCCGTGATGATATCGCCATCATCGATCACCATGCGATCGACATCCAACTTGATGGTGGGAAACTTCTCCGCAAGAGCATCGGCGAAAGCCCAATGCGTTGTGGCCTCGCGTCCTTCGAGCAACCCCGTTTCGCCGAGCAGGAATGCGCCGGCGCAAACGGAACACAGCGTCGTCCCTGCGGAATGGCGCTCGGCCAGCCATGTCGCGAAGCCGCGCATGGATTGCATCCTGCCCGGCATCACCAGGCTGGGTGGTGCGATGAGGTGGCTCGGACGATGGGGCGTGCCCGGATGGCTGTCGTAAACGCAACCGACTCCTGAGTTTTGCACCTGCTGCCAATGGGTAACGCGGATTGCCGGCGCGCTGTCGTGGTGGCGTGCCGCACTCATGTCGCCGGCAATGCGAAACAGATCGGTGAGGCCATGCACGGCCGCAAGCTGTGCATCCGGATAAATCACCAGCCCGATTTCCGCGACGATTTTCCGCTGCATGGCCACTATGTCAGTTTTGCCCCGCTTGATGTCGGTTCCGCCAAGCGTCACAATGCCCGCGAGAGCCTACCTTGTCCACATCGAGCGCTGATCCGGCGCCCCGAAAAACACAACGGAGAAGAGATATGAGCACGATCACCACAAAGGACGGCACCGAGATCTTCTACAAGGACTGGGGCTCCAAGAGCGCGCAGCCCATCGTCTTTCACCATGGCTGGCCGCTGAGCGGCGACGATTGGGATAACCAGATGATGTTTTTCCTCGAGCAGGGATACCGCGTCATCGCCCATGATCGCCGCGGCCATGGACGCTCGAGCCAGACCGCAACCGGCAACGAGATGGACACCTACGCGGCGGACGTCGCGGAACTGGCCGAGGCGCTCGACCTGAAGAACGCGGTCCATGTCGGCCACTCCACGGGCGGCGGCGAAGTTGCTCACTATGTCGCCCGCGCCAAGCCTGGCCGCGTCGCCAAGGCTGTGCTGATCGGCGCCGTGCCGCCGGTCATGGTGAAGTCGGACAAGAATCCGGGCGGCCTGCCGATCGAGGTATTCGACGGATTTCGCGCCGCCCTGGTCGCCAACCGCGCGCAGTTCTACTACGACGTGCCCACCGGTCCCTTCTACGGTTTCAACCGTCCCGGCGCCAAGGTTTCGCAAGGCATTATCGACAATTGGTGGCGGCAGGGCATGATGGGCGGCGCCAAGGCCCACTACGATTGCATCAAGGCGTTCTCTGAAACGGACTTCACCGACGACCTGAAGAAGATCGACGTGCCGGTGCTGGTCATGCATGGCGACGACGACCAGATCGTGCCCTATGCCGACTCGGCGCCGCTGTCGGCCAAGCTGCTGAAGAACGGCACGCTGAAGACCTACAAGGGCCTGCCGCACGGCATGTGCACGACGCATCCCGAGATCGTCAATCCGGACCTGCTGGCGTTCGTGAAGGGCTGATATCAGGCAGCGACACACGGCCGCATGCGGACGCAACCCGTCCGCCGCGCTTGACGAAAAGCCCATAACGGTTTACGACTGACGAAAATGAAAATTCGTCAGTCGTAGGCAGTTCGACTCAAAATGGACAGCGCAGCAGCAGAAAGCGTTCTTGATTCTCCCAAGCAGGAGATGGTCGAACGCATCCTCGAATCCGCCGAGCGGCTGTTTCGGCACTATGGCTACGGCAAGACCACGGTTGCCGACATCGCCCGCGACCTCGGCATGTCGCCGGCCAACATCTATCGGTTTTTCGATTCCAAGGTCGAAATCCACCAGGCCGTCTGCGGCCGCATGCTCGCAATCTGCTACAAGAACGCGCATGACGTGCGGCATATGCAGGCAAGCGCCAGCGATCGGCTGCGCGCCTTGGTCCACGCACAGTACCAATGGACGCTCGACACCATGCTCGATCACGAGAAGGTGCACGAGATGGTCGTTGTTGCCCTCGAGCGTGACTGGCACGTCATCGACGGGCACATCAACCGCATCCACGACCTCATCGCCGAAATCATCCGCGACGGCATCGAAGCGGGAGAGTTCGTCGAGCAGGATCCTGTCATTGCATCCCGTTGCTTTGGCGCCGCAACGGTCACCCTCTGCCACCCGCAAATGGTGGCGCAATGTCTTGCCAAGACGAACCGCGCCACGGTCGAAGAACTGGTCGACTATGCGATCAGGGCGCTGAAAATTTAGCCAGGGCGGCAGGGCCGCAACAGCAATCATCCGGAAACCTCCAGGAGTGCGAACGATGCTTTCGTTCAAGACCTTCAATGCCAGTTTGCGTCCATTTGCCAGGCTGGTGCTGCTTGCCGGCCTTGGCGTCGGCGTTGCCGCCTGCACCGAAGCCAAGACCGAGACGGTCGCCGAGGTCGTCCGCCCCGTAAAGGTGGTGGAGATTGCCAATGCCGACGCCACCCGCAAGCTCGACTATTCCGGCACCGTGAAAGCGCGCACCGAGATGAACCTCGGCTTCCGCGTCGCCGGCAAGGTCATCGAGCGGCATGTCGATATCGGCGACCGGGTGAAACCGGGAGACCTCCTGGCCCGCATCGATCCAACCGACTACGAACTCGCGGTCACGACCGCCGACGCCAACCTGGCCGCGGCCGAAAGACAGGTCGAAACCGCCGGCTTCGCGATGAAGCGCGCCGAACAGTTGTTCGCCAAAAAGTTCTCGCCGCAGGCCGACCTCGATACCGCGACGCTGTCATACCAGCAGGCGGTCGCAACGCGCGACGCCGCGCGCTCCTCGCGGCGGCAGGCGGCCAACCAGGTTGGCTACGCCGAACTCAGAACCGACCAGGGCGGCATGGTGACCTCGATCGGCGCCGACCGGGGGCAAGTGGTCGCCATCGGCACGCCCGTCGTCACCGTCGCGGTCGATGGCGAGAAGGAAATCCAGATCGCCGTGCCAGAGAGCGACATTTCGCATTTCAAGCCGGGCCAGCCCGTCGCCGTCGGCTTCTGGACGGACGACCGGCTGCGGCTTGACGGCAAGGTACGGGAACTCTCCGGCAGCGCCGACCCGCTGTCGCGCACCTTCTCGGTGCGTGTCAGCCTGCCGGATGATCCCCGCGTCCTGCTCGGCATGACCGCAACCGTCGCCGCCACGATCACGATCGATCGCCCGCTGATCTCGGTTCCAATCGAAGCGCTGGCCGAGAAGGCGGGCAAAAAGATCGTCTGGGTCGTCGATCGCGACCAGGCGACCGTCCATGCCCGTGAAGTGGAGGTGACCGATTTCGGCCCCAACGGCGTGCGCGTCGCCAGCGGCCTGCAGCCGCGGGATCTCGTGGTCGCGGCGGGCACGCAGTTCATGGCGGAAAATCTCAAGGTGAAGCTGCCGGAAGGCGATCTTTCGGCGGCTGCCGAGCTTCGCTGAACCCATAAATCGCACCGATCGACCGGAGACGGCCAATGGCGACGTCCGCAGGGCAGAAAACAAGGTTCAACCTGTCGCGCTGGGCGATCGGTCATCCGAGCATCGCGCGGTTCCTCTTTGCGCTGCTCATCATCGCCGGCGCAATGGGCCTGATGCGCATGGGCCAGAGCGAGGATCCGGAATTCACCTTCCGCGTCATGGTCGTGCAGGCCATATGGCCGGGTGCCTCGCTGCAGGACATGCAGGACCAGGTCGTCAACAAGATCGAGCGCAAGCTCCAGGAGACGCCGCATCTCGATTTCGTGCGCTCCTATTCGCGCGCCGGCAGCGCCATCATCACGGTGCAGATCAAGGGCGACACGAACAGTGCCGAAGTGGCCGACGCTTTCTACCAGGTGCGCAAGAAGGTCGGCGACATCGCCGGCGAATTGCCCGAGGGGCTGCTCGGGCCCTATTTCAATGACGAGTTCGGCGACACGTTCATAACGCTGCATTCGCTGAGCGGCGACGGTTTCTCCTATCCCGAGCTGAAAGACTTCGCCATTCAGGCGCGCGACATGCTCCTGACCACGCCCGGCGTCGAGAAGGCCGTCATCATCGGCGATCAGCCGGAAGTGATCTACATCGACGTGTCGTCCAAGGTTCTCGCCGAACGCGGACTGACGCTCGTCGACCTACAGAACGCCGTCAAGGGACAGAACAGCGTCGATCCATCCGGCACCGTCGAGACAGGCACGCGATCGGTGCGCATCTCGGTCGAGGGCGACGTTCGCCAGGCCGACGACATCCGCGAACTCAGGCTGCGCGCCGGCGACAAGGTAACCCGCCTCGGCGATATCGCGACGGTTACATCCGGCTTACAGGATCCCTACCAGCGCAAGTTCCGTTTCAACGGCCACGACAGCGTCCAGATCGGCGTCGTGATGGGCAAGGGCTTCAAGGTGACCGATGTCGGCGCCGCCGTCGAGGAGACGTACAAGCGGTTCGAAGCCGCCCTGCCCTACGGCGTCTCGGTCGATCAGGTATCCAACCAGCCGCATGTGGTGACCGAAGCGATCGGCGAATTCATGAAGGCGCTCGGCGAGGCGCTGGCGATCGTGCTCGTCGTCTCCTTCCTGTCGATCGGCTGGCGCTCGGGTCTCGTCATTGCCATCGCCATCCCTCTGGTGCTGGCTGCCACCTTCGCCATCATGTACGAGCTGGGCATCGACCTGCAGCGCATTTCGCTCGGCGCCCTGATCATCGCGCTCGGCCTGCTTGTCGACGACGCCATGATCGTGGTCGAGATGATGGAGCGCAAGCTCGAGGAAGGCCTGGTCAAGCTCGACGCGGCAAGCTTCGCCTATACCTCGACCGCCTTCCCGATGCTGACCGGCACGCTGATCACGGTCGCCGGCTTCATTCCGGTCGGTTTCGCCGAATCGACGGCCGGCGAATATGTGCGTTCGCTGTTCTACGTGGTCGGCATCGCCCTGGTCGTCTCCTGGATCGTCGCGGTCTATTTTACGCCCTGGCTCGGCCACATGATCCTGAAGCAGCGCAGTCATGCCGGCGGGCATCACGATGTCTTCGACACGCGCTTCTACCGCCGCCTCCGGGCCACGGTCGGCTGGGCGGTGCGCCACCGCCTCATCGTGCTGGGTGCGACGCTCGCGATCTTCGCCGGCAGCCTGTGGAGCTTCCAGTTCATCCCGCAGAACTTCTTCCCGCAGTCCGAGCGGCCGGAGATCCTGGTCGACATGTGGCTGCCGGAAGGCACCAGCATCAAAGAGGTGGAGACCCAGGCGAAGGCGCTGGAAGCCCGCATGATGGACGATCCGGACAAGCGCTTCATCGCCACCTATATCGGCGAGGGCGCGCCGCGCTTCTTCCTGCCGCTCGACCAGCAGCTGCGCAATCCCAACTTCGCCCAGCTTCTCGTCATGGCCAATGACGAGCCGGCCCGCGAGCGGCTGATCGGCAAGCTGAGGTCCATCCTGGCGGAAGACTTCCCGTCCGTCCGCGCCAAGGTCGACCGCCTGTTCCTCGGACCGCCGACCGGCTGGCCCGTGCAACTGCGCGTCATGGGACCGGACCGCCAGGAGGTGCGCCGCATCGCCGACGAGGTCAAGCAACGCTTCCACCAGGATCCGCTGCTCGGCGCCGTGCATGACGACTGGCTGGAGCCGGTGACGGCAATGAAGCTGGTCATCGACCAGGACCGCGCCCGCGCACTCGGCGTCACCTCCCAGCGTGTCCGGCAAATGCTGCAGACCGCAATGTCCGGAGCTCCGCTGGACGACTTCCGCGACGGCGAGGAGACCGTTTCGATCGTCGCACGCGAACCCGACGGCGCCCGCTCGCTCCTTTCGGCGGTCAACTCGGTCTATGTCCCGACCGATTTCGGCGGCTTCGTTCCGGTCTCGCAGCTCGCCAAGGTCGTGCCTGTCCTCGAACAGGGCATCGAGTGGCGGCGCGACCGCGTGCCCACTATCGCGGTGCGCGCGACATTGCCGGACGGCGTACAGTCGAACGACGTGGTGATGCGGCTCCACAACGAGATGAAGGATCTGCGCGCCAGCCTCCCCGCGGGGTATCGGATCGAGGTGCAAGGCGGCGCGGAGGATTCGGCCGAGAGCCAGGCATCGATCGCCGCCAAGGCGCCGATCATGCTGGTGGTGATCGTCGTATTGCTGATGGCGCAGCTGCAGCATTTCGGCAAGGCAATGCTGGTGCTCGCCACCGGCCCGCTCGGCATCATCGGCGCGGCGGCAGCACTGCTGATCAGCGGCGCGCCGTTCGGCTTCGTGGCGATCCTGGGCGTCATCGCACTGCTCGGCATCATCATCCGCAACTCGATCATCCTGGTCGACCAGATCGACCAGGACATCGCCGCCGGCATGGAACGGTCGGAGGCGATCATCGGGGCAGCCGTCAGGCGCTTCCGGCCGATCGTGCTGACGGCGCTGACCGCCGTGCTGGCGCTGATCCCGATCTCGCGCGGCGTCTTCTGGGGTCCGCTCGCCTATGCGATGATGGGCGGCATTCTCGTCGCGACGGTTCTCACCATCTTCGTCCTGCCCGCGGGCTATGCGCTGTTCTTCGGCAAGGAGAGGAAGAAGGACATCGTTCCTGACGGGGAAGATGCCATTCCCGATTTCGCCGAGACTGTCGACGAACCTCGCCTGGCGGCCGAATAGCCAGGCACGGACACGGCCCAGCGACGTGGTTCCACGTATGGAAGACAGGCTTGGGCGGCTGATGTCGACCCAGCATCCGGCGAGGGCTTAGACGATGCCCTCGGCGACATCGCCGACAACCGTGAGCCTTGCGCCCGCCTCTGAAATCGCGGTGGCGATGTCGGGCGGCGGCGCCTGGTCCGTCACAAGTTCTCCAAATCCGGAGAAGCTGCAGACGTGCACCAGGCCCTGCCGGCCGAATTTGCTGTGATCGGTGACGACCAGCGTACGAGCGCCGCGCGCCAAGACCATGCGGGCGAATTCCGCCTCTTCAAGATTGTAATCCATGATGCCGCCGACCGCATCGACGGCGCCGGCCGAAATCACCGCGTGGGCGACGCTGAAACGGCTGACGAACTCGATCGCGGAAACGCCGAAGGCCGCTCCCGAATCGTTGCGCAGTTCGCCGCCAGCCATGTAGACCCGGTTGCCGTTCACCGTCGCCAGCGTGCGGGCGATATCCGACGAATTGGTGATGACGGTGAGCCGGCGGTGGCCGAGCAGTTCGCGGGCCAGAAAGCTCGTCGTCGCACCCGTGTCCATCATGACCGAATCGCCGTCCTGGATGGTGGCGGCGACATGCTTTGCGATCGCCCGCTTGGCCTCACTGTTCTCGCGCATGCGCTTTTCGAAAGGCGCTTCACCTGAAAACGTGGGGAGCCCGATGGCGCCATGCATCTTCAGCACCGAACCATCGCTGGTGAGCGGTTTCACATCGCGGCGGATCGTCTCCAGGGATACACCGAGCCTGTCGGCGAGGCTGGCGATGGTGATGGTGCCTTCTTCCTGCACCAGCCGAAGGATGTCGCTATGGCGTTTCGAGTGATTCATGCCCGCATCCTGTCAGCCTCTTGGCCGGGACTCAACTTCCACCCCACCGTTTGCACATTAGAATATCGAACGAGATCGCAAAAAGCCTCACCAATCGGTCAGAAAAACACAATAAACCACAGCCGTCGCATTGACACCAGGGCAACCCGAGGGTTCTTCTCGGCGGAATGTACAAGCCAACCGCCGTTGCTGGACGGAGCATGACCGAAACCGAAGACCGCATTCGCGCCTTGCCGTGCTGGAACGGCGGTATCGAGATCGAGCCGCTCAAGGGCGGGCTTTCGAACGAAAGCTGGGTGGTGAGCGACGACGCCGGCAAGCATGTGGCACGTTTCGGCAGCGACTTCCCGTTCCATCATGTCTTTCGTGACCGCGAGATCATGGTGGCGAAGGCGGCTCATGCGGCAGGGTTCGCACCTGAGGTGCGTTATGCACAACCCGGCGTGATGGTGACGCAGTATCTCGGCGCCAAGACCTTTGGCGCGGACGACGTGCGCCGGAACCGGCTGCGCATCGCCGAACTCGTGCGCAATTTCCATCAGGTCATGCCCCGGCATGTTTCGGGCGCCGGCTTCATGTTCTGGGTTTTCCACGTCATCCGCGACTACGCACGCACGCTGGAGGGCGGAAACAGCCGCTTGAAAGACAGGCTGCCGAGTTATCTCGAACTGGCCGACGAACTCGAACGCGCGCAGATGCCGCTGCCGGTGATCTTCGGCCACAACGATCTTTTGCCGGCGAATTTCCTCGACGATGGCGACAAGCTCTGGCTGATCGACTTCGAATATGCCGGTTTCAACACCGCGATGTTCGACCTCGCCGGCATCGCTTCCAATGCCGGCATGACGCAGGACGAATCCGACGAATTGCTGGCCGCCTATTTCGGCCGGCAACCGGACGCCGAGACACACCGCTCCCACATGGCCATGCAATGCGCCTCGCTGCTGCGCGAGGCGATGTGGAGCATGGTCTCGGAACTGCATCTCACCGCGCCCGGCGCCGACTATGTTGCCTACACCGCGGAGAATTTGGCACGGCTCGAGACCGCGCTGGAAAACTACAGAACGAAATACGGGACATCCTCATGACATTGCCAAGCCATGCCGGGATCGTCGTCATCGGCGGCGGCATCATCGGCTGCTCGACGGCCTATCACCTGGCGCGCGACCACAAGGCCGACGTGATCCTGCTCGAGCAGGGCAAGCTGACTTCCGGCTCGACCTGGCATGCGGCGGGCCTTGTCGGGCAATTGCGGTCGTCGGCGTCGATCACCCGTGTGCTCAAATACTCCGTCGACCTCTACAAGGGGCTGGAGGCGGAGACCGGCCTTGCCACGGGCTGGAAGATGACTGGCTGCCTGCGGCTGGCGACCAACCAGGACCGCTGGACCGAGTTCAAGCGGCTGGCGACGACCGCGAAAAGTTTCGGCATGGACATGCAGCTGATCTCGCCGGACGAGGTCAAGAAGATGTGGCCGCTGATGGAGGTTTCCGACCTCGTCGGCGCTTCATGGCTGCCGACCGACGGCCAGGCCAGCCCCTCCGACATCACCCAATCGCTGGCCAAGGGCGCGCGCATGCATGGCGCCAGGCTTTACGAGGAGGTGCGTGTCACCGGCTTCGAGATGAAGGACGGCCGCATCATTGCGGTGAAGACCAGCCAGGGCGACATCGCCTGCGAGAAGGTCGTCAACTGCGCCGGCCAGTGGGCTCGGCAGGTCGGCGCCATGGCGGGCATCAACGTGCCGCTGCAGCCGGTGAAACACCAGTACATCATCACCGAGAAACTGGATGGGCTGACCGCGGACGCGCCGACGATCCGCGACCCCGACCGCCGCACCTATTTCAAGGAAGAGGTCGGCGGGCTGGTGATGGGCGGCTACGAGCCGAACCCGCAGGCCTGGCAGACCGACCTTACCGGTGGCGATGTGCCCGACGACTGGGAATTCCGGCTGTTCGACGACGATTTCGACCATTTCGAGCAACATATGGCGCAGGCCATCGCCCGCGTTCCCGCGCTGGAAACGGCCGGCGTCAAGCAGATGATCAACGGGCCGGAAAGCTTCACGCCGGACGGCAACTTCATCCTCGGCACCGCGCCCGAATGCGCCAACATGTTCGTCGGCGCAGGATTCAACGCCTTCGGCATCGCTTCGGGCGGCGGCGCAGGCTGGGTATTGGCGCAATGGGTCGTCGACGGCGAAGCACCGCTCGACCTGTGGGTGGTCGACATCCGTCGTTTCGCGAACCTGCATCGCGACCGCGAATGGGTGTCGGACCGTACGCTCGAAGCCTATGGCAAGCACTACACGATCGGCTTCCCGCATGAGGAATATCTTTCCGGCCGCCCGGCGATCGTGTCGCCGCTCTATGAGCGGCTGAAAAAGCACAACGCGGTGTTCGGCTCCAAGCTCGGCTGGGAACGCCCGAACTGGTTTGCTCCGAAAGGCACGACGCCGGAAGACATCTACTCGATGGGCCGGCAGAACTGGTTCGAGCCGGTCGGCGACGAGCACCGCCACGTCCGCGAGAAGGTCGGCATCTTCGACCAGTCGTCCTTCGCCAAGTACGAACTGACCGGGCCTGATGCACAAAAGGCGCTCGACTGGATCTGCGCCAACGACATCGACAAGCCCGCGGGACGGCTCACCTACACGCAGCTTCTCAACACGCGCGGCGGCATCGAGGCCGACCTGACGGTCGCACGGTTGGCGCAGGAAAAGTTCTACATCGTCACCGGCACCGGTTTCCGCACCCATGACCTGGCCTGGATCAAGGATCATATCGGAACCGAAATGGACGTTAATCTTTCCGATGTAACGGAAAAGTTCGGCACGCTTTCGCTGATGGGGCCGAAGTCGCGGGAGGTCCTCGCCTCAGCGACGGATGCCGACGTTTCGAATACCGGTTTCCCGTTCGGCCATGTGCGCGAGATCGCCGTGGCCGGCCATACGGTACGGGCGTTGCGCGTCACTTATGTCGGCGAACTTGGCTGGGAAGTGCATGTGCCGATCGAGGCCGTCGGCGAGGTGTTCGACGCGCTGATGGCGGCGGGTGCGCGACACGGCATTCGCCCCGTCGGCTACCGCGCGCTGGAATCGCTGCGGCTCGAAAAAGGCTATCGCGCCTGGGGCTCCGACATCACGCCAAACGACACGCCGTTCGAAGCCGGGCTTGGTTGGGCGGTGAAGCTCAGGAAGGATACCGACTTCCTCGGCCGCAAGGCGCTTGGGAAGCTCCACAACGCGCCGCTCAAAAAACGCCTCGTCGCCCTCACGACGGTAGACCCCGATGTCGTACTGCTCGGCCGCGAGACGATTTTGCGCAATGGCGAGCCGGTCGGCTATCTCAGCAGCGGCGGTTATGGCTACACGATCGGCAAACCGGTCGGCTACGGCTATGTGCGCAATGCCGATGGCGTCGACGACGATTTCCTGACCTCCGGTGACTACGAACTGGTGGTTGCGATGGAGAAGACGCCCGCGAAAATCCACCTCGGGCCGTTGTACGACCCCAAGGGCGAGAAGGTGAAGGGATAAACCTTAGTTCACGCCCTTGGGAACATTCTCCGGCGGCACTTCGTCGACCACCTTCTGGCGGTGGAAGATGAACAGGCCTGCAAGCACGATGATGGCCGAGCCGACGAGAATGCGGGAACTCGGCACATCGTTGAAGAAGACAAGGCCGAACACCACGGCCCACAAAAGCAGCGTATAATGCAGCGGCGCCAGCGTAGAAGCCGGCGCCAGCTTCAGCGCCCTGGTGATCATCAGGTGCGCGCCGCAGGAGACGATGCCGAGAAGCAGCATCGCGCCGAAATCCAGCGCACTCGGCGTTTGCCAACTGCCAAGCGTGAGCGCGCCGCCAACAACCAGGCTGCCCAGCGTCTGCCAGGTCACCAGCGTGGTGTCGCTGGTGCCGCGCAACTGGCGGCTAAGGATGATGGCAAGGGCGAAGGAAAGGCTGCCGACAAGCGCGAAGATCGATGACAGAGACAGCGCCGCTGATGATGGCCGCAGCATGATGATGACACCGCAGAAGCCGATCAGGATGGCGGCCCAGCGGCGCCATCCGACCTTCTCGCCGAGCAGGAAATGCGAGAGCGCGGCGACATAGATCGGGCCTGCCATGTAAAAGCTCATCACATCGGCCAGCGGTAGGTAAACGACCGCTGCATAAAAGAGCGCGGTGTCGAGCGTGGTGACGACGACGCGCAGGATCTGGAGATCCAGCCGCTCCATGCGGAAGAGTTTCGCGGTGCCCTGGCGGGCGATCATCGGGCCGAGGATGATGAAGGCGCCGATTGAGCGGATGAGCACGACCTGGCCGACCGAAAAACTGGCGACCAGCCATTTTCCCATCGCATCGTTGAGAGCGAAGAGGAAATCGCCGGCAAGCATGAGCAACACGCCCGCGACAACCAGATTTTTCGGCGCCCGTAGTTCCGACAGTGTCATTTTTTCGCCAAGCCCTGAATGGGATGTCCATATCAAGGGGCCGGGGAAATGACTATTCCCATTTGGTGTGGCATAGGCGACGGTGCGCAAACTGTCGCGCGGCGTGGCATAGCTACGTCGCTTCATGCCTCCGGTTCACCGCAGCCGGACGACCTTCGATCGACAGTCTCGTCTCTTGCCGCGGTCTTTCCGCCACCACCTTGCCGCGAGCGATGACGCAGAGACGCTCCGGCCTGAGGCGCACCGCTTCGATCGGATTGCCGGCATCGAGAACCACCAGGCTGGCGCGCTTGCCGACCTCCAGCCCGAGATGGTCGAGGCCCATGATCGTCGCATTGACGTTGGTGACCATGTCGAAACATTTCGCCATGTCGGCCGGGCTCGACATCTGGGCGACATGCAGGCCCATGAAGGCGACATCGAGCATGTCGGCCGTGCCCAGCGAATACCAGGGGTCGAGCACGCAATCCTGACCGAAGCCGACGCGGATTCCGTGGGCCTGCATTTCCTTGACCCGGGTCATGCCGCGGCGCTTCGGGAAGGTGTCGTGGCGGCCCTGCAGCATGATGTTGATCAGCGGGTTGGGGATCGCCGATACCTGCGCCTCTGCGATCAGCGGCAGCAACTTGGAAACGTAATAATTGTCCATCGAATGCATCGACGTGAGATGCGAGCCGGCCACCCTGCCCTGCAGGCCCAACCGCTGTGTCTCATAGGCCAGTTGTTCGATATGGCGCGACAGCGGGTCGTCGGTTTCGTCGCAATGCATGTCGACCATCAGGCCGCGCTTTTCCGCGATCTCGCAGAGTTCCGTCACCGAGCGGGTGCCGTCGGCCATGGTGCGCTCGAAATGCGGGATACCGCCGACCACGTCGACGCCGAGGTCGAGCGCCCGGATGGTGTTTTGCCGTGCCGTCGGCGACCGATAAAGGCCATCTTGTGGGAAGGCGACGAGTTGCAGGTCGATATAGGGCGCGACCTCCTTCTTGACCTCGAGCAGGGCTTCGACGGCGAGCAACCGGTCGTCGCAGACATCGACATGGGTGCGGATGGCGAGCAGGCCCATCGAGACTGCCCAGTCGCAATATCTCAGCGCCCGCTCCTTCACTGCCTCATGGGTGAGCAAGGGTTTCAACTCGCCCCACAGTGCGATGCCCTCCAGCAGCGTGCCGGACGCATTGATGCGCGGAATGCCATAGGAGAGCGTCGCGTCCATATGGAAATGCGGATCGACGAAGGGCGGCGAAACGAGGTTTCCCGTGGCGTCGACGATCTTCGCGGGTCCAGCCGGAAGCGATGGCTCGATCGCAGTGATGTTTTCGCCGATAATGCCGATGTCGGCAACGCGGCCGTCCGGCAGCGTGCCGCCCTTGACGATCAGGTCAAAACTCATCTTTCGCCTTTCTGATAAGGGATCATCAGCGCCTTCGGATAGGTGGCTCGGCGCGCAACCAGCACAAGCGCCAGGATGGACAGCACATACGGCATCATCAGGAAGACCTGGTAGGGCACGACGCCGCCGGAAAGCTGCTGCAGGCGCACCTGATAGGCGTCGAAGGCAGCAAACAGGATCGCGCCGACCAGCGCCTTGCCGGGACGCCACGAGCCGAAGACAACCAGCGCGATGCAGATCCAGCCGCGGCCGTTGATCATCTCGAAGAAGAAGGAGTTGAACGCCGACATGGTGAGGAACGCTCCGCCAACTGCCATCAGCGCGCTGCCGGCCATCACCGCGCCCATGCGGATGCCGATGACGCTGATGCCTTGCGCTTCGACGGCCGACGGGTTCTCGCCGGCGGCGCGCATGGCGAGCCCAAGCGGCGTGCGGTAGAGTACCCAGGCGACCACCGCGACGGTGATGAAGGCGAGATAGGTGAGTGGCGTCTGCGCGAACAGCGCTTCGCCGATGACCGGTATTTTCGACAGACCCGGGATCGGCCACGGCTGGAACGGCTCGATCTTGGGCGGCGAGGTGACCTCCGGCAGGGCGAGACGATAGATGAAGTAGGTCAGGCTGGTGGCGAGCAGCGTGACGCCGATGCCGACGACATGCTGCGACAGGCCGAGCGGCACCGTAAGCGTTGCATGGAGCAGGCCGAACAAGGCGCCGGCGAAAGCCGCGACCAGCACGCCGGTCCACAGGTCGCCGCCCGAGTAGACCGTGAACCAGCCGGCGAAGGCGCCGACCGTCATGATGCCCTCGATGCCGAGATTGAGCACGCCTGCCCGTTCGCAGATCAGTTCACCCATGGTGGCGAAGATCAGCGGCGAGGCGATGCGGATCGCGGCGACCCAAAAGGAGGCGGTGAAGAGGATTTCGATGGCTTGTTCCATCACCTCCACCTCACCCGATACCTGGAAAACAAGATCGCCGTGACCATCGACAAAAGCGCAGTCGCAACCATCACGTCGGCGATGTAGCTAGGCACGCCGGCGGCGCGGCTCATCGCATCGGCGCCGACGAAGATGCCGGCGACGAAGATCGCCGACGCCACCACGCCGAGCGGATTGAGCATGGCGAGCATAGCAACCACGATGCCGGAATAGCCAAAGCCGGGCGACAGATCGAGGGTGAGGTTACCCTTAAGTCCGGACACTTCCGAGAAGCCCGCGAGCGCCGCCAGGCCGCCGGACAACAGCGCCGTCTTCATCAGCACGCGGTTGACCGGAATGCCGGCAAAACGTGCGGCTTCCGGATTGTGGCCGACCGCGCGCATCTCGTAGCCCAGAACGGTTTTCTTCATAATCACCCAGGCGACGACGGCAGCGGCAACGGCGATGACGAAGCCGAAATGCAGGCGTTTCCCCTGGATGATGCGCGGCAGCTGCGCATCGGCGACGACTTTCGAGGACTGCGGCCAGCCCAAGCCCATCGGATCCTTGAGCGGCCCTTCGAGCAGCATGGAAACGAACAAAAGCACGATGAAGTTGAGCAGCAGCGTGGTGACGACCTCATCGACGCCGAACCTTGTTTTCAGCAGCGCCGGCCCGGCGAGCAGCAACGCACCAGCGGCCATCGCTGCAAGCATGATGATTGGAATGAGCAGGCCCGCAGGGAGCGGCAAAGCGCCGGTGCCGAGCACCACGGTCACCACGGCGCCTATATAGAGTTGCGCTTCGGCGCCGATGTTCCAGAGTTTTGCGCGGAAGGCGACGGCCACGGCCAGCCCGGTGAAGATCAGCGGCGTGGCGCGGGTGAGCGTTTCGAGCAGCGCGAATTGCGAGCCGGCCGCGCCCTTAGCGACTAGATAGAACACCGAAAACGGTGAAGCGCCCGCGGCCAACACCAGCAGCGAGGCGATGAGGACGGTCGCTGCGATGGCGGCCAGGGGATAGGCGAGTGTCGCGGCAAACGACGGCGCTGGTTTCGGTTCAAGCCGCATTATGCCGTCCCCCTCGAGGGGGGGTGGCCGCGCAGCGGCCGGGTGGGGTACATGCAGCAGTGCTCGACGTTCTTTTGTGCCTAGCGCTGCCTTTGCCGACCACCTCTGGCTGCTGCGCTGCCATCTCCTCCCTTGACGGAGGAGAAAACGTGGCGCGTGTTTCGGTCATCACGCCGCAACCTCGCTGTGTCCCGCCATCAGTTCGCCGATCTCTCCTATCGTGCGCTCTCCCCTGCCCGACGGAGCCGACAACCTGCCCTTGGAGATGACGACGATGCGGTCGGACAGTGCCACTATCTCCTCCAGGTCTTCGGAAATCAGCAGTACCGCGGCACCACGCGCCCGCGCATCCAGCAGCTTGCCATGCACATAAGCGACGGCGCCGACATCGAGCCCGCGTGCCGGCTGGTTGGCAAGCACGATCGCCGGCTCGGGATCGAGCGCGCGGCCGAGAATGAGCTTCTGCATGTTGCCGCCCGACAAAAGCCGGATGCGCGCTTCCGGCGACGGGCATTTGACGTCGTAGTCGCGGATAAGGCCTTCGGCGAAATGTTTCGCTGCCTTCCAGTCGAGGAAGCCGCGACGGCAAAAGGGAGAGGAACGGTAACGTTCGGCGATGACGTTTTCCGTGACGCTCATATCGCCGATGGTGCCGACGGCGTGGCGGTCTTCCGGGATGCGTGCGATGCCGTGATCGAGGGCGGCGCGCGGTGACCAGCCGCCGACCAGTTTGCCGCGCACCAGCATTTTGCCGGATGCGGGATTCTCGGTGCCGGCGATAAGTCCAGCCAAAGCTGCCTGACCGTTTCCCGAAACGCCGGCAAGACCGACGATCTCGCCGGCAAAAAGCGTCAGCGACACATCGTGGAGAAAAGCACCAGAGCCGAGCGGCGCTGTCGATACCCGCTCCAGCGCGAAAAGTGCTTCGCCACGCGCCACCCCTGCGACCTTCGGCGGCGTCACCTCCTGGCCGACCATCAGCGTGGCGAGCTCACGACGGGTCGTCCGAGCGGTCGTCCGTTCGCCCGCAAGCCTGCCGGAGCGCAGCACCAGAACCCGATCGCTGACGGCCATCACCTCATGCAGTTTGTGTGAGATGAAGATGATCGAAAGGCCGTTGGCGACCAGCATTTTCAGGGTGCGGAACAGCGCATCGGTCTCGGCCGGCGTCAACACAGCGGTCGGCTCGTCGAGGATGAGAATGCGCGCATCGCGGTAAAGCGCCTTCAGGATCTCGACGCGCTGGCGTTCGCCGACCGAAAGCGAGGCCACCGATGCGTCGGGCTCGACGGCGAGGCCGAAATCGCTCGACAGTTGGCTGATACGGCGGCGCGCCAATGAGCGATCGAGGCGCGGACGCCACAGGCTCTCCGTCCCGAGCGCGATGTTTTCCAGCACGCTCATGTTGTCGGCAAGGGTGAAATGCTGGTGCACCATGCCGATGCCGGCAGCAAGCGCCGCCTTCGGGTCGCCCGGTGCGAGAAGCTGGCCGAATGCCTCGATGTTTCCTTCGTCGGCAACATAATGGCCGAACAGAATGTTCATCAGCGTCGTCTTGCCGGCGCCGTTCTCGCCAAGCAGCGCGATCACCTCGCCCTTTTTCAGGTCGAAGGAGATGTCATCGTTGGCAACCAGCGGGCCGAAGCGCTTGGTGATGCCGGAAAGGCGGAGGACGGTCATCGGTTGAGTTCCTTCCTTCTCCCCTTGTGGGAGAAGGGAAGACGCCCATCATCTCAGCTCGATTTCGGCTCGGCGTCGTTGATCTCGACGGTAAACGAGCCGTCCTTGATCGCCTTTTCCTTCTCGGCAACCTTGGCCATCACCTCGGCCGGCACCTTGCCTTCAAATGTGCCGAGCGGCGCCAGCGAGCAGCCTCCCGCCTTCATGAAAGAATAGACGCCGTAGTCGGCTGCCTTGAAGGTGCCTGCCTTCACCTCGGCGATCGCCTTGTCGAGCGTCGGCTCGAAATGCCAGAGCGCCGAGGCCACCACCGTCTCCGGATAATCGGCCTGGGTGTCGATGACATTTCCCACCGCGAGGATTTTTCGTTCCTTGGCCGCATCCGAGACGCCGAAGCGTTCGGCGTAGAGCAGGTCCGCCCCGGCGTCGATCTGCGCGAAGGCGGTTTCCTTGGCCTTGGGCGGGTCGAACCACGAGCCGATGAAGGCGACCTGGAACTTGGCCGCCGGATTCATCTCTTTCGCGCCCGCCATGAAGGCGTGCATCAGCCGGTTGACCTCGGGGATCGGGAAGCCGCCCACCATGCCGATATTGGCCTTGCCGGTCATCGCTCCGGCAATGATGCCCGAGAGATAAGACGCGTCCTGGATATAGTTGTCGAAAGGCGCGAAGTTCGGCACCGCGTCGTCCGGCTTGAACGACGAGCCCATGAGGAATGCCGTTTCGGGATAATCCTTGGCGACGGCGCGCGCAGCGTCCTCGACGCCGAACACCTCGCCAAGAATCAGCTTGTTGCCGGCCTCGGCATATTCGCGCATTACGCGCTCATAATCGGTGTTCGAGACATTCTCGGTGGCGACGTACTCGATATCGCCGCGATCCTTCGCGGCATTGGCGGCCTTGTGGATGCGAGAGACCCATTGCTGCTCGAAAGGCACGGTATAGACCGCCGCAACCTTGATAGGATCGGCTGCGAGCAGGCGGGATGGAAATCCCGCGATGGAAACGAGTGCTGTTGCGGCGCCGCCAGCTTTGAGGAGTGAACGGCGCGACATCGTAGAACTGGCTGAGATTCTGGACATTGTTGACGACCCTCTGGCTGGTTGATTATCCGACGTGTCCCGTCTTTTTATCGTTTGGTCAACGCTAGTCCAAAATCCGGACTCCGGCAATTGACAGCCGTGCCAGCAGGGGTCTGCATCCACAACCGGTGCAGCAAGGCGATCGGCGATGTTTTGCGCCGGTCAGCGGCCGAGCACGGTAGCGGTCGTGCCGGTCTGCCAGGCAAGCAACAGAACATATCCGACGACCATTGCCATCAAGCCGCGGAAGGCCATCCCGACATAGCGGTATTTGGAACGGTTGATCGCCGCGAGCGTGTCGACATTGGTCAGATATTCGTCGAACAGGTAGTCCGCGCTGCCGCTTTCCCTGGCCTTCATGAAGGCGGTGCGATTGGCCGCCCAGCCGCCCCAATAGAGCGATGTCGATGAGGTGACGTGGCGCGGCAGCACCACCAGGATCGCCGAGACCAGCGCAACGATAACAGCGATGCCAACCAGCGCCGAGAGCACGATGGCCACCGGTTCGCCGGATTGATAGCGGTCCAACCTGAACACCTGGCGCCCTTCGGCCGAACTGATCAGGAAGGCGATCATGAAGGTGAAGATGTAAGCCGCCTTCTGGTCGGCGATGCGAATCTGATCGTAGAAGACGTCGTTGATCTTCTTTAAGTGGTCCAGATATTGGCGATCATCGGGCGAGGCCTTTGCGGTGGTTGCTACCACTTTTTCTGCGCTATGCTTTTCTTTCATGATATTTCGAATCACGCGTGAACTGTTTCCGACGAAATTAAAGTGACGATTGCCGCAACTCAGGATAGAGGGCAAACGAAAACTTGACTCCCCAATCCGTTTGTTTGCATATCGCGTCCCGGCGGAGCTTATACAGACATAACATGCGCAGTATCGTGAGGGGACTGGCGGCGCTGGCCGTTTTGGGATGCGTTTTGCCTGCGCATGCGGATGTCATCGCGCGCAAGGCGACGCCTGCCGGCTCGGTGATCGCCCGCAAGACCGGCGAGGAAGTGCGCTTCATCGACATTTCCGACTGGCGCAGCGTCGACATCAAGCAGGATCTCCTCGCCGGCGATCTGCTGCGCACCAACGCGCTCGGCCATCTCGCGGTGCTGTTTGCCGATCACACGCAGGTGCGCCTCGGCCGCAACACCACCCTGGAGGTCAAGCAGATCGGTGCGGCTTCCGACACCACGCTCGGGCTACAGGCCGGTACGATCTGGGCGCGGGCGCAACGCGGCGGCGAGGGCCTGACGGTCGAGACGCCGGCGGCCGCGGCGGCGATTCGCGGCACCGACTGGACGATGACCGTCGACGGCGACAAGACCTCGCTGATCGTGCTGGAAGGACTGGTGCAGCTTTCCAACGAGTTCGGCTCGGTCAACGTCGCGCAGGGCGAGGCAGCGGTGGCCTCGATCGGCCAGGCGCCGACAAAGGTTGTCATCGTCGATCCCGACGACCGCGAGCAGATGCTGTTCTATCTGTCGCTGCGCAATTCGTTCGGCTGGATGCCGGTGTCGCCATTGTCCAGCCCGGACATGCGGCGCCAGCGCGCCCGCATCGGCGCGAAACCGGAGACTGCCCGCAGCGCCGAGGACTGGCTGACTCTGGCGGAGGTGTCGCTCAACTATGACGGCAAGCGGGTGTCGCTCGCGGCCGCCGACCAAGCGCGCGCGTTCCGCCTGTCCGCGTCCCAGAAGGCGCGGCTCGATCTCATCGACGCGCTCGCAGCAGGCTCCGACCACAATTTTGCCGAGGCAGCCCGGCTCTTCCAGAAGGCGGCGCCCGGGCTTGATTCCAGGCGACGTGCCATTGCGCTTTATGGAGGCTACTTCGCCCGCTCGCTTGCCAATCCGGAGCGCGTGGAAAGCCCGCCGATCGTGCATGACGGCGGGCCTTATGCAGCGCTCGCCGAGGCGTGGACAGCGGGTTTCCTCAAGGATATTCCTGCTGCGATCGAGGTCATCAAGCGCGCCGAAACCCGCTATCCCGACGATCCGTCGCTGCCCGCCTACCGCGCGCAGCTTGCGATACTGATCGACGACCGCGAGCAAGTGCAGGCGGCTATCGCCCGCTCGCTGGCGCTCGATCCCGACGATCCGACGGCGCTGGAGGCCAGAGCCAACTACAAGGTCGGAGTCCAGGCCGACATGGACGGTGCGCTGGCCGACATCAGCCGTGCCGCCGAGATCGCGCCGGGTTCGACGACGATCTGGAATGCGCTCGGGCTGGTCGAAAGCACACGCGGCGCCGATCGCGAAGCGGAAGCGGCCCTGAAGCGGGCCATCGAGCTCGACCCAAACGATCCGGTCTCCTACGCCAACCTGGCCATTCTGTATCTCGACCAGGATCGGGTGAAGGAGGCCAAGGTGCTGATCGACAAGGCATTCGCCGTCGATCCGTCCTTCGACATCGGTCTTGTCGCGCGCGGTCGTTACTATCTGCAGACCGGCGAGATGGACAAGGCGATGCAGGATCTGCTCGCCGCTTCCACCGCCAACCCGGCCTATGCGCAGGCGCTCCTGTTGCTCGCGGCTGGTTACTATGAGAACGGCGAGCGCGAACCTGCCGAACAAGCGCTGGAAAATGCCGACCGGCTCGACCCCAACGACCCGGTGGTGTCGAATTTCGAGACGGCGATTGCGATCGACGATTATGATTCCGACCGTGCGATCAGAAGCGCGCAGGAGGCACTGAAGCGCTCGCGTGCACGCGGCGGCGACTTCGCGGCCCTCAGTGCCAACACGGAAGCCGGCTCCACGCTGAACGAGGCATTCCGCCTGCAGGGCCTGGATGCCTGGGGCCGCTTCTACTCCGATGCAGCGTTCGACCCCTTCTCAGGCGCCGCGCATGTCGACCAAGCCGTCTCCGGAAGTGCCGACCCCTTCGCCAACGATATCAATTTCGGTAACGGCCCGGTCGACCCCTTGGTCAACGATGCCGGTTTCTCAGGGTTTTTCCAGGGTTTGATGTTCTCGCCGGAAATGATCTCGGGTCGCGCCCGCAGTGCGAACCTGCTGCGTCGACCATTTCTCGAAGCGGCACTGGGTGGAGGCTTCATTCACTCGGGAACGGATTGGGGCTGGATCAGTGAAGCCGAGGTGCAGGGGTATTTCGCGGGGCCTGTTCCCTGGAGCGTTTACGGCAACATCAAGGGTCGCCAGACGGACGACCACCGCGAATACCTTGCGCCGGGCACGGAAATCCCGTTCACCAGCGCAGATCTGGGCTTCGATGCGATTTCAGGCTCCGGCTACGTCACGATGCGCCCCACTCCAAACGACCGCATCGTCACCTACCTGGATGTCCAGGACGTCGAGGAAAAAGCCGAAAACGCCATAGCATTGTTCAACATACCTTTACTGCCGTTCAACGCGTCGGCTTACGACCGTACCGTCAAAGCGCAGTCGGTGACTGCCGGCCTCGGCTGGAGCCATACATTCGGCTACGAGAACGTCGTCAATGCCGCATTCTTCGTCTCGGATCTCTCACAGACCAGCGATGAATCGGCGTTGGTCTTTGCCGTGCCGGTGCCGATCGGCCTGCAGGACGAACGGGCGCGCACCGACCAGCAAACCTATTTGGGTGCGATCAATCATACAGTCGGCATGGGCGATGTAACCTGGCGCTACGGCGTCGAAGCGGGCCAGCTCGAACAGCGGCAGAGCCTGCGGGCACAGACTGTTATCCCTATCCTCGGCATCAACGACGTCGTCGTCGATACGCGCGACATCGACCTGCCGTTCGGTCGTCTCTATGCCGATGCGGTTTACGAGATCAATCCGGACATCAAGGCAGAAGGCGCGCTCTTTGCCACATTGCTCGGTGGTTCCTTGGATGTGCAGCGCCTCGAACCGCGACTAGGCCTCGCCTGGACGCCTTGGGAGGGCCATTGGCTACGCGGCGGTTATCTGCGCGAAACCTCGGCAGCCAGTTCGACGACACTCTCTCCCATCGGCGTGGTCGGCCTGCAATCGAACCAGGTGCCACTGGACATCGGCGGCTACTCCGACACCGTCGCCGCGCGTTGGGATGCCCAATGGACCGACCGGTTCTTCACCTCCGTCGACTATCAGCACCAGGACCTGAACGATCTGGCCATCCGGATTCCCGGCTCCATTCTTACCGTATCGCTGGGAGAGGGCCGTATCGACCGCGTCAGCGGCACTGCCAATGTCTGGCTCGGCAATGGTTTCGGCGCCTTCGCCACCGCCGCCTTCGCGGATTCAGAGAACAAGGATCCGGCAAGTTCCGGTTTCGGCAAGGAATTGCCCTATGTGCCGGAGATCAGCGGCCGCCTGGGCCTCACCTACGTCAATCCCGTCAACGTCAAGGTGACACTTGCCGGCACTTATGTCGGCCCGCGCGCCGGCGACGAAAGCGGCACCGAACTAGACGGTTACTGGACAGCCGACGCCTTCCTGACCTGGGAGCCGTTCGACAAGCGCTTCGAACTCGAAGTGGCCGCCTACAATCTCTTCGATGAAAAATTCGAAGTCGCAACCGCACTCCCCGGTTGGGGTCGCAGCATCGTCGGGTCTTTCAAGGTCCGCTTCTGATGTTCGTATCGAAGCCTTGGTGGAAAGGGCTTCTCGGCGATCAGGCGCGGGATGCGGGGACAAGCCGGCGCCAGCGTCGCAACAGCATCGGCTTGATTGCCCTTGTCGCGGCAGTCGTTATGACAGCGCTGTCGTTCACCCCGCCGTGGCAACTCGTGGAAGCGCGCGCCTACGACTTCCTTTCCACCACCTTGCCGCCTGCCCGCCCGAGCGATGGGCCGATCATCGTGGCAATCGACGAACCGTCTTTCGCTGAACTTGGCCTGCAATGGCCGTGGCCGCGCGACCTTCATGCGCGGCTGGTGACCGCGCTGCGGCAGGCCGGTGCCAAGACAATTGGCCTCGACATCATCTTCGCCGAACCCTCCAACCCCGCAGCGGATGGCGCGCTGGCGGCGGCGATGGGACCGGATGTGGTGCTTGCTGCGGACGAGTCGCTGATCGAGACGCCGCAGGCAACACAGATCGTCCGCGCCGAGCCGCTGCCTCCACTGACGGCGACAGGTGCGCGCGCCGGCATCGCGTCGATCTCGCTCGAACGCGACGGTGCGCTGCGCCGTATACCGCTCTATCCCGACGGGTTTGCCGCCACGCTGATGCAGATGAATATGGGGGTGACGACCAACTTGCTACAGGGTGCGCTGATCCAGACCTTCGGCCCGGCGCGGTCCTACCCGACCGTCTCCTACTATCAGGCGCTCGACCCGGAAAACTTCCTGCCGCCGGATGTCTTCCGCGGCAAGACGGTGATCGTCGGACTGTCGATGCAATCGGCGCCGACCACCGACGCCGGCGGCGCCGACGCCTATGCGACATCGTGGACCGCGCGGACCGGCCGGCTGGTTTCCGGCGCCGAAGTGCAGGCGACGATCTACGACAATCTGGCGGCGAAGCTGTTCGTGGTGCCCGTTCCCGCTGCGTTGGCCGTTGCCGCGACCGTACTTTCGGCATTGCTCGCCGGCTTCGTCGTCTGGCGCCAGACCGGCTGGCGGACCATCATGGCTGCCGTCTTTGCGGTCGCCGCCTTCGCGATCGGCAGTTTCCTGCTGCTGCGCTTCGGACGCATCTACATGGCGCCCCTATCGCCCTCGCTGGCCTTCGTCGCCGTCGCGGCGGCGCAGGGCGCCCGCGACTACGCCGCCGAGCGGCGGCTGCGCCAGGGCATAACGCGCGCCTTTTCACAATATCTGTCACCGGTGCTGGTGGAGCGGCTTGCCAACGACCCATCGAAACTGAAGCTCGGCGGTGAAAAACGCACGCTGACGGTGCTTTTTTGCGACGTGCGCGGTTTTACGACGATCTCGGAACAAATGAAGGACGATCCGCAGCGGCTGACCGCGCTGGTCAACAGGCTGCTCAACCCGCTGTCGGATGTGGTCATGAAGGCCGGCGGCACGATCGACAAATATATCGGCGACTGTGTGATGGCGTTCTGGAACGCGCCGCTCGACGAGCCGGATCATGCGACCCACGCCGTGGCCGCCGCCCTCGAGATGGTCCGCGCGCTCGATCCACTGAACGCCGAACTCGCCGCCGAGGCGGCCGAAAAGGGCGAGACGCCGCTCGAACTCAGGATCGGCATCGGCATCAACACCGGCGATTGTGTCGTTGGCAACATGGGCTCCGACCGCCGCTTCGACTATTCCGTGCTGGGAGACGCGGTAAATCTGGCGTCGCGGCTGGAAGGCCAGACCAAAGCGTACGGCGTCTCCTTGCTGCTCGGCAGCGAAACCGCACGACTCGTCGATGACGCGTTCACGGTCGTCGAACTCGACCGCACCCTGGTCAAGGGAAAGTCCGAAATCGCCACCGTTTCGACTGTCGTGCCGCCCGTCGGTGATGCCGTGCTTGCGCAGCATCGCGCCATGCTCGATCACGTCTACAGCGGCAAGACAGTCGAGGCGCTGAGCCTGCTCGAGCATCTCCGGAAGCAGCTTCCGATGCTCGCCAGCTATTACGCTGGCTTACGACAACGGCTGACTGCGCCGAAGCCGGATCTTGCCGGTTAGGCTCGGCTCATCGCCACGATCACCTGGCGCTGGCGATGCATTTCGAGGAAAACACGGTAATCCCGATCGAACCGTCCGTGAGATGCGGCATCGGATTTCCGCACCCTGCCCGGCTGCTGCATCGCCACGCAGGCCGCCGGAAGATCGGGATAAAGGCCGGCAGCGGTGGCGGCAACCATCGCCGTTCCCAACAACACGGCTTCGTCGACGACCGGTTCGACCACGGTGCAGCCGGTGACATCCACATAGAGTTCCATCAACAGCGGATTCTTGGTGTGACCGCCGGTGACATGCAAGGTGTCGATGGCGTAGCCGCTCGCGCTCAACGTCTCGAGGATATGGCGCACGCCGAGCGCTATGCCGACGGAGGTGCGCCAGTAAAGCCGGCAAAGACTGTCGAATGAAGCATCGAGCGTGAGCCCGCTGACGACGCCCGCGGCATGTGGATCGGCAAGCGGCGAACGGTTGCCGTGGAAATCCGGCAACACATGCAACCCGCCGCCAAGGTCGCTCCCCCCGGTTTCGCGCAGTTGCAGCACGCGCTCCGCGATGCGTCCATGCATGGCCGCGTCGGGTTCTCCGCCGGCGCCATGCCAGCGGATGATGTGATCGAGCAGGGCGCCGGTCGCGGACTGTCCGCCCTCGATCAGCCAGTGACCCGGAAGTGCTGCGCCATGATACGGTCCCCAGCCGCCCGGGAAGGGTCGTGGCGTCTTGGAAATAGCCATGACACAGCTCGACGTGCCTGCAATCAGCGCCAGCTGCCGGTCGAGGCTGTCGCCATCACCGGCAAAGGCGCCAAGCACGCCCAGTGCGCCCGCATAGGCATCGATGACACCCGCACCAACGCGGCAGGCGGTCGTCAGGCCGAGCGCCTCGGCCGCGTCGCTGGTGAGCGGCCCGAGGCAGGAGCCGACTGCACTGGCCTTCTGCGGCAGCGCTCCACGAGCCAGCATGTCGCCAATGCCGACCGCTTCGAAGAAGTCCCGCTGCCAGCCGTTCTCGTGAGCGAGATATGTCCATTTCGCCGTCAGCGTGCATTGCGACCGCGCCGGCGACCCGCTTGCCCGCCAGCTCAGGAAATCGGCGAGGTCGAAAAAGTAGCCGGCTTTTTCCCAGCTCTCCGGCAAATGGCGTTTCAGCCACATCAGCTTCGGCGTCTCCATCTCCGGCGACATCACCCCGCCGAGATGGTCCAGCACGTGATGGCCGGTGGCCGTGCACTCGTCGGCCTCGGCAAGGGCGCGGTGATCGAGCCATACCATGGTATCCCAGCGCTGTTCGCCGCCGGTCGATACGCTGACCTGGCCGCCTTCGTGGTCGCGCACGACCAGCGAGCAGGTCGCGTCAAAGCTGATCCCGGCAACCGCTTCGGGCGCCACGCCCGCCTTGTAGCGCGCGGCGCGGACGGCGGCGCAGACGGCGGACCAGATCTGCTCGGAATCCTGCTCGGCATGTCCGGGCTTAGGCCGGTGAATGACAATCGGGCGCTCGGCGCGACCGAGCAGCGTGCCGTGGCAGTCGAGAATGCCCGCGCGCGCGCTGCCGGTTCCGACATCGACGGCGCAGACCAGTTCCTGCATCAAGAGGCTTTCGCGCCCGCTTGCGACAGCAGCGCGGGCAGTTGCCGCATGTCGCCGAATATGACGTCAGGTTCGAGGCCTTCGATGGCCGCCTGAAGCGCACCTTCTCCCGCATGCGAGCCGCCGGTGAAGGCGAAGACGCGCATGCCGGCCTCCCTGGCGGCGAGAATGCCGGCCGGGCTGTCCTCGATGACCAGGCAACGATCGGGATGAGCGCCCATGCCACGCGCGGCATGCAGGAAAAGGTCAGGAAACGGCTTGCCTCGCTTCACCATGGTCGCACTATAGATATGCGGCTCGAACTGTTCCAGCAGGCCGGTCACCTGGAGCGACAGGCGGATACGCTCGGGCTGGCTCGAAGAGGCAACACAATAGGGCATGGCCAGGCGCTTCAGCACATCGGAAACGCCGGCGATCGGCTTCAGGTTCTGGCGGAAGCGCGCATAGAGTTCGGCGCGAATGTCCTCAAGATGCACCGGGGTGACGACGAGGTCGAAATCCGTGCGCAGAATTTCGGTGATCGTCGCCATGCTCTTGCCGAGGAAGCGTTCATAGGCGGTTTCCTCGCTGATCGTCACGCCGGCTGCGGTGACGATATCGACCAGTACCGCAATCGAGATCGGTTCGCTGTCGACCAGCACGCCGTCGCAGTCGAAGATGATCAGTTCAGGCGTCACGCAATTCTCCGGTTCGCTACCGGCGCGGATTTCCGGTTGTTGTATTGTCTAAACTGTCCGCAGCCAGCCGCCGTCGACGTAATATGTCGAACCGACGGAATAACTCGCCCGGTCGGAGCAGAGGAAGACAAAAAAGTTGGCAAGTTCCTCGACGCTGGCGAAACGCTTGATCGGTGTATTCTCCTCGGCGATTCCGCTGAGATAACCTTCCCAGTCGCCGCCGCTGTCGGCTGTCAGTTGCTTGGCCGTCTTGATCCAATCCCCGGTAAGGACAAGGCCGGGATTGATCGTGTTGACGCGGATGTTGTCCTTGATGACCTCATTGGCGAGGTTCTTGGAAAACATCATCAGCGCCGCCTTGGTGACATTGTAGACCGGTTCATACCAGAGCGGCTGCACGGCGCAGATCGACGCGTTGTGCAGGATGGCACCGCCGCCGCGTTCGCGCATCATCGGCACGAAGCCCCGCGCCAGCCTGACCGCCGCCATCACGTGCAGATTCCAGAAGTCATCCCACTTCTCGTCCGGCGCTTCCATGATGGTTTCGTTTGAGCCGGTGCCGGCGTTGTTGATCAGGATATCGGCGCCGCCAAAGGCGTTGCGCGTCGCCTCCACGAGTGCCGCGCAGCCTTCCGCCGTCGTCACGTCGCAGGCGGCCGGAACGGCCTTTACCCCATATTCACGCGACAGTCGGGTCGTCTCGGTCGCCAGCAAGTCTTCGCGGCGGCCGGCGAGCACGAGATGCGCACCCTCTTTCGCAAAGCCCTCGGCGACGCCGAGGCCGATGCCCGAACCTCCGCCGGTGATCACCGCGACCTTGCCGCTCAGTCCAAGATCCATTGCACAACCTCGTTGCCGGCCGACAACCCGACCTGCTCAGGCCGTCGCGCCGATATAGCGCGCCAGCGTCTTTCGCGTACCGGCCGTCCACAGGGCGGCCAGTGCTTTCAGGAAGGCCTCGGCAAAAACGTCCGATTTGCCGACCTCGCCGTAGATGTCTTCCATCGCCAGCCAGGCGGCGGCGTCGCCTTTCGCGGCCTTCGCCGTGGCCTGCAGCCGGTCCCAGTTTGGATCGTTCGGCTCGATGACCGCACCGGAATCCGTCGTGCCAAAGCAGTAGCGGCACCACAGCGCCGACTCAAGAGCGAGGCCACTGATGCTCTTGCCGGCCTTTAGCCGATCATGAATCGTGGGGATGATGAATTTCGGCTGCCGGTTGGAGCCGTCGAGGCAGAGCCGGCGGATGGTGTCACCGATCTTCGGGTTGGAAAACCGCTTGTCGATGAGACTGTAGTAGTCGCCGAGATCGGTGTCCGGCACCGGCGGCACCGTCGGAATGATCTCCTCGCGCTCGAGCTTTTCCAGGAAGCCGCGGATCAGCGGTTCCTGCATGGCCTCATGAACGAAATGGATGTCCATCAGGCCGGCCGGATAAGCGATGGTCGCGTGGCCGCCATTGAGGATGCGGATCTTCATCAGTTCGAACGGCGCGACGTCCCTGACGAACTGGACGCCGACCTTTTCCAGCGGCGGCCGCCCGTCGGTGAAGCGATCCTCCAGCACCCACTGCTTGAACGGTTCGCAGAACACCGGCCAATTGTCCTCTACGCCGAAGTCCTCGGCCAGCATCGCGCGTTCGCGGTCGGTGGTGGCGGGGGTGATGCGGTCGACCATGCCGTTGGGAAAGGCGACATGGTCTTCCACCCAGCCGGCGAGTTCCTCGTCGATGAGGCGCGCCAGGCCCACGACCCCGTCCGATGTGACATGGCCGTTGTGGGGGATGTTGTCGCACGACATGACGGTGAACGGCACGACGCCGTCATCGCGACGGCGCAGCAGGCCGGCGAGGATCAGCCCGAACACGGTCTTCGGATCGCCGATGTTTGCCGCGTCGGCGACGATCGCGGGATGCGTCGGGTTGAATTTTCCGGAGGCGGGATCGATGAAATAGCCACCTTCGGTGATGGTCAGCGAAACGATGCGGATTGTCGGATCGGCCAATTGTTCGATGACGGCCCGGTTCTCCCCCGGCACCAGGAAATCGATCATGGCGCCGGTCACCCGGGCGCTCACATGGCCCGAATCCTGCTCGACCACGGTGGTCAGCCAATCCTGCTCTTCGAGCATCTGACGGCCGGCTTTCTCGCCTTCGAAGACCCCGGCGCCGACGATCGCCCAGTCACGACCGAGACCGGCGTTGAACAGGTCGTCGAGATACACCGCCTGGTGGGAACGATGGAAATTGCCGACGCCGAAATGCACGATGCCGGGCTTGAGCGACGAACGGTCGTAGCTGGGGCAGGCAACATTCGGCGGAAGCGTACCGAGATTTGCCTGGGAGAGTTTTACGGTCATAGGCAGATGCTTTCTCGTTCAGGCGTCGGTGTTCCCTCCCCCTTGAGGGGAGGGTGGCCAGCCGAAGGCTGGCCGGGTGGGGTGGTCTCTGAGGCGCGGGACGCAAGAAAGAACGTCGAGCACTGCCTTGGTTACCCCACCCGCCTCGCTTCGCTCGGCCCCCTCCCTTCAAGGGGGAGGGATCGCCGCTCAACTCATCCACTGGCCGCCGTCGACATTGTAGGTCTGGGCGACGATGTATTTGCTTTCGGCGCTGGCGAGGAAAACCGCCATGCCGGTGAGATCCTCCGCCGTGCCCATCCGCCCGAATGGAACCGCTTCGCCGACCAGCCGCTTCTTCTCGCCTCTCGGCCGGTTCTCATATTTTGCAAACAGCGCATCGACATGGTCCCAATGTTCGCCGTCGACGACGCCCGGCGCGATCGCGTTGACGTTGATGCCGTGCTTGATCAGGTCGAGCCCGGCGGACTGGGTGAGCGAGATGACGGCGGCCTTGGTCGCGCAGTAGACCGCGACCAAGGCCTCGCCACGCCGCCCGGCCTGGCTCGCCATGTTGATGATTCTGCCCCCCTTACCCCTGGCGATCATCGACTTGGCAGCGGCCTGCAGCATGAACAGCGTGCCGGCGACATTGACGGAAAACAGCTTGTCGTAGCTCGATTTCGGGATCTCGACGATCGGCGCCATATCGAACAGCGCCGCATTGTTGATCAGGATGTCCAATCCACCGGTCTTTTCCTCCACTGCCTTCACCGCGGCGTCTATCGAGGACAAGTGAGTGACATCGAGTTCGACCGCGTATGCGGCCGGGCCGATCTCGGCGGCGGTTTTGCGCGCCGCATCGAGATTGATGTCGGCGATGGCCACGCTGGCGCCTTCACGCACATAGGTTTCGGCGAAAGTGCGCCCAATGCCGCGGGCGGAGCCGGTGATCAGCGCCGATTTGCCTTGCAGCCGCATGGATCAAATCGCCTGCCCGTCAGCGCCGAAGCGATGCAGCTTGGCGGCATCCGGCGTCAGGTAGATGTCGTCGCCATGCGAGACGCCGACATCGCCTTCGGCCCGCACGGTGACCATGCCGATGCCGTCGGCATGGACGTGGAGGAAGGTGTCGGAACCGAGATGTTCGGCGACACCGACCTTGCCCTTCCATTCGCCGGCGCTTCTCGAGATGCCGAGATGCTCGGGGCGGATACCGATCGTCTTGGCGCCGTGCTTGTCGGCCGGCGCGCCTTCGATCAGGTTCATCCTGGGCGAGCCGATGAAGCCGGCGACGAATAGGTTCTTCGGCGTCTTGTAGAGTTCCATCGGCGAGCCGACCTGCTCGATGTTGCCGGCGTTCAGCACCACGATCTTGTCGGCCATGGTCATCGCCTCGACCTGGTCATGGGTGACGTAGATCATCGTCGTCTTGAGTTGGTGGTGCAGTTCGCTGATCTCCAGCCGCATCGTGCCGCGGAGTGCTGCATCGAGGTTCGACAAAGGCTCGTCGAACAGGAAGGCGGAAGGCTGGCGCACGATGGCGCGGCCGATGGCGACGCGCTGGCGCTGGCCGCCGGAGAGCTGGCCGGGCCGGCGCTCGAGATAATTGGTGAGGTTGAGCACCCGCGCCGCGTCCGCCACTTTCTTTTCGATGGCCTCCTTGCTCTCGCCGGCCATCTTCAGCGGGAAGGCGATGTTCTTGGCCACCGTCATGTGCGGATAGAGCGCGTAGGACTGAAACACCATCGCCAGCTTGCGCTTACCGGGCGCCTCGCTCGTGACATCGCGGCCGTCGATGTTGATGGTGCCGCTGCTGGTGTCCTCGAGACCGGCGATCAAACGCAGCAGCGTGGACTTGCCGCAGCCCGATGGTCCGACGAAGACGACAAACTCGCCGTCTTCGATAACAAGGTCGATGTTCGGAATGATGATGGTCGCTCCGAAAGACTTCGACACATTCTTGAGCGTGATATTTCCCATGGTTCCCTCCCCTGTCAGCCGCTTGGTGGGGTTTGTCTACTTCGACGGCGCCGGCAGTTATTTCACGGCTCCGAAGGTGAGGCCGCGTACGAGTTGCTTCTGGCTGAACCACCCCATGATAAGGATTGGCGCGATGGCCAAAGTGGACGCGGCCGACAGTTTTGCCCAGAACAGGCCCTGCGGACTGGAGAAAGAGCTGATGAAGGCAGTCAGTGGTGCGGCTTCCGTCGTCGTCAGCCGGATTGTCCAGAACGCTTCATTCCAGGCCAGGATGATGTTCAAGAGCATGGTCGAGGCGATGCCGGGCACGGCGATCGGTGTCAGCACGTACCAGATCTCACCCCACAGCGAGGCCCCGTCCATGCGCGCCGCCTCCAGGATTTCACCGGGGATCTCGCGGAAATAGGTGTAGAGCATCCAGACCACGATCGGCAGGTTGATGAGCATCAGCATGATCATCAACCCAAAGCGGCTATCCAGGAGACCGGTGTCGCGGAAGATGAGGTAGATCGGGAACAGCACCGCGACCGCCGGCATCATCTTGGTGGAGAGCATCCACATCAGGATGTCCTTGGTCCGCTTGGTCGGCGAGAACGCCATCGACCAGGCGGCCGGGATGGCGACGATGAGCGCCAGGATGGTCGAGCCGACCGAAAGGATCACCGAGTTAAGGAAGAAGTGGAAATATCCGCTCTGCGCCTGGACTTCCCGGAAGCTCTCGATGGTACCCGAGGGGATCAGGCTGAACCCTTGGATCGCCTCCTGCTCCGATTTAAACGCGGTGATGATCGTATAAAGGATTGGAAAGAAGATCAGCAGGGCGACGATCCAGGCCGCGGCCGTCGCGATCGTTTTGTGCTGCGTGGTGACTGCACGTGCCATGATCGCTTCCTCCTACTTGTCCAGGTTCTTGCCGACGGCGCGCATGGCGAAGAAGGCAACGATGTTGGCGAGGATGACGGCGATGATGCCGCCGGCGGAGGCCTGGCCGATTTTGAACTCCAGCAGCGCCTTCTGGTAGACGAGGAAAGGCAGGTTGGTGGAGGCGTAGCCGGGGCCGCCATTGGTGGTCACCAGGATTTCCGCATAGACCGCCAGCAGGAAGATCGTCTGGATCAGGACGACGACGGTGATCGCCCGTGACAGGTGCGGCAGCGTCAGATAGATGAAGCGGCTGAAGAAACCGGCGCCGTCCATTTCGGCGGCTTCCTTCTGCTCGCCATCGAGCGACTGCAGCGAGGTGAGCAGGATCAGCGTCGCAAAGGGCAGCCATTGCCAGGCGACGATCAGGATGATCGAAAAGAGCGGATACTGCGCGAACCAGTCCACCGGCTGGGCGCCGAAGAAGCGAGCGATGTCGGCGAACACGCCATAGCCCGGATGCATGATCATGTTCTTCCAGACCAGAGCCGCCACCGGCGGCATGACGAAGAAGGGAGAGATGACCAGAATGCGCACCATGCCCTGGCCCCACATCGGCTGGTCAAGCAGAAGCGCGAGCAGGATGCCGCCGATGATGGTGATCAAGAGCACGCTGACGACGATCAGCAGCGTATTGATGATCGACGCGGCAAAGGCTGGGTTGTTGAAGAACAGCAGATAATTGGAAAAGCCGATGAAGCCGTCGCGGATCGGGTTCAATGGGTTGTACTGCTGGAACGAGAACCACAGCGTGAAGGCCAGCGGCACGATCATCCAGATGAAAAGAAGGATGACCGAGGGTGCCAGCATGAAGCGCGCGAGGTTGCTGGTCTGTCTGGTCGCCATGGTCTCCTCCTATGCTTCTCGTTGCCACCTTCCCTTGAGCGGGATAGGCGCGCCCTGCCTGTCACTGTCTGGTGGCTTCCGGTCTCGTTATTTGCAACACGCCTCTGGCCGCAGTCTCCCCCTTGGGGAGTGGCCCTCTCGGCTGCGTCGGGAAAAGTGGCCGTCCGGACTGGGAACCGGACGGCCAGGCACCGGGAGGATGCCGTTACTGGATGTAACCGCCTTCGGTCATCGTGGCGGTGGCTGCGTCCTGCGCCTGCTTCAGCGCATCGTCGACACTCATCTGGCCGGCGAGTGCCGCCGAGAAGAGCTGGCCAACAGTCGTGCCGAGACCCTGAAACTCGGGAATGGCGACGAACTGCACACCGGTGTAAGGCACCGGCTTGATGGTCGGCTTGGTCGGGTCGGCGGCGTTGATGGAGTCGAGCGTCATCTTGGCGAACGGAGCCGCCTTCTGGTACTCGGGATTGGCATAGAGCGAAGTCCGCGTGCCCGGAGGAACGTTGGCCCAGCCTTCCTTCGAGGCGACGAGGTCGAGATAGGCCTTGCTGGTCGCCCAAGAAACGAACTTCTGCGCGGCTTCGGCCTTCTGCGTGCCGGCCGGAATGGCCAGCGACCACGCCCACAGCCAGTTGCCGCGCTTGCCGAGGCCGTTGTCGGGCGCCAGCGCGTAGCCGACCTTGTCGGCGACGGTCGAATCCTTGGGGTTGGAAACGAACGAAGCTGCCACCGTGGCATCGATCCACATGCCGCATTTGCCCTGCTGGAACAGCGCCAGGTTCTCGTTGAAGCCATTCGACGAAGCGCCCGACGGGCCGGCATCCTTCATCAGCGTCACATAGGTATCGAGCGTCTGCTTCCATTCCGGCTGGTCGAACTGCGGCTTCCAGTTCTCGTCGAACCAGCGGGCGCCAAACGAGTTTGACATCGCGGTGAGGAAGGCCATGTTCTCGCCCCAGCCGGCCTTGCCGCGCAGGCAGACGCCGTTGATGTCGGCGGCGCGGTCGGTCATCTTGCGGGCGGCATCGCCGATGAACTCCCAGGTCGGCGCATCGGGCATGGTCAGCCCTGCCTTCTCCATCAGGTCCTTGCGGTACATGACGAACGAGCTCTCGCCGTAGAACGGCGCGGCATAAAGCTTTCCGTCAGCCGTCAGGCCGCCGGCGATCGCAGGGATGATATCGGCGGCGTCATAGTCGGCGCCGAGATTGTCGAGCGGCAGCAACCATTGCTGCTTGGCCCAGATCGGAACCTCGTAGGTGCCGATCGTCATGACGTCGTACTGGCCGCCCTTGGTGGCGATGTCGGTCGTCACCCGCTCGCGCAACACGTTCTCCTCAAGCGTCACCCACTCGAGCTGGATATCGGGGTTCTTGGCGGTGAAGTCGTCGGTCAGCTTCTGCATGCGAACCATGTCGCCATTGTTGACGGTGGCGATGGTGATGGTTTCGGCATGTGCGGCGAACGCCAACGCGCTGGCTGAACACAGGCCCAAGACGAGCGTGCGCAATTTCATGAATTCCTCCCTGGCCAAAGTGAGCATTTGTCTCTAGCTTGGGCAATTACTCACCTCGTTGAAAAAGAGTCAAGCCGGATTCGATGCTGCAATGCACAAGTACAGCCCGCATTGGAGGGGGATTCCGCCCGCGCGGCGCAAGCGTTAAAGCGATTGTGCTCAAAGCTGTTTCGACCGCGTCCGGCGCGCTCTGGAAAAATCCGCTCGCATGGTGAAAGACCAACCGGCGGAATCTTTTTCGATTCGGCCTTGAGATCGGTAGAGAGAAAATACCATCTGCAACCGACCCGATTCGTGGGAACATGTGCCGGCGCAGAGAGGTTAGGCGATGGCGTTCACGCTTTCAGACCAAGGCAGAGACGCGGCAAGCAGCCTGATCCCGTCAGGCCTCGAACTGCGGCGAAGAAAGCGGCTCGGCGCGATGCTGGCAAGGGCGGAGCGCGAGGGCGCCAGGCTGCAGTTCTGGGCGCGTTCGGCTGCCCTTGTGGCGGTCGCGCTCTTCTTCCTGTTCTTCGCCAAATGGAACGGCGCGTTCGCGTTCACGTTCTCGAGCCTGGTCTTCTTCTTTCTTGTCGGCCTGTTCCAATATCGGCTGGTCAAACGCCGGCGCGACCCGGCGTGGCTGAGTTTCGCCGTCGGCACGCTCGACATCGTCCTGCTCACCTGTCTGCTCGTCGGTGAAAATCCCTTCGCCCGCGACGCCATGCCGGCGGCGATCAATCTGCGCGATGGCAGCTTCGCGTTCCTGCTGATCTTCGTCTGCCTCGGCGCGCTGACGCTGTCGACCCGCCTCGCCTTGTGGCTCGGCGCCATGGCGGCGATTTCATGGACAGCGGCGATCGCATGGGTGGCCAGCCGTCCGGAGGCGATCGTGCTCAACGCGCGGATGGCCGATCTGTCGACCTCCGACAGGATGCAACTCTACCTCGATCCGAACTTCGTCGACATCATCCAGCAGAGCGCGCATGTCGTGTTGATCCTGATCGTCACGGGGATCCTGGCGATCGTGGTATCGCGTTCACGGCAGTTGGCCGACGATTACGTTGTCGCCGAGCGCGCACGCATCAATCTCGCGCGCCATTTTTCGCCCAACGTCGTCGACGAACTGGCTTCGGCCGACGAGCCCTTCGGCCCGGTGCGGCGGCAGGAGGTCGCCATCCTGTTTGCCGATATCGTCGGCTTCACCACCTATTCGGAGGACCATCCGGCCGAGGAAGTCTTTGAATTGCTGCGGGAATTCCACCGGCGCATGGAGCAGGTGGTGTTCGACCACGGCGGTACCGTCGACAACTACATCGGCGACTCCATCATGGCGACCTTCGGCGTGCCGCAGGCGGCGGGCGACGATGCGGGCCGGGCATTGCGCTGCGCGCAAGCCATGGCGGCGGCGGTCCGACAATGGAACGTCCGCCGGGTCGCGGCCGGCTACGTCGCCATCGATGTGCGCATCGGTGTCCAGTATGGCCCTGTTGTCGTCGGTGCGGTCGGCAGCGAGCGCAGCCTGTCGATCGCTGTTGTCGGCGACGCATGCAACGTCGCCAGCCGGCTGCAGGTGCTGTGCCGCGAACTCGACGCCGACATCTGTTTCGGCGCCGCGCTCATCGACGCGGTGCGGCGAGAAGGCAGCGCCGATTTCCTCTCCGGCATCATCGACCACGGTCCGGCGGCGCTGCGCGGCCGCGACGAACCGGTGCATGTGTTTACCATGCCGAAACAGGGATGAGCCTGGATACGCGGCACTGACGCGGGCGCGGCTTGAACCTTCCGGCAATTCTCCAGCCCTCAGCCCGCCTGGGCGTGAACCTCCGATTGGGATGACGCCGCCATCGCGACGTCGCCTACCCTGAAGACCTCTGTCATCTCGCCACGTCCGCGCAGCCTGTGCTTGCCCGCCGGGATCGTTTCGAACTGCTCGTCGAGCCGCGATGCGGTTTCGCCTGAAATAGCGATGGCGGCCGTTGCGCCGGGTTCGAGTAGCTTGCCGATATCCTGCAATCGCTGGCTCACATTCACGGTATCGCCGATGATCGTATAGTTGACCCGGTCGGATGCGCCGATGTTGCCGACAATGACGGAGCCCGTATGGATACCGATGCGGACGCGAAGCGGCAGTCGTCCTTCGCTGGCTGCCTCTCGGTTATCGTTCTCCAGCTCCTCGCGGATAGCCGCTGCTGCGCGGACGGCCGCGGCGGCGTGGCCCTTGAGACGATCGGGTGCGCCGAAGAATGCGAGCATGCCGTCGCCCAGAAACTTGTCGACCGTGCCGCCATGTGCGTCGACCACGCGGCACAGGATTGCGAAATGATGATTAAGTAGCCTGGCGGCAGCGGCGGCGTCCATCTGCTCCGACAAGGTGGTGAAGCCGGCGATGTCCGTAAACATGACGGTGACGATCGCTTCGCGCGGCTCGGCGATGCCGATTTCTCCGGTCCGCACCAGCTTGGCCACCAGCGAACGCGGAATATAGGTCGAAAATGCGCGCAGTCCGATCAGCATCGCGTTGAAGGCCGAAGCCTGCTCATCCAGTTCCAGCACCCTGCTGCGCGGCAGCGGCGTTACGCCATCGAGTTCGAAATCGGCGACGCGGGTGGCCTGGCCGGCGATCGCCTGTATCGGGCGCGAGAGCCGCTTGCCAAGCAGGATCGCGACGATGACCGCCGCAGCCATCGCGCCAAGTCCAAGCAGAGCCGACCCCATTACCCGCTCGATCTCGTCGCCGACCTGGCTGCTCTCGAAATATGCACCGATCGTCCACGGCCGGTCGCCATAGCCCGTGATCTTGCGGGTGATGGCGACATAGGTGTTCTCGCCCATCCATGATCTCCAATCGTCTTCGTTGGACAACTGGATCTCGGCAACCTCGATATCGCGCGCGCGTTTGGGACTGAACTCGGTCTCGGGCCTGCGCGTGGCATATCCAGCCAGGACAGGATCACCGAATGCGGCAAGCGGCGTCAGTGGCCGGCTACCATTCTTGAGCGCATCCGGGGCGGCGAGCTTCGGATCCGCCAGGATGGATCCGTCTCCATCCAGAATGAAGGCATGCGTGCCGAAACGCGCCGAAAGTTCCTGAGTAATCGCGGACAGTTTCTGCAATTCCACCGCCGCGATCACCCACGCATCGGTCACGCCGTCACGCAGGAGCGGCGCCGAGACATTGGCGAACAGGCCATATTCGTTGGCAACGAAGGCACCCCAGCGGCGCCCGCCTACCTTCTGCCGATCTTCCAGGACAGCCCGGACCTGCGGCGATTTCTCCGCTTCGGCCGGAAGTTGCTGGATCGTTCCGGCAGGATATTTGTCATCGTTGTTCCCGGCGAGCGCCGCACCCCTGCAGATCAGATCGGGGGTGCAGACCAGCATTGCGTTCACGCCCTTCGCGGTCGAAAGGGCGCCGGCAAGCGTGGCTGACATCGCTTCGTCATCGATCTGGAAACCACCCTGCGCATAGAGCTTTGCGACGCCATCCACCGCGCTCTCGGCACGACCCATTTCGGCGCGAAGCGAATCCTCCATCGCATCGACCAGCAGCGTCGACTGAGAGCCCAGCAAGTCGAAGGTGTTGCGAACGTTCGCGCCGACCGACAATGCCAACACGCCGCCGACGGAAAGGAAAACCAGGGTGCCGAAACTCAGCGCCATGATGAGCGCGACGGGGATGCGACGCCGTTTTCTTTCAGCCCGGACCAGACGCACTGGTTGTGCAGGGGTGCTCATACAGCCAATGTCGTAATGTGCCCGGAAATTGCAAGCCCGCTCATGGGTTTAAGGAAGCGACACCCATTGCCGGAGGGAGAGCGCGGCGAGGAATTGGAGAAGTTCCCCACGATCGAGGCAGCAACACCGCCTCAGCGCTCGCCAACAGACTGTGCCACTTCGTCAAGGATCCATTCGCGGAACGCCTTGATCTTGGGCACGTTGCGGCGACTTTCAGGATAGACCAGAAAGTAGGCGTGGCCGTCGTCGCCGGAGATGTCGAACGGCTGGATGAGGCGGCCGTCGCCAAGCTCCGCCGCGAAAAGCGCGCGCGTCAGGATGGCCACGCCGTGCCCTGCCATGGCAGCACTGCCCAACGAAGCCTGCGAGCCCATGCTGCTGCCGGTGCGCCTCGCCAGGTCATCCGGAGGCAGACCCGCCGCGACGAACCATCCCTTCCACCAGACATCCTCGGGATCGAGGATCGGCAGGCGCAGCAGATCGGCGGGGGTTTTCACGCCACCGATGCTGTCGGCCAGTTTCGGGCTGAGCATGGGCGTGAAATCGGCACGGAAAAGCAGGTGTGTCGCGAGCCCCGGCCAATTGCCGCCGCCTGAACGGATTCCGACATCGACGGCTTCTCGGGCGAAATCGACCATGTGGCTCGACGTATCGAGCCTCACCGCCAGCGAGGGATAAGCGATCTGGAACGAGCCGAGATGGCGGGCCAACCAGTTCGACGCAAAAGTCTGCACGGTGCTGATGCACAGCAGCCCATCCGCGCCGCCGCGTGCCGCCGCATAGGCATCGCCGATCAGCGCGAAGGCTTCGGTGATGGCCGGCGCGAGGCGCTGCCCGGTTTCGGTGAGCGCCACCTGGCGCGGTTTGCGCAGGAAGAGCGGCGTGCCGATGCGCTCCTCGAGCACCTTGATCTGGTAGCTGACGGCGGCCTGCGTCATGCCGAGCTCGTTGGCTGCCTTGGTGAAGCTCGCATGGCGAGCGGCGGCCTCAAATGCCCGGATCGCCTGGAGGGGAGGAAGTTGCGAAGCCATCATGCATTAAACCAGCTTATGCGTGATAATCGATATTCGATTGGAAAACAGCCCATGCAAGCTCCAGATTCAAGGTCAGCCGATTAACTGGACGCATGTTAGGGAAAGTTGACGATCATGGCTATGGCACAAGAAAGGCTCTCGCCCAGCAATCATTGGACCTGGAATCCCTTGCACACGCTGCGGTCATTCTGGGGCCACAGTGGCCCGACGCACCGGCACCTCGATGTCGCCGCCCTGTCGGAGCATCTGCAGCGCGACATGGGATTTCTGGATGGCAACGATTCTGTCTGCAAGCGGCCCTGACGAACGGATGGACCACCGTCCGATTATAGCAAATCAGGCGGCGAGAAGCGCCGCCGCCGTGTTTTCGTCGGTGATCAGCCCATTGACCAGCCGGCGCGTCACCGCAGCCAGCACACCGGGAAGCTTGCGTTCACCCATGGCGATCGCCACCACCAGCGAACGCTCGCGCGACGGCAGCGGCGCGGAGGCGACGCGGTCGTTGGTGATGCCGTCGATCAGCCTGCCGTCGCGGTCGAAGGCCCAGCCGACGATCTCGCCCACCGCGCCGGCCTTCTGCAGCGCTTTCAATTCCACATCCGTGATGAACCCATCCTCGTAGAGCGGCGCCTTCGGGCCGAGGTCGCCGATGCCGACAAAGGTCACGTCGGCCTTGGCGGCGAGTGTGAGCGCCGGCTGGATCATGGGCTGGCTGAGCAGCATTTCGCGTTCCGCCGGCGATGAGGCGATGACCGGCAGCGGCATCGGAAAACTGCGCGCCTTGATGGTGTCGGCCATGGTGAAGATGACGTTGTAATAGGCGGCGGAGCCGTCCGGGGCGATGTTTCCGGTCAGCGACACCAGCTTGTGCTGCGGGCATTCCATCGGCGTCAACTGTTCGATCGCCGCCTTGAGCGTGCGGCCGGTACCGATGGCCAGCACGATCGGGTCTGGTGATTTCAGCCGCCTTTCGATCTCGGTTGCGGCAGCCTCGGCGAGGCCAAGCGTGGTCGAACCGGATTCCGGGTCGCTCGGCACCACCTCGCAAAGGTCGAGTGCGAAACGCGCGGTGAGCTTGGCCGCAAGGTCGAGGCAGTTTGCGATCGGATGGTCGAGCCTGACCTTGACCAGCCCCTCGGAGACCGCCAGCGAGACGAGGCGTTGGGCGCTCTGGCGCGAAACGCCGAGCTTCGCCGCGATCTGGTCCTGGGTGTTGCCGGCGACGTAATAGAGCCAGCCAGCGCGCGCTGCGTCGTCGTGCCTGGCGTTGCCGCTTTCCTGCCGCACACTCATCGCGCCCACCCCGGAGATTGTTCTAGCGGACTGCGGTAATGCACCAATCACTCCTCGGCAACGCGATTCCTCCAGCCGCGCCCGAATTCTGGACGCTGCCCCATCTTGGCAAGAAATCAGCTGGTGAGCAATTGTCTTCGCCTCGGGCTTTCGCCCGAAACCTATTTCTCGGAAACGCCCGCTTCGGCAAAGCTTGCCATATGGACGTAGCATTCCAGCGCCGAGCGCACGATGTTGACGGCCAGGCAGGCGCCGGAACCCTCGCCCAGGCGCATGTCGAGGTCGAGCAAGGGCGAAAGCCCGAGAAGATCGAGCAGCCGCCGATGCGGTGTCTCCGCCGAGACATGCGCGGCAAGCACATGGGCAAGGCCAGACGGATTGAGTTTCGTCAGCGGGGCAACGGCTGCTGTAACGACAAATCCGTCCAGTAGCACCGGGATGCCGTGATGGCGCGCGGCGAGCGTCGCGCCCAAAATGGCGGCAAGTTCGCGCCCGCCAAGTGCTGCCGCGGCTTTCAGCGGATCGGCGAGATCGGCACCATGGCGCACAAGCCCGGCATCGACCGCGGCAGCCTTGCGGGCGAGACCGGCATCGTCGACACCGGTGCCGCGGCCGACCCATTTTGCGCCCGGTTCGCCGTAGAGCGCGGCGGCGATCGCGCCCGCCGTCGTCGTGTTGCCGATGCCCATTTCGCCGAAGCAGATCAGATCGGTGCCCTTTTTCACTGCGTCGTAGCCGGTGGAGACGGCGGCTAGAAACTCGGCATCGGTCATCGCGGCAGTTTGTGTGAAATCGGCGGTCGGGCGCTCGACCTCGAGCGCGATGACGTCCAGGCTGGCACCCGCCGCGCGGGCGAGCTGATTGATGGCTGCGCCACCGGCTTGGAAGTTCGCCACCATCTGCACGGTCACCTCTGCCGGAAAAGCCGAAACGCTCTGCGCAGTGACGCCGTGTGAACCGGCGAACACGATGACCGCGACATTGTCCAGCTTCGGCCGTGCGCGACCTTGCCAGCGGGCGAGCCAGGCGACGATCTCTTCGAGCCGGCCGAGGCTGCCTTGCGGCTTGGTCAGGCTGTCCTGGCGGCGTTGCGCCTCCGCAATAGCGGCCTCGTCGCCCCTTGGCAGCGTCAGGCAGGCAGCGCGCAAATCTTCGATGCTGGCGAAGCGGGTCATTCGAACTCCGGTCTGTTCAAGTGAAGATCGCGCAGGCGATCAGCAGGACGGCAATTTCCGACAATTGTTCCACCGCGCCGAGCACGTCGCCGGTCTGGCCGCCGATCTGGCGTTCGCAAAGGCGGCGCATGACGAAGAACAGCAGACCTAGCGCCACGGCGGAGAGCACCGTCGCGGTGAAGCCGAGGGTCAAGAGCAGGAGCACTGCGGCAATGGCGCCGGCGAGATAAACAGCAACATCCGGGATCGCGCCGGCGTTGGCCGCGAGCCCGTCGGTTCGTGCCGGTGCTACGGCACGCAAAAAAACCGGCATCATGGCGCGGCTGGCGGCATGCGCGGCGATCAGCGCGCAGAATACGAGCCATGGCGTAGCGAGCGCGGCCAGCGCGCTCCAGCGCAACAGGATCGAAAAGATCAGCGCCGCGGCCCCAAAAGTGCCGATGCGGCTGTCACGCATGATTTCAAGCTTGCGCTCGCGCGTCTCGCCGCCACCAAAGCCGTCAGCGGTATCGGACAGCCCGTCTTCGTGCAGGGCGCCGGTGACGGTAAGGGTGGAGGCGATGGCCAGCGCTGCGGCAATGGTTGCCGGCAATCCGAAAAGGTCGGCGACAAAAAATACCAGCCCGCCAATCAACCCGACCGCCACACCTGTCACGGGTGCTGCCCATTGTGCGTCGGCGAAATTTCGCTCGCCGGAGACTGAAACCGGCAGCCGCGTGTAGAAAGCCAGGCAAAGGGCGATGTCGGCGACAATGTCCTGCGGGCGCGACGGCAGCATCTTATCCTCGGGCGATCGCGTGGAAGAAGGTGCCGGTGACGTAGCCACGCCGGCCACCGAACGCACCGAGCTCGCGCCCCTCGCCGTCCGCGAGGTCGGCGAATTTTTCGTCGGCGCCCGCGTCTGTCATGCGCGCATAATGGAATTCGTGGCCACGGATTTCGCTGCCCAGGCGGCCGAGCGCGCAATCGGCGAGCAGGCTGGCGCGGCGATAGCCGAGATTCATCTTGCGCTCGGCGAAGCTGGTGGAATGGCCGAGCAGGCCGAGCATGCGGTGGTTTTCACCACCGGCATCCTGCAGCACCTCGCCCAGAACCATGAAGCCACCGCATTCGCCGTGGACGGCGCGCTTGGCTGCGAACCCGTGCATGCCGGCGCGGAATTTTTCCGCTGCTGCCAGCCGACCAGCGTGCAGTTCCGGATAGCCGCCAGGCAGCCAGCAGACGTCGCAATCGTCGCGCGGCGCTTCGTCGGCAAGCGGCGAGAACGGCACGATCTCGGCGCCGGCGGTACGCCAATGCTGGGCGACATGCGGATAGAGGAAAGTGAAGGCCGCATCGCTCGCGAGTGCGATGCGTTGACCGGGCGGCGGCAAGGCCGCGGACATGTCCGTCACGGGCGGCGCGAACGGCACCGCCAGCGAAAGGATCCGGTCGAGGTCGAGCGAGCGCTCGGCCATGTCAGCCAGCCGGTCGAGATGCGCCATCAGGTCTGCATGTTCGGCCGCCTGCACGAGGCCTAGATGGCGCTCAGGCAAAGTCAGCGACGGGTCGCGCAGGATGGCGCCAACGACCGGAATGCCAAGCGCTTCGATCGCGTCGCCGGCCAGCCGCTTGTGGCGCTCGCTGCCGAGCCGGTTGAGGATAACGCCGGCAATGCGCACACCGGGGTCGTAGGTGGCAAAACCCTTGGCCAGAGCCGCGGCCGTCTGCGACTGGCCGGAAACGTCGAGCACCAGGATGACAGGCAAGCCATAGAGCCTTGCCAGATCGGCAGCCGAGCCGGAGCGGCCCTTTTCGCCGGGAATGCCGTCGAACAGGCCCATGGCGCTTTCGACGACGACACAATCCGCACCGTCCGCGGCTTTGGCGGCCAACCCGTTGAGCAGTGCCGGCGGCATCGCCCAACTGTCGAGGTTCACTCCCGGCACGCCTGTCGCCGCGGCATGGAAACCCGGATCGATGTAATCCGGTCCGGATTTGGCGCCGCGCATGGCCAGGCCCCGGCGCGACAGGGCGCGCAGAATGCCGATGGTGACACTGGTTTTGCCGGAGCCGGAACGCGGCGCCCCGATGATCAGGCCGCGTGCCGTCATTTTTGTGCCTGGCCGGCAAGCGCGAGAAGTTCAGCCCGCATGGAAACGATCCTGCCGACCGCGGTCAGCACCGGCGACGCGAAGCCAAGCCTTTCGGCATCGTCGGCGATGGTGCCGAGCGTTGCGACGTGCACGCGCTCCCGCGGCGTGGTGGCCGACATGACGATGGCAGCCGGCGTGTCGGGGGACAGACCGCCGGCAATCAGCTCCGCGGTTATGCGCCCGAGGATTTTCAGGCCCATGTAGATGAGGATCGGCTGGCCGGTGCGTGCCAGCGCGCGCCAGTCCAGTTCATCGCCAGGGTCGGCGGTCTGGCCCGTCGCGAGGATGATCGCCTTGTTGAGGCCTCGCATGGTCGGCGGAATGCCGATGCTGCCAAGCGCCGCCAGGCCGGAGGTGATGCCCGGAAGGAAGCGGAACGGAATGCCCTCGCGCGCCAGCGCCAGCGCCTCTTCGCCGCCGCGGCCAAAAACATACGGATCGCCGCCCTTGAGCCGCAGCACCTTGCGGCCCGCCTTGGCCAAAGCGATCAGCCTGGCGGTGATCTCGGCCTGGGTGATGGAGAGTTGCCCGCCACGCTTGCCGACATAGAAGAGTTCGGCGCCCTCGGCGATGGCCACCACGGCCGGGTCGACCAGCGCATCATGGACAACCACATCGGCCTGGGTCAGCGCCGAGACAACATCGAGCGTCAGGCAGCCGAGATCGCCCGGCCCGGCTCCGGCCAGCCAGACATGGCCCGCTTCCAGACGCGCCGTGCGTTCCTGCAAAAGGGACAGTGTCTTTTCAACGCTCATGCGATCAGCTTTCCGCAGTGACGCAAGACCCTGCCCCGCCTATAGAGAAATGCATGAGTTCCGAAGACCGCCAATTGCGCCGTGGCTGGACCACCGGCACCTGTGCCGCGGCCGCAGCCAAGGCTGCGTGCGCGGCGCTTCTGACCGGCGAATTTCCGGACCCCGTGGAGGTGACCTTGCCGGGCGGCGCCCGACCGGCTTTCGCGCTGGCGACGCATAAGCTGGCCAATGGCGAAGCAACGGCAGGCATCGTCAAAGACGCGGGCGACGACCCCGACGTCACACATGGCGCACTGGTGATGGCGACGGTGCGGCGCAGCAATTCCGGTTCCGGCGTGACGTTCAAGGCTGGTACCGGCGTTGGCACCGTGACGCGGCCAGGCTTGGCATTGGCGGTCGGCGAACCGGCGATCAACCCGGTGCCGCGCAGGATGATCGCCCAGGCAATTGGCGAAGTGGCCGGCAGCCACGCCGATTATCAGGTCGAGATTTCCGTCGCCGATGGCGACCGACTGGCGCTGAAGACGCTCAACGGCCGCCTCGGCATCCTTGGCGGCTTGTCGATTCTCGGCACCACGGGGATTGTGATCCCCTACTCCTGCTCCGCCTGGATTCACGGGATCAACCAGGGAGTAGACGTCGCCCGCGCTGCCGGGCTCGACCACGTCGCCGGCGCGACCGGCACAACATCGGAAGCTGCGGTCCAGAAGTTCCACAACCTGCCCGAAATCGCCTTGATCGACATGGGGGACTTCATCGGCGGTATGCTGAAATACATCCGCAAGCACCCTGTGCCAAAGGTCACCATCGCTGGCGGCGTGGCCAAGATGACCAAGCTCGCGCAAGGCATGCTGGACGTTCACTCCAAGCGCGGACTGGCCGACATGGAGGCGCTGGCGGCGATCGCCGACGAAACCGGCGCGAGCAATATGCTGGTCGACAGGATCAGAGGCGCCAACACCGTTTCCGAAGCCTTCCAGCATGCGACGGCCGAAGGCCTGCCGCTCGGCGACACGATCGCTCGCAGGGCGTGGCCCACCGCCGCGGCCGTGCTCGACGATCCGCAAATCGCGCTCGAAATCCTGATATTCGACCGCGAGGGCAGGCTGATGGGACAGGCGCCGTTTCAACCTTCTCATGACGCGTCGCGGCCTCTGAAACGGCGCTGATAATAAGCGTCGTAAAGCGAGCTTTCGCGAAAATCCTCCGCGCCCAGCGAGCGGCCGACCAGGATCAAGGCGGTGCGTTCGGCTGGGTCGGCGGCGAGTTTCGGCACGATGTCCGCCAACGTGCCGCGGATGATGTTTTCGTCCGGCCAGGAGGCACGCACCACCACGGCGACCGGGCAGTCGGCACCATAGAGCGGCTTCAGTTCGGCAACGACCTGATCGAGTGCATGGATGGCGAGATGGATCGCCAGAGTCGCGCCGGTGGCGCCAAACGCGGCAAGCGTTTCCCCCTCAGGCATCTTGGAAGCGCGGCCGGATACGCGCGTCAGCACCAGGCTCTGCGCAACCTCGGGAATGGTCAGTTCGCGGCCAAGCGCTGCCGCGGCGGCGGCAAAGGACGGAACGCCGGGTGTCAACGTATAGGGAATGCCCAGTTTCTCCAGCCGGCGGATCTGCTCGGCGACGGCGCTCCACACGGAAAGATCACCCGAATGCAATCGCGCCACATCCTGGCCGGCACGATGGGCGGTGGCATATTCGAGCTCGATCTCGTCTAGCGACAGCGGCGCGGTATCGATCAGTCTCGCGTCCGGCGGGCAGTATCGCAGCAACTCCGTCGGCACGATGGAGCCGGCGTAAAGGCAGACCGGGCAGCTTGCGAGCAATTTGCTGCCGCGGACGGTGATCAGATCGGGCGCGCCAGGGCCGGCGCCGATGAAATGCACCGTCACTTGCCGTCTCCGCTGACCGCGATGGCGCAGGTGACAGGCCCAACGGCGAGACGCGGACCGAGCAGCATGGAATCGGCGCCGGCCGCCGCCAGTGCTGCCGCTTCCGAGACCGATCCCACCCCAGTCAGCTCAAGAGACTTTTCCGAGCAACTGACGGCGCGGTCGTCGGCCACTTTCAATTCGGCGATGCCGATGATCTGCAATGGCAATCCCAATCTCGCACCCGCCTCGGCGATGCCGCCTTCATCCAGCTTGATCTCACCGGTCGCCAGCGCATCGAGATGCGGACGGGGAACGGCGAAATGGTCGAGTGCTTCGGCCACCGCCGCCAGCACCTCTTCCGCGCTCACGCCTTTCCGGCAGCCTATTCCCGCTATGACCATTTTTTCACCCACGACCACTGCGTGACCGGCATGGCGGGCCGCCAGCCACTCATCGAACCGACAGGATTGGCGCGCGATACCGCGATGCGGATCAGGTCGCCGCCAAGCTCCCGATATTTTGCCAGCAAGAGCGCTTCCATCTCCAGCGTCACCGCGTTGGCGACGAGCCGTCCACCGGGTTTCAATGCGTCGATGGCTGCTGACAGAACCCCGTCATCACTGCCGCCGCCGCCGATGAAGATGGCGTCGGGCGGTGCCAACCCAGCGAGTGCGGCCGGTGCTGCGCCTCTGACAATCTCGAGGTCCGGCACGCCGCATGCCTTTGCGTTGCGACCGATGCGAGCGGAACGCTCCGGATCGGTCTCGATGGCGACGGCGCGCAGTGATGGATCGGCCAGCATCCATTCGATCGCTACCGAACCCGAGCCGGCGCCGATGTCCCACAACAACTCGCCGCGGCGCGGCGCCAGCGCCGACAGGGTCGCGGCGCGGATTTCGCGCTTGGTGATCTGGCCGTCATGCTCGAACAGATCGTCAGCAAGCCCGGGCGTCAGCTGCAGGATGCGCGCGCCTATGTCGGCGGCCACTTCGATGCCGACAAGATTGAGAGGATTGATGCCGGCAAGCGAAAAGGCGGAGGCCTGCTGCGTCGTGATCTTTTCGCCACTCCCGCCCAGCGCTTCCATGACAGTAAGCCGTGACTTACCGAAGCCCAAGTCGGAAAGCAGCAGCGCCAATGCGGCCGGACCATCGGCATCCGACGTCAGCGCCAGAATTCGTTGGCCGTGATGCAACTGCGGCCGGATCAAGTCGAGCACCTTGCCATGCAGCGAAATCGTCGTGGTCGAATGCAACGGCCAACCAAGGCGCGCAGCGGCGAGACTGAACGCCGAGGGGGACGGCAGTACCTCCATCTCCGCCGGATCGATGTGACGGGCAAGCGTGGCGCCGACGCCATGCAGGAACGGGTCACCGGAGGCAAGCACGCAGACATTCTTTTGCCCGCGCAAGCCGACAACCGCCTCGATGCCGTGCTCGAACGGGCTTGGCCAGGCGCGAGCTTTGCCAGTGATCAGTTCAGCGGCAAGAGCCAGATGGCGTTTGCCGCCGAAGACGATTTCCGCCGCGCGGACCTTCTGCTTTGCCGCATCGCCGAAGCCGGAAACGCCGTCCTCCCCGAGGCCGACGATGGACAGCCATTTCAGTGACGGTTGATTCTGAGACATCGCGCTGCCCTTCATCCGCCTGCCGGCACCTTCTCCCCGTCAAAGACGGAGAGTACGGAAAAGCGGCAACGCCGACGCCCCCCTCTCCCCGTTCCTGTGGGGAGAGGGTAAGGGTGAAGGACAATTTTTCGCGAACACGCATGAAAAAAGTTCTGATCCTCGGCGGCACCACCGAAGCCCGCCTTCTCGCCGGCAGGCTGGCGGCGCGCGGCGACCTGGACATCGTCCTGTCGCTGGCCGGCCGCACGGCCGAACCCGCCGAGCAACCGGTGCCGGTGCGTAGGGGCGGGTTCGGCGGCGCGGAAGGCCTGGCCAGTCACCTTCGCGACCAGCATATCGACCTTTTGATCGATGCCACGCATCCCTATGCGGCGCAGATTTCGCGCAACGCCGAAGCGGCTGCGCGGCTTTCCGGCGTGCCGGCTTTTGCGCTGCGCCGTACGGCCTGGGAGCCGGTCGCCGGCGACCGCTGGCACCTCGTCGCTGACGCAAAAGAGGCGGTGGCTGTTTTGGGCAACGAACCGCGCCGTGTCTTTCTGGCGCTTGGACGCCAGGAGATCGGCCCGTTCGCCAAGGCGCCGCAACACAGCTATGTCATTCGAAGTGTCGACCCGATCGAGCCGCCGCTCAATGTGCCCGACGCAGAATACATTCTGGCGCGTGGGCCGTTCGCCGAAGCGGACGAACGCCGATTGCTTGCCGAGCGGCGCATCAACACGATCGTCGCCAAGAACAGCGGCGGCAGCGCCACCTACGGCAAGATCGCGGCCGCACGGGAACTGGGCATCGACATGATCCTGTTCCGGCGACCGGATGTACCCGACATGCCGTCGGTCGAGACGGTCGCGGAGGCCGTCACGATGGTAGATCATCTCACCGCCTCCGCCACCAGGAAGCGTGGCGTATAGACCAGCGGACCGCGCTCGCCACGCTCGATGATACGCGTCTCGGGCGAACCGATGATGACGCAGGTCGCCATGTCAGCGCGCGCGGCGTCGGCTTCGGCAAGTCTCATCACCGCCATGCGCTCGTCCGGCCGGCCGGCCGCGCGGCCGAGGATCACCGGCGTTGTGCCAGGCAGGATCCGGCGCAAATTCTCGAACGCCTTGCCGAGTTGCCAGGGTCTGGCACGGCTGATCGGGTTGTAGAGCGCAATGACGAAACCGGCGCGAGCGACCGCTTCCAGCCTGGCTTCGATAACCTCCCAGGGCTTGAGATTGTCGGAGAGCGAAATGGCGCAAAAATCGTGGCCGAGCGGCGCTCCGATGCGCGCGGCGACCGCCAACATGGCGGTGACACCGGGAACGACGACGAGATCGATATCCCGCCATTCGGCCGGCCCCGCTTCAATCGCCTCGCACACCGCCGCGGCCATGGCGAAGACGCCGGGATCGCCGCCGGAGACGACGCAGACATTCTTCCCCTCGGCGGCGCGCTTCAGTGCGGCGGAAGCGCGGTCCAGTTCTTCGCGGTTGTCGGAAGCATTGCTGACCTGGTCCGGCCTGAGATTCAGACGATCAAGGTAAGGCGCATAGCCGAAGAACTCCTGTCCCTCCGCCACCAGCCGAGCAGCTTCCGGCGTCACCTGCTCCGGGCTACCGGGGCCGAGGCCGATGACGGCGATACGGCCAGTCACGGCTTGTTCCTCCAGCCGGGGACCAGCACAATGGCAAAGTAAGGCGCCTGGTCGTCGCCCTTGTCGGCAAGTCGCATCGACAGGGAATTTGCCATGGTTCCGCGTTCGACATAGATCGCGTCGGCAAGCTTGCCGGCGGCTTCCAGCGCCCGGCGGACTTTCGGCAGGTTGCGGCCGATCTTCATGATGACGGCCGCGTCGGTGTCGGCCAGCCGCCGTGTCAGTTCGAATTCGCTCATCGTGCCAGGCAGCACCGACAGCACATCGTCGCCCTGGACGATCGGCGTTCCGGTCTCCGACCAGCATCCCGACATGGCTGTCACACCGGGAATGACCTCGGTCGGGAAACGATGCGACAACCGCACATGCAGGTGCATGTAGGAACCGTAGAAAAGCGGATCGCCTTCGGACAGAACGGCGACAGTTCGGCCTTGTTCGAGGTGTCCGGCCACGGTGTGGGCGGACTCTTCATAGAAATCGGCGATCTGTATGCGGTAGTCGTTGTTTTCCTTGTCGATTTCCGTGGTCACAGGATAGAGCAGCGGCAATTCTATCCACGTCGGCCGAACATGAGCCTCGACGATGGCACGAGCATTGCTGTTGTTGCCCCGCTTGGCGAAATGCGCCACGACATCGGCCTCGGCCAGCGCACGCACCGCCTTCAACGTCAGCAATTCCGGATCGCCGGGACCGGTGCCGACGCCGACGAGGCGACCTTTTGCAAGCGAATTCAAAGGCCCGGCCTCGCCAAGGAGTTGAGGGCAGCAGCCGTCATCGCGCTGCCGCCCATGCGTCCGCGCACGATGGTGAACGGGATGCCGAGATCGCTTTCAGCCAGCGCCTCCTTCGATTCGGCCGCACCGACGAAGCCGACCGGCATGCCGATGATCGCGGCGGGCTTCGGCGCGCCAGACCGCAGCTTGTCGAGCAGGTAGAACAGCGCTGTCGGCGCATTGCCGATGGCGACGACGGAGCCTGCCAGCCTGTCGCCCCACAATTCGATCGCGGCGGCCGAGCGCGTGTTGTCGATTTTCGCGGCAATTTCAGACGTTTGCGGGTGTCGCAACGTGCAAACCACCTCGTTGCCGGCCGGCAGGCGTGCACGGGTAACGCCATGCGCCACCATTTCGGCATCGCAGAAGATCGGCGCACCGGACTTCAACGCAGCGCGCGCGGACGAAACGAAATCCGGTGAGAAAACAAAATGCTGCGCTGCCTCGACCTGGCCGCAGGCGTGGATCATGCGAATGGCGACATCGGCCTCCGCTTCGGTGAAGCGCGACAGGTCGGCCTCGGCGCGGATGATGGCGAAGGATTTTTCGTAAATCGCCGTACCGTCGCGAATATAGTCGTTTGCGGTCATCATGGTCCCTGAAAAGCTGCGGCGACACGTTGGACGCCGAGCCGGGAAAAACACGTCCTAGCATCTTCCCCCGGCCGCCGCATGTCGCGGTATAGGCCGGCAAGGCGCTGAAAACCATGCCTGATTTCGGCATTCGGGAGTCGCACATCGGCCACGTCCGATGCCGTGCCGCCGACGACCAGGCCGATGCCATCCGGGTAGCCGACAAATGTCAGGTCGGCGGTCGTCGGATGCGCGCAGCCCTTTCCGCAGCCTGATGCGTGGAAACTCAGCGAATTGTCGAAAAGCCCGGTGCCCAACGCCGCAAACTGCTCGGCCACGACGCGCGCCGCCATGTTGCCCGACGCGCAGGCAGGGCTGCCCGGACAGGCTGCGATGCAAAGCCGCGTATCGCCGGGGTCGCCGATGAAACCATGGCGTGGGGCGATATCACGCAGACCAGCGCAAACGGAAAAGTCGGATGCGATGGCGAGGAGCGCACGACCCGGTGCGAGGCGAAACTCACTGACGCCTGCGGCTTCGGCTTCGCGGCAGAAACCGGCGAGGCGCGAGGCCTCGATCTGGCCGAACGGCAACCCGACCCCGAGCGCGGCTCGCCCATCTCGAAGCTCGAAGACGCCAATCGGCAGAGCACTCTGGAGGCTGCCCTGGGGGCGAAGGACAACAATGTTGGACCCGGCGTCGTTTTCCGGTGCTTCCGGCGGGCCGGCAGGTGGCGGCTCCGAACCCGCCCAGGTCAATTGCCTGCGCAGGATCGCCGGCGCGATGTTCCGCCCCCGCGCCTTGAAACCCATCTCGGCGATCGCCAGGAGCGTGGTCATGACTGCATCGCAGGCATGTTTTTCGTCGAGCAGAGCGATCGGCGCGGCGGTCGCGGCATTGCCGCCAACGGAAAGCTGCCAGTCCACATTCTGGCCGCTTCGTACCGCCGCCAACCGAACATCGGCCTGCACGCCCGCCATGTTGAGACGACCGCCGCCGTCGACAATAACAGATACCTTCGGGCCGAGGCGTTGCGGCAGATCGGTTGCTGTGATTGCCCTGCTGACGGCGTCGACCAGCGCACGCGGATCGGCGACCTCGTGCGGATCGAGCCCTGCAAGCGGTCCCATTTCGACCGGCACACCTTCGCGCACGACGATGCCAAGCGCGTCGATGTCTACGGCAAGCGGCGCCACCGTTGCGGCCTCCAGCCCCCTGATCTGCAGGCTGCCGCGTCCGGTGACTTCAAGAATGCTGTTGCCGTGGCGAAAGGCGGCTTCGGCCAAACCGGCCAGAGCCGTGGGCGTAAAATAGCCATTGGCGGGGCTGAGACGTACCAGAAGCCCGTCACCGGTCTGCATTGGCGCGGAAAGTGCCGGACAAGCGCCGCGAGGCAACGGAAGCGCGTTCACGCGGCCTCCCTTACCCGTGCCTCTTCGATCAAGGCGGCGAGATCATTGTCGATGGAGTTGCGGTGCGAATGCCAGAGACCGCGCCGCCGGGCGGAAGCGAAGCGCTCGGCGATGGCGCGTGCAGCCGCCGGGTTTTCGCGCAGAATGAACGAACGGACCCGCTCATCGCCGAGATAAGCGTCGTGTACCGCTTCGATGAGGGCGGCAGGAATGGCTTCGGTGGTTTCGGCGAAGCCGATCAGCCTGTCGACCGTTTCGGCGAATTCGGTGGCGCCGCGCGGGCCATGCCGCAGCTGACCTTCGATGAAAATCGGATTGATGGCGCGGGCGCGCACGACGCGGGCGACCGCCTCGGTGACGGAGCGGGCGCGCGGCCTGGCCGGATCGGTGGTGTCAAGCGCGATAACGTCGGCGCTTCGACCGAGTGCAGCAACAGCCGCGGTGAACCCGCCGATAAAAGCGACGTCAGCCGAGCCTTCGAGAATGTCGCGGCCCGGATCGTCACCCGTGTGGATCAGCAGTTCAGCCTCGGCGATACGGCTTGCGAAGGCGCCGGGAGCCGCTTCGCCATCGCCTTCGGCACCGCCGTAAACATGCGAGCCTGCATCGAGATAGGCCTGGCCGAGTTCAGCGCGCGACTGCCATTCGCCGAATGCCAGCCGGTCCTCCAAGCCCGCACCATAGGTGCCGGGGGACGAACCGAAGACACGCGGCGGTACATGGCCGAGCCCGCGCGCATCCGCAGCCAACGGATTTTCCGAAGCGTCTTCGCTGCGTTCCCCGACCGCCTTGGCGGCGGCGTGGATCAATGCAATCTGCGCTGGGAACATATCGCGGAACAGGCCGGAAATACGCCAGGTCACGTCGACGCGCGGCCGCCCCATAGCGGCTGCCGGCAGCACCTCGACGGCGGTGACACGGCCGGTGGCAGCGTCCCATTGCGGGCGGCAGCCCATCAGCACCAGTCCTTGCGCGATCTCCTCGCCGCCGGTGCGCAACGAAGCGCTGCCCCAGAGATCGATGACCAGCGAGCGAGGCCAGTCGCCGTGGTCCTGCAGATAGCGGCGCAGCACCTCGTCGGCGGCTGCGCGACCGAGTTCGAAGGCTGTCGGTGTCGGCATGGTGCGCGGATCGGCGGTGAACAGGTTGCGGCCTGTCGGCAAAACATCGCTGCGGCCACGCGCCGGCGCACCCGACGGGCCGGCGGCGATGTGGCGGCCATCGAGTGCTGCAATCAGCGCCTCGCGCTCCCGGGCAGCACTTTCGCGGCGCAACGGATCGCTTTCAACGTCCGGCGAACGACCATAGACATGCAAGCCGTCCTTGACGGCGAAATCCTTGAGATCGCAGAGCCAGGCATCGATGCGCTGCAGGGCGGCATCCGGCGCGTCGTTGCGGCCAACGCCTGCTTCGGACGCCAGCCCGGTTTCCTGCGCCTTGGCGACGATCAACTTGGCCAGGCGGTCGCGGCGGCGGCGGTCGAGCCCGTCCGCCTGCACGTATTCGTCGACCAGGCGCTCAAGAATTTGCTGATCTTCGTCAAGCCCCGCCTCGGTGAGCGGCGGCGGCAGGTGGCCGAGCGTGACGGCAGCAATACGGCGCTTGGCCTGTGCCGCCTCGCCCGGATTGCTGACGATAAAAGGATATACAATCGGCAGAGAGCCGGTGACTATTTCCGGGAAACAATCGCCCGACAGCGCCACTGTCTTGCCCGGCAGCCACTCCAGCGTGCCGTGCGCGCCAACATGGACGATCGCGTGGCAGCCGAGTGTTTTTTGTAGCCACAGGCCGAAAGCGACGAGTGCATGGCGCGGCGGTATCGTCGGGTCGTGATAGTCGGCGCGGCGGTCGGCCGAACGGCCGCGGTCCGGCGCGAGCGCCACAGTGACGTTGTCGAAGGTGGCGGCGCGGAAGGGGAATTTCTGCGAGGGAGCTAGCTCGGGAGCCTTGGGCTCTGTGTTGCCCCCCTCTGTCCTGCCGGACATCTCCCCCGCAAGGGGGGAGAATGGCAGCTTTAACGGCTGCCCCTCCTCTTCATCTGCCGACCCCCACGCTGCCTCGACAGCCTGCATCGCCTTTGCCGGCACTGCGACGGCGAAGGAGCGATAGTCGTCCAGGCTCAGCCCTTCATTGCTCCGCTCCAGCAGATCCAACAACTCGCGCGGACTATCCGGAATATCGCCGACCGCATAGCCTTCCGCCTTCAGATCGTGCAGCATCGCCAGCACGCTTGCGGGCACGTCCAGCCCGACGGCGTAGCCGGTACGGCCGGCAGCGGCGGGATAGTCGGGGATCAGGACAAGAAGTTTGCGTTCGGCGCGCGGCGTCTGCTGCAACCGGACGAATTTTTCCACCCGCAGAGCCAGTTGTTCGATGCGGTCCGGCTCAGGGCGATTGAGGAAGCCACGAAAGCCGAGTTGATCATCGCCCTCGCCTTCAGCCTTGAAGGCGATCGCGCCGGCGTGGATGCGGCCATCGAGTTCAGGCAGCACGACGTGCATGGCGAGGTCGGCAGGCGCCAGACCGCGCTGGTTGTTGACCCATGCCTCGCGCCGCGTCGTGGCGACGATGGCTTGCAGCACCGGCACGCCGGCGCGGTCGAACAAGGTTTCCTCACCCGGCTCAGCCCCGCTGGCGAAGGCCGTGGTGGTGACGACCAGCGCCGGCGACAAATCTCCAAACGCCCGCTCGACAAACGCGAGCGATTCCCGATCCTTGAGGCTGGCGACAAAGATCGGCGCTGCCGCAATGCCCTTGGCCGTCATCGCGGCGCAAAGCGCATCGATGGGCGCAATGTCGGCGGCAAGCAGCATCGAGCGGTAGAACAACAGCGGCACGACCGGCGCGTCGCCGACCGCGACTTGTCGGATGTCCGCGAGATCGACAATGCCCTTACCGGGCAGATAGAAGCCGGCTTTCGGCACCGGAGCCGGTTCGGCCGCCGGCTTTTCATATCCGGCCAACGTTGCCAACCGGCCGACAAGTTCGCGCATGTTGGCCGGTCCGCCTTCGCGGAAATAGGCAAGCAGGCCGTCGAGTTCGTCACGCGAAAGGGTTGATGCTTCGATCAATCGTTCGTCGATTTCGCGGCATTCGCCAGGCAGCAGGGCGAGCTTGATGCCGCGTTCACGCGCCAGCGAAGTAAGCCTGTCGCAGCCGTAACGCCACCATTCGTAGCCGCCAAGGATGCGGACCAGAATCACCTTCGCATGCATGGCAACGCTGTCGATCCATAGATCGACCGACATCGGATGGCGCAGTTCGCGCAGAGGCGCCAGGCGCATCGACGGCAGGTCTTTCGAATCGGCCTGCCACGCCGCGGCGAGGCCGGCCAGATCGCTGTCGGTGAAGGAAAGCGCCACGACATCCGCGGGCGACTGCTTCAGATCGACCGGTTCGGCCAGATCTTCGAGCGACGCGGATGTGGTGGCGAGGATATGCACCCGAAGTGCTCCCTGTCAGCTCGCAAGAATGCGTTCGATCGCCGGGCGATTCAATCCCTTCAGGCCAATCACCACGAGGCGGCTGCGGCGGTCTTCGCCCGGCTCCCAAGCGCGATCGAAATGATGGTTGACGCGCGGGCCGACGGCCTGGACGAGCAGCCGCATCGGCTTGCCTGCAACATCGACGAAACCTTTCACACGCAGCACGTTCTCAGCCTCAGCAGCTTCCGAAACCTTGCGGGCGAGATCGGCGGGTGCCGCGATCGACGGCAGTTCGATGACAAAACTGTCGAAATCGTCATGCTCATGATCGAGTTCGTCGTCATGATGCGTCTTGCGGTTTTCGATGTCGTCCTCGACGGCAAGGCCAAGGCCGAGCAATACCGACGGATCGATCTTGCCCTGGCTGGTCGGCACGATCTTCACCGCACGCGACAGATGTTCCGACACGATGGCGTAGGCGCGCTCATGGCCGGCAGCGTCCATCAGGTCGCTTTTCGACAGGATGATGAGATCGGCGCAGGCGACCTGATCCTCGAAGACTTCCTCGACCGGGTCGTCGTGGTCGAGCGAATCGTCTGCGGCGCGCTGCGCCTGGAGCGCGTCCATGTCGCTGGAAACGCGGCCTTCGGCCAGCGCGGGCCCATCGACAACCGCAATGACGCCATCCACCGTCACGCGGCTCTTCACCGAGGGCCACTGGAAGGCCTGGACCAGCGGCTTCGGCAGTGCGAGGCCGGAGGTCTCGATGAGAATGTGGTCGACCCGCGGCACGCGCGACAAGATCTGGTCGAGCGCCGGCACGAAATCATCGGCGACAGTGCAGCAGATGCAGCCATTGGCCAGTTCGACGATGTTTTCTTCCGGACAGGCATCGACGCCGCACCCCTTCAGGATATCGCCGTCGATGCCGACATCGCCGAACTCGTTGACGATGATGGCGAGGCGCTTGCCGGCAGCATTTTCGATGACATGTCGGAGCAGCGTGGTCTTTCCCGCACCGAGAAAGCCGGTGACGACAGTGCAGGGGACGCGTTCAGGCGATGCGGTCATTTTGTTTCTTTCGTCAGATCCAGGGGAGGGATACGGGCAATCAGCCCGCGTTTCAGACTGTCGGGCCGGCCACGCCACGGGATCAGCCCGTCCGTTGAGCCGGCAAAAAGATTGGCGCCGGCGACAAGGTCAGCGCCACTGTCCATCGCGAGGTCGCCGAACACGTAACTCCAGGCGCCGGGCTTGATGATCGCGGCACTCAGCCGCCGCTTGCAGTTGCCGAGACAGGAAACGGTGGCAACCCTGACGTACGAACCTTCGGCGGCACGGCATGTATCTGCGGCAAGGCTTTCGCCGGCGCGCGGATAGGCATCGGAGCCGGTCTCGTCGCGACAGCTCTCGCAGACGACGATCGTCACCGGTGCCGAATCGGCATTCGCCGCTTCGCTCGCTGGCTCATCCTCGGGGTTTACGCTGACGTCCAAACATTGCACTCCGTGGCCTGTGGCCAGATTATCGGGGTGCACGCAGGTGCGATGGCGAATCAACGCCTATCGCAAACCTGATTCCGACCCCAGGGCACCCCGCCCGGTTCCGGCATTGCTCGTTCGACGGCAGGTCTCCTGGCTTGCGGGTCACCGCCTTCTCCCGCCTTCCCGGAGACCAGTCTCCAGTGGCATTCGGTCGAGGCTCGTCGCTTACAGTTGCGGGGACAGCTGCGGATTGGAAACCAGGGTTTCGCACCGCATTCCCTCTTCGCCCTTCGCGTTGCCGTGAAGGGACCGTCGGCGACGCGAAATTACGCGTTCGCGGAGGGCGATGTCAACGCGGGGAAATTCGGTTTGCCGCCTGCTGAACTTCGTTTATAGTCGCACCGTCGTCGGTTTTCGATGAGAACCGAAAGAGGGAATGCGGTAAGAACCCAACTTCGAAGCCGCGGCTGCCCCCGCAACTGTATGCGGTTAGCTCCTCCCCAGGTGCCACTGGAGAAATCCGGGAAGGCGGGGAAGGAGTAGCGATCCGCAAGCCAGGAGACCTGCCGGCGACGAAACTTAATGCCAAGGGCCCTCGGGTGGAGGGCGAGAGGACAAGACCTTGACCACAACGATCCAAACAAACACCACCGCCGCATCATCGGCTTCGCGTGCTTTCCAGCTCAGCCTTTCGGCTCTGCTCGGCCTTTTCGTCATCGGCTTCGTCGGCTTCTCCCATATGGAGATCGCCCACAATGCCGCGCACGACTATCGCCATTCGATGGCGTTTCCCTGTCACTGACGAAAGCAAACATCATGACACTTTTTCGTAACGTCGTGTTCGTCGCGGCGATCGCCGGGCTTTTGGCTGGCATCGTGATGACGGCGATGCAAGCCTACGCCACCGTGCCGCTGATCCTGCAGGCGGAGACATTCGAGAATTCCGAGGCAGCCCCGGCGCATGACCACTCCGCCCCGGCTGACGCTGCAACAACCACCGAAGCCGCGGCGCCGGCTGCACATTCGCATGATCACGGTGAAGGAGCCTGGGCGCCCGCCGACGGCTTCGAGCGCTATGCCTATACGGCTGCCGCCAACATCGTGACAGCGATCGGTTTTGCGCTTGTTCTGGTCGCCGTATCCGAAGCTTTCGGAGGCATCGTCAACTGGCGCCAAGGTCTGTTCTGGGGCTTTGCCGGCTTTGCCGTGTTCACGCTTGCCCCCGGCCTTGGCCTGCCGCCGGAACTGCCGGCGATGCCGGCCGCCGATCTTGCTGCTCGTCAGGTCTGGTGGATCGGCACCGTCGCAGCGACGGCCATTGGTCTGGCACTCATCGCCTTTCGCAATTCGGTGCCGCTTGCAGTTGTCGGCCTCGTGTTGATCGTGGTGCCGCATATCATCGGCGCGCCGCAGCCGGAAAGCCATGAATCGCCGATACCGGAAAGCCTGCATCATCAGTTCGTGGTGGCGGCAACGATAACGAGCCTGATCTTCTGGGTGGTGCTCGGCGGCCTGGTCGGGCTGATCCGTGGCCGCTTCCTCGGATCGGAAACCGAACTGCAGCGCAGCTTTGCCTGACAATGGACGGCTGACCCTGCTGCTTGGCGGTGCGCGCTCCGGCAAGAGCACGCATGCAGAGCAACTGGTAACCGCTCATCCAGCGCCGTGGACCTACATCGCCACGGCGCAATCCTTCGATGCAGAGATGGATGAGCGCATTGCGCTGCATAGGGAGCGGCGTGCCGACGGCTGGGAAACCATCGAGGAGCCGCACGATCTCGCTGGTGCATTGGCCAACATCCCTGAGGGCAGGCCGGTCCTAGTCGACTGCCTGACCTTGTGGCTTACCAACCGGATGCTGGCGGAAGCCGATCTCGAAAAGGAATGTACGCAATTGGAAGCGGCTCTGACCGCGCCGCGCGGACCCTGGTTCGTCGTCAGCAACGAGGTCGGGCTGGGTATCGTGCCCGACAATGCGCTGGCCCGGCGCTTCCGCGACGCCGCCGGACGGCTTAACCAGCGCATCGCCGCCAAGGCAGACCGTGTGCTGTTCATGGTCGCCGGCCTTCCCATGCAGGTGAAATGACATGACCATCGACGACAAGGACAGCGAACGCCACCGGGCCAAGATGGCCAAGCGCAAGGCGGTTCAGGACAAGGAAGTCGCTGAAAAAACGATCGAAAAGGGCCTGTTGATCGTCAACACCGGGCCAGGCAAGGGAAAGACCACTGCTGCCTTAGGGCTCGCACTGCGCATGCTGGGTTACGGCAAGAAAGTTGGTGTCGTGCAGTTCATTAAGGGCGCCTGGCACACCGGCGAGAAGGACGCTTTCGCCGCTTTCGGCGAGCGTGTCGTCTGGCACACGATGGGCGAGGGTTTCACCTGGGAAACGCAGGATCTGGCGCGCGACATCGCGGCTGCCGAGCGCGCCTGGGCCAAAGCGCTGGAGTTGATGAGCGACCCGTCGATCAGCCTGATCGTGCTCGACGAACTGAACATAGCACTGCGCTACGACTACCTCGATCTTGGCAAGGTGGTCGACGCGCTGAAGGCGCGGCGAGCCGACCTGCATATCGTCGTCACCGGTCGCAACGCCAAGCCTGCACTGGTCGACGCCGCCGACCTGGTGACCGAAATGACGGTGGTGAAGCATCATTTTTCCGCCGGCGTAAAGGCCCAGCAAGGCATCGAGTTCTGATGTCCTGCCGTGCTCCCGCCTCAAGCGAGCAGGAACAGCGCCAGAAAGCCGAACAGACCCATCAGCAGCCAGTCGGCGAGGCGAAAGAGTTTCAGTGCAGCGCGGATATCCGCGGCACGCGCATCGCGCCTGCCACCCGCGCCCATCGTCGCGTCTTCGACCATGATGCCGCCATAGACGCGCGGACCGGCAAGCGCCAGGCCCAGCGCCCCGGCCATCGCCGCCTCCGGCCAGCCGGCATTCGGCGACCGGTGCTTTTTCGCGTCGCGCCAGACGGCACGCCAGGCGTTTTCAGCCGAAGCCCCGGAGACGAAAAACGCCGCGCAGACGATCAGCAATGCCGTCAGCCGCGAAGCCGGCAGATTGATCAGATCGTCGAAGCGTGCCGACGCCCAGCCGAAGTCCTCATGTTTTTCGGTGTAGTGGCCGATCATCGAGTCGGCCGTGTTGACGGCCTTGTAGGACGCCCCGCCGGCGAACCCACCGACGGCCAGCCAGAATGCCGGCGCAACGACACCGTCGGAAAAATTCTCGGCGAGACTTTCGATCGCTGCCCGGCTGACGCCAGCTTCGTCGAGCTGGTCGGGATCGCGTCCAACGATTTGCGAAACCGCGACACGGCCGGCTTCAAGGCTGCCGGTATCGAGTGCGTCGGCGACGGCGCCGACATGGCTTTGAAGGCTCTTCTGCGCCAGGAGGCAGCTTGCCGCGATTGCAGTGAAGGCAAAGCCGAACGGGAGGAGCGAAAATATGCCGGAGACCACGCCGGCGATTGTCACTGGAATAAGGATAATGACCGCCAGCGCAACAACCCCATTCAGCCGCCGGCGCGACGGGCGAAGGGACGGACGATTCAGACGGGCATCCAGCCAGGAGATCAGATTGCCGATCCACATCACCGGATGGCCGATTGCCTTCAGCAGCGGCTGGGGATAGCCGATGAAGCGTTCGATCAAAAGGGCGAGGAAGGCAACTAGGACTGACATGGTTTCCGAAGGCGACGGCAAAGCGGCGGTAACGGATCACGGCGGCAGCCTTGACCGCGCACGCGCGCTGTTTCCAGATGCGCCGCAGCCCTGGATCGACCTTTCGACCGGGATCAACCCGCACCCCTACCCGCTTTTCGAGCTGCCTGCCACCGCCTTTTCCAGACTGCCGGAACCCAGCCGCAACCGCGACCTGGCTCATGTCGCAGCCGCCGCCTATGGCGCGGCGTCCGCAAGCAACGTCATACCTGCACCGGGCACGCAAATCCTGCTGCCGCGCGTGGCTTCTCTGGTGCAACCAGGCCGCGCTGTCGTGCTCGGCCCGACCTACGCCGAACATCGCCGTGCCTGCGCCATAGCCGGACACGCCGTCGAAGAGACCGGCGATTTCGACAGGCTGGCGGAGGCCGACATCGCCGTCGTCGTCAACCCCAACAATCCGAGTGGACGCGTCGTTGCCCGGCAAGATCTGCTCGATCTTGCCAGCAGGCTCGCATCGCGCGGCGGACTGCTGGTGATCGACGAAGCGTTCATGGATGTCGGTCCGCTGCAGGAAAGTCTTGCGGGAGATGTCGAAGGCAGCGGCATCGTGGTCCTGAAGTCGTTCGGGAAGTTTTTCGGCCTTGCTGGAGTAAGGCTCGGTTTCGCCATCACCTCCTCGGAAACCGCGGCAAGACTGGATGACCAACTCGGGCCGTGGGCGGTCGCCGGTCCGGCGCTGGAAATCGGAATTCGCGCACTTGCCGACAAGCACTGGCAGGAGACCATGCGCCAACGGCTTGCGGAAGCGACGCTACGGCTTGACGCCCTGCTCTCTCACCACGACATTCCGGTGATGGGTGGCACCAGTCTCTTCCGTTACGCACACCTGCCCGCTGCCGGCAGTCTGTTCGAGGCGCTCGGCCGCCATGGAATACTTGTACGGAATTTTCTCGAGCGTCCGGACCATTTACGGTTCGGCCTGCCGGCGGACGAAACCGAATGGGACAGGATCGGCCAGGCGCTGAGAGCCTGGCGCGACGGCCAAATCTGAAAGAACCGGAAATGATGATCCATGTCTGCTCGTTGACCCGCCTTCATTCCACTGTGGCCGCCACTGGTGCGGGTCGCGTAGTCTCCCTTCTCAGTGCAGGCACTGCGGTCGAGCGGCCGCCCAGCATCGCCGAAGCCGACCATCTGCATCTCTCCATGCATGACATCATCGACGAACAGCCCGATCTGGTTTTGCCCGGACGCGCGCATGTCGAAAAGCTGCTGGAATTCGCCGCCGGCTGGGACCGGACGAGACCGCTGGTCGTGCATTGTTTTGCCGGCATCAGCCGCTCGACCGCGGCCGCCTACATAATCGCCGCTGCATTGTCGCCGGAACGCGATGAGACGGAACTTGCGCAGGCTCTGCGGAAAGCCTCACCGTCGGCAACACCCAATGCACGGCTGGTCGCCATCGCGGACGAACTGTTGGGACGTGATGGCAGGATGGTTTCAGCGATCACCTCGATCGGGCGCGGCGCAGACGCCATGGAGGGCATACCGTTCCTTCTCGAAATCACGCCCGCGGCGTAAGCCTTCGAAAGCAGGCCTGGAATTTCGGAACTCTCCTCCCGCAGCATCGTTTTCGAACAACTAAGGTGCCGGAGCCGCTCCGATGTTCGAAATACTGCAGATCGTCACGCTCCTGCTCGTCGCAATCGCGATGGCGCTATCAGTCGCCCATGCGCTGGAATTTCCCGGCAAGTTGCGGCTGTCCAGAGAGCATTACCTCGCCATCCAGCCGATCTATTATCCGGGTTTCACCATTGGTGGAGCAAGTGAGCCAGCCGGCATCGTCGCACTTCTCTTGCTTTGTTTCTTCACTCCAACCGGCACACCGCAGTTCTGGCTGACAGCCTGCGCGTTTGCCGCGCTTGCTTTTGCACATGCGATCTACTGGATGTTCACGCACCCGGTGAACAATTTCTGGCTGAAGGATTTTCAGCTGAAGAGGCTTGGCGCCGGGTTTTTCGGCATTGGAAACAGTGACCAAAAACAACAGGCCGAAATGCCCGAATGGACCGAACTGCGCGACCGTTGGGAATTTTCGCATGTCGCGCGCGCTTTGTTTTCGATGTTGAGTCTGGTGCTGTTGACGACAGCACTCGTTATCTGAGGCCGGGAAAATCTAGTCTTTCCGTTAGAAAGAAATTATCCGACCGTTCAAAGGTGGGAAATATTTTTCTCCAACCTCCAGTTAGCGATACGATTCTTCCAGCCGCACACTAAATCGAGGCAGCGGCGTACCTCGTGACCTGGCTGCCTTTCAGATTAGGTTTGAACAAGGCAATCCAAATTTCCAAATTGCGGGGACTTCCAGAATGAAACGCTTCTTGCTTATCGGCACGACGATCGCCGGGTTGTTGGCCGGGTCGGCCTCGGCCTGGTCTGCCGACAAGATACTCAACGCCTCCTATGACGTGGCGCGCGAACTGTTCGCCGATGTCAACAAGGGCTACATCGCCGCGCATCCGGGCGTAACCATCGACCAGTCGCACGCCGGCACCTCAAAACAGGCACGCGCCATCGTCGAGGGACTCGAGGCCGACGTCGTTACCTTCAACCAGATCACGGACATCGATTTCCTGGTCAAGAACGGCTTCGTCTCGGATGACTGGCAGAACGATTTCGCCAACAAGTCGTCGCCCTTCTACTCGCTGCCGTCGTTCCTGGTGCGCGCCGGCAACCCGAAGGGCATCAAGGACTGGAACGATCTCGTACGCGACGATGTCAAGGTGATCTTCCCCAATCCGAAGACATCCGGCAATGCGCGCTACACCTATCTCGCCGCCACTGCCTACGCGAAGGAAGCCTTCAACAACGACCCGGCGAAAGTCGCCGAGTTCGTGACCAAGATTTTCGACAATGTGCCAGTGTTCGACACGGGCGGCCGCGCCTCCACGACCACCTTCGTGGAGCGTGAAATCGGCGACGTGCTGATCACCTTCGAATCCGAAACCACCGGAATTCGCAAGGAATTCGGCGAGGACAAATTCGAATCCGTCACGCCGTCGGTCAGCCTGCTCGCCGAATTCCCGGTCGCCATCGTCGACAAGGTCGTCGACAAACGCGACTCTCGCGAGTTCGCCAAGTCGTATCTCGATTTCCTCTACACACCGGAGGGCCAGAAAATCGCGGCCGAACACGGCAACCGTGTCAACGACGAAGCGGTTGCGGCTGAATTCAAGGACAAGTTCCCGGAAATTCGGCTGGTGACCGTCGAGGACGTTTTCGGCGGTTGGCCAAAGGTGCAGGAGGAGCACTTCGCATCCGGCGGGCTGCTCGACCAGATCTTCGGCGAACGCTGACCGTTTTCGGAATAATCATTGTAGAACGGGAGGCTGCCGGTTAGACAGCCTCCCGTTCGGTTTTCGCAAAGGTGGTCATCGGTGGCACGCCGCGTTCTGCCCGGGCTGCCTCTGGCGCTCGGAATTACCCTCGTCTACGTGTCGATCATCGTCGTGCTGCCGCTCGGCGCGCTGATCTTCAAAGCGGCGAGCCTTGGTCCGGAGGACTACTGGCGCATCGTTTCGTCGGCCCGCGCCGTTGCAAGCTACCGTGTCACGGTGCTTTCCGCGCTTGCCGCCACTGCCTTCAATCTGGTGTTCGGCATGGCGCTCGCCTGGGTTCTGGTGCGCTACCGTTTTCCTGGCCGGCGTTTCATCGACGCGCTGGTCGACCTGCCTTTCGCGCTGCCCACCGCTGTCGCCGGCATCGCGCTGACCGCGCTGTTTGCTCCAAATGGCTGGTTCGGCTCGATCCTCGGTCTTGCGGGCATCAAGGTCGCCTATACACCGCTCGGCATCATGATCGCCATGAGCTTCACCAGCCTGCCCTTCATCGTGCGCACCGTGCAGCCTGTGCTGGAAGATCTCGACCCGGCGCTCGAGGAAGCGGCACAGTCACTCGGCGGCAGCGACGTTTCGATCTTCCTGCGCGTGATCCTGCCCCTGTTGGCGCCAGCACTGCTGGCCGGGCTCTCACTGTCATTCGCCCGCAGCCTCGGCGAATTCGGCGCGATCATCTTCATCGCCGGCAACCAGCCCATGGAAACCGAGATCACGGCGCTGCTCACCTTCATCAGGCTCGAGGAATACGACTACCAGGCAGCCGCGGCGGTCGCCTCGGTATTGCTGATTACCGCGTTCCTGATGCTCGCGATCACCAACATCCTGCAGGCACGCGCGCTGCGCTACACGGCGAGGGGCTGAGCCATGGCTGCCACCCGCTCCAAGAAACCACCGCGCGTCGGCGATCATCCAATCTTCCGCCTCGGCCTGCTGGCTGCGGTTCTGGTGCTGACTGCCCTTGTCGTCGTCGCGCCGCTGGTGGTCATCGGCGTCCAGGCATTTTCGGCCGGTGCCGATGTCTTCGTCGCAACGATCACCGATGCCGATACCCGGCATGCGATCTTCCTAACCGTCGCCACCGCGCTCATCGCGGTGCCGATCAACACGGTGTTTGGCGTTGCGGCCGCCTGGGCAATCACAAAATTCGATTTTACCGGCAAGCGCCTTCTCCTGATCGTCATCGAGATCCCGTTCTCGATCTCGCCGATCGTCGCCGGCGTCGCCTATCTTTTCGTCTATGGCCTGCAAGGGGTGTTCGGCCCGGCATTGGAAGCGGCCGAGATCAAGGTGCTCTTCGCTCTGCCCGGCATCGTGCTCGCCTCAATGTTCGTCACCGCCCCCTTCGTCGCACGCGAACTGATCCCGCTGATGCAGGCTCAGGGGCGCGACCTGGAGGAGGCCGCCACTTCGCTCGGCGCCAGCGGCTGGCGCACCTTCTTCTCGGTGACCTTGCCCAATGTTCGCTGGGCGCTGCTCTACGGCGTGGTGCTGTGCAATGCCCGCGTGATGGGCGAGTTCGGCGCCGTTTCGGTGGTGTCGGGCAACATCCGCGGCCAGACCAATACACTGCCGCTGCATGTCGAATTGCTCTATCACGACTACCAGACGGCAGGCGCCTTCGCGGCGGCCTCGATCCTGGCGCTGCTTGCCGTTGTCACCCTGTTCGCCAAGGTATTGCTCGAGCGGCAAGGCGCCGGGCGCGCCGGACGGCCGGCTCTCGCCGCCCCGCAAACCATCAAGACAGAGACTCTCACGTGAAAATCCGCCTCGACAATGTGATCAAGACATTCGACACGTTCCGCGCCGTGCATGGCGTTTCGCTCGAGATCGAGAGCGGCGAACTCCTGGCGTTGCTTGGCCCCTCCGGTTCCGGAAAGACGACAATCCTGCGCATGGTGGCAGGCCTCGAATTCGCCGATGGCGGCCACATCTTTTTCGGCGACGAAGACGCGACCGACATTCCCGTGCGCGACCGAGGCGTCGGCTTCGTCTTCCAGCACTACGCGCTGTTTCCCCACATGACGGTGGCGGAAAACATCGCCTTCGGGATGAAGGTTTCCAGGGTAAAGCGCGAGAAGGCAGCGATCGCGACGCGTGTCGAGGAATTGCTGCGGCTGGTTCGGCTGGAAGGCCTGGGTGGGCGCTTTCCATCGCAGATCTCCGGCGGCCAACGCCAGCGCGTGGCCTTGGCCAGGGCGCTTGCCGTCGATCCGAAGGTGCTGCTGCTCGACGAGCCGTTCGGGGCGTTGGACGCCAGCGTGCGGCGCGATCTGCGGCGCTGGCTGCGCGAAATCCACGACGAACTCGGTATCACCACGCTCTTCGTCACCCACGACCAGGAAGAGGCGCTCGACCTCGCCGACCGCGTGGTGATCCTCAACGAAGGCAGGATCGTCCAGCAGGGCACGCCGGAAGAGGTGTGCCGCGAGCCGAACTCGGCTTTTGTGGTCAGTTTCCTCGGCGACGCCAACCGGCTGCCGGCAAGTGTCTCGTCAGGCAGGGCCGATCTCGACGGTGCGCAGCTTGCCGCGCCCGAACTGGCCGACGGACCCGCGGAAGTCTATCTGCGCCCGGGAGATCTGGACTGGAGCACCACCGGCAGCGGCATTTCCGCGAGCGTCATCCGCGTCATCGACCGTCCCGATGCTCGACGTGTTCTTGTCCAGACCGAAAGTGGCCACGCGCTCGAACTCGATGTGCCCCCCGAGACCCGAGTGCAACCGAACGAACGCGGATTCGTCCAGATTCGCCGTGCGCGTATCTTCGCCAGGACAGCCGACCAAGCTTAGAACGTCCACAGCACCTCCTCGGAAGGTTGTTCTCCTGCGCGGTTCTCTTTCGGAACGCGCCCTCTCTAAACAGGCATCGAACAAGAAACCTGTTCCAAGGCAATCCGGCCAATGTCCACTAGTCTAGCGGAATGCGCGGAGGAGATTCACAGGGTGACCGTCACTTCGAAGGCTCTGTCGCTGCAATCTCGTATTGCCCGGAAGAACCGACTCGGCTGCCACATAATTCGTGGCGCTTATCGCCTCGAAGCATGGTCTTGCCGATCTTTGGCGAGAAACAGTGTCCAGCAGGACACGACGGCCTGAAAAGTGACGAAAAATCAACGAGTTTGGTCTTCTATATGATGTCGCTCGATTTCATTTCCGATAAATATGGCGACGCGGAAGGTGCGTTCCGCCATCATTTGCGCACAAACAGTCGCCACAGGCGTCCATATCGAACGCCATATGAACTGTCTCGGGCATGCTTACTAAAAAAGGCAAATACGGGCTCAAGGCCCTCGTCCATCTGTCGGAACTGCCGCAAGGTCAGCTCGCGTTCGTTAATGACATCGCGGTCGCCAACAATATTCCAAAGAAATTCCTCGACGCCATTCTGGGCGAATTGCGCAATGCCGGCTTCGTACAGAGCCGCAAGGGCAAGGACGGCGGCTATCGGCTCGCCCGACTGCCGGCCGATATCAAGATCGGACATGTCGTCCGTGTGCTCGATGGACCGCTCGCTCCCATTCCCTGCGCGAGCCGCACGCAGTATCAACCGTGTGAAGATTGCGATGAGGCCACATGCCAAGTCCGTCACATGATGCTGGAAGTGCGCCAGGCAATCGCCGAGGTGCTCGACAACCGCAGCCTCGCGCAGATGCGCGACGCCGCCAACGACGACGTGCTTGCCGGTATAAAGTACCAGATCTAGCCAGGTCGCTTTTTCCCCACGAACAGCAGAAATGGTGCGGACTATGAATGAACGCGCCTCTGGCAGGCTTGCGATCATCATTGTCGGCGGCGGCGCCAGTGGCGTGCTGCTTGCCGCGCATCTGCTGCGCAACCGCGAAGCGGATATTCGCATCACATTGATCGAGAAGCGGCAGGTCTTCGGTCAAGGCGTCGCCTATTCGACAGAGTTGGCGGACCACGTGCTGAACGTCAGCGCGCTTGGCATGAGCGCCTATGCGGACGACCCCGAGCATTTCCTGCACTGGTTGATCGAGCGCGGCCTGGCGACAGCCGACAACCCGCGAGTCTATGTGCCACGCAGCGTCTATGGTGAATATCTTGCCGAGGTGCTTGGCGACCTCCGCGGCTCGGAAGGCGAGCAGGGCCGCCTGCATCTCTTGTCGGAGGAATGCGTGTCGGTCGCGACCACCACAGCCGGTGTCGAGGTCAAGCTCGCAAACGGTGCCAGCCTGGTGGGACATATCGCGGTGCTTGCCGTTGGACACGAAGAACAGCCGTCGATCGAAAAGACCGTCGCCATCCGGCCCGGATCGCCTGGCGATACGCCAATAGATCCAGACGATCCAGTACTGATTCTTGGCACCGGTCTGAGCATGGTCGACACTTTCCTTTCACTGACCGCCGGCGGGCATCGCGGCAAGATCACCGCGCTGTCGCGCCGCGGTCTGGTGCCGTCGATCCATCAGGCAGGCAGACCGATCCGGCTCGATGCCGCCGACGTGCCGCTCGGTACCGACCTCTCCTATTTCGTCCGCTGGTTCCGCCAACTCGTTCGCGACACCGAACGGAACGGCGGCGACTGGCGCGATGTCGTCGATGGCATCCGGCCATTCAACCAGCGCATCTGGCAAAGCTGGCCGCATGGCGCCAAGCGCCGTTTCATCGAACACACACGCGCCTGGTGGGATATCCATCGCCATCGCATGCCGCCCGAACTGCACGAACGTGTCATTCGGGCAATCGCCGAGGACGAACTCGAACTTGTCGCGGGAAAACTTCTCGAAGCGAAGCGCGTGGGCGACAGGTTCGAGGCGAAGATCCGCCGCCGGCACGTACCGGCGATCGAGACGATCTCCGCTGCCCGTATCTACGATTGCACCGGTATCACCACAGATCTCGCCGCCGGCACCAACCCGATCGTACGTTCGCTGATCGATCGCGGCCTGGCGAGGCCAGACCCTCTACGAATCGGGCTCGACGTCACGCCGCAATGCGCGATGTTGGGATCTGATGGCCAACCATCGGAACGTCTCTTCGCGATAGGGCCGCTGACGCGCGGCGCCTTTTTCGAGATCGAGGCGATACCCGACATCCGCGTCCAGTGCGCCGGGCTTGCCAGGCAGTTGGTGTCGCGAGCCGGAATCGCGGCTTAGTTCGCGCTACTCGCGAATGCAATCTTCAAGCTAGGGCGGCTAAGCGGAGTACCGCCGAACAATCGTGTCGGTGGCCGGCATCGCCTCGCCGTAGGGTTCCGCCCTATGCGCGTCATGACGCGCAATTGCACGGCGAACCAGCGGCGCGACGGTGTGACCGAACGCGGCGAGCTCGTCCGCCGTTTCGAAACCGTGCAGATGAAAATCCGACACCCCGATGTCGGCATAGTCAAGAACCGCCAGTGCGACCTGTTCGGCGGAACCGGCCACCGTTGTGGCCGATTTGCTCGGGGCGTCCGGATCGCGTGCCAGATTGTCTGCAGCCAGCCGGCGAAGCCGCTCATCGTCGGTCCATCCCGAGAAACGGTCGGCCACGAGGAAGGTCCTGCGTTTTATCCCGTTTCCTGCCTTGTTGGCGGTACGGCCCAGCTTCTCCCATGCCTCTTCCCGCGTTGCCGCGACCACCGGACGCACCGGATAGGAAAAGCGGATGGCATCGGCGCGGCGATGACATGCAGCCGCGGCACGGACCCGCGCGATCGTCTGACGCGTCTCGTCGACGGTCGCCGCCGGTAGCGCGAAGATGTCGGCATGGCGGGCAGCCACCTTGATCGCCGTGCCGGAAAGGCCGGAGAGCGAAAGTGGTATATGGCTGCGCTGGAACGGCTTGGCCGCGCTGAAAGCGCCGGTAATGCTGTAATGGCTACCTTCGTGATCGATGGGCTTTTCGTTGGCCCAGAGCCGCTTCAGGAGCACCAGATACTCGTCGACCCGGGCAAGACCTTCTTCATGCCCCTCGATGCCATCTGTCTTGTCGGATTCGAACTGGACCCTCACCCGTCCGCCGCTCAACTGATCCAGGGTGGCGAGATGCTGCGCGGCGATCGTCGGAGCCACGGCACCTATGCGATGGTTCAGGAAAACGCCAAGGCTCGATGTGTTGTGCAGAATGTAGGATGCGAGGGCGGCCACGTCCTGACCGGCGGCAAGGCCGCCAACGGCCAGTCTGTCGATGCCCGAGACTTCGGCCAGCCTGCCCAGCCGGCGAAGGCCATCACGGTCGACCTGAGCACCGGCTTCATTTGCAGAAAGCGTCAGGTTTGCGGTGTGTCCGATGAATTCGATCTGCATGCAATCTCCTCCATTTGTTACGCCGATACGCAATACGCTTGAAATGCCGTTATTCTCCAGATGGAGCTGTCGCCGGCAGTGCGACGCGTTCAGTGGCCTATGAAGCCGAACACCAATGCGGCTGAAAATCCGACCGCCAGCAGGAAGGTCGCCTTGCAGGCGACGTCCCGCCACGAGGAGACGCGTGGGCGGGCAGTGACTTGACGATTGCTCGCCTGGGAAAGGAACGTCATATGGACCTCCGTATTCCCTTTAATCTACCAATTTACTAGACTTTGTCGATTTCAAATTTCGACAATTTCGCGGCAAACCGTTCCACCCCGACCGCCTCAAAATAGAAATCGAATCCCCTCGCACAAACATTGCGCGAGGCGGATTCAAAAAATCGGCGAAAAAATCAGCGTTTCAGATTGACCACGATGACGCCGCCCAGCGCCAATGCACCACCCAGGATGCCGACCATTCCAGGGACCTCGCCCAGCCAGAGGAAACCCATCGCCGTGGCGACCGGGGGCACGCAATACATGAAGTTCGAGGCGCGGGAAGCGGGCAGGCGCGAAAGCACGACGGCCCAGGTGCCATAGGCAACGAGGCTCGGCACGATGCCGAGATAGACTGCAGCAAACAGCGCCTCGCTATTGGCAGCCGCCACCTGGTCGAGCCCGCTGAGCAGGACAGGCGACAGGAAAACCGCTCCGATAACCATGTTCCATGCTGAAACCGTGAGCGCCTTGTGGCGCTTGAACAGCGGTTTCTGCACGATCGTCGAAAAGCTGTTGCAGAACGCAGCGCCAAGAATGAGCAGGGCGCCGTGGTCGACCCGCAATCCATCGCCTTCACCCAGCGCGATAAGCCCTATCCCGGCGAAGGAGACGAAGGTGCCGATCCATGCAAGCAACGGAAAACGCTCGCCGAGCAGCATCATGGCAAGTGCCGCCGTGATGATCGGATTGACGTTGATGATGAAACTGGCGGCGCCTGCCGAAACGGTCAGTTCGCCGAAGTTCAGGAGAACCGTGTAGAAACCGACGAAGACGATGCCTCCGAACGCGAAGCGCCAGATTTCGTTGAGCGCCGGCAGCGCCGGGCGCATCGCAAGAAGAAAGAGAGCGGCAGGCACGGCGGCAATGGCGAAGCGGACCGCACCGAGTTCGGCCGGCCCGAATGCCGTCAGTCCCGCCCGGATTGCCGGAAATGCCGACGCCCACGCCACCACCGTCACTACGATGGCGATGGTGGTTGTCATATCGAACGATCGCGCGGTCGGAGTTGCCAGGGCATTTACGGTCATGAAAAACTGATCCTTGAGTTTGTGTTGGCAGGAGTAGGCTCTTGCCCGAGCTGATTGACAATCGAATAATTCGATGGTCAGCTGTGAGCATGGATCACAGCTTGGCACCCGTTCTCCCACTCGAAACATTGCGTGCCTTCGAGGCCGCCGCCCGTACCGGAAGCTTTTCTTCCGCCGCCGAAAAGCTGAATGTGACGCATGGCGCGGTCAGCCGACAGATTGCCAAGCTTGAGAGTTGGCTGGGGCTGCGGCTGTTCGAACGCGGCGCGCGCGGCGTCGTGCTGACCAGCGAAGGACAAAGGCTGTTTCTTCGCACCAGCGAAGCGTTTGCGCTGATCGCCGACACTTCGGACCGCTGGAGCGAACCGCGCGGCGCTGCCGTGGTGCGTGTCAGTTCGATCCCGTCTGTGTCAGGCCTCTGGCTGATCCCCAGGCTGTCGCGCTTCGAGGCAGGCTCTCCGCCACTTCGGATCGTCCTGCATGTCGACCACCGCCAGACCGACCTCGGCGACGAGGGTATCGACCTGGCGATCCGCTGCGGTCGCGGCGCCGTCCACGGCCGCATCTCCTTGAAACTTTTCGAGGAATGGTGCTTTCCGATCGCCACGCCGGAGCTTTCTGAAAGGGTCGGCGACGGCGCGCCCGCGCGGTTGCTGGACTTCCCCTTGATCCACGATTCAGATGCGTCGGGGTGGCGGGCGTGGTTCGGTGCTCGGCAGATCGATTACCGGCCGAGGCCGCAGGACCGGCGGTTCGAGGACTACAATCTGGTGCTCGACGCCGCCGCGCACGGCCTGGGCATAGCCTTGGCCAGGCCGCCACTGACAGAGGAATTGCTGATGTCTGGCCGACTGGTCAGCGTCGATGCAAATACCGTATTGAATCCAGTGTCCTACTGGCTAGACCGTCCCGTTGGCCAACCGCGGCAGGCAGCGATGGAACTGGCAAGGCGGATCGGTGCGGAGGCAGGCTTAGACCCTCGCAAGGTGGAAAATTTCCTCTCCGGAGGCTGAATGGCCGCCATTTGAAATTGCGAAACCTGTCAATCCAAAGCGTTTTCAGGCCTGTTTCTTCAGAAACCCACCGGATTTTGAAGGTTTGGCCGTACGTTTCGCCAGTCTGCCAGCCGTTTTCGTCAACAGAGCGAGACTATCTGACGAACCAGATCGGCCTGCCGGCGGCAGCCAGATTTTGCCAGCACGGTCTTCAGACGCTGGCGGACGGTAGAGAGGGCCGCCTTGCGCCGATCAGCGACATCGGCAAGCGTCTGTCCCTGGGCGAGCGAGAAGACCAGTTCCGCCTCGGCCGGCGTGAATTTGAGGGCGTCGGAAAAGGCGGCGACCTGCTGCGCGCTCGGCGTCTTGTTGGTCCGGCCAATCTCCACGAAGATTATCTCCGACGCTATTTCGGCCGCATCCAGCGACCGTCGCAATACCTCACGATAGAGGCCCTGTGGATTATGGATCGTCACCGCGAACCAATCCATTTCGCAACTGCCGGCGAGGACGAACACTTCCTCCTCTGTGAGGGAAGTCCGGAGTTTCTCCAGCCCGGTGAAATATTGCTGATTGTGGCGCGGATCTGTGAAAATCAGGCGGTTGCCGAAGACGCTTATCGGTGCTCGCGCTTCAAGAAACGCCAGAGCCCGCCAGTTGGCGTAGGCGATCTCGCCATTCCGCGCGTCGATGGCGAGAGAAGCCTCGCGCCAATCGGGACAAGCCAGCGCCAGAACCTCCCTACCCATTCATACTCCCTGTCTCACCTGCAGCAAACAGCGCAGCCGAACCGCCGCCTCGCGACGGATTTCCGAGTCAGAGACACGCCAGCCAACGTGACACGTTCGTGACTCCGGGCGTTGCCGACGCGCAGTCGGGATTGCGAAAAATTCAGTTCCGGGGTGATTTTGCCGGATGGCTTTTTTAACCAGCGTGGAGTTACAAAACCGGGTACCGTCGGCGAGTGATTGGCAGACCTTTTTTGCCCTGGATTCAAATAACAAGAACCGGTCCGATATGCAGGATGAGCAGGTATTTTCCCTGAAGCTGTTTGGCGCACCCGCGTCAAGCCGGCCTCAGGCCGGCTTTGCCTTCCCCGCAAAGGGCTATCAACTCATCGCGCTGGCCCTCCTGTCGCCTTCCCGGCGTCTCACGAGACAGAAGGCAGCGTCGCTGCTATGGGAAAACGCCGGCGAAATCGAAGCATTCGCCAATCTTCGCCAATTGCTGGTGCGCATTCGTCGTGCCTGGCCGCCGGAACGTCCGCTGATCGAGAGTGAGGGTCCACTGCTGATCGCCGGGCCGGGTGCGGAAGATTCCGATCTCGCGGTGTTTCTCAAAAAGCACCAATCGCAAGCCGTGGAAGAACTGGTCAATGCGATCAAGATCTTCGACGGCGACCTGCTTGCCGGCGCTAGCGACTCGAATGGCGAGTTCCATTTGTGGTTGCTCGGTGAACGCACCAAGCTCAAGGACCGATTCTTTTCAACGGTCGCGACTGCCCTGCTTGAACTCACCCGCTACGGACGCGCCAAGGAGGCCGATCTGCGGACGATCGCGGAGCACGCGCTCGCCGCCGAACCGGAACGTGAACAGACCTATCGCATGCTGATCGAAGCTTATGGCCGCAACGGACTGTTCGAGCCGGCCAAGCGCCTTTACACCAACCTCACCGAACTTTTGAAGCGGGAGTTCTCCGCAAGCCCCTCACCCGAGACGGCTGCGGTGGCACGGCGCATCTTTGCTTCGGCGCGCGACCATATTGAGACCGCAGTTTCCGCCGAGCGCAATCCCCGCACACAGCCGCGCGTGGCGTTCCTGCCCCCGGAACTACCGCGGGAGGGAGCCAGCCCGGAGTTGATCCCGGCCCTGGTGCGCGAAGTGGCCAACGAGTTGTCGCGCTACCGTACCTTCAAGGTGATCGCGCCACATTCGAGCTTCCAGATCGTCCAGCCGGACAGCGCCCCGGATTTCAACCAGGTAGGCGCGCAATATGCCGTCAGCGCGATGCTGATCCCATATTCAAAGGTGCTCTCCTGCCGCCTGGCCAGAACCGACACGGGCGAAATCATCTGGGCCGGCGAATTCCCGGCTGACGACCAGAAGCTGGCGCATGCTTTCCGCCTGCTTTCTCACCAGACGGCGGCATCGATGGCACATGCGATCGAGCGCGATCGGCTGGACGACAACCATCGACAGCACGACGGCGCCGCCTATCTGCGTTATCTCGAGGGCCAAATCAGCCTGCAGAACTGCGATCTGCCCCGCCTCAGACGCGCGCGCTCGTCATTTCGCGAAGCTGCCGCCACCGATCCCGATTTTTCGGCAACGCGCGCGAAAATCGCCCAGACCTTCCAACTCGAATGGCTGATGCTTGGCGGCAACGACCCCGATCTTCTGCTGAAGGCGCGCGCCGAGGCACGGGCCGCCGTCTCGCTCGATCCCGGCGCCGGCGCCGGCCATTGGATGGACGGTGTGGTCGCGCTTTACCAGCGCGACTTCGACAGTTCGGCGGAGAGCTTCGCGGTCGCCGAGACACTCAACCCCCACGCACCCGATTTCCTCGTGCAATACGCCGACGCGCTTTATCTGATGGGCGAAGTCGATGCCGGGTGGGAGCGCTTCGAGAGCGCGGTGGAACTCAATCCGCTGGCACCCGATCACTATTGGTGGGTCGGCGCCAGCATCCTCTTCAACAAGCGCGACTTCAGCGGCGTCATCGAAATGTGCGGACGTATGAAGTCGGACGAACCGGTGATGCGCGTGCTGGCCGCCACGCACGCTCTTGCCGGGAATCTGGAAACTGCGCGGCTCTATGGCAAGCGATTGATGGAAAACTATCCGGGAACCACCGCTGCGGCTTTGGCATCGGTACCGCCATACAAGCACGAAGCGGGTAGGCAAATGCTTCTGGAAGGTCTCCGATTGGCGGGGATCAAGTAGCGAGGGGAATCCCATGAGCGACGCAAAAATGTTCGTCATCGGAGACAGCGAAAGCGGGCTGTATCTGATCAAGACCAAACCGGTAAAGATCGTACGCATCACCAAGGATGCGATCGAGCAATACGCACAGAAAAAGGGGATGTCATACGAGGCGGTGTTCGGGCTGCTCGCGGCTCGCACCCGAAGGATGGTCAATCTGGGTCAAAATAATCCGCCACCACTGCCGGACGACCCAGCTTTCTTCGACACGCTCGGCTTGGCGGTCGCCGGCGGAACCACCCTTTCCGAAGCGGAATTCTGCTTCGTCGCCGACGTCGACAACGCGCTCTACCAAGCGACGCGCGACAAGGTCGACCCGATCAAAGGGGCGTTGACCAAGCTCAATACCGGGCCCTCGGGATATGAGGATGCCGATTTCGACTGAGCTGACAGAAACGAACATTTTGCCAGGACGCGGCAAGCCGCGTCCTGTTTTGCATGATTGGAACCCGACATTGCTGGCTGACACGGTCGCTCGATGTCTGGCGCCCGATTTTCTGAAACGGCTCGGCATCACGCGGGTCGGCGACTTGACCGGGCTGGACACGATCGGCCTGCCGGTATGGTTTGCCGTCCAGCCCAATTCCCGCACGCTCGCAGTGAACCAGGGCAAGGGCCTGACCCACGACCAGGCGCGCATCTCAGCGGTAATGGAGGCGGCAGAATCGGCGATCGCCGAGCGACCTGAACGGTTGGTGGACCGCTATTGCTCGCTCAACGAGCTGATCGACGCCGGCGAGCAAGCGGTTCCACTTGGCCGCATGAGCGGTTGCATCTTCGATGCCTTCGACCCGGAGCGAGAGCGGGCCTGGGTGCCCGGCAGATCGTGGAAGACCGGCGAGCGCGTCTTTGCGCCCTACGAACTGATCGGGCTCGACATGAGAGTCGACGCGCCATGGGATCGCGACGCATTTCGTATCTCGTCGATCGGATTGGGCGCATCGACCAAATTCGAGCCTGCGGCATTGCATGGACTGCTGGAGGTGGTCGAGAACGACGGGATCGCTCCGCTCGAAGCCTTTGACACGCTGGACGGCTTCGCGCGGCCGCTGAAATATCGTGCCGGGGTCCACGCGGGTCTCGATGAGGCGGTTGCCAAATGCGCCGCCGCGGGTTTCCAGCCGCTTTTCTTCGACCTGACCGGCAATGTGCAACTACCCGTCGCCGGCTGCTTTGTTCCGCGCGACGTGACCGGCAAAGCAGGACCTGGAACCCGCTATTCCGCCGGCTTCGCCTGCCGCTTCGACGCGTACGAGGCCGCACTTTCCGCATTGCTGGAGGCGGTTCAATCGCGGCTGACTCACATTTCCGGAGCACGCGACGATATCGATCCGCCCGATTACGTGCCGTTTGCCCGGACCATACCGGCTCCACCGGCCGGTGTGCCGTCCATTGGTGAATTCGCGGCTCTATTCGAGACACAACGAGGCCCCACATTCGACACCGCCGCCAGGCTTGTCTGCCAATCCGGCGCAGAAGACATTTTTATCTTTCCGCTTTCCGGCGACAGCGAAGGCGTGCATGTCGTCAAAGTGCTGGTACCCGGCCTGATGGCGGTATTCGACGATGGCCTCGTGACCGCCGACGCCGGCATGATCGCCCGGCTGCTCGAGGATTAGGCGATGGCAAAAATCGTCTTTGCCGGCCCTAGCATATACGGAGTTGCCGCTGCCGAATTTTCCGGGCTGGATGTGCGACCGCCGGCCATCCGCGGCGACCTGCTCGCTGCGGCGTTCGAGAAACCGGAGCACATCGCGCTAATCGACGGATTCTTCGAAAACGCGCCTTCTGTCTGGCACAAGGAGATCCTGTACGCGCTTTCGCAAGGGATTGTCGTTTCCGGCGCGTCCAGCATGGGCGCGCTGCGGGCGGCGGAATGCGCCTCCTTTGGCATGGTCGGGGTGGGGAAAATCTTCGACGACTACCAAAGCGGACGGCGCAGCGCCGACGCCGATGTCGCGGTGACCCACGCACCGGCCGAACTGGGGTTCCGGCCGCTTACCGAGGCGCTTGTCGATGTCGAGGCGACGATCCGGGCGCTTCGGATCAATGGGCGGATCTCGGAAGCTGAAAGCAAGGAATTCGGGAGGGTCGCCGCGGAGCTGCATTTCAGCCGGCGAAGCTGGCCAACCATCCTGAATGCCGCAGAACTGCCGGAGATGCGGCGCGATGAGCTCAGGCATTTGCTCAAGAACGCGCGGCGCTCGCAAAAACAGGACGATGCGCGGGCATTGCTATCGGCACTGCGGCAGGGGGCGATCATCCGACCGGCCCATGCGATTGCCGCCTCTCAACTGGCACGCACGCCATTCCTGGAAAATCTCAAGGACGAGATCCGCGCGCGGCCCGCGAGAGCACAGAACCGATGAGCACCGGTTCACCGGCTGTCTCGAGGCTGGTGCCGGATTGCGGCGGCGCCATCGAAGAGATCGCCATCGCGGTAGTGCCGGGATGTTTCGGCGACAACCTGCTTTTTCGCGCGCTGCTGGAAGCGCATGGCCAGTTCGCTAAAACCCTCCCGGAAAGCGTTCTGCTGCGCGTGCTCGGCACCATGTCGACGCGGGGCCGTATCGAGCGATGGCTCGACGGGCTCGGTCTCGCCTGCCGAACGGCTTTCGTGGAAGCGGACTTGAGCACTGCGGCCAGTAGTTCGGAGTTCTGGATGCAGGATCCGCTTCTTGTCTTTGAGCGTGCAGGCGGCGGGAAATATCTGCAGCAGGAATGCGAGAACCCCGGCGACCATGCAACCTGGTTGTCACGCGCCACCGGGGTTGCCGTTGAAAACGGGCACTTTCACCTGCCGGGTGGCAATTTGCTGGTGGGACCGGATTTCTGGCTGACCGGCCAGGACAGCATAGACCTGACCCAGGCAATCATCGATCGAAATGGAGAGACCGACACAGCTTTCGAGCGGCTGTCGGCGATCGACTCGCGACCGCTGTTCGTTGCAGGTTACGGCCACGGATCGCTGGTGGACGAGACGCCCCGCGCCGGGGTCTGGAACGACCCATACCGGTTTCGCCAATATGGCGGCCATATCGATCGGTTCATTGCCGTAACCGGGCTGACCGCCGAAGGACGGCCTAAGATCGTCGTCGCGGATGCCAAGCTCGGACCGGGTGGGCAGGCCGCTGAACTCGGTCCGGCGCCACAACGGCTCGACCGGACCGCTGAGCGGCTGGAATTGCTTGGCTTCGAGGTTCTGCGCAATCCGGTGCCATTCGTGCCGGCCATTGGCGACCGCCAGCTCAGGGCGCGACTCTACAACAATGTGCTGGTCGAGAACGAGATACGGAAGGGGCGCTCGAAACCGCTGGTGTGGCTGCCGCAATATGCCGATGCGGAGCCGGAACTGGCATGTTTCGACGCCGAGAATTCAACGCTGTGGGGGGACCTCGGCTTCGAACCGGTTGCAGCGCGCGGCTGGAGCAAATTGACAGTGGCGATGGGTGCCGTGCGGTGCGCGACAAAGGTCCTGAAAAGAAACCCCTCTTTCCGCTTCACGCCATGAACGTGGAAACTGCTCCCGCAGTTCCTAAGGGCGCGACAAATTGTCCCGGAGTGTGTATCATCACCCTTGCAATGCATGGTCGCGTCCCGCGTGACCGGCCGTTCTCACGGCACAAGCGTGGCTCGCGACCGCTCCGAACCCTATGGGAGAAAATGGTCATGGCAGGCTTTCACGTGATTGCAGGGGCTAGCGAGACACTGGCCCACCCCAACGTGCGGAAAATCGGCGTCGCCGACTTGATAGACGCGCTTCACAAGGGGTTCGACGATTTCTGGGAGAAGCCGTCGCACTATGTCTTTCTGTGCCTGATCTATCCGCTGGTCGGCGTCGTTCTGGCCGCATGGACATCCGGCAACAACGCCCTGCCGCTGCTATTTCCGCTGATGTCGGGTTTCGCGCTCCTGGGACCTTTCGCTGCAATCGGTCTCTATGAAATCAGCCGCCGGCGCGAAGCCGGACTCGACAGTTCATGGTGGCATGCGCTGGAAGTGAAGGATTCACCGGCACTTCCTTCGATCGCCGCCGTCGGAATATTCCTGCTCGCCATCTTCGTCGCCTGGCTGCTCGCCGCGCAGGCGATCTACCAGTGGTATTTCGGCGCTTCGGCACCCGAATCACTCGGCAGTTTCATCAGCGACGTGCTCGGTACACAGCGCGGCTGGATGCTGATCATCGTCGGCAATCTAGTCGGGTTCGTTTTCGCGGTCGTAGTGCTTGCCACGACGGTCATCGCCTTCCCGATCCTGCTCGACCGCGATATCGGTGCCTATGACGCAATCTACACATCGGCGAAGGCCGTCATCGCCAACCCGGTGACGATGGCGATCTGGGGACTGATCGTCGCCGCGCTGCTGGTGATCGGCTCGATACCGCTGTTTGCCGGGCTTGCGGTGGTCATCCCCATCCTCGGCCATGCGACCTGGCACCTCTACCGCAAGGTGGTCGAACCGCCAGCGCATGCAGGCCAATAACCACTTCAGAGAAGACAGAAGAAAATCAGCCGGCTGCGAAGCCGGCTGATTTTTCTTTGTGCGGGCGCGCCCTCTCCCCGTCGTTGCGCTAAGAGGCTAAGGATGGCCAGATGCTGCCGGCAAGGAGAACCTATTGATCAAGAAACTGGCCAGCTTTCTCAAACTGGACAGACGAGCCGGGCGATCCAAGCGTGCGCGTTTGCATTTGGACATGACTAACCTGGCGGTCTACGCCATCGGCGACGTGCATGGCTGCCATGACGAACTTCTGACGCTGGAACGGAAGATCGTTGCCGACGCTGCCGGCATAGAGGCGCGCAAGCTGATCATCATGCTGGGCGACTACGTGGACCGCGGACCGGCTTCCTCCCAGGTGATCGAGCATCTGCTGGCACCGCCTCCGGCGGGCTTCGAGCGCATCTGCCTCGCGGGTAATCACGAACTGATCATGCTGGAGGCACTCGACGGAAGGATCGGTCTGCGGGAATGGAACGATCTGGGCGCGGCAGCGACACTGCATTCTTATGGCATCGATTACGACCATCTGCGCCGGGCCTTGTCACCAGACGAACAACTGCATGTTATTCTGAGCGCGATCCCGCCGACGCATATCGCATTCATCCGATCGCTGCCCATCCTGATCGATTCGGATGACCATGTGTTCGTGCATGCCGGGATCCGGCCTGGGATCGAGATCAAAAAGCAGATGGATCACGACCTGCTATTCATCCGGTCGGAGTTTTTCGAAAGCGCGCATCTCTTGAAAAAGTGGGTGGTGCACGGCCATACGCCGGTGGAACGGTCGCGGCTCGACGGCAGGCGCCTCAACCTCGATACGGGCGCCTTCCAGACTGGAAGGCTGACTGCTGCCCGCATCTGGGGGAACAAAGGGCGGATATTGTCAACCTGATTTCGGCAAGGAAGCAGGTGGCGGGGCTTGTCAGGCCTTGGCACCGATCGACGACTGATCGACATAATAGCCGGCGTATTTTTCGATGTATTGCTCAGAACCACCGAATGATCCGTAGCGGCCAAGCTGCTTGATGTCGGTCTTGTTGAGGATCAGACCCAACACCTTGGCGGCAATCTGGGGCTCCGCCTGGAGCACCGAGCGCACCAGTGCGCGAGGGGTCGCACCCCATTCGGTGATGAAGATGAAGCCATCGGCCATATGGGCGAAGGCCTTGGCGTCGACCACCGGGGCAAGGGGCGGAAGATCGACGACGACGTAATCGAACTTCTCGCGCGCATTCTCGATGATCTTGCGCATTCCCTGCGAGGAGAGAAGCTCGCTGGTATGGGAAATCCGCCCGCGAACCAGCGCCGGAAGGATGGCCAGCCGCGTCTTGCGGTCGACCTTGACCGCACTCGGCCACGGCACCTCGCCCATGATCGCTTCGACAAGCCCTTGTTCCGGCGCGGTGGACAACATACGGCTCAGGCCCGGATTGCGCAGATCGCCGTCGATCAAAAGGGTCTTCGAACCATTGGCGGCGAGCAGGCCGGCGAAATTCGCGGCGACCGTCGACTTGCCTTCGTGCGGCAGCACCGAGACGATGCCTATGACCTTGCTGTCCTTGCCCTGCAGGACAACGTCACTAGCGATGCGCGCGTTGCGCAGCGTTTCGGCGAAGGACGAGCCCGGCGCATCGATCGCCACCCGCATGATGCTCTTGAACGCAGGTTCGGCATCGCCCGCAGCAGTTGCATCCCGCTTCTGTTTCCTGGCCTTCTCCAAGGCCGAGCCACCGATGATAGGCAGATAACCGAGGAATTTCACGCCCAACTGGTCCCGGACCTCGTCGCCCAGGCGGAAGAAGCGCTCGCGGAACTCCTGCAGCGCGCCGATGCCGGCGCCCGCGATGAGGCCGAGCACCATCGACAGTGCCAGTACCATGGATTTTTTCGGGCTGGACGGCGACACCGGCACACCGGCCTCCGATATGACCCGCGCCTTGGCAATCGGGAAGGAACGCTGTTGCGAGGCCTCCTCGTAGCGCGCGAGGTAGGTCTCGTAGAGTGTCTTCAGCGCCGATGCCTTCTGCTCCAGGTCACGCAACTGCACCAGCGCCTGGCTGGATTCCTGGGTTTGACCTGCAACTTTCTTGATGTTTTCGCGAAGAGAGGCTTCGCGTGAACGCGCCACCTCGTATTCGTTTCGGTAGCTCTCGGTCAGTTGCTTCAGTTCCTGGAATATCTGGCGCGCCACGTCTTCCTGTTCGCGCCGCAAGCTGACCGCCTGGGCATGATCCTCGCCGAAACGGTTGCTGATTTCCTGCTCGCGCTTGGTGATCGAGAGATAGCGCGTCTTCAGCGCATCGATCACGGAGTTGGAACCGACCTCCTTCGAGGAAATCGTGGCGTTCTTGACCGCATTGGCTGCCCCGCTGTCAACGATCGATTGGTACTGTGTGTACCGCGCCGAAGCGCTTGCGGTGTCGGCCTGGGCCAAGATAAGCTGGCTGTTCAAGTCGGACAGCTGCTGTTCGGAAATCAATTCACCGCGCGCCGCGGTCAGACCGTTTGCGGCGCGGAAGTGCTCAACCTCGAGCGCCGCTGCTTGTGAACTGTCGCGAAGTTCGGTCAGTCGCCCTTGCAACCAGACCGTGGCACGCTGGGTAGCGTCGAAATTGGCATCGAGCTGATCGGACAGATAGGCATTGGCGTAGGCGCGCGTGATGCTGCCGGCAAGCTGCGGAACATGCGAGGTGTAAGAAACGTCGATCACGAAGCTGCGGCCAACGCGCTCGACGTTGAGCCCCTGCTGCAGAAACGCCGCAGCGCGCGCGCGGCGACTGTTCTTGAGTGCCGTCTCGGACACCTCGGGACCGAAGAAATCGAACAGCCCCACCACCGCCTTGATCCGCGACTTGAACCAACTGACCGGCGACTGCGGCGGGTTCATGAACGCTTCGTTCTCGTCCAGTTTTTCCCGGTCGACAACAACCAGCGCGAGCCGCGTCGATTTCAGGATCTCGACTTCGGTCAGCAGATTGGCGTCGCTTTTCATGTTGCTCGCGGGTGTCGCCGCTTCTTCCTGCGCGAATTTGGTGAGGTTCTCGTCGAGCAGAATTCGTGTTCCCGCCGTGTAGCTGGGAGCAGCAAACATCAGGTAGACGACGCCAAGCGCCAGACCGATGGCGGCGCAGAGTGCCACCACCCTGACACGCCGGACCGCCATCTGGAACAGCCGCTCAAGATCGATGAACCCATCCGGGTCCCCGTTGCCGGCCGACGGTATCGCCAGTCTGCCGTTGAAGGGAAGATTTCTTTGATTCATCGATCTCGCCGAAAAAATTTTGGTCACTCGCCCGCCCTGCCGGCTGGCGTCATCATGAAATTCGGTGTCGCCCTACCAAACCGATAGGGCGACAATGCGTTCGCGGTTGAAAACCGCAGTTCTAGCCCGCAGAATCAGGCCGCCTCCCGGCGGCTCTCGTGAGACAAAACAATCTCCTTGATCGGCTCGAACACCAGATCGCCGATATCGGGGCGGGACAGTGCAAAGGCCACATTGGCCTGGATGAAACCTTCCTTTGAGCCGCAGTCGAAGGTGCGGCCCTCGTACGGATACGCAAAGAATTCCTGCTGCGCGGCAAGCTTCAGCATTGCGTCGGTGAGCTGAATCTCATTACCGGCACCACGTTCCTGGGTGCCGAGGATGTCGAAGATTTCGGGCTGCAGGATGTAGCGCCCATTGATGTAGAAATTCGACGGCGCTACCGACGGGGCCGGCTTTTCCACCATCGACATGACCGAAAACCCATTGCCGACCGTGGCACCCTTGCCGACGATGCCGTATTTGCCGGTTTCCAGTGGATCGCATTGCTCTACCGCGATCACGTTGTTGCCGCCAACGTTGTTGTAAAGCTCCATCAGACCGGCGAGGCAGCCGCGTGAGCCGAAGGACACCATATCCGGTAGCAACAACGCGAAGGGGTCGTCGCCAATGATGTCACGCGCGCACCAGACGGCATGACCTAGACCGAGCGGCGACTGCTGGCGGGTATAGCTCATTGCGCCGGCGACAGGCAGCATGGTCTCGAGCGAGGCGAGTTGCTCGACCTTGCCCGAGCGGGTCAGCGTTCCGAACAGTTCCGGCTGGACGTCGAAGTAATCCTCGATCGCCGTCTTGTTGCGGCCGGTAACGAAAACGATGTGCTCAATGCCCGCTTCAAGGGCCTCGTCGACAGCATATTGAACCACCGGCCGATCGACGATCGTCAACATCTCCTTCGGCATGGACTTGGTTGCCGGCAGGAAACGTGTTCCAAGTCCGGCCACCGGTATTACTGCTTTTCTGACCTTTTTCATCGCACACCCTGTTCGTTTTTATACCCGCCGCCCAAATCCAATCTTCGATCCGCCATCCGCTCATGCTTTCAGCTGAAGCTGCGGAGCAAACCTTCTCAGTCGCGCTGCGATCGGCATTTTCAGGTGCCGGAGCGCCACCGGGTCGCGGAGCGCCGTGGCAATCGCTCGCAGTGGCGCCCGCGCCTTCAAATGATCGACAAGCGTCAGGAACGACGCTGCCTGTTGGAGACTGCGCGTCCGCCGCGCCTGCGCAGCATATGCCGGCGCATCGAGGTGGTGATCCCGCAGGAAGTTCGTATCCGCTTTGAGCATCGCCTTCACATGGCCAAGCTCGAGCACACGGGAGATCGAACCGTCGCGAATGTGGTAGACATAGCCGGCAGTCGGCTCGACGACACAACGGCCGCCCTTGGCCAGCGCGGAGGCAAGGAAAATATAGTCCTCGCCAATGCGCAGCGCCTCATCGTAGCGCAAGCGATGTTCTTCGAGAAATCGCCGCTGGAAGACCGGCTTCATGTAACCGAAGGAGAAGGTAGTCTCGAACATGACGTTCGACGCGATGAAATCCGCAAGCGTGATTTCCGGGAATCTGGCCAGCAGGGTTTTCGGAAACATCGTCGTACGAACGGCTTCACCATCCCTGGCCACATCGAGATTGTCGACGACGATTTCGGCGCCGGTCGCTTCGGCGCGCGCGATCATGCGGGCAAGGCGATGCGGATGGACGGTGTCGTCGGAATCGAGAACCGCAATCCACCGCCCGTGTGCCGCGGCCAGCCCGGCATTGCGGGCGCCGCCAGGCCCGCTGTTCTTCGGCAAAGTGACGACGCGGACCAGGTCCTGCGGGAAAGCCTGCGCAACTTTGGCTGTCGCGTCGCTCGAGCGGTCGTCAGCAACAATCACTTCGACGCTGACGTCCTGCTGTGCCAGGGCGCTTTCGACGGCACGCGCGATTGTCGCCTCGGCGTTGTAGGCGGCTATGACGAAGGTGACGTCCGGCTGGGGTGCGGTCATCGTGTGGTCGACCCCAACTGGCCATAAAGCTGGATTTCACGGATGCCGGCCAGCCCGCTGACCACGCCGGCATGCATGATGCCACGCAGCAGATGGCGATTGCGGTGCCCTGGAGAAAACACGGTGAGCGCTGCGAAACCAAAACAATAGGCGGCCTTGCCCGCGGCAAGAACGAGGTGGCCAATCGTGGCGATCCCCGATGACTTGTCAGCGACCAGTCGGCCATGCGTCTGGCCAACGCGGAAACGGCGCTTGGCTAACCAGGAAAAGCGTGCGCGATTTTCCGGAACGGGTTCGAACGCCCAGGCTTCCGGCGCGAAGGCAATATGGCCGCCGGCTTCATGGAGCCGAGAGAAATATTCGGTGTCTTCGCCACCGGTGCGGCCAAGTGCCGAGTTAAAACGGCGGCGCCCCACACTGGAAGAGGCACGGCGCAAAAGCACGTTGCCGGTGTAACCGGTGCGGATCTCGCCGCGCACGAAGACGGGATGCGTCGAGTGGAAATCGCCGCGCTTCATCCAGAGCGGAGCCGCGTCGGAATAATAAGCGCGTACTGGCCCGAGCACAGCATCAGCCCCAGTGTCTTCGGCCACGCTCAGAAGTTCCGAAAGCCATTCGGCCGAACAGGTCGTATCGTCGTCGAGATAGGCGAGGAAGTCTCCGGAACCGTTGTCGAGGCAGGCGTTGCGGGCGATCGAAATGTTCGATTCCGGGCAGTGAACATAGAGGATTTCGAACGGGATTTCCGCGCGCAGCCGGTTGACGCGCTCCCTGGCGCTTGGCGTGGTGTCGTTGTCGGCAACGATGACCTTAACCGCTATGCCTGCCGGCACATTCAGCCCGGCGACTGAGCGCAGCGTGTCCTCGAGTTCGACGCGGCGGTAGGTGCAGATGCCGATGTCGACCTGCAACTTGCCGGATTCCCTGTTCGCAAGGCCGTTCATGGCGTGGTGGTTCCCCGCTTGCGAAAATCCAGCAACTGCATCCAGAAACCCGCCGACCAAGCGAGATGCATGACCATCGCCGAGAAGGCTGCCAGCGGCCCGTAAGGATTGCGGTGCCCCACCGCCATCCAGACACCGTAGCCGATGCACGCCGCCATCCAGACGCCAGCCGGCACGAACGCCGCCCAACTGAGGAAGGCGAGCGAGGCGCCCGCCACCACCGGCGCAACCATCAGGGGCACCATTTGCCGGAGTTTTGGCAATGCCCGGTGCTTCACGATGTTCTTGGCGCGGCCGCGGCCATAGTTGAGGTACTGACGGAAAAGTCCGCCGACCGAAGCGCGCGGGTAGTAGGTCATCATCGTCTTGTCGGTCATCCAGATGCGGTAACCGGCTTCGTTCAGCCGATAGTCGAGTTCGGCATCTTCGTTGTGACTGAAGCTCTCGTCATAACCGCCGACCGCCTCAAACGCGGAAATGCGCATCAGCGCGTGATGGCCATGATCGGTCCAGTGGCCCTTGGCGCCCTGGCGGTGCTTCGAGCCGCCATTGCCGAGCCGTGAATTCTGGGCGACGGCGGTGGCCTTCTGGAAAAGGCCGAAACCTTTCGTGGCCATTGCCACGACCACCGAGTCCGCGCCGGTGGCAATCGCCTCCTCGACAAGCCGCTCGCAGTAGTCAGCCGGATAATCACCATGCGCATCTATGCGGATGAAATAATCGCGGCCTTCGCCACATTTCTCCACAGCCAGATTGATCGCAGCACTCTGTATTTTTTTCTCGTTATGAAGCAGCGAAACACGGGAGTTCTTTTCCGAAATCTGCCTGACGATTTCGCGGGTGCCGTCGGTGCTCCCGCCATCAGCGACGATGAGTTGCATGTCGAGCGCTTCGACCGCACCGCTCAACCGCTCGATGAGCATGCCGATATGGCTCGCTTCGTTGAGGCAGGGAATAATGACGAGGCTGCCGTTTTTTGGTGAATTGTCGCTCATCGGGATCGCCCTCATCTCCGTCATGCCGCTGCCCGAAGTGGCACTGCCGCATGACGGCCGGCCGTCAGCGCCGCCAATCGCTCGACCAGCACCCGGCAATCATCTTCATCGCAGACCCAGCTCTTGGGATCCTCGACAGTGACCGAACGCGAAAGGCCCCGATATGTTTCCGCGTCCATGCCGCCAATCAGCGAAATCAGGGCGCCGGTTGAGGGCTCAGCGAGCAGAGCACCTATGCCACGACCGGCGAGGAAGCGGCCGGTCTCGACGTCGCGCATGGCAATCGGCACCACGCCATGGCGGCAGCCTTCATAGAGCCGGTTGGGCAACAGCCAGTTGGAGTTCAGCCCGGCTTCGAAAAAGTCGATCGCCCAGGAAAAGTGAACGTCGGCATAGATATCCGCGAGGTCTTCGGGATTGCGGTAAGCGCCGTGGAAATCCATGAATGGTTCGGCGGCGACGAGCCGGTCGAAGTCGTCGAATTCGGTATAGGCGGGCCGGCCGCGCAGCACGATGCGGAAGCGGCCTTCCATACGGCGCGAAAATTCGGCGAGCAGCTTCAGCGAACGACTGCAGCGCAAGGCACCAAACCAGCCGATCTTCCACGGCGTCCCTGGGGCGGGAGCCGAGGCGGTCGCCACCGGTGCATGGACTTCGCGGCCAAGCGAAAGAATCTTGTTTTCCAGCAGCACGACCGGCGCATCGATCTGCCCGTATGGCTCAAAATAGTGCCTGACGAAGGCCGGCGAACTGGTGAGCAGAAGGCTGGCTCCGCGGCCAAGCCGCCGCTCGGCATGACGGAGAGCCTTGCCCACCGGATCGTCGCGCAGCAGGAGCCGGTGGATGTCGAGGCATTCATAGACGATCGGCACATCGCCGCCGAACAGTGTGTTGGCGCGGTTCGCCAGTGCCAGCATTTCAAGGTTGCGCGCGATAATGACGTCAGGCCTTGAGATCCCACGCAGCCTGTCGGCAAGCGAAAACGCGGCTTGGGCGACTGCCTTCAGACGTTGAGCGAACTTGCCGTCGCGCGTGGCGCCAAGATCGACGGCTGTCAGGCCCTCGATCCCATCTGCCGGAGTATCGCCGCGACGGAAACCAGCCAGCGTGATCCCAGCGCCGCCGCCCTGCAGCATCATCACACGGCGCCGAACCGCAGGGTCCACAAGATCATGAACAAGGTACAGAACGTGCAGCATCAAAGCTTCCGTCTCTGGCCCCTCACAGGAGGCTATTACAGGTTGTGCTGCGCTGCAACAATTTATGCTGCGATGTAGCAATTTTTCGACGTGGCGCCGGTGACAGACGTATCAACACGCGGCGGACGGACTGGCCGGATCTACTGCGAAACGTCCAGTTCCACCTTGCAGGCGACCGATTCCGGGAACTGGCATGGCTCTCCGGGCGCCGTGAACGCGACGCGATCGATCTCTGCCGCAACATTCGCACCGGGGTCGGCAAAGCTGCCCATCCAGGACTTCAACGTGTCGCTGCCCCAAATGCTCAGATAGATTTTCGAGGCGTGGCTCGGCAGTTTCGCCGGATCTGTCTCTTCACCGACCAATTCACCGTTCAGATACCAGCGGATGCGGTTTTTCTCCCAGACAAAGGCGTAGTCGTTGAAACCCTGGTCGGCACCGCCGGCGACGTCGACGAGTTTCTCGCCTCCCACGCTCTTGCCGTCGACATATTGGTTGAGCTGAACTTTGGAAGGATCCTTGCCAAGCACCTCGAAGTCGATCTCATCATGCGGCTGCTTGTGAACCGGACCAATATAGCTGAAAAATCCGGTATTTAGCCCCGAACCCGCAGCGGCCTTGAAGCGCGCTTCATAGACGCCATAACTGAAGCGCCGGTTGGTCTGAATCTCGCCGCAGACATACTCGCGGTCCTTGAGCTGCTGCTTGGTAAAGCCGAGTTTGACGGTGCCACCGCCCACCGAGACCTGGTCCTTCGACCACGTGCAGTTCTGGTGGTCGCCGTTTGTCCAGCCATCCGAGACGAACCAGCGTTTACGGTCCAACTTATCGAAATTCTCGACGAAGGATTTCGATTTTGCCGCTGTTTCGGCATGGGCGAGAGAAATCCCTGCGGTGGACCCGGCCGCGCAAGCGCCAAGAAACAGCAATCCAAGGGATAGCGAGCCTAGAGAGATTCTCGCTCGGGTGGGGATGGTCAGTACGGAAATCACGCGGTCTGTAGCCTCATCTCTTGACGCCCGACGGGCGTTGCAGGTCAGTGCTGATGTTGCGCTGCACTACGACAGGGAGAAGATGAGAATGTGACGTGCGATCATAATCCTCTTATCAGCGAGGTAACTTTTTATGAGCGAGCGTTAACGCGAGCTACCTTCTGGAGCGGTCGGGCGGTTCGCGCCGATATCCAACTCGGTCGCGAAATCATCCAGCTTAACAAGCATTTCGCCGATGAATGCCCTTTGCTTGCCGAGCTCCGAAATGCGGCGGGAGTAGTTGATCAGGGTGCTGGTCAGGTCGTCGATACGCGATGAGATTCCGGCATCTCCGCGGCCATCCTCGTAAACCTGCTGCGAAAACGCGGCGTCCGTGGAGGCGGTTTCATATCGACGGCGCAAACCGGTCTCCTCTTTCGCAAGCTCGGTCCCGACGTCAAGCAAGGCCTGCCGCAGTTTCTCGATCCGGGAGATATCGGTCTGCCGGTCGCGGTCGGCGCCTCTGGTTCGAAAGCCCAGCATTATCGAGACCTTTCAGTTTGGTCCAAGCTCACGCCGCGGATCGTTCGCGCCACTGTTCGGAACTGTGCCAATTCCACGCCGTTTCGATGATCGCCGTCAAATCAAAACGTGGCTGCCAGCCGAGGACGGACCGAGCCTTGCCGTTATCGGCGACCAACATCGGCGAATCGCCCTCCCGACGTCCGACATATTCGACCGGAAAACTTTTGCCCGATACAGCCTCGATCGCCGACAGCAACTCCTTGACGGTAGTGCCATCGCCGGTACCGAGATTCAGCGCGACACTGTCGCCTCCGTCGAGCAGGTATTGCACCGCCCTCGAATGCGCGTCGGCCAGATCCAAGACATGGACGAAGTCGCGAACACAGGTGCCGTCGCGCGTATCGTAGTCCCAGCCGAATACCTTGAAATCCGAACGTCGGCCAAGCGCCGCCTCTATCGCCAGCGGAATTGCATGTGTTTCGGGAGAGTGCCACTCGCCGACGCGTCCCTCGGGATCCGCGCCGGCCGCATTAAAGTAACGCAGTGCGACAGAGCGGAAACCCTCGTAAGCGTCGAGGTCGCTCAACATCTGCTCGACGATAAGTTTACTTCGACCGTAGGGGTTGATCGGCGCTTGCGGATGCGTCTCGTCCATCGGCATCGCTTGCGGCAAGCCATAGGTTGCGCAGGTCGAGGAGAAGACCAGCTTGTCTATGCCGGCGGCCTGCGCCGCCGACAAAAGGGTAAGCGTCCCCGCCACGTTGTTTTCGAAGAAACCGGTCGGATTGCGAACCGATTCGCCGACTTCGATGAGTGCCGCGAAGTGGACGATCGCGGCAGGCTTGTATGTATCGAGCACTGCGTCGAGGCGGGCTCGGTCACGGATGTCGCCATGTTCGAACGGCCCCCATCTGACGAATTCGGCGTGGCCATTGCTAAGATTGTCGTAGACGACCGGCGTGAATCCCTTGCTCGCAAGATCGAGACAGGTGTGGGAACCGATGTAACCGGCGCCTCCTACAACGAGTATGTTGGTCAACGGATATCCCCTTTGGTGCTGGATTGGACTATGTGCCGGCGCTCGACGCGGGTGCAGCCGCGAACCGGTTGCCGGAACTTCGTGGCGAGAAGCGTCACGATCGTTTGCGCGACCGTCTGAGGCAAGGCTTGCCTGGCCAAGATCGGCACGGTGACAAACTTCAGCCCGAATGTGCTGGTCTTGGAACGAGCACTCCAGCCGACATTGTTTGTCACAGTTTTCAGGCTAATGGCGGGCGACATGGACAGGCACCGTATGCTTTCGAGCGGAGCTTTGCGATCATCCCGGCAGCCAGAACAGGTCACCGGGCGGAGCGGACAGAGAGACTTGGCGCTCTCTTAAAATTCACGAGGCACGAAAAAATGGCAAATTGCAGCGTTGTGATCCCGTACTACCAAAAAGAGCCCGGAATCCTGCTCCGGGCGTTGAAATCGGTGTTCGCGCAAAGCCATCGGGACTTCCATATCATTGTCGTGGACGACGCCTCGCCGTTGTCGGCGGATAAAGATCTGGAAACGCTTTCGCTCGAGGAGCGAGCCTCGATTACTGTTATAAAACAACCAAATGGCGGCCCCGGTGCGGCACGCAATACCGGCCTCGACCACATCTCCGAGGGAACCAGGTATGCGGCCTTTCTGGACTCCGACGACGAGTGGACACCTGACCATCTCAAGAATGCCGTGGCAGGGATGTCACTTTTTGATGCCGATTGTTACTGGGCTTCGATAACCGGCGGCGAGGACTTCTATTATCATTTCGGCATGGCGGAACTTGCCGAGACGACTGCGGTTAGCCGGCTTTCCGAGACGCCGCCCTACTACATGGAAGTCGCCGACCTTGCCAGTGCGATGCTGAAGAACTGGAGCTTCATGCACCTCTCCAGCATGGTGATCGGCGAGGCTCTGTTCCGCAAGGTTCGCTTCGAAGCCGCGCTCAGGCTGGCGGCGGAGGATGTGCTCTTCTTCTATGACTGCGTGCGTGCCGCAAAACGCTCAATCCTGTGCGATAGCATCGGCGCAAAGCGTGGTGAGGGCATCAATATCTTTCACGGCATGGACAGCGATTCTCCACTGTTCCTGAAGCAGCAGTTCAACACCTGGGTCGCACTCGACCGCCTGGAATCGCGATTTGCGCACGGTCCGAAAGACATCGAATCAATCGAACATTACAAAAAGACAGCACGCGACCAGGCGCTGTGGAGCCAGATGCGGCTGGTCCGCCGCCGCAAGGCCCCGCAATTCGGCCTTCTGGCCGAATGGGCGTGGAAGGATCCTAAGATCTTGCGCAATGCGCTGGAACTGGCGGCAGGCAAGATTGCCGGAAAACCAGGACAAACTTCGGAACCGCAGGGCAAGCAGAACCATTAAGACCACCGCTGTGGTCTATCCGACTTCGACCAAAAAGAGGGCACGTATGACCCCATTCTACTGGGAATCCGCTCACGGTAATTTCGGCGACGATCTCAACCTCTGGCTTTGGGATTTCCTGCTGCCGGGCTTTCGCGACGTCCACCCCGATGTGCTGCTGGTCGGCGTCGGCACCGTGCTCAACAGGGCACTGCTGCCAGCGGACGGCAGAAAACTCGTGATCGGCAGCGGCTTCGGCTATGGCGCGTTGCCGGACATGACCGACAAGGACCTGTGGGACATTCGCGCGGTGCGCGGTCCAAGGACCGCGGAAAAGCTCGGCATCGATAGCGGGTTCGGCATCATCGACCCGGCCGTCATGGTCGCGGAGATGCCGGAATTCCGCAACTTGCCGAAAACCAATGGAACAATCTTCGTTCCCCATTGGGAATCGACGATCGGCAGCATCTGGCCCGCAGTCTGCCAGACCGTCGGAGTTACCTATGTGGACCCGCGCGGTGAAGCGAAAGCGGTCATCAGGGCGATCGCCCAGTCGGAACTCGTGATCGCCGAGTCGATGCATGCGGCAATCCTGGCCGACGCTTTCCGCGTGCCGTGGGTGGCGGTGACGACATCCCAGGAGATCAACGGCTTCAAATGGAGCGATTGGGCCGACACGGTAGAGGTCGCCTATCGCCCGCGGCAAATTCCAGTGTCGTCACGCAACGAGGCGATGCACAAGGGCACGCGCTTCTGGGGCGTGCGCTTCGAGAAAAGATGGCGGACCGTGGAAGACCCGAACAAACGTGGCGGTGACAGCATGGTAGCGGCGAAGGCAGAGCCGCGCCAATCGACGATGCGGACGATGGCCAAGCAGGTTCTCGCGGCGCCCTCGGCGCTGGCACTCCGGCAGGCAAAAAAAGCGACACCCCAATTGAGCTCGGACACGGTACTCGCACGCCGCAAGGAACAGTTTCTTGAGGTGATCGCCGGGGTACGGCGCGACTATTTCTGAGTGTTCTGGCCGGGCTGGAGCAAATAGCGGAGGCTGCCGGATTCCGCCGACACGGGAGGTCGGCTTGCGCGTAGTGCCGCCAGTTTGTCGGAAGCGACCCCGGCGACAATCGATGGGAGCGCCTGCGGGTTCTGCAGCGCGTGAACCATAGCTGATACCAGCCCTGCGTTGGACCTGACGTCGAGAAACCGGCGTAGTTCGTATTTCGCCCTGATATGCTGTTCGTGTTGGCGGAGCGCGGCGGCCCCACGCGGCGGCAGATCGGCTGAAGCGAGGAGAGCCTGATCTGCTTCGTAAAGACTTTTCAGGTCTTCGGTGCGGTGACGGCCGCTGAGTGAATTTCCACGCACCGTCGCTCCGTAACCGCAGTGATGGATGACCATGTAGCGCGCGCCCTTGGCCAGAGCGCGGGCGTAAAGGTCGTAGTCCTCGCCAAGGCGCATGTCTTCACGGTAAGTCAGTTGATGCGCCTCCAGGAATGAACGGCGCATCACCGGCTTCAGGAAGCCAATCTCGCCACGGTCGGCACCGCGCCTGGAAATATTGCCATCGACAAAGCCGGAAAGGTCGAGGAGGAATGGTTCGTTCGGAAAACGCGCGATTTCCTCCTCCGTCGGCTCCGCCCGGCCTTCGTCGACAAAGACGATGTTGTCGGCGATAAAATCCCAGCCGCTGCCCGCCAGAAGATGGCGGAAGCGGCCTTCAATGAAAAAATCGTCGGCATCGAGAATGCTGATCAGTGGAGCGCTCGATACCGCGATCGCCCTGTTCCTGGCGAAGGACGGGCCTCGATTCTGTTCGAGCCGGACAATTTTTAACCTGCCGGAGCCATCATCCACGCCAATCGCGGCGCCGGCCGTATCGTCGCTCGATCCATCGTCGACAACGACGATTTCGGAAACTTCAGGCTCGCGAAGCGCCGAGCGGACTGCGGATTGGATGGTGGTGGCCGCATTCATGGCGGCGATGACGACGCAGACGCCATTTTCTCGCGGAAGAACCAATTCGCACCTCTGCCTGCCGCCGAACGCAGGATCTGCCCACGCCGGCGGGATGCCGGCGGCTCGAAGCGCCAGCATGAAACCCGAGAGTGCGGCGGATTTCAGTCCAATCAGACAATATAATGAGAGATGATCTGATGGCCCTCATATCGGGTGTCGATTGCCATCAGAAATGACGCGGGCGTTCCGTTCCCGGCAAGGGCCGAACCTTGCTTGCGGGCTTTTCGTCCACCGGGTTTTGCACGGGAGCTCTGCTCGCTTCATCCTGCTTCCGGTCCTTCGAACGCCAGACCATGAAGAGGACAGCGGCGAAGTAGCCGATCTGGATGAGCACGGCACAAAGCAGCGTCTGGATGAAGGTCGTCCACGCCGACTGGGTCGCGAAATACGTTGCGACAGCGAAGACGAAAAGTACGCCGAGCATGCCCAGCAAGAAGCGCGGAAGCGACATTGGCGCTATCCTACGCGAAAGAAACCGTTGAACGCCATGATCCCAAAATGCCTCCCCATTCAGGCACACGCCTGAATTGCCCGATCAGCATGCCCGCAAGAACTGATTGGAACTTTCTTCTCGCAAGGTCAAACATAACTTGCGGGCAAAACGAATATATTGGACCGCGTCACACCGCGCAACACATACGCAAATCTTCCATGTCCTTTCGTTCCTGGGCCAGTTCCCGACTCCACTCCGTGCATATTGCAGCGCAACCAAAAACAACAAAGCCTGAACGAGTTCGGCCATTGCAGCGGCGGTGGATACGTAAAATACTCTCGGGCGGTTCTGTTACTTTTGTAATTTATAAATTGAATATCTTTGTACATGTAGTAATATAAAAATATTTTCGTTATAAATTTTGCGAATGTCAAAATATCATTTCGATATACGTGGCTTTTCCATCGTCACAAAGTCGACATCAATGTTACGATTTGTATCACTCGGTCACAAAATATGAATTTTATACCTATATCGGCCAAACTTTGATCGCAAATTTAAAGCGTTTATGGCGCCCGCGTCGAACAACATGTTGCAGCGCACAATTTTTCTGGTACCTTATGTCAACCTTTTTATTCACTGGAGCCGCGTCATGAAGAATGTCGCCAGATTGGCCAACCCGACCTATTCGGACCAACCGGCTACAAGAGATCATCCCCCGATCGGTGGCGCCCTCAAGCGAGGCTTCGACATTATTGGCGCGGTTGCGGGACTGATGCTTCTCAGCCCGCTCTTCCTGATGATCGCGGTGCTGGTAAAATGCTCCGACGGCGGCTCCATTTTTTACGGGCACCGGCGTGTCGGGCGCAGGGGAGAGTTCTTCCATTGCCTGAAGTTCCGCACCATGGTTCCGAATGGCGACCAGGTGCTCTCGGCCTATCTTAGCCGCAACCCCGAAGCCCGCGCCGAATGGAAAGCAAGCCGCAAGCTGCAGAACGATCCGCGGGTGACGAAGGTGGGCGCGGTGCTGCGTAAGCTCAGCCTCGACGAACTGCCGCAGATCCTCAACATCCTGCGCGGCGAAATGAGCATCGTTGGACCACGGCCAGTGGTGATGGACGAGCTGGAAATGTATGGCGGCTCGGCGGATTACTATCTGAAATCGCGTCCAGGTCTTACTGGTCTGTGGCAGGTCAGTGGCCGCAATGATGTCTCCTATGAGACTCGTGTGGCATTTGACCGGCACTACGTCGAAAACTGGTCACTGGCAGCCGATGTCCGCATCATCCTGAAGACCATCCCGGCGGTCTGCCTGTCGCGCGGCAGCTACTGACGCCATCGCCCCAGGTGGTTCGCCCTGATCGGGCGGTCAATTCGGATTGATATTATGATTGAATATATGACCCGCCGTGCATTGCAGGGCCCCCGCCGCGTTTCGGCGGGCATTTCGCTTATTGCGGCTTTCCTCTGCCTGCTGTCGCCAATCGGCGCATATGCTGATGACTATAAGCTCGGCGTGATGGACAAGCTGAGAATCCGGGTCGTCGAATGGCAGACCGCCGAAGGGACTTTCCGCGATTGGGGAGCGATCACCGGCGACTACACAGTCGGGCCTTCGGGCAACCTGTCGGTTCCTTTCGTCGGCGAAACGGCCGCAGCCGGCAAGACGACCACCGAGGTCGCCAAAACCATCGGCGACCAGCTGCAGCAGAAGTTCGGCCTTCTGGACAGGCCCGACGCTTCGGTCGAACTCGCCGAATACCGCCCGATCTTCATCGCCGGCGATGCGCAAACTCCGGGACAATACCCTTACGGGCCCAATTTGACGGTGCTGAAGGCCGTCAGCCTTGCAGGTGGACTGCGCCGAACGCCTGATGGGCTCCAGGGAGTAGAGCGCAATTTCATCAACGCCGACGGCAACCACGAAGTCTATGTCGCCGAACGTAATAGGCTTTATGCCAAACGTGCACGGCTGCTCGCCGAACTGCAGGGCAAGCCGCAGATCGAAATGCCGAAAGAACTCGCGGACGTGGAGGATGCCCAGGCGCTGGTCGCGGAGGAAACGGCGATCATGCAGGCGCGCGAAAAGCGTATGCGCCTGCAACTGACGGCGATCGAAGACCTCAAGAAACTGCTCGAGAACGAAATCACTTCACTCGACAAGAAATCGACGACGCAGACGCGGCAAGCCGATCTGGCGCGTGAAGAATTGAAGGGTATCGGCAATCTCGCCGATCGCGGGCTGGTGGTGAATTCGCGCGTGCTGACCATCGAACAGAAGATTGCTGATATGGAAGGCAAGATTCTCGACCTCGATACGGCCTCGCTGCGCGCCAAGCAGGACATCAACAAGGCTGTCCAGGACGCCACCAACCTGGGCAACGACCGAGAAGCGGAGCTGGCCGTACAGCGCCAACAGGTCGAAGCCGACATCGCCGGTCTCACGCTGAAAATCGAAATGTACCGCAACCTGATGTCGGAAGCGCTGTCCAAAGCGCCCGAAGCGGCAGCGCGCAGCGCCGCCGCCAAAGGACCGCCACAGGCGACTTTCAGCATCGTCAGAGAGCAGGAAGGCAAGACCGCTGAAATTCCGGCGGAGGAAAACACGCCAGTGCTGCCGGGCGACGTGGTCAAGGTCACGGTCGCCGGGCTTCCGCCGACCGACTAGTCGTTGGGCTGTTCGCTATGAGGATCGCAAAGTCGCTGCTGGTAACCCCCGGCCAGAATTTCTGGTTCGGGATTGCGGCCGTCACCGTTTCGATCTTCGTCTTCGCCTATTCGGCGCGTTTCGGCCAGATTTCCATCCTGGCCTATTACGCGCTGTGGCTGCCGCTGGTGCTGGTGAACTACCGCCAGGTGCTCGGCAATTATGCCAAATATTGGTGGATACTGGGCTTCGGCCTGTTTGCCTGCCTTTCTATCTTCTGGTCGGCCGCGCCAGGCGTGACGGCGCGTGCCGGCGTGCAATATTTCTCGCACATCGTCTGCGCACTGATTATTGCCCGCACCGTCGACATCCGCACGCTGACGCTCGGCGTGCTCGGCGGCATTCTGCTGGTCGTGGTCTATTCGCTGCTGTTCGGCGTTCATCACTATGACCCAATCGACGGCAGCTACAGTTTCGTCGGCGCTTTCTCGTCCAAAAACCAGCTCGGCTTCTACGGATCGCTAGGCGTTTACTTCGCCTTCGCGGCACTTTTCATCCTCCGTATGCCCGGCCTGTGGCGACTGTTGGCGCTTTGTGTTGGCGCGCTTTCAACCTACGCGCTGTTTGCCTCGCAATCGGCCACCTCGATCATCGCCACGGCGGTGACACTCGCCGCAAGCGCCTGCATCGGGCTCGTGCTGATGCTCGCGCCGCAAAGCCGGAAAATGCTGTTCCTCGTCGTGACGGTTCTGCTGACCCTCGGCGTTGCGGGCGCACTGAATGCCGGTGCGATCGATCTGGTGCTCGGCGCATTCGGCAAGGACGCCACGCTCACGGGTAGAACCTATCTCTGGTCGGAGGGCTTGCGCGCGGTCGGAGAGGCTCCGCTGGTCGGTGTTGGCTACCAGGCTTACTGGGTGCAGGGCTTTTCCGAAGCCGAGCGCCTGTGGGAGGAGTTTTATATTCCGACACGCAGCGGCTTCCACTTCCACAACACCTACATCGAGGCGCTGGTCGAACTCGGTTATGTCGGGCTGGTATTGATCACGGTGACGATGATCGGCGTCATTGGCGGACACCTGAAGCGCCTGCTGTCGGAGCGGCACAACGAGGAGTCATTCCTGCTGCTTGGGATCGGGCTGATGCTGGCCGTGCGCTCCTTCTTCGAAGTCGACGTCATGCATCCCTACGCGGTTGGTTCGTTTCTGCTCTACTATTCCGCAGGTCTTCTGGCGACGAGGCGAGAGCAGAACAGTCGAACACCGGTGCTCAGCCGGTTAGAACACAGATTTGGTGAAACTTGACGCGACTTGAAGTCCTGCGCGCCGATGAACAAACTTTATGGAATCCAATACCTACGTGGTTTCGCTGCATTGGCAGTCGTCATCTTCCATGCGGCGGAGCGGGCTGGCCACCACTTCACCATCGGCGCTGCCGGCGTCGACGTGTTCTTCGTCATCAGCGGATTCATCATGTGGATCATTGCCGATGGCAGGATGCTGACGCCGGGGAAATTCATTGCAGACAGGCTGAAGCGCATCGCGCCGCCCTACTGGATCGTCACTCTCATCATGGTCGCCGGCGGGCTGGCCGGATTGTTCCCCAACCTCGTTCTTTCCTGGCAACATGTGGCGGGCTCCCTGCTCTTCATCCCGTCCCGCTCGCCGAGTGACGGCCAGGTTTGGCCGGTTCTCGTCCAGGGCTGGACGTTGAACTATGAGATGTTCTTCTACGCAGTTTTCGCGCTTTCGCTGTTTCTCCCGGCCAGATCGCGGCTGCTGGCGATGACAGGCGTCTTCTGCGCGCTGACGCTGGCTGGCATGCTGTTTTCGCCGCAGGACCCGGCACTCGCTACCTACACGCGGCCGATCATGCTCGAATTCCTGCTTGGCGCCTTCATCGGCACATGGTGGCTAGCGGGAAAATTGCCGCCACGGGCCTTCGGCGTCGCGGCACTGCTGGCTGGTCTTGGCGGATTTGCCTTTATCGGCATCACCGGCATGGGTTTCGACGAGTGGCTTTGCGGCCCGCTCGCGGCGGCCCTTGTGGTCGGCGCTCTGATCCTCGAACGCGACGGCACGATGAGACGGAGCGCCGCCTTGAGCTACCTCGGCGACAGCTCCTACTCGGTCTACCTCTGGCACACGCTGGCGATTTCAGTGGTGATCAAATTCGGCACTCTGCTTGCCGTGCCGAACCCGCTGCTCGTGGTTGCCGGGGTGGTTTTCGGTGTCGCGTTGGGGGCTGTGGCCTACGAACTGGTCGAAAAACCCATCGCCCGTATGCTGAAAGGCAGCGTTCTCTGGCCGCGTCGCAAGATGGCGCTTCAGGGCAGTCCCGGCGGCGAAGGCTGACAGCCTATCAGTCCTTGATATCCGCCCACACCGGCGCATGGTCGCTGGCGCCTTCGAGTCCGCGGACGTCCCGGTCGACACCGGCATCAATCAGCCGGCGCGCCAGTTTCTTGCTCAGCAGGATATGGTCGAGACGCAAACCTGCATCGCGCTGCCAGCGGTTCCGGCGATAATCCCAGAATGTATAGATCGTGTCTTCGGGATGCACCTTGCGCAGTGCGTCGGTCCAACCCTGGTCGAGAAGGGCGCGGAACGCGGCGCGGCTCTGTGGCTGCACCAGCGCGTTGTCGTCATAGGAACGGGTCTCGTAGATGTCGCGCGGTTCCGGCACGATGTTGTAGTCGCCGGCCAGCACGACTGGCAGGCCCGTCTTGAAGAGCTCGGCGGCATGCATCCCGAAGCGCTCGTGCCACGCCAGTTTGTAATCGAATTTAGGCCCAGGCTGCGGATTGCCGTTGGGACCGTACAGGCACCCGATCAGGACGCCGTTCACCGCCGCTTCGATATAACGGCTCTGGCTGTCGGAAGGGTCGCCAGGCAATTCGTTACGGGTCATCACCGGCTCGCCGCCGCGAGCCAGAATGGCGACGCCGTTCCAGGTTTTTTGGCCGCGCCAGACTGCGCCATAACCCGCCGCCTCGATGGCGGCACGCGGGAAATCCCTGTCCGCGGCCTTGAGTTCCTGCAGGCAGACAACGTCCGGCCTGGCGACTGCCAGCCAGGCGAGCAGAATATCGAGCCGGCTGTTGACGTTGTTGATGTTGAAGGTAGCGATCTTCATGCCGGCCGCATGTTCAGCGCGTGAGGGTCTTGGTCCAGTCGGCGACCGTGTCGGCGAGCGTCTTCAGATGATCGGCGGTGGAGAAGCCGGAGATACTTTTGCGCGGCTTCAGATCGTGATCGCCATCTTCCAACCAGAGGATCTCGATCCGGTCGGAGAGTGTATAACCCGCCACTTCTTCGCGAGTGCCAAATTCGTCGCGGGTGCCCTGGCAGATCAGCGTCGGCGTTTTAAGGCCAGCGAGGTGCTTGGTGCGCAATTGCTCGGGTTTTGCAGGCGGATGAAACGGGTAACCCAGGCAAAGCAGGCCGGCGATCTTGCCGGCGGCATGAAGCTCGTCGGCAACCATGCTGGCGACTCGCCCGCCCATCGACTTGCCGCCGATGATCAGCAGTCCTTTGGCGCCCAGTGCCTCGACTGCCGCCACATACTCCGTATTGACGGTTTCGGCGCGCGGCGGCGGCTTGCGATGGCCATAACGGCGCGCAGCCATATAGGCGAACTCGAAACGGGCGACGCGAAAGCCGGCTGTGGCAAGCGCCTTGGCGGTCGCAGCCATCGACGCCGAATCCATCGGAGCGCCGGCGCCATGCGCGAGAAGGATCGTGACGGCGGCGTCTTCCGGGCCATCGAAAAGAAAGTAGGTCTTGCTCATTAGCTCGCTGTCTTCTGGGCGAAATGCAGGTCGACGAACTGAATGCCCCGCACAGCGGTCCGCGCCCATTCGGAGATGGCGTCCAGCTCCAGATAGCGAACCCACCAGCGTCGGGCGCTGTTGAGATCGCCAGCGTCGAACTCCAGCTTGGCAAGATTGAAAATCGCGTCTGCGTAATTTGGATCGAGGGCAATCGCCTTGACCAGGTGGCGGCGAGCGGAATCGTTGCGGCCGCGATCAGTCATCAACCCCGCAAGATTGAACCAGGCTTCGACGAAGCCCGGATCAAGCTTGATGGCACGTGCATAATCATGTGCTGCCTCGACCTGCCGCCCCGCCGCCCGCAAACAGTTGGCGCGATTGAAGGCGGCGACGGCATCGTCCGGATCCATGGCGAGGCACCGCTGGTAGAGAGCCACCGCGTCGTCATTGCGACCCGCTTCCTCGGCGGCTTCCGCCTCGGCGAAAAGTTCTTCCAGTTCTGCGTCGCCAGGCGTCCCCAGATCGAACAGCATCTGGCCATCGAGTTCGCTCAGTCCTTGGTCAAGGCGCGCATAGATGGTGTCGGAACCTTCGACATGCAGCGACTTGGCGGTGAGCGAGGCGACCGGGCCGTAACGATGCACGGACCGCGCGATGGCGCTCCAGTTGGCGCCGCTCGCGATCAAACCGGCGTATTTCCTGGCGAGGATCAGATCACGGAAGGAGTAAGGTTCGGCATCGTGTTCGAAGGCATCGAACAACGAAAGAAGATCAAACGCGTCGGGTGTCAACCGCGACTGTTCGAGCAGCGACTGGCGCGTCATTGCCGACGCGTCCTGAGTCTTCACAAGGCCGAGAAGGCGCAGAAATCCGTTCTCGCTGAGCAACCTCCGGCCGGCTTTGCGCTCTGCCTCGAACCGCGTTTCGATCCACTTGCCGTCAGACTTGGCCAACAGCGTGCGACCAAAAACCAGATGCGTCGTACGGCGGGTTACCCCGCGCATCAGAAGGCCGTGCTGCCGCTCGACCTCCCGTACCGCGAGTCGCCGCGGGAACGCCGCCAGCGCGCCCACTGTTCCGAATGTCTTGCCGGCGGCTGCCGTCACTTCCTGGCCTTGGCGGGCGCCTTGCCCGATCCACCAGCCGCAGCCTTGGCCGCAGGCTTCTCGACCGGCTCTGCCTTGCTCTTGCTCTTCGCCGGCGGCTTGGCCTGCGAAAGGCTGGCCTTCAGCGCGTCCATCAGGTTGATGACATTGCCGCGCTCGGGCGCCGCCGCGATGATCGGCTTGTGCCCTTTCAGCTTCTCCCGGATCATGTTCATCAGGGCGATCTCGTAACGATCCTCGTAGTTCTTCGGATCGAAATCGGTTTCCTTCTGCTTGATCAGCGCTTCGGCGAGCTGGAGCATTTCGGGATCGGGGGTGCCGACCGGAATGTTGCCGAAATACTCGGCGGTGCCGCGCACTTCATTCGGATTCCGCAGCGTGCAGACGAACATGCCGTTCTCGCGCGAGCCTATGGTCACCACCCGCTCGCGGCTGGACAGCACAAGGCGCGCGATCGCCAGCTTGCCGGATTTGCGCATCGCCTCCCGCAGCACCACGAACGTCTCCTCCGCCATGGCGCCATCCGGAGCCAGATAATAAGGCGCATCCAGATAGATCACATCGACGGAATCCTCGTCGACGAACGCCTCGATGTTCATCGTGTGGTTGGATTCAATGCGCACCGCCTCGAGATCGCTGTCGTCGATGATAATGTACTGCTTATCCTCGTATTCGTAACCCTTGACGAGATCGGAGCGCTCGACCAGCCCGAGTTCCGGATCCACCGGCTTCATGTTGATGCGGTTGTGGGTCTTCTTGTGCAGCTGATTGAAGCTGATGCGCTCGCTGGCGCTGGTGGCCGGATAAAGCCGGACCGGACAGCTCACGAGACTGAGTTTGAGATAACCCTTCCAGCTAGCCCTGGGCGCCATAAACGTCTCCTACGCAACAACACGACTATTTCCCTAATGGCGACAATACCGGCAATTCCGTTGCGAAATCATCAATTTCGGCCCACGGGTCGCCGGATGCCGCCAAGAGTCCCGGGAGCGAAGAATAATTCAAATCTTCCGGAGCGTCGATGGACTCAAGATCGTTCCAGTCAAGCGGAGCCGAAGCAGGCAGATTTGTGCGGGCCCGCAACGAGTAAGGTGCGGCCGATGTGTGGCCGCGCGCGTTTCGGTGAAAGTCGATGAAAATCAGCTTCTTGCGGTTGTTCTTGCCCATCGTCGTCGTAAACACATCCGGTGCACTGGCGGCCAGACGAGTTGCTATGGCGCTGGTCGCCTGATGCGTCTTCTTCCAGTCGAGTTTCGGTTTCACCGGCACCACAACGTGGATTCCTTTGCCTCCTGACGTCTTGACGAAAGGCGTGAGGCCGATCGCCTGAAGTTCGCCGCGGATGTGCACGGCAGCCTCGACCACCTCGCGCCACGTTATGCCCTCTCCCGGGTCGAGGTCGAAGACCAGGCGGTCAGGTTTTTCCAGGCGTTTGCGCGTCGTCCCCCAGGTATGGAATTCAACAACGCCGAATTGTGCCAGCGCCAGATACCCCTTGGCACCCTCGACCGAGAGATAGGATTTTTCCTCGCCTTCCGAATTGGCGACCATGAACTTTTCCACCGAGGCCGGCATGCCGGTGAAGGCGTGACGCTGGTAGAAGCAGTCCTGAGGTTTTCCCGTCGGGCAGCGGACCAGCGAAACCGGCCGGTTGGCGATGTGGGGCAACATGAAATCGCCGACCAGGGCATAATAGACCGCGATGTCGAGCTTGGTCGGCCCGGATTTGCCGAACAGCCGCCGCTCCGGATTGGTAACCCAAATGGTGGCGAGATCGGCCTCGGAGATCAGCCGCTTGCGTGGTGCGATGGCCGGAGCCGACAGTTCAACGTCGCGCAGGCCCTTGAATACGGCATGGCGGAGTGCATTGTCGGCAGTGCGATTGGCGTAGTGGATGTGCGCCGAAAGCAGCGGGCGAACCCAGATCATCTCCTTGGGTGTACCATCGAGCTGGATCGCGCCGGCGCGAAGCGGCTCCAGCCGAGCAAGCAGCGCATGGGCCGTTCCCGCATCGAAGCCAGTCCCGACTTTGCCCCGATACTGCAACTCACCATCCACCCACTCGCCAAGCCCCAATGCGGCAAGGCCTTCGGCGGCTTGCGAAACCGTGTAACCGGCAATGACGAAGTCCCCGGTCTCCAATGCCTTGGTCTTGGTCCACGTCTTCGAGCGCCCGGGCTGGTAAAGTGCCGTGGCGCGCTTCGAGACGATGCCTTCCAAGCCCAGTTCCGAGGCGTGTTCGTAAAGCGGCCTGCCATCACCGACAACGTGATCGCTGAGCTGGATGGCGGAGCGCTGGGTGACATGACCGGCGAGAAATTGTGCAAGCAACTGTTTGCGCGCCTCCAGCGGCACCCTGGTCAGATCCCAGCCGTCGAGGTGGAGAAGGTCGAAAGCGTAGAAGATCAGCTTGTTGCCGGCGCCTTCCGACAGAGCGTCCTGCAGCAGGGCGAAGCGGCTGATGCCTTTGCCGTCGAGGACGACGACCTCGCCGTCTATGACGGCGGCGCGGCACGGTAGCCGGCGAAAAGCCTCGGGCAGGTCGCCGTAACGTTTCGTCCAGTCAAGGCCACCGCGGGTGATCAAGCGGACGGCGCCGTCCGCGACATGCGCCATGGTGCGGTAGCCGTCGAACTTGATCTCGTGCAGCCAGGTTTCTCTTGTGTCGTCACCATGCGGCGGGCTGGCGATCTGTGTCGCGAGTTGCGGTTCGAGGCGGGCGGGAAGCGGAGCTTGTACCGCACCGGCAAGCACGCCGGGTTTCAGCGCGGCCGGATTTGGAACCGGCCTCGGTTTTTCGACGAGTTCCTCGATCAGGCGACCTGATTTCACACTTTCGGGACGCGCGGCGAGAATGTCGAGGCCGGCGTCGGCAGCCAGGTCGCGCTCCTTGAACAGAAGCCAGTTCTTCTTGTTGTCCTCGCCCGGCTTGGGTTTCAGCCGCGCCAGCATCCAGCCGCCGTTGAGCTTTTCGCCGGCCAGGCGGAACTTGAAGGAACCGGTGCGCAGGCTTTTCTCGACATCGTCCATCGGCGCCCAGACGCCGCTGTCCCAAACGATCATCGGGCCGCCGCCATACTCGCCTTCCGGGATGACACCTTCGAAATCGATGTATTCTAGCGGATGATCCTCGGTCTCGACCGCCAGCCGCTTGTCGGCGGGATTGAGTGAGGGACCTCGCGGCACCGCCCAGCTTTTCAGCACGTCGCCGACCTGTAGTCTCAGATCGTAATGGTCGGCGGTTGCGTGATGTTTGTGCACGACGAAGCGGTTGCCTATTCCGGCGGATTCTCCGCCAGCCGGTTCGCGCGTCTTGGTGAAGTCGCGTTTCTCACGATAGGCGCGGAGTTTTGAGGTTGGAGGCATAGGTTGCGGTGAACCGTTCAGGTCATGAGTTGCAAAAGCTGTGGCCTTGAGATCATCACCGCATCGCTATCGGTATAGGCCTGAAAATTGCTCGCGCAGCAAGTACGGCCTGTGGATGTTCGCCGAAGCGCTTTGCAAATTCTCTCGGATGTGATTTATGTCTCCCCACGACAGGGGTGCTCCGTATTGCCGGGGCTGAGATGCGGTCGACATGATCGCGGACCCTAAAGCTGATCTGGATAATACCAGCGGAGCGAGGCGAGCGATGTTTTCCGGCGCACAGATTTCCCTTTATCCCATGACCGACGATTTCGTCGGCGTCATCCTAGGGTCGCTCGGCGCGCTCGACCCTTATCGGGACCGGTTGCGGATCGAAACCGACGACATATCGACGCTGGTGATCGGCGTTCCGGAAGTACTTTTTCCGGCGATGCGCGATCTTTTCGTCGCGGCTGCCGGCAGCGGCAAACATTGCGTGCTGTCGGCTGCGATTTCACGGGGCTGCCCTGGTGAGCCGGACGATCCGATCTGCCACACGCCGCAGCTTGCAGGCCCGCTGGCACCACTGGAGGAGCGAAAGGCCCAAGCCCTGCTTGCGGTGGAGAACACCCCGCCAACCGGCCCGATCGTGGCCGCACAGTTCTCGCTCTACACCATGGGCATCGACCAGCACATGGACGAGATCTATGGCTGCATCGATTTCCTGAAGAACTCCGGCGTCTTCGAGAAATCGAAGAATTTCTGCACAAAACTTCGCGGCGATGCCGGAGCGATCTTCGCCACGCTCCACGAAGCATTTGTCCGGTTTGGCCCGCCCAACGGGCATGTGACCATCGACCTGACCGTCTCAGCGAATAGCCCGACCACCCTCTAGGCGTCCGGCCCTTTCGCATTTTCAGGTTGTCACCATGTCCTTCTCCAACCCGCCTGCCCGGCGGATCATAAGCACCGTCGGCCACATCCTTCCAGCCCTGTGTTCGGTTGGTCTGCTGATCCTTGTGTGGGAGCTCTACGCCAGGTTCTCGGGCATATCCCCGACCACGCTCCCCTCACCATCGCGTGTTCTTGCGCAAGCCGTCGTGCACCGCCATGCGCTCTGGGACAACACCGTGCCGACGGTCCGCGCCACAGTGCTCGGCTTTTCCTGCTCGCTCGCAGCAGCCTTCATCTTCTCGGTGCTGATCGACTTTTTCCGGCGGTTGCGGCGCGCGCTTTTTCCTATCTTCATCATCAGCCAGACGCTACCTCTCGTGGCCATTGCACCGCTGGTCGTCCTCTGGTTCGGCTTCGGGCTGACACCGAAAATCCTGCTGGTCGCGCTGGTCACCTTTTTCCCGATGCTGGTGGCACTCGCCCAGGGTTATGAGGCAACCGAGGAGGAAATCGAACTGCTTCTGGCGTCCATGGGCGCCCCGCGTTGGAAACGGTTCCTGCTCGCCCGGTTTCCTGCCGCACTGCCCCATTTCTTCGCAGGCCTGAGGATATCGATCACCTATGCCGTGGTTGGTGCGATCTTTGCGGAGTATGCCGGAGCGGCTCAAGGCCTTGGCATCTATATCCTCAACGCGAAGAATAATTTCCGCCCCGACCTGGTGCTAGCGGCTGTCCTGGTCAGTGCGCTGCTGACCCTCACCCTGTTCGGCGCTTCCGTTCTTGTCCAGTACGCAGCCATGCCATGGACACGGCGCGGCAGGTATACTCTCCGATGACCGCGCCGATACTGGAAATGCGCGGGATCGCGCATCGTTTTGGCGGTCTCGATGTGCTCGCCGACATTTCCCTCAATATCGCGGCAGGAGAATTCGTTTCGATCCTTGGCCCCTCTGGCGCCGGAAAGTCGACGATCCTGAGGATTTTGACAGGCGGACAACGGCCCGATCGCGGCGAGATCCTTTTCGAAGGGACAACACTGGAAGCGTCGAGGCAGCCATTTGCCTTCATGCCGCAACGCGACGCTCTGATGCCCTGGCGCCGCGTCCTCGACAACACCACGCTCGGGCTCGAAGTGCAGGGTGTGAAACGTGCCGAGGCACGGCGGCGCGTACAGCCGCTTTTTGCGGAATTCGGGCTCGAGGGTTTTGAAACGCACTACCCATCCGAACTTTCGGGCGGCATGCGCCAACGCACCGCCCTGCTGCGAACCGTGGTGCAGCAGCGCCCGATGATGCTTCTGGACGAACCCTTCGGCGCGCTGGACGCCCTGACCCGCTTCGGCATGCAGCGATGGCTGGAAGCCATGTGGACCCACCATAGCTGGACCGCCATCCTCGTCACCCACGATGTCCGCGAGGCCGTCGCCCTTTCTGACCGCATCTATGTCCTGTCTCCGCGTCCAGCGCGGATCGTCCACGAGATCGAAATCGACCTGCCCCGACCACGGACGGTGGCCGGGCCGCACCAGCCGCAGATGACGGCGATCGAAAACACGATCCTCGAACTGCTGCTTCACCCGAAGGAGGAATAGACCATGAAACCGATTGTTCTGACCCGCCGCTCGACCCTCGCCCTTGCTCTCGCGTCGCTGGTGTTGCCTGCGCATCTCCGTGCCCAGGAACTCCGGAAGGTGACTGTGGCGCTCGACTGGACTCCCAACACCAATCACATCGGCCTGTTCGTCGCCCGCGACAAAGGCTTCTATCGCGAGGCGGGCCTCGATGTTGAGATCCTCCCCTATTCCGATACGTCGTCCGGTACACTTGTCGCCAACCATGTCGCCAATTTCGGTATCCTCAGCGCAATCGGCTTCTTCAGCCAGCGCGCCGCAGGCGCCGATCTCGTCGCCACCTATGCTGTGGTTCAAACGGAAACTGGGCGCCTGGTCTTCAACGCGGATCGTGCCGAGATCAGGCGGCCGAAAGACCTGGACGGCCTCACCTATGGAGGCTTCGGCAGCGCCTGGGAGAACGCGCTGATCGGCTCGATCATCCGCCACGACGGCGGCGAGGGAAAATTCGAAACGGTGACGCTCGGCACCTCGGCCTATCAGGCGCTCGCAAACGGCGCGGTGGATTTTACCCTGGAGGTTTACACATGGGAAGGCGTGAAGGCCGAACTCGAGGGCGAGAAGCAACGCGCTTTCCGCTATGCCGACTACGGCGTCCCCGACGAGCACACGACATTGATCGGCTCGAGCAGCGCCTATCTGGACAAGAATCCTGACGATGCGCGCGCCTTCATGGTTGCGACCCGCCGCGGCTATGCATTCGCGGTCGATCATCCTGATGAAGCTACGGATCTGCTGATTGCTGCCAACAGCGCCGCGATGACCGACCGAGCTCTGATCCGCGCGTCGCTCGGAGCGCTGATCGAAGGGAACTATCTCAGGGATTCCCGCGGTGCGATCGGCACTATCGATCCCGCGAAGATCAAGGCCATGGGCAGCTATCTGGTTTCCAAGGGCATTCTCAAGGATTCCGACGGCACGGCGCTAACGGAGAACCCCGATTTCTCCACCTACTTCACGAATGGCTTCATGGACGGAGACTGACAACTCGTAAGGGCAGAAGGCGTATCTTGAAGTCAACGCCGTGATCGTCGATCCGGCTTGAGGGCGAGCGCGACGATCATCTCGACCAGGTGATTCTTGAGAGAGTTCTGGCCTTCCGCGCCGAACAGTTCGTTGCCGAAAATTCTGGAAAACGTCGCCCGATTGGAGACGTTGAAGAAACTCATCGCGCTTATGTGCCAATGGAGCTCGATGGGCGCGACGTCGTCCCGGAATATCCCCGCCTCGCGCCCACGGCGGCAGATCGCCTCCAACTTCTGGATAGCTCCCGCATTGAGCAGGCGGATCAGCTCCGATTGTTCCAGATAGACCCCCTGGTGGATGTTTTCGATCATCACGATCCGGATGAAATCCGGATGGCGGCTGTGATGGTCGAAAGTGAATTCGGCGAGCAGTTTCAATGCTTCGACCGGTGACAGGTGGTCGAGTTCGAGCTCTTGCTCTCCAGTGCGGACCTGGCGGTAGGCCTCTTCGAGAACACGGCCATACAGACCAACCTTGTCGCCGAAATAGTAGTAGATCATCCGCTTCGACGTATTCGTCTTGGCGGCAATCTCGTCCATGCGAGCGCCCGAAAGTCCGTTGGCTGCGAACTCGGTCATCGCGACGGCAAGAATGTTCTTCTGGACGCCCGCCGGGTTCTGCTTCCAGCCGCTGCGGCCATTGGCCGGCTTGTCGTCCATGATGCCTCCGCCTTTGCAGCAGACTTACAACGGGACAGCAGCTTAGCAAATTAACCGTTTCGTACAAAGTTGTTGACGAAATTAACCAGACGGTACAAAGTAAATGGTCGCCAGGAGGAGCTTGCAACGGCAAGCTGGCGTCCGGAGGTCCAATTGGTATTAACCGCCACCAGACAAGCGGTGGAAGTCTGGGAAACCTCTCCCGGCTCGCGGCGTGTGCTGGTGGGTCTGGTGGGTCGTGGCATCCAGCTGTCGCGCACGCCCGCGATGCATGAGGCCGAAGGCAGTGCCAACCGCCTCGCCTACATCTATCGTCTGCTCGACACTGATCGCATGGGCGACAGTGTGCCAAAGCTGGCCGACGTGCTCTCCTTCGCCGAACATTTCGGGTTCAACGGCCTCAACGTCACCTTCCCCTACAAGCAGGAGATAATCCCGCTCCTGAATGAACTATCCGGGGAGGCGGAAGCGCTCGGCTCTGTCAATACGGTGGTCCTGCGGGACGGACGGCGCATCGGCCACAACACCGACATGGTCGGCTTCAGGGAAAGCTTTCGAAGCGAAATGGCCGGCACGGTCCGCGACCGCGTGCTGCTGCTCGGCACCGGCGGAGCTGGCGCGGCGGTTGCCCACGCATTGCTCGACAGCGGCGTCGAACAGTTGCTGCTGCATGATGTCGAAGGTTCCAGGGCCGATGGGCTTGCAGCGCGGCTGGCTGCGCGTTTCGGCAAGGCGCGCATAGCCGGCGTGCCAGACCTTGCAGCCGCGACGGCGCAGGTCGACGGCATCGTCAACGCGACACCCGTGGGAATGGCCAAGTTGCCCGGCTCGCCAATCGATACAGCATTGCTGCGGCCGTCCTGCTGGGTAGCGGACATCGTTTATTTCCCGCTGGAAACCGAACTGCTCGCCCAGGCGCGAAGGCACGGCTGCCGGACCATGAGCGGCGAAGGCATGGCTGTCCATCAGGCGGCACTGGCTTTCGAACTCTTCACCGGCATCTCGCCTGACATAGGCCGGATGAAGACGACCTTTGGCGCATTCAAGGAAGAACCCGCAGGCCAGCGGCAAAACGTGCAATGAACTTGGAAAAATAATAGGGAGGAAGACATGACTTTCAAAGCAACCCGCAGACAGTTTCTCGTCGGGACCGGACTTGCAGCCACCGCGGCAGCGTTCCCGGCATTCGCCCAGGACAAACCCAAGCTGCGCTTCTCGGCCGTCTTTTCGGAGCAGGATATCCGCGCCGAGATGATGAAAATGTTCGCCGACGCCATCAAGGACGATTTCACCTTCGAGGGTTATTACGGCGGCAACCTGTTCAAGCAGGGCACCGAACTCGTCGCGCTGCAGCGCGGCAACCTCGAAATGGGTAACATAGCGCCGCAGGACATCTCCAAGCAGATTCCCGCGTGGTCGATCGTGACCGCCGGCTATCTCTTCCGCGACGCGGCGCATGTGAAAGCATTCTTCGCCAGCGAGGCAGGCGCCGAGTTGAAGAAGATGACCGAAGACCAGTTGGGCGTGAAAGTGCTCGGCCCGACTTATTTCGGGGTGCGCCAGGTTGGCCTGAAGGGCGACAAAGAGATCAAGACACCGGCCGACCTTGCCGGCGTGAAGTTGCGCATGCCTGGCGGCGATGCCTGGCAATTCCTCGGAACCGCGCTCGGCGCCAACCCGACGCCGATGGCCTATGCGGAAGTCTATACCGGCCTGCAGACCGGTGCCATCGACGGCCAGGACAATCCGCTGCCCAACGTCGAGAACATGAAGTTCTACGAAGTCATGAACCAGATCGTACTGACCTCGCATCTCGTCGGCTTCGATCTTCTCACCATCTCGAAGAAGGTCTGGGACGATATGGGAGCAGAGAAGCAGGCCAAGTTCCAGGCTGCGGCCGACGCGGCGATCGATTTCTCGACCGAGAAGCATCTCGCCCGCGAAAAGGAACTGCTGAACTCCTTCAAGTCGAAGGGGCTGAAGATCTACGAGCCGGACGTCGCGGCCTTCCGCAAGCATGTCCAGGAGCAATATCTCGCATCGGACCTGGCCAAGGACTGGCCGGCCGGCATGGTCGACAAGATCAACGCGCTTTGATCTGAAAAGACCGGGCGGTGCGGACCGCCCGGTCTTTTCAACCCTTCGGTGACGCCAAGGCCGGTCGTCCCGATTGGAAGGCCTTAGCCTTCGGATGGAGGAATGGTGGTGGACCCCAGACTGCGCGGCATCGGCCGCTGGCTCTATGCCCGGGCTGAGAACGTGCTGGCCGCGATGCTTGCCGTCATGTTCTTCGCCTTCCTGCTCCAGATATTCTTTCGCTACGTGATGAACTGGCCGACCGGCTGGACCAACGAGCTGAGCGCCATCCTCTGGATCTGGATCGTATTGTGGGGCGCCGCCTTCGTGACCACCGAACAGGAGGAGATGCGCTTCGATCTCATCTACGCTTCTGTAGGCCCGCGGATCCGTGGCGTCATGTTTCTCATTTTCGCCGTCTCGCTGATCGGCCTCTACGCCATCTCATTGCCGGCCGTGGTTGACTACGTGACCTTCATGAAAGTCGAGAAGAGCGCCTATCTGAAGATCCGGTTCGACTGGCTCTTTTCCATCTACATCGTCTTCGTGGTCGCCGTCATCGTGCGATACATATGGCTTTCCTGGCAGGTGCTGCGCGGCTCGGCGCCCGAAGAGTTTGACCCGACCAAAGCAGGATCGGGCGTATGAATTTCGCCAGCCCTTTTTCGATCTCGATCGTAGCCATTACGGCGCTGGCGTTGCTCGGCCTGCCGGTCGGCCATGCAATGATCGCCGGCTCGATCCTCTACCTGCTCCTGGCCGGGCTCGATATGGGAACGGTCGCCGAGCAGTTCCTCAACGGTATGTATTCCAACTACATCATCCTCGCCGTGCCGCTTTTCATCCTCGCGGCGGAACTGATGAACATCGGTTCGATGACGGAACGGCTGATGACTTTTTGCAACGCCATTGTCGGCCGGTTCAGGGGCGGGCTCGCCCAGGTCAACGTTCTTCAGTCAATCATCTTCGCCGGCATGAGCGGCTCGGCCATTGCCGACGCCGCCGGTTCCGGCAAGATCATGCAGAATATGATGACAGCCGACGGCAAGTATCCGGCGAGCTATGCGGCGGCGCTGACGGCGGCCACCGCTGTCATCGGGCCGATCATTCCTCCGTCGATCCCGATGATCATCTATGCACTCGTCTCGGACGCCTCGATCGGTTACCTCTTCCTCGGCGGCGTCATACCGGGCCTGCTGATGGCTGGATTCCAGATGATCCTGGTCGCGGTGCATGCGCGAACCAGGAATTTCCCCGTCGAGCCGCCGACGCCCCTGCGCGAGCTTCCAGGCATAACCTGGCGCGCGTTGCCTGCCCTGATGATGCCGGTCGTGCTCTTGGGCGGCATCTATTCGGGCGTCACAACGCCGACCGAAGCCGCCGCAGTGGCGGCCGCTTATGCGTTGTTCATTTCGGTCGTGCTCTATCGCAGCGTCAGCTTCGCCGACTTCTACAGGTCGATCCTCGCGAGCGCACGGACGACCGCCTCTATCGGCATGCTGATCGCCGGAGCGCTGGTGTTCAACTATGTCGTGACGGTCGAGAACATTCCGCATTCCCTCAGCGTGCTGCTGACAAGCTGGGAGCTTTCCCCGACCGGTTTCCTGGTTCTCGTCAACGTCATCCTGCTCCTGCTCGGCTGCGTGCTGGAGGGGACGACGATCATCCTCGTCATCCTGCCGGTGTTTATCCCTACCGCTAACGCGCTCGGGATCGACCTCGTGCATTTCGGCGTGATGTGCGTCGTCAACATCATGCTGGGATTGGTCACGCCGCCCTACGGCCTGCTGCTCTTCATCATGACCCGCATCGCCAACGTGCCGCTGTGGGACATCGTGCGCGACGTGCTGCCATTCCTCTACACGATGATCCTGTCGCTCATCGTCATCACCTTCTTCCCCGACACCGTGCTGTGGCTGCCCCGCTTGTTCGGCTATCAGGGCTGATCAGGAGAATTCCGATGAAACCGCTTTTCATCATCAACGGTCCAAACCTGAACAGGCTGGGCAAGCGGGAGCCCGAAATCTACGGCACGACGACGCTGGCTGAGATCGAAACGATGTGCCGGGAGGCCGCTGGAAAGCGGCCAATCCGTTTTCACCAGTCCAACGCCGAGCACCAGATCGTCGACTGGATCCACGAAGCGATCGACGAAGGTGCAGGCATCCTGATCAATCCCGCCGGCCTGAGCTTCCGGTCGATCCCCGTCCTCGACGCGCTAAAGATGTTTCCGGGGCCGATCATCGAGTTCCACATTTCCAACATCCATCGGCGCGAGGAAATCTATCATCGTTCGCTCGTCTCGACCGTCGCGACGGCCGTGCTGGCGGGTCTTGGCCCGCGAGGCTATGCACACGCCGTGCGTGCGCTGTGCGAGATGACTGACGAGGCTGATCGGCGGTGAAAACCTCGATCGCCACCGTCTCGATCAGCGGCGATCTACGCGAGAAGCTTGGCGCAATAGCGGCTGCCGGCTTCGACGGGGTGGAAATCTTCGAGAACGACTTTCTCGCCTTCGATGGTACGCCGGCAGAGGTCGGCCGCATGGTGCGCGACCATGGTCTCGAGATAACGCTGTTCCAACCATTCCGTGATTTCGAAGGGCTACCTGAACCGCAGAGGTCGCGCGCCTTCGAACGTGCCGAGCGCAAGTTTGATGTGATGCAGGAGCTCGGCACCGATCTCATGCTGATCTGCTCCAACGTCTCGCCCTTGGCTTTGGGCGGCATTGATCGCGCCGCCGCCGATCTCCGCCAACTCGGCGAAAATGCTGGCCGGCGCGGTATCCGTGTCGGCTACGAGGCCCTCGCCTGGGGCCGCCATGTGAGCGACCATCGGGATGCCTGGGAGGTCGTTCGCCGCGCCGACCATCCCAACATCGGTCTGATATTGGATTCCTTCCATACGCTGGCACGCGGGATCGACGTCGAGACGATCCGCACGATACCGGGCGACCGCATCTTCATCGTACAGCTCGCCGACGCCCCCCGTATTGACATGGACCTGCTCTACTTGAGCCGACATTTCCGCAACATGCCCGGTGAGGGCGATCTGCCGATCACCGACTTCATGCGGGCGGTGGCCGCGACTGGCTATGATGGACCGCTGTCGCTCGAAATATTCAACGACCAGTTCCGTGGCGGGTCCCCAAGATCCATCGCCGTCGATGGCCGGCGATCGCTGGTCAACCTGATGGATCAGGTGCGTCGCGCCGAACCCGCTCTGGCGATCGAAGTCGCCGAAATGCCGGACCGTAGCGCAGTGTCGGGCGTCGAGTTCGTCGAATTCGCTGCGAACGAACATGAAGCCCAGGAACTGGCAACCCTTCTCTCGGCAATGGGATTTTCGCTTGCCGCGCGCCACAAGCACCGTGACGTGACCGTCTGGCGGCAAGGTACCCATCGCGGCATCAACATTGTCATCAACACCGGACATGACGGATTCGCCCATTCGTCCTACGTGGTGCACGGGACCAATGCCTACGCTCTGGGGCTCAAGGTCGTCGATGCAGCCGAAACGGTCGCGCGGGCGCGGGCGCTGGGAGCCGAAACCTTTGCCGAGCCACGCGGATCGGGTGAACTCGTCATTCCAGCCATCCGCGGGGTTGGCGGCGGAGTGATCTATTTCATCGACGATGCACTCGCGACAGTGTGGGACGTCGAGTTCGATCCGGCGACACCAGCCGGCCTGAGCGATGCGGGCCTGAGCGTGATCGACCATATCGCGCAGACGATGAATTACGAAGAGATGCTGACCTGGCTTCTCTTCTACACCTCCATCTTCAAGACGCGGAAATCGCGGATGTTCGACGTCGTCGACCCGGAAGGACTGGTCCGTAGCCAGGTCGTGGAAGGGGAACATGGTGGCCTGAGGATCACGCTCAACGGCGCCGAAAGCCGCAAGACGCTGGCCGGACATTTCATCGCCGAAAGCTTCGGTTCCAGCATTCAGCATATCGCCTTCGCCTGCGCCGATATCTTCGCCACCGCGGCTAAACTCAAACATCTTGGCTTCCAGGCGCTGGAGATCTCGCCGAACTACTATGACGATGTCGAGGCGCGTCTCGGCCTCGATCCGCAGCTGACGGACCGGTTGCGCGCCGAAAGCATTCTTTACGACCGCGACGAGGCCGGCGAGTATTTCCAGCTCTACAGTCAAACCTACGGCGAGGGTTTCTTCTTCGAGATCGTCGAACGCCGCAACGGCTACAAGGGTTATGGCGCCGCCAACGCAGCGTTCCGCATCGCTGCCCAGAGGCGGTCGATCAGGCCAAAGGGCATGCCTCGATCATGAAATGATCGGCTGCGTAAAAGGCGGCAACGGGACGGCCATTGCGCAAAACATGACCGGTGGCGTGCCTTCCATAGTCCTATCAACGTGAAGCCGACCACTCGCAGGCCGTGTACGCCGAGTAGGACTTGCCATCCAGTTCAATGCCAGAGCCAACATTTGGCAAAAGACTAGTCCGAATGAATTCGTATGGAAGATTCTAAAATAAAATGCTGTATTCAGGTGGTTGCTCATCTCTTGAGGGCTAGAGATCATGTCCGAGGCCATGCATCCGATGGCGTCTCACCATTTGCCTGGATTTATCACGCCTCCGGGAGAGACCGATGTCCTGTTCGCGGTGGCCATCATCTTTTTCCTCATATTGGCCATTGCGGTCGGAAGCTTGTATTTCCGGCTCCATTCGCTGCCTGAACGTATTGCGCATGACGCCAGCCATATACAATTCCAACTGGTCGCGGTTCTTTCGCTTATCGCGCTCGTTACCCACAACAACGTGTTCTGGATTGCAGCGCTGCTGCTCGCGCTGGTCCCGATTCCCGACTTCTGGACGCCTTTAGCCAACATGGCCGAATCCCTGGCGGTTTTGGCCGGCCGCAGATTGCGAACAGTCTCTCCGGATGTGCCCGAGGAGGCGATAGAACCCACGAACGACGCTGCACCGCCGGCCGACACGGCCGCGCGTCAATCGCCGCCAGTGGAAGCCCCAGTAGACGCCCCACCACAGGCCAGCACCGATTCATCCCCGACAATGTCGCGCGATATTGAAAGGCGTGAGCCATGATCGAGGTGCTGCTGTGCTCGGTTGTCACCATTCTTCCTGATTTCCTCTTTCGACGCTTTGTGCAAGGAAAACAGATCGGACGAGAGATCACACTGTATTCAGTCTGGTTTGAACTCCGCTATGGAATAACGACATGCCTTCTACTTACCATAGCGCTTTTGACACTTATCCTTTATTTTCACCCATCTACGAAAAGTGCGATATCATTTTACCGAACGGTCCCTATCCTTCCTGAAGGGTCTGGAAGGGTCGAGGACATCTATGTCGGCTTCAGGGACAAGGTAAAAGCCGGTCAGCGCCTGTTCAAGCTCGACAGTTCGGAGCAGGAAGCTGCTCTGGAGACCGCCAGACTGCGCGTGTCGGAAATAAGTGCCTTGCTGGAAGCTGCAAAAACCGATCTGGCAGCCGCCGACGCGCGCATCCAGGAGGCACAAAGCGCGTACCAGCAAGCGGTGGACGAACTTGACACGAAAATCGAACTCCAGAGACGGAATGCCAGCGTGGTTGCCGTGCGGGACATCGAGAAGCTGCAGAATATTGTCGAGGGGCGCAGAGCCGCGGTGTCTGCCGTTCTGGCGAGCAAGCAGTCGGTCGAGGCCCAGATTTCGTCCGTGCTGCCCGCTCAACAGGCAACAGCCGAAGCCACATTGGCCGAGGCTCAGGTCGAGTTGGACAAAACTGTTGTCTACGCCGGAGTCGACGGAACACTCGAGCAGTTTACCCTGCGCAAGGGCGACATCGTCAACCCGTTCATGCGCCCCGCTGGCGTCCTGATTCCCGTGGAAGCTGGCCGGCAGGCAGTAGTGGCTGGCTTCGGCCAGATCGAAGCACAAGTGATAAAGGTTGGCATGACCGCCGAAGCCAGCTGCATTTCAAAACCCATGACCATCATACCGATGGTGGTAACGCAAGTGCAGGAGCTTATCGCGGCCGGTCAGGTCCGGGGATCAGATCAGCTGATCGATCCACAGCAAGTGACAACGCCCGGTACGATCACCGTATTTCTGGAGCCGCTTTTCAAAGGTGGTATCGACGGTGTGCCGCCGGGCAGCAGTTGTATCGTCAACGCCTACACCAACAATCACGACCTCCTTGCCGACGAAGGATTGAGCACCTCGAAATGGGTGTTTCTTCACGTCATAGATACGGTCGGAGTGGTGCACGCGCTGATATTGAGAATCCAAGCCTTGCTTTTCCCGGTACAGACGCTGGTTCTCTCCGGTCATTGATGCGTTAGGACCTGGATTACAGCTGGGATGGTTGCGGCTAGTCCGGTTGCTGGAAAAGCCGCTTCACTTCGCGAAACTCGAACCGCCATCCGTCAGGGGTCCGCACGTAGCGGTCATGCCATTCGCCCATGCTGAAGGCGCCGCCGAGAGGAAGCGGAAATTTCGGATCGGGGACACCGGCATCGTGCCGGAACACGATGTAGTATGAGACCGCCGATGCGTGGTTCTCGTCCTGGACGTCAACGACCGTGTTGGCAGTGAAATGGCGGCTGATCGCCGTCGCCGGGCGCGATGACGACGACAGCATCTGCTGGTGCCCGGTGTAGGGCTTGCCGCCACGGATCCAGGTGCCGTCCGGAACGAAAAGACCTACCGCTTCCGCAACCTGTCCGCGGTCGGACAAATGGGCATGCCGGTAGAGCAGGTTCCTGCAGTCATGTTCGATCTGTCTGCGCAGATTCTCGTCCATTAGGTCCTCGCTAGGTTGGATTGCGACGCAGTTGGAATGGTACCTTCCGCCCCGTCTGCATGACGAGTTGCCTAAGCCGCCCCACTCCCGGCAAGCGGCCAACCGTGACCGCCGCTTGCCGGGAGGTTTATGGCTCCGGCTACTGAACGGTGAAAACACCGCGATCAACGAGATCCTTCAGCACGGTGGTTTCCCGCTGGATCAGCGCCTCGGCTTCCTCAGGCGTGCTGGTCTTGACCATGTTGCCGAACTTGATGAACTTATCCTTGATATCGGCCCGGTTGAGATATGCCACGACCGCTTCGTTGAGCTTCTTGACGAGTTCGGGTGGAAAGTCCTGCGGCGCGGACAGCATGTACCAGCCGCTCGAGATCGCATTCGGATAGCCGGCCTCGATCACGGTCGGTGTATCCGGAAGTTCCGGCACGCGCGTGTCTCCCATCACCACCAGCGGCTTGATGCTGCCATCCTGAATGCCGGCCTGGAAGCCGCTCGCGCCAATTCCCGTCGAAATGTCGATGGTGCCCGCCATCAGGTCGGCGATGCGCTCGCCAACACCGTCATAGGGGATGGGCGTCAGTTTCGTGCCGGTAGCTTCCTGCAGGATCACCGTGGACAGGTGCGAGAGGCCGCCGAGACCGGAGACGCCCGCGTTGACTTCTCCAGGGTGCGCTTTCGCGTAATCGACCAGTTCCTGCAAGGTGTTCGCCGGAAACTTGCCACTTGCGGTCAGCAAGTATGGAGCATCGGCGATCTGGGTGATGGAGACGAGGTCGCCGTCGGGATCGTAGGGCAGCTTCTGGCCGAACTTCACGTTGACCAGCGGAGCCGGCGACGTGATCAGCAGTGTATACCCATCGGGTTCGGCCTGGGCGACGATGTTGGCGCCGATGGTCCCATTTGCGCCGGGCCGAAAGTCGACCACGACCGGTTGTCCGAAGGCTTCCTGGATACCTTCCGCCACTGTGCGCGCGACAGGATCGGCGCCACCACCCGCCGCAAAGGGAACGACGACCGTGATTGCCCGCTCCGGCCACTCCTGCGCCTGTGCTCCGAAACTCGCCAGTGCACCAATGGCGACCGTCGCCATCGCGGCAAATGTATTTGCCAATTGCTTCTTCATTTCATTCCTCCCGGTTTATTATCAGTTCCAAATGGTGTGGCTGGCGATGCGGCGGCGGGCCGCGATCCTCACGATTCCGTTTCCACCGCCGGCATCTTCGGCGCCGCGCGCGACGACCTGAAATAGGCGGCAAAGGCCCAGATCAGCACCGCCAGCGACAGTGCCAGCGTGGTCGCGCTGATCGGCCGTTCAAGGAACAGCCAGAAGTCGCCGCGCGACAGAAGCAGGGCGCGGCGCAGATGCTCCTCCATCATCGGCCCGAGAATGAAGCCGAGGATGAGCGGCGCCGCGGAGAGGCCGAGAATGCGCATGAAATAGCCTATCGCGGCAAAGACGAGCACCTGGACGACGTCGAAGCTGCTGTTTTCCACGAAGAAGGCGCCGGTGCACACGAAGACCAGAATCACCGGATAGAGATAGTGGTAGGGGATGCTGAGCACCTTCACCCACATTCCGATCAAAGGGATGTTGAGGATGACGAGGATGACGTTCCCGATCCAGAAGCTCATCACCAGCCCCCAGAACAGGTCAGGGTGGTCGACCACGAGTTTCGGCCCCGGCGTAACGCCGTGGATGATGAGCACGCCAAGCACGATGGCCATGGTCGCGCTGCCCGGGATGCCAAGCGTCATGGTCGGTATGAAGGCAGTCTGGTCGGCGGCGTTATTGGCCGCCTCCGGGGCGATGATGCCCTCGATCGCCCCCTTGCCGAAGCGACTTGGGTCGCGGGCCACCTTCTTCTCCAGGGCATACGCCATGAACGAGGAGACGAGTGCGCCGGCGCCGGGCAGCGCTCCGAAAAACGAGCCGATGGCAGTTCCCCGCAGCATCGGCGCCCAGGAGCGGCTCATGTCGTCGCGTGTCGGAACCATCGAGCGATAGCTGATGCTCCTGGTGACAAAGCTCTCCTTCTTCACGTCGCGAATGGTGGCGATCACCTCGGGCACGCCGAACAGGCCCATGACGATCGACGCCAGGCTGATACCGTCGTAGAGCGGCAGATAGTCGAACGTGAAGCGTCCGACACCGCTGTTCACGTCGATTCCGACAAGACCGAGCACGATGCCCAGGATCACCATCGCAATGCCCTTGGCCGGAGCGCCGGAGGCCATTGTCGACGCCGCGATAAGTCCCAGCAGCATCAGCGAGAAATATTCCCATGGCCCGAAGCGCAGGGCGTTCTGGGCGATCGTCGGCGAAAACAGCATCATCAGCAGGATGCCGACGCTGGCGCCGACGAAGGACGCGACCGTCGTCATGAAAAGAGCGACGCCCGCCCGACCCTGCCGGGCCATCGGGTAACCGTCGAGGCAGGTTACGGCACTCGAGGCCTGACCCGGCACGTTCAGCAGGATCGATGCGGTCGAGCCGCCATAAGCCGTGCCGTAGTAGATGCCGGCCAGCATGATGAGGGCCGACGTCGGCTCGAGATGGAACGTGAACGGGAACAGCAGCGAGATCGCCACCAGCACGCCGATGCCAGGCAGCGCCCCGACCAACTGGCCGAGCAGAACGCCGAGGAAACAGTAGAACAGATTGGCCGGCGTCAGGATCGCGCCAAGTCCGATCGCGATGTGGTCGGCAAGGTCGTAAAAAATGCTCACAGCGGCCATCTGAAGGCTTGGAAGGGGACGCCCAGAAGCTTCTGGAACAGCAGCACCGTCGTCAGCGCCATGATGGCCACAAGGATCAGCGCGCCTTTCACGCTCACCTCGTCGTCGGCCAACACAGCCCCGACCGTAAGGGCGGTAACCGCAGGCACGACGCCAAACGGCTCAAGCAGAATGGTGAAAGCCCCAATGGACAGAAGCACGATGACAAGTTGTCGAAGCGCGATTTCCGGCATCTCCCCCGAGCGGAACCAGGCGGGGATGCCGATGACACATCCAAGAACGCCGAGGATACCGCCAAGTACGGCCGGAAACATCCCCGGCCCCATCCGGGTGATCGAGCCGATCGGATAGGTGAAGAGGGAATAGATGGTGATCGCGCAACCGAGCACCAGCAAAGCTGCGCCGGACATCACGTCACGGTAATCTCGCGACTGCATTCCCCTCCCCTTAGTAACCTGCCACCGCATGGCGGCGGCTTTTCCTCACCGGCTGGTCCAACGGCACCCGCATGTCTGCACGTCCGTTACGCGGTCGTCCCTACCGCCTCGGGAACAGCGAAGCACCGACCCCGGATGGTCCTGGCGGAACACGGGTGACAACCCGGCATCGCCGCATGGACTGTTGGAACCCAGGTGAGATCGCTACACAATTCCTTCGAAATTCGATCATCAAGCCATGGCATCGGTGATCAACTTGAGTATAACATTATTTCTTATGGGATGTATGTCAAGCGTGTGCTAGGCATCATCGGAATGCAGTGTGGCAGCGGCAGCGTGCCGGGAGGAGACATGCCCTATCTCAAGGAACCGGAGCCGCTGCGCCGGAAGAGCGAGGTGGTGGTGCCTGGCATCCGGCGCATCGTCGCCAACAATCCGAGCGTGATGACCTACCATGGCACGAACACCTATCTGATCGACGACGAGCAAGGGACGACGGTGCTTGACCCGGGACCGCTCGACGAAGCGCACCTCCACGATGTCCTCGAAGCCGTCTCGGGCCGCGTCACGCGAATCCTGCTTACCCACACGCATTCTGACCATGTTGGCAACGCCGCCGCCCTCAGGCAGGCGACGGGTGCGCCGATATACTCGCACGTCATCAGTGCTGAACCGCATCGGCCGGACGTGCCGCTTTCGGCCGGTGACACCGTTGCCGGGATGACGGTGGTACACACTCCAGGCCACGCTGCCGATCATGTCTGCTTTGCTCGCGGCGATGGACTGCTCTTCAGCGGCGACCACGTGATGGGCTGGAGCAGTACCGTGGTCGGGCCACCGCACGGCAACATGAAGGACTACCTGGAAAGCCTGCGCGCCCTTCGCCAGCGTTCGGATCGCCTTTATCTGCCCGGTCATGGACCTGCCCTGCCCGATCCGCACCCCTACATCGACGATTTGCTACGGCACAGGATCGACCGTGAAACCGAGATCGTGGCCACCTTGCGCAAACGGCCGATGAGCCCGACGGACGTCGCCCGGCACCTCTATGCAAAGCTCGACCCGACGCTCAGTCGCGCCGCGGAGAGAAATGTTCTCTCCCACCTGGACAAATTGGCGGCGGAGGGCCGCGTCGAACAAATCGGCGAACTTTGGCGAAGCGTCGAAGACGAGTGGGAAAGCGGGTCAAGTATGGAGCGGCGCGGATTTTGATGGCAATGGGCGGGCAATAGTGGGGCAGATCGTTCCAACATTGATGTCGCTGCTGATTGGTGCGTGCGGTGGCGCGATCTTTGCGTTCCTGCATGCGCCACTGCCTTGGACCTTGGGTTCCATCACGGCGTCGGCACTTGCGGCGATCCTGTCGAACCGCTGGCCGATGCCGGCTGTCATGCGCATGGTAGCGCGGCCTGTCGTCGGCGTGCTCGCCGGGTCCGCTTTCACACCGGAAGTCTTCGGCGCAATCGGGGGTTGGTGGAAGGCCCTGATCGTCCTGGCAATCTATTCGCTGATCACCAGCGTCGCTGGATACTTCATCTTCCGACGCTACGTGCGGCTTGATCCGGTGACCAGCTATTTTGCCGCTACGCCAGGCGGTCTGGGCGAGTTCACGCTGCTCGGTGGATCGCTCGGCGGGCGTATGCCAACGATCGTTCTGATCCATGCGACCCGCATCGTGACAATCATCTTCTCCATCCCGATCATTCTGCAGATCATGCTTGGCATGCAGCCAGGTGGATTCTTGCCGCCCAGCAGCAGTCATTCGCATGAGTTGCTTGACTGGCTGCTGCTTATCGGGGCCGGACTGGTCGGCCTGCTGTTCGGCCGCTTCAAGTGGTTTCCCGGTGGCCCGATGATTGCGGCGATGTATTGCAGCGCGGTCATCCACGCGCTGGGTCTGACTGATGCTTCGCCGCCTGGCGTCATCGTCGCCTTCGTGCAGGTCCTTATCGGTTGCGTCGCGGGAGCCCGTTTCGCCGGCATCACCTGGCAGGAAGCCCGGCAGAATGCAGCCTGGGCAATGGCGTGGTCGCTCGTCTTGCTCGCATCGGCGTTTGCCCTGGCTGCCGCGACGGCGAACATGCTGGATGTGCCCTTTGAGAGCCTGCTGCTTGCCATCGCACCGGGCGGGGGTAACGAGATGATCATCGTAGCGTACGCGCTGCAAGGCGACGTCGCCTTCGTCGCGTTCTGCCAGGTGGCGCGCGTCTTCCTCGTGCTTTCACTGGCACCTGTTTTCTTCAAATATGTCGAGCGGCGCACCGCGCGCAAAATGCAGGGCAAGGAGCCATGACGGAACCGAAGATACTGGACGGTGTGGTGGTCACCGAAATCGGCTCCCGGACGGGAGCCTCACTCTGTGGCTCGCTGCTTGCCCAACTCGGGGCAACCGTCATCTTCGTCGAATTGCCCAACGCGGATAGCGGATCTGGAAAGGCCCGCCACCGGTCTCAACTTGCGGCTGGCAAGCTAAGCCTCCTGCTGCGCGACGACGCGCATGACCGCCGCCTGCTCGAAGCCGCGCTTCTGCGTAGCGACATCGTCCTCACGTCGAGTGATGCGGATCCATCGCCGCTGCATGTCGAGCCGCCCAGTGCTCCCGGCAACGTCGTCTGTGATCTCACCGCCTTCGGCGCTTCCGGTCCGATGAGCGGCCAGCCCTTCAGCGAATTGCAGATCCAGGCCCTGTCCGGCATCATGGACACTACAGGCTTCCCCGACGGTCCGCCTATCCCCAACGCGGTACCGATCGCCGATGTCCTCGCAGGCACCTATTGCACGACCGCTGTGCTGGCGGCCCATCGCGTCCGGCGGCTGCAGGGTGTCGGCCAGGCGATCGACATGGCCCTGTTCGACTGCGCGTTTTCCGCGCTCGGGTCATTTCTCTCCAGCGTGCTCACCACAGAAGAAGGCACGAAGTCGCGACTGGGCAACAGGCATCCGACCGTCGCGCCGTGGAACCTTTATCGATCGAGCGATGGCTGGGTACTCATCTGCGCAGGCAATTTGGGACAGTGGGAGCGCCTGTGTGCCCTGATGGGCCGACCCGACCTGTCAGCGACATTCATCAGCCAGGCGCAGCGTATCGAGCACATCGTTGAGATCGACCAACTGATCGAGGCGTGGACACAGAGGCAAACAACCGCCGAAAGCGTGCGCCTGCTGATCGATGCGACGGTCGCGTGCGGGCCTATAGCGCCAATCGAGACCTTTCCCCGCGAGGAGAACCTCGATTACCGGCGGATGGTCCACGAGATAGAAGACACGGATTCGAGCAGGAAAGTGTTTGTTCCGGGCTCTCCCTTGCGCATGAACGTGTCGAATGGCGTTGCGCCGACCCGCATCCCGAAGCCGGATGAGGATCGGGACCGGATCGAACACCTCTTTTCCGTGCGTTCATCCTTGCCGTCTGTGCCCTGGTCGTCGAAACCAAGGCGCCCACTCGAAGGCGTCCGCATCATCGAGATCGGGCAGTATACCACGGCGCCGCTTTGCGCTCGCCAGTTAGCTCACCTGGGAGCAGAAGTGATCAAGGTCGAGCAACCCGGCGGCGATGAATCGCGTACCTGGGTGCCCCACCTCAACGGGCGCTCCGTGTCGTTCCGGCTGAATAATGCCGACAAGCGTAGCCTGGTGCTGGACCTTCGCAGTCCGTTCGGGATATCGGCGCTGCGCAAGCTGCTCGGGACCGCCGACATCCTTGTCGAGAACCTGAAACCCGGAACCCTGCGGAAATTCGGGCTGTCGCCCGAAGCGATCCTCGAGCTCAACCCGCGCCTCGTCTATTGTTCGATCACCGGTTTCGGCGCCGACTCGCTCTATGCGCGGCGGCCAGCCTTCGACATGGTGATCCAGGCCATGTCGGGCTTCATGTCCGCCGTCAGCGCCGGACCCGTGCCGCTGAAATCCGGCATTTCCACAGCCGACACGATGGGTGCCGAGATGGCGATGACAGCCGTTCTGGGCGCCCTGGAATTTCGCGATCGTACCGGTATGGGGCAATATATCGATCTTTCGATGCAAGACATCTGTGCCTGGCTGACCCAAACGGCGTGGAATGGCGCGGGGGCCGTACAACCTCCATCTGCATTGATTGCCTGCACCGACGGCTATGTGCTGCTGTCACCAGGCGAGACTGCGGGACAGACAGTTCCCCGACAAACCATCGACCCCCAATTGGCCGACGAAATGAACGTGCTGTCGCGCACCGAGGCTACTTCGCGCCTGGCTGCACTTGGCATGGACGCCGTCCCTGTCCTGAGCGTACGCGAATCGTCTCTGCTGCCCCAGACGAAACACCGCCGGCTCTGGTTTACGATGGCTGAAGCAGGCGTCGAGTGGCCTCTCCTTTCAAGTCCAATACGGCTGACAGGCACACCACCGAGGATCTCCCATCTTGCGCCGGCCGTGGACGCCGACGGAGACAGCATCCTGCGCGAGCTCGATCTCGCGCGTCCGAGCGAACGCGACCCGGGCCCGGCCAAAGGCTTGGTGGTTTGAGCGGGCGATGCAGCTTCGTATCAGCCAAGAGACTTCATCGAAGCTCCTATAACTGAGACTCGTACCGCTTTCCGTGTTTCACGTAGTGAAACGGTACCGGTGCTTCGGGATCGAGTTCCGGGTCATCGGCAAGGCGCCTCTCCAGATCGTCCAGGATGCGGCGCGTGATCGCCGGCAAGGGGCTGGCGCGCGCCTCGTCGAAGGTCAGCCAGGCCGGGGAAATCAGTTCGTCCTCCGCCACGGTCACCTCGGCGGCGACCGCATCGGCAAACACCGCAAAGAAGCGCGCATCGTATCTCCGAATGCGGCCGGGCGGCGTGATCGCGCGGGCGACAAGCCGCAGCCGCGAGAGGCTGGGCAGAACACCCATCTTCAGAAAGGCGGCCCAGTTCTCAGGGACTCGACGCCCGGACGGCGCTATTCCCTTTTCGCCGATGACGATGCCAACCTCTTCGAACGTCTCGCGAATCGCGGCCAGCGCAATCGAACGTATCGATCCGCGCGCACCGCCGACGCGCAATTTTGCCGCAACAGCCGGATGGAGTTCGTCGATCGCCGGCGCCAGGCGATCTGAAATGTCCACCCGGCCACCCGGAAATACGACCTTGTCCGGATGAAACACGTGGCGCGGTGAACGCCGCCCCATCAGCAACCGGACTCCATCGGGATCACCACGCAACACGATCAGCGTTGCCGCGTCCTTTGGCCGAAGGCTTCTTCGTCCCTTGCCGGCAACCGGTTCTTCCACCGGAGCCGATGTAGCCGGACCGGATTCTGGCGATAAAAGCTCCATCTTCTATTGCAGCACCAGCTTGCGGGCTACGGCGATAGACGGCGCCACGAGCGCCAATGCCGTCGCGGTAACTCCGAGACGGCAGATCAAATGCATCACCTTCATTGCAATTCCGCGCTTATTCATTTTCACATTCATTATAATGTCCTATAGAACTCGATGGGCGTAAAGCCCGACATTTCGGAATGATGCTGAAAAATCAGAATGGAACTCGAACTTTGTTCGCGGCTCCGGCTAAGGGGGAACAAGAGAGGCCATGAGGACAGCGGATGGAGGCCCGAGCGGTGCGTTCGCCGAAGTGCCGGGCGCGCGCCTCTGGTTTGTCGACACGCGAAACGGGGACATTCCTGTTGTCTTGCTGCATGCCAACACCGGAACCAGCGCAAGCTGGCATCACCAGATCGCGGCGTTTGCCGAGGCCGGCTATCGCGTCATCGCCTTCGACCGGCGGGGCTGGGGCAGAAGCGTCGCTGTGCCCGCCAGTGGCCCTCAACCGGGGACCATCGCGACGGATCTGGATGCACTGGCTGATCATCTCGACCTTCCGTCGTTCCATCTGGTGGCGGTCGCCGGCGGCACGTTCGCTGCTCTCGACTATGCCGCGTGGCGACCTGGGCGCGTCCGCAGCCTCGTCGCCGCGGTCAGCATGGGAGCCGTGCAGGAACCGGAAATTCAGGACTTCGTTTCCAGAATCGAGATCCCGACATTGCGCGCGCAATCGGCCTTGTACCGTGAGGTCGGCCCCTCGTTTCGCGGCGCCGATCCGGAAGGAACACAGCGCTGGGTGGAAGTATATGAATCCGCAAAGCAGCCGGATGCAACCATCCAGCCGATGCGAACGCCTAACACTTTCGCCAAGCTGGCGACCATTTCGGCACCGACATTGGTGCTTGCCGGCGGCGCCGACCTTATCGCGCCACCTGCCCTGATGCGGCTATGGTCGGCTCACATACCCGGACACGAATGGGCCATCGTGCCTGAAGCTGGACACTCCATAGCGCAGGAAACCCCGGCACAATTCAACGAGATCGTACTCGCCTTCCTCAATAAGCACACGGCCAAGAACGGCGGTTAAGGCCTTCCGAAAGCCAAGCAATTGCGCGTTCTACGATGGTAATAACAACATAATAGGAGATTTCACGTGAAGTGGTCGAGACGGATCGGCGACGCACTGGTTACCAATATAGTGGAGAGCACCGGCCCAACCCACGACCCCGCGGTTCTTTTCAAGGGGATGATGGACGTTGATGAAATGGCGGCCGCGTTAAGCCGGCACGCGAGTTGGCTGGCGCCGCATCACTATATTCCCTCCGTGAACCGGATCGTCGTCACGTTTCAGCTTTGGGTACTGCAGATCGGCGGCAACGTTGTGATCATCGACACTGCGGTCGGCAACAGCAAGGAACGTCCCAATCCGCGCATGCACATGCTGAACTCGCTCGTCATGACATGGCTTGAGGCGATCGGCGCCGGACCCGAGCAGGTCACCCATGTCGTCAACACGCATCTGCATACGGATCATGTCGGCTGGAACACACGCATCATCGATGGTCTCAACGTGCCGACCTTCCCGAACGCGCGCTATCTTATGCCGCGAGCCGACTTCGACCATTTCAAAGGACGCCTCGACGCCGGCGATCGCCAACCGAGCGTCGTGTCGCTGATCGACAGCGTCCTGCCTGTCGTCGATGCCGGGCTCGTCGAATTCATCGATAAACCCTTCGAGTTGATTCCTGGGTTGTCGGTCGAGATGTCGCCTGGCCATACGCCGGGGATGATCAACCTCTATCTAACATCGAAGGGGGATCGCGGCGTCTTCTGCGCAGACAATTTCCACACGCCCCTGCAGATCGCGGTCCCGGAACTGAATTCAGTCAACGACATCCTTGGCGATCAGGCACGTGTCTCGCGCCGGGCTTTCCTCGAGCGGGTCGCCGACAGCGATATGTTGATAATGCCGATGCATTTTGGCGCACCGCATTGCGGATACATCCGGCGTGGCGGTCCCGATGGCACCTTCTTCTTTCAACCGGAAAGGTCGCTTCAAAGCGCCTGAACGGCTGCCTCTGCCCTATTGCTTCATGTGCCCAATTTCGGATCCGGAGGCGCTTCGAACATCAGGTTGTCGTGCCCAGGGCGCAGATCGACGGTGAAGCGATAGCGGTCCGGGTGATAGCTAGAGATGGTGAAGCGCACCGGCTTGTCGTCGCTGCTGAGGAAAACCCGCGACGCGTACATAATCGGTCGCCCGGCATCGATGCCGAGATGTTTGGCGACAAGAGCACTCGCCTTGGTGGCGGCGAGTTCCTGCTCGGCGCGCGCCACCCGCGGGCCAAGCCGCGCACCCTCCGTACGTGTCCCGGGCACCGCGCCATTTTCGGTGAGCGTCTCGGGCGTGTAGTGGTCCGTCAGCGTGAACGGCTCGCCATTGCGATTCGATGTCGTGCGCCGATGCCGGACTGGAACGCCGGGCTCGATGTGGAGGGCGGCAGCCACGTCCGGTCGCGCCGGCTCGACTTTGTTCACGAACTCGGTTGTGTCGAACGGCGATGCCTCGTCGAAGAAGCCGCTCAGTCGGAACACCCGCCGGTCGGAGACACGGCGTGTGACGATGGTGCCGACGCCGCGCTTGCGCGTGACGACGAAACTCGCCGCGAGATCCGCGACCGCGCGGCGCACGGTGATCCGGCTCACGTCATATTCGCGGCAAAGCGCCTCTTCGGTAGGAAGCAGATCGCCCGGCTTGAACTCGTTTCCGTATATCCGCTCCAGAAGATCCCGCCGTACCTGCTCGTAAAGGCTGGCAGACGTATCCCGCACGCGGATGTTATCTGTCTCCATGAATCATTCCATCTTCACTGCGAGTGCGTTTGGCACAAGGCTGATCGTTATAGACCCTTTTAACCGCAATACGTGGCTGTGGACTACTCTCAAAATGGTATATCCTGATCGCCTGATCATAGCGGTTTACCCGCCTTTCCGCGCTTCTGCTAGACCCGCTGCACTGCGGCCAATCCCTCCATGGCAAGCCCGTAGCCGAGCAGATCGTGCATCCGACGCTTCAGGTCCTGCGTGAGCATCACGCGTGTATAGCGCCTCAGCAAGGGCGGCCGCTGCTGCAACTGCCTGGCCAGCGCCCAGGCGCGAGGCAGCAGTTGATCGCTAGGCAGCACCTCGCTGACAAGGCCAAGTTCAAGAGCCTGCTGCGCATCGAGCACTTGCCCGGTAAGCAGAAAGTATCGTCCTCGATTGGGTCCCAGCAAGAGCGGAAAGACGACGTGGACGCCGTCGCCCGGCACCAGGCCGCCGTTGAAATGCGCCGAATCCTGGATCGTCGCGGTCTCTGAGGCCAGCACGATGTCGCACAGCAGCGGAATCTCCGGATGACGGACCGCCGGTCCGTTGATCGCGGCTATCATCGGCACCTCGATGTTCAGCAAGTTCATCAGGAGGTGCTTGCCCTCCCAATACCAGAGTTTGTCCCACTCCTCCGCCGTCACCGGCTTGCGCGGGTTATGGTGGCCGCCTGCCCCGCTTGGCAGTACCGCCGGTCCGGCATATTCGTCTCCCGTTCCAGTCAGGATGATGATCTCGTTCTCCCGATCCCGACCGACGTCGAGAAATGCGCGCTCGAGATCCTCGTGCGCACCCTTTCCCCAGCGAAGCGAATCGCCCGCGGTATGGAACGTTATTTCGAGAATGCCGTCCTCGCGCCGCATCCGGACGCGTTCGTAACGCTTTGAGTAGTCGGCAAAATCAGTCATCGAACAGCCCTCCCAATGATAGTCACCCGTGCTCAGGCGGCCGGCGTCAGACCCAGTTCGTCCAGGATCGCTGCACGGTCGTTGTTCATCGGCAAAGCCAGGTGCGTAACCTGAGGCGGCGTTACAGTCAGTCGGAGCGGACTGCCAAGCATCGGGCATTCAACGCCCCCCTCCTCCATCGTGAACCACAGTTTCCGCTCGATCGTGTGCGGCATCATCGCCGCTTCGCGCACGGTCCGGACAGGGACGGCCCGAAGTCCCGCCTCTGTCAGCACAGCCGCCAGGCTCTCGCGGTTCATTTGGATCGCCTCTTGCAAGGATGATACGCGGCGCCGCGCTTCCTGCAGCGCCTCCGCGCCAGCCTCTACCAGCACGTATCCGTCTGATGCCTTGACGACCGTCGGCTCGATGCGACCTTCCAGCGCCCCATTCCAGGTCGTCTGCGTCAACCATGCCGAGATATCCTGCATGGACAGGTCAATGAACTGGCCCTCGCCTGTCCGATCGGCATGATCGAGCGCTGCCAGGATCGCTGCCATTGCGAACACGGCTCCCATCAGATCGGCTGTCGATATTCCCGACTTCAACGGAAAACCGTCCGCGCTGAGAACCGTCATGAACCCAGCCATGGCGGTAATCACCATGTCGAAGGCCGGCCGCTTCGAATACAACGAATCGATGCCGAAACCGCTGATCGGACAATAGATCAAGCGCGGATTGATCGCCTTCAGCGCGGCCGGAGTGAATCCGAACTTTGCCAATGTCCCCGGCTTGAGATTCTCGACCAGCACATCGGCGGTCGCAAGCAGTCGCTTCAGCGCCTCCACATCGAATTCATTGGCCAAGTCGATCGCCATCGTTCGCTTGTCCGCGTTTGTCATGCGGAAGGACACGCTGGCGTCGGCACGCGACTCAACCGCGCTCGGCTGCTCCACCTTGATGACCTCGGCGCCGAGATGGGCGAGTTCGCGGGAGCACATCGGAGCTGTCGTGTACTGCCCGAACTCGATGATCCGCACACCTTCCAGCGGTCGCACATTTGAAGGAGGAGGTACCACTGCAGGCGCTGCGGTAAGGTCTGCCGCAATTCGTGCGACTTCCGCCCTGTCGCCGTCGATGGCAGGAATGCGCGTCAGGTTCGAACCCGGCGTTGCACTCATGTGCAGAGGGGACGCCGGCACGAACAGGTCGCGGCCGGAAACCGGATCGGTCGCCTGCCGGATCGTCCTGCGAAAATCGAGATTGGCTTCACGTGGATAATTGTCCACCGGCACGATTGGCCCGCTGACGACGCCCACCGCCAGCAGTTTTTCCACACACTCGGCGGTGCTGAACTGCTCCGTCCAGCTTTCGATCGCGGGATCGATCTCGGGTGTGCCGGCGACACGAGATTTCTGCGTCGGGAACTTCGGCGCGATGTCGGGACGGCCTATCAATTGGCAAAGTCGCTCGAACATGGCGAACGTATTGCCGGCGCAGATCAGTACGAATCCGTCCCTGGAACGGTAGAGATTCCAGGGCCTCACTGTCGGGTGACGGTTGCCGAGGCGCGAGTTGTCGGCATTGTCGCTGGTCAGCACTGTCGTGAGAAAAGAGCGGAGTGCTGCGAACGCACCATCGAACAGTGCCATGTCGATCAGTTGGCCGAAGCCGCGCTGGCGCCTGACCCGATGCGCGGCGAGAACCGCGCTGACGGCGTAGGTACCGGCGATCACGTCGACGATGGGAACGCGAATCGGCACCGGCGGCCCGTCGGGAAAGCCCGTTGTATCCATGATCCCCGAAATGGCTTGCACTTCGACTTCGCTGAGAGCCCGACCGGCCAGTGGCCCGTTCCGGCCGAAAGCCGTGATATCGCAAACCACATTGCCGGGTGATCCGGCATCGGCAAGCTTCAGCCAGTCGGGGTCGAGATCGCTGGAGGTGAGGACGATATCGCTGCAAGCCAGGAGTTTTGCGAGCACTGCTCGATCCTCCTCGCTCCTTGGATCGGGTTGAAAACTCAGCTTTCCAGCGGAGTATTGCGCCCGATATACAGCTTTCGCCGATTTGTCCCGGCTCTCGATCGTGATGACCGTTGCGCCCATCTGGGCGAGCAGCGAACCGCACACGGCAACAGCGCCACGTCCTCCGGCCTCGACGACGATGACATTCCGCAGCGCCTTCGCTGTTCCCATTCGATCCTCCACAGGGCAGGCCGTCTTCCGCTCTTGACGGTGCTTATCACTAATCATAATGTTATACCTATCTGCTGCCAAGTGACATTGCCGTTGGAATAGCGACATCGTCGCGGCCGGCGAAATCGAACGAGCAACGAGAGCTGCAAGCGCCGATCGTTCCGCGACGGTCTGCGCATTGTGCTGACTGCTGCTGACCCTGGGGGAAAACGACATGGATTTCAAACTGACCAGCGAGCAACGGATGCTCCAGGAGTCGGTCAGGGCGATGGTCGATCGCGACATCGTTCCCATTCTGAAGAGAAATGATCCGTTCAAGCCACTGCCGAAGGAAGAGCGTCGAGCCATCGTCAAGGTCGGCGCCGCTCAGGGGCTCACCTCGTGCCGCATTCCGGAGAAGTATGGCGGCGGCGGCATGTCTGCTTTCGACTACGGCCTGATCCGTGAAATGATGCCCGCGGCAGTCAGCTTCGGCATGGGCGGGCAGGAAGGGCCAGCCCTTCGCATCTGCATGGGCGGCAACGAAGAACAGATCGAGCGCTTTGTGCCTGCTCTGATCGCCGGCGACATACTGGGCGCGTCGGGCACGACGGAACCAGGCTCGGGATCGGATGCTCGCGGCGCCAAGACCCGGGCAGTACAGGACGGCGACGATTGGCTCATTACCGGCCACAAGATGTGGGTCAGCGGCGCATATAATTGCGACATCATGCTGACGGCAGCGTCCATCGGCAAGAACGAGAAGGGGCACAACCGCCTGCTCTGGTTTGTCGTCGACCAGCGCGAATCGCCATTCTTCACCTCCAAGACCCAGACACTGGGCCTCAAGCAGGGCGCGCTCGGCGAGGCTATTTTCGACAACTGCCGCGTTTCCTCGCGCAACGTGATCGGAGCCGAGGGTACCGCGTCGCGGGTGTTGCAGAACACCTGGATGCTGCAGCGCCCGGCGCTTGGCCTGACAGCCGTCGGGATGGCGCAGCGCGCACTCGACGCTGCGACGAAATACGCCGGCGAGCGGGAAATGTTCGGTCGCAAGATCGGCACCTTCCAACTCGTGCAGGAACTTTTGGCCGACTCCGCAGCTGCCGTCGTGACCAGCCGCCTCCTCTGCTACAAGGCCATGCAGGCGATCGACAATGACGAGCCCGACAAGGTCCATCTTTCAGCCATGGCGAAGCGCTACGCAATTGCAGCCTGCACCAGGGCTGTGTCCTTGTGCATGGAGGTCCACGGTGCGATGGGTATCAGCGTCGAGCTCGGGCTGGAGGAGCTCTATCGCGATATTCGCATGCTTCCCATTCCGGATGGTACAAACCAGATCATGACACTGATCGAAGGCCGCGAGATCACCGGGATATCGGCGATCCGCTGACGGCGGCCAGGGGTCTTCGTTTTAAGGATCGACCGCATGGCATACGAGACAATACTGACTGCCAAGCATGGCGCGACGCATGTCGTCACGTTCAACCGGCCGCATCAAAGGAACGCCGTCAACCACCAGATGATGCGCGAAGTGACGGCCGCGCTCCTTGAGGCGGAAGCCGATGCCGACAGCCGCTGCGTGATCATCACGGGCGGGTCGGAATTCTTCTCGGCAGGCCGGGACCTGAAGGAGTCCTCCCGCAGTTCGCCGGACGAACGGGAAGAGGCCAAGGTGGCGCTGCGGCGCATGACGGACACTATCGAGAACCTGAAAAGACCGGTCGTGGCGGCGATCGAGGGACATTGCCTAACCGGCGGCCTGGAGCTTGCCCTCACCTGCGATCTCAGGGTCGCAGGTGAAGGGGCGACCTTCGGGATCACCAGCGCACGGCTGGGAACGATCCCGGGTTTTGGCGGCACCCAGCGTCTGCCCCGCATCATCGGCATGGCCCGTGCGTTGGAGATGCTTTTCTCCGCAGAGCCCGTCGATGTCGAAGAAGCCTGTCGTATCGGGCTGATCAACCGGAAAGCGGATAAAGGCCGGGCGCTCGCCGAGGCATTGCGCATGGTTGAGGTTTATGCCGATAGAGCCCCGCTCAGCCTCGCCACACTCAAGCAGGTCGTCCGCCAGGGCATGGATTTGCAGTTCACCGCGTCACTCGACCTCGAACAGAAGCTTGGCGCCACCCTGACCGGTACCGCCGATAGGGCGGAAGGAATGGCCGCGTTTCTCGAGAAGCGCAAACCGCGATTTCAGGGGCGGTAACCGCCGATCACCGGGCGACATTTCCAGCCTTCTAATGTGCCACGAAAGGCAGATCGAGATTGACACTTGCCCAGTGGATGATATGAATAATGTTATATCAAAGTCCCGCTAAGGAAGCGGTGCCTGGAGGAGGCAAAAGCAGCTGTGAGTGAGCAAGGTAGTGTCCTTGAGGATCGATGGAAGCCAGTGTTCAGGCATTCGGCCGGACGCCTTGGTAGCTACTACCTCACCGCGATCCGGACGCAGAAGCGTCTGTGCGGCTGGCAGACTGTTTCGCCATCGCGGCTGAGCGTTCCGCCCAGGGATTTCGGCACCAAGGGAGAATGGACCGATATCGGACCAGGGGCCGAACTGCTTTCCTTTGCGCCCTCCGAATGGGTGGCGGATTCCGGCGAAGCCGTGCTTCGGGATTTCGTACTCGGCCGCGTGCTGGTCGATGGAGCCGAGGTTCCCCTCTTCGTCCTCGTCAAGTTGAATGGCGCCGACGGAAAGCGTGGACTTCGCCTGTCCGTGCGATTTGCCAAAGGGCATACCGGAACGGGCGTGGATTTCTGGTTCGAGCCCGTCAGCGCTTCGGCATCCGAAGGTGCCCAATCATGAGACCCGGCGCCGTGATAGCCGGATGCGGCTGGAAGCTCGGACGGCCCTTCCCCGACCGTCTCGACGTCGTTATCAGACAGGCGGTTCTGGCTGCCCTCGCGGAGAGCGGCCTTTCCATCGATGACATCGATTCCTTCGTCACGGTGGCCGGCGACACGCTGGACGGCATATCTGTCCCCGGGCGCGCCGAGGTGGCGGGCAATTATGGCCGGCGATACCTGAATGTGCCGTCGAGCGCCGGGCACGGACTGGGCGCGGCTGTAACGCAGATCGAGGCGGGAGAGGCAAAAAACCTCATCCTGGTCGGCTGGGGGGCGGCAACCAAATATGGCGCATTCGATCCGAGGCGCAATCAGGCCGACCCATTCTATGCCCGCCCGATCGGCGCATCGCCACGCGTCGTCGCCGCCCTGCAAGCAAACGAGATTCTCGATATGCCCGGCATGGAAAAATCCGCGCTGCAGTCCTATGCGGACGCGATGGCCCAGCGCGCCTGGGACGGCACGGTCGCTCCTGAGGCGGGTGCTGCTCCAGCCTGGGTCAGAACGGGTTTCTGCGATGGTGCGGTGGCTATCGTGCTGCGCCGCGCAAGCGATGGGAAGCCCGGTGTGGCGGTCAGCGACTTTGCAAGCATATCCCGAGCCTACTCGCCGGAAGACGACCGGCTCGACACGGCGGAATGGGTCAAGGAAGCACTGTCCGCAATGTCCGGGCGGGGCTACACCGATGGGACAGAATTTACCGTGATCGAAGCAGCCGCGCCGACGCCGATCGCCGAGGCGCGTGCCCTGTCGGCGCTGGGCTTTGCTTCAGACACCGACCAAGGCAAATTCAACCCATCGGGCGGTGGCGCCACGGCGCATTTTGGCCAGGCGACGGCGCTTCGCCAGATCGCCGAGACGAGCCGCAGGCTGGCCGCCGGATCGAAGAGTTCGTCACGGCGTCCCTCAAAGGGGTTGGTTCTGGATCTCACTGGTCCCGCCGGTCAGCATACCACCGCCATCATGTTACAAGCGGAGACGGTGCAATGACCGGTATCCCTGGTCGCCCGCTCGCCCATGTTCTCGGCACGGCTCAAGTGCCGATGCGTACGCGATTGCCCGACTACACCTATGCCGATCTGCTTGGCCGCGTCGCCTACAAGGCGATCGCCGACGCCGAAGTAGAAGCCCGCGACGTCGATGGGCTGATTCTGGCAATGTCGCCGACCACACCGCTCGGGCTCGACGAACCACAATATTGGGGTATTGCCGGTCTGCCGGGCGCCCACCGCTTTCTCGGCCGCGTCCATATTCTCGCCGCATCAAGCCTGGCGGCTTTTCGGCTTGCCTGCAGTTATGTCGCCTCCGGCCGCAAGAAGCGGGTGCTGGTTGTCGCTGCGGACCTTGCCGACGAGGTGCCCAGCCTGACCGGCGCGCTCGGGCAATTGCATGACCCGTTCACTGACAAGCAGGTCGTCCGCAACGCGATCGTGTCGGCGGCCACCCAGATGGCGGTGTACATGGCAAGGCACAAGCTCAGCGAAAGGATCATGGCCGAAGTCGTGGTCAAGAACCGCGGCAACGGCGTACTCAACGAATATGCGCAGCTTCGCCAGGCCATCACGCTCGACGACGTGCTCAACTCGCCGGTTATGACCTGGCCGATGAAGCGCCTGGACAGTTCACCACGCTCCAGTGGAGCCGCAGCGATTCTCGTCGGCGACGAGCCCGTCCAGCCGTCTCGCACCGCCGTCACTGCCACGGGGTTCGGCTCCTACGCCGGCGGCCGCTTCGTCGGTTCGCGCATGGTGCCTGAGGACAGCGCCTATTTCGATGGATCTGACCTGGCTGAGGCCGCCAACCGCGCCTATGCCACCGCAGGCATCAGCGATCCCGCCGAACAAATCGGTCTGGCCGAGGTTTACGCCTCGTTCGGCATCCTTGAGCTTTTGAGCATCGAGGCACTGCGCCTCAATAATGGCGGCAATGCCGCCGAGTTGATCCGCGACGGCCGATTCCATCGCAACTCGGCCCTGCCCGTGAACCCGTCCGGCGGCGCCACCTGCGGCAGCCCGATCAGCTCCACCGGGCTGATCCGCGTCATCGAGGCCGTCACCCAACTGCGCGGCGAAGCCGGCGATCGCCAGATCGACGTGAAGACGCCCCGCGCCGCCGTTTCGGCGATTGCCGGTGCGTTCCAAACCCACGAAGTGGGAATACTCGAAGCATGAGCGAGACAGCTTCAGCCGCACGCGCGAAGGATGCGCCGATCCGCGAGAAACGGCCCGACCCGGAAGGCATCGTCTTCGTCGACGCCGCCTGGGACGTGCCGCAGCATTATCGGCCCGATCCGATGATCGAGCGCATGTTCGGGGCGTTCAAGGAAAAGCGCATGCTGGGCGCCCGCGTGGCCGGTGGCGAGCGTGTGATCTTTCCGCCGCAGAGCTATTGCGAGGTGACGTATCGCGAGACCGACGAGCTTGTCGACGTCGGTCCCGGCGGCACCATCCGTACGTTCACTATTTCAAACACGAAGTGGAGCGGGCCGCCACCGCCCTACATTATCGTCTTCGTGCAGCTCGACGGTGCCAGCACCGCGACGGGTGGATACCTGCGCAATTTCGGCACCGATCCGGCCGGCAGTCTCGCCTTGATCGGCGCCCGCTGCCGTGTGGTTTTCAAGGACCAGCCGGTCGGCGAGTGGTCGGACATCTGGTTCGAATTGGAGGAATGACGGCCCCATGACCATAAACGAGACTTCCCTGACGCCCCGCGCCCTCGAAGGTGTGCGCGTCATCGACATGGCCGACACCAGCGCGGTCTACGCGACCAAGATCCTTTGCGACCTCGGCGCCGACGTGATCCGGATCGAGCGGCCGCAAGGCGATCCGATGCGCAGTGTGCAGCCTATCGATGAAGAGACCGGGATCAGTGCGTTCCACGCCTACATGAACACCAACAAGCGTTCGGTGACGATCGACCTCGACACCAGCGATGGCGCCGACCGCTTCAGGAAGCTGGTTGCCTCGGCCGATGTCGTGGTCGAGAGCGAGGTGCCGGGGCGCCTCGCTGCGCTCGGACTTGCCTATGAAGACTTCGCGGAGCGCCAGCCCGGTCTGGTTTGGGCTTCGATCACCCCCTTCGGTTCTACCGGACCACGCAGGGAATGGCTGGCCGACGATTTGATCAGCCAGGCCATGGGCGGTTTCATGACGCTGAGCGGTTTGCCGGAACGGGAACCGCTCAAGCTGTTCGGCGAACAATCCTGCTTCATCGCCGGTCTGCATGCTGCCTCCGGCATCCTGATCGCGCTGTGGCATTCGCTTGGCAACGGCGAAGGCCAGCATGTCGATGTTTCGGTTCACGAGGCGATCGCCCACACGCTCGAGAGCGCCATCCAGGTCTATACCACCGAGGGTCGGGTCCGCGGGCGTCTGCCGCGCAGTGACGAAGCCGGCATCGGCATGTTCCCGGCGACGGACGGCGAGATCTTCGTCTATGCCAACATGAACATGATCACCCGCAGCTGGTTCAATTTAGTCAAGGCACTGAAGCGGGCCGGCATACCAGGCGCCGACGATCTTGACGATCCCAAGTGGCAGGATCCGACCTTCCGCCGGACCCCCGAGGCCCGCGAGGCCGCCACGCGCATCATCGGCGCACTCACCAAAGACAAGAGCAAATACCAGAATTACAACGAGCTGCAGGGCGCCAATATTCTTTCCGCGCCGATGAGCCAGATCGGCGATCTGTTCAACAACCCGCAGCTGAAGTTCCTAAACTGGTTCGTCGATCAGCCGATCGGCGAGAAACAGGCGACGTGGCCCGGGCCGGCCTTCCGACTGTCCGAGACGCCGCGACGCCAGCCTGGACCTGTCAGGGCCGCAGGCGCCGACAACGAAGCCGTATTCGCGGAACTTGGCTAGGCCCGGTCGGTACTAAACAGACATTTGAGCGAGGCAGAGCGATGAACGTCCAGACGAGAATTCCCGCCCAGGCCAACGACCGTGCTCGACTCCCCTTGAGCGGCATTCGCGTGCTCGATTTCACCATCGGCGGTGCTGGGCCTTTCGCTACGAAGGCCATGGCCGACTATGGCGCCGAGGTGATCAAAATCGAGACCCGGACACACCCGGACTTTCCGCGCACCATGGGTCCCTATGCCGGGGGCATCAAGGATCCCGATCGCAGCGCTTATTTCACCAACCGCAATTCCAGCAAGCTCAGCCTGACGGTGAACCTCAAGAAGCCCGAGGCAGTCGCCGTCATCAAGAAGCTCGCACCGAGCTGCGACATCGTCATGAACAATTTCCGGGCCGGCGTTCTCGATCGCCTGGGCGTCGGTTACGATGCCCTGAGCCAGCTCAGACCGGATCTCATTTATGTGGGCATGCCGCTGCAAGGCGCCGGCGGGCCGCAAGGCACCTACAGTGGTGTAGGCCACACGCTCAACGTCCTTTCCGGCATCTACGGCGTGACGGGATATGACGACGACATGCTGGTCGGCCCTGGCACCAACTACCCCGATCACTCCGTCAATCCCGGCCACGCTCTCGTGGCGGTCATGGGCGCATTGATCTATCGCCGGCGCACCGGCAAGGGCCAGTACATCGAGGTGGCGCAGCTGGAATCTACCATGAACCTGGTTGGTCCCAATGTCGTCGGCTACAGCCTGACCGGCAAGAACCCGAAACCCCTCGGCAACGAAAGCTACGAGTTCTTTCCCTACGGGCTGTTTTCCTGCGCCGACGACGTGTGGCTGGCAATCTCCGTTCGCCGGGATGACCAGTGGCAGGCGCTTTGCCGTGTCGCCGGGTCGGAGCCCTTCTGCGGTGATGCGGCGTTTGCCACCAATGCCGGGCGCATGGCCGGCAAGGCGAAACTGAAGCCGATGATGGTCGCCTGGACGAAGAAGCACGACGCCTTCGAACTGATGAAACAGTTGCAGGAGAGCGGCGTGCCCGCCGGCGTGGTGCAGAACGCCCGTGATCTCGTCGAACGGGACGAGCAGATCGCGGCGCGCGGAAACTTCGTCACCGTCGACCATCCGGTGATGGGGCCGGTTGTGTACAACGGCTCGCCGAGCAAGCTTTCCAAGACGCCAGGCCGCATTGCTTGTGCCCCGCTTCTCGGCGAGCACACGGACTACATCCTGAAGGACATGCTCGGCATGGCCGACGACGAAATCGCCAAGCTGCATGAAGTCGGAGCGTTGGAGTAGCGCCAGCGCCTGACATACCCGGTGGAGCGGATGGAGGAGGCAACGTGAACGCACCGCAGACCAAGATCGAGGCAACGTCCGACCGGTCGCTGGACAACATTTCAGCCGTGGTCGGCATCGGCCACAGCGATTGGCGCGCCGACTACGCGGCCGTGCGCGGCGGCGGCAAGCCGACCGATTCCTACGGCTACGGCGCAGTCTCCCTCAAGCGTGCCCTGGCCGACGCCGGCATCGACAAGTCGGAGATCGATGGCCTGATCGTCGGTTCGCCGACTTCCTACGAACGCGCCAGCGAGCTTTATGGGCTGGCGCCGCGCTGGGGCATGCAGGCCGACTCGAGCCAGGCCATTGTCGCGGCGATGATGGCCGTGAAATCCGGCCTTTGCGAGGTTGTGGCCCTGGTCTACGGCAACGATCAGCAGTCGGCCAAGGTACAGTATGGTGGGCCGCAGGCGATGGGTGGTGGTTCCAACCTTTCCTACGTCTATCACGCGCCCTTCGGGCTCACGTCTCAGGGTGCGCTTTACGCGCTCATGCAGCGGCGACACATGGAACTGACAGGGGCAACCGAGAGCGATCTCGGCCAGGTCTCTGTCGGCCAGCGCGCCTGGGCTTCGCACAATCCGGCGGCGATCATGAAGGACCGGCCGCTCAGCCTCGAAAGCTACCTGTCGTCACGCTACATCGCCGAACCGCTTCACCTGTCGGACTATTGCCTGATCAACGACGGTGGCGTTGCGCTGATCATCATGGAGAAGTCGCGCGCCAAGCGGCAGGGCCGCAAGCCGGTCACGATCAAGACCGCGGCGCGCTACGACCTGCACGGCGGCTCGACGACGTTGCGACCGAGACTCATGGATTTCTACCACACCGGCCACACGGTGGTTTCACAACAGATCTACAACGCCGTCGGCCTCGGTCCGAAGGACATGGACGCGCTGCTCGTCTACGATAGCTTCAGTTGCCATATTCCGTTCGCGCTGGAAGGTTTTGGCTTCTGCGGCATCGGTGAAAGCGGCGCTTTCATGCGCGAGACCGGTATCGGTCCCGGCGGCAAGCTACCGATCAACACGCATGGCGGGCACCTATCCGAAAGCTACATGCAGGGCTGGGCGCACCAGATCGAAGCAGTCCGGCAGCTCCGCGGTGAGGCCGGACTGAACGTCCCGGATTGCCGCAACATCCAGTATATCTCCGATGTCGTCGGCAGGGTGTACTCGATCATCTATGGAGTGGAATGATGCTCGGACCGCGCCTTTATTCGCCATTCGACGAGACGATGTGGAAAAGCATCGCCGAGGGCGGGATGCGCATCCAGCGCTGCGACGAGTGCAGCACCTACCGCTACCCGCCCGGCGCATGTTGTCCCAACTGCCTATCGATCGATTTCGGCTGGGAACCGATATCCGGCAACGCCAAGGTTCTCTCGTGGATCACATACCACAAGCAGTATCTACCGGCCTATCCCGCGCCGACAACGATCGTGGCGGCCATGCTCGACGAGGGTGAGATATTGATCACCAATATCGACGCCTCCGAGACCGACAAGCTCTCGGTCGACTGTGCGGTACGGGTGGTCTACGGCGATCATCCCGATGGCTACAAGATCCCGCGATTCACCCTCGCGACCCAGACATCCTGAAGAGAGCACGAGGACGACTTTGACCACGTTGCGCCATTACCCAGAGCCGATCGCCGTCTTGGGCGAGGCGCCGGTCTGGGATCCGGAGGTGGGCCGGATCTGGTGGGTGGACTGCGACCAGAAAAAGCTATTCCGCCGCGATCCAGCGTCGGGAGCCGATACAGATACGATCGCGCTGCCGCATTACCCAGGATCCTATGCCTTTCGCAGGAATGGCGGGCTGATCATGGCGTATCGCAACGGGCTTACCCTGCTGGATCCGGAAACGCTCGAGGATCAGCCGTTCGAGGCGACAGGCGCCGACTTCTCGCAGGAACGCTTCAACGACGGCGCCTGCGACAGGGCGGGCCGTTTCTGGGTCGGTACGATGGATCGTAAACGGACCGGCCGCAATGGCAACCTGTTTCGGGTAGACCCGGATCTGACAGTCACCCGCATGGTCGGTGACCTGGTCGTGTCGAACGGCATCTCGTTCAGCCCCGACGACCGCACCATGTATCACCACGATTCTCGATCCGGGCTGGTCTTCGCCTATGACTTCGACATCGACAGGGGCGAGATCAGGAATCAGCGTGTATTCGTTGATTTTGCCGGGCGGCCAGGTCGCCCTGACGGCTGTACGACCGATGCCGAGGGAAACCTGTGGATCGCCGAGATCGGCGCCGGGCGCGTCGTCCAGTTCGATCCTCGGGGCCGCCAGATTCGCGTAATCGAGATGCCGGTGACGCGTCCGTCCAGCGTGATGTTCGGCGGCGAAGACATGTCGACGCTGTTCATCACCACGATGCGTGACGGCCTGCCGCCCGAGGAGGCGGAACGACAGCCGCTGGCCGGATGTCTTTTCCACGTCAAGGTAGATATCCCAGGCCTGCCGGAGCCGCGGTTCGCCGGCTAATGAGAATCGCTTGGCGTCTGTCAAGCGTCGAGCCCAACGTGCGGAGGAATTGATGGCGGATCGGATCGGCTTTATCGGGTTGGGCCGCATGGGCAAGCCGATGGCGACACGCATTCACGAGGCAGGGTTCGCTTTGACGGTGTTCGATGTCGTCGGCGAGACGATGGATACGTTTCGCCAGCGTGGTGTCAAAACCGCTTCGTCACCGCGAGAGGTCGCCGACAATGCCGAGATCGTCTTCGCCTGCATTCCGTCGCCGGAGGCCAGCCTTGCTGTCGCATTTGGCGAAGACGGCATCGCCAGGGGCAGCGCCATCGAGGTCTATCTCGAATGCTCAACCATCGGCCCCGATTACATGGCCAAGATCGCCGACGGGCTTTCGAAGACCCGCATCAGCTTTCTCGACGCGCCGATCAGTGGCGGCATCCCGGGCGCCGAGCAGGGCACACTGTCCGTCGTCACGGCCGGCGACGCGGCTGCCCTCGAGCGAGCACGGCCGGCGATGTCGGCATACGCCCGACACATCTTTCATGTCGCCGACAAGCCAGGTCCGGCGCAGATCGCCAAGCTGATCAACAACATGCTCTCGACGACCGGTACCATTGCTGCTTTTGAAGGCATGGTGTTCGGCGCCAAGGCCGGACTCGACGTCGAGGCCTTGCTCGAGTTCATCAACGTCAGCACGGGGCGCAACGTCGCGACGATGCAGAAGATCCCTGCCAACATCCTGACCCGAAAATTCGGCGGCAAGATCGATACCGGCGTCAAGGATCTCGGGCTGTTCGTGCAGCAAGCGGAAAAGTTCGGCATCAAGCCTTACATCGCGCCGCGTGTGCAGGAAGTTTTCCGCGACGCGATAGCCGGTGGCTACGACAAGGAAACGATGCGTATCATCGAGTTCCTGGAAAGCCGCGCCGGCGAAGGCGTTGTCGTCAAGGGCAAGTCAAAGGCATAGAACAGTGCCCGTGGAACGCGGTGCGTCACCGGGCAGGCATGGGAGGATCGACCGTCGTGAGTGACATATCGAAGACACAGCAGGCAGACCTTCTTCAGGACCGCATCGCCGCCTTTGCATCGGAACTCGCCTTCGACGGCCTCGGTGCGGAGGATGTCGAGGCGGCGAAGGCGCGCATCATCGATACCTTCGCCGCCACATATGTGGGCTTCTTTTCAGAGACCGCACGCACCGCCCGTGCCTATGCCGCATCATTCCGTTCCTCGGATGGTTCGACGATTATCGGCACAAGGGAAAGGACGAGTCCCGAATGGGCGGCGTTCGTCAACTCGGCGACCTCTCGCGAGGCGGAATGGAACGACGTCTACATGTCGCGCGGTGCCGGCGGAGCACATCCGAGCGACGTCATCTTGCCGATCCTGGCGGTCGCGGAACATGTCGGGGCAAGCGGTCGTGAGTTCCTGACGGCTATCGTTGTGGCCTACGAGATTTATCTCGGTATCTCGGACGTGGTTCAGATCACCGGGTTCGACCAGACCGGACTGGCCGGATTGAGCGTTGCTGCCGGTGCCAGCCGGATTCTCGGCCTGACACCGCAGCAACTCAAGCATGCGATATCGATCTGCACCGTCGCCAACAACCCGCTCAACCAGACCCGCCGCAACCAGTTGTCGATGTGGAAAGCAGCGGCGGCGGGCCAAGGTGGCAAGGCCGGTGTTTCGGCCGCCTTCATGGCGCGGGCAGGCATCGAAGGCCCGCATCTCCCTTTCGAGGGGACGGCGGGCTGGAATCAGCATGTCGCGCGCAACACATACTCGGTCGACGGTCTCGATCCGAAATCGGGCGTCTACCGCATCCGGGATTCCCTGATCAAGCCGCGAGCCTCCTGTGCCGTCACCATCTCCTCGATCTTCGCGGCCGAGGATGCAGCACGCAAGGTGCGGGCACCTGAGGTCGAACGTGTGGTCGTCGAGACCTACGCCTACGCCAAGAACGGCGTCGGAACGGGCGAGCAGCGCTGGAATCCAACTAGCCGCGAGACCGCCGATCACAGCATTCCCTATGTCGTGGCCGCCGCGCTGTCGGACGGCTCAGTCGGGCCGCGCCAGTTCAAGGACGACCGCCTGTGGGACCCTGATCTGCGCGCCTTGATCCAGAAGGTCGAGGTTTTGGCTAACGACGAGTTCACGGAAGCCTACGACCGCTATCCCCGCCAGCATTACACACGGGTGACGGTGTACACCAAGGCGGGTGAAGTCGTCGTCGGCGAGGCGGGTGGCCCCGACAGGGAAGACATGGGCCGGGCTAAGTCGGTCGCCGAGATGGATGCGAAGTTCACGGCGCTGGCGGAAGAATACATCGGGTCACGTCGTGCCCGAGAAGCGCTCGACCGCATGTGGCGTCTCACCGATATCGCGGATGTCAACGAAATACCGCCGCTGTTCACGATCTGACGCCCCGAACAGCGCCTCTGTCGGGGGCTCAACCCTGCTTCATGAAGCTTCAAGCAACCGGATAGGTGCGCCATCCAAAAAAGCGAGCACGTTCTCGACGGACTCGCCATAGAAAGTGCTAAAGTTTTCGCGCACGCAGAATCCTATATGCGGCAGCAGCAGCATATTCTTTGCACTGCGTAGCGGATGGTCGGAAGGTACGGGTTCGACATCATAGACATCGATCGCCGCGACGATCTTGCCCGCATCGGCGAATTCGATCAGCGCCGCTTCGTCCACCAGCGGACCGCGCGACGTGTTGATCAGGATCGCGCCTTGCTTCATCAGTTCGAGATCGCGTCGACCAATGATACCCCGCGTGGCGGGCGCCAGCACCATGTGAATGCTGATCACGTCCGAGCGCACGAGCAGGTCGTCTTTCGCGGCGAATGTCACACCGGCCGCGTTTGCTCGCTCTTCGGTTAGATTCGGGCTCCACGCCAGCACGTTCATGCCAAGCGCCTTGCAGTATTTCGCCATGGCCGTGCCGAGCCGCCCAAGGCCAATCAGGCCGACCGTCTTGTTGCGCACGACGAAGCCCAGCGGCACGCCGCCCTGGAACTTGCCGGCATGCATATTCATATCTCCAACGGGCACATGGCGTGCCGCCGCCAGCATCATGCCGAGCGCCAGTTCCGCCGCCGCGGTATCGGCGCCGTCGCCGAAACCCGTCTTGGTAGCCGCTATACCGCGCTCCTTCAAAGCGTGAAGGTCAACCGACATGTTGCGCGGACCGGTAATGCTCAGGAGGCGGAGTTTGGGAAGCCGGCCGATCAGGCTGGCGGGAAACGGGGTTCGCTCGCGCATCGTCATGACTATGTCGAAATCGGCCAACGCCTTCGCAGCCGCATCCTCGGTCGCAAAAGCCTGATCGAAGAAAGTGATCTCCGCGCGTGCTTTAAGCGGTGCCCAATCCGCGCTTTCCCGCGCCGCGCCCTGCCAATCGTCGATTACCGCAATCTTGGTCATCTTCCGCCTCTTCTGCTCGACTTTTCGCTAGACCCATTTGGCATAACTTTTATATCATTTGAAGGAGGATTTGGCCGGTGCAGCAAATTGACCGATCAATAGACTGCACCACCTCCACGCAAGCTACCTACAGGGGGTCTTGAGTGTCCCGGGCTAAGGACAGTTCAACCAGACGCATCATACTGGTCCATGCATATCGGCATTCGCTTCCGCCGATAGAAAAGGCTTTCCGCGATCTATGGCCGGAGGCCGAAGCGCTCAACCTGGTCGACGAGTCCCTCTATGCCGACGTCACACCCGACGGCGTCGTCGACGCCACTGTGCCGTCACGCATGCGCGCGCTCTTCGCCCATTGTCTGGCTTCGGGTGCGCACGCGATCGTCTTTACAGGCTCCACTTTCGGACCGGTAGTAGAGGAGGCTCGACTTGGCCTTCCGATCCCCATATTCAAGTCCGATGAAGCGATGGCGGAAGAAGTCGTCGCGCGAGGCGGCAAGGTGCTCCTGGTCTGCACGGCGCGCCGCGCAGCCCCGGTCATCGCGGCAAACATCGAGGCTGCCGCGAGGCGGGCCGATGCTACCATCGAACTGGAAACGCTCGTTGTCGACGCCGCAAAGGAAGCCATCAGCAAGGGCGACATCGCGCGGCATGATCAGCTGATCGCCGACGCCATCGCCGGTCGCACCGACGTGAGAAGCATCGTGCTCGGACAACTCTCGATGTCGAATGTTCCTGCGCTGGTTCCCGCACAGATCGCCGAAAATATCGTGTCGGGCGCGGAGGCTTCCGTCCGCGCACTGCGCTCACTGCTGAGCTGATTCCGTTTGCCATGCTTGCGAACCGCCGAGCGAGCCTATGCCGCGGCGGTGGGCCGACTGTCAGTCGGCCCCACATCCCTTCGAATGAGGTCCGAAGCCTTCTCCCCGATCATCGTTGTCGGCGCGTTGATGTTGCCCGTTGTCACTATGGGCATTATCGAAGCGTCCGCGACCCGCAGGCCGTCGATGCCATGGACCCGCAGGCTCGGATCGACAACAGCCATGGGATCCTTGCCCATCCTGCAAGTGCCGGCAGGATGATAGGCCGTGTGGCCTGTCGCACGGATATAGATTTCGATCTCTTCGTCCGACTGAACGGCTTCACCAGGGAAGACTTCATCGTAGACGTAAGGCGACAGAGCGGGCGCGGAGAAGATGCGCCGGCCGAGACGGAGTCCTGCCTTCAGCGTCTCCATGTCCTCCTGTGCCGTCAGGTAGCCAGGATTTATGGACGGATGTTCGGAAATGTCGGAAGTCCGCGCACGCAACCGTCCGCGGCTCTTCGGCTTTGCCGCGCTCACCGAAAAGCGGATGCCTTTTACGGCTTCGATCCCGATCAGTTCCTTCTTCGATGCACTGCTGCGGGGAAATATCCCGGGCATAAAAAGGAACTGCAGGTCCGGATTTGCGATGTCTGGGCGGCTCCTGGCAAATATGGTCACCGTCGTTGAGCCGAAGGTGAATGGGCCAGACGCAAAGAGAGCCCACTGAACAGCCGACGGGGCGAGCCGCCAGCTGCCGACAAAATCATTCAGCGTCAGGATGTTCCGGGTCTTCTGGGCCACAGTGCAAGCATAGTGATCATTCAGGTTCTCGCCCACGCCAGGAAGGTCATGCACGACATCGACACCGATCGACTTCAGGTGCTCTGCCGCGCCGATGCCCGACACTTGCAGCAGATGCGGAGACCCGATTGATCCCGCCGAGACAATTACTTCGCGGCGGGCGTGAACGGTCTTTTCCGCGCCGTTCTGGCGATAGACCACACCGACGCAGCGGCGTCCTTCGAAAAGGAGGCGCAGCGCCAGCGCCCCGGTTTCCACCTTGAGGTTGGGACGCGCGGTGACCGGCGCGAGGAATGCGCGCGCGCTGGATGCCCGAAAGCGCCCATTGCGCGCCATCTGGGAATAGCCGACACCCTCCCCGGTTGCGGCATTGAGGTCGGAGAACAGCTTGAAGCCGGTCTGCTGGGCGGCTTCCGCGAGCCGGTGCGTCACCGGCAGGATGGTCTTATAGGATGCCACCCTGAGCGGGCCCATGCGTCCTCTGAACTCGTCAGACCCGCCGTCGAAGCGCTCCATTGACTTGAAGTACGGCAGCACGTCCCTGAACGACCATCCGTCGGCACCGGAGGCCGCCCAGTCGTCGAAGTCGGAAGGCAGTCCGCGTACGAAGTTCATGCCGTTGATCGAACTGCTGCCGCCAAGCACCTTGCCGCGTGTCCACTGGAACGAGCGGCCGGCCGTTTCCTCGTGCTTGTCGGTCACGAACCGCCAGTCGAAGACATTGTGGCCACGGAGCTTCAGCGCCGCTGCGGGAACGCGCAGCTTATAGTCATTGTCAGACCCACCGGCCTCCAGGATCACGACCCGCTCGGCGCCCTGCGACAAACGGTTGGCGATGACGCAACCAGCAGATCCGGCGCCTACGATCACGTAATCCGCTTCAGCTTCCATCAATGTCCCCTGAAGGTTGATCTCATCCAGACCCATAGGCGGGCCGCAATCGACATCGGGTCTCGAGGCAATGAAACTATATTTGTTATGCCATTATAGTCAACATGCGGCTGAACGCTCCTCGTCAACGTCACGAGTCCTGACCAGCATGGGTGGCGTGACTATGGGACCTTCGGTGCTTCTCGGTTCGTGGCTCTTGGCGTAGCGTCCAATCCAACCCCGATCAAATGACCGAATAGCGCATGGATCTTCTCGATGTCCTCGACCGGCAGCGGAGGCTTCATGATGGAGGCAACATTGCTGTGAACGTGTCGAGGATTTCCCGTCCCGAACACAACCACGTTCATGCCGGCCTGATGGCGCGCGAATCGGTAAGCGGCGGCGGCGACGGTCTCGGCGCCTCTGTCGTGGACCAGGAAGTCGAGTGGATTCTCCTTGCCATCGAGCTCCGCCGGCAATTGCCCCACCGCACAAAGCTCGCTCACCTTTGCGCGCAGCGCCTCACCGCGCGCAAAGATGTTGCGTACCGCATACATTCCCACGGCGCCCGTCTGCTCGGCTTGAAGTCGGGGGAGCAGTTCGTGGCAAGCGTTCTGATGCATCATGTGGAACGCCAGCAGCATCACCTCGAATTCGGCATGCGCAGTCGCGCGAAGCAGCAGACGATGATGAATGTCATCGCCTGACTCGGTAAGCCCAATGTGTTGGATCTTGCCGTTCTCCCTGGCGCGCAGCAGGACGGGAAGCACCACCTCAATCAGATGATCGAAACTCTCCGGCCGAGGGGCATGCGGCTGGTAGACATCGATGTAGTCCGTCTTCAGCCGCCTCAAGGAGGCATCGATGTTCTGCGCGATCTGGTCGGCGGAATAAAGTTCGTCTCGTCGGTGCACGCGCCCCTTGGTGGCTATGACCAGCGTGCCACGATCGCGGCCGCTTATGCCCAGGCCGACGGCTCCCTCGGTTTCATACGCCTCGGCGGTGTCGATGTAGTTGACGCCGAGATCGAGCGCGGTGCGAACGATATCGGCGGCCTCGGCTTCCGTCTTGCCATGTGACAGGCCGAGGCGGCTGAAGCCGCCGCAACCAAGCCCCGCGACACTCACTTTGAGGCCCGTCCGTCCTAGGGTCGTGTAGTCCATTCGGTCCGTTTCCATCGCTTCCCCGAAATCAGTATAGCATATTGTTATAATGAGCTAGACAGCATGACCAGTGCTGTAGCATGGTGAACTCCACGGAGGATCCCACCACGCATCGACCGATGCGGAGGAAAGAGGTTCGTTGAACGAGCATTTCCGAGGCTGAACGGCTGGTAAGGAAGAGAATTCGTAGGGAGGACCAAATGACTGGACTGAAATCCGCACTCTCCACTCTGAGCCATTTTGCGGTATCCTGTCGGAGATTTCCCACCGGACGTCTCCGCGCCGCTTTGCTGGCGCCTGTTCTTGGTGTTGCCATCGTGATGGCGCTGCCGACGCTGGCCGGTGCTCAGGATTACCCGACCGGGCCAATCAAGATGACTGTCGGCTACGGAGCAGGCGCGACGACCGATTTGCTGGCGCGCATCGTGGCCTCCGACATGTCGAAAATACTCGGCCAACCGATCCCCGTGGAGAACAAGCCGGGCGCGAATTCGGCGATCGCCGGGCGGCTGATCGCCCAGGCTGACGCCGATGGCTACAACCTGCTGTTCGGCGCGTCGGCGATGGTGTCCAACATCTACGGCATGTTGGATCCAGGTTACAAGATGTCGGACTTCGAGGTGGTGGGGGGCCATACCTTCTCTCCCTTCGTCCTCGTTATCAATTCTGCCTCCTCTGGCGCCAAGACCCTTGCCGACCTGATCGCATACGGCAAGGCAAATCCCGGCAAGCTGACATATGCATCGCTCGGCCCATCGAGCCCGGCGAATCTCGCATCCCAACGTCTTCAGGCACTCACGGGTATCGGATGGAGCGAGGTCCCATTCAAGGGCAGCGCCGATGCTGTCACGGCTCTGACGGCAGGCACTATCGACGCCTATTTCTCTGCACCTGCGTCGGTCACTTCTGTTACGGAGCGCCCTGACCTCCATATCGTTGCGACGAGCGGCAAGCAGCGTGTCAGCAGCTTTCCCGAGGTGCCTACCTTCGTGGAACTGGGCTACGAAATCACGGATGATTTCTCGTACGGCGTCCTGGTCCGCACCGGCACACCGGAGCCCATTCTGCAGAAGCTGAGGGACGCATTCGCTGAAGCAAAGCGGTCTCCGGAGGCGCGCAGCAAGATCGAAAGCGCGGGGCTTCAGGTCTATGAAGGAACCCCCGAGCAATATGCCGCCGAGCTTGGACAGCAAGGTGTGGTCTTCGAAGCCGACTTCAAGAAGCTTGGCATCGAACCGCAATAACAATCGGCGCCGGCCGGTGCCGCAACGGACAATTTCTTCGACAACAGCAGGTAAGACAAAATGCGTGGATTGAGCTTTGGCGGCAGCAGCACGATCGAGTTTCTCGATGTTCCAGATCCGACCCCCGGCGAGGGCGAGGTGGTTCTCGAGATGAAGGCCTCTGGAATGTGCGGCAGCGACCTCAAGATGTACAAGGCGCCGCGCGGCAGCTTGACGATTGCTCGCGTGGTAATGACCAAGCCGGTTATCGCAGGTCATGAGCCCTGCGGCGTGGTCGCGGCTATCGGGCCGGGCGTCTCGCCTCGACAGGCACGGATCGGCGACCGCGTGATGGTTCATCACTACGCCGGCTGCACCGTCTGCGATCATTGCCGCTCCGGCTGGGAACAAATGTGCGATCAAGAGAATCCGGTGGTCTACGGGATTGGCGCCGATGGCGGCCACGCGCCCTACATGAAGGTGCCGGCCCGCACGCTTGTGCCGTTACCGGACGAACTCAGCTTCGAAGCCGGCGCAGCCATTTCCTGCGGCACCGGAACAGCCTTCCAAGGGCTGAAACGCGCCAGTCTCACCGGCGACGACACCATCGCCATCTTCGGACAGGGTCCTGTCGGACTGGCTGGCACCCAGCTCGCTGCGGCCATGGGTGCCCGCGTGATAGCCCTCGATATCACCAAGGAACGACTGGACAGGGCTAAGGAACTCGGCGCGCATCACGTCGTGAACCCAAAGGACGAAGATCCCGTTGCTGCAATCAAAGAACTCACCAGGGGCAAAGGTGTGCGCGTTGCGATGGAAGCGTCAGCTTCTCCTGATGCGCGGGCGGCTGCACTGGCCTCGCTCGCGCCGTGGGGTACGCTTCTGTTCATCGCCGGCGGTACAGCATTCAGTTGCGACAACGTGAGCACCATCACGCAAAGGCAGCTGACCTTCATCGGTTCGTGGACCTTCTCCAAGGTCGGTCAGGCCAGCTTTGCACGCTATGTCGCCGACCGTGGTATCCCAGTCGACGCCGTCTTTACCGATCGCTGGCGCCTCGAGCAGGGCGACGAGGCTTACAAGAAGTTCGCATTGCAAAGCGGCGGCAAGGGCGTGTTCTTGATGTAAGTCCGCAGGAGCATCGGCGTGCGAGTTCTTGCCTCAGGCCTCAAATTTCCCGAAGGTCCTGTTGCGCTGTCCGACGGCAGCCTGATCCTCGTCGAGATACACGCCGGCACCGTAACCCGTGTCGCCCCAGACGGTGCCGTCACCTCTATGGCCCGTCTTGGCGGTGGCCCGAATGGCGCCGCTTTCGGCCCCGACGGCGCTCTCTATGTCTGCAATCATGGCGGTTATCTGTGGACCGAAGGCCCGCGCGATGCCTCACCCGCTCGCCCTGTCACCTACACCGGCGGCCGTATCGAGCGCATCGACATTGAGACGGGCGAAATGACATTGCTCTATGTCGGATGCGGTGGGCGGCAACTCAGCGCGCCCAACGATCTGGTATTCGACCGGCACGGTGGCTTCTACTTCACCGATCTCGGCAAATCGACGCCGGACCATATCGTGCACGGCGCCGTCTATTATGCGCTGCCGGACGGCTCGAGCATCCGCGAAGTGGCATTCCCGATGCAGCGACCGAACGGTATAGGCCTGTCACCCGACGAAGCGACGCTCTATGTCGCGGAGATGCCGACCGCGCGGCTGTGGTCTTTTTCGATCGAGGAGCCTGGTGTGCTGAGGCGCGACGATTCTCATGCAGCCCCTCATGGCGGCCGCTTCCTCGGCGGGTTGGGTGGGCTGCAGAAATTCGACAGCCTGGCGTTAGAAGCCAGCGGGAATATCTGCGTGGCAACGCTCGCGAGCGGCGCCATAACCGTCGTCAGCCCCTCTGGCGAAGTCGTCAGGCAGGTAGAGACCGGCGACGCGATGACCACCAACATCTGTTTCGGTGGTGCCGGCATGCGTACCGCCTATATCACGCTCGCCGGTCGTGGCGAACTGGTCGAGATGGACTGGCCGAGCCCCGGACTCAGGCCGAACTTTTCTCGGTAGCCAAGCCGCCCTGATAACCAAGGCGCACGACGCGATTGTTAATTGACCTCTTAATATGTCATGACATTATAGTATAATAAGAAAAACAACGGGAGGACGTAATGGTACTGCGAGCGCTTGCATCGTTTACTCTTCTTGTAGCCCTGCTGGCCATGCAAGGCGCGGCCGTGGCACAAGAATGGCCCGACCGTCCGGTCACGGTCATCGTGCCGGTCAACGCCGGCGGTGGCGCGGACCCGCTGGCCCGTGTGATCTTCGACGGGTTAAGCAAGAAGTTCGGCCAGAATTTCGTACTCGATTTCCGCCCCGGCGCGTCGATGATGCTCGGTGGCAACGTTGTCGCAAAAGCCGATCCCGACGGCTACACCATCATGTTCTCCGCCAAAACCGCGATCGTTAACGCGTCGCTGAACGCGAACGTCCCTTATGACCCGGTCAAGGACCTGGTGCCGGTGGTGCGCACAGCGGGAGCGCCTAACTTCGTCACCGCCAACGCCGCTGTGCCCTATAATAACTTCGACGAGTTCATCGCCTACGCGGTGGCAAATCCGGGCAAGGTAAACGGTGCCGTCTCAGGCCTCGGCGGTGGTGCCCACGCGGCTTTGGCCGTAATCCAGTCCAAGACCGGTATCCAGGTCAATCTCGTTCCCTATGCCGGTTCCGGTGGAATCCTGCCCGACCTGATGGGCGGCGCCGTCGACATTACCTTCGGGTTCTCGACAGCCTACGCGTCAGGCGTCGAGGCCGGCAAACTCAAATACCTGGCGGTGATGGCACCCGAACGTCTCCCGCTGATGCCGGATATCCCGTCGACCGACGAGAGCAGCCACAAGGGCCTCTACAGCGACAGTTGGTACCTGATCTCGGTACCGAAGGAGACGCCGCGCGCGATCCTCGAAAAACTGAACGCGGCAGTGATTGAGGTGATGAAGACGCCCGAAGCCGAAAAGAAGATCAACGATCTCGGTTTGATCGTAATCGGTGACACACCGGAGCAAGCCGCCAAAATCATCTCGGAGGAAATTGTCGAGATGAAAGGCTGGGTCGATGCGGGGCACTTCCAGGTGAACTGAACGCCATCCAGCAAATGCGAAACAGAGCGGGCATCAGGATGCGCGCGCTTGCAAAGCCTGTCGAGATCGACGGGACCACACTTAGTTAGCCAGAGGAAATACGACCATGGATCACGAACAGAAGCTTGCGCTGGGCAAACAGATCAGAACCGAGGTTCTCGGCCAGGCTTATGTCAGCCAGCCAGGCCCGGCCCCTTCGAACTTCAAGAAGGCGTTCCAGGAATTCACCGTCGAGCATTGCTGGGGGAATGTCTGGGTCCGCCCTGGACTGGAGCGCAAGACGCGGAGCATGCTCAACCTAGCGATGCTGGCCGCGATGGCGCGATGGCATGAATTCGAGATCCATGTCCGCGGTGCCCTGAACAATGGCGTGACGGAAGACGAAATCATCGAGGTGGTGTTGCAGGCCGGCGTCTACGCCGGCGTTCCGATCGCGTCGGAAGGAATGAAGGTCGCCGAACGCGCCGCCACCGCATGGCGTGAAGAAGCAAAGTAAAAACGCGACCAGTCAGCCGATCGCATAAAGAAAAGGCGCCGCATGCAAAATTGCGGCGCCTTTTGTGCTCACCAGTTCGTCCCTGGACCTGCAAGCGAGGACCGGCACCGCCGGTCCTCGCTTGCCCTTGGGAGGGAGCCTATTCAAGCTTGAAGACGCCGGCGTCGACCAGTTTCTTCATGTTCTCGACATCGGCCTTGATGAGGTTGGCTGCGTCTTCGGGAGACCCGATCGTCACCGTATAGCCGAGTTCGTTGATCTTCTTGGCGATCTCGGGCTTGGCCACGCTCACCCGCAGTTCGGCGTTCATCTTGTCGATGATTTCGCGCGGCGTGCCCTTCGGCGCGAGCGCCATGAACCAATTGCCGCGATAGACGCCCTTGTACGAACTTTCGTCGGTAGCCGGTACATCGGGCATCAGCGGATCCCGCTTGTCCGACATTGCGGCGATGTATTTCAGCTTGCCGCCATTGACGCCCGGCATGAAACCCGCCGCGAAGCCGAAGCCGATATCGACGACGCCGCTCATCAGGTCCGCCTGCTGCGCGCCGGAACCCGTGTAAGGAACGACGTTGAACTCAACGCCTGTCATGTATTGGACAGTGGTGACGGCGAGGTGGCTGTTGCCGCCAACGCCGGAAAATGCGGCGTTGACCTTACCGGGGTTTGCCTTCGCGTAGTCGATCAATTCCTGGAACGTGCTGAAAGGCGTGTTGACATTCGCCGTCAGGAAGGTTGGCGAGTCTGTGACCTGCGCAACCGCAACGATGTCGGTCTTCGGATCATACGCCACGTTGGGCATGAAATTGGCGTTCACTGCCGGCGCACCGGACGTGAAAAGCATAGTGTAGCCGTCCGGGTCCGATTTCGCGGCGGTGTTCGCTCCAATGGTGCCCGCGGCTCCAGGCCGGAAATCGAGGACGAAAGGCTGTCCCAGCCGCTTGCTCATGTCGTCAAAGATGAGCCGAGCGAGCGGGTCGGTACCGCCGCCTGCGGCCCACGGAACGATCACGATGACGGATCGGCTTGGCCAATCCGTTTGAGCATTCGCCGCATTTGTGGTGATGCCGGCCAGAAGGCCTAGGCCGATTAAGGTCGCTTTGAAAAGGCTGCTTCGTAGTTTCAATTTATCCTCCCACTTCAGACTTTTTATCAGGTGACGATTGCAAGCCTTGTCTTCCCACGTCAGTCAACGTGCGGATGCGGAGCGCGGCGAGAATATTCGCCGACGCTGACCCAAGAATGGCGCATTTGCAGGGGCATGCAGTTGCCAAATGTGTGGAAGGCAATCGTCAAAGATTATAATGTCATTTCTTTCTATGACATGTCAATGTCGCCCTTCGAGACACAGAACCAGAAAGGATGAGGAATGGCGGAGTTGCGGTTTGGCCGGTCGTTGACGCGACGCGAGGATGAACGTCTCATGCGCGGACAAGGCACTTATACGGCAGACGTGACCCTTCCAGGAATGTTGCACCTTGCGATGGTGCGATGCCCGCATCCATGCGCCCGGATCGTCGGCATCGAGGCCGAAGAAGCTCTTGCATTACCAGGAGTGATCGCGGTCCTCACTGGAGCGGATGCTGCGGCTGATGGCTTCGAAAGCGTTCTTTTCGCGGTGACGGTCAAGAGGAGCGACGACCGGGATGCCGCCAGAACCCCACGGCCGTTTCTGGTTTCCGATAGGGTTCGTTTCATCGGCGAGCCGGTTGCGCTGGTTATCGCCGAAACCGCCGAGATCGCGCGCGACGCCTCCGAACACGTGGCGGTCGAGTACGAACAACGCGACTCGGTGGCAACGGTGGCGGACGCGATCGACCCGTCCGCCACCGCCGTATGGGATGACGCGCCGGACAACGTCGCCTTCCACTGGACGCACGGCGACGTTGCGGGCGTCGACGCGGCTCTGGCGCGCGCTCATCATGTCACCAAGCTGGAAACACATGTGTCGCGCGTGGCGGCAATGCCGCTGGAGCCTCGCGCGGCAATCGGCATGGTCGACGAAGACGGTGTTCATACGCTCTACATGAGCCACCAGAGCCCCTATGCAATGCGAGGGCCGCTAGCCAAATCGCTCAATATCGAACCGGCCAAGATGCGGATCATCGTCAAGGATGTCGGTGGTTCGTTCGGAATGAAGTCGGGCTTCCTGCGCGACGAAGCCCTGACCCTCTGGGCGGCCAGGCGAACAGGAAGGCCTGTCCGCTGGGTGTCGGACCGGAGCGAGGCCTTCCTCTCCGACGAACATGGCCGGGACGTTCTGATCAAGGCCACCTTGGGACTCGACGAACGGGGCAACTTCACCGCTCTCAAAGTCGGCTACCGAATTAATATCGGCGCCTACCTGTCCGGTCGTTCCACCTCACATTTGCTAAACATAGGCGGGATCGCGGGGGTTTACAGAACGCCGCTCATCGCCGCCGATGCTTACGGCATTTTGACCAACACCCAGCCGACGGCGCCATACCGCGGCGCCGGTCGGCCGGACGCAACCTACGCGATCGAGCGTGTAATTGACGTCGCCGCGGCTGAACTGGGGATCGACCCGTTCGAACTTCGCCGCCGCAACCTGATCCCGATGGACGCCATGCCGTTCCAAACCGGTTTTCTCTACAAATATGATTGCGGCGACTTCGCCCAGAACATGGACAGGGCGGCGGAAATCGTGGACTATGAGGGCTTTGCGGCGCGGCGTGAGGAATCCAAGCGCCGAGGCCTTTTGCGAGGTATCGGCATTTCGAACCCTATCGAGGTCGCAGCGGGTCCCTTCCGGGCCATTAGCACAGATTACGGGCGCGTCGAGGCGGAAACGGATGGCACGGTAACAATATATTCCGGGACGATGTCGACCGGTCAAGGCACCGAGACGACGTTCACGAGCATCGTTTCACAGTTGCTTGAAATTCCGGTCGAGAACATTCGCTACCGCCAGGGTGATACGAATGCGCTCCATAACGGCAAGGGTAATGGCGGATCGGCCGCTCTGACCATCGGCGGTTCGGTGATGACGCTGTGCGTCAAGCAGTTGATCGAACGCGGCAGCCAACTTACGGCCGACCATTTCGACGTGCCTGTCGAAGACATCGAGTTCTCCGCCGGGGTATTCAAACGGCTGCGTACCAACCAGTCGCTGTCACTGGCCGAGACGGCGCTACTGGCGGCGGAGAAAGATCAAGAAGAACGCACTCTGTTCGGGCAAAGCGCGTTTACACCTCCCAATCCGACCTACCCGAACGGCTGTCACGTCTGCGAAGTCGAGATTGACCCGGAGACGGGCCTGGTCGACGTGCTGAACTATGTCAGCGTCGAGGATGTTGGCCGCGTTCTCAACCCGCTCCTGGTCGAGGGGCAGATTCATGGCGGCGTCGCGCAAGGCATCGGCCAGGCGATAAAGGAGCATATCGTCCACGACGCGTCCGCACAGCTCGTGACCGGTTCGTTCATGGACTACGGAATGCCGCTGTCGACTGACATACCGCAGATCGTTTGCGCCAGCGTGGAAGTTCCGACCGCCATGAATCCTCTTGGCGTCAAGGGTGTCGGCGAGGCTGGGGCTGTCGGCGGCCTCGCCGCAACGATGAATGCAGTGTGCAATGCCCTTGCCCCGCTCGGTATTCGGCACCTTGATATGCCGGCGTCACCAGGCCGCGTTTGGGAAGCCATTCAAAACGCCAAGGGATAGCAACAAACTTGTCTGCGGCCATTACTTCGCGGCGTCCAATCCGGTCTGAGGATCAGACCGGATGTGCCGACGCCGCGAAACTTGGAACGGCTGCCGCAAAACCATCAAGCCAGTCCACCAGATCGGGATAGCCCACGCGCCAGTACCCGTCGAAGCGATAATCAAGGTAGGCGAGCGCGCAGGCGAGTGCGATATGGCCGACATGCGGCGTGCCTGACAGCATCTCCCTGTGGGACATGACGAACGCAAGCGATCGTGTAACCTTCTCGCGCTGATAGTCCATCCAGATCTGGCTGAGTGCCGATCCTTCATGATGTCGCCGTTCCGACATTTGCTGGACGCTTGCGTCCATCATCCCGTCGCCAACCGCCTGCAGCCGCAGCGCCTCAAAATGGTGCTCGCCTGTAGGAATGATTCTGCCCCCACCCGCTTGCGCGTCGAGCCATTCGAGGATGACCCGTGAATCGAACAGGGCCGATCCGTCCTCGAGCACGAGCGTCGGCAGTTTGCCCAGCGGATTGAGTTGCCGAACGGGGTCTGCCGGATCGCGTGGAACGCTGGTCACCATCCGAATACGATCGGAGAGGCCGCAAAGCCCAGCGCCAACCGTTATTTTCCGGCCGAAAGGCGAGGAGGTCGATGATCGAAGTATCCACATCGGATTTACATCCAAGCTGCTTCCGCGCTGCATACCAGACCCGGCTATCACTGCCGGTCTGATATAAGGGAGGATCACTCGTCCTCGACGAAGACTTCCTCGCGCTTTTTCTTGATGGCCGGCATCACGATGAGCCCGAGTACGACTACCGCCAGCAGCAGCAGAACGCCGCTGATCGGCCGTGTCACGAAGACACTTGGATCACCGTGCGACAGGATCATCGCGCGGCGCAATTGTTCCTCGAACATCGGGCCAAGGATGAAGCCGAGGAGGAGAGGTGCTGGCTCGCAGCCGAGCTTGATCAGCAGGTAGCCGAGAATGCCGAAGATCGAGATTGAATAGAGGTCCAGTGCGTTGCTGTTCACTGAATAGATGCCGATCGCCGAAAAGGTGATGATCGCCGGAAAGAGCATGTAGTACGGGATCCTGAGCAGCCGCACCCATAGGCCTACCAGCGGCAAGTTGAGCAGGACCAGCATGAGATTGCCGACCCACATCGACGTGATAAGCCCCCAGAAAAGTTCCGGCCGTTGGGTCGCCACGTTAGGCCCCGGGACGATCCCCTGCAGGATCATCGCGCCGACCATAAGCGCCATGACCGCGTTGGAAGGAATGCCCAACGACAGCATCGGAATGAACGACGTCTGGGCGCCAGCATTGTTGGCGGCTTCCGGCCCGGCAACGCCCTGGATGGCGCCTTTTCCGAACTTGTGCGGCGTCTTCGAGATTTTGCGTTCAATCGTGTAAGAGGCGAACGACGACAGTGTGGCTCCGCCGCCAGGCAGGATTCCGAGGAACGACCCGACAGCCGTGCCCCTCAGGACAGGCCCGACGGAGTCGCGAATATCCTGCCTGGAGGGCATCAGACTGGTGATTTTCTGGATCACCATCTCGCGCGTTCGTTCGTCCTCGAGGTTACGCAGAATCTCTGAGACACCGAACACGCCGACGGCGATGGAGACGAAATTCACCCCATCCGCCAGTTCGGGCAAGCCGAGTGTGAAGCGCATCGACCCCGTGTAGATGTCCGTGCCGATGCTGCCTAGCAACAGACCGACGCCCACCATCGCCAGGGCTTTGAGAATTGAGCCATGCGCCAGTGCGACCGACGAGATGAGACCCAGCACGATCAGAGAGAAATATTCCGCTGGCCCGAACTTTAGCGCCATCTCGGTCAGTGGCGGCGCGAACAGCGCGATGACGAACGTTGCCACCGTGCCGGCGAAGAACGAACCGAGCGCTGCGATCGCCAAGGCTGGCCCGCCACGACCTTGCCGAGCCATCTGGTATCCGTCTATCGCCGTGACCGCCGCAGCGGATTCGCCCGGCAGATTGATCAGGATAGCCGTCGTCGACCCGCCATATTGCGCGCCATAGTAGATGCCGGCAAGCATGATGAGCGCCGAATCCGGTGACAGCGAAAATGTGATCGGCAGCAGCATCGCGATGGTGGCACTGGGGCCAATGCCGGGCAGCACGCCGATGAACGTACCCAGCAGTGCGCCGATGAAGCAGTAGAAGATGTTGATGGGCTGAAGCGAAGTCTGCAGGCCAAGCAATAGATCCGAGAAAAGTTCCATGATGTGCCCTCTAGACGTGGAGCCAGGGTCCGAAAACCTGAATCGGCAGCCCCAGACCGTAGTGGAAGACGCCGAGGCAGAAGACGGTCAGTACGGCGGTGATGGCCAGGGCTTGAACGAACCCGACCTTGTAGCTGGCGAAGCACGTGATCATCGATGCCAGTGCAATTGTCGGACCGAGCCCCAGGCCGCGAATGCATATGCCGAAGACAATGGGAGCGAGGCTGATCAGAATTGCGCCACGCCACGGCACCGATCCGAAAGGCGTCGTCTCGTGACCGAAGCCGCTGATGATGATGAAAAGTCCGAGCACCACCACGAGAATCCCCGCGATGAATGGAAAATACCCCGGTCCCATGCGCGACGACGTTCCCATTGTCAGCGTGGTCCAAGCAATCACGCAAAAAGCCGTACCGATCGCGATAAAGATCAGGCCGGCAGCCACGTCCTTTCCATTCACCTGCATTCACTCAGCTCCAATTGATGGATGGGCTAGCAATCTCATTCAGCGACAAGCACGCGTATGGGTGAGTGCCGCAGGAAGGCGGCGATGTCCTCGACGGCGTCCTCGAAGAACACGCGATAGCCCTCCTCGGTAGCGTATCCGACGTGCGGGGTGAGCAACGTGTTGGGCGCCTTGACCAGTGGGTGAACATCGCTCAGCGGTTCGTCGTCGAAGACGTCGAGGGCAGCGCCTGCAATCACGCCCTTTTCGAGGGCGTCGACCAGTGCGTCCTGCTTGATAATCGGTCCACGCGACGTATTAACGATGATCGCACTCGGCTTCATGGAAGCCAGTTCTTTCTCGCCGATCAGTCCTCTCGTCGTCTCGCTCAGCACTATGTGGATGGTGACGATATCGGATTGGCCAAGCAGATCAGGAAGTGCAACCCGCCTCGCCCCCACGGCACGTGACCGTTCGTCGGTCAGGTTCGGGCTCCAGGCGATGATGTCCATGCCGAAGGCCTTGGCATAACCTGCCACCTCGGTTCCTTTCCTGCCCAAGCCGATGATGCCGATCGTCTTGCCCTTGAGACCGCGCCCGAGCGTCGTCTGCCAGCGACCCTCGCGGATTGCGCGGTCTTCGGTCGCGACCTGGCGCATGTGCGCCATGATCAGCGCCCAGGTGAGTTCCGACGTTGGATACCCCAGCCCCCCGGTCCCGCACACCACGATGCCCTGTGCCCGAGCGGCCTGCAGGTCGATCGCGCTGTTACGCGAGCCGGTCGTCACCAGCAACCGCAGGCTCGGAAGACGTTTCAGCAACGATGCCGGGAAAGGGGTCCGCTCGCGCATCGCAACGATGATGTCGAAATCGCCGAGCCGGGCGACGAGGCTGGTTTCATCGGCCAGATGATCGCTGAATGCGGCAACCTCGCAACCGGATAGCGAATTCCAGTCCGCCAACCTCCGCGCGACATTCTGATAGTCATCCAGAATGGCGACTCGGACCAATATCTGCCCTCCCCGGCAAGCCCCCCGACCGTATCGCCGGATGTTGATTTCTTCACACGCAGCATGCCCTAGAACCAGAGCCAGCCGATCGCTAAACATCAGGACATCACAGGCTGCATAAAAAAACAATACACTTTCTCCAGTTTTCGTCTACATAAAACCCCTTCCGTGGCTTTAATGCGAGCCATGATACCGCTCTATCTGCGGCCATTACTACAAGTTTCGACACGTTAATACGTGCACATTTCCGAGAATTGATCGAGTATACATATAAGGTATAATGAAGTAGACTTAAGTCTGTGAAAAACATGTGTGAAGTTTGATATTGTATACTTTCTGCTTATCTTCATAAAAATGGGAGTATCGATGCCATTCCTGATGCAAAGAAACGTTATTTGGCCTCTTGAATGGCCTCGTCGCATCTATGTTGGGGTCGATCCATTGAATGTATTCTGATGTATACGGCATGACGCTTGCTGGGAAAAAGCGGAGCGTGCTCTACGGGCGATGTTGGTCACACGGCTGACCGTCCATCGGCATGGCACCCGGTTGATGATGGAAGGGAAGTCGAATGCCTTGGATCGAAATCAACGATACGATCTTGCGCTACCGGAAAGACGGCACCGGCCGCCGCACCCTGCTGCTCGTGCATGAAATGGGAGGGACACTCGAGAGCTGGGATTTCCTTGTCGAGCATTTACAGGACGACTTCGCTGTCCTGCGGTTCGACATGCGCGGCTGCGGGCTTTCGGAATGGAAGCCGGGCGGCATTGCGATCGCCGATCTGAGCGGGGACATAGCGGCGCTCCTCGACGCACTGGCCATCGACATGCCATGTGCCGTCATCGGCTGCGCGGTTGGCGCGGCAGTGGCGATCCACTTCGCGGCACACCATGCGGACCGAACTGCCGCCCTTGTCGCCATGGCGCCATCAGTCGGCCTGCCGCCTGAACGCCGCGCCGGCGCGCACGCACGGGCGGCGCAACTGGAATCGGAGGGTTCGCGTCCCAGCGTCGACGAACAACTCGCAAAAACTTATCCGAACGTCCTGCGGCGCGACATTGAGCGGTTCGAAGAGATTCGCCGTCGCCGCCTCGCAGCCAATCCTTTCTCGTCCGCAGCATTGGGGCGAATGCTCGCCGAGCTCGACCTTACCGAAGAACTGGCGCGCATCGCATGTCCCACCCTTGTCCTTGCCGGTCGCCATGACGCGGTGCGTAACCCGGAAGGGGTTGCTGAAACAGCGCGTCTCATTCGCGGCGCCGAGATGAACGTGCTGGAGTCCGGGCATTTCATGCCGCTGCAGACCCCCGATCTGGTGGCAACGGCAATAGCTGATTTCCTTGCGGCGAACTGGCTTCCCGACGCAACGCAGGGTGTTGGTGCCTGAGGATTGGTTCCTTCAAGCCGTGATTGGCCGCAAACGGGACGTTTGCACCGTGATCATTGGTCTGGCTGCATTTTCGCTGCCTGACCAATGCAGCGAAACCGTTCAAAAATGTCCCCGCTGCGCTGCGAAAGCGGCGTTTGCGGACGCTATCCGGACAGAATGAAGTCGGCTGCCTTTTCCGCGATCATCAGGGTTGGCGAATTGGTATTGCCGGAGACGATCGAGGGCATGATAGAGGCGTCGGCGATCCGCAGCCGCGCTATTCCCCGCACATTGAGCCTTTCGTCGACGACCGAATCCGGGTCGGCACCCATACGGCAGGTTCCGACGGGATGGAATATGGTCGTTCCGATCTCGCCAGCAGCGCGCACGAGATCCTGCTCGGTCTGATAGTCCGGTCCAGGCTTGAATTCCTGTGGAGCATAGGGTGCCAGAGGGGCCTGACTGACGATACGACGGGTCAATCTTATTGAGTCGGTGGCGACGATCCGGTCAGTCTCGGACGCCAGATAGTTCGGCCTGATTGCCGGCTGTTTGCGGAAGTCGCTGGAAACCGCGTGAATCGAACCCCGGCTTTCCGGCCGCAAGTTACACACGCTGGCTGTAAAGGCAGGAAACGGGTGAACCGCATCGCCGAATTTTTCCAGGCTGAGCGGCTGCACATGGTATTGTAGATTCGGCGTCTCATAGGCCGCCGAGGAACGGGTGAAGAGGCCTAACTGGCTCGGCGCCATGGCCATAGGTCCCGACCGCTTCAGCAGATACTCAAGCCCGATCGCCATCTTGCCAGCCAAACGGCTGGCCTGCTCGTTGAGCGTGCGGATGCCCGACACCTTGTAGGCCAGTCTCAGTTGCAGATGATCCTGCAGGTTTTCACCCACCTGGTTCCGCTCGAGTACGACCGGGATGCCGGCCTTCTGCAGGATCGCGCCCGGGCCGATGCCGGAAAGCTCGAGAAGATGAGGGGAGCCGACAGCGCCAGCGGAAAGGACAACCTCGCGGCGCACCCGCACTGTTTGCTGCACCCCGTCTCTGGTGAATTCAACGCCACGCGCAATCCGATCCTCGATCAGTAGCCTGTGGACATGCGCGTTGGTTTCCACAATCAGATTGCTGCGCCCGGCCACAGGACGGAGGAAGGCCTTGGCGCCGTTGACCCGCACCCCGCCGCGCTGATTTACCTTGAAATAAGAGGACCCTTCGTTGTCACCGCGGTTGAAGTCTGCGGTGCGGGGAATACCGACGGCCTCGGCGGCGGCCTGAAATGCGTCGAGAATATCCCAATGTACGCGCATTTCCTCAACACGCCATTCGCCGCCGGCCCCGTGCATCTCATCGGTACCCGCGAAATAGTCCTCGGACTTGCGAAAGTAGGGGAGCACGTCGTCCCAGCCCCAGCCGACGCAACCCATCTGTCTCCAGAGGTCGTAGTCCCTTGCCTGGCCGCGCATGTATATCATGCCATTGATCGACGAGCAGCCGCCGAGCACCTTGCCGCGCGGATAGGCAAGCGAACGGCCATTCAGGCCGGCTTCCCTATCGGTGGTGAAGCACCAATCGGTGCGTGGATTGGAGATGCAGTAGAGGTAACCGACCGGAATCTGGATCCAGAGATAGTTGTCCCGCCCACCGGCTTCCAGTAGCAGAACCGTCACATTAGGATCACGGGAAAGCCTATTCGCCAGGGCGCAACCCGCCGTGCCGGCGCCGACAATGACATAATCCACCTCGGCGAGCATGTCAGTCCTTCGAACTGCCCGCCGGATGGAAAACCCGCGCGTAAATCTCTCCGACGATGCCGCGGCGGAAGACGAGAACACAGACCATGAAGATCAGTCCGGTGGCTATGGTGACCGGGAAATCGGAGGTGGCGAGCATGTTCTGCAGCGCGACGACGAGGCCGGCGCCGACGATCGGACCGACCATGGTGCCGATGCCGCCCAGAAGCGTCATCAGGATGACCTCCCCCGACATCTGCCAGGCGACGTCGGTAAGCGTCGCGAACTGAAAGACGATCGCCTTGACCGAACCGGCCAGCCCCGCCAGCGCCGCCGACATGACGAAGGCGGCGAGCTTGTAGTTGGCGACCGAGTAGCCGAGCGAGGTGGCGCGGTTCTCGTTCTCGCGGATTGAGCGCAGGATCATGCCGAACGGCGAGTTGACAATGCGCCAGATGGCGAAGACGCCAATGAGGAACACCGCCAGCACCACATAGTAGATGTTGAGTGGCACATGCAGGTCGATGAGGCCAAAGAGGAAGCCGCGCGGCACGCCCTGGATGCCGTCCTCGCCCTCGGTGAACTCGGCCTGGACGCAGAAGAAAAAGAACATCTGCGATAGCGCCAGCGTGATCATGGCGAAATAGATGCCCTGCCGGCGGATGGCGAAGAAGCCGATGACGAGGCCGAGCAGCGCAGCACCTGCGACGCCGAGCAGGATACCGGCCTCGGGCGGCCAGCCCCACACCTTGATCGAATGCGCGGTGAAGTAGGCGGCGCCGCCGAAGAAGGCGGCATGACCGAACGACAACAGGCCGGTGTAGCCGAGCAACAGATTGAAGGCGCAGGCGAAAAGCGCGAAGCACAGCATCTTCATCAGGAAGATCGGATAGACGAAGAAAGGCGCGGCGACGAGCGCCAGGATGCCCAGCGCCACCAGCATCCATTCGAGCCGACTGGAAGATTTGCCGCGCGCCTCACGAAGCGTCAGGTCGGTCATATCAGGCATCCTTCCCGAACAGGCCGGCGGGGCGGACAAGAAGCACGATGGCCATGATGACGAAGATGACGATGTTGGAAGCCTCCGGGTAGAACACCTTGGTAAGGCCCTCGGCGAGACCGAGCATATAGCCGGTGACGATGGCGCCGAGGATCGAGCCCATGCCGCCGACCACGACGACGGCGAAGACGACGATGATGAGATTCGACCCCATCAGCGGGCTGACCTGGTAGACCGGCGCGGCGAGGATGCCGGCCAGGCCGGCAAGTGCGGCGCCGAGGCCATAGGTAAGCGTCAGGAGCAGCGGGACGTTGACGCCGAAGGCCTGGACAAGGCTCGGATTCTCGGTCGCCGCGCGCAGATAGGAGCCGAACTTGGTCTTCTCGATCGCCAGCCAGACGCCGATGCAGATGACGAGGGAGGCGACAACGACCCAGCCGCGATAGATCGGCAGGAACATAAAGCCGAGATTCGTGCCACCAGCCAAGAGTGGCGGCACCGGGTAAGGATTGCCCGAGACGCCGAAATAGTAGCGGAAGACCCCCTCCAGGACCAAGGCGAGGCCGAAGGTGAACAAGAGCCCGTAGAGCGGATCAATGTCGTAGAGGCGCGACAGCGCCAGGCGCTCGATGATGATGCCGGTGACGCCGACGATGAGCGGCGCGAGGATCAGCGCCGGCCAGTAGCCGATGCCGAGATGGGCGAGCAGCAGATAGCCGGCGAAGGCCCCCAGCATGTATTGCGCGCCATGGGCGAAATTGATGACGCGCAGGAGGCCGAAGATGATGGCCAGCCCCAAGCTCAAAAGCGCGTAGAACGATCCGTTTATGAGGCCGACCAGCAACTGGCCGAGGAACGCCTGTATCGGGATGCCGAAGATCATTGTCATGTCGGATCATACACCCAAAACATCGTGCAGCAGCGTCATGCGCTCGTTGAGTTCGCCGACCGGGAATTCGGCCATGACCTTGCCGTGCTCCATCAGATAAAAACGGTCGGCGACGCGGCTGGCGAATCGGAAGTTCTGCTCGACCAGCAGGACCGTCATGCCGCGTTTCTTCAGCGCCGCCAGAAGTTCGCCGATGCGCTGCACGATGACCGGCGCCAGCCCCTCGGTGGGCTCGTCGAGCAGCAGAACCTTGACGCCGGTGCGCAGGATGCGGGCGATCGCCAGCATCTGCTGCTCACCGCCGGAGAGTTTCGTGCCAGGACTGTTGCGCCGCTCCTTCAGATTGGGAAAGAGGTCGAAGATCTCCTCGACGCTCATGCCGCCGGGGGCCACGACGGGCGGCAGGATGAGGTTCTCGTCGACGGTCAGCGTGGCGAAGATGCCGCGCTCCTCCGGCACGAAACCGATGCCGGCATGCGCGGTGCGATGCAGAGGCAGGCGCATCAGATCCTTGCCGTCGAAGTCGATCCTGCCGGTGCGCTTGCGGATGAGACCCATGATGGCGCGCAGGGTAGTGGTCTTGCCGACGCCGTTGCGGCCAAGCAGCGTCACTGTCTCGCTCGGAAAAACGTCGAGGTCGACGCCGTGCAGCGCGTGGCTCTCACCATACCAGGCGTTGAGGCCCCGGACCGAAAGAAGCGGGGCGGCGCTATTCATGTTCCGTCCCCATGTACGCGATCCTGACGCGCTCATCGCGGCTGACCGTGTCGTAGTCGCCAGCGGCAAGGATCTCGCCGCGCTGCATGACAGTGATCCAGTCGCAGAGGTCGGCGACCACGGTGAGATTATGCTCGACCATCAGCACCGCACGGTCCTTCGCGACCGTGCGGATGATCTCGGACACCGTACCGACATCCTCGTGGCCCATGCCGGCCATTGGCTCGTCGAGCAGCAGAACCTTCGGATCAAGTGCCAGTGTGGTGGCGATCTCGAGCACGCGCTTGCGCCCGTAGGAAAGGTCGCCGGCCAGCCGGTCGCGTGCATCGTCGAGACCGACCTGGTGCAGCAGTTCCTCGGCGCGGGGCGTCAAGGCGTCGAGGGAAGAGAGCGAGCGCCAGAACTGGACGGCAAGACCGCCCGGTCGTTGCAGCGCGACGCGGACATTGTCGAGAACGGTCAGATGCGGGAAGGTCGCCGAAATTTGGAACGATCGGACAAGCCCCATGCGCGCCACCTTGGCCGGCGGCAGGCGAGTGATGTCCTGGCCGAGCAGTTCGATCGTGCCTGCGGTCGGCGTCAGGAATTTGGTCAAAAGGTTGAAGACGGTGGTCTTGCCGGCGCCGTTCGGGCCTATCAGCGCGTGGATCTTGCCGTCATGCACGTCGAGGTCGACATTGTTGACCGCGACGAAACCCGCAAAATCACGACCGAGGCCACGGGCGGATAGAACCGCCCGCGCCTCTCCTTCACTGGCGACCGGCGCCGTTGCAGCGGCCGGCGATGCCGTCACTTGGCGACCAGCGGGCAGCCGCTTTCCGCTGGCTTGATGTAGGCTTCGTCGCCCGGAATAGTGGCCAGCACCTTGTAGTAGTCCCAGGGCTGGGTGCTTTCCGACGGCTTCTTCACCTCCATCAGGTACATGTCATAGATCATACGCCCGTTCGCCCCGACCTTGCCCCCGCGGGCGAACACGTCCTCGACCGGCATTTCGTGGAGGTTCTTGGCGACCGCTTCGGTCTCGTCGGTGCCAGCCTTGTCGATCGCCTTCAGATATTGCGTGACCGCCGAATAAGTGCCCGCCTGGATCATGTTGGGCATGCGGCCGGTGCGCTCCATGAACTTCTTCGCCCATTCGCGCGACTGGTCGTCACGGTCCCAGTAGAAGCCTTCGGTCAGCGTCAGGCCCTGCGCCGCCTCGAGGCCGAGGCCATGGACTTCGGCGAGCGTGAACAGCAGCGCCGCGAGGCGTTGGCCGCCGGCGACGAGGCCGAATTCGGCCGCCTGCTTGATCGAGTTGGCCGTGTCGAGGCCAGCATTGGCGAAGCCGACGACCTTGGCACCCGACGACTGCGCCTGCAGCAGGAAGGAGGAATAGTCCGTCGTGGCGAGCGGGTGTCGCACCGCGCCGACGACCGTGCCGCCCTGCGACTTCACGAAGTTTGACGTCTGCTCCTCCAGCGAATAGCCGAAGGCATAGTCGGCGGTCAGGAAGAACCAGCTGTCACCGCCCTGCTTGACCAGCGCACCGCCGGTGCCGACTGCCAGCGCATGGGTGTCATAGGCCCAATGGAAGCCGTAGGGCGAGCACGCCTTGCCGGTGAGATCGCTGGAGGCCGCACCGGTGACGATGTCGATTTTCTTCTTCTCGGCCGAGATGCCCTGCACGGCCAGCGCCACCGACGAAGTGGTCAATTCCATGATCGAATCGACCTGCTCGGTGTCGTACCACTGGCGGGCAATGTTGGAGGCGATATCCGGTTTGTTCTGGTGGTCGGCACTGATGACTTCAATCGGCGCGCCCTGCACTGTGCCGCCGAAATCCTCGACGGCCATCTTGGCCGCCTCGAAAGACCATTTGCCACCGAAATCGGCATAGACACCCGACTGATCGTTCAGGATGCCGATTTTGACCTTGCCGTCCGAAATCTCTGCGGCGTGAACGGGGATCGCGGTAGCGGCCAGACAGGCAGCAGATAAGAGGTACGATAGCCTCACTGGTAATTTCCTCCCTTGTCGGCAACCTGCCGGGCGAAATGTCGACGGCTGCCTGCGACGGCTCGAATAGCCGACTGAACCCGATTGCTTTCAGGTAGCGGCCGCTCCTCCGCGAAACGCTTCCATAGCGCATAGTGACACGGACGCGCCGCGCACAAATATGCACACCAATAGACCGTAACATTGACGCAGGATCGAGAGAACGGTTATTTTTGTACAAGTCGCGTACAAAAATGCACAGGATGATGCGCCGCTTTACCTGGGACGACCTCCAGTTCTTCCTCGCTGTAGCGCGCAACGGCCAGTTGTCTGCCGCGGCACGCCAGTTGCGCACCAATCACGCCACCGTCTCGCGTCGGATTGACCGGCTCGAGCAGGCCTTGGCGACGCGGCTGTTCGAGCGCAACCCGCGCGGCTATATGCTTACTGCGATTGGTGAGCGGCTTGTCGAATCGGCCGAATCGATCGAGCGGGAAGCCACCAACTTCCGCTCCGAAGCGTCGAGCGGTGCCTCTCAGGTGGCTGGTGTCGTGCGCCTTAGCACGCTTGAAGGATTTGGAAATTTCTTCCTGGCTGACCGGCTCCCACGCTTCGCGCGCTCGCACGCAAACCTGGCAATCGAACTCGTGACGATCCAGCAGATCGTGTCGCTCTCGAGGCGCGAAGCGGACATGTCAATCACGCTGACTTCGCCGCGAACAGATTTCTACCACTATGAGAAGATCACCACCTACCGGCTCTTCATCTATGGCTCTCGTGCCTATCTCGAAAGCCATCCGCCGATCGAAAGGCGCGAGGATCTGCTCGCGCATCGTCTTATCGGCTACATCGAGGATATGATCTTCACCCCGGGCCTGGACTATCATCGGGAGATTATGCCCGGCCTGCGCGCCTCATATCAGAGTTCGAGCATTCACGCACAGCTTCACGCGACATTGAGTGGTATCGGCCTGTGCGTACTGCCCAATTTCATCGCATCTCCCTATCCCGACCTGGTGCCGGTGATGGCGCGCGAGGTCTTTCTCGAGCGCGATTATTGGTGCGTATGCCACCAGGATCTGGCCACTGCCCCTCGTATCCAGGCGCTTACCGATTTCATCAAGATGGAAGCAAGAAGCGCCCAGAGCGAATTCCTGGGCGATTTGGTTCTGGATAGAGGTTGATGCGCATATCCGAGTTGCGCGGACAGGGTCATAATGACCCTACAGAGGCTCGCGGCGAGCCTCGCGCAACAGCAACAGAAGCGCAACCAGGATTAGCCCGCCGCCCAGCAATGTGCCGGAATCGATAGGCTCGGCAAACAACATCATGCCAAGCATCAGCGACAATGGCAGTCGCACGAAGTCGACAACAACCAGCGACGATGCGTCTGCCAGCCGCAGCGCCTTGGTGACGGAAAGCTGCGCCAGCAAGCCGCCAATGCCCTGCAAGGCCATAAGACCGAGAGCAGGCAAACTGGGCCACGACCAGAAGGGCAGGCAGAGGGCCAACGCCGTCGGAACGATGATCACCAGATTCAGCCACACGACCCGCTTGCCTTGGTCGCGGCTGGACGAAACCTTCAGCAGGAGCATCACCGCGGAGAGGGCAACCGCCGAAGCAAGAGCCAGCACGGCGCCGATGCCCAGTGCCATCGAAGTTGGCCGCACGACGACGACCACACCGAGAAAGCCCAGCACAAGACCGACCAGCCGGGCGATCTTCGCGGGCTCCCTGAGAAGCAGGATCGAGCCGAGCACCGTGAAGATGGGCGTGGTGAATGCGATGGCTGTCGCGGTGGCAAGCGGCAATTGCGCTACAGCGAAAAAGGCTGCCGCGAGAGCGAAGAGCTTCAGCCATGCGCGCGCAATATGGTAGCCCCACAGCCCATTTCCGCTGAGGCTCCATTCGCCACCACGCAAAATCAGCATCAAGGCAAGCATGCTGAAGAGATTGCGGAAGAAAACAATCTCGAACGGATGAACCTCACCGGCGATCAGCTTGACCACGACAGCGTCGAAGACAGCGGCGACCGAGGCAACCAGCATCAGCAAAGCGCCGGTCAACATCCGCCGCTGGCTGAAACCCATCGGCACTACAGCCAGTTCACATTGAGTGCGCTCGCCCGCTTGCTGAGTTCGGCGATCACGGCGTCGTCGACGACGACGCCGTCGGCCTCGGCTCGGCGGCGAAGGTTCGCCGCGCTGTCTCCCGGAACGCGCACGCCCTTCACACCCGGCGCGGGCGGATTGTCACGGCATAGTTCAGCCGTGTGCGTGGACTGGCGAATGAACTCCTCCGGGCCTGCGAATGCCGCGGGATCGATCACCTGGATGAAGACGGATAACGTCATGGGCGACTGCTTGTCGGCGCGGCCCACTCCCGACAGTCCCTGGCTCAGAATATCCACTCCAAGCGCCAGGCCAAATCCCTTGTAGCCCTTGTCTGAGCCGCCCAGCGGCATCAGCGTGCCGCCGCGCGAGACGACCTCCTGCGGATCGTCGGTTGGCTCGCCCTTCGCGGTCAGGCCCCACTTTTCCGGGTAGCGTTTGTTCGCATCGGCCAATTGGCGGGTCATCGTCGTCGTCGTAATCGACGCGCTTACGTCAATCACGATCGGATCCGTGGCTGTCGGAAACGCGATCGCCATCGGATTGGGCGTCAGGACCGGCGTCGTTCCGCCGAATGGCGCCATCCGCGCCGCCGACGCCGTCGAGCAACTTATCTGTGCGATCAAGTTTTTGTCCGTGATGCGTTTCATGTAGGCACCGAGCGCTCCGGTGTGGTGGCTGCGCCCGATCGCGACGGTCACGACGCCATGCATCTTGACCCGTTCGCATGCCAGATCGAGGGCTTCACGCACCAGCCATGGACCAGGCAGCTTGTTGCCGTCCCAAGTGATGCAAGCGCCCCTGTCGGCGACAACCTTCACGTTGCCGGCACCGAGCATCTCGCCTGATTTCAAGGCATCGATATAGCTGGCGGCCAGCCCGGTGCCATGGGTCGTATGCCCGATCTTGTCGGCCTCGATCAGCACTTCGGCGACGACGGAGGCTTTGTCGGCCTCCATTCCGGCGGCCGTAAAGAGATCGGCAAGCGACCGATACAGAGTGGTTTCAGGTATCCGGGCCAAGTTCAACTCCGATAGTCGTTTGCGTGAAACTGGCTTCTGATGGGTCTGCTGATCCGTCGGAAGCCAGGCGGAAGGCGGCGAGGTCAGCCCACAATCGAGTCCTTGCAGGACCAACACGGCTGTGTGCTGGTCCCCCCGGTTCATCTGCGCGTGCCTCTTCAAAGATGCGCATCGGCGCGATCAGGCGGCTTGCGCCACTGCCGGTCCGCCGCCCTAACCCGCCGCTGTGTAGGCTGTTTTGACGATGGTGAAGAATTCGGCGGCATATTTGCCCTGCTCGCGTGAGCCGTAGCTCGATCCCTTGCGGCCGCCGAACGGCACGTGAAAGTCGACGCCGGCGGTCGGCACATTGACCATGACCATGCCGGCTTCCGCATTACGCTTGAAATGCGTTGCATATTTCAGTGAGGTGGTAACGATGCCGGCCGAAAGGCCGAATTCGGTATCGTTGGCGGTCGCCAGAGCCTCTTCGTAGTCTTTCACCCGAATGATGGATGCGACGGGCCCGAAGATTTCCTCCCGGCTGATGCGCATATCGTTGGTTGCCTCGGTGAAAAGCGTTGGCTGCAGGTAGAAACCTTCCGTATCCCGCTTCAGCAGTTCACCACCGGCCACCAGTCTGGCGCCTTCCTTTTTGCCGATTTCGATATAATCGGTGTCCTGTTTCAGCTGGCTTGCATTCACGACGGGCCCGATCTCGGTATCCTTGGCGAGCGCATCACCGACCCGGAGCTTTTGCGTCCGCTCCGCCAGGGCGGCCACAAATCTGTCGTGGATTGCCTCAGTGACGATCACGCGCGAGGAGGCAGTGCAGCGCTGGCCGGTCGAGAAGAATGCCGACTGTGCGACGGTCTCCACCGCAATGCCCAGATCCGCGTCATCCAGCACGACGGTGGGGTTCTTGCCACCCATCTCCAGTTGGAACTTGCGCCCGACTTCGACAGAGGCAAGCGCAACCTGCTTTCCCGTGCCGACCGAGCCGGTGAAGGTGATAGCATTGATGTCCTTGCTGTCGAGCATCTGTTGCCCGACGACAGATCCGCGGCCCATGACCAGATTGAGGACGCCCTTGGGCAGGCCGGCCCGCTGCAGGATGTCAACGACCGCCCAGGTGCAGCCAGGCACCAAGTCCGCCGGCTTGATGACGACGGTATTGCCGTAGGCCAGCGCCGGAGCGATCTTCCAACTCGGTATGGCGATCGGAAAATTCCATGGCGTGATGATGCCGACAACGCCAACCGGTTCACGGGTGATCTCGACGCCGACGCCTGGCCGCGTGCTCGGCAGTACCTCGCCCGCCAGCCGCAACACTTCGCCGGCGAAGAAATCGAAAATCTGCGCGGCGCGCGTCACCTCGCCGATTCCCTCAGCGAGTGTCTTGCCCTCTTCCCGGCTCAGCAATTCGCCAAGTTCCGTCTTGCGCTCGAGGATTTCGTCCGCCGTTTTGCGCAGGATGGCGTGGCGCTCGAGTATGCCGCTGCGCGACCAGGCCGGAAAGGCAGCCTTTGCTGCGGCAATGGCTTGTCTCGTTTCGTCGGCGGTGGCGCGAGCGTAGATGCCCACGACCTCCGCGGTATTCGACGGATTTATGTTTTCGGCCCCATCACTGCCGATCCATTCACCGCCGACAAAATTCTGGTGAAGTTTTGCTGATGTCTGAGCGACCACTATCGCCTCCTTCTATGTTCTAATATATTAGTTTTTCTAGCACGGCCTGGTGGCCGGAACAGGGAGCAATATGCTGACACGAGAAAATCTCAAGGTGGACCGCCTCGACAGGAGGCAGCCCGTCGTCGGCCAGATCGTCAGCTTGCTGCGCGCCGACATCATCTCGCTGCACCTCGAACCCGGCACCGCGCTTTCGCGCGCGGCGCTCGCCGAACGCTTCGGCGTCAGCCAGACCCCGATCCGCGAAGCCTTGCTGCAGCTCGAGCAACAAGGACTGATCGACGTGTATCCGCAGTCCGGAACTTTGGTGTCGCTCATCGACGTCGAACAGGCTCACCGATCGCAGTTCCTGCGCATCGCGCTCGAATGCGAAGTCGCCCATACGCTGGCGTCCAACCCGTCCCGTTATGATCTCCGGCCGGCAGAGGAGACCATCGAAGAAATGCGTGCCAACTGGCTCCACACCAATGACGCCCGAGCAATCCGCCCGTCTGACCAGCAGTTCCATGCCTTGCTGTTCGAGGCCGTCGGCCAGGGCGAACTCTGGGACATCGTCCAAGCCCGCAGCGGCAATGTCGATCGCATGCGCTCGATCAACATCTATCCGGGCAAGGCTGAACGCGTCATCGCCGAACATACGGCCTGGATCGCCGCAGTCAGGGCCGGCGATCCGCAGCGTGCAAGAGAAACCGTCAGAACCCATCTCAGCGATACACTCCGCGCCGTTGACCAGATGAGGGCTGCATATCCGCACTATTTCCTCGCCTAGCCCTGCCGTTTTACGAGATCGGCAAGCATCGCTTCCTCATCGGGCTTCAGATCCATCAGGGGCGTGCGCACCTTGCCTGCCGCAAAACCGCGCAATCGGACACCGGCCTTGATCGCCGACACGGCATAACCCGGCACACGGTCGCGTATATCCATGAACGGATAGAAGAAATCCTTGAGCAGCCGTTCCATCGTTGCGCGATCGCCCTTGCGCATGGCGTTGAAAAACGCAAGGGCAAGATCGGGTACGAAATTGAACACGGCGGAGGAGTAGGTGGTGACACCCGCTGCGTTGTAGGCTTCCGCGAACAGTTCATGCGTCGGCATGCCTCCGACATAGGTCAGCCGGTCGCCGAGGGTAGAGACGATCCGGCGCACCGTGTTGATGTCGCCGGTGCCATCCTTGAAGCCGATGAGGTTCGGGCACTCGTCGGCAAGCTTGGCGAGCATGTCCGCGTCGAGCCGCGAATTGGCGCGGTTGTAGAAGATGACACCCATCTTGACCGACTGACATACCGCCTTGGCATGTGCATAAACACCGGCCATCGGCGCTTCGGTGAGGTAGTGCGGCAAAAGCAGCAATCCGTCGGCGCCGGCGGCCTCCGCTTCCTTCGCCAGATCGACCGCAATGGCGGTGCCATAGCCGCAGCCCGAGAGGATCGGCACGTCGCCCGACACGGCTTTCGCAGCTTTTACGGCGTCGACGACTTCCCGTGGCCGCAGCGAAAAGAGTTCACCGGTCCCGCCAGCGGCGAACAACCCCGCCGCCGGGTAGCTTGAAAGCCACTCGATATGCGCCTTGTAGGCCTTCGGGTCGAAACGGTCCTCGCTGTCGAACGACGTGACGGGAAAGGAGAGTAGGCCGGATCCGATCCGGGTCTTGAGTTCTTGTGGGGAAAGCATTTTCTCAGCGTCCGTTTCTTGCGCGCCAGGCGGTGAAATCCGTCAGGGTTTGCGGATTGGTTGCGGGATAGAGCCCAATGATCGTCTTGCCGGCGACAACCTGCTCGGTGACGAAGTCCTCGAAGGCCGTCATCTCCACAGCCTCATCGGCGATCTCGTCGGCAATGCCGGCGGGAACGACGATGACGGCCTCGTCGTCACCGACCATCACGTCGCCAGGCCAGACGGCCACATCGCCGCAGCCGATCGGGACGTTGTGGTCGAGTGCCTGGTGCAGCGTCAGGTTGGTCGGCGCCGCCGGCCGGTTATGGTAGGCAGGCATATCCAGCGCGGCGATCTCGGGGCTGTCGCGGAACCCGCCATCGGTTACAACGCCGGCCGCGCCGCGGACCATCAGACGGGTGATCAGGATGGAGCCGGCGGATGCGGCGCGCGGGTTCTTGCGGCTGTCGATCACTAGCACCGCGCCGGGCGGGCAGGCTTCGATCGCTGTACGCTGCGGGTGCTCGGGGTTCTTGAACACCTCGATGCCGTTCAAATCCTCGCGCGCCGGGATGTAGCGCAACGTGAAGGCCGGGCCCACCATGTTGCGGCCCTTCCTGCCGACAGGATGCACGTCCTGAATCGTCTGGTTTCGCAAGCCGCGCTTGAACAACGCGGTGGATAGCGTGGCCACGCTGACGCGCGACAATTTCTCCCGCGTTCGCGGATCGAGTTCCGTGGACATCATCTACTCCGATCAGAATATATCTGGTTCGCCGGCGGTCTTGCCGAAGGTGGGGGCGAGGTAGTCGAAATCGCAGCCTTTGTCGGCCTGGCTCACATGCTTGCCGAACATCCAGCCATAACCGCGCTCGAATTTGTCCGGTGGCCGGATCCAGGCGGCACGGCGGGCGGCGATCTCCTCTTCGCTTACCAGCATGTCGATGCGCCGTTCCGGCAGGTTGATCGACACCATGTCGCCAGTTTTAAGCAGCGCCAACGGTCCGCCGATATGCGATTCCGGCGAGACGTGCAGAACACAGGCGCCATAGCTGGTGCCGCTCATGCGGGCATCTGAAATACGCAACATGTCGCGGTGGCCCTGCTGCACCAGTTTCTTCGGCATCGGCAGCATGCCCCATTCCGGCATGCCCGGCCCGCCCAGCGGGCCGGCGTTGCGCAGCAACATCACATGGTCCGGTGTCACGTCGAGGTTCTCGTCGTCGATTGCTTTTTTCATTTCAGGGTAGCTGTCGAACACAAGCGCCGGGCCTGTGTGCACGTGAAAGCGCGGATCACATGCGGCAGGCTTTATCACGGCGCCGTCGGGAGCGAGATTGCCGCGCAGGACAGCCAACGAACCCTCGTGATAGACCGGATTGTCCAGCGTTCGGATGACGTCATCGTTGTAGACGGGCGCGCCTTCGATCGCCTCGCCAAGCGTGATACCGGCGACGGTCATCGCCGACAGGTCGAGTTTGTCGCCGAGCTGGCGCATCAGGCCCAGCAAACCGCCCGCGTAGAAGAAATCCTCCATGAGATAGTCCTTGCCCGATGGCCGGATGTTGGCGATCAGCGGCGTCGTGCGGCCCAGTGCGTCGAGGTCGTCCAGCGTGAAATCGACGCGCGCGCGCTGCGCCATGGCGAGCATATGCACGACCGCGTTAGTGGAGCAGCCAGTGGCCATCGCCACCGTACCGGCGTTGCGCACGCTCGCCGGCGTCACGATTTTCTCAGGCGTCAATTCTTCCCAGACCATATCGACGATGCGGCGGCCGCATTCTGCGGACATGCGGATGTGGTTGACATCCGGCGCCGGGATCGACGACGCGCCGGGAATGGTGAGCCCCATCGAATCGGCGATCGCCGTCATCGTTGACGCCGTGCCCATGGTCATGCAGTGGCCGTAAGAGCGGGCGATGCCGGTCTCAAGGCCGAGCCATTGCGCGTCGGTGATGTTTCCTGCGCGGCGTTCGTCCCAGTATTTCCAAGCGTCCGAACCGGACCCTAGCTGCTTGCCGGCATAGTTGCCACGCAGCATCGGACCAGCCGGTAAGTAGATCATCGGCAGTCCTGCGCTGAGTCCGCCCATGATCAATGCCGGCGTGGTCTTGTCGCAGCCGCCCATCAGCACGGCGCCGTCGATGGGATGCGAGCGAAGCTGCTCCTCGACCTCCATCGCAAGCAGGTTGCGGTAGAGCATGGTCGTCGGCTTCATGAAGCTTTCCGACAACGTCACCGCAGGCATCTCGACGGGGAAGCCTCCGGCCTGCAGAACGCCTCGCTTAACATCGTCGACCCGATGCTTGAAATGCGCGTGGCACGGATTGAGGTCCGACCAGGTGTTGACAATCGCGATGATCGGCTTGCCCGCCCAGTCGGCAGGGGCGTAACCCATCTGCATGATGCGGGAGCGATGGCCAAAGCTGCGCAGATCGTCAGGGCCGAACCAGCGGGCCGAGCGCAGATCTTCCGGCTTCTTGGTCCTGGGGAGAGTGGATGGCATGATGTACTCTTGAATGATTGAATCAGGACAGGGGTGTCAGCAGCGGCTTGCCGGCGAAATGCGCGGCCAGATTGTCGACGACGAGTTGCGACATCGCGGTGCGGGTCTCGATGCTGCCGCTTGAATGATGCGGGTAGAGAACGACGTTCGGCTGATTGGAGAGCGCCGGGCTGACGTGCGGTTCATTGGCATATACATCGAGTGCAGCACCACGGATCGTGCCTTCGCGCAGTGCCTTGATCAGTGCCGGCTCGTCGACCACCGAACCGCGCGACAGATTGACCAGCCAGCTTTTGGAGCCAAGCGCTTCCAGCTCCTTCGGGCCGATCAGGTTGCGCGTCGCCTCGCCCCCCGGACAGGTCAGCGCCAATACGTCCGATGCCTTGGCCAGTTCGTTCACCGTCTCGTGGAAATCATAGTCGACGGCCTGTCGGCTGCGTCCGGTATAGGCGATGCGCATCTTCAGTGCCTCGGCCCGGCGGGCCAATTCCTTGCCGATCCGGCCGAGTCCGACGATCCCCAGCGTCTTGCCTGTCAGCGTGCTGGTGAACCCCATCATGCCGTATTTCGCCCACTCGCCGGAGCGCACATATTCATGTCCCTTTGGCATCTGGCGTAGTGCCGAAATGATCAGGCCTATACCGAGGTCGGCAACGTCATCGTTCAGTACGTCGGGCGTATTGGTCACCGGTACGCCGCGCGCCTTGCAGGCGGCGACGTCGATTGTGTCGGTACCCACCCCGGACGAAGCGACGATCTCAAGTTTGGGAAGCTGTTCCAGGAGGGCCGCCGCAAACCCTTTGCCGCCGGTGGTGACAACACCGCGAACCTTGTCAGCCACTTGGCCAAGCAGCGCGGCTTTATCCTGCACCTGGTCGTAGCGATGCAGCGCGTAGGTTCGATCCAGTACCGCCATCTGTTCGGGTAGAATGTTCTGGACGACAAGGATATCGATCTTGCTCATTGTACACTCGGCTGGACAGTTGCTTGCGCGGCACGCCACGCATCCCGGGCGTCGGGATCCGGCTCCAGGCTCGCGGCAAGCAAGGCTTGGGTATAGGGGTGGGCGGGGCGCTCGAAAATCTGCTCGACGTCGCCGGACTCGACAATGATCCCATCCTTCATCACCACGACCCGGTCGGCAAAATCGCGCACGACCGGCAGGTCATGGGCAATGAAGATGTAGGCGACTCCAAGCCTGGTACGCAGGCTGTCGAGCAGCTTGATGACCTGTGCCTGCACCGAGACGTCGAGCGCCGAAACGGCTTCGTCGCAGATGATGATGCGCGGCTCGACCGCAAGCGCCCGGGCGATCGCGATGCGCTGGCGTTGCCCACCGGAGAATTGATGCGGGTAGCGGTCTGCGTGCTCCGGCTTCAGTCCGACAAGGTCAAGCAGTTCGAGGACCCGCTCGCGCCACCTATCCTTCGGCAGAATGTCGCGATGGATGCTCCAGGCCTCCGAAATGATCTTGTAAACCGGCATGCGCGGATTGAGCGATTGCGTCGGATCCTGAAAAATCATCTGGATATCGCGGCGCAGCTTGAAGACCTCTTTCTCGTTCATCGCGAGCAGGTCGCGGCCGTTGTAGATGACTTGGCCGTTGTCGGGATCGTCAAGGCGCAGGATGGCGCGCGCGGTGGTCGATTTGCCCGATCCAGATTCGCCGACGACTGCGACCGTCTCACCTGCCTTCAGGTCGAAGGAGACATCGCGCAGAACGTGGTATTCGCCGAAATGCTTGTTCAGCTTTTCGACCTTCAGGATCGGCGCTTCCTCGCCAATCTTTCCGGTGCGGATACCGCCCTGCCCAGGCACCGCGCCGATAAGCTTCTGCGTGTAGGGATGCTTCGGTGACTTGAAGACATCACGCGTCGTACCCGCCTCCACGACCTGGCCCGAGTTCATCACGATCACGCGATCTGCCATCTCGGCCACGACACCAAGGTCGTGCGTGATCATCAGCAGGCCCATGCCGGTCTCGTCGCGCAACTGCTGCAGGAGTTTCAGAATTTGAGCCTGTACTGTCACGTCGAGCGCCGAAGTCGGCTCGTCGGCGATCAGTACGTCGGGATCATAGCCCAGGGCCATTGCAATCATCAGGCGTTGCCGTTGGCCTCCGGAGAACTGGTGCGGATAGGCTTTTGCGCGCTTCTGCGGATTATTGATGCCGACCCGCTCCATCAGTTCGACCGCGCGGCGGTTGGCTTGGTCAGCCGGCATCCCGTGCACGCGCATCGCCTCGGCAATCTGCCAGCCAACCGGATAGACCGGATTGAGATGGGCCAGCGGGTCCTGGAAGATCATAGCGATCTTGCGTCCGTTGATCTCGCGCCGCTCGGCTTCGGACATGTTCAGCAAGTCGCGGCCGCGGTAGGTGATCGCGCCCGAAGTGATATGTCCCGGCGGGCAGTCGATCAGGTTCATCACCGCCGAGGCGGACACCGACTTGCCCGAGCCGCTTTCGCCCAGGATGGCCAGTGTTTCCCCCCGGTCGAGGTGGAAGCTGACATCGCGCACGGCCTTGACGCGCCGCCCGCCGGTGTCGAATTCGACCGAGAGATTGGAGACTTGCAGCACATGGTCAGACATTTGCCGTCTCCTTGCTGCCCTCAAGGCGCCAGCGCTGGGCAGGGTCGAGCACGGTTCTCAACCAATTGGACAGAAGGTTGAGCGACATTGTTGTGAGCACGATCATCAAGCCCGGCCAGAAGGACAGCCACCAGGCCTGGGCCATGTAAGGCCGCCCTTGCGCCACCATCAGGCCCCAGGTCACTTCCGGCGGCTGGATACCAATGCCGAGGAAGGACAGGGAGCTTTCCGCCAGCATGACGAAGGCGAAATCCAGTGTCGCGATCGTCAGCAGCGTCGGCAGCACCATTGGCAGGATATGCAGGAAGGTGATGCGCCAGGTTGATGCTCCCATCACCTTCGCTGCCTGCACGAACATCCGTTCGCGGATCTCGAGCACCTCGGCGCGCGTGGTGCGCAGATAGACCGGTATTCGCGTGATGGCGAGCACCAGCACCAGATTGCCGAGCGCCGGCTTCAGCATGTAGAGCACGATCACCGCGAGCAGCAGAGACGGGAAGCTCATGATCACGTCCGCCAGCCGCATGATCACGTCGGAGACGAGTTTGCGCGAGTAGCCGGCGATCAATCCGAGCGAGCCGCCGACGATTCCGGCGGCGAGCACGGCGAAGAACGCGATTGTCATGGTGTTCTGCGCGGCGACCAGGATGCGTGCCAGGATCGGCCGGCCGAGGCTGTCCGCACCCAGGATCATCAGCCAGCCATGTTCGAACTGGAACGGCGCCAGGTTGCGCCCGCGAAAATTCACCTTGCTCGACAGGTCGGCGAACAGCGACGGTCCAAATATCGCCATTGCCACGACAAACAGCAGGAATACCGCGGCGACCGTCGCATACTTGTCGGCCCACAGCAGGCGCAGCCAGCCAGGTGGGCTGTGCGTTTCGGCTAATGTCGGAGTTTGGGTGTCGGCCACGTTCTAGTACCGGATACGCGGATCGAGCAGCGCATAAGCGAGGTCGATGAGCAGGTTCATGATGAAGATGGCGAGTGAGGTGATCATGATGGCGGCCAGCACCACGGCAAAATCTCGCTGCAGAATGGAATCGATCATCAGCTTGCCGATGCCGGGAAAGCCGAACACCGATTCGACAACGACCGCGCCGTTCAGCAGGCCGGCGGCCTGGTCGCCGGCAACGGTGATCACTGGCAGCATGGCGTTGCGCAGCGCATGCACGAAGGTGATGGCGCGCTGGCGTACACCCTTGGCGCGCGCCGTCTTCACATAGGCCGACGACAGCGCAGTGATCATTGAGCCGCGCACCACTTGCAGGATCAGGCCGAAGGGACGAATGAACAGTACCGCCACCGGCAGGATCCAGTGCCAGGGCGTGCCGGTTCCAGAGGTCGGGACCCAGCCCAGTGCAACGGCGAATAAGAAGATCGCCATCAGGGCAACCCAGAAGTCGGGTGCGCTTGCAGCGGCGAGGGAAATCACCGAAGAGATGCGATCGAAGGATTTACCGACGTTCATGGCGGCCAGCGATCCCAGGACCACCGCACCGAGCAGAACCAGGGACATGGTGATCGCCGCAAGGCACAGCGTCCACGGGAATGCCTCCAGCACGACGTCGAATGCCGGGCGCTGGCGGCGCAGCGATTCCCCGAAGTCGAAGTGCAGCAGATTCCACACGAAATCGCCGAACTGCACGATCAACGGATCGTTCAACCCCCGCGCCTCCCGGAAGGCCTCGCGCACGCTGGCCGGCGCGTCGACCGGCAGGTAGAGCGCCGCTGGATCGCCCGTCAGGCGCGAGAGGAAAAAGACAAGCACCAGCAATCCGACCAGCGAAATGATGCTGTAGAGGCTGCGCTTGAGAACGAAGCTGCCCACAATAAGGCTCCAGGTTGGCATGTCCGGACGGGAACCGGTCCCGTCCGGACACGTGTGCTTTTATTGTGCCTTGAAGCGTATCTGCGAGAGTTGCAGTTCGCTGTTGGTCGCGATTGTCGGCTTGAAGTCGAGCCGGGGTCCGACGCGCGAGAAACCCACCATGTAGAAGAGCGGGATGTCGGCTATGTATTCGTCGTTGACATGGGCGAACAGTTTTTCCCACAGCGCCGTGCGTTCGTCGCCGCTGGCTGCGGTTGCTTCCGTGATCAGCTTGTCCGTCTCCGGATCCGACATCGCCGAATGCGCACCTTCGGTATGATGTTTGACGAAGGCGGTGAAAACAGGATCACCCTTGGCATTATCGTGCTGGCACTGCACCAGATTCGGCGTGCGCGGTTCGGGATAGGGCTTGACGAAATACCGGTTCCATTCGCCGACTTCGAACATCTGCAGCGTCGCGTTGAAGCCCGCTTCGAGCAGCATTGCCTGAATGCCTTCCATAACTTCCGTCGCATTCGGGTAGATGTTGATGCGCCCGACCATCTGAATTTCGGTTTCGACAGGCACGCCATCGGCTTTTGCTTCCGCAAGAAGCTTCTTTGCCCTTTCAAGGTCGTAGGGCCAGGGTTTCAAATCCTTGTTGAAACCGATGGTCGTCGGCGGCACCTGCTGGGTCGCCGGGACCACCCCGGGCGCAAAGACGGTACCAATCATCGCATTGCGGTCGATGGCGAGATTCAGTGCCTCGCGAACCCGCCTGTCGTTCATCGGCGGTAGTGTCGCGTCGATACGCAGCGTTGAGGTTTCCGAGTTGGGATAGCTCAGGTCCGTCTCCGGATTGGTTGCGTCCTGGACGGCGATGTTCGGTGCGATATCGGCTTCGCCGGCAAGCACCATGGCTGCGGCTACCGCCGCGTCGGTGCGGAACAAATATGTCGCCTTCTCGACGACGGGTTTCTCGCCCCAGTAATCGTCGTTGCGAACAAGGGTGGCACTCTGGCCGACATCCCATGCGGCAAACTTGTAAGGGCCGGTGCCGTTCGGCGTGGTGGTGAATTTGTCGACAGGGTCTTCGCTCGGCTGGATCGGCAGGATCGAGAGAAGCAGCGGCAGGATAGGCGATCCCGGGTTGCTGGTCACTTCGACGGTCGTGTCGTCGATCGCCTTGGTGGTGAACTCGGTCGCGCCGAAATATTTCGCGCCGACCTCGCAGCCCAGCGCCGCGGTCTTGTTCCGCTTCAAGGAGAATTCGATATCGGCAGGATCGAGTGTCGAGCTATCATGGAATTTGACACCGGGGCGCAGTTTGAAACGCCAGGTCGTATCGTTCACCTGTTCCCATTCGGTCGCAAGGCGCGGCAGCAGCTTGCTGGTGCCCGGATCGAACTCCGTAAGCGTCTCCGAGACGTTCTGCAGCACCACACGACCCACGTCGGAGCGGGCGGCCATGCACGGGTCGACCACTTCGAGAACCTCGGTGAGCACCACGGTAACGTTCTTGTCCTGGGCGAAAGCCGGGCTTGCCAGCATGGTCATCGACGCGAACGCCAACAGTGTTGCGGTCGTTAGTTTCATTCGCTGTTCCTCCCTTAATGCAGCCTCCCGCTGCATGCTTGAGCGCAACCTTCAGCCATCGGCGCGCTGTGATACAGTAATATATTACTATTTCACTTGCAAGTTTTTCCTTCTGGGTGGCTGTGGATCGCCGGCAGCCGCGACAAGTACCGAACCGGTCCGGCTGTTCCACGCAGCGTAAATCCCAGTCGAGCCCGCTATTGAATCGGAGTGTGCCTGTTATGGATCGAGGGTTCGGTCGGTCAGCCGCCGTCGCGCATGGATGATGTGCTGTTCCATCGCCGCCCTTGCCCACACTGCGTCTCGCATGCGGATCGCCTCCAGGATATCGGTATGTTCGGAGACCACCTTGCGCGCGCGATCGGTCGATCCCGAGCGGGTTATTGATAGGGATATCCCCATGAAGTCGCTAAGCGCGACGCCATTGCCCTCCAGAGCGCCACGAAAGAACTCGTTTCCAGTGGCATCGAGTATTGCGAGGTGGAAGGCGCGATCGCTTTCCGGATCGAAGGTCCCATGGCCGATCTGCTGCGCAAATCGTTCGTGTGCCCGCGCAATGTCGGACAAAGCCTTCTCGGTTCTCCGGGCAGCAGCCAGTGCCGCAGCCTCACCTTCGATTGACAGCCGCAATTCCTGGTAGCGAAGGAAGCGTGATACGTCGGTCAGGTTCGTGACATCGGTCAGATTGTCGGACGGGCGGCTCAAAACATAGGTGCCGCTGCCGCGCCGCGCTTCCACCAGACCGTCGGCGTTAAGCCGCGCCAGCGCCTGGCGTACCACCGGCCGTGACACACCGAAGCGTTCGCTGAGGTCGTTCTCCCCAGGCAGGCGGCTGCCCGGGGCAAACGCGCCGCTCAGTATCTCATCGAGTATTCGTCCGTAGACCTGGTCGGCGAAGCTTGACGGCCTTGTCTCGAAAACCATCGAAATCATCTCAACGTTTGCGCCTCGCCTATCTGCCACCACTGATATCGTCGTGCCAACCAGCCAACATCATCAATCCTAGCGATTGATCCGCAGCCTCTGCCGCCGTTCGAATCGGGTCTGAAAGTATGGCACCTCGCTCGCGGTACCGAGGGCGTAGGCGGTGCCGTTATCGGGACTGATTTCCCGCACATTGCGCCGGCTGGGATATTTGAGAATTTCCTCCACCACGATGTCGACGCCAAGCCCCGGAGCATCCGGCACCTTCATATGCCCGTCCACGACTTTTGGCGCGGGCGTGATGACCGTGTCGCGGCCCTCCCAATCGAATTCCAGACGCTCGAGCATCAGAGCGTTGGGGATAGTGGCCATCACATGCAGCGCGGCAAATTCCGCGATCGGGCCTAGCGATCCCGAATGAGGTGCCATGGTGATGTAGTGGCCTTCGGCTATCGCCGCCATCTTGCGCATCTGGGTGATGCCGCCGGCGCGGCCGGTGTCGGGTTGGATGACATCGACGAGACCACGCTCGATGTAGGGTTGGATACCCCAGATGGTGCTGACGCGCTCGCCTGCCGCAAGCGGAACGTTGACGGCGTCCCTGACGCGCGCCAGCGCATCGAGATCCTCTGGCGCCACGGGATCTTCGTAAAACAGGAGGTCCAGGCTCTCCAACTCCCGGCCGACGGCTATCGCGTCCTGTGTCGTCATCCAGGAGGGCCCGTGCGCGTCGACCATCAGATCGACTTTGGGGCCAATGTGATCGCGTATGGAGGCGACAAGATCCAGGTCGACCGTGCCGGTAAAACCGACCTTGATGCCAGTGTAGCCGAGCGCCAGCAGCCGGTCGGCCTTGCCGGCATCCTTAGCATGGCCGTAGACACGAATCCGGTCGCGGAACTTGCCGCCGAGCAGGTTCCAGACCGGCTGTCCAAGCGCCTTGCCCTTGATATCCCAAAGCGCCATCTCGATACCGGTCAACGCACCGCCGCCAACCGTTCCCAGCATGCCGTGCCCCATCATGGAAGCCAGCATCTTGTGCCAGAGACGGTCGATATGTGCCGGGTCTTCGCCGATGAGCATCGGCGCGAGATCCTTGATCGCCGTCTCGATGACGCGGGGCCACCCGGAACACTCGCCTACGCCATGGATGCCCTCATCTGTAAGTATGCGCACGAACAGCCAGTTGCGCGAGCCGCCAAAATTCCCTCCCTCATAATGTTTGGTTGACGCCTTGCTTTTGACCTCGCCCGGCCCGCCGACCTGCATCAGGTAGGTTTCGATGGCTGTGATCTTCATTTATGCGGCTCCGTCCATCGCTTGCGGCTCATCCTTCGCGCTTCCATATTGCTGGCTCGCTGCCAGAAGCAGCTTCGAATAGGGATGCTCAAGCGTGCCGGCTCGGAGCCTGTCCGCCTCGACCTCTTCGACGATCTGGCCAGCCTGCATCACGCCTACGCGGTCGCACATATGCGCGATCACAGCGAGATCATGGCTGACCAGCAGATAGGTCAGCCCCCGCTTCTCGCGCAATTCGTTGAGCAGGTTCAGGATTTCCGCCTGAACCGACACGTCGAGGGCCGACGTTGGCTCGTCGAGCAGCAGCACTTGTGGTTCAAGGATGAGGGCCCGCGCGATGGCGACCCGCTGCCGCTGGCCACCCGAGAGCTGATGCGGGAAACGATACCGCAGTTCGGGATTGAGTCCGACCGACGTCAGCGCCTCGAACACCGCTTCACGCGAGCGCGCCAAGCCCTGGTTGCGCAATGGCTCAAGCAACTGCGCGCCGATTGTCTTGCGCGGATGCAATGAGCCGTAAGGGTCCTGAAACACCATCTGCACCAAGCGGTAGAATTCCTTGGCGCGGACAGGGCTCAGAACCTTGCCACCGATCTCGATCTCGCCACGATAGTCCGGGTTGAGGCCGGAGATGGCGCGCAGCACCGTCGACTTGCCGCACCCGGATTCGCCGACGAGGCCGTAGCTGCCGCCGGTCTCGACCGAGAAGCTTATGCGTTTGACCACCGCTTGTCGCGGTGAGCCGAGGCGGACAACAAGATCGCGCAGGTCGATCATCAGATCTTTTCCGCCACGTTTGCCCAGGAAGGATCACGCTTTAGCGTCGGCAGGCGCGACACCTTGCGGTCGATCGACGGCAGAGATGCCAACAGCCCTCTCGTGTACGGGTGCTTGGCTTCTCCAAGTTGCGATGCGGCCACCGTTTCGACGATGCGCCCTGCATACATGATGACGACGCGGTCGCAGAAACGACGGACCAGATTGAGGTCGTGGCTGATCAGGATCAGGCCGAGATTGCGGCGCGTCACCAGTTCGTCAAGCAAGCTCAGCACTTCGAGGCGAACGGTCACGTCGAGCGCGGAGGTCGGCTCGTCGGCGATCATGACCTCGGGCTCGGCAATCAGCATCATCGCGATCATGACACGCTGGCCCATGCCGCCGGAGATTTCATGCGGATAGAGCCTGGCGACGCGTTCCGGGTCGCGAATCTTGACGGCGTTGAGCATTTCCAGAACCCGCGCCTTCGCCGCCGCCTTGCCCCCAGCGTTCGGATAATGCTGGAGGTAAGTTTCGGCGATCTGTTCGCCGACGCGCATGACGGGGTTGAGCGAATATTTCGGGTCCTGCAGAATAAGGCCGATGCGCCGACCGCGCACGTGCACCATGTCCCTGCTGCTGGCGGTCAGCAGATCGATCTCCTGAAAGCGCAGGCGGTCTGCGGTGACGCGAGCCGTCGGCGGCAGCAAGCGCATGATCGCGCGGCCCACTGTCGACTTGCCCGAGCCGGATTCGCCGACAATGCCGAGCTTTTCGCGGCCAAGTGTGAAGCTGACGCCGCGCACGGCTTTTATTTTACCGCCACCGAAGCCGACTTCGAGGTTGGTGGCCTCAATCAGGGGCGCGGTCATTCGGCACCTCGCGCATCGAGCACGTCGCGAAGGGCGTCGCCGAACAGGTTGAAGGCGAGGCTGACAAGGGCGATGGCAATACCGGGAGCGGCAATGACCCATGGACTTTCGATCATGAACTCACGGCCGCTGGACGCCATGGCGCCCCATTCAGGCGAAGGCGGAACGGCACCGAGGCCGAGGAAACCAAGACCGGCGGCGGTCAGGATGACACTCGCCATGTTGAGTGTGACCCGCACGATCACCGAAGGCACGCACATCGGCAGGATGTGCCGCGAGATGATGGACCAGGCCGAGGCACCTTGCAGCCGGATGGCGGCGATGAAGTCCGCCTTCCTGAGGCTGAGCGTCTCGGCACGCGCCAGACGCGCAATTGGCGGCCAGGCCGTCAGCGAAATGGCGATGATCGCATTGGTTATACCGGGGCCAAGCGCCGCGGCAAAGCCAAGCGCGAGCACCAGGCCCGGGAACGACAGGAAAACATCGGTGATGCGCATCAGAACTTCGTCCACCCACCCGCCAAAATAACCCGAGCAGGTGCCGATCAGCAGGCCGATGGGCGCCACGATCACCGCGACCAATATGATGATGTAGAGTGTGGTGCGCGCGCCATAGACGATGCGCGAATAGACGTCGCGGCCGAATTGGTCGGTCCCCAGCAGATGTTCCCAAGACGGCGGCGCAAGGCGGTTCGCCATGTTCTGCGCGATTGGGTCATAGCTGGTCAGCAGCGGTGCACAGATGGCGACCACGATCAGCAGCATGATGACGGCCAGTCCGACCAATCCAAGGGGATGTTCACAAAAACGCTGCCAGCTCTTGTAGAACTGTTGCACGCTGGCCTGCGTACGGCCTCGCGGGTTCGGTTGCAAAAGCCACCCGCGCACGCCGCCCTGTCTTTCCAGTGCCTGCTCGCTCATGACCTTACCGTGTCCGCGGATCGAGGATGCGATAGAGCGCATCCGACGCCAGGTTGATGATCAGAAAGACCACGCCGATCATGAGCACCGAGCCCATCACGACATTGATGTCGTTCATCTGAATGCCGCGTGTGAGATACTGGCCCAGCCCGGGCCACGCAAAGACGGTTTCGATGAGCACCGCCCCGTCGAGCAATCCGCCGAAAGTGAGCGCTATGATGGTAAGCAACTGCACGCGGATGTTCTTGAAGGCGTGACGCCAGATCACCTGTCTCGGCAACAGACCCTTGGCCTGCGCGGTGACGACATATTCCTGCGAGAGCTGTTCAAGCATGAAGCTGCGGGTCATGCGACTGATATAGGCGACTGAGTAGTAGCCCAGGATCGTCCCCGGCAGGACGATATGGTTGAGCGCATTCCAGAAAACGTCCCAGTTGCGGTCGAGCGCCGCGTCGAGCAGCAGGAAGCCGGTCACCGGCGTGACGAGGCCTTCGTAGAAGACATCGACACGGCCGGACGCGGCAAACCAGTCGAGCTTCGCGTAAAAGAACAGCAGCGCCATCAACGCCAGCCAGAAGCTCGGAATGGAGTGGCCGGCCAAGCCGATGAGGCGCGCAACGAGGTCGACCACGGTCCCACGCTTGACCGCCGCGACGATACCGAGCGGCACGCCGAGGCCGACGCCGACCAGCAGCGCCACCGCCGCAAGCTCCACCGTTGCCGGAAACACCATCAAAAGGTCCGTGACGACCTTTTGACCGGTGGTGGTCGAGACGCCGAGGTCGCCTTGCAGCACTTTGCCGACATAGGTCAGAAACTGTTCCCAGACGGGCCGGTCCAGGCCAAGTTCCAGGAACACCCGGTCGTAAACCTCCTTGCTGACCTCCGGCCCGGTGATGGCGATCACCGGGTCGTTGGGCAACAGGCGGCCCATTGCAAAAGTCAGAGCCAGCAGTCCAAGCAGGGTTGTCGCAATCGCGGCGACACGGCCGGTAAGCCGCCGCGCCAGTGCGGCGACGCGCGAGGGCTCCGGGTCGTCAAAGTCGTGATCGGCGGAGAGCATGGCCCCCCGCCCGTTCGTGCTGACGGTCATTTCTTCGTCACGTCGTGCCAGCGGGTCGACCAGGTGGTGTGCCCCGCGTAGCCCTGCACGTTCTTGCGCATCACATAGGGGTCGCTACGTTGAAAGAAGATCACCAGACCGGGGTCCATCTTGCTGTAGATGTCGTCCATCTGCTTGAAGAGATCGGCCCGCTTGCCGGCATCACTTTCGCGCATGGACTGATCCACGAGCTTGTTGAGGTCCTCGTTCTGTTGGCTGACGCGCCACAGATAGTAGCTGCCAAGCCGAGCCTCATCGCGATTGTCGGGATTGTAGGCGTATTGGGTTGCGACCGCGAAGGGATCGGGCAACCGAGCACCGGAATTGCCGACCAGCACCTCGAACTTGCGTTCGCGAAATGCCGGGGTGAATTCTCCAGGAACGAGGTTGAGCTCGATGCCGGCGGCACGAGCGCTCGCCTGCAGCGCTTCCGCGATCGGCAGTGTCGCATCGCTCGAGGGGTTGAGCGTCTTCTTCAAGCCGTCGGGATAACCCGCATCGGCCAGCAGCTTCTTTGCCATTTCCGGATCGTAGGTGTGGCGATTCAGTGGATCTGCCGGAGCGCCTATCATACCCTTCGGCACCATCGACTGCCACGGCGAGCCCAGATACTTCATGATGTTGTCCTGGATCGCCTTCCAATCAAAAGCATGCTGGAAGGCGCGGCGCACTTCCGGCTTCTGGAGATCGGGATCCTTCGTGTTGAGAGCGATGTAGTAGAAGCCGAGCCCCGGCACGCTGTCGATCGCCATATCCGGATTCTTGGACAATGCCTCAAGGTCGCCGCTGGACACATAGTGCCCAACGTCGACGTCTCCCTTCTCCATCTGCAGACGCAGATTGCCGGATTCGGGAATGTGCATGACGGCGACCCGCTGCATCGCTGGAGCACCACCCCAATAGTCCTTGCGGGCGTCAAACATCGCGATGTTGTTCGGGCGAAGCTGGCTCAGCACGAATGGCCCGCTGCCAGCGGTATTGGCGGCAAGCCAGCCGGATCCGAAATCGCCGTTCGCCTCGTGTTCGAGTGCCGTCTTCTTGTCGACGATGCCAACCGAGGAACCGGCCAGCGAGGCCAGCACCAGGTCGGTGTTCACCTCTATCGGGAGCTCGATGACCAGGGTATGCGCGTCCTGCGCACGAACCAGCTTGTCGACATTTTCCTCGGTGAAGCCCCACAGCGCCAGGTCGGTCGACCCCACCTGTCCCATCTTGATAATTCGCTGGATGGACCAGGCTGCGTCCTCGGCGGTCACCGGGTTGCCACTGGAGAAGGTCGCATCCTGTCGTAGCTTCATGGTGATCGTCTTCCCACCATCGGAGACAGACCACTCCGTTGCCAGCATCGGCTCGAGCTTGTCGATGCTTGCCGGCTTCGTCTGCACGAGATTGTCATAGGCATTGGAAATCAGCTCGGACACCGTCCGCGCATTGTTGGCCGCGGGATCCAGCGTGCGGATGCCGCCGATATTGGTACCGATAACCAACATGTTCGGCGGCGACTCGGCGAGCGCATCAACGCTTGCAAAAGCCGACACCGATGCAAGAAGCGCGGCAGCGATCATATGTCTGGTCATGCATCTTCTCCCGTTAGGCGGCGGCCCATCTGTGGACCGACACGATTGTTAAGCGCGTTTCAGGGGTAGCCGAGCGATCCGTCCGGCTTCAGTGGCAACGTCCGGTGCCAATGAACGTAGTGGTCTTTCTCGAGGTACTTCTCGTCGATCTCGACGCCCCATCCCGCACGATCCGGTCGCAGTTCCAGATAGCCGTCCTTGGGCAAATACGGATCCTTGACGTAAGGCGCCTCGGTCGGCAGGCGGTATTCGAGAATCTTGAAATTCGAGGTCGCTGCGGCGAAGTGCAGGTTCACGGCAGTAGCGAGCGGCCCCATCGGATTGTGAGGCGCGATGGGCACGAAATGCGCCTCGGCGATCGCAGCGATCTTCCTCATTTCGAGCAGGCCGCCGACCACGCAGATGTCCGGCTGCGCGATGTCGCAGCCGCGCACCTGGAACAGCTTGAGAAATTCATAGCGGCTGTAGAGGCTTTCGCCGGTGGCAAGCGGGCACCTGATCTTGGACCGGACTTCGCCCCAGGCCTCGAAGTTCTCCGGCCTGATCGGCTCCTCGAAGAACAGCGGATCGTAAGGCGCCAGCGCATCACCCAGTTGGATAGCCTGCCACGGCTCGAAGAGTTTGGCATGTGCGTCAAACGCGAACTCGAAATTCGCCGGAGCTATCTCGCGCAGGCGCCGGAAATAGTCGGCGCTGGTTCGTACCACCTCGCCCCAACGCTCGGCATGGAAGTCGACTCTGTAGGGGCTGAGCTTGAAGGCTGTAAGCCCGTACTTCTCGTTTTGGGCCTTGACCGTATCGATCGCTATCGCCGGATCCGGCGCAGTGTAAACGCCAAGATAGACACGCACGCGATTGCGCACTTCACCGCCCAGCAGCCGATAGACCGGAACATTGAGCGCCTTGGCCGAAATGTCCCATAAGCAATGGTCGATGGCCGAAAAGGCCGAAAGGTGCATCGCCCCGCCGGGGAACCGCGCCTGCTGCTGAAGCTTCAGCATGAGGTATTCGATGCGCCGGGGATCCTCACCCTTGATCTGCTCGAAGAAGTAATCGAGGATCGGCAGGAGCCCCCTGTCGGGCCCGTGATTGTAGCACTCCCCCCAGCCAGTGATTCCGGCATCCGTATCCATCGCGACGATGACGCGCGGACGGTTGCCGTCGCGCGCCATGAAGCCGCGCAAGCGAATGATTTTCATGCCAGACAGTCCTCCCAGGCAGCAATTCAAGGCTAGCTACGCATTCTCAAGTTGTCAATTATCTTTTCATCTTCTCTTGACTGATCCGGACGATGTTGTTCATATGATTGATATATGTGCCGCTAACGCGGCCCCAGCCTGCTGCGCGGCGAGTGGGCTGAGCATGTTCTTGATGATCGGTTTGAAGGAGGCACTGCATGAGCATCGAACGGGTTCGGGCATCGCTCGGAGGGATATCCGGCATTCATGTCACGCCTTATCAAGCGGATGGCTCTCTGAATGAGGCCTTGCTCGCAAAGCTGGTGCGGCGCCAAGCCGACGCGGGCATTCACAACATCGTCTCGGGTGGCAATACCGGCGAGTTCTTCAGCCTTGCCTTCGATGAGGTGGTTCGTCTGCACGCCGTCGCCTTCGCAGCCATGGAAGGGTCCAAGTCGGTGCGCACCGCGGCAGTGGGCCGGTCATTGCGCGAGGCTCTTGCCACGGCAAAACTGGCGATCAGTGCCGGCGCCGAGGCATTGATGTCCCATCATCCGCTTGATCCGTTTGCCGCGCCGCAGGCACAGGCAGACTATTTTATTGCCATCGCCGAGGAATCGGCTGTGCCGGTCGTCGCCTATCTGCGCTCCGACGCCATACCGGTTGGCGAGGTGGTGCGTATTGCCCGGCATCCCAACATTGCCGGGATCAAGTTCGCCACGCCCAATCTGATGCATCTGGCCGAGTGTATCAGGGCAACGACAGACTGTGCGGCGGTCTGGGTCTGCGGGCTGGCCGAAGGTTGGGCTCCGGCCTTCTATGCCGCCGGCGCAAAGGGCTTTACATCGGGCCTGGTCAACGTCGTTCCCGAGCGGTCGCTGGCCATATGGGCCGCGCTGGAAGCCGGTCGCTATCACGAGGCGCGAACGCTGATTGCGCTGGTTGCCCCGTTCGAGGCAATGCGCACGAAATTCAACAACGGTGCGAACGTAACAGTGGTCAAGGAGGCGATGGCGCTGAGCGGTTGGGATGTCGGTCCGGTTCGCCTACCGGGCCTGCCGAATCTTTCCGGCGGGGATCGCGAGGAGCTTGGGCGCATACTCGCAAGCATCGGCCACCCGATGGAAAACGTTCACGCCGCCGAATAGTCGCCGCTCAGCGGCCCGTATCATCCGATCGCACCTGCCCATGAAAATCACAGCACTCGAAACGGTCCAACTGCCACACCTCAACAACATTGTTTGGGTGCGCGTGCACACTGACGAAGGTGTCGTTGGGCTCGGCGAGACCTTCCGCGGCGCTCACGCCGTGGCCCGCTATATTCACACGGAAATCGCACCGCAGTTGATCGGTCGTGACCCTTTGGAAATCGATGCGATTTCCAAACTGTTGACGGAATCCTATGTCGGGTTCCGCTCGTCGGGCGTCGAAATGCGCGCGGCATCGGCCATCGATATCGCCCTGTGGGACATTTTGGGTAAGGTCGCCGGTCTGCCCGTGCATCAGTTGCTGGGCGGTCTGTCGCGGCCGAAAATCCGCACCTACAACACCTGCGCCGGCTACACCTACAACAAGCAGGGCGCTCGTCGGTACATTGGCGATCAGGACCAGGCGAAGGAAGGTCCTTACGAGGACCAGATCGCCTTCCACCGTGACGCCGGTGCCTTGGCGCAAAGCCTGTTGGAGGAAGGCATCTCGGCCATGAAGATCTGGCCCTTCGATCCCTTCGCGGTGGCCAGCGGCGGCAACTTCATCCACAAGGCCGACCTCGACAAGGCGTTGCGTCCATTCCGCCAGATACGCGACGCCGTCGGTGATCGCATGGAGGTGATGGTCGAACTCCATTCCATGTGGGACCTGCCTGCGGCACTGGCCATCGCACGCGGGCTGCAGGAGTTCAGACCGTTCTGGGCGGAAGATCCGATCAAGATGCAGGATACCGACGCGCTTATGGTCTACGCGCAGCGCTCCGGCCTGCCGGTCTGCGCCAGCGAGACCGTGGCCACCCGCGCGCAGTTTCTGGAAATCCTCCGCAAAGGCGCGGTCGACTACGTCATGCTCGATATTTCATGGTGCGGCGGCCTCAGCGAGGCAAAGAAAATCGCAACCATGGCGGAAGCGTTCCAGCGGCCGATCGCACCACACGATTGTACCGGCCCCGTCGTATTCGCGGCTTCGATCCATCTGTCGCTCAACGCACCCAACGCCGTCTTCCAGGAATCGGTCCGGGCCTATTACAGTTCGTGGTACCGCGACCTGGTAACCGTCATGCCACGCATCGAGAAAGGCCACATCTATCCGTTCGAGGGCGCAGGCCTGGGGCTTGAACTCACGCCCTATGTTCTCGATCATCCAGACGCTATCGTGGAGAGGACCACAGCCACCGATCTCTGAGAGCACGGCGACGGAGCTCTTAGGCGTGACAATTCCTCAAATCCGCGGCTTTGCTCAAGCGTTGCGGTGACAGGGCTAGTCTAGATTCGGGCGCCCTCCGCATGCGTGCTCGGCGCGCGGACATTGCGCACATAATCCGTCGGTTTATGCACGGCACCGCCGGTTGCATCAGCGCGCGGGGCCTGGTTCCGAGCCGGAACTGGCCCTGACAACCAGCTCCGGCTCGATCAGCGTGACACAGGGCGCGCCACAAGTTTCGGGCCGTTCGATGCGCTGCAAGATTCGATAGACACCGATCTTGCTGATCTCGTCAGCGGCATAGTTCACCGTCGTGAGCGGCAGCGCGCCATATTGTGATATCTCGGTGTTGTCGTAGCCGATGACGGCGAAGTCGCGCGGCACGGCGAGGCCATTCTCCCGGCACCAGTGCAGCGCGCCAACCGCCAGCGAGTCGGTCGAGGCAAACAGTGCGGTCGGTCGCGGCTCGCTGGCCATCACCCGCCGCATGGCGGCGAAACCGTGCACCGGCGCGTGACCTTCGGGTTCGAATACGATCAGCGCCTCGTCCGACAGTCCGGCTTCGCCGATCGCCTTCTGCGCGCCGTGCATCTTGTCGAAATTGCCGAGGCCACGTCCGCCATCGAGCATGGCGATGCGGCGATGTCCTTGCTGGCAAAGCAGGCGAAACGCCTTGTAGGCGCCGATGCGGTCGTCGATCGCCACCGTGTCGAGGCTGGAACCCGGCAGTTCGACCAGCAACAGCACCGGCGTTCCGGCGCGGTCGGCGGCCTCGATGTGACCGAATTCCCGGTGGTCGGCCGGATAGATCAACATGCCGTCGACCTGGTAGGACAGGAACAGCTCGATGGCGAGCCGCTCGTTCTCGACGCTCGAATCCGAGGCGGCGAACATCATGGCGTAGCCGGCGCGCGACAGTTCCCGCTCGATGGTTCGCGCCGCAAGCGTCAATGTCGGGTTCATGATGTCGGTGAGGACGAGACCGATGGTGCGGGTAGTGCTGTGCACCAGCGAGCGGGCGATGTGGTTCGGCGAGTAGTTGAGGCGTTCGGCCGCCTCCAGGATGCGCTCGCGCGTTTCCTTCGGCAATCGCGGGCTGCCGCGCAGCGCCAGCGAAACCGTGTTGGCCGAGAAGCCTGTGGCTTCGGCTATGTCCTTGAGGCGTGCGCGATATCCTGCCATTTCCCGTCATGTGTCCCGCCTGCCGGCTGCGGCAGCCGGACAGCAGAGCCGATATCAAGGCTTTGCCCGGTTTACCAGTCCGCCACCCGGTCGCGGCCGACGAACTGAGCGCTCTTGTCGGTGTATTCGAACAGCTCGATCCGCACATTGTTCGGGTCGCGGATCCACGCCTGGTAGGTGTCGTCGCAAGCGTATTTCTTCTTGGTCACCTCGACATCCTTCGACTTGATATGCTCGATGGCCGCGTCGATGTTTTCGACCTCCAGGCAGAAATGGGTGATCTGGTTGGTGTCGGCGTAGGAGGTACCGTCCTTCTGGAACACCTCGACATGGCTGCGGCCGCCGCAGTTGAGGTAGAAGCCGAAAATCTTCCCGTCGCGCAGGAAATTGAACTGGATGCTCAAGCCCAAAACATCTTCGTAGAATGTCCGGGTCTTTTCGAGGTCGTGCGCGAAGATGCACACATGCGCCACCTGTTTCACCTTGATCATGGTCTGTCCTGCCGTTTCTCTCGCAATTGAAGTTCCGTCGTCGCTCAGTAGATCGAGCGCACCTGCGCTCGCGCACCTGCCGCCAGGTTGCGCTCCGCTTCAAACTGAATGCATTGCGGCGCCATTTCCTGGATCTCGATGCGGTTGCCGTCGAGATCCTCGATCCACATGCCCCAGTTTCCGTCGACGCCGCGCACCGTCTTGCGCGGCCGGCTGAGCTTCACGCCAGCTTCGGCGAGCTTCTTCTCCGCCTCATCGGCATTGGCCACCGTCAGGCAGAGATGGTTCATGCCGGTTCGGCCCGGATCGGGCGACGCGGCGCCGTCGCCGCCCGGCAGCAGCTCCAGGTAGAGATGTTCGCTGATGCGATGGTAGACGATCCACGGCTCGCCCCTGGCATCGAGCAGTCGCAGCATCTCCGGAAAACCGATCCGCTCGTAGAAGCCGACCGAAGCCTCGAGGTCGTTGACCTTCAGGGCGATGTGTCCGAACCCTTCAAAAATTCCCATACCCTCTCCTCCTCCGGGATGCAGCCGTTCCCGTTCAAAAAATCAGTCCCAGTTCGGCCCCCATGACGGGTCGATATGGCGTTCGCCGCGATCGAGCCCCGCCAGTCCGTGCATGTCGGCTTCGTCCAGCACGATGCCGCCGGCGGCCATGTTGGCCTTCTGGCGTTCGGGGGTCGCCGACTTCGGGATGACGATCGATCCCCGCGCCAGCAGATAGGCCAGCGCGACCTGGCTTTCGCTGGAGCGGTGCTTGCGGGCTATCGCCGTGAGCACCGGATCGCCGTCCACCCGGCCGCCGGCAAGCGGCATGTAGGCCGTGGGCGGGATGCCCCTCTCCCGGCAATGCGCGTCGAGCGCCCGGTTCTGCAGAAACACGTGCTGCTCGAACTGGTTGGTCGCCAGCGCACCCTCGCCAATCTCGGCGATGGCCTCGTCGACATGGCGCCGAGTGAAGTTGGAAACCCCGATCAGGCGCGCCCTGCCGGTGTCACGCACCCGCGCCAATTCGCCGATATAGGCCCGGATCGGCGGTGTGTCGTGCGGTGCCGGCCAGTGGATCAGTGCAAGGTCGACATGGTCTAGACCTAGCGCCTTCAGGCTGTCGTCGATGCTCTCTGCCAGTCTGCCGAAATTGGCGGCGGTAACTTTGGTGGTGACGAAAAATTCGCCGCGATTCAACCCCGAGCACGCCACGGCCTTGCCGACATTTTCCTCTGTGCCGTAGGTCTGCGCGGTGTCGAGATGGCGGTAGCCCAGATCGATCGCCGAGCCGAGCGCCGCCAGGCCGTCCGCGCCGGTCAGGCCGAAGGTTCCCAGGCCGATCTTCGGTATCGCCTCCAAACGCCTCTCCCGTTGTGATCGGCCGGCGCAACGTTCCGCTTCGGTCGAAAGGCCATTGACGCTGCCTCGGACTTCCTCTTATATTAACGTTAATACAGGCGCAAGAGGTAGGGGCGCCATACGGCGACAGCGGTCGAGGAACCGCGGCGGCCGGGGAGGAAAAATGAGCGTTCGATGGAACTGGGTATCGCCCAGGATCGCGCTGATACCGGCGTTGGCGATTACCGCGATCGCTTTCTTCGGGGCAATCATCTGGACGGTCTGGATCTCGTTCACCCGCTCGCGCCGCTTTCCCGACTATGCCATCGACCTCGCCGACTGGACACGGCAGTACGAGCGGCTGTTCGGCGACAATGCCTGGCAGACCGCCTTGCAGAACGTGTTCGTGCTGGCGCTGGGCAGCGCGCTGGCCATCGTCTTCGGCTTCATTCTTGCCGCGATGATAGAGCGCGAAAAACGTGGCGAGGGCTTCTTCCGCACGCTGTTCCTGTATCCGCTGGCCGTTTCCTTCATCGTCACCGGCCTAGTCTGGCGCTGGATGTTCAACCCCGACCTCGGCGTGCAGAACTTTCTGCGCGGTCTCGGCTGGGAAGGCGCCAGCTTCAACTGGCTCGCCGACTCGCACACCGCGATGTACGGCATCATTCTCGCCTCCATATGGCACGGACTCGGCTTCTACATGGCGCTGATGCTGGCCGGTCTGAAATCCATCAACACCGAGATCTGGAGCGCGGCACGGCTCGATGGGGTCAGCTTCTGGCGGCTCTACATCGAGATCATCATCCCGATGCTTAAATTCACCTTCCTGACCTGCGCCATCCTCTTGTCGCTGGGCGTGGTGAAGACCTATGACATCGTTCTGGCGATGACCGGCGGCGGCCCGGGCACGTCGACGTGGACGCCGGCCTATTTCGTCGTCAACTCCTACGCGGCCCGAGGCAATATCGGCTTTGCCTCCTCGGCCGCGGTGATGATGCTGGTGATGACGGCGGTCCTATTCCTGCCGCTGGTTCTAGTTACCGCCTGGCAGGCGCGTCGCCGCGAGGCCATGGTGCAATGAGCGCGGTTGCGGCCAGCGCCGCCATCCCTGTCTCGCGGGCACGACGCCGCAAGCGGATACGCGGCTCCTCGATCGCGATCCTGGTATTCCTCACCATGTGCGCGGCCTTCGTGTCGCTGCCACTCTATGTGGTCATCGTCACCTCGTTCAAGACCATGGAGCAGATCGCGTTAGGCGAAGTCTTTGCCTTGCCGACCGAGTGGACGATCGAGCCTTGGCGAATGGCCTGGTCGGAGGTCTGCGCCGGCATGACCTGCGAGGGGGTGAGCCACGGCTTCTGGGTTTCGATGAAAATCCTGTTCCCGAGTCTCCTGCTGTCGATAGGCATCTCGGCGGTCACCGGCTACGCGCTGGCGCTGTGGAAGATCAGATGGGCAGGCACCTTCCTGTTCGTCCTGTTCCTCTGCGCCTTCGTTCCGTTTCAGATCATCATGATCCCGCTGGTGCTGCTGATCTCGTCGCTCGGCATCTTCGGCACGATCTGGGCGGTCGCCATCGTCCACTCCATCCTGGCGATGCCGCTGCTGACGCTGATCTTCCGCAATTTCTACAAGGACGTGCCGGAGGAGATCATCAACGCCGCGATCATGGATTGCGGCTCGTTCTGGCGCATCTTCTTCGAGATCATCCTGCCGATGTCGGCCAACATCATGATCGTCGTCCTCATCCTGATGATCACGACGGTGTGGAACGACTATCTGATCGGTCTGATCTTCGGCGGGGTCGGCACGCAGCCGATGACTGTAATCCTCGCCAACACGGTCATCACCTCGTTCGGCGTGGTCAAATACAATGTCGACATGGCGGCCGCACTACTTACCGCCATACCGCCGCTCATCGTCTACTTCGCTTTGGGCAAGTTCTTCGTGCAAGGCATCACCGCCGGTGCGATCAAGGGATAGGCCGTGCCGCACGTCGAGTTCCACAACATCGTCAAGCGCTTCGGCCGAGTGACCGTGCTGGAGGACCTCAACCTTCGGGTCGAGGACGGCGAATTCCTCGTGCTGCTTGGCCCTTCCGGATGCGGCAAGACCACACTGCTCAACATGCTGGCCGGGCTTCAGGAGGTCACCGAGGGTTCGATCGTCATCGGCGGCCGCGACGTCACCGATCTCGACCCGAAGGATCGCGGCCTGGCCATGGTCTTTCAATCCTACGCGCTCTATCCGACCAAGACCGTGCGCGGCAATCTGAAGTTCGGCCTGTCGGCCCAGAAACTCGACCGCTCTGAGATCGAGCGCCGGGTACAATGGGCGGCAAAGCTGCTGCAGATCGACCGACTGCTCGACCGCAAGCCAGCGCAATTATCTGGTGGTCAGCGCCAGCGCGTCGCCATCGGCCGGGCATTGGTCAAGAACGTCGACGTCTTCTTGTTCGACGAACCGCTCTCCAACCTGGACGCCAAGCTGCGCACCGAGATGCGCCTGGAGATCAAGCGGCTGCACCAGGAACTGGCCAAGACCATCGTCTTCGTCACCCACGATCAGGTTGAGGCGATGACCATGGCGACGCGGATCGCGGTGATGGACGCCGGCGTTATCCAGCAGATCGCCACGCCCGACGAGATCTATGAGCGTCCGGCCAACCTGTTCGTGGCCCGCTTCATCGGTTCACCGGCGATGAATACGCTGAAGACGACGGCGGTGCGCAAGAACGGCTGCATTGGCGCCGTCCATGCGCCGACGGGCGTGCACATGGACCTGTCCGCCTATCCTTTCTTGGCCCAGCCCAGGGATGGAGATCCGCTGGTCATCGGGCTGCGACCCGAGCATTTCACCATCGGCTGCGACGCGCGCGGTGATGTCGGGGCGCGGTTTTCGCTGCCCGTCCGCTACACCGAGAAGAACGGCAGCGATGTCACCGCCTTCGTCGATTCCGCCGACGGCGAATTGATCGCCGTGCGCTTCGATCACAAGCACCATCACGTTCCAAAAACCGGGGACGTCGTTGAAATCCACTTTCCGAAAGACCGCTTCGACGTCTTCGACGCGGTCTCCGAAAAACGCATCTAGGCCACAAGGCACGCTAGATAAGGGAGGAAATGGCGATGAATTCCAGGATCGGATGCATAAGTCTGGCGCTCGCGACGTGCGTTGCGTCAGGGATGGCGGCGCAGGCGGCGGACTTGACGATGTTCCATTCGTGGTCGAACGAAAGCGAGATATCGGCGCTCAACGTGTTCGTGAACGCGCTCAAGGCGAAGGGCCACACGATCAAGGAACTGGCAGTACCGCACGAGCAGTCCGGCGCCGGCGGCCCGATCGTCGCTCTGGTGGTGGCCGGCACGCCGCCGAACATCTTCCTCACCGGCAATATCGACGTCTATCGCGACATTCGCGATCGCGGCATGGGCCAGACGGTCGGCGAGCAGTTCGACAAGATCGGCGCCACCAACCATTTCCCGCTCGCCGTTCAGGAGGCGATCAAGATCGACGGCGAGGTACGCAAGATCCCGTCGGGCATCCATATCGACGGCATGCTCTACTACAACATGAAAGTGGCCAAGGCCGCCGGCGTCGACCCGACCGCATGGAAGAGCGTCGACGAGATGTTCGCCGACATGGAGAAGGTGAAGGCGGCCGGCTACAATTTCATGGCGATGGGGGGCAACACGTTCCAGGCCGGCTATCTGTTCCATGCGCTGATGGCGGGCGTCGCGGGGCCGGAGGTCTACAACAGATTCTACCGGGTCGATGCCGGCGGCAAGCCCGACGCCACGGTCTTCGAGGAGAAGGGTCTGCGCGACGCCATCGAGACGTTCCGCCGCATCACCGCGCAGGCCGACGAAGGCTGGGTCAACCGCCAGTGGAACGAGTCGACCAACACCGTCATCTCCGGCAAGACGCTGATGCATTTCCACGGCGATTGGATGAAGGGACAATGGAAGGCGAGTAAGAAGGTGCTCGGCGAGGATTTTGGCTGCCTCAACCTGCCCGGAACCAAGGCGCTGGCGGTGACCGTCGATTCGATGGGGGTTCTCGGCGGCGACACGGTTTCGCCGGAGCAACTGGCGGCCGAGATGGAAATGGCGTCGATCGCCGTCGATCCGGCCAATAATGCCGAGTTCGCGGCGCTGAAGGGCTCGACGCCGGTGCGCACCGACGCGCCGTCCGACAAGCTCGACGCCTGCAACAAGCTGGTGCTGGACTCCCTGGCCAAGGACGGGTTCTGGGTACTGAACCCGTTCTACATCAGTGATTCCGACTGGATCAATTCCGTCTGGAACACGATGTTCACCTTCCAGGGTGATGCCGCCATGACAACCGACGATGCTGTCGCCATGCTGAAGGAAGAGTACGAGTCGATCTTCAAGTAAGGCAAACGTCGCGTAGGCGGGCCGGATCCTTCTGCGAAGGCGCTATATTAGTCGGCCATGCGGGTGGTGTGCGCGATGCGCGATGTGATGTCGCCGAGGACGTGGACGCATACCTTGCGTCCACGTCGCCGATGGAACAAGCTTAGCGCTGGCTTTCGCTCGCCCGTCAGCTCTTTGCCAGTAGGCGTTCATTTCTTGCGTTGGGTTGCCGTGATGAGCAGATCGGGCGTCGGGCGCTTGGTGAGCCTTGCTGTTCCTGCAGCCAACGCGATCACTTGCAATGGTCGAACCTTGGATTATGCCACATCTTATCCCTTGGCGGCTGACTGCAGCGCCCGTTCCACCCCGCGCAGTTCGGCAAGCCCCTTGAGTCGGCCAACTGCGGGATAGCCTGGCTGCGCGCCACGCTTCAGATCGTCGAGAATGTCCTGCCCGTGATCGGGCCGCATCGGGATTTGCGCGTCGGCGCGGCCCTCCTCCTTGCGGCGTGCCTCCTCCTTCAGCAAGGCGGCCACCACCGCAACCATGTCAGTATCACCGGCCAGATGCTCGTCCTCGTAGAACGAACAGGGCCACCCTCCCATCTCCCGCCTGACGTTGCGTAGATGCGCGAAATGGATACGAGGACCGATCCGCCCCACCATGCCGGGCAGGTCGTTATCCGGCCTGGCGCCCAGCGAGCCTGTGCAGAACGTCGCGCCGCTCGCCGGGCTGTCGACCGTTTCGAGCAAGGCGCGGTAATCGGCCTCGGTCGACATCACACGCGGCAGGCCGAGCAGCGGAAAGGGCGGATCGTCAGGATGGCAGCAAAGCCTCAAGCCCAGCCGCTCCGCGCTGGGGACGACCTCCGCGAGAAAGTCCATCAGATTGGCGCGCAGGCGCGCCGCGTCGATCCTGGCATAGGTGGCGACCTGTGCTCGCAGCCCGTCGAGCGACCAGCTCTCGGTTGCGCCCGGCAGGCCGGCATTGATGTTGCGGGCGAGCCTTGTGCGCGCCGCGTCATCCATCGCCGCGAATCGGCGGGCCGCCGCTTCCGCGATCTCGGGCGCGAAGCTTTCGACCGCGCCCCTGCGGGCGAAGACATGGATGTCGAAAGCAGCGAAATCGATCAAGTCGAAGCGCATCGTCGTGCCCCCATGGCCGACCCGCCAAGCGAGATCCGTCCGGGTCCAGTCGAGCACCGGCATGAAGTTGTAACAGATTGTGGCGATGCCCGCCGCGGCGAGGTTTTCCAGCGAGGCACGGTAGGCAGCGAGATGCGCCTTCCAGTCGCCGGTCTGGGTCTTGACGGCCTCCGAGACGGGAAGGCTCTCCACTACCTCCCACTCGAGGCCGGAGGGCGATCCGTCAGGGAAACGGCGTACCGCATCCTGCCGCCTTGCGATCTCGGCCGGCGTCCAGACTGCGCCGTGGGGGACGTGATGCAGCGCGGTAACGATGCCTTGCGCGCCCGCCTGCCGCGCGTCGGCGGTCGTCACCTTGTCGACCGGACCGAACCAGCGCCAAGTGTGCCTCATGTTCCTGCTCCCGGGCGAAAGTATAACAGGACCGTCATCGTCACTTCATCCGAACGCGAGGTTGGGGAGCCACAGCACGACTTCCGGGAAAAAGACGAGGGCTGTGATCAGGGCGCAGATAGCGGCGATGAACGGGATCGACTCGATAGAATACTCTTCGATCGTGACATCCATCAGGGCGCAGACGGCGAACATGGCCGAACCGCTCGGCCACGTCATGCCGCCGAGCGTAACGATCGACATCATCAGGATGCCGAAATGGACCGGGTCCATCCCGACATTGACGACAATCGGCACGAAGATCGGGGTCAGCAGCAGGACCATCACAGTACTATCGAGCGCAAGCCCCGCGACGAGCAGGAACAGCAGGACGACGAGCACGATCATGTTGGGATCGGTGATGCCCGCCAGCATCCAGTTGGCCAGGTTCTGCGGCACCTGCAGGTAGATGGTGGCGAAGCCGACCATGCCGCTCATCAGGATGATCAGCATGATCAGTCCGACATCCGATGAGGCATGGGCGAAGGCGCGCCAAACTTTCTCGACCGTCAGTTCGCGATGGGCGAGGAAGCCGACCGCGAGCGCGTAGACCACCGCGAAGGAGCCGACTTCGGACGGCGTGAACACGCCGCCACGGATAGCGAGAACCAGTGCGACCGGGAACATGAGCGCCCATTTGGCCTCCCAGGTCGCTACCGCCAGCGCCTTGACGCTCGGCCTGGTGCTGTCGGCGACGACGTAACCGCGGCGCCTCGCGATCACGTAGGTGGTGATCATCAGCACAGCCATCATCAGGAAACCTGGAACGATGCCGGCGAGGAACAGCCGGCCGATCGAGACGTTGCCGATATAGCCGTAGAGGATGAGTCCGATCGAGGGAGGAATGGTCGCCGTGATCAGCGAACCGACGGCGATCGCGGCCGCGGAAAAGCCCTTGCCATAGCCCTTGGCGATCATGGCAGGCCCGAGGATGCGCGCCTCCATAGCTGCGTCGGCTACCGCCGACCCGGACACCCCGCCCATCAAGGTAGAGAGCACGATGGCGACTTGGGCGAGGCCGCCCGACATCCAGCCGACGGCGACCAGCGACACTTTGAGCAACCGGTCGGTGATGCCGCTCTCGTTCATCAGGTGCCCGGCGAGCACGAAAAACGGGACAGCGAGCAGCGGAAAGCTCTGGCTCATCGAGGCGATCTTCTGCACGCCGATAGAGAGCGGCATGCCCGAATCCATGACGAAGAAGACAAAACCGGCGATGCCCGTGGCGAATGCCACCGGCATGCCCAGCACCATAAGCAAAACGAAGACCACCGAGATCAGCAGCATGTCACAGCTCCAGCGGAGGCGGCGCGCCCCGGTCGGCCGCCGTGCGCGTATAGACCAGGAGGCCCTGCCCGCGTCGACGCCAGGCGTCGGCCATGTTCTGCATCAGCGCGACGCCAAGCAGGAAGCAGCCCACAGGCACGGCCGCGGTAACCCAGGCATAGGACAGCGTCGAGTCGCCGAAGGTGCGTTCACGGTTGAGCAGGGTGAGGTGGAAGCCCTCAACGGCGAGAACCGCGAGGAAAGCCAGCACGATCGCCGCGCAGACCATTTCCAGCCACAGGTGCGAGCGATGGCCGAGATACTTGACCATGACCTCCATGCCGAGATGCGATTTCTCGCGCATCGCCTTGTTGGCGCCCAGCATGCACAGCCAGATGAAGAGAAGCTGCGCCATGTCGACCGACCAGATCAGAGGATGGCCGTAGAAACGCATGATCGCCGCGATGAAGACGAGGCCGGTGATCGCGGCGAGCAGTGCGACGCAGATCGCAAGCTCGACTTGCGCGAGACGCTTGAGCATGGGGATTCCCCTGACGCTGCGGCGTGGGGCCTAGCACCCCACGCGATGCGGTTTCAGCCTACTTTGCGGCAATCGCCTGAAGTTCGTCGCGCAGCGCAGCGTAGCCGAGCTTCTCGTAGACGCCGGCCGTGGCTTCCTTGAACGGCGTGACGTCAATCTCGGTCACCGTCATGCCTGCTGCCTTCAGGTCGGCCTCGATCTTGGCCAGCATGTCGCGCGTGCCGTAGGAGGCGACGTCGCCCGCCTTCAGCGCTTCGTCGCGCAGAATGGTCTGCAGCTCCGCCGGCAAGCTGTCGAACCAGGGCGCGCTGGTCACCAGTCCGGTGATCAGGTTGATGTGGCCGGTCTTGGTCAGGTGCTTCGTGACCTCATACAGCTTTGATCCGTAGCCGGCCGGCAGCTGCGCCTCGACCGAATCGATCGCTTTCTGCTCGAGCGCGGAATACACCTCGGCATAGGGCATCGGCGTCGGCACTGCACCCATCGCGGTGATGGTCTCGACCCAGACGGGCGCTCCCGGCGTGCGCATGCGGTTGCCGGCAAGGTCGGCCGGCTTGCTTACCGGGCCGGCGGTCCACAGGTGCCGCTCCCCCTGCCACCAGTTGAACGACAGGACCTGGTGCCCCGACGCGTCATGTAACTTGTCCACCCAGGTCTCGAACATGTCTGATGTCACCACCTTACGGATCCCGTCATAGCCATTGGCCAGATAGGGCGCGCCGAGTACACCGAACTCCTTGACAAAATTGGCCAGGCGCCCGCCGTCGACGACTACCGCGACCGGCGCGCCGGCGCGGGCCTGCTCCAGCACGTCCTCGTCGGGTCCTAGCTGCGAATTAGGGAACAGCTTCACCTCAAGTGCGCCGTTCGAGCGCGCGGCGACGGCATCGCGAAAACTCTCCAGTCCCTTGTAAAGCGGATCGGTCGTGGTCAGTGCTGTGTTGATGCTGAGCGTGTGGTCGGCAGCGACGACTGGCCACGCCACCGCCACGAGGCCAACGGCCAGAAATGCCTTCAGCGAAGCGAATTTCATGATTTCCTCCCTTGGAAAAGCGATCTATCCAATCCTTAGCCGCTTCCGTAGACTAGAATGGTAGTATATGACTGTCAACATGATGGACGCTGAACTTGATTTCCTGCCCGACGAAGGCCGGCGCGCGCGCCAAGGAACCATGGGTACGCGCGTCTTCCAGGCGCTGCGGCAAGCCATCGTCCAGCTCCAACTCAGGCCGGGCAATCCGCTGTCCGAGGCCGATATCGGCCGCCAGCTTGGCGTTTCCCGCCAGCCGGTGCGCGAGGCCTTCATCAAGCTCGCGGAGGCGGGACTCGTAGAGATCAAGCCGCAGCGCGGCACATTCGTGCGGCTCATCTCGGCCCGCGAGGTGCGCAACGCCCGGTTCCTGCGCGAGGCGATCGAGGTTGCCGTGGTGCGCAAGGCGGCGGTCGAGGCGACGTCGGAACAGGTGCGCCGGCTGCGACGCATCATCGAGCAGCAGCGCGAAGTTGCCGAGCACGGGGACAATGTCGGCTTCCTTCGCCTCGACGAGGCCTTCCACCAGGCACTGGCGGCAAGCGCCGACTGCGAGGACGCTTGGTGGGTCTTGGAGGGGCTGAAGGCGCAGATGGATCGCGTGCGCTACCTGTCGCTGCCGGACGCGACGCCGCTGGAAACGATCATCGGCCAGCACGAGGCGATCGTCGACGCCGTCGAACACGCCTCACCGGAGGCGGCTGAGGCAGCGATGCGCCACCATCTGTCGGAGATCCTCATCTCGCTGCCGAAACTCTCGGTCCAGCGCTCCGAATTCTTCGCGGACTGAGCGCTTGGCGGTCGCTGGAATCACGGGGTGGGCGGTTTCGGCGGTTATTGTCGGCATTGCGGGACGAGTGCCACAGTTTGCGGAGTGGGAGCTACCGCTTCGCGTCAATTACCGACCTCACCAGCATCATGGGCAGCGTCGGCTCACCTGCCTACTTCGGCTTTGGCTGGGCAGATCAGTGGGGCCACCTCGTTTGCCGGATTGCGTCATCCGCACATTCCGCGCAGAACAAACTCATCTGGGATATTCGGATGACGACAAATATTGGACGGCCAACTTGATAAGTTCCGGAAGGTTGCGGGCGCCAAGTTTCGACTTGAGTTGCGCGCTGGTGTTCACGACGGTCTTGTAGCTGACGCCGAGATCACTGGCGATCTGCGCATAGGGCTTGCCCTCGGCAAGCAAGGCAAGCGTATGCAGTTCGCGGGACGTGGTCTCCGCCAGCGGATTGTGGTTTCCCGCGCTTCCCAACATGGCAACCTGCATCGCCATCTCGTGCCCAAGGTAGGGCTTGTTTCGACGAACGGCCTCGAATGCATCGAGAAAATCACGCGGACCGGAGTCCTTCAGTGCGTATCCGGTGGCGCCGGCCTTCAGCGCACGGCTGACGACAAGCGGGTCGCTATGCATGCTGAACGCCAGAATCGGCGTGCGCTTGTCGTGAAGACGCAAGCGTCGGATCAGCTCAAGGCCGCCGAGGCCACCGCTCTTCAATGACAGGTCAACGACGACGACATCGGGCTTTTTGCGCCTGAACAGCCGGTATCCGTCGGCAACACTGTCTGCCTCCAGCACATCCTGGACGCCGGCATCCTGCAGGACTCGCCGGCACCCCTGCAGGACGATGGGATGGTCATCGATAAGTAGAACTGTCGTCACCGCTGGGCAGCCTCCAATGTCCGCTTGCCGGGTCCTGCGTGGCTGCTGTTTTCGACTGGTATCTGGACCTTGAGCCGCGTTCCCCGGCCTCCCGGATTAGGGCCGAGCGAGATGGTGCCGCCAAGTGCGCGGACCCTCTCTTCCATGCTGGTCAAGCCGAGACCGCGCGTGTCGCCCAATGACGTGCCGGTGCCGTCGTCCGTAATCGACAGGTGAAGAACAGGACGAACATCGAGATCGCCCTTGGTTCGCGGCTCAACTGGACATTCTCTCAGGTCGACGTCGAGGCTAGTCGCCTGGGCGTGCCGCAATGCGTTGGTGATCCCTTCCTGGACGCAGCGATAGATGGTGATGTTGGTGGCATCATCATACCTCGCTGCCAGATTGTCGACGGAAAGTGTAATTTTCGGCACCGGGCCGTGCCGCTGGAACTCCGAGATCAGGCCGCCCAGCACTTCGGAGAGGGCAAGGTGGTCCAGCGCCATCGGACGCAGCCTGTCGAGAAGGCGGCGATTCATGAGCTGTATCTTGTCGGTAATCTCCTCGATCGTGGCGGCCCGCTCACGTATGGTCTGCCCGACCTCTGTTGGCAGACGGCGTGCCAGGATTTCCAGCGACGTAACGTCCGCCTTGATTCCAAAGAGACAGGGGCCAAGCTCGTCGTGGAGTTCGGATGCTATCCGACGACGCTCGTCATCCTGAACCGTCAACAGATGACGGCTTAGCTGCCGGTTTTCCGACCGTGCCAAGTCGAGCCGAAGGGCGAGGGCGTTGAAGCGATCCGTGATTTCCGCGAGTGCCTGGATGTTCGGGCGGGCAAGCCGATGGCGAAACTCCCCCTGCTCCAGTTCGCTAAGTCCGGCGGCGACGCCCTCCAATGGGTGCAACAGCCGGCCTAACGCGAAGTAAAGCAATACGAGCACGGCAAGGCCAAGCCCCAGCGCGACAACCAGGAGGTCCTTCGTTTCCCGCCATACCTCGGCGATCTCGTCGGCGGCATGGCCAACAATGACAATGGATCCGATATGGCGGCCTTCCGATACGATCTGCATCTCGCGCCGCACATCTTCGACATTCACCACGGACGCAAACCAGCGCGGCACGTCGTCTTGCTCATCGATTGACGGAAACGGCAAGAGTGCGGCGCGTCCGGCATCGGCTGCACTTATCGCAAGGACGCGGACGTGGCGCAGCTGGCCGATCCTGCTGGGAAGTTGCTCGATCTGCGGGGCACGCTGGAACTGTGGCTGCGTAACCAACTCGCGAACAAGCTGTTCCGCGGTCGTCATGGCGGCGGCAACCTCGACTTCGGAGGATTTCTTTGCGTTGTAGATTATCGTGACCGTAGCAGCAGCGCCTGCAAGGAGACCCACAAGAATGATCGTCGCCAGGATTTGTCCCCGCAGCGATATCGCGCGCCAGCGGGCAACAGCCCAGGAACGCCATCGTTCCTGAATCCTGGGTCGGGCAAATGGCCGGCCGGATATGCTGTCGAACATCGACTTGTCCTTGGCTAAGGTCGTTCGCCGGATTTGACCATTCCTCCGGTGATGCGGCACCGCCGTTCCTCGACTTTGTGACACGAGCACCTTGGCGCTGGCAATCTTTGCCCCATCGCCGCCGGGCCTATGTGGCAGAATGGACATCGAACACGGGAACTTTTGGCAACGAAGTGGAGGACAAGTGCCATAGGCGCGTCCGGCGAACCTCTATAACCTGACTTGACCTGGAAACAGGTACACGCGTCCACCCATCAGCGGTGTCCGGAGAGCGGTTCCCTAAACCGCAACGATCCGGACACCGCTGCAAGGGCGCGATCAAAGGGGCGGGCACCTCCTTGAACGCGTCGAGATGGCTACCTTGGTAGCCATTGCGGCGAAGGAGTGGTTCATGAGGCATCTGACAGCCATGGCCTTATCGGCCCTGCTGGCACTACTTCCGGCAAGCATGGCTTCCGCTCAGACTTCGAAGCCTGAGCCTATCGACATTCGTATCGGCTATCTTCGTGCTTATGCTCCAAGCTTGGCGTTGTCGGTGCTTGATGTTCCGCCGCGTGACGAGGGGGTTGCCGGTGGCACTGTGGCGATTGCCGACAACAACACGACCGGCAG
>NZ_JAOWPT010000011.1 GCF_025753855.1 Mesorhizobium sp. ZC-5
TTCACTGGCATCGGGAGGCCTGAGCCACTGGCTGGAATAGGTTTCCCTCAACCATTGAACTTCGCCTTGGCCGATGCGAACCGGTTCGACGCCATCCAATGCGGGCCTGGTCCCGTTCAACCAAGAGTATGCGGAGAACAAAGCTACGCCGGCTACTATGAAGTGAAGTAACGGTTCTCGAAACAGCTTCATACAATAACCCTATGCTTCAAATCCCGGCCCGTAAACTGCACAGAAGTTCTTTTCGGCGGGACTCTACGGTGATCCGCTCAAGGTCAATACCTGCCCTAACCTCAAGCCTCACCCTCCCTCTTTACCTCGCCCTCCCAACCTGCCACCCTTCGCGCTATGATCGAACTTGTCAGAACCAACGACGCCGTGCTGATTTCCTTCATCGAGGCACTGATGCGTGACGCGGGCATCGAATTCCTTGTCGCCGACCAGAACATGAGCGTGCTTGACGGCTCGATCGGGGTGTTGCCGCGCCGCGTCCTGGTGGTCGACGACGACATCGACGAGGCGCGCAAGATCCTCGCCGACGCCGGCATCGCCAACGAGATCAAGGGCGCCTGAGGCCGCTTCAGCCATGGATTGTTCGGGCGCCGCAACGGGCATGAAAACAGCCTCGCACACGATCGACGCCTTTCACCGCGGCCATTTCTTCCTGGTGCAGCCGCGCGGCAAGGGCCACCGCGCCGGCATGGATGCCATGATGCTTGCCGCCGCCGTGCCCTCTTCTTTTTCCGGCCGGCTTGCCGATTTCGGCGCCGGTGCCGGTGCCGCGGGGCTCGCCGTCGCGTCGCGCTGCGCCGGGGCCAGCGTGGTGCTGGTCGAGCGCTCGGCCGAGATGGCGGATTTCGCCGCGCAGACGCTGGCGCTGGACCAGAACGCCCATCTGCGCAACCGCGTCTCCCTGCTCACCGCCGACGTGACCCTTACCGGCAAGGCGCGGGTCGCCGCGGGGCTGGCCGATGCCTCCTTCGATTTCGTCGTCATGAACCCGCCCTTCAACACGGCGCGCGACCGGGCGACGCCCGACGCGCTGAAGGGCGAGGCGCATGTCATGGAAGACGGCATGTTCGAGCGCTGGATCAGGAGCGCCGCCGCGGTCGTGCGGCCGCGCGGCCGCCTCGCACTGATCGCGCGACCCGGGTCGCTCACCGCCATCCTGGCAGCACTCGGCGGTCGCTTCGGCGGCGCCGAAATCGTGCCCATCCAGCCACGCGCCGACGAACCGGCGATCCGCATCATCCTGCGCGCCGTGCGCGGCTCGCGCGCCGGCCTGTCGCTGATGCCGCCGCTTATCCTGCACGATGCCTCCGGCGACCCGTTTTCGCCGCATGCCGACGCCATCAACAACGGCCGCGCCTCGCTGTTCGGCGATTGACTTTCCCGCCTGCCATTGCGGATATGCTGCGAATTCCTACATGCGGATGGACGACACCCCGGAGACTTCCTTGCTGAGACGCCTTTTCCGACGCCTCTTGCCGAAATCGATGCGTTCCGACGCGGTCACCATTCCGGTCATCCGCCTGCATGGCACCATCATGAGCGGCGGCGGCCAGCTGCGGCCCAATTTGTCGCTCGCTTCCACCGCCGGCGTCATCGAAAAGGCCTTCGCCTTCCCGGATGCGCCCGCCGTCGCCATCTCCATCAATTCGCCCGGCGGCTCGCCGGTGCAGTCGCGGCTGATCTATAAGCGCATCCGCGACCTGGCCGCCGAGCGCAAGAAGAAGGTGCTGGTGTTCGTCGAGGATGTCGCCGCCTCGGGCGGCTACATGATCGCGATCGCCGGCGACGAGATCATCGCCGACCCGTCATCCATCGTCGGCTCGATCGGCGTCGTCTCGGCCTCGTTCGGCTTTCCCGAGCTGATGAAGAAGATCGGCGTCGAACGCCGCGTCCACACCGCCGGCCAGAACAAGGCGGTGCTCGACCCGTTCAAGCCGGAAAAGAAGGAAGACGTCGAGCGGCTGAAGGCGCTGCAGCTCGAAGTGCACGATACCTTCATCGACCTGGTGAAGCAGCGCCGCGGCTCGAAGCTCGCCGACGACCCGGAGCTGTTCACCGGCCTGTTCTGGACCGGAAAGCGTGGCCTGGCGCTCGGCCTGGTCGACGCGCTCGGCGACATGCGCTCGGTGCTGAAGGACCGATACGGCGCCAAGACGCGGCTCAAGCTGATCTCGCCGCCGCGGGGCCTGTTCGGACGCGGCATGGGTTTTTTCGGCGCCCGCGACGGCTTTTCGGCGCCCGATATCGCCCAGGCGGCGGCCGGCGGCATCATCGATGCGGCGGAAGAGCGCGCGCTGTGGAGCCGCTTCGGCCTTTGAAAGAACGCGCAAGGCGGTTATCATGCGCTTGACGCAACCTTCCCGGCAAGGTCTCTGGCCGGTGCTCTCTAAGGGAGGAGCGAACCGATGCCGCAGCTCATTTTCTTCGCCCTGGTCGGCCTCGTTGCCTGGTACGGCTACCGCCATTTCGTCAGGGAAGCCGAGCGGGTGACCGCCAAGGTGCGCCGCGAGGAACACCAGGCCGCCACCGGCACGCAGGGCACGCTGGTCAAGGATCCCGAGACCGGCGAATACCGGCTGGCCAAGGACTGATCCCGTCCTGATGGACTTGCCTTTGCCTTCGATCACCCGGTACGCGCCGGCCAAGATCAACCTCGCGCTGCATGTCACCGGCCGGCGGCCCGACGGCTATCACCTCATCGAAAGCCTCGCCGTGTTCACGCGCTTTGGCGACCGCGTCGGCGTTTCGGCTTCGGATGAGGACCGTTTCTCGGTCAACGGGCCGTTCGCGGCCTATGTGCCTCTCGACGACACCAATCTCGTGCTGCGCGCCCGCGACGCGCTGCGCGCCGCCTATCCCGGCCCGGCCGTCACGCCCGTCGCCATCACGCTGGAAAAGAACCTGCCGGTCGCGTCCGGCATCGGCGGCGGCTCCAGCGACGCGGCGGCGGCGCTGCGCGGGCTGGCCGAGTTCTGGGCGATCGACGACGCGGCCGCACTTTTGCGCATCGGGCTTTCGCTCGGCGCCGATGTGCCGATGTGCCTCGCGGCAACGCCGCTGGTCGCACACGGCATCGGCGACGGCCTGACCACCGTGCCCGGCTTTCCCGCGCTCGGGCTGGTTCTCGTCAATCCCGGCATTGCTGTGTCGACGGCCGACGTGTTCGGCGCGCTGGCGCAGCGCGACAACGCCCCGCTGCCGCCGCTGCCGCCGTCCATCGACTTCCATTCCCTGCGCAACTGGCTGGAGACCACCCGCAACGACCTCGAGCCCGTCGCGCGGACGCTAGAGCCCGCGATCGGCGCCGCCGCGGCTGCGCTCGACCGCGCCGGCTCGAGCTTCACCCGCATGTCGGGCTCCGGCGCCACCTGTTTCGGCCTGTTCGAAACCGGCAATGTGGCCAAACGCGCCGCCGTCGCCATCCGCGGCCGCCATCCCGGCTGGTTCGTCGCCGCGACGCGCAGCACGGCATCGGAGGACGAAGCGCATGGGTGAGGCACGCTCCTTCATCCCGATCCGCATCGCGGTGCTCACCGTCTCTGACACGCGGACGCTTGCAGACGACAAGTCCGGCCAGACGCTGGCCGACCGCATCATCGATGCTGGCCATCTGCTCGCCGCCCGCGCCATCGTCACCGACGACAGGGACAGGATCCGCGACCAGGTGCTGGCGTGGTCGTGCGACGAAAAGATCGACGTGATCATCACCACCGGCGGCACCGGCTTCACCGGCCGCGACGTGACGCCGGAAGCACTGGAGCCGATCTTCGAAAAGCGCATGGATGGCTTTTCCGAAGTTTTTCACCGCATTTCCTACGACAAGATCGGCACCTCGACGATCCAGTCGAGAGCGACCGGCGGCGTCGTCAACGCCACCTTCGTCTTCGTGCTGCCAGGCTCGCCCGGCGCCTGCAAGGATGCCTGGGACGGCATCCTCAAGGCACAGCTCGACTACCGCCACATGCCCTGCAACTTCGTCGAGATCATGCCCCGGCTCGACGAGCATCTGAAGCGCGGCAGCAAGACGGCATAACGTCCCTCCCCCTTGTGGGGAGGGGTTAGGGGTGGCGGTACTTCGGTACTGGGGTGCTTCGGGAATTTACGCCTTCCCGCAAGAAATCCCCTACTCCGCGCTTCCCTCCAGCAGCGACGCCTTGATCTCGCGGTTCACCGCGCCGTAGGGCGACGAGGTGACATAGACCAGTTCCATGTCGCTCTCCGCGACGAAGGTGCCCGGCACGCCGGCCGGCAGGTAGATCAGCTCGCCGGCATTGGCGGTCACTTCGGTTACGCCGCTCGCCACCGTGCAGCGGCCCCTGGTCACCACCAGCACCTCGTCATAGGCGAATTCGAAGCTGCTGTGCGCGCCTTTGGGAGCACGCAGGAAGCCGACACCGCCCAGCTTCGCCGCCGGCGTCTCGTCCTCGTTCACCACGTCGGCCAGCGCGATGCCCGACCACTCCATCCAGTCGGTGGCGTCCTCGAGGGTGAATTTGCGGACAGCGCGAAAGTCGGATTCTCTGGAATTCATGGGTATTGCTCCTGTCTGTCTTCAAGGAGCGCTCCTTCTAGAGCTTCAAGCCGGCTTGAGGTCAAGCGCGGATCCGAGTCTCACGTGCCGGTATGTCGAGCGCCTCCCGTGGCGGCACCATCGGCAACCATCAATTGTATTGCTTCCTTCACCTCGCGCAACAGCTTCCATTAGAGGGTTTTAAAACGCGGAGCCTGTGTTACTCTCGCATCGTTACGATGTGAAACAAATCGTCATACGGCGAGAAAGAAGGAAGAAGATGTCTCAGACAGAGAATCTCTCGCAACGCTGGGAGAACTATAGTCCATCGAAGACCCTTTGGTTTTGGTCTCTCATGGGCGCCGCCATCGTCACCATGCTTGTCGGCTTCACCGTCGGCGGGTGGACGACCGGCGGATCGGCGGCGGTAATGGCCGAAAAGGCGGCGCGGGACGCCCGCGCCCAACTCGCGGCCAGCATCTGCGTCGAAAAATTCGTGACCACGGCCGGCGCCGACAAGCTCACCGCACTCAAGGAAGCGTCGCAGTGGCAGCGGGACAATTTCGTCGAGGAAGGCGGCTGGACGCAGCTGATCGGCATCGAAAAAGCCGTCCCGGGCGCCGCCGATCTCTGCGCCACCGAACTGGTGGCGTTGGACAGCCTTCCGGTGCGCACCGTTGCGCCTGCCGTCTCGACGACCACCGACGGTTGATCCCCTCGTCTCCCGGCCACCGGCCGGGAGACTTACGATGGTAGGCCGGGCGTGTTTTCGATAGAAGTCGAGTGCGTTCCCATGGAGGTGTTGTCCCGCATGATCGATTTGAAGTTCGTCTCAGGTTGCGCCGTGGGCATGCTGCTCGCTGTCGTGGGGGCTACCCCCGTCAATGCCGAAAGCAGGATGTGGATCGATTCCGCCGCCAGCAAGAGAAGAACCTGCCCGTCGTTCGAATGCGGCATCATCGGGCGGTTTTTCTTCCGCGAGACGGTAGTCGTCTACGAGACCGCGGATGGCTGGTCGCGGGTGTCGCAATATTACTCCGCCGGCTGCAGCGACGGGCGCTCGGCCTTCGTCGATTCCGGGCGCGACGACTGCGCAGAATCCAACGGCATCAGGAACGGAGAGTTCGCCGAATGGGTCCGGTCCGACTTCCTGGCCGCGACCCGGCCGGACAATCCGGGATAGAGCCGGCGACCGAAAATTCGCCGCCGTTCCTGCCGGTCATTTCTTCGGCGGCGCGACCAAGATCTCCGCCGCCAGCAACTTTGTCGCCAGTCCGCGCGCCACCGCTTCGGCGTCGCGCGCCGATTTCGAAAGCGTTGCCGCCTGCCGCTTGGTGATTAGCAGGCCCTGGGCGAGCGCCCGGCCGCCGGTGAACACCCGCGACAGGAACGGCGCGCGATCCTTGCGCGAGCGCGAAAAACGCGCCGCCATGGTCAGCTTGCCCACATGCTGTAGAACATCATCTATCCAGCCGTCGGCCAGCCTGGCGCCGGGCTCCAGCAGAAGCAGCCAGTCGCCTTTCGCCTGCGCGACACCGGCGGCGATGCCGCCATCTGCCAGATAGTGGCAGCCGGCATGTTCGGCGACGTAATGGGTCTGGTCGGTGGAGCCCCGGTCGCAGACGATCACCTCACGCACGACGCCTTCCACCGCGCCGCCCACCAGCGACGCCAGCGTGCGCGCCAGCGCCTCCTCGTCGTTGCGTGTCTCGATCAGCACGGAAAGCATCGTTTCCGCGTAGCCGAAAGCTGTTTGAAACGCCAGTTGCCTGTCCGCAGTGCAAATGATTTGGCGCCTCCCTCAGGAAAAATCGCCCAGCGATTGTGCATCGCACAAGACAACCCGTTCGTTCTGCCAACCGACTGGAAGTGATTAGGTTTTTGCGTCAAGCGTTTAGCCGAAGCACGACGCGCTTGGCATGGATGATGCATTTTCTTTTGCAATGCAAAAGGAGAGCATCATGCCGAAGGCCACCGAAATCGACATCTGTGTCTGTACGTTTCGCCGGGCGGAAATCGCCGATACGCTGCGCTCGCTTGGCCGAATGGACATGCCCGTGGGTTACAAGGTTGGCGTGATCGTCGCCGACAACGACGGCGATCCGACCGCAAAGCCGCTCGTCGCCGCGCTCGCCCGCGAACTGCCTTTTCCGGTTCGCTACATCCATTGCCCGGCGGGAAACATTTCGATCGCGCGGAACGCCTGCCTGGATGCAAGCAAGGCCGGCTTTGTCGCCTTTATCGACGACGACGAAACCGCATCCAGCCAGTGGCTGGTAAAACTGGTCGAGGCGGCGGACATCACCGATGCCGATGCGGTGCTCGGGCCGGTCAAGGCGCAATACCGGCCCGAAGCGCCCAAGTGGATGCGGCGCGGCGATTTTCATTCAACCGCTCCTGTGTGGATCCAGGGCGAGATCCACACCGGCTATACCTGCAACGTTCTCCTGCGCATGGACGCGACCAGCATTTCCGGCCGCCGCTTCAGCCTGGCGCGCGGCCAGACGGGCGGCGAGGACACGGAATTCTTCGATCATGTGCACAAGGCTGGCGGCCTGATCGCCTATGCAGCCAAGGCTTGGGTCGACGAGTTGGTGCCGCCCGCCAGGGCTACGTTCGGCTGGCTCGGCCGGCGCCGCTACCGCGTCGGGCAGACCCATGGCCACTTGCTGCGGGACAAAACGGCGGGGAAAGCGCTGGTCCGGCAACTCGGTCTCGTGTCGGCGAAGGTGGCCTTCTGTTTTGTATCGGCCGTCGCGACCGCCGTCTGGCCCGTTCGCCGAAACCGCAGCGTGCTCAGAGGCATCATGCATATTGGCGTGTTGAGCGGCCTCGTCGGCGTCGGTGAAATCCGCCAATACGGAGTGCCTGCATTGGGCGAGCGACCGAAACGCGCAGCCTGATGGCTGCGCCCTCGGCGATTGGCGGAAACGCCGGCGCCGGCGCTATTTCCGAGCGGCATCTGACGTTTGAACTTCAGCCCTTCGAGCTGCTCGTTGCGCAGCGCCTGCCAAGCAGGTTCTCCGCCTTGTGGCGTCGGCGCGCACGGTGCGGGCGAAAGTGCGGTGGCTGGACGGCGTGCGCTGGCGCATTGCTTAGCCCCCTCTCTTGCGATTTCTAACGCTTGGCCTCCGCTGGCGTCCATGCCGCTGAAATGTCGGTGCGTTGGTTCGCTCCGGCCAAGACGTTGAAATCGCTTTCTCCCCCGCAAGGGGGGAGATAGCCGGCATCCACCCTCGCTCCAATCGCCAACGCCGAAGATTGGCGGAACGGCGGGGCGAGCGTATCTCCCCTTTGGTGGGGGAGAAAGCGATTTCAACAGCTTAGCCGAGCCGGACGAAGTCCGTCTTCGCGAGGCTAAATGTTAGAAATCGCAAGAGAGGGGGTCGCTTCGTGACCTGACGTTCATTCCAAATTGTCACCATCTGTCAGGAATATTTTCTCCCTCTTTATCCCCACCCCTCCAGCTGCCCCGCATAATCCTTCTCGCAACTTGGAAGGAACGGCAATGGACTGGAACCTGGCAATCGAGCGGAATCGGGAGGCACTGAAGCGCATCCTGGCGATGCTCGTCGCCATGGCGGAACTCGGGGGACAGTTTACTTTCTTTCCGCAGAAAAGCGCGCTGCCTCAAGGTTCAGTGCTGGCGGAAAAAAGTAAACTGTCCCCTGCATCGACCCTGCCGCGCCATCTCCACACCGCCGTGCTCCGCCTGCTGCGGCCGGCTGAGGCCGCCGTACGGCGGCTGATCATCGTGGCGGCGCGTAGCGTTGTCGTCCCGCCCCCTCCACCACGCTCCGCGTGGTCCCCCTCCCCCGCTTCGCAGGGGAGGATCAGCGGCGCCGCCGGCACGACCTGGATCCTCCCCCTCCTGAGCTTATCGAAGGAACGGCGGAGGGGGACCGCCGAAGGCGGTGGAGGGGGCGCGGGGACAATCTCCAGCGTTGAAGTAGCGGGCATCGCAAAACCGCACCTCGCCACCCGCCCGCTCGCCCTGCCGCTGTTCGATGCACTGCCGCGCTGGAATATCCGCCCCCGACGCCCGGTCCCCACCAGCGTGCCGCGCATCTCGGTGCCCGGCTACACCACACTGTCGCCCATCGTGCCCCGCCGCCTGCCAGCACCCGACGACCCGGTCGACGCCACCCGTCTCGGCCTGCGGTTCGCAGCCCTTGCCGCCGCCCTCGACGACCTGCCGCGCCAGGCAAAACGCTTCGCCCGCTGGCGTGCCCGGCGCGACGCGATCATCGCGCAGGACAGAAACCCCGATGCCGCCGAGCAAACCGGAGAACCGCGCCGCAGCAAGCCACACCGCATCTGGCCGCTGCGCCCCGGCCGGCCGCCCGGCCAGCACCCGAGGCAGGGCCGGAAAAAATCCCGGCACGATGTCCACGAAATCCTGAAAGACCTGCACGGCCTCGCCTTCGACGTCCTGGAGGAGCGCCGCGACACATCCTGACGGTGGTCGCGTGCGCGATTGTGCGCTGAACCCGGAACCCGTCCATTGCCCTGCCGGGCAGCGAGCGGGCGATGGAACCTGCCGCGATACCGGCGCTCATCCAGCCTGGGTTCCTCGCCCCTCCGGGGAGAGGTGGCTCGGGCAAAGCCCGAGACGGAGAGGGGGTCGCTTATGAAGCGCAGCACAGCCCGTTCATCCACCTCCGCGCAGAAAGTTCTTGCTTTGTTCTCATGGAGAAAATAGGAATAGTTTCATGAACACCGCGATTCGCCAGACCGCCGAAACACCTTGGGAACGAGCTAAAGTGGAACAGATCGTCCGCGCCGACATTGCTGCTTTTGGGAAAGGCAGGGCTGAAATGGCGAATGCAATGATCGAGCAGAGTGAAATCCGCGTCCGTCCCGACCGCAACCGCGGCAGGTCGGCGGGCATCAATCCGTCCGGCCGCTTCGAGCCGGTGAGCCGCCATGTCTTCGACGACGGCTGGAATTCGCTCGAGGAACTGCCGCCCTTCAAGACCGAAGTGCAGGTCGAAAAGCCGCGCACCATCATCACCCGTAACGATTCGCCGGACATTTCCTTCGACCGGTCGATCAACCCCTATCGCGGCTGCGAGCACGGCTGCGTCTACTGCTTCGCCCGGCCGACGCATGCCTATATGGGCCTGTCGCCGGGGCTGGATTTCGAATCGAAGCTGTTCGCCAAGCCGGATGCGGCAAAACTGCTCGAACGGGAGCTGTCGAAGGACGGCTACCAGCCGCGCACCATCGCGATCGGCACCAATACCGACCCCTACCAGCCGATCGAAAAGCAGTACCGCATCATGCGCGAGGTGCTGGAGGTTCTCGATGCCCACAACCACCCGGTCGGCATCGTCACCAAGTCGGCGCTGGTGACCCGCGACATCGATATCCTGTCGCGGATGGCCGAGCGCGGGCTGGCCAAGGTGGCGCTGTCGGTGACGACGCTCGACCGCATGCTGGCCCGGGTGATGGAACCGCGCGCCTCGACGCCGACCAAAAGGCTGGAGGCGATCCGCCAGCTGACGGACGCCGGCATCCCGGCCTCGGTCATGGTAGCGCCGATTATCCCGGGGCTGACCGACCAGGAGATCGAGCGCATCCTCGACGCGGGACGCGCCGCGGGCGCCCGCGATGCCGGCTACGTCATCCTGAGGCTGCCGCTGGAAGTCGCTCCGATCTTCAAGGACTGGCTGCTGCGTCATTATCCTGACCGCTACCGGCATGTGATGTCGCTGGTGCGCTCGATGCGCGACGGCAAGGACTACGATTCGGAATTCGGCAAGCGGATGAAGGGCGCGGGACCTTATGCATGGCAGATCGGCCGCCGCTTCGAGATCGCCGCGCGCAAGCTCGGCCTCAATTCCGAAAGGACGCGGCTACGCAGCGACCTGTTCCGCGCCCCGGCCAGGCAGGGAGAGCAACTCAGCCTGCTGTGACCGAGCATGTTCCCGAAAAGTCCGCGACTTTGTCGGGAACATCGGCAGACAAAATACCCCATCCCGTCCGGCCACTCCCCTGTCCGCCTGACGGTGCCTTCCTGGACCGCCGCCCCATACGGCCGGGAAGGACTTGCGGAGAATCGGAGCCGATGCGAACCTCGCCGCACCATGGCTCGCGCGCGTTCCGATTCTCCGCCCCTCTTCGATATCGACTGCAAACCCGATTTCGCGTTCGAAAAACGTGCGATCAAGGAAGGCCAATGGCCGGTCGCCGGGCTCGACGAAGCCGGACGCGGCCCGCTCGCCGGGCCGGTGGTGGCGGCCGCCGTGATCCTCAACCCGAAGCGCATCCCCAAGGGCCTCGACGATTCCAAGCGTCTCACCGCCGAGCAGCGGGATCTGCTGTTCGACAAGATCCTGGCATCGGCGCTCGGCGTGTCGATGGCCTCGATCTGCGCGGAAGGCATCGACAGCATCAACATCCTGCGCGCCAGCCTGGAAGCGATGCGCCGCGCCGCCCTCGGTCTCAGCGTCCAGCCTCGCCTGGCGCTCGCCGACGGCCGCGACATCCCGCCCGGTCTGCCGTGCGAGGGCCGCGCGCTGGTCAAGGGCGATCAGCGTTCGCAGTCGATCGCCGCCGCATCCATCGTCGCCAAGGTGATGCGCGACCGCATGATGTCGGGCTGCGGCCAGGCGCATGTCCATTACGGCTTCGAGGCGCATATGGGCTACGCCACCCCGCGCCACCGCACCGCGATCGGCAACCACGGGCCGATCGCCCGGCTGCACCGCGTGTCGTTCGCCCCGTTCCGGCTCGGCGTGGAAGCGGCGGAATGCGATCCGGACATGCTGATCGACGCGCCGTTGGAGACGCACCCCGCCGCCACGTCAGGATAAGTGGTCGGTCACTGTCGCAACATTTGGCTGGGGTTTGCACAAGCCAACAAAAAAGCCGCCAGGTTGCCGGGCGGCTTTTTTGAAAACCCTGCATCGGCGGCTCAGTTGAGCTTGGCCTTCACTTCCTGCAGCGACGACTTGAAAAGTTCAGCACCGGTCTTGGCGTCGACCTTGTCGCCGAGAAGCTTGCGTGCCGCCTCGACAGCGATATCGACGGCGCTGGCGCGCACTTCGTTCACCGCGTCGCGTTCGGCCTGGCCGATCTTCTGTTCGGCAAGTGCCGTGCGGCGGGCGACATATTCCTCGGTCTTCTTCTGCGCCTCGACGACCAGCTGATCGGCCTCGCGCTTGGCGGCGGCGACAATGTCACCGGCCTCCTGCTCGGCTTCCTTGCGCTTGCGCTGGTATTCGGCCAGCAGCTGCTGGGCCTCCTCGCGCAGGCGCCGCGCCTCGTCGAGTTCATTGCGGATCTTGCTCGCCCGCTCGTCGAGCGACTTGGTGATCATACCCGGCACCTTCATGTAGAAGATGATGCCCAGGAAGATGATGAGAGCGACGAATGCCCAGAATGTTGCGTCCATGGCCGCGCTCCCGTTACCTGACGGCCTTGACGGCGGCCGCGACAGTTGCCTTGTCGAGCTTGCCGCCGACCAGTTCCTGTACGATCGCACCGGCCGTGTCTTCGGCGATGGTGCCGACTTCCTTCATGGCCGCAGCCTTGATGGAGGTGATATGCGCTTCGGCGTCGCCGAGCTTCTTGTCGAGGCTCGCCTCCACCTTCTTGCGTGCGGCTTCGGCGCTCGCCTTGGCGCCGTCGCGGGCCTCTTGGCCGATCGCATTGGCCTTGGTGCGGGCGTCGGCGAGTTCCTGCTCGTAGGCGGCAACCGCGGCGTCGGCCTCTTCCTTGAGGCGTCCGGCCTGATCGAGATCCTGCTGGATGCGGTCGTGGCGAACTTCAAGGATGCCGCCGATACGCGGCAGCACAGCCTTCTTCAAGAAAAGATAGAACAGCCCGAAGGTGATCGCGAGCCAGAGTATCTGCGACGGAAAGGTCGACGCATCGAACGGCGGAAACGACCCACCGCCGTGTCCGGCATCCTCTACGGTATGCGCTTCGTCCAATGCCGGAGCATTGTGTTCCTGCGCGTATCCCGGTGTCACAAACATCAAACTTCCCCTGTCCACTCGCTCCGGCCGCAATGCTGCGGCCGGTCAGATCGCTTTTCCGTCGGCTCTTAGGTGAAGAGCAGCAGGAGGGCGACGAGTAGCGAGAAGATGCCCAGAGCTTCGGTCACGGCGAAGCCGAAGATCAGGCGGCCGAACTGGCCGTCGGCAGCCGACGGATTGCGCAGCGCGCCGGCGAGGTAGTTACCGAAAATGTGGCCGAGGCCGATGCCCGCGCCACCCATGCCGAGGCAGGCGATGCCCGCACCGATTGCCTTTGCTGCTTCTGCTTCCATTGTCCAACTCCTTGTGGATCTCAAATAAATTGCAGTTTCAGGTGGCGGATGAAACCGCCGGCGAAATTTTCCTAGTGGCCAGGGTGAATGGCGTCGTTGAGGTACATGCAGGTCAGCACCGCAAAGACATAGGCCTGGAGAAAGGCCACCAGAAATTCAAGCCCGGTGATCGCCACCGTCATGGCGAGCGGCAGGATCGATCCGGCGACCCCGACGAAACCGAAGGCGCTCAGCGACGTCACGAAACCCGCGAAAACCTTCAGCGTGATATGCCCGGCCAGCATGTTGGCGAACAGACGAACCGAAAGGCTGATTGGCCGCGACAGGAACGAGATCACCTCGATCAGCACGACGAGCGGAATGAGGATTCCCGGCACGCCCGACGGCACGAACAGCTTCAGGAAGCCGATGCCGTTCTTCATGAAGCCATAGACGATGACCGTGCCGATGACGAGCAGCGCCAGCGCGAAGGTAACGATGATATGGCTGGTGACGGTGAAGAAATAGGGAAACAGGCCGAGCAGGTTGGCGACGAGCACGAACATGAACAGCGAGAAGACGAACGGGAAGAACTTCATTCCCTGCGAACCGGCCGCGTCGCGCAGCATCGACGCCACGAATTCATAGGACATCTCCGAAACGGACTGGAGACGCCCCGGAACCAGGCCCCGGCTGGACGTGGTCAGGAACAGAAACGCGCCAGCGGCGGCAACCGTCGCCACCATGAAGGCGGAAGCGTTGGTGAACGAGAAGTCGAGCCCGCCGATTTCGATCGGAACCCATTTCGAAATCTGGAACTGGTGGATCGGATCGTTGGCCACCTTAACCCCTCACATCCGCGCCCGCGGGCGCCATTCATTTCTTGTCCGACCCGTCGACGTCCTTGCCGGACTGCTTCGGGCCTTGTTTCGCAACCAGTCCCGCCGAGCGCAGGACATTCAATACCCCGGCGCCGAAACCGAGCAACAGGAACACGATCAGTCCCCACGGGGAGGTCCCCGCAAAATGGTCGACCGCCCAACCGAGAGCGACACCAACCGCGATCCCCGCGATGAATTCGCTGGAAAGCTTCAATGCTTGCCCGAACCCGGCGGCACCGCCGGAATTCGTGCCTTCACTCCCGGAACGCTTTTCCGGCCGCCTCGCCGCAAGAGTTGCTTCGAGATCGCGCCGGCGGCGCTCGAGGTCGTCGTCGCGAACGTCAGGCCTATCTGGATTTCCGGGCCCGGTTTTGCCGGTTTCGTCTGGCCGAATGGGTGTGGCCACCGCAACCTCCCTGCCCGGCCAGCCGCAAACCTGCTGTCCGCTTCAAAGTCGCGCGCAACATAGTTAGCGGGCATGTCCCAGTCAAGCCACGCAAGGGTGCCTTAGAGTATGTATTTAAGATAATGAAATCAATGATTTGGGAAACTGCGACATACTGCCCGCCCGGCCCGATGGGGGAACGACCACGAATCCCGCGAGACTCCCACCGGCGCGACGCACGTCGCGCCGCGTTCAGCTCCAGCCGCCGCCGTAGGTCCGGTAGAAGATATGAAGGCCGATCTTCTTCATCTTCTCCATTGTCCGGGCCCAACCGGGGCGGACATAGGTGGCATAATAATGTGTGGAGGAGCCGATCTCGGGGATGAATATCTTGCCGGCGGTCACCGCCATCGCGATCTGTTCCGCGGTTCGGTAGTGGGATGGGCTGAGCACGCGGTCCTTGATGCCGTCGCAGGCAAAGGAAAACTGGCAGCGATTGCGCCAATGGTCGTTCTGGTAGACGACGCCGCAGATCGTGCTGGGATAGGCCGGATTGCGCACGCGGTTCAAGACGACCTGCGCAACGGCGGCCTGCCCCTTGAGGCTTTCGCTGCGCGCCTCGAAATAGATGGCGTTGGCCAGGCACTTCTGCTCCACCTTGGTGAAGACATGTGGTGGCAGGGGTTTGCTCATCCAGTCATGGTCGCCCTTTGCGATCGGTGGAATGAAGCGGCCCTTGTTGGGATCCTCGTCCTGGAGCAGGGTTTCGAAGGGCGACGATTTCGCGTAGTCGGGCTCGGCCGGCGCGTAGGCGGTGGCAAGGATGTCGGGTGTGTCGTTGGTCACCAGCGAGGCCAGCATGACCGGCACGCCGGGATTTATCTTCTTGTCCTGCTTGGCATGGAAGGCCGCGGCGATCTCGATTTCCTTGCCTTTGATCGCCGGCTTGGCAAAGGCCATCTTCAGCTCGTTGTTGATCTTCGGGCTGAGCAGCGAGCTGGTGCGCTCGAAAACGGAGCCCGCGTTGAACGATTTGGGTGGCGCCACGGGGGCCACATTGACAATGCGGCCTTTCTTGTCGCCCCGATTGATGCGCTGTTCGTCAGGTACCTCGTTGGCGGCACCCTTGCCACGAAAGGTGACGGTTCCAATCCCGGGTGCGGCAAAGCCCGCGCCGGAGATCGACCCGGTCGTCACATCTGCATCCGCAAAGGGCATTTCGGCGGCATGAACCGAACCGGCAGCGGATTTCTCGACAAACGAATTCCATCGGGCGCCCTGCGTTTCCACGCCCGAAACCATGCTCGCCACATCCTGCAGAGCAACGGTGGTCGGGAAACCGATCCAGATACCCAGGCCGACGATGAATGATGAAAGGAGCGAAGATCTGCTTTGGCTGGCGGCGGCCTGCAGTTTGGCAGCGGCCTGCAGTCCGGCGGCGGCGACTCGCAGTCTGGCGGCGGCGACCCGCAACCGCGTCACAAATTGTCGATGCACGAACACCCTCTCCGCTACGCAACACAACCCACAGAAGATGGATAATGGCGCATTAACCTTGATGCGGCGTTAACGGCAGAGCTGTGACTGAAATTGGGCGCAGGCGATCGGCGGCGCGTGCCGTTTTGTCGCGTGTGGACAGATCGCCGGACGCGACCCGGCAGCGATCAGCGCTTCTTCTTGGCCTTGCCCGCAAAGGGGTTGTCGGAGGCACGCAATGCGACACGGATCGGCACGCCGGGAATATCGAAGGCCTCGCGCAGGTTGTTCACGAGATAGCGCACGTAGGATTGCGGCATGGCATCCGGACGCGAGCAGGAAACGACGAAGCCGGGCGGCCTGGTCTTTGCCTGCGTCAGATATTTGACCTTCAACCGGCGACCGGCGACCGCCGGCGGCGGATGGTGGGCGAGGATACCCTCGAGCCACCGGTTGAGCTTTCCGGTTGAAACGCGGCTGTTCCACACCCGGTGGGTCTTGATGATGGCGGCCATCAGCTTTTCGAGACCGCGGCCGGTTTCGGCAGAGATGGTCACCGCTTGCACCCCACGCACCTGCGGCAAAAGCCGGTCGGTCATTTCGCGCAGTTCGGCCAGCTTCTCCTGGGGATTGTCGATCAGATCCCATTTGTTGAAGGCGATCACCAGCGCCCTGCCCTCGCGGATGATCAGGTCGGCGATCTGCAGATCCTGTTTCTCGAAGGGGATCGTCGCATCGAAGACCACCACCACGACTTCGGCAAAACGAATCGCACGCAGGCCGTCGGCGACGGAGAGCTTCTCGAGCTTCTCCTGCACCCTCGCCTTTCGGCGCATGCCGGCGGTGTCGAACAGCTTCATCTTGCGGCCGCCCCACTCCCAATCCACCGAAATGGAATCACGGGTGATGCCTGCCTCCGGTCCCGTCAGCAGACGTTCCTCGCCGATCAGGGCATTGATCAAGGTCGACTTGCCGGCGTTCGGCCGCCCGACGACCGCAATGCGCATCGGTTTGGCTTCATCATAATAGGAAGCAGCATCGTCGGCGTCAGGGTCGCCGATGTCCTCGCCGATCAGGACTTCGCTCTCGGCGACGGCGTCTTCCACTTCGCCTTCGTCGAACGCTCTTTCCTCGCCGAGCGCCGCAATGACGGCATCGCGCAGGTCCGGCAGGCCCTGACCGTGTTCGGCTGAAACCGGAACCGGCTCGCCGAAGCCGAGTTCCCAGCTTTCCAGCATCCCGCTTTGGGCGCCGCGGGCTTCCGCCTTGTTGGCGACCAGCACAACCGGCTTGCCCGAGCGGCGCACGACTTCGGCGAAGGTGCGGTCGTCCGGCAATATGCCTGCCTTGGAATCGACCATGAAGAAAATCAGATCGGCTTCGGTGATCGCGATCTCGGTCTGCGCGCGCATGCGGCCCTGCAAGGTGGCGGCCGCGGCATCCTCGAAGCCGGCAGTATCGATGACGTCAAAATGGAGATCGTAGAGCTTGGCGGCGTGAACGCGCCGGTCGCGCGTCACGCCCGGCGTGTCATCGACGAGCGCCAGTTTCCTGCCGGCCAGACGGTTGAAAAGCGTCGATTTGCCGACATTAGGTCGGCCGATGATGGCAACCTTGAAGCTCATTAGCCGGAATCACGACGCACTGCCCGAACCGCGGATCAGTTCGGTAAGGAGATTGGCACGCTCCCGTACGTTGCGAGGGGCTGCGTCGTCGGCCGAAATCTGGTCGAAGAACTTCAGCGCTTCGACCGATTTGCCTTCCTTCCATGCGGAAAGGCCGAGCAGTTCGCGGGCGGAGTGACGCAACGGGTTGGAGTCAGCATTCAGCACATCGACCCGTGAAGACACGTCGGCGAAAGTACCGTGGTCGACGAGAACGAGGGCCGCCCTCAAACGTGCCATATCGCGGATCGCCACCGGAATGGAGCCGTCATTCGACACAGCGTCGAACGCGGCCACAGCGCCGGAGAAATCCCCGCCGCCGGCCATCACGGTCGCCGAGCGCAGCCGCGCCAGCACCGGATAGGCACCATGGCCCTCGGTTTCCAGCGCCTGCAGCGCTTTCAGCGCGTCGTCGTTCTTGCCTTCATTGGCAAGCCTGAGCGCCTGCGAAAATGCGTCCCCCGACTGGCTAGCGCGGGTCTCCACCCAATAATTGTAGCCGACAAAGGCAGCGGTGCCGAGAACCACCAGGATCGCCAAAACGATAGCGGCAGGACCGTAGCGATCCCACAGCGCTTTCGCCTGCTCCTGGCGAATCTCTTCATTCACCTCGCGGATGAAACTGTCGTCCGACATAAAATCTTCCGAATTTCGTTTTGCCCGTTTCGGGCTTGTGCGCCTGCGTTTAAGCGGAATTTTGTCCGCATGGAAGGGGCGAGGTCGAAAATCGCTCAGAGCGGCGAGACACCGAACAGCCATTCATGCAGCTTCCAGACGAAAAGGACATAGACCAGCGCGCCCGATGCGACTGCCGCGACGTCCCATTTCCCCGGCCCCGGATTGGCGATCCTGTCGCCGAGCCGCTTCACCGCGATGCGATCCAGGACAGCCCAGACGAGGAAGCTCCCGAAAAGGACCACCGAAGCCAGGTCTCCATTGGCCAGGAGATGCGCGAATGCCCAGATCTTGGTCGCCAGCAGCATCGGGTGTTTCAGTACCGGTTTCAGCCTGCCCGGCGGCAGAATGAAGACCATCATGCTAATCAGCGCCGGTAACATCAGCGCCAGCGTCAGATGTTTCATCCAGACCGGCGGCTCATAAAGAACCGGGGCAACCGGCCAGGCACGCGCATAACCCCAGACGATCAGCACGAAACCGGCAAGCGAAATCAGCGAATAGAGGCCTTTCCAGCCGTTTTCGCCGAGGCGCGCGTGCTGCGCGTCGCGCCATGCCGGCGCCACGATGCGCACGGAATGGATACCGAGGAAGAGAACAAGACCGAGAATCAAAAGAAACATGGCTGGCTCCGCGCTGGCTTTTGGATAAGCTAATATGCGCTGCGCGCCGGTTCCATCGCTGTCTTGAAGAACTCGACGCACCGGCGCCACATTTCGCTCCTAGCAGCGTCGTTGCGAACCTGAAGAATCCAGCCGGTGCCGATGTCCGTAGCCTCGCGTCTTTGTACCGCCGTATCAGCGTTCGTTGCGGGCGCATCGCCTCTCCTGGCCGGCGAGATGCCCAGGCACCCGCAATATGTAATCATCTCCTTCGACGGGGCGCATGACATAGCGCAGTGGAAGCGCAGCCGCGCGCTGGCGGAAAAGACGGGCGCGAAGTTCACCTACTTCCTGTCCTGCGTCTTCCTGCTCTCGCCTGAAACCAAGCGCGATTATCAGGCGCCCGGAAAAGGGCCGGGCAAATCGAATGTCGGATTTGCCCTGACCAGAGACGAGGTGAGCGCGCGGCTCGCCCAGATCTGGGCGGCGCGCGGCGAGAGGCACGAGATCGCCAGCCATGGCTGCGGACATTTCGATGGGGCCGACTGGAACAAGGCGGACTGGCTTTCCGAACTTTCCCAATTCACGACCATCCTGCGCGACGCCTATTCGGCCAACCATATCGCCGCAGAGCCTGCCGGGTGGCAGCATTTCGCCGAGACGGAAATCAAGGGCTTTCGCGCGCCCTACCTCTCGACGAACAAGAGCCTTTATGCCGCGCTTGCGGGAGACAAGTTCTCCTATGACGCCAGTGGGGTGTCTCGCGGACCGGCCGAACCCTCCCGCGACGCATCCCTCACGCGCTTTTCGCTGCCGCAAATCGCCGAAGGCCCGAAGTCGCGCCGGGTGATCGCCATGGACTACAATCTTTTTGTGCGCCACTCAGGCGGCCTCGAACGGCCAAGCGAAGCGAAAAACTTCGAGGACCGCGCCTACGACGCGTTCCTCGCCTCCTTTGACGCAGAGTACAACGGCAAGCGCACGCCGTTCCAGGTCGGCTTCCATTTCACGCTGATGAACGGCGGCGCCTACTGGCGCGCGCTGGAGCGCTTCGCGGAGGAGGTCTGCGTCAGGCCGGAAGTCGCCTGCGTCAGCTACCGCGACTATCTGGCGCGAACTCGGCCGGCGCCCGCCGGTCCGGATGAACGGCCCGGCACCACGATGGGTGGGTGAGACGGCTCAAACCGGCTCTTCTTTAGGCGCCTCCATGTAGCGTTGATCGATGTCGGGCAACGGTTCGCCGTCCAGCGTCGCCTCGAAGGCGCGCAGACGTTTGTAGATCGAGATCAGTTCGACGATCGTCGGCCAGGCGTTCACCAGGTACTGGAAGGACGAGCTGACCTGACTGAACGCGGTCAGGATTTGCTGCCAGATACCCAACGTGATTTTTCCAGCGGCAATCGTCGGTATCAAGATGACGCTGGAGAAAATCGCGTCCGCCTGTCCGAAACCGGAGCGAAAGACGTTGAAATACGCATAGTGGAAATAAAGCCGGAAATAGTTGCGGCGCACATTTGCGAAAAGCTCGGCGACCGTCGGTGGCTGGGCGCGGTTTGCATCATCCTCGCCGTAGACGAGTTCCTTCCGGTAGGCCGCCTCGACCCGCTGGTTGCGGAATTCGAGCCCGGGAAGCTTGATTCCTACCAGCGCGAGCAGGCCGGTCCCGAAAACGGCCCAGACAAGTGCTGCGACGACCAGCGAGTACGGTATGGCTCCGACCACCGGAAGTTCCGTGATGTTTTCCGACAGCATGGCCAGCACCGGCAGGAAGGCGATCAGGGTCAGGATAGCGTCGGCGAAGGCAACGCCGAGGCCTTCCATCGTGGTCGAGAAGCGCATCGTGTCTTCCTGGACACGTTGGGACGCGCCTTCGATGTGGCGCAGCCTCGACCAGTTGGCCATGTAAAAGTCGTTCATCGCCGTTCGCCAGCGAAAGATGAAGTGGCTGACATAAAACCGCGTCATGACGAACAGGGTGACGTTCGCTATGCCGATCCAGGCGAAGACCCAGAACAGATTGTAGAGTTCACCTTGCGAGACGGAACCTGCCGTCGTTATCGCCTTTTGGAAAAGATCGAAGAAAGGCCGGCGCCAATTGTTCAGCGCGACGTAGAGCTCCACGGAGATATAGGTCGAAAACAGGATGAGCGCTGATCCGAGAATGGACCAGTTTTGCCAGGGATGCGGGGCATAGTACCGCCAAAAAAGATAAAACGCCGCCAACATCACGAAGAAATAGATATAGAACCAGATAAACGGCCCCGACCAGAAAATCGGGACACCAAGGATCGGTGGTGTATCGGCCGGCGCCGGCCCCATGCCGAATGCAGCACCCAGATCTCGCCCGCCGAAGAACCAGAACAGAATGCCAAGCAAAGCCCATGCCGCGGCGCTGATGAAAAACATCTTGGGCTTCGGGAAAAAGGATACGAACATTTCGGCTGTTCCTTCGGGGCAAATCAGCGGCGGGACGTTTCGGGCATGAAGTCACACTTCATGTCCGAATGGAATGACCCTTCTGGCAGTGCTTTACGGCGAAATCTGGCGGAAAGTTTTCAGGCGAGCCGCTGCTTGCGGCCGGCGTCGTAGCCGATTGCCGCACATAACAGCAGGACCAGCGCAGCCCCCATCGACGGCACGACGAAGCTGCCGCTCCAGTCGGCAAGGTACCCGGCGATGATCGGCCCGAGTATCTGGCCGGTGCCGAAGGATGCGGTCATCAGCGCGAGCGCGCGGCGCGGCGCTTGCGGCGCCAACAGACGGCCGGCCTGGAGGCCGATCGCGGTGATCGCGATGAAGGTGCCGCCAAGCAACACGCCGGCAAGCAATGGTCCGGCATAACCGCCGATGCCGACACTGGCGATGACGCCGACAGCCTCGACGATGCAGCCCAGTGCAAACGTGCCGGTCAGGCCGAAACGCGGCACCACCCGGTTCCACAGATATACGGACGGGATGCCGGCGAGGCCGGTGACCACCCACACGGCCGACTCGAAAAGCCGACCGCCTTCACCGTGGCGAACAATCGCGACAATGAAGGTGGCGGTGACGATGTAGCCGAGACCGAAGAGCCCGTAGGCGAGAATGATCTTTGCGAGAGCGGCGCTTTTGGGCAGTCGCGCCTCGCGCTGGGCTTCAGCTGCAACCAGCGGGCCGCGGTCGATGATCACCATCACAAGCAGGAAACCTGCGATGGAAAGGACGCCTGACCAGAGCCACCCGGCAGGCCACGCCGCGCCGGACAGCACCAGCGCTCCCGTCATGACCGATGACACCGCGATACCCAGGCCGACGCCGCCGAAATGCAGTGCCTGCAAGCTGTTGCGCCCGGCGGCGGCCAGATGGCTGAAAACAATGGTGATGACAAAGACCAGCACGAAGGCGCTGGCAATGCCGGCGAGGAAGCGGATAACGACGAAGGCGGTGAAATCTTCCGTCAGCCCCATCGCCCCTGCCAGCAGGGCGCTGGCTGCCAGGCTGACCAGCATGACCGCGCGCTCGCGTCCTTGCGCCCACCCCCCTGCCGCTGCGATGGCGCCGAGCAGATAGCCGAGATAATTCGCCGACGCGATAAGCCCCGCATCCGAGGCCGACAGGCCAAGCTCTTCCATCATGCCGGGCAGGATCGGCGTATAGACGAAACGGCCGATGCCCATGGCGACCGCCATCGCGATCATGCCGGCGGCGGCGTAGCGGAACGGGTCGGCGGGAACTGGATTCATGACGCGACCTTATTGGCAACGGCGTAGGGCGCAATCCGGTTGCCGCATTTGCGTGTTGGGCCAAACGGCTTGACCCACCTCCCATATGGCAAGGCCGGGCGGTGCGGTTTATGAGTGTCGTTCTTCTAGGTTTCAAGGACGGCACTCATCATGACATCGCAAAGTTCCACACAGATCGACCAGATCAAGCTCGACAGGCTGGCCGAGGTGGCCGTCAAGGTCGGCGTCCGCCTGCAGCCGGGGCAGGATCTGGTGATGACCGCACCGGTGATCGCGACGGGCTTTGCCCGTAAGATCGTCGAACATGCCTACAAAGCAGGCGCAGGCATCGTTACGGTGCTCTATTCCGATGATGAAGCAACACTTGCCCGTTATCGTCATGCACCGGACTTGAGCTTCGACCGTGCCGAGGGCTGGCTTTACGAAGGAATGGCGAAGGCGTTCGAGGGAGGCGCCGCACGGCTCGCCGTCCGTGGCGACAATCCAATGCTTCTCGCCTCCGAGGATCCGGCCAAGGTAGCGCGCGCCAACAAGGCCAACTCGATGGCCTACCGGCCGGCGCTGGAAAAGATCACCGGCTTCGACATCAACTGGAACATCGTCGCCTATCCCAATCCGGCCTGGGCAAAGCAGATGTTTCCGAACGACAAGGAGGATTTGGCGGTCGCCAAGCTCGCGGACGCAATCTTTTCGGCATCGCGCGTCGATATCGATGATCCGGTTGCTGCCTGGAACGACCACAATGCCGCGCTGCACAAGCGGACAAGCTGGCTGAACGGGCATGCTTTCCATGCGCTTCGGTTCACCGGTCCCGGCACCGACCTCACCGTCGGCCTGGCCGATGAGCACAAATGGAATGGCGGCGCGGAAACCGCGAAGAACGGCGTTGTCTGCAACCCGAACATCCCGACCGAGGAAGTATTCACCACGCCGCATGCGCGTCGGGTCGAAGGGCATGTGTCGAGCACCAAGCCGCTATCCTACCAGGGAACGCTCATCGACGATATTTCCGTGCGCTTCGAAGGCGGACGCATTGTCGAGGCCAAAGCTTCACGCGGCGAAGAAGTCCTGAGCAAGGTGCTCGACACCGACGAAGGGGCGCGCCGCCTCGGCGAAGTGGCGCTTGTTCCGCATTCCTCGCCGATCTCGCAGAGCGGGCTCCTGTTCTACAACACGCTGTTCGACGAGAACGCCGCCAGCCACATCGCGCTCGGCCAGTGCTACTCGACCTGTTTCGTCAATGGCGGCTCACTCAAGCCGGACGAGATCGCCGCCAGGGGCGGCAACAAGAGCCTGATCCACATCGACTGGATGATCGGTTCGGGCAAGATCGATATCGACGGCGTAAACAAGGACGGCAGCACTGTGCCGGTCATGCGCGGAGGCGAATGGGCCTGATCCTCGCTTCCCGCTAAACGGAGCTATCGCGAAGCGGCAACCGCCGCTTCGTAGCGTTCAGTCTTGAAGCCGGCCATCAGCTTGCCGCCGGCATCGAGCACGGGCCGCTTGATCATTGTCGGCTCGGCCAGCATCAGTTTGATCGCCTTGTCCTTGTCGAGATTCTGCCTGTCGGCTTCGGGCAGAGCGCGAAATGTCGTCGACGATTTGTTCAGCAACGTCTCCCAGCCGAGTTCGTCGCACCAGCGTTCGAGGAGACGGCGGTCCAGTCCTTCGACCCGATAGTCGTGAAAATCATACCCGATGCCGTGGCCTTCCAGCCACGCTCGAGCCTTCTTCATCGTATCGCAGTTCTTGATGCCATAGATTTTGACGGTCAAAACGGATTTCCTCGGGCGTAATGTATCCAAACGGAATCGCCAATCGCCAGGGCAATCGGCGATTCCGTTTGTCTGTGACAGCCGTTCTAGCTATTCAAACGCATAGGTGAAACCCTCGGCGGACGCGCCGACCGTCACCTTTGTCATCTTCTCGCCTTCCAGCGACCGGTTCAGCACGCCGCGGCTCAATTCCGGCAGCAGCGTGTTGGTGAGGATCGCATCGATCATGCGGCCTCCGGATTCGATCTCGGTGCAGCGAGCCTTGACCAGATCCATGACGCCGTCGCCGATCACCAGTTCCGCATCGTGGCTGGCGCGCAACCGGCGGGCGATCTTGCCGAACTGATGGCGGGTGATCGCTTCGATCATCGAATCCGACAGCGGATAATAAGGAATGGTCACCACGCGGCCGAGGAAGGCCGCCGGGAAGACCTTCAGCAGAGGTGCGCGCAATGCCTGGTCGAGGTCGTCATGCCCTGCCCGCTCGCGGCCACCGTCAGTGCGGTCCATGATGACCTCGGAGCCGACATTGGAGGTGAGCAGGATCAGCGTATTCTTGAAGTCGATGCGGCGTCCCTCGCTGTCATCCATCATGCCCTTGTCGAAGACCTGGAAGAAGATCTCGTGGACATCCGGGTGCGCCTTTTCGACCTCGTCGAGCAGGATGACGGAATACGGCTTGCGACGGACCGCCTCGGTGAGAATGCCGCCTTTGCCGTAGCCGACATATCCGGGTGGCGCGCCCTTAAGCGTCGAGACGGTGTGCGCCTCCTGGAATTCCGACATATTGATCGAGATGAGGTTCTGCTCGCCGCCATAAAGCGTTTCAGCCAAGGCCAGTGCAGTCTCCGTCTTGCCGACGCCCGAAGGTCCGCAGAGCAGGAAGACGCCGACCGGCTTCTCGGGAGCACCGAGCCCGGCGCGGCTGGTCTGCACGCGTTTGGAGATCATCTCCATTGCATGATCCTGGCCAACGACACGTTCGGAAAGCGTGGCCGCGAGCCGCAAGGCCTTTTCGGTCTGGCTGGACAGCATTCGCCCTGTCGGTATGCCGGTCCAGTCCTGCACTACGGCCGCAATGGCGTTGCGGTCGACCGACGGCAGGATCAGCGGCGTCTCACCCTGCGCAGTGGCCAGTTCAGCCATGAGTTCACGCAGCCGGGCCAGATCGACGGCGGGATCGGTGGCCGTGTTCTCAATCTTCTCCTCACCGGATGTCGCACCCTCGATTGAGGCGACCGAAGCTTCATCCGTTGCAGCCGGGGTCTCGTCAGTTCCGGCTGCAACCGACGGTTCGACCGGCTTTTCGGCCCCCTCGCCTTCCTGCTCGGCGGCGGCCTCATCCAACGGCACTCCTTCGCCGCGCAGCCGGGCACGCAACTCGAGTATCTCGGCAACCAATGTCTTTTCGCGGTCCCATCGCTCCTGGGCGGCTGCGAGCGAGGCTTCCGTCTCGGACAAACCGGCATCCACGCGCGCCTGCCGGTCGGCAACCTCGATGCCGATCGCCGCCTCGCGGCCGATGATGCCATTCTCGACTTCCAGCGCCTGGCGCCGCCGCAGAATGTCTTCGACCTCGGCCGGCGTGGCATGCTGGGAAACCGCCACCCGGGCGCAAGCGGTATCGAGAAGGCTTACAGCTTTGTCCGGCAACTGCCGCGCCGGAATATAGCGGTGCGAAAGGCTGACCGCCGCGTCGATGGCCTCGTCGAGGATCTGCACCTCGTGATGTTTTTCCAGGACGCCGGCGACACCACGCAGCATCAGCACCGCGACTGCCTCCGTCGGCTCGTCGATCTTGACCACCTGGAAGCGGCGGGTCAGCGCGGGATCCTTTTCGATGTGTTGCTTGTATTCCGCCCAGGTGGTCGCAGCGATCGTGCGCAATTCGCCGCGCGCCAGCGCGGGCTTCAGAAGATTGGCGGCATCGCCGGTGCCGGCGGCGCCACCGGCTCCGATCAAGGTATGAGCCTCGTCGATGAAAAGGATGATCGGCGTCTCAGAGGATTGGACCTCGTCTATGACCGTCTTCAGGCGCTTTTCAAACTCGCCTTTCACGCTGGCGCCGGCCTGCATCAGGCCGACATCCAGCATGCGCACGCTGATGCCCTGAAGCGGAGGCGGCACGTCCCCCTCTGCGATGCGCAGGGCAAAGCCCTCCACCACCGCGGTCTTGCCCACGCCTGCCTCGCCGGTGAGGATCGGGTTGTTCTGCCTGCGCCGCATCAGAATGTCGACGATCTGCCGGATCTCCGGATCGCGGCCGACGACAGGGTCGATCTTCCCGTCGCGGGCGCGCTGCGTCAAGTCGGTCGCATATTTCGCCAGCGCCGAATCGCTGCCCGGCGACCGCTTCGGTGCATCGACGGAAGCCGGAGCAGCTTCGGCGACGGCAGCTTCGAGTGATCCCTCCACCACTTCGGCGAACCGACCAATGACGGCATCCGCATCTATCTTGTCGAACTCAACGCTGATCTTCGATAGCAGGCCTTCAAGTTCGGGTTTCTTCAGGCAGGCGAGAATCACATGCGCGCTGCGCACTTCCTCGACGCCAAATTCGAGCCCGGCCAGGCTCCATGCTTCCTTGATGGCGTGGAAGATATGGTCGGAAAAGTCGGTGATGGACGTTGCGCCGTAAGGCAGCTTGTCGATTGCCCGCGTGATGTCAGCGGCGACCCGACTCGAATCCGCACCGGCATCGGCCAGCATGAACTGCACGTCCGACCGTTCGGAAAGCACCAGCTGCTCGATCCAATGAACAAGTTCGACATAGGGATTGCCCCGCAACTTCGCCGCCGTGCCAGCTGCGGCGAAGGCCCGTTTGCAGGTCGGATTCAACTTGTCGACCAGCTCGCTGCGCTTGAAGCTTTGCGACGCCCCTCGCCGCTGCGCACCGCTTCGCTCCATGACTTGCTCCCTGCAATCGGAATGTCTTGCTAATAACCTGCCACACAAAAAGCGACTTTACAAAGAGGGAAGTACGATGTGGAATAGACCAGCGAACAGGTCTGATACGATCAAATTGTTTCGATCTCGGAATATTCGAGGCTCAGCTCACCGGAAATTCAAGGCCGCATAGAAGCTTTGCCGGTTGCATTTAAGCATACTTGAATTTTGTAACAGTTGGCTGGAAATTTGATAGACGAGAATTCGCGAAAATGTAGACACCACGATTTAAACGGGTATCTTACCTTGGATTGGGCTTTGCTCGAACTGTGACTGACGAAGACCGCATGATAATACTGACCATATGCGGCCTTGAGGCCGGTCGCTGGGGGGGTGTGTGATTGATCCTGCGCTCTGGCTGAATCCTTTGGACGGTGACAACCCGTCGGGGGAGGATTTGCGCAACGATCCGCGTTTCCATGAGCTGGAGCGCCTCACGGAGCAGCAGGTCAAGATCGTCCACGACGACCGCAACAAACCGACCTCGCAAACCACCATTCCAGTCGATTGGCCGGCCGTTCTGGACAAAGCTGAAGAACTGCGACCCCACGGTCGCGACCTGCGCCTGCTCGTCATCGTCACGCGGGCGCTTGCGAACGAGCAGGGACTGGCCGGCCTGGCGCAGGGGCTGACGCTGATTGCCCAGACCTTCGACGCTCATTGGGAAACCATGCATCCGGCATTACGGCCGAACGCGCCGCCCCGCGATGCCGCCCTTCGCCGGATCAACGCACTGCTCGACCTGCAGAACAGCCAAGACGGCCTGCTGGCCAACTTGCGGCAGATGACGTTCTTTGCACCACGCGGCATAGGCCCGATTACGGGTCGCGACCTGGAACAAGGCGCCCTGGATGACCGCGTCATGCTTCAGGAAGCCGCTTCGGGTTTGAACAATGCCGAGAAAGCGGCGCTCTCCAGTGCCCACGAACAGCTTCTCAACCGGGTCCGCGCCGGTTGCGCGGCACAAACCGACCAGGCCAACGCGGACATGATTGCGCTGGTCGCCGACGCACGGGCATCCACGGCCGCGCTCGCCGCGGTCGAGACGGCACTCAACACGCGTCTTGAAGGCGGCGGCACTGCGGTTCCGGAGCTGAAGCGGTTTCTGGAACGGGTGCTGACCGCGCTTGAGCGTGGATCGACGGTTCGCTCATCGGCGAATGGTGTCACCAAGCCGGCAAGCACGCAGGCGGCAGCGGAAGCACCCGAAGCGCCGGTTCGAAACGGCCACGACACCGAACCCGTGGCGAACAGTGGGGGACAGAGTGGAATGCTCCCTGAACGGATTTCCTCCCGTGAGGACGTCGTGAAATGCCTCGACCTCGTCGTTGCATTCTACGACCGGACAGAGCCGTCGAGCCCGATCCCGCATCTGGCCCGCCGCGTTCGCCGGATGGTTCACATGGACTTCGTTGAACTGATGGAAGATCTCGCGCCGTCGGGGCTCAAGGAATTCCGGCTTCTGGCCGGCGTTCCCGAGAACAAGAAGACGGCACAGAAGGATGAAAGGTAAAAAACAATGCCAGCGGAAAGCAAAGCAAAGGTCATCGAACGGAACCGCGCGCCACGCGTGCAGATCGCCTACGATGTCGAAACCTACGGCAGCCCGACGACCATCGAGCTGCCGTTCGTCATGGGTGTGATGGCCGACCTTTCGGGCGCGTCGCAAACCAAGGAAGCACAGAAGTCGGTGCTCGACCGGTCGTTCGTGGAGACCGACGCCAACAGGTTCCCGCGTTTCATGGAGGCTCTCGGTCCGCGCGTGAAGGCGCGTGTCAAGAACACGCTTCCGCAGGCCGAAGGCACTGAGCGTGACGAAGAGCTGGCGCTCGATCTGACCTTCTCCAAAATGGGCGATTTCGCCCCGGACAAGATCGCCGAACAGGTGCCGCAGCTGGCCGAGATTCTCAAGATGCGGCGGCAGCTCGAGGAATTGCTCGGCTTCATGGACGGCCGGGTCGATGCTGAAAAGCGCATCGCCCAACTTTTGAACAACGAGCCACTTCTTGGCCAGATAGCCAGCCAAGCACTGTCCGACAGCGACAAGGGTGAGGAATAAAACCATGGCCGAACAGCAAAAGGTCGCAACCGTCGCCGAGGCCGAAGCCATCGATCTCGGTGAATTCGGCGAGCTCCTCGAGAAGGATTTCAAGGTCAAGAAGGACGACAGCGAGAAGCTGCAGCAACTTGTGCGCAATCTTGCGCTGGCGGCGCAGTCACGTTCCGAAACGACGACGATTTCGTCAAACGCCATCAAGTCGATCAAGTCGCTGATCGCCGGCATCGACAAGATGCTGACGACGCAGGTCAACGAGATCCTGCACGCCCCCGAAGTAAGGGAGATGGAAGGCACCTGGCGCGGGCTCTGGTATCTCGTCAACAACACGGAGACGGATCAGAAGCTGAAGATCCGGGTGATGAACGTCTCCAAGGAGGCGCTGGCCGACACGCTCGAAGACTATGAAGGCCAGATGTGGGACCAAAGCCCGATCTTCAAGAAGGTTTATACCGACGAATATTCGATGCTCGGCGGCGAGCCGATAGGCTGCCTGATCGGCGCTTACGAATTCTCCAATCACCCGCGGGATGTCGGCCTGCTCCGGAACATTTCAGGCATCTGCGCCTCGGCGCATACGCCGTTCATCGCGGCCGCTTCGCCACGCCTGTTTCGCATGGACAGCTGGCAGGAACTGCCGAACCCGCAGGATCTGCAGCAGATCGTCTCGAACCCGGCCTACGCGTCCTGGCAATCCCTGCGCGAGAGCGAGGACGCACGCTATATCGGGCTTACGATGCCGCGCGTCCTGGCGCGGTTGCCGTATGGCGCCGACACTGTCCCGGTCAAAGGCTTCTCCTTCGAAGAAGAAGTGCACGCCGACCACAACAAATACGTCTGGATGAATGCTGCCTTCCCGATGGGGGTGAATATCAACCGCAGCCACAAGCTTTACGGCTGGGGCACGCAGATCCGCGGCGTCGAAAATGGCGGCACCGTCATCAACTTGCCGGTTCACAGCTTCCCGACCGACGACGGGTCGATAGCGATGAAATGTCCGACAGAAGTCGCCATCGACGACCGGCGCGAGGCGGAACTGGCCAAGCTCGGCTTGATGCCCATCCTGCATCGGAAGAATACCGATCTCGCGGCGTTCATCGGTGCGCATTCCCTCCAGGATGACGAGACGCGTGCCGGACGGCTGGTCGATCCGGATGCGCAGTCGAACGAGCGACTGAGCGCGAACCTGCCCTATCTCTTCCCGGTCTCGCGATTTGCGCATTACCTGAAGGCGATCGCCCGCGACAAGATCGGTTCCTTCAAGGAACGGTCCGACATGCAGATCTGGTTGACCGAGTGGATCAACCGGTACGTCTTGGCCAACCCGGCGTTTGCCGACGACAAGGCTCGCGCCAAGCGTCCGCTGGCGGCAGCGGAAGTACAGGTCGACAGTGTCGAGGGGCGCCCGGGCTACTACAACGCCCGGTTCTATCTGCGGCCACATTACCAGCTGGAAGGGATAAACGCGTCGTTGCGACTGGTGTCGGAACTGCCGTCCGTGAAGTCCTGATATTTCTAGAAACAATGGAGAACGACAATGGCATTGATAGACGATCTGAGAAGTTTGAACATGATGAAAATCGATGGCTTCCTGGAGGTTCCGGACATTGCGGGACCAAGCCAGCGCGATGGCCATGAAGACCAGATCGAAATCTACGACGTCACCTTTTCCATGGTCGCACCGTTCGATCCGAACTCGCTGTCCCGAAAGGGCCGCGTCTCCCTGGGAACGTTGACCTGCACCAAGGATGTCGACATGTCGTCGCCGTACCTGGCCAAGGCCTGCCATGAGAACAAGCCACTCGATGAGGTCGTCGTCTACTGCCGCAGGACGATCGACGGCGCCACGAGCGATTATTTCGTCATCACGCTGAAGGAAGCTTCCGTCGTCGGATATTCGTTCGGCGCCAGCAAGACAAACCCCGATACGCTCGGAGACGTCGTCCAGTTCGCCTACAAGAACATCGAACTCAAGTATGACGACGATCACACGACCGACATGGATGTCGCCACCGGCATGTGATCGCGGCAACTGCATTGAGCCATGAAAGCAAGCAGTACCCAGCGCGCCAAACGCGAAGCGGTTCAGCCATCCCTTTGGGATCGCCTCGTCAATGATCTGCCGGGCCTGAGTTCGGAAATCGACGGACTGCGTCAATCATTGCTGGTCGAACTGGGTGGCGAGCGGCTCGACACCCTGTTGGCCAGCAGTGCGCGGTCCATCGATTCCGACGAGAACCTGACGGCCGATCAGAAGCGACGGATACACCGGCTTGTCTTCCAGAGCAGTCAACGGGCGGAACTCGAGCGTCGCGGCATCGTCGTGTCCCCAAGTGTCCTGCGTGAAGCCGTGCGGCGAGACATCGAAGCGCTTTTCAACACGGAGCGCTACGAGGTGACGCCGCTTCTGTCCGACCATGAAGGGGAGCAGATGCAAGGAAGTCCGCTGGACCTCAGCGATTTTCCCGAAGTGCGGCGGAGCGTCGTCAACTATGGCGTGCCGTCGTTTTCCGGCCGTTCATCGCGCGACTTCGACCGCGATGCGCTGGCGCGCGAGATAAAGATGGTTTTGAACACGTTCGAACCCCGCCTGAAGGACAACGGCACCAAGGTGCAGGTCACCCTTGGCGACAAGAACGGCGGACTGAAAATCGAGATCGATGCTATCTTGATCATGACACCGACGCCGGAGCGGCTGCGGTTGCGTACTTCCATAAACCTGGACAACGGTCTGGCACGAACAGACATCGGGGACACCTGAAAATGGATCGGGTCTTCCTGGAGTATTACGAGGAAGAGCTTACCCATATCCGCGCGCTCGCTGCGGAATTCGCCGACATGCATCCGTCGGTGGCGCGAAACCTGTCGCTCGACACCGTTCCGTGCCCGGATCCCTATGTCGAGCGGCTGCTGGACGGCGTCGCCTTTCTCGCTGCGCGCACCCGGCAGAAGGTTGACGCCGAGCGTTCGCGCTTTGCGCGCAGCGTGCTTGAAGTGCTTTATCCCGACCTCGTGTCGCAAGCACCGGCAACCGCGATGGCGTTGCTCAAGCCCGGCCAGCAGGTGCAGACGATGGCGGCCGGCCATGTCGTCAAACGGGGCACCAAACTGGTATCCAGCCTGCAGCCCGGGCTGTCGACGCGCTGCACGTTCACGACCTCCCAGGATGTCACCTTGTGGCCGATCGCCATCTCGTCCGTCGGCTATTATCAGGATCGCAGCGCGCTTGCCGCAGCGGGTATCGGGCCTATCGGAGGCGTTGCCGGCGACGCCGCCTTGCGCATCAGCATCACTCATGCCGGCAAGGGCAAGCTCAGCGAACTCGCGCTTGACCGCCTCGACATCTTCTTCGGCGGCCGCAACAAGGCTTCATTGCTGTTTGACGCGATATTCGGCAGTTGCTCGGCGCTCGGCGCGCGCGCGGAAGGCAAATCCAACCCTTTGTCGCCTTTGCCTGTTCCCGAAATGGTCGGCATCGGAGATGCCGAGGCGCTGATGCCGCGGACGCGCCCGACATTCGAGGGCTACCGGCTGCTCCGGGAATATTTCATGATGCCCGAGCGCTTCCACTACGCCCGCCTGCAAGGACTGCGGCCGGTGGTACGGAAGTGCGAAGCCGGCCTGGAACTCATCCTCCTGTTCAAGCGTCGGGTACCGGAACTGGCGGATATCACCGCTGCGGATCTCGAGCTTTTTGTTACGCCGATCATCAATTTGTTCGAGCGTGAGTGCAACATAATCGAGATCGATCGTCGCAAGACAAGGCAGATCGTGCATGCCGACCGGACGCGACCGCGCGACTTCGAGATCTATCGCGTCACACGGGTCGAAGACGCCGATGTCGAAGGTCCGGATGCCGAAGTTCCAGCGTTGTTCAGCCTGGGACAGAACCGTGGCAGCGGCTGGGTCTACTCCATCGAGCGCCGGCCTCGGCGCGCCACCGAAGATGAGCGACGGCAAGGCATGACGCGCACCTCCTACACCGGTGACGACGTCTTCCTGGCCGTCTCTTCTCCGGGAAACGTACCGCCGCCACGTCCGCTGAAACGGCTCGACGTCGTCGCGCTCTGCACCAATCGCGACCTGCCCATCCTCGACGATAACCCGACGCTGTCGCTTGAAAGCGGCGACCCCGTGGAATCGGTCAAGCTGCTGAGCGCCCTGCGCCCACCGCAGCCTGCTATCGCGGCCTCCTTGCCGGCAGGCGCAGCGGGCGAGTCGCGGGCTGACGAATTGGCATGGCGGATGGTGTCGCAGCTTGCCTTGAATTTCCTCAGCCTCGCAAATGAAGGCCGCGGTGTGGATCCTTTGCACGCCCTGCTCGACCTCTACGCCGATCGCGGCGATCCGGGATTGACCCGACATGTCCGCTCGGTCGTGCGGGTCGATTCCAACCCGGTGATCGAACGCCTGGCGATCGAGGGTCCGATGTGCTTCGGCCGTGGCACCGAAATCACTTTACACATCGACCTGGCGGTTCTGGCGGGACAGAGCACGCTGCTCCTATCGGCGTTGCTGGCCCGGCTATTTGCTCGATACGCGGGGATAAATGGCTTTGTGCGGACCCGTACGCGGCTACTCCAGAAGCAGGAGGACGTGCCATGGCCGATGACGCTCGGCAATCGTTACCTGATCTAGACAAGTCCGCGGCGCTGTCTGAGGCGTTCGATTTCTTCGAGCTTCTGCGCCGGCTCGAGCAGGATGGCCGTTTGTTCGGCCAATCCGGCCGGCCGGATCGCGAGCCGGCGCGTCTCGGACAGCACATCCGTCTCGGGTTCGCAGCACAGGACGTGGTCGGCTTTCGCGAAGCCACGGACAAGGCGCCCGCCAGAGTCACGGTCGCCAATCTCGGACTTATGGGGCCGGAGGGTCCACTACCCTTGCACATGACGCGCTGGGTGCTCGATCGCCTCTCGCAACGCTGGTTTGCCGGCGCTGCCGCGGAGCAGACAAGCGACACGACATTCGTGGATTTCGTGAACATCCTGCAGCACCGAATGATTGCCTTGTTCTATCGGGCGTGGGCCGACGCTCATCCGGGAGTCCAGGTCGAACGCCCGGTCGGTGGACGGGTGCGTTCCATGCTGGAGGCGATGTCGGGAACCGGGCTTCCGGGCACAAAAAATGCCGAATACGCTGAACTCGATGCGGTCAAGCTGCAGCAGGCTGCGGCGCTTGCCACGCAAGTCGACGGACCCGAACGGCTGACCTTGTTCATAGCAGAGGCATTCAAGGTGCCGGTCCAATTGAAGGAGTTCGTGGCTTCGTGGATGACGGTGCCCAAAGCGTTGCAGACCGGACTGGGCAAAGCCCACGCAGCGCTTGGCCGCAGCGCGACGATCGGCCCCCGAACCTTCAGCCGCCAAAGCCGGGCTGAGCTTCGCATTGGCCCGCTCGGGTTCGACGATTACAAGGCATTCCTGCCCGGTGGCGAAAGACTGAAAGCGTTGAAACGGGCGATCCGGGATATGGTTGGCGACCTGCTGGACGTCGACCTGCGGGTGGTGTTGGCTCGCGATGAAGTGCAGCCGGCCCGGATAGGAAGGTCGCAGCTTGGAAGAACGGCTTGGCTTGCACCCCCCGATGAAAGGGGAGATGCTGAAGACATGCGCCTGCGGACCATTGTTGGATGGCGGCCGGAAGTGACGGGGATAGCGGCATGAGCCTGCTCCTCACGCTTGAGCAGGGACCGCGCAATCAAGCGGTACGCCAGACCCGGCTGGACGAGGGTGAATTGGTTATCGGCCGCAGTTCCGACGCGGACTGGCAGATCGATGATCCTGACATGTTCGTTTCACGCGCCCATTGCAAAATCGTCGCACGACAGGACGGATACTTCGTTACCGACACGTCGAGCAGCGGACTTTTCGTAGATGACGCCGGCAGCCCGCTTGGGGCGGGAAACTCGATCCCGCTCCGGAACGGGATGCGGCTTAGGATGGGCGATTATGTGCTGGGGGTCGATCTGCAGACGGCGGCGGCTCCGCAAGCTGCGCCCGTGCAGCCGGCTCCTCAGTCATCGTCGCATACCTCGCGTGCCCCCCTCGGCATCAGCAGCGACGATTTCTTTTCCGTGCAGACGGAAGAGGAACCACGACGCCCTCGTCCTGCCGGCTTGCCTGATCCGTTCGAACAGCCGCAGGCAGGTGCATTCGAGCGCTCCAGCGAACGCAGCTCTGCCGCTTTCGACGACCCGTTCAGCCTTGATCCGGTCGCAACGCCCTCCCCGGACGGAAGCGTCGACGGTGACCAACGCAGCGCGGCGGCGTTCGACCCGTTCGGGTTCTCTCCTGCTCCCGCTACTTCGGATGCAGGCGCCGACGCTGCTCAACCGGAGGCACCAGCTTTCGACGATGATTTCAGGCTGGACCCGGTCGTCACCCCTGTTCCTGAAAAGGGCATGGATCGCACCGGCAACCGCCAACCCGTGACCGACACTTCTGCGTCTCCGAATCCGTGGGACCCACCTGTGCCTGCAGCGGAAGCACCACCTCCCCCACCAGCTCGGCAGCGGGTGGTGCCAAAACCGGCTCCCCGATCCTCTCCAGCGTCCGACGTCGGGGATACTGCGCTTCGCGCCGCTTTCCTTCACGGCATGGGCCTCGAAGAAGACGGCTTCCCCGGCCGCGATCCGATTGCCGAGATGGAGAAGTTCGGCCGCGAATACCGCATGATGATGGAAGGCCTCATGCAACTCCTGCGCAAGCGCGCGGAGGAAAAAGGCAATGCACGCGTCGCGCAAACCGTCGTCGGAGCATCCGAAGTGAATCCGCTCAAGTTTCTGCCAACGGTGGACGACGCATTGGTGACAATCCTCGCCGAGCGCAGCCCGGGCTTTCTCGCCGCTGAGCCGGCGATCGCGGACGCAGTCCGTGACCTTGCGAACCACCATGTTCGCGCCTGGCGAGGGGTACAGGGCGCGTTACGGCGCATGATCGACCGCTTCGATCCGGTGGCGCTCGAAGAAGAATTGAAGTCGAGTTCGACGATCGAAACATTGCTTGCAGGCGGACGTGGCGCCAAGCTTTGGGAACTCTATCAAAAACGCCATCGCGAAATCGCCACCAGTGCGGAATCCCGCTTCCTGGGCGACATTGGCGCCGATTTCAGAAACGCATATGAAGAGGAGTGACGCATGATCCACCGGCGCGACTTTATCCTTGCCCTTGGGGCGACAGGGCTTGTTACCGCCTGCCAGAGCGGACCACCGAAGCCATCAACCGTCACCATCAACCTGGCAGGCCAGGCGGGGATGAATCCGGGACCCGGCGGCGGCGATCGGCCAGTAACGGTTCTCATCATGCGGCTGAAGAGTGCAGGCAAGTTCAATTCCGCGGACTATTTCGCGCTGCAAGGTGATGCCGGTACGGCGCTCGCGGGCGATCTTGTCGGATCCGACTCGATTGCGGTTGGGCCAGGCGCGACCGCTTCGAAGACGATTACCGTCGAGCCCGAGGCAACGACGCTGGGCTTCGTGGCGCTGATCAGAGAGCCGGGCGGTCGGACTTGGCGAACCACCAAGTCCGTCTCGCCTGGATCGACAGTCACGATCAACGCAAGGATCGGAAGCGGCGGTATTTCCGCATAGCGCGAAGGCAGGGGTGATTGGTGCAGAAAGTGGCGGCATGAGCGACACAAACAGAGTGCTGTGGTCCGAGGGATTGTTCCTTCGGACGCAGCATTTCCAACAACAGGATCGCTTTTTCGAAGCGACCGTGCGCGGCACGCTGCAAGCCGGGCATCTTCAGACGTTCGGCTTTAGAACGCTGACGCTCGCCCCGGCGCAACTCGAAGCGGGCCAGGTTTCGGTTCTCTCCGCGCGCGGCATCTTTCCCGACGGAACGCCATTCGCGATCCCGGACACCATGGATGCACCGCAGCCGCTTGCAATAACGTCCGAGATGGGCGGTGGTCCGGTGCTGATCGCCTTGCCACTGGAACCCCCCGGCGGCGTCGGCTTCGATCCTGCACACGCCGGATCGACCGGAGCGCGTTATCGCGGACGCATCGTGTCGGTGCGCGATGCCGTGCAGGGAGGAGCCGATCCCGAAGAAATCGAGATCGCCCGACCGCAAGCGCTGCTGCTTGCCCCCGGCAAGTCGATCGGCGGCTACACCGCATTACCGGTTGCCGAGATCAAAGGACTTTGCGCCGACGGCGGCGTGGCATTGGACGATACGTTCCTGCCGCCTGCCTTGGCGACCGGAGCGGTTGCCTGGTATGCGCAGCTTCTCCAGGAAGTCATCACCGGCCTCGACCAGATCTCCGAAGCACACGGCAAGATGGTGCTGGGTGGCCCGGGACGCAGCGTTGAAGATCTGCTGATGCTCAACCTCGCCAACGCGGCTCGTCCGCGGCTGGCGCATATGCTGGCACAAGAGGTCTTCCATCCGGCCGAGTTGTATCTCGAGCTTGCCGGCCTTGCCGGTTCGATGGCTACCTATGGCTCGAGCGCGCGACGGCTGGGCGAGTTGCCTGCCTACGACCACATGGCCCCGGGGGCGGCCTACACGGCACTGGCCGATACCTTGCGCTCGCTCATTCTCAGCTTGCGCTATATCGAGCCCAAGTCGCGCGCCCTGCCCGTCATGCGGCATTCCACCAATGTCTGGAAGGTTCGAGTCGACAATCCGAAGCTGCTGGTGGCCAGCCGCATCGTCGTCCGGGTCGGCTCCGAATTGTCTGAAGACGCCCTGCGCAAGATATTTGTGAATCAGGCGACAGTCGGTGCCGCCGACGAGTTCGAGGGACTATGGAAATCACGCCTGCCAGGCATTCCGTTAAAGCCCCTGCATTCGCAGCCACGTGAAATTCCCTATGACGGCGACCGACTTTGCCTTGAACTCGACCAGCGCAGCGAGCATTGGGCCTCGCTCCTCGATGCACCCGGTTTCGTTATCGGTGTTTCGGGCGTGCTCCCGAGCGAGCCGCAGGTCGATTGCTATTCGGTAAACAGGTGAGACGATGAGCAAGGACGATCCTTTCGGCCTCTCGGAGGATCGTGAGCGTACCCGCATACGGCTGGTCGGGTCGCCCATGCCAGGGACTCCAATGCCACGCGCGCCGATGCCCATGCAGCCGGGCACCCCGGTGAAACGGTCTCGCTCGCATCCGAATGCGCTGGTCAATGCCTTCTCGCCACTGCTTGAATTTGCGCCCGAAATGGAAAGCGCGCTGCCACCGGAAAATCCGGAGGCTCTGCGTACCCGTCTGCTCGACGAGCTTATCCGGGCGCGAGACGCGGCGATAACGGCCGGGTCCTCACTCGAACGTGCGGATCAGGCCGCGTGGGTGGTAGCCGCGCTGCTGGATGATCTCGCGTTGAACACGCCTTGGGGCGGAGCCAGCGCCTGGCCGCGCCAGCCGCTCGTCGTCATGCTGCGTGGCGATGTTGACGCCGGCACGCAATTCTTCGCCAGGCTGGAAGAGCTTGAGCGGCATCCCAACCGTGATCGCGAGTTGCTGGAGTTGCAGTACCACTGCATGGCGCTCGGCTTTCGCGGCAAATATCGCGTACCGGGCCGTTCCGGAGATCGCTCGCTAAATGCCGTCCGTGTCGCCGCGGCACGCTTCCTGCGAGATCCGGACGCCGAAGGTGCGCCACTCTCGCCAAACTGGAAAGGCGTCATAGCTTCCGACGAACCCGCGCGCTTCACAGTCCCCATTTGGGTGATGGTGGCCGCCGCCGCAGTGCTCGCCACGGCAATCCATATCGCGCTTTCAATGAGCCTGAGCAGCCAGGCCGTCGAACTTTCCGCACTGGTCCGCGCACTTCCGCCGCCAGATCGTGCGCAAATTCAGCGCGTTTCACCCAAAGCCGAGGCACCGCCGCTGGAGACAGTGGATTTTGCCCTGCTGCCTGAGTTCGAGGCCGCCGCTCCCGCAGAATTGCGGGCAGCACTCAAGGGAACTGAAAGCATCTCGCTCGCCAAGCTGGTCGTCCAGAGATCGAACCCCGAACTGTTCCAGTCATCGCGCGCGCAACTGACAGAAGGCTTCGAGCCGCTCATCGGTTCGATTGCCAAGGTAATCCTCGAAAATGAGGACCTGATCGGAAATATCACAGTGGTCGGGCACACCGACAGCATTCCCCTGCAGAGGAGCAATCCACTCTCGACCAACCAACGCCTGTCGGAAGCCCGCGCCGCGACTATCGCGGAACTCCTGGTCCAGAACGGCGTGCCTGAAGGCCGGGTCCGTTCAGAGGGGCGCGCAGCCACCGATCCAGTAGCCGACGACAGCACCCGTGAAGGCCGGGCATTGAACCGCCGCGTCGAGGTGCTTGTCGAGAAGAGGCTCTGAGATGTTCATCCTGCGCTTCCTCTGGTCCGTTCTGACATCCCGCTGGCTCTGGACGCTGATCGGCCTCACGCTGCTTTCGCTGGTCATCTGGATCTTCGGTCCGATCGTCAGGATCGGCCAGAGCGAACCATTTGCATCGGAGACGGTGCGTATCGTCCTCATCGCCCTTCTGGTCATCTTTTGGCTGATCTGGCTGATCGTCGCGCAGCGCAGGGCAATCCGCGCCAATCGGATGTTCGTTGCCGAAATCGCCGCTCCCGTCGTTGAAAAACCGCTCAGCCCGGGCGAAGAAAGCGTCGCCGCTGTCGGCGCCAAATTCCAGGACGTGATGGGTGAACTGCGCCGCCGCAAACTTGGCGGCCGCAAGTTCCTGCGTGAAATGCCGTGGTACGTGATCGTCGGCCCGCCGGCTACCGGCAAGACAACGGCGCTGCGCCAGTCCGGACTCAATTTTCCGATCGATCTGACCGACGATCTCCAGGGCGTCGGCGGCACCCGCAACTGCGACTGGTTCTTCTCCGAAAACGCGGTGCTGATCGACACCGCCGGCCGCTATGTCCAGCAGGAAAGCCAACCCGACGTCGATGCGGCCGAATGGCTGGGTTTCCTGGACCTGCTGAAGAGACACCGGGGACGCCGCGCGTTGAACGGTGTGATCGTTGCGCTTTCGATCGATGCACTTTCCGAAGGCGACGAGGCCATCAAGGCGCATGGGCGCAAAATCCGCAGGCGGCTGGCGGAACTGAATGAGCGGCTTGAGATCCGCCTGCCTGTCTATCTGATGCTGACCAAGGCCGACCTCATCAAGGGTTTCGAAGCCTTCTTCGGTGGCCTCTCGACCTCGGCACGCGAACAGGTGTGGGGGACAACGTTTGCCCTCGACGCACGCGTGGATGGCCAGACTGTCGCCCGCGAAATTTCAACCCTTGCCAGGGAACTTGAGCGGCGGCTCGTGCCGCGGCTTGAGGATGAAGACAAGCTTGCCACCCGTGCCGAGATATTCCGGTTCCCGGCCCAGGTCGAAAGTCTTTCAGAACCGATCCAGGTGCTGATCGACGCGATGTTCGGGGAAAGCCGTTACGAAGAAACCGCCTGGCTGCGCGGCATCTATCTGACCTCCGCGACGCAGGAAGGCGCGCCTATCGACCGCTTGACCGCAGCGTTGGCCTCTTCGTTCGGATTGCCGGCAAGGGGATCCATGCCGGCCTCACGAGTTGAAAAGCGCAGCTTCTTCCTTAGGAACCTGCTCACCGAAGTGGTTTTCAAGGAAGCCGGTCTTGGCACCTTCGATCCACTCGCCCAGCGCCGTCGCACATGGATATGGCGCGGTGCGGCTGCGGCTTCGGGCGCGGTTGCGCTGCTGGCGGGTTCTATCTTCACGTTCTCCTACTTCGACAATCGCAACGCCATTGCCACTCAGGCCACGCAATTCGAAGCCTTGCAGGCACCGCTGACGACGATTGCCGCGAGCCAGGCACCCGTGGAAACACCTGACCTCGATGTCGCGCTCGAAGCGATGGATGAGGTGGCGAATGCGAGGACCGAACCGCCAAGCGGCATCCGGGATCTGATCGGGCCAACGGCATCGCCGGAACTTCTGCGAGCGCAGACCGACGCCTACAACCATTCACTGCGCAACGTGCTGGAGCCACGCATGGTGGCTTTGCTCGAAGCGACGATGTGGCGTCAGATCCGCGAGCCGGACTTCCTGCTTGGCGCGCTCAAGACCTACCGCATGATGACGGGCTTGTCGCAAATGGATCCCGACTTTGTTCAGGGCTGGTGGGTGAACGATCTGCCCGAATTCGCGCCTGCCGCACCGTTTCCGACCGCCGACGCAGAGGAACATCAACTCGCAGCCATCCGCCGCATGGCCGTCGACGAGAGCTACATCGCACCGGACCAGGCGCTGGTTGCCGAAGCACTGAAGAGCGTCTGCACAATTTCGCTGCCGGCGCGCGCCTACAAGCAGCTGCTTGGCGATCCCGCAGTCGCCGAACTCAAGGAGTGGATTCCGGCGAACTTCGCAGGACCAAATGGAGCCAAAGTATTTGCCCGGCGATCAGACAAAACGCTCCGCGTCGGTGTTCCCGGAGCGTTCACCTATGACGGCTTCCAGAACGTCATCCTAGATCGGCTGGAGGACGTAGCGGCCCAGGCGGCGCTCGACCGGGCGGTCTTTGCCGGCGGATGCGAAGAAAACGCCGAGACGTCGGTGTCGGCGCTTTCGGAGGATATCCTTAAACTCTACTACGAGGACTACATCGCACAATGGGATAGTTTCCTTCGCGACATGAGGCTTGCCCCACTGACCGACCTTACGGTCGCCGGCGAAAACCTGAAGGATCTGTCCAGCGCGGATTCCGCTTTGAAACGCCTTGTTACGGCAGTGGTACGGGAAACCGAACTCACGCGGTCGGACGAACCGGCAGCTGATGACAAGGCCGCACCGAAGGGCGCCTCGAAACTGCTCGGCAAGCTTGGCAAGATCGGAAAGCTGGCCAAGAAGGGGGCAAAACTCCTCCCGCGTGCCGGCGCTGCGGCGGAAGTAGATCTTACTGGCGCGCTGGTCGCCGAACATTTCAAGCCGCTGAAAGGCGCCATCGCGGAAGTCGACGGTCAGCCGCCGGCGCTGGATGCCGCGGTGGTCGCGCTGACCGCGCTCTCGAACGTGTTGCAAACGGTCGCCGCCAACCCGGACCCGCAGGACGCAATCAAGAAGCAGGGTGGACTTGCCGAATTGACGGGAGCTGTGGCCAGGCAGGCCCAGATATTGCCCGACCCGATCGATGACTGGCTGGGCGGCGTTGCCGGCGACACCAGCGGCCTGACCGAGAGGGCCGTGACGTCGGAACTGAACGCCATCTGGCGCGCCGATATCCTGCCCTTCTGCCAAGCCGCCCTCAACAACCGTTATCCCTTCACCGCCGAAAGCGCGATCGACGTCAACGTGCGTGATTTTGGCCGCCTGTTCGGGCCGGGCGGCATGATCGACGCCTTCATCAATGACCACCTGATCAGCTACGTCGACACGGCAAGCCAGCCGTGGAAATGGCGCGCCGATTTCGGACTGGATGCTTCCGCGCTCGCCGCCTTCGAGCAGGCGCGGCGCATTCGCGACGATCTTTTTCCGGGCGGCTCGGGGCCTGTCATGAGTTTCACCCTGGAGCCGAAAGACCTGTCGCCGAGCGTTACCCGTGTCACGCTAAATCTCGATGGCCAAAGTCTTGTTTATTACAACAACGCGACGCGACCACAGCCGATGACTTGGCCGGGCAAGGACGGCACTGGCGTCATCACGCTCGCGTTCCAGCCGATCGACGGCTCCCCTGAAGTCATCGTCAGCGAGACCGGCAGTTGGGCGTGGCTCAGGATGCTGCGCAGCGGCCGCTTCACCGGCACCAAGCTCGCGGATGTCTACAGCCTGCGGCTGGGCGCCAAAAGCTATTATGCTGATTTCGAGCTGAAGGCTTCCAGCGTGGAGAACCCCTACAATCTCGAAATGTTCAAGAAGTTCACATGTCCGCAGAATATCTGATCCTGCCCGGCTTCTACGGCAAGCTGCCAACCGCGGGTGACTTCGTCACGAGGCGGCTGCCGTTCGATTTTGTCTATTTGTGGGACCGATGGCTCGCTCAGCATTTCGCCCCTCTGATTGGCTCGCAGCTCTGGCCCCCCCACGCCGCATTGCGCTTTCTCAAAGGGCCGGCGTCTTTCGGCGCGGCGGCGGGCATCATTCTGCAGAGTGCCGACAAGGTCGGCAGGCAGTTTCCCCTTACCATCGTCGCGCAGCTTCCCGAGGTGTCGATCGGCCTGGTGCGCGCCGAAAAATGGTTTGCCAGCATAGAGGAGGCTGGTGCCGACGCTCAGCTCGGCAACATGACACCTGATGAACTCGATGCCACGTTGACAACGATGCCGATGCCATCTGCCGACGTTGACGACGAGATCGTTAACGGCATGGTGGTCTGGACCGCGCATTCTGACATCTTCGACATCGACCCCGATACGCCGCAAACCGTGCTGGAGCAGGTTTTCGCAAGAAGCCGGGAGACCGGCTGATGCAAATCTGGAACCAGCTGGGCTATCCGCACGAGTTCACGATGGCGACCGACATTGTCGGCCATGATTGGGTGGTCGTCGTCGTAAAGGGCACCTTCGATTTTCCGGAAACACCGGGCGGTCCAGTGCGCAAATCCGCCGAGCAGGCACCGCTGGTTTTCGCCGATACACAGACCGGCGAGCCCGGCTATTCGGCGACGCTCTGGGAGACGGATTTCGCCTTTCGCAAGCCACGTTGCGATGTCGTCGCCAATGGCTATGCCTACGCGCCAGGCGGCCGGCCCGCAGAACGGGTACCGGTTGGGATAAAGGTCGGCAACTGGTCGAAGCTTTTCGAAGTGGTGGGACACCGCGAATGGCGCGCAATCGGTCCGGTTTTCACGTCGACCTCGCCGCAGCCTTTCATCAAGATGCCGATTACCTACGACAATGCCTGGGGCGGGGTCGACAAGCTCAATCCGGAAGACAAGCTCCCCGGCGCCTATCTGCGCAACCCCGTCGGAACAGGCTGGGCGCAGACGAAGAACCAACGCTTCATACCTGGCTTGCGGCTGCCCAACACGCAGGCCGTCGGCGAGGAGGTGCGCTCGCCCTTCGGCGAATACAAGCCGATGAGTTTCGGACCGATGGGGCGCGGCTGGCCCGGCCGTATCGAATTTGGCGGCACATACGACCAGAACTGGATCGACAACGTCTTCCCGTTCCTGCCCGCGGATTTCGATGAGCGCTATTTCCAGATGGCCCCGTCCGATCAGCAGATCGACCATCCGCGCGGCGGTGAAGAGGTGCAGCTGGTCAACCTGACGCCGGAGGGTCGGGTGAGCTTTCGCCTGCCTTCAACGGCGCTGCCGATCACACTGCTCAAGAGGCGCGTGAAGGCCTTCGAGGGCAACCTCTATCCCGATACAATCCTGTTCGATCCGGAAAACCGGCGTTTCTCGCTGGTCTGGCGGATCTCACAACGCATCCACCGCACTATCCTCGACTTCTCGGAATGTTGGATCGGCCCGCCGACGAGAGGAATAGAGCGCGCCTTTGCCACGGGCAAGGCCTATATCCGCTACCAGGTTGCAGGCCGCTTAGAGGACAAAGCCGCATGAGCGCCGGCCTCGATATCGTGTCTACCGGCATGGTGACAGCCGTGGGCCTTGATGCTCCATCGAGCTGCGCCGCGATGCGTGCAAGGCTTGATGGGTTTCAGCAAACCGGCTTTCGTGCCCCTGGCGGCGACTGGTTGGTCGGCGCGCCGGTGCCGCTGCCGCGTAACTGGCTCGGCGAGAAACGCCTTGCCCATATGGCTGCTGCTGCCATCTGCGAGGCGTTCGACGCGGTTCCCGAAGCCCGCGACACCGCCGCCCTGATCCTCTGCCTCGGCGAGGAAGACCGCCCCGGCCGCCTCGCCCCCAACTCCGCCCGCCTCGCCGCCCACATCGCCGAGATCATCGGCTTCGCCTCCCCCCATCGCACCCGTATCGTCGCCCACGGCCGCCCCTCCGGCCATGCCGCGCTCGACCAGGCCCGCCGCCTCCTCGCCGACCGCACCGTGCCCTATGTGATGATCTGCGGGGTCGACAGCTATTTGACGGGCCTGACGATCGGCCACTACCTCGCCGAGCGACGCCTTCTCACCCCCGACAACCCCAACGGCTTCATTCCCGGCGAAGGTGCCGCCGCCGTCCTCTGTACGCGCCCAGGCGCCGGCGGCTCCCTGCGCCTCTTGGGGCTCGGCCTGGCGCGGGAACAAGCATACATCTACAACACAGCCGACCTGCCGTTCCGCGCCGACGGCATGACGAATGCCTACAAGGCGGCATTCGCGGAAGCAGGTTGTCGCCATTCCGACATCGCGATCAAGATCGGCGACCTCCCCGGCGAGAGCTTCTGGTTCAAGCAGACCGCCCTCGCGATGCAAAGGACGCAGCGGGAGCCGGCCGACGTCCAGCCCATCTGGGTGATCGCGGCGAGTCTCGGCAACATCGGCGCCGCGGTCGCCCCGCTGATGCTGGGATGGGCTCTCACAGCCGCCCGGAAAGGCTACAGCTCTCGTCGGCCGGTTCTGCTTGAGGCTTCTGCCGATGGCGGGGCCTGCGGTGCTCTTGTGGTGACCGCTTCATGACCGTCTTCGCCAACAACCTGGAGATCTCCGCCAAGGCTCAGGGCTGCAAGGTCATCGCCGCCTTTCCCGACCCATGCTTCACGCCGCCGCAAACACCGGCCACTCCGCCCGGTGTTCCCATTCCCTATCCAGACTTTGGCCAAGATTCCGACCTGACCTCCGGCAGCAGCAAGGTCAAGATCGGCGGCAAAGAAATCAGTCAGGAAAACAAAAGCAACTATAGCAAATGCTCGGGCGACGAGGCCGGCGCCGCACCAAAAAAGGGGCTCATTACGTCGAAGAACACCGGCGCCGTATTCGCGCAGAAATGGTCGATGGACGTAAAGGTCCAAGGCAAGGGAGTTGCCCGATTTAGCGATATAGCGACCAGTAACCATGCCTAGCGAAAACCCGCCCGACTCAGCGCCGACTGTGCTCGTGGGTCAGCCTGGGCCGTCCGCTATCAATACAATCGATTGCCTCGTCGGGTCTTACAAGGACACCCATGTGGAGTGTGGCAATCGCGGAGGTCAGGCGCACCATATCATTCCCGACGAGTATTTTCGCAAAGTCGAATATAATCGGATTGCAGGTCATGCTGCAGCAGCAGCCGCGGCAGCGAGCGGAAAGCCGGATGCGTCGCGAGTGGACGATAGCTTTCCGACGATCGAGGACGGCTGCTGCATTTGCGTCGGCGGAAACGCCTACGGCTCGACAGCACAGGAGTCGGACCCACAGTCGCCTGAGGGCAAGGCGAACAAGGCAGCGATCCTGCAGAAGGGCGCGGACCATGCAAAAGCCGGCGGCACGGATCTGACCACGTCGCGCGGTCACGGCTTCCTGCATCAGATCGATGAAAGGTTCCGCGAGAGGCCCGAGCCGACGGTCGACAATGCATTGCAGGATGCAAACGACCTTCTGAACGAGCTCGTGGAATACGAGAACCCTCCAGATGCTGACTGTGTGGCAGTGGCGAAGGAATGTATAAAGAACCAGATGGCCGCGGCAAAGAAGAAGGGCGCAAAGCTGAACAAGAAGGCGCCGAGAAGCGAGGAGTCCAAAGCCAAGCGCCTTGAGAAGCTAGGACTCCCCTGACATAATTCAAATCGAGGTGACGACACATGTACGCTCTGCCCATCTCCGACACCACGGCCATCGCGGTGGACGACGCCGACGAGGATACGTGGTGGGTTCATGTCGTCGACTTCGCGGTCAAGACGTTCGAAAGCTTTTCGGTTGAGGGGGTGGGCCATGTCGATTTTGCGCACTACGATACCGGTTTCGGTCTACTCTGGATCATCTCGGACGGCACGATTTTCGCCATCAAGCGCTCGGCACAGCAACTTTTCGAAGTCGACATGCCGGAAGACCGGTTCTTTGCCTATTCGATGGTCGGCGAGGGGTCCCATGTCTATGTCAGCGGCGAGTATTCGAACCTCTGGCGCATTGCACTCCCCGCGCAGGAGTGGGAGCCGCTGCTGACGCCTGAGCCGAAGCCCCCACGGTCGGACAACGAAGAAGAGCAGACACGGCGGACCAGGGAGTACGCCCGGAAATACCCACCCTACTATTTTGGCTTCAAGTTCGGCTCTGACTATATCTTTTGCGGTGCACTGGGCGCTCTGGCCCGGGTCCGTGGCACGTCCGTGGAAACCCAGGCAATTGACACAGCCGCGCGTCTCGTTTCCGGTCGCGTCGAGGGCGCGCATATATCGCTTTCCGCCGACACACCCCGCGCTGAGATCTATCTTGGTGATTTCGACGGGGGGTTCGAGGTCATCTTTTCGGACAATCTCCGCGCGTTTCATCGAACGGCGCTGCATGCGGGTCGCCGCTACCTAGGCGTGGCGGAATACCCGCCCTCGAGAGTGGAAAACCTCTATGTGCTGGAAGCAGGTGGACCCGTTCTCGTCGAAACTGGAGCGGCAAGAGAACCTCTGACCTTGATCTCGCTATCTTCGACTGACACCGCGCTTTGGGCGATCGATAGGATCGGCATATTCCGGCTGTCGGATGGCGCCTGGACGCTTGTCGACATCGATGACCTGCGCAGCGGCGTGTGGCCAGCAGGCGGCTGAGCTATCCTGCAGGCAGGTTGGCGTTCAGATAGGCGCGCACCTTATCCAGGTTAAGGTCCGCGATCGGGATCGGCTTCTCCGCCGCCAGCATGCGCATTACGAAAAGCTCACCCGGCTCGGGAAATTCCGCGTAGCGTTCCTGTGCAATGCGTAGCCCATCGGCACCGGCGACACGAACACCATCCAAATGCGCCTCCAGCCGCTCCATAAGCTCTAGCTGCTCGTCATCCGTTTCGGGCTCTCCATCCTGGCTTAGCAGGTGGCTATCGTAAGCCGTCCACAAAAACGCGGCCATCTCGGCGTGCTGGCGGACGATGTTTTCGAGAACCGGCGGCTTTGGCATCAGTTCAGATTCACCGAACCGCCCCGGATGTGATTGGAGGCGCTGGCGTGGCTAACGAGGTGCGTACCCCGAATGGTGAGGTGTCCGTCTTTTTCCATAATGATGACCGACTTGCCGCATCTTAGCTCCAGCCGCTCGTTCGCATTAATCTTCACCCTTTCACCGTCTCGCACCACATGAGCGTCGGCGCGAAAGCTGTCTGCCTGTCGCTTCACGGGGTCGACAATCCGCCCGACAATCAGCGGCTTCATCGGATCGGCGTTTTCGAACAGAAGGGCAACTTCCGAGCCGATCATGTCGGACGACAGTTCGGCCAGACTGCGCGCCGGCAAGGCTGTTTCCTCGGGATTACCGGGAAAAACCACGAGCGGTCTGCCATGGTCGAACCCAAGCAACAGGCCGATTACTACTCCATCTATCCGTTCGTCGACTTTGTTCATCGGTGGCCTCAGTTCTGTTTTATCTCCGAGCCCTTCATGACGATATCGCTCGAAGCGTTGACGGTTATCTTTCCGGAACCCTTAACATTTATGTCCTTACCTTTGATGTGAATCGTCCCGTCCTTCTTCATAAGAATCTCGGCGCTGCCGGTTTTGATTGTGATCGATTCCTTGGCTTCAATCGTAAGGTTCTTGCCTACTACAATGGCCGCATCGTCGCCGACCTCAGTAAGACTCTTCTTGGCGATCTTAAGATTGCGCGCTCCACCTATTTGCGTCGAGTCATCCTTGGCAACCTTGGTCGAGCGGCCGCCGCCGATTTCGCTGCCTTGATCCTTCGCAATTTTGAAAGTCTGGCCGCCGCCAATCTGCACGCTCTGGTTCGAGGCGATTGTCCAACCATCCGCCGCCCCGATACTATGTGTCTGCCCCGCACCCACTGAGACCGACCGCGTCGCGCCAATTGTATTGCGTTGAAGGCCCCCGACGCTTCTCTGCTCCGCCGCCCCAACCGAGTCGATGCGCGCGGCGCCGACCGTGATTGTCTGCACCGCGCCAACCGTCTGCGTGTGAGCGATGCCGATCGTCTCGGTGGAATTGGAACCTATATTGATCGTCTCGTTGGAGCCGACCTTCAGCGAGCGGTTGACGCCGACAGTCTCGGTATCATTGTTGCCGATATTCGTCGTCTGGTCGACGCCCACCTTGACCGTCTTGTTGTTGCCGACGTCCTCATCGAGGTTCACTCCGACGGAATGCTTGGCATTGTTGTCGATGCGATCCGACTGATCGTGCTGCACCAGCTTGGTGCGGTCGTTCTTGATCAGCAGGTTGTGGTCCTTCTGCGCCTGGAAATTGACCAGTTCCGAGCCGGCCTTGTCCTCGAACATCAACTCGTTGTAGCCACCGCCGCCCAGCGACGAATTGGATTTCCAGCCTGATTGCGTGGCGCTGCCGGGCAGTCCGTAGGGCGGCATCTGCGAGGCATTATAAACACGGCCGGTGATGATCGGCTGGTCCGGATCGCCTTCGATGAAATCGACGATCACCTCCTGGCCGATGCGCGGAATCTGGATGAACCCCCAGCCGCTGCCGGCCCAGGTTTGCGAGACCCTGACAAAGCACGAACTGTTCTGATCTTTCTTGCCGAGCCTGTCCCAGTGAAACTGCACCTTCACTCGGGCATATTTGTCGGTGAATATCTCCTCGCCGGACGGGCCGACGACCGTCGCTGTCTGCGGCCCCCGCATGATGGGTCGTGGGGTTATGCGCGGCGGGCGATAAGGCAATGCGGTTGGAGCCACTCCGAGAACGACCTGAAAATTCTCGCCCTCGGTCTCGATCCCGCTTCGGTACCCCGGATCGAACAGCTTGTATTCGGCGCTGATCACCAGATATTCCTGGTTCTGGTCCTCTCGCGGGAAGCCGTCCAGCTTGAACGTGCACCCGGAGACCAGCCTCCGCACCGTCCCAACCGCGGCGATGCGGTTGTGTGCGGCTTGAATTTCCTCGCGCCGGATCGCCGCAATGCTGTCGCCACGCCCGACATCCAAATGCGCACCAGGCTGCCGGTAGTATTCGCCGGAGGCCTGTTTATGGCTGAAGGCCTGGGCGGATACCGCTGTCAGATCCGCACCCGGCTTCTGGAAATCGTAATCGTCGTGGGCATAGCTCCCAGGCCTTACGGAACTGCCGGGAATCCATTCGGTAATGTACTCGACATCGCGCCGGGCACCTTGCCCCTCGAAGTGATAGGGCACCGTTTCGTTACCCGGGGCGGGTTTCAGCTTGCTCATTGCATCGACAATGACGAGTGTGTGCTCACCATCGCCGTGCTCGAAGAAATACATGATGCCTTCGTGTTCGAGCAGGCGCTGCACGAAGTCGAGATCAGTCTCGTCATATTGCACGCAGTAGTCACGCTGCGGATAAGAGCCCTGCAGCCGTTTTTCGAACTTGACCGGACCGTATTTGGAGAAAATCTCCTCGATGATCTCGATCACGCTCATGTTCTGGAAGATCCGGCAGTCGGTGGCATTGCCGAGGAACCAAAGCCATGGACGGACAACCGCTTCGTAATGTGCAAGCCGGTCCTCAATCCGCGTAAGCCGGAACTCCGAGATGAGGCCGCTGAACCACCGTTTCGGATCACCGGATTCGCCCTCGATCGAAACGGCGCCACCCAGCATTTTGAGCGGATCGACGTCGGTATTCTCGCCTGCAAATCCCACGGTATAAGCAAAACAGCGACTAACTTCATCTCGGCCAACGAGATGCGTGAAAGTCAACATATCGGCGCCAACCGGTGTCTGGATGACTGTTGCACGATCAGTGGGCATAAGGGGCTCGTGCCTCTCCAGTATTGCAGCCGATCTTCTCTCGTTTAGCTTAGCACATGTTTTTCAACCGACCCAAGAGACTTGCCGCATGAAAAATTGTGACTGCGAATCTGCCACTTGCCACTATCCTGTTGTGGCCGCAAACTAGCGTAACAATCGGATGTCGTGCTGACGAGCTTTGACGATCGAGGATTTAGCAGGCAATTTCCGAAATGCTCATCAATCTGAAGATTGCCAACATCGACCGGCTGCCCAACGGCGGCCCGCTCAGCTACAGATCGCACAACCGCAACTTCGAAATCGGACGCGAAAATCGCGACTGGACCCTGCCAGATCCAGACAAGTTCATTTCAGGCCGGCACTGCGAGGTCCGATACGAGAGCGGTGCCTTTTGGCTTCATGACGTCTCGCGTAATGGAACCTTCATCAACGGAGCGGCCCAAAGGATCACCAATCCTCACCGGCTCGGCGATGGGGACCGCCTTCGGATCGGCCGCTATATTGTCTCGGTGTCCATTGAGGATGAACGCGTTGCATCCGGCTCAACAGAGAATACCGAGGGGAACTGGCAGCAGCCGAATTCGGACCCGGCGGATGGGCGAAACCCGCAGACTGCCGGTTCCTTCTTTGCCACCTCGACACAACCCAGGGTGCCGGGGACCTACAGAGATGAAGGGCAGGCATCACGTCGAGACGTACCTCTCGCAAACGACCCGTTTCTGGCATCGAACGACCCTGCCGTTCGCCGCACCGGGCAACGATCGCAAGCACCAGCGCAAATCCCGCGCCATCCAGCGATGGTTTCGGGCCGGCCGATGGAAGGCGCGGAGATTCTCCGGACCATAGCGGCCGGTGCTGGTATCCCGCCGGAAGCGCTCATGTCGCGCGACCCGCATGAGGTCGCACTCGAAATAGGTGCGGTGCTGAGAAGCGTCGTGGACGAGTTGGCATTGTTGCTGAAGGCGCGAGCGGCCGCGAAAGTTCTGGCAAAAAGCTCCCATAGAACAATGGTGAGCGCCACGGACAACAATCCGTTGAAATTCGTGCCAGGAACGGAAGAGATCCTCGACATCATGTTTGCTCGGCGTCGAGCCGGATATCTGGATGCCAGGCACAGCATCGAAGATGCATTCCGTGACCTCAAGACGCACGAATTTGCCACATATGCGGCAATGCAGGCGGCGTTGTCGCGCCTTCTCGACGATCTCTCACCGGACGCGATCGAGAAGAAACTCCCCGCCTCGTCGTTCGCCTCAAGAAAGGGCCGCGCCTGGGATGCTTTCGTCGCGACCTGGGAGGCGAAAGAGGATGCACATGAAAACGGCATGCTCGACGTATTTCTCGCTTATTTCAGCGAGGCCTACTCCAAAGCCGCCAAGCCCAAATAGGCCCGGAGCCTGTTGCAGGCTGCAACGGATTGGACGCTAGAACGCGATCTTCAAACCGAGCTTGCCGCCCACGGTGGAGCTATCGGCCGAGAATTTGCCGCGAACCTCACCGCTGACCGTCGCGCGCTCCGTCATTTTCAGATTGAACCCACCCGACACCGCCGCCGAAAAATCGGCGTCGTCGAAGTTGATCTCCCGGTTGTCTATGTTGGTGGTGTTCTTGTAGGCGAAGCGCTGCTGGAAATCGGCGCGCGCATAGGGGCTGAGCACCATGCCGTTTTCGAGCGCAAAATCGGCGTAGATGCCAGGCTCGAACTTGAATGCCCCGAACGAGATCCGGCTTTCACCGAACTGGTTGCCGCCGCTGTCGGTATAGTCGTCGCCATTGAAGGTCACACCCAGAATACCGCCGCGCAGGTCAAATCGCACACGCTCGGTCAGCGAGAAGATGTGCCCGACCGACCCGGTTACGGCATAACCTTCCGTTCCATAGCTACCGGTCGTGTTCAGCACGCCGTTGGAGACGTCGGTTTCACCGAGGAAGGCCGATGCCGAGACCAGCGCATAGTTGACGCCCTGGCGGAACAGCGCGTAGCCGCCGAACATGCCGCTGCGGTTGTCGGCGTCGCCGATATTGGCGAAGCCCTGGAAGGCGCCGAGACCAACGTCGGTTGACGCATAGCCGGCGAACACACCGAGATTGAGGCCGTAGCGGTCGTCGAAGCCGAAATGTTTGGCGGCGTTGAAGTCGAGGCTGATCGCCGCGGAGAAATCGTTGGCGTCGAAGCCGGGGCCGGCCCCGGTGAGGCCGTTGCCGCTGATGGTGAACCCGTCATGTTCGGTATGTGCAAACTGTCCGGAGGCGAAAACGCCGAAGGTCGGCGAGATCTGTACACGCTGTGCGCCATTGGCAAGGCCGAGGTCGGATTCGATGGCGTCGTCGTTGATGCCGTAGAGCGCATCGATCGCAGTGTCGACCGTGGACGCGTTGACGGCACTATCGGGCGCGGTCGCTATACCAAAATTGGCGGGCGTAGCGCGAATGAAGAGCCCGCCGTCCGGACCGGCGATCACCTCGTAGGTGAAGAGGGAGCTCGGCGTACCCGTGATGCCGGTCGCGAAGGTTCCGGCAATCGGGCCATTGGTCGAGACAATGATCGGAATATCGGTCGGCTCCGCAAATACCGGCGCCCCCAGGAGATTGACGACGATGGTGTTGGCGCCATTGGCGGTGAACGCGCCGGCGACAAGCTGATCGGCGAGGCCGGTTTGCTGGTTCAGGTCGAGGCCGATCGTTCCGCCGTTGAGCGTCAGGCCGCCAAGTGTGAAGACGTCATCGGCCACGCCGTCGATCATGTCTATGGTCGAACCCGTCACGACGACATTGCCGATCATGTTGGTATTGCCGTTGACAAAAAGCGTGGAGCCGTCTCCGAGGCTGAGCAAGCCGATGTCCTGCGCGCCGGCGCCGAAGCGGAGCGTCGACGCCGACATGGTCACGCTGTCGAAACCGGTGAAATTCTGTGTCTCGCCGCCAGCCGCCAGATCCTCGTCGGTGATGGTGCCGACGGCGTTTGTACCGCTAAACACGACACCGTCCTGCAGGTCGAGCGGGTTCACCCCGGAACCGTCGATGATGAGCGTCGTATTAGAAATGCCGGTGATATCCCCGCCGATCGTGCCGCCACGCAGAATGACGGTCTCGCCCTCTACATCGCCGGCGATCGTCCCGCCGGAAATGGTGACCCGGTCGATGCCTTCATTGCCCCGCACATCGTCCTGTACGGTGCCGCCTGTGACGAATATCAGGTCATCGCCAGCGTTACCGGCAACGAAGGAGCCAACGGTGCCACCGCTGATCGTCAATGTGTCGGCGCCATTGCCGCCGCTGACCGCGCCGGCAAGCGTACCGCCGGTCATGGTGAACGTGTCGTCACCGTCCTCCAGGCCAACGGAATCGGGAGCGCCACCCGCGATGCTGGCCGTGCCAGAAATGGTCACGGTGTCATTCTCGCTGCCTGCGAACACCGAGCCGCCGATGGTACCACCGCTGATGTTATAGGTGTTGCCACTACCAAGGCCGCTACCACCAAGGCCGAACACCGAACCAGTCACCGTACCGGCGCTCATCTCGAACAGATCGACTCCAGCGCCCAGGTTAACATCCGCAACAACGCCGCCTGAAATGCGTATCTGGTCGGCGCCATCGTCGCCCGAGACGGTCGACCCTATGGTTCCCCCGCTAATTGTGATGACATCATCGCCAAGCCCGCCGACAACCTCTTCGGTAATCTCCCCGCCAAGCACATTGATTGCGTCCGCCCCATCATTGCCAGCGAGGAAAGCGTTAATCGTGCCGCCGCTGACCGTCATGGTATCGGCGCCCGAACCGCCGCTGACCGAACCGCCCAGCGTCCCGCCGGTCATGCTGAAGGTGTCGTCGCCATCTTCGAGACCGACAGCGTCAGGGGCACCAGTCTCTATGTTCGCCGTGCCGGATATCGTCACCGTGTCGTTTTCGCTGCCAGCAAACAGCGAACCGCCGATTGTCCCTCCACTGATATCGAAGGTGTTGCCGCCGCCTAAGCCATAAACCGAACCCGTGACGGTACCGCCGCTCATCTCGAAAACATCGGCGCCGGCGCCAAGGTCGACAACCGCCGGCAGAGCAGTCGTCCCGATTGTCCCACCCAAAATCTGGACGTCGTCGGCGCCATCGTCACCAAAGACACCCGAGGCAATCGTCGGACCTCCCGCGGCCGTACCGATGATGATGGTGTCGTCGCCATCATTGCCCGCCACGAAGCTGTCGATGGTGCCGCCACCGATCGTTATGTCATCGTCGCCGATGTCGCCGAGCACCGGGCCGGCAATCTCGCCGCCGGAAATATTGATTGTGTCGTTGCCCTCGTTTCCTTCGACAAAGCTCCCGATTATGCCTTCTTCGATCGTGATCCGGTCGTTGCCGGTGTTGCCGCTGACCGAACCTTCGAGTTCGCCGCCCGTCATCGTGAACTCGTCGTCGCCGTCTTCAAGGCCTACGGAATCAGTGCCGATGCCGGTATCGACGCCCACGAAGGCATCACCGGAAATTCTCACGATATCGTTGCCGCTATTGCCAAAGATCGAGCCAAAGATTTCGCCGCCGCTTAAATCAAATGTGTCTATGCCGTCGTTTCCGAACACCGACCCGTAAATGACAGCCTCGCCGGACAGGTGAAACTCATCGTCGCCGAGGCCAAGATTGATATCAACCGGCGCTCCGTCGGCTCCGACCGTCGCAGCGCCGGATATGTCGACGATGTCATTGCCGCCAAGCATCTGCACGTCAGTGCTCGGGTCCAGGTTGAATGTTTCGTCGACAACCGGCGTGAATATCTCCACACCCGTGGAAACGATGCTACCGCCGTTCATGAAGAGGGTATCGGCTCCGTTGCCGTTGTATATCTCTCCTCCCTCACTCTCGTACCTGGTGGTGAACGGCACCACGGTCGGCGTCAGATCCGAGCAGGTGATGTCGATGGAGGTCACGTCGACGTCACCTTGCGACGTTGCGGTGCAGGCGACTGCTGGCAACGGCGCGATGGAGACGACTGCTGCGACTGCCAACGCCGACACGCTTGCCAGCTGAACAGGTCGAATTTTACCGATCATCGGTCCCCATCCTGAAATAATGACTACAGCAAATTCTCAAGTTTCAGATCGCCTGCTTAGCCTGCCCCACCTCAAATCACCCTTGAACGCCCGCGCAACTACATCTTGGCGAAAACATAACACCACCTTTGAAGCGAGGATACCGTTCGCGACCTTCTCCGGCACCGATGAACTTTTTGCAGCTGCAGTGCCTTGGTGACCTTCTTCTCGTGGAAATTATGCACGTTTTCTTATATCCAAGAACCAACAATCAATTGAAAAACAAACATGAATCCGTCTCTCCTCATCTAGCTCGGCTAAAAAGCCCTTATTATGTACTGGCAATTCTGAAGTGTGGCAGAAAAATCACTTCTCTGTTGGTTTGTGATTTGACGATGAGAAGAGCCGCTGCATTTGGCCAAAGCTGGTGGATCAAGAAGCCGGACACTGAATCGCCTCGGAAAACCTTTCCCTATCTTTGACGAAATTCTTGGTGTAAAAATCGACTGGTCTTCGAGATCGAAGCAACGCGCGAGCGTGATGAAGTCCGATAGGCACTTCACACGGCTCGAAATTGTCGTAGGCGCGAAACGAGCACGCTGACATGACAGACACCTACAGAAATTTTCTGCGCATCCCGGCTCTCTTGATTCTCATACTATTTGGGTCAATTGGCGCCCAGGCGGCGATTGAAGAAAAACCCTCATCTCAGACACGCAACCGGCTGGCGATCGTCATCGGTAATTCTGGCTACCAGAGTTCACGCCTGGAACGTCTGCCTAACGCGGCAAACGACGCCCAAAAGCTTGCCGAAAGCTTGAAAAGGCTCAATTTCGACGTCTTGACGGGAACCGATCTTACCGCCGAAGGCTTTGCTGAACTCCTCAAGGAGGCCGACTCCAGGCTTGCGGCCGCGAATTCCGTTTTGATCTTCTACGCGGGCCACGGCGTGCAGTTACAGGGTGAGAACTACCTGCTCCCGATCGATACGCCTGACCCGGAAAGTGTGGAAAAGCTTACTGCGGGCGCGATCAAGCTCAACGAGGTCATTGCGCGGTTTGCCAGCCGTGATCGCCAGACCTTCGTATTCCTCGACGCCTGCCGGAACAATCCGCTTGGCAGCGCCGCCAATGCCAGCGATGGCTTGGCCCAGGTCGAGGTCGGCGAGAACACCTTCATCGCCTTTGCTACCCAGCCAGGCAATGTCACGGTCGATGGAGCAGGAGACAACAGCCCGTTCACCACGGCGCTGTTGAGAAGCGTCGAGATCCCGGGACTCAGCATTTCGGATATGATGATCCGCGTCCGCAACGAGACCGAAGCGCTGACCGTCGGCCGTCAGGTCCCCTGGGACCAGTCCAATCTGCGCGAGCAGTTTTATTTCACTGAACAGCAGGTGCTCGATCCCGCACAATTGAGCGCCAGTCTTTCGCGCATCCTGTCTGACCCGGCCGCCAAGGAGAAGCTGCAGATCGAACTCGCGTCCAACGACCTGCAGACCGCCGTGCTTATCGTCGGGCAGACATTGCGATCGGTCGAGATTCCCACGCAACCCGGTGCGGTGCCCGAGCCTTCCGGCACGCAAGTTGCGAGCCTCGATTTGAAGGGGCTCGAAGGCGCGCGGAAAAGTGTCGTTTCGGGCCTGGAAACGCTGATCGTCGGCACGTCGGCGGGCGAAGCCGAGAATGAGAAGGCAACGGATCTTGCACGCGGCATCCAAACTGAACTCCGCCGGCTTGGCTGCTATCGCATGACGGTCGATGGCGATTGGGGCAAGGGCTCGATACGAGCACTCACCGATTATTACAGGAACACCAAGCAAGTCGCGGCGACGACCGATCCGACCGTCGAACTTCTGGGCGATCTGTTCCTCCGCTCAGGCCGAATCTGCAAACAGCCGGTCATCGTCAAGAAGGTCAAACAGCCGCCCAGGATCGCCTCCGATGAAGGCAGAGGGCGCGCCAAGGCGGCAAACAACGGTAAATCTGTCAGGCGCACGCAACCCGCAAGGCGGCCCGCGGCCCCTCCCCCAGACATCAGCGGCGGCATCGGAATTGGCGGCGTTTTCTAGGCTTCGCGCGGATTGCTTACAAGGTTCCAATCGGCAAATCCTTGCTTTACCGCCCTGCAACCTTTTTTCGCCGGGCGGCAACGCGAGCAATTCCGCCGAGCAAATAGCGTGCGCAAATCCTGATAGGCGTGCAGCGATGGAAAGCCGGCGATGAGTTCGAACGAAGACCCTTTCGGCTCGGGCGACAGAACCATCATTCGTCCCGGTCGAGCGTCGAAGCCAGCCGGCGAAAAGCCAAAGTCCAACAACGTAGCGCGGGCTCTCGCCGAAGCCACTGTCTTCGATCCCGGAATCGCACAATCGCCACCGCCCGGCTGGTCATCGGGCACCGTGATCTACCAAGGCGCATTCGCGGAAAACGCTCCGGCAGAAGGCAACCCGTGCGGAGATTTCGCCGACGGCTCAATCGATCCGCAAGTTCAGAAAATCTCGCAGGATGTGGTACTTAACGCCGGCAACAACGTTTCATACAAGGCAGCCAACCCAATCGTCGCCGCGGCCGCTCCGCTGCTGGTGTTGCTGGGCCACTTGCGGCTCAACATCTCCGATATCGACGCCGAGCCCCTGGCAGCGCGACTTGCCGATAAAATCGAGGAATTCGAACAAAGGATTGCAGACGCGGGCGTTGCGAGCGAGGACGCCCGCATCGCGAAATTCGTCCTCTGCGAAACCGCCGACGATATTGTCCTCAATCTCCCTGGCGTCGACAAGCAGGCATGGACGAAGCAAGGCATGCTGGCGCGTTTTTTTCAGGTCGGAACGCCCGGTGTGGGTTTCTTCAAGGCATTGAACAAGACACTGGCTGATCCCGAGGCGCATCCCGATCTGCTCGAATTGATGCACGCCTGCCTCTGCCTGGGTTTCGAGGGCCAGTACCGCGGCCTGGCACGCGACGACAGCAGTCTCGAACGCGTTCGCAGTGATGCTTATGAGACGTTGCGTTACTTCAGCGCTCGCCCGGACGACGAGATTTCACTGCGATGGCAGGGGCTGTCCGCAGCAATGACGCGCAGTTCGCCGCGGGTGCCGCTCTGGTCGGTTGCGGCTGCCGCACTCGCCCTGGTGACCGGTGCATTTTTCGCGATGCGTGTCCTGATCACCAACGAAGGTGACGCATTGGCCGACGAACTCCTGGCACTCAATCCATCGACGCCGGTCATTATCGAGCGTGCGAGTTTCGTGCCGTTGGTTGAGGAAGTCAAAGTCACCACGACACAGATCGAGCGCGTCCGTGCCGCGTTGGCCAACGAGATCGAAAACGGCGGGCTGACGGTCGACACCAAGGGCGATTTCATCGTCGTGGAAGTCAACAATCTCGTGCTGTTCCAGTCCGGAAAGGCAGATGCAAAGCCGGAGTTCGATCCGATCGCCGCGCGCATCGCAACGGCATTGGAGCCGGAGCCGGGACCGATCAAGATCGTTGGTCACACGGACAATGTGAAGCCTAGAAAATCGAGTGCCTTCAAATCGAACTACGACCTTTCCGTTGCTCGAGCCAAAGCGGTCGAGAAGGTGATCGCATCGAAGATCGGTGATCCGTCTCGTATCGCTGTCGAGGGCAAAGGTGAAGACGAGCCTATCGCTGACAATACAACACCGGAAGGCAGAGCCCGAAATCGTCGCGTCGACCTGATGATTCCCAGGGAAGAAACATTGTGAATGCGTGCCGGATCAAATTGAAGCTCAGCCCGGAGCGCCCATGACGATCTGGCTGCTGCGGATCTTCAGCGCACTTGCACTGATCGGCCTTTCCATCGCCGTGTGGTTTGCAGGCCCCATGATCGGCTTTGCCGACGCCAGGCCGCTGGAGCCCGCGTGGCTTCGCGCAACGATCATCGGCGTATTCGTCGTAATCGTGACGGGCTACTATCTGTTCCGCTTCTGGCAAACGCGCAAAAGGCAAAACGCCCTTGAGGCGATGGTCACGGAAGGTGACGACAAGCACAGCGATTCGCGCGTGCTCGAAGGACGGATGAGCGAAGCCGTCTCCATCCTCAAGCGTTCGAACGGCAGGCGCAATTTTCTCTACGAGTTCCCCTGGTACATCGTCATCGGTCCTCCCGGCACCGGCAAAACCACGGCGCTCGTGAATTCGGGCCTGAAGTTTCCTCTTGCTGGTTCGAGTGAAGCCCAGCCTGTGGCGGGTGTTGGCGGCACGCGTTATTGCGACTGGTGGTTCACCGACGAGGCCGTTCTGATCGACACGGCGGGTCGATACACGACGCAGGATTCGGATGCCGAATCCGACAAGAAAAGCTGGCTAGCATTCCTGTCGCTCCTCAAGAAGCATCGTGTCAGGCAGCCCGTAAACGGCGTTATCCTGGCCATCAGCCTTTCGGATCTTATGACACTCAGCGGCCAGGAGCTTGGCGCACATTCAATCGAAATCCGCAACAGATTGCGGGAAATCCATGAGATCCTGAAGATCGAATTTCCAGTTTATGTGCTGTTCACCAAGGCTGACCTGGTGGCCGGCTTCATGGAGTATTTCGCCGATTTCGATGAGAACCGACGACGCAAGGTTTGGGGGCTGACCTTCCAGACAAGCGACCGCGGCAAGAACATGGTCGAAGCTGCGCCCGCCGAATTCGATGCTCTGGTCGAACGCTTGTCAAGCGAGATGCCGGACCGTCTTCACGAGGAAGCCGATCCAGTCGAGCGTATCTCAATCTTTGGCTTTCCCGCCCAGTTCAGCGCGCTGAAGGACAGGGTCACCGATTTTCTCGGCAGCGTTTTCGAGCCGACTCAAAGGCAGGTGAACGCGAGCCTGCGCGGCTTCTATTTCTCGTCGGGTACCCAGGAAGGTACACCGATCGATCAGGTTCTCGGCGCCATCGGCCGGAGTTTCGGCAACACGGCCCAGGCTCATCTTTCCGGCACCGGCAAGAGCTTCTTTCTCCACGACCTCCTAACCAAGGTCATTTTTGCGGAGTCCGGATGGGTCTCGCACGATAAGTCGGCTGAACGGCGTGCCGCACTTGCCCGATATGGCGGCTTCGCCGCAATCTCGCTCGTCGCCGCCGCAGCCCTTGGCGCACTGGCTCTGAGCTTCACGACAAACAGGACACTGATTGCGAGCACGGACGAGGCGGTTGTTCAATACCGCGTGACGGCGGAGCCATTGCTCAAAAGCGCTACGGTGGCCGATGTCGACCTGGAAAATGTGCTTGGCGCGCTGGAAGCACTCCGCAATCTGCCAGTCGGCTATGAAAATCGCGAATTGCCGACGCCTGTCGGGGAAACTCTGGGGCTCAGCCAGCGCGAGAGACTCGTTTCGGCTTCCGAAACCGCCTACCGGCAGGCGTTGGAGCGGATGTTCCGATCGCGGTTGTTGCTGCAGGTCGAGCGAACGCTCGAAGCCAATATGGGCAATCCGATTGCGCTCTACGAGCCACTTAAGATCTATTTGATGCTCGGCGGCAAGGCGCCGAAAGCCGATGATGAGTTGATCGTGTCCTGGATGAAACAGGACTGGGAGCAGAACCGGTACCCCGGCCTGCAGAATCGTGCCGGGCGCGAGGAACTCGAAAAGCATTTGCGCGCGATGCTCGCGCTGGACGATTCATACGAACCATTGTTCGAACTCAACCGTCCGCTGGTCGAATCCGCGCAACGTTCGCTCGGACGCATGACCGTCGCGGATCGCGCTTCCGCAGTGCTTGGATCATCAACCTACGCGGCTTCGCTCGACGATTTTTCGGTGGCCGTGCATGGAGGCTCCGAGGCGCAACTGGTTTTCGAAACGGTGGACGGCAACGACCTGTCTGCACTCAGTGTGCCCGGCATCTATACCTATGCCGGTTTCAACGACTTCTACATCAAGCAACTCGGCGGCATTGCACAGAAACTTGTCGACGACCAGTGGGTGATTGGCGCGGGCAGCGAACAAGGCGGCTTCGAGCAGGAATTGCTCAGGCTCGGACCCGAACTTCTGGAGCGGTACAGCAAGGATTTTGCAACTGCGTGGACCGCAGCCCTCGACAAATTGAAGTTCAAGCCAATGTCGGCGGACAAGCCCGATTATCTCGCCCTGTCTGCCGCCGGGTCTTCCACATCCCCGATCATCCGACTTTTCGAGGCTGTCGCATACGAAACGGCGTTGACACGTGAGGCTGATGCCAGCGAGAGCTCACCAAAAGGCAATACGGGCACGGCCGCGGACGGGGATCGAAGCCGATCGCAAAGCCCGGAAGATCGTGCAAAAGGCCTTGCCCGCATCGGTATCGATATTCCCACCGGCAAGTCGCAGAGCAGAGCTGGTGCCGCCTTCGCGAAATCGGCGGGACAAAACCCCGGCGCAAGCATCGAAGCCCAGTTCAGGCCTTTCCAACTCCTGATCAGCGGACCTGCCGGCCAGCGACCGATAGATTCACTGGTCCAGAATTTCCGTGACATCCATCAAAGCCTCACATTGGCCGCCGCGATGCCAGGCCAGACGGAACGCGCCAACGCGAATCTCCAGCTGCAAATATCCAACCTGCGAGCCAATGCGTCGCGTCTACCGAAGGTTCTTTCGAGGATGGTTCAAGGAGCTGCCGACGATTTCGAAGGGGATGCGGCCGAGACCTCCATAACGCAGCTAAATCAAAGGCTTGCCGAAACGGTGACCAAACCCTGCGAGGACGTGATCGCGAATCGTTTTCCTTTTGCTGGCAGCAGCGCTGAAGATGTGCCGATGGTGGATTTTGCCAGGCTTTTCGCACCCAATGGCGTGATCGACAGATTTTTTGCCCAGAACCTCGCACCGCTTGCCGATATGAGCGGCCAGAACTGGGAATGGAAGCAAGAAACCCGTCTTGGCCGCGAACTCTCAAAATCGACGCTGAAGCAATTTCAGCTCGCGGCGCAGATTCGCGACGCATTCTTCCCTATGGGAGGCTCGGTGCCTGCCATAAACATCACGTTCACGCCCTTCTCGCTGCACGGCGAGGCCGATATGGCACTGCTCGACGTGAATGGTCAGGTAGTGCAGAGCTACCAGACCGGTAACGCGCCGGGCATGGTGACCTGGCCGGGAGGTCTCGATTCCGGATCCGCGAACCTCAGCCTGACGCCAGAGCTTCCAGGGCGCGAATCCGTTATCAGGTTCGATGGCTCCTGGGCGCTGAAGCGCCTGCTGGACAAGGGTACGATCACCCGGAACGGTGATAACCTGGAGGCGCGTTTCGTAATCGGCGGCCGTGATGTCGCTTACACGATCCAGATTAATTCAACTGGCAATCCGTTTTCGCTCCCGGCTATCTCCGGGTTCAACTGCCCCTCGGGATTCTGAATGCTTGCGGACTTTCTTTGGCTGGGAAAGGTCGGCGTTAAAAGACCTTGAACTATGAATTCAGACTGCGGCAAAGATACCGCATCCACCGCTCAAACCACGGCTCGACTTAATTTCTATACTCTAATGTTCTTGCGTGTGGCAGACTGGCATGCAGCGTGCCGGATAGAGCGCCGCGGACAGCGTCGAGAACGCCAGGAGGCAATTTGAAAGATGCCACCCTCCCCTTCGAAAGCTACGGCGTGAGCCATAAGGGCTGCGTGCGCCAGCTCAATGAGGACAGCTATCTGATGGAGCCTCAGAGTGGGCTTTGGCTGGTTGCGGACGGAATGGGTGGACATGACGCTGGTGAGGTTGCTTCTGCCAGCATCGTGGAGCACCTGGCGACCGTCGGTATCGCAAGTTCCGCGCCGGATCTTCGCGCCCGCTTCGAGGATCGCCTGAGCCGGGCTCATGCAGAAATACGCGGTATCTCCGAGGCGCGAGGGGTCACGATTGGCTCGACAGTTGCAGCCCTCCTGGCCATGGATGGCAGGTTTGCCTGCCTGTGGTCTGGCGACAGCCGTGTCTACCTGGTTCGCAACGGCGCGATCTCACAGATTTCGCGTGACCACACCGAAGTCCAGGAGCTTCTCGACCGCGGCATGATCAGTCCTACCGAAGCGCGAACCTGGCCACGCCGCAACGTCATCACCCGGGCAGTCGGCGTCAGTGATGAAATCGTCGTCGATTTCCAGCAGGGGGAAATCTTACCGGGTGATGTTTTTGTCCTCAGCACCGACGGCCTGACAGCCCATGTCACCGACGCCGAGATCGAGGCGGCGGTGGCATCAGCTGCACCGAAGGCAGCATGCGAGAAACTGCTCGCGGCAGTGCTCGCACGCGGCGGAACCGACAACGTCACCATAGTGCTTGTGCGGATTCGAGATGGACACAACGGCCGCTTTCCCGGTTCGGGTCTATCGGTGTCGGGGAGTCGGGATCGATGAGTGCCGACGACAAGACACGAATCTTGCCTGACATGGCCAACACCGATGTCGGCACCCAGCTCAGCGGCATCTACGAACTCGATGAGCGCATTGCTTCCGGAGGAATGGGCGAGGTCTTTCGCGGGCATAACATCCAGACCGGCGATCATGTTGCCATAAAGATCGTGCTGCCGGAGTTTGCTCGCGACCAGACCATCCTGTCGCTCTTCCGCAAGGAAGCGTCCATCCTCAATCATCTGTCGCACGACGCGATCGTGCGATACCACGTGTTCACCATAGACCCCGGAATCGGTCGTCCGTATCTCGCGATGGAATTCGTGAACGGCGAGTCGCTGTTCGACATCATACGTCGCGGTCCCATGCCGACCGATGATGTGCGCAGGTTGTGCCATCGCCTCGCCTCGGGCCTGAGCTTCGTCCACGAAGCAGGTGCCGTGCACCGTGATCTCTCTCCAGACAACGTCATTTTGCCGGGAGGCAGGGTCGAGCGGGCAAAGATCATCGACTTCGGCATCGCCCGCTCGGCGACGGTGGGAGGCGAAACATTGATCGGTGGAAAATTCGCCGGCAAATACAATTACGTCTCTCCCGAGCAGTTGGGGCTCTGCGGCGGCGAGGTAAGCGAACGATCGGACATCTATAGTCTGGGGCTTGTTCTGGCGGCGGTGCTGCGCGGAAAGCCGCTTGAGATGAGCGGTTCGCAATTCGAAATCGTCGAGAAACGCCGAAGCGTTCCCGACCTGTCCGACATCGATGACGATCTGCGGCCGATGATCGAAACTATGTTGCAGCCCGATCCCATGGATCGTCCGACCGCCGCCGAAATAGCCAGGATGACGCGGGACGACATGGACCTCGACGGCACGCTGGCGCCGAGATCGGCCAGCCAGCGCGATCGATCAACCGTCAGGCCGCAAACCAAGCAACCCACTTCCCGCGATCCCTGGGTCGACTCATCCTCTTCCGAAATCCCCGAGGATGCGCATGCCTTGGCTGCGCCACCGAGGACGGAGGTGCCCCCTTTCGTACCGCATATGCGGCCGGCGCATTTATCGCAACCGCGACGTATGCCTCCCCCTACGCCACTACCCCAAAAGCCTGCGGGAGAACGGCCTGGCCGGAAACGGAATATCGCGATCGCATCGGCGGCGGCAGTGGTCCTACTGCTTGGTGGAGGCGCCTGGCTGGCAGGATTCCTGACGTCGCCTCCCGCCACGGATACCGGCGAAATATCGCAGCTGACGCCCAACCTTTCCACACCGCCCAAAACCGAAACCGCTGTGCCGGACAACGAGGCGGCTGAAAGTGCGGCACCATCCAAGACCCAAGCCGAAACGCCGGATCCGTCACCTCCAGCGAACCAAACGGATATTGCAACCGCTCAAGATGCTCCGCCGCCGACCGACAAGATCGCGGATACTCCGGCCCCGATAGAGAAAGCAGATGTCCCGGTTCCACCGGTAGAGAAAGCAGACGTCCCGGTTTCGCCGGTAGAGGAGTCGACCACCGCAAATGAGCAAAGTCGCGTGGCCGTTCAAGCACCCGAGAGCAATGCAAAAACCGCAGCTCCTGAGATATCGGCGCAACCGTCACGCCAGACGGACACGACTGAGACCGAACGTCCGCAAGCTGACAAAACTGCACCCCCCGAAATCGAAACGTCGGCCTCCATTCCACCGACCGGCGAGTCCGATCTCGTCAAGGGACCAGGATCGACCGACGAGCAGCCTGCAAATAGCGAGCAGCAGGAAACAACGACGGCAATGAATATTCCAAAGCCGGAGATTCCGGCGACAGACGCCATCGACGACGTTGCCGAACGCATATCCTGGCTGCGCAATTATAGCGGTGGAGACTGTTTCTATGCGTCGGCGACCGGGGCGACCGACAAGGCCATCGAGATCGAAGGATTTGGCACTGCGGTCGAACCATTCATGCAGATGATGGAAGCTTTTCGCGGACAATTTGGTATTGAGCCGGATGTCAATGTCCGGCTGATCGAGCCTGCGCAATGCCAGGTTACACAATTCTTGCGCACGCTTGGCGCAACAGCGGCGGACAAGCCACACCTTACACTCGACCGAACATCGGTGCCGAATGGGTCGCCGATCAGCGGCACGCTTGAAACCCTTGGCGGGTTAAAGTCCAGCCTGATTCTGATCGATCACAAAGGAATGGCATTCAACCTTGATGAGCGCGTCGTCGTAGAGTCCGGGAGGGCGACGTTCAGTATTCCGATCGGCCTCGGCGCCACAGATCAGGCTGCGGGGAAGGCCGTTCCTCAGATAATACTCGCCGTCACGGGGGGCAGTGACATCGCCACCGCCACATTCTCAAACCCGACGCCAGCGGCCGTCGCGCTGCCCAAAATCCTTGCTGAAATCCAGGAAAAGGGGCTCGAGTTTTCCGCGACGGCCAAATATTTCCGGCTTGGCGGGTAGCATGGGCACCCATGGCACTTGGTCACCCGCATCCGTTCGGCCACTCCGCCACCTCGCAGGAAAACCGGAATAACTCTGCCGGGCCGCTCACCGCTCTAATGGATATCCCAAGACTCACCACCATGGTCATGGCGTTTCTGGCAACCTTGCTGTTGCAGGGAGAGGCGCGGGCAGAATTCACGGTCTGCAATCAGACGCTCGATGTCGTCAATCTTGCTGTCGGCCAGGAGATCGACACCGCATTCCAGACGGACGGATGGTGGACGATCGGCGCAAATCAATGCGTCAACGTCATCCGCGAGGAACTGACCAACCGCTACATCTACGTCTATGCAACCGATGTTTTCGGGCACGCGATCCTGAGCGGTTCGACAGACATGTGTATCGAGCGCCGGCGCTTCAGTATCCGCGGTATCGAAGAGTGCTGGCAGCGAGGTCACATAGCAGCACGGTTTTATGAGATCGACACGCTTGAACAGATCCGGTGGACCTTCTTCCTGACCGGGCGCAGTCCATGACGCACGACATCGACGCCAGTTTCCGGTTGCGAAAGCAGGCGCTTGCGGCGCGGCGAAAGCGGGCGCGCTGGCGCAAAGTCTTCCTCGGGTTCGGTGTCTTCGCACTGCTGTCGATCGCCACCTCACTGTATTTGACAGCGGACTACTGGTCGTTCGGCGATTACGACGAAGAACTGGAGGCAACAGAAGGAAGCGATGACATGCCAGCGGACGCGCCGGTTTATGTGCCGGCGATCGTCGACCTGGCGGGTGATCCGATGTGGATCAACCTTTCGCGCGACAGCGCCACCGCGACGAAGGGCAGGTCGATCGCAAGGCCGGCGGACCTCGCCATCGATGGAATATCGCCGCAGATCGAGATCCTGTCGGATGCCATGCTGAGTTCCAGCGAACGCTTCATGACCACTATACCTTCGTCGCAGGAGGATTTCGCGTTCTTCCAGGCACAAAGAACTGCCGTATCAGCACCGGCGGATGATTTGCAGATCGATCTCCAACCATCGATAGAAGATGCGGATGCGGACGATTCCGAACCGGCAACCGATTCTTTCGTCGATCCAAGCGCAGGCTGGGGTGAAACCATCGATGCGGGCGAAGCCGACCTTCCCGCCTTCCAGAAAACCGAGATCGAGAACAACACCAACGTCGCGACGGTAACTCCCGAATTCGAACGATTCGAGATGACCGAAGACATCTTCGTGAAAATTCTCAGCAACCGCAGTTTGGACAGCGTCGTCATCGAGGGGCATTTCACTGCCGAAGAAGCCAAGCTGGCTGGTGAAGCGATGAAGTTGCTTTTCAAGCGGGAAAGTCTGGAGCCCGGCTATGTCGTCGCCATGCGCGGGTACCGGTCGAGGCGAGAGACATTGACGCCTTCGCTGATGCAGATCTCGATCTACGCCAAGAACACGTTCGTCGGCACACTCGCGCGCAATTCGGCGGGCACCTTCGTATCAGGCGTCGATCCGTGGGTACGCGATGACTTGTTCAACTATTCCGGCGCCCCCGAAGAAGGAGCGCATAAACGGCAATACCGGCTTCTCGATGCAATCTATTCAACCGCCGCCCGCAACAACGTGCCGACTGGCGTGATCGGCGAAGCGATCATGTATCTGTCACGCGGTCAGGATTTGAATGCCTTCGCCACCTATAACGAGCGCCTGGTGCTCATCTATTCGCAGACTGCGCGTGGCGAGGACGGCGCTGCCGGACGTGTACTGTACGCCGGTGTCCACGGTGCCGACAAAACTCTCGAATGTTTCGTCTTCCAGCAAAGCAACCGCGAGTTTGCCTGTGTCACAGGCGACGACCAGGTTCATTCGCTGACCGTCACCAACGGCATGGTCACACCTGTCAGCGGAGTCATGACTTCCACTTTCGGCCCGCGCAAGCACCCGATCCTGGGTACCGTCCGCATCCACAAGGGTGTCGATTGGGCGGCGCCCACAGGCACCCCGATTTCCGCGGCGTTCGACGGCGAGATCGTCTTCCAGGGCAACGGCGGAGGTTACGGCAATCTGGTACGCATTTCCCACGCGAACGGCCGCGAGACGCGCTATGCGCATATGTCGCGCTTTGCGGCGAACACGAGCGTCGGTACCGTCGTCAAGGCCGGCGATATCATCGGCTATATCGGTACCACCGGCCTGTCGACAGGTCCGCATCTTCATTTCGAACTCTATCAAAACAGTCAGGCGATCGATCCATTGGGTACGGTAACGGTCGTCGCATCGGACGATTCCGCGGTCGAGGCGTTGACCAACCGCATCATCCACGTCGAAAGCGGCGGCAGCGCCCGCGCCAAGAATCCGCTGTCGTCAGCGACCGGCCTCGGCCAGTTCATCTCATCCACCTGGATCAGGATGATGAACACCTACCGGCCGGATCTTGCGCGCAGTCTTTCGCGCGACGAACTCCTCGCCTTGCGTTTCGATCCGACAATCTCGCGTGAAATGGTGCGCAACCTGGCGCGGGAAGGCGAAGCCTATCTCAAGGCGCGAGGTCATCAGATCACCGCCGGACGGCTCTACCTTTGCCATTTCCTCGGCATGGAAGGCGCGCACGTTGTGCTCTCGGCGCCGGGCGAGTCCATGCTCGTCAACCTCCTCGGGTCGTCGGTCATCCAGGCTAATCCGTTCCTTACTGGCAAGAATGCGAGTTACGTTGCCAGTTGGGCCGAGCGGAAGATGAGCGGTCGCAGCACATTTACGCCACAGCCATCAACCACCGTCACGACGGAAGTCAGGCAGACCTCGCCGGAGTTCGAAAAATACAAGAAGGCGATCGCCGCGCTCGTGGAATCCGTAAAGAACACGATTTGAACGATCACGCCCACCGCGGCGGGATCGTCTTTACGAACCGCGCAGCTAACACCGGCACCGGAGAATTACTGAATCTTGATCCGCATTTCGACCCGCCGGTTGACCGGGTCGTACGGGTTGGCATTGCGCGGATGCGTTTCGCCCATGCCGATCGCATTGATGCGAGAGGGTTCGATGCCGCTGGACAGAAGGAATGCAGTCACCGATTGCGCGCGCCGTTGCGAAAGCCCTTCATTGTAAACTTCCGAACCAGAGGCGTCAGTATGGCCTTCGACGACAAAGGTATGCGCCTTCAGGCGATTATCCTTCAATGCCTTAGCAAATTCGCCGAGTTTGACCCGAGCGTCCGGGACCAAATCCGCCGAATCGAGTTCGAAATTGACCGACATATCGAGGCCTGTTTGCACAGGCTGTTCAGCCTTGCTTTTGCATTCGTCTTCGGTGCCGACGCATATTCCGCGCGCGGCGCCCAAATCCGCCGCGTTGGCGAAAAATTTGACGATGTCTTCCGAAGACTGAAGCGGATCAGCCAATGCAGTTGAAGATGTTAGCGCTGATAACAGCACAATGACCGAAGTACTTACCCGCATAGCGGTGTCTCCAGTTTGAGAATCCGACTAACAACGGACGGGAATAGCTAAAGTAATTCGATGAAGATTTCCTGTCAACCAAAACGCTGATCGTTCAGTCATGGACACGCCTCCGCTGATATGCATGACACAACGTCCGAGCCACAAACTGCGTCATGATTTCTACCGGCCTCCTCGGCAGCGTTCCCTAAGACATAAAGCGAATCTCATAGACGAGTGTTTTCAGTGTCTTGCACACGTTACCAATGATATTTTCAGAACCTGATTTTGACTATGGTCTCGGAAATTTGGATTTTTGCTTGAAAATAAATCGGGATACGCTTCAGTCCAATCTCTGATTGGCGGCTAACGATTTGGCACCTGCGTCAACTTAAGCGAGCGTGCATCCGGCACCGGGTGTCGGCTGATCTAGCGGGAAGGCATCGCAACGATGGTCAATGGGCTCCGGTTCAAGACGGCAATTGATCTTTTCACAGCGTATCCGGCGGCCTCTCAAGACATGATCGCCGCACCAAACGATCAACCCTCACTTGAATTCTGCCGCGCCCTGCTCGCGAGCAAGGTACCTGAGGAGGCAATTACGTTTTGTGCATACCTGCTGCCTGGCCGAGCCGCGATCTGGTGGGGGCATGAGTGCCTGAGCCAGTTGTCGGAGCTGCTAGAAGAACAGGATCACCGGTTGCTGGCGCTTGTTCACGACTGGATCAGTGAACCACTGGAATACCGGTACCATGTTGCGTTGGACGAAGCGACGGCGACCGACCAACAGAGCCCCGCAGTCTGGATCGCCTTGGCAACGGGGCGGAGCGGTGACAGCACGGCTGCATATCCACGAACGCCTTTGACCGCCCGCGCCGTTAATGCCGGCATCCTGGCCGGGCTGGCACGAGTGGCAATAGCGGACCGCCTTTCCGTACTGACTGCCTTCGTGGAAATGGGCATTCAGTTGGCGGAGATTGAAAGCCTGAACGTCTCGAGCGGAGTTTGATGGCCTATCCTCTCACCCTTGGCCAGAAGAAACCCGTCCTCTGGCGGTAGGCTTCATAGGGGCCGGCCAGTGCCGTGGTCGAGAACTTCTTTTCCTCATCCCGGGCGGCAACCACGTAGATGGCGATCAATCCGGCGACCGGCACAACCGCCCAGATCGACCACGTGGCTATACCCCATCCGATCCAGAAGATTGCATATGAAGTGTAGAACGGGTGACGGACATACAAGTACGGCCCCTCCGTCACCAGGCTATCCGGGTTGTCGGCATCGAATGCGAAGCGGAGCCTTGCTGCTCGCGAGGCGGTAATCGCCCACCAGAACAGCGCAAGGCTGGCAATCTCCAAACCGAAACCAACGAGCTTCGCCCCTATCGGCTGCTTCTCGATCCACAAAATGCTGAGAAAAAACAGCGATGTCGCGATTACCACCGCGGAAATCAACATTGCGCCGGGCGGCATGGTCGCTGAATGGAAATGCGCCCGCATCGACCAGGTGTACTGGCCGACGATGGCGAGGCTCAGCACCGAAACGAGGAGGTCGAGAAAGAATGCCATCTGGTCGCTCCGGCAAGCATGAAAAAAATCCGTCGGCATATATACCGACGCTATTACAGGTTTATTCCGAACCCCGTCATGAAGGAAGAATATGCCGGCGAAGGCATGATAATTCCGGTAATCCCATTCGCCAATCGCAAAAGTTAACGCGCCGTTGAACTTCCTTGTGCAATAGCTGGCTGAACAGTTCTTCGAGTTCCGCGTAAACAATGGTCGCATCAGACCTCACGATCCGTACTGCGCAAGCAGACCTCCGCATCAGCCAGACCTCGGGAGATGGCCTGCCGGTTTTGCTTATCCATGGCTCCGGCGCTTCACGAAAGGTTTTTGCGCGGCAGTTCGAGAGCCCGCTTGCAGCGACAAACCGTCTGATCGCTTTCGATCTGCCTGGCCATGGCCAGTCGTCAGACGCGCGCGATCCGTCAACCGCCTATTCGTTGCCCGGCCTCGCAATCTTGGCGGGCCAGGTTCTCGACCGGCTTGGCATTGGCCGTGCAGCGGTCTACGGCTGGTCGCTCGGCGGCCATGTCGCGATCGAACTGGCGAGCATCCATCCCGCAGTCGCCGGGCTGATGCTTTCGGGTGCTCCGCCCGTTGCCAAAGGGCTGCTGGAAATGCTGCGTGGTTTCCACGCCAACTGGGACATGCTGCTTGCTTCCAAGAAGATTTATTCGGAGCGTGATGCCTCACGTTTCGAACGACTCTGCTTCGGCGAGACGGGCAATCCTGCGTTCCTTCAGGACATCCTGCGCGCGGATGGACGGCTGCGCAATGCCGTCTCGCGAAGCATGATGAGCGGTGAAGGTGCCAACCAGAAGCGAGTGGTCGAAGACGCCGAATTTCCCGTGGCTTTCGTGAATGGAGAAAACGATCCTTTCATCCGCCTCGGCTTTTTCAACACGCTCAACTGCGCATCGCTGTGGGAAGAGCCAATTGTCGTGGAAGGCGCCGGCCACGCGCCCTTCTGGGAGCGTCCGGAAGCGTTCAATGCGATCTTCTCGCGGTTCCTCAATGAGGTTTCTGCACAGGAAGCGCGTGGGTCGGAAAAACTGCGCCGCCGCTCGGCATAGTCGTCGCCGAAGTTCGGCGAACGTTTCGAGGGCCCGCAACTCATACTGGAATCAAAGTTGGTAGCCTTGTCAGATTGTGGAGGACACTTTCAGCCGATTGCTGATAGGTTATGGTCGCCGGTGCATGAAGCGGAGTTTCTTGATGAGTAAGTGGCAGTCGTTCCGAATGATGGCACTGGCGGCGTCGACATCCCTCTTCGCTGGCGCCGGGGCACAAGCAGCCGATCTCGTCATCGCGATGCCGAACTGGTCATCGGGCCAAGCAACGGCGAACATACTCAAGGTGGCGCTCAAGAAAGAATTCGGGGTCGAAGCCGACGCAGTCGAAATGGGCACGCTGATCGCGTTTGCCGGCCTAAACTCGGGCACCGTCGATATTCACCCGGAAGTCTGGCTGCCCAACCTCGACAATCTGGTCAAGCAGTATGTCACCGACGCCGGCACGGTCGCGATCAGCCCGGTCGGCGTGCCCGCATGGCAAGGTATTTGCGCAAACCGCACCGCGGCCGACAAATACGGCATCAAGGACATTTCCGACCTCAGCGATCCGAAGAAGACAGCGGCCGTCGACACGGATGGAGACGGGCGCGGCGAGATGTGGATCGGCGCCCAGACCTGGTCCTCTACCTCCATCGAGCGCATTCGCGCCAACAGCTATGGCTACGCCAAGACGGTTACACTGCTGGAGATGCCCGAGGATGTCGGCATGGCGGCGGTGGACGCTGCGGAGGCTACGGAGCAGCCGGTGGTGTTTGGTTGCTACGCGCCGCATGCAGTGTTCAAGCTGCACGATATCGTCAGGCTCACCGAACCGCCCTATGATCCGGCCAAATGGCAGATCGTTCTGCCTTCCGAGGATCCGGCCTGGGAAACGAAGTCGAGCGCGCCAGTGGGCTGGGATACGGCCCATTATCACATCGCCTATGCGACAGCATTGCGAAAGGAGCATCCCGAGATCGTCAAGTTCCTGGAACGCGTCGATTTCAAGCCTGAGGAGTCGACTGAGATGAGCTACGCGCTCCAGGTCGAACGTCAGGATCCTTACGAGTTCGCCCAGCAATGGGTGACCAAGAACGATGCGCGCGTCAAAGGATGGGCCAAGCCATGAACGTGAACCCGGAGGGCGCAAAAACGTGTTCGGGAGGCGGTCGCGGCGGCTTGCAACGCTTCTCTTTGGCGAAAGCTGCAATCCTGCTGGCCACAGGCTTGGCCTTCTCCGTTGGAGTGGCTCTGGCGGCGGGGACGCAGGTCTACAACCCCAAGACAGGGCAGTGGACGAACTACGATCGCACCCAGGCGTACAAATATTACCGGACGCACAAGCAGGTGCCGGAATCGTTTCGCATGCAGGTCGTCAAGTTCCGGACCGCCGAGCAGCCCGGCACGATCATCATCGATGGAAACCAGCACTTTCTCTACCTGGTGCAGCCGGGCCAGAAGGCGATCCGGTACGGAATAGGCGTTGGTCGGGACGGCTTCGGATGGGCAGGCATCGTGCGCGTGGGGCGCACGGCCGAATGGCCGACCTGGACGCCGCCCGCCGAAATGGTCGCCCGCGACCCCAACGCCAGGAAGTGGGCCAAAGGTCAGCCGGGAGGACCGGACAACCCACTCGGCGCGCGCGCGCTTTATCTCTACGAAGGCGACCAGGATACGATCTACCGCATCCACGGCACGCCGGAGCCATGGACGATCGGACTGGACGTGTCATCCGGATGCATCCGGATGAACAACGACGACATCGTCGACCTTCATTCCCGCATCCAGGTCGGGGCCAAGGTGATCGTGCTGATGCAGGGGGCGGCCCTCTACAAGGGCGTGTGAAGTTCTGAAACCGGAGAGGGGTGGATCATGACCATTGCGACCAACAAGGAGTTTTCTGCGCGACGCACCAACGTTCTACGGCTCGGTTCAGTTCTCCTCGCGGCTGTCGCAAGCGCCTGCACGAGCACGCCAACACCCGACCAGATGTCGAGGACGGCGGTGGAAACTGCGCCAGCCGACCTGCAACTGCTTTGCGCCAACGCGGCGGCGCAAGCCGGCGGCGTCGAAAGCAGCAAGGTGCTGCCGACGAGTTCGCGCAAACTCGATGCCAAGACCTACCAAGTGGACCTAAACGTCGGCGGAAAACCCGTCAGTTGCACCGTCGACACCGAAGGCAATGTAATATCGGTCTAGGCTAGACCGGAGACTTTGCGGCGGCTGGTTGCGCGTGCCCGGAATGCCTTCGCCGTTTTCGACGAGAGAAAGCAGCGGAACATCCGGAACCAGCGTCACCGCCCCAGCTTGGCATCCTTAGTCGTCGACTCACTAGAAAAATGAAACCGGCATCCGTCACTCTGGATACCGTTCCCCACGGGTTGATCCGTGCGGCTGTCTGCGATAACATGACAATCGTAGTTAAGTTTTAGCCGCGGACGCAGCAAGGGCCACTCTTCACGCGCGGCGCCATCAAAACCTTTGAAACTCCGTACGGAGCGCCTGGCCGGCCTCTGTGTGAAATGGCGTCCGCAACGAATGATCGACAAGAATCAGATTGTAGCAGAGCAGGCAATTTTTAGAAGCTTCGCAAACAGCTATCTGCGCGAGCTGAATCCCGGGATCCCGGTTTTCCATCGCATCGGCGAACGGAATTTCGACTGCGTCGAGATTTCCCTGCCGTCGCGGCATGCGGTTCTTCGCATCGAAATCAAATCCCGATCGCTGTGCGGAATGCACCTCTTTGGACAAATCTGGATTCGTCAGGATGCCGGTCCGAACTGGCGCGAGATAGAACCCATCCTGGCCTTGCATCTGCTTGTGCTCGGCGCCCGGGATGGCGGATCGGCGACACACCGGCAGATCGATGTGGAGCTCATCGAGAGGATTTTCCTCAGCTGCCAGGCAACGAAACGTTATCTCGACGCGGCCGGGGAAACGCCGTCTTCGCCGGTCGGCTTCATTGCCGCGGAGCAATCCTTGTATTTTGGGCATCCGCTGCATCCGACGCCCAAAAGCCTGCAAGGCATGACCGACTGGCAGCAAGCCGCCTATGCCCCTGAGCTACACGGCCGGTTTCAGCTAACCTATTTCGCCGCCGCCGACTTCGTCCGCGCGGATTCCGCCGGCCTTCCAGTGGCTTCCATCGTCGAATCCCTTCTGGGAAATGACGCCGGCAAAGTCGCCGCCGGCAACGGCGAAATGCTTCTGCCCATGCACCCGCTCCAGGCGGAGGCGCTGATGCTCGACCCTGCGGTGCGGGAACTGATGGCATTGGGACACATCCGGCATCTCGGTCCGGCAGGGCCGACGTTCACGGCAACCTCCTCGGTACGCACCGTCTACAGTGACGCCGCCGCCTGGATGCCGAAATTCTCGCTGCCCGTCCGCATCACCAACTCCAAGCGCGTGAACCGCCGGCACGAGCTGGAGGCCGGCGTGGCAGTGGCGCGTCTTTTCCAACGCGCCGGGATCAACACTTTCGATCCGCATCTCGGCTTCCTCCACGACAGCGCATATCTGACGCTGGATTTTCCCGGGCAGGCAGAGAGCGGGTTCGAGGTCATCTTCCGCGAGAACCCGTTCCGGGGCCGGGCGAACGATCCTGTGATAACAGTGTCGGCGCTGACGGCCGAACCGCGCCCGGGAGACAGTTCGCTGTTCGAAAGCGTCATCCTGCGTGTCGCACATGACCATGATGTCTCCGTGCGGCAAGCGTGCCGGCGCTGGTTCGAATGCTATCTCGATTGTGCGCTTGATCCGCTGGTCAAACTCTACGACCGATTCGGCGTCGCGCTGGAGGCACATCAGCAGAACAGCTTGCTGGATCTGTCGCAGCGGGGGCTGCCGAGCCGATACCTCTATCGAGACAGCCAGGGATTCTACCTCTCGAACAGCTTCAAGGCACGGTGGTATAGCCTGGTGCCGGAGATCGTCCAGATCCGCGGTCTTTTCTTCGATGATCGTGAAATTCGCGAACGGTTCTCCTACTACCTCATCGTCAACCAGATCTTCTCTGTCGTCGCGCGTGCCGGACACGACGGCCTGGCGAGCGAGGCCGAGTTGCTCGGCATTCTGCGCGCGCGGCTAAAGAAGCTGGCGGCGGAACTGACAGGGGCTGGCGGCGAGTTCGCGGCTGGACTGCTGAACAAGCCGACGATCACCGCGAAGGCCAACCTGGCGATACGGCTCCAGAATGTTGATGAACTGGCCGCCGACGGCACCACGATCTACACACATTTTCCCAATCCGCTGAGCCGCGTCGGGCTGTTCATGACCGCCGAGACGGCACATGCCATTGCCTCTTGATCTCCACGGCACGCCAGAGCGGCGCGTCATGCGCCAACTGGCCGAGGCCCTAATCTATGAAGGCTTGGTCGATTGCGCGGTGTCCTGGCGCGGTAGCAAATGCCGCTTCGAATGGCGACATGACGGCGGCGGGATGCGCTGCTCAGGATATATCGGCGCCTTCGGCCGAATCAGGATTGTTCCCGAAACCATCGAGCACCGCGAAAGCGGTCAATGGCAGCAGGCAACGCTCGGCGCCCTCCTGGCAAGCACGCGAGTTTGTCCCGAACGTCACGCACAACTCGCATTCGAACTCGAACAAACGCTGGACTTCAGCATTTGGAACGACAGCAACCTTCCTCCTCGACCGCGCCGGGATCTGCCGTTTGCGCAACTCGACAGCGCAATGGACGAGGGCCATCCCTATCACCCGTGCTTCAAAGCGCGCACCGGCTTCGATGTCGACGATCATGCAGGATATGGCCCGGAAGCTGGCAACACCTTCCGGCTGGCCTGGCTGGCGATCGCGCCGGAGCGCCTGCACTCGGCGTTTCCCGCGGATGAACAGGGCTTCTGGCAGCAGGAACTAGGCGCCGAAACCTATTCGGTGCTCAACGCGCGTCGTGCCCGGCTTAGCGATAACGCAGGGCGGTTCGGTCTTATGCCCTTGCACCCCTGGCAGTGGAAAGCGTTACAGGAGTCGGACCTTTCGCGCTGGCTGGCCGAGGGTTCCGCCGGCTTCCTCGGCCATGCCGGCGACCGCTACACCGCCAGCCAATCGGTGCGGACGCTTTTTAATCATGACCATCCGCAACGCGCCAATCTCAAACTGCCGATGAACCTCGTCAACTCGTCGGCCATACGCATCGTCGAACCCCATTCGGTATGCAGCGCGCCAACGATCAGCCGCTGGCTCCAGGGCATCGTCGCCGGCGATCCGCTATTTGCGGAGCGCTACCCACTCACCCTCCTCGGTGAATATGCCGGCACGATCGCCGACCGAGACGGACCGCTCGCAGGCCAGGTCGCTGCGATCTGGCGCGAGGACGTGACGGGTTTCCTGGAGCCGGGCGAAGCCGCCGTGCCACTCAACGCGCTGATGGTGCTTGAGGAGGACGGCCGGCCGTTCGTCGCCGACTGGGTCGACCGCTACGGTCTGGAAGCCTGGCTCGATAAGCTTGTCGACACCGTGGTTATGCCGGCCTGGCACCTGCTTGTTTGCCACGGCATCGCAACCGAAGCACATGGCCAGAACCTCATCCTGATCCACCGCGACGGGTGGCCGGTGCGGCTGGCGATGCGCGACTTCCATGACAGCGTCGAATATGTGCCGGGCTTCCTGCGCGACCCCGAGATCGCTCCCGACTTCCTCACCTTGAACCCGGCCTATCGCAACGCCGCGCCCAACGAATATTACTGGATGGAGCACCCCAAAATGCTGGGCGAGCTCTTCGTCGATTGCCTGTTCATCTACAACCTAGCCGAGATCTCGCATCTGCTGCGGCACAGCTACGGCCTCGACGAGGCAGGTATCTGGTCCGATATCGGAAGCCGAATGCGAGCCCATTCGCTTGAATGTGGATTGGCGGATCGGCAAGACGCGCTCGGACTTTTTCAGCCCCGCATGCGCACGGAATCCCTGCTCCGGCGCAAGCTCTCGCCACCGGGCACGGAATGCGCCCACGAAATCCCCAATAGCCTGGCAGCCTGAGGAACAGATACATGATCAGAATCAACGATACGGTCTTTGATCAGGCCTACTTCAATGACGCATCGGAGCGCATGGCAGCGGCCGCGCAACTCGACAAGCGCGCAGGCGAGCGTTTCGCGGTGTGCTTCTCGGAAGCACAAGACTGGCTGGCGTTCTTCTTCGCCGCCCGCGCCGCCGGCGTCAGCGTCTTGCCTCTGCATCCCTCGACGCCGTATGCGGCGGCGCGCCGCCAGGCGGAGACGGCGAAGTGTAACTGGCTGTTCTACAACCGGCAGGAAGGCGAGCCTGTCTGCGAGGAGCATGCGGACGAGCCCGGGCAGCTCTTGCAGATGAGTTCCGGCACGACCGGCGAACCGAAATGCATCGCGCGACCGTGGGAAGACATCGGCGACGAGATCGACAGTTACACGGCGGCATTTGTTGAACCGGAGGATATGACGCCATTGATCGCCTGTCCAACCACGCATTCCTATGGCCTGATCTGCGGCATACTGATGGCGCTGAAGCGCGGCCAGATGCCGACCATACTGGATACAGGCAATCCCAAATTCCTGCTGCGCAAGCTGCGCGAAACCGAGCGGCCGTACCTGATCTCGTCACCGGCGATTCTGCATACCCTTGCGCGACTGCTACCGGCCGGCGAGCAGATACACGCGACGATGACCTCCGGCACCCTTTTGCCCGAACCGTGGTTCAAAACGATCCGCGGCAAATCCAGGCACATGTTCCAGCAATACGGCTGCTCCGAAGCCGGCTGCATCGCGATAAATCCGGACGTTCAGGCGGCCAATGAGGTCGGTTATGTGCTGCCGCGCTTCTCGTTGCGAGGCCCTGGCACACAGGGCGCCCCCAAGGAGATCGCGGTCCAGCACGCAGGTGTGACGGTGGAGACCCGCGACCTCGGCTATCGCCGCGACGACGGCATGTTGGTGTTCCTGTCGCGCCTCGATGATCTGATCAACGTGTCGGGCCTCAACGTGTATCCGAAGGAAGTCGAGGACGTGGTCATGACCTTCGCCGGCATTGGTGATGCCGTCGTGTTCCGCAAGCAGGACGCATTTGCCGGCGAGCGTGTCGCGCTGCTGTTCAGCGCCGAACAGACGGTCGACCAGAGGCAGCTTCGGCAATGGTGCGCCGAGCGGCTGGTGGCGCACCAGATGCCGACCGAGGTCCTCCAGGTCGAGCGCATCCCGCGTCAAGCCAATGGCAAGATCAGCCGGCGCGAGGTGGCTGCCCGTCACGACGCGGGCGAATTCCAGGCGGCTCGGACGGAGGCGGCGTGATGACTTACGATCAATTATTCGGCGCGATCGAAACCGTCCTGCGCGACAAGCTCGGCCACCCGCATATGGATGGCTTCGCGCCTCAAGCGAGGCTGAACGAGGATCTCTATCTCGACTCCGTTCTGATCCTCGAAATCATGCTCGCTCTCGAACTCGACCACGGCATCGCATTATCCGAGGAGGTCATCAGCCGCCAGGATCTTGATACCGTGGACGACCTCGTACGGCTGTTCATCCAGGAAATCGAAACCGATCCGGAAGAGGTGGAACCGGCCAAGGAACTGGTTCTCATCCGCGCCGAAAGGGAAGCCGCCGAGCGGATCGGCGTGCACGGCGAGGACTACGTCGACATCAAGGTTCACTGCTTCGTCAGCAGCGTCTGCCACGCGGTAAAGCAGAAACTTCTCGATCACCGGCTGTTCTTCTTCGGTGTATGGGATGCGGGTTTCGCCATCGATGAGAGCTGGCGGCTGGCGTACCACGCACCTGAAATCAACCACGACTTCTTTCGTGACTGGTTCGAGCGCCTCTATGGCCCAGAGATTCGCCAATGGTACCGGGTAGACGACACCAAGTTGGGCAATCTGGCGACGATGCTGGAACTGCTGGAGCGCAAGAAGCCGAGCGAATACCTGATGGTCATGCTCGATCTCTTCCATCTGCCCGAGCGCGAGAACAAGTTCAACCAGAACCCGTTCCCGCACTACCTGATGCTGGAGAAAACCGACGATCTCGAGGTGTGGATGGTTCTCGATCCCGATTTCCGCTGGGAAGGCAGGATCGACAGGCAGAAGGTCATCGACGCCATCATGCAGCCGACCGTTGCGGGCGGCTTCATCTTCGACGCCGCCGACATCAGGAAACCGTCCGCTGTCGATGTGCGCGACTACTTCCTTGCCTGCTTCCATGAGGACGACAATCTGTTGACACGCGCCACCCGCGATATCGTCCGCGCGCATGTCGAGGGACGTGATGGTGTCAACCTGACCGATTTGTCGACGGCGCTGCGCGAACTGCCGGTCATCTCGATCCGCAAGTACGCGCTGGAGCATGGCTTCGCCTTTTTCTGGCGATCGCTGCAGCTCTCCAACGCCGGATTCGAAACGATCTGTGACGATATCGAGTCCCTGATCCAAGGGTTCAAGGCGCTTCATTACGCGATCATGAAGCTCAGCCGAACAGGCGACGAAGCCCTGGCGGCGGGAATATTCGAAAAGCTCGATGAGTTGGACGCGATGGAGCGCTCCCTGAAGGGCCGTCTCGCGCAAACCTACAGGGTGTGGTGCGACACGCGCGGCCTCCTGCATGCTCCGCGCCACGATGTGGAGGAAGCCGTCGCATGAGATTGTCGCTTTGCACGATCACGTTCCGCCATCACCTGCTGTCGCTGGAAGATATTGCGCGATGGGCGGCGGCGAACGATTTCCAGGGTATCGAACTGTGGGGCGCGCACGCGCGCAACATGCAGCATATGACCGACCGCAATGCGGCGTGGATGGCGGGGTTCGGGCTTTCCGTGCCCATGCTCAGCGACTATCTGCCTCTTGACGACGATCTGGCATCGCTGCGTCACGCCACGTCGAACCTCTGCCGTCTGGCCGGCCGTTGGGGGGCTGGCAAGGTGCGCACATTCGCCGGCAAATCGGCCAGCGGGGATACATCGCCCGAAGCCCGGTGGCGGTTATCGGCCCGGCTCAAGGACGCCTGCATGATGGCGCAGGACCAGGGTTGCCAGATACTGGTCGAAACACATCCGGGAACGCTTGCCGATACGCTGACGTCGACGCAGCGACTGATCGAGGAGGTCGACCATCCGGCCCTCGGCATCAATTTCGATACCTTGCATGTCTGGGAAGGTGGCGATGATCCGATCGCCGCGCACCGCGCCCTGCTGCCGCATATCCGGCACTACCATCTGAAGAATGTGCGCGCGCGCGCCGATCTCGCGGTGTTCGAGCCGGCGAATGTTTACGCGGCAGCTGGAAGGCGGGCCGGGATGACGGCACTGTTCGACGGCGCCGTCGACTATCTGGAATTCCTGGACGAACTGCCGGAGCACGACGAGGTCGACGCTTCGCTGGAATGGTTCGGCGGCGATTGCTTCAACATCCTCGCCAATGACGCGCGCAACATGCGCTTGCTGCGTGCCGACCGAGAAGCGCCGATCCGATCCGGAGCGGCATAAACCGCCCCACTTCAGGCGGAATTGCAAAGGCTGGCGCGAGTCTCCCCGCGCCAGCCTTTTTCGATGTCAGAACCGCGCCGTGGCGCTCAACCGGAACGAACGGCCGGGATCATAGTGCGGCATTACACCGTCGAAATCCTGCCCGTAGGCTGCGCGGTCCGTGTAGTTTTCGTCGAAGATATTGAGGGCGTCCGCCCGCAACGTGAAGTTCGGGCGCGAGGGCGGCGTCCATTCGAGGAAAGCATTCACCACCTCATAGCCGGGCAGTTCCTTCTTGGCGCTGGTTGGATCGGTCGGATGCCGCACCATCGTGCCGTCGTAGGCGAGTGCGATCTCGACGTCGCCGCCGACTTTCAGTCCCCAGTCGTCGAACGTGTAACCCGCACCGATCATGATGATCTGCCCGAGCGGCGTCGTCAGGTAGCGGCCGATCTCGGAATCGGCGGGCACATCGTCGACATCGGCATCGATGTCGGCGTATTTCACGCTGACGAAGCCGGCATCCCAATCGTAGCGTCCGCCGATTTCCCAGCCTTTGGAGACGAGATCGAGGGTTCGGATCGACGTCAGTTCGGGAACGGGTGCGCCGCGTCCGAATACCGGCAGGCGTGCGTCGCTGATATCGGTGCGGAACACGTTCGCCTCGAAGGTGAAGCCGTTGTAACGCGCCTCCAGACCGGCGGTATAGTTGTTGGAAGTCACCGGCTCGGGGCCGCCGCCATAAGTCCAGAGCGGGTTCTGCAGATAGTTTTCCGCCAGCGGAACAGCGCCCCAGACATGCGAGGTGCCGGCCTTGACCGTCAGGAATTCAGGCAGCAGGTCGTATTCGCCCGAGATGTTGCCGCTGATACCGGCGTTCTTCCACTCCGTACCGTCGACGCCGGTGAACCATTGGTGGTCGGCGCGCCCCCCAAACGAGATCCTGGCCCGGTCGAAGGGCTCCAGGCGCGCCTGGGCATAGGCGCCGACATTCGTGGCGCGTTCATCGGTGAAGAACGGCGCCGTCGCGTTCTTGTAGTCCAGGTCGGCCTTGTCGTTGTAGAAATCGAAGCCGGCAGTGACGCTGCCCATGTCGAGCGCAAACCGGTTTTCCACCTTGCCGTTGAAGCTGCTGGTCGCGCCCTCGGTCGGCGACACAATGTCGGGGTCGAAGCGGTCCGTTTCCAGAGTTCCTATCTGTGTGCGGCTGTAAGCGAACACGATCTTGGGGTCCCACCATCCTTCAGGTGTTGTATCCGTATAGGTGAAGACAGTGTTCTGGCGTTGTAGGTCGTAGTTCCGGACTTCAGGCTCCGCGCCGCGGTTGATGTAGACATTGGCGCGATAGGGACGCAGCGCGTTGTCGCGCACCTGCTCGTGGCTGAGCTCGAAGCGATGGCCATCGACAGCCTCATAGGCGATCTTGCCCAGCCCACTGATGAGGTCGGTGCCCGTCCCCAGCATTTCGTCGCCATTGCCGGAGGTGAAATTGCCACCATGGCCGTAGTTGATGTAGCCGAGATATTCGAACCCGTTCTGCTGGCCGAAGGCGCTCACGCCGGTGGTGAATGTCTCGCTGTTGGTGTCCCAGATGCCGGTGACGAAACCGCCGAAATTGCGGCCAGGCTCCAGCAAGTCGACAGCGTCCTTGGTCTCGAACCCGAGCGAACCTGCGAGCGCGGCTGGACCGGCATCGGCCGGTGCGACGCCCGCCTGCACCGATGCAGCCTTCAGGAGCGCCGGATCGAGCAGATATGTGCCGTTGTGGTGGAATACCTTGTTGTTCTGTCGTGACCCGTCGACGGTCACAGCCAGATTGTTCTCGTCGACGCCGTTGACGTAGATCTTCTGCGTGCTGGGGATCGCCCCGCCTACAGCGATTTGCGGCTCGCCGGAGAACACCTCCCTCAAGTCCTGCGGTTTCTTGCGGTCGATCTCCTCCTGGTCGATGGTGATCAGATCGGCGCCGGCCGTGGCGTTCGCGCCCGCACCCACGTCGACAACGACAACGGTATCGAGTTGCGTCACTCCGCCAGGAGCCGGGCTTTCTCCTTCTTCTTCGCTCGAGGTTCGCGATTCCGCTTCCCGCGCCGGAGCCGACTGTGCCAGCGCGTCGGGACACACAAAAAAGGACATCGCTGTACTAACGGTCAGCGCGCGCAGAATATCGGATGACATCAACTGAATTCCCCTCGACAACTTGTGGCCCCCGCCGCCGCGAACGCGCCAGCTTCCGACTGCCTTAGCGCATCGTGGTGTTGTCGACAATAAAGTTGATAAAAAAAATCCAGTTTATGCAAGCTACTGTAACTACTGTGCTCTTCAGAACACACCAGGTTTACATGTCATGTGTGGTGCAGCACCGCCAACCGCCCCGCGACCCGCTCCACCAGCATGGGAAAGCCGAAAATGCTCTCCAGGACGTCCGGTCTGATGATCGCCTCGGTATCCCCCGAGGCTACGACGGCGCCGTCCTTCATTGCCACGATCCGGTCTGCATGAGCCGCCGCGTGATTGATGTCGTGGAGCACGATGAGCACGGTCTTTCCGTGCTCGTCCCCAATGCGTCGCAGCGTCCGCATGAGGTTTCTGGCGTGGAACATGTCCAGGTTGTTCAACGGCTCGTCCAGAAGGATGTAGTCCGTTCCCTGACAGAAGGTCATGGCGACAAGGGCGCGCTGCCGTTGTCCGCCCGATAGGGTATCGATGAAGCGCAGCGACAGATCGCCGAGGTCGAACTGTTCCAGAGATGCCGCGACGATTTCCCGGTCCTGCGCCGTCAATCTTCCGCGGTGATGCGGGAAACGGCCGAAACCCACCAGTTCGGCGACGCGCAGGCGGCTTGCGACGCCAGGATCCTGGCGCAGGATGGCCATGACCTTCGCCAGTTCGCGGCTTGGCGTCGTGTCGACCGCCAGTCCGTCGACGGTGATGCGGCCGCTTTGGAGAGGTTGCAGGCGGGCAATCAGCGACAGCAGGCTAGACTTGCCGGCGCCATTGGGGCCGACAAGCGCCGTGACCCCGCCTTTCGGCACCGTAAGGTTCACATCGTTGAGGATGCCGCTGCCGCCAAGGGTCAGGGATACGCCTGAAATCTCGATCATCGTCGGCCCGATGCAAACAGAATGGCAAGGAACACGATTCCACCGGCGAACTCCACTACGATGCCGAGGCTGCCCTCTCCCCCGAGAGCGTGCTGAAGCACGGTCTGGCCGCCCACGAGCACGATTATCGCCGTCAACGCCGCCGCCGGAATAAGCACGGCGTGCCGGTTGGTACCGACGATGCGTTGGGCGAGTGAAACGACCAGCAGCCCCAGAAACGCCATCGGCCCAACCAACGCCGTTGATGCCGACACCAGCGCGGCGACAAGAACGAGAAGCCCGGCGGCGGTGACGCGCCATGCAACGCCAAGCCCGATTGCGGTGTCCGAGCCCAGCGCGAGCACATCGAGAACATGCCGCGCCCGCCATGCGATGAAGGTGCCCGCCACCGTAATCGCGGCAGCGAGCAGCAGCAGTTCGGGTTCCACCGCGTTGAAGCTTGCGAAGACCGCACCTTGCAGCACCGCGAAATCGTTGGGATCGATGAGCCTGGCCAGCAACGTCGTCAGGGAGCGGAAAAGTACACTGAGCACGACGCCGGTCAGCAACATCAGCGTCAGATCGAATTGGCGGCGCAGCATCGGCAGGAACAGCACAAGCGCCAAACACGTCATCGCCATGAAATTGCCGAGGAAGTGCAAGCGGGGATCGATGCCGGCAAAACCGAAGCCGCTCAGCGTAAAGACAAGCGCGGTCTGGCAGAAGATGTAGAGCGCATCCAACCCCATGATCGACGGGGTGATGATGCGGTTTGCGCAAACGGTCTGGAACACGACCGTCGAAACCGCCACCGCCACGCCGACCACGACCATGGCCGCCAGGCGGACCGAGCGCAATTCGAGCACAAAGGCCAGGTTGCCGCGCAAGCCGATCGTCATGTACGCCAGACAGGCCAGCAATGCCGCCGCCGCCATGATCGCCACGCGGAAATCGGGCCGCACCATGTCGCGTTGCACGGCGGTTTCAGTCATTGCGGTTTCGGCCGAGCAACAGGATGAGGAAAAGTACCGCGCCGACGACGCCAAGAACCGTGCCGACCGGCACTTCGTAGGGGAAGCGGATCAGCCTGCCGATCATATCGCAGGCAAGCACCAGCGCCGCGCCCCCTCCGGCGACCCACGGCAGGGTGTGGCGGAGATTTTCCCCGGCGAAGCGGGATACGATGTTGGGCACGACAAGACCGACGAAAGGGATGGTCCCGACAACGACCACGATGAGCGCGGTGACGGCCGAGACGATGACCAGGCCGAACCGCAGCACGCCGGCATAGTTGAGGCCAAGCCCGATGCTGGCGTCCCTGCCCATCGAAAGAATCGTCAACCTGTCGGCGGTCCACAAGGCCAGCGCGACCAGCGCGCCCGCAACCCACAACAGTTCATAGCGTCCGCGCAGGATGCCGGAAAACTCGCCCGTCATCCATACTTCGACATATTGCAGGAGGTCCAATCTCCAGGCCAAGAAGGTGGCGACGGCACCGATGACGCCGCCATAAACGAGCCCGAAAAGGGCGACGAGGAAAGGCTGCGTGGGCGGCAGCCTGTGGGCAAGCATGAGAAATAAAGATGTTCCCGCGAGCGCGGTCGCGGCAGCACCCGCGGCCTTCCAGCCAAGCGCGGCATTCGGCCAGACCAGCGTCACGACCAGTATGCCGAGTGCAGCCGATTGCGCGGTCCCGGCCGTCGCCGGCTCGACGAAACGGTTGCGGGCAAGTGTCTGCATCACAAGGCCGGCGATGGCCAGTGCGCTGCCGGCCAGGAGGGCGGCCAGTGTGCGCGGCAGCCGGCTGACCATCACCAGCCGCAAGGCTTCCGGATCGGAAACGAGGCTGCGGATGGACAGGTTGGTGACGCCGACGAACAGGCTGCCGACAAACAGCGCAGCCAGGGTTGCGATGGCGATGGCCTGAAAGGCGAAGCCTGGGCGGCCGATGGTGGCAGCTGTCATTGCGTCTGCGAGAAGGCGTCTCGGATCGTCTCGAGCACGCGCTGCATCGACCGGACGCCGCCCGCCGCGATGTAGAAATCCGCTGCCGGCACGTGGATAATCTGCTTCTTCTTCCAAGCCGTGGTTTCGGCCACCAGTTCGTTGTCGAGCGTCGCCATCGCGTTCTGCTCGCCCGACCCGATCGCCGCGGCGCGGTCAAGCACGATGAGCCAGTCCGGGTTGGCATCGCGAACGAACTCGAAGGAAATCGCCTCACCATGGGTGGCGGCCTCGACATCCTCGACGGCAGGCGGGAGCTCGAGCGCCGCGTGCACCCAACCGAAGCGGGAGCCCTTGCCGTATGCCGTCACTTTCGGGCCGCTCGTCATCAGGATCAGCGCCTTGCCCTTGCCTTTGACTGCCTCGCGTGTCGACACGAGCAAGGCGTCGAGTTCTGCGGCAAGCGCGGTGGCCTCGGCCTGTTTGTCGACCAGGGCACCATACGCCGCGAGGCGCTGTTTGGCCTGCGCGAACAGGTCGTCGCCGTCCATCGTCATATCGATGGTCTGCGCAATCCGGCTGGTGGCGGCCAGTTGCGGCGAGGAGCGCCCGCCGAGAATGATCAAGTCCGGCGCCAGTGCGCTCAGGGCCTCCATGTCAGGTTCGAAGATGGTGCCGACGACTTCGGCGCCATCCTTTAACCGGGCGAGTTCCGGCACGTAGAGATTCTCGGGCAGGCCGGCGATCTTCACCCCAAGGCTGTCGAGCGTATCGACCGCCGCTATGTCGAAGACGGCGAGCGTCTGCGGCGTCTCGCCGACGCTCACCGGTCCCTTTGCCGTCTCGATTTCGGTACCTGTCGCCTGAGCGAGGAAAAGAGCCAATGCGGGCAGCGACAGGGCTGATGTGAACCATCTCATGAGCGAGTTCCGGATCGAATGGCCGCTCAGCCTTGCCAGGCCAGCGGCTGCAGATTTTCGCGAAAGGCAAAGCGGACAAGATGCGATTCGATGACCTGCTTGGTCTCGCTCAGCGCCTCGGCGTCCGCAGCTTCAACCCGTATCTCCAGTTCCTTCGGGCCGGCGTCCATCTTGGCGGTGCCGCAGGAAAAGCGGCACTCTCCACGCCCATCGCCATATTCCACCTCAACCTTGTGCGCGAAATGTTTGCAGAGCTGCTGGAGGTATTTGTCCGCATATGGCGTTTCGCAATGCGCTGTCGCGGTGAGCATCGAGGCCTCTTAATATGAGAATTAAGCTCCACTTATCGCAAACCCCACTTTCAGGCAAGGTTACGACGGGTGGTCCCCCTGTCAGCATCTGTCAGGAATATTTTCTCCCCTTTATCCCCACCCTTCCAACCACCCGCATAATCCTTCTCACAGTTTGGAAGGAACGGCGATGGACTGGACTGCGGCAATCGAGAAGAACCGGGAGGCGCTGAAGCGCATCCTGGCCGCACTCGTCGCCATGGCCGGGCTCGCCGGCGCTGACCCCGGATTCCCCTCCCCCTTGCGGGGAGGGGTTAGGGGTGGGGGTACCCTTCCCCGCCATCTCCACCGCGCCGTGCTCCGTTTGCTGCGTCCGGCCGAAGCGGCGACGCGGCGGCTGATCATCGTGGCGGCGCGCGGCATTATCGTTCCGCCCCCTCCACCACGCTCCGCGTGGTCCCCTCCCCCGTAAACGGGAGAGGATCAAGGTCGTGCCGGCTTCACCGCTTCGGATCCTCCCTTGCACAGCGGGGGAGGGGGACCGCCGAAGGCGGTGGAGGGGGCAGAGCGACAGTCTCCGGCGGTGGAGGGGGCATCGCAAAACCGCACGTCACCCGTCCGCTCACCCTGCCGCTTTTCGACCGGCTTCCGCGCTGGAATATCCGCGCCCGCCGTCCGGCCGCCAACAGCGTGCCGCGCATCTCGGTGCCCGGCATTACCACGCCGTTTCCCATCGTGCCCCGCCGCATGCCAGCGCCCGGCGACCCGGTCGACACCACGCGCCTCGGCCGCCGGCTCGCCACACTTTCCTCGGCTCTCGACGGCCAGCCGCGCCAGGCAAAACGCTTCGCCCGCTGGCGCGCGCGCCGCGACGCGATCCGCGCGGAGGAAAAAAGCCGTGACACCACCACGCAAAGTGGCCATCTCCCACAAGTCGGCCGCCGGCCGCATCGGAACTGGCCACTGCGCCCCGGCCGCCCGCCCGGCTGGCGCCGAAAGCCAGACCACGAGGTCCACGAGGTTCTTGACGTCGTCCACGGCTTGGCCTTCTGGGCGCTGGAGCGTCGCGACACCTCCTGACGGAGTCCGCCAGGAAAGGCCGTCAGATAGGCTAGGTCTGTTTACCGATAGGTCGCGAAGGACGCCGGGTCACTCCCACTCCATTATATCCTAGCACATAAACCTTTGATTTCAATCAGGAATAATCTTTCAAATTTTTTGCATACCGTCAAAAATACCGTCACAAAACTGCCTAAATCCAAATCTGCGACAGAACAGGTCGCTGTATCCGAACACCGCCGATCTCCGCACGGTTCAAGTGTTCCTCTCGCATACGCATGTTGCGCCGCGCTGCTCTTAAGCAGAGAGTTTACACATGGCAGAAAAGTTGGTCGAGGCCGGTCTTGAGATCGATACTGGAGAGTGGGCTCACGCGTCGGTTCGAACAGAGCGACAGGGCTACACATCCACTGGGCATGGTTTGCGGTTCATACGCCGCACGAGTGAACGCTGGCTGGGTGCGTCGTTCCTGCTGGCAAGTCACCCCACGCTTCACGGGGCTCTGTCGCAAACGGCACGGTAACGTTGTCTGGAGCATGAAAGCTCTTCCATTTCAGGGGAGCTCGTCGATGTTCAGTGGCCGCCACTTCGACCAAACGGCAATCCTGCTGTGCGTACGCTGGTATCTGGCTTATAATCTCAGCCTTCGTGATCTGGAAGTGATGATGGCCGAGCGCGGCATTCACGTCGACCATTCCACGGTCCATCGTTGGGTCGTTCATTTCGCGCCGCTGCTGCTTGAACGCTTCAACCGGAGAAAACGTTCGGTCACCGGCAAGTGGCACGTTGATGAAACTTATATCCGGGTGCGCGGCCGCTGGATGTATCTCTACCGCGCCGTCGACAGCGTGGGCGACACGGTCGAGTTCTTCTTCAGCGAAAACCGTGATCTGCCGACCACCAAGCGCTTCATCCGCAAAGCGCTGAACCGTCATGGCCGACCAGATCGTATCGTCATTGATGGTAACCAGACTAACCGGGAAGCAATCATTGCGTGCGATGGCGAGAGCCGGCTTCGGGATCGCAACGGCTACTGAAGCGGATCCGCATCCGGCAAAGTCCATACTTGAACAACAGGATCGAACAGGACCATCGTCGAATCAAGCGCCGGATCCGGCCCATGCTCGGCTTCAAAATCGACCACCTGCGCAGCAACCATCCTGTGCGGCATTGAAATGATTTACATGATGCGGAAACGACAGGCGAGGTACGCGCACAATCCAGCACCGTCACTTGTCGAACAGTTTGAAGTCCTGGCCGCGTAAAAAATGAGCAGAAGCCTTTCCGCGTCTCACCTTCGAGTTTGCGACAGAGCCACGGAAACCGGTAGTAGAGCCAAACGGCTCGCGCGATGATCTCCGGCGGAAAGCGATGGTTCTTGTAACGGGCAGCGGCTTCAGACATGTGCCGATGCCTAGCGTCAAACCTTTACCGAGAAGACAATGTGACAGCCCCGTCCAGGCTCATTCCAGGTTTCCGTTACCATCGATAGAGTGGATTGGTTGCGTATAGGCAGCGCGGCTCAGTCGCAATCTCGCTACGACGTCGCGATGGGTTGAAGGGAAGGAATTTCCTTCAGCAGTTCGCGCAGCATCGCCACGAAAAGAACGACGATCGGCGATTTTTCCGCCTCGGCCTTCCGATAGAGGCTGAACTCCCGCATCATCGCCGACCAGGTGCCGCCAAGTTTTACCAGCGTACCATCGCGCAGGTCTTTCTCGAAGGCGTGGATCGGACCCGCGGCAATCCGGTCCGATGACAAGACAAGTGCCTTGGTGGCAGAGATCGAGGCGGTCGAGATCACATTTTTCGGTACCGCCACGCCGTCGCGGCGGACCCATTCGTCGAAGCGCACCCGCAGGATGCCGCCGACGTCCGGCATCACCCAGGCGTAGCCGGCAAGCATCTTCGGCTTCCGCCTCTTCTCCAGTTGCCTCTTTACGAAGGCGTTCGTGCGGGAGGAGCTCGTTGATCAGTGCCTGGTCAATTGAGGGACGCCACGCATAGGGGCGGCTTGAAATATAAATGTGCGCCCGTTGCAGCGCTCCCTGGAGACGTGCCGCGAAGGCGCCAATCGCCGATTCGAATGCACGCGGCTCGGAAAGACGGATTTCGTCGACAGAGTCGAGGAAGAACCAAGCTTCGTCGGACCCGTGCAGCCAAGCTTCGAACGATCCTGAAGACCCCACCTCGAAGGCGGAGCCAAAGGTGTCATCGATGTCTTCAAGCCGCAGGAAAAATGACGGCTGACCAGCGCTGGCCATGCGTTCAGCCGCTGATTTCAGCTCATAGGTTTTACCTGCGCCGGCATCAGCGAGGATGATGACGCGGTGTTGATCGAGGAGGTTTTGCCAGGTCTTGCGATCGCCGCGACTTAAGCTTGGCCATAGTTGGTCAAGCGGGACCTCGTCCGTCAGATAGGGCGCCGGGACCGGTGTAAAGCCGCGCTGTAGCGCGGAACTGCCGACATCAAATATTATCGTGCACGAAGCTTGCGACCGCGCTGGTCACGGCACCACGCAACAAGGGGCGCAATCGCGACTGGCCATAGGCTAACATTACTTCGCAAGTAGATACCCCCTCCCTTTTGACGGAACATAACAGTTTCTCACGCACTGACTAGACTGACGCCGCAAGTCGAAATTAACCTCTCTTTTCGCACCCGATGGATAACGCCCGTTCTCAGATAGGTCCCAAGGGCGACCGTTTGTCGTGGCTGCCCGTCTAAATGAAGAATGGCAGCTATCAGGATGGCCGGCGCGAGCAACGAAAGGCAACAACGGGCGCGTTGCGGCCTGGCAGGTTCGGGGCCGAGAGCAGACCGGCAGCTTCGGGCCTGCGAATATTCTAGAGCGGATCAGGTGTGGGCATTGTCGGAACCTGACCCTTACAACAAACTGCAATGCCTGGATAAGGTCAGTTGCGGTCGTGACGCTGCGTTACAGGAAATCGCTTCGTGTCAGCAGGTAGACGTTCCTGCGGCCGTGCGAATAGGCTTTTTGCGCGACGGCATGGATTTTATCGCGGGCGCTGTCGAATGCCGCCAGATAGCCCGCTTCGGCCGTCGGTGCAGCCGATTTGGCGGTTGCGAGCGCGTCGAGTTCGACCCCGAAGGGTATTTCAAACATGCCGTCATGGCCGATAAAGCGGACACGCTGCCCGGCTTCGTCGTAACTGCGGCTTCGGTTTGGAAAAGTCAGTGTCATGATCTCAAGCTCCGGTTAGAACCGCGTGGCAAACGTCTGCCGGAGACTCGATGCCCGGCGTCTCCTAGCATTGCGCGCATTAAGAAAGATCATCGTCGAGGTGGCTTCGGTTTCGCCGAGGCCGGCCATCGGCCGGCCTTCCAGCTCCGCCGGCGCGCCGCTGAAAACGTGATAGATCGTCCACGACTTGTCCGGTTCGACCCGTCGACCGTAATGGTGGCTCATGTCGCCGTGATCCGGCGCGCCGCCTTCGTTTTCCCAAATGCCCAGTTCGCGCGCTTTGGAATCTTCTCGATGGTTATAGTCGTTCATGACGGCACCTCTCAATGTGGGATAAAAGCCCGCAGCAGCCGATGGGGTAGCTGGCGCTGCGGAAAGATTGCGCTACCAGGCACCGCCAAAAAACGTCGAATAGACGATGACGACGAGCGCGGCAGCGACCGCAACCCGGATCAAAAAGCTGCGGTAATCGAAAACAAAAATATCTGGCGTAAGGTGATTTTTCACGGGTGGCCTCCTTTGTAATTTGATTATCGGCCAGAAATTTACCCTACCACACAGATAATGATCTGTGCCGCGCAAAACAATTTTAAATAAATATTCGCCGCCGGGCTTTTTTTGATAAATTACTGCCCGAGGCAATACTTTTAATATTTCGCGCTCGCGAATTAAATGTCTGGCACTCCTATCAATCGAGTGCCAATGAGCGTATGAAGGTGTGTGGCTGCCCAATGCGCCGGCCGCAGAAAGAATTCCCAAATGAAATTCCGGCCACTTCACGACCGCGTCGTCATTCGACGTGCGGAAGGCGATATCAAATCCAAAGGCGGGATCATCATTCCCGACAATGCCAAGGAAAAACCCCAGCAAGGCGAAGTCGTCGTCGTCGGACCGGGTTCCCGCGACGAAAGCGGCAAGCTCGTTCCGCTGGATGTCGCCCCTGGCGACATCGTGCTTTTCGGCAAATGGTCAGGCACCGAAATCAAGATCGACAATGAGGATCTGCTGATCGTCAAGGAGGCCGACATCATGGCCATCGTCGACAGGCCGAAGGCGGACAAGTCGAAGGCGGCTGAAAAGAAAGCCGCCTGATCGCAATCTTCGCCCGCAAAATTAAATCGAGCCCGAACAGGACAGAACCATGTCTGCCAAGGAAATCAAATTCTCCACCGATGCGCGTGACCGCATGTTGCGTGGCGTCGAAATATTGAACAACGCCGTCAAGGTGACGCTTGGTCCGAAGGGCCGCAACGTCATCATCGATAAGGCCTACGGTGCCCCGCGCATCACCAAGGACGGCGTTACCGTCGCCAAGGAAATCGAGCTTGAGGACAAGTTCGAGAACATGGGCGCGCAAATGGTGCGCGAGGTCGCTTCCAAGACCAACGATCTTGCTGGCGACGGCACCACCACCGCAACTGTCCTCGCCGCCTCCATCCTGCGCGAGGGTGCCAAGCTGGTTGCCGCCGGCATGAATCCGATGGACCTGAAGCGCGGCATCGATCTGGCCGTGACCGCCGTCGTCAAGGACATCCAGGCCCGCGCCAAGAAGGTCAAGTCTTCGGACGAGATCGCCCAGGTCGGCACCATCGCCGCCAATGGCGACGCCACCATCGGCAAAATGATCGCCAAGGCTTTCGACAAGGTCGGCAACGAGGGTGTCGTCACCGTCGAGGAGGCCAAGACCGCCGAAACCGAACTCGATGTCGTCGAAGGCATGCAGTTCGACCGCGGTTACCTCAGCCCCTATTTCGTCACCAATGCCGAAAAGATGCGCGCCGAGCTGGAGGACCCCTACATCCTGCTTCACGAGAAGAAGCTCGGCAATCTGCAGGCTCTGCTGCCTATCCTCGAAGCTGTGGTGCAGTCGGGAAAACCACTGCTGATCCTCTCCGAAGATGTTGAGGGCGAGGCGCTGGCGACGCTGGTCGTCAACAAATTGCGCGGCGGCCTGAAGGTCGCGGCGGTCAAGGCACCGGGTTTCGGCGATCGTCGCAAGTCGATGCTGGAAGATATCGCCATCCTCACTGGCGGTCAGCTGATATCCGAGGATATCGGCATCAAGCTCGAAAACGTCACCATAGACATGCTCGGCCGGTCAAAGCGTGTGGTTATCGACAAGGACACCACTACGATCATCGACGGCTCCGGTGAAAAGACCGGCATCACGGCGCGCGTTCAGCAAATCAAGGCGCAGATCGAGGAAACCACCTCCGACTACGACAGGGAGAAGCTGCAGGAACGCCTGGCGAAACTCGCCGGCGGTGTCGCCGTGATCCGCGTCGGCGGCGCGACCGAGACCGAGGTCAAGGAAAAGAAGGACCGTATCGACGATGCGCTGAACGCCACCCGTGCGGCGGTCGAGGAAGGCATCGTTGCCGGCGGCGGCGTAGCGCTGCTGCGTGCCAGGACCGTCCTGGCGACGCTCACCGGACCGAATGCCGACGTGACGGCCGGCATCTCTATCGTTATGCGGGCGCTTGAAGCGCCGATCCGGCAGATCGCCGAAAACTCCGGTGTCGAGGGTTCGATCGTCGTCGGCAAACTGATGGACGGCAAGAACCAGAATCTCGGGTTCAACGCCCAGACGGAAGCCTATGTCGACATGATCAAGGAGGGCATCGTTGATCCCGCCAAGGTGGTGAGGACCGCCCTGCAGGACGCCGGCTCGATTGCGGCGCTGCTGATTACAGCTGAAGCCATGATCACCGACATCCCGCCCAAAGATGCGCCTGCTGCCGGCAATGGTGGCGGTGGCATGGGTTACTGACCGATGCCTCAACCCTTCGGCCATCGCGGCCTGAAGACGAAACCGAAGCAGGAAACCGGAAGGACCATCTCCATGGCCGTGCAGAACAACACCAAACAATCCCTGGCGCAGCGCTGGGAAAGCTATCAGCCCTCCAAATCGGTGGTTGCCTGGGCATGCGTTGCGACCGCGATTGCAACCATGTTCATCGGCTTCAGCTGGGGCGGATGGGTCACCGGCGGCACCTCGCGGACACTGGCGACGACTGCCGGCGACGTGGCGCGCGGCGAACTCGCTTCGGTCGTCTGCGTCGAGAAGTTCAAGGCCGCTCCTGATTCGGCCGCCAAGCTCATCGAGCTCAATGCCATAACCGACAGCTACAAGCGGCGGCAGTTCGTCGAGACCGGTGGCTGGGCCACCATGCCTGGGCAGACATCTCCAGACCGGCGTGCCGCCGAAGGTTGTGCCCTCGCGCTCGCAATCTGACCTCTCGCGACAAGACCAACCGCCGGGCATACGCTCGGCGGACTTTTTCCCACCGAGCAAGGAACCTGACGATGATCGCCTATCAACCCAAACCCAGTGTATCGCCTGTCCTTAAAGAGACCGAGGAAAACCGGTTCGAGCGTATTCGCAAGGAGATCGCGGACAGGCATCGCAAAGCCGATACCGATGGAACACGCCGCCGTGACAGGCAAACGGCGGAGGATAACCGTCTCATCTAGGGGCGAAAACGAGACCCGTGAGAAATGCATGTCGACCCGCACCACCCACTCCGTCGTCCACTTCTCCGCGCCCTTCGCACTGCGCGGGGTCGACGAGATCCTGCCGCCCGGCGATTATGCGATCGACGAGGACGAAGAACTCATCGATGGAATTTCCTGGCTCGCCTATCGGCGCGTCGCGACGTTCATCCATTTTCCTTCGGTGGCGTCGAACAGCAGGACAAGCCAACTGATTGCGATCGATCATGCCGAACTCGAAGCGGCGTTACAGCAGGATCGGACAAAAGAGCATGATGGATCAAGATAGGCAGAAATTGCCAGTCCATCGTTTTGCGATTGGCCAGACCGTCCGCCTGCAGAGCAGCTTTGACATGGCTCTCAGGACCGCTGAACTTTACCGCATCACCGGCACGCTGCCCTCGCGGGACAATTCACCGCAATACCGCATCCGCAGCGACCAGGAGCGGCACGAGCGGGTTACGACCGAAGACAGCCTTGAGGAAGTGGAAACGCCTCAAGGCGGCGCTACCCCGAACAAAGGAGCCTAAAAAATGGCCAAAGGCCAGCAACGCAGCAATCGCGAAATTCGTAAACCGAAGAAGCAGAAGGCGGCGGCAAAACCTGAAAGCACGTTTGGCAGCCAGATCAAACTCGCTGCAAATGCAAACGCTCCGGGTGGCAAGGACAAGCGCTGACTGCTGGCGTAATCTGCCGAGATCGCATCGATGAAGGTAGTGATCGAATTCTACCGCACCCGCAGTTCCGATGACGCGCATGCACTCGTTGGGCGCGAGGTGCGGGAGGCACACGATGTTGCCGATGCCATCGAATTCGGACAGCGCCTGTCACAGACTCTCGATATGCCGCAGCGACCTGACGCGATGACCATAATCGACGCAGACGGCGAAACACTCCATTCCTGTGTTGTCGACGCCGATGCAATCAACAAAGGCGATCATCATGAAACGCCAGAACAATGAATTTCGCGACGGCTATCAGGGCATGTTCGAGGGTTCCGCTTTCTGTCGGCACGGGCGCGTTGGCAATGCCGGGCAGGATGGACCTGCGTGCAGCGGATTTCCTCAGTGCCTTCGACGCAGCGGGCCGTTCAGCCGATGAAATCGCACGTGAAGTCTATCCTCATGGCCACTGCACGTCCTACATGCTGACAGGCGCAGTTTTTCCGTTAGGCGCACCCGCATGTTGATCCGCTATGGCTATGAGATCACGCTGACCTGCCAGCAGCCCACTGCGTTGGTATGCCTGCTATCAGTCCACGAGGATCGGGCGGCCGATATCAGAAATCCGGAAACGACGTTCACCACTCCCGACGTTCCGGTATCGACCTACCTCGATCTGTTCGGCAACCGATGCCGGCGCCTCGTCGCACCGGCCGGCGACCTGACGATGTGGGGTGACGCCACGATCAAGGACGACGGCAAACCGGACCGAGTGCTCCCTGAAGCCCGGGAACTCGCGGTGCCGGAACTGCCAGACGATTGCCTTGTCTACCTTATGGGCAGTCGCTATTGCGAGACCGACCGGCTCAGCCAGATTGCATGGGACCTATTCGGCACGATCCCGCCCGGCTGGGGCCGCGTGCAGGCGATCTGCGATTTCGTCCATGCCCACATCCATTTCGACTACATGCAGGCTCGCGCGACGCGGACGGCTTTCGAGACATTTAACGAACGCGTCGGCGTCTGTCGCGACTTCGCGCATCTGGCGCTGACTTTCTGCCGCTGCCTCAACATTCCCGCCCGCTATGTCAACGGCCATCTCGGTGACATCGGCGTCCCAGTCGCCGATCCGATGGACTTTAGCGCTTGGATCGAGGTGTTCCTCGATGGTACATGGCACACCTTCGATCCGCGCAACAACGTCCCGCGGATCGGCAGGATTGTGGTGGCGCGCGGCCGAGATGCAGCCGACATACCTCTCATCAATTCCTTCGGACCGCATGTCCTGAAATCGTTTCGGGTATGGACTTACGAGGTGCCGAACCTGCAACGCACCTAAGCGCATCTCGCATGAAGCCCAGAGACAAGAAGGCTAACAATCGGCGAGCGATGGCCAGCCATAAGCGTCACCGGAGACATCAAGGTCCAGTGCAGCCAACCAGATAGTCCGCTGAATAAGCATTCCCGACGGTTACTCGCTGGGGCTGAGATGTCTTCAAATGGCGACCAAGATCTCCAGCATGGTCACCCGCGATGTCTGCCTCTTGGGAGGCAAAGTTTGGCTCTATGGCCGACACAGAGGCGCGCTGCTGACTGGCATCCTTTGGCGCCGTGTATGGACGGCTCTCCGTTGGCAAGGGGTTCTTGAGCTTTGCCGTTGCTGGTTGGTGCGGCCATGTATCCGACCTGTAGGTGCGGCTATCCATGTGCCGCTGGCCATAATCGGTCCGCATATCTCCCAGTCGTTCGAACTAATGCGCCATATCCCCAGCCTGATCGAGGGGGAAGACTACCGATCAACTGCCGAAATGTCTCCCAATGCCCTATTTTTCCTCGATCGAAAGGGGCGACTGGTGCATGCCAATCGTCCCGGACGCACGTTGCACAGCGAAGCATCAATCGTGCGGGTCGATCGTGATGGGCACTTTCACCTCCACGACCCGCAGGCTGAGAGGGCACTGCACGCCACACTGGGCGCGATTGCAAGGGCTGACTTCCAGAAGCTGCGGGGGAATTTCCTAATTAGTCGTACAAACGGTCTGCCCGTGGAGGCGACGATAGCCCCGATTGAGCGCAACGCCACGCCACTCATTTTCGATCAGATATTCGAAAACCTTCCGATTGCTACGCTGGTGTTGAAGAGCCAGTCCGACGCAGCCACCCTGCTCGAGGGCTGTGGACTGACCCCCGCGGAGTTGGCGCTGGCCCAATCGATAGCCAAAGGACTGTCTCCCCGCGAACTTGCCGACAGTAAGGGCATCAGCATCAATACGGTGAGGACGCAGCTAAAAGCGGTCTACTCAAAGACCGGGACTACCCGTCAAAGCCAGCTCGTGGCACTGATGCTGCGCGGATAGTTCGCTACAGACGTCCACGTCGAGCTCCTGAGACGGGCCAAGACGGGTCTGACGAACAACCTTTTCATTGGCGATAAAATCACGTCGGATCACCCATATGGGTGACGTGTGACGTCCAGACATATGCGACAGGATCGTACACGTCGTGCCAGGGCATCGACGGGTACCACTAAATCGGAATATTGCCAACTTTAGCGGGAGCCGGTCAGGCCCCGACGGCTCCCGCCATTTTTAAAATCGCTACGATGCGAATGGCCCGCACCTTAGCGCGGCGGCTGCGACGATGTACATGCTGCCACAGTAGTACAACTGCTAAACAAAGATACGCGTTGCGTTGGCCCGCGCCCACTCCTTGGCCTCCGGCGAGGCGGACCATTTGATCGCGTTCAGCATCAATCGCCGAAAGCTCGGATGCGACCAAGCATTATTGTCGTGGCCGGGCTGTATGTAGACCACTGGCGTGTTCTCGGCGGTCTTGACCCAGCCCGCGAGGTTGCTGCCCGGCGGGTGGCCTTCGCCGGCGTTGGCGCCGTTCGGCGCATGGGCGAATTTTTCCACTGTCGGCTCGAAATCGGTACGCAGAAGCGGATGCACCGAATCTTCCAGGATGGGACAGAGATACGGCTCATCGACGATGTCGAAGTCGCCCACGCCTTCGGTGATGGGATGGGCGGTGTCGACAACGGTGATACGCTGTTCGGTGCCCTGGCGGTAGCCGGACTTGGGATAGTCTTTGCCGCGCACATTCTTCACTCCCAGACCCCAGTCGGCCGCCGCGCCCATCATCTCGATGTAGGCGTTGGTGCCGTTGACACCTGCGGGCCAACTGTGGACCCATGAAGCGAGCGCGTGGTGGAAGAGAACGAAACCCTTGTCACCATTGGTCAGCAGCTGCTTCAGATCGGCCTGCAGCTTTTCCGATGGCGGCGGATAGTCGTAGGTTGACCTCCCGTTCGGCCCCATGCCGGTCATCTTGCGGCCGGCGAAGGCGTCGTAGAACAGGAAGACGTCGAAATCCTCGGCCAACGCCGGATCGAAGAAATACTCCGCCGCCGGATGCTCGACATGGCACCAGGTGATCTCCTCGCCAAAAGTGTCCAGCATGCGGAACAGATTCTCACGGTCGAAGGCATGGTAGCTCGAGATGAATAGCACCCGGATTGGGCCATAGCCGCCTTGTTGCGGGAGCCCCTGCGTGCCGGTGCTGTTGATTGGCGCGCCTGTGCCCCTGGGACCAAGCGGCTCGTTGGCGCCGGCCGTAGTTTGCGCCTTCGCCACGATCGGCAGCGCCGCCGCAGCAGCGACGCCGCCGAACAGCGTACGGCGTGATAAACCCTTGATAGGGCTACCTTTATGGTCCGTCATCGTAAATCTCCTCTACTTCGGTGGATTGTCAGCATGGACGGCGGACTCCTCCGCCGCGCTCAAGCGGAGCGCCAGCATGTTGCAAGCTCCTTGCTTGCGGGGCTCTTGCAGATTTCAGGTCGTTTCGTAGCCGCGGGTTTTGACCTCGGACTTTGCCTTGCCGCCCAGTTCGGCGAGCCACTCTTCGTGGGTCATGGGCTGCGAGAACATCGGAAAATTCTTGGCGCAGGCGTGGTCCTGCTCCTCCTGGCTCAGTGCCGCCGTGCAGTCTGTGAGCGTGACGACGCTGTAGCCCTTCTCGTATGCGACACGCATGGTCGATTCGACACAGCAATTCGTCAGGAAGCCGCTGAGCGCGATGTCGGTGATGGCCCGGCTGCGCAGGATGAAATCGAGATTGGTGCTCTCGAAGCCGCAGAGTCCGCGCTTACCCTCGACCACGATGTCGCCCGCGTCGGGGGTCAGCACGTCGACGATCTGCGAGCCCCACTCGCCCTTGAGGAACGAGTTCGAGTCGACCACGCCCTTCAGGATCCCGTAAGGCTCTTGCCGCAGTTCGCCATAGCCGGTGGCGAAGCTGATCGGCACGTGCAGGATCGTTGCACCGAGCCCGCGCGCCTTGTTCACGGTCTCGACCGTGTTCTGCAGCATGTTGGTCTTGTCCATCACGGGCTTCACCGCGTCGTGGAGCGTACCGCCAGGCGTGGTGAAATCGTTCTGGAATTCGATCAAGACCAGGGCTGTATTCTTGGGATTCATTCTACGATCTCCATGGGTTGAGCAGTGTGCTTGCCCTAACGGTGACTGGGATAGACCCAGTCCCGCAGGAACAGGGTGATCGGTGGGAAGTAGGTGATGATGAGCAGGCACACGCAGATCACCAGAACGAAACCCACGAGCCGCGTGATGATCTGATCGAGGGAAATGCCGGCGACCTGGCAGGCCGCGAACAGATTCACTCCGAAGGGCGGCGTGATCATGCCCATCGCCAGATTGACCACCATGACCAGACCGAAATGGACGGGATCGATGCCGAGACTGATGGCGATCGGTGCGAGGATGGGCGACAGCACGATCACCGCCGAGTTCGTCTCGATGAACATGCCGATCACGAACAAAGCGAGATTGACGCCGAGCAGGAACATGTAGGGGTTGCTCAAATTCTCGATCAGCCAGGCCGCCATATGATCCGGCACGTTGGCTCGGGTGATGAGGTAGCTGAACACGCCTGCATTCGCGATGATGAACATCACGACCGCCGACGAGATGACGGACTTCTCAAGCGCCACGACTAGGTCGCGTGGCCGCAGTTCCCGATAGAGAAACATGCCGACGACGATCGCCGCAAAAACCGCAACGATCGACGCCTCCGTCGGCGTCGTCGCACCGCTGTAGATCCCTCCGAGAATGACAACCGGAAGCATAAGCGCGGGAAGAGCCTGCCAGGTCGCCTTGAAGAAGGAAAGCCTGCCATCGAGGTCCTGCTTTCCGTAACCCCTAATGCGGGCCGTTATGAGGACATAGCCTATCAGCGCGCCACTGATGAGGATGCCGGGGCCGAAACCGGCAATGAAGAGTTCGCCGACCGACACCTGCGCGGTGACGCCGTAGAGGATCATCGGAATGGACGGCGGAATGATGACGCCGAGTTCGGCCGAAGTTGCCTGCAACGCGGCCGCATAGTTCACCGGATAGCCATGCCGCACCAGCGCCGGGATAAGGATTGCGCCGATGGCGAAAGTGGTCGCGATGGACGAACCCGAAATTGCGGCAAAGAGCATGCAGGTGAGCACGCAGGTCGCGGCGAGACCGCCCTGAACGCCGCCGACGATGGACTTGGCGAAATTCACCAGCCGAAGCGAAATCCCGCCCCGCTCCATGATGTTGCCGGCAAGGATGAAGAAGGGGATCGCCGCCAGGGGAAACTTGTCGATGGCGCTGTACATCTCCTTCGGCAGGATCAGCAGCGAAGAATTCGTGGTGTAGAGATAGAGGATATTCGCCAGGCCGATGGAAATTGCGACGGAAACGGAGAACGCAAGACCGAGGCACATGACGATGAGAAGAAGAATCGGCATTTTGCTCGCCTCACTGCGCGGTTTCGAGTTCTTCGTGCTTGGGCTCTAGATAGTTTCCAATCACGGCGATCATCGCCAATGCGGAACCGATCGGCAGCGAGATATAGGCCCAGAACATCTTCAGCGGCTCCAGGCCGATGATCGTTTGGACATTGCCCGCCATCAGGGAGAATCGCATCCCCCACCAGGTGAGTGTGATGAGAAACGCCAGCGTGACGGCCGTTATGAAAATCTCAAGCTTGGGCCGGAACCAGGGAGAGGACTTGCGATACATCAGATCTACCGAGATCATGGCGCCGCGCCGGAATGCGATCGGGATACCCATGAAGACCATCCAGATCAGCAGTATCCGGATTGATACCTCACTCCAGGGAGTGGGCAGCTTGAGCACGAACCGGGTGAATATCTGCATGAGGCCGATCATTGAGGCGATGCCGAACAGCGTGCAGGCCAGCCACAATGTCGCATGCGTCAAGATACGTTCGCAGCGTAGGAACTCTTCTCTCATCTTTGGCTAACTCTGCGTGAAAGGTAGGCGACCCGCCGGCGGCAAGGCGCAAGGTGAAACCTCAAGCAGAGCTTCACCGACCGGTCGTTTCCGATTTATTTCTGAGCGGCTTGGATTTCTTGCAAGGTGGCGCCGAAGCGCTCGCTGAAGTCAGCATAGACCGGCGCCAGCGCGTCGATGAATTTCTGCTTGTCGACATTCTCCACGACCTCGACGCCCTTGCTCTTCAGGTATTCGATCCCGACCTTTTCATCTGCATCGACACGCGCTCGATTGGCCGCGGCCGCAACCTTCGCCGCCTCCTTGAAGGCGGTCTTGTCTTCGTCCGAAAGAGCCTCCCACTTCCCCGCATTCATCAGGAAGACGGCGGGAGAAAAGACATGGCCCGTCATCGACACATATTTCTGCACTTCGTCGAAGTGGTTTGCGACGATCACCGAAAGCGGGTTTTCCTGGCCGTCGACGACACCCTGCTGGAGTGCCGCGAAAACTTCGGTAAGCGCCATCGGCGTGGGGATTACGCCGAACTCCTTGTAGGCTTCGATGTGGATCGGATTTTCCATGGTCCGCATCTTCAGGCCAGCCAGGTCTTCCGGCGTGCTGATGGCCAGTTTGTTGTTCGTCATGTTGCGGAAACCGTTGTCCGCCCATGCGAGCGCGTGGATGCCATGGTTGTCGAATTGTCCGAGCAGGCCCTCCCCGATCGGGCCATCGAGAACGGCGCGCGCGTTGTCGTAGTCCTTGAAGAGGAAGGGCACGTCCAGCACCGCGACCTCGGGAACGAAGTTCGGAACCGGGCCGGTCGAGGTGAAGGTCAAGTCCACCGTCCCGAGCTGGACGGCCTCGACCGACTCGCGCTCCGCGCCCAGCGAGCCGTTGTAGAAGGTCTCGACCCGATAGCGGTCGCTGGTGCGTTTGGTGACTTCCTCGGCGAATGTGTCGATCGCCACCCCGAAATGCGAATCCTTCTGGAACGGAATGCCGATGCGCAGCGTCTCCTGCGCTGACGCCCAGCTCGCGAGCAGATTGGCGGCCGCAGCAGCGCAGACCAGTACAGCATTCCTCTTGAAACCCATCGAAAAACCTCCCTTGGCGCGAATGAACCCAAGCGCATTCGCGCGTTGATTTCCCAAAGAATATTTGAAGTACATATTATGTCAATCTTCTATTTTATTTGTGCTATAATAATACAAATAGATCACTTAGAGTTCTATAATAATACTTTTATTACTATGTTGACTAGTAAATTTTAGATCAATAGAAACGTTCTGCAAACTCACACCTTTTCAGGGAGGATTACACAAATGAGGATTTTTTTTGCTGCTACGGCTGCGTGTTTGATTGCGGCCATGGCCGCGCCTGTCGCCCTTGCGCAGGACGATCTAGCGGCGAAAGCCGGCCAGGACAGCGGTGCCCGTGACAATGCCCTGCCCGGCGCGGTCAACCAGGGCCCGTTCGACAAGTCTACATGGACGTACGGGAAGACCTTCGATGCGCCGGCCGATTCGGCGATCTGGAATCCCGTCAAGCTCAAGATGATGCGGGGCGAGAAGGTCACCGGCGGCACCGTCTTTGCCGGCACCGACCCCGCAATCTATTGCGCCATGGCCAATGCGGGCTACGACTTCATCTGGGTCGAGATGCAGCACAGCTCGAAGGACTGGGAAGAGGTGGGCCGCATGTGGGCGACCTGCCCCCACGCGAAGGCAGTCCCCGGCGTGCGGGTTGCCTATACCGACGAGCGTGAAATCCAGCATGCCCTCGATGCCGGCGCCCTGGTTCTCGTCGTCCCAACCGTGGACAGCGAGGCTGAAGCGATCGAAGCCCGCAACTGGGCGTTCTTCCCGCCACTCGGGCGGCGCAGCAACGGTGGCGGCCAGGCCTTCGGCGACGCCATGTGGGGCAAGGTCCCCGGCGGTTATCGGCAGACCATCAACGACAATCTGGTCTTCATTCCGATGATCGAAACGCTCGACGGTCTTCAGGAAGTCGACAAGATCGCCAAGGTCGAAGGCGTGGACGGCATCTTCGCCGCAAGCGGCGATCTAGGCAACTTCACCGGCTACAAGCGGGATGTCGGCGATCCGGACTACGAGCGTGTGATCAACATGGTGCATGACGCCGCCATAAGCGCCAGCGTGCGTCTTTGCGGGCCCCTTTCCTGGAAGGATCGTCCGGACTTCACCTGCTTCCAGGCAGGCACCGAGACCGGCGCCATCACGCGCGGCGTCAAGGAAGAGCTGGGCGATCTCGTCGACACGCAGGGCAAGCCCGAAGTCGGGCCTTTCGCTTCCACGAAGTAGAAAGGGCAGTCCCCCCTACCAACAAAAAACGCGGCCGGCAGTTTGCTGCCGGCGCGCCTGTCGGCGGTCACGCACACACATGGGCGGCTTGTGCTGCCGGCGACAAGAAATTTCGCCTTCATGAAGGACAGCAGGAGAGTGCAGATGAAGATCGGATTCATTGGCCTTGGCATCATGGGCCGTCCGATAGCCGGTCATATTGTCGATGGTGGACATCAGATGGCGATCTACAGCCGGAGTTCGCCGCCGAGCGATCTGCTCGAGAAGGGTGCCGTCGTCTGCGCTTCGTCGCGCGAGGTCGCCGAACGGGCCGACGTCATCATCGTGATGGTTCCCGATACGCCGGATGTCGAAGCCGTCCTGTTCTCCAGGGGCGGCGTTGCCGATGGCCTGACCGACGGCAAGACCGTTATAGACATGAGTTCGATTTCGCCGATAGCCACCAAGGAATTTGCTGCCCGCATCGCCGAGAAAGGCTGCGACTATCTCGACGCCCCTGTGTCGGGCGGAGAGGTCGGAGCCAAGGCGGCGACTTTGTCGATCATGGTCGGCGGCACGCAGGAAACCTTCGACCGCGTCAAGCCGCTCTTCGATCTTGTGGGCAAGAACATAACCCTCGTAGGAAGCGTCGGCGACGGCCAGACGGCCAAGGTCGCGAACCAGATCATCGTCGCGGTGACCATAGAAGCCGTAGGAGAGGCATTGCTCTTCGCGTCGAAGGCGGGCGCCGATCCCGCGCGTGTGCGGGCCGCCCTGATGGGAGGCTTTGCCTCGTCTCGGATTCTGGAAGTACATGGCGAGCGGATGATCAAGCGCAGCTTCGATCCCGGTTTCAAGGTCGAGCTGCATCAGAAGGATCTGAACCTCGCGCTGGAAGGAGCGCGACAGCTTCGGTTGGCGTTGCCGAATACCGCAACCTGTCAGCAACTCTTCAGCGTCTGCGCGGCGCACGGGGGCTCCCTCCGGGATCACTCGGCCATGGTGAATGCGCTCGAGATCATGGCGGACCACGAAATAGCTTCGGCTACCTGACGTCCATCCAATCCCGTCATCTGCCACCCGGACGTACCATCCCACAAAAGGCAAATCGTGCCAAACGATCACGCAGACATAAGCAGGGAAATCACGCGCCTGAGCGATCGGGAGATCCTGCACAAGATGTTCTACTCGGCCTTGAAGGTCGCCTCTCTCGAGGGGAAATTCGCGAATCGTCTTCCGAACCCGCCCAAGGGCCGCACCATCGTGATCGGAGCGGGCAAGGCTTCGTCTGACATGGCGCAAGCTTTCGAAGAGGCTTGGAACCGGCCCTGCGAAGGACTGGTCGTCACCCGCTACGGCCATGCGGTCAAAACCCGCTATGTGGAGGTTATCGAAGCAAGCCACCCGGTCCCCGACGCGGCGGGCGAACAGGCCGCACAACGTATTCTAGACCTTGCGCGCTCCGCGGGGCCGGACGACCTGGTCGTCTGCATGATCTCCGGCGGGGCTTCGGCACTGCTATCGCTTCCGGTGCCGGGTATCACCCTGGCAGACAAGCAGGCGCTGACGGAGGTCATGTTGCGATCCGGCGCGCCGATCGGCGCCATGAACAAGGTCCGCAAAAGCCTCTCGGCAATCAAGGGCGGCCGCCTGGCAGCTGCCGCCCTCCCCGCCAGCATCATGACCTATCTGATCTCCGACGTGCCGGGCGACGATCCGTCCGTCATAGGATCCGGCCCGACGATCTTTGCCGCGCCGGAATCGGATGGCGCACTGGAAATTCTCGAAGAATATCAGATTGAAATCTCGCCCAGGATCCGCTCGGCCATCCTGCAGAACCGCCATTCGAATGGCGTGGGGTTGAAGAACGATGCGCATTTCCTCGCCACGCCGAAAATGGCGCTCGACGCCGCGGCGGCGGAAGCACGAAAGCTCGGGGTGACGCCGCTGATTCTCGGAGACGCAATCGAGGGCGAAGCGCGGGAGGTCGCCACCGTATTTGCCGGGCTCGCTCGATCGGTGATCGCTTATGGGGAGCCGGTGGGGAAGCCCTGCGTGCTGATTTCCGGCGGAGAGACGACGGTGACGGTCAAGGGGAATGGCCGCGGTGGACGCAATGCGGAGTTTCTTCTGGCTCTGATGTGCCAGTTGCAATCGCAGCCCGGTACGTCGGCCATCGCCTGCGATACCGACGGCATCGATGGGTCGGAAGACAACGCCGGTGCGTGGTTCGACAGCCAGGCGCTTCAGGATCCCGTGCATATGGCCCGCGCCTATCTTCAGAACAACGACGCCTATTCCTACTTCAACCTGAAAGACAGGCTTGTCATCACTGGACCGACGCACACGAACGTGAACGATTTCCGGGCAGTACTCATAAGATAGGTAGAATCCGACAACGGAGTGAACGATGATTGCGCTGAATGTGATCTACACCGTCAAGGAGGGGAAGATGGACGAAGTCCTGCGCCTCCTCGCACGCATGAAGGATCTTGTAAAAGCGAAAGAGCCAGGTTGTGTCCTATACCAGGTGTCCAAATCGCAATCGGATGAAAATATCCTCCTCCTCTACGAAGTGTATAAGGACCAACTGGCACTGGATGCCCATGGTAACACGGGCCACTTTGAGGAGATCGTCAAGAAAGAAGTCGTACCAAGGCTCGAGAGCCGGGTGAGGACTGCTTTCGACGTCACCATTGAATGATCTGATTTTCTACCGAAGCTGCAAGGCTCCGGTGGAATCGAGACGAGCTTTCCGGACGCGGCGCGCACGGTCAGCGCGATTTTAGACTAGGCTTGCGATCGGAAAATTCGATCGCCACCGCGATACCGGACATCCAATCTCAGGTCATCATCTGAAGCGGCATGGTTATCACCAGGGGACTGGATGCGAGTTGGTAGTGCGCGTTCTCGATCCCTTCGCGGATCACCTGGGTCATCGCCTCGCAAGCGCTACACGCATCCTGGTCCGCGATCGCTTCCAGCACCTTTCCGTGACGGTCGATGGAGACCTGCAACCTTTCTACGCTGTCCACCGGCGCGCTGATCTGGAACGAGCAACGGATAGCAGCCTCTATGACGCTGCTGAAGGACTGCATGAAGGGATTGCCCGAGGCCAGCAGCACCTGCTGGTGAAATCCGAGGTCGGGTTCGGCGTAGCTCTCGCGCGTATGACGGGGAGCACTCATGCGCCCGAGAAACTGCCGCATGTCGTCGAGATGTTCGTCCGTTCGCCTGATCGCCGCAAACGCGGCGGCCGCCGGTTCGACCGCCTGACGGACTTCGTAGATATTCTGCAAGAAAATGTCGTTGACCCCAAGTTCGACCCGCCAGGTCAGCACCTGGGGATCGTACATATTCCAATGACCTTCGTGCAGCACACGTGTGCCGACCTTCGTCTTGGAAATGAGAAAGCCTTTGGCTGTCAGGGTCTTTATGGCTTCTCGAAGCGCGGTCCGCGACACGCCGTATTTGTCGATGAGGTCGGCTTCGTTGGGAAGCAGCGAATCTGGCGGCAGGTCACCGCGCAGAATCCCGAGTGCGATGTCGTGAGTGACCAGCGAATGGGCAGATCGGACCTGCCCATCGGAGAACAGTCGCGGCATAAGCGCCGCCGATGTTCCCGCAACGGATTCATGGATCGTCATGGAATTTCCTCCTCGTCAAGTGCATCAAGCGGTTTGCCGCCCGCCAGCGCTTGAGTTCCGCATCCTCAAGCCCCGAAGTTGCCGTGCTCTTTAGTGGCAGTCTCCCTTCTGATTGTTCTAGGCCCCGATGGCGCACTCACGCACGCTGCTTTCCTTTTCGGATACCGTCTTCATGCGCCGCGCAAATATCGAGCGGGAACGAGATGGTGGCGAATTTGGAATCTCTTAGAGGTTGAGAGGTTGGCGTAGGCACCGTCACCCCTCCATCCACCAATCCCTGCAACCGTTTATGCCAGTTCATGGTGACGCCGGCTCTATGCTGCGTCTTCTTCATCGCGTTACGAAAATCCCCGCGCAAGCCCTCCGAGAAAGGGCCTGACGCGTGGCTTCCACCAAGTGGAAAGTAGCAAGGTTTGTCAGACAATAAGCACATCTGACCTGCTAGCCAAACTGTTTCCGGGCGTACCAGAGTGAGGCCATCCGAGGTCACCCCTTGTAACGCCGGGTTCGGTCGGTGGTGAAGCGCACTTCAAGACCAAAGGAGGAGAAGCGCTCACCGGTGCTGACCAACATGGTGAGCGTGAATCGACGCGATCGCGACATTGTCGATCCTGCGGAAGCGATGGCGACAAAAACCAGACGCCTGTCAAACGCCTGCGAAGACGTTTGTCGTGATGGACTGCCTATGCACCGGCCTGGCGTCGCCTGCGCTTTTGAGAGTTCTCCTACACAGTTCGAACTCAGCTGGGCGCAAGCGGTCCTGGATTCTTAAGATATCTGTTCTTCACGGCGTCAGCGGCCCACAGTGCTAGAGCACCGACCGGCCCTGTCGGGTTTTTCCCGGAATTGTGGCTGAAGGACGTGGCACCCAGGACGAAGACGTTCGGAACGTCCCAGGATTGCAGATATTGATTGAGGGCACTGGTGCTCCGGTCGGTTCCCATCAAAGCGCCCCCCATGTTGTGCGTGCTTTGATATGGCACGATCGAATAGGGACCGCTCTTGGTGTTGCGCGTGAACGATTTCGGGTTGAGTGTCTTGGCCATCTCAACCGCCACATCCGCCGCATGGTTCGACATCTTGTATTCGTTTTCGGTGTAGTCGAACGTCATGCGCAGCAACGGTCTGCCAAAGGCATCTTTGTAGGTTGGATCGAGATCGAGATAGTTCTGCTTGTAGGCCATGACGGCCCCCGAGCCGCCGATGCCCATGGTGTGGTTGTAGCTGCGGGCGACAGCCGCCTTCCACTCGGAGCCCCATTTCGGCGTTCCTTTCGGCGTCGGATGATAGCCGATGGGCCGGGCGCCCTGATGTCCGGCACTCAATTGGTGGCCGCCAATGAAACCCAATTCGGCGAAATCATAGACGTCCCCGTTGAAATCATCGCAGACCGACGACGTGCCGCCCGTCGCCATGAACGGATTCATGTGTGTGTTCTCGTCGAAATAGAGCGTTGCGCCACCGCTGTTCGTATATGTGTAGCCGCGCCCGACGACGCCTTGTCCGGTCGCCGGATCATAGGGTTGGCCAATCCCTGAAAGCAGCATGAGGTGCACGTTCGAGAGCTGATAGGCGGAGAGGATGATGAGATCCGCCGGTTGCTCGATCTCGTTGCCTCGGGCGTCGAGATAGGTGACGCTGACTGCCTTCTTGCCGGTTGAATCGAGATTGATCTTGAGCACGCGGGATCGTGTTCGAAGCTCGAAATTGGGGTTCTTTTTCGCGAGGGGAATGACGGTGAAGTGCGGGCTCGCCTTGGCGTTGGCCTCGCAGCCGAACTGTTCGCAGAAGCCGCAATAATGGCACTGTCCGAAGTCAATGCCGTCAGGATTGGTGTAAGGCTGAGACGCTGTCGAGGATGGCTGAGGGAAAGGATGAAGGCCCCTTTCCCGGGCTGCCTTCTCGAACAGCAGATTGGCTTGCGTCCGGACCAGCGGCTCCGTCGGATACTCACTTTTGCGTAGGCCCTCGAAGGGATTTCCACCTTCAACGATCTTGCCGTTGAGATTGCCTGCCTTGCCCGAAGTGCCGCAGAGCATCTCGAATTTTTCATAGTAGGGCTCAAGCTCGGCGTATGTCACACCCCAGTCCTGAAGCTGCATGTCCGCGGGGATGATGCTTTTGCCATACCTGTCGACCGTCCGCGTATACGCCTCATGATCCCACTCCATCCACCGCCATGTGATACCAGCCCAGTGGACGCCGGCGCCACCGACACCATCGCCTGGCAGGAAGGAGCCGAGCCGCCGCATCGGAAGAGCGGTCTGCGAGGTGTTGTTGCGGAATGTGATCGTTTCCTTGGTAACGTCCTGCATCAACTCGTTTCGACGCACGTAGCGGACCTCGTCGTCCTTGGTGACGCTGACGAAATCCGGGTCGGTGTCGCGCTGTATGCCGCGCTCCAGAGCCACGATACGCAGACCGGTATCGGCAAGCTCCTTGGCCATGATGCCGCCCGTCCAACCTAGGCCGACGATCACGATGTCAACAGGTTTCAACTTTGTCGCCATAACATCCTCCCGGTATGGACCGTCGTCTAACTGAAATCCTGGATACTTTGCGGCTCTACCGGATATGGCTTGTTGCGATACTCGAGTATCGCATCCGTATAGATATTGCCGACGCCCGGAAAACCGATCATCTTCCAGACCGCCTTGTCCGTGTTGCCGCCATGGATGGGATCGCCAAAATATCCCTCCTGGGTCAGCGACCAGAGATGGCCGAAGAAAATCTTCGCCGGCACCGTCGCGAGCGTTGCCTTGCCCTCGTCCAGTTCCTTCAGGATTGCATCCCGATCACCCAAGGACAGTGCGGCAAAGTTCTTCTGATGCTTTTCGAGCGCATAGGCATCGACGTCGGCGATGCCGGCCTTGATCAGTTCAGCGGGTGTAAAGGGCAGTTGATATCCCTGCTCAGGCTCGCCCTCCTGAAAAGGCCCCTGGAGATAAAGCCGCGCGCCGCTGCCATAGGCGCCGCCCAGTTGCCGATCGATATAGATGACAACCCCTGATTCCACTGCTCCCGGCCCAGTGGAATCCGACGGGATCAACACATCGATGGCCGCCTCGATAAATCCGCCTTCGTCGAGATTGAGGAACACGTAGCCTGGCCGTGAACCCAGCGCAGGAGCGGCGTGGCCGTGCCCCATCGCGGTGGTCTCCGCAGCGATGGCGACGCCGGGGATCGTCGTCGAGACGCTCGCCACGCCGATGACCTTCAGAAAGTTGCGCCGGTCGACCGCACACTCATCATCATTCCGCTTTGACATCGCCTCCTCCTCACGAATGTCGCCCCGATGTAGAGGCAAGTTATATGAATATATATTCGAGTCAAATGAAAGTAATTCGTAATATTATTCTTTAATAATACTAATTAAATTCCACGGAAAATCTCCGCTTGGCTGTCCTTAGATGTGTCAAACGGCTTCCAAAACTGACCCTCGATCGGCGTCCGATAGCAGATCGCCGACGATCCTCGGCGGCTCGTGCTGGCGCTTGATGCCTGTCGCAATGACCTCGTCATAGGCGCCCCGCATCCCGTAGAGCTTCAGCGTGCCCATCAGTTCCAGAACCTGCGTGCGTTCCATCAGCTTGCCCTCCTGAGGCTGTCGTAGCGGGCGCAGTCGGCTTGCGGCTCGTGTTGCAGACGAAGAGCGTCCGGGGTGAGAATGGTGCCTACCGGCGCCGGATCGCGCTGCCGCGCCAGGATGTTGATGATGACGGCGGATGAGCAGACATTCTGATCGAGCGCGTTCCGGCAGGCAGCCTCCACGGCATCGATGCCGTCGGTCAACACCGTGGCCAGGATCGACACCATCTGCCGATACCGTCATGCGCGGCTTTTTATCGGCGTCGGATACGCTCCATCGCTGGTGGCAGAGCCCAGTCCCGGAATGGCGCGCCGTTGCGCAGCGCACTGGGCTTGCGGGCAAGTACAGGGACGTAATGCCAGGGATCGTAGATCGTCTTGTTCCGCCCGAAGGAGCGGGCATGTTCGGCGACGACCACGCCGTCCTGGCGGATGACGATCCGATCCGCATCAGCATGGATGTCGACCGGGCGGCCGACCGCCGTCGACACACCGCCTCATGCTCAACTGGCTCGCAAACGTTAATTCTCAAACACCCTCTTAGCCCAGCCCCCACCTGTTGCAGGTTGTAAGGTCCACATGTGGCGGCAGAAGACCTTCGGTCTGACGGTGTGCAGGTTCATCTCGCCCGTTGCCAGCGATAGAGAATGTCAGGTTCGCGCTCTTCGTTGTCGCGACCGTCAGTCTCCTTGATCGCAATGAAGCCGCGCTTCTCATAGAAGCGGCGAGCGAGGGCGTTTTTCTGAAAAGTCCAAAGTTGCAAGCCTGGAAAAGCTGCTTTCGCGCGCTGCAGAAGGGCATCGCCGGCTCCTCGCCCCTGGTGCTGTGGGAGCACATAGAGCTGATCGATCCAGCCTTCGCGGAAAGCGACAATGCCGATCGTCTCGCCGTCAGCCGCGCCCCAGACCTCGCACTCCACGAAGACATGTTTCCTGAAGTAGGCGCGATCCCCTTCTGGTGTGTGGAGCCCTGCGAGCCAGGGAAGGCGCTCGTCGAAGGCGGCACGGCCGTTGGTTGAGATGCGTCAGCGACGAGTGTGCATCTAGCGCGGTCGCAAACAATAACTGGTGTTCCGATCGACGTACATCGGCGTTGATCATCCGACGATCCATCGCTGGGTCATTCATTTCGCGCCGCGGCTTCCGGACCCCTTCAACCGCAGCAAGCGTGCCGTTACCGGCAAATGGCATGCGGACGAGACCTATATCAAGGTCCGCGGGCGGTGGATGTATCTCGACCGTGCCATCGACGGCGTCGGCGACACGGTCGAATTCTGGTTCAGCGAGCATCGCGCTCTGCCGGCGGCCAAGCGCTTTTTCAAGAAAGCTCTGGAGCACCATGGCCCGGCCCGATCGCATTGTCATCGATGGCAGCCAGGCCAATCACGAGGCCATCGTTTCCTGCGATGCGGCAAATCGATTGAGGGACAGCCGCCTTCTTGGCTATGCGAGGAGCGCCGGCCCATTACGGCATCTAGCGCACGAAGGATTGCCCGTCGGCGATTGCTACGCTCCATTTGTCAACTGGCGGTTGCCGATGCTGGCGTACATGCCGCTTGTGCGGAAATCGGTGGGATTGGCCCCGAAGGCGCGCCGAAACACTTTTGCGAAGTAGTTCGGGTCTCCGAATCCGCACATCGCCGAAACGTCCTTCACCGGCAAGTTCGCCGCCGTGGTGAGCAACTTGACTGCCCGGTCGAGCCGCTTCTGCATCACATATTCGGCTGGAGGTATGCCCTCTTGCGCAGCGAAAACCCGTGAGAAGTGCGCCCGGCTCAGCCCCGACAATTTCGCCAGCTCGCTGACTGGCAATGAGTGGTGCAGATGGGCGCCAATGTGGTCCATCACTCGGGTCAGCACGGAGTTCGCCATCGTTTCGCTGGCATGCTGGCCGAATATGTCGTCGTAGAGCGCCATTGTCGCTTCATAGGAGATGGCCGACGCCCGCGCAGGCGTTGCCCCATCGCCAGTGACCAGGCGCAGCGTACAATCGGCCAGATGATCTATCGTCTTCGATTGCAGCTTGAACACCGGGCCAGTTACAGACAGCACCTCTCTGTGAATCCGCAGCGCCTCGGAACCGTTCATTGAGATCCAGAAGAACTCCCATCTGCCACCCGGCTCGACCCAGTAGCGGTGCGCATGCGGGATCATCAACAGCATGGTCTCGCCGGGAAGTATGCGGTAACTGCGGTTGCCATAGCGCAGATTTCCAGCACCACCGATCGTGTGCTGCAACACCGTAAAAGGCGTTTGCCCGCGCCGTCGGCCATTCCAATCATAGTTCGCATCATCGCGGATTTCGTAGCCCGTGCTGGTCGGCATCGTGTGCAGCCGCTGCCGGAATCGCGGCAGCGACACCATCCGCATGGTTGGCCCAAGATCAATCAATTTTTGCAGCACAAAATTACCCTAGAAAGCACAATCGTTATCTATTCATCGTGAGCGATGTCCGCATAATGGCCTCCAATTAACATTCTGCTCGGGAATGGCCAGAAAGCGATGCCAAAGCCAAGCGCCTCACGGTTTGCGGCAATTATCGCAGTTTGATGAACCGATTTTACCTATCGGTCAAGAAAACGACAGAGGCGAGGCAGGAAAGATATGAGCAGTTTCAAGATCGCCATCATCGGCGCCGGCAGCATCGGCTTCACCAAGAAGCTGTTCACGGACATCCTGTGCGTGCCGGAATTTCGCGATATCGAAGTGGCGCTGACCGATATCAGCGAGCATAATCTACGCATGATCAAAACGATCCTCAGTCGGATCGTTGCGGCCAACGAACTGCCCACCAAGGTGACCGCCACGACAGACCGTCGCAAGGCGATCGAGGGCGCCCGCTACATCATCAATTGCGTTCGTGTCGGCGGCCTGGAGGCCTACGCCGACGACATCCGCATCCCACTGAAATACGGCGTCGACCAGTGCGTCGGCGATACGATATGCGCCGGCGGCATTCTTTACGGCCAGCGCAACATCCCCGTCATCCTCGATTTCTGCAAGGACATCCGTGAAGTCGCCGAGCCGGGCGCCAAGTTCCTCAACTACGCCAACCCGATGGCCATGAACACCTGGGCGGCAATCGAGTACGGCAAGGTCGACACGGTCGGCCTGTGTCACGGCGTCCAGCATGGCGGCGAGCAGATCGCAGAAATCCTTGGCGCCGAGGACGGCGAACTGGATTTCATCTGCTCGGGCATCAACCACCAGACCTGGTTCGTCGACGTGCGCTTGAACGGCCGCAAGATCGGCAGAGATGAACTGGTCTCGGCATTCGAGGCGCATCCGGTCTTTTCGCAGCAGGAAAAGCTGCGCATCGACGTGTTGAAGCGCTTCGGCGTTTATTCGACCGAGAGCAACGGACACCTGTCCGAATACCTGCCGTGGTATCGCAAGCGGCCCGATGAAATTACCCGCTGGATTGACATGTCGGATTGGATACATGGCGAGACCGGCGGCTACCTGCGCTACTCGACCGAGAACCGCAACTGGTTCGAGACCGAGTATCCGCAATTCCTCGAAAGCGCTTCGGCTCCGCTCGACTTCAAGGCGCGATCCAACGAACACGCGAGCCATATCCTGGAGGCGCTGGAGACGGGCCGGGTCTATCGCGGCCACTTCAACCTGAAGAACAACGGCGTCATCACCAACCTGCCGCCCGACGCGATCATCGAATCGCCCGGTTTCGTCGACCGCTTCGGCATCAACATGGTGGCCGGCATCACGCTGCCGGAAGCCTGCGCGGCAACCTGCATCGCATCGATCAACGTGCAGCGCATGTCGGTGCATGCGGCGATCGCCGGCGACATCGATCTGCTGAAACTTGCTGTCCTGCACGATCCGCTGGTCGGCGCGATCTGCACCCCTGACGAGGTATGGCAGATGGTTGACGAAATGGTCGTCGCCCAGGCCGAATGGCTGCCGCAGTACGCCCACGCAATCGACGCGGCGAAGGATCGGCTCAGCCGATCGACCGTCCAGACTCGCACCTGGAATGGCGCCGCACGCCGTCCGGTCCGCTCGATCGAAGAACTGCGCGCCGACAAGGCGGACAAGCAGGCTGCCGAGTAATTCGCGGCGCGAAACAAACGCGTCGTTGAGGACGGGGCGCGCATCGCGCCTCGATGAGGAGGAGCCGGACGATCCATCCGGCGATAAAAACGGGAGTGAACTGTCGATGAAAACGAAATCTGGACTGGGCCGCCGTGCGGCCCTGCTGATCGGAATTTCGGCGTTTGCCGTGCAATCCTACGCCTCTGAGCCCACTGAGGTGCCGCAGCAGCCGGAGTTCCCCGCGCAGGGCAAGATAACCTACGTCCCGCGTGATTCGATCCTCGAGTTCAAGGCGCTGCCCGAATACAAGGAGCCGGCCTGGGTGACGGAAAATTTCGTCAAGACCGGCAAGCTGCCATCGGTGGCAGAGCGCCTGCCAAAAGAGCCGATGGTCTTCAAAACCGGCAATGCGCCTGACGGAGTGGGCGTCTACGGCGACACGATGCGCCACGTCATCGGCGGCCGCCCGGAGGGCTGGAACTACAGCGCCGGCCAGACGCAAGGCTGGGGCGGCATCGACATCGGCATGTCCGAGTGCCTGACGCGCACCGCGCCGTTGTTCCAGATCGAAGCCAAGGACATGGAGCCACTGCCGAACCTCGCCAAGAGCTGGTCGTGGTCTGACGACGGCAAGGTTCTCACCATGAAGTTGGTCAAGGGCGCGAAGTGGTCCGACGGCGATCCGTTCGATTCCGAGGACATCATGTTCTATTGGGAGGATAACGTTCTCGACTCCAACGTGACGCCGCTCAACGCTGCTTCGCCGGAAACCTTCGGCACGGGAACCACGCTCAAGGCGATCGACAAATATACGATCGAATGGACCTTCAAGGAATCGTTCCCGCGCCAGCACCTCTACGCCATGGCATATGGCACGTTCTGCCCAGGTCCGGCGCATATCCTGAAAACGAAACACCCCAAGTACAACAAGGATATGACCTACGAGCAATACAAGAACGGCTGGCCGGCCGACTTCATGAACATGCCGGTGATGGGCGCTTGGGCGCCGGTGGCCTATCGTCCGGACGATATCATCGTGCTGCGGCGCAATCCGTACTACTGGAAGGTCGACGAGGCCGGTAACCAGCTTCCCTACCTGAACGAGCTACACTACAAATTGTCGACATGGGCCGACCGCGATGTACAGACAATCGCGGGCTCCGCCGACTTCTCCAATCTGGAACAGCCGGAGAACTTTGTCGAATCGCTGAAGCGCGCAGCCGAGGAAACCGCTCCCGCCCGTCTCGCATTCGGGCCGCGTGTCATCGGCTACAATCTCTACCTCAACTTCTCCGGCAATGGCTGGGGCGAGCCGGACGCTCGTGGCCAGGCGATCCGCGAGCTGAACCGCAATCTCGATTTCCGCAAGGCTGTCACCATGGCGTTGGATCGGAAGGCGCTCGGCGAATCGCTGGTCAAAGGCCCATTCACGGCGATCTACCCCGGCGGCCTTTCGTCGGCGACGAGCTTTTACGACCGCGCATCGACCGTCTACTATCCGTTCGACGTGGAAGGCGCCAAGGCGCTGCTAGAAAAGCTCGGTCTCAAGGATACGGACGGCAATGGTTTTGTGAACTTCCCTGCCGACAAAGGCGGCAAGGATGTCGAGATCGTGATGCTCGGCAATTCCGACTACACCACCGACAAGAGCCTTGCCGAAGGCGTCATCGGACAGATGGAAAAGCTCGGAATTCGCGTCGTGCTGAACTCGCTGGACGGCAAGCAATTTGACGCCAGCCGCTATTCCGGCCGGTATGACTGGATGGTCATGCGCAACGAAGCCGAGCGCGCCTCGGTGGTGCAGGACACGCCTGAGCTTGCGGCGACCGGCCCGCGCACCAGTGATCATCATCGCGCACCGGAAGGCGGCCAGCTCGACCTGATGCCCTTCGAGCAGGAGCTTGTCGATACGGTCAACACGTTCATCGCCAGCAGTGACGATGCGGAGCGTGCGAACCTGATGAAGCAGTATCAGAAGGTGGTCACGGCCAATCTCGATACGATCGGCCTCACGGAATATCCGGGCGCGCTGATCATCAACAAGCGCTTCGCCAACATTCCCGTCGGCGCGCCGATCTTCATGTTCAACTGGGCTGAGGACACGATCATCCGCGAGCGCGTCTTCGTGCCTCAGGACAAGCAGGCTGACTTCGAACTTTTCGAGGAAACCCTGCCGGGCAAGCCGGGAGTGGGTGAAGGCCCGGCTAGCTGATCCAAGCTTTCCTCCCCTTCGGTCGCCCACAACGGGCGGTCGTTGGGGAGGCAGCGATCCGGGTGCGACGAGGTCGACGCAGATTTCATGAAGCGGACATCACGAAAGGGACAACGGCAATGTTGAGGTTCCTCGCCATGCGGATCGCCTCCGCGATCCCGCTGCTGTTCATCCTGAGCATCGTGACGTTCGCCATCATCCAGGCCCCTCCGGGCGACTACGGCGACTACATCCGCTCCCAGGCAATCAACCAGGGAGGCGCGTCCTACGAGGAAGCGGAGGCCCAGGCCCAGGCGTACCGGATCGCCAATGGTCTCGATAAGCCTCTGCCCGTTCAGTACATGAACTGGCTGGTCGGCATCGTCACCCGCGGGGACTTCGGCCACAGCCTGTTCTACAACAAGCCGGTCGGCGACGTGGTCGCCGAGCGGCTTCCCCGCACGCTGATCCTGGCCTTGGTCTGCCACCTCCTGGCTTCCGCAATTGGTATCGCCTTCGGCATTCTTGCTGCGACCCGCCAGTATTCCTGGGTCGATACGCTGGTGTCGGGCATTTCGTTCCTGGGCATGACCGTGCCGCGTTTCCTGATGGCGCTGATCATGGTCTATCTGCTTGTGTTCCATTTCAATGTTTCGGAGATCAACAACTTCTTCTCCTCACGCTACGGCGGTGCGCCGTGGTCCTGGGCGAAATTCGTCGATCTGTTGAAACACGTCTGGCCGGTCATTGCGATCGCGGTGTTCGGCGGGCTTGCCTACAACATGCGCGTAATGCGTGGCAATCTGCTCGACACGCTAAATGCTCAATATATCGAGACGGCGCGCGCCAAGGGATTGAGCGAACGTCAAGTGATCATGCGCCACGCGGTGCCCAATGCACTTCATCCACTGATCATGTACCAGGGGGTGGCGCTTCCCTACATGCTGACGGGCGAAATCGAGGTGGCGATCATCTTTGGGCTGGCGACCGTTGGTCCCGCAATTGTCGGCTCCATGCAGGTCGGCGACGTCTATGTGACGGCGACGTTCATGATGGTTCTGGCGGCGACGCTGATCGCCGGCAACATCATCGCCGACATGCTGCTGGCTCTGGTTGATCCAAGGGTGCGCATCGGGGGAGGCAGACAGTCATGAGCCTGACCTCCGAAGCACCATTGAGTGTCGAGCCGGGGCCGCATGGGCACCTTCAAGCACCAGCCGAGCCAACCGGCCCGACGATTGTCGTGCCACCTGCCCAAAAGAGCGAGAGCTATCTGGCACTCGTCTGGCGCCGCCTCCGGCGCTCATGGACCGGAGTGCTCGGCCTGATCCTCGTCGTTGCCCTTCTCTTGATGGCGTTCTTTGCGGACTTCCTCTCGCCAGTCGACCCGAAGGTGACGGGAATCGCCTTCGCACCGCCGCAGTCGATCAACTTTCGCGACAAGGACGGCAATTTCAGCTTTGCGCCGCGCAGCTACCAGAACAGGGAAGGCGAGGAACTCGATCCAATCACCTTCCAGCCGATCGTCGGCCCCGACTACGACAACCCGCAGTGGCTGGGTCTCTTCGTCAAGGGCGCGCCATACAAGCTGCTCGGCTTTATTCCGGCAGAGCGTCATCTCTTCGGCGCCACCGATGGCAGCTCCGTTCATCTGCTCGGCACCGACAAGTTTGGCCGCGATGTACTGTCGCGCATCTTCTATGGCTCGCGCATCTCGCTGATGATCGCCCTGACGGTGGTCGCCATCATTACCATCATCGGCACGACGGTCGGTATGGTGTCCGGCTATTTCGGCGGCCGTTTCGACGCGTGGATGCAATGGTTCGTCGACCTTGTTCTGGCGTTCCCGCAGTTGCCGCTCTACTTGGCGCTGACCTCGCTGATTCCGGTGACGGCGCCGACCAATGTCTTCCTCGCTTTCGTCATCTTCGTCATGTCGGCGCTCGGTTGGGCGCAGCTGTCTCGCGAGGTGCGCGGCAAGACGCTGGCGCTGGCGCGCATCGACTATGTGCGAGCCGCCATCGCCATCGGCGCCACCGACCGTCGCATCATCGTCCAGCACATCTTGCCCAACGTGATGAGCCACGTGATCGTGGCTATCACCTTGGCGATCCCGAGCGTGGTGCTGCTGGAATCCTTCCTCGGCTTCCTTGGCTTTGCGGTAAAGCCGCCGCTGATCTCCTGGGGCCTGATGCTTCAGGACACGGCGACCTATTCGGTGATCGGATCCTACCCGTGGATCCTTGCGCCGGTGGGAGCGGTGCTGATCACCGTGTTCGCATTCAACGCGCTGGGCGATGGCCTGCGCGATGCAATCGATCCTTACTGAAGGCGGACCGGACAATGGCAAACGCCGAAACCAAAGTTCCCACTGAGCGCCTGGACAAGGCAGCGAAGTCCGACCAGCCGGTGATCGACGCGCGAAAGCTGGCTGTCACCTTCAAGGTCGAGCACGGCGAGGTCGAAGCGGTGAAGGACGTGTCCTTCCAGCTCCACCGCGGTGAGACGGTGGCAATCGTCGGGGAGTCCGGGTCAGGCAAGTCGGTGACGGCACGCGCGATCATGGGCTTGCTGACCAAGCGCGCAAAAATCTCCGATAAGGCTACAATCGCCTACAACGGCCGTAACGTGTTCAAGTTCTCGACGCGTGAGCGACGTCTCCTGCGCGGTGACCGCATCTCGATGATCTTCCAGGAGCCGATGAGTTCGCTCAATCCGATCTACACGATCAGCGCCCAGATCATCGAGACGATTCGTGCCCACAAGCGGGTCACCCGCCGCGCGGCGGAGGAGAAAGCGCTGGAGCTTTTGAAGCAGGTCCATATCCCCGATCCGGAGGCGCGCCTGAAGCAGTATCCGCACCAATTGTCCGGCGGTCAGCGCCAGCGCGTCATGATCGCAATTGCGCTTGCCAACAACCCGGATGTTCTGATCGCCGACGAGCCGACGACAGCGCTCGACGTGACTGTTCAAGCGCAGATCCTCAATCTGATCCGCGATTTGCAGCAGAAGCTGGGCATGGCGGTGATCCTGATCACCCACGACCTCACGGTCGTAAAGCAGTTCTCCGATTACGTTTATGTCATGCAGCACGGCGAAGTGTGCGAACACAACACAACCGCCGCGTTGTTCAAAAACCCGACCCATCTCTACACGCAGCGCCTGCTTGCCTCCGAGCCGAAAGGTTCCGCCAATCCGCTGCCAGCCAATTCGCCAGTGCTGCTTGAAGGCAAGGGCGTGCGCGTTTCGTTCATGCTGAAGCGCGGCGGCTTCTTCACACCGGACATGCACGAACTGGTCGCTGTCGACAACCTCGACATCGTGCTGCGCAAGCACGAGACGCTAGGTCTCGTCGGAGAATCCGGCTCGGGCAAAACCACCTTCGGCCAGGCGCTGATCCGACTGAACAGCATGGACCGTGGCGAGGTGTCGTTCGGCGGGGTGCCGATCCAGGACAAGACCCACGCTGAGATGCGGCCGTTCCGCTCGCGCATGCAGGTCGTGTTCCAGGATCCGTTCTCTTCGCTCAACCCGCGCATGTCGATCGGCCAGATCATCGAAGAAGGGCTGGTCGTCAACCAGCGGGGCGCTACCCGAAAGGAGCGTCAGGAGCGGGTCAGGGACGCTCTCGAAGCCGCCGGCATGCCGGGCAACATCCTGTCGCGCTTCCCGCATGAATTCTCGGGCGGACAGCGCCAGCGCATCGCAATCGCCCGTGCCATCGCGCTTGAACCGGAATTCATCCTGCTGGATGAGCCGACATCGGCGCTGGATCTTTCGGTACAGGCGCAAATCATCGACCTTCTGCGCAAGCTACAGGACGAACGCGGCCTGAGCTACCTGTTCATCTCGCATGACCTGAAAGTCGTGCGCGCGCTATGCCACCGCGTCGTGGTCATGCAGCATGGCAAGATCGTCGAAGCGGGGACTGTCACGGAGGTCCTGTCGAAACCGAAAACCGACTACACCAAGCGGCTCGTGCGAGCCGCCTTCCAAGTGGCAGCCTAGCAGAGCACGAGGTCAAAAATGGCTAGACAACCCAAGATCGCATTCATCGGCGCCGGTTCGACGGTGTTCATGAAGAACATCGTCGGCGACGTGTTGCAACGGCCGGCGCTCGCCGGCGCGACCATCGCGTTGATGGACATCAATCCCGAGCGGCTGGAGGAAAGTGAAGTCGTGACCGGCAAGCTGGCCAAGTCGCTCGGTGCCTCGGCCAAGGTTGAGACGCATTCCAACCAGAAGCGGGCGCTGGCGAGCGCCGACTTCGTCGTCGTCGCCTTTCAGATTGGCGGATTCGAGCCCTGCACGGTGACCGATTTCGAAGTGCCGAAGAAGTATGGCCTGCGCCAGACGATCGCCGATACTCTGGGTGTCGGAGGCATCATGCGTGGCCTGCGCACCGTGCCGCATTTGTGGTCGATCTGCGAAGACATGCTGGAAGTCTGCCCTGAAGCAATCCTCCTGCAATACGTGAACCCTATGGCGATCAACACCTGGGCGATCGCGGAAAAATATCCGACCATCAGGCAGGTGGGCCTGTGTCACTCGGTGCAGGGCACAGTCTACGAACTGGCACGCGACCTCGACATCCCGGTCGAGCAAATCCGTTACCGCGCGGCCGGCATTAACCACATGGCCTTCTACTTGAAATTCGAGCATCGCCAGCCGGACGGTGGCTACCGTGATCTCTACCCCGAGCTCGTGCGCGGTTACCGCGAGGGCCGCTTCCCAAAACCCAGCCACTGGAACCCGCGCTGCCCCAACAAGGTGCGTTACGAGATGCTGACGCGGCTCGGCTATTTCGTCACCGAAAGTTCGGAGCACTTCGCCGAATACACGCCCTATTTCATCAAGGACGGGCGTCCGGATCTCATCGAGAAGTTCGGCATTCCGCTCGACGAATATCCGAAGCGTTGCATCGAGCAGGTCGCACGCTGGAAAAGCGTCGCCGACGCCTATCGGGAGGCGGAAAAGATCGAGGTCGAGGATAGCCGTGAATATGCTTCTTCGATCATGAACTCGGTGTGGACCGGCGAGCCGTCGGTGATTTACGGCAATGTTCGAAACAATGGCTGCATCACGTCGCTGCCCGAGAATTGCGCCGCCGAGGTACCGTGCCTGGTCGATGCGTCGGGCATTCAGCCCACCTGCATTGGCGCGCTGCCGCCGCAGCTGACTGCGCTGATCCGGACCAACATCAACGTTCAGGAACTGACTGTGCAGGCGCTGATGACGGAGAACCGCGAACATCTCTACCACGCTGCAATGATGGATCCGCACACCGCCGCCGAGCTTGATCTGGACCAGATCTGGAACCTCGTCGACGATCTGCTTACCGAACATGGTGCGTGGATCCCGAAATGGGCGCGGGTTTCTAAACGCAGTCGCGCCGCTTGACCGGAAACAAAAGATCGGCTGGCGTTGAGGCGCCGAACCTGAACAACGTGGTCGAATCCCATGACGGCCCGACGAACTCGCATCCGCGCGCGTCGATTGCCGGTCCTTCCTTTCCCCATCCGCCCGTCGGCCAGCGGATCGATCGCGCCATATACCGGCGATGAGCGCGATGAGGCCAAAGAAGGTATTTCGTGGGCGGCTTCCGACCCGGATCAAGGCATTCGGTGCATCGCCGCTTTTCTCACGCCCCGGTACAGCCGGAAGGAGGCGGCAAGTCACGGATGTATTAACGGCTACGCCAAGAGCGCGTGAAGCATGATATGATCCGAAGACCGGGGCAGCAGATTGCTGCAAGTCTTCAGAAACGTTCGTGGCCCGCGAGCCCGTCGGCCGACAGGAAACGCTGGATCTTGCCGGCCGACATTTTGGCTACTTCGCCGCGTCGGCGAGGCGGCGCGCCTCGGCCAGCGGTTCATGCGCAACCCAGTCCGGCACGCTGAAGTCGTTCGGGATGAAGCCCCATTTCAGCAGGAAGTTCTTCTGGTCTTCCAGCAGGCCGATCAGTTCCGGCGTCAGGTTGGGCTCCAGCACTTGGGCGACGTTCGGCGAATAGGCGGCATCCACCCATTCCTCGCCGAGGCTGGAATCGCGGGCGATCTGGCGCTTGGCGTCGACTGGGTTGGCGTGGGCCCAGCGGGCCGTCTTGATGGCGCGCGCCAGATAGCGCGCCACGACGTCCGGGCGGTTGTCCAGCAGTTCGCCACGCACCGTGAAGGCGACCGGCGCCAGGTTGTTGATGCGGCTCTTGCGGTCCGGGAAGGCGCTGACATCGGTCACCACATGCGCGTCGAGCAGCGCCGCTAGTTCGACGCCCTGGCTCGACTGGTAGATGGCGTCGACCTCACCGGTCAGAAGCGCGCGCAGTTCCGGCCCTTGGCGCCGACGGGTGACGCGCGACGAGAAATGCGAGCTGCTCAGCGCGCCGGCTTCCGGCGGCTTGCCGACCAGCGGTTCGCTGAGCACGATATCGACGAAGGTCACGTCGTCATAGCCGAGCCCGACGCTTTCCAGCGCCGTCAGATAGCCGCGCAGCGCCGTGGCGCGCGGGAAGTCGACCGGATCGTTCGGCCGCTTGATCAGGCCGAGACGCTTGCCCTTCAGATCGGCGGCCGTCTTGATGCCCGATTCCGGCAGCGCCAGGACCGAGGAGTAGTGGTCGATCCAGGAGAGGCCGATGATGCGGAGGTTCTGCCCCTTCGACTTCGATGTGATCGGCGGGATGTTGCCGCCCTCGCGGAACAGGTTCGGATGCGACTGGTCGTAATGCGCCTCGCGCACCTTGCGGTCGGGATGCGAGCGGATCGAGTGCAGCGTGATGTCGGAGCCCTGGAATTCCTGCTCGTAGTCGCCGCGGGCGAGCGCGATGCTGGCGGCGGAGGGAACGGGGCAGACGGTGTACCAGACGTCCTGCGAGTTCTGCTGCGCGTCCGACTGGCGCGCGCCGACAGGGGTGGCGATGTTCATGGCAAGGTCCTTTTGCTAGACGATGAGGGCTTGGCGCGGCGGCGTGCGGCCATTGAGGACGAAGTCGCCGATGTAGTGGTATTTCCACACTTCGGGATCGTGGAGCGTGTGGGTGCGGGCGTTGCGCCAGTGACGGTGCAGGTTCCATTTCTCGTCGGCCGCGCTTGTGCCGGCGAGCGCGAAGAGGTCGTTACCGACCTTGACGCAGACGGCGGAGGCCGCGGCCTTGGCAGCGGCGACGAGGATCGCCAGCCGGATCGTCGCGGCCTCGTCCAGCGGTCCGGCCAGCACGCGGTCGAATGTGTCGGCCGCATGCAGCAGAAGCGCATGCGCGGCTTCCGTCTCGACGAAGAGCTCGCCGACGCGACGGATGATGTGCGGGTCGTCGCCGGCGCGTTCGAGGTCGGCCCCATACCAAGGCCGCGAGCGCTCGCGCACATAAGCGGTCGTGTCGGCCAGCGCCTCCTGGGCGATGCCGATGTCGACCGCGACATGCATGATCTGGCCGAAGGCGAGCCGCGTCGTCGGGCCGGCATCGTATTTCCAGATCGGCACGAGATCGCGCTCGGTCACGGTGACGTCGTCGAAGATCGCCGTGCCGCTGGCGGTGCCGCGCTGGCCCATCGAGTTCCAGTCGTCGACGATCTCGACGCCCGGTGCATGACGCTCGGCCATGACCATATAGGCGCGGCCCTGCTCGTCCAGTGCCGCGACCGGCAGCCATTGCGCGAACAGCGCGCCGGTGGAGTAGAACTTCTTCCCCGTGAGCGCGAAGCTGCCGTTCGGACGCTGGAGGACGCGCGTCTTCATGTTGGCATAGCCGCCCTTCGGCGTGCCGCGCTCGGAGAGGGCATTGCCCCAGAGCTGGCCGGCGAGAACGCCGCCATAGAAGAAGGCCTGCTGCTCCGGTGCGCCCAGCGCCCGGACATTTTCCAGATGCGAGAAATGGTTCTGCGGGATCTGGCCGATCGCCGGATCCGCCGCCGAGACGATGCGGAACACCTCGACCAGAGTGCGGATCGAGACTTCCGGCCCGCCAAAAGCCTTCGGCACCATGATGCCCAGCAGGCCGGTCGAGCGCAGGTCCTCGATCTCGGCTAGCGGACGGCGGCGCTCCGAATCCCGCGCGGATGCGCCGGGGCGGATGCGGTCGGCATAGGCCGTGGCGATCTCGATCGCCTCGGCGTCGGAGGCGATCACATGCGCCTTGCCGTGGAGAGCACCGGGGCGGACGTTCATTGCGCCGCCTCGAGCTGCGCCGTTTCGCGTTCCCGCACCCGCGGGATGACGTGTTCGGCAAAGCGCCGCATCTCGGCCGCCAGCGGCTGGAACTGCAGCATGAACAGTTCGATGCCGGCATCGCGGAAAGCGACGATCTTGTCCGCCACCTGGTCGTAGCTGCCGACCAAGCCTGCATTGGTGCCGCCGTTCGAGCCGACGACCGGCACGCCGGCATTGACCTTCATCATCTGCACCGCGGCGTCGGTGCCGGCCTTCAGGCGTCCGACATTGTTGTCAGCGACCAGCGACAGGAGATGGTCGAACTCGGCTTTGGCCGCCGCCTCGGTCTCGCGGGCGATGACGAAGGCCGAGAGCGCGAAGCGCAGCGGCGCCTTGGTGCGCGGCCGCGCCACCACGTCGGCGATCAGCGCGGTCGTGTCCGCCAGATTTCGGCCGTTGATGAAGTAGACGTCGGCCTGTTCGGCGGCCAGCACGCGCGCGGGCTCGGACTCGCCGCCGAAATAGACCGGCACGCCGCTAGCCCTCTGCGGCTTCGGGCGCAGGATCAGGCCATCGACGCCGACATAGTCGCCGGACTGGCTGACGGTATCGCCCGCCAGCAGGTTGCGCACGATCCGCAGCCACTCGGCCGAGTAGTCGTAACGCGTGTCGTGATCGAGAATCGGCAGCCCGAGCTGCTTCATCTCCGGCACGAACCAGCCGCTGACGAGATTGATGCCGAACCGGCCCTCGCTGATCTGGTCGATGCCGGTGACCAGCTTCGCCAGGATGCCCGGATTGTAGAGATAGGGCTTGATCGCTGCGATGATCTCGATGCGGCTGGTCGCCTCCGCGATGCCGGCGGAGGCGGTCCAAGCCTCCAGCACCTCGGCTTCGGGATCGCGCGGGCTGATCGTGTGCTGCGCGATCAGCGTCGCGTCGAAGCCGAGCTTTTCGGCCTCGACGACCACTGCCCGGTTGCGGCGGTAGCTGGCGTCGGGAAGATCGTCCGGATGATGGTCCGACCCGAAGAAGCCGTGGTGCGGCGCCCAGACGCCGAACCGGATGGCGTGGCGGGCGCTCACTGGTTCACCTGCGGAGCGACCGGCTCCTTGATAGCGTCGTTGAAGTCGGTGACGAAGAGGTCGCGCACGTCGAGTTTCTTGCGGATAATGCCGGTCTCGAAGATCTCGTCGGCATAGGCCTGCTTGGCCGCGAGGAAGGCGTCGTCGATGACAGCCAGCCCGTCCGAATTGTTGTTCAGCGCGGTGCGGACGGCGTTTTCCGACACGCCAAGCTTCGGCGAGACCAGCTTGACGTATTCCTCCGGGTTGGCCTTCGCCCACTTGATGGTCTTCTCGTATTCGCCAATGAAGGCGCGGATCGCGTCGGCCTTGGTCTCGACGGCGTTCGGCGTCGCGAAGATGCAGTAGAGGTTGGAAATGTCGTACTGGTCGCCGCGGGCCAGCACATAGCTGCCCGTCACCTTTTCGAGGATCTGTGCCGCCGTCGGCGAGTTCTGCGAGGTCGCGTCGACCTGGCCGGTGATGAAGGCCGCGACCGCCTCGGCGCCCAGGATGTTCAGCGACTCGAAATCCGAATCCTTGACGCCATGCGCCTTCTGCAGATGCACCACGAAGAGCTTGTGGTTGTTGTTCTGCGCATAGGCGATGCGCTTGCCCTTCAGGTCGGCGAAGGTGGTCGCCTTGACCTCGGGGCGGACGATCAGATTGGTGTTGCGGCCATTCGAGCCGGTGCAGGCGACGACCTTGTTCTTCGAACCGTTGGCCGACATCTGGATCGGGCCGATCTCGCCCTGGTCCTCGATGTCGACCGCACCCGACAGGATCGCGTCGTTCAGGTCGTTGCTGTTGGGGAAGTATTTGTACTCGACCTTCACGCCCGGCAGCTGGACGTCCTTCTGCCAGAGCGCGGCGAAATAACCGAAGGCCTGCGGCACGCCGACTCTCAGGACGACATCCTCGGCGAAAGCGGACGAACTCATCAGCAGCGAGGCGACGCCGCCGATCACAAGCCGGCGGAAAATAGTGTTTGTGGTCATGGTCTTGTCCTTGTTTGACGAAATTGAATCAGAGGGCCGGAACGCCGAGCAGACCGAGCACGCGCTCGCGCAGACGGCCGAAGCCGGGATCGAGGCGGTTGCGCGGCCGCTGCGCCTCGATCGTGAATTGGTCGAGCACCTTGCCTTCGCCGAGGACGACGACGCTGTCGGCGAGCGTCAGGGCCTCGTCGACATCGTGGGTCACCAGGGCGACGGTGAAGCCGTGCTTGCGCCAGAGGTTGAGCATCAGGGCATGCATCCGGATGCGGGTCAGCGCGTCGAGCGCGCCGAACGGCTCATCGAGCAGCAGCACGGCAGGATGGTGGATCAGCGCGCGCGCCAGCGCCACGCGCTGCCCCTCGCCACCTGACAGCGTCGCCGGCCAGGCGTCCCACAGCTTGCCCAAGCCGACTTCTTCCAGCACGGCCAGAGCCTGCTTCTTCCGTTCCGCCTGCAAGAGGCGCAGGCCGAAGGCGACATTCTCCCAGACCTTCAGCCAGGGCAAAAGGCGGGAATCCTGGAAGGCGATCGAGACCTTGCCGTCTACCGAGACCTTGCCCGACGTGGCGGTGTCGAGGCCGGCGAAGAGGCGGAGCAGCGTGCTCTTGCCGCAGCCGGATTCGCCGACGATGGCGACGATCTCGCCGCGCTGCACCGACAGGTTGACGCCTTCGAGCACGGTGCGCTCGCCAAAGGTTTTCCGCACGTCGGTGGCGCTAAGACCGGGCGTGAGGGATTGCGCCAAGGCGGCGTGGCTGACGGCGACGTTCATTTCAGGAACCCCCTGCTCCAGGGCAGCAGCCGCCATTCCAGCAGGCGCACCAGCGCCTCCATCAGCAGGCCGAGAATGGCGTAGAGCACGAGACCGAGGATGATCCAGTCGGTCTGCAGCGCGTTGCGGCCCTGTGCGACCAGATAGCCGATGCCGCCCTGCGCATTGATGCCTTCGCCGATGACAAGGCTAAGCCAGGCGATGCCGAGCGACAGACGTAGGCCGACCAGCGCCGACGGCAGCGCGCCTGGCAGGATGACGCGGGTCAAGAGTTCCCGCCGGCTCGCACCACACATCTGCGCCAGTTCGGCGAAGCGCCGGTCGATGCCGCGGATGCCCTTATAGAGATTGATGTAGAGCGGAAAAACCACACCGATCGCCACCAGCCCGACTTTCACCCCCTCGTCGATGCCGAGCCAGATCACCAGTAGCGGCGCGGTGCCGAGCGACGGCATGGCGCGGATCATCTGCAGCGGCGGATCGATCGCCTCCTCGCCGAGCTTCGACAGCCCGGACGCGACGCCCAGCATGACCGCCACCGTTCCGCCGATCGCCAGCCCGAGCAGAACGCGCTGCAGCGAGGTCAGGACGTGGACAAGGATTTCGCCAGTGCTCGAAAGCTCCACAAAGGTGGCCCACACCTGCGACGGTGGCGCCAACACGGCCGGATCGACCCAGCCAACGGCGGTCGCATATTGCCACAGCGCTATCAGCAGGAGAGGCGTGACGCTGCGGCGGACGATCGACCACGGAAATGTGCGCGGAATGAATCGCGACACAATTTGGGTTAGCCTGTCCTTCGCGTCGAGCGGAACCGGGCCGTCGCTTTTGTCATGCTGAAACTCTGTCTGGGCAAACACCACATGTCCCTCCGGCTGCCGGATGCATGTGACGAATGTCTACCAATTCGATAGACTATATAAGAAGACCGTTTCTAATAATGCCGGGCAGAGCGAAATCCTGCAGTGGAAAGAGTCCCCCTGAAGGAATCTGTTTCCGCACGCAGGCTATCAGCGCCGTCACCATGCTAGACGACGGCCAGCCCCATAGCTTTTTGGGTCAAACTCCCCTTCCGAGGTGCTCTTCGCTGTGAAAGGCGGGTTTCGTTATGACGCGACGCGATAGGCGAACGGCACTGATTCCGAATGTGGGGAGCGCTTGTAGCGGTCTCCCGCTACCATCGATCCCCACACACCTGTGCGGGTTTTGTTCACTGTGGGGATCGCTTGTAGCGCTCCGATGGTGGGACATTTTTATTTTTTTCAATGAGATAGCTCTGTTTAGCGATTGACCGCGAAACGCCCTGAAGGACGCCGGGTCATTCCCACTCTATTGTCCCCGGTGGTTTGCTCGTCACGTCGTAGACGACGCGGTTGATGCCTTTCACCTCGTTGATGATCCGGGTCGCGGCGCGGCCGAGGAAATCCATGTCGTAGTGGTAGAAATCGGCGGTCATCCCGTCGATCGAGGTCACGGCGCGCAGCGCGCAGACGAATTCGTAGGTGCGGCCATCGCCCATCACGCCCACCGTCTGCACCGGCAGCAGCACGGCGAACGCCTGCCAGATGGCGTCGTAGAGGCCGGCCTTCCTGATCTCGTCGAGATAGATGGCATCGGCCTCGCGCAGAATATCGAGCTTTTCGCGGGTGATGCCGCCGGGGCAGCGGATCGCCAGGCCCGGCCCGGGAAACGGATGCCGGCCGATGAAGCTTTCAGGCAGGCCGAGTTCCTTGCCGAGCGCCCGCACCTCGTCCTTGAAGAGCTCGCGCAATGGCTCCACCAGCTTCATGTTCATACGCTCGGGCAGGCCGCCGACATTGTGGTGCGACTTGATCGTCACCGACGGACCGCCGCTGAAAGAGACGCTTTCGATGACATCGGGATAGAGCGTTCCCTGCGCCAGGAAATCGGGCGTCTTGCCATCGCGCGCCAGCTTCTTTGCCTCCTCCTCGAACACCTCGATGAACAGCCGGCCAATCGTCTTGCGTTTCTTTTCCGGATCACTCTCGCCCTCCAGCGCGCCGATGAAGCGGTCAGCGGCGTTCACATGGACGAGCGGGATGTTGTAGTGTTCGCGGAACATGGCGACCACTTCGGCCGCCTCGTTTTTCCGCATCAGGCCATGATCGACGAAGATGCAGGTGAGCCGTTCGCCGATGGCTTCATGGATGAGCACGGCCGCGACGGAGGAATCGACTCCGCCGGAAAGCGCGCAGATCACCCTGCCCTCGCCGACCTGCTTCCTTATCGACTCCACAGCATGGTCGCGGTAAGCGCGCATCGTCCAGTCGCCAGCAATGCCGGCGATGTTGTGGACGAAGTTCGCCAGGAGCTTCGAGCCGTCCGGTGTGTGCACGACCTCGGGATGGAACTGTACCGCGTAGAAACTGCGCTTCTCGTCGGCGATCGCCGCGAAAGGCGCGCCGGCCGACGTGCCGACAACCTTGAAACCGGGCGGTATCGCCGTCACCTTGTCGCCGTGGCTCATCCAGACCTGATGGCGGGTGCCCTTTGCCCAGATGCCTTCGAAGAGCGGATTGTCCTCCTCGATCTCCAGGAAGGCGCGCCCGAATTCACGGTGATGGCCGGCTTCGACCTTGCCACCCAGTTGCGCGCACATCGTCTGTTCGCCGTAGCAGATGCCGAGCACCGGAATACCCGCATCGAATACCGCATCCGGCGCTCGCGGGCTGCCGATGTCGACGGTCGAATGCGGACTGCCGGAAAGGATGACGGCCTTCGGCTTGATGCGCCGGAAGCCTTCCTCGGCCGATTGGAAGGGCACGATTTCGGAAAACACGCCGGCTTCGCGGACGCGCCGGGCGATCAGTTGCGTCACCTGGCTGCCGAAATCGACGATCAGGACGGTGTCTGGGTGCGTGGGGTTCTTCATGGCGGGCGTTTAAAGAAAGAAATGAGTCGGTGCAATGGGTTGCCGCGCTGCGCTGCCATTTTGATTCCGCCGCCTGACCTGGCGTATGAGCGGCTTCATGCGGTTCATGTTTTGATTCAACTGGCTGCGGCATGCCGCTCTAGACAACGAGTTCGCCAGAAGCGATTGCAGCCTGCAGCCGGTCGACCGCCGCGGCGAGCCTTTCGTCGATGATATGCAGGTATTCCGTCCAGTCGCCGACATGCTTCAGGTCGGCAGCACCATCCGAAATGCCGCGCAGTGCGATCAGCGGCACTCCGAAAAGCTGGCAAGCCCGCAGTACGGCAAAGGTTTCCATGTCGACCATGTCGGCGGCAATGCCTGCATAGGCGTCACCCGAAATAATGCCGGCGCCGGTCGACAGGCTGGCCTCTTTTATGCCGGGAACACGATGCGTCAGCGGAACGATCGCCGGCAGGTCGAGAAAGGGCGTCGTTCCCTTTTCGAAGCCGAGCGGCGAGGCATCCATGTCGCGGTACGACACGAACACGGCCTGGTAGATTTCCGTCTGCGCGAGGCTGCGGCTGCCGGCCGAACCGAGTGAGACGACCAGGTCAGGCAGCCCGCCTTCGATCTTCAGGCGGGCAAGTTCGGCACCGAGCCTGACTCCTGCTTCCACCGGACCCACGCCGGTCATCAACGGGACAAAGCGCTTTTGAAGATTGGGACCGTACTCGGCATCCGCCGCCATGACGAAGAGGATTCTTTTTGCTGGTTCCAACGCGCTCACCTGCTTGATCCGGCTCAGCCCTCGACGCCTTCTCGGCCCACCACCGTCATCATGGTTCCGGTCATGGTGGCGATTAGCTTGGCTTCGCCGTCAGCCGCGAACGCATAGGCCTGACCGTCCGCCACGATGATGGTGCGGCCAGGCTTGGTGACGGAGCCGCGGAAGAGGAACCGTTCGCCCTTGCCCGGCGCCAGCAGGTTGACCTTGAATTCGATGGTCAGCACCCCGGCATTTGCAGGCATCAGCGAAAAGGCGGCATAACCGCAGGCCGAATCAAGCGCCGTCGATATGATGCCGGCATGCAGGAAGCCGTGCTGCTGGGTAAGCCCGATGGAATGGGGCATCTCGATTTCGATGATGCCCGGCGTCACCAATGTCAATTCGGCGCCGATCGTCGTCATCGCGCTCTGGCGCGCGAAGGACTTGCGCACGCGCTCTTCGAAATCAGGATCGGGAACGGGTTTTGCCGTCACTGGAAATGCCTCAAATTCTGGAACCGCTTATCGCAAATTTCAGAAAAGGCGCAATTGGCAAATGTTGCAATGCAAAAAGCGCGCTGAGATCAGACGCTCGTAGCCGGTTTCGGCTCTTCGCCGGCAACGGGAGCTCCTTGTACACTCTCGCGGTTCTCTTCCGCAGGCTCGCTCTTGGCGACGGTGGGTACACGGTTCGCATCGTTCATACGCTCCAGTTTTCCCACCAGATTGCGGTTGAAGCTGTATTCCAGCGCCTGCCTGATGCCCGGATTCTTCTTGTTCAGCGCCCTGAGCACACCGGGATCGAACACGCAGCAGCGTATTTCGTTGGCCACCCTTACCGTCGCTGATGCCGGCTTGCCGGTCAGAAAGCTCATCTCGCCGAGAAAATCGCCTGGGCCGCACACGCCGATAATCGTCGTCCCGGTTTCGATGCTTGCCGCACCGCTGGCAATGAAAACGAGTTCGGGCGCGGCCTGTCCCTCCTCCACCAGCACTTCGCCGGGCTCGCGCGTCTGCCAGCGTGCCAGCTTGAGCATGCGTCCGCGCAGATTGGGCTCGAGCGTCGGCATTACCGTCTCGATGAAGAATTTCTCGTCGTCACTGCCGGAACGCCGGCGTCCGGCAAGCAGGACGATCGCCAGTTGCACCGCATTGACCCCGGCGAAGATGAATTCCCACGTCGCGCTGATGTTGTCGTGGATCAGAAATCCGTAATAAAAAACGCCGACCACGCCGCTGGCGATGCCGAACACCCGCAACCAGCGCATGCTGCTCATCGAGACGGAGATGATGACGAGTATGTAGTTGAGGTGCCCGACCGCATTGTTGAAATCGGTCAATTGGGCGATGACGTAATCCACCGGCAACCCTCCAGGGTCCTTCGAACGCACTTGCTCCGTCTACCGTGCTCACGATTTCCTTGAAAGTGCCGCGAAATAAAATCCATCGGTGCCGGTTCGTGTCGGGCTCAGCATGATGCCTCCGGAAGCGTCGATGCGAGCGGTCGGGTCCTGATCGGGGAAATGCCCATTCCACAGAGCCGCGTGGTCGACGGGGGCGAAATCCGGACTGCGCTTGATGAACGAGGCGACCTGTTCCCGGTTTTCCTCTTCGAATACCGAACAGGTGATGTAAACGAGACGGCCGCCGGGCCTGACATAAGCGCTGGCGGCATCGAAGATCGCTGCCTGCTCGGCCGTGCGCACATCGAGCTGCCTCTGGGTCAGCCGCCACTTGGCGTCCGGGCGACGGCGCCAGGTGCCGCTGCCGGTACAAGGCGCGTCGACAAGCACCAGATCCATGTTGCCGCGCAGTCCTTCAAGTTCAGATGCGCGACTCGCGACCTGCACATTGCGGCAGCCAGCCCGGTTGAGGCGGTCGAAAATCGGCGCGAGCCGCTGTTTTTCCGAATCGTAGGCGAAAATCTGGCCATGGTTCTCCATCAATGCCGAGAGCGCCAATGTCTTGCCGCCCGCCCCCGCGCAATAGTCGAGAACCTGGCCGCCCGAAGCCGGCACGGCGAGTGCGGCGACAATCTGTGAACCTTCGTCCTGAACCTCGAACCAGCCTTTCTGGAATGCCGGCTCGGCCTGAACGTTGGGATGCCGGCCATGGCCGGCGATCGGCGGGATCCGGATACCTTGCGGTGCGATTGGTGATGCCTCGGCGCCGGTACCCTGAAGCTCACCCAAAACGCGTTCGCGATCGGCCTTCAGCGTATTCACCCGCAGGTCGAGCGGCGGACGCTTCGACAGCCCCTGCCCTTCGCCGATCCAATCGCCGCCATAGGTCTTTTCCAGAAGCGGCACGCACCAGTCGGGGCAGTCGGCCCGAATGGCATCGGGAGCATCGGCCAGGGTGCGCGAGGCGAATAGCTTGACTTCGTTTTCGTTCAAAGGCTCGGGGGCGAATTTGTCGCCGTCGAGTTCCGCATTTAGGCTCTCGGGGGTTTCGCTCCATTCGAGAAGAAGCGCTCCAAAACCGAGCGCCCTTGGCGCGTCACTATCCAGCAGCCAGGCGGCGGAACGACGCCGGCGCAGCGCGTCGTAGACGATGTTGCCGATGGCGGCACGGTCACCGGCACCTGCAAAGCGATGGGAGAGCCCCCAATCGCGCAATGCCTCCGCTGCGGGGCGATGCCGCCGCTCGATATCTTCGAGAACTTCGATGGCCGCAGCCAATCGTCCGCCAAGCCGCATGTCTGGTTTTCCCGTGTTCGGTTCGCCCGTCCGGCGGCCTGACTATCCGGCAAAACGAAAACAGACAAGCACAACGGAGCTGAAGCCGGGAAAAACATTCCACTTTCGAACGCCTTCGAAAACGAAAACGGGCGCGGACGTATCCGCGCCTGTTCCGTCTGAAAAATGGTCCGCCTGCTTTTCAGCCCGCCGAAGCACCGAGATCGAAGCGATCGGCATTCATCACCTTCGTCCATGCCGCCACGAAGTCCTTCACGAACTTACCGCCCGCATCCGCTTGGCCATAGACCTCTGCAAGCGCCCTCAACTGCGAGTGGGAACCAAAGATCAGGTCGACGCGGGTGCCGGTCCACCTGAATTCGTTCGTCTTGCGGTCACGTCCCTCGTAGATCCCCTCGGAGCCTGCCAGCGGCTGCCACACGGTGCCCATGTCGAGCAGGTTGACGAAGAAGTCATTCGTCAGCGTGCCGGGCCTGTTGGTGAAGACGCCGTGCCTGGAATCGCCAACATTGGCACCGAGAACACGCAGGCCGCCCAACAACACGGTCATTTCCGGTCCCGTCAGCGTCAAGAGGTGCGCCCGATCCACCAGAGCTTCCTCCGGCTGCATGAACTTGAGCTTGCCGTCGTTCGTATAGTTGCGGAAACCGTCATAGCGCGGCTCGAGCGGCGCAAAGGACTGTACGTCGGTCTGCTCCTGCGAGGCGTCGGCCCGGCCTGGCGCGAACGGAACATTCGCGTCAACGCCGGCGTCCCTGGCGGCTTTCTCGACTGCTGCCGAACCGCCGAGAACGATCAGGTCGGCCAGCGAGACCTTCTTGCCGCCGGATTGTGACGTATTGAATTCGTTCTGGATCGCTTCGAGCTTTTCCAGGACGGTCTTGAGATGGGTCGGCTGGTTGACCTCCCAGTCCTTCTGAGGAGCGAGGCAGATGCGCGCGCCATTGGCACCGCCGCGCTTGTCGGAGCGGCGGAAGGTCGAGGCCGACGCCCAGGCGGTCGAGACCAACTGCGACACCGATAGTCCGGAGGCGAAGATCTTCGCCTTCAGGGCTGCGATGTCCTGCTCGTCGATCAGCACATGATCCACGGCCGGGACCGGATCCTGCCAGATCAGCGTCTCCTGCGGAACAAGTGGGCCGAGATAACGGACGCGTGGCCCCATGTCGCGGTGCGTCAGCTTGAACCAGGCGCGGGCGAAGGCGTCCGCGAACTGGTCCGGATTCTCGTAGAACCGCCGCGAGATCTTTTCGTATTCCGGGTCGAGACGCAGCGAAAGATCCGTCGTCAGCATCGTCGGGACGTGCTTCTTCGATGGATCGAATGCGTCCGGAATGCTCTGCTCGCCGCTTTTCGCCTTCCACTGCTTGGCTCCGGCCGGGCTCGCCGTCAGTTCCCATTCGTTTTCGAACAGGTTCTTGAAAAACAGGTTGCTCCACCTTGTCGGCGTCTGCGTCCAGGTGACTTCGGGACCGCCGGTGATGGCGTCGGCGCCTATACCGGTGCCGTGCTTGCTCTTCCAGCCCAGACCCTGATCCTCAAGCGCGCCGCTTTCCGGCTCCGCTCCCACCAGCGATGGATCGCCGGCGCCATGGGTCTTGCCGAAGCTGTGACCGCCCGCGATCAGCGCGACAGTCTCCTCGTCGTTCATCGCCATGCGGAAGAATGTCTCGCGGATGTCCCTAGCCGCCGCGATCGGGTCGGGATTACCGTTCGGCCCCTCCGGATTGACGTAGATCAGGCCCATCTGCACCGCGCCCAGCGGCTCCGACAACTGGCGTTCTCCACTATAGCGTTCGTCGCCCAGCCACGTTCCCTCGGGGCCCCAGTAGAGCTCTTCCGGTTCCCACACATCGGCGCGGCCACCGGCGAAACCGAACGTCTTGAAACCCATCGATTCGAGCGCCACGTTGCCGGTCAGGATCATGAGGTCGGCCCAGGAGATCTTGTTGCCGTACTTCTGCTTGATCGGCCAGAGCAGGCGCCGTGCCTTGTCCAGGTTCGCATTGTCCGGCCACGAGTTGAGCGGCGCGAAACGTTGCTGGCCTGCGCCGGCGCCACCCCGGCCGTCGGTGATGCGGTACGTGCCCGCACTGTGCCATGCCATGCGGATGAACAATCCGCCATAATGACCGAAATCGGCCGGCCACCACTCCTGCGAGTCCGTCATCAAGGCATGAAGATCCTGGATGACCGCATCGAGATCGAGGCTCTTGAACTCCTCGGCGTAGTCAAAATCCTTGCCCATCGGGTCGGCCGCGGGCGTATTTGTATGGAGCACGCCGACATCGAGATGCTCCGGCCACCAGTCGCGGTTCGCACGTCCGCGGCTGCCGCCGGTGAACGGGCACTTGCCGGCACTCTTGTCGTCAGTCTTCGCGTCCATGGCTTTCGCCTCCTCAAATTTCCAAGCTTTGCCGAATTTCGCCAGGGGCGGAGCGCTGCGCCCGCCACTCTGGAATTGTTCCAGAGTAGCTACCAGCTCCTATAAAGACAAATTGCCTTTCCTGTTTTTATCGATAGGATTTGGTTATGATCAGATTGACCGTTCGCCAGATGCAGTATTTCGATGCGCTGGCTCAGACATTGCATTTTGGCCGTGCTGCAGCATTGGCCGGAGTTTCGCAACCAGCGCTTTCGGCGCAGATCGCTGAAATGGAGGAGCGGCTTGCGTGCCGGCTCTTTGACCGCGGTGGAAAATCCGTGCGCATGACGGATGAAGCTCTGGCGCTGCAGCCCAGAATAGAGCGCATTCTCGGCGAGATGCGCGAGATCGAATCCGTTGCCAGGCGCGGCCGCCTTGCCATGGAGGGCCGTTTCCGACTCGGTATCATTCCGACCATCGCGCCCTATCTCTTGCCGCACGTCCTGCCCGAGTTGAAATCGCGCTTTCCCGCGCTTGTGCTGGAGCTTCGCGAGGCGGTCACCGCATCGCTGGTTGAAGGAACCGCCAGCGGCCGCATCGACGGTTTCGTGGCGGCGCTGCCGCTCGACTTTCCCGGCCTGGTCACCGAGGAACTTTTCCCGGATCGCTTCTTCCTTGCCGTACCGGCCGACGATCCGGGCTTCGCTTCGCCGCCGGTGCCGCCGGAGAGCCCGGCGCTCGAACGGCTGATGCTGCTGGAGGAAGGGCATTGCATGCGCGAGCAGGCGCTCGCCGTCTGCGGCAGTGTCAAGCCGGTGGCGATGGCCAGCTATGGCGCGACCAGCCTCACCACTTTGCTGCAGATGGTGGCGCATGGGCTGGGTATCACGCTCATCCCCGAAATGGCCGCGCGGCCTGCCGGCGCGATGCCCGACCTCAAGATCGTACCCTTCGCCGACCCGATGCCGTCGCGCACCATCTGCCTTGCCTGGCGGCGCAACAGCACGCGGCACAACGAGTGCGTCGAACTGGCAAGCATCATCCGCGGGCTGCGCGGCGTTTTGATGCCGGATTGAAGGTCAGACAGCGCCCACAAGGTGCAGCGCGAACCAGATCCACATCAGCCCCAGCACCAGGAAACCGAAAGCGAAGGCCGGCTGCCGGAAACGGATACGGTTCGACGTTACGTGGATAAAGGCGTGCAGGTAGCGCGACAGCACGAACAGCCACGCCAGCACCACAGGAACAAGCCCCGCCCCTGATGTGACGTAGAGGCACAGGCATACGATATGGAAAAGCCCCGGCAGTTCGAACTGGTTGGCGAGATTGTTGCGGATAAACAGGCTCTCGGCGGGCTCGCTCAGGTTCTCGCGGAATTGCGAAGCCTTGGCGTTGCCCGACTTGACGGCTGCCCTGCGGCGGAGGCTCATCAACGCATAAATGACATAGACCAGCACCACATGCGCGATCATCGGCCAGAAGATTGCCGTCTGGTTCATCACGCACCCGGGTAGTTGGGGCTTTCGCGGGTGATCGCCACGTCGTGCGTGTGGCTTTCACGCAGGCCGGCGTTGGAAATGCGCACGAAGGTCGCCCGATCGCGGAAATCCACGAGGTTGCGGGCGCCGACATAGCCCATCGCCGCCTTGAGACCGCCGGCAAGCTGGTGCAGCACGCCGGACACCGGTCCCTTGTAAGGCACCTGCCCTTCGATGCCTTCCGGCACCAGCTTCAGCGTATCGCGCACCTCGGCCTGGAAATAGCGGTCGGCCGAGCCACGCGCCATGGCGCCCACGGAACCCATGCCGCGATAGGCCTTGAACGAACGGCCCTGGTGCAGATAGACCTCGCCCGGGCTCTCGTCGGTACCGGCGAGCAGCGAACCTATCATCGCCGCGCCGGCACCGGCGGCCAGCGCCTTGGCGAGGTCGCCGGAATATTTGATGCCGCCGTCGGCAATCACCGAAACACCGGATTTCTCGGCCGTCTCGACCGCCGACATGATCGCCGAGAGTTGTGGCACGCCTACCCCGGCGACAATACGCGTGGTGCAGATCGAACCCGGTCCGATGCCAATCTTCACCGCGTCGGCGCCGGCATCGATGAGTGCCTGTGTGCCCGAAGCCGTGGCGACATTGCCCGCCATGATACGCACCGAGTTGGACAGTTTTTTAGCCCGGACCACCGCGTCGAGCACCCGCTGCGAATGGCCGTGCGCGGTGTCGATGACCAGCAAATCGACGCCGGCATCGATCAGCCGCTCGGCGCGCTCGAAACCGTCATCGCCGACGCTGGTAGCCGCCGCTGCCCGCAAGCGTCCTTGCGCATCCTTCGAGGCATGCGGATTGAGCTGCGATTTCTCGATGTCCTTGACGGTGATCAGCCCGACGCAGTTGCCCTGCTTGTCGACGACCACCAGCTTCTCTATACGGTGCTGGTGGAGCAGCCGCTTGGCTTCGCCCTGATCGACGTTTTCCTTCACCGTGATCAGGTTCTCGCGCGTCATCAGTTCGTAGACCTTCTGCGCGGGATCCGAGGCGAAACGCACGTCGCGGTTGGTCAGGATGCCAACCAGCTTGCCGACCTTCTGGCCGCCGGTACCGCCATTCTCGACAACCGGAATTCCGGAAATGCTGTATGTCCGCATCAGCGACAATGCATCGGCGAGCGTCGCATCCGGCCCGATCGTCACCGGATTGACCACCATGCCCGATTCGAACTTCTTGACCTGTCGAACCTGCTCGGCCTGCTCTGCCGGTGAAAAATTGCGGTGGATGACGCCGATGCCACCGGCCTGTGCCATGGCGATGGCCAGGCGCGATTCGGTGACCGTATCCATCGCCGCCGAAAGGATCGGGATGTTGAGGTCGATGTCCCCGGCGATGCGGGTGCGGACATCGGTCTGGCCCGGCATGACCTCGGAATGGCCGGGCTGCAAAAGCACGTCGTCGAATGTCAGCGCCATTGCGCCGGTGGCGGTCTCGATGATTTTTGCCATTGCCGATCCTTAATGCAAAAGGGGCGCTGGCCCACTGGGCAGCGCCGACTCGTAAGTTCCCTTTCAGGATTGGCACGGGCTGGTACCATGTATCTTGTCGTTTGAAAAGACGACCGCTTCACCTGCCGACCCTTGCGGGCAATTGCATTCTCGGCAAGGTTGCAGTTCCACTGCAAGCTCACCGAAGCCGCACCACGAGGGGAAAATGAACGATACCGACGTGCCTCAAGCGGCCGTTCCATCCACGATCCGAATGCAGCGGGAGAAATTTTCCTTCACAGGCACGACGCGCGAATATTTCGGCATCTGGATCGTCAACGTGCTTCTGACGATCGTGACGATCGGCATCTATTCCGCCTGGGCAAAGGTCCGCCGCCAGCGCTATTTTTATGGCAACACCCATCTCGCCGGCGCCACGTTCGACTATCACGCGCGTCCGATCCAGATCCTGATCGGCCGCATCATCGTGCTGGTGCTGCTGATCGCCTACAATCTTCTCGCGACTTTCGCGCCCCTCGTCAGCGGCATCTTCGCTGTGGCCTTTCTGTTCGCATTGCCCTGGTTCATCATGCGAGGCATGCGTTTCAGCGCGCGCGTCACCAGCTACCGAAACGTTCGGTTCGATTTCACCGGTGGCTACTGGGGCGCATTCCAGGCGTACATTCTCGGCGGCGCGCTGATCTACGGCACCGCCGGAATCCTGGCTCCGCTCGCTTCACAGTGGATGTGGAATTACACGCTCGGCAATCTCAGATATGGCGACCGTCCGATAAAGAGCGATCCACGGCTCGAAAAACTCTATGGCCAGTGGTGGCTTCCGGCTTTCGTGCTGGCCGGAGGATTTCTGGTGTTGGTCGCGGTGGCGGTTGCACTCGTTATCCTTTTTTCCACCCAGATCGGCGAATTTTTCAATACCGGCGACGATCCTCAGGTTTCGCCCTACATGATCGTTGTCCTGTTTTATGTGGCCGTTGTCCCCTTCCTGATCCTCTATTTCGTCGCTGGCTTGCTCTATCGGGCCGGCACGCGCAACGTGGCTTTGAACGAAACGATCATCGACGACAGGCACGCCATGGCCTCCTGCATCCATCGCGGCCGCTACGCATGGATTTCCATAACCAACCTGCTCGCCACATTGGCAACGCTCGGCTTTGCCCGGCCGTGGGCAGCGATCCGAATGGCCCGGTACCTCGCCACCGTCACCGCGCTCGATACCACCGGCCCGCTTGACGTATATGTAGGCACCATCCGCGACGAAGGTGGCGCGGTCGGGTCGGAATACATGGACGTGGAAGGATTTGATCTTGGCTTCTGAAACCCGCCTGCCGATGGCGGTGGAAGGCCTCTGGCGCCCGCCCGCCGTCGGGCGTGCCAAGGCAGCGGTCCTGACTGTCGGCCCTGACGCCACCGTCACCGCCGCCGACCGTGATACCGGCGCGATCTTTTCTTCGGCGGCGTTCCCGACAGTCCGGATATCCGACCGCGTCGGCTCTATTCCTCGCAATATCACCTTCCCCGATCAAAGCGTCTTTGAAACAAGCGACAACGACACCGTCGACACTCTGGTGCGGCCGCATCGGAAGAAGAACTTCGGCTTCATCCATGGCCTCGAGCGGTTCCATCCACGACTGGTTGTCCTTGCCGCGCTGGTCGTCGCATTTTGTTTCGCGCTTTATCGTTTCGCCCTGCCGATGCTGGTCGAGGTGGCGATCGTGGCAACGCCGCCGGTGGTCCCACAATTGTTGAGCCAGGGCGCTCTTGCCTCCCTGGATCAGACGTTTTTCGAGCCGACCAAGCTAAGCGCCGAGAGGCAGAAGGCGCTGACCGATCAGTTCACCGCCATTGCGGCCCTGGCGCGCGGCGGCAATGGAGTTGCTGCACCTGCGCAGGTGCCGCCCTACACGCTCAACTTCCGCGGTGGGGGTTCGATCGGGCCGAACGCCTTTGCGCTTCCCGACGGAACCGTCGTGCTGACCGACGAACTGGTGGAACTTGCCCAGGACGACGAGATGGTGCTCGGCGTGCTCGCCCACGAAATCGGCCATGTCGATCATCAGCACAGCCTCCGACAGCTTTATCGGGCAGCCGGTGTCACCGCGCTCATCATGCTGATCGGCGGCGATATCGGCTCGGGAACGGAAGATATCCTGGTCCAGGGCTCAGCGCTTGCCTCGCTTTCCTATTCGCGCGACGCCGAGGCGGAGGCCGACCATTATAGCGTCGAATTGATGCACAAGGCCGGCCACGATCCGGCAGCCATTGCGCGGTTCTTCGAGTTGATGCGCGACAAGCTGGGCGACAAGGGCGAGAACGATTTCCTCTCGACGCATCCGGCAACACCTGAACGCATCGCCGAAACCAAGCGGTATGCCGAAGAAATCGCCAGCCGGAAGAAATGACCTCATCCCGGCAAAGGTTGGCATTGTCACGGTAAGCTGACGGTCCAGTCACGGAAAATCCGCGACAAGCCAAAACAACCATGCTACCCGCCCAAACGTCGACGTCCCACGCATTCCGCGACGTAATTCCGGATCTGGTCCTTGAACCGCATCATCCCGCTCATTCTCGCGGTTGCCCTCTTCATGGAAAACATGGACTCGACGGTGATCGCAACGTCGTTGCCTGCCATTGCCACCGACATCGGCACCAGTCCGGTCGCCTTGAAGCTAGCGCTTACCGCGTATCTCGTGTCGCTCGCCATCTTCATCCCCATCAGTTCTTGGATGGCCGACAAGCATGGCGCAAAACGGGTGTTCCGCATTGCAATCGCGGTTTTCGTGATCGGTTCGATCGGATGCGCGGCAGCAAATGCGCTGGGCGGCTTCGTGCTGGCCCGCTTCGTCCAGGGTATCGGCGGCGCTATGATGACGCCGGTCGCGAGGCTGGTGCTGGTGCGCTCCACACCCAAACGCGAACTCGTTTCAGCCATGGCCTGGCTGACAATGCCCGCGCTGATCGGACCGATGCTCGGGCCACCGGTCGGCGGCTTCATAACGACTTTCTTCAGCTGGCATTGGATATTCATCATCAATGTGCCGATCGGCGTCCTCGGCATCTGGCTGGCCGGACGTTTCCTCCCGGAAATCCCCTCGGCGGGCGCGGGACCGATCGACCTGCCAGGCTTTTTCCTCTCGGCGATCGCCGCATCCGGCATCGTGTTTGGGCTGTCCGTGGTCAGCCTGCCGGCGCTTCCCCCTGCCTTCGGCGTGGCGGCGGTGCTCGTCGGCATCGCGGCAGCCATTTTTTATGTTCGCCACTCCCGCAGGCGGTCCCACCCGCTGCTCAATCTCAGGCTGTTCGCCAACCCGGTCTTCAGGGCCGCGGTCATCGGCGGTTTGGTGTTCCGCGTCGGCATCGGCGCGGTTCCTTTTTTGTTGCCACTGCTCTTCCAGCTCGGTTTCGGCATGAGCCCCTTCCAGTCCGGCATGCTGACCTTTGCATCGGCAATGGGCGCTTTCGCCATGAAACTGCTGGCCCCGATCATGTTGCGCCTGGGCGGGTTCCGCACAATTCTCATCGCTTCCGGCCTGCTGAGCGCCGGCCTGATCGCCGTCAACGGCTTCTTCACCCCTGCAACCTCGGCAGGAGTCATCATCCTGGTGCTGCTGGTTGCCGGATTTTTCCGATCTCTCTTCTTCACGTCGACCAACGCGCTGGTTTTCGCGGATATCGAGAGCGCTGATGCCAGCCAGGCGACCGCGATCAGCGCGGTGTCGCAGCAGATCAGCATCGCGCTCGGCGTGGCTGTCGGCGGCACCACGCTGGAGGCAGCGGCCTACTTCTCGGGACAGGCCATCGGGCCGTCGGCGTTCACGACTGCTTTCCTGGTCATCGCCTTCATCAGCATGCTCGCGGTCATTCCGTTCATCGGGCTCGCGCCGACCGCCGGCAATTCGGTGTCGGGACACCGGCTGTCCGATCCGGAAGAGCCGCGGGCGCCGCTTTAACCTGCTTCACGGAGAACGGCGAACGGCCTGTCAGCAAGGTTCACGTCTCCGGGCGGCCCTTGAAATCCTTAGCGAGAAGATAAAGCTCCACCGACTCGTTGCGCGATGCCGGCGGCTTCACGTGATGCACCGAGCGGAAATTCCGTTTCAACGCATCGAGAAGGCCGGATTCCGTGCCGCCCTGAAAGGTCTTGGCGAGAAAATGGCCGCCGGGCCTCAGCACCGAAATCGCGAAATCGGCTGCCACCTCGCACAAGTGCATGGTCCGGATATGGTCTGTGCGCTGGTGCCCGGTCGTCGGCGCCGCCATGTCGGAAAGCACGATGTCGGGCTCGCCGCCTAGGGTCTCGACAAGCTTTGCCGGCGCCGCCTCGTCGAGGAAATCCATCTGCAGGAAGGCCGAGCCCGGCACCGCATCCATTTCGAGGTAGTCGATGCCCACTACCCGCGGGTTCTGCTCGGTCGACTTGACGCGCGCCGCCGCCACCTGGCACCAGCCGCCGGGTGCGGCACCGAGATCGATCACCCGCATGCCCGGCTTGAGCAGATGGTGCTTGTCGTCGATTTCGATCAGTTTGTATGCGGCGCGCGAGCGGTAGCCGTCGGCCTTGGAGCGCTGCACGTAAGGGTCGTTGAGGTGGCGTTCGAGCCAGCGGCGCGACGATTCCTTCAGGCCGCGCTTCTTCTTGACCTTCGTTCTCAAGACCCGCGCGCCGGTCCCGGTGCCACCCGGTTTCTTGGTCATGGCCGCGGTCCCGGCCGCCAGTTGCGACGCCACACGCCGTCGTCGGCCATCAGTTCGCTGAGAATGCCTTCGCGCAGGCCGCGGTCGGCGACGCGCAGCCGTTCCGAGGGCCAGATGCCGCGGATCGCCTCGAGGATGGCGCAACCGGCAAGCACCAGGTCGGCGCGGTCGGCGCCGATGCAGGGATTGGCGACGCGCGCTTCGAAATCCCAGCCGAGCAGCTTTTCGATCATCGAATCGACGTTTGGCCGGTCCATCCACAGCCCGTCGACGCGGCGGCGATCGTAGCGTTCGAGCCCCAGATGCACGCCGGCCAGCGTCGTCACCGTGCCGGAAGTGCCAAGCAGGTGGAAGCGCGAGCCTGAGGTCAGGTGGGCCAGCCGGTCGCGGCCGTCGAACGCGCCGAGCATGCCCGTCACGTCGTCGACCATCGCCTTGAAGACTGCCGGTGTCACGTCGCGGCCGCCGAAACGCTCGGCAAGCGAGACGACGCCGACCGGCAGCGAGGTCCATGAGACGATGTGGTTGGCGAGCCGCGGCGTGCGCTGCCGCGATACATCGACCAGCGCGATCTCCGACGAGCCGCCGCCAATGTCGAACAGCACGATGCCGTCGGTATCGCGCTCGACCAGCGAGCCGCAGCCGGAAACCGCCAGGCGCGCCTCGGTGCGCCGGTCGATGATCTCCAGCGACAGGCCGGTCTCGGCCTTCACCCGCGCCAGGAATTCGGCGCCGTTGTCGGCGGTGCGGCACGCCTCGGTGGCGATAAGACGGGCGCGGCGTACCGTACGCTGGCGAAGCTTGTCGGCGCAGATCTTCAACGCTTCGACGGCGCGATCCATCGCCGCCTCGCCGAGTCTGCCGTTGGCCGTCAGCCCCTCACCGAGGCGGACGATGCGCGAGAAGGCATCGATGACGCGGAACTGGCCCGGCCGCCCCGGAACGGCGACCAGCAGGCGGCAATTGTTGGTGCCGAGGTCAAGCGCCGCATAGACCGGCAGGTCCTGAAACGCCGGCCGCCGCGGCGCATCGGCTTCGGGCGCCGGTACTGGGGCTGGCGTAGGCGGTTCCTCAACCGACGGCGCATCTTTCGCGGGCAGTCCCTGCGGCACGCCGTCGCGCACGAAAACCTTGCGGCCGCGCCGGCGCTTGCGGCGCTTCTTCCATTTCGGCTTGTCGTTCGGGATCGCGCCAAGCGCCTGTCCGTTGCCGGACCAGCCCTCCGCCGGTCGGGCAGGAATAATCGGATTGGCGGACGGACTCGCGCCGTCGTGCGGCGGAAAGCCCCGTGACGCCCCATTTTCCGGCAACACGCCGGTATCGGGGTCCTTCACCTTCTTGTTCCTTCTGGCGCCGCGCGAACCATAACGGACGCTGCACGCGCTTTATGTTTTCTTCGTTGCCGTCAACGTACCAGCGCCGGTCGCAATCACCAAGCCCTGCTTTTGCAGAATTGACCCGCATCGAGCCTCTCCGCGCGCAGGATTGAAATTCCGATTTGATTGCCAGCGAAGAAAACGGTTCTATCTGCGGAGGGGTGCGTTTAACCACGTGCTGACGATTCGGTCACTGTCGCATCGGCCCGGAAATCGGCAACAGTTTCCGGACCGCGATGCGTAACTCAACGACCTCGGGCATCTTGCGCGTCGGCAATGGCGAGCGATGCTCCAGGGCACAGGAGCGACCCGCACGGGATGAAGTGGAAGGATTATATCTGGCCGGCCATCGGCCTTCTCGCCGTCACGCTTTCGGTATGGCTGCTCTACAAGGAACTGCGCGGCATTTCGCTCGACGATGTCGGTGACGGGCTCGCCGCCATCCGGTTGCACCAATGGCTGCTCGCGGCGCTGGGTTCGGTCGTCGCCTACGCGGCGCTCGCCGGCTACGACCACATCGCGCTTCTGCATATCGGCAAGAAGGTGTCGTGGCTGTTCATCTCGCTGTGCTCCTTCACCACCTATGCGCTTTCCCACAACATCGGCGGCTCCGTCATTTCAGGCGCGGTCATCCGCTACCGGGCCTACGGGTCGAAGGGCCTGACCGCATCGGAGGTCGGCATCCTCGTCGCCGTCTGCTGGTTCACCTTCGTTCTCGCGACCATCGTGCTCGCCGGCTTCGTGCTGGTGCTCGAACCGTCACTCATCCACCGCTACATTGAAGGCACGCCGCCGATCGTGGCGTTCGCGATCGGCGCCTTTCTGCTCGGCCTGGTCGCGCTCTATGTCTTCTGCAGCTGGCTGCACCTGAACCCGCTGAACATCCGCGGCCTCGCCATCCATTATCCGCGCCTGCCGATCGTCGCCAGGCAGCTCATCATCGGCCCGCTGGAGCTGCTGGGGGCCGCCTCGATCATCTATTTCGCTCTGCCCGAAGCCGGAAATCCGGGGTTCATCACGGTACTCGGCGTTTTCATCGCCTCGTTTTCGCTGGCGCAGATCTCGCATGCGCCGGGCGGGCTCGGCGTGCTCGAGATCGTCTTTCTGTCGGGGCTGTCCGACATGGATCCGGTGGGCGTGCTCGCCGCCCTGCTCGTCTTTCGCCTGTTCTACCTGATCATCCCGCTGGCTTTGGCGCTGGTCGTCGTGCTGGTCTTCGAGCGCTCGCAATTCGCCCAGCAATGGTCACGGCCGCTGCCCGTGGACATCGACACAAAACCACCGGATCCTGCCTGATCCCACCCTTCGACATCCGCATCGACGCGATCAGTACGGTGCAGTTGCCGAACCTGCACCGGCAATTTCCACGGCACGTCTCCACCCCTTGCTACCTTGAAGCCGAACAATCCCTTGACTATTTCGGGTCCATGGCTAAAACGCAGGCCGCGCGGACACTTTGGTGCCGACGCCAGCGGGTAATGACCGCCTGCTGGGGAATAGGTTAACGGTAGACCCACGGACTCTGACTCCGTTAGTCCTGGTTCGAATCCAGGTTCCCCAGCCATCTCTTTTTTCCACATAGCTCCCGTTCGCCGGCCGGCCGAGAAGCCGTCGTCTTTTCCCGCTTCCCGTCGAACGCCGGACGATCACGACGTGTCGGGACGGTTTGTGGCGCCCCGAAGCATGCCGTGTTGCCCGTTCGTGCCTGACGCGCGGCGCGAAGGAAAGACCGCAGAACTACGGAACAACGCCCAACCGGCGAACACGCCCGCCTGCCGGTCAGGAACCCAATCATCGGCGAGCCGCCCGGCCTGTGTGGCGAGACCCGTCAGCGCCGCGGCCAGCGCGCGAAAGCACAAAGCGAGGCGCATCGCCTCCGCCGACCGGTCGCCGGCCTGTAGAAGGGCTATCGGCGCGGCGGGCGCGCCGGTCATCTGCAACCCGGTGGTGACGAACTCCAGGGCGACGGACTCGGCGCGACGCAGGATCCAGAGCATGAAATCGCGGACAGGGAGCGGGCTGCCGGCCACACGCTCGGCCAGCTCGGCCAGGGCGACGAGCACAACCGCGATGCGCCTGAGCGCTTGCCTGTGATCCTCCATCGTCCAGTCCATCAACCCCTCCAACCAGTTCGGAGAGCATTATGCGCGCGTTGGCCGAGACGTGGATAAAGCCGAGGAAAACATTCCTGGCGCCTGCTGACAAAGCGACCAAATTCGCACGAGATCATCCGCCACTACGGGCTGGACGGCCGTGTAGCCGTTCAGAGATCGTGGTCCAGCGGCAACCGATATGATGCTACGACCGACCGCCTTGTCGCCAGCGTTGTCCGCGAGTGCTGACTGGGCACGAGACTTGAGTCTGGAAAATCATCCGGAGCTTTTGCATCCGCTCAAGCATTGGAGCCGGATCCGAATCCAAGATGCGATCCTGATCAACCAGAAACGCTCGTTAGGCGTGATCTCGTGGTCACGAATATTGGCGATTTGGCCCCAGCCTTCGGCGGATAGACGCCGCGAAAGCGGTCCAGTCGGACAGCATGTCGTGGGGACGCCATGCGCCCTTTGTGGATGTCGTTCAATAGCGGAAAAATCCCCAAACCCTTGCCCAGCAACAAAAACCGTGCTTATATTGAATGAACATTCAATAAGTAAGAGCCATGAAGATGAACCGGCACGTTCGCGATGTGGCGGTCCCAAACGATTGGGATCGCAGGGGTTTGCCGGGCTGGTGCTACCATAGCCCGGCCCTGCTCGAGGTCGAAAAGGAGCACGTTTTCCGCAACCACTGGCAGATCGCCTGCCATGTGTCGGACGTGCCTGACCGCGGAAATTACCTGACCATGGACGTGGTCGGCGAACGCGCGCTGATCGTGCGCGGCGCCGACGGCGTCGTGCGCGCCTTCCACAACATCTGCCGCCATCGCGGCTCCCGGGTCGTCGCCGACGAAAAGGGCACCTGCAAAAACGCGCTGGTCTGCCCGTTCCACGGCTGGGTCTACAATCTCGACGGCACGCTGAGGGGTGCTGCGCGCCCTCGCTCCTTCCCCGATCTCGACAAGACCGAATTCGGCCTGATGCCGCTCGACCTCGAAATCTGGATGGGACTGATCTTCGTGCGCTTCCGCAAGGGGCCGCAGCCGTCGGTGGCCGAACTCATGGCGCCGTTCGAGGCCGAAATCGCCAACTACCGCGTCGCCGACATGGTGCCGACTACGGGCATCTGGTCGCACACCTCGCCGGTCAACTGGAAATCCGTGCGCGACGTCGACAACGAGGGCTATCACGTTGCGATGGCGCATCCCGCCCTGCAGGATCTCTACGGCGCGACCTATTTCGACGAGCCGTTCGTCAACGGCGTATCGCGGTCTTTCGCCACCTACAACCCGCATGCCGGGCGGCGCTGGAGCGTGAAGAACTATGTCAAGCTGGCACCCGAGCCGACAAACCTGCCGGAGAACCTGCGCAAGGCGTGGGTCTATTACGGCCTGTTTCCGAACGGCGCCCTGGCGCTGATGCCGGAATCGATCCAGTTCTACCAGGAGTTCCCGCTGTCGACCGGCGAAACCATGTTGCGCGGCGCGGTCTACCGCTATGCCGACGAGAGCCGCGAGCAGGCCGCGGCGCGCTATCTTGCCTATCGCATCGACCGCGAGACGCTGGAGGAAGACGTCCAGCTCACCATCTGGTCGAACGAATCCATGCTGTCGGAATCCTTCTCGGGCTTCTACCTGTCCGATCTCGAATATGGGGTGCGCACCCACCACGACCACCTGCGCAAGCTGGTACCGGTCGTCGGGCTCGACACCGCGCCCGACGAGAAGGATATTTGGAATTTGAACGAGGCGCTGAGATCGCAAGCTTAAATATAGCGAGTAGCGACAGATCAACGGAATCGATCAGGCGCAAGGTTTTTTTATCTATTCGCTACTCGCTATTCGCTTCTATCCCCTCCACACCCCTTCCCGCCGCAAATCCTCCATCGTCCGCGAAATACCCTCGTGCAGGATGCCGACCATGTCGTCGATCTGCTGCTTGGTGATGATCAGCGGCGGCGACATCACGCACATGTTGATCAGCGGCCGCACCAGAAGGCCGAGCTCGTGGCAATGCGCGTCGATGCGTTTTCCGACATCCTTGTCGAGTTGCAGGGGATCCCGGCTCTCGCGGTCGGCGACGCATTCCACGCAACCCATCAGGCCGGCGCCGCGCACCTCGCCGACCAGCGGCAGTTCTTCCAGCGTCTTCAGCTGCGCCTGGAAATACGGCGCGACCTTGCGGGCATGATCGAGCACGCCACCTTCCAGCAGGTCGAGATTCTTCAATGCCACCGCGCAGCCGACCGGGTGACTGGTGTAGGTCAGCCCGTGGCCGAACATCGCGTCCGGGTGGTTGGAGCGCCGCAATTCTTCCATCAGACGCGCCGAGATCACCACACCGCCGAGCGGGAAATAGCCCGAAGTGACGCCCTTGGCGAAGGTGATCATGTCGGGTTCGATGCCGAACACCTCTTCCGATGCAAAGACATGGCCGAGACGACCGAAGGCGGTCACCACCTCGTCGGAGACGTAGAGAATATCGTTCTGCCGGCAGATCTCGCGTATCCGCTTCAGGTAGCCGTCCGGCGGCACGATGACGCCGCCGGAAGCCTGCACCGGCTCGCCGACGAAGGCGCCGATCCTGTCGGCGCCGACCCGGGCGACGGTGTCGCGGAATTCATCGACCAGGAAATCCGCGAACGCTTCGACGCTCAGGCCAGCCGGCCGGCGAAACGGGTTCGGCGACGACAGCTTGACGATCAGCTCGTCGGCGCCGTCCATCCAGTCGCGGTCGCGCGGCCGGCCGTTCAGCGATGCGGAAAGATAGGTCGAGCCGTGATAGGCGCCGCCGCGGCTCAGGATCAGCTTCTTTTCCGGGCGGCCGCGCACATTGTTGTAGAACTGCATGAAGCGCAGCGCCGTCTCCACAGCCGACGAACCGCCGGTGGTGAAGAATACGTGGTCGAGATCACCCGGCGCGTAAGCCGCGATGCGCTGCGCGAGTTCCGCCGACGGCGCGTTCATCGTGTACCATGGCGTGTTGTAGGACAGCGCCATCGCCTGGTCGTACATTACCCGGGCGAGCTCCTCGCGGCGGTGGCCGACATTGACGCACCACATGCCGGCCGGCCCGTCGATCAGCTGCTTGCCGTCGCCGTCGGTGATGTAGATGCCCTCGCCTTCGCCGATCAGCGCGCGTGCCTCCGTTCCAATGGAGCCGGCAAGCGGCCAGGGCTGCACCAGATGCCGCTTGGCGCGTTCGACCGCATCGCCGCTTTCCGCCCGCGCGGAAGGCGCATTCGCACCGGTTCTGGTCTCTCTTAGTGCCGCCATGGGATCACCTCGTATTTCGCTCGCCTGCTTGGAATTTCCGAACGCCGGCCAGCCCGCTAAACACGCCTTGCTGAGCTTATTTTGAATGTCCGTTCAATCAATATCACAGAAATAGCGCTTGATTTCAATCGCCGTATGCGCTCATGATGAAGAAAGTCGGCAGCCAACGGGAACTGGCGAACCGGCACCGTTCAATGGGATGCTGCATGGCGGAACTCTCAGCACGTGGGATCGAGCCCGCACCCGGAGCCCTGCAATGACGGCGGCTGCAGAAGGTTCGCCGCCCTTGCGCGCAACGCGCAGCCGCGGCGGCCCTCTTCTGCAATCCGAACAGGCGCAGGGCATGGCCCTGATCAGTCCGACCTTCCTCTACGCCCTCGTCTTGCTCGCCGTGCCGATCCTGGTGGTCATCGCCCATAGTTTCTGGACGCAGAACTACCTCACCATCGACCGCACCTTCACGCTCGAGAATTACCGGGTGACGCTGACGGAGCCGATCTACCGCGATCTCCTGTTCCGCTCGCTCTACATCTCGCTGGTGGTCAGCTTCGTCACGGTGATCCTGGCCTATCCGATCGCCTACTTCATCTCGTTCCATGGCGGCAGCCGCAAGAATCTGTGGCTGTTCCTGATCACCATCCCGTTCTGGACGAGCTATCTGCTCCGGGTGATGTCGTGGAAGGTCATCCTCGGTTATGGCGGCGTCCTGAATTCGGGCCTGATGGGCCTCGGCGTCATCGACGAACCCTCGACCGCCTTCCTCTACAACACCACCGCCGTCATCATCACGCTGACCCATGCCTGGGCGGCCTTCGCCATCCTGCCGATCTTCGTCTCGCTGGAAAAGGTCGACCGCACGCTCTTGGAAGCGGCCACCGACCTCGGCGATGGGCCGATCCGCCGTTTCCTGCGCATCACCTTGCCGCTGTCGATGCCCGGCGTCATTTCCGCACTGATGATCGTCATGATCCCGACGGTCGGCGACTACGTGACGCCGCGTCTGGTCGGCGGCAAGGATGGTGTCATGATCGCCAACGCCATCCAGGCGCAGTTCGGCAAGGCCTCCAACTGGCCGCTCGGTGCCGCGCTTTCGGTGACCACCATGGTGATCGTCACGGCGATGGCCGGCATCACCGTCTTCATCCTGCGATGGGCCGCGAGGCGCGCGCGATGACCGCCGTCCGCAGGCTGCTGACCAACTGGCTGCCGGTCTACGCGGCGCTCTATATCGGATTTCTCTATCTGCCGATCCTGCTCCTGCCGGTGTTCTCCTTCAACACCTCGGCGATCCCGAAATTCCCGCTCACCGGGCTGACGCTGAAATGGTACGAAAGCCTGCCCAACACGCCGGCGCTGCTCGACGCAGCCTGGAACAGCCTGGTCGTCGGCGTGGCGGCATCCATCGTCAGCACCATGCTCGGCATCTGCGCCGCGCGCGCCATGACCCGCTACCGCTTTGCCGGGCAGCGCGCGGTGAGCGGGCTGATCATGGCGCCCTTGGTGCTGCCCGAAATCATCGTCGCGGTATCGCTGCTTTTGGTGCTGCTGCAGCTCGGCCTCAGCCTGTCCCTGTTCACCGTGGTGCTCGGCCATGTGCTGATCTGCGTGCCGTACTCGGTCACGGTGCTGATCTCCGGCTTCGAGGGTTTCGACCGCAGCCTGGAGGAGGCGTCCGCCGATCTCGGCGAAACCGCCTTTGGCACCTTCCGCCGGGTGACGCTTCCGATGGTGGCGCCGGCGATCATTTCGAGCCTGCTCGTGTCCTTCACCATCTCGCTCGATGAGTTCATCATGGCGTTCTTCCTCACCGGCACCGATCCGACATTGCCTGTCTACATCTGGGGCCAGTTGCGTTTCGCGGCGAAACTTCCCGGCGTGCTGGCGCTCGGCACGCTGCTGCTGGTCGGTTCGTTCATTCTCCTCACCTTCGCCGAAATCATGCGGCGGCGCGCGACACGCCGTACCCAGAACGCAGGGGGTGCCTTTGTCTGACAGGCCGATGATCGAGATTGCCGGCGTCACCCGCAGCTACGGGGCCTTCAAGGCGCTGGACGATACCTCATTGAGCATCCGCGAGGGCGAGTTCTTCTCGCTGCTTGGCCCTTCCGGCTGCGGCAAGACCACGCTGCTCCGGATGATCGCCGGTTTCGATACCCCCACCAGCGGCAGCATCGCCATCGACGGCCAGCCGATGGATGGCATCGCCGCCAATCGCCGACCCACCAACATGGTGTTCCAGAGCTACGCGATCTTCCCCCATCTCAACGTCGCGCAGAATGTCGCTTACGGGCTGAAGCGCCTGCGGCTCGACGCCGGCGAAGAAAAGCGCCGCGTCGAGGAGGCCCTGGCGCAGGTATCGCTCTCGGGCCTCGGCAGCCGCGGCGCCACCGAACTCTCGGGCGGCCAGCGCCAGCGTGTCGCACTCGCCCGCGCGCTCGTGATGCGGCCGAAGGTGCTGCTGCTCGACGAGCCGCTTTCGGCGCTCGACAAGAAGCTGCGCGAGCAGATGCAGGTGGAGTTGCGCCGGCTGCAACAGGCGGTCGGCATCACCTTCGTACTGGTCACCCACGACCAGTACGAGGCGCTTGCCATGTCGGACCGCATCGCCGTGATGTTCGGCGGCAGGATCGCGCAGGTCGCGGCACCCAAGGAAATCTACCAGCGCCCCGTCAACCGGCAGGTCGCCGATTTCCTTGGCGGCATGAATTTCGTCAAGGCCGAGATCGTCGAGGAGAGCGGCGCTTCGATCATCGTCGAGACCCACGGTTTCGGCCGCGTGAAGACCGACAAGCCGCAGGCCTTCGTGCGCAACGGCAAGGCAGCGACCCTCGGCATCCGGCCGGAACGTCTGCGTGTCCTGTGGGACGACGCCACCAGCAGTCACCAGGTCACCGGCAAGGTGGTCGACCGCCATTACTTCGGCGAGATAACCCACCTGATCGTCGAGGTTCCCGGCCTTGAAAAGCCGCTGTCGGTTTCGGAGACAAACAATTTCGGCGCCGACGACATCCCGGTCGGCGCCGCGATCCGGCTCGCCTACGATCCGGATGCCCTGGTTGCCATGGCGGATTGAAACGATGCATCTCCCCGACGGGAGATGCAAACCGCAGTAACTGGTTGGACAGGTGAGGCCGACAAGCGTCCTCACCTCATCCTGAGCTTGCCGAAGGATCAATACCCCGATTTGATCTTCTCGAACTCGGCGATCATCTTCTGCTTGAGTTCGCTCGGCACGGGCGACTGGAACAGCGTCTTGTCGACGAACTTGTCGACGTCGGCATAACCCTGTGCTGCGACCACGGCCGGATCGATCGCCGCCATGCTCTTGGCGTCGGCATGGCCATAGCCCCAATCCGACAGCAGGAAGCTCGCCACCTCCGGTGCGTTGATCGCGTTCAGGTAGTCGTAGGCTTTGTCGGCATTGCCCGGCGCGCCCTTGAGGCGGACGTAACCACAGACCCAGGTTGACAAGCCTTCTGCCGTATCGCGCGTCGATTTGATCGGCGCGCCGGCAAGCGCCGATTGCACCGCCGCGTCGTTCCACGCCCAGGCGAGATCGACCTCGCCGCCGCTCATCGCCTGCACGATCTCGGTGTTGTCGGTCCAGTAGAGACGAACGTTCTTGTGCACCTCGCGCAAGAAAGCGGAGGCCTCGGCAAACTGCGCGTCGGTCATTTGCGTCCAGTCCTTTAGCCCGATGGCGAGCGAGGCAAGCGCATAGGCGTCGTCGACATTGTCGCCGATCGAAACACGGTCCTTGAACTTCGGGTCGGCCAGCGATTTCAGCGACTTGATGTCCGCCGGATCGACCTTCTCCGAATTGTAGGTCAAAAGGGTGTTGCCCCAGTCCCAGGGCATGAACCAGGCCGTGCCGTCGGCCGTGGTGGCCAGGTCCTTCATCGCCATGATGGCGGGGTTCATATCCTTCCAGCCTTCGATCTTGGAGGTGTCCAGCGGCTCCAGCAGACCCGCCTCGCGCCACTTGACCACGCTCTGAGAGCAGGGATGGGCAAGGTCGGTCTTGAAGCCGGAGCGGATCTTCTGGAAGGCTTCCTCCTCGTCGCCGAAGAAGGTGAATGTCGGCGAATCGCCATTCTTTGAAATATAGCCCGGGTGGAACTCCGGTGCCTCGTAGCCGGACCAGTCGAATACCGTCAGTTCCGCATCTTCGGCGAATGCCATGGGCGCCACCGAAGCCGAAAGCGCGACCGTCAAGACCAATACCGTTCGTCTGTTGATTCCTCTCATTTCAAGTGCTCCCTGTTCTTGTTGATTGCCTATCCCACATTTCGTTCGCTGCGGGTTTGCCCCGGATAGTGCTTGGGGAATGCCAGGGAGAGAAACTCGAAAGCCGCCTGAAGGGCGGATTCCCGCGTCACGTCCTCGGTTCCCATCATCAGCCTCAGCCACAGCCCTTCCAGCATGGCGCTCAACGCCAGGGCCGTCCCCTGAGGATCAAAATCGTAGCCGGCCTCTTCCTTCAATTTCCGGCAGAGATCGATGAAGACATTCTGGTAGGCCGCATCCCGAGCCCCGCAGAGAGCCTGATAGGTGGGCCGCGACTTGGCCTCGCCCCAGAAGGCGCACCATGCGGCGAGCTTGCGCTTGTTGGATATCGACCGATCGAAATCGGCGGCAACCAGCGCACGAAGCTGGCGCGCCGGATCGTCGCCGGCTTTCAGCAGGGCGGCGCGCCAATGTGCCGAATATTCGTCGTACATATGCTGCAGCGTAGCGACGAGCAGCTTTTCCTTGCTCTCGAAATGGAAATTCACGATGCCGCGCGACAACCCTGCCCCGTCAGCGACATCAGCCATGGTGGTTTCGGAATAGCCGCGCTTGGCAAGGGAATCGATCGTCGCTTCGATCAGTTGCAGCCGCCTGACCTCCTTGGAGGCCTTGCGGCCGCGCTTCTCGTTGTCCTGGGCGGCCTCTTTCGGCAATGCCGATTTCATGAGCGTATCCATCTTCAGCACCGCCGGACGGGGACTCATTGTTCCGGCCTTCGTCCGCGCAGATGAGTGGGACGGTGTTCGCCGCTGTCAAGAACCTTCTGCATGGCCTCCCAGGTTCTGATGTTCTTGTCGACATAGGCGCGGCCCACCGCGGCGGCAGCGACGTCGTAGAGCGGGCCTTTCAGCCTCTCGAGTTCGCCACGCGCCACGTCGCGATACCAGCCATTCCTGTCGGTGACAGTAACTTCAACGAAGCCGGCAAGCAGCATGGCGCGACGATAGCGTTCGGGCGAGGCCATGCTGAACGACAGGCCTTCGGCGGCAATGTAGTCGGCCATGTCTTTCGAAGGCGGTCCGTCGTGACCGATCAGCCAGTCACTGGCAGCGAATACGCCGCCGGGTTTCAGCACCCGGAAAATATCGGCGAACAACGCATCCTTGTCCGGCACGTGAAGCAGCGCGTCCTTGGAGAACACCAGGTCGAAGACGCCGTCGTCAAACGGCAGCCGACCGGGCGGCGCCTGGACGAAATCGGTCTTGCTGGAAAGACGCTGTTCAGCGGCGCGGCGGCGCGCATTTTCGATTACCGGCAGTTCGACGTCGAAACCGGTTGCGTGGCCGGCGCCATGCTTCTCGACCAGGTGCAGCGTGATGCCGCCTGAGCCGCAGCCAACGTCGAGGACTCGCTTGCCCTCCAGCAAGAGCCCGTGCAGCACGCGATCGACTTCCTCCGGTCCGCCGGGCGAGAGGTAGCCCTCGCCCCACAGCGCCTCGAGAAAGCGGATCGCGGTATCGTCGTACTCCGGCCCTGCGCCATGGGCATCGATCATCAGCAATTCCCAATGCCGAAATTTCTTCAAAGCCTACTCCGAACTGCGGAAAACGCAACATGGTTTGTTGAACATTCATTCAATATGACTGGACAGAAGTCGGGCGCCCGTGCCAGATTTGGTAGGGAGAGGGGCCGAGCGACAAATATGAAGACATGGGATGCAATCGTCATCGGCGGCGGCCACAATGGCTTGGTCAACGCCTGCTATCTGCAGCGGGCAGGCCTTGATGTGCTGGTCGTCGAGAAGAACGCGTGGGTCGGTGGCGCGGCGACTAGCCGCGAACTGACACCGGGATTTCTCTATTCGAATTGCTCCTACGTCTGCTCGCTGTTTCGCCCCGAGATCATGCGCGATCTCGAACTGCCGCGCTTCGGCCTTCAGGTCATCTCCTATGAAGGCGGCGCGGTGTTCACTCGCGATGGCGACTATCTCGCCAACTACCGCGACCATGACGCGCATCGCCGCGAGTTCGCGCGGTTCTCCGCCCGCGACGCTGAGGCCTATGACCGCTATGCCCGCGACGTGACGCGGCAATGCCGCTTCATCCAGCCGCTGCTGATGCGCACGGCCCCGGACCCAACCAGCCTGCGTCCGCGCGACATTGGCGAGCTGATGTATCTCGGCAGGAAATTCGCTGGTCTAGGCGCCGAGGAAATGGCGCTGACATTGCGCTTCTGGACCATGTCGATCTCCGATTTCCTCGACGAATATTTCGAGACCGACGTCATCAAGGCCAACTTCGCGCTCTCGGGCATTATCGGCACCGCACTCGGGCCGATGTCGCCCGGCACCGCCTATGTGCTGCTTCACCACTACATGGGCGAGGTCGACGGTTCGGTCGGCGCTTGGGGTTACGCGCGCGGTGGCATGGGAGCGGTGACAAAGGCGCTGGCGGATTCCTTCCGCGCCTCTGGCGGCACCATTCGCACCGAAGCCGAGGTCGATCATGTGCTGGTCAAGAGCGGCAAGGCCAACGGTATCGTGCTTGCCAGCGGCGAGGAGGTCTATGGCAAGCTCGTCGTCTCCAATGCCGACGTGAAGCGCACCTTCCTCAAGCTCGTCGAGGAAAAGGAGCTGCCCGAAATCTTCCTGCGCCGCGTCCGCAACTTCAAGATCCGCGGCTCGTCCGGCAAGGTCAACATCGCACTGGATTCCATGCCGGAATTCCCGGCGCTGCCGAAGGATTCGCCCTGCTACCGGGGCGACATGCATTTCACTGATTCCGTCGAGCGCATGGAACGCGCCTATGACGACTGGAAAGCCGGGAAATGGTCGGCAGATCCATTCCTCGACATGGTGATCCCGACCACGCTCGACCCGACCATGGCCGCGCCGGGCAAACATTTCATGAGCTGCTTCGTCCAGTACGCTCCACCGAAGGTCGGCGGACGCGACTGGACCGACGCCGACCGCGACGGGTTTGCCGAAAGCGTCATCTCGCAGATTGCGGAATACTCTCCCGGTTTCCGCGATCGCATCGTGCATATGGAGGTCCGCACGTCGCGCGAGATCGAGGCCGAGGTCGGCCTTACCGAGGGCAACATCTTCCAGGGCGAACTGACCTTCGACCAGTTGCTGTTCAACCGGCCCGTGCCCGGCTACGCGCAGTACCGTTCACCGGTCGGCGGGCTCTACATGTGCGGTTCATCCACCCATCCCGGCGGCGGCGTCATGGGTGCGCCGGGGCACAACGCGGCCGCCGAAATCCTGCGCGACCTGAAGCGCGGCACCAAGCATATGAGCCCGGCCCATGACGTCATTTGATGTTATCGTCATCGGTGGCGGCCACAACGGCCTCGTCGCCGCCACCACCCTTGGCAGGGCCGGGCGGAAGGTGCTCGTTCTGGAAGCCGCAGGCGAGATCGGCGGTGCGGCACGCACAGAGGAATTTTTCCCCGGCTTCCGCGTTTCGTCGATCGCCCATGTGCTGAACCGGCTGCATCCGGAGGTCGTCAAGATACTCGAACTGGAAAAGCATGGTCTTGCCTTCGAACGCCAAGCGACGCCATCAGTCGCGCTTTCGACGACGGACGATCCGCTGGTGTTGCGCGGCGCCTACGGCGAGAGCCTTGACGGCGCAACCGACAGCGAGGCCGCAGCGTGGCGCGAATTGCGCGCACTGCTTTTCCGCTACGCCGGCATCCTGAAGCCGTTCCTTGCCCGCCGTCCTCCGGATCTCGCCGACATGTCGCTCTCGGAGACATCGGCACTGGCGATGGCCGGGCTGTCGCTCAAACGGCTCGGCAAGGAGGACATGCGCGACTTCCTGCGCATGCTGCTCATGAATGTCGCCGACGTGCTCGACGAGCACCTGGAGGACGACCGGCTGAAAGGCCTGCTCGCTTTCGATGCGGTGCTCGGTTCGCATCTCGGGCCGCGCTCCCCGACTTCGCTCCTCGGTCTTTACTACCGGCTGGCGGGGGAGATCGGCGGCGTCCCCGGCGCCCAGTTGCTGCCCAAAGGCGGAATGGGCGCGATCATCGCAGCAATGGGCGCTTCCGCGTCCGCGGCGGGGATCGTTGTGCGCTCCAACGCTGAAGTTGCGAAAATTCTCGTCGAAAAGGGCCGTGCAGTCGGTGTCGCTCTTCAAAACGATGAGCAAATTCGCGCAAAAACCATCGTTTCCGCCATCAACCCATCCTCCACCTTCAGTCTTGTGGGAAGCCGCGAACTCGACACCGGATTTGTCCGGAAAGTGAAGAATATCCGCATGATGGGCGATGCGGCCAAGCTCCATCTGGCGCTAGACCGGCCGCCGGAATTTCTTGGCGTGCGCACCGAAGATCATCGCGGCCGGCTGGTCATCGCGCCGTCCACCGATCATGTCGAACGCGCCTTCAACCCTTCGAAGTATGGGGAATTCTCGCCGGAACCGGTCATGGAAATCACGCTGCCGAGCCTCGCCGACCCGTCGCTTGCGCCGGACGGCGCCTGCGTCCTGTCGGCCGTGGTGCAGTATGCACCATACGCGCTGGGGGAAGGCTGGGAAGCCGGAAAGCCCAAATTTCTCAATGCGATAATGGCGCAGCTCGAAGCCCATGCACCAGGCATCGCCAAGTCGATCCGCCATACCGAACTGCTGACGCCGCTCGATATCGAGCAGCGCTATCGCATGCCCGGCGGCCACTGGCACCACGGCGAATTGCAGGCGGACCAGATGCTGATGTCGCGGCCGGTCTCGGGCGCCGCAGGCTACAGCACGCCCGTCGACGGGCTCTATCTTTGCGGCGCCGGATCGCATCCGGGCGGCGGCGTTTCCGGCGTTCCCGGGCTGAACGCGGCGCGCCACATCATCGCGATGAAAGCATAGCCATGGCGAAGACTGCGCGGAAAACCAATGCTTCAACACGGCCGCCCCGCGCGGCCCTGCAGGGTCATTTCCGCACGCTGCGCCTGCCCTCGCCCCTCCAGCCGCGCATTGACGCGCTGGCGAAGACCGAGGACTGGTACACCTGGGCGGGCTACAAGGCGCCGCTTTCGCTGTGGGACGAAGAGCTCGAATATTTCACCATCCGCAGCCAGGCGGCGGCCTTCGACATCTCGCCGATGGTGAAATACCGCATAGAGGGCGCGGACGCCGAAGCGTTCTGCAACCGCGTCACGCTGCGCGACGTTAGCAAGCTGAAACCCGGCCGTGTCCACTACACCGCCTGGTGCGATGATGCCGGCCATGTGCTGGACGATGGTACGCTTTTTCGCCTGGCACCGACCCATTTCCGCCTTTGCTGCCAGGAACGGCACCTGCCTTGGCTGCTCGACAGCACCATCGGGTTCGATGTCATGGTGGAAGAGGAGACCGAAGCTGTCGCCGGCCTTGCCTTGCAGGGCCCGACGTCGCTTGCTGTCTTGCGCGACGCCGGCTTCGCGGGTGTCGAGAAGCTAAAGATCTTCGATCTTGCTGAATTTCCTCATGAAAGCGGCATGGTGGCGATCTCGCGCACCGGCTTCACCGGCGATCTCGGCTACGAGCTGTTCGTTCCGGCAAAACTGGCGCTTAGCCTGTGGGATCGGCTATTCGAGGTCGGGCGGCTGCACGGCATCCGCGCCATTGGCTACACCGCACTCAATCGGGCGCGCATCGAGGCGGGGCTGATCGTCGCCAATGCCGATTTCGTCACCGCCGAACATGCCATACGCGGCGATCGGCTGCGCCTGCCCGACGAGATCGGCCTCGGCTTCATGGTCGATGCCGAAAAACCGCATTTCAATGGCCGCCGCACCATCCTCGCCGCGCGCGCCAACCGCAGCATGAAACATGTGCTGGTGGGGCTGGAGATCGAGGGCAACATTCCCGCCGAGCATGCGATCGTCTATCATCGGCAGAAGAGAGAAGTAGGTCTCGTCAGCGCCGCGATCTGGTCGCCGATGGCCAAGCGCAACATCGCCATCGCAAGCCTGTCGCGGCCCTATGGCGACACGGTGACCGATGATTTGTGGGTCGAGATCTATGCCATGCGCGAGCTGAAATACGAACGGCTGATGAAGCGCGCCAGGATCGTGCCGCGCCCGTTCATCAAGCTTGAACGTCGCACCGCCAACCCGCCTGCCAATGTCTGATACGGAAGACAAGGAAGCTGCCGAGCAGTGGGCGCTGGTCAACACGCCGCTCGGCGAGGAGTGGTCCGGCCGCACCCGCTATGCGGCGGCGATGTATTTCTACAAACGCGGCGAAATGAGCGCCGAAGCACTGGAAGTCTATCGCATCTGCTCGCGCCTCGACAGCCAGGATCCCTTGTCGATCATCCGCGACCGCAATGTCGGCAAGGAATGGCTGGAGCGTATAGCCCGGAAATAATCGCGGCCGTCAGGTCAGAAAATCGGCGCGGTGCGGCGTGAACGTATCGACCAGCCGCCCGGCCTCAAGCGCCTTCACGCCATGCACCAAATTCGACGGCACGATGAAGCCGTCGCCGGCCGAAAGCGTCTGCGCCTGCCCGTCGATCGTCACCTCGAAACGCCCCTCGGCGACGTAGCTCGACTGTACATGCGGATGCGAATGCAACGCGCCGACACCGCCCTTTTCAAAGGCGAATTCGACCATCATCAACTCGTCTGTATGGAGCAGGACACGTCGGCGGTTGCCGTCGGGAGTTTCGGTCCATTCACCGTCGCCGGCGCGGAAGAATATCTTGTTGTCGATCATTCGTGGTGTCCTCAGCGCGCCAGCCAGCCGCCGTCGACCGGCACGATGGCGCCATGCATGTAGTCCGACGCTCTCGCCAGCATGAACACGGCCGTGTCGCCGATGTCCTCCGGCCCGCCCCAGCGACCGGCCGGAATGCGCGCCAGGATGGACGCGCTGCGGTCCGGATCGGCGCGCAGGATGGCTGTGTTGTTGGTCTCGATGTAACCCGGCGCGATGGCGTTGACGTTGATCCCCTTGGCCGCCCATTCATTGGCGAGGATGCGGGTAACGCCGACCACACCGTGCTTGGCCGCCGTATAGGATGCGACGCGGATGCCGCCCTGGAAGCTCAGCATCGAAGCGATGTTGACGACCTTTCCGCGACGGCCCGGCTCGGCGAACACGCGCCTGCCAAAGGTCTGGCAGAGGAAGAACAGCGACTTCAGATTGACGTCGATCACGCTGTCCCAGTCGGCTTCGGAGAAATCGACTGCATCGCCACGCGATATGATGCCCGCATTGTTGACCAGCCCGTCGATCGGGCCGGACTTGTCCCAAAGCTCGTCCAGCATGGCCTGCGCCGCTGCATGGTCGCCAAGGTCGCAGCGCGCCTCGCTGAATGATCCGCCGAGGCCGGCGATGATCCCGGCGGTCTCGTCCATGGCGGAGCGTCCGACACCGACGACCGTCCCCCCTGCCCTGGCAATCGAAACCGCTATCCCTTGCCCTATGCCGGTGTTGGCACCGGTAACGACGATCCGCTTGCCCTCCAGGCTGAATGCCGACAGATCGCTCACCGGAGATCTCCAATCGCAACCTGGTCGACATCGGTGTAGTCGACGTTATCGCCCGCCATCGCCCAGACAAAGGCATAGTTGGAGGTCCCTGCCCCCGAATGGATCGACCAGCCAGGCGACAGTACGGCTTCCTCGCTTTTCATCACCACATGCCGGGTTTCGTCGGGCTCTCCCATGAAATGGAAAACCCGCGCGGTCTCTTCCAGGTCGAAATAGAGATAGGCCTCCATGCGCCGGTCGTGCACATGGCATGGCATGGTATTCCACACCGAGCCTGGCGCCAGTTGCGTCATGCCGACGACAAGCTGGCAGGTCTTGACGCCATCCGGGTGAATGAACTGGAAGATCGAGCGCTCGTTGGAGGTCTGCTGGCTGCCGAGGTCGAGGCGCTTAGCATCGTCTATGCCGATCCGCTTGGTCGGATAGGCGTGATGGGCCGGCGCGCTCAGCAGATAGAATTTTGCCGGCGCCACCGCATCATCCGAGGCGAAACTGACGGCTTCGGTTCCCATGCCGACATAGATCATGTCGCGCGAGCCGATCTTGTGCGTGTCGCTGCCTGTTTTCACGCTGCCGGCACCGCCGATGTTGACTGCAATCAGTTCGCGCCGGTCGAGGAAGTTTTTCGTGCCGGTCGGCTTGATGGCTTCAAGCAACAGCGGCGCATCGACCGGCATGGCGCCGCCGACAACCATACGATCGTAATGGGTGTAGGTGAGTTGGATGCTACCGGGCTGGAAGAGGCCGGGAATATGAAAATTGTGGCGCAATTCATCCGTGCCCATCGTGGCGGCCGTGCTCGGGTCGATCGCGTAGCGCGATGAAAAAACGGTAGTGTCGGGCATGTCTGAACTCTTCTTCCTGATGGTCAAAATGTCCTGACCCGTGGGCTTGCGGCCAGGTATTCCGTCTGCTGGCTGGCCAGACGTTTGCGGTAGCGATCCTGCGCGGCGACCAGATGCGCGCGCATGGCATCGCGGGCGGCGTGGGGATCGCCGGCGGAAATTGCTCTCAATATCAGCAAGTGCTCGCGCTGAAGACCGGTCAGGTATTCCGTCGACAAGACTTCCACCGAATACCAGGGTGAGTTGCGGTCGCAGGGAATGGTGCGATCGCCGAGCGCGTCGAGTATTTCGACGTAGAAGGGATTGTTGGTCGCGGAAGCAATCTCGCGATGGAAAGCGAAGTCCGCCTTGCCGGTCGGCTCGCCGAGATTGAGCAACCGCTCGAATTCGAAGAAGGCCTCCTGGATGAGCGCCTCCTGTGCGGCGTTCCGGCGGATCGCCGCCAGCCCGGCACTTTCAATCTCGATGCCCATGCGGACCTCGAGCACATTGATTGCCTGGCTGACCTTGTTGATATCCTGGCTGATCGAGCCGAAGGCCAGGGTAGAATGCTCGAGCACGAAAACGCCGGCCCCCTGCCGCGATTCGACCAGCCCATCGGCGGCAAGCGACGCGATCGCCTCGCGGATGACGGTACGGCTGACACCGAAGGTTTCGGTGAGCTGGCTTTCTGTCGGCAGTTTCTGTCCGGGCGCGACCTCGCCGCCAAGCACCTGCGCGCGCAACGCTGCGACCACGTGCTCGGAGAGTTTTGGTTTGCGTTCGATGCGCTGGTCGGTCGCGGCGTCGGCCATGTCGATCCCTATTTGAACACGCTGGGCAGCCACAGCGAGATCGCCGGGATGTACGTGACCAGCCCGAGAACCACCAGTCCTGCAGCATAGAACGGCCAGATCGAGCGCATGGCCTCCCACACGCTTATCTTGCCGACGGCACAGGCCACGAATTGCACCGCTCCCACCGGCGGGGTGTTCAGCCCTATGCCGAAGTTGAGGATCATGATGACGCCGAAATGCACGGGATCGACGCCGTAGGCCTGGGCTACCGGCAGGAAGATCGGCGTGCAGATGATGATCGTCGGCCCCATGTCCATGAAGGTGCCAAGGAAAAGCATCAGCACATTGAGCAGGAGAAGCACGATCAGCGGATCTTCCGAGACCGCGTTCATCGAGGCGATCAGCGCGGCTGGTACCTTCAGGAACGCCATCAGCCACGAAAAGGCCGCCGCCATGCCGATGATGAGAAGCACCATCGCAGTCGTGCGCACGGCGCCGTGGGTGGCGTGGACGAACCCTTCCCAGCTCATCTGCCGATAGACGAACACCGTGACGAGCAAGGCGTAGATGACAGCGATGCACGAACTCTCCGTTGCGGTGAATATGCCAGACCGCACGCCGCCGAAGATGATAGCGATCAGAAGCAGGCCAGGAACCGCCACGGCAGCGAGATGCACAATGGCGGTAAAGCCGGGGAACGGCTCGGTCGGGTAACCTCGGCTGCGCGCGACGAAATAGGCGGTAACCATCAGCGCTGCGGCCAACAGCAGGCCCGGGATGATGCCGGCGGTGAACAGGTCGGCGATGGAAATTTTCCCACCCGCCGAGATCGAATAGATGATCATGTTGTGCGAGGGGGGTAAAAGCAGTGCGATCAGTGCCGCCATCGAGGTGACGTTCACTGCGTAGTCGGCGCCGTAGCCGCGCGCTTTCATCTGCGGGATCATCAGGCCGCCGACAGCGGCCGCCTCAGCGACCGCCGAGCCGGAAATGCCGCCAAACAGAGTGGCGGTGACGATGTTCACCTGCCCCAGCCCGCCGCGCAAATGCCCGACCAGCGATGCGGCAAAGGCAACGATCTTCTGCGCGATGCCACCTCGCACCATAAGGTCGCCGGCATAGATGAAGAAGGGGATGGCGAGCAGCGAAAACACGCTCATGCCGGAGTTCAGCCGCTGGAACACGATCAGCGGCGGCAGTCCCATGTAGATCACGGTGGCGAAGCTCGCCACGCCGAGACAGAACGCGATCGGCGTGCCGATGATCATCAGCAAGGTGAAGACGCCAAACAATATCCAAAGTTCCATGCCGTCAGACCTTCAAATTGGCTGTATCGAGTTCGGCGGCGACTTCGGCCGGGGGCAACTCGTCGAGAGCATCGTCGATCGGCGCGCCGGAGAGCCGCAGCACGATGCGTTCGAGAGTGAACAGCACGACAAACGCGCCGCCCGCGACCAGCGGAACGTAGTCCCAGCCGCCCGAGATGCCGAGCGACGGCAGCGTGGTGTTCCAGGTCAGCGCGACAAGCTGGCCGCCGTACCAGATCATGCCGATGCCGAAGGCAAAGGCGACGAGGTCGGAGATCATGCGCAGCCATTTCTTGCCGCCCTTGGGCAGCACGTACAGCAGCACGTCGAAGCCGAGATGGTAGTTTTCGCGCACGCCGACTGCAGCGCCGAGGAAGATGAACCAGCTCATCAGCATGACCGACCCCGGTTCGGTCCAGCTTGGCGAATCGTTGAGCACGTAACGGCAGAACACCTGCCAGGCGACGAAGATGGTCATCAGCACGAGGCCGATGCCGGCCGCCCAAAGCGCCAGCTGGTTAAGCTTCGACAGAAATCGACCCGTTTTTTCCAGCGTCGCGGACATGCGCTGCTCCTGAATTGCAGGATGGGCCGACCGGACGGACCGGCCCATCCTATCGCTGGTTACTGCACCGCCTGGACGTCGGCGACCATCTTCTTCAGCACATCATCCGTGACGTGCTTCTCGTAAACCGGCTTCATCGCATCGATGAATCCCTGCTTTTCCGGCGTGGTGATCTGCGCGCCGGCCTCTTCCACCTTCTTGCGCGATTCACCGACCTTGGCCGCCCACAGCTCGCGCTGTTTGGCGACCGAGTCCTTCGCCGCCTGCTTGAAGATTTCCTGATCTTCCGGCGTCAGCTTGTCGAAGGCCGCCTTGTTCATGACGAACACCTCCGGAAGGATGGTGTGCTCGTCGAGCGAGAGGTTCTTGGCGACTTCGAAATGCTTGGCGGTATCATAGCTCGGGAAGTTGTTTTCGGCGCCGTCGATGACGCCGGTCTCGATCGACGAATAGACCTCGCCGTAAGGCATCGGCGTGGCATTGGCACCGAGCGCGGCAACCATGTCGACGAAGATGTCGGACTGGATGACGCGGAACTTCAGGCCCGCCATGTCGGCGACCGAGTTGATCGGTTTGGTCTTGTTGTAGAAGGAGCGCGCGCCCGCATCGTAGAAGGCGAGCACCACGAGACCGGCTGGCTCGAACGCCGCTTTGATCTGGTCGCCGATCGGACCATCCATCACCTTGTGCATGTGGTCTTCCGATCGGAAGATGTAGGGCAACGCCGGAACGATCGTTTCCTTCACCGTACCGTTGAACGGTGCCATCGAGACGCGGTTGAGCTCGATGACGCCCGAGCGCACTTGCTCGATCGTGTCCTTTTCCTCGCCGAGCTGGGCCGAGTGATAGACTTCGACCGAGTAGCGGCCGCCGGTGCGTTCCTTCACCAGCTCACCGAAATACTTGACGCCCTCGACCGTCGGATAGCCGTCCGGATGGGTGTCGGACGATTTCAGCACCGTCTGCGCGAGCGCCGTCCCCGTCATCAGCGCGGCAGCCAGCAACGTGGCCCCCGCCAGTTTCGAAAAATGCAGCATTGTTTCCTCCCGTTTCAAATGTCGGGCTTTCGCCCACTAGAGCCGGTACGCCTTTTTTGCGAGCGTATAGGCAAGATCTTGCGCAAGCTCGTGCGCCTCGTCCTCGCGGAGCCTGTGCTCCGAGACGAGACGTGCAAGGAATGCGCAATCAACCCGGCGCGCCACATCGTGACGGGCCGGAATGGATGGAAAGGCGCGGGTGTCGTCGTTGAATCCGACCGTGTTGTAGAAGCCCGCGGTTTCGGTGGTCATCTCGCGGAAACGCCGCATGCCTTCCGGGCTGTCGTGGAACCACCAGGCCGGCCCGAGCCGCAGCGCCGGATAGACCCCCGCCAGCGGCGCGAGTTCGCGTGCATAGCTCGTTTCATCCAGCGTGAAGACGATGACGGTCAGCTCCGGTTCGGTGCCGACGGCGTCGAGCAACGGTTTCAAGGCGGTCACGTAGTCGGTGCGGGTGGGAATATCGAAACCCTTGTCGCGGCCGAACTTCTTCAGCATCGAAGGCGAGTGATTTCGCCAGGACCCCGGGTGAATTTGCAGAACGAGCCCATCGTCGAGGCTCATTTTCGCCATTTCGGTCAGCATTTGCGCGCGGAAAAGCCGGCGCTCGCGTTCGTCCTCGGAACCGCTCCGGATGCGGTTGAACAGTTCCTCGGCAGCTGCATCCGAGAGGTTCGCGGTCTCCGCCGTTGCGTGTCCATGGTCGGTCGACGTGGCGCCGAACGACTTGAAAAAAGCCCGCCGCGATCTGTGAGAATCCAGATAACCTCGCCAATTTCCCGTGTCGCAGCCGGTAATTTCGCCAAGACGGTCGAGGTTTTCGCCAAAATTTTCGAAATCCGGATCGACGACCGAATCCGGCCGATAAGCGGTCATGACACGTCCCTTCCAGCCGCTGTCGCGGATCATGGCGTGCCATTTGAGATCGTCGAGCGCGCCTTCGGTGGTGGCGATCGCTTCGATGTTGAACCGCTCGAATAGCGCGCGCGGACGATAATCGTCACGCTGCAGATGCTCGGCGATGGTGTCGTAATGCGCGTCCGCGGTCTTCGCGGTCAGCGGTTCGGAAATGCCGAACAGATCGGAGAAAACATAATCCAGCCAGATGCGGGTCGGAGTGCCGCGGAAGAGATGATAGTTTTCGGCGAAACGCCGCCAGATCTTCCGGCCATCGGTTTCGACCGGGGAACCATCGAGCGTGGGCACGCCGAGATCCTCCAGGCGTACGCCCTGGCTGAACAGCATGCGGAAAATATAGTGGTCGGGTACTATCAGCAGGCGTGCCGGGTCCGGGAAAGGTTCGTTGAGCGCAAACCAGCTGGGATCGGTATGCCCGTGCGGGCTGACGATCGGAAGGCCTTTGACCTCGGCATAAAGCTTTCGCGCGATCGAGCGTGTGCGCTCTTCGGCCGGAAACAGCAGATCGGGATCGATGAGCATGCTCATGCCAACGTGCCGCTCCTCCCTCGGCGCGACAATGGCTAGGGCGAGCGACTGATAATGTCAACATACAAAAAATAGATTGTTGTATGATGACTTTGTTGCACGCGCTCCCGAACCGTTGTAGGCAGGATTGCCGACGAGGATGGGCGGCAGGAGGAATCTTTTGACACTGCTCACATCGTGCGCCGGTTGATATCCATTATGCGCCACCGGCTTTCCAGCAACACGCTCACCACAATTCCCGCTCCCGTCGCCTGCCCGCGTTACGATCGCAGCGCGGTTGTTCCCGGCATCGTGCATCTTGGCCTCGGCGCATTTCACCGGGCGCATCAGGCCGCGTATGTCGAGGATTGCCTCGCTGCCGGCGAGACCGGTTGGGGCATTGTCGGCGCCTCCCTGCGCAGCACCGACACGCGCGACGCGCTGGGGCCGCAGGACGGGCTCTACACGCTCGCCGTTCGCGACGGAGAACATGAAGGTCTGCGTGTCGTCGGGTCCATCGTCTCGGTGCTGGTTGCGCCGGAAAATCCCGAGGCATTGCTCGACGCCCTAATCGATCCCCGCATCCGCATCGTCACGTTGACCGTGACGGAGAAAGCCTACCTGCGCAATGCCGCCGGCGATCTCGACACCAGGCATCCGGATGTCGCCTGGGACCTGTCCAATCCCGACCGGCCGAAGACCTTGTACGGCTTCCTCGCAGAGGGACTTGCCCGCCGGAGATCGGCGGGGACACCTCCCTTCACCGTGCTGTGTTGCGACAACCTGCCTGCCAACGGAGCGACGCTTCGGCGGCTTCTGCTGGAATTCGCCGCCGAGCGCGACGCGGAACTCGAAGCTCATATCACCGGCGAAGTGGCGTTTCCGTCCAGCATGGTCGACCGCATCGTGCCGGCGACCACGGATGCAGACCGGGCGCGGGTATCCGAGCGGCTTGGCGCCGACGATGCGTGGCCGGTGATGACCGAACCGTTCTGCCAGTGGGTAGTCGAGGACAACTTCACCGCCGGTCGCCCGGACTGGGAAAAATTCGGCGTCACCATGGTCGAGGACGTGCGGCCGTTCGAGGACATGAAACTCAGGCTGCTCAACGGCTCGCACTCGGCGATCGCCTATCTCGGTCTGCTTCTCGGCCATGCAACCGTGGCCGAGGCCTTCGCGGATCCGGCGATCAGAAGATTTGTCGGCAACCTTTGGGCCGAGACCATCCCCACCCTGCCCAAAGGCGCCGGGCTCGATCCGCAAGCCTACATCGAAAAACTCGCCAACCGCTACGCCAACACATCGCTTCAGCACCGCACCGCCCAGATCGCCAATGACGGCAGCCAGAAGCTGCCGCAACGCGTCATTGCCTCGGCATTGGATCGAGCCGGCGAAAACACGCCGGTCACGCACCTGATGCTGGTCGTTGCAGCGTGGATTGCCGCTTGCGAGGCGCGCGGCGGCAAGCTGTCCATCGGGCTCTTCAGCGACCCGCTGGACGGACCGCTTGCCGATATCGCCGCGGGCGAGTTTTCGGCAGCCGAAACAGTGCGCCGCGTTTTCGATGCCGCGGGTTTCGCCAAGGACCAGAACAACCGCGAACGCCTCATGTCGGCAGCAGCCGATCATCTCGAAACCATCCGCCGAAAGGGTGCTTCCGTTGCCCTTTCCGAACTTGCCGAAAAGGATTCCGCAGCGTGAAACAGACCTGGCGCTGGTTCGGTCCCGACGACCCGGTGAAGCTTTCCCATGTCCGGCAGGCCGGTGCGACAGGCATCGTCACTGCCCTGCATCATCTGAACGACGGCCGCGCCTGGCCGGACGACGAGATCGGCAAACGCAAAGCCGAAGTCGAAGCGGCCGGCCTCACCTGGTCAGTGGTCGAAAGCATCATCGTCCACGAGGATATCAAGACGCGTACGGGGCGCTTTCACGAACTGATCGAGAACTACAAGGCGTCCATCCGCGCCGTCGCCGCGGCCGGCATCAAGACCGTCTGCTACAATTTCATGGCGATCACCGACTGGACACGCACCGACCTCGACTATCCCATGTGGCACGGCGGCACCGCGCTGCGCTTCGATATTGTCGAGTTCTGCGCCTACGATGTCCTGGTGCTGAAGCGCCGCAACGCGGAAAACGAACATCCGGCCGAGCGCATCGAGGCCGCCCGCAAGCGGCTCGCAACGATGAGCGAAAGCGACCTCGTGCGGCTGGAGAAAAACCTGATCGGCTGGGTGCCTGCGCGCGAATTCATCTACGACCGCGAGAGCTTCCGCAGGGCGCTCGACGTCTATCGCGACCTCTCGGCCGACGGCCTGCGCGAAAATCTGTTCGCATTCCTGCGCGAGATCGTTCCCGTCGCGGAGGAGGCCGGCGTAAAACTCGCCATCCATCCCGACGACCCGCCCTTCCCGATCTTCGGCCTGCCCCGCGTCGTTTCGGGTGCGGCCGATGCCCGCGCCCTGCTTGCCGCCATCCGCTCCTCGTCGAACGGGCTGACGCTGTGCACCGGTTCTTACGGCGCAGGCGCGCAGAACAACCTAGTCGCCATGGCCGACGAGTTCGCTTCGGACGTCTATTTCGCGCACCTGCGCAACGTCACCAAGGAAGCCGACGGCTCCTTCCACGAAGCCGAGCACCTCGAGGGCGACACCGATATGGTCCGCGTCGTCGCCCTCCTGATGGCCGAGGAACGCCGGCGCAAGGCAGCAGGACGCGAAGACTTCGAAATCCCGATGCGGCCCGACCATGGCCATGCGATCGTCGACGACATCGGCAAACAAGTGAACCCGGGCTATTCCTGCATCGGCCGCCTTAAGGGGTTGGCCGAGTTGCGCGGCATCATGCGCACCATCGATACATTCGGGTATTGAGAAGCATGGCAAAGACACGCCTCGCCATCATCGGCCTCGGCATGGCCGCGGCACCGCATGCAAAGAGCCTGGCGGATCTAAGTGATCGCGTCGAGGTGGCGGCAGCGTTCAGCCCCACTCCGGCGCGCCGAAAAGCCTTCGCCGAAACTTACGGCTTCCCTACATGCGACGATGCCGAAACCATCTTCAACGACGCGTCGATCGACGCCGTGCTGCTGCTCACGCCGCCCAACACGCATCTGGAACTGGTCCGGCGCGCGGCCCTGGCGGGCAAGCACACCCTTCTCGAAAAGCCGCTGGAAACGAGCTTTGAACGCGCCGAATCCCTGGTCGCCGCGGCGGAAAGGGCAAAGGTCAAGCTCGGCATCGTGTTGCAGCACCGGTTTCGACCGACCAGCCTGGCGCTCGCCGATATCATGAGACAAGGCCGCCTCGGCACCTTGGTCAGCGCGTCGGCACGATTGCACAATTGGCGGCCGCAGAGCTACTACGACCAGCCGGGACGCGGCACCAAGGCGCGCGACGGCGGCGGCGTCCTGCTCACGCAGGCGATCCACACGCTGGATCTCCTGATTTCACTCGCCGGCCTGCCGGTCGAGACGATCGCCTACTGCACGACCAGCCCGATCCACAAAATGGAAACCGAAGACCTGGCGATGGGCGCCATACGATTCGAAAACGGCGCCATCGGTTCGATCAGCGCCACCACCTGCGCCTATCCGGGTCAGCCCGACGCGATCGACATCATCGGCACCATGGGTATGGCGCGTCTCGACGGAACACGGCTGTCGGTTCAGTTCCACGACGGCAGCGAATTTTCAGCGGCTGACGAAGCCGCGGGCGGTGGCGCCGGCGCCGACCCGATGGCTTTTCCGCACAACCATCATCGCGCCGCGATCGCCGATTTCCTCGAGGCGATCGGGCAGCATCGCCATCCCCTGGTAACCGGTCGTGAGGCGCTGAAGGTGCATCGCCTCATCGAAGCCATCCTTCGCTCGTCTGATACGGGCCAAAGGCAGCCGGTCTGACCTTAGAGTGAGCCGCGCGCGAAAACCGCGTTCGCTTCCTTGAGACTTGGCATCGATGGCGCGGTGCCGGGGCGGGTCACCGAAATGCCGGCCACCGCGCAGCCGAAACGCACCGCTTCCAGCGGCTCGAAACCGCGCGCCAAACCAACCGCGAAGCCGCCGTTGAAGGCATCGCCGGCGCCGGTCGTTTCGGCCACCGGACCGACGCGGTAGGCCGGCACCAGTTCCGAGAGCGTCCTGGTGTGTAGCAACGCACCCTTTTCGCCGAGCGTGATGACGGCGGCGCCGGCACCGCGCTCCATCAGCTTCGCCGCCGCTGCACGCGCCTGGTCGACGGTCTCGACCTTCATGCCGGTCAGTTCTTCGGTCTCCGTCTCGTTCGGCGTGACGTAGTCGCAAAGCCTGAAGATTTCGTCGGCAAGGGGCGCGGCTGGTGCCGGATTGAGCACCGTGGTGACGCCGGTCTCGCGTGCGATCCGCAGCGCCCGCAGCGCCGCCTCGACCGGCTGCTCCAGTTGCGTGACGAACACGCCGGCGGAGCGGATGAGATCGGCATGCGCGTCGATGTCGGCCGGCGAGATCAGCGAAGCCGCACCCGGCGAAACGATGATGGCGTTGTTGCCGGTGTTTTCCTCGACAAAGATGTAGGCCGCGCCGGTGTAACTTTCCGGCGTCTCGATCACCGCGGGTTTTACTCCCGCATCGGCCCAGGTCTGCATCGCCATCTCGGCGAAGGTGTCCTTGCCGAGCCGGGTGATGAACGAGACATCGGCCTCCAGCCTGGCAGCCGCGACCGCCTGGTTCGAGCCCTTGCCGCCCGGCCCGAGCGTGAAGCCGGTGCCGAGGATCGTTTCGCCCATGCGCGGCTGCCGGGACGCGCGATAGGCCGTGTCGGCGACGAAAACGCCGAGAATGACGATGGGCTTGCCCGTCGCCATGACGCTCACTTGGCGTCCGGAGGCACGACGCCTTTGCGGAACGCGAAGCAGCCATAAAAGCGCCGCTCACCCGTCTGGATCACGCAGTAGGCCTGCTTGGCGCGCTCGTAGAAGGCATAGCGTTCGACCGAAATCATCGGCCAGGACTTGCCTTCGGCCTTGTCGATTTCCTTCTGCACCTCCTGCTGCACCGGCGGTATTTCATCGGGCGAGCCGACGATCTCCATGCGGCCGGCCGCGTCATCCACGAAGGTATCCAGCGGGTAGACCGACAGGACGGCCGCCGCAGCTTCCGCGGCCGTCACATTGTCGATCCTGAGAAGTTTGCCCAGCCGCGTCTGCCGCGCGATGGAATCGGAGGGGAAGTTGGTGTCGGCGATGATCAGATCGTCGCCATGCCCCATCGCCCGCAGTGCCTGCAGCACGTCGGCGTTCAACAGCGGGCTGATCCCTTTCAGCATGATTTTCTCCCTCGTCCCCGATTATCTGAAGTGGTCTAAATTCGTTGTCCGGTCTCGGCATGAAACAGATGAACCCGGTCCGGACGCGGCCTGAGATGGATGGTGTCGCCCGGCTTGAAATCGTGACGCTCGCGAAACAGCGCCACCAGCTTGTCTTCGCCCGCACGCAGGAAAACCATCGTCTCCGAACCTGTCGGCTCGACCACCGAAATCTGTGCCGGGAAACCATCCGAGGCCAGTTCGAGGTGCTCCGGCCGGATGCCGAACAGCACGGGCTGGCCGTCAGCGACCTCGTACTTTCCAGCCACGGGCAGGCTGACGCCGGCCAAGGAAACCGCCGGCTTGTCGCCGCCGGACACGGCACCCTTCAGCAGATTCATCGAGGGCGAGCCGATGAAGCCCGCCACGAAAACATTGGCCGGCCTGTCGAACAATTCGAGCGGTGCGCCGACCTGCTCGACGCGGCCGTCCTGCATGACGACAATCTTGTCGGCCATGGTCATCGCCTCGACCTGGTCGTGGGTGACGTAGACCGTGGTCGTCTTCAGCCGCTGGTGCAGTTCCTTGATCTCGGTGCGCATCTGGACGCGCAGCTTGGCGTCGAGGTTGGAAAGCGGCTCGTCGAACAGGAAGACCTGCGGGTCGCGCACGATGGCGCGCCCCATCGCAACGCGCTGCCTCTGCCCACCGGAAAGCTGGCGCGGGTAACGCTGAAGGTAAGGCTTGAGGCCGAGTATGTCGGCGGCCTTGCCGACCCGATCGGCGATTTCTTTCGGATCGGTCCGCCGCAGTTTGAGCGCGAAAGCCATGTTCTGCGCCACCGTCTTGTGCGGATAGAGCGCGTAGTTCTGGAATACCATGGCGATATCGCGTTCGGCTGGCGCCAGATTGTTGACGACCCTCTCGCCGATCGACACCTGACCGGCGGTGACGCTTTCGAGGCCGGCGATCATGCGCAGCAAGGTCGACTTGCCGCAACCGGACGGTCCGACCAGCACGACGAATTCGCCGTCGGCGATATCGATCGACACACCGTGGATGACTTCCACGGCTTCGAACGCCTTGCGCACGTCGCGAACGGTCACCTTCGCCATCGATCCTCCCATGCGGCCGGCGATTGGCCGAACGAAACGATTAGCTGACCCGCCCGCGGGTGTCCACCGCGAGAACAATCCATTGAAAATCGCCGGCGACTTGTTCCATACTGGAATGGTGTCGTTTCCGGGAGAGAGAAGGCAAGCGGCAGGTTTGGGAAGGAGCCTGCTTGCAGACTGGTTGCGTATCGCGACCGGCAGACGACCCCTCAAAGACATTCCAGCCAGACGCTGGACCAAACACTTCAGGGAGGAACTGACATGAGGAAAGAGGTCTATGACCGGCTGATGATGATGCAATCCAGCCGTCGAAACGTTTTGAAAGGCGCTGCGGCGGTTGGTGCGCTTGCCGTCGGATCGTCAGGGATCGTTGGTGCGCTGACGCGCCCGGCCAGCGCGCAGGACAATTTGCGTGCGCAGATCCTGCAGATTCCGGGTATCGGCAAGGGCCAGCCGACCGATGCCGATTTCCAGAAAGTCGGCGAACTGTGCCTCGCCGCCACCAAGGCCAATGTCACCGAAGGCGAATTCGCCGGCGTCGAACTCACCTTCATGGGGCTGAACAACCAGAACCTGCACAACGTGCTGTTCCGCGGCTTCCTGAAGCCGTGGGAGGCCTACACCGGCGCCAAGATCAACTGGATCGACCTGGCGCAGGCCGACTACAATGCCCGCCTGCAGCAATCGATCGCCACAGGAACGGTCGACTTCGACATCCTGCAGATGGGAGCGCCTTTCGAGGGCGACGTCTGCGGCAAGGGGCTGACCTCCGAGATGCCGGACTGGGTCAAGACGCAGATCGACATGCAGGACGTCGTGAGCTACCTGCAGCCGCCGGTCGGCACGTGGGACGGCAAGCAGTACCGCATCACCGTCGACGGCGACGCCCACAACTTCAACTACCGCACCGACGTATTCTCCGACGCGGCACTGGCCGAAGCCTGGAAAGCTGACGCGGGAGACAAGGCGGGACTCGCCGAATGGGGCGTACCGAAAACCTGGCAGCAGGTTCAGGCGACGACGAAGTTCCTCAAGGGCAAGCAGGTCGGCGGCCAGGATGTCTACGGCTACCTCGATGCGCCGAAAGCCTGGGGCGGCTTCGGCTTCTACTTCCTCGGCAGCCGTGCCAGCGCCTATGCCAAGCATCCGGACGACAAGGCGTGGCTGTTCGATTCCGACACCATGAAGCCGCGCATCAACAATCCGGCCTGGGTGCGGGCGATCCAGGATGTCATCGACGCGCTTCCGTCGGAACCGCCGGACCAGATCAACGCCGACCCCAACCAGACCGCGTTCCAGCAGTTCCTCGCCGGCACCGGTTCGATGGTGGTGTGGTGGGGCGACGTCGGTTCCAACGTCAAGACCAACGATTCTTCCGTGGTCGGCGACGTCACCGGCTTCTCGATCCTGCCGGGCTCGGACGATGTCTACAATTCCAAGACCAGCCAGTGGGACAAGCTGCCGAGCGGTCCGAACTATGCTCCAAACTGCGCCTATATCGGCTGGGGCATCTATGTGATGGCGCGCGTCGACAGCGACGAAAAGAAGAAGAAGGCGGCGTGGTCGGCCGCCGCGCATCTCGGCGGCAAGGACCTGTCGCTCTGGTGCGCTGCCTATCCATCAGGCTTCCAGCCCTACCGAAACAGCCATTTCGACATTCCGGAGTGGGTGGCGGCAGGCTACGACGAGGCGTTCATCTCGTCCTATCTCAAGTCGGAGGCGGATTCCTACAACCACCCGAATGCGGCGATCGAACCCCGCATCCCCGGCATCTTCCAGTATTATTCTGTCGCGGAAGACGAGTTGGCGAAAACCTTCGCCGGCCAGGGAACTGCACAGGAGGGCGCCGACCGCATCGCCTCTGCCTGGGAAAAGATCACCGACCAGATCGGGCGTGAAAACCAGATCAAGCTCTACAAGGCTTCGCTCGGCATGTAGGCGCTCATTGAGCATTGGAGGGCCGGCGACGGAGACGCCGCCGGCCATTTTGATCCAAAGCGATAGCCATAATTCAACGACAGGCAGGTCGGGTGCGCAAGATGATCTTCCACGGCGAGAGCGTGCATGACACTTGAGGTCGTGACGGACGAAATTTCCACCGCGCGGCGCAATGCTGGCAGGCTGGTCATCGCCGCCGGCTCGCTTCTGCTGGTTGCCGCGTTCGCCATGCAGATCCTCTACAAATCCGGCACGACGACGCTCGGCTACGAGACTTGGCGCGTGGTGCTCTACGCCTATGTCGCCTGGGGCATCGCACTCGGCATCGGCCAGGTGCTGATGCGCGGCGAGGCCGGCTGGCGGGCGCTATTCATCCTGCCGGCGGTGCTGTTCACCGTGGCGATGGTGATCTTCCCGACGCTGTTCGGCTTCTATATCGCCATGACCGACTGGAACCTGTCCAGCTTCAGCGGCCGCAAGTTCAACGGGCTCGCCAATCTCTGGCAGATGCTGGCCGATCCCTATTACCGCAATGCCCTGCTCAACATGGTCTTCTATGTGCTCGCCGTGCTGGTCGAATACATCGTCGCCTTCGGCCTGGCGCTGCTGCTCAACGCGCAGATCCGCGCCCGCAAATTCTTCCGCGTCGTATTCCTCCTGCCGCTGATGCTCTCGCCCGTCGCGGTCTCCTGGATGATCGGCAAATCGCTCATGGAATACCGCTTCGGCCCGGCCGCCAAGCTGGCGCGCTGGCTCGGCTGGGACACGCCAGCTTTCTTCGCCACACCCGAGATCGCCCGCCTCAGCATCATGCTCCTGGACGCCTGGACCTTCATCCCGTTCATGATGATCATGCTGCTTGCCGGCCTGCAGGCGCTGCCGAAGGATGTCATGGAGGCTGCCCATGTCGATGGCGCCACACCCTGGCAAGCCTTCTGGGGCGTCACCTTCCCGCTGATGCTACCGGTATCGATCACCGCCGTGATCCTGCGCATCATTTTCAAACTAAAGCTCGCCGACATCGTCATCAACGTCACATCGGGCGGGCCGGGTGGCGCCACCGACACGGTCACCAGCTTCATCTTTCGGGAATACCGCGACCGCTCGAATGTCGGCTACGGCACCATGCTGGCGATGGTCTATCTGATCTTGATCATCGTCTTCATCACCCTGCTCCTGAAATTCGTCAGCCGGTGGACGCGCGATGTCAACTGAAGTGGTTTCGTATGACGAGGACGCGGTGACGCCGGCCATGAAGGCGCGCTTGCTGAGCAGCCGGGTACTGATCTACGGCGCCCTGTTGCTGTGGGCGTTCATCTGCCTGTTCCCGCTCTACTGGACAGTGACGACGTCGTTCAAGGTCGCCGTCAACGTCACCCAGGGCCATCTGATCCCATGGGTCGATTTCCAGCCCGACTGGCGCGGCTGGCGCTCGCTCGGCCTGTCCCCCGACACCATCGGCACGACATCGACGGTGCGCGACGAATTCGTCAAACGCTTCACCAACAGCGTCATCACCAGCGTCTGCGCTTCACTGCTCGCCATCGTCATCGGCAGCCTTGCCGCCTACGGATTGACCCGGTTCCGCTACCGTTTCACATTCATGCGCAACGCCGACATTTCGTTCTTCTTCCTGTCGCAGCTCATCCTGCCGCCGGTCGTGCTCGCACTGCCGTTCCTCGTGCTCTACCGGGAACTCAACCTGCTCGACACGCGGATCGGACTCATCCTGCTTTATGCGCTGATGGTGTTGCCGATCGTCATCTGGATCATGCGCGACCAGTTCAACTCGATCCCGGTCGAACTCGAGGAGGCAGCGCTCGTCGACGGCCTGTCGATCTGGGGCGCTTTCTTCCAGATCGTGCTGCCCATAGCACTGCCCGGCATGGTCGCCGCCTTCGTGCTGTCGCTGGTGCTGTGCTGGAACGAGTATTTCTTCGCGGCGCTGCTGACCAGCACCGACGCCAAGACCTTGCCGGTGATGGTGGCCAGCCAGACCGGCTCGCAAGGCATCAACTGGTGGTCGATGGCCGCGCTCTCGACCGCCGCCATCGCGCCGCTGGTCATCATCGGCATCGTGCTTGAGCGCTACATCATCCAGGGCATGACGGCCGGCGCGGTGAAATAGAACGCGACCTACGCTGTCAGCACCGCCCGCATGTGGGCGAGGATCAGGTCGCGGCCCTTGCGGCCCAACTCGGCCGAAGCGTCTTTCGCGGTCGCCGTGTACCAGCCCTTGTTGTCGCCGAATTTTTCCATCTCCACCGCCTCCGGGCACAGCGCCATCATCAGCGACGTCTCGCCGATCCCGGCGTGATCGAAGGGATACTCGCGCATGATTTCCGCGGTCATCAGCGGATGGGCCTTGATCCAGTTGAAGGGATCGCTGCCCGTCGCATGCTGCGCATAGTAGTCGGCCATTTTCTTGTCGCCCCACCAGCCCTCGCCGCGCTGCTTTTCCAGGAAGCGGAAGATCGCCTGCCGCGCAGCGAGCTTGAAGGCCAGATCTGTCGGCATCCCGGCGGCGAAATTCTCAGTCTGGTGATGAACGAAAACATGCATGTTGCGGAAACCTATCCGCAGCAGCCCGTGGAACAGCTCTTCGGCGAACGGCATCAGCTTGCCGGCGTCGACCTGCACCGAACCGTTCCCTTCCGGCGGTTCGACAGCATAGCTCGCGGCGCCATAATAGAATGGCGGCAGGATGATGATATCCATCTCCGCCTCGATGAGCTCCACCATCTTGATGACAGCGATCGTGTCCATGCCGAAGGCCATGTGTTCGCCGTGATATTCGAGCACGCCGAGCGGCAGGACGACCGGCCAGTTCCCGTCGATCGCCCTGCGCAATTGGTGCGGCAGCATCAGTTCGTAACGCATGATCTTGCTTAGCCTCGGGTGGAAAATGGCCTCAGGAAAGCTCCGCCATCAGGTCCTTGGTCTGCCGGTACAGCGCCTTGAACACATCGTACTGGCGTCCGTAGACCGCGCGGTTGCGCTTGTCGGGGGCGATCCGCCGCGCCACCGGATTCCAGGCAAGGATATCCTTCTTGCGTAGATCGCCGACGGCAAGTGCTGCAAGGAATGCGTCGCCATAACAGGCGCCGACCGTCTTCTGGCAGACAATCTGCGCCAGACCCGAAATATCCGAGGTCGCCTGCGCCCATACAGCGTTCTTGGTACCGCCGCCTACCGCCAGCAGTTTCTTCGGCAGGTGGCCGATGTCGCGATGCGTCTCGAAGATATGGTTGGTCCCGAAAGCGATGCCTTCGAGCAGCGCCCGATAGATGTCGCCGCGCGTGTGGGTGAGATTCAGCCCGAAAAGGGTGCCCTTGGCAGCGGGGTCGTGGATCGGCGTCCGTTCCCCGGAGAAATACGGCAGCATCACCAATCCACGTGCGCCCGGCGGCGATTTTTCAGCCTCCCGCATCAGCTTGCCGAAGGCGCCCGCGGGAGCCAATTCGCGCGCCGCCTGGTCACGGAACCAGTGCGTAAGCGTGCCTGAGGTAGCGAGTCCGGCCATCGACGCGTGTTCGCCGCGAAACAGCCATGGCGCATACCACAGCCGCGGATCCTCGATGCGCGCCCTGGACAGCATGATGGTGAAGATGGTCGAGCCATACATGACCATCATGTCGCCGGCGCCGATCACGCCTACACTCAGCGCTTCGGACGCCGCATCGATGGTGCCGGCGATCACCGGCGTACCCTCGGCAAGACCGGTCGCACGCGCCGCTTTTCGTGTGATCCGGCCGGCAATGTCGGTCGACCACAAGAGCTTCGGCAAGCGATCGAGTCCGATAATATCGGCCGAAAGTTCATCGCTCCAGTTCTGCTTGCCGACATCGTAGAGCGGCGAGAAATTCGCCGCCGAATAATGGTCGATGACGCATTCGCCGGTGAGTTTCTGGACGAGGTAGGTGGTCGAGGTGACGATCTTCGCCGCCTTGGCGAAAATTTCCGGACGGTTCTTTTTCAGCCACAGGATTTTCGGCCCGACCGACTGCGCGGTCAGCGCATTGCCGCAACGAGCCAGGATCCGCTCCGGCCCGATCGCCTCGTTCAGTTCTTCGATCTCCTTCGCCGCGCGTGCATCGACGCCGTAGAGCGCGGCATTCGAAAGCGCTTCTCCGTCGGCGTCGACGGGCAGCATGCAAGGGCCGATGGCGCTTGCGCCAACGCAGCGGATCGCCTTCGGATCGATCTTTGCCTCTGCAAGCATCTCCTTGCAGATGAAGGTGAAATCGCCCCACCAGTCCTGCTTCGGACGATGTTCGGCCCAGCCCGGCTTCGGCACCAGCATCTTGTGCGGCCTGGCGGCACTGGCGACGATCCGGCCCGACTGGTCGACGATGACGCCTTTCGATTCGAAGGTGCCGATGTCGATGCCGAGATAATGGTTCATTGGATATGGTCGTCCCGGTCGAGGCTGAAACCCGGACCGATGCCCGAAATGCCTTCGACCAGAAGCCGCGTCAGTGCTTCGAGATCGCCAAGGTCGCAGACTTCCAGCGAAGAGTGCGAATAGCGCATGGGGAAACCGAGATCGATCGAGGCGACGCCGCCGCCGACCAGTTGCACATACGCGGAATCGGTCAGTGCGCCAGTGTGGGCGCTGCGCTGCAGCGGCATTTTCAGTCGCCCGGCTGTCTTGTCGAACAGCGTCACCAGCGCTGGATGCGGGATGGTACCGTTGAGGGTTCCGCGACCGTGGAAGGAATACATGCTCATTGCCGGTCCGCCGCCGAGCCGCACGTCACCGCGATAGCCCATGTCCGGCGTGTCGGTTGCAAGCAACAGGTCGAGCTGGATGGCAATATCGGGCTGCAGTACCTGCGCCGCCGTTAGCGCGCCGCGCAGGTTGAATTCCTCCTGTACCGAAAAGACGAAGTGCACGGTTGGCCGTTTCTTCATCCTACCCAGCGCACGCGCCACTTCGACGATGACCGCGCAGCCGGCGCGATCGTCCACGGCGCTGCCGGCGATGCGGGTCTCCGACAGCGCGACGACATTGGGGCGATAGATCACCGGCATACCGATATCGACGCCGGCGGCAAGAACCTCGTAAGCCGAACCGAAACCAGTATCGATATAGAGGTCGGAATACGGCACAACCTTGTACTTTTCCTCGGGCATGGTCGCATGATGGCTCTTGTTGGCGATGATGCCGGCAACATCGCGTCCCTCGCCAACGCACAAAAGAACCGCCTGCGATGGCAGCGCCCGCTCGGGCACTCCGCCCAGCCGCTCTACACGGATGAAGCCGTTTGCCTCGATCTTGCGCACCACGAAACCAAGCTGGTCCATATGTGCAAACAGCATGACGCTCGGCGCATCGGCATGACCTTCGAGCGTCGCGATCAGGTTGCCCAGCCGATCGGTGCGGGTCTCAAGTCCCAGGCCAGTCAATTCGCGCGCCAGATAGCGCCGCACGCGGCCCTCATAGCCGCTCAAGCCCGGAATAAGCATCAGTTCGGTCAGCAAGGTCCGCAGCCGGTCTTTCATGTGCTTCTTGCCCTGCATTCGGTCCCTAGCCCCGCGCGGCTCTGACGAGCCGCATGAACTCACTGGCACGGTCGGGATCGACCGCGTTCCAGGTGTTGCCGTCGACCTTCAGCGACGAGCCGACGATGCAGCCATCGGCAATCCTGAGCACGTCGCCGACCGTCGCGTGCTTGACGCCGGTATTGGCGAGCACCGGCGTGTCGGGCAGCACCTTTTTCACCGCCTCGAGGTCACTGAGTGCGGCCGCCTCACCGGTAATCTGACCTGAAACCAGGATGGCATCCGGGATGCTGGAAAACACCGCGCTGCGTGCCCGGTCCGGCAGGCTGCGCTGGTCGAGCGAATGGGCGAATTCAGCCGAGACGTTGTAGAGCATAGCGAGGTCGGAGCGGTGCAGCCGGTCGCGGTAGCGCATTGCCTTGCCGGCGTCCGGCGTCCAGGAACCCATGTCGGATGCGTAGGTGCCGGTGAATATCTCGCGCACGAAGGACGCGCCGGTCGCTGCGGCAAGCGCGATCGAACTCATCGGATCCCACAGCACGTTGACCCCGAACGGGATCTTCATCGTTTCGCGGACGCGGCCGATGACATAGGCCATGGTGGCGGTCGAGGCCGTATCGACGTCGAACTCGTAAGGCCGGTCGTTCTCGTTGCCGAACATCACGGCATCGAAGCCGGCGTCCTGCAGCGCCTTCAAATCCTTGGACACGCCATCGATCAGGCCCTCCACGCCGCCTTTGGCATCGTAGAGCGGCGAGCCCGGCAGGGCACCAAAATGCACCATTGCGATCACCGGTTTTGCCGTGCCGAACACGCGTCTGAACTTTTCGGTCATCGCCTCCCCTTCGGCCCCTCTCGGCCGCCGCGATGCTAGCAACGCACCTATCCACTGTCCAATGGTCCACCGGGCTTTTGGCGATGGATCATTGTGCTAGTTTGCGCGCCAGGCGGAGTGAGCAGGAGCATTTTTCATGAAGACCAGGCGTTGGCGGCGAAGCGGAAGTGAACGACTGGAATTCACCGAACTCGGGTTCGGTGCCGCACCGGTGGCCAATCTCTATCGCGCGATATCGGATGAGGATGCGCACGCCGTCCTTTGCGAAGCCTGGGACACCGGCAGCCGTTATTTCGACACCGCGCCGCTCTATGGACTCGGCCTTTCCGAGACGCGGCTCAACCGCTTCCTGCGCGGCAAACGGCGCGACGATTATCTGCTGTCCAGCAAGGTCGGCCGCGTCCTCAAGGTCTGCGCGCCGGAGGAGCGCACCGGGATCGGAAAGTTCTTCGACACGCCGACTAGGCGCGAGCACTACGATTACAGCCATGACGGCATCATGCGTTCATTCGAGGCGTCGCTTGAACGGCTCGGCGTCGACCGGATCGACATCCTGTATGTCCACGATCTCGACCTCTTCACACACGGCACGCAGGATGTTGTCGATGCGAAGCGTTCCGAGTTCATGAAGTCGGGGTATGCCGCCCTGCTCTCGCTACGCGACCAGAAAGTCATCAAGGCGTTCGGTGGCGGCATCAATGAATCGGAAGCCTGCCAGTGGCTGGCCGAGCGCGGCGATTTCGACCTGTTCCTGCTCGCCGGGCGCTACACGCTGCTGGAACAGGGCGCGCTCGATACGCTGCTGCCGCTTTGCGAGCAGCGCGGCATCGGCATCGTGCTCGGCGGGCCGTACAATTCAGGCATACTGGCGGGAGGACCGAAGCCCGGGGCCTTTTACAATTACTCCGAGGCACCCCAATCCGTGCTCGACAAAGCCGCCCGGATAGAAGCGGCATGTCACCGATACGGCGTGAAGCTCATCGAGGCCGCGCTGCAGTTCCCGCTTCTCCATCCATCCGTGGTCTCGGTGATCCCGGGCGGACAGACCGTCGATCAGGTTCGCGGAAACCGCTCCATTCTCGATGCCGAAATACCGCCGGCGCTTTGGGATGAACTGAAGGCCGAGGGCCTGATCCGTCCGGACGCGCCGACCGAGCCAAGAGAAGCCGCCGCATGACCCCCCGTATCGACGCCCATCATCACTTCTGGAACCCGGCTCGGGGCGACTACGACTGGATGCCGAAGGACAACGCCGTTCTCAACCGGTCCTATCTGCCGCACGACTTTGCACCGCATCTGGCAGAAGCCGGTATCGGCAGCACCGTGCTCGTGCAGGCCGCCGCGACAGTCGAGGAAACCGAATACATGATCGGCATCGCCGACGCGACCGGCAGCGTCGCCGCCGTCGTCGGGTGGATCGATTTCGAGGACCGTAGCCACCTCAAGCATCTGGAACGTCTGCGCGATCATCCGAAATTCGTCGGCGTGCGGCCGATGATCCAGGACATTCCCGATGTCGACTGGATGCTGCGAGACGATGTGCAATGGGCCTATTCCGCGCTGGTCGACCTCGACCTCACCTTCGACGCGCTGGGTTTTTCGCGGCATCTCGTCAATTTCCTCGCGCTCCTCAAGCGCTATCCGAAACTCCGCGTCGTCGTCGACCATTGCATGAAGCCGCAGATCAGGGACCATGGAACGACGCGCGAAGAGTTCGCCTTGTGGGCGGAAGGCATGGCCCGCATCGCCGACGAAACGACCGCGTTCTGCAAATTCTCAGGGCTGGTGACAGAAGCAAACGAAGGCTGGACCGTTGACGACCTTCGGCCCTACGCAGCGCATCTCCTGCAAGTTTTCGGGCCTGACAGGCTGATGTGGGGGTCAGACTGGCCGGTGTGCCTGTTGCGCGCGGATTATCGCGACTGGCACCAGGCCGCACAAACGCTCATGGCCGAATTGAGCGATCCCGGCAAGGAACAGGTCTTCGGCGGCACCGCCGCGCGCTTCTATGGGATAAAGTCCTGACGGCCGGCTGCTCGGCCATCAGTAAGCAAACGCTTACATGACCGCGCCGAGCTGCCACGGTACATACTCATTGTCGCCGAGGCCGAGATTTTCGCTCTTGCTCTTCTCGCCGGACGCGACCGCCAGAATGCGGTCGATGATCTGCCGCCCCTTTTCCTCGATCGGCACGCCATCGTCGATGATGTCGCCGCAGTTCAGGTCCATGTCCTCCTCGAGTTGGCGGTACATGGCGGAGTTGGTCGCGAGCTTGATGGTCGGGGCAGGCTTGGAGCCGAAGGCCGAGCCGCGGCCGGTCGTGAAGACGATGATCTGCGAACCCGAAGCGATCTGGCCGGTGGCAGAAACCGGATCGTACCCAGGCGAATCCATGAACACGAAGCCGGGTTTCTTGACCCGCTCGGCGTAGAGCAGCACATCGGAAAGCGCCAGCGTGCCGCCCTTGGCCGCCGCCCCGAGCGACTTTTCAAGGATGGTCGTCAGTCCGCCCGCCTTGTTTCCCGGCGACGGATTGTTGTCCATCGAGCCGCCGTTCATCTGCGTGTAGTTCTCCCACCAGCGGATACGCTCGATCAGCTTGTCGCCGACCTCCTGCGAGGCGGCGCGGCGCACCAGCAATTGCTCGGCGCCATAGATTTCTGGCGTTTCGGAGAGCAGCGCCGTACCGCCATTGCGCACAAGGATGTCGGTTGCAGCCCCCAGCGCCGGGTTGGCAGTCACGCCCGAAAAGCCGTCGGAGCCGCCGCACTGCAGCCCGATCACCAGTTCGCTCACCGGGATGGGTTCGCGCCTGACAGCGTTGACGGCGGGCAGCAGTTCCTTGATCGCCGCGATGCCCGCCTCGATCGTCTTTCGCGTGCCGCCGGTTTCCTGGATGGTCAGGCCGTGGAAGCGTTCCTCGCCCCGCGACCCGAACATGGAGCGCATGCGGCCGACCTGCATGACCTCGCAGCCAAGCCCGATGAAGATCGCGGCGCCGACATTCGGATGCGTCGCGTGACCCCAAAGCACCCGCTGCAATGTGTCGTAACCTTCGCCTGACGCGGCCATGCCGCAGCCGGTTCCGTGCGCCAGCGCGATGACGCCGTCGATGTTAGGATAGTCGTCGAGCGCACCGGTGCGATTGAAGTGGTCGGCGATGTGACGAACGACGGTCGCGGAACAATTCACCGTGGCGCACAGCGCTATGTAGTTGCGGGTGGCCGCGCCGCCGTCGCCGCGCCGGTAGCCGCGGAAGGTCAGTCGCTCGTTTTCGGGAACGTACTCGACCGGCCGGAAGTCCTGACCAACATGGTAATGCTGGTCATGCGCCCCCATCAGGCAATTGTGCGTGTGAATGTGTTCACCGGCGGCGATAGGGCGGCTGGCATAGCCAATGATCTGCCCGAATTTGAAGATGGGTTTGCCTTCAGCGATATCGGCCGTCGCGATTTTATGTCCCGACGGCACCAGCCGCTCCAGGGCAACACCTGTGCCCGCCGGGCGCTGTCCGGCCCCAAACGCCTTGGTCAGAACGACCACGTTGTCGTTCCCATGCAGGCGAATTACGCCGTCCATTGACATCCCGCTCGACATTCCATTTCTCCGAAAGCTCAACTTTCGCTGATTTGAGCCTTCTTCATCAGCGAAGCAAGCATACACCGCTCCTGAGACTCGGGAAAATCGCACAGAATTGCGTTGTCGCCCGGCTCAGAAGCAGGTGGTCACGAGCCTGTTGCGTGTAAGGCGCTGCTGGCAACCCTGTTGCAGGCGGGGTATTTTCAGCCGCTGCGGCTCGACACGCGGCCGGTCCTGCTCCCGGTACTGCTGCTGCTGGCGTTGAAAGTCCCGCCTGCCCTGGATGCGATCCAGTGCCTGCAATTCGCCCGGAGCAATAATCCTGCTTCGCTCGGCGCGGTTCAGCGGATCAGTCGAGAAGGTTTGCGCCGGAACAGCTACCACTGCGGCAACCAACACAACCATAGACAGAAAGATCGTTTCGACGGCCCGAACCGGCAACCGCATCCGCTTTTCCTCGTGCGCGGAGAAACCCGCTTCGCCTGAATGTAGTGCGGACGGTCCCGCCTTTCCACCCGATGAACCGGATGGGAGAGTTTTGCACGTCAACCGGTAGACTGCGGAGCCGGTTCCTTGACCGCACCGCTCCCCGCGACCTCGGCCTGCGAACGCCGCAGCAGAATTAGCGCCAGAATTGCCGCCGCCACGGCGATGACAGCGCTCAACGCCATCGTCAGTTGCAGCGCCTCGGTGAACGACTGGCGCGCGACAGCCAGCAACTCCTCTCCAGCTTCGGTGGGCAATTGCCCGGCCATCGCCACCGCAGCGCCGAGCGTATCGCGCGCTGCGTTCAAAGCTTCCGGCGACGTGCCCACCGCCCCGACATCGGCCATGCTGCCGCGGTAGATCGCCGTGATCACGCTGCCAAGCACGGCGATACCAAGCGCGCCGCCAAATTCCGTGCTGGTTTCGGCGATCCCGGACGCGGCGCCGGCCTTCTCGGGCGCCACCGAGCCAATGATGAGGTCCGTTGTCATGGTAAAGGCCGGCGCCATACCGACCGAGAAAACGACGTAGCCGATCACCACCACGGCGAGTTCGTTCGGGCCGCCTATCCGGGTCAGCAAAGCAAAGCCAAGAGCGGCGATGAGCAATCCGCCGGCCATTACATGTGAGGGGCGGAACCTCCGCGCGATCGCCGGCGACAGCATCGAACCAGCAATGAAGCCTATTGCAGAAGGCGCGGTCCAAAGCCCAGCCTCCAGCGGCCCCATGCCGAGCACCAGTTGCAGGTACTGGGCGATGAAAAGGAATGCCGAGAACGCGATGAAGAAGGCGAGGATGTTGATCGACAGCGAGGCCGTGAATGCCGGCGAACGAAATATGCTCATGTCGATCAAAGGGATAGCGAGCCTTTGCTGGCGGCGCACGAACGCAAAACCGACGATCAGACCTGCGAGGATCACGGCAACCGGCAGCCAGCCAGCACCATGTTCGGCGAACTGCTTGATGCCGTAGATGACCGCAAGCACGGAAAGCAGCGACAAGGCAGCACTGGTCAGATCTAGCCTGCCAGCTTCAGGGTCACGGTATTCCGGCAGCAACAGCGGACCGACGACAAGCAGCAGGGCCATCACCGGGAGGGCGATCAGGAACACCGAACCCCACCAGAAATATTCGAGCAGCGCGCCTCCGACCAGCGGACCGATGGCGCCACCAGCCGAAAAACTGGCGATCCATACTCCGATGGCGAAACTGCGCTGCCGATCGTCGAGAAACATGTTGCGCAGCAGCGACAGCGTCGAGGGCGCCAGCGTCGCCGCGGCGACGCCGAGCAGCGCGCGCGCCGCAATCAGCATTTCGGCGCTTGTCGAAAACGCTGCGAAGATGGAGGCGGCGCCGAAGGCTACCGCCCCGATCATCAACAGCTTGCGGCGGCCGATTCGATCGCCAAGCGTGCCCATCGTGATCAGCGACCCGGCAACGAGGAAACCGTAGATGTCGACGATCCACAGCAGTTGCGAACTTGTGGGTTTCAAGTCCGCAGCGAGATGCGGCACAGCGAGGTTCAGTACCGTCAGGTCCATCGAATAAAGCAGGCAAGGCAGTGCCAGAACCGCAAGACCGATCCACTCGCGGCGTCCGGCCATGGGAGCAACAGGATTGACGGGCATATCGATGGTCCTTTGTCGGATACAGATTGCCGAAGCGGATTGCAGGCAAAGTAGCTCATGCCTCCTGACAGCTATCTGTCAGGAGCATCGGATCGGCCGCGATTTGTGGTAGAAGCGAGCCGCGACGCCCGCCAACTGCCAAGCCTATCCGTTCACGACGGCGTGGATGTTTCCGTCAGGATCCTTGAACCATGCCGCCTTGATGGCGCCGGTCACATGCACGTCGCCTTCCATGGCCATGCCCGGAAAATCGTAGCGTTCGAAGGCAACGCCTTTCGCCTTCAAGGCCTGGACGATATCAGCGATACCGTCGCCGACCACCCAGGTTACAGCGGTTGCCTTGTTGGTTCCGGCAAGCTCGGATTCATAGACGAAAAGCGTCGACCGCCCGGCGGAATAGGTGACCACGCCTGGCTCTTCGCCATCGAGCGATTTCAGGCCAAGCTTGCCTTCGTAAAAGGCCCTTGCGGTTTTGAGGTCGCGGACAGCGACTGTTGCGACCGCATCTTTGTTCTCAAGCATGGCGTTCTCCTTTCGCTATAGTGCTGCCTGATGCGGGTGGTACGCTGTCAGCCAGCCGCGCAACAACAGGCATCGGGTTCGCTGGAACCGGCGACAGATACTTTCTTCTCATACTTGTCGTGGTGCCTGACCCAGTCGGTGAGATCACCGTTCGGACCGGTCTCGTCACGCCCCTTCGGCGTCAGGTCGAGGTAGTTGTAGGCGCCGATCAGTAGCTCGTCGCCACGGCCGAACGATGAAAACACATGAAAGACGTCGCCGCTCTCGTCTTTGTAGAAAGTGCTGATCCCCGGCAGTTCGGAGCTCGAATTCTCGATCAGCCGATAGTTGTAGTAGACCTCGCCCCCGGCCAGGTCTTCCGGCCGGAAGGAGACGTGGAAGTCGAAATTGAAGTCGCTGTCGAACGACGACACCCAGTTGAAGTACCAGTCCATGCGGCGCTTGTAGGCCTCGATCTTGCCGATCGGCGCGCGGGAGACGGCTGCGAAAGTCACATCGCGATGCTCGAAATGCTGGCGGGCGGCATCGACATGGTCGGCCTGGAAGGAACAGCCGACACAGCCTTCCTGCCAGTCCGGAGCGAACATGAAATGCTGCACGATCAACTGGCTGCGATTTTCGAAGAGATCGGCGAGTGTCTTCTTGCCGTCGACGCTGTCGAAGACATAGTGCTTGTCGACCTTCACCCAGGGTAGCGCACGGCGCTCGGCGCTCAGTTCGTCACGGAAGCGGGTGAGTTCTTTTTCGCGGGCGAGATGAGCCTTCTGCGCGGCGACCCATTCGTCGCGGGGTACGATATTTGTCATTTCTGCCTCCATGACTTGCCTGGATATTATCGGACGCCGGACGCCGGATCAGTCCTCGCCCAACTTCATGATCGGCCGCACTTCGATCGTTCCGAGACGGGCCAGCGGGATTTTCTTGGCGATTTCGATCGCCTCGTCCTTGTCCCTGGTTTCGACCATGACGAAACCGAGCAACTGCTCCTTGGTCTCTGCGAACGGGCCATCGAGGATGTCGACCTGGTCGTCCCTGATCCGAATGCATGTGGCCGTCTGGACGGACTGGAGCGCCTGCGCAGCGATCAGGTGGCCGCTTCGCTCGAGCTCCTTGTCATAGCCGATGGAGTCGCTGTCGAGACGCTCCATTTCCGTCTTCGACATCGCGTCGAGCGTTCGCTCTTCACCATAGACAAGGCACAGGAATTTCATCGAGTTACTCCATGTTGCGAAATGGGCTGATGTGATGCCTGCTGGCTGGCCGCCATGCGGACTTGTCCGGCCGAAATGTCCAGGAACAGGAAGAAAAGGCTGAGCATCCCCAAAGCCGAAACCAGCCCGAGCAGTCCGGACCGCCCCGCCTGGCGGCGTTCCACTTGATCATTCGCAGCATACTTGTCGCCGCGGATCGCGTGCACCCTGGTGAACTGGCCCAACGCTATGGCAGTGTCGAAAGCGAGCATCACAATCTCCTGTCGGGCCGCAGCCACTCCAATCCGTCGATGCAAGGACGAACGGGAAGCGGCGAATCCGACAGCCTCGCGAAAATTTTCTCAGATTCTTATTTGGAGCCGGCCGCAGCCAGCTTTCATGTCAGGCGGCTGACACGTTACCCTGGCTCGGCAACTGGCTGATCTGCATTCTTATGTGATCTGCCTCGGCGGCAGTGTTGGCCAGTGCGAGAGCCCGCTCGAAAGCTTCACGCGCAGCGTCCATCCGCCCCAACTCCTTAAGCAGCGCGCCCTTCACCCCGTAAAAATGAAAATAGCTTGTCAGTTGCTCGCCAAGCGGCTCGATCATCGCGAGGGCCGCGGCCGGGCCATGGAGTTTCGCGACCGCGACCGCCCTATTGAGCGAGATAACTGGCGAAGGCTGCAGTCCCTGCAGCACGGCGTAGAGTTGATCGATCTCCGCCCAGTCGGTGTCCTCGGCCTTCGAGGCATCGGCATGCACAGCGGCAATGGCAGCCTGAATCTGGTATGGCCCGGGCCGTCGGGCACTGAGCGCCTTCTTCACCAGGTCGATCCCCTCGGCGATCATGCGCTTGTTCCAAAGGCTTCGATCCTGATCGTGCAGGAGCACGATGGCATTGTTGGCATCGAGCCTCGCCGGGCTTCGCGCATGCTGCAAGAGGACCAGCGCGGTCAGTCCCATGATCTCGTTCTCGGCCGGGAAAAGCACAAGCAGCAACCGTGCCAGCCGGATCGCCTCCTCGCATAACGGCACCCTGACATGCACGGTGCCGCCGCTCGCCGAATAGCCTTCATTGAACAGCAGGTAGATCATTGCTGCGACGGTGGCGAGCCGCTGCGTACGCTCGCGCGCGTCAGGCGCCTCGTAAGGCACATTGGCCTCGGCGATGCGTTTTTTGGCGCGGGTAATGCGCTGTTCCATGGCCGCCTCGGTCACTAGGAACGCACGCGCTATCTCCTTGACCGAAAGACCCGAAACGATGCGCAAAGCCAGCGCTATCTGCTGGTTTGCCGGCAATTCGGGATGGCAGCAGATGAAAAGCAGCCGCAGCACATCATCCCGATACTGGCCGCTGTCCATGCCTTCGGCGATCGCTGTTTCGGCATCGTCGAGATCCGAAATCAGGTCGTCCGGCGGCAAAGCCTGCTGCTTGCTGCGCCGCCTCACCTCGTCGAGCGCAGCATTGCGTCCGACAAAGATCAGCCAGGCTGCCGGGTCGCGCGGCAGGCCTTTTTCCGGCCAGTTCTTCAAGGCGCGCAGGGAAGCCTCCTGGAATGCCTCTTCCGCCGTGTCGAGATCGCGGAAATAGCGCAGCAGGGCGCCGACCGCCTGTGGACGTGCGGCAGTCAGCGCCGCGTCGATCCAGGCAGCTTCCCTCATTGCGCCTCCGGAGTAGGCTTGAATGTCATCAGCGGCCGGATTTCATAAGCGCCGGTGCCATGCGTGGCCGCACCGGCGAGATCGCGGGCGATCTCGACCGCTTCTTCCCTGCTGTCGCAATCGACCAGGTAAAAGCCGAGCAACTGTTCCTTGGTTTCCGCAAAGGGTCCATCGACCACCAGCGTTCCCTGGCCTTTTCTCAATGTCGTGGCCGCGGTCGTCGGCATCAGGCGGGCAACCGGGCCGAGCTTCCGCTTCCTGGCAAGCTTGTCCTGTACCGCGCCGAGCCTGTCCATGAGCGCGCCATCTTCCTCCGCGCTCATGGAGGTCGTCACCGCTTCGGAATCGTAACAGAGGATTGCATAAAACATGATGATTCCTTTGTCGCTACCGCGAGAGCGCCGGAGTATGCCGATCCGGACGCCGGTCGACAAGCTAGCCGCGATGGGGGGCGGAATGGAGGCCGAGAGGGATTTGCAGTCTAGAAAATCTTGAAGGCGCCAACATCGACACGCGCATCGATGTCGGTGATCAGCATGTGGCCCGGAGTCTGGGTTATCGAAATATCGAGCCTGGCTCGCTGGATGGCGTTCCGGGCAGTTGTGCCGCTTGCCCAGAAGACGGGAACCTCCCCCCGCCGCAGTTCGGTCGCATCGCCCCAATCCGGAAGCCGGATATCGTCGATACCGATCATGGACGGCTCGCCTACGTGGATGGGTGCGCCGTGGGCGTGCGGATATCGCGCGGTGACCGCGCGAACCTTGTCGATATCCTCACTGCGTATCGGGCGCATCGAAACCACCATTTCGCCGCCGAACGGTCCAACACCAAAAGTCGGGATCGCGCTGCGGAACATCGGGAGCGTCCTGCCGGCTGCGACAGGGCGGAGTTCCACACCCCTTTCGATCAAGGCATGTTCGAAAGTGAAGGAGCTGCCAAGTGCAAAGGCGGCAAGATCGTCCCGCCACAATGCGATAATATCCGCCTGATGGCGGGACAGTTCACCGAAACGGTAGATATTGTACCGGGGCGCATCGAAGCGGGCGTCGATATCACCAAGCGTGGGCAACAAGGGGCTGCCGTGGCGGCTCACGCCGACCAGCGGGCAGGATTTCGGGTTGCGCAGGCAGAACTGCTGAAAATCGCGGGCAAACCTGGAGGGCAATACGATCAGATTTGCTTGCAGCTTGGTGCGCGCGAGCCCGTGCGTATGACCATCATACGCACCCATTCTGATAAGTCTGCGCAACCTGGCCGCATCGACCAGGCGCAAGTCGTCGTAAATCGGCGAGATCGTCTGGCGGGCCGTTGCGTCCACAAGCGTATCCCCGTTTCGAAGTACTCAAGCAGGCGCAACATCCGTCAGCGCCTTCTCTCGTGTCAAATTGTCAGAATCTTCTCTGACCGATAAATTCTGTTTATTACCTACCTCGTGGCAAGGTCTGAAATTGCTGTTTGTGAGCCAATGTCACTGGGCCAGAATGCGTGGAGATCACCGGCAATCACGGCATACGATCGCCTTGATTAACTCGTTCGCCTCGAGCAGAAAGCCCAGATCCCGGCCCATGTAGGAGATCAGGAAAGCGGCGTAGAGAACGAAGACCAGGCTGAACACCAGCGTCTTCGCAATCAGCGACAGGGCAAAGACGTTGAGATGCGGAGACGCGCGGGCAAGAAACGCAAGCACGATGTCCGAAAGCAGCATGCTGACGATGAGCGGGAAGACCAGGGTCAGCGCCATCGACAGGGTGCGGGTAAGCAAATCGAGGAAAATCCCTGCGGCTTCCTTGCTGAACACCGGCAGCAGATGGTCTATCGGCCACAGCCCGTAGCTGTCGTAGAGGCTGTTCAAGGTTAGTTCGAGACCGCCAGCAGCCAGATAGAGCGTGAGCATGATGACGGTGAGCAAGGTGCCGGTGGCGCTGGTTTCGTGCGTCATCATCGGGTCGATCAGCGTGCCCATGGTGGAACCGCGCTGAAGGTCGAGGATATCGCCGGCTGCTTCGGCGGCCCAGAACGGGACGCCCATGGCCAACGCGAGCGTCAGACCCACCACAAACTCCTTCAGCATGTAGACGACGATCATCGTCGACGTCAGTTCGCTCTGGTTCAGCATGTCGACGATCATCGGTATGATCGGGACAGCAAAAGCGAGAGCGACGCCGTTGCGCAGGATTCCCGTCAGCGGCACGCGCGTGAAAAGCGGCATCAGGGTCATCAGTCCGAGCAGTCGGGCGATGGCGAAGGCGCCGGCAAGGATATAAACCTGCGCATTCCCGACCGCTGCAAAGAGGGGATCGACCAGCATCGAGGCCGCCTAGCGCGTAACGATCGGAAACTCGTCCAATGCCGTCGAGGCCTGCTCGGCGATCTGCTGGCCGAGCAGCGGCCCGAACAGCAGCAGGACAAGCAGGATCACCACGAGCTTGATGGTCTGCGGCATCGCCTGGTCCTGGATCTGCGTCAGCGCCTGAGCGAGGCCGACGACCAATCCGATCACCAGCGCCGCAATGATCGCGGGCGCCGAAGCGAAGAGAATGGTCAGCAGCGCCCCCTGAACCTTGGCAAGTACGAAATCGTTGGTCATGCGCGAAGCTCCTAGGGCACGTAGCTCAGGATCAGGCCGTGCATCAGACGCGACCAACCATCGACTGCGACGAAGAGGAACAGCTTCAACGGAATGGAGATGAGCACCGGCGATACCATGATCATGCCAAGCGTCATCAGGATGTTCGCCACCACGATGTCGACAATGAGAAACGGCAGGTAGAGAAGGAAGCCGATCTCGAAGGCCCGGGTCAGTTCGGACGCGACAAACGCCGGCACGAGGATCGCGAGATCGTCGTCACGAACATTCTGGCGCGCCTCTTCGGGCCAAAGCCGGCTTGTTCCATCGAGAAAGAACTGGCGCTCCTCAGGCTGCGTGAACCGCACCAGGTGCTGCTTCAGCGGTTCCCTGACCAGGTCGGCGGCCCTGGCAATATCCTCGGTCGTCTGGAACTGGACCTGTCCCTCCTCCAGCCGCCCGGAAATGTCGCTGAGCAAGGGCGCCGTGACGTAGACCGTCAGAACAAGCGCGATGCCGTAGAGCACGAGGTTGGGCGGCATCTGCTGCACGCCGAGCGCGTTGCGGATGAGGAACAGCACCACGGAGATTTTCAGGAATCCCGTCATGGTCACCACCGCCAGCGGCAGCAGGCCGACAAACCCGACGGCAACCAGAATGCCTAGAAGATTGGGAGAATTTTCAAGCATTGTCGAACATGCGAATCACCCGCACGCCCAGACTTTCTCCAATGCGGACGATCTCGCCGCGACCGACCCGCTTCCCGTTGGCGATCACGTCGACCGTTTCCTTCGCCACCTCCGGCAGTGGCACGATGGCGCCGGGCGCCAGCTGCTTGACCTCTCCGAGCGGCAAGGCGGTGCGGCCAAGCTCGAAGACGAGCGTAACCGGCAGACCGTCGAGGTCGGAATCCTCGACTGTCTGAGCAGAGTCGGTCGCATTGTTCATGATCCACTCCCATTTTGATCCGGCGACAGGGACCGGCCGCGCGATCAGGCGGGCACCCGGGCCGGTGAATTCGACAGGTGCGACAAGCCGGCCACCGATGACGATCAGTGCCGACGCGGCCTGGTTTCCAATCTCGTCGAGAAGCACCACATCGCCCGGCAGCAGACCCCCAAGGTCGCCGGCGCTTACCGTGACTGCACCGCGCCACAAATTCGCCGGCACCGGCAAATCCAGAGGAAACCCGGCTGCCTTTCTTTCGCTGCTTCCCAGCAGGCGGCCAAGCTGCGCCGCGTGCCCAGCATGTTCGAGACGAAGGATGCAGACATTTTCTTCCTGCTTGCCGATGAGCCGGAAGGCGAGCGGGGCAGCGCCGGAACTTGCATCGGGGTCTTCGACCGCCGTTACAGCAATCCGGCATTCCAGCCTTTCCTCAAGCCAGGCAAGTTCGCTGCCGAGAAAGAACTCCAGCAGAAGCGCTGCATGTTCCGGCGCAAGTCGCGCAAGGTCCACATCGGGATCGGCTTGGACGAGCCAGCGCTCGACAAGAGAGCGTGGCACACGAAGCGCGCCTTTCGCGTTTCCCATGGTGAAATTTATCGTGCTTTGGGGATGCTCCACCTTACCGGGCAGCGGCCAGAGCGGAGCGAGCGTCATCGCTTCGCCCGCGAGGACCAGGTTTGACGGCGGGCAGCGGCGGTAAAACGCGTTCAGCGCTTCGAGGTTTTCCGGCGCGATCTGCTCAAGCACCAGCGGCTCGCCAGCCGCACGGCTCGGCGCAGACTTTTTTTTGGGTGACGCTCGCCGCGTCTGCTTCCTGGCGGAGGCCAAGGCCTGATGCATCATCGTCTCACATTCGGTGTCGGCTGACGCGGTCAGGACTTATGGCCCGAACCGCTGTCCTCTTCGTCGGAGAGCTCGGCAAGCGCCATGTTCCGGCGTGCCCCACGCGACGACATATGCTCCAGCAGCCTGTCCAGCTTGGTGACCGCCTTGATACGCGCACGGTGGATGCCGCGCGCTTCCGAGAGTTCCGCCTTGCGTTCCTTTTCGGCTTCACCGGCGAGCTTTTCGTCTTCCCTGAACCGCAGCGTTTCCCCGGCGGCCTTCTCGACCTGCCCCCGGATCCGATGCAGACTGACTGCGGATACGGATTGCCCGATCAGTGAACCGAATGCCGAGCGTTCCTTGGTACCTATGCGTTCGAGATGCGCCGCGGTCGCCTCGACCGCCTGCGTCGTACGCATCGTCGCCTTTCTCGCCGCCGTCTGCCGCTGGATGACCTTTTCCCCGGCGCGCTGCTCGCGCAACTGGCGGATGCCGCGCAGGCGGACGATCATGTCACGATCCTTCATCAACAATCTCCCGCATGCGCTCTTCAGTCTTGTGCATCGTTTCGTGCGTCGCCGACGGCTGGCGGAGAAAGTCATTGATCCTGCCAATCTTCGCGGCGGCCTCGTCGGCGACGGCGTCGCTGCCCTTTTCGTATTCCCCGATACGCAGCAGCAGTTCGATGTCGGCATAACGCCCCAGCAATTCGCGGATACGGCCGGCATGTGTGCGGTGTTGATGGGAGACGACGGCATCCATCAGGCGGCTGCGGCTGCGCAGCACATCGATTGCCGGGAAATGGTTGCGCTGTGCCAGTTCGTTCGACAGGAACACGTGGCCGTCGAGCAGCGCCTGTATCTCCTCGGCCACCGGATCCATGGTGCCGTCGCCCTCCATGAGCACGCTGTAGAGGCCGGTGATCGAGCCGATACGGCCCGGGCCGGAACGTTCGAGAAGTCTCGGCAGCGCCGCAAACAGCGACGACGGGAAGCCGCGGCGGGTCGGCGGCTCTCCCGAAGCCAGGCCGATCTCACGCTGTGCCCGTGCGAAACGCGTGATGTTGTCCATGGCCAGCAGCACATGCTTGCCCTGGTCGCGAAAATACTCGGCGATCGTAGTGGCGACATAGGCCGCCTTCACCCTTTCGATCGCCGGCCGGTCGGAGGTCGCGACAACGACGACTGCACGCGATTTTCCCTGCTGCACGAGCTGCCGTTCGACGAATTCGCGCACCTCGCGGCCGCGCTCGCCGACCAGCGCGACGACAGCGACGTCGGCATCGGTGCCGCTGACGATGTCGGAAAGCAGGATCGACTTTCCCACGCCGGGTTCGCCGAATATGCCGATGCGCTGGCCGCGGGCGCATGTGAGCAGCCCGTCGAGCGCGCGTATGCCCAGCTGGATCGGTTCCGAAATCAGCGTCCGCGCCAGTGGCGACGGCGGATAGGCGTTCACCGGGTAGCTGCCGTTGATCTCGGCCTGCGGCAATGGCCGGCCATCCAGCGGTTCGCCAAGTGCGCTGATGACGCGCCCGAGCAGTCCCGGCCCAACCGGCACCTGCAGGTCGCGTCCAGTGGGAATGACCTCGGTAAGGCTCGAGAGTCCGGCCACGTCGCCGAGCGGCACGAGAACTGCCGCTTCGTCCGTCAGGCCAACGACTTCCGCCTTCGACCGGCGGCCGGTCTTTGGATCGACAAGTTCGCAGATCTCGCCCAGCCTGACTTCGTCCACGGTGGCGTGGATAACGAAACCCGTGACCTGGCGCACGCGGCCTTTTCTTGGCCGCACGGCGTCTTCGCGCAGTCCTTCGCGGAGGCTGGGAATGATCGTGGCGAGCTTGCCTTCGATGTTCGCGGTCGGGCCGGTCATGCCTGCGCCCCCGACTTGGTGGTGATCGCCGCGGCAATCGCCTTGAGCTGTGCGTCGATGCTGGCGTCGACCACGGCGATGTCGGTGGAAACGATGCAGGCGCCCGGATCAAGCGTGTTGTCCGCATCGATCTCGACCGTCATGCCGAGATCGCTTTCGCTCAAGATGCTCCGCAGTTCGTCCTGGACAGCGGTCACGGCGTCAGGATGCACCGAAACTCTCAGATATTTGGAGCGCCGGATCTCGGCTATGGCCTGGCTGGCCGCCTTGGCGACCAGCTCGCTGACGTCGAATTCGCCAAGCATCCGTTTCACGACATCGAGGGCGAGGTCGATGACCTCCGCCTGGATGCCGCCCAGATAGCGGTCGACCTCCGCCGCGGCCTCGCTGACGATACGCGCGGCTTCGGCGTCGCCTCCAGCCTTGCCGTCGTTGTAGCCCTGTGCATATTCGCTTGCGTAAGCGCGTCGCGCCGAATCCCGCAGCTGCTCGGCCTCGCGCCGCGCGACATCGAGAAAGCCGTATCCGTCCTGCCAGGCACGCGCCTCCTTGGCACGCAGGATACGGCCCGTCGGCCGGCGCGGTAGATCGTCGATCGCAGCCTCTCTCGCCATGGCGTGCCTCAACCCGCAGCCCGGCGCACGATCGCCGGACCTGTTTCCACAAAAGGCAGCGGGGGTATCGCGTCGATCAGGTCATCGGGCGGCAGCTTCAGGCGGACGCGCATCCCGATGGCGGCCGGAACCGCATCGCACCATGCGCTCAGGCATCGCCAGCCGTCGGCAAGGACGCGCTCACGAATGCCCTCGACTGGATCGAGTGACTGCACAGGCCCCGCAAGGTCCCGGTTCGCAACGGCAAAGGCGCAGAGTTCTTCGCCAAGCGCCTCGTGCAAGGCTGCCGCCTTTTGCGCAAGGATGATACCCGCAAGGGCGCCGGCCCAGTAGATGGCTCCCGAACGAAGCGCGACGTCATCCAGATCATCGGCGGATACGAGCGCAACAGCCCGATCGATGTCATCACTGTCCTCGGCGGTTGATCCGGCAAGCGCATGCCGCTCGACAAGCAGTGCCGACAACCGCGTCTGCAATCGCTCGGTTGCCAGCATGCGCTCACACACTGCCGCGCTGACGGCACCGTCGAAACAATCCGCCAGCCGCTGCGGCGCAGCGTAACCTGCGGGATTGTCTATGAATGAACGCCACGCGACAGCGTCGGCTGTCTCCGTACCGGCATGTTCCGTCATGACTTCTTCACGGGCAGGGATGTATCGAGCGCATAGACGTTGCGGGGCCGGTACCACTGCAAGTAGGCGAGCCTGCCGCCAAGCGCCAGAACGGCGGCGAGCAGCCCGTAGAACAGCCACATTGCCGGGGCGAGACTGTCGGGATGCAGCCAGAGCCCGAGAAAAGTCGTGAACCCCGCTTCGCTCGTGCCCGAAGCAGGCTCCGCCGCCGCGACAGGAATGAGGACCACCGAGACCTTGTCATATGTCAGCCCGGCAATGCCGTTGGCGACCAGCATCTTCACCTGCGGTATCAGGTCGTTCATCGCCACCGACGCGCGGTGCCGAATGAACACCGACGCCGATGACGGGACCAGCCGCTGCTTGAGCGGGTCGTTTTCCGGCAGCACGAGATGCACGCGCGCCGACAGCACGCCGTCGATATCAGAAATGGTCCGCGACAATTCCTGGCTCAGCCCATAGATCATCGTCGCCCGCTCTTCGACAGGCGAAGAAACCAGTCCGTCCCGCTTGAACACTTCGCCCAGCGTCGCGAATTCCTGCTTGGGCAGCCCGTTCTCGTCGAGGATCGCCATCGCATCGGCGAAACGTCCCTTCTGCACCGAAATCGTCATGGTGCCGTCCTTGCCCGGCTGGCGTTGCGCCGGAATGCCGTGGCGCATCAAGGTGGCGACGATTTCGTTGGCCTGGCGCTGGTTGAGGTCGGTGTAGAGTTCCACCGAGCACGCCTGCAGGACGAGCATGCAGAGGACTGCAAAAGCTACGCGGCCCCGCGCACCGCACCGGGACAATACCGTTGACCGCTGCGGTGTGGATACCGTGTTCACAAAAGCTCCATCGCTTATTGCTGTTTGATCAGGGTGCTGGTCGAAGACGTCACGGCGGTCACGCTGCCTACCACCACCTCCAGGTTGGCGGCGGCCCACATCACCGACATGGACCGTTCCAGCAACTGGGAAGCGCTTTCCTCCACCGTGGTGGCGGCATCCTTCGTCGAGGATGCATCCGCGGTCTGGTTCGTCGATGCTGCATCGCCTTCGGAAGCCGCCGGCGGCTTTGCCTTGCCGAGCACATCCTGAATCTGCTGCACGGTGCCTTCGAGTGACTGGACCGCTGCCTTGGCGAGCGCGGCCGGATCGCTGAGATGACCGGCCCCGCTTTTCTCGACCTCGGCGAGATAATCGAAAAGCTGGCGCTCGACGACGGGCTGGACCGGCTGCGCCTCTAGCGGGGCTGCAGGAAGCGCTGTCGTGGCGGCTACGGGGGTGACTTCCATTGTCTGATCCCTATTGCGGTTTGGCTGCGGAAAAATTCTTGGCCTCGGCGGCCCTGCCGCGAAAGATGCGGACCGGAACGTTCCCGTCCTGCGCGACCCGTGCGCCGGACGGAACACCCAAGGTCTTCTTGACCAATGCGACATAGGATGGCGGGCCCGATACCGAGACCACATCATCCTTTTCGGAAACCTTGACTGGGAACCGCACATCGGTGACGCCCAGCGACGCAAGCCTCTCGGCCGCACCGGCTGCCGAATTGGCGTCCAGCTTGATCATCTCCGTCTGCGTTTCCGATTCAGCGGCGACGTTGAGCGTCGACCCGTCGAAATGCCAGACCAGCCCGTAGCGGTTGCAGACCCACTCCAGAAACTCGCGGGCGGTCCCGACCGGCATTCCGGCGCTCAACCGTCCCTTGACCTCTTTACTGACCCGCACCGGCACGCCGATGTTCTTGCCGAACTCGACCAGGGCGTCGCCGACCGGCTGATCCACGGTGATGTACTTGTAGGTCCCCGCAGGCCATTCGGGCTCGGCAGCCATCGCGGCCGCGCCGACCAAGCCGCACGACAATCCAACCGCAAGGCCAAATGCAACCTTGACAGCCAACCCTGCTTTCCCGGAGCGCCGAACTACGCGGCAGACCTCGTCTTCCGTCATATGGTGCCCTGCCAGGACGCCAGACGCCGTCCCAACTCAAGGAACGCGTTGCCGCCGTTTGCCATAACACCCCGCCGATTCACTCTATCGTGGCGAGCCTGAAAAGAAAAGTCCATTTGGACTTTGCCTGCATAGTGCAGTGCCAAATGTTGCGCCTTCCAGCCAAAAAGATATGGTGGCTGCGCAATCGCTTCCTGCCTGCGACTCAACTTATAGGCGTGGCGAAGCGGCCTTGATGGGAACCGGCACAATGACTTCGTTTCAGCCCCGGAATTGCGGCGCCGTGTTTTTTGCCGTCGCGGCGATCCTGCTGGCGACCGCGGATATCGCACCCGCTCAATCGAATGGCGGCTACGACCCGAGAACCTGGAGCTATGACCCGGAGGGAGACATGCTGATTTCTCCGTCCGGTCAGGGATCCGACACCGGCTATTCCGCCCAGCCCAAATGGTCGCCCATCCCCCGCGAAGTCGTGCGTTTCGGTGAAGCTCAGCCCAAGGGCTCGATCGTCATCAACACGTCGGAACGACGTCTCTATTATGTCCTGGGCGACGGCACCGCGCTGAAATATGCCGTCGGTGTCGGCAAGGAGGGTTTTAGCTGGGCTGGGCGTGACGAGATATCGAGCAAGCGGCATTGGCCGGACTGGAGACCGCCCGCGGAGATGCGCCAAAGGGAGGCTGCCAGCGGACGCGTGTTACCGGCTCGTGTCGAAGGCGGCCCGAACAATCCGCTCGGCGCCCGGGCTCTCTACATCGGCAGCACGCTCTATCGAATTCATGGCACCAACCAGCCCTGGACGGTCGGGCAGGCCAATTCCTCCGGATGCATCCGCATGACCAACGAGGACGTCATCGACCTTTATGAACGGGTTGGTATTGGCGCCCGGGTTATCGTACGGCATTGATGCCATCGATTTCGACAGGGCCGGGTTTCAGATGAACGATCGCCGAAGATGATCCCGTTCAACATCAAGCAACTCGAGACCTTTCTGTGGGTGGCGACTTTCGGCAGTTTCCGGAAGGCCGCCGGAAGGCTGAACACCACGCAGCCGGCGGTGTCGACGCGGATCGCCGGACTGGAAGACGCGCTGGGCGTCAAGTTGTTCGAGCGCCAGAGCAGCACGGTGCGGCTGACCGCCAAGGGGCAGCAATTGCTGCCCTTGGCTCAACGCGTGCTGCGGACGGCCGACCGTTTTCAACTGGCCGCCAATTCGCTGGCAGGGACGACCGGCGCCCTTCGTCTCGGCGTCGTCGAGACGGTCGTCCATACGTGGCTGCCCGATTTTCTGCGGGAATTTCAGGCGAGCTATCCACTGGTCGAGATGGATCTGGTCGTCGATGTAACGACCAACCTGCGCAGTGAGCTCATTTCCCGTCGGATCGACCTTGCCGTTCTGATGGGGCCTGTCCTGGAATACCGCATCGAGAACATCGAGATGCCGTCGTTCCCGCTTGCCTGGGTTTGCTCGCCCAATCTGAAGCTGCCCGAAACGGGCAAGGTCACGCTGAACGACCTGCTGCAGTTTCCGATCATCACCTACGCGCGCACCACCCGGCCCTACAGCGAAGTCTACCGGAAACTGAGCGGCGAGTTCGAGGAGGCGCCGCGCATGTTCCCGGCCAACTCCCTTTCCGCCTCTCTCAAGCTCACGCTGGACGGCATTGGAATCGGCTCGCTTCCGCGCGATCTCGTCGGTGATCACGTCGCCAGCGGGAAACTCCGCATCGTCGAGTGCGAATGGCACCCGTCCGATTTGCAATTCACGGCCTCCTACCCCGTCGAGCCTTCCAATCCGGTTGCCGAACAGGCCGCGAAACTCGCCTACCGCATCGCCCATGCACATGCCGAGCGCCGGGACCAGTCATAGCAGCCGCCATCCCGGGATGGGCTGCTCCGTTCGCTGCGTCAGCCTGTGGCCGTGACCGGCAGATAGATGCGGTCACCCGCAAAGATCACGTCCGGGCTCAGAATGTGGTCCATGTTGAGGACCACGGTCTCCGCTACGTCGGCTGAACGGGTGCTGGCGATGAGGCGAATGCTGTCTCCGTCCCGCACCTCGACCCATTCATAGCCGCTTTCCTCGAGTTTGGGGTTGGTGCGGCCGTCCGGATTGCTGGCTCCTTCCGGATGCGTGGCGACATAGTCACCGGACACCCAGCCCGTATATGTCTTGCCGTCGGGGCCAAAACCTTCCACAGGGATCCAGGTTTCCCCTGAATCTTCCGAAGGCTTGCCGGTTTGCTCGACGAATGTGCCGGGTTCGAGAACCGTGACCTTCTCGGCGTCGGCGCCGGGCGTGGCGCGAAGGTTCAAGCCGTCGTCGGCAGTTACGACGAGTTGCGGATATTCCTCCGGCTCCGGCTCTGGTTCTGGTTCCACGGGCGTCGGTTCGTCCGGCTGATCAGTTCCGGTCGGCTCATCCGGTTTGGTCGGATCCTGTCCACCTGGCGCGGCAACCTTCCAGGGCTCGCCATCGAGCGTATCCCAGGCGAACAGGAACATGCCGATGCCGAACGTGGCGCCCAGCGCAATGCGATCCCAGGCCGCCCAGCGCTTGTCGGCCTTCGCCGCCGCCGCGATTCCCTCTTCGGTGCGTGGCGGGGCCTTCCGGTTCACGAACTCCGTCCTGATTGCCGAGCCCCAGAATTCGGCACTGCCCAGCGTGAACAGGCTACCGGAAATCCAACCCAGGGGCGAATCCAGGTTTTGGACCGTATAGGCCAGAGAGCCGCCGAGATAGGCGAAGTTACCAACATGGTCACCCAGCAACCGCATCGCCGTCCGACCCGTAAATGCCTGCATGGTCGACTTGGGGCCGTAGATCATGTTGCCCACGGTGAACGGGCCGTTCACCACCGGGTTTGCTTCGGCTCCGCCCGGAGCAAGTGGAGCAGCGGAACCGGGCGACGACACAATGAACGAAAGGCCGCTGGCAAGGTTGAGTGCGCGGCCGAGCCTCGTGTGCGGCGCCGTGGCGTTAGGGAACACCGACTGGGCACTGAAGACGACACCACGCAGCGCGAACATCACGCCACCGGCCGTCGCCGTCCAATGCGGCGGCAGCGAGCTCCACAGCATGTAGGACGTACCCGCCATGGTGCCGAACGTGTCGAGCGCCATCTGGTTTTCCCTGGTCCGCGAATAGACCAGCGCGCCCTCCACCAGGGTCCGCTGTAGCGGCGTCATCGTCTTCTTGTGGGTCGTCCTGAACGTCGTCAGTTGCAGCACCGAGAGCGCATTGGCCTGGTCCGTGCTCATCCACTCGAACTGCTCGAGCGTGAATTTGCGGAACTGGCCGGGGCTGAGTTCCTCGAATTGCTTCGGCGTCATCGCCTCGATCTGCGGACGCGTCAGCGCCTCGATGTGGTTGACCGTGAAGCCGCCCCACTGCTCGCGCGTCAGCGCCGCAATCTGCGCGTCGGTCAGCCAAGGCACCTGGGCCGGATCGAGCTTGGCGATGTCCAGCCGTTCGGCCGGGATCGCCTTCACCTGGTTCTCGGTGAAGTTCTTGAGCAGGCCCGACTCGCCGAGGTCCTTGAACTGCTGCTCGGTGAAGTTGGCGATCTGCGTGTCGGTCAGCCAAGGGACCTGCGAAGCGTCGAGCTTGGTGACGTCGATGGCGCCGGCTTTGGTATCAGGTATAGCACCCAGTTGGCTCTGCGTGAGGTGCTTCAGCAGCCCGGCCTCGCCCAATGCCTGCAACTGCGTCTCTGTGAATTGCGCGACCTGACCGTCGGTCAGCCACGGCACCTGTTTGGCGTCGAGCTTGGCGGTGTTGATCGCAACGATTTCGGTGTCCGGGACGGCGCGCAGTTGTTCCCTCGAAAGCAACGCAAGAACGCCGCTTTCGCTGATATCGCCAAGCTGCTTCTGCGTGAAATTGGCGGTCTGCTTGGGCTTCAGCCACGGAACCTGTGTCGCATCCAGCGTCGACACATCGAGGAATCCGATCTTATTTCCCGGTATGCCCTGCAGTTGCGACTTCGTCAGATGGCGATGTAGCCCGGCCTCGCCCAGAGTACGGAACTGCTGTTCGCTGAGCTTGCCCACTTGGCCGTTGGTCAGCCACGGAATCTGCCGTTCCGCAAGGCCGGCCACGTTCACGTCGCCGATTCGGTTTTTGGGGATTCCCCGCAGCTGGCTCTTGGTCAGATGCGACAGCAGGCCGAGCCGGTCCATGTCGCCGAATTGCTGCTCGGTGAGTTTGGCCACCTGCTCACGTGTCAGCCATCCAACCTGGTTCGGCTGGAAATCCGCCATGTTGAGATTCTGGACCTGATCTAGCGATACGGCCCTGACCCCGTCGCGGGTCAACGGCTGTGCTGCGGCGGGGCGACTGCCCGAGCTGCCTGGCTGATTGGCCGCAGGTCCGGGCTTCACACCACCCTGCCCCGTCGAACCGGTGAGCGTATCGTTACCATCCTGGCCCGGCCGATCCGCCCATGACGACTTGGCATTCTCGGTGTAAAGTGCGTGGTAATTCGTGTCGGAGCCGTAGCTCGGCTCCATTTGTCCAAACAGGTCGCCAAGTTGATTGACGGCCGTGGTCTCGTCGATCGCTCCTGAACGGTAATTTTCAAAGACCGCGACTTCCGCCGGATCGGCAAAGGTCAGGATATTGGACGGAGCGCCGCCGTTTTCCGCCAATTCTTCCGCGACTTTGAACTCCGTGAACCGCGCACGTCCCTCATCTTGCAGGCTCGCGTTCACAAATGCGTCGACGAACGTTGCCTCGTCGACGAAATCCGCCGGATTGAGGTAGTCGGGATCGCCGACATGCGACAGTTCGTGAGCCAGTCGCCCGGCCTGCTCTCCCACCACCACATCCGGGGTAATATTCGTTGCCTCCTGGGCAAGCTGGTCCCCGTCCAGACTGATCACTTTCAATGTAGGATCGTAGAAAATACCGCGTGCGTTGACGTCATGGTCGGGCAGATTCACATCCTGGACATGAAGGTCCGAACGTGCCGAATTGACGATCCGAACCTGTTTCTGATGCGCGGCGCGGAGCAGGTTCATGAGCGTCGGCGACCGGCTGAACTGGTCGGCGAGATCCAGGATCGTCATGTCGGAAATCCGCAGATCCTGCGGGATCATGCCGTCCAACAGCTGGAGGGCTTCCTCCCGGTTGGCCGCCAGTTCGGCATCGGTCAATTTGGGACCGCCTGACGGATTCTCGTTCGATGCTGCGACAGCCCTGGTTTTGCTCGGCTTGTTGTGGCCCATGATATTGCCGACGATGCGAGCGTCATTCAGCGCGTTCTGGAGTTCGGCTGAAGGTGGCGCATCGAGGAACACCCACCGCGGCTGATAAGCCGGGTCCTTGTCCCGCAGCGCGATATCCTTGTTGATCTGCTGACGCAGGTGCTGCGACAGCGGCACTTCGCGCATCTCGGCCACGCCCTTCACCGTCCTCCAGCGATGGTAGGTCTTCACCTCGATCGCTTCGACGTCGCCCCGCGCATTGTACACGGGAGCGTCAACGTACCGGCCGCCTTCGCCGACGATCGGATATTTCCCGTTCGGATCGGCGTCCACCGGGAAGTGCTTCTCGCCCAGCGACCCGTTGAGTTCGCGTGTGTACTCCTCGCCGGCCCGCCACTTGTGGGGCTGCCGCATATTGCGAACATGATCGAGCGTATGTGTGGTGGGCGGCGCAGCCTCGATGGCGGGGCGTTGCGGGCCAGCGCCGAGCGCGTTCATCGCCGCATCGAAATCGGTAAGCGGCACATACACGTTTTCACCGGCATTGTCCGGCGAACCGTTTCCGCGAGGCGCCGGTTTCGGCGACAAGAGCGGACCACCACCATCGGCTGCCTGCGTCGCGAGAGATGTCAGCACGCCATCGGGGCCATAACGCTCGGCCATTTCGCGGCCGGAATAGTAGCGCGACTCCTGCTCGTAGCGCGCCAGCAATTCCTCCGGCGTGAATTTCACCATGGGATCGCCAGAACGAACTCCGTCGAGGTAGGCCGACGGTGTGCTTGGATCCTTGCCGCTCGTATAGACATAATCCGCGGTATTGGCTTCAGGCATACCGGTGAACGACTTCGTCACCGGATCCCACGTAAGCCGCCCGAAGCCGCCATTGTCGTTACCACTCGTTGCGCCGGTGTCGCGCGCCGCTGTTGGGACCACGATCGGATCGCTGTCGTCGGGCCGCGCATTCGGCTCCCTCGCGCCGTCGGCGCTGCCATCCCTGGCGCTCTCGGTATCGCCGCGTTCACCGGGCGCTGTCGTGCCGTCGTCGTGAACATTGACGACTGTCCCCTCGACCACCGGATGGTTGGAATCGTGGAACACCACCTCGTCGGTCGGGCGATAGACACCGTCGGAACCCTGCTCATGCACGACCATCGGCCGCGACGATTGTCCGTCGCCTGACGGGTCGAACCTGCCACCCGTGGGCGGCGGTTGGTTGGGGCCGTTGGGATCGCCTGCCGGCAGTGCCCGAGGACCGGTTCCCTGCTGGCCGGAGGTTTCGCCGACCACGTCGCCATCGATGACGACCTCATCCGGGTCCGGCATGACGTGCTCGCCAGTCGGCCGGTAGACGCCATCGGGACCCATTTCGTAAACGGCCCGTGATTGCGGCCCCGTTTCCGGCCCGCCGGGAAAACTGCCCGACGGGTGAGTGCCGCTCCGGGGGCTGCCCCCTCCAGGCATGTTGTTCAACAGTCCACGACCACCCAGGCCGGTACCGACGAGGCCGGTACCAATGCCCATGACTGCGTTCGCGAGCTCGAGCAGGGACATGTCGCCGCCATGCGCCGCAAGATCTTCCATCGACTTGCCGAGCAGCGGCACACCGGTAACCACCGCGCCGGCATCGAGACCCCAGGCTGCGGTGTTCAGCTTGCTGCCGCTTTGCATGAAATTCGAGACGTCGTCCGCATAGGAGGACTTCTGTACATTCACGTTAAACTTGCCGACACCCCAGCTGGTATTCTTCATCTGGGCCATGCCGAAGCCGCCTGCCAGAGACTTGGAAGCAGGCAGGCCGGCCCTCGCCAGGCCGAACGTGCGCAATGCACCCGCGCCCACCGGCAGGAACGAGGTCACACCCATCGTGATATTCCAGGCCGACTGGCTGTCGAACTCGCCGCCCTGAAGAAGGTGCTCGCCCTCCCTCACCAAGGCCTTGCCGCCTAGGGCCGCACCGGAGGTGATCGCGATGGGAATAGCCCATTGGCCGCCCGGCACGAACGAGACGATAGTGGAGACGCCGGCAACGATGCCAAGGCCTATATCCGTGGCTCTGTCCCAGAAATCCACCTTGCGGCCGTCGGCCACTTCCAGTTCGTCGAGCGTGAACCCGTCCTTGCCGAGCGACATGTCACCGCCCTTGGCCATGACCAGATTGCCGTCCTCGCTGAAGATGCGGTTCTCGTGCTGGAATTCGTCGAAGTCGCTGTAATATTTTCCCGAGGTGTCGACATAGCCGGTTTCACCGTCGCCGGTCTTGATCTCGAAGAGAGCCGTCGACGATTCCATCCCGCCGTCGAGGGAGAAAATCGGTACGAGCTTGACCTCGGGGTTATCGCCTGCGCGATCGGTGATCTCATCGACGACCTTCTCCACCCCTTCGCTCGATGGATCGAGGCCGAGTGTCTCGGCAACCGTGCTGCTCAGTTCGCCGGACGTATATTCCTTGTACTCGCCGGTGAAGCCGGCTTCGTAGAGGTTGTTCATCTGCACCTGATAGCCGGCCATCGCCTGCTCACGGTGCTCCTCGAAATACTCGTTCTTGAGTTCCGACTCGTGCTGTGCCGCGCCCAATTCGAGCAGCTTGGGGTGGCTTGCGGAAAAAGCGTACCAGTCGCGCCCCGCCACCATCGCAGGTCGCACATCTTTTTCCCAATTTTCCAGGCGTTCCTTATCGCTTTCCGCCTGGCTCCGTTCGATTTCCGCGGCTGCGATTTCAGGATGCACCCACAGCTTCTGGCCGTCTATTTCTATCTGGACCGGCTTGCCGCTGGCGCCGATCGCGCTCGGTCCATCCTTCTCAAAGGCAATGGCAACTTCCGGCGCAACCCATACGTCGTGGCCGTCCACCTCGATCTTTACCGCCTGTTCGCCTGGCTGCAACGTACCGGCAGGCGGCTCCGCGGTTCCTGCCCCGTAGTCGGTGATCGCTTGGTCACGAGCCGCCGTCGCATCGACGAGCGCCGTCTTTGCATCCTGCAGCCCGGCATCGAGCAGATCGACCTGCGCGCCCACGATCTTCGATCTGGCCGCGTCCAGCGCCGACTGTGAGCCGGTTCCGTTTACGGTGCAGACCGGCGCCGACGATGACGTCTGCTGCGTCGACGCAATCATCTCCTGCCACTGCTTGTTGAGCGGATCGTTGCGGAAGTCTTCCCTGATGCCTTCGTCGTTGAGATCGTACGTCAGGGCATATTTATGCACATTGGTGTCATCACCATTCTCGTCGGTGAAAGTGTCGTTCTCATAGACTGTAACGACATAGAGCTGCCCATTTTCCTCTATGACTTCCTGCGACAGGATCTTCCCGGTGAATTCACTATTTCCATTGGTATAACCCTCCCAATCGAAATGGTGCGGGTTCCTCTCCCTTGCCTGCGCAAGCAATTGCTGTTTGAGAGGCTCCATGGTCACGGCCAGATCCGCCGCGTCGCTTTGCGCGACCCCGTACTCCTGATACGCCTCGGCCAGCGTTACCTGACCGGCCGCCGCCCCCTGCAGTGTTTGCAGGCCTTCAAGCCGCTCTTCGGTCGCCTTGTATTCGGCGCTTCCAGGCTTGGCATCGGTAAGCTTCAATTCCAGGTCGGTCGTAGCGACCAGCTGGTCGACGGTAGCCTTATTGCCATTGGCAGTGTGCAGCGACAGCTCTGTGAAAAGTTCGGCGACCTCCGCGTGCTCGGCTTTTCCTTGCTGGTTGGATTCCACCGGGCTGGGGCCGTCAGTGCTGCTAACAGCCTCCTGGTTCGGATCGCTGAGCCCAGGCAGGTCAACCTGTTTCTCAATCGCTTCGAGAAGTACCTGCTGCCCTTCCTCGTACTCGGTCCTGGCCGCCGTGGCGCTTTCGAGCGCGGTGTTGGCGAGGTTCAGCCGCTCCTGCGCCTCCGCCAGCGTGCCTGTTGGTTCCGGCGGCTTCCAGTCCATTCCATAGGGCGCCAGGACGTCGTCGAGCGTCGCCTCGGCGTCTTTCATGGCTTGGTCGTACTCGGGATCCAGGGCGTAGACGTCGAGCTGCGCCTGGCTTTGCGTGGGCTTCGCCTGCGCCTCGCCAAGACGCGAGACGGCGACATTCTCGGCCGCGATTGCTGCTGCAACCTTTGGGTCGAACCACTGCCAGCCCCCATCCACCATCAGCGGCACCCACTTGCCGCCTGAAGGAGCGGTTGCGGAAGGTGGCTCACCGAAGGGGCCGACCGAGGTCGGCGTGCCGTCGAGGTTCGGCGTGGCGGCTATCGATGGACCGTAGTCCTCAATTGCATCGAGAACGGCCTGCTGCTTTTCCAGCGCCTCGCTGGTCAGCTCCGGCGTCGCTCCGCCGAAAATGCCGTCCAGCGCCGTCTTGAGTACCAGGTCTTCCTTGGCCTTTTCCGGGTCGCTGCTGTTGGGGTTGATGTCGATCAACAGCCCGGCCAGCGCCTCCTGCGCGGTGCCCTCCTGGATGTCCACGACCGCGCCAGTCGTATTGTTGGTCAGCGTGACATTGCCGTCGGGCGCCGTGGTCAGCGTATAGCCATTGAATGTCACGTTGACGGTGGTCTTGGTGGCGCCTTCGATCACCACGGTTTCTCCGGGATGAATAAGATCGGGGTCGCGCGGTGAGGTAAACAGTTCGGGATTGCTCT
>NZ_JAOWPT010000012.1 GCF_025753855.1 Mesorhizobium sp. ZC-5
CACGGGCTCGAGCGCCCAGAGGTGTGTCGTGCTCCCGTCCGCCGCCGCACCCGCTACCTTAGCAGATGCGGACGTATTCAAGTTACAAGGTGGATCGGCGAAGCCGAGACGGAGAGGGGGCTTGCCCGCAACGTCAACCAGGTGCCTGCCCCAAGCTTGTCGAAGGGAACCCTCACACCGCCGGCAGGTCGGGATAGGTGGGCGTCGCGTCGGTTTCGCGCACCGCGAGGCTGACGATCTCGGCCTCGTCGGCCCAGGAGGGGCCGTCGCCGCGTACCGACATCGCGTCGGCGATCATCAAGCGGGTCATGGCGGCGAGGTCTTCGCCGCGCGGCTCTTGCGGCCACGAGAACACCGCCGCGAGGTCCATGCCGAATTTCACGTCGTGGCAGATGAAATCGAGATCGATATGCCAGTGCTTCATCGGCTGGCTGCCCGGCGCGCGCGGCACGTCGGGCAGTTCGTGCGCCTGCGCCACATGGATCGTCGCCGGCCTGGCATCGGCGATGCCCTGGCGCTCGAACGCGGCGATCGCGTCGGCGCGGTAGTGTTCCAGAAGTTCCGGGCCGGTCGGGCGCTGCGGCCAGTTCAGGAAGCCGCCGACCCAGACCGAATGGTTCGCCGCCTCTGTGACGAGGGCGGCGACATGGTAGCGGTGCAGTTTGCGCGGCGCCTGCTCGGCCTCGGTGGGTGTCCCGGGCGCAAGCGCTGCCCAGTCGATCTCCTCGCGCGCCGCCGGATTGGCGATGTAGAAGTCGAGCGCGGCGCGGCCGGTGAATTCGTGGCCCAGCACCGAGCAGTCCTCGCCGTAGACGTGCCACAAGCTTCTGAGCTCGGCGGCCGATTGGCCCGGCGCGCGCAATTCCTCGACCGAGGCGCGGGTGCGGGCCCGTGCATAGGCCTCGGCCGCTTCGATGCTGGGAAAACCGGCGATCAAATGCTCGCCGTCAGGCTCGCCGGTGCGGGCCATGTCGAAAACGAGAACGGAGTGCGCTTGTCCGGCCATGACGCTGCTATCGTCGCAATGAAACATCGGTTGCGCAAGGCGGGGATTGCGTTTCGCTGTGGAATCGCAAGGATCAGTGCAGCGCGAACGTGTGTCGCGTGGCCGGGGGAGAGGGAGACTGCCAGATGAGGTTCCTGACATCGTTCTTGCGCATTGGCGCGGTGGTGTTTTTGTTCGGCACGCTGCTTGCGGCCTGCGTGGTCGAGGAAACGCCCGGGCCTGGACCCGGCCGTCCGTTCCCGCCCGATCGGCCGCAATTCTGCACGCGCGAATACGCGCCGGTCTGCGGGCAGCGCCGCGGCGACCGCCAGACTTTCCCCAACGCCTGCCAGGCCGAGGCTGACGGCTACCGTGTTATCGCCCGCGGCGAATGCCGCAGCGGCGGCGGTGGTGGTGGCGGGCCGCGTGCCTGCACGCGCGAATACAATCCGGTCTGCGCGCGGCGCGGCGGCACTCGCCAGACCTTCTCCAATTCGTGCGAGGCGGAGAATGCCGGCTTCCGCATCATCTCCGGTGGCGAATGCCGTGGCGGCGGCGGCGGTGGTGGTGGCGGCGAGGAGCCGCGCTTCTGCACCCGCGAATACGCGCCGGTCTGCGCGCGGCGCGGCGGCGACCGCCGCACCTTCCCCAATTCCTGCGAGGCCGACAATGCCGGCTACAGGGTGATCTCCGACGGCGGCTGCTAAGTCGCCTCCGCCAATAAAGGCCCCCGGCTTCCTTGCCGGGGGCCTTCCGGCCGACCCGCACCAAAGGCCAAGCCGGTCGGCATTGAACCCGCTTCTTTACCGGGGCATGATTTCCGCCGCTAAAAGGGAGGAAGCCATGCTTGAGAAGACGCCCAGCACCCGTGTGTCCGCCTTTCTGGAAAAGTTCGGCAAGGCGCTGGCGGACGGCGACGTCGCCGCCGCCGTCAACCTGTTCCAGCCCGATTGCTACTGGCGCGATCTCGTCACCTTCACCTGGAACCTGAAGACGCTCGAGGGCCACGACCAGATCCGCGACATGCTGACGGCGCAATTGCCGAAGGTGAAACCGTCGGGCTGGCAGATCGCCGAAGGCGAGGAAGCGAGCGAAGCCGACGGCGTCACCGAAAGCTGGATCGAATTCGAAACGGACGTGGCGCGCGGCTTCGGGCTGATCCGCCTCAAGGACGGCCGCATCTGGACCTTGCTCACGACGATGAGCGAGCTGAAAGGCCACGAGGAGAAGGCCGGCTTCACGCGGCCGCTCGGCGCCAAGCACGGCCACGGCAAGGGCCGCAAGACCTGGCGGGAAGAGCGTGAGGAGGAGAGCGCCGAACTCGGCCTGTCGAAGCAGCCATACACGCTGATCATCGGCGGCGGCCAGGGCGGCATCGCGCTCGGCGCCAGGTTGCGGCAACTCGGCGTCCCAACCATCATCATCGAGAAGAACGAGCGCGCCGGCGACAGCTGGCGCAAGCGTTACAAGTCGCTCTGCCTGCACGATCCGGTCTGGTACGACCATCTGCCCTACATCGACTTCCCGGCAAACTGGCCGGTGTTCGCGCCGAAGGACAAGATCGGCGACTGGCTGGAAATGTATACCAGGGTGATGGAGCTCAATTACTGGAACTCGACGACCGCGAAAAGCGCGAGCTATGACGAGAAAAAGCAGGAATGGACCGTCGTCGTCGAGCGTGACGGCAAGGAAATCACGCTGAAGCCGAAGCAACTCGTGCTGGCGACCGGCATGTCGGCCAAGGCCAACTGGCCGAAGTTCACGGGCCAGGATATTTTCAAGGGCGAGCAGCAGCATTCCTCGACGCACCCAGGCCCTGACAAGTACCGTGGCAAGAAGGTTGTCGTCATCGGCTCCAACAACTCGTCGCACGACATCTGCGCCGCACTCTGGGAAGGCGGCGCCGACGTCACCATGGTGCAGCGCTCGTCGACCCACGTCGTGCGTTCCGACACGCTGATGGATATCGGGCTCGGCGCGCTCTATTCCGAACAGGCAGTCAAGAACGGCGTGACGACGCGCAAGGCCGACATGATCTTCGCGTCTTTGCCGTACAAGATCCTGCACGAATTCCAGATACCGCTCTACGAGCAGATGAAGGAGCGCGACGCGGATTTCTACGCGGCGCTCGAAAAGGCCGGCTTCATGCTCGATTGGGGCGACGACAATTCCGGGCTGTTCATGAAATATCTGCGCCGCGGTTCGGGCTACTACATCGACGTCGGCGCATGCGATCTCGTCATCGACGGCTCGATCAAGCTGAAGAGCGGCTCGGATGTTCAGGAACTGACGGAGGACTCGGTGGTCCTCAAGGACGGCACCCAACTGCCGGCCGACCTGGTCGTCTACGCCACCGGCTACGGCTCGATGAACGGCTGGGCCGCCGACCTGATCTCCAGGGAAGTCGCCGACAAGGTGGGCAAATGCTGGGGCCTCGGCTCCAACACCACCAAGGATCCCGGTCCATGGGAAGGCGAGCAGCGCAACATGTGGAAGCCGACCCAGCAGGAAGCGCTGTGGTTCCATGGCGGCAACCTGCATCAGTCGCGCCACTACTCGCTCTATCTGGCCCTGCAGTTGAAAGCCCGCATGGAAGGCATTGCGACGCCGGTCTACGGCCTGCAGAAGGTGCATCACCTGTCGTAGAAGGCTACGACAATACGGCCGGGGAAGCAGTCCGGCCGTCTCGCTATTCTTGTCTCTGTCCACCTGCCCGCCGGACTTGCTATGATGGGCATCTGGGCGAAGGGGGCACGAATGGAAGCAAGAGATTTCATGCCGGGCGAGGCGGTGATCGCCTCGATCAAACAAGATCTCGAACTCTACGAGAGCGAGCGGCGCAAGGCCACTCGGGCGAGGTGGCTGCTGCCGCTGTATTTTGGCCTGCTGGCCGTCGTGGTGGTGGGGCTTGCCTTACTGTTCAACGAGTTCGCCGATCCCGCCGAACAGTGGCGCTCATTTCTGCACGTCGTCCTCTACTGTGCTGCCTGCGTAGGAGCCCTCCTGGCCTACAAAATCGGGACGAAGCCCGCCAAGGGTCTGCAGCAGTCGTTCCGCCAGCATCTTTTGCCGATCATCTTCGGTTTTGTGGCGGACATAAACTATCGCAACGCGGCGAAGCCGGGTTCCTTCGACCGCCTGCCGCGCGAGGCTACGGGAAACTTCGACCGGCAGGAATTCGACGACGTGATTTCCGGGAAGTACGAGGGGTTCCCGTTCGAGATCTACGAGACGCATCTCACGGCAAAACAGATCGGCGCCAACGAAACCGCGACCTTGTTCAAGGGCGTCGTCGTCGCTTTCGAACAGGTCAAGCCGTTTCCGGGCCTGCTGGTCGCTACCAGGAGGGCAGGGCAGATATCGCAGTTCGGCGGCAGCGAACTTACCGAGATCGAATCCGGCGTTCCCGCGCTCGACGGCCTTTATGAATTCCGCACCGACAATGCGGATGCGGCAAGGCCGCTGGTGGCGGGCCGTCTTGCCCAGGCGTTGCAATGGCTCGGCGAAACCTGGCCGGACGAACCGGCGCGCATTGCTCTTCAAGGCAATGACGGCTTCCTGCTTTTGCCGCTGAAACGGAATTTCTTCGAACTTCCCGACATTTCGACATCGCTCGACTACAAGCTGCATGTCCAACCGATCGTTGCCGACATGGCCGCTTTGCTGGCTACGGCGGCGCTTATCCGCAAGGTCGGCGCGGCCAACGACGCTGACGTCAAGGACGCCGGCTGAATGCTCCATGCCTGGCGATCAAGCCGCATGTACGCCCGTCGATGCTGTTTCGCCAAAGCGCAGTTGAGCGGTGCATCGCTATGGTTTTTCTCTCAACCTCACGCTATCCGTGTGGCGGTCGGGGGGGTGAGATGACGGCTGAAGGCAGGCGTTCGAGGATCTCGCGGCGGCTTCTCCTGGGTGCCGCCGTGCTTGGCGGAGCGGTGCTGTGGGGTGGAGCGACGATCGCACGGCTGACGCGCGATCCCTCAGGCCCGCAGAATGCCGGTCGCATAAGTGACGTCGACGGCATCGCCTTGCCGTTGCAGCCGCCCGCCAATGCGCCTGCCCATGACCCTGCGCTGCCCTGGCTCGCCAAGGGCGGCGAGATCAACGACGTCAGTGAACTCTCCCTCACGCCGGTCTTCGGCATCGTGGAAGTCAGCGAAGAAGCGCACATCGCGGCGGCGCTGGCCTTCGCCCGCGCCAACGGATTGAAGGTTTCCGTCGCAGCGATAAGGCATTCCATGGGTGGCCATGCCTTCGACGATAACGCGCTGGTGCTCGATATGCGCAAGTTCGACAAGATCGAGTTCGATGCCGCGGCGAAAACCGTCACCGTGCAGCCGGGCGCCACCTGGCACGCCATCCAGAACCAGCTTCATCCGCTTTTCGCGGTCAAGGCGATGCAGTCGACCGACATTTTTTCCGTCGGCGGATCGATTTCGGTGAATGCGCATGGCATGGACCACCAGGCGGGTTCCGTGGCCGGCAGCGTTCGATCGATGCGCGTTATGCTCGCCGACGGCAGCATCGTCTCCTGTTCACGCAGCGAAAATTCCGATCTTTTCAACCATGTTGTCGGCGGCTACGGGCTGTTTGGCGTCATCCTTTCCGCCGTGCTCGATGTCGTCGACAACACCGTCTACCACACGGCGCGCCAGATCATCCGCTCCGAGGATTTTCCGGATTTCTTCGAAAACACGCTGGAGCCGGACAGAAACATCGGGCTGTTCTACGGCCACCTGTCGACCGCGCCCGGCAATTTCCTCGAAGACATGATCGTCTATCGCTACGACAAGGTCGCCGACCAGCCGCCGGCCGATATGCCGGCGCTGGATGAGGCGACCGGGGTCAAGCTGAAGCGCCTGGTGATGAACCTGGCCAAGGAAGGCGGCCTTTTCCAGAGCCTCAAATGGTACATGGAAAAGCACCTGGAGCCGAAATTCGAATCCTGCACGGTGCCGCGCACCGCGGCGATGGGCGAAGGCGAGGCCTGTCTCGTCAGCCGCAACAATCCGATGCACGATTCCGTGCCGTATCTGTTCAACGACCTGCCGGGCGAAACCGACATCCTGCACGAATATTTCATCCCGCGCGGCGAATACAACGCCTTCATCGCCGGCGCCCGCGAAATCATGGCAAATCAGAAGTTGCCGATCCTCAATGCGTCGATCAGGATCGTGCACAAGGAAGACACGGCGCTCACCTATGCGCCCGAGCCGGCGTTTTCGCTGGTGCTCTACATCAACCAGAGCACCAGCGATGCGGGCAATGCGGCGATGCGGCAACTGACCCGCGACCTGATCGACCTGACGCTGGAGCATCGCGGCCGGTTCTTCCTGCCCTACCAGTTGCACTATACCGGCAAGCAGTTGCTGGCGAGCTATCCGGAACTGCCGGCGTTCCTCGCCAAAAAACGCGAGCTCGACCCCACGGAACTCTTCGGCTCGACCTTCTACCGCGCGCTGAAGAGCCTTTCCGGCGTCGCCTGACCGATCCACAAAAATCTGTTGCCGGCTATGCTAACAGCTCCGGCGCGGTATGTTATTGCTGTCACAATCGGGGGATAGAGCAATTTCGACCATTCGAAGGGATTTGATTCGATGAAAATTGCGGTTCTCGGCGGTGACGGTTTCGTCGGCTGGCCCACCTCGCTTCATCTCTCAGACCAGGGCCACGAAATCCACATTCTCGACAATCTGTCGCGGCGCTGGATCGATACCGAGCTCGGCGTGCAGTCGCTGACGCCGATGGATTCCATCCAGGAACGCACCCGCATCTGGCACCAGGAAACCGGCCGCCGCATCCATTTCCACCTGATCGACCTGGCCCGTGACTACGAAGTCCTGAAACGCTGGCTCTCCGACAACCGGCCGGATGCAATCATCCATTTCGCCGAACAGCGCGCCGCGCCCTATTCGATGAAGAGCGACCGCCACAAGAACTACACCGTCAACAACAACGTCAACGCCACCCATAATCTGCTCAACGCGCTGGTCGAGATCGACCTCGACGCGCATCTGGTGCATCTCGGTACCATGGGCGTCTACGGCTATTCGACCGTGGGCGCGGCGATCCCGGAAGGTTACCTGCCGGTCGGCATCGAGACCATCGGCGGCGAGACGGTGAAGCAGGATATCCTGTACCCGGCCAATCCCGGCTCGATTTATCACATGACCAAGTGCCTCGATCAGCTGCTGTTCCAGTTCTATGCCAAGAACGACGGAGTGCGGATCACCGACCTGCACCAGGGCATCGTCTGGGGCACGCATACCGAACAGACGCGGCGGCATGTGCAGTTGATCAACCGCTTCGACTACGACGGCGACTACGGCACCGTGCTCAACCGCTTCCTCATCCAGGCGGCGATCGGCTACCCGCTGACCGTGCATGGCACGGGCGGCCAGACCCGTGCGTTCATCCATATCCAGGATTCGGTGCGCTGCATCGAGCTTGCGCTGAAGAACGCTCCCAAGCGCGGCGACAAGGTGAAGATATTCAACCAGATGACCGAGACGCACCGGGTGCGCGACCTGGCCGAACTGGTGGCCAACATGGCTGGCGCCCAGGTCGCCTACCTGCCCAACCCGCGCAAGGAAGCGGCCGAGAACGATCTCGTCGTCCACAACGAGCAGTTTCTGGAGCTCGGGCTCGACCCGATCACGCTGGAACAAGGTTTGCTGGCCGAAGTGGTCGATGTGGCGAAAAAATATGCCTATCGCGTCGACCGCAACCGCGTGCCGGCGATCTCCGCCTGGACCAAGGACATCGCGGCGACCATCGAACACGACCCGGAAGGCAAGCGGCTGAAGAGCGTGTCCTGATGGCGTTTCTCGCAGGCCTCGAACTTCATTGAGCAGCAATCGTGGCCATGCCTATGTGACGCTTGTCACCAATCGCGACTATGCGATGGGGGCACTGGCGTTGGTGCGGTCGCTGCGGCTGACCGGCACCGAGGCGGATATCGTCGTGCTGCACACCGGCGGTGTCGCGAAAGCCGATCTTGCGCCCCTTACAGCACTTGGCGCGAGATTGATCGGAGCGGAATTGCTGCCGACATCGGAAGCGTTCAACGAGCGGCATGCCCGCGCCAAACTGCACGGTGCCGCACCCTTCACCAAGGGCAACAAGCCCGCCTTCCACACGCCGCTCGACAATTTCGCCAAACTGCGGCTCTGGCAGCTGACGGAATACGAAAAATGCGTTTTCATCGACGCGGACGCGCTGGTGCTGAAAAACATCGACCGGCTGTTCGGCTATCCCGAATTCTCGGCGGCACCGAATGTTTATGAGACACTGGGTGATTTCCATCGGCTGAATTCGGGGGTGTTCACGGCGAAACCTTGCCGGGAAACCTTCACGGCAATGCTCGAAAAGCTCGACCGGCCGGAAGCCTTCTGGAAACGCACGGACCAGAGTTTCCTGCAGGAGTTTTTCCCCGACTGGCACGGCCTGCCGGTGTTTTTCAACATGCTGCAATACGTCTGGTTCAACCTGCCGGATTTGTGGGACTGGAAGTCGATCTCGGTGCTGCACTACCAGTATGAGAAGCCCTGGGAGCAAGGTCATCCCAAGGCGGACAAATTGCAGCTGCTTATCGATCTCTGGCATGCCTATCACAGCGGCGAGGGCATTCCCGATATCGCCGGTCTGCCAAATCCGGTGCAACGCGGATGAATGGTGCTGCGACGCTGGTCTCCGGCGGTACCGGTTTCGTCGGACGCTTCATCGTCGAACATCTGCTGGCGACAGGGCACGCTGTAGCCGTCATGGGCCGGACCGCGCCGCCTGAAGGGGTTTTTTCTGCGCCGATAAAATTCGTCGAGGGAACGCTCGACCCGGCTCGTGACCAGTCCATGGCCTTCGAGGACATTGATTTTTTTATCCACGCCGCCTTCGATCATGTGCCCGGCAAATACCGCGGCGGCGAAGGGGACGATGCCGCGGGCTTTCGTTTGAGGAACAGGGAGGGGTCGGCGGCGCTGTTCAAGGCGGCAAGGGCGATGGGCGTCAAGCGCACCGTGTTTCTTTCGAGCCGCGCAGTCTACGGCACCCAGCCGGCGGGCGCCGTGCTTACCGAAGAGACCATGCCGCATCCCGATACGCTTTACGGGGAAATGAAACTCGCGGCGGAACGCGATCTGCGAGACATGAGCGGCGATGGTTTCTGCGGCACGAGCCTGCGGGTTACCGGTGTCTACGGACCTGCCGGTACCGGTCTGGAGCACAAATGGACGGGTCTCTTTCGCGACTACCTTGCCGGCCGATCGGTGGAGCCTCACGCGGGAACGGAAGTCCATGGCGATGATGTCGCGAAAGCAGTGAAGCTGGTGCTCGAGGCGCCCGAGAAGGCTGTCTCCGGCCAGATATTCAACATATCGGACCTGCTGATCGATCGCCGCGACCTGCTGTCGGTCGCCAGTACCGTCGCGCGATGCAGACACCCGCTGCCTTCGCAAGCCGATCGCGCGGCGACGAATGTGATGGCGACGGAGAAGATCAGGGCACTTGGCTGGCGGCCCGGCGGGGTCGTTGCGCTCGAACAGTTCGTGCGGTCGCAAGTGGCTGGCGGGACGCCCCGTTGAGGACGTCCAGCCATTCATCGTCCAGCGTCAGCTGGCGCGCCGGCGGCTTGCACCGTTGGTGCGGCGGGAAGCGGCCCTTGCTGCATCTGAAATCGCCACGCCGCTGACGTCGGAAGCACCGTTGGTCACTTCGCGCTGCCGCGCCTTGGCGACCCGATAGAGCCGCTCGAAAGGCAGAAGCTCTTTCACGCGATCGTTGAGCGCCGCGATCTCTGCGCGCAGGTCTTCGCATTCCTGCTTGTGGATATCGAGCTGCATCTGCTCCGATGCCTGCTGCAGCGACATCTGCGAGATGTTGGCGCTTGCGGCGGAAAGGTGCAGCTTGTCGTTGTCGTTTTCCTTGCGCAGCGCGGAAAGCTTCTCTTCCGCGACGTGTTTTTCCGTCATCGCGTCGCTCAATTGCACCTTGAGCTTCGCAACTTCGTTGGCGGTCTCGATCGCTTCGTTCGAAGCGAGTTCGATCCGCGACTGCAGGCTCTGGATCTCGCTCTTCAATCCACGTATCTCGGCGGCGGTCCGCTGTATCTCGGATTCTCTCTCAGATTCCAGATTGCGGGCGACCTCGTTCATCTCGCCCTGTTTCGCCTGCGAGACTTCCAGTGCCTTCTGCAGTCGCATTGTTTCTTTTTCGCTCTTGGCCAGCGTCGCGAGCAGGTCGGAGTAACGCGACGCCTCGTTGGCGTGGATTGTCGAAATCTCGTCGAGCTTGCGGCGCGCCTCGGCCTCGCGCTTCAACGAATTGTCGAGGTCGATGGAAAGATTGACGTGCTTTTCGCGCAGCACCTCGTTTTCGCGCAGGCGCCGTTCAGCCTCGACGGTCCTGGTCGACAATGTCTTCACCAGATCGCCCAGTTCGGATTCGGTCCTGGAGATCGTGTTGGTCGCCTCGACGAGTTCGAGCTTGGCTGCCGAAAGGGCGGTACGCAGGCTCTCCTTGTCCTGAAGATGTCCGGCTTCGCGATGCTGCAGCATCTCTACAGCGTTGTCGCGTTCCTGCTGCTTTCGGCCGACATCGTGAAGCTGCTCGATAAGTTTCCTGTTTTCGGAAACCAGCGTGGCATTGGTGAATTCCAGTTCATTGGCGCGATGGATATCGGCGTGGATGATGTTGAAGAATTCGCGGGTCAGATGGTGGGATGTGGTCACCTCCGACAGCTTCGCGTTGATCTCCTGCAGATATATCTGGGCATCGCGGTAAAGTTCGTCGAAAGATGTGAGCGCCGCCAACCGGTTCTGCGTGTGCGATGTCAGACGCCTTCCAGCTTCCGGGCTCTCCTCCGCCGGTTCTTCGTCGGCGAGCAGATCTTCCTCTGAAATGAGATTGTCTTCGAACGTCTCGGAGACTTCCTCGGGGCCCTCCATCTGGGTCGGCGCCTCATCCAGGAAGAGGCTTTCGTCGAACGCCTCGGCCATCTCCTCCTGAAGCTCTTCGATGGCTTTGTCCACCTTGTCGCCGCGCTTCATAAGACCCATGAAATTCATAACCGGCACACCCCTTGCGCTACCCGTACAGACAATCTGTATTCACAGTTTGGTAACCTAACTTTACATCCGCTCCCTTCGACTGGGAAGCGCTCTTCATCATTGAAAACTAAGTATAGTAAATCACTGCGTTTTTTGGCGGGCAACAATATTCTGTAAGCGTTGGTTTTATTAAATTTTTACGAGGTTGTTCTGAAACTTATAATTGCATGAGCCCTTTTCGTTGGCGCAGCTATTGCTGCCGTTTCTTCGATTGCGTCATATTTTTGGGGGCGACTGCGAAACGCGGGAGGTGGCTTGCTCGGCCTCCGAAGTTGACGCGCATATGACGCTAAAATGCTTTTGGCCGTCGCGTGGACGCGGCATTGTTTGCCAACCACGCAGTACCCTGATGGCCCTGTCGCAAGGAGAGAGCAAATGTCAGCGCCGGACGACGAGCATGAGGGAAGCGGTTCCTATGCTTCGCCGCCATGTTTCATGCACGAATTGGAGCCTGGATTTGCCGCCGATCCGCAAGCACGAGCGGACGTCATGCGTTGGCGCAAGGCGGAACGCGAACGTCTCATTGCCGCGCGGTTGGAGATTTCGGCAGACGAACGGGCCGCCATGGCTGGACGCATCGGGGAGGGACTCAACGGCGCAATCGGTAATGTTTCCAATCACTTGATAAGCCTGTACTGGCCGTTTCGCGGAGAACCCGATCTGCGATCGTGGATGGAGACCGTGTTCGAGCGCGGTGGCAGGATCGCCTTGCCGGTCGTCATCGAGAAAGGCCGCCCGCTCGTCTTCCGTGCCTGGCGCCAGGGCGACAGACTCGAAAAGGGGGTCTGGAATATCCCGGTGCCGGCGGAGGGACCGCCTGTGCAGCCGACCGTGGTGATTGCGCCCGTCGTTGGCTTCGATTCCAGTAAATTCCGCCTGGGTTATGGTGGCGGCTTTTTCGACCGTACGCTGGCGGCCATGCCGGCAAAACCGCTGGTAATCGGCATTGGCTACAGAACGGCTGCGATTTCAACCATTTATCCGCAGCCGCACGACATCCCGATGGATAGGATCGTGACGGACTAGGCGCGGATCGGCAGATTGTTCAGCAACTGCTAATAGAATCCAGGCGAGGCGAAGAGGTCAGGAAACGCGGGCAATCGGTGTTACCGTCCGCAAGGAAATCCGGGCGGCATGGACGAGTTTGAGCCCGACGGGCCTGCCAATGCGTTCGCCGTCCAGCAATCTTATCAGGTCGTCAACGCCGGTGACGGGGTGGCCGTCGACCGCCAGTATCAGGTCGCCAACCGAGATTCCCGCCTGGGCGGCAGGTCCGTCGTTCTCCAGGCTGCGGACACGCAAGGTGCTCGTCGCGGCGATGCCGGCGGCAAGCGCCGTCCTCCTTGGCAACGGCACGGTGTCGGCCGAAATGCCGATGAAGGCGCGCCGCACGCGGCCGTGCCGCATGATCTCCGAAATGACGAAGCGGGCGGTGTTTGCCGCTACCGCAAACGCGATGCCCTGGGCGCCTCGAATGACAGCGGTGTTGATGCCGATGACCTTGCCGTTCGTGGCCACCAGGGGGCCGCCGGAATTGCCAGGATTGAGAGCGGCATCGGTCTGGATGACATCGTCGATAAGCCGTCCCGTAGAAGCCCGCATGCTGCGGCCGAGAGCTGAAACCACGCCGGTGGTGACGGTCCAGTCGAAACCGAGCGGATTGCCGATCGCAATGGCGATCTGACCTCGCCGCAAGGATTTGCTGTCGCCCAGTTCGGCAACCGCTCCGAAGTTCGAATTGGCGCGCAGCAGCGCGATGTCGGTATCGGGATCGCGGCCGAGAACACGTGCTTCCGCGGTCGATCCATCGGGGACGATAACCCGGACGGTGTTCGCCTGGCCGACCACGTGGCTATTGGTGACGACCAGGCCATCCGAGGAGATCACCACGCCGGATCCGAGACCCGCACGCTTTTCTGCCGGTGTCTCAACCCTGCAAACCGCCGGGCCTACCGTCTCGACGGCATTCGCGACCGACGACGAATAGGCATCAAGCAGCGTTTCGTCGGTTGAAGTTTCGGGATTGTTTGTGTTGTCCGCTCGATCAAGCATCGCGTTTCTCCAGCGTTGGCGGCTGTCGATGCTTATATGAGTTTGCGGGTTGGCTTGCTGCGACCTGCCCGAATGGCCAGTCCGGTGTCGACCTAGCCGTGAGGCGAGTAGGAACGCAGGGCGAAATGGACGAGATTCCTCGCAATCGAATTAGAGGAGAAAGATCATGCCGAACGCCAGTCTTGCGGACTTCTCGCGGGAAATCGCCGGCCTCGTTTCCGCCACCGCTCCGGCAATCGCCGCCGTTCACGCCAGCCGCCATCATTCGTCGAGCGCCGTCCACTGGCGCGACGGGTTGTTCGTCGCCGCAAGCGAAACCATCGAGGCTGAGGAGGGGATCGAACTGACCTTGCCGTCCGGCGACAGAGTGCCGGCCGAATTCATCGGGCGGGACCCGACGACCGGAATAGCCGTGCTCAAATCGGAGCTTCCGGCAGAGGCGCCGACATTAAAAGCCGCCGGACCGGTTGAAGCGGGAAACCTTGTGATCGCGGTCGGCCGTGGAGAAACCTCGTTGCTTGCCGGCTATGGCATCGTGGCGGAAGCCGGGCCTGCCTGGCGCAGCATGCGGGGCGGCTTGATCGACCGCCGCATCCGGCTTTCGGCCAGCATCGATCCGCGTGCCGAAGGCGGTGCCGCGATTGATGCTGCGGGCGGCTTTGTCGGTCTCGTGCTTTTTGGTCCGCGCCGGCAGCCGCTGGTCATCCCGGCTGAAACGGTCGAACGGGTGGCGGCGACGCTCGCCGAGAAAGGCCATGTGCCGCGCGGCTATCTTGGCGCCGGCCTGCACCCAGTGCGGCAGGCAAATGCACATGGTGCGATGGTGATGAGCCTCGAGGAGGGAGGGCCGGCGGAGAAGGCCGGGCTGTTGCTCGGCGATATCATCACAGCTTGGGGCGGCGAAAGGATCGACGGCGTGCGCGACGTGATCCGACGCCTTGGTCCGGACAGCGTCGGCAAGACGATCGCGCTCGGCCTGCTCAGAGGCGGCAAGGAACACCAGATAGAGGTGACGATCGGTGCGCGTGGTCACAAGCGAGGATAGATGGCCGAACGCCGATTGAGCGTGCTGATCGCGCTGTCGGATACGGAGCGCGCCGACGAACTCGCGCATGCGCTGGAAAACGACGGGTTATCCGTGGCCATGCAGTCCGAACTGGAGCAGCCGGACGGTTTCGATGTCGTCGTCACCGACGCCGAACTGCTCGACGGCGTGGCGCCGCACGTCCTGCTTGGCGATGCGGTCCCAGGTGCCAATGTTTATGCTGTATTGCCGGCCAATGCCGACGCGGCCCTGATCAGCGCAACGGCTAGGATTGCGCGGGCCGGTTACCGTCTGTTGCCTGTCGAGGCAAGGCCTGGCGATAACCTGCATCCGGCGGGCGAACACGCTGCGGGCGGGAGCCTGCACGCTGCGCTGACGCCACGAGAACTGGAAACCTTGACGCTGCTTGCCGACGGCGCTTCCAACAAGGTGATTGCTCGCCAGCTGGATATCTCGGTGCACACGGCGAAGTTCCATGTCGCCGCGGTGCTCACCAAGCTGCAGGCCCGCAACCGGGCCGATGCCGTGGCAATCGGGCTGAGGCACGGTCTGATCTATCTGTAGGCCGACGTTCGGACCACAAAGCGATCGCCTAATAATCGTAAACGTGTTCGAGGCGCGCCTGCCCGGCAAGCGCCGGAAGGACCATATGGAGCTGACGCACGGCGACTGTCAGGCCGCTGCGGCGCACCGCCGGATCGGCGGGAAGCTGGTAGCCGAACAGCAGTCTTGTGCCGGCCGGCGGCTCGATGGCGTCGTTCGACAGGACCGTCAGCAGGATCTCGTCGTTGCCGCCGATTTCGACGAAACGCACACCCTTGGCGATGAGGCGCGGGATCATGTCGGTGAATACCTGATAACGCTTGGTCACGAAGACGGCGCCATCGGCGCCGAAATCCTTCTCCAGCGTTGTATCGGGTTCTCCGGCGATCGCCTGCGCCACCGGGCCTTTCGCCCAGACATGGATATCGAGGAAAGCCGGGTCCGATGTCGCGGCGAGCGCCGATTTGATCGCGTTCGCGTAGCCCTGCTTGATCCAATAGGCGAGGCCGAAGGCGAGCTTGCGTTCGCTGGTGCGCACCTGGTCCTCGCCGGGCGCGCGCACCACGGCCATCAGGCCGGCGCGTTTTTCGGCATAGGGAAACTGATACCAGGGCACCTGGTCGAGAAAGGCCGCATATTCGGCGGCGACGTTCGCCTGGTAGATGTCGACACCGATGCGTTGGCGCGAGGTCCATTCGGTGATGCGACCGACGGTGTTTTCATAAGCCCACTGGATGACGTGTTCGATCGTATGGCTGGTGCCGATGACCGCGATCATCTGGTGGTTGGCGAAGTTGAATGGTGCGTCGGAGGTGGCGCGGATCATCGTCGCGTAGTCCTGCCAGAAACGGCCGATATAGGCCCAATAGGGGAACTGGCTTTCGCGCTCCTCCTCGACGAAGCCGGCATATTCGCGCGCCGCATAGACGATCGCCCATTCGGGATAGGTGAGGTAGGTGGACTCCTCAGGCCGTTTGTAGCCGGGTATCTCGCCCCGCAATTGATCAGCCACGGCTTGCGGCGGCGCGCCTTCGGCTGTGCCCGGCAACGGTGTGGCGTCGAGCGAATCCGTCGTCAGGAACCCGTAGGCAAGCCCGAGGACCGGGATCGCCAGGATCACGACGACGAGAATGACGAACCAGCGGATAATACGCCGCAAGAGCCGCAGGACAGACATCGGTGCTCAGGCCGGCGCGAGCGACGCGGAGACCCGCTTCGACAGCCAGAAGCCGACGAACACCGCGAAGCCGCCGATCGCCAGATGCGGCGCGTTGGCGAAGAAGCGCGTCGGCAGGTCGATGTCGGTCAGTGGCCGGAACCCGTTGATGAAGATGCCTGCGTCGAGACAGCCTTCACCGGTGAGCAGGCCGAGCACGCCGTCGAACAGATAGATCGCGCCGAACAGCTTGAAATAGAGCACCGACTGGCGATGCGAGACGAAGGCGGCGATGCCTGCCCAGACACCCGAGAAGGCGTGCAGCAGGTGGTCGTACCATTGCAGTGAGAACAGGCCGAAGGTGTAGCCCCTTTCGTCCATGAATGCCGGCACGAAGCAGATCCCGACAACGGCGAAAAATATCAGCGCGTAAAAAATCGCCAGCTTCTGGATCAGCGTCATTTCGGAAATCCCCTCCGTTGCCGCCCGCGATACTATCCGATTCCACGAAGAGTTGAACCGGGCGCTAAATCGAACAGAGCCGCTTTTTGCGGGGGCAGTTGCCGCCGCTCATGCCCGGAACTCGCGCGCTACCTCGCAAACTGATTCAACAGGCTCATAAATTGAATCAACGTGTTGTGCGATGGATTCATCGACGCATCTCAACAAGCTGAAATTATTCGCTAATCTGCCCGCAGATCGGTTCTGGCTAAGGCAATATTCCCGCGCTCACGGCATCAGCGGCGTCTGCATCATCTGCAAATGAAGTTCCTTGCCGTCATAGGGATGCGCTTCGCAAACCGCCTCGTCGAGTTCGACGCCGAGGCCCGGTTCGGTGGAAGGAATGACGTTGCCGTCCTGCCACTCGATCTTCTTCTTCAGCAGCTTTGCGTGGAAGCCGTCCCACTGCTTCAACGATTCCAGGATGAGGAAGTTGGGCAGTGTCGCGGCAAGCTGGATGTTGGCGGCGCCGACGATCGGTCCGCAATAGCAGTGCGGCGCGATCTGGATGTGGTAGGCCTCGGCCATCGCCGCGATCTTCTTGGTTTCGAGGATGCCGCCGGAGCGACCGAGATCGGGCTGCAGGATGGTGGCTGCCCGGTTCTCTATGACGCGGGCGAACTCGAATTTTGTCGTCAGCCGTTCGCCGGTGGCGATCGGGATCGAGGTGCCGCGTGCCACCTGCGCCATCACTTCGGGCATGTCCGGCGGCACCGGCTCCTCGAACCAGAGTGGGTCGTAAGGTTCGATGGCGCGCGCCATCCTGAGCGCGCCCGACGCGGTGAACTGGCCGTGGGTGCCGAACAGGATGTCGGCGCGGTTGCCGACCGCCTCGCGGATCGCCCTGACCATGCGCGCCGACAGATCGATGTCAATCAAACGCGGCTGATGGCCATCGAACGCGGTGTAAGGCCCGGCTGGGTCGAGTTTCACCGCGTTGAAGCCCTGCTCGACATATTCAAGCGCGCAGGCGGCGGCGAGGTCGGGGTCGTTGTAGACGTTTCTGCCCTGGGCATCCTCGCTGTGGACGCTGCCGGTGTGCGGGTAGAGGTAGGTGTAGGAACGCAGCGTCTCGTGCACCTGGCCGCCAAGCAGTTTGTAGATCGGCTTGTTGGCTTCCTTGCCGATGATGTCCCAGCAGGCCATTTCCAATGCCGAGAAGCAGCCCATGCCGGAGACGTCGGGCCGCTGCGTGAAGCCGGAAGAATAGGCGCGGCGGAAAAACGTCTCGATATCATGGGGATCCCGGCCGACGAGGTAGCGTTCGGCCATGTCCTCGATCATGCGCGCGGTGACGTGAGCGGAAAACGTGGCGTTGTAGGCCTCGCCATAGCCGACCACGCCGCCGTCAGTCGTCAGCTTGACGAAGATGAAATACTTGCCGCCAATGCCGGGCGGCGGATTGCCGACCACGAATGTCCTGACGTCGGTGATTTTCATCAGTGGTCCTCCAGAATCAGGTCCGCGCCCTTCCATCCGGTCATGATCGAGGCAGCGTTGGTGTTGCCGGTAATATTATCGGGAAAGATCGATGCGTCGATGACGCGCAGGCCGGCGATGCCGTGCACCCTGAGGCGCGGATCGACGACGGAATGCGAAGGGTCCGGTCCCATGCGGCAGGTGGAGACGGGATGATAGACCGTCCCCGAGCGCTTCCTGAAATCCTGAATCAGTTCCGCGTCCGAAGTGATTGACGGGCCAGGCAGAACCTCTTCCTCGATGATGTCGGCCATGGCCGGCATCGACGCGATCCTGCGCACGAACTTCACGGCGTCCAGCATCTCGACCACATCCTCGTCCGTGGACAAGGCATTGGCGACGATCTTCGGATAGTCGCGCGGATTGCTGGAGCGGATCATGATCTCGCCGCGGCTCGACGGCCGGCAGTTGGAGAGGCCGATGGAAAAGCCCGGCCATGGGTCGGGCGTGAGGATGGGCCGCTCGCCGCTCTTCGGGATGACCGTCGAGAAGGCCTGGAAATAGAGCTGCATGTTGGGACGCGCCATGCCGGGGCTGGTGCGGAAGAAACCGCCGGCATTGTTCATCGACAGCGACAGCGGGCCGGAGCGCAGCAGCAGATACTGGATGCCGACCGCCAGCTTGCCCCACCAGGGGCGCAGGATCTGGTTCAGTGTCGGCTCGCGCCCTTTGAAAGTGTAGTTGATGCCGATATGGTCTTGCAGGTTGGCGCCGACATTGTCGTTGGCTTTGACGATCGGAATGCCGAGGTCTTTAAGCAACTTGGCTGGACCGATGCCGGATAGCTGCAGCAGTTGCGGCGAATTAACCGAGCCACCGCTGATAATAACCTCGCGGGCCGCGCGGACGCTTTCCTTTTGGCCATTCTGTTCATATTCGACGCCGACGGCGCGACTGCCCTCGAACAGGATTCTGGTTGCCAGCGCGTTCGTCACCACGCGGACGTTTTTCCGCCGCATGGCCGGTCGCAGGAAGGCCCGGGCCGCCGACATACGGCGGCCATTCTTCGTTGAGATCTGGTAGACGCCGACACCTTCCTGTCGCTCGCCGTTGAAGTCCGGATTGAGGGACAGGCCAGCCTGTTGCGAGGCAGCCAGATAACGTTTCGTCAGCGGATGGACGGCTTGTTCGCAGGTGGTTACGTGCAACGGGCCGCCGGTGCCCCGCCATTCGTTCGCGCCAGCCTGGTTGTCCTCCAGTGCCTTAAAGGCGGGCAGGAGATCGTCGAAACCCCAGCCGGGATTGCCGGCTGCCGACCAGGCGTCAAAGTCCTCGCGCGCGCCCCTGATCCAGACCATGGCGTTGATGGAACTGGAGCCGCCCAGGATCTTGCCGCGCGGCCAGTGATCGGCATTGCCGGCGAGGCCGGGATCGGGCTCGGTCTTGTAGTTCCAGTTTACCGCCGGATCGAAGAAGGTCTTGCCGTAGCCGAGCGGCATCTGCACGTAGAAGCGCATGTCGCTGCCGCCGGCCTCGAGCACCAGCACGGAGAATCGTCCGGAAGCCGACAGTTTTTCCGCCACGACCGAACCGGCCGAACCGGAGCCGACGATGATGAAGTCATAGGTCTGCATAGTGGTGGTGGCGGCTCCGGAATTTGGCCCACACTAGACGTGGCGCCGATGGCCCGTCACCGGACCTTCCGGCATGGCTTGTGAAAAAAGCGACCGTGCTTGCGGGTAAGCGTCGTTATCCGTCGGCCATCGCCTTGCCGTCGCAGTCTGTTGCTGCCATCCATGTCCTGTAGAATTGATCGAGAGGGTTCGGATGGTTCACTACGCCGAAGGCAGGCCGACGGGTGAGTTGACTCTGAGGACGCTGGCCATGCCGTCCGATGCCAACGCGGCCGGCGATATTTTTGGCGGCTGGGTTATGGCGCAGATGGATCTGGCCTGCGGCATTCGTGCCGCCGAGCGCGCCAAGGGACGCGTCGTCACCGCGGCGGTCAAGGAAATGTCCTTCGCCAAGCCGATGAAGATCGGCGACACGCTCTGCATCTACACGCATGTGAACCGGGTCGGCCGCACGTCCATGACACTGAAGGTCGAGGCGTGGGCGCAGCGCTATCTGTCCGACCTGATGGAAAAGGTTACCGACGCCGACTTCGTCATGGTCGCGCTCGACCAGGATGGGAAACCCAAGCCGGTCCCGGAAGAGAAATAGTTTTTGCCCGAGCCTGGTAGTCGTGTTGGACGCCAGGAATCGTAGCCCATTCAGCGTGGGAGTTGCCCTTCGCCCGGCCGCGCAGAGCGGTTGGTCGCGCCGCAAGCGATTTTTCTGCTCCACAGCGAAAAAACAAACTCATTCAGCCAGACGGGACGCGGTCGAATTGCGGCGGAACAATGTCTCCATGAGTCTGTTATCAGAGACCTAATGGAGGACTATGCAATGCACGGTATCATCTATCTCGTCGGTCTCGTTGTTGTCATTCTGTTCATATTGTCCGCGCTCGGCCTGCGCTGATCGGAGGATGACATGACGATTTCAGAAACAGTTGGTCGCGAGACCCTCGTCGTCCAAGAAGCCGATGCGCGCGACACCGGAGCTTCTTATATTGATTGGCCTGCAATCCTGGCCGGCGTCGTTGTAGCCAGTGCAATTTCTTTCGTGCTGCTGACCTTCGGCTCGGCGATAGGTCTGTCCATGACTTCGGCGCGCGAAGGTGAATCCACGTCGTTGTTCTGGATCTCTGTCGTCGGTGGCCTTTGGGTCCTTTGGGTACAAATTACTGCATCGCTTTGCGGTGGTTATCTGACCGGCCGCATGCGTCGCCGGGTAGGCGATGCAACCGAAGCGGAATCGGACATTCGCGATGGCTCCAACGGGCTTGTCATGTGGGGCCTTGCAACTCTCGTGGCGGCTTGCATTGCACTGTCAGGCGTGATGGGGGCGGCGAATGTTGCGGGCCAAACTGCGACCGCCGCGGCGTCCGCGGCCGGCCAGGCTGTAGACGCTATGGATCCCTCGGCTTTGCTCGTGGACCGAACACTTCGTGGGCGGCCCGACGCTCCAGCGGTGACTGAGGCGGATCGCCAGGCGATCGGGCGTATTCTTCTCGCCGCTGCCACCGGCGATCAGATCGATTCGGCCGACCGGGATTATTTGGTGGCTACGATAGCCTCGCGGACTGGTATTCCGCCGGAAGAGGCAGCCACCCGTGTCGACCAGTTGGTAGAGCAGGCACGCGCAATCGAGGCGCAGGCTCGAGAAGCAGCCGAGCGTGCTCGACACGCATCTGTGATCGCAGCGTTCCTCACTGCCGCTGCGCTGGCGATAGGCGCAGCCGTTGCCTACTACGCAGCCACTCTGGGCGGAAATCATCGCGACAACCAGACAGTTCTGGAGGGATGGTATCGTCCGTGGTGATCCAAAGTGGTGCCCCGCCGTCGCGCGTCGACGGCGGGCAAACCAGGCGTCAAATTAGCGCGCGGTCGGATGACGTGAAGTCGCGGGAGGCAATGGTGCGACTTGGTTCGGCAGTGCGGAATCGAATCGCGCACGGGCTTCCTTAACCCGCGCGATGTTCACCCGGGCCCATTCGCCAAGCGCGTTTACCGGAACGCGCAATTCGCGTCCGAGATCGGTCAATTCATAATCTACCCTTGGCGGAATACTGGGGAACACCGTACGGGTGACGAAACCGTCGCGTTCCAGGCCGCGTAGCGTGATGGTCAGCATTTTCTGCGAGATGCCGCCAATGCCTCGCTTGAGTTCGCTGAAACGCATCGGGCCGGCACTCAGGTAGCCGACGACGAGCACGGTCCATTTGTCGCCGACACGGCCCAGGATATCGCTGACCGCCCGGCAGTCCTCGCTTTCATGATGGAGAGCAGGTTTCAAAAAAGTGCCTCCTTGCGCGTCGCTTTTTCACTCTCCTATATAGCTCTGGTATCCAAAAGATACCAGAGTTTCCAAAGGAGAGAATGATGGCCAAGCCAAAGATAGGTATCATAATCGGCAGCACACGTGCAGGGCGTTTTGCCGACCAGCCCGCAGAATGGATCCGCGACATTGCCAAAGCGCGAGGCGACGTCGATGTCGAGGTGCTCGATCTGCGTGACTACCCGATGCCTTTCTTCGACGAAGTTGGCGGGCTCGCCTACACGCCAACCAAAAACGAGGTTGCGCAGAAGTGGCAGAAAAAGATCGCCGAACTCGACGGCTACATCGTTCTGGCCGCTGAGTACAATCGCGGGCCGACGGGCGTTCTGAAGAACGCGCTCGATTACGCCTACAACGAATGGAACAACAAGGCCGTCGCTTTCCTCGGCTATGGTGGCGTCGGCGGCGCCCGTGCTGTCGAACAGCTGCGGCTCCACGCCGTCGAGTTGCAGATGGCGCCCATCCGCGCCGGCGTTCATATCCTCTGGCCGGACATGCTTGCCGCCAAGAGCGAAGGCAAGAAACTCAGCGAGTTCGCCCACCTCAACCAGGCAGCCAGCGACATGCTCGATCAGCTTGTCTGGTGGACGAAGGCGCTGAAAACAGCCCGCGCCGCCGAAGCGCAAACAGCCGATATAAAGGCCGCCTGATTCCAACAGCTATTGGCATGAGAAGCGCCGTTCGCGGCGCTTCTCATGCGCTTGTTTCGTGATTTACCGGCGTACTTCGCGCCGTGCTCCAGGCAGGCGGCTGGCGAGGACCTTGTCGATGCGGCGTCCGTCGAGATCGACGACTTCGAAGCGCCAGCCATGCGCGTCGACCCATTCGCCCGTCGCGGGCAAGCGATGCATCTGCGAAAGGATGAAACCGGCAAGGGTTTCGTAGTCGCGGTTTTCGGGCAGCATGAAGTTCAGGTGGTCGGCCAGCTCGTCTGCCGGCAGGAAGCCCGGGAGCAGCCATGAGCCGTCCTCGCGTTTGACGATTTCCTGGTCGCCCGCCTCGATATCGGCGCGGAACACCCCGGTGATCGCTTCCAGAATATCGGCGGGCGTCACGATGCCTTCGAAATGTCCGTACTCGTCATGGACCAGCGCGACCGGAATGTCGGATTCCTTCAAGGTGGTCAGCACGTCGAGCGCATCGGCCTGGTCGTGGACGATGGGTGCCGTGCGCACATGGCGCGACGGATCGAATTTCTGGCCCGCGAGCATCGCCGCCAGCACTTCCCGGGTCTGGATGACGCCGATCATCGCGTCGACGCTGCCGTCGCCGGCCGGCAGGCGCGAGTGCTGTGTTTCCATCAGCGTCTTGCGTGTCGTCTGTTCATCCGATTGCAGGTTTATCCAGTCGACATCGGTGCGCGGTGTCATCAGGGCACGCACGGCCCGGTCGCCGAGCCGCATGACGCCGGCAATCATGCGCCGCTCGTCGGATTCGATGGTACCGTGATGCTCGGCCTCCGCGACCAGCATCTTGATCTCCTCGTCCGTGACTTTTTCCTCGCTTTCCTCCTTCTGGCCAAGCAGGCGCAGGACGCCCCGGCCGGAAATATCGAGCAGCCAGACCAGTGGTGCCGCCACCTTGGCGAGGATGGTCATTGCCGGCGCCACCTTGACGGCAACGCCCTCAGGATTACGCAGGGCGATCTGCTTGGGTACAAGCTCGCCGATGATCAGCGAAGCATATGTGATCACGGCCACCACGATGCCGACGCCGAGCGCATCGGCGATGCCATCGCGAATTCCGTAGTCGACAAGCAGATGCGACAGCCGCTCACCGAGCGTCGCGCCGGAGAAGGCACCGGACAGAACACCCACCAGGGTAATGCCGATCTGGACGCTGGATAGGAATTTGCCGGGATTGGCGCCGAGCGCCAGTGCCCGCCCGGCGCCCTTGATATCACGGTCGATCATCGCCTTGAGGCGGGCGGGGCGGGACGAAACGATCGCCAGTTCCGACAGGGCAAGCAGGCCGTTGACGAGGATCAGGACGACGACCGTGGCAATCTCGACATAAAGCATGCCGCAACCCTTAGCATTGCGCCCTGCCACAATTGAAGGGCCAACGTGGAAAATGAGAACCGATTGCTGGCTGGCCGGGTTCCAAGGATTGTCGCGCTACGGGGCAAGAACGCCAACCGTCACCATTCCATCGGTGAAATAAGGGTCGCCTCCGCCATTGCGCCCGCTGGTTGTCGGACCTCTTCCCGGAATCTGGTACTGCCGCGACAGCATCCCTGCATTCGAGAGGTCGAGGATGACGGTGTCGCGTTCGGCGTCGACGTCCGGACCGATGTGGTGGGTGATCTGGCCGGTATCGTGGCTCAGGCCGACGCCACGATCGAAACTTGCCGAGCCGAGCCATCTCGGTTTGCCGTCCTCGGCATCAGCCGAGGTCAGCCACAAACGGATGTGATGCCGCTGGTCGGCGCTTTTTCCGATCGGCTTCTCGAACGCAAGGTCCTGGCGGCGGCCTTCATAGAGCAGCGTGCTAACGGGCGCATCCGGATAGGGGCGATCGAGAACGACACTGGCGCCGATCTCGATGCTGCTGCGCAAGGTGATCGCATCCGCCGGATCCCATTTCGCTGCCGCAAAGGCGCGCAGGACATTTTCCTTCGAGCCAATAAGCCCGACATTGATCGGGTCGCCGGGTATCCCTTGCGGCGTGACCGTCAGCATGTAGGTCGATGCGGGGGATTCATCGTCGTCCCGCCAGGTCCATAGCATTGGCAAAAGCGCATAGGCGACGGCGAGGTAGAAAACGGTAAGCAACGCCAACCAGCGAGCGGTTGATCTCAACCGTCGGCGTTTATGAATCTGGCTGTGGTCGGCCCCGTCCTGCATGAGGACAGATTACACAATCGCAGCCTCTCAAGGCAAAGGTCCGGCGGATGGTCGCCTCACCGGCAGGCGCGATAACCGTTCTTTCGCGGCTTGATGTCGAAATGGAAATGGTTGCGGTGGTCGTAATTGTAACCGGGACCAAGCACGGTGGTGAAGTATTCGCAGCCATCGGCGCGGACGGTGTTGAGGAACCCTCGTTGACGAAATGCGAACCAGCCGGGTTTCTTGACGTCGATATCGCGGCCGTTGTCGAGCTCGATCCGCATGACATCGAGTGCGTTGCCGCGCGAATGCTCCGATGACGTATGGGTGCCGTTTATCCTGCGGCACGAATAGCTCGACCCTTGGTGGATCGTCTTGACGCCGGACAGGTAGCGGTAGCGGGAGGCTGGAGCCAGTTCCTTTTTCGTCCAGCGCGCGAAGGTGACCGCCATCTCGCAATTCAATGTCGCTGCGGGTTTCATCTTGATGCCGCCCGACAGGCCCGACACGGATACGGGGTGGTCTATGCGACAGGACTTGCTCTCGTGGATGGGCGCCAGATCGCGATATTTCACGCCGAGGCGTTTCAGTTCGCGGCGGCAGGCCACCTCGTCGGCGGGCATGGCTTGCGGCGACGAAGCGCGAGGCTCCCGAGGCGCCTCAAGGCGCGGATAACCGGTCAGATAGGGGTTCGACGGCACCAGGCGCTGCAATCCGGGACCGGGATTGGCTGCTGCGACACGCGTTTCAGGCAGAGCCTCCGGCTCTGCAATGATGTCGTTTTGCGGCGCAGGCTCATCGCTCTCCGTGCCATAGACGGGTTCAGTTGCCGGCTCCTCGACCATCAGGTCTGCCTGCTGGGAAAGGTCGGGACTGGTCTGTCCTTGGCCCTCCAAGTCTTCCGCCTGTTCGGAAAGGCTGCGTGGCTGTCGTGACACAAGATCCGGCTCGGAAGCATAATCCGGCATGGCCGCGACCTGTGGCGAGGCAAATTCCGGCTGCGATTGTTCCGCCACCGGCAAGTCGGTGGGCGATAGGGCTGAAGTCTGGACACCGACATCGACATCCGGGCGCAGGACAGCTTCTGTCGAGCAGGCCGAAGCCAGGATCGCGCCGGCGAGGGCGACGCCGACCGCGACGCGCATTCGTTGTGCGTCGATTACCGTCGAACAGACGGCAACGGCCTTGCGAAATTCTGACAGCATTGATCGGCGTCCTGTCCCCGGACACCAGGATAGGTGCGAAGGGTAAAGGAAAACTCAGCAGCGGCGTTTACGCCTGTGGCGGGAATCCGGCGAAGCCGCTCTTTATTGGCAGAAGGTCGAGCCGTTGCGGCGCTTTGCGAGGTCGAGATGGAAATGCGTCGCATGGTCCGCGTCGCTGCCGGGACCGAGCACTGTCTTGAACGGGCCGCAGGCTGCGGTGCGCACCTTCGAGAGGAACTGAGACTGTTTGGGGTTGCGGGTGGCGGTTACCTCGACCACCGTCCCATCCACGAGTGTGAAGCTCGCGATGTCGAACGCATTGCCGAAGGCATGTTCCGACAATTTGCTGGTGCCGTTGCGCGGGCGGCAGACGTAACCGGAGGCCTGCTGGATCGACTTGAGCTCGGAACCCAGCTCCTGCTTGGCGAGCTTCGATACGACGTCGGCCGAGAACTTGGCGACCGCCTCGGCAGTCGCGCAATTCACCAGTGCTTCGGGCTGGACGTCGATGCTGCCGCTGAGAGCGGTCAGTGAAAGCGGACGGGGCAGGGAACACCCGCTTGGATCGGTAAGCGGCGGGCGTTCTTCGAACTTGGCGCCCAGGGCGGTGAGCCGCTTGCGGCAAGCCGCCTCCTGCTCCGGCGATGTTTCCGGACGTGGCGGGGATTCGAGCACTGGCGGCGTCGAATCGGTTTTCTTTTCGTCGTCGGTTTCCGAGTGCGGCTTCCCGGTTTGCGGGCGCGGTGTCGGCTTTTCGTCGACCTCCGCCGGCTGTTCGGGCTGCTGCCTCGGCGAAGGCTTTTCGTCGATTTTTGCAGGTGGCGATTCTGGCCCGGACTCGACGACCGCGGGACGCGGATCGGGCAGGGGCGTATCGGCGGGTTTGGCTGGGGCGGTCTGTTGCGCGGGATCTCGCGGCACGGGCTTTGGCGCCTTTGCAGGCAACGTCTCGCCAAGCGCGGTGCCGGCGGCGAAAACCGCCGCAAGAATGATCACGGTACGGATGCGGCCCTGGCCGGTACAGTGGTCTGGCGGCGTTGTTCCCATTGCTTCGAAATGGTGCGCCGCGCCGGTGCGGCAACTGTGCCGGCCATCACGATGGATTACGGTTGATATCCTCGCGGGCTAAGCACCGAGTGCTTCCAGGCCTTCTTCAAGCCAGTCGCCGAGCATGGGCATGCCCATCAGATATTTGGAAACCCGCTTGTTGGTGCGCTGGCGCGCCTCGTTCACCGCTTCGTTCCACTCCGCCGCCTCATAATCGCCGCGGCCGATCCAGGCGAGCGCGATCAGCTCGGCGGCTTCGTCGACGTTCAGATCGTTGATCAACTCGCGAAGTTCTTCCTCGGTGAGGTTTTCCTCGGCCTCTTCGGCCAGTCCGTCATGCAAATGTGAATCGCGCGACTGACCGTCGAGCTCGACCTCGTGTTCGCTGCCGTCGGCATAATCCTCATTGACCGCGGCACTGATCGCCTTGGCCTTCAGGATGAAGAACCGAACGGTGTCGGGATCGATGGCGAGATCCCATTCCTTTTCCAGACGCTTCTGCACGGACATTCTCCGGGAGGGCGCGTGTTGTCGCGTCTCATAATGCACGCAATGGTGAAAAAATCGAGGGAAGAGCTTCCGGCTTCCAGCTGCTGGCATTGACAGGACAATCGGCGGGAATGAAATGCAGCGCCCACCCTCTCGCCCGGATCCCCGCCAAATGGCAATGCTTCTCTCTCCGAAGGTACTTCCTGTCATTCTGCTCGTGATGTCGAATGTCTTCATGACATTCGCCTGGTACGGGCATTTGAAGTTCAAGGCGGCACCGCTCTATGCCGCAGTCATGTTCAGCTGGGGAATCGCGTTCTTCGAATATTGGCTGGCGGTGCCCGCCAACCGCATCGGCCATCAGGTCTATTCGGCAGCCGAACTGAAGACGATGCAGGAGGTTATAACCCTGGCGGTCTTCGTGGTTTTCTCGGTCTTCTACCTGAAGGAGGCCATCACCTGGAACCACGTCCTCGGTTTCACGCTGATCGCCGGAGGGGCGGCGCTGATCTTCAAGGCGTAGCCGGGCTTTTGCGGCCAAACGCCGGTGCGAGTTCCACAATCAGGATCGCCGAGAAGATCAGCGCGCAACCGAGGAAGCCTGTCGCCGGCAGCTGCTCGCCGAGCAGCAGGATGCCGAAGATGGCGGCGAATATCGCCTCGGAAGCGAGGAAGATCGCTGCTTGCGAAGCGGTGGTGTAGCGTTGGCCGACCGCCTGCAGGGTAAAGGCGATGCCGCCGGAGAAGATGCCGGTGAAGAGGATTTCCGGCGCCGCGATCCGCGCCGCGCTCCAGTCGATTTTCTCGAAAGTGAAGGCGATCAGCAATCCGAGGATGCTGCAAACGGCGAACTGGACCACCGCCAGTGTCACCGGGCGTCCCGTGTCGTTGGCATGCCGGCCGATGTAGATCAGTTGCAATGCCCAAAAGGCGGCGCACAGGACAGTGAGCCAGTCGCCGGTGGTCAATGTCGTGATTTCGCCGCCGGACAGGAACCAGATGCCGGCCAAGGCCAGCAAGGCCGCCGGCCAGATCGCCGGATGCGGCCATTGGCGGAAAAGGACGACCGCAAGCAGCGGGACCATGATCACGTAAAGGCCGGTCAGGAAGCCCGAATTGGTGACGGTCGTGGTCATCAGCCCGGTCTGCTGCGCTGCCATGCCGCCGAACAGCAGGATGCCGATCCAGATAAACGCCCGCCAATGTGCAACGGACAGCGACTTTTCGCTGCGACGCGCCTCGCGCCAGGCGAAAGGCAGCATCGAGATGCCGGCGATGCCGAAGCGCAGCCCGACAAAGAGAAACGGGCCGATCGCCTGCATGGCGGTCGATTGCGCGACGAAACCCATGCCCCACAAGGCGCCGACGGTGAGCAGAACGAGATTGGCCTGAATTCGGGTCATGATGCTAATTGGTGAGGAGTTTATGCTGCTTGATGAGAGGTTTGAGGCTGCATAACACCTCTCATCCTCACCGCAAGCGGCGTATCTTGTGCCAGCCGCCTCACGTCGATGTGATAAAGACTACAGACTGATAAACAAAATTCCCGGAAGAAACGTGCTTTCAAAGCCGTTAGTGTACTCAAGTCTCTTGGAGGAATTCTGATGCGAGCACGATTGATAGTCAGCCTGGCGTCCATGCTTGTTGCCGCGCCCTTGCTGGTGGCGCCGGCTTTTTCCGCTGGCGGCGGCGCTGCCCCTGCGCCAAGCTGTGCGAAGGGCAAGGTCTATGACACGAAGTCCAAGAAATGCGTGCCGAAAACCAGCGCGGTGGATGACGACAGCATCTATGAGACCGGTCGTTCGCTGGCCATGGAAGGCCGCTACGGCGAAGCCATCGAAGTGTTGAGCCTGGCCAAGGACAAGACCGATCCACGCATCCTCAACTACCTCGGCTATTCGCACCGCAAGCAGGGTCGCGTGCTCGTCGGTCTCGGCTACTATCAGGAGGCGTTGCGCAACAATCCGGAGTACACGCTGGTGCGCGAATATATGGGCGAGGCCCATCTTCAGCTCGGCGATGTTGCCTCGGCGAAGGAACAGCTTAGCGAGATCGAGAAGCGCTGCGGCAAGGGTTGCAGTGAATACACCGAACTTGCTGGCCAGATCGACGCCTACGTGAAGGGCTGATTTTCCTGCACGTCGCAGGATCATATGCGCGAGCCCGGCGGTTCTGAACCGCCGGGCTTTTCATCAGTCCGCGCGTGAAAGCCGGACGATCGCTCCCGGATTCTCGTCCGTCAGCAGCCAGATCGACCCATCGGGGGCGACGTTGATATCGCGGATACGACCGAATTCGCCGTCGAACAGGCGCTCTTCGCTGCTGATTTTCCCAGCCTCGTCACGGTCGAGCCGGACCAGCAACTGGAACTTCAGCGCGCCAACCAGAAGATCGCCGTTCCATTCGGGAAACATTTCGCCCTGATAAGCCGCCAGTCCGGACGGCGCGATCGACGGATCCCAGTAGTAGAGCGGCTGCTCGAAGCCCGGCGCCTCGGTACCCACACCGATCTTTGAGCCCGAATAGTCGACGCCATACGAAATTTCCGGCCAGCCGTAGTTCTTGCCGGCTTCCGGCTTGTTGATCTCGTCTCCGCCCTTGGCACCATGCTCGACGGTCAGCAGGTTGCCGACAAGTGGATCGAAAGTCATACCCTGCGGATTGCGGTGACCTTTCGACCAGATTTCCGGCAGATGCTTCGATCCGTCAGGGGAAGGGTTGTCGGCGGGAACGGAGCCGTCCGTGTTGATGCGCAGGACGGCCCCGGCATGATCGTTCATGTCCTGGGCGCGTTTTCCTTCGCCACGGTCGCCGATGGTGAAGAACAAGGTGCCATCCTGCGCGAAGACCAGCCGCGAGCCGAAGTGGCGGCTGGTGCTGGACTTCTTGGCCATCGAGAAGATGACCTTGACGTCTTCGAGCCGGGGAGCGCCGTCGCGGGCAAGCTTCGCACTGGCGATCGCCGTCCCGGTGCCGCCCCGGCCCGCTTCCGAGAAACTGAAGAAGATCAGCCCGGATTCCTCGAAATCCGGCGCGGCGATGATATCGAGAAGTCCGCCTTGACCGCGCGCCACCACTTCGGGAACGCCGGCGAGTGGCTCGGAAAGCTCGCCGCCGGACAAAAGCCTTATGCGGCCCGGCCGTTCCGTCACGATCACGTCGCCACCGGGCAGGAAATCCAACCCCCAAGGATTTTCGAGCTGATCTGTCAAAACCTCGGCCTCGACCCTGATATCCTCGGTGTCGAACACCTGACCTTCGGAAAAAGCGGGGGAAGCGCTGAAGGAGGCGGTCGACAGCAGCACGGCGGCGCGGACGGAGGTGTTGAGCATGATCGTCTGTCCTATCGTTTGGGCGATGTCGGAAGCCTCGATCGAAAATAGGGCAAAAGCTCCAGTCGACCGATGACGCTGCAATCACAAACCGGTGAAACCGGCTGGTGGGTCGCCCCTCTGGTTACCCTTGCGTCGGCAAAATTTGACGTGAAAATCACACAAGAGTTGTTATATTCGGTGAAATTCAGGTGAAACGGTTCCGTTAGCCGAGGCTGCCGGACCGTTTTCTTTTTGTGTCTCACCGGTGAATTTGAATGTGAAAAGGATCGCGGGGAGTCCGCGGCAGGAAGGAAGATATCATGAACAAGGTCCCGATGACCGCCGGAGGATTCCAGTCGCTCAAGGAAGAGCTGCGCTGGCGCCAACAGGAGGAGCGTCCGCGCATCATCGAGGCCATTTCGGAAGCCCGCTCTCATGGCGATCTTTCCGAAAATGCCGAATATCACGCCGCCAAGGAAGCGCAGAGCCTCAACGAAGGCCGTGTCAACGAACTCGAGGATCTGGTCGCCCGCGCGGAGATCATCGACGTTTCGAAGCTTTCCGGAGACAAGGTGAAGTTCGGCGCGACCGTCGTGGTCGTCGACGAGGATACCGAGGAAGAGCGGACCTACCAGATTGTCGGCGACCAGGAGGCCGACGTGAAATCCGGTCGCATTTCGATCTCGTCGCCGATCGCCCGCGCGCTGATCGGCAAGGAGGTCGGCGAGACGATTGAAGTCAATGCGCCGGGCGGCGCCCGCGGCTACGAAATCGTCCGGGTCCAGTTCATCTGACCAATTGAAGCCACCGCCCGATGGCGATGACCGGAAAAACGGCGCCGGCTGATCCGACACATGTTGACATCGGCGCGATCGAGGTGATCGCGCCGAATTTCAAGCGCCGGCTTTCCGGCGTCACCAGCACGATCATCCATCTGGTGCCGGTGCAGATGCGGACGCTCGGCATCGCCACGATCGGGCCGGGCCTGCCGGACACGCTGCCGAAGCTCCGGTTCCGGCAGCTTTTTGGCTTGCTGAAGCGCCCGAAGAAGCGGCCTTTCCGCATCTGGCATGCACGGCGCAATCCGGAAATGCTGGCAGGCATCGTGCTGCGGGACATCTTCCGTGCGCCGGTGAAACTGCTCTTCACCTCCGCCGCGCAGCGCGATCACAAACCCTACACGAAATGGCTGATCCGCCGCATGGACGCCATTATTGCGACCAGCGGGCGCTCGGGCAGCTTCCTCGAAGTGCCGCATACCGTCGTCATGCACGGCATCGACCTTGGGGAATTTCATCCGCCGCGCACGAAGGATGACGATTTCGCGAATTCGGGTTTGCCCGGCCGCTACGCGATCGGCTGTTTCGGCCGTATCCGCCACCAGAAGGGGACGGACCTCTTCGTCGAGGCGATGGTTGAGCTTTTGCCGCGGTTTCCCGACTGGACGGCGGTGATCACCGGTCGCGTGACGCCCGAGCATCGGGGCTTTGCCGACGAACTCAAGGCCAAGATCGAGCGGGCAGGGCTGTCGGAACGGATCGTATTCCTCGGTGAAGTGCCGGATATCAAAGTCTGGTACCGGCGCGTATCGCTCTATGTGGCGCCGTCGCGCAACGAAGGGTTCGGGCTGACGCCGCTCGAGGCGATGGCGTCACGCACCGCCGTCGTGGCAAGCGACGCGGGCGCCTATGCCGAACTGATCGTGCCGGGCAAGACGGGTGCTGTGGTTCCCGCAGGCGATGGCGATGCGCTGCGGGAAGCGATCAAGCCTTACCTCGCCGATCCCGACCTCGCCCGGAAACAGGGCGAGGCAGGCCTTGCTGACGTCGTTGAGCGGTTTCCTCTGGAGCGCGAGGCACGCGCCATCGGCGACGTCTATGAAAAGATGTGGTCGAAGGGCTGAAAGCTATTCCGGCGGCGCGTTGTCGCCAAGCGACAGCCGGTAGAGCTTTGCTTCCACCAGGAACGCGTAGTGCGCGAACATCATCGCGTAGATGAAACCCGGCACCCCGCATAGGAAATTGCGGTGCGCGACGTAGCTCTTCAGGAACCAGCCGATGGGCTTGAAAAAGAGCCGCATCGGATTTGTCCGGCGACCGCGCGCGAATTGCTCCTTGGCTTTCAGGTCGGCGTAGGAGCTTGTTTTTGCCGCATCTTCCTTGATCGACATATTTCGGAAATGCAGGATTGCGCCCTTGGGGATCGTATGTATCGGTCCCTCTCCGATCAGCGCCTCGTGAACCAGCGTGCTGTCGTCGAACCGCGCTGTTCCCTTGCGCACCAGCCTGAGGAATGCCTTCGCGTGCACGTATGACGGCTGGTAGCCGTAGCCCGGCAGATAATCGCGGCGAACGATCGCGTAGGACGAAAGCTTCGCCTCTTCGAACGGCATCGCCGCAAGGGTGGCCCTCATGCGATCGTCCAGCCGCTCGTCGGAATCCATGCTCAGACACCAGGGCTGGGTGCACTGTTCGAGCGCAAACTGCTTCTGCTTGGCAAAGCCCGGCCATTCGTTCGAGATCAGCCGGATCGGGTAGCCCTGGCCGATGTATGCGTCGATCAGGGCGAGGGTGCCGTCCGTAGAACCAGAATCGACGATGACGATCTCGCGGCAGAAATCGAGGCTCTCGATGCAATCGCCGAGCACCGCGACCTCGTTCTTGCAGATGATGAAGGCCGAGATCGGCCTTTCGAACCGGTTCATCGAACGGCCTTCACGCGGGATCGTCGATGGCAACCAGTCCTTCGTCCTTGATCTGGCGTATGGTCAGTGCCGTACGCACCGTGTCGACGTTCGGTGTCGAGGTCAGTTCCTCGATGACGAAGCTCTGGAATGTCCCGAGGTCGCTTGCCACGCAATGCAGCAGGAAATCGGATTCGCCCGATACCATCCAGGCGCGCCGCACCATCGGCCAGTTGCGGGTGCGGTCGGAAAACGCCTTCAACTCGACCTCATGCTGGTGATGCAGGCCGATAAGGCAAAAGGCGACGACATCGAAACCCAGGGATTTGCTGTTCAGCAATGCCCGGTAGCCGCGGATGATGCCGGCGTCTTCCAACCGTTTGACGCGCCTCAGGCACGGTGGTGCGGAGATGCCGACCCGCTTTGACAGTTCGACGTTGGTCATGCGGCCGTCGTCCTGCAGTTCCCTCAATATCTTCCAGTCGATGGAATCGAGGTCTGCTTTCAGCGGCATTTAATTCACTCCGGGCATCGGCGGCGCAAGAATCTGTCGCTCGCTTGAAATTAAACTATCGGAAGATGCCCGCTCGGCCAAGTTCTGCCACGGCCTTGACAAGGATTTCATGGCATTGGGCCAAAACCCGCGGTGGAATGCCAAAGCTTTCCGGGGAGGAACGATTCGTCGCCTTGCATCAGGGGTCTGGCAACACCTAAATTACGGCGGAATGGATTCATATCCGCCCGGCGCATCTTTGGTGCCGGCCGACATAGAAGGTAACACCTATGACCGTGAAACACGCGCCCGTTCTCATTGTCGGCTCCGGCCCGGCCGGGTACACGGCCGCGATCTATGCGGCACGCGCAATGCTGAAGCCGGTCCTGGTCGCCGGAATGCAGCAGGGCGGCCAGCTGACGATCACCACCGACGTTGAAAACTATCCCGGTTTCGCCGACCCGATCCAGGGTCCCTGGCTGATGGAACAGATGGCGAAGCAGGCCGAGCATGTCGGTACCGAAATCATCCACGACCTGATCGTCGAGGTCGATATCCAGAGCCGGCCGTTTCAGCTTAAAGGCGATTCCGGCGTCACGTATACCAGCGATGCATTGATCATCGCGACCGGTGCCCAGGCCAAGTGGCTGGGCATCCCGAGCGAGCAGACTTACATGGGGTTCGGCGTCTCGGCCTGTGCGACCTGCGATGGCTTCTTCTATCGCGGCAAGGAGGTGGTGGTGATCGGCGGCGGCAACTCGGCCGTGGAGGAGGCGCTTTACCTCTCCAACCTCGCCAGGCACGTCACCGTCATTCATCGCCGCGGCGAATTCCGGGCCGAGCGCATCCTTCAGGAGCGTTTGTTCAAGAAGGAAAACGTCACGGTGCTTTGGGATACGATCGTCGATGAGATCACCGGCGTGCCCGGCAACAAGCCGTTGCCGCCGTCGGTCACCGGTATTCGTCTGAAGAACGCCAAGAGCGGGACGGTTTCGGAGCTTCCGGTCGATGGCGTGTTCGTGGCGATCGGCCATGCGCCGGCGGTCGAGCTTTTCGCCGGCAAGCTGAAGCAGAAGCCGAACGGCTATCTCTGGACCGCGCCGGATTCGACCAAGACGGACGTGCCCGGCGTATTTGCCGCCGGCGATGTGACGGACGACGTGTATCGCCAGGCGGTGACCGCTGCCGGACTGGGTTGCATGGCGGCACTGGAGGCCGAGAAGTATCTTGCTGAAATGGACGTGCATCGCGAAGCGGCAGAATAAGCCGCCGATAGACTGAGGGGTCGGCATGTCACTGGACTGGGACAAGTTACGCGTGTTTCACGCAGCGGCGGAGGCTGGGTCGTTTACCCATGCAGCCGAGACGCTGCGGCTTTCGCAATCGGCCATTTCGCGGCAGGTGAGCGCGCTGGAGAACGATGTCGGCGTGCCGCTCTTCCATCGCCACGCCCGCGGCCTGGTGCTGACCGAGCAGGGCGAGATCCTCTATCGCACCGCTCACGACGTGCTGATGAAGCTCGAGAACGTCCGCACGCGGCTGACAGAAGCGAAGGATCGGCCGTCGGGCGTGCTGCGTGTGACGACCACGGTCGGTCTGGGTACAGGATGGCTGACCGACCGCGTCCAGGAGTTCACCGACCTCTATCCCGACATCCAGCTCCAGTTGGTATTCGCCAATGAGGAACTCGACCTGACGATGCGGCAGGCCGACTGTGCTATCCGTCTGCGCCAGCCGCAGCAGCCTGACCTTATCCAGCGCCGGTTGTTCACCGTGCACCTGCATCTCTTCGCGGCGCCGTCCTATCTCGAGCGCTACGGTAGGCCGACAACGGTGAAGGATCTCGACAAGCATCGCATCATCACCTTCGGCGAACCGGTGCCCAATTTCCTGCGTGAACTGAATTCGCTCGAAACGCTTGGCCGGCTTGATGGCGATCGGCGGCCGGCAACCTTGCAGATCAACGACCTGATGTCGGTGCGCCGGGTGGTCAAGCGGGGTGTGGGCATAGCCATGCTGCCGGATTACATGGCTGACAAGGATTCCAGCCTCGTGCAGGTCCTGCCGGAGATCGAAGTGCCGTCCTTCGACACGTTTTTCTGCTATCCCGAAGCGATGAAAAATCAGGCAAAGCTCAAGGCTTTCCGTGATTTCGTATTCTCAAAAGCCCGCAGCTGGTCATTCTGACGGCGCTAACTGTCTAGTTTTTCTACATAAATTCTAAAAATACGCACTCATGCAAAAATGCATGGGTGAAATGCAGAGGGAAAGCTTGTTTTTTGGGCAAGAGGCGCCCATATCTCAATCATCTCCTGGGCGCGTTCCTCCTCCCATTAGCGCCCAGTGAGTGTTCCCCTCTGGAGGTTTAGCCCTAACGGGCACTTCCAATCAACTCAGCCGGATCGTTTCGATCCGGCTTTTTTGTTGCCTTTTTTCTCGAGCTTCCCGACGATTTTTTCGTCTCTAAAATGCAATCGGGTTTCGGCGAACGTAGCATCGGAAACGCTGTGTCGGGTTACATATAACGCCGCCTGCGTTTGACGTAACAGTCACATGTAACGTCAGGTAACCTTATGGCCGGCGAGACGGACAGGTAGACCTGTTGTCAGGACGCGATGTTGTCCGCCGGGAGATGGGGGCATCACTCGGCAGACGGGCTCAGCAACCTTCGCGTCCAGCTTTATTCGTCCGCCACCATGGCGGCAGACCGCGGCGGACCTGCCGTACCGCCTCCCGCGGTTACGGTCCGCAAAAAACGGCGCCCGGTACCCGGGCGCCGTTTTTTTGTTTGATGCGAAGCTCAGGCGGCCTTGCCGTTTGCGTTCATCGCTTCGTCCGCCAGCCGGCCGGTCAGTTCCGCCATGTGGTCGAAGTGGGCACTATAACTGGCGACGCCCGCAGTGGCGGAACGCAATTCGATGATGAGGTCGCCGATCGCCGATTGCGGCATGGTCGCTTCCACCACATCCCAGCCCGGCCAGCCGGGCCGAGCGTCGAAGCCAAGGATCTGTCCGCGCCGTTGCGGTACGATCGCAGTCACCTTCGCGGTCGCGTCGTTGGGCGTATAGATGTCCACCTTCATGATGGGTTCCAGCAGAACCGGCGAACATGCCGCCATGCCTTCCTTCATGGCGAGCTTGGCCGCCATCTGGAATGCCATGTCGGACGAGTCGACCGAATGGTACGAGCCATCCGACAGGTTGACCGACACATCGACGACCGGGAATCCCATTGGCCCCGATTTCAGATAGTCGCGCACGCCGGCCTCCACGGACTGGATGTAGGTCTTGGGAACGACGCCGCCGGTAATCGTGTCGGTGAACTGGAAGCCGCTGCCGCGTGGCAGTGGCTTGATGTCGATCACGACATCGCCGAACTGGCCGTGGCCGCCCGACTGTTTCTTGTGGCGGCCGCGTTGCGACACCGATTTGCGGATGGTTTCGCGGTAGGGAACCGCCGGTGCATGCCCGTCCACGGGTATCTGGTTCCTGCCCTCCAGGCGTTCAATGGTGACGCGCAAATGCATTTCACCATGTCCCGAGATGACCATCTCGCTGGAATCCTGATGGTGCTCGATGCGCAGCGATGGGTCTTCTTCGGCGATGCGGTGGATGGCTGCCGAGAGTTTCACATCATCCTTGCGTTCTCTTGAACGCAACGCCACTGAGTAAACAGGCTGCGGAACCTCCAAGCCGACCAGCGCCGGGATGCCGCCCTTGACCGAACTCAGCGTGGCGCCGGTCTTGACGTCGTCGAGCTTGCCCAGCGCGACCGTATCGCCGGCTTTGGCGGATGCGAGCTTTGCCTGGTCCTTGCCGAGCATGCGGTAGATGCCGGAGACTTTTGCGGTATCTCCGCCGGAGATGGTCAGTTCGGCGCCGTCTGTCACCGCGCCGGAAAGAATGCGCGAGATCGACAGCTTGCCGCCATGGGCGGTGTGTATGGTCTTCATCACCTGGACGACGGTGTTGCTGCCCTCGGGCACGCCGAGTCGCTTGCGGGTCGCGGCGACGTCCGGAGCGTCGTGACGAATGGCCTTCAGAAGCCGCAGCACGCCGTTGCCTTTTTCAGCCGAACCGATGAGAACGGGGGTGACCAGGCCGTCGCGCACGTCTGCCGCCAGATCGTCGAAGATCGCATCCTTCGGCGGATCGATCTCGTCCAGCAATTGCTCCATCAACTGGTCGTCATGGTCGGCCAGCGTTTCGAGCATCGAGAACCGCGCCTCGATCTCGCGGGCCTTTTCGTCGCTCGGAATCTCGGCGATCTCGCTCTCGGCATATTCGCGATAGATGTAGGCGCGCTCGAGCGCCAGATCGATCGAGCCGATCACGATGCCTTCCTTGCGCAACGGAATCTGGCGGAGCAGCAGAGGCGCGCTGCTGGTCGGCTGCAGCAGTTTCAGCGTGTCGCGGACGCCGGCGTCGCCCTTGTCGATCTTGTTGAGGAACAGAATGCGCGGGACACCGAGATCATCGAGCTTGCGCATGATGAGCTGCAAGGCAGGGATCTTCTTCTCGTCGGCTTCCGCGACCACGACGGCGATGTCGCAAGCTGCGAGCGTCGGTTCGGCCTCGAAGGAAAATTCGATGGAGCCGGGGCAATCGATGAAGGTCAGGCTTTCGCCCATGAATTCGGTTGTCGCTGCCGCTGCCTCGATGCTCATCTGGTGAGCGCGGGCTTCGGGCGAGTGATCTCCCACCGTATTGCCGGACGAGACCTGGTTCTGGCGGGGAATTGCGCCCGTTCGGGCTAGGATTGCTTCGAGAAGTGTCGTCTTACCGCTTGCAAAGGGACCGACTATGGCGATGCATTTCGGTCCCGTGCGTCGTCCTCCGGCGCGATTACCCATGACTGACCTCCACTCAGGCGTTTCCCTGTGAGCGGCGGCCGGCCTGTCGACCGTCGCGGGTATTTTTGTCAGCCTCCTGCCTTGCCTTATCGTCACACGGCTTTGCGAATGGGGCAAGAAAAATAGGGACTATAGGTCGCCGGCGAACGACTGCCATGCGGTTGCGCTGCAACTCATATCGGCCGAAGGTACTGTCTAACCGCAAACGGCTGAGGATTACCAACGATGAAGATCATACCCTGCGGGAGCGTTCAGACTATTGTTGCGCCCGACGCATATTTCACCGGCCGCGTCCTGCAGACGCCGATCATCGAGAAGGAGGCGCCCGCAAGGCTGCGGGCCACGATGGTCCAATTCGAACCCGGTGCACGCACAGCCTGGCACACGCACCCGTTCGGACAGACGCTGTTTGTGGTTTCGGGCGCCGGTCGCGCCCAGAGCTGGGGCGAGCCGGTTTTCGAGATCAAGGCAGGCGACGTGGTTTCATTCGCGCCAGGCGAAAAGCATTGGCACGGTGCCGGCCAGTCGACGGTCATGGCCCACATCGCCATGCAGGAAGCGCTCGACGGCAAGGCTGCCGACTGGCTGGAAAAGGTTACCGACGAGCAGTATGGCGGGTGAGGCGACTGCCCTCCGCCGGAGCGAAGGGCAGGGCATTCTTAGCTCAATGATGCGGTGAAGCGCTGGATGCGCGTGCAGGCTTCCTCGAGCAAGGCTTCCGACGTGGCGTAGGAGATGCGGAAGTTGGGTCCGAGACCGAAGGCCGAACCGAACACCACCGCGGCACCTTCCGCCTCCAGGAGTTCGGTGCAGAATGTCTCGTCATTGTCGATGATCTTGCCGCCGGGCGTTTTCTTGCCGATCAGCCCCTCGCAGGACGGATAGACGTAAAACGCGCCTTCGGGCGACGGGCAGGTGATGCCGCGCGCCTGGTTGAGCATCGACACGACGAGGTCGCGCCGGTTCTGGAAGATCGCCTTGTTCTTGGCGACGAAGTCCTGCGGGCCGTTCAGCGCTTCGACTGACGCCCACTGCGCGATGGTGCAGGCACCCGAAGTCTGCTGCCCCTGGATCATGTCCATTGCCTTGATCAACTGGACTGGTCCCGCCGCGTAGCCGATGCGCCAGCCCGTCATGGCATAGGCTTTCGACACGCCATTCATGGTCAATGTGCGGTCGTAGAGTTTAGGCTCAACCTCGGCGATCGTCTTGAACACGAAGTCGCCGTAGGTGAGATGCTCGTACATGTCGTCCGTCAGCACCCAGACATGCGGGTGCTTCAAAAGCACGTCGGCCAGCGCCCTCAGTTCGGCTTCCGTGTAAGCAGCGCCGGATGGGTTGGACGGCGAGTTCATCAGCAGCCATTTCGTCTTCGGCGTGATCGCCTTTTCGAGTTCCGCCGCCGTCAGCTTGAAGCCGTTGTCGATCGAGGTCTCGGCAAAGGCGGACGTGCCGCCGCAGAGCGCAACCATTTCGGGATAGCTGACCCAGTACGGCCTCGGGATGATGACTTCATCGCCGGGGTTAAGCGTCGCCATGAAAGCATTGAAAAGAATCTGCTTACCGCCGGTGCCAACGATCGTCTGCTCCGGTCTGTAGTCGAGGTTGTTCTCGCGCTTGAATTTCTTGGAGATCGCCTCGCGCAGCGGCACGATGCCCGATACCGGCGGATATTTCGTCTCGCCGCGCCGGATCGCCTCGATCGCCGCGTTCTTGATGTTGTCTGGCGTGTCGAAGTCCGGCTGGCCGGCGCTCAGATCGATGACCTCGCGCCCGGCGTTTTTCATGTCGCGCGCTTTCTGCGTGACAGCGAGGGTCGCTGAAGGCTTAACGCGGGAAAGGGCATCGGCAAGAAAGGCCATGACAATTTGTCTCCAGGATAGGCTTGCGCCGCTTGCGCAAGCAGCGCGCCTTAATGTCCGAACATCACGGCTTCCGCAAGGGCCGACAATGTCGCTATGGTTCGTCCAGACGTTTCCAACCCGTTAACGGGCGGTAAAATCTTGAGCAGCTATGGTTCTCCGTCAATCCTGACGGAATGCCGGAGCAATGAACGTGTCGGGCAGTAGCGGATTCGCTCCAATCATCCGGCAAGACGACGGCACCTTTGCCGGCGTCTGGGGCCCTTTTGCGTTGAAGACGGCTTTCCAGCCGATCTTCACCTTTCAGGAAGACCGACTTTTCGCGGGAGCCTTCGAAGGCTTGATCCGGCCGCTACGCGATGGCGAGCCCGTCCCGCCCACCACTTTCTTCAATTCGGTTCCGGCAAGTGAGCGGCTGCATGTCGAGACGTTGACGCGTACATTACATTTACAGAATGCCGGCGTATGCCTTGATCCCGAGGCATCGATCTTCATCAATTTCGATCCGTCGGTGTTCGATGAGAAGAGCGTCGCCGACGCCGCCTTGAGCGATATGCGGCTTGTGCTCCAGGCTGCCGCCATCGACCCCAGGCGGGTTGTCTGCGAAGTCACCGAGCAGAAATCCGCATCGGAGGCTGCACTCTACCGCTTCGTGCAGGCGCTCAAGCTGCACGGTTTCCGCATCGCCATCGACGACTACGGTTCGGCGGATTCGGATATTCACCGCGTAAGAGGGCTGAAACCCGACATCGTCAAATTCGATGCCCAATGGATCACGCGGCTGATGGAGACCGGACCGGGTTTCGCCTTGCTGTCGACGATGGTTTCGGCTTTCACCGAGCAAGGCATAAAAACGGTATTCGAAGGCATCGAGGAATCCTGGCAATTGGAACTCGCCGAGAAATCCGGTGCGTCGATGGTGCAGGGCTACGTCTTGGCGAGACCGCAAATCGCCTCCACGCGATTGGCACTCGATTACCCGGCGCTTGGCAAATCGCCCGGCGCAGCGACATCGAGCGAATACCCCGGGACCGGACCTCACGAGCACAAGGGACCTGCGCGCGGCGTCTTCGGCCGGCGGGTCAAATTGCCATAGCCGAAATGGCATCGGATCAGTAGCAGACGACAAACCACAAATCGTCCCGGTTGCATTAACTGCCGGTCAAACTCCTCCTGTTATGTTCTGCCCAAAGCCGAAGAAGAGCTGAACAGGGCAGGTCGTGTATAAGGGTCTGGGTTTCCCGGCGCATCCGTTCGGATCGCTGGCATTCACGTTTTTCGGGCACCGGTCGCAACGACCGCATTGGTGCTCGGCATCGCTATGCCGCCCTTGCTTCTCCAACTCGGTGCTTCCATGCCTGGAGAGGTCGGTCCATGGCTGAGGGCTTCCCGGAGGAATACGAAGTCGACAGGGCGATCTTTGTCGATGAGGTCGGGCTGGAGATCGGAATTTACGGGCAATATCGCCTGAAAACCTCTTACCAGCCGATTTTCAGACGCGAAGGATCGAACCTCGTTCCTTTCGCCCTTGAGGCGCGTGTGGCGCCATATCGCGAGGGCCAGCAGACGACCGCCACCGAATTTTTCGATGTGGTGCCATCGGCGGACAGGCGATTTGTCGAAGCGGTCTGCCGGACATTGCATTTGCGCAATCACCGCAATCTCGGCGCCGACGACGCCGCGAGCCTGCAGCTTTATCTCACGGTGGATCCGCGCCTCGAAATGCAGGGTCAAAACTCAGGCCTGCTGGCTTCGATCACCAGACTGGCCGAAGAATCGGACCTGTCTCCCGGCATGATCACGTGCGAAATCCTTGATGCACCGACGCTATCGACGAAAGCGCTTGCGGCGACCGTGGATGCGTTGCGTGACTATGGAGTGCGGGTTTCGATTGCCGAATTCAGGGTGGGTAAATCCGCGATCGACCGCATCATGCGGATCGAGCCGGACGTCATCAAGATCGATGGAGCCTGGTTCCGCAACGTACAGGACAGCGCCGAAACCGCCGTGCTCTTTCCGGCGGTCATAACGGCGTTTCAGGGACTTGGCGCCAACCTCCTGGTGCAGGGTATCGAAACGCCTTTTGAACTGGACGCAGCATTGAAATCGAACGCCAACTACCTGCAGGGTGTGCTGCTGGCGCGCCCGGCTCTAGTCGGGACGATCGTAGACGACAGGCCTCGGCCGATTACCTACTTCACGGAGCAGGACCGCAAGATCATGCCAACCCGGAGTTAAGCATCGTCCGACCGTCCGCTTCAATGAATAAAGTATTCACCATGTCAAATTATTAAGTGCTTGCGCTTAACTCCACCGAAATTTGAAACCTGATATCAATGGCCGGATTGGCAGGCGGGGGCGTACTGTGAATTTTGAAGAGCGAATTTCCAGCGAGATCGGCGGCAATCGGGCAAAGGTGTCCCTCGGGCAGGTTCTGTCCTGTCGCGGTTCGGAAGCCCGGATCGGATTGAGCGGATTGCCTTCATTGGGCACCGAACGCGCCACGATCGGCAAGTTCGTCGCCATCAAATGCGGACAGACGCTGTCCGTAGGCATGATTTCCGAGGTGACCAACACCCAATCCGACAGTAGGTCGGCCCCGGGTTACAGTGCTGTCGCTCGCGTCGATCTGATGGGAGAGATCGTTCTCGCTCCCGGCCAGGCAAACGTTTTTCGCCGCGGTGTTCGCAACTACCCTGCAATCGGCGACCAGGCCGAAGTGATATCCCGGTCGGACCTCAACCTCATCTACGCGCCCGCCGATGAAAGCTCGATCTCGATCGGGCATCTGCATCAGGACGCATCGATTCCCGCCAGCGTTAACGTGGAAGGTTTGCTGACCAAGCATTTCGCCGTTCTGGGATCGACCGGTGTTGGCAAGTCCAGCGGAGTGGCGGTGATTCTGGGTGAGCTTATGAAGGCGAGGCCGGACGTTCGCATTCTGTTGCTCGACGTTCACAACGAGTACGGCAAAAGCTTCGCCGAAGACGCGATCGTCATTGGCTCTCACAATTTCAAGCTGCCGTTCTGGTTGCTGAATTTTGATGAGATGACCGACATCATCTATGGTGGAAAACCAGCGATCCCTGAAGAAGTAGAGATCCTGGCCGAACTGATCCCCGTCGCGAAAGGGGTCTACCTGAATTACAAAAACGGCGGCGATCGCCCCATCTTGTCGCGCAAGAGCCACAAGATCGGCGGTTTCACGGCTGACACTCCGTCCCCTTACCTCGTCCAGGACCTGCTTTCGCTTATCGATGAGCGGATGGGCAAGCTGGAGAATCGCTCCACGCGGATGGCTCATCACCGGCTGATGATGCGCATCGAGGGCATCAAGAACGACCAGCGCTATTCATTCATGTTCGAGAACGCGAATGTAGGCGGCGATACGATGGCGGCGGTGCTCAACCAGCTGTTCCATCTTGATTCCGAAAAGCGCGGCGTCACCATCCTGAAATTGGCGAGTCTTCCTGGCGAAGTCGTCGATGCAATCGTCTGCGTGACCGCCCGTCTCGCATTCGAGTTCGGTCTGTGGAGCGATGGCGGTATTCCGCTGCTCCTGGTGTGCGAGGAGGCGCATCGCTACGCTTCCGCCGATCATTCGCTCGGGTTTGCTCCGGCACGCCGGGCTTTATCGAGAATCGCCAAGGAAGGTCGCAAATATGGCGTCCACCTTGGCCTGGTTACGCAACGGCCGGCCGAGTTGGATCCGACGATTATTTCGCAATGCAGCACGCTCTTCTTCATGCGCATGGCGAACGACAGCGATCAGCACATCATGCGATCCGCGGTCTCCTATGCGACGGAAAATCTGCTGTCCTTCATTCCGTCGCTCGGCACCGGAGAGGTGGTCGGTATCGGGGAAGGCATGCCATTGCCCGCGCGGTTTTCGTTCAACACCTTGCCCAGGGAACTGTTGCCCTGCAGCGAGCCAGGGACCGATGACTCGCATGAGGTCAAGAATCTCGGACGTGGGGAGCTCGTAAAACGAGCAGTCGAGCGCTGGCGCCGCGCCACCACCAATCAGACCCCCTGGTTGATGGAAGAGAACACGCCCGAAATCGAGAAGGCTCCCGAAACCCAAAGCGCCCTGACGCGTGGCTTGCAGGCTTTGGCGGCGGAGCACGAGCGGCTTCGCCCCCTCGATCCCGAGCGATATACGTTGCTGAAGCGCTAGATCGAACGACCGATCGCAGTCTTGGATTTTGTTGCAATAAAATGTCACCGGAAATTGCCCACAGTCTCACTGATCAAACCAGTCCGGCCACCGATTGGGCTGCTGGTGGTCGGGATCAATCTGGAGCGACCGCAACATTCCATCCGTTGAATGCCATTCTCGAAGGCGCCGGATTCGGCATCGAGATCAGGTCTGCGCTAGGGACTACCGTTTATTCCAACAAACTTGGTTTGTTGGCGCATGAACTGACAACGGAAGGCAATGCAAATCCCGGCCGGAAATTCCGCAGCAGGAGGTATGATGTCTCTTGCAGTGCGCAGAGTTACCGGGTTGACCTGACACTGGACGAGACGGAGCACGACGAGCGGGAACGTGAACTCATCCAGAAAGCGTATTTCGACGACCTGACCAGGCTGCCGAACCGCGCGTTGTTCGAGCGGAGCGTCCAGTCCCTTATCGAGGACGGCCAGCCGCCTTTCGCACTGGCCTTCCTCGATATCGACGGCTTCAAGCAGGTCAACGACTACTACGGACACGATACAGGCGACGAACTGCTCGCGAAAATCGCTGAACGTCTGGGCGGCAGCTTGCGTTCATCAGACATGCTGGCGCGCCTCGGAGGCGACGAGTTTGCCCTCCTGATTTCACCTTTCGGCGAGATGGATGAACTTGTCGAAACCATCGGCTGGATCGCCAGCCGGATCAAAGACCCTTTCTTCGTCATGGGACATGAAGTTTTTACCTCGGCTTCGATTGGCGTCAGCATCTATTCGCGCGACGGCAGCAACTATGAGATGCTTCGCTCGAATGCGGATCGCGCGATGTACAAGAGCAAGGGCAAGGCCAAGGGTTCGATACAATTCTTCGATTCCAGCATTGAACACGCGGCGGCCGAGCGCAGCCGCCTGGAACAGAGGCTCAGGCTTGCAATCCGCGACCGTCGGGTCTGCTGCGCATATCAACCAAAGGTCGATCTCCGCTCGGGAGCCGTTGCCGGTATCGAGGTTCTTATGCGCTGGCGAGACGAGGACGGCGCCATCCAGCCGCCTGGAGAGTTCCTGCAACTCGCCATTGAGTTGGGACTCATGGATGACCTTACTCATCTTATTCTCGCCGAGACCATACGATCGATCGACCGCATCAACGAGGCGTTCGGCGCCGGCTGTTCGATCAGCATCAATGTCGCTGCCCGACAGGCGGACAACCCGGATTTCATGGAATCCCTGGTAGCTGCGCTGGACGTGACCGGCTTTGCGGACAGGTTCATGCTGGAATTGACCGAAGAGGCGTTTCTTTCAAAAAGCGTCTTCCAGACGCGGATATTGCCGCTGGTCAGGAAAACCGGCGCGCGCGTTTCGATCGATGATTTTGGCAGCGGGTATTCCTCGCTGTCGGCCTTGGCCGACATAACCGCCGACGAAGTGAAGGTCGATCGTTCGTTCATTACGGACATCCACAAGAAGCCGCGCAACCAATCGATCCTCAAGGCGATCGAGGCGCTGGGACATTCGCTCGGCATGTCCGTGATCGTCGAAGGTGTCGAGACCTTCGAGGAGTTGGCGTACTTGCAGGCCGCGACGCGGATCAAATATGCCCAAGGCTACTATTTTTCCCAGGCTATCCTTCTGGAGGATCTGGAGGCGGTTTCGATCAGCGAATTGCGGCCCACCTCGCTCGCCCGCAGCAACGCGCCCAGCAGAACTGCGGGCTATGCTGGGAGCCGTTGATTCCTGAGATCCGGCTTCGCCTGAACAACCGTCGGTGTCGGACCGGTTGGGACATCGATGCCCGGCATCAGCGCGACTGATGCTTTCCCAAAAACAACTGACTGGAAGCCGCTCCATCGTCCGGGGTATTTGCAACGGAATTGGGAGGAAGCGCCACGTGATCACCCTCTACGGCATGACCGACAGCGGCAATTGCTACAAACCCAGGCTGCTGTTGGCGAAGCTTGGCGAGCCGTTTCGCCACGTCGAGACCAACGCGATGGATGGTTCGACCCATTATGCCGAGTTTCTGGCCAAGAACCCCAATGGCAAGGTGCCGCTGATGGAGTTCGAGGACGGAAGGCTGTTGGCTGAATCGAACGCCATGTTGCTCTATCTGGCGGAGGGAACGCGCTTTGTCCCCGCACGGCACTATGAGCGGGGTCTGGCCTATCAATGGCTGTTCTTCGAACAATACAGCCACGAACCCTATGTGGCGGTGAGGCGCGCGCTGTTGAGATTTCCCGAGCGAGCGAAGGATGCAACGCCGGAGCGGCTGGCGTCGACGCTTGCGGGCGGCAACAAGGCGCTCGATGTCATGGAAGCCCAGTTGAAGCGCACACCGTTCCTTGTCGGTGATGCAATCTCGGTCGCGGACATCTCTCTTTATGCCTACACGCATGACGCCGGTCTGCATGGATTCGATCTCGGATCGTTTCCTGCGGTGTCGGCGTGGCTGCGGCGGGTCGAGGCCGACGATGGCCACGTGCCGCTCGACTGGACGCCGTCGGCTTAACGCCAGACGCAAAAAAGGCGGGACTGATCCCGCCTTCCACTGCTTGGTAGCCTGATCTGTAACATGCTCGGTTCCGGTGTCGGCAGCAATCTGCTGCGTCGACGTCCGGTTCGTCATCATGCACTCGCGCGCTCTTGGCGCGGCCGCCAGTACATCCGTGACTTGCCGCGCGCTTCCGGTTGCCCGGGGCGCGCGAAAAAATCAGGCTGCCTTGCTAAGAGATCCAGCGGACGACTTGCCGGTGCGGCGGTCCTGCTCGATCTCGAAGTTGATTTTCTGGCCTTCAACGAGGTTCGTCATGCCAGCGCGCTCGACAGCGGAGATGTGGACGAAAACGTCCGCGCCGCCGTTGTCCGGCTGAATGAAGCCGAAGCCCTTGGTGCTGTTGAACCACTTAACGGTGCCAGTAGCCATATGCGTATTCCTTGACAAAGTTTGCAACGTGAATAGTCCGACTAGATGTCAGACCGGTTGTATCGAGATTTTGGAGATAGACGTCAGCAAACGCGGGTTCCGCGGGGCCACTAGATCGATCGGCCGAAATATCAACGGAACGGATATAGGCCGGAAAGCCCGCCAACACAAGAGGCATTGGGCAACTATTCCTCGAACGGGCATTGGCAGGTGCCCTAACGTCGCCTAAATCCATTGCAACGGGTGAAACAGAGCACCGTTGCCGTCCGTATCTTCAGACGAAGAACCCTCCGTGGAGGCTGGACCATGATGAAATTTCTGCTCGCGATGTCGGTCCTGCTGGTTTCCATGCCGGCGCACGCGATCACCCGCTACAACTCGACCAGCATGACCTGCCAGGAGGTCCAGGCGACGATCCGCCGGGATGGCGCGGCCATCATGCGCTATCGATCGACCCGCAATCCATCGCTTCAGCTTTATGGCCGCTACGTCAGCGACGATCGCTTCTGCAAGCAGGAGGAGAGGGCGGAAACGGTCTTCATCCCCTCCGCAGACCGCAAATCCTGTCCGGTCTACGAATGCAAGGTCGTGGATTTCGACGACGATTTCCCGATCTTCCGGCTGCGTCGCGACTGAGCGATCGCGCCTCAAAACCCGAATGCAGTCTGAGCCGGCGGTGGCGGACCGACGCGCACGCCTTCCATGTTGAGTAGCTTTTCCTTGGTGGTGCTTCCGCCGGGAGCCGAAAATCCGCCGATCTTGTTGCCGGCTGCCAGGATGCGATGGCACGGCACGACGATCGGTACCGGATTCTGGCCGAGAGCCTGGCCGGTATCGCGCGCTTCGCCCGGATAGCCTGCGCGGGTTGCCAGTTCGCCATATGTCGTGGTCTCGCCAAAGGCGAGCTTGCGGGCGGCATCGTAGATCGCCAGCCGGAAGGCATCGATGCCGGTGAGGTCCACGGGCACCGAGGAGAAATCGACTTGCTCGCCCGCTGCATAGCGCCTCAGGGTCTCGACAATCTCGGCCACCCAGGCAGGAGGATCGCTTTCGACGCCGTCGACCGTGCGGCGCTGCAGCCGGCGTTCCGTCGCGGTGCGGTCATGCGAAGGCAATTGCAACTGAGTCAGGCCCTTTTCGCTCCAGGCGATACCGAGCCAGCCGAGCGGCGTTTCGAATACGTGGTATTTTTGCAAGGAAGACATGGCAAATTCCCAACGGTCTTGTCTCTTGATCATGAACTGGTCCGACGGACATTTCAGGAACGGCCGTCAGCTACCCATGCACCGTAATCTAGTGTGCCGCGGCGTTTTCGAACACCCGATTCCAGACACGTTGCTGACACAACGGCCTTGATGTAAGGAGAACCAGGGCGCGACGCCTGTTTTTTGATGGAACGAGAGGTGTTTTTGTCCGAAATCCGGACCTTCCTGGCGGTTGGCGCCATGCTTGCCTCGATCGGGCTGACCGCCTGTACGTCGACCGGCGACAGCACGTCGGCAAGCCTTGCCATGTCCTCCAGTGCCGACCTGACGTTGCCGGACACCGTGGCGGTCGTGCCTACATCCTTCGCCCCGGATCCCACTGCACCGGCAGCATTCGCGGAAACCAGCGAAGCCAAGGCAGCGGTGACCGAGGTGGCTTTCACGCCGAACGCCTATGCCAAGGCCAATACGCCCAGCAGTGATCTCGACACGCTGATCGCCAAATACGCCGCGGTCTATGAAGTACCGGTCGACCTGGTGCGCCGCGTGGTCAAGCGCGAGAGCACGTTCAATCCGCGCGCTTACAACAAGGGCCATTGGGGTCTGATGCAGATCAAGCATGCGACGGCGCGCGGCATGGGCTACACCGGTCCGGCGAAAGGCCTGCTCGACGCTGAGACCAATCTCAAATACGCGGTGAAGTATCTGAAAGGCGCTTTCCTCGTCGCGGACGGCAACCAGGATCTCGCCGACCGGCTTTACCAGCGCGGCTATTATTATGACGCTAAGCGCAAGGGCCTGCTCGACGAAACCGGGCTCGGCAAGGACCGGCGACGGCGGATGGCGTCCAATTCCTGATTAAACATGCAAAAAGGGCGGCTTGGGCCGCCCTTCTGCTATGCGGAATATCTCATTTACTTCTTGAGCGTGTCGGCCGCCGGCATCGCGTCGGCGTTGCTTTTGGTCTGGTGCTTGCCGGAAACGATCTTGCGGACGATCGAACCGGTCGACGTGCGGTCGAGTTCGGGCGTTGCCGGCTGGCTGACGCTCCGGGCTTCCGGATAGTGGAGGGTTGCGGCGAAATCGCCTGCGAAAGCTGCGCCTGAAGTGACGGCGAGGGCCGCGAGGGTGAGAGCAATCGTCTTCATGGTCATTCTCCGTTGGCAATAATTCTTATACGCGTACGCTACTTCGTACATATACGAGCCAATCGGGAGACTTTCAACATAATTTCGTACATGTACGGTAAAATTTTCGAGAGCGCGCCGAAAACCCGGAGCGGCGGTACCTCGTGAAATGGCGATGCAGAGAATGACGATGCGGTTGTGCGCTGCCGGCGGGCAGAATTCAGCAGAGGGCGGCTGGTCCTGACAGCGGCTGCACTTCGCGCGAACGAATAGCGGCCAGTGCCAGTTCGATGACGGCGTCGGCATAGTCCTGGCCGGGGCCGAACGAATACTGCGGAAAGTTGATCACGGCCGAGATCGCACCGTGGGTGGTGGTCCACAGGAAGGTCGTGATGGCGTGCTCGTCGCCCTTGAGCAGGCCCGCCTCGAGGCAAGCCATCACGCATTTGCGCATCGACAGCAGCGCCGGGTTTTTCTTCTCCAGTTCCGCCGCCATCTCCGGGTCGGCCGGCTGCGGTTTCTGGGTCATGAAGATGATGCGGTACTCGTTCGGGTTTTCGAGGCCGAAGGCGGCGAACTCGCGCATGCCGTGGCGCAGCGCCGCAAGGGGTTCTTCTGGCAGGTTGCGCTCGGCCCGCCGCGCCAACTGCTCGAAGACGTCTTCGGCGAGCGCCAGCAGGATATCCTGCTTGTCGGCGAAATAGGAATAGACCGACATCGGCGCATAGCCGACGCGCTTCGCCAGCTTGCGGATGGTGAGGCCCTCATAGCCCTCGTCCTTGACCAGCGCATGGGCGGCGGCGACAAGCTCTGAGCGCAGCTCGGCCTTGTGACGTTCCCGGCGGCTCTGGACGGTGACCGGCATTTGCGTGGTGGTCCTGCTCTTCTTCCGTACCTGCACGAATTATATACGCTGTACGGGACCACAACAAGTTGAAGCTATTCCGGCTGCCTCAACAAGGATTGACGCAACGTCATTTCCCGGCGCGGTTGGTGAATTCGGCATTTCGCACAATAGTTGCGGTCGATAGAGGGCATAAAGACATGAAAACAGTGTGCGGCCCTGACAACTTGGCGCGGGAAACTATCATTTGCCGATTTTTTTGATACATTTGGCTTGGGGATGGCTTGGGAGTGTGCGCTGAATGACGAACGCGAAGGTACTGATCAACACGCAAGCGGGAACGATCGAACTGGAAGGTGAGGATTCCTTTGTCCGCACCTATCTGGACAAACTCATACCGATCATAGAGCGCGCCCGTTTCGGCGCCGGTGCGGTGATCGCCAATGGCGTCGCCATGGCGACCGGCGATGATACCGCCCCGAAGGTCCGCACCAGGCGCCGGGTCACGCCGACGCCGCTGGGCGATTCCTGCCGCGACCGCGTCAAGCGGCTGCGCGACGACGGCTTCTTCGCCGAGAGGCGCGGCATCAGCGACATCGTGCACGGGCTCGAGGCGCAAGGGCATGCCCACAACGTCAACCAGGTGGGCGCTGCGCTCACCACCATGTTCGAGCGCAACGAGATCCAGCGCACCCCGGTGGAAGGCAAGTTCAAGTACCATTGGGAGCACGGCACGCAGTCCGTCGCGGCATGAGGCGTTCGCCCGCGCTTCATGCGGGCGGCGAACATCCCCAAACGAAATGAAATCCGATGCGTCGTTCCCACGCAAGCTGATGGCAGCATAGCGCGCCTGCCGTCGTCCCCCGGTTTGCTTTCTCGTTCGTGCAGGCGATAAAACCGTCGACACGAACGGAGGAGCTTTTGCCATGCACTGGAAACTGCCGCGCGAGGGCGGCTGCCGTTGCGGCCAGGTGCGGTTCAAAGTGAGCGCAGCGCCCTATGTCACGATGGCCTGCCACTGCACCGGCTGCCAGCGGATGAGTTCGTCGGCCTTTTCCCTCTCTGCCGCCATTCCCGCCGACGGTTTTGAAGTCACGCAGGGCGAGCCGGTGATCGGCGGACTGCACGGTGCGACGCGGCACTATTTCTGTCCGCGCTGCATGAGCTGGATGTTCACCCGGCCGGAAGGGCTCGATTGGTTCGTCAATATCCGCTCCACCATGATCGACGACACCGGCGGCACTGCGCCATTCGTGGAAACTTGGAGAGCCGAGGGTTTTGCGTGGGCGAAGACCGGTGCGCCGCACTCCTTCGAAAAGCTGCCGCCCGACGATGCATGGGAAGGCCTGATGAAGGGCTACCGGGAGTGGACGCCGCCTGGCGCGTAGCGAAGCGCAGCACATCGATTGGCCCGCAACACCGGGCGGCAAATTTTTTTGCGCCGATGTCGGGACCGCGCTCCGCCGTTCGTCGTACAGGCATCCAGATCGGATCATACGAGGAGAACACCGATGTTGCGTACCCTGATTGCCGCCTTCGCGCTGATGGCAGCACCCGCCTTTGCCGACGACGCGCCGAAGGGCGAGCGTGTCGAGGTCAACGGCATGCAGATGTATTACGAGACGAGCGGGGAGGGCGATCCGCTGATCGTGCTGCACGGCGCCTACATGAACATCCCGTCGATGGGCGAGATCGTCCCGATGCTGGCCAGGACCCACAAGGTCTATGCGCTGGAGTTCCAGGGCCACGGCCGCACCACCGATATCGACCGGCCGATCACCTATCCGAACCTCGCCGACGATGTCGCGGCCTTCATGGACAAGGTCGGGCTCGAGAAGGCCGATGTGTTCGGCTACTCGATGGGCGCGGGGGCCGGGCTGCAGTTCGCCATCCGCCATCCGGAGAAGGTCGACCAGCTCATCGCCGCCTCGGTCGCCTACGACCTCAAGGGTTGGCAACCGGAATTCACCGCCTTCATCCCGCAGATGACGGTGGAGATGATGGTCAACATGCCGTTCGCGGAGGACTACAAGAAGCTCGCCGCCGACCCGGACGGCTTTCCCAAGCTGGTGGAAAAGCTGATCCAGCTGGAGAAGGAGCCGATGGAATGGGAGGCGGACGTCAAGGCGCTGAAGGCGCCTGTGCTGATCATTACCGGCGATGCCGACGTCAACACGCTGGAGCACGCGGTGGCAATGTTCCGCCTGCTCGGCGGCGGCGGCATGGGCGACATGGGCAAGCCGCTGCCGGCCTCGCGGCTGGCCGTGCTGCCGGCGACCTCGCACACGGCGGTGATCGGCCAGGCGGCCGTGCTGCACGGGTTCATCGAGCAGTTCCTGAAGGGCGAGACGCCGAAGGGCATGTTCGAGTAGGGCGGGCGCGCATTCCTCGCCCCACGCATGTGGGGGAGAGGTGGTTTGCGAAGCAAACCGGAGAGGGGGATTAACGAATCGCCCCTCGCGACCGTGAGAGCGGGCCGCCTGAGCCGGCGCCTCGCATTTTTCGGCTTCTTGTTTTGGAAGCGCCCCCTCTCCGTCTCGGCCCTTCGACAAGCTCAGGCCCGAGCCACCTCTCCCCCGCTCCGCGGGGGCGAGGAACCCAGGCTGGAGAAGCAATCGCAGCGGCCGTCGTCAGGACGTGTCGCGGCGCTCCTCCAGGACGTCGAAGGCAAGGCCGTGCAGGTCTTTCAGGATTTCGTGGATCTCGTGCCGGGATTTTTTCCGGCCCCGCCTCGGGTGCTGGCCGGGTGGGCGGCCGGGGCGCAGCGGCCATATGCGGTGCGGCTTGCTGCGGCGCGGTTCTCCGGTTGGCGCGGCGGCATCGCCGTTTCTTTCCTGCGCGATGATCGCATCGCGGCGCGCGCGCCAGCGGGCGAAGCGTTTTGCCTGGCGCGGCAGGTCGTCGAGGGCCGAGGCAAGCGTGGCGAGCCGGCGGCCAAGCCGCGTGGCGTCGACCGGGTCGTCGGGCGATGGCAGACGGCGGGGCACGATGGGAGACAGTGTGGTGTAGCCGGGCACCGAGATGCGCGGCACGCTGTTGGGGATGGGACGGCGGGGGCGACTTTCCCATCGCGGAAGCCGGTCGAACAGCGGCAGCGTGAGCGTGGGGGTAGATGCGCTCTTACCCCCACCCCTTACCCCTCCCCACAAGGGGGAGGGGGATTTTGGCGCGTTTGCGCTTGACGCGTTCGCTGCTGGACCTTGTGCGGCGAGGACGCCTCCCTCCCCCTTGAGGGTAGGGGTAAGGGGTGGGGGTCCGGGCGGCATCAGGATGCCGGTTCCGATGCCGTTGCGCAGGATCGTCGGCGCAGGCTTCGCCTTGCGCCGGCGCGACGGCGATGGCGGCGCCACCACGATCCCGCGCGCCGCCACGATGATGAGCCGCCGCACGGCAGACTCGGCCGGCCGCAGCAGGCGGAGCACGGTGGTGTGGAGATGGCGCGGCAGGGTAAATGCAAGGGACAGTTTACTTTTTTCCGCCAGCGCCGAACCGTGAGGCAGCGCGCTTTCCTGCGGAAAGAAAGTAAACTGTCCCCGGGAGCCCAGCCCGGCCATGGCGACGAGCATCGCCAGGATGCGCTTCAGCGCCTCCGTGTTCCGCTCGATCGCCAGGTTCCAGTCCATTGCCGTTCCTTCCAAGCTCATGGAAAGGATTATGCGGGGCGGCTGGAGGGGTGGGGATAAAAGGGAGAGAAAATTCCTGACAGATGATGACAAAGATGACGGCTCTCCCTTCTCCCCTTGTGGGAAGAAGGTGCCTGAACGCAGCGAAGGCGGATGAGGGGTGCTGCGAGGAATGCGATGTTTCAAGATCGTTGCCTGGCGTTGCCGTCGTGCCGTTTCTGAAGCGTCTCGCTCCGTCCAGCACCCCTCATCCGACCTCGCTGCGCTCGGCCACCTTCTCCCACAAGGGGAGAAGGGGAGGCGCAACAAGCTCGCCCCTCGACAAGCTCTGGGGCGGGGATATGGTGGCTGCAACCGGAGGAGGTGTCATGCGGCGTTGGGCAATCATTCTCGTTGCGGCCGGCCTTGCCTGGCCCGCGCTGGCCGATGGCTGGGGCGTCTACGGCAATGCGCGCTTTTCCTATCTCATGCCGCTGCCGCCCGGCTTTTCGGCGGTCGCCGAGGCCGACAACAGCGACGGCGGCACCAGCCGCTCCGCCGACGGCACGGCGACGCTTGCCGTGTGGGGCACCAACCTGCTCGACACGCCGTTCGAGACCGAAGTGGCCGGGCGCATGGCGTCTGACGAGGCGGACGGCTGGAAAATCAGCTACCGGCAGGGCAACGGCGCCGGCGCCAGCTGGTCGGGCACGCGAAACGGCCGCGTGCTCTACATGCGCGCCGTGCCGCTCTGCGCCGACGAGGCGGCGTTCTTCCGGCTGGAATATGGGGAGGCGGAGATGAAGGCTTATGACGCGGTGGTGGCGCGGATGGTCAAGGGGTTTGGGGGCGAGGGGTGTGAGTGACTCTGAGTTCTAGAAATCGCAAGAGAGGGATCTTCGAGGGAATGCGCCATTATTTATTACACTATAACCGTCGCCTCATTCAAAGCAAAGTAAGCGCCTTCACGGTAGTTTCTTTCTTTCTGCGATTCAGACACTGCATACAAATATAAAATCGCTTGACGAATCTTGCGATCCACCCAATGTTCTCTTATTGTTCGTTGAGGCAAGGGGGTGGAAAATGGCGAAGCAACAGTTGTCAAAAGGCGGCGCTAAGGTTCGTTTCATAATGCTAGAGGCTGATATTCCGGACGGCGATCTTAGCCAAATAACAGCTGCTATTCAGAATGCCTTGAAGCCGACTACCATAGTCCAGCAGCGACTTAACGGTTCCTCACCAGCGACTGTTATGTTGGCGGGTGGTAATGGCCAGATGTCAGAGAACGCTGAGGTCATAGACCTAGAAGAGCAGGAAGAAGTGCCATCTCCGCCAAAAACAAGCCGTCCGGCACGCCCTCGTAAACCAACAACACCCGAGGTTCTTGATCTAGATTTCTCATCAGATCTTTCACTGGTGAATTTTGCCGAACAGCATCCTGCCGAAACTGAGCCTGAGAAAAATCTTGTCATCGCTGCTTGGTTTAAGGAGCATCGAGATACGCCTGCCGTTACAACTGCTCATATCTATACGGGATATCGAGTGATCGGTTGGTCTGTTGGATTTGAAGACTTTGGATGGCCGCTCCGTTATCTGAAGAAAGAAAAACTGATGTCAAGCTCTAGCCGAGGGTCTTATGAAATCAATCATCTCGGGTTAGACAAGGTCCAGAAACTTAGGTCCGGCGGTTGAGCGCAATACAAGATTTTTCTTCGTCCACGAATGGATTTTATCGTAAGTCAGCAGTCGATCAACTGTTGATACTCTCATGGTTTGTAGAAACCCATGAAGGGCGCCCCTTTTTTGACGGTTCCTACATGCGCAAGTGTTTCCGGGATGTTGGCCTCGACCCGCCTGACATGAGCGTTTATCTTCCTCGTTTGGTCGCGAAGAAGCCACCCCAGCTTGTACGGGAGAAAGGTGGGTATCGGTTAGCAGGTGGCCTACGCCGTGATCTCGATAGGCGGTTTGGGGTTGATCCCGTCGTGGCAGTTGTTACGCAAACGCTGTCCGAGTTGCCACAAAAAGTGCCGGACCTCGCGGAGCGGGCGTTTCTCACAGAGGCGCTGAATTGCTATCGGGTGAGGGCGTATCGAGCGGCAATAGTGATGACTTGGAACCTAGCCTACGACCACCTAGTTCGGTGGCTCTTTAAAGATGCATCGCGCATTGTTGCCCTGAACGCGGCAATAGGAACGAAATTTCCAAAGAAAAGCATTGTTATAAATAACATTGAGGACTTAGATGATTTGAAGGAATATGAACTTATCGAATCTTGTCGAGTTGCGCGTCTTTTAGACAAGAACACTGTCCAGATTCTAAAAGATAAGCTATCCCGGAGGAATATTGCGGCACATCCTTCGCGTGTGATAATAAATCAGCATCAAGCCGATGATACGATTAGTGATTTGGTAAATAATGTAATTCTTTTTCTTACTTAAGGCACTGTTCGCGGCAGCAGCTAAGCGCCTTGCAAGAATATCGCTTTAGCTGCCCGACCTCCAATGCCCGGTCTTCAGCGCCGCGGCGGCTTCGGCGACGGCGGCGGCGCCCTAGAGCGTGGTGCAGAGGCTGGCGCTGCCCCTCACTGCCGGAATCTCTCTCCGTAAACAGGGAGAGAGAAGCAGCTTCGGTGCCTCGCGCTTTCGTCGCGCCCTACCCGGCGCGTTTCTCCCTTCTCTCCGTTTAAAGGGAATAGGTGGCCCCGAAGGGTCGGATAAGGGGCGGAGCGAACTATTCAGGTCTTGGCGCTGCCCCTCACCTGCCTGCCGGCATCCTCTCCCCGTGAACGGGGAGAGGAAAGCAGCGTAGGCGCCGCGCGCTGCCGCAGCGACCCACGCGACGGCGCTTCAGGCGGCAAGCTCGGCGGGACAGCGCCCCCCTCTGGCCTGCCGGCCATCTCCCCACAGGTGGGGAGATGGCTAATCGCGATGCTTGCGCCAGCGGAACCACCCCCACCCGGCGCGTCTTTCCTTTCTCCCCGTGAACGGGGAGAGGGGCGCAGCTTCGGCGGCATCGCTTTTCTGCTCGATGGCGGCATCTGAGAAGACCCCCACCCGGCGGGCTTTGCCCGCCGACCTCCCCTCAAGGGGGAGGTGAAAAAGGCGCTTAAAAATACTCCTGCAGCGGCCGCACTTCCAGGCTGCCGGCCTTCAGCGCGGCGATGGCTTCCGCCACCGCCGCCATGCCGGCGAGCGTCGTGTAATACGGCACCTTCTGCATCAGCGTGGCGCGGCGCAGCGATTTGGAGTCCGACAGCGCCTTCTGGCCGTCCGTGGTGTTGAAGACGATCTGCACCTGGCGGTTGCGGATGGCGTCCTCGATGTGGGGGCGGCCTTCCAGCACCTTGTTTATCTTCTGCGCGTCGATGCCGTGTTCGGCGAGGAAGCGCTGGGTGCCGCCGGTGGCGAGCACCTTGAAGCCGAGCGCGGCGAGCCGCTGCACGGCCGGCAGCACACCCTGCTTGTCCTCGTCGCGGACGGAGACGAACAGGGTGCCCGTGCGGGGGAGATCCACGCCCGCTCCCAGCTGGCTCTTGGCGAAGGCCAGCGCGTAGTCGTAGTCGAGGCCCATCACCTCGCCGGTCGACTTCATCTCGGGGCCGAGCAGGATGTCGACGCCGGGGAAGCGGGCGAAGGGGAACACCGCCTCCTTGACCGCGATGTGCGGGCGCTTCGGCTTGTCCGGCCGGCCGCCATAGGCGGCGAAGGCGGCGTCGAGGCTCTCGCCGGCCATGATGCGCGCCGCCACCTTGGCGATCGGCTTGCCGACGGTTTTCGCCACGAAGGGCACGGTGCGCGAGGCGCGGGGGTTGACCTCGAGGATGAAGATGGCGCCGTCCTGGATGGCGAACTGCACGTTCATCAGGCCGCCGACGTTCAGCGCCTTTGCCAGCGCTGCCGTCTGGCGCTCCAGCTCGGCGACGGTGTCGGCGGAAAGCGTGTGGACCGGCAGCGAGCAGGCGCTGTCGCCCGAATGGATGCCGGCCTCCTCGATGTGCTCCATGATGCCGGCGACATAGGTGTTCCTGCCGTCGCACAGGCAATCGACGTCGACCTCGATGGCGCCCGACAGGTAGGTGTCGAAGAGCAGCGGGTTTTTGCCGAGCAGCGTGTTGATCTGGCCGGTCTTGTCGTTGGGGTATTTCTGCTTGATGTCCTCCGGCACCAGGCCGGGCACGGTGTCGAGCAGATAGGTCTGCAGCATCGCCTCGTCGTGGATGATCTGCATGGCGCGGCCGCCGAGCACATAGGAGGGGCGCACCACCAGCGGGAAGCCGAGCTCGGAGGCGACGGTGCGGGCCTGCTCGACCGACCAGGCGATGCCGTTCTTGGGCTGCAGCAGGTTGAGCTTGATGAGGAGCTTCTGGAAGCGGTCGCGGTCCTCGGCGAGGTCGATCATGTCGGGCGAGGTGCCGAGGATCGGGATGCCGGCGGCCTCGAGGCTTTCGGCGAGCTTCAGCGGCGTCTGGCCGCCGAACTGGACGATGACGCCGACCAGTTCGCCGGACGCCTGCTCGGCGCGCAGGATCTCCAGCACGTCCTCGGCGGTCAGCGGCTCGAAATAGAGCCGGTCTGAAGTGTCGTAGTCGGTCGAAACGGTCTCCGGGTTGCAGTTGATCATGATCGATTCATAACCGGCCTCGGCGAGCGCGAAGCAGGCGTGGCAGCAGCAATAGTCGAACTCGATGCCCTGGCCGATGCGGTTCGGGCCGCCGCCGAGGATGACGATTTTCTTGCGGTCTGAGACCTTGGCTTCGTCGGCGAACGCGCCGGCGAAGGGCACCTCGTAGGTGGAGTACATGTAGGCGGTGGGGGAAGCGAACTCGGCGGCGCAGGTGTCGATGCGCTTGTAGACGGGGTGGACGCCGAGTTTTTCGCGCTGCTTCTGGATCGTTTGCGGCTCGGTCTTCGTCAGCGAGGCGAGGCGGGCGTCGGAGAAGCCCATGGCCTTCAGCATGCGCAGGTTTTCGGCGTCCTGCGGCAGGCCGTGCTCGCGGATGCGGTCCTCCATAGCGAGGATGCCGGCGATCTGTTCGAGGAACCACGGGTCGATGTGGCACATCTGGTGGACCTCATCGAGCGAGGTGCCCATGCGGATCGCCTGCGCCACCATGCGCAGCCGGTCCGGCGTCGGCGTGCCGAGTGCGGCGCGGATGGCGTTGCGGTCGTCGGGGCCGCCGGCGGAGGAAAGGCCGGGGATCTCGATCTCGTCGAGGCCGGTGAGGCCGGTTTCCAGCCCGCGCAGGGCTTTCTGCAGCGATTCCTGGAAGGTGCGACCGATCGCCATCACCTCGCCGACCGACTTCATCGCGGTGGTGAGCACCGGCTCGGCGCCGGGGAACTTTTCGAACGCGAAGCGCGGGATTTTTGTCACGACATAGTCGATGGACGGTTCGAAGGAGGCGGGGGTGGCGCCGCCGGTGATGTCGTTCTCCAGCTCGTCCAGCGTGTAGCCGACGGCGAGCTTGGCGGCGATCTTGGCGATCGGGAAGCCGGTCGCCTTGGAGGCGAGCGCGGAGGAACGCGAGACGCGCGGGTTCATCTCTATCACGACAAGCCGGCCGTCGGCGGGGTTGACGGCGAACTGCACGTTGGAGCCGCCGGTCTCGACGCCGATCTCGCGCAGCACCGCGATCGAGGCGTTGCGCATGATCTGGTACTCTTTATCGGTCAGCGTCAGCGCCGGTGCCACGGTGATCGAGTCGCCCGTGTGCACGCCCATCGGGTCGATGTTCTCGATCGAGCAGATGATGATGCAGTTGTCGGCGCGGTCGCGCACCACCTCCATCTCGTATTCCTTCCAGCCGAGCACCGATTCCTCGATCAGCACTTCGGTGGTGGGGGAGGCGTCGAGGCCGGAGGAGACGATGTCGTAGAATTCGGCGCGGTTGTAGGCGATGCCGCCGCCGGTGCCGCCGAGCGTGAAGGACGGGCGGATGATCGCCGGCAGGCCGACGACGTCGAGCGCCTGCGCGGCGATCGCCATCGCGTGGCTCATGTAGCGCTGCTTGCGGTCGCCCTCGCCGAGGTTCCAGCGGGTCTCCAGCGCATCGAGCGCCGTATCGAGGTCGGCGGGGTTTTCGGCCTTGAGGCTGGCGCGCTCGGCCTCGTGCTTGCGGCGGTCCTCTTCCTTGACCTGGGTGGCATTGGCGAGCATCGATTTCGGCGTTTCCAGGCCGATCTTCTTCATCGCCTCGCGAAACAGCGCGCGGTCCTCGGCCTTGTCGATGGCTGCCGCGTCGGCGCCGATCATCTCGACATTGTAGCGCTCCAAGACGCCCATGCGGCGCAGCGACAATGCCGTGTTGAGCGCGGTCTGGCCGCCCATGGTGGGCAGCAGCGCGTCGGGCCGCTCGCGGGCGATGATCTTGGCCACCACCTCCGGCGTGATCGGCTCGATGTAGGTGGCGTCGGCCAGTTCCGGGTCGGTCATGATGGTGGCCGGGTTGGAATTGACCAGGATGATGCGAAAACCCTCGGCCTTCAGCGCCTTGCAGGCCTGGGTGCCGGAATAGTCGAACTCGCAGGCCTGGCCGATGACGATGGGGCCGGCCCCGATGATCAGGATCGACTTGATGTCGGTGCGTTTTGGCATGTCGAGAATTCCGTTCGGCGGGCGGCTTGCACGAAAAGCCGGGACGGGAAGACCCGGCCGGTTGTGCTCGCGATTCTGGTATCAGGCTAGGAGGGCCTTATAGGGAAGAGTGTGGCGCTATGTAACCCCGAAAATGCGGGAAAACCGTTGATGATTGCGCAGGCGTTTTTGCCGGCATCCACCCGGAAAACAGCCACCCTGTTCGCCGGTCGGCGAAAGCCTATAATCATGGATCGGGAGGGAAGTATGCTGCACGCTGTTGCCATCCTTGCAGCGCTGGTGCCTGCGTTGCTGCAGGCCGGGCACGCGCGTGCCTACATGCTCTACCCCGACAGTGACGATCCGGGAAACCTGATTGTGGTGATCGAGCGGGCGACTGGCGACCTGGTGCGGTTCGCCTCGCTGCCGCCGCCCTACAATGTGGCGCGGCAGATGGCGCAGGCGCCGGAGCGGTTCTCGTTCCGGTGGCGCTATGCAAGGCGGCAGCAGGGGCTTGCCTGGCTCAATGTCGACGCTGCCGGGCGAGGCGTGCTTACGGTCGAGTTCTCAAGTGCGGAAATGATCGACGGCGACAGTTTCGGTGCCGCGGCCGTGCTGATCGGCAAGGACGAAAAACCACTGCACACGTTCTATGCCAGGGTCGATGTGCGTGGAACGACGTTTGACGGCGGCACGGACAGGAAGCGCATCCGGCTGGTGCTCGAACGGCCACCGGACTGGTGGCACGATGTCGGCGCGATCTCGTTCCATTACATGAAATACGCCAAGCACCAGGAACTCGACGACGCGGAGATGTGGGCCGCGATGCGGTCGGTGGTCGGGAGATTCACCAAGGGGGAGGGGACCGAGCAGAGGCGGTAGACGCCAGATAGCGTTGGATGATCGCGAGTGTTGGTTGCAACCAACCTCGGCAAGGCCGCCACATATGAATTACCCCACCCCTCCCCACAAGGGGAGGGGACTTTTCCGGATTACCGTCTTGCACGAAACATGGACGACCTTGGCCCAAGCTATAGCGGCGGTTCCTCCCCCTTGTGGGGAGGGGGACCGCCGGAGGCGGTGGAGGGGGCTTATGCCCGCCTATTCGCGGAGAAAGTGCGAACTTCGCTCAGCTCAGGTTCTTCCGCCGTTCCAGTTCCGCTTCGCTCGGCTCGGCCAGCGCGAACGACCCCGTCTTGACCTCTCCGTCGGGGACGTATTTCGTCACGATCACGCCGGTCGGATAGGATTGCGACTTCACCAGCTTGAGGCCGGCCGGCGCCACTTCGTCGCCGAACAGGCGCTTGCCTTTGCCGAGCAGCACCGGGAAGACCAGCACGTTGAACTCGTCGACCAGGCGATGCTTCCACAGGGTCTGGAGCAGGTTGCTTGAGCCCTGGACCAGAAGGTCGGGGCCGTCTCCGGCCTTCAGTTTCTTCAATGCGCCGACGGTGTCCTCGCCGAGCCAGTGGCTGTTGTTCCACGTCAGGTCCCGCTTCGAGCGCGAGGCGACGTATTTGTCGATCCGGTTGAATGCTTCGGCGATCGGCGCATCGGGTCCACCCTCGGCGAAGGGCCAGTGGGCGGCGAAGATGTCGTAGGTCTTGCGGCCGAGCAGCAGATCGTAGGGTCGGCTGAAAATCTCGTCCATCGCGGCGCCCGATGCCTCGTCGAAGTGCGGAGCCACCCAGCCGCCGAACCTGAAGCCGCCCGTCGGATCCTCCTCGGGACCGCCCGGCGCCTGCATGACGCCGTCGAGGCTGACGAATGTCGCAACAATGATCTTTCGCATGGGAGGTCTCCATTCTCGCTTTTTACATCCCGGCAAATCACCGGGTCATTGCAACGACGAACGAAGCGATGCGGTTTCGACAATGGCGCGCGAATTTTCTGGCCTTGGCAATGTGCCGGCCCGACCCTCGCCCCCGGTCGTATGTGGAATTACCCCCTAACCCCTCCCCACAAGGGGGAGGGAGACTTTGCGGCAGCGCATCCAGCGCTCAAGCGCGAGCCGCCAGATTGGCATATGCGATTGCCTGCGCTCGAGGGGGAGGAAGCGTCGCATTTCCTCGCCCCACGAATGTGGGGAGAGGTGTCGAGGGCGAAGCCCGAGACGGAGAGGGGGATCTTGAGCAGGTCCCCGGAGGTTATGGCTCAGGAAGCGATCCGTTCAACCAGCCAGCCGTCCGGACTCGAATCCAAATTGCGCCTGATCTCCTCGGGCTTTGTGATGCCCTCGTTGAACAAGCCCATGATGCGAGCAGCCAAGCGGTCGCGTGCCGCCTTGTCGCCGGCAATGCCGATTTCCTTCGAATATTCGTCCAGAAGCCTGGTGAGCGCCGCCAGTTGTTCGGCGTCTGCTATGCCCCACAGTGTCATCGCGCGTCTCCCTTTGCGTTGGGCGAAAGCGTGATCGACTCTTTCAATCGCCCCCGTGCCGTTCGATAGCGGGCGACAGCTCACCCTATGCCTTCCGGTGGAGGAGTCTATTCACAAAGACGTAGTACGGCATGAAACTCGTGATGGCTTGCCACGTTATTTCCCTCGGAGGTGCTTCCGATGGCCGACGACCCCAGCAAGCAGGATGCGACGAACGGCCCGGTGGTCCAACGCCTCGTCAGGGAAACAAGCATCACTGAGGAACAGGCTCGCGAACTCATCGCGCTGCTGGGGATGAACTGGTCGTCGCTCCTCCGTGAAGCCCGGCAGCTGAACCGGAAGCGTTAGCCCTCCGCCAGCCTGACCAGCATCTTGCCGGTGTTGTCGCCGGAGAACAGGCCGATGAATGCCTTCGGCGCGTTCTCCAGGCCTTCGACGACCGTATCGCGCGACTTGATCCTGCCTTCGGCAAGCCAGCCTGCCATCTCGCGGGTCTCGTTGGTGAGATCGGGATAGTCGAGGATGATGTAGCCCTGCATGGCGATGCGCTTGACGATGAGGGCGGCAAGGTTGCGCGGGCCGGGCGGCGGCGTCTCGTCATTGTACTGCGCGATCATTCCGCAGATGGCGAAGCGTGCATATCTGTTGGCGACGGCAAGCGCGGCATCGAGGTGGTCGCCGCCGACATTGTCGAAATAGACGTCGATGCCTTCCGGTGCCGCCTCGGCCAGCGCCTTCGCCAGATCGCCGGCGGTCCTGTAGTTGATGACGGCGTCGGCGCCGAGTTCGTCCCTGACCCAGCGCGCCTTGTCGTCGGAGCCGACCGAGCCGATGACACGAGCGCCCTTGATTTTCGCGATCTGCACGGCCATCGAGCCGACCGCGCCGGCGGCGGCCGAGACGAACACCGTGTCGCCCTCCTTCAGTTTCGCGACATGGACGAGCCCGGCATAGGCAGTCAGCCCCGGCACCCCGAGCGGGCCGAGCCAGGCCTGGAGCGGCGCGATGGCCGGATCGACCTTCGTGGCGGTTGCCGCGTCGATAACCACGCGCTCGCGCCAGCCGTAAAAATGCTTGACGAAATCGCCGGGCTTGAAGCGGTCGTCGCGGGATTGCTCGACGACGCTGACGGCGTCGCCCTCGAGTGGCTGGCCGACCTGGAACGGCTCGATGTAGCTCGGACGGTCGACCATGCGGCCGCGCATATAAGGGTCGACCGACATCCACAGCGTGCGGACAAGAAGCTGGCCTTCGGCGGGCACGGGCAGGACGCGTTCGGTGAATTCGAAGTTTTCCGGACCCGGCACGCCGGTTGGGCGGCTCTTCAGGTGGATTTCCCGGGCTGCAATGGTCACGAAAAGCTCCTATATTGATATTAAGGATGGTAGCTTACTGATAGTAACTTACCATTAGTAATATGCGTCGCGACGACGATGTCAAGGCGGCGCCGGAGAGAGCGAATGGGCCAGATGGTCGAGATGGCTGGGGCAGCGACGAAAAAACTGCCCAAAGCAGAGCGGCGCGAGCAACTGCTTGAGACGGCGCAGACGATCATCCGCGAGAAGGGGACCGACGCCCTGACGCTCGGCCATGTCGCCGAATGCGCCGGCGTCAGCAAACCCATCGCCTACGAGCATTTCGGTACCCGCGCCGGGCTTTTGATCGCGCTCTGCAGCGACTACGATCAGCGGCAGAAGGAAGCGCGCGGCGAGGTGCTGGGCAAGGGCGACGAGACGCTGGCCGACGCGATTGCGGTGATGGCCGCGGCCTATGTGAACTGCGTGCTCGGCATGGGACCGGAAATGGGCGCGGCCTTCGCCGCACTCTCGGCGACGGAGGAGACGGCGGATTTCCGCCGCTCGCTGCGCGAAGGCTATGTCGCCGAGTACCGCAGGATATTCGGCCGCTTCGTCAAGCTGCCTCAGAACGACGACGCCATGTTCCTGGGTTTCCTGGGTGCCGCCGAAGCACTGGCGCAGGACGCCGCGGCCGGGCGCGTCTCGCCCGGCGAGGCGGTTGAGGCGCTTTCGCGGATTTTTAGCGGAACGCTGGAACGGTACCGGGTCCGGGAGGGGTGACGTTCTTTGCGCCGGTCGTGAACGACCTTGCCGTCGCCCCTCAATCCGCGTTCCGAAGCGGATGAGGCCTCAAATAGACTGCGAGGCAGGCAATGCAGATCCCTAACCCGGCAAGAGGGCTCCACAACGCAATCACCGCGGCGATACCGAACAACGCCAACGTGATCCACGACCGCCGACGCATCGCCTGTCGGACCTCGGGCGGCGTTTCGGGGTTGCCGTCGATCAGTTCCCGAACGAGCGCAACATAGGTCGCATTCACCAGGAAGAAGACCGCCGCGTATAATGAGACCGGCTGTGGCTTCAGCGCGGACGTCGCCATCCACTCGGTCGACAACGGTAGCAGCGACATCGCGAAAAGATGGGCGAAATTGGTCCACAAGAGACGCGGCGTGGCCTCGCTCGCGTAGCGCAACAGATAGTGGTGATTGATCCAGACGATCGCGATGAACAGGTAGCTAACCGCATAGCTGAGCCAATGGGGCCACGACGCCAGCAGCGCCGTGTAGGTAGGGGTTTCGGGCGGCCGCAGTTCCAGCACCAGCACCGTGATCAGAACGGCGAACACGCCATCCGAAAACAGCTTCACCCGTTCCGGGGTCGCTTTCCTAAGCATCGGCGCCTCCCGGAACGTCGGTTGCATAGAGATGCGTCGCCTGGCCGTCCTTGACCTTGCGGACGAGACCCCGCCTGATCAGTGTCGCGCGCAGCGAGTCCGATTCCGTCCGGTTCATCAACCGATCGATCTCGGAAGGCCGGATGCCCGGATTGCTCCTGATGATCTCGAGTATCTCGGCGAGCGTCTGTTCAGTATCCTTCATCTCCACCTCCATTTTCACGCGAAAAAATCCCTGATTTCCGCGGCGATCTCGGCAGCATGGGTCTCCAGGGCGAAATGGCCGGTATCGAAGAAGGTTACCCGCGCCTCGGGGATATCGCGCTTGAATGCCTCGGCGCCCGGCGGCAGGAAGAACGGATCGTTGCGACCCCACGCCGCCAGGAAACGTGGTTTGTGGGCGCGAAAATAGTCCTGGAAGGCCGGATAGAGCGCGACATTGCTCTTGTAGTCGCCGAACAGGTCGAGTTGGACTACGTCCGCGCCTGGACGGCCGAGATAGTGATCGTCAAGCGTGTAGCCATCCGGCGACACGGCCGAAGGATCGGCGACGCCATGCGTATACTGCCAACGGGTGGTCTCGGGCGCCAGTATCGCGCGCAGCGCCTCACGATTGGCGGGTGACGCATCCTGCCAATAGGCGCGGATCGGGTTCCAGCCATCGCTCAGTCCCTCGACATAGGCATTGCCGTTCTGGGAAATGATGCCGGCGATGCGTTCCGGATGGCGGATCGCCAGCCGGAAGCCGGTGGGCGCCCCATAGTCGAAAACGTAGACGATGAAGCGTTCGAAGCCGATCATCTCGGTGAAGCGTTCGATCGTGTCCGCGATGGAATCGAAGCTGTTGGCTTTGGGATCATCGGACTGTCCGAAACCCGGCAGATCCGGCGCCACGATGTGGAAGCGATCCGCCAGGAGTGGAATGAGGTCGCGGAACATGTGACTGGACGTCGGGAAACCGTGCAGCAGCAGCAGCTTGGGTCGGCCGGCGATGCCGGCTTCGCGGTAGAAGATGCTGAGACCGTCCACATCGGCAATGCGGTAGGTGACCTTGGTCATGATAGTCGCTCCTATGTGATGCTCTTCACAAATCGTAACTGCTACTTCTATTTAGTCAGGTTACATTCTCGAAGCCAGATCGAACGGCAAGAGAGCCCGATCGAAAGCTGAATTCCGCACGAGAACCCGCAATGGCGCCGAATCATGCGATTCTCTCGCCAAAACTACCGTGGATGAGTGGCCCCGTAATTTTCCGGTCATTTCCCTTCTCGACAACTCTGAAACCGCTTAAATGGTATTTATACGGTTACAGATGGCCATGTAACTTGTCAATGGCGATTTTAGTGGTTACATCTGCGCTGGATCAGCGACGGATCGCACACCCATGCATCTGAGAATGCCCCCTCTTTTCCTGGCCGACGCCCGCGGGCTCGACTTCCTGAATTCCATCGCAACCCCGGTCGATGCGCCGGTCGACTGGATCCGCGATGGCCGCGGGCTGATCGATTGGTTGCAACAGGCCGAACTGGTACCCCGGGCGCAGCTCGCGGAGATCGCGGCGCGCGCGATGCCGGGCGAGTTGGACCGCGTGGCGAACCAGGCGCGTGATCTCCGCGAATGGTTCCGGGACTTCGTGAAACGCCACATGGGTCAGCCGTTAAGCGCAGACGCCCTTGAAGGACTGACGCCCATCAATCGCCTGCTGGAACGCGACGAGACCTATCATCGTATCGTCGCGCATGCCGATCATCTGGCGCTGGAGACGGCTCGGCGCTGGCGCTCGCCGGAGTCGCTCCTGATCCCGATCGGCGAGGCGATCGCACGGGTCGTTGCCGGAGAGGATTTCACCCAAGTAAAAGCCTGCCAAGGCGAGAACTGCACCTTGCTCTTCGCCGACCACACACGTGGCCATGCGCGCCGCTGGTGCAGCATGTCGGTGTGCGGCAATCGTGCGAAGGTCACGGCACATCGCTCGCGTCAGCGCGGCGCGCTGTAGAGCGTGACGACGCTTGTTTCCTGGTCCATTAGCCGCGCGTTTCCGCCGAGAGGCTATGTAGTTCACACGTTTCGGCCCCAGATCGGCCAATGCGGTCGGTGTGAGCGCTGGCCCGCTTTCTGGCGCAAGCGGTTAAACTGTCTGTTCGCGCCAAGCTTTCCCCCTCCGCGTACCGATCCCAGACACTCCTGACACAAGGCTGACAGCAGCCTCGCCGCGATGTGTTGACTTTACGCAGGGAGAGGTTCAATAGTTCAAAAGATTTTGAACTTAGGATAACCCCATGGACAAGCGTCTTGTCTGGCTGGCGGTCGGCTCGTTTGCGATGAGCACCGTCGGCTTCGTCTTCGCCAGCCTGTTGCCGTCGATCGCGGCCGACACCCATACCACGGTACCGATGGCCGGCTACCTGATGATGACCTTTTCGCTCGCCTATGCGGTCGGCGCGCCGGTGCTGTCGGCGCTGGCGGGTGAGATCGACCGGCGCCGCGTGCTGACAGCAGCGATGCTGACCTTCGTCGCCGGCAATCTCATCGCGGCGGCGAGCGCGTCGTTCACCGCGCTCCTGGCCGCGCAGATCGTCATGGGCATGTCGGCCGGCCTTTTCGCGGCGACTGCGCAGGCGACCGCTGTGTCGCTGGCGGGACCGGAGCACCGGGCGCGCGCCATTTCCGTGGTGGTCGGCGGCACCACCTTCGCGGTAGCGCTCGGCGCGCCGCTCGGCTCGCTGATTGCCACCTTCTGGGGTTGGCGAGGCACCTTCCTGGCTATCGCGCTGCTCGGCATCGCCTGCGCGGCGATCCTCTGGGTGCGGCTGCCGCATGGCCTGCGCGGGGTAAAATTGACGTTGTCCGAACGGTTGGCCACCGTCGGGCGTCCCGGCATCCTGCCGGCACTCGCCACCACGCTGCTCTACCTGACCGGCGGCTTCATCATCATCTCCTACCTGGCGCCGCTGGCCATCGACGGCGCCGGCCTGCCGGCGCTGGCGCTGCCCGGCATGCTGCTCTGCTTCGGCGTCGGCGCGGTGATCGGCAACCTCGGCAGCGGCTACCTTGCCGACAGGCTCGGGGCGACGCGCGTCGTGGTGTTGTCGCTGCTGATGTCGGTGGCGGTGTCGCTCGCCATCGCCTTCGGCCTCAAGCTGCTGCCACAGGCGTGGTCGGGGCCGTTGCTGCTTGGGATCATGGTGCCGTGGGGCATCATCGGCTGGGCGTTTCCACCGGCGCAGGCAAGCCGCATCGTCGGCTATGCGCCCGGGCTGGCGCACCTGACGCTCGGCCTCAACGCGTCGGCGCTGTATTTCGGCATCGCGTTCGGCACGGTGGTCGGCGGACGGGTGCTGGAATTCGCGACGCCGTCGGATCTCGGCCTCGTCGCGGCGATCTTCCCGCTGCTGGCGCTCGCCGTGATATGGGCGTCGCGCCGTGGCCCGGCGGTGGTTGCGGCGGCGGCCGAGTAGCGGAGAGCTAAACGCCGGCGAGCGTGCCGTCCGGCATGAAGCCGGTGCGCAGACCGTGCGCCCACAACGGCCGGCCGGATTCCTCGGCGCGCCTGGCCGCAGTTTCGTTGTCGTAGGCGACGGCGAGGGAATCGATCCGCACGGGAGCGTTCGAAGCATCGAGGTCGACCAGCCCGTAACGGGCATGCGGCGACCCCTGTTCGGAAACATGCGCCGGTGCGGCGTCGTCGAAATAGGCGGGGCAGCCGACGCTGCCGGGATTGAACAGAATGCGGCCATCGGCCAGCCGCAGCAATTCCGGCTGGTGGCTGTGGCCGAACAGCAGCAACCGATATTGCGGATCAAGCACCGCCAAGCGCTTTTCGATAACCGCCATCGGCGCGCGGACGAGGCGGCCGGTGTCGATGACCTCGGTCAGGTAGCGCTCGTCGTGGTCAGGGCGGGCATGGAAGGCGAGCACGGAGGGGATGATCTCCGCAGTGAGCGGCAATGCCTCGAGCCAGCCGCGCTGCTTTTCGGTCAGCCGGTCATAGGCGAAACGGTCGGACGGCCCCATCTCGCCGAGCGGATCGAGGGGAACACGGCGGTCGTGGTTGCCGCGCACGGTCGGCGCTTCCAGCGCTTCGAGGCGCTGCATGGTTTCGGCCGGCCAGAGCGGGCCCGAAACGCAATCGCCGAGATTGACGACAAGGTCGGCTCCGCCGCGCCGCTTCAAATCGTCGAGCACGGCGTCGAGCGCGAGAATGTTTCCGTGGATATCGGCAATGACAGCGATGCGCATGGTGTCATCTTCACCGATCGCGCAGCCGCCCGCAGCCTGCCACCGCGCTCAAACCGGATGGCCCAATGGCAATCAGCGGAGCCGCCAAGCCGGGCTTACTTTCGGTCCGGGCGGCGTCGCAATTCCGCGCTGCCCGGTAGCGGAACAGCCGCCGACGAGAACCACACGTCCCCAAACACCGCCGTGGCGGTGTCGTCGGGGGCTTTTTCCGACCGCAGCCAGATGGAGCGGGTGCGCCTGGCCTGTGACGTGCTTGGCGGCCGGTCGTCCGGCCCGGCCACCGAAGCGCCGACGCACGGGATGAACCATGACCGCATGAACGGCTCGCAGGAGAACCCGGCGGCGGTGCGCGTCACCAGGACGGCGAGGGCGACTTTTTCCGACGGCCGCCACGGGAAGACCAGGCGGCCGTTTGGACGTAGCGCGGCGAGCCACTGCACGGGCGGGGCGACGACGCCGGCATTGACGTAGATCAGGTCCGATGCCGGCAGTTTCCGGGCGACGGCATCGGCCGCCGTCACTTTGGCATTTTCGAACGGCTCGAGATTGAGCTTCGCCTGGGCGGCAAGTTTCCTCTCGATCTCGAAGGCATGGACGCGGCCGTCCGGCAGCACCAGCATGGCGAGGATGGCGGTGTAGTAGCCGGTCCCGGCACCGATATGGGTGACGATTTCGCCGGCCCGGGGTGCTGCCTTGCCGATCCAGGCGGCATGCAGGAACGGCTCGCCGTTGTTGATGCCCTTCTCCGCATCGAGGGGAACCATGATGTTCTGGTAGAGGAAGGCTGGGTCGGCGCTCGGCGTTTCGAGGCTGAGGTGGTTATGCCGGATGTGCCACGGGCCCGGCGGCAGGAACGCCTCGCGCGGGACGAGCTCGAAGATCCGCTCGAGACGCGGATCGGTGGAGCCGCTCGCGGCGGCCATCAACTGCGCGTAGAACCGTCTGACTTCGGGCAGCGTCGCCATGGCCGGTTCCTCAAACTCCCGTGGCCCGCGGTTGTCCGGCGGCCGGCGCGAATGCCGCTGCCGGCACGGGGACGGTACGCTTGGCCCGCAGATAGCTGCGCGGCGGTTCGCCCAGCATGCGCTTGAACATGGTGGTGAAGGCGGGAACGCTTTCGTAGCCGAGATCGAGCGCAACGCCGGTGATCGGTTCGCCGTCGGCCAGCCGGGGGAGGGCGGCGAACAGGCAGGCCTGCTGGCGCCAGGTCGACAGGCTGAGCCCCGTCTCGCGGTGGAACATGCGCGTGAAGGTGCGGCGGCTCATGCCGAGCGTCTCGGCCCAGCCGTCGATGGTGGCGCGCGGCGAGGGCGCCGCGACAAAACTGCGGCAGAGCGCCGCCAGCCGCGGTTCGGCCGGAAACGGCAGCCCGAGCGGCCGCGGCGTCAAATTGGGAATCTCGTGCAGCAGAAGACCCATGACCAGCCCGGCGCGGGTGCCGGGATCGGGGTTGGGCTGCAAGGTCACCGCCTCGACGATCAGGCTGCGCATCAGGCCGGTGACGGTGACGACGCGCAGGTCGCGCGGCAGGCCTTCGAGCGCGTCCGGCTTGACGTAGATCGACCGCATGGCGACGTCACCCAGCATCTCCACCGAATGGTCGACGCCGGCCGGCAGCCAGATCGCGTGCTCTGGCGGCACCATCCAGCGGCCCTTGCCGGTGCTGACCATGACCACGCCGGTCAGCGCATGCAGCAGCTGCGAGCGGCTGTGGCGGTGGGTCGGCACGCGATAGCCATCAGGGTATTCGCTGGGCAGCGCCACCACTTCGCCGCCGGCTTCCTCCAGCCAGCGCAGCCGGTGCTCGTGCAGGCGAACGAGGTCGGAGCCGATCGCCCCTTCACCCCAGAACCGTTTAGTCATCTGCTGTTTCATGGCCCACTTGCGAAGGTGTGGAGAAAACCATGGAAAACGGGCGAAGGCAAGCGGGGGGTTGTTGGCGGCTGGTGGGTGCGTCTGACTAGTGATGATCCTGTGAGTCTGCGACCTAGTGATGATCCTGCTCAAAAAATGATGCTTGTGCCGGCGCAAGTTTTTTTTCGCCGCACGCCTGAGTCATCGAATTTTTCGGGATACCCACCATTATGGGGGGAATGGTGCGCCCGAAAAGTAGAAAATCATCAACTGGGAGGGGTTGAACCTCAATCAGCTCAGAAGGCTTTTTTTTCAGCTTTTCCCGAAGTTCCATAAGCAACCGACCAAGAACGTTGTTACCGTGCAAAGCGCCATCGTCAGCAGCCTTTGCACCCCAGTATTCATCCTTGCGAGAATCCTCTACGATGGGGAGGTTGTCCGTTGCCAATAGTAGCTGGCCGAAATTCTCCCAGTTTTGGGCCAGTTTCACCCTCAGGCACCACTTCATGACTGGAACACGAACATGCTCCCAGTCAGACCGTGAGTACTTGCGATAGGGCTTTGAACGCATTTTGGCCGTCATTGGGCTGATTTCCCGAATGATCTTGTTCTGCACATCGGGCAGGTGCGGGAATCGGCATGCCTGATAAAGTGCTTCGGCCGTGTGAATGCGGATGCCGTTGATTTCAAGAGGGTAGCCAGCTGCCATATTCGAGAGGCCGCCAAATTTCTCATTCGTTTTACGGAACACAACAGCCTGTGTCCGCCAATAAGTCCTCACCTCTGCCATCAGTTGGTCTTTCTCCGAAATAGCGGATACCAAGGATCTCCCGCCCAAAGCGCTAGAGGCGCATTGTTGGGGCAATTTCGGAACGTTACGATCATTGACCCAAAACCTGTCGTTTTGAGGACCACGTTGCCCAAAGGGCGCTGATAAATGCCGAGATTCGGACAGACGGAGCGAATATGCACACCTATTTTCAGAAATTCTTGCTCCAACAGGCTTCGACCTTGTTCAGATGAAAAGAACTGCTTTCCCCCTACATTGCCGGCCGTGCGTAAGACCGGCGGATAGCCGAGGCCTTGTACATAAGCTTGTGTCGCCGCATCATTTGGTATTGCCGTGGGACGCAGCACATCCGATACGTTGGTGTGTGACTTTCGGTCCTCAATTTCTACCGCTCGCCACCATTTGATCTGGATATTCTTATTTGCTGCAGTTGCAGCCTCCTTAATCTGTTTGTTCGCGTACCATGTACCCGACCTGTGTTCGCCAATTGTAACCACGTGAACCATTGCCGCAGCGGGGGCAGTTTGGTTGATCCAACCCATCAAATCTGCTCGAATACGGCCACCGGAGAAAACGACATCATCCAAATAAAGGTAAGCCGCCGGGTTCTCACCACATTCGTCAACACTGAAACCGCAGTGGTTGTGAAGGACTTCGCTGAATAACTGCAACATCTCCTTCTGGCTGTTACCGCCGCCTTGAATTTTCAGAAATTTTACACCGCGCCAAAAGGCGCAGGGATCGTCGCCTGCGAGCTTGGCGTTCGATACGAGACTGCGCAGAAATCGTAGGATGTTTGCTTTCGTGAAATACGTCTTGCTAAAAACATGCTCAAGCTCCGCGAGCATGGGTTGCTGGACCGGCCCCGGAAATTGTTGAATCCAACGATCGATGTGCAGCGGTGTGGGAGCTAGAAGTTCCCCGGAACGATAGTCAGCGGTAATGGTTGCAAGCGACTGCAACAAGCGATCTCTTTCAGACATAGTTTTTCACCCTCAAGCCCCGCTATGCTACTAGCACGAGATCGAACGCATGTAATCTCAAGGCTGCTTCTTCATTCGCCATCCTCCGCAACCGCCCGGAAAAACGCCTCCGGACTGTCGACTTCGGTCAGCTTGCGCTTGTCGATCAGCCAGAAGCGGTTGCCGACCGCCCTTATGAAAGAGCGGTCGTGCGAGGCGAGCAGGCAACTGGCCTGATGCGCCAAAAGTTCCGCCTCCAGCGCTTCCTGGCCCTCGATGTCGAGGTGGTTGGTCGGCTCGTCGAGGAGATAGAAGTTAGGGTTGGCGAGCCTCAGCGCCAGCATCATCAGCCGTGCCTTCTGGCCGCCCGACAGCGCGCCGATTTTCCGCTCCTGCATCTCGATGCTGACGCCCGCGCCGGCAAGCAGCGAACGCGCCCGCTGGTCGCCGACCTCGAATTTTCGCGAAAGCATCGCCAGCGGCGTGTCGTCGGCACGCATGCCCGACAGCGCCTGGTCGCTGTAGCCGAGCACCACGGACGGCGTCACCCTGACGGGGGCGGTCACCGTTTCGGGTTCGGCGATGGCGCGGCGGATCAGTTCGATGAAGCGCGACTTGCCGACACCGTTCCTGCCCAGAAGCACGATGCGGTCGCCCTGACAGATGGGGCGCTTGCCGGTCCGGAACAGCAGCGTGCCGTCCGGCGTCTCAACGGAAACGTCGTCGAGCGTGATCAGCACCTTGGCGTGGGTGCCGCGATTGGCGAGCTTGATGGCGCCCGACGATTTTTCGCGGTGCGCCGGCAGCGCGGCATCCTCGAGGCGTTCGGCTCGCTCCCTGAGCTGCTTGGTCTTGACGGTGAGCAGGTCGCTGCCGGAGTTGATGCCGATGTTGTTGAGCTTGGCCGCCTGGCGGCGCAATTGCTGCGCCACCTTCATGTCGCGCTGGAACTTGCGCTCAGCCGAGGCGTCGACCTCGTCCAGCGCGTCGCGGGCGCGCGAATAGGGCAGCGAAAACACCGGCGAGTTTTCCGGGCGCAGGAACAGGGTGCGGTTGGTGGTGGCGTCGAGAAAGGCGCGGTCGTGGCTGGCGACCACCACCGGCACGTCGCGCGGCAGTGCATTCAGCCAAGTTTCCAGCTGGCTGATCTTGGCGAGGTCGAGATGGTTGGTCGGCTCGTCGAGCAACAGCACGTCGGGATCGGTGACCCAGACGCGGGCGATCAGCGCCAGCCGCTGCCAGCCGCCGCTCAACCTGTTGACCGGCCGCTCGCGCATCGCCTCGGGAACATCGAGCGAATCCAGCACGACATCGACGCGCCACATCTCGCTGTCGGCCTGGTCCGGCGGCAAGGCGTCGGCGACCGCCTGGTGGAAAGTGCGCTCCAGAAGGGCGGCAGGCACCGCCTGTTCGACATGGCCGATGCGCAGGCCGCGCGTGCGGGTAATGTCGCCGGTGGTCGGCTCGAAGTCGCCGGCGAGGGATCGGAGCAAGGTCGACTTGCCGCGTCCGTTGGCGGCGACGATGCCGAGACGGTCGCCGGAGCCGACGACGAGGTTGAGGTTGGAAAAGAGCGGCGCACTCATGGTGACGCCGAGGTTCTTGAGGCTGATCAGGGCCATGTTCGTTCTCTGGTCTGCCCGGAGCTCACTCCGGTTCGATGCACTTTGACGGTGTTTGCGAGCCAAGGCTCAGCGACACCACGAAGGGCAAACCAAAAATGGAACAGGGAAAATGCCCTGGGACCGTTTCGGTCAGCCCTGCAAGCAAGCTCGCAGGGCAGGGACAGGGCCGCGCTGACGGTGGTGATCTGGTCTAAAAAACACGCAGCCCTCCTTTCAAGATGTTCGGGACAGAACCAGCGCAATACAACGAGGCAGGTCCCGAAGGCAAGTCGGATCGCGCATCGCGGTCAGACAAGCAGACGCGCCCAGCGGCCGGGTGTGATGCCGAACGCCTGCTTGAAATGGCGGGTGAGGTGGCTCTGGTCGGCGAAGCCGGCGTCGAAGGCCGCCGTGGCAAGGTCCGTGCCGCCGGCGATCAGGGCGCGGGCACGCGCCAGCCTGCGCATCACCAGATAGCGGTAGGGGCTGGTGCCGAAGAACAGGCGGAACTGGCGCGCCAGCTGATAGCGCTCGAGGCCGCTTATTTTCTCCAGTTCTTCCGAGCCGACGGTGCGGGCGGCATTGTCCTCGAGGTAGTCGCGTGCCCGGCGAAGTGCAGCCTCGGGCATTCGTGACGGTTTCGGCGCGCCGCCTTCCCGCCGTGCCAGGCCCTCGGAAAGCGCGGCGACGACCTGATCGGCGAGCAGTTCGTCCAGCGGCCGGTCGAAATCATCGAGCGCGGCGATCAGGCAGGAGACCAGATGCGGGTCGGTGAATACCGGCGTCCTGACGAAGGGCAGGCTGCGCCGGCGCTCGCCGAGCGCCTCCTGGACCAGAAGCGGCTCGACATAGAGCATGCGGTAACGGAAGCCGGCCTCGGTTCCGGCATGGCCGTCATGCACCTCGTCGGGATGGATGACGAGCACGTTGCCGGCGGTGCTGACGGCATCGGCGCCACGGTAGCGGAAGCATTGCACGCCGTTCAGCGTGTAGCCGATGGCGTAGGTGTCGTGGCGGTGAGGGTCGTAGGCGTGGCCGGTGAAGCCGGCGTCGATGCGCTCGAGGCCCGGGCTCGGCGGCGCCTGCCGGATCCAGTCGCCGGCAGCCGGCACGCACGATCGTTCAAGACCGGCGGCGGAGGCATGGGGTATTGGAGCATTCATGATCTTCGACACAAAAATCGTCATCGCCGTTCGCGACGATATCGCAACATGGCAAAAGCTCAATGTCACCGCCTTCCTGGCGGGCGGGCTGGCGGGTGCCGAGCCAGAACTCGCCGGCGAGCCCTACCGCGATGCGTCGGGCACCGGTTACGGCCCGCTGATCCGCCAGCCGATCGTGGTGTTCACCGGGTCGGCGGACGACCTGAAAGCCGCCTACCGCCGCGCGCTGGAGCGCAACGTCACGCTGCACATCTACACCAGGGAATTGTTCGCCACCGGCAACGATATCGACAACCGGGCGGCGGTCGCGGCGGTGGCGCAAGCCGACCTCGACCTGGTCGGGCTGGCATTCAGGTGCGACCGGCGGGTCGCCGACAAGATCACCAAACCGCTCAAGCTGCACCCATAGAATCCTAAAGCTGATGGCCCACTCGCGTAAATGATGGGCCAAACCACGAAAGAAGCACCGTGACAAGGGGCGTATAAGGCTGCCCGGCGCATCCACGCCGCACGGAGTTTCAATTGACCGACACGACCGCCAGCGCCGGAAGAATACCGGCCGAGACCACCGCCTATGCCGTCATCCTGGCGGTGAGTTTCTGCCATCTGCTCAACGACATCATGCAGTCGCTGCTGTCGGCGATCTATCCGATGCTGAAGGCGGACTACGGGCTGGATTTCTGGCAGATCGGCCTTTTGACGATGACCTTCCAGGTGACGGCGTCGCTGCTGCAGCCGGTGATCGGCATCTACACCGACAGGCGGCCGCTGCCCTATTCGCTGCCGGTCGGCATGGGCTCGACGCTGATCGGGCTGATCTTCCTGGCATTTGCCGGGCAGTATGTCTTTCTGCTCGTCGGCGCGGCCCTGGTCGGACTGGGTTCGGCGGTGTTCCACCCGGAATCGTCGCGCGTCGCGCGGCTTGCATCCGGCGGACGCTACGGGCTGGCGCAGTCGCTGTTCCAGGTGGGCGGCAATTTCGGCCAGGCCATGGGACCGCTGCTGGCGGCGTTCATCGTGGTGCCGCGCGGCCAGTCGAGCGTCGCCTGGTTCTCCGTGGCGGCGCTGGTCGGCATGATCGTGCTGTGGAAAGTCGGCACCTGGTACAGCAACCACCGCAAGGCCAATGCCGCGCGTCCGGCAGCCGCGCCGGTGCTGACGCTGCCGCGCCGCACGGTGGTGATCGCGCTGGTCGTGCTGGCGCTGCTGACCTTTTCCAAGAACATTTACATGGCGAGTATCTCCAGCTTCTACACCTTCTACGTCATCGAGAAATTCGGGGTGACGGTGCAGATGTCGCAGATCCTGCTGTTCGTGTTTCTCGGCGGCGCTGCCGTCGGCACCATCGTCGGCGGACCGTTCGGCGACCGCTTCGGCGCCAAGACGGTGATCTGGTTCTCCATCCTCGGCGTGCTGCCGTTCACGCTCGTGCTGCCTTATGCCGATCTCAACTGGACCATCATCCTGTCGTTCGTCATCGGCCTCGTCATGGCCTCGGCGTTTCCTGCGATCGTGGTTTTTGCCCAGGAACTGGTGCCGGGCAGGGTCGGCATGGTGGCCGGCATCTTCTTCGGCTTCGCCTTCGGCATGGGCGGCATCGCGGCCGCGGTGCTCGGCGTCGTCGCCGACGCCAAGGGCATCGACTTCGTCTATGCGGTGTGTTCGTTCATGCCGCTGCTCGGGCTGTTGACCATATTCCTGCCCAACACGCGCCAGGCGCGTCGCGCGACGGCCTGACGACCGGTCATTGGACATGAAAGCGCCCGGCGAAAGCCGGGCGCTTTTTATTTGTGCGCCGCGCAGCAATCGCGATCAAATGCGCCCTAAAAGCATGCTCTAGAGTGTGCGGACGTTCAGCCAAGCGGGCCGTTGAACCGGCAGGATGAGGATCGCATGGACCCGGTAGAAAGAGCCATCTGGTTCGTGGAGCAGGGTTTCGACAAGGAAATCTCGCTCGAGAACATCGCGGCGGTCGCCGGGGTGTCGCGGTTCCACATGGCACGCGCCTTCGGCGCCGCGACGGGCCACTCGGTGATGCGCTACGTGCGCGGTCGCAGGCTCTCGGAGGCGGCGCGAACGCTGGCCGCCGGCGCGCCGGACATTCTCGCCGTGGCGCTCGACGCCGGATACGGATCCCACGAAGCCTTCACCCGCGCCTTCCGCGATCAGTTCGGGGTGACGCCCGAACAGCTTCGCGCGCAAGGCTCGCTCGACATCGTCAACCTCATGGAGCCAATCAAGATGGACAATTCGCTCGTCATCGATCTCGAAGAGCCGCGTTTCGAAGACGGCAAGCCGCTGCTGATCACCGGCATCGGCGTGCGCTACACCTGCGACACGAACCAGGGCATTCCTGCCCAGTGGCAGCGTTTCGGCCCGCATATCGGCAACATTCCGGGCCAGATCGGGTCGGTCTCCTACGGGCTGTGCTGCAATTTCGACCACGACGACAGCTTCGAATACATCGCCGGCGTCGAGGTTTCGAGCTTCGGCGACGTGCCCGAAGGTTTCAGCACAATCAGGGTTCCGCCGCAGAAATATGCGGTGTTCGACCATCGCGAACACATCTCGGCGATCGGCAGGACTGTCTCGGCCATCTGGAGCAAATGGCTGCCGCAGTCCGGATACGAGGTGGCCGACGCCCCGAATTTCGAACGCTACGACGACCGTTTCGATCCGCAAACCGGCAAGGGCGTCGTCGAAATCTGGATACCGCTCAGAGCCTGACGACGGGCGGAACATCGCCGTTCGCCATGCGTTGACGGGGACGGCCCGGACGGCCGTATGGAGGAACAACATGGCCATGAAGGAAAAATCGGCGGTCACCGCCAAGGGCAAGGCCGCCGGCGCATCGCTGAAGAGAAGCGCCGGCAAGGAAGAGCGGAAGATCGAAGCCTCCAAGGGCAGCGACCTGGCCAAGGGCGCGAAGCGTTTCGAGGAGCGCTCGAAAAGTTCCGACGGCAAGAGCGCGGGCACAAAACAACGCTGACGGTAATAGCAACGGCGAAATATGCCAAAATTACAAGGAACACCGGAAAGCCTAATTTAAGCAGTCATCCTTAATCTACGCGGCAAATCGAGCGGATCGATTTTGCGACGGTGACGGGTTCTTGAAGCATTCTGGCGCCAAATACAGGAATGTGCGGCGGGCCGTTTTCGCGACGACCAATATTCCTGCGGCCATAGCGTTCGTCGTCATCGTGGTCTTGTGCTTTTTCGCCGACCACCAGAACCGGCTCCTTTCGCGGCAGGCGTCGCGGGCTGAGGTTCTTGCGCAGACGAACCTGATCCGCTCCAATCTCGAAGGCATCGTCAACGGCAACATCCAGCTGGTGCGCGGGCTGGTCGCCACGCTGTCCACAGAGCCCGAAATGAGCCAGGAGCGCTTCGAGCAACTCGCCTCGACCCTCTTCGGTGCCGACAACCAGCTGCGCAATATCGCCGGCGCTCCCAATCTGGTCATTTCGCTGATGCATCCTTTGGCCGGCAACGAAAAGGCGATCGGTCTCGACTATCGGAAGAACAAGGCGCAACGCGATGCCGCGCTGAAGGCAAGGGACAGCGGAGAGCTGGTCCTGGCAGGCCCGATCGACCTGGCGCAAGGCGGCCAGGGGTTGGTCGCGCGCTTTCCTGTCTTCGTGAATTCGCCCGGCGGGAGCAAGACGTTCTGGGGAATCGTTTCTGCCGTCATCGACGCTGAAAGGCTTTATCGCGACGCCGGGTTGCGCGATCCGGACTCGTCCGTCGAGGTGGCCATCGTCGGCAAGGACGGCCGTGGAGCGGCCGGGCCTCAGTTCTTCGGGAGCCGGGCTGTTCTGGACAACGATCCGGTGACAGCCGGCGTGATGTTTCCAACCGGTTCCTGGCAGCTTGCCGCCATCCCCAAGGGCGGCTGGGATCTGGCTGGGCGCAACATCTGGCTGTTCAGGCTTTTCATGGTCGTTGCCGGTGCGCTGGTGGTGATCCCGATCCTGGTCGCCGGGCGCCTGGTCGAGGAGCGGCAGAAGCACTACCGGCAACTGCGGCGGAGCGAAAAAGAGCTGCGGCAGCTTTCGCAAAGGCTGGAACTCGCGCTCGAAGCGTCGCAGATCGGGGTGTGGGAGCACAACCTGGACAACAATGAGCTGCTATGGGACGACCGCGTCAACGAACTCTATGGAAAGCCCGAGGACGGCGAGCCGCGGGGATTTGACGACTGGATTGGGGCGATCCATCCCGAAGATGCCGAACAGGCGCAGAAGGATTTCGATGCGGCGGTCGCGGGCCATGGCCCCTATTCGTCCGAATACAGGCTGCTGCTGCCCAACGGGACGCTCCGGTATATCCGGACCCGGGCAACCATCTTCCGCGATCGCAACGAACCGCCCAAGATGATCGGCGCCGAATGGGATGTGACCGCCGACGTCACATTGCGCAAGGATCTTGAACGAGCCAGGGATCTTGCCGAACGCCGATATGCGGAGCTCGAAAAGATCAGGGCACGCATCGAATATGTGGCGATGCACGATTCACTGACCGGCCTGCCCAACCGGCGTTATCTCGATGCCGTACTGGAGCGCTTCGTGCCCACAGGCAAGGATAGCATCGCGCTGCTGCATATCGACCTCGACCGCTTCAAGCAGATCAACGACACGCTGGGCCATGCCGCGGGCGATGCGATGCTGGTGCATGCGGCGAACGTGCTCAAGACAAATGTCCGCGAAGGTGATTTCGTCGCCCGCATCGGCGGCGACGAGTTTGTGGTGTTCTGCCCCTCGGAAGGCGATCCCGAGCAGATGGCGATGCTTGCCGACCGGATCATCCGCCACATGCGGCGTCCGGTTGCCTATCAGTCCTACGAATGCCGTTTCGGCGTCAGCGTCGGCATCGCCAGCGAAACCGGCGAACTGGACCCGAAGCGCCTGCTGGTGAATGCCGACATCGCGCTCTACCGGGCCAAGAGCCGCGGCCGCAACCGGCATGAATTCTTCACCGAGGCGCTGCAGCAGGAAATCATCGTCACCAAGAAGATGGCCGACGAAATCCTCCACGGCCTCGAATGGGACGAGTTCCTGGCCTACTACCAGCCGCAGTTCGATGCCAACACGCTGGATATCGTCGGCGTCGAAGCGCTGGTCAGATGGCGGCATCCGGTGCAGGGGATGCTGACGCCGGATGTCTTCCTGCACACAGCCGAGGAATTGAACGTCGTCTCCACCATCGACCGGATAGTCTTGGAACAGACCCTCGCACACCACGCGGAATGGTCCCGCGACGGCCTTGTCATACCGCACGTTTCGGTCAACGTGTCGGCGCGCCGGCTTCAGGACGAAGAACTGATCGGCAGCCTCCGGGACATGGGCATCAAGCCCGGGGTGCTGTCGTTCGAGCTCGTCGAATCCATCTTCCTCGACGAGAACGACGAGCTGGTGACCTGGAACATCAACCAGATCAAGGAACTCGGCATCGACATCGAGATCGACGATTTCGGCACCGGCTACGCGTCGATCGTCAGCCTGCTGAAGCTCAAGCCGCGCCGGCTGAAGATCGACCGCCAGCTGGTATCACCCATCACCACGTCGCCCGCCCAGCGGCGGCTGGTCGAATCCATCATCGATATCGGCAAGTCGCTCGGCATCGAGGTCACCGCCGAAGGCGTCGAGACCATGGAGCATGCCCGCATCCTGAAGGAACTGGGCTGCGACACCTTGCAGGGTTATGCCTTTGCCGCCCCGATGAACGCGGCTGATTTCAGGGAATTCGTCCGCACCCGCAAATGGCGCGCCGCCTCTTAAATCACTTCGATGCGTTGAGCGCTGCGGCGGCGGCAATGAGCGCCTTCAGCGCCTTTTCGTCGATCGTGTCACCCTCGCGGATATCGATGGCGCGGCGGGTGTTGCCTTCGAGGCTGGAGTTGAAGAGGCCCGAGGGGTCCGGGAGTGCCGCGCCCCTGGCGAAGGTCAGCTTCACGACGGCCTTGTAGGTCTCGCCGGTGCAGATGATGCCGGCATGCTCCCACACCGGAACGCCGCGCCACTTCCACGTCTCGACCACCTGCGGGTCGGCCTCACTGATGAGCTTTCGGACCCGGGCGAGCGTCTCGCCCCGCCAGTCGCCCAGCTCCTTGATCCGCGCATCGATCAACTGGGAGGGCGAGGCGCCGGTGGTTGCTTCCGTTGAATTGCTTTTCTTCATGGTACGTTCCCGGATCAGGTTGCTGTGTCAGCTTGTTAGCGTTGTTCGGCGATGAAATCGATGAAGGCGCGAAGCGGCGTCGGCATGAAGCGGCTGGAGAAGTAGAGGCGGGGGCCGTCGAACGGCAGCCGCCAGTCCGCCAGCACGGGCATGAGCGTTCCGCGCTCCAGAAGCGGCTCCAGCCAGTTGCCGAAGGTATAGATCAATCCATGCCCGGCGACGGCCAGGTCGAGCGCCGCGGCCGGTGTCGCGGTGGCGATGATCAGATGCGCGGGAGGGTCGACGACAAGCGTTTCTCCCTCCTTCTCGAATTCCCATCCGGTCAGCGCGCCGCTTGCGAAGCGCATGCGGATACAATCGTGTTCCAGCACGTCGCGCGGATGCGTCGGCACGCCGCGCCTGCCGAGGTAGCTCGGCGCGGCGGCAACCCCTGCCCACTGCCGGCGCGGACCGATCGGCACCGCGATCATGTCCTGCGCCAGATGCTCGCCGTAGCGAATGCCCGCATCGCAGCCCGCCGCGGTGATATCGACGAGCCGGTCATCGACCATCACTTCGATCCGGACCTCGGGATGCTTCGCGAGAAACCCGTCGATCAGTGGCGGAAGGATATCGACCATCACCGCGCCCGGCACGTTCAGCTTGAGACGCCCGCGCACCTTGGACTGCGAGCTCGCCGCGTCATCCAGGGCCGCGCGCGCCTCCGACATGACCGGCCCAAGCCGCTCGGCGAGCGCTCGGCCGGCCTCAGTCAGCTGCACGCTGCGTGTCGTTCGGAGCAAAAGCGGCACGCCGAGCCGTCGTTCCAGCCGCGAGATTGTTTCGCTGACCGTTGAGGGGGCCACCCCGAGCCACCGCGCCGCGGTGCGGAATCCGCCATGCCTGGAGACCGCCGTCGACACGGCAAGAAAGACCGACAGATCGTCCAACGAGGGAAAGGCGTGATTGTTCGGCACGGCGAACAAGCTATTCGCGATGACCGCGCTTATCAAGGTTCAGCCGATCAGCCATATTGAGCGGAAAGGAGACATCCACGCATGAACAATCAGATCCCCGCGGCCGCAGCCGGCCGTTTCACCTTCCCCGGTACCTCGATCTCGGTGAACCGGATGGGTTATGGCGCCATGCAACTGGCCGGCCCGCATGTGTTCGGCGAACCCCGGGATCCGGACGAGGCCCGCGCCGTCTTGCGCGAGGCTTTGGCGCTCGGCATCGACCACATCGATACGAGCGACTACTACGGTCCGTATGTCACGAACCGCCTGATCCGCGAGGCGCTGTTCCCTTATCCCAGGCATCTGACGTTCGTCACCAAGATCGGCGCGCGGCGCGACGACAAAGGCGACTGGATCCTCGACCGCAGTGCCGATTTCCTACGCCGATCCGTCGAAGACAATCTCGAAAGGCTCGGCCTCGAGCGGATGGCGATCGTCAATCTGCGCATGGGTGGCCCCGAGGACGACATCGCCGAGCCGATGCGTGCGATGCGGCGGATGCAGGAGGAGGGACTGCTCGACCATATCGGCATCAGCACGGTCGACATGGCGCAGTTGCGCGTCGCGCGCGATATTGCCCCGGTCGTCTGCGTGCAGAACCAGTACAATCTGATCCACCGCCACGACGACGCGATGATCGGGGCGCTGGCCGGGGACGGCATCGCCTATGTGCCATATTTCCCGCTGGGCGGCTTCACGCCGCTGCAGACCGAGGAGTTGAACGCGGTCGCTGGCGCAATCGGGAAATCGCCGCAGGTTGTCGCCCTCGCATGGCTGTTGCAGCGCAGTCCGAACATCCTGCTCATTCCCGGAACCTCCCGGCGTGCGCACCTGCACGAGAACGTTTCGGCCGCGGGACTGACGCTCGCGGCGGCGCACAAGACCAGGCTGGACGCCATCGCCAGCCTGCATTGACGGAGAAACAGGCGCGGGGATCAGATCAAATCACGCGCCACCGCAATCAAGCGCTTGCACTGATCCTCCGTCCCGACCGTGATGCGCAGGAAGTCTTCGATCCGAGGCTTCTGAAAATGCCGCACCAGAACGCCGTGCTCGCGAAGTCGGGCGGCGAGATCAGCGCCGCGGTGGCTGGCATGGTGCGCGAAGACGAAGTTCGCCATGGATGGCAGAACCTCGAAGCCCAGCTCGGAGAGGGACTGGACCAGCGATTGGCGGTTCGCAATGATGCGTGCGCGCGTTTCCTCAAACCATGCATCGTCCTCCATGGCCGCGACCGCGCCCGCGATGGCCAGGCAATCGAGAGGGTAGGAGTTGAAGCTGTCCTTCACCCGTTCCAGGGCCTCGATCAAAGGCCGTTGGCCGATGGCGAAGCCCACGCGCAGTCCGGCGAGCGCCCGCGACTTGGAGAGGGTCTGGACGATCAGCAAATTGTCGTGGCGCGCGACCAGCGACACGGCGCTCTCGGCGCCGAAGTCGACGTAAGCCTCGTCGACAACCACCAGCTGGTCCGGATGTTCGGTCACCAGCGCCTCGATCGCCTCGCGCGGAAGCGCAATCCCGGTGGGGGCGTTCGGATTGGGCAGGAGGATGGCGCTGCATGGCCGCTGGAAGTCGGCGATCCGCACCCGCATCGCGGCATCGAGCGGCACCTCTTCGTAGCGGATTGCGTACAGGCCGCAGTAGACCGGGTAGAAACTGTAGGTGATGTCGGGGAACAGCAACGGCGCATCATGCTTCAGCAGCGCCTGGAAGATATGGGCCAGAACCTCGTCCGAGCCATTGCCGACGAACACCTCCTCCGGCGCGACATCGTAGCGGGCCGCGATCGCCTCGCGCAGCGCGGTCGCGCGGGGATCGGGGTAGAGGCGCAGGCGATCCGTAGCAGAGGCGATCGCGGCAAGAACGCGGGGCGACGGTGCGTAAGGGTTCTCGTTGGTGTTGAGCTTGACGAGGCCATCCAGCCTGGGCTGCTCGCCGGGCACGTAGGGCGTCAGGCCATGGACAACGGAACTCCAGAAGCGGCTCATGATGCGGGACTCAAACGGCGGATCCGGTCACAGTAAGATATGCCGGGCCGACGACGAAAGTCCGCTCACGCACCGCTCACATCTTCTCGCCGGGCAATTTGCTGGCCTGCTTCTTGCACGTCGGCTTCCTTGACCCGGGCGAGCGTCTCGCCCCGCCAGTCGCCGGCTTCCTGATCCTCGCATCGATAAGTTGGGAGGGAGGGCCTGTGGTTGCTTCCGTCGAACCGGTCTTCTTGTAGCCTCTTCGTGGTTTGTTGTCGGCGGAACGACTCGGTTATCATGCTGCCACCTCACAGGTCTGACCTGAACTTGGGTTCCTTTGCGACCTCAGCGACGCGCTTTTGAGTACGGTCTTGATCGGGATCGGCGATAGCTGCAACTGAACGGATGTAGCGGTTCACGTACGCTTCCGGCAGATCGTGTTCGACCGCGCCTTGTACAACGAAGTCCTTGTACCAGTCGTAGGGCTTGAGGCCGGTGGTGATGGATTTCGGGCTGGCAACATACGTGATCGCTTCGACAGGAAGCCCATCAGCATCGATAACGGTTACCTTGGCGTCATCGTAACCGCTGCCAAGGCCCTCGGCCTTATCCAAGACAGTCTTATCGGAAAGAGGTACGTCAAAAAGCACGCCGACCACGACCGAGGCGAGATCGCTGGTTTCAAAAGCGTCGCATTTTGCGGAGCCGTCCTTGCTGGCTTTGTGGAACCGGAGTTCGTGCCCGACCAACGATGCGATACCCTTCGCCCGGCAACGTGAAATTCGATAACGAAGCCGATCTGTACTCATGTTGGAGCCGTACGCGAAATACGTGAATGTGTCTGGAATGCCTAAGATTTCATCGTCGCCTTCGGCACTTCGGTATCTATTTACGCGGCGCTGGATAGCGTCATAACGCACCCCCCGGATTCGTACGACTTCTATGTCGCTCACGAGAAGTCTTAAGCGCGGATTGGGAGGAACGAGGTCCTCGATCTCTGAATATGTTTCCCGGTCAATGATTGATGAGCCAAAGTCGAACACTGAGGGCCGCTTCTTTCTTTCCTTCTTCTTAGCGACTACCAAAGGAGGACGCGGTGTCGTTTCCCAGATCGCAATGCTGTCGTCTGCGTCCTCGTCTGTGATCCAACCCATGTTGGCTGTAATTTTCGTTCCAGTTGGCAGCGAGTAGGGCTCCACACCGCTGGCATGATGGAAGAGCACTGCGTTACGTCCATCACCTCCCATTTGTGCAGAGGAGAAGAGGATGCCATCCAGCGTGGGCGTGACGTTGGTCGCCAGAAATTCCGCGACGGTCTGTGTGATAAGGTACTCATCTTCCTCATCGCGCGGCATGATCGGCTTGCTGATCTCTTCCACCAACCGTCGGAAGAATCGGATGCGTCCGACGACGGTGCGATAGCGAGCATCGAAGACGCTGATCTGCGCATAGATGCTGTTTAGCTTATCAAGATCAAGGAGCCGTAGTTCTCGTATTATCTCGAAGCGGCCTATGACAACGTGACTTCCTACCGGCGCTCGGACTTCCGCAATACATGTGTCCTTCTCCTGAGCGCCGTAGAACATTGAGATGCCCTTGGCGTTCATCCGCCCCGGTCTTGCGAATCTCGACGGCGGTGGTCCTAGTTCCCTGACTGGCGATCTCAGCATCTCTTCGAGTTCAGCCTCAGAAAAGGCGATGCGCCCTCGGTAAAGGAACGCCTCGTCCGTACCGGAACTGATCATTTTGATGACAGGCTCACCGGACCACGTCTTAAGCTCAGTGAGATCGCCAAAAATTTGCTCTAGCGCGCTCTGTCCTTCCTTACTGAAATACCGCGCTCGTGTTCGGATTTCGCGAATGAAGAACTCCCATGTTTCTTGGAAATCATAGATGTCGGCAGCCTTTTCGATATAGCAAGCCTCACTGCCAAATGGATCTGAGTATCCCCCTTCATGGGCCTCCCACGCGGTATCGTCAGAGATTTTATCGCGAACGGCTTCCGCGACCTCTTTCTCGCAATTGAGCAGGTCGGCGATAAGGTAGACTACGGGCTGGCCATCATCTGCACCCCACTCATCCTGGTGATGCTGGTAGTGCTCGTCTATGACTTCGCGGACGCGGCAGGCAAGATCATTAAGAGTGATGGACTTGCGACGTCTGCTACAAAATTCGCAAACTGCACGGTTGCCTTCCGAGCGCATCTCGGCGCTGAGGGCAGTGTCACCGATGCACTTGTAGCAGATATTCACCCGGCCCCCCGCCGCAGAAAGAAGACAGCACCATCTATATCACGCCAGTGGTGCACCAATGCAAACCGCGTTCAGATGGTGACGATCCCGAATGAAAACTAATCAATCGCTGCTTTGCACGCCACTTTTTTGGCTGTTAATTCAGGAAGTATGACAGGCAGCGGCCTTTCTTGGCTTACGGGCTGATTATGGCGCCTATTCGCGCCACGCCGCTCACGCACCCGCTCACATCTTCTCGCCAGGCAGTTTGCTCGCCTGCTTCACCCAGGCGGCGAACCGGGCTTCGTCGAGTTGGCCCTCGTGGATATCGAGGTAGCGCACTTCCGGATGCTTTGATGTGCCCGGCGGGACGGGATCAAGCGACGTGCCGCGGAAGAAGGTCACCTTCACGTATTTCGTGAAGCAATGCAGGCTGAGGAACCAGAGGTCGTCCTCGACGCCATAGAAAGGCGAGTTCCACTTGACCGCCTTGCGCACGCCGGGCACGGCGCGCTCGATCAGCGCGTCGAGGCGGCGCCCGACCTCGCTTTTCCAGCCCGGCATGGCCGCGATGTAGGCCTGCACCGGGGCGTCGCCGTAGCCCTTGGTGATCTGCGGGTTGCCGCCGGACAGGAGGACCGGCTGTGCTTTGCCCTCCTTGCTCCCGGATGTCGTGGACTGCTTGCCTTTGCCTCCCTTCTGCCTGGCAGGGGCGGGTTGTTTGTGGACGGCGCGCGATGGGCGCTCGGCCTTCCCTGGACTGGTCTTACCGGCCATTTCAACGGCTCCTAAAGAGGTTTCAGCACAAGCCTGCCGTAGGCGATGAACGCGCATATGGCAGCCACGACGAGCCAATAAATCATGGGACCGTAGTTCGGGTCGCCGGAAAAGATATGCAACACGCAAAAGAGCAGCATTTCCGCGGCTATGATGGCCGCTGCGATCGGGACCGCGAAACCCATCGGCTTATAGAGCGCCGGGAGGACCAGGGCCACGGCGCAAAGCAGTTCAACGACGCTCATGCCCAGCCAGACGGCGTGGGGAATTGCGCTCAGCGAAGGCACGGTTTGCTCGGAATTGGAAAACTTCCAGACCGCGCCTATGGCGGTATGCGCGGCGAGAAGGCTTTGGAGAACCCACAAGACAATGTTCATGGTGACGTCCCTGGTTGATTTGGCCGATCGGCGCTGAAGCGCCCGCCTACCAGGCCGGCTGGATGATCTGGACGAGGTTGCCGCAGCCGTCGTTGACCTGCGCGATGGTCGCGCCGGTCACGTCGGTCGGCGGCATGGCGAACTCGGCGCCGGCCGTTTTCATGCGCTCGTGGTCGCGCCTGACGTCGTCTGTGTGGAGCATGAGCGTAGGCTGGCCTTGGCTGAACATGGCCTGCTGGTAGGCCTTGGCCGCCGGGTTGTCGTCGAGCGCAAGCTGCAGCTGCGGTCCGTCCGGGTCTTCCGCCGAGGCCACGGTGAGCCAGCGGTATTGCCCCTGGCTGACATCGGTTTTTTTGGCGAGGCCCAGCACTTCGGTGTAGAAGCGCAGGGCCTTGTCCTGGTCGTCCACATAGACGCTGGTCAGTTTGATCTTCATCGGTACTCACTCCATTTTCTGATGTTCGCGGTCCGCCCCGGCAGGGCACCGCCTTGAATTGCGCCGGCCTCAGTCCATCCGGGCCAGCACCTGCTCCAGGGCGGCAAGGAACTGCGGCCACCCGGCCGTGGCGCCCCGGTAGAAAGACCGCTGATCAGGCCGGAACCCGGACTGTTCCATGCGCAGATGGGTCCCCGTGCTCGTTGGGGTGAGCGTCCAGGTGATGACACTCTTCAAATCCTTGGTGTCCCATGTGTAGCTCAGCGTTTTGTTCTGCTCGACCGTCTGGACCTGACCGTCGACGCCGCCCCAGTTTGCGCTGAAATTGAAGCGGCTTCCCGTCTCCGGCTTGAAGTCGTTCCTCATCATCCACTCCTCGATCAGGTGTGATTGCGTGAGCGCGCGCCAGATCTTTTCCGGCGGATGCGGTATCTCCCGTTCGACGATGACGGAGAGGGTTTCGGGCGGCGTTTCGTTCATTGGTCCATTCTGTTCAGCAGGTTTTCGAGGTCGTCGAACCGGGTTTCCCAAAACCCGGCCATTTCTTTTGTCCAGTCGACCAGCGGAGCCAGCGCACCGAGCTGCGCGCTGTAGTGCGTCTGGCGGCCTGCGTGGCGGTCGCGCACCAGCCCGGCCTGCTTGAGAACGCCGAGATGCTTCGACACGGCCGGTTGCGAGACCCCGGCCCGCGCCGTCAGCGCGCCGACCGTCTGCTCGCCTTCGCGGCACAATCGCTCGAAGAGAGCCCGCCTGGTCGGATCGGCGAGTGTTCTGAAGAGCGCGTCGTGAGTATTCGGCATTCGGATTGATAACCCGCTGGCTATTGATTGACGTATAACCGACGGGATATGGATTGGTCAAGCGGGCATGCGGAACGGTTTTGCCAACGCAGCGGCCCGTCGAAAAACCCTGTGACTTGATGCAACCGTTGGGCTAGTTATTGGTTTCGGTCCGCCGGATTGAGTGGTTCAGCCCGGCGGACCCGGAAAACCGCGCCAAGAGGTTCACGATGCTTTGGAGAGGCCGCCGTCAAAGTGACAATGTCGAGGACGCGCGCGGACAAGGCGGCGGGCTTCCCGGCGGTTTCGGGCGCGGCGGACCGGGCCGCATCCGCATAGGGCCTGGTGTGCGCGGCGGTGGCGGGCTGTCCGGCATCATCATCCTGGTCGTCCTGTTCTTCGTGCTGAAGGCCTGCGGCATCGACCCGATGCAGATACTCGCCGGCGGCGACCCCTCCGCGCAGGCTCCGGGCGGCGGCGGCAACGTGACGGAGACGAATGCGCCTGCCTCGGACGAGATGAAGCAGTTCGTCTCGACGGTGCTGGCCGAGACCGAGGACGTCTGGAAAGGCGTCTTCCAGGCCGAGGGCGAAACCTACAAGGAACCGACGCTGACGATGTTTTCCGGACAGATCCGGTCGGCCTGCGGCTTTGCGTCTTCGGCATCCGGGCCGTTCTATTGCCCGGGCGACCAGAAGGTCTATCTCGACACCTCCTTCTTCGACCAACTCGACCGGCAGTTCGGCGCCTCGGGCGACTTCGCGCAGGCTTACGTGATCGCCCACGAGGTAGGCCATCACGTGCAGAACCTGATCGGCGTGCTGCCCAAGTTCAACCAGATGCGGCAGTCGATGAGCGAGGGCGAAGCCAACCAGATGTCGATGCGCGTCGAGTTGCAGGCGGACTGCTTTGCCGGCGTGTGGGGTCACTTCACCGCGCAGAAGGGCATCCTTGAGGAGGGCGACATCGAGGAAGCGCTGAACGCGGCGCAACAGATCGGCGACGACACGCTGCAGCGGCGCACGCAAGGTTATGTGGTGCCGGAAAGCTTCAATCACGGCACCTCTGAGCAGCGCCAGACCTGGTTCGCGCGGGGCTTCAAGAGCGGCAAGCTGTCGGACTGCGATACGTTCAACAACCCGATCTGAGGCCGCGCACACCGCGGAGCTGTGCTGCCCGCGGCGGGCGCAGCTCTCGTGGCAAGTGTCCGAAATTGCGGATAGGCGCTGGTACAACCGCTTTGCGGCGTTCATGCATTGTTCCTGTGGGATGACTCGTCTATAAGCGACTTCCGCTTTGCCCCGGGCGGCCGCAACAACCAGAGTTTTTCCATGGTCGACGAAAAAACCGCCAAACGGGGCCTTGCGCTCGTTTTCACGACGCTGCTGCTCGACGTCATAGGCTTCGGCATCATCATGCCGGTGCTGCCGGCTTATCTGCAGGAACTGAGCGGCGTCAGCATCAGCGGCGCTGCGATCGAGGGCGGCTGGCTGTTTTTCGCCTACGCGGCGATGCAATTCGTGTTCGCGCCCGTTATCGGCGGCCTGTCCGACCGCTTCGGCCGCCGGCCCGTCCTTTTGGCGTCGGTGTTCACCTTCGCGATCGACAACCTGATCTGCGCGATCGCGTGGTCGTACCCGATGCTGTTCATCGGCCGCATCCTGGCCGGCATCAGCGGCGCCAGCTACTCCACCGCGTCGGCCTTCATCGCCGACGTCAGCACCGACGAGAACCGGGCCAAGAATTTCGGCCTGCTGGGCATCGCCTTCGGCATCGGCTTCGTCATCGGCCCGGTCCTGGGCGGGCTGCTCGGCACTTTCGGGCCGCGGGTGCCGTTCTATTTCGCCGCGGGCCTGGCGTTCCTGAACTTCGTCGTCGGTTATTTCCTGCTGCCGGAAACGCTGGAAAAACATCACCGACGCGCCTTCGACTGGCGCCGCGCCAATCCGCTCGGCTCGCTGAAGCAGATGCGCAACTACCCGGGCATCGGCAGCATACTGGCGGTATTCTTCCTGATGACGCTCGGCCACATGATGTATCCGGCGGTCTGGTCGTTCGTGAGCAGCTACCGCTATGGCTGGAGCGAGCAGCAGATCGGCTTTTCGCTTGGCGCATTCGGCCTGTGCGGCGCCATCGTCATGGCGGTGGTGCTGCCGCGGGTCATCCCGGGGATCGGCGAGTGGCGAACCGCGGCCATCGGACTGACCTTCACGGCAGCCAGCGCATTTGGCTATGCCTTCGCCTGGCAGGGCTGGATGATCTATGCGGTCATCGTTGCCGGCTGCCTGGAGGCGCTGGCCGATCCGCCGCTGCGCAGCCTTGCCGCCGCCAAGGTGCCGCCGTCGGCGCAAGGCGAGTTGCAGGGGGCGATGACGTCGATCTTCTCGCTCACGTCGATTATCACGCCGCTGCTCTACACGGCGATCTTCTCCTGGTTCACAGGGCCGGCCGCGCCGGTGGTCTTCGGGGGCGCGCCCTATCTGCTGGGTGGCGTCTTCCTGGTGCTGTCGCTGGTGGTCTTCGTCACCATGGTCGCCCGGCCGACGCCCAAGGAGGTCGAACGCATGCATGCGCCGGAGGCGATGCACTGAGCGTGGCCGGTTGTGGCGTCATTTACCGTTGACCGGCTCGGCTTCCATGATCCTTGGATAGGCAGCGGCGGCCGTGATGACCGAATCCAGCAGGCCGGGGAAGCGAGCGTCAAGGTCGTCGCGCCGGAGCGAGATGTAACGGGCGGTGCCTTCGATCCTCGTGCGGGTTATACCCGCCTCGCGCAGCTTGGCGAAATGGTAGCTCAGATTGGATTTCGAAGCGAAGTCGAGCCGCCGGCACATGGATTCGCCGTCCTCGGCAAGTTGGCGGATGATCGACAGGCGGGTGGGATCGCTGAGCGCTGCAAGCACCAGCGGTAACTCGATCTGCCCGGGATCGGGATGCAGCAATTTCATGCTCCCGATCTATGGAAATTCGAAAGCCGGATCAATGGCCGGCGCCATTGTTCAGCAAAATTTGAACTAAGAAGGGGCGCGCCAGCGGCAAACTTTTCCGCAGGCAGTCATTCCGCCAGTGCCGGCTCGCCCTTCTTTTCGCGGATCAAATTGACGAAGCGGCGGAAGAGATAGTGCGAATCCTGCGGGCCGGGCGAGGCTTCCGGGTGGTGCTGGACCGAGAACACCGGCTTGCCCGTCAGGGCGATGCCGCAGTTCGAGCCGTCGAACAGCGAAACGTGAGTCTCTTCAACACCGTCGGGCAGCGACTTGGAGTCGACCGCGAAGCCGTGGTTCATCGAGACGATCTCGACCTTGCCGGTGGTGTGATCCTTGACCGGGTGGTTGGCGCCGTGGTGGCCCTGGTGCATCTTCTCGGTCTTGCCGCCGACGGCGAGCGCCAGCATCTGGTGGCCGAGGCAGATGCCGAACATCGGCAGGCCTGTCTTCAAGAGGTCCTGGATCACCGGCACGGCATATTCGCCGGTGGCGGCCGGGTCGCCGGGGCCGTTCGACAGGAAGACACCATCCGGCTTCATGGCGACGATGTCTTCGGCGGCCGTTGTCGCCGGCACGATGGTGACCTCGGCGCCGAGCCCGGTCAAAAGCCGCAGGATGTTGCGCTTCACCCCGTAGTCGATCGCCACCACCTGCATGGTGGGCTCGCCCTGGGTTCCATAGCCTTCGTCCCAGACCCACGGCGTCTCATGCCAGGTCGAGCTCTGGCCGGAGGTGACCTCCTTGGCGAGGTCGAGGCCGACAAGGCCCGTCCAGGCCCTGGCCTGGCGTTTCAGGTCGTCGATGTCGAACTTGCCGTCGGGCGCGTGAGCGATGACGGCGTTCGGCATGCCCTTCTCGCGGATCAGCGCGGTCAGCGCGCGGGTGTCGATGCCCGACATGGCGACGATGCCGCGCCGCTTCAGCCACTGGTCGAGGTGGCCGGCGGCGCGATAGTTCGACGGGTTGGTGACGTCGGCCTTGAACACGGCGCCGACGGCGCCGGCGCGAGCCGCCGGGGTCAGGTCCTCGATATCCTCGTCGTTGGTGCCGACATTGCCGATGTGCGGAAAGGTGAAGGTGACGATCTGGCCGGCGTAGGAGGGATCGGTGAGTATTTCCTGGTAGCCGGTGAGCGCGGTGTTGAAGCACACCTCGGCAACTGCGGTGCCGGCAGCGCCCAGTCCGCGCCCCTCGATGACGGTGCCGTCAGCCAGCACGAGCAGGGCGGTGGGGATTTCGGTCGTCCAGGGGGCAGTCGTCGCGGCCATGGCGGCTCTCCATCAAACGTGCGTGCGTGAACGTTTCCCGCTGGCGGGTGCGCGGCAAAAGGCACGGGACGGCATTTCGCGACCTCCGTGCACAAGCAGAATCCAGTTCATGCAAGGCCTCCACATAGGGTAAGCCGCCGGAACGGTCAATCGGCGGCGGCCGATTTGAACTCGGCTTTCCAGCCTCCATGGAATTCGGCCACCAAGGTCGTTCGCAGTGCTCTCGCCGCGGCTTCCGCGTGGTCCATGCGCTCGATGAACCGGAGTGCGCGCGCGACGGGATCATGCAGGTATTGGTCAGGCCCCAGCATCTTTCGCCGGTTCAGTTCGGTCGTGTCCAGCAAATGGAAATCGACGCGCTCTATAGCGCAATTCCATCCCTCATGGAGACCCGACCATCCCTTTCGATGATGCTCCAGCAGCCGCTCGCGGCTGGAGTAGCCGTGATAGTCGAAGGCGACGGCGCCGTCGGTGACATAGATATGGTTCCCGGAGAAGCCTTCGCCTGGAACGATGCGCTCGGCGTGGAAGCCGGCGAGGGGCGGGCGTTCGAGGAAGGCGCCCGCGAGGATATGGCAGGCGCCGTAACCAAAGAAAATGCGGTCGGGCAGGTTCCAGCGTCTCTGAGGGTCTTTCTTGATGCCGCGCTTCAGGACGTACATGCCGTGCCCTCTTTGAGGTTTGCCGGCAGTGGTTTATCAGGACCTGCAGGAACGCACCATTCAGGACAAAACCGATGCGCGACAAGATCACCGATGCCCTCAAGACGGCGCTGAAGAGCGGCGACCGGGAACGCAGCGGCACGTTGCGGCTCGTCAACGCGGCGATCCAGGATCGCGACATTGCCAATCGCGGCACCGGCAAGCCTGCCGCCACCGACGACGAGGTGATGCAGATCCTGGCCAAGATGGTGAAGCAGCGCGAGGAATCGGCAAAGGCTTTCGACGACGGCAACCGCCCGGAACTCGCGGCCAAGGAGCGGTCCGAGATCGAGATCATCCGCGGCTTCCTGCCGACCCAGATGGACGACGCCGCGACCCAGCAGGCGATCCGCGACGTCATCGCCGAGACGGGTGCTGCCGGTGTCAGGGACATGGGCCGCGTGATGGCGGCGCTCAGGGAAAAATATGTCGGCCAGATGGATTTCGGCAAGGCCAGCGGCGTGGTGAAAAGCCTGCTGCAGTAGGGCGTTCCGGGATAACGCCGGCGCCAACATGGGTAGAACTCCATGTCGGCGTCTGCGATTCTGAAACGGACCTGACCAGGCCCTTATTCGGCAGTGGCCTGCATTTCGGGGCTGGAGGCGAAGCCGACCTCCTTGACGGTAAGCTTGTCGCCGGAGCGTGAGATTTCGAGGCTGTGGGCAGCTTCGCCCAATTCGCCCGGCACGGATATCGTGGTCGTGTGATTGTCGGCGAGTGTGGCCGAGAAGCGCATCGGCAAGCCGGCCTCTCCGTCCGCGATCGTCGCGACTACCCGAAAGCCGTCATTTTCGCTGGTAAAGTAGACGACGCCGTGAAAACGGCCGAGGTCAATGCTTTCGCCCGCCATGGCCGACAGTTCGCCGGCATGCAGGGGAGTTGTGGTCAGATAGATGGCCGCGAGACCACCGATGAAGTTGCGCGCCGTGGCGCTCCGATTGAAGTATTTCATGGCCTTGTTCCAATGTTGACAGTGTTAACTTCCGCGCATTGACATAGGCTTGGAAGTAGGCGATGTCAACAATGTTTCTGATGACAACTTTGTGAGGCAACATGCAGGAAGCCACCGATCGCCCGTATCATCACGGAAATCTGAGGCACGCGATCATCGAGACCGCCATGGCAATGCTGCTCGAGGAGAAGGGCTGGCAGTTCACTCTGAGGGAGGTAGCCCGCCGCGCCGGCGTCAGCCATGCGGCTCCTTACAAGCACTTTCCGGACAAAGCCGCCCTGCTTTCCGAAATGGCGCTACTGGGATTCGACAGACTGCATAAGGCGATGGCAACGGCGAAGCCAAGGGGGGCAAATTCCTGGCGCGACGAATTTCTCGCCGTCAGCCGGGCCTATGTTCGGTTTGGAACGTCAAATCCGGGTCTCTACCGGCTTATGTTCAGCGCGGAGGCCGGCAACGCAGCCGACGTGCATTTGAGCGAAAGGGCGCTCGCGCCGCTTGGCGTGGTGATCGCATTGCTGGAGCGGGGCGAGGCCGAGGGCGTGCTGCGCAAGCGCGAAGTGCGGGGTCGCGCGGGAGCCTGTTGGGCGCAAGTCCATGGCATCACGATGTTGACCATGGAAGGTTTGTTTCGGCTCGAAAAGGTCGGACCGAATCCCCTGGACGCCGCTCTCCTCACGCTGCTCGAAGGGTTGGAGAGCTGACGGATATCGGCAAAGCCGGCGGCCTTGGTGAAAGGCCTGCTGCAATGACGGTCCGGCGGGTCGACCTGGCTCGTTCGCTTCCCGCTTCTGGATATTGTCCACGATGACGGTTTTAGCAAAAAGCCCACCCGTAACCCTCGCTCGAATTCATGCCGATGCAGCTCGTCAAACCCGCCGCCGAATACCTGCCGTCCTATGTCGACGCCCTCCAGCGCGGTTGGTCGCCCGCGAGCATCCGCAGCGCGGAGATCGCGCGGGAGCATCGGGATGCGATCGCCGATGATGCGGCCGCGTTCGTAGACAGCCTCGACGATCCGCAGGCGAGCGGCAAGCCGATCACGCTGCCGGACGGCACGCAGGTGCCGCGGCTGCCGGGTTTCATCCGCTGGATGTGGGACGGCGAATTCAGCGGTTCGATCCAGCTGCGCTGGCAGAACGGCACGTCGGAACTGCCGCCGCACGTGCTCGGCCATATCGGCTACACCGTGGTGCCATGGAAACACCGGCTCGGCTACGCAACAAGGGCGCTCGGCCTGCTGCTGCCGGAGGCGAGGGCGGTGGGACTGGATTATGTCGAGATCACCACCGAGGCCGACAACCTGCCGTCGCAGAAGGTGGTCACCGCCAATGCCGGCGTTCTGGTCGAACGCTTTCACAAGCTGCCGGTTTATGGCGGCGGCGAAAGCCTGCGGTTCCGGATTACGCTCTGACGCTTATTCCGCCGCACCCACAGGCTGGGGCGGGGTGAGGCCGCGGCGCTGCTCGGCGATCCAGGACGAAAGCGCGACGACTGTCGCGACGACCATCGCGGCGACCCCGAGCAGCGGCAGGCTGCGGTAGGAATAGCCGGCGTTGAGCATCATCGCGCCGACGAAGGCGGCAAGCGCGATGCCGACGTTGAAGCCGGACGGAATGAGCGAGGACGCGAGATTCGGAGCGTCGGCGGTCCAGCTCAGGATACGGGTCTGGATCGGCGTGCCGACCGCGAAGTTGAGGCCGCCCCACAGCGTCAGCGCCGCCACCATGGGCAGCGGGTAGGGGCTGACCAGGTAGATCGTTGCCAGCACCACGCCTTGCAAGGCCAGCATGGTGATGAGCGACGGCATCAGCCTGTGGTCGGAGAGCTTGCCGCCGATGAAGACGCCGAGCGTGGCGCCGATGCCGTTGAGCAGCAACACCCACGGCACGAACGCCGCGTCGAGACCGGTCACCTGCTGCAACAGCGGCGCGATATAGGTGTAAGGCACGAACTGGCAGAGCATCAGCATCAGCATCAGGATAAGCGACGTCCACACCTGCTGGCGGCCCAAGACCCGCACCTCGCTCCGCAATCCGGCCGGCGGCCTGGAACTGCCGGCGGTGCGCGGCAACAAGGCGATCATCGCCAGTGCTGCGACGATGCCCAGCACGAACATCGCCCAGAAGGTCGCGCGCCAGCCCCAGACATTGCCGATCGCGGTGCCGGCCGGAACGCCGACGATGCCGGAAACGGTGAGGCCAGCCAGGATGAGCGCAACCGCCATGCCGCGCTGGTCTTCGCGCACCAGGGAGACCGCCACCACCATGGCAACGCCGAAATAGGCGCCGTGCGCGACCGCGACGGCGATGCGGATCGACAGCATGGCCGCGAAATCGGGCGCCAGCGCGCAGGCGGCCTGGCCGGCGCAGAACACCACCATCAGGCAGAGCAGCAGCGTCTTGCGCGGCACTCTCGCGGTGGCGAGCGTCAGCAACGGCCCGCCGATGGCGATGCCGAGGGCGTAGCCGGAAACAAGGTAGCCGGCGGTCGGCACGCTGACGCCCAGCCCTTCCGCCACCTGCGGCAGCACGCCGGCGATGACGAACTCCGTGGTGCCGAAGGCGAAAGCGGCAATGAACAAGGCTATCAGCGGAAGCGACATGATCTTTCGAGCCGGATGGTGGCAGACTGGCCACAGACCATGCACGCCGCTGCCGGGCAATCCATAAATCTTGGGCCAGGCTTTAGTTTTTCTGCAGGGAAGGATGCTGCTCACACGGGCGGTGCAGCCAGGGCGCCCACCGAAATGAATGATCAGCTGCGCAGGCCGGGAGCTTCCTGACCGGTGCGCTCGACATATTCCGTATAGCCGCCGCCATACGCCTGCATGCCGTCTTCCGTGAGTTCCAGCACGCGGTTCGAGAGTGCTGCAAGGAAATGCCGGTCGTGGCTGACGAACAGCATGGCGCCCTCGTAGCGCGACAGCGCCTCGATCAGCATCTGCTTGGTGGCGATGTCGAGATGGTTGGTCGGCTCGTCCAGCACGAGGAAATTCGGCGGGTCGAACAGCATCTTGGCCATCACCAGCCGCGCCTTCTCGCCGCCCGAGAGCACGCGGCATTTCTTCTCGATCTCGTCGCCGGAGAAGCCGAAGCAGCCGGCGAGCGCGCGCAAGGGCGCCTGGCCTGCCTGCGGGAACGAATCCTCGAGCGACTGCAGCACGGTGCGTTCGCCGTCGAGCAGTTCCATGGCGTGCTGCGCGAAATAGCCCATCTTGACACTGGGGCCGCGCGCAACGGTGCCGTCGTCGGGTTCCGCGGCTCCGGCGACCAACTTCAGCAGGGTGGACTTGCCCGCGCCGTTGACGCCCATGACGCACCAGCGCTCGCGCCGGCGGATCTGGAAGTCGAGCGCATCATAGATGCGGCGCGTGCCATAACTCTTGTGGACGCCTTTCAGCGTGGCGACGTCCTCGCCCGAGCGGGGGGCCGGCTGGAACTCGAAGCGCACCGTCTGCTGGCGCTTCGGCGGCTCGACCTTGTCGATCTTGTCCAGCTTCTTGACGCGGCTCTGCACCTGCGCGGCGTGGCTGGCGCGCGCCTTGAACCGCTCGATGAAGGCGATCTCCTTGGCGAGCATCGCCTGCTGGCGCTCGAACTGCGCCTGCTGCTGCACTTCGGCGATGGCGCGCTGCTGGCGGTAGAATTCGTAGTCGCCCGAATAAGAGGTGAGCGCGCCGGCGTCGATCTCGACGATCTTGCCGACGATGCGGTTCATGAACTCGCGGTCGTGCGAGGTCATCAGGATCGCGCCGTCGAAACCCTTGAGGAAGTTTTCAAGCCAGATCAGGCTTTCGAGGTCGAGATGGTTCGACGGCTCGTCGAGCAGCATGAAGTCGGGCCGCATCAGCAGGATCTTCGCCAGCGCCACACGCATCTTCCAGCCGCCCGAGAGCTTGCCGACATCGCCGCCCATCATTTCCTGGCTGAAACCCAGCCCGTCGAGCACCTCGCGGGCGCGGCCGTCCAGCGCGTAGCCGTCCAACTCGTCGAACTTGTGCTGCACCTCGCCATAGCGGGCGATGATGTCGTCCATCCGGTCGGCCTGGTCCGGATCGCCCATGGCGGCTTCGAGGTCGGCCATTTCAGCCGCGAGCGCGCTCACCGGGCCGATGCCGTCCATGACCTCGGCGACCGCGCTACGGCCGGACATGTCGCCGACATCCTGGCTGAAATAGCCGATTGTGACGCCGCGATCGATCGAGACCTGGCCCTCGTCGGGCTGTTCCTCGCCGGTGATCATGCGGAAGAGCGTGGTCTTGCCGGCGCCGTTGGGGCCGACGAGGCCGACCTTCTCGCCGCGCTGGATCGTCGCCGAAGCCTCGATGAAGACGATCTGCTTGCCGTTCTGCTTGCCGATATTTTCGAGACGGATCATGCTTTTTCAACTTGGGAGATTTTTGGGGGCTGCGACACGACCGGCGGTCGCGAAAGAGTGGGTCCCCTAAATCATCGTCCTATACCGACGCAAGCGGAAATGCCTCGATCTTCGCATCCCAAGCCGGTCCGGATGGCTCAGGAAGCCGCCGCAGAGCCCCCACAGGCTTCCGCTAGTTCCGGAGAGACGTTCCGAGCGCCTTCGACAGGGTCGCGGACGGCAGTTCGCCGAATTGGCGCTTGTACTCGGCCGAGAACTCGCCGAAATGCCAGAAACCGAAGCGCGACGCGACGCCCGTCACGGTCCGTTCGCCCGAGGGATGAGCGAGCGCGCGGCGCACGGCGTTGAGACGCAGTTCCAGCAGCAACGCCTTGGGTGGCCGGCCGAACGCCTCGGTGCAGGTCAGAAAAAGTGTCCGCTCCCTCACGCCGAGCGCTTCGCACATGGCGCTTATGTTCGGCGGCGTCTCGACACTGCCCATCAGAATGTCGCGCAGTTTCATGGCGACGCGCGCACGCCTGTGGAGGGGTTCAGCCACATCGGTTGCCGGCACAATCCCCAGGACGACGTCGACAACCTGGCTTTCGATCGCCGCGAGCATGTCCGGCGAGGCATCGCCGTCGGCTCTGCTCATCAGCGCCTTCAACAGCTTCGCCAGTTTGAATCCTCGCTGGACAACCTCGCGCTTGCGGATCGCCCACGGCCGGTTGAGATATTTCCGGTCAAGCCCGGGCGCACCTCTGCGGACCTGCATCCAATGCTCGATCTGTCCGACGGGAATGGCAGCAAGCGCGAGCTCGGTCGACCCGTTGGCGATGAACGCAATGTCCTCGCATGGCCCGACCAGGATCGGCTGGCCCTGGCCGACCTGCTGTCCGCGCACATGTAGCGATCCTTCGGCGGCGGTCGGAAAAGCGATGACCCAGGAGTGCGTCGGCGCGCTGCCACGCTGCATGATGCCGGGCTTCCATCGGACGCGACCGACCCTGAAGGGTGTTCAGCACCACCTGGCTCAAACGGCCCTCGAAAGGACCGCGGCCGATGTGATCGTATTTCTGGTCCCAAGCGATCACGCTGTCGGCCATCATGTCGAAGTCCGAATAGCGGGACTCGAAGGCGGCGAGAATTTCCACCTGGCGGCCGTAGTTCCCCTGTAAACTCGTCACGGCACCCCTCCAGCGCAACGACCGCGGCAACAGTATCAAATGGCTTCGCAGAAATCGACGGCCACTCGACAATAGTTGTTCCCGCGAGGCCTTGCGAGGCGCGTGCGCTCTTGCAGGATTCCGATAGCGACCCTTTCGGCCGGCGCGTATCCATCTCTCCATGCCGCTACGGAAGGGCACGCACCAGGGAACGCAGCCATGAACCTTTTCGACAAACGATTTATCATCTCGACGGCCTTCGTCAGCGTGCTCGCGATCGCGACGGCGCACGCGCAGAACACACCCGGCTTCAACCAGAAGATACCCGACCAGATCATGACGCCCGACAAGGTCGAGACCCGGCTCGGCACGTTGAATTTCGTCGACGGCATTCCGACCGTCGAAACCGCGCAGCTGGTCTACGACAATCTCGATTTCCTGCGTGGGGTCGAGGTTTTCCTCAACTTCGTCCCGGCTGCCTCGATCGAAGCGGCTCGTCTGGGCAACGCCGAATTGGGTGCGAAGAAGAGCAACCAGGCTGTCATCTTCGACCAGTTGCTGGATTCGAACCCGCTGCTTCTCACTGGAAACACCGACACTGTCTACTGCCTCGCTATGTTGGATCTCGAAACCGACGGCCCGACGGTCGTCGAGGTTCCACCGGGCTCGGGTCCGGGCACGGTGGATGACGCGTTCTTCCGCTTCGTCGTCGATATGGGCAGCCCAGGCCCGGACCAGGGCAAGGGCGGCAAATACCTCATCGTTCCCGCCGACTACACCGGCGAATTGCCGAAGGACGTGAAAGACGGCGGCGAGTACTTCATCGCCCGCTCGCCGTCTTACGTGAATCTCCTGGTGCTTCGCGGCTTCCTCGTCGACGGCAAGCCGGACGCTGCCTCCAAAATGTTCCGCGAGGGCCTGAAAGTTTATTCGCTCGGCAAGAAAGACAACCCGCCGGCGATGGAGTTCTTCAACGGCTCGAAAGTGCCCTACAACACGATCCACGCCAACAATTTCGAGTTCTACAAGGAGCTGGATCACGTCATTCAGAAGGAGCCTGTCGATCTTTTCGACCCCGAACTGCTTGGCCTCGCCGCGGCTATAGGCATCCGCAAGGGCGCGCCATTTGCGCCCGACGAGAGGATGACGAAGACGCTAACCGAAGCCGTCGCGGTCGCAAACGCAACCGCGCGCGCGATCGGGTTCCGCAATCGTGATCCTCGCGCCGAAATATACGAGGGCTCCCAGTGGAAGACCGGCTTCGTTGGCGCCGACTACAGATGGCTGGATGTCGACGGCGTTTCCGGGCGCGGCAAGGACGCACGCACCAACTTCTTCTACCTGGCCACGGTCAACACGCCCGCGATGGCGATGAAGATTCCCGGCAAGGGCTCCCAATACGCGATGACCTATCTGGACCAGAGCAGCAACGCGCTCGACGGCGCCAAGACCTATCAGCTCAACGTGCCTGCAAACGTTCCGGCCAAGGACTTCTGGTCAGTCGTAGTCTATGATCCGCAGACCCGTTCCGAGCTGCAAACGGGCCAGCCGTTCCCGAGCAAGAACAGCAAGCGCAACACCGACATGGCCGTTAACGCCGATGGATCGGTCGACCTCTATTTCGGACCGAAGGCGCCGGAAGGAAAGGAAGCCAACTGGATCGAAACCCGCCCCGGCAAGAGCTGGTTCGCGATCTTCCGGCTCTACGGCCCGTTGGAGCCATGGTTCGAAAAGACCTGGCGGCCGGGCGAGATAACACTGGTGCCGTAACGGTCGGAGCGTAGGGGCGCGGGAGTTCATTGCGAACCCGCGCCCATGCGATTTCGGAATGCGCTCAGCTCGCCTTCAGCCGCGATCCGCGCAAAAGGCCCTGTTCCTCGAGCACCGGATAGGCGATGGAGGCGAGCAGGGAGTTGATCTGCTTGAGGTCGCGGATGGTGTCGAGGTGGATGGAACTGGTCTCGACGCTTTTTGCGGTACCCTCGCGCAGCCGCTGGAAATGGCTCTGGCTCGCTTCCTTTTCCAGTGCCCGCAGCCGGTCTTTTTCCTCGACCAGCTGGCGAGCGGTTTCGGGATCGCGCGAGACCAGCACGTTGAAGGCGAGCCGCGCATTGGTCAGCACCGAAGAATGGAAGCTGGCGAGTTCGCGCCAGCCCTCCTCGGTGAACTCCAGGCCGCGGTCGAGCTTCTTCTGCACATGCGCCAGCATGTTGCGCACGATGATGTCGCCGACCTGTTCCAGCTTGACGCAGGCGCCGATCAGTTCCTGATGGCGCAGCGCCTCGGCCTCGGTGAGCTGGCGGGCGCTGACCTTGGCCAGATAGAGCTTGATCGCCGCGTGTTTCCTGTCGACGCGATCGTCCAACGCCGCAAGTGCCGCGATCTTGTCGGCGTCGGCCTTCTCGTAAAGCTCGATGATGCGCTTCAGCATGATCTCGACGGTTTCGCAGACGCGCACCACTTCGCGGGTGGCGTTGGCGAGCGCCTGGCCTGGCGTGTCGAGCGCGCTTTCGTTGAGGGCGCTGAGTTCGGCGTTGGCGAGCGACTCGGCCGGCTTGGCCGGCGTGCCGAGCGCCACGATCTTTTCGGACGCGCGATAGACGAGGCCGGCAAGCGGGATGCCGGCGACGAGGATGAGGCAATTGAACAGGATGTGCGCGTTGATGATCTGGTCTGGCACCGTGGCGCCAAGGTAGGCGACCGGCGGCTTCAGCCAATGGAAGGCGATCATCAGGATCAGGGAACCGGCGCCGCGCATCAGGAGGTTGCCGATCGGCACGACGCGCACGCCAGGCTCGGCATGGCGCGTCAGCAGCGGCGCTATGACGGAGCTGCCGAGATTGACGCCGAGCACCAGCACGACGCCAAGTTCCGGCGGGATGAAGCCACGGCCGGCAAGGGTAACCAGCAGCAGCACGGCGGCGATGCTGGAGTGGAAAAGCCAGGTGACCAGCGCGGCGAGCAGGTACGCGGTGACCGGGTCGGTGGAGAAATAATCGACGATGACGGGAAGCAGGCGACTTTCGCGCAGCGGCTCGGAGGCCTCGCCGATCATCTCGAGCGACAGGATCAGCAGGCCGACGCCGACCAGGATGCGGCCGAACTGGCGCCAGGCGCGCCGCTCGGTGGCCATGAACATCACCGTTCCGGCGGCCAGGCAGATCGGCACCAGCAGGCTGAGGTCGAAGGACAAAAGCTTGACCACCAGCGCCGAGCCGATCTCGGCGCCACGCACCGCAAGCTGCCCGGAAATGCCGCTGACGATGCCGGACCCGGCGAAGGAACCGACGAGCAGCGTCACGGCGGTCGAACTTTGCAGCGCGATGGACAGCGCCGCCCCGGTCAGCACCGCCATCACCGGGTTGCGCATCGTGGCGCGCAGTTTCTGGCGCAGCACATCGCCATAAGCGCGCTCGACGCCGGTGCGCACCATGCGCGTCGCCCACAGGAGCAAAGCGACAGCCCCGGCCAGATGCAGCAGGACGACCGAGCCGCTCATCCGCGGGTTCCGGAAGGATCATAAGCGCCGCATGCCGAGACCAGCGCCGCGGCGCCATCCCCGGCAACGGTATGCCAGAAGCGAATCAAAGCCATTTTTCCATGCGTTTTATCTTAGCCGGATAATAATTTTCGTCCATGCGTCATAAGCGTTTCATGCCGACGCAGTGTGTCGGAATTGGATCGGAAGTCAAAGTGAATTGGGACTGGTGGCGACAGGACCAGGTGCGGTGGGAAGGAGTGGCCCGGGGATGATGCGACCGCCGGCAGCGAACTTCCCGGCCCGCACCCCGGCTGTGAATTAACCTCTGTAAACGTATGAAAGCATTACAAAAATGTAATGGCACCATTCAGTTTCGGTTCATGGGCCGGGCGCTACTTCATGGGCATCGACAACCAAGGAGTAAACCCCGATGAAACGTCTCGTCCTCAGCGCAATTGCGTTTTCCATGCTTGCCGTCCCGGCCATGCAGGCTAAGGCGGCGCCGCTCAACGCACCGCTTGCGCCGCAGGCCAATGTGCAACTCGTCGCCCAGAAACACGTCGTCAAGGAGCGCGTGGTGGTGAAGAAGCACGTCGTCAAGAAGCGGTACGGCGTCAACAAGCGGGTCGTGCACAAGAAGGTCGTGGTGCACAAGTCGCACTGGAAGCGCGGCCAGAAGTATCCAGGCTGGCGGCAGCATCGCCCGGTTCGCGACTACCGCCACTACGGCCTGCACCGTCCGGGTCGCGGCCAGGAATGGATCCGCGTCGGCAACGACTACCTGCTGGTCAGCTTCGCCTCGGGCGTCATCGCCGGCATGATCGCCGCCCGCTAAGCGGCCCGGCGGGAAGGAACGGAGGCGGCTCGCGAGGGCCGCCTTTTTTGTTTGCCTGTGAAAACCGGGCACTCTCCGCATTAGGTGTCGTCTCCACTGCCGCGCATGTTTATATGGAAGGCAAACGAGCTTCATTCATGCGCTTTCCGCCCTCCTTTCTCGACGAGATACGCGACCGCGTGCCGATTTCATCGGTGATCGGCGCGCGCGTCTCGTGGGACAAGCGCAAGACCAACACCTCGCGCGGCGACTACTGGGCCTGCTGCCCGTTCCACGGCGAGAAGTCGCCGTCGTTCCACTGCGAGGACAAAAAAGGCCGCTACCACTGCTTCGGCTGCGGCGTTTCGGGCGATCACTTCAAGTTCCTGACCGAACTCGACGGCATGGGTTTTCCCGAGGCGGTGGAGAAGATCGCCGGCATGGCTGGAGTTCCAATGCCGGCCCGCGACGAACAGGCGGAACGGCGCGAGAAGGAACGCGCCACACTGCACGACGTGATGGAACTGGCGACAAAATTCTTCCAGGAGCAGTTGCAGTCGGCGGCCGGCGCCAAGGCGCGCTCCTACCTGCGCGAGCGCGGGCTGACGCCGGCGACGCAGCAGGCCTTCCGGCTGGGCTACGCGCCTGAGAGCCGCAATGCACTGAAGGAATTTCTCGCCGGCAAGGGTGTGCCGAAAGCCGATATCGAGGCGTGCGGGCTGGTCCGCCACGGCGATGACATTCCGGTCTCCTACGACTGGTTCCGCGACCGCATCATGTACCCGATCCCGGATTCGCGCGGCCGCATCATCGCCTTCGGCGGTCGTGCGCTGGCGGCGGACGCGCTCGCCAAATACATGAACTCGCCCGAGACCGAGCTCTTCCACAAGGGCAATGTGCTCTACAATTTCGTGCGCGCCCGCAAGGCGCAGCAGAAGGACGGCACGGTGATTGCCGTCGAGGGCTACATGGACGTCATCGCGCTGGCGCAGGCCGGCTTCGAGAACGCCGTGGCGCCGCTCGGCACGGCGCTGACCGAGAACCAACTGGAACTGCTGTGGCGGATGACCGGCGAGCCGGTGCTCTGCTTCGACGGCGACAAGGCCGGGCTGAAAGCCGCCTGGCGTGCCGCCGACATGGCGCTGCCGCTGATCCAGGCCGGCCGCACCGTGCGCTTCGCGCTTTTGCCCGAAGGCAAGGACCCCGACGATCTGGTGAAGGAGTCAGGCCCGGAAGCGTTCCGGCAGGTGCTGGCCGAGGCGCGGCCGCTGGCCGATCTCCTGTGGCTGCGCGAAACCTCCGGCGGTGTCTTCGACACGCCGGAAAAGCGCGCCGAACTGGAAAAGACGCTGCGCGAACTGGTGAGCCGCATCCGCGACGAGAGCGTGCGCTACCATTACCAGCAGGAGATGCGTGAACGGGTGCTCGCCTTCTTCGGCACGACGCGGAGCCGTCCGCAGCGACAGGGCGACCGCGATCAGCGCCCGGGCCGTGGCGGCAGGCCGGGTGTGGCCGCAGGCCGGCTGGCGGTGTCCGACAGCCTGGCCCGCTCGGCACTGGTGAAGCGCGCCGGCGGCATCATGCCGTTGCGCGAAACCGTGATCATGGTCGCGCTGGTCAACCATCCGGCGCTGATGGACGAGAATTTCGACGTCGTCGAAAGCCTCGATCTGGTGCATCCCGACTTGCGGCAATTGCACGCAGCGCTGATCGACGCCCTGGCGCACGACCTTGCGCACGACCGCTCGGCGGTGGTTCAGGCGCTGGAGACTGCGGGCCTGCTGGAGGTGTGGGAGCGGGCGGTGACGCTGATCCGCCGCGCTCGCATGTGGCCGGCACTGGAAGACGCAGCACTCGAGGACGCGCGCGAGGCTTTCGCCCAGGCGCTCCACTTGCACCGCAGCGCGCGCACTCTACATAAGGAGCTGAAAGCGGCTGAAGTGGCACTGGCAACCGACCCGACAGACGAAAATTACCGTCACATGCTGGAAATACAGGCGCAGTTTCGCGACGCGCAGGCCACGGAAGCGCTGATCGAAGGCTTCGGCATACCCTCCGGACGGGCAAGTCGGTGATTCTGAGCAATTGATTCGCTTTTTTGTTGCGAATCGTGCGAGAGCCGCTTGACCTTCCGTCGGAATGACGGAATCAGGACGATTCGAAAAGGTTAACCTGCGGGACTGCCCGCACCCAACAATGACGGGACGGAGCCTGAATACTGGACGGGTGGGGAGCCCGCCACAGATATCAGGGTTAATCGGGCTTTAACGCACGGCGAGTACTCGCGTCTGATGGCGCAGGTACATATGAATTCGCTTGGCTTGCCTGACTGACCAGGAGCACCGGCTCCGCTCGAAACTCCGGCCCTTGGAGAAAGTTACGAATGGCGACAAAGGAAAAGGAAGAGGTCGAGACTGAACGCGAAGCCACAACCGATGGCCCGTTGCTCGACCTTTCCGATGATGCTGTCAAGAAGATGATCAAGGCCGCCAAGAAGCGCGGCTATGTGACCATCGACGAGTTGAACGCGGTGCTTCCTTCGGATGAAACCGACCCCGACCGCATCGAAGACATCAATGCGATGCTGTCCGACATGGGCATCAACGTCGTCGAGGACGACGAGACCGGCGAAGAGACCGAAGGTGAACCTACGGCCGCCGACGCCGAGGAAGACGCCAACGAGCTTGCCGAGCAGACCGGCACCGCGGTTGCCGCCACCACGACCAAAAAAGAGCCGACCGATCGCACGGACGATCCGGTGCGCATGTATCTGCGCGAGATGGGCTCGGTCGAACTGCTGTCGCGTGAAGGCGAAATCGCCATCGCCAAGCGTATCGAGGCCGGCCGCGAGACGATGATCGCGGGCCTCTGCGAAAGCCCGCTGACCTTCCAGGCCATCATCATCTGGCGCGACGAACTGAACGAAGCGAAAATCCTGCTGCGCGAGATCATCGATCTCGAAACCACCTATGCCGGGCCGGAAGCCAAGCAGGCGCCGGTGGTGGAGCGCGTCGAGGAAGCCGAGAAGCCGAAGCTCGACGAGCGTGGCCGCCGTTCGAGCGGGCCGCGCGAGGACGACGACATCACCAATGTCGGCGGCGAATCGCGCGCCGAAGAGGAAGAGGACGACGAGGACGAGGCGAGCCTTTCGCTTGCGGCGATGGAAGCAGAGCTTCGCCCGCAAGTGATGGAGACGCTGGATTCCATCGCCGACATCTACAAGAAGCTCAGGAAGCTGCAGGACCAGCAGGTCGAGAACCGGCTTGCCGCCGCGGGCACGTTGTCGCCCAGCCAGGACCGCCGCCTGAAGGAGCTGAAGGACCAGCTTATCAAGGCGGTGAAGTCGCTGTCGCTCAACCAGAACCGCATCGAGGCACTGGTCGAGCAGCTCTATGACATCAACAAGCGGCTGGTGCAGAATGAAGGCCGGCTGCTGCGGCTCGCCGAAAGCTACGGCGTGCGCCGCGAGGAGTTCCTGAGGGAATACCAAGGGTCCGAACTCGATCCGAACTGGATGAAGTCGATCGCCAATCTTACCAGCCGCGGCTGGAAGGAGTTCACCAGGAACGAGAAGGAAGCGATCAAGGATATCCGCTCCGAGATTCAGAACCTCGCCACCGAAACGGCGATCTCGATCCTGGAATTCCGCAAGATCGTCAACCAGGTGCAGAAGGGCGAGCGCGAAGCCGCGATCGCCAAGAAGGAAATGGTCGAGGCCAATCTGCGGCTCGTCATCTCCATCGCCAAGAAATACACCAACCGAGGCCTGCAGTTCCTCGACCTGATCCAGGAAGGCAACATCGGCCTGATGAAGGCGGTCGACAAGTTCGAGTATCGCCGCGGCTACAAGTTCTCCACCTACGCGACATGGTGGATCCGGCAGGCGATCACCCGCTCGATCGCCGACCAGGCGCGCACCATCCGCATTCCGGTCCACATGATCGAGACGATCAACAAGATCGTGCGGACCTCGCGCCAGATGCTGCACGAGATCGGCCGCGAACCGACGCCGGAGGAACTGGCCGAAAAGCTCGCCATGCCGCTGGAAAAAGTGCGCAAGGTCTTGAAGATCGCCAAGGAGCCGATCTCGCTCGAAACGCCGGTCGGCGACGAGGAGGATTCGCATCTCGGCGACTTCATCGAGGACAAGAACGCCATCCTGCCGATCGACGCGGCGATCCAGGCGAACCTGCGCGAGACCACGACGCGGGTTCTCGCCTCGCTCACCCCGCGCGAAGAGCGCGTGCTGCGCATGCGCTTCGGCATCGGCATGAACACCGACCATACGCTGGAAGAAGTCGGCCAGCAGTTCTCGGTCACCCGCGAACGTATCCGCCAGATCGAAGCCAAGGCGCTGCGGAAACTCAAGCACCCGAGCCGCAGCCGCAAGCTCAGGAGCTTCCTGGACAGCTAACAAACAAAAACCCGGCAAGTTGCCGGGTTTTTTGTTGGTTGCGGCCTCCAGGTGGAGCGGCGCTTCAGCCTGATGCACCGACTCGAATCCACCGATCACCATGCGGCCCGACAGGTCAAGCAGGGTAAATGAAGACCCGGCACGGGCCGGGCCTTCTCGGGTCATTCGCTAACTTTGCGCTATGCCTCTTCTGCGGTATCGATCACCCAAGACACGCCCCAGCGGTCGGTGACCGTCCCGAATCCCTTGGACCATGGCTGCTCGCCGAAGGGGATGCCGATCTCGCCGCCCTTGCCGAGTTCGCCGAAAATACGCTGGGCTTCGCCGGCGGAGTCGGCTTGCACCATCACGCTCATGCCCTTGCGGCCGTCGAAATCCTGCATGTCCTGACCCATCAGGGCCTGGTTACCGATGTCGATCCAGGCATGGAGGATGCGGTCCATTTTCTCCTCCGGCACCGGAGGCCCCATGTCGGGCGCGTCGCGGTGGCTGATCATTGCGCGTATCTTGCCGCCCAGAATCGCGGCGTAGTTCGTAAAAGCCTCGCGGCACTCTCCGTCGAAATCGATATTGGCGAGCACTTTCATGGCATTCTCCTTTGGCTGATTTCCCTCATCGACTTGCAAAGCTTCGCATACAAAGTTATAGTTGACAACTATGAAGTTAGAAAAAATAACCGGAAAATCGCCGCGCAGTTATGAAGACGCTTGCGCAACGGCTCACGCGCTCGACCTTCTGGGCGAACGATGGGCGCTGCTCGTCATGCGCGAACTCATGCTCGGCCCGCGCCGCTTTGGCGATCTCCGCGCCAGCTTGCCCGCCATCAGCGCCAATGTCCTGACGCAGCGGCTCGAAGGGCTGGAAGGTGCGGGCGTGGTACGCAGGCGAAAGCTGCCGCCGCCCGCTTCCGTCCAGGTCTACGAATTGACCGAATGGGGTCTGGAGGCCGAGCCTATCCTGCTGTCCCTGGGCAAATGGGCTGTGCGCTCGCCGCGCCATGATCCGACCTTGCCGCTCAGCCCCGTTGCGTTGATGCTGTCGTTTCGCGCCAAATTCGAGGCCGGAAAGGCGAGGGGGCTGGATATTTTGATGGCGTTCCGCTTCGGCGCTGAGTCTTTTTCCGTCGGGGTGATGAACGGCGTTCTGATAACCGAACGGGGCGAGCCGCAGCGCACCGACGCGGTGGTGTCTGGCAGCCCTTCCGCGATTGCGGGCCTGGCCTACGGCAAGCTGCCGCTGGCGGAACTTGAGCAGCAGGGAGCCTTGGAAATCGCCGGCGAACGCACGGCGCTGCAGCGCTTCGCCGACCTGTTCGAGATGCCGCCGAAAGCGGGCTGAGCGCGTCATGCCGCAATCGATCATCACGCTCCAGACCTCCGGCGCCGGTCTCTACGAATTCACCGATCGCGCAACGGCATTCGTGCGCCAGGCAGATATCGGGACCGGGCTGCTGACGCTGTTCGTGCGGCACACGTCATGCTCGCTGCTCATCCAGGAGAACGCCGACCCGGACGTCAGGCGCGATCTCGAGGCCTTCTTCCGGCGGCTGGTGCCGCCGGCCGATGATCCGTCGATGAACTATCTCGTGCACCGCCTCGAGGGGCAAGACGACATGCCGGCGCATATCAAGGCGGCGTTGACGGCGGTTTCGCTGTCGATCCCGATCGTCGACGGACGCCTTGCGCTCGGCACCTGGCAGGGCATCTACCTGTTCGAGCACCGGACGGCACCGCACCGGCGCGAGATCGTGCTGCATGCCGGTTCCTGATCCAAGACGCGAACCCGCCAAATAGGGCAAAGCGCCGGTTCGCTGCTGCCTGGCCGCGTGATTTGCAGCGGCAATGGCCTCCATTTTCGGGAAAACCCCGATCCGGGGTTCAAATTCTCAACCATGTGCGATATGGTATTTCATCCCTGATCGACAATCGACTCGCGTGCTCGCGGAGCGCGCGAAAATCTATTTTTTGCATAAAAAGGAAGGAGAAGAAATATTGGAAAATATTTCATACGATCAAACAGGCAAAATAAACTTGAACGGGATTTACAACAGGGATGAGCCTGTATCTTATTTCTCTGCGCTATCTCGTCTTGGCTACAGGATTCCTCAGGAAGCAAAGCCAAGATTTGAATCTCTTATCGAGGCGCGTCGCCGCTCCACGCAATCCGAGGCGATAAAGGTCATCGATCTCGGCTGCTCCTACGGGGTCAACGGCGCCTTGCTCAAGCACGGGCTTTCGATGGACGATCTCTATGAACGTTACGCCGCCGGACCTGACAATGCGGGGGCACTTCTGGCGCGCGATCGCGATCTCTACGCCGAACCGGCCGATGCCTGCCTCGAGATGGTGGGCGTGGACCCCGCCGTGCGGGCGGTATCGTACGCGGTCGATGCCGGCATGCTCGATGCCGGAATCACGACCAATCTCGAGGCAGGAGATCCCAAGGCCAAGGATGTCGCAGCGCTCGAAAACGCCGACCTCATCATCTCGACGGGCTGCGTCGGCTATGTCACGGAGACGTCGCTGGAACGGCTCCTCGAAACGAGTATCGAGAGCAAGCCGTGGATGGCGCACTTCGTGTTGCGCATGTTCGATTTCGGCGCACCGGAAGACATGCTGAGCAGCCACGGCTACGTGACCGAGAAGGTGGAAGGCCTCTTCCCTCAGCGCCGTTTCGCCTCGTCCGAGGAACAGGAACACGTTCTCGGCAATCTGGACCAGCTGGACATAGACGCCAGCGGCGCCGAGGCGACCGGCTGGTATTTTGCCGAGCTGCATGTCTCGCGGCCACAGGAGATCACGCAATCGGTGCCGCTCGACAGGATACTGAGAAGCGACGCCTTCCAGCCCGCTTGACGAGCGGCGCGGGTCCGAACATCTCCACAAGGTCGCTTGCAGGCCCGCGCGGGCAGGATCATACTTTGAGCCAAGCGGATGGGCGATCGACCGGCGCCGCTTGGCGATTTCTGCGCTCGACGGCACCGGAGGGAGGTGTGCCGTGACGATTTACATCATGCTCGTTAACTGGACCGAACAAGGCGTGAAAAACGTGCGCGAATCGCCGCGCCGGCTCGACGCGGCGAAGAAGCAGCTCGCCGACATGGGCGGCAGTTTCAAGGAATTCTACCTCACGATGGGTGACGCCGATATGGTGGCGGTCTGCGAGGCGCCGGACGACGCGGTTGCTGCAAGGTTCGCGCTGCAGCTCGGCATGGCGGGAAACGTGAGGACGCGAACGCTGAAGGCGTTTCCGGAGGCCGCCTATCGCGAGATCATTGCATCGCTGGGATGACGCGAAGCTACATCGCGTCGGCCCGCTGTTGCGTGCCGACGCGAGCTTGAGGCGTTGCCGGGAATAGTGTTTGGCGCCTACTGCGCCGGCGCCGGATATTTCTCCCAGAACCCTTCCTTGGGTGCGATCTGCTCGACCACGTCGACCAGCACGCCCGCCGGGTCGCGCGTCATGAAGCGGCGCTGGCCCCAGTCTTCCTCGGTCAAGGGATGGACGACCGGCGCGCCGTCCCTGGAAAGCTTGTCGAAGACGGCTCCCGCATCCGCCACTTCGACGGTGAGGATCATGCCGCGGCCGTCGAAGGCTTCCGGTCCGGGCGGGTTCGACGGATGCTCCGGGCTCATGAAGGCGAGGGTGGCGCCGCGTGTCCCGTCCTCGCCAGGGCCTGAAAGATAGACGAACCAGCTCGCCTCGAAGAGCACGTCGAAGCCGAAATGCCTGACGTAGAAATCGCGCGCTTCGAACAGAGCAGGAGTGGTGATCAGCGGATAGAGATCGCGGACGCGCATGGTTTGCTGTTCCTCTTTCTGGGTGCTGGATTGATCGTTTGCCGAGGTGTTCCCGGCGATGAGCATGGCGGCCGACAAGGTGCAGGCGGCAATGACGGCGCGCCGAAATCCGCTCATCCAGCCGGATTGTTTCGTTTCCCTGTCCATGAGTTTTCCTTTCGCAACGGACGTGGAGTCGATCTGTAGCTTCACATAAACATACAGACTGTATGTATGCAAGTGGAAAAATGAAATGGACCGGCCGACGGATGGAGGGTTGCTGACACTCCGTTGTCAGGAACCGGACCGCGGATTGGAACCTGGGGCCATCCGACGGGTTCTCCAGCCAGTAGGGTGGCGGAGGCATTCAACCCTGGAGAAAGCCATGACGAGCGAGTCAAAAGGCAGGAGCATCGTCGGACGCATCTGGTTCGGCCGCACCCGCGCCGACCGTGCGGACGAATATCTCGACTACAACGCCCGCGAGGGCGTTGCCTCGATCGCAGCGAAACCCGGCTGCCTCGGTGTCCAGCAATTTTGCCGGATCAAGGGCGATGTCGCTGAATTCACCGTGATTTCCTACTGGCCCTCTGTCGAGGCTATGACGGCGATGCACGACGACGATGGCGACCCGATGCGGGTTTCGCATCTCGACCGTGATGCGGAGTTCTTGCTCGAACTGCCGGACTATGTCGAAGTGACCGAGCTGTTCATCAACCACTGGAATGACGAGGCGGCGAAGATGCCGGTTCCGCGCGCGGCATAAGAGCCGGTGCCTCGACGTGGCGCGGCGAAGCGGTTAATTTGAAGCCTGCGCAACCTGCGAGGCTTCTCTCAATGTCATTTCTGAAAAGACTGTTCGGTGGCGGCGGCGAATCGGCGAAGGCCGAGCCCGCGGTGGCGGCCGAAGCCGAACACAAGGGCTTCACCATCCGCGCCACGCCGTTCAAGGAGGGTGGCCAGTTCCAGACCTGCGGCGTGGTTTCCAAGGAAATCGACGGCGCGGTGAAGGAACACAAATTCATCCGCGCCGACCGCTTCGCCACGTTGGAGGACGCGGTCAATGTCTCGCTCACCAAGGGCCGCCAGCTGATCGACGAACAGGGAGAGCGACTGTTCGGTTAATGCATGTCGCCCGAAAGTGTCCTCGGTTTCGGGGCAACGACATGCATCAAATCAAAGAATCTAAAGCGCGGCCGCCGGATCTTATCGGCGGCCGCGCTTTAGGAGCGCTGCCGGGCAGCGCTCCAGATTTGTGGGATTCGTCAGGCGGCGGCTGCGGCGAGCGGAATTTCCCGCACCGACGAAATGATCTCGTCGACGCGGCTCTCGGCCTTGGCAAGCGCGGCGGTCACCGCATCGGCGCCCATGCCGACGCCTTCGACGCGGATCACCTCGATATCGGTCATGCCGTTGAAGGCGAGCACGCTCTTCAGATAAGGGACGGCAAAATCCATGACGGCGGCCGGGCCTTCGGAATAGACGCCGCCGGACGCCAGCACCACATAGACCTTCTTGCCGGTGACAAGCCCCTTCGGGCCGTTCTCGTCGTAGGCAAAGGTCCTGCCGGACCGCGAGATATGGTCGACCCAGGATTTCAGCGTCGAGGAGATGCTGAAATTGATGAAGCCGGTGGCAAGGATGATGTGGTCGGCGGCAAACAGTTCGTCGACGGCGGCGTCGGAAACGCCGACCACTTCGGCCTGACGCGGCGTGCGTGCTTCGGCCGGCGTATAGATGCCGGACGCATAGTCCGGCTCGATGTGCGGCAGCGGGTTGGCAACCAGATCGCGCGTGGTCAGGGTGCTGCCGGGCAGCGCGGCCTGCAGCTTTGCGGCGAGATCGGTGGCGACGCGGGTGGAATGGGACGCGGCACCGCGCGGGCTTGAGGTGACAAGCAGGATAGAGGACATTTTCTTGGCTCCATTGGGGGCGTCCGGTGGGGACGCGTGAACTTCGCCAAACAGATAGTCCTCGACTTCCATTCATAAAATTGGGAAAATATATATCCAATATATCGATATTGTGGATGGATTGTCATGCAGGCCAACCCGACGCTCGACCAGTTGCAGGTGTTCCTCGCGGTCGCCGAGGCCGGCAGCTTTTCCGCCGCGGCGCGCCGGCTCAACCGCGCGCAGTCTGTAGTCAGCTACACGATCGCCAATCTTGAAGCACAGCTCGAGGTCAAGCTGTTTTCCCGCGAGGGCACGCGCGAACCGGTTCTGACGACGGAAGGCAAGGTGATGCTGCCCGACGCCAGGCGCATGATCGCGGTGCTGCAGGATATCCGCGCGCGCGTGGACGGTCTGAAGCAGGGGCTCGAGGCTGAGTTGACCATCGCTGTTGACGTGACGTTGCCATTGCCGGTGCTGGTCGACGTGCTGAAGGCGTTCAACGATGAATTCCCGACGGTGACGCTTCGGCTCAACATCGGAGCGCTGGGCATCATCTGGGAGCAGTTGCTCAGCCGTAGAAGCGACATCAGCTTTGGCGGAGAGGTGGCAGCGCAGGATCCCGACCTCGTCTCGGTCCGCATCGGCGATGCCAGCATGTCGCCGGTCGCCGCTCCGGATCATCCGCTGGCGCTTTATTCCGGGCGGGTGCCGCTGGCGGTGGTGCGCGAGCATATCCAGTTGGTGGTTTCCGACATTTCCGACATGACCAAGGGCAAGGATTTCGGCGTGTTCGCCTATCGCACCTGGCGCATGACCGACGTGTCGACCAAACGCGAACTGATCCTTTCAGGGCTCGGCTGGGGTGGCTTGCCGGAGTGGATGGTCGATGCGGATATCGCGGCAGGCCGCCTTGTCGCGCTCGACCTCGAACCCTACCCGCCGCGGCCTTACACGCTGCATGCCTTCCACCGCGCTGATACGCCGCCGGGTCCGGCGGCGAGCTGGATGATCGAACGCTTCAAGGTGGAACTGCCGAAGGTCTGCGCAGCCAAGCTTGAGCAACTCAACGCCCGGGGGTGAGGCCTTCGATCAGTGCGGTGAGCGCCTTGCGGTAATCCTCGACCGGCGCGCCGGCATCGATGGCCAGGGCGGCGCGGTCGAAGGCGGACGAGACGAGCGCGGTGACGGCATCGAGCGAGAGGCGCTTCATGACGCCGTCGCGCATGGCGAATGCGATGCCGGCGCGCAAGGTGCGGGTGCCGTGGCGCGCGTCGATGGCGTCCATCTCGGCGCGGCCGAGCACGGCAGGTCCGTCGAGCAGCAGAAGCCGGGTGCGGCCGGGCGTCGCCATCGCCTTGATGAAGGCTTCGCCGCCGGCAATCAGCGCCTTGCGCGCCGGCAGCGTGTCGGGTGCGGCGCGCTCGATCTCGGCGGCAACCAGTTCGGCTTCATGTTCGACGACGGCGCGGAACAGCGCCTGCTTGTCCTCGAAATGGTGGTAGAGCGCGCCGCGGGTGACACCCGCCGCCGCGACGATTTCCGGCGTCGAGGTTTCGGCATAGGATTTTTCGGTGAACAGTTTTCGCGCCGCGGCGATCAGGTCGCGGCGCGTCGTTTCGGTGCGTTCGCGGTTGGAGCGCCGTTCCGCCGGTTGTTGCATGCATGCAGCCTGTATGTTACTTGGAAAGTACATGCAGACTGTATGTCAAACGGACCGGGAGGGAAAGCCATGCGACCGATCATCAGCTATCCGGTCATCCTGACCGGCGACGTGGCCGGTACGGCAGCCTTCTACCAGCGCCATTTTTCGTTCGAGCCACTGTTCACCAGCGACTGGTATATCCACCTTCGATCGACCGAGAACCGGCGGGTCAACCTCGCCATCGTCGACGGCGACCACGAAACGGTGGCGCCAGCCGGGCGGGGCAGGGCGTCGGGCATCATCCTCAATTTCGAAGTGCGGGACGTCGATGCCGAATACGAGAAGGCGGTAGCCGCCGGGCTGCCGATCCTCTGGCCGCTCTGCGACGAGGAATTCGGCCAGCGGCATTTCGTGACCGCCGATCCGAACGGGGTGATGATCGACATCATCAAGCCGATCCCGCAGAGCGCGGAGTTCGCCGCGCGGTATGCGCAGGCGGAGGCGCAGTAACGGCGGGCGATTGCGGTGCAATCGCAACGGGTTGCGCCGATTGTCAGACGTTGTCAGGTTAGAATTTCCGCCGCCGTGGTGTCGCGTGCCGGAGCGGTCTATGGTCGGCAGTCGAACGTAAACCTCCTCTCCGGTTTGCTTCGCAAACCACCTCTCCCCGCTTTGAGGGGCGAGGAACCGAGGCTGGAGGGCGAGGAACTGCTGCCGCGATGCCGGCGCTTCTCCAGCTTGGGTTCCTCGCCCCCATGAAATGGGGGAGAGGTGGCTCGCGAAGCGAGACGGAGGGGGGCTTGGCCCAGTGAGGTTACAGAAAAATGCCTGAAATCTGCCTCATCCGCGCGCCGTCGAACCTGGGTCTGCGCCCGCTGAAGCCGGGGCATGTTCCCGGCACCTGGCGTGGCCCGCAGGCGCTCACCGAGGCTGGGCTGGTGGAGGCGCTGAAGCCGAAAAGCACCGTAGATCTCAAGCGTCTCGCCTACAGCACCGAAGAGCAGCCCGGCACGCGGCTGCGCAACGGGCCGGCGATCAGGCGCTTCAACCTCGAACTCGCCGACATCGTCGAAAAGACGGTCGGGCGCGGTGAATTCCCACTGATTGTCGGCGGCGACTGCTCGATCCTGCTCGGCGCTCTTGCCGGACGTCGGCGGTCCGGTCCGCTGTCGCTCGTCCATGTCGACGGCCACAGCGATTTCCGCCATCCCGGCAATTACGACATGAATGCCGGGCTGGCCTCGGCGGCCGGCATGGACCTGGCGCTGGCCACCGGGCGCGGCGAGGCGCTCCTGACCGAGTGGCCGGGCATTGCCGGCCAGCTTGTCCCCGACGGCCGAGTGGTGCAGATCGGCGAGCGGGAAGGGCGCGACCCGGATTTTGCCTGGCCGGACGTCAACGACACCGACTTCACCCGCATCGACGTGTTTGCCGCGCGCGAACTCGGTGCCGCCGGCGTGCTGGAGCGAACGCGAAAAGCGCTCGACAAGGCAGGCTGGCCGTTCTGGCTGCATTTCGACATCGACGCACTCGACCAGACGGTGATGCCGGCGGTGGATTCGCCGGGCAGTCCGGGCATCGACCCCGGCGATCTGGTCGAAATCCTGGGTGCGCTCGCCGCCGACCCGCGCTGTGCCGGCATGGACATGACCATTTTCGACCCCGATCTCGACCCGGATGGACAACTGGCAAGCTTTCTGGTCGACTTTCTCGCGAAAGTGTTGGCATCGCGGGGCTGAAGACGCCGCGCCGCTCTTCCCGCGGCCACATTCCGGTCCTATCTACAGCGCGTCTCACCCTACAGCGCCGCGCGTCCTATTGGACGCGCAAAGGACGCTGTAGCACTTTGAATCGACGCATAATCCTTTCCAAAAACCGATTCCGGTTTTCGGGGTCATGCGTCAGGATTGGAGCGCAATTGGCCGCGACGAAAAAAACCGCGACGACAAAGCCGGCAACGAAAAAGCCGGCAACGAAAACGTCCGCGAAAAAAGCTGCCGCCCGGCCACGCAGCAAGGACAAGCGCGCGCTGCTGGTGGTGAACCCGCGCGCGCGGCGCGGCAACGGCTCGGTGGCGTCGGCGCGCGACGTGCTGGAAAAGGCCGACATCTCGGTCACCGAGATCAAGCCCGGCAAGGGCGAAGACATCGCCGACATCATCGCGCGCAATGCCGACCACTACGATCTCGCCATCGTCGGCGGCGGCGACGGCACGCTGAACGCGGCCGCACCCGCGCTGGTGGAGACCGGCATGCCGCTCGGCGTCATCCCGCTCGGCACCGCCAACGATTTTGCCCGCACCGTCGGCATCCCCACCGACCCTGCCAAGGCGGCCGAGCTGATCGCCGCCGGCAAGCTAAGGGACATCGATCTCGGCGAAGTGAACGGCCACCTCTTCTTCAACGTCGCCAGCATCGGCTTCAGCGCCGAACTGGCGCAGGACCTCACCGAACATGCCAAGAAGCGCTGGGGCACGCTCGGCTACGGCATCGTCGCGGCGCGGCTTTTGATCCGCTCGCGGCTGTTCACCGCCTTCGTCGATCATGACGGCACCACCGAAAAGATCCGCACGCTGCAGGTCTCGGTCGGCAACGGCAAGCACTATGGCGGCGGCATGACGGTGGAGGAAGCGGCGACCGCCGACGACGGAAAGCTCGATTTCTACAGCCTGGAGGTCGATCACTGGTGGCGGCTTTTGGCGCTGCTGCCCAGCCTGCGCAAGGGCACGCAGGGCAAATGGGACGACGTCCGCGCCTTCCAGACCACCGAAGTGACGGTGCGCACCAGCAAGCCGAGGCCGGTCAACACCGACGGCGAGCTCTCAACCTACACGCCGGCGCATTTCAAGATCAGGCCGAAGGCGTTGAAGGTGTTTGTGGGGGAGAAGGGGTGAGGTTGCGAGCGGCGAAGGTGTCGGAACGCGATGATTATCTCTACTTTGCTTTTCGTGCGATCTTAAGTGATTCTATAAATCCTTCTTTATAAAAGAACCTTGTTAAGGCCTGCATTAATCGCAAAATCAATAAAAATGCTATTACGCAGATCAAAGGTAATATGAGAACGCTGAAATACCCGTCAAAAATGAAATTTGACGCTACAAAAAAATTGTAAGAGGGGCAAAGATAAAAATCCCGACATTTGTATATCGCTCTTCGCTCATGGCTTTGTCTCAACTAGGCTCGCTTGACAATATCCTAAACCGCCATGATCCGCCTCAAGAATTGCGATGATGGGGCTGTCTGGCGAAGGCGCCGTGCCAACAGGAGTTCATCAGCACTGCGGCGCCTTTCCGCGTCGATCATGGATGGCCGGTTCGGAGCAGGTACTTCGGTCGTTTGTGTCTGTTGCGCGCGTGGCCAACTCCTGTCGAGGAAATCGCCGCACAAAGGACCGGATTTCTGAACCGATTGGTGGGAATACAGCCCGAAGAAGGAACTCTGATAACCGAGGATTACTACCCCAGCAGCCCGGCAGCCCACAGAACCAGTCCCCGATTGCGCTGCTCCGGACCGCTATGGGATTGCTCGTCTTCGGTCATATGCTCCCGCCACTTGCTACCGGCTTACCGCCAGTGGAAAGCTCAGGGAAAGGAAGACGGAATCGCCTTCCATGTGGTTCGTCGCATTGAATTGATGATAATATCTCAACCGGGTCGAAACCGGGGCTTGGCCTATCTTGAAGTTATAGCCGATCTGGGCACCTATGCCGGCTATCTCGCCCTTGAAATCTCCAAGGATCGCATGGATCGCCGGGGGAGATCGATCTCCGGTTAGCTGCTTGTAGTAGTATCCGACCAGCCCCACCGAAAAGCTCTCGGTTAGCTGCTTTGTAATTGCGCCTTCCCAGTGGAACTCGTTTCCCGTTTTGTAGTTCGTCGCCTCATTTTCGGCGTTGAACGTGATACCCACAGTGTTGGAGACATCAATTCCCCACTCCGGATGCAGCCAGGTGACCGCCGCGTAAAAATCCGCAGCCAGCCTGTGGCGCGCAACATTGGCCAGCGCGCCTTCCGTGTAGTTGCCAATCGGCAAATAGCCTGTGACACCGGACTGCACATGGAGATTTCCGCTGTTCCAGCCAAGGAACGCGGCAAGTGCGGGGTCGCCGAACGTCGTGGTGTCGTCGCTCAGCTCGAGAATCGGCGTGACAAAACCGTCGACGCCGACGCGACCATACGGGGCTGTCAGCGAGAACCCGAGCCTGGCGTTCATCACCTCGGCCGGCGTGACCCAAATCAAGGTTGGGATATTCACGAACACGCTGGTGTCGACACCGCCGGCCAGGCGGCCGCCGTCGAGTTCCAAGATCCCGGAAAACGATCCGTCGTACATGAAAACCTGATTGGAGAAAAAGAGACCGGGCGGCGGGGTCATGCCGGCGCCATTGCTGCGCAAGCCAAGCACATAAACGCCACTGCCGCCTTCAGCGGAATAGGCGCTCGGTCCCGGGTAGAGACAGCCGACAAGGAGGGACAGCGCAAGCAACGACGGGCGCAAGAAGGCGCCAAGTTGCCGTGGTGATCCTGGTGGCAGCATCTCTTCCTCGCAAAGTGTCGCCCGCTCAGTTCAATTTCTAGGTGAGGCGCGGATATTGCTCAAGTCCGTTCCAGCTTCCTATTTTCCGGAAGCCGTATGTGACTTTTCGCACAGACGGCGGCGCAGATCAGAGCCTTATTGTTCCATGGCGGTGCGCACCGGAAAGGCGCGGGAAGGAGAGCAAGAACCGACCTCTTCCATGTCGGCCAATCGGGCATTCTGGACAGCGACGTCCACTGCGAATCGTTGGCAGCCCATGGGTTCCGCCAAGCAATCGTTGGGCGCTCCATTGTGCCCGTGATCCGTCCTTCAGACCTCCCTCAAAACAGGATATCAAATGCTCCGGACAATTTCCCAGCGTCTCATTGCGTGCCTCGTGTTGGCGGCCCTGTACTCGACGACGCCTGCTCGGGCGGACGACATCCAATTGGCATCGGCGCAGATGCGCGAAGACCTCGTCTTCCTGAAGGAGGAATGGGCGCCACTCGACAAGAGCTTCAGCGACGAGCAACGGCTCGAGTTCGACCGGCTTGTCGACGAGACAATGGCGGCGACGGACCAGTTAGCGCCGCAGGAGTTCGCTCTCGCAATCATGAGGGCCGCGGCAATCGCGCGCAACGGGCACACGAGCGCCAACATCGACCGGTTTCTCGGCGACGATCTTCCCGTGCGCGCATGGTGGTTTTCCGACGGGCTGCATATCGTCAAGACGCATCCCGAGTTCGCGCGGCTGCTCGGCGCGCGCATCGACAGGATTGGTTCACTCACCACGGCGGACGCGCAGGAACGGATCAAGCCCTATCTGTCCGGTACCGACCAGCGCATACGGTTCCTGAGCCCCGGATATCTGGTTAGCCCCGTCGTCCTCAAGCAGATCGGTGCGATTGACGATACGGCGCGCGTTCCGCTGACCCTGCGACTGGCCGACGGCAAGACGGAGACCGTCGAGCTTCAGGCGTCCGGCGAGGGCGATCCCGGCGACGAGCGCAAGGCAGGTCTCAACAGGGGCTATTCCGTGCTCATTCCCGACGATGCCGAAATGCCGGGACGCTGGCCGCACCTGCTCGACGGCGTCGGTGATCGCTCGCCGCTCTACAGCAAGCGCAGCGACCTTCAGTCCCGGTTCCTGGACGGCGAGAAGAAGGTGCTCTACATCCGCAACGATACGGTGAGGAGCATCGACGAAACGCCGCTGGTCGACAAATTCGCCGGTCTCTTCCACGAGAAGATCCTGCCGACGCAACCACGCTACATCGTCGTCGACCTGCGCCTGAACAATGGCGGCGACTTCTTCAATACGATCCTGTTTTCGCAGGCCCTGCCGCGGCTCGTGCCGGGTAACGGGCGGGTTTTCGTGCTGATGGGCAGGGCAACGTTCTCCGCAGGGCTCTCCACCGCCGCCATGCTCGAGGGAGCCGGACCCGACAAGGTAAGCCTCATCGGGGAGACGATGGGAGACAACGCCCGGTTCTGGTCCGAAGGCGAAAGAGTCCCGCTGCCGAACTCGAAAATTGCCGTTCGCTACAGCCCCCAATTCCACGACTATGAGACCGGCTGCACGGAACTTTCCAGCTGCTATTGGGCCACGGTGGCCTTCGGCCCGCGCGGCATTTCGATTGCGCCCGAAACCACGATCGACGTGAATTTCGCGGATTATGCGGCCGGGCGGGATCCCGTGCTGGAAGCAGCGGTCGAACAAATGAAGAAAGACTGACGCGGCGCGGACTGGTTCCGCTAGATCGCGGAGGACGGCACGTCTTGAACCGCCGGCTCTCGGCCGCATGGTTCGGCATGGATCCTATGGTCTGCGCGACGTCGCTTCGCTCCCGCTCCGCCATAGGATGACGAGGGATGGATGTTCGCGCCAGTTGCAACGCTGGTGATTAGCCATGAACCCCTCCACTTCGTCATCCATGAACCCTCCACCTTCGTCATCCTCGGGCTTGACCCGGGGATCCATGCCGTAACCGCAAAGATACGCTGGGCGGTACAGATCGCGTCCTCTTGCCGGTGGAGCCAACCCGCCACTCGCCAGTCTGTCCACGCCTGCTCCGCCCTGAAGAAGATTCTTTCGAGCGATTTCAATCGCTTGACGGATTCCCGAAAAATTTCGCTTTCGTCTTTTCCACGTCCCTCCGGCCTCGCCTTATCCTTGTGCCTATTCTCATTTCGAGGCGAGGCGTGGTGGACAGGCAGGATCGGCAAGGGAGCGAGACGCAGCGCCATCACACAACGTTGATGCGCCTGCTCGCCTTCATCTTCGTCTATGCCGGGCTGGCCGACGACACGCATTCCGCCGCCGCCGACACAGGCCGCGCCGGCCGCGCTTTTGATGCCAGCTGCGAGGCCTGGACATTGTCGCGCCGGGCCTGCCGCAGGCTGCTTCTGCTGCTGAGGCCCGTCGAGGCCGCGACGCGCCGCCTGATCGTCGTTCTGGCGAGCGGCCTGCCCATCCTGAGCCCGCGCGCCGCAGGCTCCGAACACCCGGCCCAGCGGCCGGCGCCGGCCCGGTCCCCCTCCCCCTTGTGGGGACGGGTTAGGGGTGGGGGTAGTTTCACAGCCGCTCCGCCCGGCGACGGCAAAACTTCCGATGCACGTCTGCCGCTTTTTTCGCTGGCCGACCGGCCCAAGCGCTACGAATGGTTCTTTTCGGGAAAACCGCATGGCGCGGGCTGGAAGGGTCCGTCACTGGCCTTGCCCGGCGACGACGAACTCGACGCCGCCGGCATTTTGCGCCGCATCGCCGCGCTGGCGCGGGCGCTCGACGATTTGCCGGCACAGGCCCGCCGTTTGGTGCGCTGGCGGCTCCGGCGCATGGCTGCCCGCGCGGCGGGCAAGGCCAGAGCCCTGTCGCCGCTCCGGCCCGGCCGCCCGCCGGGTTCGCTGCCGCGCAGGGCGCCGAAACGGGAGCGCCGCGAAGAGCACGACCTTTTGTCCGAAACCCACGCGCTCGCCCGGGACGCTCTGGCGCGCCTCGACACGTCATGACCTGGCGCGCAGACTTCACCTCCCCCTTGAGGGGAGGTCGTGCCGAAGGCACGGGCGGGGGTGATCAAGGCCAGACCGGCGAAAAATCCGGGGCGTGGCGATGATGAAGCGCGTCTTGAGAAATTGCCCCTCACCCTTACCCTCTCCCCGCAAGCGGGGAGAGGGAGTCGCCAGCGTTGACGCCCCCCTCTCCCCGTCCTTCACGGGGAGAGGGTAAGGGTGAGGGGCAGCATCCTCCCCTCAAGGAGGAGGGGCGGGCGCCGGAAGCGATGGCATCGCCTTCGCAAATCTGGTAGGACCAGATTAAACAGATCAGGGCGAGCCTGCCGACCCCACAAACCCAGGGAGAAAGACGTGAACACCAACACCGCCGCACTGGCCGATGCCGCGATCCCCTTTGATCATCACCGCGTCGACCGGCTGATGGAGGACGCGGGCATCGACGTGCTTTTGGCGACGTCGAAGCACAACGTCCAGTACCTGCTCGGCGGCTACAAGTTCATCTTTTTCTCGGCGATGGACGCAATCGGCCACAGCCGCTACCTGCCAGTGGTGGTCTACGAAAAGGGCCGGCCGGAGCATGCCGCCTATGTCGCCAACAAGATGGAAGGCGGGGAGCACCACAACAACCCGTTTTGGACGCCGACGCTGCACACGGCGACCTGGGGCAGCGTCGACGCGGCGAAACTGGCGGTCGAGCACCTGAAGAAGCTCAACCTCGCCGGCGTGCGGATCGGCTACGAGCCGAGCTTCCTGCCGGCGGATGCCTATGAGGTGCTGCGGGGCGGACTGGGCAATGCGGCGCTGGTCGACGCGACCGGCATGCTGGAGCGCATGCGGGCGATCAAGACGCCGCAAGAGCTGGAGAAGCTGCGCACCGCGTCCGAGCTGATCACCGATTCCATGCAGGCGGTTTTTTCGGCGATGGGCGAGGGCTCGACCAAGCAGGAGATCGTCGACGCGCTGCGGCGCGAGGAAACCAACCGTGGCCTGCAGTTCGAATATGCGCTGCTGACGCTGGGCTCCAGCCACAACCGCGCGGTGTCGCCGCAGAGCTGGCACAAAGGCGAGGTGATGTCTCTCGATTCCGGCGGCAATTATCACGGCTATATCGGCGACCTCTGCCGCATGGCAGTGCTGGGCGAGCCGGATGCCGAGCTTGTCGATCTGCTGGCCGAGATCGAGAGCGTGCAGCAGGCGGCGATCTCCAGGGCGCATGCCGGAACGCTGGGCGGCGACCTGATCGCCCACGCCGAAAGCGTGCTGAAGGCAGGGCCGAGTGCAAAGTTCAACGATTTCTTCGCGCACGGCATGGGGCTGATCACCCACGAGATGCCGTTCCTGATGACCAACCACCCGGTCGCCTACGAGGGCACCGACGCGGCTCGACCGCTGGAGGTGGGCATGGTGCTGTCGGTGGAGACGACGATGCTGCATCCGACACGCGGCTTCATCAAGATCGAGGATACGGTGGCGATCCATGCCGACGGGCCGGAACTGATGGGCGATCGCGGCCGCGGCTGGAACCGGGGCGGCACGGCGAGGGGCTGACGGCGCGAAGGCGATGCTGTTTCGGACCGGAGAAAGAGATTCATGATTGCCGCCTACATCGATGAAATCATAATGTTTTGTGCCGGCGCCTGGATGACGGCGATCGGCTTCGGATGGATGCCAGCGCCGGGGCAGAACCCGGCAGGCGGCGCATCATGGCTGGAGCGATACGGCACGCTGTTCAAATGGGGCGGGCCGCTGCTGGTGATCATCTCGATCGTGCTGGCCATCGCGGGCTGAAGCCATAGCGGTGGCGATTGCGCATCGGCGGCGCGACGGCCAAGATGGGCGGATCAGTCAGGGAGGCCCGGAAAATGTCGCTCAAGGGAAAGACGCTGTTCATCTCCGGCGGATCGCGGGGCATCGGGCTCGCCATCGCCATCCGCGCGGCGCGCGACGGCGCCAACGTCACCATCGCGGCCAAGACCGCCGAGCCGCATCCGAAGCTGCCCGGCACCATCTATACGGCTGCGGCGGAGATCGAAGCGGCGGGCGGCAAGGCGCTGCCGGTTCTGTGCGACATCCGCGAGGAGACCCAGGTCGCGGACGCGGTGGCAAAGACGGTGGAGCGGTTCGGCGGTATCGACATCTGCATCAACAATGCCAGCGCGATCCAGCTGACCGGAACGCTGCAGACCGACATGAAGCGCTACGACCTGATGCACCAGATCAACACGCGCGGCACGTTCCTGGTTTCGAAAATGTGCATACCGCACCTGAAGTTGGCGGAAAATCCTCATATTCTGAATCTGGCGCCGCCGCTCGACATGAACGCCAAATGGTTCAAGAACCACGTCGCCTACACGATGGCCAAATTTGGCATGTCGATGTGCACGCTGGGCATGAGCGCCGAGTTCGCGCGGGACGGCATCGCGGTCAACTCGCTGTGGCCGATCACCGCCATCGACACGGCGGCGGTGCGCAATCTGCTTGGCGGCGACAGCGTCGCCTCGATGAGCCGCTCGCCGGAAATCATGGCGGATGCCGCCCACGCAATCCTGACCAGGCCGTCGCGCGAGACGACCGGCAATTTCTTCATCGACGAACTGGTGCTGCGCGAGGCCGGCATCACCGACTTCTCGCATTATGCGCCCGGCGCGAAAGGTCCGCTCGCCGGCGATTTCTTCGTGCCGGACGAGGTCTTCGCCAAGTCCGACACGAAGGTGGCGCGGCCGTTCGGCTGATCAAAGGTGTCGCGGGAAATCCATGCGGCCGTGCAGGATACGCACGACGTCGATCGATTGGACGGTGGCGTGAAAATACAGGATGTGCGAGCCGACGCGAAACTTCATCAGATTTGGCCGCCCGCTTTCGGAGTATCGCGCGAGACCCGGATTTTGCTGCAGGAGCTTGAATGCGGCCCTGATGGCTTCAATGTATTCGGTGGCGCGTTGCTCGCCGAAATTGTCGAGGCTGTAGGACCAGATTTGCTCAATGTCCTGCCGCGCCCGAGGGCGTAAGCGCAGATGACGCACTATCCAGATTTTCTGGACGCCAGAAACTCATCGAAATCGAACGGCTCCGGTTCACCGGAATCGTAGCCCTCTTCCAACGCAAGTCGCAGGCGTTCCAGGCCGATTTCCTGTTCCTCCAGCAAACGCAATCCTGCCCGGATAGCTTCGCTGGCCGACCCGAAGCGTCCGCTCGCTACCTGTTTTCTGATGAAGGCGTCATAGTCGTCGCCAAGCGTCACCGATGTGTTCTTCGGCATGCAAACCTCCAATACCAATAGATGGTACCGGAGGTTTGCATTGCAAGCAACGTGATCGCTCAGTTCACCGGGCCGCCCCTGCCGAGATCGGCAGAATCCGGCACCGACGGCGTTACACCTATCGAGCGGTTGATCATCACAGTGACGAGCCAGAGCACAACACCGATGGCCAGCAAGACGCCGGCGATCTTGTACTGGTCGGGATTGCGGCCGGTCCAGGGGCCGGTGAGGAAACCGCAGGCGATCGCCCCGATGATCGGCAGGATGGTCGGCGCCTTGAAGTGCTCGTGGTCGACCTTGTCCTTGCGCAGCACGAGAACCGCCACGTTGACGACGGTGAACACACAGAGCAGCAACAGCGCGGTGGTGCCGCCAAGCTGCGGCACGCTGCCGACAAAGGTGATCAGGCCGAAGGCGAGCAGCGTGGTGAAGCCGATGGCGACATAGGGCGTGCGCCGCGTCGCATGAACGGTCCCCAGCACCGGCGGCAGCACGTGTTCACGGCTCATGCCGTAAACAAGGCGGCTCGCCATCAGCATGTTGATCAGGGCGCTGTTGGCCACCGCGAACATGGTGATGAAGGCGAAGATACCGATCGGGAAATTCGGTGCGCCGGCCTGCACGACCTTCAGCAGCGGCGCTTCGCCTTCGCTGAGTTCCTCCGGCGATACCAGGGTAACCGCCGAGATCGAGACAAGCACGTAGATCAGACCGGTGAGCAGCAGGCCGATAAGCAGGATTTTCGGAAAGATCTTGCTCGGGTTCTGCGTCTCCTCGGCCATGTTGACGGAATCCTCGAAACCGACCATGGCGAAAAAGGCGAGCGTCGTTGCGGCGATCACCGGCCAGACCGCGCTGACGCCTTCCGGAGTCTGGAATTGCGTGATGCGGGAGACATCGCCCTGGCCTGCGCCGATGGCCCAGAACCCGATGAGAATGACGATCAGCAGACCGGTCAGTTCGATGCAGGTCAGCACCACGTTGGCTTTCACGCTTTCACCAACGCCGCGGAAGTTGATGATCGCCACGACCGCCATGAAGGCCAGCCCAAGCAGGATGATGCCGCTGCCCTGTTCCAGCCCCAGGCCGAAGGCGCTGGAGAAATTGACCGCGAAGGCGCGCGACGCCGTCGATGCCGAGGTGATGCCGGAGCACATGACGGCAAAAGCGACGATGAAGGTGATGAAATGGATGCCGAACGCCTTGTGCGTATAGAGTGCCGCGCCTGCTGCCTTCGGGTATTTGGTTACCAGTTCGAGATAGCTGAAGGCGGTGATCAGGGCCACCACGAACGCCACCAGGAACGGGAGCCAGACAACGCCACCAACTTCCTTGGCGACCTGGCCGGTCAACGCATAGATGCCTGTGCCCAGAATGTCGCCGACGATGAAGAGCAAAAGCAGCCAGGGACCCATCACACGATGGAGGCTTGGTTCGACTGCAGCCTTGCCGGCTGCGTCGGTGGGAACAGCGGTCATCGAAATGTCTCCTTCCCGAATGCACGGATTGGTTGCCCACCGAGAGGGAGTATGGAGCGACAGGCCGTGATGTCAAACGGACCAGGCCTCGATCGGCCGTTCGTCCACCGGAGATAATGCCGTCAATCTAGAGGCCGAGATCGCCTTCCGCGGGCTTCTTGCCGCCCTTGGTCATCGCCGTGATGCGGTCGATGTAGGCCAGGATCAACGCGGAGACGACGAAGGCGAGATGCATGATGGTGAGCCACATCAACTGCTGCGGCGTGAAGCTCGAATGGTTGAGAAAGATCAGCAGGAGATGGATGGAAGAGATAGCGACGATGGTTGAGGCGACCTTGATCTTCAGCGAACCGACGTCGATGGTGCCCAGCCAATGAACCTCGCTGCCGGTCTCGTCGAAGCGGCTGACGAAGTTCTCGTAGCCTGAAATGATCACCATCACGACCAGGCTGGCTACAAGAGCCGCATCGATGAGGCCCAGCATCTTCAGGATTGTGTCGGTGTCGTTCATGGCCATCGCCATGACGGCGAATTCATAAAGCTTCTTGCCGAAGGAAAGCGCGTAGATCGCCAGCGCCGCGGCCAGCCCCAGATAAAAAACCACAAGCAGCCAGCGCGAGGCCAGAATGATCGATTCGATGAAAAGTTCGAGGCGCTTCATGAGATGACTTCCGACGGAATGGCTCAGCCTCTATGCCAGCGACCGCCATGTTTGCAACGGCAAAAAAGAAGAGCCCGGCCGAAAGGGGGAGACGCCCGGGCTTTCGCCATCGTCCCGATGAACGGGACGGGGCAGGGAACCTGCTCCGCCGGCGCGCGCCGGCGGAGAGGGAGCGTCAGATCAGTTGGCGCTTGCCACCGGAGCGACCAGCGAGGTGATCCGGCGGATCGCGACGCGACGGTTCTGCGGCTCGCGGGCCTCCGTGTTGACCTTCAGGTACTGCTCGCCGTAGCCCTGCGGCGCAAGGTTTTCGGGCTGGATACCGAAAACATTGGTCAACGCCTCGGCGACGGCTTCCGCGCGCTGGTCGGACAGCGCCAGATTGGCGTCGTCCGAGCCGACCGCGTCGGTGTGGCCTTCGATCAGGAAGGTTTCCGCCGGATTTTCCTTGAGCAGCTTCTCCATCGCGCCCGCGACACCTTCGAGCTTGGCGATTTCGCTTTCGGCGATCTCGGCAGAACCAAACGCGAAGTTGATGGTGTCGAGGTCGATGCGGCGGACCTTGTCGCGGATGCGCGCAGACCGCTTCACTTCGTCGATGGAATACAGGCGCTCAACCCGTTCCACCGGCGGTTGGTCGAGGAAGGTGTAATAGGCTTCCGGATCCTCGACACTTTCGGAATCCAGAATGTATTCCTCGACCGGGATGGTGAGTTGCATTGGCGGCAGATCGAGGCCGGGGTCGCGCCATTCGCCGTCGCGGTCGTATGTCTCCTCGTCGACATAGACGAGGATGATTTCGCGATCATCCGGGGCGATACGCGAGCGGCGGATGACGTCGCCATAACGGTTGCGGATGGTGATGACGCGCGTGCCGTCCTCACGCTCGATGACCTCGCGGGTCCTGCCGCGGGGCAGCTCCTCGTAATAGACGTCACGGGCGCCGCGGGTCAGGCGCGGACGGTCGTTGCTCTGCACGATCACCTGATTGTTGATCTGGATGATGGTGCGGTCGCCGACCTCCTTGACGATCTCGGCTTGTGCCGGCCGTTCGCGGACGAACTCTTCCGGCTTCACCTCGATGCGCTGGCCTTCTTCCGCCGTGACCGGCTGGATGTCAGCCGGCGTTAGGTCCTGCTGTGCTGCGCCGTCATCGGCAGGCGGCGCCGACGGTTCTGCCGGCTGGGCTGGCTGAGCCGGATCGGCCGGTTGCGCAGGGTCAGCCGGTTGTGCCGGCTGGGCGGGGTCAGCCGGTTGTGCCGGCTGGGCGGGGTCCGCCGGTTGTGCGGGATCCGCCGGAGCGGCGGGTTGAGCGGGCTGCTGGCCGTCCGCAGCCGGCGGCTGCTTCTGGCTGTCGAGCACGGGCGCCTGGCCCTCGGGAGCGGGTGTCGCGGGTGCTTCGCCCGTCGGCGCGGCCGGCTCCGCGCCGGGCTGCGCGGGTTCGGCACCAGGCTCGGCAGGCTGCGCGGGTTGCTCGCCCGACGGGTCGGGCGCCGCTTCAGCCGGTGGCTGTTCCGCCGGGGCCTCGGGGGTGGCCGGCGCCTGCTCGGCAGGTGCTTCCGGGGCAGGAGCCTGTTCAGCAGGTGCTTCGGGCGCCGGGGCAGGCTCGGCCTTCGGCTGTTCCGCAGGCGCTTCAGGATCAGGTGCCGGTGCCGGTTCAGCCTGGGCAGGCTCCTCCTTTGAAGCTTCAGGCTGCTTTTTCTTGCCGGGGGCGGGTTGTTCGGATTTCTGCTCCTTAGGTGCAGGTTCCTCCGCCGGCGCCTGTTCAGCCGGAGCTTCCGGAGCCGGTTCGGCCGGCTGCTCGGCTTGCGGCTCAGGCGCGGCTTCCGCCGGCGCTTCAGGTGCGGGTGCAGGCTCCGGTTCCGGTTCGGGTGCCGCCTCAGGTTCAGGCTCGGGCTGCGGCGCCGGTTCGGGCTCGGGCGCCGGTTCTTCGGCTGCCGGCGGCGCTTCCTCCGCAGGGGCCGCATTTTCCTTTTGAGGCTTTTTCTTCTTCAGCAGTTCTTCTTCAGAGCCTCCGCCTTCGGCGCCTCCTTCTTCAGCCTGGGCGAGTACATAAGGTTTTGCGATATCGGCCTGGTGCGCGGGCGATGCTGTCGCTCCAAATGCGAATGCCGCCAGCGGCGTTGACGCCATCAGCAGGCCAAGTGCGGTGCCTGCCAGGATTCCGGGTTGGCGTTTCATATGAAATCTCTCCTGTCGTTCCGTCCCATCGCTGGCCAAACACCCAACATGCCAATTGGTTCCTGTGCGGGCGGCATTCGGGTTTTTGCTGGGCGATTGACCGTCCGCGAGAAGGCGCCAACATGGCGAAACCAAGGTTTTGACGGCAGCCGGCGGACTTGACGGGACTTGACCTCGCCGGCGCGCCGGCTCACACCACCGCCATGGAAAATCGGTTCTGGAAAACCAAGCCGCTGGAGGCGATGAGCCGGCCGGAGTGGGAATCGCTGTGTGACGGATGCGGCAAATGCTGCATGGCCAAGCTCGAGGACGAGGACACCGGCGAAATCTACTGGACGACGGTCGGCTGCCGGCTGTTCGATGCCGGCACCTGCCGTTGTAGCGACTACGCGCATCGGCTGGCCAAGGTGGCGGATTGCGTGAAACTGACACCGGCGAATGTGCGCACCATCAGCTGGCTGCCGGCAAGTTGTGCCTACCGGCTGGTCGCCGAGGGAAAGGACCTCTACTGGTGGCATCCGCTGGTCTCGGGCAGCGCCGACACAGTGCATGAGGCCGGCATTTCCGTGCGTGGCCGCGTGACGGCCTCGGAAACCGACCTTTCAGCGCCCGAGGAATATTTCGATCACATGGTCGAAGAAGAGCTGTAGTGGCCTTATCGATTGTTCTGATTCTTAGAAAAATCAATATATCTCAAAGTGTTGCCATGTGAATGCAGGATGAACGGGTAGTTCGCATCCGGTTCAGCTTGCCGCATGCATTCTCTCCCCATCGCTTCGGCGAACAGGTCGACAATCCTCGAACATTGGAGAGAATCATGTTCAGCAAATTCAAAGCCGCAGCCGTTTCGGCTCTTATCGGCATTACGGCCCTCACCGCGGTTCCGGCCACCGCTCAGGAAAGCGGTATCTATCTCAAATTCGGCGGCCAGGGCGACGTTTACTCCGGCGGCTACAGCAGCGTCCAGTATCGCGAGGGTCGCCGTCACTACAACCGCGACCGCCATGACCGTTGGGATCGCCGCTGCACGCCGGGCCGTGCCCTCAACAAGGCGGAACGCATGGGCGTGCGCCGCGCTCGCGTTGCCGACGTCAGCCGCCGCACCATCACCGTGGTCGGCCGCTCCTATCGTGGCCGCGCCGTGGTGACCTTCGCGCGTGCGCCGCGCTGCCCGGTCATCGGCTGACATCGCGACTGGACATCGACATTCGCGATAGAAACAAAAGAAGCCCGGAGGGTCACCCTTCCGGGCTTCTTTTTGTGCGATCGACTGGTGGTCAGTTCAGTTCGAACGTGACGTTGACCTGAACACGGTAGGCATTCTCACCGGCCTGGATCGGAACCGAATCGGCGGCAGCGCGGGCGGCGAATTTCTGCAGCATCGGTATCGGCGGCTGGACAGGAGAGGTTTCGGAGATCTCCAGTACCCTGCCGAGCTTGACGCCGGCGGCCTCGGTCAATGTCGTCGCCCTGGCAATGGCATCGGCGACCGCCTTCTTGCGCGCCTCGGTCATCACCTTGGACGGATCGTCATTGGTGAAGGTGACTCCGCCACCCTGGTTGACCCCCAGGCTGACCGTCTTGTCGAGGATTTCGCCGGTCTTGGCTAGGTCGCGCACGCGCACCGACAGCGTGTTGGTGACCTGGTGGGCGACCAGTCTGCCTTCCTGTGTGCCGTCCGGCTTGGGCGTGAAGTCGTAGCGCGGGGAAATCTGCACGCCGGCGGTCTGCAGGTCGCGTTCGGCGACGCCCAATGCCTGCAGCGCCGAGATGACGGCGGCCATGGCGTCGTTGTTGGCAGTCAGCGCCTCGCGCGCCGTGGCGGCCTCGCGCATAACGCTAAGCGACAGAAGGGCCATGTCGGGCGCGATGGTGCTTTCGCCCTCCCCGGTCACGACGATGCGCGGCGGCGGCTGGTCCGCGGCGGCGGCAACCGCGGGGGTGGCGAGCGCCAGCGCCAGCGTCAAAGGCAGGAAATTTCGTCTCATGTCATTCTCCGTTTCGGAAGGCCCTTACGGCATCGTCGTTACGGCGACATTATGTGGCGATTGCGGCGCGGCGTCTTGTGCGGCATCAAAAAAGAAACTAATCCAGCCGGCGTGGGGCCTGTAGCTCAATGGTTAGAGCCGGCGGCTCATAACCGCTTGGTTGGGGGTTCGAGTCCCTCCGGGCCCACCATCCACATGCTTACCGTGAGTTGCCAAATTAATTTTGCCGCGCGCCACAATTCGATTTGACGCGGGTGCAAGTAGAGCATGCTCGAAGTCTCTGGTTTCTAAAGAAATTTCCGTGGGGCTCTCCCGCCATATTTCGTGTTAAGCCTCAATTTCGCTATATAAAAGACCGGATCGCCGCCTGTTACAAATCACCTGAATCAAAGTGCACCTCGTACTGTTATAGAGACCGACAGATCTCTATTTTTTGAGTAGAATCTCAATTCAAATGCGTAAAAATTCGCCGCATCCAACGCACACTACGCATTTTCTGCGGCCATCGCCGGATGCCAACTGCCTGATACGAATCGCTAATATGAACTCCGGCTTAGAACCGCAACTTTCCAGCTTAGCGTCGTCATTTCCCTAGGAGGCGTAACGCTTCGACTTGCCGGAACGACCAGAGCCGACGCTCAGAACCTCAAATTGCCCTGCTGAATGAGGTCCCTGCGGATCCGAAGCCCCGGACCTGATACTCCGTCATCCGGGGTGAAGGTAATGCCCTTCTTCTCGAAAAAGTCCTGTAGGCGCCGACGCGTCTCGACGGTAACCGTCTCGTCGTTGCGTTCGATGCGCAGGATTGTCCGCTGGCCCACTCCGGAGAGCTTAGCCAGCTCCCGTTGACCGATGTTGAGCGCAACACGAGCAGCCCGCAAAAGTTCATTGGGAACATCCATATCCCATTCCTAGCGGTCACCTAGTCTGCACTCTAGATGGCTAGCGGTAATCCCTAGCCAAATTCGTGACCATGTAGTGCCGTGAACCCTGCACAGCGATCATGCGTGGCGTCAGCGACGCCGTAATCGACGCCGTGGACGCCGACGCTGCGACGCCGTATGTCTGTCCCGCTGATTCCAGCGAATCACAAGGATCCGAATGAAACGGATCCTTGGACAGACGGAGACTTGCTGATGCTGCTGTTCAACCAGCGTAACGAACCCAGTGCCGAGCTCGCCCGCGAGATGGCGCGCCTAGCCGCGCTGTTCGCCGATATGGAAAGCATTCATCGCGGCCTGCCGCCGGAAGTCATGGCCGGCGACGATGCTCCGGTTCTCGATCGGTGGGTCCTCGCCAAGAGGGGGGTGCCCTGCCTCGCCGGACTGTCGACCGGCCATTCGACGCTTGTCGGTGAGAACCGCCTGATCAGCACGTCGGAGCTGTGGCTGCTGTCGAAGGACCGTAGCTGGGCGCGAACGCTGTCGCGCTGGTATCGGCTCGGCCGCCTTGCCGAAAACCCCGGCCTGAATGCCTGAGGGTTGGCCATGATCTCCAAGGATTCGCAAGAGCGTCATTTCAGCCGTCGCCTGAGAGGAGCTGCTGCGCGGCATGAACTTCTTCCAGAACAATCTCGACGAGGACATCCGGGAATATGCCGAGCGCCTGTCACGGCGGATCAGGAAGCGCGGCGATCTCGCGCTTGCATCGCTCGCCGCCGCCCTGGAGGAACTGACCGTCGAGCAGAGCGAAGACGGCGTTCAGTCGCTGGTCCAGTGCCTCGATGGCGTGGAGGAGGTAAACGGTGTGCCCGTCGAGACCTGCCGGCTGCGGTGCCAGTACTATTTCGCCTCCTTCGGCGATCCGGATGCTGCGGCATCGATCGCGGGCGAAGCTGCAACGGTCGCGCTGCGGGACATCAACGAACGAGATGGCCTGCGCATGGTCGGGCGCGCGCTCGGTTTGGCGGTGATGTCGCGCACTCTCGAACACACGAGCAAGGTCGATGGCCTTTATACACCGCGTCGATCGGTGTTCCGCATGCTGCATGGCTACGAACGCGATTTCGAGGCTGCAATCCAGCGCGCAGTGAGAAAGAGGGAACAGGAGGAGAAAGAAGCTTCCGCCGTCGATGACCCGGCAGTCGTGGAAGACAAGGCAGCGGGCGGCAGCGCCGATATGGATGGATCGGTGGTCGTGTTCACCTCCATTGGCAACAACACCACCTCGGAAGGCAAGCGCGTCGAGAAAGAATTCGAGAAGATCGTGCAGCGCCGCCTGACGCTACCCATTGCGCCAGACCTTACACTTCCTTGGCCCGACAAGATACTACACCGCGGATACCCATTTTTCGCATGCGCGCATGCTGTCGCCGACAGCATGCAACCGCCCGTTTGCCGACATCCGCGACATGGATGAATTCCTGATCCGCGCCTGGAACGCCATCGTGAAACCGGATGACGTAGTTTATCATCTCGGGGATTTTTCCATGGGCCTGCACGACGGCGACCGCGTGCGCGGAATCTTCTCGCGCCTCATGGGCCGTAGGAACTTGATCCTCGGCAACCACGACTATCAGCGGCAGAACAGGATTCACCCGGTCATCACTTCGCTCGAGTGGGATCAGCCGCCGACGCAGCAGCTGGAAGTCACCGATGAGGGCGAGCGTATTTTCCTCTGTCACTACCCATGCCGGACGTGGCCTGGAATCCTGAAAGGGAGCTGGCATTTCTACGGCCATGCTCATGGTGAGATGCCCAACTATCACCGCTCCCGGGATGTCGGGGTCGACTGTCCGGACACAGGTTTCGGACCACGTACGTTCAAGCAGCTGACGCGCCAGATGAAGACGGCAAAGGGTGCCTGTGAATAGCCCACTCGGGAATTGCGGGAATGAGTCCTTCGCCAAATGCGAAGTTTGACCCCATTCAAGACCTTCATTCTCGGCGTTGCGAATGGCAGCAACGCGCCCCCATCTCAGCTGTTTCGGTCAGCTTTGCCACCGCCGGAATGCGGACGTTAGCGGCGACCACGCTGGAGGCCTCGGTCGCGCTACAACCGGAGAGTCTTGAGCGCTTGAAGCGGGCATTCGAGCTATTGCCGAGTCGACGCTCGTGCGCATTTTTTGCCTGAAGCGATGTGGGTGAACCACTTCGACAAAGAACACAGCCCCATGGAGTCGGTGTCGCCGGGCGACCCCAGGTTTATTCTCGGTGCTGAGCATCGCGATGTCATTTCGCTCGCGCCCCGCAACTGCTATCTTGAAGATGTGAATGGCAATCCGCGAAGTGCTCTGCACCTGAGGCTATGACGGACGATCCCTCCAGGACGGTGTTGTTTGAGGTTTGGCTGGTTGGAGCCCTCCTCCTATTTTCGGCACTTGGAGCGAACGCGACGGATGCAAAGCGCGTCCTTTTGCTGCACTCGTTCGGCCGAGATTTTGCGCCCTTCAGCGAGATGACCAAGAGCTTTCATGCGGCGCTGGTGAAGCGCTCGCCGGAGCCGCTTGATTTTTATGAGGCGTCGATTTTTACAGCTCGGTTTCAGAAGCCCGAGAGCGACGATTCGCTGGTCAAATATCTGCAGGATCTCTTTTCCGGGCGCAGGCCGGATTTGATCGTCGCTCAAGGTGGGCCTGCCGCGGCCTTCGTCGAGAAATATCGGAAAGAGCTGTTTTCCGACACACCCGTGGTGATATCGGGGGTGGATTCGCGGCTCATGCCCGATGCAGGCCTCACAGCCAACGACACCTACATCGGGGTCAAGCTCGATCTTCCGGCCTTCGTCGAGAACATTCTGCGCGTGCGGCCCGAGACGACAAACATAGCGGTCGTCGTCGGCAATTCTCCCAACGAGCAATTCTGGGCCCGTGAATTGCGCAGCGAGTTTCAACCGTTTGCCGATCGCGTGAAATTCGAATGGCTTGATGAATTGTCGCTCGACGACATGCTGGGCCGGGTCGCCGACCTGCCGCCGCGATCCGCTGTCCTCTATTTCATGCTGGCGGTCGATGGAACGGGCGCCGTCCACCCGCTGGATGTCACCTTCAGCCGACTGCGCGAGGTCGCTACCGTTCCGGTTTTTGGCTATGCCGACTATCATCTGGGGCAAGGCGACGGCGAGACCCATCCCTTCCTGTCGCCGAATGACGAGTTCGCGAATTTCGAGAGGTGGGACAAGGGCAACCTCGACCTGACGGTATTGAAGACGCCCGATATGCTGGAGTTCGAATATGCGCGCTCGGCGTTGAAGAACGGCCTCAAGCTCGAGGCCAAGCTCGGCGTCAACCCCTACAAGTTCGGCATGGTCGGCTCGACCGATGCGCACACCGGCCTGTCTGCCGTCGACGAGGACAACTTCTTCGGCAAGACATCAAGCAGCGAGCCGGGGCCGGACCGCGCCACGCACCCGTTCGTCAAGGCCGAGAAGGCAACCATCATGGGCTGGGAGCAGACCGCTTCCGGCTATGCCGGCGTCTGGGCGACGGAGAACACGCGCGAGGCGATCTTTGACGCAATGGAGCGCAAGGAAACCTATGCCACTACGGGCCGGCGAATGCTGGTCCGCTTCTTCGGCGGCTTCGACTTCACAGCAGACGACGCCAATTCGAGGAGCCCGGCCATAGCCGGCTACAGCAAAGGCGTGCCGATGGGCGGCGACCTGACCAATGCGCCCGCAGGCAAGGCGCCAACATTCCTCGTCGCCGCGCTGAAGGATCCGATCGGCGCCAACCTCGACCGTTACCAGATCGTCAAGGGCTGGCTCGATGCTTCGGGCGAAGTGCACGAGCAGGTCTACGACGTTGCCTGGGCAGGCGACCGCAAACCCGGCGCCGATCGAAAGCTGCCGCCGGTCGGCGACACGGTCGATATCGCCAACGCTACATGGACTAATACAATCGGCGCTCCGGAACTGATCGCTGTCTGGACCGATCCCGAGTTCGACCCCGCGCAGCGAGCCTTCTACTATGGTCGCGTCATCGAGATTCCGACGCCACGCTGGACCGCCTACGATGCCAAGTATTTCGGCATCACGATGCCGCCGGAAGCCACAATGACAACCACGGAGCGCGCCTACACGTCGCCGATCTGGTACACGCCAAAGTGAGGATGAGGAACATGCGCAAATCACCGAGGCCGTATTTGGGCAAAAAGGTACAACAGTGAGCACCAGCGACCGCCTAGCGCGCGCGACGTCGCTCTCTTTTGCTGAAAGTATTCACTGCATTTTGCTAGCCGCTATCCTGCTCACTGTCCTGTCTGGATGCGCGGAACGTCCGAAGAACGTGCTCATACCGGTGGCCGACACCTCCCCATCCTCGAGCAGGGTGGAAATGTTGGTTGCAACGACCCGCGGCCGCTCGGCCAATCCAGGTGAGATGTTTACAGGCGAACGTGGACTGTCTCCGGCATTTGCCGACATCACAGTTTCAATTCCACCAGACAATGTCCGCAAGGTTGGTGAGGTCGCATGGCCAAAAAAACTTCCGCCCAATCCCGCCACCGATTTCGCGGTCCTCAGAAGCGCGGATCTCACCGCGGAGGCGGCGAAGGGCTGGCTCAGCGCCTCTGTTAGGAAGAGTCCGGATCGCAGCGTCCTGGTGTTTATCCACGGTTTCAACAACCGGTTCGAAGACTCGGTCTTTCGGTTTGCCCAAATTGCCAATGACGCCCGAACCGACAGCGTACCCATTTTGGTCACATGGCCTTCGCGTGGAAGCACTTTTGCCTACGGATATGACCGGGAAAGCACCAACTACACGCGCAATGCGCTTGAGACGCTGTTTCAATATCTGGGGCGCGATCCAGAGATAGAGGAAGTGTCCATCCTCGCCCATTCAATGGGGAACTGGCTGGCGCTGGAGGCGCTTCGCCAGATGGCCATCCGAAACGACGGACTGCCGCCGAAATTCAAAAACATCATGCTCGCTGCTCCTGACGTTGATGTCGACGTGTTCCGTTCCCAAATTGCCGACATGGGCAAACAGCACCCCCAATTCACGCTTTTCGTTTCGCAAGATGACCGCGCACTGGCAGTTTCGCGGCGGGTCTGGGGCAGCGTCGCCCGGCTGGGATCTATCGACCCGGAAAAAGCTCCATACAAGGAGGAACTTGCAGCAAACAACATCACGGTCATCGACCTGACAAAGGTCAAATCCGGAGACAAACTCAACCATGGCAAATTTGCTGAGTCGCCTGAGATCGTCCAACTCATTGGGGCGCGCATTTCCGATGGCCAGGCTCTTACGGACAGCCGGGTCGGCTTCGGCGACAGCATCGTAGCCGTCACCACAGGTGCGGCCGCAGTCGCGGGCACCGCAGCCGGGCTGGCGATTGCGGCTCCTGTCGCCGTTGTCGATCAAAATACCCGAGACAACTACACGAACCAGGTTGGCCAACTTGGGTTGCCAGCCGAAGGCGGCAAAGCAGGACGAAGCACGGTCGATTGCAATGCCCGGAAGGACGCCTCGGCGAACATATGCAATCGATAATCCAAGGGAGACTGGACAAAGGTTCGTCCGCAACCGTGTCGTCGGAGACATTTGCGGGTTGATCGGCGCAGGAAGGCCCGGTCCCAGAAGAAAATCGGATCAGCCACGACATCGGCCCTTGCAGGTTGACGGGCAGCTATCGATCTCCCTGCACCGCAAGCGGACCGACCGCTGCCGGCCCCCGTGCCGTCATTCCAGAACTCTCAGCCGGCCGACTGCTCCTCGGCGCAAGCGCGATCAGTACAACAACGCGCGACCGCCTTCCATGCGACCATCGCGCTTGTGATGAAAAGGGGTCTCCAACCGCGTATCGAGACCACGCATTCAACGATCCCGTAGGCCTAAAAGTTATGCATCGGAGATGCGCGTTTTGCAGCCGTCGGAAATGCAAACGCCAGGTTCTCCGGAGTCAGATCGGGAATTGCGGCGTAGGCCGCCTCGTGAACTGCCTTCAGCAGGCGGACCCAGTTTTGGTCAATGCGGAAATCCAGACCGTCCGGATGGTACATCGAGGCGTAAAGGCGTTCGGTCAGACCCAGGATCTTGGTGATGTCGTCTTGGAGCCGCGCCAGCTTCACCTCGGTTCATTCTGGCGCTTGCGCCGCGCTGCCTGCCGTTCAGCTGCCGACATCGGCCATCACCTATTTGCGGACGTCCGCGGCCTCGCTTTGACTTCTTCTCGGGGCCATTCACTCACCTGCTCCCTTCCAAACTAGGCAAGTCATCAGTGGAAGACTTGAGACGAAGCTGCGAAGACATGGCTTCTCGGACTCCTCCGCCCGCTACAGCAATGACAATTGCCAGGGCCGTCGGCAGGCTGCTCCCGAAACTTGCGAATCCATGGCCCGAGATCTTCGTCAGAATTATCGGAGGTCAGCTCGAAGTCTGGTGCGTAGGAGGAAAGTCATTGATGGCCTCCCTTGCCGTCCGTGACGCGGCAGCTTTACAATTTCTCAATGACGCTGTTTCGAGCAGCCTGGATCCCGGTATTGTCTTTACACAGCAGGACGCGGCAGGAGTGCTCAAAACAACACCTGTGATCGTGAACCAGCTCGTGCGTGAAGGTTTCCTTTCAAGGAAGCCGACGGTGACAGAGCTTGGTGCCTTTGAGAGAGAATTTATACTTACCTCCGAAATCACCGAGCGCTTCTCGGCTCTCGGACAAAAGCTGCGAGACGTACCTCGTATTCTGCGCGCTGCTGGTATCCAGCCCCATGTTCTGGAACCGAAGAAGACGCTGGTCTGGCAACGCAGAGAGATAAAACCGCTTCTTGCGGCAGCCTGAACCTAGCCTTTTCCCAGTCCCGACATTGCTTAGAAGAAGGAGGTCGCCATTAGCGGCCTTTTTTGTTGCGCATCAGCCGAGCGTGAAACGCGTTGGAATGCCTGTCATAATCACCCTATGAATCAGGCAAGTTTGGCGGATCGCATGGAGGGCAGAACCCCGCTTTGTGGAATTTCCAGGGGTTGGTTGAGTCAGTTTAGATTTGGCCACTCATTTTATTGAAAAAAATACGCCCTAGCCCAAAACGTTTTGGGCCTATTATGGGCCCAAAGATAAGGGTAGCCGATATGCCACCCTTCGTATGTTCGGTTGATTTCACTTACTTGACGACGTGCAGAGCCGCTCGCTGCTTCATCGCATCGCGTTTGGGCTCACGCTCGTTGATGGCGCGGGCCATGTCGACAGCCATTCGCTTCTTGTTGGCCTCTCGGACATATCCGTCTGTCACCGTCATTGAAGAATGCCCCATCGCTTCCATGATAGCGCGCGCTTGGATGTTGCATTCGGCGAGATAGGTGCCGAAGGTACGGCGTAGCCCTTGCTGGATCTGATATCTATCAGTGGGGCGCTGGTTATGACAATGATGCGATCAGCGAAACGACCGGCTCCGCCGACGTCGATTCAATTCGGTTGATAAACACGAATCCAACTGACGTTACGTTCACGCGGGCCGGCAACGACCTTTTGATAAAGATGGTTGCCACAGGTGAAATCCTTTCGATCACCAACCATTTTGGCTCGACCAGCACAGGAATTGAACAGGTTCTTTTCGCGGATGGAACTATTTGGAATCGCGAACAGGTTCGTCAGGCGGCATGGTTCCGCGGCACAAGTGGAAATGATTCGATTACAGGCACCACGCTGGATGACACGATTGTCGGTGGGGCTGGTAACGACACCATGCTCGGCAAGGCGGGTAGCGACACGTACCACTACACATCAGAGGACGGCAGTGACATCATCAATGATGATTCCTCGTCGACTGCGAATGTCGATACGCTGTCGTTTAGCAATCTGAATGCTGATGATCTCGTATTCTCCCGCGCCGGTCAAAATTTGACGATCAACGTGGTTGCCACCGGAGAACGATCACGGTTCAACGTCAATTCTATTCAACAACCCAGAACTGGGGTGTCGAGAAGATCGTATTCGCAGACGGCTCGGAATGGAACCTAGCGACGATCAATAGCAATGCCTGGATCAGGGGCACGGCGGCGAACGACACGATTGTCGGCACCACTTGGAATGACACGATCATCGGTAATTCGGGGAACGACAGCTTGACGGGTGGCGCTGGAAACGACGTGTTCGTCTTCGATCCTGGTTTTGGTAAGGACACAATCACTGATTTTACGGCAGGTGTCGGGTCAGTCGATGCTATCGAGTTCGCAGACGATGTGTTTGCCGATTTTGCTGCGGTCTTGGCCGTGGCTAGCCAGGTTGGCGCCGACACGCTGATCACGGCTGATGTCAACAACACGATAACGCTGAAGAATATCGCGCTGGCAAACCTTCATCAAGAAGACTTCCAGTTCGTCGGTTGAGATGAGAGGCTGACGTGCGCATGCAGGCGCCAGATACGCCGCTGCGCTTCACACTCGCTGCGGCTTTGGCCGCGTTCCGACGCGCGTCTGTCGGCATCGGGGTGATGAGCGGCGTCATCAACATCCTAGCGCTTGCGGGGTCGTTCTCGTGCTGCAGGTAAGCCTCCGCGAAGATCTTGCAGTCGCTGCGTCAGGCTCGCATTCCAAGCTGAGCCCGTGAGGGGTTGGGGTGGGCTGCTCGTAAAGCATGCGCATCGAACAGCTCCGCCTCGGCAAACAACAAACAAATTTCGCGCGATGATTCCTGTGGTTTTGCGGGGTATCTGCTTGTGCCAGCGTGAACTGCGTCGGAAGATTTGCTAGCATCGCGCTGATAGGCAACGGGTTGGGGATCGAGATGCGGATCGACATGATTATGCCGTTTGCAACCGACATCGCCGATTTCCGCGACTGGTGGCTTGATGAACTAGTCCGGATGCTGCCGGCCCGGCTGCGCAGTGACCGGCGTCCGCACACCATCGTGGGCGTTGGCAAGTCGGTGGCCCGCATCCGGCAGCAAGCCGATGGTAATATCGCCGAGGTCTCCCTGCACGAACTGCCCGACGCCCTGGGCCGGCTGGTCCGCCTGGAAAAGCGCGCGGGAAGGCCGCTGGTGGAACTTGTGCTCGAGCCCGGATGCTATCTTGAGAGGCAGCTCAGTCCATTCCGGTTGGCAAAGCGCCGCGCCCGAAACATGGCCGCGCTCGACATCCAGCTGTCGACGCCACTCGAACCCGCCGGCGTCGTGCCGCTGTTCGCGCGAGGCGACAGAGATAGGCCCGGACATCGCTATTTCATCGTCAAGAGAAAGGTGCTCGTCCCGCTTGTCGCGGCGGTCGAAAGCGCGCCGGCCCGACTGGCCGCCGTAAAGGTTCGAAATGGCGACGAGACGATCGAACTCGATCCAGACGACTACCGGTTCCTGACACGGCGGACGCGACGCGACGCGACTGCCGGCACTCTGCTGAAAGCGGGCATCGTCGCGTGCATCGTCGGTGCAACGGCAACCTTTGCCCACGCGCAATGGCGCTACACCAGCGGGCTCAGCCAACTCGACCAGACCATCGAAACGCTGAACGTCGAGGTGAAGGCCGTTCGGGCGCTGGCCGAGCAGCGCAAACAGCAGATTGAGCGTATCGAGAGCGTTCGTGCGCAAAAAGAGCAGGCGATACCGTTAGTCCGCATATGGGAGGAGATGACGCGCGTGATTCCCGACAATTCCTGGATCAGCGATCTGTCGGTCAACGGCGGCAAGGTCACCTTTACCGGCATTTCCAAATCGGCGGCCGGGCTGATTGCCCTTCTCGATGCCTCACCGCTGTTCGCCGGTCCGACCTTCACCGCCCCGGTCGCAAAGGCGATCGGCACGGAAGGTGAGCGTTTCACTATCGAGATGGAATTGGAACGCTGATGGCAGCGCCGATCTCCAGGGTGATCAATGCACCGTTGCGGACGCGGCGTCTAATAGCACTTCTGCTGTTTTTGGCCATTCTTGCGGCTGTTGCCACCTCCTCCTGGATCGCCGTGTCATCGCTGATCGGCCTTCGCGCCGACGTCCTTGAAAAGCGAGAGACCGTCGGTCGGCTGCAAGCGATCGCGGCTCTGAAGCCGCTTTTGGTCCAGGAAAGCAACACTGCCTTGCCGACCGAGCGCGAGGATTTTCTCGAAGGCGACAGCGAGGCCGTGGTGCGCGGCAACATGCAGACGAGGCTGACCGCAATGGTCGGCGAACGAAACGTCAATCTCCTGTCGGCCAGCAACGTTCCCGACCTGAACATCGACGGTGCTCGGTATGTCGGAATCCGAGCTGATCTTTCAGGCACGGTGGATGCCGTGCACAACGCGATTTTTGCGATCGAAACGTCGAAGCCGCTGATCATCCGCGAAGCGTCGATCTGGCTGAGTGGGCCGGATCAATTGCCGGGCGCAACGCAAGCGCCGCATATCTCCGTGCAAATTCGCCTTTATGGAGCCCTCAGGCAGGACTTCAAGGCGCCGGAAAAAAAGGCGGCGCCATGAGAAGGCTGCTTGTGCTCACAGGAATGGCCGCCATGCTCGGCGCGATGGGCTGGCTGAACCATCGCTGGATGGAACGACCGGTGGATGTATCGGCGGTCATCTCCGAAGCTGGCTCCCCGGCGCTGCAACCCGACAGTTCCTTGTTCAACGGCAGCGATAACCTGCCTCAACTGCAGGCAACCGAAACCCTGCTCCGCCCGTTGTTTCACGCCAACCGGCGTCCTTTCGTGGCGCCACCGCCCGAGGTGACTGCGGCACCTGTTGTCGGCGACGAGGTCGCGCTGCTTGCCGGGGCGGAGTCCGAACCTCCTACGCAACCGGAGCCAAAGCCGAATCTCATGCTTGTCGGTATCAGCATTTCCGGCGGAACAAAAAGCGCATTGCTCGGGCTCGTCGAGAACCCGGACGTTCGCTGGTATTCCGAGGGCGACAATCTCGATGGCTGGATCCTTGCCTCCATAAACAACCAGGCCGTGACGATGGCGCGCGACGAAGAGACCTTCATGGTGACGCTGTATCCCATCTCCGGCGGCCCAGGCGACGGGCAATGACCGGTTCCGTACTGCCAGCCGCCAATGGTCCCGAATCTGGGTTCGCGCTGATAGCGGTGCTGGTGTTCCTGCTTTTGGTCGCGGCCGTGGTCGCGCCTTTCGCCGTGGCGGCGCGCACCACTTTCCTGATTGCCTTGAACACCCGCGATCAGTCCCGCCTCGATACAATGGCCGACGGTCTGTCGACGCTGGTCGCCCTGCGGGTCATCGGCAACGACGGCGCTGCATTGCTGGCCGAACTGCCGCCGAACTCCTCGCCTGTCTCATGCGCCGCCGGCAAATACACGATCGGCATAAGGCTCCAGGACCAGGCTGGGCTGATCGATCTCAACGTCGCCGACGAAGCGACGTTGGCCGTCGGCTTGCGATCGATCGGCATTGTGACGGGCGCCGCCACCGCCGCCGAGACCATCGTCAAGTACCGAAGCTATCAGCCCGAGGATTCCCGCCCGGCCATAGCGGTGACTGGCGGTCTGAAAAGCGGCCCCTTCGAATCCGTGATCGAACTGTCCGATCTGAAGCCTCTTGCAAGTCTGGAGCCTGCCGATCTCCACCGCGCGTTCACCGTGCACTCCGGCCAGAGTGCCGTGGCTGCATCGCGAGCACCGGCGGCACTCGCCGGCCTGTTGAGGTTACCCGCAGATGACGGCGCCGGCGGCAGCTCGATGCGAATTTTTGCGGTTGAAGTCGCGGTGCAAGACCAGGCCAGGGCGGCAAAGGGCTATGCCGGGTTCCTCGCCGAACCGTCTTCCTCGCCAAACCCGCCGTTCAGGCGCGTCGAACCTCTGTTCGAGACGAGTTTCGGCGGACGGCCGACCCAGGCTGCGCATCCTTGCCCACGCTCGTTGCAACGCGACATCGCTGAGTTGGTGGCTACCCGATGACCATCCAGGAAGCCCGCGCCAATATCGAAGAATTTCTACGGTATCTCGTCGCCGCGGATGTCTTGTCGTCGGAAGGCGCCGGCCGAGCCTCTCACGCACTCGCCTCCACAACCCATCCGCTCGACACGGTGCTGACCGAACTTGGCCTGTTGCGCGAAGACGAGTTGGCCAGTCACTTAACCGTCTTCCTCAAGTTACCCGGCCCAGGAGATTTTGCTGACCTCGATCAGGCTTTGATCAACTCTGCCGGATTGCAGTTTTGCGAGGACAACGCCATCATTCCTCTGGCCCTCGAACCTGACACGCTTTTGCTCGCAACCTGCGATCCATTTTCCGGCGGGGTGATCGACGCCTTGGCTTTTCATTTCGACCGTACGCCGACGTTGCGCATTGCGACCCGCAGCCAGATCACCGGGCAGTTCAAGATGCTGCAATTGCCGGCGGAAGCCGGCGGCGACGATCGGATCGGCGAGTTCGATGGCGAGGCCACCGCCCACGACATCGACCGGTTGCGCGATATCGCGCGCGAAGCACCGGTCGTCCGCTTGGTCACGAGAGTCATCAACGAGGCAGTGGAGCGCGGCGCCACCGATATCCATGTTGAACCGCAAGAAGACAATGTCCGCATCCGCATCCGGTTCGACGGAATGCTGACTCCGGTGGAAACGGCGCCGCGATCATTGCACGCCGGCATCGTTACCCGCATCAAGATAATGGCGCAGCTGAATATCGCCGAGCGGCGGATCCCGCAGGATGGCCGCATGCGCGTCGTGGTACGCGGCCAGAACATCGACCTGCGCGTTTCCGTGGTGCCCAGCGTCCACGGCGAGGCTATCGTGCTGCGCATCCTCGACCGCTCGCGCGTGAAACTGGAGCTTGCCGCGCTGGGCTTCGACCAGCAGGCGCGCGACCGTCTTTCGGCATGGTCGCATGCGGCGAACGGCATCTTGCTGATCACCGGCCCGACCGGCAGCGGCAAGACGACGACGCTCTATTCGCTGCTCAAGGAACGCAACTCGACCGACACCAAGATCTTCACCGTCGAGGACCCGATCGAATATCGATTGGCGGGGGTCACCCAGCTGCAGGTCGAGCCGGCGATCGATCTGGATTTCGCCACCGCGCTGCGTTCGGTGCTGCGCCAGGACCCGGACGTCATCCTGGTCGGCGAAATCCGTGACCGCGAGACGGCGGAAATCGCCATCCGCGCCGCGCTGACCGGCCACCTGGTGCTGTCGACGCTCCACACCAACAGCGCCGCCGGCGCCTTCACGCGGCTCACCGATATCGGCATCGACAGCTATCTGCTCGGCGCCACGATCCGCGGCGTCATCGGCCAGCGGCTGCTGCGGCGCACCTGCCCGCAATGCAAGGGCCGCTCTGCAAAACCGGCCGCGTCGCCGGCGCAGGCCGCCTGCCCCTCGTGCCGCAACACCGGTTATTCGGGGCGCGTCGTCGCCTACGAGATGCTGCCGGTGACCGAGAAGACGGCGGCGCTGATCAACAGCGGTGCGCGCGAGGAAGACATCCACGCCGCGGCCCGGCAGGAAGGCATGCTGTCGCTGCTCGACCATGCCCGCGGCCTGGTCCGCGACGGCGTGACGACGGAAGCGGAAGTGCGCCGCGTCATCGAACTCGGCGAGGCCTGACCGTGGCTTCCTTCGCCTACCGCGCCTATCTCGAGGACGGTTCGCCGGAAACCGGCGTGATCGAAGCGGCCGACCGCCGTGACGCTTCGCGCAAACTGGCGCAGTCGAACAAACGGCCGTTCGCGCTGGACGAAGTGAACGCCAAGGCCGCCGGCGGTACGGCCACGACGGCATCGTCGTCCTGGTGGATGTTCCGGCGCAAGACCGACCTGACCAAGCTGCTCGCCGAACTCTCCGTGCTGCTCGACGCGGGTTTCAACATTGCGGCGGCGCTGCGCGTCGTCGCGTCGGCGGAAGCTTCGCCCAGCAACCGCACCCGCCTGCTCGCCATTTCCGACCAGATCGCCAACGGAAAGTCCTTCTCCGAAGCGTTTGCGACGCTGCCGGAACTGCCGGCAGAGATGACCGCGATGATCGCCAGCGGTGAATCAAGCGGCAGGATCGCTCAGGTGATCGCGCGCATGACGGAAGGCTATCGTTACCGCGCCGAGCGCCGCTCCGCGATCATCGAGGCGCTGGTCTATCCGGCCTTCCTAGTGCTGATGGTGATCGGCGCCTTCCTCTTCCTGTCGCTGTTCCTGATGCCGGCGATCGAGCCGGTGTTCGAGTCGGGGGCCGTAGAGAAGCCGCTTGTGGTGAAGCTGTTGGCCGGGTTCGGCAGGCTTTTGACCGAGAACGGATCGGCGGTGCTGGCCTCGCTTGTGGCCGTGATCGGTGGCATCTTCCTGTTGCTGAGGCGACCTGCCGGCCGGGTCTTGCTTTCGAGAGCCGGATTGGCGCTGCCGGTCATCGGACGCGTGCGGCGGGAAAGCGCGGTCGTGCGCTATCTCGATACGCTGTCGCTACTCACCGAAAACGGCGTCGCGATGATCGAATCGCTCAGGCTTTCCGCGCTGACCTGCACGGTGCCGGACATGCGGCAGCGCCTGGAAAGCGTCAGGGATAATGTGGCGAACGGTGAGCGCCTGCAGGCGGCATTCGCCAAAACCGGCATATTCGACGGCCCGACGCTCACCCTCGTCGGCATCGGCGAGGAATCGAACAGCCTGCCGCTGCTCCTGAAGCGCTCTTCGGTGCTGGTCGAAACACGGCTGAAACGCTCGATCGACCGCATGGTGACCTTCCTGACGCCGGCGATCACCATCGGCCTCGGGCTGATGATCGGCGGCCTCGTCGTGTCGGTGATGACGGCGCTGCTCAGCATCAACGAGATCGCCGTCCAATGAGGTGTGACGCGACCGGCTTCGCCGACCGAACCGGAGAGCAAGGCTTCTCCCTGCTCGAAATGATGGTGGTGCTGGTGATCCTGGCGACGGTTGCCGCACTTGCCGTGCCGACGCTGCGCCGCGGCGGCCGCGACAAGGACCCGGAGGCTGTCGCCTACGAACTTCAATCGGTATTTCTGAAGGCCCGCACCAACGCGATTTCGCGTGGAACGGTCGAAACCATGAACCTCGACATGGAGAAGCGGGAAGTCTCCTATGCGGTCGCCAGGCAGACCGTCGCCATCCCGAACAATTTGACGCCATTGCTGCTGATCGGACAGGAACTCATCGCCGCCGACGGCACGGCGACGCTGCTGTTTTTCCCGGATGGCGGTTCGAGCGGCGCCAGGATTGTTCTCGCCGACCGGCGCAACAACACCGCCGGCGTCGTCGTGCCGTGGCTCACCGGCGTGCCGACCATGCTCAAGGACCGATGATCATGGACGGCGGCGGGAAGGACGGCGGTTTCTCGACGATCGAAATGCTGGTGGCCTTCGTCATCCTGTCGCTTGGACTGGGGTTGGCGGTGCAGTCTGTGTCGCAGGCCGGAATAAGCCTGAGCCGCGCCAAAAACAACGCGGTGGAAACGGTGCTGGTCAAGCGCGTGATGAGCGAAGAGCTGCCGCGCCTTCTCAAGGCCTACAAGGGCCAGCCTTTGCTCGCCAGCGGCCCTTCCTGGCAGGCCGGCATCCGCCCGCTTTCGAGCGGCGAGGTTGCCGGACCTGTCGAGGTCATCATCGAAGTCGCGCCGCGGAACGGGGCGAAGTCTGCCACCTATGTCAGCGTCCTGCCGGCTCCCGACGGCATGCTGGCGGTGGAACCCGAACCGTTGCCGGCGGGCAATCCGGAATGACGACCAGCGATGCCAGGCCGCTTCCCCCACCAGCCGACCGGGACGCCGGCTTCACCTTGATCGACATGCTGGTGGCGCTGATCCTGCTTGCCGTGATGTCGGGTCTTATGGTTGCCTTCATCGGCCAGTTCCGCACCATGAAGCGGATCCAGACCGATCTTTCGGCGCAGATGGAACTGGATGCCTTGGCTGGTTACCTGGAAACATCGATCGGCAACGCCATGCCACTGACATTCGTGGAGGATTATGTCGAGCAGCGGATTTCGTTCAAAGGCGACGCGTCGGAACTCCGGTTCGTGACCATTGCGCGGCAAGGAACCCTGTCGTTCGGCCTGCGGGAGACCAGGATTTCGCTGCAAGGCGGCGAGCCGCTGAAGACGCTTGTCCAGGATTTTGTCCCGCGCCGGGTCGACGAAACGGCCCGCACCGCAGCGACCGGTTCGGTCGATCTGGCAGGCAACCTTTCGGCTCTCAAATTCCAGTATCTCAGCTACGATATGGCGACACATTCCCCGTTGTGGAGCGAAACCTGGAACAATCGCGCGGGGTTGCCGGCTGCCGTGCGGATCACGCTTGTCGCGGAACGGAACGGCAAGACAATGACGGCGACAGGTCAGGCTATTCTCAAACTGGCTGCCGGCACGCCGCCGGTTGAGCGGCCTGTGGAGTACTGAGCCTCAAGCGCGTCGCGCCGAATTGGATTTGGCGGCCGCGCTTTAGATTCCTCGATTTGATGCATGTCGTTGTCCCGAAACCGAGGGACACTTTCGGGCGATGCATTAGTTGGTGAGATCCTTGTCGAGGCCCTCGCCGCCCTCCTTGCCGTCGCGTCCGAAAGAGCGGACGACAAAGGCGGTGCCGCTGTTGTCGTAGAGGTATGGGTGACCCCACGGGTCGGCCAGCTTGTCGATGCCTTTCATATAGGGACCGTTCCAGCGCGTCGCGGAGCCGGGCGCCGCCGCCAGCGCCTGCAGGCCTTCCTCCTCGGTCGGATATCCGCCATTGTCGATGTAGTAGAGCTCCAGGGCGCTGGAAATGTTGCGGATTTGCGCCTGCGCGGCATCGACGCGCGCAGAACCGAGGTAGCGCAGGATCTGCGGAGCGACCAGCGTGGTGATGAGCGCGATGATCGCCAGCACGACCAGCATCTCCACCAGCGTGAATCCGGCCTGGGGATGATGGCCCTCTCGGATGGCGCGATTGCCGGTTTTGCAAGGCATGTTCATCGTCGTCTCACAATCCACGAAGATACGGAATTTGCTGCTCCCCGATCCACGTCAGGAAAAGACCGGCGGCGAGGAACGGACCGAACGGCTGACGCGCGGCTGCGGGCCGTCCGTTCAGCATATACCGGCCGATTGCGAAGACCAGCCCGCAGAAGCTCGCCACGAAAACAAAGAGCGGCAGGTTCCAGGGGCTGATCCAGATGGCCGAGGCTCCGGCCATCTTCACATCGCCGAGGCCGAGGCCGATGCGGCCCGTCAGAACGGCATGGACACGGCGGATGAGCCAGAAGGCGGCGAACACGACGAGGCCCGAAAGCGCCTGGAGCCAAAGTGTTTCCGGAAAGATGGCCCACTGATAGGCAAGCCCGCCGGCCGCAAGAAGTGCGCTCAGGACATCGGGAACGATCATCTTGTGGAAGTCGATCCAGGCGATTGCGCCGAGGATTGCTGCCAGCACGATGCCGAAAAGGAGCGTGACACCCATTCTCGTCCTCAATAGGCCAGCCGTTTGAAGTCTTGTTCGGTGCGGTTGGCGCCGCCGCGCCGCTTTTTAAGCGGCGTCTCAAAGGTGAGCTTTTCGCGAAATTCGGCGGTGACATCGCGCGCTTCATGAATATCGCGCACCACCCGCGGCCGGATGAAGATGATGAGCTCGGTGCGGTTGATGCTATCGGTCTTGTTCTTGAAGGCATTGCCGAGGATCGGGATATCGCCGAGGATCGGCACCTGTCCGCGCGTCAGGTTGTTCTTCTCCTGGATGAGGCCGCCAAGCGCCAGGCTTTCGCCATCGTTCACCAGCACCCGGGTCGTTATCTTGCGCTGCTGGATGGTCGGCGAATCGATACCGGACGAGGTGGTGCGCACCACCGCACTGACTTCCTGCTCGATGTCCAGCATGACGCGGCCGGAGCTGTTGACGCGCGGCGTGACGTTCAGGATGACACCGGTGTCGCGCATGGTGATCGAGTTGATGACCGGCGCGTCGGCCGAGCCCGTGCCAGTCGACTGCTGGGTGACGATCGGCACCTCGTCGCCCACCTGCAGCGTCGCCTTCTGGTTGTTCAGCGCCATCAGCGTCGGCGACGAAACCACATTCACGTCGGTGACGCTGGAAAGCGCGTTGAGCGTCACCTTGACGTCGTTGGTCGCATAGGTCCAGGCAAAGCCCGGGAACGACGCGCCGACAAAACCGCTCGCCACATCGGAGAGTGACCACTGAAAATCGCCGCTCTCGAAGAACCAGCGCAGCCCGAATTTGAGGTCATCGGTCAGGGTCACCTCCGCGATGATGGCTTCCAGCAGAACCTGCGTCGGCAGCACGTCGAGCTGCTTCAGGATGCGCTCGATGCGTTCATATTCCCTGGCCGTCGTCTGGATCAGTAGCGCGTTGTTCTCGACGTCCGCCGTGACGGCCAGATTGGAGGCGACGGAGGCAAAGGATGTGGCGGCCGACGCCTGCTCTATCCCCATGCGCGCGGCGAGCGACGGATCGTCGGTGCCGCCGGTCGTGGTCCCGTCGGTCGACACCATCGTCGGGGAAAGGTCGGGCGCGACGGCTGGCGGCTCGGCGGCAGCCGGGTTCGCGCCCGAAGAACCGCCGGCTAGAACCGCCTTCAAAACGTCGGCCAGTTCCTTCGCCGGGCGGTTCTGGATCTGGTAGACGAACATCTGGTCGTCATTGGTGCGGGCGATCCTGTCGAGCTTGGCAATCCAGCCTGCCGCACGCTGCAGATAGGCGGGCCGCGAGGTGATGACGAGCACGGCGTTGAGGCGGGCGTTGGGTACGAAACGGATCAGCTTGGCGCCCGGCCCTTCCTTGGTGGCGAAGATGGTGTCGAGTTCCTGGGCGACGGCGGCCGGCTCGGAGGTGGTGAGCGGGTGGATGGCGACCGACATGCCGCGCATCCAGTCGACGTCGAACACCGAGATCGCCTCGCGCATGGCCGACAGGTCGTTGGAATTGCCGGCGATCACGATCAGGTTGCGGTTGGGGTCGGTCTTGAGGATTGCGCCTTGGCGGCTGATCGGCTCGAGCAGCGTCTTCATCTCGTCGGCGGCGATGTATTGGAGCTGGATGACCTGCGCCTTGACCCCCGGCCCCGAGGGAGTGACGGAAGGCACGCTGACCGAAGGCGTCGAGGAAAGCACTTCGCCGATCGGCACGATCTGGTAGCTGCCGCCGCGCCGCACGATGCCCGCGCCGTTGACGATGAGCGCCGATTCCAGGATGTCGGAAAGCGCCTCGCGCGATACGGGCAAGGATGTCTGGAGCGTCACAGTGCCGGTGACGCGCGGATCGACGACATAGCTCACCTTGAGGGCGTCGCCGAGCACCACCTTCGCGGCTTCGACGACCGGTGCGTTGACCAGGTTCAGCTCGAACCCCTGGCCGCCGTCGGGCGTGGTCACCGAGGCCAGCGTCGGCGCGTTGCTCGAAACAAAGCTGCCGGACCCCATGTGCTCGGCGCCGGAAAAGCCCGCGGCCGCCTGTCGGGCCGTGCTGACGCGCTGCGTTCCGCCCCTGCCGGAACGCAGCGGCGAGTTTTTGGCATGCAGCCCGTCGACGAGATCGGAGAAGGAGTCCTTGACGGGCGAGGTGTTACAGCCAGCCACCGCCAGCAGCAGAAACGCCAGACCCCCTACCCAAATCCGCATCCCGACAGACTTTCCAACCCGGTATGCCAGTGTAGCGGCGCACGGGTCCGGTAGACACGCGCCGGTGGCGTTTCATTTGCGCTATTCACAGGAATTGTGGGGAGATGGACTGTTGGCGGCAGTCAGAGGGGACGCGGAGGCAATCCTTGTTGCGGCTACGTGCGTTTTCGCTCCGGACGATCTTGGTCCACGCTTTCGCAATTCTGGGGGCGCTGTCTACTCTTGCCTCTCCGCAGAAAAGCTGTTGCGTATTTCATGGTAAGACTGATGGAACGCCACTCCGGTGGCCTAGTTCCGACCTAACTCTGCAATCCTCCGCTGAACCAGGGTAGGTAGCCGTGGCGGTCTATTTGCCTCAAGCTGCCAGTCCTTTGGTTCCGCGCTCAATTTTGCCAGTAGTTGCTGGCCGAGAGCAACGTGCGCTGCATCAGGCCTTTCTCTCGGAATTTTCGAGTCTCATTGAAATACCGCCAGTCAAAGAACTTCACCGGAATATTTTCTTTCATTGGGTCGAGTAACTCACTGCCGAACAAAAAATTGCGGAAGCGAGTATAGACCGACGAGCCGGGGCATCTCCGAAAGTCAAAGCACAGTTCGGCGCATTCGAGACTTAATGCGCCGAACATGAGTAGGCCGAACGGAATCCAGGTGTCGAAAAACTTGAACTTTGTCCAAGCATCGTCGAACCATTCGTCAGCGTCCAAACCATAGAAAACATTAAACTGAGCTGGAAAATCGTCTTCGGGCGGCATGTCAATAAAATCGGGCGCTGGGTGACCGCCATTGTGCTTCAGCAGGAAGTCCCGATAAGAACCAGGCAAAGGAAGCCTGGTCTGGCGTTCAAACTCATCCACAAGTTCCTCAGAAGCAGGTCGTGCGACTGGGTCGTCAATGACAAGGACCACAACTCTTACCTTTCAGTTCAAAATCCAAAGGCTGATTTGATCGCCCCCCACAATCCGCCGCCACCTGAATAGCCGCCCTTCTGCGAGATCGAGAACCCACCTGAATGGCTCGTATTTTTGTGGGGTTGGCTCTTAACCAACTGCATGGTCTTGCCGTCTTGGTGATGATGCGATGTATAACCACGAGGCTTTCGCTCGATCCCCAAGGCTCTATTGGCAGCAATTTCATCAAGCCTCCGGCTCCGGAATTTGCCGATCTTGACCGTCTGGCCATCAAAGATCGGAAATCCAAGCCCGTCGTAGCGTATCCCTGTTACGGGATGAACCTTTCCTGCCAGCGATTTGTTGATGATCGCCACACCAGATCGATCAACAGCGCGTGCTATTCCTGCATCTTTACAGCTTGGGTCGCAAGACCGGCAACAAAACCCGCGCCCTTGCCGATGGGCACTGCGGTTGCCACCCCAACACATCCAGGCCTTCTCTGACAGCGGTTCCGGTCGTTGATGAACCCACCTTGTCGCGGAGCCCGTCGGCTAACGCGCGGTGCTCATTGGCTAAGTCGGCTTGACCTTGCTCCTCAAATTGATCGGCAAGCTCGTCATGAACTTCAGCGTTCGCAGCGTTTAGTTCGTCGCGTGCATCCTGCGACATAAAGGCTTCCGGCCATGCATGCCCGTTTGGATCGCTCTTGTTGATGGATCATCCAGCGCATAGGCATACCGGTTCGTCCCGACGCCGGGCAGCGCCGGGTCCCAGTCGTCGGGCGAGATGAAGCGGCCGAAGTGAGGATCCATGTAGCGGGCGTTGAGATATTGCAGCCCGGTCTCGGGATCGTAGCGCTCGCCGATATAGCCCTTCTTGCGGGCGATGGCGTCGGCTTCGGCTAGGCCGTCGGTTTTGAGCCGTTCGCCATAGGCGGCGTAGATGGCCTTCTCCGTCGCCGCGCCCGATTCGTTGGTGACCAGACGCACCGAGGCCAGATGATCGCGGTGCAGCCAGAATTTCTGCGTGCCGACGACCCTGATGTCCGGATGCGGATAGCGGGTGATGTCGTTGGGTCCGATCGCCGCGGCGCCTCCCGTCGCGTCGATCTCGATATCGGCGGAAGGGTAAAGCGTGACGGCGCCAAGTGAATGCGCCTTCTTCACCCGCGCGCCGTCGGGCCCGTAGAAGAAGCTTGTGTCGGCGCTGCCGATGTTCACCCTGGACAGCCGGTTGGCGGCATCCCAGGTGAAGGTGCGCGTGCCTGGCGTATAGGAAGGATCGGACGTCAGATTGCCGTTGGAGTCATAGACGAAGGTCGCGGCGCCGAGTTTCGTCGGCGCGTGCGGCCCGGGGAGGCCACCCACCGGTTTGGCTGAGGTCATCGCCGGATAGGTGAAGTCGCCCTTGCCGAAATCTGTCAGCCGGTCCCTGGAGAGCAGATTGCCGTTGGCCGAATAGGAAAAAACCTCGTCGAGCGCATTGTTGCCGGCATTGTTCGCCGACAACAGCCAGTCGCGATGGTTGTAGGTGTAGGTCCAGTCATCGACGGCGGCTGCGCCGTTGATGGCGGTGATGCGGCCGGCGGCGTCGCGGGTATAAACTGTGTTGAAGAGAACCGAGCCGTTTCCACTCTTTGTCGCAATGGCGGTCAGCCAGCGGCGAGTGGGGGAGTAATAGAATTCAGTGGTCACACCATTGGCGTAGGTAATCTTTCTGGTCTGGCCGTCGGCTTCGTACTCGGTCGAGGTGATGTAGCCTGGAATGGAATCGAGCTGCCCGTTGGCGGTGTAGGTCCATTTGGCGTTGCTGGAGCCGATGTCGACGTAAGGCGCCGGACCGTATCTCTGCCAGATCGGCTTGTGGCCGTCATCGAAGAAATAGGCGAATCCGCTGACGACCCCGTCGATCTCGACCTCGCGATGCGTCACGGCGCCGCTCGGGTGATAGTCGATGATATGCGTGACTGCTGCGTTTTTTGTGGTGGTGAGTTGGCCTATATTGGCAAAGGTGCTGCGCGGTTCGTCATAGGTGTTTTCCGCCAGCACCTCGCCGGTCGAGACAACCCAGCGTTTCAGCAGCCGACCGAGCTGGTCGTAGCTCATCATCGTCACCCGGCCGCGGGCATCCTGCTGCTCGATCAGCCGGTTGGCGAGATCGTATTTATAGGTCCACAATCCGAGATCAGGATCCGATGCGTACAGCCGGTTGCCCAGCATGTCGTAGGCATAGGCCCAGGCCGCGCCACCATTGTCCCGCACCCTGATCAGTTGATGAAACTGGTCGTAAGTATGCAGTTCGACCTGCTCACTGCCGTCAGCCATCATCCAGGTCGTGCGGATCAGGTCGCCCCAGCTGTTGAAATAGCTGTAGGTGCCGCGGCCGAGCTCATCGACGAGATAAACCGCGTTAAGCGGCACGTTGGCGATGTTGGGCAACATCGCGGGATAGAGGAAATAATCGTACTCTCGATCCGAGCCGTCCGGATTTACGACCCTCAACGGCCGGTCGGCCCAGTCGTAGGTGGTCGTCGTGAATTGCGGCGACTTGGTGGGGTCGGGAGGATAGAAATAGGGATGGCTTTTCTTCGCGACATTGCCGCGGAGATCATACTGGGTTTCGATGAGGCGCACGGGATTGACGGAGGCGACGTCGCCGCGCGCAAACTCACGCCATATCCTGCCAAGACCGTCGTAATAAATCGCGGTGCTGGCTTCTATGCCACTGTTAGGCAGCGGTTCGTTGACATACCGGCTCTGGCTCGCGGGATTGCCTTCGTTGTAGTACGTGATCTTCCGGTAGTTGCCGGTCGTCATGTTCTTGTATTCCGCCAACCGGCAGAACGGGTCGTAGGTGTAGGTGTGTCGGACAAGATTCAGATCGATTCGCTCGGAAGGCAGGCCACAGGCGGGATTGTAGAGCGCCGTGGTCTTGTGCCTGACGTCGGCCGGCAGGCTGCCATTGGCGAAATAGCGCGGGCTGCGCACCAAGGTCGGATAAAGATTGTAGGTAGGATCATAGTTTGTCGCGGTGACGTTGTTGGCGCCGTCGATCGCCGTCAGTTGGTTGCCGTCGTCGTCGTAAGTGAACTTCTCGAAAACGTCGACCTGTGAGCTATTCACATGCTGGATTTTGGTGACGTTGCCTTTGATTGGCGATGCGAGATAGGTGACTGCACCATCATAATAAAAATAGTCAGAACGGACCGCATCAGCGCCACTGTCGAAGGTATTGAATATCGCCTCGCTTCTTGGCAATGACGTGATGAAAGCCGTTGTGTTGGGGATATAGAAGCGATAAGTTCGGCGTTCGTCGCCTGACAAATCCGTCCGGCCATGATCCTTTTCATCATAGAGATTGCCCCACTGATCGAAAGCGCGCTCCACCCTGAGGGGCAGCGTAACCTGCTCCGTCAACCTCGTGTCTGTTTTCGTGTTTTTAGACCAATAAGGTTTTGACGCCGCGTTGACGCTCCAGGTCTCGTCGACCTGCTTTCTCACCACGCCAGCGCCGTCCTTGAAGACCGTGAGTTCCGGTAGGCCGTAGCTTGCAACATCCTGCCGGTAGGTCGTCTCGACGGTCGGAGCGGCGGTCTCGCCATTGGCGAGCGGCTTGGTCTCGACGATCTTCTGGTAGCCGAAGAACTTTCGTGACTTTGGATCGTATTTTCCACCGAAGTAGGTGTAGCTCGTGTCTGCAATTTGATCGCGGCCGTCGCTAACCGATAGCTTGGTCACGGGGTGCATCACGTCAGGCATGTAGCCGTTGGACCAGTAGGATGACGGCGAATAGTATGCAGAAATGATTGCACCTAGTTCGTTGACGATCGTTCGCAACATGTTCGGTCGTCCCGAACTGGGTGCCGATAGCTTAAGTGCCCATTCCACGCCTTGGACGCCGTTTGGTGTTGCTCGCAGGAAATCCGGCAGACCGTCGCCATTGTAATCGTGTATTTGATCGCCACTCATCGAGGTGAGCGGTGCGTACTGAACGAGCAGGTTCGACGCGCCGAACTGCAGTGCATAGACCTTTTGTTGGTAAAGCGTATTTCCTGCAGCGAAATTTTCCGGCCCAAAAATGATGTCTGTTTTGCCGTCTGCGTCGTAGTCGGTAAATTTCGGCGGCCCAGAAATGGTGAAGTATCCTTGGCTGCCCGATGCGAGCGCCTTGAACGAATTTCCCGTTGAAAGATAAACGTACGCCCGCCTGTCAGCCGGCTCGTGACGCTTGCCGTCGATGGTTTGCACGAAGCTGACATAGTAACGAACGACGTCTGTTGCTCCGTCGCCATTAATGTCGACCAAAGCGCAGGAATGCAGCGTGATTGTTCCCTGGCTTTGAGGAAACGGTACAGGTTTTGCGCAATCGGCTACCGGCGCAGCCATCCCGAATTTCCAGGCGCTGCCATTGGGCTCGGCAGTCCCATCCGACGTGAGCATCCGCTGGCGGCCGTTGGCTTCGAAATCGCCAACGCCCAAAAATCGCGTCAGATAGCTTGATCCGCGCGGATCGACCCAGCGATAAATGCTGTCGATACCGTCGCCCTCCATATCAGCAACAAAGACCGGAACCGGCGAGCCGAGGCTGCTCGCATCGTTAATCTCAGGTGGCAGCTTTGCGCAGACAGGAGAATAGATGGCTGGTGCTGTAGCACAGGGATAACCGATGCCGTCGAGGTCGGCATCAGTTTTGGAGATGGCATTTCTCCGCCTGAAGGTAGTCGGCCCTGGTGTTCCATTGCTGCCTTCAGGAGCAACCGTTTTTGTCGTGGTTGAAATGGCGTAGTCCTTGAACACCCTCGCAGCATCAAAGCGCCCCAGATAGCGGTTGCTCCCCGCTAAGCTTGTTGTTCCATCTGGATAAGTTGCGTCAAACGGCACGCCAGTTAGAGGGACATTCAAGCTGGAGGGACTTCGCTTCGTTATCGTGCCGCTGGCATTGAAGATCAGATGGAACTGGGAAGCAGCACCATTTGAAGTCCAGTATCCCCCTCCACCCCCGCCGGGAATAACCTGCCACTTTTGCGGTGAGACGGTGGCGACGAGTTCATCCTTGCCATCGAAGTTCAAATCGCTTGCTGTTTGCAGCCCACCCGTCACCCGTGTCGAACCCTGGACAGGGTTTGGTGGTGTCGCCGTATAAGGCAGCAAGCCATCGAGAGGTGCGTCGACGTAACTGGCTGTCGTGTCCAGGTAGTCAAAACTGGCAATGCGCTTCTTGACGGCGCCGGAAACCACGCCTGCCGACGAAACCGTCGCATCGGCATCGCCGTGCAAGCCGTGCAACTCGACCAGCATCAGCCGTGAGGCGTTGGAAAATGGTGCTTGGTCGTACGTCATCGTGTAGGCAGAGCGCAAAACCCCGCCGGATCTGATGCTGATCGTCTTGAGGCGCTGCTTGGTCGCCGCGATATCGTAGCCATTGGCCATCAAAATCACGTCGGCCCGGGCCTCCCGGTAGAAGGTGATGACGGCGCCAGTGTAACTGATGGTATTCGGGTAGCAGACTGCGGTAAGTGGCGATGCCGCCATATCGGGACATGCGTAAGCAAACGAGACCGTATTGCCGTGCGTGTCCGTCACCGCCGCCAGCAGCCAACGGTTGACTGCCAAGTTGTAAGCGGGTGTGCCGGACGTCGGCGTCACCCCCGACAATGCAGCAATTGTCTTGAAGGTCGAAACCGTTCCGTCGAGATCCGTCACTTTCCATAAGCTTGACGGACCGGAGCCGGTGAGGGCGATGCGACGATAGCTCTCGACTTCAGTTACATGCGTCCCACCCACACCAGCGGCACAAGAGGGTGCGCCGGCTGCAGCTTGTGCGCAAGGCACAAGTTCCGCACCGTTGAGAAGATAAATATCAGACGCGTCGAAATCGGGAAGTCCATAACCCGGGCTTGCTCGCTCGATGACGTCGAAACCGTCGAGCCCCCAGCCATAGCCCAGCCAGCCTTGGTAGAGCCCACCGGTTTTGGTCTTGCGGGAAGAATTAAAGTTCAGGGCAATGGAGGGCTCGAGACCTCGGAACGCCGGCACTTCAATGGGAATGTCGTAAGTGAGGTTGCCAGTGCTATCCATCTCGCCAGGCATTGATGGCTTTTCGATTGTGCCTTCCAGTTTGTCGGGAATGATCGGGCCCGACACCGCTGCGGCGGCAGCCGACGCCTGTGCCTCGGCGGCATCCGGGGCTGGCATTTCGGCAAGGCCGTCGTCAACGTTGGGCTCCTCAACCGCGGGTTTGTCATCGCTCGCCGTACTCGACGGGTCGTTCGGTGCCTGTTCGTTAAAGCCGCCACCGCTATTGCCGTATCCGGGGGCCGGCTGAGGTAATGCTGGGGACTGTTCGGGTTCGGTGTTGAGCTCTTGGGCGTATAATTGGCCGGATAGGCTCCAACCAACAACGAAAAGCCCGAGCGTCAGAACGCCCGCGCGCAAAAGCCCAGCAGCCATGATGGCACCCCCAATATGTCGCCTGCGCAAACACACGCATTGCGAACAATCGAGTCAAGCTACCAACCAGTAGTGTCCGACCGGTTATCAACAATATGGTTTCTGGCTTATGCACGAGCGCTTGCCATCAGAGATCGCTGGAACCCAGACGTAGCACCCTATCACGATCGCCAGATGCTGCGGCGTGAGCGACGCATGGCCTAGTTCAATATGACCTGCTCAGAACACATACTACTTCGGCCGTTGCCGACCGGTGCCTTCACCGTCTCGCGCATAGACACCGAAACGGCGCAGGTGGCATCGCCTTCTGAAATCCTGAAATCCTGAAATCCTGAAATCCTGAAACCCGGAATTCCGTGTTTGCGATGGGCCGTTCTTAGGCCGGCCTCTGCGCTCAGGATCGGAACGCGCCATCGATCTTGTCCTGACCAAAAAATTCCATGGATGGAATCCTGAACGGCACCCTTCGCCGGGGACGGTAGGCCCCGCATCCCGCCTGACGGCGGCTCTATGCTGATGCTCCTACGGCCGCCCCGTTAACCGGTCTCAGGGCCACGAACTTTCTCCCGCACCGAACTGACTTGATCCCGCTGACGGGCATCTCGGTGCTTCTGCCTTATACGCCCTTCTTTGATGCGGACGCTCACGCGGCACGGCTGCACCGAGACGGATGTGCCTAGCGGCACGTTTCTTGTTTGACCGGAAATAGGCGCGCGGCCCTCTCTCCCAGCAAGCCGCCGCTGGCGGTTTCCCTCATCTCCTCCACTTCGCTCCGTGCAGATCCGGGGGGAGGCCATGCACCCGGTGGACACGTCATTGCTTACCGCGACCTTGTGGAACAGGGCATGGCCGCCGAGGACATCGCCTCGCGCTTCGGTAACTCCGTTGTCACGGTGCGCCAGCGGCTCAAACTGGCGACCCTGTCGCCGCGCATCCTCGATGATATGCAGGCCGATGACCCTTAAGAAGGCCAGGGCCAGCGTGGTGAGCGACGACCACATGGCACAAGAGGCGGCGTGGTTCGAGTAGGATGTATGGAGCCGTAACCCGGGCAGTATCCGCTCGTTCCTTACCAACGCCCATGTGCGCGGCAATGACCGGCTGGTCCGATTTGTCGGCCGTGAGGCCTATAAGGCAGGCGGCGGCGTTGCCGATCCGCCATGGCGGGAGCCTATCAGGCGGTTTAGGGGCGGCAGCTTGCATGCCTGCGGCAGAACCATACGGAATTATACGGGAAGGTTCGTCGATATGTGCCCACGAAAAATATAATGAAATCAACAGTCTGAACACGTCCTCCGGGCCCACCATATTATAAATATCAATAGCTTACACCAAAATCTTCAAAAATTTTGGTGTGGCTTTTCAAGCAGTTGGTTCATAACTGACTTAATCGCTGTTGCTTTTCCTTCTCTGCAGCGGACCAGTCACGCTTATCGCAGAACCGATGGCTCGCAAAGTGCCTTGAGCGATACATGCGGCTGCGTGCAGACTGGCTGTGACATAGGAAAACGCTGCGCTGCTGCGAGAACGGATCGTCGGCGCGTGGGAAGTCAGCGAACGGTAAGGACGTCGGCTTGGTCGGAGTTGTTAGCACCATGCGTGTGCCTGCGCAGGCGACCGGCCCCAGGCGACGGGGTCGCCAGCGCCAGGGTCTGCTGTAAGTATTTCTCCGCCGTTCGGCCGTTCAAACTCGTACGTCGCACCGATTTCAGCTTAGGGCAGGAAAGCTATGAGCGGCTCGGGGCGGGCTGGTTCAGTCGTCTTTTGTGCTCGTGGCCTTATCGAGGACCTCCGTAACGTGGTTCGGCCGCAACAGGGACCAAGCCGTCCGCAACACCACAATTGTCGCGATAGTGAGCAGCACCGCTGAGATCGGGCGGGTGACGAACACCGACAGATCGCCATTGGCGATAACGAGGGATTGCCGCAGGGAAGCTTCAATCGGCCTGCCGAGCACAAATGCAAGGATCGCCGGTGCGAGCGGAAAGTCGGCAAGCTTGAGACCGACGCCGATGACCGAGAAGACGACCAGCATGTAGATGTCATTGGCGCTGTTGTTGACGCTGAAGATACCGATCACGGCAAACAGCACGATGATGCCCGCCAGAAGGTCGCGCGGCACATACAGGATCGATATCCAGATGCGGATAAGTGGCAGGCTGAGCAGTAACAGAATAGCGTTGCCGACGATCATCGAGGCGATCAGCCCCCAGACGACGTCGGCGTGTTCGACGAACAGCAGCGGCCCTACGGTGATCCCCTGGATGAGGAAGGCGCCGACCAGGATCGAAAGGGCGGCGGAGCCGGGAATACCGAGTGTCAGCAGCGGCAGAAAGCTGGCATTGGCGAAGGCGTTGTTGGCGGTTTCCGGTCCGGCGACGCCCGCCAGCGCACCCTTGCCGAACATTTCCGGGGTGCGGCTGACGCGGCGTTCGATCAAATAGGAAAAGAAAGTCGAGACCGCGCCGGCCATGCCTGGCAGCAAGCCGAGCAGGAAGCCGACGAGGCTGCCGCGTGCGATCGGCCCCACGCTTTCCCTGAGATCGGCGCGGGTCGGTAGGATGCGGCCGACGGAGGCAAGCCCTTGCTCACGCGGCGGCGGCTTCAACACCTGTAGCAATACGTCGGCGAGGCCGAAAAAGCCCATGATCAGGGCCAGAAGCGGAATGCCGCTGTAGAGGGTCGGCAGCCCGAAGGTCAGCCGCGCCACGCCCAGATCCGGGTCTGGCCCGACCTGGGTCAGAATAAGCCCGAAGACCACCATGATAAGGCCCTTGACCACCGAGCGTCCGAGCAGGCCGGCCGCCAGGCAGAGACTGAGCACCATCAGTGAAAAATACTCCGGCGGACCCAGTCGCAGCGCTAGGCGGCTGATCGCGGCGGCCGAAAGGGCCAGGATAAGCGTGGCGAAGCAACCGCCGACAAACGATCCGATCGCGGCGATGGACAGCGCTGGTCCGCCCCGCCCCTGTTTGGCAAGCGGATGGCCGTCGAACGTTGTGACCACGGTTTCGGATTCGCCAGGCACATTCATCAGCACGCTGGTGATGGTGCCGCCATAGGCCGCGCCATAGAAGATGCTGGACAGCATGACGATCGCGTCGACCGCTTCCATGTGATAGGTCAGCGGGATGAGCAGCGCCATGCCGGTGCTCTGGCCGACACCCGGCAGCACGCCGACCAACATGCCGACAATGCAGCCCAGAAGGGCGAACAGCAGAGTTTCCGGGGTCAAGACAACGGCAAAGCCGTGAAGCAATCCCTCTAGGCCGGCCATGATGATCAGTCCTGAACTCTAGAAGCCGAGGCCGCGCAGCAGCGTGAACTGCGCCCCCGGCAAAGGCACGCCGAGACCGTGCGTGAAGCAGAAGAACACGAAGAAGGAGGCTATTGCCGCTTCGGCGAGCGAGCGCAGCGGATGACGCCCTGCCAGCATCAGGGTGGCCCAGCACAAGGCTGCGGTAGCCAGCAGGAAACCTATCTTGGGCAACAGATAGGCGTACAGAGCGAGGGCGGCGACAAGCGCTGCAAACCTGGCGATATTGGCGGTCTCGAACCGCTCCTGCGCTGGATCAACGTCGTCCACGCTCGATGCTGCGTCGCCGTGGAGCGCTTCCCTCACGAGCGCCACCAGCCTCATCATGGCGAGGAAAAGCAGCAGGGCCGCGAGACCCTTGAGGAAAAAACCCGGTCCGGGTCCGCCACGGCGGCTGAACATGGCGAGATGCCAGCCGAAATAGAAAATGGCTCCGCCAAATGCAATCCACAGCATTGCGGCGGTCGCCTGCATGCGATCGATCCGCCGTATGATGATTCCTTGCGTGCCTCCGATCACTCCTGCTCCGATGCGATGAATGGTGGTCGGCTTCTTACGGGCCCGCTCCCGCTACCCGCTTGAGTCATACCGTTGAATCCGTGCGGATACAATGCCATACAGCCTATCGCATCAATCCAGGGAGAACCGGACATGAGTGAAATCCCGCGGCTCAACGGCGCGATCCGCGCGCTCGAACAAGGCAAACCCGCCTTTGTCACCTTTTCGGGAGCGGACTACGGCACATCAGTGTCGATGGCAGGCTCGAAATACGATGGCGTGGTGTTCGAGATGGAGCACACGCCATTCGATGTCCGTCTGCTGCGCGAATGTCTCTACTACATGTTGGATCGCAGGCAGATCGCCGGCTCCGCGAGCCTCGCAACGAACACCACACCGATGGTGCGGATCCCGGTCAACGGCATCGAGATGAATCAGTGGATCGCCAAGCAGGTACTCGATGTCGGAGTTTATGGGGTGATCTGGCCGCACGTCAGCACAGTCGATGAGGCTCGGAACGCTGTCGCGGCCTGCCGCTATCCGCGTCCGCCGTCGCGTGACTACTACCATCCGGCTGGTATGCGCGGCGACGCGCCGCGTCACGCGGCCCGTTACTGGGGGCTGACCCAGCAGGAATACTACGAGCGTGCCGATGTCTGGCCGCTCAACCCGCGCGGCGAAATCATCTGTGGAATCATGTGCGAGGAGGTTCGCGCCATCAAGAACCTGCCGTCGATGCTGAAGGAAGTGCCGGGCATCGGAGTCGTCATCATCGGCGAGGGGGATCTGTCGCAGGATATGGGCTTCCCCCGCCAATACGACCATCCCGAGGTCGCCAAGGCGATCGACGAAATATTGGCGATCTGCAAGGAGCACAATGTCGTCTGCGGCCATCCGCATGTCGATGCCGCAAATGTCGAACAACTGCTGGAGAAAGGTTTTCGCTGGCTGATGCCCGCGCCGGAGCAGTCATTCACCGGGCTCGATCTCGGCCGCAAGGCTAGCGGCCGCTCTTGACGGAGACTAGGGGCGGCCGCCGATGTGGCCGCCCCTAGTGTTGATGAGCATAAGAAGCGCGGAGACTCAGCGTCTCAGTTGTTCTCGCGGAATTCCTTCACGATCGGACCGAAGTTCGTATCGATGTCTTCCCAGACCTTGGCCGCATCCGCGGACGCCCGGAAACGAATATTGACCGAACGTTCCTTGGCCTGGGCCTGGTAGTCGGGGTCGTTGATCAGTTCCTGGATCGCTGTTTCAATCGTCTTGACCACCGGCTCCGGCGTATCCTTCGGAGCAATAACGAGACGCGTCGTCGTCATCACCACGTCGAAGCCTTGCTCCTGCGCGGTCGGCACGTCCGGCAGGCTGGGCTGGCGCTCCGTGTCGAATACGGCCAGCAGACGGATATCGCCGCTCTTGGCATGCGGATAGAGTTCCGAATAGGTGTCGGTAATAATGTCGAGATGGCCGCCGAGAAGCGATGCCAGCGCGGTGCCGGCCTGTTCCATCGCGGTCCAGTTGAGCTCGATGCCGGCAACCTTGTTCAGTCGCAGCAGCGACAGATGGCCGGTGGAAAGGACGGTGCTCGATGCCGAAGTGATCGTGCCGGGCGAAGCCTTGGCGGCATCGACCACGTCCTGCAGCTTCTGGAACTTGCTGTCCTTGGCGACGGCTATCGCCAGTGCGCCGTAGTCGTGTTGGGCGATGACAACGGTGTTTTCGCGTTTGAAATCGCCGCCGCGCTCCGGATCGAGATAATACATGCTGACCTGCGGCACCGGCACCAGCGCAATGGTGTACCCGTCCGGAGCGGCGCTCTGCAACCTGGTGGCACCTTCGATGCCGCCGGCGCCTGAGAGATTCTCGACAATGACGGCCAAGCCGAGCTTCTGCTTCAGCCCTTCGGCCAGCATACGTCCGGCAATGTCGGTGCCGCCGCCGGCACTGTTGGGGATGATCATGGTCATCGTCTTGGACTTGTCGGGGAAGGACGCATCCTGGGCGTGGGCATGTGCAGCAGCCAGAAGTGCCGTTGCAGTGAGCGCAATCGAGAAAAAGCGCATTTCAGTTCCTCCCGTAGTGTTCTTGCAAATCTGCTTGGTCAGCCATGTCCGACGGCAAGGTATGGAGCTTTACCGACTATTATCTGGGTGACTTGTGTACGATTGTATCCAGCCGTGCTTTTGTCAATGCGCTCGGATGCATAACAGTATGCAAGGTACGTGGTGGGACTTCAGCCGGGGAGGACGTTTTCGATCCTGGCCGGCGCATCGCCGCGCTCGACACGCTTCACCGCTTCCGTGAGCAAGGCATTGGCGGGCGCGTCGATGCCGATCTCCGCGCCTTTCTTCACGATGAAGCCGTTGATGTAGTCGATCTCGGTGCGGCGGCCCTTGATCATGTCCTGGCCCATGGAAGGCCGCTGCAGCGCCCCGCGGGCGCCGGATGTGGTCTGCGCCAGCATTACGGCGTCGACCCTGGCGAACGCATCCCTGTCTCCGTTGTGGGCCTTGAGCAGTTCCTGCGGATCGAGTTTGCCGACCTTTTCCAGTTCATAGCCCAGGGCATAGCCGATGCGCACTGCTTCGCCGGCCAGCTTCATCGAAAAATGCCGGATCGGTTCGATTTCGTCCATTTCACGGCCGCTCAATCCCGCTGCGGCCGACAGGCCGTTGCGCATGGCGTTCTGCGAAAGCTTCGACCAGCGCTCGCCCCACAGGTTGGTGGTTGCCTTGGTACCGTCGACATGACGCATCATGGCGGCAAGTTCCTCTAGCCGCTGGGTGATGCGACCGTGCACCTCGCCAACGCGAAATATCGTGGTATCACCCGTCGCCTTGGGCGCCTGGCGGCGGATGCGTCCGGGTTCATAAAGCTCGACCGAGATCGCCGAGGCGATGCAGCCGATGGTCTTGCCCCAGCCGACGATACCGGCGATCGTTTCCTCGTTGATGCAGTTCTGCAGGGAGACGACATAACCGGCCGGCGACAGGTAGGGCTTGATCATGGTGGTGATCCAGTCCGTGTCGTAGGATTTCATCGATACGAAAGCGATGTCGACAGGCGCCTGCCTGGCGAGATTCGAAACTTCGTGCGGGTGCATCGTCTCGACTGGCGCGGAGAAAGTCTCCTCGGGCGTCAGGCCGGAAAGCTGCAGGCCGGACCTGCGGATGGCCTCGATGTTGTCGTGCCAGAAATCCAGGATGGTGACGTCGTGTCCGACCTGCGCCAGATGCGCACCGACATATCCGCCAAGCGCGCCGCCGCCCATCATGACGATACGCGGTCCCGCCGCCTTTCCCGTGCTGCTCATTCAGATCTCCAACTGCTAAGGGCCGCCGCTTGCCCGGCAGCTCGTATTCGTTAGTATACAGCCGTCGACTGCCTGTCCATACGGTCAGGCTCTCTCCACGCAGTCGCATTTCATGGAGAAAGAATGGAAACCCGCAAGAAATTCCGAAGGATGCTCTCCGAGCCCGGCATCGAGATCCAGCCCGCGGTTTACGACCCGCTTTCGGCAAAGCTTGCGGAGAAGTGCGGTTTCAATCTGCTTGCGCTTGGCGGATATGCAATGGGCGCCCACACCGCGATCACCGAACCGTTGATGTCACTGGAAGAGGTGGCGCAGATCACTCGGCAGGTCAGCCTCGTCTCCAATCTGCCGCTGATGGTGGACGCCGGGGCCGGCTGGGGCGACCCGTTGCATGTGATGCACACGACCAAGGTCCTGGAGCGGGCCGGCGCTGCCTCGATCCATATCGAGGATCAGTTCTATCCCAAACGAGCCCGCTACCATCAAGGGGTCGAGGAGGTCATCCCGGTCGAGGAAATGCTGCTGAAGATCAAGGCAGCCTTGAGTGCGCGCGACGATCCGGACTTTGCCATCGTGGTGCGCACCGATTCCATGCGCACGCACGGCTATGACGAAGGCATTCGCCGCATCCGCGAATATGTGAAAGCCGGGGCCGACGTCATCAAACTTTTCCCTAACAATGAGGCGGAGACGATCCGAGCTCCCAAGGAAGTGCCTCCGATCCCGCTGGTCTACGTTAACAGCACCGGCAACAAGTTCGGTCGCGGCGTTTTCACAGCCACGCAGCTCGAAGGCTGGGGCTACAAAATACTCTACGACGCCATCAGCACTGTTAACGTCGCCGCCCAAGCCTTGATCCGGTATTACACGCATCTGCGGAAAACAGGCGAACACGGGCTGGACGACGAGGAAATCGGCAAGGTCCGCCTGCAGGTCGAACAGGCCATCGGGCTGGAGGAGATGTACCGCATAGAAGAGCAGACGCTTGACCCGCTCGGCCGTTGACGTCGCGGCGATGAAGGAATTGCATAACGTCATTCGCTTGCGCCGTGTATGCGAATGTGTACATTCCCGCTCAATTTAAGGATGCGTGGAGTCTAGGCCATGAAGGTGGCGCTTTTGCCCGGGGACGGCATAGGCAAGGAAATCATTCCTGAAGCAGTGAAGGTGCTGAAGGCGCTGCGAGGCGTGTCCATCGAGTTCGAGGAGGCGCCGATTGCCGGCGCCGGCGTCGACGCGTTCGACGATCCGCTGCCGCCCAGCACCCTGGATCTGTGCCTGAAGGCCGATGCGGTGCTTTTCGGTGCCGCCGGCGCCCCGCAATACGAACACCTGCCCCGCGTCAAGCGTCCCGGTCTTGGCCTGCTGAAATTGCGCAAGGCGATGCAATGCTACGCCAATCTCCGGCCGGTCAAACTGTTTCCGGAACTGGCAAATGCGTCGACATTGAAGCCGGATGTGATCAACGGTCTCGACCTGCTGATCGTTCGCGAGTTGAACAGCGACATCTATTTCGGCGAGCCGCGCGGCCGCATCAACGACACGCCCGGACAACGCGAGGCGATCAACACGATGCGCTACACCGAAAGCGAGATCGCGCGCGTGGCGCATGTCGCCTTCAAGGCCGCGCGCGGTCGCCGCAAGAAGCTGTGCTCGATCGACAAGCAGAACGTGCTTGAGACAATGGTGCTGTGGCGCGAAGTGGTGAGCGAGGTCGGGCGTGAGTATCCTGATGTCGAACTGACGCATCAACTTGTCGATTCCGGCGCCATGATGCTGGTACGCACGCCGACCAAGTTCGACGTCATCGTGACCGGAAACATGTTCGGTGACATATTGTCGGACCAGGCTGCGATGCTGACCGGCTCGCTTGGCATGCTGCCTTCGGCGGCGCTGGGCGACGGGACGCGCGGGCTGTACGAGCCGATCCACGGTTCGGCGCCGGACATCGCCGGCAAGGATATCGCCAACCCGCTCGCGACCATTCTCTCGGCCGCGCTGATGCTGCGCTACAGCCTCGGTCTGCCCGAACAGGCCGAGCGCGTCGAGGCCGCGGTGCGCAAGGCACTGGCCTCAGGGCTGAGGACCGCCGACATCCAGGAGCCGGGCACCAGAGTTGTCGGTACGCGCGCCATGGGCGATGCGGTGGTTGCCGCGCTGCAATAGGAGAACGGCATGGTCGAGATATCCGCAATCGACACGGCCACGCTCGCCTTCTTCAAGCAGGCCTCATCGAGCCTTGTAACGGACGCGCTCGGGCGTGTCGGACTCGGCGCCTGGATGGACGACGTCCTGCCCATTCAATCCGATTTCAAGCTCGCCGGACGGGTGCGCACCGTGCATTTGGCCCCTCGGTCGGGTATCAGGCACTCGGCTCACTCGTTCTACACGGCCGCCGAACTGTTCGATGACGATGATGTTATGGTGATCGCCACCAACCGTGGCCGCGGCTGGCTGCTTGGGTGAGAACATCGTGCATTTCTGCCAGTACCAGCGGCTTGGCGGCATCGTGACCGATGGCAAGATCCGCGATGTCGCCGAAATACGCGGCATGTCCTTCCCGGTCTTCGCCCGTGGCGTGACAGCGCGCCCGTTCCAGAGCGAACTGGAAATCGTTGCGGTTGATGTTTCGGTCGAGTGCGGTGGCGGCTATCTGCGGTCCGGCGACCTGATCGTTGGGGATGCGGACGGCATCGTCATAGCTCCAGCGGAAACAGCGCAGCCGCTGATAGCAGAAGTCGAGGAACTGATCGAACTCGAGACGCGGCAGGAGAAACTGATCCGCGAGCGCGCACCACTTGCCGAGGTGCAGGAGGTAAGCCGGCTCAAAAAGATTCGAAAAGGCCCGGCACTGAATATCGGCGTTCAGGCGACGTGATGCCGTGAAGCAGCGTCCCGATACGGCTGGGCAAGAGAAAAGTGGAGACCGCATGGAACATCGTCAGCGCCGGGAGAATTTTCGCAAGGTGCTTGCATCCGGGAAATGCGTCTTCCCCGCTTCGGTTTTTGATCCGATCTCGGCGCGGATCGCAGAGGATCTCGGCTACGAAGTCGGCATGCTCGGTGGATCGATCGCGTCGATGGTCGTGCTGGGAGCGCCCGATCTGTTCGTACTGACGTTGACGGAGTTCGCCGAGCAGGCGCGCCGCACCTGCCGCGCCGGATCGCTGCCGGTGGCGGTCGACGCCGACCATGGCTACGGCAACGCGCTGAGTGTCATGCGGACGGTCGAGGAACTGGAAGCGGCGGGTGTGGCGGCGCTTACAATCGAGGATACCGACCTGCCGCCGCGTTTTGGCCAGGCCAGGAAGGAAACGCTGATCTCCATCGACGAAGGTGTCGGAAAGATGCGCGCGGCTCTGGCTGCACGGCGGGACGCGTCTCTGGTGATCGTCGGCAGGACCTCGGCGCCGGGGCTGACTGGGGTGGATGACGCGATCGCACGCTGCCGCGCTTACGAGGCGGCTGGCGTCGACGCGCTGTTCGTCAAGGGTGTGAAGGACCGGGTCGACCTCGAAAAGATCTGCGCTGCGGTCAAGCTGCCGGTGATGCTCGACAGCCCGAGCAAGGAACTGCGCGACCTCGACCATCTCGGTCGGACGGGCGTGCGCATTGCGCTGCAGGGGCACACTCCATACCTGGCTGCCGTCGAGGCGATCTACCAGACCGCCAAGGCGTTGCGCTCGGGTGCCATGCCGGAAGACCTGGGGCAGCTTGCCTCGGCAGCCCGGGTCAAGGAACTGACGCGCGGGGCCGATTACGACGAAGCCGTCTCGTCCTTCCTTTGAGCCCTACTTCCCGACGCTAATGCCGAAAAAGCATTGAGTCATGCGTGACTTTCGCTTTTGTGTACAGATGCATACCATTGACTCCAAGGGCATGCTGATTTCCAATCATTTGGATGGTGGCAGGGTTGTCCCGCGGAACGCTGGAGTCTCTCGCGTTGAACGTTCCTAATCCTTCGAAGGACCCAAGGAGTTCCACGAATACAGCCGCGGACGACGGCGTGCCGGGTCATGCATATCGCGTGCTGGTTCTTGCGTTCCTTGTCGGTGGCCTTCTGGTCTGCCGCACTGCGATCGGACTGACCTACTACACCCAAATGGGGCCAGGTCCCGGTTTCTTCCCGTTCTGGGCCGGAGCCCTGCTCAGCCTGTTTTGCCTCATGCTGCTGATACAGTCGTTTCGTGCGCAAATCCCGGCATTCGACATCCCCGAAAAGGGGCCGATGCTGAAGATCGTCGTGACGATCGCGGCAATCGCCGGCTTTGGCCTGTTCATCGAGCGGCTGGGCTTCGTTCTGACCATGTTCGGCGTTCTGCTCGCGCTGCTCTACGTCCATGGCTGCCGCATGCTTCCAACCGGGCTGGTGGTCGCATTGACCGGAAGCCTTGGCGTGGGTTTCGCCTTCAGCAGGTGGCTGGGTGTGTTCCTGCCACCTGCTCCCGGCGCCGTGCTCCAGTTCATCGGGCTCTAGGACGTGGAACTGTTCGGCGACTTCATAGCCGGCTTCGGCATCGCGCTCACTCCGGAGCACCTGTTCTATGCGTTGGTCGGCTGTCTGATCGGCACGCTGGTCGGCGTGCTGCCCGGCATCGGTTCGGCGGGCGGCATGGTGATCCTGCTGCCGTTGACCTTCCAGATGGAACCGACCGGCGCGATCATCATGCTCGCCGCGATTTTCTACGGCAGCTATTACGGCGGCACGATCACAACGATCCTGATGAATGTTCCGGGCGAAGTCGCCTCGGTTGCGACGATGCAGGACGGCCATGCCATGGCTAGGCAGGGCAGGGCGGGCGTCGCGCTGTCGATTGCCGCCATCGGCTCCTTCATCGGCGGTACGCTCGCCACGCTGGCATTGGTGCTGATGGCGCCGGCGCTTTCGGAAATGGCGTTGGCATTCGGCCCTCCCGAATTTTTCGCGCTTATGGTGCTCGGCCTGGCGACACTGGCTTTCCTGGCCGGTTCCTCCATGCCGCGCGCGCTGGCGATGGCAGTTTTCGGTCTGATCCTCGGGTCGATCGGCACCGACCCGACCATGGGCTCTCCGCGGCTGACCATGGGCTTCGTGCCGCTGCTGGGCGGACTCGACTTCGTTCCGGTGGTGATGGGCCTGTTCGGGCTGAGCGAAGTCCTGATCAATGCCGAGAACCCGACGCCGGTCCTGACCAAGAAGGACATCAAGGGCCTTTATCCGAGCGTGAGGGACTTCCGGCAGTCGGCGGGCTCCATCGTGCGCGGCACTGGGCTCGGCATCTTGCTGGGCCTCATTCCCGGCACCAGTCAGGCACTCGCCTCCTTCGTATCCTATGGCGTCGAAAAGGCCGTGGCGAAGCGGCCGGAAGAGTTCGGCAACGGCGCCATCCAAGGCGTCGCTGGCCCGGAAACCGCCAACAATGCGCATGCGAATGCGGCGCTCATTCCACTTTTCACGCTCGGCATTCCGGGCTCGCCCAGCGTGGCGATCCTGCTCGGCGCCTTCATCATAAACGGCCTGGCTCCCGGCCCGCTGCTGTTCGAACAGCATCCGGAAATCGTCTGGCCGATCATCTGTTCGATGATCGTCGGCAACCTGATGCTGCTGATCCTCAACGTGCCGCTGATCGGCATGTGGGTGAAAATCCTGCAAGTCCCGACCAGCATACTGTCGCCCGTCATCGTGCTGTTCATCTGCCTCGGCACGTACCTCGTCAACAACAGCGTCTTCGACGTGTGGGTGATGATCCTGTTCGGCCTGCTTGGCTACACGTTGCGCAAGCTGGACTTCCCGCTGTCGCCGATCGCGCTGACGCTGATCGTCGGGCCGCTGATGGAGAATGCCGTCCGCCAGGCGCTCAGCATCTCGCGTGGTGACGTGTCGATCCTTTTCCGCAGTTGGCTGGCCTGCGGTCTGCTGGCGATGGCCGTGTTCGTGCTGACGCTGCCTCTGTGGCGGCTGCGCGCCATCCAGACCCGCGGCGCACTTGGCCGCGACGTCGAGGACTAATTTCACTCGCTCAATGGGAGGAACTGCAATGATCAATTTGAAATGTCTGACGATTGCCACCGCAGTAGCGTTGGCCGGATTCGCCGGCAACGCGTTCGCGCAGACGGCATGGCCGGAACCCGGAAAAGTCGTCACCGTGTACAATGGCGGCTCGCCGGGCAGCGGCCAGGATCTGACCGCGCGGCTGGTCGCGGAAGCCCTGCAGAAGATTCATCCGGGCTCCAACTTCCAGGTGGTCGCCAAGCCCGGCGCCGGCACGCAGCTGGCCTACCAGACGATCGCCGATTCGCCGAAGGACGGCTACAGCTTCGGCATCATGTCGCTGCCGACCTTTGCCACGCTCTATCTCGATCCGTCGCGACAGGCAGGCTTCAACCGCGATAGCTTCGCCCCTGCGGCTAACTTCATCTTCGATCCGGGCGCGATCGCTGTGCCGGCCGAAAGCCCCTACAAGACCCTGAAGGACCTGCTCGACGCCGCCAAGGCCAAGCCGGGCGAGGTTACCGTCGCCGTCGTCGGCCCGAAGAGCCGCGAGCACCTTGACGTGACGGCGATGGAGCAGGCTGCCGGAGTCAAGTTCAATCCGATCTTCCACAACGATTCCGGCACCGGGTTGAACAACCTGCTTGGCGGCAATGTCGAGGCTCAACAAGGCAGTGTAGGCGATTTCCTGGCGCAGATCGCAGCCGGCCGTATCCGTTTGCTGGCCGTCTTCGCCAAAGCGCCGAGCGCCTTTGCTCCAGACGTACCGACCGCCGAGGCGTCGGGCGTTCCTGTGTTCTCCGGGGTGACGCGCGGCTTCACTTTCCCGGCAGGCGTCGATCCCGCAATAGTGAAGCAGCTCAGCGACGACATCGGCGCGATCGTCAACTCGCCCGAGCAGCAGGAAAACATCAAGAACCTCGGCTTCGAGGCCAACTACATGGATATGGAGCAGTTCACGGCATACGCCAAGAGCGAGGAGGACCGTATCAAGGACATCCTCAGCAAGATTCCGAACTGATCTCGCTGCGACATAAGGCTCCTCCGCGCTGGTGCGGAGGGGCTCTGGACAACGACCTGCCCGGAGATGACCGATGAACAGGCTGAAAGCTATCCTTGACGAAAAGAAGCTGCTGCTGGCGCCGGGCGTTTATGACGCGCTGTCGGCATTGATCGCCGAACAATGCGGCGCCCGCGCTGTCTACCTCTCCGGTGCGGGCGTCGCCTACACCCGCTTCGGACGGTCCGATCTGGGCCTGGTCGACATGACGGAAATGGCGCAGATCATCACCGCGATCCGCGAACGCGTTTCGGTACCGATCATCGCCGATGGCGACAATGGCTTCGGCAATGCGCTCAACATGCAGCGGACGGTCCGCACCTATGAGCGGGCGGGAGCCAACGCCATCCAGATCGAGGACCAGACGCTGCCGAAACGCTGCGGCCATCTGACCGGCAAGTCGGTCATCCCGGCGGCTGAAATGGCCGGCAAGATCAAGGCCGCCGTCGATTCCCGCAACGAGATGCTGATCATCGCGCGCACCGATGCGATTGCGATCGAAGGGTTCGAGAAGGCCCTTGAGCGAGCGCATCTCTATGCCGATGCCGGCGCCGACGTCATTTTCGTCGAAGCGCTTCAGGATATCGGCCAGATGCGCGCAGTGGTAAAGAGCCTCGGCCACCGCAAGCCGTTGTTCGTCAATCTGATCGAGGGTGGACGAACGCCGGTGCTGCCGCTGCATGAATTGGAAGCCATGGGCTACTCCATCGCGATCTATCCCGCGAGCGGCGTCAGGGCCGTCGCAAAGCATATGACGGATTTCTACACCACTATCGTGCGTGATGGCGGCACGGACGCGTTCCGCGACCGCATGTTGGATTTTAATGGCCTCAACAAGCTGATCGGAACGCCAGAACTGCTGGCGCATGCCGAGACGTACAAGGCGGAAAATTTCGAGCCGGGGCGGACGCGGTCGACGGCTGCGTAGGGCAAGGAACCGGGTACGGCGGTCAGGAGCGCATGCGAGCCCAGCGACGCCTGGCCCAGAATTGGACTGCTCGTTCAGACGATGCGCGACTTGATCGCCCGACCTTCATGGCAGGCTACAAGGTTGTTCAAGGCGAATTCGGCCTTCTCCTCCTGGACGTCCACTCCGCCGGTCGCGCAATGGGGCGTGATGATCACGTTGGGCGCGGTGAAGAGGTCGAGATCTGTCGGCGGCGGCTCGATATCGAGTACGTCGAGCGCGGCGCCGCCGAGACGCCCTTCGCGCAAAGCCGCGGTCAATTCGACCTGATCGACAATGCCACCGCGGGCAGTATTCACCAGCGTGCCTTTCGGGCCGAGCAGGTCTAACTGGCGGCGGCTGATGAGGCCGCGGGTGCCGTCGTTCAGCGCGACGTAGAGCGATGCGAGCGTGGCCTGCTCAAAAGCCGCGTCGAGATCGGAGGTGAAACTGACGCGGCTTGAAGCGCCTAGCGCCTCCGCCCAGGCTTCGCCATCCTCCGGCCGGGTGCGGCTGTAGACGATGAGCGTGCAGCCCAGGCCTAGGAAGAGCTTGGCCGCGTGTCGGGCGATGCGCCCGAAGCCGATGATAGCCACGACCTGCTTGCCGATCTGGCGAATGCGGCGCCGCGGCTCCCAGCGTGGCCATTCGTGTTGGCGTCGCACGGCGTCGTCCAGATAGGGAATGCGCTTGAGCGCAGAGACGGCGAGGGCGACCGAATGTTCGGCGACTGCCAGGGAGGCGCTGTCGACCGGGCAGTTGGCAAGCGCGATCCCGCGCTGCTTCAGCCTGTCGAGATCGATGCCGTCATAGCCGACGCCGAGTTTCTGGATCATCCTCAGCTTGGGCGAAGCGTCGATCGCCTCGGTCGGCATCCAGCCGCCCGCCATCAGGATGTAGTCGGCCTCCTTGAGCATCGCGCGCTGGGCCTCGTCGAAATCGGTGCCCGCGGTCAGCAGCGACCAATTCGAAGGCATCATTTCCAGGACGATGTCCTTCAGCAGCCCGTTTTCCGTGGCGATGAGGCCAAGCTTGATCGCGGCAACCATTGAGCGTTCCTGATTTGTCGGTGTTTCAGACAGGGCAGCCCTTGGCGCGCAGGATGGAATTGAAACGCTCCGGATCGCCGGTGCCTTCCTGGGCGGCCTTGCGAAGCTTCTCTTCCTTGCTCGTCTGTTCTTCGACGTGCGGCCAAAGCGTGTCGAGGTCGCCGGGAGCGACGGCGACGATGCCGTCCGCGTCAGCGAGCACCAGGTCGCCTGGATTGACGGCCATGCCGCCGACGGTGACGGGAACGTTGATCTCGCCCGGCCCGTCTTTGCTTGGCCCGCGATGGGTAGCGCTGCGTGCCCAGACCGGCATGCCCATGATCGCGAGCTCGGCGATATCGCGGACGGCGCCGTCGATCACGAAGCCGCTGATCTTGCGGAAGATCGCCGTGGCGACGATGTTCCCGCCGATCAGCGCCTGGGTCCCGTCGCCGCCACCGTCGATGACCAGCATGTCGCCGGGCTCGACCAGCATCAGTGCCTTGTGGATCATCAGATTGTCACCTGGGCGAACACGAACGGTGAAGGCGCGGCCGACCGCGATGAGGTTGAGGTCACCATGGAACGCGCGCAGCCCTATGGTGCCGACCGAACGGCCCATGCTGTCGCTGACATAGGCGACTGGCGTGCCGGCGAAGCGCCGTACCCACTCGTCGGAGACGAGCTCCGCTCGTGGGTTGATGCGGAATCCGATCGGCCATTGCGCCGGGGCCTGAGTGTTCATGATGATGTTCCTCCCTTCAGCGACGATTTGCCCGTAGCGTCGTGCAACCAAAAATCCGCTCCAATCGCAAATGCCTTTTGCTTATGGCGCCATGCCGAAGCGGGCGGGCATCATGCGATTGAAAATCGGCATTGGAGGGAAAAGCCGGCCTGGGGCATGGATGTCGGCAAGATCACAATCAGCAGAGCCTACGATGTCCAACCAGAAGAAACCATTTCGTATTGCGGTCATCCCCGGCGATGGCATTGGAAAAGAGGTGGTGCCCGAAGGCATCCGCGTCCTCGAGGCGGCGGCGGCAAAATACGGGATCGATCTTGCCTTCGACCACTTCGATTTCGCGTCCTGCGACTACTACCTGCAGCACGGCAAGATGATGCCGGACGACTGGAAGGCTCGAATCGGCGGCCACGATGCGATCTTTTTCGGCGCTGTCGGGTGGCCCGAGGCAGTTCCCGACCACATCTCGCTCTGGGGATCGCTGATCCAGTTCCGCCGCGAATTCGACCAGTATGTGAACCTGCGCCCCGTCCGCCTGATGCCTGGGGTCCAATCGCCGCTGGCAGGCCGCAAAGCCGGCGATATCGATTTTTATGTCGTGCGCGAGAACACCGAAGGCGAGTATTCGTCGATCGGCGGGCGCATGTTCCCCGGAACCGAACGCGAGATCGTGCTGCAGGAAACCGTGATGAGCCGCGTCGGCGTCGACCGGATTCTTCGTTTCGCCTTCGACCTGGCGCGGCGGCGGGAGCGCAAGAGCCTCACCTCCGCGACGAAGTCGAACGGCATATCGATCACCATGCCTTACTGGGACGAGCGGGTGGAGGCGATGGCGCAGGCCTATCCCGATATCCGCTGGGACAAGTACCACATCGATATCCTCTGCGCGCACTTCGTGCTCAATCCGGATCGCTTCGACGTTGTGGTGGCATCGAACCTGTTCGGAGACATCCTCTCCGATCTCGGTCCGGCCTGCACCGGCACAATTGGGATCGCGCCCTCTGGCAACATCAATCCGGAACGCCGGTTTCCCTCACTGTTCGAGCCTGTTCATGGCTCTGCGCCTGATATCGCCGGCAAAGGCATCGCCAACCCGGTGGGGCAGATATGGGCGGGTGCAATGATGCTGGACCACTTCGGCCATCAGGATGCAGCGAACGCAATTGTGGCTGCGGTCGAAAAGGTGATGGTGGAATCTTCGCTCCGCACGCGCGATCTCGGTGGCACGGCCGACACCGTCACCTGCGGAAAGGCGATCGCGCAGGCATTGCTTTAGGATCAGGTCTCGGCGCCGTTCGCCACGCGTTTGACGCAGGCCCAGAATTTTTCGGCCGCCGGGCTCTGCCGGGCGCGCGGCCGGACGATGCAGATCTCGATCGGAACATCGAAATTCTCGGAGCCTGCACGCACCAGGGTCCCGGCTGCGAGATCGTTCACTACCAGGCTGCGCGGCAGCCAGGCCATGCCGCGGCCGTCGCGCGTCATGGCCGCCAGAACGGTCGCCACATGCGAGGCGAACACGGATGCGAGCCAGGTCGGCGGCATGTCGAGAGCCTGGGTGGCTGCCAGGATGCGCCCCATGCCCGAGGTGGAGCTATATTTGAGATGAGGGACCGGCTCGGTCACGGAACCGGGCAAGGCATAGCGAGGCTTGCCGTCCTCGGTCGGGATGCTGAGAGGCATCAACACATCCTCGCCCACCACGAGCGATTGAAATGCCTCCGGCCGCAGCGAGGTGGCCGCCGATTTGTGTCGATGACAGAGGAGGAAATGCGCCTCTCCCTGCTTCATCACCCCTTCGCAGCCGGTCATGTTGTTGGTCACCAGGCTGACGGTGGACGTGAGACTCTCGACCTTCTCGATGCGGCTCAGGAACTGTGGGAAGAACGTCATCGAGAGGGCATGCGTGCTGGCGAATCGTACCGTAGTGGCGGAGCCGGTCGCTGCCGCGCGCGTTTGTTCGCGGCCGAGATAGATACGCCGCGTGACCTCTTCCGCCATCGGCTTGAAGGCCTCGCCGGCGGCGGTGAGCTCGACGCGATGCGTGTCGCGGTCGAACAGGGGCGCGCCGACCCAATCCTCCAGGGTTTTCACCCGCCGGCTGAATGCGGGTTGCGTGATGTGGCGCTTTTCGGCTGCCCGGCTGAAATGGCCGCACTCCACAAGCGCAAGGAAATCTTCGAGCCAGGCGAGTTCCATCCAGAGGAAGCCTTCTCCATTTGGTTCCGTTGGCCGGTCGCTAGAGCAATGGCCGATCGCACATTGCTCTAGTGGCCCGACGCTTCGAGGTCAAACCGAACGCACCTTCAAGTATCAGATCATGAGGATTCGGCATTTGAGGCGCTTGCCCCGCAATGATAGGCGGGCTTTGCGGAGAGCTTTTTAGAAACAGCTCACGCAAGGAATGAGGAAGCATCCGGGAATGTCGAACCGCAAGGTCGTCATCACACAGCAGTTCTTCGACGAGGAATCCGTCGCCTATCTCAAGGCGAACGGCTGCGACGTGACCGTTGCGAAGCTGCCCGGCGGCAAGCCCGACGGCAGCCTGTCGCATGACGAGTTGGTCGGCCTGCTCAGCGGCGCCCACGGATGGATTGTCGGCCATGCACCCGTCACCAGGGAGCTTCTCGCGGCGCTACCAGACCTGACGGTCATCTCACGGCGCGGTGTTGGCTACGATCGCGTCGACGTTGACGCGGCCAGGGATCTCGGCCGCGTCGTCGCGATTGCGGTAGGCGGCAACGAGGCCGCGGTGGCGGACCTTGCCATCGGGCTGATGCTCGGCGTCGGCCGCCGCGTCGGTGAATCGCAGGAGGCGATGAAGGCCGGCAAATGGTCGATCCTGATGGGGACCGATCTCACTCGGAAGACCGTAGGCCTGGTCGGGCTCGGACGGATCGGCCGCCAGGTGGTCCAGAGGTTGAAAGCGTTCGACGCGCGTATCCTCATCTCGGCACCTCGTCCGGACGAAGAATACGCGCAGACGATGGGCCTGACCTATGTCCCGCTCGAAACGCTTTTTGCCGAGAGCGACTACATCAGCCTCCATGCGCCGCTGACTTCCGAGACGCGCTTCCTCGTCAGCGACAAGACGATACCGCTGATGAAGTCCGATGCAATCATCATCAATACGGCGCGCGGCGGTCTGGTGGAGGACGCGCATCTGCTCGCCGCCCTCAGGGAAAAGAGGCTCGGCGGCGCCGGGCTGGACGTTTTTGTGAGTGAGGCGGATTCTTCCTATAAACCGGTGACCGAAGAGCTGATCCGGCTTCCCAACGTCGCGGCGACACCCCACGCGGCGGCATCGACGCGAGAGGCGCTTGCCCTCACCAACATGATCGCTTCGCAATCGGTCGTCGCCGTATTCGACGGGTCCTCACCACAGGCGAACCGGATTGTCGTCGACGGTCGGCCTGACGGTGGAGATCCAGGATCGCGGCGCTGAGGAGGCGCGAGAATACAGAATTCCATGCAGCAGACGGGCATGCCGCATAGAAGAACTGGCGAGTGTTCAAATTTCCAGAATTGCCCATGGGAGGATACGAATGAACTTTCTCAAACGCACAATGGTGGCGCTTGCAGCGACCATGACGATCGGAGCGGCTCACGCGCAGGACGCGGCCAACTTCCCTGATCATCCATTGCGGCTGGTGGTGCCTTTCGGGGCCGGTGGCGGCTCGGACACCCTGGCACGCACGCTCGCCGGATCCGCATCGCCCTATCTCGGCCAGCCGATCAGCATCGACATGCAGCCTGGCGCATCGGGCGTGATCGGCACGACCGAGTTCGTCCGCTCGGCCAAGCCGGACGGCTATGATCTGATTATAACCGGTACCGGCGCGACGACGACGATTCCGCACTCGCAGAAGCTCACCTACGATCCGCTGAACGATTTCGAGTTCGTCATCGGCGTGGTCGGGCTGACCGAAGTTCTCGCCGTCCGCAAGGATTTCCCGGCGAAGGACGCCAAGGAGTTCATCGAATACATCAAGGCCAATCCCGGCAAGGTTTCGCTCGGCCACAGCGGCACCGGCGGCGAGGATTGGGCGCTGATCCGCCTGCTCGCCAATGCGACGGAATCCGACCTGACCGACGTACCGTTCGATGGCGGCGGGCCTGCCGCGACCGCCGCTGCCGGCGGCCATATCGATGGCGTGATCTCCTCGCTCGTGGCGGTGACGCCGTTCATGGAGTCGGGCGACCTGCGCGTCCTGGCGGTCATCGCGACCACGCCGTCGGATGCCCTGCCGGACGTCCCGACCATGCCTTCGCTGGGCTACAAGGATGTCGTGCTCGACAGCCGCCTGGGCATCGCCGCACCGAAGGGCACCCCGAAGGAAATCGTTCAGAAGCTGCATGATGCCTTCAAGAAGACGATGGAAGACCCGTCCTTCCTCAGCTTCGCCAAGCGGCTGAACATGAACCTGCAGTATGTCGGCCTCGAAGACTACAAGAAGGCCCTGCAGGGTGACTTCGACCGCATCGGCACGGTTTACGAGAAGACCAAGTAAGGCAAAAGCGGGCGGCCGGGACACCCTGTCTACCGGCCGCCTCAAAGCGGGAAAACTGACATGACTGAAGAATCAGGCGCGATCGACACGCCGCCGGAGCAGAGCGCGCGGGACGCGCGCATCCATCGCAGGCTGGACCTGGCGGTCGCTCTTTTCTTCCTGGTTCTCGGGCTGATCGTGCTCCAGCAGGTGTGGACCGAACTGCCGCTGATGCGCATGCGCCAGGTTGGGCCGGGCATGCTTCCCTTCGGCGTCGGGTGCATTCTGGTGGCGATGAGCTCCATGCTTGTCTGGCAGAATCTGCGCGGCGAGGCTCCGGCCGGCGATCCATCGATTCCAACCTTGTTGGAAGGCAGCCGTGTCGTGGCCGTGGTGGTCATGCTGGTCGCCGCGATCGGGCTTGCGCCCGTTCTCGGTACGCTGGTCACGCTTGGACTCTTCATCTTTCTGGAGTTGCGAATGGTCGAGCGTCGCAGTCCGCTGCTCAGCGTTGCCACCGCCGTTCTCATTACGCTCTTCATCTACATCACGTTCGAAGCCCTGCTGGGTGTTGCCCTGCCTGCTGGCGTGCTTGGGCTTCGATAGGTCAGGATCATGGAAACTCTGAGCCTGCTCGGCGATGGCTTCATCATCGCGCTCAGCTGGGAAAACCTGGTCTGGGTGATCTTCGGCACGATCATGGGCACGCTTGTCGGCGCGCTCCCCGGTCTCGGGCCTACGGCCGGCATGGCTGTCCTGTTGCCATTCGCCTTCACGCTGAACCCGACATCGGCCCTGATCATGCTCGGCGGCATCTACTATGGAGCCATGTATGGAGGGACGATCACCTCGGTCCTCCTCAACATTCCGGGCGAGTCCGATTCCATCTGGACAGCGCTGGAGGGACACAAGCTCGCACAGAAGGGTCGCGGCGGCGCGGTGCTGATCATCGCCGCCGTCATGTCTTTCGCAGCCGGCACGGCAAGCCTTGTCCTGCTCGTGGCGCTAGCTCCCCAGCTTGCCCGCTGGGCGCTGAGTTTCGGGCCGGCCGAGCAGTTCGGCGTTCTTCTCATCGGGCTTGCGATGATCTCGGGACTGTCGTCGAAGCAGCCGGTCAGGGGCTGGATGATGCTCGCCTTCGGCCTCGGCATCGGCATGGTCGGCCTCGACATCGTCACCGGCACGCCGCGTTTCACCTTCGGTGTCGACAGGCTGCTCGACGGGCTGGATTTCCTGCCTGTGACCGTCGGCATGTTCGGCGTGGCCGAAGTGCTGGCCAATGTCGAACGGAACATGCGCGTCACGGCCGACACCAGCCTCGGTTTTCGCGACATGCTTCCGACCAGGGAGGAATGGCGCAAAAGCCGCTTTCCGGCGCTGCGTGGCACCCTGATAGGCTTCTTCATCGGCATCATCCCGGGCTCAGGCACGACCATGGCGGCGACGGCCTCGTATGCGGTCGAGCAGCGTGTCTCAAGGCGCCCGGAAGAGTTCGGCAACGGCGCGATCGAGGGCGTCGCCGGTCCCGAATCCGCCAACAACGCCGCGACCAGCGGCGCCATGGTGCCGATCCTGTCGCTTGGCGTTCCAAGCTCGCCGGCGACGGCTGTGCTTTTCGGCGCCATGCTGATGCAGGGCCTGCGTCCGGGTCCGTTGCTGTTTCAGACGAATCCGACGGTGATCTGGGGATTCCTTGCCAGCATGTATGTCGGCAACGTCATCCTCCTGATCCTCAACACGCTTTTCATCCCGGCCTTCACCAAGATGACGGTCAAGGCCGTGCCGATCCTGAACGCCTTCGTTCTGGTACTGTGCTTCGTCGGCGTCTATGCCTTCCGCAACAGCCTGTTCGATGTCGGCGTCATGCTGACCTTCGGTGTCATCGGATATCTGCTGAACAAGCTGAGCTATCCGACCATGCCGTTGATCCTCGGTATCGTGCTCGGTGATGTGGCGGAACTGACGCTTAGGCAGTCGTTGATCATCTCGCGGGGCGATCCGATGATCTTCTTCTCCAGCCCGATCGCGGCAACGCTGATGACGGTCGCCATCCTCGTGATCGTTTTGCCCTTTGTCGCAAGGCTTCGTCGCCGGTTCGCCGCTGTTAAGCCCACACCGAAGCCAAATCCAACAGCAAACCAGGATGTTTGAAATGCCACATGTCGTCGAGGCCGACATTCGCGAATTCGCGATAAAAACTCTGTCGGCAAGCGGTCTTGCCGGCCCGGACGCCGAAGCCGTGACAGACGGCCTGATCCTCGCGACCAAGCGCGGGGTCACCACCCACGGCGTGTTCCGGCTCCCGCAATATTGCGAGGGCATCAAGAGCGGCAAGATCAACGGTCAACCGCAGGTGGGAATCTTGCAGCGTCGCGGCGTCACTGCGCTGGTTAATGCCGACGGCGGCTATGGCTTTCGCCCAGGGGCGATGGCCATGGACCTGGCGATCGAGATCGCCAGGGAGCATGGCGCCGCGGTCGTGGGCGTGCGCAACAGCCACCATTTCGGCGCGGCGGCGATCTATTCGGAGCGTGCCGCGCTGGCGGGGATGATCGGCCTGACAACGACCACCACGCGCTCCAACATCGCACCGACAGGCGCGATCGGCGCCGTCGTCGGCAACAATCCGATCGCCATCGCGATCCCCCGGCGGCAGCCGAAACGGCCGATGGTCCTGGACATGGCGCTCAGCCAGGTCGCGATGGGTCGCATCCGGGTTGCGGCGGCCAACGGGCAGAAGGTTCCGGAGGGTTGGGGCTACGATTCGCTCGGCCGCGCGACGACCGACCCGAATGCCATCCTCGCCAACGGCATCCTGGCCGCGATCGGCGAACACAAGGGCTACGGCCTCTCGGTCATGATCGAGGTGCTGGCCGGCGCGCTCACCGGGTCGCCCTTTGGCCTGGGATCGAACAACCACGATCACCCCAAGGGCGGCGTCGGCCATTTCTTCCTGGCGATTGCGCCGGATTTCATGCGCGAAACGGAGGCATTCTATGACGATGTGGAGGAACTGGTCCGGCAGATCAAGGCTAGCCCGCTCGCCGAGGGCAGCAAGGGCATCTTCCTGCCTGGCGAGATCGAAGACGTGAAGTCGACGCAGGCGGATCGGGATGGCCTCCCGATCTCGTCCGAGCTGGCAGGCCAGCTTGAGGAGCTTGCGGTCAAGACCGGCGTCGCGGCGCCTGCCTGGAAAAACTGATGGAGACCCCGATGAACGTCGACCAGTCCGCCCTTATTCAAGAGCTTGCCCCGACCGGGCGATTGCGCGCTGCGCTGAATTTCGGCAACCAGGTGCTCGTCCAGCGCGCCGACGACGGCTCCGCCAAGGGCATTACGCCGGCGCTTGCCATGGAACTCGGCAGGCGTCTTGGTCTGGAAGTCGATTTCGTGCCTTACAAGCGCGCGGAAGACGTATTCGAAACACGCAACGACGGCGTGTGGGACGTGTGCTTCCTCGCCAACGAGCCGGTGCGTGCTGCCGAGATCGCGTTCACCGCGCCCTATGTGTCGATAGCCGGCGTCTATGCAGTGCCGCAGGTTTCTCCGTTCAGTGATCTGGCCAGCGTCGACAAGCCAGGCGTGCGGATCGGTGTCGGCAAGGGCAGCGCCTACGACCTGTTCCTGACGCGCACCCTGAAGCAGGTTGAATTCGTCCGCATTGAGAGTGCCACGGGTATTCCAGCGCTGCTTATCGAGGGCAAGGCCGACGTCGCTGCCGGAATCCGGCAGCCGATGGAGGAGTTCATCGCGTCGACGCCGGGCTACAGAATCCTCGCGGAGCCCTTCATGGAGATCAAGCAGGCGATGGCGTTGCCGAACGGGCGCCGGCTGGCTGCCGACTACCTGAAGCGTTTCGTTGAAGATGTGAAGGCGTCTGGCTTCGTCCGCGACGTTCTTGACCGCAACGGCCAGAAGGATGTCGCGGTGGCGCCGCCGGTGTCCGTCGCCTGACGGTTCGGTCATTCGCCCGAAACACCCATTCATGTACGAGAAAGCAGCACGATGACGAAAACCGGAACCTTGCGTAGCGGCGGACAATTGGTGGTCGATACGCTGGTCGCTTATGGCGTGGACAGGGTCTATTGCGTTCCCGGCGAAAGTTACCTCACCGTTCTTGACGCGCTGCACGATGCGCCAGGCATCGAGACGATCACCTGCCGGCAGGAGGGCGGGGCCGCGATGATGGCCGAAGCCGACGGCAAGCTCACCGGCCGGCCCGGCATCTGCATGGTGACCCGCGGTCCGGGAGCGACCAATGCGAGTGCGGGCCTGCACGTTGCCCATCAGGATTCCACGCCGATGATCATGTTTATCGGCCAGGTCGACAGGGGCGCCATGGAACGCGGCGCCTTCCAGGAAATCGACTACCGGAGGATGTTCGGCGAGGTTGCCAAGTGGGTGGCGCAGATCGACCGTGCCGACCGTGTCCAGGAAATGGTCGCCCGCGCCTTTGCCGTCGCCACGTCGGGCCGGCCGGGCCCGGTGGTGCTGGCGCTGCCGGAGGATATGCTGGACGACGTGGCGATGGCGGTCGAACTGACGCCGCGGCGGCGCCTCGAAACCTATCCGTCCGACGAACAGATGGCCGAGGTGGCCGCGCGTCTGCAGGCGGCGGAGCGTCCGCTGGTCATCCTAGGCGGCACGGGATGGGATCAGGAGACCTGTGCGGCTGTTCGGGCATTCGCGGAGCAGAGCGGCCTGCCTGTCGCTGCGTCCTTCCGCAGGCAGGATTTGTTCGACAACGATCATCCGAATTTCATCGGCGATGTCGGCGTCGGCCTCAATCCGAAGCTCAGGCAACGCATCGAGCAGAGCGATCTTCTTCTGGTGATCGGATCGCGTCTGGGTGAAATGGTCACCGGCGGGTATTCGATGATCGCCATACCCCAGCCGAAGCAGGAGATGATCCATGTCCTGTCGGGGCCGGAAGAGCTTGGACGTGTCTATCAGCCGGCGCTGGCCATCAACGCCACGCCGCGGGGTTTTGCGAAAGGCCTGAAGGCGATTTCGGTGAAACCCAGGGATGGTTGGCGCGACTGGCTCTCGGCAGGGCGGGCCGAGTACGAAGCCTGGCAGAAGCCCGCGACGATTCCGGGGCCGGTCCAGATGGGTCCGATCATCCATTGGCTGCGCGAACATTTGCCGGACGATGCCGTCATCACCAATGGGGCAGGCAACTTCTCTGTCTGGGTTCATCGCTTCTTCCGCTTCCGGAAATTTGGCACCCAGCTTGCACCGACGAGCGGTTCGATGGGTTATGGGTATCCGGCGGCTGTGGCCGCAAAAATCCGCCATCCCGACCGCGCTGTCGTGTGCGTAGCCGGCGATGGAGATTTCATGATGACCGGGCAGGAACTCGCGACGGCCGTCCAGTACGGAGCGGGTGTGATCGTCATTCTCGTCGACAACGGCATGTACGGCACCATCCGCATGCATCAGGAAAGGAATTTTCCTGCGCGCACTGTGGCGACGGACCTGAAGAATCCGGACTTCGCCATACTCGCCCGGGCCTATGGCGCGCACGGCGAGACGGTCGAGCGAACGGAAGATTTCGCGCCGGCGTTCGAGCGGGCTTCTGCGTCCGGGCTTCCCGCGATCATCCACGTGAAGATCGCGCAGGAGGCGATTACCCCATCGCAGTCCATCAGCCAGATCCGCGCCGCGGCGCTCGAAAAGGCGTGAGTACCGTGAGGCTGATCGACGTCGCCAAGGTCATCCGGAGCAAGAATGCAGGACCGTTGCACGTGACTCTGGACCTGATGTTCCCGGACAAAGCCGGTTTCGATACCGCATCGGCCTCGAAGAGCCTCGAAGCCGCGGCCATCGCAAAGCTGTACGGCGTTCCGGTCGAGAAGGTCACCGTCATACCCTATGCGCCGGCACTGGCGCTCAAGATCGTGATCGACCGGCCGGTGGTGGCGGGATCACCGGGTGACCGGGACGTCTACGGGGCGCAGCAGCACCGCCCGCTTCTGGATATCGTGCTATGAACGCGGCGGGGCGGCTGCGTGCATCCGGCCTCGGTCCGGGACAGGAAATCCGCGTGCTGGCGGCCTCCGGCCAGCTCGGCAACGGCATTCCCGAAAAGGCTTTTCGAGCGGGCCTGGCGCGCAATCCTCATGTCATCTGCTGCGATATGGGCTCGATCGACCCGGGGCCGGCCTATCTCGGCTCGGGCACGATGGCGACGTCGCCCGAAATCACCCGCCGCGACCTCGATCTGGTCCTGACCGGCGCTCTCGAACTGGGTGTTCCGCTGGTCATAGGCACAGCCGGCACGGCGGGTGCGAGGCCGCATCTGGAGGCGACGCTCACATTTGTGCGGGACATTGCGTTCAAGAAAAACCTCACCTTCAGAATGGCGGTCATCGAGGCCGATATTCTCGGTAGCGAGCTGAACAAGTACGCGGGAGCCGGCCGCTCGCGGCCATTGGGCGATATCGCTGCCCTCGATGCCGAAACCATCGGCCGCGCCGAGCACATTGTCGGCCAGATGGGCATCGGGCGCTTCCAGGCGGCACTGGAGCTTGATCCGGACGTCATCATCGCGGGGCGGGCGTGTGATACCGCGGTGTTCGCCTCGGTGCCCTGGTGGCTCGGCTACGACAAGGCAGCCTCGCTGCACATGGCCAAGATTATCGAATGTACCTCGCTCTGCTGCGTGCCAGGCGGGCGCGATGCGATGCTGGGTACGCTGGACGGTGACGCCTTCACCCTGGAGAGCATGAACCCGGCGCGGGCCAACACGCCGCTTTCGGTCGCCGCGCACAGCCTTTATGAACAAGCCGATCCATACCGGATTTACGAACCTGAGGGCGTGCTCGATATTTCTTCGGCCCGCTACGAGGCGGTGGACGAGCGCCGTTCGCGCGTTTCAGGCGCGATCTGGCAGCCGGCAGCACGGTTGACCGTCAAGGTCGAAGGCGCCGAGCGGGTCGGCGAGCGCGCCATCCTGTGCGCCGCCTCCTGCGATCCCCGCGTCATCGAGCGCGCGGAAACGATCGTCGAGGAGGTCAGAACGACGGTGGCCGAGATCATCCCGCCGGATGCTTCTCCCTACGACCTCATCTTTCACGTGTACGGGAAAGGCGCCGTCAGCCTCTTCGAGACGCAGCGTTCCGGGCAGCAGCCGTCCGAGGTGTTTTTCCTCGTCGAATGTATTGCCGAGACGGCGGCGCGAGCGAAGGCGGTCGTCGGCGTCACCAAGCAGTTCCTGTTGCATCACGGCTTTCCCGGCAGGCTGAGCACCGGCGGCAACATCGCTTTCCCCTTCACGCCACCCGAACTGACGGCGGGAACCGCCTATCGCTTCTCCATTTATCACCTTATCGAGGTCGAGGACGACGCTGAACTCTTCCCGGTGCGGGTCGAACAGGTCAGTGGCAGACAGGCGGACGGAGCGGTGTTGTGAGCGAAGCCGAAATCCTTCATCGACTCGCCGAAGTGGTAGGGCCGCGCGGCATCATCGACGCCGTGCCGGACATGGATGGCTACGTTGCCGACTGGCGCAATCTCAACCGGGGCAGGGCGCTCTGCGTGCTTCGTCCGGACAGCACGCAGGCCATCGCGGCGGCGGTGAAGCTCTGTGCCGACGCAGGCGTGGCGATCGTTCCCCAGGGGGGAAACACGTCCATGGTCGACGGCGCGACGCCCGATGCATCGGCTGGCCAGGTCGTGCTTTCACTGACGCGCCTGAACCGGGTCAGGGCGATCGACGAAATCGACATGACGATGACGCTGGACGCCGGCGTGATCGTCAAGGCGGCCCAGGATGCCGCGGCCGAGGTCGGCTGCGTCTTTCCGCTCTCCTTCTCCGCGGAGGGAACAGCGACCATCGGGGGCGCGCTGTCGACCAATGCCGGCGGCAACAACACGATCCGCTATGGCAATGCCCGCGATCTCATGCTCGGCCTCGAAGTCGTTCTGCCCGACGGAAGAATCTGGAACGGGCTGCGCTCGTTGCGCAAGGACAATACGGGCTATGCGCTGAAACACCTTTTCGCCGGTGCCGAGGGTACGCTCGGCGTCATAACCGGCGCGGTGATGAAGCTGGTTCAGCAGGCGCGGAGCGAGGAACTGCTGTTCTGTGCGGTGCCCAGCGTCGACGCGGCGCTTCGGCTTTATCGGCGGTTCCGCTCGCAAGATGAATCAAGTCTGCGCGCCTTCGAGTATCTGTCCGGGTTGGCCGTCGATATGGTTGTCCAAACCATCGAAGGGGTGAGCCTGCCATTCCCGGCGCGCGCCGACCACTATGTGCTGATTGATCTCGCATCGACCCGCACCAACGATACGCTTCGTGATCTGGCCGAGAACATTCTCGCGGAAGCACTTGAAGCAGGCGACGTGTCCGACGCGGTGATCGCTGAGAACCTTGCCCAACGCCGGGCGCTGTGGCGGCTGCGCGAGGAACAGTCCGAAGCGCAGAAGCGCGTCGGCGCCAACGTCAAGAACGACGTATCCGTCCCGGTATCCCGCGTCCCGGACCTGATCCGCCTTGGCGCGGAAGTCGTCACGAGGCTCTTTCCAGGCGTTCGGGCTGTCCCGTTCGGTCACATGGGCGACGGCAACATCCACCTGAACTTCGTCAAGCCGGAGGGATTGGACGACCAGGCGTTCCTGTCGAGAAGCGGCGAGTTGATGGAGGCGGTCAACGCAGTGGTGCGCGACCTTGGCGGAAGTTTCTCGGCGGAGCACGGCATAGGCCGGCTGAAGGTCGACACGATGGCCGATTGGCGCGAGGGCGCCGAGCTTGATCTCATGCGCGCAATCAAGACGGCGATCGACCCGCGCGGGGTTCTCAATCCTGGCAAGATCTTCAAGACGGAAACGCGGGGCAGGCAATAGCGGCGACCCTGCAAAGGCCTACTGGACATATATCTTGCTGGGGGCCGCGCCTGCCTGGCGGGCCATGAAGCTGTCAGGCTCGGACCGTAGCCAAACTGAACATTAGCTGGAGGGGACCGAGTTGGCGCCAAGAAGACGGCGCGGACGAGATTATCGTAGGTTCGCGCCTTGGCCTTTCGCAGCAGGGTTTTGAGCTTGGCGAATGCCATCTCGATCGGATTCAGATCGGGCGAGTATTTGGGCAGGAACAGGAACCATGCACCACGCTGTCTGAGTGCCTGGGCGGCGCGAGGACTTTTGTGGACATTGAGATTGTCCAGAACGACGATGTCGCCGCGACCGAGAGCCGGCGCCAACTGGGTCTCGACATAGGTATCGAAAGCCGCGCCGTCGATGGCACCCTCGATGATCCATGGGGCCACCAGTTCATGGCAGCGCAGGGCGGCGATGAAGGTTTGCGTATGCCATTTGCCGAAGGGCGCATCGGCGAGGAGCCTCTTGCCGCGCGGGCTGCGTCCGCGTAACGGGGTCATGTTGGTCTTGACGCTGGTTTCGTCGATGAAGACCAGCCGCGACGGCTGGGCGCGCATCAGAGGCTGGCGATGCTCGCGCCATTCACGCCGCGCCGCTTTCACGTCGGAACGTTCTTGCTCCGAAGCCAGCAGGGCTTTTTTATACGTGAACCCCTCCCGGCACAGCAGCTTGGACAGGTTCGACGGGTCGACCATCACCCCGTGCTCACTTTCAAGCTAGGCCGCAAGGTCCGGCATTGTGATGTCGGGCCTGGCCTTCACCTTGCTTACGATGGCTTCCCGATACGGCCCCAGCTTACCGGTTGCGGCCGGGCGGCCCTGCTTGGGCCGGCTCGATCGAACCGGTCGCCGCGTAGCGCGCCTGGAGCCGTACAGCCGTCGACGGCGCAACCTCAAACTGCGCCGCAACCGAGCGTCGCGACTTGCCATCGGCAATGCCGCGAACCAGCCGAAGCCTCAAATCATGCGAAATCGTCTTTCCCATTGGCATTCCTCCTCGCCAACAGGAATCATGCTTCAATCAAAAAGGGAATCCCTCTCGATTCATTCTATTCGCCCGACGCTTTAGGTGGGAAAAGTCGCGGGTCTGATACGCAAGAAAAGCGCTTATTTTTACGTGCGCAGAATCCCCGAAGCTTTGAAACGAGCATTGTGATGTCGAGAGTTAAAGCCGGAATGTCGATCACGGTGGATTGACTTGGCGCCGGCAAGCGGATCATTCTGGGCATCGAGATCCAGGCCAGCCCGATGGGAAGGCGGCAACCGGTATCCTTGTTCTACCCTTCGGGCTCGCGCTCGATGCCGGCGTCACGCTTCAGATTGACGACCAGCCGGCTCAAGCACCCCTGCGGTTCAGCACTTGTCTCTCCGGCGGCTGCCTCGTTCCGCTCAACTTCGACGATGCGTTCCTTTCAGCACTGCGCGCTGGAGAAACGCTCAAAACGGCGACCAAGGCCGCCGACAGCGGTCAGGCGATTTCCTTGTCTGTTTCTCTCAAAGGCTTTTCGGTCGGCTTCGATAGGGTGACCGCATTGGTGCAATGACCGATATCCAAGCCCACGCCGGAATGAGAGCAAGAAATTCGCTCACGCACTGGCAGAGCAGCAAGGTTGGCGGCTGCTGATCGTCAAGCGGCGTCAGCGTGTCTTGAGGATCACCGGCTTGACCTGGATCGTGGAACGCAGCTTCGTTTGGCTCGGGCGCAATCGCAAGTTCAGCAAAGATTATGAGTATCGCGTTCAGACATCCGAGGCGATGATCGACATAGCAGCCTCCCGGCTCATGCTTAATCGCCTTGCAAAACGTTAATTGCCAACACTCTCCGAGCAATCGCCGCATCGGCGTCTGCCCCATGGGTATGGACGCATTCACCTACGCGCAATATGGATAGAGATGCGGTCTGCCTAACGCTCACATTTTCGCCGCGTCGGTAAGGCAGACGACGAAGACGTTCGTACAATGATGCTGCGCGGGGCGGGTTGGTCTTCCGATTTGACGCCGCCCTGCACAGGTATCGATCGAGGGGATTTGGTCATGACCGACAACAAGCCAGCGAGCGACGTCACCAAGGATTGGCAGGCGTCGCAGGGCCAGAAGTCTTCCGCGACGCGCCTGCGGATTTTCGCGGCGATCGCGTGGATCATCGCCATTGGCGGGGAGATCGCCGGGATTGTTCTGCTCCGCCAGCACAAGTTCGACCAAGGGAACCTGCCTCTGCTGATCGGTCTTTTGGTCGGGATCGCGATCTTCGCAATTGCCGGCAGCTTCCTATGGAAGGCGGCCAACAAGCACGATCCGGCCCGTGCGTCCGAGAAGTTCAAGTTCTTCTTCCAGAACCAGCTCGGCGCGATCATCACGCTCATCGCCTTCCTACCGCTGATTCTACTGATCTTCACCGACAAGGATATGGATCCGCAGAGCAAGAAGGTTGCCGGCGGCGTCGGCGCCGTGCTGGCCGTGGTCGCGACCCTGCTCGGCGTCAGCTACCAGCCCCCGTCGGTCGAGCAGTACACTCAGGACATGAACGAGTGCGCGGCCCAGATCAAGGCAGGGCAGCCGACCACCGCCTGTTCGCCAGAAGTCGCTGCACAGGCGCAGGACATCGCCAGGGACTCCGGCGTAATCGCAGCGGCGACGAAGAACGCTGAACACCCCGAAGGTCAGGATGTCGTTTACTGGATCGCGCCGGAAACCGGAGCCGCGAAGTCCGAAGTCCCGCATGTTTTTCACCTTTGCGCGGGCGTAAGTCCACTCAGCGGCAAGACTGTGAATAGCGGCTCCGTGACGGAGGCCTACGCGCAGAACGCCATCCGCATCACGAAACAGATCGAGATGGAGCAGAAGCAATGCGGGTTCACCATCCCGCAGTGAGCGATATATTTGTGGAGACTTCCGGGCGTATCTGGATCGTCGGCACCGGTGGCTCAATCCTGTTGGGGAATACAAAAGATGGTGTGAATTGCCAGCCTCCTATGAATGCCACTGGGACTGCTCTGATGGCGCGGGTAGGCCGACAAATCACACCACCACGACAACAGGGAAGGTACACAGGCAGTACAAACTTCAATGAGCAGGTGGGGGCCATGTAGCTTGGTGGCAGCGGGGATTCTGGCTGCTCTTCAGGGCTGGGCATTGGCTCAGTAAGATGTTTTATAGGCGCCGGTCCGAAACATCGGCGGCCTCGACCCGATTGGCGATTTGCAGGCCCCGACCTGTCTCTAACTTCCGCTTCCATGCACCAACGCCCCAGCATAGTGGTTTCCGGCAGCTACGAGAAACGTGAACCTCGCGCTGATCCCATTCTCGCTCGGTAGCCAGTGTTACGTCGCTGATCCGCATCCGGATGGGACAGCAGAGCCGTGACCGCGCTGGCTTCGACCGTCAGTGGTTGGCGAGAAGTTCACACGCATCAACGAGAGGAATGTCGTATTCGAGCTCCGTCCGGCCCGGATCATCGCGGGATGGTAATCGTAGCATGGTCGTCCTTGACACGTACACGCACCTTACGCCCGCCACCCGCAGCGAGCAGTCCATCGCGGATAGGTTGCCAAGTCAGTGTACCGTTCCCGCTGGAAGGGCCCATCGTTACGTCGGTTCACTACCACTGCTTTTGGGCAGCTGTCGTCATCAACCGGTAATGTAGCGTGTTTACCGTCTAGATTATCCATTGATCTACGGATTGCGAGTTCGCAACTCTCCACCTCTTTGGAGGCTGGCAGGCTAGGATCGGGATAGGGGGCTTGCGGCCCAGTGTGCTTGAGCGGCGCCTGAGCGGCAAAGTTGAACACGATCAGCAGGTGGACCGATGATCCGTCCGATTGCCTACAAGCCCCCGCCGCCTCCCAAGGTCGATCCCAAGGCGAATGCCGAGCAGATCACGCGGCTGCAGGCCGAAGCCACGAAATTGCGCAATGAGATCCGGCTCGCCAACAAGATGGGCGAGT
>NZ_JAOWPT010000013.1 GCF_025753855.1 Mesorhizobium sp. ZC-5
AAACCAAAAATCGTCGCTATCGTCGCAACCGCGCGCAAACTGCTCACCATCCTCAACGCAATAATCCGAGACCAAAAACCATGGCAAAACGCTTGACCGCCAAGACAGTCGCTCTCCCCTTGTGGGAGAGGTCGGATTGCTCCGAGCCGCGTAGCGGCGAGGTTGGCAATCCGGGTGAGGGGTAACGGCATCAACCTTGGCCAGATTCCGCAATCCCCATCTGGTCCTACCAGATTTTCCGCGCTAGTGTCCGCCCCGACAAAATCGGGGAGGGCACTTCATGAAAATCGGCTTCTGCATGTTCCTGTGGACCACCAGCGTCTCGAAAAAACACGAGGCGCTGCTCAGGGATTTGCGCGCGACCGGCTATGACGGCGTCGAGATACCGATTTTCGAAGGCATGCCCGACGATTACAAAAGGCTCGGCGCCATGCTCGACCGCATCGGTCTCGAGCGCACCGCGGTTTCGGCGATGGGCGATCCGAAGATGAACCTGATCGCGCCGGATGCTGCCACCCGCAAAGCCGGCATCGATTACATGAAATGGGCGATCGACTGTTCGGAAGCGCTCGGCGCGAAATTTCTGTCAGGTCCGCTTCACTCGACGCTCGGCCAATTCTCTGGCGTTGGTCCGACCAGCGCCGAGAAAAAGCGTTCGGTCTCCTCGCAGCGGACCATCGGCGACCATGCCGGCAAGCACGGCGTCACCATCGGGCTCGAGGCGCTGAACCGCTTCGAATGTTATCTCGTGAACACCATGGCCGACCTGTCGGGACATATCGATGAAATCGGCCACCCCAACATCAGGGCCATGTACGACACCTTCCATGCCAACATCGAGGAGGCTGACCCGATCAAGGCCTATACGAAGCACAGGAAGAATGTCGTCCACATCCACATTTCGGAAAACGACCGCGGCGTGCCGGGGCGCGGCAACATCCCCTGGCCGGAAACCTTCGCGGCGATCAGGAAGAGCGGCTACGACGGCTGGTTGACCATCGAATCCTTCGGCCGGGGCCTGAAGGACCTGGCCGCGGCGACAAAGGTGTGGCGCGATTTCGCAGAGAGCCCGGAAGCCGTGTACAAGGACGGCTACAAGCACATCCGGAATGGTTGGAAGAAGGCGGGGTAGGTCAGCGCTCCACCTCCGTTGTGGGGGTCTGGTGGCGGGCCAAACGATTCCATTGATCGTGCGCCCTTCGAGGCTCGCCGATCCCAGACTGCATGAAATCTCAAGCGACCGTGCGGGCTCGCACCTCAGGATGAGGACCGTTGGCGCAAACCTTCCTCATCCTGAGGTGCGAGCGCAGCGAGCCTCGAAGGACGCACCTTGCTCGCAGCAGCCTTGCTCAGCCGCTGACGTCGGCTTCGGCAGCCTGGGCACGCGTCATGTGCTCGTTCGGTCGCCTGATCTTCGCGGTCGCCTCCATCACGATCGGCAACAATCCTTCGCCGCCTGCATCGACGATCTCGAAGAATTGCCGCCGCATGCGCGGCTCCCAGAACTTGTTGATATGCTCGGCGGTGCCGGCAACGCCTTCGTCATGCGGCTTCGACATGAAGAACGTGCCGATCTGGTTGGCCATGCGCACCAGCTTTTCCTCGGTGCTCGATGTGTGCATTTCGTCATGCGACATTTTTGGCAACTCCGCTGGTCACCCGGTCGGGACCGGTGAAAATATCGAAATCCTCGCCGCGCACCAGGGCGACGAGCGTCATGCCGCTCTCGTCGGCCGTGCGGATGGCAAGTGCCGTCGGCGCCGACACCGCGATGATGAAGGAGGCGCCGATCGACGCCGTCTTCTGCACCATCTCGACGGACACCCGCGACGTCACCACCACCGCGCCACTGGCGCCGTCGATGCCCGCCCTGGCAAGCGCGCCGGCGAGCTTGTCGAGCGCATTGTGCCGGCCGACATCCTCGCGCGCCGCCACGATGCCCTTGCCTGGCACGCAAAACCCCGCCGCATGCACCGCCCCGGTTTCCGCGTGCAGCGGCTGCTGTCTTGAAAGCAGCTTCACTGCCTGCACGATGTCGTTGGCCGAAAGCGTAAGCGATGACTGACGGACGTCATCGACCGAGCGCATTGCCTCCTCAATGGATTCGATGCCGCAGAGGCCGCAGCCGACCGGGCCGGCAAGCCGCCGCCGCCGCGCCTCGAAGCGCGTGTTGGCCTTGTCCTTGAGCCGGATCTGGATGTCGATGCCGGCGCCGAGGTCCTCGACCTCGATCGCCTCGATCTCGTCAGGGGAGGCAACGATGCCTTCAGTCAGCGAGAAGCCGAGCGCGAAATCCTCGAAGTCGGCGGGCGACGCCATCATCACCGCGTGTGTCGTGCCTGCATAGGAAAACGCCACCGGCGTCTCTTCCGGCACCATGCGGGCGGCGGCCGTCGTTCCACTCGGACGGCGCGCGATGCGACTGGTCTGGGTGATGGCGGGGCGGGTCATGGCTTGGAAGCGCCCCCTCCACCGCCTTCGGCGGTCACCCTCCCCCGTAAACGGTGGAGGATCCAGGTCGTGCCGGCGATGCCGCTACCGATCCTCCCCTGCGAAGCGGGGGAGGGGGACCATGCGAAGCATGGTGGAGGGGGCGTCAGTTCGGCCAAACTATTCCGCCGCCTCGAGCCTGCCTTCGATCCGCCGGCTCTTCCGCGACAGTTCCTCGTATTCTTCCTGCCAGTCGCTCGGCCCGTTGGACGGGCTCACCTGCACCGCGGTCACCTTGTATTCCGGACAGTTGGTCGCCCAGTCGGAGAAGTCGGTGGTGATGACATTCGCCTGCGTGTCGGGGTGGTGGAAGGTGGTGTAGACGACGCCCGGTGCGACGCGCTCGGTGATCAGTGCGCGCAGCGTCGTCTCGCCGGCGCGGGATGCCAGCCGCACCCAGTCGCCGTCGCGCAGACCGCGGTTCTCGGCGTCGTGCGGATGGATCTCCAGCCGGTCCTCGTCGTGCCACATCACATTGTGCGTGCGCCTTGTCTGCGCGCCGACATTATACTGGCTGAGGATGCGCCCGGTGGTGAGCAGCAGCGGGAAGCGCGGCCCCGTCTTCTCGTCGGTGGCCACGTATTCGGTGCGGATGAACTTGCCCTTGCCGCGCACGAAGCCGTCGATATGCATGATCGGGGTGCCGGCGGGCGCCTTTTCGTTGCATGGCCACTGCACCGAGCCCATCTCCTCGAGCTTGGCGAAGGAGACGCCGGCGAAGCTCGGCGTGGTCGCCGCGATCTCGTCGAGGATTTCCGACGGATGCGTGTAGTTCCAGTCGAGCCCGATCGCCCGAGCGAGCAGCTGCGTGGCTTCCCAGTCGGCGTAGGTGGCCTTGGGTTCCAGCACCTTGCGCACAAGGTTCATGCGGCGCTCGGCATTGGTGAAGGTGCCGTCCTTCTCGAGGAAGGTCGAGCCGGGCAGGAAGACATGGGCGTAGCGCGCGGTCTCGTTGAGGAAGAGGTCGTGCACGACGACGCACTCCATCGCGGCAAGACCTGCCGAGACATGCTTGGTGTCGGGGTCGGACTGCAGGATGTCCTCGCCCTGGATGTAGATGCCCTTGAATGAGCCGTCGACGGCGGCGTCCAGCATGTTCGGGATGCGCAGGCCGGGCTCGTTGTCGAGCTTGACGCCCCACAGGCTTTCATAGATGTCGCGCACCGCATCGCCCGAAATGTGCCGGTAGCCCGGCAGTTCGTGCGGGAAAGAGCCCATGTCGCAGGAGCCCTGCACGTTGTTCTGGCCGCGCAGCGGGTTCACGCCGACGCCCGGCCGGCCGATATTGCCGGTTGCCATGGCCAGGTTGGCGATGGCGATGACGGCGGTCGAGCCCTGGCTGTGCTCGGTGACGCCGAGGCCGTAGTAGATCGCGCCGTTGCCGCCGCGTGCGTAGAGCCGGGCTGCGCCGCGGATTTCCTCCGGGTTGACGCCGGCGTAGCCGCCGACCGTCTCCGGACTGTTCTCGGGCAGCGCCACGAACGACGCCCAGTCCTGGAACTCGGCCCAGTCGCAGCGCTCGCGGATGAACGCTTCGTTGAACAGGCCCTCGGTGACGATGACATGCGCGAGCGCGGTCAGCATCGCGACATTGGTACCGGGCTTCAGCGGCAGGTGATGCGCCGCCTCGATGTGCGGCGAGCGCACCATCTCGGTCCGCCGGGGATCGATGACGATCAGCTTGGCGCCCTGGCGCAGCCGCTTCTTGAGGCGCGATGCGAACACGGGGTGCGCCGAGACCGGATTGGCGCCGATGACCACCACGACGTCGGTATGCTCGACCGAATCGAAATCCTGCGTGCCGGCCGAGGTGCCGAAGGTCTGGCCAAGCCCGTAGCCGGTCGGCGAATGGCAGACGCGCGCGCAGGTGTCGACATTGTTGTTGAGGAAGCCCTGCCGGACCATCTTCTGGACGAGATAGGTTTCCTCGTTGGTGCAGCGCGAGGAGGTTATGCCGCCGACCGCGCCACGCCCGTATTGATACTGGATGCGGCGGAACTCGCTGGCGGTATAGGCAATCGCCTCCTCCCACGAGACCTCGCGCCAGGGATCGGTGATCTTCTCGCGGAGCATCGGCTTGAGAATGCGGTCTTCGTGGGTCGCGTAGCCGTAGGCGAACCGCCCCTTGACGCAGGAATGGCCGTGATTTGCCTTGCCGCCCTTGTAGGGCATCATGCGGACGACCTCGTCGCCCTTGACCTCGGCCTTGAACGAGCAGCCGACGCCGCAATAGGCGCAGGTGGTGACCACCGAACGCTCCGGCAGCCCCTTTTCCAGCACCGTCTTTTCACGCAGCGCATCGGTCGGGCAGGCCTGCACGCAGGCGCCGCAGGAAACGCATTCGCTCTCGAGGAAGGACTGGTGCATGCCGGCCGACACGCGGCTCTCGAAGCCGCGGCCTTCGATGGTCAGCGCGAACGTGCCCTGCACCTCCTCGCAGGCGCGCACGCAGCGCGAGCAGACGATGCATTGCGCCGGGTCATAGGTGAAATAGGGGTTCGATTCGTCGCGCACCATGTAGTCGATGGTGAGCGAGCCGTTGCCCGGCGCCACATGGTTGCGGCCCTCGGTGCCGTAACGGTTCTCGGTGAGCCCGATCTCGGCTGCGACCTTGTCGAACTCGCTGGCGCCGGTTCCTGGGGTCTCGTTCCAGGCGCTCGGATGGTCGGAAACATAGAGTTCCATCACGCCGCGCCGGATCGCATTCAGCCGGTCCGTCTGCGTGTGCACCACCATGCCTTCGCCGACCGGCGTCGTGCAGGATGCCGGCGTGCCGCCGCGTCCGTCGATCTCGACCAGGCAGACCCGGCACGAACCGAAGGCGTCGACCATGTCGGTGGCGCACAGCTTCGGGATCTCGACGCCTGCCTCCATCGAGGCCCGCATGATCGACGTGCCCTCCGGCACGGTGATCGTCTTGCCGTCGACGGTGAGCGTCACCTGTTTCTCGGAGGTGGAAGCGGGGGTGCCGAAATCGATTTCGCGAACGAGATCCATGCTGCTTCTCCTACCAGGGGCCATCACTCCGCCGCCTCCTTCATCGGATGCGGCCCGAAATCCTCGGGGAAATGATTGATCGCGCTCATCACCGGATAGGGCGTGAAGCCGCCAAGCGCGCACAGTGAGCCGAATTTCATCGTGTTGCAGAGATCGGCGACCAGCGCGAGATTCTTGTCGCGCTCGACACCCTGCGCCACCTTGTCCAGCGTCTCGATGCCGCGAACCGAGCCGATGCGGCAGGGCGTGCACTTGCCGCAGCTTTCGACGGCGCAGAATTCCATGGCGAAACGCGCCTGCTTCAGCATGTCGGCGCTTTCGTCGAACACCGTGATGCCGGCGTGCCCGATCAGCCCGTCCTTCGCCGCGAAGGCTTCGTAGTCGAACGGCGTGTCGAACAATGCACGCGGGAAGTAGGCGCCCAGCGGTCCGCCCACCTGCGCCGCCTTCACCGGCCGGCCGGTCGCGGTGCCGCCGCCGATGTCGTCGATGATCTCGCCGAGCGACAGGCCGAAGGCTGCCTCGAACAGGCCGCCATGCTTGACGTTGCCGGCGATCTGGATCGGAATGGTGCCGCGCGAACGGCCCATGCCGAAATCTTTGTAGTGCTCGGCGCCCTTGTCCATGATGATCGGCACCGAAGCCAGGCTGATGACGTTGTTGATGACCGTCGGCTTGCCGAACAGCCCCTGGATCGCAGGCAGCGGCGGTTTGGCCCGCACCACGCCGCGCTTGCCCTCCAGGCTGTTGAGCAGCGAGGTTTCCTCGCCGCAGACATAGGCGCCGGCGCCGACCCGCACTTCCATGTCGAAGGCGTTGGGGGAGCCGAGCACATTGACGCCCAGCACGCCGGCCTGGCGCGCGATGCCGATCGCCGCATTCATCGTGGCGACGGCGTGCGGATATTCCAAGCGGATATAGATGTAACCCTTGGTCGCGCCGGTCGCGACGCCGGCGATCGCCATGCCTTCGATCAACACGAAGGGATCGCCCTCCATGATCATGCGGTCGGCAAAAGTGGCGCTGTCGCCCTCGTCGGCATTGCAGACGATGTATTTGCGGTCGTCGGTCTGGTCGAGCACCGTCTTCCATTTGATGCCGGTCGGGAAGCCGGCGCCGCCGCGGCCGCGCAGGCCGGACTCGGTGACCTGCTTGACGATGTCGGCAGGCGCCATCGCGACGGCGTTTTCGAGCCCTTTGAGGCCGCCGTGCGCCCGGTAGTCGTCTAGCGACAGCGGATCGGTGATGCCGCAGCGGGCGAAGGTGAGGCGGGTCTGTTTTGCCAGGAACGGGATTTTTTCGGGATCGCCGAGGAACAGCGGATGCGCGCTGTGCGTGGTGAGCCCAAGCCCGGCCTCGAACAGCGACGCCACGTCCTTGGCCTTGACCGGCCCGTAGGCGACACGGCCGGCGGGCGTCTCGACCTCGACCATCGGCTCCAGCCAGTAAAGGCCGCGCGAGCCGTTGCGCACGATTTTTGCGTCGAGACCGCGTTCGGAAATCTCGGTCTCGACCGCTTTGGCCACCTTTTCGGCGCCGAGCGCCAAAGCGCCGGAATCGCGGGGGATGTAGATGGTCACCGTCATGCGAGCACCTCGGCACTAGTGCCTTGCCCCTCACCCTTACCCTCTCCCCGCCAGCGGGGAGAGGGGGGCTTCGACGTTGGCGACCCCCTCTCCCCGTTCTTCACGGGGAGAGGGTAAGGGTGAGGGGCAGTCTGACGCACGAAGCAGCTCACCGCCGCACCTCCTCGACGATCTCGTCGATCTTTTCCGCGTCCAGCCGGCCGATCACCTCGCCGTCCAGCATGGCCGACGGCGAGCAGGCGCAGAGGCCGAGGCAATAGACCGGCTCCAGCGTCACCGAATTGTCCTTGGTGGTCTCGTGAAAGCCGATGCCCAGCCGCTGCTGGATCTGCGCGGCGATCGCATCGCCTCCCATCGACTGGCAGGCCTCGGCGCGGCAGACTTTCAGCACGTGGCGGCCGGCCGGATGAGCGCGGTAGTCGTGATAGAAGGTGACGACGCCGTGCACTTCCGCGTTGGAGATATTGAGCGCCTCGGCGATGACCGGCAGCGATTCCGCCGGCACATGGCCGAATTCTTCCTGGATTTCATGCAAAATGGGGAGAAGGGCTCCTTCGAGACCCTTGAGTTCCTCGATGATCGCCGTCGTTCGTGACGCGACCTGGGTACCTGCCGGCTGCATTGTCATGCAGCGCCCTCCCTATAACGGTCTTCAATTGAGCCGGCAGAAAATCAAACGAAACACCCGGAATCAATAAAGCTGTTTCGTCAGTTGATAGATTTTTTCTATCAATCGAGGGCTTAGCGGCCAGACTTGAAATCGTTCGCCAGCGCCATCGCCTCGTCAAGAAGCGCCTTGACGAGCGGCGTGTGCGGCTCGCGCTTGGCCGCGACCAGCCCAACCAGATGGCTGGCGTCGGGCTCGACGATCGGAATGGCACGGATCGGCTCGGCGAAGCCGAAGGTCTCGGCGAGATTGAGCGGCATGATCGATGACCATTTGCCGGTGCGAATATGCGAAAACAAGACGATCATTGAATTCGATTCGAGCGTCGGCCGTGCCACCGAGCCGGCTTCTGCCAGATGCTGGTCGATGATGCGCCTGTTCTGCATGTCGGGCGTCAGCAGGCAGAGAGGCTGGGTGCTCACTTCCGCCCAGGTGACCTGGTTGCGGTCGGCGAACACGTTGCCGGCCGCGGTGATGAGCTGGTAGCGCTCGGAATAGAGCGGTACGCTGGTCACCCGTCCCAGCGGCTCGTTGTCAAGATAGGTGATGCCGGCCTCGATATCGAAATTGCCGAGCAGCGACAGAACCTCGATCGAGGTGCGCGACAGCACCGAGAAGGTAACGCCCGGATGCTTGTCGCGGAACGGCGTGGTGAGCCGCGGCACCATGGCGAGCGCGGTCGGGATCGCGGCGATGCGGATGCGACCGGAAAGGCCGTGTCGCGCCGCCCGCATCTCCTCGCGCATCGTGCGGGTGTCGCCGGCGATGCGCCGCGCCCAGGTCAGCACCTGCTCGCCCTCCGGCGTCAGCCCCTGGAAGCGCGAGCCGCGCAGCACCAGCATGACGCCGAGCTGGTCCTCCAGCTGCTTGATCGCCGCCGAAAGCGTCGGCTGCGTGATACCCAACGTTTCTGCGGCGCGCCCGAAATGCTGTTCCTTGGCCAGCGCGATGAAGAATTCCAGTTTGTCGATCATGGCGGCAAGCTAACCTTCCGCCGGGATTTGCGCCAGCGCGGGGCTGACCGGGGCGTAACCAGCGCAACAAGGCCGCTTCTGACGGAACTCTGCCGTGGACAACGCCGTTTTGCCGGCTATGAAAAGGACGTCGCAGCCCGCGCAATGGGCTAAGTAACAACCGGTTGACCTGATTCCTGAAAGGAGTGCGCGGCCATGCTGGGTTGGTTCCGGGCTTTGCTGCCCCGCGAGGACAAGTTCTTCGATCTTTTCGCCGAGCATGCGCGTACCGTCGTCAGCGGCGCCGAGGCATTGCAGAAACTTCTGGCCGGCGGAGATGGCATCGAGCGCCATGGCCGCGAGATCATCGAACTGGAAGATAAGGCCGATGCGATCACCGCCAACGTGCTGATCGCCGTCCACAAGAGCTTCATCACGCCCTTCGACCGCGGCGACATCAAGGATCTCATCCAGTCGATGGACGACGCCATCGACATGATGCGCAAGGTGGTCAAGACGGTGACCCTGTTCGAGCAGAAAGAGTTCGACCCGAAGATGCAGGAGATGGGCGCGCTGATCGTCCAGGCCGCCAAGCTCAACGCCGAGGCCATTCCGCTGCTCAACAAGGTCGGTACTCACGCGGCGCGGCTGCAGGCACTGGCCGAGGAGGTGATGCGGGTCGAGGGACGCGCCGACGACCTTCACGAACAGGGCCTGAAGGATCTGTTCCACCGGTATGGCAAGACCGACCCCATGGCCTACATGATCGGCAGCGAGATCTACGGCGAGCTCGAAAAGGTGGTAGACCGCTTCGAGGACGTCGCCAACGAGATCAGCGGCATCGTGATCGAAAACGTCTGATGGACGCCTCGCTCGCCTTTCCAATTCTGATCGGCCTGATCGGCGTCGCGCTGTTCTTCGACTTCCTCAACGGCCTGCACGACGCCGCCAATTCGATCGCAACCATCGTCTCGACGCGGGTTCTGCGGCCGCAATATGCGGTGTTCTGGGCCGCGTTCTTCAATTTCATCGCCTTCATGTTCTTCGGCCTGCATGTCGCCGAAACGCTGGGCACCGGCATCATCGACGCCAGCATCGTCGACCCGCGCGTCATTTTCGCCGCCCTCGTCGGCGCCATTGTCTGGAACGTCGTCACCTGGATGTACGGCATTCCGTCGTCGAGCTCGCACGCGCTGATCGGCGGCATGATCGGCGCCGGCGTCGCCAAGGCCGGTGTCGGTGCCGTCGTCGTATGGGGCGTGCTGAAGACCACCGCCGCGATCGTGCTGTCGCCGCTCACCGGCTTTGTCCTCGCGCTGGCGCTGGTGCTTGCCGTCTCGTGGATATTCGTGCGCCAGTCGCCCTTCGCCGTCGACAGCACCTTCCGGGTGCTGCAATTCGTCTCCGCCTCGCTCTATTCGCTCGGCCACGGCGGCAACGACGCGCAGAAGACGATGGGCATCATCGCGGTGCTGCTCTATTCGCAGGGCCAGCTCGGCGACACGTTCTACGTGCCCTTCTGGGTGGTCATTTCCTGCCAGGCCGCGCTGGCGCTCGGCACTCTGTTTGGCGGCTGGCGCATCGTCCACACGATGGGCTCGAAGATCACCAAGCTCAATCCCATGCAGGGCTTCTGCGCCGAAACCGGCGGCGCCATCACCCTGTTCGCCGCGACGTGGCTCGGCATCCCCGTCTCGACCACCCACACCATCACCGGCGCGATCATCGGTGTCGGCGCTGCCCGCCGCGTCTCGGCGGTTCGCTGGGGCCTCGCCGGCAACATCGTCTGGGCCTGGATCATCACCCTGCCGGCAACCGCGCTGATCGCCGCGCTGACCTACGCGGTCGCCGGGATTTTCGCCTGAGCACACACCCCTGCACCGACAGCGATGGTCGCGCCTGCGCTTGGTTCTGCCGGCGATCTGCACTATCTGAAGCGCAACAGGGAGTTTGAAGCGCGAAATGTCCGTCACCAAGGAAGCCGTCATCGAGCGGCTGAAGACGATCAAGGGCCCGGATTTCGAGGGCGATATCGTCAGCCTCGGGCTGGTCTCCGACATCTTCATTGCCGACAGCAAGGTTTTCTTCTCGATCACCGTGCCGGCCGCCCGGGCGCAGGAACTCGAAGCCCTGCGCGCCGCGGCCGAACGGGTGGTCACCGCAATTCCAGGCGTCGCAGGCGCCATGGTGGCCTTGACCGCCGAAAAGAAGGGCGGCGGCATGGAGGCACCGGTTCCGCCGCGTCCCGCAGCACCCCGTCCGGCGCCGCCCGCGGCAAGACCCGCGACGCCTCCAGCCTCGCCGAGACCCGCCCCGCATGCACCTTCCGGCCAACAGCCCGCCAAACGTGGCGTGCCCGGCATCGAGGCGATCATCGCGGTGGCCAGCGGCAAGGGCGGCGTCGGCAAGTCGACCACCGCCGCCAATATCGCGCTCGGCCTTGCCGCCAATGGGCTGAAGGTCGGTGTGCTCGATGCCGACATCTACGGTCCGTCGATGCCGCGGCTTCTGAACATCCATGGCCGCCCCGAGACCGTTGACGGCAAGGTTCTGAAGCCGATGCAGAACTACGGCCTCAAGGTCATGTCGATGGGCTTCCTCGTCGACGAGGAGACGCCGATGATCTGGCGCGGTCCGATGGTGATGTCGGCGCTCACCCAGATGCTGCGCGAGGTCGAATGGGGCCTGCTCGACGTGCTGGTCGTCGACATGCCGCCCGGCACCGGCGACGCGCAGCTCACCATGGCCCAGTCCGTACCGCTTGCCGGCGCTGTCATCGTCTCGACGCCGCAGGATCTGGCCCTCATCGACGCCCGCAAGGGCCTCAACATGTTCAGGAAGGTCGAGGTGCCGCTGCTCGGCATTGTCGAGAACATGAGCTATTTCGTCGCCCCTGACACCGGCAAGCGTTACGACATCTTCGGCCATGGCGGCGCGCGCAGGGAGGCCGAGCGCCTTGGCGTCAGTTTCCTTGGAGAAGTGCCGCTGGAAATGGGCATCCGAGAAAGCTCCGACGCCGGCGCGCCGGTCGTCGTCTCGAAGCCGGACGGGGCGGAAGCGAAAATCTACCGCGACATCGCCACGAAAGTGTGGGAACGCCTCAACGAGGAGCGCGGCGCAGCGGAAGCGGCGGTGCCGTCGATTGTTTTTGAATGAGGTGAGTGAGTAGGGAATAGTGAGTAGGGAATAGTGAATCGAGCGTCGCCCGGAGAGCTTGCGCTCGTACGGGCCGAAAGCGAACACTACTCACTACTCACTACTCACTACTCACTACTCACTACTCACTACTCACTACTCGCTCGGAGGAGAGACCTCAATTGCCTACCGAATCCCCCGTCCTGCACGAGCGCCGCGACGGTTATGCCGTGCTCACCCTCAACCGCCCCGACCGGCTGAACGCCTTCAACGAGGCGCAGCACCTGGCGTTGCGGGCTGCGCTGAACGAGTGCGCCAAGGACGATGCCTGCCGTGCCGTGGTGCTGACCGGGGCAGGTCGCGGCTTCTGCGCGGGCCAGGACCTCTTCGACCGCGACCCGACGATTCTCGGCGAGAATCCCGATCTCGGCCGCACGCTCGAAACCTTCTACAATCCGCTGATCCTGCAGCTTCGCAATCTGGAGAAGCCGGTCATCTGCGCCGTCAACGGCGTCGCCGCCGGCGCCGGCGCCAACATCGCGCTTGCCTGCGACATCGTCATTGGAGCGAAATCGGCGAAATTCATCCAGGCCTTTTCGAAGATCGCGCTGATCCCCGATGCCGGCGGCACCTGGTGGCTGACCCGCCATCTCGGCGAGGCCCGCGCCAAGGCGCTGGCGCTGACGGCGCATCCGCTCTCCGCCGAAGACGCCGCGAACTGGGGCCTGATCTGGCGGGCTGTCGACGACGAAAAGTTGATGGACGAGGTGACTGCGCTTGCCGAAGCTTTCGCCAACGGCCCGACGCATGCCTATGCGCTGACCAAAAAGGCGATCCACGCCGCTTCCGGCAACACGCTGGAAGAACAGTTGCAGGTCGAGCGCAGGCTGCAGCACGAAGCCGGCCAGTCCGACAACTACAAGGAAGGCGTCGCGGCGTTCCTGGCGAAACGGCCGGCGGTGTTTACGGGGAAGAAGTCACGTTAGCAGGGCGTGGATCGAAAGCGTTTGCCGTAGCGCCAATCCGATCGAATTTACTCCCTACTCCCTACTCCCTACTCCCTACTCCCTTACCCACTCACCCGCTTGTTGAAGTTGGAGAAGAACTCGCCGGCGAGCTTCTTGGACGTGGACGTGATCAGCCGGCTGCCGAGCTGCGCGATCTTGCCGCCGACATCGGCCTTGGCCGCGTATTTGAGCAGCGTCGTGTCCGGCCCGTCTTCGTTGAGGATCACGTCGGCGCCGCCCTTCGCGAAACCGGCGATGCCGCCCTTGCCTTCACCGGCGATCGTGTAGGAATGCGGCGGCTTCAGGTTCTTCAGCGTCACCTCGCCGGCGAAGGTCGCCTTGATCGGCCCGATCTTCAGCACCACGGTCGCAGCCATGTCGGTCGGCGACTTCATCTCCAGGCTCTGGCAGCCGGGAATGCAATCCTTCAGCACGGCGGGGTCGTTCAGCGCCTCCCATACCTTCTGCACGGGTGCGGCAATCTTTTCCTCGCCTTCGATGATAAGGGCCATGTGAACTTCCTCCCGGCTGAAACTGCTGCGCGATGCGTAGCGAACACCGTCCGTCTTGTCCATCGCACGAAAGTGCATCAGCGCGCCGTCAATCGCCGTCGTCCGGGATCTTCAGGATGTGCCCGCAGGCCTTGCAGTGCACCGCGTCGGGATCATGCCGCTGCAGCGCGCATTGCGGGCAGGGGAAAAACACCTTGGCCGGCCGGAAGATGGACTGCGCCAGCCGCACGAACAGCGAGATGCCGATGATCATGGTGAGGATGGCCGTCAGCTTGCCCCACACGCCGGGCAGCACGATGTCGCCGAAGCCCGTCGTCGTCACCGTCGCCACCGTGAAATAGAGCGCGTCGACATAGGCATCGAGGCCGCCGGCGGAGCGGAAGAAGAAGGTGTAGACGAAGCCGGTGATGATGAAGAGGAAGGTCAAAAGATTCACCACCGCATGGGTGGTCTCACGCCATTCGCCCAGTCCGTAATGACCGAGCGGCCGCCACAGGAAGCCGGTGCGCGACAGCGACCACAGCCTCAAAATCCGCAGGAAGCCGAGATTGGCGAGTGTCGCGGGGAAGAGCAGCGTCAACAGGATGAAGATGTCGACCCAGACGGTCGGCTGCCGGAGTTGCCGCGGGATGTCGGCGGAGGCGTAGAGCCTTGCCACGATATCGGCGGCAAGCAAGGCCGCGACGGAATAGTCGAGCCACAGGAACGAGGCGGTCTCCTGCAGCAGCGGCGTCGCAATGAAGAATGCGAGGATGGCGAGATCGATGATGATGACCGCAAGCTGGAAGCGGACGGCGCCGGGCGTGCGCCCATGGTAGAGCCGGCGCAGCGTGTCGCGAAGCGTGGCCGTGTCGGCGGGTTCCTGAGCCTCGGTCTTTTTCTTCGCGGTCATAGCCAAGGCGATAGCGCTATGGGCGTTGTACGTCCAGTGGACCGCTGCATCTGGTGTCGCTGCCGCGATGACGCGAGAGAAGTGATATTTCTGATTTCTTTCTGGGTCGGCGATCTGCGACGGGATGCGCATGGAGGCCAACCGGCTGGAGCATGCCCATCATCCCTACCCGGCACCGGTCAACGCTGAATCGAAGTGCTTCGTCAGTCATCCATGGAGAAAGCTGCCCCGCAAGGGTGTGGATAGATTCCGCCCGTTTCCTGTGGTTTTACGCCTCGTTTGAAGATTCTTCTCCACGATTTCAATGACTTGTACGATTTCTGCAGAAATCGTCTGTCCACACCCTTCGCCGCCTCCCGCATAATGACCGTGTTGTTCTTTGTGGGGGTCTGGGTGGCCACCGGGTTGACCAGGGAGAACAGCGGCGTCGGGACTGGCCTCGCTCCGGGTGCGAGGCTGGGGGCGGTAATGCCTCCAAGGTTCCGGCCCTCGACGTACGGTGAGCCTACGGCCTTCTGGCACAGGGCGAGCCGGGCGGGGCAGCAACGCCGGCGGTGCGCGTCTTTCGGGCATCGTTACTGAAAACAGCGCTGTCGGTCCGTCCGGCAGGCGCGCACCGCCTCCCCCACACTTTTCACACGGGAGGCACCACAGCCTCCCAATGGCCAGGCCGGCAAAAACCGGAGCGTGGCAACGGAGAGGCGCGTGCTGGATGGCTCGAACGAGCAAAGCACGTGAATTCAACAAAGCACAGGCCGCTGGACCCTATCGAGGGCCTTGCCTGTCTTCGCGCGTTGCCATATCGATTTGTCCTACAAATACGGAGACATCGATGGCCGGCCCCGGTTCGCATAAAAAGAAATTTCGCTCGCAGGAATGGTTCGACAATCCCGACAATCCGGGCATGACCGCGCTCTATCTTGAGCGCTACCTGAATTTCGGCCTCACCCGCGAGGAGTTGCAATCCGGCAAGCCGCTGATCGGCATTGCCCAGACCGGCTCGGACCTGTCGCCCTGCAACCGCCATCACATCGAGCTTGCCAAGCGTGTGCGCGCCGGCATCGAGGCGATGGGCGGCGTCCCGTTTGAATTTCCCTGCCATCCGATCCAGGAAACCGGCAAGCGGCCGACCGCTTCGCTCGACCGCAACCTTGCTTATCTCTCGCTGGTCGAAGTGCTGTTCGGTTATCCGCTCGACGGCGTCGTGCTGACCATCGGCTGCGACAAGACCACGCCGGCACTGCTGATGGCGGCGGCCACCGTCAACATCCCGGCGATCGCCCTGTCGGTCGGACCGATGCTCAACGGCTGGCATCGCGGCGAACGCACGGGGTCGGGCACCATCGCCTGGAAGGCCCGCGAACTGCACGCCGCGGGCGAGATCGACTACGACGAATTCATGGATCTGGTGGCGTCGTCGGCCCCGTCGGTCGGCTACTGCAACACAATGGGCACCGCCACCACGATGAATTCGCTGGCCGAGGCGCTCGGCATGCAGTTGCCCGGCTCGGCGGCGATCCCCGCGCCGTACCGCGAGCGCGGCCAGATCGCCTACGAGACCGGCAAGCGCATCGTCGAAATGGTGCACCAGGACATCAAGCCTTCCGATATCATGACGCGCGAGGCCTTCGAAAACGCCATCGTCGTCAATTCGGCGATCGGCGGCTCCACCAATGCGCCGATCCACCTCAACGCCGTCGCCCGCCATCTCGACATCCAGCTCGACAATGACGACTGGCAGAAGCTCGGCCACCACGTGCCGCTGCTGGTCAATCTGCAGCCGGCCGGCGAATATCTCGGCGAGGACTATCACCGGGCCGGCGGTGTGCCGGCCGTCGTGATGGAATTGATGAGCGCCGGCCTGCTGCCGCACCCGGAGGCGCTGACCGTCAACGGCAAGTCGATGGGCGACAATTGCGAGGGCGTCGAGAATCTCAACACCGAGGTCATCCGCAAGGTGGCGAGCCCGCTCAAGGAACATGCCGGCTTCATCAACCTCAAGGGCAATCTGTTCGACAGCGCCATCATGAAGACCAGCGTCATTTCGCCGGAATTCCGCGACCGCTACCTCTCCAACCCGAAGGACCCGGAAGCCTTCGAAGGCAAGGCGATGGTGTTCGACGGGCCGGAGGATTATCACGCCCGCATCGACGATCCGGCGCTCGGCATCGACGAGTTTACCGTGCTGTTCATGCGCGGCGCCGGTCCGGTCGGCTATCCCGGTGGCGCCGAGGTGGTCAACATGCAGCCGCCGGCCTATCTCATCAAGAAGGGCGTCCACTCGCTGCCGTGCATCGGCGACGGCAGGCAATCCGGCACGTCTGGCTCCCCCTCCATCCTCAATGCTTCGCCTGAAGCCGCCGTCGGTGGCGGGCTGGCGCTGCTGAAAAGCGGCGACCGCGTCCGCATCGACCTGAAGAAGGGCACCGCCGACATTCTCGTCACCGATGAGGAGATCGTGCGCCGCCGCGCCGAGCTGCAGAACAATGGCGGTTACCAATTCCCCGTTCATCAGACGCCATGGCAGGAGATCCAGCGCGGCATGGTCGACCAGCTGGCGCAAGGCATGGTGCTGAAGCCGGCTGTCAAATACCAGCGCGTCGCCCAGACCAGGGGGATCCCACGCGACAACCACTAATGCATGTCGCCCGAAAGTGTCCTCGGTTTCGGGATAACGACATGCATCAAATCAAGGAATCTGAAACGCGGCCGCCGATCCTGTTCGGCGCGACGCGTTTCTGCGCGGCGCGGCGCGGTTTGTTTTCCCGCGCCGCTGCTCCTACATCCCGGAGATATCGGCAGGAGCATCATGGCCAGACGGCGCTCATCTCTCGGCTTCTTCGGCATGTTCGGCCGCTCGGGCGACCTGCGCCAGCTCGACCAGGCGCTGCGCGCCGTCGACCTGCACCCCGCTCTGGTGCCGGAAGGCGTCAAGCTCACCATCGTCAACCTGATGAAGGACCACTGGCCCGACGAACCGCCGCAGCAGGCCTATCCGCCGGTGGCCGAGCTGTTCGGCTATTGCATCGCCGGCGCCGCGGCGTTCGAGCGCATCAACGGGCATGCACGGCTGCTCGCTACGGAGCGCCGCATCGACACGGCGCTGGATGCCGGCGAAAGCTTCGACGCGCAGATTATCTTGCTCGCGTTGCACGCGAAGCTGATCAATCCGGAGGTCGTCGAGCGCTACGGCCTCAGCGCTGACCAGGGTCGCTGATCCGAAATATTTCGAAAAGATTGTCGGAATCGCTGCCGCTCATTCGTCCTCGTTCCGAAGAGAACGAGGAGATCGAAAATGCTGACATTGCCGACAATTATCGAACGCGCTGCGCGGCCTTATGTGGCGATCAGGAAGACGTTGGCCATGACCGACATCAAGTCGGCGGTCGACCGCTCGTTCGGCGAGCTGTTCGGCTGGATGGGCGACAACGAGATCGAACCGAAAGCAGCGCCGTTCCTGAAATACAACATCATCGACATGGCAGGAAAACTTGAGATCGAATTCGGCGCGCCGACATCCGCTCTGGTGAAGGGCGAGGGACGCTTCATCGCCGGCACATTGCCGGCGGGACGCTACGGCATGGTGCTTTACCACGGTCCCTACAGCAATCTTCTCGACGTCAACGCCGTGCTGATCGGCTGGGCGAAGGAGAAGGGCATCCGATGGGATGTCGAGGAAACCGCAGCCGGCGACCGCTTCGCCTGCCGGATCGAGACCTACATCACCGATCCGCGAACCGAGCCCGACCAGAAAAAATGGCAGACGGAAGTCGCGATCCGCATTGCCGATCAATAGACGGGCAAGCGGCGTTCAGCCGCCCATGCCGCTGCGCGGCAACTGGATGAGGTCGCCGAAACGCATGCGCAACTGGTCGTCGAGGTGCCTGGGTACATGGTGCGGAAAGCGCGACGCCAGGACCCTCTTCTTTTCCTCGATCGCCTTCCCCAAAAGATCGGGCTTGCCTTTCTCACCCCACTCCTTGGGGCTGAAACGGTCGGCGACGGCGGGATAGAAATACTCCGTCTGCATCAGCCGCAGCGTTTGTTCGTTGCCGAGGTAATGCCCAGGGCCGTTCAGGCAGACTTCGGCGATGGTGTCGATCGACAGTGCTTCGTCCGTGACCTCTATGCCCCGCACGCAGCGCAGGCACTGACCGAGCATGTCGTTGTCGATGATCAGGCTTTCGAGGCAGAAACCGAGCAGCGAGGCATGCATGCCGGCCGATTCATAAACGAGATTCAGGCCGGACAGTCCGGCCATCACATTGGTGATGCCTTTTTCGTAGCCCGATTGGATGTCCGGCAGCTTGGAATCCGCCATGCCGGCGGCCGAACCGCCCGGCAGGTCATAGAATTGCGCCATCTGCGCGCAGGCCGACGTCAGCAACGCCTGCTCTGCCGAGCCGCCCGACATCGCCCCGGTCCTAAGGTCCGAAACGAACGGCCAGGTGCCGAATATCGCCGGATGGCCGGGCTTCAGCGCGTTGACATAGACGAGGCCGGCGAGCACTTCGGCCACCGCCTGGACGACAGCCCCGGCAATCGCAGCCGGAGCCGTCGCGCCGGCCTGGCCGGCCGAAAGCAGGAGGATCGGGATGCCGCCTTCCACGCAGGCCTCGAGCACGCCGCAGGCGTCCTCGGCGAATTTCATCGGCGGCACGACGAAGCAGTTGGAGTTCGACACGAACGGCCGGGCACGGAAATTCTCCTCGCCGCCAGCGATCGTGTAAAGCAGTTCCAGCGCCGGGGCGACATTCTCGCGTACCGTGAACGAGGTGCCGACATGTTTCGTCGTTCCCATCACGCAGGCATAGAGCGTGTTGAAATCCATATCGAGCGGATCGGGAATGTCGCGTGGCACCATCGGCCGCTGGAAGAAGTGGATGTTGTCCAGTCCTTCGACGAGCCGCGCCGCGTCATAGATATCCTGCAGCAGGGATTCGCGGTATTCGCGCTTCTCCACGTCGACGACATGCACGGCGGCGCCCGCCGTGCCGTAATGCACGCGTTTGCCCTGCACCTGCATGTCGTGTTTGGGATCCTGGCCGTGCAGCGTGAAGTGTCGCGCCGCGTTCCTGACCGTCGCCATGACGAGCTCGCGCGGGAAGCGGATGCGGCCGTCGTCACCGTAACGCGCCCCGACCCGGGTCAGCGCCTCGATGCAACTCGGAATTGCGTTGGCGAAACCGACCGTCTCAAGGAGTGTGAGAACCGCTTCATGGATACGCTCGAGATCATTCTGGCCCAATGCCTTGTACCTGCCGCCCTCAAGACCGGCACGTACAGGGCGGATGTCGTCGGCCAGGGGCGCCGCGCGCATGGCGCGCCGCGCTTCCCTGCCGCCCGAGCGCCGCGAACGGCTATCGCTGGTTGATTCCGGCTGCTCGACAACCACGGACATGCATTTAGCTCCGCTTTTTTGAGCAGCCTCGCGCCGTTTGATCGCGGTCGTCGGTGCTGCTCCATTCCCCATTTCGGGAAACTATGCAGCGGAGTTGGTCCGAGAGGTTTGTGCCACGAAATGCGGTCGAATGTACCAGGTTGGGCCAGCGCGATGCTGGCCGGATGGCAGTTAGTCAGTGGATGATTCAGGCTGCTGCCGGACGCCGCCCCGCCGCAGTCGCCAGTTCGCGGATGCCGGGCTCGATATGCTGGAGCGCAATCGAGGAAATGCCCAGCCGCATGAAGCGCGACGACTTTTCCATCTCGTCGAAGAAGCGGTCGCCGGGCTCGATGATCACGCTGCGCGCCGCGGCCGCCTCGGCCAGCGAGCGCGAGTCCGTGCCGCGCGGGCCTTCGAGCCAGAGAGACGTTCCGCCGGCGGAGTCGGTCGAGCGCCATTCCGGCAGGAAGGCCGAGATCGCGTGGACCAACCGTTTGCGGCGTTCGTCGAATGCGGCCGACATGCGGCGCACCAGCGCCTCGTGGTGGCCGAGCGACAGGAACAGCGCCACCGCGCGCTGGTTGTTTGCCGGCGGGTGGCGCAGCATGAAGCGGCGCAGCGCCCGCAACTCGGCGATCAGGTCGGCGGACGCCACGATGTAGCCGAGCCGCAGGCCCGGAGCCAGGGTCTTGGACATCGAGCCGACATAGATGACACGGCCGGAGCGGTCGAGGCTCTTCAACGCCTGCTGCGGCGCCTCATCGAGAAGTTGGCTGTCGTAGCCGTCCTCGATGATGATCTGGTTGTGGCGGCTGGCGCGCGCCAGCAGGTCCTGCCGGCGCTCGGCGCTCAGCGGCACCATCGTCGGGCAATGGTGGCTGGGCGTCACGAAGACGAAGCCGGAATCCGACGGAATGGAAGCCGTAACAATGCCTTGGCTGTCGACCGGTGTCGGGAAGATATCGGCGCCGGCCAGCCTGAAGATGCTGCGTGCATCCGGGTAGCCTGGGTCTTCCATCGCCACCTTGGAGCCTTTGCCCATCAGCAGCGTCGCCAGCATGTAGAGCGCATTCTGCGCGCCGAGCGTCACGATGATCTCGTCCGGGTTGGCAAAGATGCCGCGACGCGGCAGCAGGCGCGCCTGGATCTGTTCGATCAGCAGCGGGTCGTCGCGGTCGACCATGTCGGCTGCCCAGTTGCGGATTTCGAGCACGGCCAGCGCCATGCGGTTGCACTCGCGCCACTCGGCGGTCGGAAACAGCCCCGGATCGAACTGGCCGTAGACGAACGGGTAGGAGGATTTGATCCAGTTGTCCTGCTTCAGAGGCCGCGGCATTTCGCTGGCGGCGATGCGCCGGCGGGATTTCCAGTCGATCTGGTCCGTGTTGTCGGCGGTCTTCTGTGCCGGCTTCGCCGGCGTCGCCAGAACCTCGGGGTTGACGAAATGCCCGCGCCGTTCGCGCGCAATGAGAAAACCCTGATCGACCAGTTGCTGGAATGCCAGCACGACGGTGCCGCGCGCAACGCCGAGCTTTTCCGCCAGGATGCGGCAGGACGGCAGCGGCATCGACGCGGCGATCTGGCGGTCGAGGATGGCGGCCACGATGGCCTGGCGGATCTGCGCTTGCAGGGTTTGCCCGGACTCGGCGGAAATCCGGAACAGTCCGGACCAGATCGCTGTGTCGTTTCTCTGTGGCATAATGCGTTTCCTAGCTTGCGACGAAGAATCCCGCTGGCCCACAAATTTGTATTCCTGGTCCAAACCGTTGCACCAATGAATTTTTCTAATCGAAAGGATTTATGCCAGTGAACCATTCGCTTGGGCCACTGCATTGCGGAAATTTTCGAATGGTGGGTGATGCCGTCGCTTCAAAGTGCGGCAGGTCTGGTATGGTCGCGCGGATTACGGATTCTGCAAGGAGTTTTGAACGTGGCTGAACACCCCTTGAGCGCTGCGATTTCCGCACTGCGCGACCACCGTGCTTCGTCGACGATGGACATGCGTGCCGCATTCGCCGCTGATCCAAACCGCTTTGCCGAATTCTCCTTGGGGCTCGACGACCTTCTCTTCGACTGGTCGAAATGCGCGGTGACCGGGGAAACGATGAAGCTGCTGGAAAATCTCGCGGAAAAGGCCCATGTCGCCGGGCGCCGAGACGTCATGCTGCGCGGCGACAAGATCAACGCCACCGAACATCGGGCCGTGCTCCACACGGCGCTGCGCAATCCCACCGACAAGGGCGTCGTTGTCGACGGCGTCGATGTGATGCCCGAAGTCCACGCCGTGCTCAACGCGATGGCGGAGTTTGCCGATGCGGTGCGCGATGGCCGCGCTGCCGGTGCCACCGGCGAGAAGATCACCGATATCGTAAACATCGGCATCGGCGGCTCGGACCTCGGTCCGGCCATGGCGACGCTGGCGCTGGCGCCCTATCACGACGGGCCGCGCGCGCACTACGTCTCCAATGTGGACGGCGCCCACATTGCCGACACGCTGAAAGGCCTGAAGCCGGAGACGACACTTTTCATCATAGCCTCCAAGACCTTCACCACCGTCGAGACGATGACCAATGCCGAGACGGCCCGCAAATGGATCGAGGCCGCACTCGGCAAGGCGGCCGTGGCGAAGCATTTCGCGGCGGTGTCGACAGCGCTCGACAAGGTTGCAGGCTTCGGCATCGCGCCGGACCGCGTCTTCGGCTTCTGGGATTGGGTCGGCGGCCGCTACTCCCTGTGGGGAGCCATTGGCCTGCCGATCATGATCGCCGTCGGCCCGGAGGATTTTCGCGGGTTCCTCGCCGGCGCGCATGAAATGGACACGCATTTCGCCTCGACGCCGCTGTTGCAGAACATCCCGGCGGTCATGGGATTGATCGGCTACTGGCACCGGGTCATCTGCAAATACCCGGCGCGCGCAATCATTCCCTATGACCAGCGGCTGTCGCGGTTTCCGGCTTATTTGCAGCAACTCGACATGGAATCGAACGGCAAGCGCGTCACCATCGACGGCACGCCGATTGCGACTCCCACCGGCCCGCTGGTCTGGGGTGAACCGGGCACCAACGGCCAGCACGCATTCTTCCAACTGCTGCACCAGGGCACCGACGTGATCCCGATCGAGTTCCTCGCCGCAGCCGAGGGCCACGAGCCGGAACTGAAGCACCACCACGATCTGCTGCTGGCCAATTGCCTGGCCCAGTCGGAAGCCTTGATGAAAGGGCGGACGCTCGAGGAGGCGCGCCGCCAGATGCTGACCAAAGGTATGAGCGAGGCCGATGTGAACGCGATCGCCCCGCATCGCGTCTTCCCTGGCAACCGTCCGTCGGTCACCATCCTCTACCGCAAGCTCGACCCGAAAACGCTCGGCCGGCTGATCGCGCTCTACGAGCATCGCGTCTTCGTCGAGGCGCAACTGTTCGGCATCAATGCCTTCGACCAGTGGGGCGTCGAACTCGGCAAGGAACTGGCGACCAATCTTTTGCCTGTCGTCGAGGGCAAAGCCGATGCCGCCCAGAGCGATGCCTCCACCGCGGGTTTGGTGCGCCATATCCACCAATTGCGGGCAGGAGAGTAGGCGGGTGCCGGTAATCAAGGGAATCCTGTTCGACAAGGATGGAACGCTGGTCGATTTCCAGGCGACGTGGTTTGCAGTGGGCGACCTCATGGCGTTGCAGGCCGCCGGCGGCGACCGCGACCGCGCCGACCGGCTGATGGAAGCGGCCGGTTATGATTTCGAGCAACATTGCTTCAAGGCGGATTCGGTGTTCGCCGCGGGCACCAATGCCGATATCGTGGCGCTCTGGTATCCCAATGTGCCGGCAGCCGAACGGCAGGCCATGGTTATCGGCTTCGACGCGTTCACGGCAGACCACGGCGCCGCAAAGTCGGTTCCCTTGCCGGGAAGCCGGGAGGCGATCACCAGCCTGCACGGACAAGGCTTCCGCATCGGCCTTGCCACCAACGATTCGACGGGCGGCGCGGAGAAGACCCTGCTCGCGCTCGGCATCGCACAGATGTTCGACGCCGCTTACGGATATGACGCTGTCGCCAATCCGAAGCCGGCGCCGGATTCGATCTATGCGTTCTCCGACCTGACCGGATTGAAGCCGTCCGAGATCGCCATGGTCGGCGACAATCGGCACGACCTCGAAATGGCAAAGGCGGGCGGCGCCTTCGCCATCGGCGTGCTCAGCGGCACGGGAACACGCGAAAGCCTGATGCCGCTGGCCGATGTGGTGCTTAATTCGATCGCTGACCTGCCGGCCTATCTGACGGATCGAACATAAGCCACCCTCGCTGCGATTCTGTCGCTTGCGCAGCGAGGCATGATCCTATGGATTCCGCGGCAATCCCCTGTGGCCGAGCGTGAAGACGAGCGCCGCACCGAGCACCGCCGCCAGTCCGGCATAAGTCACGGCGCCGAGCGGGCCGAAGCCGTCGACAAGCAGCCCGCCGAACACTGCGCCCGCGGTGATTGCGATCTGGAAGGCTGCCACCAGCAAGCCGCCGGCCGCTTCCGCCTGGTCCGGCGCCGCGCGCAGCGTCCAGCTCTGGAATCCGACCGGCAGGAAGCCGAAGAAGAAGCCCCAGACCGCGATTGCCGTGCCGGCCAGAATTCCCGATGAGCCGAACAGGATCATCAGCAAGGCCATGACGGCGATCGCCAGCGCCCCCAGGCTTACCGCGGCCTTGATGCTGCGTTCGGCGACGAAACCGCCGGCAAGGTTGCCGAAGAAGCCACCGACGCCATAGGCGAGCAGCACCAGCGAGATCGCCTCGATCTGCAAGGCGGGGACCTGCTCCAGGAACGGTCGTACATAGGTGAAGCCGGCGAAGTGGCCGGAGATCACCAGTAGCAGGGTGACAAGCCCGATCCTCAGCGAGGGTCGCTTCAGCAACTCGAACAGTGTGCGGAAGCTGGAGGCGCCAACCGGCGGCAGTTTCGGCATGGTCAGCATCTGCACCGTGAGCGCCACCACGCCGACGGCGGCGGAAAGGACGAAAGCCGCGCGCCAGCCCCACAAGTCGCCGATATAGGCGCCGATCGGGGCCGCGCAAACGGTGGCGAGGGAAACGCCCGTCAGCACGATCGACATCGCGCGCGGCACCAGCCGCGCCGGCACGAGCCGCATGGTCAGGGCGCCGGCCATGGACCAGAAGCCGCCCAGCCCGATCCCCAGCAGCACGCGTGCGACGAGAAGCGTGGTGAGCCCGGTGGCCGTGGCGGCCAGAAGGCTCGACAGGACGAGCAGCAGTGTCAGCGTCCACAGCACAAGCCTGCGGTCGATCTTCCTGGTGAAGATCGCGAGCGTCAGTCCGGCGATGGCGCCGACCACTGCGGTTGCGGTCACCGTCTGGCCGGCAGCGCCATCGGTGATGTTGAGATCGCTCGCCATTCGGGTGAGCAGACTGGCAGGCAGGAACTCGGCCGTGACCAGGCCGAACACGCCCAGTGAAAGGGAAACGACGGCCGCCCAGAGCGGCTCTGTTCGCTCGTCTGAATTTGCGGGCGCCTCAAGCTCGGCAATGGCAGCTGTAGTGTCGGACATGCGGATTCTCCAGATGGTCCGGACCAAGATAGGGAGTGACCCTTTGGAGTTTCCATGTTAGAAAAGCCACAATGCTTGACCGTTCGTCCAAACCGCTGATGCTCGCAACCGGCGACCCGCTGACGGAAATGATGCGCGGCCTGAGGCTCGACGGTGTCGACTATGGCCGCTGCGTGATGGCCGAGCCTTGGGGCATCCTATTCCCGGCGCAGCAAGCCGCGCGCTTCCACTTCATCGGTGCCGGCAGGTGCTTCCTGCTGATGCCCTCGCAGGAATGGGTCGAAATGAAGCCCGGCGACGCCGTTCTGGTGCCGCGCGGCGCCGAGCACATTCTGGCAAGCACGCCCGGCGTGCCGGCCACGCCGCTCGAGCGCTTCGAGATCAAGCCGCTCTGCGGCAACAACATCTTCGACATATCCTGCTTTGGCGACGGGCCGACGACGCTGCTTTTCTGTGGCAGCATGCTGTTCAATATCGACAATTTGCACCCTTTGCTGACGCTGATGCCAGACGTGATGCGCGCCCACGAATTGGCGAAAAACGAGCCAAGCGTTCCACATCTGCTGGAGGCGATGATGCGCGAAGTCTCGACCGACCGCGTCGGTTCTGGCGGCATGCTCGCGCGCTTGGCGGACGTGCTCGCGGCGACGATTGTCAGGGCCTGGGTCGAGAGCGGCTGCGGTGATGCCACCGGATGGATCGCGGCGGTCAGGGATCCGCAGATTGGTCGTGTGCTGGCGGCGATCCATCTCGATCCCAGCCGCGATTGGACGGTCGTGGCGCTCGCCAGGGCCATGGGCGCGTCGCGCTCCGGCTTCGCTCAGCGTTTTGCCGAGATCGTCGGCGAAACCCCAGCACGCTATGTCACCCGCGTCCGCATGCACCAGGCACGCCGATGGCTGTCCCGGGATCGACTGATGATCGCGGTTATTGCGAAGCGACTCGGCTACGATTCGGAGGCGTCGTTCAGTCGCGCCTTCAAACGGGTTCTGGGCTTTGCCCCGAGCCATTTTCGGACCAGGTCGGAAAACGAACCGGTCGGCGAGGGATTGCTGCTACGTGCTTCTCTCGGGGATTGACGCATGTTACGGTTGTATTTCTGCAACCAGGAATGTGCGGCAATCGATACCGACGAAAACCGGAACTTCATCCCGATCCAATCATTTTGACAAACACCGACAATGAATGGGGCGCCTGTCGTCCTCGATTGTATTGTCACGAACGGAGTGGCGGCTGTTCGCTTGAAGATTACGCCTTGGGCCGGCGCATGTGGAGGGAAACATGCGGACACTGGCAGTCGTCGCGGTCGTGGTAGCGCCGTTCCATTTCGCCAACGCGCAGGAAAATACGGGGCCGGCCCCGCGGATTCCCAAGGATTACGACGGCACCGTCATTGTCGACCCAGGACCGATCGTGGAGGACATGATCCTTCCAGACCTGTCGATTTCGAAGGTCTATCTGGTCGATGATCGTGCCGACAAGGAGGAACTTCCGCCACCTCGGAAAGACAATGTTTACGGGGCCGATGACAGGATCTGGATCCGCGCGGTTCTCGACAACGCCGGTGTCAGGGGCACGATCGACGGCTTGCGCGAATATGAGATTGTTGCCGATCTTCGGATTTCCGACGAGAGCGGCAAGGTCCTGTTCGAGCAAGCCGATGTTCAGAAATTTTCAGGCAAGGGCAAACTCGAAATCAGTGCGGATACCCGCAAGGTGTACCTCAACATGGGCCTGAAAGCGCCCCTCGATCCGGGCAAGTACACGTTCGACATTGTCTTTCGCGATCTCGCACGCAGCAAGAAGGTGCAAGCTTCGCAGCAACTCAAGATCGTCTACAAATAGACCGGCGCGCAAACGCTTGCCGACCATGCGGTCGGCAAGCCGAAAGTGCCGCTAGCCCCTCAGTTCCCGCCGTAGGATCTTTCCCACCGGGGTCTTCGGCAGTTCGGTACGGAACTCGATGTGCCTCGGGCGTTTGTATCCGGTCAGATTCTGCTTGCAGTAGGCCAGCAGGATTTCCGCCGTGAGCGAGGGATCCTTCTTGACCACGAACAGTTTCGGCACTTCGCCGGAATGCTCGTCCGGCACACCGATCGCGGCGACCTCCAGGACGCCCGGGTGTTGTGCGGCCACTTCTTCCAGCTCATTGGGATAGACGTTGAAGCCGGAGACCAGGATCATGTCCTTCTTGCGGTCGACGATCTTGGTGAAACCCTTCTCGTCCATGACGCCCATGTCGCCGGAGCGGAAGAAGCCGTCGCCGGTCATCACCTTGGCGGTCTCGTCCGGACGGTTCCAGTAGCCGGCCATCACCTGCGGGCCCTTGATGCAGATTTCGCCGACCTCGCCGAGCGGCATCTCGTTGCCATCATCATCACGGATGGAGATTTCGGTCGACGGGATCGGCAGTCCGATCGTTCCGGAAAAGTCGTCGGCGTCGAAGCGGTTAGTGGTGGCGACGGGCGATGTTTCCGAAAGGCCGAAACCTTCCGACATCACGCAGCCGGTTACCTGCTTCCAGCGCTCGGCGACGGGGCGCTGCGCGGCCATGCCGCCGGCGAAGGTGAGAAGCAGCGGCTTGAAGTCGATCTTGCGGAAGTCCTCATTGTTGAGCAACGCGTTGAACAGCGTGTTGAGGCCCGGGAAAACATTCACCGGATATTTCTGCAACTCCTTCACGAAGGCCGGGATGTCGCGCGGATTGGGGATGAGGATGTTGTGCGAGCCGAGATACATGCCCATCAGCGCGTTCACGGTCAGCGCGTAGATGTGATAGAGCGGCAGCGGGCATACATAGACCAGTTCCGCCGGCTTCGGCCGCTTGATGTAGGCAGTTTCGACCCACAGCGCGTTCTGCGCAACGTTGGCGAGCACGTTGCGGTGAAGCAGGGTCGCGCCCTTGGAAACGCCGGTCGTGCCTCCCGTATATTGCAGGAAGGCGATATCGTCCGGCGAGACTTTCACCGGCTTCAAGCTTTTGGTGGACCCTTCCTTCATGGCGGCCGGGAATTTCACATGACCGGGCAATGACCACGCCGGCACCATCTTCTTCACCCGGCGCACGACCAGGTTGACGATCATGCCCTTCAGCGTGCCGAGCATGTCGCCCATGGATGCGACGATCACATGCTTGACCGGCGTCTTCGCCAGCACCGCCTGCAAGGTGACGGCGAAGTTTTCCAGGATGACGATCGCTTCGGCGCCGGAATCCTTGAGCTGGTGCTCGAGTTCACGCGGCGTGTAGAGCGGGTTCACATTGACGACGGTATAGCCGGCCCGCAGCACACCCATCATGGCGACCGGATACTGCAGCACGTTCGGCATCATGATGGCGACGCGCGCGCCTTTCTTCAGCCCCCTGGACTGCAGATAGGCACCGAACTCTGCCGAGTGTCTTTCGACCTCCGCATAGGTCATCGTCTTGTCCATGCAGGTGAACGCCGGGCGTCCCGCATATTGCTTGCACGCGGCCACAAGCAGATCGCCGATCGAGTCCGAGGGCAGGGCTCCGATCGTCTCGGGCATTCCTGGCGGGTAGCTTGCGAGCCAGGGCTTATTTGCGCTGGTGCGGGCAACGGCCTTTGCCGGTGCTTTCGTTTCCGCCTTGGCGATCCTGGCCGCTGGCTTCGCCGCGGCTTTCGGCTTGGCGGGTGCCGCTGCTGGCTTGGCTGCTGCTGCTGTGGGTTTCGCAGTCGCCTTCGGTTTGATAACCGCTTTTGCACTAGTCTTGGCAGCCGTTGCCGGGGTTTTCGATTTTGCGGGTGCTGCTGCCGGCTTGGCAGCCGCGGGCTTCGCAACTGCCTTCGGTTTGGCCGATGCTTTTGCAGCGACCTTGGCAGCGGTTGCGCCGGCTGCTTTTGCCGAGGCTGTCTTCTTGCTCGAGCTTGTCGCGGCCGCTGCTTTCACCGACGGTGCTTTCGCTGCCGGTTTGGCGGTTGTCTTCGCTGCGGGTTTGCCGGTTGCCTTCGCCACTTTTTCCTCCTCGTTGCCCGAATGCAGGCCTGGTTCCTCGTCGGCTGTTCGGAAGTGTCCGGTTCTCGATGCCGGATTGTGATCCCGGGAAATTAGCCGCCCAAGTCCTTATCTATGGACACAATTTAGACGCGCGCAAGCCGTGCCGCTGCGTAACGGCACGGATCGACAATCGGGGCTGGTGTGGAAGCGGTCTATTGGCCGAAACCTTCGTGGTTCGCCAGGAATGCGCGTTCCTCTTCCGTCGTCTCCCGCCCGAGAGCACGGTTGCGGTGAGGGAAGCGACCGAACCGTTCGATGATGTCGCGATGTTCCACCGCGTATTTGACGCTGTCGCCGCCGAGCGCTTCGAACAAAGCCACGCAGCGCTTCTGGTCGGCCAGGTTTTCCGAGTGCATGAAGGGCATGTATAGAAAGTGCTTCCGCTCAACCGGCAGCTGTGTGTCGAACTTGCTTGCCAGCGCATTGGCCGCTACCGCGACGGCCAGCCGATCCGAGGCGAAGGCCTTGGCGGTGCCGCGGAAGATATTGCGCGAAAACTGGTCGAAAACGATCGTTGCAGCGAGCGCGGAGTCCGGCGTCAGGAAAGCCTCGGTGGGAATGGCGACGCTGAAGTCTTTGTGGAGCGCCTCGAAACGCTCGCGAATCGTATCGTCGAGATCCTTTCTGACAGTGAACCAGTCGTCGGCGGTCAGTTCCTCGAACCAGAATCGCAGCACATCCTTCTGCCACTCCCTGCCTGTCATCTGGTCCTCCTCGATGTGGTTGCCGCCAGCATATCCATTGGAGACCGGAAGCCCAACGGGGGATACTCTCGGAATGTGTCGAATGGAAATATTTGCTGACATAAGATAGAAAACGACGGCATTGTCGCGGGTTTATACCCTGGATACGGAATTCGATGGAACATTTTTCTCGTTACCGTGCGGTACGCAAACGAGGAGTTCCAAACCAGGTCAATCTTTGCTTATATGCGCGCTTCTCGAGCCTGCTAGAGGGGCTTCGAAATAACGTCAGGGAGTGCTCAATGAAATTCAAAACAAGTTTCGCGGCCGCGTTGCTGGCCGCCACGATGATGTCTGGCGCGGCCAGCGCCAAGACATTCGTCTATTGCTCCGAAGCATCGCCTGAGGGTTTCGACCCCGGCCTTTACACCGGCGGCAACACGTTCGACGCGGCTGCCCACACCGTCTACAACCGCCTGCTCGAGTTCAAGAAGGGCACCACCGAAACCGAGCCGGGTCTGGCGGAAAGCTACGAAGTTTCCGATGACGGCCTGCAGTACACGTTCAAGCTGCGTCCGGGCGTCAAGTTCCAGACCACCGAGTTCTTCACGCCGACGCGCGAGCTGAATGCCGACGACGTGATCTTCAGCTATGAGCGCATGTGGAAAGCGGACAATCCGTGGAACAAGTATGTCGAGGGTGCGTCCTGGGAATACTTTGCCGGCATGGGCTTCCCGGACCTGCTCGCTTCGATCGAAAAGGTCGACGACATGACCGTGAAGTTCACGTTGAAGCGGAAGGAAGCGCCTTTCCTCGCCAACGTGGCAATGCCTTTCGCTTCGATCCTGTCGAAGGAATATGCCGACAAGCTGCAGGCTGACGGCAAGATGAACCAGATGAACCAGATGCCGCTCGGCACCGGCCCCTTCGCGTTCGTCGCCTACCAGCAGGACGCAGTCATCCGTTACAAGGCGAACCCGGATTATTGGGGCGGCAAGCAGAAGATCGACGATCTCGTTTTCGCGATCACCACCGACGCGTCGGTTCGCTACCAGAAGCTGAAGGCTGGCGAATGCCACCTGATGCCTTACCCGAACGCGGCCGATGTCGAGGCAATGAAGGCGGATCCGAATCTCAAGATCGCCGAGCAGGAAGGCCTGAACGTCGCTTACCTCGCCTTTAACACGACGCAGCCGCCGTTCGACAAGGTGGAAGTCCGCAAGGCGCTCAGCATGGCGATCAACAAGCAGGCGATCGTCGACGGTGTCTTCCAGGGCTTCGCGACGCCGGCCAAGAATCCGATCCCGCCGACCATGTGGTCCTACAACGACGCCGTCGAGGACGACAAATACGATCCGGAAGCGGCGAAGGCTGCCCTTGAGGCTGCCGGCGTGAAGGATCTGTCGATGAAGATCTGGGCCATGCCGGTCGCGCGCCCGTACATGCTCAACGCACGCCGCGCCGCCGAACTGATGCAGTCCGACCTCGACAAGATCGGCGTCAAGGCTGAGATCGTCTCCTACGAATGGGCCGAGTATCTCGACAAGTCGCGTGCCAAGGACCGCGACGGCGCCGTCATCCTCGGCTGGACCGGCGACAATGGCGATCCGGACAACTTCCTCGACACCTTGCTCGGTTGCGATGCCGTCGGCGGCAACAACCGTGCGATGTGGTGCGACAAGGAGTTCGACGATCTGGTCACCAAGGCAAAGGAAGCCAGCGACCAGGCCGAGCGCACGAAGCTTTATGAAGAGGCGCAGGTCGTCTTCAAGAAGCAGGCGCCCTGGGTGACGATCGACCACTCGCTGTCAATCGTTCCGATGCGCAAGAATGTCGAAGGCTTCGTGCAGAGCCCGCTCGGCGACTTCGCCTTCGACGGCGTCGATATCGTAGAGTGATGCTTTAAAGGCAAGAAGTGGGGCGTTCGCCACGGCGGGCGCCCCTTTTTGCTATCCGTGCCCGCCGGCAATATAGTCGGCGCTGGGAACGCGGAACGAGGGTAAAAATGTTTCGATTTCTGTTGGGGCGTATCGCCGTCCTCATTCCGACGTTCATCGGGGTGTCCATCATCGCGTTTTCGTTTATCCGGATGCTGCCGGGCGATCCCGTCGCGCTGCTTTCCGGCGAGCGCGTGATGTCTGCGGAGCGCCACGCCGAAATCTCGCATCAGCTCGGGTTCGACCGGCCGATCGTCATCCAGTATCTCGATTATCTGTGGGGCGTGCTTCGGGGTGATTTCGGCACCTCGATCTCGACCAAGAGTCCGGTGCTCGATCAATTTTTCCAGCTGTTTCCGGCGACGCTCGAATTGTCGCTGTGCGCCATCATCTTCGCGGTCGTGATCGGCATCCCCGCCGGCGTTTTCGCCGCCATCAAACGCGGCTCGTTCTTCGACCAGCTGACCATGGGCACCGCGCTGATCGGCTTTTCGATGCCGATCTTCTGGTGGGGGCTGCTGCTCATCATCCTGTTTTCCGGCGTGTTGCAGTGGACGCCAGTGTCCGGCCGTATCTCGCTGATGTATTTTTTCCCTAACGTCACCGGCTTCATGCTGATCGATTCGCTGATCTCCGGTGAGCCGGGTGCCTTCAAGTCTGCGGTCAGCCACCTGATCCTGCCGACGATCGTGCTCGGAACCATCCCGCTCGCGGTCATCGCGCGGCAGACCCGGTCGGCCATGCTGGAAGTGTTGTCCGAGGACTATGTCCGCACGGCACGTGCCAAGGGTCTGTCCACCTTGCGCGTCGTCGGCGTGCACGCGCTGCGCAACGCCATGATCCCCGTTATCACCACCATCGGCCTGCAGGTCGGCGTGATGTTGGCCGGCGCCATCCTGACCGAGACGATTTTCTCCTGGCCAGGCATCGGCAAGTGGATGGTCGATTCGGTATTTCGGCGGGACTACCCGGTCATCCAGGGAGGGCTGCTCATCATCGCCGGCTTGATCATGCTGGTGAACCTGATCGTCGACCTGCTTTATGGTCTCGTCAACCCACGCATCCGCCACTAGGAGGCGAACATGGCAGGCACATCAGCGCCATCAACCGAATTTACCGGTTCTGTCTCGGTCGACCCCTCCCGCCGGGCCCGTTTTGCAGAGTTCTGGTATTATTTCTCCGAGAATCGCGGCGCCGTCATCGGTTTCTGGTTCTTTGTGTTCCTCGTTCTGGTGGCAATTTTTGCGCCTCTGATCGCTCCGCATGCCCCCAATGCGCAATACAGGGACGCCGTACTCGTCCCACCGTTCTGGCAGGAAGGCGGTCGCGTCTCCTATCTGCTAGGCACGGACCCGGTCGGTCGCGACATCCTCTCTCGCCTCATCTATGGTACGCGATACTCACTGTTCATCGGCGTCATCGTCACCACCATCGCCCTGGTAGGCGGTATCTTTATCGGTGTCATTGCCGGCTATTTCCGTGGCTGGGTCGACATCGTCATCATGCGCTTGATGGACATCATTCTGGCATTCCCTTCGCTGCTTCTGGCACTTGTCCTTGTTGCTGTGCTAGGCCCCGGCCTAACCAACGCGATGATCGCCATCGCGCTCGTCTTCCAGCCGCATTTCGTACGCCTGACACGCGCTGCGGTCATGAGCGAAAAATCCCGTGACTATGTCGTCGGAGCGAAGGTAGCAGGCGCCGGCCATCTGAGGCTGATGTTCAGGACGATCCTCCCCAACTGCATGGCGCCGTTGATCGTTCAGGCGACCCTTTCATTCTCCAACGCCATCCTCGATGCGGCTGCATTGGGTTTCCTGGGCATGGGGGCGCAGCCGCCGACCCCCGAGTGGGGCACGATGCTGGCTGAAGCGCGCGAGTTCATCCTCCGCGCCTGGTGGGTGGTGACGCTGCCCGGTCTGGCGATCCTCATCACCGTGCTGGCGATCAATCTGATGGGCGACGGTTTGCGCGATGCGCTCGATCCCAAGCTGAAGAGGTCGTGAAAATGGCGTTGCTTGAGATCGAAAACCTCGTCGTTGAGTTCCAGACTGCTTCTGGCCCGTTCCGTGCGGTGGACGGGGTTTCGCTGAAGGTGCATGAGCGCGAGGTGCTGGCGATCGTCGGCGAGAGCGGCTCGGGCAAGTCGGTGTCGATGCTTGCGGTGATGGGGCTGTTGCCGTGGACGGCCAAGGTGACGGCCGACACGATGACCTTCAACGGCCGCGACCTCCTGAAGCTGTCGCATTCGGAGCGCCGCAAGATCGTCGGCAAGGACATGGCGATGATCTTCCAGGAGCCGATGGCTAGCCTCAACCCGTGCTTTACCGTCGGCTTCCAGATCGAGGAGGTGTTGCGCATCCACCTCAACATGGACCGCGCGAAGCGGCGCGCCCGCGCCATCGAGCTTCTGCAACTGGTCGGCATTCCCGATCCGCGCGATCGGCTCGGCCACTACCCGCACCAGATGTCGGGCGGCCAGTGCCAGCGCGTCATGATCGCCATTGCGATTGCCTGCAATCCGAAGCTTTTGATCGCCGACGAGCCGACCACCGCGCTCGATGTCACCATCCAGAAGCAGATCCTCGATCTTCTGATGAAACTGCAGGCCGAGCATGGCATGGGGCTGATCATGATCACCCACAATATGGGCGTGGTGGCCGAGACGGCCGACCGTGTCATCGTCCAGTACAAGGGCCGCAAGATGGAGGAGGCTGACGTTCTGTCGCTGTTCGAGAGCCCGAAGAGCAACTACACCAAGGCGCTGTTGTCGGCGCTGCCGGAGAATGCCGTCGGCGACCGGCTGCCGACCATTGCCGGCTTCATGGCCGACGAGGCCGCCGCCGCGGGAGTTGCGTCATGAACCCGGTGGTGCTCGAAGCCAAAAACATCGTCCGCGACTACCATCTGTCTGGCGGGCTGTTCAACAAGGCCAGGACGGTGCACGCGGTGAAGGGTGTCTCCTTCTCGGTGGAGAAGGGCAAGACGCTGGCGATCGTCGGCGAGAGCGGTTGCGGTAAGTCCACGCTTGCCCGCATCATCACGCTGATCGACCCGGCGACCTCCGGCGACCTCTTGATCGACGGCAACAAGATCGACATCGGCAAGACCGCACTGACGCCGGAGATGCGGCGCAAGGTGCAGATCGTCTTCCAGAACCCCTACGGCTCGCTCAATCCGCGTCAGAAGATCGGCGATGTGCTCGGTGAGCCGTTGTTGATCAACACCGGCGTGCCCGCCGACGAGCGGCGCGAGCGTGCCATGCAGATGTTGCTGAAGGTCGGGCTGGAGGAAAAACACTACAACCGCTACCCGCACATGTTCTCGGGCGGCCAACGCCAGCGCATCGCGATAGCCCGCGCGCTGATGCTGAACCCTAGCCTGCTGGTACTCGACGAGCCGGTGTCGGCACTCGATCTTTCGGTCCAGGCCCAGGTGCTCAATCTTCTGGCCGATCTGCAGGACGAGTTCCAGCTGACCTACGTCTTTATCAGTCACGACCTCTCGGTGGTGCGTTACATCGCCGACGAGGTGATGGTGATGTATTACGGCGAGGCGGTCGAATACGGCCCGCGCGACACGGTCTTCTCCGACCCGCAGCACAGCTACACAAAGACGCTGTTCGCAGCCACGCCCCGCGCCGACGTTGCAAGCATCAAGGCCAGGCTCGAAAAGAAAAAAGCCGCCTGACAAACGGACGAGACGCCGCGCCGCCATGCCGGTTGAACGCTCGGCGGTTGCTTTCGCGCGTGTGTCCGATAATCATTGCGACGGCAGGGGCAGCGCTTAGCTGGGAGGAAGACTATGCCGGCCGAGGCGATGCGCAGGCCCAGGGAGATCGTTAGCGATCCGGAATTCGGTCCATGGCTTGCACAGGCCTCAATTCTTGTCGTGGACGACGAACCCGGCATGCGCAATTTCCTGATGCGCACGCTTGGGCCGCGTTGCAAACGCCTTGAAGAGGCGGCCGACACCGGGGAAGCATCACGCAAGCTCGACGAATTCCACTTCGACGTTGTCATCCTCGACAACATCATGCCGGGCAAGAACGGCGTCGACTGGTTGGCCGAGCAGCGTGCGATTGGCTTCTTCGCCGACGCGATCCTGATGACGGCCTATGCGGATCTCGACACCGCGATCCAGGCATTGCGCGCCGGGGCGGTCGATTTCGTGCTCAAGCCGTTCCGCTCCAACCAGCTTCTCAACGCGGTCGCCCGCTGCCTCGACCGCGTTCGCCTGCAGCGCGAGAACTACGTGTTGCATTACGAACTGCGGTCGCATTCGGACCACATCCTGCTGCGCGACAAGCTGATCGGCGAATCGCCCGCCGTCAGGCAGGTGCGCGATGCGCTCGCCCGTGTCGCGCCGCTGCCCACCTCGGTACTGCTGACCGGCCAGTCCGGAACCGGCAAGGAGGTCGCGGCCCGATCGCTTCACTCCCTCTCGGATCGGGCCGACAAGCCGTTCGTTCCGGTGAACTGTGCCGCTATCCCGCCTGACATGATCGAGAGCGAACTCTTCGGCCACCTGAAAGGTGCATTCACCGGTGCCGAAACAATGCGTGAGGGCCTGTTCATGCATGCCCAGGGCGGCACGTTGTTTCTCGACGAGATCGGCGAACTGCCGTTGGCGACCCAAAGCAAGCTGTTGCGCGCTCTCGAAGACAGGCGCGTGCGGCCCGTCGGCTCGGAGCGCGAGATCCCGGTCGATCTGCGTTTCGTTTTCGCGACCAACGCGGAACTGGAAAAGGAGGTCCAGAAGGGACGGTTCAGGGCCGACCTTTTCTTCCGCATCAATGTCATGCAAATCCACCTTCCGCCGCTGAAAGACCGTGGCGACGACGTGCAGGAACTTGCAACGCTCTTCATGCGCAAGCTGTCGCAGCAGCTTGGCATGCCGCCGGTGCCGATCCCGGATAAGATGCGGGCTGCGTTCGCACGCTACGACTGGCCCGGCAATGTGCGCGAACTGCGCAATCTTATCGAGCGCACGCTGATCCTGGGGCGTTTCCCCGACGGGTTGGGGCTGGACAGCCGGACGCCTGAAGTGCCGGGCGACGCCAGTCTTGCCGATGTCGAACGGAGGCACATCCTTTCGGTGTTGAAGGAAACCGGCGGCAATCGCGATGAGGCAGCGCGGCGTCTCGGCATCTCGCGCAAGACCATCGACCGCAAATTCGCTTCCCGGGATGGCTGACACCGTTTCTCCAGTTGCCGGTATAGGCGTTCGTCCGAATGCCGGGACCCAAACCGTCCCCGTCGGGAGCGGCAGGTCCGTCCGCTTCAGGCTCCTGGCGATCGCTCTTTTGCCCACCCTCGTCATCCTGCCGCTGCTGCTTGGCGTAACCATCGTCCGCTGGAACGCCAAGTTCGATGCGACGCTGATCTCCAAGGTCAACGGCGACCTGACCATCGCGCATCAGTATCTGGCGCGCATCCTGGAGAATACCGGCGAGAAGGTGCAGGCGCTGGGCGCCTCGGCGCGTTTTCGCGATGTGATCGCGGGCGGTGCGGGCGATGCGCAAGCGATGGATCTATTGCTCGAGCACAGCCGGACTGCGCTCGGTTTCGACTTCCTTTTCCTAGTCGATGCCGATCGAAAGATCGAGGCGTCCGCCCGTGAACACCCCGCCACAACGCCCAGGACGGACTGGCCTATTGTCGCCTCCGCGCTTGGTGGCGCGCCCTCTACCGCGATCGACATCTTCGCCAATGAGGAATTGGCTCATGTGGCGCCGGACCTGGCCGAACGGGCGCGCATCGATCTGGTGCCGACACCGAACGCTGTTCCAACCAGTCGCACACAGGAAACACGCGGCATGGTCGTCCACTCGGCCAGTCCCGTCACTCTGGCGGATGGCCGGTTGGCAGCGTTGGTCGGCGGCATCCTGCTCAACCAGAACCTGGTTTTCATCGACACCATAAACGATCTGGTTTATCGCGAAGCAAGCCTGCCCGAGGGCAGCCAGGGAACCGCGACGCTGTTCCTCGACGACGTCCGCATCTCCACGAATGTCCGTCTGTTCGAGGGGCGTCGGGCACTCGGAACGCGGGTCTCGGCGGTTGTCCGCTCAACGGTCCTCGACATGGGCCGCACCTGGCTGGACAGCGCCTTCGTGGTCAACGATTGGTACATTTCCGCCTACGAGCCGATCGTGGACAGCTACGGCACGCGCGTCGGCATGCTCTATGTAGGCTTCCTCGAGGCGCCGTTCACGGCTGCGAAATACCAGACGCTGCTCCTGATCGCGCTTGCCTTCCTGGCGATCACGGCCGCCAGCATCCCGATCTTCCTGCGCTGGGCGCGCGCCATCTTCCAGCCGCTGGAGCGGATGACCGGCACCATCGCCAAGGTGGAAAGCGGTGATCTCGGCGCGAGGACCCGCCATGGCGATGGCAAGGACGAGATCGGCCGGGTGGCGCTGCACCTCGACCATCTGCTCGATCAGTTGCAGGAGCGGGATCGCGAATTGCGTGACTGGAACGAAGAGTTGAACGCGCGCGTCGAGGAACGTACGCGCGAATTGCAGCTTGCCAACCGCCAGTTGGAGGCGACGACCAAGCAGCTCATCATGTCGGAGAAACTGGCGGCGATCGGCGAGATCACCGCCGGCGTCGCGCATGAGATCAACAATCCGATCGCGGTGATGCAGGGTAATCTCGAGGTCGTGCGCAATGTCATGGGCAAGAAAGCGCAACTGGCGACCACCGAGTTTCGCCTGCTCGACGAACAGATCCACCGCATCAGCCAGATCGTCACCAAGTTGCTGCAGTTCGCCAAGCCCGAAGAATATGCGGGCTATGTCGAGCGTCATGCACCTGCCGACGTCATTTCCGATTGCCTGCCGCTGGTCCAGCACCTTCTCAACAAGGCGAAGATCGAGGTCGTGCGCGAGAGCAAGGCAGTTCGGCTGGTGTTGATGAACCGCACCGAATTGCAGCAGGTGCTGGTCAACCTGATCGTCAACGCCATACATGCGATGCCGGACGGCGGCGTGCTCACCCTGCGCACTGCCGATCGGAACCTCGAAGGCCGCCCGGGACTGGTCGTGGAGGTTGCCGATACCGGGGTCGGTATGACGCCCGAGGTCATGCGGAAGGTGTTCGATCCATTCTTCACCACCAAGCGCCGCGAGGGAACCGGCCTCGGTCTCTCGATCAGCCAGACCCTTGTGACCCGTCAGGGCGGTCGGATTTCAGCCGACAGTGAATCGGGCAAAGGAACCACCTTCGCCATCTGGCTGCCCGAAGCGGCCTGACCGCGCCGGACAATTTGTCCGGCTCTATGGACAAATTGTCCATAGGAATTTCCCATCGGCCCATAAGCATTTGAAATCGTTGCTTTCGCCTTCTGGCATGCGAGTTGCTTATTCGAAGAAGCAACCGACTGGGAGGACGGCCATGCAGACAATGCGACCAAGCGAATAGTCGATCGGGCACGACCGAGGCCGTGACGGCGGATCGGTTGTGGTCGGAGCAATCAAGGTAACCAGCTGGACAAGACCGCCGGGAAACTCTGGCGGAACGGAGGAGAATTGCATGTCCACAGCAAGTGATACCATTTCCGGCGGCCTGAGCGGCGGCGGAATTCTCGATCGTGAAAAGATCATCGCCAAACCGGGCTTCAACCGATGGCTTGTACCCCCGGCGGCGCTCGCCATCCATCTGTGCATCGGCATGGCATATGGTTTCAGCGTCTTCTGGCTGCCGCTTTCGCGAGCCATCGGCATCGACCAGCCGGTCGCCTGCGCCGACCTCAACCTCATCTCAGCACTCTTTACCACGACCTGCGACTGGCGCGTCGCCGATCTCGGCTGGATGTACACTCTGTTCTTCGTCTTGCTGGGCTCCGCGGCCGCCATCTGGGGCGGTTGGCTTGAACGGGCCGGGCCGCGCAAGGCGGGTCTGGCCTCGATGATATGCTGGTGCGGCGGCATGGTCATCGCGGCCTTCGGCATCCTCACCCATCAGCTCTGGGTCATGTGGCTCGGCGCCGGCGTGATTGGCGGCATCGGCCTCGGCCTTGGCTATATCTCGCCGGTTTCGACGCTGATCAAGTGGTTCCCGGATCGGCGCGGCATGGCAACGGGCATGGCCATCATGGGCTTCGGCGGCGGCGCCATGATCGGCGCTCCACTCGCCAATTTCCTGATGAACTACTTCAAGACGCCGGATTCGGTCGGTGTCTGGCAGACCTTGCTTGTCATGGCCGCGCTCTACGCCGTGTCGATGACGTGTGGCGCTTTCGGCTACCGCATTCCGCCGGCGGGCTGGCGTCCGGACGGCTGGACTCCTCCCGCCACCGCAAAGAGCATGATAACGACACGTCACGTCCATCTGCGCGACGCCCACAAGACAACCCAGTTCTGGCTGATCTGGGCGGTGCTGACGCTCAACGTTTCGGCCGGCATCGGCGTCATAGGCATGGCGTCGCCAATGCTGCAGGAGATCTTCGCGGGCAAGCTGATCGGCTTGCCTGATCTCACCTTCAACCAACTCGATGCCTCTCAGAAGACCGCGATTGCCGGCATTGCAGCCGGTTTCGCCGGGCTGCTTTCGCTGTTCAACATCCTGGGCCGCTTCTTCTGGGCCTCGCTGTCGGACTATATCGGCCGGAAGAATACCTACTACACGTTCCTGCTGCTCGGCATCGCGCTCTACGCGCTCGCCCCCGCGGCAGCGCACATGGGCAGCCAGCTGCTGTTCGTGCTGATGTTCGGTGTCATCCTCTCGATGTATGGCGGCGGCTTCTCCACCATTCCGGCCTACCTCGCCGATATTTTCGGGACGCAATTCGTCGGGGCGATCCATGGCCGTCTGCTGACGGCATGGTCCACCGCCGGCATCATCGGGCCCGTCGTCGTCAATTACATCCGCGAGTTCCAGCTCGCTGCGGGAATCGAGCGGGCACAGGTCTATGACTTCACGATGTACATCCTGGCCGGCATGCTGGCGCTGGGCGTCATCGCCAACTTCTTCGTCAAGCCGCTGGATGACAAATGGTTCATGTCGGACGAGGAAGTTGCCGCCATGCAGGCAAAGACCACGGCTTCACAATCGGGGCACACCGGATCTTTCGGCATCGGCAAGGGCGGGCTCGACACCAAGGCGGCGTTGGCCTGGGCTGCTGTCGGCATCCCGATTCTCTGGGGCGTATGGATCACGCTGCAGACGACGGCGAAAATGTTCTAGCCTCGTTTGGGCTAGCGGATCAAACCCTTCGGCACCGCGTGCCGGAGGGTTTTCTTTAGGTGGAAGAACTCGCCGTGGACGGCGTCAAGCGGCTTCGATTTCAGCCTGCAGCGCGATGATGTGCTGCTCGGCAACCGAAGCCGCCGCCCGCTCGATGGCTCGAAAACGGCTGATGACCGCGAGCCCGACGGGGGTGAGCTGTGCGCCGCCGCCGCGTTTGCCGCCGGTCTGCGCAGAAACCACCGGCTTGCCGAATAGCTTGTTCATCTCCTCGACGAGATCCCACGCGTGCTTGTAGGACATGTTCATGCCGCGCGCCGCAGCGGAAATCGATCCGAATGCCGCAATCTGCTCGAGCAGTTCGATCTTGCCGGGTCCGATGCGTCCGTCCGGATCGAGATTTATCCTCAAGCTGAGCGATGGCATCGACAAAACTCCCGATTCCTGGCGAAACATCTGCCTTTTCGGTGTTCTAGCAGAACAGCGTTGTCCATGTCGTCATCGCTTCGTTCCACCCTCGACGCGTGAGGCGGTGTTGGCTTTGTCGAACGTCACCGCCTTGACCACCGCGAATACGCTCTTGCCGGTTTCGAGCCCCAGAGCCCGCACGGAGTGGCGGGTGACGCGGGAGACCAGGATATCGCCGCCGCAGTCGATTTTCACGCGCGCTTCCGTCCCGTCGTCGGTGGTGATCTCCGAGATTTTCCCGGCCAGGATGTTCATTGCGCTGAGCCCGTGCGGTCGCTCCGTCGCGATCATCACATCGCGGGCTCGAACCCTCACACGGACAAGGCTGCCTGCTGGCGCATCCATCCGGGGCAGCCGCCACTCGCTCTCGCCCGAGCGCAGGATGCTCAACCCAAATGCGTCGTCGTGTGCCTTGATCTCGAGCTCGAGCACCGCGCCGCCTTCCGCCCGCTCTTCCTCCGGCAGCAGATCGAGCCGCTGCATGATCTCTCGTGTAGAGCCCGATGCGGTGACCTTGCCGTCTGCGAGCACGACGATGTCGCTGGCCAGCCGCGCCACCTCCGAAATCGAATGGCTGACATAGACGATCGGGATCTTCGTCTCGTCGCGCAGCCGCTCGATGTAGGGCATGATCTCGGCCTTGCGTGCCTCGTCGAGCGAAGCGAGCGGCTCGTCCATCAGGATGAGTTGTGGACTGGCAATCAGCGCACGGCCGATCGCGACGCGCTGCTTTTCGCCCCCTGACAGAAGATTTGGCCTGCGGTCGAGAAGGCCGCCGATGCCGAGGAGTTCCACCACGGCGTCCAGGTCGGCGTAGCGTTCCTGCCTTGGCCGGAAGAAGCGGCCATAGCGCAGGTTTTGACCTACGGTCATGTGAGGGAAAAGTCGCGCGTCCTGGAACACATAGCCGATGCGCCGTTTGTGCTTGGGCAGGAAGGTTCGGGCAGCCGTGTCGGCCAGAACGCGTCCGTCGACTGCGATACGGCCCCTGTCCGGCCGGATCAGTCCGCCGATCAGGTTGACGAGCGACGTCTTGCCCGAGCCTGACGGCCCGAACAGCGCCGTCAGGCGGCCGTTCGATTCGAAGGCGGCGTCGAGTTCGAAAGCACCCAGCTGGTGACGGATATCGACCGAGAGCGTCATTCGATTTCCATGGTTCTGCCGACGCGGCGGGCGAGCACCTCCGACGCGATCAGCGCCAGCATGGCAATGGCGATGGAGATCAGCGTCAACCTGAGCGCACCGGCATCGCCGCCCGGCACCTGGGTGAAGGTATAGATCGCCGAGGGCAAGGTTTGCGTTTCGCCCGGGATGTTGGAAACGAAGGTGATGGTCGCGCCGAATTCGCCCATCGCCTTGGCGAAGGAGAGGATCATACCGGCGATGATGCCGGGCAGGATCAGCGGCAAGGTGATCGTGGCGAAGACCCAGAGCGGATTGGCGCCGAGCGTGCCGGCCGCCGCTTCAAGCCGCCGGTCGACCGCTTCGATCGACAGCCGGATGGCGCGTACCATCAGCGGAAACGCCATGACGCCGCAGGCAAGTGCCGCGCCTGTCCATCGGAAGGAAAACACAATGCCGAAATATTCGGCCAGAAACGAACCGATCGGTCCGCGCTTGCCGAAGCTCAGGAGGAGCAGGTAGCCGGTCACCACCGGCGGCAGGATCAGCGGCAAATGCACGATGCCGTTGAGGATGGATTTACCCCAGAATCGGCCCCGCGCGAGGATAAGAGCGACCAGGATGCCGAAGGGCAGACTGGCCACCATCGCCCAGGTGGCGACCTTGATGGAAAGCCGGACCGCATTCCATTCGTCGGGTGTGAGGTCCAGCAGCCATTCCATGCGTCAGGCCATGATGCGGATCGTCGGAATCATGGCCTGAAGTCTATCTTAGTTCGAAGCGGCCGGCGCAAGCACCGTGAAGCCCTGCTCCTCGAAAAGCGGCTTGGCCTTGGCTGACTGCAGGCATTTCAGGAAAGCCGCCGTGTCGTCGTCCTTGGAGGCTTCGGTCTGCGCGATCGGATAGATGATCGGCGGGTGCGTGTCTTCCGGGAAGGTGCCGACGACACTGACGCCCGGCTCGGCATTGGCATCGGTCTGGTAGACGATGCCGAGCGCGGCCTCGCCGGTCGACACGAGCTTGAGTGCTGCGCGCACATTTTCAGCCTGCGCCACCTTGCCTTCGACGGATGGCCAGACCCCGAGTTTCTCCAGCGCGGCCTGGCCATATTTTCCGGCCGGCACCGCCTTGATATCACCCATGGCGAGCTTGCCGTCACCGACGAGGCCGGCAAGGTCGAAATTGGGGGCGATCGTCGCCTCGACCTTGGAATCGGCGGGGGCCACCAGCACGATCCTGTTGCCGAGAAGCTTCACTTCCGTGTCCGCCTTGGTCAGTTTCTTGTCGGAGAGATATTTCATCCAGTCGAGATCTGCCGAAATGAAGACGTCGGCCGGCGCGCCTTCCTCGATCTGCTTCGCCAGCGCGGAGCTTGCCGCGTAGGAAATCGTCGCCTGTTCGCCGACATCGGCCTCGCAGGCGGCGTTCACGGCGTCGAGGGCATTCTTCAGGCTGGCCGCGGCAAAGACGACGACCTTTTCCTGCGCGGCGGACGGGGTAGCTGAAAGCAGCGCAGCCGCTACGCCGCCGACGGCCAAGGCAAGCACCGTCCCGAAATTTCTCATGATGTGAACTCCCTGTTGTCTTGATGACTATTCCGAAGGCTGGCTTCTTGCCATCGATATATTCAGTGAAACATAACAGTGAAAATATGTCTATCAGCCCTTTCGAGATTACCGCACAGGTTTCGAGAGGGTCTCGCTTGGCCCCGTTTATCGCTGTTGTACCGCTTTCGGTCATTGCAAGAGAATATAGCGGATCGGCATACGGCAAGGGCCGTCGTGCCATCAGCCGGATCGATTCGAGACTGCATCGACTGCTCCGTGCGCGCACGAGATAGGGAGACGAAAATTTTCGTGCGATAAGACGCCCGGCGCTCATCAAGGACCGAGATGGAATGAAACTGCTGTTCAGCCGCAATCCCAATCCCCGCCTCGCCGTCGCGGTGGCGCGCTATCTCGACGCGAAGGTCGAGTTTGAATTCGCCTCTCCCTTCGCGCCAGGGCAGGCGGAGTTATACCGCCCGCTCAATCCAAATCTTTCGCTTCCGATACTTGTAGGCTCCGGAAGAGCGCTGTGGGAGACCGATGCCATTGCCTGCCGGCTTTCCCGCGACGCGCGTTCGGATTTCTGGCGCGTCGGCGACGATGAACCCGAGATGATCCGATGGCTGAGCTGGGGCAAGGAGAACTTCACCAGGGCTTGCGACATCGTGCATTTCGAGCGGGGGACCAAACTGCGCTATGGGCTTGGTCCGCTCGACCGTCAGCGCGTCGAGGAGGGGCTAGGACAATTCCGGACGGCCGCCGGGATACTTGACGCCGAGCTTTCCGGGCGGGAATGGCTGGTTGGGCGTTCGGTTTCCTATGCCGACTTCCGCATGGCGACGTTGCTGCCGTTCAACGATGTCGCCGGATTGCCGCTCGAGGATTATCCTTCCATCGTCCGCTGGTATGGCCAGTTCGGCGAAATCGACGCGTGGCGCGATCCTTTCAAGGGACTGGACGCGCCCGAATTGCCGCCGGTTCCAAGGTTAGTGGAGTGATAACGCATTGAAATTTTTGGTGCCGCTTGCGGCTCGGCTGTCTAAGGAAGATCTGGAGGCGCTCACTCCCGTCTCTCAGCGTCCGCATCGCTATTCTGCCGTAGTATCGCTGGAGGCATCCGGGGCGAGGAAGAACTGATCTCGCTGTCGCGGAATCCGCTGGGACGCTAGGGTCAGAGAAACTCGGCAGCTGACCTGTCATCCGCACCCGCTGGAATGATGTCTGTCCGGCGGCTGTGTAAGGTGCTCCGGTCGGACATCAGGCCCCTCACAACCGGAGCACCCCTGCCTCCTGCGTGGGGGGTGGGCGGAGGCAGCGGCCCTATCTGTCAGTCCGTGACGAGGATCTGGCAATACACTTGGGGTCATAGATGGCAGAGCGGCGCGACATCAAAAGAGAGATGCTCCAGTCGGATAGGGCCTGTTCTATCGCGACCGGAGCACCTTCGAGTGCCCCCGCACGGAATTACGAGAGATTATTATTGTTGGAAGCACTGCCCTATCTGACGCCCACATCGAACAACTGGAAATACAACTGTGGGTATAGGGTGCAGGTGTAAGCCCTTAGTGAACTTCAGCCGAGCCAACCGGCAAGACCGACGAACAAATAGGCCGAAAGTGCCAGCCCGGCCGTAACTGAGATCATCGCAAAAATTGTCAGATCCTCGTACTCATGAACCTTCCTGCGACGCCCGACCCACGGTGCTACCTAGGACTGGGGAGGTCTTAAGCGCCCAATGAACAGCGCGCGCAGGATCAACCAAATCACTACGATACAGAAGATCGAAATCGGCCACGTGTAGTAGATCAATTCAAAAAGGAATACTCCGTACATCGGATCGATGGCCGACGCCACGACAAGCCCGAACGCGTAGAGGATGATTGCGAGAATGAAGTACATTGTGTGACCTTTTAGCGGATGATGATTGACATGAAAACGACGAACGTGACGCCGAAGATCAGGTCAAAGAGCGCGGCGCTTTCGCCAACATCCCGCCGAAGGCAAACCGGAAGTGGAAGAACTGCTTCTCGCCGCACCTCTACCGGAACCGCAACGCCATTGAGCGCATGTTTTGCAGGCTCAAGGACTTCCGCCGTATCGCCACTCGATACGATCGACTAGCTACAAACTTCCTCGCAGCGGTCTGCATCGCAGCAACCGTCCTCAGTTACTGGTTATGAGTCCGGACCCTAAGCTTCACGCCGGGCCATGAGGAGCTTCGAAAAGGTTTGCCATAGCTCTGTTTCGTCGACGATACCGTTGGCGAAAGTTTCCACAACTTGCAGGGCGAGCCATTCCCTCTGGTCCTGGTCGCTGCGGTTACATCAGCGGGCAGGCAGCGGAACCTTTCGTTAACCAAATCAGCGCAGGCTAATATTTATCGGGGACGGGGTTGCGTATTGCCCCCGATCGGTGACCCGGCAGGAAAGGCGGAAACCACTGCCCGCCGATCAGGCAACACCCTGTCGGGGAGCTGACACTGGTATCCTTTAGACGGGGAGCCGCCACGACCAGCATTGGGGGGATCATCCATGCGGGGAGTGCGGAAGTCTCCTCCAGGATGTTTGCTGATATCGCAAAGCCGACGAACGCGTCTTTTGCCGCCGATCTAGGATAGCCGCCTTCAAAGGCGCGTTGGCAGGCCCGAAGGGCCGTATCGTAGATCGGCCCCCGACGACTTTCGGGCCACTCTCTTGAATGAGGGCCCCGTTCTTAACAAAAACCGGGCTGTCAAACATCCGAACGTTCATCAGAGGATTGGCACAATGTGCGTAGGCGCCGATTTTCGCTTTATGCATAATTGCAACCGGGCGCGGTGGTACCGTCCCGGGCCGCAACTCGGACGAGATATCCAGGCAATCGCTGCCGCGTCCACCCATCGATGTGTGGCCTAGTGTCATTGCCGAGGATCGATAGCTACCCATGCTTTTGATGAAGGGCGCTCTCAATCCGGCCGAGTAGATCCAGCGCATCCGTCTGCTACCACGGCTCGAGCTTCTCGTGCATTAACAGGATCGTCAGTTCGTGGGCACTTTCCGCGGCATCGGACCAGGTCGGAAATGTTTCTCGGAGCACTTGGTCAAGCGGACAGCTTCGGCAGTCGGGATAGCGGTGCCTGCGGAAATATATGCCCGAAGTTCGATCAGGGCGACGGTCGGGAGGGGGCGGGGTGACCAGTTGTCGGAACCGCCCCTCCACAATATTACCAGATCATGGGCATCGTCGAGCGGGACAATCTGCCCAATCGCCGTAGAGCCTACATGAACCGAATGACATCCAGCCGCCATCTCTCAGGCAAGTCCTAGTCTGGCAGGTGCCCTGGACGCAACGCGTATAGCACTGATCCCCAGTTCCGAAACCTTGAGTCTGACAGCTCAGCGTTCCAACGTCACCGCTCTGCAGCGGATCGGCCGTCTTGGACGGTGAGGTTTGAGCCAGAAAAGCGGCCGAGAAAACAATCGTGGCAATAGCAAGGCTGGCTTTGGCTTGATAACTAATTCGCATTGCACTCCTCCCGTTGAAAACCCAAAGGTAATCTTGGCGCGCGTCACACGAGTGTGACTCCCCGTACCTCCAAATGCAGACCCTGGGCTGCGCCCCGTCAGCTCCGCCTGGCGTTTTTTGCATTTCAGGGAGTAGCATGCCGGCAGCTGGGGGGCGACTAAGGAGTTCCAAGCAAGCTCGTCGGTGACGACCGGGAAGCGCCACCATGCCGTCATCCAAGAGGCCGGATGGGTGTAACTTTATGATACGGCTGAGATTTTTGGTGCCGCTTGCGTGACTCGAACACGCGACCCCATCATTACGAATTGTTTTTCGTAACAATATCAGAGATTTAGACGCTCTACGAAATCGTTGGACCCTACTGGACAAGCCATTGGCCGGAATCCACTTTCGGGAGTTGAGAGGTAGCACAGGGTATCACCCGGTTGCCACCCCTTTGATCCCGCGACACTACTAGCAGCCTACAGTTCGCGGTTGGCCCTACTAATCGGCACGGCACCAGCCGGACCTCCCCCTATCAACGGCGCTCACAGTTTGGGGCGGGGGCGGGAGTCCGTGGACGTCGGGATGTCCTGGTTGCCCCGGATTCTTGGTAACGATCGCGTTCGTCATCTGAGAAATTCTTCCAGTCGGGCTTTTCGGCTTTCCCAATCCGGCATGACCGCGTCCAATAAGCTGTGCCATTCCTTTCCATGATTGGGGTGGAATGCATGGGCAAGTTCGTGGCAAATTACGTAGTCAATCAATAAAGGACTGGCCCTAACCAGATCGACATTGAGGACAATGCGCCCTTTCGGTGTGTAGCTACCCCACCGCTTCGACATTCGACGCACGACCAATATTGGCGTTCGTAAGCCCTTTCTGGTGAATGGAGGAATGGCCGCCGCTAGTCTCTCCCGAAAAACGGCACGTGCGGTAAGCGTATAGAAGGCGGAAAGCAGACGACGACAATGAACCTGATCGTCCACACGTCGCGCCGAGATGTTCAATCTTGAGCCTTCGACGCGGACATACGCGTCATCGGATTCTTCGATTGATAGCCTGTATTGCCTGCCAAGAAGCAGGTGCGTTTCGCCAGAAACCAATCGTCTCTCGGGCGTGGTGACCGGCCTAGCGGCAATCCGATCGAGTTCACGGAATATCCACGCGCCCTTCCGGCTCAGCCGTTCATATATCGCATCGATAGGTTCGCCGGACGGAGCAAAGACGACCACTCCTCCCGATGGCTGAACCTCTATGCGTAGGACGCGCCGGTCAGTGCGCCTTAAATCTGCGACGGTGCGTCGTTCACCCCAGCCAATCTCAATCTGCTCGTGTTTAGCTGATATCGGAGCCAATGACCTCATTGGGCCAATCTCACCCGCGCTGAGGCAAGAACATCATCAATGACTGCATCAAGGATCGATGGGTCAATTAGCAAGCTTCGCCGACCGCGTAACTCTTCGAAAAAGAAATCGTCGATGTCGTTACGGATCAGGTTTTCGACGTCACGGTCATTTTGCCAACCAATCTTGCGGCGACTCTGAACAATCCTGCTCACCTCAAGGGCGATGTCCGCAGCCAGTTCAACGTCACCAACTCCAGCCTTTTCCAAATTGCGCTTTGCCAGTCCCCAGAATGCTTGCGCATGGCTGTCATCGCGGAGGCGGGAAGGCGTCGGATCGGCTTCATCCTGTCGGTGCTGGACCTTCTCCCGAAGCTCCTTGACCTTGCTGAGGTAAGTGAGTTCGTTGATCCGTCCCTTATGGAAGTCGGCAATGGTGTCACTGACCAGCTTGGAAAACTTCTCGAAAAAGACGGGGTCTTCATCCCACTTCTCTTCGATGGACCGCGTCAACTGATGCGCAATCGTATCTGCAATCGAGGCATCCGTTTCCGTCTTTTCGCTCCTGCGGGCCTCGATCGCGATATCGTCAAAAATGTTCAGTGGCTCTACCAGTGTTACGACATCGCGCGCGACCACGTGTCTATCGAGAAGCTGACGAACGCGCTTTTCGTAAACTCGCCAATCAACTCTGTCGGCGTAGCGAAGGCTTACTGAGGCTCGCAACGACGTGAAACGACCTAGATCGTCCTTCCAGCGCTTCAGCAGCTCAGGCTTTGTATTCTCGACAAAAGACGGGGACGCCAGTGCCACGGTGAACGCTCGAGAGAACTCGGAAAGCCGCCGATAGAATTCTTCGCGGGTTTCTTCGTCTGCCAGCAATCGGGCATAGGCTTCGGCATCGTAGGTGTTGGATACGGACTTAAAAATATCCAGGAGCGCCGCATGCGCTCCCGGCACTTTGTTCGCTTCGTCTCGGATCGCTACTATGCTCTGGGCAATATCTTCAGCGCTGAATCCTTGCAGCGCGTCATAGCTCGCCAGCGCTTCGCCAAGGTTCTTCAGAACTCCGGTATAGTCGATGATGAACCCGAAGGGTTTTTCGGGAGCACCCTCCTCATCAAAGACCCGGTTCACGCGCGCTATGGCTTGCAAAAGCCCATGCTCCTTGAGCCTACGGGCCACGTAAAGAACTGTGTTTCGCGGCGCATCGAAGCCCGTCAGCAGCTTATCAACGACAATGATGATATCGGGATAAGACGGCCCTTGGAATTGCTCGACAATAGTCTTGTTGTAGGCCTCCTCGCCGCCGTAGCGCTCCATCATCCTTCGCCAGAAGGTGCGAACGAGATCGTCGTCAGACTCATCGACCTCGTCTTCACTTTCACGCATCTCAGGGGCAGAGATTACGACTTCGGTGCTGACCACCCCGAACGTGTCAAACAGCTTCTTGAGCTGGATGGCAGCGCGCTTGGATGACGCCGCAAGCTGTCCTTTTAGGCCAGTGCCTTTGAAGTTGGTGGCGAAATGCTGCCCGACATCGAACGCGATGGATTGAAGTCGCGACTCGATCCCCTCCACCTCACGCGCCCGGCTCATCTTCCGCTTTAGGTCTGCTCGCTGATCGTCTGATAGACCGCGCGTGTGTACTTCAAACCATCGGTCGATTTGGCCTTCGTCTACGTCGGTAACGACTTCTCGCCCTTCGTAGAGGAGCGGCACCACTGCCTTGTCGGTGACCGCGTCCCGCATCGAGTACGACGGCTGCACGAGATCGCCGAACTTGGCGAAGGTGCTCTTTTCCTTCTTGGCAATGGGGGTGCCGGTAAAGGCGATGAAGCAAGCGTTGGGCAGCACTTCCCGCATTCGAGCGTGGAGGCTATCCAGATTGCCGTACTGGCTACGGTGACTCTCGTCCACGAGCACGAAAATCTCAGAGGACTGGTCGACAACCCGCCGCTTGTTGAGGCCCGCCCTGAATTTGTGAATCAAAGTCGTGACGACGGGGGTCTTGTCCTCAATCAGCGCCAGAAGGTTCTCGCCAGTCGCGGCACGCTTGGGTTCCTGCCCTGTGGCACGGAACGTCTTTGAAATCTGATCGTCCAGATCGGTTCTGTCAGTGACGATCACAATCCGGGCCAAAGCATTGGTCATGACAATGGCTTTGGCGAGCATCACCATCGTCAAGCTCTTGCCCGAACCCTGCGTGTGCCAAACAACGCCTCCTCGCCGCTTGCCGCCGGGATCGCGTTCCTCGGTGCGCTTAAGCAACGTCTCGATGGTCGCGACCTGCTGATAGCGGGCTACCTTCTTGTGCGGACCGTCGAACAGCATGTAACGCCGGACAAGCCGCATGAAACGTTCGGGCCGGCATAGGCCCACAAGTGTCTCGTCCAGCGGCGTGACGAAGCGATGATCCTCCATCAGCCCGTTGTGACGTTTCATGTATGAGGCGAAATCCAGTGCCACCCGTTTGCCCTCAACGGTGTCGAGGGGCCGATTCACGACTTGTACGGCGAAGTCGGCAGGGTCTTCTCGCTCCTTCCAGACGCTCCATAGCTTGCGCGGCGTGCCGACAGTGCCATAACGCGGGTCATGGCTGTTTGCCGAAAGCAGCAACTGCGCCGAATAGAAGAGCGCAGGCACGCCTTCTCCTGCCTTCTGGTTGCGGATCTGCTGACCCACACCCTGATCCGATGAGACATGAGAGGCCTTCACCTCGATCACGCCAAGCGGGATGCCATTGACGAACAGTACAAGGTCAACGCGGATCGTCGGCCCACCCGCTTCGCTGACCGTATACTCGGCGGCGACTTGAAATGTGTTAGCGCGCCAGTCGGACCAGTCGATGAACTTGAAGGGCCATTCCCGGGATGTCGCTCCAATGGATTGCGGCAGGGCGATACCGAGAAACAGGTCGTCGGTCATACGCTCATTAGCGCGGACGACGCCTTCGGGAATCCTGTCGCTCAGGCGGCGAATGGCAGCATCGATATTGGCTTCTGAGAAGGAGTGCGCTCGACCATCAAGCTGAATACGATTGATCCGTGCGAGATCAGCGCGCGTCTGCGTTTCCAGGAACGGTAGCGTTCGCCGGCCGTCACGCCACTGGTCGGTCTCCGCCTTTGTGACATAGCGCCAGCCACAATTGATCAGCGTGTTGAGCGCCTGAAGCTGCGCGCCACCTGCCTCGGATGTGGTGAACTCGGGGGATTGGCTCATGTTCTACCCCCAGACCTTGGCCGAAGCCGCGTCAAAATAATCGACCTTCGGTGCGGGGTAAGCCTGCGGTCGCAGCCCGACGATGTGATCAACATTGGCACGGATTATCTGGTTCGCCTTGCTGGAAGGATCGCCATAAAGACTGACAAACAGGTGAGCGATCTTTCCATACCCAATCATGTTCAGCACGTGAGCGTCATTCTTCGCGAACGAATGGCCATAGACGAAAAGAGCCGTGCCTTCCCTCGACTTCGTCTGACACACGCCGGCGAAGCTTTTGAAATTGTGGTGTAGGTAGGCGCTATGCTGAATCTTCGTCAGCTTACTCTTGCTGTCGCCTTCCGCCACGAACACAGGGAACAAGTTCTTCTTGAGAGCTTCATTCGCTTGATCGACCAGCGCCTTGCCGGTGTTCACCCATGTGTATTTTTGAAGCTGGTGACCAGCATCGAACAGGTGAAGCGCGCCGTGCAGATAGTGGATGTTTTGGCCATGCGCGGCTCCTTCTCCCTGCCATTCGACATAAGGCGCGTCATAGTCCTCTTGATCTTTTCGGAAGCCATCATCGTGGGTCAGCGCAATGCGCGCTAACACATCCTCTTCTTCGTGCATCAGTGCCCAATAGAGCAGCAGGTCGTAGTTCATCGTATAGATTTTGCCGTTCGCTCCCTCGCCCACGAAGTTTGAGAGGAAGGTTCGGCAAGCGGTATAGCGCTCATCGGAGATGTCGTTTGGCCGCGCCGGATGACGGCCCGCGACCGCCTGGATAAGGTCCGTCTTCAGCTTCTCGGCATCGGCCAACAGGAGGCGCTTGGTTGTCACGAACTTTGGCCGATAGACACTGACAATTGCAGCGGCGTGCTGAAGCGCACGAATGACTTCCTCGAAGTCCTGTGTGCCCATCGCCGCAAAGATGGCGGCCAGCTCTTTGGACATCGTCTTCTTCGCCTCTTCAAAGAGAGACCCATAGGCAAAGATGTCCGGTTTGCATGCGATGCTGAAGCCATTTCCAAGTAGGAGGTGCTTCTTGCCGTAGGTGTCGGCTTTGCGCAGTGCTTGATCAAAACCGAGGAGTTTGACAGTCATGCTGCCACTGCTTTCTTCGGCTTACGCTTCGCCTTGGTGGTAGTCGGCGCGGGCTTGGCGATCCAGGCAAACGCGCACTTGTAGCCAAGCGCGCGCAACTCATTCGCAGCTTGCCGGAACGTCACAAGGCTAAAGAATGGCAATCGGTTTGCGCCTGTACCTGTGCCGCTGCACAACACCGCATAAACGATGAGATGTGCTGCTTCGCTATACGGGCCAGCAGAGTTGACAACGAGGGCCTGATAGCCCGTCAGCCCAAGCGTGGCCTCCTGCGCGGCGATCTGCGCTCGCAGCAAGTCGCGAAATGCGCCATCCATTTTCATGACGCGGGCCGAAACTGTACCCTGATTGAACAGATGGCTGAGACGCGATGATGAAGTCTGATCCTTCACATGAATCATCGCCCCGGCATTGCTGAGAAAATCGCAGGCCTCGATAGCGTATGACGCACCTGTTGGCTTCACTAGCTTCCGGTCGAGGCAAAGCATGTCATGCCCGCCTGCCGCCACGCGATTATTGTATTTCTCCTCGTTGTCATCGGCCTGTGCCGCTGGCATGACGTGGGAGGTCACAGCAGCAAAGAAGTTCGTGACCTCGGTCGCTAGGTTCGTGTCAATCCGATACCAGCGGTCCGCCGAGAGAACGTACTTCTCGCCGTTGAAATCGGTCTCGAAAACGAGGCATTCCTTGATGCGCCAGCTCTGCCCGTCGTCTTTGCCGAGATCGTTGCACTCATGGACCTTATGTCCAGACAGATGCTCGGGGAGGTAGGCTGCAACGGCTTTCTCCTTCAGGTCCGCAACATAGCCCCCGATTTCGAGGTCGGTGTGGACGTTCGTGCTGCTGAACCCCTTGTAGCGGATATGCCGCGCCTTCTCGGGATCGTAGATCACGGGATATGCGAGATGCAGCGTGTCCGGAATCGCGGCCGTTAGGCAAGTGTTCAAAGCAGCGACCAAGGCGGTGTCGAGCTGGTCGATGGTTGCCTTGTCGCGGACATGCTTGATCTGGTCGATCCAAGCGAAATTGGTCTTGTAGTCACTCTTGCCGAAGGCTGCGTAGGCATCGGCGCACACCTGCGGCAAGTCGGCAACGTCCATTTCTTTGGTGAGCGTCAGACCGTCGCTACCAGCTACGCGCGTGGCGAAGGTTGCATCCTTCGGCTCTCCGGCAAGCCCGCGCACGATGTCGCGTTCAATATCGATGCTGAAGGCGGTCTGGTCAGATCGGCGGGCCGTTTGAGTTCGGCGGGACGTGGTGTTCTCATCGGGGGTGCGTATATCTGCGCTGCGCAGCTTATCAGGATCAACCGTGTTCAAGACCACCCGTAAACCGAAGTCCTGCTCAAAGGCATCTGGATCGAGCTTCACATGCCCAAGTCCGAAGGAAACGGCAAACCAGCGACCTGACGCCTGTACGAAAACGAGGCCATACGCGGTGGAGTTGGTGAGCTTGGTCTTTTCCGCTTCGGTCAGATCAAGAAACTTCGCCCATTTCGGCGTGCCGCCACCAATAGTGTCGAGTGCGATTTGCGCGCCCTCGAGTTTGCCCCACGCCGAAAGATCGACACCAGCGCGAACACTATCTGCCGGCTGCTTGCCGTCCCGCAGAAGGCGGATGGAAACCGTGTGGGTTTTCTTGGTCATGCCACGCCTCCTGCGGCTATTCGAATTGCCGAAGCGAAGTCGTTGAAGCGCCTATCTAGTGGCTTCTCGTCGGCCAGCAGCTTTTGCATCAGGCCTTGCCGTTGATTTATCGTTTTCGCCCGTGCTGATTGCAAAAGCTGTAATGAAATTACTAAGGCCGTCGCGACCCGTGCAATTTTGATCTGGTCATCTATAGAAGGGACAAGGATTTTCTCTTCTTTGATTATACCTGCACTCAAATTCGGCTGACCCGACCCTTGAACTTTTCGCAAAAGAGAGGGGATGGCGTTTATGACGGAATGGTACAAATAGTCAGGGGTAACTAAGTCGCCGCGCGGAACCACCGCGAGTATGGCTTGGTTGGTCGTAGCGTCCACTCTGAGCCTGCCCACCTGTCCGGCGTTGGCTCCATACATGGCAATTAGCGTGCTGCCTGCAGGCACCCACTTCGCGCTTGAAGCCGCCAAGCCCCGTTCGCTGAGAGTTTCCTCCGTAGCGAGGATGTCTGACGACGCTATTTCGCCCGACTTCACCCAAGGAATGCCGCCCCCGAAGGATTCAGCATCTCCTCGATCGGGCGTCCCACCGGAATAGCAGTGGGATATCTCACCAAGCGGAATTTGTTGATAGGGCTTTCCTTCCGACCGCCCAAATTGCCGACCGGCAAATAGATGCTCCAGCAATACCGATTGCCGTGCTGACTCGGCGCGGATCAATCTGCCGCTCTGGTCAATGGCTTGGTCCCAGGCATCAAGAAAAGCAGCGATGCGCTTTTGCTGCTCAAGCGGAGGCGGTGCGGCCGGAATTTCACAAAAGGCGTCGAAATAGAGCCGCAAGCGGTCTTCCGTGAGTCCGTGAGAATAGGCCCAAAAAAGATGGATCATGCGCGCAGACTTGAACCAGTGATAGGCAAAGCGGCTATCGATGCCCGGCTTTGGCGCGAGCACAACGTAGGCCGGACTGACAACGCCATCTGCCTCTGCGAGACCGCAGGCTCCCTGCCACATCCGCATCATGTTGTAGGCGATGTCACCCTTGCGGACGAGCAAATGCTGATCAGGCCTGAGCGCGGATTCGGTTCGTCGATCCAGGTCGTCCCGAAGTACTAGGCTGTCGTTCATAGTGACCGACATAACCGGCAAGCCCGGTCTGCCCGGCTCCTGACGATTGTCGAAATAATCTCCGAGATGGGGGCCACTCATGCCGCGCCCTCTGCGCCAATGCGTTGCTTACGCCACTCGCCATAGGTTTGGCCGGTTGTCGCATGCTTCCAGTACCGCGGACCGCTCACGTTGCCGCCGTAAACGACACGGGCAGCGCCCGAAGGCGTGTCGAATGGGGTATCGGCGGTGAAACGCAGGAACCTGTCGTCGTCACCAGGCACAAGAACGCCTTCTGCAATGAGCTGTTGCCTGCGACGCTTCAGGCCATCATCGCAACTTGGCACCTCCTGCCGTTTTGCGATGGACCCGGCCAAAACGACAAACTCGTCGCCCGCTTCACGCGCTTTCGCCGCTGCTCCCGCTTCGGAGAATGTGAACAGTGCATCACCGTCTGCCGGGGGTGCATATGGGGTCGTTGCCGTCGTGGTTGTTCTGTCCTGTGCGCCCGCCTCGTGACCCGCGGGGCGCAAGACGTCGAAACCCAGAACCGGCAACAGGATTTCGATCTCGTCGAGCACCCGTTCCATGTCGGCGATTTCCGGCTCGGGCAGTCCGCGAAACGGCGGCTCTGTGCCGTTGACAAGTTTTGCCCGGCCCGCATTGCGAATTGCGGCGATGATCCTGCTTTCCAAATATCGACCATGCGCCTTCGTGAGGTTTTCGTCTTTCGAGACAATCAGCACCGCGCGGGTAAAGAACTCCTTGGCCTCGTCGGCATCGTGATAGGCAAGGCGCGTTCGCACTTGATCACCTTCGCCGACATAGACAAGCTGACGGCCCGGCAAATCCGGGTCAGGCCCAACGAGCAAATAGACGCCCGTGCGAGTCGCTTCTTCTCTGCGGATAAGTTCGGGTAACGCCGTACGAGAGGCCACAGCCGCCCGCACCGACGAAACGCCAAGTTCCGCGGTAATGACGCCCGATGGCGTGCCATCAACGAGATAAAGCTTGAGCGTGCGGCCTCGACGGGCAGCGGAACGGGAAGGGGCCTCAGACATCAATGCCAAGCTCCTTGAGGTAGAAGTTCATTTTCTCACGCGTCTGCGCAAGCTGGTTTTCGAGATCTCGGATTTCGTTCTGCACGGCCTGGAGGTCCACTTCAGGCTCAGGCTCGAACGTGTCGACATAGCGCGGAATGTTGAGGTTGAAGCCATTCGCTTCTATCTCTTCAAACGTCGCCTTATGGGAATACCGGTCGCGCTCACTGCGAGCGCGGTAGGTGTCGACGATCTTGGAAACATCGTCATCGCGGAGGCGGTTCTGCTTCTTGCCTGTCTCGAAATCCCGGCTTGCATCGATGAACAAAATATCGCGCTCATGCGCCCGCAAGCCGTTGGTCTCGCGCGACCGGTCGAAGACCATGATGCAGACGGGAATACCCGTTGTTGGGAAGAGTTGGCCCGGAAGACCGATGACCGCATCAAGGCTATTGTCGCGGATCAGCTTTTCGCGGATTTTCCCCTCAGTACCAGAGCGGAACAGAACACCATGCGGCGCGACCACAGCCATGCGGCCGACATCGGGACGCGTGATAGCCAGCATGTGGAGAATGAAGGCGTAGTCGCCCCGGCTCTTGGGGGGCATATGTGGCGTGAACCGCTTATAGGGGTCCGGCAGCGGCTTGCCTTCGGAATCATTGTTCCCCCACCATTTGTCGAGGCTGAAGGGTGGGTTGGCGACCACCACGTCAAAACGCATCAGGTGGTCGCTCTCGATCAGGGTGGGCGAATTGAGCGTGTCACACCAGTCAATCCGCGCGCCGTCTTGCTTGTGCAGCAGCATGTTCAACCGGGCCAAAGAGCGCGTTTGACCGTTCGATTCTTGACCGAAAAGCTGAAAATTGCCATCGCTGACTTCCTCGCCGGCGCGCAGCAGCAGCGAACCTGAACCGCAAGCCGGATCGCAGATGCGTTCCCCGGATTTGGGGTTCGCGAGCTTGGCGACTACTTCGGAAACCTTGCGAGGCGTGAAGAACTCACCTGCCTTCTTGCCAGCGTCCGACGCGAAACGCTCGATCAGGAAGATATAGGCATCGCCGAGAATGTCTTCCGAGGTATCAGAGAGATCGAGGCCGGGTTTGGCAAAGTCTTCAAGAAGGGTTTTCAGCCTGCGGTTGCGGTCTTTTGTCTGACCAAGGTTCGTTTCGGAATTGAAGTCGATGGCGCGAAACAGCCCCCCGAGTTTGCCCTCGTTCGCCTTTTCAATCGCATCGAGCACGATGTTGATTAGCTCGCCGATGTTGTCACGCGAGCGCCGCTCATAAAGGCTGTAGAAATCGCCAAGGAAGCTCTCCTCGACTTCGTTCGTCTTGGTGTTTTTCAGCTCCACGGTGGGCAGCTTGAAGCGCTCACGATCAAGGCGGCGCTGAATGCGAAGCTCGTCACCGCCGTACTCGCGCCGAAACTCTTCCACATGCTTGCGGCGCACGTCGCTGATGTACTTCAGAAACAGAGCGGTAAGGATATAGTCCTTGTAGCCGGATGCATCGATTGCCCCGCGAAAGGTATCGCACGCACGCCATACCGCTGCGAGAATGTCGTCTTGCCGAAGGGCAGTCATTGGGCACTCCTTGAAAAATTGCGTCCTGTGTCCGCCGCTCGAATTGCGCGGCTGACAGCTTCACGGCTTAAAATTGTATTGAGGTCGGCAAGCTGCTTGAGCAGCGTCGCCTCGCGCTCAAACGACTGCGCAAGTCCGGCGATTAGCTGCTGCTGTTCCATCGGAGGCAGTGGAACCTCAGTCTTTTCCAGCGCCTCTTTTGCGAGGCGAGCGAGTCCAGTGCCTTGTTTACCGCCGGATAAAGCGGCCTGTGTCGTGGGCAGATCGAGAAAGGCCGCAAGGTACTGCGGATTTAAAAAGGCTCGATTAGGTCTGACCAGATAAAGGTCCAACGAGATAAAAGCCCCGAACACCGCCTCCGTGGCAACGCAGACATCCGTGGTCACACCGCGCGCTCCGACGATCAGGTCACCCTCTTCAATTGTCAGCGCGCGCGCCACCGCAGGCGTTTCACCGATGGCAAGAGCTGGCGATTTACCCGCCCTGATGTCGGAAAGGTCGGAAAGTCGTATGAATCGAGCAGCACCATGGGCGGCCTCGCGGACCGAGACCCCAGACAGTACGTTCGCGATTTCTCTGAGTTCGAGCATGCCTCAAACTACAGAAGACCTCTGGGGCGGTCAATATGAAACTTGAGAGATTCTCTAACAAAATTCCTTCCGCCAACACGTCATGCGGTTTTGGCCTTGCTGGCTAAACTGAACGTGCCGTTGCTCTTGTGCGTCTGATCGCGCGTGCGCAGGTGTTGGACAGCGCTTCATTGTGCCGGATCAGGCTGGCAAATGTTAGATAAGTATCTGATATTACTTGTATTTTCAAGTTGATTTGGTTAGTTTGAGTTGAGGCCAACAGGAGGTCTCAAATGCCTAACCTACGTCTTACCCGCCGCGCCATTGACGACATTCCGTTCTCGGCAAGCGGCCAAATCCTTTACCGCGATACGCTGCTTTCTGGTTTCGGCCTTCGGGTCGGCAGCCGCTCCAAGGTCTATTTCGCCGAGGGGCAGGTGAACCGCGATACCCGCCGCGTCACCATTGGTCGTGCAGACCTATTTGCGCCGGAGGTGGCCCGCAAGAAGGCGCTGGCGCTGCTGGGTGAAATGGCCGAGGGCCGCAACCCCAACGAGGAAAAGCGCAAGGAGACGGTGGAGCGCGTTACGCTGGCGGTGGCCTTCGAACGCTTCTTCGAGGCGCGCAATAAGCTATCACCGCACACCGTCAGCAACTACGGGCGCACCGCCAAGCTCTACCTCAAGGCATGGCGCAAGAAGCCCATGAACCAGATCAACCGACAAATGGTGCTGGCCAAGCATCAGGAGATTGCCAAGGCGCATGGCGAGGTGACGGCCAACAATGCGATGCGGCACCTCCGCTCCGTCTACAATTTCATTGCCGCCACCCAGGACGACTTCCCACCGAACCCGGTTCTGATCCTTTCGCAGGCGCGGGCATGGTATCGCGAGCGGCGTCGGCAGACCTTGGTCACGGCGTTGGACCTGCCCATGTGGTGGAAGGCGGTCATGGCTGAGCCTGACTATTCCCGCGACTTTCTACTAACGGCACTGTTCACGGGAATGCGCAGGGGCGAGCTGATGAGGCTGCGCTGGGACAACGTGTACCTCCAATCGCGAACCTTGCACCTGCCCACCACCAAGAACGGCGACCCGTTGAACCTGCCGCTGTCGGCGTTCCTGGCGGACCTGCTGACCAAGCGCAAGGAGCAGGCGGCCGACTCGCCTTGGGTGTTCCCCGGCCCCGGCAAGAACGGTCATCTCGTGGAGACCAAAAAGTTCCTGCTCCGCGTCACCACAGGGTCAGGCGTCAGCTTCACCCTGCACGATCTGCGCCGCACCTTTATCACCATCGCCGAAAGCCTTGACGTTCCCTACTACGCGCTCAAGCGGCTCCTGAACCACCGCGCCAACGGCGATGTCACGGGCGGCTATATCGTCGTCAATGCTGAACGCTTGCGCGTGCCGGTCGAATTGGTCGCGGCCCGGATATTGGAGTTGGCCAATGTCAGTCAGTGACTCCACATACCGGACGACCTTGGGCGATGGAACAAGCGTGCTGGAACGTGTTTTGCTCGGCATCATCAATGCCCACACGGATGCCGATACCGAGGGGCGGCAGTGGGAACGGCTGAACGCCGCGATGTCTGCACTGGTCGGGCCAACGACTGCAAAAGAACGCAACCTGGAAAAGGCTTTGCTATTCATCGTGCGCGAAAGACAGAGGGACGAATGTGATGTTGAGATGCAGGCGATGTGCTCGGGGCCAAGCGCCTCGCGCGCAGAGACACGCTCCGTGCCCACGCTTGCTAGGCTTGCGGCAGTAGAGATTTTAGGCTGCGCAATGCCAGTCGAGAAGGTGCCCGCCGTCCATGCGCTCTGTGCAATGTATCAGGACCGATTTGGATTGCATGCTCGGGACTATGATGAGGTCCGCGAAGCTCTCCAATCTGAAGCTGTGCAACACATCTGCGACGAACTGGCGGAATGGGGTATCGCCACCCGAGCATAGTAATCTCAATGGCCTGCTGGCTTTTTGTTTCATTGCCGATTGCCGCAATTGAACGACGGCCAACCTTATGCAATGAAATGTGTGCGGATGAGCTGACATCCATCGCCCGGAGAAGTCCGGTGGCGAGTAACCCCAGGATTGGCGGACATCGCTGAGGCCTGACGGACCATACTCTTGCGGGAGGTTCCTCCCGGCCATGTCAAGTAGCTGAGAACTGAGAACGGGACCGATTGCCTACTCCGGCGTCGTTTTCACCCGTGCGCGCTCAGTCGCGCCATTCAGAAAGCTACTGATATGCAATCAATCAGTCAGCATCGCGCTCGTAAGGGCGCGATCGTTTCTTCGGACCAGCAACCGCAACAGCAGATGGAGCGGTTCCTGACGACCGGGCAGGTGGCCACCCTTACGGGTGTCAGCGAATCCTATCTCGAAAAGGGCCGCATCTACGGCTATGGCCCGCCCTTTATCAGGCTTCGCCCCGGCTCCAAGAGCGGCGCGATTCGCTATCGTCTCAGCGCCGTAATGCACTGGCTTGAAGAACGGCAATGCGACCCGGAGGCGGGTCATGTCTGAATCGAGCCACAAGACTTTACTCGCCTTCCTTGTCTCCCTTGCCGGTCATGGGCGAACCGACTGCTACAGCCGGTTCAACGTCCGTACCGGCAAGGGGTATCTCTTGGCCGAGGAGGCCCTGAATCAAGATGTTGTCGCCGCTCACCAAAGCGGCGAACAGCCTATAGCCATCTATCTGTTTGCGGGCGAAACGACACGACTCGCCGCTCTGGACATCGACAATCATGGATCGGAACTGAACTGGCAGGATGTGGCCCAGCGCACCCGGCCGCTTGTCGAGGATTTGCGCTCGCGGGGCATCACGCCTCTCGTGGTGCGCTCGGGAGGCGGATCAGGCATTCATATTTGGCTGGTCTGGCGAGAGCCGCAGAATTGTCGAGATGTCCGCCGACTTCTGGCGCGGATAATGCGCAAGCACGGTTTCAAGCCGGGCACGGGCGGCATCGCCAACGACGAAATCGAGGTCTATCCGAAGCAGGATTCAGTTCCAGCAGGGAAGCTCGGGAATCCTATAGCACTGCCGTTCTCACGCCGCTCCGTTCCCCTCGACGGCGATCTTCAGCCGCTTTCCCTAGATGGCTATACGCCTGCGGCCATCGAGGATTTGCATGCGCCACCTCTTGCCTTGTTGCCGATGGACGATCTTCCCCATGACGAGCGGCCCCGGCCTCCCCGCTATCCTTCGCCGCCGGACGTGGTGCTCAAGGGCGACGAGTCGCAGGCGAACGCAGCCCTTCGGCATGTTTCCGCGAATGACTACGACAACTGGATTCGGATGGGTTTCGTGCTCAAGCACTCCTTCGGTGAAAACGGCTTCCAGCTTTGGGACGAATGGTCGAAGTCGTCGCCCAAGTATCCGGGCGAAAGTGAATGCCGAAAAGTCTGGGATAGCCTCGACCCCGACGGCGCGGTCGGCATCGGAAGCCTCTTTTATTTGGCCCAGCAAGGAGGGTGGAACGGACCCAGCGAGCCGCAAATCCGTGAAATGAACGCCAAGTACGGCATCGTCACCCAAGGCACGAAAACCATGATCGTTGAAAAGCAGATCGACCCGGACGAGGACAATGCGTTCGTGTGGATTTCAAAAGAGGTGCTACGGGATCGGCACAGGTCGGAGAGTGTTCTTGTCTCAACCGGCAAGACCGTCGAACAGGTGCCTTTGCCGGTCTATTGGCTCTCTAGTTCCGATGCCGACCACTATCGGCGTATCGACTTCAATCCGGGTCTGCCGCCCGGCCGCAATGGCGATACCTATAACATCTGGACCGGCTTTGCGATTAGACCGGAACCGGGCGACTGGAGCATCCTCAAGGAACACATTGCTGAGAATATCTGCGACGGTGATTCAGAACTGAACGAATGGATGCTGAATTGGCTTGCCCTTGGCGTTCAACGACCCGGAGATGTCCTTGGAACGGCCCCCGTGCTTTCGGGTCTACCCGGTGTTGGCAAGGGTGTTCTTGCCCATAGCTATGGAAGCCTCTGGGGTCGGCACTACACGACCATAACCCAGGAATCGCATGTGAGCGGTCGCTTCAACGCGCATCTGTTCGGACGGCGCTTCATCTTCATCGACGAAGGCATATGGGGTGGCAATCGGCAGGATGCCGGAACAATCAAGACACGCATAACGGAGCCCTACATGATGCTGGAAGCTAAGGGCATCGACCCGATGCGGATTCGGAACCGAACGATCTACATGGTGGCTTCGAACGCGGCATCCATTGTTCCGGCCGACCTTGCTGACCGCCGCTGGCAAATGTTTGAAGTGAGCGACAAGCGACGCGGTGACCGCGACTACTTTACGGCGCTCGCGCAGCAGTTCGAAGCCGGTGGGCGGGAAGGAATGCTATACGACCTGCTAAATCGCGATGTCACTGCCGGTCCCGATCCACGCCGCACGATCAAGACTGCGGGGTTGTTCGACCAGATCCTTCGGGCCCAAGGACCGGAGTTCCGCTACATCTTCCAATTTCTCGACGACGGCTTGCTTCCGCAACCCGACGCACCGGGCAATGGACCTGGAGCAACGACCGTGCAGGCCATGTTCAACGAGATGCGCGCCGCACATCCTGGCGGGCAGTACGTGAACAAGGGCGACTTCGGCAAACGCATGAGAGCGATCATTCCTGGCATCAAGGATGTGCAGAGCGGCTGGTTCATAGATGGTCACGGGCCGAATGCGACACGGTCGCGGTCAACGCGGTACACCTTCCCCCCGTTGTCCCAATGTCGGCGCGCGTTCGAGGCACATGCCGGCCAGAAAGTACCGTGGTCGAACGATCTCGAAGACTGGCAGGACGGGCGCACAAGCGACCCGTTCTGACCCCACGCAGCCAAAAATGGGCGATATGGGCAGCATGGTTGCTTTGCCCATCGCCAGCCCTTGTTGCCGCCGCCCCTAAATGCCCCCTTTGCCCATACTGACCATATCAACCATATCGGTTGCACTCACTCAGCCGTTGGCCCTGTACCGGGCTGCCACCCGTGGGGCGCAACCTTATAGCCACCAACACCTCGGATGGCCTCTGAGCGGCCTTCAGAGGCCCGCTGGCGCTGCTTATGCAGTGTGTGTGGGGGGGCAACAGCCCAAAGCGCAGGCGTGCTTAGCCTACCTCGGAGGCCATTTGCAGGTGGTGAAACGCTACCCCACAAACGCCTTCAGCATTTTGGCTGCCCGGCCAAGCTGCTCTTCGTTCATCCTCGAAAGGGTGCCGTTGATCTCAGTCAACAGCCGCGCTCTCTCGCCTGTTCCCGGTACAGTGTCGGCACCGAATAGGACTGGCGCGGGAACGTCGAGCACCATCGCTATTTTCTCCGCAGTCTCGAAAAGCGGCGCGGCTACGCCTCGTTCGATTTTGCCGATGGTCTCGCGGGAGACGCCAACCTGACCGGCAAGCTGCTCAAGGGTCCAGCCCTTGGCCTTTCGGTGATGGCGCACATTCGCACCGAATAGTCGCTGAAGCTCCATTGCGCACCTCTTCCTGACGAAAGCGGCAATCGGCTGCGCAAATCGAGAAATGAGAACTTTGCATTCTCACAAACGAGAACTATAACATCTCATATTGCTAAGGTGGATGTTGTGGTTCTGTATCATGGCGACATTCGATACTCTGGGATACGTCTTCAACTGGCTCTTGCTGATCTTCTTCGGCGGGCAGGCCTTCATCTTCGTGGGCCTCGTGCTGTGGATGGTCTGGACCGACGGCATAAAGCCAAGACTGATCCCCGTTGATGACATCGCGAGCGTGGCCGACGACATCATCGCCCGCTATCCCGACCCGGAGCTTGAGGCTTTCGCCCGCCATGAGCGCGCGTGGTACGATAGCGACGGCGCAGAGCAGACCTATTGGTATCGCGTGCGGAAAGCCGTCAGGCGGCGGTTGGAAGGGCGCTGAGGCGCCTCATCCGAACAGGGGGCCGTGACCACCAGCGGCCTTGCGGCGAACCTCGTGCTCGCGTGCCTCGCTGACTTCGCGCCAGATTTCGTAAGTCTCGCTGACCATCTGGTCGAGCTGGTCGAAGCCGAAAAGCTCGACGCCTTCGTCGGTGCTCATCTTCACTGGACGCTGGTCATCAGCGGCGTCGCCAAACTGAACAATGCCGAGCCGAGCGGCGGCGAAGTCGGGATTGGCGACCCGGATATGCTCATGCATCATCGAGAAGACGAAACGCCTCGCCTCAGCCGTCAGGCGCTTGCCGCGCCTGGGATCGATGAAGATCACCAGTGGCGCATCCTCCAGCGCCGTCACCATCGGCAACCAGTACTCTACCTTCTCGCCGACGCTCAGCGACAGGGCGAAGAAGGCTTGAGAGCGGCTGCGCAGGGCATGGGAGCGCGCGAAGTCATGCAGCCCTTTGGCGACGAGCAGGTTGGCGTCGCACTCATCCTCGGACGTCGCCTTCGCCCGTATCAGTCGTTTCAGAACCGGCCATGCGGTCGGATCGGCCGATGCGAACATATCGGGCTGGACATTGAAGATGTCTGCGAACCGGGAGCGTACTGGCTTGTAGGTGATCGTTGGATGCCCGAGCTTGAAATGCTCAAGGGCGCGGCGCTTCTGGTCAGTCGGCAGCGTTGCGACGCGGGCAAGGTCGATCTCAGGTAAGCGGCGTATCTTCATCCGGCTCTCCCGCGACCGGAGCCGCGCCAACGGAAACCTTGTGATTCTTGAATCGGTTAACGATTACATCATCGGGGATTCGCAATCCCAGCGCAACCGACGTTCGCCCTTTGTCCGCAATGTAGTGCCACGGCGCGTCCTTGGCGTGGGAGATGTCCACCAGCCGTCCCGGTGATAGACGACCATAGGACGATACGATACGCGCCAAATGTCGGCGAACGGATAGGTCTTCGGGCAGACTGAGTGTCGTACGCTCGCCCGTCATCACGTTCTGCCCAGTCGCGCGGAAGTCGATAGGGGAACTGCCAGCCGTCTTAAACGCGGCGTAGGCCGTGGGATGCACCGGCCCGTACTGCCAAGCCTCGAAATAGCCGCTGACCAGAGGTCGTTTGCCTTCGATCAGGAAAATGGAATGGGCGAAGTAGAGGAGTTTTTGAAGGGCGAGATTGGTGACCTTGATCCCCGACCTGTCAGCCTCGTCCAGCATGAGGTTGGCGACGGCTCTCGGATCGTATGGACCACCGGTCATCTGCGCACTTTGACTTCCTCGGGCTGGGAAGTGGTGCCGCTTAGGTGACTCGAACACCTGACCCCATCATTACGAATGATGTGCTCTACCAACTGAGCTAAAGCGGCTTAACCCTTCACACTGACCATACTATGGCCCTACTAACTTTCACTCACCAGCCCCAACCCACTGGCTTCGAACCACATTCTCTAGCGGACCCGCCAATTACGAATGATGCGCTCTACCAACTGAGCTAAAGCGGCATTTCCGGCGGCGCGACGCGCCGAGCGGTTTGGTGCGCGCCTGATAGCTTCATTGCGGCACAAATTCAAGCCGCCAGCCGACCGAAATGCCGGCATGGTTAGGCGGCAGGCTTAACAGCCACCAGCCGACCTCTCTGGTGCAATTCCCGGTTTTCACTGGTGCAATCGCATCTGCGGCCTTCACAAGGCCGATTGTCATCGTTAGGCTTGGACGATCCAAAGCGCTTTGGGAGAGAAAATTATGCCGATACGGACCGTCGTCTGGGGCGAGAATGTGCATGAGCAGAAGGACCCGATCGTGCAGTCCATCTATCCGGACGGCATGCATGCGGCGATCGCTGCCGCGCTGAACGAGAACACGGAGATCAACGCCACCACCGCGACGCTCCAGGGACCGGAGCACGGGCTGACCGAAAAGCGGCTTGCCGAAACGGATGTGCTGGTCTGGTGGGGGCACGCCGCGCACGGCAAGGTCGAAGACGCGATCGTCGAACGCGTGCAGCAGCGCGTCTGGGAAGGCATGGGTCTTATCGTTCTGCATTCCGGCCATTTCTCGAAGATCTTCAAGCGGCTGATGGGCACGCCCTGTTCGCTGAAATGGCGTGAGGCGGGCGAACGCGAGCGGCTCTGGGTGATCAACCGCAACCACCCGATCGCCCGCGGGCTCGGCGAACATTTCGAGCTTCCGATGGAAGAAATGTACGGCGAGGCCTTCACCGTGCCGGAGCCGCTCGAAACCGTCTTCATCTCCTGGTTCGAGGGTGGGGAGGTGTTTCGCTCGGGCATGACCTTCCAGCGCGGCGCGGGAAAAATCTTCTATTTCCGGCCGGGCCACGAAACCTATCCGACCTATCACGACAAGAATGTCCGCCAGGTTCTGCGCAACGCGGTCGAGTGGGCCTATAACCCCGCGCCGGCCTGGGCATCTGTCGCCAATGCGACGAACGTGCCGGTCGACAAGGCCTTGGAAAAACTGGTCGAAAAGGGGCCGAAGCTGCACGCCCATGGCGAAGAAGGCTTCAAATGACGCAGCGGCTGCTCCTGCTCGGCACTGGCGGCATCGCTACCCACCATATCGAGGAATTCGCGGCGATTCCCGAATGTGAATTCGTCGCCTGTGCCGACGCGGTGCCGGGCCGCGCCGCCGCCTTCGCGCAAAAGCATGGCATCCCCAAGGCTTTCGCCGGCCTCGACGAGGCGATCGCCTGGGGCGAGTTCGACGCAGCGGTGAACGCGACGCCGGACGGCGTCCATATGGAAACGACGCTAGCATTGCTTGCCGCCGGCAAGCATGTGTTCTGCGAGAAGCCGCTGGCGCAGAGTTATCCCGATGCGTTGCGGATGGTGGAAGCCGCCGAAGCGGCTGGGCTGATCAACATGGTCAACCTCACCTACCGCAACTCGCCGGCGCTTCAGAAGGCGCGTGAGATGGTGGCCGGAGGTGACATCGGCGACCTGCGCCATGTCAGCGCCGAATATCTGCAGAGCTGGCTGGTCGGCAAATATTGGGGCGACTGGCGCACCGACGAAAAATGGCTGTGGCGGCTCTCGAAGGGCCACGGCTCGACCGGTGTGCTGGGCGATGTCGGCGTTCACATCCTCGACTTCGCCACCTATTGCGCCGGCGAGAGCATGGCGAGCCTTTACGCCGATCTCGCCGTGTTCCCGAAGGCGGAAGGCGACCGCATTGGCGACTATCGCCTCGACGTCAACGACAGCATCGTCATCACCGGGCGCATGGTCTCGGGTGCCCTGGCGACGGTGACGGCAACGCGCTATGCCACCGGCCACGCCAACGACCTGGTGCTGACGCTTTCCGGCACGAGGGGCGCCGTCAGGGTCGAGACAGACGGCAAGATTTCGAAGCTTTCCGCTTGCCTCGGCAAGGATGTCGACGAGAATCGCTGGAGGGAGATCGAGACGCCGCCGCTGAAACGCAACGCCCGCCGCTTCGCCGATGCGCTGATTTCAGGCAGGACCGGCGATCCGTCGTTCCGCCGCGCCGCCGAGATCCAGAAGCTTATCGACGCGGCCTTCGAGAGCGGCGAGAAGGGTGGGCCGGTCAAGATCGGGTGAGGGCGGACGCGATTCCTCTCGTTACGCGGCCAGCTTGCGTTTGGCCGCCTCGTACTCGCCGGCCAGCCGGTCGACGAGTACGGTCGCCGGAACCACTTCGCTGACCGCGCCGATACCCTGGCCGCAGCCCCAGATGTGCTTCCAGGCCTTGGACTTGTCGCCGCCGAAATTCATCTTCGAGGGATCCGAGACCGGCAGATTGTCGGGATCCATTCCGGCGTTGCGGACCGAGCCTTTCAGATAGTTGCCGTGCACGCCGGTGAACAGGTTGGAATAGACGATGTCGGCGGCTTTCGATTCGACGATCATCTTTTTGTAGTCGTCGGTGGCGCGCGCCTCGGTGGTGGCGATGAACGGAGAACCGATATAGGCCATGTCGGCGCCCATCGCCTGCGCGGCAAGGATGGCGCCGCCATTGGCAATGGCGCCGGAAAGCAGCAGCGGCCCGTCGAACCACTGGCGGATTTCCTGCACCAGCGCGAAGGGTGACAGCGTGCCGGCGTGGCCGCCTGCGCCGGCGGCGACCGCGATAAGCCCGTCGGCGCCCTTCTTGATGGCGTTGCGGGCATGCCGGTCGTGGATGATGTCATGCAGCACGATGCCGCCATAGGAATGCACCGCCTGGTTGACCTCCTCGACCGCCCCGAGCGACGAAATGACGACCGGCACCTTGTATTTCACGCACATGCCGAGATCGTGCTCGAGCCGGCCGTTCGACTTGTGGACGATCTGGTTGACGGCGAAAGGGGCCGCAGGCCGATCCGGATTTTTTGCGTCATGGGCTGCGAGATCCTCGGTCACCTCGGCCAGCCACTCGTCGAGCTGCGCCTCGGGCCGGGCATTGAGGGCCGGAAACGAGCCGACGACGCCGGCCTTGCACTGCGCCAGCACCAGCGGCGGGTGCGAAATGATGAACAGCGGCGCCGCGACGACAGGCAGGCGAAGGTTTTTCTGGAGAATGTCGGGCAGCGCCATGAAACGCGTTTCCTCGCTGGCAATAATTGACGTTTCCGTAAACGTCGCTCGTTCTAGCAGATGCCGTGGCGACCGCAACGAGGAATAAGCCGGTACTTTCGGCGACATTTCCGGTTGGAAAGACCGATCGCGGAGCGGAAAGCGTCGCCGATGACGCCGCAGCCGTTGATTGATTGCGCTGCTACGGCTAACCATCAGTATTTTCTGCGCAACAACGAGCGGGGAAGACTGTTTGGACGCTATCGAAAAGGCGATCAGGGGCGCCTTCGAAAAGGGGGATGCGGAAGACAAGGCCTTCCGCGAAAAGGTCTATCGCTCCGCTTTCGCGGCGCTTGACCGCGCCTTGCAGGCCAATCCGAACGTCACCGTCGAGACGGCGATCGCCCGCCGCAAGTCGCTGCAGGCGAAAGTCACCGAGATCGAATCGGAGTTCATTCCGGCGGTACCGGAGATCGACCCCGCTATTTTCGACTTCTCCGACGACAGCGCGGCGCCACCCGCCGTCGAACCCGGGACACGGCCGGTACAATCCGCCCCGGCGGTCGAGCCGGTTGTGCCGCCGGTCGTACAGGTCGCCGAAGCTGCGGCCACGCGTGTTGATCCGGTGCCAACCGTCGATGTCTCGCCGCCATCGGCGCCCGTCTCGGCCCCAACTGTCGACGCGCCGGCGATCGAAGCAAGCAGCAAGACCCAAGTCCCGCCGGCACCGCCTGTGGGTGTTTCCTCGCGCACGGAACCGTCCTTTGCACCGGAGCCTTCCGTCGCACCGGAGCCTTCCATCGCGCCGGAGCCTTCCATCGCGCCGGAACCTTCCGTCGAGCCGGTTGCCGGCGAGCAGGGCGAAGACCCGACGGCTTTCACGGCGCCCGATGTCGCTGCGCTCGACATGGACCCGCCGCGCCAGCCGCCCACCGAGGAAGATACCTATGAGGTTTCGCCGGACCCGGACGCAGCGGTCGTGCGCGAGCGGCGGCGGCCCTATGCGGCGATGTTCATCGCCGTCACGCTGTTCGTCGCTGCCGCAATGGGCCTGTGGTGGGCCGCCCAGACCGGGCTGCTGAAGTCGCCGGCCGAGCGCGACACCTCGGTTCCCAATCCGCCAGCGACGGCGGAAGCCGAGGATTTCATCCCGGAGGACGATGAGCCCGTGCAGGCTCCGAAGAAACCCGGCGAGACCGATGAGTTCAAGAACTGGATCACCGTCTTCAGCCCGGCGGACGCCAGCCAGGTCAGCGCGCCGAGCGATACCAGCGCGGAAGTGGTGGAAGACGACGAGGGGCCGGTGCTGCGAATCCGCTCGGGCACATCCGGCTCGGCTATCCTTTTCGATGTCGGACAGGGCGTGCTCGAACAGATCGCCGGAAAGCGGGCGATCTTCGACATCGTCGCGCGGGCCGAGGAAGGCCAGGAGACGCAGATTTCGGTCAGCTGCAATTTCGGCGAACTCGGCGACTGCGGGCGCAAGCGTTATGCCGTCGGCCATGAACGCGGTGAATTCCTGTTCGAGATCGAACTGCCGGCCGGGCAGCCGGGCGCCGGCGGCACCATCGCGATCAGCTCGGATATCAGCAATCAGGGCAAGGCCGTCGACATTTCGGAAATCAAGGTATCGGTCGAGTGATGCTCTCGTCGGGAGCATCCGCGACGCATCAATTGACCTGAGATATCCATAAGCACGCCTCTCCGTTGCCACGCTCCGGTTTTTGCCGGCCTGGCCATTGGGAGGCTGTGGTGCCTCCCGTGTAAAAAGTGTGGGGGAGGCGGTGCGCGCCTGCCGGACGGACCGACAGCGCTGTTTTCAGTAACGATGCCCGAAAGACGCGCACCGCCGGCGTTGCTGCCCCGCCCGGCTCGCCCTGTGCCAGAAGGCCGTAGGCTCACCGTACGTCGAGGGCCGGAACCTTGGAGGCATTAACGCACCCAGCCTCGCACCCGGAGCGAGGCCAGTCCCGACGCCGCTGTTCTCCCTGGTCAACCCGGTGGCCACCCAGACCCCCACAAAGAACAACACGGTCATTATGCGGGAGGCGGCGAAGGGTGTGGACAGACGATTTTTGCAGAAATCGTACAAGTCATTGAAACTGCTCGAAAGAATCTTCAAGCGAGGTCGGAAATCGCTCCAAACGGGCGGAATCTATCCACACCCTTGCGGGGCAGCTTTCTCCATGGGTGTCTGCCGAAAGCCCCCCGGCGGCCTCTCCTCACGAGGCGAACCCTGTGCAGACGACAGGAATACCGTCAGATTTTTCTTGGCCAAATGTCGGAACCGCGGTTCCCGGTACGTCCTTTGCCGGACAGCAAAGCCACAGGAGGACAAAAATGGCTATCCGCACCCGCATCTCACCGAATCTCTGGTTCGATTTCAATGCGAAGGAGGCGGTCGACTTCTACGTGTCGATATTCCCGGATTCAAAGGTGCTGCGCACGTCGCATTACCTGAAGGACAGCCCCGGACCCGAAGGCGAGATCATGACCATCGAGTTCCAACTCGACGGCCTGGTCTTCACCGCCATCAATGGCGGGCCGCAGTTCAAGTTCAACGAGTCGGTGTCGTTCCTCGTCGAATGCAAGGATCAGGCCGAGGTCGACAGTTACTGGACTGCGCTACTGGCCGGCGGCGGTGAGCCGGGAGTCTGCGGCTGGCTGAAGGATCGCTTCGGCCTGTCATGGCAGGTCAACTGGACGCCGCTGATCGACATGCTGCTCGATACCGACCAGGAAAAGGCCGGCCGCGCGATGCAGGCGATGCTCAAGATGAGCAAGCTCGATGCTGCCGTCCTGCAAAAGGCCTATGACGGAAAGTAGGGCGAGCAGCGGGCATTCAGCACAAACGGTTATCAGTCGAGCATCGCCGTCAGCGTTTCAAGCCGGTCCGCTTCATGGGCCGGCTTGTCCCAGCGCAGCCTGGAAATGCGCGGGAACCGCATGGCGACCCCGGATTTGTGCCGTGTCGAGCGGTTCAGGCCTTCGAAGGCGACTTCCAGCACCAGGCCCTGCTTGGCATCGGCGCGTACCGAGCGCACCGGGCCGAACCGTTCGACCGTATTGTCGCGCACATATTTGTCGATCTGCTTCAGCTCTTCGTCGGTGAAGCCGAAATAGGCCTTGCCGACCGGCACCAGTTCGCTGGCCTCCGGCGGCCCGGACCAGACGCCGAACGTATAGTCGGAATAATAGCTCGAGCGCTTGCCGTGGCCGCGCTGCGCGTACATCAGGACAGCATCGACCGTGTGGGGATCGCGTTTCCATTTGAACCACGGCCCCTTCGGACGTCCGGCGACATAGGTCGAATCGCGCCGCTTGATCATTACGCCTTCGATGATCGGGGGGGGTGGCGCCTTGCGCAGCGCTTCAAGCTCCGGCCAATCGGAAAAGCGAATAGTCGGTGACAGGTCGAAGCGCGACGGCTCCAGCAATTCGACAAAATCCTCCAGTCGCTGCCGCCGTTCGGCGAAAGGCAACTGGCGCAAATCCTCGGTCTCGACCTGCATGACGTCGTAGCAGCGCACGAAGACGGGAAAGCGCTCGCGGATCTTCGGCGACACCGTCTTGCGGTTCAGCCGCTGCTGCAGGTCCGAGAATGTGCCGGTCCACTCCGGCGGCGTGCCGACCAGGAGTTCGCCGTCGAGTGCCGCCTCGAAATCCATGGCGTCGACCAGGTCGGGGAAAGCGCCGGAAATATCGTCGCCGGTCCGCGAATAAAGCCGCCGCGTGCCGCCGAGGGATACGGCCTGCACGCGGATGCCGTCCCATTTCCATTCGGCGACATAGTCGGCGGGATCGAGCCTGGCGAGGTCGCTGTCCTCGACCGGATGCGACAGCATTACCGGGCGGAACAGCGCCTTGGCCGACTGTTTCGGCTTGGGCGCCTTGCCCTCCAGCCAGGCGAACAGCGACACGTAGGGCGGCGAGAGGCCATGCCAGAGTTCCTCGATCTCGGCGACATCGACCTTGCCGAAATCGGCCAGCGCCTGTTTTGCCAGCCGCGCCGAGACGCCGATGCGCAGGCCGCCGGTAACCAGCTTGATGATGGCGAAGCGGGCCGAGATGCCGGCATTGTCAAGCAGGCCCGCGAGCACCTTAGGTCCGTCAGAGCGGCTCGCCGATTGCAATTTTTCGACCACGTCGCCGAGGGTGAGGTGATGGTCGCTGCTGCTTGATGAGGTATCCGGCGAGGTACCCCCACCCCTGACCCCTCCCCTCAAGGGGGAGGGGGACTTTGGCATTGTCGTCTCACCTACGTCTTCAGTGACCTGTTTGGACATGGCCAATTCCCCTCCCCCTTGAGGGGAGGGGTTAGGGGTAGGGGTATTTTTTCTTGCATCGGCATCCGGCCAGACCAGCGAGACGGTTTCGGCGAGGTCGCCGACATAGTCGTAGGAATAGCCGAACAGCACCGGATCCATGCGCTCGACGACCAGCGCGCGGAGCATGGCCGGTTTCACCGCGGCAATCGCCAGGTCGCCGGTGATGGCGGCGAGCGCATAGCCGCGGTCGGGATCCTCGACGCCGCGGAAATAATCGGTGAGCAGGGTGAGCTTGCCGTTGCGCGACGGGGTGAGCACGAGGCGGTCGAGGAGTTCGGCGAAGCGGTTCATCAATCCCCCTCGTCCTCGTAGCCGACGAGATGGAGCGGGCGGGCCGAAATGCCGTTGAGTTCGCACCAGCGTACCAGCGCCTCCTCGCGGCCATGCGTGACCCAGACTTCGCCGGCGCCGGTCTCCATGATGGTGTCGGTCAGTTCGTCCCAGTCGGAGTGGTCCGAGATGATCAGCGGCAGTTCGACGCCGATCTGCTTGGCGCGCTGGCGGATGCGCATCCAGCCGGACGCGTAGCAGGAGACCGGGTCGGGAAAACGCCGCGCCCAGCGGTCGACGAAGGCCGACGGCGTGCCGATCACCACCGCGCCGGCGAAATCCTTCTTCGTCCCGCTCTCCACGGTCGCCGGCTCCAGCCGGCCGAGCGCGATGCCCTGGCTTTCGTAATACTCGCTGAGCCGCGCCAGCGCGCCGTGGATGTAGATCGGTTCCTGGTAGCCGAGGTCGCGCAAAAGGCGGATGACGCGCTGCGCCTTGCCGAGCGCGTAGGCGCCGATGAGATGCGATCGCTCGGGAAACTGCGCCACCGATTTCAGCAGCCGGCCCATTTCCTCACGGTCCGGCGGATGCCGGAACACCGGCAGGCCGAAGGTCGCCTCGGTGATGAAGACATCGCATTTCACCGGCTCGAACGGGACGCATGTGGGATCGGGCTGGCGCTTGTAGTCGCCCGACGCGACGATGCGGGTGGCGTTGTGCTCGACGCAGATCTGCGCGGACCCGAGCACGTGGCCGGCCGGGTGAAAGGTGACCTTGACGCCGTTGAGGTCGACGGTCTCGCCGAAGCTTGCCGGTTGTGTCGAGCCAGCGAAATCGTCGCCGTAGCGGATGGCCATGATGTCGAGCGTCTGCTGCGTTGCCATGACATGGCGGTGTCCGGACCGCGCGTGGTCCGAATGGCCATGGGTGACCAGCGCCCGCTCGACCGGCCGGACGGGATCGATGAAAAAGTCGCCGGGCGGGCAGTAGAGGCCTTCGGGGCGGGGGCGGAGCAGGTCGCGGGCGCGCATCAGGCAAAACATAGTCTTTTGCGGCCGCCAGAAAAGCCGGTTGAAAGATGCTCCTGACTCGACGATATAGCGCCCACCGGCGACATGGCCGGGTGGGGCACACTCTTGAAACCGCTAGACCGTTCCTCGGGCGACCTTCTTGCCGACCGCCGCGCCGACTATGCAGAGATGCTGTTCGGCTCCGGAGACCACGCGGCGGCAGCCGAACTGATGCTCGGCGCGCTGGAGCTGGCGCCCGGCTGGGCGATGGGCTGGTTCCGCCTCGGCGAGATGCAGGAAACCGCCGGCGCGCCCGACCGGGCGGGCGAAGCCTGGCGCATGGCCTTGAAGCTCGACCCCGCCGACCGCGCGGGCGCGGCGCTGAAGCTGGAACTGATTGGCGAGGCCCCGTCTTCGGCCGCTCCGCCGAGCCCCTTCGTCGAGGCGCTGTTCGACCAGTATGCCAAAAATTTCGACGCATCGCTGGTGGAAAAGCTCGGCTACCGCGTGCCGGAACTGCTTGACGGCGCGATCCGTGCGCAACGCGACCGGTTCGACTACGCGATCGACCTTGGCTGCGGCACCGGGCTGATGGGCGAGCGGTTGCGGCCAATGGCAAAATTCCTCGAAGGCTACGACATCTCGGCCGCGATGCTGAAGAAGGCCGAGACCAAAAGGATCTACGACAAGCTCGCCAAGGCCGATTTGCAGACGATACGCCTCGCGCCCGAAAGCGCCGATCTCGTCACGGCCGCCGACGTGTTCATGTACGTCGGCGCGCTCGACGGGGTTTTTGCCACGGTCGCCGCCGTGCTCAAGGCCGGCGGGCTGTTCGCATTTTCCGTCGAGGCGCATGAGGGGCCGGAGGATGTCGTGTTGCGCACCTCGCGCCGCTACGCGCATTCGGAGGCGTATCTGCGCCGGCTTCTGGAAAATGCCGGGCTGTCGGTCGTTTCGCTCGACCGCGCCGATATCCGCATGGACCGGGGCGCGGCGATCGAGGGGCTGATCGTGGTGGCGCAGAGATTGTAATTTGGTGCGTCCTTCGAGGCTCGCCCGCGAAAATCCGCGCCTGATTTCGATCGTCTGTGCGGGCTCGCACCTCAGGATGAGGACGGTGGGTGCTCGTTAGTCCCTAGTTCTGAGACAATCTCTCCCAAAATTCGGAAACGCCTCAGCATAAACGAGGATCTAAAACGCCCGAACGTCTCAAAACGGGGGATAACGAGCACCCACCGTCCCTATCCTGAGGTGCGAGCGCAGCGAGCCTCGAAGGACGCACGATCAGGAACTTGAAACGAGGTGACCTCGACGGGATAACGCGGGGAGCGCTTCGTAAGCCAACGCAATCAACGCTTCTTTCTTTTTGCGAGACCAGCCCTTGAGCTGCCTTTCCCGTGCGCTGGCATCCGTGATGCGATCATAGGACTCGGTGAAGACGAGTACCGCTGGTCGACGCCTTGTGGTGTAGCCATCGATCGGCAGGTTGTTATGCTCCCAAACACGTGCCTCGATTTCCTGCTTCGTCGAACCTACATAATAGGAGCCATCGGAACAGCGGAGCATGTAGACGGTCATTTCGAACTGCATATCCCGGTACCGATGTTTGAATTGTGCGTCCTTCGAGGCTCGCCCTTTGAGGCAGCAACCCATTTTGCATCGTCCGTGCGGGCTCGCACCTCAGGATGAGGGAGCTTAGCGCTAGTCTTCCTCATCCTGAGGCGCGAGCGCAGCGAGCCTCGAAGGACGCACGATAGCACGTGATCCCGTTTTGTTCTAGATTTCGCTTGGCGTCCACCGCTCCCGGCGCTACTTCTGGGCCGTGACGCAACAAGCCCGCCTCGCACCCGAAACTGCCGCAGCACGGCTGCCCGAACCTTTTCTCACCTGGTTCGCGGAACGCGGCTGGTCGCCGCGCGCGCATCAGATCGAATTGCTCGGCCATGCCCAGGCGGGCAAATCGGTGCTTTTGATCGCGCCGACCGGCGCCGGCAAGACGCTGGCCGGGTTCCTGCCGTCGCTCACCGAGCTTGCCACGCGGCCGAAGCGCAGGCCGGGCGAGGCGCATCGCGGCATCCACACGCTCTACATCTCGCCGCTGAAGGCGCTCGCCGTCGACATCGAGCGCAACCTCGGCAAGCCGGTCGGCGAGATGGGGCTACCGATCTCGATGGAAACTCGCACCGGCGACACGCCGGTGCACAAGCGGCAGCGCCAGAAGCTGGTGCCGCCGGACATCCTCCTGACCACGCCCGAGCAGCTCGCGCTGCTGATCTCGACCGCGGATGCCGAACGCTTCTTCTCCGACCTGCGTTATGTGGTGCTCGACGAATTGCATTCGCTGGTGACGTCGAAGCGCGGCCATCTTCTGTCGCTCGGGCTGGCGCGGCTGCGCCGTTTCGTGCCCGGCCTGCAGACCATCGGCCTGTCTGCCACCGTTGCCGAACCGGACGAATTGCGGCGCTGGCTGGTGCCGCAGAACCCGCCCGGCGCACTTTCCGAACTGATCACCGTCGCTGGCGGCGCCAAGCCGAATATCTCGATCCTCGATTCCGAAGAGCGGGTGCCGTGGGCCGGCCATATGGCGCGCTATGCGATCCCGGAAATCTACGATGCGGTGCGCAGGCACCAGACCACGCTTCTGTTCGTCAATACGCGCAGCCAGGCCGAGATGCTGTTCCAGGAACTGTGGCGGATCAACGAGGCGACGCTGCCGATCGCGCTGCATCACGGTTCGCTCGATGTCGGCCAGCGCCGCCGCGTCGAGAAGGCGATGGAGAACAACAGCCTGCGCGCCATCGTCGCCACCTCTACGCTCGACCTCGGCATCGACTGGGGCGATGTCGACCTCGTCGTGCATGTCGGCGCACCGAAGGGGGCGAGCCGGCTGGCCCAGCGCATCGGCCGCTCCAACCACCGCATGGATGAGCCGTCGAAGGCGCTCCTGGTGCCGGCCAACCGCTTCGAGGTGCTGGAGTGCCGGGCAGCGCTCGAGGCCAATTATCTCGGCGCGCAGGATACGCCTCCGCTGATCGACGGCGCTCTCGACGTGCTTTCACAGCATGTGCTGGGCAGCGCGTGCGGCGCGCCGTTCGACGCCGACGAGCTTTATAACGAGGTGATCAGCGCCGCACCCTACGCCCGGGTCGACCGGCCGACCTTCGATCGTGTCGTCGATTTCGTCGCCACCGGCGGCTATGCGCTCAGGAGCTACGAACGCTACGCCAAGATCCGGCTGACCAAGGACGGCAAATGGCGCATCTCACATCCGCGTTTTGCCCAGCAATACCGGCTCAACGTCGGCACCATCATCGAATCGCCGATGCTCAACGTGCGTTATGTGCGGCAGGGCAAGGGGGCCAGTTCGCGCGGTGGGGCGCCGCTTGGCAAGATCGAGGAATATTTCCTGGAAACGATGTCGCCGGGCGACACGTTCCTGTTCGCCGGGCGCACGCTGCGTTTCGAAGGCATCCGCGAGAACGAGGCCTACGTCTCCAACGCCACCGGCGTCGATGCCAAGGTGCCGGTCTATGCCGGCGGCAAGTTTCCGCTGTCGACCTACCTCGCCGACCAAGTGCGCGGGCTGCTGGCCGATCCCGAGCAATGGAAGAAGCTGCCGGAACAGGTGTCGGACTGGCTGCGGCTGCAGCAGGAGAAATCGGTACTGCCGCGCAGGCAGGATCTTCTGATCGAGACGTTCCCGCGTGCCAACCGCTTCTACATGGTGGTCTATGCCTTCGAGGGCCGGCTGGCGCACCAGACGCTCGGCATGCTCTTGACCCGCCGGCTGGAACGCGCCGGAGCCCACCCAACCGGCTTTGTTGCCACCGAATATTCGCTGGCGATCTGGGGGCTGGAGGACATGGGCGCCATGTTCAGGAAGCGGAAGCCGTCACTGGCACAGCTGTTCGACGAAGACATGCTGGGCGACGATCTCGACGCCTGGCTTGCCGAGAGCTGGCTGCTCAAGCGCACCTTCCGCAACTGCGCGCTGATTTCCGGGCTGATCGAAAAGCGGCATCCGGGCCAGGAGAAGAGCGGCCGCCAGGTGACGGTCTCGGCCGACCTGATCTACGATGTGCTGCGCTCGCACGAGCCCGACCACATTCTGCTCCAGGCGACACGCATAGACGCGGCGTCGGGACTGCTCGATGTCAGCAGACTTGCCGAGATGCTGTCGCGCATCAAGGGTCGAATCATGCATAAGGATCTGGAGCGCATTTCGCCGCTCGCCGTGCCGGTGATGATGGAGATCGGCAAGGAGGCGGTGGCGGGCGAGGCGAACGAGATGCTGCTTTCCGAGGCGGCGGACGATCTGATCGAGGAAGCGATGGGCACGGCATGAGCCAACCCGCGGTGGGACAGGCGGCAAGACCGGAGGAAATCGAGATCGCCGGCGAGCGCGCCGTCTGCGACCAGAACGGCGTGCTGTACTTCCCCGAACTCGACCTGCTCGCCGTTTCCGACCTGCATCTGGAAAAGGGCGCCGCCTATGCGCGGCGCGGCTCCTTCGTGCCGCCTTACGACACCGCGGCGACCTTGCTTCGGCTGCAGGCGATGGTGGCGCATTACGATCCGCAGATGGTGATCAGCCTTGGCGACAGCTTTCATGACGGCAAGGGTGCCGCGCACATGCCGGATATCTTCCGCGACCGGCTCACCGCGCTGATGGCGGGACGCGACTGGTTCTGGGTTGCCGGCAACCATGATCCCGATGCGCCGGAAGGCCTGCCCGGCGAAACCGTGCAGGAACTCGCCATTGGCAATCTTGTGTTTCGCCACGAGCCGTCCGCCGTGCCTGTCCGGGGCGAGATTTCCGGGCACCTGCATCCATGCGCCCGCATCGTGCAGCGTGGCCGCTCGGTGAGGCGGCGCTGTTTCGCCAGCGATGGAAGCCGGCTGATCATGCCGGCCTTCGGCTCCTATACGGGTTCGCTCAACGTGCTCGATCGCGCCTATGCCGGCCTGTTCAGCTGGGATGCCTTCATGGCCTATCTGCTGGGCGCGCGCCGCATCTATGCCATCGCCGGCTCCATGCTGCAGCCGGGGTGATCCTTTAGGGCTGCCGTAGCTTTGGAGGTGGTTTGACGGTAGTCTGCAAGGTGACATAACCAAGGACCTTGGTTTCACTCCCGCCATGGACGACACGGCTGATACCGCTCAAGTCATTGTCCGGCCACCGCTTGCGTGGGGGCTTGCCGTCATCGCGGGGTTTGCGCTCGACTGGCTCGTGCCCTTGCCGTTTCTTCCGGCTGGCCTGGCTGCAGGTTGGTTCGGAGGGCTGGTGTTTGCCCTTGCACTGGCGCTGTTCGCCTGGGCCATCGTTACCATGACCAGGGCCGGTTCGAGCGTTCCCACCAACCTGCCGACCGCCACCATTGTCGAGAGCGGTCCGTATCGCTTCACGCGCAACCCCATCTATCTCGGCATGCTGCTGGGTCTGGTCGGCCTGGCCATAGCGTTCGACAATCTCTGGCTGCTGGTGATGCTGGTGCCTTTCGCGCTCGTCATCCGCTATGGCGTGGTGGCCCGCGAGGAGGCCTATCTCGAGCGCAAATTCGGCGATGCCTACCGCGGCTACCGATCGCGCGTGCGGCGCTGGCTGTAGCGCCCCGATTGCACGGTTCGATGCCGGGTGAGTTGCCCTTCTATCGAAGGAAAGGATCAATCCTTGCGGAAGATGATGCGGCCGAGCCAGCCGGTCAGCATCGCCAGCGCCACCGCGAAGACGCCGTACAGAAAACCATAGTCGCGCGAGGCAACGAAGATCGACTGTTCGAAGCCTGCCTTGAGGATGGCAAGCTGCGCCGAGGTTTCCTTGATGAAGAGGCCGTTGCGGAACAGGAAGGCGCGCGCCTTGTGGGTGCCGACGGGCACGTTGGGCGCAAGCTCCACCGTTGCGCGGAAAAGGTTCTGCGACAGGAACTGCACGCCGCCGATGCGATGGTTGTAGAGGCCGATGGCCTGCTTGCGATCGCGCAGCGCGTCGGTGAATTCCTGGATCGTTACCGGTCCCGCCCGCTTGTTTTCCGGCTCCATGTAGATGTTGGAGGCACCCAGCGAAAGCCGCCTGTAGTTGTTCGGGCTGGTCATGTCCTGGAAGGCGCGCGTCGTCGCCACCGAGTAGGAGATGGGTACGTTGAGGAAGGTTTCCGACCTGGTGTTGATCCACATGCCGAGAATGCGATCCTTGCGGCGTACCACGACGGGCCGCGCCGGGCCCTCCAGAACGACGATGACATCGTAGCGGCCCTGGCGGCTGATCAGCGGGTCGGGATTGCTGAGTGCGCCGAAGATCGTCAGGTCGGCGCCCGCGAAATCCGAGGTGATCGAAACGCGGTCGGTGGAAAGGCCGATCTCGATGCTTTCGGGATTGGCTTCCTGCGCCAGCGCGCTTCCGCTTGCCAGCAGCGCGGCGAGGCAGATCCAGGCGAGATGCCGGAAGGCCATCAGATGCCTCCCAGTGCGGTGAGCGAATAAAGGCTCGCCGGCCTGACGAAAAGATCGAAGGCAAGCCGCAGCGCGACCGCCAGCACCAGCGCCGCAAGCAGCGCCCGCAATTGCTCGCCGCGCAGCTTCTGCCCAGCCCGGGCGCCGTATTGCGCGCCGGCCACGCCGCCGACCATCAGCACGAAGGCAAGCACTACGTCGACCGTCTGGTTGGCGGTCGAATGGATCAGCGTCGTGTAGGCGGCGACGAAGATGATCTGGAACAGCGACGTGCCGACGACGACATTGGTCGGAACCTTGAGCAGGTAGATCAGCGCCGGCACCATGATGAAGCCGCCGCCGACGCCCATGATGGCGGCGAGGAAGCCGATGCCCGCGCCGAGCCCCAGCACGGGGATGACGCTGACGAACAGTTTCGACGTGCGAAACCGCATCTTCAACGGCAGCTTGTGGATCCAGTTGTGCTGGCCGGATTTCTTCATGGTCGGCGCCGCACCCGACCGTGTGCGCTGCATGGCGCGCACGCTCTCGACCATCATCAGGCCGCCGACGGTGCCGAGCAGCACGACGTAGAGCAGCGAGATGAACAGGTCGAGCTGGCCGACGGCGCGCAACAGCGCGAAGACGAAGGCGCCGATCGTCGAACCGAAGATACCGCCGGCAAGCAGCACGGTGCCCAGCTTGAAGTCGAGCGTCCCGCGCTTCATGTGCGCCAGCGCACCGGAGAAGGAAGCAGCGATGACCTGGTTGGCGCCGGTGGCGACGGCAATCGCCGGCGGGATATTGTAGAAGATCAGGAGAGGGGTGATGAGGAAGCCGCCGCCGACCCCGAACATGCCCGACAGAAATCCGACCGCTGCGCCCATGGCGAGCAGCACGAAAACATTGACAGACATTTCGGCAATCGGGAGATAGATGCCCACCCGTCAAACTCTGAAATTAGCGCCTGCTCTCGCCCCCTGACGAGATGTAACGAACGACTAATTCGTAGTTGCGCCGACATTGCGGCGAAGTCAAACTTTGTGGCTTACTTGGTTAAAAAAATTCGCAGCACTTCCAATGGGATGACGAGCCCGGCGTCCCGAGGCGCTGGGCCGCCGCAATCATTTCTTTTCGAGCAGGAGCTTGACCAGCTTCTCGTCGACAAGGCCGGTCGCGTCCATGCCGTTGTCGCCCTGGAAGGCGGCGATCGCTGCCTTGGTCTTGTCGCCCATGACGCCGTCGGCGCCACCGGCATCGTAGCCGTTCTTGTTGAGGATACGCTGGATGTTCTGCACCACCTGCTTCATGTCGATGCTGGCGGTCTTGGCGTCACTCTCCTGCCAGGAGTCGGGAATGTCGACCGTATTCGTCGCTGCGTCGACGGCTTTCGGCTTCCATAGTTCGGCAGCGGCGCGGGCCTTCTCCAACTGTTCGGGCCGCAGTGCCTTGGCGATTTCGTCGCGCTTGGCGGCGGCGTCGCGGTCGCCGGTCTTGGCGACCAGCGCGAACCATTTGTAGGATTCTTCCAGGTTCTGCTCGATGCCGACGCCCTTGGCGGCGAGGATGCCGAGATTGAACTGGCTGTCCTTGACGCCGAACTCGGCGGCCTGCGTGAACCAGCGTGCCGCTGAATCATTGTCGGCGACGCCGTCGGCTCCCATCGCGAACAGCACGGCCAGATTATGCATGGCGCTGGCGTTTCCTTGCGAGGCCGCCATCTGGTACCAGGTCTTGGCCTTTGCCACGTCGCGGGTAACGCCAAGGCCCTTCTCGTAGAAATTTCCGATGCGGTACTGCGCCGGGGCAAAACCCAGTTCCGCCGATTTCTCGTACCACTCCGCCGCCTTTTTCATGTCGGTCTTGACGCCGCGGCCGTCCGCATAACGCGAACCGATCTCGAAGATCGCCTTGGTGTCGCCGGCTTCGGCGGCTTCGCGCAATGGCACCGGACCGGCCTCGACCGGCACCGCAATGGCGCTGACCGCCGGGGCGGTGGCGAGCGGCGAGGCTGGAGGTTCGGTGCTCGCGGTCGGCTCCATGTCGGCGCCTTCGCTGTCCTCGTCCTGAAGTTCGGGCTTGAGGTCGGCAGCTTGTGGCAGGTCAGCAGCTTGCGGCGCCGAGTCGGCAGTGTCGGCCTGGGGCTCGGCTGCTTCCTCGCCGGCCATTTCCGGCTCGGAAGCGGCCTCGGGCGCCACAGTTGCCGTGTCGTCCGCCGCGGTCTCGGGCACAGCGGTCTCCAGCGGCGAGCGCTCGGCCGCATCCACCTTGCGCACCGCCGGCGCTTCCGGCTCGGTGGCCTGCGATGTCGCGGCCGGCTCCTGCGGCGCGGCAGTTTCAGGCGCGGCGGTCCCGGATGCGATGCCGGCCGGCGGCACGTCGACGCGGGCCACTTCCCTGTCGTCGGCGAGGAAGGCCTTGCCAAGCTGCATGCCGGCGAGAGCCAGCATGATCGCGGTCGCCGACAGGAGCATCGTCTTGCGCTTCGAGCGGAAAAGCGAGCCGAGTTTAACCCGGCCGCCGCCGCTGTCGGTTTCCGAATTCTTCTTCAGCATGTCGGCTTCGGCGGCCGCCGCCTGCGCTGCCCGCCGCGCCGCGGCGATGAAGTCGGACTTCGCGGCGTCGGTATCGCTGGCTCTCGCCGGCTGGCCGCGCTCGTCGCGCACGCGCTTCATGATGGCGCTGAGATCCGGCGCGCCCGATCCTGGCTCGAGCGGCCGGTTGGCGAGTTTCGGGTCGAGTGGTTCGTCGAGGTCGACGGTCGGCGCTTCCATCGCCGGTGCTTCGGAACCGGCGAGCGCAGGCTCTTCGCCTTCCTTCTTGCCGCCGAAGGCCCGAGACAATCCACCCAGCATCGAGCGCATGCGGCCGCCAGGTTCAGCCTCCACCGTATCGTCGGTGCTGAGCGCGGCTACGGCTGCTGCGGCGGCGGCTTCCGCCGGCGAACGCGTGACGGAAGGTTCGCCCCAGCCTCTCGCGGTCATTTCCGCGTCGATGCTGTCCGGCTCGGGCGAATCCGCGGTTTCGATCGACGGGGCATTGCCGAGCGACAGCTTTTGCGCCGGCGCGGCTGCCGGGCTGGTTTCCAGCGAACCCAGCCGGTCGACGATCTTGAGCAGCGTGTCGTGGATGGCCTCGAAGGTCTTCGAGTTGCGTTCGTCGGAGCGGCGGGTCAACCCCTCCAGCGCCTTAAGATCCTCGGCGAGGCCGGCGACCGCGGCGGCGTTGGTCTTCGAGCCGGCAAGCGACTGGACCGCGTCTTCGGCGGCTTTGCGCGCAGCGGCAAGAATGGTCTCGCGGCTTCCGGCGATCGACTTCTCGATGTCGACCAGGCGGGGCGCGATGTCCTCGAACTCCGGCATTGGCGAACTCGGCCGCGCCAGATGCGCCGACAGGCCGGAAACCTGCGCTTCCAGATTGCGGATCAGGTCGGGATCGATGCCTGCGACCTGCGAGGCCGAGGTGTCGAGACGGCCCGAAATGTCTTCGAGACGGGCTTCGAGACCACGAATGGCATCGTCGCTCGCCGTGCCGCCCCGGGTTTCGAGCTTGCGCGCGAAATCGGTGAAGCGCTGGTCGATGGCTTGCATGATGCCGGTGTTGTCGAGGCTGCCGGAAGCTGTGCGCTGGTCGAGCCGGTCCGCCACTTCGTCGAGGCGGCGCTCGAGATCGCGGAAAAGCGCCTGTCCGTGCTCGATCGCATCGCCCTGGCGGCGGTCGAGCATGTCGGACAGCATGTCGAAGCGCTGTTCGATGCCTTGCAGGAACTGGTCGGAGACCGCCGCGGCAGGCGCGCGATCGAGCTTTTCGCCGATCGTCGCGACTTGCCGCGCCAGCCGTTCGACCGCCTGTTCGGGCAGGTCGGCGCGCAGGGCGAGTTCGTCGACACGCTGCGACAACAGGTTCAGCCGGTCGATGACCTCGACGTTCGGCCGCTCGTCGACGAGTTCCTCCAGCTGCCTTGCCAGCGAGGTGATCCGCGCCTCGATGCGTTCGAAGGGTTGCGGATCGAGGGTTGGGAGGTGGGTGGAAACGGCGGATGCCACGATAGCGCGGGAAATCTCGTCGAGCCGCTCCTCGATCTGGGCGAAGGCGTCCGGCCCGCGGTGATCCTGCTGGCGCGCGAAATGATCGACGGCGCCGGCCAGCATGCGCACCTTTTCTTCCAGCGACTGCAGCGACAGCGATTCCGGCAGGTTGTTCACCGCCTCGTTGATCTGCTCGAGCCGGCTGTTGAGCGCGGCCATTTCCGGATCTTCGCCATGACGCAGCGCGCCGGTCGAGATGCGGTCCTCGAAAGCGCTCCAGCGCCGGTCGAAATCGTCCCAGCGCCGGTCCACCGATTGCACGGTCTCCTCGCGCGCCAGCATATCGAGCGCCGATTTCACCTGCTCCAGTTCGAGGCGCAGCAGGTTGATGCTCTTGTCGTCGCTGCGTTCGGAGAGTTCGTGGATTGCGCCCGACAGGCGTTCGAATTCGACGCCGAGTTCGGCTCCCGCTTTCGCAGAGGCCGGCGAGGAATAGGCGAGCGCGATCTCCTTGCGCAGGCTGTCGAATTCGCGGCGCAATCCGGACGTCATCTGGTGGCGGAGTTCTTCGCGCAGTCCCTTCAGTTCGCCGGCAATCTTGCCGACCGCGGCAACGCCGTCTTCCTGGCCGCGCACCCGGTCGAGGTCGCGGGCGAGGGACTGATAGGGCTTGTCGGCCATCTGCCGCGCTGCCGGCATCCGCGGCGGCCGGGCATAGGGATCGTCTCTCTGCGTACGCGGATCAGGTCGCGGATCGTGGTTTCGCTCCAGCCGCTGTTCCAGGTTTTCGAGGGAGCGGTTCAGGTCTTCCAGCGAAGTATATGGTCGGCGCTGCCGCCCGGCATTGAGAGAATCGAGATAGGATCGCTTGCTGTTCATCGAAACGCCCGTTTGCCAAAGGATGCCGGCCCCTTCCGGCTTTCCCAAATTCCCTGCCGGGAACGAACGCGGCCGCGCGGTTCTCGCAACGGCGGAAGATGGTCTTCCAGGGCTTGTCACCCTCGATCCGAAAAGCCGTGAAGAATTCGATACAGGATAACCACGGAACACCGACATGCGCACAATTCCCCAATCGTGGTAAACAAGCCGTTAACCAAAATTACCAAGCTGCAAAGAAAGCGTTAAAAGGTGCGACACAGTTGCCCTTTCCGGTCGCTTGCGTTGCGGAAGGCCACCCACTATATGATTTACGTAAACGTAAACGGCATGCAGATCGCGCCGCTTGCGATGAATTGTCGAAACCTTGAATGGAAGCCCTGAGCCCCACGGCTTCCCTTCGTGCGTCCCTGGCCAAGCCGGGCGCCACAACCGGGCAAAGCGAAAAATGATGAAACTGATGACGGCGGCCGACGCTGCGGCCAACACGAATGAAATCGCCATGGATGCGCAGGACGGCTTCATCCGTATCGGCGAAATGGCCAAGCGGCATGATGTGACGCTGCGCACCTTGCGCTTCTACGAAGACAAAGGCCTGCTCAATCCGAAGCGCGAAGGCGCGACGCGGCTCTATTCGCGCCGTGACAACGCCCGCCTGAAACTCATCCTGCTCGGTCGTAAGGTCGGCTTCTCGCTGCGCGAAGTGAAGCAGATGATCGATCTCTATGATCCGTCGGGCACCAACACCAAGCAGCTCAAGCTGGCTCTCGACAAGTCCGAAAAACAGCTCGGCCGCCTGCAGAAGCAGCGCCAGGCCATCGACGAGGCAATCGGCGAACTGACCGAAGCCATGTCGGTCGTGCGCCACATGCTCGCCGAGCGCCAGAAGGTCAGCGCCTCGGCCTGACGGCAGGCCTGTTACGACCTTCCTCGAATTGAACGCCGCGCTTTGCGCGGCGTTTTGTTGTTGGGGAGCTGAAACGGCCAGCCGATTCCCGCAGGAAAATTTGCGCTCACCAGAAATTGACGTTTACGCAAACGTCAATATTTGCTACATGCATATCAACGGTGGCCTCATGCCTTCGAAAAGGCGTGCGGGCCGACAATGCATGTTGGAGGATGACGCATGCCGATCTACAGGGCGCCGGTCCAGGATACGCTTTTTGTTCTGAACGATGTGCTGGGTTACGAGCGCTATTCGAATCTCCCCGGCTTTTCCGACGCGACACCCGATATTCTCGAAGCGATTCTCGCCGAAGGCGCCAAGCTGGCCGAAAACGTCATGCAGCCGACCAACCGTGTCGGCGACATGGAAGGCTGCTTGCGCCATGACGACGGCTCGGTGACGACGCCGAAGGGTTTCAAGGATGCCTACGACCAGTACCGCGAAGGCGGCTGGATGGGCCTCGCCGCTCCCACTGAGTTCGGCGGGCAGGGACTCCCCTACACCGTGCATTCGGCGGTCGGCGAATACATGTCCTCGGCCAACATGGCGCTGATGATGTATCCGGGTCTCACCCAGGGCGCCATCGCCGCGATCCTGACGCACGGCTCGGAAGAGCAGAAACAGAAATACCTGCCGAAGATGGTCGAGGGTGTCTGGACCGGCACCATGAACCTGACCGAGCCGCATTGCGGCACCGATCTCGGCCTGCTGCGTTCCAAGGCGGTGCCGAATGGTGATGGCAGCTACAAGATCTCCGGTCAGAAGATTTTCATCTCGGCCGGCGAGCACGACATGGCCGAAAACATCATCCATCTGGTGCTGGCCCGCATCGAGGGTGCGCCGGAAGGCGTCAAGGGCATCTCGCTGTTCATCGTGCCGAAGTTCAAGCTGAACGGCAGCGATGAACTGGGCGACCGCAACGCGGTCTCCTGCGGCTCGATCGAGGAGAAGATGGGCATCCACGGCAATTCGACCTGCGTCATGAATTATGACGAGGCCGAGGGCTATCTCATCGGCGAGGCCAATGGCGGCCTGAAGGCGATGTTCGTGATGATGAACGAGGCGCGCCTAGGCGTCGGCCTGCAGGGCCTTGCGGTGTCGGAGGTCGCTTACCAGAACGCCGTCAGCTACGCCAAGGAACGCATCCAGGGCCGTTCGCTGTCCGGCCCGAAGGCGCCGGACAAGAAGGCTGACCCGATCATCGTCCATCCCGACATCCGCCGCGCACTGATGACCATGCGGTCGTTCAACGAGGCCGGCCGCGCGCTGATCCTGTGGACGGCGATCAAGTCCGACGTTGCCCACCGCTCGGGCGACGAGAAGGAAAGCCAGGCGGCCGACGACTTGCTCGGACTGATGACGCCGATCATCAAGGGCGTGCTGACCGACAAGGGTTTCGACCATGCGGTGATGGCGCAGCAGGTGTTCGGCGGCCATGGCTATATCGAAGAGCACGGCATGAGCCAGTTCGTGCGCGATGCCCGCATCGCCATGATCTATGAAGGCGCCAACGGCATCCAGGCACTCGACCTCGTCGGCCGCAAGCTGGGCTTGAACGGCGGCCGCGCCGTGCAGGCCTTCTTCAAGGAAGTCGGCGAGTTCTGCGAGGAAAACCGTTCGGACGAGAATATGGCGCCCTATACCAAGGCGCTGAAGAAGGGCCTCAACGATTTGCAGGCGGCCACCATGTGGCTGATGCAGAACGCGATGGCGAAGCCCGACAATGCGGGCGCGGCCTCGACCGACTATCTGCATCTCTTCGGCCTTGTCGCGCTGGGCTACATGTGGGCGCAGATGGCGAAGAGCGCGCAAGGCAAGCTGGCCGAGGGCGCCAACGGAGAATCGTCGTTCTATGAAACCAAGCTGGTCACCGGCCGCTATTTCATGGAGCGTGTCATGCCGGAGACCGCGGCGCATCTCGCCCGCATCTCGACCGGCGCCGACACGCTGATGGCGCTGCCGGCGGAGGCGTTTTGAGCAGGATTGGCAGATAGCTGACGAGGATCGATAGGTGCCCTACGTTGCCCCCCTCTGTCCTGCCGGACATCTCCCCCACAAGGGGGGAGATTGGCTGTCATGTTCGCTCCCGCCAGACTTCAACGGTGCAAGATGTGCGCCAGGAATGCGGCCGGCCAATCTCCCCACCTGTGGGGGAGATGTCCGGCAGGACAGAGGGGGGCAACGTGAAGCGCTGACCTCTGGAACGAGAGGTTTCTGAGCATGGCAACCAATCCCGCCGACATACTCGAACTCCCCAAACCCGTATGGGCGGCCGACGAAGTCACCATGCTCTACGACATGGCGTCGCGTTTCCTGTCGGAAGAAATCGCGCCGCATTACGACACCTACGAGAAGAACGAGATCGTCGAACGCTCCGCCTGGGAAAAGGCTGGCGCGGCCGGCCTGCTCTGCGCCTCGATGCCGGAAGAATATGGCGGCGCCGGCGGCACCTATGCGCATGAGAGTGCAATTGCCGAGGCGATCGGCCATGTCGGCGTCGACGGTTTCGGCATCGCCCTGCACAATTCCATCGTCGCGCCCTACATCCTTCACTACGGCTCCGAGGAGCAGAAGAAGAAGTGGCTGCCCAGGATGGCAAGCGGCGAACTGATCGGCGCCATCGCGATGACCGAACCCGGCGCCGGCTCCGACCTGCAGGGCGTCAAGACCCGCGCCGAGAAGGACGGCAACCACTACCGCATCAACGGTTCGAAGACCTTCATCACCAATGGCCAGAACGCCAATCTGATCATCGTGGTGGCCAAGACCGATCCGACCAAGGGCGCCAAGGGCACCTCGCTGATCGTTATCGAGACCGACGAGGTCGAGGGCTTCGAGCGCGGCCGCAACCTCGACAAGATCGGCCTCAAGGCCAACGACACCTCGGAACTGTTCTTCAACGACGTGCGCGTGCCAACCGCCAACTTGCTCGGCCACGAGGAAGGCCAGGGTTTCGTCCAGCTGATGCAGCAACTGCCGCAGGAGCGCCTTCTGATCGCCGGCCAGGCCATCGGCATGATCGAGCGGGCGCTTGCTGTCACCGTGGACTACGTCAAGGAGCGCAAGGCGTTCGGCAAGGCCGTGGTCGAGTTCCAGAATACTCAGTTCAAGCTGGCCGAGCTGAAGACCGAGGCCACCATCGGCCGCGTGTTCTACAATGATTGCGTCAAGCGCCACCTGAATGGCGGGCTCGACCCGGTCACCGCGTCGATGGCGAAATACTGGCTGACCGACCTGCAGTGCAAGATCGTCGACGAATGCCTTCAATTGCACGGCGGCTATGGCTACATGAATGAATATCCGATCGCCCGCATGTACCGCGACGCCCGCGTCCAGCGCATCTATGGTGGCACCAACGAGATCATGAAGGTGCTGATCGCGCGCTCTCTCTGAGCCGCCGCACCGGAACCAAGGAGCAGAAAAATGGCTGACGTATTTGTCTATGACGCCGTGCGCACGCCGCGCGGACGCGGCAAGAAGGACGGTTCGCTGCACGAAGTGCCGGCGGTGCGTCTCGGCGCCAAGGTACTGGAAGCGGTGCGCGACCGCAACGGTCTCGACACGGGAACCGTCGACGACATCATCTTCGGTTGCGTCGACCCGGTCGGCGAGGCCGGTTCGGTGATCCCGCGCTCGGCAGCCTTCGAGGCCGGTTACGACAACAAAGCTCCGGGCATGCAGATCTCGCGCTTCTGCGCCTCGGGTCTCGACGCCATCAATTTCGGCGCCGCCAAGATCGCTCAAGGGGCGGACGAGATCGTGATTGCCGGCGGCGTCGAATCGATGTCGCGCGTCGGCATGGGCATGTCGGGTGGCGCCTGGTTCATGGACCCGTCGGTCGGCCTGCCGGGCTATTTCGTGCCGCAGGGCGTCTCCGCCGACCTGATCGCCACGAAATACGGTTTTTCGCGCGACGACGTCGATGCGTACGCCGTAGAGAGCCAGAAGCGCGCCGCAAAAGCCTGGGAAAAGGGGTACTTCAAGAACTCGGTCATCCCGGTGAAGGACCAGAACGGCCTGATCATCCTCGATCATGACGAGCACATGCGGCCGACCACCGACATGCAGGCGCTGGCGTCGCTCAATCCGTCCTTCACCATGCCGGGCGAGATGGGCGGCTTCTCCGCCGTCGCCATCCAGCGGCATCCGGAAGTGGAGGAGATCAACTACGTGCATCATGCCGGCAATTCGTCCGGCATCGTCGATGGCGCCGCTGCCGTGCTGCTCGGCTCCAAGAAGGCAGGCAAGACGCTCGATGCCAAGCCGCGCGCGCGCATCCGCGCCTTCTCCAACATCGGCTCGGAGCCGGCGATCATGCTGACCGGTCCGGTCGACGTGACCGAGAAGCTCCTGAAGCGCGCCAAGATGAAGCTCGAGGACATCGACCTGTTCGAGCTCAACGAGGCCTTCGCTTCCGTCGTGCTGCGCTATATGCAGGCGTTCGACATTCCGCACGACAAGATCAACGTCAACGGCGGGGCGATTGCCATGGGCCATCCGCTGGGCGCCACCGGCGCGATGATCTTTGGCACCGTGCTCGACGAACTGGAGCGGCGTGACCTCAACACCGCGCTGGTGACACTCTGCATCGGCGCCGGCATGGGGACCGCGACCATCATCGAGCGCGTCTGAAAACGATGAGCGACGGCCGCCAGCCCTTCATGCTCATCCTGACCCTGCGGGAGGATCTGCGCGATCCCGCCAGGTGGACGGATGCCGAGCGGCAGGCGGTCGGCGCGCATTTCGAGATGCTGCAGCGCGAGGCGGCGGCCGGCAACATGCTGCTGGCAGGCCGCTCGGACGAATACCAGGCGGACGGCCACATGCATCCGGACGTGATGGGCATTGGCATCTTCCTCGCCAATTCGCGCGAGGAAGCTGAAAAATTCATCGCCGCCGATCCGGCGGTCGTCGCCGGCGTGATGAGCGTGCGGCTGCACAAATTCAACCTTGCCGTTCACGCGGATGCCGCGACTTGGACAGCACTTTCCGAACAGGACGGGAGTTCCCGATGAGCTACAAGAATTTCACCCTCGACGTCGACGCCGACGGCATTGCGCTCGTCACCTGGGACATGCCGGAAAAATCGATGAACGTTTTCAACGAGAGCGTCATCGAGGAGCTTGACCAGATCGTCGGCAAGGTCGCTTCGGACCCCGCCATCAAGGGCGCCGTCATCACATCGGGCAAGGAGACGTTTTCGGGCGGCGCCGACCTCACCATGATGCGCCGCATGCTCGACCTGTTCGAGGCGGAGAAAGCAAAGGACGGCCAGAAGGCGGTGAAATTCCTGTTCGACAATGTCGGCCGCATGACCGGGCTGTTCCGCAAGCTGGAGACATCGGGCAAGCCGTGGGTTTCGGCGATCAACGGCACCTGCATGGGCGGCGCCTTCGAAATGTCATTGGCGTGCCATGGCCGTGTCGCGGCCGACAGCGAAAAGGTGAAGATGGGCCTGCCGGAAGTAAAGGTCGGCATCTTCCCAGGCGCCGGCGGCACCCAGCGCGTGCCGCGCCTGGCGCAGCCGCAGGAATCGCTGCAGATGCTGACCTCCGGCCAGAGCCTGACGCCGCAGAAGGCCAAGGCCATGGGCCTGATCCACGAGATCGCCGAGCCGGCGAAGCTGGTCGAGACCGCCAAGGCGATGATCAGGAACGGCCTCAAGCCTGTGCAGCCTTGGGATGAGAAGGGCTTCAAACTGCCCGGCGGCCCGATCTACTCGGCCGCGGGCGCCAATCTGTGGCCGCCGGCAATCGCCATCCTGCGCCGCGAGACCTCCGGCAACTACCCGGCTGCCAGCGCCATCCTGAAATGCGTCTATGAAGGCTTGCTGGTGCCGTTCGACACCGGGCTTCGCATCGAGCAGCGCTACTTCACCGAAATCCTGCAGACGAAGCAAGCAGCGGCGATGATCCGCTCGCTGTTCGTGTCGCTGCAGGAACTGAACAAGGGCGCGCGCCGTCCGGCCGGTGTGCTCGACAGCAAGTTCAAGAAGATCGGCGTGCTCGGCGCCGGCTTCATGGGTGCCGGCATCGCCTATGTGACGGCCAAGGCCGGCATCCCGGTGGTGCTGCTCGACCGCGACCAGGAATCGGCCGACAAGGGCAAGGCGCATTCGGACAATTTGATCTCGGAGCAGGTCAAGAAGGGCCGCGCCAAGCCGGAGGAGAAGGAGAAGCTTCTGTCGCTGATCACGCCGACCGCAGACTATGCGGCGCTCGATGGCTGCGACCTGGTCATCGAGGCGGTGTTCGAGGATTCCGAGGTCAAGAAGGTGGCGACCGAGAAGGCGGAAGCCGTGCTGAAGTCGTCGGCGACGTTCGCCTCCAACACCTCGACCATTCCGATCACAGGCCTGGCGAAGAACTCGGCGCGGCCGAAGAATTTCATCGGCATCCACTTCTTCTCGCCGGTGGACAGGATGATGCTGGTCGAGATCATTCTGGGCAAGAAGACTGGCGACAAGGCGCTTGCCGTCGCAATCGACTATGTCCGGGCCATCAAGAAGACGCCGATCGTCGTCAACGACACGCGCGGCTTCTACGTCAACCGCTGCGTGCTGCGCTATATGGCGGAAGCCTTCCAGATGCTGATCGAGGGCGTGCCGGCGGCGATGATCGAGAACGCCGCCAAGATGGCCGGCATGCCGGTCGGCCCACTGGCGCTGACCGACGAGACGGCGATCGACCTTGCCCAGAAGATCATGAAGCAGACCATCAGGGATCTCGGCGACAAGGCGGTTGACAAGGAGCAGTTTGCGCTGATCAACACGCTGGTCGACAAGCACGATCGCCGCGGCCGCAAGAACGGCAAGGGTTTTTACGATTATCCGGCGAAGCCCGCCAAGAAGCATCTGTGGGCGGGCCTGAAGGATCTCTACAAGCAGCAGGATCCCGACAGGGTCGACGTCAACGAACTGAAGCAGCGCTTCCTCGCAACCATCGCGCTGGAAGCGGCGCGCGTCATGGAAGAGGGCATCGTCACCGACCCGCGCGAGGCCGACGTCGGCTCGATCCTCGCCTTCGGCTTCGCGCCCTATACGGGCGGCACGCTGTCCTACATCGACGGCATCGGCGCCAAGGCCTTCGTCAAGATCGCCAAGGGCCTGCAGAAGAAATACGGCAGCCAGTTCAAGGCACCGAAGCTGCTCGTCGACCTGGCCGACAAGGGCGAGACGTTCTACGAGCGTTTCGATCCTTATGCGAAGCAAGAGGCGAAGAAGGCGGCGTAACCAGGATGAGTTTTCCTCTCCCCGTCTGCGGGGAGAGGATGCCGCCCGGCGACAGGCTCAGGAGGCAAGTGAGGGGCGGGCATACGCGCTGGAGATGTTCGCGCTGCCCTCATCCGGTCCTTCCGACCACCTTCTCCCCGTGAACGGGGAGAAGGAAGAACGGAGTTTCCCATGTATGTCTGGGCACGCCTCGCCAGGATGGCGCTCACCGCGAAACGCCGCGGCCGCTACCGTATGGGCGAAGAGAGCCGGCTGACCTTCCGCTGCCTGCCGACCGATATCGATACCAACCTGCACCTCAACAATGCGCGCTACATGATGCTGGCCGATGTCGGCCGCATCGACATCTTCATGCGCGCCGGGCTGCTTGGCCTCGCCCGCCAGAACGGCTGGGCGCCGATGATGGGCGGGCTGCAGGCGGTCTATGTCCGCGAGATCAGGCTGTGGAAGAAATTCGAGGTCGTCTCCACCGTCGAGACCTGGGAGGATACCCAGGTCATCGGCCGCCACCGTTTCGTGCTCGAGGACGGCCGGACCGCGGCGCTGGTGATGACCACCGCAGGTATCTACGACTTCGGCAACCGCAGTTTCATGCAGATCGACGAGGTGATCGGCAGGCTCGGTCACAGGATCACGCCGCGCCCGCCGACCGAGGCGGAAAAGATCTTCATGGCCTCGCATGGCAGATTGCGCGAATTGGCGAAGCAGGGCTGAATGGTGGCTGCGGTGCGGTATGGTGCCAAGATCGTCTTGATCCCATTCAGCGACTGCTTTGCCTTGCGCGGGTATTGCAAGTGAGGACGACAATGACATTGGAAGAGACTGTCGATCTCTATTGCTCGGCGTGGTCGGAACCTGACCGGGAAAAACGGTTGGCTGTCCTGCGGGAGGTTTTGACGCCTGAGGCGACCTATGTCGATCCGCGAACAGATGTGGAGGGTCATGAGGCACTTGCCGCTCATATCGAACAGGTATTGGCGACCAGGCCTGGAGCGCGGATTGCTCGCACCAGCGTGGTTGACGTGCACCACGATCGGGCCAGGTTTGCCTGGCACCTTGTCCAGAGCGACGGGACGACACTACCCGGGATCGACATCGTCGAAATCGATCTCGCGAGCGGCAAGCTCAGATCGATCCTTGGCTTCTTCGGCCCATTGGTGGAACTGGGCTAGGATGTGTCGATATTCAGGTGCAGGCCTGCAATCCGCGCCTTTCTTTCTGGACAAGTCATGTTGGCCGCGTTAGATAGTTAAAAAGGTATTTTTTCCTGTTTTCAGGGGGAGCACAGCCATGCTCTCGCATGAGCGCGTTTGGGCTGCGATCGACGCCTTGGCCGAACGTTATTCGCTGTCGGCATCTGGGCTCGCCAAGCGTGCCGGGCTCGATTCGACGGCCTTCAACAAGTCGAAGCGGCTGTCGTCGGACGGCCGTCCGCGCTGGCCGTCGACCGAGTCGCTCGCCAAGATCATCGAGGCGACGGGTGCATCGCTCGACGAATTCCTCGGTCTTGTCGAAGGCAAGCCCCAGCAGCCCTCGGGCGCATTGCCGCGCCAGGGCCAGTCGGTTCCCCTTTTGGGTTTCGCGCAGGCCGGCGCCGGCGGCTTCTTCGAGGATGGCGGCTTTCCGGTCGGGCAGGGTTTCGACATCGTCGAGCCGCCACTGCGGTCGGGTGACAATTCCTATGCGCTGAAAGTCCAGGGCGATTCCATGCTGCCGCTCTACCGCGACGGCGACGTGCTGATCGTCGAGCCGGGAGCCACCGTGCACAAGGGCGACAGGGTTGTCGTCAAGACGCTCGGCGGCGAGGTGATGGCCAAGATATTGGCGCGGCGGTCGCCGAAAGCGATCGAACTTCTGTCGCTCAACCCCGATCATCCGAACCGTGAAATCCCGGTTCCCGAGGTGGAGTGGGTTGCGCGCATCGTCTGGGCGAGCCAGTAGGCCAGGCATGCGACCAGCCATCGCCCTTGGCGCCGTGGCGTCGATCGCGCTTCTCTGTCTGGGCATCGTTGCCGGCGGACGCCACATTTCCGACGCTGAATCGGCGACGATATCCGTCGAAGAGATCGACCCAGCAATGATGGACATGCTGGAGCCCGATGCCGAGGCGCCGGCGGACGAATCCGGCTCCGGTGCCGCCGTCGAGCAGCCGGAGGCGCAAACGCAGCCGTCGCCCGAGACCACCGCCGGGTATCAGCGGGTCGGACCGCGCAAGCCGCTGAGCGAAATCAGCCAGCCGCCACCGCCGAAAAGGCCGGACGACTGGGAAGGCACCACGCTCTATCGCCCCGTCGCCGATACTGCCGGCACGTTCGAGGCGATGGGCTATGCAGTGACCATAGCCGGAACGGACACGGTCGGTGCCGGTGAGGTGTGCGATTTCAAGGGCGAGCGCTGGCCGTGCGGAGTGCGTGCCCGCGCCGCGTTCCGTGCTTTCCTGCGCGGTCGAGCCGTAACCTGTGCCGTACCGCCGGAAACAGCGAGCGGCGCCGTTACCGCCGAATGCCGTGTCGGCAAGCAGAATGTCGGCGAGTGGCTGGTCGAAAACGGCTGGGCCCGCGCCGCTCCGGGCGGCCCTTTTGCCGAACTCGGCCAGAAGACCCGGTCGGCGGCGAAAGGCATCTTCGGCCCGCCGCCGAGTACGGCCGGTTTGCCGCCAGCCGCCACGCTGGTTCCGGCCGAGCCTGCCGTCATTCCCGAGTTGCCGGCGCAGTAGCCCGCAACGAAACGCTCGGCCTGCCAGTTCGGATCAGGCCGCGAGCTTTCCCTCCACCGCCTTGTCGATCAGCGCGCGCGTCTCCTCGATGCCGTAGAGCGCGACGAAGGAGCCGAAGCGCGGCCCACGCTCCTGTCCGATCAGCACCTGGTAGATCATCTGAAAGAAGGCGCCCGAGACACCCGGCCCGCCTTCCGGGCTCTGCTTCGAGTGATCCTGATAGCGCGGGATGGCACGCGCTACATTCAGCAACGCGTTCTGGATCACCACGCCGTCGGCGTCGGCAGGAAGACCGCCGAGCGCTTCCGACATCTGCGCCAGCGCCTCGCGCTCCACGTCGTCCGCGGCGCGATAGACCTTCGTGGGCCGCACGAAATCCTCGAAGTAGCGGATCGCATAGCCCACCAGCCGGTCGAGTTCCGGATGCGTGGCAGGCGTCACGCCCGGCGCATGCCGCGTGATGAACCCCCACAGCACGGCGCTGTTCTGCGCGTTGGAGGCGCTCACAAGGTTGAGCAGGAGCGCGAAGCTCACCGGCAGGTCAATCACCGGCGGGTTTCCGTTGTGGATGTGCCAGACCGGATTGCCGAGGCGCTCCTTCCAGTCCTGACGCGGATAGGCGGCGAGGAAGGAATAGTATTCGTCCACCGCCTTCGGGATGACGTCGAAATATAGCTTCTTCGCCTGCCGCGGGCGCTGGAACATATAGAGCGCCAGGCTCTCGGTGGTCGCGTAGGTAAGCCACTCGTCGATGGTGAGGCCGTTGCCTTTCGACTTCGAAATCTTCTGGCCGTTCTCGTCGAGGAACAGTTCGAAGACGAAATGCTCCGGCGCGCGGCCGCCGAGGATCTCGCAGATGCGGTCGTAGACCGCCGCGTTGGTCTGGTGGTCCTTGCCGAACATTTCGAAGTCGACGCCGAGCGCTGCCCAGCGCATGCCGAAATCCGGCTTCCACTGCATCTTCACTGCACCGCCGGTGACCGGCAGCGTCGTCTCGGTTCCGTCCTCGTCCTCGAAGGTCACGGTGCCGGCCTTGGCGTCGACATGCTTCATCGGCACGTAGAGAACGCGGCCGGTGGTGGGCGAGATCGGCAGGAACGGGCTGTAGGTCGCCTGCCGTTCGGGGCCGAGCGTCGGCAGCATCACCTTCATGATGTCGTCGTAGCGCTCGGCTGCGCGCAGCAGCACTTCGTCGAAACGGCCCGACTTGTAATATTCGGTGGCGCTGGCGAACTCGTAATCGAAGCCGAAGGTGTCGAGGAAACGCCGCAGCCGCGCATTGTTGTGGTCGCCGAAGGACGGATATTCGTTCGAGAACGGGTCCGGCACGCTCGTCAGCGGCCTGTGCAGATGCGCGCTCAGCATGTCCCGGTTGGGCACGTTGTCCGGGATCTTGCGCATGCCGTCCATGTCGTCGGAAAAGCACAGGAGCCGCGTCTTCACCTTGTCTTCGGTCAGCACGCGAAAGGCATGGCGCACCATGGTGGTGCGTGCCACCTCGCCGAACGTGCCGATGTGCGGCAGGCCGGACGGACCGTAGCCGGTCTCGAAAAGGACTGTTTCGGGAAAGCCGGAGCGTTTGTAGCGGTCGACGATCTTCCGTGCTTCCTCGAACGGCCAGGCGCGGCTTTCCGCGGCTGCCGCGATCATCTCGGGCGTCAATTGGATCGTGTCGGAACCGGTTTGTGGCATTCCATTCGTCCTGTTTTCCTGCTGTAGCCGGGCAGGCGCGCCTGCTTTATGCGCCGCGGCCAAAAGCGTCAACGATCGCGGCGGTTTTTCCTTGCGGCTTAAGGGTCGCGTTCCTAACTTCGGTACTTCATCCACGGGAGAAGACATGCGTTCACTGACCGCCCACGAGGCGCTGATCTATGTGATGGTCATCACCTCGGCCTCCGATCGCGACATGACCGACGACGAACTGGCTCGGATCGGGCTGGTGACGAGGTCCTGGCCGGTGTTTGTCGATTTCGACGAAGGCAAGCTGATCGCCATTGCCAAGGACTGCCAGAAGCTGCTGCATGACGGGAAGAGCCTGGACGGAATTCTGGAACGGGCGCGCAAGGCCATCCCCGAACGCCTGCATGACACGGCTTATGCACTTGCCATGGAAGTCGCCAGCGTCGATCTCGAGATGCGCATGGAGGAAGTGCGCATCATGCAGCGGCTGCGCCAGCATCTAACTCTCGACGACGAGACGGCGGATGCGATCGAGCGGGCCTCCAAGGCGCGCCATCGCATGCTGACCTGAACGGCGTGGCGATGGCTGGCCTTGCCGTATCCGAGCCGGTCATCCGCATTGCCGCGTTCCTGCTGATCTTCGGCTCGCTTGCAGCCTTCGAATTGTGGTCGCCGCGCCTTGAACGGCTTGAGATGACCGGCGCGCTTAAGACCAGGCGCTGGCTGACCAATCTTTCCATGGTGCTGATCTCGTCGGCGATCCTGCGCATCGTCTTTCCCGCGGCGGCGGTCGGGGCGGCCGTCTGGGCCGAGGTCAACCAGTGGGGCCTGCTGCGATGGCTGGGCGTCGACGGTCTTGTTGCCGGTGTTCTCTCCTTCGTCGTCCTCGACTTCGCCGTCTGGCTGGAACATGTGGCGAGCCACAAGATACCGCTGCTGTGGCGTATCCACCGCATGCACCATGCCGACACCGGTTTCGACGTGACGACCGGACTGCGGTTCCACCCGCTGGAGATCCTGCTCTCGATGCTGTGGAAGGCGGCGATCGTCGTGGCGCTCGGCGCGCCGGTGCTGTCGGTCCTGGTTTTCGAGATCGTGCTGAACGCCACCTCGATGTTCAACCATTCGAATATCAGGCTGAGCGCAACGACCGATCGGACCTTGCGGCGAGTATTGGTGACGCCCGACATGCACCGGGTCCATCATTCCAGCGAGCGCGATGAGACCGATTCCAACTACGGCTTCAACTTCCCGTTCTGGGACCGGCTGTTCGGCACCTATGTGCCGCAGCCGAAACGCGGACATGAGGCCATCGACATCGGCCTTACCGCCTATCGCGGCGCCGGGCCGGCGCGGCTTTTCTGGGGCCTGATGCTGCCGTTCAGAAAAAGCTGACCGGGAAATAACGCAGGTAGAGTTCGGCGAAAATGCCCTTCACGTTGATCTGCTGAAGCGCGTAGTCGAATGCGTGCGCAAGCAGCGGATCGTCCTTGACCGTCGCGACGGCAAGCCCGGTGCCGAGATATTCCGGCGCCAGGTAAGGACCGCCCGCAAAGCGGCAGCAGGCACTCGAATCGGAGCCGGAAAGCCAGAAGGCGAGCCGCATTCCGTCGCCGAACGCAGCGTCGATCTTGCCGGCCTTGAGGTCGTCGAAGACCCATTCCTGCTTGATGTAGGTGACCACTTTGACGTCCGGGAAATAGTCGCGCAGCATGCGTTCATGCGCCGATCCGGCGATCACGCCGACGCGCTTGCCTGCCGATCGCTGATGGACGGGTTCGGAAATCGTGGAAGCCGACGGCACCACGAAACGCGCCGGAAATTGCAGGTAGGACCGTGAGAAGCCGTATTTGGCGCGCGTTTCGGCGGTGACGGAAATGCCGGCGACGATCGCTTCGCCTTGTTTGTCGGCCAGTGCGGTGTCGAGTTCGCCCCATGGCAGCGCCTGGATCTGGCACTTGTCGAGGATGTCGAGCTCGGCGCAGATCGCGCGCGCCAGGTCGATATGGAAGCCGGTGAGCCGCCCGGAACCGTCGAGGAAGTTGAAAGGCGGGAAATCCGTGGTGGTCAGGAAGCGCACCCGCTGCACGGCTGTCATATCGGGTTTGGCCAGCCTTTCCCGCGCATCCCAGAAAACCGGGATCGACGGCTCCTGCGCCTGTGCGCTGCCGGCGAGGATGCAGGCGATCCAAAGCGAGGCGAAGAGGGCCGCGATAGGCTTCACGAATTCGGTCTCCGGGACGGCGCCAAGGCCGCTGTGGCCGGAAATCAATACCGGCAGCGGTCCGCTGTCAATGCGATGAAACGATACGACGCAAAGTTGAATTCAACGCGGCGAAACAGCTTGACAGTGTTCCGGTCATTTTACAAAACTGTAATACAGAGGGTCGGATACAGAAGAAAATCCACCAAATAAAGTATAACAACATCTCGACTTGGCGATTGCCATCTAGATGCGAAGACGGCGGGTTTGAACTGATCGGACGGTTATGTCAGGCGGTTGGGGGGCTGCCTATCCACTAATCGGGAAGAACGCTTGCGGCGATTGTGCTGCTTGGGCGAAGCGGGAGGCATGCACCTTTTGTCGTGCCTGCGACCGTATCTCGAAATCCGTCCGCCAGCGTGAGGCGCGGTCGGACTGAACAAATGACAAACACGCGGACTGCTCGGGGCTCCACCTGATCTGGAATTTGCGCGATGAGCCTCGCGGAAACCCGCATGCCGTTCGACCGGCCGGAAGGTGCAGCAGACCGGAAGCCGGCGCTGTTGGGCGATTTGCAGCCTTCGACAGCCGGCAAGCGCGCCTCCGGCCTCGAGGCGGCGCTGCATTTTCCAGAACTGGACGACTGGGAGGGGATTTTCGATCGCCTGGCGATCTCCGGGCTGACGCGCACCCACATCGCAACGCGCGCCCGTGTCAACGGCGTGCCGCTGCTTCAGGAACTGCATGCTTCCGGCATGGTTTCGGAAGCCGCCCTCTTTCGCGCGCTGGCCGACGAACTCGGTGTCACTTACGTCGATCGCATCGACCCGGAAAAACTTGTCATGCGTGACAGCGACAGCGTGGCTCTGCTCGGCCGCCAGCCCGGCGCCGCGCCGGTCGGTCTGCGCGAAAACGTCGCCATGAATGTCGTCGCCGCGATCGAACGCCTGGACGTGCCAGCATTGAAACACCGGCTGCTGCGGGCGCCGGAGCTGAGGCAGCGGCTTAGAATCGCCTCGCCCTCCGCCTTGCGCAAAGCCCTCTTCGAACGGGCATGCGCGGCACTCTGCCAGCGCGCGGTAAATCGGCTTTGGGAAACGCAACCGGACTGTTCGGCGCGGTTCGTGCTCAACTTGTGGCAATGCTTCCTGCTCGGGGTCTTGGCGGTCGCCTTGCCTCTCGCTGTGGTTGCCCATCCGGCGAGCACATTCCTCGGCTTTCATCTGGTCTCGTCATTCATCTTCATCGCCTGCATAGGCTTGCGCTTTGCCGCCATTCCCGCGCTGGCTGGTTCGCCGCCATTCGTCGCCAGGCCCATGGCTGCCGAGGACATGCCTGTCTATTCGGTGCTGGTAGCGCTCTACAAGGAAACCGAAATCGTGCCGCAACTGCTGGTCGCTCTCGGCAATATCGTGTGGCCGCGCAGCAAGCTGGAGATCAAGCTGGTTTGCGAGGCGGACGATCACGGCACGCTCGCCGCGATCCGCGCGCAGCCGCTTCGCCCTTGGGTCGAGGTGATCGAAGTGCCGGTGTTCGGGCCGCGTACCAAGCCTAAGGCGCTGGCCTACGCGCTGCCGGCGGCGAGCGGCGATTATGTGGTCCTCTACGATGCTGAGGACCGTCCGGACCCGCTGCAACTGATCGAGGCCTGGCAGCGCTTCGAGGCAAGCGATGGCAGCCTGGCATGCGTGCAGGCGCCGCTGGAGGTGGCCAACGGACACAGGAGCATCACTGCCCGCATGTTCGCGTTCGAATATGCGGCGCTTTTCCGCGGGCTTCTGCCGTGGCTTGCCGGTCAGCGGTTGCTGCTGCCGTTGGGCGGCACTTCAAATCACTTTCGGCGATCGGTGCTCGAGGAGGTCGGCGGTTGGGATCCATACAACGTCACCGAGGATGCCGATCTCGGCCTTCGGCTTGCCCGCTTCGGCTACCGCACGGAAACAATCAACTCTCCCACCTATGAAGACGGTCCGGAAGATTTTGCGACTTGGGGGCGGCAACGCACACGCTGGTTCAAGGGCTGGGCGCAAACCTGGCTGGTGCATATGCGTAATCCGCTGCGGCTGAAGCGCGAACTCGGCTTTCGCTCTTTCGCGATCGCCCAGATTCTGTTCGCCGGCATGCTGGCCTCGGCTTTTCTGCATCCTCTTCTGGCCGCCAGCGCCGTATTCCTGGCCGTCAATCTGGTGCTGGAGCGCGTCAGCGGCACCGGCCAGTCGATCATGCTCGGACTGGATATCGCAAGCATCTGCCTCGGCTATCTGTCTTTCCTGTTGCTGGGTTGGAGAACCCTGTCGGACAAGGAACGGAGGGGCTTCTGGCGCGTCGTGGCGTTCATGCCCGTCTACTGGCTGATGATGTCGGTCGCTGCCTGGCGTGCGCTCTGGCAGCTTTACCGTGATCCGCATCATTGGGAAAAGACGCCCCATTATCGCTCCGCACGCCGCCGCGCGGCTCCTTAGACAAGCCGCAGTCAATCGATGGTTGCGCAGGTGCCGCTTCCGCTTTCGGGCGGAAGCGGGCTCACAGGTTCAGGAATTCCGGCCCTTCGCCGATGATCTTCGGATCGGCGGTGCCGATCACCTTGGCGTCACGCTTGTCATATGGGATCTTCGACAGGATACGCCGGATCAGTTCGATCCTGGCGCGGCGCTTGTCGTTGGCACGGATGATGATCCACGGCGCGTGGTCGCTGTGCGTATGTTCCAGCATCTCGTCGCGGCGCTTGGTGTAATCGTCCCATTTGTTCATGCCGGCGATGTCGATGGGCGAGAACTTCCAGTTCTTCAGCAGGCTGTGGCGCCGGTCGTGGAACCGCTTCAGCTGCATCTCCTGGCCGATGTCGAGCCAGAACTTGAAGAAATGGATACCGTCATTGACGATCATGCGCTCGAAATGCTCGGCCTCCATCAGGAAGCGCGCATTCTGCTCGGGTGTGCAGAAGCCCATCACCGGCTCGACACCGGCGCGGTTGTACCAGGAACGGTCGAAGGTGACGAACTCGCCCGACGTCGGGAACTGCGCCACGTAGCGCTGGAAATACCATTGCCCGGCCTCGGCCGGGGACGGTTTGGGCAATGCGACATTGCGCGCGTTCCTGGGGTTCATGTATGCGCGCGTCGCGTCGATCGCGCCACCCTTGCCGGCGGCGTCGCGTCCTTCGAAAAGCACCAGCACGCGTTCGCCGGTCGCCTGCTGCCAGGCCTGCAGCTTGACCAGCTCGATCTGCAGCTTTTCCAGCGTCTCGTCATATTCGTCGCGGTCGAGCTTCTTCTCGTAGGGATAGCCGCCCGAGGACAGCGCGTTCTTGTCGACCCAGTCCGGCAGTTTCGGATTGTCGATGTCGAAGATCCGTTCCTTCTTGCCGATCCTGACCGTGACCACTGACGAACCGGCCGCGCCGCCGGCGCCTTTTTCATTTTTCATCGCCACATGCCTTTCATGAAGGATGCGACATGCTATTGGGTGGCCCTGACCCGGTCCAGCCGGAATTGCGGACAGGGTTATCACTGGCAGGCGGCGGGAATTGCTGATGGACGAGGAAGCCAGGAACGGTCATCCAAGGCGGGCGACAACCGTCGTCTTCGAACGGCTGTTCGAGGCCCGCTGGACGCTGGTTGCCGCAGCGAGTGTCGTCTGTGCCCTGCATCTCGCCACACGCCCGCCACTGTGGATGAGCGTGCTTGCGCTGGCCGTCATCATTGCAGTCGCAGCCCTTGCGCCGCGCCGCACCATCAGCCAGCGCCGCGCCGACCATGCCGTGGGCTCGGGCGCGCCGGCGCTCGATAACCTGCCGGTTGCCGACCTCGCTGCAGCGGTTCCCGATCCGCTCTTCGTCTTCGACGAGAACGGTCTTGTCGTCCATGCCAACGCCGCCGCGGCGGTGTCGTTCGGCAGTATCGGGCAGGGCATGATCCTGCAGATGAAATTCCGTGCGCCGGAAATGCAGGAACTGATCCGCGGGGTTCTTGCCAGCGGCATGCCGGGCGCCATCGACTATGCCGAGCGCGTGCCCGTCGAGCGGGTCTTCCGCGTGGTTGCGACACCGGTCGGCAGCGACATCGGCCTGTTCGTGCTCATTTTCAGGGATCAGAGCGAAGCACGCCGCATCGATCGCATGCGTGCCGACTTCATCGCCAATGCGAGCCACGAACTGCGCACGCCGCTGGCGTCGATCGCCGGCTTCATCGAGACGCTGCGCGGTCCGGCCAAGAATGATGCCGTCGCGCGCGAAAACTTCCTGCAGATCATGCAGAAGCAGACCGGGCGGATGGCGCGGCTCATCGACGATCTCCTGTCGCTTTCGCGGCTGGAGATGAAACCGTATCTCGGCCCCGGCAGCAGGGTCGATGTGCGCGAGACGGTGGAAGGCGTCATCGACTCGCTCAACCCGCTGGCTAGGGAGTTCGGCGTCGCCATCGTCAAGGAAATGCCTGCATCGCCGGTCGAGATACCCGGCAATCGGGACGAGCTTTTCCAGGTGTTCGAGAACCTGCTCGAAAACGCCTGCAAATACGGCCAGTCGGGCGGCAAGGTCGTCGTGTCGATCGAAGAATCGAATGCCGGGCCACAGCCTGAAGTCACGGTGTCGTTCAGGGATTTCGGTCCCGGCATCGCCGAGGAGCATATTCCCCGCGTTACCGAACGTTTTTACCGCGTCGATGTCGACACCAGCCGCGCCCAGAAGGGTACCGGCCTCGGCCTTGCCATCGTCAAGCATATCCTGACCCGCCACAATGCGCGGCTTTCCATCAAGTCCAAGGTGGGCGAGGGCGCCACTTTCACGGTTCACCTGCCGGCGGGAAAGACAGACGCAGTCAGCCGTTGAGGGTGCCGGCTGCTTCCGCGTCCGGTTTCAGACCGTCCAGGAGCTGGTCCCAGTTCTCGCGCTGGTGGCCCTTGCCCCAGATGATTTCGAACGTCGCGCGGGAGGCGTTCGGGTGGTGCAATGCCGCCGCGAAGGCTTCGGCGACATCGGCGCGGCCGGTTCGTCGATTGAGTGAAAGCGGAAGCGCTCCCTGACTTACGTCTATCTGTCTCTGATTGGCCGGGGCGTTGGACAGGAAACCGACGCGGATGATGGTGTAGTCGACGCCGCTCGCCCGGATTTCTTCTTCGGCGCGTCGCCGCCAGACGAGCGTATTTCTCTTCAGCAGGTTGATCAGCATTGCACCCAGCGATGGCGTCGTGATGCCGATCGAGTTCATGTAGAGAAATCGGCCCTTGAAGCGCTTTAGTTGCGCGGCGGCGAGAGTGTTCAGCACGCCCTCGTAATCTGTTGCCTTGACCAGGCTTTCCGGCGCGTAGCGGCCACTGCGGGCGCCTGCGGTGAAGACGATTTGGTCGACATTGTCGACCGCAGCAGTGAGCGTTTCGGGCCTGGTGATGTCGCCGGCGATCACCTCGATCGCCGGATCCAGACGTGTCGCGGCAGCAACCGGATCGCGGGCAAGAACACGAACGCGCTGTCCGCGTTTAAGTAGCAATTGCGCGATCAGCAGACCGGTGCCTCTGGTACCGCCAACGACCAGCACGCGATCGTTCGTGGCCATTGCATGCCTCCTACGGTTTCGCCCCCAGTGATTGCCTCAACATCCGGCGCATCGCTGCCAGTGCCCGCTGTCGATCCTGACCTTCCGCCACGGCGTCGGCTGTTTCATGAATGACGGCAAAGAGCAGCCGAGCCGTCGGTTCGGGATCGACGGCGGCGAATGTTTCCGCCCGCTGACCCGCACGGATGAGGCCAGTCAGCCGGTTGACTGGGTGATCGGCCGCTGGAATTGCGCGCCGCTGGGCAAAATCGCTGTGGAAGATGGCATCGTGCATGCCGCCCATTTCGACGGTGGCGTCGACGAACGCGACGGCCAACTCCTCGAGCAACACCGACCAGTCAACCGCAACGTTGGCGGTGTCCGGCATCGGATGAGCCCGGTCGAAAGCTTCGAAAATGCGCTGCCGTATCGTGTCGAGGAGGTCATCCCAGGTGGGGAAGTAGAGATAGAAGGTGCCTTTGGCGGCACCGGCCCCACGCACGACATCCTCGACGCGGACATCCGCGCCGCGCTCAATCAGCAGCCGCTCGGCGGCCTCGATGATTTCCTGTCGCCTGGCATGGGGCTCCAGACGTCGGCGTTTTGGAAACGACATGATGACTCTACTGACCAGGAGTCAGTATCTAATGACTGCCGGTCAGTGTCAAGTCCGGAGCGGATCGGGGGCCTATTTCCGCTCCCGATAAAAGACCATGCCGCCATGGTGGAGAACATCGTCGATGAACTCTCCATCCGCGGTGAAGCCGGTGTCGTCCCAGTACTCGATGCGGGTGCCGGTGACCTCGTAGCGTCCCTGGTAGGCGCTTTTTCGGCTGCCTCGGGCTTCGTCGTACCGTCCGTCCGGCAGAAGCTCCTGCCGGACGTGACCGTCGGCCGTCACCCACATGCCGATATAGGGGTGGTGGTGCACGTTCTGCTCCATCGTGGCGGCGGGCTGTCTCGGTTGCGATCTCGCTTCGCCGATTCCGGCTGCAAGGGAGATCGCCGCAGCGGCGGCGGCCGCGCAGGCAAGGTTTCGGCTCTCGGAGTATCTCATCGGTAAATCTCCTGGTTTCCGGGTTCAGTGCGGGCTGGCTGTCGGGCGGACGATCATCTCGCTGACGTCGACATCCTGCGGCTGCTCGATGGCGAAACGCACCGCGCGGGCAATCGCCGCCGGCTCGATGGCTGTCTTGCGGAAGTCGCGCATCGCCGCGCGGGCGGTGTCGTCCGAGATCGTCTCGGCCAGTTCCGAGGTGACGACGCCGGGCGAGATGACGGTGACGCGCAGACGGTCGGTCTCCTGGCGCAGCCCGTCGGAGATTGCCCATACCGCGTATTTGGTCGCGCAATAGACCGCGGCCGTCGGGGAAACATGATGGGCGCCGATCGACGCGATGTTTATGACGTGGCCCGAACCCTGCTCTTCCATGATTGGCAGGACCGCCGCGATGCCGTGCAGGACGCCGCGGATATTGACGTCGATCATCTGGTCCCACTCGTCGACCTTGAGCGCGTTCAACGGCGACAGCGGCATGACGCCGGCATTGTTGACGATGGCGTCGATGCGACCGAATTCGCTGCGTGCGCTGTCGGCAAACGCGGCGACCGCATCCCGCGATGTGACGTCGAGGGTAGCGATGCGCACGGTGCCGCCCATGGCCGTGATCTCATCGGCCAGACGCTCGAGCCGGCCGGTGCGCCGTGCGCCGGCGATGACGATGGCGCCGGCCATTGCGAGTTCCCGGGCAATCGCCTCGCCGATGCCGCTGCTGGCGCCGGTGACGAGCACGACCTTGTTTTCTATGACTGACATTTCCGTCTCCGTGGTTTGGAAATTGCTGACGGGACGGAAGCTACCGGTTCTGGAGGATCGGGCAGTAGACCGATCATACGCGAAGATTGCCTATTCCTCCAGAATACTGTCGCATGGATTGGCGTCAGCCTTGCCATGAACCGCTGCCCATGGAATGAAAGTCGGAGAGGTGAAAGCGATGGACAATATGCGATTGCTGGCGGCCCTTGCGGCGCGGAACGCCCGGGAAGATGGCGTGCACGAGACTGCGGTTCCGGGACTTGCGCTCATCCGGCAAAGCCAGCTCACGGAGCCGCTGCATATCCTGCACCATCCCGCGGTCTGCATTATCGCGCAAGGTGCGAAGCAGGTGATGCTGGCCGACCTGGTCTATTCCTACGACCCGGCGAAGTATCTCGTCGTGTCGGTCGACCTGCCGATTTCCGGGCTGGTGACGAAGGCTTCTCCCGATTTTCCGTATCTCTGCGTGCGTATCGACCTCGATCCCGGGGTGCTCACCTCTGTGCTGACGGAGAAGGGCGCTGCGGTGGTCGCCAAGGGAAGCGTCGAGCGCGGACTTTTTGTCAGCGATGTCGCGCCGGAATTGATCGACGCGGTGATCCGCATGCTGCGCCTGCTCGATGAACCGGACCATATTCCGTTTCTTGCGCCGCTGGTGCAGCGGGAGATCTATTACCGGCTTCTCGACGGCGCCCAGAGCGGCGCCGTTCGGCACATCGCCACCGCCGAAAGCAAGATTTATCAGGTCGGGCGCGCAATCGCGTGGATCAAGGACCACTACGCGCAGCCCTTCAGCATCGAGGTGGTGGCCGCGCAGGCCCGTATGAGCCCGTCCGCGTTCCACCACTACTTCAAGGAAGTGACCGCGATGAGCCCGCTTCAGTACCAGAAGCAGATAAGGCTGCAGGAAGCGCGCCGCCTGATGGTCGGACAAGCCTTCGACGCGGCGGCGGCGGGCTACAAGGTCGGATATGAAAGCCCTTCGCAATTCACCCGCGAGTACCGGCGGCTGTTCGGCGCGCCGCCGGTGCGGGACGTGACCAGATTGCGCGAGGAGGGGCTCGAACTCGCGACGGGGTAATCGCCTCGGTGGTAGGCTTGCCTGTTGCCTAAAAAACCCTGGGTGGCGCGGTCGTTCCGCGCACTACGAGTTTCAGGTCGAGCATCTGGCGGTGCGCAGGGCCGCTTTCTTCAAGGATCGCCTGCACGGCGCGGCGTCCGATCTCGGCGATGGGTTGCTCGACGGTCGTCAGCGGCGGTCTGGAGAGTGCAGCTTCCGGGACGCCGTCGAAACCGGCCACCGAAACGTCCTGCGGCACCCGCAAGCCGCGTTCGCGCAACCATTCCAGCGCATCGAGCGCGATACGGTCCGACATTGCGAGAATCGCGGTTGGCGGAGCATCGCGTCCGAACAGGTACTCCAGCCCCGGACGGATCGTCTGCGTGTCATTCTGGGTTTCGAAGATGGGAACGTCCGCAGGGTCGATGCCGAAATCCGAAAGCCCCTCGATATAGCCGTAAATGCGGTCGCTCGAGGTGGAATAGACGGCACTGCGTACTTCATTCATGGAAGCCGGCCCGAACCGGTCGTCGACAAACGGCAGCGACAGGATCGCCACGCGGCGATGGCCCAGCTCGGCCAGATGCCGCGCCACCATTCCTGCGCCGAGCTTGTTATCGACACCGATCGCGGGGATGGATTCGTCTTCAAATCCCAGGGCCAGCGCGATGAACGGCAGCTTGCGTTCACGCGTCAGGTCGACGAGGCGGCTGTCGCCTTCGAGGCAGAACAGGATGAAGCCGTCGACGATCGCGCTGTTGATGTTCCAGACGAGTTCGTCGCCGCTTTGCGCCGATACCAGCGAAATGCCGGCGCCGCCGGCGTCGCAGGCTTCGGTAATGCCGGACATCAGAACGCGGGCATAAGGATCGTCGAAGAAATAGGAAAGAGGCTCGGCTGTCACCACGCCGATGGCATTGACCTTGCCGGCCCTGAGCAGCCGTCCTTTCGGATCGGGGCCATTGTAGCCCATCTCCCTTGCCTTTGCCTTGACGCGATCGCGCACCTCCTCGCGGACGAGATGCGGGCGGCTGAAGACATTCGAGGCGGTGCCTTGCGAGACACCCGCCGCCTTGGCGATATCGGCCAGTCTGATGGGTTTTTCCGACACGTATGTCTCGCAATCAGCCTCACTTGAGTCTGTCTGTAGCACCTTGCTTGTATCGGTTCAATTTTTGCTTGACCTCCAGCCCCGATAGTATAGGATTGTATCGGTTCAAGTCGGTGCTTAATTCCGAGCTTGAATCGATTCATTATAGCCAACAATGCTGAAACCATATCGACAGCGCGCGAACCCGCGGACTGAAAGGAGAACGTCATGCTTGATATGACCGTACTGATCAGCGAGCTACTCAAATTCGACCGGCGTAAACGCAAGGATCCACTGGCCGACCCGCTCGAGGGAGCGGAGTGGCAGGGTATGCTGTGGACGCTCCGGCTCTATGACAACACTCGCGGTGAAGGCCGGGGTCAGGTGGAAAAGCCGGATCGCAGCACAGGATCCGTCGACCAGCGCCGGGCGCAATGTTCAGTCGCCCGGTGAATTCGGCCAATGGCCAGGGCAGCGTCAGGCTGCCGATACGTGCTCATTCGGCGATATCGACATGATGCACGCCATGCGGCATCGGCAGCCGGCCGACGCGTTCGAGCCTAGGCCGTTCTCCTTGCACCACCCGAAAGACCTCGAGGCCGGCTCCGGCTTTCGCGCCGGTTCCCGCATGTCCCTGGAATATGGTTGCAAGGAAGTGGCTGCCCGTCAGGTCGAATGCGCCACCTTCCGGCAGGGCGCCCTCGAAGGCATAATCGCCGGCTTTTTCGAGCCTGCCGGTTGCCGGGTCGAAGCTCAGCAGCGTGACCGATCCTTCGCGCCGGAATCGGCCGCTCTCCTGCGGCAGCGCCGTGCCCCGCATGTTCACCGTGGCGACAAGCCGGCCATTGGGACTGACGGCGAGGCCTTCCGAGGAAAGATCGGTCTCGGCGCCGCCGATCCGTTCGTGTCGCGCATCGGGAGCGTCCTGGTCGCCGAGCCGCACCACACTGATAGATGAAGGTTTTTGCGGAATGCGCCCGGCCAGCGTCGTCGCGCCGAAATCGCGGCCCCAGTCGGATGTGAGGTAATAGCTTCCGTCCGGCGTGAAACGGCCGACGAACGGATCGGCGCCAACCGTGACGATGTTGCCCCACGGGCGCAACGAGATCGCGTCGCCCATTCCCGAAATCTCGAAAAACGCCACCCGGTTCTGCGTGTTGATGTTGACCGCGATGAAGCGGCCGGACGGATGCCATTGCACGTTCGTCGCCGTCACGCCGCCGCGCGGTGCCTCCGCCTGGCCGGTCACGCCAAGTTCGGCAAGATCGAAGCTGGCGGTGCCGCCGAATCGGCCACCCGAGTAAGGCACGATCTGTACGATACTGGCGTCGGGCGTATTGGAGACGACCGCCGCGCGCTGTCCATCCGGACTGACGGCCAGGCCTTCGGGGAATGATGCGATTTCCGCCGTATCCGCCAGCTGCGGACTGGCCTTGTCGCTGAGGTCGACGGCAAACAGGCGGTTGCCGGGCGGCAGGTCGCGCACCGTCTCGGCTGTCGGCGACCGCTGCCCCAGCCGTTCGGTAACGAAAGCCGTGCTGCCGTCCGGGGTCAGTACAAGAATTTCGGGAGCCGCAGTGACCGAATTCGAGACGGGCAGCGAACCGATGGTGATCTTTTCGCCGTTCAGGGAAAGGACGGTCAGCACGTCCTGATGGCCCGCTTCGCGCGGTGCAAGGCGGCTGTCGGCGTAGCTTTCGGCGACGAAGTCGCCATCCGAGATCACCGCGATCGTGCCGGCCGAAAGCTCGCTTACGAAACCGGGCAGTTCGGCCGCCCGTGCTGTTATGCAGAGCATGGCGGTCAGGGCGACGCTGGATGTCCAGATTCGAGATTTCGTTGTCATGGTCTTCGCTCCGTTGATGTGCGCGGAGATCGCGCTTGTCGGAGCCAAGAATCCATGCATTTTTGATTGGCGTCCAATTTCAATATTGGACGCTGTGATAATCAAATTGGATCAGGTCGCTTGGATATCCGTTCCCTCGATTGTTTCATCGTGGTTGCCGAGGAGCTGCATTTTCGCCGCGCCGCGCAGCGGCTGAACCTGACGCAGCCGGCGCTGAGCCAGCGCATCCGCGTCCTGGAAGACGAGGTCGGCACGCCGCTCTTCGAACGCGACCGCAGGCATGTGGCACTGACGCCTGCGGGCGCGGCGTTCCTCGGTCCGGCGCGTTCCGCCGTCGCCGGGGCGAGCCTTGCGAAGGCACAAGCCTTGCGCGCGCTGCACGGCGAGGTCGGCAGGCTGCGGCTTGGGTTTACGGTCATTGCCTTCTACGGCCTGTTGCCGGAAGCGCTCCGGGTGTTTCGCGCGCGTTATCCCGACGTCACAGTCGAACTGGCCGAGATGAACTCACCGTTGCTGGAGGCCGCGCTCGACGGCGGCAGGCTCGATCTTGGAGTGTTGCACCCGCCGCTGTCGACGCCATCGCTTGAAGTGCGGCCGCTGCCGGACGAGAAGCTGGTCCTGGCATTGCCGGCGGCGCACCCGCTTGCCCGCGCGGTGACGGTGATGACGTCCGACCTTGAGGGCGAACCTATGCTTATCGCGCCGAGAACCGTTGGACCAAGCATCTACGATCGCATGATCGCGTTCTTCCGCAATCAGGGGTTCAGCCCCGACATCGTGCAGGAGGCGACGCCGATGACGACGCTTGCCGGGCTCGTGGCGGCGGGTGTCGGCGTGGGATTTGTCACCGAAGGCATCGCCACCGCCGTCCGGCCGGGGCTGGTCTTCCGGCCGGTTGAGCCCGAGCCGCCAAAATTGCCGCTGGCCGCAGCCTGGCGCGGGCCGGCTCTCTCGAAGAGCGGTGAGCTCTTCCTGGAGGTCGTCGCGGAACTTGCCGGCAAATGAATTGTTTTCCCGCAATCCACCGGCACAGTCTGGTTATTCCGAGCCGGTTTCTTTTTTCCGTCATCCGGCTAGCTTATGGAGTGATGAACGGCAGCGTCCCGTCTGCCGGTCAGGAGGAATGAAAGACCGCAATGCAATCGCAGCACATCGTCCGCTCCTTCGACGAGGATCTGAAGTACCTCGCCAACCGTATCGCCGGCATGGGTGGCCACGCCGAACGCATGGTCGACCAGGCCGTGTCGGCCCTCGTCAATTCCGATGCTGGCCTCGCGCGCAAGGTAATCGACGACGATCTGTTCCTGGATGAAGGCCAGCGCGAGATCGACGACAAGGCGATCGTCTTCATCGCCAAGCGCCAGCCGATGGCCGACGATCTGCGCGAGGTCATCGGCGCCATCCGCATTTCCGCCGACCTCGAACGCGTCGGTGATCTCGGCAAGAACATCGCCAAGCGTGTCGTCGCCGTCAGCGACGCCCGCCATCCGTTCAGCCTGTTTCGCGGCCTGCAGGCACTGACCGAACTGGCGCTGACGCAGCTCAAGGACGTGCTCGACGCCTATGCCTCGCGCTCGGTCGAGCGCCTCGGCTTCGTGCGCGACCGCGACGACCAGATCGACGCCATGTACACGTCGCTGTTTCGCGAACTCCTGACCTACATGATGGAAGACCCGCGCAACATCACCGCCTGCACGCATCTCCTGTTCTGCGCCAAGAACATCGAACGCATCGGCGACCATGCCACCAACATCGCCGAGACGGTGTATTACGTCGTCACAGGGGACCAGATGCCGCCCGACCGGCCCAAGGAAGACAAGAGCCACCGGGTGGTGCTGCCGACCGAAACCGCCAACTGATTGCTGCGGGCTCGAATGGCCCGCCGGAATGCGCTAGTGTGGGTCCGGTTCCGGGTCGAAGGCACCGTCTTCGGGAGGCTGCAATGGAACTTGCGCGCGACATCAAGGCATCCGGAGAAGCCGAGGCCGGCATCGTCGCGTCCAGCGTCTACGCCGCCGGGCATCGCGTCGCCGACATTCCTATCGAGGAGGCTGGCGCGTGGTCGGCGAAGGAAGGGCATTTCGTCTGGATCGGGCTGCTCGAACCCGACCGCGAACTTCTCCTGCGCGTCCAGCGGCAGTTTCACCTGCATGATCTCGCCATCGAGGATGCCGAACATCCGCATCAGCGGCCGAAGCTCGAGCAATATGGCGACGCGCTGTTCATCGTGGCCCGCACCGCACAGTTGTTCGAGGGCCGCGTCACATTCGGAGAGACCCATCTCTTCGTCGGCGCCGGCTATATCGTCAGCGTCCGCCACGGTCCTTCGACGTCCTACACATCGGTGCGCCAGCATTGGGAAAGCTGCCCCTCGGCGCTGTCGAAAGGCGAGGATTTCATCCTCTACGCCATCCTCGATTTCATCGTCGACAACTACATGCCGGTGCTTGAGCAGATCGAGGCCGAGGTCGACGCCATTGAGGACCGGGTTCTGGTCAAGCCGATGACGACGGCCGACATCGAGCGGCTCTACATGCTGCGCCGCGATCTTCTGCGCTTGCGCAACGCCGCAGGTCCGCTGGTCGAAGTCTGCCGCCGGCTGACCAGCGCCGAACTGCCGCAGATCCGCGCCGCGATGCATCCACTGTTCCGCGACGTCACCGACCACATCCGCACCGTGCAGGAGAAGATCGACAATCTGCGCGAAGTCCTGGCATTTGCCTTCGAGGCGAGCCTGCTTGTCGGCCAGAGCCAGGAAACGGCAATCGCCAAGAAACTCGCCTCGTGGGCGGCCATCCTCGCCGTGCCGACAGCCGTTGCAGGCATTTACGGCATGAACTTCGAGGATATGCCCGAGCTGAAGATGGCGTTCGGCTACCAGACCGTGCTGATATTCATCATCGCGGCCTGTTCGTTCCTCTATTGGCGCTTCCGAAAAAACGGCTGGCTATGATGCCAGCCGGAGTTTCCCGTCCAGGGAGGATTTGACGGGGTAGGCTAGCGGTTGCGCCGGCGCTCCGAGGCCGGCTGGAATGCGATGCGCGAGTGATACGTGCAATATGGGCCGGTATCGGCGGAATCATTGCCGCAGAAGCTGAAATCCTCCGACAGCGGATCGCCGTTCGGCCATTTGCAGGTGCGCTCGCTGAGCTGCACCAGCTGCAGGCGGCGCGAGATCGGCACCACGACGTTTTCCACCGGCCGGATGTAGTGGCGGGCGACAGGCTCGGCATCGAACTGCGCCTGCAGGGCGTTGTTGCCCACCGAGACCGGCATCGAACGGACCGAGGTCGAACTGCGGGTGACAGTCTTGGTCCCGGTCGATCCTTGCGAGGTCTTCTTCTGCCGTGCCGGTGCAGCGGTCGCCCGGCCGCGGCTCGACAACTTGAGCCGGTGAACCTTACCGATGACCGCATTGCGGCTGACACCGCCGAGTTGCGCCGCGATCTGGCTTGCGCTCAGGCCCTCGGCCCAGAGTTTCCTGAGAAGTTCGACGCGTTCGTCATTCCAGTTCATGAGACCTTGCTCCTGATCTAGCGTGCGACGCCGGAATCCCTTCACGACCCGGCTCTAGCCGGGGCCGTACCACATATGCTCCTGTGATTAGGTCCGCCGCACGAAATCTAGTCTTTTGTTACCCTTAAACTACCTTATTGGCTGACTCCGTGACAAGAGTCCGCCTCGCGGCATGAATCGGTTTTTTCGGTTTTCAACAACTTGCCGTCGAAACCGGGCAAATATGTCGAAACCTGTCGTGGCGAATTAGCGTTGCACGACGTTTTCGTTGACTTCATGGCCAAAAAAACTGATATAACCTCGAAAGCCGCCGCTTGAGGCGGCTTTTTTGATTTTTGGCCGGCGAAGGGATCGGCGGTATGTCGCGCCGCGCGGTCCCTGCTTTTTTCCGGAGTTATATAATGAGCGGATCGGCGCTTTACGAGACCTTCGCGCGCGCGCCCCTGGCCTTCGACCGGGGCGAGGGCAGCTGGCTGATCACCGAGGACGGCAAGCGATATCTCGACTTCGCCGGCGGCATCGCTGTCAATTCGCTGGGCCACAGCCATCCGCATCTCGTTGCCGCCATCACAGAGCAGGCAGCGAAGCTGTGGCACGTCTCCAATCTTTACGAGATCCCGAACCAGCGCCGGCTCGGCGAGCGCCTTGCCGCCGCCACCTTCGCCGACAAGGTGTTCTTCACCAATTCGGGCGCCGAGGCGCTGGAATGCGCCATCAAGACGGCGCGCCGCTACCATTTCGTCAACGGCAATCCGGAGCGCTACCGCACCATCACCTTTGAAGGCGCTTTCCACGGCCGCACCCTGGCGACCATTGCCGCCGGCGGCCAGCAGAAATACCTCGAGGGCTTCGGCCCGAAGGTCGAAGGCTTCGACCAGGTCGCCTTCGACGATATCGATGCCGCCGAGAAGCTGATCGGACCGGAAACGGCGGCGATCCTGCTGGAGCCGGTGCAGGGCGAGGGTGGCATCCGCCAGTTTCCGACCGCGTCGTTGAAGCGCGTGCGCGAGCTTTGCGACAAGCATGGCCTGCTGCTGATCTTCGACGAGGTCCAGTGCGGTATCGGCCGTACGGGAAAACTCTTCGCCCATGAGTGGTCGGGCGTCACCCCGGATCTGATGGCGATCGCCAAGGGCATCGGCGGCGGCTTCCCGATGGGCGCCTGCCTGTCGACCGACGAAGCCGCGGTCGGCATGACCGCCGGCGTCCACGGCACGACGTTTGGCGGCAACCCGCTTGCGATGGCGGTTGGCAATGCCGTGCTCGATGTCGTTCTGGAAGATGGTTTCCTCGACGAGGTCAACCGCAAGGCACTGGTCATGAAACAGGGCCTCGCCGCAATCGCCGACGAATATCCGGACGTCATCGAGGATATACGCGGCATCGGCCTGATGCTCGGCCTCAAGTGCAAGCAGCTGAACAGCAAGGTCAACGGCGCGCTGCGGGAGCACGAACTGCTCGCTGTGCCGGCCGGCGACAACGTCATTCGGCTGCTGCCGCCGCTCAACGTGACCGACGAGGATATCCGGGTCGGGCTTGAGCGTGTCCGCGCCGGTGCTGCGAGCCTCTCGCAGCATGCTCCCGAAGCCGCGCGGAAGCAGAGCGCATGAGTGCGCCCCGGCATTTCACCGACCTCTCCGCAGTCCCGGCCGCCGAACTCCGTGGCATCCTTGACGATGCCGTCGCCCGCAAGGGCCGGCTGAAGGCGGGCGAGAGGAGCCGGCCGCTCGACGGCAAGGTGCTCGCGATGATTTTCGACAAGCCGTCGACGCGGACCCGGGTGTCATTCGACGTCGGCATGCGCCAGCTCGGTGGCGAAACCATCATGCTGACCGGCACCGAGATGCAGCTCGGCCGCTCGGAAACCATCGCCGACACGGCGAAGGTGCTGTCGCGCTACGTCGACGCCATCATGATCCGCACGACTTCGCACGACCGGCTGCTCGAGCTTACCGAGCACGCCACCGTGCCGGTCATCAACGGGCTCACCGACGATACCCATCCCTGCCAGCTGATGGCTGACGTGATGACCTATGAGGAGCATCGCGGCCCGGTGAAGGGCAAGACGTTTGCGTGGACCGGCGATGGCAACAATGTGCTGCATTCGCTGCTGGAAGCCTCGGCGCGCTTCAGTTTCAACCTGAACGTCGCGGTTCCCGAGGGCAGCGAGCCGGCCGAAAAGTTCATCGACTGGTCGAGGAAGAACGGCGGTGCCATCTCGTTCACCCGCTCCGCCGAAGAAGCGGTAACGGACGCGGACTGCATCGTCACCGACTGCTGGGTCTCGATGGGCCAGGAGCACCGCGCCCGCGGCCATAACGTCTTCCTGCCCTATCAGGTCAATTCGGCGCTGATGAAGCACGCCAAGCCGGACGCGCTATTCATGCACTGCCTGCCGGCGCATCGCGGCGAGGAAGTGACCGACGAGGTGATCGACGGGCCGCATTCGGTGGTGTTCGACGAAGCGGAAAACCGCTTGCACGCGCAGAAGGCCGTGCTTGCATGGTGTCTCGGCGCCCAGGTGTAGCGACAAGCCCGGAGGGGGATTGCGACAAGCGATCTCGCCCCGGCCGCCGCTTGATCCGGACGCAGGGCGTTCCTATCTCTGCGGCATCACCTTAATCTCCATTTGACACGCGCGTTTTGGGACGCATCCTGAGACGCGGGCTGCGGGAATGATCCATTGGCTGAAACAGAACGCAAACTTGGCGAATTCGGCTTTGCCGGCGACGATCACGTCGTGCCTTTCGAGGTGGCGCCGCTCGACATGCGTGGCCGGAGCGTCCAGCTCGGGCCGTTGCTCGACCAGATTCTCGAACGCCACGCCTACCCCGAGCCCGTCGCGCGCCTGCTCGCCGAAGCCATCGTGCTGACGGTGCTGCTTGGCACCTCGCTGAAATTCGAGGGCAAGTTCATCCTGCAGACCCGTTCCGACGGGCCGGTGGATATGCTGGTTGCCGATTTCTCGACGCCGAAATCGCTGCGCGCCTATGCCCGCTACGATGACGAGCGGCTGGCCGCGGCGGTCGCGGCCGGCGACGCCTCGCCGGAAAAGCTTCTGGGCAACGGCGTTCTTGCTCTCACCATCGACCAGGGCGCCCACACGCAGCGCTATCAGGGGATCGTCCAGCTTGACGGTACCTCGATGGAAGAGCTTGCGCGTATCTATTTCCGCCAGTCGGAACAAATCCCGACCGAGGTGCGCCTTGCGGTGGCCAAGATGGTGGTGCCGGGCAAGGGTGGCGGCAAGGAGCATTGGCGCGCCGGCGGCGTGATGGCGCAGTTCCTGCCCGAAGCGCCGGAGCGGTTGCGGCTGCCCGACCTGCCGGGCGGCGACGGTGAAGGACCCGACCACGACCCGACAGACAGCACCTGGCAGGAGGTGCTGGCGCTGATGGCGACGATCGAGCCTTCCGAACTGATCGACCCGACCGTCGGTTCGGAACGGCTGCTCTACCGCCTGTTCCACGAACATGGCGTGCGGGTGTTCGAAGGCGTGGAAGTCCTCGACCAGTGCTCGTGCTCGCGCGACAAGATACGCGGCATCCTCGAAGGTTTTTCGGCCGAGGAGATCGTCGAAAGCACCGAAAACGGCGCCATCAAGGTCAATTGCGAGTTCTGCTCGAAGGAATACGAATTCGATCCGGCGGAATTCGAGGCGGCGAAGTAGGTGCCTCTTTCTTCTCCCCCTTGAACGGGAAGGAGAGAGCTAATTCACCGTCCGCGTCCGGTCCGGAATGTCGAGCGAGAACGTGGGGATGGCGATGTCGAATGTCTCGCCATGCTCGTTGCGCATCGTATAGCGTCCGCTCATGATCCCCGACGGCGTCGTCAGGGGACAGCCTGATGTGTACTGGTAGCTGTCGCCCGGATTTAGCTCGGGCTGCTCACCGACCACGCCATCACCCTGCACCTCTTCGACACGTCCGGCGGCGTCGGTGATGCGCCAGTGGCGCGACAGGAGCTGCACGAAATCGTCGGACTGGTTGTCGATGGTGATCCGGTAGGCCCAGACATAGCGGTTTTCGGCCGGTTCTGAACGGTCGTCGAGATAGAAGGGCTCGACCCTCACGGCGATCTGGCGTGTCACGGTACGGTACATAGGCGACTCGCTTCGACTTTCCCGCGATTCTCCGCCCGTATGCATGCGGCGGTCAACCACCTCCATCACTATGCGCGCGATTGTGATTTCCGCGTGGCGCGATTTCGCGTCTAATCCCGGCAAGAATCCCGAGGATATCGCATGCTGGATGGCTGGACACGCGCCCGTATAGATCCGTTTCTCGACCGCCTCGCCGGCGGGCTGGCCACCACCGGCGTCTCCGCGAATTTTATCACCCTGGCTGCCTGCGGCACCGGTCTGCTTGCCGCGCTGGCGATTGCCGGCGGACATTTCTGGCTCGGGCTTGTGCTCATGCTGGCCAGCCGGCTTGGCGACGGGCTCGATGGCGCCGTAGCCAGGATCAACGGCAAGACCGATCTTGGCGGCTATCTCGACATCGTGCTCGATTTTGTCTTTTACGGCGCCATTCCGCTTGGCTTCGTGCTTGCCGATCCTGCCGCCAATGCAGTCGCGGGAGCGGTGCTGGTCTTCTCTTTCTACGTCAACGGTTCGAGTTTCCTCGCTTATGCCGTCATGGCCGAGAAGCGGAAAATGGAGACCGCCGCCCGTGGCGCGAAGTCGCTGTTTTTCACCACGGGGCTGGCGGAAGCGTCGGAAACGATCGCGGTTTTTGCGATTTTCTGCATTTTTCCGGGGTATTTTTCGGAAATCGCGTACGTTTTTTCGGCAGTTTGCCTCTATACGGCGCTGTCCCGCATGGTCCTTGCGGCTCGGACATTCGGTTGAGGCCATGGTGACGCAGGCAGAGTTCCGCGATCTTGCTTTGAGCTTCCCTGAAAGCCAGCAAAGCGGCCATTTCGACGTGATGGATTTCCGTGTCGCCAGGAAAATCTTCGCCACGCTGCGTGAAGCCGACAGCCGCGCGGTGTTGAAGCTCTCGCCGGACGAACAGCAATTACTGATGCAGACAGCGCCCGGGATGTTCGAACCGGTCAAGGGCGCTTGGGGCCTGAAGGGGTGGACACGGGTTCTTCTGGATCGGGCGGATGCGCCAACGGTTCGCCATGCCATGGCCATGGCATGGAAATCCGTGGCGCCGAAGAAGCTTTGGTGAACCAGCGGCCCACCAGAAACTTTGCCCTCAAGAGAGATGGCCGCTAGGCTAGGCCCGGGCAGTCGTCATTGTGCCGTCATGGCAATCGGCGAGTTTCGGGGCTTCCGCAAGAGGACAACTCCGATGAAACGCATCCTGGCCGCATGTCTCTTTTCGCTGTCCCTGCCTGCCGGAGCAAGTGCCCAGGAAGGGCTGACACACCGCATCGAAGCGCTGACCCGCGGAACGCAATGGCAATTGGTGGAATCGCCTGAACTGGCGTTCGACACATTCCATCCGCAAGGCTTCGCACGCGTCGGCAATTCGCTGTTCATGTCGTCGGTCGAAATCATCGAACCCACCAAGAAATTCCCGGCCCTCCAGGACGGCTTCGATCGTGATACCGGCAAGGGGGCAGGGCACCTGTTCAAGCTCGATGGAGACGGCAAGCTCGTCGGCCAGGTGAAACTCGGTGAAGGAACCGTCTATCACCCCGGCGGCATCGATTACGACGGCCGCTGGCTCTGGGTACCCGTGGCCGAATACCGGCCGAACAGCGCCTCGATCATCTATCGGGTCGACCCGGAGACGCTGGAAGCCACCGAGGTCTTCCGCTTTCCCGATCACATAGGCGGCCTCGTCTACGATCCGCAGTCGCACACCCTGCACGGGGTCAGCTGGGGGTCGCGACGCTTCTACACCTGGAAGGTCAATGAGGACGGCAGCGTTGCGGATGCGGCACGCAAGCCCGAAGACCTGCGCACCCTCAATCCCTCGCACTATGTCGACTATCAGGACTGCGCGCTGCTGGAGCCGGGCAAGGCGGCTTGCACGGGCATCACGGAATTCCGGCTGACGCCGGAGGCCGCGCCGTTTGGCCTCGGTGGCATCGACGTCGTCGACCTGAAACAGGGCAAGCCCGAATTCCAGGTCCCGGTCCAGCTATGGACTGACAAGGGCGTCGCCATCACCCGCAATCCGGTTCTCATCGAGACGACCGAAACGGGGATACGGCTGACAGCGGCGCCTGAGGACGGCCAGACCCGCCTCTTCGTCTACGAGGCAAAAGTGCCGTAGGACGAGATCCGCTAGTCAGACCGCTGCCTTGAGCGCGGCGTCGATATCCTCGATCAGGTCGTCGACGTCCTCCAGACCGACCGAAAGCCGCAGCGTACCGGGATCGATGCCGAGCTCGGCGCGCGCCTCGTCTGTCAGATTCTTGTGGGTGGTCGTCGCCGGATGGGTGATCAGGCTCTTGGCGTCTCCGAGATTGTTGGAAATGAGGATCACGTCCAGCGCGTTCGAGAAGGCGAAAGCCGATTTCTTGCCGCCCTTCAGGTCGAAGCAGATCAGGGTCGAGCCACCCTTCATCTGCCGCTTGATCACATCGGCCTGCGGATGGTCGGCGCGGCCCGGATAGATGACCCGCCCGACCGCCGAATGGTCGGCGAGGAAATCGGCGATGCGCGCGGAGCTTTCGGCCTGCTGGCGCACCCGGACCGGCAAGGTCTCGAGACCTTTCAGCAGCGTCCACGCGTTGAACGGCGAGAGGCTCGGGCCGGTATGGCGGAAATAATCGTGCAGGTTCTCGTCGATCCACTTCTTGTCCGACAGGATGACGCCGCCGAGGCAGCGGCCCTGGCCGTCGATGTGCTTGGTAGCCGAATAGACGACGACATGCGCGCCGAGTTCGAGCGGCCTCTGCTGCAGGGGTGTTGCGAACACGTTGTCGACGACAAGCCGCGCGCCGGCCTGGTTGGCGAGTTTTGCAACTGCGGCTATGTCGATCACTTCGAGTGTCGGATTGGTCGGACTTTCGAGGAAAAACAGCTTGGTGTTGGGACGGATCGCCTTTTCCCAGTTCTCGATGCGGGTGCCGTCGACCAGTGTTGCCTCAATGCCGTAGCGCGGCGCCAGCGTCTCAACCACCCAGCGGCAGGAACCGAACAGCGCGCGCGCCGCCACGATATGGTCGCCCGCTTTCAGGCTGCACAGGATCGCTGCCGTTACCGCTGCCATGCCGGACGCCGTGGCGCGGGCATCCTCGGCGCCTTCCAGCGCGCACATGCGCTTCTCGAACATGTCGACCGTCGGATTTGCGTAACGTGAATAGATGAAGCCCGGTTCATCACCCTTGAAGCGTGCTTCGGCGGCCTCGGCGCTGTCATAGACATAGCCCTGGGTGAGATACATCGCTTCCGACGTCTCGCCGAAGCCGGACCGCAGGGTGCCGGCATGGACCAGCGTGGTTTGAGGCTTCCAGTTGCGCTTCTTCTCGGTCATAGGCACCATCCAGACACAAAAAAACCGGCCGCGAAGTCGCAACCGGTCCATATGGCCTTGCGGCCCGACGGTCCTTTAGCGACTTGTTTAACGTGGCTGCAAGCCGACCGGCCAAATCACCACGGGATAACGACCCTTTAGACCCTGCACCGACTTGCGTCAATCGGGGGCATCATTAAACCTCCACGATCAAAATCGCGGAGCACCGATTGCGCAAGACCGGCATTCTTCCCGACCACGAGATCGCGGCGCTGTTCGAGGCCGGCGCGCTGACCGCCGCGCGTCCGCTCGACGGCGACCAGATCCAGCCTGCCAGCCTCGACCTGCGTCTTGGCCAGAAGGCGTGGCGGGTGCGGGCAAGTTTTCTGCCCGGGCCCGACAAGCTCGTCTCCGACAAGCTCGACCGGCTGAAGCTGCATGAGATCGACCTGACCAACGGCGCGGTGCTGGAAACCGGCTGCGTCTACATCGTGCCGCTTCTGGAGGCGCTCGCCCTGCCGGCGGAGATTTCGGCGTCCGCAAATCCGAAGAGCTCGACCGGCCGGCTCGACATCTTCACCCGCGTCATGACCGACCATGGCCACGAGTTCGACAAGATTCCGGCCGGCTACACCGGGCCGCTCTATCTGGAGGTTAGCCCGCGCACCTTTCCGATCGTCGCCCGCACCGGTTCGCGCCTGTCGCAGATACGGTTCCGCAAGGGCAATGCGCTGCTCTCCGAAAGCGAGTTGCAGGATCTGCACCGGGCCGAGATGCTGGTCGCCACCGAGCCGCCGAACATTTCCGGCGGCGGCATCGCACTGTCGATCGACCTCGGCGGCGAGAAGGGCAGCCTGGTCGGCTATCGCGGCAAGCATCACACCGGGCTCGTCGATGTCGACAAGCGCGCCGCCCACGACGTGCTCGATTTCTGGGAACCGCTCTACAACCATGGCGCTGGCGACCTGGTGCTCGATCCCGACGAATTCTACATTCTGGTCAGCCGGGAGGCGGTGCATGTGCCGCCGCTGCATGCGGCCGAGATGACGCCGTTCGACCCGCTGGTCGGCGAATTCCGCGTCCACTACGCCGGTTTCTTCGATCCGGGTTTCGGCCATTCGGCGGCCGGCGGCACCGGCAGCCGCGCCGTCCTCGAGGTGCGCAGCCATGAAGTGCCGTTCATCCTCGAGCATGGCCAGATCGTCGGCCGGCTGGTCTACGAACATATGTTGTCGCGGCCGAAGGCACTTTACGGTGCCGACCTGAAGTCGAACTACCAGGCGCAGGGTCTCAAGCTGTCGAAACACTTCCGCGCCGCCGACTGAATCTTTTCTTCGCTCGCTTGCCGGGAAAAGCCCGCCGTGCTTGGCTGTGCGGCAGAAAAGGGGCGCCAGTGCCCGGGAGAATCCGATGCAAATTTCCAAGAAACTAGTCCGGTTTGCCGCAGCAACGGCATTCGCGCTTATCGCGGGTTCAGCTTCCGCGCAGGATGCCATGAAGCTGAAGATCGGCACCGAGGGGGCCTATCCACCCTTCAACAGCCTCACCGCCGACGGCAAGCTCGTCGGTTTCGACATCGATATCGCCAATGCGCTCTGCGCGCAGATGAAGGCCGATTGCGAACTCGTCACCCAGGACTGGGACGGCATCATTCCCGCCCTGCAGGCCGGCAAGTTCGACGCCATCATAGATCGTCGCCAAATATTTCGACTTCGACATCTACGGCAGCGACTGAGATCGGCCGGTCGTCCATAATTCAACGAGGCGGGCGCCATGGTGCCCGCCTCGTTGCCATAAAGATCAGTCCGGCAGGTTTTCCATCAGGAAGCGGATCTGGTTACCGCCCATCGCCTTGCCGACATTCCCGTTGCTGAAGCCTGCGCCGAGCAGCGCCTCGGTCACCAAGACCAGGCCTGTGGCATCGAAGGGGGTCGCCACCGAGCCATCGAAATCCGAGCCGAGCGCGAGATGGTCGATGCCGATCAGGTCGGCCACGTAACGCTGCGCCCGCGCGATCGCCGTGGCGTCGGTGCCGCACACGGCCGTCTCCCAGAACCCGATGCCGATCAGCCCGCCCTTCGCCGCGATGGCGCGGAGCTGGTCGTCGTCGAGGTTGCGATTGTTGTCGCAGGTGCCCTTGACCCCGGTGTGCGACACCACCACGGGCCGCGTCACCATGGCAAGTACGTCGTTCAGTTGGGTGGCCGAGCCGTGCGACAGGTCGACGATCATCCTCCTGGCTTCCATGCGGCGGATCATCTCGCGGCCGCTCTCGGTCAGCCCGCCCTTCTCGATGCCATGCGCCGAGCCGCCCATCTCGTTGTCGAAGAAATGGGCGACAGACATCATGCGGAAACCCGCATCGAACAGCACGTCGACATTGGCGGGATCACCTTCCAGCACCTGGGCGCCTTCGATGGCGAGCAGGCCCGCGACGATGCCCGGCTCGGCCTTGCGGCGCTGCATGAAGCGCGCCAGGTCGCGTTTCGTCTTGATCAGCATGAATTTGTTTTCCGATGCCGCCGCCATCCGGTGCAGCCGCTGGGACTGGTAGAGCGCCCGCTCCTTGAGGCTGAACCACGTGCGAAACGGCCAGCGTTGCCCGATCGCCAGCAGCGTGATGTCGTCGGACTGGTCGTCATTGCGCTCGATGTTGAGGTTCGACGGCGACTTGCTGACCACCGAGAATACCTGCAGCGCGACATTGCCCTCGTCGAGGCGCGGGATATCGACATGGCCGCGCGTGCCGCGCTCAAGCAGGTCGCGTCCCCAGAGCAGCGGGTCGGCGTGCAGGTCCGCCACCTGGATGGATCGGTGCAGGTCCGCGGCGGCCCTGGAAGCGGCATAGGGCGGCGGCTGTAGCACGCCGTTCAGCGCCGCCTCAACCTGCGCCGGCAGCACGAAGAAGAAGATTCCAAGTCCCGCCACGGCCAGCAGCGCGACCACCCAAAGTCCGATTTTGACCGCCCGCCTCATACGCCCCCACTTCCGCAAGCTCTCCCGATGGAGAGCCTGTCCGGCGAAGCGATTCGCCCAAGGAAATCATGGCTGAAAGAGCGTGGAGCGGGTAGCGAACCCGCGCGATCAGTTTGGGAAGCTGACTTTATCCGTTATGTTTCAACCGCTTAGTTGTAAAACTGATACTCGATCCGATAGAAATTTATAAACGAAATCAGTGACGCTGTAAAACTCTGAAGCATCGTTTTTGGCCTCTCGATGGGAATTGGTGAACCGATCGGCCGAACTTTAGGGATGCACGTCTCACAGCTCGCTCAATCATCCTACACCGCTCGCCAAAGGTCATTTTGATCTGAGGTGAATAGCGGTGACGCCAGGGCGCTGAAAACGACATCACCAAGCATTCGGTCAAATTCGTCGAAAGGAGTTTTCCAACGTTCTCCCTGCGCCATGGCGAAGATCAAAGCGCAGGGTTGGACACCAATGTGTGCCAGCAGCCGCAGAACAGCTATCATTGAAGCACCGGAACTGATGACATCGTCCACGACTACCACGCGGCGGCCTTCGAGCAGGGGCAGGACGCGCGGATCGAGAAAGATGCGCTTGCCGTGGGCGGGGCTGGTGATCGACGATATGGATTCGGACAGCTCGTCGCGATACCAGAACTTTCGCGACGTCCCGAGCGCCACCATCCGCTTGTGCCCAAGCCGCCGCGCAACGCCGTTAGCAAGCGGTAGTCCGAGCGTCGGCACGCCGATGACGACTTCCGGCGCGAAGGGCCGCGCCAACCCGACCATCGTATCGACGAGCGCGTCCTCGACAGCAAAGCTTGCCTGGTTGATGATAAGCGACGCCACCGCCTTGCCGCCCTCGGGCAGGACGCGGATCGGCAGCGCGATCTGTCGGCCGTCTGGCAGTTGCGCGGGGTAGAGGCCGCGAAAACCATCGGCTGGGCGGGTGTCGAAAGTTCCGGCGGGATAAATCTCCTGCCAGAATTCGTGCGGAGCGAGTGGCAATGCTGGTCTCTCTGTTGCAAAAGATCGTTTCCGAGGCCGATCCGGAATCGGCTGGAATTACCATAGCCGAGTTGCAGACGGAGATCAGGAACCATGGCATCAGTCGATAACGGCATGACGGCCGGCGAACTTGAACTGCTGACAGCGCTACGGCGCGACCTCCATGCCCATCCCGAACTGGGTTTCGAGGAGGAGCGCACCAGTGCCATCGTGCGCGACACGCTTTCCGCGGCTGGGCTGGAGGTGCATTCGGGGTTAGGCAAGACTGGCGTGGTCGGCACGCTGAAGGCCGGCAACGGGCCACGCTGCATTGCGCTGCGCGCCGACATGGACGCTCTGGCAATGCCGGAACTGGCGCAAGAGCGGCCTTACAAGTCGACTGTCGACGGCAAGATGCATGCCTGCGGCCATGACGGACATACGGTGATGCTTCTGGGGGCGGCACGACGGCTTGCCCGGACCTGCAACTTTTCCGGCACGGTGCATTTTGTCTTCCAGCCAGCCGAGGAGGGCAGGGGCGGCGCCAAGGCGATGATAGACGATGGGTTCTTCCAGCGCTTTCCGGTCGACGCCGCCTATGGCCTGCACAACATGCCGGGCCTTGATCCCGACCAGATGGCGGTGGTGGCAGGTCCGCAACTTGCCTCGTCCGACCGCTGGCAGGCGGTTTTTCGAGGTATCGGCACGCACGGCGCAAAACCGCATCTCGGCCGAGACGCGGTGACGGCGGCGGGGCAGTTCCTGACCGCCATCCATACGATCGTTGCCCGCCGCGTCGATCCGCTGCAGCCGGCGGTGGTCAGCGCCTGCGCCATCCAGGCCGGCAGCTTCGAGGCGCTCAACGTCATACCGGACGAAGTGCGCGTCGGCGGCACCGCGCGCGCCTATACACTAGACGTGCGCGACCAGATTGAGACGGAGATCGGCGAGCTTGCCCGTGGCACCGCGACGATGTTCGGTATCGGCTGCGACTATCGCTATTTCCGCAATATCCCACCGGTGGTGAACGATGCGGATGCAGCGTCGCGTGCGTTGAAGGCGGCGCGTGGCGCCTTGGGTGAGGGCCGTGTGCTCACGGCTTTTCCGCCATCAACCGCAGGCGACGATTTTGCCTATTTCAGCGCTGAGGTTCCCGGGGCTTATGTGTGGCTCGGCAACGGACCGGCGGTGGACGGCGCGCTGCACCACAACAGCCACTACGACTTTAACGACGCGGCGATTGCCTCGGGCGTGGCCTTCTGGACGACGCTGGTCGAGCAGGAATTAGCGGCCGGCTGATTTCAGGCGATCAGGCGTTTGCGGAGTAGGTCGAGCGCGGCAGGCGAATTGACGGTCATGGCGACGGAGATCTCACCGGCATTCGTGTCGAAGAGCAACGCGCCGGCATCGCCGCTGTTGCCGGTGTCGACGCCGAGGCCGAATCGCTCGCAGCCGAAAAGGTCGGGCTGAAGCGCATAAAGCATCACGCATGGATCGTGCAGAGGCCGGCTTTCGCCGCCCGTCGTCGACTGAAAATAGGCGTCGATCAGTTCGGCTGATATGGTCGCTGCAGGCTTGGCGGCCGCTCGCAACGCCGAGAGATAGGCACGGTCTGCCCGCACCTTGCGCGTCACGTCGAGCGGGATCAGCGTGACCGGCTGGCCAGACGCGAAGACGATTTCCGCTGCCTCCGGGTCGGCGGCGATGTTGAATTCTGCCTTCAGCCCGATGTTGCCAGGTTCGCGTATCGCGCCGCCCATGGCGATCAACCGGCCGATTCGGCTGGCGGAGGTGGGATGCTCGGTGAGCAGGCGGGCGACGTTGGTGAGCGGCCCAAGCGCCAGAATGTCGACGGTGCCGGCAGCCTCTTCGTCGAGCAGTTGCGCCAGCCAGGCCACCGCGTCGTGCCCGGCGGGCTGGGCGATTGGCTCCGGAAAGGAAACGCCGCCCAGCCCATCGTTGCCATGAATATCGGCGGTGTCGAAACCCTTGCGCGACAACGGCGCGTTGGCGCCCGCTATAACGGGGATGTCGCTGCGGCCGGCGAGCACGAGTATGCGGCCGGCGTTGCGAGTCGTGGTGGCAATGCCGATGTTGCCGGCCACCGTGGTGATGCCGCGAATGTCGAATTCCGGCGAGTTGAGCGCAAGGAGGATCGCTACCGCGTCGTCGATGCCTGGATCGGTGTCGATGACGGTGATGCGGGATGGCTGGTGGGGCATGTCGGCGGATTCCTGATGGCGCGTCAATTCGGCTCTGGCCTCGCTTGCCATTTTCGGGTGAGAACGGGCAACCCTAAAACGGATGGAACGACTTGACCGAATCTCAGCGACTGCCCGACGACCTTCTCATCCATGCGAGCGACGAGGTGGCAATCCGCCAAGATCTCGTCCTCGTGGCGCTTGGAAAACGCGCAGCAGACCGACTGGTCAAGGTAAGGCGTCTGCTCGATGTCCACACCCGCACCTGGCACGACGATTGGGAGATCGCGATTCGTGGGCGGCGGATAGCCTGGATCGGCCCGGCAGGACAGTTTCCGGGTGAGGCGGGCGAACGCGTCGACCTCTCGCATCTGTCGGCAGTCCCAGGTTTCGGTGAGGTGCACAAGCACATCGAAAGCTCGCATCTGACGCCGGAACACGAGGCGGCTTTGGTGCTGCCGCACGGCAACACCTGGACCTGCGAGGCGAGCCACGAATTCTCCAACGTCAACGGCCCTCGCAATCTCGAATTCTGGCTGACCGCGCGCCGCCACGGCTCGCCGCTGAAGATCTTTCCGCTGCCGGGATCGGCTGTGCCGCCGACCGCCTATGAATGGGGCGGCGGCTACTACGGCTATGAGGAACAGGCGAACTTTCTCGACACCAGCGCCATGGTCCCCGGTCTTGACGAGGTCATGGACTGGCCGGCGGTGTGGAACCCTGAGAACCCGTCGCACGGGCGGCTCTGGGGCATGATCCGTGCCACCATCGAAAAGCGCGGCGTGGTCGAAGGCCATGGCGCGGGCCTGCGCGACCTTCCCTCGATCAACGGTTTCGCCGCCGCAGGGCTTGCCGCGGACCACGAGGCATGGACGCCGGAAGAGGCGTGGCACAAGCTCAGCCGCGGCATCTTCATCGAGATCCGGCCGCACACGATGCCCGAGATCATTCGCGGGCTGATGGAACGCGGCCTTGCCGACTGGTCGCAAATCGCCTTCGCCACCGATGATCGCGGCGCTAGCGACACGCTGAAGCTCGGCGCCACCGATTACAATGTGCGGCTTGCGGTCGAGAGCGGACTTGCGCCCGAAATCGCCCTCCAGTGCGTGACCATCAACCCGGCCCGCCACATGCGGCTGACGCCTTATGTCGGCAGCCTGGCGCCGGGACGTTATGCCGACATCGTGCTGCTCGACGACGTGACAACGCTGTCGATCGCCGAAGTATGGGCCGACGGAAGCTGCGTCTCTTTGGGCAAGAAATATCTAGGCGCGCTGCCGAAGATCGACTGGCCGGACTGGGCGACGAAGACGGTCAACATAGCCCGCGATCTGACCGCTGACGATTTCGCGATCAACGCCGCACCCGGCCGCTCCACAATGAAGGCCGCGCTTCTGCGGCCGTTCCATTGGGACGACTCGTTCATCGAGACGGAACTGCCGGTGGAGGATGGCGCAGTGCAGCGGGATGCCGCCCGCAACATCACCAAATTCGCCGTGGTCGACCGTTTTTCCGGCGAAGGGAAGGTGGCGAAGATGTTCTGGCTGGGATGCGGCCCGGCGACGCCGGACACCGCGGTCGGCTGCACGGTAGCACACGACAAGCACAACATCTGGGTCGTCGGCTCATCGGATGCGGCGATGGCGAAGGTCGTCAACAGCATCCGCGACAACCAGGGCGGCTGGGTGCTGGTGCGCGGCGGCGAGATTGCGGCGGAAGTGGTCTATGAGGTCGGCGGCCTGATGACGTGCCGTTCGGCCGAGCAATACGATGCCGACATGCAGAGGCTTTATGCCGAGGCGGCCAAAGTCGACTGGCTCTACGAGCCGACCTTCTCGCCGCGCTGGTTCCCCGGTTTCCCCGAACGACTGCAATTCGCGACGCTGACCTGCGCGCCATGGCGCTGGGTCCTGGTCGCACCGACCGAGGCGATCCCGCAGGGCTTTGTCAATGTGCAGACCGGGCAAAGCCACCCGGTGGTGTGGTGAGATTCGTTATCCAGCCGCGTCGATGCGGGCCATTTCGGCCTTGAACTGGCCGGCGATCTGAAGTGCGTCGCGCATCACCTTCCTGCGTTCGAGGCTCAGCACCTCGCGGCCACGCATCAGCCACTTGCCGGCCACCATGACGTCGCGCACGTCCACGGGCATCGCCGAGAACATCAGCGAGGCGTAGATGTCGTAGACCGGCTGCATGCGCGGCGCCGAAAGATCGATGCGGATCAAGTCGGCCTTCTTGCCTGGCTCCAGCGAGCCGAGCTTGCGGTCGAGGCCGAGCACGCGCGCCCCTTCGATGGTCGCCATGCGGATGACGTCCACCGCCGGCATCGGCTTGCGGCTGTGACCGAGAAGCTTCTGGAACATGGTCACCGGCGCGAACTGCGAAAACAGGTCGAGCGTGTTGCCGCTCATCGGCCCGTCGGTGGCGATGCCGACAGGGATGCCGGCCTTGCGCATCGCTTCAACCGGAGCGATGCCGCGTCCGGCCTTGGCGTTGGAGCGGGCATTGTGGGCAACGCAAACCTGAGCGTGCGCCATCTTCGCGATATCGCTCTCGTTGACATGCAGGCAGTGGGCGCAGATCAGCCCCTTGCGCAGCAGTCCGGCCTTGTCGACAACCTCGACTGGCCGCATGCCATGGTTTTTGGCGCACCACTCCATTTCCGAATCCATCTCGGCCAGATGGATCTGCACCGGCACGTCGGGATGATCTTCGGCCCAGCGGGCGACGCGGTTCATCACCGCGATGTCGGTGGAGTAGGGGGCGTGCGGGGCGATCGAAGGGATGACGCGGTCGTGGCCGGCGAATTCCGCCACCAGTTGCTCGGCCAGCGCAAAACCTTCGTCGATCGTCTTGTGGTCGGGCGGGTTGAAGTCGGCGATTGTCTGGCCGACGACGCCGCGGAAACCGGCCCTGTCGACCACCCGGCCCACCTCGGTTTCGAAATAATACATGTCGGCGACGGTGGTGACGCCGGCCTCGATCAGTTCCAGCGCGGCAAGCTCGGTCCCGACGCGCACCATTTCCGGCGTGACGAACTTGCGCTCCATGGGCAGGACGTAACGGTAGAGCCGGTCGTCGACGTCTTCGCCCAGGCCGCGGAACAGCGTCATCGCCATGTGGCAATGCGGGTTGACCATGCCGGGCATGACCAGATCGCCATCGGCATCGATAATTTCGGCGTTGGGGATTTCGGGCGCCGCTCCGGCCCCCGCCGCGACGATCGTGTCACCGTCGATGTGGACGTAGCCGTTGTCGATGACGCTCATTGCGTCGTCGATCGGCAGGATCAGGGCATTCTTGATCAGCACAAGCATCATGGATGCTCCGGCTTCAGCACGCAGCACTGGTCGGGCACCGGAACGAGTTTGGCGCCGGCGCCGATGTCGAGCGGCGGCGACAACTGTCCGTTGGCGATCAGAGCGCCGGCTTCCGTCTCGCATTGATACTGGTAAGCGCGGCCGAGATAGGTCCTGAGCCCGAGTGTCGCCGGCAAGCCCTCGACGTTCGGATCGGAGGTCACGGCGAGGCCGTCCGGCCGCGTTGCCAGCACGAAATCGTCAGGGATCGGGCCGAATTTGTCCTGGCTGAACTGCAGCGCGACGCCGCCCGGCGCTTCGGCCGTCACTTCGGCACCGGTGCGCCTGGAGACGCGCATCGGGATCAGGTTTTCGAATCCGACGAAACGGGCGACGAAGGCATTGGCCGGCCGCTGGTAGAGCACTTCCGGCGTGTCGAACTGCATGATGCGGCCGGCATTCATGATGGCGACGCGGTCGGAAATGGAAAAGGCTTCCTCCTGGTCGTGGGTGACGTAGACCGAGGTGGTGCCGTTGGCGCGCTGCAACTGCCGGATTTCGACCCGCATATCGACCCGGAGCTTGGCGTCGAGGTTTGAAAGCGGCTCGTCGAACATCAAAAGTGGCGGCTCGATCACCAGCGCACGCGCCAGCGCGACACGCTGCTTCTGGCCGCCGGACAGCGCGCCGGGTAGCCTTTCGGCAAGCTGCGCCAGGCCGACCCGATCCAGCATCTGCCTTGCGCGCTTCTCGCGCTCGGCTGCCGCCACGCCGCGCTGTTTCAGGCCGAACGCCACGTTGTCGAGCACCGAAAGATGCGGAAACAGCGCATAGTTCTGGAAGACCAGCCCGATGTCGCGCTTGTAGGCTGGCAGTTTAGTCAGGTCCTTGCCGCCGAGCCTTATCGTGCCGGCGGTCGGCTCCAGGAAACCGGCGACCAGCCTCAGCGTCGTCGTCTTGCCGCAACCGCTCGCGCCGAGCAGCGAGACCAGTTCGCCGGCGCCGACTGACAGCGACAGGTCTTCCAGAACCCTGGTGGTTCCGTAATGGGCGGTCAGGTTTTCGATGGTCAGGGGAAGCGTCATTGTTCTTGTTCTATTTGGCGAGGAAGGTGAGGCCGAGGGTGCGCTCCACGATCGCCATCACCATGATGGTCAGCAGCATCAGAAGCACGGAGACGGAAGCGATGGTGGGATCGAAGAACTGCTCGACATGGGCGAGGATCTGGATCGGCAGCGTCGATACGCCAGGACCGGTGAGGAACAGCGACGTCGAGACATCGTTGATCGAGGTGATGAAGGCCAGGATGAAGGCGGCGATGACGCCGGAGCGCACATTCGGCAGGACAATGGTGAAGAAGGTTTTGACTGGCGGGCTGCCGAGGCTGATCGCCGCTTCCTCGACGGAAAAGTCGAACGAGGCGAGGCTCGCCGAGATCACCCGCACGCAATAGGGCAGGACGATCAGTGTGTGGCCAATCAGCAAGGCAAGGAAGATCGGGGCGGAAGCGCCGACGGCAACCGACTTCAGCAGCGAGAAGCCGAAGACGATTTCCGGCACGAGGATAGGCAGCACGAACACGGTCGACAGCCAGGTGGGGAGTTGGATGCGGTAGCGGTTCAGCGCATAGGCTGCGGGAATGCCGATCAGCAGCGCAAGGCCGGTCGCCAGGAAGGCAAGTTCGAGGCTAGTGACAATGGTCCGTCGGAAGGCGCTGATCTCAAATATGTTTTCAAACCAGCGCAGGGAAAGCCCTTGCGGGGGAAAGGTCAGATACGTCGTATCGCTGACCGAGGCGCCGAAGACGATGATCAGCGGCCCGGCCAGGAAGATGTAGACCAGCACGGTGAACAGGATGAGCAGGGGATGGGTGCGGGTTGTCATGGTCAGGTCGCCATCGGGTTCAGGCGCCTGGCGATGCGGCTCATCGCCAGCACCACGCTGATGGTGATGACCACCATGATGGCGGCAATCGTCGAGGCGCCGACCCAGTCGAACGACACCATGGCGCGCTGATACATCAATGTGCCCATCACCATCTGCCGCTCGCCGCCGACCAGTTGCGGCGTCGCGTAAGAAGTGAAGGAGCCGGTGAAGACAAGCACGGCACCAACGATCAGACCCGGCACGGCAAGCGGAAAGATCACTTGACGGAAGGTTGCCGCGGGCGAGGCGCCCAGGGAAGCGGATGCCTGGACGACGTCCTCGGGGATGTTCTCCAGGACCCCGACCAGCGTCAGGATCATCAGCGGCACGAAGAGATAGACCATCGCGGCGATCACGGCGCCCTGGGTGTAGAGCATAGAGAACGGCTGGTCGGTTATCCCGACGCCGACGAGGAAATTGTTGAGGATACCGTTCTTGCCGAGCAGGATGAGGAACGCGAAGGATCGCACCACGACACCGGTCAAAAGCGGAAACACGGCTGCGATGATCAGGATGCTCTTGAGGCGGCCCGGCGACTTCGCCACCACATAGGCCGTGAGAAAGCCGACCACCAGCGAGATGGCCGTCGTGGCCAGCGAGATTTCCAGTGTCCGCCACAAGACACCGCGCCGGAAGCCGCTGTTGAAAAAGGCGTAATAGGGCGCAAGCAGGCCCTTTTCGTCGCCGAAGGTGGAGGCAATCGTTGCCGCGACTGGCAGGATGAGAAAGAGGCCGATCGCGATGGTCGCCGGCGAGGCCAGAATCCATCCGGCGTAACGTTTCTTCATTGGCAATTCCGGACGCTCATTGCGAGGTCACGGCCTTTAGCTGGAAGCCGCTGCCCTGGCAGGGCAGCGGCGCTTCTGGACGAAGCATGCGGCTTTTGGATATCACATGCCGAAGATTTCGTTCCAGCGGTCGAGCCAGTCGCTCTTGGCGGCGTTCATCTTCGAATAGTCGACCCGCTTCAGCCCGGCAACCATATCGGCGCCGTAGGTCCATTGCTTCGCCTGTTCCGGCGTGAGCTTGACCGCCGTGGCGATCGGCGCGTCGACGCCGTTCTCGGCCAGCGTCTGCTGCAGTTTCGGGTCGAGGATGAAATTGATGAACTCGTGCGCCAGTTCGACATTGGCGGCGCCCTTGGGGATATTCACCGTGTTGAGGGTGGCGATGGCGCCGTCCTTCAGGTCGGCCCAGGCGGCAGTCGGCACGGCTGCCTGAATCTGCGCGAGGGTAAAATCCTGTGCGATCGAGGTGGTGATTTCTCCGGTCGAGAACAGATTCACCAGTTCCGAGCCGGTGTTGTAATTCTTCACCACGCTGTCCTTGAGCTTGGCGATCTCCGCGAAGGCCGGCTCGGCATCTTCGAACGCATCTTTGCCGGCCTTGTCGCCGGCCACCATGACAACCATCGGTCCGGCGGTCGTGGTGATACCCGGCAGTGAAAGCTGGCCCTTCAGGTCCTCGCGCCACAGATCGGCCCATGAGGCGATCGGCGGGTTGACCTTGGCCGAATCGTAGATGATGCCGACACGACCGATCGTGTAGGCCGGCCCGAATTCACCCTGCGGTGCGCGTCCCAGTTCATAGATGCCTTCGAGATTGGGCAGCTTGGAGCGATCGACCGCCTGGAACAGGCCTTCCTCGATGCCAATCTGGGAATAGGCGTCGGTGAAATAGGCGACGTCGACACCTTCGCCGTTGCGGATCTTGATTTTATTGAGACGGTCGGCATTGTTGCCGGTTTCGAATACCAGCTTGCAGCTGCATTTTTCCTCGAAAGGCTTGACGACGAACTGATCGAGCTTGTCGCCGTTGAAACCCCACCAGGAGATGGTCAGCGTCTTTTCCTGGGCAAGGGAAGGGGTCGCGGCTGTCGCCGCGGCCAGCAAGGATGCCCCGGCAAGGGCAAGCGTCAGTTTGTTCATGTTCGCCTCTGGTAGTTTCTGGTTGGACGATTGTGGCGGCTCGACATGCGCGAGCAGCTAGTTTTAAGCAGACTATTTTTGTGCAGTGCTAGCCGCAAGCCCAAAGATTGTGCATCGCAGCGCAAGTTCGTCGCGGCTGAGCGCTGCCTGCGAACTGACACGAGATATGCCATGCCTATGGCGCTACTTTTCAAGTTCCGCCTTTAACTTCGTAACATCATCCGCGCTCATTTCGCCGATCGTCTTCACCTCTCCGGATTGGATCCGCCACAGCCGGAACGGGCCGGTGATGTCGCCATACTCGTCGAAGCTGACAGGACCGATGACGCCCTCATACTTGACCGGCTTGCCTTCCTTGATAAGTGCCAACCCCTTGGCGAACTCTTCCTTGCCGGCATGGATCGGCTCGCCTCCTTCGGCAACGACTTGCGGAATAGCCGCCTTGATTGCCGCCGCGTCGCCCTTGCCAGCCTTGGCAACGGCAAGGGCTACGATCGCACCGGCGTCGTAGGAGCGGTCAGCGGCTGGAGCGTCCGGCTTGATGCCGCTGGAGAAGCTTTCGAAATTCGCGTTGAAATATTCCGTTGAAGCCGTCTGGCTGGTGCCCGAAGACGTGCCGAAAGCGTTTTCCAGATATTGGGCGCCGACCGCCGCCACGAAATCGGACGAGTTCATGCCGTCGTTGAGCAGGAACTTCTGCGGACCACCATTGGAAATCCAGGCGCGCGCAATCGTTGCCCCGTCGACGGGATAGCTGACAAGATAAAGCGCCTCGGGTTCACCTGCCATCGCAGACGTCGCCTCCGCCGAATAGCTGGCCTGCTTTTCATTGTAGGGCGTGACCGACGTGATGACGCCGCCCAGCTTTTCATAAGCTGCCTTGAATTCACGCACCATGTTGACGCCGAAGTCGTTGTTGACATGGACGATGGCGATCTTCTTCAGGCCCTGGTCGAGTGCGAACTTTGCAGCCGCGGTTCCCTGCAGCGCGTCGGAGGTGATGGTGCGGAAGAAGACTCCGTTGGTCTTGCCGTCGCGGCCGAGTTCGGTCAGCGTCGGCGAGGACGAGGCCGGCGAGACCTGGACGACACCCGCCGGCGCGGTGACCGAGGTGAGGATGGGGATCGACACCGAGGATATGATGCCGCCAATGATGACCGGCACCTTCTTGATGTTGACGAGCTGTGTCGCCTGGTCGACCGCGACGGTGCCTTGGCTCTGGCTGTCGCGCGTGTCGGTGACAAGCTTGCAGCCGCCGACGCCGCCGGCTTCGTTGAAATCGCGGAACGCCATATCCACGGCCTTCGCGCCGGCCTGTCCGTAGGCGCCGGCCGGGCCGGTCAGTTCCATCACCATGCCGATGGTGATGTCGCAATCCGCAGCTTTGGCCGGTCCGATGGCGCCGAGCGCCAAAGCCGTAAGTGCGGTGGTCAGAAGCAAAGTCGTTTTCATTTCCATTCCCCTTTCTTGTTGTTTTGGCCGGTTCCCTGCCGGCCGGTCGTTCATGCGGATTGCGTCGAAGCCGTTTCAGGCAGCTCCCTTGTTGAGATTGTATTTCATGATCGAGCCGTGACGGCCGGTGCGGTCGCGCTCGAGGGCATAGACGTCGCGCGAAAGCGGCGTCGCCGAAGTAAGCACTGCATCGATCCGGGCCATGTCCTCCGGTGTCAGCGGGATATCTGATATTGCGAGATTTGACGGCAGGTGCGCTCGATTGCGCGCACCGACGATGACGGCCGCAACCCCCGCGCGCCGCAGCACGGCAGCGCTTGCGACCGTCGCAATATCAGTCTCGTGACGGTTCGCGATTTCCCTCAAGGTCCCGAGCAGCGACTGGAACAGGTCCCAGCCGCCGAAATCATCGATGATGAGCTTGTATTTGGTGAGAGAACGGTTTTCCAACGGCTCCCTGGGCTCGGCGACGCCCAGCCAGCGGTCGCTGAGGAAGCCGCCAGCGACGCTTCCGTAACAGAGCAGCGAAACGCCGCGCGCGGCAATCGCCGGAACCATCGTTGTTTGCGGCCGGGTGTCGAGCAGGGAGTATTGCACCTGCATCGAAACAAGCGGCACGCCGCCGTCGATAATGGCGGTCATGTGTTCGGTGTCGAAATTGGTGCCGCCGATGTTGCGGATCTTGCCGGCGCGGCGAAGCTCTTCCAGCCAATGCGCCGTATCGAACCATAGCGGCTGATCATAATCCCACCAGTGGAACTGGACGAGGTCCAACCGATCCGTCTTCAGCCGCCGCAGCGACTGGTCGATGACGCTTTCGACATTCTGCTTCCTGATGTGCGGCAGGATATCGAGGTCGGGCACGAACTTGGTGTGGACGTGGATGCGTTCAAGCGCTTCCTGGCCGCGCAGGTTGCGGTAATGCACGCGAAAGCGGCCGATCAACTCTTCGACGCCGGTGTAGATATCGGCGCAGTCAAACGTAGTTATGCCGGCGTCGGCGAACGCCGTCATGTCGGCCATGGCTTCGTCGGAGCGAATTTCACCGTGACCGCCGGCCATCTGCCAGCCGCCGCGAATGACTCGCGATATTTCATAGTCCGGCGTCAGTCGAAAATTCTCCATGTCTTTTCTCAAGCACCGGGAAGGAGAACGGCGGTGGTATCGGAATGATTGAAACGGCGCAGGCCGGTGCGGGTGATGCGCAACCGCGTCGAACAATTGGGATCGGGACAGGCGACTTCCGCATCCGTCGTCATCCAGTCGTTCTCGTGGGTGGGACGCTGCTTTGCCGCCAGCAGCGGCAGCACCGAAGCCAGCGAGTAGATGGAAAAACCCTGGCCTTCGGGCAGGAAGAGCATCTCGCCGCGCAGTTCGAAATGGTCGCCGGGTTTGGCGCCGCAATAGATAGGCCCGCCCTCGGGCGCGGTTACTTCGACCCGCAGATCGTAAAGTTCGAAGGTCTCGTCCTTGCCGTCAGCCATGGTCTACTCCTGCCCGTCGCTGTTGCCGGCGGCGGCAAGGCGGTTGCGGACGAGATCGAAGGAACGGGTGATGTCGTCGGTGAGTGCGCGCTTGGCGCCGTCCTTGTCGCCACGTTCGAGCGCCTCGATCAGCGCCCAGTGATGATGCACGGCCGGTATGCCGCGGTTCTCGTCATGGATATGGGCCGCGGCCCTGACATAGGGGCCTGACTGCAGCCACAGGCTCTCGACGATCGGGATGAGCACCGCCGACCGCGCTGCCTGGTAGATGTAGAAATGGAAAGCGTGGTTGAGCTCCGAGGTCGTGCGCGCCTTGTCGGGATCCTCGCTCTTGAACGCCGCTTCGCAGGCAAGCGTCAGCCGTCGCAATTCCTTGAAATCGTCCTTGTTGAGGTTGGGCAGCGCCAGCGCCACCAGCTGCTCCTCGATCAGCGGCCGCGCCAGCGCCAGGTCGTCCAGCCGCTCGCGGGTGACCAGCGGGACGCGCACGGAACGGTTGGGCAGCGCTTCGAGCGCCTGCTCCGAGACGAGCCGCGCAAGCGCCTCGCGCACCGGCATCGTGCTGGTCTGCAGGGTTTCCGCGAGTTCAACGATCCGCAGAACCTGGCCTGCTTCGAACACGCCGTGGATCAGCGAGCGCCGCAATTCGGCATAAACACGTTCATGCAGGGTTTCGCGCCCGACAGGTGCCAAGGCACTGCGTCGGCCTGGCATGCCTTCGTTCGACGCGGCGGCGCTGGAGCCGCGCTGGTCGGCCGATTGGAGATTGTTGGCGTTCAACGTGCAGTCCTTCGATCGCAGCCGACCCTGTTTTTCTACTTGCCATGCGCGGAAGTGTCAATGTAGTTTGATCAAACATCAATGATCACAAATGATCTTGTCGGTTTCCAATGCAGGCTGGCTTCGCGACCAACGATTTAGTCAACGGCAGTGCGCCCCTGATCCAGGTAAGCGGCCTAGTGAAGCATTTTGGCGGTCTGCGCGCCGTCGACGGCATGTCAATGGCACTGCGCCGCGGCGAGATGGTCGGACTGATCGGACCGAACGGTGCCGGCAAGACGACGCTGTTCAACCTGATCGCCGGCGCCCTGAAGCCTACCTCTGGCGAGATCAGGATTGCTGACATTGAAATATCGGATGAAGGGCCGGAAAAGCGCATCGGGCGTGGCGTCGGTCGGACGTTCCAGATTCCTCGTCCCTTCCCAGAGATGACGGTCCTAGAAAATGTGCTGACCGGCGCGCAGAACCAGTCGGGCGAACGTTTCTGGATGAATTTTGTCGGCACCGGCCGGGTTGCTGCCGAGGAACGTGCGGCGCTCGAAAAGGCGCGCGCGCTGCTCGATTTCGTGCTTCTGGCAAAGCTGCAGAATGAACCTGCGCGGGTGTTGTCTGGCGGCCAGCGCAAGCTTCTCGAACTGGCACGGATCCTGATGGCAGATCCCGAGGTCGTCCTGCTCGACGAGCCCGCGGCCGGGGTCAACCCGACCTTGCTAGAATTCATCATCGACCGCGTCCGCACGCTGAATGGACAGGGCAAGACTATCCTGCTGATCGAGCACAACATGGAGATGGTGGCGCGGCTTTGCGGCCGGGTGGTCGTCATGGCCGCCGGCAAGCTGCTGACCGAAGGAACGCCCGCCGAGGTTTCCCGCCATCCCGCTGTCGTCAGCGCCTATCTGGGAGGCGTAGCGTGACTGCGGCCGGATCGAACTCTCCGGTGTTGTCCACGCAAGCGCTCGTTGCCGGCTACGAACGCGATCTGCCGATCGTGCGCGGCGTCGATTTTTCGGTGCAAACCGGCGATTTCGTCGTGTTGCTCGGTCCCAACGGCGCCGGCAAGTCGACCCTCGTCAAGACGATCGCCGGGCTGGTTCCCGTCCATTCGGGAACGGTTCTGCTTGGCGGCGCCGATATCACCGCCATGCCGAGCCACGAGAAGATCCGGCATGGGTTGGCATTCGTGCCGCAGACCGAGAATATCTTCGCCACGCTCACCATCCATGAAAATCTTCAGATCGCCGCCAACGTCCTGCCGAAGGAGAGGCGAAACGACAGAATTGGGGCACTTTACGCGATGTTTCCCGATCTTGGTTCGCGACCCTCGCATCGCGCCGGCCAGCTCTCGGGCGGCCAGCGCCAGATGCTGGCCGTGGCGCGAGCGCTGGTGGTCGAGCCGTCTGTCCTGATCCTCGACGAACCATCGGCCGGCCTGTCACCGAAAATCGTATCGGAGGTTTTCGACCGCATTGCCGCCATCAACGATGCCGGCGTGACAACCGTGCTCGTCGAGCAGAACGTCAAGGCCGCACTCGCCATCGCAGACCGGGCGGTTATTCTCGTCGAAGGCCTGGTCGCGCATGAGGGCGTGGCGTCGCAGCTCGCCGACGATCCCATCGTCGCCGAGCTCTATCTCGGCGTGCGCCACACCAAAAATCCGGTGTCGTCATGAACCCGCAAGCGCTGATGGACGGCCTCATCACTGGCTCGATGATTGGGCTTGGCGCGATTGGCGTCACCCTCACCTATTCCATCCTGCGCTTTGCCAATTTCGCGCATGGCGAGTTTGTCGCCTGGGGCGCCTATCTGGCTCTCGTCGTGAGCGGAGCGCTCGGCTATCTCTCGGGCTCCCTGCTCACTCCTATCGGGCCGTTTTCGTTTGGCTGGTCGCTGCCGATGGCAGCTGTGATCGCCGCCGCGCTAACCGCAGGCTTGGCGCTGCTTGTCGATGCCGTGCTTTTCGGCCCGCTGCGCGAGCGACGAAGCGCGGTGATCATTCTGGTGATGGCGAGTTTTGGCGCCGCGCTTACCTTGCGCAACCTTCTCGAATTCATCTTCACCTCGCAGCCGGCCTATTACACGAAAGCGCTGCAGATCGCGTTTCCGCTCGGTGGTGGCTTGCGTGCAACGCCGGACCAGTTGCTGACCCTCGGCGTCGCGGCGGTGCTGGTGGCGTCCGTCCATATTCTGCTCACGCGCACTGCAATCGGCCGCTCGATGCGCGCCGTCAGCGAAAACCAGCAGCTTTCCGGCGTCGTCGGCATCGATGTGCGCAAGGTGATCCGCATGGTGTGGATGCTAGGCGCGGGGCTTGCCTGCATCGCCGGCGTGATGGCCGGATTGCTGGTGCAGATACGCCCGCAGATGGGCCTCGACCTGTTGCTGCCGCTGTTTGCCGCCGCGATCCTCGGAGGCATCGGCAGCGTGCCCGGCGCCATGCTTGCCGGACTGATCGTTGGCCTCGCCGAGGCACTGGCCGTGCAACTGATCGGCGCGGAATGGCGCTCGGCGATTGCCTTCGTTATTCTCGTGATGATCCTGCTCTTGAGGCCCCAGGGCCTGTTCGGGAGGCCCGAATGATCCTCGACCTGATGGCCTATGGCGCATTCTTCCTCACGATGGCGCTGACCTACGCCATCATCTGCCTCGGCCTCAACGTCCAGTGGGGACAGACTGGCCTCTTCAACGTGGGTATCGCCGGCTTCGTTGCGATCGGCGCCTATGTCTCGGCACTTCTCACCACGCCCGATGCCCCTGGCCGCTTCGGTGGCTTCGACATGCCGATCGCCATCGGCTGGCTGGGCGGCGCGCTGGCGACGGGTTTCGCGACCTTCCTGGTCGGGGCGCTGACGATCAGGCTGCGCGCCGACTATCTGGCTATCGCGACCTTCGGCGTTGCCGTCGCGGTGCAACTGTGCGTGCTCAATCTGGAGCCGGTGACCGGCGGTCCGTTCGGCATCAGCTTCATTCCACGGCCGTTCGCGAGTGTTGCCGGAAACCCTTCGCTTTTCAGCGCCCTCAATCTGGCGGTGCTCGCCGCAATCGTCATCTTGCTCTATCTCGCACTGGAGCGTCTGGCGCGCAGCCCGTGGGGCAGAGTGCTCCGCGCCATCCGCGAGGACGAGACGGCGGCCCTTGCGCTCGGCAAGAATGCCGTCCGCTTGCGGCTCCAGGCCTTTGCGATAGGTGGTGCCATCATGGGGCTCGCCGGTGCGACGCAGGCGCATTTCATCGGCTTCATCGCCCCGGACAACTACATGCCGACGCTGACATTCCAAGTCTGGGCGATGTTGATCGTCGGCGGGTCCGGCAACAACCGCGGAGCCATATTGGGCGCAGTCGTCGTATGGGGCATCTGGGCCGTTTCGGCCAGCGCGGTCTCCACGGTCTTTCCAACAGAACAGCAGGCCCGCGCCGCGTCGCTGCAGATCGTCATGATTGGGGCAGCACTTTGCGCCATCCTGCTTTTGCGCCCGCGCGGCATTCTGGGTGAGGTTCGGATGTTCCACCGCGTCGGACCTGCCACAGGCAACGACCAGCCTCCCGATCCTCCCGTAAACGAGCCGTTGCATGCCGAAAAACCCTGATCGCTTCCAACTGGCGGAAGGCTTGAACGCGAGCCGTCTGATCTGCGGCCTTTGGCAGGTTGCCGATCTCGAACGAGGCGACACGCCGCTCGACTCCGAGCGCGCGGCCGATGCACTTCAAGCCTATGTCGACGCCGGCTTCGACACCTTCGACATGGCCGATCACTACGGCAGCGCGGAGCTGATCACCGGCCGCCTGCTGACGCGTTACCCGCGTGATGGCCGGCGACCGCTGGCCTTCACCAAATGGTGCCCGGAACCCGGCCCGATGACCGTCGACGTGGTGCGCCGCGGCGTCCAGGAGCGACTTGACCGGCTCGGCGTCGAGAAAGTCGACCTCCTCCAATTCCACTGGTGGACGTTCGATCACCCGGCCTGGCTCGACGCTTTGCACGAGATGAACCGGCTGCGCGAGGAGGGGCTGATCGGTGCGCTGGGCGTCACCAATTTCGACGCCGCGCATCTCGCGCTGGCGCTTGCTGACGGCATTCCCCTTGCCAGCAACCAGATATCGTTTTCGCTGCTCGACCGGCGAGCCGCTGGACCGCTTTCCGAAGTGTGCGCCAGATCGGGTGTGAAGTTGCTGGCCTATGGCACGCTTTGCGGCGGCTTTCTTTCCGACAAATGGCTAGGCAAGCCGGCACCCACATCGATAGCCGACTGGAGCCGCTCCAAATACAAACGTTTCATCGACGCGGCCGGGGGCTGGACGGCGTTCCAGGCGATCCTGTCGGCGGCCGGCGAGATCGCCCGCAAGCATTCCGTCTCGATATCGAATGTCGCGACAGCTTGGGTTCTCGGCCATCCGGCGGTTGGCGCCGCGATCATCGGCGCGCGGGTCACCGAGAGCGAGCATCGCGCCGACAATCGCAAGCTGCTCGACCTGCAACTCGACGCCGAGGACAAAGCGCGGCTGGAGGCCGCCTTTGCCGAAAGCCTGCCGATCCCTGGCGACTGTGGTGATGAATACCGGCGGCCGCCCTATCTCACCGCATCGGGCGATCTCAGCCACCACCTCGATGCAATACCCTCCGTGTTCAAGGCTGAACCTGCCCCGGGCAAGCTCGGCCGCTTGCGCGCATCGTCGGGCAGCGTCTGGGAGCCAATCGCCGGGTATAGCCGCGCCGTGAGGGTGGGTGACAGCATCTGCGTCTCCGGCACCACCGCGACGCACGGGGCAGACCGCTGCGTGGCACCTGGCGACGCCGGTGCGCAGACCACCTACATCCTCGACAAGATTTCAGCCTCGATCGCATCGCTGGGTGGCAAGATGGACGACGTCATTCGCACCCGCATCTACGTTCGCGACGCCACCAAGTGGGAGCCGGTATCGCGGGCGCATGGCCGGGTCTTCGGTGAAATATTGCCCGCCAACACGCTGGTCGAAGTCGGCAACCTCATTGGCGATTATGAGGTCGAGATCGAAGCCGATGCCGTCGTTCTGTCCGGTGATTAGATGTTCTCGGTGTGCGCGGTTATTTCGCCGTGGTCCTGCTCAGTGCGATAGACCGCCGACGCCCCGCCGGGTGTGCCCCAGCCGGTGACGTCCGGACCGAAGAACTCTTCGTTGATCTCCCGGAACCGCTGTTCGTGCTTCGGAAGCTCGTCCTCGGACCAGATTGCATCGACCGGGCAGACCGACAGGCACAGGCCGCAGCTGATGCATTCCTGAGGCTGGATATACATCATCCGCCCGCCTTCATAGATGCATTCCACCGGGCAGACGTCCTGGCAGGCGCCGTCCTTCACGTCGATGCAGGTTGAGGCGATGACGTAGACCATATTGTGCTAGCGTCCCGTCCAATTCGGTGTCCGTTTCTCCTGAAAGGCCTTCACCCCTTCGTTCTGATCCTCCGACTGCAGCGCCTCGACCAGTTGCGGCAGGCGCAGCATCTGTGCCTCCCTCGGGCTCATGCCCTCGCCGGCGCGCACCATCGCCTTGATAGCGCGAACGGAAAGCGGCGCGCAGGCGAGGATGCTTTCCACCCAGCGCTCCACCGCCGCGTCCAGCGCATCGGGTGCAACCACCTCGTTGACGAGGCCAAGCGCGTGCGCTTCCGCCGCCGGAATCCGCCGGCCGGAAAGCAGCAGGCCCATGGCGTGAACGTGCGGGATACGCCGGGTGAGCAGGGCAATGCCACCGTCGAGCGCCAGCCGGCCGACGCGCGGCTCGGGCAGGCCAAAGGTCGCCTTCTCGGATGCCACGACGATGTCGCAGCCAAGCACCATCTCCATCCCGCCGCCCAGCGCATGGCCGTTGACGCGGGCGATCACCGGCACGTCGAGCGTGTCGCGCAACGCAATGCCGCCGAAGCCGCCAGGCCGGGACGCCGCCCAGTATTCCAGGCCGGAAAGGCCTGAGTCACCGCCCTTCATGTCGGCACCCGTGCAGAAGGCGCGGTCGCCGGCGCCGGTCAGCACGACGACGCGAACGTCGCGGTCCTTTTCGATTGCTTCCCAGATGCCGATCAGCTCGGTCTCGGTGGCAAGGTCGACCGCGTTCATGCGGTCCGGACGATCGATGGTGATGCGGGCAACGTGGTTCTCGACGGCAAATGCGACACTCATGCGGCTTCACCACGGCGCTCGCCCGAAAGAATGCCGGAGGCGATAAGTGTGTCGATCCGGTCCGGCGAGTAGCCGGCTTCGGCGAGAACGGCAGCCCCGTCGGCGCCGAGGCCGGGCGGCGCATGGCGGACTCGGAACGCGCTGTTGTCCATGGTCAGCGGCGAACCGAGAAGCTGCATCGACGTGCGTCCCGCGACGTCGATGACGCTGCCGTTGGCTTGCGTCTGGCCGTGGTCGAGCGCCTGAGGCAGGGTCAGCACCGGGGCGCAGAGCAGATCCTGCTCTTCCAGCTTGCCAAGCCAGTGCTCCGTGCTGGCGGATGCGAAACGCTCGCGGAACATCACATGCAGCTCCGCCTTGTTTTCCATCTGCCGGTCGAAGGTCGAAAAACGCTCTTCCAGCGAGAGGTCGGCAAGGCCGAGTGCCGCCGAAATGTCACGCAGCGGATTGGTCTTGAAGGCGCCGACCAGCACGACGGCGCCGTCGGTCGTCTCGAACACGCCGGTCAGCGGGAAGGCCGCCCAGTTCAGGTCCTTCTTCCGCTGCAGCCACATGGCGGCTTCCTGCATCTGCATGGCCAGCATGGATTCGAACAGAGAGACGGATACCGACTGTCCTCGCCCGGTCTTTTCCCGCTGCAGCAGCGCCAGCAGAACCGCCTGGACCAGGTGCATGCCCGCGGAATAGTCGGCCAGCGCGGTTGGATAGATGGTCATCGGCGTCGCCTCGTCGGCCCGGCGTGCCATGACGCCCGAGAGCGCTTGGGCAAGGATGTCCTGGCCGCCCTTGTGCGACAGCGGGCCGGAAGGTCCGAAGCCGGAGCCGAAGGCGCAGATGATCCGCGGGTTGATCTGGGACAGCTTCTCGTAGCCGAAACCCATCCGCTCCATCACTCCAGCGCGGAAGTTGTTGACCACCACGTCGGCATTGCGGACCAGATCGTAGATCACCTCCTTGGCCTCGTCCTTGCGCAGGTCGAGCGCGACGGAGCGCTTGTTGCGGTTGAGGCTGCGGAATACCGGATTGTCCTGGCCGTCAGGATCGTTGGCGATCGACGAGCGGGACAGGTCGCCGGCGCCCGGTCGCTCGATCTTGATGACATCGGCGCCATAGTCGGCCAGCACCTGCGTGCAGCATGGGCCGAGCATCACCTGCGTGAAGTCGAGGACCCTGACCCCTGAGAGAGGCTGTGTTTCGGTTGCCGTCATGAGGTAGTCTCCTGTCATTCCGCCGCGATCGAAAAGGAAGCGTTGGCCGCCGGCTGGTCGCCCGGATCGGCGCCCTGCTCACGCAGAAGCCGCTGCACCCTGGCGATGTCAACCTTGTCGACCGTCACGCCCTGATCAAGCGCCACCGCGGCGGCGATGCCGGTTGCCTCGCCCATCGCCATGCAGGGCGGGATCTCGCGCGAGATGCGCTGCGCGGCGGCGGTAGACGAATAATGACGTCCGGCGACGAGCAACTGGGACACATCCTTGGGCAGCAGCGAACGGTAGGGATAATAGTAGTCGCGGCCGCGGGCGACGCTGTCGGAGAAATGCCGGCGCGAGGCAACGTCTTCCTTGCTCATCACATAGGCACCTTCAAGCAGGCGCGAGGTGCGAACACCGATCTGAGGGGCGACATCGACGACGAACGCGTTTTCGAAGCCGGGCACTTTCCCGCGGATATAGGCAACCAGCGCAGCGATGCGCTCGCGGCCCTTGAAGTCGGCCTTGGTCAGGTCTTCCACCGAGGTGCCATCAAGCCCTGCCATGTGCGGGCAGTTGCACCAGACTATGCCGGGCAGCGGCGTCTTCAACCACCAGCGCTCCCATGAGCCGCCCATGATGCGCTTGGCCTCGCGATCGACAATGGCGAAGGCGTCGGGCTCCTCATATTCGAAACGTTCAGCGGCGTCCGTATCGACGCCGCCGAGCCGGAAGACGGTGGTGACGATGAAGTTGCCGTGGCTGTAAGCCGCGCCGGCCGAGGCTGCGACATCAAGGTCGCCGGTCGCGTCGATGGTTATCTTGCCCAGCACGGCCTGGCGGCCGGCCTTGGTATCGCAGATCACGCCCTTGACCGCGCCGTCCTCGACGATCGCCCTGGAGAACCAGCTGTGCATTCGCAAATTGACGCCGGCTTCCGCGATCATGTCGTTGGAAGCGCGCTTGAAGCCGTCCGGATCGAAGGCTGAGGCGTAGCAGATCGGCTGCGGCTTCTCGTGGGAATGGAAGTTGTATACGCCCCAGCGGGCCCATTGCTGGAATTTCACATCGTCGGAGATCCAGTCGGCCTCCGGTGGCGTGACGCAGAGCCCCATCTTCGTCATGCGGTCGATGAGTTCGGTGCAGAGACCGCGAACGGTGACCTCCGGGCCATTGCACATGTCGTCCAGCACCAACACCATGCCGCCGGAGGCGAGGCCGCCCAGATAGGCATAGCGCTCGAGCAGAATTACCGACAGGCCATTGCGCGCGCCGGCCACCGCCGCCGAAATGCCGGCCGGCCCGCCGCCGACCACGACAAGGTCGGCCTCCGCCGCCACCGGCACCTTGCCGCCGGGTTCGTCGATCGTCTGCGAAGTCGTCATCTCAAAATCTCCTGATCTCTCTTTTGCGGCAGCGCTCAGCGCACGCCGCCAACGTTCCATGTGAGGAAATACCGCTCGGCCCACGAGATCGCGCCGAAGAAGCTGGCCGAGAAGACCGAGCCGACGACGATGGTGGCGTAGAGCAGCGGTGAGTCGAAATTGTAGGTCGCCTGGATGATGAGCGCGCCGATACCAACGGTGGAGCCAATCCATTCTCCGACGATGGCGCCGATGACGGCGGTGGAGGCGGCGATCTTCAGGGCCGAAAACAGATATGGCAGCGAGTTCTTAAGGCGGACCTTCAGAAAGATCTCACTCGGCGAGGCCGACAGCACATGCATCAGTTCGAGCTGTTGCGGGTTCACGTCGCGCAGGCCGCGCGTCATGTTGACCAGCGTCGGGAAGAAGCAGATCAGCGCGGCAATGGCGATCTTCGGCTCCATGCCGTTACCGAGCAGCAGCACGAGGATGGGAGCCTTGGCGACAACGGGGATGGTGTTGACCATCACCGCTATCGGGAAGAAGGCCTCCTCCAGGCTGTCCTTGTAGGCGAACGCCGTGGCGATGGTGATGGCGGCGATGTTGCCAATGAGAAAACCCGAGATCGCCTCGATGGCGGTCGGCAGTAGGTTCTGCATCAGCATCGGGAATTTGGCGACGAGCACATGGAAGACTGCACTCGGTGCCGGCGCGATGAAGGGCCTGATGCCGAACACCTTGACCGAGATTTCCCAGGCCACCAGCAGGGCCAGAAACGTGATCAGCGGCAGTAGCCTGCGGCGCCAGAGCAGGCGGCGCTTGGCGGCGAGATAAACGGCCTGGGCTTCGCCGTCGTCGACGAAGGCGCCCATGGTGGCGGTGTTGGTGGACATGTCAGCAGGTCTCCAGGACGCGGCGCAGATGCGACACGAGGGCGACGAATTCCGGGGTTTCGCGCATCGCGATGCGGCGCGGCGATGGCAGGTTGACGGGCACCCGTTCACGCACGCGGCCGGGGCGCGCCGCCAGGAGCAGCACCTCCTGGCCGAGAAAGGCTGCCTCGTAGATCGAGTGCGTGACGAAGAGGATGGTCGTGTGTGTCCGCTCCCAGACGGCGAGCAGTTCTTCGTTCAGGCGGTCGCGCGTGATCTCGTCCAGGGCCCCGAAGGGCTCGTCCATGAACAGCAGCTTCGGACTGGAGACCAGCGCGCGTGCGATAGAGACGCGCTGGCGCATGCCACCGGAGAGTTCATGCGGAAAAGCCTTTTCCCAACCGGAGAGGCCGACAAGCTCGATCAACTCGTGCGGATCGCTGGCCTTGCCCAAGGGTGCGCCGCCACCCACTTCCAGCGGCAGCGTCACATTCTCGAGAACCGTGCGCCAGGGCAGCAAGGCGGCATCCTGGAAGACGAAGCCGATGTCACGTCGCGATCGCGCCGCCGAGGCCGACCCGCCGAGCACGCGGGCGGTTCCGGTGCTCGGCTGGATGATGTCGGCGACAACGCGCAGCAGTGTGGACTTGCCGCAGCCCGATGGCCCGAGAAGCGTGAGGAAGCCCCCCTTCGGGACGGTCAGGTCGATGCCGTCGAGCGCGGTGATGGTCCCGCGCTCGGTTGTGAAGCGGACGGAGACCTTGTGAAGTTCGACCGCGAGGTCGCTCGTCTCGGGGCTCTCTGGTGGATCGCGTTCGACCAGGGCAAGTGCCATCGCGCGTTACCCCGTCAACCGAGTTTGGGACGGTCGCCCGCCGTCGCTTCCAGCGGCGCCATCGAGATGACGCTGTCGAGAGCCGGGGCACCGGCGGAAAACTGCTCCAGTTCATCGTAGAGCGTGATCTGGGCTTGCCAGATGGCCGGGTCCATCGTGCCCCACCCGCCAGCCGCGGTAGCGGGGGTGAAGATGTGTGCGAGCATGACCTGGGCGGCCGCGATCTCGTCGGCCTTGACGAGGTTCGGGAATTCCTTCAGCAGCATGTCGACTGCGGCTTCGGGGTTGGCTTTGGCATATTCCCAGCCCTTTCCCGATGCCCTGAGGAATCCGTTGACCGCCTCCGCATTGTTGGCGAGCACGTCGGTGGTCGTATAATAGGGATTGCCGTAGAGCTGCACACCCTGATCCCACAGCTTCATGACGACCGGATCGGGGCCGAGCACAGAAAGCGCGGTGGTGTTGGTAGTCCAGCCGGTCACGGCGTGGACCTGGCCGCTGAGCAGGGGTGTCATATCGGCGCCGATCATGACGGCCTCGACGTCGCCTTCCGGAATGCCGTGCTTTTTCAGCAACGCCGACAGCAGGACTTTTCCCGTCGCCTGGATGCCAATCTTCTTGCCAACCATATCCTTGGCTTCACGGATCGGGTTGGCGGGCAGCGAGAAAAAGGCATACGGGTGCTGCTGTGCGCTGACGGCGATGGCCTTGACAGGAATTCCCTGCGAGGCTGCGAGCATGAGCGATGGGCTGGACGATACCTGGCCGATCTCGTGGCGGCCGGACGCCACGATGGCGACACCGTCGATGCTTGGGCCACCGGGCTGGATGGCAAGCTCAAGCCCCTGCTCCTCGAAATAACCGAGCTGCTTGGCTGCCACTTCGCCGAGCTGGTTGCCACCACCGAGCCAGCCTAGCTGCATGTTGATCGTCTTGGTGCCGGACTGCGCAAGAACGCGATTGGAAACGATCGCCGGCATTGCGAGGGCTCCTGCCAACCCGGCTCCTGCCTTGAGCAGGGTTCGCCTTGAAACGCTTATTTTCGTCATGGAAGTTCCCCTTGTTGTCGGCCCTTGTCGGGCCGGATGCTTCGATGCTCGGTGCCGCGCCTGATGACGTTCATGCACCGGCTGTCATTCCGGAAGCCGAATAGACTTTAGAGGTGGCAGAGCGCTCCAAGGAAGCATAAAGATTCGAGAGAGGTGATGCCGTTTCGGCATCACTTGTTACGGCGGAGGTGGCAATGCACGCTGTGGTATTGCGCTACATCGATCAGGTCGCGCGACTGGGCTCGATCAGGCGTGCGGCAGGCGTGCTGAATGTCGCCTCGTCGGCGGTGAATCGCCAGATCCTCAAGCTGGAAGCAGAGATCGGCACGTCGCTCTTCGAACGTGTCGGCAACGGCGTCCGACCAACCGCAGCCGGCGAATATGTCATCCGGCATGCGCGAGAGACGATCGCCCGCTGGAACAATGTCCGCAGTGAGATCTCGACGTTGTCCGGTGACATTCACGGCGAAGTTCGCATTGTATCGATCCCGGCACCGATGGTGCGCATCTTGCCGCGCGCCATTGAAGAAACCTCCCGGCATCATCCTCATATCGCCTTCCGGGTGATCGACGCCGCTCCCAAGGAGCATAGTGAGGAGATGCGTGCCCGCCGCCCCGACATTGCGATCCTGTTTATCGATCGGAGGCATCGCGGCTACGAGGTGGCGGCGCGGATCAGAATGCGCATCGGCGCGATCATGCGGCCAGGGCATGCGTTGGCTGGGAAGAAAGAGGTTACGCTGACCGAATGCGCGGCCTATCCTGTGTGCATGCTTTCAGATCCGTGGATCCTGAATGCGACTGCGGAAGCCGAATTTACGCACAGCGGAGCACAGTTCAGATCGGTCCTGCTCACGAATTCGCTGCCTATGACAAAAGAGGTCATGCTCGCAGGATTGGGCATTGGCTTCTTCACGCCGACGGGATTCGTCGATGAATTGAAGGCGGGAGAGCTAATTCATGTTCCGCTCGCCGAGCCGGATCTTTCCGCGAGCGAGATCGGGCTGCTGATTCATCGTGATCGTCAGTCTTCGCCGGCAGTTAGCGCTCTCGCCAAAAGGCTGGTCGACAAATTTGCTGAGCTCGAACGGGATATCAGTGCTCTCTGAGAGGTTGAACAGCAGCGGATCAAGCATGAGTCGAAGAAGTTGAACGAAAAACGGCGAAAGATGGATCAGCCTGAGGTCTTCTTTCGGCTGCGGCCGGTGATCGACCCCGATGATGGAACATAACCGTCCTGCCGACCATCGCCAACTGATCTTCTTGCTCGCTTGCCTTCCGTCCCATGCTGTAACCCTACCGCAACACCTGGTTGAAAAAGAGGTTTTCCATACCCCGCGGCCTAGTTTGCACGGGCGAGAGCGGTGACGACAGCCCTGGGTTGCGTTAACGTGTCGTAATGCGGGAGACGGGCTGGCGCGGATGGCGATTTGATTGCCGCCGCGCCTCCGGGTGGTCTTGGGGACGACAAGGCTCTCGGGGCCGGCCTTCATCGGGTCGGATAAAACCGAAGCCGGACATGATGGAGGGTATGTCCCCGGACCGGTCCTGGCGCTCTGCGCTGTTCAATTCCACTGCGCTTTTGGGCCTATCGGCTCTAGCCGGCACCACGCTCTTGGCTGGCGGTTTCGCGGTGCCAGCGCAGGCGCAAAACTGGACCGGCTCGGCGTCGAATGACTGGTTCACAGGCGCCAACTGGGACAATGGCCAGCCGCCCCCTTCCGCCTTCGACGGCGTCCTCAATACGGTCACACCCAATGCAACGGTCATTAACGGTGGCGATGCGAGTGTCCGGAGCCTGACGCTTGGCGGCGGGCCGGGCCTTATCGGCGACCTTTCGATCGTCAACGGCGGCACTTTGGCTGCAGGTAGTCTAGGTGTAGGATCTGGCGGTGGTGGTGGGGTCGCCGGCGGGGAGGGCACGATCACCGTCAGCGGTGTCGGCTCGCGCCTCATCACGAGCAGCGTCGCCGGCTTCGGCAACCAATCGGGCACCGGGCGCCTGTTCGTGCTCGACGGTGGCGTCGTGGAGTTCGGCATCGCGGTTCAGAACGCGATCATCTTCAGCTTCACTCCCGACAGCGCCGCGAGCGCGACCGTCAGTGGCAACGGCTCGATGCTCTCCACGCTCGGCGGACTGACAGTGGCGCGGCAGGGCAACGCCACGCTGAGCATCGACGGCGGCGGAGCGGTGAGCGCCGTGACAGTGATGCTGGGCGAGTTCGCTGGCGCTCTGGGCGAGGCCACAGTCAACGACAGCGACAGCAGCCTGGATGTTGGAAACACGCTGACTGTCGGCGGCGCCGGCAACGCAAATCTGGAGATAACTGGCGGCGGCGCGGCAACCGCCGGCGCCGTCACCCTCGGCCAGGACGCGGGCGCGCAGGGCACGCTGGAGGTCAGCGGCGCCGGGTCGACCTTGACGCACACCGGCACCTTTGGCGAGTTCGTCGTCGGCTTCTCCGGCAATGGCACCTTCACGGTCGGTGCTGGTGCAGTCGCGACCAGCGGCAACAACGTCCATCTGGGCCTGCAATCGGGCGCGCAAGGCAGCGCCACTGTCACCGGTGCCGGATCGCAATTGCTGGTGGATGAGGGGCTGTTCGTCGGACGCACTGGCGCCGGCATGCTGTCGGTCGGCGATGGCGGTCGCGTCGAGGCGGGCGGGGTCGTCATCGGGGTAATTGCGGGCGGCACGGGCGCTGTTACGGTCGCTGGCGCCGGTTCGGTGCTGGACGTGGACGGATTGACTGTCGCCGAAGGCGGCGGCGGCGGCCTCATCGTGGAGGACGGCGGCCTGGTCGATAGCGCGAACGGCTCCTCCATCGGCGTTGGGGGCACCGGCGCGGTCACCGTGACCGGCGCCGGCTCGGTCTGGAACGCCGGTGAGCTGTCGTTCGTGGGCTTCATTTCCAGCGGCTCGCTGGAGGTGCTGGAGGGCGGTGTCGTCAACGGCGTCGATGCGCGGATCGGCAACGTCTCAGGCAGCCAAGGCGCGGCGAACATCAACGGCGCGGGGTCGGCCTGGAACCTGACCGGCGACCTCATCGTTGGCGTCGCCGGCAACGGCGCGCTCACCATCGCGGATGGCGGCGCGGTGAGCAATAGGAGCGCAGTTATCGGGAACAGTGGCACCGGGACCGTGACGGTGACCGGCCCAACCTCGACCTGGACCAGCAACGGCGGGCTCCTTGTCGGCCAGAGTGCCGGCGGGAACGGAACGCTGGTGATCTCCGCCGGCGGCGCGGTGACCACGGGAGGTCAGGGCGTCATCGGCCTCCAGGCCGGCTCGCAGGGTACCGCGACCGTGACCGGCGCTGGCTCGAGCTGGACGATTTCTGGCGACCCTCTGTTTGTCGGGGCTTCTGGCAACGGCGCGCTCACCATCGCCGATGGCGGCGCGGTGAGCAATAGCGACGCAGCTATCGGTTTGGTTGCCACTGGGACCGTGATGGTGACCGGCCCAACCTCGACCTGGACCAGCAGCGGCACCGTCGAGGTCGGCCAGATTGCTGGCGGGATCGGCACGCTCACCCTGGCGGACGGCGCCACGGCAAGCGCCGCCTCGGTCAGCATCGCCACGTTCACAGGCTCCACCGGCACGCTCAACATCGGCGGGGGGCCGGCCGATGTCCCCGGCACGCTCAATACCGGCACCGTGACGTTCGGCGCCGGCACCGGCACGATAAATTTCAACCATACCGGAACCGGCTATGAGTTCGCGTCGGCGATCAGCGGCGCCGGCACGGTGAACGTGTTGGCCGGCACGACGATCTTTACTGCCGACAACAGCTACACCGGTGCGACCACGATCGACGCCGGGGCCACGCTGCAGGTCGGCAATGGCGGCGCATCCGGCAGTATCGCCAGCGATGTCGCCAATGACGGGGCGCTGATCTTCGACCGCGCCGGAACGCTCACCTATCACGGCGACATCTCGGGCAGCGGCGCCCTTACCAAGACCGGCGCCGGCAGGCTGACGCTGACGGGAAACAACACCTACGCCGGCGATACGACGATTAGGGCTGGCGCGCTTGAAGTGTCGCCAGGCGTTATTAACAACCCAAATAGCGACATGGTGGTCGGCGCCCAATCCGGCGACAATGGTGCGCTGCGCATCGTCAACGGCGGATCGGTGAGCAACCGGTTCGGCTTTGTCGGCTCCGTGGCCGGTTCCCAGGGCACGGTGACGGTGAGCGGTGCCAATTCCACTTGGGTCAACAGTCGCGTCCTCTTCGTCGGAGATGTCGGCATCGGCACGCTGACCATCGAAGATGGCGGGGCGGTGAGCGACAGGTCCGGCAATGTCGGCACTAACATCGGCTCCCAGGGCACGGTGACGGTGACCGGACCGGGCTCGAGCTGGACAAATTCCGCTGATCTCGTCGTCGGCGGTGCCGGCATCGGTACGCTGACCATTGCGGATGGCGGCACGGTGAGCGACGAGTTTGGCGTTGTCGGCGCCGGCTTCCAGGGTACGGTGACGGTGAGTGGCCAAGACTCCACCTGGACCAACAACGGTGGCCTCTTCGTCGGCGGTTCCGGCGCCGGCACGCTGACTATCGAAGAGGGCGGGACAGTGAGCAGTGTGTTCGGCCGTATCGGCACTGGCCCCTTCGCCGACGGCGCGGTGACAGTAACTGGCCAAGGCTCCACCTGGACCAGCAGTGGCCCCCTCGTTGTCGGGGTCGAAGGCACGGGAGTGCTTACCGTCGCGGACGGCGGGGTGGTGGGCGCGGCAGGTGCGTTTGTGCTGGCTGATCAGGGCGGGTCGCAGGGCACGCTTAACTTCGGCGCCGTCGTAGGTGAGACGGCGGTGGCACCGGGCACGCTCGCTGCCACGACGGTCGAGTTCGGTGCAGGCACCGGGACGATCAATTTCAACCATACGGGGACCGCCTACGAATTCGCTTCGGCGATCCGCGGCGACGGCAGCGTCAACGTGTTCTCCGGCACCACTCTCCTCACCGGCGCCAGCAGCAACACCGGCGCGACCAACGTCAATGGTGGCACGCTGCTGGTCAATGGCTTGTTGGGCAACACCGCGACGACGGTAGCAAACGGCGCCATACTGGGCGGCACCGGTTCGATCGCCGGCGATGTAACCGTGCTGGATGGCGGCATTTTGGCGCCTGGCGCCAGCGCCGGCACGCTGACGCTCGGCTCGCTCACCCTCAGCGGCGGTTCGATCCTCGACTATGAGCTCGGCCAGGCCGGCGTGATCGGCGGCGGCATCAACGACCTGACGGTGGTGACTGGCGACCTGGTGCTCGATGGAACGCTGAACATCACCGACATCGGCGGGTTCGGGCCTGGCGTCTACCGGCTGATGAACTATGGCGGCGCGCTGACCGACAACGCGCTCGAACTTGGTAGTCTGCCCGCCGGCGTCAATGCCGGCGACCTGTTCGTGCAGACCCGCATCAGTGGCCAGGTGAACCTGATCAACAATGTCGGCGCGGTGCTGGGCTTCTGGGACGGCGGCAATGCCGCGCTGCACGACAACGGCGCCAATGACGGCGGCGACGGCGTCTGGGATGCGGCCAATCGCAACTGGACCGAAGCCGACGGCACGCCCAACGGCCGGTGGAACCAGGATTTTGCGATCTTCGGCGGCAGCGCCGGAACCGTTGCGGTCAATAATTCTGCTGGCAATGTTTCCTTCACCGGCATGCAGTTCATGACCGACGGCTACGTCATCGATGGCGACGCGCTGACGACGACGACCGACGAAACCATCATCCGCGTCGATCTCGGCGTGACCGCCGAGATCGGCGCAGCGATTACCGGCAGCGGCGGCCTGGTCAAGCAGGACACCGGCACGCTGGTGCTCTCCGGCGCCAACGGCTACGCGGGCGGCACCTCCATCCTGAACGGCACGCTGCAGGTCTCGTCCGATGCCAACCTGGGCGCCGCGTCGGGCAATCTGGTGCTGGCCGGCGGCACGCTGCGGAACACGGCCGCCTTCGCGACGGCACGGGACATCACGCTTGGCGCCGGCGGCGGCACCTTCCAGACCGATGCCGAGCTGACCGCCTCTGGCGTCCTCTCCGGCGCCGGTGCCCTCACCAAGACCGGCGGCGGAGTGCTCACGCTGACCGGCTCGAACAGCTATGCCGGCGGCACGACGGTTTCCGATGGGAGGCTCATCGCGTCTGTGACCGGGGCGATCGGCACCGGCCCGGTGACGATCGGCGAGGCAAGCGGAACTAGTGGCGTCCTGGATTTTACAGGCTCAGCGCAGGCCGGAACGTTGGCGATCAAGGTTGCCGACCTCACCAGCTCACTGATTTTTGTCCAAAATGCATCCGCCGGCGCGGCGACGATCGACAATAGCGGCCAGATCTTTTTCTTCGATACGAGTTCGGCGGGAACCGCGACCATCGTCAGCGATGCCGGCATTCCCGACGGCAATGGCCCCATCCCCGGCAACGGGGGCGGTGTCATCTTCCGTGACAGCGCCACGGCCGGCAGCGCTACGATTACCAATTTGGCCGACAGCAACGTCGTTTTCTCCGGCAACAGCACGGCCGACGGCGCAACGATCATCAACGGTGGCCTGGTCGACATTTCAAACCTCGAAGCCGACGGCATCGGCATCGGGTCGCTCTCGGGTGCAGGCACGGCTTATCTCGGTTCAAAGAGCCTGACGCTCGGCGGGCTCGGGAAAGACGACACGATCAGCGGCGTCATGCTCGACGGCGGCGACGGTGGCGGCACTAGCGGTTCGCTAGTCAAGGTCGGAACCGGCACGTTGACGCTGACCGGCGCCAACGCCTACACCGGCGGCACGACGGTGAATGCTGGAAGGCTGGACATCGGCGGCGGCAGCGCCACCGGCTTGATCGCCGGCGATGTCGAGATCATGGCCGGCGGCACGCTCGCCTTCAACCGCAGTGACGACCTCACCTTCGACGGGCTGATCGGCGGCGACGGGACGGTCGAGAAGCTGGCCGGCGGCACACTCATTCTCACCGGCGACTCCAATGCCTTTGCGGGATCGACAACCGTCAATGCGGGCACGCTTGCCGTCAACGGCACGCTCGGCGGCGCGCTGGATGTTTTGTCCGGCGGTCGCCTGGAAGGCACCGGCACGATCGGCACGACGACCGTCACCTCGGGTGGCACGATTGCGCCGGGCAATTCGATCGACACGCTTTCCGTTGCCGGCGACATCACCTTCGCCGCCGGCTCCACCTACGAGGTCGAGATCGAACCCGGCCTCGACGGTGACCTGATCGACGCATCGGGAGCGGCCAGCATCGACGGCGGCACGGTGCGTGTGCTGAAGACGGCGGGAACCTATACGCCCGGCAGCCGCTGGACGATCGTCAGCGCCGACGGCGGCGTTGCCGGAGAATTCGGCGACCTGACCCAGAACATGCCGTTCGTCGACCTGGCACTCGCCTACGACCCCAACAACGTCTATCTCGACGTCACCCGAAACGACGTCTCGTTCTGCGATGTGGCGCTGACCTTCAACCAATGCTCTACCGGCACCGGCGTGGAAGGCACCGGACCGGGCAATCCCATCTACGACGCGGTCGCCGCCATTCCCGACGAGGAGAGCGCCCGGCAAGCGCTCGACGCGCTGTCCGGAGAGATGCATGCCAGCCTCAGGGGGGCTTTCCTGGAGGACAGCCGCTTCGTGCGCGAGGCAATGCTCGACCGGACGCGCTCTTCCCTCGGCGGCATAGCGGCGCCGGCGCTGCCGGTAATGGGGTATGGGTCGGAGGGCCTGACACCCGAGCAGCAAGAGGCGCTGGTCAAGGAAGGCAAGAGCGCGAGGGTCTTTTCACCCGCCCCTGCCGATAGCGACCGTTTCGCCGTCTGGGCGCGCGGCTTCGGCTCGTGGGGGACATGGGACAGCAATGGCAATGCCGCCGATTTTGATCGCTCGATAGGCGGCCTGTTCGTCGGCGCCGACGCGGCTGTCGCGGAGACCTGGCGCGTTGGCCTCGTCACCGGCTACAGCCGCTCGAGTTTCCACGTCGACGACCGCGCCTCGTCCAGCGACAGCGACAATTATCATCTCGGTCTGTTCGGAGGCACGCGCTGGGGTAATCTCGGCCTCAGCCTCGGCGCCGCCCACACCTGGCACGACATCGAGACTGGCCGGGGCATCGCCTTTCCCGGCTTTGCCGGCAGCGCTGAAGCCTCATACGATGCCCGCACGGCACAGGTGTTCGGCGAACTCGGCTACCAGGTCGACCGCGGTTCCTTCGCCCTCGAGCCCTTCGCCAATCTCGCTTATGTCAACGTCCACACCGACGGTTTTGCCGAGGACGGCGGCGCCGCCGCACTCACCAGCGCGAGCGGCACCACCGACGCCACCTTCACGACGCTCGGATTGCGTGCCTCGACCGATATCAACCTCGGCAGTATGCTCGCCGCGGCGCGCGGCATGCTCGGCTGGCGCCATACCTTCGGCGATGTTACGCCGTTCTCCGACCTGGCCTTCGCTGGCGGCGAGGCCTTTACCATCGCCGGCACTCCGATCGCCGAGGATGCCCTTGTCCTCGAAGCGGGGTTCGATGTCGGCCTTTCGGAAAAGACCTCGCTTGGCGTCTCCTATTCCGGCCAGATCGCCAGCGATGCAAGCGACCACGGGTTCAGGGCGGATTTGACAGTGAAGTTCTGACCCGTTGCACCAAACTGACGCCCGGCGTTGCGCAACCAGCACGCCACCCATAGAGCCGGTCACAACCTCGTTTCTGGTATTTTGCCGGTCTGTGGCTCCGCCGTGTCGGCGTGCCCTCCGAACACGCGCCACCGGGTCTCGATTTCATTCCAGAGATCTTCGGCAGTAACCGACAGGATATCGTGATGGATCGCGAACTGCACCCAGTCGCCATCTGGGATGAAATAGTCTCGCCATAGCGGACCGCGGGCCCACCATGATTTGATGGGAACGTTGGCGTCGAAGAATTGCCGCGACATCAGCACCGCGGGAACATTGTGGAGGTCGGGTCCCTTGCTCACCGTGATGTCGACGCGCCGCAGGCTATGCACCTCGGTCCACGGGATTCGGAACTCCCCCGTCCGGCCAAGGCGATAGAGAATCCCCCTGCTCGACAATTCGAGCACGGGAATGCCCGGAGAACCACGGCGACGCAGCGCACGGCCGAGATACACAAGACTGCCGACAACTGCGATCAACCCGAGCACGATGACTTCCGCGTCAGGGTTGTCATCTTGCAATGCATGCCAGAGCACGAACAAACCAAGCGCCAGGAAGCCCGCGAAAACTGGCCATTGCCTGCCGACGAACTGCTCGACACCGAAGGTTCTTGTCGCCTGGACGTCGATCGTGCCGGAATTCACGCGGGCGCTCCCTCGACCGCAACGCGAAACTGTGGATCTCGCGCTATTCAGCGCCGCGGCAACGACCAGGTCAATCGGAATATTGGTTACAACGTGGATCTCACGGAAATGAAGCCTCCAAGTTTTCCAGGCCGGCCAGTCGGTGACGATGCCCACATCGGCCTAAATGTTCACTCCTGCAACGCCTCATAGGCGCACGCGCTTCCCATAATACCCCCGACACGCAGTCCTAATCGCGATCGCTATAACTGAATTAAGCAGCGCAATGACACGCGATTTCAGAAGGACGATCGACAGATGAAGCAGAGAACCGGCAGGCCCTACGCCGATACCCGCCTGGTCAAATTTCTCGAAAGGCGGATTTCGGACCTCAGGCCAACAAAGACCCAGATCGCTATCGCCACGGAGGCGGGATTTCGAAGTCCGAACATGCTCCCGATGATCAAAAACGGCTCTGCCAAGCTTCCACTCGATCGGGTGCCCGGTCTGGCGAAGGCCTTGGACTGCGATCCAGCATTGTTGTTCCGGATGGCTGTCGAGCAGCTGGCCACCGACACAACATCATTAACCATCGGCCAGATTTTCGGTGCCCTCATTACCGAGAACGAGAGAGCCTGGATCCTGACAATCAGGGAAGCCTCGGGAAACTCCGATCCGAGCCTGACAGCAAGGGCGCAGAAGGCGATTTGGGCAATTTTTGGAAAATGATGGGCACATCTGGCAGGAACGAAACTCGATCTCCGGCAGGAAACGTTATGAATATCACCGAGAACGAGCGGGCGTGGATCCAATTCATCAGGCTGCTGTCTGACTCTACTGATCCGGGGCCGACACTCGCTCGTATTCAGGGGCTGCGTCAGATCTTGGCACCCAGCGGCCGATTCGACGTGCAATCCGGGAAGACGCACGATGCAAGGTAACGACGACAGCCCGGAGGAAGGCGAACTGCCGATTGGCGACCGGCGCAAACGCATCGCCGTCCTTATCGACGCCGACAACATTGCCGCAAAGTCCATCGGTCGAGTGTTTGCGGAACTCGTGAAATACGGCGATGCGGTGGTCAAGCGGGCCTACGGAGACTTCAACGGCCCTCAGGGCTCGATCTGGGAGGAGGCGCTCGCTCGGCACGCGATCGTCCCTCACCACCAGTTTTCCTATGGACGCGGCAAGAACGCGGCCGACATCGCACTTGTGATCGACGCGATGGACCTGTTGCATGCCGGCGGGTTGGATGCATTCTCGATCGTGTCGGCCGACAGTGACTTCATGCCGCTCGCAACGCGTATCCGCGAGCAGGTCGACTGCTATGTGTTTGGCCACGCGCAGACGCCGGAACGGTTTCGGCGTTCGGCCACGCGGTTCGTCTATATCGAGAACCTCAAATTCGACTCCCACAGCACCACTACCAATCCAGCCCTCAAGCCCCTCTGTGCGCCGGCAGAGGCGCTGCCTTTGATCAAACAGGTCATGGCCAGCCTTCAGAGCAGTCCTGCCGATTGGGTTGACGTCGACCTGCTCGAACGGGAACTTGAGCACAGGTTCAACGATTTCGATCCGAGAACCTTCGGCTTTGTCCGCCTGTGCGATCTTTTGATCGCGCTCGAGCGTCGGCTCGTCGTCGACCAGTCCCACGGCCAGAGCTATCGCGTCCGCTTGAAGGTCAAGAACAACAGGTTGAAGGGAAAGGCGACGACTTCCACTGGGAACGTGGCGGAACCCGTTGACCAGGAAAAGTAAGCCGGAGACTGGCTGCCAAAGCCGATCTGGCTGAGTGTGCAGTCGACGAGCGGTTTCGCCACTGAGAACCAAGGATTGTCTCCTGTGTCTTCACAAACACCAGGAACCGGTGAACTCCGATCTCGAGATGTTTCCCCGGAGGGGTCGAAGTCCTAGGGAAAAATCGCTCGAGCCGAAGGTAATGCCTTATGCGGGGAAGCCGTCCGGCATCCAAACCACCTCCAGCGATGGGGTGGCTCCCCCGCGAGCAGAACGACAGCTGATACCCTAACATTGCCGCCGTAGGCTTTGGCGTCGACAGCAGTCTCCAGCCTCACATTGAGGTCTGCTCAATCTGCCAGCGGATTGATCAGGCCAAACGGCGGCCGGGACGGCAACGATAGAGCCTCAACCGGCCTTCATTCAACCTTGTCGGAATAGGACATTCTCATGAGCCGTTTTATGAAAAAACATTGTCCAAACCCAACATGAACCCGACATTAAGTGGGCCATAACCCCAAAAAAGCCCAAAAACTTGTTCCCCAAGCTGAGCTCTCCGCAAGAACCATCAAGCTGCAAGGCAGTGACCTGCTAAACCTGCACTGCGCGCGAGCAACTTGGACGCCCGATATCCCGAAAATGCGCAGGAGGCGCTCCCGGAGCTCAAGGAGGTGTTGGTCTGCCGTCAAATGTTCGAAGCAACCAATTCGAAATAGACGCTAGCTCGGGCAAATCTCTCAATCTGCGCCTGCACTGGAAAATCCTGTCCACCTTGATCGTGAGTGGCTCACGAGCAATCCGCTGGCCAAGTGCAACGGGTGCGGTAGATTCATCTATCCTACGAGACCGTCGTCACCGACCCGGGCGATATTGGCTCTGTCAAATATGCCGGTTAACTTCGAGCCACTTCTCCAGCTTTAAGGCGACATCCGGCTTTATCCGTCCATCCCTACGAACGGCGAGGCCCAACGAGCCGTCGAGCGGATTCAAGCCCATCTCGTCCATCACTTCGCCCATTTTGACGTTTCTGCTCGCCATGATCGTCTTGATTCTTCCCTTCGCCCACGACATCAGGCGAAGGTCTGGAGACACGACCGGTGCAATTGTGGGTGTGCTCGGCGCAGGCGGAGCTCGCCCTCCGATCCATGCCCGGAAGGTGGCCTGCTCATGAGGGGAAGCCTTACGCCATTCGCGTTGGAGTATCATGAGCGGGGTGGGCTTCGTCTGGTAGCCGGCCTTGTAGATTGCCTCCCGTGCGGACAGGTTCCCGGCGGTATACTTGGCATGAACAGCCGGATGCTCAACCTTCATTCGGTTGAGATAGTAGTCGTTGCCACGCTTCCGCATATCGACATCCTCAGCACCACGCGCGGGGACTTTAACGAACATCCGTCTTGCCTGAGGTAACCACTGTAGGTCCTCGGCACTGCGTCGTTCTGAACATCTTTAGGAAGAATGCGCAACGCCGGCTCATGAACGCTATAAAGCGGGCAGGCCCACTGACCACGATCTCTAACGCAAAACGACGGAGCCGCTTCGGCGCCGAAGGAGTCCCCATGTCGGAAAAAATGTCATCGCAGCAGCTGCGAATTAATTCCCTTTTCGAGGCCGCAACCTCGTTTACCAGCGAGTCACTCACCGTTGAGAGTGATCTCGTTTCGCTAAAGTGGTTCGATTATCGATTCATGTCCCCCCTTGATGCCACGAAACATTTTCTCGCGGTTTACCAGGACGTCTTTCGCCGCAAGTTCCGTCAGGAGGTAGACGCGGCGGGTGCCAGTTCAGTAAGTGGAGCGCATCGATTGCATTTCGATCGTGATCGACGCGAGCGGACCCAGATGTGGGTGGCTCGTCAGCGTGCTGACGTCACCGGTATGCGCTACCAGGAGTATATTGAAGCAGCCTTTGATTTCGCGCTCCAGCGCAAACGGGAGCGCTTTCCCAGGCCCAATCAGCTGCATTTTCCGGGAGATGCCAACCAGTATTGGCAGACCTTCCGGGTCAATTTTTGGAATGATCGGCTCGATAGTGGTCTCGCGCGCGTCGAACATCCAGCCTTCCGAATTGAGAATTATTGCGGCTTGCCCGCGCAGGACGATTATCGGGCCTTCGTGCTTAACCAGGTCAAGAAGGGCGCGTCACAGCTCCGCCATGCGATGCTTATCTACGGTGTGACAAGGCGTCAGGTGCCTCTTAAGGCATTTGCCTCGCTTGTTCCTGATGACACCTTCCAGCAGGAGATCGAAGCGCTGAAGTCTGATCTGGGTCGGCTTCGTGTTGAACGCGAGGCGCTGGCTCCTGTTACCCCTGACCGTTTGTGGCTTAGCTGCTTTGGACTGCCCCACGCCCCGAACCGGAGCAAGCCGGCATGCGCGACTTGTCCACGTTTTGCACGGTGCGATCGAGTTGCGGAGAAGCTGAAATCCAAGATGGGCTGCGAGAGCCCGGTCGACGACCGGAGACGCGCCCAGGCACGCGACCGGAAGCGTCGGCAGCGGGAGCGCGACAAGCATGCACAGCAGATGCTGCCTGTAACCACTGCTGTGTGACCGAGCCGCGTGCGGATCTCCTGTATCCGGATGTCTCCAACGTCTCCTTGGGCACACAAATATGCCGGGGAGCATCATCATGGAGTCGCGATGTCACGCTCTCCGGCAGCCCTGCGGATCCCCAGAGACTATCAGTCAACTGGTAGCGTTTTGAAGCTGATCCTCGTCGGCTGCTACGGCGCTGTCGTTGAGCTCCCGGATCTTCCCCACGAGATGCACCACGCGGCCCTCCTCAAACACCTGCTCCGGCCCGGTCGGAGCGACATCTGTGAATGGCGGCTCGTAGAGCAGCGACGGGTCCATCAGGCCCTGATCGGTCAGATGCTCGACGATCATGCCGACGAACTCGATCTGGGAGGCTGTCGCAGTTCCGGATGAAAGGAATTCTCCGAAGGCCTCACTGACTGCGGCTCGCTCAAGGCCCACCAGCGAGCGCACAAAGCGGCCGAAGCCATGGCTGGTCTCGCGGGCGCGCTCGATATCCCCGGCTTCGCCGATGCCGGCGTCGAGCAGCATCTTCTCGAGTTCCACCAGATCGGTGGCCGTCAGCGGCTTCCCCTGTCGGAGCCTGTGCAGGACGATATGATCCTCGTGCTTCTTCAGAAAATGCCGGGCCTTCTGCTTGAAGCGGGCGAAATCCGCTTCGCCGACCTGCGGAAGCTCTACTTCGGTGCCCTCGCCGATCTCGTCGGCGAAATCGGAATAGACGATGGCCTTACGGCCTTTCTCGATGTGCTGAACCAGATCCCGGAGCCTCAACCGAACCAGCTCAAGCAGTGGCACGGTGACGCCCTCCCACCACGCATCGGTCTGGATCTCCTCTATCAGCACCGCCTGATGGGCGATCGACGGAATGCCGGTCTGGCCCTCCAACGCCGAGGCGATCTCCCGCAGCTGCTTTCGCAGCGTATCAAATCGCTTCGAGCCTTTTAGCAGGGCCAGTTCGAGCGAGAACATGAGGAGGTCGAAACGCTTAGCTTCCTCGGTGCCGAGGCTTCTGGCGGAGGGTAGCGGCGCGATCTCCTCGACGAGTTCCTTGCGCCTCTCGTCGTCGATGGCGATCCAGGCTTCCGGTCGCGCATACTTCTCGACTACCCGGCGATGTGGGCGCACGATGAAATTGTCGAGTGTCAGCCCCGCCACTGTGCCACGTAGAACTCCCAGCGCGTCGGCGCGAATTTCATCCTCGTCCGGTGCGCCGCCCTTAGTGCCTGACGGCGCCGTGTAGGGCTCCTGGTCGCCCGCGGAGAAACCGTCGGCCCTGCCCTGCTTCTCGTCGAGCGCCCGCACCAGGTCGAGCCGTGCCGCAAAGAGCCGTTCCGACAGTGACTTTGCTGCACCGGCTTCCTTGAACTCCGGGTTCGCACCGAAGAACTCGAGGTTCTGGCAGTAGTCGAAGACGCGAAAAAACTCCTTGTCCTGGCCAGGGCCGAACAGATCTGGGCACAGCCGCGTGCCACGTCCCATCATCTGCCAGAATTTGGTCTTCGATCGCACCTGTTTGAAGAAGACGAGGTTGACCACCTCCGGCACGTCGATACCGGTGTCGAGCATGTCAACCGAGATGGCGATATGCGGCGGCTTTGTCTTCTTGGAGAAGTCATCGATCAGCGTTTGCGCATATGCACCGCTCTCGTAGGTGATGACGCGCGCGAAATGCCCAGCGAGGTTCGGATAGGCAGCGTTGAAACGCGCTTCGATGAATACCGCATGCGCCTGATTCTTTGCAAAGATGATCGTCTTGCCGATCCGGTCGCCGCCCTCAACCTTGATGCCATTGGTAATCAGATGGGCGATGACCAGGTCGACGGTGTCGGTGTTGAACAGCCGTTTGTTCACCTCGGCGGCGTCGATGCTGTCGGGGATCTCGTCCTCGCCCCATTCCAGCATGTCCCAGCGGTCTTTCTCTTCGTCGGTAAGATCGTCGTAGCGCAGGCCGGAGCGCACGATCTTCAGCGGCACGCTGATCGCCTTAGGGGGCACAAGGTGGCCGTCCGCCACCGCCTCATCGAGCGTATAGGCGTCGGTCGGCACACCGTCCTCGAGGTCGAACAGCGAATAAGTGTTGTGGTCGATCTCATCCTTGGGCGTCGCGGTCAGACCGACGAGGAAGGAGTCGAAATATTCGAAGATGGCACCGTAGCGCTGATAGACCGAGCGGTGCGCCTCGTCGATCACGATGAGATCGAAATGGCCCGGCCCGAACTTCCGCTTCTCGTCGGCCTTGCCGTCGATCAAGTTCATCATCGTCGGATAGGTCGACAGGAACACCCGGCCCTCGCTCGTGCGCTCGGTCACCAGGTTGACAGGCGCAGAGTCCGGCAGGTGCGCCTTGAAGGCGCCGGCGGCCTGGTTCACCAGTGCGACCCGGTCGGCGAGGAAGAGCACGCGCTTCACCCAGCCGGCGCGCATCAACAGGTCGACCAGCGCTATGACCGTGCGTGTCTTGCCTGAACCTGTCGCCATCACCAGCAGCGCCTTGCGCTCACCCTGCTCCTCGAAGGTTCTGGCAATGGCCCGGATGGCGCGTTGCTGATAGGGCCGCTTGTCGCCGGCGATCTTCGTGTTCAGCCTGGTTTCGGAAAGTTTTTTGCGGCTGGTGCGACGCTGGATCAGCAACTCCAGCTCGTCCCGCTTGTAGAAGCCGCCGGTCTGGCGTGGCGGATATCGTGCGTCGTCCCAGATCCAGTGCTCGTAACCGTTCGAATAGAAAATCACCGGCCGCTGGCCAAAGCGAGTCTCCAGGCAATCTGCATAAAGCTTCGCCTGCTGCTGGCCTTGGCGCGCATCCTTGCGCGTGCGCTTGGCCTCGACCAAGCCGAGCGGTTTGCCGTCCGCACCCCACAGCACATAGTCGACGAAGCCGATGCCCTCATTGTTGGGCATACCTTCGACGCGGAACTCGAGATCCTCTGGTCTGTCCAGCGCCCACCCCGCTTCGCGCAGCAGAAGGTCGATGTAGCGGTCGCGGGTTTCAGCCTCGTCGTAATCGTGCGCCGAGGGCATCGCCTCGGCCGCCTTGCGCGCGGCCGCCACTTCGGCACGCAGACGCTGCAATTCGGCATCGAGGTTCTGCTTGTCGGCCAGCAGGCTGGTCAACTCGCCGTCCCTGGCGTCGAGTTCTGCCTGCTGGGCTTTCAGATGCGCAAAGGCCTTCTTCAGCGTCTCGTCACGGCGCGACAGCACCGAGGCGTCAAATGCCAGGCCGTCGGCCGGCTTGGAGCGGCGGCCGTAGGTGCGCGCCAGCCAGAAGCAGACATGAAAGAGCTCCTTCACCGCGCCGGCGGCATCCTGCGGGCGGATCGTCCGTTCCTCGTGCACGGCGCGATTGCGCAGCGTGTTGATCAGTTTGGCCTTGGCGAACACGGCCTCGCCGGCCGCACGACGGAAGCTCGGCTCGTGCAGAAGGGCGGCGATATTGTCCTGGTAGGGCAGCTTCAGGCCGGGATCGTTGCGGAACGCCCATTTGACCGCGAGCTCTACCGTCTTGCCGGCGAAGAACGCCGCCGCCGTGGGCGACACGCTCGCCTGCCGCTCGGCCTCCATCGCCGCCTCGTGGACAGTCGGGAATTCGGCGGCGAGGAAGGCGAAATTGGACACTAGCTCAACCGGCCAAGCTCAGGAAAATCGTCGACGAATGCCTTGCGAACCGGCAACCACTTCGTATCATCAACGTCATACTTCCACTTTACGTTGTTCAGCACCTTATATCCAACATCAGAAAGCTCTTTCGCAAGCCGCTTCTCCATCGCCCCGACTTCATCACGCAGTGGCAAGTGCAATTTCATCAATTCTTCGCGCATTGTCTTGTCGGCATGATCGAAGTCTTCCGGCCGCACGACTTCAGGGTGGATGGGACCGTGCGCGACCAGGTCAAAGCTTTTGCAGGACAGTGGATCAACGCCGACTGCCAGGAGGTTCCGCCGGAGCGCGTTCTGGTTCTTCACCGATCCGAGATGCTGCCCCATTCGAATGTAGGGCGGCGAGGCATTCGGGCTTGAGTTGTCGCCAGTTCGCCCAACATAGAGGAGGTCCCGCCCGTCGGCGGTTAGGACTTTCCAGACATAGAGCCAAAAGCCGCGCCTCAGCATGGGACCGGGGAGCGTGAGGCGGAATGTGCCGATGTCCGTCATCTTCCTCCCCCAGGACCGCCTACGCCTGGCAAATCGCGGAACCGGTCATCGGTCGCCGACGAGCACGAGGAAAAGCGTGAAGAAAATTCCACCCCAGAAGAACAGCGAAAAGCCAACCTCCATGACCGGTTTGCCCTTCTGGCGAGCCGACAATGCGATGTTGCCGGGCTTGGCGAAATAGTATCGCCACCAGAGGATAAGCGCTCCCGGCGTCCGGAACAGAAGCCAGGCAAGACCGCGGGTCGGCCTCAGCTCTTTCCCGACTGCCGATGGCGCCGACTTTACCTGCCTGCCTTCGCGGACACTTCGCCCCAACACGGATTCTCCCATCCAGCCTCCGCCTATTCATGCCTTGTCGAACAGGGTATTTGCAAGATGGCGGAGGCTGGCGACAATCTCCGTGTGCAGTCGCCTAAGGGGGGCGGGATGATTGTTCAGTTTCGCCGGATCGTGGCGCTCGTGACCGCAGGATCCCTGGCGCTTTCCGCCGGCGCCGTCCTGCCGCAAGCGTGGTTGGCGGGACGCATGCTGTTGGATCGGCCCGATGCCTATGAGATCGCAGTTTACGAGCTTTCGCGGCTGAGCGCTGCCGACTACGAACCGGCAATCGAGAATGCCCTAGAAGATGGAGACGTCGACCTTGCCGACAGTATGGTCGATCTCGCCCGGCAACATCAGGTCGTGTTGCCTCCGGGCTTGACTGGCCGCGTCGAGGCGGAGGCCGCCAGCACGGCCTTGGAGTCGGCGTCGGATGCCTGGGACGGCTTCATATCGGGCGAGGCATCGAACGAAGCGGCTCTTAGCGGTGCGATTACAGCTGATCTCGTAGGCTATGGAGACGTTCGGGATCTCTCTGCCCAAGCGGGTGCTTATCTGAACGGCGAGCCGGTGGACCATGTCACCGTCGCGGTAGCCTCAGCTGGCCTAGCGCTGACGGGAACGACGCTTCTCTCCCTCGGCAGCGCCTCGCCGGCGACTGTCCCGGCCAAGGTCGGGCTCAGCACGATCAAGCTTGCGCGACGAGCGGGGAAAATGTCGATGGGTCTGGTCGATGATGTCGCCAAAATGGCTCGCCGATCGATCAATGACGCAGCGCTTGCGGATCTCGGGCGGGCGGCAAAGAGCCTCGATCCGCGCGCGATGCTCTCGGCGGCCAGAAGCCTCGTGAAGCAAGATGCGGTCAAGACATTCGCCGACCTCGGAGACGATGTCTCCGCGATCGGCCGGAACAGCGGCCATCGCGGTGTCATGGACGTCCTGGCCCGGGCCGAAAACGTCGATGACGTGCGCCAGGCGGCGCGTGTTTCGAACAACTATGGCAAAGGCACTCGCGGCGCCTTCCACTTCATCGGCAGGATGACGCTCAAGCTGAGCGCATTTCTGTATCACATGTTCGGCTGGCTGCTGACTGCCGCTATCTGGCTAGCTGGTGCGCTTTGGCTACTGTTTCGGTTCATATCATGGGCGAGCCGCCCCTTCAGAACTGTGCCCGCCAGGTAGTCGCGCGAAGCAACACCGCCTTGTCGAGTGGCGGTGACAGCTCGAAGGCGCGGGGCTGGCGGGCGAAGTCATAGAGCCGCACCAGCCGGAACGCATCCGACCGCTCTTCCGAGAACGCTCGCTCGTTCTCGGAAAGAAGGAAGGGCGTCGTCCTGTGCCCGGTCGTCGTCTTCACTTCGATTAGCCGCTCCCGCCCGGCGCCGTCGAAGGAGCGGATGTCGTAGCCCGCGCCGTCGCCGTCCTCCACCGAGACCCAGCGCACCTTTCGCGCCAGGTCGGTCCGGCCGGCCGAACGCAGCGACGCCTGCTCGCTGAAGAAAACGCGCTCCTCGCCGTCGCGCCCGAGCCGGCGGTCACGTGCATCCCGCAAGGCCGGATCGAAGCGGCGCACGATCCGCTCCAGCGCCTGCGGCACGGGATCGAGATCGACGGGCGGCGGCGGCTCGAAGAACAGTCCTTCGGGCTCGCGCAGGCCGTCGTCCAGCAATGCCGGGAATGGGTTCTCGAACACGGCTGGGCTGGCCGCCACGCGGCGTTCGACGCCGTCGACCAGCGCGCGCTGAAAGTTCGCCATCGGCTTGTAACCTTCGATCCACGGCATGCCTAGCCGCAGGAGGACGGCGCTGATGTTCTGGTGCTTGAACTCGATGGAGCCGCGGCTGCGGCCGGTCAGTTCTTGCAGCGCCGCGTTGCGCTGTGCCTTTACGAAGGACTGGCCTCGCAGCTCCAAGCCAAGCATGTCGAAATAGTCGGCAACGACTAGGTCGATTTCATTGTCGGTCCAGTCGGTTCCGGCTATCGGGTCAGACATCAGAGCTGGCCGGAAAAGGCGCGATGCTGGAGGGAAGAGAATAAGGACAGGGCTTCTGCAAGCGCCTTTCGAGCTCCGAGACGCATTCCATCCACTTTGGAAATCGCCGCAGAAAAACTCGCTCGCTCCCGCTCAGATGCAATCGGAGTTGCATAATGCCGAATTTCAATCGGAGATATGTGCGGCACGGTTGTTTCGGTGGGCTTCAAATGCTGCGAAAATTCTCTGCTGGTTACGATCGCTAGCAAATACGCTCGATCGGTTTCCTGTTTTGCGCGAAGTCTTGCTACCCGTTGAACCAGCAGGGATGGCACATCTGATTCAGTCAGTTGCGCAACCTTGAATCCCGATGAAATCCATGGACGATCCATCGCGACGACCACATCGCCCACTCGAAGTTCGAAGGAAGAGAACTCGCTGACACGCGTCTTAGGCCACCTTGCTAAATCGGACCAATCGATTTTGCCCGGCAGCACATTGGTGCCACGACAGAGCTTCACTCCATCGCTAGCGTCAGTGTATTCAGAACTCTTGAATGCAAAGCCAATTTGAAGGTCCGCCAATTCCGTTATCGGTGCGTAGGTGTGCCGTGATCGGTCCCCGAACATCTCCTGAAAGATCGATTGTGTGAGGCTGTCCAGGAGATCGATGGCGCGCTGGCGCTTGCGGCGCAGCCCATCTGCCTTGTCGAGGATCGCGGCGATCCGTCGCTGTTCGGCAAGCGGCGGGAGAGGGATTTCAAGGTTGCGCAGATTGTCGATCGAAAAATTGTCAGCGGTGGTGGCTCGCACCCATCTCAGAACCACCGGTTCGGACGCTTTCACGATATGAGCGATATATCCGGCGTCTGCACGAGTGCCGCAGATCAGCGCCTTGATATCTTGATTGATGGCAACGGGACGCCGAGTAATCCCGACCGGAAGAGTATGCTTCAAAATTCCGGAGCGATTGACAATCAGGATCGCATTTTCCGGGATCAGATTTGTCGCGCTGCCCTCAATTGCCTCACGGGTAATCTTGTCCTCGGCATCGGTGATTTCCCAGCGTTTCATATCCTTTGGAGAAACCCACGGGATATCTCCACCCCAAAATGCGGAATTGGCTTTCGATGGGGTGCCGCCGCCTTTGATCTCGACAACGTTTCCGAGCGCTACCACCGGCGCATTCACAGCATCGCCTCCAGCTCTTCCAGCCCTTCGGCGATCTCCTTTTCCAGCGCCTTCAGCTCGGCAATGATCTCCTTCGGTGGGCGGTGCTCCTGCGCCTTGTGGACGGTCTCTTTGTAGCGGTTGATGGAGAGGTCATAGCCGGCAGAAGCGATCTCGGCCTTAGGCACACAGAAGCTTTGCGTCGTGCGCGGCCGCTCGCGCTCGGCGCCGTTGCGCTCGGCCCAGCGTGCGGCGATATCCGGCAGGTTGTTCTTCACCAGTTCCTCTGATGTCAACGTCAGGTTGATGAAGAGGCCAGCCTCGCGGTGCCCGGGAGTAACGCCCAGTCTTTCGCCCGGCAGCAGTGGCGTGCGCTTGTCGTCCAGCGAGAAGCCGTCGGCCTGGCAGTCGTAGAACCAGACATGATCCGTGCCGCCGGAATTGGTCTTGGTGAACAGCAGGATCGCCGTCGACACGCCGGCATAGGGCCGGAACACGCCCGATGGCAGCTTGACGATGCCGTCGAGCCGGTGGTCCTCGACCAGCCTTGTGCGCGGTGGACGAGCCGAACAGCACGCCGTCAGGCACGATGACCGCGGCGCGGCCGCCGGGCTTCAGCAGCTTCAGGAACAGCGCCATGAACAGGAGTTCGGTCTTCTTCGTCTTGACGATCGACAGCAGGTCCTTGGCGGTGGTCTCGTAGTCGAGCGAGCCGGCGAAGGGCGGGTTGGCGAGCAGCAGGCTGTAGCGGTCGGCGTCGCCAGCGTGCTCCTGGGCGAGCGAGTCCTTGTAGCGGATGTCCGGCCGCTCCACGCCATGCAGCGTCATGTTCATCGAGCCGATGCGCAGCATCGTCTGGTCGAAATCGAAGCCGTGGAACATCTCCTCGTGGAAATGGTCGCGCATCTCAGGCTCGATGAAGAGTTTCGGATGGTTGTCGCGCAGATATTCGCCGGCCGCGACGAGGAAACCGCAAGTGCCGCAGGCCGGATCGCAGATCACGTCCTTCGGCGCCGGCGCCGTCATCTCGACCATCAGAGCGATGATGTGGCGCGGAGTGCGGAACTGGCCGTTCTGGCCGGCGGTGGCGATCTTGCCTAGCATGTATTCGTAGAGGTCGCCCTTGGTGTCGCGATCCTCCATGGGGATATTGGCGAGGAGATCGACGACCTTGGCCAGCAGCGCCGGCGTGGGGATGGTGAAGCGCGCGCCCTTCATGTGGGTGGCGTGCGCCGTGCCGTCCTCGGCCATGGTGCGCAGAAACGGGAAGACGTGCTCGGACACGATCGTGAACATGGTGGCTGCGTCGCGGTTCTTCAGCCGAGACCAGCGCATGTCCTCGTAGGCGACGCCGCCGCCTTTTCCGATGCCATCCTTGCCTTCCGGGAAGATACGCCGTTCCATCGGGCGGCTAAGGCGGTTGGCCTTGTTCTCCTCGCGCGTGTGGGCATCGTCGAGCCCGCGCATGAAGAGCAGGTAGGTGATCTGTTCGATCACCTCGATGGGGTTGGCGATGCCGCCTGCCCAGAAGGCGTTCCAGACCGCGTCGATCTTCGAACGAAGTTCACCAGTGATCATCCGTATTCCTTCCACTTTGAGGCGGACACTACCCACAGAAGAAACCGACGCAAGTCTATTCATGCGCGCCCAAGTGGACGAAGTTGGAGCAGCGGGAGGGCGATATGGGAAAATTTCAAAACGAAATGGTTGAGCCACAACAGGTCCGCTACATCAAACTCGGCAGCGGCGGAATCTGGGCGAAACCAGCTATTGCCGCTAGCGAGATCGACTTCAGCTATCGAGAGATTCCACATGAGTTGTGCGTCGGCGGCGCATGGGAAGCGGTGAAGGAGAAACTAGCGGGGTCGAAGGCGTCTCCCGGCGCTGTTACGTCGGCGCTACGGGAAGTTCGAGAGTTCTACGAACTCGGTCCCAACTGTTTGTGGATAACAATCCACGGTGGGCACCTCTGGTGGGCGTTCGCTGAGTCTGAAGTAGTCTGGCGAGGCGGTCCGGAGAAGGTTCGTGGGCCACGATTCCGACGGACAATTGGCAAATGGAGCAAGTCAGACGTCGCGGGCCGCGATCTGCGCGTCGAGCAGATAACCTCGCGGCTGACGCAGGTCGCCGGCTACCGTGGCACGATCTGCAAAGTTGACGCGAAGGACTACCTTATCCGCCGGATCAACGCGATCGTAGAGCCAGTTGTCGCGAAAGCGGAGGCAGCACGTGACGTCATGATCTCCGCGGCTTCTGAGATGATCACCGGTTTGCACTGGAAGGATTTCGAGGTCATGACCGATTTGATCTTCGCTCGCTCCGGATGGCAACGGACGACGACAGTTGGGGAGGACGCCGATCACGACATCCTCCTAGAACAGCCGAGCACGGGCGAGACAGCGTTCGTCCAGGTAAAGTCCAAGGCCGACGGAAAGGTTTTCGACAACTACATGGAACGTTTCAGGCAGAGTGGCTTGGATCGGTTTTTCTTCGTTTGCCACACACCAAAAGGAATCGCCCAGATGTCGCCATCGAAGAACGTTCACGTTTGGCATGGTGCTACACTTGCAGACATCACTGTTAAAAACGGGCTGTTCGATTGGTTAATCCAGCGGACAAGGTGACGATCAATCCTATGCTGTCCGCCTTGGGAGTCTAAGAGGCAGAATCAAGATCAAAAGATCGCCGCTCCTGGGCTGACTTTTCCAGCTAACGGAGCACCCTGGTCGCTTATCTCATTTCGGGGATGCCCCATTTTTGACCCGTCACAACGTCACAAAACGTAGCGTAAGTTGTTGATTTTATTATTCCGATATGGATTCAATCCTCTCTGGCAGCACCAGTCTACCCCCTTGAAATCATTGAAGCCGCGCTTGGCCCCGTCAATAGGTGCAGCGGCCACCTGAAAGGTCAAAGACCGACGCAGTTGTGAAGCTGTTCTCGCGGCTGACCAGCCATGCGACCATCGCTGCCGCCTCGTCCACTTCGAGGAATCGGCCAC
>NZ_JAOWPT010000014.1 GCF_025753855.1 Mesorhizobium sp. ZC-5
GCCACGCACTGATCCAGGAACCCTGCCGTCGGGTCCCCGTCAACCGCCGACCTGACCTGCCCGGCGGCAAACGGGCGCAGGTTCGGCTTGTCATAGGGCGAGCGGCCGATCAGCACGCCATCCCTGCCCGTCAACGTCTCGCTCTTGAGCGTCGGCACGTGGACGTGGCCATCACCGGACGGCACGGCGACCGCGCCCGGACCGTCGATGTGTCCGGCCGTCACGGTGCGAAACAGCTCTTCGGACGTCAACGCGCGCCCTTGCTGGCTCTCGAGCCAGGCCCTGGCCTTCTCGCGCGCCTCATCCGCCACCAGTTCGCTGCGCGGATAATGTTGCGCCGCCAAGGCGGGCAGGGACGATCTCCTTCCCTCGCCAAAGGCAGCCACCCGATCGGAATCGCCCGTTTGACCGGCCCGGCGAACCGTTGGCATACGCGCGGCCAGCGAGGCCTTGATGAAGCCGCAGCCGTCATGCGGCCGCAAGGCGATCGGGCCTGCCTTTCCAGTCAGCTTGAAGGGATGCTGCTCATTGGCAGGGCGGTCCGGCAGCAGCGACAGTTTGAAGGCGCCTTCCAGCGCGTAGTCGTGGGGCCCCAGACCTTGAAGGGCAGGAGGCGCGGCAAAGCCCCGGCGCTGCGTGTAATAATAGGCCTCCTTGAAGGGGGCCCAGGCGCGCGATAGCTGCTCGAACGCCGTGCCCGGAGCGGTTTCGGCATAGGGAATGGCCAGCAGCTTTCCCCCGGAGGCCCTTGCTGGCGCCGCGTCCGGGCTGCGGGCTGCGATCTGCGACACCGTCGGTTGCGGTGCTTTCAACTTGCTGCCGCCAAACAGGTCCATGCGGTATGGCACACCCTCGACCGTAACCGTCCGCGCCAGCATGAAGGCGCTCGGCTTGCCCGGCAGTTGCACCGCGACCGCCTTGATGGCTCCCGAGGTCAGGCGATGGAAAGCTGAATAGCGTGTCTCGGGCTCGGTGGCCACGCGCTGCCCCCGTATGTCCACCACCGGCAACTGCATCAGTCCCGCGTCGCCCTGTGGCGGCCTGGGCTCGTGGTCCATGGCTTGCAACACCTGGTGGACATCGAAGACGGACGCTGGATGCTGGGCCTGGACGGTTGCCGCATTGTGCGCCATGAACGTGTCCAGCGCATCGACCGGGCTATCGGCCTCGATCTCCGCGATCACGTTCCAGCTCATGTTGGAAAGGTCGCCTTCGATGAGGTCGCGCGTGCTGGCCAGGATCTGCCTGGTCTCACGCTGCAGCTGTTGCTGGGTCATCCGCAAGTCGGGCTTCCTGCCCTCGACATACGGTCGCCGGTACAATGACTCCAGGACCGCGCGGGCCTTGAGCACCTGATAGATCGACAAGGCGGGACAACGGCTGGAGCACGGTCCGCGTGTCTGCTCGGCACTGCTTGCCTGCAGATGCGCCTCGATCTTGTGCTTCACGACCGGCTGGATGTCCTTCAGCAGGTTGAGCGCCTGCCTGCGGTGCCAGCGCAGCTGCTTGTGCGGGCTGCGCGCCAGCGGCAGCAGAGCGGCGCACAGATTACCCATGCTTTCGAGGTTGTTCTCAGTGGCAAAACCAGGGGCGCGGTGCAATTCCTGAAGCCGATCCAACCCTGCCCGTGCCAGCGAACCGAGATCGTCAAAAAGCCGGGCCTTGGCCAGCGCCCTGAAGATGTTCGTGATGCCCAGAGCGTCGGCCCGCTCCAGCCGATCAGTGGCATAGTGGAGGTGATGGGCCAGCTGATGCAGCCTATCCCTCAGCAGGGCGGTCTCTGTAATCTCTCCGCTGCCCTCTCCCCTCTTGCATTCCCGCGCCAGATCATTGGCGATCGTGCTGAGCGCAGGTGTGGTGAATGCTGCGAAGCGCAGGCCTGCGGAGCCCAGTCTACGCGCAATGTCCATTATCGCCTGGTGGCACGCCGCTTCTTCCGGCCACCTGCTGAACCCGTTCATCAGGTTCGCCAAGTGCTGGGGAATAAAATCAGCGAGCTCATCGGCACGGCCGAGTACTTCGCCGGCGATCGCGACCGTCGCCTGGCGACACTCCACCGCTTCCGGCCATTTGCCGAAGCCGTTGACCAGGTTCGCCAGGTGCTGGGGAATAAAATCAGACAGCTTGTCGACGCGGCGAAGCACCTCACCGGCGATCGCGACCGTGGCATCGCGACAGTCGGTCCCGTCAGACCATTTGCTGAAACCGTTCGCCAGGTTCGCCAGTCCCTGCGGAGCAAAATCAGACAACCGGTCGGCGCGGTCGGCACGGCCAAGGAGCCCAACGCCGAGCGCGACCGCGGCTTGGCGACACTGCGCCCGTTCCGGCCATTTGCTGAAACCGTTCACCATGTCCACCATGTCCTGCGGCGTAAAATCAGACGGCCCACTGGCACGGCGAAGCACTTCACCGGCGATCGCGACCGTGGCTTGGCGACAGTCGGCCTCTTGCGGCCACTTGCTGAAGGCATTCACCAGGTTCGACAGGTGCTGGCGACTAACATGAGACAACGGGTCGTCACGGCGCGTGACCTCACGGGCGATCGCGAGCGTTGCATCGCGACAGTTCGCCTGTTGTGGCCACTTGCTGAAACCATTCACCAGGTTCGTCAGATTCTGGTAACTAAAACCACGGAGTTGGGCGCGGCGGCGAATGACCTCACGGGCGATCACGACTGTGGCTTGATGATAGTCCGCATCGTCCGGACATTTGCTGAACCCGTTCACCAGGTTCGCCAGCTCCTGCGGAGTAAAATCAGCGAGCCCTTGCTCGCGGGCGCGGCGAGAGAGTTCTGTGGCGATCTTGATTGTGGCTTGGCGATAGACCGCTTCGTCTGGCCATTTGCTGAAACCGTTCACCATGTTCGCCAGGTCCTGGTGATTAAAATCAGAGAGCCCGAACTCGCCGGGGGCGACGCGGCGACCGACCTGACCGGCAATCGCTCCGATGACGTGGCGAGCCCACTCCTCTTGCGGCCACTTGCTGAACCCGTTCACCAGGTTCGCCAGGTGCTGCGGATTAAAACCAGGGAGCCGGGCGGTCTGACGGTCGGCGCGACGGAGGACCTCACCGGCCATCGCGCCTGCGGCTTCGCGAGACGCTGCCTCTTGCGGCCACTTGCTGAACCCGTTCACCAGGTTCGCCATTTCCTGCTGAGTGAATTCAGAGAGCCGGGCACGGCGGTTGCGGCGGAGCACCTCGCCCGCGATTGCTACTGTGGCTTGGCAAAAGACCTCCTCTTCCGGGCATTTGCAGAACCCGTTCACCAGGTTCGCCAATCCCTGCGAAGTAAATGCAGAGAACCGGGCATCGGGGACGCCAGCGCGGTGACTGACCTCACTGGCGATTGCAACTAAAGCGCCGCGGCAGTCCTCCGGCCACTTGGCGAAGCCGTTCACCATGTTGGACAGTTCCTGATGTCCAAAATCAGAAAGCCAGACGTTGCGGCGACGGGAGCGACGAAGGACCTCACCGGCGATTGCTGTTAAGGCCTGGCGAGCGTTCGGCTCCGCCCATTTGCTGAAACCGTTCACCAAGGTAGACAGGTTCTGCGAAGGAAAATCAGAAAGCTGGCGAGCGCGGCGACAGATCTCGGCGGCGATTGCAAGTGTCGCCTGGCGGGGCGTGCTTTCCTGGGGCCACTTGCTGAAGCCGTTCACCAGCAGTCCGAGACTTTGACTGTTGAGTTCTTCAAGTATCCCGCTTTCGTCGCGACAAACTTTGGCGATCCTGATCATTCCATTGCGGCATTCCGCTGCCCGGGAATGCCGACCGAATGATGATGCGAAGAGCGAAAGCGCCTTGCCTTCGACTTCGTTCACTAGCGCATCACTAAGCTGCGACACCCGAGCTGCCATGGCTCTGCAAGCTTCGATACCTGCCTGCCCCCCAGCCTCCCGGCTCACTGCGTTGCATGTCGTGGCGTACCCCCATGATTTCCAGGCGCGGACATCGTTCTCCCAGTTTGGGACAAAGTCACGTGCGAACCGGGCGGCCGCCTTTTGCAGAAACATTGCGTGGTTCGCGTGCCCCGCTCTTTGCAGCACCCTGTCATGCTCCACCACCGCACGTGAGAATCGGCCGATGTCGCGCGCGGCATAGATGTCATGCAAAGCCACATTAAGTTGTGTTTCAGAGATTGCGTGTTGGTCATGCTGGGCCGAGACGTCGTCGATACGCCGCTTTCCTGGCCCTGCATCCAGGTTGGACACGATTTGCCCACGAGGTGGGAGAGCGTCTGCTTGCCAGCTCCCGGCTTCTTGATCGGCGAGCCAGGATTCGCCTTCGTAATGCAAAGAGCTTTCTTCTCGGCCTGGCGCTTCATCCTCCGGCAGTGAGGGAAAACGACGACGCCGCCCCCCTATTGCACGCGGCAAAGCCCCGGGAGCCCGACGGGCGGCAGTGGAGGAGCTGGTAGGCCTGTCTCGAACAGCCTCACTGGTAAGGGGCGGATTGCGAACGGAGGACGTCCCCTCATCTTGAGGCTCGGGACGTATCCCCTGGACAATCGAGCTGAACGATCTACTGCCTGCTCCAGGGGCAATGGCTGGTTCTGGGCGCGAACTGCTCGGCCCCCATGTGCCGTCGGCTCCAGCATCCCCACTGTGCGATTTCCCAGATCGGCCAATGCCTGTCATAATTTATCTCCAATGCAGGCGAAAAGTGCGCGGGCAAGGATTCCGCTGGCTGAATTTAGGCAAGTGGAGGGTCCGCATTCGCGGCATGACAACACTCCGAGCCAGGATGATTCACCGTTGCGGCAAATCAGACGCCCTCCGGCAACCCATGCTGCCGCTCATTCCAATCCATTTGATTATTGCTACCATCCACCGACTGCGACACATGGATCTCGCCAGAGCGCGGCTGGCCATCCTTTCGGCAATGGTCGCGCTTTGACCGTCGTACATAGCCATCGCCGCTGACATAAACCTGACTTGCACCCAGCCGACACGACTTTGGCAAACGCGACAACTACCGCAACAGCAGCTGCAGCACTGACTAAGGCATGGCAAGGTCAAGCGTCGGGTGAACATGCTGGGCGAAGAGGTAGCGTGGCTCTCAGACGGCGTCCAACAATTGGGGCTAATGCAAACTTGATGAAGTCCCGGGGCATGCGGCGCCGATCAGGCCGACCTGCAGGAGATCGAGCTTTCCGCGGCGATATCATCTGGCTTCACCAGCTTGAGCTTTGGGATCAGCCCCTCTGTCTGCCTCGTTTGGCCAGGGTTCAGTGTCGCTGCGCCGTCGCCCGTGATGCCGCTGGCGAACGACGCGATAAGGCTTGCACTAGCGTCCGCGATCCAGATCCGGTTGCGGCCCTTGGTCAACGGCACCGTCGCCTGGCGACGGGAATGGAAGTAAAAATCGGAGCACCAGACGGGCGGCGCAATCCGAAGCAAGCGCTCGATAATTGGGCTGCCCGCCGTAGTAGTAGCCGCAATGTCCACGCAGAACGGCGGCGCATTCGTGCTGCGTGACCAGCGGCGCTTGCATGAGCCCCCCAATCTCCCGGCGTCTGGGCGCGAGGTGACAGAAGTTGCGGACCCGAAATTCGTGTCGAGATCACAGATCAAGCCCTTGAAACGCAACGCTTTATCCATCCACAGTATGGATGAGAAACATCGAAACAATCGATTTTACCAATTTTGCAGAAGCCTGCATAAGAAGGTTGCATACGAGGACTCTTATGAGCAGGCACCCGCGATGGTTGTCGATGTTAGCGTTGCGTCCGAGGAGAATTTTCTAATGTAGCCAGCATCAGTCAAAATTCATCTTTCATCGTGACCAAGGTTCCTCCTGTTCTGCGTAAGCTGCATTCGTTTGGCGCGAAACTTAGGCGTTTAACTCAAGATTAGGCAATCGCCATGGGCGAGAGAAGACTGGATCCTGCCATCCAAGATCGAACACCTAAAACAATCTGTGCAGAGTTCATTTTCTCGATAAAGAATAAGATACCCTTGATATCCGGGACAAGAATTTATGATATCCTGATAATGAATTGGAACAAAATTATTTCTGAATTAGAAATCCATTTTTTACTTTAAAACTAAGCTCTTCTTTGATCGGAGCGAACCGCTCGTCAACATGCCCAAGAAGTCCAGAACCTCCCAAATTTCTCGCGATCGACCGCAAAATGAATCGTTGGGAGGTTCGTCAGCTTCTCGAAAGCTAACCGTCCTACTCATGGAATGTGATTCTCTGGACGGAGCCGCCGGATCTATCGAATGCAAGGGCTGAACTCAGGAGGATCGATGCGTAGAGAAATCGCAGACGTGGCACGCGGAATTTTTTGTTGGGCGGCCGGTGATGTTCGGTCCCGTCAACTGGTCGATCACTTCTTGCATGTTGTTGCTCGTGCCGTAGTCCTATGCGTCCCCTCGATTGCAAGTGGGAAACAGTGTCCGGCGCTTCCGAGATCGCGTGACCGGAGACTGCATGATGATACGCACTTCAGCGAAATTTCGAGTTCCCTGCCTCCGGGGCCGCTATACCCGGGCTATGGCGGCTGTCAGCGGAAGACGGTGCACCGGAAATCGGGCTTCTCGTCGGTTCGAACTGGATTCTCGCTTCAAGGAATCCGCAGAGGGATCGTCGCTATGACTTCGCCTCCTGGCTGAACGTGCTGCGGTTGAGCGGCTTGCCTGCGCCTTAGACGATTATCCATCGGAAAGAATGATGGCGAATACGCGACGAGTTGCGCGACTGATCATGTCGCCGCGGTCTCACAGCCGACGGTGACGTCCCAATGGTTTGTCGTGCCTTGATAGGAGATGAAAATGCGAACGCTGCTCGTTGATCATCATACCGATCTTACGCGCTCGGTGCGAGGAGCGCTCGCGGAGTGCGGTTTCACCGTTGATGTGGCTCGTACCCTGGAAGAAGCGTCGACTGCTATTTGTTTCGCGAGCTATGAAATACTCCTGCTAGAGCTCGCCCTGCCGGATGGAGATAGCTTAGATTGGCTGAGGCAGTTAAGGCGTGACGGGCATTCAATTCCTGCCATCATCATGAGTAACCTCAACGATCTCGACAGGCGAATCGCGATTTTCAACGGTGGCGCAGACGATTTCCTGCCCAAGCCCGTCTCTAGTGATGAGCTCGTTGCCCGAATGCGAGCCGTTCTGCGTCGATCAACACAGGTGACCGACCCCATAATTGAATTTGGCAATCTCACCTTCGATCCGATTAGCCGACAAGTTTGCGTTGGTGGTCGGCCGCTAAAGATCGCGCGCCGCGAACTGTCCATTCTTGAGCATCTGCTCAACCGCGCAGGCCGAACCGTGCCTCGCGAGCAGCTGGAAGACAGCGTCTATGCGTTCAACCACGAGGTCTCGGCCAACGCGCTCGAAGTCGGAATCTATCGCTTACGCGGACATTTGACCAAGTCTGCTGCAACGCTACGCATCAAGACCGCGCGTGGCATCGGCTACATCCTTGAATTGACTGGGACGGCATCGGCCCGAGTTGATCGAACTGGAAAGCAATGACTGCCTTGAACATCGTTCGCAAGAATCACTCTGGTGGCGATCGGCGGTCGATCGTCATTAACACCCTGAAATCGGGTGTTTTTCCTTGCCTTCGCCACTTCCTGTGCGCGGTCATTCTGCTATCTCCACTTTCTGCCGTTGCCCAGGTCAAGCAGGATGACAGTGGGGAGACGTCGCATGCCTCTCCTAATAGCATTAGCGGCACGCTGAACCTTTCCTCCTCGCTCGGCAAGACAGTTCATCTGTCCGCGCCCGCCGCAAGCATTTTTGTTGCCGACCCAACGATCGCAGACTATCAGGCACCCTCGAACAAAACCATCTTCGTCTTTGGCAAGAAATCCGGGCGGACGACCTTGTTCGCCCTCGACGAGAACGGAGAGGCTCTCGCCCAGTTGCAGATTGTCGTGGCGCAGCCGATCGAGGACCTGCGCGCCATGTTGAGGGCCCAAACCGGCGACTACCCGATCCACGTCAGCTACACGCCGCGCGGCGCAGTCCTGAGCGGTACGGCACCCAATGCTGAAGTCGTCGACACCGCAATGAAGATTACTGAGCAATTTCTCGGCGCCGGTGCGCAGATCGTCAATAAAATCCAGGTCACCGGGTCGTTGCAGGTTAATCTAAGTGTGCGCGTAGCGGAGGTCTCGCGTAGCGCCATGAAGAAGCTCGGCGTCAACCTCTCTGCTTTCGGTCAAATCGGCAATTTCAAAGTCGGCTTGTTGAGCAGTGGCAACGAGGCTGGTTTCGACAGCGGCAATAAGGCAGGAATCGGATTCAGCGATGGCAATATCAACGTCAGCGCGGTTCTCGATGCGCTCGCCACGGAGCATCTTGCGTCCGTATTGGCTGAGCCGAATCTCACCGCAATGTCCGGCGAGTCCGCCAGCTTCCTGGCTGGCGGCGAATTTCCCATTCCGGTCGTGCAGAACAATGGGCAAGCCTCCGTCGAATTCCGGCACTTCGGCGTCAGCCTGGAATTCGTACCGACCGTTCTCAGCAACAATCAGATCAATATTCGCGTAAAGCCGGAGGCCAGTGAACTATCGTCACAAGGAGCCGTCCAAATGAATGGTATCTCGGTGCCTGCCATCTCCACGCGGCGTGCCGACACGGTTGTAGAGCTCGCCAGCGGCCAAAGTTTCGCAATCGGCGGGCTGATCAGGCGCAGCGTCAACACTGATATCAGTGCCTTTCCTTGGCTTGGTGACGTGCCGGTCCTCGGCGCGCTGTTCCGTTCGTCCTCATTCCAAAAAGAGGAAACGGAACTGGTTATTATCGTCACGCCTTACATTGTACGGCCTGGATCGAGCCCGAGCCAGATGAGCGCACCCACCGACCGCATCGGGTCGCCCTTGGGTGTGGGGGGCACTCCGACAAATTCGTTGGCAACTCCGCCGCCAAGCCACGGTGCTCCTCGCCCCAGCGTATCAAGTCGCGCCGGCGGTGCCGGCTTTATTATCGAATAGCGATCACCCAATGATGTTGAGGATCATAAGCCTTCTAGTCCTGACCGCCAATATAGCTGGCTGCACAACCAGCGCGCCGCTCTATGTCGACCCATCGGCACAAGCGATCCTTGTGCGGCAGGAGAACAACGTCCTGCTGTTGCAGGGCCTTCACGCGGCCGAGCGCCAGCGTCTGCGTGGTTTCATTGCGAGTGCCAGTCGCGGTCGAGTCGACGCGCTCCAACTCCTTATCAGCGGCCCATCTCGGCCCAGCGCACAGATAGCCAGTCAGGCCAGGAAAATGGGGGTCGACGCTTACAACATCCACCTGCTGGACCCCAGTATTGATCAGAACGACGGCGTCTCGGTAAGAGTAGAGGCGATTGTCTACAGTGCCAGTCCTCCCGTGTGTCCGTCGCTTTCCAGCCCGTTAGGCAAAGACAATTCTTTCGACCAGACGCTTGGCTGCTCGACCCGCCACAATCTGGTGGTCATGGTCAACGATCCGCGCGACTTGCTCGACAACCCGGCTGTCAGGCCAAGCAATGGCGATCGTGCCGCTATCCCCGTTGCCAAATACAGGACCTTCGCCACGGACAAGGACGCACCAGAACCAGGAACTTAACAACCCACGCTGATAAAGCACCCCTGATGACAGCGGTTGCGAAACGGGCGGCAAAGGTTGTTGGCTAGCGCGAAACGGTTTGTGATGCGCAGCAACTAATTGGACCACCTTCAGGCGTAGGCGGCCCGCGAGCTAATCGCATTGCATGTAGGGGCGACCACGGCAGAAATTACAGCGCTGTCCGCCATTGGAGTTTGAGTAGCGGATGTCGGTAACTATGTGCAGGCTCAGTGGAGAGCCGGTGTTGAGCAAAACCGCAAGGGTACTCATTCCAGCAGCTTGCCGGTTCTCCATAAGTCCACCATGAAGGACGGTCTTGCCTTCTTGCCCTGTCCCTTGCGGTGGAGCCTAGCGTTGGGATCGGCATGGGCTGGTTCGACAGCTTCTGGCCATCGCCGCCGCATTCTGCTGGCGAATCGCCCAAGCTGTCCTTCGGCATCACACTCTTCATCGAAGCCCAGGCCTCGATCAGCATGCCGTCGACCAAGACGTGATCCGTAGACAGAAGCCCCTTCCCTGGTCTGGGCCAGCTCGGCAGCCAGGACCTTCGCCGTGATGTCGCCCTCCAGCAGCCGGGCGCAGCTGTTGAAGAGCACCGAGTGATCCCCGGGTACATCATCGACGCCGATGCCGACGAACCGCGAAAGAGAAAGTATACTCCTGCTGCTCCATAAAAAGCTGCTCTGAGCGGATCGAGTAGATGCCTGCAACAGCATCGGCCGAAGCCTTCTCGGGCGGGACCGAAGGTCGCCCGATCGGCGAAACAGCGCGGCAAACCTCGCTCGATTATTCAAACTGACCATAAGTAGCTGATTTCACTCGCAATTTCTCAGTTTAGACGACAATAAGCCGACATGGGCCGTCAAAAAGCTACACTGTTGATTTTAAACATATTTTTCAGCGAAAAGTTTTTCGTGTGGCTTCGGTATCTATCGAGGTCGATTGCCTCTGAGAACCGATTTTTAGCGGCTGGGAGCCGCTCCGCTACCAGCGGAAAAGTACCGTCATGCCTCTTATAGCAGCGTTTTGTCGCCCGAACGAGGCCCGTCCGACCCACGTCCCAGAGCAAGCCTACGCAAGGGCCTGACGTACCGTTGTCGCCCCCATTCCGCGCCCCTTGAGTGTCAGAAAAAGATGTACTATTTTCTGACGCATGAAAGCCACTGTCACATCAGTTCCGGATCGGATCATGCGACGCGCCCGCGCTGGCGGGCGTGGCGGCGTCTTCACGCCTCGTGACTTCCTGGACGTGGCGGCGCGCGCAGCGGTCGACCAAGCCCTTTCCCGTCTGGCGAAGACCGGAAAGCTTCGCCGCCTGGCGCGCGGCCTGTATGATTTCCCCAAGGTCCATCCCAAGCTCGGGCCGCTTTCTCCAACTCCGGACGACGTTGCGCAGGCGCTTGCACGCGAGACCGGCTCGCAGGTGCAGATGGCTGGCGCGCGCGCGGCGAACGCGCTCGGCCTCTCGACTCAGGTTCCGGCGAAGAGCACCTATCTGACCGATGGCCCCTCCCGCCGAGTCGTGCTGGGCAAGCGCGTGGTCGATCTGCGTCACGCCTCGCCCAAGCATCTGATTGCTCCGGGCAGCGCGGCCGGCACCGTCGTCCAGGCCCTGCGTCATGTGGGGCAGGTGCGTGCCGCCGACGTCGCACAGATCGCAGCGCGTCGTCTGTCGGCCAGCGACAAGAAGACGCTCGCCTCCACCGCGGTCCAAGCACCCGCCTGGATGCGGCCGACGCTCGTCTCGATCGCAAACGCAGCGTCGGGCGATCTCGATGGATAAGGTCGCTCTACTTCCAGCCACCGATCGGGCGGCTCTTTTTGGCGAGACCGGCGCAGGTCGAGGGGTCGCCGACACGATCATCGAAAAGGACTTCTGGGTCTGCTGGACCTTGAAGCGGCTTTTCGGCCTGCAAGGGAAGGACGCTGCCACCTTGGTCTTCAAGGGTGGCACGTCCCTTTCCAAGGCGTTCGGCGCGATCCGCCGCTTCTCCGAAGATATCGATCTGTCCTTCGATCGCGCCGACCTCGGCTACGTCGGCGACCGTGATCCCGAGAAGGAGGGAATCAGCCGGAAGAAAGCGGCTCAACTCATCGAAGACCTGGTGGGCGACGTCGAGGCGCATATCGCCGAGAAGCTGCTTCCGGGGCTTCGCGCCGCCATCGCGGAGCAACTCGGCGAACCTACCGATGGCGCCTGGTCGCTGGAGATCGACGCAGGCGACGCGCAGACCGTGAACTTCCACTATCGACCGTGCTGCCCGCCGCCGAATATGAGGGCATGGCCTACATTACGCCGCGGGTGAAGCTCGAACTCGGCGCGCGCGGCGATCCATGGCCGACCGAGGAGAAGGTCATCCGCTCCTATGCGGCGGAGGACTATCCCGACTTCTTCGAAGATCCCGACGCCGTCGTCACCGTGCTCGCGGCGCAACGGACCTTTTGGGAAAAGGCCACGGCGTTGCACGCAGAGGCCCATCGCCCCGCTGAATCCGCGACGCCGCAATATTTCTCACGACACTATTACGACCTCGCCATGCTTCTCGACACGGACGAGGGCAAAGCCGCCGCAGGCGATTTCGGCCTTCTGGCGACAGTGGCGAAGCACAAGGCGACCTTCTTCCGATCGGGCTGGGCCAGCTACGACACTGCGCGGCCAGGGACGCTGCGCCTTATACCGAGCAAGGCGCGGATCAGGGACCTGCGTGCAGACTATCGTGCAATGGCGCCGATGATGTTCGACGACAGCCCGCCCGCCTTCGACGCCATACTTGCAAGAATCGAGAAGCTCCAAGAAAACATCAATAGCTATGCGGCGTGAGATGTGCTGGCGCCGGTCGCACGAGATGACCATTCGCCAGAAATGCAACTCTGGACTCCCCATTGAACTGGAGAGAACAGGGGTCTCAGATTATACAGCACTTGAATTCCCGCGCCACCTGTCGTAAATAATACGACACATGACGGAGCAGCGACCATGACCAATCCCCTGATGGCAATTAGAGCGGCGTCGAGCGTCGGAAGCGAGTTTGAAGAGCTCGTGAACCTATTTGGCGGGCCGAACGTCCTAAAGCATCCCGTATCCAATCAGATCGAAGCTCACGAACTAATCCTCCACGGTATTCCGAGTTTGGCTCTTGAGAAACTCGTGACCCATCTCCTCGTCATCGACCCCACCGATGCCTTCGAGAAGGCTTTCGGTATGAGCGAACGCACATTCCAAAGACACAAATCCGACCGCTCCAGGACGCTCAACACTGAGCAGAGCTCTAGAACATGGAACTTCGCGAGAATTTTGACAAAAGCTACCTCTGTCCTCGGTTCCCAAGATGAGGCCGAGAAGTGGATGATTCAGCCTGCGATGGGGTTGGATAATCGAAGGCCGATTGATCTTTTGGCTACTGCGGCCGGCACCGAGCTCGTACAGGAGTTCCTGGAGCGTTTAGACTACGGTGTCTATGCATGACGCCTTTACCAGGCTTGCTCGGAAATAGAGAGATCATAGGCTGGAGGCTCGACCACAACCGTTTCAGGTCCACCTGGGATAGTGGCGAGGGTTCGTTCAAACTGGGTGCAAGATGGAATAGCAGAGGCGTTAGGGCAATCTACGCTTCAATCGATCCGTCTACTGCGATTCTCGAAGTCGCCGTTCACAAAGGGTTTAGAACACTCGACACCGTTCCCCATGTTCTGACGTCTTTTGAAATTAGAGAACCATCCACTATTCATGTCGTGGACATGGGGGACATTCCAAATGCCAATTGGCTAAGGCCAGGCATTCCCAGCGCAGGGCAGCAGCACTTTGGCGATGCTTTACTCGCAACGCATATGTTTGTTCTGATTCCAAGTACGGTATCGCACCACAGTTGGAATTTGGTGTTTGATCCAGCCAGGGCCAGCGGTCTCTACACGCTTCGATCCCAAGAGGATTTCGCGCTGGACACGAGATTGCATCCACCAACGCCATGAACCCACGACTTTGACCTCATCTCAGTCCATGCCTGAAAAGCCCTGCGCCATTGAGTCATCGGCAAAAAATCAGCTTTTCGATGACATTCCGCGGCTCGTGAAGACGCCATCACGGTAGCTTTTTCTACGAGAATATTTACAACATCACCCCGCTCCCACTGATGACGTACATTCGGCCATGATAGAAACCCCGATCTCGAAGTGAGGACGCCAGCGGGCGGAAAGTCCTTTTTTCTTCAATGCCTTATGGGGCAAAAAGTGCCCTCACTAACCTCATTGACTGTTGACGGTACTCAGAAAAGTTCGGGCGGGCAATATGTATGCGACCCGTCAGGCGGTCCCTCACAGCCAATCTCTGCGTACCGATTGTCGCTGATTGTCTTTGGAGTGAGTTATTTTTGTTTTCAGTACGTTACGTCGCAGATTAGCGTATTTTTTCGGCGGCGTTTGAGTGGGTCCGAATCATTCCCGCTCCAACGCACATCGCCGCACATCGCCAGCCCCTCGTTCATGATCGCCCGAATACGCCGCAACGGATAGTCCCGCTGGCCCCGCGCCTTGAGGTCACCCGTTCATCTGCGAATGTCTCTGGAGCCAATCAATCACGCTCCTCAAGTTACCAAGAGCAAATTATTCAACATCCTTCTAATCTAAACTAGGCCGGCGGCATACAATACCTTCGCGACCGGCTCGAAATACTTCTGTGGGACGGGATCCCCCAGCTTTGTCGTGGGGATGAGCTGGCGCGCCAGGACATCATCATCGACAATGGTGAGACGTAGCGCCCGCGCCTCATCAAATAGCTGAGAAGCAGCCTCCCCCTCGCCTCGGCAAACCAGTACCGGCACCCCGGTCTCGCCACGGACGTAACGCAGACCAACCAGTATCGCGCGCCCTCTCAAGATCAATGTGGCGCGATGCACGCCAAGCGGAAGCTCGCTAGCCATTTCGTTGCGGAGGCGACGTCGTTCACGTTTCAATTCTGGCTCGCCTTGCTGATCCTTCAGCTCGCGCTTCATCTCGGTGTCGGTCATGCGCATGTCGCGCAAAAACAACCCGCGCTGAACCAGGAGATCAATCAATCCGCCGATCAGAAAGAAGCCGGCAGCAATCCCAATCAGCAGTTTCACCTCTGCAAACACAAAGCCGACACAGCCCATGCCGCAGATCGGCAGATAGACCATCGTCTTCCACATGCCGAGAACGACGAGGAGAAAGACTGCGCTGAGGACGAAAACCTTCACCAACGTCTTCACAAGCTCGGTTAGAGAGCGCATCGACGCGATGCGCTTCAGCCCTTTGAAGGGGTCAATTTTCTCATATTTCGGCATCATCGGCTCGAAAGAGAAGACCAATCCACGATTAGCGAGAAGTCCCGATAAAACTGCTGCGACGACAATAATCCCGAGGAATGGGCCAACGATTGACACTGCAAGTTCGGTAAAAAGGACCAGCGCCTGCTGAACCGCGCTGTTGAAGGGCATATCTTGCAGCTTGTCTGTTAGTAAAAGCGCTTCCTGGCATTTATCCTCGATGGTGCTCGCTTTTAACCATAGATATCCCAGCCCGGCGCACGTGCTGGCAGCGCGGACGAAATCGGCGCTGCTTGGAATCTGCCCTTTCTTGCGCGCTTGGTTCAGCTTCCTGGGTGTGGGTGGATGTTTCTTTTCTTCGCTCGTGTCGCTCATCAGGCAGCCTCGCGATTGCGCTGAATCCGTTCAAGGGCGGACTGGGCGTTGGTCCCGCGCCGCCGCGAGGACGGCCTTTGCTTGCCCCACGAGGGCCCAAATGAGGCTTGAGGCTTTGCAGTGGCCGGGAGCTCCAGACGGGCTACAGGAAGATGCGCCACGGACACCTCCACCAAGATGTGCCCAGAGCGTCGATTGATCAGCACCTCGTGAGGGCAGCTTCCGGCACCGGGCACCCGACCCCAGTTTGCAAAGGTGCATCCATGACCATTTGGGTTGGTGTCGATTGGGGCGGATCGAACCATGCCGTTTGTATCGTCGACCCTGCCGGCTGGGGCCTGGATCACTTTGCCGTCGCCCACGAGCGGGACGGGCTTGCTGATCTCGCTGCCTGCCTGCGCCGGTATCGCACGCCCGGCGAGACGCCGATCCCCATCGAGCGGCCCAGTGGGCTCGTCGACGTGCTGGTCGAGGCCGGGTTCGTCGACACCCTGCCCTACCCCAATGTCGTCAAGGCGTGCCGGCGCCGCTATCGCGCGGACGCTACCAGCAGCGACCCCGGCGACGCCTGCATCCCCGCCGACATTCTGCGGATCGAGGGCCACCGGCTGGCGCCGTTTCGGCCACAATCTGACGCCATCAAGGCCTTGTGCGCGCTGGTTCGCGGCCGTGACAATCTCATTGCCAGAAAGGTCGTGCTCGCCACTCAGCTCCGCGCCCTGCTCGAAAGCTATTGGCCAGGTCCGTTCGACCTGTTCGCCGACATCGCAAGCCCCATCGCGCGGGCTTTCATTCAGTGCTACCCGCCGGAAGGCGCCGGCCGCCTGGCTGAGAAGCGAATGGCCGCATTCCTCGCCCAGAACCAGTATTGTGGCCGGCTCTGCTCCACTCCCAACCCAACCGCCACGGAGGCTGACGCTAAGGGCGAACTCTCGCGCGTCAGTGCCAGCACACTCGAAGGCCTCGTCGCCCAGATCGCCAAGCTCTCCAGCCGCATCGAGCCCCCCGTTGCTCGACTGCCGGAAGGACGCATCGTCATATCCTTCCCCGGGGCCGGAAAAATCTGCGCCGCCCAAATCACCGGCGAACTGGGCGACGGGCGTGTCCGCCGCCAAAGCGAGGATCATCTCGCTGCGGAGGCGAGCGTCGCTTCCGTCACATACCAGAGCGGCAAATCCCGCAGTGTCGGCTGGTGATGGGCCTGCAACAAACGCTTGCGCGCCGTCATGACCTGCTTCGCCGACAACTCCAGACAGGCAAGCCCATGTGTCGCGAAGGTCCATCAAGACGCCAGAAGACGCGGATACCAGCATCCGCTCACGCATGGATGTGCATTTTCTGGAGAGCATGGCAAGACGACATGCCCTACGATCCAAAAACACCCCCCTGCCTGGCCTCTGCTTGTCGCTGGTTGGCAAAGGACCTCTCTCATTTCAGCAGCTTCTCAAACCACTCCAGCGCGCCGTTCGACCAGACGATTTCCGATTTCATGCCTTCGACGAGATAGACAGTGTAGGTGACCATGATGATCGGAAAGCCGATATTCTTGATCGTCGGGGAGAGATCGCTCGGCTTGAATTGCGGCGCATAGCGCCCGACTATCATCACAGATATATCGACCAGGAGTAGGAAGGCCACCACAGGTCCAGAGACCAACAGAGTCGTGCGCATGATGTGGTCCAGGAGCCCCATCAATTCCGTTGCTCCTTGCGCAGTCAGGGTGGGTTGAAACCGATACACGGGCCAGATCAGATAGCTGCCATAAAGGCTGTTGATCATAACCTCCAGACCTCCCGACGCGACAAAGATCGTTGCCGCAGTGATGCCGAGAAAAACTCCCGTCGCCGAAGCCTGACTGCGCGTAGCGGGATCGTCCGAAGCGACCTGGCTGGTGATGCCGCGCTGGGTGTCAATAATCTCACCGGCCGCCTGCAGGCTCCATAGCGGGATGCCGAGCAGCGTGCCAAGCAGCAGGCCGACAAAAACCTCCTTCAAACCGAGCAGCGTTACCTGAATAAGACGTGTTTCCGGATCAATCGCCTGCAGGTCGACGCTGATCTGCGCCAAGCATGGTAGTGCGAACGCAACAGCCAAGCAGCCGCGGATCAGCCCGCTAATCTGAGATCGCGTAAATATCGGGAGGACCAGCATAATACCGACGGCGCGGGACGCGCCAAGTCCAGCCGCAACGATGAATTCGATGGCGGCCTGGATCAGACTTTGAGAATCAGAAAGTGACAAGCCATACATGGGAATGGCTAGTAGCTGGATGTGATTGCGGGAAACTCAGCAAAGATCTGGTTGGTGTATTCTATAAGCGGGGCGCTCAGCACAGGGGAAAACAGACCAATGACGGCAACAACGACCAGAAGTTTCACGGCGAGTGGCAAGGAATCATTCTGGATCTGCGTCGCCGCCTGGAAGATGCCAATGCCCAGCCCAACAACCACCGCCGCAATGAGTGGTGGCAGAACCCAGATCATGAAAACCACGAACGATTGGCTCATGTGAGTTACAATGCTGGCCTCGTCCATACTCAACCTCCCGGTGTTGTGTAACTCAACACAAGCCCGTGCGTTAGTTGCGACCAACCGTCGATAGTGACAAATAGAAACAGTTTGAAAGGCACAGATATCACCGCCGGGGACACCATTGACATGCCCATGGCCATCAGAATTGTCGTTACGATAAGATCGATGGTGATAAAGGGAAGATAGAGAAGAAAGCCAATTTCGAAGGCACGCTTGAGTTCTGAGATTAGAAAAGATGGTATCAGAATGACGAGGTCATCAGGTGCAGCGCTGGCGCGCATATCCTGTGGCCAGACTTGTTGGGTCGAGGATAGGAAAAACCGGCGTTGTTCTTCATTGGTGAACCTCTTGAGATAATCACGCAAGGGTTCCCGCCCCTCTTTAGCGGCGGTCACCCAGTCATCGAACGTTTGATAATGCAGTTTCGGATCCGTGACGCGAGCATAGGTTTGCTCAATAACAGGCGCGCTAACGAAAACGGTGAGAATCAATGCAGCGGCGTATAGCACGATGTTTGGTGGTATTGTCTGGGTCCCGAGCGCGTTGCGGACGAGGAAGAGGACGACCGATATCTTTACAAACGCCGTGGTCGTGACGACCGCCAACACCAGCAGACCGAGTCCGGCTGTAACCGCAAGTAATGCCAGGATTCCTGGTTGAACGTCAGTCATTGCATGCCAGTCTGCCACGGAGTCTGATGCCCAGCCCGTCGCCGATGCGCACGATGTCGCCGCAGCCGATACGCTGGCCGTTGGCAAGAATATCGACCGGGCCGTCGATCGGCCTACCAAGTTCGAACACATGCCCTTCGCCGGCACTTCTCAATTCTCTTAGCGGCATCGACCAGCGGCCGCATTCAAAGACCAATGTGATCTCGACATCGTCGAGATCGGCTTCCGTCGGCGCTTGCTGTGATTCGGGTTGTGTCGTCATATGTGCATTCTCCAAGCGGCATGGTCGCGGGCGAAAAGGGCGCCGCAGAATTAGGCGGTCCCCGGCAATATCTGCCGCGGCCCATAACCGGCCCGCAGATAGGATGATCTGGCCGCGCCCAAACGGTAATACATCCGGCAACAGCGCATCACCGGCACGTGCGTTGCGAAGAAGCGCGGCCGAAGCGCTGAGCGAGCCGATCTCTGCTGCAACTGTGATGGGGAGCTCTGAAAGCAGGTTGCACGGCTGTCGCTGCAACTGGCCAAGCAATTCGCCCAACGCGCAGAATGCAGATGGGACACGACCGTCGAGAGGCGAGAACAGGAACAGACGAACTTTGCCGTTGACTGGACCGCAGACGATGTCGAATTCCAGATAAGGAGCTGGCGTCATGGGGTCGCCTGTACGAAGGAATTGCACGTTCCGCTGTGTCTGACTCTCCAGTCGAGCGATAAGCGGCTCGAGTGCAAGTTCGAGAACAAGCGAACCAGTTGGTTCGCAAGGTAATGCAAGACCATTCTGCACTGTTGAGATGAGCGCCTCTGCAAGTCGACGGCACAACGACAAGACGATCGTTTCGTCTCCGACGCGCCAAATGCAGTCAAACATTGGAGCCGTAGAAGGTTCCTGCTGCCAGACAATCCGTTCCATCCGCACAGATAGCGGCATATCGCCAAGCCGGCTTTGAAAGGCCATGCGGGGGGTCGCGATTTCGTTGATCCACGAGACGACGGCGCGGGACAGAGTTAGCGATGGTTTGAGCGTAGCGTGTCTGCCCACAGGAGTTACCGGGGGCGGCTCTACAAAACGGCACGACCGCGCCGCGGTAAGAGGATGAGCCGTCATCATATCGGGTCGCCCGACATTTGGGGACGCGAAACCCTCCCATACCGAGGCATGCTTTCGTCATCGGCCTCTATCTCGGCTGCGGACTCCGAATGGGTGTCGACCGCGCGCCGAACGTCGCCCTCGATCTGTTCCCATTTGTGCCTGGCCGCCGAACATTTGACCCAGTGGGCCCTTGTCTCAGACGCCGCCGTCTCGGCCTCTTCTTGAGCGACGTGCGCGTCATCAAGCCTCTGACGTCTCAGGGTGATCTCGGTCTCAAGCCGCTCAATCAGGAGCTTGCCACGATCGAGTGCTGCGACGGACAAGGTATCGAGCGATATTAGCTGTTGATAAAGCTGCACTTCGGCCGCTGCACGGCGGTCCTCTGCGATCGCAAGCTCCTTGGAAGCTTGCTGTGTAGCCAAGGCCGCGATCTGGCGCTTGGCTTCCATATTGGACAGGTTGCTAAGGGCACTGCGCTCTCGCATATCCTTCAGAAGCCTTAGCCTCGAAGCGTGAACACGATTCACGCGGTCAGACGTGACATCCATTCGACGGTTTCCTCAAAACTGGACGTCTCGACTTCGCCCTGGCGCAAAAACTCCTGCAGATCATCGATCGAGGCGATAGCCCGGTCAGTCAGCGGATCGCTGCCATGCTTGTATTCACCGACCTTGACCAAAAACTCGGACTCGGCACTGCGCGAGAGGAGGTCACGGAAGAAGGACGCCGACCTACGATGTGCAACAGATACGACTGCATCCATTACACGGCTGCGGCTCTGCAGCACATCGATAGCGGGGAAATGCTCTCGCGCCGCGATCGTGCGTGAAAGGACGACATGGCCATCGAGAATGCCGCGCGACTCCTCGGCGATTGGATCTCCCACACCGTCACCCTCGACAAGCACGGTATAGAAGGCTGTGATTGAGCCACGCTCCCCCATGCCGGCACGCTCCAACAGGCCTGGCAGCGTGGCAAAGACGGAAGGAGGAAAGCCCCGCCGGGTCGGCGGCTCACCCGCAGCAAGGCCGATTTCGCGCATGGCGCGGCAAAGGCGCGTCAATGAATCCATCATCAGAACGACGCGTCGCCCTTGTTCGCGAAAATACTCGGCGAGTGTGGTTGCCATATGCGCACATTGCGCCCGCTCTATTGCCGAGCGGTCGGAGGTTTCGACGACAACGATCGTACGACGAAGGGCTGCCTCCCCAAGATGCCGCTCAATGAATTCACGAACCTCGCGCCCACGCTCGCCTATGAGCGCGACGATGGTAACGTCGGCTGCCGCGCCTTTTACGATCTGTGACAGTAAGGTTGACTTGCCGCAGCCCGCCTCTCCATAGATTCCGATCCGCTGGCCTTCGCCACATGTCAGTAGACCGTCCAGGGCACGGACGCCGAGTGGGAAGGGCCGCTCGATTATGCGCCTTGTCATTGGGTTGGGGGCTCTGCCGCGCAGCGGACGGGTTTCAGCGGTTTTGACAGCGCCTTTGCCATCGAGCGGACGTCCGAAGCTGTCGATCACGCGGCCGAGCAAATTGGCCCCGACTGGCACTTCATGCATTCGTCCCGTAGCCACCACTTCTGCACGGCTGGACAGGCCGACCAAGTCACCGACCGGCGTGAGCAAAACGCCATTCTGAAACAGACCGACCACCTCGGCTTCCAACGACCACCCGGTCCGCGGATCCTGCAACAGACAGAGTTCGCCGATACGGGCGTCTGGCAAGACGGCATAGAGGAGCGTTCCGATGGCCCGCGTGATCCGTCCGCGTACGACACGCGTGTCGATATGCTTGGCTTTAGACCTCAGACCAGACAGCTCTGTATCCAGAGTTCTCTCTGCAGCGGGATTGCTGTGCTCGGGCATCCGCATGGTCACAGTTCGTTTTCTTCAGAACGCAACCCAAACCCGAGGCGCAGCGCGCGTAGCTGCGCAGTCAGCCCGAGATCGACATTGCCATATTCGCTCCACAGCACGCATTGCTGCGGCGACAGCGCCGGATCGGGGTCAATCCGGACCTTCGGCCGCCCTTCCCTTCCATCGCATTCAGCGAACTCGCGCGCGAGCGCATCGACTTGCGTGGGAGACACATGAAGACAAACTTCGGCGCCACCATATTCCCGCTCGATCGCACGACGAACGGTCTTCACCAGCAGATCGCCTGGATCAAAGGCACCCAGAAGATCGCCTACGATCTCCATCACGAGCTGTGGCAATTCTTGCTCCAGAACGGTCTTTCGCCGTGCCACTTCAGAGACTGTCCGCCCAATCAGTTGGGCCATCTCCTCGGCGCCGTCGTTGAATCCCTCGGTATGACCGCGCGCCCGTTCGCGCCGATAAGCCGCGCGCGCCCAGCCGCGAACCCGCTGCAGATACCGTTCGGCCGCCGAACGCGCCTCCGCGGCATTGTCCCAGATTTCGAGCTCACTTGCCGGTATCAGTGGCCCGACTGGGCGCATCTGCGGAGCAACCGGCGCTGCTGGATCATCGAACGTCATATCGTCGGGGTCTCCGCAACCAAATAGGCTACCACTAAAGAAAACAACTGGCCTGCAGCATTGCGGTGCTCAATCGCGGGCTCATCGGCGGCGGTCCCAACAGGCAGGCGCAGCAGCACGCGGTTCCGGTCAAGGGCTGAATTTTCATCGAGCCAGGCGCCAAGACAGGCATGCCCATCGTGTTCAATCTGTTGGGCGAGTTGCTCTGGATCGTCAATCGGTCCGGTTGCGATGGCATGCGCCAGATGTCGGATGCCAAACGCGTGCGCTTCAGCGCCGATAGATTGGATCAGAACGGTGAGATCAGGCTTTGAAATCAGCTTCAGCAGCGAGCGGGCATGCCAGAGGCTTCCGGCAAGCAGGGCCGCTCGACGCGGATCATGTCCACGCAGAAGGTCCTGACCCCAGCGGCCTTCATTCAAATTCATTTCATCGTCGAGCAACAGTCCTGCCAATCTCACTTGAAGCCTCCGACTCTTCTGCAACCGCACCAAGGTCGCGGCCGACAACGCCGGGTCAAGACGTGCGGCAAGTCGAGTCGGATGAATCGCAGCAGCAAGCTGGCTCAAGCCCACGGAAGCCGATTCGGGCGATCGATCACGCATCGCCGACCATCTTTTTAGCAACAGACTCGATCGCAGGCACACCCGCGCGCCCTTCAAGCTTGGTGGGTTCGCGCGATTGCCTGCGCTGGCGCATACGAGCGCGGCCCAAGACATAGCTTAGAACGCCGATCACGGCCGCGGCGAAACCCACAGCAATCGCCAGCAAAGGCGCCGGAATCGATTTAGATGCCTGGGTCAAAACAGCCGCTGGCTCAGCCCGTTGCTCAAATGCGGGCCGTTCCACTGGCACGAAAACCACCTCCACCTTATCGTAGGATAGGCCCTCGATGCTGTTGGCAATGAGCATCTTGATTTGCGGTAGCAGAATTGAGAGGTTTGCCTTAGCGTCATGTCGGATAAACGCCGACGCCGAGGATGGCGTGGCGCCCTCTCGTAAAAGGTCGTTATGCGGCAGAACGACATGGACGCGCACCGAGATGACGCCGTCGATGTCGCTGATCGTACGCGACAACTCTTCGTTCAGCGCATAGACATAACGCGCGCGCTCTTCGGTCGGCGACGCGATCAGACCCGATCCTTTAAATATTTCGCCGAGGTTCTTGAAAGACTGGTGCGGCAGCCCCTTGGCATTCAGCAGGTTGATCGAGAAGGCAAGCTGCTTTTCTTCGACCTGAATCGTGCTGGTCCCATCCTTTACGGCGACACGGACCGCATCGACGCCACTGTTAAGCAGGAGCGCGAGCATGTCGTTCGCCTCGCGCTCCTGCAATTTCGTGTAGAGATCGGCCTTGCAGCCACTTAGAGCAAACAGAAGCGGCAGCACAGCACAACAAGGCCATAGCCGACCAGGCGGCCGGCTATGGGTGATCTCGCCATGCGTTGCGCCAACCATGGGCGACATTCAACCCGCTGATACCAGTTTATTCACAGATGAGCTGGCGGAGCCGATACCCTTGCAGACAAGGGAAACCTGAGTGACGTCATTGTAGACATCGCGCAGGCCAGCAACCATCGCTTCGAAATCCTTCCCCCCTTGCGGAGCACTTGGCGTCTGTACTCCTGCTGCTCGGGCCTGCAGAGGGAGCTGCGCCGCCGGCCCAGGCAGGGCGCCCGTCACAAGGGTCACCTGGCTGCCGAGCACGGGAGGCGCGACTGCATTATGCTGATGCATCGAAGAAAGCGTTTGAAGCACGCGATCGCCCAGCGGGTTCGCCTGCGTTACAGCCCGCTGAACCTCCAAGGCCGGACGAACTGGCGCCACCCTAGCCGTCGCGGAGGAGGCATCGTTTTTGACCGAGCTCGCCGCCTGCACAAGACTGCGCTGAAACTGCGCCTGGTCGCCGAGCGCTGCCGCCGACCCGACCTTGGACAGACCGTCGGTTAGATTGGTGGAGATCGATGTGACGCCCAACATCATGCAAGGACTCATTTGTTCTCTTTGAGATGTGATGAGTCTAACCCGCCCATCACCCGTTATCGGATCAACAGCATAGAGAGTCGAACTGACGACAAGCTGACGAATTGACCATGGGCAGCGTCTTTTAATCGCCACGTTCGGCGCCTAAGTTAGAATGCGAATTTCAACCTTATGTTCTTCGGGACGAGATGCCGGGAATGCTTGTGAATCCATGATCCTGCACATTTTTAAGAAAGTCCTCTGTGTCGTTTTTGTTGTCTCCACCGGAAACCATTTGGCGCACAGTGCTACTCTGTCACTGCCCTCGACACCCTACAGGTATGCGGTTCTGGATCAGGAACTCGCTGCCGCGTTGCAGGAATTCGGCAACAACCTCAAAATCAAAATCAGCATCAGCGGCGAGGTGAAGGGGCGGATTCGCGGACGCATGCCGGATTTGCCACCGCGCGCGTTCCTCGACCGCTTGACCGATCTCTACAATCTCCAATGGTACTTCGATGGGGTCGAACTTTACGTATCATCTGCAAATGAAGCGCAAACTCGCCTGCTTGTGCTGACCCCGATCCGCTTCGATGCGCTCAAGGCAGCTCTAGATGCGCTCAACATCTCCGATGAACGCTATGTCGTGAGACCGGCGCCGGGAAATGCTCTCGTCATGGTTTCCGGTCCACCACGCTTCGTCGCGCTTGTGGAGCAGACGTTCAACGCTCTTGTGGCGCAGGCGCAGGCGCAGCCACAGGCCGCCGCCGTCGAGAAGCCGCCGCAGGAATCGGTACTGCTGTTGTTTCGCGGCTCCTCCGCCACGGTCATTCGCGATGGACGGCAGGAAGGCCCCTATTCTTCCCTGCCGCGTCAGGACGACATCGTGCGCGAGCCTGAGCCAGCCCAGAAATAACATTGAGAATACGGGCGCTGCGCCCCGCCTCTGCCCAGGAACACAAGTGGGTGTGCGGCGCCCGCGCCCTCAGCATGGATTGACGTTCTTTCTATCTTGTTTGCGCAAGAGATCGGCTTGTGCACAAAACGACATTCGCTCGCTGATTGGTTTGGCGACCTTCCGCTCCGGGTTTTGCAGCAGTGTCCGGTCGGCATCAATCAAGCGGACCCAAGGTCCCCATTCCGGGCCGATCGACACTCCTGAGAGAGAGGAGGTCTCCAGCATTGCCTGGTTGTTCGACCGCCTCTCGCTGACGCGCTGTCGATAGCGGATGGGCGAGGCGATGGCATCACAGAATACACCACGGCCTCCGGGGGCAATATCGCCGGCGATGCTGATTGTGACTCCTTTTGAAAGTCGTCAGCTTGTCGAAAGCTAACCCGCCTAACATGAGTCTCCAGACGGCACTGCCGCCTTTGGCTGTAGTGGGAACAACCGTCGTGCAAGTGACGAGCGGAGCAGTCAAGACCGTGGCTGGTGGCATTTAGGTGGCCGACCGGCGCTGGGACTTGTCACCGTTCGCCGTGAACAGTGGCCCCACATGATGCACATGTGGCGGTTTTCAATCCTGCATCTGGGGATACGCAATGTCGCTCAGCAATCTTTCGCTATACGCTAACTCGAATCTGCCTCAGTCCGCGCAGGGCTTGTCGTTCCGGGGACCTTCTGCGCCAACGCCCGACCAGACCCAACAAAGCGCAACTTCGACCTTTGAGGCGATGTTGTCGACTTGCTTGCAGGAAGACAAAAATGCCCCCCTCGCGCAGCGAGATCTGGTGCCGCCGGATCTGAACACGGTGATGGAACAATTGCAGAAGCACCCTTTGGATCTGCTGTCACCGCAGATGAGGGAGTCAATCAAAGCACTGGATGAGGCCTCGCAGCCCTCCGCAATCGCAGCGCCAGCGCCAGCGCCCGTGCCGACCTCGCCAGTGCCAAGCTCGAGGATCACGTGGAACGGCGGCACGCTGACCGAGACCGAGTTGCAGATCGTAGCAGTGCTGAACCGTCACAAGGACCAATGCCCGCTCAGTTGGCAGTCGCTGGCGGATAAAGCCAACGATCCCACTACGCCGCCTGATTTGAAGGCAGCGATCGAAGGACTGCAGCAGGACCCAGAGCTCTTTTATGCGATCGGCTCCCAGGGCGATGGTCGCTGCGGCGGTAAGATCGCGGCGAAGGATTTGTCGGGCTTCTCGGAGCATCACTCACAAGTTGGCGAATTCCAGGGCCGGCAGGCACAAAGCTATGAGCAAAACTACATCCCATCCGACGGCACTGGAAATGGGCAGCCGCAGGTCATGACCGCGAGCGACGCCATGCGCGAGCTTTACCGATATTCCGACTATCTGCCCAAGAACCTGAGCCTGGCGGATTTCAAGCAGATCGTCGAGGGCGACGCCAAAACCGGCAAATGTCCGCCCCAGGTCATCGCGGCGGCGCAGTACTTCGTCAATCACCCGGATGCGTGGAGGCAGTTGTACGGCGGCGCGATAGATAAGGTTCACAAAGAGGACTTCCTACAAGTCGCTTCAGCTGCGATGAGCCTCACGAAACCCGAGTTGGATGCGCTTGACACAGTTAACAAGAATCAGAGTGCCTTCTTTGGCAGCGGCGACTTGACTCGCGAAAAGCTTGCCAGCATGGCCGACGACAAGAGCCTGAACGCGAGTGTACGGAAAGCAGCTTCGCAGCTGCTTTCAGATCCGCTATTGTTCAGTTTGCTAAACAATTCGATCACGGGCTACAAGACCCACCATGGGTTCTTCGACTTCGGCGGCGGACATACGGTCGATTCCGGGAATATAAGCAACAACGACTTCAGGCATTTCTACAACAACATGTCGGCAGCCAACAGCACCGTTCAGAACGCGAAGACCCATGTTCCCAAAACCGCTGCGGAGCAGGATGCCGTCGCGGACATGATGATGGGCGTGGCGGACCAGCCCAATATCAAGTCTGCCAAGAAGAACGGCGGGGCCTTCATGCACGCAGCCGATAGTGTGCTCAAGGTGGGCTCGGAAGTGCTTGACTGGGGTGCGACAGCGGTGGGGCTGCTGAGCTTCGTTCCAGTCTTGGGTGAGTTGGCAGATGTCGTGTCAATGGGGCTTGAGACGGAGTCGCAAGCCGCAAATCTTCTGCATACGGCCATTAGTGGAGGCAATATGAAGCTGGCGCTGGCAGAAGCCGGCATCAGTCTCGGGGGGCAGGCGCTAAGCTTTGTCGCCGGCCCCGAGGTGAAACTCGCTATTCGCAATGGGCTCGTGAAGAAGGCCCTGGAAGAGGCGTTCACGGCTGGCGTCAATATGCCGATTTCGGTGGCGCAATCCTATGCAGAGGGCTATTTGAGCAACATAAAGGCACGCCTTGAGGCCGGTCCCGTGCAAGGCGTAGGCGCTCCAACCCAATACGACACAACGGCGCGGTCTCAAAACGTCGCTTGACAGGAGACTTGCCCCGACCCAGCGGCCGTGTAAGCCTTGCAGTCACAGCACCCGTTGACCTGATAGAGCGCGTTGCGGCGCAACACCAGAAACGCCGCACGCACGCTGGGAATGCGTGCTGAGAGCGAATGGCGGCAATAGCCGCTGGCGAACTCCACGGCAAGCCCGGCTATGGCTGTCGGTCGTATACTGACGGCCTCAATGCGCCGTCATACGATCTTGCCGGGAACAAGTTGCCGAAAGACTGATGAGGTTTGACTGGCGACCCAAGCCTTTCTCCATAGAACGGAAGACAACATGCATTGGGGTCTTAAGCGGTCGGACTGGGAATGCGCGGCAGTGTCTCGGCCAGGCCCCGCCAGTCGCCGCGCTCGCATTCGCCTTCCTTACGCGTCCCGAAGAACTGGATGATCATTTTGCCATCGGCGCCATAGGCTTCGAGCGACGTGACGTGACCGTCCCTGGTCGGCTTGCGCACGGCCCAGACCTCACGGATGTGGTGGGTGCCGAGATGCAGGCGGAAGGTCTCGTCGAGCACATTGATCCACGGCCCGATCGGTTTGACCGACTTGATCGGGCCGGAATGGATCTGGATGCAGCCACGATTGCCCACAAAGCACATGATCGGAAGCTCGTCTTCGACCGCGTGTTGAAACATGGTGCCGACGGCATCCTTATCGAGCAGCCAAGCGTAATCCTCGCCGACCATACGCATTGCCTGGCAGCGGCGGAGCTTCAGTGTCTTCAACATGTCGTAGAACTGATGCACGTCGGTCAGCTGGCTCCAGTGGTCGCGTAAATCCTCGATCGTGGCGGATTGGTCGCGAACCTCTGCGTCATCGTCGGCACCGGTCGCCTTGACTGAGACGATCGGCGCCTGGCTCGAGGATTCCAGCTTGGCCACCAGCTTCTGATAAGCATAGAGGTTTGAGGCGGGCCTGAGATGCACCTTGTGCACCGCTTGGCCTGTGGCATCAAAGAATTGCAGGCTGCGGCAGATGTCGTCGCCATCGCGCTTCTCGACGGCAAAGCCATAGGCCCACACTTTCGGAAAGATGCGCAGGTCGATGTCGTCGCCGAGTACCATGGCATGCTGGTTGCCGGTGACCACCTTGTCGTAGACGCCTACCTTTTCGTGCACGACACTTTCGTTGCGGGTCAGCGCCATCACCTCGCCGACCGTTTCGAGGCCGGTCAGCAGATCATTGACGCGCGGCTCGATGCGCACCGCGCTGGAACCGCAATGCGCCGCGACCAATTCGGCTTCCGAAATGCCCAATTTGGTGGCGAGATCGTGCTCGCGTATTTTCGGATTGTCTTCTCGCGCCCGCCGGATTTCGTCCGGTGACGGTTTCTCGCGCTGGTCCATGTATTACCTCTGCTTCCACCTACTTGTTGAGGATCAGCTGCGCTGCCAGGCGATCAGCCGAGCGCGCGCCGTGATGCTCGATGCGGCTCTCGTGCTCGCCCATGACAGTGTGTTCCTGGACAGCGTGCGCATCGCCGTCAGGACCGGCTCGAAACCGGGCGTTGCGCCTGAGTGGTGTGCCGCGGATCCCGCGAGCGGAGAGCGGATCTGACCCAGACCTGACACGTTGGTTTCCTCCTTCGTTCCATCGATCGCGGGCACGCGCGACTGATGATCGGTCTCCAGTTCTTGTCGTCTCCGCCAATTGGACGCCTCAAAAGTCGTGCCAATGTCGCCGAAGCAAGTTCAGAAGGGTTCTTCTGCACACCAGTCAATGGTTTACGCGAGAGTTCAGCAGGAACTCAGACCGAACACCCTTGTGGCGGGCTCGACAAACCGGACAGTTACGTGTCGGTTGCCGGACATCTTCCCAGCAATGGCGCACAAGAGGATAGCAGTTTTAGAGAGATTACGTCTGAGTTGAAACGGTTTTTGCCTTTGGCACGGTCCATGCAACGTGAGCCGCAAACACGTCACGGACCGAGGAGAAATCGAGCCATGATAACGCTCACGGACAACGCTGTTGCCGCCGTCAAGACCGCTCTTTCCAGCGCCAGCGAGCCGGCGGAAGGCTTTCGCATCATGGTCCAGACCGGCGGCTGCGCCGGCTTCAAGTACCTGATGGGCCTGGAGAGCGTCCCGCGCGAGGGCGACGCGATCACCGAGACAGATGGGGTCAAGGTGTTCGTGGACGCAGGCTCCCAACCCCATGTCGCCGGCATGACCGTCGACTTCATCACCGGTCTCGAAACTTCCGGCTTTGTCTTCGACAACCCCAACGCGCGGGAGACGTGCGGCTGCGGCAAGTCCTTCGGTTGATCGCCAATGAGAAGGAGTAGCGCCACGTTGACGTTGGACTATCGCAATAGGGTCCAGGAACACTTCTTCAGCCCGAAGAATGCCGGCCTGGAAACAGTCAATGCCGACAGTGAGGTCGGCGCCATCGCCTGCGGCGCCGCGATCGCCTCCTCGTCGGCGCTTACCCAGCCCATCATCGGCAAAGGCAAAACTATCGACGTAGGGATGATAGGGCGGGCCGTCCGTATCAATGGCCTCGCCACAATCGATCAGGTCACTCATCACACCAAGGCTGCCCGCGGCAGGCGCTCATGCTGCGAAGCCATCGAGCACGTGCTTGTGGGGGTCCATGAAGCGATAGCCGCAGACGGACACTCGGCGGCAGACGAGGCTTATATGGCCAGTGCAAGAGATGTCCCCGTCATCAAGGACAAGACATGTCGAAGCTGATTTCGGGACCGCCAATCGCTTCCGGCAGAATGCAGAGAACGTCGGCGCCCGGAACGATTCAGTTCGTGGCGGGACGCGAACTGCTGGCCACCAAACCGCGCCCCTGGAGCAAATTCGGCTTATCGAAATCGCTGTCGTGGGCGGCTCCTTGCCCGCGGGTGGACGGCGGCGGCCTACGAACTTGGCCATGTCGACGGCAACCAGGTCTACGTCAAACTGTGGGGCGCCTGAGCCGGTTGCCAGTTTGGGCCCATCACCATCAACGGCATGCGCCAGAGGCTCAATGAGGCGACCGGCCTCGCGCTTGGCGTCATTGCGGGTCAACTGAGGATCGCACCTATGAGGCCTATTTATCTCGATAACAACGCAACGACCCGGGTCGATCCTGAGGTCGTGCAAGCGATGCTGCCGTTTTTTACGGATCAATTCGGCAACCCTTCGTCGGCGCACGCTTTTGGCGCCTCAGTCGGCGCGGCGGTGAAAAAGGCGCGGCGGCAGTTGCAGGCGCTGATCGGCGCGGCGTTCGACGATGAGATCACCTTCACCTCGGGTGGGACAGAAAGCGACAATACCGCGATTCTTTCGGCGCTCGAGGCGATGCCCAACTCAACCGAGATCGTGACTTCCGCGGTCGAGCATCCCGCCGTGCTGAAGCTGTGCGCGCATCTTGAGAAGACCCGCCGCGTCAAGGTGCACAGGATCCCGGTGGATCGCCTTGGCCGGCTCGACCTCGACGCCTATATAGCCGCCCTCACCCCCCACGTGGCGATCGTCTCGATAATGTGGGCGAACAACGAGACTGGTGTGATCTTCCCCGTGGCCAAGCTTGCTGAGTTGGCCAAGGAAGTCGGCGCCCTTTTCCATACCGATGCCGTGCAGGCGGTCGGCAAGCTCCCGATGGATATCAAGTCGACCGCAATCGACATGCTGTCGTTCTCCGGCCACAAGCTGCACGGCCCGAAAGGGATCGGCGCACTTTACGTAAAACGTGGTGTGCCCTTCCGCTCGCTGATCAAGGGTGGTCACCAAGAGCACGGCCGGCGTGCTGGCACCGAGAACACGCCCGGCATAGTCGGGCTCGGCAAGGCGACCGAACTCGCCATGAAATTCATGGACGACATGACCACACGGGTCAAGTCGCTCCGCGACCGCCTGGAAGGCGGGATTCTCCAGCGCATCCCAGATACCTGTGTCACTGGCGACCCGCTGGAGCGGCTGCCAAACACCGCAAACATCTCCTTCGAACATGTCGAAGGTGATGGAATCCCGCTTCTTCTCAGCCGCGTGGGCATCGCCTGTTCCTCCGGATCCGCCTGCAGCTCCGGCTCGCTGGAACCGAGCCATGTGCTGAGTGCAATGAAAACGCCACACCAGGCGGTCCGCTTCTCCTTCGCACGCGACAACGGTGAAGCGGACGTCGACCGGGTGCTCGAGGTCATGCCGGCAATCTTGGCGAAACTGCGTAGCGCTCCCGGTAGCGCGCCCGGCAGGCGAAGTGCTGAAGACGTTCAATCCGATTCATGCCTGAGCCGCAGCAGAACAGGCTGCCATTCATGAACCGTCATGTCTTTCTCAACGATACCACCTTGCGCGACGGCGAGCAGGCGCCCGGCGTCGCCTTTACGAAGGCGGAAAAGCTGGAGCTCGCCGAGGCTCTTGCAGCTGCGGGCGTCCCAGAGATCGAGATCGGAACGCCGGTCATGGGCGCCGACGAGATCGACACAATTCGCGCCGCGGTCGCGCGGCGTCTCCCGGTTCGGCTCACGGCCTGGTGCCGGATGACGTCGCAGGATCTCGACGCAGCGGTCGAGAGCGGCATCGGTGCCGTCAATCTGTCGCTGCCGGCATCGGACATCCAACTTGCCGCCAGGCTCGGCCTCGACCAAGCAAGAGCGCTGCAGATCATCGATCATATGGTTAAGCGTGCCGCCGCTGCCGGCTTCTTCGTCGCGGTGGGATGCGAGGATGCCTCGCGGGCCGATCGGGATCATCTGGCCCGCGTCATCGAGGCGGCTGCGCACGCCGGCGCAAGCCGTGTCAGACTGGCCGACACGGTCGGCGTTCTCGACCCCTTTTCGACCTTCGAACTTGTCGCCCAGCTGGTGGCGCGCTCTCCAATCGACCTCGAGTTTCATGCGCACAACGATCTCGGTCTCGCTGCCGCCAACACGCTGGCCGCGATCCGCGCAGGCGCACGCCACGCCTCCGTCACCATCCTCGGGCTCGGCGAGCGTGCGGGCAATGCCGCGCTGGAAGAAGTGGCTGCCGCGATGGCCGTCCTCGACGGCGCGGATACCGGCATTGAGCTGACCGCATTGCCCGACCTCGCCGCCCAGGTGGCCTGGGCCGCCGGCCGGCAGACCGCAGCCACTAAGCCAGTCGTCGGCGCCGATGTTTTCTCTCACGAATCCGGCATTCATGTCGCAGGGCTGCTGAAGGACTCGCGTACCTATCAAGGGCTCGATCCGGCTCTCGTCGGCCGCTGCCGTCGTATCGTCATCGGCAAGCATTCCGGCGCCACCGCGATTGCCCATGTGCTGAGCGAAAGCGGTCGTGATCTCGACCCGGATCTGGCAGCCGCGATGGTGGCCCGCGTCCGCCGCAAGGCGGCCGAGATCAAATCGACCGTCAGTGCAACTCAACTGGTCGAGCTCTACGATACGATGTGCAGCGAGCCATGCTTCGCCGATCTCGCGGGTCCAGGCCAGCCGTGCGGCGAACGCACCGACACCACAGTTTTCCGACCAGGGGAAATGCAATGAATTGTTCCGCTGACAGCTCTCCCATCGATGTCACCGACATCCTCGCGCGACTGAGAGGCCTGTCGGCTGCGGAGGAATTCTTCGCCATCCTTGGCGTCTCCTATGACCCGAAGGTGCTGGATGTCTCTCGCCTCCATATCATGAAGCGCGTGGGCCAATATCTTGCCGAACAAGATCTGTCCGGCTTGTGCGATCAGGTGATCGCCGCGCGGGTGCGCGCCACACTCGAACGTGCCTACGAAGACTTCGCGATTTCCTCGCCGCTCTCACACCGGGTCTTCAAGGTGCTCAAAGACCACGACCCGAACAAACCTGCCACGCCGGGCCGAACCTTCGTCCCGTTCGACGCCGTGCTGAAGCGGTTCGAAGAAGAATGAACACGACATGTTTGCGACGCGACAATGTCGAGAAGCCGACAAATCACGAATGCGCCCCTCGACAGGCCATCCGAATTTCCAGGGTTGGGAGCGCGCAAAGCAGTTGGCACGGATGATGCTTTCAAGGAGGTGAACTGCCAGGCCCGCATCGGGACAGAAGCCCAGAGAGACCGCCAATGCACATCGTGATCTGCATCAAGCAGGTGCCGGACTCGGCACAGATACGGGTCCATCCGGTGACGAACACGATTATGCGCCAGGGTGTCCCAACCATCATTAACCCTTACGACCTGTTCGCGCTCGAAGAGGCACTGCGACTGCGCGACGCTTATGATGGCGAGGTCACTGTGCTCACCATGGGCCCGCCCATGGCAGAGGACGCGCTGCGCAAGGCGCTCGGCTACGGCGCCGACCGCGCGGTACTCTTGACCGACCGCTATTTTGCAGGCTCCGACACGCTGGCGACGTCCTACGCGCTCTCCCAGGCAATCGCGAAGGTTGGCGAGACGTTCGGCACGCCAGACATCGTCTTCACTGGCAAGCAGACGATCGATGGCGATACCGCCCAGGTCGGGCCCGGCATCGCCAAGCGCCTCGATCTCCTGCAACTTACCTATGTCGCGAAGATCGCCTCCCTTGATCTTGATCAGCGCGAGATCAAGGTCGAGCGCCGCTCTGAAGGCGGCACGCAGATGCTGAAGAGCAGGCTACCTTGCCTCATCACCATGCTGGAAGGCACCAACGAGATCCGCCGGGGTTCGCTCGTGGACGCCCTGTGCGCCGCGCGCAGCCAGGTCTTGAAATGGAGCGCGGCCGACGCCGGCATTGATGACCTCACCAGATGCGGCCTGCGCGGCTCGCCCACGGTCGTCAAGCGCGTTTTCGCCCCTGCTACACGAGCGGAAAAGGCGGCGCAAATCGACACCACCGAAAAGGCGCTACGCGATATCGCTGACGAACTCATTGCCGCAATCTTCACCCGCCAGCCGGCGCTGGAACATGAGCTCGCCTTCAACGGCGGCGCGTGACGGCAAGGAGCAGACGATGTCGACCGTAAACCGAGAAACCCCTCGCCCTGCCGCCGGCCGTGCCGGCATAAAGAAGGAGCTGCCTGCTCATTTCAAGGACTACCGCCACGTTTGGGTCTTCATCGAACTCGAACGTGGCCAGGTCCATCCCGTATCATTCGAATTGCTCGGCGAAGGCCGAAAGCTCGCCGACAAGCTTGGCGTCGAGCTTGCCGGAGTCGTGATAGGACCGCCGGGAGAAGCCACCCGGCCTGCCGTAGCCGATGCCTTCGCTTATGGCGCCGACCTTGTCTACATCGTCGAGGCGCCGCTGCTTGCCGACTATCGCAACGAGCCGTTCACCAAGGCGATGACGGATCTGGTCGTTACCCACAAACCCGAGATCCTTCTTCTCGGCGCGACCACACTCGGCAGGGATCTCGCCGGCTCCGTGGCCACGACCTTGCTCACAGGGCTCACGGCCGATTGCACCGAACTCGATGTGGATACCGATGGATCGCTCGCCGCGACCCGTCCGACTTTCGGCGGCTCCTTGTTGTGCACGATCTATACGCTCAACTACCGGCCGCAGATGGCGACTGTGCGACCGAGGGTCATGCCCATGCCGCAGCGGACGGACAGGCCGGCCGGGCGTGTCATCCGGCACAAGCTGTCGGTCCCCGAGGACGAGATCGTGACCAAAGTCCTCGGCTTCCTGCCGGATAGCCAGTCGGCAAACGCAAACCTTGCCTATGCCGACGTCGTGGTTGCGGGAGGTCTTGGTCTAGGCTCGGCGGAGAACCTGCAGCTTGTGAAGAACCTCGCGCGAGCAATCGGGGCCGAGCACGGCTGTTCGCGCCCGTTGGTCCAGAAGGGCTGGATGTCGGCGGATCGGCAGATCGGCCAAACTGGCAAGACCATCCGGCCGAAACTTTATATAGCGGCCGGGATTTCCGGCGCCATCCAGCACCGGGTTGGCGTCGAGGGGGCGGATCTCATCGTGGCCATCAACACCGACCCCAACGCGCCGATTTTCGATTTCGCCCACCTCGGGATCGTCACCGACGCGATCCGCTTCCTGCCCGCACTAACTGAAGCCTTCACCCGGCGGCTGTCGCCCCACAATCGCGATAAGCTTGCGAGCTAGCGAGATGGACATGATCGCGGAAAAATTCGACGCCATTGTTATTGGAGCCGGCATGTCCGGAAATGCAGCTGCGTACACCATGGCAAGCCACGGCCTGAAGGTGCTGCAGTTTGAGCGGGGTGAATATCCGGGCTCCAAGAATGTCCAGGGTGCCATCATGTACGCGAACATGCTGGAGAAGATCATCCCGGATTTCCGGGACGATGCGCCTCTCGAGCGGCATTTGGTTGAACAGCGGCTTTGGGTGATGGACGACACGTCCCACACCGGGATGCACTATCGGTCGGAGGACTTCAACGAGGCAAAGCCCAACCGCTATACGATCATTCGTGCTCAGTTCGACAAATGGTTTTCGCGTAAGGTGCGCGCGGCCGGCGCGACAGTCCTATGCGAGACGACTGTGACGGAACTTGTCCGTGATGCCAAGGACAAGGTGGTCGGCGTCCGCACGGACCGGGCCGGCGGCGCGATCTTCGCGGACGTTGTCATTCTCGCAGAAGGTGTCTCGGGGCTGCTTGGCACGCGGGCCGGGCTTCGCGAGATGCCGAAGCCACAAAGCGTAGCGCTCGCCGTCAAGGAAATGCATTTCCTGCCCGAAGATGTCATTGAGCAGCGGTTTGGCCTCAAGGGCGGAGAAGGTTGCGTAATCGAGGCTGTCGGCACGATCTCCCGCGGCATGGCCGGGCTTGGCTTCCTTTACACCAACAAGGAGTCGATCTCACTGGGCATCGGCTGCCTCGTTTCGGATTTCGCCGCGACGATGCAGAGCCCATACGCCCTCCTCGATGCGCTGAAAGACCATCCTTCGATCCGGCCGCTGATCGCCGGCTCGGAGGTGAAAGAATATGCCGCGCATCTCATTCCCGAAGGTGGCTACAAGGCGATTCCGCAGCTCTTTGGCGACGGTTGGGTCGTGATCGGCGATGCCGCGCAATTGAATAACGCCGTTCACCGCGAGGGTTCAAACCTCGCCATGACCTCCGGCCGCATCGCGGCTGAAGCAATCGTCCAGGTCAAGCGCCGCAATGGTCCAATGACCAAGCAGAACCTTGTCCTTTATAAGACCATGCTGAACAAGTCCTTCGTGGTCAAGGACCTGAAGAAATACAAGGATATGCCGGCCCTGCTCCACACCAATTCCCGAAATTTCTTCACGACCTACCCGCAGTTGATGTCGCAGGCGGCCCAGAACTTCATGCGGGTCGACGGCACCCCGAAAATCGAGAAGGAAAAGGCGACCGCTGCTGCCATGATCAAGGCGCGTTCGCGCTGGGGGTTGGTGAGCGACGCGGTCCGCCTGGCGCTCGCCTGGCGTTAAAGGAGGGACGAGAGATGACGGTCGCGGTGACGTTGCGCGTCGAGGAGAAGCTCTACCAGAACCGCTACCTGGTCGATTCGGGGCGCCCGCATATCAAAGTGCGACCGCACGAGCGGCCAAGCGCTAACCTGCTCGGGTTGACCCGCGTCTGCCCGGCCCAATGTTATGAGTTGAACGACCAGGGCCAAGTGGAGATCACCGCCGACGGCTGCATGGAGTGCGGCACCTGCCGGGTCCTGTGCGAGGCCAGTGGTGAGATCGAGTGGAATTATCCGCGCGGTGGCTTCGGTATCCTCTTCAAGTTCGGATGACCCGCGCACGCACGCGCCATTTCGGGCGCGTGCCGATAGCCACCTGCGATTGCCGCGGCTCCAGCCTAACAAGCTTCTCGCAACCAGTTTGCAATTGCAATTCAACTGGGGGTCGTCAATACTGAATCGAAACACAAAAAGCCGCTTCGGGGAGAAGCACGCTGCACAACCCCTGAGGTGTCTCCATGACTCAAATATTGCGCGATCGGGTGGATGAAATAGGCCTTCGGACGAACCGGTCGCCTGGCAAAACCATGCACGAGGCGGATATCTCGCTCAAGGGAATCTACGCGATATCCAAGAGCCTGACCGCCCCTACCCGGCTGGAGATCACGCTCTCCAATGTGGTGAATATTCTCTCCTCGTTTGTGCAGATGCGTCATGGTGCAATAGTCGTCCTGGGCGCTGAAGGAGAGGCGGAGATTACCGCAACTGCCGGCAACGACCACACACGTCAATCAGGCCTGTGCCGCGTCATACCTCAGGGCGTCGTAGACCAAATCGTCGCTGCGGGGACGCCGCTTGTCATCCAGGATGTCAGCAAGTCCGAACTCTTTCAGGCTGACCTTAAAACGTTTTCGAGCGGCGGCACCGTCCCGGTTAGCTTTATCGGAGTCCCGATTAAGGCTGAGGATAAAATCCTTGGGACATTGTCGATCGACCGTGTCGGGGACGGCACCACCAGCGTGCGCTGCGACGAAGACTTACGCTTCCTGATCATGGTCGCCAACCTTGTCGGCCGGACCATCCGCCTGCACCGCATCCTGAACCCAGATGGTCAGCGGCTTAAAGAGGAGCAACGCAGACCGGAAAAATCGCTCGGCGAGCAGAGGACCAACCCCGCCCGGCATTCGCATGTCAAAATCGGCGGGATCATCGGGGAAAGTCCAGCACTCAAGCAGGTGCTCGAAACCGTCTCGGTCGTCGCGAGGACTAATTCCACCGTGCTTCTTCGAGGTGAAAGTGGCACCGGCAAGGAATTCTTTGCACAGGCCATCCATGAGCTTTCACCTCGCAGCAAGAAGGCTTTCGTCAAACTGAACTGCGCCGCACTGCCTGAAAGCGTTCTGGAATCGGAGTTGTTTGGGCATGAAAAGGGCGCCTTCACCGGGGCTATCTCGCAGCGCGCCGGTCGTTTCGAATTGGCGAATGGCGGAACCCTGCTGCTTGACGAAATCGGCGAGATTTCGCCTGCCTTTCAAGCCAAGCTGTTGCGCGTCTTGCAGGAAGGCGAACTGGAGCGAGTCGGCGGCACCAGGACGCTAACGGTCGATGTCCGGCTCATATGCGCCACCAATAAGGACCTCGAGGCGGCAGTCGTGAAGGGAGAGTTCAGGGCCGACCTTTACTACCGCATCAATGTGGTGCCAATCATGCTGCCTCCGCTGCGAGAGCGACCCGGCGATATTCGACGCCTTGCGAAAGCCTTCCTCCAACGCTTCAACAGGGAGAACCACCGCGACCTCGACTTCGCACCCTCGGCGCTCGACCTGATCTCGCAATGCTACTTCCCAGGTAACGTGCGTGAGTTGGAAAACTGTGTGCGAAGGACGGCCACGCTTGCGCGTTCAACGACGGTCGCCACGTCGGATTTCGCCTGCCAGAATAGCCAGTGCCTTTCTTCACGCCTCTGGAAAGGGGCAGACCTTCCGCCCGGCAGCAATGCCCGCGAAGAGCTCGCTCGGGGCAACCGCATGCCGGTCGCATTGCCGCCGTTGCCGTCCACGCGCATCGGCGGCCCCGAAGGCGAGGTACTGCCCGTCCAGGCCTGCGATCCGAACGATCCTGCTTACCCCGCAGCCGGCCCGCGTCTGGCGGACCGCGACCGGCTGATCGATGCGATGGAGAAGTCCGGCTGGGTTCAGGCCAAGGCGGCTCGTATCCTTGGCCTCACGCCGCGGCAGGTTGGCTATGCTCTGCGCCGGTACCGTATCGAGGTGAAGAAGTTCTAACGTGCCGATGACGTCAAACGTCAAGCTGGCGTTGTTGCCCCCTCTTCCGTGCGTGGGATGCGGTGCCGCGATCCAATTTGCCTGTCCATGTCGGAAGCCTGACAAAAATGTGTCGGAACAAACGGCCAGAATCGGAAACGAATACCTAACACATTGAACGAATCGCGCTTTTCAAGTTGGCGCAGCTCTTGCAGTTGAATGGGGACGTTCGCCCTGGCATGGAGCCGTTTGATGTCCGCACCGACGATTTCGCTTGAGGGCCTGGCCAGCACGAAATCCTTCGACCAATTGCTGGCGACTGCGAAATCCGGTGGCTGCGCATCTTCATCTTGCGGCTTGTCCGCAAAGACGGACGACATGGACCCGGCTATCTGGGAGAAGATCAAGGACCATCCGTGCTATTCAGAAGAAGCCCACCATTATTTCGCGCGCATGCATGTGGCGGTCGCGCCGGCCTGCAATATCCAGTGCAACTACTGCAATCGCAAATATGACTGCGCCAATGAAAGCCGGCCTGGGGTCGTCTCGGAAAGGCTGACCCCAGACCAGGCGCTACGTAAGGTGATCGCGGTCGCCAGCGAAGTGCCGCAGCTTTCCGTGCTCGGCATCGCCGGACCGGGCGATGCCTGCTACGACTGGAAGAAAACAAAAGCAACGTTCGAGCGAGTTGCCAGGGAAATCCCCGACATCAAACTATGTATCTCCACCAATGGGCTCGCGCTGCCGGACCATGTTGGCGAGCTTGCCGACATGAATGTCGATCATGTGACAATCACCATCAACATGATCGACCCAGAGGTCGGCGCAAAGATCTATCCCTGGATCTTTTACGACCACCGCCGGTACACCGGCGTCGAAGCTGCCCGGATCCTGCACCAGCGGCAGATGTTAGGCCTGGAGATGCTGACCGCGCGCGGCATCCTTACCAAGATCAATTCGGTGATGATTCCCACCGTCAACGACGAGCACCTGATCGAGGTCAATAGATGGGTCAAGGAGCGCGGCGCGTTCCTGCACAACGTCATGCCGCTGATTTCCGACCCGGCGCATGGCACGCACTTCGGTCTGACCGGGCAGCGCGGTCCAGAGGCGGTGGAATTGAAAGCGCTTCAGGATAGTCTAGGAGGTGGCGCCAAGCTGATGCGCCATTGCCGGCAGTGCCGGGCCGATGCGGTCGGCCTGCTTGGCGAGGATCGTGGCCAGGAGTTCACGCTCGACAAGCTTCCCGACGAAGTTATCTACGACGCCGGCAAGCGCGAGGCCTATCGAGAGGTGGTCGCGTGCGAGCGCGGCGATCATGTGGCAGCCAAGAGTCAAGCGGTCGCGATCGTCAAGGCAGCGGACTCCGGCAAATCGCTCCTTGTCGCCGTGGCGACCAAGGGCGGCGGGCGCGTCAACGAACACTTCGGCCACTCGAAGGAATTCCAGGTTTATGAGGCCTCGCCGAGAGGGATCAGTTTCATCGGGCATCGCAAGGTCGAGCAATATTGCCTCGGCGGCCGGGGCGCGGACGCCACCCTCGATGGCGTTATCGCTGCGCTGGAACGCATCGACATCGTGCTGTGCGCCAAGATCGGAGATTGCCCCAAGGATCGGCTCGCGGAAGCTGGAATCCGGGCAACGGACGTTTATGGCTATGACTACATCGAGACCGCGATCAGCGCGCTTTACGCTGCCGAATTTGGGGTCGAACCAATGGCGGCGACGGCCTGAGCCGTCTCGTTCCAACCGAACCAGGAGTTGAGAAATGGCCTTCAAGATCCTCGCATCACAATGCACGCAATGCGGTGCCTGCGAGTTCGAATGTCCCTCGGGCGCGATCAAGTTCAAGGGCGAGGCCTACGTGATCGATCCTAAGGAATGCACCGAATGCAAGGAGGCCTTCGATACCCAGCAATGCGCCTCGGTATGCCCGGTACCGAAGACCTGCGTTCCCGCCTGACCTCCAATCGGGCTAGCGACACGGGTCGCGGTCACCTCCCGAGGAGGCCTCTACCTCTTTATTGACAACCTGCAGCCGTGACGAAGGAAAGGAACAGGCATGGGCCTTGGACGCGAACAGGAGGTCGAGATCCGCAAACCTCCGCGATTGATGCCGGGGGAGCGGGTCCGTGCCACACGCCACATAAGGAATGACGGCACCTATCCTGGTCGCCAGATCGGCGAAAACCTCGTGCGGAAGGGCGACGAAGGCTATGTGCGCGACATCGGCACCTTTCTCCAGCAGTTCTACATCTATGCGGTCGAATGGGTCGATCGCGGCACCGTCGTTGGCATGCGCGCCCACGAATTGATGAGCCTCGACCAATCCGGGAATCCTTGCGGTGCCGAATTCACTGCTGGCCCTAATAAAGGAACTGCCCGATGAAGGTAATGATCCGCAGGACCGGCGCCGGGCTGTCGGCGTATGTTCCCAAGAAGGATCTCGAAGAGCCCATCGTCAAGGTCGAGAATGAAGACTTGTGGGGCGGGTGCGTAACGCTCAGGAACGGCTGGCGGCTCGTCCTGCCCGAACTTCCGCGGGATACACGTCTGCCGATCACCGTCGAGGCAAGGAAGATCTCCGACAAGGACTGATGCTGCAGGCTGGCAACATGACAACGCCAACCGGAGACGAGCATGAACATGATCTCGGCCTTGAACCATCTCTTCATCATTCGCGACAGTCATGCCTCAAAGCAGCTTGATCTGCTGAAGAAGGCGCTATACGCCGATCAGATCATCCCCTATCTTGGTCCGGGTCTACTCCGGCTCAAGACCGTGGAACCATCCGTACCGCATACGCCGGAAACCGTCGCCGCAGCCCTCAACGCGCGAGCGCCAGCGCCTTCCAAGATCCGCACCAATATGTGGTCGGTCGCCCAATTCATCGAACAGCGCCGGCATCGCCGGACGCTTCAGGCTTGGATGGCTGAGATATTCGCAGGGCCGGTTGCGCCGACTGTTTTCCACGCCTGGCTTGCAACGCTGCCGCTCTCCCTCATCGTCGACAGCTGGTACGACGGCGCCATGCGCGCAGCCCTCGCAGAGACCGGCCGAACGGATGTCATCGAGATTCAAGGCGTCACGCGGGCGGACGCAATCACCGACATTTGGACAAGAACCTACGACTTGGGCGGGAGGGAACTCCAACCCGGATCAGCGGCAACGACGGTTCTCTATACGCCACACGGCAGCATCAGGCCCGCCGCGAATTTCCTCGTCGCAGATTCCGACTATGTCGAGACCCTAACCGAAATCGATATCCAGACGCCTATCCCACAAGTCATGAAGGAACGGCGCACCAACAGAGGTTTCCTCTTCTTCGGCTGTCGCTTCGACGATCAGATGCTGCGCACTTACGCCCGGCAAATCATGAAGCGCTCCCAAGGCCCGCACTTTGCGGTAATCGATTCGGCAACGCTGACCAAAAACGAACGCCGTTTCCTTGCAGCAAATGCAATCACGGTCATAGACATGCCGGCAGGCGAAGCCGCGGCTCGGCTTGCCGCAGCACGCGTCTAGAAGATGATGGCGGGCCATGTATCGCAACGGCCTTTGATCGTGGTCCGGCTCACCGCCCACCCCCGGCCGGACCTGAGTCCGAAATATACGCTTGAGCAGTGAGGCTAGTGGCGGCGTGATGAAGGGCCGGAATTCGCCCGGGCATGTAGAGGCGGCGGGTTGGGGCCGGGGCTTGAACACGATACTGCGCATTACGCGCATGAATTTGCGGCACCCGTGGCAGGTCGCCGTTGCAATTGGCTCGACACTCGTGGCGGTAACCCTCCAATTGCTCATCCCCCAGCTTATCGGCTGGGCCGTCGACCACACCCAGACAGCCATCGGTGGGGGTATTGCCGGCGCGGCAGCGGATGAGGCGCTCCGAACCTCAGCTCTCCTGCTGCTTGCCGTCAGTGTGCTGCGAGGCCTTTTCACACTGGCTCAGAACTATTTTGCCGAGGCGGTAGGACATCACATCGCGTACGAACTGCGGCTTGCCTACTACGAAAAGATCCAGCGCCTTAGCTTTTCCTTTCACGACCAGGCGCATTCAGGCGATCTGATTACCATCGGCATGCTCGATCTCGAAGGCGTGCGAATGTATTTTTCCACCGCTCTGGTTCGCGCCGTCCTGCTCATCATGCTGATCGGGATCGGCGCCTGCATGCTGATATCCACCGACCTGGCGCTTGGTCTCCTCACGCTGAGCTTCGTGCCGTTCGTCGGATGGCGCTCATCGGTCACTCAGCTCAAGCTGCGCCACACCTGGCTCGACCTGCAGGATCGGCTTTCGGTTCTGGGCCGCGTAATGGAAGAAAATCTTGGCGGCATTCGCGTCGTGCGCGCCTTTGCGGCGCAGCCTTACGAGATGCTGAAGTTCGACCACGCCTCGAAGAAAGCGCTTGGTCTCGCCCATGACCGTGTCGATATCCGCGTACGCAACACCTCGGCGATGACTTTCTCCTTCCTTTTTGCCATGGCTCTGGTCCTCTGGATTGGCGGCAACAAAGTTATCGCTGGCGAGACTAGCGTCGGGACGCTTACGATGTTCCTGACCTTCATGATGATCCTGCAAATGCCGGTCCGCCAGATCGGCTTCATGGTCAACGCCTTCGCCCACGCTTCGACTTGCGGTTCCCGCCTATTCGGGCTCCTCGACCTAGATATCGCGATCAAGGACGCACCGGGCGCGAGACCGCTTGAGGTCAGCCAAGGGACCTTACGCTTCGACAATGTTTCATTCGCGTATAACGGCATCGAGAACCGCCCAATTCTGAAGAATATAAGTTTCGAGGCCCGCAAGGGCCAGACGATCGCGATCGTTGGCCCCCCGGGCTCCGGCAAGTCGACGATGGCTCATTTGATCCCCCGTTTTTACGATGTCACTGGCGGCACCATCACGCTCGACAGCCAGGACGTCCGCGAGGTCACCCTTGCCACGCTTCGCAGGGCGGTCGCGGTCGTGCAGCAGGATGCCTTCCTGTTCAGCACGACGATCGAGAACAATGTTGCCTATGGCGATCCCTGGGCCGAGGAACAGCGGATCGAGCGCGCGAGCGAGTCTGCTCAGCTTCACAATTACATTCTCGGCCTGCCGACCAGCTACAAAACAGTCGTGGGCGAGCGCGGCGTCTCCCTTTCGGGCGGCCAGCGCCAGCGCCTGACGATCGCCCGCACGATGATGCTGCGCCCGTCCGTCATCGTTTTTGACGACTCGACGGCGGCAATCGATGCAGCCACCGAACAGCGCATTCGCAGCGCCATGCGACGCTTTGCCAAGGATCGCGTGACCATCATCATCGCCCACCGCCTGAGTTCGCTCATGCATGCCGACAACATCCTGTTTATCGAGAATGGAGAGATCGTCGAGCGTGGCACTCACCAAGAGCTTCTGGCGAAGGACGGACGCTACAAGGCCCTTTACGATCTTCAAGTGCCCCCGGGCGATGACATGCTGCCCAAACAAGAGGGAGGGAGTTGATGGCCCACGCCGGCGAAGTCGAGACGGAACGCAACGATATCCGCGACGACGGCCGGCGCCCTCCGCGTGCGGTCGTCGGGTCCCATCGCGTCGAAGAGGAGTTGTTCGGACGGGCCTTTGACAAAAACGTTGTCCGACGCATTTGGGCATTCGTCCGGCCCTACCGCACCAAGATGATGATCTCGCTAGCCGCAATGTTTGTCTTCACCGGGACGCAGCTTCTCATCCCGCTGATCATCCGCTATGCGATCGACAATGGGATGTCCCCGGGAAGTGGCGATCGCTCAGCCCTGCTTGCAGCCGCCTGCTTCTTCCTTCTTGCCATTTGGGTCAATTCCACGGCCAGCTACACGCAAGAGACGGTGATCGGCAAGATGGCCGAGAATGTTCTCTTCGATATACGCCGCGCCATGTTCGGCCATCTGCAGAAGGTCTCACTTTCCTTCATGGACAAGACGGAGGTCGGACGCCTGATGTCTCGTCTGCAGGGCGACATCAATTCCATGCAGGAATTCCTCGAAACGTCCTTGTTCTCGCTGGGCGACGTTGCCCTTCTCTTCGGCATCGTCTTGGTCATGCTGTGGCTCGACCTTCGGTTAGGCCTCCTTACGCTTTCGGTCCTGCCGGTTCTCTTCATAGTGCGCATCTTCTGGCTGCCGCGCGCCCGCGATGCCTTCATGGCCGCGCACGAGACCAACTCTGTCGCCAATGGCGCGCTGGCAGAGGCCATTCAGGGCGTGCGCGCAGTGCAGTCCATGGACCGCCAGCAGGTCAACTTCAGCCTCTACGATGATAAGGCCGATGCGAATCTCAAGACGCATCTGACGGCTGCCAAATATGCGCAGGTCATGGTGCCGATCGTCGATAGCCTGACGGGCGTTGCCATGGCCGTCGTCGTGATGGTCGGCGGTGCGATGGTCATGAGTGGCGGCATCGACGCGGGTGTGATGGTTGCCTTCCTCTTCTACATCCAGCGCTTCTTCGATCCGATCCGCTCGCTCACTCTGCAATATTCGATCATGCAGCGCGCGATGGCCTCCGGAAAGCGTCTGACCGACGTGCTCGACGTCAAGATTGACATCCAGGACAAGCGGAATGCCAAGGTGCTTTCGCCCGACATGGACGGCTCGGTGGAGTTCAGGAACGTTACTTTCGGCTACGACCGCAAGCATCCGGTATTGAAGAACGTGTCCTTTCGGGTCAATCCCGGCGAGACCGTCGCCCTCGTCGGCCCGACCGGTTCGGGCAAATCCAGCGCGATGGCGCTTGTCCACCGCTTCTATGAGGTCCAGCAGGGTCAAGTGCTGATCGGTGGACACGACGTGCGCGATCTCACCCAGGAATCGCTCGGCCGTCATATCGCCATGGTGCTTCAGGAGCCGTTCCTTTTCACCGGCACGGTCTTCGAGAACATCCGCTACCACAAGACCGACGCCAGGCGCGAAGAGGTGATCGAGGCCGCCAAAGCGGTCGGCGCGCACGACTTCATCGTGAACCTTCCTGGTGGATACGAGGCCGATGTAAGCGAACGCGGCGGCAATCTTTCGCTCGGCCAGCGCCAGCTTATCAGCTTTGCCCGCGCGCTCGTTGCAAACGCCAAGATCCTTATACTTGACGAGGCAACCGCTAATATCGACAGCTATACGGAGAAGCTCATCCAGAAGGCACTGATCAGGCTTCTCAAAGGCCGCACGGGCCTGGTCATCGCCCATCGGCTTGCCACAGTCCGAGGCGCCGACCGCCTCATCGTTCTCCAAAATGGCCAAGTCGTCGAGACCGGCAAGCACGACCGGTTGATCGCCATGGGCGGGCTCTATTCCAAACTCTACAACCTCAACCACGCCTCGTTCGACGACATCCCCGATGAGGAACTCGATACCTCAGCCCAAACCGGCGCAAAGACCTGATTTCTGACCAGCAATCGTCTGCGGCTTGCCGCTGCGAAATGGTTGGCTTGGCGGCTGGTTTGCGAGCTCAACGAGGTTTGTGCGATTGTTGGTAGCAAAATGGATCTCATTCGTGTTTTGGTTTGATGCAAATCAGCATCCGGCGCTGCCCTGGGACGGCATAGCATCTAACTGCCTGCTACCTGCAGACGAAAGCACACCTTTGTGCGGCCAATTTTCATTTCCAGGCCAATCAGCGATTTAACAGGCCGCGCTACTGCGACCTTCCCGGCGGGCGTCTGTATCGTTAGTTGGCCAGCTATGTCTCGGCAAGCTGATGGCCAGACAAGGCGGCTTCCAACTTTACGCGGTCCAATTCGCCCTCCCAGCGAGCGACGACGAGGGATGCCACCGCGTTGCCGACGATATTCGTGAGGGCCCGGCACTCGGACATGAAACGGTCGATGCCGAGGATCAGGGCCATACCGGCCACCGGCACGGAAGGTACGACGGAGAGCGTCGCGGCCAACGTGACGAAGCCGGCGCCTGTGACCCCTGCAGCGCCCTTCGAAGAGAGCATCGCCACAAGGAGCAGCAGGATCTGGTCGCCGATCGACAGATCCGTATTCGTCGCCTGCGCGATGAAGAGGGCTGCCAGCGTCATGTAGATATTGGTGCCGTCCAGATTGAAGGAGTATCCGGTCGGAATGACGAGGCCCACGACCGAACGCGTGGCGCCGGCCTTCTCCATCTTCTCCATGAGCGAGGGTAGCGCGGCCTCTGAAGAGGACGTTGCGAGGACAAGCAGCAGCTCTTCCTTGATGTAGCCGATGAGAGCAACGATCGAGAAGCCGTTGTAACGGCAGACCGCGCCGAGGATGACGAACACGAAGAGGAAGGCGGTGAAATAGAACGTCCCGACCAGCATCGCCAGGTTCACGACCGAGCCGATGCCATATTTGCCGATGGTGAAGGCCATCGCGCCGAAAGCGCCGATCGGGGCAGCCTTCATCAGAATGCCGACGAGCTTGAAGATGGGCGCGATGAGCGCCTGAAGGAAGGAAACGACAGGCTTGCCCGCCTCACCGGCCATCGCCAGCGCGATGCCGAAGAGAACCGAGAAGAACAGCACCTGCAGGATGTCGCCTTGCGCAAACGCGCCGACGATCGTCGACGGAATGATGTTCATCAGGAAGTCCGTCACGGACTGCTCGTGGGCCTTTGCGGCGTAACTGTTCACGGACTGCAGGTCGAGCGAGGCAGGATCGATATTGAGGCCGGCGCCGGGCTGAACGACATTGGCCACGATGAGGCCGACGATCAGTGCGAGCGTCGAGAAACTCAGGAAGTAGACCATGGTCTTGCCGGCGACCCGGCCGACCTTGTGAAGATCGTTCATGCCGGCAATGCCGGTTGCAATTGTCAGGAAGATGACAGGCGCGATGATCATCTTGACGAGCTTGATGAAGGCATCGCCCAGCGGCTTCAGGCTCTCGCCGATCCCCGGACAGAAATAGCCAGTAGCGACGCCGAGGGCGATGGCGACAAGCACCTGCACATAAAGCTGGGCGTAGAGAGGCTTGCGAGGCGCGCGAGGCGCGCTGCGGACTGGTGGAGCTAGCATTTTTCTCTCCCTGACCGGATCTGGGCGGGTTTCGGACCGTCCCGGGCTTCTCCCAAGCAGCGCTCCGGCCGAACGCGGCTGCCACCTTGGGCGCAAGAGCCATGCCAGACCAAATGTTGCGGTTCTCAGGTGTCCAGTGCAGGCCGAACTAACGGCTTTCCTGGCGGAATCTCGCACCAGGCTTCGTCAACGGCCGGCCTGGAGAATACGGTGGCAGAAGATGGCATCGACGAGATCCAGCACGCCCCATGATGCTTCTCGCCAAATCGTCCGTCGGTCGATCTCTCTGGATTGCGATGCTCGGCCCTTAAGGCTTGTCTTCTTGCGACAGGTTGCATGCGCGCGCCAGAAGCAAAGCAGGTCCTATGCGACCGTGTCGTTGCCGCGTCGCCGCCGATACTTTGAAAAGGTACGTCAAGAGACTGATTCCGCCGGTCGCAGCAAGCGACGTGCGGTTCAACAGGTATTTCGGAGTTCGGCCACTGCCAAGGAAGCCGCACTTGATGACACGCTTCGTGCCATCGGGAGCGACGCCCCGCTCTTCTGTTATCAAGCTAGAGAGCGCTGAGTGATCGAGATCGCGAAGCATCTCAACCTGACCCGGCGTCGCAACCCACCGCGGTTGGCTGCACGCCCAAAGGCCTCAGCCTCAGTCACGGCCCAGGGTGAAGCGCCGATTGGGTGCACGAAGCGGCCGCGCGTTCAGGGGGAAGAGCGAGGTAAATCGCTTGATGTCTACAGCGTCGACCTCGACCGGATCCATTGCCAACATCCACTCGACGTTCTCGGTGCAGGGCGTCGTCGTCAATGATCCCTCACAGGTCCAGTAGCCGAGCGAGGCCGGCAAAAGCCCATTGGGATCGACCTCGTCGAGCGCCATCTCATCGCCTGGCCGCGCAGTTCAAGTGAATAGATGCCAAGATCCCCTAGCTTGGTGTCGGCTGTAACATCGTGCCGGTGTCCGAGTAAGCTTTCAGCTTTGGGATGATCTCGGTTGCCGTCCGATCGCTCGCTGCCCTTGCCCGAAAGACGTCATCAACCTCAAAGAACCTCGCGTAAGGTCTGTTCGCGAAGTGAAGCCGCAGCTCATCAAAATTCTCTATCGTTTGATCCAGCGGTCGCGTCTCCTGACGCTGAAGGATGGCGCTGCCAGAAAGCTGAAGCGTTGGGACCCCCAGGAAATCCCAAATCGTTGCCAAGCATGCGGCAGGTTCGCGAAGACGGCTCTCATATTCGATCTCAAGCATGCTGGTCGGTGCAAAGGCGTGCGCCACCCGAGCGTGGAAACCGTCGGCAGTCTTGAAATAGGCCTGGCACTTGGCGATTGACAATCTGATGCGCGGCGGGGAAGCCGCTTGACTGTCCGAGCCGAACTTCAGCCACTGGCCGGATTGCCTCGCCTGCACCAGCGACCACAGCGATTCCAAGGTATTTGTGCGAACCACAAGGATGACCTTGAGGCCGGGCCAACGGACCAGTTCGGAAAAAAGCCCGGGTGATCGTGAAACTGAGGTTCGTTGATCTTGCAACCAACATGCGTCACCTTCTTGTCGCTCCCTGCGGGAAAGCGCAGATAGGCGAGCTTGAGGAGTTCGCGATCGCTGCGTAGCATGCGAGCTTTGTCGAGCCAATTCGTATCACAAGTGTTGAGCAACTCACCGTTGCTCAACACGTTCGGATGCTCGTTCAGCAACGCTTCCAGATAGTGCGTGCCAGTCCTTGGCATCGCCATGCGTCATTGCGTGTTTCCAACTTGCGTGAATTGCAGGCGGTCCGGGTGGCGTCCCAGTACAAGATCCGCTGTCATCTGTGCGCCGGTCCGTTCAACAGTGTTAGGAACCGAAGCGCGGAAACAAACAAGACAGAACTATCAGCGTCTGATCACGCAGACCCGCGTGAGTACCTGTCTCTTCCCGCGTTGCTTTTGATTTTGGGTCTCGAATACGCGACACCAGATCGACGACACGATTTGACAAGAAAGCCAAAACCAATCATGGCACCGGCGTGCCATAGCGCTGGTAGATTGACTGAATGCCGTCGAGCATCTCGCGTGACAGGGTGACTTCCAAACTGGCGATGCTGTGCTGCAATTGCGGCACGGAGGTAGCGCCAACAAGAGTGCTTGCAACAAAAGGCCGGCTTCTAACGAATGACAACGCGCCGTGCACTGGATCGATGCCGTGTTCACGAAAGAGCGTTGTATATGCGAGTGCCGCATGCTGCGCCCATTCGCTGCTGTAGCGGAAGAACCGTCCGAACAAGTTCAGCCGCGAACCGGTTGGCCGCTGCCCCCCCAGGTACTTTCCAGTCAGCGTGCCCATCGCCAGCGGCGAATACGCGAGAAGCCCCACCTGTTCACGCAGAGCCATCTCCGCCAGGCCGTTCTCGAAGTCGAGGTTGAGTAGATTGTATGGATTCTGAATGCTTATCACACGGGCGAGCCCTAGTGTTTCCGCGTGATGCAGGAAGCGCGCCAAGCCCCAAGGTGTTTCATTGCAGAGCCCAATGTGGCGTACGCGACCGCTTTTAACGAGCGCGTCCAACGCCTCCAACGTTTCCAGGATTGGTACCGCATCGTCGTCGAGTTCATACTGGTAGTCGACCAATTCGAATATATTGGTGCTACGGTCGGGCCAGTGCAATTGGAATAGGTCGATATAGTCCGTCTGGAGCCTTTGGAGACTGGTTTCGACGGCCTCGAACAGGTTGGCGCGTGTGTAGCTGACACGGCCGTCGCGCGCATGCGGTAAGTTCGCGTTGCCTGGTCGAGCAGGACCGACGGCTTTGGTCGCAAGCACGATGTCTTGCCTGCGGCCGGTCTGCCGTAGCCAACTCCCGATATAACGCTCCGTAAGTCCATGTGTCTCGGCGCGGGGAGGCACAGGGTACATCTCCGCAGTATCGACGAAGTTTATGCCGGCATCCAGGGCTGCGTCTAACTGCGCATGCGCCTCGGCCTCCGTGTTCTGCTCTCCCCAACTCATAGTGCCCAGGCCGAGCACGCTCACCTTCAGGGCGCTGCGTCCCAGTTCATGATACTGCATTGTCTATCTCCTTCTCGAATTGTTCGTAAATAGCGTCATGGCATCAGGCGCCGACGGAACAGGGCCGTCGACACGAAAAAGGGCAATACTGCGTAGATGGAAAGCGCGCCGATATGCAGGCCAATGCTGTCGGCCGGACGGCCAAGCATCGCCGGGCGAATGAGGTCGATCGCTTGTGCCAGCGGCAAGAAGTGCGCGGCCTGTTGAAAACCCTCGGGCAATTGGGCGACTGGAAAGACCGCGCCGCACAGGAACAGCATGGGGGTGACAACAAGTGTCTGGTAAAACACGAAATAGTCGTAGCTGGGTGCAAGCGCCGTCACCACCATCGCCAGGCTTGCGAAGGCTAGCCCAGTGAGGGCGATGACTGGCAGCGCATAGAGGATGGAAGGCCACGCCGCATAGCCTAGCGTGCCGGCAACAATCGTAATCCCCGTACCGGCGAGAAAGGCCTTGGTGGCTGCCCACGCCAATTCACCGAGAACGATGTCACCGAGCGTAAGCTGGGTGTAGAGGATTGCTTCCCATGTGCGCTGAGCGTGCATGCGAGCGAAAGCCGCATAAATCGTCTCAAATGTCGCAGAGGTCATCGCGCTTGTCGCGACCATGCCGCCTGCCAGAAACGCGACATACGAAGTACCGTCAACGCGACCTACAACAATTCCCAGGCCGAAGCCAAGACCGAACAGGTAGATCAGAGGATCGGCCAGGTTCCCGAGAAGCGACGCAAGCGCGACCTTCTTCCATGCCATATAGTTGCGGCGCCATACCGCGATCCAGTTCCAAGCGTTGGTGGGCAGAGCCGTGGCACAACCTTCACCCATGTTCATTTCTCCATCTCGCGCCCGGTCAATCGCAAAAAGACATCCTCCATGTTCGGCGGACGCTCCAGAAGGCGTAAACCCGCACGCCCGCGCAACTGCAGGCGCACTTGCTCCGGATCGGGCGCGTAGCAAAAGAGTGTCTCGCCGCTCACCTCGATGCGCTGCGCATACGGCCTAATCAACGCATCCAGCTCATGCGGATTGCCGCCATAGATTTCGATCACCTGACATCCGATCTGTTCGTCAATCAGCGTGTGAGGACGGCCTTCGGCAATGTTGCGACCTCTTTCAAGCACGCACAGCCGATCGCACAACCGCTCAGCCTCTTCCATGAAGTGGGTTGTCAAAAGAATAGTCTTGCCCCGCGCGAGCAGCGACCGCAGGCGTTCCCATATCAGGTGTCGCGCGTGCGGATCTAAACCGGTGGTCGGCTCGTCCATTACAATCAGTTGCGGGTCGTTGATCAACGCACGCGCCAGCGTCAGGCGCCGCTTCATGCCGCCGGACAGTTCGGAAACGCGAGCATGCGCCTTGCTTTCGAGGCGGGCGAATTCCAGAAGCGACGGTATGACTGCTTCGATCTCGCGTGTGCTCATGCCGAAATAGCGCCCGAATACCAGCAGGTTCTCGCGCACCGTGAACTCAAGGTCCAGGTTGTCGAACTGCGGGACCACTCCGATGCGCCGGCGTGCCAAGCGAGCGCGTGCCGGAACTGGCACGCCGAGCACGGTGATCTTGCCCGCATCAGGCGAGGTCATGCCGAGGATCATACGCGCAATCGTGCTTTTGCCCGCGCCGTTAGGTCCCAAGAGCCCGAAGCATTCCCCCGCTGCTACGCGGAATGACAGCCTGTCGACAACGACCTTGTCATCATATGTCTTGCTTACGTCAGTAAGATCGATTGCTAGCATGGACATACGTTCATGTTACCGTGCAGGTCGTCTCAACTGGCGATTGCTCCGTTGCCTGCGTTTTCGTCAACAGCAGGCCGTCGCACCATACGCGTTCGATGCGTCCCCACTCGCAGGCTGCAGCAGCGTCCGGGAAGAAGCCACGTCCGTGGTGATTGGCACTCGTGTTGCAAAGCAGCGGAATGCCGGTGAGTTTTTCATATGCGACAAGTAGCTCGGCGACTTCGTGTTGCGATCTTCTCGAGATGGTTTGCAGTCGCGCAGATCCGTCGAGATGTACAACTGCGGGGATTTTGTCCCGCCACTCCGCCCGCGTCTGGTGATCGAACAACATGTAAGGGTCCGGCGTTCCAGGGCTGAAAATATCCGGCGCACGGTCCTCAAGGCATATCGGCGCAACTGGCCGAAAGTGCTCGCGAAGTTTAACGTCGTTGAGATAATCCTTCGTCCTCGGCGAAGTAGCGGCCGCGAGAATGCTTCTGCCTCCCAACGCTCGAGGTCCAAGTTCGGCACGCCCGGAAAGGAAAACCACGGGTTCGTTTCTGGCGAGAATGGTCGCAAGTTCCGGCATGCTGCACGGCGTGGCCTCCCATCCTGGCGGCACATCGCCACTTTGTAGGACCGGACCGCTGTAGACTGACCATTCCAGCGGGACGAATCCTTGCTGCGCCACCATTGCAGAGCAAGCGGCTCCGATTGCCGAGCCGCTGTCATTGGGAAAGGGCGGTACCCAGACATCGTCGAAAAGGCCGGTCTCGCGTAGTGCACTGTTCCATTTGATATTGAGCCCGCAGCCGCCGGCTATACACAAATATTGCGGTCCCGCAAACGAATGGCGCTGCAAGGCAATTGTCATTTCCTTGACGAGGAGACGCTCGAGGAACATATGAAAAGACGCAAGTACATCTTCGGGTGCCTCAGCTTCCAATCGGAGCGCGGCGGCGTCGAAGAACTCATGTACAGCCGCAAGCGTGGACTCTGCACTGACGATGTTCGCGCGGTAATGATGGGCGAGCTCCGCGTCGCCCGCAAAGCGCTCCTCGTATAGCTCCTGAAACACCGCCACGATGTCTTCATGCACCGACCCGAGCGCGATGTAGGCCATCAGCTTGCCGGCAACACCTAGATCCCAGCCGGCGCGGCCCGCTTGCTTATAAGGTCCGAAATGATGGCCCGCGGCAGCGTAGACATGACCTATCACCGGGAACAGACATTCCAGGAAGCGGGCACCTCGCTGTTCCACATGGTAGAGACGCGGAAAGATGCAGCCGTCCCACACCAAGCAGAACGCGGGTTGTCCGGCCCTGGCAAAGGGGCTGGTGCAGTAAGCGGAGGCCACATGGCCCGTCACGTGCGGGTAGCTTTTATACGGGAAAACCCGGCCGTCGAGCATCAGGCCGGAGCTGTTGAGCGAAGTTAGAAGGCCCTCGGCATCGCGTTCGATATAAGGCGCCCCTTTAAGGATGACAGGAGTTTCCCCACTGAGGACCTGAAACTGCGACTCCACCTCCCCGTCCCAGCCGTCGATAACAAACTGTTCAACGTCCCGCGCATCCATACCGTGCTCAGCCAATGCGGTTACAACAGTGTCGAGATTGTCGATGGCTTTGTATCGTCGGTTGTTGTCTCGCTTCTCCTGCTCAACGCAAAAGACGAGCCGTCCGTCTTCTATGAGGGCAACCGCCCCGTCATGCGTCAGATTGATGCCGCAGATGCGCATAGTATCTCCATATCTAAGGTCGGCAATTCGCTTAATTTGGAAGCCGAACCGGGTTCCTAAAGCGGGCGAGCAAGCAGTCTTCGTTGTCGGACTCACCGCGGCACTGCAGACGCTCGACCTCGACCAACGATTCATTCAGAATGGCCAAGACCGTCTCGGCCCCGGCAGCGTGACCCCAGCGCCGGCAAAGGGCATCGCGCGCCGATCCGAAAACCAGATGCCCGCCTGGCGCAAGCAGCCGCACCAGATTGCCGATGGCCGCGCGCATCTCGGCTATGCCCTCGACGTAGTAGAGAACTTCCGCCACGACGATCAGATCGAACAGCTCGTCAGTCGAAAACTGTTGAACGTCGGATACTATCCAGCTGATGTGCGGTAGCTTGTTCACCCGTTGGCGCGCTAGATCAATCGCTCGCGGCACGACATCGACCACGGTGAGCCGTTGGCAGTAGGGCGCGAGTTTTTCCGTGAATGCGCCTGCCGCGCACCCGACTTCGAGCGCATTCATGACAGGACCTTGGGAGAACGATAGCTGAAGCATTTGCATGTAACGCTCTTGCTCGAACGGATTGCCGTCGAGCCGCCACGGGTCGTCCGCGGCCAGATCCTGCTTCAACAATTGATAGTTCTTGTCCTGCTTCAATTCATCCACCTCGATAACCATCATTCGTCACAGCAAACGCTGTCAGATGTCACCAACATCGCTGAATCCCGCGCTAACCTGCGAAGCGACGCCGCATTTCCCGTAAATTCTGTAGTGTTTGATCCAGTGATCGGGTTTCGGATGTGGACCTGTTTTTCGCCCATATCTGGTACGGCGGTAGCAGAACTGCGCGAAAGCCAATCACTATTGCTCAATGTGCACAACGCATAGGCTTTCAAGGGAAGTAAGAGCAAGATGTTGATGAATGTATGCAGAGAAAAGCCAAGAAATCGAAGCTGACGAGTACGAATCGCTACAACGCTGCAGCGAATGATGGTCATGGATGCAATCATCAGGACTGTCCACCAAGGCACTGTGGCTGTCAGTGCGAACTGCGCGAGCCCGGTTAGCACCGATAGCGCGAGGAGTAGCGGACCGAGATTCTGTCCGATCACGTCCAATGTGAGAAAGCGATCGAGGCCGGGCAGCAGGCGCAACGCAAGCAACGTGTCCCGAAAAGTGCTACGTGCCCAGCGCAGTTGTTGGCGCAAATATGGCCCTAGCCTGTCAGGAACAACTGTCGACGCGATGGCGTCCGGGACGTACTCGGTTTGAAGGCCTGCTTTGAGCATGAGGATCGTGAGATGGCGATCCTCGCCGAAGTCGCTTGGCTTTCCCCGAAAGAATTGCGATTCGTACTTATCCAGCAGCAAAAGAAGCGCGGATCGGCGATACATGGCACATGGGCCGCAGCAGCACATCACGGCACCGAAGCGAGCCTGTGCCGCACGCTCCTCGTTGCAAGCCAGCCAGTACTCCATATCGATCATCCGAGTCAGCCAGGTGTCGCTCCGGTTGCTAGCCGTCAACTGGCCCATGGCCGCGCCGATCGTTGGATTGCGCATCTTCAACGCAAGCTTTGCGATGACGTCGGACGCGAGTATCGTGTCAGAGTCAACGTTAAGCACCAAATCTCCAAATGAGCGGCGTATCGCCGCGATCTGCGCCTTGCGCTTCCCGACATTCTCGGGAAGCAGAATGATATTGAACATAGGGTTGCGGGCGTAGGCTTCGTGAACAGGTCCTACTGCAACGCGATTTCCAGAACCGTCATCAACCACATAGACCCGGAGTTTTCCGGCATATTCTTGGTTTGCAATGGAAGCCAGGCATTCCGAAAGCGTGCGCGGGTCCTCGTTAAAGCAGGGGACAATGACATCCACGCTCGGCATTTGGCCAGAGTCGGCCAGACCCTCCAATGCCGATGAAGTGTTATTCGGCCGAGCGTAAGCGATCTGCATGCTTCTATAAGCAGTCGAAAGTATCGCATATGTCGAAATGGCGACGGTGCTGACTGTATCAAGAAGGTACATAGGGTATTGCCTTCAGCTTCATAGCAAATTTCTCTCAGTGATATTAAGGGAGCAAGCGGAGTACGAACCCGCGACTATGCAAAGCAGGAATTATTTGGGATACTGCCATGATCGTCTGACGCCGGAGACTGACGTCTGCGCTCGCTGGCAACTCGTCGGGAGGACATCCGTCGTGCAAGAGTACAATTGCGCCCGGCTGGACAGAATCGAGCACTGCATCGACAATGGCGTCGACCCCAGGTTGCGACCAGTCTCGCGGGTCTATCGACCAGTGGACGGCGGCCAGTCCAGCGCTCACCGAAGCAGTGAGTACTTCTTCGGTCCAGTTTCCAAACGGCGCGCGCATGTGCCGCACAGAGGCCTGGGGGCAGGCCGTCATGATGGCCCGGTTCGCCTCAAACATTTCACGCTGAACTTCGCCGGGTCCGCATCTGGACAGATCCGGATGTGTCATTGTGTGGTTAGCGACCTGGTGCCCTTCTGCTACCATTCGTTGAATTAGTTCGGGCTGGTCTGCCGCGTACGCGCCGATGACGAAGAAAGTCGCCGGCACGCGGTGTTCTGCCAGGACATCGAGGATCTCCGGCGTGGCAAATGGATAAGGACCGTCGTCAAACGTCAAATAAACGCTCGGCTGGCCTGTGCCGTCAGCATCCTCACTGCGCACTTCGGACAAGCAATCGAAGTGGTTCATAGCTCTGGCCCATTCCGATCGATGAAATTACCGGTGGGCCAATCGCTCATCGACCGTGCAAGGGTTAAAACGATCACAAGTGCGTCCTCGATGCGAGTGGGCGGCTTGTCGAGACGCGCGTCTGGTAGGGTGGAGCGCACGCGAATCCCCGACAAAACGGTCAGTTGGCTGTGTCGGCCGAACCTTTCAATGTGTTTTTGCAGCGCGTGCCGAACGGTGCCAAAAGCGAATGGAACGCCTAGCTCCTGCAGCGTTGGAATCATGAAGCGGATCGAATGGGCGATCCCAAGGCCCTCAAGGTCCGGACGGACCCCGTACAGGCCTAGCTCGGCAACCAGAAGATCGACCCCGTCAACCTTGATGAAACGCCGCAGGCAGCCCATGTGAGCCGCCACACCGTTCGAGTCATAGGCGATTGCGCGGAGTTCGGGCCTGGCGCCAGCCCAGCTTCGACTACCTTCGAAGGGTTGTGCATTAAAGACTCCAGTCGGCCCGTAGGTCTTTCGAAAAAACTCCGTCAGTTCGACATGGTCGCCCAGTTGCAACTCATTTTCCCAGCACAGCTTCCACCGCACCTGCGAGCGCATGTAAAGACTTCCCTATTTTTGCTGTTTGTTTAAGACGCCTGATCACACGTTCGACGCAGCAGAGGCCGTCGTCAGCGATCGTGATGTCGGGCAATTGGGCGGATGGAACCCTTCAGGGCATTGCGTTCCAGATGTGGTGATGCTCTAATCGATGTCCGTCTTTGTTGTGCCGCCCAGGAAATGTACCGCTGGAGTACTTGGTTTCGCTCAGTTGACGATCTTCTAATGTATTACGCTCATGGATTTGTAAAATCGATTGTTTGGATAGACCGCATCCACGCTTTGGATGGGTTCGGTCATGCGGCTGGAGGCCTTTACCCAGCTGTTCAGGATGGATGCCGCGAACTTCTCCCCCGTCCATCCAAGCCGTCATCCGATCCATAAGGTGCTGATTATCCCTTGCGATCGCGACGCCCTCCCAGCGCAAGTCCAAGCGATCCTTAAGGACGGCACCTCCACTTCCCGACCGCCTGCTCATGCACCGCAAACTCAGCCGCGACGATGGAAGGGCCGCCGGCGTGGCCCGCGAAAGGATCGGCGATGGGCCAAGGCCTGGCGCCCGGAGCAGATTGCCGACGCCTGCTGATCGACTTCCCGGACGACAAGACGATGCGCATCAGCCACGAAGCCATCCATCAGGCCTTCTTCGTTCAGGGGCTGCGGAGTGCTGCGCCGCTAGCTGACGGCCTGCTTGCGAACAGGACGTGTATTACGGGTCCCCAGGGCGCGCGTACGTAGGCGAGGCACAAGGGCTTTATCTCGCCGGAAATCATGATAAGTCAGCGTCCCCGCCGAAGCGGCCGATCGAGCGGTGCCGGGACATTGGGAGGGAGACCTCATCCTCGGTCTTGGCAGCTCGCGACGGGCACGCTAGGCAAGCGACGCGCTTCACGATGCTACTGCATCTTCCCCGGCTTGCGGGGCATGACCCAGCACGATCGTCTGACGATCGATGCGGGTGTCTAGTTCTACTTCTGCGATCCGCAAGGCCATGGCAGCGCGGAACCAACGAGAACACCAATGGACTGCTGCGTCAGCACTTCCCGAAAGGGCCCGACCTGAGCATCCACCGCGCCGACGAGGATCGCCGCCGTGGCGGCCCTCAATGCCCGGCCGAGAAAGACCCTGGGTTGGAAAACGCCGGCAGAGACGCTTGACGAGTTGCTGGTCCTCTACAGCCCATTGTCTCGCCAGGCACAGAATAGCGTTGGACCGTCGGAACCGGCGGGAAGCGGTCCGGTAATGCCCGTCACTGGCAGCCCGTCCAGGCGATCGATATAGAGGAGCGCGTCCACGATTGTCCGCATCTCGGTCGTCCGTGGTCGTCCGGTCGCCTTCGCTCCAGGCATGAACGGCTCGATCAACGCCATTCCCTGTCGGTCAATGCGTTTACTCCCGCTGGCCCGCGCAGCAATATTGCCTGCGTGTGGCCTCCGTCAAACCCATGTCGCGATCCCGCTCAAGTCTAGACAACTCAAGCGAATCGCAACGGACAGAGCCACTCATCCGCTTCCACGTCCAAGCCCGAGTTTCGGGTCAGGCTCTAACGAGCAGCCCTGATCAGCTTCTCAGCAAGTCTTGTCTGGCGAGCAATGATTTCTGATCCTTCATAGGAAAGATGCCCGCTGTCTCGATAAAGGAATTTGCCATCTATCTCGGTCTTGCATGTGGTCTCATCGCAGAGGAAGTCGCGGTAGGAAATAACCACTACGTCAGCCTTCAAGGAAACTTGTTTCAATAGCTCAAGAGTTCTGGATCTTATCTGGAGGTAATCACTTACATATATTTTACAGTCACTGTAGGGACCGATCATAAAACTTCCCAGCGACTTTCGCTCAAGGCAATCGCCGATATCGAAGCTTGCGACTGGCGGAGGGGCAACAACAACCACTCGCTTGCCCTGCGCTCGAACGGCTTCGACGAGAGCCTTGATACCATCGACTGCTACATCTAGAGAAGCGTCAACCTCCGTGAAAGTACCATTGCTCTTCTTAAGAAGCATGAAGTCCGTCGACACAGGCGTGGCAAATGGGCTTGAAATGGCAACGGTCGTGATCTCGGGCCGACGTTTCAAGACATCCAGAACACTGTCATTGAAGCGCATGCAGTCCTCGCCGAAGGCACGGGGATAATAAGGAGACTCTGTTGACGTCTTCGAGAAGGCAGCAATGCCAATGGCGGGGAAGCATGCACTCATCGTGAGCTGCGCCAGTCCGCCTTCGCCGACTGTCTTGGCCAAGCCGGGAACGAGTGCCATGGCAAATGAATCGCCCCAAACCAGCAATTGGGGCCTGTCTATCGTCTGGCAGTTCTTGGGGATTTCCCGAGGAGGCGATCCTGGCTTGAAAACACATGCTGGTCCCAAACCGCTATTGATCTGCCGGATCTTGGCAAAGTCAACATTGTTCTGGATTGCGGCGATGGCGACTGAAGGTGACAAGCCAAGAACAACGGATGCGGCAACAAGTCCTCGGGCCAGCCGTCGACGAGACGTGACGAACCCCCGCCGGAACGGCTCCTCCACGAAGCGGTAGAGAGCCCAGCCCGCAACAAATGAGAAAGCAACTGCCGCGTAGATCGCAAGGGCAGGAGCATCTGACAGCCAAACAGCCCGCACATAGACAAGCACAGGCCAGTGGACCAGATAAAGCGAGTACGATACATCCCCTATCCTTGCCATGCCTCGAATCGCCGCGTTATCCCTGCTGGGCGCGAGCAGGAGGATCAGGGTTGCCAGGCAAACCAAAGCGGCGTCCACGCCCGGGTGCTGGGAACCAACAGGGGCAATGGGAAGAAAGAGAAGAAGTACGAGCGCGGGGAGGCGCAGCTTCGAAAGCTTGGCAGTCACCCAAGGGCTGGCGGGAAGCAAGGCTCCGAATGAACCGAGGGCCATTTCCCAAAATCGGGTGGGTAGAAGATAGAATGCAGTGGATGGGTCATAAGAGGCCACGTATAGACATAGAGCTAGGCTGGCAACGAGGAGTGAACTGACTCCTATCAGCCACCATCTTCGGGGAGCCAAGGCCAAGAAGGCAGGCAGCAGCAGATAATACTGCTCTTCAACACCAAGCGACCAAACATGCAGGAGTGGCATCGTATCGGCGGCTCCGCCGAAATAGTCGCATTGGAACCAGAGAACGATATTGCCGGAGAATGTGAGCGCCCCGAGGACTTGATTTTGGAACTCCCTCAGGCTCACTTCGGACAGCAAGAAAGGCGCAGCGATCGTCGTGAGCGCAATGACGACATAGGCAGCGGGCAACAGACGCTTCGCACGTCGATAGTAGAATTCCCAAAAACTGAATCGTGATTGCTCAAGCTGCGTCCTGATGAGGCCGGTGATCAGGAAGCCCGAAATCACGAAAAAAATATCAACGCCCAGGTAACCCGCGGCGAACGGCCCAAGGCGAGCATGGTAGAGGACAACCAGCAAAACAGCCAGACCCCGCAAGGCCTGGATATCAGATCGAAACTCTCGCGGCATGGGACTGCGTTCCAGATGTGGTGGGTGCTCTAACCAATGCCCGTCCTTCCTGCGCCGCCAAGAATGCACCGCTGTGGCACTTGATTTCGGGGGGTCGATGCTTCTAATGACGCATGCTCACTAATTCCTAAAATCGATTGTTTGGATGCCACGCATCCACCCTATGGATAAGACATGCGGTTCAAAGGCCTTGATCTAAATCTCCTGGTGGCACTCGATGCTCTGATGACCGAGCGCAACCTCACGGCGGCGGCGCGCAACATCAACCTCAGTCAGCCAGCGATGAGCGCTGCCGTCGCCCGGTTACGGGCCTATTTCAACGATGACCTGTTTACGATGCATGGTCGTGAACTTATCCCAACACCGCGTGCGGAAGCGCTTGCCATCACGGTGCGCGAGGCCCTGCTGCACATCCAGCTCTCCGTTATTTCCAAGGATCTGTTTATCCCAGCCAAATCGGGTCGCCGCTTCAGGATCATCCTTTCGGATTTCATCACACTGGTGTTTTTTAAGACGATCGTAGAGCGTACTGCGCTGGAAGCTCCCGAGGTCACCTTCGATTGTCTGCCTCTTGCCGACGACTACGATCAGCTTCTCCGGCGCGGCGACGTCGATTTTTTGATCATGCCGGAACTCTTCATGTCGAAGCAGCCTCGTGAAGCACTGTTCGAGGATATATTCGTATGCGTAGCCTGCGGCACGAATAAGCCGCTATCCGAGCCATTTACATTCGACCGATACATGTCGATGGGGCACGTCGCGGTCAAATTCGGGAACACCCTGAGGCCGTCCATCGAGGAGTGGTACTTGCTCGAGCACGGTATCAAGAGACGAATAGAGATCGTCGTACAGGGCTTTAGCATGATCCCGCCCGTTCTATCAGGCACCAACCGTATAGCGACGATACCCTTGCGACTGGCTCAGCATTTCGCAAAAACAATACCCCTGCAGATAATGGAGCTTCCGCTGCCACTTCCCTCATTGAAGGAGGCCATCCAATGGCCTGCGCTTCACAGCAGCGATCCCGCAAGCATTTGGATGCGGGAAATGATGTTAGATGAGGCATCTCGCATGGCTTCCTCACCCGAGAGACTGTTTGGAAATTCTACTCTGGCGGCCGTCTAGCGGTTTCCACGGACCCAAATGTCCGCTTCGTGTCAAGCGAAGTGAGGATTTGACCCCCTAATACAAGAAGCCAGGCCTTTTGCGACAGCCGAGATTGCCCTGAAGCTGGGCCGGCGACCGGCGCACCAAGCCGTTCCAAGTGCCATTTCGCTTTCTCGACGAGTTCGGCATTGCTCTTCACGAGCTCAGTCAGCGACATCTGGGTCGTGTCCTCCATACCGATCCGGACATCGCCACTGAGCACATAGGACTGCATCAATCGCGAATCGGCGGGATGCTGGCAACACCCGAATCGTGCCACCTTGGCCCAGTCTGGCTATTCGGCTGGGAGAAGGGCGACAGACGCAGCACCATATATTGTGGCCACCTGAGGCGAACGGGATAAGCGGTCTGCACCAACAAACAGTGCCGTTCGCTCTGCCGACAGCTTCCCAATCATATTGCGTAGGTCATCAGGCGAAAGCCGGCAATGCTCGGTCGAAGGCCCGTACTATCTCGTCGATATCCGCGCCCTCCATGGCGGTGGAGAACGCCATCAACCCGTTGCCTGAAATGATCACGCCTTCGTCGAACAATACCTTAGCGAGCGCCGAAACCCGCGCGGCGCCATCCGCCGCTGCGAATGTGGAACGGTAGTCGCTCAACGGTGCGTCCGTCAGGTGGAAACGGCGTAGCGAGCCCAGCCCGGTAACTTGCCCCTTGATCCCGTGTCGAGCAAAACACGCACGAATACCCTGGTCGAAGCGATCACCGAGCGCCTCGAGCTTCTCGAATGCGGCGGGTGTCAATTCCTCCAGAGCGGCTATACCGGCCGACATCGACATGGGATTGGCACTGAACGTCCCGCCATGAGGAACAGCGGGTTTGCCCTTGCTCGGATCGAACACCGACATCACTTCCGCCAGCCCGCCGATGGCGCCGATTGCAAAGCCGCCGCCGATGATCTTGCCGAGCGTGGTAAGGTCCGGGTCGATGTCGAAACGGCCCTGAGCGCCATTGTAGCCAAGGCGAAACGTGATGACCTCATCGAGAATCAACAAGGCCCCGAGTTCGCGCGTGACCCGCCGCAGCATCGCCAGATAGTCGGACTTTGCCGGCACGAGGCCAGCGCGGTTTGGCATCACATCGACAAGCACGGCGGCGAGGCTGTTGCCGCTGGCACGCAGGATTGCCTCGGCGACCGGGGTGTTGTTGAAGGGAATGACGACGACATCGTCGAGCACCCCTTGGGGTGTCCCCTCGGCTGCCGGCACGGATCCCGGCCTATCGATATCCCCCCAGGTAACTGGACTGGCGTCCAGACTTGTCTCGGCCGGGTCGTACGTTCCGTGATAGGCGCCCTCGCATTTTGCTATTTTCGGTCGGCCGGTATGGGCGCGCGCCGCCTTGATAGCGTTCATCACCGCTTCGGTGCCGGAATTTGTGTAGCGAAGCTGCTCGACGGACGGCAGACGATCGCACAGAATTTCAGACAGCCGGATTTCGCTCTCGGTAGGCATGCCGAAACACGTTCCGGCTTCAAGCTGCCGTGTAGCCGCCTCGAGGATTTGGCGATTGCCATAGCCATGGATCAGAGAGGTGGAGTTTCCCAAGGCATCGATCCGGACATGGCGGTCGATGTCGGTGATCCGGCAGCCATCGCCGCGCCTTGCATAGATTTGATGCGGTTTGCGATAGACGGTGGTGCGCGTGTTCCCGCCAGGCATGACCTCGCGGGCACGCGCATAGAGCTTTTCGGAATTTGGTGTCGCTGGTCCTGACATGATGTCGCTCATCACTTGGTTCTAGGGGGCAAGGTTGATCCGCGCGCGACGCACGCGGCGCCGTTGGGACAGCGCCGCGGCCTTCTATTCCGCCGCCCTAGTTACTCAAGTCGCGGCCACGGGTCTCTGGGAGCAGAAACGCCCCGATAACCGCGGTCAAACCGGCAAACGCGACGGTGTACCATAGGCCACCGAAAATATCGCCGGTCGCGATGACGACAGCTGTTGCCACAAAGGGCGCGAATCCACCAATCCAACCGTTGCCAAGTTGCAGGGCGACCGACACCCCGCTGTAGCGGATCCGGACAGGAAACAACTCGACCAACAATGCCCCGAGCGGTCCGTAGACCATCGTCGCAAGAAAGATCAAAGCGAACAGAACAGCGACCACCATGGGGCCGTTGGGCTGGGCGGGTGTATTTGCCGGCGGCATGCCCTTTTCGGTCAATGCCGCAAGGAGTGCGGCATCATCGAAGGTTTTGGGTGCGTCATCGTTGATCTGGATGCGAAGGGGTTCAGCGTCGGTGTTGATGGTGTAGGGGACGGCGTGCGCCGTTAGCAGCGCCTTCACCGTCTGGCAGTGTGTCGCTGCCTTCGGTCGGAAAAGCTGCCCGACGAACGACTGATCCTGGCGGCAGTCATTGCCAGTTAGCACCACTGACGTCTTCGAGCGGAACTGTGCGAGCGCAGGGTTCCCGTAGCTCGCAAGGCCCTGGAAGAGCGGTATGATCAGCAGGGCTGACAGCGCGCAACCCGTCACCACGATCCACTTGCGTCCGACCTTGTCGGACAGCCAACCGAAGAAGAGGAAGAACGGCGTTCCCAAAGCGAGTGCCGTTAGAAGGTAGAAGCTTGCCTGGTCCTGGCTCATCCTCAACGTCGTGGTCATGAAATAAAGACTGTAGAAATGCCCCGTATACCAAATTACCGCCTGACCAGCGACGGCGCCGAAGATCGCAACGAGCACATGGCGCAGGTTTCGGCCGTCGGCAAATGTATCGGCGATCGGATTCTTCGAACCTTTGCCCTGTGCCTTCATCTCCTGGAAGATAGGTGATTCCTGCAGTTTGAGACGAATGTAGAGCGACAGCAACAGAAGGACGATCGAGCCGATGAACGGTATGCGCCAGCCCCAGTTTGCGAAGTCTTCCGCTGACATGGAAGCACGACACAAGACGATCACTATCAGCGACAGGAACAGGCCGAATGTCGCGGTGATCTGGATCCAGCTCGTCGTGAAGCCTCGCCTTTCCACATCGGCGTGCTCGGCGACGTAGGTGACGGCACCGCCGAACTCGCCGCCGACGGCCAGCCCCTGCAACAGCCGCAGACAGACCAGGAGTATCGGAGCGGCCCACCCGATGGACTCGAATGTCGGCAAAAAACCGACCGCTACCGTAGCAAAGCCCATGACCAGCATGGTCACGAGAAACGTTTTCTTGCGACCGACAAGATCACCCAGCCGGCCAAACACAACGGCTCCGAAGGGACGAAGGACGAAGCCCGCCCCGAAGGTCGCCAGTGCAGCGAGCAATGCAGCCGTTTCATTGCCTTTGGGGAAAAACAGGGTGCTGAACAATACGGCAAGGGAGCCGTAGATGAAGAAATCATACCATTCGAACACGGTTCCCAAGGCGGCGGCAAAGACGATCCGCTTGGTGTCGCGGTCGAGATCGTGCGATTGCGAAGCGGCAGTGATACTTTGAAAGGACATTTGAACCTCCCAATCAAACAGTTTGCTGAGAGAGGCCAGCGCCTCCCATCAGACGGGATCGGCTGATGTTCTCGACGAGGAATTCGTCGAGCACGCGGTTGAAAACATCGGGCTGCTCAAGCATCGGGAAGTGGCCCGCCTCGGCGACGATCTCAAGCTGGCTATCGGGAATTCCTTCCGCCAAAATAACCGATTCACTCGGAGGCGTGATGACGTCCTCATTCCCGACGACGACCAGGGTCGGGACGCGGATCTCTCCGAGCCTGAGGCGACTGTCCGATGCATTGAGTGAGGCGATCGCCTGGCGCGCCACGAAGTCCGGAGTTTGCGCGACCTCTTCCTTGGCAAATGCCACGAGCTCAGCGCTTGCGGCCCGGCCGAAAGATTTTTGGATGACATTCTGGCTCGCCGTAACGACTCCCAGCTCATCGATTGCCGTCAGCACACTGTCGGCATTTACGTGCTCGCCTAGCCCATGTGATGTAGCCCCGACAAGCACAAGCGCTCGCACGCGTTCGGGGTGGGAAAGCGTAAAACTCTGAGCCACGGTCCCTCCCATCGAAAGGCCAACGAGAATAGCCTCGCCGATTTCCAGGGCGCGATACACTTCCAGGACATCCTCCGCAAAGGCCGGTACCGTGTAGTCGCGTCGCTTGCGGCGCGGGGATGCACCATGTCCGGGCAAATTGATCCTGATGACCCTGTATCGCGACGAGAACGCCTCGATTTGTTCTCGCCAGAATTCGGCTGTGGTCGTGAATCCATGGACAAAGACCAGTGGTGTTCCTGCTCCAGACACACGTACCACGGTGTCTCTTATTTCAAAGGTGTCGATGCGCGTCATCTCTTTCCTCCCTGCGCGTTTCCACACGGGGAACTTTGCAAGGCCCGGGCCAGTCCACGCTCGCGCGCCAACAACCCTCTTATCGAGTTGGTATCGTTGTAGAAAATCGTCGCCTTTGAAACTGTGAGCGATGTTTGACAGGCCGCAACCGGGATAGTAATGTCACCGAAGAGACACACTATCGTCTCGCTTGCGGGACACTCGGACATCATGAAGCCTCGCAAGCCTGCGCTTGGGGCTTGGCCAACACAGGTGCTTCAATGGCGCTTCCGGATTGGTTTGTCGGTTCATCCGAAGAGGCCGACTTTCTGAGGCTCATCCTCGATCATGTCTCGGACTGTCTGGTTGCCGTTGATACGTCCGGGACGATCGTGTTGATAAACGAGCCTTATTGCCGCCTGCTGGGAGGCGAGGCAGAGGAGTTTCTAGGTCGGCACATAACCGATGTGGTTGGGCAACAAACCCGGCTTCATCTTGTTGCTCGAGGCATAGGGACCCATGTCGGCTATCCCTTGGAAGTTCGTGGCCACAAATTGGTGACGAAGCAGGTTCCTGTACAGCGCGATGGTATTACTATCGGCGCGGTAGGGCTGGCCCTGTTCTCCGATTTCGATGCGCTAAAGAAAACATACAGCCGTATCTCGAAGGCGGAGCTCGCCATCCCTCAAAGCAACAAGCTCTGGCAATCAAAATTCAGCTTGGACGACATCCTTGGACAAGGTGAGCAGATGGATGCGTATCGCGGCGCCCTTCAGTCGGTCGCGGAATATGAACTGCCAGTGCTCATCTGCGGCGAAACCGGCTCGGGCAAGGAACTGGCCGCGCATGCAATTCATGCCCTATCAGACAGATCCCGCGGACCCTTCGTCTGGGTCAATTGCGCTTCGATTCCAAGCGAGCTCGTCGAAGCTGAGCTATTCGGTTACGAGGGTGGCGCCTTCACGGGTGCCCGCAATCGCGGCAAGCCGGGCAAGTTCGAACTTGCCGCAGGTGGCGCGCTGTTCCTGGACGAAATTGGCGATATGCCGCTTTCCCTTCAAGGCAGCTTGCTGCGCGTCCTTCAGGCCAACGAGATTGTGCGGGTAGGCGGCACCACTCCCGTGAGCGTCAGCGCGCGTGTTATCTGTGCTACCAACCGACCGCTCGCCAATATGGTCAAAGCTGGCCGCTTTCGCGAAGATCTCTACCACCGGCTGAATGTGCTTCCCATAATTGTACCTGCTTTACGTGAGCGCGACGATGTCGGTTTTCTCGCGGAGCAATTGCTCTCACGCATCACCGACCGTCTGGGCAAGCCAGCGCCCGCGTTGGCGGCGAAGGACCGTCAACTCCTGCTCCGGCATTCATGGCCCGGCAACGTGCGCGAACTGGAGAATGTTCTGACGCGACTGGTCATCACCGGCAAACTTTCTGCGTCTTTCCCAGAGTTTCCTTTGGAGCCGACATATGCGGGATCGAACCCTCCGCTCAAGCACCGAATTCAAGCCCAAACCGGAGCGGAGATTCGGGCCGCGTTGAAACAAGCTCAAGGGAACAAGCGTCGCGCCGCGGATTTGCTCGGCATAAGTCGCGCACATTTATACCGGCTCCTGAAGGCGCACAGTGCCCAAGGGCCTGTCAAAGGTGAAATGTCGCCGATGCAACCTTCAAGCCAGCGCAAGAATACTTCGTTTGGGGCTGGCGGCTGACCCCGGAAGGGCAACGCGACCGTTGCCACTTCGCAGGCGCTCCACGTCCGGTTGGCATCCGCGAATTGTCATATCCTGACGGCCAACTGCCCTGCGCATGCCACTCGATCGTCGCACCAGGACGATAGGGAGAACGTGACGCCCCCTCTTGCAAGGACGGGCACCTCAGACCGGCATCTATCATTATCGTCCCGAGCCGCTTGGACCACCCCTTAACCGGATTGGAGAAGGAAGACCGCCGGAATGGCCAAAAGCAGCCCGATCCCTTGTGTAATCGAAGGCCGCTCTCGCAGAACGGCGATGGCCAACAGGATGGTGGCGACCGGATAAAGTGAGGCGACGGCGGCAGTCTCGGCCAACCCTCCCGTGGCAAATGCAAGCATCAGCAGCAGGTTTGCAGTTCCATCGAGAAGGCCGGCAACAGCAGCGACACCCAAGCTCCGCAACTGAAACACGTGTCTTCGGCTTCTCAGGGCCACGGCAGTAACCAGTACAAATGCTGTGGCACGAACAAGCGTGAGTCCCCAGATCCCTCCCCCTGCCGCGTCGACTCTATCAAGGCCGATGTAGAACAGGGCCAAGCCAAGCCCGGCACCGATAGCGACAATGATGACCGATGGGTTCCGGATGCTCTTGTACAAGCCACCACTCAAACCCGATAGAAGAGCAGCGCTGAGGCCGGCAGCCCCGAGCCCAAGCAACAGATGCCCTGTCAGCGCTTTGCCGGTCAGAATATCCACCAGAGCCGGAACGGCGATTGCAACGACGGCGGTGACCGGTGCGACCTGGGTCATCTGTCCCTCGGCGAGCGCGCGGTAGAGGAGCGACACACCGACCGCGAAACCTGCGCCAGCCGACAAACACCAGTTCAGCGGAAGCGTAGGGGGCGGGCTGCCCTTGAAGCATGCCGCGACGCCTAAGACCAGCAAGCCCGTTCCGAGCGCCACCAACACGACCCGGCGCCAATCCGAACCGCGGGACGCGACACCGCCAAGAAAATCGCCAGCGCCAAAAGCGGCGGCCGCCAAGCTTGCGGCCGTGACACTCATGCGCAGCACCCAGTGAGCAGAACGGGTTTCAATGGTCGATGCATATCCGCCGCCGCCCTTATTGTCGGGGATGTATCTGACTTCAAAGCAATGGCTTTACGAGCGATCGGAAGGTACATCTTCATCAATCCTTGAACAAATGAGATGGCATGATTGAAGTCCCCGCACCGGTCATTATACTGACCGTAAGCGGCATATCTGGAGAAGTCAATATAATGACCAAGCACGCAGCAGCGGTGGCAACCGAGAGAGAACTGGGAACGCTGCTCTCGTCCAAGGTGCAGCATTTGCGGCAATTGCAGAATATGAGCCTTGATGCGCTAGCGAAGCGCGCGGGCCTTTCGAAGGGCACGGTTGTGGCCATCGAACAGGCAAAGGCAAATCCGAGCATTGGAGTCTTGTGCCGCCTGGCCGTCGCGTTCTCGCTGTCGGTCAACGACTTGCTAGGTCAAACTTCGGAAGAAATCACAGACGATCGTATCGAACGGACCAAACCAGCAACACTTTGGAAAACCCCGCAAGGCAGCGAGGCGAAACTGATGGCATCGACCTCAGGCCGAACGATGTTCGAGATGTGGTCCTGGACGATTGCGCCCGGTGATGTCCATTGGTCGGACGCTCACAGCCGCGGCACTCGTGAACTTGTTTCGGTCCTGCGAGGAAGTCTGAAGCTCACTGTCGGCTCCGAAACCATAATCTTGCAAGCCGGCGAAGCCGCGCGACTCCTCACCGATCAGCCGCACTCCTATGCGGCTGCCGACGATCATGCCGTTTCGTTTTCCATGGCTGTGCTGGAACGGGGCGTAGAAACGTGACCCCGCGGCAATATGGCGTTGGCTTGATGGAGTCTCGAGCGGCTACTCAAGCATGACACCCCCATCGTGCCGATAGCGCAAGACGTCCGCCGACCGCTTAGGGAAGCGCCTTCAGGTATCGGATCCTGCGGCCGGAACTGACTGCCTGGGCGGCATGCACGATGGCATTCGCATCGAGACCATGGTGGCGATAGAGATCTGCAATCGTGCCGGTCTGGCCAAAATGCTCGACCCCAAGCGCCTTGACGCGATGCCCGTTCACGCCGCCGAGCCACGCAAGCGTCGCCGGGTGACCATCAATTGCGGTAACGATTCCGCAATCGCGCGACAGCGGTGCCAACATCCGCTCGATGTGGCTAAGGGCGCCGGTCGTTCCGCGCTGGCGGGCACGCTCCGCTGCCTGCCAGCCCGCGTTCAGCCGGTCGGCTGACGTGATTGCCATCAGCCCGACGTCGCGCCGGTCCTCTGCCAGAAGCCCAGTCGCTGCAATCGCCTCTGGCGCGACAACGCCTTGATAAGCGATCACTACGCTGGCGTTCGGCCCGGGCGGTCGCAGCCAATAGGCGCCATTGACGATATCCCGTGCCAGGTCCGGCCTGATGTCGCGCAACGGCTGCTCGAGCGGCCGGGTGGACAAGCGCAGATAGACCGACCCTCCGGTCTGATCGCGCAGCCATGTCGTCTCGTCCGGATCTCCTTCGCCGTTGCGCTGCATGTAATCGAATGCGAAGCGCATGATCACAGACAACTCGTCGACGAAGGCCGGTTCGAAGGCGCAAAGCCCATCCTGCGCCATGCCGATGAGCGGGGTGCCGATCGATTGGTGCGCCCCGCCTTCCGGCGCCAGCGTCACGCCGGAGGGCGTGGCGACCAGCATGAAACGCGCGTCCTGGTAGCAGGCATAGTTCAGTTGATCGGCGCAGCGATAGATGAACGGGTCGTAGACCGTCCCGATCGGCAGCAGACGCACGCCATTGATCGAATGCGATAGACCGAGCGCCCCGAGCATGATCATCAGGTTTGACTCTGCGATCCCGAGTTCCAGGTGCTGCCCCTTGGGTCCGAACTCCCAACTGTAGGTGGAGGGGATGCGTTCGGCCTTGAAGGTGTCGGCCATCGTCTCGCGCGCAAAAAGGCCACGCCGGTTGACCCACCCCCCAAGATTGGTCGAGACCGTCACATCGGGCGAGGTGGTGACAATGCGTTCGGCAAGTGGACTCTGCTCGCGCGCGATGTCGTTCAGGATCTGGCCGAAGCCCATCTGGGTCGAGAGCGGCTTGCCGCGCTGCCCCGATGACGGAAGGGTTTCGGGCACCGGCACTGACGGCGCCGACAGCCGGCGCCGCCCCTCACTGAAGAACGGCACCTTGGAGAAGAAGGCTTCAAGCTCCGCTTCCGGCAGGGTGGCCGCGGCCCATTTGCCCCACTCCTCACCCGGCTTGACGCCCATTTGCCGGCGGAACCCTTCCATCTGTGCAGGCGTCATCTGTCCCGCATGATTGTCCTTGTGCCCTGCAAGCGGCAGGCCGTAACCCTTGATGGTGTAACAGATGAAGCAGACAGGGCGGTCATGTCTGGATGCCGCTTCGAACGCTTCAAGGAGGCTCGGCATGTCATGCCCGCCAAGGTTCGTCATGAGCGCCTGCAACTCGTCGTCGGAGCGGCGTTCGATCAGAGCGGTGGCCGGACCCTGATCTCCGATCTCGTCGAGCAGCCGCTTGCGCCAGGCTGAGCCTCCCTGGAAGGTCAGCGCCGCATAGAGCTGGTTGGGACACCGCTCGATCCACTCACGCAGCTTCTCGCCCCCCGGCTCAGTGAAGGCGGCCTCTTGTAGGGCACCATGGCGCAGGATCACCACGTCCCAGCCGAAGTTACGGAAAATCTGCTCGAACCGCTGCCACAGGCCCTCGCGGATCACGGCGTCGAGCGACTGGCGGTTGTAGTCCACGATCCACCAGCAGTTCCGTAGCCCGTGCTTCCAGCCCTCGATCAGGGCTTCGTAGATGTTGCCCTCGTCCATTTCGGCATCGCCGATCAAGCTGACCATACGACCCTCGGGGCGGTCCTTGATCCAGCCATGGGCCGAGACATAGTCCTGCACCAGCGACGAAAACAGCGTCTGCGCGACGCCGAGCCCCACCGACCCGGTCGAGAAATCGACGTCGTCGATGTCTTTGGTCCGTGAAGGGTAGCTCTGGGCGCCCTTGTAGCCACGAAAGTTCATGAGCTTTTCACGGGTCTGGTTGCCCGCGAGATATTGGAGAGCGTGGAAGATCGGCGCCGCGTGAGGTTTGACCGCCACCCGGTCCTGTGGGCGCAGCACCGATCCGTAGAGTGCCGTCATGATCGTGCTCAGGGAGGCGGAAGAAGCCTGATGGCCGCCGACCTTGATCTCGTCGCTCTCGCGGACGTGGTTGGCGTGGTGGATCGTCCAGGCTGCGAGCCAGGAGACGCAGCGCTCGATCTCGTTCAAATGTGCAAGTTTCGTCGTCATTCACTTCCCCGAAAATCAGCGTCCGGATGGCTGCATCCCAGTGGACCGTCAAAGATCGAGCTTCAGCACGCCCGTCGCTCGTGACACGCAGGCGATGAAGCGGTGGCCGCGTGCGTCTTTCGACAGGATGGAATCCCGATGGATCGGCTGCCCACCAAGCATCCCGCATTCGCAGGTCCCGCAAACGCCGTTCTCGCATGAGGCCAGCAACGGCACCCCGGCTGCGCGCAGGGCCGCGAGCGCCGTGGTCTGCGCCGAAACCTCGACCACCCTGCCCTCACGCAGTTCTATGATGAATGGTTCCGGTGGCGCGCCGTCAAGCCCGGCAGGCTGGAAAGTTTCGAAATGAACAGTGCCCTCGGGCCAGTGTTCGGCCGCGCGCCCCACAGCCGCCATGAATCCGGGCGGCCCGCAATAGTAAGTCTGTGCGTCGGCCAAACGGTTGGCCAGGAGCGCGGCGATATCCTCCCGGGTCGCCGGCTCGTCATCGAAATGGAGCTGCACATTTCCGACAGGAAGATCGCTCTCGATCGCCGGCAGGAGTGGCGTGAGCGCCCGGCTGCGGGTGAAATAATGCAAGTGGAACGGCTTGGCCTGCCGGGTGAGCGCGCGCGCCATGGCCAGAATCGGGGTGATTCCGATCCCGCCTGCCAGCAGCAAGATCGGCCCCTCGCCGGGCTTGAGCGCAAAATGGTTGCGTGGCGCCGAGATGGGCAGTGTGGAGCCGGCCGCAACGGTTTCGTGAATCCACGCCGAGCCGCCACGGCCGTCACTCTCGCGTTTCACCGCGATGGTGTAGCGGCCGAGCTCGGTCGGGTCGCCGCAAAGCGAATACTGACGCACCTTCCCCTCAGGCAGATGGACATCGACGTGAGAACCTGCCTCGAACGGCGGCAGCAGAGGTTTGCGCGGGTGTTTCAGGTCGATGATCAGCACGTCACCGGGCTCCTTGCGGACGGCGGTCACGGTCAGCTTCATGATGATGCGGGGCGAGGCCATGGCGTTTCACTCGTCGATGGGCAAGATCAGATCACCGGGGCGGATCACGCCCCCGACCTCGATTGTGCAGTTCAGTCCCGAGCGGTTCAGAAGCCCCTCGTAGAGACCCGGAAGCCCCAGCAACTCCTCGATATACTTGCACGGCACATTCATCCGGGCAGCCCTGAGGATCGTTTCACCGACCCGGAAGCGTTTGCCGACAAGATGGCTAAGCGGAACGCCTCGTGTTGTGATATTGCGCCGGTGATCTTCGGGTGCGAGCTTGGCCTTGAAGCCCGGTATCCTGGGTTCGCCCTGCGCGATCGCGTCCAGAACTTCGGCTTCGATCAGTGTCACCTCGCGAACGTCAGGACGCGCGGAATAGGTCCCCGTCCCCAGGTAGTAGCGGTCTCCGACAATGCCTCGGCCGGCCACGAGCTGCGCCTGCGCCAGCTCCTCCATTTCATAAGAGGCAGCGGGCGCGATATGGATGTGCAGCAGCTTTCCTTGCCAGGTCATGCATCGCTCTCGGAAATCGTCTTCCACCAAAATCTGCCGCCAAACTGGCCTGATCAACAGCACCAGTTGCATGGCGTTTTCCCAGTCCAGTTGGCTTTGCCACGAAATGCGGGGGCCTTGGGGTCGCTTTCAGCGCCAGCTTTCGACGTCCCCTGTCTCAGTCACCCTGCCCCGGCAACGCGTCTTGCACTTGCTTGACAACCTCGCGCAGGACCTCAACGCCCTTCTCGATCTGCCGAATGCTCAAGGCGGCGTAGCCCATGACAAGCCCAACGCGATCGGTGCGGCCTTCCTCCGAGTGTCGTTCGTAAAGGGGCGATATCAGGTGTAGCCCCAACCCCGTGCGTCGGGCGGCTTCGACCAGTGCCGTTCCCCGCGATCGCTGCAGGTCGTTGAGCCAAACGACGACGTGCAGACCAGCCTCTGCTCCCTGGACAGCGATGCGATCTCCCAAGCAGCGCTGCAAGGCGCCCAACAATGTCTCCCGACGCTCGCCGTTCAGCCTGCGCACGCGGCGCACATGGCTTTCGTAGCCGCCGCTCTCGATGAGAGAGGCCAGAGCCTCCTGTTCAGCCACCGGCGAATGCCGGTCCGCGAATTGTTTGGCGGTTGCGAAGACCTCCTGCAATTCCGGCGGGACGACGAGGTAGCCGATACGCAGCATCGGCGAAAGCGTCTTGGAGATCGTGCCGAGGTAGATGACAGCCCCGTGGTCCTCGAGACTGTGCAGCGGAGGGACCGGATTGATGTCATAGCGATATTCGCTGTCGTAGTCGTCCTCGATCACGTAGGCGTTGTTGTGCCGCGCCCATTCCAGAAGCTGATGGCGGCGCGCGATCGGCATGACGCCGCCCAGCGGAAACTGATGCGATGGCGTGACATAGGCCAAGCGTGCCCCGATCCCCGCCAGCAACTCCGTCTTCATCCCATCCTCGTCGACGGTGACGGGGATGGGCGAGGCACCGGTACTGGCAAAGACCTGACGCGCCATCCTGTAGCACGGATTCTCGATGACGAAGTGGTCGGCGGGATCAAGAAGCAGGCGAGCGCACAGATCGAGGCCCTGCTGCGAGCCGTTCACAACTATGATCTGCTCGAGGTCGCAGCTCAAGGTTCGGGCGCGCCAGAGATAGCCCTGCAGCGCCTGGCGTAGCCTGCGCGAGCCGCGAGGATCGTCATAGGCAAGACGCAACGGGCGCTGCCCCATCGCCTCGTTCATCACACGTTTCCAGACCAATGCGGGGAAGTCTGCCGGCGCCAGGTCGCCATAGCGGAAATCGACCCTCAACCCGGTCGGCAAGTAATCTGGCCAGGGCGGCGTGACGCGCAGTCGTTCGCCATAGGCGGATATATGAACCGGGCCTAGCCGTTTCGGGGAAGTGCGGCTTGCCTCAGGACCGATTAACGAAGATGAAACGCGAGGTCGCGCGCCTTGACGGACTTCGATGAAACCTTCCGCAGCCAGTTGCTCGTAGGCGACCGTCACCGTCGTTCGCGAAACCCCGAGGTCATTTGCCAGGCCTCGGGAGGACGGCAACTGACTGCCGGTTTCATAGACGCCGCCCAGGATTTGCTCGCGAAGAGCCTCGTAGATCTCGCGTGCACCCATCGCGTGCGAGCGACCGGCAGCACCGGCACTTGAAGACTGGCCCATTTCATTCATCGCCAACTGGATATTTCGCATTGGCCAGTTTGCCGTCAATCTTTCGGAAACCCAAGAAAGATCTTCGAGGCCGAATGACCCGCACCTATCAATCCGCAACCGATGCTCCCGCGCGTTCGCTCAACGACACCGGCCCCGGTTTCGCCACCCGGGCGATCCATCATGGCTACGATCCGTCCGGCTTTTCCAATGCCGTTCAGCCACCAGTCTTCTTGACCTCGACCTATGGCTTCGAAAGCGTGGCAGCAAACGAGGCCGCCGCCGCGCTTGGCGGAAGGCTCTACGCGCGCGAATACAATCCCACGACAGAGATCCTCGAACAACGGCTCGCCAATCTGGAAGGAGCCGAGGCAGGTCTGGTCATTGCCTCGGGGATGGCGGCTTTCGGCACGCTGATCCTGTCGCTCCTCTCCCAAGGCGATGAACTCATTGTCCACAAGACGCTTTATGCGAACACGCTTGCCATGGTCGAGCAGGCGGTCCCCCGCTTCGGCATCAAGGTCGTGGCGGTCGATCTGTCCGATCCACAAAATCTCGAGGCCGCGATTACCGAGCGGACGCGGCTTGTTTTCTTCGAGACGCCGGTGAATCCGCTGAGCCGCATCCTCGACATCGCTGCCATTGCCGAGCGCGCCCATGCGCGCGGTGTCAAGGTTGCAGTCGACAGCACCTTCGCCTCGCCCGCGCTCCAGCGACCGCTTGAACACGGGGCCGACATCGTGCTCCACTCGCTGACCAAGTACATCAACGGTCATGGCGATGCCCTTGGCGGGGCGATTCTGGGCGACGCCCAAACACTCCGCACGCTGCACGAAACGGGCCTACGCTACATCACCGGCGCAGCGCTCTCGCCCATGTCAGCCTTCCTGATCCTGCGCGGTCTGAAGACGCTCACGCTTCGTATGGAACGGCACAGCGCCACAGCCCTTGCGGTGGCTCAGGCGCTCGAGGCGCACCCGGCGGTGGCATTTGTGAGTCATCCCTTCCTCGACTCGCACCCTGATCAGGTGACAGCGCGAAAGCAGATGTCCAACGGGTCGGGCATGTTGGCCTTTGGCCTGCGCGCTGGATACGAAGGCGCGCGCCGGATGATGGACCGGCTCAACCTGATCACTCGCGCCGTCAGCCTCGGCGATGCCGATAGCCTCATCTATCATCCGGCAAGTCTCACACGTGCTCGGCAGCCGATCCGCAAGGATGCCCATCTGGCCGACGGAGTCGGCGAGGACCTCATGCGTCTGTCGGTGGGTCTTGAAGACGCCGATGACCTGATCGCCGACCTGCGGCAGGCTCTGGACGCCTTGTGATGACCTGTCGTGCGCCCAGCCCTGCCCTCACGCACCAACCTGGAGCCTTGCCATGGCATTCCTGAGCGGTCTTTCCGCGTTCCCCATCACGCCTGCCGATCGTGACGGCCGCGTCGACACCGTTGCTCTGCGCAGGCTGATTGCTCGGCTTGGCGACGCTCAGGTCGATTCCATCGGTCTTCTCGGCAGCACCGGCACATACATCTTTCTGTCGCGCGAGGAACGGCGGCGGGCGCTCGCCGAGACCTTGGAGGAAACCGCAGGGCGAATGCCGGTCGTGGTGGGTGTAGGCGCGCTACGCACTGACGAAGCCGTGCGGCTCGCGCAGGACGCCAAGGCCCTTGGAGCTGCGGCGGGGTTGCTTGCCGCTGCCTCTTATACCCCGCTCACTGATGACGAGGTGTTCGAACATTTCTCCACAGTGGCGCGCGAAAGTGGCCTGCCGATCATCGTCTACGACAATCCGGGAACGACGCATTTCCATTTCACCCCAGCCCTCGTCAACCGCCTGGCAAAGGTTGGTGGGATCGTCGCTATCAAGAATCCGACCAACAAAAGCGATGCGATCAAGAGCCATCTGGCCGACCAGAGGCGAACGCTGCCGGAAGGGTTCTCGATCGGTTACAGCGGCGACTGGAATGCCGCCGAGGCCATGATCGCCGGCGCCGATACATGGTACAGCGTCCTCGCGGGCATCCTGCCCGAGGCATGCATGATGATCGTCAGGGCGGCGCAGCAGGGCGATGCGGCCGAAGCGCGACGGATCGATGCCACGCTTTCGCCGCTCTGGAGCCTCTTCCAGGAGTTCTCAAGTCTTCGCGTCGTCTATGCCCTTGCCGAATTGCTCGACATTTGCCGTGCCGACCCCCCGCGTCCCATCCTGCCTCTGCCTGCAGCAGCGAAGGACCGGGTCGCCGCCGCGTTGGAATGCCTGCCATCAGATGCCAGCCGGTGAACAGCGACCCGGCGGCCCGTGAAAGGAACTGTCATGTATGTACCCGCGCATTTCAATGAACCGAGCCGAGAAATCCTTTACCATCTGATCGAGAACAACGCCCTCGGCGTGCTGATTACCCATGGCCGGAGCGGGCTCGACGCCAATCACATCCCCTTCGAACTCGACGCGTCACATGGAGAAAACGGCACCCTTCGCTGCCACGTCGCCCGCAACAATCCAGTTTGGCAGGACGTGGCGACCGGCGATGAGGTGCTCGTGGTGTTCCGCGCCGGCGATGCCTATATTTCGCCCCAGTGGTATCCGAGCAAACAGGACTTTCACAAGCAGGTGCCGACTTGGAACTACATCGTCGCACATGCCTATGGACGGATCACAATCCACGACGACGAACGCTATGTCCGCCGCAATGTCGCCAAACTGACTCACAGGCACGAGTCGACCCAGCCTATCCCGTGGAAGATGGGGGACGCGCCCAGGGACTTTATCGACACAATGGTCAAGGCGATCGTCGGCATAGAGATCGAGATCACTCGCCTTGTCGGCAAGGCCAAGCTCAGTCAGAACAAAGAGCGGCGCGACATCCAAAACGCTGGCGAAATGGTCAACGCCCAGGGGGATCATCCGATCGGTCAGGCGATGCTGGCAGCCGCCGCCCGGAAAGTCTGAATGAATGTCGATGGAACATGATCCTTGAGCCACGCCGCGAAATCCATTCAATGCTTTGTCTTAGCTGTGCATGCACGGCCAACACGGCTATGTCGACAAGGGGGCCGATGGCTCAATCAAGGCCTGACTCATGCGCTAGCGTCACTTTCGTTAGCGAGCGCGTCGGCCTGACGGCTGAAACGATGACGAACATCGATACGTCAAGCACCCTGCCCTGCACTTGCCGTGGTTGTTAGGTCTTGCTCATGCTCCCCTAGGAGGACGGTAGTCGATCCATCCGTGCAAGAAAATACGGATTGGCGCGTCGCGCCTATTCATGTCTGATAACAACAGGATCGAGCAGGACCACCGGCGCATCAAGCGCCGTGTGCGGCCGATGCTGGGTTTCAAGTCGCCGGCCACCGCCAGCACCCTGTCGGAGATCGAAATGCTTCACATGATGCGCAAGCGACAGGCGAGGTACGCGTTCAATCCAAATCCCTCCCTGGCCGAGCAGTTCGCCATACTGGCGGCATGACAGCGGCCTGTCCCGACCAACCTTCATGACACAGAAAAAACTTTGCAATACAACCAACTCTTGTCGTCGTTTAGCCGCGCTTTTGAAAAGCCATCAACACGTCAGACTTCGCCCGAGCCGGACGACATCGGCGTCGTTTCGGTGACAAGGCTAATCAAAGACGAAGTCCACGATGCACTTCCTGGCTTGCCCGCATCCTCCGGCTGATTCTCGAAAAGTGGCTGCGGTGAACGCCCGAAAACTTTGATCGGTTATTCAACGGCCTCCAGCGTCATGGCTTGCAGACAGACGGACTGGCTCGGCCATCCAGTCGCGGTCGAACCAGCTGAGCTTGGGAGCCTCTAGCCCCAGACTCCCTGCGATGGAGATGGCGAAATCAGGTACGACCGGGTATGTCGCGACACAGAGTCCGACGAGCGCGAAGGTCACCGCGCGGGCCGCAGTCCGGGCAAGCGCCTCCTTCACCTTCGGCGCAGCCGGAACTTGCAGCACTGAACATGAATAGCGCTCAATTGCGTCGACGAACGCCTCGATTGCGCGTGTCAACTGACGTACGTCCGGGTAATCCGCTTCGAATCGCGCCCGCACTTCCGCGTTGAAGCGTGTGCAGTCCGCGAGGAACGCAATGTCGGTGGCTGACCACTGGCCAGGACACGGGAGCTCGTCTGTCGCGACCCGCCCGATGACCTCGTTAGCCTTCGCGACCGATCTCGACAGCCGTCCGTCCCAGAAGTCCCGTTTCCAGCTCTCGTAGGCACCCATGGAGAAGTCCTCGACAGAACCGTCCGGACGACACCGACACAAGTAGAAGCGAAGCGGCTCGGCAGTTTCTTCCGCAGCGATGTCGTTCACCCAGATTGCGTGATTTCGTGATGTTGAGAACTTCTTCCCCTCAAGCGTGAGCATCTGGTTGACGAAAATCCGTCGGGGGAGCATCTCATGGAGATCAAGCGCCGAAAGTACCCCGGGAATAACCAACAGACGTCCGAAGGCGTTGTCCGCCCCGAAGAGAATGTCCAGCTCCGGCATCTCGTCCCGTGGGATTTGGTACCAGAAGGCGGGGCATCCGCTCTTTTCTCTTATCGTTTCTAAGGCGAGCAAGTGCCGAGGCACGTGTTCCATGGTGATGGTAAACCGCTGGCACTCAAATCCTGGGATTGGAATCCGAATTCCCTCCCGGTTTGGGTTTGAGATGCAGACTGCCGGAAGCCCCCGGGACAGCCAGGACTCGACATAGAGCTTTGCGTAAATGGGCAGGAAGTTCCGCGAGGCGAAGGATTCGAGTGCGTCATGCAATGGAGCGAGGTTCAGGAAAAGGCGCTTCAGGGGACGACGTTCCAGCGAGCGCCCGTCGAGATCGACCGGATCCTGGAGTTCGGCATCGAGGACCAGCGCGCCGCAATCCTCGCATTCGTGGCCGGAGGAATAGCCGCCGCAATATGGACATTTGCCGTGGACGAAGGCGTCCACCTTGAAGCGCCCACTTTGGACGTCATACGGGACCAAATGCTCTCTTTCAGCGATCAGGCCCTTGCTGCAAAGTCGCTTAAAGACCTCGAGAACGACCGCCTTGCCGCGGCGGTCAGGCTTTGTCCCAAGGAAAATATCCGAAACTGCATTGAGCCGATGCAGAGCCTCCTGGAAAGAAGCCGTGTTTTTCTCGGCCAGCTGGTAGTATTCCAGTCCAGCAGCGTCGGCCGCAATTGCAATGTGCTCAAGGTGACCGTGCGTGCCCTGCAGCACGAAAACCTCTCGGCCGCCGGTCTCGGCAATTCGGCGCAACACATCCGCGTAGAGGAACGGTCCTGAGGCATGACCTATATGCATGTTCCCATTCGGGGTAAGCATTGCGGGCACCAGCAGCAGCGGTCTGCTCTTTCCTATCGCTTCGTTCGTGGAAGTCGCCTCTTCGAAGGCTGCGCGGCTGTGCCACCACACTGTCTGCATGACTGCACCGCTGTCCAAAGCCTCAATCCTGTGCCTGCTCAGCGGGTCCATCCGAATGCTCTCTCCGCCAAGCAGCAGGAACGTCTTTTCGTCTAGATGAATTCGAACGCCGCCAGAGATCACCGTCCAAAATTCGACTTCCGTATGGTTGTGACGGCAAGTGGTCGCGCCTGGACTGAGCTTCAATAGTCGGATGGAAACGTCGCCCCCTTCCGGGAAGGGATCATGCATGACGATGCCCCCTTCAATCGAGATGGGGACCGCGCGTGTTTCATTTTTGAGATCTATTACTTGCGAACACATCATTTCGTTTCCAGTCTCGAATTTCCGGTTGGCCGTGCCGCTGGCAAGGTCTCGGGGCGACCTTGAGCAGGTTGAAGCACGTGCCCGTCTTGCAGCGCCTTCGCCACCACCGCAGCCCGTTCGGCCAGACCGCCGAGTGTGTGCTCCGTTGGGCCCCGAAGGCCAAAAGAGTGGTTCAACAAGAAAACGCGAGGTCTCGGACCGGTGAAACACGATTCTGGCATCTGATCGAGTCCCACTTCGAAGGACTCATCGACAACGACGTCGCCATCTTCCATTCGCGGTTGCAGCAGTTGGAAAAATGATAGATGGCGACGGTTTGAAAAGCCCGTCGCGCATACCAGGAGGTCAATTTCAAGCGTCGTGGAGTCCGGCTTGCCTCCGATTCCGCGAAGGTCTAGACGAAGACCATTCTCGAGACGCTTTGCCGCCGTGATTTCAGTATACGGGAACAGCCTGAGCCTGTCGCGTCCGCACGCCTGGTCCTCGAATCGAAGATCGTAGATGCTTTTGAGGACGTCCTTGGTGACGGTGGAGAAGTTCGTGTTCCTAGTGTCGGAAAGAAAGCTCTTGCGATCTTCAAGTGGCAACTCCGCGAACTTCAGCGAGTGTGGATAAGTGTAGAAATCATTTACGAACGGGTTGTCATCCGTCTGTTCGAAGAGGTGGCGCCGACCAACGACGATAACTTCCGACACTTCCCGGTGTTGGAGCAGGAATCTGACTATCTCGCCGGCGCTTTGCCCGGACCCGACGACCGCAACGCGAGCGTTAGCGTTGATTATTCCCTCGTTCGCATGGGATAGGAAGAAGTTTGAATGCACCACGCGGCCGGAGTCGACGGCCAGTTCTTCGGGGATGTATGGCTCATGCCCAAGGCTGACGACCACGTCGTCTGCCTCGATTTCTGAAACATCTCCGCTCGAGACATCCCTGGTCGTGACGACAAGGGTTTGGGTTCCCGACGGCTTCTCGTGGAACCTGGCCGCCACCGCCTCCTTGCCGAAAGAAATCTTGTTCGCAAAGAACCGGCTTACCCAGACCAGATAGTCGGAAAACAGCTTCCTTGAAGGATACAGATTGTTCGTATGGATGAAGTGATAGAGAAGCTCCTTGTCACGCAGGAACGAGAAAAAAGTGAATGGGCTTGCCGGATTCCTCAGGAACGCCAGGTCCTTGAACAACGACACTTGGAGCATCGAATCCTCGAAGGCGATGCCCGGGTGCCATTCTGCGCTGTCGCGGCGCTCAAGGACTTCCAGCGAATCCAGAACTGAGGATCCCCGCTCCTTGAGGCAGGTCAGCAGTGCCAGGTTTGCTGGTCCGCTCCCCACGAGTAGTGTCTTTCGTCTTTGCATGACCAGCTCCCAAAATTGTGCTTGTTTCCAACAGCCCGGTCGCGCGCTCGGCTAAGACAGCGATCCGGCTTCTCCTCAGTTGCTCGAGGGCCATCGCGGCAACATCGGCGAGCGCGGCTTTGCTGGGGTGTATGGGACCCCGCAACTGTTGACGCGTGACGCATTCCACGGCTGTGGCCACCGGAACTGCGGTGGCGATAGCCATGCTTGAGATGCCTCGCTCCTGAAGCTCGGAGCGCAGGATGCACGTCCAACGGCCAACCCGCCCTTGGCGATCCTCAATGGCGATGTCAAGGACGACCTGGTCGCCATCGTCATTTGGGTTCCGGCGACTTAAAAGCGCCTCCGTGACCTCCTTGACCTGCAGGCGCGCGCTCCCGATTTCGATCTCCTCGTCGGACAGCAGCCCGAGGCGATGCAACATCCGAACGCCATCCGCAAAGCCAGGCCACCGCACAGTCAACTGTCGAAGCGTTGGAATGCTAGGATGAGCGCCTGCAGCCGTCGACGAAACCATTGCATCATCGTATGCTTCGAGAAGGCCGACACCATCCACGAACAGCTGAGATACGCTTTCGAAGCGATTTCGCGTTACGGCTTGGCCGTCGATTCGAGCAAACGCGAGCCTCTGCTCTATGGGCAGCCGACGCCCAAAGGCGAGAGCATAGTTCAGCGGAGGTTCCGGAATTCTGGGAATCCCTCCGCAATGAGTTACTATGCTCTCTATGTCCTTTATTTCAGCCGCAACCAGCGAGACTAAAGATTCAACCAGTCCTGGTTCGAGACCCGCTCCCAAGACTACGGGCGGACCGTTAGGCGGTACCCGGAGAATGTCAAGATCCCCAGGGCTCGGCCTGCCGACGCAAATAATAGGGGTGTGTAGACCTGCCTCGTGCGTTTGGTGCAAAAGCTTGCCGACCAAAACTCGGGAATCTCTCCAAGACGTAGCCATGATCAGCGATCGGGCTTGAACCGAGAGAGCGGATGGACCCAACGACACGTCGAAGCGGACGTTTGCGAGATTGCCCAGAAGCCGTTGCGCCACGGCAAGCGCAGAATGGCTCCTGTCAATCACGACAACGAACGAGTCCGGCTGGTCCGCAAGTTGCAGCGCCACTGCCCGACCGACCGGCCCGGCTCCGATGACGACGTGTGATCTCTCGTGCATAGTGCCCTGCTTCAGCCTTTACTGCCAACTACGGTCGGGGTCGGCTTGCGCCGGATCGTGCGATAGCCAAGGAGAGCGATAGCCGTTTGCAGTAGAGCCAAGCCGGCAATCAACAGCGTCAGCGTGTCATATCCCAGATGGACTGAGACGAGCCCTGCGGCGAAGGGGAAGAAATACAGGCCAAGAAAATAGCAAAGGCTGAAGATGATCTGCACCAAAGTCCGGGACTGCGGCGCAGTCACGCGGATGGCTTCTGCCTGTATCAGGGGATAGGATAGCCCATAAGTTATGCCGGTCGCCAGCGATGCCATTGCGTAAATGACGGGGTGGCCCGGGGAGTAGTGAAAGCCGAGAAGCGAAACGACCATCCCGCCCAGAAGTAGCGGCAAGGTGCGGTCGGCCGCACTGCGGATTACGCGCGGACCAATTGCAAATCTGGAGCCGACTGATCCTATGGCCCAAAAGCCAAAGAATATTTCGTACGGTAGACCTGAATTATTCGCAAATGTAACCTGGAAGTTTATCAAGCTAGTGTAAATGCTTGCGGACAACAGTACAAGAACAAAAAACAGAGCAGATTTGCTGAAGAGGAGATCAAAAAGGTCGCGCGCAATCGAGGCGTTATTCGGAATATCGGCTTCGCCGATGTTCGCCGCATGTCGCGCTGCCCACGATGACAACGCTGCCCCTGCCGTCGCCGCGAGCATTGCCAGAATGAACATATCCAGCGTGCCCAAGCCGGCGTACCGGGTAAGGAGACTGCTCAGCAGCGGTCCGCAGGTTAACCCTAAGGTGGAGAATGCAGAGTAGGCCATGAAGCTCGATGGCCGGTCTGCATCGCTTGAGAGGGCGGAAATGCATATCGAGCCGATAGTGAAGTGCAGCGCCCATCCGCCTGATTTCAGCATGTAGCTGAGGAAGTAGGGGAATGTCGCGCGCACCCCCGACAATTCGTTCAAGAGTACGGTCGCGCAGGCTGCTGCATAGAGAAGCCCGCCGATGGGTGCGAGCCTCCGCACACCAAACTGGCGTATCAGCGTAGGACTGATCAAAACTATTAATATAGCGACCGCCATGCCTGCTGCTGAGATCGAACCAAAAAAGATCTCGTCGCGCCCAACAGACAACAGGTAGACTGGAAACAGCGCAAAAACGCCCATCGCGAAGGAAATCAGATATCGTTCAGCAATGAACATGCGCCTGTGCCACAAAAGGCGCCTATTATTGATCGAGATGCTGCGAACGTTCATTTTGTTATACCATGAAACTGTACTTTTCGTCGGTTAGGACGAAGATAAGTTATGTATCCGAATATGATTCGCGGTTTTGATGTGACCATTGTCATGGTCGAAGGGATACGTTTCCTTAGATCGAGAGCCGTCCTTCGCCTGTTCATCGTGGCTACCCGTGACACGAGTTATGGCCGGCAGCTGTTGCCCGCCCCGCAACGAAGGCTCTCAAGAGTCATGCCAGCTTGCTTGATTGAGCTGAGGAAGGAACTTTATGGTTGCTTTTCAGTCGATTAGCCCGAAGCAAAGCAAGAGATCGACTGAAAATGGCCATATCGCGAACTCGACAAACCCAACAAACCCGACAAAAGATGTCGGATGGCGTTGTTGAGACTGCTCCGCTCTGACCTCGCCGGTGAGCCACGAACATCGTGCTGTGTCCAAATGGAGCCCGGAGTTGAGAGGGTTGTGTTGCAAAGTTTTTTCTGTGTCATGAAGGTTGGTCGGGACAGGCCGTATGGGCACGAGTGTTGGCCGAGGCTGGACACGAAGTTCTCCTGATGCCGCCTGCCTATGTCAAACCATATGTGAAGCGCGGCAAGACAGATGCTGCCGATGCCGAAGCGATTTGCGAGGCCGTCACACGGCCGACCATGCGCTTCGTAGCGATCAAATCGGAAGACCAGCAGGCGGTTCTCATGCTTCATAAGGCGCGGGAACTCCTGGTGCGCCAGAAGACGATGCTCACCAATGCCATTCGCGCCCATCTTGCCGAGTTTGGCCTGGTTGCGGCGCAGGGACCGGGTGGATTGTCAGCCCTTCTGGCGGTGTTCGATGCTCATCGAGAGCAACTGCGCTCGATGGTCTGATCGCGCAAGCTGATCATATCGCGACCGAGATCGCCGCGCTGGAGGCCCGCATTCTCGAATGGCATCTCGGACACGCCGCCAGCAAACGCCTCGCGACGATCCCAGGCGTCGGACCACTCACAGCAAGCGCGATCGCTGCGAGCGTCCCCGACGCTTCACTGTTTCGTTCGGGCGACAGTTCGCCGCCTGGCTCGGCCTGACGCCGAGAGCTCATTCGAGCGGAGGCCATGAGCGTCTGATGGGCATCAGCAAACAGGGAGACGGCTATCTTCGCCGCCTGCTTGTCGTCGGCGCTGCAGCCGTGCTGCGATACGCTCGTCAGTCGACTGAAGCGAAGGTTTTTGGCAACGCAGCTTCTCGAGAGGAAGCGCCCGAAAGTCGTCGCGGTCACGCTGGCCAACAAGATGGCGCGGATCGCGTGGGCGCTTCTGCGCCGCAACGAGACCTACGTGGCGCCGACGGCACAAAGCGCCGGAAATCGCGCCACAAGCAGACATGCATGGATGCTGAGAGGAGATGACGAACCGGCAGTGCCGGGGATCGGGACACCCCTTGGGGTCAGAGCGCATCAAAAGCGCGCAAAATTGATTGGGAACCGATCCGCGGACTTCATCTTGGCCAGCGAGGCGAGCCTCGCATGAAACAGGCCGTAGACATGACTGCACCTGGCCGGTCCGTCACCCACAATCACCCTTGCGCAACGGGGGCCGTCCAGACATGAACCCCGACCGGCGTCCGAGGCCATCGACTAAAAGCGAGGGCCCGGCCAGCCGACCCCGCTCTGGACGGCCGCTGCGAGAAGGTGAGGCTCTCCACACCGGCAGAAACACGGATCAGACGATCAGCAATGCAACCTGAGTTGGCTCTCCTCAGAGCCGATAGTGCTATTTTCGAATGACGGATGATAAAGCAAACGCCGTAAGGGTATCACGTACCCCTGGCAATTCGGAGATTTGCTGCCAGATTTGCCGAATACGGTCCGCGTCACCGGACTCCACCCGCACCAAAAGATCGAAGTCCCCGGTCATCACGTCACATGAAACAACCTCCGGAATACGCCGCAACGCGTGTATGACCTCGCCACCTCTCATCCGATCATGTCTATAAACGAACATCATTGCGGTCGTGAGAGCTTCGCTGCTCAAACCTTCCCCGGACACGATTGTGTAGCCTTTGATGAAGCCTTCCCGCTCAAGTCGTTCGATGCGCACGCGAACAGCGTTACGCGACAAGTTGACTTGTCCGGACAATTCAGCATGCGATATGCGTGCGTTGTTCTTCAATTCGTTCAGGATTTTTTCATCGGTTCTATCAAGCAGGTATTTCATGGGGATCCAAGCCAACCAGTCCTGATTGCATTATCCCGCTAGCCGATCGATATGCGTTTACAGCAATGTCAGGGAGATGCCTGTGATCTCCCTTTCTCCCATAGCACCTGGCTGTTGCCGCCATCACAAAGGCAGGTAGCGCATCTCGTTCAGCATCCGACAAACTTCTAACACTCTGGTATCCAGCCAGCAGTGCTTGAGCGTTGTCATTATCCAAGCCTCCGTTCGACCCGCCTGTCCAGTCAACAAGCACATCCGCAACTTCCGAAATGAGCGCATCATCATGGCGGAGTCGAAAATTTATGATACCGCTGACCTTGTCATCGAGAAAGAAAACATTCTGATGGACCAGTGCTCCGTGAACCGGTCCTGTCGGCAGCTCATACGAAGATCTATTCGGATGGGGCTGCAAAATGGAGTGAATCCTTGCCATGGTCTGCCCTAGGCTGTGACACTTGCGCGTTACGGGATCAAACGTTGACGATCCAGGCACGAAACTCACGATCGCTACGAGTTTGCCAGCTGCTCGAGAGGTGGCATTTCCGTCGAGGCTTCGAATTGGCTTCGGACAAGGGACTCCGTTTTTGTGGAGCCTCTCCATGGTTTCAAATGCTCGTTCCAGATCTGACGGTTCGGCGCCATTTTCGAACAGGGTGACGATAAGGTCATTTTCTTTGGATCTGAAAAGATAGGTCGTCTCGCGGTCTCCATCAGCAATGCCGATGACAGATAACAACGATGTTATCCCGTACGCAGACGCAATAGCGTCGCGATCGCCGTCAGAGAGCTCTGTGAATACAGCCATAACCCTTGCCGCCAATCTTAGGAATTATTCGGTGATTTGGAGGGGCAATCAGAGATGCCGAATATCCGAACAATCTGGTCTTGAGATAAGATACCCTCTTCTTCTACGACTTGCCGAAGTGGTTTCTTTTCCCCCAAAGCTCTCATTGAAAGAGCCGAAGCTTTACTATAACCAATCAATGTCGCCAGTGGCGTAGCGAGAACGAGAGACTGATCGCAAAACGATTTGCATCGATCAACATCGACCTCGATTCCTTCTACGCAACGCTGCTTCAGAATTTTGATACCTCTTGTCAACATTCGCATGGATTGAAGAATGTTCAAAACTATGACGGGCTCCATCGCGTTCAGCTGCAACTGGCCTGCGCTCGCCGCGAGCGTCACCGTCAAATCATTGCCTATCACCTGGAACCCAATCTGGTTCATCATCTCAGGGATGACCGGATTGATTTTTCCCGGCATTATGGACGAACCAGCCTGTACGGCCGGCAGTCGGATCTCTCCGAAACCCGTGCGAGGGCCGCTGCTCAACAGACGCAAGTCGTTGCATATTTTTGAAAGCTTTACCGCGATTCGCTTCAAGGCGCCGGAGAAGGTAACGAAGGCTCCGGTGTCGGAAGTGGCTTCGACAAGGTTGCGAGCAGGCACCAAATCAAAGCCAGAAATTTGATTGAGATGACTGCAGGCAAGGCCTGAAAAGCCAGGTGGAACATTGATGGAAGTGCCGATCGCCGATCCACCCAGGTTAACCTCCATCAGCAGCCTCGACGCTGATTGTAAATGCACTATGTCTTCTTCCATCAGTTCCGCGAACGCATCAAACTCTTGGCCAACCGTCATAGGCACGGCGTCCTGAAGCTGTGTGCGACCAACTTTTGCGACTTGATCATACTGAGCTGCCTTCACTCGGAAGGCGTCTCGAATATTTACCTGCGACGCGATTAGTGCATCGCAGGCCCGCAAGATGGTTAGGCGTATTGCCGTTGGGTAAACGTCATTGGTCGACTGCGACAAGTTGACGTCGTCATTGGGATGGAGTGTGACATAGTCTCCCACTGCCCGCCCAAGCTTCAGGAGAGCGAGGTTTGTTACGACCTCATTGACGTTCATGTTGGTGGAAGTCCCGGCACCACCTTGCATCATGTCGACTGGGAAATTCTGATCGATGCCCTGCCGTTCTATCAGATCTTCACAAGCCTCGGAAATTGCCATTGCTTTTGATCTTGATATCAGCCCGAGATCCATATTGGCCAGCGCCGCTGCTTTCTTCACCATGGCCATGGATTGTATGAGTTCGGGAAAGTCCTTCAGTTGTAGCCCTGAAACGTCAAAGTTCTCAGCTGCACGTGCGGTATGTACGCCATAGAGAACGTTACTGGGAATGAGGAGCGGGCCGATAAGATCGGATTCAATACGTCCTGGAAGCATGTCTTGCCTCTTATCCGAGGATTCCAGCATGCAGCATGGCACGCTTGATTTCATCCTGGACTGTCGGGCTGACAGCGACGAGCGGCAATCGAAGGTCTGCCTTCATCCGACCAAGAAGCTCCAACGCATATTTGGGACCAGCAGGATTCGTTTCGAGGAAGAGCGCTCTGTGGAGCGGCATCAGCTGATCCTGCAACTTGAGCGCTGCTGCAAAATTACCGTCCAGACAGGCCTGCTGGAATAGAGCACAAAGACGAGGTGCGACGTTTGCGCTCACCGAAATACATCCATGACCGCCGTGCGCCATATAGCCCAAGGCAGATCCGTCTTCACCCGACAATAAATTGAATTGCGGGCCGCACGCCATGCGCTCAAGCGAGGGACGCAATATGTTGCCCGTGGCGTCCTTAACCCCACAAACATTGCGACAGTTTTTGAATATTCGCGCCAGAGTTTCAACTTGGATGTCGACGACGCTGCGAGGCGGTATATTGTAAACTATGATCGGAAGTCTGCTGACAGCGTCAATCGCCTTGAAATGCTGGTAGATTCCCTCTTGAGTCGGCTTGTTGTAATAAGGAGAGACAATGAGCAGTGCATCGGCGCCTGCGTTTTGAGCATGGCGCACGAACTCCAGGGCTTCCTCTGTGCTATTGGAGCCGGCCCCTGCGATGACTGGTACACGACCGGCGGCGGCGTCTATGGTGATCTCCACCACCCTCTTGTGCTCGGCATGGGTAAGTGTTGGACTTTCTCCTGTCGTTCCACACGGTACCAGACCTGATGATCCTTCTGCAATTTGCCATTCAATGAAGTCGCGCAATGCAACGTCATCGACGTGGCCGTCCTTGAACGGTGTTACAAGCGCTGTGATAGAACCTTTGAACATCTACACTTTTCCCCTCAGGCAACAATTGCTGGCGGCTGCCAGTTGCAAGACGCCGGTTATCGTTGCAGTCTGTTTATGCAAACGACCTTGGGTTGCGTCATTTCCTCATAGGCGAACCGAACGCCTTCTCGTCCCATGCTGCCATATTTAAAGCCGCCGAAGGGCATCGCGTCGAAACGATAGTCCGAAGAGTCGTTGATCATGACGCCAGATGCATCAATTCCGCTGGCGGCATCGAGGGCGTGGTCCAGATCGTTGGTGAATATTCCGGCATGGAGACTGTACTCGGGCTCGTTAGCCATCGCGATGGCATCCTTCAGCTCACCAAACGGTTGCAGGATGACAATCGGCGCAAACACCTCTTCCGACCAGACAGCACATTGCGCGGGGACATTCTCCAGAACGGTAGGCGCGTAGAGATTCCCATGCCGGTGATGACCACAGAGCAAAGCGGCTCCCGCCGAGATTGCTTGATCGACCATTGCAGTGGCTCGCAAGATCGCTCCTTCTGAGATCATCGGGCCGATGTCGGTCGTTTGCTCAAGGGGATTTCCGGCCTTCAATCTTGCGGTCGCCTCGACGAACGTTGACCTGAACCGTTCATAGATGGCGTTCTGTACGAGAATTCTCTGCGTGCCTATGCAGTTTTGGCCAGCTGCCCAATAGGCCCCGGAAACGCAGGCGTCGACGGCTGCATCGAAATTGCAATTTTCCATCACGATCACGGGAGCGTTGCCGCCAAGGTCCATCGCAAGCTTCTTGATGCCCGCGGCCCGTGCGATCGCCTCGCCGGTGTTGAACCCACCGGTAAAAGATATCATGCGCACGTCGCGCGCAGAAACAAGCGCCTTACCAAGCTCCGGCCCACCGACGGCAACGGTCACGATCTCCTCAGGCAAGCCGCTCGCGATCAGGGTGTCGACCAGCTTGAGTGCGGAAAGTGGCGTGAGCTCTGACGGCTTCAAGAGCACGGCATTGCCTCCGGCGATGGCTGGGCCAAGTTTGTGGGCGACGAGGTTCAGCGGATCGTTATAGGGCGTAATGGCAGCGATAATGCCCAAAGGCTCCCGGGTATACCAGCCCTGGCGAGATTCCGATCCGAGGTAGGAGTCGAACGGTATGATCTCGCCCGCATTTCGTTTTGCTTCATCCGCCGACAGTTTGAGAGTGTTGACGCACCGAGTTGCTTCCTTGCGGGCCTGCACGATGGTTTTCCCCGCTTCCCTCACGATGAGCAGCGAGAATTCTTCCAGGTTGGCCTGGATCGTCGCAGCTGCCCTTTCCAGGACGGCCGAGCGTTTGTATCGCGGCAGGGCTCTTGCGATCTGGGCTCCCCGCTTTGCCCGTTCCAAGAGCGAGCCCACGCTTCCAGCACTGGTCTGGCGCACTGTTCCAACGACGGCCCCGTCGAAGGGGCTTCTCACGATGATATCTTGAGCAAGGGTAATCTCGCTCAGGGCTGCACTGCGCATTATGCAGCCTCCTTCGCTTCTCGCGACGGTTGAGTCGTGTGGATGGCAACAATATCGGACAGAAGGGCATACGCAGTCTCGACCCGTCCAGCGCCTGGTCCTGTTATCGTCACCGATCCAAGCAGCTCCGTGTTGAGTGAAACTGCGTTCGTTGCGCCTCCGACTCCTGCGAGCGGGTGCTCTAGAGCTAGTCTCTTGGGAGCAACACTGCCAACGACAATCCCATCTACACCACGAGCCGCGGATCCGATGAGCTTCCACCGGCAATTCTCCTTGGCAGCCGTTTCAATGTCGTGAGGAGACAATCTTGAGATGCCCTCGCAGGTGACATCCTCGGGCTTGAGGTTTGCCCCCAGCAACTCGTTTGCAAGGATCACGACTTTCAGTCGAACATCATGGCCCTCAACGTCCGCAGTTGGGTCGGCCTCAGCATATCCAAGGGCCTGCGCCTCTTTGACGGCAGAGGAGAAGTCCAACCCCCCCTCCATGCGTCCCAAGACGAAATTCGAGGTGCCGTTGAGAATGCCCTCAAAGCCTTTCATTTCGGCGCCGGCCAGCGTTTTGTCCGCCAGTCGCATTACCGGAGTTCCGCTCATGACGGCGCCCTCATACTCGAAGCGCACGCCGCGAGATTTGGCCAGTGCCTTGAGCTCCTGGGCGGCAAGAGCTACCGGACCCTTGTTGGTCGTGACGACATGTTTGCCTGCTTGAAGCGCCCAACGGCAATGGCTGACGGCAGGCTCCCCATCTTTCGGGTTGGTGAACGTCGCTTCAACGACAATGTCTGCTGGCGCCAGCTTGATGACAGTTTCATTGTCAGCCTCAGAACTGCCGCCGGAAAGCTGCCCAAAGCCACCTTTGGTGAAATTGGCCTCAGTGAGCATCCGCGGGTCAAGCCCGTTGGGTGATATCACCGAGCCCAGGTAGAGATCACTGACGGCGACGATGTTTAACTGGAAGCCAAGCTGGCGCTCCCACTGCGGATTTTTTGTCGCGATAAGTCCTGCCAAGGCCCGGTTCACACCGCCAAAGCCAATAAGCGCAATATTGTAAACTGTCATGACGATCCTCCAAAGAATTGTGCGGGCATCATGCGGGTGCGGACCGCACAGTGGAAACGCCGCAATAGGACCAAACAACCGAGCACTTTGCTCATTTTGCCGCTATTTTGTTGGCGTTGCGACCAATAGCCTTCCAGCCGCGGGAACCAATCGCCTCCGATTCGCCGGTGGGTGGTCGCCGGACCACCAAGGTCGGACCGCTGATGGCATATACTTGTGCCGGAGCCAGACGGCTCCCATGTTGGACCAGAGAGCAAGTCCGTGAAGACTCTGGCTCAGGAATGAGGTGGGGGCGCGGATGCTGCGGGATCATGAACAATTCACGGTGTGTTTTGCCCATTGATTTCGCCCGATCCATCAAGATCACCCGATCTGCTACCTGGCGGACAAACCGCACCTGATGGGACACGGCTCGAAAGAGAAACAGCGTGGCGGATCCGATAGCGGTATTCCTCATGGCCCCTGCCCCGGATGGGACTGTTCGTGCTAACTCTGGACGTCGATATCCGCGCGCGCAATCATGGCGTCGCCAATCAAAATATCGCCCTGGGCTTTCAGGCCAAGGCCAGCGCCGCGCATATCTGGGGCACCGTCATCTTGGCCCAACTTGGACTTGCCGGTCAGCCTGGTAACCTCGATCTCTATGCCGACGATCGCCTTCACCAACGCGTCAATGTAATCCCTTGGAGCATGCGTCATCTTCCATGGCGTCTCGCGCGTTGCCTCGTGAATACGCGTCAGGCGCGCTACGATAGCGCGGACATAGCGTTCGTCATCGCGGATCCTGATTTGCCCATAGGCGTGAGCAACCATGTAGTTCCAGGTGGGGACCTGCCGCTGCGTCTCATGCTTGGTCGGATACCAGGTCGGCGTGATGTAGGCGTCTGCGGCGCGAAATACGACCAGCACTTCATCGCCGTTCGCAGCATTCTGCCAGACGGGATTGGCGCGGGCGACGTGGCAATGAAGCACGCCTAACGTGCCTTGCTTGGTGTCAAGGAGAAAGGGGATGTGATTTGCATCCATTTCACCTTTGCTATTGGTGAACAGGATGCCAAGGGGATTGCGCTCGATCAGGTCGTGAAGGACCTCAAGGCGCGACTCGTTGAAATGCGACGGCAAATACATGACCGCTCCTTTGATGCCTAGTGCTATCCCCAGCACCTTTTGCCTTGGCTCTGCGACAAATGTCTTGCCCTTCCCTGGGTCAGAACCGGCGAGTTGGCGAATTTCGCGCTGACATGCCAGAGACGTTCAGGGCACAAAATTCGCATCGGCTTGAAGATCGCCCAGGGCCAAGTAAATGCTCAATCAAGGAGCAATTTACTCGGCAAGAGGGCCACCCCTTAGATGGGGTTGGATTTCTCAAACGTTGCGTCCAATGCATTGTTGATGTCGGCGATGAGATCGCGTGGGTCCTCAAGGCCGATCGACAGGCGCAGATGTCCATATTTTTGGAAGTTGGGCGGATATTTGTTGGAGCCGCCTCGTCCACCGCCGCCGACGTGAACGATCAGGCTCTCGTCATGCCCAAGCGAGACCGCGGAGGTGATCACCTTCAAATTGGCGACGAAACGATTTTGCGTGTCCGGATCGCCTTCCACCGCGAAAGCCATCATCGCGCCGTAGCCTTGGCCTGCGAATTGCTTTTGCGCCAACTCATGCTGGTCATGGCTCTCAAGGCCGGGGTAGGTCACATATGCGACACGCTTGTCGGTCGCCAGATATTGGGCAACCGTTTCGGCCGAGGAGAACTGCTGCTTGAGGCGAAGCGGCAAGGTGACCGAGCCGCGCATGATCAGCCAGGCGTTGAAAGGCGAGATGGTTCCGCCGACATCCACCAGGGCGTCTGCCTTCACATGGTGGACGAGCTCCTTCGAGCCGATGACAACGCCGCCCATCGCATCGCCATGGCCGTTGATGTATTTCGTCAATGAGTGGATCACGAGGTCCGCCCCCAACGCAAGCGGTCGAAAGAAAGGCGGAGGTGTGAAGGTCGAGTCCACTGTTAGAAGCGCGCCGGCTTCCTTGGCAATCGACACCAGCGTGGCGATATCAGCCACCTTCGTGGTCGGGTTGGCGATCGTCTCGGTATGGATCAACTTGGTGTTCGGCCGGATGGCGGCTCTCACTGCATCCATGTCGCCCATGTCCACAAAGGTTGCTTCGATCTGATAGCGTTGCGGCAGGAGTTCAGCGAACAGCCGCCAAACCGCTTCATAGGTGACATCGCCCACAACCACATGGTCGCCTGTCTTCAGGAAGGTGAAGAAAACGGCATGGAGGGCTGCAACCCCTGTTGCAAAGACTGCCGCATCCTCGCCTCCTTCGAGCGCCGCCAGCTTGCGCTGCAGGCCGATCTGGTTGTGACCCGAATTGCGGGTATAGGAGGGCGTTTCCGTATCCGACCAATCCATGGTCGATGGGTCTTCCGGAAGAAGATAGGAATTGGCCATGACGATCGGTGTTCGGATCGCGCCGGACGTCTTGTCGATTTCATTGCCGCCGTGCACCGACAGCGTATGGAAAGACAAGGTGGACAGCTGATGTTTATCGGGTCTGGACATTTGTGGCTCTTCGTTGCTGGAGTTTGAAACAGTAATTGTGACTCAACGCCGGGACGGCACCGCCTTTTCGAGTTTCTGAAAGGCCTGCGTTATCGCGAAGGTCAGGCCGACGTAAAACACCATCACCAGGATAAGCGGTTCATAGACCAGGAGGGTATCCTGACGGATCTTGTAGGCCGCTCCGTAAAGATCCATGACGGTGACCGAGAACACGATCGGCGTGGCTTTCAACTGAAGCACGACCTCGCCGGCAAAGGTCGGCAAAGCGATGCGGATCGCCCGTGGCAGCCATATGCGACGCAGGATCTTGCCGGGTGACATGCCAAACGCCCGCGCAGCCTCGAGTTCTCCTTTTGGAACCGACAGCATCGCCCCCCTTAGGATTTCGCCTTGGTAGGCTGCGAAGTTCAGCGTCAGGGCAAGCACTGCAAAGAAGAACCCCTCGCGCAGTATCGGCCACAAAAAGCTTGCCCTTAGGCCGGAGATGGAAGGAAGGTACGACCCAAGGCCATAATAGAGGAGCCACAGCTGTATCAGGAGCGGGGTGCCGCGAAAGAACGTGCAATACCCTCTCGACAGCCAACGGAATGCGGAAAAGGCCCCCACTTGTGCGACTGCAAGGAGAATTGCCAAAGCGAAACCGACTGCCACCGAAATGGATAGAAGCAGAAAGGTTATTGCAGCTCCTCGCACCAGCAAGTCCGCATAGGAGGCAACCCAAGAGAAGTCCATTTTGGCCTCCTACGCCAATGCTCGCTGCCCACGGCGGAAATACGATTCCAAAGCGGCAAAGATTTGATTGGAAACAAGGGTAATTATTAGGTAGATCGCCGCAGCCGCCAGGAAAAACACCATGTATTGCTTCGTATTGCTTGCAGCAACCCGTGCAGCGAGAGCCAATTCCTGGTAACCTACAACAGCTATAAGTGCGCTGTCCTTGACGACTCCCATCCATAGGTTGGCGAAACCCGGCAGGGCATTCGGAATCAGCGCGGGGAGGATTACCCTGCGGAATCGTAAGGCCGGGCGCATTCCAAACGCTTTCGCCGCTTCGAGCTGGCCGACCGGAATTGCCAGAATGGCGCCTCGCAACACCTCCGTCATGTAGGCTCCCTGGACGAAGCCGAGCACGATCACAGCTGCGAGCAGGCCGTTAACCTCCAGCGGACCAAGATCAACCAAGGCGAGAACACGGTTCAGGCCGTCGGTCCCAGCATAGTACAATGCTATGATCAAAATCAGTTCCGGAACTGCCCTGACCACAGTCGTGTAGAGTTGCAGAAGCCACTCAATTGATCGAAATCCGCTCAACTTTCCAAATGCGCCAAACAGCCCCAAGACCATGCCAAGGAAATAGGCGCCCATGGATATCAACAGCGTGGCGAGAGCCCCGGTGAGCAGAACGCCACCCCACCCCGGAGGGTTGATGGATAACAATTCCAGAATTGAGTTCACAGAATTCATAGTGGAATCTTTCGAAACAGAGCTAGCGGACTTGCCGCGAAGGATGCTCGTCAGCAAATCCGCTAGATAAATGCATCAGTAAGGATCGTAGTCGAAGTACTTCTTATTGAATTCCGCGTACTTCCCGTTGGCTCTTATCGCCTTGATGGCGCCGTTCAGTTTCTGCTTGAGCTCTTCGTCCCCCTTGCGAATTCCGCCGCCTACGCCTGCTCCAAGAATCTCGTCATCGGCAGCAACCGTCCCCTTGAATTCGCAACAGCCCTTTCCGAGGTCCGTTTTGAGGAATTCCTTCAGGGGCCCGGTGTCTGCAAACGCATAGTCGATCCGACCTGAAGCCAAGTCTTGCAGTGATTCATCAACAGTCGCGTAGCTTTTCTCAGTTGCTATATCTGCGAAATGTTTCTGGAAGTAAGCCGATTGCGTTGTGGAAACTGCGATCCCGATGGTCTTCCCCTTCATCTGCTCATCAGTGACCCCAGCAAATCCGTCCTTTGCTCCAATCATGCTTGCCGCTGCGGAGTAGTACTTGTCGGTGAAATCGATACGCTTCTTGCGCTCGTCCGTAATGGACATCGAAGACCAGATTACATCGATCTTCTTGCTTTCGAGAGCGGGAATGAGGCCATCCCAGGCAATATCGACGGTTGTGCACTGCTCGTGAAGCTGTTGGCAGACCGCGTCCATGAGATCGATCTCCCAACCGATCTCTTTGCCGGAGGCATCTTTCGTCGTGTAGGGAGGATAGGCCTCGTTCGCGATGCCAAACCGGATATCGGCATGAGCGTCTGCCGCGAAACAGAGAATGGTGAGAGTTAGAGCAATAGTCCGATATTTCATCTTAGTTCCCCTTTTTGAGAAGTTGGGTGGTGGTGACTAGTGCGAACCCGCTCCAACAAATTCCTTGCAGCGGCTGCTCATGGGTGCACCGAAGACCTGGTCGGGAGGGCCGTCTTCCTCCACTTGGCCTTGATGCAAAAACAGCACGCGAGTCGAGACATCGCGAGCGAACTTCATTTCGTGGGTGACCAACAACATGGTTCGGCCCTCTTCCGCTAAGCTGCGGATCACCTTGAGGACTTCACTGACCAGTTCCGGGTCCAGGGCCGACGTCGGTTCATCAAACAGCATGACGGAGGGGTCCATGCAGAGCGCGCGGGCGATCGATGCTCGCTGTTGCTGACCACCGGAAAGGAAAGCGGGATAGGCATCGCGCTTGTCGTAGAGACCCACTTTGGTGAGCAGCCCATGCGCTTTCTCGACAGCGACCTTTCGATCAACGCCAAGGACGTGAACAGGGGCTTCGATCACGTTCTCCACGATCGTCATGTGGGGCCAGAGATTGAAGCTCTGGAAAACCATCCCTAACCCTGTTCGGAGTCTCTCAATCTGGCGCCAGCTTGCTGGATGGCATTTCCCATCATGCCCAATCCGGAACTTGACGTCCTCTCCATTGACCTGGAAGGCTCCCTGGTCAGGGATTTCGAGGAAGTTGATGCAGCGCAGAAAGGTGCTCTTGCCAGAGCCTGACGAGCCGATGATCGAAACCACATCACCCTTTTGTGCCGTGAGCGAAATTCCCTTCAAAACTTCGTGGGCTCCATAACGCTTATGGACATCCCGTACGGCAAGCGCAGGTATCCCAGTGCCAGCATGCATTCTGATCTCCATCAGGCTCGTCATGGCTTTTCGGTGCTCATGCAGGCAACGCTCCGCAATCGCTGCGTTGCCGCAGCAAACGTCACCCTTGTGCAGTTAGTCGCAGGAGAGGAAGGCTACTCAAATCTGGCCGTTTGGCCGCGGCAGGGAGCCCGCGAACCGAGTGCCGTTATCTGGTCGCCACAGATTGTTGTTTAAGGAGGAGGAGTAATGGACAGCTTTTGTTTCAGGATCCCACACCCTGGCATGAGGCGCGACAAGCCGTCGGTCAGCATATCGCCTGCTTCTTCGAGCGCGTTTTCAGGCATGGTCTCCAAGCTTTCCAACAGAAACCACATGCGACCGGTCAAAGCGTCCAACCGGGTGCGAGAGCACTGTCGCCAATTCCATCTCCTGCAAGTGACGCCTGCATCATCTCGCCAGATGGCCTCTCCCGGTGCCGGGCATTCCTTTATCGCCTCTCCATTGACAACCGTTTCGAAGACTTCAGTTCCAGCGGCAATTGTTAACCGTGGCCGCCCAACATACGCGTCGTAGTTTTCACCGCCGACAGGAAGTGCGTACCGAAGGCTGACAGCGTTGTAGAGATCGACAACGGGGTTGATCGTGGGAACCTTGCCGTCTTTCTCCACCCGTTTTCTGAGAGCCTGGGCAGAGCAGGGAGTTCGGTTCGGCTTTGCACCGAACCGGAAGTACGTTTCCGACCAACTGGCCAAATGCGCGTCTGCCCATGGCGCACCTCCCGCCGACACAAAGTTGCAGGCCTCTGCCAGAAGATTTGTATCAACGCTTCCTGTTTCGGCATTCGTGGCATCGATATGGATGGATATGGCGCGAAAGCCAGGGGCAATGCTGGCAATTCGTTCGTCGACAACCGGGATTTCGAACACGGCCCACTAGCTCCCATTGACCATCTTGGTGTAATATACCGACCATGGAACAGAAAGTCAATATACTGACCGACGTGGGCGCCGAGGTCGAACACGTCAGTGCAATGGTCTCCCAGAACCTCAAGCTTTTCCGACGCCAGAACGGCCTCACACTTGACCAGCTCTCTCGAAAATCCGGGGTCAGCAAAGGGATGCTGGTGGAAATCGAGAAGGGCAGCGCTAACCCCAGCATCGCCACTCTTTGCAGGATGGCAGTCGCTCTGGGGGTTTCTGTCGCAGACTTCGTAGGCGTAGCATCAAGTGTGCCAGCACGGATCGTGCACCCGCAAGACACTTCCACATTGTGGCGAGGCCCTGGCGGAGGCAGTGCCACTCTCCTTGTGGGAACGCACGGTCCGGACGAGGTGGAGCTTTGGCGGTGGATTATGTTTCCAGGCGAAACATTCGAATCGCCCGGGCATTCTGCGGGAACGCTCGAATTGCTGAATGTGGAAACCGGCGAGCTAACTCTGAAATTGGCTGATACCGATCTCCTAGTTCAATCCGGTTCTTCGGTTTTGGCACGCACGGAAGACAAGCATGCCTATATGAATCGGGGCACTCAAGAGCTTCGGTTCATCATGGTGGTCGCAGAACTGCAGTACCCACGCGTGCAGCATGTTTAGGTACAATTCCCGTATCCCACGCTATATGCGCTTTTGGCTAAGTCGGACCGGCGGAACGATTTCCCGCAACCCCGATGCCTGTCTCTTAGACCAGCACTGAATGCTAGAGCCATGATTGACAATACGGGATTGAACGCGTCCTTCGTCGGATGCAGCGAGGGGCACACTGGACCTGTGCGCATGCGGCAATGCCTGCCTGATGCTCGTCTGCGGAAAGCCAGAAGACGGGCTTCCGTTCCCCACGTCGAAATGGCACGAGCCAACTTCCGTGCAGCTCGACAATCTCATGCCCCAGCAGGAAATCTCCCGCCGTGTAGGCCCTTCGGCGCCAGCGGTAGCGCGCCGCCTTCAAACGGCTTCGCTCCACCGGATAATCAAGAAGAAGGACATCTCTGTCGTAAACGAGAGGGCGATTGGGCGCCCCCTGACGGTTATCGCGGAGGTGACGACCGAAACAGGAAAGACTGGATCTGATCGACGAGATAAAAAAGCGTTTCGCGAGCTGTCCACAGGTGCAGCAGTGCTACTGCATCACTGGCGAGACGGACTTTGTGCTTATCATGAATGCCAGCGACATGGATGAGTAAACGGCACTGATGCGCCAATCGTTCTTCGAGGGCGGAAATGTGACGAGCTTCGAAGCTGCGTTGCAATGGAGAAAGCCGACGGCCGATCCCGCTTTTGTCTCACCTGCGCATCGGAATGGTTTCGTCTTGATATTCTAGACTAGATCCAAGCTTATATCCTTGAACGGAATTTCCAAAGGCTGTGCTCGCCACCGCTGTCCCGACTGAGCCGGTAGAGCTACGGTCAAAGTGCCTGTGGTAACGATGTCTCCCGATTTGAGGGGTTGACCGCCAAAGCGCTCCAGTTCTCGTACCAAATAGGCTAATGCGGCGAGAGGGCTACCCAGGACCTGCGACCCACCACCCACCGCCGCGGAACCGTTTTCACAAGCAAGCGTCACCGAAAAGCTATGCAGTTGCTTTCCCCATCGCTCGCGGTCACTTTTGATTGAGTGCCGGGAGCCGAGAAGTAGGGCAACATGAACACCCGTTGCCGCAGCATCTGCGACATTGAAACGCCATTCTGGAAAGATCGACGTGCAAACCTCGAAGCCGAGTGCTGCCCATTCCACACACGAGAGAAGATCGTGTTCGTCCATGCGAGGGTCCGGAGGTGCGCACAAGCCGAGCGCGACTTCAGCCTCCATTCTGACGTTCGGCCAATGCGCTACCGCAAGGCTCGTCTTCACGCCTAGATCGAACGTTGTTTGGTCGTAGAGGTAATTCCAGATTGGCCCGCTGATCCCGTAGCCGGCCCACGCGGCAGAGTTGGTAAAGCCAATCTTGCGGCCGACTATTCGCTCACCATTTGCCTCGCGTCTGCGTCTTATCTCTTCGACAACCCAGTATGCATCCGCCAGTCCAAAGTTTGGATAACGGGACGTAAAAGGTGAGACCTCTCGCAGGACATCGCGTGTATTCTGAACTTCATCCGCAATATCCGATAAGATATTCTTGGGAAGCTGCACTTAAACCTCCTACACGATGGGTCAAGGCTTCTCCGCCCCGTCGCCGGCACCGAGATAGATGCGGCCGACCTCCGGATTGCTGGCGATGGAAACAGCGATCCCGTCCAGCCTGTTGCGCCCTTCGGCGAGCACGTAACAGCGATCCGAGATAGCTAGCGCCTTGTGCGCATTCTGCTCGACCAGCACCACGCTAACGCCGCCCTCGCAGCTGATCGTACGGATGTGCCCGAAAACCTCGTCGGTTGCCTTAGGAGAGAGGCCGGCACTCGGCTCGTCAAGAAGCAGCACTTTGGGGGATGCCATCAGGGCGCGACCGAGGGCCACGATCTGTTGCTGACCTCCGCTCAGCCGGCCGGCGGTGGCGCTCCAATAATTGCCGAGCGTCGGCAGGATTTTGCGTACCGCATCCTGCCGCTCGCGAACGGGACCGGGCACCGCGACGAGGCCCATGCGCAGATTCTCCTCAGTCGTCATGGTCGCGAAGACGTTCCTGACCTGCGGCACATAGCCCAGCCCGGCACGCAGACGCTCGCGCGTCGCGGTGTTGGTGATATCGTGTCCGGCAAGGGAAATCTTGCCTGCAGTTGGGTGGATGACGCCGACCAGCGTCTTCAGGAGTGTCGACTTGCCGCAACCGTTCGGGCCAATGACGGTGACGATCTCGCCTGGCGCCACGCGTATGCTGATACCGTGCAGAATCTGCATTTCGCCGTAGCCGGCCACCAAGCCATCGGCGACGAGAATGTCGCTCCCGCTCATGCATCTACCCCGCCGAGATAAGCGTCAAGCACCTGCTTGTTCTGCTGGATTTCCGCCGGCGTACCGGCGGCAATGACGTGACCCCGGTCGAGCACGACCACCCGCTCGCAGAGTTCCATAATGACGTTCATGTTGTGCTCGATGATGAGCAGCGTGATGCCCGAGGCGTGCACCTTCTGCATGACTTTCATCAGGTGCCGGATTAGGGTCGGGTTAACGCCTGCTGTCGGCTCGTCGAGCAGCATCAGCCGCGGTCGGCTCATCAAGCAGCGGGCAAGCTCGAGCAACTTCTTCTGGCCGCCTGAGAGACGCGCCGCGGCAATGTCGGCCTTTTCGGCGAGCCCGACCGTCTCCAACACCTCACGGGCGGCTGCCTCGTTGACTTGCTCTTCCTGTCTGACCCGCGCGCCTGGCAGAAGGACGGAGAGGAGCCGGTCGCCGAATTGGCCTTCCGGCACCAGCATCAGGTTTTCCAGCACCGACATCTCCTTCAGCTCTCGCGGGATCTGGAAGGTACGGCGTAGCCCGCGCCGCGCGACCTCGTATGCGCCCAGGCCCTCGATGCGCCGCCCGCCAAACCGGATCTGGCCGGAATCGGGCTTGGTGAAGCCGCTGATGATGCTGAAGAGCGTGGTCTTGCCCGCACCGTTAGGGCCGATCAGGCCAGTGATCGATCCCTCTCGGACCGATAGCTCGCAACGGTCGACGGCCTGGAGGCCGCCGAAGCGTTTGTTCAACCCGGCAATCTCCAGAAGGTTGCTCACGCGCGCCTCCCGGGACCGTAGCGAACCGCCACGATTATCATTAGCGCCAGGCCAAGCGCCATCAGGCGAAGTGCGGCCAACTGCACACCGTCGACGACAGTGATGTAGTCCTTGAGAAGTCGCGTGCCTTCGAGAAGGACGGCAACGACCGCCGTTCCCGCGAGCGTGCCCAGGGTGGAACCTTGCCGGCCAAGCAGCACGGCCGCAAGCACATAGATCGAGATATTAGGGCCAAACATGTCAGGTGAGATGTAAGTGAGGTAGCTCGCGAACAACGCGCCACCTATGCCTGCGAGCGCAGCGCCGAGCACGAATGCGAGCGTCTTGTAAGTAAGGGTCGGCTTGCCGATGGATGCGACCACGGTCTCGTCCTCACGGATTGCGCGCAGCGTCCGGCCTATCGGGAAGTGTGCCAGCCTTTGACTAAACCAGAAAGCGACGGCGAGCAGCACGGCGGCAATCACCAGGAAGGAAGTTTCTGAATCGAGGCCTGGAATGGTGACGGGCCGCGGTATGCCGGCGATGCCGTCCGGGCCACCAGCGAGCCACTTTTCGTTGAGAAAGATCAGCCGCACGAATTCGGAGAACCCCAACGTGACAATGGCGAGATAGTCTTCGCGCAAGCGTGGCGTAAACAGCGCCACCGCACCGCCGAGCGAGCCGCTGACCAGCGCAGCCAGAACGAGAGCAGGCAGCAACGGCAACCCGGCCTGCGTGGTGAGTGCCGCGCAATAGGCGCCGACCGCGAAGAATGCGACCTGGCCGAGATTGATCAAACCAGTGAGGCCCCACTGGATGTTGAGGCCGAGCGCCACGAAGCCGTAGATCACGGCAAAGATGAGGATGGCAACAAGATAGGCTGTCATCGCTCAATTCCCCCCGTCCGGATGAGGCCCGTAGGTCTGACCAGCAGCACCAGCGCCAGCACCAGGAAGGCGAGCGCTGTCTTGTAGGTGACCGGCAGCAGCAACAGGCTGAATTCCGACACCGTCGCGAGAAGCAGAGCCGCAAGTGCGGCGCCGGTAACGCTGCCCAGTCCACCCAAAATGGCGACGGCAAAGAGTGGGATCAACACCCGCCAGCCGAGAAGTGGGGTGAGCGAGGTCTCCGTGGCAAGCGCCACCCCGCCGATGGCCGCGAGGAAGCCGCTGGCAAAGATGATGCCGCCATAGACGACTTCCGGCCGGATGCCGGTGACAACCGCGAGCTCTGGATTGGTGGAAGTGGCGCGCACAGCGCGGCCGAAGGAGGTCCAGCGCAGCGCCGCGATCCCAAATACCAGGATGACCGCGACGGCGCCGATCATGGCCGCTTGCGTCGGCGTGACGATGAAGCCGGCGAACACGAAGGGACGCGCAAGCTCGATGGGATACTGATGCACGTCATTGCCCCAAATGAAGCGGACGCCGTTCTGCAGGAAGAGCATCAGGCCAAGCGAGAGGAGCACTGGCGGCAGCGTGCCCGCGGCGCGCACGAAACGAAAGATCGTCTGGTCGACTGCGAGCGCGATTAGCCCTGTTAGCACGGCCGCCAGAAGTGCCGAAAGCCACAGCGGCACGGAGAAGCCACACAGTAACAACGCCAGATAGGCGCCAAGCGTCATGAATTCGGGAATGGCGAAATTCGGGTAACGCAGAACTCCGTAGATCAACGATATCGCCGCCGCGGGCAGCGTCCAGATCGCGGCCGAGACCAGCGCCGAGACGAGATAGATTTGCAACTCATCCACAATAGCGTTTCCTAGCCTCCAGCTCCGCCTGCCGGCAGCGCCTCCGATGAAATCGCACGCGGGTACGGATTTAAAGCCCACCGCCGTTTGGTCGAGGTCAGGTGCTGCTTGTCATCCTTACCCCCTCCCCGCAAACGGGGAGAGGGATTGTCAGCGTCTCGTCTAGAACACAACGTCCTTGACCGCGCCGATGGGCATGATCTTGCCGTCCTTCACTTGCGACACGCGGAAATTGGCCTTAGCGATATTGCCGTTCGCATCGAAGTCGATCGCCCCTGAGGCGCCTTCGTAGTTCACCTGCTCACCTGTGCGCAGCGCCTTGATGCCCTCTGCGAAAGAGGTCACTTTGGCGCCGTCGGGCCCGGAGACTTTTCTGACGGCGTCATTGAGCGCAGTGCCGTCGGTCGACTTGGCCGCCTCAATGGCAAGCGCGAGCAGGACCAGCTGGTCGTAGGCCTGCGCGCCGAAGGAATAGTAGCGGTCGCCGCCAAGCGCCTTGGCAAGGCGATCATAGGCGGGCGAACCCTCGGCCACGCCCTCTTCGACCAATAGCAGTCCTTCCGCGGCAGGCCCGGCATTCTTGATGAGCTCGGGGCTCACCGCAAAGCCGGGCACGATAAAGCGTCCGGAAAGACCGAGCTGGTAGGCAGCCTTTAGAATGGCGGTGATGTCGGGCTCGTAGCCGGAGATATGGATGAAGTCCGGCTGATCAACGAAGGCGCGCGTCACCTCGGAGCGGAACGTGGTCTGGTCCTCATTGTAGGTGGTGAAGCTCATCACCTTCCCTCCCCGCTCCTCGAAACGCTGGCGGAATGCCGCGACCGTCATCTGCGTGAAGGGCACATTGAGGCCAAGCACGGCGGCCTTCTTCCAGCCCTGGCTGTTGGCGTATTCGGCATAAGCTTTGCCAAACAGAAGGTCGTCTGGCTCCGTGCGGAACAGATGACCCTTCTTCTGTACCTCGGTGATGCGGCTGGCGCCGGAGGTCGAGAGCTGGATGAGCTTCTTCTCTTGCACGATCGGCGCCACCGCAAGCGTGACACTGCTCGCCCAGGTGCCGACGATCGCGGACACCTTGTCGACATCGACCAGCTTGCGCGCACCGCGCACGGCTGCTTCAGGGCTGGTCTCGTCGTTTTCCACCACGAGCACGATCTTGCGACCGAGCGGACCGCCGGCCGCATTGATCTCCTCGAGTGCCACCTTCGCCGAGGTGAGCATCTCCTGCCCGAAACTACCGCCGGCCCCCGACAACGGCATCAGAGCGCCGACTTTGATGTCGCCATCCTGAGCCCAAGCTGCGCTCAGACCCGGCAGGGCGGTTGCGGCTACCGCTCCGGCGCTGATGGCCAGCAGCGAGCGGCGACTGATGGAGCCGCCCAATGGACGGCGCTTCGTGAAGTCGCTTTTCATCGTTTTTACTCCCCTTTGTTACTAAACTCTACGCTGAGCCCGCGGCAGCCTTGGGAGGATGACGCCGGGGGATCGGCCGGATTCTGTTCTCAAAAGCCGATGTCGCGTGGGAAATCGGTGATGCAGCGGGACCCGGTTTCCGTGACGATCAGCACATCGGAGTGACGGAAGCCACCGAGGCCCGGAATGTAGACGCCCGGCTCGACCGAGTTCGCCATGTTGGGCAGGAGCTTGGTCTTGTTGTAAAGACGCAGTTCTCCCTTCTCCTCGCGGCTGGCGGAGCCGATCATGATGCCGTGGGCATGCCCGGTGCCGTGGCGGATATACTTGACCAGGTCGTATTTCTGCAGAATCCCGCGCGTCAGCATATCGATGTCCGACATGGCGACACCCGGCTTCAGGGCTTCCTTGCCCGCGTCGAACGCCTCGTTGACGGCATCGAGCGTCCTCCTGATCTCAGGTGTAGGCTCGCCATAGACGAAGGTGCGCTCCAGCTCCGCGCAATAGCCCCAGACGACCGGAAAGATGTTGAGCGATACGAGATCGCCGCGCTTCAGGCGGCGGCTGGTCGGGTGCAGATGCGGTACCATAGTGTGGTCAGCGAATTGGGCATAGGCGTAGGTGCTGGTTAGTCCGTTGTCGGACAGGGCGCCCATCGCCTTGTTCACCGCCGCGACCGCATGGGCGGCCACCGCAAGTTCGGTGACGTTGTCCTGCATGGCCTCTAGGAAGGCGTCGGCGCCGATCTTGGCGAGGTCCGCGCCCAATTCAAGCAGGCGGATCTCCTCGTCCGACTTGATCAGCCGCAACTCCTCCAGCCATGGGCCGACTTCGACGAGTTCTGCCTCGGGAAAGCGGGCCTGAAAGGCGCGGAACAGACCGACTGGCAGCAGAGCTTCCTCGATGCCCAGCCTTATCCTGGCGGAGCCGCGGCGCGCGATGAAGTCTGCGCAGAGCTTGAGGCTCGCCTGCACGACATTCTCATCATCGCCATAGGCCATCACCTCGTCGAAGGAGCTGTGCTCCTCCATGTTCTCAGTCTCGATAGCCGCACCGCAGACCGCGCTCGACCCCGATGCCGGCAGAATCGCCCACATCGGCCGTCCCCATTCCGACAGCAGCGGCACGCCGCTCATGTAGAAGACGCTGTCGGCGGTGTGCAGGAATGCGACATCGACGCGCTCCGCGGCGAGCTTTCTGCGGAGAGCATCGATACGACGTGTCATTTCCTGTTTCGAGAAGGCTGGCATTTCAAACTCCACTAGGGTTTGTTGTCTTGAGATTCATTGTTCGGTCCGTCTTCGAGACCGGCGACGCCGATCAGGCCGTCGGTCTTGATGTTCTGGAGGATCATCAGCGAGTTGGAATCCTTGATCCCGTCGACCGCAGCGAGCTCAACCAGGATGAAGTCGTAGAGATCGCGCAGCGTCTCGAAGCAGGCCTTGATGATCAAGTCGTAGGGACCTGTCGTCACGGCGACACTGTCGACGAACGAATATTGCTGCAGCACCTTCGCCACTTTGATGATGGCGTTACGCTCCACGTCAATGCCGATGAAGGCCGAGGCCTCGTAGCCGAGATCGACGGGATCGGCGGTGGCGCGAATGCGCACCCTACCCTCCTGAGTAAGCTGGCTCAGCTTCTTGCGCACAGTCGGCTCGCTGATGGACAACCGCCTAGCCATCTCGGCGGTCGGCATGCGGCCGTCCTCTTGCAAGAGACGGATGATGAGCCTTTCGGTTTGATCAAGCGGTTTTGGCTTCATGTTCTCAATTCAGGTAATTTGTTCGTTCATATCTTCCATAATCCGAAACTTTTTGCAACGTATTATTTCGGCTTCCATATTTTTCGGCGCGCCAGACTCAAAATGGGCGCGAGCGCGGCGTCCAAACGCAATCCTGCTTACCGACCGATCTAACAGCGACAACCGACAAAGCGCTCTCATAGAGTCGACAGCGTTCACCCCTCCATTTGGCGGGGTGGAACTGCCGCTGCCTTCGGCCGATGATTGCCTTGCAGACAAATTGCGAGCAGGCGGCAAGCGTATGACAAGATTGAGAGTCGTGGCATTCAGCGGCAATTTTCGCCGGCCTTCCAAGACATTGGCGCTGACGAACGCGATCGTCAGTCAATTGGCGCAGAAGACCAGCGCTGAGATCGTCACCTATGATCTCCTGGACCTGGATGAATCTGTTTGCACTTTCGATCGCGCCGACCTGAGCCAGCAATCGGCCCGCATCATCGGCGAGCTCGAGAGCGCAGACGCCCTGATCGTGGCGACCCCCATCTACAAGGGTGCTTATTGCGGGCTGATGAAGCATATCTTCGACCTTCTTCCAGCCGATGCCCTTTGCGAAACGCCGGTACTGATCAGCGCCAACGGCGGGGGGCCGCGGCATGCCCTAGTGATCGAGCATCAGCTGCGGCCGCTGTTTGGCTTCTTCGAAGCAGATACGCTTCCGACATGCGTCTATTCCTGCGAAGCCGACTTCAAGGAAGACAAGATCGTCGATCCGGGAGTTCTAGCGCGGATCGACAAGGCGACCAATCAAATGGCGCATCGGCTCGACGAACTTGGCGAATTTTCGAGCGAAAGCTCCACTCTCGTTTCTGGGAAAAATCATGCCTATCCTGTCTGACACGAAATTCCTTGTCGCCCATTACATGCCCTACACCGACCTTCCTGATGAGTGCCTGGAACGGGACTCGCTTTGGGTCGACATCCCGAACGCCTACTACGATCCACACAAGGGTCATGCACTTTATGAACGCTACCTGGGCGAGGCGGTGCTGGCCGAGGAATTGGGCTTCGACGGGCTGTGCATAAACGAACATCACGCCACGCCAGCAAGCATGATGCCGGTGCCGTCCATAATCGCATCGGCGATCTTTGCCAGGACGGAGAAGTTGCGTGTCTGCATTATGGGCACGCCGCCCAATCTGGAGAACCCGCATCGCCTGGCCGAAGGCTATGCGATGCTTGACGTCATGTCAGGCGGTCGGCTCGAAGTCGCTATCCCGCTCGGCACCCCGATGGAATACTGGGTCAATCCCGTGGCGCCGGCGACGGCGCGAGACCGCCTGCATGAATCGATCGATATCATGCTGAAGTCCTGGGAGACGCAGACCGGCGAACCGAAGGGCTACGATGGCAAGTTCTATCATTACAAATATCTCAATGTGTGGCCCCGACCGATCCAGCAGCCGCATCCTCCCATCTTTCTCGTCGGCTCCGGGAGTCTCACAACGGTCGAGATGGCTGCACGGCTGGGTTTCGGATATGCCGCGACTTTCTCGCCGATTCCCAAGCAGATGAAGGCGCTGGAGATCTACCGACAGAAATCGGTCGAAGCCGGACATGACCCGGATCCCTCCAAATTCCCGCTTACCGCAATGGTCTACGTCGCGGACACCGACCAACAGGCGGTCGAAGAGATGACGCCTTGGGCCGATTTCTACTTTGGTCAGTTGCTCAAATCGGGCCGGTTTATCGAGTTGCCGGGATACATTCCCGTCGACGAATTCCGCCGGCGCGACGGGAAATTCATTCCCGAATCCCACGGTGTCTTCGACTGGAAGGCGATCGAGGCGGTCTACCGTGTCGTCGCAGGCTCACCAGAGACCGTCGCCAATCAACTGGAAAAATGGGCTGAAGAGACCGGGTCAAATCGGATCATCTGCGAAGTCCACATCGGAAACATGCCGCATGACAAAGTCGTCAGCAACATGACCAAGCTTGCCAAAGAGGTGATCCCGATTCTTGAGGAGCGACGCGACGGAGCCCCAAAGGTCGAACAGTCACCGCAATCGGCTTACCTCGATCCCCCGGAAATGATGAGATTTAGAAAATGGACGGGCCGGTGAACAAGAAAATCGTGGATATGAGCGGGTTCGACCGCTCGGAGTATGTCGTGTCCGGCGTCAGGACGGCCGTTTATTCGATCGGCTCAGGACGGCCCGTCATTTACCTTCACGGAGGCGGCACCTTCCCGGGTTTCGATTTCGTGCGCGAGTGGGCCAGGGACCGCCGTGTCATCGTCCCTTATCATCCCGGTTTCGGCGAGAGCGACGACGATCCCCGCATCGACGACGTTAGCGACTACATCTTCCACTACATCGACCTGTTCAATCAGATGGGGCTGGATGAAGTCGACATCGTCGCCCACTCGCTGGGAGCCTGGATCGCGGCCGAATATGCCTCTGTTCAGGCGCCGCGCATCGGCAGGCTCGTACTCGTGGCGCCGAACGGCGTGGTGATCCCGGAGTTCCCCAACCCCGACAGCTTCAAGATCCCAAAGGAGCAGCTCCACGAATATCTCACGGCCGATCCCTCGGTCGCGCTTCGATATTTCCCTGATGGCCACGACATCGACTTCCTGACGCTTGGCTTCCGCGAGTTGACGGCCTTCAGCCGAGTCGGCTGGGAGTATCCGCAGGGCAATCCAAAACTGCGCCAGCGCATACACCTGATTACCTGCCCGACGCTGCTCCTGTGGGGTCAGGAGGATCGGTTTTTTCCGGTGGGCGGTGCCAAGACGTGGCAGGAGCTTTTGCCGAAATCGGAACTGAGGATCCTCCCGAAAACCGGGCACCTCGTCTTGGGCGAGAACCCTGATGCGCCGGGCATCGTGCACGAGTTCCTGACACGCTGATATCCATCCCTGAAGAGGAGAAGTCCACATGAAACCTGAACCCGCCGGCATCACGCGCATGAAGGATGCCTATGAAGGGCGCGTCTGGAACATCCTCGGACAAACCTACACACTCAAGCATGTGACCGAGACTTCGATGCTTTGGTATGCCGAATTCCCACCGGGAACGTTCGTGCCGCCGCATATCCATCCCACCCAGGACGAGCTGGTCATCGTTCTCGAAGGCGAGATCCATGCCGTGCTCGACGGAGTAGAGCAGGTTGCAGGCTACGGAGATACGGTCCGATTGCCGATGGGCATTCCGCATGGGCTGTTCAACAAGTCCGATAAGAAGGCTGAAGCTCTTTTCGTGGTCTCGCCGACCGGCGCGCTGTTCTCTCTGTTTGACAAAATCCACAACGTCGGCGACCCGGCTGAGGTGGTCCGCTTGGCCGCGCAGCATGAGATCAACTTTCTCCCGCCGCCAGCCGGCTGAGCGTCGGGCGCCCGGCGATCGCAAATGCCCGGTTAGTGTGCGTAAATGGGAGCACTTATGTCTTCGACCTGCAGCAATCACGCCAACAACAGCCAGATGTTTCGGCCGCCGATCGGCGATCTGTGGGACTATGCCGACATCTCGCGCGACAAGTGCATTGCGCCTGGATTGAAAGTACGCAACTGGATCCAGTACCAGGCGAGCGAGGAGTTCTACATCCAACGCCTGACAGATCGTGGCTATTTGGTCGGCGCCGCAGGTTACAACGCGGTTGCCGTGATCGGCGACAAGGGGGTGCTGCTGGTGAGCACCCAATCGGGCGTGGCGACCACCCACACGCTCAAGGGGTTGCGCACACTGACCGACCTGCCGGTCACGGACATCGTCTACACCCACTACCATATGGATCACATCGCCGGCACGCCCGAGATCGTAGCCGAGACCAAACAGCGCTTCGGTAGGGAAAGCCGGATCTGGGCGTCCTCGCTCACCGCGCGGCAGATCGACCGCTTTGGCCGTAAGGTACCGATGCCCACCAATGTCATCGAGGGCCATGACGGCGACTTCCTGTTCGAGGGCAAGCGGGTGCGCATCCGCACGCCTGAATACAACGGCCATTGCCTGGACAACGCGATCATCCATCTGCCGACCGAGGGCATCGTGCAGTTCGACGATATGGTCGAGCCGGAATGCATGCCCTTCCCCCATTTCGGCCCGCAGGAGAACTTGCGGAACTTCGAAGACAACATGATCGAACTGCAGGGGATGACCTGGGACTTCGTCAATGGTGGTCACGGCAATTTGGGCAGCCACGGCGACGTCAAATTCTACCTCGACTATTTCGACAAGATGCGCAACGCCACGGCGGCGCGCATGGAACGGCTCTCCACGACGGATTTTGTCGTGCCCACCTATTCGTACATGAGTGCCTGGGTGAATTATCTTGCTGCCGTCAGCGCCCTGGTCAAAGAGGACCTGCGCCCGGAATATGGCCTCTACTACGGATTCGAGGAAAGCGTCCCGACCCATGTCGAGATGATGATCAATCATCTTATCCTGTACTGAGGCATGAACGCGTCCATGACAGATCGCTTGCCGATTCCTCCTACCCTCGCCGGGAAGCGCGCTCTGGTGACCGGCGCCAGCCAGGGCTTGGGCCAGGATATGGCGGTGACCTTCGCCCAGGCAGGAGCCACGGTCGCAATTCACGGCCGAACACTTGGCGAGACAGAGGCAACGATCGAATTGGTCCGCAACCTCGGCGCAAACGCGCACGCGGTCGCAGCCGACTTCCTCGAGCCCGCAAGCATCAGGCCCATGGTCGAAGGGGCGATCAAGGCGATGGGCGGTCTGGACATCCTGGTGAACAATGCTGGGATCGGCGAGATTTCCACGCTGGAGGATATGGACGAGGCCCTCTGGGATCGCACCATTGCGATAAATCAGAAAGCGCCGTTCCTCGTCACCAAGGTAGCGGTCGAGACGATGCGGTCCAATGCCGATGGCGGACGCATCCTGTTCATCTCATCGACCGCGGCAAAAACCGCGGACGCCGGTTTTTCCGTCTATGCCACGGCAAAGGCCGGGCTCCTGGCCTTTGCTCGCTGCATTGCCCCTGAATTGGGTCCGCACGGGATCACGGTGAACGCCATCTGCCCGGGCTGGATCGACACCGCGTTGTCACGCGACCCGGTCAAAGCGATGGCAGAGGAGCTGAAAGTCCCCTTCGATCAGGTTTGGCAAATGACCATGGCGGACACCAACATGATGAAGGCTTTTCTCAAGCCGGCCGACATATCCCAGGCAGCGCTGTTCCTGGTGGGCCCCGGCGCCCGCCACATTACCGCGCAATCGCTGAATGTCTGTGCGGGATTGGCCTATTGGGGTTGAGACAGCGACGACCAAGAAGGTGGCGCGGAGAGTAGAATACGGAGCAGCAGTCCAGTTGCAAAAGCATGGTATGTCCTGCCGAGAATCGATCCATGGCGAAGCGTCCGATGGACATTTTCGGGGACGGGCAGAATAAAAAACAAAGAGGAATTACCTCAGAATGGGAGAGCAGACATGAAGACGTTGCAGCATTCGGTTCAACCGGGATTGCGGTTCGATCGGCGTGATTTCCTGAAGGCGTCGGGCGCGGCGGCACTTGGCCTCGCGGGCAGCGCCATGCTCGGCCGGTCCGCCTTTGCACAGAACATCGGTGGAACCCTCGACTATCTTGGGTGGCAGGGCGAGGAGATGCCCGGCGCGATGGGAGCCTTCGCCAAAGAACACGGCATCAAGATCAATCCAAGCTATATCGCCTCCATCGACGACGTCGACGCCCGTTATGCCGGTGGCGGCGGCAGCGGCTTCGACTTGCTGTCGACCACCACGTCAACAAGTGACCAATTGGAGAAGAATGGGCACGTGCTGACGCCGCTCGATCTCGAGCGGATACCGCGGCATGGAAATCTGGCCAACTACTTCACACAGAATGCGCGTACGATCGGCATCGCCGACGCGGAGGGCAAGCTGTTCGCGATACCACATTCGTTTGGGGTTTTCGGTATCACTTACGACAGCAAGGCCATCTCCGAGCCGAAGGCGTGGACCGATCTGCTTGATCCGAAATTTAAGGGACGCATTACCATGCCGGGAGATCCCGGCGCCAACTTCACACTTGCCGCGCATATTCTCGGACACGATCCGTTCCGAACCCCGAAGGGCAAGATCGACGAGATTGCCGCGTTCATGAAGCAGTTCATCGACCAGTCGAAGACCATTGCGCCGAGCTATGGCGACGTGGCGTCGCTCATCGGTTCGGGTGAAGTGGTCGCCTCCTTCCTGGGCTGGGCGGCGATCGATGTCTTTGCTGCTGCCGCCGGCAACAACAATGTGCGCACCAACATTACCCCGACGGACGGCACCTTTACCTTTGTCGAAGCTTATGTGATCCCTCAAGGGGCGGACAAAGCCGACACGGCCTATGCGTGGATCAACGAGGTGCTCGATCCAAAGGTCAACGCCGCCGCCGCGATGGAACTGGCCGCTGGCCCGACGGTAAAAGGTGCAGCCGCCTTCATCGATCGCGCCAAGAGCCTCTATCCGGTCGATGACGTCGATGCATTCCTGGCAAAACGCCCGGTTCTCCTGCAAGCCCCGATCGAATCCGACGAATTTATCACGCTGGGCGAATGGGTGGCGAAATTCCAAGAGCTTCTGGTCAAGTAAGTTAGCGAAGTGCAGATACCTCGTTTTGGAAGCTTTTGGCCCCGGTTCAGACTGACGGCAATGACCTTGCCGGCAGTCCTTGGCCTGTTGGTGTTTTTCGTCGTCCCTGTCCTTTTCCTGCTCGGCTACAGCTTTATGACGGCCGGGCGGTTCTCCGTTCATCTACCGCTGACGCTGGAGAACTTCAGGGCGGCGGTCACATCGTCAGCCAGCCTGCGGCTGGCGCGCAACTCACTCATTGTCGGCGGCTCCGTCGCGACACTTTGCGTCCTCATCGGCATTCCGGTCGCCGCTTACATCAGATATCGCGCCGGACGCTGGGAGTTTCCCGTTTTGCTGCTCTTCGTCATCGCGATGTTCGCAAGCTATCTTGTACGCATATACGCCTGGCGGCTGATGTTGGGGGAACACGGTGCAGTCAATGCAACTTTGTTGGCACTTGGCGTGATCGATACGCCACTTAAGGCGCTGCTGTTCAGCAAACTCGCTATCGTGCTGGCAATGGTCCACATCGGCATTCCCTGGGTCGTGCTTATCTTGTATTCGGCGATGCGCCCGCTCGAACCGCGCTATCTCGAGGCGGCGCAGGACCTCGGCGCGACGGCCACGCAGCGGTGGTGGAAGGTTATGTTTCCGCTGCTGGCGGCACCCATTGGATCCGCTTTCCTGCTGATCTTCATCCTCGCATCGAGTGACTACGTTGCGCCCCAGTTTCTTGGTAGCCCGGGCGATCAGCTCATCGGCATACAAATCCAGTCCGATTTCAGGGGGCTCGGCAACTGGGGCGTTGGCGCCGCGCGATCATTCCTCACTCTGCTGGTCTATGTATTTGCCTTCGGTCTGTTGACCGTTGTGCTCCGCTTCAAACGCCTCAAAGAAATCCACTGGGAAAACTAAAGGGCAGGCAGCATGAAGAACGTGGTCCTCCTGGCAAGCACAGTGTTCGCCCTGCTCTACCTTTTCGTTCCACTGTTCATCGTGGTTCTATTTTCATTTCATGCGACGGGTGGATTGTCATTTCCCTTCGAGGGCTTCTCATTGCGATGGTATGAGGAAGTCCTGTCCTCGCCGGATTTCCTGAACGCGACGAAGAACTCGTTCTATGTCGCTTCGGCCACCGCGGCCATCACGCTGGTTGTGTTCACGGCAGCGGCTTACGGCATGTCGCGATCGACGGCGCGCTGGCGAGATACCCTTTCTCCGCTCTTCCTGTTGCCAATCACCCTGCCTGGCATTTTCATCGGCGTGGCGCTTCTGCTGTTTTTTGCTCGCATTCAGCTGCCTCTGTCACTGATGACTGTCATCATAGCCCATATCGTCTTTGTCGCCCCGTTCTTCTATCTGATCACCAGCGTTGCGCTTGAGAGCCTTGACCCCTCTCTGGAAGAGGTGGCGCTTGATCTGGGGGCCAGCCGCTACCAGGCGTTCTTCAAGATCGTTCTCCCGCAGATCTGGCCGACGTTGGTGGGTGCAACTGTGTTGGCCTTCATGTTGTCGTTGGATGAGTTCATCATCACCTTCTTCGTCATCGGAAACGACGGCACCCTTCCGATGTATATTTTTTCCAAGCTTCGCCGCACCGTAGATCCGTCGATAAATGTCGTATCGGCCCTCCTCATCGGGGCAAGCTTGCTGCTGTGGATTGTGGGACTGATGATGATGTGGCTTCAACGTGAGCGGGCTGCGATCGGTGTAAATGGCAAGGAGAACATAACAACGTGAACCAGACTACCAATCCGCGCCTCGAAGTCCGATCCGTTAGCCATTCGTTCGGTGCGTTCCAGGCTGTGAGGGACGTATCGCTAACATTGCATCAGGGCGAATTCCTGTCTTTTCTCGGTCCATCCGGGTGCGGCAAGTCGACAATGCTGCGCATCATCGCTGGCTTCCTGGTCCCGACTGAAGGCAAGGTGCTGCTGCACGGGCGCGATGTCACGGCCACGCCGCCGAACCGTCGCCCAGTTAATCTGGTCTTCCAGCGACCGACGCTATTTCCCCATTTGAACGTGTTTGAGAACGTCGCATTTGGGCTGCGCATCGCCAAGCTGTCGGAGCCCGAAATCAAACGACGCGTCATGAGCATGCTTGAGATCGTTGATCTTGGCGCGCTCGCGAGGCGGCGATCGCATGAATTGTCCGGCGGACAGATGCAGCGTGTCGCGGTCGCCAGGGCGCTCGTGAACGAACCGCAACTTCTCCTGTTGGACGAACCGTTCTCGGCACTCGACATCAAAATCCGCCTTCAGATGGAATGCGAATTGCGACGGATTCACCGCGACTACGGTGCCACGATCGTCTTCGTCACTCACGACCAGCGTGAGGCGATGGCGATGTCGGATCGGATCGCGCTGTTCCGCCAGGGCGGAATCGAACAGATCGCCCCTCCAGACGAGATCTATCGGGCACCAATCTCCGAATATGCGGCGCGATTTGTCGGAGATGCCAACATCTTGCGGGTCGACCTGCTACCGCAAGCGCCGGGATTGGCTCGGGTGGCCAGCCATGAGGTCAATGTCGGTAACCTTCATGACTGTACATCCACGTCCGCCGTCATGATCCTTCGGCCCACCGCCATACACTTCGAGGCCATCACATCGGATGGACCGGGGTTGCCGGGGCTGGTCACCGATGTGGCCTACCGCGGCACCGGCTTTTCTTGCGAGGTGAAGGTTGACGGTCTTAGCGAACCGCTACGCGCGGAGGTCAGCGCGCTTGGTGGCTTCCGGATCGCTGTCGGAGATCGTGTCAAAGCGACTTGGTCCGGAGCGGAGGTGCGGATGATCGCGACGTGAATAGGCAGTATGCACCAATGGGAGCGGCGGGAGGACTGTTCAAGACGCCTTCATCAAGACGCCAACAAGCTCGGTCCTGTTTGAAACCGAAAACTTCTTGTACAGCGTCCCGAGATGTTCCTTCACTGTGTGGGCGGAAATTCCGAGCGAACGTGCGATTTCCTTGTTCGACCGGCCCTGGCAGATCAGCCTGGCAACCTGCCGTCCACGTGGTGGCAAGACCTCAACATTCTGGAATTCCGATCTATCATTGGCCGGTTCGGCAGGGGGTGGCGAGGGTGGTTCGGCCATTGGTGCTTTGATGTCGAGCGCCGCGTACGCATGACTGCTGGCACGGCAAACCAGATCCATCGCGGCGCGTGCCTCCAACGAGTACGACCCATAGATTTCCGATCGACCGATATAGATGACGGCCGCAATCTTTCCGTCCACCTTGATTGCGCCGGCCATGCAATGCCCAAACCCCCAGCGACGCAGAAAGGCCAAGTTGCCCTGGTCAATCCAGCCCGGCCGCCCCTTCATCATTTGATCATGCACCGGCATACCGCTGGTCGCGACGTATTCGAGCAGCAGGTCCTTCGTCTTGCTGTCACGATATTCAACGTGCAGCCCTTCGGGCACTTCTTTCGAAAACAGGAGCTTTGGCGTGGCCCCGTCCAGGGCATAGATAGATATAGCGAGGGATCCGACATAATCGGCGATAAACCTGCTTGCCTCTTCACCCAGCGTGTCGACCGTCTTGCTCTCGGCCACTCGCATGAGCGATTGGCCTAGGCGCAGGGAACAGTCCAATTCGTTCGGAGACAGCGTCACGTTATCCTGGGTTCATATGAGTACAGCAATGGGTAGACAACCTACCGCATGAGAAGAAACAGTGCCACCGACATCGATAGTCGGCTGCCGCAACTGCGCTTCGGGGCGGTTGCGTCTGCGACACGGCCGCACCGTATCGCCAGGTCAATGGGGCGGCGGTTACTTCCTCGTAAGGGAGAGCAGCCTGGCTCTCAGGTCTACGACGTCCGCGGCTACGGCTCCATCATCACGCATGGCAAGGCCGAGCCACGCTCCGTCCGCCGCGAGACGGACGATCTCAAGGACGGGGTCACTGTCAGTTTCGCGATGCCGCCGCAGCCGTGCGTCGAGCCAATCAGCCCAGATGCGTCGCAGGCCCGGCTCGGCAATCATCGATACCGACAGGGCTGCCCATGGCCCCTTGAGACCGAACTCATGCCCGACGAACACAGTGTCGAGATAGGCGCGTGTGAAACTTCCCCAACGCTCGGGATCCCTCGCGATGGCATGGTCGAGTTCCGCGTCAAGACGTTTGAGGATGTTTTCGAACATGCCTTCAACGAGGATCTGCTTCGACTGGAAATGATGCAACAGGCCGCCTTTCGTGACTCCCGCCGCCTCGGACACCGCTTGCAAAGTTATACCTGCAAGGCCCAAATCCACTGCGAACTTCTCGGCGCAGTCGAGAAGTTTCCTGCGAACCAGCTCCGGCTGCTTCTTGCGAAGATGACCTTGCGACATCGTCAGTGCACGGTCGTGCGGGAGAATACCTGCATCACGACCACGCCGCTCACAATCATGGCGATACCCACCAGTGCCGCCACGTCGATTGCCTGGCGGAAGACCGTCACACTGACGAAAGCTGTCAAAACGATGCCGAGGCCGCCCCAAATGGCGTAAGCCACCCCGAGCGGTATGCCTTTGAGGGCTTGGGAGAGGAAGAAGAACGAAATCCCGTAAAGGATCGTCATCGCAAGGACAGGCCCGATACGGCTGAACTGTTCTGACTTTTGTAGAAAGGCTGAACCAGTGACCTCGCAGACGATAGCAATGGCGAGCGAGCCGTAGGCAAGGAACGAGGAGGTCATGGGTACACCGAAAAGACAAATACTATAAGATACCATCCAGCCGGTATCTTATAGATCATGCCTCGTGCTCAATGGCAACCGGCGCCCTCACAAAAGAGCACTTTCGGCCGATCCTCAGCTATTTCCTCGGCGTTCCTGTTCGGTAACGTGACTCCCGAGAATTAACCCCGATAGGGCCTGCATGCCGGCGTGCCGCAGCAACTGCTGTCTGGAAGTGGATGGCGTAGTGGCTATTGCAGGCCGGATTGTCAAGATATAGGTCGGCTCATTCCACCAAAGTGCGGGTGAGCGGGTGGTTGCGGTCGACCAAACCGTCAATCACATCGAAATGATGCCGATCAGGCTCCTCGACAGCATCAGTAGCGGCACCCAGCCCCGCCCAGACATTGCCCAATAGTGCATTCTGGCGCCGAAACTCAGCGCGCTCCGCGCCGCCTACCCAGCACGTCAGTCTTGCGCCTTCAATGGGCCGCAGCAATACGGGACTTTCGACGTTCGCCTCAGTCTCATCTATCCTCAGTTGCTTGTTCATGACGGTGCGCATCAACGGCCGAAGATCGTGGACACCTGAGATCGAGACTGTATTCACCACCCTGTCCTGCACCGATGGCGGCAAAAGGACGTCCGATGTGATCATGCGCGTAACAAGGTGGCCGCCGGCGGAATGGCCTGTAAGGCGCATCGGTCCCTCCACCATGGCGGCCGCCGTGCCAATAGCCGCGGCAACTTCGCGAACGATGCCCGCGATGCGGATTTCGGGGCACAGCGTATAGGAAGGCATGGCCACTGCATGGCCATGTGCGAGTGGCCCGGTGGCAAGATGCGACCAGAAGCTCTTGTCCAGCCGTAACCAGAAGCCTCCATGAACAAAAACCACGAGACCTTTCGGAGTGCCTTCGGGAAGAAACAGATCGAAGAGATTGCGCGGCCTTTGGCCATAGCGTTGATCAAGCCTTGCACGCCCTTGAGCTTTCATGCGCGCGCGGAAACGCTCCGCCGGCTCGATCCACAGATCTGGCCATCTCTCGCCCCCGGCGATGTTGGGACCGTTGGCGTAGGCATTGTCCCAGTCCACTATTCTATGCAAAGGCACGCTTTTCGCCTCCAAATGAAAACTGACTTGTTGCCGTTTTGGCCTTTTGCTTCGAGCCGGCCAGAAAGCGCGCTATGGCGCGGTCGAGGGATGCTGCAACTGCTCGTAGAGTGTGCATTTCAGGTTCGTACGCCTTCGAAAAGGAAAAAGCGCTGCCGGAAATAGCAATGACCGGAGCCACCCGTGCGCGTCAATAGCAAGGCAAAAAAACTTTAGGCTTGAAATAATTTTCGGTTCGTGGGAGCCTTTGTCGGCGGCCATTGCCCGCCTTTCACGGGCAATGAGGCAGAGAGGCCAATGGCCGCGAATTTGCCGATTGGCCGGCTATCAAGTCGGGGGGAAATATGCTTGGGCCTTCAGCGCATATCGACACGTTCACGCGCGATCATCTGCCGCCGCCGGAGCAATGGCCGGATTTCCTGCTCGACGGCTTCGACTATCCCGAACGCCTCAACGCCGGCGTCGAACTGACCGACCGGCTGGTCGAGAAAGGCCTCGGCGACCACACCGCGCTGATCGGCAACGGTCGCCGCCGCACCTACAAGGAACTGTCCGACTGGACGAACAGGCTGGCCCACGCGCTGGTCGAGAATTACGGCGTCAAGCCGGGCAACCGGGTGCTGATCCGCTCGGCCAACAACCCCGCTATGGTCGCCTGCTGGCTGGCCGCCACCAAGGTCGGCGCCGTGGTCGTCAACACCATGCCGATGCTGCGCGCCGGCGAACTCGGCAAGATCGTCGACAAGGCGGAGATCACCGTCGCGCTCTGCGACACCAGGCTGATGGACGAGATGACCGCCTGCGCCAAGGACAGCGCGTTCCTCAAGCAGGTCATCGGTTTCGATGGCACCGCCAACCATGATGCCGAACTCGATCGTGCCGCTCTCGACAAGCCGGTGACGTTCAGCGCCGTCGACACCGGCCGCGACGATGTCGCGCTGCTCGGCTTCACCTCGGGCACGACAGGCGTGCCGAAGGCGACGATGCATTTCCACCGCGACCTGCTGATCATCGCCGACGCCTATGCCCGCGAAATCCTCCAGGTGACGCCGGACGACATCTTCGTCGGCTCGCCGCCGCTCGCTTTCACCTTCGGCCTTGGCGGGCTCGCCATCTTCCCGCTGCGCTTCGGTGCGGCGGCAACGCTGCTGGAACAGGCGACGCCGCCCAACATGATCCACATCATCGAGACCTACAAAGCGACGATCTCCTTCACCGCGCCGACCGCCTACCGCGCCATGCTGAAGGCCATGGATGAAGGGGCCGACCTGTCGTCGCTGCGCGTCGCCGTCTCGGCCGGCGAAACCTTGCCCGCTCCGGTTTTCGAGGAATGGACGCAAAAGACCGGCAAGCCGATCCTAGACGGCATCGGCGCCACCGAAATGCTGCACATCTTCATCTCCAACCGTTTTAGCGACATGAAGCCTGCTTCCACAGGCAAACCAGTCGGCGGCTACGAAGCGCGCATCGTCGACGATGAGATGCGCGAGCTGGCGCGTGGCGAGACCGGACGGCTGGCGGTGCGCGGCCCGACCGGCTGCCGCTACATGGCCGACGACAGGCAGAGGGAGTATGTGCGCGACGGCTGGAACCTCACCGGCGACACGTTCACCCAGGACGAGGACGGTTTCTTCCATTTCGCCGCGCGTTCCGACGACATGATCGTCAGCGCCGGCTACAACATTGCCGGACCGGAGGTCGAGGCAGCACTGCTGTCGCATCCCGATGTCGCCGAATGCGCGGTCATCGGCGCCGAGGATGGCGAGCGCGGCCAGATCGTCGAGGCGCATGTCGTGCTTGTGCAAGGCGTGGCGCCCGATGCGTTGACCACCAAGCGCCTGCAGGATCACGTCAAGGCAACGATCGCGCCCTACAAATATCCGCGCTCGGTCAAATTCATCGCCGCGCTGCCCAAGACCCAGACCGGCAAGATCCAGCGCTTTCGGCTGCGGGACGCCGACTGCAACAAATAGAACCTCGGACGCGCCAAACCGGTGAAGGCCCTGTTCAAGACGGCAGGGCAAGCTTACAAGGCGCATCATGCGCTACCGCCGGATGCTGGAACGATTGCCGACGTGAACCACGACAATGTAGTCAAGACGATCTCGCCGGACTGGGTTGATGGCGAGACGAAAGTGATGGAATCCCCTGCCGACCATGGCCAGGATCTGCGCCTGTGGCTCAGGTTGCTGACATGCTCGACGCTCATCGAAAGCGAGATCCGGCGCCGCCTTCGCGAGCAGTTCGACTGCACGCTGCCGCGGTTCGACCTGATGGCGCAGCTGGAGCGGGCCAAGGCCGGCATGGTCCTGGGCGAGCTCTCCAAGCGTATGATGGTGTCGCCCGGCAACATAACCGCGCTGGTCGAACGGCTTGTCGAAAGCGGCCACGTCACCCGCACCGTTTCACCGGCCGACAGGCGGGTGCAGATCATCGCCCTGACGTCCTTCGGCCGCGCAGAATTCGAGAAGATGGCGACCGCGCACGCGGATTGGATCGCCGAGCTGTTCGACGTCATTACAGCGCGGGATGGCGAGATCCTGTTCGACAGGCTGGGCAAGCTCAAGCGCTCGGTCGTCACCGCCCTCGCCCGGGATTGACGGGTTTCCTTCAGCCGATCCGCAAGGCCGAACCTGCCTTCACAGGCTTCTCATAGCATCGGTTGCTACCGAAAATTATTTTAAGCTTGAAGTTTTTTCCGAGCCAGTTCATGGTGACGGGAAGAGCAGAGCGACTCGCGGTCGGTCGGCGAAACGCGTGGGAGGACAGTATGCGCATCGTCTGCATCGGCGGCGGCCCGGCCGGTCTTTACTTCGCGTTGCTGATGAAGAAACAGCAGCCCCTGCACCACATCACGGTGGTCGAGCGCAACCGGCCATTCGACACGTTCGGCTGGGGCGTGGTGTTCTCCGACGCCACCCTCGAATCGATGCGTCAGTGGGACCTGCAGACGGCCGCCAGCATAGAAGATGCCTTCAACCACTGGGACGACATTGAGCTCGTCTTCAAGGGCCGCAAGATCAGAACCACCGGCCACGGTTTTGTGGGCATCGGCCGCAAGAACATGCTCAACATCTTGCAGGAACGCTGTCTTGAACTTGGCGTCGAATTCGTCTTCGAGCGAGACGTGCTCGACGACGGAGAATTTCGCGACGCCGATCTCATCATCGCGTCGGACGGGGTGAACTCCCGCTTACGGCTGAAATATGCAGATGAATTCAAGCCCGACATGCAGATGCGGCCGAACCGCTATATCTGGCTTGGCACCGACAAGCGCTTTGACGCCTTCACCTTTGATTTTCGTCCCACCGAGCATGGCTGGTTCCAGGCCCATATCTATCGGTTCGATGCGACCACCTCGACCTTCATCGTGGAAACGACGGACGAGGTTTTCCGCGCGCATGGCCTCGACAAGATGGATCAGGACCAGTCGATCGCCTTTTGCGAGAAGCTGTTCGCCGAGACGCTCGACGGCCACAGCTTGATGACCAATGCCCGCCATCTGCGCGGCTCCGCCTGGCTGAATTTCGGCCGCCTGATTTGTGAGAAATGGAGCCATTTCAATGGCACGAACCACGTCGTCCTGATGGGCGACAGCGCACACACGGCGCATTTCGCCATCGGCTCGGGCACCAAGCTCGCCATAGACGATGCCATCGAGCTGACCCGCCAGTTCGACATCGTCGGACATGATGCGAAGAAGATCCCGTCCGTGCTCGACGCCTACGAGGAGATCCGCCGCGTCGACGTCGCCCGCATTCAGAACGCGGCGCGCAACGCGATGGAGTGGTTCGAGGTGGTCGGCACCCGCTATGCCGACCAGCTCGAGCCGGAACAGTTCATGTATTCGATGCTGACCCGCTCGCAGCGCATCAGCCACGAGAATCTGCGCCTGCGCGACAAGGACTGGCTGGAAGGCTACGAGCGCTGGTTCGCCGTGCGCGCCGGTGTCGATCCTGGGCCGAACGGATCGGTGCCGCCGCCGATGTTCACGCCTTTCACGATCAGCGGCCTGACGCTGAAGAACCGCATCGTCGTCTCACCAATGGCGATGTATTCGGCCACCGACGGCTTGCCCGACGACTTCCATCTCGTCCATCTCGGCGCGCGCGCCATGGGCGGCGCGGCGCTGGTCTTTCCGGAAATGACCTGCGTGTCGCCCGACGCCCGCATCACGCCGGGTTGCCTCGGCCTCTGGAACGACGAACAGGCCCAGGCCTTCCGGCGGCTCGTCGATTTCGTCCATCGCGAGACGCCTGCGAGAATCGGGATTCAGATCGGTCATGCGGGCCGCAAGGGAGCAACGAAAGTTGCCTGGGAGGGCATCGACCAGCCGGTCGAGGACGGCGGCTGGCCGCTGATCTCGGCCTCTGCCCTGCCCTATCTCAAGCATTCGGACGTGCCGCGCGCCATGACGCGGGACGATATGGACCGCGTGCTGGCCGACTTCGTGGCCGCGACGAAGCGCGCCGCCGACATCGGTTTCGACATTCTCGAACTTCATGCCGCGCACGGCTACCTGCTGTCGAGCTTCCTGTCGCCGCTGACCAATCTGCGCGAGGACGAATACGGCGGCAGCCACGAGAATCGCGCGCGGTTCCCGCTCGAGGTTTTCCGTGCCGTGCGGGCCGTTTGGCCACACGACCGGCCGATCTCGGTGCGCCTTTCCACCCACGACTGGTTCGAAGGCGGCAACATGCCGGAGGACGCAGCGATCTTCGCCAGGATGTTCAAGGAGGCCGGCGCCGACCTGATCGACTGCTCGTCGGGCCAGGTAGTGAAGGAGGAAAAACCGGTCTACGGCCGTCTGTTCCAGACGCCCTTCTCCGACAAGATCCGCAACGAGATCCAGGTGCCGACGATTGCCGTCGGCGCAATCTCGGAGGCCGACCACGCCAATTCGATCATCGCCGCGGGGCGCGCCGACCTCTGTGCCGTCGCCCGCCCGCATCTCGCCGACCCGTCCTTCGTCATGCATGAGGCGGCCAAGATCGGCTATGCCGAGCAGAGTTGGCCAAAACAGTATCATTCGGCGCGCGCGCAATATGTGAACAATCTGGCGCGCGGCGCGAGCCCTGCGCCGGCGCCGGCGGGCAAGGCATGACGGTGCGCCACGCCCTTGTCACCGGCGCCGGCAGCGGCATCGGCAAGGCCGTCGCGCTGGCGCTTGCCGCCAAAGGCCATCGTGTCAGCCTCGCCGGCCGCCGGGCGGCGCCGTTGGAAGCCGTGGGCGACGAGGTTTCCGCCGCCGGTGGTGAAGCCTTCGTCGTGGCCGGCTTCGACGTCACCGATCAGGCCTCGGTCGAGGCCGGCATTGCCGAAGCGGTCGGTCGCCTCGGCGACATCGCCGTGCTGGTCAACTGTGCCGGCGAAGCGCCATCCGCGCCGTTCGAGAAGACCGGGCTCGAAACCTGGAACCGGGTGATCGGCATCAACCTCACCGGCACCTATCTGGTAACCCAGGCGGCGCTTCCCTCGCTCAAACGCGCCGGCAAGGGTCGCATCGTCAACGTCGCCAGCACGGCTGGGCTGACGGGATACGCTTATGTAACGGCCTATTGCGCCTCCAAGCATGGCGTCGTCGGGCTGACGCGGGCGCTGGCGCTTGAACTGGCGCGCACCGACGTCACCGTCAACGCCGTATGCCCCGGCTTCACCGACACCCCGCTGCTCGACGGCGCGGTCGAGACCATAACCGGCAAGACGGGCCGTTCAGCTGAAGACGCGCGCGCGACGCTCGCCCGCAGCAACCCGCAGGGCAGGTTGGTGACGCCGCAGCAAGTCGCCCATACCGTCCTGTGGCTCGCTTCGCAGGAGGCTACGTCGATCACCGGCCAGGCGATACCGGTCGCCGGCGGCGAGATCATGGTTGGTTGAAGCAGTGAGGAAACGACGATGACCGACGCGACCGCACTGAAGAAGGGCATCACCAGAGACGGCGAGGGCTTCGATGGCACGGAATGGAACATCCTCGGCCAGCAATACTTCGCCAAGGCTATCAGCGAATCCACATTTGCATTCGAGACCAACAGCGATCCCGGCCAGTTCGTGTCGGCGCATGTCAATCCGACGCAGGACGAGTTCATACTCGTGCAGGAGGGCGAGTTGGACCTGAAGCTCGACGGCCAATGGTCCAAGGCCAAGGCCCGCGATCTGGTGCACATGCCGCGCGGCATTCCGCACGGCTATTTCAACAAGTCTGACAAGCCGGCGCGCGCGCTGTTCTGGGTCTCGCCTACCGGAAAGCTGAAGGGTCTCTTCGACAATCTGCACGAGGTGGAGTTCCTGCCGCCGTCGGCGAACGACTGACGGCAGGACAGCGCAAGCGGTTACCGCCTGTCCAGTGGTGGTCGTTGTTACGAGAAGGAGGACGATCGATGACCAACGCCATGCAGGACAAGAAGCGTCCTTTCAAGGGCCACAGGGCCACTCATTTCCGGTTCGAAACGGACGAGGATGGACGCGTCGCCACGATAACGCTCGACCGGCCGCAGAAGAAGAACCCGCTCACCTTCGACAGCTACGAGGAACTGGGCGACCTGTTCCGCGCGCTGCACCGCGCCAGCGATGTGCGGGCCGTGGTGCTGACGGGCGCGGAGAACAATTTCTCGTCTGGCGGCGATGTCTTCGACATTATCGAGCCGCTGACCACGATGCAGATGCCCGACCTGCTCGCCTTCACGCGCATGACCGGCGACCTGGTGCGCCAGATTCGCGCCTGCCCGCAGCCGGTCATCGCGGCGGTGGATGGCATCTGCGCCGGCGCCGGCGCCATCCTGGCAATGGCGGCGGACTGCCGCCTTGCGACGCCCGAGGCGAAGACCGCCTTCCTGTTCACCCGCGTCGGGCTGGCCGGAGCCGACATGGGCGCCTGCGGCATGCTCCCGCGTATCATCGGACAGGGCCGCGCGGCGGAGCTGCTCTTCACCGGCCGGGCCATGACGGCGGCCGAAGGATACGCCTGGGGGTTCTACAACACCCTGCACGACCGGGGCGCCCTGCTGGGCGAAGCGCAGCGTTTCGCCCGCAATCTCGCGGACGGCCCCTGGTTCGCGCACTCGATGACCAAGAAGATGCTTGAACAAGAATGGTCGATGGGTCTCGAGGAGATCATTGAATCGGAATCGCAAGCACAGGCGATTTGCATGGCGACCGGCGATTTCCGCCGCGCTTTCGAGGCCTTTGCCGCCAAAGCGAAACCTGTCTTCGAGGGAAACTGACCGTGGTTGCCCCCGCCATGCGCGGTCCGACCCGAGACCATCTTGACTGGCCGTTCCTGGGCGGCGAACACCGCGCGCTGGCGGCTGAACTCGACGCCTTCATCGCCGCCGGCGGCCTGGGCGCGATCGACCACAACGACGCGGACGCGGCCTGCAAGGCCCTGGTCAGAAAGCTCGGCGCCGCAGGCATCCTGCGCCATTGCGTTCCTTGTGCTTATGGCGGGGCGTCGGAAGAGATCGACAGCCGCGCGCTTTGCATCATCCGTGAGACGCTGGCTTACGCTGACGGGCTGGCGGACTTCGCGTTTGCCATGCAAGGCCTGGGCACGGGGGCCGTCAGCCTCGAGGGGTCGGACGAAATCAAGGCGCGCATCCTGCCGAAGATCGCGAAGGGCGAACTGATCTCCGCATTCGCATTGACCGAGCCGGAGGCCGGATCGGATGTCGCCTCCATGTCGACCATTGCTCGGCGTGACGGGGGCGAATACGTCATCGACGGCGAGAAGATATTCATCTCGAATGGCGGCATCGCGGACGTGTACAGCGTGTTCGCGCGCACGGGCGAGGCGGCAGGCACGCGCGGCATCTCCGCCTTCGTCGTCTTCGCCGGCACGCCGGGGTTCACGATCGCGGAACGGATCGAGACCATCGCGCCACATCCGCTGGCGCGCATCCGCTTCGAAGGGCTGCGTGTGCCCGCTTCCCACCTGCTCGGCGCGCCTGGCGAAGGCTTCAAGATCGCTATGCGCACGCTGGACATCTTCCGTCCCTCCGTCGCGGCCGCGGCGCTCGGCTTTGCGCGCCGCGCATTGGACGAGGCCGTTTCCCATGCAAGGTCGCGGAACATGTTCGGAGCGACACTGGCAGACCTGCCGACAGCGCAGAGCACGCTGGGCGAGATGGCGACGGCCATCGACGCCGCCTCATTGCTGACGCTGCGCACCGCCTGGCGACGCGACGTGCAGAAGCTGCCGACCACCCGCGAGGCTGCCATGGCAAAGTTGACCGCCACCGAAAACGCGCAATGGGTTATCGATCAGGCACTGCAACTGTTCGGCGGGCGCGGCGTGCAGGTCGGCGAGATCACCGAGCGACTTTACCGGGAAATCCGCGCCCTGCGCATCTACGAGGGCGCCACCGAGGTGCAGAAGCTGATCATCGGCCGCGAGCTGATGAAGGCTTCGACCAGATAGGAGACTGACATATGCATGCTGCGAAAGCGCATTTCGACTGGCAGGACCCGTTCAACCTCGATGGGCAACTGAGCGAGGAAGAGCGCATGGTGCGCGATACGGCGCGGGCCTACGCACTGGACAAATTGCTGCCACGCGTGCAGGACGCTTTCCGGCACGAGAAAACGGACCCGTCGATCTTCGTCGAAATGGGCGAGCTAGGCCTGCTCGGACCGACCGTCTCCGAGAAGTATGGCGGCGCGGGCCGGAACTATGTTTCCTACGGGCTGATCGTACGCGAGATCGAGCACATCGATTCCGGCTACCGCTCGATGATGAGCGTGCAGTCCTCGCTGGTCATCGTTCCGATCCACACCTTCGGCAGCGATGAGCGGAAGCGCAGATACCTGCCCGGCCTGACCGCGGGCACCCAGATCGGCTGCTTCGGCCTGACCGAACCCGACCACGGCTCGGAACCCGGTTCGATGGCGACCCGGGCACGCAAGGCGGAAGGCGGATTTCTCCTTTCCGGTGTCGATGGTGATTGGCACGAACCCCTGGTCTGCAACGCCATTGGCATCATGCAGAAGGACGCGTTCGAAGACATGGATCTCCAATTCGCCGATCGCCGATGTCTTCGTCGTCTGGGCCAAGACCGACGAAGGCGTTATCCGGGGCTTCGTACTGGAGAAGGGCTGGAAGGGCCCCTCCGCCCCCGCCATACTCGGCAAGGTCGGCCTGCGCGCCTCCATAACCGGCCAGATCGTCACGGACGACGTGTTCGTTCCGGCCGAAAACATGCTGCCGGATGTTGCAGGCCTGAAGGGACCTTTCACCTGCCTGAACTCTGTCCACTTCGGCATTGCCCGGGGCGCGTGGGTGCCGCCGAGTCTTGCTATTCGACCGCCACCAGTTCGGTCGTCCGCTCGCGGCCAACCAGCTCATTCAGAAGAAGCTGGCCGACATGATAACGGAAATCGCGCTTGGCCTGCAGACCTGCCTGAGGCTTGGCCGGCTCAAGGAGGAAGGGCACCCGGCAACCGAACTGACGTCCATCGTCAAGCGCAATTCATGCGGCAAGGCGCTCGACATAGCCCGCACTGCCCGCGGCATGCTGGGAGGTAATGGTATCTCGGACGAGTTCCCCGTCGCCCGCCATCTGGTCAACCTGGAGGTCGTGAACACCTATGAAGGTACGCATGACATTCACGCGCTGGTCATCGGCCGTGCCATTACCGGCATCGCCGCCTTTTCAAACTAATGGATCTCTAATGACCGCCACACCGAACAGCAAAGCCGCAGCAACTGCCTCGCCCCATCGCGTCCTGCAGCCCATAGGATGGGAACAGCCCGTCGGCTATGCCAACGGGATCGCGGCGCGTGGCCGCACGATCTTCGTGGGCGGGCAGATCGGCTGGAACGAGCGCTGCCAGTTCGAGACCGACGATTTTGTGGATCAGGTACGCCAAACGCTTCTGAACATCGTCGCCGTGCTGAAATCCGGCGGCGCCGTGCCGCATCACATCACCTCCATGACCTGGTATTTCATCGACAAGAAGGAATACGTCGAAAATCTGGGCGCTATCGGCCAAGCGTATCGCGAGATCATCGGCCGGCATTTCCCGGCAATGGCGGCCATGCAGGTCTTGGCGCTGGTTGAGGATCGCGCCAGGATCGAAATCCAGGCGACCGCCGTCGTGCCGGAATAAGGCTCGGCCGATGGACGTCACACGGTTTTCCGGGAGCGTATACGGCAGCATCCGCGACGGTGTCCTTGTTGTCACGATCGACAATCCGCCCGTCAATGCTCTGTCCACCGATGTCAGGGAAGGCCTCTGCCGGGCCCTCGACCATGCTGTAAGCCTGGAAGGTGCGGCCGGCGTCGTCATCACGGGAGCCGGCAGAGTGTTCGTGGGCGGCGCAGACATTCGTGAATTCGCAACACCCCCGGTGGCACCCATTTTGCCGGATGTGACACAACGAATCGAGCAATCCGACAAGCCGGTCGTCGCAGCCATTAACGGCGCGGCACTCGGTGGCGGTGCCGAGATTGCACTCGCCTGTCATGGCCGGGTCGCAAGCGCGGCGGCGATCTTCGGCCTGCCCGAGGTCAAGCTCGGCATTGTGCCTGGCGCGGGAGGCACACAGCGGCTGCCGCGTCTCGTCGGGACTGCCCACGCAGTGGAGATGATCGGCAGCGGTCGCAGCGTCAAAGCCGATGAGGCGAAGAGATTCGGTCTCATCGACGCCTTGGCCGACGACGCGGTCGCGGAAGCCGTCACATTGGCGCATGGCATGGCGAACGCGCCGCTGAGGCGTACTGGCGAGTTGGCCGTCGTGCCGGCGGACGAAGCCGAGACTGAGGCCATGGCTAGCAAAGTACTGGCCAAGGCACGCGGGCAGGTCGCGCCGGCCGAAGCCGTCAGGCTGGTCAGGGCTGCTGCCCTCACCAGCCTCGAGAAAGGCCTCGCGGACGAACGCACGACATTCCTGCGGCTGCGTGATTCCGACGAGGCGGCCGCCTTGCGCCACGTCTTCTTCGCGGAACGGCAAGCCGGCAAGGTAGCGAAACTGGAGGGCATCAGTCCGCGCCCCGTCGTCACGGTCGGCATCGTCGGGCTCGGCCTGATGGGTTCGGGCATCGCCGTCTCGGCCCTTACGGCGGGCTATTGCGTGATCGGCGTCGAGCAAACGGACGATGACGCGCAAAAGGGCCGCACATGCATTGTCGGCCTCCTTGGCAAGGCGGCGCAGTCGGGCCGCCTCACGCCGGACGCGCGCAAGGCCTGCCTGCAACGGCTCGCCACCACCGCCGACTTGACGGCGCTCTCCGGGGTCGACTTGGCGATCGAGGCGGTGTTCGACAATCTTGCGATCAAGACCGACCTGCTCCAGCGGCTCGACGGCGTCGTCCGGCCCGACGCGATTCTGGCCACCAACACCAGCTATTTGAATCCCGATGAACTCGCCGCGGCGACCATCCATCCCGAGCGGATCGTCGGGCTGCATTTCTTCTCGCCTGCAAATGTCATGCGCCTCGTCGAAGTTATCGATTGCGCGGCGACCCGGCTGGACGTGCTTGCCACAGCCCTCGCCTTCGCCAAGCGGCTCGGCAAGCTGCCTGTTGTATGCAGCGCGGCAGAAGGCTTCATCGGCAATCGTATCTTTTCCGCCTATCGCCGCGAAGCCGAATTCATGGTTGAGGACGGCGCCATGCCGGAAGAGATCGACGCCGCACTGGAAGCCTGGGGCTTTCCGATGGGCATCTTCGCCGTCAACGATATGGCCGGACTGGAGATCGCCTGGGCGCGGCGCAAGCGGCAGGCGGCCACGCGCAACCCGAACGAACGCTATGTCGAGATCGCCGACCAGCTGTGCGAGGCGGGCCGCCTCGGCCGCAAGACCGGCTGCGGCTGGTACACCTATTCGTCGGGCGAGAAGACGGTCGATCCGCAGGTCACGGCCCTCATCGAGACGGCGCGGAAGGCGAAGGGGATCGTGCCGCGCCAGTTCTCCGCCGACGAGATCGTGGCGCACCTGCTCCGCTCGATGGCGGACGAAGGGAGCGTGTTGCTATCGGAGGGCATCGCCGGGAGTGCCGGCGACATCGACCTCGTCATGATCAACGGCTATGGCTTCCCCGCCCACAAGGGCGGCCCGATGTTTCAGGCCCGGCTCAAAAGGGACAGCCATGCCTGAAGCCTTCATCTGCGACTATGTCCGCACGCCGATCGGCCGGTTCGGTGGTGTCCTGTCGGCAGTGCGCGCGGACGATCTTGCCGCGATCCCACTGAAGGCGCTGATACAGCGCAATGCCTCAATGGACTGGGCTGAGATCGACGACGTAATCTTTGGCTGCGCCAATCAGGCGGGCGAGGACAATCGCAATGTCGCGCGCATCGCGCTGCTTCTGGCCGGACTTCCAGTCCAGGTGTCCGGGACCACCATCAATCGGCTGTGCGGTTCGGGCATGGATGCCGTCATTGCCGCCGCCCGCGCAATCAAGGCCGGCGAGGCGGAACTGATGATCGCCGGCGGGGTCGAATCGATGAGCCGCGCGCCCTTCGTTATGCCGAAGGCCGATGCCGCCTTCTCACGCAAGGCCGAGATTTACGACACCACCATCGGATGGCGTTTCGCAAACCCCCTCATGGAAAAGCAATACGGGATCGAATCCATGCCGGAGACGGCGGAAAATGTGGCCGAAGACTTCAAGGTTTCCCGGCAAGACCAGGACGCCTTTGCCGCGCGCAGCCAGGCAAGGGCCGTCACGGCGCAGGACAATGGCCGGCTGGCGAAGGAAATCGTCGCCGTGATGATCCCGCAGCGCAGGGGCGATCCCGTGGTTGTTGACCGAGACGAGCACCCACGCGGCGGCTCGACTGTCGAGGCGCTGGCGAAGCTGCCGGCACCGTTCCGCCAGAGCGGCACGGTCACGGCCGGCAACGCCTCCGGCGTCAACGACGGTGCGGCCGCGCTGATCGTCGCTTCGGAAGCGGCGGCGAAAAGGCATGGCCTGACGCCGATCGCCCGGGTGTTGGGTGCCGCAACAGCCGGCGTCGAGCCACGCGTCATGGGCATGGGGCCTGTGCCAGCGACCCGCAGACTTTGCGCACGGCTCGGCCTCGAGCCGACTGATTTCGATGTGATCGAGCTCAACGAGGCTTTCGCCTCACAGGCGATTGCCGTGTTGCGCGAACTCGGCCTAAATGACCCGTCCCGCGTCAATCCTAACGGTGGAGCGATCGCCCTGGGGCATCCGCTTGGAATGTCGGGCGCGCGCATCACCGGGACCGCGGCGCTCGAACTGAAGGAGCGCAGCGCCAGGCGCGCGCTCGCGACAATGTGCGTTGGCGTAGGTCAAGGCATCGCGTTGGCGCTCGAACGTTTGTAGCAGCAGGCTGGTTGCCTTCGCGCGGAGGTAGGGGGGGCCGGCAGGCGCAAGAGTTACCCTGCTCTTCAAACCAGCCGCTGACCGATCTCAGTTTTGCCGATGGCGGCTATGCCCCATCACGACCAGAAAGTCCAAGCGTCCATTCCCTGGCGCCGAGCGGGCGCCGCGGCTAAGCAGTTATGAATAGACGCCCAGTAAGCGGATCGACCCGAGCGAAAGACGACTGCTATGGGACTTCGACATCCGCGATGGTGAACAGCGTTCGCGGCTGGCTGAAATAGGGAATGTGGTCCGGGAGGGGCCATCTAATAGCAATATGGAGCCGCTGGCTAGAAGCAGGTGAAGACCCCCGGGTCGCGGGGCTGAAGGTCCGTACTTGGGCGGAGCAGATCGCCTTCGGCGATGTCGTGGAGCGGCTCCATGACAAACTCGTTCAGCGTGGCAAGGCGGGTCTCCTCATTCTCGTCCAGCTGTGTACGGCCGTCAGCTTCATAGTCCTCGGACCGCGCTTCCTCATCGGCAGGTGTAGCCGCCGTCGATGGGAAGGTGGATGCCTGTGATCATCGAGGCGGCGTCGCTGAGCAGGAAGACAATTGGGCCGGCGACTTCGTCTTCGGTCGCCCAGCGGCCGAGCGGCATCTGTTTCAGGAAGGGTTCGGCGACATGCGGCTGGCTCCAATGGCCTGATGAGATCGGCGTCATCACCACGGTCGGGTTCACGCTGTTGACGCGGATGTTGTATTTGCCGAGTTCCAGGGCCGAGCAACGGGTGATGTTCTCAAGTGCGGCCTTGGAGGAGCCGTAGGAGATGTGGCCGTCGAGCGCGACCAGCGCCGCCTGGCTAGAGACGTTGACGATGGCGCCGCCCTTGCCGATCGCCACCATCTGCCGCGTCGCGTATTTGGTGACCAGCAGCGCGCCGCGCGCGTTGACGGTGATGACCTTGTCGAAGATGGCGATGTCGGTGTCCATCGGCGTCGCGATCTCGCCACCGAAGCCGCCGCAATTGACGACGCCCCAGAGGTCGAGGCCCTCGAGCGCATCGCGGATCTCGTTCTCGGAGGCGAGGTCGAAGGTCACTGTGCGGCAACCCGTCTCCCTGGCGATTGCCGCTAGCGCCTCTTGCGAGCGCCCGGCGGCGATCACATTGGCGTTGGCCTTGACCAGATGCCGCACGGTGGTGCCGCCAATGCCGCCGCTGCCGCCCGTCACCAGAATATTGCGTCCGTGAAAATCCGTCATGGTTCCCTCTTTGTGATGTTCTTCAAACGCGTTTCAGGCGGGCTCGGTAACTGCCGTCGCATCGGAAATTCGTTGACCTGCCTTGTTGAAGAGATGGCAGGCGCGCGGCGGCAAGGAGATGGCGATACGATCGCCCGCGCGTGCCATGCGGCCACCGCTGTCGCGGATGACCAGGCTCTCTTCGCCGTCGCGCACATAGATGAAGGTGTCGCTGCCCAACAGTTCGACCACGCTTGCGTGCACGATGAACGCATCGGCCTGCCCCTCGGCGGACAGCACGATGTGTTCAGGCCGAATGCCGACCGTCACTTCGGCGCCCGCCTGCGGTGGCTTCGAAACCGGCATCGTCAGCGAAAGCCCGAGGTCTAGGCTGATCGTCACCTGATTGCCTTCAACCTTGTCGACACAGCCCTTCAGGAAATTCATCGCCGGAGAACCGATGAAGCCGGCGACGAACAGATTGGCCGGCCGGTGATAGAGCTCGAGCGGCGCGCCGACCTGCTCGATGCGCCCGCCATTCATCACCACGATGCGGTCGGCGAGCGTCATCGCCTCGACCTGATCATGCGTGACATAGACCATGGTCGAGGCAAGCTCCGCCTTCAACCGCGCAATCTCGACGCGCATGCCGACGCGCAGCGCAGCATCCAGATTGGAGAGCGGCTCGTCGAGCAGGAAGAGCTTTGGCTTGCGCGTCATGGCGCGGCCGATGGCGACACGCTGGCGCTGGCCGCCGGAAAGCTCGCGCGGCTTGCGCTTGAGATAGGAGCCGAGCCGCAGTTTGTCGGCGGCGCGGCCGACGCGTTCGACGATCTCGGCGAGCGGCGTGCGGGCGATCTTCAGGCCGAAGCCGATGTTGCGGTCGACATTCATATGCGGATAGAGCGCGTAGGATTGGAACACCATCGCCACGCCCCGTTCCGGCGGCTCGGCACCGCTCATGTCGACGCCGTCGACCAGGATGCGGCCAGAGCTGATTGGCTCCAGCCCGGCGATGATGCGCAGCAAAGTCGACTTGCCGCAGCCCGACGGTCCGACCAGCACGCAGAACTCGCCATCCTCGATGGTCAGCGACAGTTCCGGAATGACCGTGGTGTGGCCGAAGGCCTTGGTGACCTTGTCGATCGAAAGCGTCGCCATGGGCCTAACCTTTCACCGCGCCGGCCAGCAGGCCGCGCACGAAGGCGCGCTGCACCAGCACATAGAGGAGGATGAGGGGGAGCGCGATCAGCGTCAGGATGGCGAAGAGCGCACCGGGGTTGGCCATGTAGAGGCCGGAATACTGCATCGGCACGATGGTGAGCGTCTTCATCTCGCTTCTGGTCAGGACGATGAGGGCAAGGAAGAACTCGTTCCAGGTGACGATGAACTGCCAGATGGTGACGAAGACCAGTGCTGGCCGCACGAGAGGCAGGGCGACATGCCAGTAAGTCTGCCAGGCGTTGCAGCCATCCACCCGCGCGGCCTCGAAAAGCTCGCGCGGCGCGTCTTCCATGAAGGCCTTGAGGATGACCATGGCGAACGGCACGCCGAGCGCCGCATAGGGCAGGATGAGGCCGATATAGGTGTTCACCCAGCCGAAATTCTTGAGCAGGATGGCGAGCGGTAGCACCATGGAGGCGAGCGGCACCATGAGTGTGGTCAGAAGGGTCGTATAGAGCAGCATCGAGCCCTTCAGCCGCAGGATCGCGCAGGCGAAGGCAAACAGCGAGGAGACCGCGACCACGATCGCCACCGTCGCGACGGTGATGATCAGGCTGTTGAGGAAAATGCCGCCCAGCGGATTGTCGCGGATCACGGTGACGAAATTGTCGAAGGTCACCGGCCAGGTGAAAAGCGCAGCGTCGAAGGCCTGTGCTGGTGTGCGCAGCCCGATCGACAGCATGTAGACCTGCGGGACCATCCAAAAGCCGAGCACGATGAAGAGGACAGCATGGATGACCACGCCACGCATGCGACTGCGGGCGAGCGGCGCCATCATGGCTTCTCCTTCCCCGCTGGCGACAGGCGGGCGCCGAGCACCGCGATCTGGATCAGCGACAATGCGAGCGCGATTACCAGGACGATGACCGAAAGCGCCGCGCCGCTTCCGGTGTCGCCCAGCACGAAACTCTGCTTGAAGATGAAGGTGCCGAACACTTCGCTCGCCCGGTTTGGACCGCCGCCGGTCATTAGATGCACGATCGGGAAAGTCTGCAGCGTGCCAATGACGCCGAGCAGCAGCAGCGATTTCGTCGCTGGCGCCAGCATCGGCACGATGACATGCACCGCAAGCCGCCAGCCCTTGGCGCCATCGATGCGGGCGGCATCGAGCACCTCGCTCGGCAAATTGGCGATGCCGGCGATGTACATCAGCATCGAAAAGCCGGTCCATTGCCAGATGTTAACGACGATCAGCGCGTAGATCGCGGTCTTCGGGTCGCCGATCGGCGATGTCATCATGACGATGCCGACATGCCTGAGATATTCCTGGGCGATGCCGTAATAGGGCGCGTAGATCTGCACCCAGACCAGGCTGATGACCGAGACCGAGGTCACCACCGGCAGGAAGAACATGGTGCGGAAGAAGCCGCGCAGCGCATGCGTGTGGCGCTCGATGAAATAGGCGAGCAGGCCGCCGATCAGCATCTGCACGGGAATGGTGATGACGCACCATAGCGCCATGTTGCGCACCACGATCCAGAAGGTCGGATCGCTGAGAACGCTCCTGTAGTTGGCAAGCCCGGCAAACACCGCTGCGCCATCCGTCCTGCCGGCATAGAAGCTTTGCTCGGCAACCCACAGGATGGGATAGGCGACGAAGACGACAAACAGCAGCGTTGCCGGCAGGGCAAAGAGATAGAGCGTCGAAGCTCTCGATGCCGATCGCCGTCTCACCGCCGCGACGGCAGCTCCGGCTCGCATGGCCTCTGCGCTCATGATGCTCGCCATCTTACACTGAAAAAGGGCCGGGCGCGTCTCCGCGCCCGGCAGTTGGTCTTGGGCTATTTCGCCGCGAGAGCTTTCTCGGTCGCTGCCTGGACGCCGGCAAGTGCCGCTTCCGGCTCGACGCTGCCGGCCGCGACGCCGGCAAGCGCATTGTCGAGCGCTTCGGCGACCGCCGGTGAGGCGAAGCGCTGGTTCTCGGCCTTCGGCAGGTCGGCCATGAAGCGGGCCGACATCTCCTTGACGTGGTCGGTGATGTCGCCCTTTGGCGCATTGCCATCAAAGGCCGGCAGGTCGTTGAGATCGTTCAGCGCTTCCTGCAGGCCAACGCCATCGGTCAGTTCGGCAAGGAAGGTCCAGGCCTCCGGATTCTTGCCGCCATTCTTGGTCAGGCCGTAGCCGATGTCGATGCCGCCGACCGGCGGGCTGGCGGAATTGCCGTCCTTGACCGGAGGCAGGTAGAAGAAGTCGAAGCCATCCATGTTCTGCACGAATTCCGACAGCGGCGGCGGGAACTTGCTTTCCTGCATCCACCAGGAACCCAGCGCCATCATGCCGACCTTTCCCTGCGCGAAGAGCTGCGCGCCGGTCGGATAGGCGTGGGCACCCAGCGCGCCCTGCTGGAAGATGCCGTCATCGAACAGGCCCTTCCAGGCCTTCATGGCGGCGACGAGTTCCGGCGCGGTCCAGGGTGTTTCACCGGCCTGCGCCTTGTCGACGATGCCGGCTGAGAACTGGTTGGCGAGCATCAGGAAAACGTTCTCGTTCTGCCAGCCATCGGCCGCGCCCTGGAACATCGGAATATAGCCGTTGTCCGTCAGCGCCTTGGCCGCCGCCTTCAACTCGTCATAGGTCTTGGGAGCCGAAAGTTTGAGCTTTTCGAAGATCTTGCGGTTGTACCAGATGCACAGAACCTGGGACTCCTGCGGAATGATGTAATAGTTCTCATCGCCCTTCGGATTGCCCATCAGCATCTGCTTGCGGTTGACGGGGAATACCTTCTCCGCCCACTTGTCGCCCCACTGTTTGGCGGCGCGTTCGTTCACCGCTTCGAGATTTTCGCGATACTGCTGGGTGAGCGAACCCGGCTGCAGGCCGATCACGTCAGGCAGGCTCCCGGAAGCCGCCGCCGCTTTCAGCGCGGTGATGTATTCGGGCGAGTAGTTGTAATAGGTGTAGTTGACCTTGACGTCGGGGTGGGCCTTCTCGAAAGCGGCGATCGATTTTTGCATCGTGCTCTGGACGAACCAGGACCAGACGGTGACCTCTTTCTGTTCGGCGTTGGCCGCGGCAGAAGACAGAGCGGCGGCGAGGATCGTCGTCGCAAGAAACAGCATCTTTCTCATCATATTCCTCCCTTTTTTGCTCCCAGATAAAGCGCATCGCGAGCCTCCACTCGCGGGCGCGGCGACCCATTACCGGGTCACGTCCACAGCGTGACGGCAATTGCCGTCATCGCTCATTGGTTCGGCGTCAGGCGGCTTTCGCAGCGGCTGACGTCAGCACCTCTTCGGTGATCGCCCGGTCATCGGCGAGCGGCCGGTTCGGCGTCAGTCCAAGCTTCTGCAGCTCGCCGTGATAGGCGCGCACCGCTTCCTCCGGAGCGATGGTGCCGTCGGCGACGGCCCGCATCAGCACGATCAGCTGCAGGGGCGCCTCGGCGAGGTTGATCTTGCGGCCGAAGAGAGCAAGGCGGGCGCCGTAGCGCTCCGACTGGGCGACGAGCTCGAACGTGTCGCGCGTGGTGCCGGCACCGCCGCCGAGCACGCCGACGATCAGCTCGGAATCGAAGCCGGCAAGCTCCTCCATCGCCTTCGGTCCGTTATAGGGCGTCTTCAGGAACAGCGGTCGCTCGGCCTTCGGCACGCTCGCCAGCGACTTGATGATGTTATCGTTGACGAACTCGCCGATCTGCTCGCGGCTGAAGCCGAGATCGACGCTCGGGTTAAACACCTCATAGAAATATTTGAAGCCGGTGCGCGCCGCCTCGGCGCGGAATTCGGCAAAGGCGTTCAAGGCGCGGAGATCAAGCTCGACATCGTTGCTGAAGGAGACCGAATAGAGGGCAAGGTCGGTGCCGTGCGTCGGGTAATTGGCGATGGCGCGCGTCAGGATCGCGTCGCGGAAGGGAAGGGACGCAGTCTGCGTGTAGGTGCCATGGCGCACGGCACCCCAGCACATCGTCTCCAGATTGCCACGGATGGCGGGCTTCATTTCGCTGCCGAAGAACGCGGCGCGCTCGTCGAGAAGCTCGAGGTTGGATTGCGACACCAGCATGATGTCGACGATGTCCTGTTTGATGATCGCCTCGATCTGGGCGATGAATTCCTGGCGGCTGCGGCGGCGCGGCGGCTTGACCGAATAGTCGAAGCCGGTCGCGGTCACGCCGGCGCCGACATCGCTGTCCTTGGCATCGGCGATGACGAAATCGGCCCGTGTGTAGCGGCCTGCGCGGATGTTCGCCAACTTGCGATCGAGCCTAGTTACCATCAGAGTTTCCTCAACTTTGAGATGTTTTTTGATAGCGGTCGACAACCGAGGCCGCCGCGTCCCTGCATTAAATTTGGTCTACCAATTTTTGTCAATATCTTTCTTTTCCTCTCCAAAAATTTGGCAAAAGTTGGGTGAAAGGGCTGGAGAAGGCAAAGATATGCAATATAAACAATCGCTTATTGGTTGGCTTCCCGACTGCATTCCGCTAAAAGAAGCCCTCAAAATTCCCCAGACCGCTCATCCAACTTCATAAAACCGACCTTATACGTCGCATGATTGGCTTCTTAACGATGCCAAAAGGGTAGATTTTTGGCACATTTAGAAAAACTTGCACGATCTGGCTTTGATAATGATTGACACGGTGAGAGAATTTGGTAGAAATTGATTAGAGAAGGCGATAACGTTCGACTTGGGAGGAGAACTCGCATGAATGAGACGCTGGGCGCCAATTGGCGTTCGCGCTATTCAGCGCTGACCGCTGCCATCCAGTCGCTGCCCAAGGCGGCGGGGAGCTGTCAGGGTGGCCCTCTTTCCCAAGGGGTGTTCCTCTGCGGGATGAGCACGGTCGTCGATGCTCGGGCTGACATGCATGACATGGATGCCTTGGCAAACGCCCCACCGGCTTCGCGAGCGCACGATCTTTTCAAAACGCTTCAGGATCGTGCCGCCAGAGGTGTTGGCGGAGAAATCAAGTTCGATTGGCCTGAAGGTCCTGATTGGCTGCGGGGCAGGATCACGCTGAGTCATGCTCTTGGCGGGACCGGACCGCAGGCAGCATGGGTGCTATCAAAGCTGGGTGCGCGTGCGGTGATCGCATTGGAAGACCGCCACCCGTTCATGTTGAAACAAATACCGCCGGGAGTGCTCGTCGCTCAGCATGACAAACTAGTTGATGCATCGGAGATCGTGCCCCGCGAGCCGGCTGTCCCTGAGACATTCATCTTCGAGTACACGGCAGGGAGGCCAATTGGCGACGTAATTCCGCGACGTTCTTCACGCATTATTGTCCGGTTCCTAGACCGCGGCCTCCAGGACGACAGTGAGTTCGACAAGCTATCGGTTCGCCTTGCTTCGAGCGCGGCAGCAGGCCTCCTGTCTGGCCTGAATGACACAGCTTTTGCCGATCTGCCCCAAGCCTCCGAAAAGCTTTTTGCGCTCGCACGAGCCTGGCGCGCCAAAGGGTTGAAGACAATTCATTTCGAATTGGCTGGATATTCATCCAAAGAAGCCCTGAGCCTGGTCCTGGCAGATCTTCGTGGATCGATCACATCGATAGGAATGAGCCATTCCGAACTCATCGGGATGTACCCTGACGCCGAGCTTCCTTTGAATGCCATGATTTCGCTGGGCGAGCGTCTGGGTCTCGATCGCGTTTGCGTCCATGCGGACACATGGGCGGCAGCAGTAACCAAGAGCGACCCGAATCTGGAGCTCAGTGCATTGATGACAGGCTGCGCGATCGCGTCAGCCAGAGCCGCAAACGGCAGCCCGGTGGATGTTGTGACGCTCGCACCGGAAGCGGAATTCCAACCGCTGCCGTTCGAAGCCTATGCGCGCCGGGGCGAGTGGACCTTCGTGGCCTGTTCGGCCCCCTTCCTCGAAAGGCCCCAGACAACTCTAGGTCTCGGCGACAGTTTTACGGCCGGGTGCCTGCTTGTGCTCGGGCACAAGACCCAGGCGCACGGCGCCTGGCTTTAGCTTTCTTGAAACAGGAATTCGGACGCGGTGTCCGTGCACGCGCCATCATCCGGCGTTTTGGAGGAGAAAATGAAGAAAACATTTATTGGACTGCTGCTTGGCGCGACGGCGCTTCTGGGAACGCAAGCCCTGGCGGAAACGACGCTAACTATCGCGACGGTCAACAACAACGACATGATCGTCATGCAGAAACTCTCGAAGGACTTCGAGCAGAAGAACCCGGACATCAAGCTCAACTGGGTCATCCTCGAGGAGAACGTGCTTCGCCAAAAGGTGACGACGGACATCGCCACCCAGGGCGGCCAGTACGACATCATGACGATCGGCATGTTCGAGACGCCACTTTGGGGCGAGAAGGGCTGGCTTTCCGAATTCTCGAACATCCCCGCCGACTACAAGCTAGATGATGTCCTGAAATCGGTCCGCGACGGGCTTTCGATCGACGGCAAGCTATACGCCCTGCCGTTTTACGCCGAGAGCCAGATGACGTTCTATCGCAAGGATCTCTTTGACAAGGCCGGCATTCAGATGCCCGACCAGCCGACCTGGGAACAGATCGGCCAGTTCGCGGAGAAAATCACGGACAAGGACAAGGACATCTACGGTGTCTGCCTGCGCGGCAAGCCAGGTTGGGGTGAAAACATGGGGCAGATCGGCCCCGTCGTGAACAGCTATGGCGGTCGTTGGTTCGACATGGAATGGAAGCCGCAACTTGACACCGCACCGTGGAAGGAAGGCGTTTCGACCTATGTCGATCTGCTGAAGAAGTACGGCCCGCCTGGCGCCGCTTCCAACGGCTACAATGAAACCTTGGCCCTGTTCGCAAGCGGAAAGTGCGGCATGTGGGTCGACGCGACGGTTGCTGCGGGCATGCTTTCTGACCCTAAGCTGAGCCAGGTGTCCGACAAGTTGGGCTACGCTCACCCGCCTGTCGGTAAGTTCAACAAGGGCAACCACTATTTGTGGTCATGGGCCTTGGCAGTGCCTGCCTCGACCAAGAATGGGGACGCTGCGAAAAAGTTTATCTACTGGGCGACCTCGCAGGACTATATCAAACTCGTTGCCCAAGCCAATGGCTGGGCGGCCGTGCCTCCCGGCACGCGTACGTCGACCTACGAGACGCCGGAATACATCAGCGCTGCGCCGTTCGCGAAGCTGACGCTGGAAACCATCCAGACGGCGAATCCGACCGATGCGACGCAGGATAAGGTTCCCTATCGCGGCATCTCCTATGTCGGGATCCCTGAATTTCAGAGCTTCGGAACGGCTGTTGGCCAAAAGATGTCGGCTGTGATCGCCGGCAAGCAATCCGTCGATGAGGCTCTGAAGGAATCCCAAGCGCTCGTTGCGAGGGCGATGAAGCAGGCGGGTTATCCAAAGAAGTAACCGTCCCCAGTGCGATATTGATCGGCGGCGCCTCCCTGTCGCCGGTCAAGGGGTGGCAGTTTTCCGAGCTGCCACCCCGGCTTTCCTAGCAGCTCGAACACGGCAACAATCCCATGTCACAGAACCAAGCCAAGACGGTCGCCGTAATTTCCGACGAGGGACCGCTTATAAATACGAAACCGCTGATGGCGCCGTCGGTCATCCTGCTCTTTATCTGGATGATTGTACCGCTTGCGATGACGCTCTGGTTCTCGGTGCGGCGTTACAATCTGCTCGATCCGAGCAGCACCAGCTTTGCCGGCTTCGACAATTACACATTCCTGCTTACCGATCCGACGCTCCTCCATGCATTGCAAAATACCATTGTGCTTGTTGTAGGCGTTCTCGCTGCCACGATCATTTTTGGCGTCGCCTGCGCGATGGCACTTGACGCGCCCTTTCCCGGCCGCGGGATCGCTCGGCTTCTGTGCATTGCACCTTTCTTCGTCATGCCAACGGTCAGCGCTCTTATTTGGAAGAACCTTTTGATGCACCCGGTGAACGGGCTGTTCTCGTGGATGCTCAAGTCAGTCGGCCTGCCAGCAATCGACTGGTTCAGCGACTATCCGCTGATCTCGGTCGGCATAATAGTCGCCTGGCAGTGGATTCCCTTTGCGACACTTATCTTGTTGACCTCCCTCCAGTCGCTCGATCGCGAGCAGGTCGAAGCCGCCCGCATGGACGGAGCTCGCGGGTGGACGCTGTTCACGAACATCACCCTACCTCATCTTTATCGATCCATGACGATCGTCGTGATGATTGAGACGATATTCCTGCTGTCCGTGTTTGCCGAGATACTTGTGACTACATCCGGCGGTCCTGGGGAAGCAACCACCACATTGCCGTTCCTGATCTACAAAACTGCGCTGCTTGACTACGATGTCGGTGGCGCTTCCGCGGGTGGCGTGGTTGCGATAGTGCTTGCAAACATCGTCGCCTTCTTCCTCGTGCGCACAATTGCTCACAATCTGGAGCGCTGAGATGGAACAGTCCACAGCTCAAAAAATAGCAACGGCAGTGTTCGGCTGGGGCGTCAGCCTGGTGATGGCTTTCCCGATCTTGTGGATGACGCTGGCGGCCTTCAAGACCGAGAACCAAGCCATCTCGTCTCCGCCTGTCCTGTTTTTTAGGCCGACTCTTGAGAACTTCTCGGCGGTCTTCGAGCGCGCGAACTATCCGCATTTCTTCATGAACAGCGTCGTTATTTGCGGCGGGTCAACGTTGTTGGCGTTGCTCATCAGCCTTCCAGCCGCCTATGCGATGGCGTTCTATCCAACCAAGAGAACCAAGGACATCCTCGTCTGGATGCTGTCGACCAAGATGATGCCGGCCGTTGGCGTACTGGTCCCGATTTACCTGATGTTCCAAAGCGTCGGGTTGATGGACACCCGAATTGGCCTGACCGCCATGTACACGCTGATCAATCTTCCGATCGTGGTGTGGATGCTCTTCACATTCTTCAAGGACGTCCCGAGGGAAATCCTTGAAGCCGCATTGCTCGACGGCGCCCGGCCGCTTCAGCAATTCTGGATGCTGCTCCTGCCGCTCACCCTACCGGGAATCGCCTCGACCTGTCTGCTCGCGACTATCCTGTCGTGGAACGAAGCCTTCTGGAGCATCAATCTATCCACCTCCCAGGCGACGCCGCTGACCGCCTTCATCGCGTCCTTCTCGAGCCCGGAGGGGCTGTTCTGGGCGAAGCTTTCAGCGGCCTCGTTGCTGGCGGTTGGCCCGATCCTGGTGTTCGGCTGGATGACGCAAAGACAACTCGTCCGCGGTCTTACCTTCGGCGCCGTGAAATAGGAGAACAAACTTTGTCCAGCGTAACTTTGAAGGGTATCCGCAAGTCCTTCGGCGGCCTTGAGGTCGTAAGCGGCGTTGACCTGCACATCAAGGATCAGGAGTTCGTCGTCCTTGTCGGCCCTTCGGGCTGCGGGAAGACGACGCTGCTCAGAATGATCGCTGGTCTGGAATCCATATCGGGCGGCGAGTTGCTGATCGATGGGCAAGTCATGAACAGGGTTCGTCCCGACGAACGCGGGCTGGCGATGGTTTTCCAGAGCTACGCCCTCTATCCCCACATGACCGTGGCTGACAATATGAGCTTTGCGCTGCGCTTGGCGAAGGTCAGCAAGGCCGAGCGCGACCGGAAAGTGAACGATGCCGCAAAGATTCTGCAGCTCGATCATCTCTTGCAACGGCGCCCGGCTCAGCTTTCTGGCGGGCAGCGTCAGCGAGTCGCTATCGGCCGCGCCATTGTCCGCGACCCGAAAGTGTTCTTGTTTGACGAGCCTCTCTCCAACCTAGACGCGGCCCTTCGGATCCAGATGCGTATCGAGCTTGCGCGCCTGCACAAGCAACTCTCCGCCACGATGATTTACGTCACGCATGACCAAGTGGAAGCGATGACGATGGCCGACCGGATCGTCGTCGTGAACAAGGGCGTCATCGAGCAGCTCGGCACCCCTATGGAAATCTACCAGAACCCTTCCACTGTGTTCGTAGCGGGGTTTATCGGCTCTCCGAAGATGAACCTGTTCGAAGCTGACACAGCTCTGGAAAATGGACAGGCGGTGGCGATTCTAGACAACCGCGGGCAGCGCATTCCCCTTCCCGTCGATCCACCACGTGGCGCACGCGTTACCCTCGGCATCCGACCGGAGGCATTGAACGTCGACAGCCAGGGCCCGCTCGGAGGCGAGATTACGGTGATAGAACATCTCGGCGGCGAGACCCTTACTTACATCGACATCGGCAACGGAAAGCTCGCGACGGTCAAGACCGGAGAGGCTTCGCTGGGACAAGTGGGTGATACAGTTCGCGTTTCCTTTCCACCCGATCGCCTTCATGTGTTCGGCCCTGACGGTCGGGCACTTCTCAACCATCGCAATCACTGAGCGTAAGGACAGTCCTTCATGTTTCTTGAAAAGTATCGTCTCGATGGGCGCACGGCATTTGTTACCGGCGGCGGCCGGGGCATAGGCCTGTCTTCGGCAGAGGCTTTGGCCGAGGCCGGGGCGAAGGTGATCATCTCAGATATGAACACCGAAGTTCTCGAGGCGGGCCGCCGAGAGATGGAGCAAAAAGGCTACGATGTAGAAGCCGTCGTCCTCGACGTCACGAACTCAAAGGCGGTTGCGGAGGCGGCGAGAGCGGCAAACACCAAACACGGCGCCGTCGACATCCTGATCGCCAATGCCGGTATTGCCTGGCCCGATACAGGCGGCGAAGACATGACGGATGACGTCTGGCTGAAGGTAGTGGACGTTGACCTCAATGGAACGTATTGGTCGTGTCGCGAGTTCGCCCGGCCGATGTTGGAGCGGGGGCGCGGATCCATCGTAACGCTGGGCTCGATGTCCGGCCTGATTTCGAACAAACCGCAGCGTCAAGTCCACTACAATGCAGCAAAGGCTGCCGTTCACCACATGACCAAGAGCCTTGCGGGTGAATGGGCTGAACGCGGCGTGCGAGTGAATTGTGTGGCGCCCACCTATGTCGATACGCCGATGTCGCAGGGCGGGTTCACTCAATCCAACCGCATGCCAATCTGGATGGATATGACGCCAATGAAGCGCGTCGCTCGAGCCGACGAGATTGCTTCACCGATCCTCTTCCTGGCTTCGGACGCTTCAAGCGCGATGACCGGTGCGGTGGTCGTGGTGGATTGCGGTTACACGATTTGGTAGGAATGGAAAGACCAGAACCGCAAGCACGATGGATTCAATGGACACGCAGACCAAGCGAGTTGAGCTTCTGCCCGCGAAGCGGCGTGCCCTTATCCTTGAGCACCTCCGAGTTAACGGCGCGGCCAGTATTCAGGAACTCGCCGACACGATCGGCGGTTCGCAATCTACGGTCCGTAGGGACCTCGAACATCTGGTCGACCGTGGATACCTCGAACGAACCCATGGCGGCGCTCACCTGATCCAGCCGGCCCGAGCGACATTTGAGCGGGAAGAACAGGTGAATGCCGAGTTGCGTCACGCGGAAAAAGTCGCAATTGGTCGCGAGGCGGCCAGAAGATTGAGTCCCGGCGACAGCGTGATACTCGACGGATCGAGCACTGTGATGGAGGCTGCCCGAGCCGCTGCAGAGCGCGAAATCCCGCTAACTATCGTTACCAATAGTCTCGATATTGCCCAATTTTGTGCCGGGGTTCGCCAATGGCGTGTGATCGTGGCCGGCGGGTCGATTCGGCCAGGTTTTCGAAATTTAGCTGGCCACCCCGGGGAGGAGTTCATACGAACTCTTCATGCTGATATCTGTCTGACCGGTGCATCGGCGGTTACTGGAACGCTTCTCACCGACAGTTCCTTGGAAGTTGCTTCGATGAAGCGCGCCATGATCTCCGCTGCCAGAAAGACAATCCTGCTGGTTGACAGCTCGAAGTTCACCGTTCCTGGCTTCTGCACGCTCTGCGACGTCGCGGAACTGCAGGAAGTCATCACTGACGATGGAATTCAGCCAGACGCACTCGCCTCCTTGAAGATGTCGGAAACACCCGTGTCGATCGTCCCAAACAGTCGAAGCTGATCAGCTGGCCAATGCCCGTTCGTGCTTGAGCTGCGGTGCAATGCCCGCAGATAAGCGATCGCCAATCCAACCTCTCTCGCTATCCAGAATGCCATGGGCTCGGCGTTTTAATTTCAGGCATTTATCATTTCGTGTCTACGTCTTTGACCGCTATGGATCGAGGCCGCTGAAAAGCGTAGTCGAGGTGCCGTTTCGAGGGTGATTGCCTTCCTCAGATGATTTGCACGGAGGGACTGACCAATGATGGGGGGTAGCAAGCATACCGGGGTGGTTCTTCAGTTATGATCTGGAAGGCCGCGATCACCGATTGGGCGGCCCTCACCGACCGCCACGGGCCCCCGCGTCCAGTTCCGATCTGCATCGGGGTCACATCTCCGATCGGCACGTCACCGTAGGACTGATTGACTGGATCAAGGCCCAAGTTCTCGACGGCCACACTGCCGGACAGATCATCACTCCCGCCAATGGTCAGCGATCGGAAGACGATAGCGACGGTGTGATGATGCGAGGGCGTGTCCGGCGAACTACCGGCCCCTTTGGCCAGTGCGACGGCACCCTGCTACTGGGTCGAGCATCAGCCGGATGGCGACCAGGACGGATCAGTTCGCATGTACAACCCACATGGCGTCTCGGTCGGGCTTGGCCTGTCGTAAATATCACATCTGACTGTCGAAATAGGTCATCCCTGAGTTCGCAATCAGCGACCCGCCATCCACGGCATACTCCGCACCGTTGACGAAGCTCGCGGCAGGCGAAAGCAAGAAAGCAATGACTTCCGCCGCCTCCATCGCGGTCCCCGCCCTTCGCTGCGGCACATGCTCGCTGACCTTGTGATAGGCGGCTTCCAGATCATCACCAATCGGCAGTGCCCTCATCTCCTCATCGCCCATCTCGGTGCGGATCCATCCAGGCGTCACTGTATTCGCCCTTACCCCGAAGCGGGCATTTTCGTAGGCGATACACTTCATGAGCTGGCCAATTCCAGCCTTAGCCGCCGCATATGCGCCAAGTCCCGGGCCGGTTTGCACGGCGCCGACCGAACTCACCGCCACGATAGCCCCTCGGCTCTCGATGAGATGCGGTAGCGCCGCCTGCGCCATAACGAAGGGCGCGGTCAGGTTGACGTCGATCTGGCGGTTCCAGTCATCGATCGCCATATCAGCCACCGGCGCGGCGACGACCATGCCGGCATTGAGAACCAGTCCGTCCAGTCGACCATATCGAGCGACCAAGTCCGCGACGAGTTTGCGCGCCGCACCGTAGTCGGTGACGTCAATCACAGCCGTATCTGCTCTCGTTTTCGCCGCCACCACATCGAGTGAGGCCTCGCTTCGATCACAAACGACAACCCTGCTGACCCCCATTAGCCGTTCCGCGACTGCCGCCCCGATTCCGCTGCCGCCGCCTGTCACAATCACGACGGAACCATCTCGCAGCGTGCGATCCCCTTCTCGCGACATACGTAGAACCTCCTTTGTTTGACTCAAATGTATTTAATATTTTAGATTCAGGATTTTTCGATGAAACCACTTTCAGGTTATTTTCATGATCGGGATGGCGCACTCAACTCTTCTGCTTCCAAGGTGCAAAAGGCGGGACATCGAAATCGCGGATCCCGGCAAATCGTCGCCGTGCCAACCGCATATCGGCTCTTGATGGTCCCGGCCGCCAATTCCGGCATTGGCTGTTCACAGGTGCTATTAGGATGGGATTACGTCGGTTCTTGCCCATCCCCCCATGTGGCGGGGTGGACAGCGGCGACAGCCTAATATCGTCTTGCGAAATGCGAGCCGGGGCCTCACAACCGACTGAAAATCACATCTCACGATGTTTCAGTCGTGCAGCCATTCCGTGACAGCGCCGCGGGAGCGACCCAAATTGGCCATTTAAGGGCATGACGAATGCTGGCACATGAGCCAAACCATGAAAGAGAAGACCAGGGTCACTCGCACCCAGCCCTAAGATACCCAAGAAGCGGGTCAGTTCGGCGAGATTGCCGGGTCAGTCCTCAGCAAAAAATCGACACTGCGGAGCGTTGCGTGCCAGAAACCGTATTCGACATGAGAAAATCGTCCGTCCCTCACTCGGGGGTGGATATAATAGTAATTGATGGAGTCTCACTGATAACAATGGCGTTAATCGTGCGACCATTGAGGTATGCAGCATCGACGACTCATCAAGCAACGCCCATCCGTACATTTGGATGGCCAAATAAGGTGGTCAGCTCTTGCGATGGGATTGAACTGACACTTGACGATACTTTTCAAAATTCGCGTTACGTTGCAGACGATATTGAGCCTCACACCGTAATTATCTGTGGCGGATGGCAAGGGAATTATCCCCCTGCGCTACTCGATTTTGTTAGGTGCATTTACGCCAATAACATAAGGATTTTTTCAGTGGGGCCAGCCACTTGGCTCTTGGCGGAGGCAGGCTTGGAGAAGCTCACCGATTGCGCCGTCCACTGGGCAGAAGCCGGACGGTTTCTCCGCGATTTTCCTAGCATCCGGGCTACAGAACAAATCGCGTCTTTCGGGCACCAACTGTGTAGCTCCCCAGGTGAACTTGCCACTCTCGAGCTCTCCATGCGTATTGTTGGAGACTTATTTGACACTGCCACTTGCGAGGCCGTTTTGGATAAAATGCTCGTGGACCGGATTCGCCAGCCTTATTTTCAGCAGGTTCCCGTTGGCCCGCGAGACGCTAACGCAGACCCTTTTACCCAAGCGCTTAGCCTCATGGAATCCAACATCGCGAACCCGCAGCCGCTAGAGCGCATATTCGAGCTCTGTGGGCTTTCAAGGAGGCAATGTGAGAGATTGTTCAAGGATAAGCTTTCTCTGGCTCCCCATCAGGCTTATATAGAAATTAGGCTGAAGAGAGCAAAGTCGCTTCTTGAAGAAACAGACCTGCCAATTAAAGATATTCATACGGCATGCGGTTTTGCAACCCCAGCAACGTTCAACCGGTTGTTCATGCGCGCCTTCTCAAAACGACCTTCAGATGTACGTCGTCGTTTAGATACCGCAGACGCGGCGTAACAAAGGGCTGCGACATTCAACACAGAACAAAGGTGCGGCGCCATCCGCACCATGCCGAACGGATCACACTTCACGGACGGCACGTGGAAGGCGCCGTCGGCCATCCTACGCTTCGTCTCGTGCCTTGTTTGACGCCGTTGCGACAAAGAGTTGGCGCGCTGCAGATTATCCTGCACAGTGATGCGCGCTACTCCCAAGACGACCGCAATGTCGCGGGAGTTTGTCGCGCTTCCGGCAAGCCGAAGCTTTGTCTCTACCGTCTCAGGGGTCAGCCTTCTCTTGCCCGCATCAAAATGTCCTCGTTCATGGCGAGGCCATTGATGCCAAAGTTGCTGACCCAGGAGCCGAGCTTTTCTGTGCCGAAAACAGGCCGGCCTTTGATCGCCGCCGGCATCACGTCGGAATCCGCACTCAGGCGCGCGCGCCCGGATGATCTGCGCTGCTCGTCGTCGGGAGAACCCAACGTCTATCCATTGCGTGCTTCAGCGCGGCTTCCAACTCGGCAGTGGTTTCATACGAGGGCATTTGCGCCTCGTTTATCCAGCCGAGGCCGAGGTGTCGGAAGTGATCCGCCGGCACCGTTACCCGGCTTTTGTCCAGTTCCTGCACGAAGTCAGCAGACCAATGGTGGATCGTATATGCTTCAAGTCTATCCATCATCATTCGCCAGCGTTGTATGCGCTCCTCGCGCGGCATGTTGGCCGCTCTGGAAATCGCAGTCGCGATCTCTTCAGGGCGGGTCGGATCCACGAGCAGCGCTTCGTTCTCTTTGAAGTCTTCGGCTGCACCCGCAAACTTCGATAGGACCAGAACGCCAGGATCGTTCGGATCTTGCGCAGCGACATATTCTTTGGCTACCAAATTCATGCCGTCACGCAAGGGTGTCACCACGCCAACGTGCGCGGCTCGATAAAGACTCGCGAGTTGTGCCTGGGTGAAAGAATTCTTCTCGTACAAAATCGGCCGCCACTCGTCCGTGCCGTGCTCGCCATTGACCCGGCTGACCAAGCTGTCGACATTACGCTCATACTCTCCATACGCTGCGATTTGAGTGCGTGAGGGTATGGCGATCTGCAAGAGCGAAATGCTCCGCGGCTCGGCTGCTACCACCTGATTGAAAGCTTCGATCCGGTTGTCGATACCCTTGGTGTAGTCGAGACGGTCGACGCCGATTGCAAGCTTCGCGCCATTGAGTTTGTTCTGCAAGGACGAGATAAAGTCGTTCTGTTCCGCAAGCGACACCGCAGCATTTTCTGCGAACTGCTTGGGATCGATACCGATCGGGAACTTTTGGCAGCGCGTCTGCCTGCCCTGCGAGATCACTATGCCGTTCTTGCTTTCCAGCCCGAGATGAGAATGGACGCAGGCAAGGAAGTTATTCCGGTCCCAGTTGGTCTGAAAGCCAAGCAGATCGTATTCGAGCATCGATTTCATGAGTTCACGATGATTGGGTACTCGCTCTATCAAGTCAGGCGCCGGCCAAGGCGTATGTAGGAAGAAGCCGATTGGCCGGTCGATGCCAAGTTTGTGCAGATCGGCGCCCAGCGGAAGGAAATGATAATCATGCACCCAGAATGCGTCCCGATCCCTCAGGTCGAACGCCGCGCGCCCCACGAAAGCATTGACCTCGCGATAGCTTTCATAGTGGTTTTCCGCACCTGACGAAACCCGGTCGAGCAGCGAGTGGAACGCTGGCCACAGCATAGAATTCGCAAAACCCTCGTAGTAACCAGGATAATGCGCGGCCGGCAGATCGAGCCTCGCCACGTGGCCCTCGCCACACTGCGCGAGGGCCACGGGCCGGTCATTGCCATCGCCCAAGTTGCCCGAGGACCCCATCCAGACGGCGCCGGAACGGCTCACAACGGGCTCGAGGGCAGCGGCAAGGCCGCCAGTCGGGGGCTGATCGGGGTTAAATGTCGCAACGCGGTTCGAAACGACGACAAGTTTCATATTTGGTTTCTGGGTTTCGGTATCGAGGCGGCCCTCCTGCTGGGGAGAGCCAACGGGACGGGAAGGAGCAGCACCTGCTTGTTGCATCGGCCTCTGTGGTGCCTCGCTCAAGCGCCGCTCAAAGGCCGCTTGGTCCATGAGCTGCTGTTGTTGCGTGGCGTGTGATGTTTCAGCGGAGCCTAGAGCGGCTGCGCAAACAAGGTTATTGATTATATCCATTCCAAATTCCCCATTATGTCTCCGCTTGATGCAGGCTCGCTGATCGCAGCAGCTAAGCAGCGGATTTCTGCACATAGGACGTCTACCTTTCGAGAGACTGACGGGCTCAGAGCTAATTATGGCGGCATCAATTGTCAGCCAAATGGGGTCGGACGTGATTAGCTGGACGGCCCCTGCACCAGCGAAGCTTGGCAAAGATGCGGGTCATATGTGGGCGTATAGGAAGGCAACCACCCAGAGGATCACGTTTCAGCGTAAATGCCGCGACCTGAAATCGCTTACTGGAAAACCTGCCGCGAATGCATCCATGCCAGGTGGTGCAAACATTATGTTTTTGCGACAGGGCGCAAGGTGAACGTCCTGAAGCTGACATCCGTCGGATGTTCGAACGTCGACATCGAGCCATTCCGCTTGCAGTGCGCGAAGCGGTTGGTTGCGCTTTCAAGGAAGCTTCGCATCAGCATCGACGTTCGTCGGCATGGTTCTTGCTTCCCGTTGCGCATGGTTGGTGAAGAACGAACGGCCAGACCGGCTGCTCGGCGCTACAATCAATCGTTACGGCTGGATGCAGCCCGGAAGTGGAGCTAGGAAATGACGTGCATTGTCGGTTTGATCAACGATGGATCAGTTCACATCGGGGGCGATAGTGCCGGGGTGGTCGGCTACTCGCTCACGGTGAGAGCCGATCGCAAGGTCTTCCGAAACAAGGACTTCGTCTTTGGCTTTACGAGCTCGTTTAGGATGGGTCAGCTGTTGGCGCATTCTTTCAAGCCGCCAAAGAGACACCCGGACATTGATGTCTATACCTTTATGGTGACGGAGTTCGTCAATGCGCTGCGCCAATGCCTGAAAGATGGCGGCTACGCCGAGCGGCATCACGAAGCCGAGCGCGGTGGCACCTTCCTCGTCGGCTATGCCGGACGACTCTTCAAAATCGCGGGCGACTATCAGGTTGGCGAGTCGGCAGATGATTTCGATGCCTGTGGGTGCGGCGAGCAAATAGCGTTGGGCGCGCTCTTAGCCTCTCCAAATTCTCCACCGCGCGAAAGGTTGACGATCGCGCTCCAGGCCGCCGAGCGGTTTTCGGCCGGCGTGCGCACCCCGTTTCACTTCGAGACTCTGGGGCCGCCCCACATTCAGGTCCCTTCCAATTAACGGAGACAGCGCGTCCAGATCCTTAGACTACACGCCGCCAGACCGAAATGCGCTTGTCGCCACAGGGCAGTCGTGGCGAGGCCCGAAAGATGGGCAGTCCAAAGGAAATACGCTTCGTCGTTGCCGGCATGTGACCTTGCCCCTCTGATCTAATCCGGTTTGAAGTTCGTTCTGGCCCATAGAGAGGACCAGGACATGAAACGTAGCCGCTTCTCTGAAGAGCAGATCATCGGAATTTTGAAGGAACATG
>NZ_JAOWPT010000015.1 GCF_025753855.1 Mesorhizobium sp. ZC-5
CCGCCATTGCGGATGGCCATCTGGCGAAGCGCCTCCAGCGCCAGCCAGTTCCCCATCGAATGGGCGAGGATGGAAACTTCCTCTATCTCTGGATCGCGCCCCAGATATTGAAACAGCGTTTCCAGCGCATTGCGCGTGTAGTTAGTGCTTTCCCTGTCATATCCATAGGCAAACGTGCTGCCACGCGAAGGCCACGTGACCAGGATGGGAACGCTGTCGGTTCCAGCATCATTGGCAATTTGCGCAAATCGGAAGACCGAGTCCTCGAACCGGTTGTTGAAGCCGTGGATAAAGACAAGAACGCTGCGATCGGGACTCTTTTTGACAGAGGCGCTGAGCCATCCCTTCGCAGCCTCCGAGGTGAGGTCCGCGCTTCTGAGGACCGCGAAATCGGTAGCCGGATTGGGGGGAAGTTTCTTTGGCCAAGCTACCTCACCAACCTTGCGGACATTGTTTGGTGGAATTGACACCGTCATGTCGGCAAATGCCGGAGCAAGTCCGCGTTCGCCTGTAAACATCTCACCTGGATTGGCCGAGCGGCCACGGGTCGTTGCAACCAGCATCTCCACCCTGCTGGAGGATGGAGAAGTGTCGGCTACCGGCAGGAGAACATCCTTCGGACGACCGGCGCAACCAGACAGGACAATGGAAAGGATCGAGGCTAGCAGAACGCCGTGAATACGCCCGGCGAAGGAAAACGATGTCGCTCGCGCTAAGCGGCCGCTACTGGTGCTCACTGCTTTTCCTTCTGCCCAATATGAACGCGCGGACTCGAACGCGAGCAAGGCATCAAATCGATGTGGTCCATCCTTCCTCCCTGGCCTTGTTTTTGAATTGCCATGGACGTGCGCCTCCCGAATCGACACTTCAGCGCGCTCCGTCCTAGCCGCATAGATTTGTCACTTCACCACCTCGACGTCCGGTAGCTTCCAGGATCCGTCGTACAACCCTTCCTTGGGTGTGTAGAACCGCATCATTGGGTAGAAGCCTTTTCCGGGGACAGTCTCGATCCAGTTGGCCTCAAGACCTGCGGGGGCGCTTCCGGCGGGCCCGAAATAAAGGTCGATCGAGCCGTCCGCCTTGGTCTTGAGCTTGTCGAGACCCGAGCGGGCCGAGTCGTTGCCCGGGTTCTTGATCATGGAGCGGGTCGCAGTATCGTAGAGCGTCAGCGACCAGAACTGCTCGGCCGGTGCGTTGGCGGGCACATGCAGACGATACGACTTTCCGCCGTCGAAACGGTTCCCGTCCTTGTCCTTGAACGCCTGAATGTAGTTTCCGCCGGGACCGGCCTTCATCACGCCCAGCGCGGGCGTCGTATAGATCGCGCCGTAGGTGTAGTGCAGCCGTTCATCGATCTGGCCGTACGTATCGGTCTGCTGAACGGGATTCACCTGGAAAATCCAGTGCCACTTCGTTCCGGGGAACGGCTCGACTCCGAGACCTTCACCGACCTGGTGAAATCGGTCGGGTCCTTCGAACAGCATCACGCGGCCGATGGCATCGCCCATCCGCGCAGCCTCTTCAAGGATGGCCTTTTGCCGGGCGTCCGGCTTGAACTCCTTGCCCTTCTCGATGCCCAATGGCTTGAGCATGGCCAGGTAAAACAGGTCACGTTCCTGGACAGGGTTGTTGTTGATATATCTCGCAAGGCGCTCCCAGAACGCCATCCCCTCGGGCGGGAGCGTGTCCGAGCCTTTCTCCGACATGGAGAAGAATGTGTTCGGCTTGGGATTGCTGCTTTCGCTCAGCGGATAGACCTTGACCTGCTTGACGTTGGCGACGGCGGCGTCCTTGTTGTCATTCTGAACGATGCCGCGAATCATGATGTTGTGGTTGTTGGACGTTGCCCGAACTACGAAATACCCAGCTTGCGGGACGTCGCCTTCGAAGTTGGGCGGGACGAGGAGAAATTTCCCGCCCTTGCCTCCGTCAGGTCCGGGCAAGCCGACATCGGTGAGCGATCTCTGCCAGAAGTCGTCGATGATTCCGACGATAGCACCCGGCGGGATCTCGACGACGAGAGGTCCTGTCTTTCCAAGGTCCACGTTGGTCAGCCCGTATATAGTGGTGTCATTGGCGGTGAGCCAGACGGCCTTCGAGTTGGCATAATTGTCTGCGATGACGAAGTCGTTGAGATCAGCGCCGAGATCTCGCAGGCTTCCGATGCGGATGGACTCGAACGAAACCGCCGGATAGCCCCACAAATAAGCCTGCACGGCTCGCTGGTAGTCAATTTCATCGAAGACCTTGCGTGCGGTCTCCTCGGTAGGAAAGCCCTGCTCGAACTCGAGAGTGCCGATGCGGGTGTCTACGCTGTCAGGCGTCTGTGCATACGCGCCTGTGAGGCCCAGCGCACCGACAACCGCGGCTGCGACGAGGCCTTTCCTGTAGTTTGTCATCATGGCGTCGTGCCTCCCATGGATCGTGGCTCGTCGTTCATCCCATCCAAATCGAAATCGCCTCGCTTCCAGGTTATCGAACCAAAACTGCAGCGGTGAATAGACCGCGACACTCTGGTTTGCGGGACCGAGCCGGGCGCGCGGCTTTGCGCTTCCCGTCATGCCCAGAACCCGCCGACCCGCTCGATCAGCCAGAAGGATGCGACACCACCGATGCAATAAGCGGCCGCCGCCCGCGCCCAATCGTTCGGCGCGTTCGCTTGCGATCGAAGGACCCCGTTTGAGAGCCTACCCAGAATCCGGAACGCCGCCAGGACAGCCACCGCAAAGGCGAGTTGTCCCAACTCCACACCAATGTTGAAAAACAGCAGCGCGACTGGGATCGCGTGGTGCGGCAGTCCGATTTCGCTCAGCGCCCCGGCGAAGCCGAGGCCATGCAGAAGGCCGAACGCGAAGGCCACAAGCCAGGGCCACCGGGCAGTGAGGCTCATCTGTCCTCGTCGCGATTTCACGATCTCGACGGCAACGAGGACAATGCTCAGTGCGATCGCCGCCTCTACCGGGGGGGCCGGCACATTCAGGTAGCCGAGCGTCGCAGCGCCGAGCGTGATGCTGTGCGCGGCTGTGAACGCAGTGATCGTGACCGCAATTCGTTGCCAGCTTCCAGCGAGCAGGATGAGGGCCAGCACGAAAAGCAGATGGTCGACCCCAAAAAGTATATGCTCGACACCCAGCCAGACATAGGTGGCGGCCACCTGTTGCCAGCCGCTGGCCGCCGGAACCGTCCAGGAAGGACTGGCCGGCGTCAGGCGCGCGGTGCTGACTTCGCCGTTCAGTCTCTGCACACGCACGAGCACATCCGTGCGGCTCTCGGGCAGCCCATCGAACGTAATGGTCTCGCCGGCGAACCCCTTTACCGCATGCACGGACCACCGCTCGATGTAAGCGTCGTTGAGAATGACACCTTCGCGCGGCGTCGGCTCGGTCACGCTCTGGGGCAGCTGCGGATAGACCGCGAGCCTGCGTTCTCCCATTGCTGGCGCTTTCCAGAGCACCGCGTAGACCGAGGGCGCGCTCTCGGTGATGGACAGGTATGCAGGTCTAAGGTCGTGCGCATCAGCGCGCCCGGCGACCAGCGTCAACGCAACCCAAAGAAGGATGAGGAACCGGATCACGGCGCGACCTCGGCTCGCCTCTCCTCAAGTGCTCCAGGAGGGATGGCGTCGATCTTGACGACGTAAGTCGATCGAAGCCGCTGGTACAGCGCCTCGTTGGCGACGACCTTTCGAGCATGCAGCCACTCTCGCCGCGCGGCGTCGCGGACCTCCTCAACGGGAGGTTCGCGTGCGTCGACGCGACCTGTCACGCGGACCAGGTGCGTGCCATAAGCCGAGGTGACCGGACCGCTCCACCCGCCCGGGGCCGACCTGTCGATGCCCATGGCGAAGTCGTCGCCGAATGTCTTGGCAACGGCTGACCTCGACACGTCGCGGAAATCAGTTCCCACCATCAACGGGCTGCCGACGCTCGACGCGTCCACGGTTCCCGCGTTCAAATCCCGCAGCACGTGGTTCAACCGTTCCGCATTCGGGACGCCCGCCGGGAAATAAACCTGCTCGAAGGAGAAGCGAGCCTCGCTGCGGAACCATTCGGGATGCTCCGCGACGAATGCCTTTAATTCCGCCTCGGTTGGCTCGACGTCCGCCGTCATATCCGCGACGAACTCCATCTTCTGCCGTATCCGCCGTCGTATCACCGTATCATCCTTGTCGAGCCCCATCGCCACGCCCTGGCGATAGAGAACCTCGTCGCGGATGTGCTCGTCCACCAGCGCGTCCAGTTCCTTTGCGTTCGGCGGCCGCTGCCAGGTTTGGCTAAAGATTGCAGCAATGCTGCGGATTTGACCGGCGCTGACGATGATTTCATCGGATGCGGGCTCGTCGCCCGCATCCGAGAATTGGTACACGCCGAAAAGGACTGCACCGATGGTGAGAAAGTGCAGAAGAGGTTCCCGCAGGAGCTTCATCTTCGCCTCCCGTTCAACCCGGCGTGTACCAGATAGGCGACGTGTACGCGCGTTCCTGGCCGAACATCGGCACGCCGTCGGGCATCCTGACCCCGAAGCGCACCGCGTCATAGGCGGTCCAGCGCGGCGTCGGTATCTCGAGTACACGGGCGTAATAAACGGCCCGCAGATCTGGATCGAAATCCGGGTCTGTCCAGGTCTTGATCAGTTCAGACGCACCGATGGTATTTGTCCAGGTAGCTGTCGCTACGTCGACGGTGTTGCCGACCGCCGGCAACTTGCCGTCGGCACCGGGTACGCGATCGTCCGACCACACCACGTCGTAAACCTTCTCCTGGCGAGCGCCAGCCGCGTCGACCCAGCCCTTGACGACCTGGATGCGATCCAGGTTGCCTCCAAGCGGGTCCTTCAGCGCTGCTACCAGGAAGGTCGGCGATTTCCCCGCGGGCGCGGCACTGAGGTCGCCACCCATCGGCACTCCCTTGCTGTAGCCTGCGAAGGCTGGACTGCGCGATTGCGCGTCCGCATCGGTGAAATCCCATCCGCCGAAGAAGCGCACGAGCATACGCGGGCCGGTCGTTCCATAGACTTCCTTGCGGCGCAGAGCGTCCCAGAGCGCCTCACGTGTATTATCGGTCGCCCACACGCCGGCGTAACCGGAAGCGACCTGTTGCCAGCCCGTGAGAAATAGGTCGCCATTGCGCATGAATTCGTGTTCAGCGCGATGTGGGCTGGGCTCGGAACCTGAATGCTTGCCGAAGAAGTTATCTTCCTCGGCGGTGGTGAGCGAGGTATGGCTGTCGGTCGAGCCGATCATGCCGAACTTGTACGGATTTACGCCGAGTTTGCCTTCGAGCTGAAGTCCGGTCTGCAAAGCCGTGCGAGCATACTCGGCCTGCAGCATCTCGGGCTTCTTCGCCTCGCTGAGGTTCAGGTTGCCTACGTCCCACAGCTCATACCCGGCGAATTCGTCAGTGGGCGAGAGGTAGGGATGCGCCTCGCCGTCTCCCTTGATCTGCGTCACCTCGTAGAGCGGCTCCCAACGGGCGCGCGTCTCCGCATACTCCGCCGTCAGGGGCTGTCCGGTAGCGGGATTGGTTTCGGTCGGGAACATCCAGCCGTTCGAGAGATTGCCGTTGTGCGAGATGGCCAGCACCCGACCCCCGGTCTTGTCCTCGTAGGCCGCGAGATGCTTCCACAGGTCCTCGGGAGTGGTGCTGCCAGCAGGTGGATAGGTCGTGAACGGAAGGGTCTGCTTCGCCTGCTCCGCGCCGTCGCGATAGATTACGACACGATGGAGATTGTTGCCGGGCGGCACCTGCGAGGTCCATTCGTAGCCGATGAAGGCCGTGAAATGTCCCGGCTCATTGTATTTTTCCGCCGCTGCAATCATCTGATCCCAGGTCGAGCGATAACCGTCGGATCCCGGCAGGAACTCCAGCGCCTTGGGAAAGGTGCCGCGCGAAAAATTGTCGATGATCTCGAGCGCCGCCTTGACGCCGTCCTCGCCGCCTTTTTGCACAAGATCGTACCAGCGCCGGCCGGTGGGGTCTGCGAGCATTTCCGGCTTCCCGGCAAAGAGAGCGGGGAAGAAGCCCATATTGTCAGAATGGTCGGTGATGGCGAGGAAATCCAGCGGCCGCGAGAGCTTCACGCGCTGGCCGCCGGACGCAGTCAGTTCTTCCCCGCGGGCGAAACGGTAGGCTTCCTCGAAGCCGAGACGGGTGCCAAAGGCCCCGGCGTCCATCGACGCGCTGGTGTGAAGATGGGTGTCGCCCCAGAAAACGCGGCTTGGGAAGTTGCGGCCCGCATAAGGCGAATAGCCAGGCGGTTTGCTGGGAAGCACAGTCGCTGGATCGAGGGTACCGATGTCAGTGATCGTCGATTGTGCCGTTGCCGGCGATGCGAGTAGCAGGCACGCGATCGCCACCGTACCGCGCAGCGGCCTCACTTTTCGCCAGCCATGTCCGTTGGCAACAGTCGACTGGTCCGGTGCTCTGCGCATGGATTCCTCCCTCTGTGTGATGTGCATCGCCGTGCCTCCGTCTGATTTGATCAATGCCTTTGCGGCTGAACTGAAGGACCGGGATCGGATCTGACGATACGCCTCACCACGGCGGGCCGCTATCGGAATCCCGCAGCAGCGCGCACCGGCAGACGCTGCGACGATAGCCAGTCCAGATGAGGTCTGGTATTACAGACTGGGATGATCCCGCAGGGGGAATGCCAATGACGGGGCCGGTCGGTCGGGATAGTCGACGTCTGGAGATCCTTGCCTCCGTCCAAGCCCGTTATGCGGACTTCGACATGATGGCTGCGAGTGCGGTCGGCTGGGATCAGAAATACGACCACATCGGCCGGGGGCGCTTCGAAGGCAGCTTGAGCATGGTTGTGCTCAACACGCTGCAGGTTGGGCGGGAACGCTGGAAGCCCGGCATCATGCAGCGCGGCAGCGCGCCGGCGCGCTGCTGGTTCGTCGGCCTTCCGATCGTCGCGGAAGGAACGATTCACGTGCGGGGACGGCAAATTGCGAGCGGTCAACCAGTCCTGGCCGGACCGTGTGACGACATCGCGTTCACAGCAAATGGCCATACCGACTTGGCTCAGGCGGTTATCCCTGTCGACCAGATCGAGCATTGGATGCAGGTACGCAGAGGCACGCCCTGCCTGGACAAGAAATATCTGGATCGGCCTTGGAAGATGCCCGAGCAGGAAATCGTCCGCCGCGGCACCGCCTTGGCGAGACTTCTGCGGTCCCTGCTTAAAGGCACTGACGGCACAATCCTACCGGACACGTTGACAGCCATCGAAGGCCAGATCGTCGATGTTGTCCTCGGCATGGTGCCGTCAACCGATGTCGCGGAACCTCTGCACCGACGCGCTCGTGTCGCGATGAACTTAAGGGACATGCTGCTTGGCCATCTCGAGGTACCCGTCAACGTCAGCGCAATGTGTGAAGCGCTGGGAGTGAGGGAACGCACACTCGCTGTTGCCTGCGTGGAGGCCTTTGGTCGTCCACCCAAAGCCATGCTACTCGAACTGCGCCTCAACGCCGTGCGCCGGGCGCTCACCCATCCTTCCTCCGAGCGAACGGTTACAACCGTGGCCTCACGGTTTGGCTTCTGGCACTTCGGTGAGTTCTCCAGCGAGTACAAGCGGCAGTTTGGCGAACTGCCTTCGGTTACCCTCGCCAAAACTTTTGGGACAAGCCACACCCACGTCGCAAGACTACATTGAATCGAAACCCGCGTTTTTGCTATTCCGCAACATCCGAAACAAGTGAGGAAAGCAGTCGCCTGCCAAGGAGCTGAGATGTCCGCCTCCCGTCGCGTCTAGGCAACTAGACTGCCTCGCCAATGTCGGCTTCGGGACTTCGATGGCCGAAAGCTGCCAGTCTGAAATCGGCCTTGGGGACTTCTCAGAGCGCATGCATCAAATCCACGCCAAGTGAGTGGCCAATCCGGAGACCGTTCCAATGGCTGCTAGCAGGACGACAACTGTCCAAGGAGGTAATTTCCAAACGGTCAGCAGCAGGAAACCAGTAAGTGCCAAAGCGAAATCCACCGGAGCGAGGACGGCGCTCGTCCACACGGGATTGTAGAATGCAGCACCAAGAATGCCGACCACAGCGGCGTTGGCTCCCCGCATGGCTGCTTGCGCCGTCGGGCGAGCACGCACCATGTCCCAGAACGGCAAGACGCCATAAGCGAGAAGCCCGCCGGGCAGAAAAACCGCAATGAGCGCAATCGATGCACCCATAATACCACTCGGGCTCGGCTCCATCACCGCGCCAAGATAGGCGGCGAAGGTGAAGAGTGGACCCGGCACGGCCTGGGTCAGGCCATAGCCTGCCAAAAATGTCTCGTTGGACACCCAACCTGGAGCGACGACCTGGGCTTGCAATAGAGGTAGCAGCACATGGCCGCCTCCAAAGACGAGAGCCCCTGAACGGTAGAAGGCGTCGAACAGCGCGATGGCTTGGTTCCCCGTCACACTCACGAGGACGGGCGGAATTATCAGCAGCGATGCGAACACGATGAGTGCGGTTGCTCCAGCCCGCTTTGTGATGGGGAACTCTAAATGACCTGTGACAGGCCCGCCATTGGACGCGCAAAGCCACAAGCCTGCAATCGCCCCGACCAATATCGCTCCGATCTGGCCGAGCATCCCGCTGGGTGCCACGACTATCGCCACGGCGGCTAGTGCGATTCCGATGCGTTGGCGGTCAGGCGTGAGGTTCTTGGCCATCCCCCATATCGCTTGAGCGACAACGGCAACGGCAACCAACTTGAGGCCATGGATGAAGCCATCGGCAACCGGTCCGGTGAATGCCGAAGCCCCGAGCGCGAAGGCAAACAAGACCAAGGCTGAAGGCATCGTGAAAGCAAGCCAAGCGGCAAAGCCACCCAGGAGGCCATTGCCACGCATTACCCCCAAGGTGAACCCGACCTTGCTGGAGGCGGGTCCCGGAAGAAACTGGGAGAGAGCCACGAGATCAGCGTAAGCGCTTTCGGTGAGCCAACGGCGGCGTACAACGAGTTCATCGCGAAAATAGCCTAGATGCGCGATCGGACCGCCGAAGGAGGTGAGGCCCAACTTGAGAAATGCTGCGAATACCTCTGAGACTGATCCTTTGGTGGTCTCCGAACTTTCCACGTCCACGCTCATTCCATTCTCCCGCACGTGATCGAAATTGAATTCATCGGAGTAAGGCCGAGTTCTGTCACACGAGTGGACTGAGAGATTCCACCCGTGCAACACCGACCCCGCATTTAACTTGAGAGGCCTCTTCGGCCCATCGGGGTAGCTTCGCCCTGGTCGATCTTAATTGCTGGATCCTGAAGAGAGTGACCCGTCAACATTGTTGCGCCCAGCTGGCAGAAACGGCGCGGCGGGAAACTTTTCGGACTTAAAGCCTGCTATCTGGGCCTGGGTTTCCGGCTCCAGCAGGAACTGCACAAATGCCTTGGCACCTTCCACGTTTGCGTCCGGAAAGCGCTCCGGGTTCACGACGTCAGCCACCATCAGTCGCGACATGATCGGGCCGTCAGGCAAAACCATGCTCAACTGAGTATCGCCCGTCTTGCTCTGCCAATCCCTGAACGCGGTAGCCCCCCAAACCGAATAAGCGTTCTTGCTGGCAGCCAGCTCGGCCACCTTGGAGTTTTTCGCATCAAGATCGAGATACCACCCTTTGCGGTCAGGGGAGCCCGCTGCGTGCCAAAGCGTTTCAACAGCATAGTTGTGGGATTCATCGTTATTCGCAATGAACGGCGAGCCGCTTTCGGCGATGCGCCTAAATATCTCGACGGGATCCGTGAGACCTGCCACCTTGGCCGGGTCTCCCTCAGGAATAATAAAACCGTCCCGGCTGAACAGAACGGCCTGGGGCCAAAGCCCGTAGCCCTCTTGTACGAAGGGTTCTACCCCGAGGTGACTATGACCGAAGTGAGACAGAACAACGTCGGCCTTTCCGGCTTTGGCGTCCTCGTAGACGAGTTTTCCGACATTGACTTCAACGCGATAGTTCGTGCGGCTTTCAAAGCTCGCAATCAGTTCATCCAGCAATCCACCATCACGAGGCGTGCGAACAGTCGCGAGACGAACGGTCGTCTTCTCTGGCTGTGCGGTAGCCGTTTGTGCCAGCGCACTTTCGGACGGTAAGCCAGCCGCAAGGATGGCGACTACAAACGCCGAAATGGTGAGTTTTTTCATGACCAGCATTCCTTTATGGTTACTTCATGGGATCTGTCTTCCACCCACGGACAACAGATGCGGTGGGTCAGCTGAACTGTCCGCGCATTGTCGAAATAGCTCTGAATTGTGGTGCCGCCACCGCGTGCGAGTGGCTGAGGCTGCCTAAAGTGTCGCAACTTGTCGCAACGGGAAAATCCGAGACATCTGGTTACAAATTTTCCGCGCGAGCCACAGGCACAAGGATAACTGAGGAACCGATCGGGTTCTAAAACCGGGGCTCCGTCAAGTCAGAGATGTGGAAGAGGACCAGGCATGCGCGAGCCACTGAAACCGATGTTCAGGACGACTTGATGGACCCTGTCCCGCATATCCTCGTCGTCGACGATCACCGCGACATTCGCGAGCCGCTGGCGGCGTTTCTGAAGAAGCAGGAAATGCGCGTCACCACCGCAAGCAATGCCGCAGTCGCTCGCGAGGTCCTCGCCAAGGGTGCGATCGATCTGATCGTGCTCGACATCATGATGCCTGGCGAAGATGGCCTCTCGCTGTGCGCTTACGTCCGCGAGGCGATGGACACGCCGATGATACTCTTGACGGCCAGGGCAGAGACCATTGATCGTATCGTCGGTTTGAAAGTCGGGGCCGACGATTACGTCGTCAAGCCGTTCGAGCCCCTGGAACTGGTGGCGCGGATCAAAAGCGTTCTGCGGCGTTCCAACGCTCTTCCAAGGACACGCGATGCCTCGCCAAATGGGCGCGTCGCCTTCGGAAGCTGGATTTTCGATTTGGGGCGACGTGAGCTCGTCAACGGCCACGGGCTTTCGATACCTCTTAGTGCCGCCGACTTCCGACTGCTGGTCGTTTTGACCCAGCGGGCCGGTATCGTGCTCTCTCGCGATCAGCTCCTTGATCTGACGAGTGGACGGGAACCACAGATGTTCGATCGCAGCATCGACAACCAGATCAGTCGACTTCGCCGGAAGATCGAGCCGGACCCAAAGAAGCCGAGCGTGATACAAACCGTATGGGGGAGAGGATATGTCTTCGCCTCGGAGGTGAAGGACGTCAAATGAGGCGTCTTCTGCCTTCTACCCTGGCCGGACAACTGGGCACGCTTCTCATAATCGGAATCATAGCTGCGCATCTTTTCAGCCTGGCAATTCTTTCGAGTGAGAGCACGGATTTGCTGCGTGCGGCGGACCGCAGCCAGGCCGTCGATCGCATTGGCTCGCTCGTAAAAATCCTTGAACTTACACCCAAGGACCTCCGTGGTGAACTCGTTCAGTCCACGAGCTCGCGCGATCATCAATTTAAAGTCACCTTGCACGTGCAGCCCGACAGCGAAATGAGCGAACCTGAAACACAGCTTGCCCAGGAGATGCGCATGCTGTTGGCTCCCCGAGAGGGTGGCGTAAGCATCAATCTGCTGGAGAACGAGGAACGGCGCTCTTTCGGCTGGGCCTATCTCTATGGAGAGGCCCCGACCGAACTGCATATTTCGGTTCAGTTGAGTGATGGAAGTTGGCTAAGCAGCATATCGGCATTGCAGCCTTCAAATCGAAGGCTGTGGCGGTGGCTTATCCCGATGGCGGCGAGCGGCATTCTGGTTCTCATTGTGGTTGCCATTGTCGTTCATCGGATCACAAGACCACTCAGCGAGCTGGCACATGCGGCGGAACGCATCGGTCGTGGAGAAGACGTCCATCGCCTGAGGGCCAAGGGGCCGGTCGAGGTCCGGGATACGATGACAGCATTCAACATCATGCAGCAGCGTCTCACTCAATTTGTGCGCGATCGGACGCAAATGCTCGCGGCAGTCAGCCACGATATCCGTACGCCGCTTACCTCGTTGAGACTGCGCGTTGAAATGGTAGACGATGGCGAACTGCGGACGGCTATGGTCCGGACAATCGACGAGATGCGCCAAATGATCGAGGCCACGCTCAACTTTGCACGGGACGACGCTAACGATGAAGAAGCTCGATCAGTCGATCTTGTCGCCCTTTTGGAGGCAGCTGCCGATGATCTCGCCGCGAATGGTCACCAGATATCTGTCCCGGTTTCCGACCGGGTGCCGATCCGATGTCATCCGTTGCAGCTGAAGCGGGCTGTCACCAACCTTCTGGACAATGCGCTTCGCTACGGGGGCGGAGCGGAGATCGGCGTAAACGTGGTTGAAGACATCATCATTATCACAATTGATGACAACGGCCCTGGAATTGCCGAGAGCGAGCTGACAGCAGTTTTCGACCCATTTGTGAGACTGGACAACTCCAGAAGTACGGAAACGGGCGGCGTCGGACTGGGACTGGCCACCGCTCGTTCCATAGTGAAGTCCCACGGTGGCGATCTTACCTTGCTCAACAGACCGATCGGTGGCCTGCGAGCTCAAATACGCCTGCCTGTCTAGGTTTTGTTTAAATTCGGCCTCGGGCTGCTGACGAGCATCCAGCGTCGTGACAGTTTGGCGAAGAGTAGCGATCAAGGGGAACGCGGGGTATTCTGCTTCGTCTAGCTCGGTGGTTGTGAGGCCGAAATGTCAGAATCTACTGTCAATATGCGCTACATGGTTGACGACGTCGAAGCCGCCATCGCCTGGTATACGAGCCACCTTGGCTTTTCGCTTTTGTCGAACCATGCACCCGCCTTCGCGGACGTACAGCGCGGAGCGTTGCGGCTATTGCTTAGCGGGCCAACGAGTTCGGCTGGACGGCCGATGGCAGATGGCGAAACGCCCCACCCTGGCGGATGGAACCGCATCCATCTGGTTGTCGACGATCTGTCTGCTGAAGTGGCCCGACTACAGGCCGCTGGGGTCCAGTTTCGCAATGACATTGTCAAAGGTCCCGGCGGCTCTCAGGTCCTGCTGGTCGACCCGTCCGGCAACTTCGTTGAACTGTTTGAGCAAGCGCGTAAATAATTGCCATCTGGTGGCAACCGAACTCCATCGACATGGCGACACAACTCCGCTACGAACCCTTCTCCGGTTGCTGAAACCGAAGGTCATGGCCGACGTTACGCTTCGGCGCGCCATGCTGCCATGTTCGGCCCATCCTGCCTGACATTTATGTGCAACAGAACTGTCATCCAACTGTAACAAACGAGGGCTAAGGACACCTCGGGTGCCTAGTGGGGCGTCCGGAAAAATTCCGAGCAGGAGTAGGCGAAATGAATAAAACTCTTTTGGCGACCACCGTCGCCGCATTTGCGATCGCCGCGTCAACTGGACTTGCGGCTGCGCGCGATCAGATCCAGATCGTCGGTTCTTCGACGGTCTTCCCCTTCACCACCGCTGTCGCCGAGAAGCTCGGCCAGGGCGGCAAGTTCAAGACCCCCGTCGTTGAGTCGACCGGTACGGGCGGCGGCATCAAGCTGTTTTGCTCCGGCGTCGGCGAAAACACCCCCGACTTCACCAATGCCTCGCGCGCCATCAAGGACAGCGAACTTGAAACCTGCAAGGCCAATGGCGCTACGCCGGTCGAGATCAAGGTCGGTTTCGACGGTATCGTGCTTGCGAATTCGAAAGCCGGCACCGTTGTGGATCTGACCAAGGAGCAGATTTTCAAGGCGCTGGCCAAGAACGTTGCCGTCGACGGCAAGGTCGTGCCGAATCCCTACACCAATTGGTCGGATGTCGATGCTTCGTTGCCTGCCACCAAGATCGAAGTGCTCGGCCCGCCCCCGACCTCAGGCACGCGCGACGCTTTCGTTGAACTGGTCATGCTCGAAGCCTGCCAGGACGAAGTTAAGGCTGCCAATGAAAAGGCTTGCCCGGAAATCCGCGAAGACGGCGCTTTCATCGAAGCGGGTGAAAACGACAACCTGATCGTTCAGAAGCTTGAAGCCAACGCCAATGCTTTCGGCGTTTTCGGCTTCTCGTTCCTCGACCAGAATGCCGACAAGCTGCAGGGCCACAAGGTAGATGGCGTCGAGCCGACCTTCGAAAACATCGCGTCCGGCGACTACAAGATTTCGCGCTCGCTGTTCATCTACGCCAAGAAGGAACATGTTGGTGTGATCCCTGGCATCGAAGAGTTCATCGCCGAGTATACGTCGGACGCCGCCTGGGGTCCCGAAGGCTATCTCGCCGACAAGGGCCTGATCCCGCTGCCGGACGCCGAACGAGCCAAGTCGGCCGAGGAAGCCAAGGCTCTCAAGGGCATGGGTTCCTGATCAGAATTTCAATCGGCCCGGGATGTCTCTGTTCCGGGCCGGTTTCCATGCTTTGGTTTGGCCGGTTGGCAGATTTTTTAAGTAGCGATTGCAGGTTTCGGCAATGGTCACCTATCTGGTTTTCGCGCTGATTGCTCTTTTCCTGGCCGCATATTTTGCCGGGCGATCTAAAGCGTTGTCGAGTGTGGGCGGGGAAACCTCCAAACTTCACTCGCTTCCCAGTCAGCACGGCATGTTCCTGGCGCTGGTCAGCGTCGTGCCCGCGCTGCTGGCGCTCGTAGTCTGGTCGCTGATCACGCCCGGCATCGAATCCAATATCGTAAAAAGCAACTTCGCCACCGAACTCGGTGGCCTGGGTATTCCTCAGGTAGAAGCCTTCATACGTGACGCCCGAGCCATCGCCTTCGGTGGCGTGGTGGGCTTCACCGACGCGACCAAGGAGGCGGCTGCCACCTTGTACAAAACGGTCCATGCGAGAAGCGTGTGGGCCATCGTGGCTGTTTGTGCGGTTCTGGCGTTCGCCGGTTTCGTCTGGGGATACGGGAAAATCGCACCGGCGTATCGGGCGCGACACATAGTCGAGCGTATCGTACGGATCTTTCTCATTGCGTGTTCCGCGGTCGCGATCCTGACCACGATTGGCATCGTGCTCTCGCTGATCTTCGAATCGCTTCGGTTCTTCCAGCAGGTGCCAATCCACAAGTTCCTTTTCGGCACGCATTGGAGCCCGCAGAGCGCATTCACCGGCGCTGGAACGCAACAGGGTGCTGTCGACCCGAACATTTTCGGCATGGTTCCGCTTTTTGTCGGAACGCTGTTGATCACTTTCATCGCGATGCTGGTTGCAGCGCCGACCGGTCTCATGGCTGCGATCTATCTTTCGGATTACGCTTCCAAACCGGTTCGCGCCGTCGCTAAGCCAATCCTTGAAATCCTGGCCGGCATTCCGACGGTGGTCTATGGTTTCTTCGCCGCGCTTACCGTAGCGCCCTTCTTTCGTGGCCTCGGCGAAAGCGTCGGACTGGGTGTAGCGTCTGAATCGGCGCTGGCCGCCGGCGTCGTCATGGGCATCATGATCATCCCCTTCGTTTCGTCGCTTTCCGACGATGTCATCAATGCAGTACCTCAGTCTTTGCGTGATGGCTCAGCAGGACTTGGTGCGACGAAGTCGGAGACCATTCGCAAGGTGGTGTTGCCGGCAGCACTTCCTGGCATTGTTTCCGCCATGCTGCTTGCTGTCAGCCGGGCTATCGGCGAGACCATGATCGTCGTGATGGCCGCCGGTCTCGCCGCCAACCTGACAGCAAATCCGCTCGAGGCCGTCACCACTGTCACGGTTCAAATCGTAACCCTGCTGGTCGGCGACCAGGAATTCGACAGCGCCAAGACGCTCGCCGCGTTCGCGCTCGGTCTTGTGCTCTTCTGCATCACACTCGCGCTGAACATCGTCGCGTTGCGCGTCGTCCAGAAATATCGGGAACAATATGACTGATACGACCTCGACGACAATGGGTGCCGCCATCCGGCCCCGAAGCATACATGCCGACGATGCGGCCAAAGCGCGCCTGAAAAAGCGTTACGCGGCGGAGCAGCGGTTCAAGTGGATTGGTGCTGCAGCCATCGCTGTGTCGGCGTTGTTCCTGGTGCTGTTGCTTTCGACGATCGTCACGCAGGCCTGGCCAGCGTTGCGGATGAATTACATGACCTTGCCCGTCGACCTTTCCACTGCAAAGGTCGATCCGGGGGCATTGGGCAGCGTCAACTACGATGCAATCATTCAGGAGGCGCTGGCGGCCAAGATTCCGGATGCGACAAGCCGCCAAGACAGGCGACTGGTGCGTGGAATGATCTCGACCGGCGCTGGGCTTCAGTTGCGCCAGGACATTGCCAGGGACCCTTCGATGCTCGGCAAGACGGTGGATTACGCCGTTCCGGTCGATGACTTCGCCGATCTCTATTTGAAGGGCCTCTTGGCGGCCAAAGGCAGCGTTGTTCCACTCCAGTCGGCGGTTACAGTTTCAGCCGATAGCGGCGATGTGGACCTCGGTTTCGACAAGGGCGACATCCTCACGTTTGCCCACGCCGCCGGTGCCACCGAAGGTGAAAACGGAGTTCTCAACCTCACCAGCGGCGCGGCTTCGCTACTGCTGGAAGTAAACGGCGGCATCATCAAGCTAACCGAGGTCTCTCCTGCCGCGAACGACGGCTCGACTGCCAAAGGTACGGTGATCGTGAGGCCGCAGGGCACAGCCCAGGCGGCGGGCGGCGCAGCCAAGCTGCGGGTCATCGACGCACCGGAGAGTTCGCGGAAGATATCGGACAAGGAAATTGTCTGGCTGGAAGGACTGAAGGGCCAGAATCTCGTCGAAAGCCGTTTCAACACGATCTTCTTCACCGGTGGCGCAAGCCGCGAACCGGAGCTTGCAGGCGTGTGGGGCGCGGTGGTCGGATCCTTTCTGACGATGGTGGTGACGCTTGCCATCGCTTTCCCCATCGGTGTTGCGGCGGCTATTTATCTTGAGGAATTCGCTCCGAAGAACCGCTGGACCAACCTTATCGAAGTAAACATCAACAATCTCGCGGCGGTGCCGTCCATCGTCTTCGGTCTGCTCGGATTGGCCGTTTTCCTGAACTTCTTCGGACTACCCCGTTCCGCACCGGTGGTCGGTGGCATGGTGTTGGCGCTGATGACGATGCCGATCATTATCATCGCCTCGCGCGCCTCCATACGCGCGGTGCCCCCTTCGATTCGTGAAGCAGCACTCGGCATCGGCGCTTCCAAGGTACAGACGGTGTTCCATCACGTTCTGCCGCTGGCGATGCCCGGCATCATGACCGGCACCATCCTCGGCATGGCGCATGCGCTGGGCGAAACCGCGCCGCTGCTGATGATTGGCATGGTGGCATTCATCGTCGACATTCCAGGCGGCTTCACCGACCCTGCAACGATCCTGCCCGTGCAGATTTTCATGTGGGCGGATTTTCCTGAACCTGGCTTCCAGCAGAAAACGTCGGCGGCCATTCTCATCCTGCTCGTGTTCTTGATCATCATGAACGCCATAGCGGTAATCCTGCGCAAACGCTTCGAGCGGCGCTGGTAGCGGAGTAAAGGACATGAACATCATGACTGAAGCCGATATCGAACGGAACCTGTCGGCCAATACCAACGAGCCTTCCATCAAGATGAAAGGCGACAAGGTTTCGGTGTACTACGGAGAGAAGCGCGCTCTGTTCGACGTCAATCTCGATGTCCGGCAGAACCAGGTGACGGCGCTGATCGGCCCTTCAGGCTGCGGCAAGTCGACCTTTCTGCGCTGCCTCAACCGCATGAATGATACCATCTCAATCGCCCGCGTCACCGGCAAGATCACGCTGGACAATGAGGACGTCTACGACAAGAACATCGACGTCGTGGAGTTGCGCGCCCGCGTCGGCATGGTCTTCCAGAAACCCAATCCGTTTCCGAAATCGATCTATGAGAATGTCTCATACGGCCCGCGTATCCATGGTTTGGCTAAAGGCAAGTCCGACCTCGACGAGATCGTCGAATCCAGCCTGCACAAAGCGGCGCTGTGGAATGAGGTCAAGGATCGCCTGCACGAGCCGGGGACCGGGCTTTCCGGCGGCCAGCAGCAGAGGCTGTGCATCGCACGCGCCATTGCCGTCAGCCCCGAAGTGATCCTGATGGACGAACCCTGCTCGGCTCTCGATCCGATCGCCACCGCCAAGGTGGAGGAACTGATCGACGAGTTGCGCGAAAACTATACGATCGTGATCGTCACGCACTCGATGCAGCAGGCGGCGCGCGTCTCACAGCGGACCGCCATGTTCCATCTCGGCTATCTCGTGGAGGAGGGTGCGACCGACAAGATGTTCACCAACCCCGACGACAAGCGCACCCAGGACTACATCACGGGCCGGTTCGGCTGAGCCGCTCCGCCTCGCAACCGAATGACGAGGAGAGAATGATGCGCGAACATACCGTCGCGTCTTTCGACGAAGAGCTCGAACATATCGACCAGCTCATCCGCGACATGGGTGACCTTGCCGGGGCGATGTTGCAGTCGGCGACCAAGTCGCTGCTGCTGTCGGACAACCCGCTTGCCCAGCGGGTGATATCCGACGACACCATCATGGATGCCAAGCAGCGCGAACTCGACGACCGAGCGATCACGCTTATCGCCAAACGGCAGCCGATGGCACAGGATCTGCGCGCCGTAGTGGGCGCGATCCGCATGGCCGCCGACCTCGAGCGGATCGGTGACCTTGCCAAGAACATCGCCAAGCGGGTCGGCGCGGTCGGCCAGAGCACCACGCCGCGCAACCTGTCGCACTCGATCGAAACGATGGCAGCACTTGTGCTGACCCAGGTGCAGGGCGTCGTCGACAAATACGTGGCGCGTGAGGCTGAAAGCCTGAAGCCTCTGAGAGCCGACGATGAGAAAATCGACATCCAGTACACGGCGGTGTTTCGCGAACTCCTTACCTATATGATGGAAGATCCGCGCAACATCACCGCCTGCACCCATCTTCTGTTTTGCGCGAAGAACCTGGAGCGGATCGGCGACCATGTCACCAATATCGCCGAGAATGCCTATTACGTGATGACCGGCACGCAGTTGCCGCCGCATCGGCCGAAGCTCGACGAGACCGGAATGACAGCGGCACTCGCCGAATAGACGACCGAAAGGACGACAGCCACATGATTGCTCCGAAGATCATGGTTGTGGAGGATGAGGAGCCGCTGTGCGTCCTTCTCCGCTACAATCTCGAGGCCGAAGGCTATCAGGTCGAAGTCGTGACGCGCGGCGACGAGGCCGAGATCAGGCTTCAGGAAAACGTGCCCGACCTCTTGGTGCTCGACTGGATGGTTCCCGCCGTTTCCGGTATCGAACTGTGCCGCCGCCTCAGGATGCGGCCGGAAACCGAGCGCCTGCCGGTCATCATGCTGACGGCGCGCGGCGAGGAGAGCGACCGTGTGCGAGGCCTTTCGACCGGTGCCGACGACTATCTGGTGAAGCCGTTCTCCACCCCGGAATTCATCGCTCGCGTGCGGGCGCTGTTGCGCCGCGCCAAGCCGGAAGTGCTCTCCAGCGTGCTCAAGGTCGGCGACATCGTGCTCGACCGGGAGGCGCACCGCGTCTACCGCAAGAAGAGTGAGATCCGGCTCGGGCCTACCGAGTTCCGGCTGCTCGAATTCATGATGCAGCATCCCGGCCGCGTTTTCTCGCGCAGCCAATTGCTCGACAATGTGTGGGGCGAGACGATCTACATCGACGAGCGCACTGTCGACGTGCATGTCGGACGGCTGCGCAAAGCGGTAAACAACGGGCGCATGCCCGACGTCATCCGCACCATTCGCGGCGCTGGCTACGCTATCCGCGAGGTATGACTGTCGACGGGGAGGAGGGTGCTGGTCGGTGACGCAGCAGCGAGGTAACGAATGATCCCACCGAAAATCATGGTGGTCGAGGACGACGGGCCGCTCTGCATGCTGATCCAGTACGCCCTCGAGACCGAAGGCTATGACGTCGAAATGGTCACCCGCGGCGGCGACGCTGAAATCCGCCTACAAGACTACTTGCCCGATCTCCTGGTGCTCGACCGCATGCTGCCGGCCGTTTCAGGCACCGAGCTTGGCAAGCGCTTGCGCATGCGACCCGAGACAATGCAACTTCCGATCATCATGCTGACGGCACGAGGTGAGGAGCGTGTGCGCGAACTCTCGACCGGATTTGACGACTATCTGGTCAAGCCTTTCACGACTCCCGAACTCACCGTGCGAGTCAGGACATTGCTCAGGCGCGTTAAACCTGAAGTGCTGTCAGACGTGCTTGTCGTCCATGACATTACGCTCGATCGTCGGCAGCACCAGGTATTCCGGAAAAGCCGCCCGGTCCAACTCAGTCCGACTGAGTTTCGGCTTCTCGAGTTCATGATGCAGCATCCCGGTCGCGTGATTTCAAGAGAACAGCTCAGGGATCGCGTGTGGGGCAATAGCGTCTACATGGATGGGCGAGCCGTTGACGTCTTCATCAACAGACTGCGAAAGTCTCTGAAGGCTACCCGGGACATCATCAGGACCGTTCGCGGCGCGGGATACTCCATAGGTCAAGCGACGGACGCACTGCACGGCAGTTAGATAGGGAAAGCAGACGCAGTGGCGTGCGCCATGCCATCCGGTCATGTTTCCGATGCGAGTCCATGTAGCTGGCGAACTCGGCCGATGCTGGCGAAGGCCGCGGCGGCCGCGATGCCGAGCACGATCGCGACAGAGAGTGCTGACCAGGTACCGATGCGAGCTATCAAAAACGAGAAGAGAAATGGAGCCAGCGCCGAGGCAATGAGACGGATTGCTGAAATCCGGCCCAGCATGGCTCCGTAACCGTCCGAGCCGAACAAGTGCAGCGGCAGGGATCCCTGCACAATGCTTGTGAGACCCGAGCCAAGGCCGAATAGAATGGCGAAGGCGATGCCGCCGGATATCCACGGGGCTGTGGTCAGCAGCACGGACAGGCCGACTACTAGGAAAGCCGCAGAGATAACGGCCAAAATGAGCGGCGACAGGCCCTTTCCAAACATCATGTTGATGAAGCGGCTGAAGACTTGGGATGGACCGAACACCGTCCCGACCAGGACCGCACTCGCGCCCATTCCGACAGCCGTCAAAAGCGGGACCATGTGGATCAGCAGGGCGGAAAGCACAAATCCCTCCAGGGCAAAACCGACGGCCATCAAAAAGAACGCCTTCTTGCGATCCTCGATCGAAATGCTCCCGACCACCGCGGGGATGCGGGACGCCGGGGCCGATGCATCGCGCAGGCTGCCGGCCTTCATCATGAACGCCAGCCAGAGGTGGATGGGAAGGCAGACGAACAGGTTGATGCCCGCAAAGACGAGGTAAACCTCCCGCCACGTGAGATGCTGGTGGAGTTGGGATGTGATCGGCCAAAACAGGGTTGAGGCAAAGCCGCCTATCAGTGTGAGGTGGGTTATGCTCCGTTGTGCCGTATGTGGCGTGACCTGCACCAGAAGGGCGAACGCGGCATTGTAAAGCACGAAGGCCGAAGCCATTTCGATGGCGACCATCCCGACTGTGAATGTCACCCGCTCGGGTGCGAAGCCACAAAGCACAAGAGCAAGCGCGGCAATGACGGACCCGAGCGACATCATGCGCCCGGCTCCGTAACTGTCTATCCACCGACCAATGGAAGGGGCAGCGAACCCGCCCAAAAGGAGGGACCCGGAAAACACCCCGAACACCCATTCCTGTGACCAGTTAAAATCCTTGGCCATCTCCGGGGCGAGGATGGAAAAGCTGTAGTAGAGCGTCCCGTAACCTATGACCTGGGTCAGACCCAATCCCCAGATGATGGCGCTGCGCCGGTGCCCAACTGAAACTGCCGATATCATATTCCATTCTTCCGGGATTATTGAAATTGATGTCAAAAAAGAGAGGATTCAGGCCGCGTTGTCCCGTTTGATTGAAACGGCGTCCACACAGCACTCGTCTGCGAGGAAACCCAGCAGCCCATGCATGACCGGATAATTCGCGCGGCATATCAGCGTCGTTGCTTGTCGCTCTTGGGTGACGAGAGCTGTCGCGATCAATCGGTGCAGATGATGGGAAAGTGTCGACGCGGCGATGCCGATCTTGTCCTGCAGATGGCCAACCGGAAGGCCTTCCTCACCAGCCCGCACAAGTGCCCGGTAGACCCGCAATCGTGTCGGGTTGCCGAGGGCTTCCAGTTGCTTTGCTGCTGTTTCGACATTCATGGAAATAAATTAGGCGCTGCTTCCAATGACAGTCAAGGAATATTTCGAGATGTGTCGAAATAAGACGTTTCCATGCCAGGTTGGAGTTGCAAGGCTCGCCGTATCTGATTGGCTCGCTTGTGCCAGGAACCGTTCACCCGGCGATCCTACATCTGACAACCTGCCATGTAACGACTCGGCAGGGCTCTAGGCTTACATTCGGCATTAGGTAGCAAACGCCACCAATATGCAGCTAGGTAAGTGTTCCGTTTTCCGCTGATCTCCTTTGTTGCAGAATGCCGGAAAGATCCCATCAAAAAGGCCTCCGGGCGGTTCATGGTTTCTGTCAACGAGTTGGATCCGAGGAGTCGGACATTCCGCTTCAAAGGTGGCAACCGGCACAATATCGAAGAAAGACCGAGATCCATCAGCCCTCCGCGACGGGCATGCATTCCCAACCCCCTGCTGCCAAGGACGATGGCAGTCAGCTGCGGCGCGCGCGCCAAGACAGTGGGTTTGAAACTCGCGGGGAGGTGAATTAGGTTAGCATTCAGGATGGTAACTTAAGCACCCAGATAGGCGACCACCATGGAAAAGCAGCGCAGCGTGTGCGTATTTAACGGAGACGAGTTCGCGTTGGCACTGCAGGCCGGAATGGAGCCGACCGAGAAGCACAGGCCAGCGAAGAAGACGGCGGAAAGAATGCGCATTGCCGGGAAAGGAAAGCCCGTCAAGCTCGGAGCCATAGGAAAGCGCATTCAAAAAGCAATCGCCAAGACAATGACGCCGACGAAAAAGGCGAGTCCGTCCGATATGGTGGTCGCAGTTTTCAAAAGCGAGAACCCGCTGGTTCGAAAGACCGTGCGTGACATCATGGAGCGCGTTCCGTCGATAGTCGAAGCACGGCAGAAGCAGCTGACGGACGACAAGATCGATGCCCTGGTATCTGTCTACATGCCTTCGCCGCCCGACACCGACGCCACGCAGATTCTATTGGACAGCAACGCCAGAGCCAGGGCTCGTTTCTTGGAAGCATGGCCATGCCTGACAAGCAAGCAGGTATCCGAAGCCGCCGGTCATGGTTCCAAGAACCAGAGCATGACCACCTCTCGCTGGAAGGGCGGTGGGAAAATCTTCTCCGTTAGGTACAATGGCGCGGAGTGGTTCCCGGCGTTCCAGTTCCAGGACGGGCAACCGCATGCGACAGTTGCGCGGGTGCTCCAGCACCTAAGGGAGCGGAAGTCGGGATGGCAGATGGCTTTCTGGTTCACCTCGCCGAACGGTTGGCTGAATGGCAGGAAACCAGCTGAATGCTTGGATGACGTGGAATCCGTAGCCAGGGCCGCCGCCGAGGAAGCGGAACCGATCATCGGATGATAGAGCCGCCGCCGTACCCTTTTCCGGCATCCAATACGTACAGGCTCGCTTCATCCGAACGGCGAGTTCGACGCAGATGAGCAATGGGAATTGAACAATCTACTCTGGCACTACGATGTCCGTTTCATCTACGACGATGAAGGCCGACTGATCGAGGAGTGGGGCGTCGCCTTCGAACCGGGTGCGAAGTAGCCTGCGATATAAGGCCCATAACCACCTGCACAGCCTGTGGCTGGAGGTCAGTCCACATTCGCCGTTCACTTTGCCCTTCGAAGGGCCGACCCCCGGCCTTCTAGTGGTTAAAATCTAACGCTTGGTATCGGAGTGGTAAGCCCGCTCAGGGTTGGAATGCGACTGTTTGTTTTGCCCACCCGAACGAGCAAGGAGCGCCATCGGCAGACGTTTGGCGAGGACTACATCAACGTCGGAAACGGGGCAAAGCAGTCCTTGCAAGCCGCATATTCGACCTGGACGGGCATCGAGGGTGGAGTGGTGCCTCAGGTTGAGCTTGCAAGCCTTGCCGTTTTTCGCTGTGAGCGATCGAAAGCAATGACCAGCGGGTGCCGAAACAGGGCGTAGAGGATCAGCGGCACGCCAATCGCGCTAGGCAGAAGCCAGAACACAATTTGCGGGAGTTCTTTCCAAAGGGGCAGGTTCTTGCCGTTGTCCACGTAGAAGGCGGTGAGCATGAAGATGTAGGACGCACCCATGCCGGTGAGATGCAGCCTGGGCCAGTGGTACCAGTGCCGCCGGGCAGCGGTGCGACCGAAGAATGCAGACGCAAATGAAAGCGTGCCCAGAATGAACAGGTGATAGTTCTCTGCCCACCGCATGAATGACAAAGCGCTCATGGTGACGAATACTCCGGAGAGGCACCAAAAGTAGATCGTCCCGAAATGCGAATGCCCGCCGCGCCCCTTGTCGCTCAACATCGCAACAGCCCCTGCGATCACCGCCGAAAGCCCGAACACGATATGAACGCCAACAATCCCGAGAAAGACCGGATCGGTGGACGGTATCGGGATGCCCAGAATGACCGTTGTGTTTTCGTCTGCCATGCTGCTGCCCTCCAGGGACGGCTGATGGAAACGCCGTTGTAAGCCTCCTTGCAGCCCCGTCGCTATCGATGTTGCCATACCTTGGCGGCCGATAGCAGGAGGATGACGGCCAGCGCCGGAATTAAGGGGCCGCTCGGTATCAATCCAAGCAACCGACCGCCGATGAAGGTCCCGACGATTGAACCGATCGCCATGACCAGGACAAATGTCCGGTTCCGGTTGAGAACTGAGAAACTCTGATCGCGGCTGTAGCGTGCGAAGCCAACGATCATGGTCGGAAGGCTGACTGCCAGCGACAGGCTTCCCGCAAGCTTTATGTCGGCTCCAAACAATAACACCAGGGTCGGGATCAGAAGCTCGCCGCCTGCGACACCTAAGAGCGACGCAACGATGCCAATTCCGAACCCTGCCACAACGCCCGCAACCAGGAGTGCCCAGCCATCAAAAAGCGGGCCGCCGGACGAATTTGAATCATGACCGGTGACGAGAACAATGGCGATCGCCACCAGCAGGGCCGCAATCACGCGGTAGAGCGTTTCCGACTTCAGCCGCGTCGCCCATCCCGCGCCAAACCAGGCACCAAGCAGGCTGCCCGCCAACAGGTTTATGATGATCGGCCATTGCGCCACGACTTCACCCAGAGGCACTGAGCCGGCACGGAAGGGCAACGCAGTTGCTATAACCATCAGGCTCATGGCCTTGTTGAGGATGACGGCTTCCAGTGCGGTGAACCGGAAAATACCGATCAGCAGCGGCAAACGAAATTCGGCCCCACCCAAACCGATAAGGCCTCCAAGGGTACCGATGACAGCACCCCCTCCAAACGCCACACCGTTGCTGTCTCGCATCTGGCACCCTCTGATTCCATGGAGTTTTGCCATCCGCATGGACGTTGTGGTGGCAAATCGATGCAGACTTTCAGGAGGGCACTGCTCCAGTCACTCGGCAGGCTCGCGGCAAGCCGAGGGTCAGCGATGGACTAATGCCGACGTTATAAGAAAGGGACAAGGGCAAAGTTCAAGGTCTGAAAACCAACCTCATCGACGACATTGAAGTCCGCCATGGGCAAGGACCTGAATGGGTCATGGTTTGCCGTAAGACTGCCCAGCGGGAGCGGCAGCTCAAGGTCGGAAGACGTCTTCCGCATCGGGTACCAAGCGTCGGACTTTCACCACTAGATAGCCTTGAGTTTGACCCTTGCCTCCAGTTTTTCGGTATCTTCCTTCCGCTCGCTGTAGCGGTCGGTGAGATAGTCGGAAACGTCCCTGGTCAGGAGCGTGAACTTCATGAGTTCCTCCATGACGTCGACAACGCGGTCGTAATAGGAAGACGGCTTCATGCGGCCTGCTTCGTCGAATTCCTGATAGGCCTTGGCAACCGAAGACTGGTTGGGGATCGTAATCATCCGCATCCAGCGGCCGAGAACCCGCATCTGGTTGACTGCATTGAAGCTCTGCGAACCTCCGGAAACCTGCATGACAGCCAGAGTGCGGCCCTGCGTTGGGCGGATCGAGCCGACAGCAAGCGGTATCCAGTCGATCTGCGATTTCATGACACCGCTCATCGCGCCGTGGCGCTCCGGACTGCTCCAGACCTGGCCCTCTGACCAGAGTGACAGTTCGCGCAGTTCCTGCACCTTGGGGTGATCGATCGGCGCGCCGTCGGGCAGGGGAAGACCGGTCGGATCGAAGATGCGGGTTTCCGCCCCGAAATGTTCGAGCAGGCGTGCTGCCTCCAGTGTCAGAAAGCGGCTGTAGGACCGCTGACGCAGCGAACCGTAGAGCAGCAGGATACGCGGCTTGTGGCGCGAGAAAGGCTTGGACAGCTGGGCGGTGTCGGGGAGCTGAAGCGCTTCGTCCAGGATGTTGGGCAGGTCAGGCAACGCGGTTTCCTTCGGCATCAATCAGAAGCTCGCCATCTTCCTTGGCGAACGGGCCCTTCTGCGGGACAGGGAGAATTTCGAGAACGACTTCCGACGGGCGGCTGAGCCGAACACCCCACGGCGTCATCACGAACGGTCGGTTGATCAGGATTGGGTGCTCCAGCATGGCGTCGAGCAACTCGTCGCCGGTCAGCGTCGGGTCATCGAGGCCAAGGTCTGCGTAGGGCGTAGCTTTTTCCCGGATCGCCTCTCGGATCGTGAGGCCTGCCTTGCTGATGAGGTCCATCAGCACCGGGCGCGTCGGTGGCGTCTTCAAGTATTCGATGACGGTCGGTTCGATGCCAGCGTTGCGGATCAGCGCCAGCGTGTTGCGCGACGTGCCGCAATCGGGGTTGTGATAGATGGTGACGTCCATCATGCGATCCTTTCGGCTTCCTTGGTGGCTGTGACGGCCGCGCCGCGCTCGTACCAGTCCTTGCTGCGGTTCACGATCCAGACGACCGACAGCATCACCGGGACTTCGACAAGCACGCCGACGACGGTAGCGAGTGCAGCTCCGGAGCTGAAACCGAACAGGCTGATGGCAGCGGCGACAGCCAGCTCGAAGAAGTTCGACGCGCCGATCAGTGCCGACGGTCCCGCCACACAGTGCTGTTCGCCCGAGATGCGGTTGAGCAGATAGGCCAGCCCGGAATTGAAATAGACCTGGATCAGGATCGGAACGGCCAGCAGTGCAATGATCATCGGCTGCGCGATGATCTGCTCGCCTTGGAAGCCGAACAGCAGGACAAGCGTCGCCAGAAGCGCGACGAGCGACAACGGCTGCAAGGTCCGCAGCAGATTGTCGAGTGAGGCCTGGCCGCCAGACGCAAGAAGGCTGCGGCGCACGAGCTGGGCGATGATGACGGGGATGACGATGTAGAGGACCACCGACAGGACAAGCGTGTCCCATGGCACCGTGATAGCCGACAGGCCAAGCAACAGACCGACGATCGGGGCAAAGGCGACCACCATGATGGCATCGTTCAGGGCCACTTGCGACAGGGTGAAATGTGGTTCGCCCTTCGTCAGGTTCGACCAGACGAACACCATGGCCGTGCAGGGGGCTGCAGCCAGGATGATCAGTCCGGCGATGTAGGAATCGATCTGCGCCTCCGGCAGATAGGGTCTGAACAGCCAGCCGATGAAGAGCCAGCCGAGCAGCGCCATCGAGAAGGGTTTCACGGCCCAATTAATGAAAAGCGTCACGCCAATGCCGCGCCAGTGCTGGCCCACTTCACGCAGTGCGGCGAAGTCGATTTTCAGCAGCATCGGGATGATCATCAGCCAGATCAACGCCGCCACGGGGATGTTGACCTTGGAGATCTCGGCAGCCCCGATCATTTGGAAGACGCCGGGCATGAGGTGGCCAAGTGCAATGCCGACGACAATGCACAGGGCAACCCAAATGGTCAGATAGCGTTCGAATGTCGACATGATCAGGCGGCATCCGTGGTCTTGGCGGTCGTTCCTGCAAGTTTACCGATGGCTTTGAGACGCTGGTCAAGCGCCAGGCGGTCGAGCGAGGCGTGCGGCAAGCTGAGAAAGGCCATGATGCGGTTCTTCATGAACCTGGCGGCAGTGCTGAAGGCCCGCTCCTTCTCGATGTCGGTGCCTTGTACGTTTGAAGGGTCCTCGATGCCCCAGTGTGCGGTCATCGGCTGGCCCGGCCAGACCGGACAAGTTTCGCCGGCGGCGTCATCACAGACAGTGAAGACGAAATCCATCTCGGGTGCGCCGGGGACGGCGAACTCGTCCCAGGTTTTGGACCGGAAGCCTTCACTCGGGTAGTCGAGCGCTTCCAGGACCTTCAGCGCGAATGGATTCACGGTGCCCTTGGGTTGGCTGCCGGCAGAGAATGCGTTGAAACGGCCAGCGCCTTCCTTGCGCAGAATGCTTTCGGCAAGGATCGAGCGGGCCGAGTTTCCGGTACACAGGAACAAGACGTTGTAGAGGTGGTCGGTCATTGGGGCAGGCTCCTTCAAGATGGGATCCGGCTCGAGGGTTGGATGTTGTGAGGGATGGGCATCATCAAGAGCACGGCCGTCGATGGACAAAGCGATGAGGCCTGTCTTGTTGAGAGAATCTCTGGCGGGGCGGCATCGCGCTGGATTCGCTTGAATCCGACAGTCTCGAAGAAGTCCGCGGCTGATGTCGTAAGCAAATAGGCGTCCATAGCGCCATGTGCAGCGGCATGCTCCAACAAGCCTTTGGTGATTAGACGGCCAATCCCCTGACCGCGTGCTTGCGGAAGAACGACGATCGAGCGGACGAGCATGCTCCTTCCGTAGAGTTCGATGCCGCCGTATCCGGCTATCGCACCGTCTCGTTTGAAGCGGAAAAACGAGCGATCGCTTGCGGTCAAATCGTCGGTGGGGAGCTGCTCTGCCTCAAGGGCGGCAATGAAATCCGCAGCGTCCGGCGCGACCGGTTCGAGATCAACGCTCATTGCACCGTGTCCGCAGGTTCACAGCAGGACGGAACGAGGGCAGGGGCACAAATCGCAGGATTGCCAGCACAACAATCCTCCATCAGGAAGCGGATCAGTCCGGTCAAGGCCTGATACTCGGCGGTGTAGACGATCGATCGGGCTTCACGCCGGGCTGCGACCAAGCCGCCACGTTCCAGCTCCTTCAAATGGAACGAAACGTTTGACGCCGAGACGCCTGCGGCTTCGGCAATGTTTCCCGCAGCCATGCCGTCCTGACCTGCCTTCACCAGAAGTCGAACGATCCGGAGACGGGTTTCCTGAGACATGGCACCGAAGGCGATCAGGGCTTGACGTTCATCCATATTTCAACAATCATAGAAATGTCAAAACAAGGGATAACGCAGATGCTCACTCCTGACAACCGCGAATTTGAACAACCCCTGAATATCGTGATCGACGACGTCACCATCGGTGATCTTCTCGGCTTCCTCGGGGATCACAAGGAGAAGCCTTTGGTGTTCAGTTACGACGGGCGGGCGGTGAAGCCCGGCTATCATGTCACCGAGGTCAAGGCTGGAGCATTTTCGGCCTTGGACTGTGGGGCCAACCCGGAATCCTGGACGGAAGTTTTCATACAGTTGTGGGATGTTGAAGAGGGCGAACGGACCCACATGCCTGCAGGAAAATTCGTTGCAATTATCCGCAAGGTGACCGAACACGTTTCGCTCGATATGGATGCAAGGCTCACTTTCGAGGTCAGCGACGGCATTGCTCCGATACAGCTTTATCAAGCATTCACGCCGTCCATCGTAAACGGCGAGGTCCATGTGGACCTCTCGCCGAGACCGGCGAGCTGCAAGCCGCGGGACCGTTGGGTGGCGGAACAGGCGAGGTCGGAATCGTCTTGCTGTGGACCGGCAGCGGGAGAGGGTCAGCAGCCGTGCTGCGGACGGTAGCGGTTGGATGCTTAAGCTCTGCCGCTGCGACCAGCAAGTGCCCAGGAAGACGGAATACAACCTCATGGTCCCCAAGGAATTACTGCCGGGGCAGCGCCAGACCTGTAGGAGGAAGTTTCCTACGTGCCTATCTGCAGGCAATTAGTCGCCAGGGTGGAGCCGCTCACGGCTCCGGCTACGATCGTATGCGACCCAGCCAAACGCGCCTGCGGCGATGGCAAGCGGCAGAACGTACCAAAAGAACACTTCGACAGTCATTGCTTCAGCCTCCCGGGGGGACGCGCCTCGCCACATAATGTAGTCCAACCGCAGCAAGAATCCCACCTGCAGGCTGAGAAGGCTGATCCAGGGCGGCGCTTTCAGTTACCCGGTCCGAATCCCACGAATCTTACCTACAATAGTGCGAAGCCATTGAAGAACTGAATGCGGCGCTGGAGTCTCGGCAACCGCCTGTGGTCAATCATAAAGCTGATGATCACTGCCGGCGATTTGTCGCCGCAACGGTCAGAGCAAAGCAATCGGCTCGATCATGCTCGGCAGGTCATAGGGCTGCCCGTCCTTGGCCGAAGTGTTAACCTCCCGGCCGACACGGTAGAATTCCAAGTCTCCGTCGAGGTTTTCGTGCAGCAACTGCTTGGCGTCCGCCGCTGGCGTCTCGGGATCGATCCAGGCATCATAGACATCGGGATCGAGGATGACCGGCTGGCGATCGTGAAGCTGGCGCATCGTCTCGCCTGCCGGCATCGTGATGATGCAGCAGCTGGTCACGCCGAGCTTGTCGTTGTGCGCCCAGATTCCGGCGAAACTGAATGGCTGGTGCTCGGGCAGGAAAATGTGCCAGGGGTCACGTCCCTTGTCGGCCGGGCTGATCGTCCACTCGTAGAAGCCATCGGCGGGGATCAGGCAGCGTTTCAACTTGAACGCATCCTTGAAGGCACCTGAAGTCTCGGTCGTCTCCGCCCGGGCGTTGAACATAGCGCCCTTTTGCAGCTCCTTTGCCCACCACGGCACCAGCCACCAGCGGCCCTCGCGTAGTTTGTGGCCACCATCCTCGCCTGGCGTAACGAACAAGACATCCTGTGTCGGCGCGATATTGTAGCGCGGCTGGGTATTGCGTCCGACGTCAGCAGGCGCGGTCAGACGATAGAGCCGGTGGATTTCCGACCAAGGAAGATATCGAGTGTAGCGTCCGCACATGGCGTCAATCTGGCAGGGGTGCCTCTTCGCTGCAACTACTCACGTTTCGTCCCCCAAGCGGAAGGTCGCCACACGTTGGTGAATACCTTGGGGTCTATTGGAGACCGTCGTTCTCCAGCCTTCGAAAGGTAGCAATGCGCCCCAATTTCAGACGTTCACCAAACGCTTGCTACTTCCTATAAGCTGACATCCGCGAGTTGATATGAATGGGGATGCGCGTGCAGCGCAGGAAAACTAGTGACCACGGAAGCATTCAGACCATCGAAGATCCCTGTGTGCCAGCAACAGACGAGAAGGGTTACGCGCCAATCCGATGGCGATGCCTTCTACCAGATTTATTCAGGCGGCATGCGTGCTGCCGAAGCAAGCGACAATGCTTGGCACATCGAGCCGGTTCTGGACGGCGGGCACCCTTGCGCAAAGGGGTTCATGCCAACTGCGATGATGCAGGGTTTTTTCAGGCAGCAAGCCTTCACGTTCATCGCCTTCCATCGGATCGGCTGGTTTAAGGGAAACTACCATTCCAGCTGGTGCCCCTTCATCCCTGGCCAAACAAACCATCTGCAGGGACCGGCCGATCTCTGGAGCAATGTAGCGGGCAACATCTCACGGGCCCGGACGGCGGGCGACCTCGCAGCTATGGCTCAACCTACCCGTGAGCAGATCGCTGCACGCCTCGATAACCGTACCGAGGCTGAGCGCCTTGCCAGCTCCATCAGCCTGAGCCTTCGCAACATGGACATCAGCGTGGAGCAGATTGCCGAGTTCTATAACGAGCAACTGGTCAATCATATGGCGTCCGATAGCCTGGAGGGAAAGCGCTCATCATCGACCCTAGATGAGACCCTGTTCGCTCATGTCCATTCCTTCTTCATGCATCTTGGCGCGGCGCGGGACTATCTTGCGGCCTTATGCGCGCTCAGGATTGGCAAGGACCCGCAGAAGGTCGATTCATTCGCACGGCTTGCGGAAGCAGTCCGGCCAGAGCATTTTGCTGCAGACGATCTACTCCAGTTGCTCCAAGCGAGAGGCTACTTTCGGCAAAAGCCGACCAGCTCCGTCAAATTTGAATCGGCTGGCTGGATGGAAGAGGTCACAGACTTGCGGAACGAATTCATGCACCGGCGGCCCTATGGCGACCGCTTCATCGAGCGCATGGGTTTCGCCCAACCCATTGACCGCGAAGCTGGCCTGTATCGATATGTCAGACCGATTTTGCTCAAAAACGCGGAGGACGATGTACAAAATGTGATTTTGCGCCACTACCGGGAGATGACTGCTCTGTGTCACGCGGCCGCCGCTACATCGGGAAACGACCTCTCTATACTCACATTGACCGACGCCGAGATTATCTCTGTCGAATTCGAGGGCGAACAAACTGCCCAATCCGCAAGCTCTTCGGACGCGGCGACTTGAGATTGTCGACTCTATTCCGGTTATTCAGTAGGTCGCGGTAGCGCACCAAATGCTGCTTTTCCATTCAGCGATACCCATCGTAGCCTTTCGCTTGGGCTAGTCTTGGTAATGGTCCCAATAGAACTGGAGGGCATTAAGGAATGGGTGCAATGTTCAGGCGACCACGAAACCTCGGAGTTATCGCTTAGAAGGGAATAAATGCCGTTGGCGCACTTGAACGTGCTCCGGTCAGCGTTTCCGAATTATGACAAGCAACTCAGCACTGTTCGCTGAAACGATTGTCCGAAAGGTTGGATTGGAACTCGATAGAGTAATCCCTCAATATAGTAGTATGGCGCTATTCTGTTCTCCAGAATTCGAATCTGGATCATCTTGTTGCGGGTATTCTTGAACACGCGCACAGTGGGCTTACGCTTCTCGTCCGGAGCGTTCACGAGAAAGAGTTGTGGGACGCCCACGTGTCCCTTTCGCAGGTATTCGTGACTGCGAAGATAGCGATCACCCATCTGTCTATGTCTTGGCCTCGACCGCGAGCGTCCCTTGGAAAGCCCGCAGCCTCAGGTGCCGGACCGCAGGTGGCCCTTCAGACAGAGTTACCTGGTCAAAAAGCTGGCCCACGTGGGAACGCGAATGTCTGAAGCAATCCGACCATTAGTCGGCGTTCAGGACGCCTGCCGCTTTCAGGATTGCCCTCTCGTGTCGCCGCTGAGGGTCTTTCCAGTAGCTGAGCGTTCCGATGTAGCGGACGATGGCATGTTCGTCGGCATCATCTTCGATTGGCGGAATGCGGAGGTTCAGGAATGTGAAAAGCGCTATGCGGTAAAGCGAGCTTGCAAGTAGCAGCAACGGCACCTCATTGATCGCCAATTGCTCGGCCGTCACTTCGTTCCCGTGAAGAAAAGCGTTTCGAAGGGCATACGTCCGGTGGCAGAGTTCGGAAGCGACCGTGCGGGCGGTCGTCTGCTTTCCAATCTTAACTTCGACCGCCTGGTCGGCACACCTCAAATCCAGCCAAACTGCCCTATCGAGAACATTCAGGACCTGAGTCTCACCCACGCTGCCTCCAGGGCCGGGATGAAGCAGGATTTCGAAGGCGCTAATCCATAGAGTAAGCAACCGGCCGACATCGTAGAAACTGTACTCCAGCCCCCCGGGCATCAACATGGCAGCGCGAGCCATGTTGAGGGAACGGAATAGCGCGCGGTCCTCCCAGCTTGCCTCTTCGCAACTGAACCGCCGATGCCACCGGAGGAGGACCTCGTCGAAGAGTGGCCCGTCCACACTATATGGCTCGACGGCATGCTGCGGCAGCCCCGCATCGATCTGCCCGCGAAACTTTTCCACGTCGTGCGAGCCGAGCATAGCGGGCGTCTGACCGATCAAGTCCTTACCATGTCGGTCGACCATCCACGGATAGATCGAGAAGGTCTCGGCCCACACAGGAGCGCCCATCCCGCCACCGTGTGTCACCTGCAGGGCGCGGGCATTAGGTATCGTGGACACGGCTAGGAGGTCCCGAAAACCAGCAATCGCAGAAGTGTTTCGGTACGCTTCCTTGGCCTCTCGCCTGATGATTAGGACCGTTGGGGATACAGGATCACCGAACGCGTCCGTGAAGCGGTCGAGGAATTCACCGATGCGCGGATGCTCGGCGATTGCGTCAACAATTCGGTTATCGTCGACAGCGGTGACCGCTATGTCGCCATTACCGATCGGCTCTCGTAGCCTGAGGTTTGGCAGGACCAAGATCGGTATCCACTCACTCATACCCATACCTTCCCCACATGCAGCGCGCCCGGGGTACTTGCTTCCCGCCGTTATCCACGCGGAACATGCGGTCCGTAATTCGCTTTGCACCCTGGACAATAATATATGATGCGGCCCGCTCCCCCCTTGCTCCTGTCCTGAACAACCTCCAGCTAGTCCCCTCGCTTTTCGCATTTGGGACAAATCGGCCGACCTTTTGGATTGCCAGCTTCATCCGCGAAGAAGCGGAACTGCCCGCAGTCGACGAGTTGTATCGCTTTGAAGGGCAATTCAGACCGAAGACGAGAGACTTCTTCATGCTTGTCTCGAATTACGCCTTCAGCCTCGACTGGGGCTGCCTTTGCGGTGCAAGGGCATCCATCATCTCAATGATCTTCAGACGAAGCTCGGCCGTGTCGAACTGATGATCGACATCCCGCAACTCCTTCGCCAGACCGATTGCGGCTGTAATTGTTGCAAGTGCTCCGGCGGCAACCATGGCCATCCTCCCGATCAACGGCATTAAGCATTTACCCAGGCTATGACGAAGGGCAAGAGCGACGCAGGCCGCACGGCGTAGTCGGTCTCACCTCTGATTATCGGATATAACGTAGATCCGATTCTCCGTGCCGATGACCATGTTCGACGTTGACCCCAAACAAATAGAAAGCCTCGAAGCCAAAGACCTAGTGCTGCTGCTGCGCCGTCTGCTGTATGCTGAGGCTCAGGCCGCTGGTGTCCCCCTGTCCGGGGTTTCGGTACCGCTGCAGATCACTGTATCTGATGGCGGCGAAGACGGTCGCATCGTATGGACGGGCGGCAAGAATTCAACTGACTTCCTTCCGGGGCGCAGCACCTTCTTCCAGTGCAAAGCCAGCAAGATCGGACGCGCTGGTTGGAAAAAGGAATGCTGGGACAAGTCGACTCATCGCAAAGGCCGAGCAAAAAAGCTCACTCCGGCTATGACTTCGATCATCGCCCAAGGCGGCTGCTATGTCGGGTTCACGACCGAAGCGCTCACCGGGGAGAAGCGTGACGACTACATCACCGGCATGGAGGAAGCGGTGATCGAGGCTGGAGGTAATCCCACAAGGCTGAGAAAGATCGAGCTCTATGACGCAAACCAAATCGCACTCTGGGCCGCCCATCATCCTGCGGTCGCCATCTGGCTATCCGAGAAGTCCCATGGACAATCGTTGGCAGGTTTCCAGACAGTTGAGGCATGGGGCACACAACCAGATTTCAGCACCGAGTACGTCGAGGACGGCGATAGCCGCTACATCATCGGGACGGCCAAAGAGCGCGATCGTGGTGGCGACAACAAGGCGATCGCGAAAGTGGCATGGGAGCGCATCCTCTCGCATGTTGCTGAGCCTGGCCGGCTGGTGCGCGTGGTTGGAACCTCCGGCCTTGGCAAGAGCCGCTTCGTTTACGAGTCCCTCAGAGCGTCGTCGTCCCAACTAGCCGAGATGGTCCAATACCGCGGAGTCGTTGCCGAGTATAAGGCGGTGCCCACGACCTTGCTCTCGGTTGCGACCAAGCTGGCTGAAGACAGCAATCGAACCTTACTGGTGGTAGACGAGTGTCCGCGCGACGTCGCAATCGAACTCGGCAAACAAGCTGCGCGCGCCGGAAGTCTCCTTAGCGTCATCGCGATTGATACTGACGACCAGCCGCTCGAGGATAGCGAAACGAACCTTCATATTGCGCTTTCCCCTAGCAGTGCAGATCTCATCGGGAGCATCATCCGCAAAACGAACCCAACCCTCGACAAGAGCACGGTCGAGCGACTGCGCGAGCTCTGCGGCGGCTTCCCGCGATTTGGCATCCTGGCCGCAAAGAGTGTCGATGCTGGAACATCGCTGTTCGAAACCGCGGATGACGTGATCAATCGCATTCTTGTGGGTGCGAAAATCGAAAACGCCGAGGAGGTGAGGGCCCTCCAATGCCTTAGCCTATTCGAGTCACTGTCGATCGCGGCGACTTCGCCGGTGGAATTGGATGTCGTCGCGACAGTGCTCGGACGGATGCCGGGCGATGCAATGTACGAGCATCTGACCAAGGCACAGCAATTCGACATCGTCGGGCGAAAAGGCGATCGGCTCAGTGCTCAGCCTCTTCCAATCGCCGTCAAACTGGCGATGCGCCGGGTCGCCATGATGCGGCCGAGTCTGCTCGTTCGCTTTATCGCCGCAGCCAGCGACGAGCTTGCATTGGCCCTGCTTCGACGCTGTCGACACCTCGACAAGTCACCGGTGATCCTCGAAGTCGGCAACCTGCTTCTGAGCGACGATGATCTTCTGGGAAAAGACGATGCTATCCTGACACCTCGTGGCGCGGACCTGCTCGATGCCCTAGTCCATGTGTTGCCGGATCGTGTGGCCCAGCATCTCGACCACTTCGTACTCCCACTCGACGACGCTGTCTTGGCGGGAGCTAAGGGTGCGAGACGCAGTTTGGTGGAAGCAGCTGGCAAGCTGGTGTTCAGGCGTCGGTCCTTCGGCATCGCCGCGCGGCTGTTGATGCGACTAGGCGTCAACGAAAACGAAGACTGGTCGAACAATGCCACCGCGCTCTTCAAACAGCTATTTCAGCTCTATCTAAGCGGAACCGAGGTTCCGCCTCCTGACCGGTACGCCATTCTCGATGAGGGTCTGGCGAGCGACGACCTCGCCACCGTGAACCTGTGTGTCGAGGCGTTGGCCAGCGTTTTCAGCAGCGACGTGATCCGGTTGGGAGACTACGGCGAGATCGGGTCCTCCCCGCCTTTGAAGGACTGGACGCCCGAGACGTACGATGAAATTCACGACTTTTATCGCGACGGCCTCCGACGGCTGGCCTCAATCCGCCAGAAGCACCCCGAGCTTGCCGAGCGTTGCGAGGATATCCTGGCGAAGTCGGCGAGGCTCATGCTTAGTACCGGCATTTACAAGGAGTACGCCGACGTCGTCTCCACAATCGCGAGCGAAAAGGGTGGCTGGCCGGATGCCATCGAAAGTGTTGGCGACTGGCTATACTTTGACCGCACGGACACGGGTAGCGAACGCGCCGCGTTCGTGCGGGAACTTTATGACCGCCTTTTTCCATACGAGCCGATCGATCGGGCCATTCTGTTCACCAAGTTCTGGCAATCGGATATTCGCGATCCGGATTTGCGATATGCTGACGAGGACCGAGACTACGACTACTCGCAACGCGCAGCACGCGAGGTCGCCCGTGAGATCTCCGCCAGCCCGGAGCTGACGTTAGCAGCGGTCCGCCGTATGGTAGTGATGGACCTCAGGACAATCTATCCCTTCGCCGATGAGCTGGGCGAGAAAGCTGGTAACCGCGAAGAGGCGTTCCACACGGCACTGGAGGCTGTCGCGGAGTCCAATGGCAGCATACAAATGCTGCGGGGCCTGCTACACGGGATCGATCTCGTCGATTCAGCGATGGCCGACAAGTGTCTCGCTGAAGCATCGCGCCGCCTGACCGGAACCAAACAATCGATAATCAACCTCCACTCGGCCTTGTCTAAGCAGGACCGTGCGCGGCTCGATTTGGCGATCGCCGACCTGAACTCTGGGCGTATTGCGCCCGTGGACTACGCCTATCTCTCCTATGGTCGCGGGCTGGATAACTTGCCGCCTGAGGACGTGGCTGTTCTACTGCGCGCCCTGGCTGAGCGGGGAAGCGATGGCGTCTGGACCGCGCTCGAAGTGGCAATGATGTATCGTTACGGAGAACCGGCACCCGTCGCACATGCGCACGAAATCGCTGCGCTACTCGTCCTGCCAGACCTCGCCGAGCACGCGCGCGAGCGGCGACGGGACTCGCACACATTCAACAGTCTGGTCGATCGGGTACGCTCCTCGATCGGTATCAGCGAGCGGTTCGCCGAAGGCCTTGCCCAACAGTTGGTGAGGCTAACGCAGAGCACGGACTACAACCTTGTTCACACACTGGTCGATGCGATGCGTCATGTCGTCGAAGTGCTCGTTGCGGTCAAGCCGGTAACGATCTGGAGTCACATTGCGCGGTTCTTCGAAACGGCGACCCCGATCGAACGTGGCCGGCTCAAGCAAATGATCGGTCCGGATCGCGATCGCTTCGATCGAACCAGGCATACCGGACCCGGCCCTCTGTTCGGGGTCCCTCAGGACCCTATCCTGAAATGGGCCGACGAAGCGGCGGATCGACCCCCGTTGCTGATCGACTTCTTCCCCATCCTCAGCGACTCCGACGACGGTGTCCGGGAATGGCACCCTGCGCTTGAGGCCATCGCGACGCGTTACGGCACGCAGGAAGCGTTCCTAAAGGCCCTTAGTGGTCGCATGCGCCCGTCGTCATGGTCTGGTTCAATCGTGCCGTTACTCGAAGTTTATCTGGCCCCGCTTGAAAACTGGTACAAGCATCCCGTCCGTGAACTCGCGAAGTGGGCAAAAAGCATGCACCAAAGCCTCGAGGTTCAAATCGAGCGAGAGCAACAGTACGATGATAGTTAAAACACGCTTCCACAACAGCATAGACAGCTTGTGGCAATGAAAGGGCGGTGGCTAGCTCACCTGCGCACGGCCGCCTAACGCCAATCCAACCATACCCCCAATTGAAGGTCCGCAATTCAATTGACGGAGGCCGGAAGCGGCCAGTCTCCTTGCGGCCCCATAGCGGCCCTCAAAGAAACCGCTCTCCATACTCGCGATGCTCGTAGCAGAACCACTTCGATATGCCCTTGCCGCCGCGGGCAAAACCGAAGGCACCCCACTTCTTGCAGCCTGGATGCTCGCAATAGTGGTCAATAATGCCAACCGGATTCCGATCGGTGGTCTCCGGGTAGCGCTTCGAAGGATGCGCAACCGGATTTGCCAACTCGTTCATTTCCGGTCGATCATGTCGCCGGGGCCGGTGGCCGATACGGCGTTCTTTGCATTTCGGCGTAGGCAGGCATGAACCGGTCGAAGTCGTGCGCCGCAATCTCGATCAGCGGCAGGACCCGGGTTTCGATGATCGCAAGGAGTTCATCCGGCATTTCCTCCAGGGAAAGCCAGTCGGTGTTGTAGACAGCCGTGCTCTCGACGGTCCTGTCCCAGCAGCCGTATTCCTCGACGAGATGGTCAAGCCAAGACTGCCAATCGATATCTGGATTGTCGCGACGCCAGCGATTGATGCCGGCAAGGGCTTTTGCCGCCTCCTCGGGCGTTCTCATCACGCTGAATGACATTTTCCGAACCACCTCCCAGGAGCGGGAATCCCTACGCGCGAAGCTTCCGCATCTCCCACTCCTTTTCGAACTGGGATGGCGTCAGCCCGCGAGCGAAAGCCTCTGATGCCGCCATGATCTTCTCCCGGCGGGCATCTGCCTCCGGGTCGACCAGTTCCAAATCAGCCGACTGTGAACGCTTTTCCTCTGGCCAGTCGCGGCAACAGGCCGCTGCCGCCGCTTCATCGGCCTCATCCCAGACATGCAAGAATTCGAAGTCCTCGTCGTCGGGATATGTCTCGTCGTCAGGGAAACCTGCGTCATCCCAACCCTCAACCGCAAATCTGGCTTCGGCCGCGCGCTCGGCAGAGATGCCAGCCTTGTCAAACACGGCCCGTGCCGCAGCCAACCCACGGGCGATCTCGGCGGCGCTGGCACCGGGTACGGTGATCCTGATGTCCATTATCAACTCCTAAGATATTGACTCTCGATGTTGTCAGGAACAAATAGGGAACATACAACAGGCCGGGCGAGTTGAAAAGGGCATGCGTGGTGCCGAGAACCATTCCATTATCGAAGCTCTGCAGGAGCAGATTCGAAACCTTGAAGGCGGCAAGGGCCATCGCCGGGCCGTGCTTCCCTTCGGAATCGAAGAACTGGACCGACGTCTTCCCCAAGGCGGACTGACGCTCGGCGCACTGCATGAGGTGGCAGGTGGCGGCAACGGCGCGCTCGATGGCGCGGCCGCGGCGCTATTTGCCGCTGGAATCGCGGCACGAACGCGCGGCAAGGTTTTGTGGTGCGTGACGCGGCCGGATCTGTTCGCGCCCGCGATCGCCCAAGCCGGGCTACCTCCGGACCGTGTGATCTATGTCGAAGCAGGCGACGAGAAATCGGTTCTGGCCTGTTTCGAAGAAGGGCTTCGGCACGTCGGCTTGGGCGCGGTTGTGGCGGAAGTGGCGCGCCTTTCGATGACGTCGTCGCGACGATTGCAGCTTGCCGCCGAAAGATCCGGTGCAATCGGCATCGCCATCCGTCGCTGGCGTCGCCAGGTTGAGGCCACCGATTTCGGGCAGCCGACGGCTTCGGTCACCCGTTGGCGGGTATCAGTTCTGCCGTCACGACCGCTTCCCGTCCCAGGTATCGGGCGTGCGCGATGGCAGCTTGAACTGATCCGCAGTCGTACCGGCGAAACCCTCGATCTTGAAGTGGAAGCCTGTGATGCCAAGGGTCGTCTCGCTCTTCCTTCCAAGCTGGTCGACCGACCGGCTCAGAAGGAAATTGGGCGTCGCCTCGCTTCCGCCTGATAAGCCTTTGGTGCTTGTGGGGCGGGATGGGCAGCGACGGGTGGTGGTTTCTGCCGACCGCACCGCATTTGACGCAGGTCTGCGGGTTGGCATGCCCGCGACGAAAGCGAAGGCATTGGTGCCTGACTTGATTGTCATGGACGCCGAGCCCGCAGCCGATGCCGATGCATTGGATCGGCTCGCTTTGTGGGCGCTGCGGCGCTATGCGCCCGTGGTCGCTGCCGACCCTCCCAACGGCTTGGTGATCGACACCACAGGGGCCGACCATCTTCACGGCGGCGAACAGGCGATGCTGGCGGATTTGGTCGCACGATGCGGCAGCGCCGGATTGGCAGCACGAGCAGCGATCGCCGATACCTGGGGGGCGGCCCATGCCGTGGCGCGCTTCGTCAGGCGACCAACCAGCCTGGTTCTTTCAGGCGGTATTAGCACCGCACTTGCCGACCTGCCGATCGCAGCCCTTCGGCTGCCGCATGAGATCGTCGACAGTTTGCGCGTTCTCGGCTTCGAGCGGATCGGCGAGGTCATGGCGCTGCCGCGGGCCCCGCTGACACTGCGCTTTGGCCCCGAACTCGGGCGGCGTCTCGATCAGGCTTTGGGCCAACTCGCTGAACCCATCGACCCACTGCGGCAGCCGGATGCGATCGAGGTCCGCCGAGCGTTCGGCGAGCCGATCAGTGCCGCCGAGACGATCGCACAATACATCGGCAAACTCGTCGAAGGACTGTGCCGTGAACTGGAGGCGAAAGGACAAGGTGCGCGACGCCTCGATCTCCTTTTGCATCGGGTCGACAACCGTATTGAGGCAATCCGCATCGGTACGGCATTGCCCGTTCGTGACGCCAAGCGCCTGACGCGTTTGCTGTGCGATAGGATCGAGAAGATCGATCCGGGTTTCGGCATCGAACTGATGCGGCTGGCAGCACCCTTGGCTGAACCGCTTTTCGCGAAGCAGACAATTTCGTCCCTGATCGAAGAACCCGAGGTCGAGATTTCCGGGTTGATCGATACGCTCTCCAATCGCGTCGGCGAAGAGCACCTCTACCGTTTCGCGCCGGTCGCTAGCGACGTTCCCGAACGCTCGGTCAGGCGGGTAGCACCCGCCGCGCCCAACGTCGGAGAATCCTGGCCGGATCATTGGCCGCGGCCAGCACGGCTGCTTCCATTGCCAGAGCCGATCGAGGCATTGGCGTTGCTGCCTGACCATCCCCCCGCAAGCTTCACCTGGCGCGGCATCCGCCGCCGCGTCAGGCGCGCCGATGGCCCTGAGCGCGTCTTCGGCGAGTGGTGGAAACGCGACGCGGAATTGGAAGCCGTTCGCGATTATTTTCAGGTCGAGGACGATGGGGGAGAGCGTTTCTGGATTTATCGCGCCGGCGACGGCGAAGATGCGGCAACCGGATCGCACCGCTGGTTCCTGCATGGAATCTTCGGATGACGACCCATCGTTATGTCGAGCTGCAATGCACGTCGCACTTCTCGTTTCTGCGCGGTGCGAGTTCGTGTGAGGAATTGTTTGCACAGGCCGCGGTGATGGAAATGTCAGCACTTGCCGTTGTCGACCGCAACAGTCTTGCTGGCATCGTTCGCGCCCATGAGGCGGCAAGGACCACGGGTGTCAGGCTTGTCGTCGGATGTCGCCTCGACCTTGTCGAAGACATTTCTCTGCTGGTCTACCCAACTGACCGCGCTGCCTATTCTCGCCTCTGCCGGCTGCTTTCGCTCGGCAAGAAACGGGCGGGCAAAGCCAAATGCACACTGCATTGGGAGGACGTCGTTGCCTACGGCGAAGGATTGATCGCCATCCTCATTCCGCATCAGCCGGACGACAACTGCGCTTTTTGGCTTCGCCGTCTGGGGGAGGCTTTCGGCGACCGTGCCTATTTGGCGCTGACGCTCCGCCGTCGCCCGAACGACCAGCTCAGGATCCACCAACTGTCCAACCTCGCTGTGATGGCTGGTGTGCCGACGGTCGTCACCAACGATGTGCTGTTTCATGTTCCGCAACGCCGCATGCTGCAGGATGTCGTGACTTGCGTCAGGCACAACTGCACCATCGACGATGCCGGATTCCGGCGCGAGCGCCATGCCGATCGCTACCTCAAGCCGTCCGACGAGATGGCGCGCCTGTTCAGCCGCTATCCGGAAGCTCTGGCTCGGACACGCGAAATCGCCGACCGCTGCCGCTTTTCGCTTGATGAGTTGAAGTATCAATATCCCGAGGAGCGGACGTTTCTCGAACTGACCCCACAACAGGCGCTGGAAAAGCTCACCTGGGAAGGCGCAGCAGAACGCTATCCTGAAGGCTTGCCGGACAAGGTCGTCGCGTCACTGAAGCATGAACTGCAACTGATCGAACGGCTGGAATACGCACCGTACTTCTTGACGGTCAATTCGATCGTGCGATTTGCTCGCAGGCAGGACATCCTGTGCCAAGGTCGCGGATCGGCCGCCAACAGCGCAGTCTGTTTCGTGCTCGGCATCACCTCGATCGACCCAGACATCAACGATCTTTTGTTTGAGCGCTTCGTGTCGGAGGAACGCAGGGAACCTCCCGACATCGATGTCGATTTCGAGCACGAGCGGCGCGAGATCGTCATGCAATGGGTGTTCGACACCTATGGACGGGATCACGCAGCCCTTTGTTCCACCGTGATCCGCTATCGTGCTAAGGGCGCATTGCGCGATGTCGGCAAGGCACTCGGTCTGCCCGAGGACCTGATCAAGATGCTGTCATCGCAGGTCTGGGGCTGGTCGGAAGAAGGCGTCGAGCCGAAGCACGCGGAGGATCTTAATCTCAATCTCGGTGATCGCCGTCTTCGGCTGGCGCTCGATCTGGCGCGGCAACTGATGGGTGCACCCCGGCACCTTTCGCAGCATCCGGGTGGCTTTGTGTTGACCCACGATCGTCTCGACGACCTGGTTCCGATCGAACCGGCCGCGATGAAGGACCGCCAGGTCATCGAATGGGACAAGGACGACATCGACGCGCTGCGTTTCATGAAGGTCGACTGCCTGGCGCTCGGCATGCTGTCATGCATGAAACGTTCGTTTGATCTCCTGGCGCAGCACAAGGGCGTCGCGCACGATCTGGCGACTATCCCGCAGGAAGACCCAACGACCTACGCGATGATCCGCAAGGCTGACACACTCGGCGTCTTCCAGATCGAATCCCGGGCACAGATGTCGATGCTGCCGCGCATGAAGCCACGAACCTTTTACGACCTGGTCATCGAGGTTGCCATCGTCCGGCCCGGCCCGATCCAGGGCGACATGGTCCATCCCTACCTTCGTCGTCGCGAGGGCAAAGAAGAAATCCACTATCCGAAGCCAGAGCTCGAAAAGGTGCTCGGCAAGACGCTGGGTGTCCCGCTGTTCCAGGAGCAGGCCATGCGCGTCGCGATCGAATGCGCCGGCTTTACTCCGGGTGAAGCCGACCAACTCCGAAAATCGATGGCGACCTTCAAATTCACTGGCGGTGTCTCGAAGTTTGGTGCCAAGCTTATCGCCGGGATGATCGCCAACGGCTATGAGCGTGAATTTGCCGAAAAGACGTTCAGGCAACTCGAAGGATTCGGGTCCTATGGATTTCCCGAAAGCCATGCGGCGTCCTTCGCACTGATCGCCTACGCTTCGTCATGGATGAAATGCCATCACCCCGACGTCTTCTGCGCCGCACTCCTCAATGCGCAGCCGATGGGGTTTTACGCGCCAGCCCAGATCGTGCGAGACGCGCGCGAGCACGGTGTCGATGTTCGCCCGGTGTGCGTCAACACCTCCCGTTGGGACTGCACGTTGGAACCGACTGGAGATGATAATAGCTTCGCGGTTCGCCTGGGGCTGCGAATGGTCCGCTGCCTCACCAACGACGATGCCGCCACCATCGTCGCGGCGCGCGCCGATGTGCCATTTGCGTCCGTCGACGATCTCTGGCGTCGTGCTGCTGTCCGAACTGCTTCCCTGGTGCAATTGGCCGAAGCTGATGCGTTTCGTCCGTCGCGGGGGCTGGCCCGTCGCGAGGCGCTTTGGGCAATCAAGGCGTTGAGGGACGAGCCGTTGCCGCTGTTTGCCGCGGCCTCGGCCCGGGAGGCGGCTGTGCCTGAACTTGACGAGCCTGCAGTTCCGTTGCGGCCAATGACGGCGGGTGGCGAAGTCGTGGAAGACTATGGACATGTGGGGCTGACGTTGCGGGCGCATCCGGTGAGTTTTCTTCGCGGCGACCTTACGCAACGCCGTATCGTAAGCTGTGCCGCGGCGATGCGGGCACGCGACGGGCAATGGCTGGAGGCTGCGGGCCTCGTCCTTGTCAGGCAGCGCCCGGGATCCGCCAAGGGCGTCATGTTCATCACCATAGAAGACGAGACTGGCATCGCCAATCTCGTCATCTGGCCACAGGTTTTCGAGAAGAACCGTCGAACGATTCTTGGATCGAGCATGCTGTCGGTCCGCGGCCGCATCCAGCGCGAAGGTGACGTTGTCCATCTGGTCGCTCGGCATCTCAAGGACCTGTCGGGAGAACTTGCCAGTGTTGGAGAACGTGATGCAGGGTTCCGGCTCCCCCACGGCAGCGGTGACGAATTTCATCATGGCAGCCCGACACCGGATTCACGCGGATTGCCGTCAAGGGGCACGAAACCGCGCGACATTTACATTCCTGATCTGCACATCGACACGATCAGGGTAAAGCCGAGGGATTTCCATTGAAGCCGAATGCCGTCCATAGCTCGTGATCAGGCCGGTGTTGGGGAGCCAAGGGTTGGCGGGACTTGGATATAAAAAGGCAACCCGAAACAGGATTCAAATTAGGTCGGAGGCCTAAAACTGGCGTCCGCCGTCAGGTCGCCAGACTAGATATAAACGAGGCGATTTACACAGCATTCGGACCGAATCGATGGGCCGGCCGCTAGCCCAGCTGTCAGTCCCCAGCCGATAGTCGCGTCGGACCACCCAAACATAAAACTTGCTGAATTGCTTGTTGGTTACAAAAGACCACAATTCCAGGACATGCGACTCTGAAGGATTGCCTGAGAATTTCGAAAAATCCATCCAGGCGTCAGAATAGTTATGACGCGAGCATGGTGCTCGTAAAAAAATCATGATGCTCACAAAAAATTTAAAATCATTTTCTCATTGGCGCTAAGTCTTGAGTACATTTCCGAAGCTAAAAAAGACGTCACAAGGATTCTCTGGAAAAAATTACGAAATATGCGATAAATAAATGATCATGATATTAAATGACGTGTGTAAGTTCACGCTATATCATTTCTCATCGGAGCGGATTGGTCAGAGCAGGCACAAAATTTGCTCGCTTCATTGGGTGAGTTGCGCGAGAGATGCTCGGATCAATTGAGATATACTTAGTGCCGGCTTGATTTTTGATCTAAAATCGGCAAGATCGCGATCCAGCCGATATTAGTTGTCGGCTGAGTTACGGAGACCCTGAACGAGCGAAAGACTGCACGATCCCAGGTTGATGATTTCGACGGGCCGTTGTGTGCCAGACAGCGTTTCCGGGCCTGAAGGCTATTAGCCGGACCGCTGGACCCATGGCGGCGACGGACACAGTGAAACACCTGGGTCCTCTGCTGGGAGGTTTGAAATGGAAAATGGAAAGCCGGACCAGTTCCGCGAGATGATGGATTGGCTGGAAGCTAAAATGGCGGACGTAGTTAGACACGGCTATTTCGAAATTACCATCCGAGGTGACATAGGCACTCGCGGAAGCCGGCGGATTATGGTGTTCGCTGGCAGGAGCTACAAATTCTATGTTCAGGAGAATGAGGCGGCTCGCGCTACGCCTTCTGCCTCTGAGCGGCGATCCCCGTGATGGGGACCGGAAAGCCAAACCGGACGGCTGTTAATATCGGGAATGATCCGAAGAATGGCCAGGGAGCGCGGGCAGAACAACACACACCCGCGGAACAGCGATGAGACGTCAAAGAAAATCCATAAGACTACTGACGATGAAGGAGTTGAAAGAAGTCAAGGGCATCTCCTACTCCAAGTCCCAGATCTATCGTTTGATGCGAGAAGGGAAGTTCCCTCATAGCATCGCGATCGGCGAGAACCGAATCGAGTTTCTTGAGCCGGAAATCGACGGATGGATTATGGTCAAGATATTGGAGCGCAATGCCAACCTGAAGGCAGCGGGCGAGATAGAGGGTTCGGGCACGGCTTCGTGAATTTTGTCGAATGTTGCCCCAAAAGTTGCCCCGGGGGGCTCCGGTGCCCTTGGACAGTTGAGCTAAAGGCTTGAAAAGATTGGCTCCCCGGGCCGGATTCGAACCAGCGACCAACCGGTTAACAGCCGGTTGCTCTACCACTGAGCTACCGGGGAACATTGGCGCTCGCATGAACGAGGCTGCCTATAGCAAACCCGTTTCCGCTTTGCAAAGCGGCATTCCGCAATTTTTTGAGGCTTTTTGGCGCGGCTTGCTGGCATCCGGCTGGCGGTGGCATCATATGTCGGGCAACCAGCCGACGAACCATCGGAACCAGCCTCCCGGTTCCGCCCGGCGACGGAACGAGCAATGACCGATCGGAATCACGCCCGGGGCGCGCCCGCCCACCGCACCATCCACGTTTTCGGCCGCCGGTTCCACATGCCGCGTTCGCGCGCGTTGCGTGTGCTGATCGGGGTGTTGCTGGTCTTCTTCGGCTTCCTGGGTTTCCTGCCGGTGCTCGGCTTCTGGATGATTCCGCTCGGCCTCCTGATTCTCTCCTACGAATTCCATGTGGTTCGCAGACTGCGGCGCAGGACGATCGTCTGGTGGGAAAAGCGCCAGCGGGCAAAGCAGGGCAAATAACCGGTCGGATGCCGCACGGTGCGCTTGACGCGCATTTTGCGGCAACCTATTGAAGCCGCACAGAGCGGCGAGGCCTCGTGGCGGAGTGGTTACGCAGAGGACTGCAAATCCTTGCACCCCGGTTCGATTCCGGGCGAGGCCTCCAGCCCTCTCGTCCCGGCAGCGTGCGCCGGACCGTCAAAATACATCCCATGTCTGTTTTAAGCGCCAATCGCAGGTTATGGTCGCGGGGTCGCTGATCTGGAGTGTCGCGCTTGAAATCGATCGTTTTTATTCTTCTTGGCCTTTTTCTCGCCGGCTGTGCCAATGACGGCAGCGGCTATGCGTCCTGGACGGCGCGCGAGACCGATCCCGTGGTCTACAAGAAAGTGTACCGTCAGGGCGGGTCCGGGGCCACGGGAGAGACCGGCCGCGACCGCGCTGCCGGAATCCGCTAAATCAGCAATTTAATCAAAAACTGTTGCCGGTCTGTCACGGCGCTCCGGACACTTTTGGTGCGATGGGCCGCCTGCCAAGTGATTGATTGACTGTTAAGGGCAATTTTGCCAAACCCGCTTCTGACAGAACGCTGGGAAGACGCCTTCCGGGCGTGCCTCGAGTTGCTCCGGGCGTCGATCGACGCTCCGGCGGCAGCAGCGTTCTAAACGGATTTAAAGCGCCTTTTCGGGCGCAAACGGCCGGCAGGGAAGATGAGCGCCAACTATTCCGAGATGCGCGTGAAGATGGTCGACGGCCAGATCCGCACGACCGACGTGACCAATTCGGCGATCCTGCTTGCAATGGGCTCCGTGCCGCGCGAAGCCTTCGTCGACGCCAGATTGGGCGAACTCGCCTATATCGACGAGGATCTCGAGATCGTTGCCGCCGCCGAGGGCCGGCCGGCGCGTTACCTGATGGAGCCGTCGCCCTTCGCCAAACTGCTGCAGCTCGCCGAAATCGAAGCGAGCGACAGCGTGCTCGATATCGGCTGCGGTACTGGCTACTCGTCGGCGGTCATTTCGAGGATTGCCGCGTCGGTCGTGGCGCTGGAAAGCGATGCCGGGCTGGCCGAACGCGCCGCCGCCACGCTGGCCGGCCTTGGCCAAGACAACGTCAAGGTCGTGGCCGGACCGCTGGCCGAGGGCCATCGCGAGAATGCGCCTTACGACGTCATCCTTGTCGGCGGCGCGGTGGACGAAATCCCGCAGGCGCTGTTCGACCAGTTGAAGGAACGCGGCCGGCTGGTCACCGTCGAGGGACGCGGCAATGCCGGCGTCGCGCGGCTATACCTGAAGGACAACGGATTTGTAACTGGCCGCCGCGCCTTCAATGCGGCAGTAAGGCCGCTGCCGGGATTCGAAAGAATCGCGGCGTTTGAATTTTAGTTCCTTGCGCCACGATGGATGAACAACCATTTTGGCGCGAGGGTTTTGGACGGTCGTTGCTGAGCGCGTGGGCCATCGGCTCGGTTCAGCGGGGGGCATGAGGGATCAGGACATCTGTCGTCTGGCAGGTACCGGGTCGCTCCCATGAAAACGAATTGAGAGGGTAAGTCGTGTCCCAGTTTCGTACCGGTATGTTTGCCGCGTTTCTAGCTTCGGCCACCGCGCTTGCTCCCGCAAGCGCTTTCGCCGAAACGATCAGTGGCGCGCTTGCCAAGGCTTATCAGCTGAATTCGACGCTGAATTCCGCGCGCGCCGGGGTGCGGGTGACCGACGAGGGCGTGGCGATCGCCAAGTCCGGTTATCGTCCGACCATCACCGGTTCGGCCACGATCGACTATTCCAACACGCATTCGCGCCCTGAGTTCGGCCATCGGACGACGGAACTGACGACAGGCTCGTTCGGCGTCGAGATCCGCCAGACCCTGTTCGACGGCTTCCAGACCAAGAACAACGTCGCCGCCGCCGAATCCCGCGTTCTGGCGCAGCAGCAGAGCCTCAAGAATGACGAACAACTGATCTTGTTCGACGCGGCGAGTGCCTACATGGATGTGATCCGCGACCGGCAGATCGCCGTCCTGCGCGAGCGCAACCTGCAATTCCTGAGCGAGCAGGTGCGCGCGGCGCGCTCCAGGTTCGATGTCGGCGAAGGCACCAGGACAGACGTCGCCCAGGCCGACGCCAGCCGTTCGGCGGCTGTCGCGCAATTGGCCGCTGCGCGGGCACAGGCCAAGTCGAGCGAAGCCATCTACCGGCAATTGATCGGCGAGGAACCGAATTCGCTGAAGGCGCCGTCGCCGCTGGCCAAACTGCTGCCGAAAAGCCTTCAACAGGCGATGGCCCTGGCACAAGAGCAGCATCCGGCGATCGTCGCTACCGAGCGTATGGTCGACGTGGCAGCCTTCACCGTCAAATCGACGGAAGGCCAGTTGCTGCCTCAGGTCTCGGCTTCCGCCGGCGTCTCGGAAGCCTATCGCGACAGTTCGCCGGACACGACGGGCCAGAATGGCCGCTCGACGTCCGCCGGCATCGGCCTGCAATTGACAGTGCCGATTTACCAGGGCGGCCGGACATCGGCGCAGGTCCGTCAGTCGAAGGAGTCGCTCGGCCAGGCGCGCATCGAGGTCGATGTCAGCCGCGATCAGGTCCGCGCCGCCGTCACCTCCGCTTGGTCCCAGTATCAGGCGTCCGCGGAGAACGTATCGGCGATCCGGGAAACGGTCTCCGCCGCCCAGCTGGCGTTGGAAGGCGTGATCGAGGAGCGCAACGTCGGCCAGCGCACGACGCTCGACGTGCTCGATTCGCAGGCCGACGTGATCAACGCGCAGATCTCGCTGGTCGAGGCCGAGCGCAACGTCGTGGTGGCGAGCTACGCCATCCTGTCGGCGGTCGGCAACCTGTCGGCCCGCAGGCTTTCCCTGCAGGTGGCCGAATACAGGCCGGAAGAGCACTACAACGCCGTCAAGGACAAGTGGTACGGCCTCAGGACCCCCGACGGCCGCTGATCGCTTCGCTTCAGCGCCAAGCTTCTATCTTGTGCGAAAGCACCAAAGCCTCGAGATGGGGGATTCTCTAGTCCCGGTCCGTCGGGTACGCTTGTCATTGATTCGGAACCTGATTTTTTAGTGGGCGGTTCCGTGTCGGCATGGTTCCGGGAAGGTTGCACGCCTTCCGGATCAGGATCATGCGGCGAACAACTGGTCACAAGGGCGGCGGATGTGACGATGGCACAAGCAAGCAGCGCGCAGCGCGAACCTTCCATGGAAGAAATCCTCGCATCGATCCGGCGGATCATCGAGGACAGCGATACGGTCCGTAGTCCCGGCGATGAACCGCAGGCGGCAGGGCAGGGCACGCCCGAGCCGGCAGCACCGGAGGCACAACCGGCGACTGGCTCGGTGGTCGACGTGGACGCCTTCCGCGCCGAATTGCGCAGCGCGCCGGAACCTGAAGCAGCCGGGCAGCCGGCCATACCCGAGGTCGTGGCCGAGAAGAAGCCGGTGACGCTTGCCGAGGTGCAGGCCCAGATCGCGCGCGAGACGTACACTGAGGCGCCGACGCCCATCGTCGAGCAGCCGGAACCGCAGGAACCGCTCGATACCGTGGACGAGCTTGCCGCCGATCTCGACATCGAGGATGAGCTCCAGGAGGACGATCAGGCCGAAGAGTCCGCGTTCGTGGCGCCCGATACGGCGTTCGACCGCCGGCAGCCCGCGCTGGACGAAACCCGGTGGACGCCGCCTCAGCAGCAATCGCCGAAGACGGCGATCCTCTCGGAACACACCGGCCGTCAGGTCGCCGCCGCCTTCGGCGAACTTTCCGAGGCTTTCGCTGCCACCCGCAAGAAGAGCTTCGACGAACTGGCCGAGGAAATGATGCGGCCGATGCTGCAGGACTGGCTGGACAACAACCTTCCCGTGCTGGTCGAGCGGCTTGTCCGCGAAGAGATCGAAAGGGTGGCGCGCGGCGTGCGCTAGCCCAGTATTTCACCGGCCATGGAACGCGCCGCCGCCAGGCGGCGTTTTCGTTTGGGAGTGGCACAGTTGACTCGCCTCCGCCCTTCCGATTTACAGCGGCCAGCCAGTTTCCCGACATTTGCGGACAGTTTCGATGCTTGAGAAGACCTACGACGCAAAGACCGTCGAACCGAAGATCGCCAAACTCTGGGAAGATGCCGACGCGTTCCGCGCCGGTGCCGGTGCCGCCGAAGGCGCGGAGCCCTTCACCATCGTCATCCCGCCGCCCAATGTCACCGGCTCCCTGCACATGGGCCATGCGCTCAACAACACGCTGCAGGACATCCTGATCCGCTTCGAGCGCATGCGCGGCAAGAACGTGCTCTGGCAGCCGGGCATGGATCATGCCGGCATCGCCACGCAGATGGTTGTCGAACGCCAGCTGATGGAGAAGCAGATCCACCGGCGCGATCTCAGCCGCGAGGAATTCATCGACAAGGTGTGGGAGTGGAAGGCCGAGTCCGGCGGCATCATCTTCAACCAGTTGAAGCGCCTTGGCGCGTCGGCCGACTGGTCGCGCGAACGCTTCACCATGGACGAGGGCTTGTCGAAGGCGGTGATCGAGGTTTTCGTCGCGCTTTTCAAGCAGGGACTGATCTACAAGGACAAGCGCCTCGTCAGCTGGGATCCGAAGCTGCAGACGGCGATTTCCGACATCGAGGTCGAGCAGCAGGAGGTCAACGGCAATCTCTGGCATTTCCGCTATCCCGTGGAAGGCCAGAAATTCGACCCGGAGAACCCCAAGACCTTCATCACCGTCGCGACGACGCGCCCCGAAACCATGCTGGGCGACACCGGCGTTGCCGTGCATCCGAAGGACGAACGTTACAGCCATCTCGTCGGCAAGAACGTCATCCTGCCGCTGGTCGGCCGCAAGATCCGGGTCGTCGCCGACGAATATTCCGATCCCGAGAAGGGCACCGGTGCGGTCAAGATCACGCCGGCGCACGACTTCAACGATTTCGAGGTGGGCAAGCGCCACAAGCTGCGCGCCATCAACATCATGACCGTCGACGCGGCGATTAATCTCAACGAAAACGAGGACTTCCTCGAAGGACTTGATTCGACGCCCGAGCTGGAAAAGACGCTTGCGGCGCTGCACGGCCAGGATCGTTTCGCGGCGCGCAAGCTTGTCGTCGAGATGATGGAGGCCGGCGGCTTCCTGGAAAAGGTCGAGCCGCACAGGCATGCCGTGCCGCATGGCGATCGCGGCGGCGTGCCGATCGAGCCGTTCCTCACCGACCAGTGGTACGTCAACGCGCACGAAATGGCGAAGCCGGCGATCGCCTCGGTGCGCGAAGGACGCACCAGGATCATACCAGGCAGTTGGGAAAAGACCTATTTCCAATGGATGGAGAACATCGAGCCCTGGTGCATCTCGCGCCAGCTCTGGTGGGGTCACCAGATTCCCGCCTGGTATGGACCCGACGGCCGTGTCTTCGTGGAGAAGACCGAGGAAGAGGCGCTTGCCGCCGCCGTCGAATATTATCTGGCGCTCGAAGGGCCGTGGAAGGCATGGGTCGAGGACCAGCTCGAGAACTTCGAACCCGGCAGGATACTCACCCGCGACGAGGACGTGCTCGACACATGGTTCTCCTCGGCGCTGTGGCCGTTCTCGACGCTGGGGTGGCCTGAAAAGACCCCGGAGCTGGACACTTACTATCAGACCGACGTGCTGGTGACGGGCTTCGATCTCATCTTCTTCTGGGTCGCCCGGATGATGATGATGGGCCTGCACTTCATGGACGAGGAGCCGTTTCACACGGTCTACATGCATGCGCTGGTGCGCGACAAGAACGGCGCCAAGATGTCGAAGTCGAAGGGCAACGTCATCGACCCCCTCGAACTGATCGACGAGTACGGCGCCGATGCGCTGCGCTTCACCCTGTCGATCATGGCGGCGCAGGGCAGGGACGTTAAGCTCGACCCCGCCCGCATCGCCGGATACCGCAATTTCGGGACAAAACTCTGGAACGCCACGCGTTTTGCCGAGATGAACGGCGTGGCGCGCAACGATGCGTTCTGGCTCAACGATGCCAAGCTCACCATCAACCGCTGGATCCTGACCGAGCTGACGCGGGCGACGAAGGAGGTCACCGACGGCATCACGTCGTTCCGTTTCAACGACGCGGCGGGCGCTGCCTACCGCTTCGTCTGGAACCTGTTCTGCGACTGGTATCTCGAGCTGCTGAAGCCCGTTTTCATGGGCGAGGACGAAGCGGCGAAGGCCGAGAGCCAGGCAGTCGCCGCCTTCGTGCTCGACGAGATCTACAAACTGCTGCACCCGTTCATGCCGTTCATGACCGAGGAACTCTGGGCGCATACGGCCGGCGAGGGCCGCGAGCGCGCGACGCTGCTTTGCCACGCGGCATGGCCGCAGCCGAGTTTCCAGGACGCCGAGGCGGCGGCCGAGATCAATTGGCTGGTCGATCTGGTTTCAGGTGTCCGGTCGGTGCGCTCGGAAATGAACGTGCCGCCCGCGGCAATCGCGCCGTTGGTCATGGTCGGCGCCAACAACGCGACGCGCGAACGGCTTCAACGGCACGAATCCGCCATCAGGCGCCTGGCGCGCGTCGGCGACATCACCCACGAGACCGCCGCGCCGAAGGGGTCGGCGCAGATCGTTGTCAACGAGGCGACCGTCTGCCTGCCGCTCGGCAGCCTGATTGACCTGAAGGCCGAAGCCCAGCGCTTGCAGAAGGAAGTGGCGAAGGTCACCGAGGAAATCGCCCGCATCCTGAAGAAGCTCTCGAACGAGAAGTTCGTCGCCAATGCCAAGGAGGACGTGGTGGCGGCCGAGCGCCAGAAACTCTCCGAATACCAGGAAGCGCAGGACAAGCTGCAGGCGGCGCTGTCGCGGCTTCGCGACGCCGATTGAGAGCACTTTCTGAAGTGATTCTGAGCCTGCCTTTCCTTACCGGAAGGCAGGCCTTTTTGCCTGTCAAATAGGCATACCGCTACGTTAGATGCAGGGCCTGGTGCAATTTTTAGCCGTATTGTTGCCATAATGTAACAATGGGCCAAAACGGGCCGATAACGGGCGTTTTTTGCACGCATTGCGCCGGTTTTATTGACTATTTTCCGGCAAGCTGCGCCACAAAACGGCATTTTTGAGCCCTTGAGTTCGACCCCCGAGCCGGCCTCGCGCCTCCTTTGGTTCCTGGAAACCAATTCGTCTCAAAATCCCGGTTGCACGCATCGGGTGAATTGGTTCTAGCTTACGTTTACGGAATTCGGGGAGAGAATTTTCATGAACAATCTTTTGAAATCGCTGCTGGGGGCAGGCTGCGGACTGGTTGCGATGGTAGGCGCGGCGAATGCCGGCGGCCTGGAGCGCGGTGGCTACAACATCGACCTTTTGTTCGATGCGTCGCCGTTCGCGGCCGAGGCGTCCGGCACCTATGTCATGCCGGACCGCAAGCTAAACAATGTGGTCGATATCAACCCGGCCAATGGTATCGGGTCGAATGGAATCGGCGGCGGAGCGAGGAACGGTGTCAGCGACACCGAGGACTACTGGGTGCCGCGCATCGGCTTGAAGGCCGGCATCGGCCAGAGTGTCGACTGTATGGTCGACTATTCGCAGCCTTGGGGCGCCCACACCAATCCGGGCGCCAACTGGATGGGCGCCAACGACAACATCGAAACCAAGATCAACAGCGACAACTACGCCGCGACCTGCTCCTACAAAATGGACGCGGGCAAGGGTCAGTTCCGCGTGCTTGGCGGTGTCTTCTACCAGGAAGTGGATGGCTTCAAGGAACGTCTCGTCGCGCCGGTGCCTACGCTGACCGGTACCACGGCGTTCGGCAATGGTATCGGTCGCCTTGACCTGGGGGATGAGGGCGTGGGCTGGCGCATCGGCGCGGCATACGAGATTCCCGAGATCGCGTTCCGCGCGAGCCTGGTCTACAATTCGGCGGTCAAGCTTGACGGGCTGTCCGGTACGGTCGACCTGACACAAATTCCCGGTTTCATTATTCCGGGAAACCCGGTGCTCGGCAAAGTGACGCCCGTTTTCGGCCAGGCGACGATGCCCGAAACCGTCGAATTGAAGGTTCAGTCCGGCATCGCGCCCGACTGGCTTGCCTTCGGTTCGATCAAGTGGGTCAACTGGAGCCGGCTGCAGTCCGTGGATCTCTGCCCGGTCGGCACCGAGGCTATTCCCTGCGTACAGAGCAGCCCGACGTTCGTCACCTCGCTCGACCTGCTCTATCGCGACGGCTGGACGGTTTCCGGCGGCGTCGGCCACAAGTTCAACGACCAGTGGAGCGGCGCTGCCAGCATCACCTGGGATCGCGGCACGACGACTGGTCTCAGCGCGCAAACCGACACCTGGACCTTCGGTGGTGGCGTTTCCTATACGCCGACCCAGAACGTCGAACTCCGCTTTGCCGGCGCACTCGGCATCCTGACCAGTGGCTCGGCCGGCCCGATAACCAAGGACGGGATCACCTACGGCGAAGAAGTGACCTACGACTTCGACAACGATCTGGTCAGCGCGCTTTCGGCGACGCTCAAGGTAAAATGGTAAGCAACACGAATTGAATAAAAAAAGCCGGGCTCTGCCCGGCTTTTTTGTGTCCGGTGGTAGGTGCCGCGCCGCGTCGCGTCCGTCGTGAAGCGGCACCGTTCGTTCTTTGTGCCGTCCGTTCAAATGTGACGATTCCGCAACACTGCCCCAAGATGCGATCTGCCCGCCGGGGCGCGTGCCCGATTTGCCCATTTCCCGCCATAAACCAAGCGCACCCGAAAGGCTGTCCTTGTGCGCGTATCTCGATTTTCGCGGCATGAGGGTGCCGCGGTGGGCGGCAAGGACATAGATGGACGCCAGGGTAATCAACAAGGCCAAGCTTCCCAGCCTGCATGTGACCGTAGGACCGGCGCGTGCGCCGCATCGTTCCTACCTTTATGCCATGGGCCTTTCGGCCGCCGAGATCGCCCAGCCGCTGGTCGGCGTCGCATCGTGCTGGAATGAGGCCGCACCCTGCAACATTTCGCTGATGCGCCAGGCGCAGGTGGTCAAGAAGGGCGTTGCCGCCGCCAACGGCACGCCGCGCGAGTTCTGCACCATCACGGTTACCGACGGCATCGCCATGGGCCACCAGGGCATGAAATCGTCGCTGGTGTCGCGCGATGTCATCGCCGACAGCGTCGAACTCACCATGCGCGGCCATTGCTACGACGCGCTGGTCGGCTTGGCCGGTTGCGACAAGTCTCTTCCCGGCATGATGATGGCGATGGTGCGCCTCAACGTTCCGTCGATCTTCATCTATGGCGGCTCGATCCTGCCCGGCACCCATCGCGGCCGCCAGATCACCGTGCAGGATGTGTTCGAGGCGGTCGGCCAGCATTCGGTCGGCGCCATCGATGACGCCGAACTGCTGGAAATCGAACAGGCGGCTTGTCCGTCTGCCGGGTCCTGCGGTGCCCAGTTCACCGCCAACACGATGGCGACGGTCGCCGAGGCGATCGGCCTGGCGCTGCCTTATTCCTGCGGCGCGCCGGCCCCCTACGAGATGCGCGACCGCTTCAACTTCGCGTCCGGCGAAAAGGTCGTGGAACTGATCGCCAGGAACATCCGGCCGCGCGACATTGTTACCCTCAGGTCGCTCGAGAACGCCGCCGCCGTCGTCTCCGCCACCGGCGGCTCCACCAATGCGGCGCTGCATCTGCCGGCGATCGCCCACGAGGCCGGCATCAAGTTCGACCTGTTCGACGTTGCCGAAATATTTGCCAGGACCCCGTACATCGCCGACCTCAAGCCTGGTGGCAAATATGTGGCGAAGGACATGTTCGAGGCCGGCGGCATCCCGCTTCTCATGAAAACCATGTTGGAAAACGGCTACTTACACGGCGACTGCCTCACTGTGACAGGTCGTACTTTGGCCGAAAACATGGAGCACGTTCGCTGGAACGATGAACAGGATGTCGTGCGTCCGGCCGACAAGCCGATCACCGTGACCGGCGGCGTGGTTGGCCTCAAGGGCAACCTGGCCCCTGAAGGCGCGATCGTGAAGGTTGCCGGCATGGCCGTGTTGAAGTTTTCCGGCCCTGCACGCTGTTTCGACAGCGAAGAGGAATGCTTCGAGGCGGTGACGAACCGCAGCTACAAGGAAGGCGAGGTTCTCGTCATCCGCTATGAAGGCCCCAGGGGCGGCCCGGGCATGCGCGAGATGCTGTCGACGACGGCCGCGCTCTATGGCCAGGGTATGGGCGGCAAGATCGCCCTGATAACGGACGGGCGCTTCTCGGGCGCCACACGCGGCTTCTGCATCGGCCATGTCGGCCCCGAGGCGGCTGTCGGAGGTCCGATCGGATTGCTGAGGGATGGCGACATCATTTCCATCGATGCCGTGTCGGGCATCCTGGAGGTGGCGCTGTCCGACGAAGAACTGGCAGCCCGCGCCAAGGGCTGGAAGCCGCGCAGCACCGACTATCAGTCGGGCGCGCTGTGGAAATATGCGCAGACTGTGGGTCCGGCCAGGGATGGCGCGGTCACCCATCCCGGTGGAGTGAAAGAAACGCATTGTTATGCCGACATCTGAAACCATAAGGACAGCAGTCCTGTCGGCTCTCGTCGCCGCGACGACGCTCGGCTTTGCCGGCGGCGCCTTCGCACAGGAGGAGGCGCCGAAGCGCTCCAGCCCGTGGGCGGTGTTCAAGTTCGGCTTCTCCGCCTACAAGAGCGGCCACAAGGAGCAGGCCGTCGAGGCTTACCGCTATGCCGCCGAAAACGGCCAGATCGGCGCCACTTGGAAGCTCGCCCGCATGTATGCGCAAGGCGACGGCGTCGCCCGCAACGACTATGAGGCGTTCAAGTTCTTCAACGAGATCGCGCAGCAGGATGTCGAACCCGGCAGCCCGGACGAAAGCTACGTCTCCGACGCGCTGGTGGCGCTTGGCGACTATCTGAAGACCGGCATTCCCGGCAGCCCGGTGAAGGCCAATCCGGCGGCCGCGCAGGAATTGTACATGCGTGCGGCGGCGAACTACCGCAACCCGGCCGCCCAGTATGAAATGGGCAACATGTTCCTCAAGGGCGAGGGCGGCATGAAGGCCAGCGTCCGCCAGGCCGGCCGCTGGTTCCAGCTCGCCGCGGAAAAGGGCCATGCCGGCGCCCAGGCAACGCTGGGCAACCTTTTGTTCCAGAGCGGCAAGGTGGTGCGCGGCCTCGCTATGATGACAGCAGCACTCGAACGCGCCAATCCGATAGACCGCACTTGGATACGCTCGATGCAGGAAGAGGCGTTCTCGCTGGCCGCCGAATCCGATCGCCGTACCGCCATCGCCCTGGCCGAGGACATCCTCACCAAGGGGCCGGGCGGCAACAGCGGCGGCGACAGGGAAATCGCCGCACCGGCGGCGCCAGGCGTCAACGGCGGTCCCGCCGCGGCGGATACAGGTTCCGCGTTGGGCTTCGGCCAATAATGCATGTCGCCCGAAAGTGTCCTCGGTTGCGGGATAACGACATGCATCAAATCAAGGAATTTAAAGCGCGGCCGCCGAATCCTATTCGGCGCGACACGCTTTAGCCTATTCGATGGCCGCCTTGCGGTGATGGTGCGATGCGCCTGTAGCCGGCGGATGGGCATGATCGCGCAGCACGTCGAGCGCCGCCGAAACCCACGATCCACCGGCCGCACCGGTTGCAGCGCTCGGGCAGCCGTCCTGCACTTTCTTCCACGATGAATTGTTGAGTTCCATGCCGCAGCGGGCGAGTTGCGTGCCGCCCGGCAGTTTCAGGCAGGCAAGCTGTCCCTGCTCGAACTGGCGGCCATTGGCCCGGCACTGGCACTCGGCGGCGGCCGGCACTTGCGAGGCTGCAAGAGCCGCAAAGGCAATCAGGCAGGATCCCGTCAACGCCTTCATGGGCCGAGATTACCATGCCGGCTCACGACTTGCACGAGGGATCGGGTGGCGTACGGATCTGTATGAAATTCAGCGACCGCGATGCGGCCAGAAAAACCAGGCCAACCATGCGGCTGCGACAACCCAGACTGCCACGATGAACAGCAACCCCGCACGGCTTGTGGGGCGCTGTTCGCTGCGGACCGCCTGCTCGCGGAACTCGGCAAACAATGTCGCCGGAATGAGCTTTATCGCCAGCAGGATGCCGAGCGGCACGATGATCAGGTCGTCCAGGTAGCCGAACACGGGAATGAAATCCGGTATCAGGTCGATCGGGCTCAGCGCGTAGGCGGCAACGGCAGCGGCCGCGAGCTTCGCATGCCAGGGTACCCGCGGATCGCGGGAAGCCAACCAGAGTGCAACCACGTCCCGCTTGATGTTTCGCGCCCACGCCTTCAGCGAGGAGAGCATCGTTGCACCGCCACCCATTGCTGCTTCCGCGCTTGGATCGAAAGCAGCCATTATAGGTTTCCCGCAAGCCGTCCGGCTACCACTTTCAACAGGGCGGCGACGAGTGAGGGTCTACTGATGAGTTGTTGCCGGGTTGGTGCTGGCAAGCGATCGTCCCGACTTGCCTTTGCTCCGCATTTTCGTGTTTTCGTCGGTCAGCCGCTCATAGCGGACACCGGAGAAAATGATGACGACGGCGCTTGCGGAACCACCGCGCCTCCGCAAATTCCTGCCGCCTCGTTTCGGCTCGAAGTTCAAGATGTCACCCACGCCGCGTCTCCTCTTCCAGATCAGCGTCCGCGCGATTGTCTCGCGCGTATTCACACTCCCTTGTTTCGGGGAAGCCGTATGTGATTTTTCGCACAAAGGTATCGGTGGCAGTAAAATTCGAAGCCAAACGCCGTCGGGTTTCATATGATAGATCGCAAGCAGCCGCCGGCCGACATCACTCCTCGGCGACCGCACACTCCTTCTCGTCCATCCACAATTTCCAGAAGACGATCCTCCCGGCTGCGTCGACCTCCAGGATCATGTTCACCGTGCCTCTTATCGAAGCGGCCGAGAAGGAAGCATGGTCTGGCGCTCCCGGCGCCGCGAAGTTGAGGCTGGTAAGATCGCCGAAGTGCCTGGTGCATTGGGTGAGCAGGTTCGATAGATCTCCGTCCGAATATTGTTCCGACAGCGCCGGCGACAGCAGCGCGCGAAACGCCCTTGCATCGTGGGACCGGTATGCGTGAAAGGTCTGCTGCGCGATCCGATAGAGAGGATTGGTTTCGAAGGCCTGGCTTGCCGGCGTGCCTGCCAGCGACGCCACAACGCAAATTGCCTGGAATGCAGGGACAGGCTTCATGCAGCATGCCCGGATAACAGGTGTAGGCGACTGCTGCGATTATATAATTGATCAGGCCGCCTGAAGCGACAGTTCGATCGCGGTCGGTACGTGGTCGGAGGGCTTTTCCCAAGCGCGGACATGCTTTTCGACCGAGGCCGAGGCAAGCCGGTTGGCGGCTTCCGGCGACAGCATCAGATGGTCGATGCGGATGCCGTTGTTCTTCTGCCAGGCGCCGGCCTGGTAGTCCCAGAACGTGTAGACGCCCGCCGCGTCGGTCGTCGCGCGAACCGCCTCGGTGAAGCCGAGGCTGGTCAGGCGGCGGAAGGCCTGGCGGGTTTCCGGCTGGAACAGCGCGTCGGTGACCCAGTTTTCCGGAAACCGCGCGTCGATCGCCTCGGGAATGACGTTGTAGTCGCCGGCCAGCACCATCGGCTCTTCGAACTCCAGCCGCTCCGCCGCCCAGCGCTCCAGCCGTTCCATCCACGCCAGCTTGTAGGAGAATTTTTCCGTGCCGATCGGGTTGCCGTTGGGCAGATAGAGCGAGACGACGCGCAGCGCGGTCTTCTTGCCCTTGTCGTCCTTGATCGAGAACACGCCTTCGATGAAGCGCGCGTGGTCGTCGGCGTCGTCGCCGGGCAGCCCGCGGTTCACCTCGTCGAAGGGCAGCTTCGACAGGATGGCGACGCCGTTGAAGCCTTTCTGGCCGAGCGTTTCGACATTGTAGCCCAGCGCCTCGATCTCAAGCCGTGGAAACTGGTCGTCGGCTGACTTGATTTCCTGCAGGCAGACGATGTCGGGCGCGCTTTCGGTGAGCCAATGCAGCAGGTTGCCGATGCGGGCCCTGACGCCGTTGATGTTCCAGGTCACTATTTTCATGAAAATCACGCGACTATTTCAATTAATTCTTGGGTGGTGGAATCCACCTTGCGGAACGATCCTGCAATATCCTTCAAGCGAAGGGAACCCGGCCAGGGAACCGCCGGGCAAATAATGGGAACACCGTCATGTCATCAACCACGCATCCCGTGGACGAGGTGCTGCCAGCGCCGCGTCTTGCCGCGCTCGGCATCCAGCATGTCCTCGTCATGTATGCCGGCGCCATCGCCGTGCCGCTCATCGTCGGTCGCGCCCTCAAGCTCGATCCCGAGCAGGTCGCCTTCCTGATTTCCGCCGACCTGTTCGTCTGCGGCATCGTCACCATCATCCAGTCGCTCGGCGCCACGCAATGGTTCGGCATCAAGATGCCGGTGATGATGGGCGTCACCTTCGCCGCCGTCGGCCCGATGGTCGCCATCGCCAACACCAATCCCGGCCCCGACGGCGCCCGCATCCTGTTCGGTGCCATCATCGGCGCCGGCCTGATCGGTATCGTGATCGCGCCGCTGGCCAGCCGCATGCTGCGCTTCTTCCCGCCTGTGGTGACTGGAACCATCATCGTGGTCATCGGCGCCTCGCTGATGCGCGTGGGCATCAACTGGATTTTTGGCACGCCGGTCGGCCCGACCGCGCCGCGGCTGGTAGCGCCCGAACATGCGGAGTGGCTGAAGCAGGTTACCGAAATGGCCGGCGCTGCCGGCTCCACCATTCCCGCCATTCCGGCAAAACTGGCGCTGGCGCCGACGGTGGAGAACGCCGCTTATGCGCCGCTCTCCAACATCGCGGTATCGGCGGTGGTGCTCGCCTCGATCCTGCTGATTGCCAGGTTCGGCAAGGGTTTTGTCGCCAACATCGCGGTCCTGCTCGGCATTATCATCGGCGGTGTCCTGACGGCCGCACTCGGCATGATGCATTTCGACAAGGTCGCCGACGCGCACTGGTTCGCGCTGATCACGCCGTTCCGCTTCGGCATGCCGATCTTCGATCCGGTGCTCATCCTCACCATGACTTTGGTGATGATCGTCATATTGATCGAATCGACCGGCATGTTCCTGGCGCTCTCCGACCTCACCGGCCGCAAGATCACCCAGCCGAACCTGTCGGCGGGGCTCAGGACCGACGGTCTCGGCACCGTCATCGGCGGCATCTTCAACACCTTCCCCTATACCAGCTTCTCGCAGAACGTCGGCCTGGTCGGCGTCACCGGCATCAAGAGCCGCTTCGTCTGCGTGGCCGGCGGCGTCATCCTGGTCATTTTCGGCCTGGTGCCCAAGATGGGCGCGCTGGTCGAAGCCTTGCCGACCTTCGTCCTCGGCGGGGCAGGGCTGGTGATGTTCGGCATGGTCGCCGCCACCGGCATCCGCATCCTGTCCAATGTCGACTTCAAGACGCAGCGCAACAACATGTTCGTCGTCGCCGTATCGGTCGGCCTCGGCATGATCCCGCTGGTCGCGCCCGACTTCAAGATGTGGCTGCCGCACGCCATCCACCCGCTGGTCGAATCCGGCATCCTTCTGGCGACCATCTCGGCGGTCTTGCTCAATGCCTTCTTCAACGGGACGCGCGTCGAGGAAGCCGAAGTGCGCGAAGCGGCGATGGCAGCAGAGGCGTGATAGATTGACGCCAGCACGGATTGCTCAAACCCAGGTAATCCGTGCTGGCCTCTTAACGCATGGAGCAGCGTGAATTGCAAAGCATGGCCTTTGCAGCCATACCTCCCGTTGTAGTAGTCGAAATAGACGGAGGAAACACGGAATGCGTGTTTTGGTCTTCATGCCTTTCTTGGTGCTCGTTGGGTTTTTGATGGGCTGCACGACAGGCAACGGGAATGCCGGTCAAACGCAAACTGCCGAAAACAAGGCGCAGTGTGCCGGCTTTGGCTTTGAAGAGGGCACGGATGCTTTCGCCAACTGTTTGATGAAGCTTTCATTGCGGCAGCAGGGCCAACTGCCCCCCGATCACGATACAGTCGTTCGCCAGTATAAGTCCCTTAGTATGGCTCGGCAGGGCGATGATCGCTATCCCGTATGCTCCGCCGCTGACATGGACAATGAACTTGATACCTCGGCCAACAAGTGGGTAGGCCCCAATTGCCAGATGGCATCGGATTAATTCAATAATGCCACTCGCTTCCTGCTTGGCATCGTCATGGCAACCACCCCGGCGATGACGCTGACCAGCCCGATGCCGGCGGTGGTGGTCACCGTCTCGCCGAGGAAGACGACGCCGATCGCCACGCCGACCGGCACCCTGAGATAGGCCTGTGCAGTGGCGCCGACCGAACCCAGCGTGTGGATCAGCCGGAAATAGATGGCAAAGGCGAGCGCCGTCGAGAACACCGAAAGCGCCGCGAGCGCCAGCATGGAGTCCAGGGACGGGCTGAGCGTCCATGGCCGGTCGATGACGAGGCTCAGCGGAATGAGGATGACGGCGCCGCATATCAGCGAACCCGCCGCCGGCATCATCGGGTCGAGGCCCTTGAAGCTCTTGCCGAAGATCGCCGCGCCGGCGTAGCAGATTGTCGCCGCGATGACGGCGAGCTGCGCCCACAATTGCGCGCCGAGGCCGTCCAGCGCCTGCATGCCGATGATCAGGCAGACGCCGGCCAGCCCCGCCGTCACGCCGAACAGCTTTCGCGCCGTTACGGATTCGTGCCGGGTGATCAGTACGGTCAGCAGGAAGGCGAAGATCGGCGTCATCGAGTTGAGGATCGCGGCCAGCCCGGCATCGATCGAACGTTCGGCCCAGGCGATCAGCGTGAAGGGAATGGCACTGTTCAGGCACGCCTGGAACAGGAATTTTCCCCAGGTCGCGGCATCGAGCGGCAGTTTCAGCCCGCGCCAGCGCAGCACCGCCAGTAGAAGAATCCCGGCGATCAGCGTGCGCACCGCGATCAGGGTTATGGGCGGTATGGTTTCGACCCCGATCTTGATGAAGGTGTAGGAGGCACCCCACAGGCTCGCCAACGCGACAAGCAGCGCAAGTTCAGTCGTCTGGTTGGTCTTGGCAGGCATCGCGGCGCATCCCCGTGGCGTTTCGATGCGCAGTGTCTAGCGCGCCACCGCGGGGTGATGTTTCGATGCCGGCCGAAGTGTCGTGCAGCGACGTCCAGGCCTTGCGACAGCAAAAGCGGCACCAGGCGCCGCTTCAAATCAGGTAAGTGGAAAAAGAATCAGACGGAAAAGCTCGTCCCGCAGCCGCAGGAGGCAACCGCGTTCGGGTTCCTGATCTGGAACGACTGGCCCATCAGGTCGTCGACAAAGTCGATCACCGAGCCGCCCATGTAGATCAGCGACAGATCGTCGATCAGCACGGTGGCGTCGTCCTTTTCGATGGCGACGTCGTCGTCGTTGCGGGTGTCGACTAGGTCGAACTTGTAGGAAAAGCCGGAGCAGCCGCCGCCTTCGACGGAAACGCGCAGGGCCGTCTTGCCCGGTTCGCCGGCAACGATCTTTGCGATGCGCATCGCTGCGGCATCGGTCATGTCGACTTTCATGGCGGTCTTGGCATCCGCGCCCATCGGCGTCACCTTGCTTTCGTCTCTGTACCATAGGTATGAACGGGCGAGGGGCAAGTCAACCGGCGGCATTGGCGGATGGAATCGGCAAAGCTTGGCGATATCGGCTTCGGCTACCGGCCGCGCGCGCCCTATGCCTGCGATCCGGCGGCCTCGCGCGGGCGTTTCACCGACGAGGTCGAGAGCCCGACCCGCACGCCGTTCCAGCGCGACCGCGACCGCATCATCCATTCAACCGCGTTCCGCCGGCTGAAGCACAAGACGCAGGTCTTCGTCGCCCACGAGGGCGACCATTACCGGACCAGGCTTACCCACACCATCGAGGTGGCGCAGATTGCCCGCGCTCTGGCGCGCGCGCTCCGCTGCGACGAGGATCTGGCCGAGGCCGTGGCGCTGGTCCACGATTTCGGCCACACGCCGTTCGGCCACACCGGCGAGGATGCGCTCAACGACAAGATGGCGGCGTGGGGCGGCTTCGACCACAACGCCCAGTCGCTGCGCGTGGTGACCAGGCTCGAGCGCCGCTACGCCGAGTTCGACGGCCTGAACCTCACCTGGGAGACGCTGGAAGGTCTGGTCAAGCACAACGGCCCGCTGACCGACGCCAGGGGCAAGGCGCTGAAGGGCCCGGTGCCGAAGACCATCATCGACTATTCGATGCTGCACGACCTCGAGCTCGACCGTTTCGCCAGCCTGGAGGCGCAGTGCGCTGCGATCGCCGACGACATCGCCTACAACACCCACGATATCGACGACGGTCTCAGGGCAGGGCTGCTGACGCTGGAGATGCTGGAGGACGTGCCGCTGTCGGGTGAAATCCTGAAGGGTGTGCGCGAGCGTTACCCGGCGCTCGACCCGGTCCGGACCGGCCACGAGCTGATGCGCCGGCAGATTACCTACATGGTCGAGGACGTCATCGCCACCGCCGCACAGAACATCGCCGCGATCGACCCGCAAAGCGTTGCCGACGTGCATGGTGCCGGCCGTACCATGGTGACGTTCTCGCCGGAGATGGCGGCGGCGGAGAAGACGCTGAAGGCGTTTCTCTACAAGAACCTCTACCGCGCCGACGAGGTGATGCGGGTGCGCGCCGACGCCGAACAGGTGGTGCGCGACCTCTTCGACGCCTATTTCGCCGACCCCGCGGTCATGCCGGAAGGCTGGCGCGAAATCCTCGGCCGCGCCGAGGATCGCATCAAGGCGCGCCATGTCGCCGACTTCCTCGCCGGCATGACGGACACCTATGCGCTCAAGGAACACCGGCGCTTGTTTGACCACACGCCCGATTTGAGTTAGGCCGAGCCCAGTTTTCCGGGCCTTTCGCCCGGTACATTCCGAAATTTTCTGGGCCTTGATGATGAATATTTTCGCCGATTTCAATGAGCGGATCAAAAAAATCGTCCAAACGCTTGATCTGCAAGCCAAAGATGGCGGTGCGCTCGATCTGTCGCGTATCGCCGTCGAGCCGCCGCGCGACGCCTCGCACGGCGATCTGGCGATCAATGCCGCGATGGTGCTGGCCAAGCAGGTCGGCGAGAACCCGCGCGCGCTTGCCGAACGCATCGCGGCGGAACTGAAGAACGACGCCGATGTCGCATCGGTCGATGTCGCCGGCCCGGGCTTCGTCAATCTGCGCCTCGCCGACGGTTTCTGGCAGGCGCAGCTCGCCGGCATGCTCGATGCCGGCACCGATTACGGCCGCTCGACCATCGGCAACGGCCGCAAGGTCAACGTCGAATATGTTTCCGCCAATCCGACCGGCCCGCTGCATGTCGGCCATTGCCGCGGCGCCGTCGTTGGCGACGCATTGGCCAACATATTGGCCTTCGCCGGCCACGACGTGACCAAGGAATATTACATCAACGATGCCGGCGTGCAGATCGGCGTGCTGGCGCAGTCGGTGTTCCTGCGCTACCGCGAGGCGCTCGGCGACAACATCGGCGAGATCCCGTCCGGCCTCTATCCCGGCGACTACCTCGTCCCCGTCGGCCAGGCGCTGGCGCAGGAATATGGCCGCAACCTGCTGCAGAAGCCGGAAGACGAGGCGCTGTCGCTGATTGCCGACCGCACCATCGACGCCATGATGACGATGATCCGCGAGGATCTGGCGCTGCTCGACGTGACACAGGAGGTGTTCTTCTCCGAGCGCAAGCTGCACGCCGACAACGCCAGGGCGATCCGCTCGGCGATCACCGACCTGACCATGAAGGGCCATGTCTACAAGGGCAAGCTGCCGCCGCCCAAGGGCGAGAAGAACGACGACTGGGAGGACCGCGAGCAGACCCTGTTCCGCTCCACCGATGTCGGCGACGATATAGACCGCCCGCTGGTCAAGTCCGACGGCAGCTACACCTATTTCGCCGCCGACGTCGCCTACATCAAGGACAAGCTCGACCGCGGCTTCGACGACCTGATCTTCGTGCTCGGCGCCGACCACAGCGGCTACGTCAAGCGCATGGAGGCGCTGGCCAAGGCGGTGTCGGGCGGTTCGGCTTCGCTCACCATCCTGATCTGCCAGCTCGTAAAACTCTACCGCGACGGCGAGCCGGTCCGCATGTCGAAGCGGGCGGGCGAGTTCGTCACGTTGCGCGACGTGGTCGAGGAGGTCGGCCGCGACGCGATCCGCTTCATGATGCTCTACCGCAAGAACGACGCCTCGCTCGACTTTGACTTCGCCAAGGTGACGGAGCAGTCGAAGGACAACCCTGTCTTCTACGTCCAGTACGCCTCGGCGCGGACGCATTCGGTGTTCCGGCAGGCGAGGGAGCAGCTCGGCGACCTGCCGTTCGACCGCGCTTCGCTGAAGGCCGAGGCTCACCGGCTGACGGACGAGGGCGAGATCGCGCTGATCAAGAAACTCGCCGAGTATCCGCGCCTTATCGAGAGCGCGGCGCTCGCGCACGAGCCGCACCGGCTGGCATTTTACCTCTACGATCTGGCCAGTACTTTCCACGCGCACTGGAATCGCGGCACCGAAAATGTCGACTTACGTTTTGTTAAGGTTAACGACCCACAATTGACCCTTGCCAGACTAGGGCTGGTGCAGGCCGTTTCGGATGTCTTGACGTCCGGCCTGGCGCTTGTCGGTGCCGATGCGCCGATTGAAATGCGCTAGGAAAACCGCGGGTTTCCTGTCACCATTTCCCCACATTGCGCTGGTAGGGCCAACCCCAAGTGACGTCGCCGGCGTCCGACTGAGTGTGAGTGCGGAAAAGACCATGGCAGACAGAAACCAGCTGAAAAAAGCCGTTGATTCCCATATTTCCGATGACGATCCGTTCGCTGAACTGACGCGCATCATGGGGTTCGACCCACGCGAGCCCGTCGCGCCGAGAAAGCCGGCCGCGGTTGAAAAACTCGCCGCGTTGCATGCGGAAGAGGTCGATCTCTCGCTCGATCTCGAAAAGGAATTGATGGGCGAGTTCGCTGGCTTGGACGAAGATGTTCAAGCGACGGTTCAGGAGGCGGCCCAGGCGGCGCCAAAGCCGGCGGCCGTATCGCAGCCGGCGCCCGAAGCGGCGGCCGACGATACGCTGACCGAAGATTTCGATTTCGTCTTCGACGCCGACCTTGTTGCCCAGGAGCACGACCCGGCGCTTGTCGCTGCCGCCGACAAGGCGCTGGCCGACGAGCTTCATGCCGCGTTCGCGGACGATGCGGCTGACGAATCAGTTGCCGCTGAAACCGTTGCAACCGGCTTTGCCGGCGAAATTCCGGCGGACGACACTGTCGAAGCTGTGGATGACGCCGCCGTCACTGGTGAGGTTATCGCGCAGGAAGCGCCCGCCGAAGAAGATGAAATTGTCGCCCAGGAAGCGCTGGCCGAAGAGTTTGAAACAGCCTTCGTCGACGAAATGGTGGCGGAGGAGCCCGAAATGGTGGCCGTGCAACCCGTTGCGGTTGCCGAAGCCGTCGACAGTCTCGAAGACCAGGCGCCGCTCGGCGAACTGGAGGTTGCTGAGGACTTCGTCCAGGCGGCCGAAACCGCCGAAGAGCCGGTCCTGGTGGACCAGCCCGACGACACCTTTGCCGCGCATTTCGACGATCACCTGGCGGCGGAAGTCATTGCGGAGCCTGTCGCCGCCGCGCCGGAGCCGGTATTCGAGCCCGAATTTGCCGCCGAAACGGAACTTGAAGCCGAGCTTGAAGTCTCCGAACCGGAGGCTGGGCCTGTCGCGCAAAGCCAGGAATCCGAGGACGATGGCGACGTGCCGCTGATCCCGCTCGGCGCCGCGCGTGATTTCGCCAGTGCCGACGATAACTTCGCGCCGGTCGATATCGATTTCGACGCCGAACTCGACAAGGAGCTGGCGCAAACGCTCGATGCCGGCGCCGCACAGCCCGTCGAGCATGACGATGATTACGACCTCGAGGCCGAACTGAGCGCGCTGCTCGGCAAGAGCACGTCGGTTGCGACGCAGGTCGCCGCGCCGCTGATTGTCCAGCCTTCCGTTGCAGAACAGGAGACGGCCTTCGCGGATGAGGAAACCGCCGACGAGCCGTTGGTGTCGCTCGACGACGACTGGTCGGTCGACGGCGACGATCCCTTGCCGATGGTCGCCGAGGCCCATGAAAGCGAAGTGCTCTCCGCGCAGCAGTACGACGAAGCGGCTATTGAGCAGCAGGATTTCGAGCCGGAAGCTCCGGTTCTTTACTCCGGGCCACAGGCCGATGTGCCGGCCATGGCGGACGATGAAGGCGAAGCCGGGCAGGGCGGCTACGACCAGCCGGAATATGACGCGCCTGCCTATGCCTCGTCCGAGCAGGAGCCGCATCTGGAGGCGGCTTCCGACGATGACGAAATCGATCCATTGAGCGAATTCGTCGTCGAGCAGGAACTCCAGGCCGAGCTTGCCGAACTGGATGGCGACCTTGATCTCGCCCTCGATGACCTGGTCCTGGACGATGAGCCCGCACACGCCGCCGAAGCACAGGTTCATGCGCCCGAGCCAGCGGCCCCGGCAGCCGAAGTTCAGGCTGCCCCGGTTGAAATAGCCCGGCCGGTCGTGGCGAAAGCCCCGTTCGTGCCAGTTCCGGCCCCGAAGGCGCCGGAACCGCGCGCCGCCGAGGAAGAAGAAGATCCTTTTGCGATGCTTGCCGCCATGGTGCGCGAGACGCACCCGGTCGCACCGCCGACAAACTTTGCGCCGCCGGCAAGCTTTGCGCCGGCCAGCATGAACCATCAGGATCCATCGCGGAGCAATGCTCCCACAGCGAGCGAGAGCCCAGCAGTGCCGACCACCGAGTATCAGTACCAGAACCATTCCTACACCGGCGCCGCCCGTACGCCCGCGGCCGCCCCGGACATCGACACCATGGACGTGCCGGAGAAGGCCGTTGCGCTGGCCGACGATCTCGACATTCCGGATATCGCCTTTGAGGACGACCAGCCGCTTGCCGCCGACTTCGACGATTTCGAAGCCGAACTGGCGAGCGCGTTCCACCAGTCGCCGCCCATGTCGGCGCAGCCGGCACCGGAACCGGTCCGCGAAGCTGCGCGCGACACCTATCAGCACGACTATGCGCAATATCAGCAGCCAGCCGCGCAGCCGAACTACTATGACAGTGCAGCCGCGGCGACAGCGGCAGCCGCCTACGCCGCGACGCGGCCGGCCACGGCCGACAACTATGCCGACGAACGCTATGGCGATTTCGACAACACTGCTTTGCCGGGCAGCCAGGCGTCCGGCCAGTATCAGGCCGTGGCCGACGACGACGATCTCGCCTACGACCCGGAGCTCAACGAGGACATGTCGATCGCGGCCTATCAGGACGTTGCCGAAGGCCGTTCGTCGGGCAACCGCCGCAACCTGATGATCGCCGCGATCGTCGGCGGCGTCGTGCTGATCGGCGGCATCGGTGCTTATGCGCTGTCCGGCGGCAACGGTTCGGGTACGCCGGCGCTTGTCCGCGCCGACACCGATCCGGTCAAGGTCAGGCCTGAAAACCCGGGCGGCACCAGCGTGCCGAACCAGGACAACAAGGTCTTCCAGACCATGAACGGCAAGGACACGACGGGTGCTCCGACCCAGGAGAAGCTGATCTCGGGCATGGAAGAGCCGGTCGACATGGCCGCCCGCGCCGAACCGCGTGTCGTCACTCCGCAGCCAGCGAACGAAGACGGCGAGGATCTTGCCGAGGATGCGCCGCTGATGGCCGACGACGAGGCGATGGCGAACGATCCGGTCGCCGCCGAGATCGCTGCGGCGCCGAAAGGCGAAGATCGCGTCGCCCCGTCCGCTGAAGAGCCTGCCACCAACAGCGAAACTCTGGCGGTCACGCCACGCAAGGTGCGCACCATGGTGGTCCGCTCCGACGGCACGCTGGTTCCGAGCGAGGAGCCGGCGCCCCAGCCGCAGCAGGCCGAGGAAACCACGGCTTCGGCGCTCGAGCCGGATGATCCGGCAACGAGCCTGAGCGACCCGATTGCCCCGGAATCGACCGGATCGCTGACGCCTTCGGCCGCCGCGCCCGCAACCCCGGCACCTGCCGCGGCCGCTCCGGCTGCCCAGTCCGGCATGCCGGCTTCCGGCCCGGTCGCCCCGTCGCGTCCGGCCGACCAGCCGGTGGATGTCGTCGGCGAAGTGAAGCCGCAGCAGGTCGCTGCAGCCAGCGGTGCGGCCGCGGCCGGCGCCTGGTCGGTGCAGATCGCCTCGCAGCCGAGCGAAGCCGCCGCCCAGTCGAGCTACCAGGATCTCTCCCGCCGCTACGGCAGCGTGATCGGCGACAAGGGCGTCAACATCGTCAAGGCCGAGATCGCGGGCAAGGGCACCTTCTGGCGGGTCCGCGTGCCTGCCGGCTCACGCAACGATGCCATCTCGCTCTGCGAAAGCTACAAGGCGGCCGGCGGCAACTGCTTCGTCTCGAAGTAACCGGAGCCAATCGTTTTAGAAGGGCGCGGCTTTGGCCGCGCCCTTCTTCTTTTTTGGCGCCAGGCAAGCACCAGCTCTGACAGTGGACCGTAAATCCGCTACTGCTCCTTCTTGAACAAATCCTGGAAGATCAACTGACCCCAGGTGCGACCGCGCGCGTGCACCAGCGCGCCACCCTCGTTGAGCTTTCCCAGCCTGACGGGTGCGAACCCGAGTTGTTTGGCCAAGGTCGCCACGGGAGCGATCGCGTCCTCGTCGTCACCAGACAGAAAGACGACCCGGTGGCCGCCCTCGACGATCGGATCGGCAGCAAGCGTGGCCGCAATCAGGTGATTGAACCCTTTGACGAATTTCGCGCCGGTGAACGCCTTCGCGACGAAGGCGGAGGACAGGAGGCCGTCCATCTCCTCAAGGGGAATCAACGCGTTCATCGCGTCGATGACCGTCTTGCCTTTCCAGTTCGGGAGGGCCTTCGCAACCTCGCGATGCTCCCCGAACGGGACCGCTAGGATGATCGTGTCGGCCTCGAGTGCATCGCGCAGCGACTTGGCGACGACCTTGGGTCCGATCGCCCGAGCCTGCGGCGCCAACGCCTCGGGCGGCCGGCGGCTCGCGATGGCCACCTCGATGTTCTTACGGGCAAAGGCCTTGGCAAGAGCTTGGCCTATTTTGCCGAAGCCGATGATTGCGTAGCTCATGATATTCTCCTTGGTTTTTCGCGCGGTCAGAGTTTGTAGCCGCCGCTCGCCTCAATCGTCTGGCCGGTCACCCAGTGGCCTTGATCAGAAGCCAGGAACGCCACGACGGCGGCAATTTCCGAAGGCTCGCCAAAGCGCCCCAGTGCGATTTCGGCCTCGACCGCCTTTACGAGTTCGGGATTCTCCCGGAAGACGGCGTTCGCGTCCGTTCGCGTGTAGCCCGGCGCGACGGCGTTCGCGGTAATTCCGCGCGGCCCCAGTTCGGATGCGAGCGCATGGGTCAGGTTGTTGATGGCCGCTTTGGCCATCGAGTAAATGGGCGCGGCTGTCACGGGCTTCGTGGCGGCGGCGGAAGAGATGTTGATGATGCGTCCGCCGTCGGCGAGACGATCCAGAGCGGCCTGAACGATGAAGAAGGGCGCGCGGGCGTAGACCGCGATCAGGGTGTCCCAACTGTCCGGCGTCGCGTCTTTAAAGCCAACAAAGCCAGAATTGCCGGCGTTGTTGACCAGAATGTCGAGGGACTTGCTTCCGTTGCGCTTGGTGAACTCGTCGCCGAGTCTCTCGAACAAGGTCGGGACGGTCGCCGGATCGACGAGGTCCGCGTGGATCGCGAACGCAGCGCCTCCAGCTTTCTCGATAGCCGCGACCACCTCGTCTGCGCCGGATTTGCTGGCGTTGTAGGTCAGCGCGACCGTCGCTCCATCCTTTGCAAGACGTTCGGCGATGGCGCGGCCAATGCCCCGCGATGCCCCGGTAACGAGAGCAGTTTTTCCTTTAAGAGGTCGTTCCATCTGATTTTCTTCCTGGATGTGTGCTTGATCGGGTTACTGGAGTAACCGGCCGGGCGTTGGCCGTCAGAGTTGCGCCAGGCCGCCGTCGACGGCGACTTCGCTGGCGGTCATGAAGCTGCTGTCCGGTGACGCGAGAAAGGCGGCCACCGCTCCGATCTCCGCCGGATCAGCCATGCGCTGGAGCGGATTCATCGAGGCGAAGACCTTCATGCCCTCCTCGCCCACTGCTTCCTTCGCGAGTTCCGTCGCCGTCGGTCCGGGCGACAGCACGTTTACCCGGATGCCGGTGCCTTTCAGGTCCTCCGCCCAGGTCCGCGCGAGGTTGCGCACTGCCGCCTTGCTCGCGCTGTAGGTGCCGAATGCCGGCGCGCCCGTGGTGCCGGCGCTCGATCCGGTCAGGATGATCGAACCGCCCTGGCCCATCAGCGGCAGCGCCTTCTGGACTGTGAAGATCGTACCCTTCACATTGGTGTCGAAGGTTTCGTCAATGTGCTCGGCGGTGATCTCGCCGAGCGGAAGCAAGCTCCCCGTCCCGGCATTGGCGAAGACGATGTCGAGGGTTCCGTGCTTGGCCTTCACCGCCGCGTAGAGTCGGTCGAGGTCGTCGAGATCGGAGACCGAGCCCTTCACCGCGCGGGCATTGGGCCCGAGTTCGGCCACAGCGGCATCGAGCGCTTCCTGGCGGCGACCGAAGATGAAGACGAAGGCGCCCTCTTCGATGAAGCGCTTTGCTGCGGCGAGACCGATGCCGGTGGCGCCGCCTGTGATGACTGCAACCTTACCTTCTAGCTTTCCCATGACTTCTCCTTTTCGTGGTGTCGGGACAGCATCTGCCTCCGAGGACCTCGAAATGGGTCCGCGGGCGTCAGGTGTTCAGTGCGGAAGCGCGCACATCGGTGGTGCGAAATCGATCCGGCCGGACGACTGGCGCCTGCCGCGACGATCGGTGTCCGCCGTTCGGAACTGGGCGGCGCTCGTCGACATAGGCTATGGATGACCGCCCGTACTGCTGTTCGATGTGCTAGATACGGGCTTTGAAAGGCGCACCCCATGGTGCGGGATTGCACCATGATCGACTGGGATGACGTTCGTTACTTTCTTGCCGTCGCGCGTGGTGGCTCGGTCCGCTCCGCCGCCGAGCGCCTCGGAGTGAACCACTCGACCGTGCTGCGGCGGATCGCTCAACTCGAGGAACGCCTCGGGGCGCAGATGTTCGAAAAGCTACCCTCGGGCTACCGCCTGACGGCTGCGGGCGAGGAGGTCCTCGAGTTCGCGGAGCAGATGGAGGCGTCGTCGAACCGGCTGGAGACGCGAATCTTCGGGCGCGACCAGGGCGTACGCGGACCCTTGCGGGTGACACTGGCGCCGACCCTCGCGACGCATTTGCTCATGCCCGACTTCGCCGAGTTTGCGCGTCAGCATCCGGAAATCGAGATGGAAATCTTGTCGTCCGGCGAGCTGGCAAATCTGACCAACCGAGAGGCCGACGTGGCGATCCGCGTCGTTTACGATCGCAAAACACTGCCGCTCAATCTTCACGGACTGAAGGGACCGGAGCTGTTCGGCGGCGTCTACATGTCCCGCGATCGACTGGCCGCGTGGCGTGCGGGTGCGCCTGATCCCGTCCGGTGGATCGTCATAAGCATTCATGGCATCCCGGACTGGGCCCGCGAGGGTGAGGTTCGTACAACGGGGGTTCCGTTCAGGACCACGGACGGCGAGGCGCAGATCGCAGCGGTACGGCAAGGGCTCGGGATGACGACACTGTCGTGCTTCGTCGGAGATGCCGACCCCCTCCTGGTGAGGGTGCCGGGCACCGACCTGCACATGCATGGAACGCTCTGGCTTCTGACGCAGGGGGAGACACGCAAGACGAAGCGCGTGCGGCTCTTCACCGAGTTCATATCCCGCAGGCTCGCCGCGTACGCGCCGCTTCTCGCGGGGCTGTCTGTATCGGGCGAGTGACGCACAGCAGGTCGCCGGCGACGCATGCAGGAGCGTGATCGGGCAGGCGAAGGGTCCTTACCTGTCTCGACTCTATTGGCGGATGGTTCAGCTTGGCAGTCTGGCACCGCTTTGCTCGACAACAGACGGCGATTCGATGCCTCCATCGAGCGCAAAACGCTCGCAGTGCTCGCCGTCGGACTCATCGATGAAGCTCTCGATATGTTTGAAGCCGAGCTTCGCCAATATCCGCAGCGACGCGAAATTGCGCGCCACCGCCTCGGCCGTCACCTGTTCAAGCGCCAGGGTTTCAAAGGCATAGCGGACGACTTCGCGCGCCGCCTCGCTGCCCAGTCCGTTCCCCCAAAGCGCACGCGCCAGCACAAATCCCAGTGCGGCTGCCTTGGCGTCGGTTGCGTCGAAGGACAGGGTTACCGTCCCGATCGCGTCCGCTACTCCTGCCTGGTCTATGGACCACTTGATCGCCTTGCCGTCAGCGAACCGCTGACGCGAACGGGCGATCCATCGCTCGCCTGCGCTTATGTCGTCGGGAACAGGATCGCCGGCAAGCGAGGCGGATTCGACATCCGTCGTGCGCGCAAACCATGCCGGGATATCCCGTTCGCTCGGCGCCCGAAGCACGAGCCTTGGTGTCGTGAGCCTGGGAAATCGGACTGCTTCCATGGGAGCATTTTCGACCTGAGGCGGCGCCAATGCAACGGCGCTGGCAGGCCGCGTCTGCCACCACCCTTTCCGGAAATTCGAGCTGACCCGCCGCTTATTCCATGGCGTCGCATCACTTTAGCGACCGGCACCCTCAAGGCGTGGATCCTGTTCCAGGCACTCGATCAGCAATTCGGTGAGGACCTGTATTTTCCGTGCGGGGTACTGGCCCGGCGGGCGCACGACATAGACGCCCGCTGGCGGTGGTGGATGGCGTGTCATGACTGCAACCAGCGCGCCGGAGGCCACATAGTCGTCGGTGAGGCAATCGGGCAGCCAGGCGATGCCGAGTCCCGCTGCCGCGGCGACGGCGAGAGCTGTGCCGTTGTCGGCCTTGAAGCGCCCCTGCGGCTGAACCGTGGCGATCCTGTCGCCATTGGTGACCTGCCAGGATTCGGTTCCCTGCATGAGGGCTTCATGTGCGACCAGTTCCTCCGGTGTCTCAGGGGAACCATGCCCTTCGATATAGTGGGGGCTTGCGACGAACTTCCCGTGGAGCGGCCCGACGCGTCTCGCGATCAGGTTGGAGTCCGGCAGGTAGCCAACCCTGATTGAGCAATCGAACCCCTCCGCGATGAGATCGACGAAGCGATCGCTGTAGGAGGTATGGACGTGGAGCAGGGGGTGGCGTCGCGCCATTTCCGCGAGCACGGGAGCGAATTGGGTTGGGCCGAAGGAGAGCGGCACGGCAATTCGCAAGCGGCCGCGAAGGTCACCGGCGGGCAGGATCGTTTCCCTGGCCACTTCGATCTCCGCGACGACCTTGGCTGCATGGTCTCGAAACGTGACGCCGGCTTCCGTGAGAGCGGCGCCGCGGGTGGTTCGTGCAACAAGCTGGACGCCCAGTTCCGCTTCGAGCCGGGCGAGCCGCCGGCTGACGATCGACTTGGAGACGCCGAGCCGGCGGGCGGCGGGCGAGACGCCGCCCGCATCGGCAACTTCCACGAACGTCTCCAGTTCTTCGATGTCCATTCCAGCGTTCCCCGTTTGGCGACACAGTTTGCCATGGAAGGGCACTATCGCATCATGAGAGGGAACGGCAATGTCCGTTTCAGGCAACGTCGCCCCTGGCGCATGTCTCCCCTGAAAAACCAGTGCCGCTCACAAACGGCAGCAAAGGATGCAACAATGACCTTTCGCAACGGCCTCGATTCGCTTCTTCGTCCAGAAGACTCGGTCCTCGTCCTGATTGACCACCAGCCCTACCAGCTCGCGAACCTGAACAGCCACGATCCGCAAGCCGTGGTCAACCTCACGACCGCGCTGGCGAAGCTGGCAAAAGCCTTCGATGTTCCGACCATTCTCACCAGCGTGATCGCGGCGCGCGGTGGACTTCTCTTTAAGCAGATCACCGACGTATTTCCGGACCAGGAAGTCATTGATCGCACGTGGGTGAACACCTGGCAGGACGAGAATGTGGTGAACGTCGTCAAGGCGACCGGCCGCAAGCAGCTGATCATCGCCGGCCTGTGGACCGAGGTCTGCGTCGCAATGCCTGTGATCCAGGCCGCCGGCGAAGGCTGGGACGTGACCGTGATCACCGACGCGTCGGGCGGCATTTCGAAGGAGTCTCACGAAGTTGCCATCCAGCGAATGATCGCGGCCGGCGCGAACGTGATGACCGTGATGGCGCTCGCTGGCGAATGGCAACGCGATTGGGCGCGCACCGAGCATGTTGAGGAGCTGACCGAGATTCTCATCCAGCACTTCGGCGGCAGCGGCATCGCGTATCTTTGGGAGCAGCAGCTGCTCAACACGCCGGTGCCGAGCAGCGCAGGCTGATCTGAAGTCCGCCGGCAAGGGCGCCTTCTGGCGCGTCCGCGTGCCGACCGGCTCGCGCAACGACGCCATCTCGCTCGGCGAAAGCGACAAGGCCGCCGGCGGCAACTGCTTCGTCTCGAAGTAACTGGCAGCAGATCGTTTTTAGTCGGGGCGCGGCGCAAGCCGCGCCCCGACTATAGTTTCGATGTGCCACTGACATGCCCTACGGAATTCACGACCACCCGTAACGCTCGATGAGCACGCGGAGCTGTCGCAGCGCCGCCGCCGTTCCCGACCCCGAGATCGACTGGAATGCGACCGTGCGCGACAAATCCAGCGTATCGACCGGGCGCAATGTCAGGCCGTCCACGATTGCCGAGCGCTCGGGTAGCATGCAAACGCCGGCGCCCTCCGCCACGGCCTGCTGAATCAAATCCTCCCGTTCGGATCTGAGCCGTGGGATCATGATGATCGCGCGCTCATGCAAATGGTTTTGCACGCGCGTGCGGAATTCGCATTGGAGCCGATCGAGGTAAGGCTGTTCCGACAGGTCCGAAAGCGAAACCGAGCCCTGGCTTGCTAGGTTGTGACCTTGCGCCATCGCCAGCAACAGTCGCTCGCCAAACATTTCGACGGTGGCGATTTTGGCGCTTCCGGCTGTCGGATCCGTGCAGAAGCACCCATCAATTTGGCCGCTGAGGAGGCGCTCCATGCCCTCGTCGCGCGTGATCGGCTGGAGAACCAGTTCGAGCATCGGCATCTGTCGAAGGGCGTGCGAGACGAACCCGGTGATCAGCGCCGGCGCGATGGTGTTCACGATGCCCAGCGTCAGATTTTCACGCCGGCCGCGAACCCGGTTGAGGGATATCGCCCGAACCCGCTGCTCGCGGTCCGCGATCGCAGCGAATTCGGATCGTATGTCGCGGCCAAGTGCTGTCAGGCGACTATCTTTTCCATCGCGATAGACCAGCGTTCCGCCCAGCTCTCGTTCGAGCCGCTGTATCGCTCGGGTGAGCGTTGGCTGGGACACTCCGCTCCGCATGGCCGCTTCGGTGAAGTTGAGGGTGTCCGCCAGGTTCAGGAAATATCGAATCTGGTTGAGTTCCATCGTTCTTCCTTCACCGCTCCTCGAGCGCTGCCTTCAGGCCCGGCAGGCGCTTCGCCCGCAGCATTACCGACCCGTATTGAAACTATACAAGCCAGCTATTGGAAATTTTCGTTCCGCGCTGCGACAACTGAGATCGTCGACGAACGCTCCGGTTCGCTGCCCGTACCCGCCAGCAACCGGCGGTCCACCAAAGCGACAAACGGTCGAGGAGGCAATTCCGATGAAAGCAATCGTGGTAACGGATCAGGCCGCAGGTACGGCCGGGATGAAACTGGTGGAGCGGCCTGAGCCGCAGGCGGCGATAAACGACGTCGTGGTTCAGGTTTATGCGGCGGGATTTGTCAACACCGAACTGGAGTGGCCGTCGACCTGGGCCGATCGCCGCGACCATGACCGAACACCGTCGATCCCTGGGCACGAAGTCGCCGGCGTCGTCACCGCGCTCGGCTATGGCACCACGGGGCTGTCGGTGGGACAGCGGGTGTTCGGCCTCGCAGACTGGCATCGCGACGGCACACTGGCGGAGTATGTAGCCATGGAGGCCCGCAACCTCGCGCCGCTGCCGGGCGATGTCGACTTCACGGTGGGCGCGAGCCTGCCGATCTCGGGCCTGACCGCGTGGCAGGGACTGTTTCAGCACGGTCGCCTTCAGGCGGGGCAGAGCGTGCTTGCGCACGGCGCGGCCGGCGCAGTCGGTTCTATGGTGGCGCAGCTCGCACGAGAGGCCGGCGCCTATGTCATCGGCACCGGACGCGCCGCCGACCGTCAGAAGGCGCTCGACTTCGGCGCGAATGAATTCGTCGACCTTGAAACCGACGCCTTGGAAGACGTCGGCGGAGTCGATCTGGTGTTCGATGTCATAGGCGGCGACATCCAGAAGCGGTCCGCGGCTCTGATCCGAGCCGGAGGTATGCTGGTGACCGTCGTCGGACCGGCCGAGTCGCGGCCCACGGACGGCCTGGCGGTTGACTTCGTCGTCGAGTCCGATCGTGCCCAACTGAGCGAGATCGTCCAGCGGGTGCGGGACGGGCGACTGCGGACGAACATCGGCAAAGTCTCCGCCCTCGACGATGCCGTCGCCACCTTCAACTCGACCGAGCGACGCGCCGGGAAGGCGGTCATCCGCGTTCGGCCGTGAGTACTCGGCGACTGAATAGGGGATTGGCTACCCACCCTTTCCGGAAATTCAACCTGACCCGCCGCCCATTTCCCGTAACAGGTGCGCAAATCCGCGCTTCGCGCTAGAATCGGCGTCATGACCGAATCAAAATCCATGATCCTGGGTTGTTCCGGGAAAGTTTTGACCCCTGATGAAATCCGCTTCTACCGCGGCGAGCGGCCGTGGGGCTTCATTCTGTTCGCCCGCAACATCGGCGAGCCGGAACAGATCAGGGATCTCGTTCTGTCCCTGCGCGAAAGCGTCGGTCGTCCCGATGCGCCGGTGTTCATCGACCAGGAGGGCGGCCGCGTGCAGCGGCTGCGCCCGCCGCTGGCGCCGAATTATCCGGCGGGCGCCGCCGTCGGCGCGCTCTACAGGCAGGACCGCGAGGCCGGCCTGCGCTCCGCCTGGCTTTTGGCGCGGCTGCATGCCTTCGACCTCACCCGCTTCGGCATCACCGCCGACTGCCTGCCGGTGCTCGATGTGCCGATCGAAGGCGCCAGCGATGTCATCGGCGCGCGCGCCTACGGCAAGCAGCCGGAGATCGTCGCCGAACTCGGCCGTGCGGCGGCGCAAGGGTTGATGGACGGCGGCATGCTGCCGGTCATGAAGCATATTCCCGGCCACGGCCGCGCCTTTTCGGACACGCATTTCGAGTTGCCGGTCGTCGATGCGCCGCTTGCCGAGTTGAGAAGCCATGATTTCGCGCCGTTCAAGGCGCTAAACCATCTGCCGGCGGCGATGACCGCGCATGTCGTCTACAGCGCCATCGATCCGGACAACCCGGCGACCACGTCCGGCAAGGTGGTGCAGGAAATCATCCGCGGCGAGATCGGCTTCGATGGCCTGTTGATGAGCGACGACACCTCGATGAAAGCACTTTCTGGGGATTTCCCGGAGAAAGCCGCCGGCATCCTTGCGGCGGGCGTCGATCTGGTTCTTCACTGCAACGGCGTGATGGAGGAGATGGCGGGAATTGCGTCGCGCACCGGGGTCCTTGCCGGAAAATCGCTGCAACGCGCCGACCGCGCCTTGAGCTACATCAAGGCCGGCGACGCGAAGAATGAAACAGAAGTCCGCGCGGAGTTCGCCGGATATTTCGATGCGGTGGCCTGACCTCCGCATTTAGGAGAAGGACGTGGCCGAGACGGTCGACAGCAAAGGCGGCAGCAAGGCCGCGCCGATGGATCGTCTCTGGGCCGAGAACGACGATTCGCGCGGTGTCAGCGAGCCGTCGCTGGTTGTCGATGTCGCTGGCTTCGAAGGCCCGCTCGACCTGCTCCTGCATCTCGCGCGCAACCAGAAGGTCGACCTGGCGCGCATTTCCATTCTGGCGCTCGCCGAGCAATATCTGGTCTTCGTCGAGCAGGCGCGGGCGTTGCGGCTCGAACTCGCCGCCGACTACCTCGTCATGGCGGCGTGGCTCGCCTACCTCAAATCCAGGCTGCTCATTCCCAAGCAGCCCGGCGACGACGGCGAGAGCGGCGAGGAAATGGCCGCCGTGCTGCAGTTCCGGCTGAAGCGGCTGGAGGCGATGCGCGATGCCGCCGCACGCCTCGTCAACCGCAACCGGCTCGGCCGCGACGTGTTCGCCCGCGGCATGCCGGAACTGGTCATCATCGAGAAGCGCAACGAATATTCGGCCTCGCTCTACGACCTGCTCACCGCCTATGCCTCGCAGCGGCAGCGCCAGGCGATCACCAACGTGCAGATCGCCAAGCGCGGCGTGTGGTCGTTGAAGCAGGCGCGCGATATCCTGACCCGCATGGTTGGCGAGTTCCGCGACTGGACCGCGCTCGACAGTTTCCTGGTCAAATATCTGGTCAGCCCCGAGGACCGGGCGACCGCGCTTGCCAGTTCCTTCGCGGCGTCGCTGGAAATGGTGCGCGAAGGCCGGATCGAAGTCCGCCAGCATGAGGCGTTCGCGCCGCTTTACATGCGCAACCGGCAGCAATCGCCGAAGGCCATCGAGGTGACGACATGAGCGACAGCCGGAATGCGGCGATCATCCCCTTCGTTATCGACGAGGAGGCAGACGGCGACATGCATGACGACAATCCCGCCGGGCGGCTGTTCCTGTCCGAGGCAATGCGCATGGCCGAGGCGCTGGTGTTCGCCAGCGCCGAGCCGGTCTCCGAAAAGCAGCTCGTCGGCCGCCTGCCGGAAGGCGTCGACATTGCCGCCGTCATGGCGGAGCTGCGGAAGGTCTACGAGAAGCGCGGCGTCAACCTCGTCCATGTCGGCGACGGCTGGGCCTTCCGCACCGCCGGCGACCTTGCCTTCCTGATGAGCCGCGACGCCGTACAGCAGAAGAAGCTGTCGCGCGCCGCCCTCGAAGTTTTGGCGATAATCGCCTACCACCAGCCGGTCACCCGCGCCGAGATCGAGGACATCCGCGGTGTCGAGACCTCCAAGGGCACGCTCGACACGCTGCTGGAGACCGAATGGGTGAGGATGCGCGGCCGCCGCCGCACGCCGGGCCGCCCGGTCACCTACGGCACCACGGAAAAATTCCTCGACCATTTCCAGCTCGAGGAGATCCGCGACTTGCCCGGCATGGAAGAGCTGAAGGGGGCAGGGCTCTTGTCCACCCGCATGCCGTCCAACTTCTCGATGCCGGTGCCGCCGTCCGATCCCGACATGCTCACCGAGGACGAGGATCCGCTGACCGACATCGACCTCGAGGAACTCGGCCTGTTGACACCCCGCGTCGAGGATGATTGACCGTAAACTGGTCAGGCATCCGAAGGTTTTTCGTTGGCAACGCAGGAACAGCACCCGGCATCGCGCGTCACCGCCGGCGTCACCTTCGCCGCGCGCCTGTCCTTCGAGAACATCAGCCACGCCTTCAATTCGCACAGCGAAACGCTGCACGACCTCACCCTGTCGGCTGAGCCTGGCGAGGTGCTGTGCCTACTTGGGCCTTCCGGCTCGGGCAAGACGACGCTGCTCCGTATCGCCGCCGGCATCGAGAGCCAGGCCACCGGCCGCGTGCTGATGAACGATCGCGAAATCGCCGGCCCGTCGGTGTTCCTGCCGCCGGAAAAGCGCTCCATCGGCCTGGTTTTCCAAGATTTCGCACTATTTCCGCATCTGACCATCCTCGACAATGTGCGTTTCGGCCTGACTGCGCTGTCGCGCGAGGAATCGAAGCGTGAGGCGATGATCGCGCTGTCGCGGGTCGGCCTTGAACACTACGCCGCGTCCTATCCGCATGTGCTGTCCGGCGGCGAGCAGCAGCGCGTCGCGCTCGCCCGCGCACTCGCCCCGCGACCCTCCGTGCTTTTGATGGACGAGCCGTTTTCCGGCCTGGATTCGCGGCTGAAGGATAGCGTGCGCGCCGAAACGCTCGACATATTGCGCCACAGCCGCGCCACGGCCATCGTCGTCACCCACGATGCCGAGGAAGCGATGCGCATGGGCGACCGCATCGCGCTGCTGAAGAACGGCCGCCTCGTGCAGGTCGGCAAGGCCGAGGAACTTTACCAGCGGCCTGTCGATCTCTTCGCCGCCGGTTTCTTCTCCGAACTCAATGTCTTCGACGCAAAAGTGCGCGGCGGAATGGCGGATACCCCGCTCGGCAGCATCGCCGCACCCGGCCTGGACGAGGGCGCCCCGGCGACGGTTGCCGTGCGCATGGCGGGTTTCGACGTCAGCGAAGACGCCGGCGAGGTCGCCGCCCGCGTCCTTTCGCGCCGTTATCTTGGTGTTGTCGAGCTGCTCGATCTGGCAGTACAGGGGTCGGAAACGCCGGTCAGGGCGCGCGTCAGGTGCGGCGCTTTGTCCGCCGGCGCACGCGATATTTACCTGTCGCTGAGAAAGTCCGATGTGCTTGTGTTTGAAAGACAGACCGAAAGCGCATAAATCAGTATGGAATAAAGGAAGCTTCAGGTCAGCCGAGCCGAAAAATAATAGCCGGCATCACCTGAAGGTCTAGGGAAACGGTCGAAAGAGAGACAAAAACAATGGGTTCCTTTTCAATCTGGCACTGGCTCATCGTGCTTGTGGTCGTGCTGCTCCTGTTCGGACGCGGCAAGATCCCCGAACTGATGGGCGACATGGCCAAGGGCATCAAGAGCTTCAAGAAGGGCATGACGGACGAGGACGAGGCGGAAAACGCCAAGACCGTCGAGCACCGCAACGACGAGACTGTCAACGCGGCCAAGCAAAAGGCGACGAAGTCCTGATTGCCGGGTCCTGGTGACCCGCGCGCTCTTTAGCCGGAACGAGACGTATGTTTGACATCGGCTGGACCGAAATGCTGGTCATCGCGATTGTGATGATCGTCGTCGTCGGACCGAAGGATTTGCCGCGCATGCTGCGCACCTTCGGCAAGACGACGGCGAAACTCAGGTCGATGGCTGGCGATTTCCAGAAACAGTTCAACGAGGCGTTGAAGGAGGCCGAGCTTGACGATGTCAAGAAGTCGGTCGACCAGCTGCGCAGCCTCGATCCGCGCAGCGAGATCAAGAAGCAGCTCAACCCGTTCGAAAAGGCGGCGCAGGACGTGCGGGCCGGCCTCGACTCGTTGAAACAGCCGGGCGGCAAGCCTGCCGAGCCGGCAAAGCCCGAGGTTCATGCCGCCGAGCCGCTGAAGAACGGCGCCACCGTGATGCCGGGCGTCGAGGGGCCGGCTGCAATGCCGGCGGCACCCGCGTTCCCGGTCATGGCTGATCCGGCGCCCGCCACGGCAGCCGATGGTCTGGTCAAGGCGCCTGCCGCCAAGGCAAAGGCCGCCCCGGTGAAAGCCGCCTCGGCGAAAGCCTCGCCGAAATCGGCGGCGGCAAAGCCTGCCGTTAAGCCGGCCGCAAAAGCTGCGCCGGCAAAGCCCGCCGCGAAAGCCGCTCCGGCCAAGAAGATTGCCTCCCGGGCGCCGGCGAAAGCCAAGGCGCCGGCTACGGCCAGGAAAAAAGCGGGAACCGCCTCGTGAGCGCCGAAGACGAAGACATCGACAAATCGTCGGCGCCGCTGATCGAGCACCTGATCGAGCTGCGCTCGCGCCTGATGTGGGCGCTTGGCGGCTTTTTCGTCGCCTTCCTGGTCTGCTTCTATTTTGCCAAGCAGCTTTTCAACCTTCTGGTCATCCCGTTCAAATGGGCGACCGATTGGGCCGGCCTCGATTCGCACAATGTCGAGCTCATCTACACGGCGCCGCAGGAATTTTTCTTCACCCAGGTCAAGCTGGCGATGTTCGGCGGGCTGGTCATTGCCTTTCCGCTGATCGCCGCGCAGATCTACAAATTCGTCGCGCCCGGCCTCTACAAGAACGAGCGCGGCGCCTTCCTGCCGTTCCTCATCGCCTCGCCGATCCTGTTCCTCATGGGCGCCTCGCTGGTCTATTTCTTCTTCACGCCGATGGTCATGTGGTTCTTCCTCGCCATGCAGCAGACCGGCCCCGGCAACGACGTGCAGATCTCGCTTTTGCCGAAAGTGTCGGAATATCTCAGCCTCATCATGACGCTGATCTTCTCCTTCGGCCTGGTCTTCCAACTGCCGGTGGTGACGACGCTGATGGCGCGTGTCGGCCTCCTGAGTTCCGAAGGCCTGCGCGAAAAGCGCAAATGGGCGATCGTCATCGCCTTCGTCGTCGCCGCTGTGCTGACGCCGCCCGATCCGGTCAGCCAGATCGGCCTGGCGATCCCGACCATCCTCCTCTACGAGATTTCCATCTGGACCGCCCGCATGGTCGAAAAGAAGCGCGAGGAAGAAAAGCTCGCCGCCGAGAAGCAGGAAGCGGCCGCGGAAACCACGACAACCCCGGCGGCTTCGTAAGGCTGGCATTATCTCCCCCTTGCGAGGGAGAAGCGGCAAGGTTGTACTCTTCCTTCAGCGTTTGGGATTGGGCGAGGCGGGTGACGCGCCTAATCTCCCCACCCGTGGGGGAGATGGCCGGCAGGCCAGAGGGGGGCGCGAAGGAACGCAAGCTCTCGGTACAACCTCTACGTCATCCCAGGTCGAAGCAGACCGAAGGCCGTCGCGTAGTACTGGGAACCATGCCGTGGACCTTTCGGCAGTGAAGCTGCGGTCCAGATGACGCTCCTCCTTGGTCCGTCCTCTCCTGTCATCGACCTAACAGCATGGATTCCCGACACGCTCCGCTCGTTCCTCGCTCACGCGGTCGGGAATGACGGACTACATTGTACGTCCCGCCAGCCTTCGATGTTGGCGACTTGCGGAGGCGTAAAGAACTCCTCATTCAATGTTCGCGATTTGCGGAGCCGTTAAAAGAAACGCGTCATTCCCGACCGCGTGAGCGAGGAACGAGCGGAGCGTGTCGGGAATCCATGCCGGAACACCGCTGAAGCGTGAGGCGGTGCAGAATGCTTTCATCGTCCATGTCACCATCTGTCAGGAATTTTTTCTCGCATTTGTCCACTCCCTCTAACCCTCCCGCATAATTCTCCCGTCGGCTGCGGAAAGGAAAACACGGGACGATGGACTGGAACCTGGCGATCGAGCGGAACACGGAGGCGCTGAAGCGCATCCTGGCCGCGCTCGTCGCCATGGTGGGGCTCCGGGGACAGTTTACTTTCTTTCCGCAGGAAGGCGCGCTGCCTCAAGATTTGGCGCTGGCGGAAAAAAGTAAACTGTCCCCGGCATCGACCCTTCCCCGCCACCTCCACACCGCCGTGCTCCGACTGCTCAGGCCTGCCGAAGCCGCTACCCGGCGGCTCATCATCGTGGCGGCGCGTGGCATTGTCGTTCCGCCCCCTCCACCACGCTCCGCGTGGTCCCCCGCTTCGCAGGGGAGGATCAGCGGCGCCGCCGGCACGACCTGGATCCTCCCCCGTTCACGGGGGAGGGGGACCGCCGCAGGCGGTGGAGGGGGCATCGCGGAATCCTCCGCCGCCCGCCCGCTGGCACTGCCGCTTTTCGACCGGCTTCCGCGCTGGAATACCCGTCCCCGGCGTCCCGCTCCCACCAGCGTGCCGCGCATCTCGGTGCCCGGCTACACCACGCTGTCTCCCATCGCGCCGCGCCGTCCGCCCATGCCCGACGACCCGGTCGGTGCCACACGTCTCGGCCTGCGGTTCGCTGCGCTCGCATCTGCCCTCGACGACCTGCCGCGCCAGGCAAAACGCTTCGCCCGCTGGCGGGCGCGCCGCGACGCGATCATCGCGCAAGAGAGAAACGGCGACCCCGCCGCGCCAACCGGAGAACCGCGCCGACGCAGTCGCCTGCACCGCATATGGCCACTGCGCCCCGGCCGTCCACCCGGCCAGCACCCAAGGCAGGGCCGGAAAAAATCCAGGCACGAGATCCACGAAATCCTGAAAGACCTGCACGGCCTCGCCTTCGACGTCCTGGAGGAGCGCCGCGACACCTCCTGATGGCGGCAGCATGGTGATTGTGAAGTTGAGCCAGACCTCGCCTGATGCCTTGCCGGGCAAGCAGGCGTGGCAATGGAGATGCTTGTGTTCTATGGCGCCCCCCTCTGGCCTGCCGGCCATCTCCCCCACAGGTGGGGAGATTGGCTGTCATCAACGGTGGCGCTCTTCCTTCGGCGTTTGCGATTGGGCGAAGCGGGCGACGCGACTGATCTCCCCGCTTGTGGGGGAGATGGCCGGCAGGCCAGAGGGCGGCGCGAAGGATCGCGGCATTGCCATCCAACCGCCCAACCCTTCAAAAAACCGCCGTCCCTGCTCGCCCCGCCTTGCATCGTCCAAGGATGCGGTTTACCCCCTCTTCGCCTTGTTTGAGGATGGATCATGCTTGATATCAGATGGATTCGCGACAACCCGAACGCTCTCACCGAAGCGCTTGCCAAGCGCTCGTGGTCGTCGGACGACGCGCAGTCCACGGTCGACGACCTGATCGCCAGGGACGAGGCGCGCCGCACCCATGTGGCAAAGCTCCAGGCCGCGCAGGAGCGCCGCAACGCCGCCTCCAAGGAGATCGGCAAGGCGATGGCCGCCAAGGATTCTGAACTCGCCGAAAGGCTGAAGGCCGAGGTCGCCGAGATCAAGGGCTTTATCCAGTCGGGCGAGGCGACCGAGCGCGAGCTCGACAAGGCGCTTACCGACGCGCTGGCCGTTCTCCCCAACGTGCCACTCAACGACGTGCCGGTCGGCAAGGACGAAAACGATAATGTCGAACGCCATCGCTTCGGCGACGAGCTGATTGCAAAACGCCAGCCGCGCATGGGCAACAAGCCGAAGGAGCATTTCGAGATCGGCGAAAAGCTGGGCATGATGGATTTCGAGCGCGCCGCCAAGCTGTCCGGCTCGCGCTTCACCGTGCTCAGCGGCCAGCTTGCGCGGCTGGAGCGGGCGATCGGCCAGTTCATGCTCGACCTGCACACCACCGAGCACGGCTACACCGAAGTGCAGCCGCCGCTGATGGTGCGGGATGAGGCGATGTTCGGGACTGGGCAACTGCCGAAGTTTGCAGAGGATCTTTTCAAAACCACCGATCCCCGATTGGAGGATTTTGTCCGCAAGTTTGCACGCGCCATTCAAGGACCCACAGCGTCGGAATTACTTGGATTAGGATTCCCAGAGGATGATGCGAAAGCTGTACGTCTGAGTGCTGAGACGGAGGAATTTTTAGAGCGCTTGGGAGCATCGCGTCTGTGGCTCATCCCCACCGCCGAAGTCCCGCTCACCAATCTCGTGCGCGAGGAAATCACGCCGCACGAAAAACTGCCGCTGCGCTTCACCGCGCTCACCCCGTGCTTCCGCTCCGAGGCCGGCTCGGCCGGGCGCGACACGCGCGGCATGCTGCGCCAGCACCAGTTCTACAAGGTCGAGCTGGTCTCGATCACCGACCAGGAATCCTCGCTCGCCGAACACGAGCGCATGACCGAATGCGCCGAGACGGTGCTGAAGAAGCTGGAGCTGCCGTTCCGCACCATGACGCTCTGCACCGGCGACATGGGTTTCGGCGCGCAAAAGACCTACGACATCGAGGTCTGGCTGCCCGGCCAGAACGCCTACCGCGAAATCTCGTCCTGCTCGGTCTGCGGCGATTTCCAGGCCCGCCGCATGGACGCCCGCTACAAGGACAGGGATGGCAAGGGCAACCGCTTCGTCCACACGCTGAACGGCTCCGGCACCGCCGTCGGCCGCGCGCTGATCGCCGTCATGGAAAATTACCAGGAGGCGGACGGCAGCGTAACCATTCCTGAAGTGCTGCGCCCTTACATGGGCGGACTGGAAAGAATCGGCGCGTGATGACTTCAATGACAATGCTCGACGTTGCCCCCCTCTGGCCTGCCGGCCATCTCCCCCACAAGGGGGGAGATCAGCTGCCATCAGCGTCGGCATCTTTCTGTCAACGTTGGCGATTGGGCGGAGCAGGCGACGCGACTAATCTCCCCACCTGTGGGGGAGATGGCCGGCAGGCCAGAGGGGGGCGCGACGGAGCGCTGACCTTGTCGCCGAAAGGCAGGATCAACTAGATGCGCATCCTGCTCACCAATGACGACGGCATCCACGCCGAAGGCCTCGCGGTGCTTGAGCGCATCGCTCGCACCATTTCCGACGACGTCTGGGTCGTCGCGCCGGAGACCGACCAGTCGGGCTTTGCCCACTCGCTGTCCATTTCCGAACCGCTCAGGCTGCGCAAGATCAGCGACCGGCATTACGCCGTGCGCGGCACGCCGACCGATTGCGTCATCATGGGCGTGCGCAAAATCATGCCGGAGCCGCCGGATCTCATCCTGTCGGGCGTCAATTCCGGCGCCAACCTCGCCGACGACGTCACCTATTCCGGCACCGTCGCCGGCGCCATGGAAGGCACCATGCTCGGCATCCGCTCGATCGCGCTGAGCCAGGCCTACAGTGTCGAGGGCAGCGCCCGGCTGGTGCCGTGGGAGACGGTCGAGGCGCTGGCGCCGGCGCTACTGGAGAAGCTGATCGGCATCGACCTGCCGGCCGGCACGTTCCTCAACGTGAATTTCCCGAACTGCCCGCCGGAGGAGGTCGAGGCCACGCTGGTCACTACCCAGGGCAAGCTGGTTCACAGCCTGTGGATCGACGAGCGCGCCGACGGCCGCGGCTTTCCGTACTTCTGGCTGCGCTTCGGCCGCGAGCCTCCCGAATTGCGCGAAGGCACCGACGTCCACGCGGTGAAAAGCAAGTCCGTGTCGGTGACGCCGCTGAAGCTCGACCTCACCGCGCATGAAGTGAAGGACAGTCTGGCGAAGGCGCTTGCATGAACACGATTGTCGACGATCGCGAGGGTTTTGCTGCTTTCCTGCTGCGCTTGCGCGCGCTCGGCACGCCGCCCAGGGATCTGGTCGCGGCAATGGAAGCGACGCCGCGCAAGACCTTCGTGCCCACCCCCTGGCAGTCCGTCGCCTGGTCGGACCGCATGGTGCCGATCGAGTGCGGCGAGACGCTGGAGGGTGCTGACCTGCAGGCGGCGGTCATCGCGGCGCTGCAGCTCGAACCCGGTCACCGTGTCCTGGAAGTCGGTACCGGGTCGGGGTTCACCGCGGCGGTGATGGCGCGGCTCGCCGCGCGGGTGGTCACCGTCGACCGCTACAAGACGCTCGCCGAACAGGCGAAGCAGCGCCTCGATGCGCTCGGCCTCGTCAACGCATTCGCACGGCAGGCCGACGGCTACAACGGGCTGCCGGGCGAGGGGCCGTTCGACCGCATCGTCGTCTGGGCGGCGTTCGACAACCTGCCGCGCGCTTTCGTCGATCAGCTGTCGACCAACGGCATCATGATCGCGCCGATCGGCCCGGCGGAGGAGGAACAGGTCCTCGCCAAGCTCACCAAGATCGGCAGCCGCTTCGAGCGCGAGGACATCGCCAAAGTGCGGTTGCAGCCGATGGTCAAGGGCTTGGCTGCGGTGATTTGAGCAGCCTTTTGGATTCACAAAGAAATTTCTCGTTTGCGAATCGCGTCTTAACCGCCCGGTAACATTAACGCGCTTTAATCATACCCAGTTGTGTTGGGTACGCGCGGGTTAAAGCGATGCGGTTGAGTCAATTGAACAAGAGCCAGCGTATTCTGGCGCGCAGTGCTGCCATTCTCCTTGTCGGTGGCCTTGCTGCGGGTTGCAGTTCCGGTGCGGCGCGCTTCGGCGGTGTCGACGACATATTCACCTCCACCACGAACCAGCGCCAGATCATCCCGCCGGCCAGCCAGCCTTATCCGGCCGGGCAGGCTGCGCAGGTCGACACCTCGGCGGCGAACCGCCAGGCGGTGCAGCCGGTCGATGTCTCGCGCAGCCCGGTCGGGCGTTCGACGCTTCCGCCGGTGGCCGGAACGCAGGTCGCGAGTTCACAGCAGCCCGTGATGGCCCCCGTCGCGACGCAGCCGGTTCGTTCCCCGTCTCCAACCCTCGCGCCGGTCGCTTCCGCTCCCGCCGTCGACGACACCGTCACCGGCACCGTCAAGCAGCCCGCCCCGGCGGCGCAGGCCGCGGGCGAGGATATCAAGGGCTGGTCGCGCGCCGGCGGCAGCCAGGTCACCGCCAAGGAAGGCGAGACGGTCTACAACCTGTCGCGGCGCTTCGGCGTGCCCGCCGACGTGATCATGAAGGCCAATGGCCTCAACCAGTCCGCTGGGCTGCAGGCCGGCCAGAAGGTCATCATCCCGACCTATGTCTACTCGGACAAGGCCGGCGTTTCGGCTCCCGACAGCAATCCGAATGTTGCCGAGGCGAAATCCTCGCGCGGCACGAAATATGATGTGCCGGCTCACAAGGTGCCGCTGCCCAGCGGCGCGCCGACCGACAAGGTCGCCGTGCTGCCGCAGCCGCCCAAGGTCAAGGAAGGCGAAGCGGCGCAGCCTCTCGCCGCGACCGCGCCGACCGCCAAGAACGCCGATGCTCCGGGAACCTACAAGGTCCAGGAAGGCGATACTCTGTCGCGGATTGCCAGGAAGACCGGCGTCGGCGTTGCCGCGCTGAAACAGGCCAACGGCCTCCAGGACGGGTTGATCCGGGTCGGCCAGACATTGACCGTGCCGGCTGCCGGCGCGGCACAGGTCGCCGCCGCTGCCCCCGCCAAGGTCGACAAGGTCACCACCGGCGCCACCGACCCGAACGCGAAGGCCGAGACCGCCACCTACACGCCGCCGAAAAAGGCCGAGAAGGTGATGGAGCAGGCCGAGCAGGACACCGCCGCCGCCCCTGATGCCACCGGCATCGGCCGCATGCGCTGGCCGGTTCGCGGCCGTGTCATCTCCGGCTACGGCGCCGGCGGCGGCAAGAACGGCGACGGCATCGACATCGCGGTGCCGGAAGGCACGCCGGTGAAAGCCGCGGAAAACGGCGTCGTCATCTATGCCGGCGATGGCTTGAAGGAATTCGGCAACACGGTGCTGGTGCGCCACGAGAACGGCCTCGTCACCGTCTATGGCCATGCCAGCGCATTGAAGGTGGCGCGCGGCGAGAAGGTCAAGCGCGGCCAGGAAATCGCGACATCCGGCATGAGCGGCACCACCGACAGGCCGAAGCTGCATTTCGAGGTGCGCAAGAACTCCGCGCCGGTCGATCCAAAGACCTTCCTCGAATAGCCGACAACACGGATCGCAAAAAACAGGCCGGCATGTCCGGCCTGTTTTTTTCCGGCTCATTCCCCGCAGATGCTGCCCTCGGCGAATGCCGCCGACTGGGCGATGGTTTCCTCGCCCGGATTGCCAAGAAACGGCGTTTCTCCAAAACTCTTGCGGATAAGCGCCTCGTGTTCGGCGCGGCTGTAGTCGCGGAAATTCCCGGCCACGTCCTCGCCGTCGCCGCTCTCGTGAACGTCGAACAATTTCACCGGCGAGCGGCAGGAAAGATCGAAGGCCCCGAGTTTCACGGACCGGAGGGCTCTGTTCTTGTCGGAGCGCCAGCCCACCGAAAGGTTTTTCGGATCGAAGACGACGCTCCAGCGCGTGTGGTTCGTCTGCGCGACGGAAGCCAGCGTGTCGAAGGCCTGTTCGACCGGATCGCCGCTGTTTGCCGCGGTGCCTTTGACCCGCGCCGCTGCACGGGCAAAGCGCTGCAGCGACCCGGAGCCGGCCGGCACCATCGTCTGGCCGACCTTTTCCACATAGCCGAGGGATTCCGCGTAACTGCTGTTGGCCAGCACGGGATAGGCGAGGTCGCCGCCTTGCCGCACCACGCGCTTTCCTGCGAGGAACTCGACGACTGCCGCGTTTCCCGAAGCGTCGACCAGCTTGTAGTGCAAGGGAACGCGGCTCTCGATCCGCATCTCGGCTCCCCTGGCCAGTGCCTCGTCGACATTTGCCGACGTATCGAGCAGGTATTGCATCCACTCGAGCACGCCGACCTGCGGGCGGTCATCCGCGCTCTCGTAGCGGGCTTCGTCCAGCCACATCTGGCTGACCACCAGTCCGGCTTCGTTCATGCCGGCCATCGGGTTGTCGCGGCCGAACTGCGAAAAGCTGATCGAGCCGTATCTGCTCTGCCATTTCGCCGCGCTGCCTGGAACTTCCGAGGTTTTGGCCAGGCCGCGCTTGTTGATGAAGATCAGCCCGTAACCGATTGGAAAATCGTAGTTGTAGGCGACGATCGGCCGGCCCGGATCGAGAAATGCCACGGTCGTGCAGGCTTCGGCTGCGGTCGAGGCCGCGAGGAACGCGGCAAACAGGATGCCTCGGCGCATGGCGGCCTCCGAACTCACGCAGCCGGAACGATAACACAGGCGTCCCGGCCGCAGAATGTCCGGAAGTGCGAAGTTTAATGCATGTCGCCCGAAAGTGTCCTCGGTTTCGGGATAACGACATGCATCAAATCAAAGAATCTGAAGCGCGGCCGCCGAATCCTTTTCGGCGCGACGCGGTTCAGTCCTTCAGGGGCTGGCCGAGGCGGCCGGCGAGGTCCTGCGTGAATTGCCAGGCGACGCGGCCGGAGCGGCTGCCTCGTGTCGTCGCCCACTCCAGCGCGTCGGCGCGCAATGCTTCGGGCTCGATCTTCAGGTCGTGATAGCGGACATAACCCTCGATCATGTCCAGGTATTCGTCCTGCGAGCATTTGTGGAAGCCGAGCCAGAGGCCGAAGCGGTCCGACAGCGAGACCTTTTCCTCGACCGCCTCCGACGGATTGATAGCGGTCGAGCGTTCATTGTCGATCATGTCGCGCGGCAGCAGATGCCGCCGGTTCGAGGTTGCGTAGAAGATGACATTGGCCGGACGGCCTTCGACGCCGCCCTCGAGTGCGGCCTTCAGCGATTTGTAGGAGGTGTCGTCATGGTCGAAGGAGAGGTCGTCGCAAAACAGGATGAAGCGATAGGGCGCCGTCTTCAGGATACCCATCAGCTTCGGCAGCGTGTCGATATCCTCGCGATGGATCTCGACCAGCTTCAGCGGCTCGCCGCCTTTTCGGCCTGCGTTCACCTTGGCATGCACCGCCTTGACCAGCGATGACTTGCCCATGCCGCGCGCGCCCCACAGAAGCACGTTGTTGGCGGGCAGGCCGGCTGCAAATCGCTCCGTATTGTCGACCAGGATATCGCGCACCCGGTCGACCCCGCGGATCAGGCCGATGTCGACACGATTGACGCGATGGACGGGTTCCAGATAGCCCGGATCGGCTGCCCAGACGAAGCAGTCCGCCGCTTCGATATCGGCGGCTGGAGCCTCCCGCGGCGCCAGCCGCGAAACGGCGGCAATCAGCCGGTCGAGTTTGTCTTCGAGGGATTCGTTCGGCTTTTTCGGCATCTGACTGAATGCGTTCCATGTGAATGCTGCGGTTAATCCGCTCTAACATGGTGAAACTGGCTGGAAAAGCGCGGCCGGATAGGCCAGTTGCAGTTGCAAAGGTGGCTTTAGCGACTATATTCCGGCCACTTTCGAAGGGGCTCGATCGCGACCCCGCAATCTCGTCTCAGGAGTCACCGATGTTTGTCACGCCGGCATATGCCCAGGTCCCAGGCACTTCGCCCGATATGCTCATCAGCATTTTGCCGTTTGTCCTGATTTTCGTGATCATGTATTTTCTGATCATCCGCCCCCAGCGCACCCAGCTGAAGAAGCGCGGCGAGATGCTGGCGGCGATCCGTCGCGGCGACACGGTGATCACCGGCGGCGGTTTTGTCGGCAAGGTGACGAAGGTGATCGACGACAACGAACTCGAAATCGATCTCGGCGGCGGGAACAAGGTGACCGCGCTGCGCGCGACGATCGCCGACGTAAGGGTCAAGGGCGAGCCGGTCGCCAACCAGAACGCCAAGAAATAACCGCAATCAAGGCGGAACCGGAACGATCGGCCCTACTGAAGAGGCACAATGCTTTATTTTTCGCCCTGGAAGACGTTCTCGATCTGGTTCGTCATCATCATCGGCGTCGTTTTCACGCTGCCGAACATGCTGCCCCAGTCGGTTCTGGATTCGTTGCCGGATTGGGCGCCGAAGAACACGATGACGCTTGGCCTCGACCTGCAGGGCGGCTCACACATTCTGCTGCAAGTCGACAAGCAGGATCTGATCAACGAGCGTCTGCAGGCGACGCGCGACGATATCCGCACCCAACTGCGTGATGCCAAGATCGGTTACACCGGTCTTTCGGGCACCGGCCGCTCGGTACAGGTCCGCATTCGCGAAGCCAATGAAGTCGAGCAGGCGAAGACGGCGCTTGCATCGCTGACGCAGCCGGTTTCGTCCGGCGTTTTCGGCACCGGCTCCACCACCGAACTGGAACTTGACGAACCGGAACCCGGGCTGCTGCGCTTTACGCTGACCGAAGAAGGCGTCACCTACCGCACCAGTTCGGCCGTTACCCAGTCGATCGAGGTCATCGGCCGTCGCGTCAACGAACTCGGTACGACCGAGCCGATCATCCAGCGTCAGGGCGTCGACCGCATCCTCGTCCAGGTGCCGGGCCTGCAGGATCCGCAGCGCCTGAAGGATATTCTCGGCCAGACCGCCAAGCTGACCTTCCAGATGGTCGACCAGACAATGCCGGTGCAGGAGGCCATCGAAGGGCGTCCGCCGGCAGGTTCGAGCGTACTTTATTCGATGGACGATCCGCCGGTTCCCTATCTCATCGAAGGCCGTGTCATCGTATCGGGCGAAAATCTCGTCGATGCGCAGGCAACCTTCGACCAGCGCACGAACGAGCCCGTGGTGTCATTCCGCTTCGATGCCAAGGGTGCCCAGCGCTTCGGGCAGGCGACGCAGCAGAACGTCGGCAAGCTTTTTGCGATCATCCTCGACAACCAGGTGATCTCGGCACCCCAGATCCGTGAGCCGATCCTCGGCGGCACTGGCCAGATTTCCGGCAGCTTCACGGCCGAGAGCGCCAATGACCTTGCCGTGCTCCTGCGCGCCGGCGCGCTGCCGGCCGATCTGACCATCGTCGAGGAACGCACCGTAGGCCCGAGCCTCGGCGCCGACTCCATCGCCGCTGGTGAGATCGCCTCGCTGATTGCGGGCATTCTCGTTGTCGGATTCATGATCGTCGCCTATGGCAAGCTCGGCGTGATCGCCAACATCGCGCTCGCCGCGAACGTCTCGCTCATCATCGCGATTCTTACTGTGCTTGGCGCTACGCTGACGATGCCCGGTATCGCCGGTATCGTGTTGACCGTCGGCATGGCCGTCGATTCCAACGTCATCATCTACGAACGCGTGCGCGAGGAGCGGCGCCTGGGCCGATCGCTGGTTCAATCGCTGGATTCAGGCTTCTCCCGGGCGCTTTCGACGATCGTCGACGCCAACTTCACCACCTTCATCGCCGCCGTCATCTTGTTCTATCTCGGTTCCGGACCGGTGCGCGGCTTCGCCGTGACGCTGGCCATCGGTATCGTGACGACCGTGTTTACTGCGTTCACGCTCACGCGCTGGCTGATTGCGGTCTGGCTGAAGCGCTGGAAGCCGAAGGAGCTTCCGAACGGCCTGATCAGGTTCGTGCCTGATGACACCACGCTGCCGTTCATGTCGTGGCGCAGATACGCATTCGGCTTGTCTGCGGCCCTGTCGATTGCCGCCATGGTGCTCTTCTTCACGATGGAAATGAACTACGGCATCGATTTCCGCGGCGGCTCCAGCATCGAGGTGCAGTCCAAGGCCGCCGCCGCCGATCCCGGAAACGTGCGCGAACGGTTGAACGAACTCAATCTCGGCGACGTCCAGGTTCAGGAGTTCGGCTCGCCCCGCGACCTGCTCATCCGCATCGAAGGACAGGGTGGTGGCGACAATGCCGAGCAGAGCGTCGTCGAGAAGGTCCGTTCGGAACTTCAGGAGGATTACGATTTCCGCAAGGTCGAGTCGGTCGGCCCGACGGTGTCCGGAGAATTGGCCTTCTACGGCACGATGGGCATTCTCGCTTCCATGGTGGCGATGCTCATCTACATCTGGTTCCGCTTCGAGTGGCAATTCGGCGTTGGCGCCGTCATCGCGACAGTGCACGACGTGACCATGATGGTCGGGCTTTATGTCCTCTCCGGACTGGAGTTCAACCTGACCAGTATCGCGGCCATCCTTACCATCGTCGGCTATTCGATCAACGATACGGTGGTCGTTTACGACCGCGTGCGCGAGGATCTCAGGCGATACAAGAAGATGCCGATCGAGCAACTGCTCGACCTCTCGATGAACCAGACATTGTCGCGAACGGTGCTGACCGGCGTGACGACGCTTCTGGCCCTTATCGCGCTGTACCTCTTCGGGGGCGAAGTCATTCGCTCGTTCGTCTTCGCAATGATTTTCGGCATCCTGGTCGGCACCTATTCGTCGATCTTCGTTGCCGGCCCATTGCTGATCCTGTTCCGGCTGCGGCCTGAAACCTTCGAAGCAGGGGAAAAGACCGGGCTTCCGACGTCTGTCCAGATTTCGAAGTCCTGACGCCATGGCCGGGGGAATTGTGATGCGTGAGGCGCATTTCCCCGGCCGTCCGCCCATCGATGCCTATGGCAACGGGGGCTTCCGCTTTGCGGGAATGTCGCATCGCGGATCGATCCTGTGTCTGCCGTCCGGCGTCTACGGCTGGGAGCCAGCAGACAGGAACGCGCTCGTTGCCGGCGATTTCGCAAAACTTCTGGCCGAAGCCCAGGAGGTGGAGATCCTGCTCGTCGGCATGGGGCCCGATCTGAAGCCGCTTCCAGCCGAATTGCGCGCCGCACTGAAAGATGTCCGTATCTCGGCCGATCCGATGGCGACAGGCGCCGCCGTCCGGACCTACAACGTGCTGCTTGCGGAAGACCGTGCCGTCGCCGCCGCGCTGATCGCCGTGGAGTGACGTGTCTTCCGCTGACGATCATCTGAGCGAGGCCGTCCGAACGGCAGATCACGGCCGTTATCTCACCGTGCTTTATGCACCGCAGGAGAAGCGCCGCAGTCTCCTGGCGCTCTATGCCTTCAATGTCGAGATCGCTTCAGTGCGCGACCGCATCCGCGAGCCGTTGCCAGGCGAGGTGAGGCTGCAATGGTGGCGCGACGTCCTCGACGGGCGCACCGCTGCCGACGGCCACCCGGTGGCCGAGGCGTTGCTTGCGGCGATCCGCGAGCATGGCTTGCCGGTCGAAACCTTCCAGAACTATCTCGATGCCCGGATTTTCGACCTTTATGACGACCCGATGCCGACGCGCAACGACCTCGAAGGATATTGCGGCGAGACGGCTTCCGCCCTCATCCAACTCGCCGCGATGATCCTCGATGCTTCAGCCGCGCCGCGCTTTGCCGAACTTGCCGGCCATGCCGGTTGCGCCCAGGCCATTACAGGCATCCTGCGCCTGCTGCCGATCAGCCGCGCCCGCGGCCAGTGCTACGTGCCGAGGGATATCCTCGCGGCGGCCGGCACTTCGCTTGAGGAATTCCTGGCGGGAGAAGGCGGGGCAGGGGCCACTCATGCGGTTTCGGCGATGGCAGCGCTTGCCAGGCAGCACCTGGCCGCATTCGAGCGCCAGGCGTCCGGCCTGCCGGAAACGTTGCGCCCAGCCTTCCTGCCGCTGGCGTTGACCGGTGCTTATCTCGAAGCTATCGAGAGAAATCCCGCGAAAGCCTTGAAGCAGACGAGTGAATTGCCGGTCTGGCGACGTCACTGGCTGATGCTGCGACGGGCGTCGCGCGGCTGGCGCTAATCCTCCTTTGACGTAAACGTCAACCGTGCTAAATCTCTCGCGCAGCCGCGGGTTTGCGGCGGCGCGGGAGGAAATTTCAACGATGAGCCTGCCCATCCTGGTTGCGATGGTTGTGATCGGCATCACCGCCGCCGTGCTTGCAGTGCATCTGACGGGCGGCAGCGCGAAAGCCAGGCTTGCCGGGCCTGATCAGGCGCGAAACCGCTTCGCTGAGGATTTTCCGGACGAGGCGGTGCTTGCTGTCCGCCTGACCAGCGATGCCGAGACGGCGTTTCTCGAGCTTGGCGATGAACGGATGGGCATCGTCCAGGTTTTCGGCGACAAGTTCCTGACCCGCATCGTCTCACACAGGGATATCGCACGCATCGCCGCGCCTAGGCAGGCCGTGGTTTCGATCCGCCTGCATGATTTCACCTGGGGCGGCGGCGAGTTCCGCTTTGACGACGAAGATGCCGCAAGTGCCGTGATGCGGGCGTTGAAGCCGCGCGAAAAGACGAATGTGGGAGAGCCCGCCTGATGGAAACCTACGATTTTCCGAAAGTGACCGAACTGGCGATCCCGTTCTTCGTGATCGCAATCCTGATCGAGCTTTGGCTGGTTCGTACCGGCCGCGCCAAGGGCGCATTCGAAACCCGCGACACGCTGACCAGCCTGATGATGGGAACCGGCAATGTGGTTGCCGGTATTTTGCTCGGCATCGTCTCCTACACCACGCTGGTCTGGGTCTGGCAGTTCCGCTTTTTCGATCTGGGGCTTTCGGTCTGGGTCTTCATCGGAGCCTTCCTGCTCGATGACCTGCGCTATTATCTCTACCACCGCATAGCCCACCGCGTGCGCTGGGTCTGGGCCGAGCACGTCAACCATCATTCGAGCCAGCACTACAATCTCTCGACCGCGCTCCGGCAGAGCTGGACGGGGCTGTTCACCGGCATGTTCATCCTGCAGGTGCCGATGGTGCTGCTTGGCCTCCACCCGGCGGTGATCGCCTTCGTCTTCGGCTTCAATCTCGTCTGGCAATTCTGGATCCACACCGAGGCGATCGGCAAGATGTGGGGATGGTTCGAGTTCATCTTCAACACGCCGTCTCACCACCGCGTGCACCACGCCACCAATCCGCGCTACCTCGACGCCAATTATGCCGGCACGCTGATCATCTGGGACCGCATGTTCGGCACATTTGTCGAGGAACTGGAGGAAGACCGGCCACGCTACGGCATCGTGAAGAACCTCGGTACCTTCAACCCGCTGAAAGTGGCGTTCCATGAATGGATCGGCATGTTCCGGGATGCGTTCTCGCCGGGCCTGACTTTGGGCCAGCGCCTGAACTATCTGATCAAGCCGCCAGGCTGGAGCCATGACGGATCGCGCGAGACGTCGGAAAGCCTCAAGGCAGCCTATGTGCGCAGAAATCCGGGCGAGGCGGGGAAGCCGGGATTGCCGTCGGCCGACAATATCCAGGCTGCGGAGTAACCTTCAGAAGAATAGGGGTTATTCCGCCGCTTGCGCGGCTGCGTTCAGCCCAAGCCAAGTCCGGCAATCTGTCAGCGCGCGTCCCGTCATCGCCTTCTTCCGGGCGATGGATTTGTCCTTGCCGCGGAAGCGGCCTTCGAAACCTTCGGGCCGCAGGTTCGTTCCGGCTTCCAGCGGCGGGAACAGCCCGAAATTGACGTTCATCGGCTGGAACGAACGTTTGCCCGGTTCGTCGTCGGAAACAATATGGCCGCCGGTGATATGGTTGAGCAGTGCCCCGAAAGCCGTGGTGACGGGCGGCAATGAAGGCGCCCGTCCAAGCCGCTCGGCCGCGGCGAAGCGGCCGGCCAGCAGGCCGATCGCGGCGCTCTCGACATAGCCTTCGCAGCCGGTGATCTGGCCGGCAAAACGCAGGCCGGGGCGAGACTTCAGCTGCAGCGAGCCGTCAAGCAGCGTCGGCGAATTGATATAAGTGTTGCGGTGCAGTCCGCCGAGGCGGGCGAATTCGGCGTTCTCGAGTCCCGGTATCATCCGGAAGATGCGCACCTGCTCGCCGTGTTTCAGCTTCGTCTGAAAGCCGACCATGTTGTAGAGCGTGCCCAGCGCGTTGTCCTGGCGAAGCTGCACAACAGCATATGCCTTGACCGTCGGATTGTGCGCGTTGGTCAGGCCCATCGGCTTCATCGGGCCATGGCGCAGCGTCTCGACGCCGCGTTCGGCCATCACCTCGATCGGCAGGCAGCCGTCGAAATACGGCGTGCCTTCCCACTCCTTGAACTCGGTCTTCTGGCCGTCGAGCAAAGCCTGCACGAAGGCTTCGTACTGAGCCTTGTCCATCGGACAGTTGATATAGTCCTTGCCGGTGCCGCCGGGCCCGACCTTGTCGTAGCGCGACTGGAACCAGCAGGTACCCATGTCGATCGTGTCGAAATGCACGATCGGCGCGATCGCGTCGAAGAAGGCGAGCGCGTCGGCGCCGGTGGCCTCGGCGATCGCCTGCGCCAGCGACGGCGCCGTCAGCGGGCCGGTGGCGATGATCGCCTTGTCCCATTCGGCGGGCGGCAGACCGGGCACTTCTTCACGGGCGATGGAGATCAGCGGGTGCGCTTCGAGTTTCGCGGTGACGGCTGCCGAGAAACCGTCACGGTCGACGGCCAGCGCACCGCCGGCCGGTACTTGATGAGCGTCGCCGCAAGCCATGATCAGCGAGCCGGCGAGCCGCATTTCGGCATGCAGCAGCCCGACCGCATTGGTCTCGGCGTCATCGGAGCGAAAGGAATTGGAACAGACGAGCTCGGCCAGGCTGTCGGTCTTGTGAGCGTCGGTGCCGCGCACCGGGCGCATTTCATGAAGGATCACTGGCACGCCGGCTTGCGCCGCCTGCCATGCGGCTTCGGAGCCGGCCAGGCCGCCGCCGATCACGTGGATTGGTTCTGTCGTCATGCCGGGGAAATAGGCCGTTGGCTTGCCGAAAGCAATCGTCGGAAGCTCACGCATGGTCCAAAACGACAACACCCGCCGGGGGAGGAGGTCCGGCGGGTGTCGTTTTGGTGGTCAGCGCCCGGGAGGAGGTGGGAGCTGACCGTATTCGTCATCGCCTGGGAGGAGGTAGGCTTTGACGAAATTCTTTTCGCCTTCGAGGCAGCGAAGAGCCTTGATTTAACAGCACCCGCCGAGGGAGGAGGTTCGGCGGGTGCCGTTTTGGTGGTCAGCGTCCGGGAGGAGGTGAACGCTGGCCGTATCCGTCGGAACCTGGGAGGAGGTAGGTTCCGGCGAAATTCCTGTTATCAGGCCGCCTTGCGAGCGACGTAAGGGATGTCGCTGCGGCTGATGCCGAGGTCCGAGAGCTCGCGGTTCGACAGGCGGTCCAGCTCGTTTACCGTTTCACGGTAACGGCGCCAGTTGCGGTAATTGCGGATCAGGTTCATGGTTCTGCTCGTTTCTTGGTCTTCGATCAGATCGACTTGCGCGCGACGAACGGAATGTCGCTGCGGGTGATGCCGAGATCGGTGAGTTCACGGTTCGACAGGCGGCTCAGCTCGGAGACGGTGTCCCGGTAGCGGCGCCAGTTGCGGTAGTTGCGGATCAAGTTCATCGTACTTCTCGTTTCGTCTTTGGTTCGTTTCGTTCGTTCATTTTGTGTGACCCGAAAATAGGTGGTGGCATTTCGTTTTTGAAGCGCCAATGATGCATGGCAGCAATGCAATTGTGCATTGCAACATTAATCGATTTTAGCGACTGCGGCGAAACCAAGGCCGAAACGGAAAACTGCCGTTAGGTGAATGGCTTGGATGGGCTCGTTGAAACGGATTGGAGTCTGGGCTGTTAGAGGGCAGTCTGGGTGGGGACGGCCACGGACAGGCTCTTATGCAACGAAAGTAAAAGAAGGTCTGGCCGGGCTCAAAGCCAACTTCATGGTGGCGTGAAGGATCGAAACGTGATGCGGAAGGGATGGCCGCCGGTCGTCGGGCTCTGGGTTAATCCAAGGATGGCTGGTGCGGATGATAGGAGTCGAACCTACACGCCTTTCGGCACTGGAACCTAAATCCAGGGCGTCTACCAGTTCCGCCACATCCGCTTGCGTTCCGGCAATCACATACGGCCATTGTTCTGTCAATGTTCGGCGTCAACCATGCCTGCTGCCTAATATGCGAAGATAGTTGAAAATAAGGGCGGTGTGTGACAGAAGGCGTGTCGAATATGACGGGTTGAGACGCCCCGCTCTCGACTGTCGCGGCAAGACGACGAAAGAACAAAGACTTTTGCCGGCAGTTGGAGGGACAAGGGCGGACCGGGATTCTATGCAGCGAAGGCTGCAGGCGTCAAAGTCCCTCCACCCGCATGAAGCCATCTCCGGCACGAAATTCCGGCAGGCTGAACGGTAAGACGCCGTTTGAGCTGCGGCATTCGTGAAAACAAAGGTTTGATTATGCAGGTTACTGAAACACTCAATTCCGGCCTGAAGCGCGAAATCAAGGTCACCGTGCCTGCCGGCGATCTCGAAGCCAAGCTTCTGGCACGGCTTTCCGACGCCAAGAACAAGGTGCGGATCAACGGCTTCCGCCCTGGCAAGGTGCCGGTTCAACACCTGCGCAAGGTCTATGGCAAGTCGTTCATGGCAGAAGTGGTCAACGAGATCCTTTCCAATTCGACCCGCGAAATCCTCTCGGACCGCGGCGAAAAGGCTGCCATGCAGCCGGAAGTCGTGATGACCGAGGACGAGAAGGAAGCCGAGAAGATCCTCGCGGGCGGCGCCGACTTCGAGTTCAAGCTCAACTACGAAGTCATTCCGGCGATCGAGATCCAGGATTTTTCCGGTATCAAGGTGACCCGCCAGGTCTATGACGTCCCGGAAGCCGACATCGAGGAGCAGGTCCGCAAGGTCACCGCCGACGCGCGCGAATACGAAGTGAAGAAGGGCAAGGCCGAACTCTGGGACAAGGTCACGATCGACTACCTCGGCAAGGTCGACGGCGAGCCGTTCGATGGCGGCACGGCGGAAGATTCCGGCCTCGTGCTGGGCTCCGGCCAGTTCATTCCGGGCTTCGAGGAACAGCTGGTCGGTGTGAAGGCGGGTGACGAGAAGGTCGTTTCGCTGACCTTCCCCGAGACCTACCAGGCAACCCATCTCGCCGGCAAGGACGCCACCTTCGACGTCAAGGTCAAGGAAGTTTCCAAGCCCGACAGCACGGAGATCAACGACGAAGTCGCCAAGAAGCTCGGCCTGGAGTCGGCCGACCGCCTGCGCGAGATCATCCGCGGCCAGATTGAAAGCCAGTTCGGCCAGATGACCCGCCAGAAGGTGAAGCGCGAACTGCTCGACGCGCTCGACGGCAGCTACAGCTTCGAAGCCCCGTCGAACCTGGTCGATGCCGAGTTCAACAACATCTGGAGCCAGGTGAACCGCGATCTCGAGGCGGCCGGCCGTAGCTTCGCCGATGAAGAGACGACTGAAGAAGAGGCGCGCGCCGAATATCAGCGCCTTGCCGAACGCCGCGTTCGCCTTGGCCTCGTGCTTGCCGAGATCGGCGAGAAGGCCGGGGTTCAGGTCACCGACGAGGAAATGCAGCGCGCTCTGTTCGAGACGGTTCGCCGTTTCCCGGGCAACCAGCAGCAGGAAATCTATGATTTCTACCGCAACAATCCGGCGGCCCTCACCAACATCCGGGCGCCTTTGTTCGAGGAGAAGGTCGTCGATCATCTGCTGTCCCAGATTGCCGTGACCGACAAGAAGGTTTCGAGGGAAGAACTGCTCGCCGACGATGAAGTCGCCGAAGGCGGCGCTAAGCCGGAAAAGAAGAAGGCTGCTCCGAAGAAGAAGGCGGAAGCCAAGAAGGCCGATACCGACGAGCCGGCCGAGCCCAAGAAAGCCGCGCCGAAGAAAAAGGCTGCCGCCAAGAGCGAATGATTTTCGCCTCGGATCGATCGAACCAAAGGGCTGCCGCGAGGCGGCCCTTTTCTTTTGTGGCGACGCCGTTGATCGGAAGGCTCTTCGATCGGCGATGCCGTACGGACCTAAGGGTGGTGGAATGCCCGTCTGCTTTTTGCTTTCATGCACGCCGTTGCAAACGAGAATCGAAGGAAGCCGATGTCGTGCGCTCGACTGGAATTCTTGATCTGTCTGCTGACGATGCTCGGTTTTGCCGCGGCGGCACAGGCAGATACCGGACGTTGGCGGTGGAGCCGGGGCATGGATGGCGGGGCGGCTGTGACGCTGCGCAGCACCAACACCTTGAGCACCGGCAACCGTTCGATCGAGTACCACCCGCTGCTGACAATCGGCTGTAAGCCCGGAAAGGTGTCTAGCTGGACGCAGTCGGTGCGGATACGCGAGGCCACATCCGGCAGCGGCACCGTCCAAGTCTCGGTGCGGGTGGATGGAGCCGGACGATCGGAGGCATGGCGGCTGGGCCGCGCCAACAGCAGCCTATCGCTCGACGGACGCGAAGGCGTCGCTCGTCTGCTCGATGCTCGGCAGCTTAATCTCGATTGGCGGATGGGCTATTTCTCGGGCAGGGGACAGGCTGTCTTCAGCCTGGCTGGAATCAGGGATGCGGTGGCGAGGATCGCCGCTGCTTGCGGCATCGATCCGCCCTGATCAGATCAGCAGCAGGCCCTTCATGCTGGCATGGCCGTTCTTGCCGATGATGATGTGATCGTGGACGGCAATGCCGAGCGGCTTGGCCGTATTGACGATCGTCTTGGTCATCTCGATATCGGCGCGCGACGGCGTCGGGTCGCCCGACGGATGGTTGTGGACGAGGATGATCGCCGTGGACGAGAGCTCCAGCGCGCGCCGTACCACTTCGCGCGGGTAGACGGGCGTATGGTCGACGGTGCCGGTCTGCTGCACCTCGTCGGCGATCAGCGCATTCTTCTTGTCGAGAAACAGGATGCGGAACTGTTCGCGCTGCTCAAAGGCCATCGAGGCGCGGCAGTAATCCAGCACCTGCGTCCACGACGCGAGAATCTCCGACCCTTGGATGGCACTGCGTGCCATCCTCTGGGCAGCCGCAGCGACGACCTTGAGGTCGAGTGCCGCCGCCTCGCCGATATCCGGTACCTCGCGGATCAGGTGTTCGGGAGCACCGAGCACTTCGGCGAGCGACCCGAAGCGTTTCAGCAGCGCCTTGGCACGCTCCTTCGTGTCGGCCCGCGGGATCGAGCGGAAGAGCAGCATTTCGAGCACTTCATAGTCGGAAAGCGCACCCGGTCCCGACGCGCGAAACCGCTCGCGCAATCTCTGCCGGTGGCCGGAGTAATGCGGTTTTTCTTCGGAAGCTTTTGTTTTCCGCAGAGGTTTCAGTGGCCGTTCGGCCAGGAAACCACGCTCGTCCCCGCCTTCTTCTTCCATCTACCTGGCAACCCCGGTATTCCCCTGGCTGCTTGTTCCGCAACCTTCGGAAATACTAGGACGGCAGGCCGGGCCGGTCGAGCCCTTTCGGCGAGAGCGTGAAGATTTCGCAGCCGGTCGAAGTGACGCCGATCGTATGTTCGTATTGCGCCGACAGAGAGCGGTCGCGGGTGACTGCCGTCCAGCCATCGGACAGCACCTTCACATGCGGGCGGCCGAGATTGATCATCGGCTCGATGGTGAAGATCATGCCAGGGCGCATCTCGACGCCTTCGCTGGCGCTGCCGTAGTGAAGGATGTTCGGCGCGTCATGGAAAAGCTGGCCGACCCCGTGGCCGCAGAAGTCGCGCACCACCGAGCAGCGTTCAGCCTCGGCGAAAGCCTGTATGGCGGCGCCGATGACGCCCGTGCGGGCACCGGGACGCACGGCGGCGATACCACGCATCAGGCACTCATGGGTGACTTCGAGCAGGCGTTCGGCGGCGCGCTTGATCTGGCCGACCGGGTACATGCGGCTGGAATCGCCGTGCCAGCCGTCGAGGATATAGGTGACGTCGATGTTGACGATGTCGCCGTCCTTCAACGGTTTCTGGTCGGGAATGCCGTGGCAGACGACATGGTTGATCGAGGTGCAGGACGACTTGGTGTAGCCGCGGTAGTTCAGTGTGGCGGGTAGGGCGCCGTGATCCATGCCGAATTCGAAGACGAACCGGTCGATCGCATCGGTGGTCGTGCCGGGTTCGACCATGGCGGCCAGTTCGTCGAGGCAGCGTGCCGTGAGGTCGCAGGCTTTGCGCATGCCGGCAAACGCCTCTTCGCCGTAGAGACGGATCTGCCCGGTATTGCGAAGCGGTGCGGTGGCGGCGTCGAGGTAGGTGACCATGTCGGTGTCCAGAAATAGGGCGGTGCGGCTTCCATCGCGACCGCATCCGCCATGATTTGGCACCGGATCGCCGCCGCTTCAACCCTTAAGTGATTTTGGTCAGGCTCGGTCGGCGTTTTCGCGGCATTCGAGCCGAAGAATCCAACAATCTCGCGGAATATCAGAGGTAACACTGCTCGTTTGCACGTCCGCGCATGACATAGGCGCTGCGGTCGCCGCATTGCTTGCCGTTGATCATCAGGTCGTACGGACACTGGCAGTCGCCGCGTTGCGCTTCACGGGCCGGACGTTTCGACTGCAACAGGCCGGCCAGCGGCAGGCTCGAGGTGGGGGCGGCCGGTTCCCGTGCCCTGGAGGCAGGGACGGGTTCTTTCGCCCTTGTGGCGACGGTCTTCGCAACCGGCTCCGGCGGCCGTGGCGCGTTCGGGTCCGGCAGGCGCAGATAATCGCCGTGCACCCATCCCTTGCGGCCGGCGACGACGACGCGTCGCCATTTGCCCGACGATTCCAGGACGGTCGCCTTCTGGCCATGCTCGAGCCAGGTAATGAACCGCGACGACGTGCTGGCATCCTCGCGCAGACGCACGCGCTCGGAGGTGTAGAAAGCCCGTGTGTCGACGGGTTTGTCCGGCCGCTTGATCGAACTGGTGGTGAGTTTCGATGGGCGTGGCTCAGGTATGCTCGCTTGCGGCCGGTCCGCCGCCGACGTCGGTTGGATTGCCCGCTGCGGCTGTTTTTGGGAACGTTGCGGCTCAGCTTGGACGCGCTGCGCCGGCTTCGACACGTTCCGCGTCACCGCGGGCCGCTCGGCGGCGCGCTGCTCACGCTTGCTGACCGGCTCCTGGGTTATCGCCCAGCCGCCGGCGGCCACCGCGCCGATCACCAGCCATCTGAGCTTCGGGAGAACGAATCCAGCCATGCGGCAATTGTGACCGCGAAGGCTTAAAACCCGGTTGACGTTCCGACGATCCCGTCTGGCGTCATTTCTGAGTCAGGGTGGTGATGAACCGCTTGGTTCTTTCGCGCTGTGGATTGCCGAACACCTCCGCGGCAGGCCCGGTTTCGACCACCACGCCGGCTTCCAGGAACACGACTTCGCTGGCGATCTTCGATGCAAGGCGCAAATCATGCGTCGCCATCACCATCGTCGTGCCTTCCCGGGCAAGTTGGCTGAGTACATCGACGACTTCGCCGGAAAGCTCCGGGTCGAGCGCCGACGTCGGCTCGTCGCACAAGAGCACGCGCGGCGAGGGCGCCAGTGCGCGGGCGATCGCCACCCGCTGCTGCTGGCCGCCTGACAGCGTCGCCGGCCAGGCATCGGCCTTGTGCGCCAGCCCGACCTTTTCGAGCAGGGAAAGCGCCCGTTCGCGGGCTCTTTCCTGCGGCCATTTCAAAACGGTCGTCAGCCCTTCCATGATGTTCTCGATCGCGGTGCGGTGCGGGAAGAGCTGGAAATTCTGGAACACCATGCCGGTCTGGCGGCGCAGCTTCTGCACCGAGGCCCAACCGACCTTTTGCCCAGGATGGAAGGTCAGCGCCTCGTCGCCAATCCGCACCATGCCCGAAGTCGGGATCTCCAACAGGTTGATGCAGCGCAGCAGCGTGCTCTTGCCGCCGCCCGACGGGCCGACCAGTGCGGTCACCCCGCCCTCGGCGATGCGGACGCTGACGCCCTGTAGCACGAGGTTGTCGCCGAAGCGCTTCTCGATGTCGGTGAGCTCGATCATGACCGCGCCTCCAGGAACCCACCATAGCGGTTGAGGCGTTCTTCCAGCCGCACCTGCAGCGTGGAAAGAATGGAGCTGAGCGCGAGATAGATCAGCGCCGCCTCGATATAGAGGATCAGCGGTTCATAGGTGGTGGCGACGATGCGCTGCGCGGCCTGGAACATCTCCGGCACGGTTATGGCGGCGGCAAGCGACGTGTCTTTGACCAGCGAGATGAACGTATTGGAGAGCGGCGGCACCGCGACGCGAGCCGCCTGCGGCAGGATCGTGCGGCGCATCGCCTGCGGCCAGTTCATGCCGATCGAATAGGCGGCCTCCCACTGGCCCTTCGGCACCGAGGCGATGACCGCGCGGATGATTTCGGACGAATAGGCCCCGACATTCAGCGTGAAGCCGATCAGCGCCGCCGGAAAGGCGTCGAGCACGATGCCGACGCTGGGCAGCCCGTAGAAGATCAGGAACAGTTGCACGAGCAGCGGTGTGCCGCGGATGATCCAGACGTAGAAACGCACGATCGCCGTGAACGGCCAGGCGGCGAACAACCGGATCAGCGCCACCACCAGGCCGAGCGTCAGGCCGAGCACGAACGAAAGCAGGGTGAGGGGCGCCGTAAAGACTAGCGCGGCCCATAGCAGCGGGCCGAGCGAGTCCAGCATCAATTGCAGCCAGTGGGGCAACACGGTCGATCTCCAGAAGCAGTGAGCCGTGCGGCTCATGCGCAAAACAGAAAGCGGACCGACCCGTCGGGTCGATCCGCTTGTTCGTCCCGGCAGCTATCTTACTGCGAAACGTCTTGGCCGAAATATTTGTCGGAGATTTTCTGGTAGGTGCCGTCGGCCTTGATCTCGGCCAGCACCTTGTTGATCGCCTCGAGCAGTTCCGGCTCGCCCTTGCGGATGATGACGCCCGAATAGTCGGCGTTTTCTTCCTGCGCGGCGATTTTCACGTTGGCGTCCGGCTTGTGCTTCTTGAAGTCGAGGAACGACAGGCTGTCGTTGATGGTGGCGTCGGCGCGGCCGTTGAGCACGAGCTGGATCGACTGGTCGAAACCATCGGTGCCGACCAGTTCGGCGCCGTTCGTTTCGGCGATCTTGCCGAAATTGCTGGTGAGCGACTGGGCCGACTTCTTGCCCTTGAGGTCGGCGAAGCCTTTGACCTCTTCGTTGTCGCCGCGCACGATCAGCACCGCCTTGGAGGCGATATACGGATCGGAGAAATCGTATTTCTGCTTGCGCTGCTCGGTGATGCCCACCTGGTTGATCACCGCGTCGTAACGTTTGGCGTCAAGCCCGGCGATCAGGCCGTCCCACTTGCCCTCGAGGAACTCCGCCTTGACGCCGAGCCGCTTGGCGATCTCCTGGCCGATCTCCACATCGAAGCCGACCAGGGCGCCGTTGGCGTCGTGAAAGGTGAATGGCGCATAGGTGCCTTCGGTGCCGATCTTGAATGCGCCTGCCGCCTTGATTTGCTCGAGGTTTTCTCCGGCATAGGCCGAGGTAATGGCGAGAACCTGTATGGTTCCTGCCACGAGCAGCGATTTCAACCAGTTCATTGTCTTGAATCCCGAATTTTCCGGCCTTCAAGCCGGTATGGTGATGAGGCGGCAATGTCGCAGATACGGGGTGGAAGCGCTAAGCAAAAAATTTTCGGAGAAGTTACATTTCTGGAATGACGTTCTCGGTTTGCGCCCCATTCGCGCTGTTTGATCTCAGGCACGGAACGCCGCGACTGGCTTGTCACGACGCAACCAGGTCCGGCTTCATTTCGTTTTGGGGACGAAACCGGCGACGGCAGACGTTTGCCGGGAACGGACTTTATCATGATAGGAATACCAGCAAGTGCGCCTAGCGGATCGGCGCGGGCACGGCACTGGATCGGCATCGGCATGCAACGCCCAAGGGCAGATCGGGAAGCGCGCTATGGCGTCGGACGCCTATCTCAATCGTGTCGCGACGGCCTTGCCGCCTCACGACGTGCATCGCTTCTTCCTCGACTTCGCCGCCTCGCTGCTGATGAACGATCCGCGGCGGCGTTCGATCTTCAGCCGCATGGCCGACAAGGCTGGCATCGAACACCGCTATTCCTGCTTCGAGCCGGCGGGTGATCCCGAGGGCGCGACGCTAGATGCGGACGGCGTTTTCAGGCGAGGTGCGTTTCCCGGCACCGGAAAGCGCATGGAGATGTTCGAAGGCGCCGCCCCCCGGCTGGCCCAGCACGCCGTCGACCGGCTTCTGCAGGGCGAGGACCGCAGCCGCGTCACCCATCTCATCGTCACCACATGCACCGGGTTCTCCGCCCCGGGCATCGATCTGGAACTCGTTGCGCAATGCGGGCTTGCAACATCGGTCGAGCGCACGATCATCGGTTTCATGGGCTGCTACGCGGCAATCAACGCATTGAAACTCGCGCGACACATCGTCCGGTCGGATCCCGAGGCGCGCGTGCTTGTCGTCAATGTTGAGATCTGCACGCTGCACCTCAAGGAGACCGACAACCTGGAAAAACTGCTGTCGTTCTGCTTGTGGGGCGACGGCTGCGCCGCCTCGCTCGTCACCGCCGAGCCGCATGGCTTGTTGCTTGACGGCTTCCATGCCGTCGTCGCTCCCGAAGGGCGGCAACTGATGACCTGGAGCATTCACGACGACGGTTTCGACATGGTGCTGTCCGGGCAGGTGCCGGCGGCAATCCAGGAAGCGCTCACGACGGAGATCGCCGGCATCCTGAAAGGCGTGCCGGTCCGCGATGTCGACCTTTGGGCCGTCCATCCGGGCGGGCGCTCGGTGCTCGATGCGGTTGAACGGGCATTGCATCTCGACGCCCAGGCATTGCAGGCGTCGCGCGACGTGCTGCGCGACTATGGCAACATGTCGTCGGCGACCGTGATGTTCGTCCTCGAAAAGATGCTGAAGTCGAGCCGTCCCGGTCTGCTCGGCTGCGCGATGGCCTTCGGACCGGGGCTGACCGCCGAGACGATGATGTTCCGGACCGCAGGCTGATCCGACGATGCCCGGCCAACTCGCTCTTCGACGTGTCGAACCCGAGATCCTCGACGGGCTTTCTGCCGGCGATCCGCGCGCACAGGCGTCGCGCCGCGATTTGCGGCGCATCAATGCGTTGATGATCCAGGCCGGCATCATGGCGCGCCTGCTGCGGCGCCGCGTCGCCCGGCCGCCGCGCCGGATCCTGGAGATCGGCGCCGGCGACGGCGCTTTCATGCTGGCGGTGGCGCGCAGGATGGCGAAACGCTGGCCTCGGGTCGAGCTGACATTGCTCGACCGTGCCGACCTGATCACCGGCCTGCGCATCGACGAATTCGCCGCACTCGGCTGGCGTGCCGAGGCGGTCACGGCCGACGTGTTCGAATGGCTCACGCGAGCCGGCCACCAACGCGTCGACGTCATTGCGGCCAATCTTTTCCTGCACCATTTCGACGATGCCGGGTTGGCCAGCCTGTTTGCAGGGCTGCGGCCGCTGACTGCCGTTTTCATCGCTACCGAACCGCGCCGCGGCGCGGTCGCACTGGCGGCATCGCGGCTGCTTTGGGCAATCGGCGCCAATGACGTGACCTTGCACGACGCGCCGGCAAGCGTGCGCGCCGGGTTCGTCGGCGCCGAACTGTCCGGTCTCTGGCCGCGCGGTGACGGCGCTTTCATCGAAGAGCGCGATATCGGCCCGTTCACCCACACTTTCGTGGCCACGGACGACCCTCGATGAATTACGACGTGATCGTCATCGGCGCCGGGCCGGCGGGGAGTTCCACCGCGCTGGCGCTGGCGCGGCAGGGTTGGAAGGTGGCGATCGTCGAAAAGGCCGCATTCCCGCGTCGTAAAGTGTGCGGCGAATTCATGTCCGCGACCAATCTGGCGCTGCTGGACAAATTCGGCCTGGGTGACGCCTGGCGCACCGAGGCCGGTCCTGAGGTGCGGCGGGTCGGTCTTTTTGCCGGAAATCGGAACATCGAAGCGCGTATGCCGCCGGCGCCCGGGGGAGGATATGGACGGGCGCTTGGCCGCGACCTGCTCGACACCCTGTTTCTCGCCGCCGCGCGGGAAGCCGGCGCCGAGGTTTTCCAGCCCTGGCATGCCGTCGACATTGCCGGCGAGGGCACCGCGCAGGCGGTCAGAATCGCTACGGGAGAAGAGGAGCGTCTGCTCAGCGCGCCGGTGATCGTTGCCGCCCACGGCTCCTGGGAGCAGGGGAAGCTGCCCAGCCAGTTGCAGAAGACCAGCCGTCCGTCGGACCTGTTCGGCTTCAAGGCGCATTTCAGTGACGCGCACCTCACGGCCGATCTGATGCCGCTGTTCATTTTCCCCGGCGGCTACGGGGGCATGGTGTGGTCCGATCATGGCAGGCTGTCGATCTCCTGCTGCATAAGGCGCGATGTTCTGGCGGCGGTGCGCGGCAGCCACGGCGGCTTGCCTGCCGGCGAGGCAGTTTTCCGCCACATCGCCGCAAGCTGTCGGGGCGTGGCCGAGGCAATTCGGGACGATGTGGTGGCCGACGGCGGCTGGCTCGCGGCCGGACCGATCCGGCCGGGCGTCCGGCCGGGCTATGCGGACGACATCTTTCGCGTCGGCAATCTCGCCGGCGAATCGCATCCGCTCATCGCCGAAGGCATTTCCATGGCCATCCAGTCCGGCTGGCTGCTCGCCGCCGAATTGTCCGGTGTCGATCTTGGCGCGAGAAGCGCGCGTGCAAATGCCGGTCGCCGCTATTCGGCTGCCTGGCGGCGGCAGTTTTGGTTGCGCATCGTCGCCGCCGAAAGTTTTGCGCGCGCCGCCGCGTTTCCCGGGGCGGCGAGGATCGCCTGGCCGCTTGTTGGCGCCGTGCCGGGATTGCTGACACTGGGGGCGAGATTGAGCGGCAAGACCAGGACCCCTGCCGGATTGGGTGTGAACGAACGGCCCGAACCGTACTGAGGCGAAAAAGGGAACAACGGAATCACAAATTGTTTCCGCCGCGCCGATCCAATGTCTATAAAATTAGTAGACTAAGTTGACTTTTCTCCGGAATGCGCCATCCTTTCATTGTCGCGGCAGGCGGGTAACCTCAGGAGGATCCATGTCGGACTGGAAGGATTCCCTTTACCAACTGGTTCCGCAACGCTGGCGCAGCGCCGGAAAACAACGGAACCGGCGCTCGAATGCCGATACCCGGGGAGACAGCCGCGTTGTCGTGACCGATGCGGAAAAGCGCCTGCCGGAGCGCGAGGAAAGCCTCTACTGGGCCTGGCAATATCCGGGCAGCTGGTAGTTCCGGGACAGTGCTTTTCGACCTCAAACGGCCACGCATTGTTTGATGGCAAAACCCAAAGCGGAGGTTGCGTCGCGGCGCGAAAGTTGTCCATAATGTGGCATCGGCAGTTTCGCCGACCCATTCCAGCAGCATGAAGAGGGTGTGTTTGCGGCCAGGAGGTCGAGTTCAGCTTTCAAGAGGGGCGGGGATATCCTTCGGTTGAAAACAACAAAAGAACGAGGAAACAGAGATGCGACATGTGCTTCCGCCACTTCATGAAGGCCACGCGCCGGTTTTTCTCCACTATGCCTTCGAGGATGCGCTTAACGCCTATGAGGCGTGGCAGCAGGGGACGCCCGAACCGATTGTCGAATGCGACGGCAAGCCTACCGCCATCAGTGCCGTCTTCGGGCGCATGCGCACCTGCACCGATATTCTCCCGGTTCGCGTGCTCGACGAGGTGCAGGCCCTGCTCGACGATCCGTCGCTCGAGCGCTTCACCGCCAACCAGACGACCTATGCTGAGGCAGCCCTTGTGCTGCGCGCGCTTTGCGTGGAGCGCCTGAAGGGTTGAATATCTAGGACACGCATCGAGGCTGTTAAGCGACCTTTATACACGCGGCGCCACCACACGGTTGGCGCCGTGTGTGTTGTTTGAGAACGGAGATCTGTCAGTTCAGCAGCAGGATCGCCAGGTTGAGCGCTGTCGCGAACGCCACCCAGGCCGCGTAGGGCAGGAACAAGACTGCCACAGTGCGATCGACCGGCCAAGTCTTCCAGATGAATAGCGCAATGGCGGCGAGCAGCGCGACAATCACAATCAGGGCAAGCGTCACTGACTGTGCTCCGAAGAAAACCGGTGACCACAGGAAATTCAGCGCCATCTGCGTGAGCCACAGGCCTTTGAGGGAACCGAGATCATCTGACCAGATGCGCCACCCCGCCACGGCGACCATGACGTAGAGGATAGTCCAGACCGGGCCGAACAGCCAGTTCGGCGGATTGAACCATGGCTTTTGCAGTCCCGCGTACCATTCGCCGGGTGCCGTCAGCCAGCCGATGAGCAGTCCAATACCCACGACTGCAATAATGAAGATAGTTAGCGGGATCCTTGAGCGCATTCACCGAAACGCGGCAATCGCTTTTTGGTTCGTTGCCGGAAACATGGTTCGGGCGGAATGAAAGCGAAGGGTGTGGGGAAAAGTCTGGTACGCCCAAGGGGAATCGAACCCCTGTTACCGCCGTGAAAGGGCGGTGTCCTGACCGCTAGACGATGGGCGCGCGCAGACGACCGGGTTATAATTAGGTTGCGACCGGCGGGCAACCCGTGCGGGCGGCGGAAATCAAACTTTTTTGTGCTGGTGCGCGCGCTTTGGCTTTTCGCCCGAAGTCCTTGCAGGAAAACAAGTTTTTGGGCCGTCGCTGCGTCGGCGGAGCAGAGTGGGGCGTCAGGTCGCAGTGGATGGCGTTATTTGCGGCGACGGCAGCGCCAGTTCCAGTCGCGCTCGGGGCCGACGTCGATGTGCACCGAGTTCGTATGGCAATAGGTGCCGACGCCGCCGCGGCCCGGCATGTTGCGCGCATAGCTCGCCAGTTCCCATTTGCTGACGCCTTCGACCTGAACGTCGGCGGCGGCGCAATACATGTGCAGAGAATTCTTGGCGCCGCGGGCACGGCGATTGTGCGTCGGGCTGCGGTAGCCGGAGGTCACGACGATCTTGCGGCCGTAATGCTTCTCGACCGTCTTGAGCACGCGCACCAGCGAAGGCTTCAGGCAGGCCACATCGACCCGCTCCGTCTGGGTGAGCAGGCCGTTGGGCGCCAGCCGGGCAAGGCCGGCCGCCGAAGCAAGCTGGATGGAACCGCCGTCTTCATCTTCGTGCAGGTCGACGTCGCTGTCGTCGTCGATGCCGGACTTCCGCTTGATCTCGAACAGTGCGGTCTGGCGCACACCAGGCAGCGGGTCCAGGTCGCCACCGCCCAGCGAAGCGCGAACCGCGGTCGGCTTGGCGTCATCTTCGGAGGCGGAAGCGAGTTGCACCAGTGGCTGGGCTTTTTCCGCCTTGGCCGGCGCAGCGGATGTGATCTGGGCGAAGGGCTTCGGTTTTGCCGGTGCGGCCGCGGCCGGCGAACTGCCGAAAAAGGCGGAAAGGAAACCGCGCTTCTTGGGTTCGATCGGCGCCGTCGCTGCGGCAGGGTCGGTGGCGGTAACGATGACTTGCTTGTCGTCGAGAGCCGCGTCCTTGGCGGTCGGAACAGGCGCTGTCGCGGTGGTGGCCTCCGCTTCCGCCTTCGGCGCTTCGGCGGTTTTGGCCGCCTCGGCTGCAGGCTGCGCTGTAGGAGTTTGCTCGGCTGCCGCCGTCTGCTGGTCCGTGGCCGCTTGTGCGGCAGCGGCTGCCGGGGCGGGGTTCGCAACTGCGTCAGGCGCTACGGCGGCAACTTCAGCGCCGCCGGGTTTCGTCACCGGGCGATAGGCGATCTGGTCGGGCAGGGCGGTGTCGCCCTCGCTCGACATGACAAGACCGGAAGCTGGCGAAGTGTTGCCGATCGAATCAGCGGCAATATCGGTGCCGGCCATGTTGAAGCCGGGCGAAGCCATGTCCATTCCCTGGTCGGCGGTCGTGCAGGACGCCAGCAGCACGGCAAGGAGCGCGGCCAGAACGGCACGGCCTTCCCCGCCTGCTTTGCGCGGTCGTTCTGCTTTCAAACCGCTTCCCCCTCAGCTTTCCGAGCCGCCACGCAATCGAAGGACGACAATTCTGACTTGAACTAGGACTGCGTTACCTTACTCGGAAACCAGTCCTAACGATTCTCGGGTTCTCCGCAATTTCTTGCGCCATGGAGAATTAGGACAGCGAACATGCCTGCCACCATTTCGCCGGTTTTGAGCCGGAGGTCAATTCACCGCAGATTACAGACTGTTACACTCTTACTTTTACGTAACTACCCGGCGCATCGCCCAACGTCTTGGCTTTGCCGCCCGGCTTTCGCGCCGCGACCTTTGCATCGTCTCTGGCTTCGATCCATTTTTGCCAGTGCGGCCACCACGAACCTGGCGTTTCCGTAGCTTTTTCAATCCATTGCTGGAAGTCGCCGACCGGCTTGCCGCCGGTCCAGTGCTGGTATTTGCCAAGCGATGGCGGGTTGACCACGCCGGCGATGTGGCCGGAGCCGGCCATCACGTATTCGACCTCGCCGCCGAAATATCTGCAGCCGAGGAAGACCGACTTTGCCGGTGCGATATGGTCTTCGCGCGACGCGAGATTGTAGACGGGAATCGTTATGTCCGACAATGAAACGGTGCGCCCGGCAAGTTGCATGTGGCCTTGCGAAAGATTGTTCTCCAGATAGCAGTTCCGCAGGTAGTAGGAGTGGTTCGCGGCCGCCATGCGCGTCGAATCGGCGTTCCAGTACAACAGGTCGAAAGGCAGCGGCTCCTTGCCCCGCATGTAGTTGTTGACGACATAGGGCCAGATCAGGTCGCCCGATCGCAGCATGTTGAAGGCTGTCGCCATCTTGGTCCCGTCGAGATAACCCTTGCCGCTCATCGACAGCTCGACCGCCGCGATCTGATCCTCGTCGACGAACACTTTCAGGTCGCCGGCATAAGTGAAGTCGACCTGGGTGGTGAAGAAGGTCACTGAGCGCACCCGCTCGTCGCCTTCCTGCGCCATCAGCGCAAGGGCTGCCGCAAGCAGCGTGCCGCCGACGCAATAGCCGATCGCGTTGACTTCCTTCTCGCCGGTGGCGTTCTCGATCGTGTCGAGGCCGTATTGCAGGCCTTCGCGGATATAGGCCTCCCAGCCCTTGCTGCCGTGCCGCTCGTCCGGATTGATCCAGGAGATGACGAAAACGGTATGGCCTTGCGCGACGGCCCAGCGGATGAAGGATTTCTCCGGGTTGAGATCGAGGATATAGAACTTGTTGATCCATGGCGGGCAGATCAGCAGCGGCCGTTTCAGCACCTTGTCGGTCGACGGCTCGTACTGGATGATTTCGGCGACATCGCTGCGCCCCACTACTTTTCCGGGCGTCACCGCGATGTTCCTGCCTATCTCGAAGCGCGAATAATCGGCTTGCCTGAGTTTCAGGTCGCCCTTGCCGGCGGTGATGTCCTCGGCCAGCATCTTCATGCCGCGCACCAGGTTCTCGCCGCTCGAAGCGACGGTCTCGCGAAACAGTTCCGGGTTGGTCAGGATGAAATTCGACGGTGAGATCGCGTTGGAGATCTGCTTCACGTAGAAGCCGGCCTTGTGTTTGGTGTGTTCGTCGAGTCCGTCGGCGTGTTCGACGAGATCGCCGGCCCAGCGCGACGTCACCAGATAGGCCTGTTTGAGGAAATCGAAGAACGCGTTCCTGCCCCATTCGGGATCCTGGAAGCGCTTGTCGCCACGGTCCGGCTTGACGGCATCGTCACCATCTTCGTCACCACCGACCCGGCGGATGGCGTTCGCCCACACATTCATGTAGCCCGAAAACAGCCTGGTTTGGGCTTCGAGCGCCCGTTGCGGATCGGAAAGCCAATATTCCGACAGCTTGGAGAAGGTCTTGACCATGTCGGTCATCGGTTCGGCGACGCTGTCGCGCACCTCTCCTTTCTCGCGCGGCGTTACCCAGGCTGAAGCCGCCTTGCCGGCTTCCTCGACCATGCGCGCCAGGTTGAGGGCGAAGCGCTCCGGATCCTTGACCAGGTACTGCTCGACCGAAGCGGCGGAATCGCTTTCAGTGCCGGAGTCGCGGGCGGCGTCCTTCGTTTCCTTGTCGGCTGCCTTCGGCATGTTTCCGCTTGCCTCCCCAGGCGCTCTTTTATTTGACATATTACCATGGGACGTCCATTGGGGTCCAATTGAGGACGTCCTCTGCTTTATAAAGCCTGCCGGGACAAGACTATGACATATCGCATTGGCGGACATGTTTTTTTTGGCGTGCGGCTTTTGGCTGCGCCGGCCTCGGTGGCGGTGGCGCTCCTGCTTGCCGGTTGCGCCTCTTCCGTCGACGACGCGGTGCCCGCCGGCGCCAGGGGGCCGGTCAACACCGGCACGTTCCCCAACCTCAACGTCCCGCCGCAGCAGGCGGCCGAGCAGATGACGCCTGCACAAAGGAGCGCGGATATGGCCGCGCTGAGCGCGGCGCATAAGCAGAACGCGGCAACCGCTGCGGTACCTGCCGGTCAGACCGACCCGGCTGTACTGCGCAAGCTCGCCGACACCCATGCGGCCGACACGCTGAAGGAAATCGAGCAGTAGCCTTCCGGTGGCCGAAAGGTGGTCCCTGCGGCTATCGACCCATGCCTGAATTGCGTGTATATCGCGCCACCGAAAGCCCCTCGTGTCGTCTGGAACGGAAATGGAAGAATTTCACAAGGTCCGCAGGCTTCCGCCCTATGTTTTCGAACAGGTCAACCGGCTGAAGGCCACTGCCCGTTCCAACGGCGCCGATATCATCGACCTCGGCATGGGCAATCCGGACCTGCCGACGCCCAAGGCGATCGTCGACAAGCTCTGCGAAGTGGTCCGCGATCCGCGCACCCACCGTTATTCGTCGTCGCGCGGCATCCCCGGCCTGCGCCGCGCCCAAGCCAATTATTATGCCCGCCGTTTCGGCGTGAAGCTCAATCCGGATACCCAGGTCGTCGCCACCCTCGGCTCCAAGGAAGGCTTCGCCAACATGGCGCAGGCGATCACCGCACCTGGCGACGTGATCCTCTGCCCGAACCCGACCTATCCAATCCACGCCTTCGGTTTCATCATGTCCGGCGGCGTCATCCGCTCGCTGCAGGCGGAGCCGGATGACGGTTTCATCCCGGCGCTGGAGCGCGGTATCCGTCACTCGATCCCGAAGCCGCTGGCGTTGATCCTGAACTATCCGTCCAACCCGACGGCGCTGGTGGCTTCGCTCGACTTCTACAAGGACGTCGTCGCCTTCGCCCGCAAGAACGACATCATCATCCTGTCCGACCTCGCCTATTCGGAGATCTACTTCGACGGCAACCCGCCGCCGTCGGTGCTGCAGGTGCCGGGCGCCATCGATGTCGCGGTCGAGTTCACCTCGATGTCGAAGACATTTTCCATGCCGGGCTGGCGCATGGGGTTCGCGGTTGGCAACGAGCGGCTGATTTCGGCGCTGACCCGCGTGAAATCCTATCTCGACTACGGCGCCTTCACGCCTATCCAGGTGGCGGCCGCGCATGCGCTCAACGGCGACGGAGCCGATATCGCCGAAGTCCGCGAGGTCTATCACCGGCGCCGCGACGTGATGGTCGATTCGTTCGGCCGCGCCGGCTGGGATATTCCCGCGCCCGCCGCATCGATGTTCGCCTGGGCGCCGATCCCCGAGCCGTTCAAGCATCTCGGCTCGCTGGAATTCTCCAAGCTCCTGATCGAGCACGCCGATGTCGCTGTGGCGCCGGGCGTCGGTTTCGGCGAACACGGCGACGATTTCGTGCGGCTGGCTTTCGTCGAGAACGAACACCGCATCCGCCAGGCAGCGCGCAACATCAAGCGCTTCCTGTCGTCGTCCGCAAAGCAGCCCAACAACGTGGTTTCGCTTACCGCGCGGCGTTGATTTTTCGATTTCTGATACATTGAGGGGCGTTGCCGCGAATGGCCGAAGCATTGCGTGTTGGAATAGCCGGTCTTGGCACGGTCGGAGCATCGGTGGTCCGCGTCATCACCGGCAAGGCTGCCGAACTCACTCGTCAGTGCGGGCGCGAGCTCGCGGTGGCGGCTGTTTCGGCACGAGACCGCAACAAGGACCGCGGCATCGATTTCGGCAACGCCAACTGGTTCGACGATCCGGTCGAAATGGCGAAATCCGCCGACATCGATGTTTTCGTCGAACTGATCGGCGGCGACGAGGGCGCGGCCCACGCTTGCGTCAAGGCGGCGCTGGAGGCTGGCCGGCACGTCGTCACCGCCAACAAGGCGCTGCTTGCCAAGCATGGCGTGTCTCTGGCCGAGATTGCCGAGAAGAAGGGAGTACTGCTGAATTATGAAGCCGCGGTCGCCGGCGGCATCCCGGTCATCAAAACGATGCGCGAGGCGATGGCCGGCAACAGCGTTACCCGCGTTTTCGGCATCCTGAACGGCACCTGCAATTACATCCTCACCCGCATGGAGGCCGAAGGCCTGTCCTTCGACGCCTGCCTCGAGGATGCGCAGCGCCTCGGCTATGCCGAGGCCGACCCGACATTCGACATCGAGGGTCACGACACCGCGCACAAGCTGTCCATCCTGACCAGCCTTGCCTTCGGTACCAAAATCGCCGCCGACGACATCTACATGGAAGGCATTTCCAACATCAGCCAGGCCGACATCCGCGCCGCCGGCGAACTCGGTTACCGCATCAAGCTTCTCGGTGTCGCCCAGAAGACCGAAAGCGGCATCGAGCAGCGCGTGCACCCAACCATGGTGCCGACCGCTTCGGTGATCGCGCAGGTGCATGGCGTGACGAATGCCGTCGCCATCGAGACCGATATTCTCGGTGAATTGCTGCTTTCAGGCCCGGGTGCCGGCGGCAACGCCACTGCATCGGCCGTCGTCGGCGACATCGCCGACATTGCAAAAAGCCGTCCCGGCTTCCAGCACGGCCCGGTCTTCGGCCGCCCCGCCAGGGAATTGCGGCCTTACAAGAAAGCCAGGATGCGCAGCCATGAAGGCGGTTATTTCATACGCCTGACCGTGCATGACCGTGTCGGCGTCTTCGCCGCGGTCGCCAAACGCATGGCCGACAACGAGATTTCGCTGGAATCGATCGTCCAGCACGCGGCGGGGCAGGAGGCCGATGCCCAAAAAACCGTCATCCTGGTCACCCACGAAACCACCGAAGCGGCGGTCCGCAAGGCGGTCGAGGGCATTACCAAGGATGGTCACCTGACCGACAAGCCGCAGGTCATCCGCATCGAGCGCGCTGGATAAAACGCTCCGCGATTGATCTCCCGATCATTGTGAACTACAATTCACAATGATCGAAGTTCGGCAGACGCCTTTCTTTCTCGAATGGCTTCGAACGCTGAAAGACGCGCGGGTGGCTGAACGAATTGCCCAGCGGATAACGCGTCTGCAATTCGGACTACTCGGCGACGTCAAGTTCTTCGACGGCATCGGTGAACTGCGCATCGATACTGGCCCAGGTTATCGGGTCTATTTTGTGCAGCGCGGCAAGGTGCTCATCATCCTTCTTTGCGGAGGCGACAAGAGTTCGCAAAAGAAAGATATAAAACGCGCCATCGATATGGCGAAGGAGGTCTGACAATGGCCATTGAAACCGTTCCTTTTGACGCTTCCGAGTTCCTGGGAAGTGTTGAATCCCAAGCTGAGCTTCTTGCCGATGCATTCGAGTCGGGCGACGCTGGTTACATCACCCACACGCTCGGTGTCGTAGCTCGTGCCCGCGGCATGACCGGCATCGCCAAAGAAGCCGGAGTCACTCGCGAAGCGCTTTACAAGGCGCTGAGTGGCGACGGTGACCCCAAGCTCACGACGCTTTTGGGAGTGTTACGCGCGCTAGATATGAAAATTACAACGAAACCTGCGAAAACGAGACTGATCGCCTAGCCGTACAAAAGATAGAACGTGCTGGATAAAACGCGCGGAAGCACTTCAATCGATTGATATTTTCCATCGGGCACGGAAACGTGTCTGCGGGTCTTGCCGTTGTCATGGTGCTTTGACAAAAGGAGCGCGCCCGTGCCCGTCCGGCACGGCGTCCGCATATTTGTATTGGCAGGAAAGTGACGATGGCGAAGAACGCGACGGCAGGCCTCGACCGGATTCTCACCCTTGAACTCGTGCGTGTCACCGAACGTGCCGCGGTCGCCGCGGCGCGCTTGCGCGGCCGGGGTGACGAGAAGGCCGCCGATCAGGTGGCGGTCGACGCCATGCGCTCCGAACTCAACCGGCTGCCGATCAGGGGTACTGTCGTCATCGGCGAAGGCGAACGCGACGAGGCGCCGATGCTCTACATCGGCGAGGAGGTCGGCAGCGGCGACGGCCCCAAGGTCGACATCGCGCTCGACCCGCTGGAGGGCACCACGATCTGTGCCAAGAATCTCCCCAACTCGCTGGCCGTCATCGCCATCGCCGAAAAGGGCAGCCTGCTCTACGCGCCAGACGTCTACATGGAAAAGATCGCCGTCGGCCCGGGCTACCCGGCAGGCGTCGTCGATATCGACGCCCCGGCGATCGAGAACATCGAAAACCTGGCCAGGGCGAAGGGCGTTCCCGTCAACGAGATCACCGCCTGCATCCTCGACCGTCCGCGCCATGCGCGCCTGATCGAGGCCGTGCGCGCCACGGGCGCGTCGATCAGGCTGATCGGCGACGGCGACGTTGCCGGCGTCATCCACACGACCGATCCGGACGAGACCGGCATCGACATCTATCTCGGCACCGGCGGCGCGCCGGAAGGCGTTCTGGCGGCGGCAGCACTGCGCTGCATCGGCGGCCAGATGCAGGGCCGTCTGCAGCTCAACACCGAAGAAAAGGTCGTCAGGGCCGCCAAGATGGGCATTTCCGATCCGAACAAGATCTACCGGATCGAGGAAATGGCGAAGGGCGACGTGCTTTTCGCCGCCACCGGCGTAACCGACGGCAATTTGCTGGCCGGCGTCAAGTTCAACCGCGATTCGGTCCAGACGCATACCATCGTCATGCGTTCCTCCTCGAAAACGGTTCGCGAGATCAAGGCGCGGCATCAGGATCTCGAAAAATTCTGATCGCGCTTATTTTGCGCTACGCTAATACGACTTACGATCGACCGACAGATTCGGGCGGATGGACAAGCGTATGAGTGCGGACAGGCGCTTCTTTCTTGGCGTGAAGGAATCGGCGACAGGGCTTTCCTGGGAGCATCGCCTGACGGAGCGTCAGGAGGTTGCCGCGCTCGCCATTGCGCAGGGACATGGCGTTTCCGATCTGGTCGCCCGCGTTCTCGCCGGCCGCGGCATCAGTGCGGAGGAAACCGAGCGCTTTCTCGATCCGACGATCCGCGATCTCCTGCCCAATCCGGTCTCGCTGACCGACATGGATGCCGCCGCTGCGCGCATCGCCGATGCTGTGATCCGGCGCGAGAAGGTCGCCATATTCGGCGACTACGATGTCGATGGCGCGGCTTCCTCCGCCCTGTTGAAGCGGTTCCTGGCGCATTTCGGCCTGACGTCGGAAATCTACATCCCGGATCGCATCTTCGAGGGCTACGGCCCCAATCCGGATGCCATGCGCGAACTCGTCTCGCGCGGAGCCAGATTGATCGTCACCGTCGATTGCGGAACCAACAGCGCGGCGTCCATCGATGCGGCGCGTGCAGCCGGTGCCGATGTCGTCGTGCTCGATCATCACCAGGTCGGCGCCGCGTTGCCGGAAGGCGTGCCGGTCGTCAATCCGAACCGCGAGGACGATCTGTCGGGGCAGGGGCATCTGTGCGCCGCCGGCGTCGTGTTCCTGACGCTTGTCCAGGTCGCCAAGCTGCTGCGCGAGAAGAATTTCGGCACGCCCTTCGACCTGCTCACCTTGCTCGATCTCGTCGCGCTGGCGACCGTTTGCGATGTCGTGCCGCTGACCGGCGTCAACCGTGCCTTCGTCATCAAGGGTTTGCAGATGCTGCGCCAGCAGCGCAATCCGGGGCTGGCGGCACTCGCCCGCGTGTCGCGGATCGGCGAGCCGATCAACACCTTTCATCTGGCTTTTCTGATCGGGCCGCGCATCAACGCCGGCGGCCGCATCGGCGATGCCGGTCTCGGCAGCCGCATGCTTGCCACCGACGATCCGGTCGAGGCGGACAAGATCGCCGAAACGCTCGACCGGCTGAACCAGGAGCGCCAACTCATGGAACAGGAGATGCTTGCCGAGGCGCGCGCCGAAGCCGATGCGGAAATGCTTGGCGGTGCTGGTCCCGCCGTCGTGGTGACGGCCAGCGAGACCTGGCATCCGGGCATTGTCGGCCTGCTCGCCTCGCGGCTGAAGGACCATGCGCGCCGGCCTGCCTTCGCCGTCGCCTTCAATCCGAATGGCACCGGCACCGGCTCCGGACGCTCGGTTTCGGGTTTCGATCTCGGGCGGCTGGTGCGCGAGGCGGCCGACAAGGGGCTGATCGTCAAGGGAGGCGGCCACGCGATGGCTGCCGGCATCACTGTCGAGCGGGCTAATCTCGGCGCTTTGCGGGCGTTTTTCGAGGAGCGTGCCGCCGCCGACGTCTTTCGCTTGCGCAACGAGGAAAGCCTGAAGGTCGACGCCGCGCTTGCGGCGGAAGGCGCAACGCAGGACATGCTCGACGCGTTGGAGAAGGTGGGTCCGTTCGGCCAGGGTTACCCCCCGCCGGTGCTTGTCTTGCCGCGCCATCATCTCGTCGACGCGCGCCCGGTCGGCGCCGGTCACGTCCGCGCCGACCTGAGGAGCGATTCCGGCGGCCGCATTCAGGCGATCGCCTTCCGCGCCGCCGAAAGTCCGCTCGGAGAGTTTCTTTTCAAGAGGAGAGGAAGCAGCGTTCATGTTGCCGGAGCCCTGTCCGGCAATTACTGGAATGGCGCCCGCAGTGTACAATTCCGCATCATCGACGCGGCGGCGGCCTGACGAAGCCGGCTTACGCCAGCACGCTCTGCAGGCGGGTCAGTTCGCCGATCTGCGCCTTGGTCGCTTCGTAGCCGAGCTTGATCGCCTCGTCGGCGCGATGGAATTCCGACAGCCCGACATGGCCGAGCTTCGGCTGCAGCGACAGGTCTGGCGGATCGCCGGCCAGCCGGGCGCGCGAGATGCGGTCCTGGATGATGTTGAACGCCTCGACCATGACCCCGGTGATGCCGAGGCGCGTGCCTTGCGCGGTGGCATTGGGGTCGCGGTGCGTGCCGGGCGACGCGTCCTTTTGCACGACCAGTTCGCCGGCGCTGTGCTTGATGACCGCCGCGCGTCCGAAAAGGTCGTAGTGCAGGTTCACGGCGACGACCAGCGGCTGCTCGTAAGCCCGCAGCACGGAGACCGGTACCGGGTTGACCAGGGCGCCGTCGACCAGGATGCGGCCGTTGGCGCTGACCGGCTCGAACACGCCCGGCAACGCGTAGGAGGCCCGCATTGCGGTGATCAGCGAACCTTCCGTCAGCCAGATCTCATGGCCGGTACGAACTTCCGTGGCAATGCAGACGAACGGCTTGTCCAGGTCCTCGAACCGCAGCCCGTTCATGTGTTCCTGCATGCGCGATGTCAGTTTCATGCCGCCGAACAGGCCGCTGCCGCCGAGATTGATATCGAGCAGACCAAAGATGCGGCGCTTGGTCAGGCTGCGAGCGAACTCTTCGAGCTGGTCGAGCTTGCCCGCCAGGTAGCAGCCGCCGACCAGCGCGCCGATAGAGGTTCCCGCGATCATGCTGATTTCGATGCCGGCTTCGTCCAACGCGCGAAGCACGCCGATATGGGCCCAGCCGCGCGCCGCGCCGCCGCCCAACGCAAGCGAAATGCCGGTTTTCTTCTTGTCGGTTTTGGATTGTGGCGCGCCGTCGGAGGTGAGGTCCTTCATCTCCCGCATGTCCGGCTTGCCGCGTATGGACGCCCATTCGAGCATCACCAACTCCTTGTCCCAAGTTATTTTTACGGCACTGCCGTATCAAAATGGTGAATCTGTGTGGCTTCCAAGGTCGAAATGGTTCACTCGCCGTTCAATAGACCTTTGCAGGATCGAACAATGGTCCAGCGCCGTCGTCGCGAAGTGTTGCGATGCCGTTCCCGAGTTCCACCGTCCTGTAGAAACAGGAACGCCGTCCGGTGTGACAAGTTGCGTCGTGACCTGCGACATTTACGCTAAGCCATACGGCATCCTGGTCGCAATCGACGCGCAATTCTGTGACATTTTGCACATTCCCGGAGGTTTTGCCTTTTTTCCAGAGCGAAGCCCGCGACCGCGACCAGTAGTGGGCGATGCCGGTCTCGATGGTCAGCGCCAGCGCTTCGGCGTTCATGTGCGCCACCATCAATAGCATGCCGTCGCGCGCGTCTGTGACGACGGCGGTCACCAGTCCGTTTGCATCGAAACGCGGTGAGAGTGTGCGGCCTTCCTCGAGCGACTGCTTGTCTGCCGGAGGTTCTGCGAATTCGATCTGTGGCATTGCCGGTCCTTGTCCGCGGGACCGGCGAGGGCGTCTCAGCCCCGGTTGCCGTCCCGCACCATCGTTACGAACCGGACCTGCTCCTCGGGACTGTCCTTGAAGCTGCCGGTGAAGGTGGAGGTGAGGGTGGTCGAACCCTGCTTGCGGATGCCGCGCATGGCCATGCACATGTGCTCGGCCTCGATCATCACGGCAACGCCGCGCGGATTTAGCACGTCCTGGATGACACCGGCAATCTGTGCCGTCATCGCTTCCTGCGTCTGCAGCCGGTGCGCGAAGATGTCGACCACGCGGGCGATCTTCGACAGGCCGAGCACGCGCCCGTCGGGCAGGTAGGCGACATGCGCCTTGCCTATGATCGGCACCATATGGTGCTCGCAATGCGAATGGAACGGGATGTCCTTGACCAGCACCATGTCGTCGTAGCCGGCGACTTCCTCGAAGGTGCGGCCAAGTTCTTCGGCCGGATCCTGGGCATAGCCGGCGAACAGTTCGCGATAGGCCTTGGCCACACGCCGCGGCGTATCCTTCAGCCCTTCGCGGTCCGGGTTGTCGCCGGTCCACAGCAAGAGCGTGCGAACGGCCGCCTCGGCTTCCGCTTGGGTCGGACGCTTGATGTCGGGGTTCTTGCTGTCTTCCGCGCGCGGAAAATTCTTGATGACGGCGTCCATTAAGGCGTCTCCCGTAGTTCCCCTCGGCGGAGGAACGAGTTGAACGGACCAATGCCTTTCACGGTGCCGGAGAAACTTTCTACTCTGGTCCCGAAAGCGGCGAGTCTCGATCCCATCCGGCCGCGCTTGCAGCGCCTTGCCGTGGTGGGATCGCAATCATTATATATGTCCTGCCGCGTTGAATGAAAGATGCCAGGGCGCCACGCACTGTTCGCCAAACAGCGACGGATTGGAAAATCATGATCGACGACGTCTACAACGCGAAAATTCTTGGTTTTGCCGGCAATATTGGGCGCATCGGCCGGCTTGAAGACCCCGATGCCACTGCAAAAGCGCACTCCAAGCTCTGCGGTTCGACGGTCACTATTGATCTAAAGATGGAGAACGGCGTCGTCACCGATTTCGCCCATGACGTGAAGGCTTGTGCGCTCGGCCAGGCTTCGTCCTCGATCATGGCTTTGCATGTCGTCGGCGCCACCGCCGGCGAATTGCGCGCGGTCCGCGAAACCATGCTGAAGATGCTGAAGGAAAACGGCGCCCCCCCAGACGGGCGTTTCGACGACCTGAAATATCTGGAGCCGGTGCGCGACTACAAGGCGCGCCACGCCTCGACCATGCTCACCTTCGATGCCGTCGTCGATGCGATCGGCCAGATCGAGAGGAAGCAGGCCGGGGAAGCCGCCTGACTTCTCATCGTTCGTTCCCGATATCCAGCGGAGGAACTTTTTCGAACTCCGCCCGTACCCAGTCCGCGAAGCGCGCCGCCGGTTCGCTGAGCGCCTTGAGGTTGCGTGCCGCCATCCAATAGGCGCCGGCGCCTATCCTGGTCTCGAACGGCTGGACCAGCGCGCCTGACGCGAGATCGTCATGCGCCAGGAACAGGCAGCCCAGTGCAACGCCATGGCCGCGCAACGCCGCCTGCAGCACCAGCGCCATATCGGCCAGTTGCGGTCCGCGCGCGGGGGTATCCCTTTCGGGCGCACCCGCCTTCTCGAACCATTTTTCCCAATACCGCCGGTTTTCCTCGTGCAGCAGCGTGTATTTTCGCAGATCTTGCGGCCTTGCCAGGGGAGGCCCCGACCGTGCCAGGCTGGCAGACAGCACCGGAGTGTCGAAAAGCTGCCTCAGCCGTTCGGCGTCCGTATCCGGCCAGGAGGTGCTTTGGGCACTGTAGCGCAGGGCGATCTCCGGACCGCCGCCGTGAAAGTCGACGACCCGGGGGTTGACGTCGATCAGCACATCGATGTCCGGATGCAATTGCCGGAAACGGTCGAGCCGCGGGATGAGCCAGCTTGAAGCCAGCGCCGGTTCGACGCTGACACGCACTGTCGGCGGCCCGCTCGCCCGCAGGATTTCCGACACCGCGGCGTCCACCGCGTCGAAGCTTCTGGTCAATTGGGCGAGCAGCCGGTGGCCGGTTTCGGTCAGTTCCACCTTGCGGTGCAGCCGCAGGAACAGCGACGTCTTCAGCGTGGTTTCGAGTTCCCTGATCTGCCGGCTGATCGCCGCCTGCGAGACGAACAACTCCTCTGCGGCCCGGCTGAAGCTGAGCAGCCGCCCTGCCGCTTCAAAGCTTCGCAGCGCCGTCAGGGGCAGGCGACTACGCTTCATTCGCATAACTCCAAGTTATCCAAAGTGGAAAATATACTCGTTTGAGAGCGAAGGCGAGTGGCTGTCTAATCCCTATACAAAGGAGATTGAGCCATGTTCGAGTTCATGGGCATATTCGGCGACGTCATCCGCATCGTGACATTTCAGCGGTCATATGAGCCGATCCGCCACGGATTTGCGCCGCACGACCGGTGCCGGCCTCGGGAGAAGCCGCAGGCAGGTTCCGTGCCTCGCATCGGCCGCAATGCGGCTCGCGTGACTGCAGCCCCGACCGAGGGCTGATTGCCCGCCCTGTTGCGCAGGCGCATGTGAATCGACATCTATGGAGGCATGAGCGATCCCGACCGGATATCCTGGCGATGAGCCATGATCACCAGCACACGCAGCCCGCGCGCCGATCCCGTGGCCGCAACTGGTCTGGTCCGTGGCGCAGGACGCCCGGCCGCCTGGCCGGCACGTCGCTCGTGCGTTTCTATCAGCTGACGCTTTCCGGTTTCGTCGGCAATTCCTGCCGCCACCTGCCGACCTGTTCCGAATACGCCTACGAGGCCATCGCCCGCCACGGCCTGTGGTCCGGCGGCTGGATGGGGCTGTTCCGGGTGATGCGCTGCGGCCCTGGCGGCACGCACGGCATCGACAATGTGCCGGAGCGCCTTGGTGCACCTTACGCCTGGTATGCGCCATGGCGGTATTGGCGGGTCTCGGCAAAGAAAGCTTGAATTGGCAAAGCCGCCAGGGCCTGATACGACAAACTCCGCGCCAATTTCATGGGCTCGGCAATCTGGCGCGCTTCCAATTGCCGCCCCGCCACCGCTTCGACACGGTCGGCGTCGGACTGCTGCTTGAAGGCATCGATTTCGGCGGGCTGATCGCCGACAAGGCTTCGACAGTGATCGCATCGTCGCCAATCTCAACGAGCGCGGCGCCAAGGCCGTCATCTCGCAGCATACGCGCCGGACCAAGCCTCTGGCGCTCGATCGCGAACTCTACAAATGGCGACACCTCATCGAGAACTTCTTCAAGCGCATCGCCATGCGAGCCGAAGACCGATCAAAGCTTCTCAGCCATGATCCATCTCGCCGCAGCCGTCATCAACTCAAGATGAATCCCCTCAGGCCTTAATCCGTCACATCGAACATCACGATCGACACTTCGCCTTCCAGCGCACCCTGGTAGGCCGACATATGCGGTTCCTCGTCGGGCTCGCCCTGCATGTCGCCGATCTGGTCGAGTTCGGCTTCGGCATAACCTTCCGCGGCAAGCGATTCCAAGGCACGCCGCACCGCCGAATCGTCGTCGGGTGCCATAAGGAAAATATGGACGCCTTCGACCTTGCCACCTTTCTTCTTCCATATGCGGCCGGTGATGATGGTGACGGGGCGCTCCTCATTGTCGTTCATTGCGTGATTCCTTCGTCTCCGCCCCGCGGGCATGCCGGGTGCCCAGATTCAGGGCGTTTTCGCATGATTGCTGGGCAGCCGACAGGGCAAAAAGCGTGTTTTTCTGTTTCGCTTTTGCAAGATGACGCAAGAAAATTGCGCGCATGGCAGGCATGCAGGCCAAGCTACGGTTTTAGCGAGATTATTGGAGGTGCGGGCTTGACGGTTCGGGGTCTTGCGAGTAGAAGCCGCGCAGTCTGAGCCGATGTGAGGTCTGGCTTTCCGGAACGTCTCGTTCTGGAGTTTGCCTCAAACAGGGTTCGTTTTACGAGCGAAAAGACATTTCCGGCGTGCATGAAGCGGCTTCCGCTTCCTCTGCTTTTTGTTCGGGCAAGACCGCAGATCGCGGTTCGTGGCCCGAATTTGCGTATGGAAATAACGCTTGAAGCCGCCCGTAGTGGGCTCGAGACACGGAATTTGTAGAGACAAGAGGGTTTAATGCCTACCGTCAACCAGCTGATCCGCAAGCCGCGCCAGGCGCCGGCGACGCGCAACAAAGTGCCGGCCATGCAGCAGAACCCGCAGAAGCGGGGCGTCTGCACGCGCGTCTATACGACGACGCCGAAGAAGCCGAACTCGGCACTGCGCAAGGTCGCGAAAATCCGCCTGACCAACGGCTTCGAAGTGATCGGCTACATTCCCGGCGAAGGCCACAACCTTCAGGAGCACTCCGTGGTAATGATCCGCGGCGGCCGCGTGAAGGATCTTCCGGGCGTGCGCTATCACATCATCCGCGGCGTGCTCGACACGCAAGGCGTGAAAAACCGCAAGCAGCGCCGTTCGAAATACGGTGCCAAGCGTCCGAAGTAAGGTTTTCCGGCTTCGGCGCTTTTTTTGTGCGCTGGGCCACGAGATTGAGAGACAAGAACCATGTCCCGTCGTCACAGTGCAGAAAAGCGTGAGATCAACCCGGATCCGAAGTTCGGCGACCTGGTCGTCACCAAGTTCATGAACGCCGTCATGTATGACGGCAAGAAGTCGGCAGCCGAGACCATCGTCTATGGCGCCCTCGATCAGGTGCAGGCCAAGACCAAGCAGGAGCCGGTCACCGTCTTCCATCAGGCGCTCGACAATGTCGCGCCGCATGTGGAAGTGCGTTCGCGCCGCGTCGGCGGCGCCACCTACCAGGTTCCGGTCGATGTCCGCCCTGAGCGCCGCCAGGCGCTTGCCATCCGCTGGCTGATCACAGCTGCCCGCAACCGCAACGAGACGACGATGGTCGACCGCCTGTCGGGCGAACTGATGGATGCCGCGAACAACCGCGGCACCGCCGTCAAGAAGCGTGAAGACACCCACAAGATGGCGGAAGCCAACCGCGCCTTCGCGCACTACCGCTGGTAGTCGCGAAAGAGAGACGGAGAGACCATCATGGCTCGCGAATATAAAATCGAAGACTACCGCAATTTCGGCATCATGGCGCACATCGACGCCGGCAAGACGACGACGACCGAGCGGATTCTCTACTACACCGGCAAATCGCACAAGATTGGCGAAGTGCACGACGGTGCTGCGACCATGGACTGGATGGAGCAGGAGCAGGAGCGCGGCATCACCATCACGTCGGCCGCCACCACGACCTTCTGGAAGGGCCGTGACGGCAAGATGCGCCGCTTCAACATCATCGATACGCCGGGCCACGTCGACTTCACCATTGAAGTCGAGCGTTCGCTGCGCGTCCTCGATGGTGCCATCGCGCTGCTCGATTCCAACGCCGGCGTCGAGCCGCAGACCGAGACCGTTTGGCGCCAGGCCGAGAAGTATCACGTCCCGCGCATGATCTTCTGCAACAAGATGGATAAGACCGGCGCGGATTTCTACCGCTGCCTCGACATGATCAAGTCCCGTCTTGGTGCGGTCGCTGTCGCCGTGCAGTTGCCGATTGGCGCCGAGAATGAATTCAAGGGCGTCGTTGACCTGATCGAGATGAACGCGTTGATCTGGCGCAACGAAGAATTGGGCGCTGCCTGGGATGTCGTCGAGATTCCGGCCGACCTGAAGGCGAAAGCCGAAGAATACCGCGAGAAGATGATCGAGGCCGTCGTCGAAATGGACGAGACGGCTCTGGAAAACTATCTCGAAGGCAATATGCCGTCGAATGACGAGATCCGCGCACTGATCCGCAAGGGCACGATCGCGGTCAAATTCCATCCGGTGTTCTGCGGTACCGCTTTCAAGAACAAGGGCGTTCAGCCGCTGCTTGACGCCGTTGTCGAATACCTGCCGTCGCCGATCGACGTGCCGGCGATCAAGGGCGTCGACGCCAAGACGGACGCCGAGATCGAGCGCCACGCCGACGACAACGAGCCGCTGTCGATGCTGGCGTTCAAGATCATGAACGACCCGTTCGTCGGCTCGCTCACCTTCGCCCGCATCTATTCGGGCAAGCTGGCCAAGGGCACCTCGGTCGACAATACGGTCAAGGGCAAGAAGGAGCGCATCGGCCGCATGCTGCAGATGCATGCGAATTCGCGCGCCGACGTCGAAGAAGCCTATGCCGGCGACATCGTCGCCCTGGCTGGCCTCAAGGATACGACCACCGGCGATACGCTGTGCGATCCGCTGCATCCGGTCATTCTGGAGCGCATGGAATTCCCCGATCCGGTTATCCAGATCGCCATCGAGCCAAAGACCAAGAACGACCAGGAGAAGATGGGCCTGGCGCTGCATCGCCTGGCTGCCGAGGATCCGTCCTTCCGCGTCAAGACCGACGAGGAATCGGGCCAGACCATCATCTCCGGCATGGGCGAGCTGCACCTCGACATCATCGTCGATCGCATGAAGCGCGAGTTCAAGGTCGAGGCCAATGTCGGTGCGCCGCAGGTTGCCTATCGCGAGACGATCACCCGCACCCACGAGCAGGACTACACGCACAAGAAGCAGACCGGCGGTACCGGCCAGTTCGCTCGCGTCAAGATCATCTTCGAGCCGGATCCGGAGAGCAGCGAGTTCCAGTTCGAGTCCAAGATCGTCGGCGGCGCCGTGCCGAAGGAATACATCCCCGGCGTCGAGAAGGGCATCAACAGCGTCATGTCGTCGGGTCCGTTCGCGGGCTTCCCGATGATCGGCGTCAAGGCGACCCTGATCGACGGCGCCTTCCACGATGTCGACTCCTCGGTTCTCGCCTTCGAAATCGCCGGCCGTGCGTGCTTTCGTGAAGCCGCGCCGAAGCTTGGCGTGCAGCTGCTCGAGCCGATCATGAAGGTCGAGGTGGTGACGCCGGAAGACTACGTCGGCAACGTCATCGGCGACCTGAACGGCCGCCGCGGCCAGATCCAGGGTCAGGAGACCCGCGGCGTCGCCGTCGTCGTCAACGCGATGGTGCCGCTCGCCAACATGTTCAAATACGTCGACAATCTGCGTTCGATGTCGCAGGGCCGCGCCCAGTACACGATGCAGTTCGATCACTACGAGCCTGTGCCGACCGCGGTCGCGCAGGAAGTCCAGAAGAAATACGCGTAATTTCCAGGAATTGCGTAGGTAACTTAATTTAACGCCTTAACTGGCTGCTAGTAATGGAGACCTCACATGGCAAAAGGTAAATTCGAGCGTAATAAGCCTCATGTGAACATTGGCACGATTGGTCACGTTGACCATGGCAAGACGTCTTTGACGGCTGCGATCACGAAGTATTTTGGCGAGTACAA
>NZ_JAOWPT010000016.1 GCF_025753855.1 Mesorhizobium sp. ZC-5
CCGGTTGGCTTTGTGCACGAGGTCGCTGTTGACCGCCGTTGCCAGCCAATCGCCCTCATAGTCAAGCGCGGCAAGCAGTTCGGCCAGCGTGGCGGCGGCAACCTCATGCGCTTCGCCGTTGACGGTCAGTTTCATGAGCGAGCTCCTTGGTTCTGTCTTGACTGAAAACCAGGTCGGCAGCCTGGCGCGCCATGGCGGGGGCGAGAAGAAAACCGTGGCGATAGAGTCCATTGATCGCGACGGTAGTTCCACGGGCCTCGACGCGCGGCAGGTTGTCGGGAAAGGCTGGACGAACGCCGACACCAGTTTCAACGATCTTGGCCTCGCCAAAGGCCGGATGGAGGGCATAGGCGGCACCCAGTAGCTCCATCATCGAACGCGCCGTGACTGGTCCGGCGGACTGGCTCTCGATCATCGTCGCGCCGATCATGAAACTGTGGTCGGTGCGCGGCACTGCATAGAGTGGAAAGCGCGGATGCAGCAGCCTGACCGGTCGCGACATCGAGATATCAGCGGTGCGCAGGATCAGCATTTCGCCGCGAACACCGCGCAGCCTGTCGTCGACGGCGCCCATACCCGTGCAGTCGATCTGGCGATTGAAACCGGAACCATGCCTGGCGTCGGCGCCGAAGCGGAACTTGACACCCATGGCCGCGAGTCTGTCATGAAGTGCTGCCATCGCCTGGCGCGGGTCGAGATGAGCCTCATCGGGGAACAACAATCCGCGCCGGAAGCGGCCGGCGAGGTCGGGCTCCAGGATCGCAATTTCATCTTCATCGACACGCCGATGCCCTGACGTGCGGCTGGCGAACCGGTCAAGCTCACCGGCATCACGCGGCATGGCCACGACCAGTGTTCCGGCCCGTGTCACCTGACCCGGCAGTACCGCATCCCACCAGTCGGCGGCGTTGCGTCCGAGGTCCAGCACCGGCTGCTCGGCGCTTTCACGCTCGCACCATGGCGCCAGCATGCCGCCGGCGAACCACGATGCATTGCCGCCAAGGGTCTGCCTGGTCTCGGTAACGGTCACCGACACGCCGCGAGTGGCGAACTCGAAGGCGGCGGTGAGGCCGGCGACGCCGGCCCCTTTGACAAGCACCCTCATGACGGTTCCGGCGCCTCTGGCATGAGCGGTACGCCGGTCTCGTCAGCCGCCATGTAGAGATCGCCACCCTCGCGGTATTTCGCCGCCATTGCCGCCATGCCCTCTTTCTGTGCCTCGGCGCGGATGTCGTGGGAGATGCGCATGGAGCAGAATTTCGGTCCGCACATCGAGCAGAAATGCGCCACCTTGTGCGCCTCCTTGGGCAAGGTCTGGTCGTGGAAGGACCGCGCCGTTTCGGGGTCGAGCGACAGGTTGAACTGATCCTCCCAGCGGAACTCGAAGCGCGCGCGGGAAAGGGCATCATCCCTGATTTTCGCCGCCGGATGCCCCTTCGCCAGATCGGCGGCATGGGCTGCGATCTTGTAGGTGATCACGCCAATCTTGACGTCGTTGCGATCGGGAAGGCCGAGATGTTCCTTGGGCGTGACGTAGCAGAGCATGGCGGTGCCGAACCAACCGATCATGGCAGCGCCGATGCCTGAGGTGATGTGGTCATAGCCCGGCGCGATGTCGGTCGTCAGCGGCCCCAGCGTATAGAAGGGGGCTTCACCGCAGACAGCGAGCTGCTTGTCCATGTTCTCCTTGATCTTGTGCATCGGCACGTGGCCGGGACCCTCGATCATCACCTGGCAATCCTTTGCCCAGGCGATCTGCGTCAGTTCGCCGAGCGTTTCCAGTTCGGCAAATTGCGCCGCGTCATTAGCGTCTGCGATCGAGCCGGGACGAAGACCATCGCCGAGCGAGAAGGAGACGTCATAGGCACGGCAGATGTCGCAGATTTCCGCAAAATGCTCGTAGAGAAAGCTTTCCCGGTGATGGTGCAGGCACCATTTGGCCATGATCGACCCACCGCGCGAGACGATACCCGTGACCCGGTCGACGGTCAGCGGGATGTAGTGCAGCCGCACGCCGGCATGGATGGTGAAATAGTCGACACCCTGTTCGGCCTGTTCGATCAGCGTGTCGCGGTACACCTCCCAGGTCAGGTCCTCGGCGATGCCGCCGACCTTCTCGAGCGCCTGATAGAGCGGCACCGTGCCGATCGGCACCGGCGAGTTGCGCACGATCCAATCGCGGATGTTGTGGATGTTGCGGCCGGTGGACAGGTCCATCACCGTATCGGCGCCCCAGCGGATCGCCCAGACCATTTTTTCGACCTCTTCGGCCATCGAGGAGGTGACGGCCGAGTTACCGATGTTGGCGTTGATCTTGACCAGGAAATTGCGACCGATAATCATCGGTTCGCTCTCCGGGTGGTTGATGTTGGCGGGAATGATTGCGCGGCCGCGCGCCACCTCGTCACGCACGAATTCGGGCGTGACGAAATCCGGTATCGATGCGCCGAAGCTTTCACCGTCGCGTTGCAGCTTGCCGCGTAAAATCTCGCGTCCAAGGTTCTCGCGGATGGCGACGAACTCCATCTCGGGCGTGATGATGCCGGCGCGCGCGTAGGCAAGCTGTGTCACCGCCTTGCCGGCCTTGGCCCTGAGCGGCCGGTTGCAAACGGGAAATTCCGGAGTCAGGCGCTCGCCCACCGCGAATCCATTGTCTTCGGGCCGGACATGGCGGCCATCATAGGCTTCGACATCGCCTCGCGCCGTAATCCATTCCTGGCGAAGTCGGGCAAGGCCTTTTTCGATGCTGGTTTCGACAGTCTGGTCCGTATAGGGGCCGGACGGATCGTAGACGGTGACGGGCGGTTCGCCCGCCGTCGGATGGACGGTGATTTCGCGCAGCGGCACCCTGATCTGCGGATGGAGGACGCCGGGCTTGTGGATCTTCCGTGAGGCGGGCAGTGGTCCCGTCGACACGGTGGGGGTGAGGGCATTCATCTTGAGGCTCCGTTGCTCATTGCATTGGAGACCCAGTTCTGTGCCGGAAGGATGAAAAGACGCTTTGGTTGGCCTTCCGAAACAGGTCTTCGGGCGTCAACTCCCGCAAAGCGCTTGCACCGTCCCTACGCCAGTATGAACTGGATCAGGTTCAACGGGTCACTGCGCCGCGAAAGCCAGCAGTATCTCAGCCCCTTGCCGGGACTCCCCTGGTGAATGCGCTGAATTGAACTGGCTGGCGCCATGTTGTCAAGCGCGTTCGGCCCGGGGGCAGTGTCTCAGTCGTCTAATTGGTCCGGCAGCGTCGATCACGGACATAAGCTGATTTGCAAGCATGGCGGATCATCCACTCCATCCACCAACGTCTTCCGCTCCATCAACGGCAGCGAGCGCATCTATGTAGCGGGTATTATCTTCCCCGATCTGCTCTGGGATCGTCGGGCGCCGGTAGAACATACCCAAGCTTCATGCTTAGGAGAGCGTAAGATACAGATCTTGAAGTACGCCCATTGCCATCTGTAAATGGATGGGTCCACTTGAGGCGCCAACGCGCATCCCGGCCGAGGAACTCCGGCTTGGCTACCTGCGCCACATCTGGCCAGAAGCCCGGTATAAGCCGGGCCTTGGGAGGTCAAAGGGGAACACCGAAATCGGGAGGATCGAGCCCTTCGGCATCGCCAATTTTGCATCGCATTGCGACGCCTGCATGAAGCGACTTGAGTACCATCGTCCATGCGTTCCGCGATGGCGAACTCCTGTAGGGTCTAATGAGTCCACACGGCCTAAGTCGCGGGCGAGCGCCGTGGTAATCCTCTCTGGAATCTAGATGACCCACATGATGCGCAAGCGACAGGGCGGTATGCCTACAATCGCAGTCTGTTGATCGCCGAGCAGTTCAATATCCTCGCTGCCCGACGGCCAGTCCGAAAGAGCCGGTCAAAGTGGCACGAATTTTGGCTTGCTCGGGTACAAGGCAGTGAAGGCTTCCTTGTACGACCCGCATGGCTGAAATGAAGGAAAGTAGACAATATGATAGACCCAACAGGGTTCGTTATGGGCATAGTTCCTCCCCTCAACGTAGGCTGGCGCGTAGAGCGAGAGTTCAATCACTGTCGGCCAACTTTCCTGCCGATGAAGGTCGAGCGCGTTCTCGACGCCAGCCGCCCGCTCGAGCAGCGCGGCGTGGCATGATTTATGTCTCGCATCGTCTCGACGATATCTTCCGCATCGCCGACCGCGTCGCCGTGCTGCGCGACGGCAGGCTGGTCAACCAGAAGAAGGTCGCTGACACCAGGGCGGATGACCTGGTGGAAATGATCGTTGGCCGGCCAATCGATCGAAACCCGCGGCGAAATGGCGGCTTTGCCGTCGGGGCCTTTCTTGGCTCGACCACCATCAAGCCCGGGCGCGTCAATGTCTGGGCACGATGAACGGCATCATCATCGTTGCCGTTGGCACATTTCCTGCAGCCAGCAGTTTGGCGGGCTCGTTCCTTGTCGCCCCCTGTTCAACGGCGTGGGGCTGCTCGTCGCCATCGGCATCGCTGGCTACGCCCAGCGCAAGCGCGCCGTCGCCCGCAAGGCTGGGCCCCTGCGCAACCTTCGAAGTGACCAATAGAACACATCCTGGATTATGATATGAGCGATTACGAGATTCTGGACGATCGGTTCCAAAAGTTGACGATCGGGCATGCCAAGCTCGAACGGCTGTGGACTGGTAGCCGTTGGGCGGAAGGACCGGTCTATATCCCGGCCGCAAGGCATTTGCTGTGGTCGGACATCCCTAATGACCGGCTGCTGCGCTACGACGAAGGCGATGGCTCCGTTAGCGTCTTCGAGACGCACTGCAACAGCCAGAACGGCCATACGCTCGATGCGGAAGGCCGCGTCGTGGCTTGCGAGCATAGCGCTCGACGCATTTCCCGGCTCGAGCATGATGGGCATTGGCGCTCCCTCATCGAAACCGTCAACGGCAAGCGGCTCAATTCGCCGAACGATGTGGTGGTAAAATCCGACGGAACGATCTGGTTCACCGACCCTGTCTACGGCATCGATAGCCACTACCAAGGCATGATTGCCAGACCAGAGATCGGCGGCTCCCATGTCTACCGGTTCGACGAGGCATCGGGAGCGGTGAGCGCCGTCATCACCGATCTGATTCAGCCCAACGGCCTGGCTTTCTCACCAGACGAGAGCATCCTGTATGTGTCGGATACCGGCGCAAGCCATGTTCAGGGGCTGCCGCGCGCGATCAAGATCTACGATGTCGCCGAGGACGGCCGCTCTCTGCGCCCGCGCGGTACCCTGGCCGAATGCGAAGCAGGATTCTTCGACGGGTTCCGCGTCGATCGCGATGGCAACATCTGGGCCTCCAGCGCCGATGCGGTTCGCGTCTACTCTCCGGACGGGACGCTGATCGGGCGTATCCTGGTTCCCGAAATCGTCTCCAACCTGTGCTTCGGCGGTCCGAAGCGCAACCGCCTCTACATCACTGCCCAGACGTCGCTCTATTCCATCTATGTCAACGCGCATCCCGCCGGTCTGGGCCCGGTGGCCGGCATCAGTCAGTGACTTGGCGCCGGTGCAAAGCCCCGTGGAAGTCGAGTTCCGGAAGGCCATGCAATCTTTCTGAGCCCAAGGGAGGTACCAAGATGCAACGCAGAGCATTCCAGAAATCTTCCGTCGCCCTGACGATCGCAATCACGGTACCGGCTCTGCTCTGCCGCCGGGCCAAAGGGACTCTGTTTTGCACGTCAAGCACTTCACAACGCAGGCCCGGTCTAGCAATGAGCGGGACCTTGGGCTGTTCGACTTCCTGAACCTTCGGCAGCGCAGCATGGTCGCATTTCGGACCTAGTGGGCAGTTGGAGGCGGGGTCCGTTCGCATCCCGTAGTGAAATCGCCGGCTTTTACGGTTGGCACAAGCGTTGCAGAGCTGTTTGCAACGGCATTTCGCCAAATGGGAGAAACGCATGAATCGCTGGAGCAAGCTGGGCGACATCGGCCGCCCTCAATGTCTAAGGAGAGGACGGGGGAGTTCCTACGTGAAATATCTGTTCGTTGGTGCCACAATAGTTTTGGCGTTACTGCCTCCGGTTGTGCGGGCCCAGGATATCGAGGGCGGCAAGGCGGTTTTCAAAAAGTGCGCTGCCTGTCACAACGCTGATACCGAAGCGAACAAAGTCGGGCCATCCTTGAAAGGCGTCGTGGGCCGGACAGCAGGGACCGCCCTTGGCTATTCTTATTCGAAAGCCATGAAGGATATGGGCGCTGCGGGCCTCGTATGGGATGAGCCGAACCTGATGGAATATCTGGCCAACCCCAAGGCGAAAGTGCCGGCCAATAAAATGGGGTTCCCTGGCCTCAAGAATCCCGACGACGTCAAAAACGTCATCGCCTATCTCAAGAGTGTGTCAGGTTAGAAACATTAGGCCATGCGTTTTGAGCACAGCGCAAGGGAGGAGCGATCGTGTTTCACGCGCTTAAACCTGTTTTGAAAGCCGACTGTTCTGCCGGGCAGAGTGGCGAAGCTATCCCGTTCGAGACGGCGGTAGCCAAAGCCATCGCGCTCGCCAAACCTGTTCGATACAGGGAAACGGTTTCGCTTGCCGGAGCATTGGGGCGGGTTTGCGCGGCCGATATACACTCGCCCATTCCGCTGCCTCCGTTCGACAATTCGGCCATGGACGGGTTTGCCGTTCGAACGGCGGATTTCGAGAGGGAAGGGCCTTGGAGCTTCCCTGTGGCTGAACGGGTGGTCGCCGGCGACGTACGCGCTCTTGAGAACCTCGACCCACGAATTGCACTTCGAATATTCACGGGAGCGCCCGTTCCGCCGAGCTTCGACGCTGTGGTCATGCAAGAGCACTGCGAGCAAATTGGCGATGTCGTGACGATATGCGAGCGGCCCCGTCGTGGCCGTCACATCCGTCTTGCTGGCGAGGACGTCGGCGTCGACATGGAACTGGTAAGGCGGGGCAGGGGCCTATCAGCTAGGGATCTAACCTTGTTGGCAGCGGTGGGGATCGTCGACGTCCAGGTGCTTCGAAAGATCCGGATAGGACTGCTCTCGACCGGAACCGAATTGAAAAACCCGGGTGAACCCCTCGAACACGGTCAGATTTACAACTCCAATCAGATCATGCTCAGTTCGTTGTTGGCGGGCTGTCCTTGGGCAGAGATCGTCGACTTCGGCATGGTCCCTGACAGGCTAGGTCTCCTCACGGACGTTGTCGCTCGCGCCGTCACGTCCTGTGACGCCTTGGTTACCAGAGGCGGGGTCTCGGCGGGCGAGGAAGACCATATGGTGGCGGCCGTTCAGGCTCATGGTGCCGACCTTGACGTCCTCAAGGTGGCGATGCGGCCGGGCAAGCCACTGAAAGTCGGAAGGATCGGGAACACGGTTTTTGCCGGGTTGCCGGGCAATCCGAACGCGGCGCTGATGGCGTTCCGGCAGATTGTCCTGCCCGCCCTGCGAAAGTTGGCCGGCCTTACAGAAACCCAGCCACAGTGGTTCTCGGCGGTGGCTGGCTTCAACCACAAAAAGGGGCAAGGCCGAACCGAGTTTGTGGCTGTCCGCATTTCCGGCCGCACCGAAACGGGTGAACCTGTGCTTGAGATGCTTGAACGTGGATCCCCGGCCAGTTTCATGGCCATTGCGCTGGCAGACGGGATTGCACTCCTGCCGCCTGAGGCCGCCGAAATCACAAACAGAATGCCGCTACGCTACGAGCCGTTTGGGGCCTAGCATTTGGCGAGCCTGCAGGGAAGGTCAGCCTGCCCGCCGCAAATCCTGATGCCGCGCCCGAGCTGCGATGAGCAGGCAGGTCTCGTCGCTAAGTCCATCCTGGAAAAGTCGAACCAGGTCAGAGGCAACGTTCTCGGCTTCTGGAGACCCTGGCTGGATATGGCTCTCTTGGCAAAGCTGGTCGAAAACCGACTTCAGACTTTCCAAGTCGCTCGGATAGAGGGCTGGGTCAAGGTTGAGACGATCAATCATCTGGGCCTCCCGCGGGCTGAGATCTTGAACGAAACAAAACGTGGCGACGAGGAACCCGCCGACAGGCGAAGATGACTCCGCCGAAAGGGATTGTCATCAAAAAAATCATCCACCCTGGATCGGTTGGCACGCTGCGTCGCCATGGCAAGAGCCACCCGAGACTGCGGCACAGACTGATTATTGCTCAAGCGGCTATTCGCCTTCGTTTATCTAATCCTGAAAGCGGGCAATCGTGCCGCGTAAACGATCAGTTGCCACGCCTGGCAAGTCTCGGAATGGTGAATGCGGTGCATATTGCCGATCTTCGTCGACGCGTCTGCCTCTGCCGAATGCGAGGCGCGCCAGATTACGGACCGGGACATCCGATACGCTTGCTCTGGCTTGGCTGCGGTTAACATTTTTGCTGGGGCATTCGGGAACAAAATCACGTGAGGGGCAGCACGACATCTTCTGCCCAGCCCCCAGCGCCATCACCGCCGGGGCGTCAAAGCCCGCGAGCCTACATCAGTAAAGGACCAGCGCATTGCAATGTCCTTGTCTCGGCGGGTGCAAGTCAGGTGTATGTCAGCAACGGAGGCTATGTGCAGGATCAAAGCGCGTCCTCGCCAAGGATGACCGCGCTATGGGCGAAAGATCGATGGTGTCGTCCGTCGTTGAGGGTGACCCTATTGGATGCATTGGAATGAGCGGAGCGAGGTTGCCGAGGGGCACGTGCGGTTTGTGTTGTCATGCCGCGAACGCGAAGCTTCCAATTAAGTGGTCATCGGAGATGGATAGTGACAGGCATTGGCCGAGGCGGGAAGTCGCATATTAGGGATTCGAGAGCCGACAACGCGCGGGGATCGAGCAACTCACGCCCGGAATCAGGTTTTGCCCCTGGAACAGGCAGCCCATCGTTCGCTTCCATCGTGGCGCGGATGCGCTCTGAGCCTCAACATGAAGGGACGTCCTCCGTTCGCAGCCCGCCGCTTGCCGATGATGCCGTTCGAGACAGGCCTGCCAGCTCCTCAGTTGCCCCCCCTGTGATCCCTGGGGCTTTGCCGCGTGCGGTTGGGCGTCGTCGTCCATCTTCCTGGCTGCTGGAGGATGACGCGCCAGCCCCAGAAGAAAGCCCCTGGCATTCCGACGGCGAGCCCTGGCGCGGCGATCAGGCCGCCGGAGGCTCGCAAGCAGATGGGCGACCACCCCGTCGGCAAACCGTGTCCAACCTGAATGCAGGAGCAGGAAGGTGGCGTACCGATGATGTCTCGGCTCAAGGCAGCCAAAACGCAATCGCGCAAGAACAACTGAATGCCGCCTTGCATGAGATTAATGACGCCCGCGGCATCGTTCGATTTTCAACTGCGGTGGTGCAGCATGATAAGGCGCTGCAAAGAGCGGACGGCCCGAACCACGCGATATTTCTGAAAAAGGCGGCCGTCCGGTTCACGCGTGAATTGCTCCCAAACTTGGAGCAAGATATCGACGCCTGGAAATCATGGGGGTATGCCACAACATGCAACGCAGTGAGCCGGGAGGCTGGAGGGCAGGAGGGTAAAGAAGCCTGCAGAGCCATGGCAGCTCGGGTGGCGCAGCTTGATCATGCGCTAATCAGCCAAGTCGACCCCAAGGCGCTTTCGCTCTTGTCATCATCGTTTGGCCGGCATTCCCCGATAGCGGAATGCCGCAATGGCATGATCAGAATCGCCAAAGTCTGCCGCGACGACAGAAGCATACTTCAAGAACTCAACAGTCAGAGCCTGGCGCTGCTGGTGAACGGTTTCAGCAAGTGGCCGGAGGATTGTCATGGCGCCATAGTTGCAATCGCCCGTGAGGTCCATCACCGCGCCGACCAGCTCTCTCGATCTAAACCGCAGGAATTGTCGACGTTGGTGAACGGCCTCAGTAAATGGCCGCAAGAGGAGAACACGCGCCGAGCCGCGCTCGCAATCGCCCGTGAGGTCCTTCGCCGCACCAATCAGCTCTCTGGTTTTAATCCGCAGGAATTGGCGAACCTGGTGAACGGCTTCGCCAAATGGCCGGACGACTGTCGCCCCGCCATAGTTGCTATCGCCATCGAGATCATTCACCGCCCCGGCCGCCCCGATGCGCGGCTCGCTGCGTCTACTTCGCAAGGATTGGCGCACCTGGTAAACGGTTTCAGCAAGTGGCCGGAGGATTGTCGTGGCGCCATAGTTGCAATCGCCCGTGAGGTCGGCCGCCGCGCCGGTCGTGCCGATGTCCGGCTGTCTGATTTTACTCGGCAGGATCTGGCGACCCTGGTGAACGGTTTCAGCAAGTGGCCGCAGGACTGTCGCGGCGCCACAGTTGCAATCGCCCGTGAGGTCCATCACCGCGCCGACCAGCTGCCCCGTTTTAATGCGCAGGAATTGTCGACGTTGGTGAACGGCCTCAGTAAATGGCCGCAAGCGGAAGAGTGTCGCCAAGCCGCAGTCGTTATCGGCGGCGAGCTGCTTCGTCGCGACCGGCTCTCTGATTTCAGCATTCAGAATCTTGCGATCCTGCTGAACGGCTTGGCCAAATGGCCGCAGGACTGTCGCGGCGCCATAGTTGCGATCGCCGGTGAGGTCGGCCGCCACGCCGGTCATGCCGATGTCCCGCTGTCTGGTTTTGTTTCGCAGGATCTGGCAACCCTGGTGAATGGCATTAGCAAGTGGCCGGAAGAGGCTGAGTGTCGCAAGGCCATAGCCGCGATCGCCGGTGAGGTTAGTCGGCGCGCCGACCAGCTGTCTGGTTTTAGCCCGCAGGTTTTGGCGACGCTGGTAAACGGCTTCGGCAAGTGGCCGGAAGCGGGGGATTGTCGCCGCGCCACCGCCGAAATCGCCGCTGAGGTCCATCGCCGCGCCACTGCCGAAATCGCCGGTGAGGTCCATCACCGCGCCGACCAGCTGCCCGGTTTTAATGCGCAGGAATTGTCGACGTTGGTGAACGGCTTCAGTAAATGGCCGCAAGAGGAGAACACGCGTCACGCCGCGCTCGCGATCGCCGGTGAGGTGCTTCGCCGCGCTAACAAGCTATCTGGCATTACTCCCCAGAACCTGTCGAACCTTGTGAACGGTTTCAGCAAATGGCCGGAACAGGCGGATTGTCGCGAGGCAACAGGCGCGATCGCCAGGGAGGTCCGCCGCCGCGCCGGCCGGCTCTCTGGCTTTAATCCGCAGGACATGGCGAACCTGGTGAACGGTTTCAGCAAGTGGCCGCATGTGGAGAGCTCGCGCGATGCCACTGTCGTGATCGCCGATGAGGTCTGTCGCTGCGACGACCAGCTCTCTGGTTTCATTCCACAGGACTTGGCGACCTTGGTCAACGGCTTGAGCAAGTGGCCGGAAGAGGCGGAGTGTCGCGAGGCTATAGCCACGATCTCCGGTGAGGTCCTCCGCCGCGCCAACCAGCTCCCTGGTTTTAATCTGCAGAACCTGGCGAACCTGGTCAACGGCTTCAGCAAATGGCTCGACGGGACCCACTGTCGCGAAGCCACGGTCGCGATCGCCGGTGAGATGCTTCGCCGCGCCGACCAACTCTCTGAATTTACTCCCCAGGACATGGCGAACCTGTCAAACGGGTTCAGCAAGTGGCCGGAAGAGGCGGCGTGCCATCAGGCGATAATTGACATCGCGCACAGACTCGGCTCGGCAAGCCTCCGATTCGGAGTTTTTACCACAGCTGCGCTTGGCACTATCGCCAATGATTTGGCGCGGGGCGTCATGAAGGGAGAGGACGCCGGAGAGATTAATGAGACCGCTCTGCTGAAGGACCGGCTGCACAAGCTCGCCCACCACCTTCACTATGCCACTGATCGCCTGGAGCAGGCCAACGCTCTGACGATCACCAACATTTTCAAAGCGCTGGCGAAGGCCCGGCTGGTTGACGATCTCGGGTTGCTCGCACGCACGGGGTTGGATCGCCTTCAGGAACTGCATCGAGCGCCGGGATTTGCCGCCGAGAATAACCTGGAAACCGTGGGTAATCTCTGCGCCGCTCTGCTGCCGCTGGCGCGCAGCCCGCACAAGCAGCTGCGCTGGCACCGCAGGCAGGCACTCAACCTGCTCAACGATATCCAACCCGTTGTGGAGCAAAAGATCGAGGCGCACCTCAACGCAAGCGATGCCGAACGGGCCCGTGGACCGTGCTCGAGCCGTTGTCCCGCCCTGTCGATCTATCAAGTGTTGAAGACCCGTGCGGTCCTCGAGAGACTCTATAGACGCCCCTATGTCGAGGGCGACAGGTTCGTTTTGCGGAACAGGCAGCAGAAGTTGCAGCGGGAGACCAGAGGCATCCTGGGCCGCACCCGCGATCTTATCGAGCGCGATCTTTCCAACATGAGCTGGAACGTGATCGCGGAAATCGAGGCCGATAACCCGCTGGATGCGGTAGATTCATTCCTGGAGCAGAATGCGGCAACCGTCCACGCCCAGCATCCTGCATCGGTCTTCGACGTGCATCAGGTGTTGCGAACCATGGATCACGAGCCCAGACCGCCGCAGGGTGACGCGGGACTGATGCAGTTGCCGGTGGTGGACATGCAGGGGCGACCAGTGGCCACGGAGGCCGAGACACGATATTCGATTTTTCATCGCCTGACCTCGGGGGCGGTGAAGGTGGTCGCGGTGCAACTGCCAGGCAAGCCCAGCACATTCATGCTGACGCGCACGCTCACCGTCGAGGGTGTGCCGTACCGGATGGACCTGTTTGGCGGCAGCAAGTTGAAGCCGCCGAGATTGACGCTGGCGCAGATCGCGTCGCGTCAGCCAGGCGGGCGACTCGAGCCGTCCGGGGGGAAGCTGCTGGCCATTCCTTATAGTGACACGGCAGCGGGCACGGACTTCGAGAGGCTGTCGCGCGCCTGGGCTCCGTTCAAGGAGGCCTATTATTACACGCAGCGCCGGGGGTTTGCCGCGCCACCGGCCATCCAGGGTCTGGGGCCTCACGACTACGCCGTGGAAGGCGCCTTCAAACTGTTGCTGCTGCCGGACCGCCCGGCCAATGAACAGCATCCCTTCAAGCTGACCGGAAAGGCAGGTCCGATCGCCCTGCAGCCGCATGACGGCTGCGGCTTCATCAAGGCCTCGCTGGCCGCGCTCATGCCAGCTGTTCGCCGGGCCGGTCCCCGGAACGGCTCCGATCGGATGGCTGCCTTTGGTGAGGGAAGGAGATCGTCCTTTCCTGCCTCGGCACTGCAACATTATCCGCGCAGCGAACTGGTGGCGGATGAGGCGCGCGAGAAGGCCAGGACCTGGCTCGAGAGCCAGCAAGGGCGCGCGTTGACGTCCGAAGAGCTGTTTCGCACCGTGACGACCGGACATATCGACGGTCCCGGCGCGGTCGCCGTGCCGTCCAGTGATGGCCGCGTCCACGTGCCGACGCTCAAGAGCGAGACGTTGACGGGCAGGGACGGCGTGCTGATCGGCCGCTCGCCCTATGACAAGCCGAACCTGCGCCCGTTTGCCGCCGGGCAGGTCAGGTCGGCGGTTGACGGGGACCCGACGGCAGGGTTCCTGGATCAGTGCGTGGCCATCCAATACAGCTTTAATGTCGCCCAGAAGTCGGGGGAGAAATTGGCCGCCGCCGATCCGACCTTCTTTGCCAAAGGCATTCTGATCGTGGTCCCCGACGAGATGTGGCCGGCCGACTATGCCGAGCGTGGGCTGGTGATGTCGGCCGAGGACGTCAAGAGCCATTCGAGCTGGACCACGAGCAAGGACCGGGTCACGGTGGACACCTCGCTCGACTGCGTCGGCATCCTGCAGGCGACGGAGGTGTTTGCTCCGGGGTCGCTGGTTGCCGTGCCGACCGGTGAACAGAAAAAACTTGACGGCGACTTCGACGGCGACACCGTCATCATACTCGGCGACCGGCCGCGGCTTTATGAGCATGTGCGCGAGTTCGATCAAAAGGAGCAGGCGCGCGGCCTGCGCTCGCTCAAGCCGCCGAAGTCGCACACTCCGGCCATCGACGGCGAGCGTTACCAGTTCAGCCGCGCCAGCCAGATCCTGGCTGCCACGCAGAACGTCCTGGAAACCTATACCAGCCTGCAGCGAAACTTTCTGGCGCAGCCCCATGAGGCACGACAATGGTTTGCCGAGCGTGCCATCTTTGGCACCTACGAGGGCGTCAACCCCGAGCTCAGGCACGGCCTTCGTGAGCTGTTAGACCAGGAACAGGCGAGCCGGCAGGATATCCAGGACAAACTCGACACTGCGAGACACGAGATCGAGGTTGCCAGACATCCGGTCGCCCGCGAAATGGCCGCTCTGCTCATTTCCGCCCTGGAGGCATGGGCGGTCAAGCCGGATGAGCAACGCCGGCCCGAAACAGTCGAAAGCGTGAACGACGCAAACCCAGGGCTCAGCGCTGCGCTGTGCGCCCTGTTCCCGGATCTGGCTGAGGCCTACCCGGCAACTCCCCAGCCACGCGAGCTCGTCCAGCTTTTGCTCAACCACTGTCCTGCGCGCATCGATCCCCGCCCGGATGGCTACAATCCCGACGACCTCGTCGAAAGCGCAAACAATCTCCTGAGCCTCGGCGTCAAGGTCGGCACCGACGCCTATAAATCCGACACTGGCGCCCGCCTGTTCATGAAGAAGAGCGAGGAGCTGCAGCGGCTGCTGCATCAGACGCCGGGCTTGAAGGCCGTGCCCTACGTCAAGGGTCTGGCTGCGACCCTCAACCGGGGCAGGCTCGATGTCGATGCGACCCTGGAGGACCTGAAGGACAATCCCACGCTGACGGCTTCAATCATGGAGACCTCGATCAAGCTCGCTGCGGAGCAGGGCATTTTGCCCAAACCGTCTGGCCTGCACCTTGGCACCGCGGACGGCGCGACGATGACGCTGAGCCGCGAGGAGGCATCCCGGCGCGCCAACATTGAGGCTGCCCGCGCCAGGGAGGAAGAAGAGGCAATCACCGCGGCAGCGCTCGACGTGGCCACCAGCCTGGCAACAGCTGGCATCCAGGTGAACATGCCTCATATGAAGCTCCGCTTGAAGTCGGCAGCCTCCATGACAGCCCATCTCACCGGCATAAGCGCCCCGAGCAGCAGCGATGTACAGCTGCTCAGCAGCGCCGTGCGCCATGTCTTCGAAGTCCCTGACAAGGATTTTACGCGCGCCTTCAAGGCAGCCATGCTGGCCTTCGATGAGCGGGGCTACTCCGAACTCCAGACCACCAACTGGTTCAGAACGCGGAATCCCAGTTTTGTCGGCATCCAGAGCGTGCTCACCACGCCGGATGGTTACCGCTTCCAGCTGGAGTTCCACACGCCAGGCAGTTACCAGGCCAAGATTGACAATCACGATACCTACAAGGAGCTTTTCGCGCTTCAGCAGCAAGCAGGCGGGGATGGACTGGAAAAGGCCAGTGAACTCGTCCAGCGCGTGCGAGGAGCCTGCAAGCAAGTTGCGACCCCCGATGGCGCCATGGACATCCCCCACTGGGGAACCGAAGAGGGGACAACGGGCGGAACCAGTCTCGCCAGCTTTGGGGTGCGCGCGGCCGAACAGCCAGGACCACCCCAGACCGCCAGGTCACCGGTCGCAAAGGAGATCTTTGCCGCCCTCAATGGACGGCCGGTCGTGCTGGTTGGCATGCCGAGTGCCGGAAAATCCAGCATCGGCCCGGCTCTCGCCAGGCGGCTGCGGCTGCCCTTCGTCGATACCGACAAGATAATCCAGAAGCAGGCCGGCACCTCGATAACGCAGATTTTCGCTACCAATGGCGAGGCGTATTTCAGGGACATGGAGGCAGGTGTGATCGCAGATTTGCTCCAGAAAGGGCCTGCCGTGATCGCGACCGGTGGCGGCGCGTTCATGCGTGAGCAGAGCCGTCACCTGATCGGCGAGAAAGCGGTCTCGATCTGGCTCGACACCAGGCTCGACGTGATCGAAAAACGCACCAGGAACGATACCAGCCGCCCGCTGCTGCAAGGCCCCAACCCGGAGCAGAAGATCGCCAGACTGTTGAGCGAGCGCAGGCCGTTTTATGCACAAGCCGATATCACCGTCGTCCCACCCCACCAACAAGATAGAAAGAACGTCGATCCATGCGTGAGCGCCCTGCACGCCCACCTGTGCCCCGAGGCGGGCGTGGACCGCGGCCCTGCCAGACAGGAAGCCGATCGGATACATGTGCCAGGAGCGCAAACTGTCAACGGTGAGCCCACCTCCACGGCGCGGGAGCCGGACGGGCGCATTCTTCCCACCCCTCACGCTCGAGTTGCCCAGACGGATGAACCGGCCTCTGGCTCGGGCAGCGCACCGCAGGATCGGCCGGCGCTCGGCCCCACCGATTGGCTGACCGACGCCCATATCACTGCGGATTACGGGCTCCTGGGCCAGGAGTTGCAGGGACGTTCTCCGGATCTGGCTGCCCGGACGCGCCTCGTGGATCCCCTCATATCATATCAACTGCGCTTGATCCCCGAGCGCGATGCACTCGGCGAATTCCAGCGCATAGTCCATAATCAGAATGAGGAGGATACGGCCGACTTCCTGTTCCTGCCAGTGAACGATGGCCGTGCTGGCGTTCCTGATAGTGGCAGCCACTGGTCGCTGCTGCTCGTTGATCGCCGCGACCGGGAAAACCCGGTCGGCTATCACTACGACTCGCTGGGAGAGTACCACCGCCCCATTGCAACGGAGTTCGCAGCAAGGCTGGGCGCCCGCCTGCGGCCAGTGCGCATGGCCAAACAGCACAACGGTTATGATTGCGGCGTCTTCATGCTGGAGGCCACGCGGGAGCTGGCTCGACGGTTGGCGCAAGAACCGCGGCTGCGGCGCGAGTCCCTGCACCTCGACAATCTGGTCGCCGATCGCCAGGCACTCCAGGAGCGGCTCGCGCGAATTTGATGACGCGCTCGGGCTGATGGAGCTGGCTGGGGCGCTCTCGCCGGCGGGGGATTGGATGTTTCGACGGATCGGCGTGCTGTTGCTAGCCGAGAGCGGGCGTACCGGCGAGGTTCGATATGTCGGAGAGATATCCTCCGATAGTGCGCCAGTACGCTGCCTCGTCCGTAAGCTCGGACGCCCGGGTGTACAATCGAAATTTTGCTATGAGGCTGGACCCACCGGATACGGTCTGAAGCGGGAGATCGAGGCGCTTGGCTATGAGTGCGCCGTGATTGCTCCTTCTCTGATCCCGCGCAAGCCTGGCGATCGGGTCAAGACGAACCTCCGCGATGCCGAGAAACTTGCCCGGCTGTTCCGTGCCGGTGAGCTGACGGAGATCTAGACACCGGACGCTGCTCATGAGGCTAGGTGCCTTGTGCTGTGGAAGGGATGCTTTCGGACATGTTGATGCCTTTCATTGGCCGATCTAGTCAGTCTCACCGCGCTTGGCCGAAGTCCCTGTACCCACAACGACACACCCCAAGGAATGAGACGACGCAGCCAAGCGCATTTTGAAACCGTCGGACGCGTGTTTGTGTTGATCTCTGATATTAGGAAACCCATCAGATGATTGCCAATTTGCAATTATCTGATATTCTTCTCCTTATGTCCGTGATTGAATTCAATCCAATTGAGATCGCCACGCAGATCGACTCGGAGCGTCGGAAACGCAAGCTATCTTGCGCAGATTTGGCGCGTCAGTCGGGTGTGCATGTAAGCCAAGTCAGTCGAGTATGCCGTGGCCGTTTCCGCACGGTTAGTCAGAATACGATGCGAATTTGCAACGCGCTTGGCCTTGCAGTCAATCCCGACAGTTCCGCTAGCTGCCAGCATGGGAGGTTGCTCGCTGAGGCCATAATTGCTGTCTGGGACAAAACGCCATCTGACGCGCAGAGATTGCTGCGATTTATTGAAAGTGTAGCGGCATTGCGGGAGAGCACCCATGGGCATTCGGATCAGTGATTTCTTAAAAATTCTGTATCGACGAGCTTGGCCCTATCCGATGCAGGCCTAATATGGATAATTGGGCTAGGGCAATCTACGCTGCCAAGGCTGGCGGAGTGAGAAAATGCGAAGCGATCTGATCTTAAATCTTGCCCACGCAGGCATTGCCGGAGACGGCCCAGGACTGAAGCGGACGGTTCGTGCGTTGGCTGAAGAAGCGGCCGCTAAACAGCAGCATACACTCGCAAAACGCTTTTCAAGTCTCATTGAGGGACGTGAAATGGGGTATGTCGGACAAAGCGCGCGCTTCTCAGTGCCGGACAATGTTCGCGGGCTGTTTCACCAGATCGAGCCGAAGCGCCGTTTTCGGGACCTGCTGTTGCCAACGGGCGTCGTGAGCGAACTGAATGATCTCGTGGAAGAGCACCGCCAACTCGAACTGCTGCGCTCCTACTCCATAGAACCTCGGCACACCATGCTGCTCCAGGGGGCTCCAGGCACAGGTAAGACAAGTTTGGCCGAGGCGGTCGCAAGCGAACTCGGCTTGACCCTGTTCGTTGTGCGGTACGATTCCATAGTTGGCAGCTATCTCGGTGAGACCGCAGCAAAGCTGAACGATCTCCTGGAATATGCGGCCACAACTCCCTGCGTTCTTTTCTTTGACGAGTTCGACGCGATCGGCAAGGAGAGGGGGGATATCCATGAGACTGGGGAGATCAAGCGCGTCGTAAGTTCGCTGCTGCTGCAATTGGATTCGTTGCCACCCCACGTTTTTGTTATCTGTGCGACGAATCACCCGGAGCTTCTCGATCGGGCCGTCTGGAGGAGGTTCGAGATTCATTTCGAGCTGCCTCTGCCCAGCAAGGCGCAGGTCCAAAGATGGCTTAAGTCGTTTATTCGCGACATTGGGGCGGGTGAGGACGTTCCTGTTGAGAAACTTGTTGCTGCATTTGCCGGAGTAAACTACTCAGATCTTGAGCTGTTCAGCCTTGACATAAAGCGTCGGCTTATTTTGACGAAAGATCCAAGTTATTCGAAAGTATTTGACCAGACAGTGCGGAAGTGGAGTGCGCGCCTGCGTGCTGCGAGGAGAGTCAATAAAGTAAATGGCAGCCAATCGACCGATTCTCCTGATCTCTTCCACCAGCACGATTAAGCGGATACCCGGCACGGCAGACGGCCGCCAAAGGCCTTCCTATTCTCCAGAGCAGCAGCGAGGACGCCTTGGTGGCCGTTTCGAACGCATCCGCACGGTTTTGAGCGGCATCGCCGAGCAGGGCGGCTTTACATCGGACGCCACCGCTATTGCGCCTGATCGCGCGCTCGTCTTCGAACTGAAATCACCCCTTAAGGATTTCGAGCGCGAAGCTCGCCGTATAGGACTCACCTGGCTCACCGAAGAAATTGAGGATTCCGACGATCCGTTTGCGGAGGAAGAGGGGGAGGAAGACGGTCCGGAAGACGCAGCAACTCCCATCGAGGACACCCGCCTATATGTTTCGATGCCCAGCGTGGAATCCCTAGCGGAACTGTTGAAGTACTGGGACCTGTACCGCAGCGATGCAAGCGCTCCCTATGGATTCGGGGAATGGTGGAAAATATTCGACCGCTTGGAGAACATAAGGCCGTGGGGTGTGGAAGATCGCCTGGATGACCGGACGCTTGCGTATCTGCGAAAGCGTCTCGCAAGTCAGCCCAATGCAAATGTACTTCTGGAGCTTGATATCTGGTTCTCGTCGGATCCGCTGGTGCGGCAAGCACGGCAGCTTGCGATATCGCAACTTGTGCAAGCCCACTCCGGTACTGTCCAGGATGCATTTGACCTCGCGGAAACAGCATATCACGCACTTCTGGTTGAAATGCCTGCGGTGCGCGTTCGTGAGATGACAGAACGCAGCGGTTTGCTCGCGCAAGCCCATCAGATCATGAGCATTAGGCCGCAATCGTTCGGAATCCAGCCAATTGTCGAGGAACGGGCCCCCCTTCCGATAGAGGATCTGCGGTATCTGGATCCAACGGACGCGCGCGCTCCAGTCGCTGCTCTGCTTGACGGTTTCCCTATCGAGAACCACGAACTGCTGGCGGACCGCATAGACGTGTTTCCGGTCGACATCGATCCGAGCATGGCCTCGATACGTCATCGCCATCACGGAACTCAGATGGCATCGCTCATTCTCCACGGAGATTTGGACGGTGGGGAACCAAGTCTCGGCAGGAGGCTGCTCGTCGTTCCGGTTCTTGCAACCGACCCAAATGGAGGCAACGAGCGAACCCCGCCCCTTCGTCTGCCAATCGGCGTCATTTACCGAGCAGTCCAGGCGATCAAGGAAGGGCTGCCGGGCCAACCTGCGCCCGGGCAGGAAGTGGTCGTGATAAATCACTCCCTTGGAGACGCAAACGCACCTTTCATCTCTCGTCCGAGCCATTGGGCAAAGCTGCTCGATCATCTCGCAGGCAAGCACAACCTGCTGTTCGTGGTGAGCGCGGGCAACGTCTATGAAGGCTTTGAGGTTCCTGATTTCACCGACATTCCCGCCTTTAGAGCTGCCAGGCCACAGCAACGACGCGACGCGTTGCTTACGGCCTTGGAAAGGTGGAAGAACCACAGGACGATGCTCAGCCCTGCGGAATCGATCAATGCTCTCACCGTGGGTGCGCTTCACCATGACTGCTCGTCAGAACCATTTCCGCCAGGCGCCACCGATCCGTACGGTTCCTTCCGAATGGCGAATGTTGGGTCTGGGCTAGGCCTCGGGGTCGCCAGGTCTGTCAAACCAGATCTGGTATTTCCGGGCGGACGCCAAGCTGTCCGCCCGTCAGCCGGACCGCCGTTTAGAGTGTCAGGACAAGAGGTGGCGCAAGTCGGTCAACGGGCTGCGGCTCCCGACAAATTCGGAGCGCGGCGCGACCTGACGCAACGCTCTACTGGAACCAGCAATGCCGCCGCATTGGCGACACGCGCAGCGATTCAGATAGTCGATGCTATCGAAGATATCATTCCACCGGCTTCGCCGGGGTTGTTGAGGTGCAAGCCGGCTATCGTCAAGTGCCTTGTTGCCCATGGGTGCGGATGGGGCGAAATCGGCCGACATCTTGAAGGAATTTGTCCTCCCACGGAAGGGAATGCCTGGAGCCGTCGCCGATCCAATATTGCTCGGTTCATAGGATTCGGTGAAACGCAAGTCGACCGGATAATCGAGGGTTCTTCAAAGCGCGTCACAATGCTGGGCTTTGCCGAGATCAAACACGGCAGGAGAGACGTTTTTCGAATCCCGCTGCCAAGCGAGCTTGCGAGTAGAACGGACCTCCGACGCATCACTGCCACGCTGGCATGGGTTGCACCGATACGGCCAAAGGCACGCAACTATCGCGCCATTAAGCTTGAACTTACTGGACCGGATGGAGGCTTGAATCTTTGGTCCGGAGTGGCGCGCAAGGACGTGCTGCAGCCGCCTTCAAGCACCGCTTCGAAGGGGACCCTTATCCATTCCATCTACGAGGGGGCTAGGGCAATTCCATTTGCCGTTGGCGAGGACCTCGAGATCGGTATTCAGTGTCAAGCGTCGGTATCCTCATTCAATCAGATAGAAGTCCCGTACGCTCTCGCAGTCACGATCGAAGTCGCCGACACGATCCGGTCAGATATCTATCAAGAAGCTCGTGCTGCCATTGCAAGCAGGGTACGTGCTCCACGTGTGAGGTTGAGGCAATGACAGTGTTTTCTCCGGATTTGAGCTTGGGTAGCGAGACGCCCAACAACATCGCGGTGTATCTGTATGAAATTGAAGATCACGCTGCGGCGATGGCGATTTCCGGGAGCGGACCCGGGGGGCAGGGATATATCTTCGATAGATATGTCTATCTTGGAACGGATGCGGTGTACGGGTTTCTCGAGCCTGGTTCGACAGATATTGTCCCCGTAAGCAGCGTCGAGGCGGACGAAAGTCTCAAGGATGCCAAACTGAAGGTTACCCTGGATCGCTTCTTTGTCGAAAACTATCCGGGCGGAGGTGAGCACCGTATTCTCTGCGAGTTCGCCGGAAAGAACCAGGCTCAGGGTGTGGTCGAGGAACTTCGGTTCGCGACCACCTGTGTTGCGAGAGACCAGCAAGGGTCTTCAGTGTCGTCTCTGCCTGTCTTCTTAGGTGTAACAGCCGGGCAGAACGGGATTAGTTTTGAGGGGCGAACGGTTAACGTCCGTAGCTCGTATGATGACACTGTTCTCGAAGTGCTCGGAAGCGAAACGTTCAAGCAGGGGCTTTCCTTGCTCGATGCTGTTCAGCCTGCGATTAGGCCCTTCGCAAAACTGGCTGAAGGAGTCGTCAAAATGGCGGCCAGCCGAAACAAGAATCGGCAGGTTCACACCTTCTCGCTTGGTCTGGATTTTGGATCTAATTCGACGTCGGCAAGGCTGCGCTGCGGTTCTTACATTGTTGTGCAGTCGGGCTCCGTCTACAACTGGGACTGGTCCCTTTACAAATGGGATGCCAATACCAATCGGATTGTGGCCCGCATGGATAGTGGCGTGGCACCGCCAGCGTGGAACTACATGGTATTTGGCGTATCGCGGTACAGTTGAGTCGGGGGCAAGCGGCGAATTACGGGATGGCAAGGTCTTGCTGCGGTTTTCGAGACGCGTCAACCATTTTTGAAGACCGAGTCCGCTGTCATGAAGTCCAGGAAGTAGGAGTCGTGGTCGCCTCGCATCTACCGCGACTGTGGCCATCTGACGAGGGTGTCGCAGACAAGGTCCATCGCTGCCCGCCTGCAAGGTCAATCCTTTAGCATTCGGAATGTTTTCCCTTAAGCTGATCGTAGCCTGGGTAATCCATGGCGAGGGAGCTATGATGATAGCATTGGCCTGTATGCCTGATGGAAATCTCTATCTCATGAAGGCTGGCGTCGCATCTGATTGGACGCGTCGGCGATCCAGGGAAGATCCGAATCGTTTCGCGATGTCGTGCCAATGGTCTGCCACCTGCCGAGCGCCTCAGTCCCGACTTGAGTCGCTGGAAGCTGCTGTTGTATGATGGGGGATTGATTGGAGGAAAGTACTTCCCGGCAATGGAGTGATTGCGCAACGGCGCAGGACGGGCCGTAGGTCGTAAAGTTGCGCACGACCCCCAACTCAAGACGCTGATAGACGGTTGCGTGCAATACGGCATCAGCAGGGACATCGCGGTCAGACGCCCCCCGACGCCAACCATGCACTCGTCGTGCATCATTCCCTCGCACGATGGATAGAGGACCAGCACGCGGTGATCGATCTGCACGCGCGCGTCAGTGGGATCTCGGTTTCTATGGTGGCGAGCCGATTTGTCATCGCCTGTTCCTCCCGCGGTCAGCGCTGGCCCTCTTGTCGCGATGGACGGCAAGGGTAACCGGCGTGCGCGACTTGGGCGTCTTGTGGATGAAGTTGTGACGCGCGATGTGATAGCTGGGATCGAAACCGTAGAAGTTGTTTCGCATCCGCTGCAATTCCTCGACACGATAGGCAGCCAGCGGCTTTATCGCCTCGTCCCGGGCACGACGCAGCCGCTTTGCGGCGATTCGAGCGGCAATGTCGGGCGATCCCGCCAAGGCGGCGGCCTTGCGACGGATCTCCTCGCGGGCGATTTCCATCTCGCCGGGCAGGCGGCACGTGGCGAGTCCCAGTTCGAGCGCTTCATCGATGCCCATCGGCAGCCGCGCCTGGGTTACACGCTTGGTACGCTCTTCGCCGACGCGGGCTGGCAGCAGGTAGGTCCAGTATTCCGAGCCGTAGAGATTGCCCATGTCCTTGTAGTGCAGGTTGAGAACAACACCTTCGCGCATCCAGATCTCGTCGGCGGCAAGCGACAGGAAGACGCCGCCCGCACCGGCATTACCGAGCACGGCGGCGATCACCAGACAATCGTTGCAATCGATGATTTCGCGCACGAGATCGTTCATTGCGTTGATGTTGCGCCAAGATTCGTCCGCGGCGCTCTCGGTGTTTTCGATGATGCCAAGGTGGATACCGTTCGACCAGCAATCCGCATCGCCTTCCAGCACCATCACCGGCAGCGCACGCGCCTTCGCTTCGACGATCGTTTCGCGCAGGGCAGCGCAATCCTCGGACGACATCGCACCATTGTAGAACTGGAATTCGAGGAAACCCACGCCGTTCTCCTCATGATAGCGGCAGGGGTGGGGGCCATCGATCACCGGCAGATGGCCCGCCTCGATTTCGAGAAGATGAAGCGCCGGCAGCTTCAATTTGCTTGCTCCCGGCTGACGAAGATGGCCGATCCAGAGCGCGCCTTCACGGAAGGCCATTGCCACAGCCCGCCCCGAGCTGCCGATCAGCATGCCCGGTCGTTCGGAAAGTCCCGCCGCGACCGCCGCATCGAAGACCAGGAACGGTTGTCCGGCGATCGTCATCAGCGCGCCGGGATCACCGTCCGAGGCATCGATGATCCTGAGTGCTTCTTCGGCGGTATGGAGCATCGGGTCGATGGTGCGGTCGGCTTTGCGGCAGGCGGGCCGGGTGGAGCCCTTGCCCCAGTTTGCCGGCAGCTGAGCGCCCATCTGCCCCTCAATGCGGCCGATCGCCTCCAGGACACAGCCGACTGCCGCTTCCGTCACTTCATGGCGGTAAAGGCTGGATTTTCGTGTCCGGCGCGTCGGAAATTCGCGCCACGCCCAGACCGGCCCCGCATCCATATCCTCGCGCGCCTCGATCAAAGTCACGCCCCACACGGCTTCCCCAAAGAGGATCGCCCAGTCGAGCGCGCTCGGTCCCTTGTCGCCCCGGATGCCGGGATGGACGATCAGACAAAGCGTCTTGCGCCAGATATCGGCCGGAATCGGCCGCTTCAGGAACGGCGCGATCACCAGATCGGGGCAGAAGAGCGCGACTGCCTCCCGCGTCAGGTCGTCATGGATATCGAGCTCGACCGACACGTCATGCCCGGCTCTGCGCAAATCCACATGCAGGCGCTGGGACAGAGAATTGAAGCTATGGCAGAGGAGCAGGATGCGCATCGGCACTCCTCAGCAGATTCTGGGAAGCTGTTCGCCGGACAGCCAGTCAACGATGCGTCCGCCGCCGAATGACGTTGCCATTTGCACGAAGCAATCGTCGTCCGCCACGACATGGCCGACCAGCGCCGCTTCCCTGCCAAGCGGGTGAGCCCGCATGACGGCGAGCATTGCATCAGCGGCTTCGGGCGCCACGACTGCGACGAGCTTGCCCTCGTTGGCGACATTCAGCGGATCGAGGCCGAGGAATTCGCAGGCCGCAGCCACCTCGGGCTTGATCGGAATGGCCTCCTCATCGATACGAAAACCAACCTTCGACGCATTGGCGATCTCGTTCAGCGTCGCTGCAAGGCCGCCGCGGGTCGGATCGCGCATCAGCCTGATCGCGGCTCCGGCAGCCTCGACCATGCCGGCCACCAGACCATGCAGTGCGGCGGAATCCGAGACGATACCTGTGTCGAATTCGAGGTTCTCTCGCTTCGACATCACCGCGACGCCGTGATCGCCGATCGAGCCGGACACGATAACCACATCGCCCGGACGGGCAGCATCGGAGCGGAGATCGAGCCCGGCCGGAACCATGCCGACGCCGGCGGTGGAGATGAACACGCCGTCGGCCTTGTCGCGTTCGACCACTTTCGTATCGCCGGTGATGATCGGCACGCCCGTCTCGCGCGACGCGTCACCCATGGTTTGGGCGATGCGGTCGAGATCGGTTAGCGGAAAGCCTTCCTCGATGATGAAGCTCGCCGAAAGATAAAGCGGCACCGCGCCCGCCATCGCAATATCGTTGATCGTGCCGTACACGGCTAGCGAGCCGATATTGCCGCCCGGGAAAAACAGCGGCGAAACAACGTAGCCGTCGGTGGTCATCACCATGCGGCCGCCCGGCACCATGAAGGCCGACTGGTCGTTGCCGGCCCGCAACCATTCATTGTCGAAAGCCTTGTGGAATATGTCCTCGATCAATTGGCCCATGGCGCGGCCACCAGCCCCATGGGACAGGTCGACGCGGCCATTTTTGAGGTCGAGCTTGCGCCTGTTGGCTTTTATCATAACGTCGTTTGACTGACCTTCATTCAAAGGCTTTGGCATGCTCGCGCAAGCGGCCGTAGGTCCAACGGGCGGCACAGGCACCCTCGGGAGAGACCATGCAGGATCCCATCGGCGTGTCCGGCGTGCAAACGGTGCCGAACAAACTGCAGTTGGCCGGCTTCTTGACGCCGCGCAGGATAGCGCCGCATTCGCAGGCCGGGTCGTCCTTCGCGGCCGGCGTCACCATCGAGAAGCGCTTTTCCGCGTCGTGTTCGGCATATTGCGGCCTGAGCCGCAGCGCGCCATAAGGCACTTCGCCGAGCCCGCGCCATTCGAAGCTCTCGCGAAGTTCGAAGAAATTGGCGACCTGGGCCTGCGCCTTCTCGTTGCCGAACCTCGTGACGGCGCGGATATACTGGTTCTCGACCTCATGGCGGCCGTCGTTCACCTGCCGGACCAGCATCAGGATCGCCTGGATGACATCGAGCGGTTCGAAACCCGCCACCACGACCGGTTTCTGGAATTCCTCGGCGAAAAATTCGTAGGGCTCGGTGCCGATCACGATGCTGACATGGGCAGGGCCGATGAAACCGTCGATCTTGACCGTGCCCAGTTTGCGGACATCCGGGCTTTCGAGAATATTCTGGATCGCCGCCGGTGTCAGCACGTGGTTGCAGAAGATCGAGAAATTCCTGAGCTCCTTGGCAATCGCGACCCTGAGCGCCAGCGCCGTCGGCGGCGTCGTGGTTTCGAAGCCGATGGCGAAGAACACCACTTCCCGATCCGGCTCGGCTTCGGCGATCCGTAGCGCATCCAGTGTCGAATAGACCATGCGGATATCGGCGCCGGCGGCCCTGGCCTTGAGCAGGCTCGATTCGTTCGAGCCCGGCACGCGCATCAGGTCACCATAGGTGCAAAGCGTGATCTCCGGCCGCATGGCAAGCGCGATTGCCGCATCGATGCGGCCGATCGGCAGCACGCAGACGGGACAGCCAGGACCATGGATCATCTGCACATTTTGCGGCAGAAGGTCTTCAAGGCCATAGCGGGAAATCGCATGCGTGTGGCCGCCGCAGAATTCCATGAAATGATAGGAACGCGCCGGATCGGCAAGCGCGGCGATTTGGCGGGCGATTTCCTTGGCGAGCCTGCCGTCGCGATGTTCGTCGATATATTTCATGCCAAGGCAGCTTCGCGGATCAGGGCCAGTGTCCTTTCCGCCTCTTGCGGATCGATCTTGCCCAGGGCGTAGCCGACATGCAGCACGACATAGTCGCCCGCCTTGACGTCCTCGACAAGCGCGGTCGAAATGATCTTCGAGACGCCGTCGAGCGTCACCTTCGCCATGTTGTCTGGCAGCACGTCCTTTACCTTGACCGGTATGGCTAGGCACATTTCGGGTTGTCCACCTGGCCTCTATCGTTGTTGATGACCTGCCTTGCGAAGGCGGCCTGGCCAAGCGCAATGCCGCCGTCATTGGCGGGAATCATCCGCGGCAAAAGTGGCTCCAGGCCAAGATTGCGCAAGGCGTTCGCAAGGCCTTCAGCGAGGACGCTGTTCATGATGCAGCCGCCGCCGAGCATGATCTTGCTCGTGCCGGCTTGCGAGGCCCCGCACGCCGCCCAATCGGCAAGACCGGCGATCAGCGTGCCATGGAACAGGTTGGAGGCGCTGACGCCGCAAAGCTGCCGCTCGGCCAGATGAACGATCAGCGGCCGGAAATCGAGCGTGTCGTCGACAATTCTGTAGCCTTCGGGAAGACAGCGCGGGCTCTCAGCCAGAGCCTCGAACTCCATCGCCGCCTGTCCCTCGTAGCTCTGCACGAGGCGCACTCCGCTGACCGCAGCTGCCGCATCGAAGAGCCTTCCCAGGCTCGACGTCCGGCTCGGCTGCATGCCACACGCGAACATGGCTTCGAGATGCGCGACGCCGGGATGTCCCGGCCAGAGCTTTGGCGCAAGATCGATGCGGCCAGCGGCCCGCAGCGCGGCGACCCCCATGCGCCAGGGTTCGCGCGCAGCACGATCGCCGCCCGGCAGCGGCAGGGGCGAAAGCGATCCCAGCCGATGCCAGCGGTATCCGTCGACCATCAGCATCTCGCCGCCCCAGCTGCCGCCATCGGCGCCATAACCATGCCCGTCGAGCGCCAACCCGAGAACCGGTCCGGTGACGTGATGCTCGACGACGACAGCGGCAATATGGGCAAGGTGGTGCTGGACCGCAACGAGCGGCAGGCCCAGGCTCTCAGCCATCCGCACTGACCGGAAATCGGGATGCAGATCGCAGGCGGCATGGTCCGGCCTGATATCGAGAATGGAACTAAGATGCGCGACCGTCTCCTGCTGGAAGCGGATCGCTTCGGTATTGTCGAGGCCGCCGATATGCTGCGACAGGAACGCCTCCCGGCCGCGCGTGATGCAGACCGTGTTCTTGAGATCGGCGCCGGTGGCGATCACGCACGGACCGTCCTCGCCGAGATCGAGAGGCTCCGGCACGAAACCGCGTGCCCGCCTCAGGAAACTTGGAGCACCATCGATCACCTGCATGACCGAATCGTCGGCGCGAACGGCGATATCGCGATTGTGCGTGACGATGAGATCGGCAATCCCGGCAAGCCGGCGTTTGGCATCGTCATTGCTGGCCACCACCGGTTCGCCGCCCGGATTGGCGCTGGTTGCGATCAGCGCGGCGGGGCCATCTTGCGGACGCTGGGCAAGTGCGTCAAACAGCAGATGATGCAGCGGCGAATGGGCAAGCATCAGGCCAATCCGCTTGAGTCCGGGTGCGATGAGGTTGGAAAGCCCATCAAGACCCTTCACCAGCACGATCGGGCCGGCGGCGGACATGAGCAGCGCTTCTTCGACCCCCGTCAGATCCGCAAGAAGCCGCGCCGCCTCGATATCCCGCACCATGACGGCCAACGGCTTTTGGTGGCGCGCCTTACGCAACCTGAGAAGGCGGATGGCGGCATCGTTGCGCGCATCGCACAGCAGGTGGAAGCCGCCTATCCCCTTGAGCGCGACGATTTTGCCTTTCAGCAACCGTGCAGCAATCTCCCCGACGGGGTGACTGAGTTGCGGACCGCAGGCCGGACAGGCGACGGGTTGTGCATGGAAGCGCCGGCTTTCGGGGTCGGCATAGTCGGCGCGGCAGGACGGACACATCGGAAAGGCGGCCATCGAGGTCTGCCGACGGTCATAGGGCAGGGCGCCGGTGATGGTGAAGCGCGGGCCACAATGGGTGCAATTGACGAAGGGATAGCCGAAGAAGCGGCTCTGCGGATCGGTCAGCTCCCGCCGGCATTCGGCGCAAGTTGCGGCATCGGCGCCGATGCGCGTCGCGCCGTGTCCGCCGACGCTTTCAAGTATCTTGAAGAGTTCTCCGCCGGCTGCGTCCATCTCCAGCACGTCGACGGAGTCTATTCGTGCCAAGGGCGGCGCCTGCATGCGCACAGCTTCGGCGAACCGGCCTGCACAAGTGCCTTCGACCTCGATCAGCACGCCGGCGCTGTCGTTAAGCACGAAGCCCGTCAGGCTCATCGTCCGCGCCAGCCGGTAGACGAACGGACGGAAACCGACGCCCTGCACGCAACCGCGCACCCGCAGCCGCAGCCGCTGGACCGGATCCTCTACTGCCGATGCCTGGCCGCGTGCCATGGTCAGGCCACCTTGGCGCGCCTCGCCAGCGTTGCGGCCGAGGCCTCCAGCCACGCGCAGAAGGACTCCATGCCTTGACCGCTGCGGGCGGAGACGACCAGCGTCCGCAGCCGCGGATTGACGCGCAGCGCATTGGCGATGCAGAGCCCGACATTGAAATCGAGATGCGGAAGCAGGTCCGACTTGTTGAGGATCATCAGATCGGAGGCGGCAAAGATGTCAGGATATTTGAGCGGCTTGTCTTCGCCTTCGGTAACCGACAGCACCACCACCTTGTGGGCCTCGCCGAGATCGAAGGCCGCCGGACAAACCAGGTTGCCGACATTCTCGATGAGCAGGATCGAGCCCGGCTCAGGCGCCAGGTCTTGCCTCGCGTGGCCAACCATGTGGGCATCTAGGTGGCAGCCCTTGCCAGTATTGATCTGGATGGCGCGGGCGCCGGTTTCGCGGATGCGGGCGGCGTCGTTGGACGTCTGCTGGTCACCCTCGATGACATTGATCACCACACGATCCCTGAGTTCGCGGATGGCGCGGACCAAAAGGCTCGTCTTTCCGGAGCCGGGGCTCGAGACGATATTCAACGCGAAAATACCGTTCTGCAGGAAGAAGGCCCGATTTTCTGCGGCATAGCCGTCGTTCTTGGAGAGAATATCCTTTTCCACCTGGATAATCCGATCCTGGCTCATGCCCGGCACATGCACGCCGGCAATGCCCTTGCCGCAGTGGACGCTGCCGTCCTCTGCGTGGTGGTGGTCATGCTGATCCGGGAAATGGTGGGCATCATGATCGTGATGATGGTGGTGATGATCCTGATCGTGACTATGCGCGCCGGCATGGCCAGGAGCCTCGGCCCTGCTTTTGTCACCTCCAATCACTGCCGTTGCGCAGCCGCATACCGTACACATTCAGATGACCTCCATGTCCTTGATCTTCAATTCGTCGCCCGCCGTCATCTGCACCCGAAGCCGGCCGCAGTCCGGACAGGCTCCGAACCGCTCCTCGAGCGCCACCGTCTTTGTGCAATCGAGGCACCAGCCTTCGCCAGCGATGCGATTGATCTCAAGTGCCGCGTTTTCCGCGATCGTGCCATGCCGCACCGCTTCGTAGCAGAACACCAGCGCATCCGGACTGACATGGCTCAAGACTCCGACATCAAGACGAACGGACTTGACCGTGCTCGCGCCGTTCTGCCGCGCCGTCTCGCAGACGATCTCGATCACACTCTCCATCAACGACATCTCATGCATGGGCAGCCTCGTGAACGCCGATCTCGAACGGCACGCAGGGATCAAACAACGTGGCCAGCCTGGATACCGACCGGGCGGCCGACTCTCCCACGCCGATCCGCGATGACAGCAGGGTTTCGACGAATGGACCTGCCGGATGAAAATTCCATTCGGTCGGAGCGAGTATGCGGTAGGCGCAAAGATGCCCGTCCATGCCGATCTCGGCCAGGTGGTAGAGCCTGCCGCGCGCGCACTCCACGGCACCATAGCCCCCGGCGCCGGGCGTCGGTCCGCCGCCCATCAGAGAGGAACACGCATCCGTGTCCTGCTGGTCGAGATTAGAGAGCTGCTGCAGGCAAAGGCCAACGTCGTGAATGCGCGCCAGGAAGCGCTCGGCCAGATGCGGGCCTTCGGGCATGCGGCTCAGCCGGGCATAGGCCCCGGTCTCGGTCACCCGGCCGGCTAGATACGGCAGGCTGGCATAATCCGCCTCATGGCTGAGATGAGCGATAACCTCTGCATCGTCCGCAACCGTCAGCGGGTCGGGCCGCCGGCTGGCGAAAATCCGGTCACGTTCGATATCGCCGAGGATTGCTGCGTAGGCCGTATCCCACGGCGGCTTGCCTTCACCGTCGGGAATGCCAAGGGCGGCAGCCGCAGCGGAAAGCCGCGCCGCTGGTTCGGCCACGAATGCGCAATTGGCGATCTTTGCCTTCGCACCAGCAATAATCGCCTGCGCAGCGGCCAGCGCCTCGCGCAGATATTTGCCTGCCAAGGCGACGATGCCGGCGGGTAGCGGCAAAGGCCAGTGCAGGATCAGTGCTCTCAATGTCTCGAAGATACGCTCCGCAAGCAATTTGGCGGTGGCAGCGAACCGCTCCTCGCCGCGCATCGGCCGGTCAGCCGCATTCAGCACCGCAAGCCGCGCTGCCACCGATTGCGCAACACCACAGAGCGAAAAAACCTGACCAGCAAGCACTGGCGCCTCTTCGGGGCGGCGGCCGACGAACAGGCGTGCCAGTCCCTGCGGGCGGTTGGACTTTATCTCCACGCAACAGGCCAGCGCCCGCGACACCGTCACGTCGATCCGGATCGAGCCCGCACCGAAGGTCATTGCGCCAACTCCTGCTGCTTGCGGAAATTCCCCCTCAGCAGGTCGCGGCGTTTGACATTGGTCGACGGGACCGACGCCGGCGTAAGTGCAGCCGGGTCGAAGAAGGCGCGGACGGCCTCCACCGCGGTCTCCAGCGCTGCTTCCATCGTCCCAAACGCGAAGACCGGCGAAAACAGCGAGCAGGAAGCGACCCGGCCGATCGCATCGAGCTCACCGGCGATGAACTCGACCTCGGCTACGGGGAGACCGATGCGGACGGTCGTTCCTACGGCAACCGGAGCCGATTGCACACTACCGGGAATATCTGCCGCCACCAGGTTCATGAACCACGGCGTCGCAATGATCCCGAGGGCTCTTCCGCCATAAATTCGGAAGCCGGTCGCCTTGATGCGGAGGGCGGGATTGCAGCGCGGCACGTCCTGCATGGCGGTTGCATGAATGTAGCGATAGCACATCTCGGCCGGATTGATTTCCGTGCGTTCCGCCGCGTCAGCGTGCATCGCCGAGCCTCATGAACTTCGATTGCAGGGCGTCACAGTTGGGACAGCGCCAGTCTTTGGGCAGGGCGGAAAACGGCACGCCGGGCGGGCTCTGCCAGACCGGGTCGCCTTGCGCGGGATCATAGACATGCCAGCAGATGCCGCACTCCATCTTGTCGTCATCGGACGCCGGATCGCACTTGCCGAAGTTCTCGAAGCTCGTCATTTGAAATAGGCCTCTTCGATGTCGCGCAGCCGGGCTTCCGAATCCCTGAAATCCTCTTCGGCAGCGATGACGACGGACGGGATGTCGGCAACCTCCAGCGTATCGAGAATGATCGTGTCCATGGCGTTGTAGAACTGCACCGACCAGACGTTGCGGACGCCGGCCGCCACGACCCGACATGTGCCATAGCCGCGCGAGGTGAACTTTACCGGCCCGGTGCCGAGCGTCGCCTGCAGGAAACCCATGTCCTGTGGGCTCATCGGAAAGAGCGAGAAGTTGATGATATCAGCAGGATCGCCGTCGCTATAGCGGCCGATGCGGTCGCCGATCTCGGTCAGCACCGGCATGACATTCATGGCGCCTGCCGGCGCCGGTCCGTGGGAAATCGATGCCGGCAGTGCCGAACAGGCCTGACGTACGGCTGCGGGAATCGACGCGACCTCGATATAGTCAGCAAGCAGCCGGCCATCCGGGTCGGTGAAACGGATGCGCCAGACGCCGGCCATCACCGCTTCCTGGATCTGCGCCAGGATGCCGGACGGCAGCGCGGCAATTCCCGCAACTTCGCCTTCGCCGAGGGTCTGGGTGATCAGCTCCCTTTCGTCATCCGGAAAATCGGTAATGTCGAACAGGCGGCCCGGCTGGTCAGCCTTCTGCACGGCGAGCGCATCGGCGAGTTGCGGCAGCAGCATCGCCGTCCGGCGACAGCAGCGGATCATCTCCTCGGCGCTGCTGGTCGCGAGATAATTGAGCTTGCGGGCGCTCTGCGGCGGCTCCGCGCCGATCGGCATGACCGTCATCGCCGCATCGGCGCCCTCGGGGGCGACCCAGAAACCTGCTTTCATCGGGCGATCTGGTTGCCGGCATGGGTGATCTCGACCTTCGACCCGCCAGATGCCGCCATGACCGGCGCATCCGCAGATAGCCAGTTGCCGATCTTCTCCATATATTCCGACCAGTCGCGGATCTTGCCGATGACGCCAAGCGGCTGGGCTCCGCGCGTGACAACGAGGCTTGGCATGACCACGACATTGAACCGCGGCTTGAGCTTGTCTTCGGCGGCGCGGAGCACGATGGCGCCCCGCACCCGTCCCGGGAACGCTCGTAGGAGTTCGGGAAGAACGACGGCGACGTCGTCGGCTTCAGGTCGCAGCGCAGGATCGCCGGTGAAAAACAGGATAGCATGTTCCGCTTCGTCCGCGGCCGGCGCCAGGAAGGTGTCGATGCTCGCTTCGTCGACGATGGGCAGTCGCATCTGCTCACGCAAGACGCGGACCAGGTAAGAGGGCATTGTCTCCTCCAGAAATCAGCTTGCAGAACGTTCTTGGGAGTTGACCAGCAAGCGGTGTGCCAGATCCGGGGGGTCCATTGATCTGCAAGGAGAGTTTCCAGCTCGGTTGCTCGCGTCGAATTGCTGGAATCCCGGTTTCCAGATGCGGCCACTATTCTCTCACCCCTCACGCAGATGCGCGGGCAATTCCGGCTCGCGGGCGATGAGATCGGCAAACAAGGCTTCGAAGGGCCGGCCTTCGACAGCTTCCGCCAGACCCGCAAGGGCATCATCGATGGCTTGCGCCTCATCACCCTCAAGGACGCGAATGGCCGAGCCCAGATGGGTCAATAGATATGTGCCTGGCAGCTGCGCGCCGACCAACATCATCGACACGGAAGAAATCGTACCATGACGCTCGCATTCGGCCACGCACTCGTCGCCGGTGACGACCCGCATCGGAAGACCTATGCACATGGCGTTGTCTCTTTTCTGTCATTCAAGCTACGAAATCGGGAACCGTGTGGACAGCGCCCACACGGCAGGCCTCCGCCTTGGGAGCGAAATATCAAGCGGCCAGCAGCTCGGCCCCTGTTAGGGCGACGGCAGCTCCGGCAACCCGGCCAGACGCTCTGCCCGGGCCTTGCAGAAATCTAAGCGACGCGAGCGCGATGCCGCCCGCATGCAGCATGCGGCCGGGAAGCCCGTGACATAGCCCGCGGCATGCGACATGGCAGGCGTTTCTGAACCATGGGCATGACCCGTGGGAGAGTGCGCATATCCCACGATCCCCGCCACCGGCGCCCGAACCTTGACTTCGAAGGCGACGAGCAGGCCGAGCACCGCTACGGTGAGGGCAATCCCCGTTTCCACCATCGACAGCGGGACGCCCTAGATGCCTATCGCTCCGCCGATCGTCATGACGATGACGAAGGCACAATCCAACTGTCCCTGTTGCCGAGCGTGCCGGGCCGGAAGCCGACCGCGACGGCGGCAAGGATATGGTGGAGGCCGCTCAAACGATGGCCGAGACCGGCAAGCGTGCCATCCGCATGAAGTCCGGTATGGGCATTGGCGACGCCCGGCACGCCAGGGCCGCGCATGCAGCCAATATTCTCCGAAACTTCATGGGAGCCTCCTCAGGTGATCAATGCGGCTGGCGCTGTTCGTAATTGTCAAAATCCAGATCGTTGCCGAGGAGCGAGGGGACGATGCCGCCGCTCCGCGCTCTTGCCTCGATGCCCCATCCCTTGAGAATGGCGACCGCCGTCCGGATCGCTTCGGGGATGACCGCCTTCACCGGCTCCGTCAGCGGCCCGCCCCAATCCTCGAGATCGACCGGCTGGCAGCCGATCAACGCCAGCTTTTCCGGATAATGGCCGAGCAGGTCGGCGGCGCTCAGCACTTCCTGGAATCCGGTCTGGTGCAGGCTCATCTTCCTGGCGCCGGTGAATTTCGGCACTTCGTCGTTTTCGACGATCTTCAGCGTGCCCGGGCTGAGCCCGTAGTCGATGGCATCGAAGACGATGAGATAATCGGTTTCCATCACGAACTGCACGAGATAGAGCCCTTGCGTCCCGCCGTCGAGGACGGTGACATTATCCGACACCGAATAGGATTGGTGAAAAGCTTCGACCACGCGTACGCCAAACCCCTCGTCGGCCCACAGGATGTTGCCGATGCCGAGGACCAGCACCCGGGGCCGTGTCGAAGACAGTTTGCGCACCTAGTCCTCCAGGTCCTTGAACATGCGATCGCCCGAGATCATCGACGAGATGATGCTCTGCCGGCTCATGATGTCCTCACGCACAGCCACATAGATATGGACCATTGTGAAAACCAGGATCACCCACATGCCGAGATGGTGGAAGGTGTGGACGTCCTGGCTGTTCGGCCAGATCGAGAACAACCAGCCGAACAGGCTGTATTCCCAGCTGTCGCGGCCAGTGCCCTCGCTGTAGAGCGCAAAGCCGGTGATGACCATGAACAACAGCGGCAGCGTGAACATCAGGAACATGGCGGACTGGGCAAGCGGTTTGTGACCGACATATTTTTTCGGCTTGCTGATCAGGAAGGCATACCAGCGCACTTCATGCACGCATTCCTTCCAGAACCGGCCGCTCCAGACCGGGACGTAGAAGATCTGTCGGGCATCGACATTGCCGACGAACACCCAGTAGATTCTCAGGATCAGGGCTATGGCCAGGATCTGTCCGGCGGCGAAATGGTTGAAGCGGATATATCCCATCAGAAAGTTGGCGCTGGCCTCCCCCGGCATCGACAGCAGTGGGCTGCCGATTAAGTAGCCGGTCAGCGCAAGCGTGAGGATGGAGAAGGCGTTGATCCAGTGCCAGAGACGCACCGGCGCCTCGTAGACATAGACGCTCTGGCGCTCCACGGCTCTTTCGCCGTGTGCGTCCAAGGTTGCAAGCGGGTCGAAAAGGCTCATCGCATATCCCTCCTCATCTCATCTGCACTTTTGCCATTTCCTGCCCGTCCGGGCTCATGACATGCGTGGAGCATGCAAGGCACGGATCGAAGGAATGGATTATCCGGAGTATTTCCAGCGGCTGGGTGGGATCTGACATCGGGGTATCCACCAACGAGGCTTCGAACGCGCCGATACCGCCTTTCGGATCGCGAGGGCTGGCGTTCCAGGTGGTCGGCACGACGCATTGGTAGTTGTCGATCTTGCCGTCCTTGATCTTGATCCAGTGGGCGAGCGCGCCGCGCGGCGCTTCGGTGAAGCCGACGCCCTTGACTTCCTTCGGCCAGGTCTGCGGTTTCCATTTGTCGACGAAAGCGGTCGCGCTGTCGCCAGCCTTGATATTGGCGACCAGCTTGTCGAAGAAATAGCGCATCTGGCGGCCCGCCCATTCGGAGTCTAGGGCGCGCGCCGCGGTGCGGCCGAGCGTGGAGAAGAGCGCCGACATCGGAAGACCGAGATCTTTCAGCACCTTCTCGATCGGCTCCTTGAATTCAGGCTTGCCCTGCGCATAGCCGACGACCCAGCGGGCGAGGGGGCCTACCTCCATGGCGTGTCCGCGCCAGCGCGGCGCCTTGATCCATGAATATTTGCCACCTTCGTCCAGTTCCTGGATGTTGGTCTTGGTGCCCTTGGCATTGGGGCCTAGTTCGTAATGCGGCTCGGTGACGCCATCCCAGGGGTGCAGGCCCTTGGCCTCGTGCGGATACTTGTACCAGGAATGGATGACGAATTCCTGGATTTGCTCCGGATCGGCGAGGTCGATCGGCAGAATGTCGGCAAGATTACCGTTGATGATTGCGCCGCGCGGCAGTTTCAGGCTCGCTTCCGAATAATCGTTGGCATGTTCCGGCACATCGCCATAGGCGAGCACGTTCTTGCCCGAAAGGCCGCCGCCAAAGAGCCAGTCCCTGTAGAATGAGCCGATCGCCATGACGTCGGGCACATAGACCTTTTCGTTGAACTCGATCAGCTGGTCTATGATCGACGACACATGGTTTAGGCGCTCGATGTTGATCGCACCGACCGCGCCGGTTCCATCGATGTTGATGGGACAGGGCAGGCCGCCGACCAGCCAGTTCGGATGTGGATTCTTGCCGCCGAAGATCGTATGGATCTTGACGATCTCCTTCTGGAAATCCAGCGCCTCGAGATAGTGCGCGACGGCCATCAGGTTGGCTTCCGGCGGCAGCTTATAGGAGGCGTTACCCCAATAGCCGTTCTTGAATGGACCGAGTTGGCCGGATTCAACGAATTTCTTGAGCCGGGTCTGGATGTCCTTGAAATAGCCGGGCGAGGAGAGCGCCCAGTCGGACACCGACTGGGCCAGCTGAGACGTCGCCTTCGGATCGGCCTTGAGCGCGCAGACGACGTCCACCCAGTCAAGCGCATGCAGGTGATAGAAATGCACCACGTGGTCATGCACCTGCAGCGCAAGCTGCATCAGGTTGCGGATCGAATTGGCGTTTTCCGGGATGGTGATGCCAAGGGCATTCTCGACCGCGCGCACGGAGGTCAGCGCATGCGCGCCCGTGCAGACGCCGCAGATCCGCTCGGTGAAGGCCCAGGCGTCGCGCGGATCGCGGTTCTTGAGGATGACTTCGATGCCGCGCCACATCGTGCCAGTGGACACAGCGTTGCGGATGACGTTGTTGGCGTCGACATTGACCTCGACCCGCATATGGCCTTCGATACGGGTGACCGGATCGACCACGATGCGTTTGCCGGAATTGTCGAGCGTGAAGCCGTTGGGCGTTTGGATTGACATAAGTGTTCCCTGCCCAGAGTTTTAAACGTCGGTTTTTTCGCGCTTGGTGGTGACGCGCTTGACGGCGGTGATCGCGGCGTGGGCCGCGATCGCTCCGCCGATGACGCCGGCTACCGTCATGCCGATCCGGTCGGCATTGGCCTCGATGCCGAACTGGTTGATCGTGGCCAGGCGGTCATAGAAGCTGCCCTTGTCCCAGAACCCATCCTCGGAGCAGCCGATGCAGCCGTGACCGGACTGGATCGGGAAGGAGACGCCGCCGTTCCACCGCACCGTCGAGCAGGCATTGTAGGTGGTCGGGCCCCTGCAACCCATCTTGTAGAGACAGTAGCCGTTGCGTGCTCCCTCGTCGTCCCATTCCTCGACGAACTGGCCGGCGTCGAAATGCGGCCGGCGGTAGCATTTGTCGTGGATGCGCTGCGAATAGAACATCTTCGGCCGGCCCTGCCGATCGAGCTCGGGCAATCGGCCGAAGGTGGTGATGAAGGTGACGACGCCGGTCATCACTTCGGCGATCGGCGGACAGCCCGGGACCTTGATGATCGGCTTGTCGCGGATCACCTTGTCGATCGGCGTTGCCTGGGTCGGGTTGGGCTTTGCGGCCTGGACGCAGCCCCAGGAGGCGCAGGCGCCCCAGGCGATGATCGCCATGGCGTCTTCGGCCACATATTTGAGTTTCTCGACGAAGGGTCGGCCGCCGTCGATGCAGAACATGCCGTCCTCATTGAGCGGCGGATTGCCCTCGACGGCGAGGATGTACTTGCCCTTGTATTTCTGCTTGGTCTCTTCGAGGATGGCCTCTGCCTGATGGCCGGCTGCGACCATGATCGTGTCGTCATAATCGAGCGAGATCATCGAAAGGACCACGTCCTTGACCAGCGGATGGGCCGAGCGGATGAAGCTCTCCGAGCAGCAGGTGCATTCGAGGCCGTGCATCCAGATGACAGGAACCCGTTCCTTGGTTTCGAGTGCCTCGGCCATCGCCGTTTTCGCGTCCGGGCCAAAACCCAGGCTCGCCGCCGTCAGGCTACAGAATTTGATGAAGCTGCGTCGGGTAATCCCCTGACGGCGAATGACATCATAAAAGGTTTCTGTTTTGCGCATCGTGCTCCTCTAGCGCTCCGTCCCCAGTCAACTCACCCGGATGAGATACCTAGGCAGGCATGATAGGGAGAGGTCGCAAGAAGCGGGCCAGTTTGAAAGCCGGTGCCGAACTCCAAACTCAAGCTCGTTAAGCGCCAAATGTACGGCCGAGGAAAACTCGACCTACTCCAGGCGCGCGTCATCGGCGCTGCGTAGGAGCCAATTTTGCACGCCGATTCACAGCTCCAAACACGAAACGCGGTCCGAAGGCAACAAACTCAGAAATTTGGACAAAAGACTGCCAGCCTGGAGGTCTTTTTTCGAGATCGGCAACGGACGCTTGGTGGATGTCCCTGAAGTCGTTAGCGACACGATGTTGCTTCCGCCCTTTAGGGTATTAACATAGTTTAGAAATGATTGCGATATAGGCGCCGTCGCGGTGATAAGTATGTCGTCGTCCCTAGCAAGCCATATCATTCTTTTTGCTTCCGCTGCATTATTCTGCAAATACTTGTCAGACAACGAGGGAACTGCTGTGGCCATGGCGTGGGAGCCAACATTTCCTAGTACTAACGCGGTCATCTTTTCTACATTATGATCGGCTGGCCAACGTGTCCGGAAGTGATTGGCTTTCTGCTACCCACCAGTCAATGCAGGCGTCAGCAAGGATATCAATCGGGTCGACAATATCATTGTCGTATGCGAGGTCACCGCAGATCGCTGATAGTTCACTGCAACCAAGAATAATTTTGTCAGGTTCGAAAGATCGCACGGCTTGAACAAGCCTCGTTAGATTGTCCTGTGCATTTGCCATGTTGCCTGACTTGACGTCAGATATGATCTTGATGGTGTCTTTCTGAAGTTTCGGGTTGCTGCGATAAAATTCTTTGCCGAAGTCGCTCTCAGTTTGTCCGGCGTAAAGCCCGTTGTGCATTGACGCGCTCGTTCCGATGGAAATTGAGCGAAGGTTGCGTGCTTCGCTGCCACGCGAGTCCTCTATGGCTTGTCTTGTTATCTCTACCATATCAATCAATTTTACTGACAGCGCTTTTTTAATCTCTGTGGCCCAGAGATGTGCAGTATTGCAGGGGATAGCGATTGCTCCGCATCCAACTTTCTCTAGCCAATACGCGCGTTCCAAAATTTGCCGCAAGGGGGCGTCGCTGCCGACTAAAATTGCCTGCGAACGATCAGGGATATTGGGAACCGATAGACAAATAAACGGGATGTGATCCTGGTCTCTTTCAACGCGGCTTTTGCGAGCCAGAATCTCCAAGAATTTAGCAGTCGCAAAGCTTCCCATTCCGCCGACCACTCCAAGTGGTTTTCGTTGACCAAGTAGTCCGGGAGATGGGGGCGGGATGGCGTCGATCATCAAGAAATTCCTATTGTTGAGGTTTTGCGCCACCGATCGTCTGTGAGGCGGGGCATCCGCGGTCGCGTGTTCTCAAAGCGAAATGTTCTCTACCTGCTCCGCCGCCGTCTGCGGGATGCCCGGCATCGGTTTAGCTATAACGACGCGGATCCGACTTGTTGACGCACGACGAGCGCATCAAAAATCGTACCACCTTCGCAAAAATAGCCCTGGGTAAGTTTTGATATTAAGATCAGATAGTTAAGCCAGAGCGCGGACGAAATTGGGCCAAACGCCACTATGCCACTATGTAGCAGGCGCGACAAACCCGACAGGGCATGTGGAGACAGCGCCAATGCCGGAATTTTTGCCTAGGACTCGGCAATTGAACCGGCCCGCAACGTGGCTTGCAGGAATGCTTCGATGTGCGCGCCTAAAAGGTGTACCTGGTGCCGTAGGGCATCTCCTTGCCACTCTGCCGGATCAACGCTCCCAGAAGCGCCGTTTTTGAATCTTCCCCAGTTCGCGTATTGGAAAGGATATCGCATCGCTATTCTCGCGAATTGGATGGCTTTCCATTCTGGCATTCCGGGCGCGAGTAAATGTCGCGTGGCATTGTATGATTTTGTCGGACATCGACATGGCTGGTTCGCCCCGGGCCATGTTCTGAAACGATTTTTCTTTGGTACGCAATTTGCTCGTCGTCAGGAGAATGTCGAAAAGTCACGAAAACACATCCTGCCGGGAACTCGGTCCTACTCGTCGAAACGGTCGACACAGCCAAGCGCGAATGTTCGCAGGGCTCCAATGTCATTTTGGTTTCAGGTGCCCTGCTCGACAAAGGCCCAGAAGCGCTCCGCGAAGGCAGCGTCCAGCGCCTCGACGATTAGAACGATGTCAAGATCCTTGGTGGCACGGAAGTCTAGGCCGACCTCGTTCATGATAAGCTCGCAGGCGGCACCACCGATCAGCACATATTGATGTTCTTGGCCCGCGAAATGCGCGCGGAAGCGGTCTACCCCGGTCACCATTCAAACGTCTCCAATAATTGTTCCGCCGCTTGCGCAACACGTTCGTCCGGGCTCCCCCGAACACTGAGATACAGGGACAGCCGATCTATGACATTGTCCCGCGCGAGGATCTGCGGGTCGTAGGTCCAGGTCTGAATTTCTATTCGGTCGTCATCGAACGCCGCGGCTGGGCTGAGTGCGAGCCTCTCCTTGAGGCGCATCCAATGCATCGACAGAATGGCGCGCGTCTCGACCCGAGGGGCCGGCAGCATGGTGTAGTGGGCAAGCGCGCTCTCGCCGGCGAGCGGTGCGATATGGTTTTCTATCCGGCCGCTAACAAGGCGAACCTTGCGCACTGGGGACTGCAATCGCTCTTGGATTGCCTCCCATAGTTCGTGACCACCTAGGAGCATGTGAAGACGCCGTTGTCGGCCGACATGGCGAGCCTTTGCAAGTTGGAGTGCCTCAAGCTCATCTAGTGTTCGGCTTATGCTCATGATCGACACATGCAGTCGCTCGGCAAGGTCGGTGAGGTGTTCATCCTCAAGGGCGACACCCTGCAGGACCGCGAGGAGCACCAATTGCGTGGTAGGGCTGATCTGGTCAGAGGGAGGGATCGCGGCCGTCGGCGCGCGCTCGCGCAGGTCTAGCAAGGCTTCCGGGACATAAAGCTGCGCACCCGGCGCGATGAAGCCGATCTGCCGCTCCACCATCTGGCGTCGGATGGCGTTCGGCACATGGTCAAGTAGCAGCAGAATGAGATCGACGCCAAGTTGGCGGCGGACCAGATCGCGGTGCTTGAGATAATCCGTAGTAGGGCCTTGCCGGGGTTCGCGAATAGCCATGAGAATCAAAGTTCGACCGTCCAGCAACCCTTCCCACAACATGTAGCGGTCAAGCACGAAGTGCGGGACGTTTGCTGGCACTATAGGCGTGAGTTCGAGCCGCCGCCCGAAGGCGTGCTGGACATACACTTCTGCCGCCTGAGCGAGCGCTTTCAACCGTGCTGCAGGGATTGTTTCGGTGGCTCTCTACGTCCGTGCCTGTCCAGATCGCCTTTGCCCGTCAGCGAAAAGCCCCCGCCAGGCGGTTGCTGAACCGTCTATCCTGAGCCGATGTCGCCAGAAGCGGTGCGAAAGCGATTGGTTTTTTATGTGCGGATGGCTCGTAGAACCCTGAGTTCCGCTCTCCTTTCTCGGCAACCGCAAGCTGCCAGTCAGCTTTTCGGCCACTCCAGCCATTCGCCATGTTGTCACTCATAACGTCTGCAATTGGCGCGATCCACATCCCGCTTGTTTGCCTGAGGCCCTGATCCGTGGCGAACGGAATGGCGACTTCCAAAGCGAGTTTCTTACATATTGGCAGCATGCAGGACGCCGACGGGTCCGGACCATCCGGTCGCTTATCGAACCCGCGCCGCCATCGCGGATTGTCAGAATCTGGGAGAGCGCAAGAAGAACCATCATCGCCGACGATTACAAGAGGTTGCGCGATTGGCTTCGCAATTTCGCTCCGGCAAACCCCGCAGCCGAGCACCGCTTTAATAGCGGCTTGCTGGTCTGAACGGATGTCGTCCCGCTGCCAACCGAATACACCTCGTCGGCGAAGGATGGTTACGACATGGCTGCCCGCGCAGGCGTCGCTCACTGTCTCGACGAACTTGCCCGAGAGACACGTCAGCGGCAGATCGTGGTGCTGGGCGCAAGTACCGAGAACGGACCAGCGCTCGTAACCACAGTCGTCAATCGACCGAAGATCGTTCGTGGGTCGGATCCGTTGATCGCCGGGTTTCGCCCCTCGCGCGGGCTCGACAACATACTACACGCCCGACTGTCCGGAAGAAATGCCGCCGACCGCACTTCGGTCGAACGCGCCGATCCGACATGGTCCATGGGCGCGACCACGATCCGCGGATTCCCACGTTGCGCGGGGCGACCGTTGCCATTCCGCCGATCTCAAGGCTGTCTGGTCGGCGCCGACGACCGACGCGAGGCTCAAGAAGCGCATCGTGCGCACCGTCATCCACGAGGTGGTCGCCGATATCGATGAAGAAGCCTCAGAGATCGTTCTCTTGATCCATTGGATTGGCGGCGTCCACACCGAACCGTGCCTGCCGAGGAGGCGGCGCGGACAGCGCAACAGCACTTCGGCCGACATCTTGGCCGCCGTCCGGCAACTGGTTCTCATCGCCAATGATGACCTTATTGCCGGCATCCTCAACCGGAACGGCCTGGTGACCGGCCACGGCAATCGCTGGACACGGGAGCGGGTCACGGCGCTCAGCGCCGCGGGACCTGTCACTTGGAACAGTCGCTTGAGGGCGGCAAGGTCGAGCCCCTCGTACTTGAGCGCGAAGGTCAGATGGCCTTCGAGGGTTGGATGTGGGGCATGGCGGGGCGTTATGATCCGCCAAGCGTTCCGCGATGGCGAACGACTGGAGGCTCAGCGGTGCAAATACAGGAGATCGGCGGTCTCACATGAGCGCGCGCCGCCGCAAGGTGGCGGCTCTATCCACCTTGGGGCCTCGGAAGATTTCGGGGAGCCGATTCGAGCGAGGGATCAGACTTCCTCGTAGTCGCCGCGATCGACGCGGATATAGCCGCCGGCGCCCAGCGCCTCGGGCGTCATGACCTCGGGGGCGTCGACTTCAGGTAGGGTCTGGAAAGCACTCGCCCAGTCGTTCTCGAATATCTTGGTAAAATATGCGGCGATGCCCGGATGGGTCAGCCAGACACCTGCTTCGCGGTTTCTGGAGACTGCGGCGTCTGACCAGTTCTGCGAGCTGATGAGAATACTGTCGCCGTCGACGATCACCATCTTGTTGTGGCAGTGCACGAACTCGTCGGTGTTGATGTAGCGGATGTTTTCGGCGATGTTCAGACCGTAGTTGGCGGCGAGGTTTTCGAGGTTCTTCTTCTCCTTCGCGACGTCGCTCTTGCTAAACAGCTTCCCGAGCACGATTCGGACGTCGAGTTCGGGCGCCGCGTTGCGCGCCTCGGCGATTGCGGCAAGCAGCCTGGCGACCAGCGGCTGGGAGGATCTGATATACTGCTGTTCGATGAGGACGGATTTGCGGGCCTTCGCAATCAGACCGGGCACGACGTCCATGTAGTTGTCGGGACTCAGCACCGGTTGGATTGTGAGCGGCGCGTCGAGGTCGAAGGTTTCGCTTGTAAAGAGCTGCTCGGGTTTGCGTGCCGGCGCGCGCTCGACCAGGAAAAACTCGTCCTCGACCGGACGGCGCAGCATCTCAGGTACGGCATCGACAAGGGCCATGTCGGCTTCCAGAATGCCGGCAAAGAAACCGCTAAGCTCTCTCGATCTGATGGCAAGGCCCGTATCGCGGTTTCCCGGACGGAAGACCCCGCCGGAGGCACCATCCTCGACGTTCATCGGAATGCTGTTGACGCTGTAGTTTCCGCTTTGGACCAGGACCCATTCGTTGTCGATTACGATCACCTTCTCGTGCGAGGAACTGAACACATGGACGGTGGGATTGGCACAGGAGGGGGCCGAGACGCCGCGCGCGCCCATCTGCACCAGGCGGTCGAAAATGTCGCTCTCGGTCCTACTGTCGATGTCGAGCATCAGCGAGACCTTCACCTTGCGGGCCATCGCGGCAAGAAGCAGGTCCTCCATGTAGGATGCCGTAAAATCGTAGATGCCGACGAGGATCGATTCCTTCGCGGCGTCGATCAGTCGCTTCGTCACCGCGAAGGTCGAGTCCGGCGAGGCGTAGGCGATGATTTGCTCGCTGAGGTCGAAGGCTGGAACATCGCGCGCCTGGTAACCCTCGAGGTGACAGCTGCGGCCGACCATTTCGGGGACCGCGATCGCGATGGTCGGTTGAGTGCCGACGGCCTGTGCGGTGGCGAGCGTCGGGATGCGGGTCTTCAGAACATAGGTCGGCATGAATTCCCCTTTTGCGGCTATTGCGGTTCGAACGGTTCGGCCTTCTGGACGACGAGCGGCACGTCGACGTCGTTTCCCTGGTGATTGATCGTCAGCGATTCAGGCAGCTTCACCGCCGCGCCGGGCTGCGTGTAGGCGACCACCACCCAACCCGACCGGCCGTATGGCTCGCCTTTTTCGACTCCGACCGCATGCGCGCCGATTTTTGCAAGACCATCGGCGTGCCTTTGTCGTGCGCTGTTGGCCTCGTCGAGCGTCGCCACGATGCCTCCGTCAGAATGCGAATTTCAGGGCGTCCAGCACGGTACGGATGGGCGTGAAGACGCTGCCCTTGGGCGATCCCGCGAAATGCAGGCCGACGATAGCGCCTGTGTCTGCCGCAACGACTAGCGCGCCGGAATCGCCGCCGCCGGTATAAGTGTCGCACAGGACCTGGCCAATGAAGCCGACGACACCGACGCCTTCATAGCGAACGAGCACCCGGAAATCGACGTCGCGTACGACCGATTGCGTATCCCCGGTCGTGCGGCCGCGCTTCTTGACCGCCATGTCGCGCATGGGTGTGGCCACCTTCAGCGGCGTCGCAGCGCCCCAGATTTCGTTGTCGATGTCCGCCAGATGGTCGGGATCTATCTCTGCTAGTGCGGCATCAACGGTATTCGTGAAGCTATCGCCAACCGTGAAGGGCGAAAAGGCGCTCAACGTCGCGATGATATCGGCTGGCTCCGCCCCGCCATCAGCAGGTCCCGGATAGAGGATCGGATCTCCGGCGGCCGCCAGTCCCGACTTGGCCAGAACGTGCGAGTTGCTCAGCAGAAACAGCTTGCGTTCCTTGCGCACGATCGCCCCAAGCGTCCCTGCTGTCACATCCTTGTGCCCTACGCTGAAACCACTCTGCAATGGCGATTGCTTAGCATTCTCCTGTGGAACGATGTCGCCGATTTCCACGATGTCGGTGTAGATCGCCCGGCCGTTCGCCGCCGCCATGACCGGCGGGAGGATCTGATCGGGGCGCAGGTCGCTCATTGCCAGCTTCTGCCGGACATAAAAGACGATCCCGAGGTCATCCCTGCGTTCGCCGTCCGTCACCTTCCGCGCGATGCCGGCGCCGACGACGTTGTCGTCCTCGAAAATCGTGCGGACGCGTTGATAATGCTGAAGCGTCGTAGGGCTCAGCGATTCCGGCTCCGCAATTTCGGGAGCGGTCACGCGATCCAGAATGTCGAGTAAGGTCCTCGGTGTCGCCATGCTCACGTCCCCCCAAGCAAATGCATCTTATGCATGGATTTGTGTCACCCCGATGAATTTTTACCGCGCAGACCGTCGCGTTGCAGAGAAAATACTTCATTCGAACGGGAAGTTTATTGTAGCGCCCGGACTTGCAGTACCCGATCGCTTGATCAGCAAGCTCCCACAAGCTCCCAATGGGTGGTGGTACGATTGCTGATCCGCCTCGCGCGGCCCGACGTTTTCGGCTATTTCCTGACGCAGCTTTGGTCCTTTGATGAGACGGCGGCCGAGCGCGGTGACAAAGGCGTCGCGCAAACCTGAAACGGTTGCCGTATGGCGTCGATCCTCGGTCCTCGACTAATTGGCGGAGATGTACAGGGATTTCCTGAGGGCTTAATCTCGACCGCGCAAGACCGGCTGCGGCTGAGGAGGGGAGGGCGCTTGTCCCTGCGCTTTGGTACTGCCGCCCATCGGGGCCGGCGCGACGTCAAGTCCAAGGGCTTCCTGGGGCTTCCTCCCACGCGGTGCCGACCTTCTTCCCGAAGAGCCTCTTTGTCTGAAGACCGATGCGCGGGCATGGATGGATCAAGGCGTTGCGTCAGGACGACGCCCGGCAGGTGCGTGCGCGCATTGCCGAACTGGAGCGCGACCTCATCGCAACCACACCTCAGGGACGCCATCGACGTTTCGAAGCCGGACATGAGCTTCGCAATGCTAAGTTCCGCCTGGCACGTCTCGAGCAATGCATCGCCGAAATACCGGAGAAATGTAGGCGCTAGCGTTAAATTCGCCGCTACTCAATCCCTGCCGCGCGGTCGGCTGGGAACAGATGCAGACTGCACGGTTAACTCGTCGCCGCGCGTCCGAAGCACATAGTGTGGGGCGTCGATAGTCGCGCTCTTCCCGGCGCCTGAATTCCCGAAGATCACCGACAGTTTGCCGTCGCGCGACGAGCCGTTTTGGACCTATCACTAAGCGCGAGACTGTGGGGAAGGTCAGCCCGCCCGCCGCAAATCCTGATGCCGCGTCCGAGCTGCGCTGAGCAGGCAGGTCTCGTCGCTAATTCCGTCCTGGAAAAGTCGAACCAGCTCAGAGGCAATGTTCTCGGCTTCCGGTGACCCTGGCTGGATATGGCTCTCTTGGCAAAGCTGGTCGAAAACCGACTTGAGGCTTTGCAAATCACTCGGATAGAGGGCTGGGTCAAGGTTGGGACGATCGATCATCTGGGCCTCCCGCGGGCTGAGATCTTGAACGACACAGAGGGCGGCGACGAGGAAACCCGCCGACACGCGAAAATGACCCCGCCGAAAGGGATTGTCATTAAAAAAAGTTGTCGGGTGACGGCTTGGTGCATTCTTGACATCCCGATGTAGGTGGCCACGGATGCCTGGTCCCGTCTGCGAGGAAACGCGGCACAGGTTCGCCGTTCACGAAACAGGGGAGGCTGCGGTCATCGAGACGTTCAACGCCTCCACCACGGCGGGGGCGGACCTGCACGACGCTTTTTGCGTGCGTTGTATTCTTTGAGGAGGATTACAAGTAGTTCGGATCCGCGCCCGATCGCAGCTCGTCTATGTCTTTGTAAGGATGGCTTCTACCTTCTTTTGCATCGAGATTGTCGTGCTGTAATACGGCCAAATGTAAGGCCCGCCAGCGCCTTGATTCAGGTCTTGATTGATTGACGTATATCCAGTGATGGCTGGCGGAGTGGACTGATTGGTTACAAGCAGTTGGAGGGCCGTGATAGGCTTATTGCCTGTTTCGCCGATTTTCCAGACCATGTAAATGTACTTCCCGCCTGCTCCTTGTTTGAGGTCTTGGCCCGTCCATTGCCAACCAGAAGGCGGATTCGATTGCTGTTCATTGTATGCAACGAAGTTGATCGATGTCACAGGATTGCTGTCGCCAAGAATATAACCGATGTAGATGTACTTCCCTCCCACGCCTGTATTCGTGTCGGTGGGCAGGAATTCCCAAGGCGGCTGGTATTTTGGCCCAACACTGTCATCGACGTGATTCGTCAATTGCTGAATCGGCACGGCCATTTTTGGCACTCCAGTTTGTTTTGAATAACGGGGGCAGAGCTTGACCCTTCCGCTGGAGCATCACGGACCCTTGGTTCGCGCGAGAGCGACTGTCGATCAGCAAGTCTCACGCCAATCAAAACTATTATTCTGGAACAATGGGTTAACTCTGGGTGGCGTGTCCCATGTCGGACATTGTCAAATATCCCACAGCTTGGGCCTTTGGTGCCGTTCACCCAATTCGACATAAGACGACTACGCCGCGATCTCCCAGAGATGCCTGCGGCCATCGGCCGTGCCAGCATGTCTGACCCCGTCGGCTTTCGACAACTGGTCGCTTCTTCCGGCCATATATATGGGCAGAAACCGACGTCAGCCCCTGAGTCGGTACTGGAGTGCCTGCCGGTCGGCGACGAGATTGTCGAGGTGCAGCACGGCTGGCTGGTATCCTTGCGCCAATCGTCTAACCAGAGCCCGCGTGCCGTCGACCATAAAGACGCCGCAATCATAACTGTTCGGCTGCTGGGCCATGCGGGCTGGTTCGAGGCGAGCGCCCAGCCTTGCTGCGAACTCTGCTGCGGGCTGGTCATTGTACCCGCGGGCGGAGTCGTAGTGATAGGCGACAGGGCTTTCCCGCACACGGCGGTCGACGAGCAACAGCGACCAGTGGTCGCCGGGGCGATCAGCTTGGGCATTGCTTACTGGCATAAACAGGAAGTCAGCTGTATCGTTACCCCTCTGATCATGGACTATGCGCTGGAATGCGCGTAGCGCGAGGATCTCGGCGCCCAAGCGCAGATGATAAAGGGCTACGAGGGGATCCACGAGCCGCGTCCGCGCGGCGAGATCAGGATTGTCCCTCTGCAGATCCTGTGCCAGGAGCGCGTAATCCGCCAAGATATGCTTGTCGGCCAGCCACTCACTGGCGCCGAGCTCCAGCCCGCCGCCATCGTGGAGCGAGGCTGTCGGATGCAAAGCTCCGACCTGAGCGTCGGACGGTGGGCGCGGGAGCCCCGGCGCATAGTGAGCGTCATCCCGCAGCTCCTGCGGAGTGACCGGCAAATGAACCAGAGAGTCAAGGCCGCCGTAGATGTCCGACTGAGCCCTCGGCGTTGCCGCTGACGCAGCTTCACTCATCGGCCCATGGACGAGCTGAACGTCGGATGGTGGGCGCGGGAGCCCCGGCGCATAATGAGCGTCATCCCGCAGCTCCTGCGGAGTGACCGGCAAATGAACCAGAGAGTCAAGGCCGCCGTAGATGTCCGACTGAGCCCTCGGCGTTGCCGCTGACGCAGCTTCACTCATCGGTCCAACTTCGGCGTGATGGACGGGCTGACCGTCGGATGGTAGGGGCGGGAGCCCCGGCGCATAGTGGGCATCATCCCGCAGCTCCTGCGGAGTGACCGGCAAATGAACCAGAGAGTCAAGGCCGCCGTAGATGTCCGACGGAGCCCTCGGCGTGGCCGCGGGCGCAGCTTCACTCATCGGCCCGACTTCGGCGTGATGGACGAGCTGAACGTCGGATGGTAGGCGCGGGAGCCCCGGCGCATAGTGAGCATCATCCCGCAGCTCCTGCGGAGTGACCGGCAAATGAACCAGAGAGTCAAGGCCGCCGTAGATGTCCGACTGAGCCCTCGGCGTGGCCGCTGACGCAGCTTCACTCATCGGCCCGACTTCGGCGTGATGGACGAGCTGTAGCTGAACGTCGGATGGTAGGCGCGGAAACCCCGGCGCATAGTGGGCATCATCCCGCAGCTCCTGCGGAGTGACCGGCAAATGAACCAGAGAGTCAAGGCCGCCGTAGATGTCCGACGGAGCCCTCGGCGTTGCCGCTGACGCAGCTTCACTCATCGGTCCAACTTCAGCGTGATGGACGAGCTGAACGTCATTCAGTCCTGCCGCCCCCTCAGCCCTTGCGGAAACCGCCCTGGGTGGTTCCATCGTCCGGTCGAACAGCTGTGGCCAGGTGGGATTCCCCGGCCGCGAGTTGGGCAGCGGAGCGGCTTCCGGTCGATATCTGAGGCGAATGGCAACGCCTCGCGGATTGAGTGGGGTTCTCGGCCTACCCCCTAGCGGCAACCAACCCGCCGTGTAGCGCTCGCCATCAATCAAAAAGCTGGTCAGTTGAACCTCCTGGTTCGGCATGAGGTTGCTCCTGTCCAGCGCAGCGATCAACTCGTCTGGCGCGCGCTGGTGGGCGTGGCGCCAGTTCAAGTGACGAACGGCCTCTCCGAAATCCGGGGCCTGGGAATGGCGCGCGGTTGGCGCGAGGGAAGACGGTGGGCCAGCTTCTTCCAGCATCTCCCAAAGTTGATCCTGATCGTAACCTTCCCCGGGGAGGGCCACTGGAGATCCGGCAGCGCGCGGCACGGGGGCAATCTGGCGCTCAGGTTCCAACGCTTCGCTGCGCGGCAGTGACTTGCGAAGGTGAGCCAGTGCGATTCTGGCCCGTTTGTCGGTACTGGGATAGCGATTGACATCTTCATCCAGCGACTTGTCATGAAGCCGAGCAGCAATGCCCGGCATGTTGTTTTGACGCAGGTAGTGACCGAAACTGCTAAGGGCACTTGCGTAGTTCATGGCGGTATATGGACTGAGCCCGCTCGCAGGCGCTGCTGATTTGTACTCTTTGATGAGGGCCGCGTCGTCGGGATAAGGAGTCGGGACAGTACGTCCTATCGTTGGCGCGGGTGCGCCCGCCTGGTATGTCTTCAGATACTTGAGAGCCGGAACGATGGACGACGACCCCCCGTTTCTTTCGAGCTCCTTGACGTCGTCGTCCAGCGACTTGTCGTGAAGCCGAGGAGCAATGCCCTGCTTGTCGTTTTCAACGAGCCAACGACTGAAGTTGAGAAGACAATTCACATGGAGCGTGACGGTGCCGTCCTTGGCCCCACGGGCGATGAGTGCCGCCCTGAGACCCTCCATGAGGGACGCATCTTCGGAATAAAGAGGACGCTTGTCGCCACCTACGCAAACCGTTGTTGAACGATCCGGCTGCAGCGCCGAGGCGCCTAAGATCGCCCCACCACCTCCGGCGTGCGGCGCTGGTATGTAATCTTGCCCGCTCCCCTGCATTATGGGCTGCGCTTCCCTTGACGACGAAGCCAGTTGATGGATGGGGGCCTGCAGCACGCGACCGCCTGAATTGCCGATCGCGCTCAGTTGCCGCTCAATGGCATCCCCTTGGGGATTGCTCAGCGTCCTCTGCCTCTTCGCTGGTCTCAACTGCTCCGGCTGATCCGCCCCTCGCAGAACCTCCTCTGGATTGACAGCCAGCCCCGGCGAGGGGAGGGCTGGGCTTGGCTGATCAACAGCGCCTGCCGGCGAATAGGGAGGTGAGGGCACACCTTGCCAAAAGTTCGCCGTGCCCCAACTGTCGGCTGGCAGCTGACCAGCTTGATCCACCCCCTCCCAAAGCTCCGCTGAATTGAAACTTGACCGCGAGCGGTCGGGTTGATCGTCCAACAGTCGCCGAAGCTCCTCTGGATTGACAGACAGCACTGGCGACTGGACGGCCTGTTCCTCCGCCTGCCGAGAGCCGTCCGCCCCGAAAGGACCCTTCCAGATGCTGCTGCGGCAATCACGAATGATATTCAACCCGGTGGCGGGTGTCGTCTCTGGGCGTCCGCCGACACGAGCCACATCATCGATGAGGCGCCCGCCTTCCATGGAGGGACCATTATGGGGAGGCCTGCGATCAGCTAAAGTACCGGGCTCACGATATTCACGAAGCACCGTCAGCGCGGCTCTCATTGCCTCCTTATCCCGGTCCCCGAATGACTTGACATGTGCGACCAAGGAATTGTGATCGAGTGCAGTAATCGTTTGGCCAGGGCCGAGAGATTTCGCCAATCTGCGAAGAGTCCTATCACACTGCCGGGCCGTGCTCGGTAGCCATCCCCGGCGCGCCGCCGCCGCCTTTACAGCCCCCTCGATGAGGTTCTTGTCTTCCACAGGGGGTTCATTGCGCAGACGTCCGCCAGCAGGAGCGCTGGGATCGCGGTGCTTACGAAGCACCGTCAACGCGGCCACCATTGTCCCGTCATGGGCAAAGAAACTTTTAGCGTAAGCAATCAAGGATTGGTGATCGAGCGCAGAAAGCGTCTTGCCTTGCGACCCGAGATCATCCGCTAATCTGCGAAGGGTCGCTGCATAACTCTTGGCCGTTTGCCCTTTCAGATCCCGGCGCGCAACCCCGGCTTTGACCGCCGCGTCGATGAGGCTCCGGTCTTTATCAGACAGACGAGGATAACAGCGGTCCCGAGGCGCATGGACCCCTGCGACGGGCGCGGCATCGGCTCGGCGCGCCTCGCGCAGCAAGTGCTGCTCAAAGCCATTGTGCCCGGCGTGTGCCGCCTGCTGCCGTTGCATGGCGTCGAACGTCTCCCGCCAAGCCGGATCCGTTGGATTGAAGTTAGGTAGGTCCAAGCTGGTCTCACGTTTATAGGTCACCGGAGGCTCAAAACTACTCGGGCAAGCTGTCGAGAAGCTGACAATCCTCGCCGTCTGCAAAGCGTCTCACGAACGCTCGAAGAGAACAGTCTGCGATCCGGTGTGGGCTGCTCACCCGAGGCCATGGGGATTCTACAACCAGGTTGCCGTTCGGCATCGCGTTGCAGATGCAGGCGCTGTCCATGCTGCTTGATGCGCTCGAACACCCTCATCACCACGGCAGGCCTCAACGACGTCGACCCGAAAGCCTGGCTTGCCGACGTCCTGGCCCGCATAGCCGATCTTCCCGCCTCGCGTCTGCACGAACTACTGCCCTGGGAATGGAAGCGTAGGCTGCCGAACGCGCCTGTCAGTGTGGAACGATGGGCACGATGGGTCACGTCGAGTGCCTTCTGACACCGCTGTCGCGCGATTGCGGAAATGGTCACCGTGATCGACGGTCACCGCGCGACCAAAGCCCGGATCGACGGTTTGAACGCCCATCCCGTCAAGGCGCTCGGCGCCACTTTGTCTGGGCAGTCGCTCATGGCAACCCGGTGCCGATCATCCTGGACGAGTCTCCGAGTTTGAGCACTGCCAGCGAAACGAAATAGGCTAATCGTCCGCGGCATAGGAGTGCGGCTAGATTGGCAACGATGCCGCAGCTTTGCCTGCGTGCAATGTCATTGTCTCTGAGCCGACGGGGACCTTGATGCTTCCTTGCACGACCGAAACAAGCTCACGCGTGCCCTGGCTATGAACGTCCGAGCGATGAATGTGGCCTGCACAATCGTCGAGGACCAGATCTCGAACATGGAGCGGCCTGAGGTCGAGGCTTCCAGTCTCGCCGCGCTTCCATGCGTTGTTCTCTTAGAGTGTTGCGGGATTGGTCCGCTCAATTGCCACCGCGATGCAAGGTCAATCCCGTCAGAATGAGCGTTCGAAACGGAGGATGCCGCCGACGCTGTTCTTTTTGTCGGCGTTAGTCCAGTTCACGTTGGAAGGGTCGACCATCGCAAGGGGGAAGTCGCCGTAGTGGTCAAAGTCGACTTCGGCTGTGATCGTGAAACCTGGAACGACCGTATAGGCGACGTTCGTAGCGAAACCATAGTTCTTGAGTTGGTCGCCCGAGAGCTGAACGTTGAACGAAGTTGTCTCGTTGTATTTGTATTTGGCGCCAGCCCAGAATGCCCAGTTGCCGCCCCAATGTTTGTAGAAGCCGCGACCATGAGCGTCGCTTGCGTTAGTGGAGTCATCGTTGAGCTTGCCATTGGAGCCGTAGCCGAACATTCCGAAAAGCGACAGTTCGTGGGTGACATTGACGTCGACACGGACCTTGCTGGCCACAGAGTCGTAGTTGCTATCGTAAGCGACAACGCCGGTGATCGCGCCCCAGTGTTGTGTGTTTTTCACGCCGCCGACTACGTGCGGAACGTAGCCGTCGATGGTGCCGACCGCGTCCGAGCCTTCTTCGAGGGAAATCACGGCCGAAAAGCCATTGCCCGCGTCAAAATAGTACTGAACCACATTGGTATCGAAGGCGCCGTACGGAACAAGCATCTGATCGAACACGTCGCCCGCGCAGCCAATAAACATGTCGAAGGCCGACCAGTCCTTGCCAACTCGGAGGCCACCGAGCTGAATCCAGGCGTAAGTCAAGGTGATGCCTCCGTTGAAGGCATGATCATGAGGATTGTCCGGACCCGAAGGGTTGTGGTTACCGAAGTTCATGCGGGTTTCGGTATAGGTCTTCAACGTGCCGAGTTCGGTCTCCTGGCCGGTCCAAGTTTGGAATGTGAAGCGCGTGTTGTTTTGCCATGTGCCCTGATCCTCGCCGGCCCCGACGGCCGAGGTTCTTGCGTGGTCATAGGATCCGACATCGCCGAGGCCGATGTCGTAACGGACATAGCCGCCGGTGCGCAGGCAGGTCTCGGTGCCGGGGATGTAGAAGTAGCCCGAGCCGTAGACGTCGCAGATCTTGATGTATTCAGCGACCTCTGGCTCGGCGACGACGATGGCGTCGGCGCGAGCGTCGGAAACGGCGATCATGGCCCCAACCGAGCCGAGGAGAAGGCTCCTAATGTTCATTCTTGATCTCCGTTCAAAGATTAAAAAGGGAAGGACGTCGAACACGAATCCTTCCCTGTCCCACGATCCCAGGATCGATAACGGTGCGGATCGAGCTGCGCTTTTCGCCGTGTTCCCCACCTGTCACGATGGTGGTTCAAGAAAAAATGTGATGAATCGAAGCCATATACTTGCGCAATAGGCTGTTATTTCATGTTGTTTTCTCCGCTGGTTGTGAGCAGACCGTCACGGTTTCTAGATTTGACCGTGCAAGTGACGTGCCATCCTGACAACGTAGCTGCGCGCTGACACTCAAGTTTGCCGGCGGACCTTGGATAGCGCTTGCTTCTTTTTTGCCTTGAGGGTCAGGGCTGAGAACGAAAGCAAACGTCTCGAATATGGTTCGTCCGTTCGATAAGCGACAGTTTCGTTCAATGACGACAGCTTCTGTTTGTTGGAGCCTCGACATTGAGACATCATTCAGTGGCGCCTCTGGTGCGTCAGGCGAGATGCCCCACTGATGCGACATGATGGTCACGAGCGAGGCCGGCATGCATGGCCCGGTCAGTAAGCGTCATCAACTCTGAGAAATGGCGGCGTCCCTTAGTCTTGCATTTAGGGTAACGATGATCTTTCGCATGACGGCAGCGATTGCCAGCATTGGCTTTTTGCCGTTGGTGACGAGGCGTTTGTAGAAGGGGGCGAATTCGCCCTTTCCAGCTGCGGCGCGCAGGGCCGGCATAAACAGCGCGGTTCTGACATCAGGGCGTCCGCCGCGGATTTTTCGGTAGCCTTGCTTTTGTCCGCTGTCGTTTGGGTGTGGTGCAAGGCCAGCAAGGGCTGCAGCTTTACGGCGTGTCATGGAGCCGAGTTCGGGCAGGATAGCCAAGAGCTTAGCCGCCACGATCGGGCCGAGACTGTCCATGGCTGTGCAGATGGCGGCTCGATGCTTAAGGGCGCTGCTGTTGGCGATCAGTTCGCGGATCTCGACATCGATGATTTGGAGCTGGCGCTCGACGACTTTGACCACGGCCTCGAAAGAGGTCGCGAGCTTGCGGCCGCCAGGTGCCTTGGCACGATTCTTCTCTGCGATTTTGATGGCAATGAGTTCCTGGCGGCGGCGAACCAGGGCGCGCAAGCGGGTCTCGTCGGGGTCCGGAGCTTGCCAAAGGGACAGTTTTGCCCAGCGTTCACGGCCGTAGGCTCTCAACATCGCGGCATCGATGGCATCGCTCTTGCCGTGCGTGCCGAAGGAGCGGATGTAGCTCTTGACCTTGAGCGTGTCGGCGCGATGGCAGGCAATGCCGGCGCGCAGGCACTCTTCGAGCAGCAGGCTTTCATGGCCGCCTGTCGGCTCGCACACGACAAGGTCGATGTGTTTGTAGCTCTTCAGGAAAGCACGGACAGCTCTGCGCTGATTGAGGATGGTGCCGGTGGTAGTCCCGTCGGCGACGGTGACACCCGACGTCATCATGGTCCCTGCCGTCTTTGTCCGCCATCGCTTGGAGAGTTGATTGGCCGCTGGCTCGCGCCACGCCCGCAAACAATCCGAAGCCTTATCTTTCGGATCCCGAAAGATAGCGCTGCCGGCCTCAATGCTGTGGTCATTCCCGGGTAGAGCAGAATCCGGGTACTTCGAACGGCCCCTAAGGCAGCAACTAAATTGGTCCTTCTTCAGGTTTACCTTCGAACGGCGTTCCAGGGATGTAGTGGCGTTTGCTACCTAACCCGAAAAATTCAAGGTGGTTGGCGGGTGTGGTCTCCGGGAAATGATTCGGATCGGCTTTAGCAACCAAATCCTACGTCATTTCAACGGCTTGCGCCACATCCGCCAACCACCCTGAATTTTTCGGGCTAGTAGGCTTTTCCAAGAGCGATTCCGCCAAACTCTACGAGGTGTTCCAGTCCTACGTCACTGCCCCGGAAAATACCGTGCGGTGGCGCTGGCAAGTAGGCGACGTCGCTATCTGGGACAACCGTGCTACCCAGCATCATGCGGTTAACACTATGGCGACCAGCACCGGGTCGTGCGTCGCGCCACGGTTGACGGTGACGTTCCGGTCGGCGTCGAGGTCGCCGCAGTATAACCCATGTCAAGGCAGCCAAGCCGGCGGCGAAGGCAGCCTGACCGTCTGAACAGGGGAAAAGATCATGAAGCTTCGTGATCGCTGCGGCCATATCGCGCTGCTTATCCGCCCCACAACGCCTTATGCTTTCCGAGAAGCAAGGCGAGTTGCTGACTTGAGGCTTGGTCCGAAATCGAGGTCCTGCAGCGTGGCGCAGGGCTCGGGTCGCTGCTCATGGCCACGCTGCTGCGGTACAGGTCCATCGCCGCCCCACCATGTCGCCCGCCTGCAACTCGGCGCCAGAAACATGGGATTGTTTATGTATTTGAGCGACGCGAACGGCGTCTTGTGCCGCTCTGCCCATTTCCCCTGCGACAGCGATCATTTCACCTGTGGATCGCTAATGCAAAGGAGCCGAAGTATACAACTCCAGCTTTTCCAGCTTTCAACACCCCAGCTTTGGTCGGAGTAGTGCTTGTCAACGTCTAGGGTGACGGCTGGAGCTGGAGCGGTCATTACAATGGCCAACGCCGTGGCAGCAAGGATCGTTCGTGGCCAGCGAGACCGCAATTTCTGGAGCCTCGAGCGCCCCACAGCGTCTTTTTCTGAGGTAGGCATGTTTCGTTTTCCTTTTGGATCATCACGGATTTGAAGAGGATCTGGTGTTATGTCCCGTTGGGACAGCCGGCGAAGCGGCCGATATTCATGTGGTCGAGTCATAAGTTCTCCTGAATGTTTGTTTTACGAGAACCCTTATGGCAGCCCCAGCTGACAACAGGCTGAAAGCGGTCTTCGGGATGGCAATCCTGTCTGCCGATCGCAGCGAGATCCAACCGAGCTGGGGGGTCCCATGGGATGCGCAGCCTGTATTGCGTTCGGGCGAATGTCATGTGAACTCCTGGGCTAAAGACTGCGCGACGAGCCATGTCGGAACACGTATCATGGCTATGAATATGCAATTGGCGTGCCACCAAACGGGTTGTGAGCAGCGACCACAAATCGGAGGAGTCGCCCTCTGGCCGGCTTGATCCTAACCCCTAGGATGTCTGGATCTGAACACAGATTGTCGTCAATCGGACTCGGACAAAATGCTGTGACCGGCTTCGGCACCGGCTGACGCTAGAGTCCTCGGTTGAGAATTGCGCGTCTGAGGGCGGATTGGGCAACAGGCGATCGCCGGGGCCGGTCGATTTGCGCAGCCGTGTGTTGCGGTTAGCGTGGCGGCATAGGGCCGTACGTGCGAGCCCGCCTCGTAGCAGAGGTGGATCCGATCGAACTTGGCGGCGATCCGTTAGATAACGCGGCGCATGCTTGTGTCCGATGCATCGACCTCACCGAAGTAGAGAACCTCTCCTTCCCGGCCGGCTTCCGCAATCGTCGGGACGCACAGGCTCCGCCGTCAAAATCTCGAATGTTCGATGATGGCTCATACTGTCGCTCATAGGATTCTCCGCATGATTCATGCTGAAAATGAGCGATCAACCGCCTTCACACTACGTGGGGACGCGGGGCGGTGTCTTTGGGAAGGTGATGGTGCGCTTGTCGCTGACGGCGAGGTGCTCATACCATCACCATCCAGCCAAAAGATTGCTGCGAAATACAGGTTTTGTGAAGACGGAACGGACTGACATAGCGCAAAGACACAGGCGAGCGCGGTGGTAGGGATGACAGTTATCAGCATAGGAACGGTACCTGTTGCAAACCTCACTGACAAAATATCGCGAGGCCCGCCTGCCTTGGTACACCATCTATCCGACTGTGTCGGAGTTCTCTGGGGCGGTTGGAGCCGAGGCTTATGAGGAATGGCTCAGGAACCTGCCGGCTGACGATCCGGTGTCACTCTATTTCCATGTTCCGTTCTGCCGATCAATGTGCTGGTATTGCGGCTTCCCCACCACCATCACCCGCCATAATGCACCGATCCACAACTATCTGGCGGTGCTGCTTGACGAGATCCGTTTGGTCTCAGAACGAGCGCCGCAGGCGCTGCCTGTGAGCGACGTTCATTTCGGCGGCGGAACGCCGACTCTCATCGGGCCAGCTGATTTCCTCGCTCTGATGGGATTCCTGCGCCACCGCTTTGCGCTCACGAAAACAGCTACGGTCGCCGTCGAGATTGACCCACGCACGCTCACGGCCGAGATGGCCGATGCCTTAGGAGCAGCCGGCGTCAGCCGCGCGAGCCTCGGCGTGCAGAGCTTCGACCCCATTGTTCAAAAAGCGATCAACCGGGTCCAGAGTGAAGCACAAACGGTGGCCGCCGTCGAAATGCTGCGTCGCAACGGAATAAGCCGCATCAACTTCGACCTCATCTTCGGTCTCCCGCATCAAACGGTGCAGTCTTGCGTCGAGACCGCGAGGACGGCGGTCGCCATGCGCCCCAGCCGGCTCGCGGTGTTCGGTTACTCGCACATTCCGTCCTTCATAAAGAATCAGCGCCTCATCGAGGACGCATCTCTTCCGGGCAGCGCTGCCCGCGCCGAACAGGAGGCGGCCGTGGCCGTGACGCTGATTGCCGCCGGCTACCGAGAGATCGGGCTTGACCATTTCGCCTTGCCGGATGACGAGCTCGCGCTGGCCCAGAAAACCGGTCGCCTGCGGCGCAACTCGCTGGGCTACTCGGGCGACACCTGCAAAACCCTGATCGGTTTCGGCGCGTCGGCTATCGGCCGTGTCGGCGAGGGGTACGTCCAGAATGAGGTTACACGGGAGTCCTATATCGGACACGTCGCAGCTGGCCGTCTGGCGACGTCAAAGGGCTGCCGCCTTAGCGACGACGACCGCGTGCGAGCTGCAATCATCGAGCGACTAATGTGCGATCTCGAGGCCGATGTGCCTGCAATCTGTGCCGCCCACGGATCTGATACGATCCGTTTGCTCGATTCAGCTAAAGGCTTGGCTATGCTGGCCGAGGACGGGATAGTGGACATCGAAAAGGGTTTTATCCGCGTGCGGCCGGAGCATCGATTTGTGGTTCGCTCTGTTGCTGCTGCATTCGATTCTTTTCTCGACCGGATTGTCCCGTAACGGCGCGCCCTATGGGCGGACAGGTCTCCGGGCCGTTCTGCAGGGCGACGATACCTCGGCGTTGGCCGTTGCAGAAGGTAAGACCAGGGCGACTTCAACTAAACGGGGCGTTCCGCCTCCCGCCGATTTCGCGCGCGCGAATCTGGAAATCAAGCCCATACAGCGCCGGTGGCAGCCATTCAGTCGGACCGTGAGGGCGAGCGCACCCCGTGCGACCGCGATAGGCCGAGACCGCTGCTCCGCCCACGCCCCGAACAGTTCCATCTGCGCAGGGAATGGCAGCCGCTTCGGGACCGCGTGCTAGACCTCCTCCGTCCAACTACGGTGATTGCGCTTTAAGGGCGTACGCCTCGTGTGCGAGCTGCCGCAGCTGCCGTCCCCATTCGCGAGCCTCAGCCGTCTTGGTGCAGTTGAGGAGAGTGTGAGCATGCGGCTTCTCACAACACTGTGGATTGTCCAACGGCAACTTGGTGCTGGCGGTGCTTTCTCAGTTGAACTTGAGGCCTGCCTGCACGAACACGCCATACCGCTCAGCCTCCCAATGCAGTTCCTTCGGCCTCCCCCCGAGCGGCGTCTCCTCGAAATGCGCGGTGCCAGTAGATGCCGCGCATTGGCAGCGGCCGATCTTGAACAAATTCGTGACCTTGTAGTTCAACACCGCCTCGAGCTGGACGCCATGCCCGTCGCCGTCGTCGGGAAGCGGGTTGATCCCGGGGCGCAGATGGTGGCGATCCTTGCCGTCAAGCCGCGTGAACCGAAACGCCACGTCGCCAGAGAGGCTGAGTCGTTCGGTGAGTTGCGTCTGCCGGCCAGGCCGAGTCGCAGCGATGCCAATCGTTGTCCTGGCTGATGATACCGACGTTGGTTGGGATGGCTGGTACGCAAATCCGCTGCGCGCAACCGACGGCGTCGTAGCTCTTGCTCCAGAAATTGTAGCCCGACAAGAGCAGCGATGCGGTAGCGCGGCGTGTTCCAGAAATTGTAGCCGAGCCGCGAGACCAGCACCGTGCCGCTAGTGTAGAAAAGTCCTTCGATGCTTCGCCGCTATCCCTCGACGTCCGGTCGGGCGAATGCCTGGTCATCACGGCGCCGGCGGCTCGTGCAAGACCATGCTGTCGCGCATTCTTGTCGGACTGGAGACCGCCGACAGCGGCCGTTGCGCCATCGACGGCAAACCGGTGCATGGGGTCTGCCGAACGCGCGCTGATCTTCCAGGAACCACGCCTGCTGCTCTGGCTGACAGTGCTCCGCAACGTCGCCGTCGCCGCGGTTGAGGCGGCGCGGCACGGTTGATGCTCCATCGCGTCTTGTGGCCAAATTGCTGCCAGAACGTGTCCGCTTTGCCTCCTAATTGCGACGTGGAACGCTCTCCGACACACGTAGGCGGACAGCACCAATTTGGCACCGCTGCGGCGAGCAGTTCGAAGTTCCATTCAATCGAAACCAAAGAGGAGGAGGCAGTGGCGAAGGCGAAAGGTTCGATGAAGACGGCCAAGACGGAGGGAAGCAATTCGGTTTCCGTATGGGAGGACGATCCTGGAACGGGGGTACTGGTTAGCCGACCCATTCCAGACCTTTCCAGGAAGCCTCTTGCCTTTGGGTTTCCCAAGCCTGCTCCAAAGCCAAGCGTATATCCTCCCGGAGCGGCCGATTTCAGGTATTGGACTGCAGCCGAAGCGTTGCGACGGGGCGCAGACTTCTGGTCGGCGCGCGTTCCGCTGACGAAGTGGCAGGTCGGTGCGACGCTGAAGGTCATCCTCGACGAAGGAGTCGATCTCAACGCCTATTATGATCGCACGGCGCTTAACTTCTTCCACGGCCACTCTCCAACGGGCACCGTCTATTCGGGAGAGAGCCCCGATGTGGTTTGCCACGAGATGGGACACGCGGTGTTGGACTCCTTCAAGCCGGAGTTGTGGGACGTAGGCAGCCAGGAAGTCGCGGCATTCCATGAATCTTTCGCGGACATCAGCGCCATCTTGTCGGCCATCCAGCTACCGTCGCTCCGCACCAGCATACTGGAGGATACATGCGGCCGCCTGTACAGGAACTCACGGCTTTCTCGCCTCGCTGAGCAGCTCGGAGCGGCCATCCGCGCGCGGCATCCGGACACTGTAGATGCGGACTGCCTGCGCAACGCAGTGAATTCCTTTGCGTACCAAGATCCGAGCACGCTCCCCAATTCCGCTCCGGCAGCACACCTTTCCTCCGAGCCGCACTCGTTCTCGCGAGTTTTTACAGGCGCGTTCTTCGAGTCGCTCGGTACGGCTCTTTCCGCCAAGGCGCAAAATCCGGCGATGCCGACGGAGGCTGAATTGCTATCAGTTGCAAGCGATCTGGCTGGCATTCTCATAACTGCGATCAAAGCTTCGCCGGTGGTGCCCAACTGGTACGCCCAAGTGGCCGCGAATATGGTGATCGCAGCTGGCTCGGTGGATGCCAGATACCCGCCGATCATCAAGGCAATCTACGTGCGTCGTTTGATCCTCTCTCTGCACTCCGCAGCGAGTATTGCCCATGTGCCGCCGGCGCGAGCTGCCGTGGCTGCCCCCACTACCGCACAGGAAGACCTGGCCGAGACAGCGTTGCCCGCAGACGACTACGGCATCAGCGGGGTGCTCTTCGTCAAGACGCCATCTCAGAGTTGCCATTTCGTCGCATTAAGCGCGGCCGGCGACTTGTCTTCGGTACAGCCTCTGGGCGCAGCGACCGCGGCTCAGATGTTCGTCGACGATCTGTTTTGCCGAGGTCGCGTGGACTATGGCAAGGTGGTCTTGCCTGAGGCTCGGCTGGATCACGGACATAACCTAAAGTCACATCGGCTGGTGATGGCCCCCGGCGGCGCGCGCTTGGATAGGCTGCTATTCGATTGCGGCTGTAGATGCCAATGATAAGTTGGGCAATATGATAGTGGAACTTGATTGAGAGAGCGAAGGTGCCATCTAAAAGGGAGGCCGATCTAATCGTCCCGGACGACGCCGAGAAAGCGGCGTTCGTACGAGGTTTGATCGAACGGGGCGAAGCCGTAGAGGCCAATCCCGACGGCTCTTTGCCTCCTGGGGCCACGCATCTAATTGTCGGCAAGACAGAGAATGGGCTGCCGATCGTAATGCGTGCCAGGTTCAGCGCATTCTAGACCCACCCACCACATCGTCCTGGAAGACTATGTCAAAGATCGGCAAAGCTGACCTCAACGACCGACTGCTGCGCAGAGCAGCTATTAGGTGAGAGCCTCAGGAAGTTCACCTATGAATCAGAGGCCGACAATCGGCTGGTGGGCCGCTGGTACGGCGCGCGCTAAGTTGCCGAAACTTCCGTTTGTCGCTTGAAGCCAACCTTGGCGAATTAACAAATGGCGTGCCCTACGATGCGGATGCTGCGACCTTGGAAGGCACACCGCGTCCGAACTCGACGTCCCAGCTTCGCTCCACGGGTGCGGCTTCGCCACTCAACCCGAGTTTGGGGAAAAGCAGTTCGGCGACGTTGAACGCCTCTTCCAGGTGCGGGTAGCCGGACGCGATGATCGTTTCGATGCCGATGTCCTGATACTCACGTATGCGCGCTGCAACATTGTCGGGATTGCCGACCAGCGCCGTTCCCGCGCCGCCACGCACCAGCCCAGGTCCAGCCCACAGATGCGGACCGACAACCAGCCGGTCGCGCCGGCCCTGATGAAGTGCCGACATTCGCTTCTGCCCAACGGATTCCGAGATGTGGACAAATCCGTTCTGGGCTTCGGCGATCAGGTCGTCGGTGACGTGGCTGATCAGCCGGTCAGCGGCAGCCCAGGCCTCATCCTCCGTTTCGCGTACGATCAGATGAATGCGAAGGCCGAAACGGATCGTGCGGCCTTGTGCAGCCGTTGCTTTCCTCACGCGATCGATCTTCTCAGCAAGCTGGTCCACCGGTTCGCCCCAGCTCAGATAGGCGTCCACATGCTTGGCGGCGATTGCAATGCCGGCGTCGGAAGAGCCTCCGAACCAGAGTGGCGGATGGGGTTGCTGAACCGGCGGGAAGGAAATGTCGGTGCCGTGGGCGGACAGGTACTTGCCCTCGAAATCCGCTGGCTCACCCGAAAGGATCCGCCGCCAGATGGTCAGGAACTCGTCGGTTTGCGCATAGCGCTCGTCATGGCCGAGCTTGTTGCCGTCGCCGGCGAGGTCGGCTGGATCTGCACCGGTGACGACATTGAGCAGGACGCGGCCGCCGGAGATGCGGTCCAAGGTGGCGGCATGACGGGCAAACAGGGCCGGTGTTCCGCTGCCCGGCCGAAGCGCCACGAGGAACTTCAGCCGTTCGGTGAGCGGGATCAGCCCGGCCGCTACGATCCAGGCGTCCTCACACCGCGTCCCCGTGGGCAGCAGCACGCCCTTGAAGCCAAGCCGGTCGGCGGCCTGGGCGATCTCCTTGAGATAGCCGAAGGTTGCCGGGCGGTGGCGCTCGTCGGTGCCGAGATACGGTCCATCGCCATGCGTCGGCAGGTACCAGTAGAGGTCGAGCGGCTTGCTGGGCATCGGATTGTTCCTTCAGCGATTTGGAATGTGTGGGCAGGCAAGCTTCAGAGCTTGCCCTTCCAGGGGATGAGATGGTGCTCCAGCCAGCGCATGCCGCTGGTGAAGGCAAAGGCAAGGATGGCGATGACGATGAGGCCGACGAAGACGACGTCGGTGGCGAGGAAATTGGCGGCCGACATGATCATGTAGCCAAGGCCCGACTGGGCCGCGATAAGCTCGGCCGCGACCAGCGTCGACAATCCGGCACCGATGGCAATCTTCAGGCCGGTCATGATTTCCGGCAATGCGGACGGCAGGATGATGGTGGTGAACAGTTGCAGCCGGCTGGCGCCGAGCGACAGCGCGGCATTGATGCGTTCAACCGGCACTGACCGGACACCGGCCTGTGCGGCAAAGCAGATTGGGGCAAAGGTTGACAGCGACAGGAGCACGATCTTGGAAGTCTCGCCGATGCCCAGCCAGATGATCAGCAGCGGCAGGTAGGCCAGCGGCGGCAAGCCCCAGTAGAGATCGATCGGCACGCTGAAGATGCCTTTGACCCAGCGATTGAGGCCCATCAGCAGGCCAAGCGGAATGCCAAGGAAAATGCCGACGCCGAGCGCCGCCGCGATACGGCCCAGGCTTGCCAGTGTGTGGTCGAGAAGCGTGCCGTTGGCATAACCGTCGGCCCAGACGGCACTGAACTGGGTCAGCACCTCGGCCGGAGACGGCAGGAACAGCGGCGACGCCCAGCCAAAGCGCGCGGCGATGAACCACAACGCAATCAGCGCAGCCAGCGTGACCAAGCTGATGCCGAGCGTGCTTGTCGACGCGGATCGGCGTGGCCGGAGGGACGGCCTGCGCTGGGTCGTCGAAGGTGGGAACGAAGTCGGAGAATTGGCGGCAAGCGTCATTGCAAGGTTCCTGTGCGGGCGCCTTCCGGCTGGTGGATCAGCGAGCGGATTTCCTGACGCAGTTCAATGAAACGAGGGTGGGACTGGATCGGCCCGATGTCGCCACTCCTGGCAAACTCGCGGACGAAATCGGCCTCGAACCTGGCAACGATACGGCCAGGTCGTGGAGACATCACAACGATGGTCGTGCCGAGCGTGAGGGCTTCCTCGATGGAATGGGTGATGAACAGGATCTGCTTGCCGGTCTTGGCCCAGACCGAGGCCAGAAGCTGCTGCATTGTCTCGCGCGTCAGACTGTCGAGGGCGCCGAACGGCTCATCCATCAGCAGGATCTTCGGATCGGTGGCCAGGGCTCGCGCGATGCCGACGCGCTGGCGCATGCCGCCGGACAGTTCATAGGGCGGCTTTTCGGCGAAATCGGCGAGCCCGACCAGTTCCAGCAGACGCCTTGATCGCTCATGGCGTTCGCTGCGCCGCACGCCCCGGTATTTCAGGCCGAGAGCAACATTTTCCAGCACATTGGCCCAGGGCAACAAGGTATCCTTCTGGAAGACGACACCACGATCGCCGCCGGGCGCGACAATCTCCTTTCCATCCAGAGTGATCGTGCCCTCGGTGAGCGGCAAGAAGCCGGCGATTGCGTTGAGCAATGTCGACTTGCCGCATCCGGAAGCACCGACGGCGACGACAATGGAATCAGGTGCAATGTCGAGCGAGACGTGATCGAGCGCGTGAACGTCCTGGCCGTCGGAAGCTGGAAAGGTGACGCTGGCGTCGCGAATTCGAAGCATGGTGGCCTCCAGGCAGTCTGGCTGGCGAGATTGCCGCCAGCCAGAACCGAATGTCGTTCAGGGATGTCTAGTTGGAGGCCTTGGCGGCCTGCACATATTGCGGGTCGGCGGCTGCGGCGTAGCTGTCCTTGATGGCGGTGATCTTCTTCTGGTCCTTCAGGAAGCCCGCAGTGTCCTTGAGGATTTTCGCGACGGCGCTCTTGTCACCACCGCCCAGCCATTTATCGGAAACCTGCTCATCGAGTGGCGGAACAACCGTCGTCTTCAGCTGCTCCGAATTCTCGGCCGCCGTGCCGCCCTGCAATTTGGCGATCGCCTTGGCGCTCTCGGAGTCCGGTCCCCAGGAAGCTGGGTTGGTCAGGTATGACGTTGTGTAGCCATCGATCAGCCGGACATACTGGCCGAGGAAGTCGGGATTGGCCTTGGCGAATTCACCGGTCACGACAAGTGCGCTGAAGGTCGGAGCGCCACGATCGGCGACCTGGCCGGCTGTGAGCAGGACCTTTCCGTTCTTCTTGAGTTCGGAGAGTGCCGGATCCCAGACGAAGGCGCCATCGATGTCACCGCGCTTCCAGGCAGCGACGATTTCGGGCTGCGGAATGGCGATGACCTGGGTTTCCTTCTCCGTGATACCTTCCTGCTTGAGTACGGCGAGAAGCTGGTAATGGTCAGTCGAGACGGGTGCTGCGGCGAGCTTCTTGCCCCGCAAGTCGGCCGGCGACTTGATCTCGGGCCGCACCACCAGGGCTTCGCCGTCACGAGAGACCGAGGAGATGTAGAACGCCTTCACGTCGATGCCCCTGCTGACAGCAGCGGCGAACGGGCTCGATCCGACATCGCCAATCTGGACGTCGCCGGATGCAATGGCGGCGAAAATGTCGGCGCCCGAATTGAAGCGGCGGAATTCGATGTCCCAGCCGGTCTTCTTGGCAAGATCGCCATTGGCAATGCCGAGATTGTATGGATTGGCACCCGTCTGGTAGGCGATGACGACTTTCTTGTCGGCGGCAAGCGCTGCGGCGGAGCTGGCAGCCAGGGCAAGCCCGACAAGGGCAGCGGAAATCAGTTTTCGCATGGGCGTAATCCTTTGAAGGAGGTCATGGCCTCGATTGCCAGCCCCATCGTGGGGACCACGCATTATAGTCCACTAATTTTATAGACTTAACAGAAATGAAATCCTGAAAACGCGTCTTGGGTTGAAAAATTGACCAGCTTAAAGGCCACGAAGCCGTTCTAGAAATGATGCCCGCCCCAAAACGCGGCGTTCTCAATTACTCGGGTTTATGGGCTCAGTGGCGTGCGCGCTGGTTGTTAAGACCAATAGCGTTCGCAGCATCATAGCAATTTATCGTCCGGGACTAACACGAGGCGACCTACTGCGTGGTTCTCGGTTATGTCCCGCTATAAGGAATTGACAAAGCTAACTTCCATCCGGTTTCGCCACCAGTCTCGAACGCTGGCTCGCCTCCTACAATGGTAATCGTGAGAATTCGCTGCGTTGCGCCGGAGTTCAGGAGATTGTCGAGGTGGCCCGCCCAGGCGGCGCCCAATCGCCTGCCTGGAATGGTCGTCGTGCCTAGGATCCCGGAAATTCTGCGATAACCCCCACCTGAACCCGTCAACTGGATCCGGTTTGCGCCCGCCACAGGCGAGCGTAAGCGCCTTCAGCTGTCAGCAGATCAGCATGCCTTCCCTCCGCAACAACCCGCCCCTTTTCCAAGACCACGATCTTGTCGGCCCCACGAATGGTGCTGAGTCGATGAGCGATGACCACGATGGTCTTACCAGCCCGACGCAGATCTTCAACGACCCCCAGGACAAACGCTTCGGCGATCGAGTCAAGAGAGGAGGTCGCCTCGTCGAGGATCAGGATCTCTGGATCCCGGTAGAGAGCCCGAGCCAATGCAAGGCGTTGCTTCTCGCCGCCGGAGAGGCGTAGGCCGTTCTCGCCAAGATAGGCCTGGAAGCCACCGGGCCAGCGCTCAGCTAACTCCCGTAGCCCTATTTGATCGCAGATTTGCAGGATCTTCTCCATGTCCGGCTCGAACTCGCCAAGGGCGATGTTCTCGATCACCGAGCCCGAGAACACGTCGATCGATTGCGGTACCGCTGCGACAACCTTGAGCAGCGATTCGGTCGAGAGGTCCTGGAGGGCATAGGGGCCGATCCGGATGCGTCCACCCTCAAGCGGGTAGACATTCTGCAGCAGCGCCGCAAGGGTACTCTTGCCGGAGCCACTTTCCCCTACCACGGCCGTCATCTCGCCCCGACGGAAGGTGACGCTGAGATCCTCGAAAAGATGCGGCTGCGCGCCATGGCGGAACGTCACGTTTTCCAAACAGACATTGCCAAGGTCGGACTTGGTGGCATCGATGCCCCCGCCGCTTGCCGACTCCAGGTCCAATATCTCGAACAGGCGATCCGCCGCGATAAAGGCATCCTGAACGATCCGGTTGGTTTGGATCAGGCTGGCAACCGGTCGGGTGACATAGCCAAGCAACGTATAGCAGGACAGCAATTCGCCGGGCGTTACGGTCTGATCGAGGACAAGCGTCGTTCCGAACCACATCAGCACGATGGTGAATATGGTCGAGACGAAAGTCGAGGCATTATCTCCGAAGATCGAGATGAGGCCGGAGCTGTAGACGGAGTGCAGCATCTTGACGAAGCGGGTCTCCATCTTGAAGTTGGCGAAGCTCTCCATGCCGGAGGTCTTGATCGTGGAGACAGCTCCAAGTGATTCCACCAGTTGCGCCTCCAGATCGGCGGCATTCTCCATAATGGCGCGCTGGCGCTTCCTATTCAGCCGGTTGATGGTCCAATAGACGAAGAGGTACAACGGGATGGAGATCGCCACGACCAAGGCGATCTTCCACGAGTAGATGCACATCAGCCCGAACGAAAACAGTATCACCAGCACGTCGACGAACATGTTGATCGACACGTCGTTCAGGAAGCTCCTGATCTTCACCGCGTCGTTCATGCGGGAGACGATTTCGCCCATGCGCATGCTGTCGAAGAATTTCTGGGGCAGGCTTAGGATGTGATTGTAGTAGCCGAGGATCAAGTAGACATCGATCTTCTGCCCCGTTTGCAGGACGAGCCGGTTTCTGAGGAGATTGATCAGGATCTGCGCCACCAGGATCAGCACCATAGCGACGCTCATCAGGTTGAGGAGGTTGCGGTTGCCCGCTGTGATCACATGATCAACGACCTTCTGGACGTAGATAGCCGTCGAGAGGCCGAGGATTGTCGTCACCAGTGCCCCGACGAGAGCCTGCGCCATCACCGCCCTGTGTGGCGCAAGCACACTGGCGAGGCGGGCGAGGGGCGAGGTGGTCTCTTCGCCGCGCTTGAAGGTGTCTGCCGGAACCAAGAGCACCAGGACGCCAGTCCATTGCGTCTTGAATTCCTCGTGTGGCATCTTGCGGATTTCGCCATAGGCTGGGTCCATGACGGTGATCCACCTCGCGTCGATCGACTGGATGACGACGAAGTGGTGAAGGACCTCCTTGACGACGACGTGCGCGATAGCGGGTTTGGGGATTTTGTATAGGCTGTCGAAGCCGCCCTTCACCCCCTTGGCAACGAACCCCAGCTTCCGGGCCGCTTCCGTGAGGCCCAGCACGGTGGTCCCGGAGCGGTCGGTCGAGGCATACTGGCGGATGCGCGACAATGGCTGCTTGTGGCCATAGAAGGCAGCGACAGAGGCAAGGCTGGCGGCCCCGCAATCGGTGATGTCGCGCTGCTTGAACTTGATGACCTTGCTCGACATGGCGGCTCGCTGGCGTTTTGGAAAAATGAAGGATCAGCGGCCCGCCAGAAGCGGATCGAGCCAATCGTCGATCTCATTGTAGAGGAGTTGCAGGAGGGTGCGGTCGGCCACGAGGAAGCGGGCCCGCACGGTCATGCCTTTCTTCAGGTGACCGGTGACGCCGTTCTTGAGAACGAGATAGTTGCGAGAGAGCGCGCAGCGGACCTTGAAGACCGGGCTCCTGTCATGGAGGGTGAAGTCCTGCGCCACGTCGAGTACTGTCGCATCAATGACACCCCATTGATTGTAGTTGAAGGCATCCACTTGGAGCCGCACCGACTGGCCCGGCCGCACGAAGCCGATGTCGTTGGGGGAAACGTAGATTTCCGCCACCAGTCCGCCGTCCGGCGAGACCCAAGCGACGGTTTGCCCCGCCTGGATGTAGCTACCGGGGGTGAGGCCGGAGAATTCCTCAATAGCGCCTGACACGGGGGCTCGAATGCGGGTCAGATCCCGTTCGTTCTCGAGCTGATGCAAGGTGGCCGTGAGTTCCTTGAGGCGTAGGCAAATATCGAAGAGCTGCTGGTTCCATTCAGCGGATTTGCGCCGGGCGAGGATCTCGCCCTGAATCTCAATGCTCTGGAGGGCGAAAGCCTTCTCGTCAACCACCTTTGCGGGCGTTGCGGCAGCGGAGAGCAGTTGCTTAGCGCGGTCGAGTTCCGCTGCCGCATTACTGCGGGCATATTGGTTCTCCCGCAGCAGGTTGAGAAAATGTGCCCGCTCCGCCGTGGCGAACTCGGTCAGGAGGCGGATCGGGTCCTTGGCCTGTGTGCCGGAGGAGATCAGGGTTTCGAGGTCACGGGCAAGATCGCTTTTAGCGCGGATGTCGCCAGTAAGCGCCAGGAGCTTTTCCTCGACCACCTCATCATCGAGGCTGAGGATCTCCTGCCCCTGAGCAACGGGATCGTTCTCAACGGCAAGGATACGGGAAATTCGTCCGGAGACAGGTGCGATCAGGGGCGTCTTCTCGATCGTGGGGCGAATGATACCGGCACTTTGGGCAGAGACCGTTACGGTGATGAGTGGTAGCGACCCCAATGTCGCAACCACAGAGAGCACAATCATCCAATAGATGATCAAAGATCGTCCTGATCGTCGGGAGAGAATGCTCTCTACAGTGTAGCGGGCAATTTCAGGAGGAAGGGGAACTGCCGATCTGTGTTCAGTATGAAGAAAAGCTAGCTTGCGCACTCATTTTCTAACCGCGGTTCCTCCCGCGTACTGCCCCTTCCGCTATAGTTGCAGCTGCAAAAGCGAGTAGCGCAGAAGCTGACCAAACTATCTGCCAGAATAGCCCTCCCGAAATTGCAGATGCTTCTTCAGGTGCCAGTTCGTTCACGCCATAAGCTGACATATCGGTTTTCATTGTGGTCTCCTTTCCAACAGATCAAATACGAGGAATAATCAGCGACGCCCACCGACCGCGTTTGCCGCTATACTTACAGCTGCAAGGCCCACGACCCCGAAAACCACGAAAGCGAGTGCCCAGAATACCCCTCCCGAAATTGCAGATGCTTCTTCAGGTGCCAGTTCGTTCACGCCATAGGCTGACATGTCCGTCTTCATTGTGGTCTCCTTTCCTAGAGATCAAATACGAGGATCAATCAGTGCTTCCGGTCGGCGCGTGTGCCGCCGCACAACGAGAACATCAAGAGTCGTGCCAACCGCGCAGGAAGCGCCTCAGGCAAACTGTTTCGCATTCTATTCAGCAGCTTAGCTGGGAGTGCGGCAGGGCACCGGATGAACACACCGTGTCGAGGATGCGACAAACCCGACAGCACTGTGTCAACGCAAGCATATGCACGCACCTGGTTGCGCCGCCAGGTGGCGAATGACGTTGCTGTCGTAGGCGCGATCTACGAGCAGGATCGCGGCGGGCTGAAGTATGTCGAGCATGGCGACTGCGCACTTGCAGGCATGGTGAGCCTTACACTGCTGCGCGGCTGGTGGGTGCAGTAGCTGGTGAGTAGAATGTCGCGAGCCAGCGCTGCTTGAGTTTGGCGAACGCGAGTCGAGTCGGAACACCCCGCGGCCACGACACGCCGGCGGTCGTCTACAAGGGCGGCGAGTACACTTTCTCCAAGGCCGATATCGGCCCATGATCTGTCGTTATGGCCGCCCGGCATTCGTGAACCCTCCCGACCCGCCGGGGACGCCGCCTTGTTTTTCCCAGACTACAATTCGCAAGCGCGGGCACGATTATCGCTCAATTGGCTACACGGGCCTACAAGAGGCCTTTATAGGCTGCCTCAATGTCGCGCAGGCCAGACTGCACTTTTTCCATCGGCATATAGCTGAAGCAGAGTCTGACGTGCTGCCGGGAAGTAGGACCATGACGGTATCCTTCTACCAAATGCACGTCATACTTCTTCCTGACGGACTCCAACAAAGCTGCAGGGGCTACAGCGCCAGCTAGCCGTACCCAGAACGAAAATCCCCCCAGAGGCACCTCGTATGATGGTTCGCAGAACGTGCAGCTCTGCAGGAGGGCGTGCATGCTGTCTCGCTTGTGACGGTAATGTTGCCGAAGTCCAGCAATATGTGCCTTTAATTCCGGTGTCCCCAACAACGCAAGAGCGACATTGCTCGCTACGGGGCTGACGCCGCCGTCACATTTCAGGCGCGTCAACTGCGCTATCATCTGCGCTTCCGCCACAACCCAGCCCACCCGCAGCCCGGGTCCGGCGATCTTTGAGATACTGTATACATTGATCACATGCTCTCCCGATGCAATGATTGCAGGTGGTGGGTCGTCATATGGTAGATCTGCATAGACGAGATCCTGCACCATGAGCACGCCATACCTTGCCAGCAGGGCTGCTACTTGGCCCATACGGTGCACTGAAAAACGGCGTCCGGTCGGATTGTGGAAAACTGGCGCGGTGTAGAACAGCCTGACCCGCCCAGTCGTGCGCAAAGCCTCTTCCAGTTGACCGAGATCAACACCATCCTTATCCATACCTAATTGAACCATCGTGGCACCAGCAATCGAAAATATCCGTAGTGCGCCAAGATAAGACGGGTCTTCGGTCAGCACTACATCGCCAGGGTCGAGCACTGCATCGGCGATCAGCTGTAGTGCCTGCGATGCGCCATTGGTGATAAGGACGTTGTCGCACGCGACTGCATGCTGGTGGGCCAATTTCTCCCGCAATTGCGGGAGGCCGCTGCCATCGGTGTATTGCAGCAGATCGGAGAAGCTGACACCGGTGTGTGTCGAGATTGCCTCTGGCCATCGCAGTTTCCCGAACATTTCCGGATCGGGAAGCCCGTACGCAAAATTGATCGATTGCTTGGTCGATGAATAATCGAAAGCGCTATATGCAGTGGAAATCCGGCTGCGTATCGACATCTTTGCTCCAGGGAAGAGGCTAGGTGGTGGCAGGAGCCGCTCTGAAGCGCTGTTCATAAGCAGCAATGAACGCGTCAGGAATGGGTTCGCCGAACAGGGGGGCATCCATCACTGACAACGTGTCTGCACTTGGCCAGACTGCACAGTTATCGAGCCCAGGTCGCCATCCGGCGCCAAAAAAGAACGCGCCGTAACGCGCCGCGAGCACCGGCACCACGGGGTGTAGCATGCTCAGGAAGACCGAAATTTCCGTGGCGCTAGCCCCGGCCTCGTCCCTTGCAAGGCCTCCGCCTTCAAAGAAAGCATCTATAGCATCGAGTGCAGCCCACACGCGCGCCTCATGCATGGCTTGGCAATAGCGTTCAACATCAAGCACTCGCTCAGGCTTCAGGGTGTCCACCGTCAGCTTTGCGTTGGATCCAGCATGTTTGCGCAAAGCGGTCTCGAAGAGATGGATCCGAGCTGCCGCCCGCACCAGCCCTTCGATTTGAAAATCGTTGTCGTCGCTGCCAAATGCTTTGGCAATGCGCGCTAAATAGTAGCGCAGCACGCTCGGATCGATATCTCTCGCCACCTCGTCGGCCCATATGGCGTGGTCACGACCTGTGGAAAACTTTGCTCCTTCGAGCTTATAATAATCTTGAATCGCATGATTGTGTGGAATTGCATATCCTCTTGCGAGCAAGCTGGCGGTAACACCGATTGTGTAATAAAAGCGGTTGTCCTGCCCCATGAAGAACAGGAGTTTCGTGTCAGGGCTGCGCATGGTGTCATCATAGTCGGCGCCATTCTGCTTGCAGATGCGTTCTATGCCCGTATCGAAGCACCATAATCCTTCAAACCAAGTCAGTAAGGTCTGGCCTGCCACTTCTGCCGGGGCGACCAGGGTCACTCCGCGGTCGAAATGGCGCGACATAGGCAAGGCCCGCAATTCGGTCCGAAGCCACTCGATTTCCTTGTGTTTGATGGTGTCTGGCCATCCACTGCCTTCGATAGCGCGATCCAGCGTCGGGGCAAGCCGCTCGAAGTTGAAATGCGCCTGGCGGATCGGACGTAGCGTCAGGGCATGGCCGCACGGTGTGTGGACCGGATCGCGGAGCAGACTGTGCTGGATTGCAAGGCCGCAGTTTTCACAAAGGTTGCTGTCGGCCGCGGCGTTGCAGGCCGGGCACTTGCCGACGGCAAGCGAGTCCGCTGCAAACTCATCACACGACTCGCAATAGAGTTGCTCGGCGTCCCGCAGCTCGATATAGCCTGCCGCATCGAGCTGCTTGTAGATCGCAAGGCTACGTCGTTTGTGCTCTTCACTTGAAGTCCGGACAAATACGTCCGGAGCAATATGCACTGCCCTCAGACATTGCAGGATTTCGTCGATGTGCATTTGTGCGACATCATCGACCGACCTGCCAAGCTTGCGAGCCTTCACCAGCGTGTAGGTGCCATGCTCGTCCGCGCCGGTTACATGATAGGCCACATGGCCGATCATGCGCTGGTAACGCACGAAAATGTCGGCAAGAAGGTACACGCCGCCAATATGGCCAAGATGTAATTTACCGTTTGGGCACGGCGGGGCGGGGCATACGAAATAGGTTTGTCGATTCTCGCTCACTTCAATCCCACCACATCGAAAGGAAGTTCAGGCTGATTTCGGGGTCGGTATTTCTGATGGCATGCATCTGATGCGGCGCTATGTAGAACAGCGTGGTCCCCGTGACTGGCGTGGTTTGTCCATCCGCTTCGAAGAGGCCGCTGCCCGAAATCAGTACCCACAGTTCATGCTCGTGGTGCGAATGAAGGTCTACCGCCCCGCCCGGCACTACCTCCACAATCGACGTCCCGAAGCCCGTCGCAACGGGCTTCGGGAGATGCTCCAGTAAGCGGCACACCAGAACGCCATATTCTGGGCGCATTACTGAGCGATCAATTTTTTTCATGTACAATGTCTCGCCTCCGCTCTGCGAGTTCACTCACGATAAAAAATGCCGTTTGGAAGCTTAAGGTTATCGAGGTCCGACACTTTGTTCTCGGGCGGATTATAGGCGCGCTTAAGTGCGTTATATTCAGCGCGCGTCGGTCCACCTGTTGATGCTCGCTGGAATACCAGGTAGATTACTCGCCGGGAACGGTCACTCTTGTTCGGTAGCGAGTAGTGCGGCGCGTAGTCGTCGAAGATGAAGACGTCACCAGCCTTCCACGACACTGGTTCCCATGAGAACGTTTCGGCCACTTCAGGGTCGATCACACCACCGGCATCCATGGGGAATACCCCTTTCTTGTGGTTGCCAGGGCTGAAGAAAAGGCCGCCATTGTCCGGGCCAGAATCGTCGATACCGATCGCAGCTATTGCATGAACCATCCGATCAGGCAGCTTGTGCGGGATGTGGTAAATGTCCTGATGGGGGCGATAGCCACCGCTGTCGGGATACTTGAAGATCAGCAACTCTTTGAGCCTGCGTGCATTTTCCTCCAACAGCGTCTCGACGACCGACTTGATACGCTGATCTGCAAGGAGCAAATCGCGTAGCTGATCGTTGAAATCGAGAAAGTTCTCGACCTTAGAAACAATCTTTCTATTGTCTGTCGTCTTCTCAAACCACATAAGCCATTTGTCGTCGCTGACATCCCATTGGGAGACATCTTCCACAAGACTAGCGATACGCTCCAGAGCAATAGGATCAAAGAATCTCTCGATCGTGACATATCCATCGTCCTGCCACTTTGTTTTTTTTGCTTCACTTATCATACGAAGAACCTCCTATTTGAAAGAACCATATTCTTGAATAATCTAATTCCAGCGCCGGTCAGGTTATGGGTCCTCTGAAATGGCAACGCTGGCACGGGGAGCGACGCTGTCGGGCGCAGATGAATTCCGTTGCGGTGGAATTGTGCGATTCTGTTGCGCTTCCTCGTCAGAAAGATCGCCCAGGCTCTTAAGGAGATGTCGATCCGGTGCGTATGTGTAGTATTCTTTGCCAATGATACTGTTAATGATGCGACTGTTTCGAAAGGCAACCAGCGATAAATTTACACTCTGCAAACCGTTCTGGAAGAGAGTCCTGTTCTGCAAGTAGACGCTGCCAGAGATATTATCCTTAAATTTAACGGCGTAGTCGTCTCTCACGACCGGCAGGCCTTCTTCCATGCAGGCAGAGGCCAGCAGCGTGTCGATAAAAGGCAAAGTGCGCGGCTGGAATCCGGTGGCGAGGATGATGCGATCAACCGCCACGGCGCGCCGCTGGCCTGTGTTGTGTGAAGCGAGCAGCGCATGCCAGCATTGCACATTGGGAGAGAGGTCTTCGGGAAAGAGGTCTTCCATAACGACAGCGGGCAGAAGTTGGATGATATCGTCGATATTGCCGCTTGCGCTGCGTTCATAGACCATCTTGTAGATGCAGTTGCTCAGCTCCGACGAGATGCCATCGCTGGTTAGCTTCTCGTTTTCGACGATGCTGCGGCGCTCTTTCAACGGCAACGCATGAAAGCGCAGGCTGTAGGACGGCATGTACGATTCGTTTACGAAGGCGCTATCATCCATCGTGAACAGATTCGCACGCGACGTTACCCACGTGATCTTGCCGATGGCTGGATTGCCGAGCAGATGTTCGATGATCTCCGCCCCGCTCTGACCGCCACCGACGACCATGACGCGTTCACCGATACCGATAGGTAACCGGTGCAGATAGTTCGCCACATGGTAGACATCCTTGCCGAGCCAGGGCCTGGCGCATTCTGGGATTTTTGGAACTATCCCGACGCCAATCGCAACTGCGCGTGCAAGATAACGGTCCTTGGTCGTCGTCACGCGGTAACCTTTCTCGATCTTGGCGATGTCAGTGACCTCTTCGCCAAACCTGAGATTGGGTAACTGCCGTGCCACCCACTGATAATACTGCGTGAACTCGCTGCGCGACGTAGTCGTTTGCCGCCGGTTAATAAAGCTGTAAAGCCGTCCGTGCACCGAAAGATAATTGAGAAACGAATATGGGCTGGTGGGATCTGCAAGCGTTACGCAGTCTTTCAGAGGAGATACCTGCAGACGGCTATTGGGAAGCAACAACCCGGGGTGCCACGTGAAGCCAGCTTCCTTCTCGAAGAACATAGTGCGTAGTGGCGTGGGCTGCGCCAGTGCGGCCAGACTGAGATTGAACGGACCGACGCCGATACCGATGAGATCGAGCATTTCCATGCATTACGCCTTTCAACGATCGAGTTTCTTCATCGCTCTTTAGTATCGTGCGTTTGTGCACTGCCGGGATGGCTGGAAAGCTCAGGGGAATCGCGAAATGGTCTCGGTTTCCATCCTTGGCCTCCACGGTATCCGGCTAGCAATTGCGATGTTGGTAACCACCAGCCCCGCCATCACCATCAGTGCGGCGTCGAAGCTATAGGCAGCGATCAAACTCCCCGCGAAGAACGGGAAGCCGAACGCGCCGACGAAGTGTCCGAGCGTGAACACCTGGGAGGCCACCGGAATCGATAGGCCCCGCTCGCCCGCCAGGTTCACGACCATCGCATTTAATGTCGAATAGGTGAGACCATAGCCTGTCGCAAAGAAAACGGTCGCAAGGACATACAAGACCGGGCTTCCCGCGTTCACCACCAGAAACCCAATCCCGATAAGCGTCGTGACAAACAAGGCAAGCGCGAGACGCTCGAGCGGGAGTTTCCCAATCATCGACGCGACCGAAAAACGCAAAGCCACCGTCGTTACGGTGAACGTCAGGAAGAAGATATCCGGGGTTAGTCCGCGCGATCCGGCATAAAGGCTCTGAAACGTGGATAGGCCGGCGAATGTGCAGGCGGCGAGGCTCATCATAATGACTGGCAAGACCGTTTTCGCGCGCAGAATGGACAGGGTCGCCCGAACGGATAACGCCACGGCTACCATCGGCAGTTGCGGCTGGTCCCTCAAGCGCCTCTGTATGAGAATGGCGAAGGCTGCAGCCATCGCGCAGAAGACGGCATAAAATGCATAAGCAGTGCTGGGGCCGCCAAGATGGTCGGCGATCAAGTGGCCAAGCGGCGCTGATCCGCCGACGCCGACCATCTGCGATCCCGACAAGAGGGTCAGTGCTTCCAGGCGTGCGGAAGGCTTGAGACAGTGGATGAGTTGGATCGGTGCCAGCATGTAGAAGATCGCCCAGCCGAGGCCGAGCAAGAGGCCGCCAGCATAGGCGAGCAGCAGGCCGCCTGTTCCGATCAGAGCGAAGCATCCCATGGCGGCCGCCATGACCAGGGCGGAGACGGCGACCAACGGCAATATGCCCGTACGTTCGGCCAACCGTCCCGCGAACAGGGAACCGATCAGGGTTGCTACGGTGCCTGTGCTGACTACGGCCCCAGCCGTCGATGCTTGAAACCCAGCCGAGCGCAGGCTATCCGCCAGCAGAAAGCTTGAGCCGTAGGCCATGGCAAGTGCGACGGCAGTGACGAGATAGGGGGCAAAGACGTTGGCCGGCAATCTGTCGAGCAGGCTTTGGGTCGTGTCGGCTGTGACGGGCTTTAATGTCGAAAGCGTTTCCGTCTTTTCACGAGTAGTGTTATCCATACATCTCATGAAAACAGATAACAGACTCCTTGCCGTTATTCAATCCCTACGTGATGCGGTGGCCTTGGCTCGCCCGGGTACGCGCCTGCCTTCCGTGCGAACGCTGATCAAGGAGCACCATGTCAGCCCGGCGACGGTCGAGCGGGCCTTCGCCCAACTCGTCGTTGAAGGCCTCATCGAGCCCCGCCCGGGCCAGGGAACCTTTGTTCGCGAAGCGCCGGAAAGTGCGTCCGAAGGGTCCGATTTTTCGTGGCAGTCGGCAGCGCTTGGGGCCGCCCGCGGAGATAGCGGCTTCCTGGGCAAGTTGTTGAGAGTGCCCCCGGCTGACAGCCTCATCCTCAGCATGGGCTATCTGCCGCCCGACCTTCAGGCGTCAGGGCTCCTGGCGACTGCGCTCCGCCAAGCTGCCGGACGGTCCGAGCTTTGGGACCGCTTGCCGATCGAGGGCTTGGAACCTTTGCGAACGTGGTTCGCGCGCGAGATCGGAAATGGCGCAGTGTTCTCCCCCCACGATGTCATCATATATGGCGGTGGGCAGGCCGCCATTGCCTCCATTTTTCGGGCGCTGGTGCCTCCCGGACGTCCGATTCTTGTCGAGACGCCGACCTACACGGGTGCCATTTCGGCTGCCCGTGCGGCGGGCCTTTTACTGGTCCCCGTGGCAATGGACGAACACGGGGTTCGGCCGGAATTGCTGGCGGACGCCTTCCGGCAAACGGGAGCGCGTGTTTTCTATAGTCAGCCGACCTTCTCCAATCCGCCCGGTATCGTCATGTCCACTGAGCGGCGCGCCGTTGTCCTCGACATTGCGGCAAAGGCGAGGGCCTTTATCGTAGAGGATGACTGGGCGCGCGATCTCCACCTCACAGGTATCGCGCCAGCGCCGCTGGCGGCGGGCGACCGGAATGGTCATGTTGTCTATGTCCGCTCTCTCGCCAAATCGGCTGCGCCTGGGTTGAGGGTCGCGGCCGTCATGGCGCGCGGGGCGGCGCTGGCACGGTTGAGATCCGCTCGCGGCAGCGACGACTTTTTCGTTTCTGGTCCATTGCAGGCAGCAGCTTTGGCCGTTGTCTCCGCGCCAGGCTGGAAACGTCATCTTAGTGCAATTCGCGCTGCTCTGATCGAGCGGCGTGACGCGCTTGTCGGCGCTTTGCACGTGGAACTGGGAAATTGCGTTGCGTTCCAGATACCCACTGGAGGCATGCATTTATGGCTGCGGCTGCCTGATCACATCTCGGATATTGAGCTCGCGACGGAAATGGCTCGGCAGGGCGTCGTCGTCAGCGCCGGTCGGGCATGGTTTCCTGCCGACCCTGAAGGTTCGTTCCTACGGCTGACATACGCAAGTGTCCCCGCCTCCCTTCGTGAGGGGATAAGACGGATAGGGCAGGTTATTAAGCCGCAAATCTAGTATGCCGACGATAGGGGGAATCGAGGGCTTCGCTGTTCTCGCACCAAACAGCCTTTCGCCCAGCTTCTCCACCGGCCGGAGTGCCGGCGCGCCGATCAGCCCGGCCTATCCCGGAAGGCACGGCGACCAATGCCGCCAAGCTACCCCGCAACCTGGGAGTACGTCAGGCAAAGAGCTGATATTGCTTCTGGGTGCAAGTCCCAGCCGGCCAAAGCGGTGAGGGCGTCGCGGCAACACGCGGTCTGAAGTGTAGACAGGAGCCATGCCGGGTGCGGGAATGAGCCTCGAAAGGTGGATGTTCGCGGAGGCCACCGTTGTGTTCCTTGGTCACGAAGGCATCGTTGGTACGCGAGACGATGCCGCTCCGCCAGGTCGATAGCCGGAATGCCAGAGCTGCGTCCGAGCTGAGGTCGGGAGTCGGACTGGTTCATCGCACCCGTGGAGGCGTCGAAGGAAACGAGGGAGTGGAGGGAAGGGACCTGCCTGAGCGGAGCCTGCGCGAGATCGCGTATGATCCTGTCTGGGGCTGAGCAGATGTTTGCGGCGCTGCAGGCGCTCGGCGGATTGAGGACACCGCCGTGCGTAACACCCAACGCTTGCTCTGCTTCGTCCGTCGAAAACACAACACGCCCGGCAGAGAGTAGGTTACCTTGATCGTGACCTATGTAATGATCTGTTCGGCGTGGATAAGTCGTGTCGAAAAATCCGCGCCCAGCGCGGAAAATTCAGCGCGCGGGCAGAAGTCTCCCCCAAGCATTGTCGCTGAGAAGTGACGGAGTCCAAGTTCGAACCCCGTCAGCGCAGGCCGTTACTTCTTAGGTTTCATCTGCGGACGATCTGCTTCTGCAGCCTCGCTCTCGGCCTTGAGATCAACAATCAGGGCTTCGAGCTCAGAAATATGCTCGGTGAATTCGTTGGGAAGCGGAACGGCTACCGTGTCGGCCGCTGGATTGTCATGGCTGTGAGTGTTTGCGCGGGTCATGCCCTCGTGGAATCGGATTGCCAATGCGTCAGGAAAGCGAACGTAGCGCAACAACTGGGTCTGGATGACATCAGTTCCACGTCGCACGATATCCCGGAAGATCACTTCCTCCACCACGCGCTCATAAGTGTCGCGCAGTCGGCCATAGAGGTTCTTCACCTGATATTCATATTCCGCCGGGCTCGCAGCATGCAGCTTGGGCAGTGGTGCGGCGTCATTTTTCAATCGGCTGATGCGCTTGGCGACGTTTTGCCCCTTCCACGGCATCCCTGCCGTGTCCACTTTGCCAGCGGCAGACTTGTCGCTGAACAGTGCCACCGTCACAGGCTCGATGCCCACTTCGTCAGCGGCGCGGGACAGCTCGTTAAAGAAGACAATATCGTGGGTAAACACGACTACCTGTCGCCGAGATGCCTCCTCCGCGATCCGCTCGGCCACCTTGGCGCTTCTGTCGCGATCGAGGGACGACACGGGATCGTCTATCACAATCGGTCCTGAACCGTCGGTCAAGGCGACTTCGGTGAGGAACCCAGCAAGAGCCAATGCACGCTGCTCACCCTCGCTCAGGATTTCCGACGTCACCTTGGTCAGCTTGGTCCTGGGATCAACCTCGAATTCCGCCTTGGTCTGACCGCTCTTGCGTGCCAAACCGACGTTGAGATGCATGATATCGAAGCGTGCGCGTTCGGCATCAAAGCGTGTGACAACCGCAGTGGTCAGATGAGCGTCCACAAGCTCATTCGCGCGCTGCGTAATCCCCCGGGTCTGAACGTTGGCGAGAGCCTTCGTGTAGCCATCATCAACGACGAGCAAGTTCCGCCGGGTGGTGAGCAGCAACTTATTGGCCGCCAAGAGTTTCCGATCCTCGAGCTCTGCTTTCTCGGCCACGAGCTTGGCCCGCTCTTCGCTATTGCCAGCCTGCGCCAGCCCATCCTTTTCGGCTTTCAGTCTGAGCGCGAAAACCTTCAGATCGTCGATCGGCACGACGAGGGGAGGAACCATCCCGTTTTCTTCGCCCCCCTGTTTCGCGAGCGCTTCTTCCCGCCGTATAACCGCTGATGTCCGGAGGTTCGCGAGCGCATCAGCCAGCGCCTCATCGCGCTTTCGGACCTGTTCGATGCGGTCGGCAAAGTCAGAGGCGCGAAGACATATCAGCTCGTGAACACCTCTCAGTGCATCTTCGACCGCTTGCTCCGCCTTCCTGGCCGCGGCATCAAGGATGTCGTCCATGTACTTCTGAAATCGCTGCATGCGAGCAGCACCTTCCGGCAAAAGCGACTGCTGGCACAACACGCATGCCGCGGCCCCACCATCTGCCATCAGAACCGGGAACGTCTTCTCTTTGTAGGCTTCCGTCACCGAGTAGTCACGCGCCGCAGCCCAAAGCGACCGCCAGGCATCACCACCGACACCTAACAGGGGCTCGTCGGTGAACAACGCGCCGGCGGCCACCGTGGCCGCCTGGCGTGCCGCAGCTGCTGTTGAGCGGAGTTTTCGAAGTTTTTCCAACGCGCCATCCGTGAATGCCGATCCAACGGCCTCGGATTCGAGCAGGAGGGCGTCTGTCCATTTCGAAAGCGCATTGACGTCAGCGGCGGCGGCAGCACCTGCGGAAAGGGCAGCGGTGAGTTCTTCGATACGCTGCTCATCGGCATTGCTGAACGACGTTGCTGACTCAATCTGGGCGTCGGTTGTCAACTTGTTCAGCTGCTTGTCAAAGAGCTGAGCCTTACAATTGCGCTGAGCGGCGAAAACGATCGAGGTCAGGCCTACCTTGTTGCCGACTGCTACCGCCCGTTCTGCCTCCAGTTTCTCCTTCAGGGTGATGCAGATGGCGTTCAGCCGATGCGGAAGGGCCAGTCCGAAGGGTAGAAAGCGGATTTGATTTCCGCCATCGACGTAAAGTTGTGCGGATGCCGTATCGAAGACCGCAACCTGCATGAGCTGCGGCGATGCCGCCTTACCGGGCGACCAAGGAATTACCACCTCACCATCGCCGGCATTGACCACGATTTCGGCCGTCTGCGGACCGGGCGTGCCGCCATAGACGTCAGCAAGAACCTTGAGCTTGACCGGATTCTCAACGCGCGTACGACAAGCTGTGCGCAGGATCCTTACGAAACCGCTCTTGCCGCTTCCGTTTCGGCCATAGACGATCGTCAGAGCCTTGGGGCAGAAGGCGAGAGATGCCTTGGGCACCAGCCGATTCACGTTCTCGACATTGGCGATGCGCGTCAAGACGATCGGCTGATGCTCCCCGTTTCCAAAATGAGCTTTCGTGAACGGTATGGCAGGTTGCGGCCCAGCCGCGAGTTTGAAGCCGGCCGCGGACTTGACCATAGCCAGCAGAGCGTCAATGTCAGCATCTATAAGCTCATTGCTGATCGCCAGTCGGCGAAGGGCATCCTGCTTCCAAGATGAGAGCGTCTGCGACCATTCCATAACGTCATCAATCGGCGCCCCCGCCATCATACTTCCCCCGATAACATCGTTTGCTCATTCCTATTCGCTCTGAACGATATGCTGCTTGGCCCTGGCGATTGCCTCGTCCAAGCGTGCACGTGAGATCGCCGCAAGACGTTCTACCCCAAGCAGACGAGCTAGATCGCGTGCGGGATCGTGCATGTCCAGAAGATCGGGGTTGCCAATCACCATCGAGGCAAGTTCAGCCAGCGGTATATCGGCAATCGAACGTCGCGCTTCCTCATCGACCGGTTGACGATATGGCAGGAGGTCCAAGACCTTGCCCTTTTTCCAGATGAACTCGCCGCTCGACTCTTGTGTCCTGTCCAGATCCCGCAAATGAAGGTCGATCCTCTCGCGGATGCGTCCACCGGTGCGGAGCCAACCATGGACCCGAGCAATCCGTTGGGCGAGGACATCTGTTCGCAATGGACTTTCAGTTTCGATGACGGTTTCTATCATGCCATGCAGCGTGGCTCGGTAGCCAAATTTGAAGAACTGTTCGGGGTCTGCGCGGAAACCGGTGAGATCGGCCACTGCGTAACGCCCTTCCGCGGCGCCGATGGCATGCTGGCCGGTCGTCGTTGATGGTGGGGTTCCCTCAGAGTGGCTGGAAGCCGCGGGAATGTTCACCGATACGAGTTCGGTTTCGGCAACCGTCCACGGCAGTGGAGGCTCTTCGATCGGCCTCGCGTGGTCTTGCGCACTCTCGTCGATCGGGTTGACCTGGCGCCCCATGTCCCAGTGAGACTCAGTCTTCGGTTCTTCGGTCGCGCGTTTCGCCCGGCCCTCCTCCAGCAGGGTTTCCAGGCTGGTGTGCAACCGTTCGGCGCATCCGTTGGCGTCGAACCACCAATCCGTTGACCAGACGCGCAGGATGTTCCAGCCCAGCCCCTTCAGCACTTGTTCGCGAATCTTGTCGCGATCTCTTGCCGTTGACGACCGGTGATAGGTCGCACCATCGCATTCCACCCCAGCAAGGTAGGCGCCAGCCAAATCCGGGTTCTGGATCGCGAGATCGATGCGGAAGCCGGAAATCCCGACTTGCGGGACGACAACCCATCCTCTTCGTTCCAACTGCGTGGCCACGGCTTCCTCGAAGGGAGAATCGAAACCTCCGACAGAGCCAATGTCCTGGGCCGGCAGCGCGATAGCGCCTCTCTCGGCATAATCAAGGTACGTCTTGAGATGCTGAACGCCGAGCGCCTTGCTTCTGGCCGGGTCGATCTGGTCTGCCGTGAAACCGGAGAAGACGATGAGTTCCTGACGCGCGCGCGTCACGGCGACGTTGAGGCGACGCTCACCCCCATCGCGGTTCAGTGCCCCGAAATCCATTGGTGGGGGCTTTCCGGAGGCATCTTTCCAGAATGTGATCGAGAACAGGATGATATCCCTCTCGTCGCCTTGCACGTTCTCGAGATTCTTGACGATCGTTGGCTCGACGCGATCTTCGGCGAAGAACCATTCGAGCTCCGGGTGATCACGACGCGCTGCGTCAAGCAGATCCAGGATCAAGGACTGTTGCTGGGCATTGAAGGTAATCACGCCAAGCGTCGGCCGGCCGATTTCGGGGAGTTTTAGCCAGCTCTTCAGCCGCGCGACCGCTTCAGCCGTCACAGCTTCCGCCTCGATCCGGTTCGTACGGCTCTTGCCACGGTCATAGATGCCATTCGGCACCTTTCGCAGGCGCACCGCGCGATCCTCGACCGCTGGCGACGGAAATGTCACCAGCCGGTTCTGATAGTAGTGATGGTTCGAGAAAGCGATCAGGGATTCGCTTCGGCTGCGGTAATGCCACCTCAGGTCGCGCACCGGAATGCCGGACGCCCTTGCCTCGTCCAGGATGCTTTCCAGGTCCTTCTCGTGGTCGGCGACCTCCTGCTCATCCTCGTTGCGTCCGAAGAAATTGGTCGGTGGCAGCTGCTTGGGATCGCCCACGATGATTGTCTGACGCGCCCTGGCAATGGCGCCGACCGCGTCCCAAGTGGTAATCTGCGAAGCCTCGTCGAAGATCACCACGTCAAACAGAGCCTGGTTCGAAGGAAGATACTGGGCAATGGAGAGCGGCGACATCAACATGCAGGGCGCAAGCTTGGAAAAGCACTCCGGCATCTTGCCGATCATGTCTCGGATCGACTGGCTCGGCCGCTGAAGCTCCATCTGGTGACGCAGCAGGCCCAGTTCCGAGTTGCGAGAGACACCCTGGACTGCCGGCAGGCCATGCGCGATCGAACTGATGACACGCTGCGTGGCGTGCGACCGCACCAGATCGTCGATCTCACGGAACTCCTTGATGGCGTTCTCGTGTTGAAACCTGCGGAAGTTTCGCAAGACAAGGTCTTCATCAAGGACCTTCGGGAGCCACCATCGCGCATAGCCTACCCGAAACGCCGAACGCGCATGCTCGGGGCGGATTGCTCCCGTCTCGATCTGCTCGACCAGAGGGGCAAGGTTGTGGCGGATTGCCCTGCTCCGGGCCCCACACCATGCCGACCAGTCGCGCAACAGATTTCGCGCGCCTATCAGAGCACCGAGCTTCGTCTTGAGTGCAGCAAGACTGGCGCCGTCACCGCTGTCGGGAGTGTCGCGCCCGGCAATCTCACCGAACACCCGACGCGCGACCTCGAGACTTTTCGTGGCAGCGAGAAGCCGGTCTCCTGCCTGGCGTACCCTGTCATTTTCCAGCGTGCCGCGAAGGCTCGGCGCAACAGAACGCAACACGGATCGTATTTCCTCTTGTGAGCACCCGGGAATACGCAGGGCACCGCGAAGGCGTTGGGCGAGTTCCAGGATGTCCGTCACTGCCTTGACATCCGTGGCCAGGCCCTCGAGCCGTAGCGGCTTCCCAGCCAACAGGTTTTGGTCGATGGCGAAGAGAGCCTGCTTCATGCGCTGCAGCGGCGACAGGTCGCGGCCGGGGTCTGCGGTGCCAAGGTCGGCATAACCCTGCAGAAGCTTCTGGACCTTGCGCCTGCCAAGCATGGAGTTCGGCCAGAACGATGCCTTCGCTTCGCGCCATTGGCGGTCCAGACCGTCGGGATCCAGCTCGCGAACCCGATCAACGCCATAGGTAGCGGCAAGGCCGCGCTCAGCGTCGCGATAGGTTTCGATCGAACGTCCCAGATCCACGAGGGCGGTCCTGCACTGAGCGAAGTCCCGGTCGAAGGCAATTGAGATGTCGCGACCTCGGCTTTGGCTCAGGACCTCCGCCAGGCTTGCAAGGCAATTGAGTACTGCGTGCGACACCGGCTCTTTGGCGCCGAGGCCCAGACTGGCGAGGTAGTCCCTGATCGAGCTCATCAAAAGTTCGATTGCAGTCTGAAGCGATTTCGCCGCGGAAAGCAGGTTTTCTTGCCAACCGATGCTCCACTCGCCAACATCGATCAGGTCGAGTGCCGGCTCGCGGTCGACCGAAGCAAAGACAAGGCCGACTTCTGCGGCAAGCTCTTCCAGATCAAAGAGTGTTTGCGCGTCGTGCGTATCGCGCGCCTGCCATGTGAGCACAGGCGCAGGCTCATCTGCCGATCTAAGGGCGATCCCCAATGCCAGATAGGGTGTCCAGCCATTTGCGTAGCGTTGGTGAAGCGCCTCGACATAGGCATTCAATTCGTCGCGCCTCACCCGCAGCCGCTCATTGATGGCGACCCATTCGGACGCGTCCGCCCGCCCACCATGCTCCCAGGACGATTTCAACTGCGCGAGAAAATGCCTGCGGTCGGCCTTGTTCGAATGCAGCTCGATACAGTGATTTCCCAGGCCATGTTCCCGCAGCCGGCGATAGACGACGTCGAGAGCGGCCGTCTTCTCGGCCACGAAAAGGACGGTCTTGCCCACACCCAGGCAGTTGGCGATCATGTTTGCGATGGTCTGGCTCTTGCCCGTTCCCGGGGGGCCCACGATGACGAAGTCATGGCCCTCGGCAGCCGCGAGACTTGCGGCCGTCTGCGATGAATCCAACGGCAGAAGGCTTATGATGCTTGAGGGCGCATAGGCGCGATCCAAGTCACTTTCTTCTCGAAACGGCGACTGTCCATCTGCTGCCTGAAAGGCCTGCTCCGGTGTGTCGATGAGGTGGCGCACGACCCTGTTTTGGCGCAGCGCCTCGGTACGCTCGACCAGATCCTTCCACATGAGGAATTTTGCGAAGGAAAAGGTTGATAGCGCGGTTTCGTCGATCACCTCCATCCCGGGAACGTCACGCACCGCCTGGCGCATCATGGTGAGGACCCGCGGCACATCAATGCCATTGTCGTCCAGCGGCAGATCGCCGCCAAACTGCGGAAGGCGCAGATCAAAGTCCCGCTCCAGAAATTGAAGAAGCGTTGCGTTGAAACGGGGCTCGTCCTCATGGAAGCGGATCGTGAAGCGCGAAGTCGCACTGCGGCGCTCAAGCCGTGCCGGCACAAGAAGCAGTGGTGCCCGATAGCTGCGTTCATCGTCCGGCTTCTTTTTCCAGCGCAGGAAGCCCACGGCGAGGAATAAGGTATTTGCCCCTCCCTCGGCGAAATCGTTACGGACCTGTCGATGCAGGTCGATCAGCCTGGCGTCCAACTGACGGGCGTCCAGCGTCGAGGGCAGCTCGTCCCTGAGCAGAGCCTCCGCCGCGAAACCGCGCTGAAGGTCGCGTCCGTGAACGTCGCGGTAAAGCACCTCGTCGCGCTCACCCAACGGATTCTGTTCGGGCAGGGATATGAGACGGATAGCGACACCGTTTGCCAGCCGATCCTCCAGATAGGCCACATCGGTGCACAGAAACGGGATCGTCTTCTTCGAATCCGGGAGATTGAGGAGCCGGTTTCGCAGCGTCAGGTCGAGCAGCTTTTTCTGCCAGCGCTCGATACGGCCAGCGGCACTGGTCGGCTTTACCTCGATAGTCTCGGCTGGCAGTTCGCCAATGGCCGGGGCAGGGGGAAGTGGTAGAACGGCGGCGACCTCGGCCTCATCCTCGACGACATTGCGACGGATCGGCTCGTGTGAAGCGAGCGGCGTTATGCCGCCGCTGCGAGAGCGGCGTACGTCTATAGCCGCCACGAAGACGTGTGCCTGGTCCTCCGCCAGACGGTTGCTCAACGCACTTTGCGCGCCGTCGAGCGTGAGCGCAGGTCGATGGGTGACGCCAGTTGTCTCGAAAGCGATGAATTCGCGGGACGCCAATGCCTTGCGGACCTCCATCTGATCCGTCTCGATGGCATTGCCGAAGGTTCTCTTGGCCAGCCAGACGCCGACCGCTGCATGCCCATCGAACATCAAGACGACCGGGTGCAAGCCGGCGGCCTCCAGGGCAGCGGCAAACAGGAGGGTGGTGTCGAGGCAAGTCGCGAGGCACTCCTGCGCGATCGTCGTCGGACGCCTGATCTTCTGGCCGCGACTCTCAAAGCTGGCCGGCGGCTCCGCATAGTGCAATCCCATGCCGGCGATCGCCGAATAGATGGCCGCCGTCAGCATGTATGTCCGCTGGGGACTTTGGGACTGATATCCGTCCAAGCTACTCGGGTGACCATGTGCGGCAAGACGTTCCGCTGCGGCCCGCAGAATCTGCGCCACGCCCGGATCATTCGGCATGGCGAATGCCGGCAGCAGTTGAGCCATGTCCGCGACGCCACCCCACTCGTCGCGAGCGAGCAGTCTGACTGTCAGACGTCTTTCATCGAGAATCTTTCCCCCCGAGCTGAGGCGAAGCGTGATCTCACCGCGTTCGGCCTCGTTCAAGCCGGCGAGATAACCGGCATCGAGCTCAACCTTGCGGTCGCTTAACTGAAGGCTGTCACCAGGGATGAGCCGATCGACCGTCCATGTCTTCGGCCGCAGGAACGACGGTGACGATGTCAACTCAACGCGGCAGTTTTCAAAATGAAAGGTCGAGTTGTTCTCAATTCGTATCGAGCGGATGACCGGTATCGCATTCTGATAGGACCCATACGTAAAGCTGGGAGCGACATCGGCAACGATGCAGGGCGCAGCAGAAATATCGGATGCGGCACTGTCAATTGTTGCGTACTGAGAACTATCGTGTGATTCCATTGATGCAGCACCCCCCTTGAGAGAATAGCGGCTTTTTGTCCTTTGAAGAAGGCTCTTGTCGTGTTTTTGGATGTCTTATCAGAACAAGAAGCTCTCAGTCCGATAGTTTAGAGTACAGATAATTTTTGGAGTGAGCTGACCGCAGCATTTCCCGGCGAAACTCATCAAGGCCCGATCACGCCGTTCCAGGGCCATAAAGAGAGTTGCCGAATGCCGTTGAGCTTTGCTAACCGGGTATGAGGGGTAGCGAAGCCGGGCCAGCAACGCCTGAATGAAGAGTCGCCTGAACTCAGCCCGCTGAGACCGGGTGCCGAAGAATTCTCGTCGAACCACATCCCTTGTTCGGGACCGGAGATCGCCCAGTGGCATTTCGCTTCATCCATACGGCCGATATCCATCTCGACTCGCCGCTGCGCTCGCTGGCGATGCGAAACCCCGATCTTGCCGAACTGGTGGGAGACGCCAGTCGTCAGGCGTTTGTCTCCATCGTCGACCTTTGCCTTGCCGAGCGTGTCGATGCCCTCGTCATTGCCGGCGATCTTTACGACGGCGATCAGACGTCGATGAAAACGGCACGCTTTCTGGCGTTGCAGATTACCCGGCTCCACCAGGCCGGTGTCAGGGTCTTCATGATCCGAGGAAATCACGACGCCATGTCGCGGATTACGAAACAGCTCGTGTTTCCCGATACCGTGACGATCTTCGGTGGCCGTGCCCAACCGGTGCTGCAATCAGCCGGAGGTCTGGACGTCATGGTCCATGGCTTGAGCTTCGCAAACCCAAAGGCGCCAGAGTGCCTGCTGCCCAAATATACGGCTCCCCGCGAAGGGGCGGTCAATGTCGGGATCATGCACACCAGTCTGGCAGGATCCCCCGGTCATGACGTCTACGCCCCCTGCAGCGTTGCCGACTTGCACGGCCACGGTTTCGACTATTGGGCGCTGGGGCACATTCATGTTCGGAAAGTCCATCCCGGCGCGAGCACGGTGGTGATGCCGGGAATGCCACAAGGCAGGGACATCAATGAGGCTGGAGAGAAATCCGTCAGCCTGGTAACGATAAGCGATGACCGGACCGTCACGATTGAAGAGAGGCTGACCAGTGTCGCGCAATTCGAGCGGATGAATGTTGATCTAACCGGGACGCTGGAATGGCCCGAGGCCGTCGGACGGATCCGGTCCGCGCTGGAGCAAACCCGGGCCGCCGTTCGATCCCGCCATGCTGTGGTCCGCCTCGGCCTGACCGGTACGTCGCCGCTGTCCTGGAAAATAATCCGCGACAGGGATCTGCTGCTCGGGGAGGCTGAACAGGCTGCCGACCAGGTGGGTGATGCGTGGATCGAGAAGCTCGAGCTGGACCTGTCAACGCCTAACAGTGAGGCATCCGACGGCGTCGCCGATCCGGTTCTGGAGCTCGCGCAATCCATGCACACCGTTGCCAGGTCGGAAGCTTTCCGAGCGGAAGCCAAAGCCCTGGTTTTGAAAACCATCGCGGATCTTCCGCCGGACGCGCGCGACTTTGCCGGAAAGGACGAAGCCGCGCTGGACGTGTTCCTCGACGGGGCTCTCGCCCGTGGTGCCGGTCTGGTCACGGCCCGCCTCAAGGCAGGCGGGCAGCAATGAGACTACGGCGCCTCGACCTCATTCGCTACGGGAAGTTTACCGACAGGGCGCTCGACTTCGGGCCAAAGCCGGAGTCCGGACCCGATCTGCACATTGTGTTCGGCTTGAACGAGGCTGGAAAATCGACGGCACTTTCCGGTTATCTGGACCTGCTGTTTGGCATTGAGGAACGCAGCCGCTACAATTTCCTGCATGAGTATAGCGCCATGCGCGTCGGCGGCGTGCTCGAACTCGCCGGCGAAGAACGGACCTTCTCGCGTACGAAACAACGCAGCAACTCGCTGCACGATGCGGCCGGCCAGCCGGCAAGTGAAGTGGCGATATCGGCACATCTGGCAGGCCTGTCGCGCGAGGCCTACAGCACCATGTTCTCACTGGACGACGAGACGCTGGAAGCAGGCGGAAAATCGATCCTGGAATCGCGCGGAGACCTCGGCAAGCTGCTTTTTGCGGCCAGCGCCGGACTGGGGCACGCAAGTGACATCCTGAGCGCGCTCGAGGCGGAAGCAGACAGCCTCTATCGCAAGCAGGCACACGGAACCGAACTTGCGCTGCTCAAAAAGCGGTTTGCCGAACTGAAATCCCGCAAGGATGAAATCGACACGTTGGCCTCCACTTTCGAAACCTTGGAGGCGGAACGTGTCGAGGCCGCGGAAAAATACGATCGAAGCGTAGCCGAACGATCGGTGCTGTTGGCTCGACTGGAGACAATCGCGAAGTATCTGCGCGCGGCTCCCCTCGCGGCCGATACGCAGCGGAGGGCCGCTCGGCTTGCCGAATTGCCTGACCTGGCTTCGCCGCCCCGGACCTGGACGGGGAGTGTCGCCGAAATGATCGATCAGGACGCCAGCCTGCGAACGCGCCAATTGGCAAACGACGACGAAATGGAGAGACTAAGGGCGAGGATCGCGGCGATCGCCGTGGATGAGGCGATCCTCGCAATCTCCGAACAGGTTCGCGCACTGGCCGATCGCAAGGCACGATATGTGTCTGCTGGCCTGGACCTGCCTACCCGCAGGATGGAGCTTCAAATCCTCGACAACGCCGTGGCGAATTGCCTTGCCGCTCTGGGGAAATCCACGGAACAGGAGCCGGCCTCGCTTCTCCTGCCCGCTGCCATTGTCGGGTCTGTTCGCAATATGCTCGAACAGCGATCAGGAATAACCACCAGCGTCCGCGTCGCCCGCGATGAATCCGCGGCAGCCCTGGATGCGCTTCACACGGCAAGGCAACGGGTCGGTGAAGAACGGGCTGTGCCTGAGCCTGCCCGGGCAAGGCTGACGTCGGCGCTGTCCAAGGCGAGAGGAAGCGGGCATCTGAGCGAGATTAAGGCGGCTTGTGAGGCGGAAGACGCAAGTCAAAATCGTTGGCAGGCGGCGATCCGGCGACTGAAGCCGTGGGAGGGGAACGCCGAGACGCTCTGTGCGATGTCAGTTCCGAGCGCCAGCAAGATCGCGGCCTGGAAGACACTTTCGGCAGAGCACCAGAGGAACAAAGCCATCCTTTCCCAACGTCTGGCGGAGCAGGAACAAACGCATGCTTCGCTGCTGGCACGATTGGAAACCATCCGGTCCTCGGTCGATGTGGCGGATGATGAAGCGGCAATGGCTGTCCGACGCAAGAGGGACGAGGCTTGGAAAGGACATCGAGAAAAGCTGCTCGCCGAGACGGCAGACATTTTCGAGGCGGCGTTGGCTCGTGACGACGGTGTTGCAGCGATACGTCTGGTCCATGCGCGCGAACTCGCTGAAATCCGAACAACACAACGTAGCCTTGCTGAGAGCGCCGCTGTCATCACGCGCACGGCTGATCAACTAGGGCAGTTCGCCTCCAGTGGGGAAGCGGCAGTCTCGGAAATCATCGCCGCAGCGACAGACTTGCTTGGCGCATGCCAGGAACCCTCGCTTGAGCTTTTGATCGGGCTGATCGAGGAGCGTAGTTCCGCCCGCGCCGATGCACTCTCGGCCTGGGACGAGATCCTGGTCGCGCGCAAGAAGCTTGAGCGGGCAACTGACGACGGGAATCTCATACGCCTTGAGGTGAGCGCGGCCCTCGAAAGCGTCGGGATACAGCCGAACGAGAGGCTGGAAGTCATGGTGGCCGTCGCGGAACGGTTTCTCGACAGGCAAGCCAAGGTGGACGCCGAACGCGCGGAGGCGGTGAGGACCGTAAGCGCGAGGGAGGAAGAACTGGCAGTCAGGCGACGCGCCCTGGAGGTGGCGGAAAGGCGCGAGGAGGAATGGGTGGCCGACGTCACCGAAGCACTCAAGGGAACCTGGCTGGAAAGAGGGATTTCCGTGCCTGGCGTCGGCGGCGTACTCGATCAGTTGGCTGAGCTGTCAAAGGCTATTCAGGACCGGGACGCCATGCGGCTGCGTATTGCGAAGATGGAGGCAGACAGAAGCATTTTCATCGAGGAGATTACCGCTGCCGCGGCACTAATGGCTGAACCGGCGAACGACGAGGACCCGGAACAGTTGGCCATCAGGCTTGCCGAGCGCCTGGAGCGCGCCGATCGCGCCCGTGAGGCAAAGCTGAGTCTCCTCAATGACCTGCAGCGCCTGCAAGATGTTCGTGACGCTCTCGATCTGGAAGTCGCGGTTCATGAACGACGCAAGCGAGATGTTTTGGGCGCCTTCGGCGTGGCCACCTTGGCGCAAGTCGTTGAGCGCGACGAGCTGCTCAAGGAAAGGGACCGCTTGCGTGCCACCGTCACCGATCTCGAGGAACAGCTGTTGGCTGAACTCACGGTGGACACGATCGAGCAGGCCCATTCGATCCTGGATGGCCTCGATTCGCATATCCTTGCGATCGAGAAGGCCGACAGCGAGCGGCGGCTTGGCGATCTTGACGAACTGATACAGCACCAGCTCATCCGGCGGACCCGCGCGGCCGACAAGCTGGATGCCATTGGCGGCGACAGCGCGGTTGCCCGAATAGACGCGGAGCGTCGCACCGTGCTTCTGGAAATCGAGGAGAAGGCGGTTCGGTATATCGAGTTGAAGTTGGGAGCAATGTCGGCCTCAAACGCCCTGAGGGTCTATCGTGAGCAACATCGTTCCGGGATGATGGTGCGGGCATCGGATGCCTTCGCGCTCATCACACGCTGTCAATACACGGGCTTGGCGACCCAACCGGCAAAAGGTGGTGAAGTCCTCATCGCCATGCAACGCGACGGGCAGTCCAAGGTCGCAGACGCCCTGTCGAAGGGCGCTCGGTTTCAGCTCTACCTCGCCCTGAGGCTCGCAGGCTACTACGAGTTTGCGCGGCTTAGACCTTCTGTGCCCTTTATCGCCGATGATATCATGGAGACCTTCGACCACGTCCGATCCGAGGAGGTTTTCAAGCTGTTTGGTCAGATGGCATGTGCGGGCCAGGTGATCTACCTCACGCATCACCAACACCTGTGCGAGATCGCCAAGGCCGTTATTCCCAGCGTGACGATCCATGAGCTCGGATAGGTGTGCACGCTTTGCGTTGGTGCAAACGATCGCCTTGGACTCGATCCAAGCGTCCACGCCCATGTCATGGGCAATTTGAATCAGACACCTGCGGGGAATGTTCCTCAACTCGCTCGGAAAACTCAGGCGGGAAACAGAAACGCCGCCGCCGGGTCGAAAAACACCTGCCGGCTGCAGGGCGACACATCCTGCGACGGCATGGCGGCCGAGGTCGGCCTGATGTCGACCCCCTCGCCGGCGGCGGTGCGCGCGACGATGCGCCGCCGTTCGCCATAGAAGGCGACATCGACAATCTCGACGTTGAGCTCTGCGCTCGCCGGGCTCCGTTCCATGCCAAACGCCTCCGGCCGGATCATCAGCCTGGTTTTCTGGCCGTTGCCAAACGTGCCGTTGGCTCTGACGCCGGAGATGACAGAGCCGTCGGCCAGCCGGATCGTTGCCGTGCCGTCGGTGGTGTCGAGATGTTCGGCGGCAAGAAAATTCGAATTGCCGATGAAGCCGGCGACGAAATCGGTCGCCGGCCTCAGATAAAGGTCTTCGCCGCTGCCGGTCTGCTCAATGCGACCGTCCCGGAACAGGGCGATCCGGTCCGACAGATGCAGCGCTTCCTCCTGGTCGTGGGTGACGTAGAGGATGGTGACGCCGGTCTCGCGATGGATGCGGCGGATCTCGCCCTGGATTTCCTCGCGCAACTTCTTGTCGAGCGCCGACAGTGGTTCGTCCATCAAAAGGATCGGCGGATCGTAGGCCAGCGCCCTGGCCAGTGCGACGCGCTGCTGCTGGCCGCCCGACAGCGCGCCCGGCAAGCGCGTGGCGAAGCTTTCGAGCCGCACCAGCGCCAGCATGTCGGCGACCTTCTTCTTCACCTCGGCTTCCGGCCGGCGGCGAACCCGAAGCGGAAAGGCGACGTTCTCGGCCACCGTCAGATGCGGAAAGAGCGTGTAGCGCTGGAAGACCATGCCGATGTTGCGCTTGTGCGAGGGCACGGCGAGCAGCGACTTTCCTTCCAGCTGCACATCGCCGGAACTCGGATCCTGGAAGCCGGCAATCGCGTAGAGCGTCGTCGATTTTCCCGAACCCGAAGGCCCGAGGAAGGTCAGGAACTCGCCTTTGGGGATCTCGAGGGTGACGTCGTGCACGGCGGTGATCGCCCCGAACGCCTTGCGCAGATTGCGGATGGAGAGGAAGGGCTGGGTCATGTGCGGACCTTTCGCTGCAGCAGCGCCGTCACCACCATCAGGGCAAGCGTCAGCCCGACGAGCAGACTGGAGGCGGCGGCGATCACCGGGCTCAAATCCGACCGCAAACTGCCCCAGATCTTGACGGGCAAGGTCTGCAAGCTGGGGCTGGCCATGAAGATCGCCACCACGACTTCGTCCCACGAGGCGAGGAAGGAAAAGATCGCGGCGGAGAAGATGCCGATCCGGATCGACGGCAAGGTGATCCTGAGCCTGGCCTCGAGCGGGCTGGCGCCGCAGACGATCGCCGCGTCCTCGATCGACTTGTCGAAGCCTTCGAGCGCGGTGGCGATCGGGATGATGGCGAAGGGCAGCGCCAAAACGGTGTGGGCGATGACGAAGCCGATGCTGGTGCCGCCGAGGCCAAGGCGAAGGAAGAAGGCATAGATGGCGATGGCGAAGACGACAACGGGCAGCACCATCGGCGTCAGCAGCAGGCCGCGCAGGATCTCACGCCCGGCAAACTGTCCGCGAACCAGGGCAAAGGAGGCGAGCAGGCCGATCGCGACCGCCAGCATCGCCGTCATGGTGGCGATCTTGGCGCTGGTCAGCGCCGCATCGAGCCAGGCCGGATCGGCAAAAAGCTCCTGGTACCATTTGAGCGTCCAGCCGGGCGGCGGGAAGGCCAGCCAGCGCGACGAGCCGAACGAGAGCAGGACGATGAAGACGACCGGCAACAGGAGAAAGCCGGCGACCAGAGCGGTGAAGCCGAGCAGGGCAATCTTCAGCCATCCCATGCGGTCATAGTCGAGCAGCATCTCAGATGCCTCCGCTCATGCGCCTGGCGCCGACGAGGCGCAGCTGCAGCGCGTAGAGCGCCATGGTGACGACAAGCAGGATGAAGGCCGCGGCGCTGCCGAGCCCCCAGTTGAGCAGCGACTGGATCATCTGCGCGATCATTTCGGCGAGCATCATGTTCGACGTACCGCCGAGCAGTGCCGGGGTGACGAAGTAGCCGAGCGACATGACGAAGACCATCAGGCCGCCGGCCGCCACGCCAGGCAGCGACAGCGGCAAAAGGATGCGGCGGAATGCCTGGAAGGGGCTGGCGCCGCACAGTGCCGCCGCGCGCAGCGTCATCGGATCGATCGCCCGCAGCGTGCCGACCAGCGGCAGGATCATGAAGGGCAGCATGATGTAGACCATGCCGATGGTGACGCCGGTGAGATTGTTAATGAGCGGCAGCGGCTGGTCGATGATCCCGGCGGCCATCAGCGTCCGGTTGATGACGCCGGTGCGCTGCAGCAGCACCATCCAGGCATAGGTGCGGGTCAAGAGATTGGTCCACATCGACAGGATGATGACGCCGAAGACGATCGAGGCCAGCGCCGAGGGCATGATCGCCAGCATCCAGGCAACCGGAAAGGCGACGAGGACGGTGACGATCGTGACCACCGACGCGACCAGGAAGGTGTTGAAGAAGACCCGCGCATAGGTGCCGTCGCCAAGCAGGGCCGCGTAGTTCTGCAGGCCGGGCTCGGGCTCCGTGACGCTGCGCAAAAGCAGGGCCAGGACCGGGACGACGAAGAACAGCACGATCAGGATCAGCGCCGGCAGCAGGCCGTTGAAGCCTGCCGGCATGCGGAATGTTGGTGGGCTCTGGCGTGTTTCGACCGACATGGCAGCGACCTGGGCTACGGGACGAGACGACGCAGACCGTCCCGTCCCTTGCTGTTCAAGGGGCAGGCTTATTTCGCCTGCCAAGCATACCAGCGCGTGGCGATCTCGTCGCGGTGCTCGGCCCAGTAGTTCATGTCGAGGTTGATCTGTCCGTCGACATGGGCGTCCGGCAGCGCCTTCACCGCATCGGCCGGCATCTCGGCCTTGGCCTTGGTGTTGATGGGCGCATAGCCACTGGCTTCGGCGAACTTCGCCTGGCCGGCCGGGCTGCTTGCCGCGGCGAGGAACTTCATCGCGGCGTCCTTGTTCTTGGCGCCCTTCGGCACCACCAGGACGTCGGCGGCGGTCAGGTTCTGGTTCCAGGAGACGCCGACATCGGCGCCATCCTTCTCCAGCGCGAAGACACGACCGTTCCACAGCTGGCCGAAGGTTGCTTCGCCGGACGCGATCAATTGCTGCGACTCCGCGCCGCCGCCCCACCAGACGATGTCCGACTTGATGGTGTCGAGCTTCTTGAAGGCGCGATCGAGATCGAGCGGATAGAGCTTGTCGGCGGGAACGCCATCGGCCAGCAAGGCGATCTCGATGACACCGGGCGCCGACCATTTGTAGAAGGTCCGCTTGCCCGGGAATTTCTTCAGGTCGAACATGTCGGCCCAGCCGGCCGGTTCGCCCGAAACGGCGCCCTTGTTCCAGGCGAGCACGAAGGAATAATAGAAACTGCCGACGGCATGATCGGTGGTGAAGCGCGGATCGAGGTCGGCCTTCGGCACAGCAGTGAAGTCGATCGGCTCGAGCAGGCCGTCCTTGGCCGCCTTGATGGCGAAATCCATCTCGACGTCGACGACATCCCAGTTGACGCTGCCGCTGTCGACCATCGCCTTCAGCTTGCCGTAGTCGGTCGGGCCGTCCTGCATGACCTTGATGCCGGAGGCGGCGGTGAACGGTTCGGCCCAGGACTTGGTCTGCGCTTCCTGGGTCGTCCCGCCCCAGCTGGTGAACACCATGTCCTCGGCCTTTGCGGCCGTCGTTGCCAGAAGTGTTGTTGCGAGCAGTGTCGTTGCAAGAAGGCGGGCAAGGGCGCCGGTGATGATCAGTTTCATGTCGTTCTCCTCTGTTTGTTTTCGTTGTTGGCTGTTCGCGACCGGCGTTTTCGCCTTGATCGCGAATCCCCGTCCGCGGCGGCTACCGCATGACAAAAGGATCGGGAATCGGGTCGTCCGAGATGCGTATCCACACCGACTTCGAACGCGTGTAGTCGCGGATCGCATCGAGGCCGCCTTCGCGGCCGAGGCCCGACTGGCCATAGCCGCCGAACGGAACCAGCGGCGAGACGGCGCGATAGGTGTTGATCCAGACCACGCCGGCATGGATGCCGCGCGCCATGCGATGGGCTTTCGCGAGATTGGTGGTGAACACGCCGGACGCCAGGCCGAACGGCGTGTCGTTGGCCAGCGCCAGGGCTTCGGCTTCCGCGTCGAAGGCGATCACGGAGAGCACGGGACCGAACAGCTCCTCGCGCACGCAGGGCAAGCCGGTGTTGTCGTTGGCATCGATGATCGTCGGCGCGTAGTAGAGGCCGCCGGCGTGACCGGCGGGCCTTTCGCCGCCGGTGACCAGCCGTCCACCTGCGGCAAGGCTTGCCGCCACGATCTTCTCGATCCATTCGCGCTGCCGCGACGTGGCCAGCGGCCCCATTTCGGTTGCCGGATCCTGCGGATCGCCGATCCGGATCGCCTCGGCCTTGTGCTTGAGCCGGGCGAGGAATTCGTCCTTCACCGAACGCTCGACCAGCAGGCGCGAGCCGGCGACGCAGCTCTGGCCGGTGGCGGCGAAGATGCCGGCGACGACCGCGTTGGCGGCGCTGTCGAGATCGGCATCGGCAAACACCACGACCGGGCTCTTGCCGCCGAGTTCGAGCGTCGTGTAGGCAAGGTTTTCCGCGGTGTTCCTGACGATCTGCTGGGCGGTTGCCGGACCACCGGTGAAGGCGACACGGGCGACGAGCGGATGGCTGGTCAGGCGGTGACCGCAATCATGGCCGAAGCCGGTCAGGATGTTCACGCTGCCGGCGGGAAAGCCCGCCTCATGGACGAGCTCGGCGAAGGCCAGCAACGGGGCAGGGCCGTCCTCGGACGCCTTGAGGACGACGGTGCAGCCGGCCGCCAGCGCCGGCCCGAGCTTGACGGCGGACAGGAAGAGTTGCGAATTCCACGGCACGACCGCGGCGACGACGCCGATCGGCTCGGGCCGGATCGTCACTTCCATGTCCGCCTTGTCGATGGGGACAAACGAGCCTTCGTGCTTGTCGGCCAGCCCGCCATAGTAGCGGTAGTAGTCGCCGACATAGGCGATCTGGGCGCGGGTCTCGCGGATGATCTTGCCGGTGTCGCGCGTCTCGAGTTCCGCCAGCCGGTCGGCATTGGCGACCACCAGGTCGCCGAGCCGCACCAGCAGCTTGCCGCGCGCTGTTGCCGTCATCGCCGCCCATGGGCCGGAGCGCAGCGCCCGGTGAGCGGCCTCGACGGCGCGGTCGACATCGGCCGATGATGCAGCGGGCATCCTGGCCCATGCCGTGCCGGTCGACGGGTCGATGCTGTCGAAAGTCGCGGGCGCGTCCTCGAAGCTGCCGTCGACATAGTTCCTGAATTGAGCGGTGCTCATCGCGTATGCGGTCCCTGGAAGGCCGGCATCACCCTATCGATGAAGAGCTGCAGCGATTTCTTCTTGCGCTGGTGGGAGAGGCCGCTGTCGATCCAGATCGAATACTGGTCGTAGCCGAGCGCCTCATAGGCCTTCAGCCTGGCGATCACCTCGTCGGCTTCGCCGATAACAAGGTTCTGCCGGATCTTGTCGGGCGCATATTGCGGCATGGCCGCGATCTCGGCCTCGGTTAGCGCCTCCAGAACGCCCTGGCGCACCGGCTTCTTGTTCTGGAACCAGGCCCCGAACTGGCAGTAGAACTGCGACAGGTCCTGCGCCAGGCGATCAGCATCGGCTGCGTCCTCGGCAACGAATGTGTGCATCAGCAGCATGATTTCCGGCCGCGCTATGTCGGGGTGAGCAGCGCAGGCGGTGTTGAAGCGCTCCATCAGGCTGGTCACCTCGCCATCGCCGGAGGCCAGCGGCGTCACCTGCACATTGCATTTGCTGGCGACGGCAAAGTCATGCGAGTTCGGATCACGCGCCGCCACCCAGATCGGCGGATAAGGCTTTTGCAGCGGCTTGGGTGACGAGGTGGTCGACGGGAACGACCAGAACTCGCCAGTGAGTTCGAAATCGCCATCCCACAGGCCGCGGATCGCCGGCACCATCTCGCGCATGCGCTGGCCGGCGCCCCAGGCTTCAAGCCCAGGAAAAAGCCGCTGGTATTCGTAGGCGTAGGCGCCGCGCGCAATGCCGATGTCGAGGCGGCCGCCGGAGATGACGTCGGCCATTGCCGCTTCGCCGGCAAGCTTGATCGGGTGCCAGAACGGCGCGACGATGGTTCCGGTGCCGAGCCTTATGCGCCTGGTCTTGGCGGCGAGCCAGGCGATGTTGATGAACGGGTTCGGCGAGATGGTGAATTCCATACCGTGATGCTCGCCGATCCAGGCGGTCTCGAAACCTGCCTCTTCGGCCTGCACGACCAGCTCTTCCAATTCACCGACAAGCTCGGAATGCGGCTTGGCCAGATCCGAGCGCTCCATGTGGACGAACAGCGAGAATTTCATCAGCGTCACCCGCGACCGGAAAGAAGAACTGGCGAAGGCTTGGCGAGCGGCCGGACTTCGCCTTCGACCTCGTTGCCTACATAGACGCCGAACGCATCTTCCATGCGCTCGCGTGCATAGCGGGCAAGCATCGACCGCACCGCAGGGTCGGCAATCCTCAGATCGGCGATCTTCTCGATGTCGACAAGCCGCACATGGCGATCGTCGGAATGAGGGCCGTCGACCGTGCCGCGATAGTAGACATGCGTGCGCGAGGGGTCGGCGGCATCGTCCCAGACGGCGAACAGGAAGCCGAGCTGGGCGTCGATGGTCCTGGCGGCAAGGCTCCCCTTGAGGCTGCGCGCATCTTTCGGTGTGCCCAGTCCGCGCCCAGCCGGCAATTCATGGAAGCCGTCAGATGTCTCGAAGAACAGCACCCGGCCATCGTTCTCGAGAATGGCGCCGACTTCCGTATCGGGCGGTGCAGCCGCCAGCGCCTCCTGGCTGAGGCCGGGCGTCACATAGGTGCCCCGGCAATAGCCGAGCGGCTGTGCTCCGTTGTGGCTGAAATCGCGGACGCGGCCGATGAGGATCGAATGATCGCCGGCATCGACCAGCTGCTGCATGGCGCAATCGAACACCGCGACGGAACCGTCGATCAGCGGATTACCGGTCTGGCCCGGTTGCCAGGCCACGCTCGCGAACTTGTCGGCGGCCTTGGAGGCAAAGATGCCGGAGTGGGCTTTCTGGCTCTCCGACAGGATGTTGATGGCGAAGCCCTTCGATGTCGAGAAGGCGCTGTGTCCCAGCGCCTTCTTGGCGATGCAGACAAGCACCAGCGGCGGTTCGAGCGAGACCGAGGTGAAGGAGTTGGCGGTGAAGCCGCGCGGCTCGCCTTCCGCACTGATCGTGGTGACGATGGTGACGCCGGTCAGGAAGGAGCCGAGCGCGCGCCGGAATTCGCCGCTGTCGAAGGCGAGATCGGCCTGCGGCGTCGCGGCTTCGGCGTCGACAAAGGCGCTGATGTGGTGAGTCACTTTTTCGGGCGAAGCCATTGCCATCATGTGCCTTTCTCCGCCGAGCACAAGGCATTGCCCGTGCGGCGCGAGCCTCGCCATCGCCGCCGACATGGCCGGGGTCGAATTGCTGTCGTCGGACCCGGTCATGAACAAGGCTGGCGCCGCCAGCCCGGCCAGGGCATAGGCATGCTCGGCATCGGCATGGGCAAAAAGGCGATAGGTGCGCGCGTAGCCTTCCGGGTCGACGCCTTCAAGAGCCGCGCGTGCGGTGGCGGCCGCACCCGCTAGGCTCTCCGGCAGCGGGTCGCCGAACCAGCGGGCAAGCGTTGCCGCGATGGCGGAAGGATCGCCATGCGTGCCGAGTGCCGCCGCTCGTTCGCGCACGGCCTGCGCCAGGGCTTCGGGGCGGCGGAAGACCGCGTTGAGGCAGACGATGGAGCGGACGCGCGACGGCGCGCGAAGGGCGATTTCCAAGGCGACCAGCGCGCCCATCGAATGGCCGACGATCGATACCGAGGCGAGACCGAGATGATCGAGCAGACGCAGCGCCTGCTCGGCGAAATCCGACAGGGCGGCATTTTCCGGCGGCAGGGGCGAGGTGCCGTGGCCGAGCATATCGACGGCGATCAGGTCGTGGCGATCTTTCATCGAGGCTATCTGATCCTGCCAGATCGTTGCGTTCATGCCGACGCCGTGGATGAGCAGAACCGGCGTGCCGGAACCGGCACGGATGAAGCCGGTGCCGTCGGGAGCTATGCCCCGGACCCATGCGGAGGCGGCGACGTCAGCCATGCAGATCCCCGACCTCTTTCAGATCCTGATAGCGGTCGCCTATGCGATGGTGCGGGCGGCCGCCGATCGAAGCGCCAAGCGCCACCACCAGCTCGTCGGGCCCGGGCGCGTCGCCGATCTGGAAATGCACGGTGAGATAGTGGGAGCGACGGCCGTCGTCGTTTTTGTCCATCAGCGGGATCATGATCGGCGTGTTCGGTCCGCCGCGCAGATTGGTGAAGGCCAGATAGGTTTTGGCGCCGACAGCACGGCGATAGTGATTGCCGAAATGCAGTGTGTGGATCAGCGCCGAGGCGTGCTCGATCTCGCCTGAGGTGCCGCAGATGGCCGCCTTGCCGTAGCCTTCAATCGCCTCGCCCGAACCGGCGACGGCGATGATCTCGCGGGTCAGCATCTCGCCGAGAACGGGGGCAAGGGCGCGGATTTCCGGCGACAGGTCGTCAGTGAAACCACGGCCGGCCCAGGGGTTGGTCAGCACCGCGGCAACGCCGATCAGGCGCAAGGGCTTAGGCGCCGCCTTGCCGCCCTCGATAAGCGTGTTCTCGATGTAGGTGACGGTCTTCCGAATGGCAGGTCTCATGAAGGTCCTCGGTCGCGACGGCGTTGCCCAACGCCGCAATCTTTGATATCATCTTATGGTATACCATACTATGGAGCGCCGAGAGCCTTGTCAATCGCCCTTGGAATCTGTTTTGTGGCAGCACGAGGACGCGGAGAAAAAATGTCAGACGATACGCTGCGGATCGACCGCTCTGCCAAGACGTTGAGGACGCTGGCGCTGGAGCGCATGCGCGAGGCGATCATGGGCTTCCATTTCCAGCCTGGTGAAAGGCTGGTCGAGCGGCCGCTTTGCGATCAGCTCGGGGTCAGCCGGTCGGTCGTGCGCGAGGTCCTGCGGCAACTGGAGGCGGAAGGCCTGGTGCAGATGATACCGGGCCATGGGCCCGCCGTCGCCAAGCCGGATCTCGGCCGCACCGACGAAATCTACGAATTGCGGGCCCTTCTGGAGGGCATCGCGGCGCGGGCTTGCGCCTTAGCGGCCACCGACGCGCAGATCGCGGCGCTCGATGCCGCCTTGACGAACCTGCTTGACGCGTGGGCGTCAGGCGCGCCGGTCGAGGTGATGCGGGCCACGACCAAGTTCTACGAAGCGCTGTTCGAAGCGGCCGACAAGCGCATTGCCTGGGAAATCGTGACGGGTCTGAATGTCCGCATCAACCAGCTCCGCTCGATGACCATCGCGTCGGAGAACCGGCGCGAGCCGGCGATCGCCGAAATGACCGAAATCATGGATGCCATCCGCTCGCGCAAGCCGGACGAGGCGGCGGCGGCAGCCCGGCGGCATGTCGAATCCGCCTGGCAGATCGCACGTAACACGCTGCGCCTTGGTCCCCCTTAGCGACAGCCGCAGTCTTTACAGCGCTCCACCCCGTAACTGGCCAGCGCGGCATCCTATCGTCCATCCTGGCCTTGCGATAGGGCTCGGTATCGTGTCGGGCGTGTAGATCAGGCGGCCTTGTGCTGGGGTTTGAAGTGCCGCATCTACACGGTCCGTGGCGTGCGAACCCTGTGCTCTTGAAAGCCCAGGGGTGATCGCGGCTTTCCATCGACCAACAGCTCATCATGACGTCACCTCGGAGGACGAGAAAAGACTGTTAAGGCACGGGTGCGAGCTGCCTCCGTCGTTCGCTCGATCGAAAGCACCGTGCGTGGAGGAAGTTCGCCATCATGCAGCGCGAGAAGATGTTCGTCTGCTTCCTTATCCGCCGCCGTAAGCCGGTGATTTAGACGAAGAAAGTCCATCCAGGTGGGCGTGCGGAATGTCTCTGTCCAAAGTGAAGGCGTTTGAAGATTTCGCTGGAGCGTCCAGTTTCGTGCACCGGCGCGGCTAAGAGCGTGCCGCTTTGTCCGCATGCAGCCGAGAAAGGCGTCGATATTCTTCTCTGATATGGAATAGTCGACCTTGGCAACGATCGGGCCACTTCTGGGCTTCAGATCGAGTGCCAGCTCCGGTGCGCGAAAATCCGAACTTTCTTGATCCGTTTCTTCCCATGGACGGACCGGCAGCACTATTCCCGCTGCTGCAACCAGCAACAGAGCCCCCGCAGCGCCTTCCAAAGCCCAGGGCAAGGAGTAGTTCTGCGCGACAGAACCCCAAATCCAGCTGCCTGCTGCCATGCCCCCGGCGCTCAGGGCGTAGTAGATCGAGAGCGTCCGGCCGACTACCCACCTTGGGCTTGCCAGCTGCACCGACACGTCAATGCCCGTCCAGGTGAGAAGCCAACCGGCGCCACCGAATGCCAGCGAAATGGCGGCCACAGCGACCGACGATGTAAGCGCAAGGGAGAGGCAACATGCTGCACAAGCGACAGAGGCGCACGCCACCAGTCTGTTTTGAGACGTGATCCGCCTCAAGAAGCCGTTGCTCATGCCCGCAATGAACGCCCCCATTCCGAATCCGGCCAACAAGATGCCGTACACGATTGGCCCGCTCCTCAATTGATCCCGCACGACAAGAGGCAGAAGCGCGAGGATGGAGATGCTTGCCAAGCCGAAAAGGGTTGCACGGGCGATTGCAACTCTGATCTCCGACGATAACGCCGTAAAGCGCACTCCATCATGAATCGCCATCGTCATTCTCTCACGAGGGAGAGGCGAAGAGCGGACTTGCCATTTGGTGCGCCATATTGCGCCCAGCGGCGCCAGATCACTCAGCGCGGCCAAGGCGAAAGCGGCAAGCGGCCCAAAGAACGCCAGAATGACGCCTCCCAAAGCCGGACCAACGCTGCGCACAATGTTGTATCCGACAGACATAAGCGTCACCGCAGCCGGAATTTCGCGCTTGTGAAGAATATCGCCCACGGACGCATGCCAGGCCGGATCGGTTAGCGCGAAGCCGCAGCCAGCCAGGAAACCCAATCCGAGTATGAGCCAGGGACTAACAAATCCAAGGCCGACAGAAATCATCAGCGTTGTTGATGCCGATGCTATCAGGCAGTGCCCCGCAAACATGACCCATCGGCGACTGAAGTTGTCGGCGATGGCTCCGGCGAGAACTGAGAGGAAGAACACCGGCAATGTGGATGCGGCCTGCACGAGTGCAACCATCAGGTCTGAGGCAGAAATAGTGACCATGAGCCAACTGATGGCTACTGTTTGCACGAGCCATCCCAGGCTGGATATCTGTGTAGATACCCAGATCGAACGAAAAACCTGGTTCCGAAGCGGGGCAAGCGTCGTTGGAACGGACGGATGAGGATTTTCGTGCGGCATGCGTTTCTTACCTTCGACGAGCCGATTGTTTAATTCACGGCTGCCACTTCCTTTTTGCCTCTATGATGTTGAGCAATGGGTCAGTGCTTCCAAGGCGTAACCAAGCACCTGCTTCCGCATGCTTTTGCGTTCATCCTAGGAACCGGCATACCGGTTTGGGATCCCCCGCTCAATCCGGAGGTCTTAGCAGAGAGTCGGAAGTGTAGCATTGAGCCACATAGCGGAATGCGCGGGGCAAGTATCCGTTTTGGTGAGCGCGAATTTCCTGCCCATTGCCGCACGCCTCGGCTGCGGCGTGTCCGGCGATTGTGCGTTCCATGGTCAGAGCTCGCTCGAATGCAGCCAGCGTGGGATGACACGATCGAAGGTAACGATAGAGTAGATGTTATTCTTGATAACGTGGAAACAATACCATTTCGGCAATGCGGCAACGACTCGCGTGCCCGGCCGCGAGACCCGCGAACCTTCCGAGCTCTTGTTCGTCGCAGGCAAGTTCGCCGAATACCAACGCTTGGGCGATACCGCGATCGCGATTCTTGGCGACGAGATCCGCCCAATAGTCGATAGGTCGGTAATCGCAACCATCTCAATCTTTTGTCCCAGACTGAGAAACCGGTATTTTGCCTCTGGCTTGGAAAACCGCAGCCCCGCGAATATGCAGCAGATTGACGCCGCAGCCATCAGTGCAGCGATCGCCCGGAGCTCAGGGCAGACCAGATCCCGCCCCGTAAGCTGGTCCCATGTGCCATCGGCAAGGTATTCTTGGTGCCTGTGAGCATGAAGGTGATGGCAATCTGGTCGAGCGCACTGCCAACGATGGCAGTCGTCAGGTTCGTTAGCACGACGCGAAAAAGGTCTCGCTGGTTCCAGCGCCTAAGTCCTGGCTTGCTTCCTCTAGGCGCGGATCCAGTCGCCGCAAGCGGTCGTTGGCACGCCATCCTCACCGTCCCAGCGCCAGTATGAGCTGGATCAGGTTCAACGGGTCTCTGCGTCAAGCGTATTCGGCCCGCGGCGACGACAGGCGCTCGATTATTGCGGTGCAAAAGCTCGCACACGTGTCGGATACAAGTCACGCGCCGGAGAGCAGGGCAGGGGTGGCCAAAGCCTCCCCCGCCTCGTCAAGGATGGAGAAACAGTAACGGCCATGGGCGTCGAGATCGACGGAGTAGCTCAGGCGGTCGAGTATGTGGTTGTCCTGATCGAACGTGACGACCCGCGGCTTCAGCGAGGTGATATGCGCTTCATCCAGGTAGATGGAGCTGCAGACAATGATCTGGTCGTCTGGCTGGCAGGTGCGGGCGGCCGCTCCGTTGAGGATACAGCAGCGTGACCCGCGTTCGCCGAGAATGACGTAGGTCGAAATCCGCGCGCCGGAGTTCTTGTTCCATATCTCGACAAACTCCATCGGCAGGATCCCGGCTTCTTCGCAGTGGTCAGGGTCGAGCGTTATCGAACCGTGGTAGTTGAGGTTTGCTTCGGTGACGTGGATGCCGTGCAGCTTGCCGGCGACTAGTTTTCGCATGGTCTGTTTCCTATCCATCATGAATGACCAGTCCGTTGGGCGGCCGGTTGCTCGGCTAAGTTCCGACGACGAGGGCGCCGCCGCTGAGACCCGCACCCGCTGCAGCGAGAAGGATTTTCTCCCCCGGCCGAAACGGTTCCATCTGATGGGCTAGCGAAAGCGATAGCGGGATCGTCGCGGCGGAAGAGTTGCCGTAGTCGGCGATTGTCTTGACGATTGCGTGATCTGCAATGCCGAGGCTCCT
>NZ_JAOWPT010000017.1 GCF_025753855.1 Mesorhizobium sp. ZC-5
TTCAACACCGCCCTCAACGCCGCCGCCAATGTCGATGCCATCTTCGACTTCTCGGTGCCGGCCGACACCATCATGCTGGAGAACACCATCTTCTCCACGCTGGCCGCCGGCGTGCTGGCGGCGACCGCCTTCCACATCGGCGCCGCTGCCGCCGATGCGCTCGATCGCATCATCTACAACAACGTCACCGGCGCCCTCATCTACGACAGCAACGGCAGTGCCGCCGGCGGCGCCACCCAGTTTGCAACCCTCGACGCAGGACTCGCAATGACAAACGCCGACTTCATCATCGTGTGAGAGCGTGTAGGAAACTTCAGCCAGGACCCCTCCTGCCCGGCTGAAGAAACACGTCGCAAGGTTGCAAAACTCTTCGAGATACCGGCATTGAAAGGCGGGGGGTAATTGCTGATGCCGCGGGTTAGAGCGGCGCGTGTCCGTTTGGACGCGCAAAGGACGCTCCAACACTTGAATCCATACATCGTGCTTTACGAAAATCGGAACGATTTCCGGGCCGGTGCACCAGACAACGGCGGCGGCAAGCTCGATTCTTACGCGCTCAGCCTGAACTTGGTCGGATCCATAGCGGCGGCCATCAGGGTCTGTGTGTATTCCTCGCGCGGATTGTCGAAGATCGCATCGGTCATGCCTTCCTCGACAATCTTGCCCTGCTTCATGACGATCAGATAATCGGCCATGGCGCGGACGACTGCGAGATCGTGGCTGATGAACAGATACGACAGGTCATGGTCTTTCTGCAGCTTGCGCAGCAATTCGACGATCTGCTTCTGCACCGAGCGGTCGAGCGCCGAGGTCGGCTCATCGAGCACGACGACCTTCGGCTTCAGGATCATGGCACGCGCGATGGCGATGCGCTGACGCTGGCCGCCGGAGAATTCGTGCGGGTAACGGTTGCGCACGAAGGGATCGAGACCGACTTCCTCCAGCGCCTGGCAGGCACGCTCGTCGCGCTGCTTGCGCGACAGCGAAGGCTCGTGGACCAGCAGGCCCTCGGTGATGATCTGGCCGACCGTCATGCGCGGCGACAGCGAGCCGAACGGATCCTGGAAAACCAATTGCAGTTCGCGCCGTAGCGGCCGCATTTCGCCGCGATCGGCCTTGGAGATGTCGCGGTTCTCGAAGCGTACGCCGCCTTCGCTGGGGAGCAAGCGCAGGAGCGCGCGGCCAAGCGTCGATTTGCCGGAGCCGGATTCGCCGACAATGCCGATGGTCTGGCCTTTCTTCAGCGCGATGTTGATGCGGTCGACGGCGCGCAACTGCATCGGGTCACCGGCAAGGAAACCGCCGCCGATCTTGAAGACGACCTCGACATTCCTGCCTTCCAGAAGAACCGGTGCATTCGGCGACGGAGGCGCCTTGCGGCCGGTTGGCTCGGCCGACAGCAGCATCTTGGTGTAGGCATGGTTCGGCGCTGAAAAGACCGCTTCGGTGGCGCCCTCCTCCACAACTTCGCCTTGCCGCATCACATAGACGCGGTCGGCGAAGCGCCTGACGATGCCAAGGTCGTGAGTAATGAAAACGATCGCCATTCCGAGCTTGCGCTGCAGTTCGGCAAGCAGCGTCAGAATCTGCGCCTGGATGGTGACATCGAGCGCCGTTGTCGGCTCGTCGGCGATGAGGATGTCAGGATCGTTGGCGAGCGCCATGGCGATCATCACGCGCTGACGCTGACCGCCCGACATCTCGTAGGGATAAGACTTCATGCGTCGTTCGGGATCCGGGATCTTCACCAGCCTCAAGAGCTTCAACGCCTCTTCGCGGGCGGCGGAGGCGCCAAGCTTGCGGTGGCGCTGGATCGGCTCGATCAACTGGTTGCCGATCGTGTAGAGCGGATCGAGCGACGTCATCGGTTCTTGGAAGATCATAGTGATCTTGCGGCCCCGAACCTCGTTGAGGCCCGATTTCGAGAGCGTCAGCAGGTTGCGGCCGCGATAGTCGACGCTGCCTGTCGCCTCACCATTGGAAGCAAGCAGCCGCATCGCCGCCATCATGGTCTGGCTCTTGCCCGAGCCGGATTCGCCGACGATGGCCACGGTTTCGCCGGCGCCGACGCGCAAATTGATGCCCTTCACCGCATCAACAACACCATCAAGCGTCCGGAAGCGAACCCGGAGGTCGTTGACGGCAAGGACGGTTTCTGGAGTGCTCATGATTACCGGTCCTTCGGATCAAGCGCGTCGCGCAGGCCGTCGCCGATGAAATTCAGCGCAAACAGCGTCGAGACAAGAAAGAAGGCCGGGAAAAGCAGCATCCAGTTTGCGGAGCCGATGTTGGCTGCACCGGCCGAGATCAGCACGCCCCAGCTGGTCATCGGCTCCTGTACGCCAAGGCCGAGGAACGACAGGAAGCTTTCGAGCAGGATCACCTGCGGCACCAGCAGCGTCATGTAGATGACGACCGGGCCGAGCAGGTTGGGGATGACGTGGCGGCGCACGATGCCGCGCGACGAGACACCCATGGCTTCGGCCGCCTGCACATATTCCTGCCGCCGGATGGAGAGCGCCTGGCCGCGCACGATGCGGGCCATGTCGAGCCACAGCACCGCGCCGACCGCAAGAAACATCAAGACGAAATTTCGCCCGAAAAACACCACCAGCATGATGACGAAGAAGATGAAGGGCAGCGAATAGAGGACATCGACGATGCGCATCATGACCTCGTCGGTCTTGCCGCCCATGAAGCCGGCGGTTGCACCGTAGACGACGCCGATGACCACGGCGACGATGCCGGCGAGCAGGCCGATGGCCAGCGATATGCGGCCAGCCATCAGCGTTCGCGACAGCAGATCGCGGCCGACATTGTCGGTGCCGAACAGGAAATACTGCTGCTTGACCGAAGCGCTCATTACCATTTCGAGGCCGTCGCTCGACGTGCTGTCAACCGTTACGCTGTCGAATGCATCGGAGCGCTCGAGGTAGCGGACATTGCGTTCGTCGACCTTCTTGGAAGAGGTGACGGTGACGGAAACACGGCTTCCTTCCTGGTGCCATTCCTTGATGTCGACGCGCATGCGTTTCACCGCATCGCTAAGGGCGGTCTCGATCATCTCCGGCCGCGGATAGGACGAAAAGCTCGGCGCGGTGCGCACGTAATCGGGGTAGATGGTGGTGTATTGGTGCGAAACGAAAAACGGTCCGACGATGCAGACCACCGCCATCAGGATCAGGTAGTACAGGCTGATCATGGCGGCCTTGTTTGCCTTCAGCCGCGCCCAGGCGTCGCCCCAAAGCGAGCGCCCGACGACCGGTTTGGCGGCGACAGTGGCCGAAGCAGCGGTGGCGTCAGTCATAACGCACCCTCGGATCCACGACGGCATACATGATGTCGACGATCAGATTGAAAACAATGGTGAAGAGCGCAATCACCACGACCGTGCCCATCACCAGCGTATAATCGCGATTGAGCGCAGCCTGGACGAAGTAACGGCCGACACCGGGAATGGCGAAGATCGTCTCGACGACGATCGAACCGGTGAGCAACGCCGCGGCGGCCGGCCCGGCGTAGGAAACGATCGGCAATACGGCGCCGCGCAAGGCATGCTTGACCACCACCGACCAGTCGGAGAGACCCATGGCGCGGGCGGTGCGGATGTGATGGGACCGCAAGGATTCGATCATCGACCCGCGCATAAGCCGGGCGACGATGGCCATTTGCGGCAGGGCGAGCGTCAGTACCGGTCCAACCATGTTGATGAAGGCGCCGCCGCCCCAGCCGCCGACCGGCAGCAGCTTCCAGGTCAGGCCGAAAAGCAGCTGGATGATGGGCGCGATCACGAAAGTCGGAATCGTGCTGCCCGCCGTCGCCACGGCAATGACGGCATAATCGCCGGATTTGTTCTGGTTGAGCGCCGCGATGATGCCGAGCGTACCGCCGAGCAGCAGCGCCACGATCAGCGCAGACAGGCCGAGTGGGATGGACACCTTCAAGCCTTCGGAAAAGAGCTCGGCGACGGTGAAATCCGGCAGGTTGTAGCTCGGGCCAAAGTCACCGTGCAAAAGGTTCTTCAGATAGTTCCAGTATTGCAGCCAAAGCGGATCGTTGAGCCCGAACTGGGCCTCCAGATTGGCCTTGATCTCCGGGCTAAGGCCCCGCTCCTGGTTGAAAGGTCCGCCGGGAGCGACCCGGATAAGAAAGAATGCGATCGTGACGATGACGAACATCGTGGGGATGGCCGTCAGCAATCTTCGAAGCAGATAGAAAAACATATCCCTACTCCGCTGTGTCTCGGGTACGGCGCGACGGGATCGGGAAGTTGCTCACAACAACAGCAAGGCGCGGCAACAAGGCAATGCCGCGAAGCATCGCCTTGTTGCTGCCAAATCCGCTGGAGGTGAGATGAGGATTGAGGTCAGTTCGACCTTCGGAACAGCGAAACCGATCTGATCGCTGTTCCTGTGATGCCGAACTGCCGTCAATTCACTCATAGCTTCCGGGCCTCAGGCCGTCGCGGGGTGCGCCGCTCCGTTAACGGAGCGGCAACACGGCGAAGTCCTAGCTCTTGCTGATGAAGCGGCTCGGATGAACGTCCATGACGTTGTCTTCGAAGCCGACAAGCTTCGGCGACACGATGTTATGGAACGAGTAGTGCAGCAACGGGATGTTGCCAACCTCGTCGACGAGGATGCGCTCGGCTTCGCCGAGGAGCTTGAAGCGCTCTTCGGGGTTGCCGCCGGCAGCCGCAGCCTTGGCCATCGCTTCCTCGAATTTCGGGCTGTTGTAGCTCGAATAGTTGTTGCCGCTCGCCTTCACCGAGATGCCGAGGAAGGTTTCTGGATCCTGATAGTCGGCGATCCAGCCGGCGCGTGCCACATCATAGTCGCCCTTTTGCTCGAGGTGAGCGTAGTGCGTCTTGGTGTCGGTGTTGAGCAGGCTAATCTCGATGCCGAGGGGCTTCAGCTGCTCCTGGATCGCGACGGCCGTGTTCTTGTGGTTCTCCGACGTGTTGTAGCGGATTTCCATCTTCAGCGGCTTGTCGGGACCGTAGCCGAGCTTCTCGAGGATTTTCTTGGCCTCGTCCTCACGGTCGATCTGCGACTTGTCGGCAAAGGTTGCCGCCGCCGAGGTGTAGCCCTGGATGCCCGGAGGCACCATCGAATAGCCCGGGAACATCGAATTGTTCCAGACCTTCTCCGCCAGGAAGTCACGGTCGATCGCCATGGAGACCGCATTGCGCAGCTCGACATTGTCCCACGGCGCCTTGTCGGTCTTGATCGCGTAATAATAGGTACCGAGATACGGCGCGACACGGATCTGATCGCCGAACTTGGCCTTCAGGTCGGTGAGCTGTTCGGTCGGCAGATCGTCATAGCTGTCAAGTTCGCCGGCCTCGAAGCGCTTCATCGCCGACGAGCGGTCTTCTGTCGGAATGAAGTTGACGACGTCGATCTTCACATTAGCGGCGTCATGGAACTTCGGGTTCTTGACCATCTTGATGTGGTCGTTCGGCACCCACTCGGCCAGCGTGAAGGCGCCGTTCGACACCAGCTTGCCCGGCTTGATCCAGTCGGCGCCCATGCTGTCGATGGCGGCCTTGTTGACCGGATAGGCGGCCTGGTGGGTCAGCATTTCAAGGAAGTAAGGCGTCGGGGCCTTCAGCGTGACTTCCAGCGTCCTGGCGTCCACGGCCTTCACGCCGAGGTCCTCAGGCTTCGCCTTGCCGCTGTTTACCTCTTCCGCGTTTGCGATCGGATAAAGCATCGAGGCGTATTCGGCACCAGTCGCCGGATCTTCCAGGCGGCGGAACGAGTAGACGAAGTCTTCTGCCGTCACCGGGCTGCCATCCGACCAGGTTGCATTCTCACGCAGCTTGAACGTGTAGGTCTTGCCGTCATCGGAAACAGTCCAGCTCTCGGCAACGCCCGGGATCAGCTCCGCCTTGGCGTCCTGCATCACCAGGCCTTCGAACAGATCGCGCAGAACATGCGCTTCGTAGACGGTGGAAGTCTTGTGCGGGTCGACCGTTTCCGGTTCTGCCGCGCTGCCGCGGTTGTAGATCACTTCGGCGATAGCCGGCGTCATGAATGCGCCGCCCGCCACGACCAGGCTCGTCGCGAGCATGGTCGCCCTGAGGAATTTATGCATTTTACACACTCCCATTTTCTTGGTCGGCCCTGAGCCGACGCTGCGCGATTATCATCACAGAATTATTCAAAGCAACACAGATTCCGTCGCAAAAAGGACATTTAGCAACCCGAAGCCCTTCTGACGCTACGGCATCACGATACGGCAGTTGGCCCATTCGGCGCCCTGCGAAGACGCCGGCGTGAGATCGTTCAACAAGGTTGGGGACCCATTGTCTCCGAGAGAAACGGACTTCCATAAAAGGTGGAAGCAACTACAATTTCCGGTAGAAGACCGCGAGGCCTTTCGCGCACCGTGAAAGAAACTTGCGAAAATCGTAATCCCGACGATATTTTTGGGACGCTCAACCGGGAGTGAAGTTTATGAGGTTACGCGCTTCATGCACGTCCTGGTTGCATCAAATTCATCCGAAGATGAAATGACCGCTGCATTTCCGGCATTCGTCAACTGGCGCGCTGCGATACGTGGCGAGGATGGTGTTCTTCGGTGATGCTTCCCAACGGCGGCTGAGCTTGCGATTGCATCCGCCCCGGCTTTCTTCATGCTTTTTTGTGGAAGATTGCGCCTGCACCAGTATTTTCACCCTTCAACGACCATTTTAGCTCATCCGCGCGATGAAAACGCCCAATCCGGGCAAGGGAACTATATTGCCGCCCGCTATCTCAGCACTGCCTCGGGAAACCAGCACGGTGACGGCACCGGCTTCGGCGGGAAGGTGGAACGTCGACGGGTCGGATGAAAAATTGAAGACGCAAAGCAGGGTGCCGCCGTCCGCCTTGCGCTTGAAGGCGAGCACATTGTCGCCGGCATCCAGAAATTCGATCGAGCCATGGACCAAGGCCGGGTGTTCCCTGCGGAAGGACAGCACGCGCCGATAGTGTGCGAGCACGGAGTTGTCGTCGGCGTCCTGCTCATCGGCCGCGCGGGCAAGATGGTCCTGCGGAACCGGCAACCAGGGCTTCGCCGTCGAAAACCCGCCATTCGGCTGTGCCGCCTCCCAGACCATCGGTGTGCGGCAGCCGTCCCTTCCCTTGAAGGCCGGCCAGAAACGGATGCCGTAGGGGTCGCGCAGATCCTCGAATGCAAGCTCGGCTTCCGGCAGGCCGAGCTCCTCGCCCTGGTAGAGGCAGATCGAGCCGCGCAGGGCGGCGAGCAGCGTGATCGAGAATTTGGCGACGGCGTCGGGATCGCCACCCGGCGCAGTCCAACGCGACACATGACGCATCACGTCGTGGTTGGAAAAAGCCCAGCAGATCCAGCCGCCGACGACCGCCGTTTCGAACGCCTCGACACACTTTCGGACATGTGCGGCGGAGAATTCGGGACCGAGCAGGTCGAAGGTGTAGCACATATGCAGGCGCTCGCCGCCTTCGGTGTAGGCCGCGACCGTGCGCAGGGAGCGCTCGCCGTCGCCGACCTCGCCAACGGAAGCGCGGGCATCGTAAGCATCGAGCAGCGCGCGGAAGCGCTTCAGGAAGTCGAGATTTTCCGGCTGCGTCTTGTCGTGCAGGTGATCCTGGTAGCCGTAGGGATTGGTGTCGGGAATGTCGTTCGCCTTGTTCACCGGCATCGGCGGATTGTCGCGCAGCAGACGGTCGTGAAAATAGAAGTTGACGGTATCGAGGCGGAAGCCGTCGACGCCGCGCTCCAGCCAGAAACGCACGGTTTCCAGCAATGCATCCTGCACTTGCGGATTGTGGAAATTCAGATCCGGCTGCGAGGCGAGGAAATTGTGCATGTAATATTGCTTACGGGTCGAATCCCATTCCCAGGCGGGCCCGCCGAAGATCGCCAGCCAATTGTTGGGCGCCGTCCCGTCCGGCCTCGGATCGGCCCAGACGAACCAGTCGGCCTTGGCGTTGTCGCGGCTCGCCCTGCTTTCGACGAACCAGGGGTGCTGGTCCGAGGTGTGCGACAGCACCTGGTCGATGATGACCTTCAGGCCGAGCCGGTGCGCCTCGGCGACCAGCCGGTCGAAATCCTCGAGGGAGCCGAACATCGGGTCGACGGCGCAATAGTCCGAGACGTCGTAACCCATGTCGGCCATCGGCGACTTGAAGAACGGCGACAGCCACACCGCATCGACGCCCAGGGAAGCGATGTGCGGCAGCCGCGCCGTGATGCCGGCGAGATCACCGCTGCCATCGCCGGTCGAATCCTGGAAGGAGCGCGGATAGACCTGATAGATTGCGGCGCCGCGCCACCAGTTGTTGTTCGGATCGCCCGTTGCCATGCCCCTCCCCTTCAATCCACGCCGGCGGCTGCCTTGCGTTCGGCAAGGAAGGCAACCGTTCGCCCCGGCACGCGCCAGGCGCTTTCGCCGGCCAGCAGTTCGGCGCCGCCTTCGTCCGGCACGACCAGCACCCATACATAACCGTTCCGCTGCGACAGCGAAAAGACGGTCGCTCGCCGGTCGCCGTTGACCAGAACGGCGATGCGACCTTCAGTCGTGGCGAGTTGCATCGTCAGTCTGTGGCGGTTTGGGTCGTTCCATTCGGCTTCGGTCAAGGGGACGCCGGTTTCCGACAGCCATTCGACATCGGGTATCTCCCCGCTGGCAGCCGGCTTTCCGGTCAGAAAAGCGATGTTGGTCAAGGCTGGCATCGACTTGCGCAGGGCCGCCAGAGCATAGACGTGCTGTTCCAGCCCGAGATCAGGATTTGTCCAGTCGAGCCAGGTGATTTCATTGTCCTGCGCATAGGCGTTGTTGTTACCCTTCTGGGTGCGGCCGAATTCGTCGCCGGCCGTCAGCATGATGGAGCCGCGCGAGGCGAACAGCGTCGCAAGCTGCGCCTTCAAATCGCCGCGGCGGGCTTCGCCGACGTTCGGGTCGCTGGTTTCCCCCTCGACGCCGTTGTTCCACGACAGGTTCTCATTATGGCCGTCGCGGTTTTCCTCGCCATTGGCGTCATTGTGTTTGCGCTCGTAGGCGACCGTGTCGGCGAGCGTCATGCCGTCGTGGGCGGCGATGAAGTTGACGGTGCGGGTTTCTCCAGCGTTGTTGCCAAACACATCCGACGATCCGGCGAACCGTGTCGCCAGGGCGCCGGCCATGCCGCGGTCGCCACGCCAGAAGCGGCGGATATCGTCGCGGTAGCGGTCATTCCATTCGAGAAAGGGTTTTCCAAAATTGCCGAGCTGGTACCCGTCGGGGCCGATGTCCCACGGCTCGGCGATCAGCACACGGTCAGCAAGCAGCGGATCGGCGCGGATTTCGCACAGCAGCGGCGCGTCCGGGGAAAAGCCGCTGTCGCCGCGGCCGAGAACGGTGGCGAGGTCGAAGCGGAAGCCGTCAACGCCGGCATTCTGGACAAAATGGCGAAGCGTATCGAGGATCATTTCGCGCATGACGGGACGCTGCGTGGCGATCGTATTACCGGTGCCGGTGTCGTTGACCAGGGACCCGTCCGGCGCGTGGCGATAGTAAGCAAGATTGTCGAGGCCGCGCAGCGACAACGTCGGGCCGAACCAGTCGCTTTCGCCGGTGTGGTTGAAGACAAGGTCGAGGATGACGCCGATGCCGGCCGACCTCAACGTCGCCACCGCGTCGCGGAGTTCCGTGAGGCCGCCGGGCGCAAGGCGCGGATCGAGCGCCATGAACGTCACCGGGTTGTAACCCCAGGCATTGCTCAGCCCGAGCGGCGGCAGGTGCCGCTCGTCGATCCACGCTGTGACCGGCATCAGCTCGATTGCCGAGGCGCCGAGCTTTTGCAGATGCGCGATGATTGCGGGGTGCGCCAACGCGGCGACGGTGCCGCGCTGCGCTTGCGGGATTTCCGGGTGCAGTTTCGTGAAGGCGCGGACGTTGAGTTCGTAGATCAGTCCGCCAGGCTTGAAGACGGGCTCATTTGCGGCGACGGAGTCGAGCGGCGCCTGCACGATGGCTTTCGGCATCAGCGGCGCGGTATCGCCGCCCTCGCCCCGCCGCGCGACAAGCCGTGGATCGTAGAGGTAAGGCCGGTCGATGGCGGTCGCATAAGGATCGACAAGCAGCTTGTCCGGATCGAACCAGAGGCCGCGCGCGGGATCGTAGTCGCCGTCGGCGCGGAAGCCGTAGCGGGCGCGGGCGGAGAGGCCGGGCACGACAAGGGAATGCATGCCCTTGTCTGTCGTTTCGAGTTCCAGACGGTCAGTTTCACGATCGCCGCTTGCGTCGAAGAGAGAGAGCCAGATGCGTGTTGCGGAACCGGACCAGACGGAGAAGCGGACGCCGTTGTGGGTGACGGTGGCGCCGAAACGCGGACGCTCCGAGCGCATCAGCCGAAAGTGCAGATGACGGCCAATCTCCCCCCTTGTGGGGGAGATGTCCGGCAGGACAGAGGGGGGCGCGAAGAAACGCGACCCATCCGTTGTGTTGAAGCAGCGGGACCAGACAAGATGATGGCAACGCGAAGCCCACAGGCTCGCGCCCTACGTTGCCCCCCTCTGTCCTGCCGGACATCTCCCCCACAAGGGGGGAGATTGACCTTCATGACTACCCTCACGTGATCACCGTCGGCTTGTCGCGGCCGGTGTGTTTTTTGATGCCGGCGAGCGTTTCGGCGGCGGCGATCAGGTCGGCGAGTGCGGCCTGCGTTTCGAGGTCGAGCCTGCCGTCCTTGGGTTCGTAGCGCTCGATGTAGACGCGCAGCGTGGCACCCGACGTGCCGGTGCCGGAAAGCCGGAAGACGACCCGCGACCCACCCTCGAACATCACCCGGATGCCCTGGTGCTTGCTGACCGAGCCGTCGACCGGGTCGTCGTACTGGAAATCGTCGGCGGCCACGATCTTCAGATCGCCGATGCTTGTTCCCGGCAAGGACGCCAGCTTGCCGCGCAGGCCGTCAATCAGGGCATTGGCGCGTTCGGTTTCGACCTCTTCGTAGTCGTGGCGGGAATAATAATTGCGGCCGTATTCGGCCCAGTGCTTCTCGACGATCTGCTTGGCGCTTTCGCCGCGCAGGGCGAGGATATTCAGCCACAAGAGCACCGCCCACAGGCCGTCCTTTTCGCGCACATGGTCGGAGCCGGTGCCAGCACTTTCCTCGCCGCAGATCGTCGCCATGCCGGCGTCGAGCAGATTGCCGAAAAATTTCCAACCGGTCGGCGTTTCGTACATGCCGACGCCCATCTTCTCGGCGACACGGTCGGCCGCGCCGCTGGTCGGCATTGAGCGCGCGATGCCTTTCAGGCCGTCCTTGTAACCCGGCGCGAGGTGGGCGTTGGCTGCGAGGATGGCCAGCGAGTCGGACGGCGTGACAAAGATGCCCTTGCCGATGATCAGGTTGCGGTCGCCGTCGCCATCGGAGGCAGCGCCGAAGTCCGGTGCGTCCGGCCCCATCATCTCGTCGTAGAGATGCTTGGCGTGGACGAGGTTGGGATCAGGGTGGTGGCCGCCGAAATCCGGCAGCGGCTTGAAGTTGCGCGCCGTGCCTTTCGGCGCGCCGAGGCGCAGTTCGAGGATTTCGCGGGCATAGGGCCCGGTCACCGCGTGCATGGCATCGAAAGCCATGCGGAAGCCGTATTTGAAGTTGGCGCGGATGGCATCGAAATCGAACAGGCTTTCCATCAGTTCGGCATAATCGGTGACCGGATCGATGATCTTCACCTTCATGCCGCCAGCGTCGAACTCACCGATCCTGTCGATGTCGATCTGGGGAATATCCGCGATCTTGTAGCTGGAGATCGCTTTGGTGCGCGCAAAGATCGCGTCGGTGATCTTTTCGGGCGCCGGGCCGCCGTTGCCGATGTTGTACTTGATGCCGAAATCCTCGTGCGGGCCGCCGGGATTGTGGCTTGCCGAAAGGATGATGCCGCCGAACGCCTTGTATTTGCGGATGATGTGCGAAGCCGCTGGCGTCGAGAGGATGCCGCCGCGACCGACGATGACCGACCCGAAGCCATTCGCCGCCGCCATGGCTATGGCGATCTGGATCACCTCGCGGTTGAAATAACGGCCATCGCCGCCGATCACCAGTTCCTTGCCTTCGAAGCCTTCGAGGGAATCGAAAACCGACTGGATGAAGTTTTCCGCATAGTTCGGCTGCTGGAAGACCGGCACCTTCTTGCGCAGCCCGGACGTGCCCGGCTTCTGGTCGTCATACGGCTTAGTTTCGACGGTTCTGATCATATGGTGCCAAGTCCCTTCGAGGCGAGTCGGTGGAAGAGAGCCGCATAGCGGGCGGCACTCTTCTCCCAGGAAACGTCGGACTTCATGCCCTGAAGCTGAAGCGATTTCCAAGCGGCCGGCGTTTCATAAATGGTCACCGCGCGATGCACGGCGTGAAGAAAGGCGTCGATGTTGGCCGGCGCGAACTGGAAACCGGTCGCCGACCCCGCCGAAACGGCGGCCTCGTTGGCGTCGACGATGGTGTCGGCAAGGCCGCCGGTGCGCGCAACAATCGGCACGCAGCCATAGCGCAGCCCATAAAGCTGGGTCAGGCCGCAGGGTTCGAAACGCGACGGGATGATGATCGCGTCACAGCCGCCCTGCATCAGATGCGACAGGCCCTCGTCGTAACCGATGACGACGCCGATGCGCCCACGGTGGCGGGCAGCACCTGCCAGCAGAGCGCCTTCCAGCGCACTGTCGCCGGAACCGAGAACCGCCAGCCGCACACCCATGCCGGCCAGCGCATCGATGGCGCCAACCAGGATGTCCATCCCCTTCTGCCAGGTCAGCCGGCTGACCACGCACAGGATCGGGCTATCGTCGCGATCAAGATTGAAACGATCCTCGATGGCGCGCTTGTTGGCTTTGCGCCCCTTCAACGATTTCACCGAATAGGTTTCGGCGAGATGCGTGTCCGTCGCCGGGTTCCAGATTTCCGTGTCGATGCCGTTGACGATGCCGGAGAGGTCGCCGGCGCGCAAATTGACCAACCCGTCGAGGCCCATGCCGAATTCGGGCGTACGGATTTCCTGCGCATAGGTCGGGCTGACGGTGGTGATGGCGGAAGCCGCCTGCAGCCCCGCCTTCAGGAAACCGACGCCGCCGTAATATTCGACACCGTCGAGCGCCATGGCCTGCGGGGGCAAGCCTAGCGAGGGAAAGACCGATGCGGGAAATTGCCCCTGAAAGGCCAGGTTGTGCACCGTCATGACGGTCGGCAAGGACGCGGCGGCGCCATAGCGCATATAGGCAAGCGTCATCGCGGCCTGCCAGTCATGCGCGTGGACGAGGCCCGGCGCGTAGCCCGCGATGGCGCCGGCGGCAATGTCGGCCCCTGCCCTGCCCAACGCCGCGAAGCGCCGCGCATTGTCGGCCCAGTCGGCGCCGGTCGGATCGCCGTAAGGGCCGCCGACGCGATCGAAGAGATGCGGCGCGTCGAGAACAAGAAGGTCGAGCCCGCCGACCTTCACCGAGACGACCGAAGCCTTGCCGCCCTGCATGTCATCATATTGATAGACCGGCTTTTTCTTCTTCAACTGGCTTCGCACTACGGGATAGCCGGGAAGCAGCGTGCGGACATGGATGCCCTGCCCGGCCAGAGCGATCGGCAAGGCGCCGGCGACATCGGCCAGGCCGCCGGTCTTGACCAGCGGATAGACCTCCGATGCCACCGAAAGCACGTCCACGATCAGGCCTCCAGCCTGTTGATCATGTCCTGGGTGATGAGGCAGATACCCTTCTCGGACAAGCGGAAACGTTTGGCGTCGAGTTCCTGATCCTCGCCGACCACGAGGCCTTCGGGAATTCGCACCCCGTGGTCGATGACGACCCGCTTCAGCGACGCGTTGCGGCCGACATGGCAGTCCGGCAGCATGACGACGTCTTCCAGCTTGGCGTAGGAGTTGATGCGCGCGCCTGTGAAGATCAGGCTGCGCTTCAATGCAGCGCCGGAGATGATGCAGTCGCCCGAGACCAGCGACGAGACCGCCGAACCGCGGCGATCCTCCTCGTCATGCACGAACTTTGCTGGCGGCTTCAACTCGGCATAGGTCCAGATCGGCCAGTCGCGATCGTAGAGGTCGAGCTCGGGCGTCACGTCGGTCAGGTCGATATTGGCTTCCCAATAGGCATCGATGGTGCCGACGTCGCGCCAGTAGGCCTGGGCCTCCGATGTCGAGCGCACGCAGGACTTGGCGAAACGATGCGCGACCGCCTTACCGTGCTGGACGATGTAGGGGATGATGTCCTTGCCGAAGTCGCGGCTGGAATCGGGTTCGGTCGCGTCGCGGCGCAACTGGTCCATCAGGAACTTGGTCTTGAAGACGTAGATACCCATCGAGGCCAGCGCGAACTCGGGCTTGTCGGGAATGCCGGGCGGGTCCGCGGGTTTTTCGACGAAGGCGATAATGTTGTCCTTCTCGTCGACATGCATGACTCCGAAGCCGGTGGCTTCCATGCGCGGCACTTCGAGGCAGCCAACCGTGACATCTGCCTTGGCGTCGACGTGCTGGCGCAGCATCAGTTCGTAATCCATCTTGTAGATATGGTCGCCGGCCAGGATGACCATGTATTCCGGGCCGTAGGCCTCGATGATGTCGATATTCTGGAACACCGCGTCGGCGGTGCCTTCATACCATTGCGTCTCCGAAACGCGCTGGCTGGCCGGCAGGATGTCGAAGCTCTCGTTTCGCTCGGGGCGCAGGAAGTTCCAGCCGCGCTGCAGGTGGCGGATCAGCGAATGCGCCTTGTACTGGGTGGCGACGCCCATGCGGCGGATGCCGGAGTTCAGCGCGTTGGAAAGCGCGAAGTCGATAATGCGCGTCTTGCCGCCGAAATAGACGGCAGGCTTGGCGCGCCGGTCCGTGAGTTCCTTCAGCCGGCTGCCCCGCCCGCCGGCCAGAACATAGGCCATGGCGTCGCGCGCCAGTGGCTGGTTCTTCTTTGCCTCCATGAAACCCTCCCAGGTCTGCTACTCCAGAACAAATTCCAGCATGATGGTCGCCAGCGGCGGCAACAGCATCAGCGCGTGCGCGGCGCCGCCTTTGCCGTCCGCCGTCGCTTCCACGCGGCCGCCATTGCCCTGGCCGGCACCACCATATTCGTCAGCATCGGTATTGACGATCTCGCGCCAGCTTCCCGCGTGCGGCAGCGGCACGCGATAGTTTTCCCGCGGCACCGGCGTGAAATTGGAAATCACCGCGATGGGATTGCCGCCGGGCGCGGTGCGCAGCCAGGCGAACACCGAATTCTGGTGGTCGTCGACGATCAGCCAGGAAAAGCCTTCAGGCTCGCAATCGCGGGCATGCAACGCCGGTCTTGAACGGTAGAGGTAGTTCAGGTCGCGCACCAACTGGCCCATGCCGCGATGCGGGGCGTATTCAAGCAAATGCCAGTCGAGCGATTTCGCCTCGTTCCACTCGGCGCGCTGGGCGAACTCCTGGCCCATGAAAAGCAGCTTTTTGCCGGGATAGCCCCACATGAAGGCGTAATAGGCGCGCAGCGTGGCGAACTTCTGCCAGTCATCGCCGGCGATCTTGGAAATCAGCGTGCCTTTGCCGTGCACAACCTCGTCATGCGAAATCGGCAGCACGAAATTCTCGCTGAACGCGTAAAGAAGCCCGAACGTGATCTCGTTGTGGTGGTGCTTGCGAAAAACCGGCTCGCGGGCGAGGTAATCGAGCGTGTCGTGCATGAAGCCCATGTTCCACTTGAAGCCGAAGCCCAGCCCGCCTTCATGCACCGGCTGTGATACTTTCGGCCATGACGTCGATTCCTCGGCGATGGTCATGACGCCGGGATGGGCGCCGTAGACTTCCTTGTTCATGCGCTGCAGGAAAGCGACCGCCTCCAGATTCTCGCGGCCACCCTTCTCGTTGGGGATCCACTCGCCCTGCTTGCGCGAATAATCGAGGTAGAGCATCGAGGCGACCGCATCGACGCGCAATCCGTCGAGATGGTACTTTTCGGCCCAGAACACGGCGTTGTTGACGAGGTAGGCAATCACCTCGCGGCGACCAAAATTGTAGATCGCGGTGTTCCAGTCGGGATGGAATCCCTTGCGCGGATCAGCATGCTCATAGAGAGCGGTGCCGTCGAACTGTACGAGGCCATGCTCGTCGACGGGAAAATGCGCCGGCACCCAGTCGAGGATGATGCCGATGCCGGCCTGGTGGGCGCCGTCGACGAAGCGGGCGAAGCCTTCCGGATCGCCGAAGCGCGCGGTCGGTGCATAGAGACCGGTGGTCTGATAGCCCCAGGACGGATCGTAGGGATGCTCGGTGATCGGCAGGAATTCGATATGGGTGAAGCCCATTTCGGACACGTAGGGGATCAGGCGGTTGCCGAGTTCATCCCACGACAGGAACCCTCCGTCTTCGGCGCGCTGCCAGGAACCCGCATGGACTTCGTAGATCGAGATCGGTTCGCGGCGCGGGTCCGCGGTCTTCCAGTAGGCGCGGTGCGCCTGGTCGTTCCATTCGTGGCGCAGGGGCGCCATGGTGACCGAAGCGGTGGCCGGACGCAGTTCGGAGCGGAAAGCGAACGGGTCGGCCTTCAACGGAACCGGATTGCCGTCGGCGCCGATGATCTCGAACTTGTAGGGACGCCCCTCACCGATGTCGGGCACGAAGATTTCCCAGATGCCGGTGTCGATGCGATGACGCATGGAATGGCGGCGGCCGTCCCATTCATTAAAGTCGCCAACCACGGAGACGCGCCGAGCATTGGGCGCCCAGACCGCGAAATGCACGCCCGAGGCGCCCTCATGGTCGATCAGATGGGCGCCGAGCTTGTCGAAGAGCCGGAGGTGCGAGCCTTCGGCGATATAATAGTCGTCCATCGGCCCGAGCACCGGCCCGAACGAATAAGGGTCGGTCACGGTCCATTCGCCGCCGGCATTCCTGGCCAGATAGCGCAATGGCTGGCGCTTGCGGATCGACAGCTTGCCGTCGAAGAAACCCGCATCATTGCGCCAGGTGAGTTGGCCGACCGGCTTGCCGGCCAAGGTCAGGGCGTTAACGGATTCGGCATGCGGGATGAAGCAGCGGGCGACAAACCCCTTGCCGGCGGATTGGACGCCGAGCAGGGAAAACGGATCGCCATGGTTGCCCGCAATAATCGCCTCGATGTCGGAAACAGCCGTCAGTTCCGGCGTTTCCCTGGTCGCGGCGCTAACGCGGGCTTTCTTCATGCAGTCCGTGTCCTCCCCCGGAACTTCAACACTAAGCTCTTCTTCGCTGCCTGGACAATTCCATCACACCGGCACGTTCCAGATTTCGCTGGCGTATTGGCGGATCGTTCGGTCGGACGAGAACCAGCCGACCCGCGCCACGTTGCGGATCGCCTTGGCCTGCCATTCAGGGCTGTTCTTCCAGATCGCATCGACCCTGCGCTGCGCCTCGGCGTAGGCGTCGAAGTCGGCGGCCACCATGAACCAGTCGCTGTCGTAGATACCGTTGATCAGGTCGCGGAAACGGTTGGGATCGTCGGGCGAAAATACACCGGAAGCGATGGCCGACAGCGCCTGCGCGAGTTCCGGCGAGCCTTCAATGATCTCGCGCGGCCGGTAGCCGTTGGCACGACGTTCGGCGACTTCGGCCGCCGTCAGGCCGAAGATGACGATGTTGTCGTCGCCGACGCACTCCTTGATCTCGACATTGGCGCCGTCGAGCGTGCCGATGGTGATGGCGCCGTTCAGCGCGAACTTCATGTTGCCGGTGCCCGACGCTTCCATGCCGGCGGTGGAAATCTGCTCCGACAGATCGGCGGCCGGCACCATGATTTCAGCCAGGCTGACGCGATAGTTGGGAATGAAGACGATCTTCAAGAGGCCGCGCACCGCCGGATCGCGGTTGATGACGCGGGCGACATCGTTGGCGAGCTTTATGATCAGCTTGGCGTTGTGGTAGCTGGGCGCCGCCTTGCCGCCGAAGAATTTCACCCGCGGCATCCAGTCCTTTTCGGGGTGCGAGCGGATCTGGTCGTAGAGCGCCACCGCCTCGATGATGTTGAGCAATTGGCGCTTGTATTCGTGGATGCGCTTGATCTGGATGTCGAACAGCGCCGACGGGTCGAGCTTGATGCCGAGACGTTCGGCGACAAGATCGGACAGACGCTGCTTGTTGGCCCGCTTCACGGCGGCGAACTTTTCGCGGAACGCCGCATCCTCAGCCAGCGGGTCCAGGCCCGACAGGAGATTGATGTCGTCGAGGAAGCCGTCGCCGATGGCTTCCCGTGCGAGGGTGGTGAGGCCGGGATTGCACTGGATCAGCCAGCGGCGCGGCGTGATGCCGTTGGTCTTGTTGTTGATGCGGCCGGGATAAAGCCGATGCAGGTCGGCGAATACCGTCTCCTTCATGAGTTCGGTATGCAGGGCCGAAACACCGTTGATCGAATGCGAGCCGACGAAGGCCAGGTTGCCCATGCGCACGCGCCGGTCGGTTCCTTCGTGGATCAGGGAGATGCTGCCGATCTGCGGGTCGTCGAATTTCTGGGTGGCGCGCGCCTCCAGCAGGATCTGCGCATTGATTGCGTAGACAATCTGCATGTGGCGCGGCAGAAGCCGCTCGAATAGCGGCACCGGCCAGCTTTCCAGCGCCTCCGGCAGCAGCGTGTGGTTGGTGTAGGCGAAGGTGCGCTTGGTAAGATCCCAGGCGGTATCGAAGTCGATGGCGTGGACATCCATCAGCAGGCGCATCAGTTCGGCGACGGCGACGGCCGGGTGCGTGTCGTTGAGATGGATCGCAGCCTTGTCTGGAAGCGACAGCAGTTCGCCATACTGGCTGAGATGCCGCTGGACGATATCTTCCAGCGAAGCGGCGGAGAAGAAGTATTCCTGCCGCAGCCGCAATTCCTGGCCGGCAAGATGCGAATCCGCCGGGTAAAGAACCTGCGTGAGAACTTCCGCCTTGTTGCTTTCGCGCAGCGCGCCGATGTGGTCGCCGGCGTTGAAGGCTTCGAGCAGGATCGGATCGACCGGCATCGCCGACCATAGCCGTAGTGTGTTGACGCGCTCGCCGCGCCAGCCGACCACCGGAGTATCATAGGCGACTGCCAGCACCCGCTCGGTCGGCTTCCAGATATGCCGCTCCAGCCGCCCGTCCTTCGACGTGACGGATTCGACGGTGCCGCCGAAACCGACCTCGAAGGAGCGTTCGCGCCGTTCGAATTCCCAGGGATTGCCGTGGTCGAGCCAGGTTTCCGGCAATTCGACCTGCCAGCCATCGGAAAATTCCTGGCGGAACAGGCCGTGGACATAACGGATGCCGTAGCCATGCGCCGGCACGTTCACGGTGGCCATCGATTCCATGAAGCAGGCAGCGAGACGCCCGAGGCCGCCATTGCCGAGGGCGGCGTCCGGCTCCAGTTTGGCGATCACGTCGATGTCGACGCCGAGCGAGGAAAGCGCCTCGCGCATGTTGTCGAGCAGGCCGATATTGGAGAAGGCATCGCGCATCAGCCGGCCGATGAGGAATTCCAGCGAGAGGTAGTAAACCCGCTTTTCCTGCTGCTCGTAGGCTTCCTTGGTGGACGCGATCCAGCGCTCGATGATACGGTCGCGCACCACCTTGATGGACGCGGTCAGCCAATCGTGCGGCGTCGCGACACTGGCGTCCTTGCCTAACCTGTAGGTCAGGCTCTTCAGGATTTCGGTTGCGAGCGTCTTGGGATCGGAATTGTGCAGGATCGGCCTCAGAAGTTCGGAGTTCGGCGCCAAGGTCATTCAGTTCTTCCGTTCTGCCGGCGATCCTCGGACCGCCATCATTCCTCCCGGCTCAAGCCTAGCGGGGATTCAATCGATTTGGAAACGCGAAATTGCCGCGCCTCCCATGCATTTCGAGTCAGGCGGCGAGCGCTTCTTCCGGCGGCTTCTTGGCTCCGGTCATGAAGGCGACGGCATCCGACATCGTATACTGCTTCGGATCAATGACGGTGAGGCGACGGCCGAGCCGGTGAATGTGGATGCGGTCTGCCACCTCGAAGACATGCGGCATGTTGTGCGAGATGAGAACGATCGGCATACCCCGCTTCTTGACGTCGAGGATGAGTTCCAGGACGCGGCGCGATTCCTTGACCCCGAGTGCCGCCGTCGGCTCGTCCATGATCACCACCTTCGAGCCGAAGGCGGCGGCGCGTGCCACCGCCACGCCCTGACGCTGGCCTCCGGACAGGGTTTCCACCGCCTGGCTTATGTTCTGGATGGTCATCAGGCCGAGCTCGGTGAGCTTGTCGCGCGCCCGCTTTTCCATCGCCGAGCGGTCGAGCATGCGAAACACCGATCCGGCAATGCCGGGTTTGCGTATCTCGCGGCCGAGAAACATGTTGTCGGCGATCGACAAGGCCGGCGACAGCGCCAGGTTCTGGTAGACGGTCTCGATGCCGGCGTCGCGCGCTTCCATTGGCGAGCGGAATTGTATCGTCTTGCCTTCGAGCTGGATTTCGCCCTCATCAGGGACCACGGCGCCGGAGATCGCCTTGATCAGCGAGGACTTTCCGGCACCGTTGTCGCCGATCACGGCGAGGATTTCGCCGGGATAGAGGTCGAAGTCGGCATTGTTCAGCGCAATGACGCGGCCATAACGCTTGACCAGTCCGCGCGCGGTGAGAAGGGGTTGCACACTCATGCCGAGACCTTCCTGATCCACTGGTCGATGGCGACGGCGCCGATGATGAGGACACCCGTCAGGAACACTTTCCACTGCGGGTCGGCGCCGAGCATGTTGAGCCCCATCGACACGACGCCGACGATCATGGCGCCGAACAGAGTGCCGAGGATCGAACCGCGTCCGCCGAAGAGCGAAATGCCGCCGATCACCGTCGCGGTGATGGCCTGGAGATTGTAGTCGGTCACCGCCCATGAAGGGGAAACCGACCCGTTGCGGCCGATCGCCACCCAGGCAGCGAACGCCGCGATCAGACCGGCCAGCGAATAAACCGCCAGCAGAACCTTTTTGGTCTGGATGCCCGAAAGCTTCGCGGCCTCGGCGTCGTCGCCGACCGCATAAACGTGCCTTCCCCAGGCCGTGTGGTTGAGGACGTACCAGAGGACAAGGACCAGGATGACCATGGCGATGACGCCGAGGGTCAGCACGGCATTGCCGACCTTGAAGCTGGTGCCGAACAGATGCAGCAGCGGCGCCTGACTGGAAACATCCGCCTCGCGGATCGTCTCATTGGCGGAATAGATGAAATTCGTCGCCATGATGACGTTCCACGTGCCGAGCGTCACGATGAAGGGCGGCAGCTTCACATAAGCGACCAAGACCCCGTTCAGCAGCCCGCACAGCGCGCCGACCACGAGGCCGATCGGGATGGCGATGAAAGCGGGCCAGCCGTAGCCAACGGCGAAATTGCCCATGACGACCGCGGAGATCACCATCACGACGCCGATCGACAGGTCGATGCCCGCCGTCAGGATGACCAATGTCTGCGCCGCGCCGAGAATACCCACCACGGCGATCTGCTGGAGGATCAGCGTCAGCGTGTAGGACGAGAAGAAACGCCCGCCGATGGTCAGGCCGAAGATGAGGACCGCCATGACCAGCACGATAAGCGGCACGGCCGCCGGATTTCCGTGCAGGAAATGCTGTATGCGCCTGAGCGGCGAGACACCATGCTCATCGAAAGAAGCGACGGACTTGTCGCTTTCCGAGAGCACCTTCTCGAATTCCTGGGCCTGAGCCATCGTTCCCTCCAACCTGCGCCTGGCGTGCGGATCACTGCCGCCGCGTCATCGATCTGGCGCCGCGTGTGTCGGGCGGACGGCTTTCGTCATCGTCCGCCCAAACCGGCCGGGGATCAAGCCCCGGCCATCGTGGTCACATGTTGCGAATGATCGGAGCGCTTAGCCCCAGCACTTGTCCGTGCCTTCCTCGGTGTCGATCGAAGGCACCCCGTTTGCCGGCTTGTCGGTGACGAGGTTGACACCGGTGTCGAAGAACTCCTTGCCCTCGGTCGGCTTCGGCTTGGTGCCGTCCTTGGCGAAGGCGGCGATCGCCTCGATGCCGAGCGATGCCATCAGCAGCGGATATTGCTGCGAGGTGGCGCCGATGACGCCTTCCGCCACTGATTTCACGCCCGGGCAGCCGCCGTCGACCGAAACGATCAGCACCTGGCTTTCCAGGCCTACTGCCTTGAGCGCCTGGTAGGCGCCGACCGCGGCCGGCTCGTTGATGGTGTGGATGACGTTGATGGTATTGTCCTTCTGCAGGAGGTTCTCCATCGCCTTGCGGCCGCCCTCCTCGTTGCCATTGGTGACGTCGTGGCCGACGATGCGCGGATCGTCCTCGTCGCCGATCTTGTTGACGTCCTTGGTGTCGATGCCGAAGCCAGCCATGAAGCCCTGGTCACGCAGCACGTCGACTGTCGGCTGATCCGGGGTCAGGTCGAGGAAGCCGATCTTCGCATCCTTGGCGGCATCGCCGAGGGTCGCCGCGGCCCATTGGCCGATCAGCTTGCCGGCGAGGAAGTTGTCGGTGGCGAAGGTGGCGTCGGCGGAGTCGGCCGGATCGAGCGGCGTATCGAGAGCGATCACCAGGATGCCCGCGTCGCGCGCCTTCTTGACGGTCGAGACGATGCCCTTGGTGTCCGAAGCGGTGAGCAGGATGCCCTTGGCGCCATCGGCAATGCAGCTCTCGATCGCCGCGACCTGGCTTTCACTGTCGCCGTCGATCTTGCCGGCATAGGATTTGAGATTGATGCCGAGTTCCTTGGCCTTTGCGGTGGCGCCTTCCTTCATCTTGACGAAGAAGGGGTTGGTGTCGGTCTTGGTGATCAGGCAGGCGCCGACCTCCTGTGCCGAAGCGGGCGCGGCAAAGCCCAGCAAAGCCGCCGCAGCGGCGCCGAAAACGGTCGATTTCAAGAATGCGGTCTTGGTCACGATAAACCTCCCAGTAAAACAAAACTGACGCCGGTTGGCCGACGCCGGACAAGCATCCGGGCACTCCCGTCGCCTGGATGTTCGCAGCAACGAAACATCAATTTAGGGGTGGTGTCAATTAATAAATCACTCTTATTTATTATTGACAGCGTTCCCGGCGCACCGCATTGTTGGCAAAAGCATGGACGGGAACGGAGGCGTCCGGTGGAAACCGGCAACCCAACGATACGGCCCACGGAAACCGGCGAAAGCCGCTTTCATCGCGGCACAAACCAGAGCGGCATGCGCGACGCCAACGAGCGCGTGGTGCTGTCGCTGGTGCGCCGCCACGGCAGTCTGGCCAAGACCGATATCGCTCGCATGACCGGCCTCTCCGCGCAGACCGTGTCGGTCATCATGCGCGAACTGGAGAACGAAGGGCTTTTCCTGCGCCAGGAGCCGATCCGCGGCAAGATCGGCCAGCCGTCGATCCCGATGGCGCTCAATCCGGACGGCGCTTATTTCCTCGGCCTCAAGATCGGACGCCGGAGCGCGGAACTGGTGCTCATCGATTTCCTCGGCCAGGTGCGCGCGACGAAGCAGATGTCATACCGCTATCCGGCGCCGCGCGAGACCGTCGAATTCGTCACCGAAGGGCTCGGCGAGATCCGCGCCGGGCTGAGCGCTGTTCAGGACAAGCGGATCGCCGGGCTGGGCATCGCGATGCCGTTCGAGCTCTGGAACTGGGCCGACACCGCCGGCGCGCCGCGCGATGTCATGGACCAGTGGCGTCATCGCGATATCCGCGCCGAGATCCAGGCCCAATGCAGCTTCCCCGTCTACCTGCAGAACGACGCCACGTCGGCCTGCGGGGCCGAACTGGTGTTCGGCCAGACCGGGGGCCTCAGGGATTTCATCTATTTCTATATCGGCGCCTTCGCCGGTGGCGGTATCGTGCTCAACGGGAGCCTCTACAGCGGGCCTACCGGCAATGCCGGGGCACTGGGCTCGATGCCCGTTCCGGGAGCGGCCGGCAAGCCGATCCAGCTCATCGATGTCGCCTCGATCGCCATTCTCGAACAGGCGCTCAACGCGAGGGGGCGCGACGCCTCCCAACTCTGGACATCGCCCGAAGATTGGGGCGATCTCGGGGCCGAACTCGACAACTGGATCGAGGCGGCGTCTTCCGCCCTCGCCTATGGAATTGTCGCGGCCTCTTCGGTCATCGACTTCGAGGCAGCCATCATCGACGGCTGGATGCCGGCTTCGGTGCGGCAGCGGCTTGTCGCCGCCACGCAGGCAGCGATCAGCAAGGTCGACGTCGAGGGCCTGCGGATACCTTCGGTGCGCGAAGGGACGGTCGGCATTCATGCCCGGGCGCTGGGCGGTGCCAGCCTGCCGCTTTCGGAGCGATTCCTGATCAGTGCCAACGCCCTGTCGAAGGGGCTCTGATGGCAGCGGTTGCAACACATGCGGCGTGTCACTACGCCAGTTCCATCATCGAGACTGTCACCGAGGGCAAAGCATGATCCTGTGTTGCGGCGAAGCGCTGATCGACATGCTGCCGCGCGAGAGCACCGCCGGCGAGCCGGCATTTGCCCCATATGCGGGCGGCGCGGTGTTCAACACCGCCGTGGCGCTGGGACGGTTGCGTGTTCCGGTCGGTTTCTTCTCCGGGCTTTCGTCTGATCTGTTCGGGCAGCAACTGCGCGAGGTGCTCGCCGCGAGCCACGTCGGCGCCGATTACGCGGCGATTTCGGACCGGCCGACGACCTTGGCATTCGTGCGGCTGGTCGACGGCCATGCCAGTTACGCTTTCTACGATGAAAACACCGCGGGCCGGATGCTTTCGCAAGACGACCTGCCGGCGCTCGCCGACGACGTCAACGCCATGCTGTTCGGGGCGATCAGCCTGATCCCCGAGCCCTGCGGCTCGACCTACGAAACGCTCATGCAGCGCGAGCACGGCCAGAGGGTCACGATGCTCGATCCGAACATCAGGCCGGGCTTCATCCCCGACCGGCAAAAACATCTCGACCGCATCCGCCGCATGATGGCGATGGCCGACATCGTCAAGCTTTCAGACGAGGATCTCGGGTGGTTCGGCGAACCGGGCACGCATGAGGACATCATCGCCAGATGGCTGGAAGGCGGACCGAAGCTGATCGTCATGACGCGCGGCAGCCGCGGCGCCATTGCCTATTCGCGACACCACACAGTGGCCGTAGAGGCCAAGCAGGTAACCGTCGTCGACACGGTCGGAGCCGGCGACACCTTCAACGCCGGCGTGCTCGCCTCGCTGCACGAACACGGCGTTTTGACCAAGGCAGCGCTTGCGGAACTCTCCGAAGAGACGATCCATGCCGCCCTGGCGCTCGGGATAAAAGCTGCCGCCGTTACGGTTTCCCGCCCAGGCGCCAATCCGCCCTGGCGCGACGAGCTTGGTTAGACCGGTACCGGCCGGCGAAGACATCCTGACATCAGGTTGTCAGCATACCGTCGTGGGGTCGGTGGTATAATCGGGACACTGGGAGTTAGATCGACGTAGCCATTCCACCAAGGAGGAAACGCTCATGACTACCGTGGAACTCGCCAAGGCCTTTACTGCCCTGCTCCAGCAGGGCGACCACGAAGGGGCCGCCAGGAAGTACAACGCCGACGACATAGTGAGCTACGAAGCCATGGAAGGTCCGATGGCGGTCTGCAAAGGCAGGGACGCCGTCAAGCAGAAGGGCGATTGGTGGGCAGAAAACCATGAGGTTCACGGCGCTTCGGTCGAAGGCCCCTTCTTCAATGGGGATCAGTTCACCGTTCGTTTCAAGCTGGACGTGACGCCCAAGGCGACCGGTGAACGTGTCGTGATGGATGAAGTCGGGCTCTATACCGTCAAGGACGACAAGATCATCGAAGAGCGCTTCTTCTACTGAGCCACGTATTCCTCGATCACATTATATTTCGGGGCGGCTCGCGTTCTCGGCCGTACGCGAGCCGACAGTATCCGTTGCCGTCTTTTGCGCCGATTCCTGTGGTTAAAATCGCAGCCGCCGGTAACGCCGGCGCTGCTTTGTGCCAAACGGACGCATGCTAGCGGTGCTTTCTAGGCAGCCCGTGGTCTGATATCAGCGCCGAAAGTCGAATACTCAGGAACGGAATATGCAATTCATCGATCTCGGCGCGCAGCGTGAACGCATCCGCGACCGTCTCGCCGCAGCCATCAACCGCGTCGTCGACGGCGGCAAATATATCCTTGGGCCGGAAGTCGGCGAATTCGAGCGCAAACTCGCCGACTATGTCGGCGTCAAGCATGCCGTTGCCTGCGCCAACGGCACCGACGCGCTTCTGCTGCCGCTCTATGCATCCGGCATCGGGCCGGGCGATGCGGTGTTCGTGCCGAGCTTCACCTTCGCGGCGACGGCCGAGGTGGTGGCGCTCGCCAAGGCCGAGCCGGTTTTCGTGGATGTGGACGCCGACACCTACAACATCGACATCGCCAGCCTTGAGGCGGCGATTGCCATGGTGAAGGCGGAAGGCCGGCTGAAGCCCCGCGCGATCATCCCGGTCGACCTGTTCGGACTCGGCGCCGACTACGCCGCTCTTGAGAAGATCGCCGCGCGCGAAGGGCTGCTGGTGATTGAGGACGCGGCGCAGGCGATCGGCGGATCGGTAGGCGGCAAGATGTGCGGCGCTTTCGGCGACGTCGCCGGGACCAGCTTCTATCCGGCAAAACCGCTCGGCTGCTACGGCGACGGCGGCGCCATGTTCACCAATGACGACGCGCTGGCGGAGCGGCTGCGTTCCTTCGCCTTCCACGGCAAGGGCGAGACCCAGTACGACAACATCCATGTCGGGTTGAACTCGCGCCTCGACACGCTGCAGGCGGCGATCCTGATCGAAAAGCTGGCCATCCTCGAAGACGAGATGATTGCCAGGCAGACGGTGGCCAAGCGCTACAACGAGGGCCTCGGCGATATCGCGAAAGTGCCGGTGGTGGCGGACGGAAGCCGGTCGGCCTGGGCTCAATATGCGATCGAGACCTCACATCGGGATGCCCTGAAGACGCATCTTCAGGGCAAAGAAATCCCGTCGGTCATCTACTATGTGAAACCCCTGCATCAGCAGGTCGCCTACCGGGACTTCCCGCAGGCACCGGGTGGGTTGGAGGTTTCCGAAACCCTGCCGAAGCACATATTGTGCCTGCCGATGCATCCCTATCTGGCGAAGACCGATCAGGACCGCATCATCGAGACGATTCGCTCCTTCCTCGAAGGCCAGTCGTCGCAGGCTGCCGCAGAGTAGACCGCTAGGTTTCGCGCGGCAGTCCTTCGACGCGCCCGCTGGCGATGAAAGTCGGATTGGCGAAGTCCGGCTCGTCCGGGCGGCCCCGCTTCCCGTAGACAAGCGGGGTACCGTCGACCATCTCGGTAGTGCCGCCGGCGGCCCGGAGCACAGCGTCACCTGCCGCCGTGTCCCATTCCATGGTTCGGCCGAAACGCGGATAGAGATCGGCCTCGGCCGCGGCGATCAGGCAGAATTTCAGCGACGAGCCCACTGAGACGATCTCGGCGGTACGGAATTTCAGGATGTAGGCATCGGTTTCCGGCGTCCGGTGCGAGCGGCTCGCAACGATCGTCAAAGGTTCGAACCCTTCCCTGACGATGATCCGCCGGCGGCCCACCACCTGAAAATCTTCCGAGACATCGACCACTTCCGCAAATCCCGGCCGCCCGAGATAGAGCTTGCGGCTCACCGGCGCGAAGACCACGCCGATTTCCGGTGCACCCCCGCGGATCAGGGCGATGTTGACGGTGAAATCCGTGCAGCGGTTGATGAATTCCTTGGTGCCGTCGAGCGGGTCGATCAGCAGGAACGTGTCGCCGAGTTGGCGAGGGACAATGCCCTCCGAGCACTCTTCCTCGGCAACACATGCAATGCCGGGCAACGCGTCGCGCAGACCCTCCAGGATGATCTTTTCCGCACGTCGGTCCGCTTCGGTGACCGGCGAGGAATCGTCCTTCCGGCTCACCGTGATGTCGGAGTGAAAAATATCGAGCACCACACGCCCGGCCGCAAGTGCCAGGCGTTCGAACAGCGCCAGAACCGCGATGTCGTCAGATGCCGCCGCCGCTATCGTATTGCTGATCGCCATTCTCGCGCTCGTGAAGCCATTCGTCCAAAACCTCTACCATCTCTTCGGGCGACCTGCCGAATGTTTCGAGATGGATTTCCGGTTTTTCCGGAGCTTCGTAGGGCGAATCGATACCGGTGAAATTCTTGATCTCGCCGCCGAGCGCCTTGGCGTAAAGGCCCTTCGGGTCGCGCCGCGCGCATTCGTCGAAGGGCGTATCGACGAAGACTTCAATGAATTCGCCCTCTTCCAACAATTCGCGCGCCATCTGCCGTTCGGCGCGGAACGGCGAGATGAAGGATACCAGCACGATCAGGCCGGCATCGGCCATAAGGCGGGCAACCTCAGCGACACGCCGGATGTTTTCTACACGGTCCTCGTCGGAGAACCCGAGATCGCGATTCAAGCCGTGACGGATGTTGTCGCCATCAAGCAGGTATGTGTGATGGCCGGCGGAATGCAGCTTCTTCTCCAGAAGATTGGCAATCGTCGACTTGCCCGAGCCCGAAAGCCCGGTGAACCAGAGGACCGTGGGCTTCTGGTGCTTCGACAGCGCCCTCGCCTTCTTGTCGACATCGAGCGACTGCCAGTGGATGTTGGCGGCGCGGCGCAGCGGATTGAGGATCATGCCGGCGCCCACGGTCGCGTTGGTCATCCGGTCGATCAGGATGAAAGCGCCAGTGGTGCGGTTTTCAGCGAAATTGTCGAAGGCGATCGGCGACTGCAGAGAGACGCTGACAACACCCACCTCGTTCATCTCAAGCGTTTTGGCAGCTTCGTGCGCGAAGTCGTTGACATTGATTCGATATTGCAGCTCGCTGACCGTGGCGCTGGCCTGATCCGTCTCGGTCCTCAGGATGTAGGAGCGGCCGGGCAGCAGCGCGCTTTCGTCAAACCAGACAAGGTTAGCAGCGAACTGGTCGGTGACCTGTGGGCGTGTGTATGGCGAGACCAGCATGTTGCCGCGCGACACCTCGACCTCGTCTTCGAGCACGATGGTGACGGCCTGTCCCTCAACGGCCCTTTGCAGATCGCCGCCTTGTGCCACGATGCGCTTGACCCGCGACAGCTTGCCGGACTTTGCGACAACGATGTCGTCGCCCTTGCCGACGGAGCCTGAAGCGACGGTCCCCGCGAAACCGCGAAAATCCAGGTTCGGGCGGTTCACATACTGGACCGGAAACCGGAACGGCCGGTCGACTGCAACCGCATTGATCGACACGTTCTCCAGGTGTTCGAGCAGGGTCGGTCCCGCATACCAAGGCATTTCGCTCGACCGGCGCGTGACGTTGTCGCCGTAGCGCGCCGACATCGGGATAGGCTCGATCGTCGCGAAGCCCAGCTCCGACGCGAATTCGCGGTATTCGGCCGAAATGCGCTCGAAGACATTGCGATCGAAGCCAACCAGATCGAACTTGTTCACGGCAAGCGCGATGTGGCGGATGCCGAGCAACGACGCGATGATCGAATGGCGGCGCGTCTGACGCAATATGCCCTGGCGGGCGTCGACGAGAACGACTGCCAGATCCGCCGTCGAGGCGCCGGTTGCCATGTTGCGGGTGTACTGCTCGTGTCCCGGCGTATCGGCGACGATGAATTTGCGCTTCGGCGTCGCGAAGAAGCGATAAGCGACATCGATGGTGATGCCCTGCTCCCGTTCGGCTTCCAGGCCGTCGACCAGCAACGCGAAATCGATGTCGGCACCATTGGTGCCGTGCTTCCTGGAATCCTTTTCAAGCGCCGCGAGCTGATCCTCGAAGATCAGCTTGGTGTCATAGAGCAGACGACCGATGAGCGTCGACTTGCCGTCATCCACCGAGCCGCAAGTCAGAAACCGCATCAGCGATTTCTGCTCCTGCACCGCCAGATAGTTCCTGATGTCGTCGGCGACGGCAATTTCCTTGGTCATCACATGCTGCATGATCAGAAATAGCCCTCGCGCTTCTTCTTTTCCATGGAGCCGGCTTCATCCTTGTCGATGAGGCGGCCCTGGCGTTCCGAGGTCCGGGCGGTCAGCATTTCGCTCACAACGGATTCGAGGTCTTCGGCATCCGATTCAATGGCGCCGGTGAGCGGGTAGCAGCCCAGCGTGCGAAAGCGGACGAGGCGATTTTCGATGACTTCGCCGTCGCGCAGCTTCATGCGCTCGTCGTCGACCATGATCAGCATGTCGTCGCGTTCGACGATCGAGCGCTGCCTGGCGAAATAGAGCGGAACGATCGGGATCTCTTCCTGCAGGATGTATTGCCAGATATCGAGCTCGGTCCAATTCGACAGCGGGAAGACACGGATCGATTCACCCGGGGCCACTCGCGTGTTGTAGATTTTCCACATTTCGGGGCGCTGGTTCTTGGGGTCCCAGGTATGGCTGGCGTTGCGGAAGGAGAAAATCCGCTCCTTGGCGCGGGACTTCTCTTCGTCGCGGCGGGCCCCGCCGAATGCGGCATCGAAACCGTATTTGTCGAGCGCCTGTCTGAGCGCGACCGTCTTCATGACGTGCGTATGGGTGTTGGAGCCATGATCGAACGGGTTGATGCCCTGGCGAACACCGTCCTCGTTGATATGCACCAGAAGGTCAAAGCCGTGCTTTACCGCCATGGCATCGCGAAATTCGATCATTTCGCGGAACTTCCAGGTCGTGTCGACGTGGAGGAACGGAAACGGCGGCTTGGCCGGATAGAAAGCCTTCATCGCCAGATGCAGCAGGACCGACGAATCCTTTCCTACGGAATACAGCATGACGGGCTTCGAGAACGTCGCGGCGACCTCACGGAAAATGTGAATCGCCTCGGCTTCCAGCCGATCGAGATGGGTGAGCCTTGCAAGCATCGAGACGCCTTCTTGCGCGGGCAGGAATCCACCGCGCCCGTCCAGCGGAAATGCCGGACGTTTGAGAAGAGCAATGTCACGGCGAGGCGTGCATTCTCAAGGCGGCTGCGACCAATATGGCCACCAGCGCAGAAGCAGTTTTGCGCCGAACGGCGGAATCGGGGAAAGCCATTTCAGCAGGCCCATCCGAAGGCCGGAAACCGCCGTTTTCACCGGCCGACTTGCCAGGGCTTCTGTGCAGCGCAGGCTTTCGGCAACGTCATGGTTTCGGCATCTGGCGCGCGCTGCCTTGCGGAAAATGCCGTTCGGCAATATGCCACGTCACCGATCGGCCGAACGAGCGGATCGACACGCCAACGAGGCGACGAGCGACGAGAAAGCAGACAATGGACGCTTCCCAATCCAATTATGAGCGCCTCCTTGAAAGAATCTCGGCACGCACCGCGCGAGCAGGCGTGATCGGCCTCGGCTACGTCGGGTTGCCGCTGGCCACGGCGATCGCGCGCAATGGATTTCCGACGACCGGTTTCGACATCGATCCTCAAAAGGTCCAGATGCTGAATGCCGGCACGTCCTACATCGAATCCGTTCCGGCCGCCGCCCTCGCTGCCGAACTCGCCAGCGGCAGGCTTCGAGCCACAGCCGATTTCAGCGAGCTTTCCGACTGTGACGTGATCATCATCTGCGTTCCGACGCCCTTGACGAAACACCGGGAACCGGACCTCTCCTTCATCAGGGAAACCACCAAAGTCATCGCGCGCAACCTGCGGCGTGGCCAACTTGTCGTGCTCGAGTCGACCACTTATCCGGGAACCACGAATGACGTCGTGAAGGTCATCCTCGAAGGGGACGGGTTGCAATCGGGAAGCGACTTCTTTGTCGGGTTTTCCCCCGAACGGGAGGACCCCGGAAACCGCAACTTCGAGGTCACCACGATTCCCAAGATCGTCGCGGGCAACGGGCCCGAAGCGGCCGCGCTGATGAAAGCTTTCTACGGCCGCGTGGTGAAAACCGTCGTGCCTGTTTCCACTACTGAGACGGCCGAAGCGGTCAAGCTGACGGAAAACATCTTTCGCTCGGTCAACATCGCGCTCGTCAACGAACTCAAGATCATCTATGGCGCGATGGGCATCGATATCTGGGAGGTCATCGAGGCCGCCAAAAGCAAGCCGTTCGGCTACATGCCGTTTTATCCCGGCCCGGGCCTGGGCGGACATTGCGTTCCCATCGACCCGTTCTACCTGTCCTGGAAAGCACGCGAATACGAGTTGCCGACACGCTTCATCGAGCTTGCGGGCGAGATCAACTCCGCAATGCCACGCCATGTCGTCGCCAGGCTCGCCGAGGCGCTCGACCAGCGGCATGGGAAGGCGCTCAGCCGATCACGCATCCTCATCATCGGCCTCGCCTACAAGAAGAACGTGCCGGACATACGGGAAAGCCCGTCGCTGCGGCTCATCGAACTCATCGAGGAAAGGGGCGGCACGGCGGAATTCCACGATCCGCATGTAGGCGAAATCCCGGCGACACGCGAACACATGGCGCTAAAGGGCCGGCGCTCGGTCGAACTGACCGAAGCGACACTCAAGAGTTTCGACGCTTTGGTCATCGCGACAGATCACGACGGCATCGACTACGAATCGATCGTGAAATGGTCGTCGCTGACGGTGGACACACGCAACGTTTTGGGCCGCCTGGGGCTGCTCAGCGAAACGGTCGTCAAGGCGTAGCGCCGCCCGGAACACCATTCACCGCCGCGGACTGCACATACCCGCTTCCTTCGCTCGTGCGCCGCGATCCCTGGCGCGCGGATTTGGCTGCCATCAGATAGCACACCAGCACCGCGTAGACGGAGACCGGCAAGCTCAACGACATCACCGATTCGGTCAGGCTAAATACCGAAAATGCGACACATGTCATCAGTCCGGCCAGCGCCGCCACGGATCCCTCCCGATCCGAAAACGGTTTCGACCTGAAGAACAGGAACATCGGAACACCAAGCAGAGCGAGACCGGCGAATCCACGGATAAGGCCACCCCTCGCGAAGTCATTGGCATATTGATTGTGCGCCTGGTTGAAATGGGTCGGCAGAACCATTCCCGTCTCGTTTGGCTGCATCCGCCTTACCGCTTCCCTTTCCCAGCCGTAACCGCCGCCGCCGAATATGGGATTTTCGCGAAACATGTGAAACGACAGCGCCAACAATTGTTGGCGCGCGCGGACCGATTCTTCCATCGAAACAGGCTGGGCCAAAGCGACCGGCTCCGAGCCGGCAACCGCAGCAGTCCCCTCCGAAGCGGCGACGTCAACCTCAGCCTCCTGCTCGAACTGCAATTCATCCAAAGCAGCGATCGCACGCAACCTCAACGAGCCTACATCGAGCATCATGAGCGACATCGCCGTGGCAACGTAGAGGGCCAGAAACGATATTGCGGACTTGCGGGGGCGTCTCCAGATGCGCGGCAAAAGAAGCAAAACCAGCACCGGGATTGCAATGATGGCGCCGCGGGAGCCGGACAGAAAGCTTGCCAGTAGACCGCCAAATGCGCCCAGCGTCATCAGCATCGAGAACCGGCGCGGCCCCGGCGCGAACAAAAGGGCGACAAGCGACAAACCGCTGAAGAGCGTAGCCATCATGCCGAACCGGATTGCATTGGTCGGACCGTCGGCCCGCTCCAGTCCAAGAAAGCCGACCTCATAGAGGGCGTACCCGCATGCCAGGACCGCGCCCATTGCCGAACCGATGAAGATCGCTCGTAGGGAGTAATCCTCGACACAGTTGACGACAAAATAGCCGATCAGGAACAGCTTGAGGCTTGTTTCAATTTCTCTCGTATTATCAACGTGATAGGCCGCAATCAAAATGATCGCCAGCACGTAGGCGATTATCGTGACGGAGACGATGCCCTCATCGGACAGGAGGAAATCCCGATTGAAATTCCCAAGGGACCGGGAAATCACCTCCAACCTGGTTGCGAGAATATGCACCGTCAGCACGGCGAGCACGAAGCCGACACCGCCGAAACCGACTGTCAGACTGAGCGCGAGCGTCAATACGATCGCCATGTTCGCACTCAGGGAAAAGCCGTTCCCCCTGCGCAACGACGAGATAAACATTTCCAAGGCCCTTGCCGCCGAATCGCAGCAATCCGGTCGCGCAAAAAAGGGGGCATGCCTTAATTTTGGCGCTAGGGCAAGCCGCTCTTGGTCGCTGGCCCTTGGGGCGCCATCAGGAAGCACAAGAGAACGGTGTAGATGCAGGCAGGCAGGCTCAGAACCAGCACCGATTCGGTCATGCCAACCGCAGCAAAACCGACACATGTGACCACACCTGCCAGCGCCGGTACCGTCTTCGGATCGTTCGAGAACGCGCCGGCCCGGATGAAAAAGTACAACGGCAAAAACATCAGCGCCAGCCCCGCGAGACCACGGACAATTCCGCCCTTGGAAAGGTCGTTGGCGAACTGATTGTGTGCCTGATTCAGTGTTTGCAGTTCCGAACCCACAAAGCCATCGGTCTTCGCGCTCGCATCGACCGCCGCATTCCAGCCGTTGGTTCCGACGCCGAGAAGCGGGTTTTCGCTGAACAACTGTCCCGAAATTTGTAACATCTTGACCCGCAATCTGACAGACTCGTCGTCCAGCGTGGTGTCGCCCTGGTAGGCTATCTGAATACTGTCCAGTGCAAGGGTGACGCGCGACCCCATCGACCCGATGTCCGTCGCCACGAGACCGCCGAGCACAGCCAAGACCATCAATGTGATCGACACGGCGTGGGTTCTGGATTTGCTCCAAAGCCGAATGAAGATCATGAGCAGCATCGGCGGAATGGCAAGCGCCGTGCCCATCGAAGCGGAAAGATAAGCAGCCAGCAGTCCTGCAAGGGAACCGGCCGCGGTCAAAATCGTGAATGCGCGGCTTCGACGATCGAAAAGAAAACCGACAAGCGAAAGCGCCCCGAACAGCGCTGCGATAAACCCGAACCTGATGGGGTTTGTCACGCCTTCCGCCCGATCCATGCTCAGGAAATAGTAGTCGTATACGGCTGCGCCACTGGCGAGCAGCGCTCCCATTGCCGCCCCAACAAATACAATGGCGGCGTCGTATCTATTCAGATGAAAGAATATGGCATAGGCGATGATGATGAGCTTTGTGGCCGTTTCCGCAACACCCATCTCGTCCTGATGATAGAAGGTGAGGAAAAGTATCACCGCCACGTAAAGTACGATCAGGATGTAGGTTTTTCCGGCATCGGACATGCGATACGAACGATCGAAGCGTCTAATCGAGTCGAAGATCGATTGTCCGCCCGACGCCAGGACACAGATCGCCAGCAGCGCTCCCATCAGTCCGACGCCGCCGAAATCGACAACGAGGCTCAGCGCAAGCGTCAGCAACACAAGGATATGCCCGCGACGACGCGCGTAGCTATAAATCGCTGTCATTTCTGTCTTGCCAAAACTGTACCTCTTTCGGCGAATCTGTTCAGGTATTCAGGCGCCACTGCGTGCCGGTATCGGACACGACGGCATTCGCCACAAGTTTCCCCGGCTGCAGCATATGCCTCATCCCAGAGGAGACTGTCCCCTTCTCGGCACTGTTTGACGCAAGAATATCGCCCGACGAACCGTGCATCAGTGTTTGCGCGTCCGCCGATCGGTCAGTTTTTTCAACGCTTCGAGCATCAGGTCGGCCTGATTGGCACGATGAAAGCTTCCGGAGGCTACGACGCCGGCACGAGAGAGCGCACGCCTGCGGTCGTTGTCCGCGGATAATTGCTCGATTGCATCGGCCAGGGCCGGCGCGTTGCCCGGCTGGACATGCACGGCCGCGCCAAGCGGGGCGAGCAGCGAATCGAGTTCTCCCGTGACATTGGTAACGATAGGAGTTCCGGTCGCCATCGCCTCGAAAACCTTGGATGGAATGACGGTGCGGAAAAGCGGATCGTCCTTGAGCAGCACCAGGGTCATGTCGCTGACACGCCAGTAATCGACGATTTCTGCGTGCGACACACGGTCGACGAAAACCAAATTCTTCAAACCGCGATCTTCGACCGTCCTGCGCAATTCCTCGCGCTCGGCACCGGAACCTACGATCAGGAGGACCACCTGCGGCGCTCGCTCGCCAAGGGCGGTCGCGACGTCGAGCAGAATGTCCAGCCCGTGAGCCATGCCGATGGTGCCGATGTAGGAGACGATCGTCTTACCTTCCAATCCGAGCGCGCGACGGAGAGCGGACGCGTTGCCGGGCGAAAAGACCGAAAGGTCGGCGCCGTTGCGCACAACCGCGATCTTGTCGGGGCTGATGCCGTGCTTGATCAGATGATCCTTGAAGGCATTCGTCACTGTCACGATAAGATCGGCACGTCGATAGAGAAAATGCTCGAGCCGCCTGATCACGTTGAGCACGGGACCATCCTTCAGCGCTCCTACCGCCACGACGGAGTCCGGCCAGAGATCCCGCAGTTCGAAAACGAACGGCCGACGCCACACCGCCGCTGCCAACCAGCCGGCGACAGCGGCGAAGAATTGCGGTGACGTGGCAATGACGACGTCCGGACGCCGAACGAACATCGCGGAGATGGTCGCGCTCATCATGTAACTGAGGAAATCAATGATGCGCGTCACCGTTCCAGCGTTGGGAAATATGAGCGTTGGGACACGCAGCACGTCGACCGTGTCGATCGTCGCCCGCTTGAAGAGCGATTGCCGGTAGCCCTTGAAAAGAAGACCGTCCGGGAAGTTCGGGAAACTGGTGATGACCGTGACATTCTCCCCCCTCTCTATCCAGCGCCGTGCATGGGCGCTGCAACGCAAGGCGGAGGCATTCGTCTCCGGCGGATAGTTGTCGGTCATCAGGAGAATGCGCATCAGGGCTCGAAATCCACAGTCACATCGATTGGCAAAGGGGCGCTCGCTCGCCAAGTCAGGACAGGCCGGATCTGCCTCGAGCCGAACTCCGGTGCGAAATGGCCCTCCTCTATCCGATGCTGAACCGGGCCTTTGACGGTCGCGACAATCGTTCGGCCAGACGCAGTTTCGATCCGCCAGCCGGTGTCGCTGGTCTTGGCTTGCCTGACCGACGGGTGAAGCGGAAACCGGCCGACTAGCTCGTGCCGACCATGCCCGTCAACCCGGTCGCGAATTGTTACCCGTTCCGGAAGGATAGAGAGGCTGCGCCGATGGGTTGGTCTGCCAGGTAGGAAACGGTAGCCGTCATGCGAGGCTTCTGCCTCACCGCCATCGGTTAGCTCGGAGACCTTGAGGCCACTCGATCGGGCCCGGCGGCCGACACGGAAACTTGCCCAGACTTCCGATGAGCTGACGCTGTCGATTTCCACAGTTGCGTGGTTGAAAGTAGCGCGCTCCTCCTCCCTCAACGGGCCTAGCGCATAGGTCGAGGTGCCGCCGTTGGTCACCAGGCGGATTCCATCGAACGACATTTCGACGGACAGCGTGTCGGCATGGGCATGGCCTGGAATGTAATCCGGGCCGATCTTGGCAACATCGAAAAAGGCAACCCAAGGGCCCGCACCGATTCGGATATATCCGCTGTCTTTCAAGGCGGCAAACCGTGGAGCTTCCCTGGTACCGGCAATACCGAAATTCGCCGCATAGACAGCCAAGTCGGCGAACCGGCGGGCCTGCCCGAACGCAGCATCATTGAACAACGCGATTTCGCCGTCGGGATGGGTCATGGCGGCAAGCCAGTCCAGCATCATGCCAATGCACTCGCGCCAGCGCTGCCGCTGTGAGGCGTCCGCCAAAAGGCTCGGATAGATCGCTTCGAGTTGCAGCAGGTCGATCATGTCTTCCAGGATGAGCGCATGATACATGGGGCTCAATTCGAAGTGGCCGCCATCCGCCAGCACCTGCTCGGGAATTTCCCGCTCGAGAATCGCCAGCCCACGTTGCAACCACCGTTCGGCTTCCGCTCCCTCGAAGAAAGCGCCCACAAAGATTAGCGCCTTTGCGTTGGCGAAGAGATGATTGCCGAGAAGGTGATATTCGAGCGTGCCGTTGAGCGCTCTTGCCTGGACGGCCAAACTAGCGCGCGCCTGCTCGGACAATGGGAAGCCGGAAAGCGCCGAGCAAACCCAGTTCATGATGCGCCGCGAAAGCGTGTACGGCTCCCAGCCATTTCCTTCAGTCGGTGGATTTTCCGCGATCCAGCGATCGATCAGAGCACGGTGCCAGCCCTCGCGTTCCGTGGCGCCCTCGGCGAGCAGGTCGTCGAAATAATGCAGATTATAGAGCCAGAGCTTCGGTAGCGTCGCGTCGTTCCAGCCCCGCGACGCCGCGAGCTCGGCTTCTAACGCTAGGAACCTGAATCGTTCGGCGGATAGAAGCGACTGCGGTCGCCCGCGGCAAGGCTGCCATCGTGCCGAGGGGCTTCTGAGCGCCGGAATGCCCCCGCCGACGTGCGGCGCCGGTGCCAACCGCCTGACGATGCGGTTGGTGATCTGGCGGGATCGCAGGTGGCGCACCGTGCGCAGGAGACGGCTGATATTGGGTAAAATCTTCCGCATTCTGTGAATATCACCCGTTCTCGTTGCCTTCAGCCTGGAACGCCTCGCGCTCGTTCGGACACGCAAAGGGCGCTCTAACACGTTGAATCTGCGCATCATCCCCTGAAAGTGGTTACACTTTCAGGGGATGATGCGCCAGGAGGCCATCCCCAACCACAGCCGGGGGCCGATTGCAAGCGAGTAACAGCGCGGGCGGCCGGGTGGACCGATCAAGCCTCCCGGCCCGATGTATTGCCGTCGCTTTCGGGAGTGTGACGGTGACGGCCTATCCGAACATCCGCGTTCATCAGCACGCCGAGATTTGGATCGAGGCCGACATGCCAAAGTCGATTTTCGGCATAGCGAAATAAAGTCCGGAGCCGGCCGAGGCGAGAAGCTGGAACGCCGTGTGTCGTCGTTGTACTGGTTCGCCGTGCACTCCAGATTAACGTGTTTCCATCCGTCGGCGTCGGTCGGCGCGACAGGCGAAGCGCCCTGACCGGTAGCGATCGGAATACCATTGATCGAGGCCTGGAGCACCCGGATAGCGGCCGAGGCGGAGATTGCCAGCCCGATCGAAGTCCCGCCGCACGCCGATTGCGCATCGATTCACGACGGCGGATGCCAACCCGATCGTCGATGTCAACGGCAGACGTGAACTTGCAGCTATATTAACCAAGTGGGATTGAGGTTCGGCAAGATTTATCGTCGGATTCTGGGGTTCGTATCGCGCCGCCGGACGTATCGCGGGATGGTATCTCATCACCCAAGCGAGAACGAAGCCTTAAGTGAGAAATTGCACCTTTATCGGGATTTTCGACCCGCACGCATTTTATATCTACCGCCTGGCCGCAAATAACCAGGTGGAAACGGCCCAATAGGGAAGCACTTCCGCAACAGCCGTATTTGCCCGCATCAAGGGCGTGCCGCCAAGCCTCAGCACACGCTCGGTCACCATCGCGCCGAAGAAGGTGCCGTTCTTGAATTCGGTAACGTGAAAGCCCGCGTCCTCGATCATTCGCAGGAATGGTTTCTTGCGATAGAATTGCAGATGGCCGGAGTCGCTGTTGTAAGGAATTGCTGACGTATTTCCCGCCGCTTTCGATCTGGCGCGCGCAATCCGCCTGCTGATCTGGAATCGGCGGTCGATCGCACTCTCTATCTCAAACGGCCCAACGCCATTGGGAATCGAGCCCACAATCACCCCGCCGGGTTTGAGCAGCCTTTGATGCTCCCTCAGCATTTCGAGCGGTTGATCCAAATGCTCGAGAACATCCGCATAGACGATCATGTCGCAGGTACCGGCCTCTGGCAAAACGTTGGTAAAGCGCGCGTTTGGTTTGCCGAAATGTTTATTCGCATACGCAATCGACTCCGTATGGATGTCGACCCCGACATAGGTGGCGGCTTCACGAAGGGCGCCCACGATGTACTGTGATACAGCGGAGCCGTTTCCACACCCGAAGTCGAGTACCGTGGCAGAAGGATTCTTTTCTGCGACCTGACGCAGGTGGTCCAGGATGTAGGCCAGCTTCTTGGTATGACCGAAGATATTTTCTGGAGGCAGATTCATGAGGATTCCGTTTGAAAGATGCAGCGCACCATATTAAATCGCTATGTCACTGGAAAGGCATTGAATCGCTTTGTCGCCCGAAAGGCGCACAGGAGCACCAGTGCACCTATCGAGCAGCGTGTACGTCGACAATAAGTCTACGTCTCAGAGGAAGACCAGCGACGCAACAAAGCATCAAACATCTTCCTCCTTTATATTGCTGGTGGCAATTAGCAAGGCAACACAAAAGCCCCAAGGGATCATGCCAGCGATGGAGAAGGCAGCGCCAAAAATTGCCGCCTTGAGAAAGAAGGCCGAAACGGCAACCAAGCAAGTAATCGCGAACATGTCCCGCTCGCGGCGCCAGAGCATTCTGAGTAACCCTAATGGCGCATAAAGAGCCAAAAGAAGGAATGAGACAGCACTGAGAATGCCGCCTTCGGCCAAGCGCAGCAGGATCATGCTATGGGGTGCAGTCAGCAACTTGTCGGCAAGCACGTAGTGCCCATATCCGATGCCGATCAATGGATGGGCCGCAGCGATTTTCGCTCCCGTTTTCCATGCTTCGAGCCGAGCGATTCCGCTTTCGTCTGCAGTTGCCGCCGGCGGAAATGATGTTTCACGCCGAACGGTTCCGCTTTCGTCGGTTCTCACCGGGGGAGGTTCGCGCCGAGCGGTTCTGTTTTCGTCCGTTGCCGCCGGCGAAGGAGATCGTGTTGTTATTCGAGTTTGGGGCTGATCGCCCGCCGTGTGGCTGGGCGCCAGGAACGAAGCAACACCATTTGTGAAGTACGCGATCGACGTCGGGTCTGTGTGCGAAGCTCCGACGATTACTAGAAGCGACAGGATTGCGAGGCTGGCTTGCCTAAAAATGAAGACCCTGAGCAACCACAGAGCCAGCAAGCCAACGATGAGAGAAACAGTACCGGCTCGTGAATAGGTTAGCATTCCGGCGAAGAGCAGCAACAGGATCGCTGCCAAGATTGGCAATTTATGGTTAAGACGGCAGAGGTACAAACTACCAGCCATAACAGGGATCGCCATTACTGAAAGCGAGATGAGATTGTCAGTGTTACCGTAACCATTCCCGCCTGCCGCAACCATCAGCGGTACGTTCTTTTTGACCTCGAGAAACTCGCTGGCAAACAGAGGGACACTCGGAAGCGCTGGCAATATTGCGGCGGTTTGCGCGATGGCGACCAGTACGAACGCGGCGCAGAACAACCTCAGCGCATGGCCGGCCAAAGGTCTATCGGCGACGGCGAGAATGACATACATCGCGAGCCATGGGGCTAGGAACTCGAAAATACCGACGCCGACGGATAAGAGTGGTTCAGCGGCGAACATCGTAGCGATCAGCCACCCCATCAAGCCCGTCACGAATGACCACCGCAACGTCGCCGGTATCGCGGCACGTCGCCCCGACCATGCCAGATAGACTGCGATGCCGGTGAGCAGCAGGATCGAAGGCCTGAAGACTTCCAATACTATGTGGCTGTCGAGCAAAGCCTTTCGTACAGCCTTGATGATAAAGGTGTTTTCGAGCGGGACCAGATAGCAAAGTAACAGCGTTGCGCGCTCCGGCCAGTTATAGGCCGCAAGATCATAGCGCACGGCGTAGCCGTAGGCGAAGAGGACCGCCGGAATTTGAATGAGATACCCGGGCAGATAGTCGGGGAAGCGCTGCGCAACAAACGGCGCGCTGGCAAGGAGGAGCAAAACTGCGATGGCGAGAGCGAAACGGCTCCGCAAACCGCTAGTTTGATTGCCCGGTATATTTAGAACGGACATCTTGAAGCCAACCTTTAGAAGGGTATTCGTAAGTATAGAAATGATCTGGGCTTTGAGTCGCGTCTATAGCATACAAAATCTTTGTGATGGGAATGTAATATTCCGCCAAGCTTCTTCCTGGTCGAGGTTTCGCAATATAGTGATGGTTGAACTGTCCGGTTGACGCACATTCGATCATAGCTTTCGCGTCTAGGAGGTCTCTATCGCCGCAGGAGTAGGTCGTGTTGAAGGTCGGGTCGATCGCGATGACTCGTCCGTCGATCAGTGCCTCGACCAATGTGTGAGTATCACCTAGTGAACCGGTGAAGAAGGACTGTGCCGCAAAGTGGGTTGACCGCGCCTCGATGCCGAACAGGCCGAGCATCCAGTCCAATGTGGTGCTCAACGACGAGCAATAATTGAAGCTCTCCTGGCCAATCGTCATCAGATATCGCTGCGGCTCTATGCTCGAATTTATCCAAGGACCGGAAAACAGAGTTGTCTGGTAGAGATGGTTGGTCAGCTTCTCGGCAATCTCCAGTTTGCTATCTGTGGGTTGTATGTCAGCATTCTTGGATATCAGCCATTTGAACGTTTTTTCATAGGAGTTGAGGCGGTTATCGCGAACTTTTTGTTGTGTATTCAGCTCTGCAATTTCCACTTTCAGCCGCGTCGCGAAGGCCCAGCCCCGAATGGCGCTGTCGCGAGCTCGAAGCGCATATGTCGACACAGCAATTGCGAAGAGTGAAACACCGACCAAGGCGGCAATGAGCAGGCGAGTTCTCATGCTGTTGCACCGTAGAGAAACAACCTGGGGCCGGGAAGGGAACACTTCAGTGCTCGCATGCTCAGGCCGGTCCAGAGCGCGGACCAAGAGACTGGATCCATCACGGACCGTCGGCTCACGACGTTATTCATCAATGTTGACGGTTCGGGTACTGATGGAATTCGCGCCACTGCTCGCGGCCTTCCTAGCCTTGCAAGCCACGTACCATCCAAACACAGACGAGAGAGGCAGTTCCTTGTTCCGCAATCGCCCGACCGCGGACGAAGGCAAGATATGTTCCGCAAACAACTGGTGAACCGAAACGTCGTCGACCTCAAAGTTCTGTAGCAATCGGCGTGTCTCCGCTTTGCCGTAAAGCTTCACATACGGCTTGACAACTTTGCCATCCGCCCCCGTCTCGATAGTCGCGAGCAAACCGGAATAACCAAGCTTGAACATGTCCCCTTTGAGAAGTCCTTTCAATAACAGCCACTTGATCAGGTGGAATGCCGACCATTTGTAATAGAGAGCGACCATGATAACGCCATCTGGTTTCAGGACCCTGTGCACCTCGGCGACGACGCGATCGATCTCCGGAATATGGTGCATGACGCCGAAAGAATAGACACAATCGAAATATCCGTCGGGAAACGGCAATTGGGTGGCATCGGCCTTTCGCAAATCGACTTTCTTCCCGCGTAACCTGAAATTGCGGGCGGTGAGTTCCAGATGATTGTCGGTAATGTCGACTCCGAAGCATTCGGCGCCGGCCTTGGCGAATTGCATGAGGTCCGTGCCCTGCCCGATGCCGATTTCCAAAACCCGCTTTCCGGCAAATCGAGAATAGTCGAAATACTCAAGCGCCCAAGCTTGCTGAGCGAACCTGTCTTTCTCGACTGCAAGGAAATAATCCGGCGTTTCCTTGTCGCCCTCCAGTTCTCCGCACGCAGTTGCGTTCCACTGCTTCTGTGCCTCAAGTCGGGCTTCGCTTTTCATGTGCTTCCCTTGGTGTGACTACGGTCGTCCGACGAATTCAAAGATGGCCGCACCAATCAACGCAGCCCCAGTTTCTGCATTCTGTCAAGGATCGCGCCGACGTGATGGTCCCATGTGTACGAATTCAGCGCGGCACGACGCGCCCGCTTTGCCATATCTGCAGCCACTAGGGGATTTTCGACGATCCGGCGAAGGGACACCAGGAAACCGTCCTCGTCGCCGGGCGTGAAAAGCTCCGCCAGCGGAATCTCCGATTCGCTTTCGGACAGGTATGTTCCCCGCAACACCTTCCCGATCTGGTCGAGATCGGAGGCGATGATCGGCCGCGCCATCGCCATGTATTCAAAAAGCTTGGTGGGTGAACCGAAGAACGCGGTGCCATCAGGATTCGGCATATGAGGCGACAGAAAAATGTCAGATGTGGCCAAATATCCAGGAGCTTGGTTCTGCGATACCAAACCCGTCAGCGTGACAAAAGACCGGTACTTCAGATCGTCCAGCGCTGCCCTAACGGCAGGCATTTTAAGACCATCGCCAACGAGGAGGAAATGCAGTCTGTTCCGCTCTACCCAATCCCGGTCTTCATTGATGAGGCGGCACACCGCATTAGCGAGAAAATCCACACCATGCCAGGTTCCGAATGTCCCTACGAATGTGGCAACCATCGCGTCTGCCGGAATGTTCCAGCGCTTCCGAAGCATAGCATTGTCGGTTTTGCTGAACCGGGAAGGATTGAAGATTTCGGGGTCGATGCAGTTGGGATAGACGACAATGCGCTCCTGCGGCACGCCTGCCGCCGCGACCTCCTCTCCGAGAATTTTCGAGACTGTTATGACAAGGTCGGCATTGCGCAAGGCTATCCGCTCCATTGCGACGGCCATGTCGTTAAACACAAGCTTTTCAGCCCAGTTCGCGGACGCCCATGCCTCCGAACCATTATATTCAAGAATCAGGGGAATATTCAGACGATTCCTCAACCTGGCGCCGGAATAATTGTGCATCGACATGCGCTGGTAGAGGAATGCGTAGCTTCGCTTCCTCGCCCAACCTTCCACATATCGCTCGTAAATACGCCCAAACGAATAGTAGTTCAGTTCCACAGGAAAGCTGTAGAGGCTTGGCGCAGGGACTTGTAGCCCGCGTGACCGCGGGCGGTCGGTCGGTATCTGCTTGACGCTTGCATAGTCGACAGCAAACCCCTTGCCTATGAAACCGTCGATCACGCCTTTCGTGTGCCCGACAGAGCCGCCTGCTACAACGCCGAAAGAAAGATTGGCATCCAGGAAAAGAACAGCTTTCGAATCCGCAACGGGTTGTGCTGTGTTCAATGGCCGAAAGCGATCCAGCTTGCTCGCTTCACGTGCCGCTATCCTATAGGCAATGCGGCTGGAGATCTGATCCTTCATGATCTCGAACAGATAGCGTGCGACTTTCCAACGCGGGACCTCTTCCGAATGTCCATCCGGCCAGATCAGACCTATGCGGGGGGTTCCCGTCAATGCCGCAAGCAACATAAGCGGGCCAGCAAGAGGACGGGCACTGTCGCTCTCGATGGCCACGGACATTCGCGACGCTTTTAATCTGCGAATCTCCCTGAGCATTGCTCCCATGGAAAGGTTGCGCAAGCTACCAACCGCGGAAAACTCCACCTTGCCCGAGCTTTGCAACTCGATCGAGTGGCGGAAGCGATCAGTCAGCGCATAATAACTTATGACTCTTTGCACGATTCACTCGCTGCCTTCTGACGATGAATGCTCGTGGGAAATCTTCGATCGCATCGCAGATGCTGCTTGCAGCAAAATGACAAACACCAGCGCAGCCGACACGGCCAGCGCGATCGCGACGCCGAAACCACCGAACTCCCCGGCCAGCCAATAGCTCAACCCCGCCTGAACAGCAAATCCGGCCAGCCACGCCGTCACCTGTCGCCAGGGATAGCCTTCGGCGGCGAGATATTGGGAAAGGACAGTGATCATTGAAACGATCAGCACTGAGGGCAGCATCGCCAGGGTCAACAAAACGGCTTTCTGGTAGGCGACACCGAAGATCACCGGCAGAATCCAGGGAATGAGTAAGGCGCCGACGATAAGCAGGGCGATCATCAAGGCGCCCAATCGCCGGAATACGCGCCACATCGCTGTCCGGCGATCCTCTCCCTCCATGCGCAGAAGGCTGGGGAAGAGGAGCAGCCCGACCGTACCGGGGAGCAGGATGAGCGCATCCGCGATCTGCGTGGCAATCGAAAACTGACCGATCTCCAGGAGATCCGACCGCTGCTGGAGTGCAATCACGCCGACACGCATCATCAGGAAGCTCAGGAACCCCGAAACATAGACTTTCAGCCCGAACAGCGCGCCCTTGCGGAAAAGTGGAATGTCGAAGGAGAGTGGAACGCTGGTGCCCGAAAGGACAAGCACTCCGCCAACCACGCAACTGACCGCCACCGCTCCTGCGGCTGCGAACAGAAAATCCGTCGTTCCCCCGTGGTACAGCCCCACGGCCGCGGCAGTGCCCACAGCGGCAACGCCCGAGAGTATCGTCAACCCATTGAAAAGCTGTATCTTCCCGATGCCGACAGCCATGTTGACGATGTAGAGAAATAGAACGATCAGCGGCGCAAGCAGGACCGCCATGAACGCCTCCGGGCCAAGCGAGGCGCCGGACGGAGCGCCCAGGCCGAGCAATTCCGGCCGGCCGACGAAAATCACGATCGCCAGTGCTACGATGGGCGTGACGATCGCTGCCACATAGAAGCTATTGACGAGGAGCCGGCCAACGAGATCCGATTTGTTCGCGACGAGATATGTATTGGAGGTCTGAAGCCCCAGATTGGCCATTTGCGCCGCTATCTGCGCATAGGAGACGATCAGGAAGTACTGGCCGCGATCCTCCGGTCCCAGCACTCGTGCCGTGATGATGCTTACACCGAACGGCCCGATCATCGCGACAGCGCGAGCCAGGACCGTGGTGACGATATCGCGGGCGCCGGGAAGCATGCTCAGGTGTCTGATTTCGGCATGGCAGCAATCGTCACCGAAAGCCGCAGCGACAGTTCCGCTTCGATCCGCCAGACCAGCCGCTTCGCGGGCAGCACGACGCCGTAGCTCGGCGATATGCGCGTATCCTCTTCGACGACCGCCCATCCGCCCCCGCTCCATTCGATCAGGAAAGAACAGTCGTCGCGTTCCGCGACCCAGCGGCCCACACTCTGCTCCCTGAGCGAAATCCCGGGTGCGAAATGGAGGGGCACCGATACCGCATGAGTGCCTTTGCCCTCGATCGTATCGATCACAGTCAATGAAGCCGGGCGGACCGAAAGAGCGATCTCGCGCTGCACGCTTACCGGCTCGGCAAGCCGCCCGTAACCCGAATGCCTGCCGCGGAAGCTTCCCCCCAGCTCCGTGACCTCGAAGGACAAGGCTTCTGCCTTCGCATCGTCGTGCAGGTTCCAGAGGTTGTCCGGCGCATACAGCCGGTTGACCTCTTTGCCATCAACGCGGGGCGTGTTGTGGACATCCGTCGATCGGAACGCGTTGCGGTCCTCGAAGGAAGCCGTATAGACGAAAGAACCCGGATCGACGATCAGCGGCGCCCCTTCGAGCCAGGCCTCGAAAGAGAGGGGATCGTTGTGACCATGGCCGCCAAGGCCGGCAAGACCGACCGGGCCGCAGTCGATGAAGACATGGTTGCGGGCATCGCGCAGAATGTAGACACCGCCGTCCGGGAAAGCGACCGAGTCCGGCTCGTGCCACACCGGCGGCCTATCCAAGACCTGCATGCCGCAGTGCCAAGCGATTTCGTCACCCTCACCCCACGCCTTTGCCATCAGTTGCTCATCACCAAAGGTAAGCCCGATCAGCCCCACTAGGTAACGATGGTCATCCAGTGGCTGCGTACCGAATGGCAGCGCGCGGCCGTCGTCGGCATCTCCCCAATGCGGCGATGTCCCGTCCGGCCGGCAATAGGCGTCGGCGAAGCGCGCCATGGCTATCAGCCGCTCGCGGTAACTTGCGGATATTGCCTGGCCTGCTGCCAACTTGTAGCGCGCTGGCAGCAGAAAAAGTTCCGCGACCAGGCGATGATAGGGAACCGAAGCCTCGAAATCGACACCGTCGGGATGAACCTGCACGAGAATTTCCTGCTCGAGCGTGCGCCAGCCCTCCGCCGCCCAGCGGTCGGCATTGCCGATGCCCTGGAAAAAAAGCCCCGCGAAAACCAGTCCCGAGGCATCGGCCGTCAGGTGATTTCCGTTGATGGTCGACCGCTCGATATGCCGTTCGGTGAATTGTCCGTGCAGATAAAGTGCTGAAAGAAAGCGTCCCCTGAATGATTCGTCGTTCCAGGCGCTGGAGCGGGCGAAAACGTGGAACAGCCATGTCCAAGCCAGTATCCTGAGCGCCGGCTCCATCGTGCATGACCAGTTTACGGTCCATGCATAGGGATTTGCCTCGATCCATTGTTCGAGTACGTCGCGTGCGGCTTCGGCATAACGCTCTTCGCCGGTCAGCAGGAATGCCTGCCCGGCAGGCAGCAGCCACTGCAGGCGCGAGATTTCCCACGGCACCTTTACATCGCTCGGCCGGCCCTTGTTCATATAGTCGATGGCGCGGCAGAAGGCCGGCGCCCAGCGATCACCTGTCTTGAAGTCCTGAAGCCAGTCGATCGGCACACCGAGATCCACCGGTCCGGTGCCGAGAAGATCGACTCGATGCGCTATGGCGCGTTCAGCCGCCGCAGTAATCAATTGCCGGGCCTCGGGAAATCGACTGGAAAACGCGTGGGCGTCGAAGTCCCGCGTCACGGTCGGATAGGGTCTAGAAGCCAGTTTTTCCCACAATTCGCCGATGTCGGCCGATCCCGCCATCCTGGCGAGGCGCTCTCCCGCCATGCGGCGAGCCGATACCGGAGCCAGCACACGGTCCGCTTCCATCGCCGCTTCGCGCGCCAGCCGGCGGACCAGATAGCCGGGCGGCTTGCGGACGAGCCGCGCGGCCCGGCGCAGGATTGAAGAGACGGCCATGGCTCAGTGCACGCTCTTTTCGCCCTTACCGTCGATCCAGTAGTCGTACCAGGCAGTCAGGTTGTAGAGCGTCCATATCTGCAAGCTCGTGTCCGCACGCTTGCTCCGATGATGCGCAAAAAGTTCGTCGATATAGCCCGTGTTGAAGAAACCGCGTTTCAAGAGGTTGGAATTCCTGATCCCGCGCTCGACCCGCTCGCCGAACGAACCGCGCAGCCAGTCGGCCATTGGCGCTCCGAAACCCATCTTCTTGCGGTAGATCAGTTCGTCCGGGATCAGACCTTCGACGGCCTTCTTAAGCAGATATTTCGCAGTGCCGTTCTTCGTTTTCCAGTTTTCCGGGATGTCGAAGCTGAAGTCGACGAGTTCGTGGTCGAGGAAAGGGACGCGAGCTTCCAGTGAAACCGACATCGAAATCTTGTCGACCCGCATCAGCAAAAGCTCAGGCAGCCGCAGGCGGAACTCGTTGTGAATCATGCGCGTCAGCGCGTCCTGGCCCTTATGTGCCCTGTCGAACGGCTCGAGGAACGACTTGATCACATTATAGCTGTCGGGCCTGACATAGCTTGCATCGAGCACGCCAGCGCGGATCATCGGATCATGATGGCTGGAACTGCCCAGCGCGTCGTAGCGCACCAGGCGATCCTTGCTGGTGTTCCAGAACACCATCGCGCCTGCCCAGAAATGCTCGCGATCGCGCGCAGCCCGGTCGATAATGTCGGCGTACATCGGAAACCGCGGATTGAGCCCGGAAGCACCCACGGCGGCCATCGCTGCGACCTTCCTCAACGGCTGCGGCACATAGGAGCGGAACGGCTGGAAATAGCGGTGATAGAGCCGCAGATAGCCCATGTAGGACTTGTAGCCGCAGAACTGCTCGTCGGAGCCTTCGCCGACCTGGACGCCCTTAACGCCTTGGTCCTTGGCGAGTTTCGAAACGAAATAAAGCGGAATGCAAACCCAGTCTGCGAGCGGCTCGTCCTGGTGATGAATAAGGCTGTCGAGGTAGCCGATCATGTCGGCTTCGTCGATCAGCACCTCGTGATGGTTCGTATTGAACCGCTTGGCGGCGATGTTGGCGTAATCGAGCTCATTGAGACCGGTAAAGTCCTTGAAGCCAACCGTGAAGGTGTCGATCGGCTTGTCCGAAAACTTCGACATCAAGGCGACATTTGCGGAAGAATCGATGCCACCCGAGAGGAATACGCCGATGGGCACGTCGGAGACCATCCGCCGCTCGACCGCATCGTGCAGCCGTGTGCGGATACCGTCGGTATAGAAGTCCTCCAGCGCCGCCTCGGACAGATTGCGCGTCTCCGACGGGTCGATACCCTTGCCGGGCACCGCATCGTAGTATCGGACCATCTTGATATCGCCGTCCGGTCCGATCCGAAGCCAGCAGCCCGGCGGCACCTTGTAGATGCCCTTGAACATCGTCATCGGCGCCGGCGTGGTCAGAAAGCTCAGGTAATGGACCATCGCCTGAGGATCGATGTCGCGCTCGGCCTTCGGATGGGCAAGCAGCGCCTTGATCTCGGAGCCGAACACCAGTTCGCCGTCGAACACGGCGAAATAGAGGGGCTTCACGCCGATCCGGTCGCGGACGAGATAGAGGGCATCCTCGCGTGCGTCATGGATGCCGATGGCGAAATCACCCGATACGCGCTCCAAAAGACCATCCAGCCCCCATTCCTCGTAGCCATGCACGAGGATCTCGGTGTCGGAGTGGTCGGTCTTGAACTGGTGCCCCGCGGCCTCCAACTCGCCACGAAACTTGGCGTGATTATAGATCTCGCCGTTGAACACGAGCCAGATGCGGCCGTCCTCGTTACTCATCGGCTGACCGGCCAGGTCACTGAGATCGATGAAGGAAAGACGGCGGTGGCCGAAGCCGACTTGGCCACTGGGCGAGACCCAAAGGTCGCTGCCGTCGGGACCTCTGTGGGCCATTGTATCGCGCATCCGCTCGATCAGCGGCGCGGTCACCCTGCCCGGCTTTCCGTAGGCAAAGACACCGACTATTCCGCACATGAAAGCTGTCCCTTCTGGCCCCAGGGCATCGACATGTCGATGCAATGCAACCGGGTATTGACCTTATAAGGCAATTTGACGGTCGACTTCGAAACTGGCGCGTGTCGTCGCCAGCTGATCTTCCAGCGAAATCGGCCACGCTGATCCTGACTTCAGGGTCGCCGCCAACGCCGTCAACTCTTCCAGCTGGCCCTTCTCGATCGTCAACGCCTTCCAGCCGCCGCTGCCACCTGCCACGCTAAGCTGCTTGTAGTCATCCAGCGTAAGCACCTTGCCGTCGACAAATATCTCGGCGCGCTCCTTCGGATAGCTCTTCGAGCCCATAGCGGTATAGGTGAGCGTGCACACCGAGCCGTCGGCGTAACGTAGCGTCGCGACGAAATTGTCGTCCGGTCGCCAATATTTGGTATCGGAAACAATCGACGCCGCCTGGATGCCCACCGGCTGGCTTTCGGTCAGTGCGTTGAAGAGATCGTAGATATGGCAGGCCTCGCCGATGTTGCGGCCACCGCCTTGCGGACCATGAACCCAATGATCCGACGGAATATAACCCGCATTCATGCGATAGTTGACGATCATTGGGGACGTGCGGCCGGCCAGTGCCTTTTTTGCGGCCGCGATGGCAGGAGAGAAGCGGCGGTTGAAACCGGTCATCAGTACCGGTCCCTTCGGGTTCTCGCTGTAGAAGCTTTCGATCTGCTGCAGTTCCTCTTCCGTCATCGCGAGCGGTTTCTCGACAAAGACGTGCTTTCCGGCCTTCAGTGCCCTCAACGTCATATCGGCGTGCAGATCGTGGCGCGTCGCGATCAGCACCAAATCGATAGCCGGATCTGCGAGCACTGCCTCAAAATCGGTCGATGCGTTGGCGGCACCGAACCGCTCCGCCGCGCCGCGCGCCGAAAGCCCGGTGCGGCTGACAATCGTGTGAAGTTCATATGAATCCTTCAGCTTCTGCAGGTTCGGCAAGTGCATTCCCTGGGCGAACCCTCCGGCACCGATCAGAGCCAGCTTGATCTTGCCGCTCTTCGCGGCTGGCGCGGCCACCTGAAGCGTGGCCTTGCGCGCTTCCTCGCGCTCCGGGTATTTCAGGAGCACCAGCAACGGCTTCGCACCAGGAGCGCTGAGCAAGCCGTAGGCCTCTTCAGCCCGGTCGATATCGAACGGGTCCTGCAGCATGTTGGCGAGGCTGATCTTTCCGGCCGCGAGCTGGCGAAGATATTCGCTCATGTTGCGGTTTTCGGTCCAGCGCACATAGGCGATCGGATAGTCCGCGCCCTCTTCCTCGTAGAGCGGGTCGTAGCGGCCCGGCCCGTATGAGGTGGAAATAAAGAAATCGAGTTCCTTGGTGTAGATGTCCGAGCGGGCGATGTTCAGCCCGACATCGCCGACAACAACGACGCGCGCCTTGCGCCGACATGCCTGGAAAGCCTGGGCAAGAATCTCGCTGCTCGACGAGGCAGCGGTGATTATGACCGCATCGGCGCCATATCCATCGGTAAGCTTGGTGATCTTTTCGACGAGATCGCCATCGCCGGCCTTGATGCCGATATCCATTCCGTTGTCGAGCGCGGTCTGGATACGCTTCTCGTCGACGTCGGTTCCAATCACGCGGCAGCCGCTGGCGGTCAGAAGCTGCGCGGTGATCTGCCCGAGGATACCGAGACCGATCACGACAACCGTCTCACCCAGAGTCGGGTTCGTGCGCCGTACGCCCTGCATGGCGATCGCGCCAAGCGTCACCGTCGCGGCCGGGCCGAATTCGAGGCTGTCCGGAATGGAAACCGTCAAGTTGACCGGCACGTCGATGATTTCGGCGTGATTGGCGATGCCCGCCCCGGCGCACGCGACGCGGTCGCCAATCTTCAATCCCTCGACTTCGGAGCCGACCGCGATCACCGTCCCCGCGGCCGAATATCCGGTCGGCAGGCCTGCGTCGAGCTTGCCCTTGATCTGCTTGTAGACCCGGGCAAAGCCCTGGTCCTTCATCAACTGCAGGGCTTTCTTGACGTGATGCGGCTGTTTCAACGCGCGCCTGTAAAGCGGCAGGCCCGACATTTTGACGCCGGCCATCTCGGTGCCGACGCTGACGCAGGACTGCTTGACGCTGACCAGGACATTTTTCGGGCTGACGGTCGGAGCCGGCACATCCTTCAGGAAAACCTTGCCCGATTTGACCAAAAGCTGCTTCACGACCAGACTCCCCGTGTATCGATGAGGGTCTTGCCGTCGAGCTTTCCCCGTTGAATTTCAGTGTAAGGCCGGTGATTGACCAGCATCACCAGGATTTCGGCCCGTCCAACCACTTCCTGAATGTCTTCCAGCATCCGGACGTGCGGCTTGCCGGCAAGCGATTCGGGCAGCTTGTCGATATTCGGTTCCGACACGATGATTTCGCAGTTCCCCCATCCGGCCACCGTCTCGGCTATGGCCAGGGCGGGGCTTTCCCTGAGATCGTCCACGTCCGCCTTGAATGCTAGGCCCAGGAGCGCCACCGTCGGGCGCCCGGCAGCGCCTCTTTTGTCGATCGCCGTCCTGATCTTTCCGAGCACCAGTTGAGGCTTGCTGTCGTTGACCTCGCGAGAAGTACGGATAAGCCGCGCTTCGTCGGGTGCTGCCGCGACGATGAACCAGGGATCGACCGCAATGCAGTGGCCGCCGACACCCGGACCCGGCTGCAGGATGTTGACGCGTGGATGATAGTTAGCGAGCTTGATCAGCTCCCAGACATTGATGCCGAGCTTCTCGCAGACGATCGAAAGCTCGTTTGCGAATGCGATGTTGACGTCGCGAAACGCATTCTCGGTCAGCTTGCACATTTCGGCGGTGCGCGCGTTGGTGACGTTCAACTCGCCCTTGCAAAAGATGCGATACAGTTCCTCGGCCTTGGCCGAGCAACCGGCGGTGATGCCGCCGATGACGCGGCTGTTTTCGACGAGTTCGGTCAAGACCCGACCCGGGAGGACCCGCTCGGGGCAATAGGCGACATGCACGTCGCAGTCCTCATCACCAGCACTCGGAAACTTCAGGTCTGGCCTCATGGCGGCCATCTGCTCGACAAGCCTGTCGGTCGTGCCCGGAGGAGACGTCGATTCGAGGACGACGAGATTTCCTTTCCGAAGCAGTGGCGCGATCGACCGGCCGGCCGCCTCCACATAGGCCAGGTCTGCCTTGCCATCGTGAAACGGCGTCGGCACGGCGATCATGAAGGCGTCGGCAACTTCCGGCTTGGTCGCGGCGCGCAGGTGGCCTTGTTGGACGGCATGCGCGGTGACGGCCTCGAGGTCCGGCTCCACGATATGAATTTCGCCCTTGTTGATCTTGGCGACGACCTCTTCCTTGACGTCGATGCCTATCACCTGAACGCCGCGCGATGCGATGACGGAAGCCGTCGGCAGGCCGATATAGCCCAGGCCAAGCACACAGACGCTTTTTATATTGGCAGAACTCATTCCTGCTCCTCGATCACGGTTCTAATTCGCTTGGCCGCCATGCCGTCGCCGTAAGGGTTTATGGTCTGAGCCATACGCTGATAATGTTCGTCGTCGTTGAGAAGCCGCCGGGCTTCGTCGACGATTTTGGCCCGTGACGTGCCGACCAGGATAACGGTCCCGGCATCCACGGCTTCGGGACGTTCCGTCGTCTCGCGCATGACAAGGATGGGTTTGCCGAGCGACGGCGCTTCCTCCTGGACACCTCCCGAATCGGTGATGATCAGATGCGATTTCTGCATCAGAAACACGAACGGTTCGTAGTCGAGGGGATCGATCAGATGGACGAACGGCACGCCTTTGAGGAAACGTTCGACCGGTTCCCGTACGCTGGGATTGGGGTGGACCGGATAGACGATTTGCACCCTATGTCGTTCGGAAATATCGAGAAGCGCCCGGCAGATTTCCTCGAAGCCCGCTCCAAAATTCTCACGGCGATGTCCGGTAACCAGCACGACCGGCCGCTCCGGTTCCAGGAACGAGAATTTGTGCTCGAACTGGCTGAGCCTCTCCGGCGACGAGCGGATCTTCGCAACAGTCTCGAGCAGCGCATCGATGACGGTGTTGCCGGTTACGTGGATGTTGGCCGAAGGAATACCTTCGTCGAGCAGATTTTGCCGCGATTTTTCAGTCGGTGCGAAATGATATCGCGTTGCGAGCGTGGCGACGCGGCGATTCATTTCCTCCGGCCATGGCGCAAGCAGGGATCCGGACCTTAAACCCGCTTCGACATGGCCGACGGGCAATTTGCGATAGAACGCGGCAAGCGAGGCGGCGAGCGTCGTCGTCGTGTCGCCGTGCACGAGAACAATGTCCGGCCGCACCTTGTCGAGGACGCTCCCTATGCCGGTCAAGACCCGCGCCGTCAGTTGATCCAGCGTTTGGTTCGGCTGCATGAGATCGAGATCATGATCCGGTCTGATCTCGAAAAGTTCGAGAACCTGATCAAGCATCTGGCGGTGCTGAGCCGTCACGCAAACCGTCGCATCGAGCTTTTCGCTCTTGCGAAGTTCCGACACGACCGGCGCCATTTTGATCGCTTCAGGGCGCGTGCCAAAAATCGTCAGGACCTTTTTCATCGGCCGCCGCGAACCTCGGATAAGCAGTGATCCATTCCCGTTACCGTTACCTCGCGGCAAGGCCAGCTAACTGTCCGAGTGCCAAATATGATTGTCTGCGCTCTTGATTCAGGGCGCCACATCGACCGGAATCCCACGAGACCCCTGCAGGTAGGCAGCGTTTAGTAGATCAAGAAATTAATGTCCATCCGAAAGTGTGTCACGGCACATCCCGGCACGAGCGCTAGTAGCGCGCGGCATCTCCTGATCCTTTCCCCGCTACGGTCGCGAAAAGTATGCCGAGATCTGAAAAGAAGTTTTTCGTATCGATGTATCGGCGATCTGCTTCAGCCAGCGCCTCCGGAGTGGACATATCTATGGCGGCCAATTGTGCGGGGCCTGTTATTCCCGGCCGAATACTGAAGACATCCTTTGCCCGCCGTGCCCGGATGACATGTTCCTGATTCGGAAGACAAGGGCGCGGGCCGACCAGACTCATGTCGCCGCGCAGAACGTTGAAAAGTTGAGGGAGTTCATCGAGCTTCGTGGATCGCAGCCGGCGGCCGGTGGGTGTAATCCAGCTTGCGGACACGTCGTGAGAACCGGCCAGCGGCGCTCCCGTCGCCATGGTGCGGAACTTGTAGCACTGAAAGGGCTGCTCATGCCTCCCGACGCGGGCCTGCACGAACAGTGCCGGACCTGGCGACGAGCGCCTCACCACGATGGCGACGATCGCCATAACTGGCAGCAGAAGGATTATCGCGACAAGGGAGACAAGGAAATCAAATGCACGCTTCGTCAAATTCCGAACCGCCTGTTCAAGAATGCGCGACCATAGCCAGATTTTTCACCGTTGGAAGCCGGCACCCGAACGTGTGATCCCCTGCCGGGGCCGGATTTCCGGCGACCAGCCGAAGGTTTCGCGAAACAGCCTTGAATCGACCTGCAGATTGCCGAGAAGGCTCTTCGCGATCTTCTCCTTGCCAAGCGTCCTGAGCAACACCCTGAGCAATGCCGCGGGCACGGGCACGAGCCGCGGCGACATTCCCATGCCGGAACGCAACCAAGTGAGGATTTCCTTCAGACTGACGGATTCCTCATCGGAGACCATGTAGGTTCCCGGCTTCAGGTCTGCATCCGGCAGCGAAACCAACCCGAAGATGGCATCGGCGAGATTTTCCGCCGCGATCAGCGTACGGCTGTTACCGATGGCGCCGAATGGTAGCGGCACTCCCGTCGCGGCGAGGCGCTGGAGCAGGCGCCAGTTCCCTTGTGCGCCTGCCCCATAGACGATCGGAGGCCTGAGGACGATCCCGATACGGCCCGGCCCGTCGAATTGGCCCATGTGGCTTTCCGCCGCCAGTTTCGAGCGTCCATAAGGAGTTGTCGGAGTGGGCGTGGTCTGCTCGCTGACAGGCGTTTCCGCTGAGTTATCGGCCACCGCGAACACGCTTGACAACAGAATAAGCACTTTGGCATCGGAGGCTGCGGCCTGCTCCACCAACCGCGCGGTGCCCCGATCGTTGACCTCGTCGAACGCCTCATTCGGGACTCCTCGCAGCGGTACCTGTGCCGCGAGATGGACGACCGCGTCGCAACCTTGCAGTACAGGGCGCCAGTCGGTTTGCGACCCTACCTCACCTACCGCGAAATACTGCACCTTGCCGTGGGGTGCCGCCGTCCTTGCAGCTCTGCCGGCAAGGTTGAGAGCGAATCCGGCGTCGCGCAACCGCTGCACAAGCAGGCCGCCGACAAAGCCGCTGGCACCCGTGACAAGGATTCTTTTCATGTCACATTTCCCTCACGATTCCCGATATAACCAGAGAATGAAGACATCGCCCATTGTTTTTCGGTTGCGGAATCGCGGCGACGCGTCCCGAAAGGCACTGGCCCGTATAGTCAATTCTGCAGGTACACCGAAGCCGCCACGCCGGCCACCGTTTCACCTGCAATAGGATCGGCGCTGAAGTGTCCATGTGCCCTTTTGATCGACTGCCGTTTCGATAAGCGCGCAGTGTTTGCCCGAAACTGACTAGCCCCGGTCGTAAGATAGGAAGGATTAAGCGTCAACGACGACGGGGATCGAGGCAGCAATCATCTCACCCTTTTACACCGCGGCCGTCTTTTACACCGCGGCCGTCCGTACAGGGATACCAGTAGTCGCACACATTGAAGAAAAGGCCGAGAAGAACCCCACCCCGTATTTATGCTTCGGAACGAAGCAACTCGCCCAGCTTGCCGTTCTCGTCCTCGAGTTGCTTCAACCGCTTCGGGCAGCAAGCCGTCGTATTTCTTCTTCCAGTTGAAGTAGGTCGCGTAGCTGATGCCCGCCCGACTACAGATCTCCGCCATGGGAATTCCGCCCGATCCTTGCTTCAGAATGAACGCCTTCTGTGCGTCTGAGAACTTCGATGCCTTCATCGCTCTCCGCTCCTTCTCCCAGCCGCGAGAATACAGCGAAAAACTCTAACCAAAAACGATCGAGTTTTCAGGAGTCAGAGCATGTCAGATATCCTTCAACGATTCCCGATATAACTGAAGGATGAAGGCATCTCTCAATTTTTGGTTGCGAGAGCGCGGCGACGCGCCTCAGCAATTCCACCACGAACGAGCGCTGGAATGTTGTAAGGACAGCTCGATTCGGGTAACTAACAGGCAAGCGGGTAGACAAACAATGAATTTCTGCGGGGAGAGTTCGCTTTGAAGCGATACTTGAGCATTGCCCATGATTTGATAGTAGCCGGATCGGCATTTTTGCTCTCATATGTGACTGTTCTTGGTATCGATCTCGCGCTCGAGACTCCAGGCATCGCTGAAAAAACCGGGGCATTCATCGCGGTTTGCGCTTTTTTCTTCTTTTTCTTTTCGATGCATCGCGGTTCCTGGCGCTACGTCTCCATCCCGGACCTGACAACGATCATCAAGGCGACGGCCTTCTCGGTCCTCGTCTACACGGTCGGGGCTTTTTTGATGACGCGCGGTTCCAACGTGCCGCGTTCGGTCCCGGTGCTGACGACCTTGTACATGATAGCAGGCCTTTCGGCCTCGCGGCTGGCCTATCGGCTGCTCCTTGAACGCAGTTTGGGATTTCCAATCCTCTCCCAGCAGAGGTTGAAGAAGAAGCGGTACGTTCTTCTCTACGGACTTACCGATGCAGCCGAGAGCTTCATTCGGTCGACCCGACGCGACGTGAACCGCGAAACCGCGGTGATCGGCATTCTCGATGACGGTGCTAACAGCACGCGGATGGTGCAAGGTGTGAAGGTACTGGGCTCGCTGTCCGAGCTTGAACCGATCGTCGCCAAGCTTCAGCGTAACGGCACAAAAGTTTCCGAACTGATCGTCACGGAAGCTGCTCCCAGCCGAGAGCAGCTCGGCGAGATCGTCGAACTGGCGACACGCCTCGGCATCAAGGCTTCTCGCATTCCGAGCGTGACCGAAACCGCGCTCATAACCGGCCGCCTGGAGCCGAAGCCGATCGATCTGGGCGATCTGCTGGGACGCCCGGAAGTAAAGACCGATCTCGAAGGGGTCGCCGGTCTCATCAACGGCAAGGTCGTGCTTGCCACGGGGGCAGGCGGTTCCATCGGCTCCGAGCTTTGCCGCCAGATCGCGATGTTCGGCCCTAGCGAACTCGCGATCACTGACAGCTCCGAATTCCACCTTTATCTGCTTGATCTGGAATTGCGGGAACGCCATCCCAACCTCAGGATCGTCACTCGCATCGTCGATGTTCGCGACGGCAGGCGCGTGTCCCACCTCTTCGAGGACGTGAAGCCTGAGGTCGTCTTTCACGCCGCCGCGCTGAAGCACGTCCCGCTGGTCGAGAGCAATCCCCTCGAGGGCATCAAGACTAATCTCCTTGGCACGCGCAACGTTGCGAACGCTGCGATGGAAAACGGCGCCTCCACGTTCGTAATGATTTCCACCGACAAGGCGGTCAACCCCACGAACATTATGGGCGCCACAAAGCGCGCCGCCGAAGCCTACTGCCAGGCGCTGGACGTCGTCACCAAGAAGACAAGGTTCAAGACCGTCCGCTTCGGCAACGTGCTGGGATCGAATGGCTCGGTCGTCCCGCGCTTTCAGGAGCAGATCGCCAATGGCGGGCCGGTCACGGTCACGCACCCGAACATGGTTCGCTTTTTCATGACTATCCCGGAGGCGGTCCGACTTGTCCTCCACGCTTCCGCCCGCGCGCTGCGGCAGCAGTCGGATCGCGGCAAGATCATGGTGCTGGACATGGGCGAGCCCGTGCGGATCGCCGACCTCGCAGAGCGCATGATCCAACTGGCGGGATTTCGGCCACATACCGACATCGAGATCGCCTTCACCGGTCTCCGGCCGGGCGAGAAGCTCTATGAAGAGCTTTTCGACACTTCGGAAGCACAGGACGGCCTAACTGAAGAAGGTTATGTGATCGCCTCGCCGCGGATCATCGATAGCGCGCTTTTGCACCGCACTTTATCCGGGATCGAAACGGCCGTCGGAAAAGAAAATTCCGTGCGCGCGATCGAGCTTTTGTTGCACATCGTGCCCGAATATCGGCCCATGCAGCCGAACGAAGTTCAGGACGCTGGAGGCGTCGTCGTCGATCAAGCCTGATTTCATTGGCAGGAGAAACCTGCTGCGGCGCGACCCGTGGCCGCGCCGCGCCAATCGACTGGAAGCCTACTTGCGTGTGGTCAGCAGCGAGCCGACGGCCCGAACGGTTGCCGTCGCCAGCGCGATCTTCACGACATCGGTGACGATGAACGGGCCGACACCGAAGGAGAGCGCCTTTTCGGCCCCCATCAACACCGCGAGCCAAGCGGCGCCCAACGCGAGGATGGCCACTTCGCCCAGCATCATAGCGCCGAACAGGGTGAATAGATTGCGGTCGAGACCCCTGTCGGCTGCGTGGCCGACAATCGCCGCAGCGACGACAAAGCCGGCAAGATAGCCGCCGGTCGGCCCGGTCATATAGGCGAGACCGCCGCCAGTCGCGAATACCGGCAGGCCGATCGTGCCCTCTACCAAGTAGGCTATCACGGTAGCAACCGCGAGATTGCGGCCGTAGGTCGCCGCGATCAAGAAGACGGCGAGCGTCTGCAGCGTCATCGGCACCGGCCAGAAGGGCACTGTGATTTTCGAGGCGAGCGCCAGCAGCGCGGTCCCTGCGAGCACCAGCAGAACTTGAACAACAAGCCTGGCATTGCGGTCTTGCGGCAAGGCAAGCGTTACGAGCGGACCTGTGATGGCTGCAGCAGACATAAAGAACCTCTTCCAGTGACACATCGGTGGCGGCGTCGCCGGTTCCGACATAGCCGCTTCCGTGCTACCGGGCAATGACGCTATCACGTTCGGTGAATGTTAAGCAGGGATTTCCATGACTCTTGATTTCGATACCCGGTTCGAACCCCATTACGGCGAAGCGATAGAGGTCGCTCCGGGAATCAGACGGCTGACAGTGAACAATCCCGGGCCATTCACGTTCCACGGCACCAACACCTACATCGTCGGCGAACAGACGCTGGCGGTGATCGATCCGGGACCGGAAGATCCCGAGCACCTGCAGGCGATTCTGCGTGCCATCGGCGACCGGCCGGTTAGTCATATCTTTGTCAGCCATACGCATCGCGACCATTCTCCCCTGGCGAAAGAATTGCGACAACTGACCGGAGCGGTCGTTTGCGCCGAAGGCCCACACCGCCCCGCCAGGCCTCTGCGAATCGGCGAGGTCAATCCGCTCGATGCCAGCGCGGACACTGATTTCGTGCCCGATTTAACGCTCGCCGACGACAGCGTGACGCGGGGTGACGGCTGGGCTGTAAGGATGGTCCTGACGCCAGGCCATACGGCCAACCATGCGGCATTCGCGCTGGAGGGCACCGGTGTACTGTTTTCGGCCGACCATGTGATGGCGTGGGCCACATCCATCGTCGCCCCGCCCGATGGCGCCATGACGGATTACATGGCCTCACTCGATCGGCTCATCGAGCGCGACGACAAAATCTTGCTGCCGGGCCACGGCGGCCCAGTAAGCAAGCCGCGTCCGTTCATGCGTGGACTGAAGACGCATCGGAAAGTGCGCGAGCGCGCCATCATCGAGCGCCTTGCCGGTGGCGACAGAACCATCCCGGAAATGGTTCGCGCGATCTACCGCGACACCGATCCACGGCTGCATGGGGCGGCGGGGCTGTCCGTACTCGCCCATATCGAGGATCTGGTCAGCCGCGGAATCGCGGTTACCGACGGCGATCCGTCGATCGACGGAGAATATGCGCTGAAGTAGCTATTCGGCCGGAATCGTGCCGGCCTGAGCCGCTATGCCCGCATCGAGCTCGTCGAGAAAGGCCACGATTCGGGCGGCATTGTCGCCAAGATCATGCCGCCCGAAACGTGATGCCGAGCGCATATCGACATAGGTGGAGTTGCCTTCGTCGGTCACCCTGATGGCGATATCGCATGGAAACGCCAGCAGCGCGGTCGTCGCCAGCGCCTCAATCGTCACCTCGGGGTTGCTCAATGTCTCTCTCGGCGCCTCGTAAACCCGCCAGCCGCGACTTTGGACCAGCGTGAGGACCGTGCTCAAGGCCCGATCAGCGGGGACGTCATAGCGCCTGCCGGTGACCTCCGGATAATTTTCCGCCTGAATTTTCGCCTCTTCCCTGCCAATCGGCACAATCGGATTCATCCCCTGCCCGCGCCCAAGCGCTGCACGCGCGAATCGTGGCGGGTCGAGCGTATCGGTGGAAATATCACTAAGTCCCGGATGGACGTAGGCGCGATAACCCGAAACGGCGAACGGTGTGAGAACGGCCACGGCCACGGCCACGCCCTTTGCAATATCGCGTCCACCGAGATCGCCATAGCTCCAGACCCGGCGGAAAGCGATTGCCGCCAGCAGCAGCGCAAGCACCGCCAGCGTCCCGACCAGCCCAAGCACGATGATAAAACCGGGTGTCTCAAGCAGGTTGAAGCGATGGCTCAGTGCGGCCGTAACGAACAGCACTGCGGAAAAATATGCCGTCGCGCGCGACCAGCCGGCGGCACGCGATGTCTGCTGCTCGATATAGACTGCCATTTCCGCCGCGTCGCTTCGCCTGTGTTCGGACGCCGTTTACATATTCGCTCGGCGCTGACGGGTCAAAGCTGCCGCGCGGCACTAAGCAAGATCGCCCTGTCAAGCCAGACACGACGAATCATCTCGGCCACGCCTGGGACTTCGCTTGCCGCCCCGGTCTCGGTGTGGCCGTAGAGAACGCCCTGGTCGGCCGCGATGATCCCGACGGGCTCGCCGGGAAACGTCCTCGAGCGTATGAAGCCGATTTCGACGATGACAGTCTTCTGAGCTTCTTCAGGGCCCCGATCTCGCCCTCAGCAGATTGTCGGCGATAAAGGTATTGCTAGTCGCCGCGCTTGTCTCCCGATTACCTGTTGGTCTAGAGACTGGTCAGTCTGAGGGGATTTGGATGCAACGCATTTTTGCGCGAACAGAAAACTTTTGGTGGCTGGCCGCAATCGCGGCGATCATTTTCGTTTTTTCTTCCGGGTATAACGACTGGAACAGCCGTCCGGATTTCGGCCATTTCTACCAGGAGCAATATGCTCCAGCAGTTGCGTTCGCCTGTACGGGTCAAATGGCGGATATCGTCGGAAAGCGACCTCCAGAATTAAGCGAGTTCCTGAGCCGCCGCAAAAATCGGGTCGATTGCAACTCGATTTTCCCACTCCCAACTGGCGCGTCATTGAGCGATATCAAACAATTTCATCACCAGATTATCGGATCGCTCTACACCTTTGGCGGGATCTGGAAGTTCGCAGGGCTTTCATGGTCTGTCACCGCCGCCGTGGCAGGTGCCTTGAAGGCATTGTTCTTGCTGGGGCTGACACTGCTGGGCAGTCTCATGATGCCACGCATTGTCGCTATCGGGGTGGCGCTCGTGATCGTGGCTGTAGATACAACGGCCTCGCAGATTCTCCCGCATCTTCGCGATTTCTCGAAAGCCGCGTTCTTCGCTCTGCTACTTTATCTGCTGGTGAAGGTTTTCGAGAGTGCCGACCGCCGGCAGATTGTGCTTTCGATAGCGTCCGCTCTTGTGTTGTGCATAACCTTGGGATTCCGGCAAGACTTCCAGTTATTTATCTATTTTTTCCTGATGGCCATCCTCGCGAGCGCGATGATGCAGCGAAAATTCAGAAATGCCATGATCTCTGCCTTGGCTTTCATCGCGGTTATAACTTTATTCAACAATCAAGTCTTCAATTTCTGGTCCACATTGGACAGAAACGTCTTTCATTTTTACTTTCTTGGGCAAAACCGGATGTACCTTTCTGCACTGAGTGTTGATTCGGATATGTTTTATACACTCAGCTATAAGGATCTTTACGCTTATACAGCCACGAAAATATTTGCGACCGCACAGGGTGCAGATGCCCCGATGTATGGCACTCCGGGATATGACGAAACGGGAAAGCAGGCTTTCTTACTGACGATATGGCAATTTCCAGCCGATGCTGCTGCCAAGGCGATCACCGCATTTCACCGAACATTATTCGGATGGCTAAGCGCCGATGCCGTGATTCAAGTGTTGGCGGCGCTAGGGTCGTTCACCGCCCTTCTGTATTTTCTGCGCCAACGCGCGCTCGTTTTCCTGGTCCCTATCGCCTTCTTTGCTTCGATAACCTTCATCCAGTATCACCCGCGGCACTTTTTCGTCTACGGTTCCATCGGCATGCTGTTGATGGCAGGAGCTTTGTGGTCGCTTGCCGCTGGTCTGGTGGTGCGAGGTCGCGCTCGCCCCACTAAAAGTCTCTATTTCGGGATGCTTCCGGCTGCCGCCGTAGTGCTGTGCGCTGCAACCCTTCTGCCGTTGAGGGTTTGGCAGCAATCAAATTTCGATGAATTGCTTGCCAAGCTCGACTCGATGCCGAAGAACCACATTTGGGGGCAACCCAGCGTGGATCCGACAAATGCGAAGACGCCGTTTCGATTGTCGCTTGATCTTCCCTATGGGGAAAATCTCCGGTACGCTAGATTGAGACTGGCTGGGTGTGCCAAGCCATTGACGCTCACCTTTGACTATGGCCAGGCCAAGGCACCGTTTGACTGGGACCAGACCGTCGTTTTGCCCGCCCAAACGGCAGTGCTGTACTTTCCGGTCTTGCAGGGGGAAGGCAACACGTTTGCCGCGCTTCGAATGGACGAAAATACCAGGGCCTGTTTCCGTTCCCTTGAGGAGATCACACTTCCTGCGGATATTTATCCCGGATTTTATTGGACCCGCGAAGCACCGGGCGAAACGCATCGTTATTCGGCGACGGCAGTCGGCGCTCGCGTGATGGACCTCTTTGGTTTGATGGGGCGCTGAGATCTCCGAGATTGCAGTCGAGGTGTCTGATGCCGAGCGCCAAATGAGACCGCATGTATGCCTCTGTCGATGCGGTGGCTCGCGCTACACTGCGCGTCCGAGTGTTGCTCAGGCGGCCGAGCCGATCCTCATCACAGAAAGACGAGCCGTTGCAGATTATACTGAAGCATTTGTCGGAATCGATGTCCCGAAGCTGAGGAATGCCCTCGCGATTGCGGACGCTAGCCGGGAGGGAGAGGTTCGCTTCTTCGGCGAGGTCGACGCATCGGATTCGAACATGCATCGAGTTATCCAGGATCGCCACCATGTTCGATCAGGTGTATTTCTGCTACGAGGCCGGCCCGATCGGCTATGGTCTCTATCGGCTGACCCGATCGCTCGGCCATGAATGCATCGTGATCGCCCCTCGCTGATCTCGAGGAAGTCCGGCGATTGGGTGAAGACAAATCGCCGGGATGGCTTTGCGTTGACCAGATTGCTGCGCGCCGGTGAGTTGACGGCGGTATGGGTTCGCGATGAAGGTCACGAGACCATGCGGGATCTCGTCCGCGTCCGGGCGGCGGAGTCGAGACACTTCGCGTCCACCGGCAAACATGTGAGCGCCTTCATGCTCAAGCACGGACGTATCTATCCTCGCAAGAAGGGCTAGACGATGCGCTATCTGCGCCGGCTGCAGGAGCAGCAGTTCGATCACCCCACGCATCAGATGATCGAGGAGTTCGTTCCAGCCTGGTCGCTGGCGCCGATCGTGCGGGCGCCATTGCGCGACGCGGACCTGATCTTCGTCATGACGTTCGCCACCAGGTGGCGACGTGCAGCGGTTTGAGAGCCCGCGCCAGCTCATGGGATATCTCAGCCTCGGAAAGGCGCAGGCCCGGCTGACATCCGATATCGGATGTTGAGCGGACGAGGCAAAAGGACAACGTGGTCTGCACCGCGATCCCCCGTGAATGGTCGGCTTCATGTGGGCCGTTGCAAGGGAGGCGCAGGCGATCAAATCGTAGACCCGCTAAGACGACTTACACCTCGCGCATGGGCGGAGGCGGGACAACAGCAGGGAATGCCCGTCGGACGCTTTGTGGCCGGCAAATCGACCGACGCCCGCAATAAAATAGGAACAGCCCCGGACGCACAATCGGGAATGCGGTAGCCAACCCGCGCATCAGAGCTTGATGACCGACGTCCCGCCTCTGCCCATGCGCGATCATCGGCAAAACAGCCGCTTCTCGGGTTGGGTGGGTTTGTGCGCCCATAGTTTTGACAGCGGACATCAGAGCGGTGTTCTGAGGGCACCCTTTCGGCGCGAGGTGCTGAGGGGCGACGTTCGGAGCCACACTTTTGACACTCAGATGCCGGGAGCGGGAGGCATCCGCCTCATCTGCTTCCGTTCGTAAAATCCAAGCGCAGCGCATCCACCACGCACCAAGTGACATCGATTTTATAACGACGTTGCTCGCTTGATGGATAGCCATCCTGGCTGCTGGAACCGTCGTGTTGCTTTTCGCTTCCTGGCCTGGTGCCGGTTTCGTGGACATCGAGATAAGGTGTTTGGACTGCCCCTGGTGCGGTAGACAGGCCCCGCCTATCCTTACCCCTCTTCAGATGGCATAGGTGCAGGTCCAGTCGCAGGACAGTTTTCCATCTAAACTGAAATGCTCCAGCCTATTTGGCCTGAATCCGCGTCGGCTTGCGCCGCTAACGGCACTGATACGCTCGTCATCGACCAACGTTGGAAGGTCGCACGCTGCCCTGCGGGACACCACTGGGTCGCTGGCATTATTTCGCGCGAGCGCCTCGAATTCGCCGCTGAAGCAACCGGTGTACAGAATCGATTTCATCTTGGCGGCGGTTGCGTTCCACGGTATCGGCGGACGTCCGAGAGAGATGACAAAGCGATGATGCCGAACGCCTACCGCAATGTACGTGTATTCGTGACAGGCCATACCGGATTCAAAGGCAGTTGGCTTTGCTCCTGGCTAAAAAGGGAAGGCGCTGCTGTAAGCGGCCTCGCCCTACCGCCGGAGGGCTCCCCCAACCTCTTTGAAACCGCCGGCGTTGCGAATGGCATGAATTCCGTGATGGGCGATATCCGGGACTTCAACGTCGTCAAGAAGCATCTGGAGGCAGCATCACCGGACGTGGTGTTTCACCTAGCGGCGCAACCGCTGGTGCGTCGATCCTACCGCGATCCCATTGAGACTTTTGCATCGAACGTCATGGGCACCGTGCATGTGCTGGAGGCGGCGCGCCAGTGCCCATCGGTGCGTGCGGTCGTATGCATAACCACGGACAAAGTTTACCGGAACAATGAGTGGGCCTGGGGTTATCGGGAGACCGATCAACTCGGTGGCAAAGACCCCTACAGCGCCAGCAAGGCCTGCGCCGAGTTGGTTGCCACCTGTTACGCCGAGACCATGCTGCCGTTGGCCGGCTCCGCCAGAATGGCGACGGTTCGCGGCGGAAATGTCATTGGAGGCGGCGATTGGTCGGAAGACCGGCTGGTGCCGGATATCATCCGCGCCGGCTATGCCAACCAAACTATCGTGCTGCGGAACCCCGGTTCAATACGGCCCTGGCAGCATGTGCTCGAACTGGTGCACGCGTATCTCCATATTGGAGAGCGACTGCTTGCAGACGGCGGCGACGAAGGGGCCTGGAATGTCGGCCCGGAGCAGGGAAATGAGGTCACAGTCGAGACCCTGGTGCGTGCCTTACTCGCGGATATGGGCGAATCCGACCGCACGGTCGAAGTGCATGCCTCCGAATTGAAGGAGGCGAATTTCTTGCGCCTGGACATTTCCAAGGCGCGGCAGCAATTGCGGTGGAACCCGGTGTTGGACTTTCCGACCACCGTGGCATGGACCGCAGAGTGGTATCGCCGTTATCGCAACGGCGAAGACGCCGCGACCTTGATGGAAGAACAGATTGCCCGCTATGCGGACAAACGCTAACGGGAAAGCTTGCGATTGGGCGCGTTCACATCGGAGGCCGTTGTTGCAATATCGTGCAGAAATTGACGGCTTGCGCGCCATTGCCGTGCTGGCAGTATTATTTTACCACATTGGCTTTGAATTCGTATCCGGAGGTTTTGTTGGCGTAGATATTTTCTTTGTAATATCAGGATATCTTATAAGCGCTAACCTTTATCGCTCTTCCGTACATAAAGATAAAATTTCTAGTTTGCTTAAGGATTTCTATGAACGCCGCGCAAGAAGGATAATCCCAGCTTATCTGTTCGTATCCTTAATTGCATTGATAGCCTCATACTTGTTATTTATGCCGGATAGATTTTCTGAATTTGGATCATCGCTTATATTTTCAAGTTTATTCTCAGCAAATTTATACTTCTGGATGAATGGGGATTATTTCGGTCCAGCAGCGGAAACTCAACCGCTTCTACATTACTGGTCTCTCGGAGTTGAAGAACATTTCTATATTATATTTCCTGTATTTGCAATTTTCCTGCTGAGATTCGGTCTAAAATTATTCACTGCTTCTGCCGCGTTTCTATTTTTTAGCTCTTTATTGCTTTCGCAGGCATTGTTGCCTGTTTCGCCGACAACTGTTTTTTACATGCTGCCCTTTCGCGCTTGGGAACTGCTGGCTGGCAGCCTTCTAGCGCTACCGTTTGTGCCGAAACCCAAAGGTCAATATTTTGGGGATACGGCCGTTGTCACCGGACTGGCATTGATCGGCTTTTCGGCAATCCAGTACTCAGGGGCGACTGCCTTTCCTGGCGTGGCAGCGTTACCACCCGTGATGGGCGCGGCCCTAGTTATTTGGGGAGGTCAAAGCTTCAGCTTTATAACTCGATGCCTCAGCATTTCTCCACTCGTATACGTGGGCCGCATTTCATACAGTCTCTACCTTGTGCATTGGCCAGTGATAGTTTTCACCCGTCACGCAATTCCCGGTGTGGAGTTTTGGTCAGAAACAGCCCTCGTCATTTCCGTATCGCTAGCCCTTGCAATGGTTTCGTATCATTGTGTAGAGAGCCCTACCCGCCGTCGGGATGGGTTTTGGACGACCAGTTTCATAGCAAAATTTTCATTTTTCGGGACCAGCGCACTGCTTGTCTTGGCCTTGATTATAGTAGGCAGCGCCGGTTTTCCTCAGCGTCTTCCGCCGGACGTACGAGAAATGCTTGCTTATAAATATGACTACTCGCGAGCCTATCGAGAAGGTTCCTGCTTCCTAAGGCCTGAACAAACCTACCAAGAAATTGACATGGACGCTTGCGTACCGACCAAGAAGGGTCCGGTCGTACTATTGTGGGGGGACAGCTATGCTGCCCACTATGTTCCCGGACTACAGTTGCTTTTTGAGAAAGAAGGATATGGATTTGGACAATTGACGGCATCTGCTTGTCCACCGGTTGTCGGTCGCTCAGTACCTAGCAGGCCTAACTGCAAGCCCTTTAATGACTATGTCCTATCCTGGATTACCGAGCACAAGCCTGATGTCGTAATACTAGCGGCAGCTTGGGTAGTCGATGATGCCTTGCCAAATCAGCTATACGCAAATGTTGCTTCTATAGCAAAAGCAGGATCGAAAGTGGTCGTTTTAGGCCAGAGCCCAATTTATCGTGATGTCGTACCAACATTAATTGCCGAACATTGGATGAGTGGCAACCGCTCCAAATTCTCATCTGCGGAAGAAGTATCCAGCAACGTCTTTCGCATCGACAAAAACATGATGTCATTGTTTGAGAACGCTGACCTAACTTACGTTTCAGTCATCGATAGGGTCTGCATCAGCCGACGTTGCGAATTTGTGTCCGAAGCCAAAAATCCGTATCACTGGGACAGGGGACATCTCACTACCGAGGGATCCACAGAATATGTCGCGCGTATTTCTGATCGATTGATGGAGGTTCTCGCTTCCCGTGAGCATTCTGAAATGGAAGGTAATCGACAATAGCCTGTCCGGAATCCTACATCCTTATTAGTTCCTGTTCGATCTCGTCGATGGGATCGTCGAAGTTCACGGCATCGGAAATGACGGTCGCCGGCCGCAGCCGGACCTGATCGTAGATGCGTCCCACATAAACTCCGATCACGCCAAGGAAGAGGCTGTTGAGACCGATGCCGAACAGGATGAGGATCTGCGTGGTGGTGAAGCCGCGTGGAATGGATCCGGGGTTGAGTATCGCGAGCAAAAGGTAAAATGCCGCGAGAACTGCGGCAGCGCCAGCCGTCGCCAATCCGACATAGAAGGCGATCCGCAAGGGAAGGCTTGAATGCGCCAGCACGCCTTGCGCCGCCAGTTTCAGCAAGGCGCCGAAGCGGAACTTGCTCTGGTTGTGCAGGCGTTCGGCGCGATCGAACGGAACACCGATCTGGCGCCTTGCCAGGGAGGAGATCAGCCCACGCAGGTACAGATGTGGCTCATGAATACGGCGCAGTTTTTCGATCACCGATCGATCGATCAGCCGGAAGTCACCTGCGTCGGGGATGAGGTGCGGCCCGTCCAGCCGCGCCATCAGCCGGTAATAGGATTTGCGCCCCTGATGCAGCATCCGGCCTTCACGTCGCTGCCGGCGCACGCCAACGACGACGTCATGGCCTTCCCGCCACTTCTGCAGGAAAGTGCCGAAAAGCGCGGGCGGATCTTGGAGATCGGCGTCGATTTGGATCGCCGCGGCGCCCCTTGCCAGGCGATAACCGGTCAGGACGGATTTCTGGAAGCCGAAATTGCGGGCAAAACGAACCAGACGGACCGTGGTGTCCGTCATGGCGATCTCATAAAGTTTTTGGAAGGTGGAATCGGTCGAGTGGTTGTCGGTGAACACGAACTCGAATTCGTACTCGTCGAGTTCCGCGGTGACCCGCTTCAATTCCCGATAGGTTCGCCCGACATTGTCTTCTTCGTTGAAGACCGGGACAACGATCGAGATGAGCGGTTTCATCGCAGGCTCACCCGAGGCGATCGCCGACGAGTTTGACTCTCCGCAATGACGTCGAGAGCAAGATGCCTTTTCGACCCGAGCGAGCTTTGCGGGATCATTCCAACCGGTCCATCTCTTCCTGCGTCAGAATATCGACGATGGTCCCATCGAATCCCTGCTTTCGCATATAGCCGTGGATCTCAGTCGAGATGTGCCAGGCCAGATTGAGGAGAGGGGCATCCTTGGCGGAACGATCGGCAAACTCGTCGTCCGAAAGGATCGGGATGCGCGTGCCGGGAAGATAATGGCCGACCTTCATTGAGGTCGGCTTCTCGTAGACCGCGGACACCGCCTTCTCATCCAGGTCGAGCAACTTGACCAGGATCGCGGCGCGACCCGGAAATGCCTTGCCCGGCAAGGGTCCATGTTCGGCGATCATCTTGTCGAGTTCGTTCCGCTTCGCTTTCTTCCATAGCGGGATGCGACGCGCCAATTCCACCAGTTCCTGCTCGAAGGTTTCTTCGCGCGCCAGATGCTGCGTCAAGTCACATGTCGCGGAACCTGAACCTGCCTGCATCATGATACGGATGTTGCCGCCGTAGCGCGCCGGAAACTCGCACAAGTCGATCTTGGCGCCGAGCGTATCGGCGATGAACTTGAAAGAGGTCAGGCTGTAGGTCCGCGGGTGCTCATGATAGAACGTGTCAAACTGGTGCCGCTCCAGCACCGCGCCAAGATAGTGGTTTTCGATCACCAGCAGCGTCTTATCGGACATCAGCGTCTTGACCGAGGCAAGCACGCTGGAAAGGTCCTCAATATGCGCGAAGACGTTGGTGAAGGTGACAATATCCGGCTGACCATGTTCTTCGACGAAGCGAGCGGCCAATGATGGGGTCAGATAGTCGTTATAGACTGTATGCGCCGCGCCCTTTGCATCCGCAGCCGCGCCTGTAGGCTCGATGCCGAAGGTGACGGCGCCTTTTTCGGCGAAGATCGACAGCAGGCTTCCGTCGTTGCAACCCACGTCGAGAACTTTTAGTCCCTTCAAATCGCCCAGTTGATTTTGGCACGCCTCGACAAGTTGGCGCATCCCATTCAGCACGTCCGCCGTATGACGCGCGCGATAGTGGTAGCTTTCCGGGAATAGTGTGCGCTTGGGAACCTGATAATTCTGGTGCGCCGTTTTGCAAGTTGGGCAATAGGCTATGGAAATCGGGTACTCAACTGGAACCCGCTCGTCACCGACAGGGACAAGGTCGTCGCAAAGGGGATGATTTCCCAGATCCAGAACGTCCCTGAGCTCGGAGCTGCCGCATACTTCGCATCGGGTAATGGAAATAGTATCGGTGCGTTGCATTCGTGCTTCCATCCCGTTTCGCAATGATCGCCGAGGCGTCCGGTGCTCCCCTTACACGACGCTTGAGATGTGTTGCAATCACGCACTTTAGAATTGCGGGACTATTTTACGACCGGAGAGATTGATGGGATATGTCTCGATGCCGCTACTGCCATTACCCAGAAAAACTCTCTAACGCGGCGTGCAAGGCGACCATTTCATCGAGTCCGGACGTAAGCGGACTTGAGGGAAGCGATCCGGCGGCCTCCGCCAGGAAAGCTCCGAATTCGAGCCTCAGCGTGCTGTCCATTGCGAGAATTCCAGGCGGTAGTTCAGCCGCTTTCCCCGCGACGACGAGCTCGGCGGGATGGCTGGAGAAATCGACGCTGCCGCGGAAGTTACCCGTTTCGATATGGAGGAGTCGGCGACGCAAATCGCTTCCGGCGTTGCAGGAAAGGCGAAAAGAGCATCCATCTTGATCCCGCAACACGAGGCAGGCACGCTGGTCCGCCGCAAGCCATTTTTCCACCAAGGTGAAATGCGCGTACGGTTTCAGGACGCGGAAGATGGACAGCGCATGCGGCAGGAGGTCGCCCAGAACGTCGACTTCTTCGTGGGTTGTCTTTTTGACCCCGTGCCGGATCTCGCCCCTCGGATCTTCCCATTCGAGCAAAACGGAGAGGTCGCTCAATGCCTCAGTCTTCATCGTTGATGCCGCCTGATGAAACGCCGGCAGCAAGGCGAACTCCGTGCCGACGCCGAGGATTCGGCCGGTACGTGCGGGCGCCTTCAGCAGCGTGAGGGCGTCCAACGCAGTGCTTGCAATCGGTTTTTCGACAAGAACATGAAGACCTGCGGAGAGCATATCGAGGGCATCGCGCACATGATCGCGTGGCCGGCTCGCAATGATCGCGATTTCCGGTCGAGGTTCTAAATCAAGGGCCGAAGCGATGCTTCCGCTTATCGCCAATCCCCGAATGCCGGCCGTAATAGCCCATTCGCGGGTTTCGGAATGATTCTGGCGGGCAACGATCGTGATGCCTGAGCCTGTTTTTCTGGCGCCCGAGATGACGGAGGCCCACACACGCCCCCAGCGCCCGCCGCCCACGATCACAACCGGAACCGGTCGGGCCGCCTCCCGCCAAAAGACTTCGAAATCGCTCGGACTGAGCCGCATCGTTCGCCCGGCGCAGCTCTCAGGTTTTGGTCGCGCTGAGATGATATTGCGCGCCAAACGGCAGGTTGCCGAGGAAGGAATCAAGCTTGGCGAGGAACACGCCCTTCGGCGGCACGGTCAGAATGCTGCGCGTGCCGACATCCCGGAATCCTGCGCCACTGAAAAGCCGGCGCAGTTTTCCCGGCGTCAACAGGACCGCGTCTTTGTCGATGGCGCAGGATCGAACAATGTACTGCGTCGCAGGGTTATAGGGATTATGTTCAAAGACGAGAGCAAGACCGGAAGGCTTGAGCACGCGTTTCATCTCGGAGACGAAGCTTTCCCACTGCACCGGCGGAACGTGATGCATCACGCAGATCGTGAAGACCAGATCGAACCGGTTGTCCGGATATGGCATCCGGACACCGTCGAAGCTTGCATAATGCACGAACGGGTGTTTCTCGGCGGCCAACTCCACGCTTCTGGCGGAAACGTCCAAACCATGCAGTTCGTGAAAGACGTTCTCCAGGCCGGCATGATATGCACCGAGCCCACACCCGAGGTCGAGTACGTCGAGGCGCTTCACATCGCCAAACCGTGCGCTCGCGAGCCGCACCAGATGGTCGCGCTTCACGTCGATGAAGAAGGTGTGCTCCATGCCCGCGAAGGCGATCGCCTCGTTGATCTCGCTCTCGTAGCTTGCTGTCAGCCGATCGAAATCGTCGGCCACCTGTTCCTGTGTGACCGAGCCACCATCCACCATTCGAGTTTTCGGATTCATCGGCCCCTTCTATCTTCGGTCTGACTCAGCCGATTTTCCGGCTGGATGCCTGCGGACGAAAACCCAGTGCTGGAAGACGAAATAATTGGTGAGCGGTATGAGGACACAAACCGCCGCGGCCCCGGCCGCATAGGGGAGTTCCAGCACATTGACGGAGAACGACATAGCCCAGAAGGAAATGGCTAACCCACAGAGCGAGGTAATGACGAAACGCAGGCCCTGACCAAACGTGTCCTCCCGCACCCTGAAAGTGAAACGGCTCTGCATGACATAGGAGAATACGAGCGCGATCAGATAGGCGTAGACGGACGCCACGACAGGGTCAATACCGAGGCCACTGACGATCGCGCTGACGAGTATAAAATAGAGGATCGTCGCCAGAATACCGGCAAACCCGAAGCGGAGAATGCGGCTGAACCGACTTGTCAGCAGAGCCGACCCGGATCGCTGCTTGTCGAGACTCTCCCAGATCCGTCTCACGCCGTTACCAAATTTTCCAAGGCGCGTTTCCGCCATTCCACATCGTTTCGAGTTCCCTTTGGTCGCGCAACGTATCCATCGGCCGCCAGAACCCGGTATGGCGGAAGGCCGTAAGTTCCCCATCTGCCGCCAATCGCTCCAATGGGCTCCGCTCCCACACGGTTTCGTCGCCCTCGATATAATCGAGAACGGAGGGCTCAAGCACGAAAAAGCCGCCGTTGATCCAGCCCATCTCGTTGTCCGGCTTCTCATGGAAGCGGCTGACAGAGCCGCGATCGTCAAGGTCGAGGATACCGAAACGGCCGGGCGAAGGGACAGCCGTCACGGTCGCCTTGCGGCCATGCTTTCGATGATGTTCCACGACCTTGGCGATGTCCAGGTCTGTGACGCCATCGCCGTAGGTGAGACAGAAAGCCTCGTCCTTCACGAACGGCGCAATGCGCCTGATGCGCCCGCCGGTCATCGTGTGGAGGCCCGTGTCGACGAGCGTCACGCTCCAGCGCTCGCTCGCATTGCCGTGAAAATCGATCTTGTTCTCACCGAGGTGAACGGTGATGTCATAGTTTTCGGTGAAGTAATTGACGAAATAGGATTTGATCAGGTGGCCTTTGTAGCCGCAACAGATCACAAAGTCAGAAAACCCCGCCGCAGCATAGACTTTCATTACATGCCAAAGGATCGGCCGACCTCCGATTTCGACAAGAGGCTTGGGTTTTGTTCCAGTTTCCTCCGAAAGCCGGGTCCCCAGCCCTCCCGCCAATATCACAGCCTTCACGGCAATTTTTCCTTGTTGTCGCTCGCGGCCCTAGTATCGCATGGGCCGATCCGAGGCAACCGAGCGTTACCATAGGCTCGTAGCCTCCCCCGCCCCCGACGCTCGCTCGATCTGCACGACGAGCCCGGTCCCAGGTAGTCGTAGAACAACATACTTGTGTCGGCCGGCATGGAAGGTCATATGGCCCAATGCGGTCGCTGCCGGACGCTATTGCGCCCGCCGGTTTCGCCGGCTGGTGCTGTCCGGTATCAGCATGCGCGTCGACTTGTGACAGTGACATTCCTTGGGAGGCGGATTATGCGGAACCGGAAAGCCGAGAAATGAACAAGGCGCTCAAGAGCCGACATTCCATTTCCGTCGCCGCCGTTGCCTTTGCGATGCTCTTGTTCGGGGCATGGCAACATATCCAGTTTTCATTCCGCGTCGGCGAACCGGCATGGTTCAAGAATGCTTACGACGAAGACACTTACATCCTGCTGTCGGGCGGATTGAGTGCTCCACGCCTCGACCGCATGATGTCGGACGCTGTCGCCCGTTTGTTTCAGTCGGTCCTGGGCGACACGCCGGCCGCAACCCTCGTAACCTTCGATGTTGTCTTTCCGCCGCTTATTTTCCTGGCCGCATATTTCCTTGCGTCGCGACTTTTCAAAGGCTTCGGTCCCCGTCTCCTTCTCTCGCTGCTGTTGATGTTCGGAACGGATCTGTTCTCCCTGGGCAACAGCGCATCGGTGCTGAGCAGTGTCGTTTCGCTGCAGCATTTCAATGCGCTGATCGGTCTGTTCGGGCAGAATCTCGTACCGCCGATCGAAACCTCCTATCTGGCCATCGTGCGATCTCCGGAACCGCAGGTGGTTTATGTGGTGGGATTTCTTTTCGCCGGGCTGCTCATCGAAATCGTGCGCCGCGGCGGCCGCGGGATCGGGCCGGCTTTTTGGCTGATGTTCACCGGTGCACAACTCCTGCTGACGCTTTCCTATTCGTTCGTGAGCTTGCCTCTGCTTGCGGTGGAGGCCTTCGCGGTCTTTATCCTGGCGGCCTGCGGATCCTTTCGTGCGGCGGCATGGCTGGCGGTGCTATGCGCTGCCTCGATCGCGGCTGTGGCCTCCGCCTACGCCGGCGTCGAAGCGGAAGGTTCACGTTTCTTCGGCAGCCGGCTCCCATCGATATCGGTTGCCGTGCTGGGCGCCTGCGCTCTCCTTTGTGTGACTATGGTGCTTCTGTGGAGACGGCGCTTTGCCGATCGCATGCTTTGGCTGGCGCTGGCTTTAGCAGGTCTTCCGATAGCCCTGCTCAACCAGCAACTACTGACCGGGGTGATGATCAGCACACGCGACTGGGAGCGCTACATCAATCATCCCGCTCTGATGATCGCTCTTGGTATCGTGTTTTCGAGGCTTGACTGGGACGATGGGGTGTTCAAACACTTTCGTCGATGGGTCCCGGTGGCCGTCATTGCTCTTTCACTGTTCGCCATCTTAAGCCTGAATCGGTCGACATCGCTCTGGCATTCACCGAATGCGCGGGCATTCGCCATGGCTAAGGCCATCGAAGTGGCGCCAAACGAACTCGAGGGCTGGACACTTGTGCTCGAGGAACCGGGCCTTGCCCCTGCTCTGGCCGTAAGGCGGGGTGGCAAGCGCGATGCTCTGATCGACTACACCGACGTCGTGATCGACTGGATCCCCTCGTCGGAGCATGCCGAATTCGGGCTGACACGCCACGGAGAAGCGTTGTTCGAATATTGGCGGTTGCTGGGACTCTCCAAAGCTGAGGCCGCCAAGATTCTCCAGACCGAGGTAGCCGCACGGGGCGGCTATTATTCGGCGTTCTTTTTCAATATTTGCGACTACTGGTACCCCTGCACGGACAATCGCGCAGTACGGACAGAGGAGATAACCGCACTGCTTCCCGAGGTAATCGCTTCTTATGAACGATATAGAGCGCAGCCGTCCGAAAGATTTGAAGGCCGTCGCTATGCCTTCGTCGCCACCGGAACGACGGCCACGCGGCTGAATGAAGAAATTTTCGATCCAGCCCCCGTTTCGCGCGTCATGATCGACGGAGAGACGGTTAGCATCCATCTGCAGAAACGAGGAACCTAAAACATCCGGCCATGGCGGCACCGGCGCCCCGTCCTCCGCTTGGTCGGCCTTCTATTCGGTTGGCAGCCTGTATCCGCTGAACTGCTCGCGCAACTTGGTCTTCTGGATCTTTCCGGTCGCCGTGTGCGGAATCTCGTCGACGAAGGCGACGTCATCCGGCATCCACCACTTCGCGACCTTGCCGTCCATATAGCCGAGGATCTCCGACTTGCTCGGTTCCTTGCCGGGTTTCCTGACCACCACCAGCAGCGGACGCTCATCCCATTTGCTGTGGCGAACTCCGATGACGGCCGCCTCGGCGATATCCGGGTGACCGACAGCAAGGTTTTCAAGATCGATGGTCGAAATCCACTCGCCACCCGATTTGATGACATCCTTGGCGCGATCGGTGATCTGCATGTAGCCGCTCGGGTCGATATGAGCGACGTCGCCGGTATCGAACCAACCTTCTTCATCGAACTGCTCGGCGCCGGCCCCGCCGTAATAGGCTCTGGCGACCGCGGGTCCTCGCACCTTCAGCCGGCCGAAGGTCTTGCCGTCCCAGGAATGCTCCACATTGGCGTCGTCGGTGACCTTCATCTCGACGCCGAACGGCGAGTAGCCCTGCTTTTCCTGAACCGTGAGACGATCATCACCCACCAGCCCGGCATATTCCGGCTTCATCGTGCCCAGGGTGCCAAGCGGAGACATCTCGGTCATGCCCCATGCGTGGATGACTTCGACATCGTAGTTTTCCTGGAATTTCTTGGTCATCGCACGGGGACAAGCCGAACCGCCGATCACCACCTTCTTAAGGTAAGGCAGTTTCTTGCCGGATTCCTCCAGAAACTGCAGCAGCATCAGCCAGACTGTCGGCACGGCAGCCGTGAAGGTCACCTTCTCGGTATCGAGCAATTCGTAGATGGACGGACCATCCATCTTGCCGCCTGGCATCACCAGTTTGGCACCGATCATCGGCCCGCTTTGCCCAAGCCCCCAGGCATTGGCATGGAACATCGGCACGACGGGCAGGATGGTGTCCCGCGACGAGATCCCCATTGCATCCGGCATCGCGGCTATCATCGCATGCAGCACGTTGGAGCGATGGCTGTAGAGTACCCCTTTGGGCTCACCGGTCGTGCCGGACGTGTAGCACATGCCGGCGGCGGTATTTTCGTCGAAACTCTTCCACTGGAAATCGCCGTCCGCCTCGGCAAGCCACTCCTCGTAGGCGACGGCATTCGGCAGCGACGTCGCCGGCATACGGGCAGCATCGGTGAACACCACCACTTTCCCCAGCGACTTGACGCTCGCAGCGATCTTCTCGACCAGAGGCAGAAACGTCAGGTCGGTGAAGAGAAGCTTGTCCTCCGCATGGTTCATGATCCAGGCAATCTGCTCCGGAAACAGGCGCGGGTTGAGCGTGTGATAAACTGCGCCAATGCCCATGATGCCGTACCAGGCCTCGATATGGCGCGCCGTGTTCCAGGCCAGCGTGGCGATCCTGTCGCCAAGGCGGTAACCGTCGCGTTCAAGGCTCTGCGCGACCTTCAGCGCGCGCGTCCGAACCTCGGCATAGTTCGTCCTGACGATCGGCCCTTCGATCGAGCGCGAGACTATTTCCCTGTGGCCGTGCTGTCGCGCCGCGTTGTCGAGGATCTTGTGGCAAAGGAGCGGCCACTCCTGCATCAGTCCCAGCATTCGGTTCCTCCCGTTATTCGTTGTGTTTTATTGTGGGGAACAGCGGGCTTGTCCAGTAGGCGGTTGGTAGGTGATGCCGCAGAAGAGAACCGATTAACGAAATAACGTTGCCACAAAGCGGCTGTTGTCGTTATAAATCCCCTCAGGGCTGGTGGGTGTGTGCAGTAAGATGAGGTTTCGCATGACCGCGCAAACCACCCAGAGTACCGGAAAAACCAGTTCTTCCGACACGGCGGAGATCGAGGCAGCCCTTCAGGATCAGGATATCGTTGGGCAGGATTTCGAGCGTTCGTTGCAGACTGCTCTTGCCACGACCGGCGGAACGCTGCTCTTCCAGATGCAGATCGACAAGGATGAAGGCCACGAACACGTCGCGGCAATCAGTATCGGCGACGCCGGGGAAAGGCGGCTTTTCCTGGTTGTCCTGCCGGCCGATGGCGGCAAGCTCAAGCTCGAACCGGTCGAAAGCAGCGACAACCCGCTGGCCAAGATCACGCCGGCTTATGCCGGGCTGGTCGACGTATTCGACATCGCTGCCTGATCCGCAGGGATAGCCAGATAGAGCCACTTTACGAGCGCTCTTGAACCAGCGCACGAAGGGTTTTGCGCCGGAGAGTGCAAACGGCTAGGGTCGTTGCGATCTTCGGAGGCAACAATGCTGAACACCCCGCCGCTTTCCAACCTGCAGACACGCGACATCGAGTCGGTGCTGCATCCCTACACGCCGCTCCACAAGCTGAATACCACCGGAACGCTAGTGATCAGCCACGGCAAGGGCGTGCATGTCTACGACACGCAGGGGCGCGGTTATATCGAGGGCATGTCGGGCCTCTGGTGTGCCGGCCTCGGCTTCGGCGACGAGGAGTTGATCGACGCGGCGACCGAGCAGCTTCGCTCCCTGCCCTATTACCATCTGTTCGGCGCCAAGGGCACCGAGTCGGCCATCGAACTGGCTGAAAAGCTGAAGGAGATCGCGCCGGTGCCCATCTCCAAGGTGTTCTTCACCTCGTCGGGCTCAGAGGCGAACGACACCCAGGTAAAGCTTGCCTGGTACATGAACAATGCGCTTGGCCGGCCGAACAAGAAAAAGATCATTTCACGCATGAAGGCATACCATGGCGTGACGATCATGTCGGCGTCGCTGACCGGCCTGCCCTACAACCACATCGGCTGGGATCTGCCGGTCGACCGCGTGCTCCACACCGATTGCCCGCATTATTACCGCTTCGGCCAGGATGGCGAGAGCGAGGCAGATTTCGTGCGTCGCATGGCACAGTCGTTGCGCGACCTGATCGAACGCGAAGGTCCCGACACGATCGCCGCGATGATCGCCGAGCCGGTGATGGGCGCCGGCGGCGTGATCGTGCCGCCGCGAGGCTACTACAAGGCAATTCAGGAAGTTCTCGACGAGCACGACATCATGATGATCGACGACGAGGTCATCAACGGGTTCGGCCGCACCGGCAACTGGTGGGGCAGCCAGACGCTCGGCATGACGCCGAAGACCATTTCCGCGGCGAAACAGCTCACCGCCGCTTACGCCCCGCTCGGCGCCGTGATGGTACCGGAGGACGTCTACCAGGCCTATGTCGACCATTCGGCTGAGATCGGCACTTTCGGCCACGGCTTTACCTACGGGGGCCATCCGCTCGGCTGCGCGCTCGGCGTCAAGGCGATCGAAATCTACCAGAAGCGCGACATCGTCGGCCACGTACGGACGCTTTCACCGCATTTCGAGGCGCGCATGAAAAAACTGAACGACCATCCGCTGGTTGGCGAGACCCGCTATTGCGGCCTTGTCGGCGGTGTGGAACTCGTCGCCGACAAGAAAACAAGGCGGCCGTTCGATCCCAAACAGGCCGTCGGCGCGCAGCTGGTCAAATTTCTCGAGGGCCATGGGGCGATATTGCGTGCACTCGGCGATACCATCGCCTTCTGTCCGCCGATGGTCATTACCGAAGCCGAATTGAACGAACTCTTCGACCGTTTCGAAAAGGCGCTCGCCGATACCGAGGCCCTGGTATCCAAGGAGGGGCTGCGGGCCGCGGCCTGACGGAACAGGTCGCTAGCTGCCGCGTTTGTACCGGCAGCAAAGGAGATCACGCATGGATACGGCATCGAACCCCTCCCCCGGCTTTCAGCGCAATCCCGGACGCCGCATCACGGTTGATCCGTTCGACGGCGTGGTTACCGTCACTTTCGCGGACGCCATCGTCGCCTCGTCGGACAAGGCGCTGGTTCTGCGCGAACAAGACTACCCGCCGGTCTTCTACATCCCGTTCGACGACATCTATTTCGACTTCCTGCAGCCCACCGATACCAGCACGCATTGTCCCTACAAGGGTGACGCCTCCTACTGGAATGCGACGGCCTCGGGTGAAGCCGAAAAGGACGTCATGTGGGCTTATGAAAACCCATATGACGAAATGATCCGCATCAAGGACCACGGGGCTTTTTATCCGAACAAGGTCAGGATCGAGGCCAATCCGAACTCGGGCGCGGCCGGCGCCGATCTTTAATCGATCCGCTCGTGTTCGTCGGCGCAGAGTTCGTGACGGGCGAGCGCGCGGATCACGTAACAGTCGCTGACCGTCGAGCCTTGGCAGTGCGTCGCGATACGCTCCAGTTCGGCTTCCAGTTTGCGCAGGCTGGCAATCTTTTCGCGCACTGATGACAGATGCGCGGCGGCTATCCGGTCGGCATTTTCGCAAGGCCGGTCGGGATGCCCGCTCAAATCCAGCAACTCGCGGATGGCGTCGATTGTCAGGCCGAGGTCGCGGCCGTGCCTGATGAACATCAGCCGCTCCAGATCGGCTTGTTCATAACGCCGCTGGTTGCCCTCGGAGCGTTCCGGCGCGCCGATCAGGCCCATCTGTTCATAGTAGCGGATGGTCGGCACCTTGACCCTCGAACGGCGCGACATGTCTCCGATCGAAAACATGAAAAAACCTCTTGAACCTCTAGTCGCTAGAGATTGTAGGCTTTTTGAAAATCAAGATCAAGGAGCGGATCATGAGTGCAAGTTGCGGCCACGGCGCTGTTTTCGACGGTATTTCCGCGGATTACAAACGCCGGCTTTGGCTGGTCATCGCCATCAACGCAGCCATGTTCGTAGTCGAGATGACCGCCGGCCAACTCGCCCGGTCGCAGGCCTTGCAGGCCGACGCCCTGGATTTCTTCGCCGACGCCATGACCTACGGCATTTCACTGGCCGTCATCGGTGCGTCGCTGAGAACCCGCGCCAGCGCGGCACTCGCCAAAGGCGCCAGCCTTTTCCTGATGGGACTGTGGGTTTTCGGATCGACGGCCTACCGTGTCTTCTATCTCGGCGTGCCAGAGGCTGGCGTGATGGGCGCGATCGGCTTCATGGCGCTTGCCGCCAACGTCGCCAGCGTGCTTATCCTCATGAGCTACAAGGATGGCGACGCCAATGTGCGCTCCGTCTGGCTCTGTTCGCGCAATGATGCCATCGGCAACGTCGCCGTGATGCTTGCTGCCCTCGGGGTGTGGGGAACGACCACCGGTTGGCCGGACATTATCGTGGCAAGCCTGATGGCTGCGCTATTCCTGTCGTCGTCCTTCCAGATCCTACGGCAGGGATTGAACGAATATCGCGCGAAACCCGTGCATGCGCACATACATGAACAGCAGCATGGCTTCGACGCGGGCTGTTGCGGGCATGATCACGCCCATGAACGCCGCCACGCCCACTGACTGCGCCGACGAACCCCGAAATCCATCGGCAGGAAATCTGGATCGAGCAACAGCAGTTCCAGTCGAGGCGCGATTTCAGGCTACCCGGCTGGTGGATTTCGGCCTAGAAGCATCGTCATGAGCGCATTCGACCGGATCTTTTCAGCGATAGCAGGCATTTGCCTTGCGGCTTGGCTGATCGCCGTCGTGCCGGTTTCCCTCAGCTATGCGACGCTGTTTGGCAGCTTTTCCTTCGACGCTCCCCAGAAGACGGCAGTCACGCTTGTCACGATAGCCGGATTTGCCATTTTCTGGTGCCTGATGGCCGTATTGGTGAAACTTCTGATTTCGGATTGGCTGGCAGCCAGAAAGCAATGCGGCCTCACGATCACATTCGACCGGATTTTTCCGCTGATTGCTGGCCTCTGCTTGGCAATTTGGCTGGTCGCCATGCTTCCGGCGGGGTTTGGATATCTCAGAACGTTCGGCGTCATTTCTCTCGCCGATCCAGAAAAAACCGCCGTTACCGCTGCCGCCGTCCTTGCGTTCACGATTTTCTGGGGGCTGGTCGCCGTGCTGGCCAAATTGCTTTTCTCCGACTGGCGGGCGGGCAGACAGCACCCCAGCAACTAGCCAACCTATTCGCCCCAGACGGCAAGTTCGTTGCCAGCGGGATCGATGAAATGGAAGCGGCGGCCACCTGGGAATTCGAAGATCGGCTTGGCTATTGTGCCGCCTGCCGCCTCGACAGCCGCCAGCGTGTCCTCGAGGTCTTCCGAAAAAAGCACCGGCAGGGGTTTTGCCGATACCTCGCCACTATCCGCCTGGAACCCCCCCTCCAACCCTTCATCGAAGGCCGAATAGGTCGGGCCATAATCGGTGAACGACCATGAAAAGGCAGCACTGTAGAAGGCTTTGACGCGATCCAGCGTACCGTGGGCGGCAGGCATTTCCAGATAATCGAGCTTTCCAGTCTGTTTCATCGATACACCCATTTGTTCTCTTTATGTTCTACGAAATTTCGAATCGAAACGCAAGTTGTGCATGGCGCCAGCCTTGCTAATCGATTCGAACCCGCTTTGATCTTTTCGCCGGGTTGCCTTTCGCAGCGCAGCATCCTATCGCTCGCCCGTCCGGGCTTCGTCCGTGACATGAAATCCAGCTTGCGGTCGTGAGGAGCATGCATGACGAAGTGGGTCTATACCTTCGGAGACGGTGCCGCGGAGGGCCGCGCGGGCGACAGGAACCTGCTTGGTGGCAAGGGCGCCAACCTCGCCGAGATGTGCAGCCTGGGGCTGCCGGTGCCGCCCGGTTTCACCATCCCCACCGAAGCCTGCAACTGGTATTATGCCAACGGCAAGACGTATCCGGGGACGCTGAAAGCCGATGTCGGCGTCGCGCTCGAGCAGGTCGGCAAGCTGACCGGTCGGCGATTTGGCGATCCGGAAAAACTGCTTCTCGTCTCGGTGCGCTCCGGAGCGCGGGCATCGATGCCCGGTATGATGGACACGGTGCTCAACCTCGGCCTCAATGACGTGACCGTCGAGGCGCTGGCACGCGATTCCGGCGACGAGCGCTTCGCCTATGACAGCTACCGGCGCTTCATCCAGATGTATTCCGATGTCGTCATGAACCTCGACCACGAGGTGTTCGAGGAAATCCTCGAGGAGGAAAAGGCCAGGCTCGGGCACGAACTCGATACCGAACTCTCCGCCGCCGAATGGCAGGAGGTGATCGCGCTATACAAGGCGAAGGTCGAGGAAGAACTCGGCAAGCCCTTTCCGCAGGATCCCCAGGAGCAGTTGTGGGGCGCCATCGGCGCTGTCTTCTCTAGCTGGATGAACCATCGCGCGATCACCTACCGCAAGCTGCACGACATTCCCGAAAGCTGGGGCACCGCCGTCAATGTGCAGGCCATGGTTTTCGGCAACATGGGAGACACCTCGGCCACCGGGGTAGCCTTCACGCGCAACCCCTCCACCGGCGAAAAGAAACTTTACGGCGAATTCCTGGTCAACGCGCAAGGCGAAGACGTCGTCGCGGGTATCCGCACGCCGCAGAACATCACGGAAGCGGCGCGCATCGCCGCTGGTTCCGACAAGCCGTCGCTGCAGAAGCTGATGCCGGAGGCATTCGCCTCGTTCGTCGACATCTCCGAGCGGCTGGAAAAGCACTACCGCGACATGCAGGATCTCGAGTTCACCATCGAGCGCGGCAAGCTGTGGATGCTGCAGACGCGATCCGGCAAGCGGACGGCGAAGGCGGCACTCAAGATCGCCGTCGAAATGGCCGCCGAAAAGCTGATCACCAGCGAAGAAGCGATCACCCGCATCGATCCGGCATCGCTTGACCAGCTCCTGCATCCGACCATCGACCCGAAGGCCGAGCGCAACATCATCGGCGTGGGCCTGCCGGCCTCGCCCGGTGCGGCCACCGGCGAGATCGTGTTTTCGTCCGACGACGCCGAGGATTTGAAGGCGCAAGGCCGCAAGGCGATCCTCGTCCGCATCGAGACAAGCCCGGAAGACATCCACGGCATGCATGCCTCGGAAGGCATCCTGACGACGCGCGGCGGCATGACCAGCCATGCGGCCGTGGTCGCCCGCGGCATGGGCAAGCCTTGTGTTTCCGGCGCCGGTTCGCTGCGCGTCGACTACAAAACCGGCACATTGATGGCGATGGGAACGACGCTCAAGAAGGGTGACATCATCACCATCGACGGCTCCAACGGACAGGTGCTCAAGGGCGCCGTGGCAATGCTTCAGCCCGAACTTTCCGGTGATTTCGCCGCGATCATGGAGTGGGCCGACAAGGCGCGCCGCATGAAGGTGCGCACCAATGCCGAAACGCCGGCCGACGCACGCATGGCGCGCTCATTTGGCGCCGAGGGCATCGGGCTTTGCCGCACCGAACACATGTTTTTCGATGAAGATCGTATCGTCGCTGTGCGCGAGATGATCCTCGCCGACAACGAAAAGGAACGCCGTACCGCTCTCGACAAGCTTTTGCCGATGCAGCGCTCGGATTTTTCCGAACTCTTCGAAATCATGGCCGGACTTCCGGTCACCATCCGCCTGCTCGACCCGCCGCTGCACGAATTCCTGCCGAAGACGGAAGCCGAGATCGCCGAAGTCGCGGCCGCGATGAATGTCTCGGCCGAAAAGCTGCGCCAGCGCACCGAGGCGTTGCACGAATCCAACCCGATGCTCGGCCATCGCGGCTGCCGGCTGGCGATCTCCTATCCGGAAATCGCGGAGATGCAGGCGCGCGCCATTTTCGAGGCGGCGGTAGAGGCAGCGAACAAGACCGGTGCCGCAGTGATGCCTGAGGTGATGGTGCCGCTGGTCGGGCTCGTCGAGGAACTGGATTTCGTCAAGGCGCGCATCGACCAGGTGGCGAAAAGCGTGATGCAGGAAACGGGCGCCAAGATCGACTATCTCGTCGGCACGATGATCGAACTGCCGCGCGCCGCCATCCGTGCCGAGGGTATCGCAAAAACCGCCGAGTTTTTCTCCTTTGGCACCAACGACCTCACCCAGACGGCTTTCGGCATCTCACGTGACGATGCTTCTTCGTTTCTGGAGAGCTACCGCCAGAAGGGTATCATCGAGCAGGATCCGTTCGTGACACTTGATATCGACGGTGTCGGCGAACTGGTCCGTATGGGGTGCGAACGAGGCAGGATAGCGAGGCCCGACATCAAGCTCGGCATCTGCGGCGAGCATGGCGGCGATCCCGCCTCTATCCACTTCTGCGAGGAGGTGGGCCTGGACTATGTATCGTGCTCGCCCTTCCGCGTGCCGATCGCCCGGTTGGCCGCCGCGCAGGCAGCGGTGAAGAAAGGATAGCAACGTCGTTCGAAGTGCTAGTGGCGTCACGCCTACTCATGTCCAGCGGGAATCGGATCTGTGCCGCAGGCGCCTTTTCGGCTGCGGCAACTTCGCCGGCCAAGTGCGCCCGGGAGCGATTGTGCTTTTCCCTCACTCTCAATATAAGACGGGCCGTCGACTCGACCCGTCGGCCATTGGGGCGTCGCCAAGTGGTAAGGCATCGGTTTTTGGTACCGACATTCCCAGGTTCGAATCCTGGCGCCCCAGCCATTCCAATTTTTCTGTTCCATTCTCCGGTGCATGGCATTCTAGGGATTTTTTTAGGGGACTTCGGCTGTCGACCCTATTTGCTTCGCTCCTGGAGGGAGCCGGCTTTTCGTGCTTTGGCGCGATGTAGAACCGCATCCACAAAGAATTGCGGAACGTCCCGAGACTTTTCCAATCGGGATCAGGAAATGCACCGAGGCTCCAAGAGCGAAAAGCTCGTCGAGTTGATTTGCGCCAGATCCGCGTATCCCCATGACTGCCAGCGGCACCTTCGACGTCGCGTCATAGGCCTGACACATCACCGCATCCGATCATATGCTCAAAGACGCGAATGGTACTTGCATGAAAAACGGGGTATCCACATGGAGCCTCCGACCAACCTGACGCGGTTCAGAGTGCTGCTGAAGACTAGAGCGATTACACCTGCAAGCCGAGAGATCAAAATGCACGAGAGGGCTGTAGTGCCGAATTCGACTACCGAGGCGTCGAATTCTTCGAGGCTGCCACCCGCCGTCACCTGACGACGAGCAAAATCAATAGAAGAGCTATGTTCAGCGCCAGTGAAACTTGGAAGCAGCGGAGGTGTAAACTGGATCCGGCACAGGTGGTGTTTTTCGGAGAGAAATTGTCAACGCGTGCAGCCTCCTGCGCCAACTCATGGGAGACATCGAGCGAGCGCAAGACACTGTAGAGCTCTCCGTAGACCACGGCCATTGTCGTCCTCCTGGCGAAATTTGCGTCGAACAGGCCGCGTAAACGGCATAAGCCTACTGTAGCATGGCAATTTTGCGATACAAATTCGAGAGCAAGTGAACTTGCATCCGCGCTCTATCCCGCTCCTGATCTGTAAGCACCTTGCGCTTCAAGCGCAGGTTCGGAAACAAGCGCATCATAAGTGCAAGGATTGCGAAGTCAGTCATAGTCGGCTTCATGTGCATTTCCTTTATCCTCTGATTGAATATCCAACTGCATAGCTCGCTTTTGCGGTCTAGTAGGCAAACTAGATTTAAGGGACGCGGCACGTTCCTTTTCTTGCTTCTGATTCTCTTCCGCCCTCGCTCGTACTTTCTGCCGCTCCAGTTCGGCTTCTTCTGCGTGCTGTTGCCTGATCAGCGGCATTTCCGTACTCGAAACCGTAGATATCGAGCTGCTGTGCCGGTGACTCTGCTTCGGCGGTTGGGCATATTGTATGAGGACCAAGTTGCCTTGGTCATCATACGCGTAGTCATGATGGGCAGGCATGAGTTTCTTCGCTAAATGTCGATGACATATTGGGATGCAGACAGCATTCTAGATGGCTTGCTGAGAATTCTGTGTGCAAGGCGCGGGGCGCCGAGAAACAATCATCTCACGTTTCTTGATATTCCTGTAGACAATAAGTGACATATCCACTTAGCCATCCATGAAGTCAAGCGATAATGTCACTTATCGTCTGTAGACTGATCGTCGGCTACGCTCAACGCTGTCGATGTGGACATTCGTGAACGCCTAGCCCGAAATTTGCGCAGGCTGCGGCAGCAGAAAAACCTGTCGCAGGAGGCTTTCGCACACGACGTAGGGATCCATCGCACGTACATATCCGACCTTGAACGTGGCGCCCGGAATCCGACCGTAACCATCATCGATAAACTGGCACGGTTCCTAGATGTAACGCCCGGGACGTTGTTGGACGAGTAGATACACAACGTCACGCCGCCCGATATGCTCCTATCCTATGCAGTGTCGAGTGTAGAATACGATGCCCGATGGCAGCTTTCCGATTGTGTTGAAGAAGGCGACGGTGAAGCTGGTAGCTCTGCCGCCTTCCTGAGTTTTATTTCCGGGTGCGATGACAAAGGTCTCCTGGTGGATCCGATGGCGGCGGAAGACGGCGATGTCGAGCACGTCATAGATGGGGAAAGAGTCTAAAAAGACGATGGGATGGGGCTCGATTTTGGCCTTGATGATGGGAATGAGTGTGGTGCGCCGGCAATCCGAGCCATCGTTGTATAGACCCGGCCCGCCGTGCTTGAGGATGTCAAAAACAGCTACCTTTCCCGCTGCGCCGCGGCCGCGATTGCCCTTTCGGTGACCGAAGTAGCTCTCCCTTCGGTGTCGCCCACGATCGACGACTCATTCTCGATCTGCTTGGCGACGATCTCCCCAACCGATGATAGAACAGGGCAACGGAGTTCTTGTTGACACCGACCAGTTCGACGGCGGTTCGCGTCGGCGTCCGGCAACGAATGCTCGCTTAGCCGTGCGGTCTGATTTGCCGAGAGTCCTCATCGCAACCGGTTCAACGTTCTGCTCAAGGACGGCTTCACGTCCCCGCGGGTTGCTCACCCGCCCTACGACGTAACCGAAACAGCCCATCTCAGCGCCTACAATTTCGGTCGCCCCCTTCTCAATTCAATCAATCATAGATTTAAATAAAGCGCCATAAATCAACCATAAGTAGCCTCATGCGCGCGTCGGCGACCAGATTGCATTTGGGCCGAGGCGGTTCCAGCACGTCGCCGATCAGCCGGTCGCAGACGTGGCGCAGTTCTGCGTGGAAGTGCGGACGCAGTCAGGGATGACGATGTGGTCCTGGAGCTCTTCCGGCATCTGGCAAGACATCGGGCATCAGGACGATTGGGCGCCGGTGGCGGGCAGTGAACATCTTGGCGTACTCCTTGACCCACTGGATCATTCTCAGGTGCGACGTGAGTGGCTTGTGGTTTGCATAATTCCGGCCTGCCAGGCGGAGAGCGGTGACCAAAAATTGCAACGGGTTGCAACGAATTCGCGGACAACTTCCTGGGGGAATTTGTAACGCGTTACAGCTGACGCGACGCACTGGATCATTCCCCAGGTGCTGCGTGAGCGACTTGTGGCTGCCCGCCAGGCGGAGAGCCGGCGACCAAAAATTGCAACGCGTTGCAACGAATTCGCGGACAACTTCCTGGGGGAATTTGTAACGCGTTACAGCTGACGCGACGCACTGGATCATTCCCCAGGTGCTGCGTGAGCGGCTTGTGGCTGCCCGCCAGGCGGAGAGCCGGCGACCAAAAATTGCAACGCGTTGCAACGGGCGAATTCGCGGACAGCGTACCTGGGAAAATTGCAACGCATTGCAATTGACGTGATGTACTGGCTTATCCCCCAATGCGGCCTGAATGACCTGTGGTTTGCATAGCTCCTGCCCGCATGGCGGAGAAGCCGGTGACCCAAAAATGCAACGGGTTGCAACGGGCGAATTCACGGACGCCTACCTAGGGAAACTGCAACGCTTTGCAACGTATGCCTCCGGTGAGAGCCGCCCTGTAGCTGAGGGCGAACGTTGGAAGTCCCAGAGGTAATCCTAGGAGTAGCCCTATGACGATACCGCGAGTGGAGGTGATCACGTCGGTTGAGAGAAGGAAGGCTTGGTAGCGTTGTCGTTCGAGCCCGGCGTGTCGGTGTCGGAAGTTGCGCGATCAGCGGGCATTCACGTCAGCCAGCTCTTTCGATGGCGTAAGGACCTGTGCGATCGGGTCGATGCCAGTTCATCGCAATTGGTGCCGTGGAGATCGTTCCGGCTGCTACCGTGTCACCCGCGTTGATGCGCCGGTGCCATCGGCCTCTCCCGGCCGACGTCGCCGCAAGAGCGGCATCAGATCGAACTTGGCGGCGGGCGCTGCGTCCGCGTCGATCGAGACGTGGATGCCGAGGCGCTGCGGCGCGTTCTGGACGCAATCGGCTCGCGATGATCCAGGTTCCGAGCGGTGTGCGGGTGTGGCTTGCGACAGGCCACACCGACATGAGGAAGGGCTTTCCGGGCTTGGCGCTGGTGGTGCAGGAGACGCTGAAGCATGATCCGCACAATGGTCACCTGTTTGTCTTCCGCGGTTGCCGCGGTGATCTGATCAAGGTTCTGTGGCACGACGGCCAGGGCGCCTGCCTGTTCTCGAAGAAGCTTGAGCGCGGCCGCTTCATCTGGCCGTCGCCGGCCGACGGCGGGGTCACGATCACGCCGGCGCAGCTCAGCTATCAGCTCGAAGGCATCGACTGGCGCATGCCGCAGAAGACCTGGCGGCCGACGGCGACCGGCTGACGATTTTGGCCTTGCACATGGTGGTGGAGGTGAATCTATCGCCCTGTGTCCGCTGCTGAATCGCTCCCTTCCGACCTCGCCGCCGCGCACGCGATGATCCTCGCGGAGCGCGCCGCACGCGTCGAGGCCGAAGCGCTTGCCGCCCGCGCGGCGGCGGTCAGTTCCGGGACGGAGGCGCTGATTGCACAACTGAAGCTGGAGATCGAGAAGCTCAGGCGCGAGCTCTACGGCAGCTGCTCGGAACGCAAGGCCAGGCTGCTCGAGCAGATGGAACTACAGCTCGAAGTTCTGGAGGCGGATGCAACCGAGGACGAGTTGGCGGCGGAGCAGGCAGCCCTCCAGTCACAGACTGTTCGCACGTTTGAGCGCCGGCGCCCCTCGCGCAAACCGTTCCCGGAGCATCTGCCGCGTGAACGCGTCATCATCGCCGCGCCCGAGAGCTGCCCCTGCTGCGGGTCGACCAAGCTGTCGAAGCTAGGCGAGGACGTTACCGAGACGCTGGAGGTGATCCCGCGCCAATGGAAGGTGATCCAGACGGTGCGCGAGAAGTTCGTGCCGGCAGTGCGAGGCGATCAGCCAGCCACCGGCGCCGTTCCACGTCACGCCGCGCGGCTTTGCCGGGACGAACCTGCTTACCATGATGCTGTTCGAGAAGTTCGGCCAGCATCAGCCGCTGAACCGGCAGAGCGAACGTTATGCCCGGGAGGGCGTCGATCTCAGCCTGTCGACGCTAGCCGATAAGGTCGGCGACTGCGCGGCGGCGCTGCGTCCGCTGCATTCTCTGATCGAGGAGCATGTGCTGAAGGCAGAGCGCCTTCACGGCGACGACACCACGGTGCCGATCCTGGCGAAGGGCAAGACCGATACCGGCCGAGCCTGAGTTTATGTCCGCGATGATCGCCCTTTCGGTGGGGCATCACCACCGGCAGCTCTGTTCTACGCCTCACGCGACCGGTCGGGCGAGCATCCCGAGCGGCACCTGAAGCAGTTCATCGGCATTCTGCAGGCCGATGCCTATGCCGGTTACAACCGGCTCTACCTCTCCGCCCGGAAGCCCGCACCAGTGACGGAAGCGCTCTGCTGGAGTCATGCCAGGCGCAAGTTCTTCGTGCTGGCCGACATCGCCGCCAATACCCGCCGGGGAAAGACCGCGCCGGCGATCTCGCCAATCGCCTTCGAAGCCGTCAAACGCATTGATCTCCTGTTCGACATGGAGCGCGACATCAATGGTATTGGCGCAGCCGAACGCCTTGCCGTGCGTCAGGAGCGGAGCGCGTCGCTCGTCGCCGAACTGGCGGCGAAGGGGCCCAACTCTCGCGCCATGCGCCCGCCGCACAGGCGATCGACTACATGCTCAAGCGCTGGAATGGCTTCACACGCTTCCTCGCAGAGGGCGCGTCTGCATCACGAACAACGCGGCCGAACGGGCGCTGCGTGGCCTGGCTTTCGGCAGAAGTCCTGGCTCTTTGCCGGCTCCCAGCGCGGCGCCAATCGCGCCGCCGTCATGTATACGCTGATCGCAACCGCCCGCCTCAACGACGTCGACCCGCAGGCCTGGCTCGCCGACGTGCTCGCCCACATCGCCGATACGCCGCAAAGCCGGCTGAGCGATCTCCTGCCGTGGAACGGGCGCCGATCCACCGTCACGGCGAGAGCAGCCTGGCCGCGGCCCTCACCGGACGCCTACGTTGCACCTGACGTGGCGCACGTGGATCTAGCGCCCAGGAGCGGCGTGAGTGGCTTGTGGTTTGCATAGCCCGACCCGCCATGCGGCGAGCGGGTGACCAAAATTGCAACGGGTTGCAACGGGCGAATTCACGGACGGCGTACCTAGGGAAATTGCAACGCGTTGCAACTGACATGCTCCCTGAATTGTTCTGGCTTTTGAGTTTAGCTTGTTCCCCACCGACGGCAGCATCGAAATAGACCCCTGCGCGAGCATGCCATTCTTTGAGCGCAGAAGCGATCCTCCCGCAGGGGGACGGCGTACCTAGGGAAATTGCAACGTGTTGCAATTGACATGCTCCCTGAATTGTCCTGGCTTTTGAGTTTAGCTTGTTCCCCAACGACGGCAGCATCGAAATAGACCCCTGCGCGAGCATGCCATTTTGTGCCATCGGTTTCGTTCCCGCGCTGTCCATCGCCTATCTTTGAGCGCAGAAGCGATCCTCGCGCAGGGGGGACGGCGAACCAGTCCATCACATTAAGAAAGATTTTGAAACGCTGCGTATCCGGCCTTTCCAGCGTGGATATGCGGGTTCACATGATCGCCAGCCAACGCCTGCGCGTGTAATGTAGAGAAAGGATCTGGGGGAGCCGAGACCGTACGTTGAAGTTGCCGGGCCGTGCTGGAAAGAAAGAAATCCCGATAAAGGGGGATGGCTCCACCTGGAGCCGCTCGCTGCAGTTCCTGCTCGGCGCGACGATGGTCTCGCTGATCGTCCTGGTTTCGGCGGCCCTGGTCGGCTTCGACTACTACCGAGCGCGGAATTCGGCCATCGAGGATGCCAAGGCCGAAATGCGGATCTTCTCCGATCGGCTTGCTGACCGTTTCGGCGTTCTTTCAGGCCAGACCGTCACGTTCGTCGGCGTGATCTCCTCCATCGCCAACGCGTTCCTCGTGCCGCCGCCGGAGCGCCTCGACGACAAGATCGCATTGCTACGGGAATTCATCGGCCGGTCCGCACAGGTCGACGGAGCGTATGCCGGCTATCCCGACGGTTCCTTTTTCCAGGTCGTGAACCTGAAGGAAGAAGGCTGGCGCAAGGCACTCCGCGCGCCCGACGATGCGGCGCTGGCTGTCCGGGTTGTCGCGGTGGAAGGCGATAAGAGAACCCAGCGCTGGCTCTTTCTTAATGCCGCCGGAGCGACGATCAGGGAATCCCCGGCGACGCCTACCGACTTCGATCCCCGCACGCGCCCCTGGTACAAGGCGGCCGCAAACATCGACAGCGCCGTCTCCATCGGCCCTTACCAGATGGCGACCACCGGCAACCTCGGAATGACGCTCGCCCAATCGCATCGGGGAAACCGGCAGATCGTAGTCGGCGCCGATATCATCCTCGACACGATAACGGACTTTCTTGCGGCCGAACGCATGTCCGCCGACACGATCGCCTTCATCGTCGACACATCGGGCAATCCGGTCATTCACTCCGACCGGAAGGTCATGAGCCGATTGATGCTCACTCCCGGAGAAGCCAAATCCCTGCCTCCGGCCGAGCCGGATCCGCTGATCGACAGCATCCGGTCCGACGATTCTTGGACGAGCGAACCCCGCTTCATCGATGTGAACGGTCGAACCTTCATGGTCCTGCTTACTCCGATAAAATCCGGAGTGCTCCTGGAACGGCATAGGATGGCGGTGGCTGCGCCGCTCGACGAGTTGACGGCCCCGGCCAACCGCGCGCTTCTACAGGGGCTGGTCATCTCGGCCGGCGTCGTGGCGGCGGCAATCGCGCTTGCCCTGCTGCTTTCGCATGTGATCACAAAATCGCTCGAGCGCCTCACCGAAAGCGCCAACCGCCTGCAGAACCTCGATTTTGCCACGCCGATCGAAGTCGCCTCGCATGTACAGGAGATATCGACCCTCGGCGGAGCGATGAACAGGGCGCGCGACGCGATTTTCACCTTCGCTCTCTATGTCCCCAAGGAATTCGTCCGCAAAAGCGTGCAGGCCGGATATTTTACCGGCAGGTCGGCCAAACGGCAGGAAGTCACGGCGCTTTTCACGGATATCTACGACTTCACCACGATCAGCGAAGGCCATTCTCCGGAAGAGGTGGTCGCCATGCTGTCGGAATATTTCGACATCCTCGACGAGGCCGTGAAGACGCACGAAGGGTCCATCATCCAATTTCTCGGCGATTCGATCTTCGCGATGTGGAACGCACCGATCCCGGATTCGAACCACGCCAAACACGCCTGCAAGGCAGCGCTCGCCGCCGCGCAAAGTCTCCGGCTTTTCAACGATGCACAGGTAGCCAAAGGCCTGCCGGAATTTCGCACCCGTTTCGGCATCCACACGGGTCAGGCGGTCGTCGGCAGCGTCGGCGCGCAGGAACGGCTGCAGTACACGGCGATGGGCGACACCATCAACGTCGCGTCACGGCTGGAAGGCATCAACAAGGTCTATGGCACGACCATCCTCTCCAGCGCTGCCGTGGAGCAGGCATGCCGGCATGTTATCGAGTTCAGGCCGCTGGGGGTCGCTCAGGCGAAAGGCCGTGCCGAAACGCTGGAGGTCTATGAGGTCGTGGGCGCCCGCTCTGACGCAAGGACGGCCAGCCACGAAAAACTGGCCGTTCCGACATAGCCAACTTGCGTCAAAACGGCTGGCACCTGCGTTCACCAACCCGATTCACATCGAACGGTGAAGATCGGAACTGGAAAGCGCGGCTGCGCTGGCGCTGGCCGTAAACGTTGCTCCCGCACTGTTCCGGTGTAACGAGATCGCCATCTCATTTTTTCTCCGGCGGATAGATCGTGTTCCAGTCCGATTTCATATCCACCACGATCCAGCCACGGCTCCCGGCCTCGTCCAGCGCCTTGTCGAGCTTGCCGACATGGGATTGGCGGTCGTAGGCCCATTCGCGTTCGGCATCGGTATGGTGGACGATCAGTCCAAAACGCAAGCCTTCATTCAGCGTCGTCCACTGCAGCATCTGAAGATCACCGTCCGAATTCCCGGCGGCAAACAGCGGGCGCCGGCCGATGAAGCGGTTGATGCCGACCGGCTTGCCCGGACCGTCGTCGACGAACTCGATCTTCGCTTCCTTCGTGAGCGAGGGCTTATCACCTTCCAGTTTGTAGGTGACGACACCCGACGAACCGACGACCTGTTCTGGCGGAATGCCGTAGGCTGCCTCCACCCACGGCCGCATGAACTCGACGCCGCCGCCGGAGACGATGAAGGTCTTGAAGCCATTGGCGCGCATATAGGAGAGCAGTTCCACCATTGGCCGGTAGATCAGTTCGTTGTAGGGGCGCCCGAACTTCGGATGACGTGCCGTCGCCATCCATTCCCTGACCGTGTCGGCGAACTCCTGCGTTGTCATGCCGGCATGGGTCACCGCAATGATCTCGCCAAGGCCCTTTTCTCCAGACGTGAGGACTCCTTTGATGTCGCCAGCGAGGAGCGACTTGAACGGTTCGGTGTCCTTCCACTCGGGGTGCCCGGGCGCCATGGCTTTTACACGGTCGATGGCAAAAGCCAGTTGGAAGTACATCGGTTGCTCGGACCAGAGCGTGCCGTCATTGTCGAAGACGGCGATGCGCTCGGCCGGCGCCACATAGTCGGCACCACCTTCCATGGTGGTGCGGTTGACGAAATCGGTGATGGCGGCCTTCGCCGCGCCGTCGTTCCAGGAGGGCAACGGATCGACCTGCGCGAACACCAGGCCGGGTGCGGCGAGCAGCGCCAGCAACAGGAAGAGTGGAAGGAACTTGCGGCTCATGTCAGGCTCCTTTGGGCTCCGCCGGCTCGTGCTGGCGCTTGCGGACCTCCTCCAGATCGCGGTCGAGGAAGTAATTGAGGAAGGTGCGGATCACCGCGATCACAGCTATGCGGCCAACCGCCTCCCATTCCGTCGTGATGGAGGTCTCGATGATGTCGGCGGCGAGTTGGAACGTCAGTCCCGCCACCAGCCAGCGGGCATAGCGCAGCCAGATATCGCGCCGCTCGTGACCGGTCGGCGATGACAGCATTGCCCGCATTCCGCCGAAGAAGGCCTCGATCGTGCCGACAAGCACTATGATCAGCGCCAGTATATCGATCAGGACGATCGCGTTTTCGGTGATGATGACCAGCCATTCCTTCACGGTGCTCTCCCCGGCGCAAACACCGTCTTCCAGTCGTTCTTCATGCTGACGACGGTGATGCCGTACTCCCCGGCATTGTCGAGCGCCTCGGCCAAGGGGCTCAGCCGGAAGTCGCGGTCGTAGGCTACCTCCCGCACGTCATCATCGTGGTGGATGAGCAGCGCAAGCCGCGCGCCGACACCGGTTTTTACATAGCGCAGCATGGCGAGATCGCCGTCGGAATTGCCGAAGGCCAGAATGGGACGCCGGCCGATATGCAAGCCGATATTGGCCGGCTTCACTTCACGGTCGTCGAAGCTGTTGAGTTCGGAAACCTTCATCACCACGGCGCGACCATCCTGAAGCTCGTAGCGCAGCCTGGCGGACGAACCGATCACCTGCTCGCGTGGGATGCCGTAGGCGTCTTCCGCGAAAGCCCGGATAAGGTCGATGCCGCCGCCCGAGACGATATAGGTCTTGAAGCCGTTGGCGCGCAGATATTCGAGCAGTTCGACCTGCGGCCGGTAGGTGAGATTCTGGAACGGCCGCCCGAATTTCGGATGCTTCGCCGACGCGAACCATGCTTTCGCGATCTCGTCGAACGCCTCCTCGCTCATGCCGGAATGGGTGGCGAAGGCAAGTTCCATCAGCCCCTGCTTGCCCTGTTCATGCAGCGCCTTGAGGCTGTGCTCGAGCAGCGCCTTGTAAGGCTGGCGGTCCTTCAGCGACGGGTCCTTCGCGGCAAGCTGCTTCACCCTGTCGATCAGGAAGAAGACCTGCGGCTGCATCGGCTGTTCGCACCACAGCGTGCCGTCATTGTCGAAGGTAGCTATGCGCTCGGCGGGCGGCACGAAATCCGGCCCGCCCTCCTTCGTGACGCGCGCAACGAAATCGAGGATTGCGGACTTTGCCGCTCCGTTGTTCCATGAGGGGAGAGCCTGATTTGACATCAATTGGCCGCTTTCGGTTCCGGGAACGTCCAGCTGCCATCGAGGATCGCAGCCTGCGGCCGGTAAAGCCTGACGGTATAGTTCCACCCCTGCATGATCGGCAGGCAGTTCGCCACCTTGCCGTCGCAGCCGCCGAACTGGATGTCGATCGAGCCATCCTCGTTCTTCTTGGCTGTTATGTCGTTGAGCGAATAGGCGTTGTGCTCGTTCTTCTCGTAGTAGCCCTCGGCATTGTAGAGGCTGACCGACCAGAAGCCGTCGACGGGAACGTCCCTGACATTGAGCTTATAGACGGTCGTGCCGTCATTGTTGGGTGGCGTGATGTTGAGATAGAAGGCATCCTTGTCGGGATTGCCGCCCCAGCCAAGCGCTGTCCCGATTAAATGGCGGATCGGATCGACCTCGTCCTTCTTGCCGAACGCATTCTTGAAGTCCGGCATTGTCGAGCCGAGCACCAGCAGCGCGTCGCGCACTTTCTTCTGGCTGGCCGGATCCCAGTCGGGCACATCGAAGCTGCCCGCACTCGCCTGCTCAACCTTTATCGCATCCTGCAATGCGTGAACCCTCTTTGCATCTTCGGGATCGGCCGGATCGACCAATGTGCGAACTCCGGCCATCGCATAGCGTGTGCCAACCTTGTCCTTGTCGAGCATGTAGCTGCCGGCGCCGTAAACCACCTCTGGCACGTAGTGGTTTTCGCTGATCACCTGCATCGACATGAAGCGGTCGCCTGCGTCGGGCAGCGTGATCGTCACAGGACCGGCATCGAGGTCAAAAACTGCGGCGGAATAAAGCGTATCGCGATTTGCGCGGATTACAGCCTGATGATCGATCTGCATCGGCTCGCGGCGGTGATGGAATTTGCCCGGCCCGCCGGCGTCCTTGATCGCGTTGCCGAAATAGAGGTCGGATTCCGCGACCTGGAAGTTGTCGACGGTGACCGGTTCGGCAGCAAGCAAGATCGCAGGGCATCCGGTCGCAGCGACCAGCATTCCTAGGGAGAGCGCAGCAAAGCTCGTTCGCATATCGATATCCTCCCGCTCAGTTAACACGCTCAAGCGACGGGGCTTTCCATTTGCCATCCAGCGCTTCCTCTTTCGGCCAGTAGAGCCGCATAGCCATGAAGAACGGGCCTTCCGGCGCCGGTAGCCAGTTGGCTTCCTTGTCCGCTCCCGGGCTCTCATTTTGGATGTAGAGCGTCAGCCCGCCGTCAGCGTCCTTCTTTAGGTCGGGCAGCATGTCCGAATTGATGAGATAGCGGTTCAGCTTGTTGGCCGACAGCAGGCTCTCCGGCATCTTGTACATCGTCAGCGACCAGAAAGCGTTGACCGGCGGCAGCCCGTCCGGCGCGAAACGCATGGTGTAGCGGTTCGCGCCCGACGTCGGCTGGTGCCCGGCGTCGGTGAAGTAGGCGGGATACATCGCCTCTTGTTTGGAGTTGCCATAGATACCGAGCACCGCGCTCGACATGCGGCTGAGATAGTCGCCGTTCAGATGTTCGCGTGTTCCAAAACCGTCGCCGCTTGTCTTCTTGCCCGTATCGAGTTCGGTTTCCTTGAAGGTCTTGAACGCCGCCCAGGCGTCAGCCATGCCGCCTTCAACCGCGGCGCGTGTCTCAGGCGACAGCGCATTCGGGTCGAATGTCTTGCCGCCCTCGATGCCGAGTTTGGCGAAGCGCGCCCTAATGTCGGTCTCGACCGGATTGACCGGGGTGAACTGCAGCAGGAAGTTCAGGACGTTGAAAAATTCCGGCGAGGTTTTCTGCTCGTCGGGGGTCAGCGGCTTCCTGAAGTCGATGGCGGGTGCGGCCGCGGGCGCGGGCTTTCCGAGAAATGCCGAAAGCGGCTCGACCTTGTAGCCGGCCTGTATCGACTTCACATTCTCGATGTCGTCGGGACCGAAGAGCTGCGTGCGATAGAGCACGAAAACCAACTCGGTTTCCGAACGAATGATGTCCTTGATGCCCTCCGGCTTCTCCCCTTGCCAGTTCGGCCCTGCGAGCAAGAAGCTGCCCGCGCCGTTGCCGGTCGCCCGGCTGCCGACATAAGCGAAGTTGAAGGTGTACATGTCGATGAACTGCAGCGAGTAATATCTTCCCTGGTCGACTTCCGGCACCGTGAAGACGAGCGGCTCGGCCCTGAGGTCGGCGCCCACATAGGAATAGGGCGTATCGGAATTGGGAGTCTGGATCGCCTTGTCGTCGGGTGTGTAGACGCGGGCGTTGTTGAAAATCTCGTTCCAGGGGGCCTTGTATTCAGGGCTGCCCTTATCGACGAAATACGAGTGCTGAACGCGGTAGCTGTCCACCATCGGGAAGCCGTAGATGTAGGCCTCTTTTGCGATGGCCCGCGCCTCATCCGGCGTAATGTCGGCCGCCCGCGCGGTCGATTGAAGAGCCATCGTCGCCAGCGGCGCCGACGACAGAAGCAGCATCATCTCTCTGCGGTTCACGGCACGCTCCCGATCTCACGGTTACGACACTTGGCTGGGCGGCGGGATCGCTCCCGCCGCCCCGCGAATTGTCAACGACCGCTGCCAACCGAATCGCGCATGGTCTGCAGCGCGTCGTCGATCGTGAAAGTGTTGGGTTTCTGGATGGGCGGGAATTCTTTGAACGTGTCCGCCCATCTCGCCGCGATCGTCTGGGCGGCAAAGATGAGGTAGTCGTGATAGAGGAACCAGTCGTAATACGAGTTCGAGGTAATATCCGCGAATTCGTAAGGATCGGTCCTCAGATTGTAGAGTTTTGGCACGCGAAGCTTTGTGAATGGCTCCGCCCACACTTGCAGCGTGCCCTTACAACGCTGCTCCATAAAGACGATCTTCCAGTTGTCATACCGGATCGCCAGCACATCACCGTCGTCGCTGACATAGACGAACAGCTGGCGCGGGCACTCTTTTTCCTCGCCGGTCAGGTAGGGAAGGAGATTGTAGCCGTCGATGTGGTTCTTGTAGGTACGGCCGATCGCCTTGTAGCCCTTCTTCAGCTTGTCCGACACGTCCGGATCGCCGGCCAACGCAAGGAAGGTCGGGAACCAATCGTGGTGCTGAACGATGCCGTTCGCGACAGAACCCGGCTTGATATGGCCCGGCCAGCGCACCAGCAGCGGAATGCGGAACGCGCCTTCCCAGTTTGTATTCTTTTCCGAGCGGAACGGCGTCATGCCGCCGTCCGGCCAAGTGTTCCGATGCGGGCCGTTGTCGGTCGAGTACATGACGAAGGTGTCATCGGCGATCCCAAGCTTGTCGAGATAATCGAGAACATCGCCAACGTTCTTGTCGTGGTCGATCATCGTGTCGTGATACTGCGACTGCCACCGTCCGGCCTGCCCCTTGCTCCCGGGCTTGGTATGCGTGAACAGGTGCATGTGGGTGAAGTTGAGCCAGACGAAGAACGGCTTGCCCGCATCATTCTGGCGCTTGATATAGTCCTTGGCGGCCGCGGCGAAATCGTCGTCGCAGGTTTCCATGCGCTTCTTGGTCAGCGGACCGGTGTCCTCGATCTTCTGCTTGCCGACCTTGCCCCAGCGCTCCTCCACCGTCGGGTCGTCCTTGTCGGTCGCCCATGACTTCATGACGCCGCGCGGACCGAAGTTTTTCTTGAAGTTCGGGAAGTCCTTTTCCGGCGGGTAGTCATACATCTCCGGCTCTTCCTCGGCGTTCAGGTGGTAGAGGTTGCCGTAGAATTCATCGAAGCCGTGATTGGTCGGCAGCATGTGGTTCAGGTCGCCGAGATGGTTCTTGCCGAACTGTGCCGTCGCATAGCCCTGATTCTTGAGCGCGGCAGCGATTGTGATGGCCTTGTCGGTCATCCCGATGGGCGCGGCCGGAATGCCGACCTTCGACAGGCCGGTCCGAAAAACGCTCTGCCCGGTGATGAAGGACGAGCGGCCCGCGGTGCAGGACTGCTCGCCATAGCTGTCGGTGAACAGCATGCCTTCCTTGGCAAGTCGGTCGATATTGGGCGTGCGATAGCCCATCAAACCGTGGGTGTAGCAACTCAGGTTCGATTGTCCGATATCGTCGCCCCATATGACGAGGATATTGGGTTGCTTTGTCTTCGGTGATTTAGCCATTCCACTGCCTCCTTGTTGTAGCGGACCGATCCAGTCCGGACCGCTTTCCGTGGTCTACTGTTGCCGCCCATTCGGAAGGCTCATACGAGTTCTCCCTCGATGGGCATTGTCGAGCTTTCGTTTCCGGACGAATCGAGGCGAGAGGCCATCGACGCATCGATGACAATAAGGTCGTGCTCCCACAGCTTCCTGAAGAACACCGGCGTCAGATCAGCGATGTTTTCCTCGGAGGCATTCCGTTCGATCTCACCGAGCGTCCGCTTTCCGTCGATCTGAGCGAGCAGCAACGCCTCGCTGGAAGTGATGGGTAGATACAGGTCGGAGTGCTTGTGACCCGGATTCAAAAGTACGGCAGCGGCGTCGGCGGGTAACCGTTCCCGAACGGTCCTGGTCCACGGCAAGCGGACCGGCACATAGTTCCGCCACCGCTCGCCCGAGAAACGAATAGGTTGCGCCGCCTCTGCACGATCGTTGCGATAGGCGACGAAGCTGTGTTGTGTGATGGTGCCGCGGAAAAGCTCAACGGCTGAATGTTGTTCGGGCTCAGGCAACTCGGCGATCCGCGTGGCATGCGGCGTGCAGGCAACGACGCCACATTGCGGAAGATAGGGGGCCTGTTCGAACCACCGGCCGAATGACATGCCGCAGCGGTCAAGCCACTCATGGATCTGCGCAACCGTATAGGCACGATCCTGAGGATGGAGCAGCGCATCGGCTAGCGCGTCGGGCTGTGAGAAATCCTTGACCCTGTGCAGAAGCGGAGCCATCGGATGATCGTCGGGCAGATACTCTATCGCGCTGCTCAGTGAGCTTAATTCCCGATCCGTCGGCTTGATTTCGAGCAGACGGCAATACTCCTGCATCATGTAGATGCCAGCGCGCCCATAGCTTGCATAAACCATGATGTGCATCGCGCCATCGGGGCTAAGTACGTCGCGCAACGATCGGAGCCCCTGGTCAGGGTCTGGAAGGTGGTGCAGCACGCCAGTGCAGATGATCTGATCGAAAGTCTGCTCAAGCGACGAGACATCGAGAATCGACAGTTGCCTGAGTTCGAGGTTCTCCAGTGCATACTTCTGCTGAAGCCCACGCAGGTGCCCGAGACTTGTACGGCTGATGTCGATCGCGGTCACTCTTGCGTTGGGCTCGCGCATGGCGACCTTCGCCGCCTGGGATGTTCCGCATCCCGCGACAAGAATCCTCTGATGCCCACCCAGCTTTCCGCCAGGAAACATAAGCAGGGAGCGTGCTCGCTGCCCTTCTGGGCTCCCTAAAACCTCACGATGTTTATCCAGGCTGGTGAGCGGTGCTGGATAAGGCATTCGTTCGTAGAAAGACTGGACGTCCTCGGGTTTCATGATCGGTCACCCATCTCCCTGACCTCAAATCGTGCCGTGGGAACCGCCCCCCTCCGGGAGCATCATGCTGATAACCGCGAATGACTTCGCCATGTTACGTTCCCTTCCTTCACTTGGTTCAGAACAGAAGGCCCCGCAGGTTGGCCATGATCACGCTCACGGGAATGGCGAGCAGCACCACCGGCACGAATGGAATGAGCATCGCGACCACCAGCATCGCGAGGTCCTTCAGGCTCACCGGCACGAAGTGCAGCGACCCGACATTGGCTACGACCTGGTAGAGATCGGTCAGCGCGGACGAGTCCGGCTGTTCCAGTATTTCCCCGTCGGCATGATCAGCCTTCAGCCATTTGGCCTCGAATGCATGTCCGGCCCGGGCGGCGAGTGCTCCGTATTCGAGCATGCCGTGACGCCAGGCCCCCATCAGCGAGGACGTGAAGGCCAGCAGCGGCGCAACGAAAACGACGAGCAGCACCGCCGCCAGTCCGATGTTGAAGTAGAAATTCTGTGTCGGGGTCGCGTCTCCGCCAAGAACGAGTTGCGCCGAACGGCCCGCCGCCACCATCATCACGGCCATACCCACGATTGAAAAAGCGCGCACCGATTGCCCGAGAAAGGCGAGACCGGCGCACCGGTCGGGATGGGACGCGATCAGCCGGAGTTTCAGCCTGGCAACCGATCGCAGCAGTTGCGCCCAAAGCACCACCCGCCACAGCCAGCCCAGACAGAGCGCAAGAAGCAGCGGCAGGCTGACCAACGCATGCCACCAGCCCGCCAGCGACAGCATCGTCCGATCGGCGGATAGAGCCCATGCCGGCAGTTGTTCGTAGGTGTACGTGAGGACTGTCGCCATGCTGACGCAATAGGCGAGGATGACAACGACGACCTCGGCGACGGTGCTCCGCAGGCGCGCCTGCGCCGACGCTATCGCCTGGTCGAAGGCAGCGCGATCCGCGTCCGCGACAAGGCCGCCGTGGACGAAGTTCGCAAGGATGGTGCCCAGTTGTGGTGCACAGAACCTCTCGGCCAACACAAACAGCGGCACCGCGACCAGGTAGCGCGCATGCAGCCCAACTTCCGCCAGTACGGAACCCAGACGGCCAGCGGGATTCCAGAGTTCCTGCAATGCAGCCAGCAAGACGAGCGGCAACCAGGCGAGCACTCCAAGCGCAATCGCCCGCCACCACACGTCGATCGCGAGTCCTGCCTGCATTGTGATGGGAGGCGCGCGTTCGAACAAAGGAGCGAGGTCTTCGGCCGCGGCGTCGACCGCCACGTAATCCGCCGGGCGGTGTGACACATTCCGCGTCATCGCCGGCCTGCTTGGCCCTGATGGCAGCGATCTGATGACGGCCGCATGGCTCATCCTGGCTCCGCCTTGTGTCGGCGCGGACCGATGCCGCTGCAGAGTTGGCGGGAAAGTCCGCTCATCCGAAGGGTCCCACCTGGAACATCATGCTGATGACCGCGAATATGCCGAGCAGCAGCAGCAGCACGGCCGCGATCAGCGTCATCGAGGGCGGGAAGCGGCTCTCCGCGTGGATCAACCCTTCAACCCGCATCGCATCGCGCTCGTGACGCAGCCCGATCATAAATTGCAGGTGATAGGCGATGCCGACGACCAGCATGACGATGCCGAGCAGGACCAACGTAATGCCGAAGTTACGCGGCGAGGCAGCATGCGTGATCGTGCCCGCATCACGCATCTTCTCGAAGAACTGAAAGATCGTAAATCCGAAGCTGATCAGCGACAGCGAGGTGCGGATCACCGACATCAGCGTGCGGTCGGCGCTCATGCGCGTGCGCTGGAACGACATTCCCGTGCGCCGCTTCGACATCTCCGTCCGCTCGGTCGAGAGATCGGTGCGGAACATCGACAGGTCGGTACGAAACTCCGAAAGCGACGTCCGGTGCTCGGAGAGACCCGTTCTGTGATTGGAAAGGCCAGTACGGTAGGCGGAATATTGAACCGATGCGATGTCCGACTTCGATTCATCGACCTTGGGAATCGGTGGAACCGGAGATTCCGGCAGGTGCGCGGGCCGCTTCAGATCGGGCCGCTCCTTTGCTAGTCCAGTTGCCATGCAGCCTTCTCCTCAACCATGCTCTTTGCGGCCCCGCCACCAGCTCGCGAGGCGCGAAAACGGGCCGCGCAGCAGCAGATAGGGGACAAATGCGAGGGCGAGCGTGATGACCACCATCTCGCCGGGGTAGAAGGTTTTCAGCACCGTGTACTGATAGATGCCGTCCATCGCGAGGCCGAGCAGGATGATGCGGCCGGTCGACAGCACCGCCTCGTTGAGCAAGTCGGAGCGGTCGCCGCTTCCCGACAGCAGGCGCTTCAGGTAGGGTGCACGGCCCTGGCTGGCATCCTTGACCCCGTCGTGGAAAGCGGCAATCGCGGCCATGACCGGCTGCAGCACGAAACGGAACGACATGGGTCCGCCGGGCCGCTCGACGATGTCGTGCCAGAGTCGCCGATGGACCTCGGCCGAAAACCCATAGATCAACAAAGCCAGCGCGAGCAGTATCGCGACCGCTACGATGGCGACACGCGCCGTCAGAACTTGCGAACGGGGCGCGGCCTCGGTCATCGGTGCACCCCCCTGTCCCTGACCACGCATCGGAAGCCGACATGGCTCATTGAGGTGTCGACGGGTTGCGCGTGGCGTGCGGCGGGGCGGTAGCGGCGGCAGTAGTTGGGCGCGCATAGGTGCGAGCCGCCCTTGACCACCCGCCTGGGGATGAG
>NZ_JAOWPT010000018.1 GCF_025753855.1 Mesorhizobium sp. ZC-5
TCATAGGCGACATGCACGACCGGGTGGTTCTCCTTCTTGAACAGGCCGCTCCCGGCGCCAAGCGGGTGCTTCCAGCTTGCCCCCTGGACGAAGTCCCACCATTCGGTCGGGTTCCTGAGATCGACGGGGCCGGAAGCCTTCTGGAAGACCAGCGAGCCGGCAAAGAGCATATGCGGAAGCGCGCCAGGATAATCCTTCGCATCCGGCACCCGCTCGGCGACCGTCACATAGCCGGTCGCCTTGACGAACGCCTTGAACTGGCGATTGGTGACCGGCGTCCTGTCGATGAAGAACCCGTCGACCTTCACGCTGTGGGCGGGAGCTTCTTCCTTGTAGTGATCGTCGGAGCCCATGCGGAAGGTTCCACCCGGAACGAACAGCATGCCGGGAGGACAGGCAGTTGTCGTTTCAGCTCGGGTTTCGGCGACATTCATCTCATTCGCCCGGATCGTTGACGACGATCCAGCCGTCGTCGGGATCGAAACTGTTTATCTTTGCCGCGAGTTCAGCCGAGTCCGCGCCCAGGTCCTTTTCGTAAACGGTGCCGTACTGGTTCACCATGAAGGTCATGATGCCGGTACGGTCGTATTTGGCTGGCGTGGCGATCAGTCCGAAGCCGCCGATCATATTGCCGTTGATGACGTAGTCGTACTTGCCGCCCGCTACATTCTCGCCCTGCCCCATCAACGGCCGGTATCGATAGCCGAAATACCCGTCCTCCGCCGCCGTGGACAGTTCGGCCTGGCTGATGAGCGATCCGACCGGACTTTCCGGAACCCCGTCACCGGCTTCCCAATACAGCCCGTCATAGGCTTCGGGCGAACTGATCAGCTTTTGCGCATACTCTCCGACGCCGTCTTCGTCCCAGTCGGTCTCCCGATATTGCTCCTGGGCATCGACATAGCCGCGCATGTTGGCAACCGCGGCCAACTCATTCTCGCCTATGCGCCGGTTGATGACTTCTTCAAGCCCGGCGATCGTATCAAAACTCCATTTGCCGTCTACATTCACGGCTGGAAACGGAAACGGCCAAAGCTCATCGCCGAGGACTAGTGTCCTGAGATCAGGATAGGTTTCCTTGACCACAATCGACTCTGTTGCGGCTTCCTTGATTCTGGCGAAGCTCTCTTCGATCTCCTTGGATTTCATGATCTCGGCAGGGGCAAGGCCCAGAAGCGATGCCACCGCCGCCTTGTCATCCGCGGCGAGGTTTTTGCGAAAGGTTTCGGTGAGTTCCTCGACCGTTGCGAAAGTGGGCGGCGCCTCGCCGACAAAGGAATCGAAATCCTTCACCGTGCTGGGTTCTGTTTCCTGCGTGCTTCCGGCCGAAAGCGCGGGAACACCGAGCAATAGGGCGAGAGTTGCTGTGATGAGGTGCTGTTTCATGTTGGTGTTCCTGCAAGGTGCACAAGGAGCGGCGATGCCTCGCGTGTTATCGGCGCCGTCCGCCCCCACCTCGATGCATCTGGCGCCCGCCTCCACCCCGGTTCACCTGGCGCTGTCCACCGCCCCGGCTGTATGCGCCGCGGTTTGAATGGTTGGCAGCAACCCGGCCCGGACGGGGGTTGCCTATCGCCGACGGGGTTCTAGGCCTGTTGTCAGCACGTGCAGCCGGCCGCGGACGGTCCACCCTCTTTTGGGCGACCCTCTGGGCGGCAGGCTTGCTGACGGCCGGTTTGGCCTTCTTGAGTTGCTGGCCGATCTGCTTGGCGTCGGCCTGCCGCGTTCCCGGCTTCGGCAGCTTGGCTTGCGGGTTGTTCTTCAGTCCTTCGGCAACGTTTTTGCGGACGTCCTTACCCTTGAGGTCGTGGGCACGAGCCTGGAGCTTGGCCGATTCAGTGCGGTTCCCCGGCGTCCGATCCTTGGCCTTGCGGGCAATGTTGTTGAAATCCTTGCTCTGGAGGTTCTGCTTGAGCTTGTCGTGGTCGAAATTCGTGTTGCGCAGGTCGATCTTCGAGCGGTCTATGTTCTTGAAATCGAGGTTGTTCAGCTTGTTAATGTCGATGTTGTTCACATCGATCTTGTTGAAATCGAAATCAACGCGGTCGCCGATATCGACATCTATGTCGACGTCGCCTCCCCAGGTGCCCCATCGATCCCAGTCGACCACCGCCCCGAATGCCGCTCCGGTGACGAAGCCCGCCCAATAGGGCGCTGTCGGATAGTAATAAGAGGGAAAAGGCTCGTAGACGATAGGAGGTCCCGAAACCACGTAACCGGGTTCATAGAGCATTTCCGGCGGATAAGTGGGGACGTAGACGGTCTGCGGATCGGCCGACCTGATCACGACATTGTCGCCTTCGTTGACCACCTGAACCTTGTCGTCGGACTTCAGCACGCCTTTTGCAGAGGCTTCGTCTCGCAACTGCTGGATCGCCACAAGCAGATCCTTCTGCTGATTGGCCGCAGCGTCGCCCAACTGCTGCGTCCATTCGAGATCGTCGTTCATCATCTTCACGACGGAGGGATAGTTGAGCAGCGAAATGACGCTGCCGTCCCACTTGTCGCTTGGCTCAAGATCGGCGGACGTCTTTTTCTGTTCGAGAAACCGTTCCGCCTGAACGACCTGCAGCGGGTAGAGCGACGCTGAGACGACAAGGGCGACAAGATCGTCCGGATAGAGCGCGATGCGCGCCGTCAGGATTTTGAGCTCATCGAGGGTGAGGGGCGCAGCTTCCTCGGCATCCGCCGTTGGCCGCGGAGTGGGCGTCTGGGCATAGGCTGGAGGGCTTGCCGCGAGCAGTACGGCAAACACCGCCATGGCGGCCGTAACGAACAGGATGGTTTTCAGGCCGCGATGGCTCTCGCCGGGAAGGACCAATGGAGAGAAGGCCATCCCGTTCTTCATCCTGGACATCTCTCTCTCCCTGACAGGCTAGGCACACTGAATGCGACGTTCAGGGAACGTTAATTGCTCGTCGAACATACGACTATGCAGTCTGTGCCAACCTTACTAAGATGAAGTCCGCAGAGTTGGCCCGATGAGTTCTGTCGTGACCCAAACTATCCGGCACCCATCCCAAGAAAAGAAATGGCCAGAATCGAGATTCTGCAGTCCAGAACCAAGTCGGCCGAACAACTCGACACGCCAGGCCGGCCTGAATATCCAATCGCGCGAGATTCGAGGTGTCGATGACCTTAGAGAGGCGGTGCGCGGGGCGAATCTGTCCATCGTCCAACTGACGCCCGGCAAGTTGCACGGGCATCTGCTTCACGCGCAAGTTGGCAACCTTGTCCTGAGCACGGGCGACTTCGGCTCGGCAATCCGGGCACGCGGAGTGATGAGCCCCGAAATGGTGACTATCGGCATGATGCTGGAGAGCGGCGGCGAGGTCGCCCAATGGGATTATGACGTGGTGCCCGGCGACATCGTCGTGTTTCCCAAGTCAGTGGAGCAGGAAGGGCGTTTTACCGGTTACTCCAGCTATGCGACGATTACGCTGAGCGAGGAGGACCTTGCTGAACATATGACCGGGGAAGGTGAACTGCAGGATCCGCGTTTCTGGACAAAAATCGACAGGTTCCGCACGCTGCCGTCCCGTCGCAATTCGAGCCGTCGCGCGATTGCGGAGAGGATAGCCCAGTTGCGCTGTGGTGCCGCCCCGCAGTCAGCCGCTGGAATGGAATTTTTCCGGCGGGCGCTGATTGAAGCCTTCTGCTCCGGCATCGTCGATGAAACCAGCCAGGAATCCGGGGAAGCGCATTACAACAGCGCCAAACTGATCCGAAAGGTGGAAGATTACGCGGACGGATTGAGTTCGGACCGGCCCCTGCACATCTCAGAATTGTGCTCGACGTTGAACGTGTCGCGCCGTTCGCTCCATCGTGCCTTTCACGATGCGATGGGTATCGGGCCTGTCGCATATTTGAGGTTTCGACGGCTGTCGGCAGTCCATCACGCCCTGATGACCCTCGACCCGAAAGACGTGAACATCACACAGATCGCGATCGATCACGGCTTTGCCGACCTTGGACGATTTTCGGGCTATTTCCGACAGATGTTCCAGGAAAGCCCGTCTCAATTCCGCAGGCGAGCCGCTGTATCATAAACGTCCGCCTTGGGGGCAACCGGACTACCACTCTGGCGCCTCGGCCGGATTTCCGTCAAAAGCGATGCGTGAATCCCTGCATTGTCCGGCCATTGCCACGCGATGACCGAAGTCTTTGCATCAACGACGGAATGGAAACAGTGATCGACTGGCTGCTGGTTGCCCGGTCCAACAATTACGGGCTGACGCGCGACGCGGAAATTCTCGCCGAGGCAATCGCCGCTTCCGGCCGCACCAGCGCGTTTTCCGAAACGCGCCAGCGCGGTCTCCTGGAGCAGCTTTTCCGCCGCAAGCGTGCCGCACATATCCTGCACATTGAGCGTGTGTTTCCACGCTGGTTTTCGGCCGCCGGGCAGAACTGGCTCATTCCCAACCAGGAGCGTTTCCCGCATCGCCACCTCAAGCGGTTGCGTCGGATCGACCGGGTGCTTGCCAAGACACGGCATGCCGAAGAGATATTCGCCGCCCTCGGCCCGCCGGTTTCCTATCTCGGCTTCACCTCGGAGGACCGCTTCGACGAGACCGTCGAAAAGAACTGGAGCCGTTTCTTCCATTTGGCGGGCGGCAGCACGCTGAAAGGCACCGAGGACGTGCTGGCGCTATGGCAGGCTCATCCCGAATGGCCCGAACTCGTGTTGGTCCAGAAAAAAGCGAACGCTCCCACGCAGGTTCCGGAAAATGTCACGCTGATTTCGGGGTTCATCGACGATGCCCAACTGCGCCGGTTGCAGAACGAGTGCGGCATTCACCTTTGCCCGTCACGGTCGGAAGGCTGGGGCCACCACATCCTGGAAGCGATGTCGGCGGCTTGCGTGGCCGTCGTCACCGACGCCGCACCGATGAACGAGCATCTCGATGCTCAGTGCGGCGTTCTGGTTGCCGCGACCCGAGAGGAACCCCGGCATCTCGGTACCAATTATTTTGTCGACCGGGCAGCACTGAAGCAGTCGATCGATCGGCTGATTTCGATGCCTGACGAGGAGAAAGCGACGATCGGTCAGGCGGCGCGCGACCGCTTTCAGGCGATCGACCGCAATTTTCACGAGCGTGCGCGGGCGATCTTCGGCGCGGCCGACCAAGGCGGCCAGCGGTGACCCGCATCAACTGCATTCCGCCCGCGGAACTCAGCGGGCCACATCTGGTGGCGGAATACCGGGAACTGCCTCGGGTCTTCGCACTGGTCCGAGCCGCCGTCCTCCGCGGCGAAAACCCCGCCGATCCCCGCAATCCGACCTGCTACACGCTCGGCCCCGGGCATATCCGCTTTTTCTACTGCCGCCTCGGCTACCTCGCGAAACGGCAGGCGAGCCTGGTGCGGGAGATGCTGGCGCGCGGCTACCGACCGAGCTTTGCCGAGACCGCCCAACTCATGGAAGGCATCCCCGTTGAATGGTGCGGCGACTGGGAGCCCACCGCGGAAGCCATCGCCGCAAACCGGGCACGCATTGCCGAACGCCTTTTCCGGCAGCAACCCCCGCAAGATTGACGAATCCGTGGATCTCGATTGAGCGGCCGGCTGTGACCTGCTGCCTTCAGCTCGCTTCCCGCAACTGTTCGGCTTCCTGGAGATCGACCGACACCAGCTGGCTGACACCCTGCTCCGCCATGGTGACGCCGAACAGCCGGTTCATGCGCGCCATGGTGATCGGATTGTGGGTGATGATGACGAACCGCGTTTCGGTTGTCTTGGCCATTTCGTCCATGAGATTGCAGAAGCGCTCGACATTATGGTCGTCGAGAGGCGCGTCGACCTCGTCAAGCACGCAGATCGGTGCCGGGTTGGTCAGGAACACCGCGAAGATCAGAGCCATGGCGGTCAGCGCCTGCTCGCCGCCTGAGAGCAGCGTCATGGTCTGCGGCTTCTTGCCCGGCGGGCGGGCGAGGATTTCAAGCCCGGCTTCGAGCGGATCCTCCGATTCGACCAGTTGCAATTCGGCGGTGCCGCCGCCGAAGAGATGTGTGAACAGCCGCTGGAAGTGACCGTTGACCACATCGAAGGCCGCCAAAAGCCGCTCGCGCCCCTCGCGGTTCAGGCTCTGGATCGCCTGGCGGAGCTTGCGAATGGCCTCGATGATGTCCTCGCGCTCGGAAACGATCGTCTCGAGCCGTTCGGAGAGTTCCTTCTGCTCCTCTTCGGCACGCAGATTGACCGCGCCAAGCCGCTCGCGCTCGACCTTCAGCTTTTCAAGCTGTCGCTCTATTTCGCCCATGTCCGGCAGCGGGCTGTCGGCTTCGAGGCCTGTGTGGCGAATGACCAGATGCGGCGGGGTATTCAGCGTTTCCTGGATGCGGGCCTCGACTTCCCTGCGCCGCTCGTCGGCGGCGGTCAGCCGCTCTTCGGATCGAACACGGCCTTCGCGGGATTCGGCAAGTGTCTGGATCGCGGCGGTCGCGGCCTTGTCAAGCACCGCCTGCCGGTTTTCGGCCTCCTGCAGGCGATCGGCAGCCGCCTTGCGCAGCGCTTCTGCCTCGGAAAGCTGCGACAGCAAGGCCCGGCGGCGCGTCTCGATCTCTTCGGGCGCATCGACCAGTGCCGCCTGTTCACGCGCCGCCTCGTCCCGCCGTTCGGCAAGCGATGCGATCTGCCTGTCGGCATTCTCGGCACGCACCGTCCAGCTCTTGCGCTCGGCGGCAATGGCCTCGAGCCGGCGCGCCCGCGCTTCCGCCTCGCGCTTCAAACCTTCATGGGCGGCCCGCGCGTCTGCCAGCATGGCGCGGTCGCGCGAAACGTCGCCCGACATGCGGTCGAGACGCGACTGCAAGTCGCCAAGATCGGGTGCGGAGGCAAATTGCCTCTCGGCCACCTCGAAGGCAGCGCTCGCCTCCGTGTGGCTTTCGTCGACGCGGGTGCGCGCTTCCTGGAGCGCGGCGCGACGGCTCGAAAGCTCGCCAGACGCCTTTTCGGCGCGGGCCAGCGCATCGCGTGCTTCGCCGACCAGATGCTGCGCGTCGCGCCAGGCCTGACGCGCCAGCCGCTCTGCTTCGGTCGCCTGCTTGACTGCACTTTCAGCCGCTGCCAGCTTTTCCTCGGCCTGCCGCACCTTCAAGGTCGCGGCGACCGCATCGGCGTCGAGTTCAGCCAGTCTGTTCTTCTGGGCGAGGCGTTGCGCGGCCGGCGTCGGCGCGTCGGCACTCGCTGTAAAACCATCCCAGCGCCACAGCGCGCCATCGCGGCTGACCAGCCGCTGGCCGGGTTTCAGCAAAGCCTGCAGGCGCGCACCATCCGTCGCTTCGACGACACCCACCTGTTGCAGCCGCCGCGCTAGTTGACGCGGTGCATGCACGACTTCAATCAAAGGCCGCGCGCCGGCGGGCAGAGCCGGATCGCCGGCTTCAGGGGCAGTGTCGCCCCAATGCGCCGGTGCGCTGCGGTCGAGCGGGATGTCGAGATCTTCGCCAAGTGCGGCTCCGAGCGCAGTTTCGAAGCCGCGGTCGACCTTTATCTGCTCCAGAACGGCTGGAAACAACCCACCCGAGGTGGCGTTCAGGATCTTCGCCAGGGTGCGCGCTTCGGTTTCAATGCGCGCCAGTTCGGCCTTGGCCTCCTGCAGCGGCGAGCGCAGCGCCCCCTCGCGCTGGCGGGCTTCGGTGATCGTCTTCTCCGCCGCGACGGCACTGGCTTCAGCGGCTTCCGCAGCGGCTGTCGCCTGCTCGACGACGATACGCTTCTCGGCGGGATCGGCCAGGCCGCTGATCTTCGAGGCGATCTCGGCTGCTTCGCGGTCGATATCGGACAATTGGCGAACCAGGCGGTCGCGCCGTTCGGCAGTGTCGCGCATGGCGCGCTCGGCCTGGCTGCGGGCGGCGGAAGCCTCCGCGCGCTCGGCGGTCAGTGCAGAAAGTGCTGCTTCGCTCAAGGCCAACTTGGCGGAGGCCTCCTCGAAGGCGGCACGCGCGGTAATTTCGCGCTCGGCGGCGCCGGCATTGTCGGCGTTCAGCGCACCTTCTTCCGACGCCAGCCGCTGCAGCGTATCGGCATTGTCGCGCACCATCTGCTCTTCGCGGGCGATGTCGGCGTCGAACTGGGCAAGCCGCTTTTCGATCTCCGCCTGGCGGGCGCGGATGCGGCCGGCTTCTTCCTCGATCTGCGCGCGGGCGATGGAAAGGCGCTGGAAGGCAGCAGCCGACTGGGCTTCGGCATCGCGCAGTTCCGGCAGGCGGTGCGCGCCGATCGCCTGTTCCTTGGCCGCATTCATCTGCTCGCTGGCGCGTTCGCCGACAATTGCTGTCGCGGCGGCAAGCGCCGATTTGGCGTCAGCTTCCTGCGCCTTGGCCAAGGTCCAGCGCAAATGCAGCAGCGTCGCTTCCGCCTTGCGGATATCGGCTGAAAGGTTCTTGAAACGCGATGCCTGGCGCGCCTGGCGTTTCAGGCTGTCGATCTGTCCTTCGAGTTCGCCGACCACGTCGTCGAGACGTTCGAGGTTCTGTTCGGCGGCGCGCAAGCGAAGCTCGGCTTCGTGGCGGCGCGTGTGCAGGCCCGAAATGCCGGCTGCTTCTTCAAGGAGTGCACGGCGCGCCTGCGGCTTGGCCTGGATGAGTTCGCCGATGCGGCCCTGCCCCACCATCGAGGGCGAGCGTGCGCCGGTCGATTGGTCGGCAAAGAGAAGCTGCACGTCCTTGGCGCGCGCTTCCTTGCCGTTGATGCGGTAAACCGAGCCTGCCTCGCGCTCGATGCGGCGCGACACCTGCAGCTCGTCGGCATCGTTGAATGCCGCCGGCGCCGTGCGGTCAAGATTGTCGAGGAACAGCGTCACTTCCGCCGTGTTGCGCGCCGGACGGGTCGCCGAACCCGAGAAGATCACGTCCTCCATGCCCGAAGCGCGCATGTTCTTGTACGAGCTTTCGCCCATCACCCAGCGCAGGGCTTCGACCAGATTGGATTTGCCGCAGCCGTTCGGGCCAACGACGCCTGTCAGGCCGCGTTCGATGACGAACTCACCGGGTTCGACGAAAGACTTGAAACCAAGAAGGCGGAGGCGGGAGAATTTCATCCGCGCGGTCCCGCGCACACGGGCACATGCCCGCGCGGACGCTGCGGCTTGGCCGAAGCGTCAGAGCATGCCGTCGATGATCGCCGACATTTCGTCAATCGACAGGGCTCCTGGGTATCTGTTCCCGTTTATGAAGAAGGTGGGAGTGGAATCCACACCGAAATCATTCGATCCGCGCTCGCGTACCGCCCTCACATCCTCCAGAAGCTTCTGGTCAGTCAAGCAGGCCTCGAACGACTCCTGTGAAAAACCGGCGAGTTTGGAGATCTGGAGCAGTGCCGCCTTGGCGTCCTGGACGCCGGCCCAGCTCTCCTGCTGCTTGAACAGCACGTCGACCATGGCGAAATAGTTGTCGTTCGAGCAGCGGGCGAGCATGAAACCGGCCTCGGCGCGGGGATCGAACGGAAATTCACGGAAGATCAGCCGCGCCTTGCCGGTATCGATGTACTTCGTCTTCAGTTCGGGAAGCGTGGTCTCGTGGAAATGCGCGCAATGCGGACAGGTCATCGACGCGTATTCGACGATGGTCACCGGAGCGTCATCCTTGCCGAGCACCTTTTCCGGCAGCGGACCGGCTTCCAGCAGCTTGGCGGCGTCGACAGTTCCTTGCGGCTTCGGCGCCTCGACCGCGGGCTTGGCAGGTTCGGCAGGTACGGCCGGCGTTGCATCCTGCGCGACCGCATCGCCGTCATCGCTACAGGCTGCAAGCACAAGGGCCGCCGGGACGGCGAGGAGCGACGAAAGAACTGTTCTGCGCGGAAGCGAACGAAGCATACGAATCACCTGAAATCGGTTGGATCTTGCAATGCCGAAGCACCAGAAAGCGAGAGTTGGCGCGAATTAAGGCATCCCTTTCCCCAAACCAATTAAGAAAAGCGCAAAGCCCGATCACGAATTCGCGAGAAAGCTTACTACTTCGGCTTTCGTGAGCCAAGGATCGTGGCGCCCAGCCGCTCGAGCGAGACCCGCAGACCGTCATCCTCGATCAGGCCGACCGTCTTGGCGATACCCGACTTCTCCGGCTCGGTCAGCGGCCGCAATTGCGGTTTCCGGCGCTGTTCGGCCAAGTTCACCGGCTTCTGGACGATCTTGATGCGTCCAACCGCCCTGAACCCCAGGAACGCGTTGACGCGGCCGATGATTTCGCCCGTCTCGTGTTGAAGGTGCAAAGCCGCCGAGCCCTCGCAGGCGATGATCAGCGTCGCCGGCTCGAACGGGTCGTCTTCATGCATGCGACGCGGCCAGACGATCTTTTCCGGCCGTGTCCGGGTCGCGAGCCGCCCGCCGACGATCTCTTCCCAGGACTGGACGAGGCCGATCGAAATGCCGGCCCGCTTGCGCAAGACCGGATCGAGGATTTCCGTCGCAAGGTCGCTGACGGCGACAGGATTGCCGTATCCGCCTTTCCCTGCCATGAACCTCGCTCCTGCAATCAACGTGACCCTTAGAGTCTATCGCAGCCGTTTACCAATGGCATCATTAAAACCGTCACGCGTTAAAATGGGAGAGCAAGACGATAACCGCGTCGCGGCCCGCCTGCTCGCCTGGTACGACCGCCATCACCGCGATCTGCCGTGGCGAACGCCGCCCGGCGCGATTGCTGCGGGAAGGCGTCCCGACCCATACCATGTCTGGCTGTCGGAGATCATGCTGCAACAGACCACTGTGGAGGCGGTAAAGCCCTATTTCCGGGCTTTTCTGGCCAAATGGCCCGATGCAGGCGCGCTCGCCGCCGCCGAGACGGAAGATGTCATGAAAGCCTGGGCCGGGCTTGGCTACTATTCGCGTGCCCGCAACCTGAAGAAGTGCGCGGATCTTCTGGCAACCGAATATGGCGGACGCTTTCCCGACACCGAAGACGACTTGCGCGCGCTGCCGGGCATCGGCGGCTACACCGCGGCGGCCATCGCGGCGATCGCCTTCAACCGGCCCGCCGCCGTGGTCGACGGCAATGTCGAGCGCGTGGTGACGCGGCTGCGCGCCATCGAAACGCCCCTCCCCGCTGCCAAAACGGAAATCCGCGCGGTCGTCGGGGAACTGCTGCCTGCAGACCGGCCGGGCGATTTCGCGCAGGCGATGATGGATCTCGGCGCCACGATCTGCACCCCGCGCCAGCCGGCCTGCCTGCCCTGCCCGCTGCGCGACGATTGCCGGGCCGGCGATGAAGGCGATCCGGAACGGTTTCCCGTCAAGGCGCCGAAAAGCGAGAAGCCGCAACGGCTTGGCGCTGCCTTTGTCGCGGTCGGGGACGACGGTGCGGTGCTGCTGCGCAAGCGCATCGAGAGCGGCCTGCTTGGCGGCATGACCGAAATTCCGACCACCGCCTGGACGGCCCGGACGGATGGAATTGCCACGGTCGAAGGCGCTCCCTTTCCGGCAAACTGGCGAAAGACCGGCAGCATTTCGCATGTTTTCACGCATTTTGCGTTGGAACTGACGATTTTCAGGGCTGATCTCGTGAATTTTCCACCGCCGCCGGGCCACTGGTGGTCGCCTGCCGCCGACCTGCATGGCGAAGCGCTGCCGACCGTCATGAAAAAGGCCATCGAAGCCGCGATACCCGGCGCCACGCAAAAACCACGTCATCCAAGAGGCATGAATTGACCGAGATCCGACACATCGTCTTCGACATCGGCAAGGTGCTGATCCATTACGATCCAGACCTGCCGTTCAGCCGGCTCATTCCCGACGCCAACGAACGAAAATCGTTCTTCGACAACATCTGCACGTCCGACTGGAACATCGAGCAGGATCGCGGGCGCACCTGGGAAGAGGCCGAGGCCCTGCTGATTGGCAAGCACCCGGAGCATGCCGAGAACATCCGCAATTTCCGCCTCCACTGGCACGAGATGGTGCCGCATGCCTACGACGACAGCGTGTCGCTGATGAACCGGCTGATCGACGGCGGCCATGACGTGACGCTGCTGACCAACTGGGCGCGCGACACCTTCACGGAAGCCAGGGGGCGGTTCCCGTTTCTCGAACGGCCGCGGGGCATCACGGTTTCCGGAGAGATCGGCATGATCAAGCCGGAGCGCGGCATCTACGACCATCACGCCGCCGCCTTCGACCTTGAACCCTCTGCGTCGCTGTTCATCGACGACAGCCAGAAGAACGTCGATGGCGCCAAGGCTGCCGGCTGGCATGCGGTGTTGTTCCAGAACGCCAAAACGCTCGAGGATGACCTCGAGCGTTTCGGGATCATGCCGTGACTGGAAAACGGCAGACCGGTTACACAGTTTCCGTGAGCTGAAATGCCGCGCCGTCAGGCGCCGGCGCACTCCATGCCGACGCGAACGATGCGCCGCAATTCATCGATCTGGGTGAGACCGCCATTGCGCTCGTAGTGCCAGAAGGTCCAGCCGTTGCAGGCGTCGAGGCCTTGCACTTCGGCGCCGATGCGATGGATCGAGCCAGCCTTGTCGCCGATCGAGAGCGTGCCGTCGGCGCGCACCTTGGCTGCCCAGCGCTTGCGGGAATCATAGAGAATGGTGCCCGGCTTCATCATGCCGGTATCGATGAGGCTGACGAAAGCGACGCGCGGTTCGGCACGTTTGCTGGTCATCGTGCCGAGGTCGGCATCGTCAAGCGGCGTCACCATGGCGATGCGCTCTTGCGCCGCGTCGATATAGGCCTGCTCGCGCTCCACGCCGACAAAGTTGCGGCCGAGACGCTTGGCCACCGCACCGGTCGTGCCTGAACCGAAAAACGGGTCGAGAACCACGTCACCAGGCTTGGTGGAGGCCATCATGATGCGGGCAAGCAGCGCTTCCGGCTTCTGCGTCGGGTGCAGCTTGTTGCCGTTGCCATCCTTCAGTCGCTCGCCGCCGGTGCAGATCGGAAACAGCCAGTCGGAGCGCATCTGGATGTCGTCGTTCGACGCTTTCAGAGCCTCATAGTTGAAGGTGTAACCTTTGCCTTTTTGATCACGCGACGCCCAGATCAGCGTTTCATGCGCGTTCTGGAAGCGGCGACCGCGAAAATTCGGCATCGGATTGGTCTTGCGCCAGACGACATCGTTGAGGATCCAGAATCCCAGATCCTGCATCGTCGCGCCGACGCGGAAGATGTTGTGATAGGAGCCGATCACCCAGATCGTGCCATTCGGCTTGAGGACGCGGCGCACCGCGAGCAGCCAGGCGCGGGTGAAGGCGTCATAGGCCCCGAAGCTCTCGAACTGGTCCCAGTCGTTGTCGACCGCGTCGACCTTGGACTGGTCGGGGCGGTGCAGATCACCATCGAGCTGAAGATTGTAGGGCGGGTCGGCGAAGACGACATCCACCGACTTTTCGGGTAGTTTTTCGAGAGCGGCCACGCAGTCGCCCTTCAGGATCGTGTTGAGCCATTCCGACTGGACTGGCAGGGCCGAAAGATCGTCAAGCTGACGCATGGCTGACATGGATGTACCCGGCATTACGCGTTACTGTTTACTCGCCGTTATGGTTACTGTTTTGCGTAAATATTTAGTGAAACACGGTATCGAATTCGTCGAGGGGGAGGATGGTCATGCGTAAAACAGACGCGGCGTTCGGCAGTGCGGTTTTCTTTGCCGTGGCGCCCGGCATCGTCGCCTGTCTCATACCCTGGTGGTTGACGGGGTGGCGGATGGCGCCAGCGTGGTTTCCGCTGCGACTTGCCGGCGCCTTGCTGACGGTCGCCGGTGCCGCGTTTCTGCTCAGCGCCTTTGCGCGTTTCGTCAGCGAAGGCCGTGGCACGCCGGCACCGGTCGCCCCAACGGAACACCTGGTCGTTGGCGGAATCTACCGTTACGTGCGCAATCCGATGTATCTGTCGGTGTTGGCAGCGATCCTCGGGCAGGCGCTGCTGTTCGGCCAACCGGTGCTGATCGGCTATGCGGCAGTCGTTGGCCTGGCGGTGGTGTCCTTTGTCCTGCTCTATGAAGAGCCTACGCTCCTGAAGCGTTATGGCGCCGAATACGAAACCTACCGCCAGGCGGTGCCGGGATGGCTGCCGCGGCTGACACCCTGGGCCGGCAGCGGGATGAGCCAGAAATAGCCAAATCCGGATGCGCGGACTGGCAATGACTGGTGGTTGCCACCATATCCGCGAGCGTCTATAGCGCCGCCTTCCCTGCGGTCCGAGCCGCACTCCAGGAATTTCCAATGACCCAGCCAGAACTTGTCATTTTCGATTGCGACGGCGTGCTCGTCGATTCCGAGATCATCGCCTCGCGCGTCGAAGCCGAGCTTCTGACCGCCGCCGGCTTCGAGATTTCGGCCGAGGAGCTTTCGGAAACCTATGCCGGCCTGACCTTCAAGGACATCATGCTGAGGATCGAGGAGAAATCGAAGATTCCGTTCCAGGCGTCGTTGATCGATCAGGCCGAAGTGCTGGTTGACCGCCGCCTCGCCAGCGACGTGCGTGCGATCGAGGGCGCCCATGAGGCGGCCGCCGCGGTCACCGCGAAAAGGTGCATCTGCTCGAACTCGCGCACCGAACGCCTCGACGCGATGCTGACCCGGACACGGCTGAAGCCGCTCTTCGAAGGCCACATCTTTTCGTCGCTGGAAACGCCGACCGGCAAGCCGAAGCCGGCGCCCGATGTTTTCCTGCATGCCGCAGAGGCAATGGAGGCCAATCCGGCAAAAACCTTCGTCATCGAGGCTTCGGTACACGGTATCGCCGGTGCGAGGGCTGCCGGCATGCGGGTAATCGGCTTCACCGGTGCATCCCACACCTATCCCGGCCATGCAGATGTATTGACGGATGCCGGCGCCGAAACCGTCATCCGCCGCTGGTCGGACCTGAAGGGCACGCTGGCGGCGCTGGCTGTCTGGTCCGAAGACGCCTGAGACACCCGTGCAGCGGCACCAGGACATCATTGACGGGCCCTTCGTGAAATCGCCGGGACTTGCCTTTCAGTGTCAACGCTGCAAAGCGTCGAGCAGCCACTCGCTCAGCATCCGCACCTCGGACCGCGCCGTTTTTGGATGCACCAGGTGGAAGTCGTAACCATCGATCATGGGGCCGAATGGCTGGACCAGCAGCCCGGACGCCAGATCATCGGCGACGAGCACAAGGCTCAGCAGCGCAACCCCCTGGCCGGCTATGGCCGCCTGCACGGCATGGCCGTCATCGTTGAAGCTGATGCCGGCCTCCGCATCGACAGTGTCAATTTTTGCGGCGTCCAGCCAACGCCGCCAGGTCGGTGTGTCGGCATTCGGGTGCCGCCACCTGGAATGCAACAGCGTCGCGTGTTGGAGATCCGCAGGCGACTTCAATCCAAGGCGGGCGCTGCAGACCGGTGCGAAGCGGTTCGCCATCAGCCGTGTCGACATGAGATCCGGATAGGGGCCACGCCCGTACCGGACCGCCGCATCGGCAATGCCCGACCCAAAATCGACAGGGTCGTCCGACGCGTGCAGGTTGAGATCGACTGAGGGATATCGCTTGCGAAACGACGCCACGCGCGGCACCAGCCAGCGTGCGGTGAATGAGGTTGTCGCCGACAGCGTAACCACGCCGCGGCGTTTTTCCGATACTCGTTCCAGCGCCGCTGCAAAGGCATCGAACCCGTCCCGGAGAACGGGATACAACTCGCTCCCTTCTCGAGTCAGCACGACCTGCCGGGTGCGTCTCTCGAAAAGCCGCAAGGCAAGCGTTTCCTCCAGAAGCCTGATCTGGTGGCTGATAGCAGTCGGCGTGACGCCAAGCTCCTCGGCGGCCTGCTTGAAGCTTTGATGCCGCGCGGCCGCCTCAAAAGCGCGCAGCGTTGCAAGAGGCGGCAATTGGCGACGCATGATTTCATCTCATCCATCGGATGACGAATTCGATTTCGCCACCCAGCCTAGCATCCTCTAATTTCTGACGGAAAGCGATCAGAAACCGAAAGTTTTGTGCGCTTTTAGATGAAACAGAATACTTCATGAAAGTCAGGGCAATGACCAACATCTTGCATATCGATGCCAGTGCGCGCGCCTTCTCCTCCGCAGAAAGTCCGTACGGGTCGCACAGCCGCCGGCTGACCGGGCGTTTCGTCCGCAAATGGCGTGAGGCTGCGACCGGGGTCGAAAGGATCGTCTACCGCGATGTCGGGCAGAATCCTCCGCGACCGGTAACCGGCCAATGGATCCACGCCGCCTTCACCAAGCCGGAGATGCGCCTGCCCTGGATGGCGGAGACGCTTGCGGAGAGCGATGAGCTCGTCGACGAGGTGCTCGCCGCCGACATCATCGTTGCCGGCGTACCGATGTACAATTTCGCGCCGCCGGCGCAATTCAAGGCCTGGATCGACAATGTGGTCCGCGTCGGCCGCACCTTCGGCTTCGACCGCTCGCGCGCCGGCGACCCGTATTGGCCGCTAATGTCGCATGCCGAAAAGACGCTCGTCATCCTGTCGTCGCGCGGCGACCATGGCTATGGCCGCGACGGCCGGATCGAGGCGCTGAACCACGTCGAAAAATCGATCGCAACGGCGTTCAACTATATCGGAGTCACCGACATCCGATCCGTCGCCATCGAGTTCGACGAATTCGCGGACGAGCGTCTTCAGGCGTCGATCAGGGAAGCGGAAGCAAAGGTCGATACGCTCGTCGAGGTGCTGCTGAAGGAACGCCGGGAGCGAGAAGCGGCTTGATATGCGAGGCGGCTATTCAGCCGACTTCTTCGGCGGGCCTTCGTCGTATCCGGCAAATATCTGGATGTCCTGCGTCGCCGGAATCGGGATGGTCACATTCGGGTTGTTGAATACCCATTGCGTTGATTCGCTGCCGACAGCGACATTGTGCTTGTGCAGTTCCGAATAGAGAACCTCTTCACCGCGCACCACAACGATGCGGAGCGGCATTGTCACATTGCCGGCCTTGCCTACCGGACCCGGGACGACTTTGCCGGCGACGGCGACGTTCATCGTCAAATTTCCGTCGGTGCGCGAACAACTGCGCGTCACGTCGGAAATCGACGCCTGGTAGATGACCTTGGCCGGATCGTCCTGTGCGCCCTTTTCATAGGTGTTGAAGAAGGCCGTGCCTTCACGCAGCGTGACACTTGGACAATAGGCGCGGAGTTCGCTTTCGAGGACTTTGCCTTCCGGCGGTTTCGCATCATCGCCAACGGCGAGAGCGTTCTTGTCGCCGGACTGGCAGCCGGCGACGGCGAGCATAAAGCCAGCCACTGCGAAACCCTTGAAAAAGCGACTGTCGTTCCACGCCATACTGCACTTCCCTCTCGCAAACGGGCCGTCTATAGCAACCCGGCGGCAAAAATGCGACGGCGGAACGCAGTTTTCCAAAGTCTGCAACCTGAGGCATCGACGCCGCAACGGACAGGTGACCATGCGATACATCAGCACCCGCGGGGAAGCGCCCGAACTCGGATTTTCGGACGCCATCCTTACCGGCCTGGCCCGCGATGGAGGGCTCTATCTGCCGCGCGACTGGCCGCAATTCAGCAGCGATGAAATCCGCGCCATGCGCGGCCTGTCCTATCCCGACCTGGCGACCCGCATCCTGACGCCGTTCCTCGGCGGAGAAATAACCGCTCCCGTATTTGAAAGGCTGGTGCGCGAGGCCTATTCGACATTCCGGCACGATGCCGTATGTCCGCTGGTGCAGAGCGGGCCGAACAGCTTCATACTTGAGCTTTTCCACGGTCCGACGCTCGCCTTCAAGGACGTGGCAATGCAACTCCTGGCGCGCCTGATGGACCATGTGCTCGCCGAACGCGGCCAGCATGCGACGATCGCCGGGGCGACGTCGGGCGATACCGGCGGCGCGGCGATTGATGCTTTTGCCGGCCGCGACCGCACCGATATCTTCATCTTGTTCCCTCACGGCCGCGTTTCGCCCGTGCAGCAAAGGCAGATGACGACCTCGACGGCCGCCAACGTCCACGCGCTCGCCATAGAGGGCAATTTCGACGACTGCCAGGCGCTGGTGAAGGACATGTTCAACGATCATGCTTTCCGCGACCGCGTTGCGCTGTCAGGCGTGAATTCGATCAACTGGGCCCGCATCATGGCGCAGATCGTCTACTATTTTTCCTCCGCTCTATCGCTCGGCAGTCCCGACCGGCCGGTCTCCTTCACCGTTCCGACCGGCAATTTCGGCGACATCTTCGCCGGCTACGCGGCCAAGCGCATGGGGCTGCCGATCGAAAAACTCGTCATCGCGACCAACGACAACGACATCCTTGCCCGGACGATGGAAGCCGGCGAATACCGGACGCTTGGCGTCGTCGCCACCACCTCGCCGTCGATGGACATCCAGGTGTCGTCGAACTTCGAGCGGCTGTTGTTCGAATCCGCCGGCCGCGACGCCGCGACAGTCAGGCGCTACATGGCAGGGCTGAAGCAGTCAGGCGCCTTCACCATCGAAAAGACGCAGCTCGAGCGCATCCGCGGTGAATTTTCGGCAGGCCGTTCCGATATGACGGAGACCGCCGAGACAATCCGCTCCACGCTCGCCTCGACCGGCTATCTGCTCGATCCGCATACCGCAACCGCGGTCCATGTCGCCAAGGCGTACACGACAGCGTCGACGCCGATGATCGTGCTCGCCACCGCGCACCCGGCAAAATTCCCCGCGGCGGTCGAAAAAGCGTCGGGGGTTGCGCCAAACCTCCCGGCGTGGCTTGATGGGATGATGCAGCGCGAAGAGAAATACGTGGTTCTTCCATCCGAGCTGAAAATGGTGGAAGATCACATCAGCCGCCGTGCGCGGGCGGCGCGTTAGGGAGTAAGCCGTACATGGGTGTTGAGGTAAGCCGTCTGTCGAACGGCCTGACAGTCGCCACCGAAACCCTTCCTCAAGTCGAATCCGTAGCCCTGGGTGTCTGGGTAAAGTCCGGCGCCAGGAACGAACGCGAGGACGAGCATGGCATGGCCCATCTGCTCGAGCACATGGCGTTCAAGGGCACCAACAAGCGCAGCGCCTGGAAGATCGCTTCGGACATCGAAGATGTCGGCGGCGAGATAAATGCCGCGACCAGCGTCGAGACGACATCCTTCTATGCCCGCGTGCTGCGCGACGACGTGCCGCTGGCCATCGACATCCTTTCCGACATTCTGACCGATTCGAAATTCGACGAGCACGAACTCGAGCGCGAGCAGCATGTGATCCTCCAGGAGATCGGCGCCGCGCACGACACGCCCGACGATATCGTGTTCGACCGTTTCACCGAGACGGCCTTCCGCCATCAGACCATCGGCCGCTCCATCCTCGGCACGCCGGAAACGGTGAAGTCGTTCACCTCCAGGCAGTTGCACGACTTCATGGAGCGTCAGTACGGCGCCGAACGCATGGTCGTGGTCGCGGCGGGTGCGATCAAGCACGACGAATTCGTGCGCGAGGTCGAGCGGCATCTCGGCTCGTTCCGTACCAAGGCGGAAAGCGCGCTGCCGCAATACGCTCATTACGTCGGCGGCGACTACCGCGAGAACCGCGACCTGATGGACGCGCAGATCGTGCTCGGCTTCGAGGGCCGTGCCTATCACGTGCGCGATTTCTACGCCTCGCAGGTCCTGTCGATGATTCTCGGCGGCGGCATGTCGTCGCGGCTTTTCCAGGAAGTGCGCGAGAAACGCGGCCTTTGCTACTCAGTCTACGCGTTCCATTGGGGTTTTTCCGACACCGGCATATTCGGCATTCATGCCGCCACCGGCCAGAGCGACATCGCCGAACTTGTGCCGGTTATCGTCAGCGAACTGCAGAAGGCGGGCGACGCCATCCTGCAGGAAGAACTCAACCGGGCACGCGCGCAATACCGCGCAGGCCTCATGATGTCGGCCGAGAGTTCCGCCAGCCGCGCCTCGCAGATCGCGCGGCAACTGCTGCTTTTCGGCCGCCCGATCGGCATGGACGAACTCGTCGAGCGCCTGTCCAACCTCACCATCGAGCGCCTCACCGACCTGTCGGCGCGGCTCTTCTCGACCAAGCCGACGGTCACGGCTGTCGGCCCCGTCGGCACGCTTGCGCCATATGAGACGATACGCGACGCCTTGCCCGCCGCAGGCGTCACGCCGCGCAGACTAGCCGTCTAACACCGGACACAAGGCCATGTTTCCGCTGCCCTTTTTCCGCCGAGAACTTCCGGCGCTGAAGGGATCGCGCATCAACTTGCGCCTGCCCGAACCAAGCGATCATCGCGAATGGGCGTCGCTGCGCCAGACAAGCCGCGCTTTCCTGGAACCGTGGGAGCCGCGCTGGTCGCCGGATGAGCTCGAACGCAGTGCCTGGCGCCAGCGCATCCGACGCTACCGCGAGGATTTCGAGCAGGGCCTGGCGGTCGCCTTCTTCATCTTCGAGAACCGTTCCGGACGGCTGGTCGGTGGAATCACCGTCGGCAATATAAGACATGGCGTTTCGCAATCCGGCCAGATCGGCTACTGGATCGGAGAGCGATACGCCGGCCAGGGCTTCATGCTCGAGGCCGTCAGGCTGGTCATAAACTTCGCCTTCGAGACGCTGAGGTTGCACCGGATCGAGGCTGCCTGTATTCCGGACAACGCGCGTTCCGTACGTGTGCTTGAAAAAGCCGGATTTCAGCGCGAAGGCCTCTTGCGGTCCTATCTCAGGATCAACGGCAGCTGGCAGGACCACTATCTCTACGCCCTCATTTGCGACGATTGGGGCGGCAAGGCACGAGGCTGATTTTTGGTACGATTCTTCAGGAGCGGAAACTTGCTGGCGCTTGCCCTCGCGGCAATCGTCACCTTCTGCGCCGTTTCATCGGCATTGGCCATCGAGCCGATCAAGATTGCTCGCGACGACGTCGCGCTGGACTTGTCCGGCGCTGTCGAAATCTATCGCGACCAGGGCGAGAATTTCCAGGTTTCGACCGCCCCCGGCCCGGATGGCATCGTCCGGCGTATCGAGGTCGAGGCGAACGACGCGCGCTCGACCGGCGACTGGGCGGTGTTCGCGCTTGCCAACACCACGGACGAGCAGCTCGACCGACTGATCGTCGCGCCGCATTTCCGGCTCGTGAATTCCGGCCTGTTCTGGCCCGATCTCGGCTCGAGCCGCATTGCCGCCATCACGCCCAGCGAAGGCTTCGCGCTCGATCGCCAGGCAAGCCCGGACGCCGACGTATTCCGCGTCACCCTCAATCCTGGCTCGGTGGTCACCTTCATTGCCGAACTCGCCTCCCCGAAGCTGCCGCAGGTCTATCTCTGGGATCCCGAGCCCTACAAGGACACGGTGAACTCCTACACGCTCTATCGCGGCATCGTTATCGGCATCTCCGGTCTTCTGGCGCTGTTCCTGACCATTCTCTTCGTGGTCAAGGGAACTTCCATGTTCCCGGCCACCGCAGCCCTCTCCTGGTCGGTGCTCGCCTATATCTGCGTCGATTTCGGCTTCCTCAACCGGGTCATCGAAATCTCGCCCGGAAACGAGCAGATCTGGCGAGCCGGCACCGAGGTGGCGCTGGCTGCGACCTTCGTGGTCTTCCTGTTCACCTATCTCAACCTTAACCGATGGCACGGCCATTTCAGTTACGGAGCGCTAGTCTGGGTCTTCGGGCTGGTGCTGATCGCCGGCGTAGCCGTCGTCGATCCGGCGATCGCGGCCGGCATTGCCCGCGTTTCCTTCGCCGCAACGGCGATCGTCGGCATTGGTCTAATCGTCTATCTGGGCATCCAGGGTTACGACCGCGCCATCATGCTGGTGCCGAGCTGGCTGATGGTGCTGGTCTGGATGGCCGGATCCTGGATGGCGATCACCGGCATGCTGGACAACGACGTCGTACAGCCCGCGCTCGGCGGTGCCTTGATCCTCATCATCCTTTTGATCGGCTTCACCGTCATGCAGCACGCCTTCGCGGGCGGCGGTCTCTATCAAGGCCTGTTCAGCGACATGGAGCGTCAGGCGCTGGCCGTAACCGGCGCCGGCGACACGGTGTGGGACTGGGACGTGCTGCGCGATCGCGTGGTGACCAGGCCCGACGTCAGCAACCAGCTCGGCCTCGCCCCGAACAGCCTTACCGGACCGGCGCGCAACTGGCTTCCGGTGCTGCATTCCGACGATCGCGACACCTTCCGCACCACCCTCGACGTGGTGCTTGAGCATCGGCGCGGACGTGTCTCGCAGAATTTCCGGCTGCGCGGCGCCGATGGCCACTATCATTGGTTCGCACTGCGTGCCCGGCCGGTCATAGGTTCCGACGGCGAGGTCATCCGCTGCGTCGGCACCCTGGTCGACGTCACCGAGCAGAAGAAGGCCGAGGAACGCCTGCTGCACGACGCGGTGCACGACAACCTCACCGGCCTGCCCAGCCGCGAACTCTTCCTCAACCGGCTCGACGGCATCATCTCCATCGCCAAGGCTGAAGAGACAATCCGCCCGACCGTCTTCGTCATCGACATCGACCGCTTCAAGCAGGTTAATGACGGGCTCGGCATCTCCGCCGGCGACACCATCCTCCTGACCATCGCACGGCGGCTTCACCGCCTGCTCAAGCCGCGGGACACGCTGTCGCGATTTGCCGGAGACCAGTTCGCGCTGATGCTTCTGTCCGAGCAGGATCCGGCGCGCATCGCCAACGTGGCGGACGCCATCAAACAGGCGATCCGCGCACCGATCACCTTCGCCAAGCGAGAAATCGTCCTCACCGCCTCGGTCGGCCTCATCACCTGGACCCAGGCCCAGGCTTCGGCCGAGGATATGGTCAAGGATGCCGAACTCGCCATGCACCAGGCCAAGCGCTTCGGCGGCGACCGCATCGAACCCTTCCGGCCAGCCTTCCGTTCCGTCGGCACCGACAGGCTGCAGCTCGAATCCGATCTCCGCCGCGCCATCGACCGCAAGGAATTCACGCTCGCCTATCAGCCGATCGTCCGTCTCGAGGACCGTTCCGTTGCCGGCTTCGAAGCGCTGCTTCGCTGGGAGCACCCGCGACGAGGCGCCATTCCGCCGTCGGACTTCATCCCGGTCGCGGAAAGCTGCGGACTGATCGTGCAGTTGGGCCTGTTCGCCATGCAGAAGGCCGCCGACGACCTTGCCATGTGGCAGAAGCTGATCAGCGACGCACCGCTGTCGGTATCGGTCAATCTTTCCAGTCGGCAATTGATCCGCCGCGACCTGGTCACCGATGTCCGCTCGGTCATCGCGCGCGCCAACCTGAAGCCGCGCTGTTTCCGGCTGGAACTCACCGAATCGCTGGTGATGGACAATCCGGAACAGTCCAACCATGTGCTCTCGAAATTGAAGAAGCTCGGTATTGGCCTGTCGCTCGACGATTTCGGCACCGGCTATTCATCGCTCTCCTACCTGACGCGTTTCCCGTTCGACACCATCAAGATCGACAAGAGCTTCGTCGACGACACCACGCCGAAACGCGAAGTCCTGCTCAAGTCCATGGTCAACATGGCGCACGACCTCGGCATGTCGGTCGTGGCGGAAGGGGTGTCGGATGAAAGCGACGCACTACAGCTTCGCCAGATGGGTTGCGAATACGTGCAGAGCTTCATGTTCGGCGCACCGATGGCCGGCGACGCGGTTCTCAAGCTGTTGAAAGAGCAGTACCCGCTCGCTCAGGCGTGACCGGCCGTGTGGCTGAGACGGGCCAGATCGATGCCGATCGAGGCAAGGATGCGGTCGTACTTCCGGTCGATGTCGGAATCGAACAGCAGGTCGGTGCTGGCCGGACAGGTCAGCCAGCCGTTCTCGGCGATCTCGTGCTCGAGCTGTCCCGCGCCCCATCCGGCATAACCCAGCGCCATCAGCGCCTTGCGCGGCCCGCGGCCGGACGATATCGCGCGCAGAATGTCGATCGTCGCCGTCAGGCAGATTTCTTCCGAAACGGGCAGCGAGGATTCCACCATATAGTCGTCCGAATGGAGGACGAAACCACGGCTGCGATCGACCGGGCCGCCATTGCGCACGACAAAGTCGCGGGTCGGTGGTGGCAGCCTGATCGCCTCCTGTTCGTTCATGATGCCGAGTTGCACCAGGAGATCGGGAAAGCGCAGCGGCTGGGTCTGGTTGATGATCAGGCCCATGGCACCTTCGTCGCTGTGGGCGCAGACATAGATCACGGAGCGCGCAAAACGATCGTCCTTCATGCCGGGCATGGCAATCAGGAACTGGTCGTCGAGGAAGCCGCGCGTTGCGGTCTTCTTCTGCCGCAAAAGGTCCATGGTGCGAAGGTAACCTTTTTCAGGCTTTCTTGAAAGGCGACTTTCGACAGACGAATCTGCACCGGAAGCGTAAACTCACGCGAATATGATGGAAACCATCCGGCCGACGGTTGCGAAAACTTTTGGCGACGCTCAAATGTCGGCCATGCAGATGATGTCCGCAGCCGTCCTTGGCCTGTCGTTTCTCGTGGCCTCCCAGACCGCGTCGCTTGCCACTGTCAGCGACTGGGTCGAGGTACAGGGTGGCCGCGTCAGGCTGGTGACCGCCGGCGCGGCCGATGCCAGTGGTGCCTTGCAGGGTGCATTGGAAATCGACCTGAAGCCCGGCTGGAAGACCTACTGGCGCGATCCAGGCGACGCCGGCGTACCGCCGCAGATCGACGTCTCGAAGAGCCTCAACGTCGCCTCGGCCGAACTTCGCTTTCCGCCTCCCGAACGCTTTGACGATGGCTATTCGAAATGGGCAGGCTACAAGCACTCGGTCGTATTCCCGGTCACCTTCAGCCTGAAGTCACCCGGCGAACCGGCAACGATTGAAGCCGATGTGTTTCTCGGCATCTGCGAAACGATCTGCATCCCGGTGCAGGGCAAATTCACCCTCGATCCCGCGAGCGATCCCGACAACGCAGACGACCAGGCAATCGTCGCCGCCGCTGTCGAAGCTCTCCCTGCCCCTGCACATCCCGGCTTCGGCGCCACCGGCCTGCCCGGCGACGGCAAGCATCTGCTTGTCGAAGCCGCATTGCCATCCGGCGCGGAAGCAGCGGAATTTTTCGTCGCTGCCGACCAGGGCTACATGTTCGGCACGCCGGAGCGCGCCGACAAGGACGGCAAGGTCGTCTTCGCCGTGCCCATCCTCGACCGACCTGCGGAAAAACCTTCCGGCGGAGCGCTTCACTACACCCTGTCCACCACGGCCGGTGCTGTCGAGGGAACCCTGCCCTATCCGTGAATTCGTCGCGTATCCGCGGTTGCCCATCGCCCCGGAAGCCGGTAGGCATCCTCAGGACGCAAACGATCAATCAAAAGGTGAGCACATGACTATTGCCGTTGGCCAGAAACTTCCCGAAGCCACCCTCAAGACGCTGACCGCCGACGGCGCGAAGAACGTCACCACCGCCGAGTTCTTCTCCGGCAAGAAGGTCGTCCTGTTCGGCGTTCCCGGCGCCTTCACGCCGACCTGCAGCAACAACCACCTGCCGGGTTATCTGGAGAACCGGGACGCCATCCTGGCGCGCGGTGTCGACAAGATCGCCGTCATCGCCGTCAACGACCATCATGTGATGACGGCATGGTCACGTTTCACTGGCGGCGAAGGCAAGATCGAATTCCTGGCCGACGGCAATGGCGACTTCGTCAAGGCGCTGGGCCTTGACATCGATCTGAGCGGCGGCGGCCTCGGACTCCGCTCGAAGCGCTTTTCGATGATTGTCGACGACGGCAAGGTCACCGCGCTGAACATCGAGGATTCTCCTGGCCAGGCGGTCGAATCCGGCGCGGCGAAGCTGCTCGAACAGCTATAAAATCCGCTTGCGAGAAAGCGTCAGGCGCCGACCTGACGCCAAGCCGCCGCCGACTTCGCTGTCCTATCCTATCCAGAGTTTCAACCGATGTTCGACATTGTCTGGCGCACGATCGCGATCGGCATCGGGGCGACGGTGCTCATGGATCTGTGGGCCATCGCGCTGAACCGGATCTTTGGCCTGCCCAGGCCCAACTGGGGCATGGTCGGCCGATGGGTCTGGCGTCTCCAGGACGGCAAGGTATTTCACGACGACATCGGCCAGGCCAGCCCTTACGGGTACGAGCGGACGCTTGGCTGGGCCTTTCACTACCTCGTCGGCATTCTCTATGGCGCAATCCTTGTGTTTCTGGCCGGAGCGAACTGGCTCGCCGCGCCGACATTTCTTCCAGCTTTCATCCTCGGCATCGTGACGATCGGTGCTGGATGGTTTCTGCTGGCGCCCGGCATGGGTGCCGGCTGGGCGGCTTCGAATACGCCGAACCCGCCCCGTGCAAGACTGCTCAATCTTGCCTCGCACACGATCTTCGCGTTCGGGCTTTACGGCACCGCGGTACTGATCGGTTAGGTTGACGCCGCAGTTTTCAGTAGCTCTGGTTCGAGCGGCGCACCTTCTTCGGCGCGGGCTTGCTGGCCGACGCGTCTGACAGCGGCGCCGCTGGTTTGGCGGGGCTCTTCTTCTGCGGCTTGAACGGCGCCATGCCGAGCCGCGCCAGTTCGTCGGCACGCTCGTTCTCCACGTGGCCGGCGTGACCCTTCACCCAGTGCCACGTCACCTTGTGGCGCCTGTTGGCCTCGTCCAATCCCTGCCAGAGCTCGCCGTTCTTGACCGGTTTCTTGTCCGCCGTCTTCCAGCCGTTTTTCTTCCAGCCGTGGATCCATTTCGAGATCCCGTCCATGACGTATTTGCTGTCGGTGTAGAGATCGACCGTACACGGCTCCTTCAGCGCGTTCAGCCCGGAAATCGCCGCCATCAGTTCCATGCGGTTGTTGGTGGTGACCGCCTCGCCGCCCGAAAGTTCCCTGGTGGTGCCGTTGAAGCGCAGGATCGTGCCCCAGCCCCCCGGGCCGGGATTGCCCGAACAGGCACCGTCGGTGAAAATCTCCACGGACTTCATGCGTCGATACCTTCCACGACAAGCCCGTATTCGAAGGCGGATTTGACCTGCCGGTGGAAACGCATGCGGCGCAGATATTCCAGGGGATCCTTCTTCACGACCAGGCTGCCAGGCGGCACCGTCAGCCAGTCGTAAAGGCGGGTCAGCATGAAACGGAGCGCCGCCCCCCGCGCCAGCACCGGCAGTGCGTCGGCTTCCTGCCGCGACAGCGGCCGTACCGAGGTGTAGCCGTTAAGCATGGCCATGCCCTTCGTCAGGTTGAAGGCGTTGTCCTTCTCGAAACACCAGGCGTTGAGACACACCGCAACGTCGTAGGCGAGCAGGTCGGTGCAGGCGAAATAGAAATCGATGAGGCCGGAAAGCCGGTTGCCGAGGAAAAAGACGTTGTCGGGAAAAAGGTCGGCGTGGATGACGCCGTGCGGAAGCTGCGACGGCCAGTTCGCCTCGAGAAACGCCAGGTCCGTTTCCGTTTCGGCAGCCAGCCCGGGTTCGATCTCGTCGGCGCGGTCGCGCGCGCCGTTCCAGAGCGGCCGCCAGCCGTCGACCGACAAGGCATTGCGGCGAACCATCGAAAAGTCTTCCCCGGCAAGATGCATGCCCGCCAGCGCGGCACCGACGGCGCGGCAATGCTCGACCGTCGGCCGGCGCATCCACATGCCCTCCAGGAATGTCACGATCGCCGCCGGACGTCCGGCGAGTTCGCCGATCGCGCTGCCGTTCCTCTGCTTGACGGGAAGCGGGCAATTGACGCCCTTTTTCCGGAGATGCTCCATCAGATTCACGAAGAAAGGCAGGTCTTCGCGATTCACACGCTTCTCGTAGAGGGTCAGGATGTAGGCGCCGCTCGACGCATGAAGCAGGAAATTGGAGTTCTCGACCCCCTCGGCGATGCCCTTGTAGGAGAGCAATTCGCCGATGTCGTAATTCTTGAGGAAAGCGCCGAGCTCGATCTCGGAAATATCAGTGTAGACCGCCACCGTCAGGCCATTCCGTTGACGAAGGCCATGTCGGCGGCCGTCAGTTCGACATCGCGCAGAACCCGCATGACCGGGAAATCCTCCGTCTCGGTCGCCGTCACCGCCAGTTCGACGGTCACATCGAAGCGAGCGCGAAACGCATTGATGATCTCATCGACGATGATCTCCGGCGCGGAAGCTCCCGCCGAGAGGCCGAGCGTCGAGATATTGGCGATCTCGTCCCATGGAATTTCCGAGGCGCGCTGCACCAGCAGCGACATTTTTGCGCCCGCGCGTTCCGCAACCTCGACAAGCCGCCGCGAGTTGGAAGAATTCGGCGCGCCGACGATCAGAAAGAGGTCTGCGCCGGGTGCTGTCTCCTTCACAGCCTCCTGCCTGTTCGTGGTGGCGTAGCAGATCGATTCGGCGGCCGGCGCCTGCATCTCGGGGAAACGCTCCTGAAGCGCCTTAAGCAGGCCGGCGGTGTCCTCGACCGACAGGGTCGTCTGCGTAACGAAGCCAAGCGCCGACGGATCGGCCGGCTCGAACTCTGCCACATCCGCCTCGGTCTCGATCAGGGTCGCCGCACCCTCGGCCAACTGGCCCATCGTGCCGATCACTTCCGGATGCCCCGCATGGCCGATCAATAGCACATGCCGGCCCAGCCGCTGGTGCCGCATCGCCTGCTTGTGCACCTTGGAGACCAGCGGGCAGGTCGCGTCCAGATAGAAGAGATCGCGCTCCCGCGCATCCTGCGGCACAGACTTCGGTACCCCGTGCGCGGAAAACACCACCGGCGATGCACGATGCTCCGGCGGGATTTCGGAGAGTTCCTCGATGAAGACGGCGCCGAGGTTCTGCAGCCCTTCGACCACGTAGCGGTTGTGCACGATCTCATGGCGGACATAGACCGGCGCGCCATACTTCTTCAGCGCCAGAACGACGATCTGGATCGCCCTGTCGACGCCGGCGCAAAAGCCGCGCGGTTGGCAGAGCCTGATCGTCAGCGGCATTCTGGTGGTTGTTGCGTCCATTCTCTCCGGTGCTCCAAGGCCTTGCGGAAATGAGGTGTGGCGACCCCTTCTGTCAAGGGCGCGCCTCGCCTCGGCAGGTGCCAATCGCGCAATGCGCCTACGGCACCGATTGCGTTTTTAGTGAATACCCGAAGCTGCCCCTAACCTCAAAACGCGATGATGTCGCGGCGCCGGGAACCGCGACTTGACGGAGCAGCAACGGCTCGTCAGGATTTTAGGTACGGATATCCTGCAACCTCAGATTTATCCACAACGCGATCTGGCTGAACAATACGATCCGGAAGGAAGCCGCCATGACCGATACATCCAAGACCGGCAAGACATTCAGGGTCGAGGCAGACACCACCGCCGCCTACTGGCACCACAGCCCCGAAAATACTCTGCCGCCTCCCGATATGATGGGTGCGTACATGCGCAATCGACCCATCCTGGGCGCACCGGTCGAGGGTCGCAAGGCGTGGATCATCGGCAGCGGCATCGCGGGCCTTGCCGCGGCGTTCTACATGATACGCGACGGCGGCATGGCGGGCGAGGACATCATCATCCTGGACACGATGCGGATCGAGGGCGGCTCGCTCGACGGCGCCGGCGATCCCGAAGAAGGCTACATCATCCGCGGCGGCCGCGAGATGAACTGGAACTATGACAATCTGTGGGACATGTTCCAGGACGTGCAGGCGCTCGAATTGCCAGAGGGCTACAGCCTCCTCGACGAATACCGGCTGGTCAACGACAACGATTCGAACTTCTCCAAGGCGCGGCTCATGCACAAGCAAGGCGAGATCCGCGATTTCTCGACGCTGGGCCTTTCCAGGTCCCAGCAGTGGGAACTGATCCGGCTGATGCTGAAGCGCAAGGAGGATCTCGACGACATCACCATCGAGCAATATTTCAGCGCCGGCTTCCTCGAAACCAACTTCTGGTATCTCTGGCGCTCGATGTTCGCATTCGAGAACTGGCAGAGCCTGCTCGAGATGAAGCTCTACATGCACCGGTTCCTCGACGCGATCGACGGACTGACCGACCTGTCCGCCCTCGTGTTCCCAAAGTACAACCAGTACGACAGCTTCGTCCGTCCCCTGGTGAACCATCTGCGCGACCGCGGCGTGAAGGTGCAGTTCGACACGCGCGCCTATGATCTCGACATGACGGTCGAAGGCGATGCACGCACAGTGACCGCAATCCGCGCCAAGGTGGAAGGCAAGGATAAAACCATTGCCGTCGGCCCGAAGGACGTGGTTTTCGCGCTGACCGGGTCGATGACCGAGGGCACCGCCTACGGCGATATGGACAATGCCCCGGTCCTGGAGCGCGGCAAGCATGATCCGGGCGATGCCAGCGACTGGGCACTGTGGAAGAACCTGGCGAAGAAATCGCCCATCTTCGGCAAGCCGGAAAAATTCTACGGCGATATCGACGGCTCGATGTGGGAATCGGTGACACTCACCTGCAAGCCGTCGCCCTTCGTGGAGAAGCTGAAGGAGCTTTCCGTCAACGATCCCTATTCGGGCAAGACGGTGACCGGCGGCATCATCACCTTCACCGACTCGAACTGGGTGATGAGCTTTACCTGCAACCGCCAGCCGCACTTCCCGACACAGCCGAAGGACGTGCTGGTGATCTGGGTCTATGCCCTGCTGATGGACAAGGAGGGCAACCACGTAAAGAAGCCGATGCCGGCTTGCACCGGGCGCGAAATCCTGGCCGAGCTTTGCTACCATCTCGGCATTGAGGACCAGCTTGATGAGGTGGCGGCAAACACGAAGGTACGCCTTGCGCTGATGCCTTACATCACCGCGATGTTCATGCCGCGCGCGGCAGGGGACCGGCCGCATGTGGTGCCCGCGGGCTGCACCAACCTCGGCCTGATGGGACAGTTCGTCGAGACGTCAAACGACATTATCTTCACGATGGACAGTTCGATCCGCACCGCACGGATTGCCGTTTACACGCTGCTCGGCCTGCGCAAGCAGGTCCCGGATATCAGCCCGACGCAGTACGACATCCGCTCGCTCCTCAAGGCCGCACGCGCACTTAACAATGGGGAGCCCTTCCCGGGCGAGCGGCTGCTGCACCGGCTGCTGGACAAGACCTACTATGCCCACATCCTGCCGCCGCTGCCTGAACCGGAGTCCGACAAGCGCGAAACGGCCGAAGGCGAACTGACGCTGCTTGTGGGCAAAGGCAATCAGGCGCTCGGCACTGTGCTCGGCTGGCTGGAGCAGGTTCGCGAAAGCATCAGAGCGCACAAGAGTTGAGGCACGCCTGGTTCAACTGCGTCTGATGCGCCGATTTACACAGCGCGGCGGCGGTAGAGCATGACGCCCATAACGCCCGCCAGCGCGGCGGCAAGCCCGTACCAGGTGATGGCGTATTGCAGGTGGCTGTTGGGCAGGTTGATCATCGTCACCCCGCCCCGAGGCAACCCGCCGGGGTTGGGCCGCGCATCCGCGTCGATTAAGAACGGCAGGACACCCCGGTCGACGTCGAGATCGGACAGGATCGCCATCGCCCGCAAATCCTTCCAGTAGAAGATGTTCTTGTCGGGATCGTTGTCGGGCACCATCATCGACGGCTTTCCGGGCAGCGGATTGCGGGCAAGCCCGGTAATCGTCTGAGGTCCACTGACCTGTCCCTGCTGGCGTGTCTTGGGATCCTTCTGGTCGAAGGGCACGAAGCCGCGATTGACAAAGACGACGCGGCCCGTCTCCAGCCGCAGCGGCGTATAGACGTAGTAGCCGGACGCCCCTTGCCATGTCGCGAAGAAATGGCGCTCGGCATCGTGCATGAATTCGCCGGTGGCAGTCACCGGCGTGTAGTCGACGTCGCCAGTTCTCCCGTACTGCAACTCGACCTCGTTGAGCGACAGCGGCTCCGCGTGGGTTCGCGCCGCAATCGTTGCCAGCAGATCCTGCTTCCACTGCAGGCGCTCCACCTGCCAGGTGCCGAGACCGATCAGGATCATGAAGACGATGCCACCCAGGATGAGCGTAACCCAGGGGAAATGCCTTGCGGCAGGGGTGGTGTCTTCGGCCATGACGCTCACTGCGGCCTGTCCCAGCGGCCCTCTTGTGCCTTGTTCGCGTATTGAAGCGTGATCAGTACGCCCTTGATCAGTCTCAACGCGGGAAGGCAGAGCACCAGGGTAAGCGGTATCCAGAGGAGGAAATGCACCCAGAGCGGCGGGTTGATCGAAACCTCCATCCACAACGCCAAGCCGACGACGATGAAGCCGATGATCAGCATGACGAAGATCGCCGGACCATCGGCGGCGTCGGCGAAGGAATAGTCGAGCCCACAGACCTCGCATTCCTCGCCGACCGTCAAAAACCCGGCAAACAGCTTGCCTTGGCCACAGCGCGGACAGCGCCCCTTGAGGCCTGCCACGATAGGTTCGACGGCCGGCACGGGCGTGTTGTCGTCGCTCATCGCAAACCCCTCGTGGTCATGGGCTGATCTCGATCGGCGTGCCGTCGGCGACCATGTCCCAGATCTCTTTCATCTCGTCGTCGGTGACAGCGATGCAGCCGTTTGTCCAGTCAAACAACTGGGTCAGCCAGGCCCACCAGCTATATCCCTTCGGCTGGCCGTGGATCATGATGTCGCCGCCCGGCGAAACTCCGGCCCTGCGTGCTCGTGCCTTGTCGGCCTTGTCCGGATAGGAGACGTGGATCGATTTGGTGAAGGCGCTTTTCGAGTTCCGCCAGTCGAGAATGTAGCGACCCTCCGGCGTGCGCTCATCGCCTTCCCTTTGCTTGTGCCCGGCCGGATTGGCGCCGAGCGCGACATTATAGGTCCTGAGCACCACGCCATTCGCAAGCAGTTCCAGGCGACGCTCGGACTTGTCGAGGCGGACCAGATCGGCTTTCCCGGCTGTCGCCTCGCCGGCGAAGAACAGCGAAAAAACCAAGGCCCCGAGGGCGCGTATCCGATTGCCCGACATCGCGGGAACTTTACGCATCCATTGCGCCAAAAAAGAGAAGGCGGCCGTGTTGCCACGGCCGCCTGGCATTTCCAATCCACTGGCCTCAATGGCCGTGCGCGATGGTGGCGCCCGACGATGCCCAGACGTAGATCGAGGCAAACAGGAACAGCCACACCACGTCGACGAAGTGCCAATACCAGGCAGCCGCCTCGAAGCCGAAATGCTGCTTCGGCGTGAAGTCGCCGCGCATTGCCCGAAGCAGGCAGACCAGCAGGAAGATCGTTCCGATGAAGACGTGGAAGCCGTGGAAGCCCGTCGCCATGAAGAAGGTGGCGCCGTAGATGGAATCCTTGAAGCCAAACGGCGCGTGAATGTACTCATAGGCCTGCACCATCGAGAACAGCACGCCGAGCGCCACAGTGAGCACGAGGCCCCAAATGAGACCCTTGCGGTCGTCATGCAGCAGCGCATGGTGTGCCCAGGTCACCGTAGTGCCGGACAGGAGCAGGATGATCGTGTTGTAGAGCGGCAGGTGGAAGGGATCGAGAACCTCGACGCCCTTCGGCGGCCAGACGCCGCCGGTGAATTCCGTGCGCATCACCTGATGCACTTCATCGGGGAACAGGCTGGCATCGAAAAATGCCCAGAACCAGGCAACGAAGAACATCACCTCCGAGGCGATGAACATGATCATGCCGTAGCGCAGATGCAGCGACACGACCCTGGTGTGATGACCTTCGTGGGCTTCCTTGATGGTGTCCGACCACCACGAGTACATGGTGTAGAGCACGATCGCGAGGCCGATGAAGAACAGCCAGGGATTAGCAAGGTTGAGGCCGAAGACCGGGAAATCGCCACTCTTCAGATACTGCATCCAGGCGACGCCGCCGAGCGCCATGACCAGTGCGCCGACCGAGCCGATGAACGGCCACGGGCTTGGGTCGATGATGTGGTAGTCGTGGTTCGGTTTTGCGTGTGCGTCAGCCATGTCAGCCCCCGGTGGAGTTCGCTGTTGCTTTCCCGTCTTCCGCCCCTGGCGCAACCGCCACCGGCTTTTCCCCCTCGATCGGGAAGAAGGTGTAGGAGAGCGTGATCGTCTTCAAGTCCTTCAGTTCCGGCACGTCGGCGATGTCTGGATCGACATAGAAGACGACCGGCATGTCGAGCGTCTCGCCCGGCTTCAGCGTGGTGTCGGTGAAGCAGAAACACTCAACCTTGTTGAAATAGGCGCCCGCCATTTCCGGCGTGACGTTGAAAGAGGCGCGGCCGTTGGTCGGCGTGTCGAACAGGTTACGCGCCTTGTAGCCGATCTGCGTCGTTTCGCCGATCTTCATGGTGACGTCGCGCTGCAGCGGCTGGAAATCCCACGGAAGCCCGCCCGAGACATTTGCGTCGAAACGCACGGTGATGGTGCGGTCGAGCACCCTGTCGGAATACTGCTCGACCCGCTGCGTGGTGCCGCCGTAGCCGGTGATCTGGCAGAACATGGCGTAGAGCGGCACGGCGGCATAGGCCATGCCGATCATGCTGGCGAAGAACGCCAGGCACGCCGCGGCCACGACGCGGTTGCTGCGCTCTTTCCCGGGAACCTTGGACGTAGGCTGGCCGCTCATCATGTCACTCACATCGCCCGATCAAGTAGCGCCGGGCCGAACTTCGCGATGCTGCCGAGGTAGACGATAACCACGAACGCGGCGAGCGCGAGCGCGATCGCGATCGAGCGGCTGCGACGTGCTCTCTTCTGACTGTCGGTCAACGTCACCATGTCTTCATCTCGCACCGTTCAGGTTCCCGCCAGCACGATCCAACGCGCCACGAGGCTGTCGGCGAGATAGGCGGCGAAAATACCGAAGAGGTAGAGCAGCGAGTAGGCGAACAGCGCCTTGGCCGGCCGCATCTTCGCGTCGTCTGCCGGCATCGTCAGCACTTTCCAGGCGTACCAGACGAAGCCTGCGCCGAGTACGGCCGCGGCAATGCCATAAGCCGTGCTTGTATAACCAAGGAACCACGGCAGCACGCCAACCGGCGCCACGAGAAGCGCGTAGGCAAATATCTGGCGGCGCGTCGATGCATGTCCGGCGACGTTCGGCATCATCGGAATGCCGGCGCGGCCGTAGTCGTCCGACTTGAACAGCGCCAATGCCCAGAAGTGCGGCGGCGTCCAGAGGAAGATGATCAGGAAGAGAATGACGCTTTCGAGGCTGACTGCGCCCGTCACCGCGGCCCAGCCGATCATCGGCGGGAAGGCTCCGGCAGCGCCGCCGATGACAATGTTCTGCGGCGTCGCGCGCTTCAGCCACATCGTGTAGATGACAGCGTAGAAGAAGATGGTGAAGGCAAGCAGCGCCGCCGCCAGCCAGTTGACCAGCACGCCGAGCGTCATCACCGACAGGAAAGAAAGCACAAGACCGAAAGCCAGCGCCTCACCGGGCTGAACGCGGCCGGCCGGGACCGGCCGCGACGAGGTCCGCGTCATCAAGGCGTCGATGTCGGCGTCATACCACATGTTCAGCGCACCCGACGCACCCGCCCCAACGGCGATGGCCAGGATGGCGATGATCGCGATGAGCGGGTTGACGGCGCCCGGCGTGGCGGCAAGTCCGACAAAGGCCGTGAAGACAACCAGAGACATGACGCGCGGCTTCAGCAGGGCGAAGAAATCGCCCGCCGTCGCTTCCGACATGCGAATGCCGGAATCGTCCAGTCGGTTGTGGTGAACCACGGCCATGCGTACGAGTTCCAGTCTCTCCGTTTGGCCAGGACCGCCAGCCGTTCGCCGACGATCCTGCTGCTAATATGCCGCTATTACTTGATCTTCGGCAACTGTTCCCACTGATGGAACGGCGGCGGCGAAGGCAACTGCCATTCCAGCGTGGTTGCGCCCTCGCCCCACGGGTTGGCGCCGGCGACACGCTTCTTCTGGAATGCCTCGAAGACACCGACCAGGAAGATGATCATGCCGAAGAAGGACAGGTACGATCCGTAGGACGAAACCATGTTCCAGCCGGCGAAGGCATCCGGATAGTCGATGTAGCGGCGCGGCATGCCGGCAAGGCCGAGGAAATGCTGCGGGAAGAAGACCAGGTTCACGCCGACGAACGTCACCCAGAAATGGGTGCGGGCGATGAACGGCGAATACATGTAGCCGGTCATCTTCGGGAACCAGTAGTACCAGGCGGCGAAGATGGCGAACACCGCGCCGAGCGACAGCACGTAGTGGAAGTGGGCCACCACGTAATAGGTGTCGTGCAGCGAACGGTCGAGACCGGCATTGGCAAGCTGGACGCCGGTGACGCCGCCGACGGTGAACAGGAAGATGAAGCCGATCGCCCACAGCATCGGCGTGCGCATCGTGATCGAGCCGCCCCACATGGTGGCGATCCAGGAGAAGATCTTCACGCCGGTCGGCACCGCGATCACCATCGTGGCGAACACGAAGTAGCGCTGCGTGTCGAGCGACAGGCCGGTCGTGTACATGTGGTGCGCCCACACCACGAAGCCGACCGCGCCGATGGCGACCATCGCATAGGCCATGCCGAGATATCCGAAGATCGGCTTCTTCGAGAAGGTCGACACGATGTGGCTGACGATGCCGAACCCGGGCAGGATCAGGATGTAGACTTCCGGGTGGCCGAAGAACCAGAACAGGTGCTGGAACAGGATCGGATCACCGCCGCCTTCCGGCGCGAAGAAGGTCGTGCCGAAATTGCGGTCGGTCAAAAGCATGGTGATGCCGCCAGCCAGCACGGGCAGCGACAACAGCAGCAGGAAGGCGGTGATCAGCACCGACCAGGCAAACAGCGGCATCTTGTGCAGGGTCATGCCCGGCGCACGCATGTTGAAGATGGTGGTGATGAAGTTGATGGCGCCGAGGATCGACGACGCGCCGGCGATATGCAGCGACAGGATCGCCAGGTCCATCGCCGGACCGGGCTGGCCTGATGTCGAAAGCGGCGGATAGATCGTCCAGCCGCCGCCGACACCATAGGCACCGGGAGCGCTCGGCATGAAAGCCGACAGGATGAGCAGGAAGAAAGCCGGCGGCAGCAGCCAGAACGAGATGTTGTTCATGCGCGGGAATGCCATGTCCGGCGCGCCGATCATAATCGGCACCATCCAGTTGGCGAAGCCGCCGATCAGCGCCGGCATCACCATGAAGAAGATCATGATGAGCGCATGCGCGGTGGTGAAGGCGTTGTACATCGACTTGCCGCCGTCGATGGCGGCATCGCCGTTCAGCCCATAGACCATCTGCGCCAGACCGGTGAAGATCTGGATGCCCGGCTCCTGCAGTTCCATGCGCATGACGACCGACAAGGCGGCGCCAATGATGCCCGCAATGATTGCGAAGATCAGGTAGAGCGTGCCGATATCCTTGTGGTTCGTGGAATAAACCCAGCGAACCCAGCCGTGATACGGCTTGTGGTCGTGGTCGTCGTGAGCTGCCGCGCCTGCCATGTTCCGCTCCGTTCCTTATTCCTGTCCGGTCCGCCGCATCAATTGCCGGCGGCCGCCACGTTCCGGTTGCCGTCGACTGCCGCCATCAGCGCCTTGTTGGCGCCGTTGAGATCGGTCTTGGCCGCGGTGAACCAGGTATTGTACTGCGCATCCGAAACGACCCGGATCGCGATCGGCATATAAGCGTGGTCCTTGCCGCACAGCTCGGAGCACTGGCCGTAATAGAGGCCTTCCTTCTTAGCCTTGAACCAGATTTCGTTGACGCGGCCCGGCACCGCATCGGTCTTCACGCCGAAGGCGGGCATCGCGAACGCATGCATCACGTCGGCCGCTGTCACCAGAACGCGCACGGTCGTGTCGACCGGCACGACGACTTCGTTGTCGACGGCCAGCAGCCGTGGAAAGACACCGAGGTCTTCCTTTCCGGCAGCGGCGCGAGCGTCGTCAGCAAGCAGCGCCGAATTGAAGGAAAGCGGCTCCTCGACCTGGTATTCGTAGTCCCAGTTCCACTGGTTGCCGGTCGCCTTGATCGTCAGCTTGGGCTCTTCCGGCGGCGTGTACTGCGCGGTCAGCAGCTGGAAGGACGGAATGGCGAGGAACAGCAGGATGACCACCGGTCCGACCGTCCAGATCACCTCGATCAGGGTGTTGTGGCTGGTCCGGGAGGGGACGGGATTGACGCTCGCGCGAAACCTGAAAATGCACCAGCCAAGCAGCGCCAGCACCAGTAGCGTGATCGGAATGATGAACCAGAGCGTGTAGCGCTCGAACCACTCGATCTGTTCCATGATGCCGGTGGCGGCCTCCTGGAAACGCCACTGCCATGGCCTCGGCTGGTCGGCAAAGGCAACAGCGGTCGTGAAGAACGCGGCTAGAGCAGTGGCGCCAGCAAAGATTTTCTTCATCGCCCTCTTCATCTCCCAATTCAACGCGGCGAAACGTACCCGCGAACGTGGAATGACACCGGAACGGGAATCCCGGAGCCTGTTGCGGCGTTCAAACCATACTCTCTTTCCGACCGCAAGAAAGGAGCGGCGGAAACCATGCGGCATTTTTGCGCGCGAGGCCGTCGCTTGACGAAAGCACGAGGGCGCCCATCTCTGCCGCGGCGGGCAGGCATGCCGCCGTCGTGGCGCCGAGCCGCTGGATTTGGCCGCAATTCAGGCGGATTTTCGTGACGAATGTCGTGGAAACTCGCCATTTGCACAGGCTTCTGTCGATTGCCTGTTCTTTCACTTGCCATGGTCGCGGTCTAGAGTGCCGTGATTCGCACGGAGCCACCATGAAATTCAGGCTTTTTAGATCGTCGGCAGCAGCCGTTCTCCTTGCCGCAACCACCGCGCTGGCGTTTCCCGCCCATGCGCAGCAGCAGACCGGCACGGTAAAGTCCACGCATGGAGCGTGGTCGATCATCTGCGACACGCCGGCCGGAGCGACAGCCGAGCAATGCGCGATGATGCAGAATGTGGTCGCCGAGGACCGTCCCGAAATCGGCCTGTCGGTCGTCGTCCTGCGTACAGCCGACAACAAGGCGGAAATCCTGCGCGTGCTGGCGCCGCTCGGCGTGCTTTTGCCCAACGGACTTGGCCTGAACGTTGACGGCAAGGACATCGGCCGCGCCTATTTCGTGCGCTGCTTTGCCGACGGCTGCTACGCCGAGGTCATCCTCGAGAAACCGCTGCTCGACACGCTGAAGACCGGCAAGGCCGCCACCTTCATCGTCTTCCAGACGCCCGAGGAAGGCGTCGGCATCCCCGTCGACCTCAACGGTTTCGGCCCAGGTTTCGAAGCGCTGCCGTAAGCAGTTGCCCCATCGCGGCAACCGGGAATTCCGGTTTCGACGGCTCGCATCCCATCTCAAGATCACGGAGATATCTGATGACTGACATCTGGCTGCGCACCGGCGAAGCGACCGTACTGGCTGCCGAGGGCCAGGCCACCGATGCCATGCCCGAGGTCGTGATCGGCTCGATCCGCGGGCCGGTCGGCCAGGCGTTTGCCTCGATGATGGGCCAGGTGAAGGGCCACACGCGCATGTTCGTCGTGCGCGACCTCAATCAGGCGGTCAAGCCGGCGACGATGATGACCACCAAGGTCACCATCAAGAACATGGCCTATGCCGAACTGCTCGGAGGCGTTGTGCAGGCAGCCATGGGCGACGCGATCGTCGACTGCCTGGCGGAAGGCATCCTGCCGCGCGATCAGACGGACGAGCTGTGCATGATCATCACCGTCTGGCTCGATCCGCGCTGCGCCGACGACGAAAACCTCGACCGGAAGGATCTCTACCGGACCAATTACGATGCCACGAAGCTCGCCATTTCCCGCGCCATGAAGGGTGAGCCGACCGTCGATGAACTGATCGCCAACCGCAAGACGGTGAAGCATTACGCTCTGGACGGCGTGATCGACTATTGAGACGCCCGGCATTTTTGCTCGGAAGTTCAGAGCGGCGGCCTGAACCACGCCCTGTTTCGAACCTCTCCATTTAACCCCTCTCCGTCTCGCTGACGGCGGCTTTGCCGCTGGGCTCGACACCTCTCCCCAGAGGGGCAGTGCAATCGCATATGGAAACTTCGCTATTCAGTAGCAACAGCCACCAAGGCCGCATTCGACCTCATTGTTGTCGTTCACCCAGCTGCACCAATCACCCGCATCCAGCATAGCCGCAACTCAATATGGGCGATCGGAACGGAGCTACACGGGCATCATGACCAGGGATTGCGTCCTGGCAGAATTGCCCTGGTACGCGCCTGAACTTGAAATCAGCCATTCGAAAATCCGTTGTTTGAGTACGAGCTACGGCTGGCCATATTTGCGGAAGTGAGAGTACATCTGGGAAAGGGTCGCGCGGAGTGAGTACATGTGTATGCTAGATCATCGATCGAGGTGGAGTGTCCTGCGGCGATTAGGAAACTCGCCCGTTGCTACGGCGACTATTGCGGTGCCCTTGGTAGGTTACCTCCTGCTCTTCAACGCGGAAATCGTAAAATATCTTAGCCTACATACTGATTTTTGCCGGGCGGCCAATTGTGCTCCATCGCTGCGGCTTCTGTTGCTCTATCTCGGCGCCTGTTCGATCGCGATAGGTGCGGCGCTGTACGGCCTGAGATGTCCGTCACTCATTAAAAAGTACGATTCGGCCGCCGCGTTTTTTGACGCTGAGAAAGCCTATTTCAGCCAACCTCGAAACCACGACTATCTGCTAAAACTAATCAAATTAGGAACTGAGACCGAGCCGCTTGCTAACGACGCGCCGGAATTTAGCTACGACGGCGCAAGACGGGATATCGATCCGAATAGCTTGGCGGATCCAATGGGAGAGCTATACCGGCTCCTCAATGTCTCGCATCCGAAAAGCAGGCGGGCCGTACTCCTATCCTATAGCCTCGGCATCTTGTTGCTTCTTGTCCCCAGCGTGATGACGTTCGGCCAGGTGTTAGCGGCCTTCAATTGGGGCAGATCAGCCTTGTAGCTTCCGGTATGTTCGATCTGGTCGTTAACTGAATGGCCGCTTCCCCAACTTAGGCGCTTAGAAGCAGCCCAGCAGGAATCCACCCCATTGCGGCCATTGGCTGACCGTGATGCAGACCTGGTAGCGGCTGCTACCTAATGGCGGGAAACTTGAAGCTCGCGGTCGGCTTCATACCCCCACCCCTCCCCTCAAGGGGGAGGGGGACTGTTAACCGCCGTTTCGATCGGAAACCTCCAAGGTTGGCGGTGTAAGGACAGCCCGCCAAGTCCCGCTCCCCCTTGAGGGGAGGGGTTAGGGGTGGGGGTAAATTCCTGACCAAGGGGCGAGGAACCCAGGTTGGACCAGCGCTTGCGTTTCAGAACTGGAGTTTCTCGCCCTTTGGGGCGAGGTGGCCCGAAGGGTCGGAGAGGGGTCATAGCAAGCAGACCGGCTCGATATGTCGGCATCCCGTCAGGAATAATTTCCTAATTATATACGTGACAAAGTATGGGTGATTCGGTTAGAGTGGCATTTGCGTGACAGGCCGGGTTTTTGGAATTGGAGTATGCGTTTTCGCCTAATTGGCGGTTCACAAATTTGCGGACTCGCATATTGTGGAAAGAATGGAGACGGTGGGGATCGAACCCACGGGAGCAAGGTCGGAAATCTAGCCGCCCGTAACCATACCGTCCCCAATACGACTGCCCCGCGATGGATCGGGGCAGAAGGCACCCGCAAAGTTGCCGGGTACGCCAGCCAGCGAGCCGATTGGGCGGGTGTGTGCGCCGTAGGAAGTGATCGCACCCCTCCATCGCGCTGGCCTAACAACCAAAGGCGACTCGTTTTGGTGCGTCAAGGATTCGTTTCTGGTAAGAAACGTGACCCCAATATCTTGTGTGTCACTAATGTGGATAACGGGTAGAACATGCCGGAATCCGACGAAAAGAAGTTCAACGAGACGCTAAAGCGGATGCTTAAGACGCCGCCGACGCCGCACGCTGAAGGCGCAAAATCAAAAAAGGGAAAAGCTACACCGAAAAAGAAGAAGCCCGCACGTGGCGGGCTTCAAGGCTAAGCGCATAACCGCGCTTCTTTGTGATGTTCATCCTCCAAAGCGGCATTTGTGTCGCGAAGGATTTCGGCCTGACGAACAACCTCATCCGAGATTTGTTTTCGCCCACGCAACCATTTAGCAACGTTGGTCCAATCCCAAAGAGGACTGTCTGTCGTCACTCGCGCTATGGGCAGGGGAAAGTCCTTGCCCCTTTCGCCCTTAGCGTACTGCGTAATTGCAGCGCGCGTCAGTCCGGCCCGCTCGGCTATCTCGGAAAGGCTAACGAGATAGTCTGGCTCGACACGTTCCACAGATGCTCCGGCAGCCTTAACGTTCTCCACAGCCGAGTTTACAGCATCCACTAGCGTTTCCGCTTGGCGCGCAAACTGGAGAATGATGGCGCCTCGCGCAAAAGCGATGGTCGCATCATCACAACCGGCTTCGAAAAACCGGTCTTCGAAATCGTCCGCCTCATGGTCTAGTCCCGAGGCTACAATCGAAAATTCAAACGTCTTCATTCTTCGCCTCCTTCCTTAACGTGAGCGCATCGTTTCCCGTGGCCAATCAATTGCTTTGCATGGTCTTCCGGCATTTTGGGTGTAGACCAAACCGATACCTGGCAACCGGATCGATCGTGTTGTGCACACAGCATTCGACCCCACGCATGGGCACTTTTGCCGGGCTTTTTCCATGACCATCCAAGGCTTTCAAGATGAGATACAGCGGCCTCAATTTCCTTATTAGGATGCTTGGGGCGGGCACTCATTCGACCGTCACCAAAATGGTACGACTGTTAACGGATGTCAACACTATAGGTTCCGATTCGTGAATTTAGCGTGAATTGTCTTTGGGTCAGTCAGACAAAAATGGCTTTCCTTGACCCGTAAATTTACTGAATCCGGTGAGGTATTCCCTTGTCCAAGATAGCAACTCCAATTCTTGAATCACGTCCCCCTCGGTGTTGTCGCGAAGCTCAGAATATGCCCGGCGTAGCCGTTCTAAAAAACGCTCTTCAAAGGATGGATCTGATTCATTTAGAGTTTGAACGACGCAAGCAGCGAGGATTGCCACCCCCCTCTTTGCACGATGTAGATCAGTTGTTTGGCCGGTCATAAAACAGTCCCCTCCAGTTTTTCGAAGGGACACTAGCTCTTTTTTCGCAGCCTTAGGAGTCGGCGTGCTTTTTGTTTAGGCGTGATCGGCTTCACCAATCCGCCGATAGGTCAAACGCTTTCCTTCGATCATGGCAAGCAACTGGTCGTGGCGCTCGTTGTCTGACACTTTGAGAGCCGTGCGGCGATTGTAGCGGAAATCGAACTCGGCAAGGTAGCGATGCAAATGTGCTTCGCCGCAATGCTGATAAACGCCGATCATGCCACGCTTGAAAACTGAAAACACGCCTTCAATCGTATTGGTATGGACAACGCGGTCTGCCTCGTAGCGAACGTATTCGCCGCCAGTGTGCTTGACGGTGGCGTGGTCCGCGAACTCTTTGCCGGTGAAGGTGTAGAAATTGGACTCATCGGTGAAGAGCGTGGATTTGCGGTCGGCGTTGCGCACCAGAACATCGCGAACAGACGCCGTGGTAGCGCGGTCGACATGGAACATACGGGCTTTGCCGCCACGCTCAACCAGAGCCACGATTGAGCGCTTGGAAGAGTTGGAAGGCTTGCCGCGAATGGTTCGTTTCTTAACCGTATCCTTGGGTCCGAAATAGGTTTCGTCGGCTTCGACGGTTTTGCCTTCGCCACCCAAAGGACCGGCTGACTTCACGTCCTCCTTCATGGCTTCGCGGATGCGATGAGCCATGAACCAAGCGGTTTTGTAGGTGACGCCCAACATGCGGTGGAGCTGGTGCGAGGACATGCCTTTCTTTGACGAGGAAAGCAGGAATGTCGCCAGCAACCACTTGTTCAAGGCAATCTTGGAACGCTCGAACACGGTGCCAACGGTAACGGTGAACTGTTCACGGCACTCCATGCAGTTGTACAGGCCGGGGCGATGAGCCTTGCCTTCCATCTTAGTGATGCGGGTTGCGTCGGCGTTGCCGCAATGCGGGCAGTTAGGGCCATGCGGCCAACGCTGCGCTTCAAGATGAATGCGGGCTGCGTCTGCGTCCTGAAAGATTGCGTGGTCGAGGTTCATTGAAGTTCGCTCCGTTGTCCTTTTTATCGGACATTCGGGCGTACTTTGTCAAGTATATAATTGGGAATAATTTCCTCAAATCAATCCACCCCCTCTCGGCCTCCCTCATAATAAACGCCATGTAACCGGAGCGAGGCGGAGATGGACTGGAGCGCGGCGATCGAGAGGGAAAGGCAGGTGCTGAAGCGCATCGTCGCACTGTTCTGCGCCCTCGCCGCCCTGTGCGACCGCATCTGCACCCGGTCGCGTCCGGCGCGGCGCCTTGTCCTGTGGATTTTGCGACCGGCCGAAGCCGCCGCGCTGGAGCGCATCGCCGAGGCCGGGCCGGCGCCTTTGGCCCTGCTGTGGCAGCGCGGCGACAGTCTCGCCGAGGCCAGGCGGCTTTCCCGCTGCTTCCGGGCGGCGGCGCGTGCGGTGAAGCGCGAAATCGAGGCACTGGACAGGTGCGGGGCCGGCGCCATGCGCCGCGGCTGCGCGGCTTTATTCGGAGCTTCGTTCGGCCGCCGCTTCGCCGGCCGCGATCGTCCGCTCCGCAACCTCGCCCCGGCAACAGCCGGGCTGTCGCGCTACCCTTCCGCACCTGGGCCGCCGATGCCGGAACGCCTCGACACGTCCTGATCGAGGCCGGATTCCGAAAGGTCGCCTCCAAATCCGCTCCGCACAGCCGTGTCGGCGCGCGTTGGCGCATGGGCGGCCGACTCACCCACATCCTGTCCAATGCAATACGGCTTAATTTCGAGATTTTGCGCCGCCGATCTGGAAGCGGAAGAGAATGGGACATAGATTACTGGCTTCCACAAACATGAGAGCCGGATGACCCCTTCCCTCACCGCCCAATTCGATATTTCCGACGACCGCATCCGCCGTATCGTTGCCGACACGATCAACGGTGCCGACGATGGCGAACTCTATCTGGAATCCAGCCAGAGCGAGTCGCTGATGTTCGACAACGGTCGCCTGAAAACCGCGAACTTCAATACGGACCAGGGGTTTGGACTGCGGGCGGTGGCCGGCGAGGCCACCGGTTATGCGCATTCGAGCGAATTGTCGGAAGCCGCATTGTTGCGCGCTTCGGACGCGGTTTCCGCCGTCAAGGGCGGCTATTCGGGAACGCTTGCCGCGGCCCCCGCACGCACCAACCGCCATCTCTATGGCGAGGAAAACCCGATCGGTTCACCGTCCTTCGAGGAAAAAGCCAGGCTTTTGCAGGAAATCGACGCCTTCCTGCGCGGCAAGGATCCGCGCGTCCGCCAGGTTACCGCCTCGCTCGCTTCATCATGGCAGCACATCGAGATCCTGCGCGCCGACGGACAGGTGGTGCGCGACGTGCGTCCGTTGGTGCGCATGAATGTCGCAGTGGTCGTCGGCGACGGCGACCGCCAGGAGACCGGCTCCCACGGCATGGGCGGACGCAAGGGTTTCGGCGAGTTCGTCGCCGAGGATTCCTGGAAATTCGCCGCCGACGAGGCGTTGCGTCAGGCGCTGGTCAATCTCGAGGCCATCCCCGCCCCCGCCGGCACGTTCGACATCGTTCTGTCGGCAGGCTGGCCCGGCGTCATGCTGCACGAGGCGGTCGGACACGGGCTGGAGGGCGACTTCAACCGCAAAAAGACCTCCGCCTTCGCCGGACTGCTCGGCCAACAGGTCGCATCGAAGGGCGTGACGGTCGTCGACGACGGGACCATCAACGAGCGGCGCGGCTCGCTCACCATCGACGACGAGGGCACGCCGACCAATCGCACCGTGCTGATCGACGACGGCAAGCTCGTCGGTTACATGCAGGACCGCCAGAACGCCCGGCTGATGGGCATGGACCCGACCGGCAACGGCCGCCGCGAATCCTATGCGCACCAGCCGATGCCGCGGATGACCAACACCTACATGACCTCCGGCGACAAGACGCCCGAAGAAATCATCGCGTCGGTGCAGAAAGGCATCTACGCGGTTTCCTTCGGCGGTGGTCAGGTCGACATCACTTCGGGCAAATTCGTCTTCGGCTGCACCGAGGCCTACATGATCGAGAACGGCAAGGTCACGCAGCCGATCAAGGGGGCCATGCTGATCGGCAACGGACCTGATGCCATGCACCGTGTCTCGATGATCGGCAACGACATGAAGCTCGACACCGGCATCGGCATGTGCGGCAAGGCCGGACAGGGCGTGCCGGTTGGAGTCGGCCAGCCGCATCTGCGCATGAATCAGATGACAGTCGGCGGCACGCGGGCCTAGATACCCTTTCGGTGATTCACCGGGAGCTTAGAGATGACCGCTTCGCCCTTGATCGACCAGCGTTTTGTCGCCGGTTTTTTACTTGGCCCGCTGCTCGGCGCCTTTCTCTATGCGGCGATCGTCGGCGTCTTCGCGGGTAGCGGTTCGGAGGGGTTCTGGTTCTACCTGGCGACGTCGCTCGCCTATGGCTACGCCGCCAGCCTGCTCATGCTTTTGCCGGCTTTCCTGCTGCTCAGGCAGTTCCGGCTCGACAACTGGCTGACCTGCGCCGCGGTGGGGCTGGTCGCCGGCTTCATCTTCTATCTGATCGTCTTCCACCTGCCGGCGACGTCTTCCAACTTGAACGCGCTGATGCTTTTCGGGGTCATGCCTTTCCTGTTCATCGCCTGCTCCATCCGGTTGATCGCGGGCAAGCGGGTTTGAGGCGGTTCGAACGGATTGTCGTGCTCACCGGTGCCGGCATTTCGGCCGAATCGGGCGTCGATACGTTCCGCGACAAAGACGGCATCTGGTCGAAGATCGACTATCGCGACGTGGCGACACCACAAGGTTTCGAGCGAAACCCCGGCCTGGTGCACGATTTCTACAATCAGCGAAGACGCGGCATGGCCGGCGTCGAGCCGAACGCCGCCCACTTCGCCCTGGCAGAGCTGGAGCGAGAGTTTCATGCGCATTTCCTGCTGGTCACGCAGAACATCGACGATCTGCACGAACGCGCCGGCTCGCGCCAACTCATCCACATGCACGGCGAACTGGCCAAGGCGCTGTGCATGAATTGCGGCAGCCGCCATGAATGGCGCGACGACCTTTCGACTTCGGTGCCCTGCCCGGCCTGCCACCACACCGGCCTGATGCGCCCCGATGTCGTCTGGTTCGGCGAGTTCCCCTATCAAATGGACGAGATCGAGGCTGCTCTCGGTACTTGCGACCTGTTCGTCTCGATCGGCACCAGCGGCAACGTCTATCCGGCTGCGGGCTTCGTCGAGGAGGCACGCAGCGCCGGCGCCTACACCGTCGAACTCAACCTCGAACCTTCCGGAGGGCGCAACCTGTTCGCCGAGGCGATCCATGGCCGCGCAACCGAGATCGTCCCGGCTTTCGCAAAACAACTGCTCGGATCGGGATAGAAACGCTCAGCGTCTTTTCCGCGGTTTCTCCAGCAGCGCCACGGCCTCGACATGCGGCGACCACAAGAACTGGTCGACCGGCGTCACGCTTTTGAGCCGGTAACCGCCGCCGATCAGGATAGCGAGGTCCCGGGCCAGCGTTGCCGGGTTGCACGAAACCGCCGCCACCAGGGGAATATCCGAGCGGGCGATCTGTTTCGACTGGTCTTCGGCGCCGGCACGCGGCGGATCGAACACCAGCCCGTCGAAGGCGTTCAGTTCCTTGAAGGTCAGCGGCCGGCGGAACAGATCACGCCGCTCGGCGATCACGCGTTTCAGACCCGTTCCAAAGCGGAAACCGCGATCGAGCGCGGCAAGGGCGGCGCCATCGCCCTCCACCGCGTGCACCTCCGCCTTTTTCGCCAGCCGCAGCGCAAAGGCGCCGGAACCGGCAAACAGGTCGGCGATCTTTTTGGCTTTGGCGAGATGGCCGGCGACAAGTTCCACCATCGCGTTTTCCGCAGCCGCGACCGCCTGCAGGAACCCGCCCGGCGGCGGCGAAACCGATACGTCCCCGAAAAAGACCGCCGGCTTCCTCGGTTCGACGATGATCTCGCCATCGACCGAGAGCCTGGCCAGACCTTCGCGCGCGACGAAATCCGACGCCATTATGCGGGCAGCGCCGACAAGCTCGCCCGAATCCGTTGCGGCGATATCGAGGCCGGACGCTGTCTGCGTCACCGACAGATGGAACGGCTTCGCCGTCTTGCAGATCAGCCCGCCCAGCGCCTTCAGCGTCCCGAGTGCGGCGACGATCTCCGGCACGGCGATCGGGCACTCCTCGATGTCGGTGATCGTATGAGAATGGGCACGGTTGTAACCGAGTTGCATGCCGGTCTCGGTGCGGCGCGCCGAAAGAGTGACACGCCGCCGCGACGCCGGCGGGCATGGGATCGTCGCGGCGACATCCGCCTCGATCCGCTCGCGCTTGAGCGCTTCGACGACCTTGTCGCGTTTCCAGTCATTGTACGCGCCCGCTTCCAGGTGCTGAACCGCACAGCCACCGCATTCGCCGAAATGACGGCAGGCCGGCTCGACCCGCAGCGGCGACGGCTCCAGCACGGCCATCAGCGTGGCGCGATCCTTCTCGCGCGCCGCGGTCACCACTTCGCCCGGCAGCGTGAACGGCACGAAGACCGGACCGGTTTCGGTGTTGGCGATACCGTCACCCTGCGCGCCGAAGCGGTCGATGGTGAAACGGCTGCTCATCGGTCCTTGATCCCGGCAAGGAGGAATTCGCGGTTGCCGTCGCCGCCTTCGATCGGCGACGAACTAATGCCAAGCGCACGCCAGCCCGGAAACGCATCGAGCCACTGTCGCCGTTCCTCCGCGATTCTTGGGCCCTCGGCGGGATCGCGCAGCAGCCCTCCCTTGCCGATGGCGTCACGCCCGGCCTCGAACTGCGGCTTGACCAGGAAGATCCCGCGCGCACCTTGTGCGGCGAGGTCGAGCGCTGGCGGCAATGCCAGCGTCAGCGAGATGAAGCTGACATCGGAAACCAGCAAGTCCGGCCGTCGGCCAACAAGATGATCCAAGCTCAAGTCGCGGGCGTTCAGGCCTTCGATACAGGTGACGCGGGGATCTGCCTTCAACGCCGCATCCAACTGACCGTGGCCGACGTCGAGCGCTACGACATACGCGGCGTCGCGCTCCAGCAAAACCTGCGTGAACCCTCCAGTGGAGGCGCCGATGTCAAGCGCACGGCAGCCGGCAGGATCGAAACCGAAATGATCGAGCCCGGCGATCAGCTTCAGCGCGGCGCGCGACACATAGCCTTGCGCCGGGTCATCAACGGCAATCGCAGCCGTCGCCGCGACCGCCTGTCCCGGCTTGGCGGCGGCACGGCCGTCGACCGTGACGGTGCCGCGCTCAACCGCGTCGCGGGCGCGAGACCGGCTGGCGAAGAGGCCACGGCTTACGAGCAATTCGTCAAGTCTCAGGCGCTGGTTAGTGGATTGGCCGGCTTTCATCGGCCTTCATTGAAGAAAGCCGGCGGCGAATGCAAGAAGCCCTCAGTAAGTGCTTGCGGCCAGCCGCAGCGGCAGGGGTGCCGTCATCAGGCTGCTTGCCGCGGCATTCCAGGCACGTTCATTATCCAGGGCAACCAGCAGCGGGCCGACATCCGCCTTCAACGGCCCCCTGATATCGCCGATCCTGCCCGCAACGATGCGCATAACCGCCTGCTCCAGCTTGCGGTCGTAGGATGGACGCTCGAAAATATCGATCTTCCTGCGCGGCATTTCACCAGCCAACACCGGCGTGGCCGCGCAAGACGCGATCAGCGCGAACATCGCCGGTTTTCTCATGCCGCAGTGCTCCCTTGCCCGGAAGCACTATTACGTACCGCCAGCTAAGGAACGACCAAGAGAAACGGTAAGCAAACCGCCAAAATTCAGCGTAAACAAAGTTTTAGAACCGACAACTTGGAGCAATCCATAGGCTTAACCTGCAGCCCACTCCGAACGGAGGATGGACATGATCAGTTCGTCGCGGTGGCGGCCGCCAAAATAGGCGCTGCCGCGAGCCACGCCTTCAGCCCCGAAGCCAGCGGCTTCATAGGCGCGGCGACCGCGAACGTTTTCTGGAAACACGCCAAGCCACAGGCGATAGGCATCCGTTCCGTTGAAGACGGCTTCTACCAGTGCGCCAAGCAGCGCCCGACCATGACCACGGTTCGGATCGCACACGGCAACGCGTTTGATGAGCGTCATTTTCTCCGGTGACGCCCAATCACGAACAATGGCGAATCCTACGGGCTGATCCGCAATCCTCGCGATGAAATAGGCGTGACGTCCATCCGACAAGGCCGCCCGGTGACGCGCTTCATCCCAGCGTCCCACCAGTTCCTCATAGCCCTCCAGCCGCTCCGTCGCCATGACGAACGGCAGTTCGACCTCAGTCGCCCTGAAGAGCTCGAGGCTGGAATCGGCTGCCATGGTGGGGGTCTCGCGAAATTACGCCCTGACGGCCTGTGCCGAACTGCCGAGCGCGGCAAATACCGAGCGCACGATGCCGGCGGCGTCGAGCCCGGCATCGGCATACATCTTTTCGGGCTTGGCATGGTCGGTGAAGGCGTCCGGCAATACCAGCGGCCGCACCTTCAGGCCACTGTCGAGCAGGCCCTCCGTCGCCAGGAATTGCAGCACATGGCTGGCAAAACCGCCGACGGAGCCTTCCTCGACGGTGACCAGCACCTCATGCGACCGCGCCAGCCGGCGGATCAGGTCCTCGTCCAGCGGCTTGGCGAAGCGGGCATCGGCAACTGTCGCGGAAAGCCCGGCAGCATCGAGTTCCTCGGCCGCGATCAAGCAATCCTGCAGTCGCGTGCCGAAGGACAGGAGCGCGACCTTGGTGCCTTCCTTGACGATGCGGCCCTTGCCGATCTCGAGCACCGAGCCGCGTTCCGGCATCTCGACGCCGACGCCGTTGCCGCGCGGGTAGCGGAAGGCGATCGGGCCGTCGTCATAGGCGCTAGCGGTACGAACCATATGGCGGAGTTCGGCCTCGTCGGCCGCCGCCATCACTACGAAACCGGGCAGCGAGGCGAGGTAGGTGGTGTCGAAGGCCCCGCAATGGGTCGGCCCGTCTGCCCCGACGAAACCGGCGCGGTCGATCGGGAAACGCACCGGCAGCTTCTGGATCGCCACGTCGTGGACGACCTGGTCGTAGGCGCGCTGCAGGAAGGTCGAATAGATCGCGGCGAACGGCTTGTAGCCTTCGGTCGCCAGTCCCGCGGCGAAAGTCACCGCGTGTTGTTCGGCAATACCGACATCGAAGGTGCGTTCCGGAAACGCCTCGCCGAAGAAATCGAGCCCGGTACCCGAGGGCATCGCGGCGGTGATTGCCACGATCCTGTCGTCCTCGCGTGCTTCCTGGATCAGGCTGTCGGCGAAAACCTTGGTGTAGCTCGGTGCATTCGCCGGCGCCTTGGCCTGCGCACCGGTGATAACGTCGAACTTGTTGACGCCGTGGTACTTGTCGGCCGAAGCCTCGGCCGGGCCGTAACCCTTGCCTTTCTGCGTCACGACATGGATCAGCACCGGTCCGTCGATCGTGTCGCGCACATTCTTCAGCACCGGCAGCAGGTGCTCCAGATTGTGGCCGTCGATCGGGCCGACATAATAAAAGCCGAGTTCCTCGAACAGCGTGCCGCCGGTCCAGAAACCGCGCGCGAACTCTTCCGAACGGCGGGCCTTTTCCTCCAAGAATTTCGGCAGCCGCTTGGCCAGTTGCTTGGCCGTTTCGCGCAGCGAACGGTAGGTCTTGCCGGAAACCAGCCGAGCCAGATAGGCGCTCATGGCGCCGGCAGGCGGTGCGATCGACATGTCGTTGTCGTTGAGGATGACGATCAGCCGCGCATCGAGCGCGCCGGCATTGTTCATCGCCTCGTAGGCCATGCCGGCAGACATGGCACCGTCGCCGATCACCGCGATCACATTGTTCTTGCCGCCGGAAAGGTCGCGGGCGACCGCCATGCCGAGGCCGGCCGAAATCGATGTCGAGGAATGCGCCGCACCGAATGGGTCGTATTCGCTCTCGGCCCGCTTGGTGAAGCCGGAAAGGCCGTCTTCCTGGCGCAGCGTGCGCATGCGGTCGCGGCGCCCGGTCAAAATCTTGTGCGGATAGGCCTGGTGGCCGACATCCCAGATCAGCCGGTCGTCCGGCGTGTTGAACACGTGGTGTAGCGCGACCGTCAGTTCGATGACGCCCAGCCCGGCGCCGAGATGGCCGCCGGTATTCGAAACGATATCGATCAGATCGGCCCGCAGTTCACTGGCGAGCTGCGGCAGATCGCTCTCTGGCAGTTTGCGCAGGTCCGCCGGAATGTGGATCTTGTCCAGAAGCGGTGTTTTCGAAGGCTGATTCACAATAAAGAAGCCTGCTTGCTCGGCCAAATCCTTTCCGGGATAGAACCTCCCCTCCGGAAAGTAAATGTGCACTGGTGACGCGCCCCAATCGGCGCCAAAGGCGTCAATATTCGGGCAGTGGAATGAATTCCTCCTCGTCGCCCGGAACGATGTCGAAGCGGCCGGTCTTCCATTCCTCCTTGGCCTGTTCGATGCGTTCCTTCGACGAAGACACGAAATTCCACCAGATATACCGTTTGGAACCAAGCGAAGCACCTCCGAAGAGCATGAAATGGGCACCGTTTTCAGACGAGACGACGATTTCGTCACCGGGGCGGAACACCAGCAGCCGGTCTGGATGGAAGCGGTCGCCTGAAATCGTCACCGCGCCCTCGAGGATATAGATCGCGCGCTCCTCGGCATCGGCTGGAATCCGGACACGCGAGCCCGGCGCCAACGCGATATCGGCGTAAAGCGTGTCGCTGGCGGTGGTGACCGGCGAACGCACCCCATCGAACTGTCCGATCACGACGCGGCCCGAGACCCCATCCGCATCGAGCTTGGGTAGCGCCGAGTGACCGGTGTTCTCGAACACCGGCGCGACCTCTTCCTTGTCGTCGGGCAGAGCCAGCCAGGTCTGCAGCCCGGAAATCGACAGAGGGTTGCCGCGCAACTCCTCCGGCGAGCGCTCGGAATGCACGATGCCGCGGCCCGCTGTCATCAGGTTCACGTCGCCGGGCTCGATCACCATCTCGGTACCAAGCGAATCGCGGTGCCTGATCTTGCCGTCGAACAGATATGTCACCGTCGCCAGCCCGATATGCGGGTGCGGACGGACATCCAGCGCCTGGCCAGCCCGCAGGATCGCCGGTCCCATGCGATCGAAGAAGATGAACGGGCCGACAAGGCGCCGCTTCGCGGTCGGCAACGCGCGCCGTACCTCGAAGCCGCCGATGTCCTTCGCGTTGGCGATCACCATCAGCTCGATGGCATCGCAAGAAAAGGCGTCGCCGGGTTCGGGATCACGTGCGGGAAAGAAGCTCATGTCGCATCCTAAAGCGATATGAGCGCCTCTGTCATCAATTGCGTTAGGCGCTGGCGAACCGCAGCGCCGAACGCGCCTTGGCCTTGGCGGCTTCTTCCTCGCGGTTGCGCGGGTGCTGGTGCGTTTCCATCGAATGCAGCAGTTCGTGCGCCGTTTCGGCGATCTGGTCGACGGCGCGGTAGAAGGCTTCCTCGTTCTTTTTCGACGGCCTGGTCGTGCCGCTCAGCTTGCGGACAAACTGCAGCGCGGCGTCGCGGATTTCGTCATGCGTTGCCGGCGGATCGAAATTGAACAGTGTCTTGATGTTACGGCACATTGGCTGCTCCCGGGTTTCCGTTACCGTTTGCTGGCCTCTTAACTGGGCAGAAAGTGTCGCAAGGTCAAGTTATTCGCCGTCCAGCGGCTCCGTCGCGACAGGCTTGCCGTCGCGCGACAGCCTGATCTTCTCCACCTTGTCCTCCGCCGCCTTCAGCAGGCGGTCGCAATGCGCCTTCAGCGCCTCGCCGCGCTCGTAGATACGTATCGACTGGTCGAGCGGCACGTCGCCGCGCTCGAGATCATCGACGATCGCTTCCAGCGCGGCAAGCGCCTGCTCGAAGCTCATGGCCTTGATGTCCTCGTTCAATTCATCGGCCATCGCCTATCCTTTCATCAGTCTTTTGACGTGGGCACCGACCGAGAAAGCCAGGCCCTGCAGGTCGTAGCCGCCTTCCAGCAGGCTGACCACCCGGTTGTTCGAAAACTGCGTCGCGCGGCCCATCAATTGCCCCGTCGCCCAGTCGAAATCCTCTTCGGTCAGATTGATCTCGGCGAGCGGGTCGCGGTGATGCGCGTCGAAGCCGGCCGAAATGATGACCAGGTCGGGCCGGAAATTGTCGATCGCCGGCAGCACGCGCGACAGAAACGCGTCGCGGAAAGTGTCGCTGCCGGTCCGCGGTGCCAGCGGCGCGTTGACGATGTTGCCGGCGCCGGTCTCGTTCTTCGCACCGGTTCCGGGATAAAGCGGCATCTGGTGCGTCGAGCAGTAGAGCACCGACGGATCGTCCCAGAAAATGTCCTGCGTGCCGTTGCCGTGATGCACGTCCCAGTCGACGACCGCCACCCGCTCCGCGCCATGACGCCGTTGCGCATAACGCGCCGCGATGGCCGCGTTGTTGAACAGGCAGAAGCCCATCGCGGTTGTCTTTTCCGCGTGATGTCCCGGCGGACGCGAGGCGACGAAAACGTTGTCCGCTGCCCCCGAAAAAACGTCGTCGACGGCAGCGTTGGCGGCACCGATCGCCGTGAGCGCGGCTTCCCAGCTTTTCGGACTGACCGACGTATCCGCGTCGACGCTGACAATGCCTTCCTCGGGGATCGACCTGCGCACCTTTTCGACGAATTCCTCGGGATGCGCGTAGAGGATCGTCGCCTCGTCGCCCAGCGGCGCCTCGATGCGGTCGAGCTTCGCGAAAGCCTCGTCCTCGAGTACACGGGCAACGGCCCGCAAGCGGTCCGGCCGCTCGGGATGGCCGGGCGGCGTCAAATGTTCGAGATAGATCGGATGCGAATAGAGCCGTGTCGTCATTCCACCAGTCTAAACAGCTATGGCGGCTTAAGCCACGCCAGCCGGCCCGATGGCTGGGGAAATCGTCGTCCGGGAAGCCTGAGCGGTCGCATATGGAGTGGCTTTCGCCGCCGCAGGCCGTAGGGTGGCGTTGCTAGGTGCCCGCGGCAACGCGGGAGAATCGGGAACACGGTGAAAATCCGTGGCGTGCCCAACGCTGTAGGAGGGACTGCGCCGGCATACGTCACTGCTTCCTGGAGAAGCGGGAAGACGCCGGCCGCAGGACGATCTCGAGCCAGAAGACCGGCCCGGCAAGCCTTGTCATCCGCATGGTCAGGCGGCGTGACGCCATTCAGAATCGCAAGGGGACACGCGATGCCGGCCGTTCATGCCATTTCGGACAATTCCTTCGACACCACCGCGCGCGATGCCGTCTACCGCGCGATCTTCACGCGCCGCGACGTGCGCAGCCATTTTCGCCCCGAACCGCTCGACGACGCGGTACTCGCCCGGCTGCTGCTTGCCGCTCATCACGCGCCATCGGTCGGCTTCATGCAGCCGTGGAATTTCATCGTCATCCGCGACCGCGAGCGGCGCAGGAAGGTCCGCGATCTGTTTTTCGACGCGCGCCGGCAGGAGGCCGAGACCATCGCCGGCGACAGGCAGGCGCTCTACCGCAAGCTGAAGTTGGAAGGCATTCTTGAGAGCCCGCTCAATCTCTGCATCACCTGCGACCGCAGCCGCAGCCAAAACTCGCCGCTCGGGCGCTCGCACAATCCCGAGATGGACCTCTACAGCACTGTCTGCGCTGTACAGAATTTCTGGCTGGCGGCGCGCGCCGAAGGCATCGGCGTCGGCTGGGTCAGCATCCTGGACAGCGGCGCGCTGAAAAGCCTGCTCGGCATTCCCGACCATGTCGTACCGGTGGCTTATCTGTGTGTCGGCCGGGTTTCCGAATTTGCCCCCGTGCCCGATCTCGAAACGCATGGCTGGGGCCGGCGGCTGCCGCTGCCCGACCTCATCATGAGCGAGATTTTCGCCGGTGCCGGCGAGGAAAGCCTCAAATCGGCGGCACGGCATCCATCGCCACGGTAATGACAGTCCCGGCAAGCGGCCGGAGCACCGTCATGCGTAAGATTCCTAGATCGCCGCGCCGAACAGAAGCAGCACGGCGCCGAATGCCATCAAGGCCAGTCCCGGCCAGTTGCTGGCCAGCCCGAGGAAACGCAGGCCGCGATGCTGCGGTTCGAGCGTGCCGTCCCTCACATCGGCTGGCGCCTCTCTTGTACCGCTCAGCCGACCGCGGTCGAGCGCCGCCTTCGCTAGGAAGATCACACCGGCGATGACCAGAAAGGCGCCCAGCCAGATGACCAGCATTTCCTGCCTCCCATCACATTTGCGGCATTCGCCGCATTTCCGGCCATCTAGGGCAGGCGCCGCCATTTTCCAGCCTTCGGCGGCCTCCTATTGTTAGCAAATGCTAGGAGGCGCTTATGCTGAAATCGGTCCGGCCCGGAATTGCGGCGATCCTGCTTCTCGTCGGCGGCACGTTCGGTGCCCAGGCGGCCGAGCCGCCGAAATCCGGAAACCGGGTGTTCGACCGTGCCGTCGAACTGGTCTACAAAAATTTCCACGACGCTTCGGCGCTCGACCGTTTCGGTGAAGCGGTGCGGCGCGAGGTCCAGGACCCGAAGGCGCCGGTGTCGGCCACAAGCCAGGCTGCCCGCGTCGACGCGGCGATCGGTGCCGTTCTCGCCAGCCTGCAGGCCTCCCATACCGGGCATTTCCGACCCGATACGATCGACTATTTCGAACTGGCGGATGTGTTCCGTTTCGCTATCCGCGACGATCTGCGGCGGCTGTTCCCGCCGGATGGTGACGTGCGTTATCCCGGCATCGGCATGGTGGCGCGGCAAGGCAACGGGCTGTGGTTCGTCACCGACGTCTACGACGGATCTCCCGCCTCCCGTGCCGGCATCCTCACCGGCGACGAGGTCCTTTCCGTCGACGGCGCACCCTATCACCAGATCACCTCCTTCCGCGACAAGGCCGGCAAACAGGTCGAGGTGAAGCTGCGCCGGCGGCCTGACGCGGAGCCGATGACGGTCAAGGTCCAGGTGGAATCGCTGCGGCCGCTGCCGATGTTCGAAAAGGCGATCGCCGACAGCGCCGCGGTCGTCGAGCACGACGGCCGCAAGATCGGTTACATCCGTCTGTGGACGCTGGCAGCCCGCAATTCGATGGGCGCCGTTGCCGAAGCGCTGGCCGAGGGCAAGCTGAAGGACGCGGACGGGCTGGTGCTCGACTTGCGCGGCCGCTGGGGCGGCGGCAGTTCGGATGCCGCCGAGATGTTCGTCGGCGATACGCCGCCGTTCCGACTGATCGACCGCGACGGCGAGGCGATGCTCGCCAATGTCCGCTGGAACAAGCCGGTGGTGGCGATCATCGACGAAGGCTCGCGCAGCGGCCTGGAGGTCTTCGCCTATGCGCTCAAGGTCAATGACATTCCGCTGGTCGGCACGCGCACCGCCGGTGCTTTGCTTGCCGGCCGCGCCTATCTGCTGCCCGACGACAGCCTGCTGGAGATCGCGGTCTCCGACGCGGTGATCGGCGACGACATCCGCCTCGAAGGCAGCGGTGTGCAGCCCGACGTCCCGGTGCCGTTCAGCCTGCCTTACGCCGCCGGCGCCGACCCGCAGCGCGAAGCGGCCATCGAGGAGATGCGACGGATCCTGGAGCGGGGATGAACCGCCGGATTTGCTAGATTTCCGGCGCCACCTCGACATTGTCGATCAGCCGGACGTCGCCAAGCCAGGCTGCGGCGAGGAGGCGCGCCTTGCGGTCGGCTCGCGGCAGCAGCGTCAGATTGTCGTCTGCCCTGAGTTCGAGATATTCGACGGAACGGTAGCCGACATCGATGATGGCTGCCTTGGCTTCCTCGATGACAGGCGCCGCGTCGGCACCTCCGGCGAGCTTGCGCGCGGCTCCGAAAAGGGTGGCCGCGAGTTTCGGCGCGGCCGCCCGGTCGGCGGGCGATAGCCGGACATTTCGCGACGACAGCGCCAACCCGTCCGGCTCGCGCACGGTCGGGCAACCTATGATCCGGATCGGAATATCCAGATCCTTCGCCATGCGCCGAACCACATGCAGTTGCTGGAAATCCTTCTCGCCGAAAAACGCGACATCGGCGCCAGTCTGCAGGAACAACTTGGAGACGACGGTCGCGACACCGTCGAAATGGCCAGGCCGGCCAGCCCCGCACAATCCCTCGCTGACGCCGCTCACCGAAACGGTGGTCGCAAAGCCGTCGGGATAGATCTCTTCCGCGTTCGGAACATAGAGCAGGTGCGCGCCGGTTGGCGCCAGCTTGGCGGCATCCTCGTTTTCGGTGCGCGGGTAAGCGGCAAGGTCGGCCGCATTGTTGAACTGCTTAGGGTTGACGAAGAGCGTGACGATCACCCGGCCGCTGTGCGCCAGCGCAGCCTCGACAAGGCTCAGATGCCCCTGATGCAACGCCCCCATGGTAGGCACGACGCCGACTTTCGCTCCTTCGCGGCGCCAGCCGGCAACGATAGACCGCAGTTCCGCTAACGTGCGGACGATCGGCACGCTCATGCCGCGGTGCCACCCTTGACGGCCTTCGGCACATCGCCGAACACATGATCCGGTCCCGGGAAACGCCGCTCGCGCACGTCGTCGGCGTAGGCCGCGATCGCGGCATCCATCCGGTCGCCGAGTTCGGCGTAACGTTTGACGAATTTCGGCCGGAATGCGGAAAACATGCCGAGCATATCGTCAACCACCAGGATCTGGCCATCGCAAGCAGCGGACGCACCGATGCCAATGGTCGGAATGCCGATCTTCTTCGCGATCCGGCGTGCGAGCGGCTCCGCGACCTTTTCCAGCACCACGGAAAAGGCGCCGGCCTCCGCAACGGCGACCGCGTCCTGCAGGATGCGATCGGCGTCATGGCCCCGCCCCTGCACCTTGTAGCCGCCGAAGACATTGACCGACTGCGGCGTCAACCCGACATGGGCCATCGCCGGAATGCCGCGGCCGGTGAGGAAGCGGATTGTCTCGGCCATGGTTTTGCCGCCTTCGAGCTTGACCGCGGCGCAGCCGGTTTCTGCCATGATCCTTGCTGCATTGCGGAAGGCCTGCTCCGGCCCTTCCTCGTAGGATCCGAACGGCATGTCGACAACAATCAGCGCCCGCTCGACGCCGCGGCGGACGGCCTTGCCATGGAGGATCATCATGTCGAGCGTCACGCCGAGCGTGGACGGCAGGCCATGCAGCACCATGCCGACGCTGTCGCCGACCAGCACCACGTCGCAATGGCGGTCGACAAGACGCGCCATCGGCGTCGTATACGCTGTCAGGCAGACGATCGGCGTGCCGTTCTTTCGCCCGACGATGTCAGGCGGGGTCAGCGTCCTGATCTCGGTGGACGCGCTCATCTTGCTTCTCCCTCAACGCGTTCGGGGAACCTTTGCATGATTTTTGTGCAGTGCGAAAGAAAAATGAGCGGGCTTGACCTCAACTGCACTTGAACTCGTAGCGTCTGTCAAACCGCAGACAGAGTAAGGGCCTTGAGGGGATCAACGCATGACCGAAAGCCAGCGCGACTCATCATCCGTCTACCGAATCAACAAGTTCGAGGTGCAGGCCTCGGGACGGGACGAATTCGTCGATCTGCTTGAAAGCACGCATGCCGTCATCCGAGTTCAGCAGGGTTTCGTCCGCGACGTCATCGTGGAGCGGAAGTCCGATGCCGATCAAGTCAGCTTCGTTGCGCTCATCGAACTTGCGGAAGCCGGAGCGATCGAGCGCGTTCGACTGGCGATCGCCCAGCATGACACGGCGGTCGGGCTGGATCGGCAGAAGGTTGCGTCCCGGCTCGGCATAAAGTTCGCAAGCTGGGTTCTGGCGGCTTGATCCACGACCTATTGTCCGCCCCGCTCCCTCAGAAGCCCTTCGAGCAACACGGTGAACGCTTTCACCGCCCGTTTCGAGGTCGCCTCGGGATCATCGGAATTCGCGATCCACAGCGCCGCGTGGAGCGACGCGCCGCTGATCAGCCGCGCCGCGGCCTCCGGATCGATGCTGGAGATCAGTCCCTCTTTCTGGAGCTTTTCCAGACTGCCCGTCATCGCGCGAATGCAGGCATTCTGCGTCGGCCACGACCATGGATCGCCGAGCACGGACGGCCCGTCCCGATGCACGATGCGCTGAATTTCCGGCTCGACCGCCATCTCGATATAGGCGACGCACTCGTCGACGAATCCCTGCCAGTGATTCTCAGCTCTGGCGGACACCACAGTCAGCCGTTGCGACATCTCAGCGTCTATTTCGGCAATCACGGCCTGGAGCAATCCCTTCTTGTCGCCGAAATGGTGATAGAGCGCGCCGCGCGTCAGCCCCGCGGCGGCGGTGAAATCGTCCATCGAGGCATCCGCATAGCCGACGGTGCCAAAGGCCTGGCGTGCCGAGGCGACAAGCTTGGCCCGGGTTTCCATGATCATTTCGCTACGCGGCTTATGCGCCGTTTTCATCATTCATCCTTTTTTTCATACGCGACGTATATTTTTTCGCATACGCCGCGTATACTAATTGACATACGCCTCGTATGCAACTATTTCGATTGCATACGCCACGTATGTAAGTGGCGCTCCTCGCAAAATCCAGGAGTGCGTTATGCCTAATCCCTATCGTGAAATCTTCAAGGCGCCAGGAGCCAAGGGCTTCGCCTCCGCGGGATTCGTCGCCCGCATGCCGATGGCCATGGCGCCGATCGGCATCGTCGCCATGCTGTCACAGACGCACGGTGAATATTGGCTGGCCGGCGCGGTTTCCGCGACTTACGCGCTGACCAACGCGCTTGTAGCGCCGCAGGTCTCGCGGTTGATCGACCGGGTCGGGCAGAGCCTCGTCGTGGTGCCGACGACGATTGTTTCGGTCGTCGCCTTCATCGCTCTTTTGGCCGCCACCCATTGGAATTGGCCTGTGTGGACGCTGTTCCTGTCGGCGCTGCTTGCGGCGGCGATGCCGAGCATCCCGGCGATGGTGCGGGCGCGCTGGACCGAAATATTTCGTGACCGGCCCGAGCTCAACACCGCCTTCGCCTTCGAATCGGCGGCGGACGAACTCGTCTACATCGCCGGAGCGTCGGTTTCGGTAGGCCTCAGCGTCGCGCTATTTCCCGAAGCCGGAATACTGGCAAGCACGTTGTTCCTCGCGGTAGGGTCGGCCGCCTTCATCCTGCAGCGTTCGACGGAGCCGGCAATCAGGCCAGTAGCGCATGGGACGCGTGGCTCTGCCATCATGCTGCGCCCGGTCCAGATCATTACCTTCGCCTTGATCTTCATCGGTGCGATCTTCGCGACGGCGGAGGTGAGCGCGGTGGCGATCACCAAGGAACTCGGCCAGCCCAACGCGGCAAGCCTCGTCATCGGTGTCTATGCCGTCGGCTCGTTCGTCGTCGGCCTGATCGTCGGCGCGCTGAACCTGACCATGCCGCTGCAGCGCCAGTTGGCCATCGCTGTCGCCATCATCGCGCTCACCTCGGTTCCGCTGCTGTTTGCCGATACGGTTCCGCTGCTGGCGCTTGCCGTCTTCGTCAGCGGCGTGGCCATCTCGCCAACCTTCATCACCGCCTTCGGCCTGATCGAGCGCCGGGTGCCCGAATCGATGCTGACCGAGGGCGTCACCTGGGTGATGACCGGTATCGGTATCGGCATGGCCCTGGGCGCGTTCGTTTCGGGATGGGTGATCGACAATTTCGGCGCCCGCAACGGCTTCTGGGTGTCGGTGGCCGCTGGAACGATCTCGCTGCTGACCGTGTTGATCGGCCAGAAGACACTCGCCGGGCAGAGGGACAGGTCGCCATCCGGGGCGTTGCCGCAGCCGGCCGAGTGAAGCTGCGAACCGGTTGAGACAGTCGCAACATTCACTGGGTCACGCATCGTGCGTGGCCCAGTTCGATTGCAGATCAGGAGGATCGCCTTGCGGGTTCTGGTGTTGGGTGGGACGGGATCGATCGGCTCGGCGGTGCTCTCCGAATTTTTGGCCGCAGGGCATGACGTGCTGGCACTGGCGCGCTCGGAGCGTTCCGCCACCTTGATGGAGGCGCGCGGCGCGAAAATCCTTCGCGGCGACATACGCAATCCGGCCGGCTGGGTGTTGTCGGTGCCTGAGATCGATGCCGTGATCCACGCGGCAACGGACTTTTCCAACCAGATGGACGCCATCGACCGTCGGCTGCTCGATGCACTCCTGCCGATGCTCGGCGCGATGCCCCGTCGCGTGCGCCTCGTCTACACCGGCGGTTGCTGGCTCTACGGTGAGACCGGGGCGCGCATCGCCACGGAAACCACACCGTTCGACCCCCTGCCCGCCTTCGAATGGTCGGTGCCGACCATCGGGCGCGTACTCGCAGCGCCGGAAATCGATGCGCTGATCATTCATCCCGCCATGGTCTATACCCACGATGGCGGTGTCTTTTCCTCGTTCGTCGAGGACGCCCGTACCGGCGGCCCAATCACGATCGTTGGCGGCGAGCATGTCCACTGGCCGCTCGTGCATGCCGACGATCTGGCGGTGCTCTACCGGCTGGCACTGGAACGTGGTGTAGCCGGCGCCAGTTACAACGGCGCTGCCGTCGCCGGTCTGCTGGTCGGCTCGATCGTGCGTTCCATCGCGCGCCGCTTCGGCCTGGCGGCGCCAGAGTTACGGACGGTCCGCGCCAACACCATCGCCGCCGAAAAAGGCGAATGGGCACGCGGCTACGCGCTCGACCAGCGGATGAGCGGCGACAAGGCAAGGCGTGAACTCGGCTGGCGGCCGGCGCATGGCGATCCGCTGCGCGAACTCGCCGAACCGGGCTGAATTCCCCGGGTTAAGCCTACAGTATTTCGGTCTTGGCGATCCTGATACCGAAACCCTCGAGGCCGACATAGTGGCGCTCGCGCGAGGCGATGAGGTTGATCGACGATATGCCGAGATCTTTCAGGATCTGCGCGCCGAGGCCGATTTCGCGCCACTCGCTTTCGCGCCGCCTGGCCTCCTCGTGATCCTCGCGGTCGCCCGCAGCCGGACGGTTGCGACCCTGATGGGCAACACCCACGGAGCCCTCACGCAGATAGACGATGACGCCGCGCTTGCGCTCGCCCATCGACTTCATGATGTCGTGCAGCTGGTATTCGGTGCCGAATACATCGGTCACGACGTCTTCCGAATGCAGGCGGACCGGAATTTCCTCGCCGTCGCGGATGTCGCCGAAGACGATGGCGAGATGGTGCATGACGTCCCACGGCAGCGTGTAGGTGTATGCCCTGGCCTTGCCGCCCGGCGTCTCCATGTCGAAACACTCGACGCGCTCGATCAACGTCTCCTGGCGCTGGCGGTAAGCGATGAGGTCGGCGACCGAGACCTGCTTGAGCCCATTCTTTTCGGCAAAGGACGTCACCTGCGGGCCGCGCATCACCGAGCCGTCGTCGTTGACGAGTTCGCAGATCACGCCGATCGGCGGCAGGCCAGCGAGCTTGCAGAGATCGACGGCGGCTTCCGTATGGCCGGACCGCATCAGGACACCACCCTCGCGCGCCACCAGCGGAAAGATATGGCCCGGACGGACGAAATCCGCCGCGCCGACATTGCCGTTGGCAAGGTTGCGCACGGTCAGCGTGCGGTCGTCGGCGGAAATGCCGGTCGTGGTGCCGTGCTTGAAATCGACGCTGACGGTGAATGCGGTACCATGCGGGGCATCGTTGTCGGCCACCATCGGCGCCAGGTTGAGGCGCCGCGCCTCTTCGCGCGGCATCGGCGCGCAGACGATGCCGGAGGTGTGGCGGACGATAAACGCCATTTTCTCCGGCGTGCAGTGGACGGCGGCAACGATCAGGTCGCCCTCGTTCTCGCGCCCGTCATCGTCCATGACGACGACGATCTCGCCATTCTCGAAGGCGCGCAGGGCTTCGACTATTTTTTTTTGGTCATATGCCATGTTCGAGCTCAGCCTCGGCCAGATACATCAGAGAAAAGGGTGGTCGATCGAGCAACAAAAGCCTCCACCGACTCTTTCGGATAGCCGAGAAGCATGCCTTCAAGCCTTGCAAGGTCCGCCGTCGTAAACACGCTGTGAGCCGTGCCTTCGCGGCACATACGCGCAATGAACTGACCCAACCTGGCGCGCCATTCTTCCGTGGGAAGACAGTAGCGGTAGGTTTCGATAGAAGTCTCGGGATCGAAGTCCACGAACTTCAGTATTCGCCCCTGGGATACATACTCCTCGAAACCCGCATCGCCGACGTCCTCAGCATTCATTCCAGGTTCTAGCCAGAAAAGCGCCATCGGCTTAGCCCCACTCAGCATAAGCTCAAGTTCTCTTTCGCTGTGTGGTCCAATGTGGAGAGATGACTCAATCTGCATGGTATTGCCTTAGACGCGTCCCGTCTGTCCTCGATGGCGCAGATAGTGGTCGGCAATGGCACAGGCAACCATCGCCTCGCCGATCGGCACCGCGCGGATACCGACGCACGGGTCATGGCGTCCCTTGGTCATGACGTCGACATTGTTGCCGTCGACGTCGATCGACTGGCGCGGCGTCAGGATCGACGAGGTCGGCTTGACGGCGAAGCGCGCGACGATCGCCTGGCCGGTCGAGATGCCGCCGAGAATGCCGCCGGCGTTGTTGGACAGGAAGATCGGCTTGTCGTCGTTGCCCATGCGCATCTCGTCGGCGTTCTGCTCGCCGGTGATCCTCGCCGCCTCGAAGCCGTTGCCGATCTCGACGCCCTTGACGGCATTGATCGACATCAGGTTCGAAGCGATATCCTGGTCGAGCTTGGCGTAGATCGGCGCGCCAAGGCCGGCCGGCACACCTTCGGCGACGATCTCGATCACCGCGCCGACCGAGGAGCCCGCCTTGCGGATGCCGTCGAGGTAATCCGCAAACACCGGTACCGACGCGCGATCCGGCGTGAAGAACGGGTTTTCGGCATCGCCGATAAAATTCCAGTCCCAGTTGGCGCGGTCTATCTGCTTTTCGCCCATCGAGATCAGCGCACCGCGCACCGTCATCTCCGGCAACAGCTTGCGCGCCAGCGCACCGGCGGCAACGCGGGCCGCGGTTTCGCGGGCCGATGAACGGCCGCCGCCGCGATGATCGCGGATGCCGTATTTCATGTGGTAGGTGTAGTCGGCATGGCCGGGACGGTACTGCCTGGCGATCTCGCCATAGTCCTTGGAACGCTGGTCGACGTTCTCGATCATCATCGAGATCGGCGTGCCGGTCGAGATCATGGTCGTGCCGTCGCCGTCCAGCACGAAGCCCGAGAGCACCTTCACCTCGTCGGGTTCGCGGCGCTGTGTCACAAAACGTGACTGGCCGGGGCGGCGCTTGTCCAGTTCGGCCTGAATTTCGCCCTGTGTGAAGCGTATTCTCGGCGGACAGCCATCAATGACGCAGCCCAGCGCTGCGCCATGGCTTTCACCCCAGGTGGTGACGCGGAACAGATGTCCGAACGTGTTGTGCGACATTATCGTTTTGTCCCGATCCGGGCGGCAGCCGGATGCTCCGCTGCCTTCTATTGGCGTTTTCTGTGGGGGTCAAACCGTCCGTGAGGGTTTTAGTTTTGACATATTCGGGTTGTTTCTGTTCTCTTCACCCGCCCGTCCAACGTGCCCCCCGCCAAGCGAGCGAAAAAGGAAAAGACGAATGAATCGTAGACTGATTGGCGCTGCCGCCGCCTTGCTGATGATTTCCGGTGCCGCCATAGCTGCCGAGGCCGAGGGCCAGATCCAGTCGATCGACACCGAGGCGCTGACGATAACCCTCAACGACGGAAAATCCTACAAATTGCCCGGCGAATTCGACACCACGGCCCTCAAGGAAGGCATGGACGTAATTCTCGCCTATGACGAGGTTGGTGGTGAGAACCTGATCACCGATATGGAACTGTCGCAATAGAGGGCGAAAGCCCGTTCACAGCCACTCCAGGACATCATCCTTCAACCTGAGCACGCGATCCTGCGGCACATGCAGGTTCGCGGATTCGCGTTCCGGCAGCTTGGCGATGGTCCGGAACAGCACCCGCAGGATGCCGCCATGGGTGACGCACACTGTTGGCTGCGTCAGGCCGTCGAGCCACGGCAACACCCGCAGCTTCAGCATCTCGTAGCTCTCGCCGGCTGAGCCCGGCGGCTGGAAATTCCACTTGTTGCGGCGGCGCGCCTTCGTCGAGCCGGGCGCCAGCGCCTCGACCTCGGCATAGGTCGAACCCTGCCAGTCGCCGAAATGCACTTCGATCAGCCGCGCATCGGTTTGGTAGTCCATGGGATCGAGGCCCATGGCGGTGCGCACCCGTTCCATCGTTTCGCGGGTGCGCCGCATGGGGCTGGCGACAAAATCGAAACCTTCGGCCTTGCCGAGCAGGCCAGCCAGAAACCGGCCGTTTTGGTCGGCCTGACGGCGGCCCAGCGCATTGATGTCGGTGTCGGCCTGACCCTGCAGCCGGCCCTCGGCATTCCAGTCGGTCTCGCCATGGCGCAGGAAATAGACGAGCGGATACATGGCAGCCGATCTGTGCGGGGTGAAGGCCGGACTGTCAGTCCTTGACCGTTGAGATATCCGGGGCGTCGACCGCTTTCATGCCGACGACGTGGTAGCCCGAATCGACATGATGCACTTCGCCGGTGACACCCCGCGACAGGTGCGACAGCAGATAGAGCGCCGAATCGCCGACCTCCTCGACCGTCACCGTGCGCTTCAGCGGCGAGTTGTATTCGTTCCAGCGCAGGATGTAGCGGAAATCGCCGATACCGGAGGCGGCCAGCGTCTTGATCGGACCGGCTGAAATCGCGTTGACGCGGATGTTGCTGGCACCGAGATCGACGGCAAGGTAACGGACGCTCGCTTCGAGTGCCGCCTTGGCGACGCCCATGACGTTGTAATGCGGCATGACCTTTTCGGCGCCGTAATAGGTCAGCGTCAAAAGCGAACCGCCATCCGCCATCAGCTTTTCGGCGCGCTTGGCGACGGTGGTGAAGGAATAGACGGAAATGTCCATGGTGCGCAGGAAATTGTCGCGCGTCGTTTCGACATAACGGCCGTCGAGTTCCTCCTTGTCTGAGAAGGCGATCGCATGGACGAGGAAATCGAGCTTGCCGAACTTCTTTTCGACATTGTCGAAAACGGCGTCCAGCGTTTCGCTCTCGGTCACGTCGCAATGACCGGCGACGTAGGCGCGAAGCTCGGCCGCCAGCGGCTCGACACGCTTCTTGAACGCTTCGCCCTGATAGGTCAGCGCCAGTTCGGCGCCCTGGTCGGCACACGCCTTCGCGATGCCCCAGGCGATCGACCGGTTGTTGGCGACGCCCAGGATAAGGCCGCGCTTCCCGGCCATCAGGCCATTTCCACCTGCCATATGACGTTTCTCCGCAGAAAATTTGCTTGGGCAGCCTATCGCACAGGCAAAACGCCGCTTCAAGCAAAGATGGGAGCAACCGGCTGTGCGTGATTGCTGACACGTCGAGAGGAACCCAAGGCCATTTGTCAGGTTAAGCCTGGATATGGTTACCCTGTCGCCACCGAACGGAGCACCGCATGGAAAACGACCCGATCTCAGTTGCCCGCAAGAGCTACCGGGCTTACGTCGACAAGGACCGATCGGCGATCGAAGCCGTCATCGCCGACGATTTCCACTTCACCAGTCCGCTCGACAACCGCATCGACCGCAAGGCCTATTTCGATCGCTGCTGGCCCAACAGCGGGACGATTACCGGGTTCGAGTTCATCAACCTGGTCGCCGATGGCGAGCGGGTGTTCGTGACATATGAAGGACGGCGCCCCGACGGCAAGGGCTTCCGCAACACCGAAGTCCTGACCATCAGAAATGGAAAAATCGTCGAGGCGGAGGTCTATTTCGGCTGGTCGCTGCCGCACGAGGCTTCCGCCGGGGGCTCCGTCAATCCGTAAAGCTCAGAAGAGCTTGCGATAGCTGACGAATCCGGAATGATCGGCAACCTTGTCGTAGAGCTTCATCGCCGTGTGGTTGGTCTGGTGGGTCAGCCAGTAGACGCGCTTCGAGCCGGCGGCCGACGCCCGCTCGTAAACGCCCTCGATCAGCGCCCTGCCGACGCCCTTGCCGCGCGATCCCGCGCTGGTGAACAGGTCCTGCAGGTAGCAGTTCGGTTCGATCGCCGTGGTAGTCCGGTGATAGAGATAATGCACCAGCCCGAGAAGCTCGCCCTCGTGCTCGGCGACAAGCGCATGCACCGGCTCATAGGCGTCGAAAAACCGCGACCAGGTCATCCCGGTGATTTCAGGAGCAAGTGCGGTATCGCCGGAGCGGCCGTAGAAGGCGTTGTAGCCGTCCCACAGAGGCAGCCAGCGCTCGAAGTCCTGGCGAACCACCGGACGGATCGTCATCGGAAGCGGCATTTGTTTGCTCCAGGCTGAAGCGGCCCGTTACGTCTCGGCGCATGAAGCGTTATCAGTAATTACCGCCCGCGCGCGCCTCAATGGACAGCCTGGCCATGTTCATGGCGCAGAGGTGAGCCCATCCGGCCCTGGCCGTCACCCGCCCTGCTTTTTCATCAGCGCCTCGAGTTCCGGATCGCCGCCTTCCGGCAGCATGACGCGGACGTGGGCATAGAGGTCGCCATGGCCGCCTGCCTTTTCCGGCAGGCCGCGGCCCTTCAGCCGCAACACCTTGTCCGAACTCGACCAGGCCGGCACGTTGACGGCAAGCCGCCCGGTGGGCGTTTCGACCGCCACCTTGGCGCCCAGCACGGCGTCGCGCAGTGGCACCGGCAGGTCGGCATGCAGGTCGCGGCCCTCGATCCGGTAGCGCTGGTTCCTGCGGATGTGGATCGTCACCAGCGCGTCGCCAGGCTCGCCACCCAGAAGTTGCTCGCCCTGGCCCTTCAGGCGGATCACCTGGCCATCCTCGACATAGACTGGCAGCTTGACGGCGATGCGGCGACCATCCGGGAAAACCGCATTGACCTTTGCCGCAGTCGCCGCCTCCTCGATGCCGATTTCGAGCGTCGCGTTTATGTCCGATCCCTTGGCGGCACGCTGGCGCCCGCCCGGCCTGCCGCCCGGTCGCTGCGAAAAGGCGTCGCCGAAAATCTGGTTGAAAATGTCGTCGCCGACCCCCTCGCCCCCGGGACCACCTGACCTGAACTCGAAACGCGAACCGCCCGGCCCATGCTGGGCGCGGCGGAACGCGGCGAACGGATCGCCGCCGCTCTGGGCGCCTTCGAAACCCTGGAACCGCTGCTTGCCCTCGCCGTCGATCTCGCCGCAGTCGAAGGCGGCGCGTTTCTTCTCGTCGCCGACGATCTCGTAGGCCTGGTTGGCCGCGGCGAACCTTTCCTTCGCCTTCGGGTCGTCCGGGTTCTGGTCCGGATGGTATTTCTTGGCCAGCTTGCGGAACGCCGACTTTATATCTTTCGCCGACGCGCCTTTGGCGACGCCGAGAACGTCATAGGGATCGCGCATTTGGACTCACTGACGACAGGGGCAGGATTCTTCGTCCTATATATGCGTCGTGCTAGGAAGAGATTCCAGCCCATTGAAGCGCCAGGCAGCCGTTTGGACACGTAAAGGGCCATGCAAGGCCGCTTATAGTGCGTTGAAAGCCCGCATCCGCCAGGCGCCCGCCGTTACCAGGCAGGCATCGCCGCTGAACATCGCCACGCCGTCGAAACGTTCGCGGCTCGCCTGGAAGCGGCGGCAAAGCGCTCCCTTGTCCTTGTATTCCACGACGTCGGTGATCGAACCGCGCGAACCGGTGTCGGAGTTCGCCCAGGCAAGCGGCTGCGCGCCCACCTCTTCGACATCCGCCGACGAGATTGCGTTGCGGATGGTGGCGACATCGGAAAGTTCGGTGGAATCCATCTCGCCGCCGCCGGGATCGGCCTGAACCGCGCTGGTATAGAGCGTCTTGTCGACTTCCGCCTTGGAGAGATCGAGGCCGGACGCACAGGCGCAAAGCGGCAGCAGGGCAGCAAGGACGAATAGCACTTTCGGGCATTTCGACCGGCTGGACCACGCATCGCTCTTCCCAAACGCTTGCGCTCCACGCGACAATCGGCAATCTCCCCGGCAGGCAGTCCATTCGAAGTGTAAATTATGAATGAAAACGGGTTAACAGAGGGTGACTTTACTGAGCATGCCGAACCGTTCCGGCTGTTTTCGGAATGGCTCGCCGACGCGACCAAAAGCGAGCCGAACGATCCGAACGGCGTGGCGCTGGCGACCGTCGACACCGACGGCATGCCGGACGTGCGCATGGTGCTTCTGAAGGGTTTCGACGAGCAGGGTTTTGTCTTCTACACCAATTTCGAGAGTGCCAAGGGCCGCGAGATCCTGGCCACGATGAAGGCGGCGATGTGCTTCCACTGGAAGTCGCTGCGGCGGCAGGTGCGCATACGCGGTCCGGTCGAGATCGTCAGCGACGCCGAGGCCGACGCCTATTTCGCGACAAGGCCGCGCGGCAGCCGCATCGGCGCCTGGGCCTCGAAACAGTCGCGGCCGCTGGAAAGCCGCTTTGCGCTGGAAAAAGCGGTCGCCGAATACACGGCCCGACACGCGATCGGCGAAATTCCGCGGCCGGCGCACTGGTCGGGTTTCCGCATCGTGCCGCAAGCGATCGAGTTCTGGCACGACCGGCCCTTCCGGCTGCACGACCGCATCGTCTTCAGCCGGACAGCCGACGGCGGCTGGGAGAAAAGCCGGCTTTATCCGTAGCAGGCCTTTATTGCAGCCGCGTCAGGGCTGGCGGCTTTCCGGGCGCGAGCGCATGACCCATCGCAAGCCCGCCGCGAAGGCCAGGGCGAGCAGCGGCCAGACGGCCCAGAACTCGCCGTGGAAGGACAAAAGATTGATCCCCACGATGCCGAGCCCGATGACACCCAGCACGGCGATGCTGGGATCGAAGCGCCTGTTGGTCCTCGCCCAGCCAAGACCCTTGAGGACGGCATAGGCCAACAGCGGCCACGCTGCCCAGAAGGTTCCCTCGAACGTCAGCAGGTTGATGGCAATCAGGCCGAGCATGACGACCGTCAGGATGCCGAATTTGCGATCGGCCACCGGCTTCAGCACGGAAGCGAAGACACCCAGACCAGGCACGGCCGATGCCCCGGGCGCCGGTTTTGGCCTCGCAGCGGTTTCCTGCTCGGCATTGCGCCCGAAATGCTGCGCGGCAGCGACCGCGGGCGCTTCGACCTCCGCCGCGCCGATGCGCACGGCGTAGCTTGGCACGCCCTCGTCGATGTTCTTCACCGCCAGCGCGCCGAGGAAATCGAAACCGACCGCCACCTTGTTGCGGACCTGGTCGTAGACGGTGCTGGAGATGACGATGCCGCCCGGCGCGGCGGACGTCTGCAGGCGCGCGGCGATGTTGACGCCGTCGCCGTAGATGTCGTCGCCCTCCGCGATGACATCGCCTAGATTGATGCCGATGCGGAACAGCATGCGGGCTTCACTCGCACGGCTTTCGTTGCGCTGGGCAAGTTCGCTCTGCACGTCCACCGCGGCACGCACCGCCTCGACCACGCTTGGAAATTCGCCGATCAGCCCGTCGCCCCAGGTGTTGACGACGCGGCCGCCATGCGCGTCGATCAGCCGCCCCATGGCATCGCGGTAGTCCTTGAGCGTGGCGAGCGTACCCTCCTCGTCGGCCTCCATCAGTCGCGTATAGCCCTGGACATCGGCGGAAAAGATAGTGGTCAGCTTGCGGCGTGTCGCCGACATGGTGGTTTGGCCCTCGTTCATGCTCAGCCGCCCGACTTTTAAACCAGCCGGCCCCCCGGCGCCAGCACGAGGTCGCTACCGACTTCGTATGAAGTCCGCATACAACCCTGGCTGGATACCGCATATGGGGTGCCTAACCCGAATGAGGTAGATCACGGGAAACCTGTTTTCGATTTTTTTCACCGCGGCGATGATGCTGGCCGTTTTCGCCGCTGCGGCGCCACCGAAGCAACCCTTCAGCCCGCCTTCTTGCGGCCCATGAAGGCGATGAACGCGTTGCGCGCTTCCTCGGATTTCAGCCGGGCGCGGAAATGCGCACCTTCTTCCTTGATGCGGGCGACAAGCGTCTCGCGGCTGCCCAGCATCAGGTCGCGGGCGATCTTCAGGGCCTCCGGCGGCTTTGCCGCGATTGCCGCCGCTGCCGCAAACACCGCCGTCTCCAGCGTGTCCTCCGCGACGACATCGTAGACCAGCCCGGCAGCCTTGGCGCGCTCGGCCGAAAAGCCTTCGCCGAGGCCGAGCAGCGCAAACGCCTGCTGGCGGCCGAGCACGGCCGGCGCGAGCAGGCTGGAGCCAGCCTCGGGCACCAGCCCAAGGTCGACGAACGGCGTCCGGAACTCGGTGCGCGGCGTCGCAAAGGTGAGGTCGCAGTGCAGGTTGATCGTCGTGCCGATGCCGACCGCGATGCCATCGACGCCGGAGACGATCGGCTTCTCCGCCTCGGCCAGCGCGATCAGGAAATCGTACACCTCCATGCCGCCTTCGCCGCCAGTGGCGATCGCCATGAAGTCGGCGAGATCGTTGCCCGATGAGAACGCGCCCGGTACGCCAAGGACGACATGGACGCGCACGCTTGCATCTGCATCGCCTTCCCGCAGCGCTGCCGCCATCGAAGCATACATGGCGCGGGTGATGGCGTTCTTCTTGTCGGGCCGGTTCATCCGGATGACCTGGATGGCATCGCGGCGTTCGAGAATGATGTGTTCGCTCATCGTCTGGAATCCCTCATCGCCTCAGCCATGCACCAGTGTTTTTGCCGCGGCGGCCAGGCTTTCCGCTCCGCCCGTCACCCGGTCGGCCAGCGCCCGCGTCTCGCCGAGCAGGTTCTCGGCGAAGAAGCGACAGAGCGGGGTCCGCTCCTCGCCGCCTTCGGCCAGCGCGCCGCGCGCCAGGTAGGCGGCTCCCGCGGTCAGGGCAAACAGCCGGAGATAAGGTGTCGCACCTGCCAGCGCATCGTCGATTTTTCCATCGGCGAGGCGCTGCTGGAGGTAGCGTGTCGACCTGGTCAGGCAGTCGAGCGCCTGCTCGAGGTAGAGGGCGGTTTGCCCGAAGCCCATCCGATTCGAAGCGGCAACCGCATTCGCGATCTCGTCGAGTTCCCTGATGTAGTCGATCACATGCTCGCCACCCGCCTGCGGCAGCTTGCGCGTCACCAGGTCGATCGCCTGGATGCCGTTGGTGCCTTCGTAGATCGGCGCGATGCGAGCGTCGCGGTAGAGGCTCGCCGCGCCGGTCTCCTCGATGAAACCCATGCCGCCATGCACCTGGACGCCGATCGATGCGACCTCGACGCCGACATCGGTGGAAAACGCCTTGGCAACCGGGGTGAGCAGGTTGGCACGCTCCTGCCAGTGTTTTGCCGCCTCGCCGCCGGCGCGCGCCATGTCGGTGGCATGCGCGCAGGAATAGGCGATGGCGCGGGCTATTCCCGTCAGCGCCTTCATGGTCAGCAGATTGCGCTGCACGTCGGGATGATGGACGATCGGCGCCATGCCCTCGCCGGAAAAGTCGGCCGCCTTGCCCTGGCGCCGCTCGTTGGCATAGGCGAGCGCCATCTGGGTGGCGGTTTCGGCGATCGCCACGCCCTGCATGCCGACCGCGAGCCGCGCATTGTTCATCATGGTGAACATGCAGGCGAGGCCCCTGTTCTCCTCGCCGATCAGCCAGCCGACGGCGCCTGGGGCGCCATCCTTGGCGAAGCCGTCGCCATAGATCATCGTGCAGGTCGGCGAGGCATGGATGCCGAGCTTGTGTTCGATCGATAAGCAGAACACGTCGTTGCGCGCGCCGAGGCTGCCGTCTTCCTCGACGAAGAACTTCGGCACCAGGAACAGCGAGATGCCGCGCGTACCGGCCGGCGCATCGGGCAGCCGCGCCAGCACCAGATGCACGATATTGTCGGTGAAATCATGCTCGCCATAGGTGATGAATATCTTCTGGCCGAAGATGCGGTAGGTACCGTCACCCACCGGTTCGGCCCGCGCGCGCAATGCCGCGAGATCGGAGCCGGCCTGCGGCTCCGTCAGGTTCATCGTGCCCATCCACTCGCCGGAAACGAGCTTCTCCAGATATTTTGCCTTCAGATCGTCCGAGGCGTGTTTTTCGATCGCCTCGACGGCGCCCATGGTCAGCGTCGGGCCGATGCCGAACGCCATCGAGCCTGAGTTCCACATTTCCAGCGCGGCGACGCCAAGCATCGTCGGCAGTCCCTGCCCGCCGAATTCTTCCGGCCCCGACAGCGCATTCCAGCCGCCGTCGATCCAGCGGCGGTAGAGATCCTTCCAGCCCGGCGGCATGGTCACCGCGGCGTCCTTCAGGACCGCGCCATGCTCGTCGCCAATCTTGTGCAAGGGAGCCACTTCCTCGCTGGCGAAGCGGCCCGCCTCGTGGAGGATGGCGTCGACCAGATCTTCCGTGAGGTCGCCGAGCGAACCGGCGTCGATTGCTGCCTGCAGCCCGGCGACGTGTTTCAGCGTGAAGGCGATCTCGTCGACAGGTGCGCGGTACATGCTTTTCTCCGGACTTGAACGAAATCGGACCGAAGCGCATGGCCCGCTTTCGTTCCTGCTTTTTACGTAAACGTCAAACACGATGATGTTGCCGTTGCCGACGCTCTATTTCAAGCTAGAATGCGGGGCAAGGAGACAAAAGATGCTCGCCCGGCCGGAAAAACATCGCTGCATCGAGTGCGGAACGCCCTTCGGCGCGGTGACCTTCTGGTATCATCAGGGCGATATCCACAACGGCCCGGCCTACTGGTGCGACCGCGGCATCCTCTGCTCACCCGCATGTTCACTGGCGCATAACCGGAAACGTGTGGCGGATGGCACCTTGCCCGACCATCCCGCAACGAACCCGTTCGACATTTGATCGCTTCCTTCCCGTTTGCTGGGAGAAGGTGGCCCTAAGGGCCGGAAGAGGGGCAGAACCAACTGCACGGTTGACCGCTCCTCCCTCATCTGGCTGCGGCATCTTCTCCCCGCAGAACGGGGGAAGAGAATTGGCAGCAATTCGTTAACCACGATCCCGCAGGATATCCGTCTGATCCCTCGGAGTTCCTGTCTTGCATCGCCCGGCGCCTCGCCTCCTTCGCAGTTTCTGGCTGGCGCTCGCCGTGGCGGCGGGCATGGCGCCGTCCGACGCCGGTGCGTCCGACTTCTCGCAGCCATGGCTGCGCTCCGATCGTGCGTTGGTCATTGACGCGTACGAATACAATCCGATCGACTGGCAGAAGCTCTCGACCGACAAGCGCATCGCCGGCTTCATCAACAAGGCGTCCGACGGTCTCCCCCCACCTTATGCCTGCAGCGGCAACGAGACCGAGACCAGGCTCTGCAAGGCGCTGTGGAAGCGCCATGCGGTGGCGCGCGAGCTTTTCCATACGCGGAAAATGCTGGCCAAGTCGCTCGGCCTCAAATGGGGCGCCTATCACCTGGCGCGGCCGGGCAACCCGGTCGACCAGGCCAACAACTTCATCGATTTCGCCGAGCCCGGACCGGACGACCTTATTGCGCTCGACATCGAGGAGAACGATCCCACCAAGTGGATGTCGCTGGAGGACGCCGAGGAGTTTGCCCGCCACATCCAGCGGCGCATCGGCCGCTTTCCGGTTCTATACACCAACGGCACGACGGCCCAGTACATCGCCGACAATCGCGACAGATATCCGCTGCTGTCACGGCTGCCGCTCTGGTACGCCCGTTACAAACCGGAGATCGGCATGCATTTCCCGAAAGGCAACTGGCAGCGCTACACGCTCTGGCAGTTTGCCTCGCAAGCCAATTGCAACGACCGAAGCTGTCCTTACCGCGTGCCCGGCACGCGAAACGACATCGACGTCAACGTCGCCTCGATGGATGCCGAGGAATTGCGCAAGGCGTGGCCGTTCAGCGCGCTGCTCGACGTCCCGACCGAAATGATCGCTTCCGTGCCGGTGCCGGTGACGCGCCAGGCCGGCCTCGCCGGCGACGTCACGCTGTCCTATGCGCCGGTGGAGAAGGCGAGCGCCATCCTGGCACTTGCCGGCGCCTTCCATGCGGGCGGCCAGCAATATCCCGGCCGCTACGGCGCAGCGCCCGAACGCAGCCCCGGCCCGATCGAGCCAAGCGTCGTCAGCAGCGTCGTGGCCGAAGCGGATGTATATCCGGACAGCGACGACCCATCGTTCCTCCAGACCATCGCCGGCTACCTGACGGATTTCAGCGACCGCCTGTTCGCCTGGGCGGGAGACTCGCCGGGCATCGATCCGACAACCACGGCGACGGTGCCGGGAAAGACCGAGCGCTAAGCCTTCGCCTCCCGCTCCACCGCGCGCCAGCCAATGTCGCGGCGGCAAAAACCTTCCGGCCAGCCAATCTTGTCGACCGCCGCATAGGCGTTGGCCTGCGCTTCGGCCACCGTCTTGCCCATTGCCGTTACATTGAGCACACGGCCACCATTGGCGACCAGTTCGCCGTCGCGCAAAGCGGTACCCGCGTGGAAAATCTCGGCGCCGGTCGCGGCGGCTTCGTCGAGACCCCGAATGACCGAGCCTTTTTGCGGCGTGCCGGGATAGCCCTTTGCCGCCATCACCACGGTCAGTGCAGGCTCATCACGCCAGCGCGCCGAGACATGCGCCAACTGGCCGTCGGCGGCGGCGTTGAGCAGCACCAGAATATCCTCCTTCAGCCGCATCATCAGCACCTGGCATTCCGGATCACCGAAGCGGGTGTTGAACTCGATCAGCTGCGGACCATCCTTCGTGATCATCAGCCCGGTGAACAGCACACCGGAAAACGGCGCGCCGATCTCCGCCATGCCGCGCATGGTCGGCTCGACGATTTCCTTCATCGTGCGCTCGACGAGTTCCGGCGTCATAACCGGGGCCGGCGAATAGGCGCCCATGCCGCCGGTGTTGGGGCCGGTGTCGCCATCACCGACGCGCTTGTGGTCCTGCGCGGTGCCGAAGGGCAGCGCTGTCTTGCCGTCGCACAGGCAGAAGAAACTCGCTTCCTCGCCGTCGAGGAAGGCCTCGACCACGACTTCCGCGCCCGCCCCGCCGAAAGCCCCGTCGAAACAGGCGTCGATCGCCGCAAGCGCTTCCTCGACGGTCATCGCCACCGTAACGCCCTTGCCAGCGGCAAGCCCGTCCGCCTTGACGACGATCGGCGCGCCCTCGCCCCTTACATAGGCTTTGGCGCTTTCCGCGTCGGTGAAGCGCCGGTAGGCGCCGGTCGGAATGTTCTGGCGGGCGCAAAGATCCTTGGTGAAACCCTTCGAGCCCTCGAGCTGCGCCGCCGCCTTCGACGGGCCGAAGACACGGAAGGCGGCTGCCCTCAGATCATCGGCTATGCCGGCGACCAGCGGCGCTTCCGGACCGACCACGACGAGATCGATCTTCTTGTCCCGGCAGAAAGCAACAATCGCAGCGTGGTCCAAAATGTCGAGCGCCATGCATTCGGCTTCCTGGGCGATGCCCGGGTTGCCGGGCGCGGCATAAAGCTTGGTCAGCATCGGCGAGGCGGCGATCTTCCAGGCCAGCGCATGCTCGCGGCCGCCGGAGCCGATAAGAAGAACATTCATGAATCGCGCCTCGCCGAGAACCATCGGATGAGGCTCCTCCGCTAGTGGCGATGGCGCGGCAGGTCAAGGCGGGATGATAGACAAGCGGCGACCGGGCTTGGCCAGTTGGCCGGGCCGACGTCGGCTCCTACGAAAGACCGGGATGCGATCCTTGATGTCACTCCGGAAAAGGCGATTGTCCGGAAGGCACGCCGTATTCGTCCGCTATCAGCATCAGCTTCGCATTGGTCCTGTCGTTCAGGAGTTCGCCGTTGAGCTGACGGGAGATCACCAGTGCATTGCTGTACTCGTTCGTGCCGCAAGGACAGCCGATGCTATCCTTTCGCGGAACGATGTGGTGGATTTCGGCGTCGGTGGGGCGGTTCTGCCCGGGCAGCTTGTCGGTCAGGAATTCGGGATCGCCAGTTCCGACAATCCGGTGCGCATCGGATCTGGGCGGATTGGCAGAGGGCGGCAGGCTGTCGGGAAGCGGGTTGGGAATAGCCTCGCCCCGGTTTTTGAACCTGATTCTCATCTTCTGCATGCCGAGAAAATCATTGGGCTGGAGTTTCCCCAGCTTGGCGAGAAATTCATCGAAACCCTTCGGCCTGTCCGGATCGCCAACCGGCGGCCTGGTGCGGCTGTACGGCCCGCTGACCGTGTAATAACAGCATGGATCACGGTCCCCGAGCGTCGGCTCGGCCCGGACTATATTCGTTCCCCCGGTAAGCCCTCCCGTCACCACCGATTTGTACCGGCAACGGAAGGTGTCCGCGTCGATTGGCTCAAGGACGATCGTGATCTGATCCCAATCGCCCCCGTATTTCGCGGTTATGATACAGGCAACCCACGGTGAATCCTGGTATTTTTGGCGTTTGTACTTGGCGTATTGCGGTGTCAGCCGCTTGTTCAGCAACTCGCACCCGGTTTCGCTATTATTGTTCGCCTTGGCGCAGTCGATGTTGGCCGCATGCCATTTCAGGCAGGGTTCCGTCACTTGCGCATATGCCGGCACGCTGAACAAGCTAAAACTTAATATATGTGAAACTTTCCGATAGTTAAAATTCAAAAATTTCTTTATCGTCAGCGAATACATACTGACCTACTCTATCCTTATGTTAATCACAATAAGAGATAGCCTCTGAAATTCAAAGTAATATTTCTCGACAGACTTTCTTCAGATCTTCTCGTGTTCCAGCTATATTCTCCCGAGTTCATAAGTTCCTGCTTCCCGATGTCGCCTTGACGACCGGCCTCTCCACTGCCACTCCACGCCGATGGAAACCATTCAATCCAGAACCGGTCAGGGCCGCGTCGCCGACGCGCCGAGCGGCCACTGGGTCTACCGCGTGCTGCCGCGCGGATTGTGGCCCTACGCGCAGCTTGCCCGCTGGGACCGGCCGATCGGCTGGCAGTTGCTGCGCTGGCCTTGCTGGTGGTCGGCGGCACTGGCGGCGACCGCCTATGCGCGCCCCGGCGACAGCCTGCTCTCGCTGCTGCCGTCGCCCTGGCATCTCGTGCTCTTCCTGATCGGCGCCATGGCCATGCGCGGTGCGGGCTGCACTTACAACGACATCGTCGACGAAGAGATCGACAACAAGGTCGAGCGCACCCGCTCGCGGCCGCTGCCGTCCGGCCAGGTCAGCCGCCGCCAGGCCTGGATCTTCCTCGTCATCCAGGCGCTTGCGGGTCTGCTGGTGCTCTTGCAGTTCAACGGCTTCGCCATTCTGCTCGGCCTCGCTTCGCTGGCCATCGTCGCCATCTACCCCTTCATGAAGAGAATCACCGACTGGCCGCAACTCGTTCTGGGGCTTGCGTTTTCCTGGGGCGCGCTGATGGGCTGGGCGGCAGCCTTCGGCGACATCGACGGGCCGGCGGTGCTGCTCTATTTCGGTTCCATCATGTGGGTGATCGGCTACGACACCATCTACGCCGTCCAGGACAGGGAAGACGACGCCATCGTCGGCGTGCGCTCGACAGCGCGGTTGTTCGGCGACAGCACCAAGTCGTGGCTGGTCGGCCTTTACGGCGGCGCGCTGATCCTCTTCGCCAGCGCCTACGCGGCAGCGGAAGTGCCGATACCTGCACTCGCCGGGCTGCTGGCTGCCGGCGCCCACATGGCGCGGCAGATCTGGGCGCTCGACCTCGACAATCCCGACCAGTGCCTGCGGCTGTTCAAGTCCAACAACGTGGTCGGCTGGCTGATCTTCCTCGGCCTGATCGGCGGCGGCCTGTGGATCGCGCTGAAGCCGATGGTATAACTTCGCTGAGTTCACCGAAATTCAGTTTGACGAGTCATATGCTGGTGCTTTCGAGAACCGGAGCGCAGCGGACATATGGTCCGTGAGCACCGGAAGCGGAGAAAGCGCCTCCAGGTGGCCGTCGGATCGAATTTTTACCCCCTGGCGATGATCTCCTCGCCGTTGACGACCAGCCTCAGGCCGAGGTCGCCGGTCTTGCGGCGGGCAAGGAAGCGCGGGCGGCGCTGCATCGAGACGCGGCCCTTGCGGCGGTCCTTCGAGCGGGCGGCTTCGATCGCCGCGCCAAGCGACTCCTCGAGCGTGCGGGCGACACCGTCGGCCTCGATCAGCAGCATCGGCAGCCGGTAGGCATCAGCCCAGGCGCGCCAGTCGGCGGCGACATCCTCGAGATCGTGCGCCACCAGAAGCGGCACCGACAGCATCGGATCGTTGTGCAGCAGTTCCAGCGTCACCGTGACATTGCCGAATTCGTCCTCCAGCGCGCGCGCCGCCACACCGCGGAACGCTTTTCCGGGCAAAGCCACGGTCACCGGCAAGCCGCTCATTTCGAGCACGCGGCGGATAATCGCGCCGCGCTGGTCTATGGTGAAGCTCACATCGCCGTAATCGTCGCGGGTCGCGTAGCTCACCATCTGGGGCAGGCGGAACGGGTCGAGCCGCATGTCGCGACCCGCCCAGACTGGCTTCAGTCCGGTTTTCATGAAATGCCTTCCTGTTTCTCCTGAGAGCCGGTTTTCCGGTCTTCTCGCGGACCGTTTTTTCCGGTCTCGTTATGTCAGGAAGGCTAGCCCCCGCTCCTTACCGCCGCACTTAAGAAGTTCGGTTAAATTTTTCTGATCTTCTGCATGGTTATCGCTTTGCGACCACCTGTAACGGTCGGGAAAGCTGTCTGAACAACAACTTAACTCCACCCGCAAAATCGAAGATCAAATCACTTTACCGGGGTTCATAATTCCGGCGGGGTCGAACGCGGCCTTGACGCGCCGCATCAGGTCGATTGCCGTCGGCGGCGCGGTGGCGAGCAGCTCGTCGCGTTTCAGCTGGCCGATGCCGTGCTCGGCCGAGATCGAGCCGTCGAGGTCGCGCACGATGTCGTGCACCACCTTGTTCATGGGGCGATAGAGCGCCAGGAACGCCTCGGCATCGCCGCCGACCGGCTGCGACACGTTGTAATGCAGGTTGCCGTCGCCCAGATGGCCGAAGCAGGCGACACGCGCTCCCGCCGACACCGCTTCGACGGCCTTGCCGGCGCGTTCGATGAATTCGGGAATGGATGCCACCGGCACCGAGATATCGTGCTTGATCGAAGCGCCTTCCGGCCGCTGCGTGTCGGAGAGCGCTTCGCGGATTGCCCAGAACGCGGCGCCCTGCGCGAGGTTCGCCGCGATCACGACATCGCCCGCCAGGCCGGCTTCCAGCCCTTCCGAGAGGATGTGCTCGGCGAGATCCCTGGCGTCCTCCGCCGAGCGGCCCGACGAGATTTCCATCAGCACGTACCACGGCCATTTGTCCGCCAGCGGCCGTATCGTGCCTGGAGCATGTTTTTCGGCAAAGCTCAGCGGCATCTCGGCGATCAGTTCGAAGGCGGTCAAGCTGCCGCCGGCACGGTCGGATGCGAGGCCGAAAAGCTCGAGTGCTGCGCGTGGCGATTCCAGGCCGACCCACGCCACCTCCCTGCCCTTCGGCTTCGGGACAAGCTTCAGCACGGCGGCGGTGATGACGCCAAGCGTGCCTTCGGCGCCGACGAACAGGTTTTTCAGGTCGTAGCCGGTATTGTCCTTCTTCAGCTTGCGCAGGTCGTCGAAGATCTCGCCGGTCGGCAGGACAACCTCGACGCCAAGGCAGAGTTCGCGCGCGTTGCCGTAGGCGAGCACCCCGGTGCCGCCGGCGTTCGACGAAAGGTTGCCGCCGATCTGCGCCGACCCTTGCGAGCCGAGCGACAATGGAAACAGACGGTCGACTTCATCGGCGGCCTTGTGCAGGTTTTCCAGGATCACGCCGGCTTCCGCCGTCACCGTGTTCGACAGCGGGTCGATCTCGCGGATGCGGTTCAGCCGCGACAGCGACAGCAGGATTTCGCTGCCCGAGGCGTCCGGCACCTGGCCGCCGACCAGTCCAGTGTTGCCGCCCTGCGGCACCACCGGGGTGCGCGTCTCGGTCGCCAGCTTAAGGATGGCACTTATCTCCTCGACGCTGCCCGGCCGCAGCACCAGCGGCGTCTTGCCGTGCCACAGGCCGCGCCGCTCGGTGATGTAGGGGGAAATATCGTCGCGGTCGCGCACCGCATATCTGTCGCCGACAATGGCTGCGAAGCGGTCAAGCAGGGCGACGTCGGGGGGAACGGGAGAATCCATGGCCGAAGCTTAGACGATGATCCCGGGAAGTTGCACCCGGTTTTCGGAGAAGATCACGGCCGTGTCAGCCGAGCGGCATGTCGCGGGGTGCCGCGGCGCGGGACAGCCGGTCGTTGATCGCCTCGCCGAGCCCTTGCTGCGGGATGGGCTCGACAGCAATAGTCGCTGTGCCGCTGCGGTCGAGTTCCATCAGATGCGAGAACAGGTTGGCGGCGGCTTCGCGCAAATCGCCGGCCGGCGACAGGTTGAGCTCGGCGGCGGCACGGTAAGAATGCGCCGCCCGTTCGGGTCCGAACGCCAGCAGCGCTTCTCCGGGCATCACCTCTGTTGCGTTCAGCCGCACCGCGGCGCCCGGCGCATAGTGCGAGGCCAGCATGCCCGGTGCTTCCACGCCGGCCTTGCCGCCGCGTTGCAGTTCCACGCCGGCAATCGCCTCGATCTCTTCGGCGGCAATGCCGCCCGGCCGCAACAGGCGCAAGCGTCCGTCCTCCGCCTTGACGATGGTCGATTCCAACCCGACCGGCGTCGGCCCGCCGTCGACGATCAGCGGTATCCTTGCCCCGAGGTCGCCGGCCACCGCCTGCGCCGTGGTAGCGCTGATGCGGCCGGAGGAATTGGCGCTGGGTGCTGCCAGCGGGTGGCCGAGCCGGGCGATCAGCTCGCCGCCAAAGCCTCTCGGCATCCTCAGCGCGATGGTGTCCAGCCCCGCGGTCGCCAGCGGGTGGATGGATGATTTGGCAAGAAGCGACAGCACCAGTGTCAGCGGCCCCGGCCAGAACTTTTCCGCAAGTTTTCGCGACAGCGGGTCGAAGCCCGCGATCTGCGCGGCCATCGCCATGTCGGCGACATGGGCGATCAGCGGGTTGAAGCGCGGGCGGCCCTTGGCCTCGAAGATGCGGGCGACCGCGCCGCCATTGGTGGCGTCGCCGGCCAGCCCATAGACGGTCTCCGTCGGGATGGCGACGATTTCGCCGGCCCCAAGCAGCGCCAGCGCCCGCTGCATCGCATCTCCGGTTGCGAGGATTTCCGCCATGGTCGTCCGTTCGTTCTGCACGCACCCGTGACTATAGAGCCGGGCAATCCACCGCAAGTCTGCCCCTCCATCCCCGTCACCACATTCTTAATCGCTAAAATGCTAGGTTTTGCAGCAAGCCGACATCAATTCCGGGCTGCTAGGCTCGGTTGTGGTTGTCTTGAGGGGCGGTATTTTCGATGAGAACTTTCGCGGCATTGCTTGCATTGGGCTGCCTGCTGCCGGGCGCGGCGCAGGCGTCGTCGATCCTGGTTCTTGGCGACAGCACGGCCGATCCGTCGATCGTCACGCTGGGGGCCGCTTCCGGCGCGCCGTCGATCGTCGCGATGGGAACCGCCGGCCACGCTGGCAGCCCATCCATCATCGCGTTGGGCAGGGAACCCGGCGTCGCTTACGAGAACGTCGCTGCGATCGGAGACGACGCCGCGAAATCCAAAACCCGACGCAACGATCCGATGATGGTGATCCGTGGCGGCATCGTCGGCGATGCCTTCACACGCGGCTCGGGAATGCCGGCTTCCCCGGTGCCCTCGAAGATGGTTCCGATTGCCGACACGCCAGCACAACAACCGCAGTCTGCCGCCGCGAAGCAGCCCGAGGAGCCGGAACAGGAGCTGAGGTAATCGCAGCTTCTATCCCGCGATCTTCGAGAAATCGGCGACCTGTCCGGTCGCCGCGCGAATGCGCGACAAGAGCGCCAGCCGGTTGGCGCGCACAGCGGCGTCTTCATCATTCACGAGAACGCCTTCAAAGAATGAATCAACTGGTTCACGCAATGCGCTAAGCGCCAGCATGGCGGCGGAAAAGTCTTCAGTCTGAATCGCTTGGCCCGCTTGGCTCTCAGCCTGTTTCACCGCGGCAAACAGCTTTTTCTCGGCATCTTCCCTGAAAAGCCCGGCGTCGACCGCGTCAGCGATGGCCGTGCCTTTCTTCTCCTCGGCGGCCAGAATGTTGGCGGCGCGCTTGGTCCCGGCCAGCAGATTCTTGCCGTCGTCGCTATCGAGAAACTTCCCCAGCGCCTCGACCCGGCGGACGATGGTGAGCAGGTCGTCGTTGGACGACGGAGTAATCTCCCCCCTTGTGGGGGAGATGCCCGGCAGGGCAGAGGGGGGCAACGTAGAGCTCTGCGCTTCGGGTTGAGAGGTTGGCGGGACAGCGCCCCCCTCTGTCGGCTTCGCCGACATCTCCCCCACAAGGGGGGAGATTGGCGTCGCGCCACTCGCCAGCACCGCATCGATCAGATCGTGCCGCGCACCCTGGTCGCGGAGATAGACCTTCAGGCGATCGTGGAAGAAGGAAAGGAGGTCCAGTGACCAATCGACCTCCGAGTTCAGTTCTGGAACCTCAAACCTGTTGATCGCAAGCGCAGCGGATGTTCTGTGCGCCAGGGCCAAAGGCTTGGCTTCGGAGGCTTGGTCCGCCAACTCTCGCACTGCTCGTGCAGAAGTCGCCAACTGTTCGGCATCCGCTCTCAACAATTGCGCTATGAGGCCACGAGCAGACCACACGAGATGGCCAAATAACGGAAGCCTCACCCCATTCTCAACCAATATCCTCACCACTCCCAGCGCCGCCCTCCGCAGCGCGAACGGATCCTTCGACCCCGTCGGCTTCTCATCGATTGCCCAGAAGCCGACCAGCGTATCCAGCTTGTCCGCCAGAGCCACGGCGATCGACACCGGATCGCTCGGCACGCGATCCGCCGGGCCTTGCGGCTTCCAGTGTTCCTCGATCGCGGCGGCGACAGACCCGTCCTCGCCCTGCAAGAGAGCGTACTTCCGCCCCATCGTTCCCTGCAATTCCGGGAACTCGCCGACCACTTCGGTCTGCAGGTCGGCCTTGGCCAGCACGGCGGCGCGAGCCGCCTGTACCGGATCGGCACCGACCCACGGCGCCAGTTCCTCGGCGAGCCACGCAATCCGCTCCACGCGCTCGCCCTGAGTGCCCAGCTTGGCGTGGAAGGTGACGTTCAGATGGTCGAGCCGCGCCATGCGCTGGTCGAGCGGTTTTTTCAGGTCGAGCCCGAATTTCTCCGCCGATGCCTCCAGTTCGCCGAGGTCGGGCACGTCCGCCTGGTCGGTCTTCCAGAAATAGAGCGCGTCGGAAAGCCTCGCCCGCACCACCTTGCCGTTGCCGTGCGCGATCTCCCTGCCGCCGTCGCTCGCGTCGATGTTGGCGGTGAGCAGGAAGTGATTGGACAGTGCGTCCTTCGAGGCTCGCTCCGCTCGCACCTTAGGATGAGGACCGTCGTGCTGCCCTCCCTCATCCTGAGGTGCCGGCGAAGCCGGCCTCGAAGAACGCACGACAAAACACTTCTGGTTCGCCCTGATGGTCAGCCGGATCACCTCGGCGGGGATCTCGAGGAAATCCTGCTCGAACTCGCCCATCAGCACCACCGGCCACTCGACCAGCCCGGAAACCTCCTCCAGCAGCGCCTCGTCCTCGACCAGTTCCAGCCCGCCGGCGAAGGCGAGGTTCTTCGCATCGGCGAGGATGATCTCCTTGCGACGGTCGGCGTCGACGATGACCTTGGCCGCCTCCAGCTTCGCCGCATAATCCTCGAAACGGCGCACGGTGATGGCGCCCGGCGCGTGGAAGCGGTGGCCGTAGGTGACATTGCCGGCGCGAATGCCGTCGACCTCGAAATCGACCACCACCGGTTCCTCGGTCTCCGGCCCGAAGGTGCAGACGATGGATTGCAGCGGCCTCACCCAGCGCAGCGTCTCGCCGCCCCTGCCCTCGACCTTGCCGTAACGCGTGCCCTTCGGCCCCGACGCCGCACCCCAGCGCATCTCCTTCGGCCACGGAAAGGTGCGGATCACCCCGGGCACGAGTGCGGCGATGATGTCCTCGGCCGCCCGGCCCGGCTTCGAGATATGGGCGACGTAGAAATCGCCCTTCTTCGGGTCGGAATGCACATGCGCTTCGTCGACCGAGGAAAGGCCGGCGGCGCGCAGAAAACCCTGGATCGCCTGTTCCGACGCCTTGGTCGACGGCCCCTTGCGCTCCTCGTGCACGTCGCGCGAGCGCGCGGTGACGCCACGGATATCGAGCGTCAGGCGGCGCGGCGTCCAGTATTCGCGCGCGCCCTCATAGGTCAGTCCGGCCTCGACCAGACCGTCGGTGACTATCTTCCTCAGGTCGCCCGCCGCCTTGCGCTGCATGCGGGCGGGGATTTCTTCGGAGCGAAGTTCGAGCAACAGGTCGGGCATTTCGGGCATTCCCACGGAAAGGTCAGGCGCGGGCAATAGCAAGCCGGGCTGCTGCTGTCACCCTTTCCGGCGCGCCGCAAGCGGCATGCGAAAAAAATTCCCGCGCATGTCGGGCCGCGAATGCATTGTCCGTCCTTTGGGCACAACCCTTTGAACCAAACCGGACGCTAAAGCGACAGACGCTGCAGACAGGGAATTCTTGACTGCGAACGACCATGAAAACGGCATCCACTCTTCTCCAGATCCTCGCACTCGGCGCATGCTTCGCCATGCAGGTCGCGGCAGCCGGCGAATTCAGGATGCCGGGCGTCCGCCGCGCCATGCAGACCATGGCGGGCACCACCAGCCAGCCGGTTGTTCAGGAAATGCCGTGGATCGTCGCGTCCGAGGTCTGCTGATCCGGGTCTCAGGACGCCTTGGCCAGCCGCCGCGCGATTTCCGCTGCGGCCTCCTCCGCGCTCAACGCGGTGACGTCGAGCCCGACAATCTCGCAATCCTTTGGCCGCAGCAGGAGGTGCTTTGCCCGCAGGCCTGACACTATGTCGGGGTTGACGAGCTTCAGCCGCTCGGCGCGAGCAGGCAGCACCAGCCGGCGCAGGTTTTCTTCCTCCGAGCAATCCAGCACGACAGCCACCAGCCGTGCGTTGCGCCGCCCGGCAAGCTCGCGGTAGGCCTCGAACTGCCGCGTGTCGTAGTCGTCGTCCGACAGCGCATCGGTGAAGATGAAGGTCGCCGCCACGTCAGCCCGCGCGATATGATCGAAGACCAGCGTGCGGATTTCGCCGCGCAGCGAACGGTAGAGCGGGTCGCGGCGCGAAAACAGCATTTCCGCCGGGTTGATCAGCGTATGGTTGTCGACCAGCTTCGCGCCGAGCAACGGTGCCAGCAGCCGGGCAATTGTCAGCTTGCCGGTGCCCGGCCAGCCGTTGATATGCACGATGGTGTTTGCGCTCACGCAGCCAGGCCGCCGGCATCCGTCAGCAGGAACGCCTCGCCGCACCGCTTGGCGAGGTCCCGTACCCGACCGATGTAGCGCGCCCGCTCGGTCGGCGAGATGACGCCGCGCGCGTCGAGCAGGTTGAAGGCGTGGCTGGCCTTGATGCACTGGTCGTAGGCCGGCAGCACCATCTTGTGCATCGGCGAGTTGTCGCCCGGCGCCGGCGCGCCGGCCTTCAGCAGCGCCTCGCATTCGGCTTCCGCGTCCTCGAAGTGCCGGAGCAGCGTGGCCGTGTTGGCGTGCTCGAAATTGTGCCTGGAATATTCCTGCTCGGCCTGCAGGAAGACGTCGCCATAGGTGACCTTCTCGTCGCCCTCGCGGCCGTTGAAATTGAGATCGTAGACGCTGTCGACGCCCTGCACATACATGGCGAGCCGCTCCAGCCCATAGGTCAGTTCGCCCGAAACCGGCGCGCATTCGATGCCGCAGACCTGCTGGAAATAGGTGAACTGCGACACTTCCATACCGTCGCACCAGCATTCCCAGCCGAGCCCCCAGGCGCCCAGAGTCGGGCTTTCCCAATCGTCCTCGACGAAGCGGATGTCATGCAGCAGCGGGTCGACGCCGATGGCGGCCAGCGAGCCGAGATACAGCTCCTGCAAATTCGGCGGGTTCGGCTTCAGGATCACCTGGTACTGGTAATAATGCTGCAGCCGGTTGGGGTTCTCGCCATAGCGACCGTCCTTCGGCCGCCGCGACGGCTGCACATAGGCCGCGTTCCAGGCTTTGGGTCCGAGCGCGCGCAGCGTGGTGGCGGGGTGGAAGGTACCGGCGCCAACTTCCATGTCGTAGGGCTGCAGAACCACGCAGCCATAGGCCGCCCAGTAGTTGTGCAGCGTCAGGATCAGCCCCTGGAACGAGCGCTTGGGGTCGAGAAGCGTGGAAGGAACGTCAGTCACGAGCGGGCCTCTGCGGTGGACGGGTTCGTCCTAGTGGGCAGGAGAAAGGCGGTCAAGCCGCTCCACGCAGGTATAGGTGCGTCCTTCGAGGCTCGCCCGCGAGTATCCGCGTTTCAACTTTCATCCGATTACGAGGGCTCGCACCTCAGGATGAGGAAGGTTGGCGTTCGTCGCCCAACTCCTGAGACCCAGGTGTATTCATTGGCACCTAGCGACAATCACCGAAAGTTTAGCGCTTCAGTAGGTGGCTATCGGCACTAACGACCCCCATCCTGAGGTGCGAGCCTTCACCAAGGTCCAGGATTAGACGTAAACCTCAATGGGCGAGCCTCGAAGGACGCACCACATTATCGGCAACCCTCAATCCACCGGCCCTGGCAATTTCAGTTCCTGGCCGGGCACGATGCGGCCCGGGTCGCCCTGCAGTTGCGGGTTGAGGTTGAGGATCTCGATGTAGCGGTTGCCGCTGCCGAGCTGGTCGACGGCGATCGACCACAACGACTGGCCGCGCTGCACCTTGTAGGCGGCCGGAACGATCGCCGCCGTGGCAGGCTGCGTTGCCGGCGTCTCCAGTTCCGTCCGTTTCTCGGTCGCCGGCGCTTCCGGTTTCACCTCCGGCGCGACGACCGGCGCATCGAGCGCCGCCTTCGGGTCGACCGGCGGCAGGCCTTCGGCGAGCTTCTTCTGCACGCTGGCCAGCACGTCCGGCTCAGGCTTCATGTCGCGGGCATGCGTCCACTGGAACGTCGCTTCCAGCTTGCGGCCGGCGCGCCAGTAGGCGTCGCCGAGATGGTCGTTGAGCACCGGATCGTCCGGCTTCAACGAGACGGCGCGCTCCAGTTCGCGCACCGCATCCTCATATTTGCCGAGACGATAATGCGCCCAGCCGAGCGAATCGACGATGTAGCCGTCGCTGGGGCGCAGATCGACGGCCTTCTGGATCATCTTCAGGCCTTCGTCGAGGTTCATGTTCATGTCGACCCACGAGTAGCCGAGATAATTCATGACCTGCGGCTGGTCCGGGAAGAGTTCCAGCGCCTTGCGGAAGTTCGGCTCGGCCTTCGGCCATTGCTTCAGCCGCTCATAGGCGATGCCGCGCTGATAGAAGATGCTCCAGTTTTCCACGGTCGGGTTGGGCAGCCGCGCCACCGCCTTGTCGTAGAGTTCGGCGGCGGATTTGTAATCCTCCTTCGAGGCATAGACGCCGCCAAGCGCCAGATAGCCGCGCATGTCGTCGGGCGCGGCCTCGAGCAGCGTCTTCAGCTGGGTGATCGCCTCGTCGTGCCGCTTCAGGTCGGCGAGGTTGAGCCCGCGCTGCAGTTCGGCGACCCGCTTCAGAGACGAACCCTGGCTGATCTTGCCGTAAAGCTTGATCGCCTCTTCTGGCCGGTCCTGCTGTTCGGCAACCGAAGCGAGCTGCATCAGCACGATGTCGCTTTTCGGCTGCAGGGCCAGCGCATATTGCAGGTAGAGGCGCACGAAGGCCTCGCCCCCGCCGCGATTAAGCGCGGTGCCGAGGTTGAGGAAGATTTCCGTCGCCCCTTCGTTCGGGCCCTGGACCAGCGGCGGTATAGGCACGCCCTTGTCGATGTCGGCGCGCAGTTCCGCGACCGCCGGGCGACCAACCGAAAATTCGTCCGACTTGTCGAGCACTTTGAGGGCTTCGTCCTTCTTGCCCTCGCGGGCCAGGAAACCGGCATACGCCTCGGCTGTGCGCAGCCAGGTTTCGGGCGCCCCGCTGCCTGCGGCAACATCGTCGAGGGTGGCGGCATAGGCCTTGCCGGCCTCGTCCTTCATGCCGGCCCCTTCGGCGATCAGCGCGCGGTGGTAGCCGACGAAAACCTTGTACCATTCGGGACCGTTCATCTTGTCCAGATAGGCCAGCGCATCCTTTGCGTCGCCGCTGCCGGCTTGCGCCCAGGCCGTCATCAGGCCGGTTATCAGCTTGTCGAGATCGGATTCCAGCGACAGCTTCAGCCAGTATTCAGCCTTGGTGTAGTCCTTCTTCTTGAAGCTATCGACAGCGAGCGCCAGCCGCGAGAAGCGCTCGACATCCGGCACTTCCTTCAGCTTGTCCGCATAGGGCAGCGCTTCGTCGAAACGCCCCTCGGAGATCAGGCCAAGCATCAGGCTCTGCTGCAGTTGCTGGTTGCCGGGATCGAAGGAGAGCGCGCGCTTGTAATAGGCGATCGCGCCATTCAGGTCATTGTCGACCTCGGCGACGCGTGCGGCCAGGAAGGCGCCCGAGAACGAGCTGATGTCCACAGGCCCGGCCGGATTTTCCTTGGCAAAGGCCGGCTGGTTGGCGAGCACGATGCCCGCGACAGCGAGGCCGGCAAGCCAGTTTCTGTTGTTGAGCGGCATTACTTCCCTTCCCGCCATGAAACGTCGGTCCGCGAGCGGACTCAGGTCGGACCATGATCGGCCAAAGCATGGCCTTTTTGGGGTCTCTGTTCAACAGGCACCCCGGTCACGATACGGTCACCGGCCATCCGAGCCGATTCCGGTTAACAAAGCACTGTCAGCCGCGAACCTGTTCAATTCCGTCCGGAAACCGTCGACAGGCAGAAGATATCACGCAACCCGGCTGATGCAGAAGTCTATCACTTCCAGCAGTGCCGCCTTTTGCGGCGTCGCCTTCAGCGGCGCCAGCGCGTCGCGGGCGATCTCGCCGAAATGGCGGGCACGGCCGATCGTGTCGGCGATCGCCGCATGGCGGGTCAACAGCCCGGTCGCCTTCTCCAGCGCGGCATCGTCGCTTTCATTGTCCTCGATCGCCTTCTTCCAGAATTCGCGCTCCGCTGCCGTGCCGCGCCGGTAGGCGAGGATGACCGGCAGCGTCACCTTGCCCTCGCGAAAATCGTCGCCGACATTCTTGCCGAGATCCTTCGAGGAGCCGCCATAATCCAGCGCGTCGTCGATCAGCTGGAAGGCCAGGCCGAGATTCATGCCGTAGGAGCGGAGAGCGGCGCGGTCGGTCCTGGTCGCCCCGGCGATCACCGGCCCCACCTCGGCGGCAGCCGAAAACAGCGCCGCGGTCTTGGCTTTGATTACCGCGAAATACTCGTCCTCGGTGGTTTCGAGGTTTTTGGCAGCCGAAAGCTGCATCACCTCGCCCTCGGCGATGATCGAGGCGGCGGTCGAGAGGATGTCCAGTGCATCCAGCGAGCCGACATCGACCATCATGCGAAATGCCTGACCGAGCAGGAAGTCGCCGACCAGCACGCTTGCCTGGTTGCCCCAGATCATGCGCGCCGTCTTCTTGCCGCGCCGCATGCCGCTCTCGTCGACGACGTCGTCATGCAGCAGTGTCGCGGTGTGCATGAACTCGACGCTGGTCGCCAGCTTCACATGGCCGTCGCCGGCATAACCGAACATCTGGGCGGCGGCGAGCGTCACCATCGGGCGCAGGCGCTTGCCGCCCGACGAGATCAGGTGATTGGCGACCTCGGGGATCATCTCGACGTCCGAGCCGGCCTTCGACAGGATGAGTTCGTTGACACGGCCCATGTCGGCCGCCGTCAGGTCGACCAGATCCTGGATCGACGCGGCAACCCGCTTCCCGTCTTCGAGATTGAGAACGACGCCCACTACGCACTCCCGTCCTTGACGCGCCCATGGCGCATCCTTGTCCTATCGGGGAATCTAGCGGCGTGGCAAGGCCGGGCAAGCGGCGAATTGGCGCGGCGCCGACATGACGCAGCTTGCAGCTTCCTTCTTGCCGGCATGCCTGTTAGGGCTTTGCCGCAAAATCACGACAGCAGGGTGCCATGGAAAACGATCTCGACCGCCGCCTCGACTTCACGATCGCGCTCGCCCGGCGCGCCGGCGAGCTCGGCATGATGTTCTTTCGCGAGATCGACAAGCTGACCATCGAGAGCAAGGGGCATCAGGATCTGGTGTCGAACGGCGACCGCGAGGTCGAGCTGTTCATCCGCGCAGCACTTGCGAAGGAATATCCCGACGACGGCATCGTCGGCGAGGAACATGCCGCTGTTCAAGGCTCCTCCGGCTACACCTGGGTGATCGATCCGATCGACGGCACCGCCAATTTCGTGCGCGGCATCCCGGCATGGACTGTCGTCATCGCCTGCATGAAGGAAGGCTCGACCGTGGTCGGCGTCGTCCATGAGCCGGCAACCGGCGAGACTTTTTCCGCCCGGCGTGGCGGCGGCGCCTTCGTGAACGGCCGGCCCATCGCGGCGGCAAGCGCCGAGAGCATCACCGAAGGTTCGATCGGCGTCGGCTTCAACAATCGCACCGAGGCCAGCAAGGTCGTGCCGCTGGTCGCGTCCATCATCGAAGGCGGCGGCGTGTTCTATCGCAACGCCTCCGGCGCCCTGATGCTTGCCTATGTCGCGTCCGGACGGCTGATCGGCTACAGCGAAGAGCACATGAATGCCTGGGACTGCGTCGCCGCCATGCTGATCATCGAGGAAGCCGGCGGCATCGTCGAGCCGTTCAACCGCGGCGACGTGCTTGCCAACGGCACCATCGCGATCGCCGGCGGCAAGGGCGTGTTCGGCAAGATCCGCGAGATGTCGGCCGCCGCCTTCGGCTTCTGAGCGCGTTCAGCCGGTGATCAGCACCGGCCCGCGCTCGGCAAATCCCACACCCACCGCCTGCCCCGGCTCGAACGGTGCGTCGACATCTGGGGAAACGGCGAACACCGTGCCGAATTCGGTGTCGACGATGAATTCCAGGTGGCTGCCGACATAGGTCACCTTCTCCAGTGTACCTGGAACGGTCCTGGCGGCGCCCGCCTTGCGGATGTCGATGCGGCTCGGTCGCACCGCGAGCTTCGCTTTGCCCGGCCGATGGCCGCGCGCCGGCAGCTTCAGCGAGATAGCGCCGATTTCCACCATCGCGACATCCTTCTTCACGTCGCTCACCTCGCAGTCGAAGATGTTCGCCTCGCCGATGAAATCGGCAACGAAGGCATTCGACGGCGCATCGTAGAGGTCGCGCGGGGTGCCGTCCTGCGCGATCACCGCGTTGTTCATGACGATGATGCGGTCCGAAACGGCGAGCGCTTCCTCCTGGTCGTGGGTGACGTAGACCACAGTCAGGCCGAGCTTTTGCTGGATCTCGCGGATTTCCTCGCGCACATGGCGCCGGAGCTTGGCATCGAGGTTGGAGAGCGGCTCGTCGAACAACAGCACCTGCGGCTCCAGCACCAGGGCCCGCGCCACCGCGACGCGCTGCTGCTGGCCGCCGGAAAGCTCACTCGGCAGCCGGTCGCCGAAACCGGCAAGGCCGACCAGTTCAAGACCGGCCTTCGCTTTGTCGACAGTGTCCTTCTTGTCGAAACCGGAGAATTTCAGCCCGTACTCGACGTTCTCGCGCACCGTCATGTGCGGAAACAGCGCATAGGACTGGAACACCATCGAGACGTCGCGATCCGTCGCCGGCAGCCGCGTCACGTCGGCGCCGCCGATCAGAATCTGGCCTGCGGTCGCCAGTTCCAGGCCGGCGATCATGCGCAGCGTCGTCGTCTTGCCGCAGCCCGAGGGCCCGAGCAGTGTCACCAGCTTGCCCGCCTCGATGAACAGCGAAATATCGTTGACCGCCGGCACCTTGCTCTTGCCGTAGATCTTGGTGACGTTCTTGAATTCCACCGAGGCGGCGTTGCTTTTGATCTCAGCCATCAGTGGTTCCTCGTGGATTTCAGATGGCCAGATACGACCTTACCCCCACCCCTAACCCCTCCCCACAAGGGGGAGGGGGACGCGGCAATCGGCTCTGCCCGACTTTGGCTCTCGCGGAAACGCATGCCGATGGACTCGAACAAGTCTCCCTCCCCCTTGTGGGGAGGGGTTAGGGGTGGGGGTGTCAGTCGCGCCATCGCTTCTACTACCCTGCTCCGGAGATTGCTGGCGGGCCCTGGGGCAGGCTGACATTGGTGCGCGATTGTCCAAGATCGCCTTCGCTCCCGCGGCGGCCGATGTTGCGGCTGCCGACGGCAAGTTGCATCAGGCCGATGACGGCCAGCATGACGACGATCAGCACCGTCGAATAGGCGATGGCGATGCCGTATTCGTTGTTCTCGACACGGCCGACGATGTAGCTGGTCGACATGTCATATTGCGCGCTGACCAGGAAGATAATCGCGCTGATCGCCGTCATGGCGCGCACGAAGGAATAGACCAGCGCCGCGAGGATCGCCGGCCTCAGCAGCGGCAGCACCACCTTGCGAAACGTCTGCCACGAATTGGCGCCCAGCGTCAGCGACGATTCGTCGAGGCTGCGGTCGATCTGCGACATCGAGGCGACGCCTGCCCGCACGCCGACCGGCATGTTGCGGAAGATGAACGACAGCACCAGGATGATGCCGGTTCCGGTCAATTCGATCGGCGGCACGTTGAAGGCGATCACATAGCTGACGCCGATCACCGTGCCTGGGATGGCGAAGGACAGCATGGTGCCGAACTCGAAGGCGTCCTTGCCGCGGAAATTCTGCCGCACCAGGAGATAGGCGGTGAGCAGCCCGATCGCCGCCGTCAGCGGCGCCGAGATCAGCGCGATCTGCATCGTCGTCCAGAACGAACTCCAGGCAGCACCCCGCCAGTGGAGGCCGAACTGGTTCCAGCTGACCGCGAAGGACTTCACGTAGTGGTCGAAGGTCAGCGAGAAATCGACGCCCCACAGCTTGACGAAGCTGCCGTAGAAGATCGTCACATAGATCAAAAGCGTGAACAGCGTCCAGAACCCGGCGATGCCGTAGACCACATTGCGGAACCCGGCCGGCAGATGCGGGTGCATGCCGGCATCGCCCTTGCCCGAAACCGTGGTGTAGGACTTCTTCCCCAGCCAGAAGCGCTGCGCGTAAAAGGCGCCGAGCGTGAAGAACAGAAGCACAAGGGCAAGGATCGCCGCCTGTGCCTGGTCGTATTGCGCGCCGACGATGGCGAAGAAGATTTCCGTCGACAGCACGTCGAAATTGCCGCCGAGCACCAGCGGGTTGCCGAAATCCGCCATCGATTCGATGAAGCCGAGCAGGAAGGCGTTGGCGAGGCCCGGCCGCATCAAGGGCAGCGACACCGTGACGAAGGTCTGCCAGCGGTTGGCGCGCAAGGTCTGCGCCGCCTCCTCCATCGACGGGCTGACGCCCTCGACGACGCCGATCATCACCAGGAAGGCAATCGGCGTGAAGGCCAGCACCTGGGCGATCAGCAGGCCGGGCAGCCCGTAGACCCAGCGGGTCGGCTGGATGCCGAACAGTTCGGAGAACCCTTGCGTGATGACACCCGACAGGCCGAACAGCAGGATGATGGCAAGGCCGATGACGAAGGGCGGCGTGATGATCGGCAGCACGGTCAGCGCCCGCAGCAGCGCGCCGTAGCGAAAGCCGGTGCGGGTGACCACCAGCGCGAAGACGAGGCCGAGCCCGGTGGTCAGCACGCCGACGAGGATGGCAAGGAACAGCGAGTTCCAGGCGACGCCGCAGCGCGGCCCGCCGGAAATGCAGCCCAGTCCCCACAGCCTGCTCGAGAACAGCTTGGTGAAGAACACGCTCAGCGAATAGCTGCCCTCCTGTGTGACCAGCGCACTGCCCAGCATCTGCAGGATCGGCATGAAGATGAAGATGCCGACGACCGCGACGATGAAGCCGATCGAACCGACGACAAACTCGTCGCCGCCCACCGCGCCGCGCGCCGCCAATCCCAGCGTGAAGAGGAACAGGAAGGCACCGCCGGCCAGCAGCGCGCCCCAGCCCATGCCGAACTGGCGGTCGTCCAGTTCCCCGAACAGGCTGGTCAGCCATTGCCACTGGAAGCCGCGCAGCCCGATACCGAAGCCCTGCAGCAGGAAGTACGCGAAACCCACGGCGCCGACGACGATGAGCAGGGTGCCGAACAACGGCTCCCCCTTCTTGCGTCCCCATAGGAGAAGCGGCGCCAGCAGCAGCGCGCCGAGCGGCGCCAGCCAGAGCTTCTGCCCCTGCAGCACAAGGAACAGCGCCGGCGCCACGTCGTCGTCGAACGGATAGCCGTCGAACAGCCAGGACAGCGTGAAAAAATTGTCGCGCAGCCCGTACCAGGGCAGCAGCGCGAAACCGATCAGGCCGACCACCGTCCACAGGAGGACGGTCGGATGGAGGGAAGCGGTGCGGGTTTTAGGGCGCATGTCGGAACCGCAAAGGCTTTGGCGAGCGATGTCGCCCCCTCCCCCGCCTTCGGCGGTCGCCCTCCCCCGCTTCGCAGGGGAGGATCCTCAACGCGACCTGGATCCTCCCCCTCCTGACCTTGCCGAAGGAACGGGGGAGGGGAACCATGCGAAGCATGGTGGAGGGGGCGAAACCCGACGGGATTGCTCGCACTGACAGCGGCCGAGCCTTACTGAGGCAGCGTCGAGACCTCGGTGTCCCACTTCGACAACAGGCGCTTGCGCTCGTCGCTCGACCCGTACTTCTTGAAGTCGTAGTCGATGAGCTTGATCGTCGACAGGTCGGGCGTCAGTTCCGACACCGCCGCGGTCTTGTTGGATGGAAGCTGGAACGACTTCACGTCCTTGGCCTTGCCCTGCATGTCGGCGGTCAGCGCCCAGTCGTAGAACTGCTTGGCCGCTTCCGGGTTGCGCGCGCCCTTGATCAGCGACATCGAGCCGATCTCGTAGCCGGTGCCTTCGCACGGCGCCACGGTGACGATCGGGAAGCCGGCGGCACTTTGCGCCACCGCGTCGTGCATGAAGACGATGCCGATGGTGGTCTCGCCGAGACCGGCCGCCTTGATCGGCGCGGAGCCCGACTTGGTGTACTGGTTGATGTTGGCGTGCAGCGCCTTCAGATATTCGAAGCCCTTGTCCTCGCCCATCAGCTGCACCATCGTCGCCAGCATGGTATAGGCGGTGCCCGATGAGTTCGGGTTGGCCATCTGGATCTGGCCCTTGTATTCGGGCTTGGTCAGGTCGGCCCAGCATTTCGGCTCGGGCAGGTTGTTCTTAGCCAGCAAATCTTTGTTGTAGCCGAAGCCGAGCGCGCCGGAATAAACGCCGATCGTCTTGTTGCCGGCGGCCTCCGCCTGACTGATCGCCCAGTCGTGCAGTTCGCCGCGCATCGGCGAGACATATTCCTCGGTCAGGCCTTCCTCGGCCGCCTGCAGATGCGGATCGCCGGTGCCGCCCCACCAGACGTCGCCCTTGGGATTGCCGGCTTCGGCGCGCAGCTGCGCATAGGTCTCGCCCGAACTCTTGCGGGTCATGTCGACGGTGATGCCGGTCTTCTCCTCGAAGCCGGTCTTGATCTGCTGACACCATGCCTCGTCGGCCGCGCAGTAAAGGGTCAGGCTGTCGGCGCTGGCGCCGGAAACGCCGGCCATCATCGTCAGGGCCACAGCGGCCCCGCCCAGCAAACGATATCGTGTCATGAGAACCTCCCGCTTGTTTTGCCGTCTTACGAATGCGGCTTGCGGCAGATTGGGTAATTTCGAACCAAATTGCAATCAGGGGAATCGCAGGTGGCGATTGGTGCCTGGTTGCGGGCGCGCTAACGCTGCTTGCGGAAGGGCTGGACTGCTGATCGACCGGGGCAAAGAGCCTGTCGATCTCGTTCGGAGGCCTACGGCTTGCGAGCCGACGGCAAGGCCGATGAACGGCCTGAACGCAGACGTTTGCCTGCGGTGCCGATTTGCCGGGTCGGTATCAAAACCGACCCAAGCTACCAATTTAGCCGCCCTTCAAACTTGCGTCCGGCTCACTGCGCCGGTGTGTACCAGATCGGCGATGTGTAGGCGCGCTCCTGCAGTTCCATCGGGGCTTCCGGCGGCACCTCAATGCCGTAATACTTGGCGTCGTGAGCAGTCCAGCGCGGCGTCGGGATCTCCAGCACGCGGCCATAGTAGAAGGCGCTCTGCGCGGCGTCGAATTCCGGGTCGGTCCAAACGGCGACCAGTTCCGGCGCTCCGATCGTGTTCTTCCAGGTGGCGTTGGCGACGTCGACCGTGCTGCCCACCGCCGGCAGCTTGCCGTCGGCGCCGGGTTTGCGGTCGTCTGACCACGCGACGTCGTACACCTTTTCATGCACCTCGCCGGCCGCGTCGAGCCAGCCCTTGACGATCTGGTAGCGGTCGAGATTCGCCCCGATCGGATCCTTCAGCGCCGCCACCAGGAAGGTCGGCGCCTTGCCTTCGGGCGCAGCCGCCAGGTCGCCGCCCATCGGCACACCCTTGGTGTAACCGGCAATGGCCGGATTTCGGGTGTTGGCGTCGTCGGCGGTGAACTCCCATCCGCCGAACAGCCGCACCGCCATGCGCGGGCCAGTCGACGCATAGGTTTCACGCCTCTCCATCGCATCCCATATGGACTCACGCGTGTTTTCCATTGCCCAGACCGCCGCGTAGCCCGACGCGGAAACCTCCCAGTCCATGATCTTCACGCCGGTTTGCTTGTTGTCGACGAACGCGGCTTTCGTGCGTTCCGGGCTTGGCTCCTGGGGCACCGTCTTGCCAAAGAAATTGTCTTCCTCCAGCGCGCTCAACGAGTTGTGCGCGTCGCTGCTGCCGACCAGTCCGAACTTGTAGGGATTGGCCCCGAGCTGCTTTTCAAGCTTCAAGCCGTTTTTCAGCGCAGAGCGCGCATATTCGAACTCGAGCATATCGTTGGCCTTCTTGACGCTGCCGTCCAGATTTCCCTTGTCCCAGATTTCGAAATTGGCGAACTCGTCGTTGGGCGAGAGGAAAGGATGCGCTTCGCTCGTCCCCTTGGTTTGCGTTGCCTCATAGAGCCGCTCCCACTTCAGGCGGGTCTCGGCGTACTGGCTGTCCAATTTCTTCCCGAAAGCATCGACGATCGGAAACATCGTTCCGTTGCTCAGATTGCCGTTGTGAGCGATGGCCAGCACGTTGCCGCCGGTCTTGTTCTCGTAGGCCTCCATCCACTTCCACAGGTCGACCGGATTGTCGCTGCCCATGGGCGGATAGACCGTAAAAGGTTCAACCTGGCTCGCCTTGTCGCCATTGTCGCGGAAGATCACATTGCGATGCAGGTTGTTGCCACCGGTATTCGACGTCCATTCGTAACCGATGAAGGCGGTGAAACGACCCGGATCGTTGTATTCTTCGGCGGCACCAATCGTCTCCTGCCAGGCGCCGCGGTAGGCGTCCGTACCGGGGAAATACATAAGATCCTTGGGGAAGGTTCCGTGTGAGAAGGCGACGATGATCTCAATCGCTGCGTCTGCCCCCTTACCCGATTGCATCATGTCATACCATTTGCGGCCGGTCGGATCGGCAAGCAGAGCGGGCTTTCCTGCAAACAGGTCCGGGAAGAAGCCCATATTGTCGGAATGATCCGCAACGACGAGGAAGTCGAGCGGTCGCGACAACTTCGCCGGCTGGCCGGTGGAGGATGTGACCTCCTCGCCCCTGGCGAAGCGATAGGCGTCCTTTGGTCCAAGCCGGGCGCCAAAGGCGCCAGCGTCCATTGAGAAGGATGTGTGAAGGTGCGTGTCGCCGAACAGCGGCTTGGTCGGGAAATTCCGGCCCGCATACGGAGAGTATGGTCTCTTTACCGGAAACAGCTTCCCTGCTTTCGCGGCGTCGATGTCGCCCAAATCCGTGTGAACGGCCTCTTGCGCGGCGGCCGGCAGGGAACACGCGACGGCCATGAGAACTGCGAGCGCCGAATTGCGCCGAAGCGTCGGTTTGAGCGAGGTAGACTCCATATTCTTTCCTCCGGTTTCGCGGCCGATTGACGGTTCCGCGCATGCTTTTTTGATCTGTCGGATCGAGCGTCTCGTCATCCGGACGCCCGCAACATGGCGTCGAGACGTTCAACGCCCCAGAACGCGGCCATCGTGCCGATCCCATATGCAGATGCGATGACGGCTTGCCGAGGGATGGTGAAAAGCTGCCTCGCCGCGGTGACGATCACGAGAATGGCCGCGATGAACATCAACTGCCCAAGCTCGACCCCGACATTGAAGGAGAACAGCGCAAGCGGGATATCGCCGCGGGGCAGCCCTACATCGACCAGCGCGCCAGCGAAACCGAAGCCGTGCAGGAGCCCAAACACGAAAGCAACCACCCAGGGCCAGGTGATGGTCAGGCTGGTTTCGCCGCGTTCCATCCGGATAATTTCCGCCCCGACAAGCACGATGCTGAACGCAATCATCACTTCGACGGGTGCGGAGGGAAGCGTCGCCCATCCGAGCGTGGCGAAAGTGAGCGTTATCGAATGCGCCACAGTGAATGCCGTGACCGTCTTCACCAGCATGCGCCAGTCCCGGACGATCAGCATCAGGGAGGCGACGAACAGCAGATGGTCGAAGCCGAAAAGGATATGCTCAATGCCGCTGACGATATAGGTCCGCGCCACGGTCCA
>NZ_JAOWPT010000019.1 GCF_025753855.1 Mesorhizobium sp. ZC-5
CTGCCATTTCAGCTTCTCGGATTCGACACGGACAATGACAGCGTGTTCCTGAACGAGACGATACGCGACTACTGTCTGGATGCCGGCATCGAGTTCACCCGCTGCCGTCCTTACCGCAAGAATGACCAGGCCTTCGTCGAACAGAAGAACGGCGCCGTGGTGCGACGCATTGTCGGGTATCGCCGGCTGGAGGGGCTCGAAGCCGCTGCTGCCCTTGCACAGCTCTATTCGACGGTTCGGCTGTTCGTGAACTTCTTCCAACCCTCCTTCAAGCTGGCCGGAAAGGAACGGGACGGCGCCCGCGTGCGCAAGCGCTATCACCCTGCGGCAACACCTTGCCAGCGACTGCTGGCAGATCCAGGGCCAATCTGGAAACGAAGCGGAAAGCCCTGGAAAAGGTCGCCGTTCCAACCACACCCGGCGGCCAGCCACCTTGGAAGCGTGATGCAAGCCTGCTCGCCTGGCTCGACACACTCTGAAATAATGCGGAGGAACATGCACAAGAACCGCGAAAATCCGCCGATCAGGCCGTGCTCCTCCGCATTATGGGGACCTCGTGATTAGTAAAACGGGGCAAGACGGACGCCGCCGACGCCGAAGCGATCAGCGAAGCCGTCACCCGCAAGACCATGCGTTTCGTTCCGATCAAATCGGCTGATCAACAAGCGGCGGCCATGGTGCTGAGGACGCGCGCCCTTTTGATCCGCCAGCAAACTCAGGCGATCAACGCGCTTCGCGGGCATTTGTCGGAGTTGGGCGTTATTGCCGCCCTCGGCACGGCTAATGTGGCTGCGTTGATCGAGATCGTACGGGACGAGGAGGACGTTTGCCTGCCAAAAGCCGCTCGACTTGCTTTGGCTGAGATCGCCGATCAGATCGAGGCGCTGACGCGTCAAATCGACAAGCTCGAACGAGGGATCGTCGGCGAAGCGAAGCGCGATGAGGACATGCGACGGCTGACCACAATTCCGGGCGTCGGAGCGATCACGGCGGCTTCCGTCAAAGCGCTGGTCCCGGATCCCGGCGGGTTCAAATCCGGCCGTCACTTCGCCGCCCGGCTGGGACTGACGCCAAAGCCTCATTCGAGCGGCGGCAAGGAGCGGCTCGGCGGCATATCGAAAATGGGCAACCCGACGCTCCGCTCGCTGCTCGTTTGTGGCGCGACGTCTGTCTTGCAGCGCGTTAAGGGAAACGACAAAGCGCTGCGATGGCTAGTGACCCTTTTGGCGCGGCGGCCTTTCAAGGTCGTCGCGGTCGCGCTCGCCAACAAGATGGCGAGGATTATCTGGGCGCTGCTCACCAAGGGCGGGACATATCGAAATACTGGTGCGGCAAGCGGCGCAGCACGCGCCTGAGCCGAACGACGACCAGGACAGACTGGCCGGCGCGACGCCGGACAGAGGCGAGGTGCACAATTAGACGATGACCCACGGGACGAAATCCCGAGGCGAGAGAGGCCGGCGCGACAATGCGCTTACAGCGCGTCAGATTGATCAGCCCCTCGCATCGCGAATTTCATCGAGGCCAGCGGTCTAGACCGCGCTGAAAGGCCGGACATATGACCGCACCTATCCCGCTGGGTGAAATGTCTGAAAAAGCGCTTGCCCGCGTGGCCGTTCCACATATGTCGCGCTATAGCAACGCCCCGCTCCTTGATCAATCTCACCGCCTCAAGCTTGAACTCGCGGCTGAACTTCCTTCTCTCCATGGGAAAACTCCGGTTCCATCTTCAACACCTTAACTCGGTGTCCATGGAACCGGCAGCAGGCCAAACGACCTACTGCAACTCTCGCGCCCGTCCGGCACCATTCCCAGTTTCCCAAATCGAGTCGAAGTTGCGTAACATCACTTCCGCGACACTGAAGGTGTGCTTGCCTTGCCGCGAAGTCAGGCGAGCATCGATGTCTGGATAGATAAAAAAGGGCAGTGAAATCCGGTCAGTCGGACCACTGTGCACGACCTGGTGCGGAGTGCTCATGAAGCGGTCGTCGCTGAGGGTCTGAAGCATGTCGCCCAAATTGACTACGAGACTGTCGGGCAAGCTCGGCGCCGGGACCCAGCCGCCGCGAAACCACACCTGCAAGGAGCGCGTGGGGAGCTCCTCCTGCAGCAGCAGCGTGAAGAAGCCATTGTCGGTATGCTTTCCGGCCGTGCCGCCAGTAGACGGATATCGTATCACGCGCTGCAGGACCGTCGGCGGGCTGAAATGGCGTAGGAACCAGCTCTCTTCCATATCGAGCAGGTCGGCCAGCGCGATCCCAAGCTCCGGCACAACCTCGTTGACCACGGTAGCTTGCAAAGCAAGCAGGCTTCGAGCGAAACCAGGAGCCAGCGCGTCATCCGGAAAGCGTGTACAACCAGCAAACGGACGCCGGTCGCCTTCGTTCTCGATTCCGAGGTCGAACATTTCCTTTGGATCGGGACCAACTTCGGGATGTAGCACCTCGCCGTGCAACGGACTGTATCCACGGGCGGTAGTGGGGTACACGTTCTGGGCGGCGTGACCGTACCGTTCCTTTGTCGACTGTGGCAACGCGAAGAACCGCCGGGAAGCTTGTATCGCTTCTGAGATCTGTTCTTTCGGGATTCCGTGCTCAAGGTAGAAGAACCCGTACTCCTCGCAGGCCAGGCGTAGGCGCTCGCGCTCTTCGTGTCGCGTTGCATCGGCTGCCAGTTTCATCAGTGAGATTTGCGGTAGTGTGGTCATACCTGCTGCTCCGTTTCTGCGCGGGCCCTATCGGGCACTTTGAAAACCCAGTAATGCGCACCCTCCTCCGCGATGTATTTGGCGTCGTTTAGACACTGTACCGCCACAAGCACGCCCGCATCCTGAAGACGCCTTACCTCATTTTCAAAGGATGTAGCCTCCGCATAGCTCTTGCGGGTACTTACGATGATGAATCCGTTTGGGCGCGTAACGCGCGCGAGTTCGCGCAGTGCGTCCGGTCGGATGTGCCCGAGCGTGAAGACGCCGCAGCAGATGGTGATGTCATAGCTCGCGCTGGCGTGGTCGGAGAGCGGCCCGTTAAGGTCGACATCGCCTTGGACATGGCGGTAGACGCAGGTTTGCCGGGCCTTTTCCGCCATTTCCTCGGAGAGGTCGATCCCGTCAATCAACCGGAAGCCGAGGCGTTCCAGTTCCCCGCCGACAAGGCCCGTTCCGCACCCAGCGTCCAGGATTGCGGTGGCAGTTCGTTCGCTGGCTAAATACGCTGTCTGCACAGTGCCTGCCAATTCCGCAACAACCGTCGGCCCGCAGTATTCCTCGCAACCGACATCGAGATCATAGGAACTGGCCCATCCACCATAGAAGTGGGTCAAGCGATCGACGTCGCCGTCGAGAGCATGGGAAGCCTTGATGCGCTCTGCGGCTTCCTCAAGTGCGGTCTGTTGATCGAGGTTGTTCATCGCAGTTTCCTCCGTTTAGGGGCATATGAGATGCGGCAAAGTCGTCAGCGGCGGCGCAATGTCACCGACTCGATCCACAAGCTGCTCGTTGCCGTATTGCTGAGCATGGCTATCCGACCATGCGGAGGCGCCTACGCTCCAGGTGATAACGTCGTGGATCAGGGCATCGCTTAGGCCCATTCCGCGCCCAAGATCAAACGCCTCGTCAAGGATCAGGCGATTGACGTGGGTGAGCTCGCCGACCAGAGACTCAAGCAAGCGTATCTGGATGCCACTGAGCTGGACGTCGTCGGGCGGAAACACATGCTCGCGCTTCGGTTTGATGCGGCCAACGGGATCAGTCAGGAATTCCTGGTCTGGCGGATGCGAGGGGTCGGCACCGTACTTGGATGGCGCTCGATAGCCCGGCACTTGCAGCCGAACGCCGAAGACCACCTCCGCCAACTCCACAACTCTCAGATGGCTGTCGTATCGGTCGAACTTCCGTCCTGCCTCGCTATAGCGCTTTTCGACGGCGCGCCCGATCGGCAGTCCCACGTGCAGTTCGTCGGCCAGCTGAACGGTCAAGCCCATATCCTTCACCGTGATCTCCAGAGTGCAAGAGCGATCGTAGCTGCCATCCAGGAGAAACGGGACGAACTGCTCGATTGCAACGGAGTTCGCGGACGAGCCGACAAACTTGCGCCACGCCTGCTGCACTGGAATAACCTCTCGCACGCTTCGGCAGAGCGCGTGGCCGCTCGCAACGGCTGCAGCGTAAAAAAGCAGGTTCGTCAGTAATTTGACTGATTGGCCCTGACCTATGTCTCCGACATGGAAGGAGATGGCTCCCATGATTTGCAACACCGTCTCGCAACGCACATAGGCCTCCTTTGGCCCGCCGACGAAGAAGCTGACATTGGCAAAATCGACCCCCATGTGGGACAGGTTGCTTACGGGCGCTTCTAGCGAATCCACGCCAATTGCTGCGGCCCGACGGCCGATCTCGATCGTGTTGTGGTAGTCGGTGGTGGACGTATCAATCCATACGCTTCCCGGTGGCATTCCCGCCAAAGCGCCTTGCTCGCCCGTCATGTTGTCAAAGACGTCTTGTGGCAGCGGCAGGCAGGTGATGACAATGCCGCAATCGCGGGCCGCGTCGCGCGGTGCGTCATGCCAGCGGGCGCCGTTTTCCAGCACGTCTTTCGCAGCCGCAGGATCGATGTCGTAGACGTCCACATGATAGCCGGCTTGCAGGAGCTTGGCGATCATCGGTCGGCCCATGCTGCCAGTACCAATGAATCCGATGCGTTCGACGTTGCGGGAACGATCGGGGCGGACGCTGCTTACACTGCTTACACTGCTTACACTGCTTACAGCAGACATTTGACTTCCTTACCCGGCAAACGGGCTTTATGACACGACTATCTCGAATAGCGTTCGAATGCCTATTCGTAGGATACTTATATCGCCCTTTTATATGCCTATAACGAAAAAATCAATTTGGTTATTTATAAGACTACGTTTAACATCGTAACAATATTATCATATTTCGCAATTTAATTATAGATATTTGAAATAGGATAGACTTTAATAATAAATATAGATGATTTCTTTTCACATTCTTCGGGTAGTCGCTCGACAAGCATGAACCAAAACTCGTCGGAATTTCATGCCGATGTTTATCGGTTGACATTTCGGATAACATCTCAGCCGATCCGGTGCGGCCACCACACTTTGACAACCGACCGGCTTCCAAATCCACGATCATAGGGTCTTCACTAAGCGGATGGGCTTCAGAGCGAAAGTCGCGAGAGATAGACATGCAGCCAGGTGAAGCCAGCGTGCCTCAATGGGCAGTGCGGGGCCTCTCGGCCAATCCTGTTGTCAAGTTCGGCGGTCGGCGGGATCGCGTGGCTCATCTGCCCGTTGCACCGACGAAAGCCTCCATCGTCGCCGTCGAGAACGCCACGGTTCTTCGGACCACCGCATCCCGATTACCACGTCGAGGTCGACGGTGCCTTCTGCTCGGTTCCGCATCGGCTGATCGACCGAACCGTCCAGATCCGCCTCACCAACGCTTGTGCACCTTTCATGTGACTTGTTCGATCGGCGCCGCCAGCAACGGCCTCACGGCTGCTCGCTCGATCTCCTCGAATAGTTCCGCGAGAAGTTTGCCGACATGATGCATTAGCCGACTATAGGGGCGGGAAAAACCAGGTTGATGGCCCACCGTTCTCGATGGCCGCGAGCGGGTAAGATTTATCTCCCCTCGCGATGATCATTTCACAGCCCGCGTCCGTGGCAATCCTTGCTGCCATCAACTTTGTCACCATGCCACCCGAACTATGGCGAGCAAGGGAATGACCCGCCATGGCCTCTATCTCGGGAGTAATGCATCGAACCTGTGTCACCAGGCGGGCTGCGGGGTTGTCGTGTGGGTTTTCCGAGAAGAGGCCATCAACGTTGGAAAGCAGAACGACAACGTCGGCGTTTACCAGCTGCGCGACTCGTGCCGCTAGCCGATCATTGTCGCCAAAACAGATCTCCGCCGTTGCGGTCGTGTCGTTCTCGTTGATAATGGGTACAGCACCAACTTTGAGGAGTTGGTGAAGGGTTGAAGCCGCATTGAGGCGACGATGCTGATCGTCTATATCTTCGCGGGTCAATAGTATTTGCCCAACGCCAAAACCATGGCGCCTAAAACTCCGTTCATAGGCACACATGATTTGAACCTGACCCATAGCGGCGGCCGTTTTTTTCTCCTCAACTCGAAGAGATCTGTCCAGATGGTTGAAGTGACTTGAGCCGACCGCGACGGCACCAGAGGTGACGAGGATCACCTGCTGCCCGCGTGCGAAAAATCGGACGACATCCTCTATTAGCGTCTCAAGCCAAGGACCGCGTATCTCTCCCGTTTCTGCATCGCCGATCAGTGCTGAGCCAATCTTCACTATCAGCCGGCGAGCCGAAGCCAATCGGATCGAGCTTGTTGGCGCTGCCGTTGAACGTTGCTGCACTAGAAGTGAAGACACGTCTCTCCACTCTCACCTTTCCTGAGCGCCACAACCTCGGAGGTATAAGGGCGCACGAGACGCCCTTAATTTCAGATCGGCAGCCCAAACGAGCGCTTACTTCTTAGTCGGGACTCCAACAATCCCGCTTCGCCTTTCGTGATCAGAAGCGGTAGGTGACACCTGCGCCTATCAACCAGGGATCGAGCGCCGCCTTGCCCGTCAGCTTCGCGCCGTCTACCGTGACGTCGAAGTTTGGCTTCAGGAAAAGCTTCTTCACGTCGAAGTTGACGCCCCAGTGTTGATCCACCATGTAGTCGAATCCGACCTGCAGCGCGGTGCCGAACGTGTTCTTGACCTTGAGAGCATCGGCGCTGCCGGCATCCTGGTTATAGAAGATCGTGTAGTTCACGCCGGCACCGACATAGGGCTTGAAGGCGCCGAGATTGGTAAAATGATACTGCAATGTGAGCGTGGGCGGCAGCAGCCAAACCTTGCCGACCTTGCCCAGCCCGCCGATCGACCCTTGGCCGTCGATGTTGGCATAGGTCGTGCCCAGTATGAGTTCCGTGGCGATGTTGTCCGTGAAGAAATAGGAGATATCGAGTTCCGGTGTCAGGGTGTCCGAATAGGAAAGACCGGAATCGGGCACCGCATTGACGTAGCCCGAATCCTCAGTGATGACCCCCAACGCGCGCAGGCGGACCTGCCAAGGGCTTGGCGCTTCCGTGACCCAGTCTTCTGCCTGCTGGACGCTCGCGGCTTGTTCAAGGTCCGCGGCGACGGCCTGCTGTCCCACCATAATGAGGAGGGCCGCCGCCCGCGCCACGCCCATTCGCTTTTTCGCCATAATATTCTCTCCTTGCTCTTCAGAAATAATGCACTGCACTACGAGAAATCCTGCTCGAATTGCTTGAGACTGATGGAGCACTCATGTCTGCTCTGATTATTTGAGCCCTGCTCGCAATCATCTACCCGTGCTCACTTTTGTTGAAACGTTGCTTTGGCTGGGTCTCAGCCGCCTGTCGAAGGCAATCCGCCTGCCAGCCGATCGTACTGCGAAGGAAATTGTTGCCCAGAGCGGTGAATGCGGCCCGCTCCCGATGGTCCTTGCCGTGGCCGTGCCCGCTCGTGCTGGGTTCGTAGAAGTAAGCGGAATAGCCAAGAGCCTGCAGCTTTGCGGCCATCTTGCGCGCATGGCCCGGGTGGACGCGGTCGTCCCGCGTCGAGGTGGCGATCAGGATCGGCGGATAGGGCTCTCCCGGCATCGCGGCGTGATAGGCGGAGATTTCCTTCAGGAAGGTCCAATCCTCCGGCTTGTCGGGATCGCCATATTCGTCAATCCAGTTCGCGCCCGCTAAAAGCTTGGTGTAGCGGCGCATATCGACGAGCGGCATTGTGCAGAACAGCGCGCCGAAACGCTCGGGATAGCGGGTCAGCATATTGGCGATCAGGAGGCCGCCATTTGAGCCGCCCTCGGCGGCAATCCGCCTCGGCTGTGCAATGCCTCTTCGCACGAGGTCGGCAGCGATGGCGGCGAAGTCGTCATGGGCGAGACGTTTGCCCTGTCTTCGCCCGTCCTCGTGCCAACGGGTTCCAAACTCGCCACCCCCTCGGATGTTCGCCACCACGCACGTGCCGCCGCGTTCGAGCCACAGCTTGCCGATCAAGGAGTTGCAGTAGGGCAGGAGCGATGTGCCGAACCCGCCGTCGGTGGTGAGGTGAACCGGAGCGTCCCCGCTCCTGTTCGCCGGGCCGACCTGCGTATAGGGGATCATCTCACCATCGGTCGAGACTGCCTCGTGGCGCGTGACCACCAGCCCGGATGCGTCGAAATTCTGCGGGTTGCGCTTCAGGACCACTGGAGCGCCGAGAGGCGGCGCGGCATCGAGGTCGAATAGGAGAAGCTGCGGCGGTGTGATGGGATCCTGAGCCGAAACGAGGACCTCTCCATTGGTCTCGTGCTGTTCCGCATCGAGCGGGCACAGGTGAACAGTCCCTTCGGCGGGCACGGCGTCCAAGGCCTGGCGCGTCCATTGCTGCCGGCCGGGTATCCACATCTCGAAGCGCGGAACGAGGTTGACGAGGTAGGAGATGATGAGCTTCCCGTTATTCCAGAAGAATGACTGCAGGAAGCGCCTGGCGCCTGGTTCAAAAAGGGTAACAAAACTGCGCTCGCCGGCGATGAAAGAGGAGAGCGAGATGCCGACCAGCGCGTCCGCCCGATGGGGCGTCCCGCCCACCGTCCAGGATTTGCGCGGCTTTACCGCCAGCCAGTCGCTGAAGCCGTTCCACTTGGCGTCTCGAGGAAGGTCGACCTGCATCATCGGCCCGCTCCTGTCCCCGATTCGCACGGTCTCCTCGAAGAAGGCCGTCTGCTCGATGAACCAAAGGCGCTCGCTCTCGGCGGTGCGGTCCAGATGGCAGGACACGCCGAGGGATTCGGAACCGGTCTCAAAGATTACCGGCGCGGTGAGCGGATCCGCGCCTCGCTTCCACAGTCGCACGGTGCGCGCGTGGCCGGAGCGGGTGGCCATGCCGTAACCAAGCGCACTGGAAAGCAGAAGTGTGTCGGGGTCGAGCCAATTAACCCCGCCCTTGGCCTCCGCGAGGTTGAAACCGTCGGCGACAAAGCTAAGAGACGCCAGATCGAATTCGCGATGCACGACCGCGTCGCTGCCGCCGCGCGACAGGCGCAGAACGGCTCTTTCTCGTCTCTCCGGCTCAAGCGACGCGCCGCCCCAGATCCAGTCCTCTCGGTCGCTAGCGGCGAGGGCGTCCAGATCGAGCAGTAGCTCCCACTGGGGTTCCGCCTTCATGTAGCCGGCAAGGGTAGTCCGGCGCCACAGTCCACGCGGGTTTCGGGCATCTTGCCAGAAATTGTAGAGGTACTGACCGCGGCGGGTGATCAGGGGAATCCTGTCGGGATGGTCGAATATCGCCGTCAGGGCGTCGCGGTCGCGATCGAACTGCGTCCCACCGAAGTACCCCAGCGTCCTGGCCGACTGGCTGGCGGTCCAGGCAAGTGCCCGTTCGCCTTCTACATTTTCAAGCCAAAGATAGGGATCATCGTCGGGAGCATCCAGCGTTGGGCGGAAATCGAATGCGGTCATGTCCGGATAGCGCGATGAATGATGTCGACTGGAAAACAAGCTCAAGGTTCTCCCCCGGCTCGGGAGAGCTTTGTTTTCGCGGCGGCGACCGCATGTTCGGCGAGCGTGATCATGGATGAGTTCTCCCGGTCCGCGGCAATGCGTTTGGGGATAGCCAAGCATGTGTCGTGCCAAACAGGAAAATCATTTTAGAACAATGGGATGGCTCTGATACGCTATGTCTCATGTCCGACATTGTCGAAGACCCGACAACGAGTGAAGCCGTAAACGCCTGATTGGTCTCCTGTGCGAGCTCGGTGGGGCACCGCGGAAAACTCAAGCAGTTGAGCTCTCACTGCGAACTGGCAGAGTTTCGGATCGACATCGGCGACGGGGGCGATCGCCTGATTCTGAGACAAATCGCCAAGCCGCTGGTCGGGCTTTTTCAACGAGGGTCTTGAGGGTGAAGGATCTTGCAGCTCTTGCAACTGCCGACCTTGTTGGACAAGGCATATCGCGATCTGTCCAGCAAGAGACACAAGGTTCTGCACCGTCCGTTCATGAAGACATCGTGCTGGTCTCCATGAGAAGTCTTCTGGTGCAGAAGGTGCCCGATTAGCTATTCGGAAAAAGGCGACATCGACGTGCAAATCGGGTGCCGCCGTGAGGCGCCCCCTCAATGTCGGATTCTCGACAGGATCGCACATCCGCCAACCCATTGCTTTAATAAGATTTCCTTTCTCTGGCACGGCCCTTGCTTAGGATTCTCCGAAGGTTCAGCGAGACGCCGTCCATGATCATCCGCATAGAAAATGCCGTCGCCGCAGTGAAAACCGCGCTCTCGCCCGCCACCAAGCCGCCAAAAGGCCGGCGCGTCATGGTCGAGCGGGCGACTGCGCCGGCTTCAAACATCTAATGGGACTGGAAGGCGTCTCGCGTGACGGCGACCCGGTCTTCGAGGCGGGCGGAAAGGATGGACGTCGACACTCCCTAACCACGTCGCCGGCACGACCCGTCGATTGTGACCGGGCTGCAATGCTCGGAGTCTACATTCGACAATCCGATCCACGGGACAATTTCCGCAAATCCGGCCCGGACCAAGGCTCGAAAACGCTCGCGAGGGGGAGCCAATGGCTATGGCCGATATTCGCCACGAGCAAGCCGCTTGGTGGGAAAAATCAATAGGAGCAAGGCAAAGTGGAGTTCTCTTGCGTTGGAGTCGGTGCTGGGCCGTCTAATTTGAGTCTTGCATGTCAGATACACGAGCAAATCGGGCAAGGGGCGCTGTTCCTGGATCGGCAAGTCGACTTCCGTTGGCATCCAGGCATCGCTTTCGATTCCTCAGAGCTCCAGGTCAGCCACTTTAAGGATCTGGTCACGCTGGTGAATCCGCGATCAGCCTACACTTTCGTAAACTACCTGTACGAGAACGGGCGTCTGTACCACTTCCTGAACGCACAGTTCGGGGCCGTGTTCAGAGCTGAGTTCGAGCAATACTTGAACTGGGCCTTCCACAGGAACCCACTTGTTCGTGGCGGGGAGACCGTGCACGAAATCCGCTTTGACGGCGAGTTCCGGGTGCGGACGGAAAACGCGGTTCTTGGCGCCAGAAACCTCGTGGTCGGCATTGGCAAGCAGGCGAGAATTCCGCCTCAGTTTGAGGGCTGGACTGGACGCAACCTGTTCCACTCATCTGTCGTCCTGCACATCGATCTTGACGTGCGGAGGAAGCATGTCTGCGTGGTTGGCGGAGGCCAGTCGGGGGCCGAGGTGATGTTGCACCTTGTCGGCCTGCCGAAAGAACGGCGGCCTCGATCGATCACTTGGGTCTCGCAGCGTGAAAACTACCTGCCCCTCGACAACAGCCCGTTCACAAACGAGTTGTTCATGCCCTGCTTTTCGGATCGTTTCGCCAAGATGAGCCAGTTGCAGCGCAAGCTGTTCCTGGAGCGTTTCGTACTCGCCTCGGACGGCATTTCGGAAAGCACGTTGCGTGCTATCTATCAGGCGCTGTACCGCCACGCATTTCTCGAGCCAAACCCATGCGACATCACACTGCGGCCAGGTTGCAACGTTTCGCGCTGCATCAACGCTGGCGCGGGTCACAGGCTGACCCTGCAGCGCGCCAGGCACTATGTCGGAGACGTCATGGCCGATATCGTCATCTTGGCCACCGGTTACCAGAACGCGGTGCCAGACTTCTTGGAACCGATCGCGGACCGGCTGGAGCAGGTCGACAATGAATTGGCCATTGGCGAAGATTTTTCGGTGCACTGGGACGGGCCGCCAGACAGTCGCATCTTCATACAAAACGCGAGCCTCGGGCAGCGCGGACTGGCTGATCCGAATCTAAGCCTGCTCGCCTGGCGAGCGCGTCGCATCCTCGACAGCCTTCTCGGGCGCGCGCCGCGCGCCACCCCCGAGCATCGCGGCTTCATCAGCCCTACTTCCATCGAGAGTTGGTCCGACCCGTTGGCCGAAGAAATGGGCAGCGGGATATGACTCGGCGACTACTGATCATCGGCGGTAGCATCCAAGGAATGATGTCCACCTTCACTGCGGGGAAGGTGGGAGCCTTCTGCGAAATCATCGTGACGGGAGACGGGCCACATGGACCATATCAGATTTGGGAAGGCGGTGTTCAGTGAGCCGGATCCGGACGATTTGGACGTTGCCCTGCCGGCAGCAGAGGGAACGAGTGTAGACACGCTACGGCAACGGCTACGCCGCCGGTACAGGCTTGGACAGAACCGGAAGATCCCGGGCATTCGCCTTGACCTCTCCGGGATCGGGGCAGTTGGCCGAAGTGCAAGTGAGTCACGATCGGAAGGCTCTGGTTCAAATTCAGCCCCAGAGACCCGACAACGCACAACCCGCGTTCACGATCGCGCAGGCTTCCAACCGACCCGCGCAAACAACAGCCCGGCGCCTTAAGATAATCGGCGAGTGCCGCCAAATCGCTCGCAAGCGTTTCCTCCGTTACATGCGCGCCGTTTCGCTGGCAATGCGGACGATAGTCTCGTCTTGAGATACATCCAGCCAAGATAGTATTTCAGGATTGCGTTTTTGCTCCGGTTGCCGAGCCGTTCGTCCGCTCCCATCGAGGACGTTCCTGCATTCGGAGGTGGCTCGTTCGATAACCGGGTCTGCGAATCCGCAAAAAGATGCGTCAGATGCCGCCCAGGCAGAGATATTTCATTTCGAGGTAATCCACGAGCCCGTGGCGGGAACCCTCCCGTCCGATGCCGGACTGTTTTATCCCACCGAACGGCGCTGCTTCCGACGACATCCGTCCCGTGTTGATGCCCACCATGCCGTACTCCAAGGCCTCGGCCACGCGCCAGACACGCTTCAGGTTTGACGCATAAAAATAAGCGGCGAGGCCGTAGATCGTGTCGTTGGCCTCACGCACGACCTGATCCGCATCCTCGAAGCGAATGATTGGAGCCAAGGGCCCGAATGTCTCTTCTTGCGCCACTATCATTTCGCTGGAGATCTCGGTGAGGACCGTCGGTTGGAAAAACGTGCCTTCCTTGCCGATGTGTTTGCCCCCGCATCGAATTACACCGCCTTTTGCGACGGAATCGGCAATATGGGATTGGATCTTGACCAAAGCATGCTTGTCGATGAGCGGGCCGATGTCGACCGCGGGAGCGAAGCCATCCCCAACCGATAAGTGGCGGACTTTCTCCACGAATTTCTCGACGAACTCGTCGTGAACGCTTGACTGGACGTAAAGGCGGTTCGCCGAAACGCAGGTCTGTCCGGCATTGCGGAACTTCGCCTGGATCGCCCCGTCAACCGCGGCGTCGATATCGGCATCGTCGAAGATGATGAAAGGTGCATTGCCGCCGAGCTCGAGGCTGACCTTCTTGATTTGGTCCGAGCACTGGCGCATCAGCAGCCGGCCAACCTCGGTTGAGCCGGTGAAGCTGATCTTACGGACCTTGGGATTGGTGCACAGTTCACGGCCGACAGCATCGCCTTCGGACGCATAGATCAGGTTGACGACGCCTTCGGGAAAGCCAGCCTGATGCGCTAGGGCGAACATTGCGCCAGCTACGAGCGGCGTCTGTTCAGCGGGCTTGAGGACGATTGTGCAGCCCGCCGCCAAGGCCGGCGAAATCTTGCGCGCCACCATGGAGGCCGGGAAATTCCACGGTGTTATCGTGCCAACGACGCCGACCGGCTGCTTGATCACCAGCATCCGGCGGTCCGTCGACGGCGCCGAGATCGTCTCGCCGTAGATGCGATTGGCCTCTTCGGCGTACCATTGCAGATACGCGGCCGCATGCGAGACCTCCGATTTGGCTTCGGCAAGCGGCTTGCCCATCTCCGCGGTGAGAATCGCAGCAAGGTCATCGGCGTGGTCGATAATCAGCTGATGCCAGCGCCAGAGCATGTCGCTGCGCTCGCGTGCGGTCAATGCCGCCCATTCAGCCTGTGCGACATAGGCCATGTCGATTGCAGCGCGCGTCTCCTCGACACCCATGTCCGGAAGTTCTGCCAGCAATTCGCCGGTCGACGGGTTAAAGACCTTGAAGGTCCGCTCGCCAACAGGTGTGCCAAGTGCCGGCATGCGGTCGATGGCGCCAAACAGGTCGGGGGATTTCAGGTGGCGGATCATCGGCAGGCACAGGGGCAATACCGGATTCCTCCTCAACGCAGCGAATATCCATGTCGGCAGAATGTGGGGTGTATTCTGCAGGTGCGGCTTTCTTATAGGGCCTCGGCCAGACGGCTGGTAGACCACGGTACTCAACGGGAAAGGGAAAGGACTTCGAATTCTCTGGTCGATGGCTCGCGGTTCTCACTGAGGCGAAAACTGGACAATCGGTCGTCGGCTTCGCCAGCCGCACGCGGTGCACGCTGGTGGCCTGCGCCTACAATTGCAGACAATCCTCCGGCGTCCACCATCCGCTCGAAAAGCTGGGTGAGGAGGAGCGGCACAATCAGGCGAGAGTCGACCGCCTGAACCGGGCAAATGCCTCACAAGGTCCCCGAGAACTGCTCCGCGGGCCTCTAACCGAAACGGACTTCGCTCCATGCGAAAAGGCCCACAAGGGGAGAAGGTAAGCACCGGGTTCCTGGGCCTATCCTTTGCCCCCCAGCGACGGGCCGACGACCATAATAGAAGGCTCGGCCGAAAGCAGCTTCTTCGCCGCTGCCTTGACCTGGCCGAGCGTCACCTGATCGATGAGGGCTGGGCGGCGCTGGATGTAGTCGATGCCGAGATTGTCGATCTGCATATCGACCAGGGTGGCTGCAATCGAGCTGGAGGAATCCAGACGGGAGATGGCATAGGCGCCGATCAGATATTTCTTGCTCGCCTCGAGCTCGGCTTCGGTCGGGCCCTCTTCCACCATCTTCTTCACCACGTCGCGCACAATGCCGAGGGTCTCGGAGGCGCGGTCCGAGCGCGTCGCGGTGCTGATGATCAGCGCGTTGGAATGCTCTTGGTCGACCAGGTTGGAAGCCACACTGTAGGCAAGGCCGCGCTTTTCCCGCACCTCGTCATACAGGCGTGAGGTGAAGGGCAATCCGCCGAGGATTTCGTTCATCAGCACTGCGGCGAAGAATTGTGGCTCGCTGCGCGCGACGCCTGGAAAAACCAATTGCAGCGAGGTCTGTGGAAGGTCGTAGTTCACCTCCACCTGCTGTCCGAGTTCTGCAGCGACATCGGCGATGGGAAAAAGCGTCTTCTTTTCGCGCAAATCGCCGAACAGCTGGTCGAGCTTGTTACTGAGCGTCTTCGCGTCGATGTCCCCGACCACGGCAACACGGAGCCCGTCGCGAGCGAAAATGGCCTTGTGGAAGGCGCTGAGATCGGCCGGCGTGATGCCGGCGAGGCTCACTTTGGTACCTTTGTCCGGCCTTGAATACGGATGCGTGCCGTAGAGTGCGCGCCGCCATTTGCCCTGTGCGATCGTCTTGGGATCGCGTTCCTTGGCGATGATGTCGGAGAAGACCTGGGCGCGGATGCGCTCGAACGCCTCCTGGTCGAAGCGCGGCCTGTTGACCGCGAGCCTGAGCAGATCGAAAGCGGCATCCTGGTGTTGAGAAAGCATGCGCATCGACCCATTGATGCAGTCGCGCTGCGCGATGAAGCTCATGTGGGCGCCCGCATCGTCGAGCTCCACCTGAAAAGCATCGCTGTCGAGATCGCCAGCCCCCTCTGCGAACAGGCCGGTCATCAGATAAGCGAGCCCCTCCTTGCCGATCGGGTCCTGGGTGGTGCCGCCCTCGAAGACAAAGTGGATGGTGACGATCGGCACCGTATGGTCTTCCACCAGCCAGGCCTTTATGCCCTTTCCAGATTTTACCTCCTGGATGTCCATCGCCGCATGGGCGGTGAGCGCCTGCTGGATGAGGAAGAAAATGGCGAGGAGAAGGATGGCCAGCGGCATGGCGAGGCGCGCAGCCTTGCCTTCTCCTGCAAGCGGAGAAGACAAGACGTGTGCGAAGGCGCCGCGGTGTTGGTTCGTCATCATATCAATTCTCCGTCTCGGGAAAGAGATAGCCGGTGGTCGAATGGTCGAACACCAGATAGCGGGCGGCAACCGCTTTGACCTGATCGGCAGTGATCTTGCGGATGCGGTCCGGCCACTCCACGACGTCTTGCACGTTGCCGCCGGTGGCAAGGGTGGAGCCAAACATGTTGGCGATGTGGTCCTGCTTGTCACGGGCGAAAATCATCGAGCGGACAAAGCGGTCTTTGGCCTTTTCCAGCTCGTCGCTGGTGACGCCGTCCCTGGCGATCCGGGCGACTTCGGCATCGGCAGCCGCTTCGAGATCGACCAGCTTTGCATCTCCGCGCGGCGAGCCACGGATGGTGAAGTAGGTGGCGTCCAGCATGGTGCCCCGGAACCAGGCGTTGGCCTCGGTGGCAATACCCTGTTTCACCACCAGTTCCTGATAGAGCCGGCTGCGGTTGCCGCCCCCGAGGATCTCAGCTAGAAGGTCCAGCGCCTCGGCCTCGCCGGGCTCGGCCGTGCGATAGGAAGGCACCACCCAGTACGTCGAAAAGCTGGGCACCGCAACGCGGGCATCGCTCAGCGTCACCACGCGCTTGGTGTTCTGCTCCGGCTCGACTGGGCGAATGCGCGGCGGCAGGTCCGGTCCGCGCGCCACCTTGCCATAGGTCTTCTCGGCCAGCGCCTTGACCGTCTCCGGTTCGACATCGCCGGCCACGATCAGCACCGCGTTGTTGGGCCGGTAATAATTGTCATAGAAGGCCTCCGCGTCGGCGCGGTTCAACTTCTCCATCTCCTGCATCCAGCCAAGCACCGGTATGCGGTAGGGCTGGTTCTGCCACAGCGTCGCGACGACCTCCTCGTCCAGCACTGCGTGCGGGTTGGTGTCGATGCTCCGACGGCGCTCTTCCAAGATTACGTCCCGCTCCGTCTTGACGACGTCGTCGGTAAGGATGAGGTTGCGCATCCGGTCGGCCTCGAAGCCCATCATCTGTTCGAGGGCCAAGGGCGCTACCGTCTCGTTGAAAGCGGTGTAGTCGTATGAGGTGAAGGCGTTTTGGTAGCCTCCGATGTTGGCCACGGCGCGGTCGAACTCGTCGGCGGCGTGGTTGCTTGTGGCCTTGAACATCAGATGTTCGAAGAAATGCGCGATGCCGGATTTGCCGGGTGGCTCGTCGGCGCTGCCGATCTTGTACCATACCATATGGGTGACGACCGGCGCACGGTGATCGGGGATGACGACCACCTCCATGCCGTTGTCGAGCAGGAAATCCGCCACCTTGCCGTCATCCTTAGCGGCCGCAGCCGTAGCGGTCGTCGCGAGGACCAAAGCGGTTGCAACGAATGCTCTGCGCAGCCAGTGCGACCGAAGTTTGATCGGCGGCACCAGTTGTATTGGCTGGTTGAAAGGCAAGGTTCGAGGCAAATGTTGCACATCTCGAACGCGCCGCGTCCACCTCTCCCCCCGTGGACGGATCGGCGGGCAGCGCCGAGCCAGAGGAGGAGCAACCGCCTTCATGGTACCGGGCCTTACTCGAGCCCCATCTTCGGATGGACCCGGGAGACCGGTGTTTCTTGGTGGGGCGATCATTGGACGGCTTCTCCTTGATCCGTGACGCATGTGCGCATGACCACGCAGGTACCGTGCCAGATCAGAAAACCGTTCGGCGCAGGTGATAGTTGGGCACCGCCATGTCGCGTAGCCGACATTGTCGCACGTGGGACACCGCCGACGACGCGCTTGTGGCTTGGGACGAAATCGTCCTCGCTCACAAGAACAATTGAGCGCGCTGCGTTGGGGGATGGGATGCGCCACGAACTGGCCGGCACTCAGAGGGTTTAGAATGGAGAGTTCGGTGGTCGCCCGCGGAACGCTGTCCTTGATAAGCAGGTCAGGGTCGATGCTGAACGCGAGAGGCGTCAGGAGCGTGGCGGGCTCAAGCGCCCGGAGTCGGCTCGCACGCGCAGACAGATCTTATCAAGGATCTGCGACAGTTAATGAGGCGGCCTATAAGCCAAGCCTATCTGGTCAACAACAGCCTGATCCTGCTCAATCTTGTGCGCGCCAACCGGCGCGCGGGATTGTGGAACCGCTCGCGGGTGGCTTCCACAACAAACAGCAAGGTCATCAAATCAAGCAGGAAGTCGTCGATCGCATGGGCGATTGTTTCCGACTTATCCTTGAACTGACCCAGCAAATCGCGCGCGTCATCGATCGCATCCGCGCCGGCCGTATCCGCATCCGCGCCGGCCGCATCGATCAGACCCTCGATCTTCTTGAAACAATCCAATTTTGCGAAACTCCTTCAAGCGCTTGCCAGGCGGGTTATGCACGAAGACGGCACCCTGAACCACCCAGCCGTTATCCTGGTGGCCCGACGAATGAGGCGTCACGCTAAGTGCGTCTCGTGCGCGATGCAGTTGTTGGATCGTCGTCAGCGTATCCTGCCTGGGTCGGTAGGTCGGATGGTCGCGTGATAGGCCAGCAAAAACCAAGCCATGGACGGGCGCTGCGGAGCGTTGGAAGATCGGGTGCTTGGGCCATGCCTGAGTGGCAGCGCTGGACAAAGCTTGCTGGTGGTAGGCGGTTGCGATGGCGTGCGCCAGCTGCCCGCCGGGCGATCAAGCAGCGCCTTGAAATTTTTCGTTTTGCTACGCCTCGCTCTCGGCTATGAATCGGGCTGGCCTAATGGCCTGCCTACGTTACAATTGTTACAAAGGAATGCGTATAATGGCGACTGGAACGGTGAAGTGGTTCAACAGCACCAAGGGGTTTGGATTTATCCAACCCGACAATGGCGGTCAGGATGTTTTCGTCCATATTTCCGCTGTCGAACGCGCGGGCCTTTCGACTCTCGCTGATGGCCAGAAGATCAACTATGAGGTCGAACAGGACCGCCGCACTGGCAAATCCTCTGCTGGCAGCCTCAGCAAAGCTGGCTGAATTTTCTCCTGCGTCCCAGCCAGAGTGGGCGCAGTATGTCAGCAGATACTCACGGCCGCTCGATAAGAGCGAGCAAGAAAGTGGTTCAACGGCAAGGCCGGGCAGCAGATTGCTGCAAGGCGTCGCGAACTCCAGTAAAAGCAGGCTGTCTGCAAAGGAAAGGCGGGGTTGGTCCCCGCCTTTTTATATCCGGCGCATTTTAAGCCGATGGCTACAGCGCTCGAGAACGAATCTCGATCGTCGAAATCAAGCTGCGACCTTCTTGCGGGTCCGCTTCGCCGGCTCCGGCGCCGGCTCCGGCGTTTCCGTCTCTTTCGGTTTGCGGCCGAGCCCCATCGTCTTGGCCAATGCCGAGCGCGCCGAGGCGTAGTTCGGCGCGACCATGGGATAATCTGCCGGCAGGCCCCATTTGGCGCGATATTCATCCGGCGTCAGCCCATAGTGGGTCGACAGATGGCGCTTCAGCGACTTGAATTTCTTCCCGTCCTCGAGCGAGATGATGTAGTCCGGTGTCACCGACTTCCTGATCGGTACCGCAGGCTTGAGAGGCTCTGGCTCTTGTGTGGAGACACTTCCGGCCGTGCCTTTCAGAGCCGCGTGCACCTGGCCGATCAGGGCAGGGAGATCCCCCACTGGGACCGGATTGTTGGACACGTAGGCTGACACGACATCGGCGGTCAGCTCGATAAGGGTGTCGATGTTTTTTTCGGCTTCTTCTGTCATGAAACTCTCCAGGCGGCGTGAAACATAGTCAGCGAAGCGTCGCTTCATAGTGCCGGTTGCCACTGAAAGCAACAAACGTCTCGACGGCATTATTGCGATGCTCGTCCAGCGGCGAGCTCTTTAGCGCGGTATCGCGCCATCGTGAACGTTGATCCGCCCGTTATTGGCGACCGTGCCGCCGCGGTGCTTCGCACATTTCCAGGCGCGTCTCGACCGTGAACTTTTGCGCTCAAAAATTGCCGGTGTTCTCGAAACGAAGCGGTCTATTTCTGTTTTGCCATCCTCTCTTTGGACTGTGAAATCGATGGCCGCGGCTGTGTCCTGGCGCCGTGTCAAGGAAGATGTATCAAACGTGTTCATTCTCAATGGTCGAAACGGTGCAGGTTCATCATCCGTCAGCCGCTATTGCTCCGGCTCCGGTGCCAGCGCTTCGGGGCTTGCCGAGCACTGCCCCTTTGCTTCCCTGAAATCCACTCGAGAAGAGCGTTCACTTCCGGGCCGGTCGCGGCTCTGCCGCGACCACAGGGGACCGGTCCTGATCTAGCGCAAGGCGCCCACCAACCGCTTGTCCCACAATGGTGCGGTGCACCACGCAGGGAGACTATTTATGAAAATCCTAGTGACTACGGTGGCTGTCGCCTTGCCTGTAGCTGCCGCTCTTGCTGCGCAAGCGATCCCCGAAGACCTCAGGGAAACGGCACGGGCCACCTTCAAGGCTTTGCCATCCACCACACCGGCAGTCGCCAACAACCCGATCACACGGGAGAAGATCGCCCTTGGCAAGGCCATGTTCTTCGATCCACGCGTCTCGGCGTCAGGCGTCTTCTCGTGCAATTCGTGCCACAACCTGGCCACCGGAGGCGACGACAATCGGGAAACCTCGATCGGTCATGGGTGGCAGAAGGGGCCGCGCAACGCGCCGACGGTATTGAACTCTGTCTTCAACATCGCGCAGTTCTGGGATGGGCGCGCCGAAGACCTGAAGGCCCAGGCCAAAGGACCGGTCCAAGCCAGTGGCGAAATGGCCAACACACCGGGTCAACTCATCGCCACGCTCAAGTCGATGCCGCAATATGTCGAGTGGTTCAATGCAGCTTTCCCGGGTGAAGCTGATCGTGTCACCTTCGACAACTTCGCCAAGGCAATCGAAGCCTTCGAGGCGACACTGATCACGCCGGCCCCCTTCGATCACTTCCTCAATGGCGATGACGCCGCCATGACTTCTGAACAGAAACAGGGCCTGGCTCTTTTCATGGACAAAGGCTGCTCGTCCTGCCATGCCGGCATCAACGTTGGTGGGGACGGCTATTACCCATTTGGCCTTGTTGAAAAGCCTGGCGCCGACATCCTGCCGGAAAAAGACAAGGGCCGATTTGCGGTCACCAATACACCCGACGATGCCTATGTTTTCCGGGTGGCGCCGCTGCGCAACGTAGCACTGACCGCACCATACTTTCATTCGGGCAAGGTTTGGGATCTGAAGCAGGCCGTCGCCATCATGGGAACCACCCAGCTCGGTGAAGAATTGACGCAAGAAGAGGTCGACCGGCTCGTTGCCTTCCTTAACTCGCTGACCGGAAAGGTGCCCGAGGTCGCCTATCCCATCTTACCCGCCGAAACGGCGGCGACGCCTCGACCTGTCTCGCAAATCTTGGGAAAATAAAGGGCCGGAGCCAGGGGAGCGCTATCAACAATGATGGCGACTTTTCCCTGGGACATGGTGCGAAATTCAGAAAGGCTCCGGCCTCACTTTCTCCCGGAGCGCGCGTGCTGCAACGACCATGTTCGTGAGGGCAGGGCGGACCTCCTCCCATTTGCGTGTCTTGAGGCCGCAGTCCGGGTTTACCCACAGTTGGGCGTCGGACAATCGCTCCCGGGCAAGCATAAGGAGGGCCGAAATCTCGGCGACTTCCGGGACGCGTGGTGAGTGAATGTCATAGACTCCGGGACCGATTTCGTTCGGATATTTCGAGTTCGTGAAGGCGTCCAGAAGTTCCATTTTCGAGCGCGACGTCTCGATCGAAATTACATCCGCATCCATTTCAGCGATCGCGTCGATGATCTCGTTGAACTCCGAATAGCACATGTGAGTATGGATTTGGGTCGCGTCCTTTACACCCGTTGAAGCGAGCCGGAAGCATTCGACCGCCCAGTCGAGATAGACTTTCCAGTCGGACTTGCGCAGTGGCAAGCCTTCGCGAAACGCGGCCTCGTCGATCTGGATCATCCTTGCGCCGGATCTTTCGAGGTCCCTTACTTCATCGCGGATGGCAAGCGCGATCTGGCGGCAGGCCTCGAAGCGGGGTACATCGTCGCGAACGAAAGACCAGTTGAGAATGGTCACTGGACCTGTCAGCATTCCCTTCACCGGCTTTTCGGTAAGCGACTGGGCGAATTGCCACCAGCGCACCGTCATCGGATTGGGCCGTGACACGTCGCCGAAGATGATGGGCGGGCGAACGTAGCGGGAGCCATAGCTCTGCACCCAGGCATGCTGGGTGAAGGCGAAGCCGGACAGCTGCTCGCCAAAATGCTGTACCATGTCGTTTCGTTCGAACTCCCCGTGCACCAGCACGTCCAGGCCGATCTCCTCCTGCCAGCGAATAGCAGCCTTGGTCTCCTTCTTCAGGAAGGTCTCGTACTCGACATAGCTGAGCCTGCCTTTCGCATGAGCGGAGCGCGTCTTGCGCACCTCCGGCGTCTGCGGAAAGGACCCTATGGTCGTCGTTGGGAACGGCGGCAAGCTTAGCGTGCCGGCCTGGACTCTGGACCGTTCGGAAAATGCGCTCTTTCGATGCTTCATGCCGCCGCTGATGCTGGCGATCCGCCCCTCGACGAGCGGATCGTGGACCTTTATGGACGTTGCGCGCGCGGCGGCCGCCTCGGTCGAAGCATTCAACGCGTCTGCCACCGCATCCCTGCCTTTGGACAAGGCCTGGGCCAGCACAACCAGTTCGTCGGTCTTCTCGGCCGCGAAGGCGAGCCACGACCTGATGTCCGCGTCGAGTGCCGTCTCCATACGCAGGTCGATCGGCACATGCAGCATCGAGCAGGAAGGCGCGATCTCGACGCGGTCCAACGGCCAGCCGGCGACGATCGGCTTGATGCGGTCGAGAATGGCAGGCAGGTTCGCACGCCAGACGTTGCGACCGTCGATCAATCCAAGTGAGAGCACCAGATCCTTCGGTGCGAGACGACCAACCGTTTCCAACTGCTCGGGAGCGCGCACGAGATCGAGATGCAGGCCCGCCACCGGTAGGGAAATTGCGGTCTCGAGATTGTCTCCCAGCGACCCGAAATAGGTCGCCAACATGATCTTCAACTCGGGCACGGCTTTCGACAGTTGGCCGTAGGCGAATTGGAACGCAGCTCGTTCGTTCGGGTTCAGATCGAGCACAAGCGCTGGCTCATCAATCTGCACCCAGTCGGCTCCTGACAGACTTAGCCTCCGCAGGAGTTGCTCGTAGACAGGCAGAAGCCGTGGTAGGAGCGCGATGGGATTGAAACCTTCGGCAGGTGACTTCGCCAGCTTGAGGAAGGTTACCGGTCCAAGGATGACTGGGCGTGTGTAAATGCCGAGGGCTTTAGCCTCGAGGAAATAATCAACCGGTTTCGTGGACGAGAGGGCGAACGTCTGATCATCGTCGAGTTCGGGCACAATGTAGTGATAGTTGGTGTCAAACCATTTGGTCATTTCCATCGCGGTTAGGCTAGGTTCATGAGCCGCATGCTCGTGACCAGCGTGTCCACAATCCTCCGTTCGACCTTGGTTGCCGCGCGCCATGGCGAAGTAGATGTCGAGTGGGACCTCGCCGCTATTCCAGGCGTAACGGGATGGCACGGCGCCGACCATGGCTGCGGTGTCGAGCACATGGTCGTAGAGCGAGAAGTCGTTCGACGGGATTTTCGACACGCCGCGATCGTGCTGCTCTTCCCAGCTGGCGATGCGGAGCGCCTTCGCCGTTGTAAGAAGGTCGGCAGCACAAGATTTTCCGGCCCAGTAACTTTCAAGCGCGAACTTCAGTTCGCGCCGGCGACCGATACGCGGCACGCCGAGCGTTGCTACAGGAACTTGCTGAGAGACAGTCATGCCATACCCCGATGGTTGGGGCGTGGGGACCAGGAAGGCGCTGGTAGGCCGACAGGAACGTCGGGCTGCCGCGACCACCGAGACACCCCGCCCGTGGACATTGTTCGCCGTGGCAGGTCTCCTGGCTCGCGGGTCATAGCCTCTACCCGTCTTCCCGAGGCTGTTCGCCTCAGTGACATGAGTGGGATTGGCTCGCCGCTAACAGTTGCGGGGGCAGCGCCGGCATCGCACCGGCTTCCCTCTTAGCTCCGCTGCGGCAGTGCCGTACGGAGAACCACGACATTCAGACAATCGCAGCAGCACGCGCCTTTGTCAAACACCATATAAATAAATGTTTATGTCGTTATGTGAAATCCGTTCGGCGTTGTTCCCCTTAGGGTCGCGTGCGATGCGAGCAGCAGCGCGTTTCTATGCGAAAATGCCTTATCAGGTTCGGCATCCTGTTGCATTGTCGGCACATTGGCTACATGAGGATATTACCCCACCGCTGTAGGTGACCGATGGCTTGCCAGCCAAACGACAGTCGTGTTGTTCGAAGGGTGAACGGCGTTCCCGGCTCATAAGCTGAAGTTCACAGGTTCAAATCCTGTCCCCGCAACCAATTCTATCATAAATCAATTACCGCCTCGGTCTAACCGGGGCGGTTTTTTGTTCAAATGGCGCGCAATCACTGCGGCGCCAAAGGGCGTATCACTGCGCCGAGAAAGTCGCGCGAAACGTAAAAGCGAGCAAGTTAGCGCGGCTTGGCCCCGTGTAACGCGCAAGCATTGTCTCATTGTGGACGGTAACGGGTTGCTCATATTGGGCTAGGCAGGGCGGGCTAGGGAGTGCATGGGCCGACCGCGAAATCAGCGCCCGGCGACCCGCTCCCAAAGCGGACATGCGCAAGTATCTAGAATAGCGCGCTGACAAAAGCCGACATGGCCTGGCACCTTGGCCAATAGTCAGGCGCTTGCATGGTCCTAAGGTCCTACCCTCAGCAAACATTCTGCGTCTCGTGGAGATCCACATCGACATCTTTTACCTCTCGCCATTAGCGCAGGGCGGCCCACGTCCGCCCTGCCATCTTACCCGCGAGCAGCATCAACCCACACGCTGTTCGTCTGCCTGGATGTGTGTGCTCCGGGCTTGTAGTTAGGGTAGACCGAAAAACTGCATTGACCATCAAGAACGGCCCCTTGTTTCCTGTGAGTATCCGGTCAAAGTTCGAAAGACTTGTGGCTCAGGCGAATAATGACGCGGTAGCCTGACAAAAGGAGGAGAAGTCGTTGCTACTTGCAGAGTGCCTATGCGGATCGACCTTGGGGTCGTCGCGTTGATCGAGGACTCCGAACCTGTAGTCACGGCGGTCTTGTTGGCGCGTGGGCTCTGCGAGATCTACGACCGTATCGCCCAGGAAGGCGAGATCGTTCAACAAGGGGCTTCGATGCCACCGATCGCTCGAAGGGCGCTGGCCCGTCTGTCGCGGCATTGCCTGACCGAAGGAGTCGATGACTTGGGGTCGAGCATCCACCTGGTGATGGGGGCAGCGTCGCGGGCGATGGGGTTTTGGGGCATCCCCAGCTTCGCCGGAGACTTCAAGTACAGCGACGTGGAGTTGGTGGACGACGCCTCGGGCGTTCCGACCGCCGACTGCAGGGAACTGGCGCGGCTGGGCGGAAGCGAGTTCGATGCCATCGAAGACATCCATCATGAGCAGTTGAGGGTCGCGGTCCAGAGCTATCCGGCTGCTCAGCGGGATCGAGCTTACACCACCATCCGGGAATTCGTGGTGCGGCGGCCGGTTTGCAGTCTGGACGCCCTGCACAGGTTTATCACGAACGATCACCTGCACGGCGCGCGCGCGATCGCTGCCCTTTACCGGCCAATTCCTCAGACTGCGATGGCAAATGGCTCCGCCCGGCTGTGCGGACGTTGCGGGTCTCTGCTCTGGCCGACCAGTGATCCCGCGTTCCCCAATGGACGATGCAGAGTGCGTCGGTGCGCCATCCGTGGGGAAACGATCGTGGGCGACGGCATCGCTGATCCTTCGTTGTTTCGACTCGCCACGGGTGCCGTTCTGGCCTTCTGGGTGGGACCCGGGCTCGACGAGGTGGCGTTGCATGACCACCTCGCTGGCCAAGGCCGATCCGTTTCCCTCTACCCCATGTCCGATGCTGCGGACGTCGGGCTCGACGGGCTGGAGGTTGGTCTGGACGTGAAAAGCTACGCGAGCCCGCTCGTCCTCGGCGCTCGATTGTCCAGAGGTGTTGGGCGTCTCAGTATCTTCGGTCGGAAGATCATCGTCGTCCCAGACTACAAGGTGCGGCTGAACCCCCGCTACATCGACGATCTCCGAGCATCGTACGTAGGTGCAGAAGACTTGGAGTTCATGACGGTTGCCTCCGTCATCGAGGAATTCTCGGCATGAGAGCGCAGCCGAAGGACTTTGTGGGAGCCCTGGGGGCGCAATGGTTGTGCGCGGCCATGGACACCATCCTTGGGGCGAAGCATCTTCGCGATGCCCCAGCCTTGATGTCGGGCTTCGGCTCAGTGCTGGACAGCGCAACGCTTAAGGGCTTCGCGGAAGCGGCCACGGCCCTTCGTCTGCTCGGCGTCGTGGCTGCATCGGAGATTCAGCTGCGTCAGCTGGTCTACTCGGCGCTTAGCTGGGAGGAGGACCACCGCCACCTGCCCGATTACAGGGAGCCGCCGTACAGGATCGATGCATCAGATCCTCGGTTCCCGTTCCGCAGGCGAGTCCCGGACGACGACCCAGAACTGGTCGCGATGATGGCTGCGCTCAAGAACCCTTTGGCGTTTAGATCATGGTCGCTCACGGCGGCCGATCCGACACGATCTATGATAGTCGAGGTGGGTCCCTCAGGATCGAGCGAGAGGATCTCCGTTGATCTCGAAAGCTTCCTTCCAGATGCTCCGCCGCGTTTCGATTTCACCAGGGAGCCGCGTGGTGCCATCGAAGTACCGGTATCTGAACTGATCCTCGTGGCCGAGGAACTCGACGAGATGGATCGGCGGCAGCCGGGACGACCGCCCGGCAACTGGGCGGCCCGGATGCGCGAGGCGAATGGCGCTCTGAAGGTGGAGATGCTCTCACCCGATAGGGCCACTGGTCGCCTGGTCGCGAAGGACACCATTCGGCTAGACGGGCTGCGGCACCTGATCGGTCTCCCCGGCACCGGCAAGACCACGTTGATCGTGCTGTTGCTCATGTGGCTGAGCGCACGGGATTACCGCGTCGTCGTACTGCTGCCATCCATTGAGACATCGTTGAACCTGCTTGGCGACCTGCGCAAATACGGCGCTGATGTCGGTCTGCTGATGGGCCAATCGCCGCAGACGCGCATAGATCACGCTCGAAAACTTGCCGATCGCATTGGCGCAACCGAGACCAAAGGGTTCGGCGCAACGGCGGAGGGCGCGGAATTGTTGGCACTGAACTGCGCCTTGGGCGGCTTCGAACAGGATGCTCAACCAGAACGCGAGTTTCCTCACCTGTCGCCCCCGTGCACGTCCGTGCTTCAGCGCTCGGCCAGGGCGGATGGCTCGCTGCGACCAACTGAAACGGCCCATCTCTGTCCACTGTCGGCGCACTGTGGCCGCCTGAGAGCGCCGAGGGAACTTACCGATCACAACATCTGGTTGGGCCATGTACTATCGATGGACACCCGGATCAGCCCGCACTTCAGCGATGATCGGATTCGACATTTCGAAGCGGTGGCCATGAATTCCGATCTGGTCATGGTTGATGAGGCGGACGGAGCGCAAGCCGTCCTCGACCGCAAGGCCGTGGCGTCGCTCGATCTGACCGGCAGCGAGTCCAGTTACGAGCACGCGCTCAATCGAGATCTCTTCGTTCCGTTGTCGACCGGGCGAACCGACGTAGCGGCAGGCAGCATCCAGCAGTACGGTCGAGCAGCGTCCGACTTCCGCAGCTTGAATCACAGCCTGGTCGGGCACCTTCAGAACCTGAGGCTCCGAAGCGGAGTGGAGACGCCGCTATCGCGGTTCGAGGATACCTTCGTCACCGGCAACAACATCCTCACGGCCATCTTCAGCCCAGAGGACATTTCCATCCTGTCGGGCTCCCAACGCGAGAGCGAAGAAAGACGCTTCAACGCCATCCGGGCGTTCTGGGACGGCTGCATCCGCGCGGCCCTGATGCGCCGCACGGACGAGGACCAGGACGTCGACGGATACGGCTTCGATCCCGAGCGCATCGCCATCGACCTAGGCAGGAGCAAGGGCGAGGTGTCGGCGACCGCAACGGCCATAGCGGGGCTGACGCGCGACTGGATCTCGGAGCCGCTGGCTGCGCAGCGTGATCAGTACTTGGAGCAGGTACGCAGCGAATTCTTCAAGCTCGTCGAACCTGGCGCTCATCTGGGGCGTGACGAGGTCGTCGAGCTCTTCCGTTTTCTCGTCGGCGTGACCACCGTCGTCATGCAGTTTCTTGCGCTAATCCCTGCTCAGCAGGCCATGGTGGCCGAGGGCGTTCACAGGGAGCCGCTGTTCCAGCAAGGCATTTCGGAGGACCTCGGGCGGCTGGTTCCGGAGGCGCTGATCGGTCGGCTCTCCGGAGTCCGGTTCCGCTATGAGGACGAAGGCCTCCGGTCCAAGGTTCGCCTGCAATACGTGTCGTTCCGCGGCGCTCCCAGGGTGCTGCTGTATCGTCTTGGCAGGTTGTTGAGGCATCAAGGCCGTGCAAGGGGCCCCAATGTCCTGCTTGCGAGTGCAACTTCGTACTTGGCGGAGAGTCCAACTTTCCATATCCCCGTCGGGCCTGACATCGTCCTGCGTCGCACCGGGCGGGACGCGGGGTCGCGCCAGTCGAAGTACGTGTTCGCGCCGATACCAGACACATCGAACCCAAGCCGGATGCTGCGGTTCAGCGGCTCGTCGACCACCGAGCAAGACAGAGTGCTCAAGAAGATGGTCGAGCACTACTTCCTCGGCGAACACCCGTTGGCGATGCAAATGGTGACCGACTTCGATCCTGGCCGCAAGGTCGGCATGGTGGTGAACAGCTATGAGCAGGTGATGAAGATCAAGGCCCATATCAAGAGGATAAGGCCAGATTTGGCGGGCCGCGTGATCGGCGTGGCGAACAGGCCGCCCGATCAGAACGATGGGGATTGGATCAGTGCCGCACAGGTCGAGCGCCTGAGCGCTAGGGACAATTGGGACGTCCTCCTCTTCCCGATGAAGGCGCTCGCAAGAGGGGTGAACATCGTCTTCGAATCGGGGCCTAGGGTCCGCGATGCCTTGCTCGGGACCCTCGTGTTCCTAATTCGTCCGCATCCGGCATCGGAGAGCCTGGACCTCGTCGCGGGTATTGCCGGTCAACAGTCGTTGGCATTCGACATGCGGCATTTCCGCGACGAGGAAGGATACGAGGACTTGGCGACCGCTTGGCGCCACGCGCGTCGCGAGCTTTCATCAGTCACACGACGCCTGTTGCGGTTCCCACTGCAGGCCAGCCGACTAGGCGAGCTCGCGATACCCTTCACGGCGGACATAATGGTCGACGTGCTTCAGACCATCGGCAGAGCGATGCGCAATGGAGCAGCCGCGCGGGCGATCTTCGTGGACGCTGCATGGGCACCTCGCTCCGCGGCAGGTGCTCAGGACAACTTCCGGAGCAGCATGCTGGTGGCGATGCGGGACATCCTGCGCAATCGTATTCACGACGATGACGCCGTCGATGCCGAAATCTATGGGGCTCTCTACTCGCCCTTCTACGATCCGCTGCGCCGCTGCGCGGGCGTAGCATTCTCGGATGGACCACTAGATGAGTGACCGACTGCCAGACATCCTGTACCGCGGCGTGAAAGGCAGTCGGTCTGGAGGAAGGGAAACCGTCGTCTCTGCGCTGCAGTTCGACGGCGAGGCCGGCGATCCCGTGGAGGCTGAACGCGTCACGTGGACAACGCGCGCTGCGGCATTGATGAGGGAACTCGCTCAGGCGGGTGACGCTTCCGAGAGGGAAGGGGGGCACGCGTTGCCATACGCTTCCCTGCGGGCGTCGATCGCGTCGCAGGTGCCAGAAGCATTGGTCCTGGAGCGCGACCTGGGTGCGCCTTGGTCAGACCAGCCAAGAGCATTGATGGATGTGCCGAGCAGCGGCGATCTCAAGGAGAGACTGGGAAGGGCGCTCACACTGTGGGTAGGGTCGGCATTGCGCCCATGGGCTACAAGAGTCGGTGCGCCCGAGCAGCTCGTGGATGCGATCGACGTCTTGGCCTCGAACGCCTTTTCCTGGCAACGCCGCTCGGTAGTTCTTGGAGGAGCTTTGACGTCCGACAGTTTCGTGGAGGCGCGGGATGCCATCATCCACACCTTCGCGCGTTGCCTCGAAGGCAAAGTGCTCTTCGAGGGCATGGGGCCGGTTCGGCGGATTGTTCGGGGTCGCAGTTCGTCCAATCAGATCGACTTCATCACCTGGCCGAGGCGGCACGGCGAAGCACTCTATTCGATGGTGGCCACGATCACGGTCGAGACCGTTCCGTTCTCCGAAAAGCCGATCGCCACAGTGCGCGCGTCCCGTCGGCGCTGGATGCAGGAGGTTCCAACCGGTCGAGTCCTCATCGGTCAGAGCAACGTGAGCCTTACGCTCATGGCCCAGAACGGTGCGAAAGTGTGCTTGGAAGTACCAGCGCCGGTGCGATCGCAGCAGGTTCAAGACCCGATCACGCCTGAATTCCTCGGGCACCTGCTCGGCACGGGCGCCGACATCGGCAGCAGCATGGCCGAGCAGGTGGAGAGGGGTGCCAGTTCTTCCCACTTCTTCGGCATCCCGTACTCGCCGCGTTTCGGTTCCCATCCCATCGGCGCGGGCGTTTCAACGAGAGATCAGACCGATCTCTTCGATGTCGTGCAGCAGATTATGGGCGGCCTCGGATTCGTCGCGATACCGTTTGAGGAGACAACCACGACCAAGCAGGTGCCGAAGCGGGCCGAGGAACTCCACAAGGCATTGGAGACCGAGGCGCTGCTGTCCGACATCGCCATTGCAGTAGGGCGAAACGATCTTGCGGACGATGCATCCATCCGAGCCGCGTGGGACTCCCTGGATCTTGGCGAGTATGGTCCGATCATAAGCGCCACGGCCGCGTCCAAGGCCCGCGAGAAGCTGCTAGAGGTCAGAACCGCCAACGCCCAACGGGTGTCCAGAGCTTTCGGTGAGAAGAAGCCATCGGTGGTGGCGATTGCTCGTAGCGAGAACGAGCGCCGCCTGCTCGAATCTGTCCTGCGAACCCTATTCGGGACAAGTATCGAGGTGAGCACTCGTCCGCTGCCCAGCGATGTGCACGGATCACGCGCGACCCTTCCGCTGTCCGAAGCGAAGAATGGTCAACGCTTCGAGGCTCGTGTCGCCGCATGGCGACCTCTTGCCGAGCTGCTTAACCAGATCGACGGTGGCTGTCACGCGCTGGTGCAGGCGACCGACTGGTATGATGGACGACCAGACGATCCAGTCAACAAGCCGGCCGGTCGGTACGCACTCGCCGCGGAGGCCAACGCGAACGTGCAATATCTGCGACCTAGGGCGTCGGGTCATAGAGGATTCGCGAACTACCTCCACCGGATACAAGCGGCGACGTACGATCTGATATTCGGTCATGCAGGACTGGTCTCCGATGTCGCGAACGTGGTCGCCGATGCGTTCCGGGACAGCACGGAGGAGCCAACATCGTTGATCGGGATATCCGTCCTCACTCAGGCGCGCACCCGACTGGCAGGCAAGGGCGGCAAGCTCTGCATCGCGACCCGGGTCGATTGCGAGAACGGTCGGACCACGGCACGGGTGGGCTGGTACGACGGCGAGATGAAGTGGTCCGCGAGATGGGAGCCGCTGTTCAAAGCCTTGAAGCGGATCGCAAGCCCTTCGATCAAGGCGTCATTGGGGAGCGGCCTTGCGACCGAACGCGCCAGTTTCCAGGCGTTCGTGCGCGAGATCTTGGACGATTGCGTTGAAGTCGGCGACCGCCCCCTCGTCATGATCGACAGCACTGGGGCAGCCTCCCTGTGGCCCTGGCTTAAGGACGGTCAAATCTCCGGCGAGATCACTCTTGGTTCGGAACGCCTGGACGCCTCTCGTCGATGGCCCGGCGCCAGATTGGTTCGCGTGCGCTTGGGCAATGCGGCTCGGATCGCCGAGCGCAAGACCACTGACTATGTCGCGGTTGCCACCGACACGGGAGCCGAGACCGGTGAGATCCTCCGCCGGTACTGCCCCACCATAGTCGCGAGGACGGTCAAGCTCTCGTCGTCGCGCACTGGCGCTCATTACTGGGCGACAGCGGGATATTTCCAGATGTCGCTGCCAAGAGGACTGAGCGTCTATCGGCGTCTGGTCTCACTGGTTCACGTGGCCAAGGCGTTCAAGGACGCTCCTCAACCCATGGAGAAGCTCTTTGCGCCGATCGAGATACCGATCTTTGACGTGAGCTACCGGCTCCCGAACCCGATCGAGATCACCGTCGCCAGCACACGGGAGGGGGACGATCCCGATCGCATTGCCCACCTCGTCGCCAGCCTCAGGTACGGCTATGGGCATACCGCGTCCGCCACGTCCTTGCCCGCCCCACTATCGTTCGAGTCCAAGGCGCGCGATTACATGACGCGCTTCGCTCTTGATCTGTCCCCGGAGGAGGACGACGAGGCCGCCGAAGTCGGGCAAGGACCAACGGTCGACGACGGCACGTATGCCGACGAGGGCGCGCCGGATGATGCCGGTGCTGGCGGTGGGGCATCCGACAAGCAGGCCTGGGACGGCATACTTGCCAGCAAACCGGGGGTGACGGTCCTCAATGCTCCGCTATGGCCTAGGGACGCCGGCGCGCCCATCTTCAAGCCCAGCGATCGGTCTGAGACCGCTGTGCACATGTTCCATCAAGCGCCGAAGGTGAATAGGGAGCGGCCAAACGACGACGGCGATGAAGAAGCGCCTACTTGGTCGGAACTTGCGGGAGTCATCCGTCTCCCGGACTTCGTGACCGAGGAATGGCTCTCCGAGTTTGTGCAGATTCCGAATGCACAGCTCAGGGCCATTCATCAGTCTCGATCGGAACTGGCGACATTGACCGGCTTCGATGGCTGGCCGGACCTCCGGCCCGACCAGAACGACTTCGTGCCGATCCTGTTGAATGGACTGAGGTATCCACGGTTCGCCGCCGCGATCTGTCAGATCGCCAAACGAAGCATGGCTTCGAACAAGGCTAAGCAGTGGAGCCCCTTCAACCCTCTCTGGCGCCAAGCGATCACGGCGGCGAAATCCACGGTCCGGTCCGATGCGTCCCTCTCCAGACCCGACACCTTCTGGAATTTCCTCGATATCCTGTTGAAGGGCGACGCGGTCCGACTCGCCAAGGCTCAAGTCGTGCTTGGCGCCTATGAGCACCCGTTCGACGCAGCGATCATCGGCACGATCAAGAACGATGGGCGGCTCGGGGACGTTCGCGAGTTCGCGACCGACGCCGCCGAGCACCTTTTTCGTTCCGACTACGAATGGTCCGGCGACATTCGCCGCTTCCCACCCAAGCCGACTGGCGAGGGTGAGGTGCAACCTGCTCAAGTCGAGTTCGCCGACCCCGAAGGGCCATCCATCAACACGGCCCGTCAAACCCAAACGGAGCATGTCCCCATGATTGGTACCAATGCAGTTGGCCATTCAGCACCTGCCTTGGACATGGGAACGGAAATTGATATGGCGTCCGACGCACCCGATGGGACGACGTCGATCGACGATGAAGCCGCTTGGCGCAGCGCCATGGGCAGCATCCTACGATTTGCCGACCCCGACGCGGGGCCCGACGAAGGCGTCCTAGCCAAGATCGAGGAGCAGCTCGAAGCCGCGCGGCAGGCGCTTGTTCGATACGATGCGTCCAAAAAGAAGGCTGTGTCCGCTCAAGCCTTGTTGGAACGCTCCCAAGCGATACTCGAACACGCCAAGGCAGTTCTAGTCGATGCCGGGGTCGAGAACGAGGATTTCGGTAGCGTTCCGACCGGGTCCTTCAGCGCGACGATCGATCTTGAAGCAGCGGCCTCGATCGAAGAGACGCTTGCGTCGGCGGAGGAAATTGGGAGCGCTGCGCGGGAGAAGATCGACAAGGCGCAACGCATCCTCCGGCAAATGCTGATGACTCGACTGGACGAAGCCTCCGCTCTGAGGATACAAGCGATCGAAGCGGGTCGTAGCGTGATCGCCTCCGTGATCGAGGTGCTGCAGCGATTGGCGCCGGTCCCGCGGCCCTCCGGGGACAGGCAGTTCGAGGCTTCGGTTGATTCAGCCGAACCGCCCGCGTCGGACGAGCCGCCTTCTCTCGCAGCGGACGCGCCGGAAGCCGACGAGACCTTCTCGACACCGCTGGACGATGTCGGCGAAATCTCTTCGAAGCGCGATTGGGATTCCTCCAATGAGCTGGATGAATTCACGCCCGTCGAGGATGCCGATCTCGTCCTCGATCGGTTCGCAACCGAGCCGGACGAGGGCGAAGATGCATTGGCATCCGGTCCGGATCCGATGGTGGCGAAGCTCGAAGAACGATTCGAGGAATTCGTCGTCACACAGAGGTTCGGGCTTGCATTCCACTTGTCCGAGGCGGCGCGTCGAGCTGGCCTGCACCAGGATTTCGCCGTTTCCCTGCCGGAATTGAAGCTTGCTGCCTTCGCGGGCCGCTTCAACCACTCTGCCCACCAGGGCAGCTCCGTGGTCCACGATCTGATGACCGAGGCCGCGCTGGTGTTCGAGAGCCTCGATGACGAGCAATCAACGACCACGGCGAGGCGGATCATGGGACTGGCTTCACTCGCACCATTCGCGATCTTCCATGGGGAGTCCGACGCCAAGGCCGCCCTTGAATCCCTGCGTCAGGTGGGGCCGGGCCTTGGGAAAGCAGTCCATGGGCTGAGGGAGGCCTTGGCAGCTCCGCTCAGATCCGGGATCTCGCTCAGTCCTTCCCTGCTTCGGCTGGCGCGCGAGGATGCACAGGACGACGAGTACACGCGCATCCTTGCTGACAAGATCAAGCATGCCTTAGAGGAATTCGGGGCCAAGCGCTACAAGTTCCAGTTGGGGAACAAGCTTCGTGGTGCCCTTACCAACCGTGATGGCGCCTTAGGCAACCTTGGGGCGCGGGTCGAACGAGGCGGGCAGTCGGCATTGGACGCCGCCCGAAAGTTCGCTGCCCAGTACAACGACCGTAGCTCTGTCATCCACCTCCTCGAGGAGACGGAGAAGCGGGTCGCAACATACAAGCTCACAGGCATCGATGGCATCGCCAGAGAGAAGCTCGTCGGCCTCATCCAGTCGCTGGCGCAACTCTGCGCGGAATACGTCGATTCCGCCGACGCTGCGCCAGTGATGAAAGGCATGAGGGCCAATATTCAGAAGGCGAGGTCCGGCATCACCGACGCGGTCGATACCCTGGATGGCGCGCTCGCGCAGTTTCCAGCGGCCACCGCTCTGGAGGCATCCGCCGTCAAGTTCGCACGAGAAGCCTTCGACAGCTTCAAAAAAACGCTGAACGGCGGGGAATCCACCCCTAGTCCAGTCGATCATCTGGTTGCTCTGCATGGGCAGCTCCTATGGGTATCGGCGCTCAACTTCGGCCGCGGTTGGTATCCGGCGCCGTACGCGCCAGAAACTGTCACGAGCGCGCTCGTCGGATTGGGCTCGGACCAAATCCATGGCGCCGCCGATGGGGCTGCCTTCGATACCGCGATCCGGAAGCGACTGGCTGTCGGGTCGCACATCGCAGCGTCGATGATGATCGAAATGGCGGTATCGTTCGGGGTTGCCGACTTCGATCCCGAAGGCCTGTCCGAACTTCGCCTTGCAGATGAGGAGACGAAGAGGGATTCGCTCGAGGCGGATCTTCGTGACGCAAGGTTGATGGTCGACCGCGTCCAACGAATGGGAGGTGTCGGTTCCATCGACGAAGCGCAGTCGCTTCTCTCCCTGCTGGATCGGATCGAACCCAGGACATTGCCCGAGATCGTGCCCTTGGAGGCACGAACGGAAGCAACGGAGGACGACGAGCAGATACTCGACTTCAGGGCGGCGTACGGGTTAGTCGCGGACGTCAAGAGCAAGGTCGACGTCCTTCTCACCCGTCCCCGCGAACAGCTGCTGGCTCGGCTGGGGGTGTTGGAGTCCAGGAGGACGGCCGCTGCTGGTGATCTGGAGACGGTGCGTGGATTGGTGCAACGTGACGATCTCTTGACGGCGACCGAATACGTAGAGTTCCTCGAGAACGGTCGCGGGCTGCCTGAGACCACCTCGCCCAACCCTCGATACAGAGCGTACTTCCCGAAGGTGCCCGATGCGTTGGCGGAGATGTCTCGCACCGAGCAGGATCGCATACTTTCAGTGATCGAAGGGGGCGGCGAGTTCGCCGGTCTGAACTTCGGACGGATCGCTGCGGATCGTCGCGCTGATGTGGTGAACCTGCTGGAGGAGTGGAACGAGCTCAAGCGAGCGGTCGCCTCGTTGCGACAAGAAGCAGACGTCGCAGGCCGCCTCGTGCGGTTGCTCGAAGGCTTCGGACTGAATGTCGTGCTGCGGTCACCGAATCCGCGCGGCAATCGCAAGTTCTACACCGTGGACATGCATGTGGACCTGTTGCCGGACAGCGCCTCGGTACTTCTTCCAGACTTCGGCAGTCTTACGGGGGGAGAGTATCGCTTCTGCATCGGCCCCAAGATGCCCACCGATGGCGAGGTTGCCGGCATCGAGGCCGATGCAGGAGCCCTCCGGCTAGTCTTCGTCGTGACCGATATGGTTCCGTCCGAGCGTCGGCGGCAGCAGCATCTGTCCAGTCTGGAGAAATCAAGGCGGCTGCTCGCGATCGACGAGTCCATCGTCTATTTCACGCTTTCCGAGCCCGAATCGCGCGGACTGACCTTGTTCGAATTGGCTCAGCCTTTCTCCTTCGCGGATCCTTACCGCGACTATGGCAACCAGGCCGTGCCGAGAGAGATGTTCTTCGGGCGCGCCGAGGAGCGCAGAAAGCTTCTTGAGCCGCATGGCAGTTGCATCGTCTACGGCGGGCGACGCCTGGGCAAGACCGCGCTGCTACGTCATCTGCAATCCGAGGAGGATGACCCCGGAGCCGGCACAGCGGTGGCGTACGTGAACATCAACGACATCGGGACCAATGCTGGCGAAGAGCAGATATGGGAATCGATGTCCCGCGAACTGAAGCCGATCTTCTCGAAACCGGTCGAGCAGAGCGATCGGTTCAGCGAGACGATCCGGCGCTGGCTGGCGGGGGACAGCAAGCGGCGGGTGCTGGTGCTCCTGGACGAGTCCGATAGGTTCATCCAGGCCGATGCAACCAAGGATTTTGTCCAGTTTATTCGTCTGCAAAGGCTAATGGACGATACGAACCGACGGTTCAAGTTCGTGCTCGCGGGTCTGCACAACGTGACGCGGCTCGTGCACACCGAGAACCCGCCCCTCAAGCATATCGCATCCGATCCCCAGCGTATCGGGCCGCTCATGGACGACGAGCTTGGGGATGCCGAGGCATTGGTCAAGCGTCCATTGGCGGGCATGGGTTATGAGTTCGAGAACCGTGAGGACGTCTGGCGCATCCTCAGCTACTGCAACTACTACCCGGTCCTGGTGCAGAAATTCTGCGAGGGCCTGGTTCGGGAACTGGTCAAGGAAACGTTGAAGAAGCGACGGCCCATAACCGGGATCACGTCGGACCACGTTCGCCTGGCGCTGGAGAACGAGACGATAGCGAAGGAGATCGGCGAGACCTTCGATTTCACGATCAGCAAGATCGAGGACCGGTACTCCCTCATCGCGAACATCGTCGCCGAGCGAGCCCTGCGCGATGCCGCGGACGGCCGAGTGGGTGAAGGCATGACCGCAGTGGAGGTCCGCGACGCCGCCGCGTCTTGGTGGCCAGCGGCCTTCGGGGAGGCCAATCGCCTCTCGGTGGCAGAGGATCTGCTCGACGAGATGGAGGGATTGGGAGTGCTGCGTCGCGTGCAGCCCGATCGCTGGGCGCTTCGTTCGCCGACGATCCTCCGGCTCCTTGGCAACGACGACAAGATCGCGGCCAAGCTCGGCGAGTTCATGGATCGCAATGCCCCACCGGTCTTCGACCCGCGGTCGATGCGCCGAAAGCTCAAAGCAAATGCGGCCATGCGCATACAGGAGGGCGGGATGAGTCCGCTCACCTTGGGTCAGGAGCACGACATGCTGCGGGACAGGGTCCCTGCCACACTGATCTTCGGCAATGCGCTCTCCGACATCGGGATGGTTACAGGCGCCCTCTCCTCCGCCTCGAGCTCCCGGGAGGACAAGCGCGGTACCGGGCACGTCACGGCCCGGTCGTTCCAGTCGATGGATGCCATGCTCAAGGACCTCAAGGGGCCGTTGCCCGGAGAGCCCGCCGCGCTTCTCGTCGTTCATGACGCCAGTCCATGGAACGCCGCGTGGGTCGAGGGGGCACTCCGCGCCAGATCGGTCCGCGAGGGGAAGGTTCGATTGATCTTCGTGGGGCAACCGGAACACGCCCTGGATTGGGTCCGCGACCCGAGCAGCAAAGCACTGTCCAAAGAGGTGAAGATCGTGCCGTTGCAGACCTGGTCCACAACTCTAGCGGACCATTTCCTGCATCAGGAGCATCTCGATCCGATGCACTTCAGGGCTTCGTTGCAGGCCGCAACCGGCGGTTTCAACCGGCTGATGCAGCAATTGTTCACCACGGGAGGAACTGTGAACGCCAAATCCCTGGCGACGAGGCTCGAGAATACGGCAGTTCGACGTCGCCGCGATCCAGCGTTGCCGGGCGAACTGGGCCTCGCAGGGGCGATGTACGACATATTCAAGGCCGTAGCGGTATACACGGAGGGCGATATCACCGCCTATGAGATAGGTGAAGGACCGGTTGCGGAGCTTGGTGCCAACCTCGCGGGGCAGCAGGTCGTCGATTTCGGAGTGATGATGGGTCTGCTCGAGGCACAGGGAGCAGGGTCGGCTCGCGACGAGGACAGCCGACCGTACCGTTTGAACGCGCTCGCCAGATCGTTGCTCGGGGCCGGAGGTTCGTAGTGACCATCGACTGGGGCAGCGTGGACTGGTGGGATCTACCAGGACCATCAGCGTTTCTAGGACGTGCCGTCGACCGGCTGGCTTCCGACGACGGCGGCTTGATCGGGCTCTCCTTCCCAATACGACGGCCAACCGGCCTGATCCTAGCCCTCGTATCTGCTTTGGAGCAGGGGCGAGGGCTTCGTGCAATCCTGGTAGACGCCCGGAACGCCAGCGGCGCCCGATCGCCTGCTCACGCCTTGGCCGCAGCTGCTGGGGCGCCACCCGGAAGCATCCGATCCACCAATGACTTCATCGAGTCGGCCGCCCTTGCGAACGCCGTGTTCCTCATCGACGAGCTGGGTGTTGAGCAGTGGAACCAATGGAGCCTCTTCTTCCGCACCTTCCGCAATGAGCGAACCCGGTCCGGAAGGATCTCGGCCCCCAGCCTGGGGGTGCTTACACCGCTGACTCTCCCTCTCGATGAGGTCGAAGCGGTTTTTGGTTCATCCGAGGTGAAATGGCGAGACGTGGTCTCCCGAGCGGATATGCACCTCTTCGTCGAGTCGCGGCTCGGACGGTCCGGTCGTCTCGCGGAGCGGGCAGCCGTAGCGACTGTCGCGGAAGTCGCATGCTGGGACCCTGGGATTGCGCTTCAACTCACTGAACGCCCTATAGGGGACCAGATCGACCCGCGTCAGCTCCTCAGCGCACTGGAACTCAAGCTTGGAACGCCCTCTTGGTCGAACGGGCTCGTCGACCTGATGGACGGAGCTCCGCACATGCACACTCTGGCGCTCCTGGGCTCCAGGGAGCTCTTGGCACGACGGGTATGGCGGGCACACGTCGCGACCATCTTCCCCGCGATTGAACAGATCCGCCAAGCGTTCGTGGAAAGGTACTTCGGCAAGCTCACCTCGATCCTGCCTGTCACCAAGACCTTCCAGAACAACACGCAGCGAACGTACCACCATCCCCTCGAGCTTGAGATCAATGACGTCTTCTATCATCTGAAGGATGAGATCCCGCCGCTCGAAGCGAACCTTCTCCGAGACCTCAAGACGCTGAGGACATCGATGGCCCATATGGAGCCCGGCGACGCTTCGCTCATCGTCAGGGCATCCAGGAGCTGGCAGATGATGCTTGGGGATACCGAGGGCTTCGCCGGCGGCGTCGGTTGGGATTGGCCGCGCTGCGGTCAACGCCTCGTCCTGCTGGTCGGTCCGTCCGGGGCGGGCAAGAGCTCCTATGCCGCGGCCAATTACTCGACCGAGCTGGTGATATCCGCCGATGCGATCCGCGAAGAGCTCTATGGCAGCCACAATATGACCGGAGGTCAGGAGGCCGTGTTCAACACGGTGCGGCAACGTGCAAGACTTGCACTCGCCGCAGGGAACAGCGTGGTGATCGACGCCACCAACCTCAGACGCAACGACCGTCTACTCAACGCCACCTTGGTCCCGGCCGACATCGCGGTCGACTACGTGCTCATCGATCGTCCGATGGCGGAGAAGCTGCGCGATGGCGGTTGGCGTCTGGAAAAGAAAGGCCTCATCGAGGGCCACACCAACCTCCTGCTCGGGGAACTTGGTGACATCCTGGCGGGCGATGGCCTGCCGAATGTGACCGTTCTCGATCGACGAACCTAGATCCGTCCAGACGCGGATGCCAGCAGTGGCGAAGAGCGACTGCCAATGGGTTGGATCGATAGCCTGCGTATTCCGGTGATGCCGGACGGCTATTCCAATCTGAAGCCGGACAGTGATGGAGTGCACCCCCAGACTGAGACAAGGAAAATCGCGGACAGTTTCCCCGCAAGGAGAGGAAACTGGGGTATGGCCGGACGGCAAAGAGTTATTGATGATGACCAAAAGCTGGAGCTTCTCCGGCGCATGGAGGCGGGCGAAACCGTCAGCAAGTTGGCAGATGAGGTTGGTATCAGTCGCCAACGACTTTACGAGTGGCGCGATCATCTCAGGCTTCATGGTAATCTGAGGTCACGTCGGCGCGGCGGCCGGCCAGGACAGCAGGAGAGTGCAGTCGATGTGCCGTCACCTCAGGAAAAGGCACTGAGCAGGGTCAGGCGCCGGATCAGGGAACTGGAGCAGAAGGTCGGGCAGCAGCAGCTCGATCTCGATTTTTTTCGCGAAGCCTTGCGGCACTTCGAGGAAGATCAGCGTCGGAGCAGCGCTCTTGGCGAAACGGCATCTTCAAAGTCATCGAAAAGATGATGACCGGCCTGTCGCAAGGCGAATTCAACATCGACAGAATGTGCTGGCTCGCTGGTGTCAGCCGCGCGAGCTATTATCGTCACTGGCTGGATTCGGCCCCGCGTCGGGCCGAGACGGGTTTGCGCGATCTCATTCAGAAGCTGGCTCTCGGCAACACACACTACGGCTACCGCCGGATTGGAGCCCTGCTTCGGCGGGAGGGGTGGCGAGTCAATCACAAATGCGTTCTACGGATCATGCGTGAAGACAATCTGCTGTGCTTGCGCGCTAGACCCTTTGCGCCTGTGACGACCAACTCCAGGCATGGTTGGCAAGTCGTGCCGAACCTCGCGAGGGGAATGATCCTCAATGGCGTAAACCAGCTATGGGTTGCCGATATCACCTTCCTGCATCTGGCCGAGGAGTTTGCCTTCCTTGCCGTTGTCCTTGACGCGTTTAGCCGCAAGGTTGTCGGATGGGCGCTGGATACGCATCTTAGAGCAAGCCTTGCCATCGGGGCTCTCGAGATAGCGATCGCTGATCGCCAGCCCGTACCCGGGAGCCTCATCCATCATTCCGACCGGGGGGTTCAATACGCGTGCGGGGCCTACTCCGAACTTCTGCATCGCCGCGGCATCCAGGCGAGCATGAGCCGTGTCGGCAATCCTTACGACAATGCGAAGGCGGAGAGCTTCATGAAAACCCTGAAACAGGAAGAGGTGCAAGGTCTCGCCTATAAGGATGCAGATGATGCCCGCAAGCACATCGGTGCTTTCATAGAGACCGTTTACAATACGCAGCGCCTGCATTCGGCGCTCGACTACCTCAGCCCGGAGGAATACGAACAGAAGCATTCACGCGGGCGACAGATGGAAAAGGCTGCATAGCTTAACACGGGAGCTGTCCGCGATTTTCCTTGTCTCAGTCTGGGGGTGCACTCCAATGCCGTCCGGATTTTGATCGGAATCCCGTCCGGTCGTTCCCTGGAATCCGCAATAGCCAGGGTGGGTTGCTTGCCAGCTTGCTGAGTAGCTCGAGGGCCAGCGAAGCCCAGAGCTAGTATTTGCCGAGGTCGTCCGCCGCCTTCCTGGTCAAGACTTGCAGCTCGATTGACGCACTTTTCGACGGCCATGTCGCTCAGACTAGGGTCGATCAACGGCAGACCCAGTGGAGTATTCCAGGCTATGATCTGACGGGCAGGCGTACCCTGGAACCATTGCGCTATTCGCAGGTCAGATGGGAACTCTCGCGAAACTTGAGGTGCTTCCGCGTACAGGAACACCGGCACAGGACGTGTGGGATCTAAAGTTGCTTTTTGGTAGCTCGGTCCTTCGGGCCTCGTGGCGGAGGGCCGAGTTGGGAGCCTCCGAGAAACAAGTGATCCGAGCGTGATCCTGACCGAGGTCCCGGGCCGCCCTGACTATGAGAGAGGAGCGCTGGTGATACCGGCATCGTAAAACTCCGCACGCTTTTGGGCCGCCATCACATAATCCTTGTTGAGCAAAACAATATGCTGGGCGCGTGGCTTCTCATTCTCCGGATCACGAAGCAAGCCGAGTCTTTTCAAGACGTAGAACAACATCGCCGTACGAACGGACAGGACGGCTTTGAAATCCTGCATGCCGTAATCTTTCGCGACGACAGTCTTCTGGCTTTCGGTCAGCTGCGGATGCGGAGTAATCTCCACCGCGACGTGCTCTTGCCAGAGCACGTCGTCCTGGCCCCTGGCTCCGCCGGGTCCGGGGGAACGCACGTCAAGAATGCGCGGCAGCAGAAAGTCTTTGAACTTTCCGTCGATATGGCAATAGGCGCGGGCGTGCCAACGAAGTCCGTCAGAGCCGAAGGCATGGGGTGACATCCGCCGCCATACCGGATCGGTTCGGGTGTCGCTCATGGATTGGTAAAGCACTTCTATCGATTTCCCCTCGCGCATGGCGTCGAGAACAGCGCGCAACCCAATGGGGTCGACCTCCCGATGCGGACTGAGGGCAATGTCAGTATCGGGACGGTAGCCGATCCATGATTCCGCTGGCTTCGCCAATCCCTCCGCAAGGGAGCGCAGGCGCGACAGATAACCATCCGAATCGGGCTGCAAAAACCTTGGCTTGAAATTGTGCGCCGCGACATAGCGCTTTGCGCTCTTGTCGTACTCCACATTTCCCGGCGCCCGTTCTTGATAGAGCGTCAAGTCCTTGGACGCCTGCGGAACTGACACGCCGAACCTTTCGATGATGTCCTTGCGGCGAACCCCCCCCTCCCAGAACAGGCGGAATTCTATGAATTCCAGCCTCTGTTCGACGCCCCACCGGATGCCGGTCACTTCATTATTCATTGCAAGCCTCGCCGATGGGGATAGAAACTATATTGACAGCTAAACACGATCCGTATAGTAACTTAACACAACCATACAGAATCGTCAATTAAGAGGAGTGCGTAGCATGAGCCGCGACCACGTAAGTCACGCGGACCTGGTTCGTTTTGCCGACGAACGGGTGAACCTGAAGCGCGATGACGCGGCGGATTTGCGCGCTCAGGCGAACCGCTTGCGTGACCGCCTGGAGACCTATCTGGCAGAACATCCCGACTTCGCGCTGCGCAAGATGATGCTTTCGGGAAGCCTGGCCAAGGGTACGGCGCTGAAGTCGATCAGCGATATCGACGTGGGCTGCTACGTTTCTTCCGACTCGGCCCCGGACAAAATCTCAGATCTGATCGACTGGCTGGCCAAGAAGCTCGAAACGGCGTTTCCGAACTTCAAACCCGAGCAGATCAAGCGCAAGACCTATTCCGTCGGGGTCAATTTCATCACCACGGGCAATGAAGTCGACATCGTCCCCATTCTCTATGCGGGCGATCCGCAGTGGCGCGGTGACCTTGTCTCTCAGGACACGGGCGAAAAGCTGATGACGAGCGTGCCGATGCACCTCGAATTCATCCGCAAACGGAAAACCGCCAATGACAAGCATTTCGCGCAGGTCGTGCGGTTCGTGAAGTTCTGGAGCCAGCTTATCAAGCAGCAGGACGAAAATTTCCGCTTCAAGTCATTCATGATCGAGCTGATAGTCGCCTATCTCGCCGACCGCGGCCTTGCGTTGAGCGACTATCCGTCGGCCCTGGGGAAGATCTTCGCCTTCATAGCAAACGACGACTTCGAAACGGCCATCACCTTTGCTGATTACTACAACCCGGCGACCTGCGCGGCGACAGGCGCGCCGGTCCGAGTCTGGGACCCCGTCAACAACAAGAACAACGTGAGCGCTCTCTACACCCGGCAGAACAAGGAGAAGATCGTCGAAGCCGCCCTTGATGCGGGTGACGCGATCGACTCGGCGCTGCGCGCGATCACCAAGGGCGACACCGTGCGCTACTGGCAGAAAATTTTTGGCCCGACGTTCAATGTGTGAGGCAATATGAGCTCCTACTCCACCACCGAAACCGAAACCTTCACGATCGCCCATGCACGGCGCATCGCATCGAAGGTTGCCACCGACCTGCTGCGGTTCCAGTCGCTTTATAACGGCGTGCCGTCTACGGCCTTGATCGACAACTACGAGAAGGAGATCGTCGAGTATCTCCGCCACGACGTCGTTAAGTCCGTGACCTACGGCTTCAAGCGCGACGGCAAGTGGACCGAGGCCGCCGTGCGCTACCGCGCGCTCGCGGGCGGCATCCTGGTCTCGGACGATGATCCGGGGAAGATCCGGCCGCGCCTTGACGTTGCCGGTGCCACCTTTACGTCCTTTCTCGTTCACAACAGCAACTGGTCGAACATGACGGCAGCAGAACGTCAGGCGATAGAGAACGCCTGCCCCTTTCAGCGGTCGTTGGGCACCGAACCGCCGCTCGAATCCGGCTATTGGACCGACGATCTCAACTACATCGCCGGCGGTCGTGGTCTCGGCCGCAGCACAGTGAGGAAGATATGAGCGACGCCATCTCAATTGACGACGTTTTCGACCGTCGGCTCGATTTTCCCGATATGGGCGCGGCGCGGCGGCTTGCGCGGCTTGTCGGCATAGATGACGCGAAGACGCGCCTTGCCAAGGTTCTGGGCGTTCTGGTCAATCCCGCTGGCCCGCGCGATTGGGCGGAAAAGCACCATAAGGGAGCGTCAGTCGCGCTCGACTATTTGGAGCGACGCCCGCCACTGGTGATTCTAGCGGGTGACGTCGGCACAGGAAAAACCGCTCTCTCTGAAACCGTCGGCGATGCCGTCGCCCGGCAGGAAAAGATCGGCGTCACGCTCTATCCCCTGTCGCTCGCGACGAGGGGAAGCGGCAAGGTCGGCGAAATGACCAAGCTGCTGTCTGCTGCATTCGATGCGACGCTTCTTGCGGCCGAGAAACTCAAGCGTTCGTCGGGCAAGGCATCGGGCGGGATTATCCTCCTGGTCGACGAGGCCGATGCCGTTACGCAGAGCCGCGAAAGCGCCCAGATGCATCACGAGGACCGGGCCGGTGTTAACGCGTTCATTCGCGGCGTCGATCGGCTTGCCGAGAGGCAGTTGCCGGTTGCCGTGGTCCTTTGCACGAACCGCCTATCGGCAATTGACCCTGCCGTACAACGGCGGGCGGCGGAGATTTTCGATTTTGACAGGCCCGGCGATAAGCAGCGCCGCGCTGTGATCGAAGACCCTCTGACCGAGCTGGGTTTCAACAAGGCGCAGATCGATCAGGTCGTGAACCTGACCGGGGGCGAAAAGGGCGCGGTTGGTTACACCTTCTCCGATCTCACGCAGCGCTTACTGCCGACACTTATCCTGGACGCTTATCCCGACCGGCCTGTCCGGTTCGAACGCGCCATCGAGATTATTCAGGCCATGAAGGCTACACCGCGCTTCCGCGACGGTAAGGCGACATGAGCGCAGCTTTTACGGAGGACTGCCCGTGACCCAAGCCGTTATCGTCGCCCGCGATGGAGCAGCCTATCAAGCCCGTCTTTTCTGGCAAAAGGCGGCGCTGCTTCTCGATCCCCATGGCCCCGTCGTAAAGGTCGGCTTTGAAAGCGGCGCGAACGGGTTTGATGACATGTGGGTCGAATATGATCCGGCTCTTCTCGATCAGGAGGGACATCCCCTGCGCAGGGAGCATGTCCAGTGCAAATGGCATGTCAGCCCCGACAGTTACGGCCATGCGAGCCTGGCCGACCCGGCGTTTCTCGGGGCGACGGCGCGGTCTCACTTGCAGCGCGCCATAAAGGCGCAGCGTGACCACGCACCCGATGGAATGGGCACTCGCTTCCGGCTCGCCAGCAACTGGCGCATTGATCGCGCCGACCCTCTGCGCGCGCTCGTGAATGAGCGGTCGCACACACTTCGTGTCGGCATGCTTTTCGGAACCGCCACCGATAACAGCACGATGGGCAAGGTGCGCAAGCTTTGGCGAGATCACCTGGGTGTCACGGACGACGAACTGCGCATCCTCGCGCGGACCCTCGCTTTTTCGGAAACGTCCGAATCCCTGGACGGACTGCGCGAACTTCTCGACCTGCATTTCCTGGCCGTAGGGCTGAAACGTAGCTGTGCCGGGTTTTGCCGACCGCCAGATACGGCCGGATTCGGACTGGCAGGGGACGCTGTATCCGGCGTTGAAGAACTTCCTTCTTGAAGCCGCGCGCGAGAGCGAACGGCTCAGGCTCGTCCTCGACGCGCACCTCACGCTTTCATTTGCGGCAGGTTCGGTGCTCAATATCAAATCGGGGCGTCTTATCGAGCTGGAGCAGCGCACTACGGGCCGTGCGGTGTGGTCGCCCAATGACCTGCCTCACGATCCCGCCTGGCCGGTATGGACCTTCAGTGAGCATGACGGCATGCCGGAGGGGGACGGGATAGTCGTCACGGTGAGTCTCACTCATGACGTAGCGGCGGCGGTGTCCGGATATGCGGCCGCGTCGCTGCCCGTAGCGCGCGCTACGCTTGACGCGCGGATCGCAACGGCGCCGGGTGCTCGCGCCGTGATCTGCGGCCGTCATGCCTTCGAGCTGGCAGAGTCTCTGGTCGCCAAGATCAGGTCAGTCCGCGACACTTCGCCGGGACAAAGGATTCACTTGTTCATGGCTGTTCCGGGGGCCTTTTCATTTTTCCTAGGCCAGCGCGCAACCGCCATTGGGCCGGTCACGATTTATGAGTTTGATTTTGATGGCAACAGGGGGGGTAGCTACGAAGTGTCGCTGTCCTTGCCGGTCACGGTGTCGTAGGAGACGAAGCGCCGCTCCCGCTCAAGATCGTCATCGCGCCTGCGGCAGCGCTCGCCCTCCACCGGGGAGAAGCGCGGCGGTTATGGCGGATTTGATCCATTATGCTTTGTGCTGCGCGACATTGTGGTCGCGTCTCTCGAGAGACGACGACGTCATACCAGGACGAGACACACTCAACCGTGCTATCCATGTATTCTCTGGCATGATCCCAGTCGTGAATATCAAACCGACCCTAAATAGACCAGAACGCCTAGCGGCCGTCCCGCCTGTCGCCGACGACTTGGCGGCAAATCTGCTCCTTTGAAGCAACGCGGGAGGCGAACGATAGAGCTCTTTTGTGGACTGGACGTGGCGATGGATGAGACAGCGCTGTGCGTCGTCGACGATCATGGCGTCGTGCAACTTGTGACGACGGCGGTGACGGATCCCGATGCGCTGTTTGCGGTGCTGAAGCCGTTTCTGCCGAGCCTGCGCCGCGTCGGCCACGAGGCAGGATCACTGTCGCCGGTCTGCATCCGGAACTGAAGAAACTCGGCCTGCCGGCGATCTGCCTGGAGACGCAGCACGTGCGCGGCGCGATGTCGGCGCAGCGCAACAAGACCGACAGGGCTGATAGACTCGGCATCGCCCACATCATGTGCACCGGCTAGTTCCGCCAAGCCTACATCAAGTCAGAGAGCTGCTGCGGGACGAAGCTTCTGTTGATGCGCCGGCGCAATCTGAAGGTCAAGTTTCTCGACCTGGAGAACGCGATCAGGCACTCGCTGAAGGCATTCGGCATCCGCCTTGGCAAGGTCGGACGCGCGCTTTATGACGACGATCGACGATCCCACACGCTTCCGCCGCTCACGCGACGTCGCGGCCTACTTCGGGCTGACCTCGCGGCGCTGGCAGTCGGGCTCCTCGATCGACCTTCAGCGCCGCATCTCGAAGGCTTGCGATGCGGACGTGCGGCGCGCGCTCTACGAGGCGGCGTCGGGACTGATGACGCGCTTCAAGGGCAGGGACAAGGTCAAGAGCTGGGGCCGGGAGATCGCCAAACGCTCCTGCCACCGCAAGGCCTGTGTCGCTGTGGCGCGCAAGCTGGCGGTGATCATGCACGCCATGTGGAGCGACGGCACGTTCTATGTCGGCGACGCAGCCATGAGTGACACCGACGCCGCGCAACGCGCCCACATCAAGGATCGACGCCTGCTCGGAGCGCAGCGATGAGCGGCGCGGCGGCGGTTGAAACGCATGGCGCCCGCACGCTGACGGACGCCATCTGACACAAGGAGATCCGCCCCTGCGGATGAGAACCGAAGCAGACCAGGAACGACGGAACGCACGTTATCTTGCCTGCTGCCGCGCCGACGAACAGCCGGCCGGACCGCGCTCGATTGCCTGTGACGATGCTCCGTCAGTCCGATGGAAAAGTGCGCCACGACGGTCCGAGCGCTGCAACCATGCAGCCGAACCACACCGTCGCAGAGCGCGGAAGATTGCACGGCGCATCGGAACTCGACGTTCAAAAGCGGAATCGTAGCGCAGAGAATAGAGTCGTTTATCATCGTAGACGGAAGGAGGAACGACGATGATTACAAAGTATTGCCAAACACAACCGATTAAGATGGCAAGATAAAAGGCAGCACATTGTGCTTTGGGCGGTTGGTTGTTTTTGTTGGACTTTTCGCTGTCTCCCACACATTGCAACAGTCCAGCGATATCCTCCTGATCGCGGCTCAGGCGATCGATCGCCTCTGCGAGCACGACGACGAACTTGCCCCGCATCGCATCGCTGATCAGCTCCTGAAGGCCGGGACGCAGCAGCAACGCGCCGGAGATCGCCCGGTCGGTATTGCTGTCGACGACTGTCCAGCCTTGCTTTTTGGCATGGAGGCGCCAGAGCCGCAGCTGATCCCTCGATCGAGGCGTCTCGCTGATTGTCAGTCGAGTAGCGGGCGTAGAGCGCGACCTTCATGAGGCGACCTCCCTATTCCGGGAGGCGATCTCGCTTCCAATCATGCGTTTCGGCTTGTACGAAATCCCGTGCGGCCTGTCGCGCCAGCAGCCGGACCAGATCGATGAGGCGTGGATCGGGCTTCGAGGACGCAGGCACTGCCGGTTCGCGGGCCGCGTCGACGACCACACCAAACTTTTCGGCTGTTGTACGTCTCGGTCGCACCACGATCGCGTCCTCGTCCTCGCGCGGAGCACTCCGCTTCGCGACGAAGATGCCACGTGACGGCGCGTTGGCAAGAGAGAAATTCATTTTGAATCAATAGCTTGTTTCGCGCAGGAGCGAGTTCTGGCGGACGGCAGCGTAGTGGCGGGGCACGAGTCGACTACCGTCGTAGCAAAAATATTTTTGCGATCACCTTCCTTTGAAGAGGGTAGTTTCGTCATGGTGGCAACCCTCGACACCATGAATGCCTTGGGGAGGCCATCCTCACCCACCGGGATGCATAACAGTTTCACCAGCCTTGCCCTCCAAGGAAAAGACGGCTATATATCCGGATATAGAACGGAGGCACGCGATGAGCAACAGTGCGCAGAAGAGAGCCATCGAGAATTATCGGTCTCGCCTGACTGAGCGCGGCATCGCGCGGTTCGAGATCCAGGCGTTCGACGCCGACCGCGATCTACTGCGAACCCTTGCCCGGAAATTGACGGAGGGCGGGCCGGAAGCCGGACAGCTTCGTCGGGCCGTACAGCAGGCAGTGGCGGGTGAGTCTCCGAAAGCGGGCGGCATTCTCGCTGCGTTGCGTCGCTCGCCTCTGGTTGGCGCGGACCTCGACCTCAGCCGGCCCCGCGAAGAGGGGCGCAAGGTCGACCTGTGACGCGTTACCTGCTCGATACCAACATCATCAGCAATGTCGTCAAACCGCAGCCATCAGAATCACTCGTGGCATGGATGTCGTCACAGCGCGATGAGGACCTGTTTATCGCCTCGCTGACCGTTGCGGAAATCCGACGCGGGATTTTGGAGAAACCACGCGGCAGAAAGCGCGATGCACTCGACAAGTGGTTCACTGGGTCTGAAGGGCCGCAGGCTCTGTTCGCGGATCGCATCCTCGCATTCGACGAGAAAGCAGGTCTGATCTGGGCGCGGCTAATGGCAGATGGCAAGGCCAAAGGCCGCCCACGAAGCGCTCTCGACACGATCATCGCCGCTGTTGCCGAGAGAAATGGGTGCCTTGTCGTCACGGACAATGAGAAAGATTTCGAGGGAGTCGATATCGTTAACCCCCTGCGGGAAGTCGAGAGATGAGCGTAGTCACCTCCGTTTGTTCATGTAATGGTCCTATCGAGGTCGACTCACAGCAACAGATCAAAAAGCCTATGGTTTCACGCCTCGGCAGGCTCAGCCTAGCTTCAAATTCATTCAGGAGCAGGCACCTAGCGGCTCTGTCGAGGTAATAAATGACTGATTACAATAAATTGAGTCGAGAAGATTTGATCCGCGTGCTGCTCGACCGGGACGGAGTGGACGTCGGCGGAATCCGTCTGACCTACCCCGGACAAACGCCGCCTTGGCAAATCATCCGCCAGTTGAAGCCACGCTCGCAGCGTATCGAGAAAAAGCTGTGTGTTGGCTCCGAGGCATTGCAGTCCGAGAACGTCCTCCATGCGCCGTGGAGGGGATCGTCGGTTTGAGGAAACCTCGCCCGAGGAACTCGAGGAGTGCTTTTGGCGCGCCAAGATGATCTCGGACTTGATCATTGCGAGGCTCGGTCCTGGCAGGGATGGCATCGCCACATGAGCCTGTGCATGGCCGCCCTGGCGTTCCTCTCCAAGCTATCGGCTGATCTTCGCCGCAGCGCATGGAGCAAACCGAACGAAAGTCTGAAGGAGCCAATCGCCGCCCGATCCGGATGGCTGGGCTCGTCCCGAGCGTGCCCGAGATCCGCTATCTCCTCGCCCGGATCCTCATCTTCCCACCGACACAAAAGCCCTTCATCATCGCATGGTCGCTATGGCGACGACGACATCGGGCCGCAGCCACCATTTGTCACTACAAACGGCGTGGACATGCGCAACCTGTAGTACTAGCCCAAGCGGCGGCGTGAACACCAAGGGCTGCCGTTTCGTTTTTCAGGGTTTGCCTGAAAAATCTTTAGCCCAGACCGGGCTATTCTGGTGCACCTGTCGTATTTCCACAGGGTGTTGCACGGTAGAGTGACAACGCCTTGCCGCGTGCGCGGAGCAGGAGGGCATGGCAACAGGCCGGAACAAGTAGGACGGCGCAGACCGTCACACTCTTCAAAAAGAGACTATTCGCCAGAGGGTATCTTCATCATCGATCCGGCGGTCGGGAGGCTCTGCCGGCTGAAAAGGACGATGGCTATGATACAGTCAGGAGATGGATGGCGTGATCCACGTCGGGCACCTGCACCGATCACCTCCCCAAAATGGCGATCCGGTCCTGGTATCGAGCCGCCGTGCCGAGATTTTCGCGGCCGTGGAGGCTTCGCTCTCTGGTGTCTGCAGGGCGAAGCGGGCAGCAGATGAGAGCCAGCGGCGGGGGAGCACCAGCCGCCCGAACCGACGTGCGTCGACGGACACGATCGTAAGGACGCTGGCCTGTCTTGGCAGTCTCGGCCGGATGTCGACGTCGCTCTAGATCCCAAGACGTCGATCTTGAGATAGCGATTTGCCAGCACTTTCCTTAGACAGCTTGCACCGGGGTGGGGACCTAGTTCGCACGCTACAGCAACCCAGCCTGTTCAGCCTCGCGGCGCAGGTTCTGGCGCGGGCGCGGGCCGATCTGCTGGATCACCAATCCGGCCGCCAGGGAGCCAAGGTCGCCGCAGGCCTTGAGGTCGCGGCCTTGGGTGTAGCCATGCAGGAAACCGGCGGCATAGAGGTCGCCGGCGCCGGTCGTGTCGACCAGTTCCTTGATCGCCGTCGCCTGGATGACCACGGTCTCGTCGCCGCGCACGATGACCGAGCCTTTTTCCGAGCGGGTCACGGCGGCGATCCGGCAATCCTTGCGGATCTGCGCCAGCGCCTCGTCGAACGACGATGTCTGGTAGAGCGACTTGATCTCGTGGCTGTTGGCAAAGACGATGTCGACGGTGCCCGAACGCATCAGGTCGAGGAACTCGTCGCGATAGCGGTCGACGCAGAACGAATCCGATAGGGTCATCGACACCTCGCGGCCTGCCGCGTGCGCCAGCTTCGCCGTCTGCCGGATCGCTTCCTTGGCGCGCGGCGGGTCCCACAGATAGCCCTCGAAATAGGTGACCTTGGCGCCGGAAGCCTTGTCGGGCTCGACATCCTCCGGCCCGAGTTCGATGGCGGCGCCGAGATAGGTGTTCATCGAGCGCTCGCCGTCGGGGGTGACGAAGATCATCGAGCGCGCCGTCGGCGGCTCGCCCTTGAGCGGCCTGGTGTCGAAGGCGACGCCTTGCGCATGGATGTCGTGCGCGTAGATTTGGCCCAGCGCATCGTTGGAGACCTTGCCGAAGAAGGCGGCGCGTCCGCCGAAGGAGGCGACGCCGGCCGCCGTGTTGCCGGCGCTGCCGCCGGACGCTTCGATGGCCGGGCCCATGCGGCTGTAGAGCAGTTCGGCGCGCTGGGTGTCAATGAGGTTCATCGCGCCCTTGATGATGCCGTTGGTCTCGAGGAAGTCCTCGTCGCACTGGGCGATGATGTCGACAATGGCATTGCCGATGCAAAGCACGTCATAATCCGGCATCAATGTCTCCGCGATGAACCTGCCGGCTTTCTGCCGCCACGTGCGGATCTGGCGAGTTGGAATGGGTTTTCCAAATGACAATCCAGTCGACGTCGGCGTTCATGCGGCTGCGAGCCCTGCCGCGCGCCGCAAGTCTTCGGCTCTGTCTGTCCTCTCCCAGGTGAACTCAGGCTCTTCACGGCCGAAATGTCCATATGTCGCGGTCTTGCGGTATATCGGACGTAAGAGATCAAGCATTTTGATAATGCCCTTCGGTCTGAGATCGAACAGCTCAAGAACGAGGCCCTCGATCCTTTTTTCCTCAATCCTCGCCGTTCCGAAAGTGTTGACCATGACAGAAACCGGACTGGCCACGCCGATCGCGTAAGCAAGCTGAACCTCGCAGACCTCCGCAAGTCCGCTAGCAACGATGTTCTTCGCGACATAGCGGGCCGCATAGGCAGCCGAGCGGTCTACCTTGGACGGGTCCTTGCCCGAAAAGGCGCCGCCGCCGTGACGCCCCATCCCACCATAGGAATCGACGATGATTTTGCGCCCTGTAAGGCCGCAGTCGCCGCGCGGCCCACCCACCACGAACCGCCCCGTTGGATTGACCAAGATCCTGATCCCCGCCGTATCCAAATCGGTCGGCAGGACCGGCCTTATAATCTCCTCGACGACGCCTTCCCGGACTGTATCTTGTGAGACCTCTTCCGCATGTTGCGTCGACAGGATTATGGTATCCAGCGCCACTGGGCGCAAACCTTCATAGCGGACAGTCACCTGCGACTTCACGTCCGGACGCAGCCAGCTAAGCTGTCCTGCTTTGCGGACCTCTTCCTGCCTTTTCGTCAAGCGATGAGCGAGCTGGATCGGCAAGGGCATCAGTGTATCGGTCTCGCTGCATGCGAACCCGAACATCAGGCCTTGATCCCCCGCGCCCTGCTCGAGATCCTGCCCCCGACCCTCGTCAACGCCTTGGCTAATGTCGGGCGACTGCTCGGTGAGGGCCAGGACGACGGCGCAACGCCGACCATCAAAGCCAACGGCATCATCATCGTATCCAACATCGAGAATCGTGTCGCGGGCAACTTGGCTGTAATCGACCTGCGCATCGCTGGTGATCTCGCCAGCCAGAACGACCATCCCTGTCTTGACCAACGCCTCACAGGTCTTCACCAAAGCTTCACAGGCGACGCGCGCCTTTGGATCGGAGCGCAGGACCGCATCGAGGATGGCATCCGAGATGTTGTCGGCCAATTTATCCGGATGTCCCGCGCCGACGGATTCAGAAGAGAACACGAACTGCCTAGCCATGAAATGCCTCGCTTCGGGTGTGGAGTTGTATGGAGCATTTTGATGAGTTCGCCTTAGATGTCGGTGATGCCCGGCACCCCGAACGCAGCGCAGAAGTCGGCGACGTCTCTTCGCACGCTGGTGTGAACATCCGGATCGTTGGGCTGGCGGCAGACCAAGTCAATGAAAGCGGCGATCTGCAGCATTTCCCCCTCGCGCATGCCCATTGAGGTCACTGCTGGCGACCCCAAGCGAATTCCGCTTGCGACCGCCGGGTCGCGCGGGTCGCCCGGCACCATATTGAAGTTCGTAATGATGCCAGCGTTTGCCAACCGCTCGGCATAAGCTTTTCCTGACAGTGGTCGATCACGCAGATCAAGGATCAGCATGTGATTGTCAGTCCCCCCGGTGACCAGGTCATAACCTCGCTCCAGAAGCGCCTGGGCCAGAGCCTTGGCATTCTTGACGATCTGGTGACCGTAGCTGCGGAAGGCCGGGGTCGCGGCTTCCTGCAAAGCGACAGCTAGCGCAGCGACAACATTCATATGAGGCCCTCCTTGCAGTTGAGGGAAGACAGCGCGATCTATCCGCCTGGCGAGATTGTATTTGCTCTTGGGATGGTACAGAGCCTGATAGCGATCTTCGTTCCTCGACAAAATGAAGCCACCGCGGGGACCGCGGATCGATTTGTGAGAGGTGCTGGTGACGACGTCGCAATGGCAAACCGGATTCGGGTGCGCTCCTGCGACAATCAGGCCACTGATGTGCGCGATGTCGGCCACGAGATAGGAGTTCGTCTCCAGAGCGATTTCTGCCATCAGCGCGTAGTCAAAGATACGGGGATAAGCAGTACCGCCAACCCAAATGAGCCGAGGCTGTTCGCGCTTTGCTGTTTCGCGCAAACGGTCATAGTCAATTTGCTGCGTCTTTTCGTGCAGCCCATAGGGGACCCGCTTATAGTCCGTTCCGGAAAAATTGATGGCCCAACCATGAGTGAGATGGCCGCCTTCCGGAAGGGGCAAGCCCATGACTTTGTCACCGGGGCTCAAAAGCGCGCGATAGACAGCCTGGTTGGCCGGCGAGCCGGAATAAGGCTGGACGTTGGCATGCTCGCTGCCAAATAGTGTTTTCAACCGCTCAATCGCAAGGTTCTCAAGCTCATCGACGATCTCGTTTCCCGCGTAGTATCGTGCACCGGGGTACCCCTCGGCATACTTGTTCGTGAAAATCGAACCGGTCGCTTCCAGAACGGCCGAGGAGGCAAAGTTCTCAGAGGCGATGAGTTTGAGCGTTGTCCGCTCCTGCCGCTCCTGTCTTAGAAGCAGTTCGTGAACGCGGCGATCAACCGCGGCCAAGGGAGACCATGCGGAGGTTTCGGGCTGCGCGATGGCGCCGTCGGTGGTGTTGTCCATGGTAGCTTCTCGCTCCGCTTGGATTGATTTATTTCACGATCAGGCAGGCGGTCCCTTCGGCCGCGCGTCTCGGATCGCTTCGAGCCGCTGCAGGTCCCGTTTATGATAGCCGTCGCCATGGGGCAGGAGATCGACCAATAGTTGAACCAGCCCGCCGTCCTTGCCTGCTTTCAGATGGTACGAGCGCCACGGGCGTTGTTCGTTGCAGCAAAGAAAGTCGGCTCTGGCGAGCAGCCGGACGTGTCGCACAATCCGCTCGCGACGCACGCCCAGAATCTCCGCTAGTTCGCAGACAGTTAGGTCCGCATGCGCGCAAAGGCCCAGGATTCGAAGGCGATCCAAATGCGCTGCTGTGCGTAGGCGACTGACCAGTGTCATCATTGGTCAACATCAGGCCACATAGAAAGACAGGGCACTCGTCCTACTGACTTTGTCATTTGGCAATCTCCGCAGATGCTGCAGCTTTCGAACCAAATCATGTTTTTGCTTAATCCGGCCACCAGACAATCGCCGTGGTCGCGAGGAACTTCTCCTATTTTTGAGCGCGTATTTGAGCGCGTACTTGTTTTGAGGCGACAGTAGAGTTTTTCAAAAACCCATGATGTGCGCTCTTCTGCTGTTGCCGCAAAGAATTGCAGTTTGACCATTGAGAGTAAGTGTCGCCAGGCTTTTGACCTACTTACCTCGGATTCGACGATGAGCTTACCATTCCAACGAATTTGGTGTTGCTAAGAGTGTATGAATTTCTTTGAAGGATCTGTTGCAATGTCTGCACGCGAATTGGCGAAGTGCCGGTCAGGCAGCGAGACTGGCGAACAGCTTGACCAGGGGGGATCGGATCAAAAGCGGATCCCGCTTGCCGTTTTGTATCCCGGCGATCGATCTGTTCGAAATCGACGACTGCGAGCAGGAAGTAAAGACAGGCGGCCAGATCGACAAACGCTGATTGCCGGACAATGACCCAGGTCGAAGTCAGATAGGGAGGAAATTGAGTACCAACGCTCCAGTCAACTCAATGGCAAAGGCACGGCTTGCGCCGATGTCGTGCTGCCAGAAAGTTTATCCTGTGCCAGACTATTCCCAAGCCTTGGGGCAATCCCAGAGCTGATGGGGGATCATCGATCCTGAGTCGTCATGAGGACCCATGTCCGTGGCGCACACGGACATGAGTATGCCGTCGTTGGCTTCGATCAGGTAGACGATGAGATGGGCCTCGAATGTTGAATACGTATTGGCGGCGATAGTTCAAGCCGCTCCCGGGCCATGCGCGGATTGGCAGCGATCAGATCGAAGATCGCGAACATCTCGTCATGATCTTCTCTGACCTGCACAGCACCGAACAGGTGCACTGCCTGCTCGGCAATACCGATAATGGTTTGGCCGCTTCCGCAAAAAGCGTGTCCCTGGAACGTTTGCCGGCGCCCCTTTTCAGGCCATCATCGACAAAACGCCAACGCGAGCGATTATGTGCGCGATTTGATCCGCCGGGATCAGGAGCGAAATGACAAAATCGCGGCCATGAAGCGCCGCGCGACAATGGCTAATGGGAATTCGCCTCTCGTTAACAGCCGTAGCGGCCCGTTTTGGCTTGCCCCTCGACCCAATCCTTCATCGGGTCGGGTAGTGATACGTTCATCGTTGCCATAGTGCCCTCCGTACCCTATACCAGCATGGCATATTTTGGCAAAGTTTGTCAAAACGCTGGCCGAGCCGCGCTATCCGAAGGCGCTTGGGTCAAGTGTTCATGGGCGGCCGATCATTGCGGATGTCGCGGACCTTGTCGCAATAGCTGACGCCGGCCGTGCTTTTCAATGAAAGACGATGGCACGCGGCTGCCCCGCCAAGCCCAAATCTGGTTCAACACCAGTGCCCGGCCTTCGGCCCGTCCTCAAACTGCTCACGTTGAACGCCAGCGATTGGTGCATCTTGCAGAAGCTGAGCTTGCGGAAGGCGAACACGGTGCTGGAGGTGACTGAGTACTCGCGGCGACGCCTGCGGAGTACGTAGCGGTCGAGAACGCCGCAAGGGGGGCAGACAGGCTCGCCCTGGGTCTTAGGCCAGCGGAACTGACGGAAGATCGCGTAGGCTTTCTCTTCGTCAATCTTGACGAGGTGCTGGATGGGCATGTCCCGGCATCCCGGGGACATCAGGAAGTGCTGGCCGTCCTGGTATTTCGCACCTCCGCGCCTCAGCGTCGTGATTGACGTGGATGAAACGCCACCGGTCCGGAAGTTCTAGAATCTAGGCGGGGCGTGCGGGAACTAGAGGCGTGGGTGCTCATGTTCAGGCTCCTGAGGCGATGGTCGCCGATACACATGGCGATGCGGCGGCTTCGGGAGGCCGTCGAAATCAGCGCCGTATGCGGATCTGCCTGACATAAGCGGGCCATTAGTGGATCTGGCCGCAGGAGTCGATCGGTTCTTTAACTTCGAGGCAACGAGCCGTAAACGAGCATGGGCCAAACTCGCTAACTGCTTCACCCGCATTTCAGTGACGGTTAACACTGGTTGCCATGCAGCCGCCCGCCGCATTGACTTTCAGGCAGGTCGGGCAGATATATTGCTCGATCGAGGAAGGTAGTCGTGAGCGTTAAGGTTGGCCATTTCAACGTGAAGGATCGTCGCGCGGAGAAGCAGCGTTCCCGTGATGTCGACCTTGCGCGCCTTGCGTCCAAGCAGATTTCCGCTAAGGAACTTCGCGATGAGAATGGCTTTTTCTCGTCCCTGGATCGGTCGAAGGCCCGGCTTCTTGTTCGCAGGGCCTCAGTCGCGTTGAGATGAGTGACGAGCCTGCGCGTTTCGGCCCGGTAGACGTTCTCCAGATAGCATCAAAACTTACGATCGATGATGCCACATTTGTCATCGGCGGCCAGGCTACCAACCTGTGGGCATGGTTCTACCAAGACCGAACTCCTGAGTTGTCGTCCAGCTCCGAACTGACGAGTAAGGACATCGACTATTTCGGCACGAAGAAGGCGGCAGAGAGCCTGGCGCAGGCGCTTGGTGGGAAAGTCTATCTTCCAAATGCAGATGATATGAACACGCCGAACACGGCAGTTGTCGTGGCCGAGGTCAACGGAAAGAAGTTGCAGATCGACTTCATGCACGGCGTTCTGGGTCTCACAAAACGCGAGTTGGAAAACGGCGTTTCGGTCATCCGGCTTGAAGCAGATTCGGACGGAAAGCTGCTGCGGGCAGATGTTGCTGTCATGCATCCAGTCCTCTGCCTCAAGAGTCGAGTCGCGAATATGCTGTCGCCGGCCACCATGCGGCGAGATAAATTCGCGTGGAAACAGTTGTATGCAACGATTGCCATCCTGGAAGTCTACATAAGAGATGCATTGGACGACGGCGATATAAAGGAAGTTAATCGCTGCTTCCGAGAGATTTTTAACTACCTAAGGAGCGATCGTTACGGCCGAAGAGTCGTAGATGAATTGGGTGTCGATCCCCTAAAAATCTTGGAGACGTTCGCTTCCGACAGCTGCCTTGACGAGCGCTATCGCGAACTGACGCTCGGAAAAATGATCGACAGAATCGTGACGGCACGACAACGCCGCCATGACACATGAACGGCAGTTCGGGTTAGGTGGTGGCGGTTGCTACCGAATGGCGCTTTGCCGCCGGAAACATCCGGCTTCGTGCGTGTAAGGCGTAAGCTGAAATCTCAGGGATGGAAGGATCCAGCAACCAATGCAGGGCCGTGTCCCATCAGATTCCATGTGACATGAATTGTCATTGACGTGCTTTCATGAATTCTGGGGTCTATGTCACATCCTCGCTTGCTGCCCGAAAAGAATTTCCCGGGCTACGCGTACCTGCCTGGCAAACATCCTCATCCGGTTCGCGATCCGTTAGGCCACAGTTACCAAAGCGACCCGGTGGCCGTTGTCGCCGTCGAGGAATCCCTCAGCTCAAAGGGGTTTCGATGGGGTGTGGACCTTTTCAATCACGGCTATTACTGGGAAGCTCATGAGGCTTGGGAGCCTCTTTGGCACGCTGCGAAACGAAGCACTCAGCATCGCCTTTTCTTCAAGGGATTGATCCTGTTGGCAGCGGCCGGGGTGAAGATCCGCGAGGGAAAGCGGGTCGCTGCCGCGCGCCATGCGGCAAGAGCTGCAGCCGTCTTTCGTCAGGTGACGTCTCTGCCGAGCCGGCCCTTTGAGGACGCACTCGGAATGACACCTGCCGCGCTCGCGGTACACGCCGAAGCGACCGTAACTTCCCCAGCTGTTTTGCGAGAGCCGATGCTTGGCCAGCCCGACCCGGTTTTCGATTTCATTCTCGCCCCTGGATACGAGGGCTGATGGACGACCGACACCACCGTGCCCTTCGTTATTTCATTGTACGCACTTCCGGCTGTCATGGGCAGTTCGACAATAGAAGCTTCAATCCTGACGCGCGTGCCCCTGCGCTCACACTGCTCTGAGCGCAGCTCCAGTGACAGGCGCTGTTCCTTCGTTCACTCGCGGTAAATTCCCATGGCGTCCCGAGAAGCGACACAACGGGCAGCGCAAACCTGAAGCGGTTGCCTGCGGCCTCGGGCCTCGGCCCTTGACTAATTGGCAGTGATGTACAGGGATTCCCCGAGAGCTTAATCTTAACCGCGCAATGACCTGCTACGGCTGATGGAGGGGAGGGCGCTTGGACGAGAACGATCCGAAGGAAGAGCTGATCGAGACGATTTTCCGCAACGGCACAATCACCGTCGTGGGGATCTTGCTTGCCTTTTCGCTCGGCTTCGTCACGCATTGGGCTGCTAACCCCATGCCATGGCGATTCTACGACCTGGTTGCCGTTGTGCCGATCCTGCTCGGCATCGCGCTGCAGATGCGGGCGCTGTCCATGCTGCTCGACATGAGTTCGCTGCGCCGACCCATCTACGAACGCGCCAACCGCATCTTCATGGCGGGCCTCATCTTCACCGCGTGCGGCGTGGGGCTGGCCATCCTGCTCGATGTCTTCGAGATGTCGGCGAAGGGCGCGCTGCCCGGCGCTTGAGGGCCCCGTCACTGCGCTCTGGCGCTGCCGCTCATCGACTGACGCATCGTCAAGTCCAGGGTTTCCTAGTGCTGCCTCCCGTGCGGCGCTGGCCCTTCTTCCCGAGGCCCTCTTCGCCGACGCCTACAGTTGGACTTTTCCACTGCCCGACTCGCTGGCAGCGAGCCACTGCATTGCGGAGGTTGCATCTTCCAATATGGCGGCACGTTTTGCAAAGCCGAAAAAGGCGTTACGCGCTGCGCTTACAGGTTTTCGCCCGTCGTATGCATCATAGCACGCCCTGAGGGCGGCTTCGTGGATCATGTCTCTGCGATCTTCAGGCCAGTCGTTGAGGAAATCGATAGCGTCCGCAAGGCCGGCAATCTCTTGCACGACGTACGCTGCACGTTTCACGAAAAGTGGACTGCTGAAAGCCTCCGGGTTCATTCGTTTCTCCCAATTGCTGACCCACTGGTTTCCCTAAAACAGGCAGCCTCATCGACACCCGCGGACGAGGTGCCCAGTGGGCGAGGTGCTGACTTTCGGTCCCGATTGCCTGAGCCAATCAGGCGGCTTTGAGTTCCTTCAAAGCCATCTCAAAAGCATTCTTGATCGGCTTGGATACATCCTCGGTAGCTCTCAGCATCAAGGCTTGTAGGACCTTGGCCTGCTCGGCGGATTTTTCAATCTGTTTGTGCAGGAAAGCGATCTGCACCTCGATGAACTCGGAGGGCGACTTCACGGCAACCAGTGCTTCGAGGTGCGTGAAGCCAGCTTCGGCATTGGCCCGCAGAGAGGCAATCATCTGCTGGGACACCTCGTTGCTGGTGGTCTTGGCCGTTTCAAAGGTCGACTCAAAAGCCTTTTGAGTCGTTTCGGCGCCCGAACTCAATTTGGAAAATGCCTCCTTCGACCGCTCAAGGCCCTGTTCGGCGACAGCGCGGACTTGCTCGACAGGCTTGGATGGGTCGAAGGCAGGGGAGCCGGCGTTTTCGATCGTTTCGGTATTTCCGGTGATCTTGGACATTTTTTCGATCCTTTTCCACGGGCGACAGCTAAACAAAGCCGCCATCGTCTATGTACGGAATAGTCGCAACGGATTTATGAAGCTGACATGAATTTGCGCGAGTTGGGTCTCCACGAAGGGTAAAGCAAGGGCGGATGGCTCATCAAAAAGAAGAGCAAAACCGGCGCTATCACCGATATCGGGCCGCCCAGGCTGGTCGGACTTGCAAGGCGCGATCAACGGCTATCCGACGCGGTATTGTGCCGGTCTGGAAACGGCCGGTGTGCTCCAAAATGCGTTCATACGAAAGCAAGTGCGAATGAAAAAACCAAAAGCCCGCAGCATGGATGGGATCGTCGAAGGGACGACCTGCGTGAGTTTCCCGTCGATGTTCGCCGTGTCATGGGTGTTGCAATCAACGACGCCCAGAATGGCGAGGAGCATGCGGCGGTCAAAGCCCTTAAGGGATTTGGCGGCCGCAGCATCCTGGAGGTGGTCGATGACTTTGACTGAGACCTTATCGCGCCGTCTACACCGTCCGCTTCGCTGGCGTGATCTACATCCTTCATTGCTTCCAGAAGAAGTCGAAAAAGGGCAGAGAGACGCCCAAGCACGAAATCGAGCTCGTGACAGTGCGATCGAAGGCCGCTGAGGCGCACTATCGCGAAAACTATGGGAAAGGAACAAAGTCATGACAGAAGACATCACCGCCGAAGTGAGCGGCGGCAACGTGTTTGCGGACCTCGGCCTTGACAATCCCGAAGAGGAATTGCTCAAGGCGAAGCTGGCCCGTGAGATCCGCGCCATCATTAAGCGTCGGCGCCTAACTCAGGCCAAATCAGCTGAATTGCTCGGGATGAAACAGCCCGACGTCTCCGCGATCGTCACCGGGCGAACTGGCAAGTTCTCGATAGATCGCCTGGTGCGCTGCCTCGATCGGCTCGACTATAAGGTCGACCTGGTGGTTCGCCATAAGCCTCGACGCTCAACACACGTGGCTGAAGCCGCTTGACGGCTCGATCATGACATCGCGTCAAGGCCGATGGCGGCCCGAGCGTCGTTCCAAAATTTCGCGAGCGCCGAACTTATTCCGACCGGATCCGCGCCAAAGGAAGGGCGGCATTGCTGCCGCCCTTTCCGAGATTGTTGAGAGGCGTGAACCTTAAAAATCCATGCCGCCCATGCCGCCCATGCCGCCGCCGGGCATCCCACCCGGCATGCCGCCGCCAGCCGACTCCTTCTTCGGGGCTTCCGCGATCATGGCTTCGGTGGTGACCAGCAGGCCGGCGACCGAAGCCGCGTCCTGGAGAGCCGTACGCACGACCTTCATCGGGTCGACGATACCCATGGCGATCATGTCGCCATATTCGCCGGTCTGGGCGTTGTAGCCGAAGGTCGCGCCCTTGTTCTCAAGGATCTTGCCGGCAACGATCGATGCTTCCGCACCGGCGTTGGCCGCGATCTGGCGGGCCGGAGCCTGCAGCGCACGACGAACGATGGCGATGCCGGCCGTCTGGTCGGCATTGGCGCCGGTGACGGTGATGGCTTGCGAAGCGCGCAGCAGGGCAACGCCGCCGCCTGCAACGATGCCTTCTTCCACGGCCGCGCGGGTCGCGTTGAGGGCGTCATCGACGCGGTCCTTCTTTTCCTTGACTTCGACTTCGGTCGCACCGCCGACGCGGATCACCGCAACGCCGCCCGCCAGCTTGGCGAGACGTTCCTGCAGCTTCTCCTTGTCGTAGTCCGAGGTGGTCTCCTCGATCTGCTGCTTGATCTGGGCGACGCGGCCCTGGATCTCGGCCTTCTTGCCGGCGCCGTCGACGATGGTGGTGTTCTCCTTGGAGATCGACACCTTCTTGGCGCGGCCGAGCATGTTGAGGCCGACGTTCTCGAGCTTGATGCCGAGGTCTTCCGAGATGACCTGGCCACCGGTCAGGATGGCGAGGTCTTCCAGCATGGCCTTGCGGCGATCACCGAAGCCCGGCGCCTTGACGGCGGCGATCTTCAGGCCGCCACGCAGCTTGTTGACGACCAGCGTGGCCAGAGCCTCGCCTTCGACGTCTTCCGAGATGATGAGCAGCGGCTTCGAGGTCTGCACGACGGCCTCGAGGACCGGCAGCATGGCCTGCAGGTTGGAGAGCTTCTTCTCGTGGAGCAGGATGTATGCGTCCTCGAGATCGGCAACCATCTTGTCGGCGTTGGTGACGAAGTACGGGCTGAGGTAACCGCGGTCGAACTGCATGCCTTCGACGACTTCGAGTTCGGTCTCGGCGGTCTTGGCTTCCTCGACGGTGATGACGCCTTCGTTGCCGACCTTCTGCATCGCTTCCGCGATCATGGCGCCGACTTCAGTCTCGCCATTGGCTGAGATCGTGCCGACTTGGGCAACTTCCTCGGAAGTCTTGATCTTCTTGGCGTTCTTGGTGAGGTGGGCGACGACTTCGGTGACGGCCAGATCGATGCCGCGCTTCAGGTCCATCGGGTTCATGCCGGCGGCAACCGCCTTGTGGCCTTCCTGGACGATCGACTGCGCCAGAACGGTCGCGGTCGTGGTGCCGTCGCCGGCGATGTCGTTGGTCTTCGAAGCAACTTCGCGGATCATCTGCGCGCCCATGTTCTCGAACTTGTCGGAAAGTTCGATTTCCTTGGCGACGGTAACGCCGTCCTTGGTGATGCGCGGGGCGCCGAACGACTTGTCGATGACAACGTTGCGGCCCTTGGGGCCGAGCGTGACCTTCACCGCGTCGGCGAGAATGTTGATGCCGTGAAGCATGCGCTCGCGAGCATCACGGGAGAATTTTACGTCTTTGGCAGCCATTTTTTACTCCTGGGCATTTCGCCCGAAATTCAGATTGGATGGTGCGGGTGAAAGGCGGCAGCGTGTCAGCCGATGATGCCCATGATGTCGGATTCCTTCATGATCAGAAGGTCTTCACCATTGAGCTTGACTTCGGTGCCCGACCACTTGCCGAACAGGATGCGGTCGCCAGCCTTGACGTCCAGCGGGACGAGCTTGCCAGCTTCGTCACGAGCGCCCGAGCCGATGGCGATGATCTCGCCTTCCTGCGGCTTTTCCTTGGCGGTATCTGGGATGATGATCCCGCCGGCGGTCTTCGCTTCGGACTCGACGCGGCGAACGACCACGCGGTCATGCAGCGGTCGGAAATTCGACTTTGCCATTTTTGGATGTCCCTGGTGCTGTTGAACGGTTCTCCGTTGCCGGAGCGTGGTTAGCACTCGCCTATGCCGAGTGCTAACGCGACCGTGAGATAGGTAGTAGGTTCGTACTCGTCAAGACGAAATAGGGACGGCCGAGGAGCAAAAAATTCTGCAATCGGCGCGGAAGCACCGGGTCCCTGTACATGAGCTCTTTCTGCATCTTTGCTGGCAGTCGCTCGTCCCCTCCGGCTCAAAATAGCTCTGCCAGAGGTTCCGGCCTGGTGTCGCCTAAGAGGAAGGGCCTGAATGGTAGTTCGCCCAGTGACTTTTCGGCGAAGAGCACCGCGCGGAGGTCGTCGTGCATCAGGAGCAGATCATTCAAGGATTCCCATTGGCAGTGGACGGGATGAAAATTCGCGAGGGAAAGCGGCTTGCCGCTGCGCGCCATGCGGCAGGAGCTGCAGCGCTTTTTCGTCAACGATCTTTCTCGGCGCTCCGAAATCTCTTCGTCACCCCACATCGCAGACCTCCGCTCCCGCCACTCATATTCATCGCATCCGCGCAATCGCGCACTCGAAAGCACCTGATGGCGCTTGTGCGCATGCCAGCCGGGGAGACACCAGTTTTTGACGGGCAATTGCATTCAGGCGCGGAGCACGCTCGAAGCCGAGAAGGTCGGCAGAACGCAAGCCAACCGCACTTTGGCCGTGGCTCTCGACATCCTGACGCTGGATTTTCATGTCAGTAGAATGGCGGGGTACGCCCTCGATCATCAAGGCGATACACCGTGCAAAACGATACGATCGTCATGCACAGAGCTACCTCTCGGCCCTTGCTCTCGCTAACAAAAAGACCCGGCCCAATCTGGAGGGATTGGGCCGGGTCTTTAAGGTCACATTCCATTGGTGGGCAGTGACGCTTCTTGGCTATCCCGCCATTATTAACGAAAGGTTAACCGCGGGCAAACTCCTCTGCTTCCACTAGGCGACAAGGGCGTCCACACAGGGAACAATCGATAAGACCCCTGACAGTCCAGGACGACAATATCTGCTCGCCATCGCCAAAGGCGCTTCCATTTCCCAACAAGAATCGTTGAACGTGATCGAACGCATCCGCTCTGCTGCCGATCGCTGGCCATGGTTCGTGGAGCAAGCAGGTCCATTCAAACACGAACCGATGAACTTGATCTCAGCCTGAACGGACGGAGGCCTCAGCCTGCGCAGGCGCTGCATCGGCATATCTTCCGACGACCCGGCTGTTCCGAGCCCCTGCCCACACGAAAGTAAACGTGCACCAACGATGACGAGTACCGTTCCGTGGCCGCCGGCGATGCCGAAAATCCTCGCCGCATGAGCGCGGCGTGACGTTCAACCGACCTTGCGACTCAGCTGGAGTTTGCGACGGAGCCGGAACCAACCGGAGTGTTCCAACTGGAAATCCTTCGCCCGAGCCTTTGCGAGAAGTGAGCACTTCGTCTCGGGCTCGCCGACTTCAAGCGGCTTTAGGAATCAAAGGCCCCGGAACTGGGTCGGTTGCCGGGGCCTTGGCCATGTACGAGATACCTAGCATGGCCGCATTGACAGTGAGCTAATATGCTCAACAAACGGTAAATGGCCGCCGCACTCCGGTCCCGAGGGCTCCCGGCCGCGCAGAGGCATGCGCGCTGCCGAAAGGCGACCAGAGCTTCTTCCTTTATCTGTTTGGCCAATGCATAACTCACCTAAAGGGTCACATTGAAGCCGATCCTCGGAGTCACTGAACTGTCCTTTAGCCAGTCCCTATGGACTGTTCCACAGAGCCCCATCGGATGCAGGCGGTGGGCCTTTTGCATCGGCAATCAACCAAGGCGGTGATGCGCGCCCTTGCCTGACCCGAACGTGGCCGACGAGGCTCCAACTTCCTCTATGCTGGCCGGCTACGATGAAGAACTGTTGCTTGCCAATATATCCGTCTCCGACGTAGCGGCTGAAGATGCCGACTGACGTGCCCGGCCATATACATGCTCATTGCTTTTCTTCAGCCTATTCGCAATTTGTCGTCTCAAATGCGATGATTTGGGACTGAGCCGTCGCTCTCAACGAACAACATGCGCCGTCCGAGGTAGAGCTAAGCGCAGAGCGGCGGCCCATTTTCTTCGCCAGTGCGTTCGGAACTCACCTGGATGCTAGCCGGGGAGCGCTCGGCCGCTGGCTCTTTTACTTATCTAGGGTGTCGGACTTGGCTTTGTTACCTTTCGAGGCCCAGGTGGCCCTAATTCGATCGCTGGCTTCAAGGTAAGACATGTCGAGCAAATAGGTCAGGAGGCTCTCACCGTCTGCCTGCACTATCTGACGAATTTCTCTCAACATTGCCTGGACAAACTGCAAGTTCTCTAACTTTCTGGACTGTTGCACTGGAACCCCGCCTTCCGAACCGTTTGCTGAAACAAAATTGAAACTCGCTCCTGAACAAGAAAACCTCCGAGAGCTATTCGAGTGCGTGTCAGAGTGCCTGACTTCGCCCTTGGTAAGGTCGGGATATCTCGATATGACGTGTGACACCGATCACGGCATTTTGTCGCATGACCAATCTCTTCATTTCTCCCGGACCACGCGAACCCGCCTCGATTCGAATGACGGCTGGGAGTGCCCTTTCACGGATAATTTCATGAATGAAACTCACGTTACTATTGCGTTTTGAGCGGCAGATTGCTCGGCAAGGGCGTGCGGCGACATTCGCCGGATTGATCTTGCCGTGGGATGGCAGACGCGGCGCCGAGCGATCTCGTTTTCGACTTCCTGGGAGTCCCCAGCAAGCGTTGGAATCGGCGACTGGTCCCCATGAGCCTTCCCACCACTCCCGGGGGCTCGTGGCTCGCCTTGTGACGAACGGTCGACACCATCGCGAATGCGAGCATGACCAGCGAGACGTGGCGGTGCCACCCGTGCCAAGAACGGGTTTCGTTATGGTCGAGGCCGAGTTCACTCTTCGCCGTGCGAAGCCCTTCCTCGATAATCCTGCAACATTGCTGCACCGCGATCAGTGTTTCGATCTCGGTCCCCGCTGGAGACCATGTCGAAAAGTAGGAGAGAGCGCGGTTCGCATCGCGTCGGATCAAGAGTCCCGGCATCCAAGACCCGGAGCGGGCTTTATCGCACTCCGCGACGTCTGAGTTAGTGAACGGGTAGTAAGCCCATGATTCCGAGCCCTGTATTGCCTCTCCCAGAGGCAAGCTCCGCCAGAGGGAGGGCTCGAGGTTCCCTGCGATATCCTCGGCCGTGCCGTCAGCTGGAAAAAGGCGATTTCGGGAAGCGAAGTGATGGTTAGCGTTAACGGCGAGCACATAGGCCTTGTACCAGCGTCGCAGGGCCATCTCGATGTCGACGCCAGCGTAGATGCGGTCAGTAGCTACCCAGCTTAAGGGCGCGTCCGCAGCGATGATGCGTGCGATCATATCCAGCGCCAGCCGGGACTTTGTTGCGAAAATCGTGCCGGCAGGCACATGGGCCCGCGCCAAGCGGGCGGGATCATCCGTCCAGGCTCTCGGAAGATACAGCGCGCGATCAACGAAAGCATGCCCATGCCTGGATGCGTAGGCAGCGAACATCCCGATCTGGCAGTTGGCCATGTTGCCAGTCGCCCCGCAGACCTGCCGCGCTACCCCACAGGACGTCTTGCCTTGCTTGATGAAACCCGTCTCGTCAATCACGAGGACCGCTTCGTTGTCAGCCAGCGTTTCAAGCGCGTATTCGCGCACGATGTCGCGCAAGGCGTCTGCATCCCATTTGCCCCGACCCAGAATGGCCTGTTGGCGCCACGGCCCGGGGTCACCGGCGGCCTCGGCGCGCATCCAGCCGGTCTTGCGATGCCCGTCCCGGAGCAGGCCTTCAAGGAACAGTCCGGCCGAAATCGCCACGCGTTCCTGAGGAAAAAGCCCCCTGATCCGAGACCGCACCTCGCGTAGTGACGAGGCCCATATCTCGAATGTCGTTTCAATCGATTGAAAAATCACCAGCAACCCCTTCTTTGCCGCCCGTCACGGAATCGAAAGAATAAGTAATTTACCTATGAAGTGCAATTGTAATACTTATCTCTTTCTATTTGAGTTTTGCCTGAATCAACAAGCCCGTGACGAACATCTATTCGGCACTCAAATCTCATATTATCTTGTTGGAAACAAGCTTGACGCATCAAATACGGGTTGCTGTAAACTCGGCGCAGTCGATAGCGTAAGATTGAACGCGCGCAAAAATGGCTTCGACGCATGGGAGACTTTCGGCCGGCCGCGCTTCTTCGACGTCAGGCGTCGGCGCCCTACCGCATGGCGCGCGAGCAATGTCTAAAGCAGCCGAACTCACAAATGCACCCGTTTCGCCGATAACGTGGAGCCCCTATCGAGCCCGATTCTAACCTGGGGTTTGCCGAAGCTTTTCCAACACAAACAGCTTGGCCCGACGCACGGCCGCCTCAGTCGATCCCCCGGTCGCCAGACACGCGGCGATCGCGCTGGCCAGGGCACAACCGGTGCCGCGCATCTTTCTTCCCAGTCGAGGAGCGTCGAAGCGCATGGGCAATTGATTGGGCCGAACGAGAATATCCGTTGATCGAGGCCCTGAGGCGTGGCCGCCCTTAATCAGCAGGGCCTGAGGCCCGGCGGTCAGCAGTCGGCCACCAATTGGGCTTGCAAAGGGTGCACTTCGCTGACCGCATTATGTGTCTGCACAGTCAGCGCGGTAACGGCCACGCAGGTCCGGACGTCAAGGGACGAGATCGTCTCGATATCGCGCACAAGTCCGGCACCCCCGCTGGAGTCAGACCCACCAACGACAAGCATAAGGGTCTCTCCTCAGCGCCATCGGCCTGTCTTTTCGATCCATTCTCGCGTGCGCGCCTCGGGGTCCTCGTTTCGCGTGATGTCGGTGACCACCGCCGCGCTGTCCGCGCCCGCCGCGAAAACACCGTTAAGTCGATCAGGGTTGAGGCCGCCTATGGCGACCAGGGGAATGGGTGCTGCCCAGCGCTTCCACTCGCAGATTCGCACAAGTCCTTGCGGCGCCCACTTCATCTTCTTCAGGATGGTGGGATAGACCGGCCCGAGCGCGATGTAGTCGGGTTTGGCCGCTATGGCCGTCTCCAGTTCGGCATGATCATGCGTGCTGAGCCCGAGCCTCACGCCGGCCGCCCGTATCCGCGCGAGGTCGGCCGCCGCCAAATCCTCTTGGCCGAGATGGACGAAGTCGCAGCCTTCCTCGATCGCCAGGCGCCAGTGGTCGTTGACGATGAGCTGGCATTCGTGTTGGGCGCAAAAGGCCTTCGCCTTGCAGATTTCGGCGCGCAACCCGGTCTCGTCCATGGTCTTGACGCGCAACTGCACCAGCTTGACGCCGAGCGGCACCAGTCGTTCGATCCAGGCAGCGCTATCAACGATCAGGTAGAAGGGATCAAGCGTCATGAAAAAACGGCCCTGCCGATAGTCGGTGTCGAAGGCACGGCGACGTCGCGCGGTTCGAGCATTCCCGAACTGAAAGCTTCACGACCGGCATCGACCGCCTTGCCGAACGCACGCGCCATGCCGACCGGATCAGCCGCCTTGGCGACCGCTGTGTTCAGGAGCACGGCGTCAAAGCCGAGCTCCATGACGGTTGCCGCATGCGACGGCCGTCCGAGCCCCGCGTCAACAATCAGTGGAACATCTGGGAAGTGTCCGCGCATCGAGCGCAG
>NZ_JAOWPT010000020.1 GCF_025753855.1 Mesorhizobium sp. ZC-5
GTGGCCGATTCCTCGAAGTGGACGAGGCGGCAGCGATGGTCGCATGGCTGGTCAGCCGCGAGAACAGCTTCACAACTGCGTCGGTCTTTGACCTTTCAGGTGGCCGCTGCACCTATTGATGGGGCCAAGCGCGGTTTCAATGATTTCAAGGCGGTAGACTGGTGCTGCCAGAGAGGATTGAACTCTCGACCTCTCCCTTACCAAGGGAGTGCTCTACCACTGAGCTACGGCAGCAAAAGTGAATGCGGCGCCTTCTGCCATATCAATCCTGCCTGCGCAAGCGATGTGTGCATATTGTTGAAATCTTGCAGCAGTGGCCATGGGACAGCCACAATGCGGTATAGTTTCGTCGGCAACGGCAATTATCTCGCGGGGGACCGCCTGTCGATGGCCAAGGACATTGCTGATAAGGACAAACAGCAGGACATGCGCAAGACCCGGCTCGCCGAGGAACTGCGTGCCAATCTGCAGAAACGGAAGGCGCAGTCGCGGTCGCGGCGGACCGGTAACGCCGATTCCAGGCCCGAGGGGATCGCGGCAAGCAAGACGAATTCGAATGACTGATTGGCCGGCGGCATCCACCAGAGAAGGTGGGCGGCAGGCGCAAAAACACAATTCCTTGAACCACACGGCCCGATAGTCTAGACGAGCCGGCAAACCTCAACCGATTGAAACCAGGCATCCGCCTGGAGAAATGCTCCCCACATGGATCGCATCCGCATCGTCGGCGGCAATGAACTGACCGGCAGTATACCGATTTCGGGCGCCAAGAATGCCGCCCTGCCCCTGATGATCGCGTCGCTTTTGACCGACGATACGCTGACGCTCGAAAACGTGCCGCATCTGGCGGACGTGGAGCAGCTCATTCGCATTCTCGGCAATCACGGCGTCGACTATTCGGTGAACGGCCGCCGCGAGAAGCAGCAGGAGGGTTATGCCCGCACCATCAATTTCACGGCGCGCAGCATCGTCGACACCACCGCGCCCTATGAACTGGTGTCCAAGATGCGTGCCAGCTTCTGGGTCATCGGACCGCTGCTGGCCCGCATGGGCGAGGCCCGCGTGTCGCTGCCCGGCGGTTGCGCCATCGGTACGCGGCCGGTCGACCTGTTCATCGAAGGACTGCAGAAGCTCGGCGCCGAGATCGACATCGACAGCGGCTACATCAACGCCAGGGCGCCGAACGGCCGTCTGACCGGCAACCGCTACGTCTTCCCGAAAGTCTCGGTCGGCGCCACTCATGTGCTGATGATGGCGGCGAGCCTTGCCAAGGGCGAGACGGTGCTGGAAAACGCGGCGCGCGAGCCGGAAATCGTCAACCTCGCCGACTGCCTCAACGCAATGGGCGCCAAAATCCATGGCGCAGGCACCGAAACCATCACCATAGACGGCGTCGATTCGCTTTCGGGCGCCCGCCATGCGGTCATTCCCGACCGCATCGAGACTGGAACCTACGCCATGGCGGTCGCCATGACAGGCGGCGACGTGACGCTGGAAAACGCCCGGCCCGACCTTTTGCAAGGTGCCCTCGACGTGATCGCACAGACCGGCGCGGAGATCATCCCGGTCAATTCGGGTATCCGGGTGAAGCGCAACGGCGCCGGCATCTCGCCGGTCGATATCACGACCGAACCTTTTCCGGGTTTCCCGACCGACCTGCAGGCGCAGTTCATGGGCCTGATGACCATGGCCGAGGGCAAGTCGCGTATCACCGAGACGATTTTCGAGAACCGTTTCATGCATGTGCAGGAACTCGCGCGCCTCGGCGCCCACATCACGCTTGCCGGACAGACGGCAATCGTCGAGGGCGTCTCGAAGCTCAAGGGCGCACCGGTGATGGCGACCGATCTTCGCGCCTCGGTCTCGCTGGTGATCGCGGGCCTGGCCGCCGAGGGTGAGACCACCGTCAACCGCGTCTACCATCTCGACCGCGGCTTCGAGCGGCTCGAGGAAAAACTGTCGGGTTGCGGGGCGACGATCGAGCGCATCTCCGCCTGACCACAGGCGCCTCGCATCCCGGTGCGGGGCGCCGCTATCGGTTGCACCGCACCCGAAGACCGCCTAACAAGGCCGGAAACATGCAGTTCCGGACAAGGCGCCGATATCCATGGACCAGCTCAAGCTTGTCGCCCTCGACGAACAGGACCTGAACATCATCTCGGCGCATGTCCAGGACGCCGTGATGAAGATCGGCGACCTGGAATTCCTGCCCAACAGCAAGCGTTTCGTCATCGCCATGAACCGCTTTGCGTGGGAGACGGTGTCCGGGGTGCTTCGCAAGCGCGCAGAAAGGCGGCAAAGCGTCCTGCATTTCGACCGGGTGCTTGCGGTGAAGCTGGTGGGAATAGACCGCAACAAGCCCGCCGACGTGCTCTCCCTGCTGGCGATCCGTTTCGCAGGCGCCGAGGCGCCGGCCGGCACCATCCAGCTCGACTTTTCGGGAGGCGGCACGATCAGGCTGAGCGTGGAATGCATCGAGGCGCGCCTCGCCGACCTCGGCAGCGCCTGGGAAGCTTCCTCGCTGCCAAGCCACCGAGCCTGACACGGGCAGCACCACCATGGCGATCACTCTCAACCAGGCCGACAACGATTTCGAGGCGCGCTTCGCGACGTTCCTGACCACCAAGCGCGAGGTTTCCGCCGACGTGGACCTGGCCGTGCGCCAGATCATCGATACGGTGCGCGCCGACGGCGACGATGCACTGCGGGCCTATTCGCTGAAATTCGACCGTGCCGACCTTGCTGAGCTTGGCATCGCGGTGTCACGTGAAGATATTGAGCGCGCCTACGAAGCAGCCGATGCCGAGACGGTCGAGGCGCTGAAGTTCGCCCGCGACCGCATCCATGCGCATCACCGGCGCCAGCGTCCTCAGGACGACCGCTACACCGACCCGATCGGCGTCGAACTCGGCTCGCGCTGGACGGCGATCGAATCGGTGGGCCTGTACGTGCCGGGAGGCACCGCAAGCTATCCGAGCTCGGTGCTGATGAACGCGGTCCCGGCGAAGGTCGCCGGCGTCGACCGCATCGTGATCTGCGTGCCGGCTCCCGCCGGCGTCATCAACCCACTGGTGCTGGTGGCGGCCGATCTCGCCGGCGTCTCCGAAATCTACCGCGTCGGCGGCGCCCATGCCGTGGCGGCACTTGCCTATGGCACGGCAACAATCAAGCCGGTGGTGAAGATCGTCGGACCCGGCAACGCCTATGTCGCGGCCGCGAAACGCCAGGTCTTCGGAACCGTCGGCATCGACATGATCGCCGGGCCTTCGGAAGTGCTGATCGTCGCGGATGGAGCCAACGATCCGGACTGGATCGCGGCGGATCTTCTGGCGCAGGCCGAGCACGATACCGCCGCGCAATCCATCCTGATCACCGACGATGCCGGTTTCGCGCGCGCCGTCGAGGCAGCCGTCGAGCGCCAGTTGCAGCTTCTGCCGCGCGCCGAAACCGCAGCCGCGAGCTGGCGCGATTTCGGCGCGGTAATCCTGGTCGAGCGGATCGCCGATGCCCCACCGCTGGTCGATCGCATCGCCGCGGAACATCTCGAACTGGCGATCGACGACGCCGAAGCCTTCCTGGGGCGCATCCGCAATGCCGGCGCGGTATTTCTCGGCCGCCACACGCCGGAAGTCATCGGCGACTATGTCGGCGGCTCCAACCACGTGCTGCCGACGGCACGGTCGGCACGCTTTTCGTCCGGCCTTTCGGTGCTCGATTTCATGAAGCGGACATCGGTCCTCAAGCTCGGCCCCGAACAGTTGCGCCAGCTCGCGCCGGCGGCGATCGCGCTCGCCAAGGCCGAGGGGCTGGAGGCTCATGGCCGCTCCGTCGCCATCCGGTTGAACATGTAGGCGGCAATGGCGGCGAGCGGCACCGACAAGGCAAGGCTGGTCGACATCGAACTCGACGAATCGATCGGCCGGTCGACGCCCGACGTCGAGCATGAGCGCGCCGTCGCCATTTTCGACCTGATCGAAGAGAACAGCTTTTGCCCGGTCAGCGACCAGGGTGCCGGACCTTATAGACTTAGGCTCTCGCTGATGGAGGCCCGGCTGGTGTTCGCAATCTCGCGCGAGAACGGCGAGGACGTGGTCACGCACATCCTTTCGCTGACGCCATTCCGGCGCATCGTGAAGGACTATTTCCTGATCTGCGAGAGCTACTACGACGCAATCCGCTCGTCGACGCCGAGCCATATCGAGGCGATCGACATGGGCCGACGCGGCCTGCACAACGAGGGGTCACAGACCCTGATGGACCGGCTCTCCGGCAAGATCGACATCGACTTCAACACCGCGCGGCGCCTTTTCACGCTCGTCTGCGTCCTGCATTGGCGCGGCTGATCCGGATGGCATCCGGCCCGGAGCAGAACCTGGCGGACATGCCAAGGTCGGTGCTGTTCATGTGCGGCATGAATGCGGTGCGTTCACCGATCGCCGAGGCTCTGGCGCGGCAGTCGCTTCCGGCCACCGTCTTCGTCGCCTCGGCCGGCGTTCACGCCGGGGCGCGCGACCCGTTTGTCGACGCCGTGCTTGCCGAAGACGGGCTGTCGCTGGACAACCGGCAGCCGCGGACGATCGATGACCTGGAAGACGACTATTTCGACCTGATCGTGACGCTTGCGCCGGAAGCCCATCACGCCGCGCTCGAACTGACGCGCTCGATGGCGGTCGAGGTGGAATACTGGCCGACCGCCGATCCGACCACGGCCACTGGAACACGCGAGCAGATCATGGCGGCGTACCGTGATGTGCGCGAGCGGCTCAAGGCGCGGATCGCCGGACGGTTCGGCCTGCGGGCGCCGGGGAATGCAGAAGAATAAGCGTGTTCACAAAGAACCCATAATCATATAGGTTCCGCGCCAATTCCGGCCCGCGTGCCGGGGAAAACCATCCAAACAAAGGTATCGAATGCCGAAGGAAGAAGTCCTCGAGTTTCCGGGTGTTGTGACGGAACTGCTGCCCAACGCCATGTTCCGGGTCAAACTCGAAAATGAACACGAAATCATCGCCCACACCGCAGGCCGCATGCGCAAGAACCGTATCCGGGTTCTCACCGGCGACAAGGTTCTCGTCGAGATGACGCCCTACGACCTGACCAAGGGCCGTATCACCTACCGCTTCAAGTAGGCGGTGGCGCGCTTGCCGCGCAGCTTCAGCCGACAGGATCACTGACCACGATGAGCGTCCTCCAGAAGCTGGTGCTTGCCTCAGGGTCGCCCCGCCGGATCGAGCTTTTGCAGCAGGCCGGCATCGAGCCCAGCCGGCTGTTCCCCGCCGACATCGACGAGACGCCGCTGCGGGCCGAACATCCGCGTTCGCTCGCCAAGCGTCTTTCGCGCGGCAAGGCGGAAAGGGCATTCGAAGGATTGAAGGCCGATCCGGAGGCCGCCGGGTCCTTCATCCTTGCCGCCGATACGGTCGTCGCGGTGGGCCGCCGCATCCTGCCCAAGGCCGAACTCATCGACGAAGCGTCGAACTGCCTGCGGCTGTTGTCGGGGCGTTCGCATCGCGTCTATTCCGGGATCTGCCTGATCACGCCAGCCGGCAAGGTACGCCAGAAGCTGATCGAGACCCGGGTACGCTTCAAGCGGCTGTCGCGCGAGGAACTGGAGAGCTATCTCGCGTCTGGCGAATGGCGCGGCAAAGCGGGTGGATACGCGATCCAGGGGCTGGCCGGCACATTCATCGTGAAGCTGGTCGGCTCCTACACCAATGTCGTCGGGCTTCCGCTCTACGAAACCGTGGGTCTTTTGACCGGGGAAGGCTTTCCGGTGCATTTCAACTGGCTGTCCGGCACGAAAACCTGACCTATCTTTCTCCGACGATCAGCCCCTTCAGAAACCGGGTCCGGGCTTCCAGACAACGTTGCAAGTTCCGCGCATGGCACAATCCGCAAAAATCACGCCGCTTCGCCCCAAGCACCCCTGTCCGATATGCCGCAAGGCCTCGGTGCGGGAATTTTATCCGTTCTGCTCAACCCGCTGCAAGGACATCGACCTCAATCGCTGGCTCTCCGGCGGCTATGCGATACCGGTGCGCGACGACGAGGAAGAACCCGGCGGCGAGGGCTCCGGCGGGCCGCAAACGCCGGCTTGATCCGGAGAACGGAATTCGGCCTGCAAATCGTTTGCCGGTGGCTGGACAGTCCGGATTCTCATGCTATAACCCACGCGCTTTCGGGCGGTGGCGCAAGGCTGCCGCGGATCGGGATACCAAACCCGATTGTCGACGAAGGCAGGCCCAGATAGCTCAGTTGGTAGAGCAGCGGACTGAAAATCCGCGTGTCGGTGGTTCGAATCCGCCTCTGGGCACCATTACCTCTTCTCTCGACATTCCCTTCCGCCGAGCCTCGAACGTTGCCGCCTCCATACGGGCTGAAGATCATCGCTTTCGACGATCTCATCGCACTTTGGCGCATCTGGTGGCAGGCGACCTCCCCGGAAGCGGTGGCTTCGGCGGCCGACACTTTCCCAAACGGATTTTAAGTTGGCGGCGACGCGAAGGACACTTCGAGCCACCTCGCTCGATTCAGCACGCCGCCGCAATCCCGGACCGCATATCAAGTCCCGGGATCAAACCTCCAAGGCGTTATCAATTCCGATTGGCGCTTCGCGCTGATTTACGTCGCCGGGCTCCTGGATTCGAAACCAGGCGAGGTATAGGGCAGGCAGGAAAAGCAGCGTCAGCAAGGTGGCGCCGGCAAGGCCGCCGACCACCGCATAGGCCATCGGACCCCAGAATACGTCGCCCATGATCGGGATCATGCCGAGAATCGCAGCCGAAGCCGTCAGCAATATCGGACGGAAGCGGTGCAGGGCCGCCTCCGTCACTGCGTGCCAGGGGTGAATTCCGGCATTGCGGTTGTGCTCGATCTGGTCGATCAGGATCACCGAATTGCGGATGATCATGCCCGCCAGCGCGATGATGCCGAGCGTGGCGACGAAACCCATCGGCGTACTTGTGGTCAGCATCGCGACAACGACGCCGATCAGGCCGAGAGGCGCTACGCTGATCACCAGGAAAAGGCGCTGGAAGCTCTGCAATTGTATCATCAGCACAATCAGCATCAGCGCAATCATTATGGGAAGCTGAGCTATCAGAGCAGCATTGCTCTGGGCGCTCTTTTCCACCGTGCCGCCCTCTACCACGCGCGCTCCCGCCGGAAGCGTCTTCACAATCTCCTGGATTGCCGGACGCAGGCGGCTGTAGACTGTCGGTGCCTCGAAGCCGTCGGGCATGTCCGCCTGTACGGTGATTGTCGGCAGCCGGTCGCGACGCCATAGATAGCCCTCATCAAGGGTGTAATCGAGCGTTGCGATCTCATTAAGCGGCACCGACTGACCGTTTGGCAGGCTCACCTGCAGATTGCGCAGCGCATCGAGCGAGCCACGTTCGGCATCCGTGGCCCGGGCCGTCAGATCGATCAGGTATATCGAATCCCTGATCTGCGTAACGACCTGCCCGTCGAGTATCATGTTGAGCGATTGCGACAGGCTCTGGGAACTGAGCCCCACCTGGCGCGCTTTGTCCTGATTGATGACGAGGCGCAGCGTTTTGCTTTTTTCGTTCCAGTCGAAGTTCACCAGCTTGGTAACGCCTGATTGGCGCAGGGCGTTGGCGACGTCCTCCGCAAGGCGCCGGGCCTCTTCCGGCGTGTTGCCGCTGACGCGATACTGTACAGGCCAGCCGACGGGCGGACCGAGCTCGAGCCGGGAGACCCTGACGGTAACGTCGTCGAAGCCCTGCTCGAATGCCCTGTCCAGTTTTACCTTCAGGCGATCACGGGCATCCAGATCCTTGGCCACCACGACCAACTGGGCAATGAAATCATTGTCGAGTTGCACGTCGAGGGGCAGGTAGAAGCGGATGGCGCCGCCTCCGATATAGGCCGAATAGTGGTCGACATCCTCGTCTCCTTCGAGGAGCTTCTCCACCTCATCGACCTTCGCCTGCGTGGCAAAGATCGAAGAATTCGTCGACAGATCCATGGTGACCACCAGTTCCGGCCGATCAGAAGACGGGAAGAACTGCCGCTGCACGAAATTCTGGCCGTAAATCGAAAGCACGAACAGGCCGATGGTCGCGATAATGGTGACATAGCGGAAACGCATGCAAAATGTCAGCACGCCGTGGAAGGCACGCATGAAAGGGCCTGGCCCAGTATCCGCGCCGTGCTTGGGCACATGCGCCGGAAGCACCGTCACGCCAATGACGGGCGAGAACACGACCGCCACGAACCACGAGCTGATCAAGGCGATCGCGATCACCGCAAACAGCGAGAAACAGTATTGCCCCGTATTGCTCTCGGCGAATCCGATCGGCCAGAAGCCGAAGATCGTGACAAGAGTGCCGGTGAGCATCGGAAACGCGGTTGACGTATAGGCGAAGGTCGCGGCCTTGATCTTCTCGAAGCCTTCCTCGATCTTCGAAACCATCATCTCGACCGTGATCATGGCATCGTCGACCAGGAGACCGAGCGCAATGATCAGAGCGCCCAGCGAGATGCGTTGCAGGCTGATCTGCATATACTCCATGCCTATGAATACGATGGAGAGCACAAGCGGAATGGAAAGCGCCACGACAAGGCCTGCGCGTATCCCGAGGCTGAGAAAACTCACCACCAGCACGATGGCGACGGCCTCGCCCAGCGCTTTGGTGAATCCTCCAATCGCCTCCTTCACGACGTCGGGCTGATTGGAAACCAGGTTGACGTCAATGCCGACCGGAAACTGCTGTTTGAGTTGCCGGGCGACCGCGTCGAGGCCCTTCCCGAACTCCAGGTTGTTGCCGCCGGAACGCATCGAGACGCCGATGCCGATCGCCGGCTTGCCGTTGACCCGAAACATCTTGGTCGGAGGATCGACATATCCATCTTCGATCGTGGCGATATCTGCCAGCCGATAGAAGCGATTGTTGATGAAGAGGTCGATCTTCGAGACGCTGGCAGCATCGACCAGCGCCCCCGAGACCTGGACAAGGATATCCTCATTCTCGGTATTGATGACGCCGGCGGGAACCACCGCATTCTGTTCGGCAACGGCTGTGAGGACTTCGTTGAAATTCAGACCGAGCGCGGCCAGCTTGGCGGGTGAAAAGGAAAGATAGATCTTCTCCTGCTGGTCGCCGAATATCTCGACCTTGTCGACGTCTGGCGCCCGTTGGAAGGCAGCCTTGGCGATCTCGGCGAAGTCGCGCGTCTCGCGTAGCGAAAACCCGTCATAGGTAAGGCCGTAGATGATGCCGAAGACATCGCCGAATTCGTCGTTGAAGTACGGTCCCTGAATGCCCGGAGGCAAGGTATATTTGATGTCGGCGACCTTCTTGCGGACCTCGTACCAGGTCCAGGGAATGTCGGCCGGATCCATCGACTGTAGTAGATTGACGTAGACGACCGATACGCCGGGCTTGGTATAGCTCTTCACGTAGTCCAGGTTCGGCGTTTCCTGGAGCTTCTTCTCGATCGCGTCTGTAACCTGCAGCATGGTGTCGGCGGTTGTCGCGCCTGGCCACACCGTCTGCACGATCATCGTCTGGACCGCGAATTCCGGATCCTCCTCGCGTCCAAGCCGCGTATACGACATTACGCCGGCAGCCAGGCATAAGAGCATGAAGAAAAGGACGAGGATCCGGTGGCGGACCGCCCATTCCGACAGATTAAAACTGTTCATGGACCGGCCACCTTCTGCAGGGTGACCTGCTGACCTTCGGCCAGGGAGTTGACGCCCGCCACCACCACGAGATCGCCTTTGACCAAGCCCTTGGAAACGGTGACGGCGTCGGTGTCGTAGCGAACCACGGTCACGGGTGTTTTCTTGACGGTGTTGTCGGGCTGCGCGACGACCCAGACCTGCGGCTGCTCCCCGGTCTGCAGCAGGGCGGTCGCCGGGACGCGGGTCATGACCCCGCCCTCGACCTCCGCCCGTCCGGTCACAATGGTCCCAAGCCGCAAGGACGCCGGCGCGTTCGGCAGCGAAATCTTGACGGTATAGGTTCCAGTTACCGGATCGGCGTTCGGAGCGATCTCGCGTATCGACCCGGCAATCTTTGCGTCCGGCGTATCCTGTGGCCAAACTTGCGCCGACATGCCGGGGTGCGCGAAAGCGATCCGCTGGGGAGAGACGGAAAATACCGCCTCGCGCTCGTCAAGCCGGGCGATCTGAACCACCATTTGGCCAGCCTGGAGAACTTGCCCGTTATCAGCGCCCGTCTGGGTCACGACGCCTTCGGTGGGCGCCAGCAACTGCGTATATTTGAGCTGATCTTCCGCGAGCCGGAGGTTCGCCTGCGCGGCTTTGAGGTTCGCCTGCGCGTTTTGAAGGGCACGCAGCGCGACGTCGTAGTCGGCCTGGGTCGTAAATCCCTGGCTGAGCAGTTTGCGGTATCGGACCTCCTGCGGCGCGGCCTGGTCGACATCCGCCTGCGCGGCGCTCAGTTGCGCCTGCGAAGCCTCGACCTTGTTGCGGAAGTCCGTGGGATCAATCTGGGCGAGCATGTCGCCGACGGCGACCATGGCACCAACGTCGACATTCCTCGAGATCAATCTCCCGGACACCAGGAAACCAACACTGCTGGTATAGCGGGCTTCGATCTGGCCGCTCGCCTGCGCCGACAGCAGCATCTCCTGCGGATTTGCCTCCATAACCCGCACGGTTCGAGGCGGCGGAGCCTCTACTTTCTCTTCGCTGCATCCGTAGAGAAACAACGTGAACGCAACAGCCGCAAGCTGGTATGTGACGCCAATCCGAAATGTCAGCATTCCGCTGCCCTCACCCCTTGACCTTATCCGGATCAATCATTGCTGTAACTCGCCGAGCGAACAGAATGCCGCGGCGGCAAGCTGTTCAATATTGGCGTTTGCCCGCCATCAGGTCCTGGCGGCAGGCGCCATCGTAATCAAGGTGGCGGACGACAGACCGGTCCATAATTTTCTGGCCGTCTTCATAGTGGATTCCTCGTCTTTCGTACACTGTCCGGAGGACACTCACATTTTGGCGATTTCGAATGGAGTACGTTACCGTTACAGGCGCTTATATCGAACATCGTTCTGCGTGAAGGCGAGGCATTCACTTTCGCGGCGCATTCTGTTTGCCGGCTCGCTCATCCTCGAAGGCATCGTTGCCGGACTGGCCGACAATTTACCGTTACGTACTCACCCCAGCGATCAGGAAGCCGCAAAATCCGGTTCGACTACAGGCTGGCCGGCCCATTGGTGCGCAGCTCGTCAACGTATGGGAGGTCGGCATGATTTCGAACCGCGCCAGCAGGATGAAGCCGTCTTGGTCCGCGCTGTGCTGGATAGCGCTGGTGTCACTGGTTTGCCTGACGGCGCTGGCCGGCGCGTCGGCCGCGCAAACGGAGCAGCCAACCGCAGGTTCGGCGAGCGAGGGGGCGGCTTCCAACCCGAAGATTCAGGAATTGATCCGGCTACTGGACGATCCCGAAGTCCGCGCGGCACTCAAGGCAGCCGAACCGACTGCAACCGAACCGGAACTGCCGGTGGCAACGCAGATCGCCACATGGGAGAACGGCATCCGTGGGCATCTCGACAAGCTCGTCAATGCGTTTCCGCGCATCCCAGGCGAGGCGGTGAACGCCGTCCAGGTTGTGCAGACACAGATCAACAATCGTGGATTCGGAACAGTCCTCATATTGTTCGCCGGTCTGCTCGTACTCGGGTTCGGCGCCGAATGGCTATTCCGGCTTACAGTGCTGAGGACGGGGAACGACAGCGACCAGGCCGTTTCCCCCCGCTCGGACCTCGCCGCCGTTCTGCTTTCGGAACTGGCCCCGCTCATCGTCTTCGCCCTGGTCAGCGCAGGAATCTTCCTCTCATTCTCGTGGCCGCCGCTGCTGCGCCTCGTGGTCATGACCTATCTGGTCGCCTTCATCGTCGTGCGCTTGGTTCTGGCGATCGGCAGGATCCTGCTTGCCCCCCACATCGACACAAGCCAGGCGGCGGCCGCCGGCAAGCCCTCCCGGCTTGTTTCCATTACCGACACGGAGGCACGCTTCTGGTACCGAAGACTGATCATCTTCACCGGCTATTTCATGGCCGCCTGGGCTTCAATCAGTCTCCTCGCGGCGCTGGGCTTCTCACCTGATGTGAGAAGTCTCCTCTCCTATCTGGCGGGGATCTTGCTGGTGCTGCTGACGCTCGAAATGCTTTGGAAGCGTCCGAACACGCTTGAGACCGGACAGTCATCGCGCACACGAAATTGGCTGCTCAGCATCTATCTCGTCATACTTTGGGGCCTTTGGGTGGCTGGGCTCAATGGCGTTCTGTGGCTCGGCATTTACGCGCTGCTCTTGCCGCGCCTGTTGGCGATCGCCGGCCAGGTTGCCGCCGCGATTGCCGGAGATCGAGGGAACCCTGCTTCGGCGCATTCGTTCCGGGCCGTGATAATCGTACGCGGAGTCCGGGCGTTGGTGGTCCTGCTCGCCGTCATGTGGCTTGCCGCTATCTGGCGCCTGAACCCCAACGCCTTGACCGAGGACGGCACTACGGCTGGCGGGATCATGCGCGGCCTGCTTCAGGGCATCATAATCCTGCTCGTCGCCGACCTGCTGTGGCATCTGGCGAAAGCCTATATCGGCCAGAAGCTCGAAATGGCGACGGCAGACGGGTCCGTCAGCCCCGCTGAGGCTGCTCGCAGAGGCCGGTTGCGGACATTGCTGCCGATTTTCCGCAACATGCTTGGTGTCTTCATTGCTACCGTAGCGGTCCTCATCGTTCTTTCCGGTCTCGGCGTACAAATAGCCCCTCTGATCGCCGGCGCCGGCATATTCGGCGTGGCTATCGGTTTCGGTTCGCAGACACTGGTCAAGGATGTGATCAGCGGCGTGTTCTATATGCTGGACGATGCCTTCCGCGTCGGCGAGTACATCCAGAGCGGCAGCTACAAGGGAACCGTCGAATCTTTCAGCCTTCGCTCGGTGAAGTTGCGACACCATCGCGGTCCGGTGTTCACGGTGCCATTCGGCGATCTCGGCGCGGTACAAAACATGAGTCGCGACTGGGTGATCGACAAGTTCGTGATCCGCGTGCCGTTCGACACCGATATTCCGAAGGTGAAGAAGCTGGCGAAGAGCGTCGGCGCCGAACTGAAAGCCGATCCGGAACTCGCCCAAGAAATACTGGAAACGGTGAAGATGAAGGGCGTCGAGCAGTTCAGCGACTTCGGCATCGAGATTAGCTTCGCCTTCAGGGTCAGACCCGGGCATCAGTCGGTGGTGCGGCGTCGCGCCTACACGATGATCAGGCAGGCTTTCATGGACAATGGCATCGAATTCGCCCAGCCGACGGTCCAGGTGGGAGGCGATAACAAGACGGCAGGAGCTGCCGCGGCGACCTCCGCGATGATGCGCAAGAAAGCCACCGAGATTGCGGGAGGTTAGGCCGCCGCAGCAGCCTTACAGAAGACGGCCATCGTGCGGGTGGTTTCGGGCTTATTGAACGTACAGACCAGCCTTCGAAAGGCCCGTCTCAAGCGAGGAGACGAATTCGGCTTCGAAACGGCGCGCCGCCATATCGTTTCGAAAATATCCCTCAAATCCCACACGTGAATTTCGAAGCGCTTCCGCCGCCGCTTCAGCCTCCTGCTTTCTGCCAAGCTGTCCGAGAGCTGCCGTGCGCAGAACCTCGACGTCGCAGCAAGGTGCATCCTGCCGTTGCCATAGACGGGTCAATGTATCTTCGAACGCGCCGCGGCGATAAGCGTCCATCGCCAGCGCGATATCCACATCGCGATAGGAGGTCTTGTCGATCCGATCGGCCTTCAACACGAGAGAGATACCTTCTTCCCATTTGCCGGTTATGCAGAGTATTCGACCAAGCCTTGCCAAGGCCCTGGCGTCGTTCGGATTGAGAGAAACGGCTCGACGCCCAGCGAGGATGGCCGCCTCGATTTGCCCCGACCGGTACAGCGCCGACATCTGCGCGAAGGCACTCGACGCCGAATGGGGCGCCAATGCCACCGATCTGTTGGCGAGTTCGAGGGCGCGAGCAGACAGCCCGCTCGTCGCCTCGGGTGGGCTGGCCAGAAGCACGGTGGAAAGAGCGGCGTGCGCGTCCGCGTCGCCCGGCCGGCGCTTCAGAGTCTGCTCCAGGCAAACCCTGGCCTGCGCCAAGGCTTCGGATTCGTGCGATCGGATGGCATGATACGAACGCAGCACACATCCGTTCCCGAGTGACGAGCCTGCGAAGTCGCGGCGCGCTTCACTGTTGTTGATAACACCTTCGACACCGGCGATCTGGTTCGCCAGCAGGCCGACTAGTGTCCCGGCAGGCTGTTCGCTATCCGGCGCGGTTTCGCTTCGCGAGATCAGCGCTTCGCCGCTGTGCAAGTCGATGACCTGCCACCAGACCGATCGCGCCGGTTCGCCCGGAAGATATTTCATCACGACTTGATAGTGGCCTTGCGGCGACGTGATTGTCGAAGACGTGCGCAACTGGGTATCGACCGACAAATCGTTACCGGTGGGAAGCACAAGCACCTTGAGCGTCTGGAATTGCGACAGCGCCACCATGAGCGCGTCCCGCATCTTCTGGGCGTCGCCATCGAAGCTTTCACCGGCCGACCTCATGTCGATCGTGACGCTGGGCTTTTCAGTAAATGTCACGCTCGGCTGCTGGCCGAATATCTGGAACAGAACGTAGGAACCCAGCAAAAATCCGCCAACGGCACCGATCGAAATGGTCGCCCGGATCAATCTGGCGGAAGGTTTCAGCCGAGAGAATTGGAAACCTCGGTCTATACCCGAGGCCCGGGCGAATTGGCCGCCTGGCGGAGATATCCGGCTTTCAGCGCGATCGCCTGCGGGAATTCGGCTGACGGCAGGGATATAGCGTCCTCTTGGGAGATCAATTCGAAGGCCACCGTCCTGTCCATGAAGTTCATAATACTGCGTAAGGGATGCGCGCAGCCGCGTCGCTTCAATACGCACGATAGGATCGATCGCCGGATCAAAGTTCTCCGGACGGCCGAAAACGTCTATCGCGATAGAATAAGCCTTGACCTTGTTCTCCCCGCCCTGGAGCATCTGTTCGGTGACATAGCGGAGAAAATTCTTGTTTCGCTCCGTCGAGCGAAACTCGGGGTCGGAGAGAACCCTCTCCAGTTCAGCCATGGTCTCCCGCTCTGTGATCGCCGGCTCGTCCGGCGCGATATCACAGCGCAATGTGTTGACTTGCATGGCACCCCTCACTTCCGCTTGCCATCCTAGTTCGACGAACAGGTCGATCTAGTCGGCGAAGCGACCATTCGGGATGGCGACGCCAAGCTCGAATGGTCGTCATTTGCCGAATCCGCTTCATCCACAAATGCCAGCAACTGCCTTGTTCATCGAGCGGCTGGATGAATTCGATGGACTGCAAGGCTTCCTTTAGAACTTGTAGCTCAATCGGAGCGAGCCGCCGTGACTGGTGTAGGTATCGGAGAACGCGCCCGAATATTGCGCGCGTACGCTGAAGCCGTTGTCGTTGGCCAGATCGACGCCGGCGGTCAGCCGGCCCACCACATCCGCCAGCGGCACTTCGCTGTCGAAGCCGCCGATCCCGGCCGGCGCCTGGGCCAGACGCGCCGAGGTATCCCAGCTGTCGACAGTGCTGAAGCTCACTCCGGCCGCCGCATACGCCCGCATCACCGTCGTCTCGCTCAGTTCCACCCGCGTGCCGATCTCCACAGCCGGCGTCGCGTGGAAACTCCACTGGCCGGCGCCGTCGACCAAAAGATCGAGTGCACCGGTTCCCGACTCGCGATAGCCGTCGGCATGCGTGTAGATCAGGTCGAGATCCACCAACGGCCGCACATAATACGGGTCCTGCGTAAAGGTGTAGGCCGCGCGCACCCGGGCACTGAGATTGTAGATATCCGGATCGCCTTCGGCCTGGCCGGCAAAGCCCGGAATGCGGATCGTGCGCGTGTTGTCGTACCAGCCATAGCTGCCGGCAAGGGCGCCGGACAATAGCCACGGGCCGTTCTGGTGCTTCAGCGAGACGCCGGCATAGAGGATATCGCCGTCGGCGTTGACCCGGTCATCGTCGCCGCGAATGGAACTGCGGTCGTAGCCGCCGGCGAGACCAACGAACCAGTCCGGCGACACCTCGAACTGGGCACCCGCCTGCATCGAGTAGGTCGTGGTGTCGAAGCCCGATATGCCACCCGAAGCCTTCTGGTCGAGCACCTGGCCGCCAGCCTGGGCCCAGCCGCATTCGGTCTCAGTCAGGACCGAGGTTCCCGCGGCAAACATCGGGCAGCTCAGCAGCAGGTCCAGATGCTGCTGCGTGGTGGCGATGCTGCCGGCCGCGGCCGCGCCGGAAACACCGGGCGACATGTCGGACAGGGCCGATCCATAGCTGCCTACGTCGTCGTCGGCGAGATTTCCGAGCGTGCCGAACAGCGTGCCGAAAGAGCCGCCGCCGACATCCCAGATCTCCTGCAGGTGACCGGCAACGTTGTTCTGATCGTCGTTCAGATCGGCGCCGGGCTCGGCAAAGTGAGCCGAGGTTGCCGAAACCGACAGTTCGTTTCCTGCCCGGGTGACAGCATAGTCGAAGAGTGCCGACTGGGCGCTCAGCGAATGGTCCAGGGTGCCTCCGACGGTAAGGAACGGCAGGCTGATGTCGGGCAGGACGCTGATGGCGTTCACCGCGAACTTGCCTTCCAGCGTAGCGTCGCCCTCGACGGTCAGACGGTCCATGCGGGAGCCTGCGAAGTCGGCCGTAATCGCCAGTATGCCACCCGTGTCCTGCGTGAGGTCGCCGGTGATTCTGGTGGTGTCGATGCCGCCGGAATGGCCGATCGTCAGTCGGCCATGATTGACCACGTCAGCTTCGTAGATCTTGGCATCCGTCAGCAGGCCGCCCGTCTGGTTGATAACGGAGATGGGCATGTCGTGGCCGAAGCGGGCCGCCACCGGGATGGTGTCGTCGGTGGATATCTTGCTGGTCGGCGCGTTGCCGTCGACGCTCGTCTCGAAGACGCTGCCGCTGATCGTGCCGGAGTTATGCACATTCAGTGTGCCGGACTGCGTTCTGCCATTGGTATATTGGATGGCACGGCCCGAGGCGGCCGAGACAGAGCCTCCGGCACTGACGGTCATCACATTGTTCTTCCCGCCCGAAACCCACACACCGGTGCCATTGTCGCCCGAGCCGCCGGTGACGGAACCACTGACGTTGACGCTGACCGTACCGTTGTTCTCCGTCCCCGCATCGCTCTGCGCGAAGATGCCGATCGCGTCCTTGCCGGTCGCCAGGATAGCCCCGCCGGCATTGAGGGCGACCGTCACGTTGCCGCTTTTGCCGGACGTCGAGAGACTTCCGTTGGAGCCGATGAAAGCGCCGCTGGCATTGCCGCCGAAACCGCCGCCGCCGCCGATCGACTGGGCCAGGATGCCGTAGGCATAGTCGCCCGACGTGAAGATGTTTCCGTTGGCCGTGACGGTGACATCGTGGCCGTCCCCGGTGCCGGCGGAACTCATGCCCTTCAACGAGAGCGGCGCACCCGAGGCGGTGCCGCCGATGCCGCCGCCGCCGCCAATCGACTGGGCAACAAGGCCATGGGCGGCAATGCCCAGCGTTTTGATCTGGCCATTCGTCAGGTCGACCGTGACGACGCCGCCGTTTGTTGTTCCACTGCCGCCGGAGCCTCCAACCACGATCGAGGCGATGCTGTCGGCCTCGCCGGCGCCGCCGATGCCGCCACCGCCGCCGATCGACTGCGCCACGAGGCCATGGGCCCGGTCGCCATAAGTGGTCAGGAAGCCGCCGTAGTTCAGGTCGACTTCGCCGCCGCTGCCGCCGACACCACCGCTGCCGCCGACGGTGAGATCGATCGAGTGGCTGTCGTCGTCTTCGGCCGCCGTGCTGCTGCCGGCGCCGCCGACGCCGCCGCCGCCGCCGATCGACTGTGCAACGAGGCCGTGCGCGTCGTCGCCAGTGGTCTGCAGGGAGAGCCAGCTTCCCACATCGGTCGTAACTTTGCCGCCATTGCCGCCAACGCCGCCGCTGCCGCCGATGCCGCCGCCGACGGTGATCTTGCCGGCCGCCTGGTCGGAACCATCGCCGCCCTGCCCGCCGCCGCCGCCGATCGACTGCAGCAGCACGCCATAAGCGCTATAACCAGTGGTATTGACAACGGGGGTGCCGTGGTCAGCGTCGAAGGTGATAGCGACCGTGCCGCCATCGCCACCGGCACCGCCGCCGCCGCCGACGCCCACATCGATGTTGGCCGTCGCCTGGCTGCCGGATATGGTCGATGAGCCGGCTGTGCCGCCGCCACCGCCGATCGATTGTGCGACAATGCCGTCGGCCCAGTCGCCCGTGGTGGCGATGTTGCCGGCATGCGTCAGTGTGACCGATCCGCCATGGGCGGCCGTGCCGCCTGCGCCGCCTACACCCACTGAGAAGTCATATTTGCTGTCTTCGTCATCGGGCTTGTCCGAATCGTCGGATGTGGCCGACGCGATCGAGCCGCCGAGACCGCCGCCGCCGCCAATGGACTGAGCCAGCACCCCGTCGGCGTCGCCGCCTGATGTGACGATGCTCCCCGCCGTTTTGACGTTGATGGTGCCCCCGTCGCCGCCACCACCGCCAGTGCGACCGACGGAAACCGTGACCCCGGCGGAAATCTCGCCGAGGTCGTCGTCGTCGGTGTCCTCCGCGGCAGCTTCCTCCTCGCCGCTGCCGGGCAGGCTGGCGCTGCCCGACAGGCCGACGCTTACGCCTTGCGATGTTCCGCCACCGCCGCCGATGGACTGGACAAGCAGGCCGCGCGCGCCCGAACCGTTGGTCTGCACCTTGGTGCCGTTCTCGAACTGCACATTCGCTTCCCCGCCGGCGCCGCCGCCACCGCCCGAACCGCCGACTCCGACCGTTGCCGTCAGGTTGAAGCCGCTGCCGTACTGCTTGCTGTTGACGCTGCCGACGCCGCCATTGCCGCCGCCGCCGCCGATCGACTGCACCACGACCGCATTGGCATAGTCGTCGGCCGTCGCCACCCAGGCGGTGTCGTTGAGATCGACCGTGACGGTACCGCCGGCGCCGCCGCCACTGCCCGAGCCTCCGACCGAGACACCGATATCGGCGCTGATCGTGTCGACCGTGCCGGCCGTCGAAGCCATCGACGACGCACTGCCGCCGTTGCCGCCGCCGCCGCCGATCGATTGCGCCACGAGGCCATGCGACGAAACGCCTTTCGTGGAGACCCCGGTGTTACCGTCCAGGGTCAGCGACACGCCGCCGCCGGTATGGGACGATCCACCGCTGCCGCCAACGGCCGTGGCCACGCTCATCGCCAGGGAGACGTCTTCGCCGGTCGGCACCGCCACGGTGAGAGCGTCGGCGACCGAGGAGCCGCCGCTGCCGCCGCCGCCGCTGATCGACTGGGCGAGCACGCCGATGGCGTCAGTGACGTCGCCGCCGTCCTGGCCGGTCTTGATGGCACTGTTGGTCAGGTGCACGGTAACCGTATCACTGGTGCCGCCGGAACCGCCGGTGCCACCGACAGCCACCGACGCCGTGAAGCCGAGACCTGCGGAATAGGAGCTGGCGGAACCACCGGTGCCGCCGCCACCGCCGATCGACTGTGCCACGATGCCTGCGGCGTGGGACCCTTGGGTCGTCAGATTCAGGCCCTGGAAGGCGACGTTCACGGTATTTGCGTAGCCGCCGCCGCCGCCGCCACCGCCAACCTGGAAGCTGCCGAACCCGGCATCGCCGCCGGTGGCGTTGCCGCCATTGCCGCCGCCGCCGCCGATCGACTGAGCGATTATGCCGACCGCACCGGAGCCCGCCGTCGCGACGGTGACGGCCTGCGGCGCTCCAAAGACTGTAGGACAATCGCCGCCGGAATTTTCATTGGTGACGCAGACCCATCCGCCGCTACCGCCGCCCGAGGCGGTGCCACCGACGCCCACCGCCGGAACCCCGACCGACAGGTCGATCACATTGCCGCCATTGCCGCCGCCGCCGCCGACCGATTGCGCCATGATCGCATGCGACATCTCACCCTGCGTGGTGACCGAGCCGCCAGTCAGCAATACGTTTGCATGGCTGCCGGAGCCACCAGCCCCGCCCGAACCTCCGACGGTCGCGATGCCCTTCGCACCGCCGCCCGAACCACCGCCGCCGCCGATCGACTGCGCCATGATGCCGATCGCCGCGTCGCCGGCCGTGCTGATGGCGCCCGAACTCTGGACCTCGGCAGTGCCGGCATAGTTTGCGGCGCCGCCGGTACCGCCGATCGACAGCACGCCGCCAGCCGTGCCGGCAGCACCGCCGCCGCCGCTGATCGACTGCGCCAGGATGCCATGCGCCGAATAGCCGGAGGTGGTGATCGCGCCTGTATTCTGGACACTGGCCGTCCCGGCAGCGCCGCCGTCGGCGCCATCGCCACCCAGCTCAAGCGTCAGCCCGTTGGCGATGCCGCCTGTGCCGCCGCCGCCGCCGATCGACTGCACCAGAACGCCGTAGGAATGGTCGCCAAGAGTGATGATCGTCCCACCAACGCTGGTGGAGGTGGCGGCGTTGATGAAGGTGGCCGTTTCGCCATTGCCGCCGTTGCCGCCATTGCCGGCGCCGCCGCCGAGCACGTCGGTGAAGTCGCCGCCCGTGCCGCCGCCGCCGCCGACCGAATGCAGGGTCACCGCGGCCGAGAAATCCCCGGTCGTCATGATACTGGAACCACTTCTCATATGGCCGTTCACGCCGCCGGCATCGCCGCCGTAGCCGCCGCCGCCGGCCTGGCCGGCGATGGCCGTGTCGTCGCCGCCATTGCCGCCCTGGCCGCCGATGCTCTCACCCAACAGGCCGTAGGCATAGTTGCCGTCCGTCTCGATCGTGCCGTAGTTGTTCATCCGGATCGCGCCTCCCGTGCCGCCGTCGCCGCCGGAGCTATCCTCCTCCCCCCCGTCGCCGGCGCCGCCGTCGCCGCCCTGGCTCATAGCGATCATGCCGGCGAGGTAATCGCCTTGGGTCGAAATCGTAGCGCCCGATTGGACGGTTAGGAACGTCTCAGCGTAGGAGCCGTCGCCACCTCGACCCCCGGTCGATGAACTCCAGCCACCGCCGCCGTCGCCGCCCCGAGTGACAGCGCTGATGCCACCCATCAGCTCGGGGATGGTGCCAGTGCCAACGACGGTGATATCGGCGTAAGTGCTGATGACTATCTGCGCGCCAGCCGCCCCGTCGCCGCCATTATCGGACGAATCCTGGGATGCTATGCCGATACCGCCCATACTGCCCGCGGAGATGCCGCCGCTGGCCTGCGCATCCGCGTAGACGCTGATCGCGCCGATCGAAGGGTCTTCCTGGGAACCGTTAGTGATGGTGATGGGGCCGCCATCGCCGCCCGCGCCATTCTGGTTGCCACCGACGTTGCCTAAGGAAAAAGCATTGATGCCAAAGACCCCGCCATCATCGCCTATCCCCTCCAGCGGGCTGGCCGCGCTGCCGAGATTCATTTGCCCGGTGTTGGTGATGATGATGATCCCGCCATCCCCGCCGCCACCGCCGCTCTGGTCGCCCGTACCGCTATTTTGGTTGCCGCCCATGCCTCCTATGCTCGAGGCAAAGATGCCATCCACCCCCAAACCTGGCTTGAGCGATTCTATAGACAACGCGCCGGTGTTGGTGATCTCCACCACGTTGCCGCCGCCGCCGCTGCCGCCGCTCGTGTCGTTGTTACCGTTATCGTAAGCTCCGTCGCCACCCTGGGACTGCCCCGAAATCAGGCCGACGAGTAGACTATCACCTGGATCTGTGTCGGACGTCAGGTTCACACTGGCAGCATTGGTGATGCTCACACTACCACCACCGCCGGCGAAATTATTGTCGTAGCCATCACCGCCACGCGAGAATCCGTGTATGACACCACCGCCCTCAGCCCATGACGGTACAGTGTAAGGGAGGTCGCTACCGGCGGTGTACGTGCCAGCTGTCGTAAGGTTTACCTTGTCTCCGTCTACGGCGTCGTTATCTTTAGAGCCGTCAGCGCCCTGGCAATTAGCCCAAGTGTATCCAAAACTGCCGCCTGTAAAGCTTTGGGTCGACGGCGCATCGCACGCCTGTGCATCGCCGATCATGGCCAGACTGAACATGCCCAGGGCCGATGCCATCAGCAGACGCGATCTGTTCTGATCCAATATGGATACGGAGATCTTCGGGCGGCCCGATGATTTTTGCCGGGCTTTCCCGGTGCTGGCAGCGTGCTTCATCCGATGCTTCCCCCAAATCGTTAAGCGTGCACAAGCAGGAATGGCGGCACGCCTTGCGCCACCTATCTCAACCTGCAATGGTAGGAATCGCGAGTACGAGACACCTACATCCAAATCATTGACGCGTTACCGCACAGAGACACGTCCTATTCGATGAACAGGTCGATCTAGTCGGTGAAGCGACCCAATTCAGGGCCTGGCGGGGGCAACATTGGGAAGGGCAGTATCGATGGTCGTCGTTGCCGATCCCGATCATCGTGGCGAATTGAATGGAGTCGCGGACGCTGGCAACCGGCGCCACCGCGCCCTGTGGTCACTCGACGGCTCGAACGTCGAGCTGGTACGGTCGCTCGGCTCGTTCTGGCGGGCGCAAACCGCCGGCTGGCTCTTCAGCGCCCTGTTTGGCATCGTCAGCCGCGTCCTTGCTTTCGAGGACATCGTTTTCGCACTGACGCTGACCGCCATTCTCGAGCCGCTGGGCTTCGCACTCACCACCCTCGCCCACCGCGTGTTCCGCGACCGGACGGTCAGCATCACGCTGACAGTCGTCCTGGTCGCGCTGATGCTCTCGATTGCCGGCGGGCTGCTGCAGATGTACGTCTCCAACACGATCAAGGGGATCCTGCTGCCGGGTGGAGATCCCGGCAATGTCGCCGCCGGCGTGGCGATACCGCTGGTCTACTATACGCTGGTCTTCCTGGGATGGTCTCTTGCCTATCTCTGGATCAAGGCGGATGCCGACGGTCGCGCGCAGCGAATCCAGCGCCACCAGGCTCGGGAGGAAGCGCTGCGGTCCGAGTTGCATCAGCTCCGTCTGCAGCTCGATTCTCACTTCCTGTTCAACGTGCTGAACACGGTTGCGATGGAGATCCCGGATGAGCCGGACACCGCGCTCGAGATGATACATCGCATCACGGCCTATCTGCGCTATCTGCTTGAAAATCAATCGCGACGCATTTGCTCCCTGTCCGACGAGATCGAGGCCATGCGTGCCTATGTCCGGATCCAGGAACTGCGGTTCGAGGGTCGTCTCGACTGCGTGGTCAAGGTGGAATCGGCTGCCCGGCCAATTGCCGTGCCGCATCTCATCCTGCAGCCATTGGTCGAGAATGCCGTAAAGCACGGACTGCCGTCGCCAGTTGGACGTTTCACGGTAGGCATCACCGTTGAATGCCAGGGCGATGACATCATGATCGAAGTCAGCAATCCGGGCAGGTTGGCAACGCACGAGCGCGACCGCCCGGCCGTGGGGCTGGCCAATATCCGCCGGCGGCTGGAATTGCACTATCCGTCTGGCCACGCGCTGTCGCTGATCCAGATGGGCGACACGGTCGTCGCGCGCCTAGCATTGAAGGGACCGGCATGCTTCGCCTGATGGTTGTCGACGACGAGCCGCCGGCCCGGCGCGGGCTGAAGCGGCTCATGCAGGCACACGAAGACGTAGACGTCGTCGGCGAAGCCGGCTCGCTGGACGAGGCTCACGCGCTGACGCATACCCTGCGGCCCGATGCGATCTTCCTCGACATAAACCTCGGTAGCGATCATGGCTTCAGCCTGATTGAGCGGCTCGATCCGGTGCCGGCTATCGTCTTCGTGACGGCGTACAGCACCTACGCGCCGCAAGCTTTCGATGTCGCGGCGCTCGACTTCCTGCTCAAGCCAGTCGAACAGGAACGACTGGCGCTGACGCTCGAGCGACTACGCAATTATCAGCGCTCGCTCGAGCATGCGGGAGCCCAGATTCTCGACAACGAGACAGCCCCGACCACTATGCCGGCCAAGCGCCGTCTCCATATCAAGATGGCAGGGCAGTCGATCGTCGTGCCGACCGACGGGATCGCCACGCTAACCGCCGAGGCGGACTTCACGCGTATAATGATGGCGGACGGCCGCAACCATCTGGTTTGCCGGCTGCTCGGTCAATTCGAAGCGGAATTGCCAAAGCCACCGTTCTTCCGTGTCAGCCGTTCCCTGGTCATCAATCTGGATCGAATCGAGCACGCCAGATCATACGATGGCGGGCGCATGCTCGTATCGCTTGGACCGTCCATCGAGCCGATGATGCTCGGCCGCACGGGCAGCAGGCGATTGCGGCGTCATCTATATGCCCCGGCCGATATCAAAGCCGCGGACGACGACGTGAAATTGTCCGCCGGCTGATCGCGTGGTTGCCCGGTATCGCTAGTGCCGGAGCCCAACTTTTCCGACAGTATCCCGGGACCATGAAAATGGCCGACCTTCCTCGCTGACAAAATACACGATCATGTATGCAACGATCAGGGCATCGACCATGACCAGAACCAGGTAGCCCATCACCCAGGGCTGACCAAGGTTGCTGAGGAAGAGATAGGCCAGAAAGGCCTTTTCCGTGGCAGCCAGCAACATGGTCTCGAATCGCAACCACGGACGGAAACCGGCGGCCACCATCAGCGCACCGATCCCAAAGATCGTAAAGCCCCAGTGCCGCAAGGCGGGTACACTGGAAGACGTATAATCGACCAGTCCGCCGAGCATCAGCGTGAAGAAATTGATATCGATTGCGAATACCAACGTCGCGCATGTGAGCAGGCCGGATACGATGAGAAACCATCGGATGGTCTTGGCGATGAAGCGGTTAACGATGGACATTGATCGGCTTCCGGCGATGAAGAGACTGCGAACTGATCATCCAGTTGTTCGAGAGCGGGCAGTCACAAGCTGCCCGCGCTCACGGCCGTCCATTTTTACTTGGCCATTGCTCCTTGCGCCGCAGCGATTTTGGCCTTTACCGATTCGAGATTGAAGCTCGCGCCCTGCTGCATCGGCGGGAATTCGATCGCCGACTTCGCCAGTCTGGCCACCTCCTCCTGCACGAACACGAAGCGCCAGAACTCGTACTTGAACCAGTCGAAATATTGCAGGGAGCCTTCCTTGGTCCCGCTGTCGGGCCAACCGGCGCGTTCGAACGGGTCCAGGCGGAGATTGGTCAGGTATGGTGCGGACACCGTGATCCTGCCGCCCAGCCAACCCTCGGGCTGGTCGATGAAACGATACTTGTAGTCGCCGATACGCAGCGCACCAAGCTGGCTTTCGGCGAAATACCAAAGCTCCCGCCGAGTTGAGGGACCCTTGCCGGTAATCAGGTCCATCTGATTGTAGCCGTCGAGATGTACCTTGAAAGTCGTATCCCCGATCTGCTTGCCCTGCTTGAGTTCATCAATGATGTTCGGATTTCCAGCGGCGGCCAGGAATGTCGGGAACCAGTCGAGACCCGACATGATACCGTTCTCGACTTTGTCCTCCGGCACCTTGCCCGGCCAGCGGACGATCGCCGGTACGCGGAAGCCACCCTCCATGACCGTCCCCTTGTTTTGGGCGAAAGGGGTCATTCCACCGTCAGGCCAGGTAAAGAGTTCCGTGCCGTTGTCGGTCGTGAAGACGACGATCGTGTTGTCGTCCTCGCCTATCGCCTCCAACTTCTCCATTACGGAGCCGACCGTATCATCGAGTTGCGCCATCCCGGCTTCCTGGATGGACCAGCCGTTCTGCGAATTTCGCATCGCATCGTATTTGGGGGACAGATGCGTGACGATGTGCATGCGCGTAGGGTTCAGCCATACAAAGAACGGCTTGTCGTCGGCTTCTGCCTTGTCGATGAACTTGAGCGTGTGGTCGAGGATTTCATCGTCGACGGTTTCCATGCGCTCGGGACACAACTCGCCAGCGTCTTCGATCTTTTGCTTTCCGACCTTGCCCCAGCGTGGGTCCACAGTTGCGTCGTCGACATCGCTCGCCCAGGCGTGGATCATGTTGCGAGGGCCGACTTGCGATCTCATTTCCTGCGGATAGGTAGGCTGGCAGGGGTCTTCCATCGCATCGAGGTGATAGAGATAGCCATAGAACTCATCGAAGCCGTGTACGGTCGGCAGAAACTCGTTCTTGTCGCCAAGATGGTTCTTGCCGAACTGGCCCGTAGTGTAGCCGATATCCTTGAGTGCGGCGGCAATCGTCACCGCCTGCGCGGGAAGGCCAACAGGCGCGCCGGCTTGCCCGACGGTTGTCATGCCGGTACGGACCGGCAGTTCCCCGGTAATGAATGCCGAGCGCCCCGCTGTGCAACTCGCCTCACCGTAATAATCGGTAAACAGCATGCCCTCCGCGGCAAGCCGATCGATGTTTGGTGTCTTGCCCGCCATCATGCCCCGATGGTAGGCGCCGATATTCCACATACCGATGTCGTCACCCATGATAACGACGATATTGGGCCGATCTCCCTGCTGTGCGACCGCCGGCGCGCTCACCATCATAAAGGTGGCGGCCGACAGACTGACCCAAAGCTTCCTGGCCATTTTCATAGTGCGCATTCCTCGTGTTCGAACTGCCGGAGGCAGGCTCACATCTTTGCGATTTCGGATGGAGTACGTAACGGTAACAGGCTGTGCATCGAGGCTGGCGATCGCATTGGACGACCACCAGCGGGAGGGAGCATCAGCTGGTCACGAATTGAGTGCGGCGGCTCAATTGGGGCCCTTACCGCCGCCGATGCAAATCTTGATGATATCCTGTTCGATTTCGGCGCATATATTCTCATATTCTAATATTATGAGGCGGTGCCGCTCCGGATCACTTAGACGCAGACGCTCCAAAGTGTCGGTGGCATCGTCGAACGCGCCGCACAGACCAAGTATGCCCTCGTCTCTCGCACTGAGAACCTGAAGCTGCCCCCGCAACGCAGGCATTTTGAGCATCAGCTTCAACAAGCCCCTTCGATCTGCTGCCGACATTGTCCTGCCCTCGCAAGTGTCATCGACAAGTGCCGTCTGAAAATTCAGTCACTGTCGCAGCCGGCGCACCAAAAGCGAGTACGTAACGGTAACTTGACGGCAAGAAGCCGAACGCCAAAGACATGCTATCGTCGGCGATCTCCGCTCCTTGAGCTGGCACCAATACGAGCGAGCGCGGCTGCGCCGACACAGACAGTTCGGGCGGTCATCAGTTAGTGATATTGGTCAACGCCCGAAATCAGGAAGGCAGGATTCGGAAGTCGGCTCCTTCCGGCAAGAGTTGTCCGCCATCGACCACGATTGTCGTGCCGGTGATGTAGCTTGCATCATCCGAGGCGAGGAACAGGAACGCATTTGCGACGTCGCGGGGGGTGCCGAGCCGCCCGAGCGGGATCGCGTTTTCCATGTTCTGGATGAAGGCCGCGCCGCGTTGCTCCTGCATGCCCTCGGTCAGAATGTTGCCCGGCTCGACGCCGTTCACTGTGATGCCATAACCGGAGAACTCCAGCGCGGCGGAACGAATGAATCCGTTGATCCCGGCCTTCGTCGCCGAGTAGTGGCCGTGTCCCGGGCTGGTCACATGCGGCCCTGTGATCGAAGACGTGAAGAGCATCCGGCCCGACCCCTGGGCCTTCATCGGCACGAGCGCGGCACGCGCGGCATTGAAGGAGCCGCGCAGGTTTACGGCCATGACGCGATCCCAGTCGTCCGGGCTTGTGTTCTCGATCAGCTGCCAAGGGTAGATGCCGGCGTTCTGGACGACGATGTCGAGCCTGCCGAAGGTCGCGAGTGCCAGGGCGACGGCTGCTTCCGCATCCTCCATTTTCGAGATGTCGATGTGGATGAAGGGCACTCCCAGTTCGTCGGCAGTCGCTTGTCCGTAGGCGGCGTCGCTGTCAGCGAGCACCAGGCTGGCGCCTTCCTTCATGAACCGCAGCGCGATGCCCTTGCCGATGCCACGCGCCGCACCGACGATGACGGCCACCTTGCCTTCCACGCGACCTGTCATGCTAGCCTCTGGCGCAACGTCTGCTTGAATGTGTCGAGGAGAACCGCGGCAAGCACCAGGAATCCATGGATGACCTGGGTGAAATTGGCGGGCAGGCCCATCAAATTGATTGCCGTATTGATCGAGGAAAGCAGCAGCACGCCTGCGTAGACGCCCGGCAGCGACCCGACGCCACCCTTGAGGCTGACGCCTCCGATCACGACGGCAGCGAAAGCGTTGAACAGCAGTCCGACGCCGAGATTGGCCGTTGCGCCAGAGGTGCGGATGGCGAGCAGCCAGCCGGCGAGCCCGGCAATGGCGCCAGCCAGCACGAAAGCGATGATGAGATTGCGCTTGACGCGGATGCCGGCGCGGAACGTGGCCGTCTCATTGCCGCCGATCATCGTCAGGTGGCGGCCGAACGGCGTCTTGGCCATGACCAGCGAGAAGCCAACGAAACAGAGGATTGCGATCCACGCCGTGAGAGGGAGGCCGGCGATCCGCTGGATGCCGAACCAGCGGATCGCCGGCGCGAGATCCTGCGCGGAACGTCCTCCGGAAACCGCAACCACCAGCCCGCGCACCCAGATGTAGGACGCAAGCGTGATGATGAAGGCGTTCATGCCGACCTTGACGACCAGGAAGCCGTTGAGCACGCCGACCAACCCGCCGACGGCAAGTGCCACCAGCAGCGATACCGGCACCATCAGCCATTCCGGGCTCAAGGTAACGCCCATGCCGATGCCGGCCGAGCAGAACAGAATGCCGACCGCCATGGCACCCAGCGCCGCGACGGACTCGACGGAGAGATCCATGTGTCCGGTAATGATCACCAGCGCCAGTCCGATCGACATGACGCCGAGCACGCTCGATGCTTCGATGATGTTGGCGAAAATACCGAGCTGAAAATAGTTGGGCACGAAGGCCGAAAAGATCGCCAGCACGAAAAGCAGCATGAACCAGACGAGGTTGTCCAGGACAAACTCGATAATGCTTCGCGTCCGTGCGTTCATGAGGCTTTCCGGCTGGAATGGTCCGCCCTCGTGCTGAACGTGTCAGTGCGAGAGCGGACAGGGTTGGATTTACTCGACCGGCTTCACTGTGTCCGATGGCGGCTTGAGGTTGCCCCAGAAGGCAGGATTATCGACGTTGGACTTGTCGATCGCCGCGCCCGGGATCTTGATATTCGGGCCCCACGCCTCCTCGGTCACGGTCGATTTCAGGCCAAGCACGTCGTATTCGCCAGCCTTGATCTCCTGCTTGCCGACGATCTTGTCCATGAACATCGCGACAGCCGCGGCTTGGGCATAGAGCGGCTGCTCGACCTCGACGTTGAGCCAGCCCTTGCGGATCAGATCGAGACCGACCGGCGCGCCGTTCGAACTCATCATCATCACGTCGCCCGGCTTCTTGCCCGCCGCTTCAAGCGACGCGACGGCTGCCACGGACAAGTGCGCCGCGTGGCTGAAGATCAGGTCGATGTCCGGGTTCGACACGATGTTGTCGGCAACGATGGTACCGGCATTGCTGGCTTCCCACTGCATCGCGGGAACAGAAATGATCTGCACATCCGGAAACGCCTTCATCTTTTCCTCGAACCCCTTCTGGATATCGAGCGTGTAGGGGTCGCCGGGGTCGCCGAGCACCTGAAGGACTTTCCCCTTTACGGAGCCGTGCTTGGCGGACAGCAGCTTTTCAGCCTGTTCCGCAGCGACGTAGCCAATTTCAATCGTTCCGGCGACGGACGTGAAGGCAGACTTGGTCGAGGTGACCTGGCGGTCGAACTCGACGACCGGGATACCCGCAGCCATTGCCGCCTCGATCGAGGGCTTCAGCGCGTTGAAGTCGACGGCCGCGAGGATCACGGCTGCAGGTTTGAGCGTGATGACATCGTTCATCTGGCTCTGCTGGGTGTCCGTCTTGTTGTCGGCGTTGAGCGTCTTCATCTCGTAGCCGACCTGCTTCAGAAACATTTCGAGCGCGCTGACCGAGCCGGTCTGGAATTCGTCGAGCAGCGTCGGCACGAGATAATACACAACGCCCTTCGACTGCGCGAAGGCCGGCGTGAGCATGGCCAACGCCAATGCCAGAACGCCGAAGGCAGACAGAACTATTCGCTTCATGTTCGTTCTCCTCTTTTGCCGGACCTCTTGATTATGCCCGTCCGCCTGCCGGTCCGGTCCCGGCAAGGGTTCCCCGGTGATCATCTTGACCACCGCGTCGGGACTTGTATTCGACCGCGGCACATCGCCCGCCACGACGCCCTGGCGGATCACCACGATCCGGTCGGCAACCTGGAAGGCCTGCTGCATGATGTGCGTGATGATGATGACGCCGATCCCCTGCGACGCGACCTGGCGGATCATGTCGAGGCCCCGCCGCGTCTGTTCCACGCCGAGGGCAGCGAATGGCTCGTCGAGCAGCACCAGCTTGCCGCCCCAATGGACGAAGCGGTTCAACTCGATCGCCTGCCGCTGGCCGCCCGAAAGATGTTCGACATTCGTGCGCAGCGACGGAATGCGCGTCCCCGCATTGGCCAGCGCCGTCGCCACTTCGCTCTCCATGGCGCGTTCGTCGAGAATGGGAATGCCGAGGAACTTGCGGGTGATTTCCCGCCCCATGAAGAAGTTGGCGACGACATCCACATTCGTGCAGAGCGACAGGTCCTGATAGACGGTCTCGATGCCGGCTGCCTTGGCGGCCGCGGGAGAGCTGGCCAGAAACTCCTTGCCCTCGAAAAGCATCCGGCCCGATGTCGGCTCCAGGCCGCCGGAGATGATCTTCACCAGCGTCGACTTGCCCGCACCGTTGTCGCCGAGCAACGCAACCACCTCGCCCCGACCGATGGAAAAACTGATACCCCTGAGCGCTTCGATCGCGCCGAAGTTCTTGCGGATGTCGTCCAGCACAAGCAGCGGCTCTGTCATGCTGCGATTTCCTTGCCGTCGAGAATGTCGCGCTCGCGTTCGCCCGTGAACATCCGGCCGAAGCGGGGCGACAGGACGCCTGACACTGCGAGCGCCGCGGCGCCTCGCAGCACGGAGTGCTCGCCGCCATGCGCGACGACCACACGCGGCGCTTCACGACCACGACGCGCAGAAATCGAGTTCGGCAGATCCGTGGCCTCCCTTGCCATGCGATCAAGCAGACTGGCCGATGCCAGGCCACCAAGCACGACGGTTTCCGGGTCGAACAGGTTTTCGATCGTCGTGATGGCGTTGCGGAAGATCGGCGCCACGGATTTGAACCAGTCGGCCTCGCTCGCTTTCGCGCGGCGAAGCGCATCGAGCGAAAAGTATCTCTCCAGACAGCCGCGATTGCCGCATGGACACGCCTCGCCGCCCGGCACGACCGGAATGTGGCCGATTTCGCCGGCGTTGCCCCACGCACCGCGCATCACCCGGCCTTCGTGCACCATGGCGCCACCAAGTCCGACGCCGAAGTAGAGATAGTAATATTCGGAGAACCGCTTGCCGAGGCCATAGAGCTGCTCGCCGAGGGCCGCGGCAGCCATATCCGTTTCCAGGAATGCCGGCAGGCCGGTGAGTTCGGCCAGGCGCTCCCTGATGGCGACGTTCTCCCAGCCGGTCATCGTGGTGGGGCCGACGAAACTCATGGACTCGACACCAAACGGTCCGGGCAATGCCATGCCGACACCAAGCATGCGACCCTCCGGCTTGCGCTTGATCAGCTCTGGCACCATCTCGCCAATGATTTCGAAGGCAGCCGCGGGCGATGCATTCGCGATCGTGTGATGCAGGCTGCCGACGACGTCTCCGCTCAGATCGATCAGCGCCGCATTGACTCCGATCGGTGTGACATGAACGCCGACCGCAAACCCGCCATCCGGATTGATCCGGAGCGTCGAGGGCGGCAGGCCGCGTCCCTTCGGCTCCTCGCGAAGGGACACGAGATACTTCTGCTCTTCGAGTTCGCGGACAATCGTCGATACGGTCTGGACCGTCAGTCCCACACGCTCGGCAATTTCGCCACGCGTTGTTGGACCATGCAGGCGGACCGACTCGAGCACGATCCGTCGGTTGTACGGCCGGCCAAACTCTTGGTTGGTCCCTCTGAGCGCCACGCGCAACATCTCCAGAATGGCGACGTTACACCGCGCTGTTATTTAGTCAAATGGATTTCATAATTGATGTTTCGAATGCAAGAGCTGGACGAAAAGCCGTTGGTCGCGGCGAACGCGCTGGGATTTCGACCAGCGCGGCATTCGTTGGCCATGAAAACTCTTGCAAGGATGTCAGGAGCCCTGGCAGCCAGACAAACCAGTTGCAAAACTCCAGTTCGCGAACGGTATCACCCTGCCTGGAACCGACACGGGCAACTTGCTTGTTGTCCCGTCTTCATTGGTTTTGCCGCTCTCGCCCTTCCCGGTCAAAACGTTCAAATCGCAGCCGGCTTTGGTGTTTTCCTTGAGATAGTCCTCGGAGTCGTACGAAAAGCCGGCGACCACGAATGCACCGTCACGATATGCGATCGTCAGCGTCTGGTTGGTGCGCTGGCTTCCAACCGGCATCGCCGGCAGGAACAGTCTGATCGAATTGTTAGGCAGCGCGGTCAATTCAGGCTCGGTATCGGAGTTCTCGTAGCCGGGCCGGTCGTATCCGTTCCATTCTCCGAGAATCTGATCGCGCACGACCTCCACGGGTTTCAGATAATTATGCTCGATATCCCTGAGGAAAAAATGCATGTCCATGGGTTCGGTGGGTTCCGTCTGCACGATCAGCGCGAGATCGGTTCCTCCATCGCCATTCCAGTCGCCGGTCAGTGCCGTTATTATTTTCTGCGTTTCGATCGGTTCCGACAAAGCGACCGTCGGGACAAAGAACATCAAGCACGTTGCAATCAACCGCATGGCGGCATTTCCCCCGATTGGCTTGGACTCCAGTGGCATTCTTTCCTAATGCATCCACGCTCGCACCGGCTTTCCACAAGCCGTCTCTATGCGAAACGATGCCGTACCACTCATGCCTCTAATGAGGAAGCTGCGGACATATGCGACGTACGGCCGGTATGTCCCGGAAAGTTCATCCTGCTGATGCTCAAGTCATATGGAAGACGTTTTGCAACGGTATGACCAGTGGCTCGTTACGGTCCGTGTACTGCATGATATCGGCCATGAAATCCCACCAGCGGCGATTGATTTCGGTCTGTGGCAGCCTGTCCATCGTATGGTCGTCGGCGCGGATGAGCGTGGCGAAGAGATGGTTCGTCTCGGGGTCCAGCCAGATCGAATAATCCGATACGCCGGCATCGCGCAGCGCCTGGCTCAGTTCGGGCCAGATCTCATCATGGCGTTTCTTATATTCGGTCGCCTGCCCAGGATTGAGGTTCATGCGGAAGGCGATGCGCTCGGGCATGATTTTTCTCCCTTCTAAATTGATAGTGCCGCCACCTCGCCAGGAACAAGGCGTGGCTTCGCATAATATTTTTGAGGCGTTCTCCAGCTACCTTGTTTAGCTTGTTTAGGAGAAAGCGCTTTCTTCGCGTGTGTCCATCTTGCCGATGATTCTCCTTTGCTCGCATTCTGCGTCATGCGCGGACGCGAACTCGAATCGATTCTCATAGACTTGGCGGTTTCGGACGCCGACTTGCTCAGGACGAGCTTCGCTTCGCTGGTCGCGGAAGCGGCAACGCGCACCGAGGGAAACGTCTTGTTCGACATCCGGGTCGACGGTGACCCGAGCGTGCAGCGGATTGCCGCCATTGCCTTCGTGGACGCTGGCGTGGCGTTTGTTTTGCTGGCCAATGACGGCACTCATTTCAGCGTGGTCTTTCCGGAGGAGGACCTGTCGGATTTCACGGATCCGCTGTCGCGGTGGTTTGCACTGTCTCTGCACGAACGGGCGACAACGCCTTTTCGAGGATCGGCAATCCTGTTGCTGGGTGCCCTTCGCCGATGCGGCTATCTCGATGCCACCGCATAGGACGGTCCGGTGCTGCTATCCTGTGCGCAAATTCAGCGCCGGCTCGCCACTGCCCTGCTCGACGCCCGCCCGCTCCTGTGCAGCCAGCGCAGCAAGGAAAGCTGGCCGCGTCGACAGGCGTTTCCAATAACCGCGCAGGGCCTCCGAGAAATCGTCGTCGAGGCCGAGCGCGTTGGCGAAAAGCAGCGCGTAGCCGATCGAGATGTCGGCCATGGTGAAGCGGCCGGCGCAATAGTAGTCCTGGCTGCCGACGATCGCATCGACGGCGCGCAGGCGGGCCAGGAACCAGCGCGCATAGTCGATTGCGGCTTGCGGCAGCCGGCGCTCCTCCGGCTCCAGCCGGCTGTAACGAAGCACGATCGTCTGCGGGAAGGTCAGTGTCGCTTCGCCGAAGAAAAGCCCGTTGAGATAAGCGCCGTACGCCGGCTCATCCGCCGCCACCTTCATTGCTGCCGCGCCGTAACGCTCCACCAGATAGAGGCAAATGGCGGACGACTCGGTCATCCGGGTCTCGCCATCGACCAGATAGGGAATGGTGCCGAGCGGATTGATGTCCAGGTACTCCCGCGCCAGGAATCGCGGCGGAAACGGCAGCATCTTCAACTCGTAGTCGAGGCCGATCTCCTCCAGCGCCCACAGGGCACGGAACGACCTCGCATTGGCGCAGTGGTAGAGCGTGATCATCACGGCTCCAACTCGCGGGCAAGCGCGGCCGGCACATCGATTTCCATGTCGAGCAACATCTGGGCCATGCCCTTGCCAAGCGGGTCGAGCCGCATCGATGCGGGGCCGCCACCGTTGAGCGCTTCGTGAAGGAGGAAATTCATGGCGCCGATGCCGGGCAGCAGGAAGCGCTCGACCTTGCCCTCGACCAGATGCGCGAAATAGTCTTTCACGCGTTCTGGCGTCAGGCGCTCAAGCAGGACCGGCAGAAAATCGGGCCGGCGCGCAATGACGCCGATGTTGGAGACGTTGCCCTTGTCGCCACTGCGGGCGGAGGCAAGTTTTATCAGCGGCATGGCTACGACATCGCTCGGACTTGCCGGCGGCAACGCCGGCTCCGGCGCAGCCGTTTCCGGCACATAGCCGCCGTCGACCGGCATCGCGACGGGCAAACTCCTGCCGCCAACCGTCAGGGTGACCGGCACTTTGTGCTTGGGCAGCGTGAACGCCACCTGCTTGATGAGCGGCGATGCCTGCGGGCGGGCACCCGCCGGTCCAGTGGTGCCGGGCGACCAGGAGGTGCCCGCAGGCGCGATCTCGCGGGCGAAAATCTCCAGCGCCTTGCGGTCGGGATGATTGACGGTGACGCGCAGCATGACCTCGCGGCTTTGTGCACCACGCGCATGCGGGCCGTAGAGCGTTTCCGCACCGATCACTTCGATATTGGTCGCGGTGTAGTCAACGATGTTCAGCGTGCGGAAGATGGTGCGGGTGCGCGCCAGAATAGCCTCGCCGGTGCGGCGCGCCTTGGCAACCGCATCGATGCCGACGATGACCAACGTGCCGGAGGAACGGTAGCCGTCGGCATAGGTGGCGGAAACCTTGTAGGTGTCGGTCGAAGGCAGGCCCTTGGCGCCGCTGACCATGACGCGGTCCCCCGCCTCGCGTTCGATGCGGACATGGCGAAAATCACACACCACGTCGGGCAGTATGTAGGCCGCCGGATCGCCGATCTCGTAAAGCAACTGTTCGGCGACCGCAGCCGGGTCAATCAATCCACCCGTGCCCGGGGGCTTGGTGACGGCGAAGCGGCCGTCGGGAAAACATTCGACAATAGGATAGCCGATATTCGCCCAGTCCTCGACGCGCTGCCAGTCGGTGAACAGTCCGCCGGTGGCCTGGCAGCCGCATTCGATGATGTGCCCGGCAAGGCTGCCGGCGGCGAGCAGGTCGTAGTCGTTGGCCTGCCAGCCGAATTCATGGATCAGCGGCCCGAGCGTTACCGCGCTGTCGACGCAGCGGCCAGTGATGACGATGTCGGCCCCCTCCCCCAGCGCCCTGGCAACCGGCAGCGCGCCGAGATAGGCGTTGGCGCTGAGCACCTTCTCCGGCAGCGGTGCGCCGGAGAACATGTCGCACTGGCCGGCGGCGCGCAATTCCGGCAGCAAAGAAGTGACATCGTCCCCCTCCACGACGGCGATCCTGATATCGACCTCCAATTCCCGCGCCAGCGTTTCGAGGGCGGCCGCGCAGCCCTGCGGATTGATGCCGCCGGCATTGCTGACCACCTTGATGCCCTTGGCAGCGATATCGCGCAGCGTCGCCCGCATCGCGATGTCGACGAAGTCGGTAGCATAGCCAAGCTCTGGATTCTTGGCACGCATGGCGGCGAGGATCGCCATCGTCGTCTCGGCAAGATAGTCGAAAACCAGGTAGTCGATATCGCCCTTGCCGACGAGTTGCGGTGCGGCGACCGAGCTGTCGCCCCAGAAACCCGAGGCGCCGCCTATGCGGATTTTGGGCTTCCGCGTCATCCGTCTCAGCGCCCGGTCCACACCGGCTTGCGCTTCTCATTGAAGGCGGCAAGGCCTTCCTTCGCGTCCTCGGTCCCGGCGAGCAGCGCAAGCTGGCCCTCGGTGAAGGCGACGCCTTGTTCGAACGACATCGAGGCCAGAGCGCGCAACGCATACTTGCCGCGGCGGATCGCGGTCGGCGATTTACCGGTCACGCGATCTACCAGCCAGTCGGTTGTTTCATCGAGCTTATCGGCGGAAACAACGTAGTTGAGCAGGCCGGCAGCCAAGGCGACATCGGCACTGAAAGGTTCCCCGGTCAGGCACCATTCACGCAAGATGCGCGGGTGTACGAGGTTCTGCAGCACCGCCAGCACCTGCATCGGAAACACCCCGACCTTGACCTCGGGCAGGCCGAATTGCGCGGTGTCGCTCGCCACCGCCATGTCAGCCATGGCGAGCAATCCCATGCCGCCGGCCATGCAGGCACCGTTGACGCGGGCTATCACCGGCAGGTCGGCATTCCATCCTTGCCGCAGCATATCGGCGTAAGGCGTCGTAGGACTGGCGTGATCGAAGACAAAACCCTTTCCGGGCTGAAGGTCGCCGCCGGCACAGAATGCCTGGTCGCCCGCGCCGGTGATGATAATGGCGCGCGCCTCCGGATCGGCATGAGCCAACCGGTAGCCTTCGGCAATGCCGTCAACAACGCTTCGATCGATGGCGTTGCGCTTGTCCGGGCGGTTCAGCGTGATCCAGAAGGCAGCGCCGCGCTTGTCGTGCAGGACCGGGTTGCTCATGGCTCCACCTTCTCGATTTCGGCAAGCAGTCGTCCGGCGGAAACCTGATCGCCAGGCGATGCCGGCAGCGATTTTACCCGTCCGCCGATCGGCGCGGTGTGGACATGCTCCATCTTCATGGCTTCCAGGGTGATCACCGGCTGGCCGGCCTGCACCAGATCGCCCAGCGACGCTTGCAAGCCGACGATGCGGCCGTTCATCGAGGCCCTGATGATGCCGTCCGACGCGCCCCCGCCATAAACCGCGATTGCCGTGAAAGTCCTGTCGGCGACATGGAAAACAGCTCCGTGGCAGCCAATCAGCAGCAGATTCCCGTCGCGAAAATAGGAGGCGCGGCCGATCACGCTGTCGATTTCGAAGGTGATGGCATCACCGCCGAGATCGAGCACGCGGACCGAACGAGCCGCGCCGCCGATTGCCACCTCGAAACCTTCATCGCCCCGGTAAACGACTGCCGCATCGATCAACCGGCCATCGAGGTCGAAGCGGAACGGGATCGGCAGGCGATGGGCAAGGCTGGAGACCCCCGCCCTCGCATCGCCGGAAGTGCGATAGAGCAGCACGCCGGCAAGGCTGGCGATGCGTTCGACATCGTCATCGCCTGCCTTCAGCAGCGCATCGCCGTGATTGCCCACAAAGGTTGTCGTCGCCTCACCGTCGACAAAAACCTCGTGCGTCAGGCAGCCGATGAGAAAATTCTGGTTGGTGCGCGGTCCGAGCGCCACCAGATCGTTCAGCCCGGAAACCAGCTTGCGGCGGGCCTCCTCGCGGGTACCGCCGAAGCTCACCAGCTTGGCGATCATGGAATCGTAATAGGGAGAAATCCCGGTTCCGGATTGCAGCGCATTCTCGACGCGCAGTCCTTCCGGCGCCCGCCACAGCGCCATGCGGCCACTCTGCGGCATGAACCCCTGCGTCGCGTCTTCGGCGCAGAGCCGTGCTTCGATGGCATGTCCGCGAAAAACCACATCGGCCTGCGCCAGTGGCAGTTCTTCACCGGCGGCGGCCCGCAATTGCAGTTCGACAAGATCGAGACCGGTGATTGCCTCCGTCACCGGGTGCTCGACCTGCAGCCGCGTGTTCATCTCCATGAAGTAGAAATTTCCGTCGCGGTCGAGCAGAAATTCCAGCGTTCCGGCGCCCTCGTAATCGATCGCCCTGGCGGCCGCGACCGCGGTTGCGCCCATCTCGTCGCGCAGTTGCGCCGACACCGCCGGCGACGGCGCTTCCTCGATGATCTTCTGGTGGCGGCGCTGGATCGAGCAATCGCGTTCGCCAAGGTGGATGACGTTGCCGTAGCGGTCGCCGAAAACCTGGATCTCGATATGGCGCGGATCGATAACCGCTTTTTCCAGGATGACGTCCGCGCTGCCGAAAGCGCCCAGCGCCTCCGATTGCGCGCCTGCGAGAGCCGCATCGAACTGGCCGGCGCTTTCCACCAGCCGCATGCCCCGCCCGCCCCCGCCTGCGGCAGCCTTGATCATCACGGGAAAGCCGATTTTTTTCGCCTCGGCCTTCAATATCCCCGGAGACTGGTCGTCGCCTTGGTAGCCGGGGATGCAGGGCACGCCTGCCTCGATCATCAGCCGCTTTGCACCAGCCTTGTTGCCCATCGCCGCGATGGCCTCCGGCGACGGACCTATGAAGATCAGGCCGGCGTCGCGGCAGGCAGCGGCAAATGCCGCGTTCTCGGCAAGGAAACCGTAGCCGGGGTGGACCGCGTCGGCGCTGCTGGCTTTTGCCGCCGCGATGATGTTTTCGATGTTGAGGTAGGATTGCGCCGGCGGCGCGCCTCCGATGGCGAGAGCCTCGTCTGCGGCCTGCACATGCAAGGCTTCGCGATCGGCCTCGGAAAACACCGCTACCGTGCGAAACCCCATCGCACCCGCGGTGCGCATGATGCGCAGCGCGATCTCACCGCGGTTGGCGACCAGGATCTTCCGGAACGGCGTCAGCTTCAATTTCGCCGTCATGGCCGCGCCACTGAAAACTGTATTTTCTGCGGCTCACGCCGATTGGCTTCCAAACAAACCGACAGCGCAAAGGCGAGCACGGCGCGTGTGTCGCGCGGGTCGATGACGCCGTCGTCCAGCACATGCGCGCTGGTGGTGAAGACATCCATCTGGCTGTCGAAGTTCTGCACGATGCGCTGGCTGAGTTTCGCCAGTTGCGCCTGGTCGACGTCGCCGCCTTTGCGCTTCATCGCCGCCTCGGTGACATTGACCATAGTCTGTGCGGCCTGCTCGCCGCCCATCACCGCCGTTTTGGCGTTCGGCCAGGAGAAGCAGAAGCGCGGATGAAAGCCGCGGCCACACATGCCGTAGTTACCGGCGCCGAATGAGGCGCCGCAATAAAGCGTGAGTTGCGGCACCGTGGCGTTGGTCACCGCCTGGATCATCTTGGAGCCGTGCTTGATCATGCCGGCTTCTTCGTAGTCGCGACCGACCATGAAGCCGGTGGTGTTGTTCAAATAGAGGATCGGCGTCCGCGCCTGGCAGCAGGCCTGGATGAAATGCGTCGCCTTGTTGGCGCCGGCCACGTCGATCGGGCCATTGTTGGTGATGATGCCGACTGCGATCCCTTCAATGCGGGCGTTACCGCATACCGTGGCTCCGCCATAACGTTCGCCGAACTCGAGGAACTCGGAGCCGTCGACGATGCGGGCGATCACCTCCTTCATATCGACCGGACGCTTATGATCCATCGGCATGATGCCGAGCAATTCCTCGGCGTCGTAAAGCGGCGGCTTCGCATTGCACACCGGCTCCGGCGGGCGGGAGCGGTGCCAGTCTATGCCGGCGACGATGTCGCGGGCGATGCGGATCGCGTCGCGGTCGTCATCGGCGAGGTAATCGCCAAGCCCGGAAATCGACGTGTGCATTTCGGCGCCGCCGAGTTCCTCCTCGGTGGCGATCTCGCCGGTGGCGGCTTTCAGCAGCGGCGGCCCGGCGAGGAAAGCGCGCGAACGGCCACGCACCATGACGATATAGTCGGAAAGGCCGGTCTGGTAGGCGCCGCCGGCCGTGGACGAACCATGCGTCACCGTTATCACCGGCAGGCCGGCGGCGGAAAGCCGCGCCAGATTGCGGAAGATCTGGCCGCCGCGAATGAAATCCTCGACCCGGTAGGTCATCAGGTTGGCGCCGGCGCTCTCGACAAGTTGCAGGTAGGGCAGCTTGTTTTCCAGCGCCAGTTCCTGCACCCGCAACTGCTTGTCGAGACCCTTGGGCTGCAAGGCACCGGCGTCGATGCCGGAATCCGACGCCGTCACCATGACGCGGGTGCCGGAAACGATGCCGATGCCGGCGATCACCCCTCCGCCGGGTACGCTTTTTTCCGGATCCGGATTGTCCATCAGATAGCCGGTCAGCGTCGACAGTTCGAGAAACGGCGTGCCGGGATCGAGCAGCAGCGCCAACCGCTCGCGCGGCAGCAGTTGCTGGCGTTTTTCGAAGCGCTCCCTGGCGGCTGCGGAAGCGCGACGGGTGCGCTCTTCAAGCTCGCGGACACGTTGCAACAGTTCCAGCATGCCAGCGCGGTTGGCCTGGAAGTCCTGACTGCCGGTCGAGATGCTGGTTTCGATCTGTGGCATCCGCTCTCACGTCAGCTTCGCGAATCCACGAACCTTTGCCGTGTCGCAGGCCGGATGCTAGCGGCCACGCTTGAGCACCGCCAGAGCCTTTTTCGAGCTTGGGTAAATTGCGATCCGCAGGATTTCCGGACAGGAAAGGCCGGCGTCCGGGAGGAAACAGGATGCCGGCCCAGGACCGTCTGCCAGTCCGAACGAACATACAGACGTTCCGTTCGCAGGTGAGCTACGCGGCGTTGAACGCTGCTTGGACCTGTTCCTTCCTGGGCAGGCTCCCATCGGGCGTAAGCTTGTCGACGAGACCGGGCAGCGCGGCGGAGAGCTGTTTCAACAATTCCTCCTCACTGATGCCCGCCTTGGCGGCGATATCCTTCAGGGTCTGCGAGCCGATCGCCTTGCCGAGTTCGTCGGGCTGGATAGGTTTGTTCTCGCCGGTGCCGACCCAGGAATCGGCCTTTTCGGCATGCCCTGCCGTCTTCAGCTTCTCAAGCAGGCCGTCGAGCCCACCGAGAAGGCCGCCATCCTGGGCTTCCGGTTGGGTGCCGGGTGTTCCCGTCTGCTGGGGATCGGCGTTGGCCTGGCTCTTTCCGCCAAGCCATTTGCTGACCAAAAGGGCTCCCAGCGCGATCATCAGGGGTTTGCCGATTTTGCCGCCGGGTACCGCGTCGTCGAAAATTCCCATGTGGGCCTCCTGCTCTTAACAGTGCGGCCCCCCACAGCACATACTTGTCCCTGCAATGCCGATTTTCAAGGTCAGGTCGCGGTCTTGAGTTTGCTCCGAGGCTGTGTGAGCATCGTCACAGGCACGGTGGGCGATGAAAGGAAGACTTCATGTCGGTCATCGGATGGATTGTGCTTGGCCTGGTTGCCGGTTTTATCGGCAGCAAGATCGTCAACAGCAGCGGGCAAGGCCTGCTGATGGATATCGTGCTCGGCGTCGTCGGCGCCGTCGTCGGCGGCCTGATCTTCAGTTTCTTCGGCGCCTCCGGTATCACCGGATTCAATATCTGGAGCCTGATCGTCGCCGTTATCGGTTCGATCGTGGTGCTCTGGCTCTATCATCGCATAACAGGCAGCCGCACGCTGTAGCCGGCAGCCAACTATTTGCGCCGGCAGCCGGCCGGCAGTCAGGATTTGGTGCGAACGCGCTTTACCGGCAGGGCCAGCCGGTTGTCCGGTTCGGGCGTCTGGATGCCGTGTGCCACATTCTTGCGGGCGAGCAGCCTCTCCCAATTGAGCGCGTCGGCGACGATGCGGTCGAGGTCGTCGTAATTCGGTCTCCAGCCAAGCTCTTGGCGGGCGAGGTCGGAATTGGCGATCACCGCCGGCGCATCACCGGGACGGCGGCCGGCGATGCGGACATCGAAATCCGCGCCATGCACGCGGTGTACGCTGTCGATCACTTCGAGCACCGAATAGCCGTGGCTGTAGCCGCAATTGGCGGTCAGGCTGTCGCCACCGGCGCGCAGCCGGGCCAGCGCCAGCCGATGCGCCGCGACAAGATCGCTGACATGGATGTAGTCGCGAATGCAGGTGCCGTCCGGCGTCGGATAGTCGGTACCGTAGACCTGCATCCACGGCCGCTTGCCGGTCGCGGTTTCGCAGGCGACCTTGATGAGATGGGTGGCACCCGGCGTCGACTGGCCGGTGCGGCCGCGCGGATCGGCGCCGGAAACGTTGAAATAGCGCAGCGCCGTATAGCGCAGGCCATGTGCGGCGGCAGTGTCGCGCAACATCCATTCCGTCATCAGCTTGGACACGCCGTAGGGCGATTCCGGCTTCAGCGGAGCGTCTTCGCGAACCGGCTCCAGCCCGGCGCCACCATAGACGGCAGCGGTCGAGGAGAAGATGAAATGCGGCACGTTTTCCCGCACCACCGCTTCGAGCAGCGAGCGGGTCTTCGACGTGTTGTTCTCGTAGTAGCCGAGCGGGTCGGTGACCGATTCCGGCACCACGATCGAGCCGGCGAAGTGGATGACCGCGTCGACCTTGTGCTTGCGCACGATCGAGGAGACCAGCCCGATGTCGCCGACATCGCCGACGACCAGCTTCGCCTCGGGCGCGACCGCCCATTCGAAGCCCGTCGACAGCCGGTCGAGCACGACGACATCCTCGCCGGCATCCAGCAATTCCCATACCATATGGCTGCCGATATAACCGGCACCACCCGTCACAAGAACGGTCATGTTCAACGCTCTCCAACGCCCGTTTTCCGGGTCTGTCTGCGGAGAACCTAGCCAAAAAGCCTTAAAATTCCGTGCGGCGCGGCGGTCGGATTGTCTTCACTGGATTTGAAACAGTCATAGCGATCGGCCCCGTACCGTGAGGAATAATCGTGCGGCATGATCGTTCACACTTTGGGCGTGGCATTTTGACCCCATTGGTACAATGGACTGCAAAAAGGGCAGCAATTATGATCCTGCCGTCAACTGGGAAGGCGTCATGAACTATCAACGGTTCTTCGAAGAAGCGATCGACCAGATACACGCCGAGCGCCGCTACCGTGTGTTTGCCGATCTCGAGCGTATCGCCGGCGAATTTCCGCGCGCCATCTGGCGTTCGAACGGCCACGCCGAAGAAATCACCGTCTGGTGCTCCAACGACTACCTCGGCATGGGCCAGCATCCCGACGTTATCGCGGCGATGCAGAACGCCGCCGGCCGCATGGGCTCGGGCGCCGGCGGAACCCGCAACATCTCCGGCACCAACCACCCGCTGGTCGAGCTCGAGCACGAACTCGCCGATCTGCACGGCAAGGAATCCGCCCTCGTCTTCACCTCGGGCTTCGTTTCAAACGAGGCGGCGATCTCGACGATCGCGCGGCTTTTGCCCAACTGCCTGATCATTTCCGATGAGCTCAACCACGCCTCGATGATCGAGGGGGTGCGGCGGTCGGGCGCCGAGAAGAAGATTTTCCGCCACAACGACGTGGCGCATCTCGAAAGCCTGCTGCAGGCCGCAGGCCGCGAACGCGCCAAGCTGGTGGTCTTCGAATCCGTCTATTCGATGGACGGCGATATCGCGCCGATCGAGAAGATAGTCGCCCTAGCCGAGAAATACAACGCGATGACCTATGTCGACGAAGTCCATGCCGTCGGCATGTACGGGCCACGCGGCGGCGGCATCACCGAGCAGGAAGGCCTCGCCGACCGCATCGATATCATCGAAGGCACGCTCGCCAAGGCGTTCGGTACGCTCGGCGGCTATATCACCGGCACCCGCACCGTGGTCGACGCGGTGCGCTCCTACGCGCCGGGGTTCATCTTCACGACGGCGCTGCCGCCGTCCATCGCCGCTGCGGCGACGACGGCCATTCGCCACCTCAAGACATCGCAGGAAGAGCGCGACGGCCAGCAACGGCAGGCGCAGCGGACCAAGGACGTGCTTTCAGCCGCCGGCCTTCCCGTGATGGCGTCGCCAACCCATATTGTGCCGATTCTGGTCGGCGATCCCGAACTCTGCAAGATGGCCAGCGACCGGCTGCTCGGCCTGCACGGCATCTACATCCAACCGATCAACTATCCGACGGTGCCGCGCGGCACCGAACGCCTGCGCATCACGCCGACGCCGTTCCATTCCGATGCGCTTATAAACGCATTGCAGGATGCGCTGGTCGAGACCTGGGACGCGCTTGGCATTCCCTACGGCGAGACAGGCCGGCCAGCGGTGGCGAAATCCGACCGCATCATCCCGCTGCTGGTGCCGAAGTCCGGCGGCTGAGCGTTATCCGTTTGCGAGCGCAACAAGAGCTTCGTTGTCGAAGCCATAGACGATGACTTTTGGTATTCTCGACGCACCCAGCCGGTCATAGAACCGCTGCGCGCCGAGATTGTCTTGGCCGGTGGTAAACGCCAACCGTGTCCCGCCACGAGCGACGATCGATTTGGCGGCCGCGCGGATGAGCCTTTCGCCGACTTTGCCACCGCGTGACCTATCGGAAACGAAAAGATCCTTCAGGTGCCATTGCGACCTTAGGTCGGGACCGGGGAAGATCTCGCAAACTATTGCGAAACCAACCATTTCAGGCATGAACGCACCGAAGAACAAGTTCTCGCCCTTGCGTGCGAGTGCCTTGGCGACGCGGGCACGCGCCGTCTCCTCATCAACCGCTTTATCGCCTTCGTAGTGCCGCTCCATTTCCAGGAAAAGCGGCAATACAAGTTCGATATCTTCAACTCCGAATTCCCTGATCGTCAGCGACATGGCTATGCTCCGAAGATCAACTGCGCCTTTCGATCCACCGCGCCAGCCTTGTCGCAGCCTCCTCGACCTGTTCGAGATTGCGGTGGAAGCAGAGCCGGAAGAAGCCGGCGCCGTCCGGGCCGAATGCTGTGCCCGGCGCCAGCCCTATGTTCGCGCCGTCGACGATATCGAAGGCGGCCTGGCGCGAATCCGTGATGCCGTCGATCGAGAAGAACAGATAGAAGGCGCCTTGCGGCACGCTGAACTGCGCCCGGCCCGTCTTGCCCAGGATATCGCAGACAAGATCGCGGGCCTTGCCGGCGCGCTCGATCTGGCTGGCGAGGAAGGCATCGCCCTCGTCGAGTGCTGCGATGGCACCGCGTTGCATGAACTGCGCCACGCCCGACGTCGAATATTGCACCAGGTTCTCGAACACCTGCTGCAGCGACGGGTGAATGCGCAGCCAGCCGATGCGCCAGCCGGTCATTGCCCAATTCTTGGAAAACGTGTTGACGAAAAGGATGCGGTCCTCGTCGTCCATGATGTCCATGAAGGACGCCGCGCGCTGCCCGCCATAGTGGAACAGCGCGTAAATTTCGTCGGCGACGATCCAGAGGTTCTTGCGGCGCGCCAGATCGAGGATCGCCTGCAGGGTCACGGTGTCCGCCGTCCAGCCGGTCGGGTTGGACGGCGAATTGACGAAGATCGCCGTGGTGCGCGGCGTGACCGCGGCCTCCAGCTTTTCGATATCGCATGTCCAGCCATTGTCGGACCGGTCGAGCGGAACGGCGATAGGTTCAGCACCCGCGACGCCGGCGGCGCCCGGAAAGTTCGGCCATGCCGGACCGAGGTACAGCACCTCGTCGCCCTTGCCGGCGACTGCCTGCAGGGCAAGCTGGATCGCCTGCATGCCGCCGCCGGTTACGATGAATTCCTCCGAGGGAAACTGCCGGCCGAAATGGCGTGTGTGATAACGTGCCAGCGCCTGCCGCAGATCAGGGATGCCGCGCTGCCAGGTGTAGAACGTCTCGCCGCCCTGAAGCGCGCGGTTGGCGGCATCGGCAATGAAGCCGGGCGTCGGTAGATCGCCCTCGCCCGCCCAGAGCGGGATCAGCCCCTCGCGACCGCGGCCGTAATTTGCAACCGCGACGATGCCGCTTTCGGGCGCGAGCCGGGCTTCGGCCCGCAGATTGTCGATCAGGCTCATCGCAAATCCATGATTGAGGTCAGGATGTACGCCTAGCCTGTTTCATGGCTCGCGAAAATGGAAAACCCCGGCCGAAAACGGCCGGGGTTTTGGTCCAGAGCCGTTGCGGCAGATTACTTCTTGGCGAGCAGGTCACGGATTTCGGTGAGCAACGCCACATCGGCTGGCGGCGCTGCCGGTGTGGCGGGCTTCTCTTTCTCAAGCCGCCGCCGCATGTTGTTTACGGCCTTGACCATCAGGAAAATGATGAAGGCCAGGATCAGGAAGTTGATGACCACCGTGATGAAGTTGCCGTAGGCGAACACCGGCCCCTGTTTCTTGGCTTCTTCCAGTGAAGTGGCGGTAACCGCGTCGGACAGCGGAGCGAAATAGTTGGAGAAATCGGCATTCCCCGCCATGCCGACGATAGGCATGATGATGTCGCCCACCAGGGAATTGACGATGAGGCCGAAAGCGCCACCGATGATCACGCCAACGGCGAGATCCATGACATTGCCCTTGGCGATGAATTCCTGGAATTCTTTCAGCATTGCATCTCTCCTTGGCTGAACCGGCTGCGCGCAAAACGTTTCCTGGTCCCCTTTTTATCGCCAGCCGTGCAGCACCATAACAAAATGCGTGGTCGGCAAAACCCGTAAAATGCAGTGTTATATCTTGGCGACGGCGCCGCATCCGGCGGGTAATCCGCAACGAAATGTCTAGGCCTGCGGCAATGGACATGCCGGGCAAGCTGTGATTGCCTTCTTGCGGTGGCGGTGCCACGCTGGGAGGAGCTTTCCGAAGTGCAGGGCTGGATCGTCGTCATCATCGCGATCGCCTATGTGACGCTGTTGTTTGCCATTGCCAGCCTGGGCGATCGGTGGGCGACAACACGAGGGCCTGGCCGCCCACGCCCCTATATCTACTCGCTCAGCCTGGCGATCTACTGCACGTCGTGGACGTTTTTCGGGTCTGTCGGACTGGCGTCCGAACGTGGGCTCGAATTCATAGCCATCTACATTGGACCGGTGCTGGTCTTCGTATTCGGATTTCCATTGTTGCGCCGCATCGTGCGCCTCGCGAAGACCGAGAAGATCACCTCGATCGCCGACTTTCTCGGTGCACGCTACGGAAAGAGCTTCGCAGTCGGCCTGATCGCCACACTGATCGCCATCGTCGGGGCAATTCCCTACATCGCCCTGCAACTGAAGGCGATTTCGGGTTCGGTCAGCCTGATGGTCGAACACTACAACGGTTCGCCGCCTTCGTTCGACCCGTTCGTCAGCGATATCTCGCTGATCGTGGCGATGCTGCTCGCCCTCTTCGCCGTGTTGTTCGGCACCAGGCATGCCGATGCAACCGAACACCAGGATGGGCTGGTGCTGGCAGTCGCCGTCGAATCCGTGGTCAAGCTCGCCGCTTTCATAGCCGTCGGGCTGTTGGTGACGTTCTTCCTGCTCGGCGGGTCCGGAAACCTCATCACGACACTTGCATCCAACCAGAATGTGCAGGATGCCCTGGCCTACCGAACATCGATCGGCACCTGGCTGGTGATGACCGGGCTGAGCGGCTTTGCCATCATCATGCTGCCGCGGCAGTTCTACGTGATGATCGTCGAGAACCGCAACGAGAGCGAGTTGCGCAAGGCGACCTGGGTATTCCCGCTCTATCTCGTGCTGATCAACCTGTTCGTCCTGCCGATCGCGCTGGCCGGCGCGGCGGTGGTGGGAACCCGGACGAGCGCCGATCTCTACGTGCTGTCGGTGCCGCTGCTTGCCGGCCACGACCTTCTGGCGATGGCGGCATTCATCGGTGGACTGTCAGCCGCGACCGCGATGGTCATCGTGGCCAGCGTCGCGCTTTCGATCATGATTTCCAATGACCTGGTCATCCCACTGTTCGTTCGCCGTCTGCTCAAGAACGAGAGCGCTGAAAACGAGGATTGGTCCGCCCTCATCCTCAATATCCGCCGCGCCGCGATCTTCGCCATCCTGTTCGTGGCTTTCCTCTACTATCGCGAGAGCACCAACAATGCCCGGCTGGCATCGATCGGCCTGATGTCATTTGCCGCGATCGCCCAGTTCGCGCCGGCCTTCTTCGGCGGGCTGGTATGGCGCGGGGCCAATGCACGGGGTGCCGCGCTCGGCATGGCCGCAGGGATCATCGTCTGGGCCTACACCCTGCTTTTCCCGTCGCTGGCCGCCCCCGATACGGGCATCCTGGTGCACGGCCTGTTCGGGCTGGAATCACTGCGGCCTGGGGCGCTGTTCGGGACGGTGGCCGAGCCGCTCAACCATGGCGTCATGTGGAGCCTCTCCATCAACACCGTGTTTTTCGTGCTTGGCTCGCTGTCACGGGCATCCGTGCCGCTCGAACGCATCCAGGCATCGATCTTCGTTCCACGCGATGCCAATCCGATGCCCAGCCTGCGTCGGTTCCGGACCGCGGTTACCGTCAACGACCTGAAAGACACGATTTCGCGCTACCTCGGCGTCGAACGCACCGAACGCTCGTTCCAGTCCTTCGAGATCGGCGAAGGCAGCATCCTGAACGGCGGCGATCCGGCAAGCATGGCAGTAATCCGCTTTTCCGAGCAGCTTCTGGCGAGTGCAGTCGGCTCGTCCTCCGCCCGCCTTATCCTGTCGCTGCTGTTCCAGCGCAATGACAGCGCCTCGAAGGATGCTTTCCGGCTTCTCGACGACGCCACCGAGGCGCTGCAGCACAACCGCGACCTGCTGCAGATCGCCCTCGACCAGATGGAGCAAGGCATCACCGTCTTCGACAAGGATTTCCGGCTGACCTGCTGGAACCGGCAGTATCGTGCGCTGTTCGACCTGCCCGACGAAATGGGCCAGGTCGGCGTCTCGCTCGATCGCGTCCTGCGCTATCTTGCCGAGCGCGGCGACATTCCGCCAGAATCACGGGTCACGACCCTCAACCGGCTGACCGACTTCGGCAACCCATGGCAAATCGAGCTCCGAAAGAGCGGCCGGATCATCGAATTGCGCTCCAATCCGATGCCCGACGGCGGCATCGTCGCCACCTATGCCGACATCACCCAGCGCGTCGAGGCCGATCATGCGCTGAAGAGGGCCAACGAGACGCTGGAGCAACGCGTCAAGAACCGTACCGCCGAGCTTACGCGCGTCAACGAGGAACTGGCGCAGGCGCAGATGCTCGCCGAAGAAGCCAATCTCGGCAAGACGCGCTTCCTTGCCGCTGCCGGCCACGACATCCTGCAGCCGCTGAATGCGGCGCGGCTCTACTGTTCGTCACTGATCGAGAAGGCCGGCAAGGGGAGCGCCGGCGAGGCGGCCACCAACATCGAATCCTCGCTGGAATCGGTGGAGACCATTCTCGGCGCCGTGCTCGACATCTCGCGGCTGGATGCCGGTGCCATGAAGCCGGCGGATACGGTGTTCAGGCTCGACGGGTTGCTGCGCCAGATCGGCACCGATTTCCTGCCGATGGCGGCCGCCAAGGACCTCGAGCTGACCATCGTGCCGTCATCGCTGACAGTGAACACTGACCGCAACCTGCTGCGCCGGCTGATACAGAACCTTGTTTCCAACGCCATCAAGTACACCCGCACGGGCAAGGTCCTGGTCGGGGTGCGCCGTCGTGGCGAGCTTGTCGAGCTACAGGTAATCGACACGGGCATAGGGATAGCAAAGGACAAGCTGAACACGGTTTTCCGCGAATTCACGCGACTTGACGAAGGCGCCCGCGAAGCCCAGGGCCTCGGTCTCGGCCTTTCCATCGTCGACCGCATCGCCAGGGTGCTCAGGCTCGAAATCCAGATCGGCTCGCGCAAGGGCAAGGGCACGCGGTTTTCGGTGGTGCTGCCGGTCACGCAGGCGACGGAACCGCCCCTGCAGCCGGACAAGCGCACGCCGCTGCCGGCGGCGGCGGCGCTGAACGGGCTGCTCGTCCTCTGTATCGACAACGATCCGCGTATTCTCGACGGCATGCAACTGCTGCTGGAAGGATGGGGATGCGAAGTTCGTTCCGCGACGGGCTCCGGCGACTTCAGGCGGGCTGACCATGTCCAGCCGGACATCGTACTTGCCGACTATCATCTCGATGGCGAGAACGGCCTCGATGCGATCCGCAAGCTGAGAGCCGCCTATCGCGCGGAGATTCCGGCGATACTCCTCACTGCGGACCGCTCGAACGAAGTCCGCGCCGCGGCTGACGCGATCGACGTCCCGGTGCTCAACAAGCCGGTGAAGCCGGCGGCGCTGCGGTCGATGATCACGCGTTTCCGCCGCATAGCGGCAGCCGCCGAATAATCTAGCCGACCGCCTGCAGCGGATCGCTTCCGATCTTCGACAAAAGGATGACCGCCTGCGTACGGCTGTCGACCCCAAGCTTCTGCAGAACCGCCGAGACATGCGCCTTTATGGTGGCTTCGGAGACGTCGAGCTCGTAGGCGATCTGCTTGTTGAGCAGCCCTTCGGCCAGCATGCTCAGCACCCGCGTCTGCTGCGGGGTAAGCGATTGAAGCCGTTTGATGAGATCGGAGATTTCCGGATCCCGCTCGACCCCGAGTTCGATGCCGACAGGCGCCGAAATGCCCCCGGCGAGCACAGTTTCGACGCCGCTGCGTATTTCCTCCATGCTGGCGGACTTGGAGATGAAACCGGACGCGCCAAGCTCCAGCGCCCTTCTTATCGTCTCCGGGTCGTCATGCGCCGACACCACCACCATCGGCACGGCAGGATGGACACCGCGCAGCGATACGAGCCCGGAAAGCCCGCTGGCGCCCGGCATCGACAGATCGAGAAGCACCAGGTCGACGTCGTCGTTGGCGACGATCAGCGCCTTGGCGCTGTCGAAGTCGCCGGCTTCGAGAATGCCGGTGGTTTCGGCGAAACTCGCAAGTGCCTGTTTGAGCGCACCGCGAAACAGCGGATGGTCGTCCGCGATCACGAACTTGTAGCTCGATGGCACCCTGTCCCTCCCGTTTCTCCCTGGCCGACTCTTTTTGTTATGGTTTGGGATAATGAGCCAATTAAGCGGTGAAGGTGCTCGTTTTCAAGCAACAATTCCGCTGACGGCCGGTCCGCCCGAAATAACGGCCGCGTCGATCTCCCGGATTCTAGGTCTTCTGCGGCATGGGGTCGGGTTCGCCCTTGCGCCAGTCCTGGTCCAGGTCCCTGACGATATCCATGAAGCGGCGGAAGAAACGCTCCATGTAACCCAGCGATTTCTCGAAGCTCTCTTCGTCGGGCAGCAACGCATTAGGATTCAGCCGGGACGCGGTTTCGATCTCGGCGACACGTTTCTCGAGGCCGGACAGGCGATCCTGCAGGCGATCGACCTCGTCCTGGAAGGCGGAGCGCTCATCGGCCGCCAGCTTGCAGACCAGTTGCCCAGACCGCTCCTCGCAGATCGACATCTCGCCGGTCTTGCGGTCCATGCGGACATAGCCGTTGTCCGATTTTTCCATCGTGTAGCGGTCGGTGTCCTGGGCCATCGCCGGGAAGGACAGTGCGGAGGCGAGGAAAGCCGAAGCGACGATACTCTTAAGCTGCATGATTTTCCTCCGTTCGATCCAGCGAATACTGACAGCGATTTACGCCTGAAATAGGGACGCAGTCATGACAATCAACAGGCTGCTCTTTCGCGACAGCCGCTTTCCGACTATAGGGCGGCCATGCACGAAACCATCTACAAGATCGCAACCGAAGCCGCTTGGCGCGAGGCCGAAAAGGCCGGCGTTTTCAAAGGCGCCGCCATCGACCTCAGTGACGGCTACATCCATTTCTCGACAGCCGGGCAGGTGGAGGAAACCGCCGCCAGGCATTTCGCCGGCCAGGCGGATCTGGTGCTGGTGGCGATCGATGCGGACAAGCTCGGTGAAGCGCTGAAATACGAGGCTTCGCGGGGCGGAGCGTTGTTTCCGCATCTCTATGCGCCGCTCGACCCAACCGCGGCCCGCTGGGTGAAGCCGTTGCCGCTCGATGCGGATGGCACACACCGGTTTCCCGTGCTGGAGCCCTGATGAACCCGCTCGAATGGTTTGGCAGGCAGGCGCTTTTCGCCTTCGACCCGGAAACGGCGCACGGCCTGTCGATCGCCGCATTGAGGTCCGGCTTGCCAATGTGCGGCAACGCGCCGTCGAGCGAACGCCTGAAGGTCAAGCTGCGCGGCCTCGAATTCGCAAATCCGCTCGGCATGGCCGCCGGCTACGACAAGAACGGCGAGGTTCCTGACGCCCTGCTCGGGCTGGGTTTCGGCTTTGCCGAGATCGGAACCGTCACGCCGCTTGCCCAATCCGGCAATCCGAAGCCGCGAATTTTCCGGCTGACTGCCGACGAGGCGGTCATCAACCGGCTCGGCTTCAACAATGAAGGCCATGAGCGCTGCGTCGAAAGGCTCAAGGCGCGCGCCGGCAGGCCGGGCATTGTCGGCGTCAACGTCGGCGCCAACAAGGACAGCGCCAACCGGTTCGCAGATTACGAACTGGGCGTTCGGCGATTTGCCTCCCTTGCCGGCTACCTCACCATCAACATTTCGTCGCCCAACACGCCGGGCCTTAGGAATATGCAGGCCCGTGAAAGCCTCGGCGAATTGCTGACCCGGGTGACGAGTGCGCGCGCTGAAGTGACGCCAACAGGTGGCCGGCCGGTGCCGGTGTTCCTGAAGATCGCCCCCGACCTCGACGAGGCCGAACTGGCGGACATCGCGGCGGAGGTGTCGAAAAAGGCTATCGACGGCATCATCGTTTCCAATACGACGCTGGCGCGCGGCGGGTTGAAGAGCACGGCACATGCCGGCGAAACCGGTGGCCTGTCGGGAAAACCGCTCTTCGAACGGTCGACCGCCGTGCTGGCCAGAATGCGGCGGCTGCTCGGGCCGGAAATGGCGATCATCGGCGTCGGCGGCGTCAGTTCGGCCGAGACTGCGCTGGAGAAGATCCGCGCCGGAGCCGACCTCGTGCAACTCTACACAAGCATGATCTACGCCGGCCCTTCCTTGCCGGGCCGCATCGTCCGCGGCATGGCGCGCTTTGCCGAAGCCCAGGGAGTTGCCAGCCTGCGGGACATCCGCGACACGCGTCTCGCACACTGGGCGGACCGGCCGATCGGCTGATCGATCAGGCGAAGGCCGCCTTCTGCCGACTGCGTACCATCGACAGCAGGCTGACGCCGCGCACGATCAGGAAAATATGCAGCGCCGCCCACAGGCCGTGATTGCCGAAATACCAGCCGAGCCCGAACAATGCCGCGACAAATACCGCGAACGACAAAAGCATCATGTTGCGCATGTCGCGCGACCATGTTGCGCCGATGAAGACGCCATCCATCTGGAACGCCAGCACGCCGCTGATGGCCGTGAGCGCTGCCCATGGCAGGTAACTAGCTGCTTCGGCCTGGACATCGGTGGCGGTCGTCATGAGCGCCACCAGTTGCTCGCCGAACAGAAGCCCCGCGAGGCTTGCGAACCCCGCCAGGGCAAAGCCCCAGATGGAGGTGAGGCGCACCGCCCGCGAAAACGCGGGCTCGTAGCGGGCGCCGATCGCCCGGCCTGCCAGTTGTTCGGCGGCGTTGGCGAAGCCGTCGAGGAAGTAGCCGGCAACGAGGAAGAAATGCATTAGAACGGCGTTGGCTGCGAGCGTCAGCGTGCCAAGCTGCGCGCCCTGGCGGGTGAGCAGCGAAAACGCCCCGACCAGCACGAAGGAGCGGATCATGATATCGCCGTTCAGGTGCAGCATGCGCCGAAGCGCGGCGGCATCGAAAACCTGCTGCAGCGACATTTTCGGCATCATCCGGAAGCGCCAGAGGATGATCGAGACGCCAGCCATCAGGGCGATGGTTTCGCCGGCCACCGAGGCCCAGGCGACGCCGGCAACACCCCAGCCGAGATGCAGCCCGAGCCATAGGCACAGGGCGATGTTGACGCCGTTCAGCAGGAACTGCAGCAAAAGGCCGGTTGTCGCTTCGCCGCGGCCAAGGAAATAGCCGAGAACGGCATAGTTGAGCAGCGCGGCCGGCGCCGAAAGCAGCCGGATGCCGATGTAGGTCTCCATCGCCTGCGTGACGCGCGGCTCGGCGCCCATGAACCAGTCGCCGACGGAGGCAATCAGCGGCGAAAGCAGCACCAGGCCGAGGCCGATGGCCACGGCAATGGTGAAGGCGCGCCAGAAGATCGCGCGCTCTTCCAGCAGATCGCCGCGGCCGAGCGCCTGAGCCACCAGCCCGGAGGTCCCGGAGCGGAGGAAATTGAAGGTCGCGAACACCACGTCGAAAACGACGGCGCCGGCGGCCAGTCCGCCAAGCAGCGCGGCATCGCCGAACTGGCCGACCACGGCGGTGCCGACCAGTCCAAGCAGCGGCGTCGTCAGGTAGGCAAGCGTCATGGGAATGGCAATCGCCAGCACCAGCCGGTTGGTCACCTCGAAAGGCCGTGAGCCGACGATGGTCGATGTGCTGTGTTCCAAGAATTCCGGTCCCGGTTTGCGGACGGCACGACTTGCACCAGTTCGACTTGTGCATGCAAGGCGCAGGTGCAGGAACAAATCAATCCACACGCGCTTTCGATGGACCGGCTTCCCAAACAGGGGCTTCGCACTGCAAAGTGCTGCGATGACATTGCCGATCGTGCATCACCCCGGCTACGACGCCAAGCTTCCGCCGACCCATCGGTTTCCGATGAGCAAGTACAGCCTGCTGATGGAAAGCCTGGCTGTGCGCGGCATGCTGGGCGGCGCGATCGAGGTTCCCTCCCCGGCGGCGGCGGAATGGCTGAACCGCGCGCATGATTCCGGCTATGTCGAGCAGGTTCTGAGTTGCACGGTGCCCCACAGGATCGAACGCGAGATCGGCTTTCCCGTCGATGAACGCGTGTCCCGCCGCGCCCAGCTTGCATCGGCCGGCACCGTGCTTGCCGCGCGACTGGCATTACAGCAGGGCATTGCCTGCAACGCAGCCGGCGGCAGCCACCATGCCCGCCGCAGCCAGGGCGCCGGTTTCTGCACCCTCAACGATGTTGGTGTCGCCGCCGCGCTGCTGCTTACGGAAGGTCTGGCGGAACGCATCCTGGTGGTCGACCTGGATGTGCACCAGGGCGACGGCACCGCCGACATATTTGCCGAAGAGCCTCGCGTTTTCACCTTTTCAATGCATGGCGAGCGCAACTATCCAGTGCGCAAGATCGCCTCCGACCTCGACATCGGCCTGCCCGACGGCATCGAGGACGCGGCCTATCTCGAGACCCTACGTGCCACGCTGCCAACCGTCACTGCCCGCTCGGCGCCGGATATCGTCTTCTACAATGCCGGCGTCGATCCGCATTTCGCCGACCGGCTGGGCCGCATGAAACTGACGGACGACGGCCTGCGCGAGCGCGACACAACGGTCATCGGCCATTTCCGCGACCGCGATATCCCGGTCTGCGGGGTCATCGGCGGCGGTTATTCGACCGACGTCGCATCCCTTGCCGAACGCCACGCCATCCTGTTCGAGGTCGCCGCAGAATTTAGCGCAGGCGACTGATTTCGAGCCGGGCGGTTTCTAGCGCCGGTAGCTGAAGAGCCTGAGGACCAGGAACGCCGGGATGACGATCGCGGCACCCAGCAGGAAATAGCCCAGGAAGCGGTCGATCGCCCGGAAACCCATGCGCCAGAGATCGACGAAAAAGTCGCGAACGCCGTAAAGCACGTCGAATGGCGACCAGCCGAAGGCGCTCATGACGATGCCGACGAGGAACGACACCACGATGAGCTTCAAGAGCACCCGCAGAGGGCTGTCTCCCAGAAATCGAGTCAATCCCGACATTGGCTGTTCCTTCCATCCACCGGCGACCGCAAATACGCATTTGGCGCGACGGCTTCAACCCATTTCACCAAGGCAGTACGGTTTGCGATTGCGAAGAGCCGCGAGGCCATGATAACCAAAGAACAGCGCGGGTATGATGTAATGGTAGCTTGTCAGCTTCCCAAGCTGATCGCGCGGGTTCGATTCCCGCTACCCGCTCCAGCATGCCTTACAAGGATTTGTGCCTGATTTTGGCGATCGACGCATAGCCGGGTTTTACAGATAGTTTTACAGCACCTGTTCACGTTCTGGCTTCATTGAGCTTCCGGATGCGCTCCTTGATAGCTGCGGTGCGGCTTACATAGCGGCGGATGATGCGCTCGACATGCTCTTCCTCCCAGGCCATGATCTCGGCGATCTCGCGCACAGACAGGCCGGCGAGATAAAACTTGGTCGCAGCCGTGCCGCGGAGGTCGTGGAAGTGAAGGTCTACGCCCTCAGGCCACGCCTCCTCCTTCAGTTCGGCAACGCGGCTGCTCAAGCCATCCTTAGACCATGGCCGCTTCAGGCTGTTCGTAAGAATCACTGGTGACCGGCGCGGAATCCTTTCCAAAAGCTCGCGCAGCTCGTCATAGAGCGGAATCACTGCCTCGCGCTGAACCTTGGCTTTCCCGGAGCGCTTTCCAGTGCGAATCATGATGGCGTCGTCGCCAACATGAGACCACGACAGCTTCGCCAAGTCGCTGAGCCGCAAGCCGGTATGGGAAGCAAGGTCAATTGCGAAGGCGATCTCGGTCGAGCAGACCTGTTTGAAGCGGTCGATGTCGGCATCCGTCCAGATAATCTCCGAGCGGTCGGCACTGTAGAGATGCTTGATGCCTTCGCAGGGGTTGGATGCAAGCTTGCCGACCGGGTCGACTGCATATGAACAGACCCTCGAGAGCACCTGCATGCCATAGTCGGCAGCGCGCGGTGTCTCTGCATAAGCGGCGCGCCAGCGACGAATGATCGGCCGAATCCTCTCCGGGCGGTCGAACTGGGCCGTGCGGAGTTCGCCGAAATGATCTGCGATGCGATCCAGCCACGGTCCCCAGTTCTTCTTCGTCGAAGCAGCGAGCTTCTGGTAGTCGGTGCTCGCCCTGTAGAGCGAGATCACTGACAGGAATCTGCCAGTGTCTGAGGATCGGCGATTGGCAATTGCTTCATTGTAGGAACCCAGGAATTCAGGTGTCCCGGGTTCACCGGCGAGGCGTGGCCCGCCACGCCAAGCATACCAATAGATTCTGCCCTTAGCCTTGACCTTATGCAGCCCTTTGAGTTCAAGCGTAACCATGCTTCGCCTCGAATTCGGCAAGCTCACGATCGAGATCGTCGTTGTCGGCGACCGGAGTGTGAGCAGTAACTGAGCCTGCGCCCGACATGGCGTCAAGGACGCGATCGAGCGCCCGCACGTCCCAGACGTTGCGGCCGAGGAGCAGATTTGGCGCCGGCATGATGCCCTGGCGCACGAGCTTGTCGAAATGTGTCGGGCTGACGCCAACGTAGCTGGCGGCCTCCTTGCGGTCGAAGCCGCGGCGAGAATGAGCTGGAAGGGCGTGGATGAGACCTATCGTGGTTGCGGGCATGCGAGCTCCTTTTCTACTCGCGTGAGTTATAGCAACCCGGCCGCCAAGTGACTGAAGATTCCCAAAAAGGGGAGTGACATTGCCTCACAGGCGTTGAGCCGATTTTCCGTTCCCTTGGCACGGATAGTCAGAACCATGCGAGCCGTTGAGGAGCATCACCGCTCCGTTCATCCTGGTGACATCGCTGGTAGATATTTTCTGGGTGTCGTCACTGGACCTTGGGGAGGATGGGCGACCACGAACACCCGTGAATTGTTGACGTGACCTTTTAGCTGCGGCCATTTCGTTGCCCGCTATGTGATACCGACGTGGATGGAAATGGATGGGCGGAGATCTTATGCCAAGCTATCGGCAATTTTCTCCGCCAACATGAGTGTTGGAAGATTGGTGTTGGCTCGAGGAACACATGGCATTATCGACGCATCGATGACGAACAACCCTTCAATTCCATGAACCGCGCCATCTCGCGGGCTGACTACGGCGCCCGCGTCATCCCTGGCACCCATGCAGCAAGTTCCCGAAGGATGATAGCCGCCTATAGTGTGCTTCTTGATGAGGTCAGCCAAGGCGTCATCATCTTCAAGCGCAGTGATGATGTCGTCACCGCTGGCAAAAAGGCGGTCAATGAGAATGCGTCGCAGGGTGGCAGGCCCCTCGGTCAGAAGGGCCGGTCCCAGTGTCACCAGCCAATTTCGCCAGTTTACCGCCCCTACAAGTTTTGCCATGGCGCCATGAGTTGCCGCAAATGGGTCCGAACAAGCCCGGGACAGAGCATCGGTGGCGTAGAGCGACCACATGCGCCGCACCGCCAGCTTCATTCGCTCCATGTCGCGCGAATCGGACAGCATCTGAAACGCAATCTCCGGTGGCGCATCCGGGTTTGACGGATCAAGCCGAAGATAGCCGGTGGAATATGTCTTGTTGATCCAACTGAAAAGCGATCCAATGCGCTGGCCGATCGGATGCCAGGCGGATTTGGCCACGACAACCATGAACATGTCGCCGGAGCCACAGCCTTCCATCCCCGATGAATAGCGCCATGCGGCTTGGACATGGCGGCGCGGCGAGTTACCCATGCGGTAGCCCGGCCTGATCCAGGAAGACATCGCGATGGAGGGATGCTCGTTCAGGTTCTGGCCGACGCCGGGCAGATGACCAAGCACCTCTATCCCCGCTTCGCGCAATTGCCCGGCATCGCCGATTCCGGCACGCAAAAGCATGGCCGGGCTCTGCAGCGCGCCGGCCGCGAGGATGACGCGCTTGGCAAGAATGCGCTCGGCGCCGGCCTGAACACCAATGGCGCGGCGCCCCTCCATCAACAACCGGTCAACCGTTACCCCGGTCCGGATCGTCAGGTTGCCGCGCGCGCGGGTCGGTGCATCCAGATAGCCCATCGCGGCCGAGCAACGCGACTTGCGGTTCGTCGTCAGGGACATCGGGAACCAGCCATCTTCAAAAACGGCGTTCTGATCCCCGATGTTGCGGTATCCCTGGCTTGTCAGGGCGGCGGCAACAGCCCGCGTGAAGCCCGGCCATTCCTCCGGCATGACGCGGCTGATCGATATAGGGCCAGTCTGCCCATGCATGGGACCGTCGAAGTCCATGTCGGTTTCAAGTTTGCGGAAATAGGGCAGGACATTTTCCCAACCCCAGCCTTCGGCTCCGCGCTCGGCCCATTCATCGTAGTCGACCGGCAGGCCGCGATTGCCGATCTCGCCGTTCATGCTCGATCCGCCGCCGATCACCTTGGGCTGGATATAGGGCTTCGGCAGCGACCGGTCCGGATCGTTGTGCGGCACCGGCATCAGCCAGGCATTCAGATCGCGCCATTGATAGGCGGGATTGAAGGCCGCACGGTAAGGATAGACGTCGCGGATCTCCTCGGGCTCCAGACCCGGAGGATGGTCGACACCTGCCTCCAGCAACAGCACCCTGGTCGCGCTTATCGCAGAAAGGCGGTTGGCGAGCACGCAGCCGGCGGAACCGCCGCCGACGATGACGTAATCGTAGCCTATACTCATCGTCCAGAAACCGTATCCGAACCCTTGAGGCCGAACTCCTGATAGGCGGTGCGGTTGGCCACGATGTAATCCCAGTCATACTCCACTCCCAGCCCCGCACCGTCCGGCACCGGCATGCAGCCGTCCGGGCCGATGTCTTCGAGTGCATCGCTGTAGCCCGATCCGAACACCGGCGGGACGGGATTGGCGACCCCAGGTGCGACGAGTGACAGTTCATACCAGCTGGAATTGCGCATCGCGGCCATGCAGTGACGCTGTGCGGGGCCGGCGGCATGGATTTCGCAATCCAAGCCGAAGGCCTCGGCCAGATGGGCAACCTTCATCGTGCCGGTAATTCCCATGTCGTAGTCGGGATCGACACGAAGGTAGTCCGTGGCTCGGTCGTGAATCCAGGCAGCCTTGCTTTCCAGTCCGCGCACATGCTCGGTCAGCATGAGCGGCGTCCTGACGCTCTCCTTCAGTTGGCGCGCCGCATGGGGGGACCAGCCCGCATCCATGAACGGATCTTCATACCAGACATAGCCGCCGTCATCGCAGGCCTTGCCGACGTAGATCGCATCGGCCAGCGTGCGCAGTTCGCTCGCGGCGTCATACATCAGGGCCATGCGGCCACCGACACGCTTGGCGCAATGCAGAAGATTGGCGGCCTCCTCCTGCGGGTCGCCTTCGCCCCATCCATGGATCTTATAGCCCTTGTAACCCAGCGCCAGACATTCCTCCGCGAAATCGGCATAGGCCTCGATGCTGTCGAGAATCCCGTGCCGCCCGCCGTTGAGGGTGCTGGCATAGGTCGGGAGCCGCTGCCGGTAACCGCCAAGCAGACGCCAGACAGGACGATCCACGGCTTTCCCCGCAAGGTCCCACAGAGCATTGTCCAGCGCGGAATGACCGATCGCCATGTAATGACGATGCGCGCGCTTCAGCTTGTTGTAGATCGCCTCGCGCTCTTCTGCGTCCTCGCCCAGGAGATGGCCTGCCGCCGCTTTGACCTGCCCGACCATGGCGCCGTTCTTGCCGCTGTGAACGCTACAATACTCTCCCCGTTGACCGTCCTGCGTGTCGATTCTGACGGCGAAGGCTGAGAGACGGCTGCTCGCGCCCTTCATGACGCAGCGATTGCCGCTGATGTCCAATCCCAACCCATCGACCGTATAGCCGAATTCATGCACTTCGATCCGTGCGATGCGAGCACCCGGCCGCGATCCTATCGTCCTGTTCATCTCGTTCCCTGAATTTTCCACTTGCAATGCACAAAGCTGTCCTACAGAATTAATGTAATCAGACAGATTTCAAATCGTCAACGAGTTTTGGTTTCCGAAAATGAGCGACGGCGAGAGCAGATCGGACAGCGCCTACCGGCAACTGCGCGGCTATATCGATGGCGTGGCGACGGGGGAGCGCCTGCCCTCGGAAACGGATTTCGTGCAGATGTTCGGCATGTCGCGGGCCAGCATTCGTGAAGGGCTGACCCGGCTACGCACGGAGGGGGTGGTGCGCTCCCGCAAGGGCTCCGGCAGCTATGCCGTGCGGGACCAAGCCCCGCAGATGGTCCGGCTCTCGGCGATTTCCTCGACCAGGGATCTTGCCGAATGGCACGAGGTGCGGCTTGCGCTGGAAAGCGAAGTCGCGGCCCTGGCCGCGGACCGGCGAACCGAGGACGATCTCGCCCGCCTGGTCCGGGCACAGGAAACGCTGATGGTCCGGCTGATCGTGGATCGGGCCGAGCGCGAGGATGTCGCCTTCCACGCCGCGCTGGCGGTCTGCGCCCATAATTCCAAGCTGAGCGACGCACTGGGCCGGCTTACCTCGCACATCTTCAGTTGGGGCAACCTGTCGGCCCAGCGATCAGTGCTGACGGCCGCCGAGCGGCGCGAGCTGATCGCGCTGGAGCACGGCGCCATTGTCGACGCGGTGGCGGCCCGCGACAGCGACCGCGCCCGGGCGGAATTGCGGCGGCATCTGCTGAACGGCCGCACGCGGGTGCTCAGCAATCTCTAGATTCCGGCGTAACAAAAAACCAATAGTAGGAGGAGTTTGGCCATGAGTTTCGTTCATTTCAACCGGCGTTCCGTCATCAAGATGACAGCAGCCAGCATAGCCCTGGCAGCCTTGCCGCGGGCGGCGCGGGCGCAGCAGCTTTCGGGAACGGTCCGTATCTGGACCTTCCTCAGTTCGGAGGGGCAGTCGCCTCGCGAAGTCGTGCTGCGCAATATCATCGGCCGGTTCACGGCAGCACATCCTGATGTGAAGATCGTCGTGGAACCGCAGCCGTTCCAGGAGCTGGAAACCAAATTCGTGGCTGCCTCGGCGCAAAAGCGCGCCCCCGACATCATCTGGATGCGCGATACCTTTCTCGACCTCGTAAACCAGCGCCACGTGCTGGCCAATCTGGATGAGGTTTTCTCCGACGAGTTTAAAACCAAGGTGGTGCCCGATCTCTTTCCGGTTTTCGCGGAGAAATCGGTCTTCGACGGACAGCGTATTTCGTTGCCGCTCTGGCCCTCGCCGGCGCAGGTCATTTTCTATCGCAAGGATGCGCTGGCCGAGATCGGGATCGAGGCGCCACCGCTGCGTTGGGACGAGTTCATTGCGGCAGCTGGCAAGCTGACCAAAGGGGAGCGGCTTGGCTTCGGCCTGCCCACCAATGATAACAGCGTATCGTCCTTCATCAACGTCCTGTCCGGCTTCGGGCCTTCGATCTTCGATCCTTCCACCGGCCAATTCGACATCACCGGCAAGGAGGCGCAGGAAACGGCAAAAATTGTCAGACAGCTTGTGCAGAACGGCTCACTTTCGCCGACGCTGCTGAACGCCATGGGCGACGACATCCAGGATCAGTTCGCCGCCGGCCGTTTTGCCATGGTGCAGGCCTTTGCGCCTCGTTTCCAGCAATACAGGGACATCGCCGCCGCCTATGACGGCAAGCAGTTGGCAGTCTCGGCATGGCCCGCCTTCGGCGACCTGCCGCCATCGGTCCTGCTCGGACCCTATTGGACGGTAGGCCTGTCTGCCTCATCGCAGAACATTCCCGCCGCAGCCGCTTTCCTTGAAAGCCTCTACACAACGGAGGCGTCGCTGGAATGGGGTAAGGTCGCGGGACTGGTGCCCGACCGCCGCTCGACGCTGGACGACCCGTTCTTTTCCTCACCGGAAGCGGCAAATATCCGCACGTTCACCGAATTGCTCAGCGCCCCGGGCGCGCTGACCTTTCCACAGCGCCTTCCGGACATCACCAAGGTCTTTCCGGTGATGAACACCGCGTTGCAGGAACTGATAGGCACGGATGAGAGCGTAGATGCGGTCCTGTCGCGGGCAAAATCGACGCTGGGCTGGTGAGCGAAATATGAGCGTTTCCTCCTCCGGAGTCAGGCTGCATCCGGAACGCGCCCTGACGTCGGCGGCGCGTCAGGCAAAACTGGTGGGGTCGGCGCTGGTCGGCCCCGCGCTGATTCTGGTCATCGCGATCAACATCCTGCCGGCCTTCTACGGCTTCTATCTCAGCCTGCACAAAGTCTTCTTCTTCGCCAATGAGGGCTATGTCGGCCTTGCGAACTACGCTGCCCTGTTCTCGGACCCGTTCGCCTGGCAGGCCATCGGCCGTTCGCTCCTGTTCACTTTCTGCTCCCTGGCCATCGCGGTGCCGCTGGCGCTGCTCGCCGCGATGGGCATCCGGCGACTCGGCCGCTGGGGAAGCCTGCTTCTGACCGTCCTGCTCGTCCCATGGGCGATGAGCCCGATCGTAGTTGCGCTGCTGTGGAAATGGATCCTCGTGCCCTCCCCCGGGGGGCTGGTCGGAGCACTGTTTGCAGCATTTGGCCGGCCTCCCCAGGATCTGCTGACCGATCCGATGCTGGCAATGCCGACGCTGATTGCCGTCGGAGTCTGGAGAAACTTCGCGTTCGCTACGATCATCCTGATAGGCGGCCTGGGGCAGATACCCAAGGATCTCTACAAAGCGGCCGCCGTCGACGGGCTCGGCGCACTCGAAAGCTTTTACAAGATCACGCTGCCCTTGCTGGCGCCTTCGCTGCTGATCGTCATCTCGATGCTGACTATCAGCTACTTCAACGAAGTGCAGCTTATCATCGGCCTGACCGGAGGCGGTCCGATTCGGCAGACGAATACTCTGGCCTACCTGCTCTACAATACCGGCTTCGTCGAACTCGACCAGGGCCGCGGCAATGCCATCGCGATCGTGATGTTCATGATCAACATGGCGCTGATCGCGATCTACATCCGCATTCTCGGCAAGCAGCCCGGAGCCGCAGCATGAAATTCGCCGCCCGCCTCGTCTTGTCCCTAGCCTGCTTGATCGCCGCCATCGTCGCCCTGGGGCCAATATTCTGGGCGATATCCACCTCGTTCAAACCGACCAACCGCATCTTCGCCGTGCCGCCGGAAATCATACCGCTAAGCCCCACCTTCGCCCACTATTCCCGATTGATCGCCGAAGGGGTGCAATGGGCCTTCCTGAACAGCGCGAACTATGCCGTTCTGGCCGTCCTTCTCTCGCTGCTTTTCGGCACGGTGGCCGGTTATGCGCTGACGCGCTACCCGGTGGCGGGGAAACCGGCGATCCTGCTGATCTTCGTGGGGGCGATGGCTGTGCCGGGCTTTTCGGTGCTGCTGCCGACGCAGCTTCTCGCCTCGGAACTGGGACTCTACAACACCTATCTGGTGCTGCCGCTGCTCTATGCCGGCCATATCCTGCCGTTTGCAGTCTGGGTGACGCGCGCGCATTTTGCTTCGATCCCGCGTGAACTGGAGCAGGCAGCCGAGATCGACGGCTATTCTCGCGCCGAGGCCGTATGGAAGATCGTCCTGCCCGGAGCGAAACCTGCGCTTCTGGCGTCGGCAACCTTCGGCTTCCTGCATTGCTGGAACGACTATGTGACCGGCACCACGATGGTGGACCAGCCTGAATTGCGCACCTTGCCGGTCGCGCTGATCTTCTTCCAGGGCTTCCATGGCCGGGACTGGGGTGCACTCATGGCCGGCGTCGCCATCGCCACCATTCCTCCCGTCGTCGTCTTCCTTCTCTTCCGCAAATACCTCATCGGCGGCTTCGCTGACGGGTCCGTGAAAGGCTAAGTCCCATGGTTCAGGTTCAGCCGACCGCACAGTCGGTTCGCTTCATCGACGTCGGCAAAAGCTATGGCACGGTCCGCGCCGTCTCCAACGTCAACATCTCCATCGAGCCGGGTCAATTCGTGACCCTGCTGGGTCCTTCCGGCTGCGGCAAGAGCACCACGCTCAACATGATCGCCGGGCTGGAAATGCCTACCGAGGGGCGCATCATGATAGGCGACCGGGACGTCACCACCGTCAAGCCGGCGGATCGCGACATCGCAATGGTGTTCCAGTCCTATGCGCTCTACCCGCATATGACGCTCTACGAAAACATAGCTTTTCCGATGCGGGCCTGGCGCCGCCGCGCCCCCGAGGAGGTGGTGGACCGCAAGGTCAAGGGCGCAGCCCGCATGCTCGGGCTAGAGACCATGCTCGGCCGCTTTCCGCGGGAAATCTCGGGCGGCCAGAGGCAGCGCGTGGCCCTGGGCCGAGCCATGGTGCGGACTCCGACAGTCTACCTGCTCGACGAACCGCTTTCCAACCTCGACCAGCAGCTTCGCGTGCATATGCGTTCGGAGCTCAAGGATATCCACCAGCGCCTCGGCGCCACCATGCTTTACGTCACCCATGACCAGAGCGAGGCGATGACCCTTTCGAACCTGATCGTGGTCATGTCGAACGGCCGGATCGAGCAGGTCGGAAGTCCGCGGGAGCTCTACGACAATCCCGCCAATCTCTTCGTGGCGCGGTTTCTCGGCGAGCCGGGGATGAACATCCTTGCAGGCGAAGTCGACAACAACCGGGTGAGCGGGCGAGGCTTCGACGTTCCGTTACCTGCCGATCTGTCGTTCGACGACCGCCGGATCTCCTTGGGGATTCGCCCCGAAGACCTGAAATATGACGACACCGACGCAGCCATGCTGCACGGAACCGTGCGGACGGTAGAATATCTCGGCTCCCGCAGCCTGGTGCGCGTGGATGTGGGGGATTTCCTGGTTTCCGCCTTTCTCACCCCTTCGGTTGAACTGACAGCCGGATCAGCGATCGGACTTTCACCCGTCGAACCGTCGAAAGTGCGGTTCTTCGATACGCGCAATGGCCTTGCCC
>NZ_JAOWPT010000021.1 GCF_025753855.1 Mesorhizobium sp. ZC-5
GGCGGCAGAAGATAGAGCACATTGCCGAGCGGACGCACCAGCAGTCCGCGCTCGAGGAAAAAAGCGCGCAGTTTTGGCCCGATCTCGGCCAGATAGCCGGCTGAGCCGGCGTGCAGATCAAGGGCCGCGATCGTGCCGGTCACCCGACTGTCGGTGAAGTTGGCATTGTCGCGAAAGCGCTGAAGCCCGGCGGCCTGCATCCCGCTCAAGGCCGCGATCCGCTCGGCCACTGGTTCGTCGCGCCAGATCTCGACATTGGCGAGCGCTGCCGCGCAGGCAATCGGATTGGCGGTGTATGAGCTCGAATGAAAGAAGGTCTTCTTACGGTCTTCGGAATAATGGGCCTGGAAGATGGCATCGGTGGCGAGCGTGGCCGCCAGCGGGATGGCGCCACCGGTCAGGCCCTTCGAGGTGCACAGTATGTCGGTAGAGATGGCCGCCTGCTCGCAGGCGAACATGGTTCCGGTTCGTCCCCAACCGGTCATCACTTCGTCGGCGATCAGCAGCGTGCCGGAGGCTTCGGCAATCTTCTTCAGTTCGGCCAGAACCCAGGCCGGGTACATCAGCATGCCGCCGGCGCCAAGCACGAGCGGTTCGACAATCAGCGCGGCGGCACGCCGGTCGCGGGAGACTTCTTCGAACCGATCCATTGTTTGCCCTCTATCGTGCCTAAGCAGACCGGCGTTCGGCATTCTGATCGATTTTCCAGTGTCGGCGTCGAGGGCGCGAGCGAATGGCGAATTCGTGGTGCCCTGCGTCGATCGCCTACTGGTTACATTTGACGCGCGCCCGGGATTATTCGGGCGTTTGGCTATCGCGACCAGAGCCCTGGACGCTCGAGTAATTTCGAAGGTCCTTACCGACATGGCCGCATCAAACATGCAAGCATGGGGCAGCTTGACCGGATTCTGCAGTCGCTGACGACGGGGCCCTTCATTGATTACGACGCCTTCCTTCCAGGAGATCGATGACCGCGCGCGCGGCATCCAAGATGTGTGTTCCAGGGCCTAATATAGCGGCGACCCCGTGGTCCATCAGGAACTGATAATCCTGGCGCGGCACCACGCCACCGCACACAACGATGATGTTTTCGCCGCCTTGTGCCTTCAGCGCTTGGACGAGCTGCGGCAGTAGTGTCTTGTGTCCGGCCGCGAGCGAGGACGCTCCGATGACATGAACGTGAGAAGCCACGGCCATGCTTGCCGCTTCTTCCGGCGTTTGGAAGAGCGGGCCGGCGACCACATCGAAGCCGAGATCGCCAAACGCCGATGCGATCACTTTGGCGCCACGGTCATGGCCATCCTGGCCGAGCTTGGCCACCATCAGCTTCGGCTGGCCGCCAAGCGACATGGAAACGTCCCTGATGCGGGACGTTAGGGTTTGGTATTCCGGCTCATTCTGGAAGGCGGCGCCGTAAACCTCCGAGGTCACCTCAGGAACGGCCACGTGATCGCCGAAGGCGCTACGCAGAGTGTCGGAAATCTCCCCCACCGTCGCGCGAGCGCGCACCGCTTTAACCGCGGCCTGAAGTATGTTGCCCTTGCCGCTGGCCGCGGTCTTGCCAAGCGCGGCAAGGGCTGCGTCGACGCGCTTGGGGTCGCGCTGACGCTTTGTTTGTTCGAGACGGCGGATCTGCGCCTCTCGCACCGCCGCATTGTCGATCTCAAGGGCATCGATCGCGGCTTCGGTCTCCAGCCGGTATTTGTTGACGCCGACGATCACCTCATCGCCGAGATCGATCGCCGCCTGGCGGCGGGTCGCCGCCGTCTCGATCAGACGTTTTGGCAAACCGTCAATGACGGCTTTAGTCATGCCGCCGATGGCCTCGATGTCCTCTATGAGCGCCCACGCTTTCTCGGCAAGCTCGGCGGTCAGGCTTTCGACGTAATAGGAGCCGGCCAGCGGATCGACGACCTTGGTCACGCCGGTCTCGTGCTGAAGAATAAGCTGGGTGTTGCGCGCGATCCGCGCCGAAAACTCCGTCGGCAGCGCGATCGCCTCATCGAAGGAGTTGGTGTGGAGCGATTGCGTGCCACCAAGCACTGCGGCCAACGCCTCATAGGCGGTGCGCACGATGTTGTTGTAGGGGTCCTGCTCCTGCAGCGACACGCCCGATGTCTGGCAGTGCGTGCGCAGCATCAGCGATGAAGGCTTCTTCGGTTCGAACTCTTCCATGATACGCCACCACAGAAGTCGCGCTGCCCGCAGCTTGGCGGCCTCCATGAAGAAATTCATTCCAATCGCAAAGAAGAACGAGAGCCTTCCGGCAAAATCGTCGACATCGAGGCCTTTCTTCAGCGCCGCGCGGACATACTCGCGCCCATCGGCCAGGGTAAAGGCGAGCTCCTGCACCAGCGTCGCGCCGGCCTCCTGCATGTGATAGCCGGAGATCGAGATCGAGTTGAACTTCGGCATCTCCTTTGCGGTGTACTCGATGATGTCGGCGACAATCCGCATCGAGGGTTCGGGGGGATAGATGTAGGTGTTGCGGACCATGAACTCCTTCAGGATGTCGTTCTGGATGGTCCCGGAAAGCTCGGACGACGAGCAGCCCTGCTCCTCGCCGGCAACAATGAAGCAGGCAAGAATCGGAATGACCGCACCATTCATCGTCATGGAGACGGAAATATCCTTGAGCGGTATGCCCTCGAACAGAACCTTCATGTCCTCGACGGAATCGATGGCCACGCCGGCCTTGCCGACATCGCCGACGGCACGCGGATGATCGCTGTCATAGCCGCGGTGCGTCGCAAGATCGAAAGCGACCGACACACCCTGCTGGCCGGCGGCGAGCGCCTTGCGGTAGAACGCGTTCGACTCCTCGGCCGTCGAGAAGCCCGCATATTGCCGGATCGTCCACGGCCTGCCGGCATACATCGTGGCACGCGGTCCGCGGACGAATGGCTTCAGGCCGGGCAGCGTGGTGAGGTGGTCGGCCCCATCAAGATCATCTGCCGTATAGAGCGGCCTGACGTCGATGCCTTCGGGTGTGCGCCAGACCAGGGCGTCTGGGGAGGCCTTCAGCTCCCGTTCGGCGAGAGCGCGCCAGTCGGCGAGTTTGGCGTCGGCCATCATTCGAACTCCAGAATGGGTTCGTCGACGGCAAGGCTTGCGCCCGCCTTGGCGGCGATCCGTTTGATAACGGCCCGCCGTTCGGCGCGAAGCACGTTCTCCATCTTCATGGCCTCGACGGTGGCGAGCACCTGTCCAGCCTCGACCTGTTCTCCTTCGGACACGGCGATCGCGGTGACCACACCAGGCATCGGGCAAAGCAGCAGCCTGGAGGTGTCCGGCGGCTGTTTCTTCGGCATCAATCGCGCAAGCTCGGCGATAGGTGGGCTGCGTACATGGGCGACAACATCCGTTCCGCGACAGCGCAGTCGGTAGCCGGTTCCTGACTTTGACGTCTTGATAGACGCGGACTCGGTGCCAATTTGAAAGTGCGCGATATGCCGTCCCGGCAGCCAATCGCTGACAACACTGAGAACCGAGCCGTCATCGAATGAAACCGCGGTAGCATCTTCCTGATCGCGCACCGCGATTGCGAAGGCATGGCTGCCAAGTGTGACGATCCAATCGCTAGGGACTTTGCGACGATGATTGTCCATCGCGCCGGAGATCAGGACATTGCGGTGCTGAAGTTTCCAGTTGATATGCGCCGCGACCGCAGCGAGCTTGCGCTCATCCGCGTCGGTTGGGGACACACCTGTGAAGCCGTCCGGAAACTCCTCGGGGATAAAGGCTGTGCTCAGCCGCCCCTCGCGAAACCGCGGATGGTCCATGACAGCGCAGAGAAACGGCAGATTGTTGCCGATGCCTTCCACTTCGAAATCATCCAATGCAGCAGCCATGGCGTTGATTGCGCCCAGCCGATCGGGCGCCCAGGTGCAGAGCTTCGCTATCATAGGATCATAGTGCATCGAGATGTCCGAGCCTTCGACCACCCCAGTATCGTTGCGAATCAGTGAACCATCTGCACGTGCACCCTCAATGGGCGGCCGGTAACGTGTCAGACGACCGATCGAGGGCAGGAAATTGCGACACGGGTCTTCGGCGTAGAGTCGGCTTTCGATCGCCCAGCCGTTCAGCTTCACATCTTCTTGGGCAAAGCGCAGCTTTTGGCCGGCGGCGATGCGGATCATTTCCTCGACCAGATCGATGCCGGTTACCAGTTCGGTGACCGGATGCTCGACCTGAAGCCGGGTATTCATCTCGAGGAAGTAAAAGTTGCGGTCGCGGTCGACGATGAATTCAACCGTACCTGCCGAGTGGTAGCCGACCGCCCTGGCAAGAGCGATGGCCTGCCTTCCCATCGCCTGCCGGGTTGCTTCGTCAAGGAACGGGGAGGGGGCCTCCTCGATGATCTTCTGATTGCGGCGCTGGATCGAGCATTCCCGCTCGCCCAGGTAGACGATGTTGCCGTACTGATCGCCGAGTACCTGGATTTCGATGTGACGTGGTTCGGTGACGAATTTCTCGATGAAGATGCGGTCGTCGCCAAAGGCGTTCTTGGCTTCGTTTCGTGAGGACTGAAATCCTTCGCGCGCCTCGATCTCGTTCCAGGCAATGCGCATGCCCTTGCCGCCACCGCCGGCGGATGCCTTGATCATGACGGGAAAGCCGATCTCCGAGGAGATGCGCGCCGCTTCCTCGGCATCCTCAATCAGGCCCATATGGCCGGGTACGGTGGAGACACCGGCGGATGCCGCGATCTTCTTTGAGGTGATCTTGTCGCCCATCGCCTCGATGGCGACGGGCGAGGGGCCGATGAAGGCGATGCCCTTGGCTTTGAGCGCTTCGGCAAAATTCGAATTCTCGGACAGGAAACCGTAGCCCGGATGAACCGCATCAGCGCCCGTAGCGGTGACGGCATCGAGGATGTTTGCAAAGCGAAGATAGGACTGGGCCGAGGCGGCGGGACCGATATGGACCGCCTCATCGGCCTGCCGGACGTGCAAGGCGTCGCGGTCAGCGTCGGAATAGACCGCGACGGTGGCTATGCCAAGCCTCTGTGCCGTCTTGATCACCCGGCACGCGATCTCGCCACGATTGGCAATCAGGATCTTCTTGAACATTTTTTGCGTACTCAAAGTGGGATCGTGTCGTGCTTCTTCCAGCGCGTTTCGACGCTTTTTCCGCGCAGAGCGGCAAAGGCACGCGCAATCCGCCTGCGTGAAGAATGTGGCATGATCACCTCGTCGATGAAGCCCCGCTCGGCGGCAATGAAGGGGTTGGCGAAACGCTGCTCGTATTCCCTGGTGCGAGCAGCAAGCCTCTCGGGATTGCCGAGTTCTGACCGGTAGAGGATCTCGGCCGCCCCCTTTGCGCCCATCACCGCGATTTCGGCGGTCGGCCAGGCGTAGTTGATGTCGGCGCCGATATGTTTGGAAGCCATCACGTCGTAGGCGCCGCCATAAGCCTTGCGCGTGATCAACGTGACCATCGGCACGGTCGCCTGGGAATAGGCAAACAGCAGCTTGGCGCCGTGCTTGATGACGCCGCCAAATTCCTGGGCGGTGCCCGGCAGGAAACCTGGCACGTCGACGAGCGTCAGGATCGGGATGTCGAAGGCGTCGCAGAAGCGAACGAAACGTGCCGCCTTGCGGGAGGAATCAATGTCGAGGCATCCGGCCAGCACCATGGGCTGGTTGGCCACCACGCCAACCGTCCTGCCCTCGATGCGAACAAATCCGGTGATGATGTTGCGGGCGAAGGCGGCCTGAAGCTCGAAGAAGTCGCCTTCATCGGCGATTGCCGTGATCAGTTCCTTCATGTCGTAGGGCTTGTTGGCGCTGTCCGGCGCCAGCGTGTCGAGACGCAACTCGATCCGCTCGGGATCGTCATGAAATGGCCGCACGGGCGGCTTTTCCCGATTGTTCAGCGGCAGGAAGTCAAAGAGGCGCCTGACCTCTTCCAAGGCCTCGATATCGTTTTCGAAAGCCCCGTCGGCGACAGAGGACTTTTGCGTGTGCGTTGCCGCGCCGCCTAGTTCCTCCGCGGTCACGATCTCGTTCGTGACCGTCTTGACCACGTCGGGGCCGGTCACGAACATGTAGGAGGAATCCCGAACCATGAAGATGAAGTCGGTCATGGCCGGGGAGTAGACCGCACCGCCGGCGCAGGGCCCCATGATCACCGAAATCTGCGGAATGACGCCGGAAGCATCGACATTGCGTTTGAAGACATCGGCGTAGCCGGCCAGTGAGGCGACACCCTCCTGGATGCGCGCGCCGCCAGAATCGTTGAGGCCAATGACCGGCGCCCCGTTGCGCACCGCCATGTCCATGATCTTGCAGATCTTCTGGGCGTGTGTCTCAGACAGAGATCCGCCGAGCACCGTGAAGTCCTGAGAGAAGACGTAAACAAGCCTGCCGTTGATCGTACCCCAGCCCGTGACCACGCCGTCGCCAGCGACCTTCTGGTCAGCCATGCCGAAGTCTGTGGCACGATGGGTGACATACATGTCGTATTCTTCGAAGGAGCCTTCATCGAGGAGCACCACGAGGCGCTCGCGGGCGGTCAGCTTCCCTTTGGCATGCTGGGCATCGACACGCTTCTGCCCGCCGCCCAGGCGGGCCTGCGCACGACGCACCTCGAGTTGTTCGAGAACGGCCCGCATCAGCGGTCAGCCTTCGGTGCAAAGTTCAAAGCCGTCGGCAATGGCGTCGCGGCGAGCCGGCTTTGCTTCAAATGCGGGTTTGCTTTGCTGGACAATCGCATGAGCTCCTCACTGGAATTACGCTGCATTAGTTCGCCAGCAATGGACGGGAAAGGCTTGACCGTGTGCGCTTGCAAAATGTATGAAATTGCGAACAGCAACATGCGAAATTGCAAATGGCAAACGGCAAGCTCTTCATTGGACGCCGCGTACGCGAATTGCGCGAGGCCAACAAGGCCACCCAGGCGGCATTCGCCGAGCGGCTGGGGATCTCGACCAGCTATCTGAACCAGATTGAAAACAACCAACGACCGGTGTCAGCCGCAGTGCTTCTTGCGCTCGCCGAAAAGTTCCATGTGGATATCGCTTCAATCGGTGGCAGCGAGGCCGACCGGCTGCTCTCGGCACTGAGCGAGGCACTTGCTGATCCGGTGTTCGGCGGTGTTTCAGCCGGATTTCAGGAACTCAAGCTCGTTGCCCAAAACGCACCGTCTCTCGCTCATGCGCTGATCACCTGTCACCAGGCATATCGACGAAACAGCGAGCAGCTTGCCAGCTTCGACGACCAGCTGATCCGAACCAATGCCTTTGCCGGGCCGACACCCTACGAGGAAGTGCGGGACTTCTTTCATTTTGTCGACAACTACATTGACGAGCTCGACGCCGCGGCCGAGCACCTGGCGAAGGCCTTGGGCTTGCCGGACCGAGATGTCGGTACGGCTTTGGCGGATCATCTGGAACAGCATCATCGCGTTCGCATTGCGCGTGCTGCCAGTGGCGAGCGGGTAATCAGGCGCTTCGACGCCTCCGCGCGCGTGCTGTATTTGAACTCTTACTCGCCTGCATCGACGCGCAGTTTTCAGATGGCACTCCAGATCGGCGCCTTGGAGCAGCGGGCGGAAATCGATGCGATCATCGAGCGCACGGGCTTCCGTACCCCGGAAGCGGCAGAGATATGCAGGGTCGGCCTCCAGAATTATTTTGCCGGTTCGCTCATGTTGCCATACCGTCCCTTCCTGGCCGCCGCAAAAGAACTAAGGCACGACCTCCACCTGCTCGCAATGCGCTTCGGCGCCAGCCTTGAGCAGGTGGCGCATCGCCTGTCGACCTTGCAAAGGCCTCGGTTGAAGGGCGTGCCCGTCTTCTTCGCGCGCATCGACCGGGCCGGCAACATCACCAAGCGCCATAGCGCCGCGAAGTTGCAATTCGCCCGCTACGGTGCAGCTTGCCCGTTGTGGAACGCTCATCAAGCGTTCGAAACCCCAGGCCGCATGGATTGCCAGTTGGCCGAGACACCAGACGGCGTGTGTTATCTCAGTATCGCGACAGAAATCACCAAGGCAGACGGTGGATACGGTTCTCCTCATCGACGCTATGCGATCGCGCTCGGATGCGAGATCTCCGACGCCGGCGATTTCGTCTACGCGGACCGGCTGGATTTTGCCAACAGCTCAGCGTTCGAGCCCATCGGCGTTTCATGCCGCATTTGCGAGCGGATAAACTGCATCCAACGCGCCGTTCCGCCGCTCAAGAGCACGATTACCGTGGATCACGACCGACGCGGCGAACTGCCATACACGATCTGCTGATTTCGATCGCCGGCAGCGCCAGGACATGCAAGTCGAATCATCATCATTGCTCCGACCTCGATTCGCCGAAATCGCTTCCCGACGTCAGAAGCATCGTCAACGACCGTGCGCGGGTCTCCCAAGCGACAGTTAAGGCGGGTCTAGCTGGCATCGACAACCAGACTCCAAAGCCTTCGCTCGAACAATGGCTCGATGTCGACGTTTTTCAACATGCTGCGAACCGTGGAGAGCGAACAAGCCGGCCACGATAATGATCAGAGCGCCTGCCAGGGTCGTGGCGCGCGGCAACTCCGCGAAGAACACATATCCCCACAGCGGAGTCCAAATCATGCCAGTGTATTCGAAAGTTGCAACACGGTTTGCCGGCGCTAGACGATAGGCTTGAGAGAGAAGCACCATTCCTGCAGAAGCAACTACGCCGCATGCGGTCATCTTCAGCAGATCGATCGATGTTGGCCATACCCAGGGCCTAACCAAGAATGCCAGGCTGGGGTGTTCTGCATGCGTGAAGCCTGCCACGCGAAACGCAACCGCGAACACGATCGATCCTGCCAGATACGCTACGTTCTGGTAGAATCCCATCGTAGTCGCGGATTCGGTTTCGCTGATATGACGCGCGATCACTTGTGAAAATGCATAGAGAAGTGCTGATCCAAGGGAGAGAAACGCGGCCCAGTCCAGCAAACCTGCTCCAGGGCGGAGCATTATCAGAACCCCCACCAAACCGAGCAGAACGCCAGCCAAGGTTCCGATGGAAATCCGCTCTCCCAAGTATGGGCTTGCGAGCCCCATTATGAAAAGCGGAGCCATGAAGAAGAGAGATACGGCATCGGCGAGCGTCAACGCTGCGATGGCTAGGTAATAAAGCGCGTACGAAAAGAACTGCGTGAATCCTCGGATGGTCAGAGTTATGTATCTTGTTGTAAGCAGCGCACCCAGTCCGACGTCGAGGTGGACAAGAACCACGAGGATCGGAAATGAGGCCAAGGCCCTTATCGCCATCACTTCGGAAACAGGGTACGCGGACGATACCGACTTGACCAATGGATCCTGTAGGGAAAACACAAAGACGCCTAGACAAAGGCTCGCAACCCCCAGCAACACTCGATTCTGCATTTCGGTCCGCTGAGTTAGAGCCTTCCGGCTGGATGAAGTTCACTGGGATCTGGAGAGCGAGGTCGCGCCACCGGAGACGCAAACACAGTAATGGCTAGCCACTTCAAAAAGTCTGAGTTAGGACCTCGGCGTGGGGTACTCGTTAGAGTAGCCAGGGTATGTTCGACCGATTCCACTTCGACCGCGAACCGGCGTCGGGAAATCCGAGCGCCTCGCGGGTAAGTCCAGCGTCAGCTAGAAGCCTGTCGTCGTGCCGTGCAAGAACTGTGTCCAAGGCGGTGTCTCGGCCGACCAGATTCCAGTGCTGGAGATACCTTGATCCGATTGACTGAGTTCTGGAGAGGAATGACATCCAAGTTTTCTTTCGTTGCCTACCCAGGATGCACGTGCCATGGGTATGAATCAAACGAATATAACTTCTGGCAGCAATGAGTGAATTTTATGAGTGCGGCTCTGGACAGCGATCTTTTGCGTACGTTTCTGGCGGTTCATGAGACCCGCAGCTTCACGCGCGCGGCTGACACAGTTGGCCGAACTCAGTCGGCGGTAAGCCTTCAAATAAAGCGCCTCGAAGGAATACTCGGGCAACCTCTGTTCACTCGTGGCGGTCGCGGAGTGGAGCTGACCCGGTCAGGAACAGAGTTGCTTGTCAATGCTCGTCGCGTCGTAGCTCTATTGGATCAGACGGTTGCAGCATTTCAGACACCGCAACTCGGAGGGCTGGTTCGCATAGGATTGCCGGAAGAGTACGGACATATCGTTGTAGGCCGTGCGTTGAACACATTCTCGAAGCTCCACCCGAATGTGGATTGCACAGCCAGATACGGGCACTCCTCCGAGAACCTGAACCGTGTGGTATCCGGAGAACTGGACTTGGCGGTGGTATTCGATTGGCAGGAAGACTCCGGCGGCGAACTTCTGATGATCGACCCTACGGTTTGGGCGACCTCCGATGAGCATAACACGCATGTGCGCTCTCCATTGCCGATTGCCCTGTACGTCAACTCCGGCTGGTGCACTGAATACGCCCTCGGATCGTTGAAAGAAAAAAAGGTCAAATTCCGGACGGTCTACACCAGCGATACGAGCAGCGGACTCAAGCTCGCAGTCCTTTCAGGCTTGGCGGTGGCACCTCTCTCTCGGAGCAACATCCCGGCTGGGGCCAGGGAACTGACCGAGGAAGATGGGTTCCAGCAGATCGATGCGTCCCGCGTGGTACTGCATCGGAACGCTCGGTCTGATAGCGAAGCAGTATCGGGTATGGCGGCAGCGATAAGAGAAGCCTTTGGCGCGCTGCACAAACGCTAAACAACGACAGCATTCACTCTACGATAGCTGTGCCGCGTTGATAGGCTGTCGCTTGTCAAATTCAGTGGCAGAAAAATTTTCGACGTGCACGTGAGAATTAGTCACGTTGCGCTCGAGCATGCCCCCTCGAATTCTGTCGCGAAGATCTGCAGCTCGCTGAACGGATCTGAGCGATTTGCCGATCGAGGCGCACTCGTGGAGTGTCATTTCATGGGCTTGCCCATTTCCATTGCCTCGCGGATGCGGATCCCATTGATCGCAGCGCCAATGCAGGGCGTGTCCGGGCCAGAACTCGTCTCAACCATCTGCCGTAATGGTGTTATAGGCGCCTTCCCAACCTTCAATGCTCGAACGCCCGAGCAGCTCGACTACTGGTTGACGATCATCGGTCAGGCGTGTGCCGAGCCTTCATCAGCTCCCTGCTGCCCGAACATCGTGATGAGAAGGTCTGCGGAAGCCCTGCAGACTGAGGTCGATATCTTGGTGAAGCATCGAGTCAAAATCGTCCTCGCAAGCGTAGGGTCGCCGGAAGCGATCATTCCCCAACTGCACGATATCGGATGCACAGTCTTGACGGACGTCGCTTCTATGCGGCACGCCGAAAAGGCGATCAAGGTTGGTGCAGATGGCCTCGTTCTTTTAAGCGCCGGCGCAGGTGGTCAGACCGGATGGTTGAACGGCCTATCGTTCGCTCGAGCGGTTCGTGCGATCTATGATGGGCCAATCGGATTGGCCGGGGGCATCTCGGATGGTCACGCCCTTTGGGCGGCCCAGGTGGTGGGCTGCGATTTCTCGTTGATGGGGTCGCCGTTCATAGCGACGCACGAAAGCATGGCTTCAGACGGCCATAAGGAAATGGTCGTCGCCTCTGGCATAGACGAGATACGTCTCACAAAGGCGATCAATGGCTTCGATGCCAACTATCTTACCAGATCCATACTGCAGACCGGCCTCGACCTCGCAGAGCTCGACATTCCGCTGAGCGTCGAGGAAGCGCGAAGGCGGTTCAGCGCGGACATGGCAGGCGAGGGCCCGAAACGATGGCGCGATATCTGGAGTGCGGGTCACACGGTCGCGGCAGTCAAGAAGATACGTCCTGCAGCAGAGCTGATCGCTGAGATAGCTTCGGAATATCATCAGGCGACCGAGCGCACCCGCGGCCTGCTCTCCCGCTAGTTTGCAAGCATTCTGGCGTTTTCGACCATTGTGCGCCCTGGCACCTATCGACGACAAGACGAGCTTCGCATTCCGCTACTCGTGCGCGCAGCCTAGCTCTTCTCACGCTGTAAAAAAGTAACGAGCTGAATGAGTTTATTTCGGATCTCTAGAGCAGCCCGCTTGCGATATGGAGGCTAATCAAGCGGCCGTAGTATCACCGCAAACCAGATCAATGGAGCACAATGTTGAGCGACCAAGACGCGCGAGAATTGAGACGCGGGCGCATCAAGCGGATGCTGTCCCCAAAAAGCGCCGTTTTCATCGGTGGGGCCGCAATGATTCCTGCGATTGAATACTGCCGTGCCCGGGGATTTCAGGGTGAAATCTTTGTCGTGAACCCACGCCGGAACGAGTTGGCTGGGGTGAAGTGCGTTCCCACCATCTCCGAACTCCCGATCGACCCGGACGTCGCTTTCTTAGCCGTTCCGAGAGACGGTCTAATCGGCGTTGTCAGGGAGCTGGCGAGCATCGGCGCCGGTGGTGCAATTTGCAACACCTCCGGGTTCTCCGAAATGCATGGCGGCGAAGAGTCTCAGAGGCAACTGGTCGAGGCGGCCGGAGAAATGCCGATCATTGGCCCCAACTGCCCGGGCGTAGCGAACTTCGCCGACCGTGCGTGCTTCATGATGGATCACTTCGGCGATCAAGACGTCGGTGGTTGCGTAGCTCTAATAAGCAACGGTGGTTCCTATCTGTCAGACCTTGGCTGTGCAGATCGTTCTATTCCGATTGCCTATTCGATTGGGCTTGGCAATCAGGCGATGTTGAGTGTCGCCGATTTGATGGACGTCGTTCTCGATGATCCACGCGTTAAGGCCATCAATCTGTATCTTGAAAGCATCAGGGAAGTCTCCGTTCTTTCCGCCGCAGCGCTGAAGGCAGCTCGCAAGAACATCCCGGTGGTTGTTATCAAGGGTGGAAGGACAACTGCAGGTCAACGAGCCACACAGTCACATACTGCCTCACTTGCAGGCGATGATGTTGTCGCATCGGCCCTCTTCCGTCGTCTTGGATTCGTCGAGGTTGGTACACCACTTGAAGCGTTGGAAACGCTGAAAATGCTTGTTTACGCACCGTCTGTGAAGGGGCGTCGCACGGCGTATGTAACCAGTTCTGGAACCTATGCGGTGCTCGGTAGCGACGTTTCGGAGTTCAACGGCTTGGACCTTCAGCCGCCGTCAGCCGAAGCGGCAGCCGAGACCGAAAAGTATCTGCCGCCGTTCATCCACCCGGCAAACCCTCTGGACATCTCTTCCGCGCAGAATGAGGGCTATGACCACAATCTGGATCTTTACCGTGCGTATCTTTCAGATCAGCCCGATATGGCGCTCATGGTCATGTGCTTCCCACCGGAGAAGGGCTGGGATCCGATAACGTGGCAAACCACTACTGCCGCATTCGCAAAGGCCGCCGCAGAACGGGAGATACCGGCAGCGTTCGTCAACACTGTTCCCGAGCTGCTTCCAAAAGCGGACCGAGAAAAGATGATTGCGGACGGCCTGGTTCCGCTTCAAAGCCTGGAAGACGGCATTCGCGCGGTTTCGAACGCAATGCGGGCGTCCGAACTTGCGGAAGAATTGGCTCGCAAATCCGATGACGAAATCCTGATTGAACCACGCCTTACTGGCCAAGTCGAGCCCATGTCTCTCGACGAGGCCGAAGCGAAGGCGGAACTCGCAATACACGGTGTAAGTGTGCCGCGAAACATCGTTGTCCAACCGGAAACCCGTGTTTCCCTGGAGGAGCTGCAGTTCCCGGTCGTCGTCAAAGCTCTCAGCTCCGAGCTCGCCCACAAGAGCGAGCTCGGTGGCGTTGCCCTGAAGATCCAGTCTGCAGAAGAAGTTTGGCAGATTGTTCGCCTGATGGCTGCGAAGCTCAAGCAAACCGCTCCACATATCGACATCCAGCACTTCCTGGTCGAGGAAATGGTAAGAGATGGCGTCGGTGAGCTGCTCGTGGGCATCCGCCATGTTGACGGGATCGGCCTCGCGCTGACTGTCGGCTTCGGGGGAACGGAGGCTGAGTTGCTCCGAGACACGAAGACGGTGCTTCTGCCAGCGTCCTCGGACACGATTTCCGAGGCCATTCAAAGCCTGCGGCTCTATCCACTGCTCTCCGGATGGCGCGGGCGTATCGCTGGCGATGTCGAAGCAGCCGTCTCGGCCATCAAAAAGATGTCCGATTGGGCGATCTCGTTAGGTGAAGCCTTTGTCGAAGCTGAGATCAACCCGTTGATCGTCCGCCCGAAAGGTGTGGTTGCGGTAGATGCTGTCACCCGGCTTTCAAAAAAGGCCGCTCCGACGCAACGGGAACAACTTTTAGCCTAGCCTAGAAGTGAGATCTCGCTCGGTTTGGCGAATTGCTGCGCTCCGAACGCGCAATCCGCCGAACCGGGAGAAAGCCCCACCTAGCACCCAGACACAGATAGGAAGAAGACATGGACTTTGCTCTCTCGGAAGACGAAAGCCTCATCTACAAGACCGCTACACATTTTTGCGAAAAGGAACTTATGCCGCACGAGGAATTGCTTGAGCGGACAGGCGAATTTCCAATCGAATTAGAGTTGGAAATCCGGCGGAAGGGCATCGCCGTAGGACTTCATGCCTGCAACATGCCAGAGAGTGTTGGCGGCGGTGGACTGAACTGCGTTTCCCTCACCTTGGTTGAGAAAGGGCTTTCCCGCGCCTCGACCGCTCTTGCTGAGGCGGTTCGCAGGCCTTTCAACATTCTGGCAGCGTGCGAAGGGGAGCAAGTCGCACACTTTCTCGAGCCGGTTATGAGTGGTGAAAAACGCGACTGCATCGCAATGTCTGAACCCGACGTGGGCTCCGACCTGCGGAGCATGAAAACCCGAGCGGTGCGTGACGGTGCGGATTGGATCATCAACGGCACGAAACATTTTATCTCGAGCGCGCAAAGGTCCCAATTCGTGATCCTTTTCGCGGTCACTGGAGAGGACGAGACACCACGAGGCGTCAAGAAGCGGATTTCCTGTTTCCTGATCGACCTCGACACGCCTGGGCTCGTGGTCGCAAAGGGATATCAGCAGTTGGGTCACCGCGGCCACTCCAACAGTATTCTTCATTTCGACAATTGTCGGATCGGCGGCTGGCAGTTAGTTGGAGAGGAAGGGCAGGGGTTTGCCCTCGTGTCGAAATGGCTTGGAGAGGGGCGCCTTTCAGTAGCAGCTGTCTGTCAAGCGCGTGCAGAAAGAGCTTTCGAGTATGCTTCTGAATATGCTGCGCGGCGCAAGCAGTTCGGGCAACCGATCGGTAATTTCCAAGGCATAGGGTTTCCACTTGCGGATATGGCCACAGATATCCGCATCGGCGACCTTCTGTTGATGAACACCGCCTGGAAGGTGGATCAAAAGTCTCCGACCGTCGCACAAGATTGTGCAATGGCGAAAGTGTGGTGTTCTGAAATGCTTGGACGAGTGGCTGATCAAGCCATCCAGACCTGCGGCGGCATGGGGTTGATGACCGACCTGCCACTAGAGCGCATCTACCGTGACGCGCGCGCTGAGCGCATTTGGGAAGGCACCTCGGAAATCCAAAGACGTATCATCAGCCGTGAGTTGATGCGCGAGCAGGGTATCTGATCTTAGGCCCGCTCGTTTCGAATTGAGAATGTGAAGGCTTCCTCGCATCAGCGTGCCGGGGCGCCGCAAGTGAGGATATAGGTACATGGGCGTTCTAAGCGGTGTCCGCATCATCGAGATGGTTGGACTAGGACCAGCACCATTCTGCGGAATGATCCTGGCAGACTTAGGGGCCGACGTGATCGCCGTTGAGCGTCCAGGTGCGGACCATGGAGCACCTCGGCCTTGGTCGTTGGTGAATCGCGGAAAGCGCTCAATCGTACTCGATTTGAAAAAGCCAGGGGCGGTCAATCTGTTTCTGGAACTGCTCGACGGTGCCGACGCTCTCATCGAAGGGAACAGGCCCGGCGTGATGGAGCGTCTTGGGCTCGGCCCTGAAGCCTGTATCGCAAGGCGGCCAGCGCTCGTCTACGGGCGCATGACTGGATACGGGCAGTTCGGACCGCTGTCGAATGCAGCGGGACACGACGCGAATTACGTGGCACTCTCCGGCGCGCTTTGGCTGGCTACCCAACCCGGAATAGCTCCAGAGGCGCCCCCGACTATCCTCGGCGATTCGGCTGGGGGAGCACTCTACCTAGCGATTGGCATTCTTGCTGGCATTCTGCGAGCGAGAAAGGACGGGGTCGGCCAAGTTATCGATGCCGCGATGGTGGATGGTTCCGCGCATCTCATGAGCCTTCTGCTGTCGTTCCTCGCCAGCGATTATAACTACTCGACTGCCAATGCGCGACCCGGCGCGCTCGGACGGCATTACGATCGCGCATATGTCTGCGGGGACGGACTATGGGTCGTCGTGCAGGCGGAAGAGCCGAAATTCTACGCAGAATTGTTGCATCGCCTCGGGCTGGAACAGGAGGAGCGATTCTCCGAGGAAGTCAGGCACAATCCAAAGTCCTGGGGACCTCTCAGCCAAGAGCTCGCAGCAATCTTCAAGTCCAAGACGCGGAAGGAATGGTGCGAACTTTTGGAGAATACGGACACCTGTTTCACACCGGTGCTCACGATGGAGGAAGCAGCGGTCCACCCGCATATGATGGCCCGCAACGTTTTCAGCAACGTAGATGGCGTGCTGCAGCCGAATCCTGCCCCACGTTTTTCGGTAACACCATCTGCCAATCCGACTTCCATCCCGCACCGTGGCGCGAACACAGCCGAGATTTTGGCTGAACTGGGAGTCGGCGCGGCGCAAATTCAAGAGCTCCGCCTTGCTGGCGCTCTTGGCCCTAGCTGATTGTCCAAACCTCCCAGTTGCGCAGAAGCTAACTCAGGCTGGAAGCAGATCCCGTTCGCGAACATAACAGGTAGGGGCCGGTGAGCACGGCCTTCTAACGACTGGCGCTGATCCTCCTAAAGGAGTCGGAGCAAAAGCTAGGTGTCAGATTTGGCCGCTTTCCACGCATGTACATCACCGATGCTGATGGCGCCTGCGAGATACAGATCTATGAGTTCGAGCAGACGTTGTCTTCCGAACGACGGAAAGTGGCCCGCGTGAATTGTCTCGACAGGAAGCTCCCGCAATCTGCGAAGAGACTCGCGGAAAGCTTCAGCGTCTGAATGCCACGCGTTGTCGACGAGATCGCCATCGTAGATCGCGTCCCCGCTGAACAATGTTTTTGTCGATTTTTCGTACAGCGCGATCGAACCGGGGGAATGCCCGGGCAGATGCAGCACCTGGAAGGCACGGTCGCCAAGATCAATCACATCGCCTTCGTCGAGATACCCTGTGAGCGGCGCCGGCGTGAGCCGATAGTTGGCGATTTCGAAGCCGTCATTTGGCAGGGCGGTGATGATTTCCTCGCTGAGCCATGCACGAGCGCATGTGCTGTCGGGATCTGGTTCGGCATGTATTTGCGCTTCCGATGCATGCCCGAGCCGCACATCAAATTCGTGCGCGCATCCGGTGTGGTCGAAATGGCAGTGTGTGCAGACGCATTTGATATGAATGTCTCTCAGGGCCTCGATCTCATTCCGGATCGGTCGGAAGCCCATGCCGCTATCGAGAAGAAGGCTGCTTGACCGTCCGCGGATAAGAAAAATATTGCAGCGCATCCACGGCACGACATGTTTCTCGATGATCTGACTTATACCGTCAGACACCGCTGCGACGCGGTACCATTCTCTCGCGACGGGCAGACCGTTGGGCTTTGGCATGCGTTACCCGATCTTAAGATCGATCACAATTCTCACCGGACCGCTAGAGAGAGAGGTCGCTGCCCTTAGTTGCAGACATTACCATGGCCGTACACACACGGCGGCGCGTAAAAAAGTCACCAGCTGAATGATTTTATTTCGAATTTTGGTGTCCACTCCAATCATATATGCCGCTTCTTATACAAGCGAGGAAGTGCTCTTCCCCGCCACACTCGAATGACTTGAGCGGTGGCGTGACGAAGTCTCTGCATCTCCTTGGTAACCGCAAAGCGCCAGCGATCCTGGCGCAAAACAGTGACTCGTGGGAGATTGAAATGAGCGAAGAATCCAACTGCGTTCTGATCGAGCGCCGAGGCTCGATCCTGATTGCGACTTTGAATCGCCCGCATACCAGGAACGCTTTCAATCTGGACATGGCCAAGGCGCTGGAGAAGGCCATGGACGTGCTGGATAATGAAGAGGACCTGTTCGTCGGAATTCTAACCGGTGCGAACGGCACGTTCTCTTCGGGTATGGATTTGAAGGCTGCTGCCAAGGATGGCATCCCGCCGCCGCTAGCGCGTGGTGATTTCGGCATAATGGGTCGTCCTCCACGCAAGCCGTTAATTGCGGCTGTTGAAGGGTACGCTCTTGCTGGTGGTTTCGAGACAGCGCTTTCTTGCGATCTAATCGTTGCAGCGCGCGATGCGAAGTTCGGGCTTCCTGAGGTGCGCCACAACCTAGTAGCGACAAACGGCCTTGTCCGGCTTCCGACACGCATGCCGTATCACCTTGCAATGGAAATTGCGCTCACGGGCGCATTCAAAGAAGCGCCGTACTTCGAGCGGTTCGGCGTGATCAATCAGATCACGGAACCCGGGAAGGCGCTGGAAGGCGCAATCAAGCTTGCCGAAGTACTCCTCGAAAATGGGCCGCTTGCGATGGCTGCGAGCAAGGAAATGATGTTCCAGTCTTTCGATAAACAGCCAGACGAAGAGCGGCTCAAGGAGCTACCGATCGTTCAAAGGGTGAATGGCTCAGAAGACGAGCGAGAAGGTCTGCTTGCTTTCGCTGAAAAGCGGAAACCCGTGTGGAAGGGGCGATAACACAGACCTACGCGCTGATCGCGGCACCCGAAGGCAGCCACGGCCGCTTTCAGAATTAAGCAGCGGTCAGTTCATCCAGCATTCTACATTTGAATTGGGAGGTAAATCGGTATGGACTTCGAACTAAACGAAGAAGAAAAATTAATTTACAATACTGCCAGAGAGTTCTGCGAGAAAGAGCTTATCCAACATGAGGAGCTGCTGGAACGGACTGGAGTCCTCCCTCCTGAACTGGATCTGGAGATACGCAAGAAAGGCATGGCAATCGGTCTTCATGCCTGCAATCTGCCAGAAAGCGTGGGCGGAGGCGGGTTGAACTGCGTCTCGTTAACTCTCGTGGAGCGCGGCCTCTCCCGCGCGTCAACTGCGTTGGCAGAGTGTGTGCGGCGGCCGAATAATATCCTCGCCGCATGTGAAGGGGAGCAGGTAGCTCATTTCCTCGAGCCCGTCATGCGAGGTGAGAAGCGTGAGTGTATCGCTATGTCCGAGCCTGACGCCGGCTCCGATCTGCGCAGCATGAAGACTAAAGCGGTCAAAGACGGTTCAGACTGGATCATCAACGGGACCAAGCATTTCATCGGATACGCTCAACGGTCCCAGTTTGTTATCTTATTCGCGGTGACTGGCGAAGAGCACACTCCAAAGGGCATTAAGAAGCGCATTTCGTGCTTTTTGGTCGATTTGGATGCACCTGGCGTGACTGTTGCCAAGGGTTACGAACAGCTTGGTCACCGGGGTCATTCCAACGACATTCTGCATTTCGACAATGTTCGAGTCGGTGGCTGGCAAATGGTCGGTGAAGAAGGAGAAGGTTTTAAGGTCGTTACAAAGTGGCTGGGAGAAGGGCGGCTTTCAGTTGCCGCCGTCTGTCAGGCTCGTGCCGAGCGAGCTTTCGAAGTGGCTGTGGAGTATGCCGCTCGTCGGAAGCAATTCGGCCAAGCCATTGGCAACTTTCAAGGCATAGGTTTTCCACTCGCGAATATGGCGACGGACATTCGTCTGGGCGATCTACTGCTTATGAATACTGCTTGGAAAGTTGATCAAAAAGCTCCAACGGTTGCGCAAGATTGCGCCATGGCAAAGGTTTGGTGCTCCGAGATGCTGGGGCGTGTTGCTGACCAAGCAATCCAGACTTGCGGTGGTATGGGCTTGATGACCGATCTTCCCCTCGAACGCATTTATCGAGATGCCCGTGCGGAACGCATATGGGAAGGCACATCTGAAATCCAGCGTTTCATAATTAGCCGTGAGCTCATGCGAGCGCACGGCGCGTAGGCCAACCGCCCAATCTCATTCAATCAACAACATCAGAAGATGTGCGCTGAACTATCGCGTAACCGACATCGGCCTCATTCACCCGTCTCCGCATAGGGGTGCCACGCGGAGACAAGCACAGGGAACCGTCCATGGGCGTACTTAGCGGCGTTAAGATCATTGAAATGGTCGGAATGGGCCCCGGCCCGTTTTGCGGGATGTTGCTCGCAGATCTCGGTGCGGATGTGATCGCAGTCGAGCGCCCGGCTGCAGACATCGGAACCGAACGACCATGGTCCGTCTGCAGCCGCGGCAAACGTTCAATCGTGCTTGATATGAAAAAGCCCGAGGCCGTCGCCACATTTCTCGATCTAGTCGAGGGAGCCGACGCGCTAATCGAAGGTAATAGGCCAGGAGTGATGGAACGGCTGGGAATTGGACCAGATGTCTGTCTTGCCCGTCGTCCATCGCTTGTCTACGGGCGTATGACTGGGTGGGGCCAGCACGGTCCTTTGGCTAAGGCAGCAGCGCACGATGCCAACTACCTTGCTCTGTCCGGTGCTCTCTATTTTGCCACTCAGCCTGATGTCGCGCCTGAATCACCCCCGACGATCTTGGGCGATGTGGCGGGTGGAGCGCTCTACCTTGCGATTGGCATTCTCGCAGGAATCCTAAGGGCCAAGAATGAAGGAACCGGACAGGTCATCGACGCCGCTATGGTCGACGGCTCAGCCCACTTGCTGAACCTCTTGGTCTCGTTCCTCCCTGTCGACTACAACATGGTTTATGCGAATGCCCGTCCCGGAGCATTGAAGAAGCATTTCGACCGGACGTACCTTTGCTCGGACGGAGAGTGGGTTGTCCTGCAGGCGATGGAGCCGCAGTTCTACATCGATCTCATGAAGCGACTTGGGCTGGGCGGGGATGAGCGGTTCGCAGAAGAGCGGCGTGACGATCCTGCCGTTTGGAAGCCACTCGGCGAGGAGATGGCAGCACTGTTCAAAACGAAGTCGAGGGATGAATGGTGTGCTCTCCTGGAGGGCACTGACACATGCTTCGCTCCGCTGCTGACGATGCCGGAAGCTGCTGAACACCCGCACATGAAGGCACGCGACGTGTACCGGACCGTAGACGGCATACTGCAGGCCACCGCGGCTCCGAGATTCTCGGTTACTGAATCCCCCGAATTGCGTTCGGTGCCGGCGCGAGGCGCCCACACTGGCGAAATACTTTCTCAGCTTGGACTTGGCGACGGCCAGATTGCAGATCTCCGGCGCACGGGAGCACTCGGTCCAGTCTAACAGTCCCAGGAGCAGGACAGACCAAATTTCAGCACCACTACCACTCAAGTAATGGCTCCCAAGGCCTCGACCGCGCCGCGAGCGCTGCTAAACCGCAGCGTTCGCGGCTGGGGTTTAGCGGTTACCATCGAAGTCCTGACAGGCTGCCTTTATCGGCCCTCATTGACGGCCGTACCTACGCGAACTCGTGAAAATCGGCGCACGTTTGAACGCTGACAACTCATGCCGGGGATGAGTTTTTTTCAGACGGTTCAGCATCAGTCCCGTGATAATTCACATGCAGCGGTAGCTGTACTGCAAATGCAGAAGCGCCGCCGGTGCTGTTAGAAGCGCTTAAGGGGAGGGTGTCATGGCTAACTACGATTTTTCACGAACAGGTCCTCATTCTACCCGTCGCCAATTCTTGACGGGAGTAGCTGCCGCAGGCGCTATGATGGTCGGCTCATCAGGGTTTCCAAACGTAGCGAGAGCCCAGACAACCGACGCCAAGCGAGGTGGTCATTTCAGGATAGGGATCGGCTCTGGCTCCTCGACGGACTCCCTCGATCCGGCGCTGTATCATGACACATTCATGATGTCGCTTGGCCGCAGCCTTCATGGCTACCTGGCGGACATCAACGCTGAGGGCGAGTTGGTTGGCGAACTGGCCGTGCAGTGGGAGCCGTCATCGGACGCCAAGACCTGGAATTTCAAGCTTCGCAAGGATGTCGTATTCCACAACGGTAAGACCTTGGACGCGGACGACGTCGTCGCCTCGATAAATCACCACCGGGGAGATCAGTCACAGTCAGGTGCGAAGGGTATCGTCGACGCCATTGAGGATATTCGCGCTGATGGCCCGCACATTGTCGTCATCAAACTCAAGGAAGGAAACGCAGATTTTCCGTTCATGATGGAAGACTACACGCTGGCGATCCTTCCCCAGAAGGATGGCAAGGTCGACGTGTCCGGCGTAGGTTGTGGCGGATATCAGCTCGACGGCATCGATTTTGGCGTGAAGGCAATTGCCAAGCGTTTCGAGAACTACTGGAAGCCAAATTCCGCCTGGTTCGATTCAGTTGAAACTCTGGCCATCCACGACACGGTCGCCCGGACAAATGCGCTGACAACTGGCCAGATCCACGCCATGGATCGATGCGACCTGAAAACGGTTCGACTGCTGGAACGCGATCGGCGCGTCGAAATCGCTTCTGTGGCGGGAACTCAGCACTACACGCTGCCGATGCTGGTGGACGTGGCTCCCTTCGACAATGTCGATGTTCGGCTGGCTCTCAAATGTTCCATCGACCGCCAGCAACTCCTCGACACTGTCCTCTATGGGCATGGACAACTGGGCAACGACCACCCGATTGCTCCGGGCACACGTGACTTCGCGGTCGACTTGCCTCAGCGCCAGTACGATCCGGACAAGGCTAAATTCCATCTCAGCAAGGCTGGCCTGTCGAGCCTCAGCGTTGACCTGTCAGCGTCAGACGCTGCCTTCGCAGGTGCAGTGGATTCGGCGGTCATCTACCAGCAGAACGCTCAGAAATCCGGAATTTCCATCAATGTGGTGCGAGAACCCGCAGATGGATATTGGGAGAACGTCTGGCTGAAAAAGCCTTGGTGCCTCAGCTACTGGGGCGGGCGGCCGACTGCGGACTGGATGTTCTCCCAATTCTACGCTGCAGGTGTCAGCTTGAATGAGACCCGCTGGAAAAATCCTCGTTTCAACAAGCTTCTGGTGGCAGCTCGACCGGAACTCGACGTCAAAAAGCGAGCTGAGATGTATACGGAGATGCAGGCAATCTGCAGGGACGACGGAGGCTCTGTAATTCCGCTCTTCGCAAACTACGTCAACGCCGTTTCTCGAAAGATCGGACACGGGAAAATCGGATCGAGCCGCGATCTCGATGGCTTTCGTTGCGCTGAGCGTTGGTGGTTTGCTACCTAAATCGCTCCAAGGCTAGGCTGCTCCAGCGCTGGGACAACCGCCTTCGTGCAGCCTGACAATTGTCAGTTTCCGCATTTCAGCATTGTAAGTCATGTCAGATATTTTCTCTTCTCCCATTATGAAGGTCGAGGACGCGTCCTGGATCGATTATAATGGCCACCTGAACATGGCTTATTACAATGTTCTCTTCGATCGAGCGGGGGAGTTCGCCTTCAGAGAGATGAAGCTTGGGGGTGGGTATGTCGCAGAGCGAAAGCTGACGACTTTCACCGCAGAGGCTCATGTTTGTTATGTTCGCGAACTGCACCTTGGTGACGACGTATTCGCAACACTCCAGCTTCTGGATTTCGACCAGAAAAGACTGCACCTGTTCCAGGAACTTTACCATGCTGATGGTTGGCTCTCGGCAACTTCCGAGCAGCTATGCCTCCACATCGACCTGACGGGCCCGCGAGTGGCTCCTTTTCCTGACGACATTTTTTTTGAGCTCGATCAGGTGTTGGCACGCCACTCCATGCGAGGGCGGCCTGTTCGCGCTGGCAAACAGATTGCCATCAAAAGGAAGTAGGGCATCCCGCCTTCCTCCGCGCAATACTGCACCTCCTATACGCGCCGGCTTTGCCCCGCTAGTTTCCGGCGGGCTGCATACGCCGTGAGGCAATAGCTCCATCGAGCCAACCCTCGTTCAGCTGCGGAACGGAAGAGAGCAGCAGTTCCGTGTACGGGTCGAACGGCGGATTTAGAACCTGCGATTTCGCGCCTGATCTTACGACCCGACCACGGTGCATAACGACTACCGAGTCCGCGATCGAGCTGACGGTCGCGAGGTCATGAGTAATGAAGAGGTACGCAATTTCCTCTTCCTTCTGCAGCTGGAGAAGGAGCTTCAAGATGCCGTTGGAAACCAGCGGATCCAGCGCGGAAGTGACCTCGTCACAGATGATGATGCGCGGCTTGGCTGCTAGAGCGCGCGCGATGCATATTCTCTGCTTCTGACCTCCCGAAAGCTCCGAGGGATATCGATTTGCGAACTCCTTGCCTAGTTCGATCTGGTCGAGCAGTTTCGCAACTCTACGATCTCGTTCGTCACCCTTGATACCGAAGTAGAATTCGATGGGCCGTCCTATGATCGTGGCGACCGTCTGCCGGGGATTCATAGCGACATCGGCCATCTGGTAGATCATCTGCAGCTGACGAAGCTCATTCTTTGACCGTTCGGCCAGCCTCGCAGGGAGTGCCTTCCCGTCAAATTTCAAGCTGCCGCTCATAGGCGGGAGCAACCCGGTGATGACACGAGCCAGTGTCGATTTGCCCGAACCAGACTCGCCAACTATCGCAAGGGTGTGAGCCTTCTCGAGTACTAACGCGACGTCTTCTAGAACCTTGATGGTGCCGTTTCCGTAACCGGCGGTGAGCCTGTCTATGGCAAGGATTGGCGACGCGGCTGCTGGTTTCTCAGGGTGCTGGATGTCGTGAACTGCGACCAGCGCCTTTGTGTAGTCCTGCCTGGGGTGGTGGATGATTTGACGCGTCGTGCCCTGTTCGACCATTTTTCCGCCGCGCAGGACCATGATCTCGTCGGCAACTTGGGCGACCACAGCCAGATCGTGAGTAATGTAGATCGCCGCGACCGACGTTTCCCGCATTGCGTCGCGTATCGCCGCCAGCACATCGATCTGCGTGGTGACGTCGAGAGCGGTAGTAGGCTCGTCAAAAACGATGAGGTCAGGTTCCGAACACAGCGCCATTGCGGTCATGACGCGCTGAAGCTGACCGCCTGACACTTGATGCGGAAAACGTCGGCCGATTTTCTCCGGATCCGGCAGCCCGAGCTTCTTGAACAGGATGACAGCGCGCGCTTCAGCGTCCGCTCGGCTGGAAACGCCGTGCATCAGGGCAGCCTCGACAACCTGGTCCATCAGCCTTTTGGCAGGATTGAACGCTGCCGCCGCCGATTGGGCGACATAGCATATTTCCTTGCCGCGCAGCTTTCTCAATCCGGCCTTACTGAGCTTACGTATGTCGCGACCGTTGACAACGACCGATCCACCTGTGATTTTAATACCACCACGCCCGTAGCCCATGCTTGCGAGGCCGATGGTTGACTTCCCTGCGCCGGATTCGCCAATCAAGCCCATAACCCGGCCGCGTCGCACGCTCAACGAAACGTCGTCTACGAGGATGGACGGAACTCCGCCACGGACCGAGTTTGACGCCGGCGCCTCGATACGCAAATTCTCGATGGTCAGGAGTTCGCCTGCCGTAGCGATGCCAGCGCATTGCTCTGTGGACATCTTTCCTCTTTCGGACATTGGAACCTCCAACGTGGTCAGTGTGGCAGCCGTTTAGTGCTGACACCACAAGGCTTCGCTTCCAAGGGTAGGGGTTCGAGCAGACTTGAATGCGTCAGTCGTCTTTAAGTCCGCTGGCCCGATGCAGAAACCAGTCCACAACCAGATTTATCGCAACCGCCAGCAGCGCGATGGCAGCGGCCGGGAGGAGTGGCGTCACGTCGCCGTAGGTTATCAACGTCGCGCTGTCGCGCACCATGGATCCCCAATCGGCTGTAGGGGGCTGGATACCCAGGCCTAGAAACGAAAGTCCGCTTATCAGCAGAAACACGAAGCAGAACCTCAACCCGAATTCCGCGATCAGCGTCGGAACGATGTTTGGCAGGATCTCCCGCGTCATGATCCAAATAGCACCTTCGCCTCGAAGTCTCGAAGCTTCGACATAGTCGAAGACCGTAACATTGATCGCCACCGCGCGGGTCAGGCGATAAACGCGAGTGGAATCTAGAACCGCGATCACGAGGATTAGAGAGGGGATGGAGATGCCAAAGATTGAGAGGAGCAATAATGCGAAGATCAGCTGCGGGATCGACATAAGCACGTCCACGAAGCGGGACAGGATCTGGTCTGTCCAACCACCGAAAGTCGCCGCTACCAGGCCACCGGTCGCGCCCAGCGCGAACGCGATCACAGTCGTCACAAACGCTATGCCCAAGGTGTTGCGAGCTCCGAAAAGGAGTCTCGTGAACATGTCCCGCCCGAGATTGTCGGTCCCCAGCCAGAATTGTGAGCTCCATGCTTCAAAGGGCGTAGCAACGATGTCTGCTTCGCCATAGGGAGCGAGTTGCGCCGCGAATATCGCCGTCAGCACGTACATGATGATCACAATAATCCCGAATTTGGCGCTTAGCGGGATGTCGCGTAGCTTGATCATGGTCAGTTAAGTCCAAGTATGCCGGATACGTAGCCTAGTGAGACCGACTTCTATTTTGGATGAAGAAGCCGGGGGTTCGTGACGATGGACAGGATGTCCGCGATTAGATTCAGGACGACGTATGTTGCGGCGAAGATGAGGCTGCACGCCTGTACGACAGGGATATCGCGCTTCTGTACCGAGTCGACGATCAACTGACCGAGACCTGGATAAACGAACACGACCTCAACGACGACCACGCCCGTTATAAGATACGCTAGGTTCATCACGATGACGTTCGCGATAGGGGCGAGTGCATTGGGGAGAGCATGCCCAACTAGAACGCGCCGCTCCGGGAGGCCTTTGAGGCGAGCTGTTTCGATGTATTGGTTCCCAAGCACATTGATGATCGAGGTCCTGGTCATTCTCATCATGTGTGCGAGGACGACCACCGCCAACGTCAGGGAGGGCAGGGCCATTGCGATCAGCCGATCAACGAGAGCGGTCGACGAGTCCACGTCCGACATGCTCGGCAATATACCTGCCTGCACAGACAAGAAAAGAATGAGCACGTAGCCTACGAAAAACTCTGGGAACGAGATCGAGGCGAGAGTGACGATGTTGATGGAACGATCGACGATCGTATTACGGTACAACGCCGCAACGATGCCCCCTAACAAGGCAAGCGGTACCGAGATTACCGCGGCGCTCAGTGCAAGCAGCAGGGTGTTGATAAATCTCGGCCGAATAAGCTCGGCGATGTCTCTGCCGTTCGCGAGCGCCGTGCCAAAATTTCCCTGAAGGATGGATCCCAGCCATTGGAAGTAGCGGATGTGCGCCGGCACGTCCAACCCCAAGCTCTTCCGGATTGCTGCGACCGCCTCCGGCGTAGCGGATCGTCCGAGAATTTCGGTGGCGATGTCACCTGGAAGAAATTGTACTCCCGCGAAGATTACGATCGAGACGATCCATAGGGTCAACGCGCCGAGGGCGACGCGTTGACCGATGATTTTACCAATCTGGTACATGTTTCGCTGAAGTATCTCTTAGCTATCAGCTCGCCACCAGCGCTCGAAGCAGCGGAAGCCGTCCAGGTCCCAATTGGTGGCAATCTTGTCGTGACCGACATTCCTGGAAAGCGCATTGATGTAATTCGCGAAGACAGGGATGACGGCACCACCTTCGTCGCTGCAGAGTTTCTGCATTTCCGTATACATTTCCAACCGCTTTCCGTCGTCGAGTTCACTTCGGGCGGCCACGAGCAACTCGTTGAAACGCGGGTTTTTCCAGTGGGTCTCATTCCAGGAAGCTTCCGCAGCGTAGGTAGTGGTGAACATCCAATCCGCCGTCGGGCGACCGCCCCAGTAGTTGGTGGAGAAGGGCTTCTTCATCCAGACATTGTCATAGTAGCCGTCCGCAGGCTCACGCACCACATCAATCGATATACCCGCCTTCGAGGCCTCCTGTTGATACAGCGTGGCTGCATCCACAGCACCGGTATACGCAGCGTCGGAGGCCGAGAGCTGTATGTTGAGGTCGCCCAATCCCGCCTTTTTGAGATGGAACTTTGCCTTCTCGGGATCATACACCCGCTGCGGCAGGTCCTTCGCGAAAAACCTATTGGTCGAGGCGATTGGATGATCGTTGCCAATCTGCCCATACCCGCTGAGCATTGTCTTGAGTATTTGTTCTCGATCGATAGCGTACTTCAGCGCAAGGCGAACGTCCACGTTGTCAAATGGGGCCACGTCAACCAGCATTGGGAAAACGTAGTGCTGGGTTCCGCTTACCGATGCGATCTCCAGCATTTTGTTACGTTCCAGCAGGTGGATCGTTTTAAGATCGCAACGGTCCATCGCATCGATTTGCCCCGTCGTGAGCGCATTCGTTCGGGCGGTAACGTCCCGAATAGCCAAGATTTCTATAGAGTCGAACCACGCGGCGTTCGGCTTCCAATAGTTGGCAAACTTCTTTGCTGATGCCTTTACACCGAAGTCGATAGTATCAAGCACGTACCCGCCACATCCTACTCCAGACGCATCAGCCTTGCCGTCCTTCTCGGGCATGATCGGGAGTTGATAATACTCCATAAGGTAAGGGAAATCGACGTTGCCCTCTGTGAGGTTCACGACAACGGTCTCATTTCCGTCTGCTTTGACATCTGTCACGGATTTCAAGATGTCTTTTGCCGCAGACTTGGAGTCTTTTCCGCGATGGTGATTGATAGACGCGATGACGTCAGCGGCCGTCAGTGATTTGCCATTGTGAAACTCGACGCCGCTGCGAAGCTTGAAAGTCCATGTCTTGGCGTCTTTTGACGGCTCCCAAGATTCGGCTAGTTCACCCACCAGATTTCCGTTCACATCCACTTCCGTTAGGTAGCTGTGCAGCCCGTGGCCAAGAATATACATAAATGTCTCAGCGTACGTTCCTGGGTCCAGCGAATCCGATGTGGAGCCTGAACCCACGCCGATTTTGAAGTGACCGCCCTTCTTAGGCTGTGCCGTTTGCGCGTGCGCGGCAAAAATACCTGAAGTGGCGCCTGCGGCTGCTAGGCCCAACATTCCAGCCGTCTGCAGGAACCGGCGGCGATTGGCTTCCCAACTTTTTGTGACGTCGTAATCTTTAGACATTCCGTTCTCCTCTCTGAACATCATTCGGTGACGTTTCTTTTCCGGCCGATCGCGTGGCCGCGCTGAGCAATCTCGAATTGTCGGCTGGTAAGCGGCCTGTTCGCCCAACGTTGATGAACGCTTAACATGGCCGCAGTTCGCGAGAGCGCGAAATAAAGTCATGCGGAGGATGACTTTATTTCGCTTCGATCGGCTCACCTGACAGGTGATAGCTGCTGTGAAATTTGCCAAATCAGGCCATACGTTCTGTCAGGACCTAAGAGAGAGCTTTTCCAATGTCCTATTCCACGGCAACTGCGTATTCGGCCCGTGTACGTCGTCTCTTTTCAGCACTTTGATCTAGAGCCATCGGCAAAAGCCAGCGCCGAGGCCAGAGGCTCCGCGTCGTGCAGTTATCGGCACCCGATGCGAGCGCGATGGTCGATCTGATTGGATACCCCGATGGAACATCGCTACCACAGCCTGCCGAGCCTGGATGCCTTGGAACTGTTTGAGTCGCTGGCGAGAAACCTCTCGATCAACGCGGCTGCCAGAGAACTCGGGCTGAGCGCATCCGAGATCAGGCAGAAGATGAAGGTAATCGAAGATGAGTTAGGCGTTTGCCTGATTATTGCGCACGATGCGGATGTTTTGCTAACGGTGCCTGGCAGGGAGATGTATCAGGCCATCTCCTTGGTTCTCTCGAACACGAGCGACTGCCTGGACAAAATCAAGCGGGCATCTCGCAAGCGCTTATCTCGCCGAATTACATAGATCGTTACGATACCGATCCAGTTTCACCCAGTCTGATACAATTCAGATCTCATCTCGTTCCCGACCAATTACACATATTCCAACCTAGATAAATGTTTGCTGCAATGCAGCGATTATAGCGGCTTCGCGCGCCTATCATCAGGGGAGCGACCGGAGATAACTGCTCGTCGTCATCAGTGTGCCTCTCAACATACTTAGCACACTTCAGCTAATGTTGACGAGAGGGCTTTTGGAAGCAAAGTCACCGGTCAGGTTACTTTTTTGCTGACACATGAAGTGCGGATTGCTGATATCCGATTCACGATCTCGCAAGGCGCACACGGCTGACGAGATGGATTTTACCGACAGAGGACCCATTGGACATGACCAGCGAGACTACAAATTACGAGAATATCCTCTATGAAGTGGATGCGGAGCACATCTGCTGGATCACGCTAAATCGCCCGGAGAAGGCCAATGCTATGAGCGAAGCGCTCATTCTTGAGTTGCGCTCCGGCTTGCTGCGTGCAGACCAGGATGACTCGGTGCACGTGATTGTAGTGCGTGGCGCCGGCAAGGGCTTTTCGGGTGGCTACGATCTGGATGGCGACAGCCAGGATGACCGCTCCTCCATCTACCCATACCGCCTAAAGTACATTAGGCAGTTCGAAGAGTTCATCACGCCGTGGCTCCTGAGTAAGCCAGTGATCTGCGCGATCCATAAGTATGCGATCGGAAAGGCGTTCGAGTTCTCGCTGTTCTGCGACTACACGATCGCCACGTCGGACACGAAGATGGGGTACAGCGAAGTGCGTTATGGCTTGTCCGCGCACTGCCTATTCATGCCTTGGCTGGTGAATATGAAGACGGCGAAGGACCTGCTTCTAACAGGTCGCGAAGTTCCGGCCGAAGAGGCGAAGACCCTTGGTTTGATCTCGGAAGTCTGCGCTCCTGAACAGCTTCATGAAGTTACGAAGCGCAAGGCGACGCTCATGGCGCGCATTCCGCGCCACATGCAGCAGATGCACAAGATGTACCTGAACCGTCTGTACGAGATGCAGGGACTTCGTAGCGCGACCGACTACTACCTCGAACTCGTCGCCGTGCTCGGGCAGCAGCCGGTTCCGGAGTATGAGGAGCTCACCCGCATGACGGTGGAGAAGGGCCTCCGCGCGGCTCTGGATCACGCTCAAGCTCGCTACAAGGGTCTGGACTAACTCAACCGGCGCACCACAGCAACCTGTGGTGCGCGACCGGCATCAAGTGGGAACTGAATAAACGGAGCGGAGGCGGCACTTGCACGTATCAAAGCTGACGCCGGAATTGGTCGCAGATCTTCGATCGCAGTACCAAGCGGTAGCGCCTTGGAAGACGGAGAGCGGCGAATCTTTGAAGCGTGCAGCCGTCGGCATCATTCTGATCGAGGCGGATGATGGGTCTGGCGAACCTGCTTTCCTATTAACGCTGCGAAATTCGAAGATGAGATCGCATGCTGGCCAATACGCTCTGCCCGGCGGGCGCGCAAATGACGGCGAGATGCCTATAGAGACGGTCATTCGTGAGTGTGATGAGGAAATCGGTCTGAAGCTTCGCGAGGAGCAGGCGATAGGGTCTCTTGACGTCTACGTCAGCCAATCTGGCTACGTGATCACGCCCGTGGTTTTTGTTGTGTTGTCCGACGCGGCCTTCAACATCAATCCTGAAGAGGTCACAGAGATGTTTCGGATTAAGTTGTCGGATGTAACTGGTGAGCGTGGAGCACAGTTTTCTGACGAGCTGGGGGGCGGCGCCAATCTGATAAGACTTCCTCTCTTCGACCATCACTTGCACGCCCCGACAGCCGCGATGATCTATCAACTCCTCGAATTGCTCGCAGGGAGATACACAGCTGTTAGTCACCTTGTTGCCCCAGATTTTGCGACGCGGTGAATGGTATCTGGCGATTCTGATCTCCAGCAGCAGACAGCTCGGATCCAGAAAGCATCAACTTCTTCCCAATGCTGCCGATATCGCAACACGCGAAACGTCATCGATGAGCGCTTTTGCAGCGGTGCGGCGAAGTCACAGTGACCTATTGAGTGAAAAGGCGTCGCGGAATGAAATATCAACCTGAGGCAAGCCACTTCATCAATGGCGCGTATCTCGACGATACGTCTGGAAAGCCCATCGAGGTCATCTATCCGGGTAGCGGTAAGGTGATCGCGACGCTCCACTCGGCCACGCACACCATCGTTGAGGAGGCTCTGCGGGGAGGGGACGCCGCGAAAGTCATCTGGCGAGAGGCCACCAGCGCCGAGCGTAGCCGTGTGTTGAGCGCAGCTTCGCGGATATTGCGCGAGCGTGCAGCTGAACTCGCTGAACTCGAAACGCAGAACACCGGAAAGCCCATACAGGAGACGATCGTAGCGGATGCTGGCGCTGCCGCCGACCTACTGGAGTACTTTGGAAGTGTCGCGGCGAGCATTACGGGCGACTACATCCCACTGGCGAACGGAGACTTTGCCTACACAGTGCCAGAGCCAGTCGGGCTTTGTGTGGGAATCGGCGCCTGGAACTATCCCCTGCAGATCGCTTGCGCGAAAGCGGCGCCCGCGTTGGCATGCGGCAATACCGTGATTTTCAAACCATCGGAGATCACGCCGCTGACGGCCCTTAAGCTGGCGGAGGTACTCCATCAAGCGGGTCTCCCGCCCGGCGTATTCAATGTCGTCCAGGGTTACGGTGAGGTCGGCGCTACGCTGATAGCAGATCCTCGCGTCGCGAAAGTTTCGCTCACGGGGTCCGTAGCCACAGGCAAAAGGGTCTACGCCGCAGCAGCCGAGGGTATGAAACGTGTGACTATGGAGCTCGGTGGGAAATCACCGCTTATTGTTTTTGACGACGCAGATCTAGAGACCGCGGTCAGCGGCGCGATTCTCGGCAACTTCTATTCATCCGGCCAAGTCTGCTCCAATGGAACGAGGGTGTTCGTTCAGAAGGGCATAAAAACTGCCTTCACGGAACGTCTGCTGCAACGGCTTTCATTGGCAAAGATCGGTGATCCGATGGATCCCGAAACGAACTTTGGTCCATTGATAAGCGAGCGACAGCTACAGATCGTCAGGTCTTATATCGAGAAGGGTATAGGTGAGGGGGCGAACCTGGTACATGGCGGTATCCAGCTCAACCGTGCCGGTTATTACCTGTATCCAACCGTTTTCACGGAAGTCGACGATCGGATGACGATCGCGCGTGAGGAGATATTCGGTCCGGTGATGTCCGTCTTGGACTTCGACACGGAAGAAGAAGTGATCGGAAGAGCCAATGCAACGGAATTTGGTCTGGCTGCGGGAGTTTTCACAGCCAACCTCGCACGGGCGCATCGTGTCGCAAAAGCCTTTGAGTCCGGGACTTGCTACATCAACACATATAACGTTTCGCCGCCGGAAACTCCGTTCGGGGGCTCAAAGCTATCGGGCGTTGGCCGAGAGAATTCAAAGGCTGCGATCCAGCACTACACCGAGATGAAGACGGTGTTAGTATCGGTGAACGAACTCAGTGCTCCCTATTAATGCGTCACGTGGCACGTCTGGCTCATGTCCTGAGGATCATGCTGACACGATGTAGAACTTTGAGAGCAGCAGACAAGGGAAATAGAGAGTCCGCCTTCGCGCCGCGATTGGAGCGAATATCCCGATCGCAGAGCTACGGTCGTCCTTTCTGCGAGAACCTCCACCGCGAACAAGGAGATACCCCCGGCTGCTGGCAGGATAACGCGGGTCGTCATAGTGACGAATGCAGCAGCCTAGATCGCGGGCTCTTTCGCTGCGAGCTCCATCATCCAGTCTCTGAACAGCTGAGCTGCCCCTGACAGCTTCCGGTTCTCATTCCACGTCAGGTAGAAGTTTCCGGGTGCGGGCAGACGCAAATCGGTAAGCCTGACCAACTTACCCGCAGTGACCAGAGGGTGAATGAGACGATGCCATCCGATTGCGACGCCTTGATCGGCTTGCGCAGCCTGCATCGTCGCCGAAAACTTCCCGAACCTTCGACCCCTAGGCGTATCATGTGGGATTGCTGCTTTCGTGAACAGCTCATCCCACCCTGTCCAATAGGAGTCAACCCAACTGAAATGCAAAAGCGGTAGCTCAGGTAATGACTTGGGTGTCACATCGCAGTGTTGCTGCGCGAATCCCGGTCCGCATACCGGGTACATGCCATCGTCGAAAAGATGCTCGGCACGCTCCGCCTGCCATGAGCCATTCCCGTAGCGAACGCGCAGCTGAACCTCCGCGTTCCTGAAGTCGCGAGGATCATCCGACACAAGATGGTCGACTGAGATGTCGGGGTATCGCTGCCAGAAGTCGGGCATCCGTGGCATCAGCCATAGCGATGCAAAATTGTCGGTGCACGCGATCGTTAGCTGACTAGCCTGATCGCCGCGCTTGACGCTCTTCACAACCTCCGACGCTCTTGTGAAACCATTCGCCAAAACCGAGTAGAGTTCCTCGCCGGCGGAAGTGAGCATCACACCGGTATGCACACGGTGGAATAGGGGAACGCCAATTTCCTCTTCGACAGCCTTTACTTGTCGGCTGACGGCGCCTGGCGTGACATTTAATTCTGACGCGGCGAGCTTGAACGAGAGATGTCTCGCGGACGCCTCGAAAACCGCCAGTGAGGTCAAGGACGGCAGGTCATAGTAGCGACGAACCATAGTATGAAACCATCAAAAGCGCCCACAGCCGTGGGCTGTTTGCGTTGAAGGCTATCCCGCGGCTGGACGCGTGACAAGAGGTACTAGTGGTCCCGGGTTCCTTCCCGCCGACCTACCGTTAAGACAATCCATCATCTGCATTCCTCCCACGCACTTTAAGTCGCTTTACTGGAAATCCTAGGCACGAGTGCTTTCAGCACGTCCGTCATTCTAAGTGTCCCACCACGCTCACCGTCGACCTCAACCGAGAGAACTTTGTCGGCCGCTCCCCCGGCCTTCAAGCTGCCTCGAGCGTCTGATCGCTACTGATAACCTCGTCTGCGTCGTGCGACACGGGCCCCGTTTGCATGACGGATCGAACGCGAAGTACGCGCGCCCTGTTGATATCGCTCATGAAATTATCGATGTAAGGGTCCGCCGGGTTCAGTAGAATGTCTTGGGGCTCACCCTGTTGGATGACTTCGCCATCCTTCAGGATCACGAGATGATCCGCGAGCTTCAAGGCTTCGTCGAGATCGTGGGTGATAAAAACGACCGTTTTATGAAGATCGTTTTGCAGGTCCAACAAAAGGTCCTGCACGCTGGACCGGATTAGTCGGTCAAGTGCCGAATAGGCCTCGTCGTTCCAAATGGCAGCGGCAGTGGGTCCAAGCTTCGTAAATTGCTGTGTTCTGGGCAACAGAGATGAGCCGATGACTTCTGAGACAATGCCCAAAACCGGAGCCCCGTAACCTGTGATCAGAGGACTCATGGATTCACTTTCCGGGACGCCTGAAAAGCCTTTGCAAAAATCCTCGCAGCCATGGCCTACGGCATTTGTTCGGCAACAGCGAGGTCCATTCGGTTGAAGAGCGCCAAGGGAAACCCATCGTCGTGGTCCTAACCTAAACGTTGCTGTGGTTCCGTCCTGTCGTCGCCGTGGGTACGAGCGCCTTCAAAACGTCAGTCATCTTGAGAGTGCCCACCCGGGCCCCGTTCGAGTGCACCGCAAATGACTTGTCGGCGGCACCGTGGGATCGCAGGATCGCTCGCTCCAGGGTTTCGTCCCCGTCGAGGACTTCATAGCCATCATCCTCGACGATAGTCTTTTCCATTACGGATCGGACGCGAAGCACCCGGGCGCGGTTGATATCGCTGACGAAGTCTTCGATGTAAGGGTCGGCCGGGTTGAGGAGGATGTATTGCGGTTCCCCTTGCTGCACGATTTCGCCGTCCTTCAGGATCACCAGATGGTCGGCGAGCTTGAGGGCCTCATCTAGGTCATGCGTGATGAAGACGACGGTCTTCTGGAGATCCTTCTGTAATTCCAAGAGGAGGTCCTGCATGCTTGAGCGGATAAGCGGGTCAAGCGCCGAATAGGCTTCATCCATGAGCATGAGCTCGGAGTTTGAAGTTAGCGCCCGCGCAAGGCCGACGCGCTGCTGCATGCCTCCCGACAGTTGGTGAGGATACAGCCCCTCCGAGCCCGCGAGGCCGACTCTGCTGAGCCATTTGCGGGCCGTCTCGTCGGTTTTGGCCCGCCCGTCCCCACGCACAGAGCATGGCATGCCGGCGTTGCGGAGGACCGTTTCATGGGGCAGCAGCGCAAACTTTTGAAAAACCATAGACATCTGGGTCCGGCGTAGCTGCTGCAGCCTCGCCCGATCGAGTTTCATGATGTCCGTCCCGTTGACTATGACCTCACCCGCCGTGGGGTCGACGAGGCGGTTGAGGTGTCGAATGAGGGTCGATTTTCCGGAGCCCGAAAGGCCCATGATCACCGTGATCTCGCCTTGTTTGATCTCCACATTGATGTCGCGCAGCCCAAGTACATGGCCGTAGGCCTGCAGCATGTCCTTCTTGTGCATCCCGGCCTTCGCGTAGGACACCATGGCCGGCGCGTTGTTGCCGAAGATCTTGTACAGGTTGCGGATGGATACGAAGCTCTCGGTCATGCTCATGTCCGCGACTGATGCATCTTATTGACGCGCTGGAGGGCTGCTCGGCTGACTCGGTCGAGAACAATGGCCAGGAGCACGATGCCGAGGCCCGCGACAAGGCCGACGCCGAGTTCGAGTTTGTTGATGCCGCGAAGGACAAGAGTTCCAAGGCCAGGCGCGGAGACCAGCGAAGCGATCACGACCATAGATAACGACAACATGATTGTCTGGTTGATACCGGCCATGATGTTCGGCAGCGCGAGGGGCAGCTGGACGCGATAGAGCTTTTGCCAGGAGGTCATGCCAAACGCCTCTCCGGCCTCGAGAACGTCTTTGTCCACTAGCCGTATGCCGAGGTTCGTTAGCCTGATCGACGGCACGATCGCATAGAGAATGATCGCGATGCCGTACAGCTTCGGCTCCGTGACGCTGAACAGGAAGATCAGCGGGATGAGATAGACAAAAGTGGGCAACGTCTGCAGCAGGTCGAGAAAAGGCGTCAGCCACCGCTCCAACCGGTTGCTGCGTGACATCGCAATTCCGATCGGCACGCCGAACAGGACACAGATGAATGTGCAGACCATGATGATGGCGAGGGTCTGCATGGCGTAACCAAAATGGTCGATGAACGCCAAGACTAGGAACACCACCAGCACGAAGATCGTCACGCCGGTGCGACGCCCGGCGAAATGAGCGATGGCGACCAGGATCAGGATAGCAGCCCACCAAGGAAGTGACTGCATCAGATCGATGGTGTTGCGCAACGCCCAGCTCAAGGGCTGCGTCACCGGGTCCAGAACGACTTTGACGGGGTCTTTCACGTCCAGGAACAGACGTTCCAATCCGGCCGTCATGTCGCGGGTCCGTGGGAAGGCGCCGCACGCCTTGTGAAGGACATCCAGGGACGGAAACGGGAAAAATTCGGTTTGCTCGGTCCCCGCCGCGCCGGCCTTGGCGAGTAGATCGTCCATCGACATCGGCCCGCCGATGGCGCCGGCGTCGCACCAGGACCGCAGCCCCAAGGAGTCAAAAGCTTTTTCGTAAGCTGACATTTCGAGCCTTAAATCGCCGCAATCCGGCAGCCACGCCCGTCAAGGCGCGGCCACCAGAATTGACCGAGAGGTGCTTGTCGATGTGCTTGAGGTGCCGCCAAGCATTTTGCCAAGTCAACCACTAGACCCACACACAGCGTGGGTGGTGCCCGGAGAGCGCGCTTGTTGATCTCACTTCAAGACGGCCGAAAGCTTTTCTTTCGCCTCAGGGCTGAGCCAGTCCGCCCACACCGTTTTATAAGTGGTCAGGAAGTGGACCGCTGACTCATCGGCCGAAGCCTTCTTGCCATCCTGCCACGCCAGTATTTCGTTCATCTGCTCGGTTGTGAACGTCACCTTGGACATTAGCGCTGCAATCTCGGGCTCGCGCTTCTCGAAATCCGTTGTCGCTGCTGTCACCACCTCTGCCGGCGGATAGGCCGACTTGCCGGGTGTCTTGCACGTTTCCACTGCATTGCAGGCATGGATTTCGGGGACATATGGACCAATGTCGACCTTGACCATCTTGTACTTGCCTAGAACGGATGTTGGACCCCAATAGTAACCGAACCAAGGCTGTTTGTTCTCGTTGGCAGCGGCGATCGCTGCGGCCAGCGTCTCTCCGGAGCCGTGATTGAAAACTTCGATGCCGTGGCCTTTCAGATCGAAAGCCTCAGCCAAATGGTCGTTCGTGATTTTACAACCCCAGCCTTCGGGGCAATTATGAAACTTGCCGCCGACCCAGTCGGGATGGGCCAGAATGCCATCAATCTTCGCAAGTTCCGGATGTTCGTCAACGAGGTATTGTGGGACCCACCATGCATCAATGCCGCCGGGGGTCAGGATATGGCCCAAGGTCTTAACTTTGCCGGCGGTCACCAATGCTGGGTATGCTGGCGCGCCGTTAAGCCAGAGTTCGGTGACGATGTCGGGACGGCCGGTCTCTGCAACCGATGTCACCGCAGTAGCAGTAGCCGAAGGAACAACCGTGACCTTACAGCCGTAGCCCTGTTCCATCAGGAACTTAGAGACAGCGGTGACGATCGATCCCGAGGCCCAGTTCATCTCCGTGATGGTGACGTCACCGCATTTGGCTTCGGCCGCAGTCGCGGCGATGGTAGCGATAAAGGCTGCGGCGGTGAGTTTAAGCGAGTGTGAGAGCATTGTTTTCTCCTGTTGGTATTCCAATTCCAGGCGATGTCCCCAGCAGCTATGAAGTCGCCGGAGCGGTTCCCCACATCAGGAATTATAGGAATGCCGAACATTTAACTAACGAATATAATTCGACCCTGACATCGACTTTTTCGATGTCCAAACGAGCCGTCAGTCGATCGCAAAGCGCTCCACAGCAGTTTCATCAAACGTGAAACCGGCTCCGGGACGGGTGGGTATGAGGATGTCGCCATCCACGATCTCCATCTGTTCGCGGAACAGCGGCGCATACCACGGCATGTGTTCCACGGAGATGCAATTGGCGGCAGATCCTGCGATGCACAGGCTGTGCTCGGTGAAAATATGGGTGGAAATGGGCAGGCAGTACGCTTCCGCCAAAGCCGCCACCCGGCGCATTTCGGTAAGTCCACCAATCCGCTGGAGGTCCGGCATCAACACATCGGCGGCGCGGGCCTCGATCGTGTTGCGGATGCCGAAGCGTGTCCACTCCGTCTCACCCGAAGCAATCGCCATGTCGAGCGCATTACGAACTTCGGCCTGGCCCACGAGGTCATGCACAGATACCGGCTCTTCCAGCCAGCCGATGTCGAGGTCCTCAAGCATCCTGCCAAGACGGATCGCCTGCTTTGGAGTGAGCGCCTGGTTGGCGTCCGTGAGGATTTCGATGGAGGGTCCGACTGCCTCTCGGACTGCCTTGACGCGCTCGAGATCCTTTCTAGGGTCTTTGTTGCCGACACGCACCTTCATCGCCCGGAACCCCTGGTTAAGAAAGATCGCCGCCTCATCAACCAGTTCGTCGATGCTCTGGGAAAGCCAGAGTCCGCCGCTGGCGTATGTGCGGATGCGATCTCGGCACGCTCCGAAAAGGTGATGCAGTGGCCGATCCGCGCTTTTGCCGACCAGATCCCAACAGGCCGTGTCGAGCGCGGAAAGCGCCGAGATCGTGACGCCAGCATAGCCAGTTGGATTGATTTCGGACCAGATGGCTGAATTGATCGCCGTCACATAGTGAGGGTCCTGGCCCACGATGCGATGCGAAAAGCCACGGACCATCTCGTCGAAGGCTTTGAGCCGGACGGCATTCAACGTGAAGATATAACTCTGGCCCACGAGCCCGACATCGGTCTCCAGATAGACAAGCAGGCATCCGACCGAACGCATATTGTGAATGGCAGTTGTGATCGGCTTAGCAAAAGGAACGTCTGTCGGTCGAGTCTTCAACGCGGTGATTTTCATGAGATTCCTTTGTGCAGGTTGAGGTTCAGGCGATCGCCTCACGCAATGCCTTCACAGCGGTTTCCATAAATTCAGGTGCAATGACGTCAATACGAACGGCTACGAAGACTGTTCGTTGAAAGCGCGGCGCACCCTTGACCACATGCAGGTGGCCGGACTTGACGTGCGGTGCCACGGATTCGGCCAGGAAATAGCCCGAACCACCGCTAGCGAGGATGTGATCCATGGCCACCGCGGCGCTGCGGATCGTGAGTTTATGGCTGAAGACGCCCGGAAAATGCATGCTATGCTGCGCCCGGAACGTTTCCCCCCAATCCACGAAAACGTAGCCAGGAACGACCCCGCTCTCCACCGCGCGCGGTGTTGTCGAAACCATCACGAGTTCTTCGCTGATGAGCGGTTCGATGCGCGCCTCCGCGCAATGGCGCGGATCATAAAGCACGGCAATGTCGAGCAGTCCCGCTCGGAGTTTCTCCATAAGCGTATCCGAGCGCTCGGCGATGGCGCTCGCGACTCCATCCGGCAGGGCCTTGGCCATACGTTCCAGCCAGCCGGGCACCACGCGGGGCCAATGATTGTCTTCGACGCCGAGCGTGACGAAGGCATTCAGGCCCTCCGGCAGGGTTGCGACTTGCTGGCCGCGCTCCCAGGCCCGGACGATATTGATGGCGCTGGAGTGGAACTGATGCCCGCCGGTCGTCAAAGCCACTCCGTTACGCTTACGGTGAAACAGTTGGCGGTTTAGCCGGCGCTCGAGGGACTTGATTCGAGCGCTGATGGTCGACTGCGTGACGTTCAACTGATCGGCGGCGTGTTGGAAGCTGCCGGTGCTGCCAACCTCCAAGAATGCCCGAATGTGCTCAATATTCAACGCAAAGCCGTCCTCAAATCGAATTCTTCGATATGACTCGATAATTATATTCGTTTGCCACGTCAATGCGGGTGAGAAAGAGTGGATTGCGGGATCCAGTGATGACAGCGCCAACTGGAGACATGCCAAATTTGGGCGGGCTCCCCCGGAGGTCGAAGCGCCGGCTGCCCCTGAACGGAGACATCTATGCGGATTGCATTTATCGGGTTGGGCAATATGGGCGGGCCTATGGCCAGCAACTTGGCGCGCGGCGGCTACGAACTCGCGCTTTTCGACCTCGATTCAAATAAGGTCGATGCCGTCCGATCAACCGGAGCGGCAGCCGGCAACCAGGCGATCTCAGCGGCCACGACTGCAGCCGAGGCCGCCTCTGGCGCCGACATCGCGTTCACCTCCCTACCTAACCCAAAAATCATCGAGTCTGCGGCGCTCGGAGAGAAGGGCATTGTTGCCGCGTTGCCGAAAGGTGCGGTATGGATCGATCTCTCAACGAACAACCTCGAATGCGAGCGTCGCATCCGCGCGGCCGCCGATGCTTGCGGGATCGATTTCCTTGATGCTCCGGTCTCCGGCGGCATTGAAGGCGCCGCAGCCGGGACGCTGATGATCATGGTCGGTGGAGACGCCCAAGTCTTTGCCCGCTGCAAGCCAGTCCTCGACAAGATCGGCAACCGGGTCATGCACCTAGGGCCTCATGGAGCCGGCTACGTCGCCAAGATTGCACAGGTCGTGCTATGCTACCTCAACTCCGTGGCCCTCAGCGAGGCCCTCATGCTCGGGGTCAAAGGCGGGGTTCCCGCAGATACCATGCTGGGGATCATCCAGGGCAGTACCGGGGCGAGCTACGTCGCCAATCGATACGGCCCGGCGATTCTGGACGGCAGCTATGACCCGGGATTTGCACTCGGGCTTGCACACAAAGATATGGCCCTGACCCTGGAGCTCGCAGGATCTGTCGGCGCCACGCTGCCGATGTGCGAGCAGGTCGAGGCGGTCTACAAAAAAGCTGTCGACAAATACGGTTTCGATCAAAACCACCTCATGGCTGTGAAGCTCCTGGAAGAGCAGAACGGCACATTCCTTCGTTCCACCTGACACGATATAAGCGAAAGGATTACCAATGGCATACGAGATGAAAGCCGAGGACTTCAGCGTCCAGGGCGGCCACGCCAACATCTCCAAGGAAGAATGGGAAGCGCGAGTGGACCTTGCGGCCCTCTATCGCCTCGCCAACATGTACGGCTACGACGATCTGATCTGGAACCACATCACGATGCGGGTTCCAGGTACCGATCACCAGTTCCTCCTGAACCGCTTCGGCCTACTCTATAACGAGGTCACAGCGTCGAACCTGATCAAGGTCGACGAACAGGGCAAGGTTCTGTACGGCCCGCCGGACGTCAATACTGCGGGTTTCGTCATCCATTCAGCGATCCACAACACCCATCACGACATGAAAGTGGTCTTCCACAGCCACGCGCCCGCAGGCCTGGCCATCACAGCACTACAGGATGGCCTGGAATTCCTGACACAGGACGGCTCGATGCTTTGGGGCGACATCGGCTACCACGACTGGGAAGGCCTGTCGCTGACCCTTGAGGAGCGGGATCGTCTCGCCAAGAACATCGAAGGCAAGAAATGCCTGATCATGAAGAACCACGGGTTTCTCGCGGTTGGTGCCAACGCCGGCGAAGCCTTCATGAACCTATATTATACGGTCCGAGCGTGCCGAGTTCTGATCGATGCCTATTCTACCGGCCTCAAGCTCGACAAGAGCCGCGAAGACATCTGGCGGCTAGCACATCGGCAGTATGACGATTTCCCGCTCGGTAAATATGAATGGCCTGCGCTGTTGCGCCAATGCGACCGGGTCGATCCTTCTTACCGCTATTAAACTGACAGCTTGATCCTCGGCAGACACTGGCCGGGGTTCCTGTGGCAACATTTTTTCAACGCCCCGCACGGAGGTCGAACGACCCGCCGTCCCTTCCGTGCGGGCCGAATTCCTTCCAGCCGGGGGCACCCGAACCGATGACCATCCTGTTGAATAATCATGGCTACGACAATGAAAGCTGGCGGAGGGAACTCTGCCGCCAGCTTCCTGAATTGCCTGTCAAAGTGTTCGGTGAACCGATTGATCCCGATGAAGTCGTCTATGCGATGGTCTGGAACCACCCCGCAGGTGATCTTAACCGCTATCCGAATCTCAAGGCAATTTTCTCCCTCGGCGCCGGGGCCGAACATTTCGTGGCAGATACAAGCCTGCCTGACGTCCCGGTGATTCTCCTCGCCGACCCGGCCGTGGCCCGAGACATGGCGGCCCATGCCCTTTACTGGGTGCTGACGTTCCACCGGCGCTACGCGGACTACCGTTCCCAGCAGAAAGACCGGATCTGGCATCGTAAGCAGATCGTCCCTACGAAAGAGTTTCGCGCGGGGGTGTTCGGTTTGGGTCGCATCGGCACAGAAGTCGCCAGCCGCATCCGCGATTTTGGTTACGCCGTCAGCGGGTGGGACCGCAGCGCGCGACAGATCGAGGGGGTCGACTGCTTTTCCGGAACGGATACCCTGCGAGACTTCCTGAGTCGCATCGACGTCGTCATCAACGCCCTTCCGCTATCCCCGAAGACGCGGCACTTTCTCGATGAGAAGATATTCGCGGTCATGCCCCCGGGCAGCTTTTTTGTCAACATCAGCCGCGGCGCAGTCGTCCACGACGAGTCCCTGCTTGACGCGCTCGACCGCGGCCATCTCGCCGGCGCCGCGTTAGATGCATTTGCCCAGGAACCGCTCCCTCCCGAGCATCGCTATTGGACTCACCCCCAGGTGTACATCACGCCGCATATGTCGGGGGCCACATTTGCATCGAGCGCCGTAGCCGTGATCGCCACCAACGTGCGCCGTCTTGAGCGCGGACTTGAGGTCTTTCCGTTGTTCAACCGGGAAGCCGGCTATTGAACTTATCGGCATAATATCACGCCCTATTTTGGTGCAGATCCAAATCAGGGTGCGTATGGACGGTGCCAGGTTGTGCTGCCGTTGGCACGCCGAGAAATCTTCCGGCCGGAAGATTTCTGGCTTTGTGAGGCGCTATCTGATGTGCCTGGCGGAAACACCTCGAAAAGTGGGAGGCGGACACGAAGCCACAGGATACCGCGATTTCCAGAACGGGCATCGCCGACTGGGCAAGCAGGAGCTTCGCGTGTTCCAATCGCAATTCCCGGAAGTAGCGGCAGGGAGAGCGACCGATATCATTGCGGAAGAGGCGTTCCACCTGCCGCCGCGACAGCCCTGCAGCCGCCGCAAGGTCCGCCATGGTCAGCGGGGCTGCCAAATTCCTCTGCATCAATTCGATGAGTTTCACGACCGTGGGGTTGAGCCTGCCATGCTGACGCAGAAGCGGCAGCCGCTGGCGCTCCTCGCCTGTGCGCACACGGCCCGCAACGGCCAACTCCGCAACACTCACCGCGACAGGTTCGCCGCAATGATATTTCACAAGCTCGACCATCATATCGAAGGCTGCCGTGCCGCCGGCGCAACTCCAGATGTTGTTGTCGACCTCGTAGATGGTCGCCGCAGCCTCGACGCGCATGAACCGCTCGTTGAAGGCCGGCAATGCTTCCCAATGGACGGCGCACTTGCGGTCATTCAGCAGACCCGCTTTCGCCAAAGCAGCGACACCACTCCCGAATGCGCCCGTGTCAATGCGGCGCTGCCGGCATTCGCGCAACCATGCGCTCAGCACCTTGGTTTCAGGTCCTCCATCAGGCTCATCACCGAAGACCAGAGCCAGTACCGGGCGTTCAGGCTGCATCAAATACCTGCGCTCCTGTGCCAAGTCGGCGTCCGCCGTGAAAACGATGCCGCAGTTGGCCCTCACGGTTCCACCCAGGTGGGAAACAATACGCCAGCGAAAGGCTTCACGCCCGGCGACTTTATTGGTGAGGCGGAAGACGTCCAAGACGGACGACACGGCGAGAAGTTCGAATCCAGGTGCCAAGTAGAGGGCGACAGTAATCGGTTCAATGGCAGAAGCCGACGCCCAGGCGCCGTGGGACCAGTGATGGACCATGATCAGACTCTCCGCCTTGTTCTTCGAGCGACAGGCGAGAACCCGCCCGCGCCATAATCTGATCGAAGGGGCAAATCCACGAAAGGATAGTTGCGTCAACATGGCGGTATATTTGCGACACGGTGATTTCTTCACCAAAAATCAGGCTCAAAGGCCAGGGCGCGAGCCTGCCCCGTTATCCGTCGGGTTTCTCCTCCTCCACCGCTTTACACTTGGGGCGTTCGCAAATTTCGTAGACGTGCTGCGACTTGCTGCCGACGATGGGGACCGAAGCCGCCCAATCCACTGCCAATGGCGTGTCATATCGCCCGATATGTCGCCGATCCTGTCCAGCTGCGGCGTTGCGATTTCTCCCCATGAACGGATCGGAGATCTTCGCCGCTTTGACTACCTGGTGGTCGTTGGCGGGGTTCTCGAAGAGGAAAGCCTCCTTGTCGACACCCGGTTTGACAACCATTTGCGGGTCGCTGCCGAGGCTGGCGTGCCTCTCGTGGGGTTGTGTACCGGTTCGTTCATCTTGCACCGTGCCGGTCTGATGCACGGTTATAGGTGTTGCGTCAGCTGGTTCCACAATTCGGATTTCCTGCGACTTTTCGAGGGCCTTCAGGCCATTTCCGACCAGATTTTCGTTGTCGATCGAGACCGGCTGACCTGTTCGGGCGGCGCGAGCGCCGCGCATCTTGCAGCCTTCCTCGTCGACAGGCACCTCGGCAAAGCCCTGGCCTCCAAGAGTTTGCGGATTATGATGTTCAACGAGGCGGCAAAGGGTGAGACGGCGCAGCCGACCGGGCGCCTTGAGGTTGTCGTCCGGGACGAAATCCTGAAACGCGCAGTGCTGCTGATGCAGCACCACCTTGAGGTTCCGCTGACTATCGGCCGGATAGCCGACAAGCTCAACATAAGCAAACGACTGGTCGAGCGCCGCTTTCGATCGGAACTCCATACCTCGCCTCAGACGGTCTACACCCAGATACGGCTCGATCACGCTCGCCATCTTCTGCTGAGAACCGACAGGTCGATTTCAAGCATCGCCCTGGAATGCGGCTTCTGCGACGGTTCGCACCTGAGCCGCGTCTTTCGCCCTCGTTACTTGCGGACGCCTCAAGAGTTCAGGTCGCAGCAAGGAGAATCGCTGTCCCTGCATCGCGGCCAACGGCACGGCAATAAGGAACCGGCGTCGGGTAACGGGACCTAGTTTGGATTAAAATAACCTTTCAAACAGGATCGCTATTCCACGAATAATCGCAGTATAGCGCTAGATGCGCCATGATACGCGGCGGCGGTAGCATAGCACAAAATGCCGATGATCGATCTCACACGGGAAAAAATCGTTGTGGTGGTGCAATCAGCTTTTCCGGGGTCCAAAAAGCCCTGCCGGTAGGAGGTTCACCGGTAGGCCACCCCGCTTGGAACTGCGGCCCGCGTAGCTACCCGAAGTCGACAACCGAAGTTGCGAGCTCAAACTGCGGTGTCCACCCACTACATCTTTGGCAAGGTCAGCCGAAGGTCGAAATAATGTCATGCGGCAGATGAGTTTTTTGCGCAACTGTCGGGCCCGGCGCAAATGATAGCGTCTACACACTGAACCGCCCGAATGAAGACGCGTAGAAATGAAATCCTTGAGGCGTACCGGTCCGCCGAAGAATATACCCGGCCGGGGAGTGGCGCAAACTGGTGGATTACATGTGCAGTTGTACAAGCCCAATCGAGACCACCGAATCGGCGCTGGCTGCGTCGTCTCACGCGGAGCACCCCATGCACAAGAATTCCCTGGCAGCTACAGGCTTTCTGTGCCTGGGCGTTTTCATCTTCTCGCTGCAGGACGCGATTATGAAAGGGCTCTCGGACACGTATTCGGTCACCCAAGCGATAACGGTTCGATCAATTGTCGCATTGCCCATACTGGTGGTGTTGGTGCGCGCGACCGGGAGTATTCGGTTCCTTCTTTCAAAGCGTGCCGGGCTGCTGACCATTCGTGCAGTGATCCTCCTAGGCGCATACCTTTGCTACTATCTTTCAATCGCAGCGCTGCCTTTGGCCGATGCTATCGCGCTCTATGTTGTCGCTCCACTTATCATTGCAGGGCTCGGAATTCTTTTCCTCGGCGAGCGACCTCACCAGACCACCTTTATGGCTCTGGTGGTGGGTTTGATCGGCGTGATCATCACGTTGGAACCGGGTCTTGCGGCCTTCGAATGGGCATCTGCGTTAACCCTCTTGGCTGCAGCCCTCTACTCGTCGGCACAGATCCTGGCGAGGAAACTTGGCGACAGCGAGAGCGCCGCAGTTATCACATTCTATCAGAATTTGGCCTTCCTCATTGGCGCGCCCGTGTTGGCCGCGCTCGTGAGTTCGAGCGCCCTCAAAGATGCTGGTCACCCGAGTCTTGCCTTCCTTATGCGCCCATGGGTCTGGCCAACGCTCAACGATACGTTGCTGATGGCCGGCTGTGGCGTAATCGCATCTGCCGGAATGACATTGCTTGCGCAGGCTTACCGGCTTGCGCCAGCGGGGAACGTCGCCGTCTTCGAGTACAGCGCCATCCTATGGGTGCCATTGTGGGGGTTTCTGTTCTTCGACGAAGTGCCGAGATTCACCACCGTCGTGGGGGCAGCCCTGATCTGTGGAGCCGGATTGTTTGCACTGATTGGGCAGAGCTCCGCTAAGAACGCAGCTCAACCGACTTGATCTGGTTCTCCACGGATAATCGTCGGCTCCAGAAGTGTGCCAAACGCGGCACCCCATGGTTGGTAACGTTGGGGGAGAAGCCCTTGTTGAATGCGGTTGCTAATACGAGGGCGATCACACCGCCGGATATTCGTTCCCGGAAGGGTGGCACTCGTCTGCCTGACGGCCTATACTACGCCGATCGCAAAGCTCGTTGATCGGCAGTGACATTGTTCTCGTTGGCGACAGCGTCGGCATGGTACTCCACGGCTTGCCGTCGACGCTGGGCACGCTTGAGATGATGATCATGCACGGCTAGGCCGTGCGCCGTGGCCTCGAACAGGCGCTGTTGATCGTCGACATCCCATTCGGCTCCTACGAGGAAAGCCCCGAGCTGGCCTTCCGCAATGCTGCACGCGTCATGGCGGGAACCGGCTGCGCGGCGATCAAGCTCTAAGGCGCATTGCATCGCCTGAACTGCTCCCGGATGTTGGGCCGTTGCCTCATCTGATTTGCTCCCCGCAGTTTGGTGGCGGGAGCAAATCAGATGAGGCGGATAAGCATGGCGACGCGGGATGAGCTGGTGAAGGTGGTAGCAAAGCGCTACGCCCGAGGCGATCGGGCAGATAAGTCGCGCATTCTCGATGAATTTGCGGCGGTAAGCGGCTTTCACCGCAAGCATGCCATGCGGTTGCTGCGGAATGGACCACCGGCGCAGCGTTCGGGCCCGCGACCGGAGCGCCGGCTTTATGACGACGCGGTGCGCGAAGCGCTGATCGTGCTCTGGGAAGCTTCAGATCGCATCTGCGGCAAGCGTCTGAAGATGCTGATTCCGATTTTGGTGGAGGCGATGGAGCGTCACGGGCATCTGCATCTAACCGCCGAGATCCGCACTCGGCTATTGGCGATGAGCGCGGCCACGATCGACCGCGCGCTTCGCGAGGTTCGAGACATCGCTGGTGGGCCGAGACGCCGTCGCAGTACAGCGTCCACCGCGCTGCGGCGCAGCATTCCGATCCGAACCTTCTCCGATTGGCAGGATCCTCCGCCTGG
>NZ_JAOWPT010000022.1 GCF_025753855.1 Mesorhizobium sp. ZC-5
CATGTTCCTTCAAAATTCCGATGATCTGCTCTTCAGAGAAGCGGCTACGTTTCATGTCCTGGTCCTCTCTATGGGCCAGAACGAACTTCAAACCGGATTAGATCAGAGGGGCAAGGTCATGACAAATCAAGGCAGCAGCAGCGATATGGCTAGCATTTGATGGAGTAAATCTGCAGATTCATTCGTCACCTCGTCATGGTCTGACGGCTGGGACCCAACCTCCTTGCAACTGCCGACATGCTCAGCCATTCGGCCATTTCTGCTAGCACAGCCGGACCGCCAGATCAGAAAGAGCACGCTACCGAAATAGCCTACCTGGAGGAGCAGCCAACAAGCCAGCGTTGTGACGACAACTGCGCGGATGGAATGAGAAGCCACGTAGACGGTCAGAGCGTTGCCGCACAGGACCAGCCACAGGACGCGATAAAAGATTCTAAGGGGCAACGCCGTTCTCCTGGTTTGTGCGCCATATCATGCAGCGACCTTGTCGGCCGCGACATGGGTCTGGCAGTTCTTCGGGCAGACGCGGGCGCAGGCTCCGCAGCCGATGCAGCGGCCTTCATGGTCGACGACCATGATCATGCGATTGAGCTCGCCGTCGAAGTCGTCGTCGTCCTCGCCGTCACAGGCGCCGAGGATTTCACCCGCGTCGTCGACGCCGTAGAGGTGCATGATCTCGCGCGAGCAGACCTTGAAGCAGCGGCCGCAGCCGATGCAGGTCGTGCCATCGATAGCGGTGAGATACTCCGGCATCCATTTGGAGCCGTCGCGGGTGACGAAAGCGCTGCTCATCGCGCATTCTCCAGTGCAGCGAGGTCCTTCTTGGCTGCGTCCCACTCAGCAAACACGGTGAACGTTTTCTCGGCAACCGCCTTGATCTCAGTCCAGTTGACCGGGAGGTCCTCGGCAAGGTCGTGCAATTCCATCTTCGCTGTGCCCGCACGGGACTGCAGCTTGCGAACTTTCTTCCGCAACGCCTCAAGGTCTGACATTGATCGTTCCTCGCAAATTGGTTTCATCATGCCCGCGCCACGTCGGGACAGGCTTCAGTGGCTGCGGTCGCATCGTCGACCAGTTTCGTACCGGCCTCGGCGAGTTGCCGGAACGTCTCGAAGCCGAACTGATGCAGGTCTGGGCAGAACGACCAACTGCCCGCCCCTGAAAAGCACGCGCCCGAAGGCCTGACTGGTTTCATCTCCACGATTGGCGATGTCACCGGGCGGAAACGCTCCGCGATCGCAAGCCCGACAGCGGTGTAAAACATATCGAGCCTCCACAGCACGTCCGGATCGGAATAGCCCATGCCAGGGAACACATGGCGCTTTTTTCTGGTGACGATGAAGTCGGCCAGCAGCGTGGCGTCCGATCTGCCTTCCCATAAGCAGTAGGATTCCTGAGAACGGATCAGCCGCACGAGGCATTTGACGAACGGGGCGGCAAGGGCCGCCACGTCCTCGTTGGCAGCGGGGCTAACCGCGGCATCAGACATTTCATATCTCCTCAATTTCTGTCCTCTTCCGCGAAGAACTCTTTCTTTTTTCGAAGACGGTTGCCTCGGGCACACTTGCGCAGCCGACGCCCGGCTCGGGGCGGCCAATTCCATGGAATTGATGCCTCGGTGGCCGAGCTTGGTCGTGTCTTCGACTGCAAGGCCTTCCACGCGGATCCGCGTCGAGCATCCCTTCCACCGTGATGCGGCCACAGGTCACCGCAAGATTCGAGCCTCGACCCCGCTGCAAACAATCCATCCGGTGCTGCACGGGGCCTGCTTGCGGCCACGCCAGGGAAATGGACGAATTGGCCAGTGAACATCCCGACCATCCTCCTTTTTATGGACTCTTCTCGCGCGGCCGCGCTTTGGCACCTCCGGGAAGCTTGTTTTGCGGAGCCGCACAGAGAGCGCCGTAACAAACCTTGCCACCCCTGTAGTTGGCCAGGGCCTGCAGGAGATCCGGTAGAAGGTGCTCTTTCAGTTCGTCCGGGATAGGCTCCGGACCGTCCAGCGACGTCAGTGCCAGTTCGACCAACTCGATCGCGCGATCGTTGTTGCCGTTCTCGTGATAGTACCGGGCGACTGCCGGATAAGACTGGGACTTAGGGCTGTCGCCGTGCGGAGGATTCAGTGCCAGGATGTGTTCGGACAGCTCCTTGCCCATCGCGAAGCGTTCAGCAGGGGGAAGGCGCGAATGGTCATTGGCCGGATGGAAAAGTTGGTCTAGCGCCGAAACCATCCAATCCTCGGAGTTTTTGTCGATCGCGTCGCGAACCAATTGGCGTATGACGGGCAAGCCGGTCCACATGTCTTGGATTTTGTGCAGCAACAGATGCGCATGAGCCAGGCGGAAATTGATGTCGTCCGGCATCAAGGCGATGCCCTCTTCGATTGCCCAGAGCGCCGTCTTCCAATCTTCCAACTTCACCGCCGCCCAGAATCTGTCATCGATCGGCTTTTTCAACGCTTGCTCGCGCGCCATAGGTTCGCTTGTGGCGAGCCGCTCCGTATCGGCGGCTTTAGCTTTATCGCTGGTGCGCCAGCTGCCGTTCAGCACTTCCGGCAAAACCTCATCGAGTTGGCTCGGATGACCGATAAAAGCGATGTGGCCGTCTCGGTCGACCACGAACGAGGTCGGAATCCCGACGGAAAAGCTGGGTTCCCTCCAAAGCTTCTTCATTTCGCCTGTGAAGTCGAACCCGATCCGATAGTTCAGATTCGAGCACTTGTCGGTCAACCATGCGTCCAACTTGCTTCGGGCCTCAACTTCCGTTGGAGCGTCTTCATCCGCCGCTATCCCGACGACCTCAAGTCCGCTGTCCTTGTATATTTCCTGGAACAGCATCAGTTGGAGCATCTCCGTCGAACATGGTCCGCACCAAGTTGCCCAAAATTCAACGACATACACTTTGCCGGACTGGAAGTTCGCAAGGGGCTCGCCACGCAGCCAGTTCTCCACTTTGATCGAAGGAGCCGGTGACTCCATCCGCAATACCATCTTGCTCTCCAAAGCTGTTGCCGCAGGTTTCACCACCTAATGCCCGAGCTTGTTTCCCTCTTAGAGAGGGGCACAAGGGTTCAAAGAAAGGAGAGCTATCGTCTCGCGCATATGCATGCAGTCAGCCTTCACTCAGTGTTACCACATCACAATCTGCAACAGTCAATTAGCAAAGGCCGTGCCAGCGCGCACAGCGCGCGTTAAGCGCATGATTTCGCATTGAAAAACCTTCACAGCGTCCAAGATGGCCGGTTGTAGCGAACCTGACATGTTGTCTGTCGCTGTCAGGTTTTGGACAAGCACCCCGCGTCGCGGTCAGAAAAGTGTGGCTACGGACGACGCAACATATAATTTGGGTTAAGGGACAAGCAGAAGGCCATGATGACTGTCTTGGCAACCATCAGGATCGTCATCATCCTCTACTAACGCCACCTCGCTTGAGCTTCTTGCCGTTCCGGTCCGGAGGCGGTAGCGGACCTCGCCACTTGCAAGGGGCCGCTTCATCCGTGCCCCTCCTGCGCCGCCTCCCCCGCTTGCGATTGAATTCCTGGCTGGCGGCATAGGAGTTCTTTACGACGAAGCCGGTTCAACTGCGGCTCGTGAATACCGAATCGTCAGATCTGACGACCATGATCGGGGCGAAAAGATCAGGATGAGAGCCGGCATGTGCCTGCCGGTGAACTCTGCGGGAATCCTGCTTTGTGTCTATCTTCTGTATTCCCGGTGCTCAGGTGCAACGGGAATTCATGGTGGGAATGTAAGCGTTGGCGAAATTGACAACCCAAAGACCGCTCTGTCGCCAAGCGGGGTCGGGCCCGACCGACCGAAAACGAAGATGCCGCCGTCCGCACTAACCCGGGCTACCATCCTAGGCGATGACATGGGATTGATGCCATCGTTCGCGCCGACGCCGGCAAGAGCCCGACCGTCCCGACTCGAAGGTCGGTGCCTTGGCCACTGCACGGTCGTTGCGGTGTTCAGCTCCCGGCCAGTGATGAGGGAAATCGTGATAACGCCAATACGATGCGGCTAAGGTCCGAACGCGGCCTGCCGCGCTGAAACGACTCTCTTTCTCGACCTGACGTCGACCTGCGAAGCGGTGGTTTTGAGCGCATTGAGGCGCCTGTACCTGTGCGCGGCCGTTGGTCTGCGCGTCACCGGTCATCTCGGGCGTGCAGAAACCCCGAGCGCGCTCGAGACGTCCGGGATGTTCTTCGCGATGGCGCGTGCAAATTCGCTCGAGGAGCTTCGCGAAACCTGCGTGTTTGCCGCGATCTTTCTGCGACTTGGCGTCAGGATACATAACGCAGGGGAGTAGAGCTTCGAACAGCATGCTGCACCTTGGGAACCCGTCAACGAGCCAAAAACAGCGGCAATGGCGGCTTGCGAACGATCCATCTCGTCACGCCACCGAAGAGCCGCTCGCGCAGCCGACGGCTGCCGTACGCGCCCATGACAATCATGTCGGCAGACGTGTCGATTGCGTGCTGCGCGAGCACTGTGGCCACCGGTTTGCCGGCACTCGCTAGCCGGTCAACCGACACCCGAGCACCGTGCCGAGTGAGATAGGCAGCAATGTCGGCTCCCGGCTCGTCGCCGCTACAGGTCGCCTCCGGATCGACGAGGGCGACACGAACTTCCTCTGCACCGGATAGCAGATCCAGCGCTTCCCGAACCGCACGGGACGCCTCGGCTCGCGCATCCCATCCGACCAGCACGCGCCGTGGCGACAGAGTAGCCTCAGAGCCGTTCGGCACGACAAGCACCGGCCTTCCGGTGTCAAACAAGCTGCCGTCGATAACTAAAGGTCCGAGACTAATGTCGTTGAGAAGTGCGGGGCCGACGATTGTCAGGTCGGTACAGAGCGCGCGCTGTCGCACCGCCTCACCGACGCTGGCCCGATCGCAGTTGGCAATATCGACATCATAGCACCGCCACGTGGCTCTCAGCAGTTTATGAATTTCCCTGGATGTTTTTTCCAGACTGGCCATGTCCTGGGAAAATGTCTCGATTTGCCTGTAGCGTTTTTCCAGTCTGGCAATGGCCCTTGCGTGTTGTTCAGGCCATTCGGGGATGCCATCGCATGGCGGCGGAGGCGACATAACGAGCCGAGGAGGCGACATAATCAGAACGGACAGATATGCGCCGACCTCGGCGCACAAGCCGGCAGCTGTTCTGACATCCCGATCGGAGTGGTCAGCTCCCATTACACTGAGTAGGCTTTTGAAGGCCATCTGACTGCCTCTCCCTGAGTTTGTCGTGCCCGCAGGCGCGTTTCGAAGCCGCAAGACTTACCCTGGCCAGGACGCAGACGGGAGTGGCACCCACCCCTGCCCTGTTTAGTCGTCCGGCTTCTCGAGCGAGTAGCCGGCCGACCTGACGGTGCGAATGATGCTGCCTGGCGAAGCCGCCTTCAGCGCCTTTCTGATCCGGCTTATATGGACGTCGACGGTGCGCGCACCGATATGGATATTGTCCGGCCAGGCCGCGTCGATCAGCTCGTCTCGGCTGAAGACCTTGCCTGGAGTCTCAAGAAACTGCCGCAGCAGATTGAACTCGAGAGGTCCGAGATGGATGTCGTGGCCATTGCCGCGAACCCGGTAGGCATCGAGCTTCATCTCGAGCCCGCCGCAGCGGAGCCAACTGCCGTTTTCAATTCCGTTTGAACCTGGCTTCGGCAGCGCCAGCTTCGTCCGCAGACAGTCAAGCAGCGTGGCCGGCGCGATCGGCCGCACAAAGCTCTCGTCAATGCCTGCCTTCAACAGATCAAGGTGCTGGTTCTCGGCACCTGGCGCGATCAGGGCAATAACGGGCAGATCGCCGGTCCGTGGCTCGCCCTTGAGCCGGGCACAAATTGTGGAGCCTGTCGCGCTTGTTGGCCCGCAGTCCAGCACGACCGCCTGGAGCTCCCGATCATCGGCCAATGCGAGAGCGTCGTCCACGCCGCCTGCCGGCTCACTTGTGAAGCCGTCCACCCCCAGGATGTGGCTGAGGAACAGATACAACTCCGCATCTTGCGAACAGATCAAGACCAGTGGCTTCATCAGCGCTACCCCAAGAACCAAATCGGCCTCGACCGCCTCGGTGGAGTGGGCTGGCCATTGCCTGTCCTCAGAACCTGACATGATCCCCTTGCTTGAAAATCGGTTCCATCACGCCCGTGCCACCTCGGGATAGGTTTCAAGGGCTGCGGTCGCATCGCCGGCCAGTTTCGTACCGGCCGCCGCGAGTTTCCATAACGTCTCGAAGCCGAACCGGTGGACGTCGCGCAGGGTCTTCGACAGAACGACCAACCGCCCGGACGTCAAAACGACGCGCCCGAAACCCTCATGGCTCATCTCCATCATCGGCGATGCCATCAAGCCGGAGCGCTCCTCGATGGTTAGCCCGACGGCGGCGTAAAACATGTTGAGCCGCCACAGCACGTCCGGATCGGGATCGCCGATGATCGGGATCGCACGGAGCTGTTGCTTGGTGACGATGAAGTCGCCCAGCAGCTCGGCATCCGGTTTGCCTTCCCATGACCCGTAGGAATCCTGAGCACGGATCAGCCGCACGAGGCATTTGACGAACGGGGTGGCAAGGGCCGCCTCGTCCTCGGCGACAGCAAGGCTAACCGCGGCATCCATTTCGCGTTCTCCTCATTTCAGTCCTCTCAGTCCTCGTCCTCGAACGACGGTTTCTTTTCGGCGACGCCTGCCTCCGCCAGCACCTTGCGCAACCAGGGGGGAGGACATGTCCTCAGCATCATCTGCGTGCGCAACAGCACCTCCTGGATGGTCTGGGGCTTCGGCACTTTGATTGGGTGGATTTTTGCCGAAACAACCCTGGCTGCCGACGGTCCGCCGATAGCCAGACAAAACAGGAGATGACAGCCCCTCAGCGCCTCGACTTTCGGGGTGATGCGATCATCGCCGTCAGTCCGATGCTTCCCGCTCTCATCGGAAACATCATCGAAGGCCACGGCTTCCACGAGACCCCACTCCTCGCGCGTGACATCGTAGACAGCAAAGCGCCTGGCCGACCCGAAATGGGCGTTGAGGCTCTTCATGTCTTGCGTGGCGATCGCGACGCGCAAGGCGCCGGCTTGCCGTTCCGGCACCGATGCGTGGACTTCGTCAGTGACGAGTGAGAGGCGACGAACGGAGCTCATCTGGCATGTCTCGCTTACGGAGTGGATCAAGCGCCTCAGGTGTCGGCGCGTGGCGGTTGGCCTGGAAGATGTTGGCAACCTCGAAGATCAGGTCCCGAGTCCCCTGATAGAGGATTGTGAGCTTGTGCTGGCTGCCGAGCCGGTCGAAGATCGGGAAGCCGACGTGCATGAGCGGGATGCCAAGGCGCTGCGCCGCCTGGCGGCCGTGGGAATGAGTAACGAGAAGATCAGCGTCGGCGCCAAGCGCTTCCAAATCGCCGAGATCGCCGACTTGAACCGACTCCGCCGGTATTTTCTGCAGAATTTTCGACATGTCGGTCGTGACGACCGCCGCCGCGATGTCGGAGCCCATGTCGGTGAAGAAGGTTGCGAGTTGGTAGAGTTGGTCTGGTTCAGCAGCGATCGCAATTTTCTTGCCTCCGAAATGGAAATGTCCGTCGAGCAACGCGTCCTGCAATTGCGCCCGGCGACGGCGCACCCCGGCCGGCACCGCCACGCCTGAAATCGCAGCCATCAGTGAGACGAACCGGTCGGCGCCCCGCAATCCCGTCAGCGACTGGAACAGCACGTATGGCATGCCGGTCACCCTCTGCAGCACCTCCGCCGGGCGCCGCATATGCTCCCCGATGACGATGCATTGCGCGGCCGTGCCAAGCTCACGGATATCCTCGACGCTGGTGCCGCCATAGGTGGTCGTGATCCAGCGGTCGGGCACCGTGCCGTCGAGCGAGCCGGAGATGTCGGGCAGGATCACCGGCTTGAGCCCAAAGCTTTCAACCATCTCGCGCAAATGCTCGATGTCAGCCACAGTGAGGTGCCAGCCGGGCAGGATTGCAATCTTCTTTGATTGCCGCGCCTGCTGGCCTGGCCGTGTAATCCCTTCGATCATCGCGGTGACGGCTTTGGCCCAGCCCTCTTCGATCGCGCCGTCGAAATCCGGCGTGTTGGCCAGTACCACCTCCGTACCCGCGATGTCTTCCGCGCGCTTCAGCTTGATGGTGGCGATTTCTCCAGCACAGTCTTCGCCACGGGTTTCCACGAGCGCCGTCGTGCAGACCCCGATCAGCGTTGGCTTTGTACGGGCCTTGAGGTTGAGGATCGCTTCTTCCAGACGGTCCGCCCCGCCGAGGATGGTCGCCACCTCGTCCATCGCCGTTGTCTGCAAGGGGATGGCTTCCTTGAAATGCCGCACGAAAAGCACGAGCGCGAGGCTGGTGCAGCCCTGGCTGCCGTGGAACAACGGCATCGCACCATCGACCCCAAGAAAGGCCAAGGCGGCGCCGAGCGGCTGCGACGACTTCAGCGGATTGACCGCCGCTGCTTTGGTCTGGGGAAGGATGCGGACCATCGGCTTTCCTCAACACGCGCCGAAGTCGACGGCTGTCGCGCCGGCGAATTTCTTGAAAGCCTGGACAGTCGCGGTCGCGCTCTTTGTGCTCGACAGTTCGTCCTTTACCGCAGGCGGGCGATCCCACGGTGCGGGCTCACGCACCTGGCGCCAGATCGGGTTATGAATGGCGAGGTCGATCTGGCGCACGAGTTCCACCATGCCGTCATAGCCGGCATAAGGGTGTTGGCGCTCCTGGTTGATGTCGAGCCAGGGTGTCTTGGCTTTCAGCGCGATGAATTGCGTGCGCCCGCCCGAGAGCATGATATCGGCCTTGTGTTCTGACAGCATGGCGTAAAGCTCGCGCGCTGCCATCTGCTCGAACATGTGGTTGTCGTCCTTGAGTATCTGCTTGATGCGTTCCTTGTCTTTGGCCGTGGATTTCTTGACCGAGGTGCCGACGATCTCGATGCCGATTTCCATCAGCGCATGGACGAGCGACCAGGACTTCACACCGCCGGTGTTGAGCAGCACGCGCTTGCCTTGGAGCCGCGGCCGGTAGGCTGCGAGCTTCTTCCACGCAATCCCCTCCTCCTGTGCGATCAGCGTCTCTGTGCGGTCAAGGATCTCTGGATCCGCTCCCTTCTTCACGAGCAGCGCAGAGATCCGCCGGAGCGCTTCGGAGGTCTCGGTTATGCCGTAGAAGGAGCCCTCGAAGAATGGGATCTCCCAGCGCTCCTCCATCTTGCGGGCGAGATTGATGAGCGCGCTCGAGCACACCATCATCGCCGCCCGTGCGCGGTGCGCGCAGGCAACGTCGAGATAGCGCGCGTCGCCCGGAATGCAGGCGCGCACCCTGATGCCGAGCCGGTCAAGGAGCGGCTTCACCAGCCAGAACTCGCCCGCGAGATTGAATTCGCCAAGGATATTGATGTCGTAGGGTCCGGCATCGTCGGGCTCCACCGTGCCGATGACATGATCGAGCAACGCCTCGCCGGCAAGCTTGTTGCCAAGATTCTTGGAGCCGACGAAGCCTGGTGCATCGACCGGGACAACGGCCAAGCCGAATTTTTCCGCTGCGCGCTTGCAGACCGCCTCGATGTCCTCGCCGATCAGCGCCGTCACGCAGGTCGAATAGACGAAGATCGCCGGCGGCCCATACGCTTCCTTGATCTCGCGGATCGCTTTGAAAAGCTTTCGCTCTCCCTGCCCCATCACCACGTCGAGTTCGGTAAGGTCCGTCGTGAAGCTCGTGCGCCACAGCGTTGGCCCGGACGAAGCCGCACCGCGATTGTCCCAGGAATTGCCCTCGCAGGCGAGCGGCGCATGGATCAGATGCGCGACGTCGGTGATCGGTTGCAGCACAATCTTGGCGCCGTCAAAGGCGCAGCCGCCAGCCGCCGCGCCGGGGGTCAGCGGCTTCGAACAGCCCTCTTTGCGCGCCTTGGCATCCTTGCCGCGGTTCCTATCACAGGCGGGCTCGTTGAAGACATCCTGGATTTTGGCACTGAGCGAGGACACTGCGTATGTCTCCAAAGTCCATTGGGGGGACGGACGGCGGCGGCGGAAAGCCGGCCGCCAACCTTAGCGGGTGAGGTCATAAGAATAGTCCGTCACGCCCGTCTCGCTTGTCTCGCGATCAAGCTTGTCGAAGATCTTGTCGAGGATCGTCGTCAGTACACGCAAGCCGCCTTGGTAGCCCATGAGCGCAAAGCGATGGTGATGGTGCCGGTCGAAGATCGGGAACATCAGCCGGATCAGCGGCGTGCCGGTGTCGCGCTCCAGGTACTTGCCATGGGAATTGCCGATCAGCAGATCCACCGGTTCTGTGAAGAGCAGCGAGCGCATCGCCCAGAGGTCCTTGCCCGCCCAGACCTGAGCATCCTTGCCGAAGGGCGATGATGCAAGCAGTTGCTTCAACTCGGATTCCCATGCCGAGGTGCCGTTGGTGGCGAGGCAATGCGTCGGCTCGCCGCCGGTCTCCATGACGAAGCGGGCCATGGCGTAGACAAAATCCGGATCGCCGTAGATCGCGTACTTCTTGCCGTGCAGCCAGGATTGGCTGTCCGCCATGGCGTCGACAAGTCGGCCGCGCTCCAGGCGGATTGTCTCGGGGATTTCCTTGCCGGAAATCGCCGAGACCTTCATCAGCAATTCGTCGGTCGCCTGGACGCCGAGCGGGTAGTGAAACGAGGCCGTAGCCTGCCCGACCTCCTCACAATATTCAAGCGTTTTTCGAGTGTTGTAATGCTGGAGCGAAAGTGTCGCTTCGGCGTTGAGGGCCTTCTTCACGTCTTCGATCTTCGTGCCGCCGTCGTACATGCGGTATTCGCCGTCCGACGGCGTGTCGAACTGGTCAGAGGCGTCCTGAATGAAGGTATAGGACACGTCCATCACATCGAGCAGGCGCTTGAGTTCCCGGTTGTTGCCAACGCAAAAGCCGTCGAAACCCGGAATGATGTTGATGGTTCCACCTTCTTCGGTTCGCTCCGCGCCTTTCCAGAAGTGTTCCAGAATGCCCTTGACCGTGCCGTCATAGCCGTCGACATGGCTGCCGACGAAGGCCGGCGTGTGGGCGAAGGGCACGTCGAAGTCGCGCGGGACCGAGCCTTCGTCCCTGGCGTTCTCGATGAAGCTGTGCAGGTCGTCGCCAATGACCTCGGCCATGCAAGTGGTCGAGACGGCGATCATCTTCGGGTCATAGAGCTTATACGTGTTGGCCAGCCCGTCGACCATGTTCTTCAGGCCGCCGAACACTGCCGCGTCCTCCGTCATAGAGGACGAAACCGCCGAAGCGGGCTCCTTGAAATGGCGCGACAGGTGCGAGCGGTAATAGGCCACGCAGCCCTGGCTGCCGTGGACGAAGGACATGGTTCGCTCGAAGCCCGCGGCCGCGAACACTGCGCCGAGCGGCTGGCAGGCCTTGGCGGGGTTCACGACAAGCGCTTCGCGGGCGAGGTTCTTTTCGCGGTATTCCCATGTCTTGGTGAATTCGCGTTGATCGGTAACGACCTGGTCGGGGTGCGGACACTCGAAATTCAGCTTCTTCTCGGCGAGCATCTGCCTGTATTCCGGCTCGCGGAACAGCGGAGCATGGTCAAGAACTTTTTCAGCCGACTGCGGCATGGTCGTTACCTCTTTTCCATCTGGCCGCGCCATAGGGCGGCACAGGGACAATCAAGACATTTTCAGGTCTCCCGCGGACACAGGGCCGCAGGCGTTCGCCGCCTCCCGGCCTCCGGGAGGCCAGGTTCTATTCGGCTGCGATTGCCGCCGACGGCTCGGGTTTGTTCTTCCAGGGGGCGTCGTAGAGGTCCCAGACCGGGTTGTTGATGGCCAGATCCATGTCGCGGGCGAAGATGGCGAAGCCGTCATAGCCGTGATACGGGCCGGAATAGTCCCAGGAATGCATTTGACGGAACGGTATGCCCATCTTCTGCACCGGGTATTTTTCCTTGATGCCGGAGCCAACGAGATCAGGGCGGATCCCCTCGATGAACTTCTCCAGCTCGTAACCGGTCACGTCGTCATAGATCAGCGTGCCCTTCTTCACGTAATGGCCGGTGCGCTGATAATCGTCGCTATGGCCAAATTCGTAGCCGGTGCCGACGATCACCATGCCCAGGTCCTCATAGGCCGTGACGACGTGACGGGGGCGCAGCCCGCCGACATAGAGCATCACCGTCCTGCCTTCCAGGCGCGGCCGGTACTTGGCGATGACCGCATCGACCAGGGGCCGGTATTTGGCGATGGCCGCCTCGGCCTTGTCTTCGATTTCCGGCCCGAAATGCTTGGCTATCTTGCGCAGAGAGGCTTCGGTCTGGGAGGGCCCGAAGAAATTGTACTCCATCCAGTCGATGCCATACTTTTCCTCCATGTGCCGGCAGATGTAGTTCATCGACCTGTAGCAATGGATGAGGTTGAGCTTGGCCTTCGGCGCGCGTTCTATCTCGGCGAGCGTGGCGTCGCCCGACCAGTTGCCGACCACGCGCAGGCCCATCTCCTCGAGTAGGATGCGCGAAGCCCAGGCGTCGCCGCCGATATTGTAGTCGCCGATCACATTGACGTCGAATGGGCCGGCCTCGAACTCGACGTCCTTCTTCTCGAAGACCCAATCGCGGATCGCATCGTTGGCGATGTGGTGGCCGAGTGATTGCGAAACGCCGCGGAAACCCTCGCAGCGCACCGGCACGATCGTCTTTTCGTGCTCTTTGGCCTTATTGCGGGACACCGCTTCGGTGTCGTCGCCGATCAGGCCAATCGGGCATTCGGATTGCACGCTCATGCCCTTGTTCAGCGGAAACAGTTCCTCAATCTCGTCGATGATCTGTTCCAGCTTCTTGTCTCCGCCGAAGACAATGTCCTTCTCCTGGAAGTCGGAGGTGAACTGCATTGTGCCGAACGTGTTGATGCCCGTCGTACCGACGTAGTAGTTGCGCCGCTGCGACCAGGAATATTGCCCGCAGCCGACCGGACCGTGCGAGATATGGACCATATCCTTGACTGGCCCCCAGACCACGCCCTTAGAGCCGGCATAGGCGCAGCCGCGAATGGTCATCACGCCAGGAATCGACTTGATGTTCGATTTGACGTCGCATTCGGAAACGACCTCGCCTTCCTCGCCAGCCTCGTCTCCGCTCCTTGCGACGCTGAGGTGCTTTTTGCGGCGCTTGGCCGCCTTGTCAGGATATTGCGACAGCACCTCCTCGATAAGCTTCGCATGCAGAGCACCGTCATTTTCGTATTCGAGGCTCATGGGACCCCTTTCAAGGTTCGCATGACGCCTCACGGACGAGGCGCCGTTGTTCGGAAGGCGCGCCAGCTCAAGGCCACGCCTCATGTTGGCTTGACAGCCGTCGTTACTGCGCGGCCGCCTTCGGCGTTTCCTTGGCCTGAAGCTCGGCAAGCATCTGCTCCTCGGTCTTCATGATGCCGAAGTCGAGCAGCATGTCCTCGAGCTCCTCCATGGTGATCGGGGTCGGGATGGTGCCCTGGCCCGAATTGACATGGATCTTCTCGGCCAGTGCGCGGTATTCCCCAGCCTGCTTGCAGTCCGGCGCATACTGGATCACCGACATCTTCCTGAGTTCGGCGTGCTGGACGATGTTGTCGCGGGGCACGAAGTGGATGAGCTTGGAATTGAGCCTGGAAGCCAGCGCCTCGGCGAGGTCGAGCTCGCGGTCGGTCTGGCGCTCGTTGCAGATCAGGCCACCAAGCCGCACGCCGCCCGAATGGGCGTATTTCAGGATGCCCTTGGCGATGTTGTTGGCGGCGTAGAGCGCCATCATCTCGCCCGACATGACGATGTAGATTTCCTGGGCCTTGTTCTCGCGGATCGGCATCGCGAAACCGCCGCACACCACATCCCCGAGCACGTCATAGGAGACATAGTCGACATCGTCATAGGCGCCGTTCTCCTCGAGGAAGTTGATCGAGGTGATGACGCCGCGCCCCGCGCAGCCGACACCCGGCTCGGGACCGCCGGACTCCACGCACTTGATGCCTTTATAGCCAATCTTGAGCACGTCCTGGAGTTCGAGGTCTTCCACCGAACCTTCCTGTGCCGCCAGGTGCAGGACCGTATCCTGGGCCTTCGCATTCAGGATCAGGCGGGTGGAGTCGGCTTTAGGGTCGCAGCCGACGATGAGAATCTTCTGCCCGAGGTCGACAAGTGCGGCGAGTGTATTTTGGGAGGTGGTGGATTTGCCGATGCCGCCCTTGCCGTAAAAGGCAATCTGACGCAGACGTGCCATGTAGCTTTCCTTCCTTCGTTCCTATCAATCGCGGCTGCCCGCAACATGAATGCCGGTCGGCAGCTTTCGCCGCCTCGCACCAAAGGGTTTCAAGACTCATGCCAATTTGGCTGACCGAGTCGAAGAATAGATTTCATGATTGCTTTTCAGCTGTTTAGCGTGAGGCGAAACAAGAGATGGGCTAAACAAGCCCCTGTGTAGCGGACCCGACAAAGGCGACAGGACGCGTCGGATGCCGTAACTTGCGACGCTGCTGACCTCGCCGGAGCCGGCCCTCTTCCCCGCGGAACCCCTGTTTTTTGTGCGAAGCGGGGATCCCGCAGCGAAATGGACTTTAAGTCATTGCGTTATCAAATTGAAATAATTACCATATTTTATCTGCGCATGCGGCTATGTATAGGGTTCTGTGTAAATTTCGTGTCGAAATTACCGCAGTTTCCATAGCCGAAGGGCCTGAGGACCTGACAAAATAGGGGGCAAAGGACCCCGGCAGGAACCAAAGGGTTCCGCTTTTGGGGCAGAGGCTCCGACCGTTGTCCGGCTAGTCGGCTAGATAACCACTCATCGCAAAGCATGCACGGAAACATGCCCCTCACGATCGTCGCGGCTAGGGCGGATGACGATTTCGACATCGCGGTTTTGCAGCGTAAGACAACCCATAAGCCGTTCGACGGAAAATCCATCGAGGCGATAATTTACCAGCGCCGACACTTTGGATTGTGGAATGCCGAGTAACGTCGCTATCGCGACCTGGCGCAGCTTACGCGCCTTGACGATCTCGTTAAGGGCGAGAGCAAGACGCGTCTTGGTCTGCCGGTCGACAGCATCGGGTAGCCCAAGATCAGCAAAGACGTTACCCGTCCCCTGTTCCATATCGATTGTCATATCCGTCCGACCTCATCATTTTGTTTCGTAGTCTTCCCGCGCCCGCTTCAATCGCTGAGGCATAGCAGAGATTGCTATAGCTCACTATTTGTGCAAGGATGAGCTATAGAAAGGTGCCCTATAACTCATGGCATGGAATTGGGAGCAGGCCGACTGGCCGCATTTTACCTACGATAAGAATATATTGGAACCGCTGGAAAGCGAGTTCCTGCTGCGATCAGGCGAGTTCCTGGGCGTCTTTCGGCACGTCGGTTCCGACGAGCGCGACCAGATCCGCATCGATCTCATCAGCGAAGAGGCATTGAAGACATCCGCGATTGAGGGGGAGTATCTCAACCGCGAGAGTCTGCAATCATCCTTGCGCCAGCAACTTGGATTGGGCAGCGAGACAAGGCGCATTCCCCCTGCCGAGCGCGGCATCGCGGAAATGATGGCTGATGTGTATTTGCATTTTGCCGATGTGCTCTCGCATCGCACCCTCTACGCTTGGCACAAGATGGTGATGTCGGGTGAGCGGCGTATCGAGACCATCGGCAACTATCGCCAGCATGCCGCCGCCATGCAGATCGTTTCCAATCGGCTGGATAAGCCCAAAGTGCATTTCGAAGCGCCGCCGTCGGCGCGGGTGAGAACTGAAATGGACGCCTTCGCCGCTTGGTTCAACGATACCTCACCCAAAGGCAAGACACCGCTCCCGGCATTGACGCGTGCCGGTATCGCGCACCTTTATTTCGAGAGCATCCACCCGTTCGAGGATGGCAACGGCCGCATAGGGCGTGCCCTTTGTGAAAAGGCGCTGGCGCAAAGCCTGGGTGAGCCAACTCTCATCGCTTTGGCGTACACGATCGAGCGCCACCGCAAGGCCTATTACGATAGCCTGGAGGCCAACAACAAGAGCAACGCGATTACCAATTGGCTGCTCTACTTCGCCAACACGATCCTTGAAGCCCAGCGCGTAACCCTCGCCCGTGTTGAATTCTCCGTCGCCAAGGCTAAGTTTTATGAACGTTACCGGGATCAGCTCAACGAGCGACAGGAAAAGGTCATTGCCCGGATGTTCCGCGAAGGCATCGACGGCTTCAAAGGAGGGCTCAGCGCCGAAAACTATGTCGCCATCACACAGGCATCGCGCGCGACGGCGACAAGAGATATGCAGGACCTCGTTGCCAAGGGTGCACTGACAAGAACCGGCGAACGGCGACACACCCGCTACGCGCTGAACATTCTTGATGGCCGCGCGTAAACCACAACAGAGCAAGAAGAAGCAGCCTGCTTGCCCGAGATTTGAGGGGTGGCGCCTGCAACCCGGCAGGGGCGGCCCTCGTCCCCTCGCCGACCTCGCGATTAAAGCATTCGGCCGACACCTTCGGTTTGCCAATTGATGCCCTGTGACGCTCTAGAAACGACTCCGACCGGTCCGGCGGCAGCCACGGCCTTGCCGGTGGCGCACGCCTGGAGGACATCAGACTGGGACAACGTCTGCGTAGAAACCCTTTTCAGGCACAAAGTCCATCAGGCCCTCATGCGACCGCGAAACATAGCTTCGCGCACCGGGACAGGGCTGACGCCGAGAATTGTCGAGATCTTGCGAGCGCTTATCGGGACGCTGTCCGATAGTACGTTCCGCGTTACATAGCTCTTCACAAAGCGATACGCACGCCTCTGCGCACGTGGCGTCACAGCCTCCTCCCGAGTGGGCGGCGGGCTGCGGTGAGGTCCTTGCGATTTTTGCTGGCGCGGACCGTCAGGACGGCGATCGTCTCCGCAGATCCGTGCATCGGCGCCGGGAATCGCACGAACTTCCGCGCATCAGTATGTCTGCCCAGCATGCTTGTCTTACCTCCACTCCGTCTATCCGGACGGACACATTTGTCATGGCTGCCGCACGAAGCGCTTCATCATCAACCGCCCTTGGGGCCAATCGGAGATCTACAATTGCCGCCCGGCGTGACAGAAGCATCGAAGCAAGACGCGTGCCGAATTAATGTACCATCTGCGTTGAACCACTCTTCGTTCCGGCGGCCCGCCCCCTCACCCTTTGGTCGGGCTTCCGACATTTTGTCCACCTTCGGACACAAGAGGTTTCATCGGACTGTTCGATAGGGTTTTCATCTTTCCCGAGCATCGAACGTTTCGCGATGGCAGCTGCCGCCGCAAGGTTGCGACAAAGCGGCGCTGGGAAAGACATCGATGGTCCAATGCAGAGGCTGTGGGTGCTGCAATCGCCGCGGCGGACTTGGGCTTCAACGTGATGTCGGCCGCCAGCCCGATGAGATCGCCATAATAGCCGGCAGGCTTTCCTTCGTGGCGGCTCCTCGTCCGCTGATCGTGGCCGCCGGCGCGGCGGCGCCGAGAACATGCCAGCCTATTTTCGAGCCGGTGCGCACGTGCGACCAAATACGGGCATCCGCGAACATTCAGCTGCGATTTGGAAATTGGCAGCATGTCGTCTCTTCACGACACGGTCGGCGGATATCCCTTCGATCTCAAAGGGAACACCTTAGAATCCGGTGATGCAGTCGCAGGTCAGCACCTTTGCTCGGTGCGCGTGAGGCAAGCGACTATGGCGCGGGGTCTTGGCGAAGGCATGGTCCTTTCTCTAAGGCAAAAAGATCGCTTTAACCCGCTGCTTTCAAGTCAGATGGCATGGCGTTTGCAGCACACACTAGAACCGACAAAGGCACAGAGAAAGCTAAGAGCAACCCATGGCCAACAGGCGACGTTCCAGACAAGCGCCTGAGGGGACCGGGCCCATTCCGGTTAAACATCGGCACGTCATCCTCTCCAGACATCCGTGCTCGGTAGCTGTTCCCCGCACATCTGGCCCGACGCCAACATCCAAACGCAGGGCGCTCGCCCAATTGCTGCTTGTCGGTCCTTATCAGCAGATAAATGCCGAAGAACTGCATCAAAGGGTCATGCATGCCTATGCCCGCGTGCCACTGGCCAACACGCCGGAACAGTTCCGTGAAGCGAGGCTCTTGCGCGACGTCACAGTTGAGGCGTCACACGCCTATTTCGACAACGACACTTCCGATCACCCCTGTTTCTTCCTCGCGCACAAGCAGGGGTCATCGATATCGCCTCCAGCGCCGTCGCCTTTGAAGGCCTGCTCGAGCCGTCTGAAGGCACCCAGATCACCCATATTGACCTGGCCGTTTTGGTCACAAAGACAACGAGCCAAGGCCTTCCCAGGCAACCGGATGGACAGAGAATTGGGAGCCGCAAAGGTCCGCATCTCATGTCCGCCATGCCGGCCGATGTTGCGTCGGCCCAAACCAGGAAACCATGCACCAGTTTTCTTCCAAAGGAGCAATAGTGATGACCGTTACAAAGAAGGTTCCCTTCGTCACCTTTCGCACGCGTGTTCGTGATGAGAACGTTGAGGGGCCAAATCCATACCGCTGGGAAGACAAGACATCCGACGACTATTTCGGGGGCAAGCGGGTCGTCCTGTTCTCGCTGCCTGGCGCCTTCACCCCGACCTGCTCGACCTACCAAGTGCCCAATTTCGAAAAGCTCTATGACGAGTTTGCGAAGGAGGGCATTGACGCGATCTACTGCGTCTCCGTCAACGATGCCTTCGTCATGAATGCGTGGGGGAAGAGCTTGGGCCTGCAGAAGGTCGAGCTCATTCCGGACGGCTCAGGCGAGTTCACGCGCAAGATGGGCATGCTGGTCGCCAAGGACAATCTCGGCTTCGGCATGCGCTCCTGGCGCTACGCCGCCCTGATCAACGATGGCGCGGTGGAGCAGTGGTTCGAGGAAGAAGGTTTCTCCGACAACTGCGAGGCCGATCCTTATGGTGTCTCATCCCCGCAAAACGTCCTTGAAACACTGAAGGCCGCCGCATGACGGGGGCAACGTCTCGCCGATCCCATTACGCACGGCCAAGAGCCTCCCCACACCGGATATGAGGGCTAACCATGCAATCCTCAGCAAGCCTGCTTCAACGCCAGAAGCAATCTATGGTAGCATCGCCTCAGCTGATTGCGTCGATCCGCTTGCTGCAACTGGCGCGTGCCGAACTGCATCAGTTCGTGGAGCAGGAACTCGAGAAGAACCCGCTTTTGGAGCCTGCTTCAAACGACGGCGAGCCTTTTGGCGATGTTTTGCCGATGTCGGGGGAGGATCAGATCGGCGCACGCGAAAACGACATTGATAGACCGACGAGCGCCGGGGCCTCCGAACGGCTCGGGGATTGGAAATCGCTGCGCAACACGACGAACAACCCGCCGGGTAATCGCCCTACCTTGGACGAGTTTACCACCTCCACCGAAACATTGCACGACCATGTCGCTGGCCAGATCGCGCTCACGCCATTCACACCGCAGGAGCGGCTGATTGCTGGCCAGCTTGCCGCTCATCTGGAAGACACCGGCTATCTTCAGGCACACCTTTCGGAGCTGGCCGAGCGCCTAAAGGCCCGGGAGGCCGATCTGGAGCGGGTTCTCGCAACCTTGCAGCAATTTGATCCACCGGGGATTTTTGCTCGAACTCTCAGCGAATGCCTCGAGATACAGTTACGCCAGCGAGACCGGTTCGACCCGGCGATGGCAGCCTTGGTTGCCAATCTCGAGCTGCTTGCACGACGCGATTTTCAGGCATTGAAGCAGCTTTGCGGCGTCGATCAAGAAGACCTTCTCGACATGTTGCATGAAATCCGTGCGCTCGATCCCAAGCCTGGAAACCGATTCCAATCCGGAGCGCCGGAATCCATCATACCCGACGTCTGGGTCACACCCTCGCCGGGAGGAGGATGGCAGATCGAACTTGATCCCGACACGTTGCCCAAGCTGCTGATCAACCAAACCTACTTGGCCGAAGTCTCGCGTCAAACCGACCAAAATCCGAAAGATCAAGCATTTCTCAACGAATGCCTGCAAAACGCGAACTGGCTGATCCGCAGCCTCGATCAGCGCGCCAAGACAATTCTTAAGGTTACGGCTGAAATCGTCCGACAGCAGGGTGCCTTCTTGGAACATGGCGTCGCCCATCTGCGGCCTCTCAATCTCAGGACTGTCGCCGAAGCGATCAACGTGCACGAGTCGACCGTGAGCCGGGTGACCTCAAACAAGTACATGCTAACCCCACGCGGAGTGTTCGAACTGAAGTATTTCTTCACTGTCGCACTTGTCTCCTGTCAAGGCGGCGAGGCGCACTCCGCGGAAGCTGTCCGCCACCGGATCAAAGCGATAATTGCCGCAGAATCCCCGGGTGACGTGCTCTCCGACGATGACATCGCTGTCCGGCTGAAGAAAACCGGCATCGATGTCGCGCGCCGTACCGTCACAAAATATCGCGAGGCGATGAACATCCCCTCCTCCGTACAACGGCGCCGGGAAAAGCGCTTATGGCTCAGCGGCAATCAGGGCACGGCGCCTGGTACCGCTGACCAAAGCGGCGCTTAATCCAAAGCGATCCCGTTCTTGATCCGTGCGAGGCGACTTTCGCCTTCTTCCGGGCCGAAGCAGCTTTCGAAATCGTTGCATTCCCGGCAACTCGGTGTGGTGCATAGGGAAAAACCTTCAGCCTCGCAGAGCTTGCGGTAAAAGTACTTCTTCCATCTCATGTTTTTGGTATTGCCAGCCGCCAGCGTCGGGAAATGCGTGGCAAGCAAGCGGCTGACCTCGGCCCGATTGAAAAGGCCAAGGTCCTGCCACAGATGGTCATTGCGCATGGCACGCCGGGCGATGATCTTGGCGAACCGGACGCTCGCGAGGTCGCCCGGCCGGGCATGCGCCAAAAGCAGGCCGCACAGGAGTTCTTCCTCCAGATCCGGCTCGGCCTCGTCCACCTCTTCCAAAGCGAATGCTCCGATAGGGATAGCAGGGAAGCCGCCGGACAGGACATCGCGCAGCTCGGCGCGCGAAAGGCCGGTTGCTTCCGTTGCCGTCGCCTCGCCGGCCTCGAGTTCCTCGAGCGCACATGAAAGCACACAGGCAAGCACATGCTGGTCAAATCCGCTTTCCAGCTCGATCCGCAGCCGTTGGCGGTCGATGAACCAGCCATAGTGACGGGCGAACATAGGTGCCATTCTCCTCTGGTTTGTCCCATCAAGCCATGCCGCGACCGGGTCCGCCGCAACAGGGCGTCTGTCAGTTCTTCGGGCAGACGAGGGCGCAGACTGGGCAGCCAATGCAGCCGCGCAGCGGTCGAGAACCATGATCATGCGATTGAGCTCGCCGGCGACATCGCCCTCGCCGTCGCGGGCGCCGAGAATTTCACCCGCGTCATCGAAGCTGTAACGATGCAAGACCGCGCGCGAGCAGACGTTGAAACAGCGGCCGCAGCCCATCCAGGTCATGCCGTCGGTCGCGGTCAGATATCGCGGCATTCGTCTGGAGCCGTCGCGGGTGACGAAAGCGCTATGCATCGGGAATTCTCCGACGCACCGAACTCTCTCGCCCTTGCTGAGTACCCGTCGTGCGAACGCTTTGCTGAAGCCGGCATCCTCGCCGTGCGAGCGGCATGCCAAACGCCGCCTGCGGCTAGGGGCCAGGGAACAGTCGACGGAGGCTGGGCACCGCATTCGTTTGAATTCCCTTTCTGACTTCGACCCCGAGTCTATCGCGAGCAGCGACCCCCAGACGCTCCGTGCCCTGGTGTTGACCGCGCTTTGAAACGATCAAGCAGCAGAGGTGAGAGTTCAAGCCGTTGCGGTCAACCGCCGGCATGCGCGAGCGACTTGTTGATCGCTGGAATGATCTTGTCGCCCCAAAGCTCGATCTGCCGCAGCATCGTCTTCTGGTCGAAATCCCCCAATTGGGTCTGAATAGCGATCTGGTCCGGTTTCAAGATATCGATTTCTTCCAGCAGGCGATCAATCACGCGATTCACGCTGCCGATCGGCAGGTTCTGGCGCAGAGTTTCGAATGAGAGATCCTGCTGCGTGGGCGTTTCCTGCAGGAGATAACCGTCCAGGCTCTGCTGGCGGCGCTGATGCAGTGCTTCGGACAGCCGGCGCTGGAAGCGGGCATTGTCGAGATAGCTGTTGATCTCGGCCTCGTCGTCGCTGGCATAGCAGCAACGCAGCAGAGATAACTTGGCGTCCGTGACATTCTTGCCTTCGCAAGCCGCCGTCTTCTCGATTGTTTCGCGCAGCGCGCTCAAGGTCTCCAAGCCGTTGTGGAATGCTGTGACAAAGAAATTGTGTCCTTCGCGATAGGCCCGGCCTATGCGTGCTGGCCCGCTGGCGATCCAGATCGGCGGGGTCGGCTTCTGGACGGTGCGCACCGAAATCGCCGTCGGGGGTATGTTCTGATACTGGCCGTTGTGCTCGAAGATGTCTTGGTTGAGGCCCTTCAGAAGGATGTCCAAGTGTTCCGAAAAGAGGGCCGGCGCCTCCTCAATATTCACGCCGAAGCGCTCGAACTCGAATTGCTGGTATCCCGAGCCGACGCCGAGCTCGAGACGGCCGTTCGCGACGATGTCGGCGAAGCCGATCTCGGAAAGCAGGCGTTGCGGTTGATAGAGCGGTAGCACGCACACAGCAGTGCCCAGGCGAATGGTGCTCGTCACGCCGGCGCAGTGCGCCACCATCATCAAGGGCGAGGGAATCAGGCTGTAGTTGTTGAAGTGGTGCTCCGCGAACCACGCGGTACCGAAGCCTGCCTGCTCGGAAACGACGGTCTGTTCGATGGAGTTGCGGATGACGCTGTCGCACGATTGATGATAGCCGCGCTGGGCGGCCAGGATGAAGGTCGCGAATTCCATGGTGTGTCCTTGTCTTACAAAGGGAGTTTGCCGATCGGAGGATGCGCTGGGCATGCGCATCAGGCGTTGGCCGCGATGTCGATCCAGCCCTTCGCGTCGGCGTGGTCCTGCGGCAAACCGCGCGCCATTCGGCGGTTGCAGGCGCGCGCGGAGCGGTTGAGCTGCTTCGACCGGTGGGGACCTTTTCGTCATCGCCGAAGATGACATCTTCGATCGCAGGCAGTGCGGCGGCACGCTGCCGGGGCCTTTAGCCTGGACGTCCTTCGCTTCGATGAGCCGCAGCCCATGGCTTGGCGAAAAGTCGACAATCAACGCGCGGCCTCCGCTAAATACTCGCTATCGAGTTCGCTGGCGTTTCCCGCATCGCCGAACGAGGTCCAGCCGCCGTCGACGTAGAGGATGGAGCCGTTGACGTATGAGGCGTCAGACGAGGCCAGGAAGAACGCCGCCTCAGCGACGTCTTCCGGCTGTCCCATCCTCCCCATCGGGATGCGTCGTCTGATCGCTCTCGCGTCGATGCGGCCGACCTTCGCCAACTGAGCAACCCCGGCCGTGCGGATGTAGCCAGGAGCGACGGTTGCAGTCCGAATGCCGACCGGCCCGAGTTCGGCCGCCATGCATCGGGTCAGAATGTCCAACCCCGCCTTGGAGGCGCCGTAGGCATGGCGCGACGCCACTGGCAGAAAGCTGTTGATCGATCCAAGGTTGAGGATCACGCCGCCAGGGCACATCGCCTTGATTGCCTCGCGCATACAGGTGAAGGCGCCGATTAGATTGACGTCAAGGACGTGTTCGATCTGTTGCGGTATCTGTTGGGTTCCCGACAACGAGGTGTCGGTGACCGCAGCACCGTTGACGAGGACATCGATGCGCTCGAAGCGTCCTCGCACCTCCTCGAACAGCGCCACCACCTCGCTCTCGACGGTCACGTCCACGGATTTGGCCGGGTTCTCGCCGTCGAGCGCTGCAGCGAGCTCTGCCGCTGCAGCGCCATCTTTATCAGCAATCACGACGGTATCGCCGTTCGCGGCAAAGCGGCGAACGACCGCCGCCCCTATGCCGTTTGCGCCACCCGTGACGAGCACGATCCGCGCGTCGGTGCGTTCGGCCGGACGGCAGAGTTCGGCCAGGGGCGTCCCATCCACCGGCGGGTGCGCATCCCCCGGCTGGTTGAATTGCACCCAGCCGCCGTCGACCGCCAGCACGGATCCGGTGATGTAGCGCGCCTGCGGGCTGGTCAGAAAACGCACCGCGAGGGCAATCTCGTCCGGGCGCGCCAAGCGCCCCATCGGCACCCGGCGCCGCACTGCCGCCAGGTCCATCTTGCCCACGCGTTCCAGTTTTGCCAACATCGGCGTGCGCACGTAGCCCGGCGCTACCGCCGTCACGCGAATGTCGCGAGAAGCCCACTCGCATGCAAGCGACTTGGTCAACGAGATCAGCCCCGCTTTCGAGGCTGCGTAAGCGTTGCGCTTGGGATTGGCGACCAAGCCCGACATCGAAGCGACGTTGACGATGGCGCCGCCCGGACTCATGCGCCTCGCCGCTTCGCGGGCCATGACGAACGGTCCAATCAAGTTTACTGCCAGGCCGAGCCGGAAGGCGTCAACACCAGTGTCGACCGTCGCAGCCATGGTGGGTCCCGTCGCTGCGTTGTTGATAAGGACGCCGATCCGCGCGAACTGTGCTTCGATCCGGCCGTAAAGCGCGAGGATATCCTCCTCTCGCGAGACATCGCATTCGATGCCGAAATGCGGGTGGCCGAGACGACGGGCCAGTTCAACGACGCCGCTGCCAGGAAGGTCCACCGCAACAACAGTGTCTCCATCCCTGGCATGAATATCGACCAGAGCACGGCCGATCCCGCCCGCGGCGCCCGTAATGACGACAATGCGTCCTGCCTGCTTCATGAGAATTTCTCCGCGACGAACCCCAGCGATCTCAGCCCATCAACGTTGGGCGGCAAATGATGCGTCGCGGGTAAGCAGCACGTCCTGATGACGGCCAGTTGCAGGCCCGGATAGACGACGTGCGTTCCGGCAGCGGCCCACTCCCGATTTGGCAGCCGAACCTGGTGAGGGACGAGGATAGGGCTGGCCTCGATGGGCGACGCTGCCGAGGTCCCGCACATCGATAACACAAGCGTCGGGGCCGGGCTCATGGTGTGGACAGAACGCTGTCACGATCACGCCGTCGCGGGCAGAAAGGCATGCTGTCGGACGTATCGTCATCGGCCAGGCTTGCACAGGGATCGGTGTGGCCTTGCAAAATTGTCGTAGTCTGTTGTTCCCCCCGGCGGTGCGGCGTTCGAACCTTTGAAGGCATCATGGCGAGAAGGAATGCGACGCTTCCCGAGCTTGTAGACCGGATCATCCGGATGTGGTGCTCCAATCGGCTGTCGAGGGCCGAACCGTTCTGCCTCAAGGACCGCTGGTGGGATCTGCTCCTCGAGCCAATCGTAGACCACTGTCCGTTCGGCAATGCGCCACTCTCCTTCCCTCTTCTGAAACAGATCGCAGTAACGGCCGCATAGGAGCGTCTGGCGCACTTCTCCGCTTTCGTCCGGTGCGCGTTGCAGCCCGGTAAAATAGCTCTCGACGGCCGCCTCTGCCGAGCCAATAAATTCGATCAGGATGTTCGTGATCTGATGGATGTTGCGCGGTCCGGTCTTGAAGACACCGAGCGCAAACTGGATGAAGCCCTCTGCCGAGCCGCAATAGGCCCCGTGATTGTCATGTGCATCGGGCCAGTACGCGCTGCGCAGCGCCGCCTCATCCGCGCGGTCTATCCCGCGGCAATACCGATAGAGGCAGTCGCGGATCGCCTCACGGTGGAGTAGTTCGGTAATTTTCGTCTGGCCCATCGGCTCTGTCACTCATTCTGTGATTGGAAAACGTGTTTCGCGAACCTCGCCCGGCCGTTTGCGCATCGTGGGGCTCACCTCTCGATGCCGGAGCTGCCGCCTGCACAGTTGGATGAGGACAGTGATGGGACAGAGGCCGCGTGCCACCCTTTCTTCCGTGTGCGGTCACATGGTCCCCCTTCAAGCGCGCCAGGCTCTCGGTTGAATGACGTCCGATTCAACCCGAGCAGCCAGGGCGCGGCCGAGTTCCAGCGCACGTTCGGGGCAGGATCGCGCGCCTCGCGATGCAAGCAGTTCCTGGCCTTCCGCAACTTCAATGTCACCGGACAGGATGTAACCATCTTCATCAAGCTTGAAGATATCCGGCGCTTGCGCCGCGCATCGCGCGTGACCCTGGCATTTGGAATTTTGGACGATGATACGCATGCCGCTGCCTCCATTGTCTGTGCCCCCGGCTCGGGGCGGGGCTTGGTCAGGACCAGTCCAGGATCAGATTTTCGATCCCGAACACATGGCCGCCGCAGGTGATGGGTGCCGTGCCCTTCTTGATCCGGAAGGCCGGTATGCGCGCCAGCCACTCCTCCAGGCCGATGATAATCTCCCGCCGGGCCAGGTGTGAGCCAAGGCAACGGTGGGGACCATAGCCAAAGGCGGCGTGGCGGTTGTCCTCTCGCGCCAGATCGATCGTGTTTGGGCAACCAAATTCCGCCGGGTCACGATTGGCAATCATCGTGGCGCAGGAAACATAGTCCCCCTTACGGATCGGCGCGCCTTCGAAGTCGATATCTTTTGTTGCAACGCGGATCAACTGAATGGGCGGATAGGCGCGCAGCAACTCTTCGGCTGCGAGCGCGATCCGGTCCGGTTCGCTGCGCAGCAGTTCCTGATCCTTGAGGTTGCGTGCGAGATAAGCCAGGTCAAAGCCTATCGCTGCTGCGACCGTGTCAAGTCCCGCGACGAACACAAGCACGCCGATGCCACGGATCTCCTCGTCGGTCAGCCGGCGGCCCTCGACCTGTGCCTGCACGATGAAGGTCATGAGATCGTCTACCGGCTCCTTGCGGCGATTGGTTGCAAGTTCATCGATGAACGTCACAATCGTCCGGGCAGCCACAGGTCGTTTCACACCGTCGCCGTGGAGCAGGTCTTTCGCCCATCCAACAAATGTGTCGAGCCGGTGATCCGGCAACCCCAAAAAGCGAAGGAAGATGCTGACCGTGAAAGGAAAGGCAAACTCCTTCATGACATCGCAACTTGTGCCCGATGCGGCGATACTATCGATCAGCGTGACCGCTCGCTCGCGGACAGCCGGCTCCAACACCCTCACCCGCTTTGGCGAAAGCAGCGGACTGAGCAGTGAGCGAAAGACGCCATGGGCCGGCGGATCCAGTTCAAGCGGGATCGTCGGCCAGGTTTCGCCTAGCACGGAGGAGAAGATGCTGCGATGGCTGGAAAAGGTTTCAGTGTCCTGCAGCACCTTGCGCTGGTCTGCGGCGCGGGTGATGACCCAGGTCCCCCGGCCATCTTGCGTGTTGTAGGGGGAATAAAAGATCGGCGGCCCGTCATGGGCGCAAGCGACAGCTGCATGCGGATCCCCGTTGGGCGTCGGTGACATGCCTGGTGACGTAAACAGGCTGAAGTCCCTCACCATTTCGGGCGGGACATGATCTGGAACCAGGTTTGTCGTCATTCGGTTTCTCCTGAACGTCAGGTGTACCTGCGCTCGATTGAGACTGCACGGCCGGTCATGAAGTCGATTGCCGACGGGTGGTAAAATTCCCGCTCAGGCGCGATGAGGTTCTGTTGCGAGGTGCAGCCGATCTGCGCACCGGCGCGGATGAGACCGGTCGCGAATTCAAGCGGCAAGGGCAACCACGTCGTCTTCAGGTCCTTGAGGGACCGCGCCGTCTTATACGCACTGATTTTGAGAGGCTGTTGTATCACCGCTGAACTCCGTGAGGCCTTCTGACGTGCCGTGTGACAAAACCATCGAGGCAAGTTGCGTGCCGGATTGGCGCACTGACGGCGCTGCACGACTTCTGCGTACGAGCGGCCCGGCCCCGTGCCACCCTTTGGGGTCTGGCTTTCGACATTCTCGTCCAGTTTCAGACACGGCATGGGTTGCGGGTAGACGCCGCACGGAGGAGCAATGAAAGGAACCTCAACCATGCAAACCCCGCGAACCGACTAGAGGAGCGGTGGGTGTGTAGCTGAAATATCATGCCTGCTGCGAGACTTCCTTGTTCGAGATATGGAAGGCTCTCCTATTCGGTTGACGAATGGAGGGGCTAGGCTGTGCCAAACGATCAAATTCCTAAACGGGATCGCCGAAAAACGGCGTCTCCACTTTCAAGTGCGCAGCAGCCTATGGGCCATGTTAGGTGACGCGGTTAGACACCACCAAAACGCTGATGGCCGCTCCCCTCTACCGCCACTCTAGCACAGCGTTTCTATCCCCCATGGCGGGACAGCGCCCCGCGAGTGATTGGGTAGCAACCGCCACCGAGCCTCGTGAGTGAGTCGATCTATCCTGTCTGCACGGTCATGCGTGCCCCGATCCCGTCCGGACGCTTGAAAATACGCGGCTCAGTCGCCGTCCGGATTGAGCGGTGCGAAGTCCAGACGACAACCCAAAGGCCGGGTGCCTCCATGGCTCAATGCGCTCCCCCTCGATGGGGGAGCAGTGTTTTCCAGTCCCGGCACAGGCAACAACGGCGCGACACCGTGGCGGTCAACGGAAGGCCACGCTCGGGTTCAGGTAACGTTGCGGACAGCGAAACGGCCGACGGCCTCGCCGAGGCGTTGCGTTTTAGGTCAGTGCTGTCATATGAGTCTCTGGATGGCCACGCTTGTGCCCGGAGACGCCATGGGGGTCGGGCGGGATCTTGGCGCACCGAAAGCGATGTCTTTTCAGTGGCCTGTCCCGGCTTTGGTACTTTTTACTACCAAGCCGCTTGATGCTCGCTGTTTCCTATGCCTGGAGCGGCGCGCCAATGCCGTCAGCGAACACCTTTGCAACTTTGCTAGCGCTCGGGATTCTCCCCTCGATCTGCGGATTCTACTGCACAATTCGCGCTGTTCAGCATATCGAGGCTTACAAGACGCAAGTCATCGAATCGAGCGAGCTGTTCTTTTCCGCCCTCTTCGCAGCCGTTTTCTTCGGCGAATGGCTCACAGGTACAGGAATGCTTGCGGCATTGGCCATCATTGTCGGTGCGTTGATCACATCCATGCCTGAGCGCCGTGTCATCTCCAGGCAAGTTCGCCCAATTGCCGAAAGGGAGTAGGGAACCGTCCTTGTGGCAGGCTCCACGCAAAGCGAATAATGATCTACGCCATCGAATTGCGAACCTCCTTGATAGGGCCTCCGGAAACGCGCTCATCCTGATTCCAACCGTTTGGCTGGCGATTCCCCCGCCCCTGCCCGCTGTCGGGTCGGTTTCCAAAATACATCTAGCTCCGCAAGCTGGCGCTCAGTGTCTTTCACGACCTCATCGACATTCATCCCGGATTTGACAGCGATCAACGCTGCCAGGATCTCGCTTGCGGCCACAGCCGGTGCGATACTTTTGAAGAAGGATTGAGAGCTGCTGGTTACAATAACGCTTTCCTTGGCCGTACTGGCGAGCGGGGATACCCTGCTGTCGGTGATGGCAACGACAGCTATGCCTTGGCGCGCTGCATGCCTCACCGTTTCGATGGTTGCACGACAGTAGGGCTCAATCCCTACCGCCAGCACTGCGTCGCCTTTGCCAGCCCCTCGCAAGGCATCGATACCGAGACCCCCGGCCGCATCGAGAACGACCGCCTGCCGGCCAAGCCGCGACAGCGTGTAGGCAAAATGCTGCGCCACCGGATACTCTCCGCGAAGCCCAAGGCTGAACAGGTTTCGGCTCGCCGCAAGGACACTCGCAGCAGCCATCAGCTGCATCGCGTTCTCGACTTCCCCGAGCCTTGCGATTTGCGCTGTCAGCGTGGCCGCGACGACTCCAACCATCGAGCAACCGCCATCACCATCTTCCCGACGCCCCGGCAGCGCCGGCTCCGCAGACGTGCGGATCGCCTTTGCATAAAGGCTGCGCATGTCCTCGTAGCCGTCCAGGCCGACCCATCGCGCCAGCCTCATCATGGTCGTGTGGGACACACCCGCCAAATGCGCCTGCTCGCGCATCGACATCAACGCAACGTCCTGCGGATGATCCAACACAAATCGGGCAGCCAGCTGGAGCTGCCGCGGCATCCTTTCGAACCGGTCGACCAAAACGCCGGCCAAAGGGCCCTTTTCCATACCGCTCCACCGCGTTCGCCCGGCCGAAAGATCCTTCGATGTCGTGGAAGGAACACTCGATGTTAGTCTCAAATGAACTTTCATCCTGAACGCACCACCCTGATGCCGAGCTACCCAACCCATTTGGGAGAGCAATTTGCATTCCTTTCGACGAAGCTTGTTCGCACTGAGTTCGGTGTCGTGAGGCACTGCGGGGCGACAGGGGCTGATGACAAGCTGCTGCGAAGTTGTTAGTCGTGTGCGGTACGGTTCCGAGCCAATGCCAAGCTATAGCGTTCGGGCTGACGCACTCGGTTCGGCCGTCCCGTCAAGCGCGAGCGACAGGTTGAGATTGTTACGCAACATCTGATTTCCTGGTTCTGTTTTGAGGGCTTGCCGGTATAGTGCTTGTGCCGCGTCGTGCCGGCCCTCAAGATCGAAGACAACTCCCTTCGCGTTCAATGCGCGCAAATTATTTGGTGCCGCAAGCAGGACGTTGTCGAGTATCTGAAGCGCCTCACTCTCGCGTTTCTGCGCCACCAGGGCCTTCGTAAGACGGATCGCCGCATCGACATTGCCCGGTTGCTGCTTCAGCTCATCCTGCAAAGCTCGCTCGTCAGTATCTGGACCAACAGCGCGCGCAATGCGTTCGCGCATAGCCGGATCGATATCCTTGGCACCGAGCAAATCCGGCGGCGCCGCCTCCTTCACTGACAGACCTGACTTATTCCAGCTTGAGCAAGCGCTGAGAGGCACTATGGTGAGTATAGCGAAGACAATCGAGGCCAGACGAAATGACCGCAGCCGTATTGCGTGTAAATTTTGGTATGACTTCATGCTATTCTCACCTGTGATCGCGTCCTTTGTTCTTGTCAGCTGGCCGAAGCGCGCGGGTTACGACGTTCGTCTGACATTACTTTATTCGGTTCAGCCATGAGCTTGACGGATCCAATGGGCTGAATCGTAAAGTCGGAGGCGAGGTCCTGATAAGACAACACAGCGAGATCGATGCCGTTGCGGGTGAGAAAACCACGGACGAAGCGTCGGACATCCATTGAAGCCAATATGACGGCGCTGGTCTGCCCTGGCGCTATGCTCGACTGGATCTGACGCATTTGCGACACCAGCATCTCGCTTTGCCAATCCTCGAGTACCAGGTACGGCCCGACGGCCGAATCGCGTATCGCACCGCGCACCACATCCTCAGTTTCACGTTCGATGATGAAGGCAGGCACAATACGCTGGGCATTCGCATAGCGGTGGCAGATCTGCCGTTTCAGACCGGAGCGAACATATTCCGTGAGAAGCGCAACGTTTTGCTCACGTTCGCTCCATTCGGACAAAGCCTCCAGGACCAGCCGTGTGTTACGGATCGGGATGCCCTCATCCAGCAGGCGGCGCAGCACATCGGCAATCCGGGGGATCGGCGTCGTGCGTAGCACCTCCTTCACCAGCTCGGAATATTCCTTCTCCATTCGACCAAGCAATTCGCGCGTCTCCTGGATACCCACCAAGCGTTGTGCATAGCGCATTAGCGTCGCATGGACGCGCAAGGCGAGGAGTTCACTAGGACGGTGATGCCCGATACCGGCGGCATTGAGAGCCGGTGCATGGCTTTGTTCGATCCAAATCCTGTCCGTCTCTGGGTCATGCCGAAACGGGATGTCACTCAATTCAATGTTCGCCAGATCGTCGGTAAGCGCGAGCTGCGTCGGATCAATCAAACCCTGTTCAACCGGCACGCCCTCAACATCTATCCGGAATTCCGACTCGGGCAACTGCTGGTCGGCCGTGAAACGGATGGGGGGGACGATTATGCCGAGATCAGCAGAGACCAGTCCCGAAACGCGTGCGATGTGCTGTTGCAATTCGTCCTTGTCGAGAGCCTGTGTCAGGCTAGGCGCAAGGAATAACGCGATCGGACGTGCCTCCGCAGGTGCGGCTTCGGTGTCAGGCTGCGCTGGACCTGTCGTTGTGGAAATGACCTTGTCGGCGCCTTGGAGATCACCGCTGACAAAGCTTGCCGCCGCGAAGACCGCGGCCAGGACGAGAAAGACGAGCAGCGGAAAGCCAGGAACAAAACCCATCACAACCAGGACGCAGGCCGCCAGCCGCAACGCTCGCTTACTGGCGGTCAGCTGGTTGACTATGTCGGCACCAAGATTGAGTCCCGCCCCCCCACTGACACGAGTGACCATGGTCGCCGCTGTAATTGAGAGCAGCAGCGCCGGAATCTGCGAGATCAACGCATCACCGATCGTCAGTAGAGTATATTGATGCAGTACATCGCTAAAGGACATGCCCTTCGAGAGAAGGCCGATGGAGATACCACCCAGCATGTTGATGCAGATGACCACCAGCCCGGCGATGGCATCGCCCTTCACGAATTTCATGGCCCCGTCCATGGCGCCATAAAGTTGGCTTTCTCTCTCCAATGCGGCGCGCCGCCGGCGAGATTCGTTCTGATCGATATGGCCGTTCCGTAGCTCCGCATCGATCGCCATTTGCTTGCCCGGCAGAGCGTCGAGCGTGAAGCGCGCCGCCACTTCTGCCACGCGTTCGGCGCCCTTGGCGAGGACCATGAACTGCACCATGGTCACGACCAGGAATATGACAACGCCTACGGCGATATTGCCAGATATGACGAAATCGCCGAACGTGTAGATGATGCTGCCGGCCTCCCCCTCAGCCAGAATTAATCGCGTCGTTGCGATGGTGAGCGCCAGACGGAATACCGTGGAAATCAAAATGACGCCCGGCAAGGAGGAAAAATCAATTGGCGTGGCCACGTACAGCGCAACCATCAGCAGCAGTATGGCGAATCCCAGATTGAATCCGATCAGCGTGTCGATCGCTACAATCGGGATCGGAATGATCATCATTCCGATCGCCAGAAGCAGTATCAACGCGACCATCAAGTCCGGGTTGGCCGGCGCTCGCGAGATGAAGTTACGCAGGACGTTGGTTATGGGGACCATTCTTATGACTGTTCGACAAGAACTGTGCTGCCACGCAGTGAGACGTAGCTTTGGAAAACCGCGCGCGCCTCTTCCATCCGGCCGGCCCGCCGCAGGGCATGGCTACGCATGAGAGTCAAAGGGAGGCGCGAAGACGGCTGCTCATCAAGTATGTCCAGTCTATCCAGGATCGTTAGTGCTTCATCGCCAAGACCCTCCGAGATGAGGGCGTACGCGAGAATGCGCAGCAGATCGACCTCTTGAGAATTGGCGTGAGCGGCAAGCCGCAACAGAGCCAAGCTATGTGCGCTCTGCCCACATGCAAGGTGAACATAGGAAAGTGCACAGAGCAAATCGCGCGCCTGCTCGGAGATCAAGACATCACCGGTTTTGGAAACGTCTATTGGCGGGAGTGTGCTTCGTTCGACTGACATCGCTAGCCCTCGATCAAGCTGTTCCGGTTCTGCCGGAGCAGGATCAGCCGCTGCAACTCGTCTTTCAGGACGGCAACGCCGTCACGCGACACCAAATCCTCAGGAGCGGCCGCCAGCGTGTCAACCAAGCCTTGCAGAAGAACACAATGCTTCTCCGCGCGCAGCACGTCCGGATAACGCAGCCGTGGCGTGACGAAGGAGAGTTGCTCTTGTGCGAGATTGTGGCCATCAAGGGGGACCAATTCCGCGCGTGGGTTGACCACGTTGATCCGGGCGCGCAATTCGTTAGGACTGACGCGCGTGATTGCGTCGACACCACCAACCTCCGGCACACCGTTGATCGCCAGCGGAAGATCCCGCGTGTGCGTTTCCCGCCCAATCGACGCGTGCTTCTTGTCGCCATTTGAATGAGCACCATTGATCTGCTTGTCAATCGCTTGACGGATGGCAGGCTCTATTGTTGATTCACGGTCATCGATGTTGAACCTTTGTGGAGAGGTGCCGGGCCCGACAGGGTGGCTAGGCAGCTTGACCATGACATCTTCCTTAATAGGCCTGCGAAAATAAGGTCTCCGAATTGGAGACTTTAATAGGGGAGAGCAGCAAACTGGCCATTTCGGCTCAGCAGCACACGACTCTCCTCGATTCGATCGATAATCCATCCATCATCTAGGAGGGCACCGACGAAATACTTTTGGCCACCGATCAGGACGTACGGCAGGACTCCACGCCAAACAGCTTCAACGGCGATTGAAGATGGCGCCTTCTCCTCTTTGATAGCCACTCCGCTCACCAGTGTCAGCTCACCATTCGTACGATGATCGAACCACTGCTGGACCTTCTGCCATCTGGCGACCAAGGCAGGAATAACTGTTCCGTTGGCGGTCACAACACCGTTTGCGGAGGCGATTTTTATATTGAGCAGGCCCGCTCTTTCAACTTCCTGCTGCAGCGCCTGTGCCGCCGCCTGGGCGGCTTGACCATCAGGGTGGTTGATGGTTGGCTCGGGTGCAGGCTCGGCGTCGGGTGAATTGGTGCTCAATGCATCGGCGCTGCCGTAGTTGAAGAAAATGGTTGAGAGAATGCCGACCCCGAGCAAGCCGACTATCAGTATGGCGAGCAGCGGAATTGAAAGGCGCGGTATGCCAATCGAACCGGGTTGTGCTGCATCCGGTGCCGACCAGAGAATGGACATCGTGCCCGCATGAATGACCACAGGAAGAGGAACGACAACGCGCTCGCCTGCGGCAATATCGTCGCGCCCCTCGATGCTGATTCCGGCCGCAACGGCCTCGACCTCAGCCTCGATAGAATTGCGAAGAAAACTGATGCGAAAATGATGCGGCTCGAGTCGTTGCTCGACGAAGACCATATCGGCATCGAGGCCACTGCCGATCAGGTTCGCTCCAGAAGCGGAATTTCCGGTCAGTCCGGAATAAAGTCCGGATAGCACTTCGAAATGAAGGGAAGCGGCATCATTCACCGATAATCTCCTGAACAGGAGAGAGCCGCACGGCAGCTGCCATGCGGCTCATTTGACTTCATACAGCGCACCGCCGCCAGGACGGCATATGCGGGGCGCCCACTTCCAACATCACTGAACCCGCTCGTCGGCCACCTTCTTGATTGACCCGAGTTCGGTCGTGACAGTGCGCATCGTCACGCTCCTCTGCGTCGCCTCCAAGCTGACAGCCGTCAGCTGCGCGATTTGCGCCTGGAAAGCGAGTTCACCAGCGCCCTTTGCAGCTATATCCGTTCCAACTGCAGCGGCCGCGCCGGCTACGGCACCAACTTTACCAACCATGTTGCTTCACCTTTCTGTTTCAGATTGCCGCCATTGACGGCTTGCGTCTCCTGACGTCGGACCATCCGGCGTCAGGCACCTTCTTCTGTTTCCTCCAGAGCATCGTCGAGATCACCCATGGAGTCGTTCACAATTTGAATTGCCACCGACCTGAGAGCCGCATCGAAGGCTTCCTTTTGAGCTGCACCTTGCCAGTCATTCCCGGAAACGGCCGCACCATCTTCATGGCCGCTTGCGCCATGACCGCGCGTGTCACCCGGTTTACTCTGGCTAGAATGCTCGGCGGGCGCGTCCTGCCGTGGTCCATGAGCACCTCCGTGACCCGTTCGGGCCAAGGAAACACCAATGCCACCAACCCCTCCAATTCCAATCATCGGGCGCTCCTCTGATCTTCGTTTGCATGGCCATCAACAGACGGCGAAGCCATGTGACGTTTTGATGATACGAGCGCCAGCTTTCGAGAAGCTGACGAGTTTCAGAAAAGTCGGCGCTGCGACAAAATGGTGGTTGTGCGCAAGCTGGGGCCTCCACACATGAGGCTTCTTCAATGACCCCTCTAACGGGCCTCATTTGACCTACAAGGAGCGAAAATCACCTATCTTCGACGAAACAATCAACGCGATAACGCGTACCAAATTCGAAGACCTCGTGGCGGGGAAAAATATTCCCGCGCATCACCAGTTTCGCGGACAAGCGACACGTCGATGCCCAAGCCGCGTTCAGACATGCTGTCTTGAGATCGCGAAGGCCGAGGCCAGGGACCAGCGCACGCAAAGCAGCACACACGGTCAAGCTGGCCTCCCTTATGCGGGTGGCGACTGGCAATGCGCGAGGTCGCCGATCGTCAGCAGTGCTGACGGGTGTCTCACTATGAGCTTCTCCGTTACTGTGGGGTGCCAGATTGACAGCCATGCGCTGTGGCGAGCATGCCGGAACACTCTCATCCTTCGCCTCGTCGACGGAGTCGATGGAAAACCAGCAAACCGATCCAGTTGTCTTCCTCCAGGTTTCGAACCTTCGAATATCTTCGGTGCCAAGAGCATAGGAGCTGCAGAGTAACCTGCAATCGGTATGATTGCGCCCAATGGAGTGGGGGACATCACGAGCAGGGAGAACCCCTTCGGCGACCATAGCTCGCTGACACGTACGACCTTATGATCGGCGGAATGAACGCATATCGCTCGCGCCAAACCGCACGGCAGCGGCTTTGGCGGTTTTTGTTCGGAGTGTCACACCGGCGTTGCACTTGGACATTATTCGGAAGACGCGCTGTTGGTGAACGCAGGTTGACGCGCGTCCTCCCAAGACTTGCCCCTCCGGTCCCTGTCGGAGGGGTTTGTCCTGTTTCGCTTTGAGAGTTGCAATATCTCGATTGCATCCGTGGCGTGCCGCCGAGGCACCCAGTTCCCGCCATACGCAACCTCTTCATTCCACCTCGCGCAAGACGCTCAGCGACTCAGGATCCATCTTCATCGTCTGAACGCAATGGCGGAGTGGAAGGCCGCGAGTGCGGTCAGCTGACAGAGCACACCGCTTCAGCGCGTTTATACGCAGACAACGTGAGAGCGCCCGGCTATCCTCAGCGCTCTCGCGCAGCCGCCACCAACACGGTGTCCGCACTGCCGCAGATCCATATCAGCTAAAAATCTGCCAAAGCAGTGCTAGCGCCCGGAACGCTCGTACCCCGAACTTTCACGTCTCGTCTATTTGACGTAATTCCTATAAGATCCCATTCGGCGGTCTACATAAAGTCATCGTCGCAGGAATCCGCCGCCGTGGTTACGACACTCTCGGTATCGCTGCCTTCACTATCGTCCGCCTTGGAGAGGTACATGGCAGGTTTGCCCGCACGCTGCCATTCACCGTCACTGTTCTTCGTCCACTTATCGGGATGCTGGGTGGGGTCTAGTACCATGTTAAAGTCATCCACCGCGACAAAACCCATCGCCATTGCGCGCTCTTTCGCTTGTGGGTTTGCGGGGCAAGAATTGAGCAATGGTCTGTCGCCGTCGAGTCGAAGTTGATGCTCCAGCAGAATGTCTCCTGCGTTCTCGACAAGCGGGTGCGTAACCCGCAAATCTACGATGGATGTCACCTCAGTTCGCCCAGGAAAAAGTTCTCGCCACTTTTCCCCCTCGAACAGATTACCCATGCTATCTCCGCCTTCGGTTCTAAGAAGCCCGACACTTTGGCTGCCCAATTGATAGCTGAAATACCGTGCCTGCTCTGTATCAAACCTGGTGGTGCCGTATTGGTCAGCAATTTCCACCGTTCGCCTGGCTTTGGAGGAAAGGGAAGTCGAGTACTCTTGTGGCTTCGACGCGATATGCACCATTTCATCGCCATAAAAGGCCTTCGCTTTTTTCTCGAATGAAGAGCGAGATATCTCCACCACAGGAGGTCGGGGAACGAGGGCATACGATGGCGTTGCCGCTGATGAAGAAGACAGGGGCGCCGCTGAAGAAGAACTAGCGCGGGACTCCCGTGCTTCTAAGTGCATAACTGCAAGTATTTCGGCAAAGCCGTGGCCGCCGCTACCGGCTTGCGCAGAGCTGGTCGCCGACCATCTCGCGTTGTCAACGTCGCCTGCACGCGCGGATTGGGTATTGGATGAACAACTGATCCGGCTATGCATGCTTCGCGTTCCTATCGGCAGAGTTTTCCACTGAGTGGGGGGTGACTCCAGCGGAATGATAGTCAGCCTTGCTGACCGCAAGCTGACCACAAGCTGACGATACGCGTTGAGCGTCTGCATCACGCTTCTGCGCGATGGTCAGGTTATGGCGATCCCGCCAACGCACTCCGCTCACGTGACAGGGGTTGCAGATTGCTTTCGCGGGTGTAGGCCTTCGTCGAGCGCGAGCGACAGGTTGAGATTTTTGCGCAACATGTGATTGTCTGGGCCTATTCAAACAGGCGGTGTCACAGGCTGAAGCCAGGCCGGACGCGCAGTGGTCAGGGTCCGCAGCGCCCCGGCCTGGCGTTCTGATGGGCCCCGACATGACCACGATCAGAAGCAAGCTCTCCGCGGTAACAACCGGCCGATTACCCTGCCATTCCTAGTCCAGGAGCCAGTAATCCGCGTTAATATGGGCGTCGGTGAGCCAATGGGGCCGAGCGCGAGCCCGCTGCGACCGTGGAGCGACGCGATCGGGACCCAAAGCCCCGACCTGAGCGTCAGACGGTGTGCGCGGGAACCCGGGAGCATGATTGGCAGCTTCATGCCGCTCCCTTGATGTTAGCGGGTGCCTGCGCGGTTGTCGCCCGCCTCGGGGCACAGGTGGGCGTGCAGGGCGCTCACGCATGGATCGACGTTCTTTCTATCTTGCTGGTGGGGTGGGACGACGGTGATATCGGCTTGTGCATAAAACGGCCTGCGCTCGCTCAACAGTCTGGCGATCTTCTGCTCCGGGTTGGGGCCTTGCAGCAGCGGGCGGCTGGTATCGTT
>NZ_JAOWPT010000023.1 GCF_025753855.1 Mesorhizobium sp. ZC-5
AAGCACGAAAGGCCAGCCCTGGCAGATCAGCCTTTCCAGCGACCAGATCGATCAACTTCAACGCCGGCTGCAACGGACCAGGCGATCAAAGAAAGGTGCATCATGAAGCATTCGCGGACGCCAAGATGACCACCGCGCTGCTCGACCGCCTCACCCATCACTGCGAGATCGCCGAGACTGGCAACGAATCCTGGCGCTTCAAGAGCCGCTCTCAAAGCTGAAGTCCGAAAGCCAATTAGTCGCGCCCGATCAGGCTGTGCAACCCCGACCAGCTTCGCGTGATCGGGCGCTTACCGGCGTGCCCTTCAACACCCCAATACCGGGGTCCCGTTTGCGCGAAAAACCAGGGTCCCGATTCCGTGGTCATTGACAAACGGATGCTCTGACCATGGCTTGGCAAGCTGAGTCTGTCGGTTCGAGGCTGGCAATCGTTGGCGGTTTTGGGACAGAGGCATAGATATTGTCAGATCCAAGACACGCTGCCGGCTGGGCAAAGGCCCCGATTTTCAAAGCTTATTCAGGAGCTTGCAGAGCGAGCCAAGGCTGGCACGGCATTTGCGCTGGAGTGTAGTAACACTCGTGAATGCCACAGCGCCAAACCGGATTACTGCAATTTCACACGACGAGTGCTGGTGCATTGGTCTGGTTAACAAAAACAGCCCCAAGACGTGTGGGTCGCGACCTCTCGCAGATGACCGCAGTATAAAAATATACCGCGACGTTTTGTCGGTAAATTCCTCGTTATCTACATGTAAGAAGGAATTTCGCTTATGTCTTTAGAAAAAGAAAACCGGTTTTCCGACGGCTCATTTTACGCATCTGTCCATGGCCACACCGGCCCCGGTCAAGTTTCACAAACCAAAGATGTGACTGGCACCGGCGCAGCAAAATTAATGCGATGTCGCCCACGACGACGTTACACAGATTTCGGACCGCCTCGATAACGAAGTCGGATCCAAATACCCAGCCGTTTTCGCATAGTATGGTAGCGCGCAACTTCATCATAAGAGAGTACCAGCGATGTCAACCAAGCTGCTTTACCTGTCGAATTCTGATATCCAAGACTTGCAAATTACACCTCGCGAGGCACGCGAGGCAGTTCTTGGAGCCTTTCGCGACAACGCTTCTGGCCGCAACGTCGGCTTGCCGAAATCGTTTATCACCATCGGTCCGAGTTCCTGGCTCATCTCGATGAGCTCGGCATCCGAAGGCGACGGTATCGCAACAGTGAAATGCGTGGCCGTTGTTCCAGTCGAAGGGACACAAACAAGGCCGGTAGTAAACGGCTTGGTCTGTGTGAGCGACTACAAATCGGGAGTGCCCATCGCAGTTCTCGATGGCAATTCGATTACGCTAATAAGGACAGCGGCGATGTCCGCAGCGGCGGCGATCTATCTCGCTCCTGAGGCATCCGCAACGATTGGCTTGATCGGCTGCGGCCTGCAGGCGTTTAGCCATCTTGATGCGTTTGTCGATCTGTTTCCGTCGCTACGCAGGATCTATCTCTTCAGTCGAAACGTCCGCTCAGCCGAGAGGATCGCAACTGTCGCTTCCGAAAAACAGCTAGATCCAATCATCGCACACAATCCTGATCAGCTGTTGAGCGAAAGCGAGATCGTGGTCTCTATGATTCCGAGTTCACCTGGATTGAAACCATTTCTGGACGCTCGATCTCTACCGTGTTCGGCGTTCGCCTCGGCTGTGGATGGAGGCAGGAGCTGGCGGCCGGAAACGCTCACTGCTTTCGACAGACTTATCACAGACAGTCTGGAGCAAGATACATCGCCGGTTGACGCATCTGGAAGTTATGTTGAGGGTGTGAGATTTCAGGACGATCTTGTGCATCTTGCTTCTGGCTCGTCTCGGCCTCCTGTTCCAATCAGAGCCTTTTTCGGCTTCCGAGGTCTCGGGATCGCCGATCTGGCTTTGGCCGGACTAGCTCTCCGTAAAGCCCGTGCTTTTGGGGTGGGAACGATTCTGCCGCGATGAGACATGTTACTGGCCTGTCTTATTCATGAGCATGATTGCGTGGATTAGGCGTAGGGAACGAGCGCAGATGTCGAGGCGCCTTTTTCACCGCGGGTGCGTCTGAACTTGGTGAAGGATGGATGTCTCGGGTAAATGGGGCTCGATACCCCGCCGTTCACGGCCCTGCTGGCTGCAGCTGATCGCGAGCGAGCAGAACAAGCAGGGTTTTGGGAGGCGGCGGCGAAGGCCAGCCGGATCGGTGACGCGGGCAACACAGCTTGAGAGGAGGAAGGAACAAGATGAGCGACCCCGTCCAATTCTGGAATGATTGCGGTGTGGAATTTGCTAGGACTGCTCGCGATCCGAATTCTTTTTTCGCTCGACGAGCTGCTTTCGTCGCGGAGTTCGTATTGCGTAATACCTCGCCAGGTCGAATGCTAGATATCGGGTGCGGAACAGGCCAGCTGTGTCTTGATTTGGGGAGACGTGGATTTGACGTACACGGAGCTGATCTGTCGTCAGTGCAAATCGAAATTGCGATCCAAGCAGCGCGCGGAGTCCTCGACGCCCCGGAGGAGCGCTTTCAGGTGTGCACAGCTGACTCTTTGCCGTTTGAAGGACGCTTTGACCTCATTGCCGCTATCGGCGTCTTGCCGTATGTTCAGGATCAACCTGCTTTTATTCAGCGCACACTCTCACTCTTGAAGCCGACCGGCATGTTCGTCGCTTCGTACACGAACCCCGCTAGCCTGTTTACATTGGTGGCGGTGACTCGCCACATCCTGTCGTTTCGGCCGAAACGAGTCTGGGCCTTAACGCTCCGAAATCTGGTGCGAACAGGTTTATTGGGCGGTAGTTGTGTCGATATTCGGACGGCACGTCAGTGCCGAAGCGTGGCAGCGCTGGATCAACTGTGCTGCCAGCTCGGATTAACAATTGAGGGTGAGTTCGATCTTTACAACGTCGACTGGGGTTTGCTCGATCGATGCCCTTTTGAAAGGGGACGTTTCGGTAGACTACTGTCCCGACACTTCGGGTGGACCCATATTGCCGCTTATCGGCTGGGACCGCAAGGGACGGCTAAATTAGGGCCCTGGTCATGAAGTCTGTTTCACTCTATGCATTGCCGCGAGAGTTTGCAGGCAGAATCGTCGGGTGCTGGCCATGACGCCTGCCGCAGAACTGCTGCCAAAGGTCGGGATCTCGCCGGAGATGATGCACGGGCTCCCGTCCGAGCTGTCCGGTGGCCAGCGCGAGCGGCTCTGCATTGCGCGTGGGCCGGCCGCCGGGCCCTCGCTGATCATTGCCGACGAGGCGGTATCGCCGTTGACGTCTCCGTTCAGGCACAAATCCTAAACCCGCTGATGTATCTGCAGGAGCAGGTGGGCATCGCCTTCATCTTCATGGCGCATAATCTTAGCGTCGTGGAGCATATCGGCAATCGCGTCGCGGTGTCGCGGTCATCATCTAGGGCAGATTGTGCAGTTAGCGCCCTGCGAGGCGCTCTTCGCCAAGCCGGTCCACCCTGCAGGGAGGCGCCGCCCGCGGCGGCACCAGTGCCCAATCCCAGACGGCCGCGTCGTGGCCTGTCATGTGCGCGCTTCTGCAGCGGAACTTCGGGGCCAGCCTGCTAGCGCCGTCCTAGGCTATGTCAGAGGCTCTTTCACCCGATGCAGCATCCCGATTGCACCGCTGACACGAACACTGAACCAATCTCAAATGCAGCGAAAAGAAGAGCAAGAGGACTATGGAAGAATATACACGCGGGATCGGTTCTTGTCTTGACCAACCGGGTGAAAACTATGATACGGTCGGGTCGATTGCAACGGGCGTCGCTGATGGCTTAACGATGGTAGCAGTTGGCGACCTGATCGTGTCCCGAGCGCCGAAGGCCATCATCCCGGCCTCGATGACATCATCAAGATCCTTCGTAATGCCGATGTCACGTTCGGCAACATGGAGACCCTGATCTTCGACGTCCTATCGTTCAAAGGAAGCCCGGAGGCTGAACACGGCGGCGCTTATCACGTCAGCCTGCCGGAACTCGGGTCTGATTTGAAAGCGATGGGTTTCAACAAACATCGTCGGTCGTGCAAACAACCATACGCTTGATTGGGGCCTTCGAGGCATGCGCGTGACGAGTCGGGTGCTCGATGAGAGTGGTATCGTCCATGCAGGTTCCGGCGAGAATCTTGCTCAAGCCGGCGCCGCTCGCTTTTTGGAAGCTGCACGCGGTCGCGTGGGTTGGTGTCATTTGCTGCAACGTTCGCGCCAATGTCTCGTGCGTGCGATCCCGCTGGCGAGGCGCCAGGCAGACCTGGACTCAACCCCCCTTCGTTTGGCGGAAAGCATCGTGGTCCCGCCGGGATGCTCGAAAACTTGAGACAAGTGCGCGATGCGTTGCCCGGTTTCAAGGCCGGCGGGAAGGATCCAAGCCGGGTCGTGCTCCAGTGGGGGTACATATAAAGCAGGCGACAAGCCCGGTTACAGCTACGAAGCAAACCCGCGCGATGTCGCCGACATCCTACGAAATGTTCGCCGGGTAAGCAGTTCTCTGACTTCTGCATTGTCACCAACCACCGTCACGAGCCCAATTGGAGCCACAAAGTGAGCCAGGAACCGCCGGATTACCAGCAATCCTTTGCGCGCAAGATGATCGATGCTGGGGCGGACGCATATGTAGGACACGGGCCGCATCTTCCGCGAGGCATCGAGATCTATAAGGGCCGCCCGATCTTTTATAGCTTGGGAAATTTCTTCTATGACGACCTCCGGACGCCTGCGGGGCTGACATGTTCGAGGCCTACTGGAAGGGCCCGCGGGTCGACACAGATGCCGAGGCGACGGTCGACGAGGCGGCAAAAGGATATCCTACGGCAGAAGGATTTGTAGGCACGCTATCCGGCCCAGTCTTCTATGAGAGTGTTGTCACCGTCGGTCGGTTTGAGCAAAACAAGCTCGCTGAATTGCGACTTTATCCTATCGAGCTCGGGCATTCGAAGAGATTTGCCAATAGGGGCATCCCGCGTCTGGTTACCGGGCCAAAGGCAAAGGCCATTCTGGACCGTCTACAAAAGCTGTCGAAGCCATTTGGAACTGACGTAGCCATCGAGAACGACGTTGGAGTCATCGGACCGTGGCCCGGCTCGTCACTATGACGTGACTTGGGGGGCGCCAAGCAGCGGGGTGACCTACGCTGGGCTCTCTGGTCGGGAATCCCCTCGCAACGGCTATCCCAATGGGAGACATTCGATTTTCATTCGGTGGCGACCAACGACGCGACCGTTGCGGCGGCGGTTGACGATCGAGGTGGCCATGACTGAGACCAGGCGTGCATTCGCCGTGGGCGGCGGCGGTGTCGCAGGACTGAGCGCCGGCTAGTGGCTGGCACAAGCCGGCGTCGACGTTGTCGTCATCGAGAAAGGCATCGTCGGTTGGGGGGCATCCGGCAACAACGGCGGCGGCTGCAGCACCTTAGTGGTGTCTATTAGCGGAATTGCCGTCGTCACTTGCGAGCTCTTCGCCCGCATGATCGAGTTCGGCCTGTCCTGCCGTCTCTGCCGAATTGTCCCCGTCACCGATCTGCAGATGGAGCGCGTCGTCGGGTTTGTGTGCTGCAGTGACTGGGTTGGGTACGCAGGAGGAAGGATTGGTGCGCTGGTCAGGCAGCGAGAATGGGGCCAGGGACGGAGTCGGATTGAAGGCATACCTCGCCTGTCGCTTGCGCATCATGTGGACCATTTCGATGCCGAACAGGATGATGCCGGTAGTGACGAGCGACTTGAAGCCGAGCATTGGCCGATACAGCGCTTGATCCGTCGATGATCCTGCTCAGGAGATTATTGACGCCGATCTGCTGCGCGAACTATTCGAGACCGTCCTCCGGGAGGGCCTCGTGGGGGCGAAGGCTTTGCGACCGATGTCGGCATGATCGTCGCTGACGCTCACCGTCAGCGTGGGATCGGCACGATCGAGGAACTACAGAGCGACCAACGACGACTGCGACACCTGCGCGCTGAAATCTCGTTGCTGTCGCAATGCGCCGGCACGAAAGGTGACGCGCTCGATTTACGAGCGCGCGCGGTACATGACCCGCAATATCGCCAAAACCGACGCCTACCAATCCTGAAAGTTGTCAACGGAAGAAGGTGGAGAATCTGTTGGCCCACCTCAAACGTCTGAAGCTCGATCGTAGCGATAGCGGGGCCCCCTAGCGCGCGATGAGTTCCATCTAGCAGCAATCGCAGAACCTTAGGAAACCGGCCAAGATCTGCACCGCTCCAGCGCCAAGCCCGTCCAACTAGGACAAGGAGGCCGTTCGACCTCAATCGCAACACGGCGCGGCAACAAAATCGCGGGCTTCCTCGCTGACTTCTCCAACACGATCTGGCCTAAGGCGACGCGCGAGCCATAGCATTCAACCGTTCTTGATGCGCACGGCGCATATAAGCCTTCCACACGTCTGACTCGGATTTCCGCCAAGCGCTTGTCTCCTTCTCGCTTCCAAAGACGCCTATTGCTCTGCCTGATGGGCTGGTATTGACGTTGGCGATGCCGTAGTCGGATCCACGCGCCGACAGGAATGTTTCGGCTTCGCGCGGATCATTGGTGAAGATCGAGGACGAAACTTGCTGCGTAACGGTGTTGTGCAACTGAAGCATGGAATCGAGGTGGCGGTATTTTGTCACGTATAGGATCGGCGCGAAGGTCTCGTGTTCGACTGGCCCCTTCTGTGCGATGATTTCCACCATGGCCGGACGGACGTAGTAGCCATCCGCCGCCGCGTCGATAAGCACGCGTTCACCGCCATAAACCGTCGCACCTGCAGCTTTCGCAGATTGGAGTACGCTTTGCATGTTGCGATAGGCTGCGCCGTCGACCAATGGACCAACTAGCGTGCGGGCCTCAAGAGGATCGCCGATCGTGAGGGAATCATACACACGCTTCAGGCGCGGTACGAATGTGTCATATACGCTCTCGTGAACGGATAGGCGACGCAGAGTTGTGTAGCGCTGGCCAGCTGTGCTGATTGCAGCGAGGGCAACAGCGCGCAGCGTCAGGTCGAGGTCGGCCGTGGGCGCAACAATTGCGGCATTGTTGCCGCCGAGGTCAAGAATCGCACGTGCGAAGCGTTTGGCAAGCCGCGGCCCAAAGGCAAGGCCCATTGCCTTGGAACCCGTAGCTGAGACCAATGCTACCTTTGGGTAGTCAACGAGGAGGTCGCCGACCTCGCGACCGCCAAATAGTACTGCCGAGAGGCTCTCTGGCGCCGCCCCGCCCTCTTGCTTAAAGCGCTTCAAGGCACGTTCAAGCAACGCCGCGGTGGCCAGCGCGGTTAACGGTGTCCTCTCCGACGGCTTCCACACGACGCTGTTGCCGCACACGAGAGCAAGTGCCGCATTCCACGCCCACACCAGCACTGGAGAACTGAAGTTTGAGATGATTCCGGTGACGCCGAGCGGATGCCAAGTTTCCGTTATCCGATCCTTGCCGCGCTCGGTCGCGATCGTCAGGCCACCGCACTGCCGAGAAAGTCGGAGCGCAAAGTCGCAGACCTCGATCGTTTGTTCGACTTCACCAAGGCTCTCCGAGGCGACTTTCCCAACTTCGATCGAGACCAGCCGGCTGAGGCTCTCCTTGTTGTTCTGCAATTCTTCGCCAAGCAGCCGTACCAACTCCCCCCGCTTCGGCGCGGGCACGAGTCTCCACGCGTGGAAAGCCGTATGCGCCGCTTCGATGATCGCGACCGCCTCCCCGGAGCTTGTTTGCTTGACGTGTCCGATGATCTGACCGGTTATAGGAGTATGCACCTCGAGCATCCCATCTTTGCAGTGGGGTCGGCCTACTCCGACTGCGGCGAGTAACCTGTCAACTTCACTGGAAAGATCGACATTGCGGATTGTGGTTTCCGCTTTCGTTGGATCGGACATGGGTCTCTCCGAGACTCGGCGTTGATTTCAGATGATTGCGGGCGTTGCACCTCGCGCCCTGGGCTCCGGAAGGATCGCAGAGCCTCAAATTGCGCGCTTCCTGGAAGAAACAAAACGTGGGCTCGAGGGGGATTTGGTTGTAGGGCTCCGAATGTATCGGGCTGGCGAACCGGTCTAGTCATGGCAGCCTCCTCCCGAAGCAAGTGGTTCAGTGAACAATCCTCTCTCGGTCGGATCTCTAAGAGACCGTTTCGAAATTCGCTCCGGCGAGTCATATCATGGTGGTTTCGAGAACCGACGCACAGCGGACGTTGGTCCGTGACCACCGGAAGCGCAGAAAACGCCTTCAGATGGCCGCCAGAGTAGAATTTCCAAACGGTTTCTAACCGCCTCTGGACGAAGAAGCTTCAAAACTTGTGCCAACAGCGCAGAGAAAGCCTCAAATCGATTTTCTATTATGATCGCATGGCCTAAATGAGAGGTAAGCGAAAACAGGCCGAACACTACTGTGTCGCGAAGTCAACAAAGCCGACAAGGGGTCATCCGCCACTAAGAAGTGACTTCCTGGGTCGTCGCGGTCGAGTTCAGCCATTCGGCTTCGACCGGGTCACCGGAGGCGGTCCCCCGGTTCCCACAGAACGTGGCGTGCGGAGCTACCGCACCACGCTCCTGCGCAGTTGCTTCACAGCACCGCAAGTGCCCGCAGCCCCGGTAGGGGAGCCGCAGTTTCGGATGCAGTAGCGGGGTCCGTTTTTTGATTGTAAGCGGTGTTTCGGGACCACCTTTCGGGAGTGGTCGCGATCTGTGAGGTTGCCGGTTCTGCATTGGGATCGGAGATCGGCTTGTGTCTGGACTTGACCTTACGCTTGACCCGGAGCGGCAACCTCGACGTTTCGAGGTGATCAACGGTGCTGGCGGCCGGCGTCAGTGGTCGGTGGATGACAAAGCGCGGATCATCGCGGAGACGCTGGAACCGAACGCAATCATTTCTGAGGTCGCCCGCCGTTATGGCCTCAGACCGCAGCAGGTCTTCGCCTGGCGCCGCGAAGCGCGCAAGCGGGCCGCTTCGGTGCAGCAAGATTCTCCTGCCTTCGTGCCGGCGGTGGTGGCGGCGCCGACGTCGGAATCCGCGGCGAAGCACCCAGGACGGCCACGGAAGCGGAAGATGGTGCGAGACGCCGGCGTGATCGAGCTTGAGATCGACGGCGTCGTGATGCGGGTCGGCCGTGGCGCCGACGCCAGCACGGTGTCTGCGGTCATTCGCGCGTTGAAGGCGACGTCGTGATCGGGCCGACTGGTGCGGTCAAGGTCATGGTGGCGACGAAGCCAGTAGACTTCCGCAAGGGCGCGGAGGGATTGGCCGCGCTGGTGCGCGAGACGATGGGCGCCGATCCGTTCAGCGGCGCGGTCTACGTCTTCCGCGCCAAGCGCACCGACAGGATCAAGCTAATCTTCTGGGACGGCACCGGAGTCTGCCTTTATGCCAAGCGTCTGGAGGACGGCGAGTTCCGCTGGCCGAAAGTACAGGACGGCGTGATGAGGTTGACGGCTGCGCAGCTCTCGGCGCTGCTCGAAGGGCTCGACTGGCGGCGGGTCCACGAGGCGCGCCGGACCCGCGTTCCAGCCCTGGCGGGCTAACCCGCGACGAAGTGAATCAGCATCGATTCCGCTGTCGCGGGCTGTCAGCGAATATGGTCTGATCCGGTCATGGCGATGACGGCTGACCAGCTTCCCGACGATCCGGACGCGCTGAAGGCGATGGTCCTGGCGCGCGACGTCGAGAATGCCCGCCTGATCCAGCAAGGAATTGCAGCGTCACCGCTTCGGCCGACGTGCCGAGACGCTGCCGGAAGACCAGCTTCTGCTGGGGCTGGAAGAAGCCGAACAGATCGAGGCCGCCGGCGAGGAGGAGAACGAGCGGGCTGCTCCCACGGAACGTCAGGCGCGTGTCGCCAAGCGCCGAGCGAACCGAGGCGCGCTGCCGGCACACCTTCCTCGCGTCGAGATGGTCGTCGACATCGAGGACCATGCCTGTCCGTGCTGCCGCAATGGCCTGCATCGCATCGGCGAAGACGTGAGCGAGCGGCTCGACATCGTTCCGGCGCAGCTACGTGTGATCGTCGTGCGGCGACCAAAATATGCCTGCCGGGCTTGCGAGGACGTTGTCGTTCAGGCTCCGGCGCCCGCCCGGCTGATCGAAGGCGGCCTTCCGACCGAAGCGACGGTCGCCCAGGTGCTGGTCTCCAAATATGCCGATCATCTGCCGCTCTATCGTCAGGCGCAGATCTACGCCCGGCAGGGCATCAATCTCGACCGGTCCACGCTCGCCGACTGGGTCGGCCGCGCCGCCTGGCATCTGCGTCCGGTGCATGAGCGGCTGCTTGGCACGCTGAAGTCCTCGCCAAAACTCTTCGCCGACGAGACGACCGCGCCGGTGCTCGATCCGGGCCGCGGCAAGACGAAGACAGGCCAGCTCTGGGCCTATGCCCGCGATGACCGACCATGGGAGGGAAGCGACCCGCCGGGCGTCGCCTATGTCTATGCGCCGGACCGAAAGGCCGAGCGTCTGATCGCTCATCTCGCAGGCTTCACCGGAATCCTTCAGGTCGACGGCTATGGCGGCTATCGCATGCTGGCCGACAAAAGCGGCGTGACGCTGGCCTTCTGCTGGGCGCATGTCCGTCGGCGCTTTTATGAACTGGCAGCTGCCGGTCCCGCGCCGATTGCCAGCGAGGCGCTGAGACGGATCGCCGAGCTCTATAAGATCGAGGACGGCATCCGTGGCCGGTCGGCCGACGAGCGCCGCGCGATGCGTCAGGAAAATAGCCGCGCTATCGTCGCCGATTTCGAACCCTGGCTGCGCGAAAAGCTCGGCCTGATCAGTCAGAAGACGAAGCTCGCCGAGGCGATCCGCTACACGCTCTCGCGCTGGGAAGGCCTCTCGCGCTTCCTCGACGACGGCCGCATCGAGATCGACAGCAACACGGTCGAGCGGTCCATCCGACCCATCGCACTCAGCCGCAAGAACGCACTCTTTGCAGGCTCCGACGGCGGTGCCGAACACTGGGCAGTCATCGCGTCGCTGATCGAAACCTGCAAACTCAACGGTGTCGAGCCGCTCGGCTATCTCGCCGATGTCCTAACCAGGATCGTCAACGGCCACCCCAACAGCCAGATCGACGACCTGCTGCCCTGGGCCTACATCTGTGCGCCCGAAATCAGGGCCGTGGCCTGAGAACAGCGCTTACTTTTGATTTGGTGGAAGGCGTCCCAGTCGAGGCGTCACAGCTGCGACTGCACAGCATCTTGTGCCAGTAACGCTCAGTGACCCGATACACCTTGGTCAGCCCGTCGTTGCAGGAGTTGATGCGACAAATACGCATCACGCGATCAGTGATCAGGGCAGAGCGATAAACGCTGCCCTGCGTGCCCACTATGCCTATTATGATGTTGCCGGAAATATCCGGTCCGTTGTACTGCACGCGGATCTGAAGGGCAACTTCAAGGTTGGCATGCGCAGGGAGAAGTCTCGGCTTCAAGGAGCGTGTCGCGACCGGCGACATTCTATTTTCTGGGCATTACGGTTTCTGCCGCGTCTGTCTGCGTGTCGTTGTGCGAACCGATCAAACTCGACCAGCTTTGTCTTGGTCGGTTCGAGGGTGAGGCCAAACTTTCCCAACCTGTGATGCAAGGCCTCCTGGGCGCGCAGAGCGTTCGAACGATATTGGAAGCAGATCACAAATTCGTCGATATAGCGCACCAGGCGTACCTCGCCCCGATGATGGTCGTGCGATCGACCGTAATGCCCCGCTCGACCATCATCTCCTCAAGGTCACGTAGGCTCAGATTGTAGGCCAGGTACTAGCGCACGCAAAGCAGGATCACAGATTGGTTGAACTGACGGCCCTTGAACATCGTAAGCGCTGTTCTGGGGGCACCTTTCGCGTGTCGACGTGAGGGACGATGTTCGGAGCCTTTGAGGGCTTCGACATATGACGATTTCAGAGTTTACAGTTAAGTCTAGGATGAGGATCTCGGTCCGGCGGCTGGAGATATTCACGGGTTCCGGTCGGCGGCGGGAATGGCTGCCGGATGAGAAGGCGCGGATCGTGGCGGAAAGCTACGAGGTCGGCGAGACCGTGAGCGCGGTAGCCCGGCGCTGTGCCTTGTCCCCGCAGCAGCTTTTTGCCTGGCGTCGGGCCGCTCGTCGGCCGTTGGCGGAGGTGTCGGCATCCGACCTGTTGTTTGTTCCGGCGGTGGTCGCAGCGCCGATTTCCGAGCCGAGCGCAAAGCGTCCAGCGAAGCAGCGGAAGCGGAAGCCGGCCCGAGACGCCGCTGTCATCGAGCTGGAGATAGACGGCGTCGCCGTGCGGGTCGGCCGTGGTGCCGACGCCAGGACGGTCTCGGCGGTGATCCGCGCGCTGAAGGCTACGGCGTGATCGGGCCGACGGGTGCGGTCAAGGTCATGGTCGCGACGAAGCCGGTGGACTTCCGCAAGGGAGCGGAGGGCTTGGCCGCACTGGTGCGCGACACGATGGGCGCCGATCCGTTCAGCGGCGCGATCTATGTCTTCCGCGCGAAACGGACGGATCGGATCAAGCTGATCTTCTGGGATGGCACCGGGGTCTGCCTCTATGCGAAGCGGCTGGAGGATGGCGAGTTCCGCTGGCCGAAGGTGCAGGATGGCGCGATGCGGCTGACGGCCGCACAACTGTCGGCGCTGCTCGAAGGTCTCGACTGGCGGCGGGTCCACGAGGCGCGTCAGACCAGTATTCCCTTGCAGGCGGGCTGATCCGCGACCAAGTGAATCAGCCTGGATTCCGCCGTCGCCCGGAGCGAGCGAATATGGTCTGATCCGCTCTTGGCGATGACAGCGGACCAGCTTCCCGACGATCCGGATGTGCTGACGGCGATGGTCCTGGCGCGCGATGTCGACAATGCTCGCCTGACCCAGATCATCAAGGAACTGCAGCGCCACCGCTTCGGCCGCCGGGCCGAAAGCCTGCCCGAAGACCAACTCCTCCTTGGGCTCGAGGAGGCCGAGCAGATCGAGGCGGCCGGCGAGGAAGAGGTCGAATGTGCCGATCCGGCCAAGCGCAGGGAGCACACCGCAAAGTGGCGGATGAACCGTGCCTGCCCGTGCTGCCGCAACGGACTTCACCGGATCGGTGAAGACGTCAGCGAGCGGCTCGACATCGTGCCGGCGCAACTGCGCGTCGTCGTCGTGCACCGGCCCAAATATGCCTGTCGCGCGCGAGGACGTTGTCGTGCAGGCTCCGGCGCCGGCGCGACTGATCGAAGGCGGGCTGCCGACCGAGGCAACCGTCGCCCAGGTTCTGGTCTCCAAATATGCCGATCACCTCCCGCTCTATCGCCAGGTGCAAATCTATGCCCGGCAGGGCATACATCTGGATCGTTCCACGCTCGCCGACTGGGTCGGCCGCGCGGCTTGGCATCTGCGTCCGGTCCGCGGGCGGCTGCTGGAGAAGCTGAAGGCCTCGCCCAAACTCTTTGCCGACGAGACCACGGCGCCCGTGCTGGATCCAGGCCGCGGCAAGACAAAGACCGGGCAACTCTGGGCCTACGCCCGCGATTATGTGCACCTCGTGATTATGCGCAGATTGCTGAGGCAGGAGACTTTAACCGTCGGATTCTCGGATGACTTCCGGCTGGCGAACTGCGCATAATTCTTGTGTCTCCTATCGAGCGTAATCAGCTCAATAGGAGATCAGTATGCAAAAGATGATCGTCATACAGCCACGGCCGCGCGCTTGGGTGGAAGGAAGTATTCTTCAGCCTTACGTTTCGCAATACGGGGAGCATTTGCAACGAAGGCGATATGCTCCGGGCACCCAGCGCGCCTACATGTGCTGCATCGCGCACTTCGCCCATTGGCTGACACAGGAGGGGTACCGCCTGGAAGCGATCGGTCAAGTCGCCGTCATTCGCTTTCTCTCGGAACACTTGCCGGCATGCGTCTGCCCCGATCCGGTCCGCCGTATTCGTCATGACCTGCAGGCGGTACTTGGCCACCTTCTGGAGGTACTCAAAGCTGGCGGCGTGGTGCCGCAGTATCCGGCTCGGAACTCCGCTATCGAACAGGAGTTGACGCGTTTCGATACCCACATGCGAGACGTCTGGGGTTTGGCAGACAGGACCCGTCGGCGGCGCTGCAAAGTGGTTAAGGAGGTTCTTGTCGAACATGTCGGCGAGCAGCCCATTTCGATGGCGACAGCCACGACCGTCCGTCACTTCATCCTCGGCGAGCAGGGGCGAGGCTCCGCAGCCATCGCCGCGATAGGCGCCACCATTGCCTTCTATCTCCGCTTTCGCAGTATATCCGGCGATCGGGTGAGCGAACTGAAGGCCGCAATTCCCCGAGTCGCGCGCTGGCGGTTGGCGTCATTACCAGAGGTTCTGACCGATGCCGAGATCGACCAACTGCTGAGTTCGTTTGATCAGTCGTTTCCGTCGCGCCTGCGAGCTTATGCGATGGTGCGGTGCCTAATCGATCTCGGCCTGCGATCCGGCGAAGTCGTCAAGTTGCAACTTAACGACATCAACTGGTCCAATGGTACAATCAACCTTGTCGGCACCAAGAGTCGACGGGCTGATACTCTGCCCCTGCCAGTCTCAACAGGAGCGGCGATTGCGGCCTATCTGCGTGAGGAGCGTCCTACGACGGCGAACCGAGCCGTATTTGTTCGTCACGTCGTACCCTACGACAAACCGATCACAACCAAGAGCGTCGTACGCGCAGTATTGGCCGGCTACCGAAGATGTGGATGGACGCGAACCGGGGTCCACATTCTCCGCCACAGCGCTGCCAGCCGACTTCTACGCGCCGGCGCGCCGATGAAGGAGATTGCGGACATCTTGCGGCATCGAAGCCTCGACACGTCCGCCATCTATGCAAAGGTTGATCTGAACAATCTATCTGCTGTGGCTCTGCCTTGGCCGGGGAGCGCACAATGATCAACGCACGCACGATGCTCTCGTTGGCCGAGGACTATTTGTCCGAGCGCCGCGCCCTTGGTTTTAAGCTCAGGATGGAGGGCCATTACATCACCGCTTTCGCCCTGTTCGCAGACCAACACGGTCATCGCGGCCCACTCACCGACGGTGTCGTTCTGAACTGGGTGCAAGGTCAGGCCAAAAAAGCTACCCCGCTCTCCTGGGCCCGGCGCCTCGAGGTCCTTGCCCGTTCACGAGGTATCTGACGCGGGTTGATCCCGACACTGAGTTCCCTGAGACCGCGATCTTTGGTCGTGCACATCGACGCCTCACGCCGCATATCTATTCAGAGCAGGAGATATGCGATCTCGTGGCTGCCGCTTCGCGGCTGACTCCCAAGGGCGGTTTGCGACCAGCGACATACGCAACGATCTTCGGACTGATCGCGGCTACGGGGCTACGACGCTCGGAAGCACTCCAGCTGCGCTACGGCGATATCAATCTCGACAGCGCGGTCCTTACGATTCGTAATACGAAGTTCCGTAAGTCCAGGCATGTGCCTATGCATGCCACCGTCGTAGCCGCGTTGCGGCGCTATCTGGAGGTTCGTGCGCGTCATGGCGCTCTCTCCAAGGATTCGCCGCTGTTCCTCTCCTCAGAGGGCGGATTCATCGCGGAGCGGAGGATCAATAAGATTTTCCAGAAGCTTCGTACCAAACTCGGTTGGGCCCCGCGGGGCGGCCATCGTGAAGTGCGCATCCATGACCTGCGCCACACCTTTATTTGCCGCCGCGTTCAGCTTTGGCACGAACATGGCGCCGATATCGACAATAGGATGGCAGCGCTCTCGACCTACGTCGGCCACGCCAAAATCTCCGATACCTATTGGTATCTGACCGCCGTCCCAGAACTCATGGCGGTCTCTGGCAGGCGTTTCGAGCTTTTCGCAGCAAATGTCGGAGGAGATTATCGTGTCTGATCTCAACCCGACACCGTCCTTCCCCATCCTGCTTCAACGCTTCTTTGTCGAACATCTGGGCAACCAGCGAGCTGTCAGCCCTCGCACCATCGCAGCCTACCGGGACACTTTTCGATTGTTGCTTGGCTTCGCCGAAGCGAAGATTGGCAAGGCGCCCACCCGGCTGATCTTGGCCGATCTTGATGCGCAATTGATCCTGGACTTCCTCGACCATCTGGAGAAGGAACGGAGCAACGGTGTGCGCACGCGCAATGCCCGCTTGGCGGCACTTCGCTCCTTTCTGAAGTATGCCGCCCACTACGACCTGACTGCGCTCATCGTCATCCAACAGGCACTGGCCATTCCGATGAAACGGTTCGACCGGCCGGTCCTGGGATTTCTCTCGCGCGAGGAGATGCAGGCGATTCTTGACGCGCCGGATGCGCGGACCTGGGCAGGTGAACGGGACCGCACGCTGTTCAGCCTGATGTACAACACTGGCGCCCGTGTGTCCGAAGCCATCGGCCTACGCGTCGGCGAGGTTATCGTCGATGGCGCGGCGGTTGCACACTTGCATGGTAAGGGACGTAAAGACCGTAGCGTGCCGCTTTGGCGTACGACAGTCAGCTTGATCCGTAACTGGAAACGTCGGCTGGCTTTCACAAGCGAGGAGGACTTCCTGTTTCCGAACCGTAGCGGAGGGCGCATGGCGCGTTCAAACGTCACCCAGCGCTTTGAACTTGCGGTATCGGCTGCGGCGGAACGTTACCCGCAACTCGCGAGCCGCTCGATTTCGCCTCACACCATCCGCCACACCACAGCGATGCATCTCCTGCAGTCCGGCGTCGATATCAGCGTCATTGCTCTGTGGCTCGGTCATGAGAGTTCCGCGACGACGCATATGTACCTTCAAGCAGATCTCGCGATGAAGGAACGTACCCTCAACCGACTGCAGCCCATGACGTCCAGTCAAGGTCGATATCGTCCGCCGGACCAGCTCATGCAGTTCCTGATGAGTCTCTGAAATTATGCGCAGTTCGCCAGCCGGAAGTCGTCCGAGAATCCGACGGTTAAAGCCTCCTGCCTCAGCAATCTGCGCATAATCACGAGGTGCACATAATCGCGCTTATGGAGATCTCTACATAAGCGCGATGACCGGCCATAGGGTGGAAGCGACCCACCGGGCGTCGCCTATCTCTATGCGCCAGAACGAAAGGCGGAGCGACCAATCGCCCATCTGGCGGGCTTTGCCGGAATCCTGCAGGTAGACGGATATGGTGGTTATCGCGTACTCGCCGACAAGAGCGGCGTAACGCTCGCCTTCTGCTGGGCGCACGTGCGCCGGCGCTTTTACGAACTCGCCGCAGCCGGCCCAGCGCCAATCGCCAGCGAGGCGCTCCGGCACATCGCGGAACTTTACAGAATAGAGGACGACATCCGCGGCCAGACGGCGGAGGCACGCCATGCCGAGCGTCGGGAAAGGAGCCGGCCGCTCCTGGCCGAGTTCGAGCCGTGGCTGCGCGAGAAGCTCGGCCTGATCAGCCAGAAGACGAAGCTCGCCGAGGCGATCCGCTACACGCTCTCACGCTGGGAAGGGCTCGCCCGCTTCATCGATGACGGCCGCATCGAGATCGACAGCAACGTGGTCGAGCGCTCGATCCGCCCGATCGGTAAGCGGTGCGCCAAGGCACCTTTCCCGAAATCGTCTTTATGGTTAGGTCGCTTGTTGGTCGGCGCACCGGCGCCGATCACTCCGAGTCATAACGGGTGACGTAGTGGAGTTCGCGCAGGGCGGGGATGACGAGGGCGATGTCTTTGTACGCCTCGTGCTCGATGAAGCGCGCGGTCTCGGGCCCCGGCCTGGGCTTACCGAGAACGGGCCTGCCCTTTTTGTCGACGCAGTAGATCAGGATCGGCAGCAGCAGGCCGTGATTGGGGTTGTTGAGGTCGAGTAGCGATTTCCATTTTTTGATGTTGAGATTGATGGCCGCGTAGAACCCCTGGCACCACGGCCGCGGGTCGATGCCGCCGCTGGGCTTGGTAGCGAATCGGGGCGCATAATCCTGCGGTCTGTCGAAGAGCGTCTCGTTGATCCGGTTGTGGATCCTGGCGACGCTGGCAAACACGGCGTGATCGGTTGCAGAGCCTTTGGCCAGGACGTCGCGCCGCAACCCCATGAGCGGGCACATCCAGTCTTGCGGGTCCGCGAACCGCGGCCCGGTGACCGCCGCCGTTACGAAGCCATCCAGCGCCGACATCGTCCGCACCAGCGGGCGGGGGTTGGTCTTGACGGCCATCCAGGCCTCCAGCGCCGCGTCCGACAGCGCCATGTCATTGATCGCGCTCATGCCGCCAACGGGAGCGGCATCGCTTGGCGGCGCACCCAATTCCATGGCATCAGCTCGTCCCAGCGCGAGGCTGGCCAGTCGTTCTGGATGCGCTCGGTGATATCGGCCATGTAGGCTTCGGCATCGACGCCGCAGAGCTTGCAGGTTTCTATGATGCTGAGCACGACCGCTGACCGCTCCGCCGCGGCGAAGCTGCCCGAGAAAAGCCAGTTGCGCCTTCCGACCGTAAATCCACGAATGGCGCGCTCCGCGATCAGGTTGTCGGGCTCGAGCTGGCCATCGTAGAGGAAGCGATTGAACGCGCGCCATCGGTTGGTGCCATAGGCGAAGGCCTTGGCGATATCGGCATGGCGCGACAAACCCTTGCCCTGGCGCGTGAGCTGTCGTCGCAGCGCGAGGACCAGTGGTCGGGTCCGCCTTCGTCGTGCGGCCAATCGCTCGGCGGGCGGCAGCCCCCGTATCTCTTCCTCGATCCGGTAGATCGCCTGGATACCGGCCATCGCCGTCGTGCTGAGCTCGGTCGGCTGGCTGTCGTGAACGTCGAATATCTTGCGACGCAGATGGGCCAGGCAGGCAGCTTCTCGAATGGCGCCGCCCTTGTAGAGCTGATTGTAGCCGCTGAATCCGTCGGCCTGGAGGGTGCCGGAAAATCCGGCGAGCTCGCTCATCACGCTCTCGCCGGCGCGGCCCATGGTGGCGCGATACCAGGCGATCGGCGGCTCCTTCGAACCCGAATTGCGGTCGTCGGCGACATAAACCCAGAGCGCGCCCTTGTGTGTCTTGCCGTTGCCGGGCGCCAGGATCGGAAGCCGCGTGTCGTCGGTGTGAATCTTGCTGCGGGTAAGGCCGATCTCACGGATGCGGTTGTAGATCGGATCGAGCAAGGCGGCAGCGTAGCCGGCGCTGCGCGCAAGCGTGGATCGCTCGATATCGACGCCCTTGGCGGCCATCATCTGGGCCTGACGGTAGAAGGGCAAATGATAACCCCACTTGGCCATCATGATATGGGCGAGCGCGGCATAGCTGAGCTTGCCGCGTGCAATGGCCTTGGCTGGTGCCGGCGCCTGGATGATTTTATCGCAGGTCCGGCAGCTGTACTTGGGTCGAATGGTCTCCATTACCTGCCAGGCCTGGGCGACCAGATCGAGCATCTCCTCGCTATCTTCGCCCATGGCGCGCAGATCGCCGCCGCAGCCCGGGCAGCATGCGCAAGACGGCTCGCGAACGACCCGCTTGCGCGGCAGGGTGGGGTTGAGCTTACGCACCGGCAACACCCGCACCTTGTCGCTGTCCGCGACGATAGGCAGTTCGAGATCGGGCACGCTGGCGGCGAAATCGGTCTCGAGATCTTCGAGTTCGAGCTGCATCTGGCCGAGCTTCTCGGAGGAGCGGCCGAAGGCCTTGCGGTTGAAGCGATCGATCCGCAGCGCGGCCTCGGCGCGCTCTCTTCGCAGCTGCTCATCGCGTTCGGCAATGGCGATGTCACGGGCACAAACCGCCGCCTCCAGAAAGGCGATCCGGGCGATGAAATCAGCGTTTGAGGGGGCCTGTTCCGACACCCAAATTACATACCCGAAAGGCCTCCGTTACGGAAGCAGAATCGACACAAAATCAATAAGAAACGAGCAAAATCAGCCAGCCATACGTGGTCGATAAATCTTGTTTGGCCGGCGCCAATCGATCCCGTCCAAAAGTAGCGAAAGCTGTGCCTTGGTGAGCGACACGGTCACCTGATCCTTGGTGGTCGGCCAAGCGAAACACCCATCGGAAAGGCGTTTTGTAAAAAGGCAGAACCCCTGGTCGTCATGCGCCAAAATCTTGATGATATGACCCTTGCGTCCTCGGAAGCAGAAGATCGCGCCGGTATGCGGGTCGAGCGCGAGCACCTGCTGCACCATGCGCGCCAGGCTGTTGATCCCGCGGCGCATATCGGTCTCACCGCAGCAAAGGTAAATCCGGTCGGTCGGCACCACCGTGATCACCTGGTCAACTCCGCCAGGACGATACGCAGCGCTGTCGGATCGACGGTCCCGTCGATCCGCAATCGCGCGCCGTTCGGAAAGGCCACGACGATCCTGCCGGCCGGGTCCGGGCAATCGGCGACGGGACGCTCGACCTCGGGCGGATCGTTCACTTCGATCCGCGCGAAAGTTGCCATCGCCCGATCGGCCTCGAGCTCGCAACCGGCCATCTGCTTGCGCCAGGCATAGAGCTGTGACGGAGCTACGCCGAACGCGCCCGGGCACCATTGAAAGCTCTTCGGCCGCCGCGGCGCCGCTTAACTCGGCGACCATATCGCCCCTCGCATGTTCCAATGTCATGGCGCGAAAGCTCCATGTTCATCAGCCTATTGCAAGGTGCCTTGGCGCACCGCTTACCCCGATCGCGCTCAACCGAAAGAACGCACTCTTCGCAGGCTCTGACGGCGGCGCCGAGCATTGGGCCGTCATCGCTTCGCTCATCGAAACTTGCAAGCTCAACAGCGTCGAGCCGCTCAGCTATCTCGCCGATGTTCTCACCAGGATAGTCAACGGCCACCCCAACAGCCAGATCGACGATCTCCTGCCCTGGGCCTACGTCAACCAGCCTGAGCTAAAGGCCGTGGCCTGAGAACAGTGGCTACGCTCGACATCGTTCGGCGCAGCTGCCTGTGATTGTTGTACGGCGACCAAATATATATGCCTGCCGCGCCTGACCGCAAAAGCAGCCGAGGGGTAACGTTACTCGTCCAAACGACGGCATTCTGGGCTGACCGTCAAAGATCTCCGGATGGCTATGCGCGTCCCCGGACGATGATCCCATAGCGCCGGATCGGCGCACCACTGGGGGTAATCTGCTCGGATTCGACCGTCTCAACATGAACGTCTGTAAAGCCGGCGGCGCGGCAGAGCGCATCCCAGCTCGCGGCGTCGCGGAGGTGGAAGCCGTGTTCCGGCCGGGCGAAATCCGGCGCTTCCCTTGGCGCCAGACAGGCCATTGGCATCGAGCCGCCGGGGCGCATCACCTCTGTCCAGAAATGAATTACTCCGATCGAGAAAACGCTGTCAAAGCTGTCTTCGGCACAAGGCATATTCTCCGCCGAGGCCAGATCAAAGCTTGCTTTGCCGGAAGCGACGAGGGCGGCTTTGAAGGTGGAGGCTTCCGTGACCATTGTTGGGGAGATGTCGATCCCGCAATAAGTGACGTCCAGCGCTTGGGCGATCACATCGGGCACAGTGCGCCCGTTGCCGAAGCCGATTTCGAGCACGCGGTTGCCCGCATCCCCGCCCAGAAGCGCGACGTTCTTGGCATTCGCTTGCCTGTTATTCTCGTTCAGCCAGTCGGCAACGGCGAGGCCTACAGCGCCCTCGGGGTTGCCAAGCTGTCTGGCGCGTTCTGCGAGGGTGAGCGTTTCGAAGACGGCCATCGTTGATCCCCAAAGGTCTGCGCACATGATCCGGTGGCAGCCCCAGAAACACAAGCCTGCCTGTTGGCAGGAGTGTCTGAAAAACCTTGATTGCGTCGCCCCCCGCTGATCGAGACCTGCAAGCTCAACAGCGTTGAGCCGCTCAGCTATCTCGCCGACTTGCTCACCTGGATCGCCAGCAGTCATCCCAACAGCCGGATCGACGAGGTTCTACCCTGGGATCTACATCCGTACTCCAGAGCTCAAGGCTGTGGCCGAAGAACACCGCTTACTGAACATCGCAACCCTCCGAAAATGATTGAAACAAAGCCCGTATCCAGAAAAACTGCTACACATCCTCCGCGAGAGTTAGGGTCTACGTTTTGTGAGACGTGGCCGTAGCGTTCCCTAATCGACTGTGGCAGCGCAAAGTACCGCCGGGAAGCTCGAATGGCTTGTGCGACGCGTTCGTTCAGGTTGCCCTGCTTGACAAGGTAGAAGCCCCCTTGCTCGTGGCAGGCTATCGTAGGCGCTCGCGCCTTCATCTGCATCGGCTGCTAGTTTCGCCAGCGAGATTGCGGTAGTGTCTTCATAGCTTCTCGTCAGTTGGTGCGGTGGCCTTATGGGGCACCTTGAAAACCCAGTAGTGCGCGTCCTCCTCGTAATATCTGGCACCGTTTAGACAATGTGCCGGTACAAGGATGCCCCCATCGTGCAGACGTCGCACCTCGCCTTCAAAGGACGTCGCCTCCGCATAGCTCTTTCGGACGCTTGCGATGACCAATCCGTTGGGGCGCGTGACGCGAGCCAATTCGCGCAGCCCATCCGGTTGGGCATGCCTGTGCACGAAGACGCCACAGCAGACCGTGATGTCATAGCTCGCGTTGGAATATTCGGAGAGCGGGCCGTTGAGGTCGACATCGCCCCGCACATGACGGTACACGCGGGTCTCTCGGGCCTTTTCGGCCATTTCCTCGAATAGGTCAAACCCGTCGATCAACTGAAAGCCAAGGCGTTCCAACTGCACACCGACGAGGCCTGTTCCGCAGCCAGCGTCAAGGATCGCGATGGCTGCTCGCTCCTTGGCTAAATAGGCCGTCTGCATGGCGGCCGCCAGCTCCGCCACGACAATAGGCCCGTAGTATCCGTGACGGTTCCTCAGATTGTAGCTACCGGCCTGTTCGCGATAGAACTGGGCCAAGTAACCGACATCGCCGTCGAGTGTATGGGAAGCCTTGATGCGCTTTCGTGCTGCTTGATCCAGCGCGGCCTGTTGATCAGGGATTTTCATGACAGTTACTCCATGGAGGGACAGTGGGATCCGGCGCAGTCCTGTTCGGCGGCCCTATTGCTGGGGTTCTGTGTTACGGGAACGACTGCGTGCACGGCGCTTCCATCAACCTTCATAAGAAATGGGACTTCCTTCACCGGGGATTCGTCGCTTTGCGATCAGTCTCGCACCCATTCCAAATATCTGCTCGATATATGGAGCGATCAAGGACGTATAAATTAATAATTAATGAAATTATATTTCGTATAACCGGGTTAATCTTCGTTAGACAAGGGGACAAATTTCACAATTCGCCAGCCTGATGGTGGGATAGTCGTCGTAGGCGCTCAGGCAGGGTGTTCTTGCCGCGAGCATACGCAGGTTCACAATGTCGTCGGTCATCGGTTCTTCGAATGTGAGCGCTGTCCCGGCGCCACCTTTCGCGCGTGGCCGTGAGCCACGATGCTCGGAGCCTTTGAGGGCTTCAACACATGACGGTTTCAGAGCTTACGCTTAAGTCCAGGGACGAGGAGCCGGTTCGACGGCTTGAGATATTCACGGGTTCTGGACGGCGGCGCGAATGGTTGCCGGAGGAGAAGGCGCGGATCGTGGCGGAAAGCTATGATGCCGGCGAGACCGTGAGCGCTGTGGCCCGGCGATATGCATTGTCCCCGCAGCAGCTGTTCGCCTGGCGCCGGTCCGCGCGGGTGCCATTGGCGAATACGCCGTCACCGGAGCCGTTGTTTGTTCCAGCAGTGGTCGCGGCACCGGAGCCCAGTCCGGCGGGGGAGCGCGCGAGATCGACGCGGAAGCGAAAGGCCGCGCGAGAAGCTGGCGTGATCGAGCTGGAGATTGACGGTGTCGCCATGCGGGTCGGTCGTGGCGCCGACGCCAGGACGGTGGCGGCGGTGATCCGTGCGCTGAAGGCGTCGTCGTGATCGGGCCGACGGGGGCGGTCAAGGTGATGGTCGCGACGAAGCCAGTGGACTTCCGCAAGGGCGCCGAGGGTTTGGCCGCGCTGGTGCGCGAGACGATGGGCGCCGATCCGTTCTCCGGCGCGGTCTACGTCTTCAGGGCCAAGCGCGCCGACCGGGTCAAGCTGGTGTACTTCGACGGCACCGGCGTGTGCCTGCTGGCGAAGCGTCTGGAGGACGGGAAGTTCTGCTGGCCTGCCATCACCGATGGCGTGGTGAGGTCGTCGGCGGCGCAATTGCAGGCGCTCCTGGAAGGGTTGGATTGGCGGCGCGTGCATGACGCCCGCGAGACGCGCGTGCCGGTCGCGGCAAATTGATTCCACGGGCGGCCAGAGACGCTGGCAAAGCATTGGAATACATGATTGAATCGGCCTTGTGAGCAACCCGGCCGAGCCTCAGACCAACGATCCGATCGCGCTTCAGGCGATGCTCGCGGCGGAGCGCGCCGAGAACGAGCGGCTGCGCCAGATCATCAAGGAACTGCAGCGCCACCGCTTCGGCCGCAGGGCAGAGAGCCTGCCGGTCGACCAACTGCTGCTGGGCCTGGAAGAGGCCGAGCAGGTCGAGGCGGAGGGCTTCGCCGCAGAGCACGCCGCCGATCCTGCTAAGCGCGAGGCTCGCGCCAGGAAGCGCCGCGCCAACCGCGGTTCACTGCCCGCGCACCTGCCGCGTATCGAGCAGGTCATCGACATCCCCGACAAGATCTGCCCGTGCTGCAAGGGGATGCTGCACGTCATGGGCGAGGATTGCTCCGAGCGCCTCGACATCGTGCCGGCCCAATTCCGCGTCATCGTCACGCGCCGACCGAAGTATGCCTGCCGGAGCTGCGAGGAGGTCGTGGTGCAGGCGCCCGCAGCGGAGCGCCTCGTCGAGGGGGGCATCCCGACCGAAGCGACCGTCGCCCACGTGCTGGTGTCGAAGTATGCCGACCATCTTCCCCTGTATCGCCAGGCGCAGATCTATGCCCGGCAGGGCGTGAACCTGGATCGGTCCACGCTCGCCGACTGGGTCGGCAAGGCAGCCTTCCTGCTACGGCCGATCCACGAGCGGCTGTTCGAGCGGCTGAAGGCGTCCGGCAAGCTCTTCGCCGACGAGACCACCGCGCCGGTGCTCGATCCCGGGCGCGGCCGCACCAAGACGGGCCAGCTGTTTGCCTATGCGCGCGACGATCGCCCCTGGGGCGGGATCGATCCGCCCGGCGTCGCCTATCTCTATGCGCCCGACCGCAAGGCCGAACAGCCACTCCGGCACCTTCAGGGCTTCGTCGGAACCCTGCAAGTCGACGGCTACGCTGGATACCGGGCGTTGGCCGAGCGCAATGCCGTGAGCCTGGCGTTCTGCTGGGCGCATGTCCGTCGCCGGTTCTACGAACTGGTCCAGTCCGGACCCGCGCCAATCGCCACGGAGGCGCTCCAGCGCATCACCGAGCTCTACAGGATTGAGAGCGAGATACGGGGACGCTCGCCCGAAGAGCGGCGCACCGCCCGCCAGGAGAGAAGCCGCCCCGTCATCGATACCCTCCAGCCATGGCTGCGCGAAAGCTCGCCCTGGTCAGCCAGAAGAGCAAGCTCGCCGAAGCAATCCGCTACCCGCTCTCGCGCTGGGCCGGACTTGGTCGCTTCCTCGACGACGGCCGCGTCGAGATCGACTCCAACGTCGTCGAACGCTCGATTAGGCCAATCGCCCTCAATCGGAAGAATGCGCTCTTCGCCGGTTCCGACGGTGGTGGCGAGCACTGGGCGACCATCGCCTCGCTCGTAGAAACCGCGAAACTCAACGGCGCCGACCCATACGCCTATCTCGCCGACGTCATCACCCACATCGTCGCAGGCCATCCGCAAAGCCAGATCGACGACCTGCTGCCCTGGGCCTATGCCCCCGGGCCGCTCAAGGCCGTGGCCTGAGAACAGCGGTTACCTTCGAATCAGCTTGGTCTCAGAGTTAACGCGGGTGCTGGCGTGGGAGGAGTATCGCGACGCCAATCCAGGCGGCCTTCTATATCTATTTTTGCATGACCTTACCTGGAAAGGACGCGTACACCAGACGATACGCCAGATGCACTCCGCGGCGTGAAGGTGTTTGGCGATTTCGCCGGCGACACCTTCAACATCTTGGATCCAATCACCGGCCTAAAGCTGTTCGTCGCAACGATGGGCGCCTCGAACTACACCGACGCCCCAAACGGTACGCTAACTACTGCAGGATACATTTGTTCGTGGATTTGGCGCACCAGGGAAATGGCGCCGTCATAATCGCCGACCAAATGCACGAGCAACCCCGAAGAATCAAGTTCTGTCACCACATTGCTTAAGCCAATGAAAACCGGACCAATGTCCGCAAGCGAGACTAGTCGCTGGGCAAAATCGATGTCGCTTACAATACAAACCCTCACCCCGTGACTGTCCTCCAGGCGAAGGACGTTGATGTCATGTCTAGCAAGAAGGGCGCAAAGGCTGTCGCATTCTTCGAGGCTGGCGCATGAAAACACCGGGCTGTCGCGAGCCACGGTCACAGAACGGGCGTTGCCATGACCTGATACGATCGTGCCGGTGATGGCTCCGTCGCTGGTCAGCGATTTACAAATAATGGAAACCCTGTGCTTTTCGGCGTAATGCACCCCCCTGTGGTGGAGAACCTTTGCGCCGTGTAGGGACATCTGTAGGATCGTCTGATAGGCAAGCTCCGGAATCAGTTGTGCTCCTGGGACAAGATAAGGGTCTGCCGTATAGACGCCCGGAACATCTGAGTAGATTTCGCAAGCGTGCTCTCCTAACATGGAGGCTATTACGATAGCTGTCAGGTCGGAGCTGTTTCTGCCCAGAAACGTTAACCTGCCGGACTGATCGATTGCCTGGGCGCCAGCGGCAACGATCACATCATGCTCCAGCAATGCTGCCATAATTTGCTTAGGATCTACGCTTTCTATTGACGCGCGACCGAAGTCCGAATTCGTACGTATTCCAAGGGAATAGCCGTTCAAAGACATGACCGGTATCCTCAGCCGGCTGATGGCAGCCTCCAAACAGCAGGCACTGATCATCTCTCCAGTTGCAAGTGCTGCATCAACGTTCGATGGTGATGCTTTCTTGTTGACGTTGAGCATCACCTCTTTCAGGTTGTCAGTTATTCCCGACATCGCGCTGACCACGGCAACGATTTTGCCTTCGCCAGTTGCTAGTCGGTCGGCTATGTGCCCAGCAACTCGATGGTAGTCTTCAGTATGTCGAAAAGAGGAGCCCCCGAATTTCAGAACCGTCGCGTTCATGTTCCACCAATCACGTCGTAAGCAATTTGCAAGCTATGCGATGAGAGATGCGTTCAACGCGCAGCCCCCACTCTACGCCTCAAGGGGTTCAGTCGGTCACGTCGCAGTGTGATCCTGTAGCATCTTCGATTTCGGCAGCCATTAATTGACATGATCCCCCCTCTGTAAGCACCACAGCGTGGATCCGCTTAGACGCTTGCATGCACAGAACGGTCCAAAATGTTGAGACCGCGTTGAAGCGTCTGCCCGTCGATCGTCAAAGGAGGAAGGAGCTTGATAACCTGGTGCTCGGCGCCGCATCGCTCTACCACAAGTCCATCTTCAAAGGCCCTACGGACGATTTTCTCCGCCAATTGGCCTGTATTACAATCGAGCCCGAGCATCATGCCCCTTCCGCGAACGGAAAGGTTATGATCTCCGCTACTTTGAGCAACCTGGTGAAGGCGCCCGCTCAAAATGCGTCCTGTTTCCGCAACGCCATCAGACAGCTTTTCACTAGTCCAATATTTTCGCAACGCAGCAGTCCCAGTCACTAGCGCAAGGTTGTTGCCTCTGAAAGTTCCATTGTGTTCGCCCGGCTGCCAAACGTCTATTTCAGGTTTTAGCAGCAAAAGGGACAGTGGCAGTCCACAGCCGCTGAGGGACTTCGACAAAACAATCATATCCGGAGATAAATCGGCAAACTCGAAACTGAAGAAACTACCTGTTCGTCCGCAACCCGCCTGAATGTCATCAACAATCAGGAGAATGCCGTTCGTTCTGCAAAGTCGCTCGAGCGACTGAAGCCAATTCTTGCTCGCAGTGTTGATGCCCCCCTCGCCTTGGACAGTTTCTAGAATGATGGCTGCGGGTAGGTCGACACCACTGCTTGCATCAGCAAGTAGCCTCGCCAGATATTCCGAAGTGTCGTGATCGGCTCCCCAATACCCATCGTAAGGCATGAACACTGCGCCGGCTAGAGGAAGGCCTGCTGCGTCTCGGCAGTGCCGATTACCCGTTACGGCAAGCGCGCCCAAGCTCACTCCATGAAAGCCGTTGGTGAATGAAATTATAGTTTGCCGACCAGTGGCCTTGCGTGCGAGCTTTAAAGCCGCTTCCACGGCATTGGCGCCGGTGGGGCCGGGGAACTGAAATTTGTACGCTAGGCCACGCGGATGAAGTATTGTCGCGTCAAAATTCTCCATAAACTCTCTTTTTGCAGAGGTAGCCATGTCAAGACCATGAATAATACCGCGTAATTCAAGGTATTGCCTTGCGGCATTTAGCAAATCGGGATCGTTATGGCCATAGTTGAGGACGCCCGCGCCGGAGAGAAAATCGATGAACTCGAAGCCACTCTCATCCTCGAGAATGGCTCCCGCAGCCTTCCTGAACACAACAGGATACGATCGCGAATAAGACCGCACGTTTGACTCGAGAGTTTCGAAGGCAAATAGCGAGTTGGAGGTACTCTCTTGAAGCACAATCGTTTCCTCATCTAAATGGTGGCGCCATAGCATCCCAATCGAAGCATCCCAATCGAAATTCTGATGGCTTCGCAGTTTTAGACGGTAACCTCGACTCGTGCGCCTACCAAGGATGGTAGTATCTTTCAGTCGCGACGAGAGAGAGGCGTCGACGATACGCCAGCGATCGGCAAAGGCCATGGCGATGGCTGGAACCTTGGACATGTCAGTGGTTCCAGCGATGAGCTTCGGCAGCCGCACCAGATTGTAGGCGGCGGCGCTGAGGGTGAAGCCCATCCGACGCGGTTCCGGCGGCGCAACTTGGTTTGGCGCTGACCGGCGACCGTCTTGATCCAGCCGAACGCCTCTTCAATGCGCTTACGAATACGCTGACTGACAGCATAGCCGCTATGCCGGGTGGTGCGCCCGTCGATGGCCGAACTATGGCCGCTGGTGTTCTGCGCCACATGCGGCGTCACCTTCATCGAACGCAGTTCGTTGACGAAGTCCTCCGCATCGTAGGCCTTGTCGGCACCGAGCGTGATCGCCTGCGGCCGGTCGGCGCGGGGCTCGATCATGTGCAGTGCCACTCGCTCGGCATGTCCGTCGGCCAGCGTCAGGCAGGCATCGACCAAAAGGCCGTGGCGGTTCTCCATCAGCCCATGCCCGATGAAACACAGCTTGGTTTCCTTGCCCCGCACACGGACGTTATCCGCCAGGAGTTGGCGGACGAACACGGGATCGTTATCAGCCTGCGTTCGGTGGAGCGTGGGGTACAGCATTGGCGCCGGGAGCTAAAGGCGCAGAAGCGGGCGACAGTCCGCTTCGAGACGGCGCCCGGTCATCAGATGCAGATCGACTTCGGCGATACCCGTGTTTGGATCGGCGGCGAGCGGGTGCGGATCCATGTGTTTGTCGGGACGCTTGGCTATTCGCGCCGGATGCATATCCGGGCCTCGCAGAGGCAGCGCCAGGCCGACTGGTTCGAAGGGCTGGAGGGCGCATTCCTGCGGTTCGGGGGCGTTCCGGCGGAAGTCCTGATCGATAATGCGAAGGCTCTTGTCGAGCACCATGACGCGGTGACGCGCGAGGTGAGGTTTAACGCGCGGCTGCATGCCTTCGCCCGGTACTGGGGCTTCAAGCCGCGGGCCTGTGCTCCCTATCGAGCGCGCACGAAAGGGTAGGACGAACGCGGAGTCGGCTACGTCAAGAAGAACGCGATCGCCGGGCGCCGGTTTGAGAGCTGGGCGGCGTTCGAGGCGCATCTGGACCGGTGGACGCGCGAGGTCGCCGACCAGCGCGAACACGGCACGACCGGTGTCGCGCCGGTGGAACGCTTTGCCGCTGAAGCTCGTGCGCTTCGCCCGCTGGCCGGACGCGCGCCGTTCAGACAGCTGCGGGATCTGGTCCGCAAGGCTGGCGACCTGTCGCTGGATTGCCCATGGCGACACGCTCTTGTTGCTGGGGCCTCCGGGAACGGTGCTGTGAGCCTTGGTCGCGAGGCGATCCGGCAGAATTACAATGTTCAATTCGTCACTGCGGCCACGCTGGTGGCGATGTTGGCAAAAGCCCATGACGACGGCTCGCTCGACAAGCAGTTGACGATCTTATCACGTCCAAAATTGCTGATCATCGACGAGCTCGGCTATCTTCCCTTCGAGGCCAATGCCGCTCACCTGTTCTTCCAACTGGTGTCGCGCCGATACGAGAAGGGATCGATCCTGATTACCTCCAATCGTTCGGTGGGCGCGAATGGGGAACGTTTTTGGAGATCCCGTGGTGGTCACCGCGATCCTGGATCGCCTGCTTTACCATTCCGCGGTGATTACTATCCGCGGCGATAGCTACCGTCTCCACGAAAAGCGCCGGTCCGGCGCCCGAAACCAACGAAACAGCAACCCAGTGAAGGCGGTCAGTTCCTGATGTCGCCAAAGGGGCCAATTCCTCGTGTCGCTTGACAAAGCCGGATCGTTCCCGTGGACGACGGGCAAGGCGATCTCGTTAGCAGGCACGATCCTGGGACGAACTCTCCTAAGATCGTTCAACAGATTGAGACGCCTTGCGCTACTGACCTCATCATGCGGCGGCCTAACGTCGAAGTCTGTGAGCACCACCTTCTCGCAGTCACTCCCGATCCGGCCTGATTAGTAGAGCAAACGCACAGGGGCCAAATCAAAACCCCTCGAAAAGCCCACGATATAAGAATCATATCATAATAACTCAAGTATATTTCTCATACGAAAAGCCAACGTAAATTTTACTTAACGAGATTTACAATAGAATTATAGTTCTATAATTCCGTTGTTGACCGCCTTTATAGCGGCAACCGTCCTGCTGGCGACATCAAGTTTTCGCATTACGTTTTTTATGTGAAAGTTTACAGTGTTATCAGATATATCTAGAATTTTCCCTATCTCCCACGACGTTTTTCCTCGTGCTACCCACGAAATACATTCCTTTTCTCTTGGAGAGAGGCCAAAAGGGCCCTTGGCGCAACTCGAAAGCACGAACTCGGCGATCCTCAGATGGAAGTATAAGGCAACAAGTTCCAAGTAGGTGACTGCTATATTCCGGAAATCCTGGTCATATACTTGCGCAAAACTTACAACTGCAAAGCTGCCATCGGGGCGGTGCAATGGAATGCTGATGCCTGACCTTAGGCCGAACGTCGCAGCCTCGTCGAAAACGCGTCGTTCGTCTTCAGTCGTACTTGCATCGTTGTACACCTCGCTCCAACGAAAGGTGCCTGCCCGCTTTCGGCTCGTCTTAATAATGGGGTCTATCTTGTCGTAGCCCATCTCGAAATAGCGCTCCTGCCATTCGTCAGGATAATTCAGCATGGCCACAGGATCGCACTTGACGGGCTTCAAAAATCTTTGGTTGCCAGTAAGATAGCTATATGCAATCCACGGGCAATCAAACTTCAGGGCAAAAGCACATACTAGGTCGAACAACTTCTCGGGTTGAGCAACACCATCAGCCTGGTCGAGAAATCGGCCGAACTCGACGGCAAATGCATCTTTGGCTGCCGCTCGCAAATTCGTCGAGGGGACTAAAGAAAACTGGTCGGAAACGCCGATTTCCAGCCTTCGAAGCTGAGAGACTGCAGTCATCCGCGGGCTCGCCATAGTCTCTGCTCTGCAGCCACTTGCGCCTGGTGCGCCAATCTGCCGGTTTAAGGCGCCGTCTTCGCAGACGGACAGCGCTGAAGCTCTACCCCACCCTCGCGTTGCATAAAGTTATTTTGTGTAAAAGTTATTTTTCAAAAGCTTTTGTGAGCGTAGAGAAATTGCAAAAAAGCTTGGATGTAAGATATTATTCCAGTTGGACACCTTCTGTAATCGGTCAACGACCTCCTCGGCGGTTTCAGCGGTCCTCGTCGTCTGCGGGTTTCACGCTTCTGTTCGTGGTCACCGCTGTGGGTGCCACATTCTGGGCGCTTCGATGGTGGGTTTGAATGCTGCCAGCGCGAACGCGTAATCTTTGGATCGCAAGGTGTCCAACGCATTCATTCTGGCCCACACGCTCTCCGCATTCTCACGACGAGCGTAGCTATTCATGTATGCGCCATCATCGAAAACATGGACCATGAATACGCTCACATGCAGCGCTTGCAGGCGTTGTAGATCCCACTCCTTCATTCCTACAAGCGTCGTGAAAATCCGGATGCCATGGCCTCTGGCGTAAGCGTGCTCGACCATTTCGGTGCAATCCGGATTGAACCAAGGCTCGGAGTACCGGAAAAACCAATGTCGACGGAAGTTGGTACGCGCGCCAGACATCCCTTGAAATCTTCAAGCCGAAGACGGTTCGCATGAGAGACTGCTCTTTGCCGATGGGCGAACTTGTCCTGCGGGCAACAGGAACATCCGACGATGCAACCTGTGGTCGTCGTTATTTCCAAAATCCTGCCGCCTGGGACGACAGAGATCATCGGATATGAATCCACTTTTCCGGTGCTCTTGGCCACTCTCTAATTGCTAACAGAAAAAGTCCACTCGGATAGAACGTTGCTTCAGCCACCAACAGATATTGTATCATCGCCCCTGCGATATCGGTCTGTACAAGATTCATCCTGCAATACTCAAAATAATATTGTCCACAAACTTGGGATTATTCAGCAAAAATCCATCGATCAAAACATTTCCGCATAACTCCGTCAACGTCGCGATGGTTGATCATCCGCCGACTCCCTCGGTTGCCGGGCGGCCCTCGAAAGAAAGCATCGGCAGGACGGCGCAATCGCAATCTGTCGAGCGTCAGCCGCTGCGGAAGGTATAGCTGTAGCCGTTGACCGCCGGCGCGCCGCCGAGATGCGCGTAGAGGACCCTCGATCCCTCTGGAAAGAAGCCTTTCTGAATGAGATCAATCATCCCTTGCATCGATTTTCCCTCATAGACGGGATCGGTAATTATCCCCTCGAGCCGCGCGCACAGGCGGATGGCCTCCTTGGTTTCTTCGGACGGAATGCCATAACACGGGTACGCATACTCCTCGAACAGCACCACGTCGTCTTCGACGATTTCCGTTTCGAGATCGACGAGCTTCGCTGTATGTTGGGCAATGTTTAGCACCTGCGCCTTGGTTTTGGTGGGGGTGGCAGAGGCATCGACACCGATCACGTTGCACTGTCGACCGTCCTCGGCGAATCCGACGAGCATGCCGGCATGCGTTGAGCCTGTGACCGTGCAAACAACGATGTAGTCGAAGGCAAAGCCAAGCTGTTTCTCCTGGGCGCGCACCTCTTCCGCGAACCCCACATAGCCGAGGCCGCCCTTTTCGTGAACAGACGCCCCGGCGGGTATCGCATAGGGTCTGCCGCCCCTTGCCTTGACCTCATAGAGCGCTTTTTCCCAACTGCGGCGGATGCCGATGTCAAAGCCCTCGTCGACCAGGCGCAGCTCTGCTCCCATGATGCGGCTCAAAAGAATGTTGCCGACCCGATCGTAGACGGCATCCTCATGTGGAACCCAGCTCTCCTGAACCAGGAGGCATTTCATGCCGATCTTGGCGGCGACCGCGGCGACCATCCGCGTGTGGTTTGACTGCACGCCGCCGATGGAGACCAACGTATCGGCATTTGACGCGATGGCGTCGGGGATGATGTATTCGAGCTTGCGCAGCTTGTTTCCGCCAAATGCGAGACCGGAATTGCAGTCCTCGCGTTTGGCGTAGATTTCCACCTTGTCGCCTAGATGCTTGCCAAGGCGGTCGAGCTTCTCGATGGGCGTTGGTCCAAAGGTGAGCGGATAGCGTTCGAATTTTTTCAGCATTTTCTCTCCGGCAACTCGTGATTGAGCTAAAATTAGCTTGCACGGTCATTCTAAAGGCATGTTTGATTTGAGGTTTAGCTGCCTTCCTCCAACGTTCCAGAAGAGGCCCCCATCATTAGTTCCAGCGCCATTTCGTCATCGAGACGAAGCGCCCGCAGGGCGGCGTCCTGCAACAAAGCTACTATGCCTATGGCACCGAAAAGCTGCATTTCCCGAATTAAATAGAATGACCGGAGTGCGGTCGCCATCGATGTATCAAGCCTGTATTCCTTGCAAGTTCCGCTCAATATTCAAGGTTGATCAAAAGTATCCTGAGCGCAGACCTTGTCATGACTGACCTTGCCCCCAGTTTCTATCCAGTTTTGAGTTCGTTTCGGGCGTGGGTTGTGCCCTGCTGGGCGGGTGAAGCGACGGGCGCTGGCGCGGAGCCTTTGGCATAGCGCAGCGCGAGCG
>NZ_JAOWPT010000024.1 GCF_025753855.1 Mesorhizobium sp. ZC-5
CATACTCGACCGCCTGAGCTACTCCGTCGATCTCGACGCCCATGGCCGTTACTGTTTCTCCATCCTTGACGAGGCGGGGGAGGCTTTGGCCACCCCTGCCCTGCTCTCCGGCGCGTGACGCTCCTTGGCGCACGCGTGAGCGTTGTTCCCCATTCCGGCACCGGTTTTTGAGGGAGTGTCTTGAAGGCATCCGTCTATTTCGTCGAATAGGCACATGATGGACACGCAATTATCGTGGCGTCCCTTGAGAAGGTGGTCGACCACCACAACAACGACTTCGGTCGCTTCAAGCATCGGATCCGCAACGGGGTCACGCGCTATACTGAGAGCAGGACGGCGAATGTCCGGCTGCAAGATCGACCCGATCTAGAATGGCCTGGCCGATGTTGAACACGTCAGTGCAACGGTGTCTCAGAACCTCAAGCTTTTCCGCCTCACCCTTGACCAGCTTTCTCGAAAATCCGGGGCTAGCAAAGGGATGCTGGTGGAAATCGAGAAGGGAAGCGCCAACCCCAGCATCGCTACCCTTTGCAAAATGGCAGTAGCTCTAGGAGTTTCAGTCGCAGACTTCGTGGGCGTGGGCATTAAGTGTGTAAGCACTGATCGTGCACTCGCAAGACACGTCTGTATTATGGCGAGGCCCTGGCGGAGGCAATATCACGCTCCTTGTGGGAACTCACGGTCCAGACGAGGGGAGCTTAGGCGGTGGATTCTGTTCCCAGGCGAAACATTCGAATCCCCCGAGCATTCCGCGGGAACGCTCGAGCTGCTAAATGTGGAAACCGGCGAGCTAACTCTGAAATTGGCTGGGACCGAGCTGGTGGTTCAATCTGGATCTTCAGTTTTGGCACGCACGGAAGACAAGCATGCCTATATGAATCGGGGCACCCAAGAGCTTCGGTTCATCATGGTGGTCGCAGAACTGCGGCCACGCATCCCACATGTTTAGGCGCAATCCCCAAGCAAATCCGGGGTCCCCGGATACGATCCCTACCCGTTTTGGACTGGCTCATCGAGCCGGATTCGCCCGAACAGGCGTAAGCGCTTTTGTCCATGCACGTTGACGCGCCCGTTTGACCGGTTTTGCATGTCTGACGGTCGATTTTGATCAGGCAGCGGCTCCTCCTTTGGGGAAGTTGAAAGGCAGCAGATCGGTGATGTCGGCATCTGTTGCGTGCTGCGGCAGTTCGCTAAGGACGTGACGGAGATAGGCCAAGGGCCTGATGCCACAAGCTCGGCATGTCAGCATGAGGCTGTAAAGGACCGCACTGGCCCTGGCTCCGTTCACAGTGTCGCTGAACAGCCAAACTCTTTCGTCCAGTAGCAAAAATCCTGATGTCGCGTTCGAGGAGATTGTTGTCGATCGGCATCCTGCCGTCTTCGGTCTACCGCGTCAGGTACTCCACTGGTTCAGAGTGTAGGACACAGCATCGCCAAGCTTGGTATCCGGCAGGAGCTTCGGCGCGCTATGCGCTGTGTTTCTGGCGCAAACGGCGAATGCAATCGGCTTGTGTTTCGCCCTTGTCCGGCTTCTAGATGTTTGATCCCGGGCTTTGATGGGGCATCCTTATCTTCCGAATCAAAGGATGCGCTATGGGCCAAGTTCTGCATGGGAGCGCCACAACGACAGAGGCGATCCGTAGAGCGATACAGCATAGTCATGTCTGGACGGCGCCCGCTGATCAAGGATTTGTTTTCAGCGATGGGATGGTCGCGGGTGCGGTCATGTCTCCGGCCTGTTGCTGCGGTCTTGTGACCGCTGGCCCTGATGGTATCCGCTGATCCTTTGGCCTGATCAAGAGAGCGAGCTCGAAGCTCCGACTATGCTGCAGGCTTTCAGGATCTGTCCTCGTCTGTTCCCATCACGTCATTGTCACCCTCGATTCCGGCTCACGGCCTCAGCCGATGCTACTGTTACGCCGGCGTGCCGGCATAATGTGTTGCGTCGCGCATGACTGCGAAGGCGATACGGGCGAGTTTGTTTGCGGTCGCCACGGCGACAAGCTTGAATGGCTTGGTTTCCATCAGGCGATCCGCCCAGTTTCTCAACGCATCGCCGGAACGCTTGCGATGGAACAGAACGGCATGAGCGCCGACCACGAGCAGCTTGCGCAAATATCGATTCCCCATCTTGGAGACGCGTCCCAGCCGTACCCATCTCGCCGACTTCGTCGCCGCCTACAACTTCGCCCGCAGGCTCAAGACCCTCAAGGGTCTCACACCCTACGAGTTCATCTGCAAAGCGTGGGCGTCACAACCTGAACGCTTCAAAACCAATCCGCTCCCCCGCGCCTGGGCTTTCAATCCAATAGAGCTGCTCGAAGAACTCGAGCGCCTGTTCCGGCGGGCCTCCACCCTTCTTTCTTGCCTTGAGGGCATCGACGAAGCGACACCTGGAATGGGCCATGCATCCCAGATGCGTTGCCCCTTGCAGCGTGCGCCAGGCGGAATAGCCGTCGCTCATCACGATGCCGCGGTAATCGCCGAGAAAGGCCTGCGGGTGTATCTGGCCCCGGCCCGGCTGATAATCGAGCAGCACGATCGGCTCGTCACTGTCCTCGCCGCTCCGGCAAGCCTACATATATGACGTGCTGGCGGCTTCTCTGTCCGTTTCCTTCAGCACCTGGACCGTAGTCTCGTCACCATGGATGAGGGGCTGCGATCTGAGCCGCAGCTTCAGCGCGTCATAGATGCGGGAGAGCTGTTTTTCGCTCGAGCCCAGTGGCCCAGAGCGCCTCGGCTGACAGGAACGCCAGCGCGCTCGAATGCCTGCGCCAGGCGGTTGAGCGGTGTGCCGTCGACATACTTAGTTCGCCCTGAAAAACTCTTTGACCCCTTGCATTGCAGGGATTCCCATCGGGTTCGAAGTATTGGAGAATGCCGGAAACCACCTTTGATCCCGTCGTTACCCGGTGTTTTTGCAATTCTGCCAGCCCGTGCGTCGTCCGGTAAGAGTGATTTGTTTCGCGAGCGTCTCGATGCCATCATCAATGCGCGCCATCCGCTGGTCCCGGTTGTCGGCATTGATGGAGTGGTCGCGCTTTGACGAAGCGTTTGGCGGGTTTTATCGCCCGGTCGGCAGGCCGGCCAAGCCGACGCGGGTGATGGTCGGTCTGCATTACCTCAAGCACTCCGCAACCTTCCGACGAAGAAGGGGTGGAGCGTTGGGTGGAAAATCCTTATTGGCAATTTTTCTGCGGCTTCGAGTTCTTCCAGCACGAGCCGCCGATCGATGCCAGCACGATGACGCGCTGGCGCAAGCGGATCGGGCCCGAGGGGCCGAAGGCCAGCGTTGACGTCGCACTCGAGACGGGGACTGCGAAGCCCGGTTCGCTGGAGCGGATCACCGTCGATACGACGGTGCAGCCGAAGGCGATCGCCCACCCCACCGACAGCCGGCTCTACCTCAAGGCAATCCAGATCCTGGTGCGTCAGGCCAGGCGGGACGGCATCATGCTCAGCAGAGCCACATGCGGCTGGCTAAGGCAGCGGCGGTGCGGGCGGGTCGCTATGCGCATGCCCGGCAGTTCCGCCGGATGCGTCGCGAACTCAAGCGCCTTCGCACCTATCTCGGCCGGGTGTTCCGCGACGTCGGCCGCAAGATCGCCGGCAATGACGAACTTGCTCGGGCTCGTCGAGCGGCTCTTGGCGCAGAAGCCGAAGGACAGGAACAAGATCTACTCCCTGCACGCGCCCGAGGTGGTCTGCATCGCGAAGGGCAAAGCCCACAACCCTTACGAATTCGGCTGCAAGGTCGGGATCGCGGCAACTGTCAATACCGGGTGAACTTTCCTCAAAAGTGCCGAAGTAAAATTCCCCAATTATGCCGCCCCGGACGACACGGAGAATTGGGTATTTTTCGGCGGTCGCCCTCGGGGGCGTGAGGGTGGGGCGAAGGACGGTGGGCTGATCAATGCTTTCGAACGGACGTGTTCAGGCATCAATTCGGCATGTTGGCGCAACCTGTAACTTGATCCTTCGATCTGAACGACGACGGCATGATGCAGAAGCCTGTCGAGAAGCGCGGTGGCGACCACGGCGTCTCCAAAAACATCGCCCCACTCTGCAAAGCCGCGATTGGACGTCAGGATCATTGCCCCTTTCTCGTAGCGGGCGTTGACGAGCTGGAAGAACAGGTTGCCGCCGCCGGCGATGACCGGGAGATAACCGATCTCGTCGACGATCAGCAGACCTGGCCTGCAGAAGAAGCGGATGCGTTCTTGCAGCCGTCCCTCGCGCTCGGCCCTGGACAGCGCTGCAATGAGGTCGGCAAGCGTACAGAAGTAGACGCTCTTGCCTGCTTTGACAGCCTCGACGCCGAGCGCCACAGCGAGATGGCTTTTGCCGGTTCCCGGCGGCCCGAGGAAATGGACGGCCTCGTGCCTTTCGACGAAACCCAGTTGCGCGAGCGTGAAGATCCGATCGCGATCGAGGGAGGGCTGGAAAGTGAAATCGAAGCCGGCGAGCGTTTTGATGGTTGCCAGCCGACCCATCCGAATTGCACTATCCTGCCGGTGCGCTGTCCTTATCGCGCGATTCTCCCAGGCCTCCCCCGCGATGTATCTGCCGTCGTATAGACACCGTGCTGTCACAAGCACGCCCTAATCTTGCAGAGACCGCACCTCATCCTCAAAGGATCTAGCCACCGCACAGCTCTTGCGAGTGCTTGCGATGATGAATCCGTTGGGGCGCGTGACGCGAGCCAGTTCGCGCATGCGTCCTTTGGGCCGTGCCCGAGCGTGAAGACGCTGGGTCGACACGCTTCCGGACATGGCTAGAGACACGAGATTTCAGAGCTTTGCCCACCATGTCCTCTTCGGAGAGGTCGAACCCGTCGAGCAAATGGAAACCGAGGCGCTTCAACTGGACGCCCACGAGACCTGTTCGGCACCCAGCGTCCAGGATTGCGATGGCTGCTGGCCCATTGGCCAAATACGCTGCCTGCACGGCATCCGCCAGTTCCTCAACGACCGTCGGCCGCGGTGCACTCGCGGCCAACATCTAGGTCATGAGAAATCGCCCATCCGCGATAGCCAATGCTTTCGTGCGGGGGCTTGCTCCAAAGAGGTCCGTTGATCGAGGGTATTCGTGACAGCTCCTCCGTATAGGGTTAGATGCGATGCGGTACAGTCGTGATCGGCGGCCCAATGGCTGCGGCTGAATCCGCAGCGTTTTTCTCGATGAGCCGGATGCCAGCCGAACTTTAAGGCCCTATATCTCGCCGGTGCGCCGAAAGCGGCACGGATATCGGTTCCGGCATGTGAGGATCGGCGCCGCGCCCTGCCTAGGAGAGGTAGCCGGTGATGACGGCGCACACTTTTGCGGGACCGGCTCAGTTTCGTTTCCAAGCGGGCCGGCGCAATGCTGATGACCATAGGAAGGCGATGTCCCTGCTTCATGACGTGTCCTGGTATGGTGGGCGTCCGGTGACGCCGTCGAATGTTTCGATGATGATCATCTGGCCTTGACGGCAGGCGGGGCATTGCCTGAGCGAATTCCCTGTGACGTCCTCGTAGCGGTCGCGGTAGTCCTTTGCGCGGCGGCTGTCCGACGGCTCAGCAACCGGCATGCCGAGCAGGTCGCGACAGCAGGCGAGCTTTTGCGCGCGATAGCGATTGCCGAGGAATCGGTAGTAGCGAATGCGATGGAAGCCCCCGGGCAGGACGTGTAGCAGGAAGCGACGAATGAACTCGTCAGACGCGACGGTCATGACCTTCTGCCGACTGCCGTGCCGATAGTCCTTCCAGCGGAAGGCGACTTTGCCATCCTAGATGGCGACGAGGCGATTGTTGGAAATGACGACGCGGTGGGTATAGCGGCCGACGTAGTCGAGGAGCTGTTCGGGGCCGGCGAATGGCGGCTTGGCATAGATGACCCACTCGGCCTTTCGTAGCGGCGCCAAATAGCGCCGGAAGGCATTGCGCTCGCTCAAGGCCTGCAAGTCATAGAAGAACTTCAACTGGCCGTCGTCGAAGGCTTTCCCCAGGTGCTGCAGAAACAATCGTCGGAACCGGCGCGAGAGCACGCGAACCGGCAAGAAGAAGCCGGGCTTGCAGGCGGCGATCCACCGATGGCCGTCGGCAGAAAGGCCGCCGCCTGGGACGACGCAATGCAGATGCGGATCATGAAGCAGGTTCTGGCCCCAGGTGTGCAACACGGCGAACAAGCCGATCTCGGCGCCCAGGTGCTTGGGATCGGCGGCGATGATGCGCAGGGTCTCGGCGGTGGCGCGGAAGAGCAGGCCGTAGACGAGTGCCTTGTCCTGTTAGGCAATGGCGGCAATGGGCTCCGGCAGCGTGAAGACGACGTGAAAGTATTGCGTGTCGAGAAGCTCGGCGCGACGATCCTCCAGCCATTGCGTGCGGGCCAGCGATTGGCAGCGGGGCAATGCCTGTCGCGGCAGCTGTTGGGGGGATGTGCCGGTGGCCGCATTGATCGTATGCTTCGACGTGTCCGCCGAGCGCGGCGGTCCGGTTCAATCGCCGTCATGACGCGGCGCTGGGCGGTCGATAGCGACGCATCATGCTGTGCGCGATAGGCTTCGCCGTAGCAGCGAAGATATCCGCCACTTCCGGCCCCGAGCGGGCCATTGCCGCCGCTCAGAAGTATTGCGGCTTGGCAGGCGGCGGCACGGTGGGCGCCGGGCGCGGCAAGAGCTCGAAGGGGCTCGATGTGGCGCAGACTTTGTTGGTGGCAATCCGCAGGTAATGGGCGGTGGTCGCGAGGCTGCGGTGACCGAGCAGCAGTTGAATTGTCCGCACGTCGGCACCGGCCTCCAGCAGATGGACGGCGAAGGCGTGCTCAAACTGTGTGGCGTGACCGGTTTGGACAATCCGGAGAGGTTGGGCGCTTTCGCGCAGGCTTGTCCCACCGCACTCCTGGTAATCGGCGGGTCCGCACGATCGCCGGGGAAGAGCCATTCCTTCGGTCGCCGCATCTTCCAGTAATCGCGCAGAATCTCCAGCAGCTTGGGCGACAGCATCACATAGCGGTCCTTCTGACCTTTGCCCTGCTCGACGCGGATGACCATTCTCTGGCTGTCGATGTTCGTGGACTTCAGCTGCACCGCTTCCGAAATACGCAAGCCAGCCGCGTAGTAAGTGTCAGGATGGCGTGGTGTTTTACACTGAGGACGCAACCGAGGAACCGCTGAACTTCCTCGGGACTGAGGACGATCGGCAGCCTCTGCGGCTTCTTGGGAAGCGGCAGGACTTCTTCAGGCGCCCAGTCCCGATCGAGCGTCACAGTATAGAGAAAGCGCAGCGCCGCAATGGCGGTGTGAATCGAGCCGGGCGACAGCTTCTTCTCGTTGGCCAGATAGACCTGGAAGGTCCAAATATCCTCTCGCCCGAGTAGGTCCGGGGACTTACAAAAGTGGTGGGCGAACAGCGACACCTGTTGCAGATACGACAGCTGGTGTTGGGCGCGAAGTTGCGCACCTGCGTGTCCTCGCTCATGCGCTGGCGAAGTTGGGTCATGACAAACTCCCCCTTTGTCTGATGGAATGGGCTGCAAGCAGCCACTCCATGCTGACGCAGTCAGAGCTTGTTGTGGACACATGACCAGCGCGACAGACGACACGATCAACACCACGCCGGCGGAAAACACCCTCCTTGCCGCTCCGCAATCGCGGAGCGGGTTAGTCCAAATGTCAGGATGCCACCCAGGACATAAATGTCAGTCTGCAATTCCTGCCGCCTTACGATGAGGCTGCCTCAAAATCGTGCCAACTGGGTCAAAGAGAGTCCCAGAAATTCCCCATAATTTCACGCCTATGAGAGGGCGGCAAGAGGCTAGGCCGAACAGCCCCTGTCGCGGACTCGACAAACCCGACAGTAGATATCAGTTGTCTGCCGTCTTTCAGCCAGGGCCAACTGGATTGCTCCGGGGGAAGTGGGGTTTCACGGCTCATTCGATCGCGCTTCGCATTGGCAGATCATACCCTTTGTAAATACCAGCTCACCGTCGCCAAGCTGCCGATCGCCAAGGACATCGATGAGTTCGACTTCGACGGCACGCCGGTCAATGAGGTGCTGGTCCGGGGCCTTGCCAACGGCATCTTCGTCGCCGACCAGCGCAACGCCGTGCTCATCGGCGGCATCGGAACCGGCAAGTCGCATCTGGCAATCGCCATTGCCCGCGCCCTGATCCGCAACGGCTCACGTGGCCGCTTCTTCAACGTCGTCGATCTCGTCAACCGGCTCGAGACCGAGCACCGCGGCGGCAAGCAGGGCCGTATCGCCGACTACCTCACCCGGCTCGACTTCGTCGTGCTCGATGAACTCGGCTATCTGCCCTTTGCCCAGGCCGGCGGGCAATTGCTCTTCCACCAAAGGAAATGTTCGACCTCGGAATCGAGAACGAAGGCGACCGGCGTCCGTTTGCTGGTTGTACACGCTTTCCGGATGACGCGCTGGCTCCTGGTTTCGCTCGAAGCCTGCTTGCTTTGCAAGCTACCGTGGTCAACGAGGTTGTGCCGGAGCTTGGGATGGCGCTGGCCGACCTGCTCGATATGGAAGAGAGCTGGTTCCTACGCCATTTCAGCCCGCCGACGGTCCCGCAGCGCGTGATACGATATCCGTCTACTGGCGGCACGGCCGGAAAGCATACCGACAATGGCTTCTTCACGCTGCTACTGCAGGAGGAACTCCCCACGCGCTCCTTGCAGGTGTGGTTTCGCGGGGCTGGGTGCCGGTGCCGAGCTTGCCCGACAGTCTCGTTGTCAATCTGGGCGACATGCTTCAAGCCTTGAGCGACGACAGGTTCAAGAGTACGCCCCATCAGGTCGTGCACACTGGTACGACTGACCGAATTTCCCTTCCCTTCTTTATCTATCCCGACATCGACGCCCGCCTGACTTCCCGGCAAGGAAAGCAAACCTTCAACGTCGCGGACGTGATGTTACGCAACTTCGACTCGATCTGGGAAACTGGCAATGGTGCCGGACGCGCGCGGGAGTTGCAGTGAGTCGTTCGGGTTCTCGAAGCTTTCGCAAGCTATGGCCACGAGGCACCTTCGTGGTATCGCGCGCGGCTGCGCGGCGAATTAGCTGCTGGTAAAATGCTTCCAGCAGGCCACGCTTGCGAGTGGTGCCCTCATCATTTGCGGCCGTGGTCGTGATAATTGTTTCTCCAAACTGTCATGTCATTGACAATCGGCCCGCAGGTCGCGGATCGGCCTCGTCAGGCAGTGGAGCGCATGCTCGGGGTATGACTTCCGACATGCGCACGAGGTCGGCCGGGCATAGGGCATAGGGCATAGGATGGATGAGTGACTTCATCCGTGAGCACAAAGGCAATCGTGACGACCGCAAGAACACCGGCGACATTCATTTCATGATCAGGCGCTTACGGCGATCCTAGGGCGCCTGAGCGCCTGAGGCTCTCAATCCTGTCGTCGTTGTGGCCAAGCTCGGATAAGATGTCTGTGGTGTGCGCTCCGAGGGCTGGTACTGAGGTCAGTTCAGGCGACGGCGTCGCTGAAAAGCGCGGAGCTGCGGTGGCCTGCAAGACACCGTCGACTGTTCGGTAAACATCGCGTGCCACCATATGTGGATGCACAGCTGCCTCTGGCATGGATAAAACAGGCGCGAAGCATGTATCGGTGCCTTCAAGCAACTCGTTCCATTCCGCCCTGGTTTTGGTCTTAAACAGTGCGGCGAGCTCCTCACCGAGCGGTCCCCAAACGCTCGGGTTTTGTCTTTGATTTTCGGCGAAACGCCCATCATGATCGAGACCAAGGCGCCTGATAAGTTCCGTGTAAAACTGGGGTTCCATAGCCTGCAAAACGATCCACTCACCGTCTGAGCAGACGTAAGTACGGTCGAAATGCCTCCCGAGAGCCCCTGGCCGGGTGTTTGCGATAGACAGATCGTATTCGATGGGAAGAAACGATACCAAGAGGTTCAACAGGTGGGCCGAGCCATCGACCATAGCTGCATCGATCACCTGCCCAGTGCCATCTTTTCTAGCCCGCAGTATTCCAGCGAGAATGCCAACGGTTAGATAGAGAGCCCCTCCGGCTATGTCGCCTAGGATTGTGGGAGGTGCTTCAGGAGGCTGGCCAGGCTGGGTTGCAATCCATAGAGCGCCGGAAAGAGCAATGTAATTGGCGTCGTGTGCCGCAGCCTTCGACAAAGGACCATACTGTCCCCATCCGGTCATCCGGCCGTAAACTAGCGATGGCCGGCGGGCAAGGCAAACATCGGGTCCTATTCCGAGGCGTTCCATGACACCTGGGCGGTTGCCTTCGATCAAGACATCGGCACCGTCGATCAGGTCCAAGAACGTGTCCACCGCTCCCGGCTTCTTCATGTCCAGAACAATTGAGCGCTTGCCACGACTGCATATCGACCAAGGCCGCGGACCGCCCGCGTCTTCGGCCGGCCGCTCCACCGCAATCACATCAGCCCCCAAGTCGGCAAGCAGCATGCCGCAAAATGGTCCCGGCCCCATACCGACCATTTCGACGATCTTGACGCCGCTGAGTACTCCCATCGATCTCGTTTCCCTTTGCTGAAGTTTCGTAGGCACTGGCCAATAAGGCTCGAAAAGCTCGGCTACATCTGGTTACCTCTCGCCCGGAAGGCGAATTGAAGCCATTTGCGAATTGATTTCTTGCGCAACTTTTTGAGCTGCGTTGATCAACCCGTAAGCCCGGTCATTGCACTGCAACCCTTCTAAGGGCCGGCGCATGTAGACTTAAATGACCCCTCAGTTCGGCATGTTGAGTTCAAATGCCCAGGACGGGACTGTGGTGACAGCATCATCCCGACGGCGAGGTGCAATTCCTATGCCGGCTTAGCTGCACGACTGTACTCGCAGGCGTAATTGCTATCACTCATGCACCTCTCTCGCGCATGAGTTCCCGGCTGATGATGTGACGCTGGATCTCAGAGGTGCCTTCCCAGATCCGCTCAGCGCGTGCATCACGATAGATCCGCTCCAACGGAAGATCAGTCATCAAGCCCATGCCACCGCAGGTCTGGATTGCCTGATCCGCAACGCGCCCCAGCATTTCGGAGCACCATACCTTTGCCATGGCGCAGTCTTGAGCGACCGAAGGAAATTTCTGATCAACTCTCCATGCCGTGTTCATCAGGAGGAGGTCGCCAAGCCGGATATCGATTGCCATGTCAGCCAGCGGAAAACCTATCCCCTGGAACTTGCCGATCGGCTGGCCGAGTTGCCGGCGCTGGGCGGCGTAGTCGGCCGCAACTTCGAAGGCCCGCTCGGCGCGCGCCTGACACACGGCGGCGACGGAAAGGCGGCCCGCTCCAAGCCAGTCGTTAACGACCTTGAAACCCTCCCCCTCCTCGCCAACCATCTGCCAGCCGCCGACCCGGACATTGTCGAAATGCAGGATGTCATTGGAATGACCCCGGTGGCCCAACTGCTCGTAGCCCTTGGCGACTATCAGCCCTGGCGTATCCAGATCAACGAGGAAACAAGAGATTCTCTTCTTGATTCCAGTCGGCGTTTGATCTTCGCCGGTCACGGCAAAGAGGATCACAAACTGAGAATGCCGCGCATTTCCAATAAGGTGCTTGGTTCCATCGATAACCCAATCGGATCCCTCTTTGACGGCCCGTGTCTTCATTCCCCTCAGGTCCGATCCTGCATCACGTTCAGACATGGCTATGCATTCGCGCTTCTCGCCGCGCATGACGGGTTCCAGGAAATGAGCAACTTGCTCCCCTCCACATGCCGCCAGGATATTGTTGGGCCGACGCACACACTCTGCCAATGCAGTCGAAGCGCGCGACAGGCCCTTCTCCACAAGCGTCATCGACACACAGTCGAGCCCGCCGCCGCCGATACTTTCGGGCATATTGCAGGCATGAAGGCCGATCTCCATACCCTTGCGGCGGATATCCAGGTCTAGCTCGTGTGGAAGCTCGCCCGTCCTTTCCAGCAACGCTTCGTGCGGGATCAATTCCCTCTCGCAAAACTCCCTGGCGGTGTCGTAGATGAGTTTTTGTCCCGCGGTAAGTTCAAAGTCCATCAGTCAGTTCTTTCTGCGTTTTTCTCGGTGACGTTATGCCTGCCCGGCTAATATGAAGGGAGAGTAAGAATGAAGGGCGCTGACGCTGATCTAAGTCTGTGTGGCAACCCATTGATGAGGGCTTCTAATCGGACAGATAGCCGTCTCAGTGCCCTTGTGACGATGCCAAGAAGCAACAGCCTCGAGGACTACCGTCCTTTCCACACAGGCTTTCGCTTTTCGGCGAAGGCCCGCAGGCCCTCACGCTCGTCCTCGGAATTGAACACCTTTTTAGCTATCGGCAGCTGTATCAACTGCTTCTCGTCCGCCTTGGTCGCCAGCAAGTTATGACGAACCTCGGGCAGGCCAAACTTGGCGTCGCGTGCTGCTACAATCATATCGCATGCCAAACATGTCTCAAAGCCGCCGGCAAGCGCGTAGCCTTCAACCGCCGCGATTAGTGGCTTTGACGGCGGACGTCCCATGATTCCAAAGTCCCCGCGCTCAAGTGCTGGAGGAGGTCCATTTCTTTCTGCCGCTTTCAAGTCCATGCCAGACGAGAAATTGCCCCCCGCGCCGGCAAGCACGCCTACAAACAGATCTTCCTCCCCATCAAGAAGATCCATCGCTGCCTGCATCGCCACGGTCGTGCCAATGTCGAATGCATTTCTGACTTGGGGCCGATTGATAGTGACGATCAAGATGTGGCCCCGGCGCTCAGTTAGAACTTGGCTGAAGTCCTCGCTCATTTAACTCTCCTGTATCCAATCATTGCGCGATCATAGATCTTATTGTTCTCTCACCCTTCGCTAGGACAAGGATCAATGCCGCTGACTACCAGGCAAGACGCATTACCGCATCGACGGCGGCCACGCCCTTCCCCTGGGGGCGCACGATCAGCGGATTGATTTCGGCTTCGACGAACCGCTCCCCGTTTGAGATGGCGAACTGGGCAAACTTTTGGATGACGTCGACCGCCGCATCGACATCGCCCTTCGCCCGGCCTCGCCAACCGTCAAGCAGCTGGAACAGTTTTAGACTGCGCAGGGCCTCGGCAATCGTTTTACGCGAGGCGGGCAACAGGATCGTGGCAGTGTCTCGCAGGAGCTCCGCCTCCGTGCCACCCATGGCGATGGTTAGGGCAAGACCTATCCCGTCTACCCTGCGTATGCCTACAAGGAACTCGCCGACACCATCCTTTACCATCTCTTCGACCAGGAAGTCCGAAACGGAAACCTTCGGGGACGTTTTCTTTAACCTCTCTGCCATGCTGCGAACGGCTTGCCACGCCTCATCGGGAGTGCCCAAACGCAGCACAACAGCACCCAACTCGCTTCTGCGTGCCAGTCCTGCGCCAAGCGCCTTCACCACCACTGGAAAGTCGAGTTCGTCCAGCCGACCGGTTTGATCTGGTGTCACCACGACACTGCGAGGCACCGCTATGCCAGATGCACCCAGTTCGGCTTTCGCAGATGCCTCGTCGAAAGCGATCTCTTCGGTCAGACCAGTCCGGTACCTTGGTACGAGAATTTCTTCGTCGGTCCTTTGAGAAAGGACATCCGCCAGTTCCGACGAGCGCACCGCATTTGACACGGCGCGGATCCCGTCCTCCATCCCCTGCAGCGGGACCAATCCGTCCGCTATCATCCTCTCTCGAACGCTTTTCGGTAACGCTTCCGGCAAAGTGTTGACAAAAGCAGCAGGCATCCGCCGCTCGCGTGCTGCTAGCGCGAATGCCTTGGTGGTGACGTTCCAGGTTTGTGGATCCCAGCCGCCCTCCGGTGGGAAGCACATCACACTCAGAGCCACGTCCCGATCATCCGACAAGTATGCCCGATAGATATTTAGATTGCCGTCGAAGCCCGCAGATTGCCCGGAAGAGATGTCGAGAGGATTGGCAGCATGAACAAAGGGCGGCAGATACTTCTCAAGCTGTGCTGCCGCCTCCGCCGAGGGCGGCTGCAGATCAAGTCCATTGAATTCGGCAATGTCGCCGCCAAGCACCGCGTAAGAGCCCGAACTTGTTGCAAATGCCGTACGACGTCCTTTCATCCTGGGAGCGTAAACCAGCATTTTCAGCGTCTCCAACGCCTCAGTCGGAGTGCGAACCTCGACAAATCCGAGTCGCTTAAACAGCGCGGACGTCACGATATCATCGCCCGCTCGTGAAGCGGTATGTGACTCGGTCGCTCGACGACCCGCGCTTGTTCGGCCGCCCTTGATAACGACCACTGGAATATCCTTGCGCGCCGCTTTGAGAGCTGCAGCGGAGAGGACGGCCGCGTCTTTAATGCCCTCTAAATAGAGATTCACCGCTCGAATGCGTTCATCATCCAGAACCACATCCATAATGTCGGCTACAGTTACCATCGCCTGATTGCCGAGCCCAATGGAGTAGGCCAGCGGCAGCGACCGGTCGGCACAGCCCAGGTCGGAGAGGTACGAGCCTCCATTGCTTATGAGGGCGACGCTGCCATTTTCGTCATGGACACCGAAATGATCCATCATGAAAACGGACCGATCAGCAAAGTTGGCAACGCCGGGACAATTCGGCCCAATAATCGGCATTTCACCGGCCGCGGCTACTAACTCGCGCTGCGACCTTTCTCCGCCACGCATTTCGGAGAAGCCAGAACTGTTGCAAATCGCACCTGCCACACCGATCCCCGATAGGTCACGTACAACGCCGACCACGTTTTCTCGCGGTACAGCCAGGAACGCGACGTCCGGTATCTCCGGAAGATCGCGCACGTTGGGCACACAGGGAATGCCCGCCACTTCATCGCGGCGAGGATTGACAATATAGATATTTCCGCGAAATCCGCGCGCACGACAATAGTCTATTGCGGGTACCGTCGACGCTCCACCGATAAATACCGCACTCTGCGGCACCAACATGCGTTTGAGACGTTCTCGCCTGGTCTCCCGTACGCTATTGTAATTCAAGACTAGACTCCCCTGATGGTGGCGACAGCACGGCACGCCAGCTCAAACTGCGAGGCACGAGCCTCCAAGCTCTCAGGGCGCCTCCGTGATACCGAAGGCTCCGATCGGCTGAGGAGCGTCAACAACATCTTCCGCTTTCCCACCTTCTCGCCGCGGCGTTAGCCGTCATGCCGATAAAACTCCATTGCGTTCCAATTCCTTCAGCAGAAAATAGAGATAAATCTCCTTATGTAAAGGTGAGCGATTGAAACTGGTCAATATTATGGCGGGCAAGGAGATAATATTCGCTTGGCTATAAATTTAACACTATAACACATTAAATTAATGCGTCATTTATATTAAATACATCCATATCTTAAAAGCTTAATATTCGTAACACAAACTACATAATTTGGCAGGTATCAAATGTTTATCCTCGAGCTTCAATGCAGTACCCGCCTAAGGATCCCGATTGTCGGATGCGCCTAGCTTGATGGAACCGTTGTTGGCCTGCTCAGCGCGGCAGACCTGCAATGTACAATCAGCCTCGTTAACCGCTGATCGGCGAGATATACAGCATTAGAACTCGGGCACCATCTGGCCGAGCGGTGGCCATGGAAGGGGCCAGGATTGGACTTGAATGGCTCCAAAAATGGCTGGTATTCGCAGAGGGAAGGTGCTTCGCCCAATGAGTGCTTGAACGTACCGCATAGGAGCATCGGCAAGCGACTTCACTTGGATGTTTGATCCCAGGCTGATCCAGGAGGCGATACCAGCGCGCTCAAACCAGGATCACAGGTTGGTCGAACTGGTGGCTTTGAACGTCGCAACCCTCCGAAATGGTTGAAGGATTCCTTGCCGCTCACGAGCAACAAAAATGTTGCAACACAACTCTGACTGATTGGCCCTTGTCCGCCGCGCCGGCCCAAGTCGTCCACCTATGAAGAGCGTAAGACCAAAGGACGGCGCGGGCGAGCCTTCGGCTGAAGGGCGCTTCTGCCGGCACGCCTCACCTGCGGCTGGTGCGATGACGAATATTGCAAACAATAAAAGTATATGCATTTCGCAAAATTATAACATAGTGATAGCAAATAGTTATAGCTAATTAATTTATATCGTAAAATTGTTAAGCGCAATTAAAATAACATTACAAAACTTTTGTCAACACGTCTTCCCGTCAGTGGTACACATAGTGTCGAAAGATTTAGCCTCGGGCCGAAGAAAGATCATCCCGATCGCGGATTGTCACTGGCTTATTTCGGAGAAAACGATGCGGGCGATGCCGTCTACACCAAGAATGCCGCGCTAGTCCTATGGATGGATCAGGTCGAGAGAGTGACATATGTTTCTGCTAGATACATCCCAGCCAAGCGACTTCCATTGGAGCCTTGCCGAGCGCTCCCGCACCCGTCGGCCGCCTCATCTTCGACGATCCATACGAATTCGGATGCGTCGTGGCTGTCAATGAGGCGAAGCACAAGCGTGTCGGCCTAATCATGAAACTTTCCGGAACCGCCTCCAAAAAGAGGCCTGTATTTCAAGCTGAATTGAAGTAGAGTAGTCTGAAAAAATGGAAAAAGTTTGCAATAAAAGCACGGCACTTCTGAGCATCGTGAAGAAATCACTTGACCCATCGTATCGCATAATTTGCTTTCCGCATGGCGGTGGTGGCGTCCAGTCGTTCCGTACCTGGTCTGGCTATCTCCCCGATGACGTTGAGCTTATTTGCCTGGATCTTCCCGGGCGCGGCAAACGGGCAGAGGAGGCTGCCATCCGCAGCATGGACGTACTGGTACCCATGGTCACTGAGGCGCTCCGCGGGTACAGCGACCGGCCTTTTGTTTTCTTCGGTCATAGCGTAGGTGCCCTCGTTGCTTACGAGATCGCCCGTTCCCTGGAGAAGGCCCGTCGGCCATCTCCCTTCCATGTTGTCGTGTCTGCTCACAAGTCGGCGGTTGTGCCGGCGGATGAGCCGCCAATGTATAGATACGTGGATGATAAGTTAACCGATGTGGTCCGGATCCTTGGCTTGGTCCCCAAGGAGACGCTGGCAAATGAGGAACTCCTGCATAACTTCATCTTGCCGCCGTTGCGGGCTGACTTCGAACTTGCGGAGACGTACGACCGGGACTTACCAACGCCTATCAACGCGACGATCACCGCAATGGGGGGAGTGCAAGACGAAACGATCAATGCCAATGACCTGGACGAATGGCGTCGGCTTACGACGTCGCGCTTCGCCCGGATTATGTTTGATGGTGATCACTTTTATACCCATTCCATGACGGCAGAAGTGGTATCTACCCTCCTACGTGAAGTTGGGGAGGTAAAGGCACAACTCCCAGTTTCCATTCGAATTGGCGAGGCCCTACCTTATCCCGAACTACCACTGCATGACCAGTTTCGCAAACAAGCGGCCCTCAAACCGGAGGCCCCTGCCGTCGTCTCAGAGATTGGGGTCTTGACGTACGGTGAGCTCGACGACCTGAGCGAGCTTCTATCCAGACACCTCCTCGGACATGGTCAGAGCCGAGGTTCCCGCGTGGGTATCCTAATGGATACTTCACCTGAATACGCCGTTGCGCTGTTCGGCATTCTTAAAACAGGGGCGGCTTACGTCGTGCTTGACAAAGCGCAGCCCATGGTCGCGCTACAGCGAATACTTGAGAAGGCATCTGTTGAAATCGTTGTCACCAACAACCGCTTCGCAGCTAACCTTCCGCCTGACTGGCCCGGTATTGTGCTGTCGCTCGATCAGGGTTGGGAAGTAAAAATAGGGACGCCCAGTCCGGCGACTCCCAAACCGGTAGATCTCGATGCGCCGGCCCAGATTGTATTTTCGTCCGGCACGACTGGTGAACCGAAAGGGGTCGTCTGCCCTCACCGTAGCGCTGTATCCTCTCACCAGTGGCGCTATTGCGCGCTGCCATACGCGCCGAATGAGCGTGAGGCGGTCAATCTCTTCTTGGTCTGGGAGATAATGCGGCCGATCCTCGCCGGGATTCCAGCCTATCTGATCCCTGACGAAACTATCTACGATCCGCACCAGCTGGTCGACTACCTGGAACGAAATCGAATTTCCAGAACATTCTTAACGCCTTCACTGCTTGATGTGCTTCTCAGCAGCGGTTCCTTGGATGTGCCCTCCCGCCTTCCGGATCTCCAAATGATCTATTTATCAGGGGAGGTGACAACAGCGGCGTTGCTTATACGTGTGAGGGATGCGCTGCCGCACGTCAGAATCATCAATTACTACGGCGCGGTGGAGGCACATGATGTCGCGCATATTGACTTGAGTGAGATTGATCCTGCGACAATACAAAAGGTCGTCCCGGTCGGTCCGCCTCAGCACAATGCCAGTGTCTATATCCTCGGGGAGCAACGCGACCCCGTACCACTGGGCTTTTTGGGCGACGTCTTTGTCGGCGGCGATGTCTTGGCTCATGGATATCTCGACAGCCCGGAGATGACACGCGAAAGGTTCTTTGCCGATCCATTCCGCGCTGATGGCAAGATGTTCCGCACTGGCGATCTTGGCCGCATGCTGTCCGGCGGCCAGTTGGAGATTATTGGGCGCTGCGCTTTCATGGTGAAGATCCGAGGATATAGCGTCGTCCCCGGGTCTATAGAAGCTGCTTTGCTTCGCTACTCCGGCGTCTGCTCTGCAGCCGTTGTGCCGGAGCTCGATCCGACTTCCGGTCAGTCTGATCGGCTGATCGCCTATGTAGTCTTGCGGAGTCAGTGGAAGGGGTGGCAGGCTTCTTTGCGGGCGCATCTGAAATCTGAGGTGCCGCACTACGCAATCCCGTCAGAGTTTGTTGCTCTGAGGGAATTACCCATTGCGGCCAACGGGAAACTTGATCGGTCGCGCCTCCGCAATGTCGCAGAAGCGGCCTGCACTCCAGCGACAGGTGCCGACGACGTCGAGGCGGCACTTCGCGCAGCCTGGTGCGACCTTCTCCAGGCCGAACCCGCTGATCCGACCGATAACTTTTTCGACTGCGGCGGACACTCCCTCCTGGCTGCCCGTCTCTGCACGCAGCTTCGTGGGAGTCTGAAGGTGGAGCTCCGGGTCGTGGAGGTCTTCCTCAACCCGACTTTTAACGAACTCGCGGCTCTTCTCCGCAAGCGCGGCGGCGAGCAGCGACGTCCCCCAAACCGGAAGCTCTCCAACACACCGAAAGTCTCGGCGGGCAGGGCTGATCTAAAGGCGTTCGACGGGCGACGCGGCCCCGGTATGGACATTGCGGTGATTGGTATGGCCGCGCGCTTCCCCGGCGCGGAGACGGTCGACGCACTCTGGGAAAACCTTTGCCAAGGGGTCTGCTCGATCGCCACGCTCTCCGCGCAGGAACTCAGGGCCCAGGGCATTCCGGAGGCTGTCCTGAAAAGCTCAGACTACGTGCGGGTGGGCGCCCACGTCAACGGTGTGGACCTTTTCGATCCGGATTTTTGGAGCCTTTCGAGTCATGAGGCAACTTTAATGGACCCACAGCATCGCCTGTTCCTCGAATGCTGCTGGAAGGCGCTCGAGTCGGCCGGATATGCGCCAACCCAGCATGAGGGACGGACCGGGGTATTTGCCGGTTCGTACCTCCCCCTCTACCTATTACACCATTTGAACGGAGGCGGCCTAGTCGATCCCGACAACGCTCCGCTCGCTTTGCTGACGGAACTCGGCAATGATAAGGACTATCTTGCCTCGCGCGTGTCCTACATGCTGAATCTCAACGGCCCGAGCATCGCGGTGCAAACCGCATGCTCAACAGGGCTCGTGGCAATCGGGGTGGCTGCTCAGTCACTCGCGGCCGGCCATTGCGACATGGCGCTGGCCGGCGCGGCGAGCATCATTTTTCCTCAAGCGGGCTACCAGTATGTCAAAGACTTCATCAATTCTTCGGACGGTGTGTGCCGAGTTTTCGATGCCGATTCCAGTGGCACGGTGATCGGAGATGGAGTGGGCGTCGTCGTTCTTAAGCGCCTCGAAGAGGCCCTCGCGGCGGGCGATCCAATTAAAGCAGTATTAAAAGGATGTGCCATTAACAACGATGGCCGCTCCAAAACGTCCTACTCAGCGCCTAGCGCGCGAGGCCAGACCGCTGTTGTGCGCCAAGCGCTCGCCTCCGCAGCACTCGGCGCTGAAGACGTGGAATACATCGAAACTCATGGGACTGGCACTAAGGTCGGCGACCCGATCGAGGTTCAGGCTCTTGCCGAGGCCTTCGCAGGGCAAGAGGAAACGGGAAACGCCTGTGCGCTGGGGTCAATTAAACCGAATATTGGCCATGCCAATGCCGCCGCCGGGGTCGCGAGCTTTATCAAAACAGTGCTCGCCCTTCAGCATGGGGTAATCCCCCCGACTATCAACATTAATCGACTGAATGCAGATTTGGGTCTGGAGAACACGCCCTTCTTCGTAAACGAGCAGCTTAGATCCTGGCCCCGTCCGCAGGGACGGCTGCGAACCGCCGGAGTCACCGGCCTCGGAATAGGCGGAACCAACTGCCATGTCGTGCTGCAGGAATGGGACAGCGACAACGCAAGGTCTTGGCCCGGATCGATCGCGCGGGGTTCCCATGCCTTGTGTCTATCCGCCAAGACGCCGTCAGCGCTAATCCGAGCTTGTCAGAACTTGGCTATATTCCTGCGGCGCAACCGGGATGTCGATCTCGGTAACGTTGCCCATACGCTCCGGATGGCACGATGCCATTTCGATTATCGAACCGTCATTGTGGCGCGCAACTTAGATATGGCCATCAAGAGGCTAGAGGAAGAAGCGGATCGAACGGCTAACCGAATTCTTTCCTCACCGTCGATTGCGTTCATGCTGCCGGGCGGCGGTGTCCAGCACGCGGGAATGTTCAAGGATCTGTTCGAACACGTTACTGACTTTCGCGAGCCGTTTTTGAAGTGTGCTGCCGCTACTCGCCCCATCCTGGGTTGTGAAGTGGAGGCATTGGTATTTGGGGAAACCGACGGTTACGCGAACGCATCGTTCGAAGAAATCAACGTCATGATCTTCTCCGTGCAATACGCCATGGCAAGTTTGCTGGAAGCGTGTGGCGTGCATCCCGATTACCTTGTCGGACACAGCATGAGCGAATACGTCGTGGCCACCCTAGCAGGCATTCTGAAATTGGACGACGCTATAGCCTTAATGGTTGCGCGCGGTCGCGCGATGGCGAATCTAGGTGTCGACGGCGCTATGCTTGCGGTCAGATGCAGCCCAGAGGAGGCTGAACGCATTCTCGAGGAGGACGCTTGGCGTGACCGGGCTGAAGCTGGGGAGATCAGTGTCGGAGTCGTCAACTCCAAATCCAGTGTCGTGTTTACCGGAAAGCGGGAACTGATTGAAAGACTTCATCAAGAGCTCGAAAAAGCAGAGGTTCCCAACCAGATCCTCAACACAGCTGGCATCCCCAGCCATTCTCCTTTGATGAAGCCGGCGGGTGAAACTATTGACGCACATGTCCGCGCGCTTGAGCGGCAAGCACCGAATTTGGCGATAGCTCTAAATTCAGGGGGATATCTGCACCGACCGAAAGTGCCCTTACCAGTGACCTACTGGAGTAGGCAAGCACGCGGATCGATCCGTTTTGACCGCGCTTTGTCGGCCATTGTGGCGGCCGGTGCAACTGCACTTATTGACCTTGGGCCGTCGTCGAATCTGGCGCGTTTCGCACATGAAGCGATCAATCCAGATGATGATGATGAGATCACAATTTCGGCAATTGTAGCAGCCGCACGAGACAAAAACGACCAAGAGTTCAACGACCGCCATGCCATTCTGGAATGTCTTGGGAAGCTATGGTCCTTGGGTGTAGAGGTGGATTGGAATCGAGCCAGTGATCAATTAGAACCCTTGGCATCCCGCCGGCGGATTTCCCTTCCGACATACTCGTTTGATCGCCACCGTTGCTGGCCGGATATCCAGTCTGCTGGTCCGCCGCTTCTGCCACACACGGACGAGCGTGAGCGGCGCAGGGGAGAGGCATTCACCTATGCCCAGACTTGGACAGAGCAATTGCTTCCCCGCACGCTGATCCGCAATTGCAATACAAAGACGCAGCGTTGGGTGGTACTCGCCGATCAGCCTTCCGGGAAACTGAAGTGCGTGGGCGACGCGCTGGCAAACAGCATCACGCAGCGATTGGAGGAGGCGAATCATGAGGTTGTTCGTGTTTGCCGACGAGTCAAATCATCGAACCCACCCATGAAAGCCGAGGGATCTATCATCACGATTGATCCTACCCGAGAAGGCCTGAAGGAGCTCTTCGAGGCCGAGATCGCCTCGGATCGTCCCGCTGACCGCGTTGTCTGCCTCTGGCACCTGAGCGGCTGCGCCGACCAGTCCCGGGATCCCGGTACAGTGGAGACTGATCTTTTGCGGAACTATGACGCTATACTCGATTTAGCGCGAGTTCTCGCTACCCTGACATTCCACACTCCGGTCGACGTCTGGATTGTCGGTGACCGGATGGCCCAAGTCGGTGACGAACCGGTTGATCCCGAAAAGGCTTGCATCTTCGGTCCCGCCATCGTGTTGCCCCAGGAGAACCCGACCGTCACTTGTCGTGTTGTCGACCTGAACATCGACGATCCGGGGATCAGCGATCGGCTGGTCGCTGAAATCGGGCGTGACGTGCCTGGTCCCAATGGGCTCGTCGCGCTACGCGGGAGCCGGCGGTGGGTGCCGCACTTCCCCGAGTTGGCGCTTGCCGCACAAGCTCCCGGAACGGAGATCCTGCGACGGAATGGCGTTTATGTGATAACAGGAGCTCTTGGGCGGATCGGTCTTTCCTTGACAGAACATCTCATAACTCTTGGGGCGACGGTCGTCGCTATAACCCGCCGTGCGGTGCCCGATGCTTTGGACTGGAAGTCCGCCAATGTCGAGGAGAATGGCTGGATGCGCCGATTGGCCTCGCTTGACGACGCAAGGGGCCGGGTGGTTCTTCGCGAGGCCGACGTGTCGGATTTCGACAGTCTGCTGGGTGCGCTCGATGCCGCGGTTCGAGAATTCGGACGGGTCGACGGTATTTTTCACGCCGCCGGACTGGGCCATTTGAAGTTCCTTTCAGAGATGAACGACACGACCTCTGCCGGTGAGTTCGCCACCAAAGTCGTGGGGACACGCAACCTTTACCGTGCGGTCCAGCGGATACACTCGGTATACGCGCAATCACCGGAGTTCGTGTTCCTTTTCTCGTCCCTTGCGTCCATCCTCGGCGGACCGGCGATGGCCGCTTATGCGGCGGCCAACAGGTTCATGGACGCTTTTGCGCGCCAAATGTTCGGCAAACCCGGTGTCCGGTGGATAAGTTCCAACTGGGATGACTGGGATTACTCCTACGACGAGGGGCAAGTGACTTCCGCTTACGCGTCGTCCAAAGCGAGGGATCTGGCACTGACTCCTGACGAAGGAATTGACATCATCGAGCGCATCTTGGCAAGCGTCGATAACAGCCAAGTGATCATAGCGACGCGGCCGTTGCCTCCTCGTATAAGGCAATGGAGCGAGCAAGGTCGGACAATTTCGAACTGCGGCCCGGACATAGACAACAAATCCTCGCCGAAAGAAGTCGGAAAGGTGAACGAGGACGCTCAAAGCGACGATCTGAAGGACGTCTTCCTCAGGGAAGTGAAATCGTTGTTGAAAGCCACGGAAGTAAGGTTCGAAGATAACTTCTTCGACCTTGGGGGAGATAGCCTTCTCGCCACAGCACTCCAACTTCGGTTAAAAAATAGCACCCGCTGGAGGCCGCCTCGACTGGATGAGATCTTTAAGGCAGAAAACTTTGGCGATCTCTACGAGCGAATCTGCCAGACATGACCGTCAGTCGCAATAGCCGCAGAAACGGCGGGAGCATCATGCCGTGCAATGCTATCTGTGACATCTGGCAAAGCGTGCGGACAGCTGCCCGCTGCACACCGACTGGACAATCCAGCAACGATCAACCCATCACGACCCGTTCGACTGCAAGGCCGACGGGGATTAGCCAGCTTCCCGGCACAGGCTGCACAGGCACATTCTGCTTCTCTCTTGGTTATTTCTCAATCACTCGGTCGCAGTTTGAAGACTACGGCCATCCCCATCTTCATTTCGGCGCGATTCCACAGCGTTGGTGCCTAGCGGTCGCGATCCTGATCTATGATGTCGGGCTGGCGTCAGAACGGGCCACATACTCCTGCCTTGGATCATCAATCGATCAAAATTGGGCAGATCACTGGGTCAACGGCGATGGTGTCTAGGCTGGGCCCTGTGGCGGCGAGCGCGGCCCCCCGCATGCGCGCCTCAGCCGTCAGGCACCTCATTGCTCTTTCTGCCCGTTCGCTTGGATTTCTTAGAGACGTGACCTTGCACGACACGGGATACGTCGATGCGGTTCTTGTGCATGGCCGGTTCGATTTCGAGAGCTACACCGAAGATCTGTTTCATAAGCTTGCCTTGGCCGTCCCTCCCAGCTTGTCCAAGGCACTACCGTTACGCCGTGCCGAATTTCTGGCCGGTCGCGCAATGGCGCACTCGGCCTTGCAGGCGCTGAGCCAACATACTACCGAGATTCCCATCGGTTCCGACCGCGCCCCAGTCTGGCCAAAAGGCTCTGTTGGTTCAATAACCCACGCACGGGGACATTGCGCCTGTTTCGCCAAAGGCGATCCAGGCTGGCAAGTCGGTGTCGACGTCGAGGCAATAGCCAGCGGCCATGCGCTGGAATCGATCCTGAGCATGACGGCTAACCAGTGTGAACGTGCCTTGATTGCACGACAGACGGCGATCCCTCCAGATCGATTGGCAACGCTGCTCTTTTCGGCAAAGGAAACACTCTTCAAAGGACTGTACCCGGTGGTGCGGCGCTTTTTTGGGTTCGACTGTGCTGAACTACGGACGACCCCTTCAGACGGATGCTTGCGGCTGCATCTAACACAAACCCTTTGCCGCGAGTTACCTGCGGGCGAATCCTATGACATCCGCTTCAATATCACCGCCGACCGGGTATTAACTTGGCTAGCCGTGCGTCGGGTACGAAGCAAGTGTGCTTAGCCGAAACGCATGTAAATATAGCGATCTCCCTTCTGCCTTATCTTTTCGAGGTAATCAGGTCCCCCGTGCGTGATTTTAGCTATGAACATCATAAAATCTGGGAGCCACCGCCACACCTGATATCCCTATTGGGGAGATGTCAAACCGGCATTTCTGCTAGCGATCGAGGCACAACGTCTTGCCTCCTGCTGAGTGGGTGCGGGCGAGCGCCAGCAGCTCCGGGCCAGAGACAGCCGATTCCAGCCGGCGGATCCTCAGCGCGGGCTTGTGCGGCGTCAGCGATACGCGTTTCAACGCCTTGCACTGCCCCAGACACAACCTCTCCACTTGCTGGAACATTGCCTCGCCCGGGGTCGTGCTGTTCCGCATCGAGCGGGCACAGGTCTGAACAGTCCCTTCTTGGAAGAAGGGGAAGTCCGCCCAACCGTCCGAGCCAAGTCGACGCAAAAGCGAGGGCGTCGCCGACCGGATCCGCTCATGAAGGTCACAGGCCAGTTGCGCGCGTGGTTCGACGAAGAGCCTTGGCGGACGAGCCGCGAATTACTGGTGTGTCTGCAGGCGGAGCAGCCGGGACAATATCTTGATCCGCCTCTGCGCACGCTGCAGCGGCGCTTGAAGATCTGGCGGAAGGAAAAGGCACACGCGATGGTGTTCGGCCCAATGCACGTGGAGCCGGCAATCGAGCTGATCGTGCATTGATCGAATCCCAGCCCAGGGGAACATTATGGTGAGGCAACGGAAAGATCGTTCGGGAGCATTCCAGGGTGAGGCAATACGTTCTCTCCCAGATCGACGCGCTATACGCCTCTGCGACTCGGCCGGCTGCGGCGTCTCCTGAGCATCGCAACCCTGCGAAATTCATCGAGACACTCCGTGCCAGACAGCCAGAATCAAAACACTGCAACAGATCCTTCAAACAAATTCACAGAAACTTTGTAACCCCACACCGCCAATAATAGTACCTTAAGCCAAAGTCTGAGGTCAGGCAAAGCTAAAAAGCTGATTCCGGCTTCGGCTTGGGCCGCCCCATCGCACTCAACCTCGGAGTTACCAGCCAATGGCAAGAAGAGCATTTATCCTGGTTGAAGGCCATCCAAGAGGTAATGGTCTGCGATACGTCCAAGCGGCCAAGCGTCTTGGTCTTCATGCAATTACCCTTTCGGCTGATCCAGCTCAGTACGACTATATTGCGGCGGAAAGAAGTGAGGCAATCCGTGTCGATACAGACGATCTCGATACGCTGATCCGCGAATGTTGCCAGCTACGTGCGGCGTATGACATTGCTGGCATCGCTGGCTTTGCGGGCGTCGACGAGTGGGTCTCTGCAACGGTTGGCAAGCTCTGCCGGCATTTCGATCTACCTGGACCGAACCCCGTATCCATCGAACGATGTTGTGACAAATTCGTTCAACGTCAGCTCCTCGCGGAGGGCGGCGTTCCAATGCCTGCTTATCGCTTGGCCGCGAATGCGACGGATGTAGAAAGCTCTGCCGCGGAGATGGGACTGCCGGTTATTGTTAAGCCAGCCGTCGGCAGCGGCAGCAGCGGTGTCCGTTTGTGCCGCAACGTCGATGAGTTGGCCGAACACACGACCTATCTATTGGGCGGGAAGCACATGTGGCGGTCATCGCCGAGGATACTGGTCGAAGAATTCGCACAGGGCCCATATTATCTCGCTCAGATAATGGGAAATGAGGTCATTGGGATTGAAGCCGGCGACCCGGGGCCGCTACCGCATTTTGTATTTTGTGCGAGCAGCTTTCCGGCCCAGCTGACTGATGAGGAACATGAGCGTATCGTCGATGTTTCTCTAAGCTGTTTGCGAGCTCTCGGCCTTGGGTGGGGGCCAACCTGCATTGAGTTCCGTTGGACAAAGCGTGGCCCAGTCGTCATTGAAGTGAATCCGCGTCTTGCTGGTACGCCCAGTCCTCAACTGGTTCAGCTGGCTTACGGTATCGATCTCATCGGTGAACACGTGAAGCTTGCCATCGGCGAGGAATGTAATTTGCGCAGACGGCATTCGCAGACTGCGAGCTCGCGGTTCCTACTGCCTGATCGCGATGGCATCCTCGATTGCATAGATGGTGACAGTCGGGCGGCTGGTGTACCAGGTGTTGCCGAAGTCAAATTCTATGTTGAACGCAAGACGCCGATCGTCAGGAACGGCGATTACCGAGACTGGCTCGGACATGTCATCGCCGCTTCGCCCAATCTTGCTCGGACCGAGGCGATACTTCAGCGTGCCGTCGACTTGATCGATTGGTCGATCACACCATTTTCGACGCTTGGCGAATAGGAACAAGCTGCAACCCCTCGTCTTCTCCGCAGCGTAGGTCGACGAGGATGCTTATCTTCGTTTGTGGGAACTTCCATCCTGTGGAGGACATTAAGGCGGCACTCGTGTGCAAGCGACAAGCGTTTTCTGGCCGATGTGTGTGACGCACTATCGGCGGGGGGCAGATTAGATCGTGCGCTCGGGGACGCAAGCAGATCCGAGTTCGCCAGGTTTGTGCGCGGACAGGCCCTACCCTAAATTCTCCATTGCCGGCAGAGTGATCGCGATATTTGACGGTGCTCAGCGCGACGGGGTGGGACGACAATTGCGCTACGCCATGTACACGCCTGCGCTACGCCATGTACACGCCGACTTCGACGTTCGTTGCCGACGCTGAGACGCGCGACCCGAGGCGAAGAGCGCGGTGGCGCGACCGGAGGAGCGGAAGTTCCTTGGCTTCAGCATCTCGAATGACGGGAGCGAGCGGCGCATCGCGCCAAAGGCTGTCGCCGAATTCAAGGCGCTGATCCGGGACATGACATGCCGGACACGGGACTCAGTCTGCCGCAGATGATCAAAGAGTTGAAGCCATACCTTATCGGTTGGGGCGGCTACTTCGGCTTCTGTCAGACGCCTCGAGTACTCACACATCTGGAAGCGTGGATCCGCCGGAGATCTACGCATGTATCTCTGGCGGCAGTGGGGGAACGGGCACAACCGCTTCAAGGAACCACGTCGTCATGGCGTACCAAAGTTCGGCTGCGGTTGCCGCCGGTTCACCGACGGGATTCTGGCGCATGTCAGGACACCCGGCGGTCCAACAAGCTCTGCGCAACCATTACTTCGAGTCTCACGGTCTCCCTCGACTTCATGTCTCTGCCCAAGCTTAATCCGATCGAACCGCCGTGGTACGGACCCGTATGCCCGGTGGTGTGGGATGGGCGGCGCCGCGAGGCGTCCCCCTATCCCGATCGAATCCCCAATCCTTAAATCGTAACCACGTCCTAGACCCAGTCTATTCCGGAGAGCGGGGTTGGGGTGCGTCTGGCGCCCAAGCCGAAGCGCTTCACTGTGCGCCAAGTCACCACCTTGCGTGCTGTCTAAGAACTGGTCGGTGGCGCTGTTCCTGAATTCGGTTTTGGGCTGCCGGATCGTGTCGCCATGTCGTCGCCACGCGCCGTCTTCACGGCGGTGAGAAACCTGGCCGTGATAGGGCAGCACCATCTGGCTCGGTGGCCCCGGCTAACCAACGTTATCTGGAGAGCGCGCACAATATGCTGCTCAAGATCAAATGCAAAATGCTCTATATCCAAGCTTTTTACGATATGTCCACTTTCACAAAGCTTTCGAAAAATAAACTTAACACAAAATATCTTTATGCGGCGCGAGGATTAGGGTAGGTTGGGGGTGCCCGTCTGCCGAAGACGACGTCTTAAACCCGGCAGCTTCTATCTTTGGTCCCCTCGACGGATCTGCGAACGCGGCCAAGAGGCATTTGCGGTCGAGTTCGGCCGGTTTGGGTTGAGGAAGATTATGGTTCAAGAGTGTACCTCCAACTCGCTATTTGCCTTCGAAAATCTCGAATCGAACGTGCGGTCGTATTCGCGATCCTTTCCTGTCGTGTTCAGGAAGGCCGCAGGAGCCATTCTCGGAGACGAGAATGGTTTCCACGGCGAAGGCCGAAGAGATGCTTCGTCTCGTCCGCATCGCGGACCCCGAGCGCCGCGTCAACAACTATCCTCACGAAATGTCGGGCGGGATGCGCCAGCGCGCCGTGATCGCCATGGCTC
>NZ_JAOWPT010000025.1 GCF_025753855.1 Mesorhizobium sp. ZC-5
GTAGCCATTCTGGACCACCAGTTCGATGCCACCAACTGCGGCCAGCAATCCGGCCGTGGAACGGTCGACCGCGTTCATTACGTCAATGTCCCCGGTCCGAAGGGCCGAGGTGCGGGCATTAATGTCCTCAATCACCAGGGTTTCGACCTCGTCAAAATTGCCGTGGCCTGCTTTCCAATAATTGGGATTGCGCTTCGCAATCGACCGGACGCCATGCCGCCACTCCTGCAGGATGTAGCCGCCCGTTCCGTTACCCTTGTCGAAGTCGGTATCGCCATTCTGGACTATCTGCAGGCGGGGATCGGACAGCAGGACGGGGAAATCGGCGTTGCCCGAAGAAAGAGTGATGATGACGGCGTCCTGGCCGTCTTTCGCGATCTCCGAAATGCCACTTAGCACAGAATTGAGCGCAGACGGCGAGCCTTTGCGTAGGTGCAAGCCGAACGAGTAGATAATATCGTCGGCGTCCAGTGTCTTGCCGCTGTGAAACTCGACTCCTTTGCGCAGTTTGAGGCGCCACCGATCAGCAGCAGGCCGCACCGCCTCCCAAGACTCGGCCAGTTCCGGCTGAAGCTGTCCCGACCCATCGATTTCCAGCAATCCGTTGCGAGCCTGACCGATCAGTGCGCCAACCATCGCACCCGTGATCGCAGTGGGATCCAGGGAATCAGTCGAGGATCCACCCGAAACGGCCAGACGAAGTCGCCCACCGGGTTTTGGCTCTTGTGCCCGCGCCAATCTGGCGGGCAAAAAGAGCCCGGCAGCCGTTGCGGCAGCGCCGGCAAGCACATCACGGCGATTTGGTCCTGCAGGCCTAAACGGTGAATGCGACTCCATATCAGTTTTTCCTAAATTAGAGGGCGCTCTGGCAGATCAATAAACGGTACACCGATCCGCGCCCCCTACGGATACTCATGCGACATTTTTTGGTCCTCTTTGGACACACTAATTTTCACGATGTACCATCGTGTAGGACAACTGAAGGAAGGGGGTCCTGATAACGGGCAAGGTTGCGCCGTTCTTGAGATGGCGATATGCCAAATCGCGCGCGATAGCACTTTGAAAGGTATTGCGGAGTGGAAAAACCGGTGGCGATTGCAATTTCCCATATTGCAAACTCCGTCAGTCGCACCAATGCGCGCGCCTGGTCGAGACGTACTGCTCGATAGTGCAACTGAGGTGTTGTTCGAAAATGCTGATCGAACAAACGCTCCAGTTGTTTCTGAGAAGTGCCGCTACGCGCCGCGATGGTCTCGATCGACAAGGGGAAATCCACGTTGTCATGCATAAGCTGAGCGGCTTTGCGCAAGGCTTGATTTCCGATTCGGCGAAACGGGCTTTCCTTGATAGGGACCACCTCGGATCCCTGCCGAATTGTCTGATACAAAATCTGTCGCGCTACATCGGACGAGACTTCGGGGCCAAGGGTTTCGCTTACGAGTTGCAGGAACAGGTCAATTGCTGCTGTACCGCCGGAACATGTAAAAATCTGCCGGTCGCGAACAAACAGGGATCGTTCCACCGTCAGACGTGGGTATTGCTCTTCGAAAGCTGGAATGTCTTCCCAGTGCAGCGTGCAGCGATGATTGGACAGCAACCCGGCTTTCGCTAGCACCCAGGTTCCAGTCGCAATGGCGCCAACCGTGGTGTGTTGGGCGTATCGTGATCGCAGCCAGCGAAACAACCGATCATCTTCGAAGAGATGCCCCCCTAGAGCGGCGCAAACCACAACCACGTCGCACTGAGGAGCGGTTTCGACGGTGTAATCGCATATCGACCGCAAACCGTTCATTGCGACGACTTCGCGTGAGTCTACAGAGATCGTGAACCACTGATGATTGACCCGATCCGTGACGTAGTCTGCGTCACGGAGAATGTCGATCATTCCCGCCACGGGGAGCAAAGGATACTGATCTAGGAGCAGAAAACCATAGACCCGCTTCTCTGGCCGGTTCCGAAAAGTGACCTGTGATCCCACGGCAGTTTCCCGAATTGGCCAACGAAGGCCGGTTTTTGACGAATGATTATCACTCCGATCGGGGCGGACGTGCAAGGTATTCAATGGAAGACACTAAGGAATACATCATGCACAACGATCTCCGACAGCGATTCTGCCGAAATCTCCGCGACGCGGGTATCGATGTTTATATAGCCGTCACGCCTGCCAACTTCCGTTATCTCTCGGGCTACAATAGTGCTTTTATCGACCTTTCTTGGCAGATGACCGGAACGGACATGGTCGTCTTGCCGGCGGATAGCGACCTGGAACCTGCGGTGATCGTCAGCGAATACTGTGCACCGGACGCCCGGAGGCACAGCGATATCGCGGATATCCGGACGTATTCCCTTTGGACTGAAAACAGAACCTTTGAGGAGATCCGCGCGCAATCGGGCGCCATTTTATCTCGCCCCATGCAGTACGACTATGCGGAAATCTTTGGTTTGGTCCGGGACGTCGTGCGGTCGCGCGGGCTGTCGGGTGCTGTCATCGGCTCGGATCTTTCACTTATGAAGCACGAGACCTACGAGGCGCTCCGGACCTGTTTTCCTGGAAACCGTTTGGTAGATTGTCGCGATGTCGCGTACCGGACCCGCCAGATTAAGCATCCGGCCGAAATACTAGAACTGCGCAAGGCAGCGCGCCTTTTTGACATCGGCACCGGCGCGGCATTTGATGCGCTCCACGAAGGACAGCGGCTGGCAGACATTCAACGCACATTCGAGGCGTCTCTGCGAGACGCCGTCCGCCGCGATCCGTCCCTGAACGGATTTGAGCGGAGCTTTTTCTTCCCCCATGTCGGAACCGGCGACGGACAGGTCGTGCAAACCGGTGACGTGATAAAGCTAGATTGCGGCGCGCGGGTGAACGGCTATTGGAGCGATGGTTGTAGACATGTTTGCATGGGAAAGGGCACCGTTGAACAGCGCCAAATCCATCACGCCTTGACGGCCGGTTTTGAGATGGCGCGCGAGATGCTGCGCCCCGGCGTTCGGATCGGCGACATCTTTGAGGCGGCTATCGAAACGGTCAGGGACCATGGCCTCCGCAACTACTCTCGCGGGCATATTGGCCATTCCATTGGATTGGACGATCAGACCGAGGAGCCGCCATTTCTAGGGCCCACCGACCAGGTTCTGCAGGAAGGCATGGTAATGTGCCTTGAATTGCCCTTCTATCCGATCGACCAAGGAGGGTTCAACGTTGAGGATATGTTCCTGATAGGTGCGAATGGCCCTGAGACCCTGACGCTGCTGGACCATGGATTTCGCGAACTTCACTGAGCAGGCTTGTGCGCGAACTTGTGGGTGTGTCGTCCAGCTTTGGTCGAAGAATTGCAGGAAAAAGAGTATGACGAAACCAGTCCTTGAAATCCGCAATCTCCGGCTTGAATTGGAAGAACCTTTTGAGGGTAGCAGGCCCATCGTAAGTGACATCAACATCAAGGTGCACCCCGGTGAGGTGCATGCCCTTATTGGCGAATCCGGCAGTGGCAAGACAACTATTGCGCTTTCCGCCATGGGCTATGTCAGGCCGGGCCTGCGCCGGGCCTCTGGTCAAGTCTTTCTAAATGGAACGGATCTGTTCACATTGCCCGCTCATGCCTTGCGCGATATCCGAGGCAATCGCGTTTCATACGTGGCACAGAGCGCTGCTGCGTCATTCAACCCGAGCCTCAGGATCGGCCAGCAGGTGACGGAGACCCCGCGCGAACACGCACTGATGTCGGCCGCGGAAGCCATGGCGCAAGCGAGTGTCCTGTACCAAGAATTACGCATCCCCACACCCGACAAGATCGCGCGGCGATTTCCCCACGAAGTTTCTGGAGGGCAGCTCCAGCGACTGATGGCTGCCATGGCGATGATTTCGCATCCCGACCTCATCATTTTCGACGAACCTACGACCGCGCTCGACGTCACAACGCAGTTATCAGTTCTGATGGCATTCCGGGATCTGATCAAGAAGCACAACACGGCTGCAATCTATGTCAGCCATGATCTGGCCCTCGTGGCCCAGATTGCAGATCGAGTGACGGTGCTGCTTAACGGCGAAATCAAGGAAGAAGCCGGCATGTCGGCCCTGATCGCCGCGCCGAAGCACGAATATTCGCGTATCCTCATGGCAGCAGGAACGCCGTCTTTGGATTGTGCCCATCCGGGGCCAACCGCGGACTTCGCTGAGGTGCCTCTCCTCAAGCTGCAAGGTATATGCGCCGGGTATGGGCCGATCGGCCCGAGCGGTCAGCCTGCATATCCCGTGATCCGCGATGTCAATTTGTCTATAGAGAAAGGAGCCGTCGTCGGCATAATTGGAGAATCTGGCTCGGGCAAAAGCACACTGGCAAAGGTGATTTCGGGACTGCTGCCTGCGGCGCGAGGCGCAATGCTGATAGATGGCAAACCACTCACGCCTCGGGTGGAAGATCGTAACAAGGAGATGGTCCGCCGCATCCAACTCGTCTCGCAAAGTGCGGATACGGCCTTGAACCCGAGCCATAGCATCGAAAAGATTCTAGGACGGCCTGTAGAGTATTTCACGGGGTTAAGGGGCCGCGGTCGGCGTGATCGGGTACGCGAATTGCTGGACCTCGTTTCGCTGCGGGACGATTTGATGGATCGACGCCCTTCCGAGTTGTCAGGAGGCCAGAAACAGCGGATCAACCTAGCGCGGGCGCTGGCGGCGGAACCGGAGTTGATCCTATGCGACGAGGTCACCTCGGCTCTGGATTCGATTGTGCGTAACTCCATCGTCGAATTGATTTCCCAGCTTCGCGAAAAGCTAGGTGTGGCCATGCTCTTCATCTCGCATGATGTCTCGACCGTGTCACGGATCGCGGATACTGTCGCTGTCATGCATCGCGGTTTGATCGTAGAAGCCGGCCCGGCTGGCCGGTTGCTTGTGAACCCCGAGCATCCCTATACGCGACTCTTGCTGAACTCGGTGCCGCGAGTGGAAATGGGCTGGCTGGAGAGAGCATACGCGAAGGTGCAGCTTGACCAGAGCGCGTTGTCAGACGCGATGGAAGCCTTCCGCACGGCTTAGCGTTAAGTGCTCCGTTCCGAAAATTCGAGCGCGTCAGATGGCCTTATACCTAGTTCGAGCTTTCGTCGTCCAGTACGTTGGCCCGCCAAGGGAGCAACTGGACCCTGCGGAAGTTGCCTCAATCTGAAGAGTTGAACCGTTCGGGCAGGTCAAGGTCGTGAGCGGCGAAACGGCCGTTCACGGGAAAGCGCCGCTCCACCTTGCCGTTGAGTGATTTTGACGGCCCATGAATCGTTTTCGCTGGGTGTGACCCCTCATTTCTGGTTTTCTTTCCAGCATCGGAATCAATGGCAACTGTCACAAGCACTCTGGTTGATGATCCGCTGGAGTTGGTTTTTGTGGAACATGGGGTGGTTATGCGCACCGGTGGGCAAGTACTTGTCGAAGCCTTGAAGATTAATGGCGCCGAAGTGATCTTCGGCGTACCGGGAGAGAGCTATCTTGCAGCACTCGATGCCATTCGAGATTGTGGTAACGCTCTGCGTTATATCACGATGAGGCAGGAAGGCGGCGCGAGTTTCGCGGCCGCCGCATATGGCGATCTGACCGGGCGACCAGGAATCTGTTTCGTGACGCGTGGACCCGGCGTGACTTCGGCCACCATCGGATTGCATACGGCCATGCAGGGATCGACACCGATGATTCTTCTGATTGGCCAGATCAGTCGCCCTTACCGCGACCGTGAAGTCTTTCAGGAGATCGACTATCGCCGCTTTCTGAGCCAGACTGTTAAATGGGTCGCAGAAGTCGACGACGCTTCGCGTTTGCCCGAATATGTCAACCGGGCTTTCAAGGTAGCAGTCTCGGGCCGACCCGGTCCTGTTGCTCTCGCCCTACCCGAAGACATGCTGTTTTCGCTGACTGACACGCCCGACCTGGCCGCAGTTCGTGCAACGCCAGCGGTCCCTTCATCCGCGGATATCGCCGGAGTGGCCCAGATGCTACAGCAGGCAAAACGTCCGCTTTTGCTCTTGGGCGGCGCTATGTGGACGCCCGAGGGGCATGCAGCCGTCATTCGCTTTGTCGAGACGCACGACCTACCAGTCGCTGTCGGGTTCCGTCGCCAAGGCTTGTTTCCGCACGATCATCCGAATTTCGTAGGGAGTGTCGGCTTCGGAGGCATACCGGAGCCAAACCAATATGCTCGTGATGCCGATTTGATCATCGCGCTAGGCTCTCGCCTGAACGATCCGACCACAATGAAACATACGGTTATTGCGGCTCCCAAGCCTGCTTGCCGACTTGTTCACATTCATCCGGGGACGGAAGAGCTGGGCCGGCTCTATCAAGCTGATCTGCCAATCCTGGCCGATCCAAATCTCGCCGCGATGGCACTTTCCGGATCGAGCGCCGACCGCCGCCACACAACGGCGACCGCCCAGGCGAAAGCCGGCTATGCCAGGGGGCTGGCTTTGCCGACACAGCCTGGCCCGGTTGACATGGCCGAGGTGATGCGAGTGCTAAATGAGCGTCTGCCACGCGACACCACAATGACCACGGGTGCGGGCAATGCCTCGGATTGGCCCAACATTCACTATTGCTACCGACAGTTTCTAGGAGCCGCTGCACCTATTAGCGGGGCTATGGGCATGGGTGTCCCTGCAGCGATTGCCGCTAAGTTCGTGCGTCCACACTCCCGTTCGGTCTACATCGGCGGCGACGGAGACTTTCTGATGAACGGGCAGGAGTTGGCCACGGCGATCCAATACCAGGTGGATCCGCTGTTCATAATAATCGACAACGGCAAATACGGCACAATTCGCGGAAATCAGGAAGTGCGCTACCCGGGACGCGTTTCAGGAACAACTCTGCGCAATCCCGATTTTGCCAAGGTTGCTGAGGGGTATGGCGCGCATGGCGAGCGGGTGGATGATACGGCTGAGTTCGAGCCAGCACTGGACCGTGCACTTTCTGCAGGCCGTGCGGCTGTAATCCATGTCTTGGTGGGGCCCAACAGCCTCGGCCCCAACCACACTCTTTCAGAGGATTGCGAGTAATGCTGTCAGAAACTATGCGTCGGGTCCCGGCATCACCCATCGGCGCGATGTTCGAGCGCGCGACCGAACTGCGTTCCCGTGGCAACAATTTAATCGACCTGTCATTAGGGGAGCCCGATTTTGATACGCCAGACCATATCCGAGCGGCCGGGATAGAAGCTATCAAAGCCGGAGTGACCCGGTACACTGCCGCAGACGGTACGGCTGCCTTGAAGGACGCGGTGCGGCGCAAATTCGCTCGCGACAATCAACTGACCTTTGAGCGGTCAGAGGTAGTGATTGCCGCTGGTGCGAAACCGTTGATCGCCAGCGCCATGCAGGTTATCCTGAATCCCGGTGACAAGGTTATCCTTTCGACGCCAGCATGGACGTCGCACGTGGGCATGGCCCAGGTGTGTGCAGCAACGCCGGTGTTCTTGGAAACGAGCGAATACGAAGCCTATCGCGTCGATGCGGCTCGGCTTGAAGCTGCAATCACTTCAGAAACCAAGTTGCTGTTGTTGTGCTCGCCCGGTAATCCGACTGGCGCCGTGGCTTCACCCGAGGAGCTGGGCGCGATCGCCGAGGTGCTGCGCCGTCATCCGCATGTCAACGTGATCTCCGACGATCTTTACGAACACATAGTTTTCTCACCGGCGACCTTCGCAACTCTAGCACAGGTAGCTCCGGATCTGGGGGACAGAGTACTGACCGTCAACGGACTGTCCAAGGCCTATGCCATGACCGGTTGGCGTATCGGTTATGCCGGCGGACCGGACTGGTGGACTTCCGGATTGCGTGCGTTGTTTTCACAGACAAGTGGTGGACCCTGTTCGATCAGCCAAGCCGCCGCCGTGGCCGCACTCGACGGGCCACAGGAATTTTTGGGTGAACGTTGCGAGGTATATCGCCGGCGCCGCGATCTCGCCCTGTCGGAGTTGTCGAAGGTGCCGGGACTTAAGGCACCGGCGCCGCAAGGTGCATTCTTTCTCTATGTCGATTGCGGGGCTTTTATCGGTAAAAGAGCACCAAATGGAGGCGTTATAGCGTCGTCTAGTGACCTCGCAGACCACCTCTTAGTTGCAGGGGTGGTCACGGTGCCTGGCGCCGCTTTTTACGCGGATCCTTTTCTACGGCTGTCAGTGGCAACCTCTGACGAGAATATCGTTGAAGGCATTCGCCGCATCGGGGTAGGTTGCCGACAACTGGGGTGGGATGGGCGGCATGACACAAAATCTGTCGGACTGCGTCGCGAGACCGCGCTTTGAAATCCAACCTCAGATCCAAGACGGCTAGGAGCAACTTGCATTCTCACTTCCGGCTCCTGCAACCCGCTTCGCGTGGGTTCCCAGACCTGTTGAGAAAATAGGTAACTTCGATCGGGTCACCTTTGGGCCGAACCGCCTTGCGAACTCAGCACGCCGCCTGAAGAAGCTTCTTAGCTGTTCCGTTTCCTGGCTTCTACTCGTCAGTCTCAAAGCCGTACTTCTTGGAAGAACACACTCCCACCTATCGCCGGTCCGGTGTGCTCCAATATGCCAATTCGAGGCCTAGTCCACGGGTTCTATTGACAGGAAAGGGTTTTCTGCTTTGGAAGCTGCGACCAACCAGGTACTGAATGTGCGCACATTGCGCACGCTCCAAGAGCGGGTGGGCGTCACTAGGAAGTATGTCATTCCCGTTGGCATAGGTTGCTGAAAAATTTGCACCAGAGCACCTCGCGCCAACGCGAGATCCACGAAAGGACGTCGCCCGATGGCAATCCCCATGTGCTGCTCGGCGGCCCGCAGCGCCGCGGACCGCGTGTCAACCTCGAGCCAGTGCCGCACGTCGCCGAGTGGAACATCGTTCTTCTCCATCCATATCCGCCACTCATCCGGCGCGGAAGCGCAATAAATAAGAGGTCGGGATAGCAAATCGGACGCCTGTGTAATCGGCCCCCGCCGAGTCAGGAACGCGCTCGAACAAACAGGGCTTATCGTTTCCTGAATAAGGGGGAAAGACTTCTCGGCACTGAAGGGTTCAACCCCATACTGAATGGCAAGATCGATGTCGCTGCCGGACAGGTCCACCTTCTCTGGGCTTGTCACCAGCGTCACAGAAATCTCAGGGTGCTGCTCAGCAAATCGCGCCAGCAGAGGTACCATCCAAAGATCCGCCAGAGACGGAAACAGATTTATTGAAATTCGGCCTGTCTTGCGCGCTACCGAAACCTCGAGCAACGCTGCTTCCAGCCGGTCAAGGATGTCTCGCAGCTCGGCCGCCAAATTTGATCCAGCCTTCGTAACTCTGAGCCGATTGTCCGACTTAATCAGTAGCTTGGTTCCGACGTGGCTCTCCAATGACTTGACCTGATGGCTGATCGCGCTGGCAGATATCCCGAGCTCGTCGCCCGCCGCCTGCAGGTTGCCGTGACGAGCTAGAGCCTCGAACGCGCGGATCGCGGCAAAGGGCGGAATCTTGCGTCCCATCAGCTTGTCTGTATTCCCTGCGCATGTCCTCGGGGCATCGACGGTTTCATCATATCAGCGGCCCGTTTCGTCTGGAAGATTCGTGGCAGATTTGGTGGTTGGCGCAAAGCGACAAATTGCGACGGCGAGGCGCTTGTCCTTGTTGAACCCAGCGTAATGCAAACGATCGCGCCCAAAACGAGGCACGCCTGGTGCGTTGTTGCAATGCTTCGGGAGAAGTCAGCCGATTAACCCTAGCACTTGCGCGTACGGCCCGCTAGTCGACAAGGCCTCACCGTTACGCGCAATGTGGCCGCTCGTGGATACGCGCTGTTTCGCAGGGATTGGTCTCACCCGCCGATCGAAGGCCCATCGCAGAAATATAAACAGCACCAAAATTCTATTCAATTGAACCTTTGCATGCGGAGGTCGATCAACCCTGTTGACCAGAGACACTGACAGAAGGACGCAGATCATGACAATTGAGAAAATTGCAGCCGAATATCCTGATACCGAGCTTTACATTGGGGGCGCTTGGCAATCTGGCGCAGGCCAGATGGAGGTTGTTGCCCCGGCGACCGGCGAAGTGATCGGACATTGTGCTGTTGCGGCTACACGTGATCTCGACAACGCAGTTGCTGCGGCTTTGAGGGGTTTTCGTATCTGGTCCGCGACGCCTGGGCATGACCGGGCTGTGGTATTACGGCGCGCGGCCGACGTTCTAGATGCCCGTGCTCGCTCTGTTGGTGGGCACATCTCCATCGAACAGGGCAAACCGCTTGAGGAAGCCGAGGCCGAGGTCCGCTTTTCGGCAGAGGTGCTTCGTTGGAATGCCGGCGAAGCGGAGCGCATATATGGTCGGGTGATCCCCTCGCGCCAGCCTGGGGAGCGCCTTATGGTCCTCCCGGAGCCAATCGGTCCGGTTCTCGCTTTGACACCATGGAATTTCCCAATTTATCAACCTGTTGCAAAAATTGCCCCAGCCCTTGCCGCCGGCTGTTCGGTCGTGGTGAAGCCCTCGGAAGAAACACCGGCAGGCGCTGCAGCGTTAACCAGGGCGTTACATGACGCCGGATTGCCCCCTGGCGCGCTAAACATGGTGTTTGGTAATCCCGAGGAGATCTCGAGTTACCTGATTTCCTCGCCAATCATCCGCAAAGTTTCTTTCACCGGTTCCGTTGCAGTCGGGCGTCTAATCGCCACTAAGGCTGGACAGGCATTGAAAAAGGCGACTCTGGAGCTTGGAGGGCATGCGCCGGTCATCGTTTGCCCAGATGCTGACCCGGAACAGACGGCCCGACTTTCCGCTGAACAGAAGTTTCGCAATGCAGGACAGGTTTGCGTATCGGCTAGTCGCTTCATCGTGCATCGGTCTATCCTCGCTCGATTCACGCAGGCTTTTGTGGAAGCCACCAAGGCGCGGACGATCGGACCGCTGATAAATGCGAGAAGGGTGGTGGCGGTTGAAGAGCTTGTCCGCGACGCTGTGAGATCTGGCGCCAACTTGGTTGCCGGCGCGGAGAAGGGAACGACACCTGGATATTATTTTCCGCCAGCGGTTCTGTCCAACGTTCCTCCCGGAGCTCGCATTATGCAGGAAGAGCCCTTCGGCCCGGTAGCGGCAATCTGCGCCTATGGCGATCTCGACCAGGCGCTCGAAATCGCCAATAGCTTGCCTTTTGGGCTTGCAGCCTACGCGTTTACCGATTCAAGCGACACGGCAGAGCGACTGATAAACGGCTTGGAAGCCGGCATTGTTCTAATCAACACCTTTGGAGCCGTTTATCCCGAGACGCCTTTTGGTGGTGTCAAGGATAGCGGCTTTGGAAGCGAGAATGGCATCGAGGGAGTAGAAGGCTATCTCCGGCCGAAATATGCAGCGCTAACGCGCGCCTCTCTCGCAACAAGCCTATAGTCGCGACAGAAGAACCCACCCGGCGGTCGCTGTCAGAGGTGTCGGCGACTAGTCGCCGGCCGTCTACCAGCTCGTGGCAACTGTCTCCTCGGATAGCCTTCCAAGCATTCAATCGCACCAGCTTTGGCCTTAGCGCAGAGGGATTGTGATAAGGATACAGCCAAGTGGGAGAATTAGGTCGCCGAAAGACGCCGATGACCTGGCTGCGCTCGCGCCAAAAAAGGGCACCGCACCAGCTAATTTTCTTTTTGCTCCAGCTACCGCTCGGCCACCGGAAGGCGAAGGCTCTTCAGAACATCACCGACGCCATTTCAGATACATTCAAACCTATTGTTTTTTTTTCAATTTCGGCAGCCGGGCGCGACGCGTAAGGGATAGCTGAAGGGCTAGATTGCCCGCCAGACGATGACGCGTAGACAGGAGCTTGAGCGGCCAATGCGTATCATTCCTACGGAAGATGAAGCCGCTGACCTGCGTGGACGGGTTCTCGACTTTTGTTACGAAGCGATCCCTAGGACGGTCCGGGGACTGGAGCGCCAGGGAACGATGAGCGACGGCGACTCGAGTGCCTTTTTCAAGGCTCTGGGCGCTGCTGGCTGGATTGGCCGTCATTGGCCCCGAGAATACGGTGGGCGCGATGCGACGCACCTCGAGACCGCCATCATAGACGAGGCGCTTGGTTACGCGCGGGCGCCGCTTTCGGCCTACCTCCTCTCCGTAAAGGTCTTCGGTAACTCGTTGCTGCTGTTCGGCACTGACGAGCAAAAAAGCAAATACCTCCCTTTGATCACCGCTGGCGACGCAATGTTCTGCCAAGGGTTTTCGGAACCGATGGCCGGTTCTGATTTTGGATCCTTGCGGACAACTGCTGTGCGAATGGGCGATGAATACATCGTCAATGGCCACAAAATTTGGACTTCCTCGGCCGAAGTCGCAACTCACATGTACTTGGCCGCGAGGACCGATCCAAAGGCCGTGAAGCACCGCGGTATCAGCCTCTTCGTGCTCGACATGAAGACGCCAGGGGTCACCGTCAACAGCTTCCCGACGCTGGGAGGCGGTGTGTTGAACGAGGTTTTCCTCAGCAACGTGAGGATGCCTGCGGAAAATTTGCTGGGCGAAGAGAACCGCGGCTTCCATCAGGCGATGCGCAGCTTGGACCTGGAGCGTTCCTGCATGGATAGGGTCGGGGCGGCGCGACTGTCTCTCGATCGACTGGTTGAATATGTCACTCAAGATCGAAGCGACGGAGCGAACGGACGTCTTTGCGATGTGAAGATGGTTCAGGAAAAAATAGGTGAACTCCGCACGAAGCTGCAGGTCGCACGCAGTTTCGGCTACATGATCGCGCGCAACGTCGATGCCGGCAAAGGCGTCAGCGCGGAGTTCTCCTTTGGAAAGCTCTATGTCGGCTTGCTTACTCAAGCCCTTGCCGATGCGACCGTCGACATCGTTGGCACTTTGGCACAGTTCGAGCATGGCTCGGATCTCGCGCTTCTCGATGGTTTGTTTCCAGCGGTTTTCCGCGCGTCCCCAGCACTTACGCTGGCAGGTGGCTCGAGTGAAATCCAGCGCGGCGTGATTGCGACCCGCGGCTTGGGGCTGCCGAAATGAACGGCTCCGGACCGCTCGCCGGCATTCGCGTTGTCGATTTCTCGGGGTACATCGCCGGCCCTTTCTGCACGCAGATGCTTGGCGACATGGGGGCAGACGTCATCAAAGTAGAGCCCCCGGCCGGAGAGCAATGGCGCGGACAAGATCCATTCGCGCCCGGGTTTAGTAAGAGTTTTGTCGCGCTGAACCGCAACAAGCGCTCCATCGTCCTAGATCTAAAGTCCGAAAACGGGCGTGGCGTAGCGAGGGCCCTGATCGCGTCGGCCGATGTAATGGTACACAACTATCGCCCTGGTGTGCCTGAACGATTGGGGATCGACTATAGCGCTATGCGCGAACTCAATCCGAAGTTGATCTATGCGTCGAATTCCGCCTACGGACAGAAAGGGCCTCGTGCGCATCAAGCCGGGTATGACTTGGTGATCCAAGCGGTTTCGGGGCTGATTGCTTCCAATCCGACCCCAGACGGCAGAGCGCCGCGTCGATACGCCGGCATTGCGTTGATCGATTTCACAGCCGGCCAAATGCTGGCCTTCGGCGTGCTTTCCGCGTTTATCCAAAGGCTCCGCACCGGCATCGGGCAGAAAGTCGAGAGCACGCTCATCGAAGCAGCCCTCAGCCTCCAGCGTCAGAAGCTGGTTTCCGTCGAAGCGTTGGATGGTCAATGCCCTCAACCGGCGAAAGGAACGGTTAGAGAACGCATGCGGACCGCGGCTAGCCACGCGAACGATCTCGTCGAGCGCGAACTCTATTACCGCACTTATGAAACAAGCGACGGGTACGTCACCATCGGCTGCTTGAATGTTCCCCAGAGGAAGCATTTCATGTCCATCGTAGGCTTGGATGATCCCTGGTTCGAGAACCCTGACGCCCTGCCACAAACAGATGATGAGGACAGGCGTCGGCGGGCATTGACGTCATACGCCGAGTCCGAATTCACCAAAAAATCCACAACCGATTGGGTCAAAGCTTTTGAGGATTGCGGCGTGCCATGCGCGCCCGTCCAGATGTCAGCCGACCTGATGTTTGACGAGCAGGTGGAGGCGGGAGGCTACTTCGTTGGCTTCACTATGCCTGAGTTCGGACGTGTCCGAACGATGGGCTCAGGCGTGTCCATCAATGGACGGCCCGAAGGCCACCGTCCTCCCCCCGAGTTAGGGCAGCATACCCAAGAAATTTTGGATGAACTAGCAGCACTTCCAGCTGCGGCGACATCGGCTGACGGAGATCGACGAACATGAATACAAACGTGGGCGCAGAACAGCAGGTCAATGCCGCTATCAGCGAATCTGATTTCGAGCTAATCCGCGAGGTCGCACAGGCCTTCGTCGCAAAGGAGATGACGACAAAGATCGTCCGACAAGCGGAAGCTGGAGACTGGACGGCTGCGAATAAAGTCTGGAAAGCCGTGGCGGAGTTGGGTTGGGTCGGCTTGATAGCTCCCGAAGCCTTTGGTGACGACGGGCTGCCTGTAGTTGCAATGATCGCCGAGGAGCTTGCGACAGCGGCCTTTCCCATGCCCTTCGCCGAAACCGCAGCTTTTGTAGTGCCCTTGTTGGCCAAGTTTAACCACGGGTCGCTCGACAATTTGATAAATTCGATCGTCTCGGGACTGCACCTTGTTGCGGTAGGGATGCCAGCCAGTGGATTGCCGAGGAGCGCGGAAGACTGTGCTCTACCAACGCTCCAGGACAATAGTGACGGCCGTCCCTGGGTCGCGGAGCATCTCGACAGGGCCAACGCTGTTCTGATCCCCGTCCAGGCGAAGGATGGGGTTGCAATAGCGCTGGTGGAGAGGCCCGCTTCCGGATGGGGCGGTGCTGCCAACCCAGACCTCACCAACAATGCGTACGTTACCTTGGACTGGGCCACGTTAGCCAAAGGCGAATCGACCATAATAGGCCAGGGCAATTGTTCGTGGACAGATATCGACGCGGCCCTGGATGTCCTACGAACGGTGGTTGCCGCTCAGGTCGTGGGGCTGTCTCGCGCAGCGTTAGAGCTGGCCGTAAGCTATGCAAAGGAACGTGAGGCATTCGGTGCGGCCATCGGCTCGTTTCAGGCCGTCCAGCAGCGTCTTGCTGATGCCTATATGGAAAACGTTGCTGCGCGCCTCTTGGTGACCAGTGCCGCAATAACACCTACTTCGGCTTTAGTGGCTATGGCTTCGATCCAGGCCTGCGAGAGCGGCCGTAAATGCACTTTCACCGCGCAACAGATTTGGGCTGGCATGGGTTACACGCTGGAAACGGATGTTCAGCTGTTCTTCCGCCGCGCCCGCGCTCGCCAGCTTCTGCTTGGATCACCTTGGCAGCAGCGCGAGACCGTGTGGGACAGGGCGGCCCAACAGAAATGGGCCATCTGAGATCGCTCGACAAATTCACGCGCCTGATCGGCGAATCACTCGGGCGCATCGGGGCACGACCATGTTCCAAACAAAATTGACCCACCTCTTGGGTATTCGGCACCCGATCATATGCGGGGGGATGTTTCGCATAGGACGCGCCCCCTTGGCCGCAGCGGTTTCGAATGCAGGTGGACTCGGGATTATAACCTCCGCGACGTTTCCAGATATCGAAACGTTCTCGGCGGAAGTGAGGATATTGCGCAAGCAGACGGATAGGCCGTTCGGGGTCAACATTAACTTGTTTCCCACTGCGCGCCAGTACTCGCCTGCCGATTTTTTGGAGGTTTGCATCAACGAAGGTGTGCCAGTGTTGGAAACATCCGGCCAAAATCCGGAACCTTACCTGGATAGAATCAAGAAGGCCGGCCTGAAGATCATTCACAAGGTTCCTGCCGCGCAATATGCATTGAAAGCGCAAAGCATTGGCTGCGATGCCGTCTCGATAGTGGGCAATGAAACCGGCGGCCACCCTGGTATGACAGATGTGAGCACACTGGTCATGCTGCGGCAAGCGGCTGCGCAGTTGGATATTCCGGTCATCGCCGGCGGTGGATTTGGCGACGGAGCAGGTCTTCTGGCGGCCTTAAGTCTCGGCGCCGACGGCATCCTCATGGGCACGCGTTTCTTGGCCACACGCGAAGCCGGCGCTCATCAAGCGGTCAAGGACTGGATGGTCGCCGCGAAGGCCGATGACACTCTAATCGTACAAAAGTCGATTGGGTCACCAATGCGCGTAGCCAAAAATGCGCTGGCCAAGCGGGTTGTGCAGATGGAAGCTGAAGGGGCAAGCTTGGATGAGTTGCTCCCCCTTATCTCCGGGAGCAGAAACCCCGCGGTTTACTTTGAAGGGAAGCTCGACGACGCGATCTGGTCCTGCGGACAGGTGGTCGGCCTTGTAAGTGACGTGCCCAGCTGCAGAGAATTGATCGACCGGATCATCGCGGAGGCCCATGCCGCCCTGGCTTCAGTCAACGCGAAATCGATCCAGACCGAAAGCTCCCGCTGTGGATGATTGCTAACGATCGACCGGTTCCTGGAAGCTCACGGCGGGGAGGCACCGTGTCGTGGACGTGACGGCCCAGGCCTTCTCAATAGGCCCTACGCAAGGTTGAACGAATGACGGAATCTAAAACCCCTCAGGTAGTGAGACTCGGGAAGCAAGACGGGGTTGGGATCATTGTCATCGACAATCCGCCAATCAATGCCGGGTCCCTGCAAGTACGCCTTGGGTTGCTGAAAGCCATTCAGGCAGTCGACTCCGATCCCAGTCTTTCGGGCGGCATACTGATAGGTGCCAGCAAAATGTTCATGGCTGGCTCCGACATTCGGGAATTCGGCGCCCAACTAGAAGACCCTCAGCTCCCTTCAGTAATTGCTGCGATCGAAAAGAGCGCGAAGCCATTTGTCGCCGCCATTGCAGGAGCCGCCTTGGGTGGCGGATACGAACTCGCCTTAGCCTGTGACGGCCGCATCGCAAGTGTCGAGGCCGTCGTTGGTCTCCCCGAAACCACCCTTGGCCTCATACCTGGAGCCGGCGGTACGCAACGTTTGCCCCGTCTGGTAGGGCGAGAAAAGGCCATCGAGTTCATCTGCGCAGGCAGTCGCTTAGGGGCTGAACAGGCCCTCAAGTTTGGCATGATCGACGCAGTCGCCCAAGGTGATCTGCTTACCGAAGCGCTAAAGCTCCTGTCGCGCTTTGGGTCCAACAAGCGCCGGGTGACCAGCATCGAGGTGCCGGACAGCGATCCAGTGGCACTGCAGAATGCCAAGACCGAGGCGCTAAAAGGGGGCCGCAATCGCCCGCATATCCATGCGGCCATCTCCGCAATCGACCATTGCGGGCGGCTTTCTGTGACAGAAGGGCTAGTCGCGGAGCGGGCGCAATTCCAGAAACTTAGGATGGGCCGAGAGGCCGCCGCGTTGCGCCATCTGTTCTTCGCAGAGCGCAGGGCTCTAAGGGTGCCGGAGCTGGCCGCTACGATGGCGAGGCCGATCCGAGTCGTCGCTGTAATCGGAGGCGGAACCATGGGTGCTGGGATTGCAGCGGCAATGCTCAGCTCCGGCAAGTCCGTATCGATCCTCGAGAATACAGCTGAGGCTGTGAAAGCAGCAAGAGATCGGGTGCGCAAGATTTTTCAGTGGCGACTTGATCGAGGCCGCCTGAGGGCCGAGGAGCTTGAACACCTTATGTGCCAGTTGGACGTCACAACGCTCAAGGACCCCATCGGCAAGGCGGATGCCGTTATCGAAGCAGTGTTCGAAGACGTTAGGGTCAAACGCCAGATCTTCGCGCTCCTAGGGGAGGTTGCAAGGCCTGATGCAATCCTTCTTACCAATACATCGTATCTTTCAGTCGCCGAAATTGCTGCCTCCTCCGGCCGTCCTCAAAGCGTCGCGGGAATGCATTTCTTCAGCCCGGCAGAGAAGATGCGATTGGTCGAGATTGTTAGACATTCTGAGACATCGCCAGAGGTGCTTGCCTCTGCCTATAGCCTTGCAATAGCCGCCGGCAAACTGCCTGTTCTTTCGAATGACTCTTTTGGCTTCATCGGTAACCGAATTTACGCATCGTACCGACGTCAATGCGAATACATGCTCGAAGAAGGGGCGCTCCCACAGCAAGTTGACAAAGCGCTCGAGGAATTCGGCTTTGCAATGGGGCCGTTTGCTGTGGCCGACATGTCGGGTTTGGACATTGCCTGGCGGATGCGACAGGCAACTGCGGCCGGCCGGGATCCCATGGCACGTTATGCAAGGATACCTGACCTACTATGTGAAATGGGGCGGTTTGGTCGCAAGACCGGCGCCGGATACTATCGGTACACCGAGGCGGCCGGGCCCGGTCAGGTCGACCAGGCGATTACCGACCTTGTCACAAGGACGTCGAGCGAGGCAGGACGTGTTCGACGCCTGTTCTCTCCGTCAGAAATAGTCGCGCGCGCCTTGGCAGCTATGGCGAGCGAGGCGGCGTTGGTAATTTCCGAGGGGGTCACAAATTCACGTTCAGACGTCGACCTAGTGCTGACAAACGGCTACGGCTTCCCAAAGCACGAGGGTGGCATAGTGTTCTGGGCAAGAAACCAACCTAAAGCCGAGTTAGAAGCTGCCTTCAGCCGCCTTATCGAAACTCAGGGACCCCATTATCAGGTGGGTCCGATTTCTGCCTTGTCACACGAAGACGATCGAAAATCTCATTGAGCCGGTCGGTGTGACGTAACGCAACTTGCCCGCACCAAGACAGCCGTTCGACCCAACGGAGAGAGAGAAAGCAGCCTAGCATGGCCGAGGCCTATATCTGCGACTACATCCGCACGCCGATTGGCCGCTTCGGCGGTTCCCTGTCATCGGTCCGCGCCGACGATCTCGGCGCGATACCCCTGAGGGCGCTGGTCGAACGCAACCCCGGCATCGACTGGCAGGCGGTCGACGACGTCGTCTTTGGTTGCGCCAACCAGGCGGGCGAGGACAACCGCAACGTGGTGCGCATGGCGCTGCTGCTGGCCGGCCTGCCCAAGGAAATCCCGGGCTCGACCGTCAATCGCCTGTGCGGCTCGGGCATGGATGCGCTAACCATCGCCGCGCGCGCCATCAAGGCCGGCGAGGCGGAACTGATGATTGCCGGCGGCGTCGAGTCCATGAGCCGCGCTCCCTTTGTCATGCCCAAGGCAGACACGGCGTTTTCGCGCAATGCCGAGATTTACGACACCACCATCGGGTGGCGCTTCGTCAACCCGCTGATGAAGAAGCAATATGGCGTCGATTCGATGCCCGAGACCGGTGAGAACGTCGCCGAGGACTTTTCCGTGTCGCGCGCGGACCAGGACGCCTTTGCCGTGCGCAGCCAGGACAAGGCGGTCGCGGCACAAGCCAATGGACGATTGGCCAAGGAAATCACCCCAGTGACGATCCCGCAGCGCAAGGGCGATGCGGTTGTTGTCAGCAAAGATGAACATCCCCGCGCCGGCACCACAGTCGAGGCGCTGGCCAAACTGCCGACGCCGTTCCGCCAGGGCGGCACGGTGACCGCCGGCAATGCCTCCGGCGTCAATGACGGCGCGGCGGCGCTGATCGTTGCTTCCGAAGCAGCGGTGAAAAAATACGGCCTAACGCCGATCGCCCGCATCCTCGGCGGTGCTGCCGCCGGTGTTGCGCCGCGCATCATGGGCATCGGCCCAGCGCCCGCGACGCAAAAACTGTGCGCGCGGCTTGGCCTGACGCCAAAACAGTTCGATGTCATCGAGCTCAACGAAGCCTTTGCCTCCCAAGGCATCGCCGTGCTCCGCGCCCTTGCCATTGGCGAGGATGCGGAGCACGTCAACCCGAATGGCGGCGCCATCGCACTAGGCCATCCGCTCGGCATGTCGGGCGCGCGCATCACCGGTACGGCGGCGCTGGAGTTACGCGAATGCGGCGGCCGTTATGCTTTGGCAACGATGTGCACCGGCGTCGGCCAGGGCGTCGCGATCGCGCTCGAGCGGGTCTGACGGTCGCTTCCGCCACAGTCCGGGTAAAGTGAGACAACGCCTTCATTCGTTTCGTATTGGAAGTAAAAAGCGCCACATCAACTCTCCGGCGCATGCTCTAACCTGTCATGTCGTGTTAAAGCGATGGAGAGATTCTACCCACGACCAGCATGTTGAGAAATGCGACAGTAGTGCGGGTGCAACTGCCCGTGAGCGCCCAATTTGGCATCACGTGGTCCAATTGTGGCGCTGACCACGACTGGCTACCAGAGCGCCCTTCTCCCAACGGCCGACAAATTCAACGGCTCCATTGTCTACAACGAGGCGAGCCGGCGGCAGGAACGCCGTCTGGTAGGCTGAGGGTCGCGATCCTAAGCGACTTGTTCGATGGTATGTGTAATGGCGGTGGCGCTGGCAGAAGGCTCGCACATTCGTTGCGGTATTGCCCGTCAGGTTATAACCCTCCCGAACAGCAACGTCTGTGAGGTGACGCCTCCTTCGGTCAGCTTGTACTGCGAATCTGCAAAGGCGCCGAAGTTTCGATGAACGGCCTCGGTGTTCGCGACAAGCATTCTCATCATGTCTTCCGGAACACCGACGTGTATCGCCAAGACGTATTGTCAAACGGGCGCCTCTGCCAGTCTCCATAACGCTCAAGAAGCTCAAGTCCGCTGATCTTTGCGAGCAAGTCGAGCTCGGTCGGATAGACATATCTGATCTTCAGCGGCAACGTCCGGCTTCCGGCCGGCGTGATCCAAAGGTCTTGAGAAATAAAAAGCTGTTGGTTCCGATCATGTTTGGTAAAACGCACTATCGCACTTCGCTCGTCTATATGCATAACGGTGGTTCTTTGGTCGGTGCGGATGCCGTCATCTGATATATTAGAAGTGTAAGGGTAATTTAAATGAACAACAAAGCGCCCGCGCGGCTTTAGAGACTTCACGACAGACTCGAAGCAGCCAAGTTGTTGCTCGACAGTCGCCAAAAGTGAGAAAGTGTTGCTAATGCAGTACACGAGATCGTATTGGGTGCCTAGGTCGAATTCTGCCATGTCGCCAAGGTGTGTCGTGACCGCATCGCCACTGCTCTTTGCGCGAAGCGCGGCAAGCATCCTCTCCGAGTTATCGAGACCGTGAACGGAAGCTCCTGTCTCAGAAAGGGGCAAGGCGATGTGGCCGTTTCCAACGCCCAATTCGAGTGCGGTTCCGTTCTTTGCGAAGGGTGCGAGAAAACTGACTGCCCGTGCATTCTCGACGGACACATTGAGCGCTTCCGTATATTCATCATAGATATCGCTCCAGATTTCGCCATGGGCGGTATAAGCATCCTTTATTTGCATGTGATCTTTCATGACGTTTTTCTCACTTACTTGTCCAACCAAATATGTTGAAATGGGTAGCTCCGGGGCTTGCCAGCTAGAGTTGCACTTCTGGTTTGCGCTACCTCAGATCATTCTGCTTCGCACTCGCGGGAACGGGCCTTCATTTGCCGGCACAAACTGCCCTCGTGAGTTATTCTCATCCAAGAAAATCTGCCTCGAGGCCGAACAAGATGGCGTTCCAAACGTGGAGAAGTGTCCGTGTTATTAAATTTCGCTCGATGTTTTCGGCGGAGGATTTCGATGTCTGTTGTTTCAAGAAACCGTTGGTAGCAAGAGCTTAACTCGAAGCGTGTGCGGAGAGGATCGCCGATCTTGAGCACGTCCTCGATTTCGAGGTCTTCCACCAAACCTTCCTTTGCCACGAGATGCTGAATCGTGTCTTGCGCCTTCGAGCTCGGGATCTGGCGGGTGGAGTCCGCTTTGGGGCGCAGCCAACGATGAGAATCGTCTGCCCGAGATCGACAAGGGCGACGAGCTCCTTTTTGATTGGCGGACTTGCCGACGCCCCCCTTCCCGTAGAATGCGATTTGACGCAGACCTGACACGTTGCTTCCTTCTTTCGTTCCATCCATCGGTTACCGGCGACATGAATACCGGTCGGCAGCTCCGCCACCACATAATGAAGGTCCCAAAACTCGTGCCAATTTGGTTGATCGAACCGAAGAAAATTGTGGCCGCTTTTCAGCTATTTAGTCTGAGTCAAAACGAGATACTGGCGAAACAGCCTTTGTCGCGAATCCGACAAACGCGACGGACGCGTCGGATAGCGTTACTCGATGCCGCTCTTGACCCCGCTGGAGGGCGACCGCTCGCTTCGTTGCAGTTGCGCGCTCGCTAGCGGCTTGACCACGCGCCGAACTCGGCCGTGGAAATTGCGGCGAGCCGGCACATGACACCGCTCCAAACGCCTCACTTCCGAGTAGTTGGCGCGTAGCGCCTATGTCTTTGTGCGGCAATCGGGCATGGATCAGCTCAAGCACTTGCGCATTCCCGAGAAGCCGGAGACGCCGGTACCCTGACACCGAGCCCTCGCGCCTCGGCTGGAAGAGCATGATTGTCATCGACGACGATCTCGGGCCCAGGGGCGGCACGGCACCCAGACTTCGAACGCCTGTTGGCGGCGCCCCGGGCGCGAGCCATCGAGGCTTCACGCTAGGCCCGCAATGGGCGAGCGAACTCGAACGCCGATCCAATGGCTGCCTTACGGCGGTTGCCCGGCTCGAAGATCAGATTCATTGCTTGCGCAACACGCAGCCGCGCGCCGTGGCCACGACGAACGCATGCCACTTATGACACCTGCCCCGCGGAACCATCCCGCGCTTCCGTCAAAACAGGCAGGCGGATCTTGCGCCGCGCTGAGGATATCGTCGTGCACATGGTGCTGCATTGGCAGGGAGGGGATCACGCGCCATTTGAAGTGCTGAAGAACCGGTCAAAACCGCTACCATACCGATGCGGCGACCGAACAACTGGCGCCCGAAGTCGCCCGCCTTTTTTGCCGGACTGTACCATCGCCCTTGGTCTCAATCGGCCGGGAATGCTCGGCCAGAGGACAGACCTGGACCCAGCTGCGTGTGCACAATTTCTGCGGCGCGTATCAAATCCCGGTTTACCATGAGGGCGAACGTGTGAAGCGCCATGAGCTTGTCCTGCGCGAAGCAACAGGCCGCCTCGGGGTCAGCAACATGATTGTTGTTCGCCTGATCTGTCAGATACATTCGTATTTGATGTAATGGGCCGGTTTTATGAACGGACGTGAGTCTGATGCGATCCACGATATCAAGTCTACGACTGTCATACCGTAATGGTGGAGCATTTTTTCGAAAGAACCATTTTTTGACAGTCCGGGAATATAATTACATTCTAGAAACCAAATTACGGAATCGTGCGACACCCTAAAATCGAAACGAGCCATATTGCAGAGGTTGATAGAAGACGCAACAGAGTGTGTCACTGACTGTATTATGGACGAAATTTCATCGTCAGTATCGATTACTGCCCTCTTCGCCGCGCTTCTCGATTGCTTTTGATCACGTCCGAAAAACTGCATGTTTGTTTCAATCTTTACGACAGGTAGCGGTATTGCTCCTGATGAACCGACTAAGCAACCGCAGGTATACTCGTCTCCCGGAATGAACTCTTGTAATAGGGCCGCACTATCATAGGCAAAAATCGCATGAAGAAGGGCCTCAATCTCCTGCTCAGACTGCTCAGGGTCGCGAAAAAGCCTAGCAAATAGCGATGAACCAAGTGAGTTCGGTTTCACTACAATTGGCCGTTGGAGTGACTTTGCGGTCTTGATTGCGTCCGCAGCATTTCCAGGGTTTACTAGCGTTGCCGTTGGCACTTTCACGATTTCGCTTGGCAATATCGAGGAAACGAACGACGACATTGCGTACTTATTCATCGTCAACGATGCGACACGTGGGTCGCCGAACGTGCCTCTTAGGCATGAAAGCGCCGCAAGCGTCTGAACTCCTCCGTCTTCGCCAAACTGTCCGTGCAACAAGTTCACAATGTATTCATTACGAGATTTGATTGTATCAAAAGTCACGAGCAATGAGCGCCCAGAACGAGCGTTCGTATCATAAAGATATCCCTGAAGCTCAGAAATCGTGAAAGCTCTGTGAAATCGAATTGTTCGGACTAGGCCATCATTACGGCTAACATGATACAAATATCTTACAGAGAATGGTCGTTCGGCATCAGGAATAGCCAAGTAGGAGGAGATGATGTTGGTTAACGATGAGATAGACCCATCGTACTCCGTCGAAATTCCACCGAAGATGAATGAAACTTGAAGAGGCATTGTCGTTCCTTAGTCGTTGACGGATATTATAGTAGACTAAGTGGAAGCCGTTCTGTCGCTACCAGCCCGGGCGACCTGACTAAGCGCCAGAATCAGAAGAGTTACGCCGATATCAAGCCCTTGCGATCCTCCGAGTGAATAGCCGGATGTAGACTCCTGCGACTCTTGATGATTAGCCTCACCACCGCCGACATCTACGACCGTGCCGGGGCTCAGGCCATCCTGGACGGCATCCTCCAGCGTTGCTCCTGGGAGAAGCATCTGTTGGCCGCCACCGCCCATGACTGGCCGAAGCTCTTGGACAAAGCCGCCTATCCCGACTTCTTGGTCATGCGTCGATCCAACGACCAGAAGGAGTTCCAGATCCCGCGTTGCCGCGGGGTCGTGGTCGAGCGCACCTTCAGCTGGATGGCGCGCTGGCGACACCTCGTGCGTAATTATTAGGAGGGTATCGATGTTTCTCACGCCATGATCCTTGTCGCATGTGTAGAAACCTCATCCGGCGAAATATCCACCCCTGACTTTTCACAACAGACTTTTATCTGACAAAATTCCGTCATATTTCCTCTCTCGTTGTAGCCATAGTAAACACGACGAGCGATTCTGACCGTATTTTAAGCTGCGACGTTGAAGGAAAACCCACACGTTCGTGTTAGACCTCGTCAGATGTCGATTGTGCATTGAGTAAAATCCTGAAACGTTAGACATGGGTATGCCAGAACGACAGTCACTCTGTTTGGCTATCGCAGGGCCTACAAGAATTAGGGAACGTCAACATCAAGGCCTGCGGCTAAGCTCAAATCGGCGAAAGTTATAGCGTTATCCTATTCGCGAAGGGTCGGGAATGGTGTGATCGACCAATCAATTAAATCGACGGCGCGCTGAAGTATAGCCTCAGTCCGAGCGAGGCTGGGTGAAGTGGCGACGACACGGCCGATGGGGTCTCCGGCATCGCCTTTCCTGAGGATCGACGTTTTGGGTTCGATATACAATTTTACGTCGGCGACACCTGATACAGCAGCGGCCCGACTGTCGCCCTCGATCCAATCGAGGGTCCCATCACTATCGGGCACCAGGTTCCGCGAGGCCGCAGTGTGGGAATTCGTTCTGCACAGGTTCCACTGGTCGCCGATGACAAGCCTGACGTGCTCGGTGATGAGATCGATGCCGTAAGCCAGTTGGACCAGTTGAGGATCCGGCGCGCCAGCAAGACGTGGATTGACTTCTATGACGACTGGCCCACGCTTCGTCCACCTAAGTTCAATATTAGATGGCCCCCAGCCAAGGTCAAGAACGCGTAGACTGTTCAGCGAAACATCGGCGATACGGTCTTGCTCGTCGTCAGTCAGCAGGGCCGGGAAGGTCGTCTCGCGATAGACGAAATGCGGTGGGGGGCTAAAGTCAGCAGCGGCGATCCCAACGACCTCATCTCCCATTGTGTAGGCGCAGTAATAAGGGCCTTGTGCGAATTCTTCAACCAGTATCCTCGGTGCACATCGCCATATGTGCGTCCCGCCCAACAGATAGGTCGTATGTTCGGCTAAGTCCTCGGCATTGCGGCACAACCGGACACCACGGCTGCCGCTGCCGACGGCTGGCTTAACAATCACCGGCAGGCCGATTTCCGCGGCAGAGTTTTCTACGTCCGCCGCATCTGCCGCCGCACGATAGGCAGGTATTGGAACGCCGGCGTGCGCGAGGAGCTGACGTTGAACGAATTTGTCGCAACATCGTTCAATGGATGCGGGGTTCGGCCCCGGCAAATCGAAATGCCGGCAGATCTTGCCAACGGTCGCATAGACTGCCTCCAAGGCGCTCGTGACGCCAACAATCTCATAGGTGGCAGATAGGCGGGAACATTCGCCGATAAGCGCATCGAGATTAGTTGTATCGACACGGATTGCCTCAAGCCTTTCCGCCGCAAGATAGTCGTACTGAGTCGGATCAGCCGACAGCGTAATTGGATGAAGTCCAAGGCGCTGGGCCGCCTTCGCGTATAGGAGACCATTACCCCGCGGATGGCCTTCAAGCAAGATGAGCGCTTTTCTTGTCATTGGCACTTGGACTCCGACGTTGCCTGCCGTGCGGTGATCAGGATGAATCGGCATCAGCTTTTTAGTCGTGCTCGACTTCAGATTTTGCTGTGAACGTACCATTGCCAGCGATTTGTAGTCGCAAAGGTTTTGTAAATTTGTTTGAAGGTTTTGTTGCAGCGGCTGAACTAGTCTTGTTCCGTTTGACGTACGGCTTCTACATATTGGGGTGGAATCAGTCGCACGTCGTGGCTAGGACGAGCCAACTCCCGAGCCCAATGATGGGCGCTCGAGCAAGCTTCCGTCCCGACGAGACACGGAGAAAGCCGGGCAAAGAATACGATCAGCTCGCTGCGACTAAGCCGCCGCCGTAAGACGGCGTGTCCAGAAGCATCCACACCGTGGACTCAAAGACGAATCTGGCGATATCGATACCGAGGCTGACGACAGGCATGACGAGCTCCTTTTGGTGTCATGGGGTAGATGTTCCTCCATTTCCACACATCGGAAGGGAGCGCCCCATGCCATCAAACGGGCAGTGCAGCGGGCCAGATAAATGACTCTGGAAACGATCAGCCAGATGAGCGACGATCCCCTGATCAGCTTGTCAACTGTGGCGCACTGATCAGCCCGGCCCATGCCGGAGAGCACGGCGACCAATACCGCCAACTACACCACGCCGCGGGACGATCCCTCCTCGCACTCTGTATGCCTGAGACGTCGTCTTTCGCGACGTCAATTGGGTTACTGAAGCTTGACAAAACTGTGCCGTAACGAACGGAGGCAATTGGAAACGAAAAGCCAATTGATTGAATTAATACCCTTTTTAGTTGGCATGCCTCTTGCGATTTGAGCAGCGAGGTTGCTTCAGGAACGGAGCCGTTGGATGTCTTAGTGCCAAACAAGACGTCTCTTTACGGTCAATGGCAATGGAAAAGGTGATGCAGAAGACATGCTGGGCGAATGGGAAATTGCCAGGTGAAAGCGCGCGGGTCACCAGAGTTATCCGTTCAGTTCTATGGCGAACCACCTCAGCGGACTCTCGTGGAAGCCGGAAGCACAGCAATATCGGAGGTGAAACATACCGGCGCGCTCCAGAGAAATTCAAACGCTCGCAGGAATTCCTTTCATGTGATTTGAGCTCGATGGATTTGAGCGCTTTCACCCTCGGAACCGCAATCCGGCGCCATATCTCAAGTAAATGGCAATAATAATAAAATGAAATTGTGTGAACAAATAAACGGAGAGTTTAAGATGCCTGACGAATTCAGATTTGGCGATAACTGGGCTTCGATCTACGAAAAATTTACCAGCATACGAGGCAAAGTAAATGAAGCAGTCGAGACTGCCGCTCTCCTTGAGCAATATTCCAGCGGAGGCAGTGCTCTTGAACTTGGTATCGGCGACGGACGTGTGGGAGTGCCGTTGAGCGAGCGCGGTGTCAGGGTGGAAGGTATCGACAATTCAGAGAGCATGTTGAAACTTCTCTCCAAGCGCACCAATCTGATCAAGGCTTGGAAAGGAGACATTGCCAATTTCCGATCAGAGCGACGGTACAATCTCGTGTATTGCGTTTACAGCACGTTCAAGCTGCTCCTCACGCGCGAGGCACAAATAGCTTGCCTGCGATCTGCCGCGGAGGCACTGGATAATGAGGGGGTTTTGGTGATGGAATTGGGTGTGCCGGCCCTGGACGGTTTCGTTAACGGGCAGAAAACTACCACGCTATTCGTGGATCACGAGAATACAATTCTCAACTCAGATATCCACGATCCGCTCAACCAGACCTTGGTTTCAACCCTTCTTTGGTTCTCTGATACATCGGTGACACGTTCACCTCATCGCACCCGGTACGTTTATCACCAGGAACTCGATACGATGGCCGAATGTGTGGGACTGAAGCTAGCGGAACGTTGGGGAAATTGGACGAGAGGCACGTTCACTGAAGGATCCAAACGTCATATCTCAGTTTACCGTCGAAACGGGCCATAGTCCAGGCAATTTTCCGCAGCCGATTGCGGTGAGTAGTCTTCTATAATGGGCCGTTGCTCGTCAAGTCCCTTCGAGTGATCATCACGCCGCAAGGACCATGCTTCTGTCCGAGGTCAGGACCAAGACTGCCACCTCATGCCATCAGATCCATAGCCGGCAGGTCAATCTAAGACGCGCCAGCGCTGGTCAGCGCCCCCAACATCCTTAGCCGCCGTATCAATCCGGCCGAGCGCGCAAGCTCAGTCCTTTTTTCCGATGCCGCCGGCGGCCCTGGTGATTGGTCCGTGCGAGGATACTGTGATTGATCCCGATCACCGTGGCGGACGAACGCGCTTGACAAGATAGGGCCGGCCCGTTCAATTCGGAGCATTCACCAGGGGAGTCCCGGCAAGGGGCTGAGATACTGCTGGCTTTTGCGGCGCAGTGACCCGTTGAACCTGATCCAGTTCATACTGGCGTAGGGACGGTGCAAGCGCTTTGCGGGGAGTTCACGCCCGAAGTCCTGCTTCCAAGCAGGTAGATCAAAGCGTCTTTTCATCCTTCCGGCACAGAACTGGGTCTCCAATGCATGAGCAAAGGAGCCTCAAGATGAATGCCCTCACCCCCGCCGTGTCGACGGGACCATTGCCTGCCTCACGGAAAATCCACAAGTCCGGCGTCCTCCATCCGCACATAAAGGTGCCGATGCGCGAAATCTCCGTCCATCCGACGGCGGGTGAACCGCCCGTCACCGTCTATGATCCGTCCGGCCCCTGTACGGACCCGACTGTCGAAACCAGCATCGACACGGCGAAGCGCATGAGGTTGCCGCCGCCACGCTGGCCGAACTGCTTGCCGCGCTTGACTATGAGGGCGATTGGCTGGCAACGGCGGTCAACAGCGACCTCGTGCACAAAGCCAACCGG
>NZ_JAOWPT010000026.1 GCF_025753855.1 Mesorhizobium sp. ZC-5
GTTGGCGCAAGAACCGCGGCTGCGGCGCGAGTCCCTGCACCTCGACAATCTGGTCGCCGATCGCCAGGCACTCCAGGAGCGGCTCGCGCGAATTTGATGACGCGCTCGGGCTGATGGAGTGGCTGGGGCGCTCTCGCCGTCGCGAGAACCGGCCCAGAATAGCCCAAACACGCTAATCGAGCAGCTATGCCGTCAACGGCCCGGTAAGGTACAATAGACATGACCGACGCACATCCGACGATCCGCTGACCGAGGGTGGTGCCGAGCGCCACAGTTGGGCACGATTTACATGGTCCTGGCAACGACTATGTGAGCGCGATTCTCTAAGCATCTAGCTCGATTTTCCACTTCTGCTGATTAACAGGTTGTCTGCGCCGTTCAGGAAACCATACCAGCGAGAACCGTCATCATCATCGAACGGCCGGTCGAGAGGCCCGGCCAGCGTTGGCATGACACTGCCAGGCGAGAGATCGCATCGTTTGCCTCAGGCCCTGCACTGATCACATCCCAAAGATGGCAGGCTCTCCTTGGATCGAGAATTCATAGGCGATTCGGAATCAGGCTGCATTCGCCATTTCTTCCAGATGAAGTAATCGCATCGGCCAGAAGGCCAACGGTAAAGAAACATCTTGCGCTGCCCCGATAAAATGCACTCATGGTACGATTCGTGCAAGAATTGAACATGGGTGGAATCCCACCTTGTACCAAGCTTTCGATTGAGCGGCCGACCGGTGCGACCCGCAAGCGGGATCGACACAATTTTCATCGGTTGTAATCGCAGGCTCTGGGTCGGTAGGAGTTGAGGGGGAGGCGAGATGACGGGCTTGGTCAGATTTGAGAGGCCAGTTGTGATCCAGATTAGCCGCCATAGCACAGAACGTGCCGTGTGCGATGTCAATGATGCTGCCTCCATCCTGCTCCGGGATTTTGGTCGTCAGACGGAGAGGCGCAGGGCCGCAATGGACGCCTGTCTGAAGGTACTGAGAGGTGAGGCTCATCCACCCGCCGCTCGAAGGGCCTTCGTCGCGGCCGCGCGCGAAGCAAATATCCTTCGCTGCGATTGACAGGATACTCAAGCGATACCGAGGCAATTGGCATCTCAGGTCCCCCCATCGGTAGAGCTGGAGGACATGCGGCGGATGAGTAACCCGAGAGTTCTGCATGCTCGCCATTGGGGGCCCTTAACTTTATGACATGGACAGCGACGCCGCAGCCAAACTGTCAGCGAAGGGCATGAGTTTTCATGCCGACTTTCCTAAGGCTTCACTGACGTCGTTCCTTACCATGATCGCCAGATCGCGATTTGAAGCCGGAGGATGGGCAGGTGGATTTATCTCACCAAGCCACAGCCCGATCTCCTGAAATTGCTTCCCGCTAAACGGTGAGGGCGGGGAGCGACTGAGCCAATGGTCGAGATAACCGTCTCCGACAATTTGGCGGTCGACACACCTGATCCTGCAGGAGGCACTGCCAGGTAGAGCGACGAAATGAAGCACTCTTTCCTGCCGTCGGCTTTCGTGCGACAGGAAGCCCTCCTGCGGATGCATATGCGACGCGAATCCAAGTAACATTCTCGCAATTGCGATATATAATTTGTGCATCGCAATATCTGCGGCTATGGGTAAGGTCCTGATGTCGGTCATCTACCCCCCTCGAATGTGATGCCGACGCTGAATGCGGCGCGCCTCTTCCCGCGCTGCATCTCAATCGAGCCCGCTGCCACCTCCTCCCGGCAGCGGGCTTTTCTATGTCTAAGTGGACAGGTTCCGAGGATCGGCTGTGCGTTGGCTCTGGGAGAGGCGAGTGCTCCGGACTTCCAGACCTTCTTTCCCTGCCCGGCTTCGAGGAACACCTCTGTCCTTCCACAAGCACTCTGATTCCTGAGCGGATCGATGGCATGGACGAGACATCCTTCTCACCGTTATCGAGGTCCAATCAAGCCAAAGCCCGTGTTTGGATTGTCCCTCTTGAGCGTGCCCTTGGCTCCTGCAGGTCACTCGTCCGGAACTTTCTGACAAAGGTGCGTGTTTGACGGCTTTTTCACGATCTGATCGCCGATCTCAAGCATTTGCATAATCTGAGAACCGCTGGGCCGTGACTTTGAAGGGCGTCCCTTCGGAAACGCGGCTTCACCCTACGGGAAGAGCCGGGGTGCTGGAAATCCGCCTGCCCCGAGAGGGCGACAGCCGTATGGCTGAGTTACTCGACCCCAGTCGCATCGACCGAAAACGAACCTGATTCTGATAGGTCTTCAGGCGCGCAACCATTGCTTTCTAAGCTGGTAACACCGTCCGTAAGCTCGCCGTCAGCTTGACCGAGCATCATTCGGATCAGGGCCTATTCAGTCCGCACTCGCTACGAAGAAACCTAAGCCAAAAGGAAACGCGAATCGCCATGTATAATCGGATCAGTGACTCATCCACACGCGCTAGCTGGGCTGACGAACCGAGTCAGTCGATGGACAGCGACAGCTTTACCGAAACACTTGCGGACCTCGCGCTGCGGAGGAACCTGCCATCTGGGGAGTTGCCCGACAAAATGGGATGCTGCGCCAGCAAGTCAAATGCCTCGGATCCAGGCAACCCTCCAGCAGGGCCGAGCACCTCCGTTCCAGCAAGGCCGAGCACCTCCGTGTTGGAATACAGGACGGCTGAATTAGCTGATGCGAATCAACGCGGGATCTGCGTTGGGCTGGCTGCGGGGTGGCTCAGCAATCTCCACAACAGCCCGAGATCGCGAATGAATGCCCTAGTACCGGGATCGCAAGGACATCACTCAGCGGCTCAGTGGCAGGAGCGGTATATGGACGTCAGGAGCTCGTCGCGAAGTGAGGGAGCAGAATCTTCTCAGGCCAATCTGGAGGCCAAAACCACCATGTTGCGGGAAGTGGGCTTGGACCCATCCAAGAAAGAAAACGTGTATACGTTCGGTGGGCCTGACAGCATCTCACCGATGCTGAAGAAAATCTCCAAAAGCGGGGCGAACCATTTGCTCAGCTTGCGCTTTACCAACGGTCAAAGACACTCAATTGCGACGTCAGCGTCGGATGGGAGGATCACACTCTTCGATCCCAACTATGGAGAATTTGTTGTTCAACCAGACCAGACGGGAAGCTTTTTCCAAAGCCTCGCCAATCGTTACAGGAATCCCAACGGGCTGGAGTTGTCGACAGTCACCACACAAAAAATGAACTGAGTTCGGGCCTGCAGGCAGCCTAATGCGGGCTTGCCGTTACGGTAAACCGCGGCCATCGGCTCCTCATACTTGGCAAGACTTGAGACTCTGGTTTCGGACAGTCGAACGTTGTCTCGGCCACCAGCACAGCGGACCCGCAGCCTGATGGTCGAGACATTTACTGCTTTCAGCGACAACCGCCACTATGAGGCGACGCTTCGCCGACTGCGTTTCAGCCGTCCGGAGAGACAGAAGAAGCCGACAGGAACATCGACAACCTCATCGAGATCACCGCCGATGTCGTGCCAGCTACGTCTCCAACAAGCCGGTCCCGGTGGAGGTCTCCCCTGCCCTGATCCGCCAGGTGCATGCGACACTGAACGGTCACCACAGAAGGGTCGCAGGCACTCAAGCCTGCTGTCCGATCAGGAAGTCGATAACACAGACTACATCATCTCCCTCGAGGACCGGAAGAAATTCAAATTGTTTGAAACGCCATCTGTCGACCACTATGGGCTGACGCAGGACGAGTATCGCGCCAAATGGGGTCTGCCGGCCGATTACCCCATGGTCGCGCCGAGCTATGCAGCCGCGCCCGGTTTTGGCCAAGACGATGGGGCTTGGCCGCAAACCAAAAGAGCCGGAAATGCCGTGCCGTCGAAGCGGACCCAGAGAAGGTCGCAGCTTGATTTCGTCTACCGGAGATTCGTCCTGAAGCGTCCAGTTGCCAACGGCATGATTGCGCGGAATATGAGAGGTGGGCGGTAACATTCCTTTCAAACAACGCGCGATCGCGCACAAGGCGCGTTTCGTAGTTGCGGCAGGGGCCGCCATGTTTTCAACGCGCGCGCAGGCTGCGTTCCTGCAAACGCCGCTTCGTAACGCAACGCAAAAGGGTTTTGTAGCATGGGTAATCGAAATTTCATCGCAGCAGCCTCCCTCGCCGTGATGGTGACCGTCTCGTCACCCTCCGAGGCCCGCACCCCTTTCACCGACGATACCGCCTCCCGCACGCAGGCCCTGGCCCTGCTGGAAACGCTCAACGCCGACCTGCTCAGCCACCCCAGCGCCACGCTTACGCTGGAACGGTGGTGTGGTGACCATGGTCTAGCACCGGAGGCGAAGATCGTCGCCCATCGCGTGAAGGGCGACAACAAGCTCCTGCCGGATAATGCCCGCCAGGCATTGGGCATCAGCGCTGACGAACCCGTTGAATACCGGCGTGTGCAGCTCGCCTGTGGCAAACTCGTGCTCTCCGAGGCCGATAACTGGTATGTCCCGTCGCGCCTCACACCTCAGATGAATCAGGTTCTCGACACGACGGACCAGCCCTTCGGGAAGGTGGTCCAGCCGCTGCACTTTCGCCGCCAGACCATCAGCGCCGAACTGCTGTGGTCGCCGCTGCCCAAGGGGTGGGAGATGGACGCGCCGCTGCCGGCGGCGGGAAAGGGGGTACTGGCCATTCCCCATGAAGTGCTGCGGCACCGCGCCATCCTCTATACCGGGGCGAACCAGCCCTTCAGCCTGGTGGTGGAGACCTACACAGCCGAGGTCCTGGCCTTCGGCCGCCGTTGAAAGGCCGCGATGCCTCGGAGCGGCCCTGCTGCTGTAAAGTTTAATGCCCGTACCTGTGCCCAATCGCTAAGGGCAGAGTCATGCAGCGGATCCCGTCAACCGAAAGAAGACTGAGGTGAAAAGCTACCCCCTCGAACCGCCGCTTCCCCATGTGGCCCGCCATCACCACTGCTCTCAACGAATTTGCAGAACTCTCAGAGCGCTACCGAAAACGATGGCCGGCTAACGCTCAAAAAAACGTCATGTCCAACCCGAGCAGGCCAGCGTTCAGACATCGGTCAGTTCTCAGTGGATAATCGCAAGTCCCGGGTTACTTCCTTGCGAGACTGGGGTCCGTTGTCCATCGCAAATCTCGAAGTTCGCCGAGACGCATGCCACCCGGCAATCAAACCGTTGCAACAAATGCTTCAAGTTAACTTTGCAGACTCTTTACGACCCCAAATCGCTGACGATGGTACCTCCATCACAGACTCTGAGTCGGGCACGGGTAAAAGCGCTGATGCCGATTTATACGCTCAGACCGCCGCATGGCACGAATGTCGGGTTAACAGCCAATGGCAAGAAGATCGCTCATCCTGGTTGAAGGCGGTGCGCGTACTGGTCGGCTGTTCGTCCAAGCGCCCAGCGTCTTGGTCATCATCCAATTACCCTCTCGGCTGGTCCAGTGTGGCGACTATCTTGCAGCGGAAAACATTGAGGCAATCCCTGTCGATGCAGACAATCTCGATATGCTGAGCCGCGATTGCTGGTACCTGATTTGCGCTCAGCTGGCGGTGGACGCTTGTCGCTTTCGATTTCATTGTGAGAATGTCTTGCCAACGATTTCAGAGGGATGTTGTCAACAACGATTGGCGGCACGCCGCAGCGCTACTTCCGCGAACTCGATCGCGCCAAGATTCTCGAAGGCGTCACCCAGAACATGGTGACGCCGGTCGAGCTGGTGCAGGCCGTCATCGACGGCATGGCAGCGCGCGGCTTCGGCCGCATCGTCAACACCACCTCGCTGTCGGTCTACGTTCTGATCCCAGGACTCGATCTGTCCTCCGGCGCCCTCGCCGACCTGAACTCGTTCCTTGCCAGCGTGGCACGTACGGCGGTCGACAGCACGTCACCGTCAACAGCCTGCTGTGCCCGGCAAGCTCGACACCGACCGGCTGCGTGGGTCCCCCACGAGGCCGGCACACCGGAAGATCCTGCGGCGGCGCCGCGCGCAAGGTCCGCATCCGCGCCGACTTGCCGGCAAAGCGGTTGGGCGCGCCGGAGGAGCTCGGCCAGATCTGCGCCTTCCTGTGCTCGGTCAACCGGCTACCTTACCGGCCAGAACATTCCGTTCGATGGTGGCCCTTACGTGAGCGCGTTTTGACGCAGCGCCTGCGATGGGTGCCCGACGCGTCGGAGATTCCGTGTGCAAAGGGCTGAGAGGCCGGACGATTTTCCGCTTCAGCAGCGCAACGTGGAAACCGCGATTGGCGTCGCGAAAAACCGCTGCCGCATGCTAAAAGGCTTCAAAGCAGGATCGAGGGAGGCCGGCATGGAAGGCGAAAGCAAGAAGACGGCACGGTCGGATCTCGACGAAGCCGCGCTGTACTTCCACAAACACCCGAGGCCGGGAAAGCTTGAGATCCAGGCGACCAAGCCGCTCGGCAACCAGCGTGACCTGGCGCTCGCCTATTCGCCTGGCGTCGCCGCCCCTTGCCTCGAAATCCGCGACAATCCTGATACCGCCGCCGACTACACGGCACGCGCCAATCTCGTCGGCGTCGTCACCAACGGTTCGGCGGTGCTCGGCCTCGGCAATATCGGCCCGCTGGCTTCCAAGCCGGTGATGGAAGGCAAGGCGGTGCTGTTCAAGAAGTTCGCCGGCATCGACGTGTTCGACATCGAGATCAACGCGCCGGGGATCGAGCGCATGGTCGAGACGATCTCGGCGCTGGAGCCTACTTTTGGCGGCATCAACCTCGAGGACATCAAGGCGCCGGAATGCTTTGAGGTCGAGGAGCAACTGAAGGCCCGCATGGGCATTCCGGTGTTCCATGACGACCAGCACGGCACCGCCATCATCGTTGCCGCGGCCGTGCTCAACGGCCTGGAATTCGCCGGCAAGACCATTTCGGATATCAAGATCGTCACCTCGGGCGCCGGAGCGGCCGCACTTGCCTGCCTCAATCTTCTGGTCTCGCTCGGCGCCAAGGTCGAAAACATCTGGGTCACCGACCGTTTCGGCGTCGCCTACAAGGGCCGCACCGACGAGATGGACCGCTGGAAAGACCCCTATGTGAAAGACACCGAGGCACGCACGCTGGCCGACGTCATCCCGGGCGCCGACGTCTTCCTCGGCCTTTCCGCCGCCGGCGTGCTGAAGCCGGAACTGTTGCAGCATATGGCGCCAAAGCCGCTGATCCTGGCGCTGGCCAACCCCAATCCCGAGATCATGCCGGAAACAGCGCGAGAGGCGCGTCCCGACGCGATGATCTGCACCGGGCGTTCCGATTTTCCCAATCAGGTCAACAACGTCCTTTGTTTTCCTTACATCTTTCGCGGCGCGCTGGATTGCGGCGCCAAGGCCATCAACGAAGAGATGAAGATGGCGGCAGTGCGGGCGATCGCCGCGTTGGCTCGCGAAGAACCATCGGATGTCGCGGCGCGCGCCTATTCCGGCGAGACACCGATCTTCGGCCCCGAGTTCCTGATCCCCTCGCCCTTCGACCCCAGGCTCATCCTGCGCATCGCGCCGGCGGTTGCCAAGGCTGCCTGCGAGACCGGTGTCGCCACAAGGCCGATCACCGACTTCGCCGCCTATATCGACAAGCTGAACCGCTTCGTCTTCCGCTCCGGTCTGGTGATGAAGCCGGTGTTCTCCTCGGCCAAGGCGTCGAGCGCCAAGCGCGTCATCTATGCCGATGGCGAGGACGAGCGCGTATTGCGCGCCGCCCAGGTGGTGCTGGAAGAAGGCATCGCCGAGCCGATCCTGATCGGCCGCCCGCATGTCATTGAAGTCAGGCTGAAACGCTACGGGCTACGCATCAAGCCGGGCGTCGATTTCGGCCTCATCAACCCGGAAGACGATCCGCGCTACCGCCACTATGTCGACCTGTTGATCGAACTCGCGGGACGGCGCGGCGTGACGACGGAGGCAGCGCGCACCATGGTGCGCACCGACAACACGGTGATCGCGGCACTTGCGCTGAAGCGCGGCGATGCCGATGCCATGATCTGCGGCCTCGAGGGGCGTTTCGAGCGGCATTTGCGCAACGTGACGCTCGTCATAGGCCCACGTGCGGGCGTCAAGGACCGTGATCTGTCGACGCTGTCGATGCTGATCTCGCAGCGCGGCATCATTTTCCTCACCGACACGCATGTCTCCGTCGATCCGACGGCGGAAGAAATCGCCGAGATGACGGTGCTGGCGGCGGAAGAAATCCAGCGCTTCGGCATTGAGCCCAAGGCAGCGCTTTTGTCGCATTCGGATTTCGGCTCGCGCGATTCTCCAAGCGCGCTGAAGATGCGGCAGGCGGCGGCGATCCTGGCGCGGGTGGCGCCCGACCTGCAATGCGACGGCGAGATGCATGCCGACACCGCCTTGTCGGAGCATCTGCGCCAACGCGTCTATCCGCATTCACGGCTGAAGGGCGAAGCCAATCTGCTGGTGTTCCCCAACCTCGATTCGGCCAACATCACGCTGACGGCGCTGCGCGCCATGATGGATGCGCTGCATGTCGGGCCAATCCTGCTCGGCACCGACATGCCGGCGCACATACTGACGCCGTCGGTCACCTCGCGCGGCGTGGTCAACATGACGGCGCTGGCGGTGGTCGAGGCTGCGCACAAGGCGCGGCGATATTGATCTGGGTCGGAGCCGGCATCAGCGGGTATGCTGAACAAACGGTTAATCGTAAGCGACGCGATCTCCACCCCTTCTTCCTTCGGATCATTAGCCGGGTCATGCGTGGCAAACACTCAGCCACGGCCGGCGAACTGCTCGGCAAGGAAGTCGCGTGCAGCATTTTCAGACGCCTCGAAATTCGCACGGCTTGTGCAGATCACCGCGCCATCCCTTTGCACCAGATCGGCAGCATGTTTATCGTCACCAACGATTTGGCCGCCGCCGTCACGAACATTGCCGTCATGACGTTCGACCAGGCTCTCTGGGCCGAATGAACCCGCGAACTACGAGCTGCCGATCCCCCTCGAAACTACGCCAGAACCTTCCGTCAAGAATCGCAAGCGTGACCGCGAGAGCGCGGAGCGCATCCAATTGGCCGGCGGCCTAAGCCACCCCTCCGAGACTGCGCTGTCGCATTTGCCGGTGAAAAGAGTGGAGTGCGAATGCGCGAGCTGACTGAGATCGGATTCCCCGCTGCTATTTGGCCCGTATGTGCGACGAGGGGCTGCTCATCAAGGTTGGCTATGGAATCTATCGCGCCACCCTAATTGATAATCATCAGCGAACCGGGCGCTGGTTGGCACCGAATTGGCGGTTGGAGCGACACGACCTATCAGAGATCACCGGGCTCGTTGCCGTTGCTCGTGTTCTACTTGGCGCGGCGCATCCGACGCGGTGGGCGTCGTTGCGCCTTCTCCAGTTCCAGCGAGCCTGAAAGATAAGTTGCAGATCACAGTCGGTGACGGGGCACTCAGGTGCACACCTTGTTCTGACCCCAGTCTGAAGCCGAGGCCTTTCCTGCCTGTTGCGGGAGAAAGCATCGATGAAACCTTGTCTTTGAAAATAAGTTTACTGAGCCGCATTTTTCATCTCCTCCTCGAGGCACGCTGCCGCCCATCGCCTAGACCAAGATCACCCCCCGCTCGCTGGCGCCTTCCTATGAGGAAACGGCAACGGCGCTGGGGTTTTTCATTCTTTAGTGCCGAGGCCACAGCGGCTGGAAATGCCCCGGCGTGTGCAGAATGTGTACCAGTCGACCTTCACCCAGGACAGGATGCACGGTCAGCCTGCCATTCGCATCAGCTTCGATGGCTTGAATGCTCACGCCAAGATTGTTCGCCAGCAAGACCCCGACGCCCTCAGCGCCGTAAAGGTCGATCTCGCCATGCGGATCGACTGCACCGACTTGAACTAGACTGTTCCGCAGCGACCGAACCTGTTGCCGAAGTTGCCCAGTCTGCGGCGTTTCGTGGTCCTGCCGCTTCGTGTTGTGGGCAACTTGAAGAACCGTGTCCAGCAGGCAGTTCAGTCCTTGGCCACTGGCTTGTCCCACTTCGGCATTGAATTGCTCCAAAAACGTATGGAGCGTGTGCGTCAACGGACCGACGGGCAAGTCGGGCAGCGATGCGCCCCCGAGTACCTGTGCAGGCGCCTGATATGCCGCGGACGGCACGCTGAGTGCGGGCCTGTGCCCGTCGTAGCCAGGAGTGCTGGCGTCGCCAACCCAGTCCTGCACGCCAGTCGGTCGCGTGTCGCTGGCCTGGAAACTCGGCGCGTTCCACGATTCCGCGCCGTGGGCGTAGCTATGTTCTTGCCAGTCTTCGATCTCGTCACATCCAGGCGGCATCGGGATGCCGCGGAAGGCGAGCCAAGCCTCGCGCGTAAGTGCGCGCAGTTGCTCGGCTGATGCGCCCTTCAGGCGCATGTCTTGAGCGCTCTTGTAAACATCGTGATAGCGCTCCTTCAGCGCGAAGGTCTCGGCCGTGTGGAACTGGGTTTCCCATGGCGCACCGGCCGGGTTGCGCAACGTGACGCTCACCGCGCTGAATGCTTCGCTCTTGGTGAAGTGGTTGGTCAGCTTCGTCCTGGCGTGCCCCTGCTGGTCCAACATCGCGAGGATACGGCGGCAGCCCTCGGTGAAGTTCTGCGGCGGAAGCACCACGCTGTAGCGCAGGGCGTCGTTGACATCGGCGACGGCCTCCTCGAGGTTCTTGTTCTTCGCCGCCATCAGGGAGTCAAGCTTCTTGTGGAGCGAGCCCTTGGATTTCTGCCGGTGTTCCAGGCCAGCGAGATCACCCCCGAAGGCGGACACGACCTGCTGCAGCATCGGCGTGATCTCGCGATCCATCTGCCGCGCGCGATCGAACAGCGCTCCGGCGGCTCGTGAAACTTCTGCGCGAGGCGTCTTGCCAAGCCGGGCAGACGGTGCCGGCGGCCGGGCCAGCATGCCCGCCTGCTGCAGCGACTGCACGGCGTCATGCATGACGCCAGAAGCCATGGTCGGCATGCGCTGCAACACGGACTTGACCTGATCGGCATCGAAGCGGTTGTGCCGCATCGCACGGGCCGTCTCCTTGCCGTGCGGCACGTTGCGCACACGATCAGGGAACTTCGCCTCCTGGCGTTCGCATGCCTCGATCACCTTGGAGAACAGCGCGGTGCCGGTATCGGACTTCAGAGCGTCGGTGCCGACCTTGATGGCTATGGTGAAGAGGTTGCGCATCGTCAGCTCCGGCTCACCGGGGACCAGCCCGGGCTGCCCATCGGGGAACCGCTCGTGCGACAGCCGGCACACCGGGTAGTTGTCCAGGATGGCATGGATACGTGCCGGGGTGTCGACGGCCTGGACGTATGCCTGTGCCAAGTCCGGGAATCGTTGGGCCAGCGCTGCGGAAACCTCGGCAGGCCCCGACGCCATGGGCTGCCCCGAGGCCTGGTAATGCCGAAAGACCTCCCCATACAGCAGCAGGGCCGCCTCGCGCGCCTCGTGCATGTGCGCGCGGCCGATCGCCTGGTGCGCCTGGATTGCCAATGGATACAGCGCCTGCCGGTCGGGCTGTGGGCTCTCGAGAACGGCGCTCAGGCCGTTTCGCAGCGACCGTTCGACGCCGTCGTAAGTGCCGAACATCATGCTGTGCGCCATCGCCTCGCGCAGGTCGTCGGGCTGCGACAGGAAGCGCGTCGCCAGGGTGCTGGCTGAACCCATGAGCTTGCGTCCGCGCTGCTCGGCTAGGATCTCGGACGCACGCCCAGGCTGGTAGTGACCACTGTCGTCGAATGCCGGCGTGGCCGTCTTCGGGGGTTTGAAGGAACGGGGCTGGCTACGCCGAGCGGCGCGCCCGTCCATCACGCGCTCGATCAGCGCTGCCAGCTTCGGATAGCCTGCATAGACGAAGGCATCATCGCCGTCGCAATCCATGTTGCGCTTGCGCAGTTCATTGATAGGCAACGCTCCCAGCCGACCAGGCTGCACGATCTCCTTGACGCGCAGGCTGCCGGTGCTGAGCATGTCGCTAGGGGCGGCGGCGCGGTCGCGCCCGTCGGTCCAGCGTGACAAGGTTTTCAGGTCCTCCTTCGAGCACACCAGGTCCATGTCCTCGTGAGCGGGCGACCAGCACCCCTTGGGCGGGATGATGAGCATGCCCTTGCTGTGCAGCATCTCGGCATCCTCGCCTGAGTCGTCGTTGAATCCGGCGTAGCTGTATTGGATGGCAAAGCACCTTGACAGGAATTGAGCTGTTGGATCCCCCTGGGCTACGGTGGCAACCCGTTCCTCGGGCACCGGCAGCAGGTTCTCCTTGTCGTACGGCGGCTTGCCGAGCAGCAGCGCGCCGCCTGCGCGGTCGAAGGCAGCGCTGCGCTGGTGTGGCAAATGCACCTTGTCGTCGGCGGACGGCACGGCACGTATCTTCTGCCCCGCATAGCCGCCGCTGACGGTAAGGTCGTAGAGCGTTGTCGAATCGATGCCGAGGCCCGGCCGTCCGACAGAAGAATCTCCTTGCTGCCGAGCCAAATTGCGCAGGCGGCGTTGCATTGCTTGATGCGCTTCCTCGATAGCTTCCACGTCGTATGGGAAGTGCTGCAGTGCCTGCGGTGCCAGCCTCTTGAGCTCGCTCTCTTCGGCTACGAGCTTGCGTTGCTCTTCGCTAGCATGACCTGTTCGCATTGCCGCCCATGCGTCGTAGTGCTTGCGGACCGCGGGAATGCGCATGGCGACCTCGAACTTGAGGAAGCCGCAGCCGTCGTTGGGGCACAAGGCGATGTGTTGACCGCCCGGTCCGGCCAACTTGAATGGATGTTGAGGCCCCGGGACGTCGTCGATAAAGCCTATCCTGAGTGTGCCCTCGACCACGTGGTCGTGGGGCACCATCTCCAGAAGCGCGCGTTGCATGCGCGACCAGTCCTCGCGCTGCGGCGCGAGCTTTGCGGCCAGCTGCATCAGGGCGCTGCCGGGCGCCGTGTCGGCATAGCGAACCGCCGGCAGCATCGACGGCGCCTTCGCGCCGCCGGACAGGATGTCGGACGCCCGTTGCTGGCCCCCTCGGCTCAAGCGGCTGCCGCCGAACAGATCGAAGCGCCACGGCTCGCCCAGGAAATTGAAGGTGCGCGCCAGCATGAACGCGGACAGCGAACCAGGCAGTTGCACCTCCACCAGGGGCAGACCGGTCAGGCGCGCAAACAGGGAGTACGGCTTGCTCTCGTCATCCATGTTGCTCTTGAGCATCTGTCCCTGCATGTCCACCACGACGCGCCTGGTGTCGCCTGCGCCAGGGGATAGCGGCTGGGGTCGGCCGGGCCGCGTTCGCATGCTTTGATGCACGTCCTGCACACTGAAATCGGAGGGCGCATGGATTTGCGTGACCTGCTCGAAGTGCGCGAGCATGTGCAGGTCCAGCGCGTTCAGAACTTCATCGCCGGCTTCGATTTGCGCGATGAGGTTCCAGCTCATCTGCCCGAGGTCCGACTCGATGGTCTCGCGTGTGCGCCCGAGCGTCTCCGTGACCCAGGTCGCCAGTTGCTCACGGCGAGCTCGCACGGCCGAGCGCTGCCCCTCGACATTGCGCGGCTTCCACTGCCTGCTTACCACTGCGTAGGTCTTGAGCACCTGATAGGACGTCAGTGCCGGGCAGCGCGTGGCGTGCAGCTCGTCGGCGGGCGCAGCGCTCGCAACAGTGGGTGCGTCATCGGCTTGCTGACCCTGCAGAAAGCGATCGATCTTGCGCGCGACGATCGGCTGCATTTCATCGAAGACGGACAGTGCCTGGCGGTGATGGCGCGAGAGTTCCTGGCTGCGGGCCAGGGGCAGCAAGCCCAGGCACAGGTTGCCCACCGATTCAAGGTCCGTCTCGCGCAAGTGCGTTTCGCGGCACAGGTTTGCCACCCTGTTTAAGGCTGGCCCGGCCAGTGGTCGCATCTCGCGTTGCAGCTGTTCATGGGCCAACGCCTTGAAGATCATGGCGATGTCCTGGGCCTGCGCCGTCTCGAATCGATCCCGATGCAGGTCGAGGTGCGCCGCCAGACCCTGAAGCTTCGCGCGCGCCAGCGCTTGAACCTCCGCCTCGTCCTCCGCATCCACTGCTGAGTGGGACAGGTGCGTCAAGGCGTTGCCGACCTGCGCAAGCGTGCCCATGTCGAAATCGCGCCAGGGAAGGTCAGCCCCACCCGTCCGATCAGCTAGCCTGATCGACGTCCAGCGCCAGTCTGGCGCATGGGGCGACCCGCACAGTGCGTTGAGCGACATCGCGACTTCTTGCGCGTTCATCTCCTGCAGCAACGTGTCCTCGCTCGCGACCCATTCGGCCAGACGTTCGGTTGTTGCCAGGCAGACCTCGTTGCCGGGCCACTTGCTCAGCGCGTTGAGCGAGTTGGCGACATTCTGTGCGTCCATGTCCCGCAGCAAGCCCACATCGTTTGAGATTCGTTCAGCCAGACGTTCGCTGGCGCTCTGACAGGCAGAACTGTTGGGCCACTTGCTCAGGGCGTTGAGTGAGTGGGCGACATCTCGCGCGTTCATCTGCTGCAGCAACGCGTCGTCGCCCGTGATCCGTTCGGCCAAGCGCCTGCCTGCCTTCCTGCACGAACGATTCTCGGGCCACTTGCTCAGGGCGTTGAGCAACTCGGCGAGATGTCGTTCATCCATGTTCTCGACCAGGGGCGCATCATTGGCGATTCGCTCGGCCATGAGTCTGCCAGTCATCTGAAAGACGGGGCTATCCAGCCACTTGCTCAGGGCGTTGAATGTGCTGGCAACCGCTTCGGCGTTCATCTCCTGCAGCAAGGTGTCGTCGCTCGCGACCCGTTCGCCCAAGCTCTCGCCGGCACTTCGGCAAGCGGGGCTGCCGGGCCACTTGCTCAGCGCGTTGAGCGAGTTGGCGACATTCTGTGCGTCCATGTCCCGCACCAAGTCTACATCGTTTGAGATTCGTTCAGCCAGACGTTCGCTGGCGCTCTGAGAGGCAGAACTGTCGGGCCACTTGCTCAGTGCGTTGAGCGAGTTGGCGACCGCCTGGGCTCCCATCTCCCAGATCAAGGCTGCGTCGTGTGCGATTCGCCCGGCGAGGCGTTCACCAGCGCTGTGGCAGTCTGGATTGCCGGACCACTTGCTCATCGCGTTAAGCACCAAGCTGGCCCCTTGTGCCGTTAGGTCCCGGTCCAGCCGCTCACGCAGCAGGACGCGTCCCAGGCGAGCGACGGCTTGCTCGCATCGATCGCTGCGGGTGTTCTTCGACAAAGCGTTCGCAAGCAATGCCAGGTTCTTGGCACTCAGCTCCGGCAGGCCGTCGTGTTCAAGCACCTCACCGGCGATCCAGGCTACGGCCTGCATGCACGTGGCTCTCCGCGGGTGCTTGCTCAGGTTGCTGCCCAGGCGCACGAGCTGCTGCAGCGGCGCGTCTACGAACCAGTCGGTCTTGACCAAATAGTGCGCGGCCAAGTCTGTGCAGCGTTCCAGATCCGGTCGATACTGATTGCTTTGTGGGGAAGTGGCGGAGCGCCTCAGCATCTGGAGGTACTTGTCAAGCCATCCTGCGTTCTTCTCTGGCGTCGCACCGCCATCGAGAAATGGCAGCGCCCAGCCGTACTCATTGCGGTCTGCCAACAGGTTGTCGCGGGCCATATCTATGCAAGCTTGAGGATGCCGCACGTGATGTTCCTGCGGAAGGTCGGGTTGCGCAGCAAGGCGCAGTTGCTGCCGCTGATACTGACGCAGCTGACGGAGTTGCTCAATCTCATCACGGCGCAGACCTCGCTCGCACTTCGTAAGCTGTTCCGTGGTTGGCGCGGCATCTGCTCCGGAGTCTTGCGTAACCGGGGACATGGGGTAGTCAGTGCTACCATGATGGACGGGCTCGGGCGTGGCGGCTTCCCATTCTGCTGCGGACCTGCGGTGTGCAGGGTGGAGTTCCCGCTCTTGAGGATCTAGGCTGGCCTCGATCACCTCCCGACCGCGTTTGGCGTAGTCGATATGAAAATCCGTTGAAACAACTGCCTGCGATGACGATTCCTTGCTGCTGCGGCTCAGACCGAACATTTTCCCAACGCCGGACCCGAGACGTGACATGATTCCTTTGCGGGAACTGCGCAGCGAAGGGGGCAGTGTCTGCACATCCGAAGCACCCGCTCGTTGGCGCCCGCCTGCTTGCTTGCCTCCGGCCGCCCGATCGCCGCGCGAATGTTCGCCGCCAGAGCGCGAGGTGCTTTCTTCCCAACGCAAACCAGGCCGCCCCTCATTGCCGAGCCCCGACTTAACACGCGACCAAAGTCCCCCGCTCTTCTTATCTCTTGTCCGCGCGACAGGCCCCGATTCCGATTGTGCCGTGTAGCGCGTGCTACTGAATAGCCTGTCACGCAAATCAGACTGCACCGCCTTCTCAGCCGAGCCAAGGTGAGGGCGAGGAAAATCGACGCTGTACCGCGTACTGCTGAAGCGATTGTCCCGCAGGTTGGATTGCGGCGGCATCCGCATCGAACCGCCGACGTCAGTGCGCTGGATACTTCCATGCGCCTCTGCGGGTGGAGTGTTGGGCGAAGCAGCATCACCGGACCTCTCATCAGAGGAACTGAGCTGCAAGTCGCTCAGTTGCCGCTCAAAGCTCGCTTGACCAGCAGGCATATTGTCCGACTGTTGCCTCGCCCGCTGCTGCTGTTCTTGCAAGGCAGCGTATTGGTGCATCCAAGCGTTGGTATTGAATGGATCGGAATTGGATTCCACGCCACTCTCCCTAAATACGATAACCTTCGTTGGTCAGACATCCACGTCTCCTAAGCACATAGCAGCGCTAGCTTTCGATGAACTGACGAGCCTCCTACGGGGGCATGTCGCAAGATCCGGGTGCCGTTCGTCAGATCGCATGCCGCCTTTGCACTTTGTTAAGCCACCGGAAAAACGTAAGCCTTCCCTCAACCACAGCATCGCCTCGAAACCCGCGATGGTCCGTCGCGCTGTGATGAATGACTGGAAGTCACCAACCTTCGGCATGTTCTCCTTCACCCGGAAATGGTCGGTCTCCATGCCTTGCTGGAGGTGTCGCCGGCTGAAGCGATCCGGATCCGCCGGAGCCGCTATTTGACGGATGTATTTGACAAGGGCCGTTCTGCTCCGATGTCCTGGGGGTGTGCTTTCACGCGTTCTGTCCTGGCGGACGGCCGAGATAGCGGCGCGCGCAGCGGGTTCAGGGCTGGCCGGCAGGACATCGCGCGGTATGCGCGGCTTGGCCTTGACAGAGGCGTTGGTGCATGACCACGGAACTGCACCCAACGCGGTCTTTGATGCATCCTTCTATGTCGGCCGTGCCGGGCAGCGGACGGACTCCGGGCGTGCGCACGCCGTCATGCGATTGAGAACGGCGCACGCGATGGCGGCCTCGGTCTGCTGAGCCGGAAAGAAGCGCGCGCGCAGGCGCCGGCCGATCAATCCCTTGGGCCGATGGCCGTCTCGATCAGGGCGCATCGGCCGTAACCGGTGGCAGTCTGCCATTTCAACCTTCCGTCATTGGCAATCGCCCTGATGTGACCATCTCTCTGGCCCGGTGGTCCGATTGCACCGCTCTCCACCGCCGTCACACGTGGAGGAATTACAATCGTTGCGGCGAAGCTGTGTTGCAGGACGGCGCCGCTTCGTACTCCGGCCAATTCGTCACCTTGTACTTCATCTTCGGTATTCGTGACGCCGGGTGGCATTGTGTTTGAAGGGCATTCGGCGAAGATCATAGCTCCATTTGCGATCTCACCCGCCTATCGGCAAATCCCTAAAAACGATCCGTGCACCAATGCTGCTTGGAGTGCCATTTTGTTTTTTGTCCTTTGCTAACCCACGGCCAATATGCAAGACAACAAACTACTCACCATCCTGGCGAACGCTGCACAGCTGGACGTGAAGGAAGATAGGGCTGGATGGCTCGACCCGAGCGGCCATATAGACTTCACACGATGTAGATGTGGCAGGGGCGTTCGTCAAACGAGTCGACAGGCTGGCTGGCGTTGCTCATGACTGATACGAGCGGAAAGAACATGATGAGAATGACGCGTGCCGAGCTTCATCGGCTGGTCTGGTCGAAGCCGATGACCGAGCTCGCAAGGCTATATGGCGTCAGGGACCAGCATGTCGCGCAGGCCTGCGATGCCCATGACATCGCTCGGCCGCGTGCCGGTCATTGGCAACGAGTAGAGCACGGCAAGACGGTGGAGACCGCCGCGCTCGACAACAAGAACTATTCTCCAGAGGCGATCATCATCATCGAACCTTCGGTCGGGAGGCCCGGCCGGGTTACACGGGGCCAGACGATGAGGCATTTAAAAGATGTGCGGCATGATCCGTTAAAGGCCGACGCGGGAATTGCGGCCGGAAAATAGCGTCTTGGCCAGAGAGTCGACCCGCCGTCCCGGGCATTTCGCGATGCGGAGCCGGCGCTGTCTCAGATCCGGATGGCCAAGTGCGAAGCAGATGAGAGCCTGCGGCGGTTCAGGACGCTTACGAGACACATGATCACGATCTTCGTGGTGCACGGGAGGCATTGACGGCAAAGATCATCACCATCTGCGCCCCCGGATCAACCCGCTTCCCGGCGACGGCGATGGGCATGGCGTCCAGCTCGAGGCGGTGTTGAGCTAAGAGTCACGGATTGGTCAACATCGGTGTCGGCGGCCGCTACTGGCGCGTGGCATCTACTGGCACCGTGCATTTCGAGGAGACGCCGCTCGATGGCAGGCCGCAGGTCCTGCATTGGAGGTTGAGCGGTACGGCGTGATCGTGCAGCGAGCATCAAGTTCAATCGAGAAAGCACCGCCAGGGCCAAGTTGCCGTTGGAAAATCCACAGTGTTCCGAGAAGCCGCATGCTCACACTCTCCCTCAACTGCACCAAGACCGCTGAGGCTCGCTCGGCGTTGGTGGCACAGTCGCGGTCCGCCTAGCGCCAGCGTCGCTGGGAAGCAAACAAAGCCTGGAGCGACCGCGCCCCGAGCTTCCCGTGTATGCGGCGAGGTTGTCGGCTGCTGTAGCCAACGTGCCTGGGAAGTCGGCTTCGCCGAATCCATAAGTCCTGGCAGTCATCCGTTTCGCGCTGGCTCCGCCGTTAGAAAAATGATGGCAAGCGCGACCACAAATGCTGTAACAGGTCCATCCCTTTGAAATTTGATCGCGAAGGAGTCTCAATGCCGTTGGATCCACGAATTGAAGAGCGCCTCGGGCGCATTGATACTGTAGCCCCCGACGGTGAGGCAGACGACATCGTCCTCAATGGAATAGGGCTTCATGTCGATCCGGGTGTTTTCAATCCCGCCAAGGGAAAATCTGGTCGCAAGATCCTAAGAGCCATCGACCTCATTCCTCCGAGTCCGGACGCGCGAATAGTCGAGATCGGCACCGGCTGCGGACACCTATCTGCCGCCATGTGGCTCCGAGGATGCCGAAACATTGTCGCTTCGGACATCATGGTCGAAGCTTGCAACAATGCTCGTCGCAATTTTGATCGGCTGGGCTTCGAAATTTCTGTTGTTCACTCTGATCTTCTCGCGAGTATACAGGGGGACTTTGATTATATTGTCTTCAATGCACCTGCAGCCCATCCGAAACGCTTTTCACCAAACAGAGGTGCTACCACCTTGTATGATGTGACAGGCACCACCAAACAGCGGTTTGTCGAGCAGCTTCTCCAGAGAAAACCGAGTGGCCGGCTACGCGCAATGTTTACGTATAGCAGTTACATCGACTATGCACCGATCACGGAGATCGGTTTTGGCGATTTTGAAGTAAACTACCTTCTAGTAGATAAAGACGAAATATCTGAAACCGGTATAGTATTACTGTCTAGAGATTAAAATATGAAACATCCAAAACTTCGTCTAGGAACCCGCCGCAGCCCGATGGCAATCGTTGTGGCCGGGACTGCTGAGCGCCTTATTAAAGCTGTAGAACCGAGGATTGAGGTTGAAATTTGCCCATTTGTGTCCGAAGGTGATCTCATCAAGGGAGACCTTAAACTATACGGTGGGAAAGGAACATTTATCAAAGATTTGGAACGTCGTCTTTTGGCCAATGAGATAGACTGCGCGATTCATGCCCTGAAGGACATTCCGGGAGATGTCCAGATGCATGAAGAACTTATGTTAATTGCGTTTCTCTCAAGAGAAGATCCTCGAGACGCTCTTGTCCTTCGAAGCGGCCTATCTGAAGAGGAGTTCCTGGCAAAACAACGTGTCCGGATTGGAACATCGGCGCCGCGCCGCCGAGCCGCCGCGTTGCGCCTGTTCCCTGATTGTGCCGTTGAGTTGAGCCGTGGCAACGTCAATACTCGCCTTAAGAATCTGGATTCCGGTCTGCACGATGCCTTGATACTTTCTGGTTCCGGCTTGGATCGCGTTGGCTTTCATAGCCGCATCGCGCGACTATTCTCTTACGACGAGGTTCTCCCCGCTGCTGGGCAAGGCATTCTGGTTCTGCAGATAAGGCGGGAAGACTTGAACCGATGCTCTTATCTCAGGATCGTTAATAACGAAGAGTCGGAGAATGCCGCGGCGGCGGAGCGAGAGGTGCTCGCACAGCTCAACGGTAACTGCCACAGCGCAATTGCGGCGCACTGCTGGGCTGTTGAAAGCGGCGGCCACAAATTGACCGCTGCAGTCTTTGATAGTGCTACTGGGAACTGCCTTGAGGCGGCAATGGAGCTGCCCCTCAATTCCAAGGATTTTACCGAGTTAGGAGCCAAAGTTGCCGAGCAGCTCATTAAGGATGGTTGCAGAAAATTCCTTACGCCGGTCGGAGCTTAGTTTCTACAAGCACGTGCAACCTCGCCAAACCCTCCTTTGGCAACCTCTCGTGCGAAATCTGTTAGGATCAAATCCGCGCCGGCCGACGGCGAGTGTTGGTGGAGACCGTGCAGCAGGCGCCCCTCAACCATCAATCAGACAATAGCGTTACTCTCAGCCGCAATCGATCGATGCCACCTTTGTAGGGCTCGCTATTGCGGAATGGGAGCTTTGACCCGAGCCCTTGCCTGATATCCCCCTCTTTGCGACCGACTTCGGATAACGGGACAGCCGCGACAAGGCCGCTTGGCTGACCTTGAGGTTTCGCGGCCGATATAGGCCGCAGCCTGATCGCTAACGCTTAGGTCGGTTTTTTGCATTCAGGAGAAGCGCGTCGTCAGCTAATCGTCAGACAGGCCGTCTATCCATGCCTACCGTACCCTAACCAGCTCGAGCTCAACGCGAAACATGGGAATGCGAAACGTCCTGTATGGTCGAATTGGCGGCTCGTCCGATTTTCACGAGGCCGACGAAACGAACCGGTTGGTAGCCGTCGAGCAAACGGGGTGGAGGATGCCACAGATTTGCGACATCTTTGCTTGGGTCTTCGGTGCCGGTTCCAGCGGCAGACCATCTTCGGGGTAAGGGCGAGCAATAGCGCCCGTGAAGGTACCCCCTCCCCCCAAAAACTCCCTCTCTGCGAATCACAACGGCTGAGCGACCATCAGCCCGCAACACCACGATCAGCGCATAGTCGCCAATATCGGAGATGGAATATGACGAGCATTGGCCGACCTGGCAGATCGTGCATTGGGGATGCTGGAGCCGGATCGAGCTGTTCACGCTCGCTATTAAGTGGCGCCCCTGGGGAAGGCAGCCAATCGTTCGATGTCTTCGTGGAGCAGATGCGCTCTGTGGCTCTGGATAAAGCGACGACCTCCGCTCCCATCGCGCGCGGTGCCGATGATGCCCTTGGCGATAGGTCTTCCTGCGCCTCCGTTGGCGCCCATCCAATCCTGGGCGCTCCGCCACTTGCAGCCGTTGCGCCACGTGCAGTCACGGCGCGGCGGCGCGGTTTTCCCTCGCTGTCGGAGGGTGAAGCCATGACGCCGGTCGCCAGCCAGCCGCCAACTTCGGGTGAGGCGGATCCTATTTCCTTGTCAGCCGAAGAAATCAACTCAACGAAGGAACGAATGCTCGGGCTGCTCATGGAACTCGACGCCTGCCGCAATACGGCCCTGCAAAACTATAACTCCTTGGACGAGGCGCAAGAGCAGATCGATCGGCTCGTTTATGCAGGCTCAGCAGTTCTAGATTACTATGCGAGCCTGCACCCGCCTCTGGCGCGTAACATTCTGTCCGACGATCGGGCGCGTCAATTCCGCGACGAGGTGCTCCATGCGGGGGACCAATGCAACATGCTGGCCGCCACGACTATCCGACAGGTGCAAGGCCGCAGACAGCTTGCATCCACCGTGCTCAAGAGCTTGCTCAAATCCGACGCTACTCCGGACCAGCTGAGCCGAGCGGCTTCAACGGTGGCGGACCACCATGTGGCCTCGATGGAGTGCTGGGAAAAGAAGGCTTGGCGCTGTGAACGGATGCGGTCCGTCTGTGCCGCCACTGCCAACTTACCAAGTGCAACGGCCAACATGCGCGAGGCCGATGAGGCCGCACTACGGCTGCACTCCGGCTGGGCTCTGAATACGAAAGTCATGCAGCTGGAATCTCGGGTTGCTCTCGCGAAGTTCAAGATTGAGCGGCAGGCGAGCTCCTTCGAAGCACCCGTGATGGGAACCCTCATGGGTGACGACGGGCAGGTGCGTCGGCTGGGAACCTTCGTCAGCGAGGTTTTTCCGGCATTTCACTCGACGTCCAACGCTGTTCTGTACAGCAAAGGGCGCCCACTCGACGCAGATCACTGCGCCGTTCTGGAAGGAGTCGTGGAGCGGCTTTCGGAATTTGCGGTGGCATTGCAGGACATCCTGACCGAGCTAAGCAATGACCGAACAAGTGCCGGGCTTCCATTGGAACTGTTGGGGAAGAGCGTGACGGATGCGTGGACCAGCGCGCACGAAGTCATGCGATTCCTGACACTGCAGCCGAAGACGTCAGCCATCATTGCACCGCCGACCGACGCTGGCGCTGGGATATCGGCTAGCACTGCCGGTAAGGGTGCGGGGGCTGAAGGCACGGCAGCGCGCAGGAAAGGGAAAGGCAAGCACAAGCCGGCCACTGGGGACGGGAGTTCGGCCAGGCGGCCGGAGCCGCAAGTCGTGGCGGGCGTCAGCGACACGGAGCCAGCAGCCAACGTTCTCGTGCGCTCGGATCTAGGTACGAAGAAGCTCGTGAGCGCGAAGGAGGCGCAGGCGAGTGCGGCGACGGCGACGGCACACTTGGCCATCTGGCAGACCCCCGCCTCGACGGCGGCCCTGACGCGAGGAGTCGAGCGGCTGAGCGAACTTTTGCAGTTCGATCTCGCTGGTCAGCAAAAGACCATCTCGCAAGCGCGTTGGATGAAACCCGAGGACGCCGCCTACGCACTCGACACCGTGGTCGAGCGCCTGCAGGCGCAGGCCACCGAGATGGAGGCCTGTCTGGCCGCGTTGGCGGAACCTCTTCGACTCGGCCTTTTCACGACGCAAGTGCGCGACGTGCACGCCAAAAAAGTTCGGCTTCAGGGGATGTTGTCCGAGGCGCGGGGATTGATCAACGATGTGAACAAGCGAAAGGCCGCTATCACGACCGATTGCATGAAGACCTACCCGTTTCCGTTGCAGAACTACCTTGAACAATTGCGGGTGGCCAAGGAGTTGACGCCTGCTGATCTGCCGCGGGCGTTGAAGGGCGAGCCAGGAGCGCTGTTCGAGATCAAGCTGCAGCCCAAGGCGCTGCGCAACGGAGCAATGCCGAAACCGATGTGGGTGCACATCCATACGAAGCGGTCGGTACATGCGTGGCAGTTGGCAACGCTGGATGACGCTGACTTTGCCGCTTGCCACGTCAAATCCAATGAACAGCGCGGGAGTAATCGAGAGTGGCAGGACAGGCGGGCCGCACTCGGTCACGAGAATGTCATGATCCATCGCGGCAAGCTCACCCCTGCGTTCTGCAAGTCCTTGTTTGACTACAGGGCGTAGCGGCCAGCCACGCCATCCGCATGTTGCGAACCACCGGTCGACGCGGGCTGCTCGATACGGAACGTAGCTAGCGGCGTCTAGCAGGGTGTTGAAGAAGTGGCCGGACTGCAAGCGATCACTTGCTGTCGGCTGACCACTCCATGTCATTTTTCAAATCATCGAAGCATGTCATGCAGACCCATTCATAGCAGGCACC
>NZ_JAOWPT010000027.1 GCF_025753855.1 Mesorhizobium sp. ZC-5
TTCACTGGCATCGGGAGGCCTGAGCCACTGGCTGGAATAGGTTTCCCTCAACCATTGAACTTCGCCTTGGCCGATGCGAACCGGTTCGACGCCATCCAATGCGGGCCTGGTCCCGTTCAGCCAGGAATAAGCGCCGAACAGCAGCACGCCCGCCAAGGCGAAATGAAACAAGGGCTCACGTAAAATTTTCATGAGACGTGCCTGTCTGCCGAGGATCGGCGCTACATTCGCGGGCGTGCTTCAATTGAAGGTTTCGCATATCGTCTGCATGGTTCGGCTCACGGCTTCTCAGCTGCCTTACCCTTCAACCACATGCCTTGTGGCACTTTGTCGGCGGGAATGAAGATGTCCTTGTCGGTCGGCCAGTACGGTATCAGCTCCGGCCTGTAGCCTTCCGGGTAATAAGCCTCTGGCGGTATCTCGGCATCCCGGATCGACTGTTCCTGGATGTCCTGACGCTTGATGTGCGGAGCTGGAATTATCAGTCCGCCCATCGCGGCGATGTCGAACTTCGGCGGGGCCGAGGCTGGGTAATCCGGCACGATGCCGTCGCGTACCCAGACCTTGTCCTTTGTCAGGTTGACCACCACCATGTCCGGCGCACCAAAATGAAATGGCCCCTTGTAGTGGTGACGGATCTGGGAAAGCATCTCGGCGTTTGCGTAGGGGTCGTAGCTCATATGCGTGGTCATCGCCATGCGCGGCTTCACCTCGTTGAAGAGGTATCCGGCGGCGTAGGCTGGATTGTGAGCCGAGTCGATCGTGTTGCGGGCAATCACCGGCAGCACGCCCGCCACCGATGAACTGATCGCTACCAGTTCCACCTGGACTTCCGTGATGACCACGTCACACCCTTTGGCGTATTTCAGGGTGAGCGAGTTTGGACGGCCGTCCCCGGTGAAGGCGACGCACATGCCGTTCCAGTCGAGCCGATAGGCCGATGCTCCGTCTTCGGTATGCGATTGACGCCAATGCGTGATTTTCACGCCATTCTTCTCATACGCCATGCCGCCATCGTCGCGAAAATCGAACTCTTTGATTTCCATGTCGAAGCCTTTGCCGATGGGCGAAGTGTCGAAGCTTGCGCGATGCCAGGCCAGCATCTCTTTCATGTGCGCCATCATGTGGCTGATACCGTACTCGGGCTTGCTGCCTGACGGTCCGGTGACGCGGAACGTTTCATGCCAGCGGCCTCCCCATGCGCCGAACATGTAGGCATATGGCACCGTAGCCACGTGGTCCCAGTGCAGATGGGTGAGGAAGATATTGTTCATTCGATTGAGCGGCACTCCCGCCGCCAGGTAGTTGGCAATCGAACCGGGGCCCATGTCGAAGATGAAGTTGTCGCCGTTTCCGAGTTCGACGTAGACCGAGGTGCCCATCTGTCCGGGACGGGGCAGTGGCGAACTCCCCATGAATGTCACGCGGATTTCGTCCGGCTGGACCTCTTCGGTCTTCGGGAACCAGTTCGATGCGCTCTTGAGCCAAGGCATTGGTGCGACCCCGTCGAAGGTCAATCCCTCCTTCCAGCGGCCCATGGGCAAGCCACCAGTCGCTACTTCTTTTAGAACGCCGGGGTCTGTTTCGAAGGTCGCCTGATCCTGGGCTACTGCCTGTGCCAGCCCAATTCCAATGCCAATGCAGAGTGAAGCGATCCGAGTTGTGGCTTTCATCATCAACCTCCTCTTCAGGATATGGTCTTCGAATGTTCGCCTCGCCGAGAGCCGTATCTCAGAACACGCGGGCGTGCGCCGGCGTCGTCATCAGGAGCAGCGGAGCGGAAATCATGGACATCAGCGAAGCCAGTGCCGCGTTCATCCGCGCGCGCGGGTGGACATAAAGTGGAATTCGGAGTGGCCTTCATAGGCCACCAATGACCGCTGGCGGGGCCCATTTCTGCGCGACGATCTCGGGGCCGGGCATGTAGGTCCGCATTATCAGGAAAAATTCGCCGCTCTGGGGACTGGGCAACCAGTTGGACTCATTGTCTTTTCCCGGTGAGTCGCGCTGGATATAGAAGGTCAAGCCGCCGTCAGCATCCTTCTTTAAGCCCTGGCTCCGATCGCCTAGTGAATAGCGGTTGAGAGCGTTGTCCGTGAAGTTGAAGGTTGGGTCGTACATCGTGATCGACCAGAACGCATTGACCTTCGGCAACTGGCCGGGGGCGAACCGAATAGTGTAGTTCTTCGAGCTGTCAAAGGTCTGTCCCGCCTCGTCCTTCGTCGTGTTGTAATAAACTGTCTCCTCCAGCTCGTTTGAGATGATGCCGCCCATGGCCTGTATCGAGGCACGCAGCAGAAAATCGTCGACGAGCCCTGCGCGCCCTAAAGTGCGAGGCGGAATGTTCCAGTTGTTGACCTGCCTGCCGAGCTGACCCGAGTCTATGGCGGCTTTGATTAACTGTCGGCCATCGACCGCAGCACGCGCGAGCCCCCTCTTGGTGGCTTCGTCCATCGTGTCGAGGTCCTGCCCGGGTCCCACGCCCACTTTCGCGAACAACCCGACCAACTTGGCAAGGCGCTCTTCTGGCGGGTTCTCCGTCATCGCCCTGTTCATGGTCCGCCACTCGGCGAGTGGATCGGTTTTTGGATCGAAGGGCTGCCAGACGTCGCGGCTCGCTGGCAGCGGTGCATCCTTATTGCCCCACAGACTGAGCGGAATCAGCGTGTATTGATCCTGCAGTGCATTGACGGTCTTCGCATCGGCCGGGCCGTCGATCAGCGTGCGGGCGAAGATGAGCACGGAGGGGGTGAGCGACGCGGGCAAGGGCTTCACTCCCGCAGGGAGGTCACCCTTCCAGCCGGGGCCGACGATGGCAAAGCTTCCGGCCTTGCCGCCGGTGGTGCGCTTGCCGACATAGGCGAAATTGTCCGAGTCTATGCCCGCCAATTCGAACGCGAAGTAGCGATCGCCCATGTCCGGGTGCGAGAGGATCACCGGCTCCTTGCCGACGTCGAGCCAGGCGGTCGAATACAGCGTGTCCTGGTTGGGTGAACCGCCGCCCCGATAGGACGCGTCTGCCAGCGTTCGCACATGGCTGAAATGGTTGATGGGCGCATACGGCGTTATGTCGTTAGCCGCCTTCGGCCGGATGATCCAATCCGCCCGCAGGCTTGGCAAATACACGTAAGGAAAACCGAAGATATACGCCTGTACTCCCAGGGAATAAGCATACTGCTCGCGCCAGTCAGTCCTCCCACCTTCGTCCTGTGCGAACACGCTGGTGGCAAATATGAGTGCGAACGCTCCGAAGACCGATGCGATTTTGGTTTTCATGGTCTCCTCTTGTTGCGTCCCATGTCGCCGGGCCATCGCTTGATAAGCTCAGCAGTAAGCACCGGCCGCGCAGCGCCGGACCGTGCGCCGCGCAACCCCGGCGACACTAACCGGCGTGACCGGTCGTCCGACGCGGGCCTCGGCGGTCGAGACGAGACCGTGAGGACCGGAAATCGTAAGCCGTTCGGAGGTTCCCAGCCCGACGAATCCGATTGTTCCGGCGAGTAGGATAATTCTCAGCTTGGATGGCATGGTCATTGTCCTTCTATGGAGAACTGCGTTGGCAGTTCATCGATGTCGGTGAGGTCCTTCAGGTCGACCTGCTTGGCGTCGGTCGGCACCTTGAAAGCAAAATCGCCCGGTTCAGCCTCGTTGCCTGTCGTCCAGTCCCGGATCTGAACGCTGTACTGCGGGCCCTGGTCGACCCCTTTGGACGTGATCACGTAGCGGCAAGGATAAGGATGCTCGCCTTGCGCGATCCAAATTTGCCAATCGACTTCCGTAGTCCGGAACGCGAGATGGTCGCATTCCGTGCCGCCGATCACCCCACTGCCGAGATCCTTGACGTCGGTCACTTCGCGCATCAGCTCGTCGTAGACCTTCGACAGGAGGAGATCAGCACCTGGGACCGGCCGCTGGTACTTGTCTCTCAACTCATCAACCAGATGATCCAGCGTACCACGGATGTCGACCTGGCCGTAGAGATTGGCGTCCTTGCCAAGCAGCGTCAGCGTCTTGCCGTCAAAGACCATCTCGACATTGGCAAACCCGCCGTGGCGGGTCGCACGAAACCTGTCGGGCCGGCTGAGGTCGACAGCGCCCGAACTCGCCAGCAGGAGCTTTTGGTGGTCCTTGGTGACGATCTCGAGATTGGTGTCGTATGCAAACGAAATGCTCTTCTGCGCGGCGAGATAGTCGGACATCGTCTTAAGAAGGGTCTTGGCCTCGGCTTCATCGGCCACGGTGGCTGAAGGTCCCAGGCCGATCGTCAGGACCAGCGCCACAGCGGATGCCGCTATGGCCTGTGCGAATGATTTCCGGGTTGCTCTGTTCATCAGAGGTTCCTCCACTTGGAAGTATTTTTTGCAAGACCCTTGCGGGCAGAGACGAGACAAGCTCTAGCGCGAACCAAGCCTCCTGATTAGGCTCAAGGTCCGCCCTTCAGCGCAGCCCGAGCAGACGAGGAAAGGTAGTGGCCGCCGCCAAGAACCGTTTGGACAGCGTCGACCAGTTCGTCACCCGCATCGGACTTCACCACATATCCGGCAGCCCCTTGGTCGATTGCTTTTCTGATTATGGCCGGCTCATCGTGAACCGACAGGAAGATGATGCGTGCGTTTGGATGCATGGCGAGGATGTCGCGTGCCGCCGCCAGCCCGCTGGTGCCTGGCATTGTGATGTCGGAAACGATAATGTCGGGTGCGTTTGCACTCACTGCAGCTATCAATCCCTCTCCATCCAGCACGATGTCGATGTCGTAATCGCCAAGCAGGGATCGGACGTGCTCAGCCATCTCAGTGTGATCCTCGGCAAGTACGAGGCGGCTGCGTGCCACGTGAGGTCTCTCTGGCTTGAGTATCAGGCCTGCTATTGGTGGATGCTACGAGTGCAGCCAGTCTGGCGCATCGGGGAAACCCCGGAGGGCAAGACGTGGAAATCCCGGGGTTACCGTTCCGGAAGTCACGGGGCAGGGCGGGAAATCGGGAGGCTCGGGGTTCTGGAACCCGGAAATCAGATCAGTCGGAAATGAGCCCCTGCTTCACGGCATATCTGATCAGATCAGCGGTGCTCTTGACGCCGAGGACGTGCAGCAACTGGGATTTGTGATCCTCGACGGTGCGCACGGAAATCTTCAGTTCAGCCGCAATCTCCTTCATGCGCTTGCCTTGCGCGACCAGTCGCAGGATTTCCCTTTGGCGAGGGGTAAGGCGGTGTTCTTGTCCATCCGCGGGCAGTGAAATCGTCCGCAAGACGTCCCCGGTGATGTGTGGTGTCAGATATATTCGGCCGGCCATGACGGCGCGGATGGCTTCGAGCAGTTCTTCGCCGGCAGCCGCCTTCAGAAGATACCCGCATGCTCCGGCGCGCATGGCTTCCGTGGCAACGCTCGCCTCGGTGTGAACTGTCAGGAATATGAAGCGCGCGCTGGACTGCTCCGACTTGAGTTGACGCAGGGCGTCCAAGCCACTCATCACCGGCATGGTGATGTCCGAAACTATGATGTCCGGTTTGAGACGCCGCGCTTGCTCGACGAGTTGCTGACCATCGGCGACCCGTCCAACCAGATCGGCGACCTCATCGATCAACCGGCCAAGTGCTTCGGCAACCATCACATGGTCGTCCGCAAGGATAATCCGCGGTCTCAATGCCTCTCTCCCGTCGGAATGACGACAGTGGCGACGGTACCTCGACTGGAAGACTCCACCTCGAAACTCCCCTCAAGCATTCTGACGCGTTCACGCATGCTCAAAAGCCCGATCCCATGCTGTCCGTTAGAGCCATTCTCCTGGAAGCCGCGTCCGTCATCGGTAATCCGCATCACAACTTGACCGTTCTGACGCGCGAGCGATATGCGGGCCGTTGTGGCATCGGCATGCTTCGTTATGTTTCGAAGCGCCTCCTGTGCGACCCGGTAAAGACAAAGTTCGATGTCGTCCGCGACTTCGGACCATCCATCGGCAACCTCGATATCTACCCTTGTGCCGGACTCGCCGTTGATTTCCTCGCAGCGGCCCCGCAACGCCTCCAGCAATCCGACATGCTCAAGCGCTCCTGGGTGGAGTTCGTGCGACAAATCCCGCAGGTCCTTCGCCAATCCCACGACCTGCTGTTGAAGTCCGGACAACTCGCTTCGTGCAATTTCATCAGGATTCGGGACGCGTCGCTTGAGGCTGCTTAAGCCGATTGACAGCGACGCGACGCGCTGTCCGACATCATCATGAAGTTCCCGCGCAATTCGGGTCCGCTCCTCTTCCTGGGCGTAGATGAGCCGGCCAGCCAACTGGCGAACTTGGTCGTAGCTGACGCGAAGCTCGCCTTCCTTTGCTCGAATGCCGCCTTCGGCCGAACGCCGCTTGGCCCGTTGCACGAGAAAGCTCACGATGAGAAGTGACTGAATGGCGATGAGCGAAATCGCCCCGACAATATACCAGCGATAGAGCTCCCACACGCTCGGCGACCGAAAGCGAACTTCACTGTTTGGCGGCAGGCTGGCTTCGCTAATCCCCCATCTCTGCAACTCCCTCCAATCGTAGGCCGGTAGCCCAAGTCCAAATAGTGGAATCTTGATGTCGCCCGCCCTCTCGCCCGCAAGAATACGGACAGCAACGTCAGCGGTTTGCTGGCCAATGGCTTGAGTTTGATCTGAAGGCCCGCCTACCGAGCCCTGCCCCAAATGGTAGTCGCCATAGCCGAAGACAGGCACGGTAGCGACCTCGCGTAGCCGTGTGAAGGCGGCATCCAGCGGATGCACGGCACCCGCTCCATCAACCGCCAGCATAAAATAGAGAACGGCGGATTGCGGCGGCAGTTCAACGACCCGGCGTAACATTTCATCGAGCGACAACTCGTTGAGCCATTCGAAGTGCACGCGGTCTGCAAACGGTTGAAACTCGCGACGCAATTCACGAGCCCAGAATTGCTCGTTTTGAGAATTTCCGATGACGACTGCAATGTTTGTTGTCTCGGGTCGCACGCGCAGAATATTTTCGACGAAAGCCGGAAGATCGAGCTTGACCCCGATGTAGGTGTCATTGGGTGTAAGGGCGGCAGCGGCCGTGAGCCGTGCGTCCACACCGGCTATCAGTATGGGTGTGTCAGAAAACAGCTGTTGCCGATATTTCTCAACGAAGGACGCAGCCGGGCCCCCTTGAGCTACAATCAAATCAAGCCTGCGCCCGGAAAAAAGATCCTGCAGGTATTTGACCAGCGAATCTTCGTTCTCGGGCTCTCGAAACCTGGCTGTAAAAATCGACACCTCATAAAAATCAAGAGGCTCCGGCGATCGCTTCACCAGCGCCGCGTGAAAACTTTTCGTCATCTCGCTGAAAGGCGCAAAATCGCGACCGAACGAGTGCAGCAAAAGTACGTGCTTTGGGTCTGCTGAGTTCGCCCCAAACGTGAAAAAAAAGAGGCAGGCTCCCACCAGCCAAGCCCTATATGACAACGTCCTTGAGGTATACCCCGTCATGATTTCAAGTGCAGGAGCAACTCAGATTACCATTCATATCTTCAAGATAGCAGTTGCGGGGCGCGAGCGAAATGTAGTCCAGAGATATACTCAAGTACCGTGGCGTCGGTGTGGGGGGACAGGGCGTCATCGGCTGCCGTGGCCGGGTCCTTTTCGAAGTGAGCAACATCGCAGGTTCGCCCAAGGAATGTCTCAGAAGGGCTATTGCGATTCCTTGATGGCCATTCGGCAAAGTCCTCTTCGGGGTTCAGGAATTCCAGTTTAGCAGACGCGAGAGCCGCGCCACGATTAGCTACCCGTGAACGCCACTACCGAGACAGAACGCTTGCGCGTTCTTTTCCATTCAATCCTGGATCACGCCCACAAACTGCAAAGAGCCTAACGCCACGATCAAGGTTTGTCGCCATTGTCCACGTGTCCGCGGCGGAGTTCTGGAGAAGCAAACGCCACGTTTCCTTGTGCCTATCTGTGAAGGTGGGCGCTCCAAGCCAGATATCGGCCTTGCGCTGCACGGTGAGCAAACGCGCAAGTTGGCTGGACTGCACCAGCTCCAGACGCCTGCCACGCAACATTGAGGTCAGGACAGACGGGATCAGCACGTCGCGGCTGTGACTATCCCGGAGTGCTCAGGTAGCTGGCGCTGCGATGGAACCGGAAGTCAGCGGTTTGGGAACTGCCTTGATGCCGTTTTCCTGGAAGGCCCGATGCACGGCAGTCAGGGCTGCGCGGCGGATCATCGACTGTTTGCCAGCTTTCGCCTTGAATTTTGCCCGGATGACCAGCGTGCCGTCCTCGACCTCGGAAATTCCCTGACTCTTGAATGGTTCCAGCAGATCGCCGGCGAGTTCCGGATCGGCCATAATGTCCTGCCCGATTTTCTTGAAGATTTTGCGGACTTTTTCGACGTCCGTGTCCAACGCCACACGGAACGTCAGCTTTTCGATCATCCTACGCAATTGTCGATGGCATCGACGGTCGCGCGCATCACATCCGCTTCCATCATGTCGATGCGACCGGAGACTCGGCACCGGGCTCCATAGTTGAGCTTCGGCGATACGATGACGCGAAAGGACGTAGCCATATCGCTCTTGCTACCCGATCCGACCTGTCGATCACCGAGCAGATCAGGGCCGACGGCGCGACTTGGCTCGACCGCCATCTCGTCACACGGGACGCGGTCGAGCTGGGGGAGGGCGGCTTTGGTCGGGAAGTGAGGAGGGCACTCGAGGCACGCACCGAGCACCTTATTGAGCAGGGCTTCGCCCATCGATCCGGTGAACAGGTAAGACTCGCCGGCAACATGATTGCAACGCTGGGCCATCGCGAGGTCGATGCACTCGGGCAGCGGCTTGCATCCGAAACAGGCCTCTCATTCGCGAGGGTCAAAAATGGCGACAGCGTCTCAGGCATCTACAGACGACGTTTCCTACTCGCCTCTGGCCGGTTTGCGATGATGGACGACGGGCTTGGCTTTCGGCTCGTGCCTTGGGTGCCTTCTATAGAGAGGTATTTTGAGAAGCACATCTCGGGCATCGCACGCAACGATGGCGGCATCGATTGGTCGTTCGCTCGAAAGCGTGGTCTCGGACTCTGATCATGGTTTCGCGGCACAGGCAGAAAGGGGGCCGGGTGCAGACAGTCCGGTCATGGGAACCGCTAGGCGGAAAGCTGCCGTTCTGCCTGTTTGGACTGGGCGATCTCCTGCCTTAATCGGTGAACCTTCTCGCCGGCCCACTGCCGGGCGTCGTCGCCGAACACGAGCCGCGACGGGATTTCGCTCTGCGAAACAAGCGCCACAATCCGCGTAGCGAGCAGCTTCGGATCGCCGGGCTGGTTGCCGTTCGCTCCGTCTACGAACGCGCGATACTGCGCCACAGCTTCGGCATAGTCCGGAATGTCGATGCTGCCGAAGCTCGCCGACTTCTGGTCCATGAAGTCGGTGCGCAGCATCCCCGGCTCGACCAGGAGCGAGCGGATGCCCAACGGTGCCAGCTCCTGCGCAAAGCCCTCCATCCATCCCTCGACCGCGAACTTCGAGGCCGAGTAGACCGCTCCTCCGCCGTTGGAGACAAGCCCGCTGACCGACGAGATGGTGACGACGAGGCCTGAGCGACGTTCACGCATGTGGGGGGCGACCGCGCGCGCGACGTTCATCGTGCCGAACAGGTTGACCTCGAACTGACGCCGCACCGCGGCATCGGTGAAGGTCTCGAAGAACCCCAGTTCGGCATAGCCGGCATTGTTGACCAGCACGTCGATCGCACCAAACCGCTCGGTGGTCTCGGCGGCGACCGAGTTCGCCGCTTCGGCGTCGGTGATGTCGAGCGCGAGGGCGTGCAGGCGATCGTGCTCGCCCGCGAAGGCATCGCGCACCGCGTCAGCGGACCGCGCCGTTGCCACGACCGTTTCCCCCGCATCGAGCGCCGCGCGCGTGATCTCGCGTCCAAGTCCTCGGCTTGCGCCCGTCACCAGCCAAACCTTACCCATCGCCTGCTCCTCGCTTCTTCCACTGTTACTAGCTAAGTAGTCATGCTAATTGATCGAGGTAATCGCCTAATTAGTAATGGGCCCCAGTAGCAGGGATTATCAATGCGTCCGGATCAGCTCGGCGATCTCGCCATCTTCGCGGCGATCGCCTCCGACCGCAGCTTCACGCGTGCCGCGAGGCGCCTCGGAGTCACCCAGTCGGCGTTGAGCTAGACCATGAAGCGGCTGGAGGGCCAACTCGGTTTTCGCCTACTCACCCGCACGACGCGCAGCGTCGCCCCGACCGCCGCCGGCGAGCGCCTGCTCGCCACCCTGTCGCCGGCACTGGCCGGGTTGGACGACGAGATCGAGGCGCTGTCCCAGGTACGTGGGGCAGCAATCGGCACCGTCCGGATCACGACGGGCAAGCACGCCGCGGACACGTTGCTGTGGCCGATGCTCCCGTCCTTCATGCGCCGCCACCCCGGCATTGAGGTGGAGGTGTGCGTGGAGGGTGCGATGACGGACGTCGTTGCAGGCCGCTACGATGCCGGCATCCGGCTCGGCGAGCGACTGGAGAAGGACATGATCGCGCTGGCGATCTGCCCTCCGCTTCGCGTTGCAGTGGTGGCCGCACCTGGCTATTTGAGCGACCATCCGGCGCCGATGGAGCCCGCTGATCTCACGGCGCATCGCTGTATCTCCTACCGCGACGCGCAGGGCGACCTGTCTCCCTGGTCATTCGAGCGCGAGGGCCGTGCGGTGACAGTCACGCCAGGCCGCGGGCCGGTGTTCAACGACGGCGACCTGATTGTGGCCGCCGCCCTTGAGGGTTTCGGCATCCTCTACATCCTGGAGGATCTGGTGGCGGCGCCGATCGCCGATGGCCGTCTCACGCGCCTGCTGGAGCCATGGTGCGAGCCGTTCGCCGGCTACCACCTCTATTACCCAGATCGGAGGGGGACGACGGCCTTCGAACTGTTCAAGGAGACTCTTCGAGAAAACAGGGTCGTGTGAAGGCTTGGCCCAAGCGTCAGGGTCGATCCACGAAAATCAATCGCTGCCGAAGTCGCGGAACTCCGACGACTGAGATTACCGGCCCGAAGCGACTGGAAGCTCCCCACCCCTTTGCCGATGTCCGGCGGCAGTTTGAGCACGGATTGAGCGGAATTTCCGTCTTGTCGGGGGCCGGTTGCTGACAGTCCGGCTCTGGGATAAGTCCCGCCCACAGCAGCCTTTCGGCTCTCGACCCCATTGTTGCTATTCCGGCCATCACGGGCGATCCTCAAAACCGGACATACCCGGCGCGAGCCTTAGATGCCGGGCGTGTCCTGGTAGCCTTACTTGAGCTGCACGACGACCTTGCCTTTGGCGCGGCCTGTCTCGATATAGGCCAACGCCTCGTTGGCGGCGTCGAAGGGAAAGACGCGGTCGATCACCGGTTTGATCGTCCCGGCTTCGAGCAGATTGGTGATCTGACGCAGTTGCGCGCCATCTGCCTTCATGAGCAGGAACGAGTAGTTGACCTTCCGGGCCCTAGCTTTCCGGCGGATGCCGGAGCTCATCAGGCGTACGGCAAACTGAAGCACCAAATTGAGGCCCCGCTGCCTGGCGAAGGCAGGGTCGGGCGGACCCGAAATGGAGATGAGCTGGCCGCCGGGCTTGAGCACATCCAGCGATTTTTCGAGCGTTTCGGCATCGAGGCTGTGGAGGACGACATCATAACCCGACACCGCTTTTTCGAAGGCGTCCTTGCGGTAGTCGATGACAACATCGGCGCCCAGCCTCGTGACACGGTCTTTGTTGGCCGCGCTTGCCGTCGTTGCCACAGTGGCACCCAGATGCCTTGCCAACTGAATGGCAAAGGTACCGACGCCGCCTGAACCAGCGTGGATCAGCACCTTCTGGCCTTTCCGGACGCCCGCGCGCTCGACCAGGGACTGCCAGGCAGTCAGGCCCACCAGGGGGACGGATGCTGCTTCCACCATGGTCAGGTTGGAAGGTTTCAGCGCGACGTCGTCCGCCTTCACGGCAATGAACTCGGCCAGCGTGCCGATGCGGCCGTCGGGGACACGCGAATAGACCGCGTCGCCGGGCTTGAAATCCCGCACATTTCGACCGACCCGAGCCACAACGCCAACAACGTCATGCCCAAGGGCGATTGGCAGCTTGTACGGCAGGATGCCCTTGAACTCGCCACTGCGGATCTTGGAATCGAGCAGGTTGAGCCCCGCCGCATGGACCTCGATCAGGACGTCTCCATCGCCCGTCTGGGGCATTGGGATATCGCCGAGGCGCAATGCGTCCTGTTTGTAGTGATCGAGGAGATGGGCTTTCATGATGGTGGTTCCAGCTGGCCGGCAAATGCGGCGAGGCGGTGCGGCAGGATCGACAGCGATCAGTTGGAGGTGCGGTAGCGCTCTGCGGGATGCATGTTGCCGAAGCCGGGAAGCATGGCGTGGCGAGCGGCTTGGTAATTGTCCCACTGGGCCACTTCGGGCAGCGGAGGAATGGTGATCGTCTCGCGGCGGTCAAAGCCCACCAGGGCCGCATCCACTAGTTCGTCCACGGCCATCATGGTCGGCATGGTGCTGGTATCGGCACCGGCGCGCTGCCAGATTTCGGTGGCAGTGGCGGATGGCAGCACGGCTTGCACATAGACGCCCTTGGGTGCCAGTTCGTGGTTCATGCCTTGGGACAGGAAGGTGACGAAGGCCTTAGTGGCGCCGTAGACGGTCTGGCCGAACTCGGGAACGAGGCCGACGACCGAAGAAATATTGATGATCGAGCCGGCGCCCTCTTTTGCGAAGCGACTGGCGGCGACATTGGCAAGCCGTAGAACCGAGGTCGTGTTGAGCGCAACCAGACGTTCCATATCGTCGAGCGACTGCTGGTCGAACGCACCACCGAGAGCGGCGCCGGCATTATTGATCAGAATGCCGATCTTCTCGTCATCGCGTAGGCGGCCTTCGACCTTGGCTAGATCGTCGCGGTTGGTCAGATCGGCGCGAAGAACATCAATGGCCACCCCCGTATCCTGCCTGAGCTTGGCGGCCAACGCTTCCATTCTTGCACCATCGCGGGCGACCAGAACCAGGTCGTGGCCGCGCCGGGCCATACGATCGGCATAGGTTGCGCCAATGCCCGATGAGGCGCCGGTGATGAGGACAGATGGCAGTTGGATCATAACGTATCTCTCTGGTTTTACATGATGACCGTCATCATTATGGCTAAATATGATAAGCGTCATGTAAATGTCAACGGCTCGCTGACGGAATTCTCCCAGGGCTCGAGCACGTGCCGCTGCCGCCTTGTCCAAAACGGCCAAAACTCCTATATTGATGACATTCATCATATATGCTGATGGTGCCGCAACGCGGAGCTGTCACGTCCACTGAGGCAGACAATGAGAGTCACACGCGAGCAGATGGCGCAAAACCGCATCCGGATTCTGGACGCAGCCAGCGAGCTCTTTCGCGAGAAAGGCTTCGATGCGGTAACCGTGTCCGAGATCATGAACGCCGCCGGGCTTACCCATGGCGGCTTCTATGGCCATTTCGACTCCAAGGAAGCCCTCGTCGCCAAGACCCTCGACCATGTATTCAAGGTCGATTCCAGCGCGCCGTTCAACCTGTCGAGTTACGTCGAGCGCTACCTTTCACCGCTTCACCGCGACAATCCAAGCAAGGGTTGCCCCACAGCAGGCATGGCGGCGGCGACGCGCCATCAGAGCGCAGCTGCCCGCCATGCCATGAGTGGTGGCACGCGCGCTCAGATCGACAGAATCGCCTCGGGGATCAAATGCGAGCCCGCCGAACGCCGTCGGTTGGCAATCGTCAGTTGGGCCGCAATGGTCGGCGCCATGATCATCGCGCGCGGGATTGAAGATCAGGCACTGTCTGACGAGCTGCTATCGGAGACCCGGACCTGGATCGATGAGGCTATCAGCGATGGCGTTCAAGGTAATTGAACGACCGCCTTCAGGACACGATGTCCGCTTTCGGGCATTCGCGAAGGCTGATCAAACGGCAGGAATGGAGGCGCATTGCTGCCTAAAGCAGGACAGGGAATCACAACTTCTGTCCTGTGACCCATAAGTTGCCTTGATTGCCCCCTCGGTTCCACGGAGTTGACGCCGACGTCAACCGTCGCAATCCGGGAATTCTCGTTGCCCAGTTGATCCTTCTCCGCACCCATGCGGAATGAGCCGTCCGACAGGCCGTCCTCGATCTGACGGTCACTGACGGCAACGGAATGCTGGGGCCGTTGTTCGGACTGATCCAATAGCCTTCCAGATCGATGCTTCGGCCGTCGGCCATTCCTGCAATTCCGTTGAAGGTGACAAGAGTTCCCTTGGGCAGCAGGATTTTGGTCATCGCACCACCCTCCGGACCCTTGCTGGAGTGGGAGAACGCGACACCCATGTCGATCTCAAGGATTCCGTGCCAAGCGAGATGAAGAATTGCCGTCAAAGTTTCTCCTGACGGGATGCCGGAGCGATCTCGCTCACAGTCGCGGCACCTGAAACTGGGACGGCCATGGCGACCCTGTTGTCCTCGCCATCCGGAAACTCGATATTGGCGCAGGAGTTGACCTGCTTCGAGTTGGCCAACCTGGGATTAAACCTGAGTTCCTTGAGCGGGAAAACCTTGTACACGGTGCCGGAGCGTCCCAGAGCCGAACGCAATGCCTTTGTCCTCAATTCGGACAAGGCTGTCGGCCCGCCCTTTCGTTCGATGTCGAACATCCCGCATCCGCGGTCCGTTCAGACACCGAAGGCGGGAGTGTGCTCGATCCAATTCTTTCCGTCGAACCATTCGAAAGTTTCGGGCCTGGCACGAATGCTGCGGACGCGCGGGTCGACCTCGACAAGCACGAGGAAGGCATGCTGCTCCCGTCCCCAATAACTGACGGAGTAACCGCTCCTATAGGACGGAAAGCTGCTCGGCTCCGTCCACATGCCGTGCGGGCGACAATGGGCCAGGGGCGGTTCGGGTTTCCTGTGCGGTACAGTGGTCCGGAACGGCGAGAAATCGCTGCCCGTCCGCAAGGTCGCTTTCCGGCCTTCCGCAGGGGTGGGTTCTTGAGGGATCACAATAGCCTCCTCGGACGTCGGCCACGCGCCTGACGATGACGAATTCGATGGAGCGCCGCTGAATTGGAATGCAGCCGATGGGTCCGGCAGGGTTCAGCGAGCTTGAAGGATTGGGAGCGGCGTTTGGATCAGGTCGCTATCGCGATCCGGGCCGACAGCGCTATCGATCCGGAAAGCTCGGCTGAATGCGGGGGCACCAAATTTGGGAAAGGTCTGTCGTCGGTCATGGATTCGCTCCCTTGCGAAGAATTCGAGGGGCGACTCCGATGACTGGCTTAGTGACGCAGCTCCGACCGAGCCGCGACAACGCGCCGACCCACCGGTCGATCGCACATCAAAAGTTTCCTGCCGGTTAAAAATCGGCATCCACTTTGAACGAAACGGGAACATACCTTATTTAATCTTGTCGTCAAGTGCGCTTTTTGGACTGCGCGTAAAGTTCCATCGGCATGGACTGTGTACACTATGGGTTTTGCATGCACCTGCGAAACTTGACTGCCGTTGCTCCGCGCGCCCCTTTCACGCGTTATCACAGCGTTTCAAATCTCATGCCGCCTATTTTTCGCGAACAGGAACGTGATCCGGCCGCCCTCGCGTTGTCCGGGCTATTGTTGAGCTGCCTGTCTGTGCCAGCCAGCCTCGCTAAGGCCAGCAACCAGCGCTTGGATGATCTCTTCAGTCGCTTGATGTCGACGGTAGGCTGCCGTGGGATCGCGATTCAGCAAAGGTGATATCACGGCCATTTTCGCAAGAGCCTCTCGAGCTGCCGCATCGTTGCCGAGAGCTCCCTGCGCGATGGCAACAAGCGACCAGCTGATGCTCGAATTGTCGGTGGCGCTCTTGTTGGCTGCTTCGAGCATCTGAGCATAGCGTCCGTTCATGTAGTGGTCGATGGCAATTAGATGGTAATACCAGCCGGGGGGCAGAACCGACCGTTCGATCGCCTTGTGGAGATATGGGATGCCTTCCTGGAACCGGCCGCGGACAGCCAATCGCCAGCCGAGTTGAGCCAGCGTGTCAGGATCGTTCGGGTTGAGGGCCAGCGCCTGTCGCTGGATACGCTCCGATTCATCGTAGTTGCCGATGTAGTGGTTGATGGAAGCCAGTGCCTTGAATGCCAGCACGTTTCTGCCGTCAAGCGCAACGGCACGGGACGCGGCTTCGAGCGCACGGGAGTAGGCGAGAGACATGTCCTCCGGAGCAACCAGGTTGAACCGGGCTGCATCCATGCGTAGCCATCCTAGCATGGCCCAGGCGTCCGCATACTCTGGATCTCGCTTGACCGACGCCTCGAGGCAGGCCAGAATCGGGGCGTGAAGTTCCGTGGCGAAAGTCCGACGGTAGGCGTAGGCGCGGAGCACGCATTCATAGCTCGGCATTTCCGGTTTGAACCCGTGAGGCAGGCGGCCGGTCAATTCGGTGTGGATGACTCCGTATGGCTGGCCGATTGCGGTCGCGATTGCGGTGGCGATGTCGGCTTCCAGGTCCAGCAAGGAACTCGCCTCGAGCTGCCGGTCGAATTGCTCGGCCCAGATCACGCGGCCCGACATCACGTCGACGAGCTGAGCTCCGATCCGTACGCCAGTCCCCTGGGCGTTAACACTGCCGGTCAGAACAAACGATGTCGTATCCGGCTCTTTCGCCCCGATCAGGTCGGCGAGCGCGGTTTGGTCATCATTGGCACGTGGCACGTACAGGCGAATGCCAGGGAACCGATTGAGGTCGGCAATTAGCCTCTCGGAAATTCCAGCGGCAAGGATCGGTATGTTGGAGCTGTCGCCATGCGAATTGAAGGGCCGCACCAAAACGGCCGGACCACGGAGAGGCAGGGACTCTGAACTATCTCCGGGAGGCAACCGCCCAAAATACATGTAACCCAAGGCGGCAATAAGAGCGAAGGCAACCACTAGGGCGGCTGTCCGCCGAACCGGCTTTCCCCCTAAATAGTCGACGCCTCGCCTGATATGTGTTGCAGGGGGATCCGGGTCCGTTTTGCTTATGTCCGAACCGCCAGTGCCAATCTCGCCTTTGGACGGTAAATCACTATCCGCGGTGCGACGGATATCCGGCACGTAATGGCCGGTGGGTATCGAGATTCGCAGGGAGTCTGCACGACCTGCCGATACATAGTAGCTGGCGAGATCACGGCGCAGGCGTCTTGCCTCGAGACGTACGACCGGATCCGACTGCGCATCGAAATCGGGACCTCTGCCGAAGACGGATGTACCGATGGTATATCCTTTTAGCTCGCCGCCACGCCCGGCGAGCATCTCATCGACAAGGAAAATGAGCATCTCCCGGCGTCGAGGCGAAGCCTTGAATTCGGGGCTGGCCAATATTCGTGCAAGCTCCGCGCGAATTTCATCCTGCGTAACGGCTTCGTCGGAAGAAGCATTCATTAGGGCAGATGAATATAACGAGTTCATGCGTTGAGAACTCTGCGCCACCAAAGCTAACTTCACGATATAAGCGCCGGCAGGCAAAGTCCATTCGCATCCCTGAACCTATCGTGAGCGATGCATGTGCACCGTTCGCACCTGTTCGTACCTTGCGTGCCTGCGAAAACTTACGCGACGGTAGGAGACATTCGCTGAGCCTGCCCGATGGAGGTCAAGCTGAATGCCTGATCTGGTGCCCATCATACGCCGCTTCAGCGGGCATGAGTTCGAGATCAGGCGTCAATATTCGCATGACCCCGAATTCCGGGCGATTTGCGAGGACCACGCCGCGGCGACGCGCGCGCTGGCACGCTGGGAGGAAGATCACGCAAAAGCAGAGGATTACCGCCAGCTGATCAGGGAATTGGAGGACGAAATCCTCGCGTATCTTGCCAATCGTAGATGACAACCAGGGTTTCCCGCCAAGGAGAAACGCATGACTTGGGTTTGCACGAGGTGTGTGGCGATGACCAGCGGGTTTTCGGGGATCAGGAAGGCGGCCTTGTGGGCGGTCGTCGACAATTTGGGCGCGTAACATGAATGCTTTTGAAGCCGTAACAGTCAGCACCGTCAGGGAGGTTGCCAACTGTCCTCCCGGGATGCTGTTCGTTCCGGGTGGAACCTTCCGCATGGGCTCCGACGATCACTACAAGGAAGAAGCTCCCGCCCACAGCGTGAAGGTCGACGGGTTCTTCATCGACAGGACGCCGGTCACCAA
>NZ_JAOWPT010000028.1 GCF_025753855.1 Mesorhizobium sp. ZC-5
ATCCCGCTCAAGGCCGCGATCCGCTCGGCCACTGGTTCGTCGCGCCAGATCTCGACATTGGCGAGCGCTGCCGCGCAGGCAATCGGATTGGCGGTGTATGAGCTCGAATGAAAGAAGGTTTTCTTACGGTCTTCGGAATAATGGGCCTGGAAGATGGCATCGGTGGCGAGCGTGGCGGCTAGCGGGATCACGCCGCCGGTCAAGCCCTTCGAGGTGCACAGGATATCCGGAGAGATCGCGGCCTGATCGCAGGCGAACATGGTTCCAGTGCGGCCCCAGCCGGTCATCACTTCGTCGGCGATCAGCAGCGTGCCGGAGGCTTCGGCAATCTTCTTCAGTTCGGCCAGAACCCAGGCCGGGTACATCAGCATGCCGCCCGCACCGAGCACCAGCGGCTCGACGATCAGCGCGGCGGCGTGCCGGTCGCGGCTGACGGCCTCGAACCGATCCAGCGTCTCCTGCTCTCGCCCGGCGGCCGGGAAGGGGATGGTATCGACCTCGAACAGCAACGGCTCGTAGGCAGCGTTGAACACACCGCGGGCGCCGACGCTCATCGTGCCGATCGTGTCGCCATGATAGCTGTGCTCCATGACGACGATGCGCGAGCGCGGTGCGCCGATGTTGCGGAAATAGCCGAGCGCCATCTTCAGCGCGACCTCGACGGAGGTCGAGCCGCTGTCGGAGTAGAACACCCAGTCAAGGCTGGCTGGCGCGAGGCCGACAAGCGCCCTGGCCAGGCGTTCGGCCGGCTCGTGGGTGAAGCCGGCGAAGATGATCTGATCGAGGCTCGACGCGGTTGTCTCGATAGCCTTCATGATGCGCGGATGGCGGTGGCCGTGCGTGACGACCCACCAGGAGGAGATGGCGTCCAGGATGCGCGTGCCGTCGGCCTTATGGAGATAGGCGCCTTCGGTCATGACGATTTCGGGGATCGTCGGCTCTAGCGCGTGCTGGGTGAACGGATGCCAGACTCGAGACTGCGACATCATTCGCCTCCGGCAATCGAGGCGAAGCCGAAGCCCGCAATCATTGCGTCTCTCAGCGTCTTGTCCGTTAGCGGATCGAGGTGCGGCAGCCTGCCGAGCTGCGGCACGCCGCCGAACTCCACGATTGTCTGTTGCGTGTCGGCCATCTCATCGCCGATGAAGGCGATACCGGCCAGCGGGATGGAGCGCGCCCGCAGGGCCTCGATCGACAGCAGGGTGTGGTTGATTGTGCCGAGCGCGGTGCGGGCGCACAGAATGACCGGCAGTCGCCACTGTGCGAATATGTCGATGAAGCTTGTGCGGCGGTTGAGCGGCACCATCAGCCCGCCCGCACCCTCGATGATGAGCGGCGCCGGCACGCAGGGAACCGAGAGGTCCGCCGCCTCGATCGAGACGCCGTCGATCTCGGCCGAGCGATGCGGCGAGAGCGGCTTCCTCAAACGGTAGACCTCCGGCAGCACGCGTCCCATGGGCAGGCCGGCAAGCCGCCCGACAATCTCGCTGTCGGTTTCGCCGTCAAGGCCCGATTGCACCGGCTTCCAGTAGAAGCCGTCAAGCAGGCCGGCGAGTCCAGCCGAGAAGACCGTCTTGCCAATTCCGGTATCTGTTCCGGTGATGACGAGGCGCAGGGTCATGCCGAGCCCAACCCCTCGGCGAGCACTTCGACCATGGCCGAGGTATCGGATTCGTCGACGTTGAGCGTCAGTGAAATGCGCAGACGCGACGTGCCCTCCGGCACCGTCGGCGGGCGGATGCCGCGTATGTCGAAGCCGCGCGCCTGTAGTGCCGCCGCCACCGCCATGGTGCGCCTGACGTCGCCAATGACAACCGGCTGGATCTGGGAGCCGCTGGGCTTCACGCCACAGCGCTCCGCCAATTTGCGACCGGCGAAGGCAACGCGCTCCTGCAACTGGAGACGGCGCAAAGGCTCATCGACGAGCATTGCGAGTGCTTCGCGCACTGCCACTGCCATCAGCGGCGATGGCGCTGTGGCGTAGATGAATGGCCGGCACCGGTTGACGAGGTAGTCGCACAACGTTCGTGGAGCGGTGACAAGCGCGCCCGACGCGCCGATCGCCTTGCCGCATGTGTGAAGCGCGACGATGTTGTCGCGGCCCTCGAATGCGGCGGCCAGCCCGCGACCGTCCGGTCCCCAGACGCCGGTGGCGTGTGCTTCGTCGACGACGATGAATGCCTCGTGCCGATCGGCAAGCGCGACGAGGCTCGCAAGAGGCGCGCGGTCGCCATCCATGCTGTAGAGGCTTTCGACTGCGATCCAGACACGGCCCAGGGCTCCGCCGGCGCGCCAGTGCGTGATCGCATCCTCGACAGCGTTGACGTCGTTGTGCGTGGCCAGCACGAACTGGGCGCGCCCGGCCTGCGCTCCCTCATGCATGCTGGCGTGAGCAAGCTCGTCGAGGACCAAAAGGTCGCCCTTTTGCGGCAGCGCGGTCAGCAGTGCGAAGTTGGCTATGTAGCCGCTGCCGAAGAACAGCGCGCGTTCGGCGCCGAAGAATGCCGCCGCGTCCGCCTCCAGTTCCTCATGCTCCGGTGCGTTGCCGCGTAACAGCCGCGACCCGGTGGCACCAACCGGCGTGCCCCGCGCAATCGCCGCCGCAACCGCCTCGCCAAGTCTCCTGGAGGCGGCAAGTCCGAGATAATCGTTCGACGAGAAGTCAAGCCCGGCGCGCGGCGAAAGCGTCCGCAGCCGGTCCCTACGCTCCAGCCCCTGCAAGGTCGCCTCGTGCCGGCCCAGCGGTGCCCCGTTCATTGCGCCTCGAGTTCCATCGGCTCTATGCCGAGACGGCAGAACAGCAGAGTATCCTTGTCTTCGCCCGGATTGTCCGCCGTCAGCAGCGTGTCGCCGACGAAGATCGAGTTGGCGCCGGCAAAGAAGCACAGCGCCTGCATTTCGTCGGTCATCGCGGTGCGGCCGGCGGAAAGGCGCACATGCGATTTCGGCATCATGATGCGCGCCAGTGCGATCACGCGCACGAATTCGATCGGCTCGATGGGCTTGGCTTCAGCCAGCGGCGTTCCGGCGATCGGGATAAGCATATTGATCGGAACGCTTTGCGGATGTTCCGGCAGATTGGCCAGCGTCACCAGCATGTCGATCCGGTCCACCGGCTCTTCACCCATGCCGACAATGCCGCCGCAGCAGACCTTGATGCCGGATTGGCGGACAAGCTCGAGCGTTTCGAGCCGGTCAGCAAAGCTGCGCGTGCTGATGATCTCGCTATAGTAGCGTTCCGACGTATCGATGTTGTGGTTGTAATAGTCGAGACCAGCCTGTTTCAGGCGAGCGGTCTGCTCGAGATCGAGCATGCCGAGTGTCATGCAGGTTTCCATGCCGAGCGCCTTGACGCCTTCGACCATCGCTACGACCGCATCCATGTCGCGCGCCTTGGGATTGCGCCACGCGGCACCCATGCAATAGCGGGTGGCGCCGGCGTCACGCGCCTTGGTCGCCTCGGCGATGACGCGCTTGACCTCCATCAGCTTCGAAGCCTTCAGCCCGGTCTCGTGATGGGCCGACTGGCTGCAATAGCCGCAATCCTCCGGGCATCCGCCGGTCTTGATGCTGAGAAGCCGGCTGAGCTGGACCTTGTTGGGATCGAAATTCTGGCGATGGATCGTTTGCGCCAGGAAGAGGAGATTGTTGAAAGGCGCATCGTGAAGTGCCCGAGCTTTCTCCGACGTCCACGTCCCATCGTCATCGGCTTGCTGTATCGTCGTCGTAGGACTCGTTGCGTGCAGGTCCATGCGGTTTCTCCGGTTCTGGCTTTTTCGGGGTCTTCACTTTCTGATTGACGAAGAGGGAGGTCATCGACCGCTCCCGTCCGTTCGCCGCGCGATCATGAGCTCCGATAGTCGAGGCCGATATCCAGGATCGGCGCGCTGTGGGTCAGTCGACCGATGGAAATCAGATCAACGCCGGTCGCGGCAATCGCTGGCGCCGTATCGGACGTGATCGTGCCTGAAGCCTCCGTGATCGCCCGACCGCCGACGATTGCGACGGCGCGACGCAGATCGTCGAGGGACATGTTATCGAGAAGGACTGCATCGGGAGCGAAACCAAGGACCTCCTCCAACTGGGCCAGGGTATCGACCTCGACTTCGATCTTGACGAGATGGCCGGCGCTGTTTCGTGCCCGCTCGAGCGCGGTGCGAATTCCGCCGGCGATGGCAATGTGGTTGTCCTTGATCAGGATGGCGTCGTCGAGGCCAAAGCGGTGATTGGCGCCACCTCCTGCGCGCACGGCGTACTTTTCGACTGCCCGCAAACCGGGCGTCGTCTTGCGGGTGCAGACGATCTTCGCACCATGTCCGCGAACCGCGGCCACGATCGATGCCGTTGCCGTGGCGATGCCGCTCAGATGGCACAGAAAATTGAGTGCCGTGCGTTCGGCCGTGAGAATGGCCCGGGCCGGGCCAATCACTGTTGCAATGATCTCGCCATCCACGACATTGCTGCCGTCTGCCCGCTCCACGGAGATTTCGACGTCAGGATCGATCAGCCGGAAAGCAAGCATCGCCAGATCGAGACCGGCCACAACGCCCGACTGGCGCGCCGCCAGCACGGTCCTCGCCTGGTGTTCTTTCGGGACGACGGCGTCCGTGGTCACGTCACCGGCTCTGCCAAGGTCTTCGAGAAGAGCCGCCCGGACAAGCGGCTCCAACATGACCGTGGGAAGTGGTGCGAGCTTCATAACCTGGCCCCCTCGAGGCTCGGGACGTGTGCGAGTTCCCGCGCTGCCGCCAGGGCATCGGCGAGAGTAAGTTCGAAACGTCTGGCAACGGCTTCACGATGCGGAAAGTCGGCGCGGTAGTGGGCGCCACGGCTTTCCTCGCGCGACAAGGCGGCGATCGTCATCATCAGCCCGACAGACGCGGAATCCGATGCCGCGTCGTTGGCCTCGGCGAGCGGCAACAAAGCACGCGCTGTTGCTTTCAAACATTCACCATTCCGGACGATGCCGAGTGCGCTCGAGAGGAGAGGGCGCACGGGTATGGGGTCGGGCGATGGGTAATCGCGTGCAAAGACAGGCTTTGTCCGGCGCGCAGGCGTACCGGCGACGCTTTCCGCGACCCAGCGCGCGCACACGATGGCCTCGGTCAGGGAGTTGCTAGCGAGCCTGTTCGCGCCATGCAATCCGGTGGAGGCTACCTCGCCGCAGGCCCAAAGTCCTGAAACAGAGGTGCGACCGGCGCCATCCACGGCGACGCCACCCATGTGGTAGTGCTGTGCGGGGCGGATAGGAATGAGGTCATGTGCCGGGTCGATGCCGACTACGCGGCAGGCTGCTGCGATCGTTGGAAACTGCCGCGCGAAGGTCGTGCCGGGCTTCCCTCGCGCATCGAGAAAGGCGCGGTGGCCTTTCGAGAGATGTTGCCAGATCGCTCGCGCCACCACGTCACGCGGCGCGAGCTCCGCACCTTGTAAGCCTTCGAGGAAGCGCTGGCCGGCTTCATCGACGATGATCGCGCCTTCGCCGCGAACCGCTTCGCTGATGAGCTGCATGGGGCGGCCCGGCCCGTCGAGCGCGGTCGGGTGGAACTGGATGAATTCCAGATCGGCAAGGACAGCACCTGCGCGCGCTGCAAGTGCCAGGCCTGGTCCGCAACTGCCCAAGGGATTGGTGGTGTCGATAAACAGGCCGCCAATCCCGCCTGTTGCGAGGACCACCCGTCGCGAGCCGAAGAATACCGAACCCATCGAACAGCTTGCCCAGACACCCCGGACCGCATTCTGCTTGACCGCCAGCCGACGCGCTTCCACACCTTCGACGACCACGATCGACGGGGCGGAACGCACAGCCGCGACCAAGGCACGCATGACTTCGCGTCCCGTGCCGTCGCCACCGGCATGAACGATGCGCCGTCGGCAGTGCGCAGCCTCCAGTCCAAGGCGCAATGACCTTTCCGGCGTGTAGTCGAAACGGACCCCAAAACCCTCCAGCGTTTCGATCGCGCCGGGCGCCGCGTGCAGGATTCGGCTTGCCATTTCCGCGTCGCACAGCCCATCGCCAGCGGCGAGTGTATCGGCCAGGTGCAGTGCCGGATTGTCGTCATCGGCGAGGCTGGCAGCCAGGCCGCCCTGTGCCCGCATGCTGGACGTGTCCGTTCCGAGTGGCGTCCTCGACAGAAGAAGCACCGGCTCAGGCGCCATATAAAGCGCAGTCATCAGCCCGGCGATGCCGCCGCCGATGATGATGGGTCTGCCAAAAAAGCTACGGACGTCCGCGTTCATACGGCCAGCATCCGCTCGACAGCCAGCCGCGCCCGGCTGGCGATCTCAGGATCGATGCTCACAACATGCCGATTTTGCTCGAGAGCCACGCGGATGTTGGTGAGCGTGATCCGCTTCATGTGTGGACACAAATTGCAGGGGCGGATGAATTCGATCTCGGGATGCTGGAGCGCGACATTGTCGCTCATCGAACATTCCGTCATCAGCACGACGCGTGGCGGCTTTTGCCTTTCGACATAGTCGGACATGGCAGCAGTTGAACCGGAAAAATCGGCCTCTGCGACCACGTCGGGCGGGCATTCGGGATGCGCGAGCACGATCACACCGGGATGGCTTTCGCGCAACTCTCGGATGTCGGCCGGTGTGAAGCGCTCATGCACCTCGCAGTGGCCTTTCCAGGCGATGATCTCGACCTCGGTCTGGGCGGCGATGTTCTGGGCCAGATATTCGTCCGGCAGCATGATGACACGCGGAACGCCAAGGGACTCCACCACGGCCTTCGCATTGCCGGAGGTGCAGCAGATATCGGACTCGGATTTCACTTCGGCCGATGTGTTGACGTAGGTGACAACAGGCACGCTCGGATAGCGTTGCCTCAGCAGCCGGATGTCCGCGGCAGTGATCGAATCCGCCAGCGAACAGCCTGCCCTGAGGTCGGGGATCAGCACCATCTTTTGCGGATTGAGCAGCTTTGCCGTCTCGGCCATGAAATGAACGCCGGCCAGCACAATGACATCCGCTTCAACCGTCATTGCCTTGCGGGCGAGCGCCAGGCTGTCGCCGACGATGTCGGCTACGCAATGGAAGATTTCCGGTGTCTGATAGTTGTGCGCCAGGATGACGGCGTTTCGCTGCCGCTTCAGATCAAGAATGGCATCGATATCATCGGCGAATACCGGCCATTCAATCGGGGGGATAACGCGCCGAACGCGGTCATACAAAGCCGCGCTCGAAGGCAGGATGGCGCTCATCGAGCCTCCGATTATAGTCTACAAGAATATAAGGTATATATCCTTTATGACTATAAGGGATGTCAAGCCCGCATAAGCGGCAATTTTGTCCCGGCCACCGGCCTCTCGTCGAGAATGTCGTGGCGGAAGCGGTAGAGCTGCGCCGGCCGGCCTCCGGTTTCGGTGGTCGTCTCCCCGGTCTTTTCGACCAGCTCCTGCTGTTCGATGAGCCGGCGAAAATTTGGTTTGTTGATGAGCCTGCCGGAGAGCGCTTCAACGGTTTGCTGCAACTGCAAGAGCGTAAAAAGCGGCGGCATCAGTTCGAACACGACGGGTCGGTATTTGATTTTGGAGCGCAGCCGCGCAATAGCCGTTGCTAGGATACGGCGATGATCGGCGATCATGGATTTACTTGGAACCGCGGTGGGCGCGGCTGAAGGTCCGACACGCACCGCTTCCTCCACAAGCGCTGCCTCATAGAGAAGCTCATAACGCTGCAGCGCGAACTCTTCGTTCCATGACCGGTCGTCGAAGCCGAAGGCGACAGCAGCGCGCCGCTGGCGGTCAAGCCGTACGGCTGTGTCGTCAGCGCTGCCCGCCCACTCCCTCAGACGTGGCCGCAGATCTTCCAACACCGCCGTCGGCGCGCCGGAGCGATGATCCTCCCATGGAAAATAGTCGTACCAGCTTGCCCAGCAGCGCTTGGCTGCGGCGCCCAGGTCTTCGGCCTGTGTGAGCGCGAGATAGCTGATCGAGATGACGCGCTCCTCAGCGCCGATCCTGTCGCGATCGGCGAAAGTGTAGAGTTGTTCGATATAGCCGAGCGGGTGGCCGGTCTGTTGTTCGACCCATCCCCTGAGGCCGGACTGCAGTGAGCGGTGAGCAAGTTCGAACGGACCTGATGGCAGGGCGTTTGCCTGCGGGATGGTGAGAACGCAGGGAACACTGTTGTTCATGGCGACGACGACGGCGATCAGGTCCGCATTGACGTTGTTGCCCCTCTTCCCTCCAGATTTGAGTTGCCTGGTCGGCTTTCCCTGATGGTCCATGATCCCTGATCCGGCTGGGCTGAGTTACGCTTACGGAAGCAGCTGAACCGATTTAGATTGGTTTTCCACGATAATGTCGGCGCGTCAACATCGTGCCCGTGCGTGATTTTAGCTCTTCGCACCTGCACACAAATGTGCCAAACGCGACACCCACGGTTGGTAACGTTAGGGAAGGAGGCGCGGGTTGAGCGCAGTTGGTGATACAAAGGCGATTACACCGCCAGATATTCGCTTCCGGAAAGGCCAGGCGCCGCTCGTCTGCCTGACGGCATATACCGCGCCGATCGCGAAGCTGGTTGATCGACACTGCGACATCGTTCTCGTCGGCGACAGCGTAGGCATGGTGCTGCACGGCCTGTCGTCGACCCTGGGCGTCACCCTCGACATGATGATCATGCACGGCCAGGCCGTGCGGCGCGGGCTCAAGCGCGCGCTCTTGGTCGTCGACCTGCCGTTCGGCTCCTACGAAGAGGGGCCGGAGCAGGCGTTCCGTAACGCTGCCCGCCTGATGGGAGAGGCCGGTTGTGCGGCAGTCAAGATCGAGGGCGGCGAGAACATGGCAGCAACCATCCGCTTCCTGACGGCTCGCGGCGTCCCGGTGATGGCCCATATCGGGCTGACTCCGCAGGCGGTGAACACATTGGGCGGCTATCGCTTGCAGGGACGGGGAGACGATGCGGACCGGATCAGGCGTGACGCCGCTTCGGTCACGGATGCCGGCGCTTTTTCGGTGGTCCTGGAGAAAGTGCCCGAGCCGCTTGCACGGCGGATCACCGCAGAGATCGCCATCCCCACAATCGGCATCGGCGCCTCGCCAGCGTGTGATGGCCAGATTCTGGTGGTCGACGACCTTCTGGGCATGTTCACCGACTTTCGACCGAAATTCGTCAAGCGCTATGCCGAACTAGGCGCTGGGGCCGAGGCGGCGATTGCCGCCTACGCCGCCGACGTGAGGGAACGGCGCTTTCCTTCCGCCGAACATGTTTACGCCACCGCCTCGAAGGCTGGAGAGGTCGCGTGAGCGTGGCAATCGCTCGAACTGTTACCGAGCTTCACGCTATGTGGCGGGATGGGGCCGCCCGGGCGCAAGTGTCGCGATGGTGCCGACCATGGGGGCATTGCATGAAGGACATCTGAGCCTCGTGCGTGCAGCGCTTGAGAAGGCCGATCGGGTAATCGTGACGCTGTTCGTCAACCCGAAACAGTTCAACAATGCCGCCGACATTGCGACCTATCCCCGGACAGAAGACGAAGATGCCGCAAAGCTCGTGCCGCAGAGTGCGCATTTACTCTATGTGCCGGATGCTGGGGCGATGTACCCGGAAGCCTTCGCCACGTTTCGGTGTCCGGTGTCGGCGACGGCCTGTGCGGCACCTTCCGGCGGGGCCATTTCGATGGCGTGGCGACCGTCGTCGCCAAGCTCTGCCTGCAGACCGGCGCTGACTTCGGCTTCTTTGGCGAGAAGGACTTTCAACAGCTTCAGCCTGGTCAGGCGCATGGTCCGTGACCTGGGAATTCCTATCACGATTGTTCCCTGTCCGACAGTCCGCGAAGCCGACGGTCTTGCACTATCATCGCACTATGTCCGGCTGTCGCCAGTGGAGCGTGCTGTTGTGCCCAAATTACCAACGGTCTTGCTCGAGACGGCTGAGGGGCTTGCGCGCGGCTCGCCTGTCCTGCCAACGCTTGCCGAAGCGCGCGAAGCAATTCTGGCTGCAGGCTATCGCGAGGACGAATACCTCGAACTTCGCGACGAGGCAGATTTGCGACCGACGACAATTCTTGACCGACCGGCACGCTTGGTGGTCGCGACCTGGGATCGCCAGTTCCCTGTTCGGGCGCGGCCTGTTGAAGAAGATCGGGCTCACCCGTTCGCGATCAGGTGCGTGCGCGATCCAACGTAGCTGCCACCTGAGGGGCGGCGGCTATAGACAGTTCCTGGCGTAATTGGTCACAGCTTCGTAACTGACTGGTCGACAATGCAATTGCCAGCGAGGTTATTGTGCATTGCACAAAACCTGATGCGCGGTTAGCCTTCTTCCATAGCGGGAATCGGGTTTGGGTAATACGGGACGAAGCACTGAGAACCGGTGCTTCGTTGATAGTGCATTCATACCTAAGGATCCTGATCACCGTGAAGAACCCCGACAAAGCCGGCGCCACAAGTCTGGAGGCGATCGCGCGGAACGGCAGCATGCTGCGTCGCATCGCCATACGCATTCCGACCTATCTGTCGGATCTTCGTGAAAACCCAGCGTGGCTGCCGATGTTCATGCTCGCCCGCACGATGCCGGCAAGGAAAATGCACTGGCGTGGTGCAAAGCCTGTTCGAGCGTCGCAGAAAGCCCAGGACACAATGTTTGTCGGCGTCAATCGCCGGGACGTCGTTGACGCGCTGCGGTCGGATGGGCTTTTTTCCGGACTCGTTTTGCCGACATTTGTCCATGAGGAGATCGCAGCCTTCGCGCGGTGCACACCTTGCTTCGGCAACTTCGATCGTCGTCTAGAATTCATGCCGACGGAACATGCGAAGGCTGAGGCCCAGTTCAGCCGTCCGTTACTCAGCGGGCACTATTTCGAACGCATCCTCGGCTGCACGGCAGCGGTCGCCATCCAGAACGACCCGCTGCTACTCGACATTGCAGCCCACTATCTCGGCGCTCAGGCGAAACTGATCACCACCCGTGTCTGGTGGAGCTTTCCGACCGGCCAAGCCTCCGACGCGGAGAAGAACCTTGCCTCCCTCGACAAATACCACTTCGACCTCGACGATTGGCGGATGCTCAAGTTCTTCTTTTACCTGATGCCGGTCGACGAAGGCACTGGCCCGCATGTCTATGTGCGCGGCAGCCACAAGCGCCGCAGCCTCAAGCATCAGTTGACCTTGCTTGTCGGCCATTCGGCCGAGGAAGTCCTCAAGTTCTACGGCGGCGACAGCCCGGTCACGCTGACCGGCGAGGCCGGCCTCGGCTTTGTTGAGGATCCGTTCGGCTTCCATATGGGCACCGTGCCTTTACGCACGCCGCGGCTGATGATGGAAGTTGGCTTCGGCGTTTCGCCACCCTCGCGCCGACGATTCCATGGCGAGCCGGTTGTCCGCTGATCTAAAAGAAGTCCCTAGCAGGGTGTTGAAGAAGTGGCCGGACTGCAAGCGATCACTTGCTGTCGGCTGACCACTCCATGTCATTTTTCAAATCATCGAAGCATGTCATGCAGACCCATTCATAGCAGGCACC
>NZ_JAOWPT010000029.1 GCF_025753855.1 Mesorhizobium sp. ZC-5
CGGCGGGCGCGGACAGCGCGGCGGTGGTCACCGACATCACGCGAAACGAGGACCCCGAGGCGCGCACGCGAGAATGGATCGAAAAGACAGGCCGATGGCGCTGAGGAGAGACCCTTATGTGCTTGTCATCGGTGGGTCTGACTCCAGCGGGGGTGCCGGACTTGTGCGCGATATCGAGACGATCTCCTCCATTGGCGTGCGCACCTCGCTGGCTGTCACCGCGCTGACGGTGCAGACGCACGAGGCCGTCAAGGAGATCCATCAATCGCCACCAAGCCTGGTGGCCGACCAGATGCGCGCCGCGCTGCAGGCGAACAAGGTGGCTGCCATCAAGATCGGCATGCTTGCGAGCCCCGAGATCATCTTTGCCGTTGCCGCCGTGCTGCGCGAAAATCCGCGCGTGCCGGCGATACTCGACCCGGTGCTGGCCTCCACGTCAGGCCGGGCGCTCCTGAAAGCCGGCGCCGTCGCGATCATGAGGCGTGATCTGATGCCGCTTTGCCGTCTGGTCACCCCCAATCTCATCGAACTGGCGCTTCTTATCGGCGCGGAGCAAGCGATCGATGAGGATGACGCGGTCTGGCAAGGCCAGGAACTCTTGGCCGCCGGCGCGCAGGCCATTCTGATCAAGGGTGGCCATGCAGCGGGACCCCGATCTACCGATATTCTGTTGCGCCACGATCAAGAACCAATCCGCTTCGACATGCCCCGCCTTGCCGCGTCGATGCGCGGGACGGGGTGCATGCTGGCCAGCGCGATTGCGGCACATCTGGCGAATGCGAGCCCACTCGAAGAAAGCGTGCGCAAGGGCAAGCTGTTTGTTTTCGAGAAGCTTCAAAAGAATGCAGCCGAATGATAGTGGCTTACCCGCCTAAGCGTAGAGCGCCATCGCTGGCGCGCCTCTTCCCTCGAATGCTGTCTAGCGACGGACCCAATCGAGTCTGGATTTCACCGAAGATAGGCATTTCAGCAAGTGTTGAAAATTGCATTTCCAGTGAAAGTTCCTGGACATCGTTTCAGTAAATGTGCTATTTTCAGCAAATGCTGAAAGCGCCCAGTTCGCTGAAGGAGGTAGAAGAACAAGCCGAGCAAGCCTTGACAAGACTGCTCGCGTCCATTCCTCCGATCAAGATCGATAGAATCGAGGCGTCCCCATCCGGAGGTCCCGACCGAGGTATCGATCTGATCGCCCACATTCGCGCTTTCGGGGCCAGACATGTTCTCCTCTGCGAAGTCAAATCGACCGGACAGCCTCGGCACGCCAGGGACGCGATCACACAGCTTCATCGAGCAGCGGCTGGGCTGAGCGAAAAACATGCTGTTCCGGTTTTCATTGCTCCGTTTCTGATGCCGCAGACGCGGGATATCTGCACCGAGGCCGGCGTCAGCTTTTTAGACTTTGAGGGCAATTGCCGCCTTGCGTTTGATGGAGTCTTTGTCGAACGCGTCGTCCCCACCAAGCCCGCCACCGAACGGCGAGAGGTTAAATCGATCTTCAAACCGAAGTCGGCGCAGGTCTTGCGAACCATGTTGCGCAACCCGGGCCACTTCTGGCGTGTAACCGAGCTCGCAGAGCGCGCTCAGGTGAGCCTCGGCCATGTAAGCAACATGCGCACCGCGCTTATCGCGCGGGAATGGGCAAAGATCGGCGAAGACGGGATATCGCTGACGGAGCCGGATAATCTTCTCGACGCTTGGCGGGACGTGTACGAACCACCCGCCGGACGGCGAATGGGCTTTTACACGACGTTGCACGGAAAGGCCTTCGACGAAGTCATTCGGCGCAACGGCGAGCCTGATCCATCATTGAGCCAGATGGCGCTGGCGTCGTTTTCGGCAGCGCAGTGGTTAGCTCCGTATGCGCGTACCGGAACACATTTTTTCTACGCCAGTGCCAATGGTCTCGAGCGGGCTCGTACCGCCCTCAATCTGAGTTCAGCCGCCCGCGGCGAGAATGTTGTGGTTACGGTCCTAAAGGACACGGGCCCGCTGCTCGATACCATTGAGCCCTCCCCAGGGATCTCCACCACCAGCCCAGTGCAGACCTATCTTGACCTCTGGGTAGCGGGAGAACGCGGCAGGGAAGCGGCGGAGTACTTGCGGAAAGAGAAACTCAAATGGCACGTGTAGCCGTTCCGGAAGCGCAGTCTGCCGCTGAATATGATGACCGCACCACCCAGGCGGTGAAATCCGTGCTGCTCGAAATCGGCCAGATCCTCGGCAGTTTCAAAGGCAAGTTTGCCGTTATCGGTGGCGCAGTGCCCTGGCTCCTGCTTGAGAACGATGAGATGCGGCATGTCGGTACGCTCGATGTCGATCTCGGGCTTGATGCAGAGGCGCTAAGCGACGGCGAGTATGCCAAGCTCGTCGAATCGCTGATGGAAAACGGCTACAAGCAGAGCGACGAGTTGCGAGCCTTCCAGCTCGTCCGCAATGTGCCTGCCAAAGATGGCGGTGAAGCCATCGACGTGATAGTCGATTTCTTGCGACCGATCGACGCCAAGATTGTCAAGAACCGGCCGCCGCTTATCGAAAAATTTGCGGTTCAGCGAGCGGATGGCGCGGAGCTTGCTCTTCGCTTTTATCAGTACGTCGCAATAACAGGCGACATGCCTGGCGGCGGTACCAATCAGGTCAAGATCGCTGTCGCATCAATTCCCGCCTTGCTCGCGATGAAAGGCTTTGCCATCCAGAACCGGCTGAAGCGCAAGGACGCCTACGACATATATTATTGTGTGCGCAATTATGGCGGAGGGATCGAAGCCCTAGCCAAGGATTGCGAGCCCGTCCTCGCAGTGAAGGAAGGCCAAGAAGGATTCGGATATATCAACGGCAAATTCGACCAGGTGGACGGGTTCGGTCCGACAAGTGTTCGCCAGTTCGTTGAAGAGACAGACCTACTCGGTGAGCGGACCCCTGATCAGTGGCAGCAGGATGCATTCGGTCAAGTCGATGCCTTGCTGCGGGCGCTCGGGTTGAGGAAATAGTCCAGCCGCGGCCATTTCAGTTGCCGGCACCAGCGGCGCAATCGTCAGGTGGTACCGCGCGGGACAAGTCGAGACTAGCGCGGCATTGAAGCGAGAAAACATTGCTCGACGAGAGCTGCCCGAGGCGTTTAAGGCAACTCGCCGGCCTCTTGGTTGGCGCGCTGAAAGATCAGCTCAAAGCCAACATGCGCCGGGCAGAGGATGCCGTTAGCGGCATCGCTACGCTCTACGAAGCCATCGATACCGCCGCAATGACGGACATTTGATTTGGCGGGCCATCATCGACAGCCTCTACATCGCTACGGATCTAGGAACCGCGGCGTGGGACCATCATCTCGGACAGAACCTTCTTGGAAGGAACAACCGTCAGGTAGCCGATCGTGAAAGGCAGCGCCGATTTGTCGACCCAATTGGCTGCTACCAACTTGGTTGTGCGGAATGCGAGGTAGCAGCCCGCGCCAAGCTCCTCGAGTTGCCTGAACATTCCGTCGACTTCCTGCTGATCGGTCCGTTTTTCGGAGAACGAGATGTCATCGGCAATGTCGCCGAGGTCGCGCAATGGATGCTGCGATCTCCTTCGCCTCTGCAGCGATTGCATCATCGGCATTGAACAGATAGCCGTCCGCCTCATACGCTATGCGCGCCAACGCTTCTCCGGAGATGGCTTTCGTCACCGGCATGCGGATATGGTCGGGAAACTGCTTCTGGACCTCGTCGTCCTGAATCTTCCGAAGGCCATCAAACAGCTCGTGGACGCCCTTGATAAATTCCGGATCGTCAAACACGTTCGACGACAAAGTTCTTCCCATCCGCGATTTCGACGCGCCGATCGAATTCGAGGGCGTGGATGCTGTCGACAAAGGCAGCACCGGTGACATTGTGGCGCAGGTGTATCGCTTCCAGGTGTACCTATTGCACAAGGACGTGGAATTGGTGGGAAGTGAACCAGCAATCGCGCACGCCAATTCGATGTCCAACATCCTTACGACGACCAATGAGATGAGAGCCGTCCAGACGGAGAGAGGACAGAGCAGCGATCAGGGAAGGGACTTCGTGACGCTCGCGTTTCGTGATGCAATGGCGGCCGCCAGGCGCTAAACCGAAAGGGTGAGTAGATTCTCGCAGTAGTCAGACCAAGTTTAACAGAATGTTTTTTGCGAAGATCGCCGAAAATTGGAAATTTACAAAGAATTGAACGAAGTATAGATCGGGACACTCTATCTGCCGCACGATGCGGAAAAAAGAACAGTGCGAGATTGTTTTGCAGCTCGTCGACGGCGCATGGAGGCGCTCACGCCGTTCTTCGCGTTCTCGTATTTCTGAAGCTGTTGAAACACCTCGTCTGAGACACTCGGAAAAGTATGGACAAGGGTGGGGACCATCTCAGCTCTGAATTGCACCTACCCAAATCGGCGGATGGCGGTCGAGCCAACCATTGGCCGCTTCAAGCTGCGCGGATAGGGTCAGCAGTAAGTGATCCTGGCCTTGGCGCGCGACGAGCTGAATCCCGATCGGTAGACCGTTTTTTGCATGCGATAGCGGCAGCGACGCGGCTGGTTGGCCGGTGACGTTGAAGATCTCCGAGAAGGGCGCAAAGCTGAGGCCAGCCTTGATCCAGGCCTCATATTCGAAATTGGCCGATCTTCCGTCGATCACGCCCAACGCTGGCGGTAGAGTGGCTAGGCTCGGCGTGAGGATCATATCGAAATCCGCGAAATGCTGTGCCATGGCGACTGTCGCTTCATGTGCGCGCTGACGTGTCTCGGCAAGCTCTAGCGCGGTCATGCGCCGCACCTTCTGCAGGATGGCCCAACTCGCGGCCTCCAGCTCATTGCGCACGGGTCCACGGCCTATCTCCTTAGCGCGCTGAGTGACCTCCCCCGCAACATCCATCATCCAAAGAGACGATGAGCCGATGTCTTCATCCAGCAGAGATGGGAAACCATGCGACTCAACGTGATGACCTAGCGCCTCCAGCTGTTTCGCCCCCTCATCGACTGCAGCAAGGATTTCAGCATCGACAGTGACACCGCCGGGTGCGCGCGTGACGCACGCGATCCTGAGCCTTTCGACTGGCTCCTTGAGTACTGCGAGATATGAGGGCACCGACTTTCGCACCATGTATCGTCCGGCGAGTTCTGGTCCTGCGGTCACGTCAAGCAAAGCAGCACTATCACGCACCGAACGTGAGATGACGTGGTCCGAATTGAGGCCAGCGCCAAGCTCCGCATAGTGGGGGCCGAGCGGATTTAAACCACGTGTTGGCTTCAACCCGAAAAGACCACAGCAAGCTGCTGGAATTCGGATGGAGCCGCCTACATCCGTGCCATGGGCGACCGGCATCATGCCGCTCGCTACCGCTGCCGCCGCACCGCCACTCGAGCCGCCGACCGTAACGCGCTTGTCCCAAGGGTTGTAGGTGATACCACGCCAGGTAGTCTCGGTCACGGCATCCTCGGCAAATTCGGGTGTGTTCGATCTACCCAGAAAGATCAGGCCCGCTTTGCGCCAGCGCTTGACAATTTCGCTATCGCCCTTGGGCTGGGCCTCTCTGAAGAAGCGTGATGCGAAAGTGGTCGTCCATTCCGCGACAAAGACGTTCACGTCCTTGATAAGGAACGGAACGCCAGCGAGAGGGGCGGAATTATCGACCTCGCGGGCCGCGTCAAGAGCACGCTCGGCATCGATCAAAAAGGCTGCATTGACCTCTGGATTGATACAATCCACGGCGGCTAGCGCGGCCTCGATGATCTCCAGCGGCGACACCTCGCCTTTGTGCACGAGTTCTGCTAGCCCCACAGCGTCGTGCCGAGCATAGTCCCTGAGTCTCATATCTTCAGGCTTCCCCTGTCATTCGGCCACTAGGCGATCCACGTGACAGCGGATCGGTTGCAACGCAGTTTTCGCGATAAATCTCACCAAGCTTTGCCTACCCGGACCGTCAATCACTAGCGGCCATACTTCGATATATGGCTACGTAACGCGCGCGATTCCTAATACGACCGCATCTTGCAAGAACTCGTCCCGGTTCCGGCGAGCCGCGCCATTTGTTTCAATTGTCTTGGGGGAGGCCTTCTCTTTGCCGGCATCAAATCTCTCCCTTTACTGCGGGCCTTGGATGCAGCCATTGTCGCCTCATTCTATAGGCGGGACTGGCGCGATCGGTCGAGGACCCAATCCATAACTGAATTTATAGCGATGGTGAGAACTGCAATCGCCGCGGCGGGTATCAATGGAGTGAAGATGAGGAAGGAAATCATCATCGCATTCTCACGGACCATCGAGCCCCAATCTGCCAGCGGCGGCTGCAGGCCGAGCCCAAGAAAACTGAGCGCGCTGATAAAAAGGAACACGAAGCAGAAGCGGAGTCCGAATTCGACCGCAAGCGGCGGCAGGACATTGGGCAGGATTTCTTCCCGGATCAGGTACAGCGCGGGTTCCTTGCGCATCTTTGCTACTATGAAATAGTCTTGGACCACCACCCCCAAGGCGACAGCTCTCGCCAATCGAAAGACGCGCGTGGATTCGAGCACTGCGATGACGAGCACTAGCGTCAGGACCGACGTGCCGAAGATCGTCAGCATCATCAGCGAGGCGATCAACGATGGAATCGCCATTATGACGTCCACGATCCGCGACAGGATATAATCAATCCAGCCACCCAGCGCAGCCGCCAGCAGCCCGAAGACAACGCCAATGAAAAAAGTCAAGAGCGTTGTAACGAGCGCGATACCGACCGAATTGCGTGCACCCCAGATCAATCTACTGGCGACATCCCGGCCAAGGTTGTCTGTTCCCAACAGATAATGGCTGCTCCAGCCCATAAACTGCCGTCCGACAATCTCGGTCTGGCCGTAAGGGGCAAGAAGCGGTGCGAACAAGGCCACAAGAACATAGACCGCGATCACCGAAACGGCGATGCGTATCCGCCAGGGGACATACCTTTTGTTTCTGCTTTGACTCGTCATGCCCACGTCATCCTCGTTCTTGTGCGCGCGGGTTGGCAAGTATGGACAGAATGTCGGCCAAGAGATTAAGTGATATGTAGGTTGCAGCAAAGATCATGCAGCAACTTTGTACAACGGGCACATCGCGCTTGGATACGCTGTCGACCAGCAGCAGCCCAAGGCCGGGATAAACAAAGGCGACCTCGACGATGACGACACCGGTAATCAGGTAGGCAAGGTTGAGCACCACAACATTTATGATGGGCACCCATGAATTGGATAAAGCATGGCGGAGTATGATCACGCTATGTCGTAATCCCTTGAGCTGTGCCATCTCGATATATGGAGTGGACAGAATATTAATGATAGAGGCCCGGGTCATGCGCATCATATGTGCGGTCACAACAAGAGTAAGCGTGATCGCTGGGAGGACCGTTCTGTAAAGCCGTTCCAAGAACGGCAGCCCGTCGTTGATATTGGAGATGCTGGGAAACAGGCCGAACTTGACCGCGAGTACGCCAATAAGGATGTAGGCTAAGAAAAATTCGGGCGTGGAGATCGCGGCAAGGACAAAGGAATTGGCTAAACGATCAAAGATTGAACCGCGCCAAATGGCAGTAAGAATCCCGAGGCCTAGCGCGATGGGAACTGAGATAAATGCAGCAAACGCGGCCAGAAATATTGTATTGCCCAGCCGCTGCCAAATAGTTTTGGCAATGTCCTGACCGTTGGCCAGCGATTTGCCCATATCACCAATCACAAAGCCGCCGAGCCAGTGCACATATCTTAGCCAGGCCGGTTGGTCGAGATGCATCTGTTCTCGCAGGGTGGAAATCGCTTCGGGCGTGGCTGATTGGCCCAAAAGCACTTGTGCAATGTCGCCGGGAAGCAATTCGACGGCAAAGAATACCAGGAGCGAGACGATCAGCAACAGTGCGATGCCAATCGCCAGGCGACGCAGGACTAGGCGCGCGATGGAATTCACAAGCACCTCCGAAGATCATGGGTGGAAAATGGAGCTAGGCACCTCCTGCCGTTGTGGGCAGTACGGCGAGCTCGATCACTCCTTGGTGTATTCCACGCCATCTGAATTTGTGCCTTAGACAGAGAAATTCTCCGCATCGCATTTGACCTGAATTGCTGGACAGTTTCCTCGTCTCCCAGGTCAAGATCAACGGACCGAAGGGGTTCAGAAGCGTTAGTTAGGCAGTCACCACGGTTATGGGGCATGAGATTCGGGCCGCATCCATCCGGCTGACCCAGCACAGTCGCTCCATTTTGCCGACTTTGGGCCTGAAAGAAAGGCCGCATAAGGCCTGAGAAGCCGCCCCATGGTGTTGGCCGTAAGCCATACGATGCCGCAATAATGTCCCCTTCGGTAAGGCCGGTCGGGACAACCGCTATCTGTCAAGGTCAGGCGAACCACCAGCGATCCGCCAGCTTATACCCGTCCATGTCCCAGTTCACGGCGACAGGACCATGCGCGAGCTTGTCGCTTTTGGCCAGTATGTCGGCTGCGAAGACCGGGATGCACTGGCCCCCGTTCCCGCTGACGATCCGCTGCATCTCCACATACATGTCTCGGCGTTTCGTCTGGTCCAGCTCGGCACGCGCTTCCAGCAAAAGTTTGTCGAACCGCTCATTGGCCCAGAAAGCGTCATTGTAGGATGCGGCACTGTAGTAGCCTTCGGTAAAGATCCAGTCGGCGGTGGGTCGTCCGCTCCAATAGGACACGACCCAAGGCTTCGCACGCCAGACATTGCTCCAGTAGCCATCGCTTGGTTGACGTACGACTTCGATCTCGATGCCCGCGGCGCGCGCGCTTTCCTGGACGAGAACAGCCGCATCGACGGCGCCTGTAAAAGCTCCTTCGGAGGTGTTGAGCTGAACCTTCAGGCTGCCGAGACCGGCTTTCTTGAGATGGAACTTCGCCTTGTCCGGATCGTAAGCCCGTTGTGGCAGTTCCGCTGGAGTAGCAAAGTCACGAAGGCTGTTTGGAACTGGGTGGTCGTTGCCCAGATAGCCGAATCCATAAAGAACACGGTCCAGCAAAAGCTGACGATCCATTGCGTATTTGATCGCTTCTCGAACATTGTTGTCCTTGAAGGGCGCCGTATCGCAGCGCATCGGCAGCGTGTAGTGC
>NZ_JAOWPT010000030.1 GCF_025753855.1 Mesorhizobium sp. ZC-5
GAGCCATGGCGATCACGGCGCGCTGGCGCATCCCGCCCGACATTTCGTGAGGATAGTTGTTGACGCGGCGCTCGGGGTCCGCGATGCGGACGAGACGAAGCATCTCTTCGGCCTTCGCCATCGCCACCGAGCGGGACGCATTCGTGTGGATCTGCACCGCCTCTGCGATCTGGTGGCCGACCGTATAGACGGGGTTCAGGCTCGTCATCGGCTCCTGGAAGATCATGGCGATCTGGTCGCCGCGGATCTTTCGCATCTCCCGATCGGACAGCTCAAGGATGTCGCGTCCGTGAAAGCGGACCTCGCCACCGACAGTCCTGGCGGTCAGCTTCGGCAGCAAACGAAGAATGGAGAGAGCGGTGACGCTCTTCCCGCATCCGGATTCGCCGACGACGCCGAGCGTCTCGCCTTTTTTCACCTGGAAGCTGATGCCGCCGAGGGCGCGGGTTACGTTTTCCTCGCCGTAAAAGTGCGTCTCAAGGTCTCGAACGTCGAGAAGCACGTCGTTGCCTGCTGTTTGATGCATCTGCATGTTAGCGCCTCCGCTTCGCGCGGGGGTCGAACAGGTCACGCAGGCCATCCCCGAGCAGGTTGACGGCAAGGACTGTGACGGCAAGACAGATACCGGGGGCGAAGATCGTCAAGGGCGCGATGGCGAGATACAGGCGCGAACTGGCGATCATGTTGCCCCAGCTCGGAATCTCGGGCGGCACGCCCACGCCGAGGAAGCTCAGCCCCGCCTCCGTCATGATCGCGCTAGCGCAGACGGTAGCGCCCTGGACCATAAGCGGCGGAATGGTGCTCGGCAGGATGTGCCGCCATAGTACCCTCGGCAGGCGCGCACCGCCGCAGAGCGCGGCCTCCACATAGGGACGCTCGCGGACACCCAGAACCACCGAACGAACCAGCCGCGCGACTGCTGGCGTCTCGGGAATCGCGATCGCAACGATGAGGATGCCTATTCCGGGCCCTGTCAGAGAAATGAGCGCGATCGCCAGCAGAATCGTCGGGATCGACATCAGGCCATCCATGACCCGCATGACGACGTTGTCGAAGCTGCGGCTGTAGCCGGCGATGACACCGGTCAGAGCCCCGGCAAGTGCCGCGCATGCCGCCGACATCAATCCCACCAGGAGGGAGATCCGGGCGCCGAAGATCGTTCGCGCAAAAACGTCCCGGCCCAGATTATCGCTCCCGAACCAGAACTCCGCGGAAGGCGGTTGGAGCCGTTTGAATGGGTCCATGCTCAGCGGATCGCCGGCGTAAAGCGGGGCAGCGAGCGCCAGAATGATCAACAGCATCAACAGGCCGCCGCCGACCAGGACCAGCGGGTGTCGCCTTGCCAGACGGGGAAGATCGGACAGCTGGAGTCGACCCATCGGCACGGCTTCAACTGGTGCGGAGAGGAGCGTCATATCAGTATCGGATCCGGGGATCGATCAGCGTGTAGGCCAGATCGACCGTGAGGTTGATCAGGACGTACAGACCCGAAGTCAGGATGAGCACGCTCTGGATGATGGGATAGTCGCGATTGTTGATGGCATCGACGACCAGACGACCGATACCGGGGATGTTGAATACCGTTTCCGTGAGGACAACCCCGCCGATCATGTAGGCGAAGCTTATGCCGATGACGGTCAGAATGGGGACGCCGGCATTCTTCAGAGCATGGTGGAAAAGCATGGCATAGGACGAAGCGCCCTTGGCAGCGGCCGTTCGCATATAGTCTTCCGATAGGACCTCGAGCATGCTCGCCCGCGTAACCCGGGCGATGAATGCAATGTAGCCAAGACTTAGCGCCACTGTGGGCAGGACCAGGTGCACAAACCAAGGCCCGATGCCACCATCGATCGTCACATATCCCTGCACCGGCAGCCAGTGCATCCTGAAAGCGAAGAAGTATATAAGAAAATAACCGATGACAAAGACCGGGACGGAATAACCAAATGCCGAAAAGGCCGCCAGGACGCGGTCGACGAGACCGCCAGTTCGCCATGCGGCAAGGATACCGAAAGAGACCCCGACCGACACAGAAAGGATCATCGTGAGGATCGACAGGGAAAGGGTCGGCCCAAGCCGCTGCGAGATGAGTTCAAGAACCGGTCGTCCAGAAAAGATCGAGATGCCGAAATCGCCGCCGAGCATATTCCGCACCCAGCGTATGAACTGAACTGGCATAGGATCATTTAGCCCTAGCGTCTCACGGATGCCGGCGATCATCTCCGCCGTGGCCGACTTGCCGGCGATCATGGCCGCCGGATCGCCTGGCGCCAGCCTGAGAAGTAGGAAAACAAAGATCCCGACCATCGCCATGACGGCGATGGTCGAAACCATTCTGCGAAGAACGTAAGCCACCATCAGGCTGAGGCTTTCTGCAGATTCCACATCGGGACGAGACTCGGCGTCTCGAGGAAGCCTGTGAGCGTCTTGCGGCGCGCGATTGGCGAGACCGATTGACCCAACATAACGCAGCCGACGAAGTCCCACCAGAGCCGCTGCATGTCGCGGGCCAGCGTTTTGCGTTCTTCAAGCGTTTCGATATCTGCCCATTTGGCTCGCAGCGCCTCATATTCGTCGTTCTTCGGCCAACCGAAAAAGGCCTTCTCGCCATTCGCGGCTAGGGCGACGTTGCTGATTGGATCCGTGTCGGCGTAAGCGGAACTGCCCGTGATGAAAATGCTCCAGCCGCCGTCCTCAGCCGGCCCCTTGTTTGCCCGGCGCGCGACGAGCCCAGCCCAGTCGCTCGATGCGAGTTCGGCATTGACCCCAACTTCTCGCAAGGCACCCGCGAGAAGCTGCGAGGCATTGTTGGCTTCCGGCCAGTCCGTCGGCGCTAGAATAACAACCTTCTCGCCAGCATACCCTGCCTCCTTGAAGAGTTGCCTCGCCTTTTCCGGATCACCGCCTTTCTTGAACCAGCTAGTATTTTCGTCGTTACTATACGACGAATTGTTCCCAAATATCGAAGTGAGGGTGTGTCCATATTTTGGATCGGGGGACATGACGCGCATGAAAGCCTCCTGATCAACGAGATGAAGCATGGCTTGGCGTGCCTTCACGTTGTCGAATGGCTTCTGCAGAAAGTTTAGACGCATGTACCAGTCAAACCCCCCTTTGTTGAGGATCTGAAGTTCAAGATTGGGATCGCTTTCTATTACGGACAGTAGATCGAGCGGCGGCGACTCAACGAAGTCAACTTCACCCGCTTGCAGGGCTCCGATAACTGTCTGCTGGTCGGATATAGTGTCCCAGATGACACGGTCGACCTTGACGATTTTCCCGCCCGCCCATCCATCGGGGGACTCGCTGCGTGATACATACTTCTCGTTGCGGTCGTAGGTGAAACTTGCGCCTGGCTTTGCGAGCGCTTCATTGAATTTGAACGGGCCCGATCCGATGTTCGCGGTTATCTGCACGGTTGCGGGGCGATCTGCATCCTTCTCGCGCATGATAAACAGGCACGGTGTCCCGGCACTCGCCAGAATATCGATCAGAAGCCCCAGCGGCTCCTTCAGCGCTATCGTAAAAGTCCTGTCGTCCTTCTTCGAAATATCACGGGCTCGTTCCATGAGTAATTGTCCCCCGGTATTGACCTGGGCCCAGCGACGGATCGAGGCGACACAGTCCGCTGCAGTCACAGGTGTGCCGTCGTGCCAGCCGAGACCGTCCCGGAGCTCGAACGTATAGGTCTTCTTGTCCTCGGAAACGCCCCACTTCCCCACCATTTGCGGCTGCGGAACAAACTTGGAGTCTGGAGAGAACAGCATGTCGTAAATCGCCAATCCATGATTGCCAGCGTCATAAGACGTCGAGTAGATCGGGTCGAACACGGTGAGGCCGGTGCCGAATACCATGCGAACAGTTCGGGCCTCGGCTGGTGCCATCTGCGCCCGCAGGACGGACGGGATCGACAAAGCCGTTCCGGTGGCAAGGCCCACCTTAATCAAATCGCGTCGAGAGATTGCCATGTTCAGTTCCCCTTTTTTTGCTTGAACTTGCCCACCGTCGCGGCGGATAGCTACGCGTTTGCTGTACTTAGTTCGGCATCGGACCACTCGGTGAGCGCAGTTTCTACTTTCCTCCAAACTTACCATCGTTCTTCCGGCTGAGTACCGCTCTTTGACGTAATGTCAATTCGTGGTCTTTTGTCAAGCGTTAAACATAGAAGCGGCTTATCTACCACCCGCCGCTGCCAGGGGCCTCCGGGTATGGCTTATCCAAGGACCTCTAACCGTATCAGTTCAAATCCTGACGGTGCATAACAGACGACCGGGGGCCGGAACCTTGTTGCCTGCTCCGGAGCGCTACTTCCCAAGGTTCAGAGATGAGTATCCCTGCCGCCAACGAGAGATGAAGCGAGTTCCTAATTCCGCATTACTGGCAACAATCTACCGCCAGACGGTTCTGAGATTGGGCCGCTTCATAGAGGGGCGGAAATCAACAATGGGTCTTCAACCCTTTTAGCTCAGAGGGCTTTGCTCTCCTGCCTTGATCAGCGAACGGTGTCGCAATGCTGTGGGACATGCATGCGCTACACGATGCCCGATGCCGAAGATTTTACACGCCTGAGCGAAACCGAAGACTGGATGGAGGCGATTCCGGGAATCTTAGTCAGCGTCCCTGTCAGAAATGTCTCATACTCTTTCAACCCGGATGTCAAAACTCGAAGGAGATAGTCGTTGTCGCCCGTCATTAGCCAACAGTCGATAACTTCAGGATGCTTCATGATCTCGGTTTCGAAGGCGACGAGTGCGGAATCGATCTGGCGCTCCAATTTCACAGACATGAAAATCGCGACTGGCAGACCCAGTTTTTCCTCGTCGAGTATCGCGGAGTAGCCCGTGATGATCCCCTCGGATTCCAATCGGCGCAGGCGTCGTAGGCATGGGGATGGGCTCAGGCCCACCTTTTCGCTTAGCTCTTGGTTGGTCAATCGGGCATTGGCCTGCAATTGACGCAGCATCTTGCGGTCCATCGAATCCAACTTGGCAGATGTCATCTGCATTCCGATCCAGTTGTGGCAGTTTCTGGCGAAAAGTTGTCCAGGCGCAGGGGGAATAGCAAGGAAATATCGCGAAAGGCGCGGTAAATTGCCAGGACCGCAGTGAGAGAAACCGTGAAATGACCAAGGCAACCCGTGACCTCAAAACGCTCCTGCGACTGGAAAGGAAGACTCTCTGGCTCGCCTGCTGGATGATCGATCAGGCGAACCGGCGCGAGAAAGTGGACGGCGTCAAGGTTGGCGGCCACCAGGCATCTTCGGCCTCGATGGTGTCGATAATGACTGCGCTATATTTTGATGTCTTGCGGCCGCAGGATCGCGTCGCTGTCAAGCCTCACGCATCACCGGTCTTTCATGCGATCCAATATCTGATGGGGAATCAGACACTTGAGAAGCTGCAGAACTTCCGCGGCTATCAAGGTGCTCAATCATACCCTAGCCGCACGAAGGATGTGGACGATGTCGATTTCTCGACGGGCTCCGTCGGACTCGGTGTCGGGATCACGCCGTTTGCATCATTGATCCAAGACTACATCGCCGCCAAAGGCTGGAGCGCCGCCGATGATAAACCCGGCCGGATGATCGCGCTGGTCGGCGACGCCGAACTGGACGAGGGTAATGTCTACGAGGCGCTACAAGAAGGCTGGAAGCACGACCTGCGCAATTGTTGGTGGATCATCGACTACAACCGCCAGAGCCTCGACGGGGTGGTGCGCGAGGGTCTCTGCGATCGAATAGAGATGGTGTTCAGAGCATTCGGCTGGGATGTCGTTACGCTCAAATATGGCGCATTGCAGCGTGCTGCCTTCGAAGAGCCCGGCGGAAAGGCGCTCAGGGAATGGATCGACGCCTGCTCGAATCAGCTCTATTCGGCGCTGTTGTTCCAGGGCGGCGGCGCCTGGCGCAAGCGTCTTCTCGACGATCTTGGCGACCAAGGTAATGTAAGTGCTCTGATCGATCGGCGCTCCGATGAAGAACTGTCGGTGCTAATGAACAATCTCGGCGGGCACTGTCTCGAGACGCTGAGCGAAACTTTCAACGGGATCAACCACGACCGTCCGACCGTCTTCATCGCCTACACCGTAAAGGGTTATGGTACGCCGCTCGCCGGCCACAAGGACAATCATTCCGGGCTAATGACCTCTGCGCAGATGCAGGCGTTTCAGGAACAAATGAAGGTACGGCCGGGCCACGAATGGGAGCGGTTCGAGGGGCTGGGCGGCTCGGCCGCCGAGATGCAAGCTTTCCTCGACTCCGTACCGTTCTTTGCCATGGGTCGCCGACGCCACCAGGCGGACCGCATCGAGGTGCCGCAGACCGTTGCCGTCAGCCCGGCCGCGGTGCGGGAGCCGATTTCGACCCAGGCCGCCTTCGGCCGTATTCTCGACGCAATCGGCAAGTCCGACAGCGAACTCGCCGCCCGCATTGTCACGACCTCGCCGGACGTGACGGTTTCGACCAATCTAGGGCCGTGGGTCAATCGCCGCCGTCTGTTCGCGCGTCGGGAGCTCGCTGACGTCTTCCGCGACCAGCGCATCCCGAGCGCGCAGAAATGGGATTTCTCGCCTAAGGGCCAGCACATCGAGCTTGGCATCGCGGAGATGAATCTGTTCCTGTTGTTGGGCGCGGCCGGGCTTTCCCATTCCCTGTTCGGCGAGCGGCTGCTGCCGATCGGTACGCTCTACGATCCCTTCGTGTCGCGCGGCCTCGATGCATTGAACTATGCGTGCTACCAGGATGCCCGCTTCATCGTCGTCGGCACGCCGTCTGGCGTTTCGCTTTCAAGTGAGGGCGGTGCGCATCAGTCGATCGCTCAGCCGCTGATCGGCATGAGCCAGGACGGGCTGGCGAGCTTTGAGCCGGCCTTCGCGGACGAACTCGCAATCATCATGGCGTGGGCCTTCGACTACCTGCAGCGTGACGGGGAGGGCGATCCCGACGAGCGCACATGGCTGCGCGACGAAACCGGCGGCTCGGTTTACCTTCGCCTCAGTACCCGTCAGATTGAGCAGCCGGGCCGCAAACCAAACCCACATTTCGCCCAAGAGGTGATCGACGGGGGAACCTGGCTGAAGGAACCTGGGCCGAACGCTGACCTTGTTATTGCCTATCAGGGGACGGTCGGCACCGAGGCGATTGCTGCAGCAGGAATGCTTTGCGATCTAAGGCGCGATATCGGAGTCCTGTCGATCACATCGACCGACCGGCTCAATGCCGGATGGCAGGCGGCACAACGTGCGCGGGCCCGCAGAAACCCCGCCGCGATCAGTCATGTAGAACGCCTCCTCGGTACTCTGCCGCTGCATTGCCGAATCATCACTGTCATTGATGGGCATCCCGCCACGCTCTCGTGGTTGGGCAGCGTATGCGGCCACCGCACAACAAGTCTTGGTGTCGAACATTTTGGCCAGACCGGGACCGTCGCCGACCTCTATCGTCACTACGGCATCGACGCAGCGTCGATTGCCGAGGCAGCGGCGAAGCTCACGCAGGGCAGCTATCCTTACCGTGTGGGAATGCGTTCTTTGTAGTGTGGAGATAGCGATGCGAACAAGCCACGTTTATAGAAGCGTAATCGCCATCGAGGCCTCGAATTGTGGTCACGGCTCGGGGGAGCGAGCTTGGACATCGGTATCCAGTGCGATCTGAGGCAAGCAGTCCATTCAAGCTATGAAAGCGATATAGCCATGCCCACCTTGTCACCCCAGCAAGTGCTCAATCACTTGGACCGCAACACCTATTGGCCACACGGCTGCGGCCTGAGCGTGC
>NZ_JAOWPT010000031.1 GCF_025753855.1 Mesorhizobium sp. ZC-5
CGCGCTGTCCGCTCGCGGTCGAACGCTGCCGCATCGAAGTGCCGCCTCTGGTGCCAATGGCCGACGGACGGGTCGTGGCCTGTCATGTGCGCGCTCCGGCGACGGGCATGCCGGCCGAGAAGAATATGACGGGTTGAACCTTCGCTACTGCGAGACGGTGTTGTCCATACAGCCAACGTCACGGGTGTCGGACGCGCAAAACTATAAGTTCCAGACTGCTCCTCTGATGCCGCAGCGACCTCCGTATGACAAGCTCCTACAGGCAAGAATAACGCACGCCACACGTTGACAAGATGTCAACTCAATACTAAAAGTCAAATCGCTGGCATGTGAGGATAATGAATGATGCTTCGAAAGCCCAAGTTGGTTCGCGAAGTGCTGACTCGCCGGGCATCCAATGCAGCATCGGTTGCTGCAAGTGGTCGGCTGACGGCGTGGCTGTTTCTGTTATGGCGAACTCTTTTTCGCCCAGTGAAATTTGTTCAGGTTATCATTTCAATCCACGTGTAGAAAGCGACAGTAGATGCGCATGTTTACTGCCACGCTCGCCACAGAGACCGTCACCTTTTCACCTCTGCCGACCAGCCTCGATTCATACAAAGAGTGCCTCTTTTATAGACCTGGCGAGTTCCCGCACGAGCTGCCGCCCCATTGGTGCACGGAACCGCTTTGGGTGGCGCGCCGCAGGGCGGCTGCAGAGGGCTTTACGCTTGTCGAAGGAAGTTGTTTCGTCGCAGAACCCTCCGGCACCACGAATCGTAGCGACTACGAGTTTATGCGGGATGAGATCCTAGGTCAGGTTCAGGCGGCATTGCCCCTCGAAGGTGTGCTGCTGGGGCTGCACGGAGCAATGGTGGCGCATGGCTATGACGACGTCGAAGGCGACATCATCGAGCGCGTCCGTGCTCTCGTCGGGCCGAAATGCGTCATTGGCGTCGAACTCGATCCACATTGCCATCTAACGATCAAGCGGGTCAAGCTTGCCGACATTATCGTGCTCTACAAGGAATACCCCCACACTGATACTGTTGAGCGCGCCGAGGAGCTGATCGATTTGGTTCTGAAGACGGTGCGCGGGCAAGTCACGCCTGTCATGTCTCTGTATGATTGTCGACAAGTCGGTTTCTATCCCACCACTGAGCCGCTGATGCGGCGCTTCGTCGATCGCGTGAAGGAGATGGAGGGTAAAGACGGCGTGCTCTCGATTTCCATCGGCCATGGGATGTCTACTGCTGACGTGCCGGAGGTCGGCTGCCGCATCCTCGTGGTCATGGACAAAGACAAGGCCAAGGGGGATGCACTTGCCGTCAGGATTGGCGAGGAGTTCGTCTCAATGCGCGGCAAGACCGCACCGCAATGCCACTCTGTCGATGATGGGATTGACGCCGCCCTCGCATTTAGCGACCCGCCAGTTGTGATGGCGGATATGTGGGACAACGCTGGGGGCGGCTCATCTTCAGACAATACCGTGATCGTGCAGCGCCTCATGGCGCGCCGGGTCGAAAATGCTGCAGTCGGACCCGTATGGGATCCGATCGCAGTGCGGCTCTGCTTCGACGCAGGCGAAGGGGCCGAGTTTGCGCTACGCTTCGGGGGCAAGATCGGCCCCGCGTCCGGCATGCCGATCGATGCGACCGTCACCGTGGTCGGACTCAAGCGCGAATGCTGGCAGAGCACAGGTTCGGAGCAGCCCTCATTTCTCGGCGACTGCGCCGCCGTGCGGATGGGCGGCGTCGAGGTCGTGCTGAACACTAACCGGGTACAGGCTATGGGGCCCGAGCTCTTTAGCAATGTCGGCATCGACCCGCTCGCAAGAAAGCTGTTGGTCGTCAAGTCGAGCAACCATTTCATGGGGGGCTATGGGCCAATCGCGAAGAAGGTGATCTATGTTGACAGCGTAGGATTTGACTACAGCAAGATCCCTTACACACGTGTCGGCCCGATCTGGCCGCGCGATGAAAAGACCAGCCCCGGCCTCATTCTTTGAGTGTCGATCTGATGTATCCCCAGCAAGGTTTCACAGGACCATGACCGGAACAAACCAAATTCAGCGCCTGCAGACGAATGCCCGTATGAGCCATGTGGTGATCGCTGCAGGTATCGTATATCTGTCTGGCCAGGTTGCCGACACCCCGAATGCGCCGATTAAGCAGCAGGTGAAAGAGGCCCTTTCGCGCATTGATACACTGCTCGGGTCCGCCGGAGTGGACAATACACGGCTGCTGACCGCGAACGTATGGCTCAGCGATGCTCTATACTTCGAGGAATTCAATCGCGTCTGGGAAGCCTGGGTGCCCGACTACCACGCGCCGACGCGCGCCACCGTGCAGGCACTGCTTATGGGTAACGGATACGACGTGGAGATCGCCGTCACCGCGCTCGCGCGATGAATATTTTGGCGAACGCGCAAAGCCGACGACGTGGCAATACACTGATGAAATTCGATACTATCGTCCTTGGAGCTGGGATCGTCGGCATATCGGTCGCGGTTCACCTACAACGGCTTGGGCGCGCTGTTGCGGTCATTGACCGCAAGCCTCCGGGCAGCGAGACCTCCTACGGAAACGGCGGGCTCATCGAAAGTCAAAGCGTTTGCCCAATCCCCTTTCCGCGGTCGGTCCGCGAGTTGCTGCACTATGCGCGCAACCGAGCGCCAGACGCGCGCTATCACCTGCGCGCGATGCCCAAGCTAGCACCTTTCCTTATGCAGTACTGGTGGTATTCGGAGCCCGGTCGTCACGCAGCGATCGCGCGCGCGAACGCTACACTGATCGAGCACTGCGTGACCGAGCATCGCGCGCTGGCGGAAGCTGCGGGTGCCCTCGGGCTGCTGCAGCGCCAGGGATGGATCAGGGTGTTTCGCACTCGTGCCCGACAGGATCGGGAGTACTTTAAGGCCGAACAGCTGTGTCAGGAGTTCGGTGTCGGGTTTCACACTCTCGATGGAACTGCCCTACGCAATCTCGAGCCCGACTTGAGTTCGGCCCTGATTGGCGCTTTGCACTATACGACATCGGAATTTGTCAGCGACCCGCAGGCACTTGTGCGTGCCTACGCGCGCCACTTCGAAATGCTGGGTGGTCGCATGTTCATTGGCAATGCGGACACACTCGAACCCGGATGGCGCATGAGCACGCAGGATAGAGTGATTGAAGCGGCATCGGTGGTAGTCGCGATGGGTCCCTGGTCGGATCGCGTCACATCGAAGCTGGGGTATCGCGTCCCGTTGGCAGTAAAGCGCGGGTATCACATGCATTATTCGGCTGAGCATGGCGCGCGATTGCGTCATCCGGTGGTGGACGTTGAGAACGGTTACATGATCGCGCCGATGTCCCGCGGCATTCGTCTCACGACCGGTGTCGAGCTGAGCTTGCGCGATAGCGCGAAAACGCCCGTGCAACTCACCGCGGTCGAGCCAGTTGCACGCGAGCTGTTTCCGCTGGGCGAACAGGTGGACGACGAACCGTGGATGGGCTGCCGTCCGTGCACGCCTGACATGCTGCCTGTCATCGGCCCCGCACCGCGTCATCGCGGGCTGTGGTTGGCGTTCGGACACGGGCATCTTGGACTGACGCAAGGGCCCGTCACGGGACGGCTAGTTGCTGAGCTGATGACTGGGAGCGAGACGGTATGCGACCCGGGGCCATTTCGCGTCGAGCGTTTTCGCGTGTGAGCGACGGACTCGACATGCGCTCGCAACTTGATTTTCAAGAGTTACCATGCGGTCAGGAGGCGTTCGCAACGGGAAAGATTCGGCTCCGCACTCAGATGCCCAGCGACATAAGGACATGCACTGCTCGAGCTCCGTTGGCCCGAGCGCTCTTCCAAAACAGTGCGGGTCAGTCGACGATCGCGGGCACGGCAAATCTGCAAAGAGTCGGAAATGGTCATGCAACGAAATCAGACGCATGCGCTGAACTAATTGGACATCGGTATCCAGTGCGATCTGAAGCAAGCAGTCCATTCAAGCTATGAAAGCGATATAGCCATGCCCACCTTGTCACCCCAGCAAGTGCTCAATCACTTGGACCGCAACACCTATTGGCCACACGGCTGCGGCCTGAGCGTGC
>NZ_JAOWPT010000032.1 GCF_025753855.1 Mesorhizobium sp. ZC-5
ACCAGCCAAAATCGCTATAGTCGCGGTTATGCGCAAGCTCCTCGTCACCGCCAACGCGCTCGTCAAAGCCGATCGCATCTGGGTCGAAAAACGTGCTTGATCACAACGGAAACTAATCGCAGCTTGGGCGTCAAGCATCTATCGCGTTGATACGGCGCTGCCGGGTGCATGGTTGTCTTCGCGGTCGACATCGGCCGCCGCATGATGGAGCTTCGCGGGACGAGCCTTCAATGTGGACGACGCACTTTGCTGAGACAGCGGTGCAACCCCATCAGCGGAATGGCTCGGCTCACGTCCCGGCAGGGACGCCTCAGGCGCTCAGATTCTGAACGCTATCTGGATTTACGCCGTGGCTCCTGCACTCGGATTGAAGAGCTCGCCAGTCTTGAGCATCGTGTGCATGATCACCGCCAATTTGCGCGCCACGGCCACGGCGGCTCGTTTGAAGCCGATCCTCTCCCGGAGCTTTAGACCCCATGTACGTAGGCTGCTTTCGGTCGAACAGCGTGTCAGGATGACCGCGGCGGCTTCGTAGAGAAGCCCTCGCAGATGTCGATCCCCGCGCCGGGATATATGGCCGTCATAATCGACTTCTCCCGATTGGTATCGGCGGGTTGTCAGGCCGATCCAAGCAGCGACAGAGCGGGACTTCTTGAAGTTGTTTGGATCCTCAATGGCGGTGACGAAAGAGGTCGCGGTGATCACGCCGATGCCGGGGATCGACATGAGGGTGCGGCAGGCTTGGCTTTGACGAGCATCCGTAACCAGTTGGCGCCCGAGCTCGGCGGCGCGAATGCGAATGCCGCGCCAGGCCTCCAACATTGGTATCACGATCGGAGCAAGTTCGCTCTGATCGATAAGAAGGCTCCGGACATTCTTTTCGAATGTAGTTCCCTTACCTGCTGGGACGAGCAGGCCGAACGTTTTCATGATCCCGCGGATCTGGTTGGAAAGCTCGACGGTGATCCGGACCAATCGGGTGCGTGCTGCCACGAGCGTGCGGGTCAACATACTGTCGAAGCCTTTCACGCGCACCTCGCGAAAGAACCCCGCTTCAGCAAGATGCGCCAAACCATCGGCGTCATTCGCATCCGTCTTGTTCGCCGCCATATCGAGAGCGGCTTTGGCATGGCGCGCATCGATGCAGATGGCTGGCAATCCTTCGGCGCGCAACGCATGATAGAACCACACCGACAGCGGGCCGGTTTCGAACACGACACGCTTTGCGGCCGGCGCCCGCTTGCGGACAAGCTCGGCAATGATGTTGGGATCAGATGCGCACTTTCCGCGCCAGATCCGTTCGCCTCCACGTCGGATCGACACCGCCGTCTCTTTCATCGACACGTCGAGACCGATATATTCTGTCATGGCTGTTCTCCGTTGATGCTAGGCCCGGCATCCAGTCGTGAGCCCGTTTTCCATCTTATCGGGGAACAGCCACCCTCCAACGCTATGATCGGCTCCAGGGCACGTCGCTCCCGCGATTACCCCATGTGGACGGCGCCCGCAACGGCATCGCTGTGCCAAAGTGGTGTCGTTGATCATCACTTGAACGGAGGCGTCCATGTTAGAAGTTAACACAATCGGATTGGATCTGGCGAAGAACCTGTTCCAGGCGCACGGCTCGGATGCGTTGGGAGCCGTCCTGTTTAGAAAGAAGCTTCGCCGCGATCACGTTCTTGAGTTCCTCGCTTCTCAGCCGGCCTGCACGGTTGCCATGGAAGCGTGCGCCGGCAGCCATTACTGGGCGCGGGAGATTGCGAAGCTGGGACATGACGTCCGGCTGATCGCCCCGGGCTACGTCAAGCCTTTCGTGAAGCGGCAGAAGAACGATGCGGCTGACGCTGAAGCGATCTGTGAAGCGGCTCAGCGGCCGACCATGCGGTTCGTTGCGGTGAAGAGCGAAGAGGAGCAGGCCGCAGCGATGGTGTTTCGCGTTCGCGATCTTGTGGTGCGCCAGCGGACCCAAACCATCAATGCGGTAAGAGGCCATCTTGCTGAATTCGGGCTGTTGGCCGCACAGGGTCTCTTCCATGTGACTAAGCTTGTCGCGGCGATCGAGGACAAGGATTCTGCCATCCCCGAAGCCGCCCGGCCGATCCTGTCTCTGCTCGTCGAGCAACTCCGCTCGCTGGATGAGAGGGTGGCCATGCTCGACCGCGAGATCGCCCGACGCGCCAGGGAAGATGCAGAAGCCAGACGGTTGATGACGATTCCTGGGATAGGGCCGATTACCGCAACAGCTCTTGCAGCGTTGGCTCCTTCGGCTGCAACCTTCAAGAGAGGGCGCGACTTCGCGTCATGGCTTGGCCTCACGCCGCTGCAACGGTCCACGGGCGGAAAGCAGAAGCTTGGCGAAACGTCCCGGCGAACGAACGCTGCGTCGGCTGCTGATCATTGGGGCCAGCGCTACCGTGCGCTGGGCAATGCGCAAGGGCGCGACGGCTGATCCGTGGCTCTCGCGGATGCTGAGCCGCAAGCCGCCCATGCTGGTGATCGTCGCCCTTGCCAATAAGACGGCGCGCATCGTCTGGGCATTAATGGCCAAGGGCGGAACCTATCGGACACCAGCCTTGGCGGGATAGTCCGCTCCCCTGAGCGGACTGCCAAAGTGTGAGAAGGTCGAACGGAGAGTATGGCGCAACCGTCAACGAGACGGGATCGGGAAAACCAGATCATGGATACGCGTCTTGAGCGCGCGAGGTTGAATTGGACCCGATCCGCGAACTCCCATACGGGCCCGCGGCATGTCGAACGCCGCATCGGAGGCCGGACACTGTCAGCACCCGACCACGCTCCTCATTCTTCATAAAAGATTCTTCTTGCGCGCAAGATGAGACTGGCGCGTGTCTTATGGAACTGAAAACGCTTGAACTTTCGCCTGATACAAGCCGTGAGTTTCTGATTAACGCAATCAGCCAGAGTGGAAAGACCGAACGACTGTACCGGCCATAGCAATCCATTCCCGAAGAAGTGGATTGAGCTGTTTGGCTATTTCGGCCAGCGTCCCCGGCGTCTGCCGCGGGATGTTCAAGCTTTTGATCGTGGACCGTATCGATTTCACTGCCGAGGGCTGGCAGCAGGCGTGTAGCCACAAAAGAACTCGTTTCGCTGTGTCTTCGCTACACGTCGCGGCCGGAACTGATACCCGAGGAATTCGGGTATTTCCCCCTGCGCGTTTGGTCTTTGCAATAGACCATCTTGGTCTTTGTCGGATGCATATGAAGCCCGCATGCTGCCAGTCGAGAATCAAGCTCCACCTTGAGGGCTTCTGCTTGGTGATCACTCCGGCAATGCACAAGGCCATCGTCAGCATATCGACACCATGGAAGGTCAGGGTGCGTCCGCGTCATCCACAGATTAAATGCATAGCGCATGAAGAGGCTCGACAAGATCGGGCTGACAACACCTCCTTGCGGGGTGCCGCGTGCTCACTCGACGATGCTCCGTCTTCTCCATCGGTGCTGCCAGCCATCTTCGATGTACAGCAGAGTCCACTTGCATGTGACGTGCTTCCTGACTGCCTTCAGCAAGAGATCGTGTGGAAGATTGTCAAACAGTCCTTTAATGTCGCAGGCTGTGCGCGGCGCGATCATGCACTATAGTCACCTTGCCTGCGGTGATCCCCGCGGGTCACTTCAAATTCCCCCGGGTAGGGTCAGTCAAACTCCCCCACCCGCAAGACAGGACAGAGGTGGATTTGTTAGTTTGACTTTGTTTCCCGAGCAAGGGCTTCAGCGGCCTCTTTGAGGCGATAGCTGCGTCCATCGAACTCAAGCAGATGGCAATGATGCATCAGCCGATCGAGTATCGTCGTGCTCATGGTGTTGTCCGCGAATGCTTCATGATGCACCTTTCTTTGATCGCCTGGTCCGTTGCAGCCGGCGTTGAAGTTGATCGATCTGGTCGCTGGAAAGGCTGATCTGCCAGGGCTGGCCTTTCGTGCTT
>NZ_JAOWPT010000033.1 GCF_025753855.1 Mesorhizobium sp. ZC-5
TGGACCGTGGCGCGGACCTATATCGTCAGCGGCATTGAGCATATCCTTTTCGGCTTCGACCATCTGCTGTTCGTCGCCTCCCTGATGCTGATCGTCCGGGACTGGCGCATGCTGGTGAAAACGGTCACGGCGTTCACGGTAGCGCATTCGATAACGCTCACTTTCGCAACGCTCGGCTGGGCGACGCTTCCCTCCGCACCCGTCGAAGTGATGATTGCGTTCAGCATCGTGCTTGTCGGGGCGGAAATTATCCGGATGGAACGCGGCGAAACCAGCCTGACCATCACCTGGCCGTGGATCGTGGCTTTCGTGTTCGGGCTCTTGCACGGCTTCGGTTTCGCGGGCGTGCTGGTCGAGTTTGGTCTGCCGCGCGGCGACATTCCACTTGCGCTGTTCTCGTTCAATGTGGGCGTCGAACTCGGACAGCTGATGTTCATCGCGGCAATTCTGGCAATCGTCGCTGTGGCAAAACGGTTGTTCACCATCCCACGGCAAGCCGTCATCGCGTGTGCGTATGGGATCGGAATGGTGGCGGCGTTCTGGGGCGTCGAACGGCTCGATGCGATGCTGCGGGCGGTGGGATGACAGATGCTCGATCCGATAAATCACAAAGCATGCGCGGAACGTGATACGGCCGCGAAACGGGAGGAAATGATCATGACCGGCAAAGACTACACCCTGAAAACTGCACTCTTGCGCAGCGCCGCGGCTGTCGGATTGTTGGCGGCGCTATCCCTGCCATCACTGGCACAGGAAACCGTTCACACGGACATCGGCGATTTCGACAAGGCCACCGGCGCGAAGGTTTACCCTACCAAACGCCCCTATTCGCCTTGGGCGGGCCGGAGCTTCCCGGTGCGGCCACTGTTTGGGGACACGCATCTCCATACAGTGTTGTCCTTCGATGCCGGCGCGTTCGGCGCACGTCTCGGACCGCGCGAGGCCTACCGATTTGCCAAGGGAGAAGAGATTGCTTCCTCAACGGGCCAGCCGGTGAAGCTGTCGCGCCCACTGGATTTCCTTGTGGTGACGGATCACTCGGACAATATGGGCTTCTTCGGCGATTTCCTGGCTGGAAAGCCTGAAATACTGCAGAACACGCTGGCCCGCAAATGGTACAATATGATGCAATCGGGGCAAGGCGCAGAGGCCGGCTTCGACATCGTCACTACCTTTGCGCAGGGCAAGTTTCCACCAGAACTCCTGTACCAGCCTGGGACGCTGGCCTACCGCTCTACATGGCAGAGCATCATCGCTGCGGCAGAAGAGGCGAACGATCCTGGCCGCTTCACGGCCGTCATCGGCTATGAGTGGACGTCGCTCGACAAAGGCAACAACCTGCACCGCAACGTGATCTATCGCGACGGAAGCGAGAAAGCAGGTTTGATGGAGCCCTATACCACCCAGCCTCCGCTCGGCAGCAACAATCCGCGTGATCTTTGGAGATGGCTGCACAACTACGAGGACAAGACCGGCGGCGACGTTCTTGCCATCGCCCACAACGGAAATCTCAGCAACGGCACGATGTTCCCGATCATAGAATCCTTCACAGGCAAGGAGATTGATCGCGAATACGCAGAGCAGCGCGCACGTTGGGAGGTGCTCTACGAGACGACGCAGATGAAGGGTGACGGCGAGAGCCATCCAACGCTATCACCCAACGACGAGTTCGCGAACTTCGAGACGTGGGACAAGGGTAACCTCGACCTCAGCGAGGCCAAGAAGCCGGAAATGCTGGAGTTCGAGTACACGCGCTCGGCGCTCAAGAACGGCCTTAAGCTGGAAGCCAAGCTTGGCGTCAATCCTTATAAGTTCGGGCTGGTTGGCTCGACTGACTCCCATACCGGTTTAACCACTGCCGATGACGACAACTTCTTCGGTAAGGTGTCCTCTGGGGAACCTAGCCCGGAACGCACAGCCCACCCGTTCGCGACGAACGCCAAGCTTGGCTTGAAGATCATGGGTTGGGAAACGACGGCGTCGGGCTATGCCGCTGTGTGGGCACAGGAAAACACACGCGCGTCGATCTTCGACGCCATGCAACGCCGCGAAACCTATGCCACCACGGGGCCGCGCATGCTGGTCCGCTTCTTTGGTGGCTTCGACTTCACGGCCGAAGACGCCAATTCGAGAAGTCCAGCCCTTGCCGGCTACAGCAAAGGTGTGCCGATGGGGGGCGACCTTGGTCACGCGCCCGACGGGAAGGTGCCGACTTTCCTGGTCGCAGCACTCAAGGATCCCATCGGCGCTAATCTCGATCGCTACCAGATCGTGAAGGGCTGGCTCGACGCGACCGGCGAGGTGCATGAGAAGATCTATGACGTCGCCTGGTCCGGCGACCGCACGCCCGCTGCCGACGGCAAGGTGCCGCCGGTTGGCAATACGGTCGACACACCCAACGCCACCTGGACCAATACGATCGGTGCGCCCGAACTGATCGCGGTATGGAAGGATCCCGACTTCGATCCGGCCCTGCGCGCCTTCTACTACGGACGCGTCATCGAGATACCGACGCCGCGCTGGACCGCCTATGATGCGAAGTATTTTGGGCTCACCCTGCCGCCGGAAATACCGATGACGACGCAGGAGCGAGGCTACACGTCGCCAATCTGGTACACGCCGGCAACATAAGGTGAGAACGTCCAGCCGATCGGCTGTCGCAACCGAAGTCTATTTGCGCAAAAAGGAACAACAGTGAGCACCAAGGACCGCCTAGCGCGCGCGACGTCGTTGTCCTTAACCGGACGGATTCACGGCGTTCTGTTAGTCACGATCCTGTCCGCTTTCCTGTCGGGGTGTGCCGGTCGTCCGAAGGATGTTCTCCTGCCAGTCGCCGACACCGCTCCATCCTCCAGCAGGGTAGAAATGCTGGTTGCAACGACCCGCGGCCGCTCGGCCAATCCAGGTGAGATGTTTACAGGAGAACGTGGACTGGCTCCGGCATTTGCGGACATGACGGTGTCAATTCCACCCAGCGATGTCCGCAAGGTCGGTGAGGTCGCCTGGCCAAAGAAACTTCCCCCCAATCCGGCTACCGATTTCGCGGTCCTCAAAAGCGCGGACCTCACCGCGGAGGCAGCGAAGGGCTGGCTTACCGCTTCAGTCAGGAAGAGCCCCGATCGCAGCGTTCTTGTCTTTATCCACGGTTTCAACAACCGGTTCGAGGACTCGGTCTTTCGGTTTGCGCAAATTGCCAACGATGCTGGAACCGACAGCGTTCCCATCCTGGTCACATGGCCTTCGCGTGGCAGCACCTTTGCCTATGGATATGACCGGGAAAGCACCAACTACACGCGAAATGCACTGGAGACGCTGTTTCAATATCTGGGGCGCGATCCAGAGATAGAGGAAGTTTCCATCCTCGCCCATTCGATGGGGAACTGGCTGGCGCTGGAGGCGCTTCGCCAGATGGCCATCCGCAATGGCGG
>NZ_JAOWPT010000034.1 GCF_025753855.1 Mesorhizobium sp. ZC-5
GTCACCGGCGCCCTCATCTACGACAGCAACGGCAGTGCCGCCGGCGGCGCCACCCAGTTTGCAACCCTCGACGCAGGACTCGCAATGACAAACGCCGACTTCATCATCGTGTGAGAGCGATTGTTCAAGTGAGCGTTCTCACGCACGGAGATCAACAGTAATGCCCATAACCGCAACCTACATTGCGGCGCAGTTCAGGCTGACCGTGCTCGGCACGATCAGCGGTGAGGGTATAACCGTCTCGCGCAACGCCGCCGGGACCCTCCTCGTCAACGGGGGCGCTGTTCCCGTCACCGGCGGGCCGGCGACAGTCGCCAACACCGACATAATCGAAGCCGTCGGCGATGCGGGCGACGATACCATCGCGCTCGATGAGGCCACCGGCGCACTGCCAGCGGCGGAGCTCTTCGGCGGTGCTGGCAACGACACGCTGACCGGCGGAGACGGCGACGACACGCTGAACGGTGAAGCCGACAACGACACCCTGTTCGGCAGGGGTGGGGTCGACTTGCTCCTTGGCGGCTTCGGCGATGACATATTGGCCGGCGGAGACGGCGACGACCAAATGTTCGGCGGGGACGGCAACGACCTGATGGTGTGGAATCCGGGCGACGATTCCGACCTGATGGAAGGCGGTGCCGGCACCGACACCGTCGAGGTCAACGGCGGCGGCGGCGGCGAGATCTTCACGGTCACTGCCAACGGCACGCGCGTGCGGTTCGATCGCATCGACCCCGCCCCCTTCACGCTCGATATCGGCACCAGCGAGAACCTCGTGCTCAACGCCGGCGCCGGCGACGACACGATCTCGACCACCGGCAATCTCGCCGCACTGATTTCGCTGACGCTCGACGGTGGCGCCGGCAACGATACGATCCTCGGCGGCAACGGGGCCGACCTTCTGCTGGGCGGCGACGACAACGATTTCGTCGACGGCCAGCAGGGCAATGATACCGCGTTCCTCGGAAACGGCGACGACGTGTTTCAATGGGATCCGGGCGACGGCTCCGACATCGTCGAAGGCCAGACCGGCACCGACACCCTACTGTTCAACGGCAGCGCGGGCAATGAGATCTTCGCCCTCTCCTCCAATGGTGGTCGCGCGCGGTTGACGCGCGACCTCGGCAACATCGTGATGGACGTGAACGACGTCGAGACGTTCACGCTCAACGCACTCGGCGGAGCCGACACGATCACAGTCGACAACCTTTCCGGGACCGACGTGACCGCCGTCGCGATCAACCTCGCGGGAACGATCGGTGGGTCGGCGGGCGACGCTCTGGCCGACGTGGTCGTCGTCAACGCCACAAATGGCGTGGATGCGATCAACGTGACCGGCTCAGGCACCAGTTTCAGCGTCACAGGCCTGCCGGCTGGGATCGCAGTCACCAGTTCCGAGGGCGCCAACGATGCGCTTGTCATCAACGGCCTCGGCGGCAACGACACAATCACCGCGACCACTCTTCCGAGCGGTGTCGTCAGGCTGACGATAGACTCCGGTGCGGGTGCGGATACGGTCCTGGGCAGCCAGGGGGCCGACACGATACTCGCCGGCGACGGCAACGATCACGTGTTAGGCGACAACGGCAACGACACTGGCTTTCTCGGCGCCGGCGACGACGTGTTCGAATGGGCCCCCGGCGACGGCAACGACGTCGTCGAAGGACAGGCGGGAACCGACGAGCTGCTGTTCGCCGGCTCGAATGCGAGCGAAATCATCAATGTCGTCGCGAACGGCGGGCGTGTCCTGTTCCTTCGCGACGTCGCTGCGGTGACGATGGACCTCGACGATGTCGAGCGGGTCCGGTACGACGCGCTCGGCGGGGCTGACAACGTCGTCGTCGGCGATCTGAGCGGCACCGACGCCACCCACGTCGATGTCCACCTGCAGGGATCGCTCGGCGGGGGCGACGGTGCGGTCGACACGATCACCGCAAACAGTACCAATGGCGTGGATACGATTGCGGTGACATCGGCTGGAGGAATCGTGTCGGCCTCCGGATTGCCCGTAACCGTCCGGCTGTTCGACGCGGAAGCCGCCAACGACCGGCTGGTGCTCAACGCCCAAGGCGGTGACGACTTGATCGATGCGGGCACGCTCGCGGCCGGCCTCGTTTCGCTCACCGTCAACGGCGGGCTCGGCACCGACGTGTTTCTCGGCTCCGCCGCAGACGACCTGTTCAGCGGTGGCGACGGCAACGACACGTCGCTCCTCGGAGCCGGCGATGACGTGGCCGTGTGGAATCCCGGCGACGACAACGACACCGTCGAGGGCCAGGCGGGTACCGACACCTTGCGCTTCAACGGCGCCAATATCGCCGAGACCATCACCGTCTCGCCGAACGGCGGGCGTGTCCTGTTCTTTCGCGACGTTGCCGCCGTCACGATGGACCTCAACGATACCGAAGTGATCCAGTTCGTCGCGCTCGGCGGTGCCGACACCATCGTCGTCAACGATCTTTCCGCGACCGATGTGACGCTGCTGGCGATCGACCTCGCATCGACGATCGGCGGCGCGGCCGGCGACGGGGCGGCCGACGCGCTGACGCTGAATGCGAGCGGCGGCGCCAACACAATCAGTCTCAGCGGTACGACGGGAGCGCTGCTGACGGTGACCGGGCTTCCGGCGAGCGTGACGATCAGCCAATTTGAGACGAGCGCTGGCGCGGACAGCCTCACTATCCAGGCGCTCGGCGGCAACGATACCATCTCGGCGACGGGGTTGGTCCCGCATTTCGCCGCGCTGACCATCGATGGCGGCGCTGGTAACGACGTGATCAGCTCGAACGGCGACGGCACCTACCGCGGCGGCGACGGCGACGACGTGATCTTTGCCGGGCTGACGAACTCGCTCGAGGCGATCGACGGCGGCACCGGCGTCGACACGCTCGATACGACCACCTGGGGTGGTACCTACTCGATCAACCTGGTGACCGGCGCCACCAATTTTGCGGGCGAGGCGTTCACCAATTTCGAGAATCTGACCACCGGCAACGGCGACGACACTATCATAGGAACAAGCGCGGCAAACAATATCATTGCGGGGGGCGGAGCGGATACGGTTTCGGCCGGCAATGGCAACGATACGCTCAACGGTGGCCTTGGCACCGACACCATGCTCGGCGGCGCCGGCAACGACACCTATGTCGTCGACAATGCCGGCGACATCGTCGATGAGAGCATCGCCGGTTCCAGCGGCACCGATACGGTGTATGCCGCCTTCTCCTACAGCCTTGTCAACTCGGCCACTGTGCTTGGAAATATCGAACGGCTGGTGCTCACCGGCTCCGCCAACATCAATGGCACCGGCAACGGCCTGAGCAATCTCTTGATCGGCAACAGCGGCAACAACACGCTGAACGGCGGCCTTGGCACCGACACCATGCGCGGGCTCGGCGGCAATGACGTCTATGTCCTCGA
>NZ_JAOWPT010000035.1 GCF_025753855.1 Mesorhizobium sp. ZC-5
TCGAGGACATAGACGTCATTGCCGCCGAGCCCGCGCATGGTGTCGGTGCCAAGGCCGCCGTTCAGCGTGTTGTTGCCGCTGTTGCCGATCAAGAGATTGCTCAGGCCGTTGCCGGTGCCGTTGATGTTGGCGGCGCCGGTCAGCACCAGCCGCTCAAGACTTCCAAGCACCGTGGCTGAGTTGGCCAGGCTGTAGGAGAAGGCGGCATAGACCGTATCGGTGCCGCTGGAACCGGCGATGCTCTCATCGACGATGTCGCCGGCATTGTCGACGACATAGGTGTCGTTGCCGGCGCCGCCGAGCATGGTGTCGATGCCGATGCCGCCGTTCAGCGTATCGTTGCCGCGACCGCCGACAAGCCGGTTGTTGAGGCCGTTGCCCGTGATGTTGTCGTTGCCGATGCCGCCATAGGCGTTCTCGATGTTCGTTCCGACAGCAATCGTCAGCGACTGGCCTGCGATCGTGCTGACTGATCCGGCCGTCAGGTTGACGATGGAATTGCTGGTGACCGCCGCGGCATTCAACTGGTCGATGCCGTTGTTCGTATCGGTGATCGTGTTGTGGCCGGCCACTCCCCCGAAAGTTCCGTACTCGTTGGTAAAGACATAGCGGTCGTCCGAGCTGGCCCGGCCGAACGTCTGCAGGACGATGTCGCTGACCGTGAGGACATCGCCTCCGGCGTCGTCGACGATCCGTACCGACCACTGGCCTGCGGCGCGCTCGCCGCGGAACGCCTGTGTCTCGAAAGTCCAGGTGCCGTTGAAATCGGTGCCGCCGCCGACATCGTCGATCAGCTCGCTGACCGTGCCGTCGGGCGAGGTCACATAGATTTCCATATCGGCGGTGAAGGTCGTGGAGAAGGTGATCTGGACGGTCACGCGCTCGACTTCATCGTCGAACGTGGCGTTGCCGGTGAAGGTCGTCCCTGTCGCGTTGCCATCCGGGATAGCCGTCGCGACATTCAGCATGTCCACAAAATTGGTGAATTCGTTATTCGATGCCTGGGCCGAGGTCGAGTCGAGCCAGGTTTCGGCAAGCAGCACGGCGGCAGTGGCGTCGACCAGGCCGTAGCCGTAGTCGTTGCTGAAATGCAGGGCGCCACCGTTCCAGTTGCTCGCCGCGTTCCATTGCCAGGCATAGCGCTCGGCGCCCGCAATGCCGGTGCCGATATTGCTGCCGACATGCCGCGCCGTGTAGGCGAGGATGGTCTGCACGTCGCGCCAGCCGAGGCCCGCATTGGCGTCGTACATCAGCGAAACGATACCCGACACCATGGGGGCGGCGGCCGATGTCCCGTTGAAGCTCTCGGTGAAATCGTCCACATCGTAGCCGGCGCCGCCGACTCTGTCGGTGGTGACGACCTCGCCCGCGATCGGCGTGCCGAAGGCCGACACCAGCAACGCGGCTCCGTAGCTCGAATAGCTGGAGACGAAGCCATCCTGGTCGACGGCGGCAACGACGACCTGCCGCGTATCGTTCGTCCAGTCGTCGGCATTCACGTCGTAATCGTCCGTACGCGAATTGCCGGCCGATTTGACGATCGTCATGCCGAGGCCGCCGCGGCCCTGCGTGACCGCGGTGGTGATCGAGGTCTCGATCTCGTCGAAGCGGGCCGCGTTGTAGCCGACGCCGAACTCGCTGTTTTCGTCGTTGGCGATGCCCTGGCTTATGTTGGTCACGTCCGCCACAGTGGTAACCGCAGCATGGTGGATGGAATCTCGAATATCCTGGAGCCAGCCGTCGTTTATGAAGGCATGGATGCGGTAGCCGACAAGGGTGGTGTCGAACGCGACGCCAACCGCGCCAGTGCCGTTGTCGTCGGCGCCGATGATGCCCGCGACGGCGGTCCCATGTGCATCGGACGCCTGGCCGAACGGGTCGAAGTCGTTGACACCGTCGCCATTGTTGTTGGCGTCCCAATCGAAATCGAGGAACGTGTCGTAGTTGGGCGCGAGATCGGGGTGGGTGTAGTCGAAGCCGTCGTCGATCACCAGGGTGAACGTGCCGGCGCCCGTATAGCCGAGCTGCCAGGCGAGGAGGACATTGAGGTCGAGGAGTCCGACGACGGTTTGATTGAGATGCCACTGGGTGGCGAGCAGCGGATCGGTGGGTATGGCCATTTGAATTTGCTCCTCTAGCCGAACTGAAAACGGCAGCTCACAGGGAGCCGCCACGACTTCGAGCGCCAAAAGGCGCTCGTCAATCACTGAACGGCAAGCAAGCGGGTTAATGCTGGTGAACGACGTTCTCGGCGCGAAGCACCGGGCCCCTGCATGTCGCGGAGTGAACCATGACACCTGTCACCGTGACACGGTCGCCGATCGCAATCGAAGGAGCCAGGTAGGAAATCGAATAAACCTGTCCGTCATCTGTCCGGATCGTTGGACAGTCGACCGCGTTTCCCTTCGACGCGCGCTCACCGGTTACGGTTATTCGCGCCTGATCGCCCTGTTGTGCAAATAAGTCCCGCTTTCCTCCCGCCACAACGAATCCCTCACTGCCCTGGACCGCCGGATACAATCGCTCGGATGGAACGACTTGCAACCAGGCAACCAGAGATGGCCCCAAGCAGAAAATTACTACCTTAAACATTTTCTTGTATTTTACACTATCCTAATGAATTTAGATACGATTGTCTACAGGTAGTATGTCATATAATTTATACACTGAACATATCGTGTAAATACATTGTATGGAAACAATATAAAATATCGGTTACGTCTATCGTGCATGGCGCCACGGTCTTTCGAATAATCTTCAGTATCTTCGTTGAAACAAGAACTATCGGCAACGCGCCGTTGCCTGGAGCATTTTGCAGCCAGGTAGAATCACCTGGCTGCGCACAAACGCGGCTAAAACAAGCAGATAGGGCGGAGTGCCCCGGTTCAATCCGAATGCGTTCCACTCTATCCGGCGTCGCTGCCCCGGCTTCGTGAACCATCAACCCGGGCGCCTGCTTGACGCTTGCGCGCAACTTGAAACCTGCCTGTGCATCTCACACGACGAAGAAGTCGGCGTTTGTCATAGCAAGTCCTGTTGAGAGGGTTGCGAACTGGGTGGCAGCGGCTGCGCCGGTGCCGTCGCTGTCGTAGGAGAGCGCGCCGGTGGCGGCATTGTAGATGATGCGATCGAGCGCATCGGCGGCAGCCGCACCGATGTGGAAGGCGCTGGCGGCCAGCACGCCGGCGGCCAGCGTGGAGAAGATGGTGTTCTCCAGCATGATGGTGTCGGCCGGCACCGAGAAGTCGAAGATGGCATCGACATTGGCGGCGGCGTTGAGGGCGGTGTTGAA
>NZ_JAOWPT010000036.1 GCF_025753855.1 Mesorhizobium sp. ZC-5
GCGGTGGTGGCTTGCCGGAAACCGCTGGCCAAGGCGCTGAAGCGCTCCGATGGCGCCAAAGGCGGCCGGCCGCCCTTTGAAGCGGTGATGATGTTCAAGGTCCTGGTTCTGCAGGCGCTGGAGGTCCTCAAACATAATCCCCTTGGGGGCAACCTGTTTTGCTTCAGGGGGAAACGCGGAAATTTGTTGAAGGTCATTTGGCATGATGGCCAAGGAGCATGCCTGTTCACAAAAAGACTCGAGCGCGGCCGATTCATCTGGCCGACAGTTGAGGGTGGAGTTGTGACAGTATCTCCTGCGCAGCTGAGTTATCTATTGTCTGGCATAGACTGGCGCAACGTGGCGTGCAACTCGGGTTGGATAGCATTTTTTTATTGAAAATACAACGGAATTTGATTCAATCGGCGCATGACTTCGAAGCCGGTTGAGCTCCCCTCGGATCTTGCCAGCGCCTACATGGCGCTGCTGGCTGAACGTGAGGCGTTGCAGGCGGAACGGGATATGGCGGTCGCGGATGCTGCCAACTGGCAGGCTGAAGCCGCCAACGCGCAGGCCATGCTGTCCGACACCGAGGCCCGGATTGCGTATCTCGAGCTGCGCATCGAGAAGCTGAAACGCGAACTGTACGGCCAGCGCTCCGAGCGCACGGCGCGGCTGATCGAGCAGTTGGAATTGGAACTCGAAGACCTCGTGACCGCCGCGACCGAGGACGAGCTTGCCGCGCAGGCCGCGGCGGCGAAGACGCAGAAGGTCCGACCGTTTACGCGCAAGCGGCCGGTGCGCAAGCCATGGCCGGATGACATCGAACACGAGCGCGTCGTCATCGACCCTCCAACTGCCTGCGCCTGCTGCGGCGGATTGCGGCTGTCGAAACTGGGTGAGGACGTGACCGAGACGCTGGAAGAGATCCCGCGCCGGTTCAAGCTGATCGCGACGGTGCGCGAAAAGTTCACTTGCCGCGATTGCGAGAAGATCACCCAGCCGCCGGCGCCGTTCCACGCCACGCCGCGCGGCTTCATCGGTCCCCAACTGCTGGCGACAATCCTGTTCGACAAGTTCGGCATGCATGCCCCACTCAACCGCCAGAGCGCGCGCTTCAAGGCCGAGGGCATCGACCTGCCGCTGTCGACGCTGGCCGATCAGGTCGGCCACGGAACCTTCGCCGTCATGCCGCTCTTCCAACTGATCGAGCGCCATGTGCTCGCGGCCGAGCGCCTTCATGGCGACGACACCACCATCCGCATCCTGGCGAAGGGTAAGTGCGCGACTGGACGCATCTGGACCTATACGCGCGACGACCGTCCCTTCGCCGGGCCTGCGCCGCCGGCGGCGATCTACTACGCCTCGAGCGACAGGCGCGGGGAGCATCCTCAGAAACATCTGGCCGGATTCAGCGGCATCCTTCAGTGCGACTGTTACAGTGGCTTTGAGCCGCTGTTCGACCCGCAGCGGAAGCAGCAGCCGATCACGCCGGCATTTTGCTACGCCCATGCGCGACGCGGATTCTTCGAATTGGCCGACATCGCGAAAAAGGCCCGGGATGGCAAGAAGGGCAAACCGATCTCCCCGATCGCGCTGGAGGCGGTCAGACGCCTCGACGCGCTGTTCGAGATCGAGCGCGCCATCAACGGCCGCAGCGCTGACGAGCGGTATGCCGTGCGCCAAGAACAGAGCAAACCACTTCTCGACGACATGCACGCCTGGTTGCTCCGCGAGCGCGATACCCTCTCGCGCTCTTCCGAGGTCCTGAAGCCGATCAATTACATGCTCAGGCGCTGGGCCGACTTCGCCCGCTTCATCGACGACGGCAGGATCTGCCTCAGCAACAACGCGGCCGAAAGAGCGCTGCGTGGCATTGCTCTTGGAAGGCGCAATTGGACCTTCGCCGGTTCCCAGCGCGGCGCAGACCGCGCCGCGGTCATGCTTACCCTCATCACCACGGCACGCCTCAACGACGTCGACCCGAAAGCCTGGCTCGCCGATGTCCTGGCCCACATTGCCGATCTTTCCGCCTCGCGTCTGCACGAATTACTGCCCTGGCATTGGAAGCGCCTGCGTGAAGCAGCCAAGCCCGCCGATCAGCAGGCCGCCTGACCTTCACGCAACGGCATCATAGAGCCCGCCGTGCACGCGCGCGCGTGCCAATCATGCGGCCTTCGTCGGATGCGTACGGAGCACCTCACGCAGGCCGGGCTGTGAAGAACCTGTTCGCCCGTTTGACAAGCACCTCACCAAGGCCGGTTATCTGGCGATGGGTGGGCAGATCGTGGATGCCACGATCGTGGCGGCGCCGAAGCAACGCAATTCCGATGCTGAAAAGGCCGACATCAAGGCAGGAAAGGTGCCGGACGAGTGACAGAAGAAGCCAGCTATAGCGCGGCAATCTGGGAGAGAAGCCGTATTGCCTCACCCTGGAATGCTCCCGAACGATCTTTCCGTTGCCTCACCACAATGTTCCCCTGGGCTGGGATTCGATCAATGCGCGATTAGCTCGATTGCCGACTCCACGTGCATTGGGCCGAACACCATCGCGTGTGCCTTTTCCTTCCGCCAGATCTTCAAGCGCCGCTGCAGCGTGCGCAGAAGCGGATCAGGATATTGTCCCGGCTGCTCCGCCTGCAGACGCACCAGTAATTCGCGGCTCGTCCGCCAAGGCTCTTCGTCGAACCACGCCCGCAACTGGCCTGTGACCTTTACGAGCGGATCCGGTCGGCGACGCCCTCGCTTTTGCCTCGGCTTGGCTCGTGCAGTTGGGCGGACTTCCCCCTCCTTCCAAGCCGTTCGCAGACCCGACAGGAATTGGTCCAGCGCCGGATCGCTCACCAGCGCCGGCGTGCAGGGTTCATCGGCAATGTTGACCAGGCGCTGCTGCGCCGATCGCATCTCCTGCAGCAGCTTTACCGGGTCCAGCCTCGACTGTGTTTGCGCAAGCTTGGCACGAACCGGTTCAGGCGTGCGTGGATCTGCCAGCAGTCGCTGGCAAGGTGTTGCCGCAGGGTGATAGCGCTTGCGCACGCGGGCGCCGTCCCGTTCCTTTCCGGCCAGCTTGAAGGAGGGTTGGAAGAAGTTCACGAACA
>NZ_JAOWPT010000037.1 GCF_025753855.1 Mesorhizobium sp. ZC-5
CGGGCCTTGGCCAGCGCCCTGAAGATGTTCGTGATGCCCAGAGCGTCGGCCCGCTCCAGCCGATCAGTGGCATAGTGGAGGTGATGGGCCAGCTGATGCAGCCTATCCCTCAGCAGGGCAGTCTCTGTAATCTCTCCGCTGCCCTCTCCCCTCTTGCATTCCCGCGCCAGATCATTGGCGATCGTGCTGAGCGCAGGTGTGGTGAACGCCGCGAAGCGCAGGCCTCCAGAGCCCAGTCTGTGCGCAATGTTCATTATCGCCTGGTGGCACGCCGCTTCTTCCGGCCACCTGCTGAACCCGTTTGACAGGTTCGCCATGTCCTGGGGAGTAAATTCAGAGAGTTGGTCGGCGCGGCGAAGCATCTCACCGGCGATCGCGACCGTGGCATCGCGACAGTGGGTCCCGTCGAGCCATTTGCTGAAGCCGTTCACCAGGTTCGCCAGTCCCTGCGAAGTAAAATCAGACAGCCCGTCGGCGCGATCGGCGCGGCTAAGCACCTCACCGGCGATCGCGACCGTGGCATCGCGACAGTCGGTCCCGTCAGACCATTTGCTGAAACCGTTCGCCAGGTTCGCCAGCTCCTGCTGAGTAAAACCAGACAGCCCATCGGCGCGGTCGGCACGGCCAAGGAGCCCCACGCCGAGCGCGACCGCGGCTTGGCGGCACTGCGCCCGTTCCGGCCATTTGCTGAGGCCGTTTACCAGGTTCGCCAGTCCCTGCGGCGTAAAATCAGATTGCCCACCGGCGCGGCAACGGACCTCATTGGCGATTGCGACCGTGGCGTCGCGACAGTTGGATGCTTCCGGCCACTTGCTGAACGCATTCACCAGATTCGACAGGTGCTGCTGAGTAAAGCCAGAGAGCCGGCCGGCGCGGCCACGGATCTCACCGGCGATCGCGACTATAGCCTGGCGACACTCGGACGCTTCCGGCCATTTGCCGAAGCCGTTCACCAGGTTCGCCAGTCCCTGCGGAGCAAATTCAGACAGCTTGTGGACGCGGCGAAACACATGGCCTGCGATCGCGACCGTGGCCTGGCGACACTCTGCCGCTTCTGGCCACTTGCTGAAACCGTTCACCAGGTTCGCCAGTTCCTGCTGAGTAAAATCTAAAAGCCGGCGATGACGTATCTCACCGACGATCGCGACCGTGGCGTGGCGACACTCCGCCACTTCCGGCCACTTGCTGAAGCCGTTTACCAGGTTCGCCATTTCCTGCGGATTAAAACCAGGGAGCCGGGCGGTGTGACGGTCGGCGCGGCGACTGACATCGCCAGCGATCGCTACTATAGCATCGCGGGAGGCCGCCTCTTGTGGCCATTTGCTGAAGCCGTTCACGAGGTTCGCCATTTCCTGCGGATTAAAACCAGGGAGCCGGGCGGTCTGACGGTCGGCGCGGCGGACAACCTCACCGGCGATCGCAACTATGGCATCGCGAAAGTTCGCCTCTTGCGGCCACTTGCTGAATGCATTCGCGAAGCTCGACAGATCCCGCGGAACAAAGCCGGAGCGCCCGACGTCTCGATCGGCGCGGCGACGAACCTCACCGGCGACCGCAACTGCGGCCTGGCGACAATCGGCCTCTTGCGGCCACTTGCTGAAACCGTTTGCCAGCAAGGATAGATCTTGACCGCTCAGATGCTCAAGTGCTCCGCTTCGATCGTGACAACTTTGGGCGATTCTGATCGTTCCATTGCGACATCTCGTCGACAATGGGTCCCGACCGAATGATGATGCAAAGAGCGAAAGCGCTCTGGGTTCGATCTTCTTCATTAGCGCGAGATCAAACTGCGAAATCTGAGCTGCAACGACCCTGCAAGCTTCCATACCGTCCCGACCGCCAGCCTCCCGGCTCACCGCGTTGCATGTCGTGGCATACCCCCATGATTGTCGCGCGCCGATGTCTTCCTTCATGCGCTTGACAAATTTTCTTTCAAAATTGGAGGCGGCCTCTTGCAGGAACGTTGCTTGATCCGGCATTCGCAGGCGCTTGGAGTACTTCACCACCTCCTTTGAGAATCCACCGATGGCGCGCGCGTTGCCAATCCCTCTTAGTGCAGCATGAAACTCGTCCGAACAGCGTGGATGACGCCGCTCAAAGCCGATGTGGACGCTCTGCGCGGCTTCGTCGTCTCTACGCCGCTTTCTTCCAGTATCCAGGTCGCTCGCGAATTGCCTGGCCGGCGGGAGCGCCCCTGATTGCCAGCTTTCGGCCTGATCGCCGCGCCAAGATTCGCCATCTGAACGCGACGAGCGTTCTTCCCGACTGGGCGCGCCACGAAATTGTCGCTGGGGCGGGAGCGCTCCTGGCTGCCAGCTTCCGGCGGCCCGATCGCGACGCCAAGATTCGCCACCTGAACGCAACGAGCTCTCTTCCCGACCGGGCGCGCCAGCCCAGGGATCAGCAGAGGTATCGTGCAGGACATTACGGGCGCGCATCCCAGTGCGAACAGAACCACCCCCAGGATCTTCATGCTCGGGGCGCATCCGCTCTATCGCAGAACTGAACAGCTGTCCGCCTTGTCCAGAGGCTGGACCGCGCGACCCATCTATGTCCTCGGCGTCGTCGGCTCTGAAGTCCGAATGGTACGAACTGCCACGTCGACCGATGCCTGTCATGGTCCGCCCCGCTGCAAACGAGAATGCAATCGCGCACAGTCATTCGCTTCTGGAAATTGTCAGGCTTCAACATAGTCGTGGTATCTGACGGAAGCCTGACTTGCGGTCAGCCCGAACCTCGATTTCGGCGAAATACATGGTCACCAAATTGGCCGTGGCAGTATGGGCTCAGATTGGAGCGCGCGAACATGGAAGTCAGAGTAGGATACCGTATTGGACGTTACCGGCGAGACGCGCCGGATAGCCGGCGCTGAGCGGTGCGGTAAGGGCGCGTTTTGCGTGAAGGAAAGTTTGTTAGCCGGCGGCCCCAAATGGAATCGAAGCGCGCAGAACATGTGACCTTGCCCCCAGTTTCTATCCAGTTTTGAGTTCGTTTCGGGCGTGGGTTGTGCCCTGCTGGGCGGGTGAAGCGACGGGCGCTGGCGCGGAGCCTTTGGCATAGCGCAGCGCGAGCG
>NZ_JAOWPT010000038.1 GCF_025753855.1 Mesorhizobium sp. ZC-5
GATGCCGAAATCGGCAACCAGCATCAGCCCCAACGACCGAAATCCTCCATCGCCGCGCTGTTCGCAACCTCATTGCCGCACCACCCCCTCTGGAAATGCCGTAGTTCGAGGTGTCCAGCATCTCTGATGCGCAGCGTGTCTTTGCGCGGCGTACTACCGCGCGACTCGCCTTACAAAGGCGACGGAACGCGGCCAGAAGTGGCGTCAGCCTGTGTGTCAATGCCGTTGATTGTGCGATCCGCAAGGCCTAGGAGGCCGCGTCCTCAGTGGCGACCTTCAGATAGTTGTAGACAGCCGCGCGACTTATCCCAAGGCGTCCCGCGATTTCTCGCACGATGCCCCGCATTTGGAACACGCCTTGGTCGTGCAGGCGGCGCACGAGCTCGATGCGGTCCACGCGGTCGAGAAGATGCGGAGGGCGCGCAAAGTCTTCAAGGTAACTGTCAATGAGTTGCTCAAGAGACAGCGAGCTCGGCAAAAACGTCTCTTTGATCTGGGTTGGATGAGGCTCTATACGGGTGAGCAGGCCGATGATCCTCTGCGCCATGAGCAAGTCGCCCGTGGCGAAATTGATTGCCAAGTATGCGACGGTTCTTCCGTCAATGATGATCGGCAGCAAACTGACGCGTATAGGCCGGCCATCAGGTGCAATGGAGCCGTAATTGAACAGTGGCTCCTGAAGGTTCGTGAGGTCGTGCTCGCCAATCGCAATGCGCGTCATAAGGTCGCCGACGCCGCGGCGAGTGACGTGGCCGTTGCCTATCGCAAGAATGCGCGGCGGCGAAACGCGATTGTCGTGGAGCACGACCTCGCAGTCATACATGATGCTGCGCGCGATCTGCGGGACCAGTTGGGCCAGCATCTTCAGAAAATCGTTGACGCGCTGTTCATCGTGATGGATCGGCTTATCTTCGTCGTTAGGCGGTCTCGGCTTTGATGTCATTGCGGGGCAACCTTACAAAGTATAAGGGCCAACGGTACGGGGAACGAATCTAGGGTCATCATATTGACTAATGTGCATCTCATGACGGAAAGTCAACGTGCAAACGTGAGGTACAGGATGCAGAGACTAGGCGATTGACGCGGTAAATCTGAGGGCTCACATACGGTTCCGGTGTATTTCCAGCTCCATTTGGGGCGTCAGTGGCCCGGTGCCTCTCGCTTGGCGCGCTAGGGCAGACTTCCGGGCGATCACTGCCCGTACCGCCCGGGATACCAGTTTGATATGGCCGTGGGGAAAACCGGCGTTCCCGGCCGTAGACAAGGTGCTTAGATCCACTGCCCTGATGGAGGCGCTCTTGTTTAACCGGCTCGCGGGTGTGATTTTTCATGGAATGAGGACCCTGTTTGAGGGGTGATTTTCGTCCAAACGGGATCCCTTAACGATGGGGTCATCAAGATGCCTCCGGTTTGATCGGAGGCATTTGTGTTTTGGATGTTGGTTGTGGAGACGATTGCAAAGATACGCCGGCTGTCGCTGGTGCAGGGAAAGTCGATCAAGGCGATCTTCCGGGAGCTGAAGATCTCCCGGAAGGTGGTGCGCAAGGTTTTGCGTTCCGAGGAGACAGAGTTCCGCTACGAGCGCAAGCATCAGCCTTATCCCCGGATGGGCGCCTGGCGTGACGAGCTGGATCGGCTGCTGTCGGCGAATGCGGCCAAGTCTCAGCGGGAGCGGCTGACACTGATCCGCATCTTCGAGGAGCTTCGCGGCCTCGGCTATGACGGCAGCTGCAGTTCGGTGTGGCGGCATGCTCAGAGTTGGGAGGCGGATCGCGGCAGCGCCGCGGCCGAAGCCTACATTCCGTTGAGCTTTGCGCCGGGCGAGGCCTACCAGTTCGACTGGAGCCACGAGATCGTTCTGCTCGACGGCGTGACGGTAATGGTGAAGGTGGCGCACATGCGGCTTTGCCAAAGCCGTATGTTCTTCATGCGGGCCTATCCGCGCGAAACGCAGGAGATGGTGTTCGATGCCCATGACCGGGCGTTCAGCTTCTTCCACGGCGCCTGCACCCGCGGCATCTGCGACAACCTATGGACGCCTCCCGGGCAAGGTAAAGTGCTGGTAGCGGACGGCATGGGATGCGTGAATCTATCCGGCCTGTCGCTGGAGCGATCACGCTCCTGGCCTTGATGGGAATCCGCTGCCTCGGTCCTCATAACATGAGTGGCTTCGTAGGCCCTGTCGTAAATCAGGCTTTGAAGCTGCGGTCCGTGCCGTAGTGCCACCAGTGTCTACCTCGCTCTCATCGCCGCGAAGGCAGCGATCTGTGCGCCGGCGCTCAGGCGGCGGCGTAACTTTCCTTTCGCATCAGCAACGCCCATGCGGTGCGAGCCGTCTTATTGGCAAGCGCCACGAGCGCCTTGTTGAAGCCGCGGCGCTCGACGATTCCTTTCAGCCAGAGCGAGCGACTGTCATCACGCTTCGCAAGCCGGCTGATCACGGCGCGGGCACCATGGATCATCTGCCAGCGCAGATAATGGTTGGCACGCCGGCCAATGCCGCCGAGACGAGGCTTGCCACCGGTCGTGTATTGTCGTGGCACCAGTCCGATCCACGAAGCGAGTTCGCGGCCCGAACGGAAGTGACTGGCATCATCGACGCTCGCAACGAGCGCGGTCGCGATGATCGGACCGACGCCGGGGAGTTCGGCCAGGCGGCGGCAATCTTCCCTTTCTCGGCAAATCTCGACGACCTTCGCATCGAGTTTAGCGACGCGTACGTTGACGTCCCGAGGTCAGACATTTCAGCCTGCTCGATCGCCGTCGGCTTGGGCGGCAAAGCGCCATGGTCCCTGTGGCAATACGATGCCATACTCGGCCAAAAGGCTGCGGGCGTGATTGATGAGCGAAGTGCGCTGGACGATTAGTTTCCGTTGTGATCAAGCACGTTTTTCGACCCAGATGCGATCGGCTTTGACGAGCGCGTTGGCGGTGACGAGGAGCTTGCGCATAACCGCGACTATAGCGATTTTGGCTGGT
>NZ_JAOWPT010000039.1 GCF_025753855.1 Mesorhizobium sp. ZC-5
GTCCGCGAATGCTTCATGATGCACCTTTCTTTGATCGCCTGGTCCGTTGCAGCCGGCGTTGAAGTTGATCGATCTGGTCGCTGGAAAGGCTGATCTGCCAGGGCTGGCCTTTCGTGCTTTGCCGACCGTGGACAAGGCCCTGGGCGAGGTAGTCGAAGATGGTCTGAGCCGTCACGCCGATTGCAGCGGCTGCGCCCTGTACAGAGTAGGTTCCATCAGGCCAGCGCGGCGGATTGGCTGCGACGCCGTTGATCTTGGCTGTCGGGATTCCCCAACGGTGGCGTAAGAGCCAGATGTTCTCATAGCTGAACAGCTTGCCTCGCGCCGAGCGGATGCCCTCGTCATTCAATATTTTCGCGATTTGCCTGTCCATATCGCCCGCAGCATTGAGTTGCGTGATCCGCTCACGCACAAGCTCGAGTTCGCCATAGTCTCGATCGTAAGATTGAACTCGGCGTTGGGTTTGATGCTCGCTGGTTGCGCCGGTCTGCCAAAGAATCCTGATGACGACCTGGCCGCGTATCTTCTTCTGGTCGAGAACGACCTCCTGCACGATGAAGCGCAAGATACGTTTGCGGTCTTCTGGCTGCGTGGTTTCTGAGTGCCAGATAGCCGGCAAATTCTCGGCGAGTTCCTGAAGCGCCGCGTGATCCTGTGCCTGTAATACCAAGGGCTCTCGGTCTCTCCACCGCCGATATTCCTGCTCGATCTCATCGACCAAGCGCAGCTTGTCTTCCCACGTCTTTTCCAGGGTTCTGGCGACGAGACGATTTTCCGGTTCCACGGTGTCGTATTGTCGTCGAGCCCGCTCGGCGTCATACCGCGCACGTTCCCGCCGTAGCGCCCATTGTTTCTCGAGGCTTCGCGTTTCCTCCGCAATCTCGTCGAGCGCAGCGATGGCGATGGCGATTTGGTCGGGTTCCAATGCCTTCAGGAGGGTCCGGGCGACCAGTTCATCTACTGCGGGCGCCCGAACCTCCTGACAGAGAGAGCTGCCGGTCTGGTTGCGGTCCGCCAGGCAGCAGTAGACGGGGCATGCACTGTCGGGGCCGCTGTAGCGCACGGTCATCCGCCGTCCGCACTGGCCGCAGACCGCTAAGCCCTGCAGCAAAGCAATGCCCTTGCGTGGCGCGCCGCGGTGGCCGGCCTCGTATCGATTGGTGTTGTCGGCGAGGCGTCTCTGATTGGCCATGAACTCCTCCCAGTTAATATAACCAGGGTGTGCGTCTTTGATGCAAACCTCCCAGTCGTCAATGGCCACCTTCGAGGTTGCGCGGTGCGAACCTGGACCATGGCGGACCGCATTTAT
>NZ_JAOWPT010000040.1 GCF_025753855.1 Mesorhizobium sp. ZC-5
ATTTATTCGGCGCCGGCCGTAGACATATGCGCCGGCATAGGCCGGGTTGTGCAAAATATGATGGACGTGGGCGATGGTGGCGTCTCGCCACACCAACTCGTGGGGCGACGGCCCGCGAAGCGGCCGCACCGGTACGCGTAGGTCGTGCGTGCGCAGGTAACGCATAACGCGTCGCGCGGTCTGAAGCTCTCTAAATTTGTCGAAGATCAGACGCAGCCGAGCCTGAACCTCTTCATCAGGGTTGAACACGATTTGGCCGGAGCGGTTGTAGGTCAAGCCACCTGGCAGCGGTATGCGAAGCTCGCCTCGCGCAGCCTTCTGCCGCTCCCCTTGGTGCAGGCGGATGCGGATCTGGTGCAACTCCGCTTCACTCATGATCCCCGAGAGCCCTAACAGTAACCGGTCGTGATAGGCGCAGGGATCGTAGAGGCGCTCGCCATCGGCGATGATAACGCCGAACAATGAACACAACTCGAGGAGTTGATGCCAATCCCGGTTGTTGCGGGCCAATCGAGATGCATCGAGGCTGACCACCAGACCCGCGTTGCCGAGCCCGATCTCGGCGATGAGCCGTTGGAAGCCGCCACGCTCGACTTGGCCGCTTCCCGATTTTCCAAGATCCTCATCGATGACGACGACACGATCCGGCGGCCAGCCCAATCTGACGGCGCGGTCCACCAAGCTGTACTGAAGTTCGGTGCTTTCCTGATGGTGGCGCACCTGGTTTATCGAGGATTGGCGCACATACACGTAAGCGAACTTTGAACGCCGGACGGCCGTGAGCCGCTCGTCAGAACTGCTCGGAACAGCCAACATCAAACCGCTCCCTCGCCGCTGGCCCGTTCGGCGGCATCCGGCGCATCAGAGTCGCGAGCATCTGCGCGACTTGATGCTGAGATACCGGTGGGAGACTGTTCCAAAGGCTGGGCGTATCTGGCTTGATCCTTGCCAATGGAACACTGGTCTCCGGTAGAGACAGGGCAATCCGATGCGCCAAAGCATGAGCAACCATCGCAACTCGCCATTGAGTTACCAAAGGTGATTCGCGCATAATACACTAAAGGAAGCAAAGTCCGAACGGATATTAACTTTCCCGCCACGCTGCGATGTTCACGATCATCATCGATAACAGGCGACAAATCCGTCACTGACCGGCGGATATTACGTGACCGTCCATCCGGAAGGCGGATGACAATAAAGGCAGGTCCGCGCCCAGACCGAAGTGATGCCACCTCAAACCGCTGTCCACACAGCGCATGTCCACGGTCAACTACCGTGACATGAGACACCAACCGATCAACAACAGGGGTATCCTGCGTTGCTTGGGTC
>NZ_JAOWPT010000041.1 GCF_025753855.1 Mesorhizobium sp. ZC-5
GGGCAAAAAGAGCCCGGCAGCCGTTGCGGCAGCGCCGGCAAGCACATCACGGCGATTTGGTCCTGCAGGCCTAAACGGTGAATGCGACTCCATATCAGTTTTTCCTAAATTAGAGGGCGTGAACTTGCGCGGCTGCGTGGCGGAAAGCTCAGCTCGTAAACCTTCTCTTTGCGAAGCGGGATGCGTCGCAGTCCAGTGGGTTGGTCAACTGGTCAAGTAGTTTCGTGAGACCGCGTGAGTCCAGGGAGTCGAAAGTCAACGCCTGCCGACGAAGCTCCTCCGCCCGGTCACTCGTCAGTAAACCGGCGGTGAAGGTGTCATACTTGCCCCTGAGCTCGTTGTCCGTCAGGGGGTTGTCGGTATCGCCCTTCGGGCTGCGCGGTGCCGACTGGAGAATGCGGTCATCCTTCAAATGCAGGACGACGTCGGCCCACCTCTTCCCGACGCTGATCCGCGTATAATGCTCCGTCTCGACCAGCTCGGTCGCCTGCGCAATACGGTTGATTTCCACATCCTCAAGGATCGCGGGTGCAAGTTCCTCTGGCCCGATTTTCCCGCGCGCAATCATGATCGCAACCGGAAAGACGATCGAGTAGGTCATTTCATCGAGCGTTGACGGATTATGGCCAGCCAGGCGGACGGCATAGTGGAAGGTATTGATACGCACCTTTACCACATCCTGGCTACGAACGCCGTGAGCGACCATTAGTTCTTGCACTGCATCGATCGCTGGATGAGCCCAACGACAGACCGGATACAGCTTGTAGTGGGTGTCTTCGACAATCCGCCATGACGTGCCGAGGTCACTCCACCAGGCATCAACTGCGTCCCCTTCTATGGTCACAGCTGGTGCGCCGGTGAATCCCAGCTCCGCCAAGTAAGCCGCCATAACGCCAGAGGGCGCCCCCCACCCTACGCCATCCCTCAGCATCGTTGGATGGTCGATGCACCGCATCATCTGGCTCCGCGGACCATGGTACTCAGCAATTCCGGCAGCGTGACGGATTCGGTCGACATCCAGCTTCAGCAAGCGCCCCGCGCCCACTGCGACGCCGATAGCGGTCCACGCGCCTGAGGTATGATAGTCCGCAGTGGTACCGTGCAGTGCAAGGCCAGCCCGATAGGAAATCTCGTAAGCCGTGGCGAGTGCGGTCATCAGGCCGCTTCCTGTAACCGACTGGCCACCGGCGTGGAGCGAATCCGCAACAGCAAGAAGCGACGGAAAAACAGCCGATCCGGCGTGCCCCTTGCATGGGCTCGACCCATCGTGGCCGTCGATTGAATCAACCGTAAATGCTCCGGCGAACGCTGCGCCTGCTGGGCTCACCGGACGGCCGTCGAATAGCAGACGAGCCGCCCCTGATTGCGGGGAGGCGCGCCACAAACGGTCAGCGACATCCTTGGTGATCTGCGCAATCTCTGTCGTCGACCCCACTGTGGCCACACCTATGGTGTCGGCAAAACTGCGTCGCAGTACGGTCCGGACATCCTCCGGAATATCGTTATAGTTCAACGCGACAGCGAACTCGGCAAAGTGCCCCACGCGGATACCTCCTAGCTGCCTCGGGAGCGGGAGGCGCCGAGGGATTGACGCCAGGATAAGAATCCATGGGCGGAACTCGCAATTGAATTGAATTGAATAGCTGAGAAATTTTTTGCAGGGGCGTTACAGCTTCGCCCAGGACAAACAGCTGCAAAGGAGTCGAAGGCTACAGTTGACGAGGCAACCTGCGATCCCATGCTGGGATTGAATCGCTTCTAAGACAAGGCGTCCTCCGACAGGGGCGGCACCATTGATATAGGTCCTGTTCCGACCGATGTTTTGACATAGTCGGTTTCGAGCGATACCTATTCTACCTGTCCGACAGTGAGATGACGAAGGCGCATTAGAGATGTGATTGGAAGCTTTTAGGCTGACGGTTGCTGTATCTGAAGCACTTCGTGCGCTCGGATGCTTTGAGCGTTCGCATTGCGAGAGCATTCATGGATCCGGGAGATTTCGCGTAGGGCCGGACTGTTCCGGGACACCGTTCGCAACCCAGTCCAAGGTTCCGGAGCGGCCTAGTAAGCTCCGCCCCTGCGCGGACCGATTTGTGGCACGATGAAGGCGCCTACGCGTCGGCTTGGGCGCTCGATCCCGTGGCGGGGGCAGCGCTGTCCGCATCGGCCACGCTCGCCAGTAGCCGAGGGAGGAAAGGCTCGCCTGATAGTTGGCCGAAACCCTGGCAACATAGGCAGCGAACCGCATCACGGTGCACGGGGCCTCGTTTCGAGGTCTTTGCCGGCGGCAATGGCCGGGATGGGCATGCGGGGCCGAGCCTGGGCCAGATGCCGTGGCGCATGTCACCAGCGAACGAAGCTGATCGACGATCCTAACCTCGCCCGAGTAGCGCGCAAGGCCAGAGAGTTTGTTGCCGATTAAGCCAGCACCGGTCGTTCCCAAGCGTCGTACGTCGTTAGCCGGTCGGGACAACCGCTATCTGTCAAGGTCAGGCGAACCACCAGCGATCCGCCAGCTTATACCCGTCCATGTCCCAGTTCACGGCGACAGGACCATGCGCGAGCTTGTCGCTTTTGG
>NZ_JAOWPT010000042.1 GCF_025753855.1 Mesorhizobium sp. ZC-5
GCCCAGACCGAAGTGATGCCACCTCAAACCGCTGTCCACACAGCGCATGTCCACGGTCAACTACCGTGACATGAGACACCAACCGATCAACAACAGGGGTATCCTGCGTTGCTTGGGTCTCGCAGATATGTCCCCCAGTCCTGCACGACCCGATTGGAGGTGACGATGACGCTGCGGCGCAGTTTGTAGCGCTGATGGATCAGGGTCTGCAGCCATGCGCCGGCGTCGTCGGGGATGGCGCGTGCGAGGAACAGATCGTCGAGCACGAGGAGATCGCAGTCGATGATTGTTCGCATCCGGGCCTCGCGTTGCGCGGGGGCGTTCAGAGCGTGGCGGTGGAAGAAGTCATCGGTCTCGAGATACTGGACCTTGTGGCTGTGCAGGATCGCCTGATAGGCAATCGCCTTGGCGATGTGGGATTTCCCGGTGCCCGGTTTGCCGACCAGCATCGCGTTCTCGCCGGCGGCAATGAACGCCAGGGTGTGGAGCTGGAAGCAAGTTTGGCGCGGCAATTTGGGATTGAAGGACCAGTCGAATTCGGCGAGCGTCAGTTTTTCATCGAGCCCGGATTGCTGATATCGCCGCTCGATAAGGCGGGATTGGCGACGATCCAGTTCGTCCTGCAGGATCAGGGAGAAGGTCTCGAGGAAGGGTTGGTTTGCGCCCTGCGCCTGCAGCACGCGCGTCTGCAGCGTGTCGCGGACGCCCGACAGGCGCAGCTGTCGCAGGCAGCGTTCAATTTCGGGTATGGTCATCATGGGGTTGGGTCTCCAGTTTGAGGTGAGAAGGGGTAGCGGGAGCGCTCGTGGCGGCGAAGCTGGTCGGGGTTGCGCAGGCGCCACGAGCGCGGGGTGGAGAGACGCGGTCGTCGTCAGCCCCGGTCTGCCGGCCATTGTTGCCGGCATCGTGTCGCACAGCACGGCTGAAGAGGTCGCCATATTCGGCGGGGGCGCGGATCAGTGGATGATCCTGGGTGAGCTGCGATACCGGCTGTGGGGCTTCTTCAACCTGTTGCAGCGCCTGCTCAAACAGCTGCTCGACAGTCGCGCGTACGTGCTTGTAACGGTAGATGCGGTTGCTGATGGCATGAGCACAGGCCTGCTCGACCAGCCGTGTCGGATACTTCCGGCTCAGCCCGACAATGCCCCACATCGCGCGCTGTCCGGGGCGTCCCTCGGCATCGAACATGTGTTGACACAGGGCCTTGGTTTGTGGGCCGATGCGACCGGCGTTCGCCAGCAGCACGGCGGTTTGCCGCGACGGATTGAACGGCCGTTCGTTGGTCGGCAGGACGACAGAACCGGGGTGCGTCATCCGGGGATGAATCCGCAGCAACGCATGGGTGTGGCGATCACGGATCTCGATCGTGGAAGTGTAGATGCGCACGACGACCTGACTGCCGATGGCCGCGGGCCGCGCGGCGTAATAGCTGCTGTCGACGCGGACGGTGGTGTCGTCGCAGACGGTCCGAACGACTTCCGTGAAGATGCGGAAGGGTGCGACGGGCAGCGGCCGCAGGTGTGGTTTCTCTTCCTGGAACATGGCCTCGACCTGACGGCGAGTGCTGCCGTGGATCCGCTTGGAAGCCCAGTTCTCCTCCCAGTGCCTCAAGAACTCGTTCTGGGCTTCCAGCGTCTCGAAACGCCGTCCGGCCAGCGCGGTCCCCTGGGTATGTTGAATCGCATTCTCGACGCTGCCCTTCCGATTGGGGTCCGCCACGCGGGCCGGATCGGCGACGACGCCGTAATGAGCCAGCATCGCACTGTAGATCGGATTGAGCTCGGGCTCGTACAGATCGGGCTTGAGGACGCCTTCCTTCAGGTTGTCGAGCACCACATAGCTGGCCACCCCGCCAAAATAGCGAAACGCCTCTTCGTGAAGCTGAGCCCAGACTTGCTGGCTGGATTGCCAGACCACCCGCCGGAAGCTGCGCCGCGAATAGCGCAGCGTCATCACGAACAGGCGGGGACGACGGTACCGGCCGCTCTTGGGATCGATCGTCAGCGCGCCCTCGCCATAGTCGACCTGAGCCTCCTCGCCGGGGAGGAACTCAAGACGATCAAACTGCTTGGGATCGCTTTGTCGCAACGTGCGCACAAACCGCTTGACGCTTTGGTAGCTGGACGGAAAGCCAAACTGATCGACCAAGTCCTGGTAAATCGCCTGCGCATTTCGCTTCAGGCGGACCTGTTCTTCGATCCATGCCCGATGCGGTTCGCAGGCTGAGCGGGCCAGGTGCTGGTGACCGTCGCTCCCGACACCCCAAAAGCCGGTGGTCGGGGTGGAGGAATTTGGTCCTCCGCGCTTGCCGAGCCGGTGGTCACTTCCCCGGGGGATTTTGCCTCCCCACCAGCC
>NZ_JAOWPT010000044.1 GCF_025753855.1 Mesorhizobium sp. ZC-5
GCCCAGACCGAAGTGATGCCACCTCAAACCGCTGTCCACACAGCGCATGTCCACGGTCAACTACCGTGACATGAGACACCAACCGATCAACAACAGGGGTATCCTGCGTTGCTTGGGTCGCCGAAGACGCTCGGCCATTCCCCGAAGGCGAGATTGGTGTTGATGATGACGCTGGTGCGTTCGTAGAGCTTCGAGACCAGATGGAAGAGCAACTGCCCGCCGGCCTGGGCGAAGGGAAGATAGCCGAGTTCATCGAAGACGACGAAGTCGAGCCGGGTAAGGTGATCGGCAACGCGGCCCTGCCGGCCGGCACGGGTCTCGGTCTTGAGCCTGTTGACAGGTCGACAACGTTGAAGAAGCGCCCGCGTGCGCCGTTGCGGATGGGAGACGGCAATGGCGATCGCCAGATGCGACTTGCCGGTGCCTGTCCCGCCGACCAGGAGGACATTGCGCTGATGGGCGACGAAGGCGCGGGCGGCGAGATCGCGGATCAGGCTCTCGTTGACCGGCGTGCCGGCAAAATCGAAGTCCTCGATATCCTTGGCCAGCGGAAGCTTGGCGACGGTGAGCTGGTCTTGATGGAGCGGGCCTGCTTCTCCGATATCTCGGCCTGCAACAGATCGCCGACGATCTTCGGCGGTTCGTGCTGCCGCTTAATGGCGACGCCCATGATCTCGTCATAGGCCGCGCGCATCCCGAAGAGTTTCAGCGCCCCCATCAGTTCCAGTACTTCGGTGCGTTCCATGGCTGTTCGTCCTCCTGAGACTGTCATAGCGGGCGCAGTCGGCGATCGGCTCGTGAGCCAGCTTCAGCGCCTGGGGAATGGAAAGGATCGTGCCCGGCGCCGGATCGCGGCTGCGGGCCAGGATGTTGAGGATCACCGCCGCCGACGAGACGCCGTGCTCGATGGCTTCCTGGCAGGCGGCCTCGACCGCGCTCAATCCATCGGTCAGCACGCAGGTGAGGATCGACACCATCTGCCGATCGCCGTCATCAACCGCCTTGAGCTTGCGGCGCACCTTCTCCATTGCCGACGGCAGGACCTAGCCAAGGAACGGCGCGCCGTTGCGCAATCCGCCCGGCTTGCGGGCCAGCACCGGCACGTAGTGCCAGGGATCGTAGATGACCTCGTTGCGGCCGAAGCAGCGGGCATGCTCGCCCACGACCACACCGTCCTGGCGGATAATGATCCGGTCGGCATAAGCATGGATCTCGACCGGCCGGCCGACGGCACTCGACAGCACCGAGTATTTGTTGTTGTCGAAGCGCACCGTGCAGGTCTTCGACACCGACGCGGGAATGCAATGGAAGCCGTCGAAGCGACCCGCATAGGGAATGAAGCTGGCGCGCTCTTCTTCGAATACGTCCCAGATCGTGCGCTTGCCCTATTCGGGATGCCGATGCTCCTTGGCATAGGCAACGCATTTGTCGGCCAGCCAGCCGTTGAGATCCTCCAACGTCTTGAAGCGCAGCCTCGGTGTGAAGAAGCGCTTGCGCACCAGCCCGACCTGGTTCTCGACTTGCCCCTTCTCCCAGCCGGCCGCCGGCGTGCAGGCCTCCGGCTCGACAAGGTAATGCCCGCACATCTCCGCAAAGCGGCGGTTGTAGCGGCGATCCCTGCCGATGAAGATCGCGTCCACCGCCGTCTTCATGTTATGGGATGGACGCCTCCCTCTTCTGCGGCACAATTAGGTGGCCAACTTGAAGGAGGAAAGCATGACAATGGATTTGCTCGCTATCGATCTTGGAAAGCAGTCGTTTCACCTGCACGGGATCGATGCCGATCGTGTGCTCGTTTCGCGTAAGGTCAGCCGGGCGAAGCTCCTGGAGACCATGAACGAGATAGCGCCAGAGAAGATCGGGATGGAGGGCTGTGCCAGCGCCCATCATTGGGGTCGCTGGTTCACGCGTGACCGTCGACGGGTTCGACTGATCAACCCGCGCGTTGTGAAGCCGTTCGCGCGCGGCTCGAAGAACGACGCGGTAGACGCGGAAGCAATTTACGAGGCAGCAACACGCCCGACCATGCGCTTCGTGCCTGTGAAGTCGATCGAGCAGCAGGACTTACAGTCGCTGCATCGCATCCGAGAGCGTCTTGTCTTATGACTTTCCAAGCCGTTTGGTTCAGTAAGAGATGCCCGATCCGGGATGGCCATCCCGGATCGGGCGGAAGGGAATGGATCGAAGTTGTCTAGGTCGTTGAGGACCGTC
>NZ_JAOWPT010000045.1 GCF_025753855.1 Mesorhizobium sp. ZC-5
GATGCCGAAATCGGCAACCAGCATCAGCCCCAACGACCGAAATCCTCCATCGCCGCGCTGTTCGCAACCTCATTGCCGCACCACCCCCTCTGGAAATGCCGTAGTTCGAGGTGTCCAGCTGTGCAGCTCCAGCAGTAGCGCTATCCTTACACCCAATTTCGCCAAGTGATAGAGTATTGAGCATCCCAAGACCCCCGCCACCTATGATAATTACTCTTGTTTTGTCGGCAGTGGTTCCACCATGATACTTTTGCGTTGCTCATCAACTGGGACGCCAACGCGGCGTTTCGTTACTACTACCACGATCGGCAAGCTCTAACCGGCGACGACTCTCTCAGAGCATAGCCGATACATTCACCACGACCTTGCCAACAGCCTTGCCGCTTTCAAGATATGCGTGCGCTTCGGAGGCCCGAGCCAGATCGAAACGCTTCGGGTCAAGGAGTGGCTTGACTTTTCCGGCGTCACACATCGCCGCGAGCTCCTCCAGGATGCGACCGTGCTCCTTGCACCTGGTACCCTCCAAAAGAGGGAGCAGCATGAAGACGATATGAAGCGACAGACCCTTGCCGTGCATCGGCGAGAGGTCGTGCGTGCTCCTTGCCGCCGAGCCCGCCACGCGGCCACCGCTGGCTGCGGCCTGGAAGGACTTATCGAGATTGGCGCCCCCCACTGTGTCGATCACAACGTCGAAGCCGCGGCCGTCGGTCAGGCGCTTCACGTAAGACGACACCTCTTCGCCTCCATAGAGGATGACGTCGTCCGCACCAAGGTCGCGTGCGATACTGGCGGCTGCGTCAGTCTTGACCGTCGTCGCGACACGAGCTCCCCTGGTCTTCGCTATTTGCAGCGCGACGTGTCCCACGCCCCCGACGCCCCCGTGGACCAGCACATGGTCGCCTTGCTTGACGCCGCTTCGCTCGTTTAGGAGCCATGCCGTGATTCCGACGAGAGGCAATGCAGCTGACTGCCGATGGGTAAGGGTCTTTGGTTTCGGGGACAGCAGCGCCGGGTCGCATGCGATAAATTCCGCGAGGCTGCCCCCCAAGCCACGAACACCCCCCGCGCATCCATACACTTCGTCGCCCACCTCGTAGCCGGGTGCGCCGTTCACGGCTTCCACTACGCCGGAGAAATCACACCCGATGATTGCCGGGAGTGACGGCCCAATCGGCAGTCCTGCGCGGATCTTGAGATCGATCGGATTGACGGATGCCGCAACGATGCGAACCAGGACTTGGCCGGCTTCGAGTGTCGGTACGCCGGTTTCCTCAAGCTTCAACTTCTCGGCACCACCATGCGCATGCAAGACCACCGCCTTCATTGCAGACCTCATTTCTCGAATTGCCTCGTCAACAGGAAAAACGCGTTGCCACTGACTGGAGTGCTGTAAAGAATCTGAAAGAGGATTCGAAGAAACTGGTACCCTAAGCACGACTCAATCATTTACATTCTGCCAAAGTATGGCATTCTGTCAACGTCAAAAGCTGCAGATGACTTCACCCATGCTCCTCGGATCGCTTTTCGCCAGCGAAACAGCTGGACACCTCGAAAAAGCTGGCAATCGAAAACGCATTTTGATTCACTTCGCCTGGTGATTGGCACGAAGGCGTTGGATGCGAGGACAGGTTGGGTTGAGCGCTATGTCCGGCTGAGCGAGGCGATCCACTGGAGAAGCTGAACGCGGTGGTGGCTTGCCGGAAACCGCTGGCCAAGGCGCTGAAGCGCTCCGATGGCGCCAAAGGCGGCCGGCCGCCCTTTGAAGCGGTGATGATGTTCAAGGTCCTGGTTCTGCAGGCGCTCTACAGTCTCTCGGACGATCAGGCCGAATTCCAGATCCAGGACCGGCTTTCCTTCAGCGCTTCCTCGGGTTGGGGCTCGGCGACAAGGTTCCCGACGCCAAGACGATCTGGTTGTTTAGGGAGCACCTCACGCAGGCCGGGCTGTGAAGAACCTGTTCGCCCGTTTGACAAGCACCTCACCAAGGCCGGTTATCTGGCGATGGGTGGGCAGATCGTGGATGCCACGATCGTGGCGGCG
>NZ_JAOWPT010000048.1 GCF_025753855.1 Mesorhizobium sp. ZC-5
GGGGATGAAAATAAACGTCCTGTCTTACCGGCTACCGCTGTTCAGTAGCGCTGCCGGTGACCATCAGGTGGGGGAGTTTCAAGTGACCACACCCGGGGGATTTTGACCGACCCACGGGGGCGGTGATGGCGGCCTTTGCGGGTTTGCCGTCTTTAGCGTCTGGTATTTTGTCTTGCGAGGCTTGCGGCCTCTGGCGGCTCGAGGGTTCCGAGTTCCGGCACGTCGCAGCTTTCTGGGATAAGACTTCCTGTTAGCGTCCCCGAGCCAAGCCATCGTAACGAACTGGCTTTAGCCTTATAACTCCAACGCCGTTGTCGAAGGCGATCTGGGTTCCGAAAGGCTCCGAGAGCTTCTGAAGACGCTCCAAAATGACTCTTGCGAGCGGCGGGGGAGCGAGCCGTGGGATACCCCGGCTGACAAACCTCTTGGAGTAGCCAAGCTCGATCGGATAAAGCCGCAATTCAGCAAGCTGGTTCTGCTCAAATCGGCTTACGGTGATGATGCTCTCATAGAAGACCGGGTCTGAAAATCCACTTGCCATCTCAGCGACCGTCACCTCGGCATCCGTGTCGGCCCCTGGGTCCTTGCCATATTCGGCAAACATGTCAGCGCCCACGGGGGACCGAAGGTCGTCCATCATGAAATTCCCAATGCTATAAAAGATCGGCCGACCCTTGTAGATTTCGATACCTCGCAACTGGTGCGGTCCATGTACGACGTATGCGTCGGCCCCCGCATCAATCATCTCATGCGCAAAGGATTGTTGGTAGTCGGGCGGCTGCTGGCTCCAGTTCCCGGGCTCGTGACCATGGTGCGTGATGATGCAGAAGTCGGCGAACTGCTTGCCCCGGCGAACGTTTCGGAGGATGTCGGCGACATCGCGCGGGTTGGGTTCAAAGCTGTAACCCACCTTGTCGCCTGTTTTGTATGTCACGCCAGAGAGCACGACTCGGTCGGAATTACCATGGCTGGACTGGCAACCCGGCAGTGCATCGCGCACTTGCCTTAAGTTTTTGAGCATCTCCGACGGGACCAAGATGCTTTCCGCCAAACGAAGGGGGTTGAGCCCGGGTCTGCCGGGCGCCTCGTCGGCGGGATCGCACGCACGAGACATCGGCATGAACGTTGAAGCAAACGACAGCAATGCCACGCGACCGCGCGCGGTCTCCAAGAAGCGAGCGGCGCCGGCTTGCGCAAGATTCTCCCCAACACCTGCATGGACGATACCGCTCTCATCCAATATGCGGCTCGTCTCACCCATGCCTTCAAGGCCCCAATCAAGCGTATGGTTATTTGCGCGGCTCATTAGGTTGAACCCCATCGCCTTCAGATCAGGTCCAAGGTCCGGTAGGCTGACGTGATACGCGCCCCCGTACTCAGCCTGCGGGCTTCCCTTGAACGATCGGATATCAAAGATGTTGGTTTCCATGTTGCCGAACGTGGCATCGGCATCGCGCAGGATCTTGACGATCTTGTCAAAGCCGGAATGGTTGCCTTTGGTTAGCGGTCGCGACACAATAAGGTCGCCAACTGCTATCACCGTGAAGCCGTCCGCAACGTTCGTTGCGATCGATCCGACCGCATCATAGCCACCATCCTGCTGGACCGAATGATGACCGTTCTCGTGTGAATGTTCTTCCATAGTCCTTCTTCTTTTCTTTCCACTGGATCTGGAATGATGTTCGGTTTCCGTGTCAGCGGTGCGCTCGAGATGCTCGATCGGGTGAAAGAGTCTCTGACATAACCACAGGACTGAGCGAAGAATCAGCCGGCTCGGCCGGCATGCCCGTCGCCGGAGCGCGCACATGACAGGCCACGACCCGTCCGTCGGCCATTGGCACCAGAGGCGGCACTTCGATGCGGCAGCGTTCGACCGCGAGCGGACAGCGCG
>NZ_JAOWPT010000049.1 GCF_025753855.1 Mesorhizobium sp. ZC-5
TTGATTGTGATTGTACCTTTCATGCCTTTGTCGGCGAGGTCTGGGACGGACCATGTGTAGATGCCTGGTCGGATTGTTGTGAACTGCACCTGGATGGTGCCGTCGGCGTCGAATTCGAGCCAGGCGGGGGCGCCGTTCATGTGGACTTCGAGATCGTTGATGACGATCTGGTTGTTCCAGACGTTGCGGAACAGGTCGGTGTGGAACTTGTATTCGAGACCGCCGGCCGCGGTGATCTTCCAGCGATAGCCCTGGCCGGCGATCAGCTCGAAGTCCTTCTGGTTGGCGGTGAACTGGTCTTCCTTGGTGCCGAGGATCAGTTCCGGCACGTCCTTGGAGGCGCGCGTCACCTTTTCGGCTCCAGCCGGTGCGGCCGTCCCGGTTGCGGCAGCGCCGGCCGCGTCATCGTCATCGTCATCGTCCTGCGCAAAGACCTGGCCCTGCGTCAGTGCCGCGCCAATGAGAGCCGCGAAAGCGATTGCCCGAAAATTCCTCATGGTTTCCTACCCTTCTTCCCGGTTTTTTCTGCTTGCCTGATTCAATTCGGCGAGACCACCACGCCCCACGGCAGCGCACCGACCGTCACCGATTGCACTGGTTCGTCGGTCGCCACGTCGATGAAGGTGATGTCGTTGGACACGCCGTTGGTCGAGATGATGGTCTTCTGGTCCGGCGTGAAGGCGAGCTGCCAGACACGCTGGCCGACCAGCACGTATTTTTCGACCTCGTAGGTCTCGGTGTTGACCACCGCGACGCGGTTGGCGGGTCCGAGTGCCACATAGGCCTTCTTGCCGTCGGCGGTGATGCGCACGCCGACCGGCTGGATCGATTCGGCGCGCAGCCCGGCGATCTCGAAGGTAATCTTGTGGACCACCTCGCGGCTTTCATTGTCGATCACCGAAACCGTGCCGCCGATCTCCGCGCTCACCCAGGCCTGCTTGCCGTCGGGCGTGAACTCGACGAAGCGCGGCCGGGAATCGACCAGCACGTTGTGGGTGATCTCGTGGGTGGCCGTATCGATGAAATGCGCCATGTTGGTCGTTTCCGACGTATTGACCATGGTCTTGCCGTCGGGGCTGATGCCCATGCCTTCCGGCTCGACCCCGACCGGGATCTCGGCCAGCACGCCCTTGCTTTCGATGTCGATGACGGTGACCAGGTTGTCGTCCTCGTTGGCGACGTAGAGCGTCTTGCCGTCGGGCGAGAGCACGAACAGTTCGGGGTCGGGACCGGACGGCAAGGTGTCGATGATCTGCAAGGTCGCGGTGTCGATCACCTCGATGGAATCGTCATCGCTGGCGCACAGATAAAGATGCTTGCCGTCATGCGAGATGGTGATGCCGCGCGGCCGCTGGCCGACATTGATGGTCTTGACCACCTCCATCGTCGCCGAATCGACCACGGTGACCGTGTTGTCCTTCTCGTTGGAGACATAGACCATGTAGGCCGATGCGGGACTGGCGATGCCCGTCGCCAGGGCAAACGCGCCGGCCAGTGTCCATAATCGTCTTCCCATCAGGCTCCTCCTCTGAATCATCCGGTTTTTCCAGCTGCTTATTTCAGCACGCATTTTGTCTCCGGCTGGTCGACGCCAAGCGTGTCGAGTTCGGATATTTGGTGCAGGAAACCCTCCTGCGGCGACGTCGACACGACCGAGCGGTTGTCGCCGAGGAAGATCGGCTGGCGGAGCTGCTGGTTCCATTCGCGGAAGGTCAGCTTCTGGCCCTTGAAGGCGGCGATGGAAAAGTCGTCGGAACGGATGAACCCGGCGATCTTCACCGG
>NZ_JAOWPT010000050.1 GCF_025753855.1 Mesorhizobium sp. ZC-5
TTCCCGGCGACCGCTGACAGACGTGGATGCGCCAATTTCTGACCTTCCACACCGCTCAACCGGAGGGCTTGTTTCGGATCGGAACCAGTCGTTGGGCCGTGCCCACAATTCCTAAGCACGTCGTTTTCCCAAAACGCGATCCGGTCTCTTGATCGTCGCTTGCGCTCAATTCCAATGATCCGCGGAATGGTGGGTTGCTATTCCCTGAAGCATTTAAAACCGCACCACTAGTCCAAGGATTGGACCCTGCTGCACGACGTCAAAGACGAACCCGTCATCGCTATAGTCGACACCCAGGGCTCTATATCCCAACACCGAGGAAATCCGGTCGTTGAAACGGTAGCCGATCGCCCCTGCAACATCCCAGTCGATATCGGCTCCGCCCGCACCAACAAGCCCCCATCCGGTCAAATAAACCTTGGGCGTGATCGAGTAGTTCCCGCGAAGTCCTGCCATGGCATCCACCCAGGTCGCGCCATCGCTTGCAGATACGCCGTCGAGAATTCCGCCGCTGAAGGAGATGTCATTGTCGACCGACCACACCCTGACGCCGCCGACAACTTCAAGACGACCGGCATCGGTCTCAATGAACGAATAGCCTGCCCCGATCAAACCCGCGAACGTTTCTGAGGTTACCGCTGCGCTCGATGCAAGAATCCCTCTTGGCGTCCCGGCGGAGCCCGATATCTTCGAATACATGATGTCGCCGAAGATGCTGTAGCGGTCGTATCGCGCCTCGCCGATCGCCATTGCCCCGAAGTCGAGATGATCGAAAATATCGCTGAAACTGGCATCGACGTCGACTGGCGGCAGGCCGAACTGGCCGACCTCGCCGGATAGTCCCGCCGCCCAGAAATAGGGAGCGACCGAAAACGTCCAGCCCTGCTCGGTCACAAGCTGCTGGGTTTCCGGTGCCACCGGTGAATAAACGTCAGCAGCGTTGGCGCTGCCGACAACCAAGAGTGTCCCGGCGCAGGCCAGGATATGCGCTAATCCAGATTTCATGAATCCCTCCCAACGTTTCAAACTGTTAACGCCTAACCCTGTCCGTCTCGCACAGACTACCGGTTGCATATGTTCGCCGAGGCGGAATTCCGAGCATTGCAATCGTTGACCGCCCTTCGTCCTGCGTTCCCACCCTCGGCCGGCAAGCCAAGTTGGCCAACCTGGTTTGTGTAATTGTCCCGGGTATTTTGATCGACAACGGCGACAGGGGCTGCGATCGCCAGCCCGGCTGCGGTGCCGGCGACTGCGGCCGCCCCCGTGGTGACGGCAACGATGCTGTCGCCAAAGCCTACCCGGCTGTCGGTAAGGGTCTGGCCGTCGGATATACGCGATCCAATGAGCTGAACGATTTCGGGCGATTCGGCAAATTTGCCATGGTTGAGTTTGTCGCCTGATTTTACCTTCGTCAGGTCGATGACCGTGATGTTGTTTGCTGCAAGTTCCTCTTTGTATGGAGCTTTTTCCGGATCGATCGATCCGAGCCGCGCAACGCTGCCCCAGACCCGGCGTGAAACAGCCAGCGCGCGGTCATCCTGTGAGACGAAGAGTGTGAATTGTGGGTGCTGCTTGCCCATGTCGGCGATCTGCGATCGGAACACATCGACATCGACATCGGGAGCAGCGAGCATGATGTTCTTGAATTTCGGCGGCAGTCCGCCATTGCGGATGGCCATCTGGCGAAGCGCCTCCAGCGCCAGCCAGTTCCCCATCGAATGGGCGAGGATGGAAACTTCCTCTATCTCTGGATCGCGCCCCAGATATTGAAACAGCGT
>NZ_JAOWPT010000051.1 GCF_025753855.1 Mesorhizobium sp. ZC-5
GACGGTCCTCAACGACCTAGACAACTTCGATCCATTCCCTTCCGCCCGATCCGGGATGGCCATCCCGGATCGGGCATCTCTTACTGAACCAAACGGCTTGGAAAGTCATAAGACAAGACAACCCCATCAACCTGCCCGCCCACAAGGCCGCCGGCGTGCGCGACGCGATTGAGGCCGCAGGCGCGAGCCTGCTCATGTCGCCCTACAGTCCCGACTTCAATCCGTGTATGGATGGCTCCTGCGGGTCAAGGGTGTCGGATCGGATTTGGCGAACAGGTCGGTTGCGGCCATGTATACGGCGTCTGAATGTACAACGGTGCGCGCCCTGATGAATATCCGCTTGGAGAACAGGTCCCACTCAATCGAACGTGCTCGAGGCGCTTCGGATTGATCGGGGTGTCCTGGTTCTTCGTCTCCGCTTGTTCGCCACCACCTCACTTTGCCCTGACCATTCCGAGAGCCTGTCAGGCGGCCTGCGGCTCGTAACGCGATCCGTCCCTGAGGTCGGCGAAGCTTGTTCTTGCCATGCGATGCGCCAAAGCGATGGCGACCACCTTCGTTTTCTTCCGGATCAGCATGCTCGATAGCCAATCCGACCCCGGCTCGCGCTTGAGTCTACGTCTGACCATGATCTGCGGCCATGGCGCCGAGGTACAGCAATCGTCGGATATAACGATTGCCCATCTTCGAGATCCGGCCCACCCTCTGCTTGCCTCCGGTGGAGTGCGGTTTGGGTGTGAGGCCGAGCCAAGCGGCATAGTCCCTCGCAAGTCGAAATTGTCGACATCCGGCGTCGTCGTCGCAATGATCGTCGCCGATAGCATGCCCACGCCTGGGATCGTAGCCAGACGCTGGCTTGTCTCGCTTTGCGCGTAGGTCTCTTCGATCTCGTCGGTCAGCCGATCGATCCGCTTGTTCGCGCTCCGAAGACAGGTCACCAGGCGGACGCAGCTGGTTCGCTAGCGTTCGCGGCTGAAGAACCTGATCCAGTCGATACTCCACGCACATCTGATCCCGCCATGTCCGCATGGGAACCTCGTCGGGGTAAGAGGCTGCTACGAGAAGTTTTTGGGCGCACGCATGATCGACGATATGCTTCCAGCCCATCGCGATCCCTTGCCCCCCGATCGCAGCCTGCACGACGAGACTGTAGTCGTTCAAATGCAGTCCATCCTGCGATGGTTTGACATGAGACGGCCTTGCTCGCAAACCAGTCTGCCCAGCTCGGCCGCGGGCGATGGGGTTCATCAAAGATGAATGAGAGGCTGCTGCGCAAGAGCACTCGGGCTTAGTGGCCCACCCACGAGCTTCAGGCGATGAACCCATCCTACACGATGGCAATTGCGTCGGTTATGTGACCTCCCGCGGATTTGGCCACCGCGTCAGCGAGAGTCTGGCAATGGGCTATGTGCCCGTCGAGCTCGCCAAGCAGGGCCTTGAGGTGACAGTTGAAGTCCTGGGCCATTTTCGTAAGGCTGTCGTTGCCGCTGTTCCGGTCGGTTTGCCCATTGGCAGCGTTCAATGGGAGCATTGCGCCCCTTGGACCGCACTCACACCTGGAACCTATTAGGCTTCGCGCATTTTGCCAAAGCCCACTCACTATGATATGATCAACGCGCACCCTTACCGAAAACGGACCTGGATGATACCCAGCGGTCCATCGAACTGCGCGCGCCACTGCTCGCCAGGCTTCACGGGCTGGCCATTTGTCCAAGACCCTGTCGTCACCAGATCGCCGGCCTG
>NZ_JAOWPT010000052.1 GCF_025753855.1 Mesorhizobium sp. ZC-5
CCGCTCTGGATGACGAGATCCGGGGCGTTCGATGGCGTGATGCTGGCGGAAATCGTAACCAAGCCCGCCTGGGCGCTGCCTATCGTCAGGTTTGGCGTGAAGATGCGATCGAGCTCGGCATCGGAGAGTTCCAGCGCGAAGGCGCCGTCGGTCGCGCTGCCGACATCGATCGCCCAGCCGGCGGTGGCGGGTCGCAGGACCACCTGGCCGCCGGAGGCGGAGATGCCGGAGGTGGCGCTGATCACCGTCCGGTCGGCGTTGACGATCACGTCGCCGCTCGAGGAGAAGAGCGTCGCCGTGCTCGAGGCGAGCAGCCTCAGGAAGCCGCCGGGGCCGGTGGTGAGGATGGCGTCGGCTCCGGCATTGCCTTCCGCGCCGATCGATCCGTCCGTTCCCGTCGAATTGAGCACGTTGATGTCGCGCCCCGCGGTGATCGTCAGGTTGCCGCCGGTACCAGCGCCGAAGCCGTCGGACGCGATATCGGCGAAGCCGTCGACATTGAAGTCGCGGCCGGCGTTGATGGTGAGGGCCCCGCTGGCGCGCACGTCGTTGTCGAAATTGAGGCCGAGGGTGCCGAAGGCGATGTCGCGGCCGGCGGTGAGGTTGATGTTGCCGCTCGGCGCCGCGATAGAATCCTGATCGACGTTGGCGATAATGTCGGCGTCGTAGCCATTGGCGATCAGGGTGACGTTGCCGGACGTCGTGCCGCCGTGAACCGATTCGAAGGCGCCCGGGCTCGCTTCGGCGAGGAGTATGCTCCCGAGGTTGGTGAAGAGGATGTTGCCGGAGGTGGCGACGTGGAGACCGTTAACGTCATCGGTGAGCCCGCCGATCTGCACGTTACCGAAATTGGTGACGTTGATGCCGCCGGTGGTGGTCTCCGCCTCGAACAGGCCCGTTTGGGTTTCGATCGCATTGCCGGCGCCGATCCCGGTCGCGGCGCTCATGATCAGGGTGCCTGCCACGATATCGGCCGCCGGGTCGGCGCCGAATTCGGCGACGACTCCATTGGAGACCAGCGTTACATCCTGAGCTCCGGCGATGCGCTGCACCTGGATCGAGTCTGGGTTCTGCGTCGAATCGGTGAGGCTGCCGACAATGACATCCGCGACCGCGTTCCACTCGGTCAGGTTGAACACCACGCTGCGGCCGGCCGAGGCCGTAATGGTAAGATGCTCGGTGGGTATGTTGAACGAGATGACATCTCCATCCGGCGCCCGCAGCCGAGCAACACCGTTATTCGGGATCCCGTCGTCTTCGACGAAGTAGGTGCCGGGATCAAACCCGCTGAGCAAGATAAGTACTGACGACATGTCGGTGTCCTCCGTTTTGTCCTATGGCGGCGCTGCGCCGCCGACCCGGAATCCTCGCACCACAGGCATCTCTCCTCGAAACAACGAGGGGAGGAGGCGTAGGGCGGATTAGCGAGGCGTAGTCCGCCCTGATGTTTGAACAGCCGGTCGACTGCATTGGCGCACCATCTCACACGACGAAGAAGTCGGCGTTTGTCATAGCAAGTCCTGTTGAGAGGGTTGCGAACTGGGTGGCAGCGGCTGCGCCGGTGCCGTCGCTGTCGTAGGAGAGCGCGCCGGTGGCG
>NZ_JAOWPT010000053.1 GCF_025753855.1 Mesorhizobium sp. ZC-5
CTCGGCCGGCATGCCCGTCGCCGGAGCGCGCACATGACAGGCCACGACCCGTCCGTCGGCCATTGGCACCAGAGGCGGCACTTCGATGCGGCAGCGTTCGACCGCGAGCGGACAGCGCGGGTGGAATGCGCAGCCTTTCGGCGGATTGATCGGGCTCGGCACCTCGCCTTCCACGGGTGCCTCCAGCCGCACTCGCTTTGGATCCGGCACCGGAGCTGCCGCAATCAGCGCCTCGGTGTAGGGATGGACCGGTTTCGCGAAGAGCGTCTCGCCTGGGGCGAGCTCCACGATCCGTCCCAGGTACATGACCGCGACGCGATGCGCGATATGCTCCACGACGCCGAGGTCATGCGAGATGAAGACGAAGGCGATGCCCAACTGCTGCTGGAGATCCAGAAGCAGATTCAGAATCTGCGCCTGCACGGAGACGTCAAGGGCTGACACGGCCTCGTCTGCGATGATGAGAGAGGGGTTGAGCGACAAGGCGCGTGCAATGCCGAGCCGCTGGCGCTGACCGCCCGACAACTCGGATGGCAGCCTGTGCATCATGTCCGGCGACATTCCGACCTTTCGGAGAAGGTCCCCGGCGAGTGCCTGACGCTGCTTCCGGGTGAGGCGCTCAAAATTCTCGACAGGCTCAGTAACGATCTGTCCAGCCGAGAGGCGGGGATTTAGCGACGAGTAAGGATCCTGAAAGACCATCTGCATCCGACGGCGCCACGCGTGAAGCGCGTCCTTCTTGAGGCCCGCAATGTCGGTCCCGTCGATCATTACGCGCCCGCTAGTCGGCTGCACGAGCCGCATCAGGAGCCGCGCGACGGTGGACTTGCCGCAGCCGGATTCACCGACGATGCAAAGCGTCTCGCCCGCCTCGACGGAGAAGGATACATCCTCCACCGCCCGGATCACCGGAATGGTCTTCTTCAGGATTCCCGAGCCAAGCGGATAATGCTTGGTCAGATTCTCGACTTTCAGCAAAGGACCGTTCATGCGCCCATCACCTCTTCGGCGCGCCAGCAAGCTGCGGCGTGGCTCGACCCGACATCACGCAGGACGGGCGTCTTTTCGCGGCAAATATCGATCGCGAACGGGCAGCGAGGCGCAAAGCTGCACCCGACAATGGGCTCGCGCAGGCTTGGGACAATGCCGGGAATTTCTGGAAGGCGATGCTGGCGGCCGCGCCGCCGGTCAGGCACCGATCGCATGAGGCCTTGGGTGTAGGGGTGCGCGGGACGCGCAAACAAATCTATCACGTTCGCCTGCTCTACGATTCGGCCGGCATACATGACAATGACGCGTTGGCATGTCTCGGCCACGACCCCCAGATCATGCGTGATGAACATCACGGCCGTTCCCGTGCGCTCTTTCAGATCGACGATGAGCCGCAGGATCTGCGCTTGGATCGTGACGTCGAGGGCCGTCGTCGGCTCGTCGGCAATCAACAGTTCCGGGGAGCAGGCAAGAGCCATGGCGATCACGGCGCGCTGGCGCATCCCGCCCGACATTTCGTGAGGATAGTTGTTGACGCGGCGCTCGGGGTCCGCGATGCGGACGAGACGAAGCATCTCTTCGGCCTTCGCC
>NZ_JAOWPT010000054.1 GCF_025753855.1 Mesorhizobium sp. ZC-5
CAAGCCCCCGCCGCCTCCCAAGGTCGATCCCAAGGCGAATGCCGAGCAGATCACGCGGCTGCAGGCCGAAGCCACGAAATTGCGCAATGAGATCCGGCTCGCCAACAAGATGGGCGAGTCCGACGCGGCCGCCAGTGCGCGCCAGCGGCTGACGCAGGTCAATGCGGAGCTGACCACGGCACAGTCAGCAACCCCGGCGACACAGCCGGCGCCAATGCTGCCCACCGCCGGTGCCGCCACGCCGCAGGGCAATGGCGGCGCTACTGCGTTCCCGGCACTGTTCACGACGCAGAATTTTGGCGGCTCTTCCCCGAAGCTGGTTCTGGCCGGGTATACGCCGCCCGACGAGGGCGAGCCTTCACCGGAGGTCACCAAGGCGGAGGACATCGTCAAGGATATCGACGGCGGCAAGAGCATCGACAACATCGCCGAAGAGCGGGACATGACGCCCGAACAGGTGGTGGCGGCATTGAACGCCGGCGGCATGGAGGCCGTGGCCACCGAATACGCCAACGGCGATACCCGCCAGGTCGTGATCAAGGACGGAAGCGGCCGCACGATCACCGAAAACCAGGATTATCACCATGGCGGCTATTACACGGAAGTGACGGGTCCCGACGGGCAGGCGACGTCCTCGCCGATCCGTGACGATCTCGGCCGCAAGGAAACCACCAGCGTCGATCCGGAAACAGGCGCCATCACGACCAAATATGTCGCTGATCTCGGCGACGGCTCGGTCACCGAACGCACGACGAATCCGCAGACGCGCATAACCACGACCACCGAAACGAACGGTGAGGGCGTCGTCACCGTAACCAAGAACCTGCCGAACGGGTCGACCGTGAAGACGGTGACGCCCAACAACAGCGTCGCTTTGCCGGTGACAACGGTTACCGGGCCGGACGGCAAGGAAGTCACCCTGGCACAGACGCAGACCTCGGACGGCTCGGGTGCGCCTTCCATCCAGGACCAGCTCGCCGAAGGCATGAGCTTCGAGGAGATCGCCGAGGAGCGCGGCCTCACGCCGGAACAGGTAATCGCCGAACTGAACGCTGCCGGCCTTGAGGTCGAGCAGGGCGGCGACCCGGGCGAGACCTTGCAGATCGTCGTCACCGATCCGGATAGCGGCAGGACGGTCACCTACAACAACGACTACCATCACGGTGCGACTTCGGTGACTGTCACCGAGGGCAAGACCGAGACGACCGACTCGGTGGACGGCAACGGCGTGACAACCCACACCGAACGCAACACCGAGACCGGCGAGCAGACGACCAAGATCGTTGATCCCAAGAACAACACCGAGACGACGATCGTCTTCGACAAGGATGGCCGACGCACCGAAACCATCGTCGAGACGCTGAATGATGGCGAGCCGATCGACTACGAGGTGAAGCCGGGCGACAATTTGAGCGATATCGCCGCGGCGCACGGTGTGACGCTGGAGGAACTCGCCGAGAGCAATCCCGAACTGTTTACCTCACCGCGCGACCCCGATCTTATTCATCCCGGAGAAACCGTGGTGATCGAAGGCGCCACCAAGACCACCGTCAACGTGACATTCAATGGCTATACG
>NZ_JAOWPT010000055.1 GCF_025753855.1 Mesorhizobium sp. ZC-5
CTAGCAGGGTGTTGAAGAAGTGGCCGGACTGCAAGCGATCACTTGCTGTCGGCTGACCACTCCATGTCATTTTTCAAATCATCGAAGCATGTCATGCAGACCCATTCATAGCAGGCACCCTTCGGGTAGTCGTCGCCGGTTGCGTAGCCTTCGTGCTCGATGTCCGGACCTTCGAATTCAGCGAATTTAGCCCAGCAAGCGGCGCAGTGGTCGTGATCCCACGTTTCGCTCCAGCGGGCGTAGCGGCGACGTTGCAATCGAAGCCCTTTGAGGTGGTTGGCGTTGTCGATCCGCCATTGCTTGTCTTGTTTGACCGTCATCTCGACTCCGCCATGAGTTTGGGCAGCCGCACCAGATTGTAGGCGGCGGCCGCGAAGGTGAAGGCCCACCCGACGCGATCGCGGCCGCGCAATTTGGTCTTCTCCTGCCCGGCGACGGTCTTGATCCATCCGAACGCCTCCTCGATGCGCTTGCGGATACGCTGGCTGACAGCATAGCCGCTATGCCTCGTCGTGCGCCCATCGATCGCCGAACAACGGCCGTTCGTGTTCTGCGCTACGTGTGGTGTTACCTTCATCGAGCGCAACTCGTTGACGAAGTCCTCTGCGTCATAGGCCTTGTCGGCGCCGAGAGTGATCGCGCGCGACCGGTCGGCGCGAGGTTCGATCATGTGCAGGGCCGCCACCCGCTCGGCATGTCCGTCGGCCAGTGTCAGACAGGCTTCGACCAGCAGGCCGTGGCGGTTCTCCATTAGCCCATGTCCCATAAAGCACAACCTGGCCTCCTTGCCCCGCCCTTTGCGGTAGAGCCTAGCGTCGGGGTCGGTGGTCGAGGCGTGCGTCTCGTTCGATCGCCTCTCGCCGTGGAAGTCCGCATCCGCATTGCGTCCGCCGCCGTCAGCCGGCGGTTCGCCGTGACCGCCGCTTGGGCCGCCCTTCGGCTTGACGCTCTTCATCGAAGCCCAGGCCTCGATCAGCGTGCCGTCGACCGAGAAGTGATCTGTGGACAGGAGCTTCGTGACTTTGGGCTGCGCCAGCACGGCCGCCAGGAACTTTGCCGCGATATCGCCTTCCAGCAACCGGGCTCGGTTTTTGGAGAACACTGAATGGTCCCAGGCTGCGTTGTCGACGCCGAGGCCAACGAACCAGCGGAACAGGAGGTCGTATTCCAGCCGCTCCATCAGAAGCCGCTCCGAGCGGATCGAATAGAACGCCTGCAAAAGCATCGCCCGCAGCAGCTTCTCCGGTGGGATCGATGGCCGTCCGATCGGCGAATACAGCGCCGCGAACTCACGCTCTAACGTCGACAGGGCTTCAGTCACGATGGTCCGGATCGCCCGCAATGGATGATTGCGCCGAACCCGGGCCTCAAGGTCCACGTAGCTGAACAGTTCGGCAGTTCGATCGTCGCCGCCGCGCACTCGTCACCTCCGAATCCCTTCGAAGCCAGTGAATCACCGCTGCGGTCCGGTGGCGAGTGCCTTTTTCAACAGCCTGCTAG
>NZ_JAOWPT010000056.1 GCF_025753855.1 Mesorhizobium sp. ZC-5
TTCACCAGCATGCGCCAGTCCCGGACGATCAGCATCAGGGAGGCGACGAACAGCAGATGGTCGAAGCCGAAAAGGATATGCTCAATGCCGCTGACGATATAGGTCCGCGCCACGGTCCAGCTGCTCTGCGTGGCAGGGATCGTCGCGCCGGGCCTTCCCGGAGTAAGCTTTTCCAGCCAGACATAGCCGTCGAGAAATTCGATACGCACGAGCGCGTCGGTCATCGTGTTCTGCAGGCCGTCGATCGATACCGCCTGACCTTCCAGCGGCTCGGCGGCGCGTATCTGCCAGGTCTGCAGCATCGCGTTGCCAGTCGGGCGCGAGACGACTGGCGTGAGTTTGACCACATCGCCCGAAAATGCCGCAGACAAGGCGAGCCGCGCATCGCCCTGCATGGGAGTCTTGAGCAACACCCTGAACACGTCGGGTGTTTCTTCGCGAACATCGAGATAGGCAGGCCGAACCTCATGCGCGGCGGCATCCACGAGCGATGCCGCGACTGCGCAAAAGGCTGCCAAAAGACAAACGAGAAACCGGTGCCCGGTCATCGCATCGATCCATCCGCCGCCGGTTGTGGTTCGAGCTGCGCCTTCACACTGTCTTCGAACTCCACCCCGTATTTCTTGCGCAGCCGTGCAAGATACGCCTCGCGCATCTTCTGTTCGCTTTCGCGCCGCCACTCCGCGACCACCTTGTCACGCACGGTGTCGAACGCCGGCCTTCGGGCAGTCTGCCTCGCGCTGACAAACACTAGGTGCGTGCCATAGCCGGACTTCAACGGCCCGCTCCATTTGCCGGGCTCGACCGTCAGCAACGCATCGGCGAACGCGTCTCCGAACGCGTTGGCGACGGTCTGCCGGTCCGCCTGCGTCATCTCTGCTTCCAGCAGAAACCTGTCTCCGAGTTCCGCCACATCGGCGCTGGCATCAGCGCCCAGCCCAGCAAGGACGAGACCGGCGTCCTTGGCCGCATCCTTGCGGTTTTCCGGACTGAAATAGATATGGGAGAAAGAGACCCGAGGACTGTCCTCGAAACGCGCCGTATTCGCCTCGAAATACTGGCGCAGCTCTGCGTCTGTCGGCTCCGTCAACCGCGCCGTATCCTCAACGAGGAATTTCAGCTTCTGGGCCAGCCGGCGGCGGACGATCGTATCGTCTTCGCCAAGACCCATGGCCTGTGCCTCGCGGGCAAGAAGCTCCTCGGTGACGAGATCGGCGACCAGTCCTTGAAGTTCACTGGCATCGGGAGGCCTGAGCCACTGGCTGGAATAGGTTTCCCTCAACCATTGAACTTCGCCTTGGCCGATGCGAACCGGTTCGACGCCATCCAATGCGGGCCTGGTCCCGTTCA
>NZ_JAOWPT010000057.1 GCF_025753855.1 Mesorhizobium sp. ZC-5
TGACCTTGCCCCCAGTTTCTATCCAGTTTTGAGTTCGTTTCGGGCGTGGGTTGTGCCCTGCTGGGCGGGTGAAGCGACGGGCGCTGGCGCGGAGCCTTTGGCATAGCGCAGCGCGAGCGACCGTCGCGGATTGAAGGTGGTGGCGAACTCGGCCGGTGTCTGCCAGGCGAGTTGGGAGTGCGGCCGCGCAGTGTTGTAGTCGGCGCGCCACAGGGCGATGGCTACGCGCGCCTGAGCCAGCGAGGTGAACAGCGTCTCGTTGAGCAGTTCATCGCGCAGTCGGCCGTTGAAGCTCTCGATGAAGCCATTCTGCATCGGCTTGCCGGGCGCAATGTAATGCCATTCGACGCGGTTCTGATCCGCCCAGGAGAGGATGGCGTTCGAGGTGAACTCGCTGCCATTGTCGCTGACGATCATCCTCGGCCGGCCGCGCTCGGTAATGAGCCGGTCCAATTCTCGGGCAACCCGTATGCCCGAGAGAGACGTATCAACGATGAGTGCCAGGCACTCTCTCGTGCAGTCGTCGACGACGGCCAGGATGCGGAAGCGGCGCCCGTCGGTGAGCTGGTCCGATACGAAGTCGAGCGACCAGCGCTCGTCGGGCCTCAGCGGCACCAGCATCGGCGCCCTGGTCCCGATCGCCCGCTTGCGGCCGCCACGGCGGCGAACGGCGAGCTTCTCCTCCCGATAGAGCCGGAACAGCTTCTTGTGGTTCACGACCAGGCCCTCCCGCCTCAGCATCACGAGAAGACGCCGGTAGCCGAACCGGCGACGCTGCTGCGCGATCGCCTTCATCCGCTCGCGAACCTCGCGGTCGTCCGGCCTGCTGGTCTCGTAGCGAACCGTCATGCGGCAACAGCCGATGGCTTTACACGCCCGCCGTTCGCTCATCCCGAAGCCTTCCTTCAGGCGAGCGACAGCTTTTCGCTTGGCCGCGGGCGTCACCATTTCTTTCCCACAAGATCCTTCAACGCGGCATTGTCGAGCATGGCGTCGGCCAGAAGCCGCTTCAGCCGCGTGTTCTCGTCCTCCAGCGCCTTCAGTCGCCGTGCCTCGGAGACATCCATCCCGCCGAAGCGGGCCTTCCAGTTGTAGATCGAGGCGTCGCTGACCCCGTGCTTGCGGCACAGATCGGCAACCGATACCCCGGCCTCATGTTCCTTCAAAATTCCGATGATCTGCTCTTCAGAGAAGCGGCTACGTTTCATGTCCTGGTCCTCTCTATGGGCCAGAACGAACTTCAAACCGGATTAGATCAGAGGGGCAAGGTCA
>NZ_JAOWPT010000058.1 GCF_025753855.1 Mesorhizobium sp. ZC-5
TTACTCTTTGATGCTTGCGACGATGCCGGCGCCGACGGTACGGCCGCCTTCACGGATGGCGAAGCGCAGCTTCTCTTCCATGGCGATCGGCACGATCAGTTCGACATCGACCGTGATGTTGTCGCCCGGCATCACCATCTCGGTGCCCTCGGGCAGCGACACGATGCCGGTCACGTCCGTCGTACGGAAATAGAACTGCGGACGGTAGTTGGTGAAGAACGGCGTGTGACGGCCACCCTCCTCCTTGGTCAGGATGTAGGCTTCGGCCACGAACTTCTTGTGCGGCTTCACCGTGCCGGGCTTGGCCAGCACCTGGCCGCGCTCCACACCTTCACGGTCGACGCCGCGCAGAAGCGCGCCGATGTTGTCGCCCGCCTGGCCCTGGTCGAGCAGCTTGCGGAACATCTCGACGCCCGTGCAGGTCGTCTTCGAGGTCGGGCGGATGCCGACGATCTCGAGCTCCTCGCCAACCTTGACGATGCCGCGCTCGACGCGACCGGTCACAACCGTGCCGCGGCCCGAGATCGAGAACACGTCCTCGATCGGCATCAGGAACGGCTTGTCGATCGGACGCTCCGGCGTCGGGATGTAGGCGTCGACCTGAGCCATCAGCTCGCGAACCGCCTCTTCGCCGATCTTCTTGTCCGAATCCTCAAGCGCTGCCAGCGCCGAACCCTTGACGATCGGAATGTCGTCGCCCGGGAACTCGTACTTCGACAGAAGCTCGCGAACCTCGAGCTCGACCAGCTCCAGAAGCTCGGCGTCGTCGACCTGGTCGACCTTGTTCAGGAACACGACGATCGCCGGAACGCCGACCTGGCGGGCCAGAAGGATGTGCTCGCGCGTCTGCGGCATCGGGCCGTCGGCAGCCGAAACAACCAGGATCGCGCCGTCCATCTGCGCAGCACCGGTGATCATGTTCTTCACATAGTCGGCGTGGCCGGGGCAGTCGACATGCGCATAGTGGCGGTTCGGCGTCTCGTATTCGACATGCGCCGTCGAGATCGTGATGCCGCGCGCCTTCTCCTCAGGCGCCGCATCGATCTGGTCGTACGGCTTGTACTCGCCAAAATACTTCGTGATCGCAGCCGTCAAAGACGTCTTGCCATGGTCAACGTGACCAATCGTGCCAATGTTCACATGAGGCTTATTACGCTCGAATTTACCTTTTGCCAT
>NZ_JAOWPT010000059.1 GCF_025753855.1 Mesorhizobium sp. ZC-5
GTCTTGTCTTATGACTTTCCAAGCCGTTTGGTTCAGTAAGAGATGCCCGATCCGGGATGGCCATCCCGGATCGGGCGGAAGGGAATGGATCGAAGTTGTCTAGGTCGTTGAGGACCGTCGATTAGTGTGATCACCCCTTTCTTTTCCAGCAGGCCTGAACGGAAACCGGGGCATTTGGGCCCGGATGACAAGAATAGGATAGCGGAAAAGATGTGCGATACCCTACCACAAACCATCGGCATCGATATCTCAAAAGCAACACTCGATGCTCATGCCTATCCTGCAGGCAGCAACCAGCAGTTTGCCAATACTGCCCGCGGCCATAAAGCCTTAATTACATGGCTGGGACAATGGTCAGTCGAACGCGTGGCATATGAGGCGACTGGCGCTTACCACCGGGAACTCGAGCAAGCTCTGGCTGATCTGCCTTGCGTCAAGCTCAACCCCGCTCGTGCGCGGCGCTTTGCCCAGGCAGCTGGAACCTTGGCCAAGACCGACCGGATCGATGCAGTGATGCTGGCCCGCATGGCTAGCACAATGCAGCCGCCCGTGCGCCCGGCTATAAACCCCGAACAGGCAAGGTTGGCTGAACTGATCAGCGCCCGCGACGGTCTGATGCGCGACAGAACCGCGCTTAAAAACCAGGAGAAAAACCTGACGATTCCGCTTCTAAAGCGTCAGCACAAGCTACGCCTCAATCAGATCGATCAGCATATAATCGCTCTCGATGCCGAGCTCGCAGCAAGCATTGCGGCCGATCCGCAACTTGCCCGCCGGCATGAAATTATCTCCAGCATAGCTGGCCTTGGCCCACGTACTGCCAACCAGCTGGTCGCTATAATGCCAGAGCTTGGATCACTTGATAACAAACAGGCCGCATCGCTGGCAGGACTCGCTCCCGTCGCCCGCCAATCAGGGCAGTGGAAAGGCAGAAGCTTCATCCAAGGTGGAAGGGCCAACGTTAGACGCGCGCTCTACATGCCCGCTCTCGTCGCTGCCCGCTTTAACCCTGACCTCAGGGAAAAGTATCAGCACTTCATTGCATCGGGCAAACCAGCCAAAATCGCTATAGTCGCGGTTATGCGCAAGCTCCTCGTCACCGCCAACGCGCTCGTCAAAGCCGATCGCATCTGGGTCGAAAAACGTGCTTGATCACAACGGAAACTAATCG
>NZ_JAOWPT010000060.1 GCF_025753855.1 Mesorhizobium sp. ZC-5
GGGGAGAGCGACTGTCTTGGCGGTCAAGCGTTTTGCCATGGTTTTTGGTCTCGGATTATTGCGTTGAGGATGGTGAGCAGTTTGCGCGCGGTTGCGACGATAGCGACGATTTTTGGTTTGCCATGCGCGACGAGTCTGTCGCGGAATGTCTTGAGGGTCGCGTTGTGACGGGCCGCAACCATGGCGCCTATGAAGAGGGCGGCGCGCACGCTGGCCCTGCCGCCGCCGATGAAGCTCTTGCCCCGCCACTTGCCGGATTGACGGGTGAAGGGGGCAAGCCCGGCCAGCGAGGCGATCTGGCGGCGCGACAGGCTTCCCAGTTCGGGCAGTTCGGCGATCAGGCTGCGGGCGATGCGTTTGCCGACACCCGGCACGGAGGACAAAAGAACCTCCTTGATGCGCCAGGCCGGCGAGGCGCGAACCTGCTTGTCGAGATTGCCGTCGAGGCTTTCGAGCTCGCGCCTGAGCGCAGCGAGAAGGCGGGTAATACTCTTCCTCAACTGGCGTTCGGCGGCCCGCTTGAGGCGGGCTTCCTCGGCCACGATCATGGTTACGATCTGGCGGCGCCGGGCCACCAGGTCGCCCAGCCGCCGCGCCTGCGCATCGGCAAACGGCTTTGCGACCGCGCCGCTCGCCTGGGCAAAGCGGGCGATCACCGCCGCGTCGATCGGGTCGGTCTTGGCGCGCTTGCCCAGCGCATCGGCGAACGAGCGCACCTGCGCCGGGTTAACCACCGCAACCGGCACCCCGGCCGCCGACAGGGCGGCAGCCGCAAGCGTCTCGAAGCCGCCCGTCGCCTCCAGCGCCACAAGGCAGGGTGGCTGCGCCTTCAGCCGTTCCAACAGCCGCTCGACCCCGCCAGCGTCGTTCCTTTCGAAAAAGGCCTCGCCAGACGCAAGCACATGCACGTCAAGCCGTTCCTTCGACACGTCGATACCCACCACCGTTGCGTCCATCTTATCCCATCCTTGCCTAATCGGGCTTCGCTTGCGGCCCAGGCGACTGTTCGGGGTCGATGGAATGGAGGACGGCGACACAAGCTCTCCCACGGGCTCGAGCGCCCAGAGGTGTGTCGTGCTCCCGTCCGCCGCCGCACCCGCTACCTTAGCAGATGCGGACGTATTCAAGTTACAAGGT
>NZ_JAOWPT010000061.1 GCF_025753855.1 Mesorhizobium sp. ZC-5
GGCCGAAACGGTTCCATCTGATGGGCTAGCGAAAGCGATAGCGGGATCGTCGCGGCGGAAGAGTTGCCGTAGTCGGCGATTGTCTTGACGATTGCGTGATCTGCAATGCCGAGGCTCCTCCCGACCGCATCGAAAATGCGGGCATTGGCCTGGTGCGGCACGAACCGATCGATGTCCTGCGGCTGCGTTCGGGCTGCGGCGAGCGCGTCCTTTGAACATGCAGTCATCATGTCCACGGCCCTTGCGAACACTTCGCGGCCGTCGGTCATCGTCATGCGGGTTTGCCCGAGATCCAGGCCACTTTGGAACGGGACGTTGCTTCCGCCCGCCGGGATCTGGATCAGCCCGTAGCGCGAGCCGTCGGAATCCACCGAGGCACCGAGAACGCCCCGATCAGGGTCCTCGCACGGACCGATCACGAGGGCGCCGGCGGCATCGGCGAAAAGGACCGAACTGGCGCGCTCGGCCGGGTTGATGCGGCGGCTGAGGATGTTGGCGGCGATGATCAGCGCTGGTTTGCCGTGCAGGCGGGTGAATCCATCCGCGAACATCAGCGCATAGATGAAGCCGGCGCAGGCACCGGTCAGATCGACCGCGCCTGCGCGGCCAAGGCCGAGCTTGTGCGCGACCAGGGGCGCGCTTGGCGGCAGGAGATGGTCGGGCGTCGAAGTGGCGAGCAACAGCAGACCAATGTCGCTACGGTCGATACCGGCGTTCGCCAGCGCCATATCGCCGGCCTGCGCGGCAAGGCCAGACAGCGTGTCTTCGTCCGTTGCCCAGAAGCGCGAACGGATTCCCGTGCGCTTTTCGATCCAGCCAGGCTCGAGGCCAAGATTGCTCTCGATCTCGGCATTCGCCACTTTGCGCCCAGGCGCATGATGACCAAACCCGAGAATGCGCGACGATCGGCTCATGGTTTTGAGCCGAAGCGTTCGCCGGCCTCCGCGATGGCGTCGTAGAGCCCGTCGAGCTCGTCGCCGGTGATGCAATAGGGCGGCAGAAGATAGAGCACATTGCCGAGCGGACGCACCAGCAGTCCGCGCTCGAGGAAAAAAGCGCGCAGTTTTGGCCCGATCTCGGCCAGATAGCCGGCTGAGCCGGCGTGCAGATC
>NZ_JAOWPT010000062.1 GCF_025753855.1 Mesorhizobium sp. ZC-5
TCTGCCTCTTTGGCGCGGGACGCTTCCATCCTGGCGCGCTCCGAGGCCTCCTCGCGGGTCAGCGTGATCGTCATGGCGCAATCCTCGGCCGCAGGCTGCCGGGCAGAGAGGTTGCGCAAAATGCCCTGCTCCGTTGCCAGCTTGATCGAGGTCTCCATGATTGAAGCCGTCAGCGTGGGATTGTCCTTCAGGTCCTCCAGGGTCGCATCGACATCGAGCCTGCCCTGGTTGAGGGTCGCCGCCAGACCCTTGACGTAGGGCACCGACTTCAAGCCCGGCGTCTGATGCAGCAGCCGCTGCAGCTCCTCGCTCTTCTTCATGAACAGGCGGGCGCCAGTGTCGGATTTGTAGGCGTCGGTGCCGACCTTGATGCCGAGGCTCAGGAGATTGTTTGCGCTTTCGACGAGGTCGTCGGGATTGTAGCCATCCGGGCGCGGATCGATGCGCGCACGATAGTGATCGAGCAAAAGCTGGACGCGCTCTCGTGGCTGGGGAGTTGCCGCATAGGTCTCAGCCAGTTCCGCGAACAGCGCGCACAGCGCGGCACTGAGCTCAGGGTTTGCGTCGTTTGCGTCGTTCACGCTTTCGACCGTCTCGGGCGGGACTTGCTCATGCGTGCTCGCGGCCCAGGCCTCGAGGTCGGCGGCGAGCAACGCGGCCATTTCGCGGGCGACCGGATGTCTGGCGACCTCGATCTCATGTCTCGCCCTGGCGAGCGTGTCCTGGATGTCCTGGCCACGCACCTGGTCCTGGTTCAACAGGTTACCGATGTCTCGCCTGAGCTCGTGGTGAACGCCCTCGTAGATGCCAAAGATGGCCCGCTCGGCAAACCATTGTCGTGCCTCATGGGACTGAGCCAGAAAGTTTCGCTGCAGGCTGGTATAGGTTTCCAGGACGTTCTGCGTGGCGGCGAGGATCTGGCTGGCGCGGCTGAACTGGTAACGCTCGCCGTCGATGGCAGGAGTGTGCG
>NZ_JAOWPT010000063.1 GCF_025753855.1 Mesorhizobium sp. ZC-5
GCAAGCAGTCCATTCAAGCTATGAAAGCGATATAGCCATGCCCACCTTGTCACCCCAGCAAGTGCTCAATCACTTGGACCGCAACACCTATTGGCCACACGGCTGCGGCCTGAGCGTGCCGGAAGCCTACCAACATGCACTTGCGGTACATGAGTTGCGAGTTGGTCGAGGCGAGAAACCACTCGGCTTTAAGATCGGCTTCACCAACCGCGCCCACTGGGAGCCCTACGGTGTGTTCACGCCAATCTGGGGGACGATGTACGACACAACGGTGCAGCTGTGCGACGGTTCCGGCGAGCTCGATATCGGCGGGTGCAGCGAGCCGCGGCTCGAGCCGGAGGCGGTTTTTGGGATTTCGGCCACGCCCCCGGCGCGGGCCGATCTCGATGAGTTGTTCGACTGCGTCGAATGGGTCGCGCCCGGGTTCGAAATCGTGCAATCGCACATGCCCGGATACAGGTTCACCGCTGCCGACTCAATCGCCGACGGCGGGCTCCACGGCCGGCTCCTTGTCGGCGCGCGCCAGCCGGTGCACGAGATGGCGCGTAGCGCGACAGAGCTTAATGGCTTGCTGGCGCAGAACAGCGTCGCGCTGTTACAGGGCGACGAGGTGAAGGAACATGGCCGCGGCGCCCGCGTACTCGACGGCCCTCTGCATGCGCTGTTGCATTTGCTACAGGCGCTTCGCGATTGTCCAGGCGCCCCCGACTTACAGGCCGGCGATCTGGTGACGACAGGGTCTTGGACAAATGGCCAGCCCGTGAAGCCTGGCGAGCAGTGGCGCGCGCAGTTCGATGGACCGCTGGGTATCATCCAGGTCCGTTTTCGGTA
>NZ_JAOWPT010000064.1 GCF_025753855.1 Mesorhizobium sp. ZC-5
GTGTTCAGGAGCACGGCGTCAAAGCCGAGCTCCATGACGGTTGCCGCATGCGACGGCCGTCCGAGCCCCGCGTCAACAATCAGTGGAACATCTGGGAAGTGTCCGCGCATCGAGCGCAGCGCCATGATGTTGACCGGCCCGAGCGCGGAACCGATCGGTGCGCACCAGGGCATCAAGACCTTGCAGCCTGCCTCCAGCAGCCGCTCGGCGACAACAAGGTCGTCGGTGGTATAGGGGAACACCGTAAAACCGTCATCGCACAGGATGCGGGCGGCTTCGACCAGGCCGAACACATCCGGCTGCAGCGTGTCGTAGTTGCCGATCACTTCGAGCTTGATCCAGCTCGTCCCGAACACTTCGCGCGCCATTTTGGCGGTCGTGACCGCTTCCTTGACGGAGTGGCAGCCAGCAGTGTTGGGCAGGATTTTGACGCCAAGCGAGCGGATCAACGACCAGAATTGTTCGCCGGCCCTGCCGCCTGCCATCTCACGGCGCAACGAGACGGTCACCACCGACGTGCCCGACGCCTTGACTGCATCGGCAAGGATGGCCGGCGAAGGGTATTGAGCGGTGCCGAGAAGCAGACGGGAAGATGGGTTCGTTCCAAGAAGATCGAACATGGTCTAGCCGCCCTGCATTGGCGAGAGGATTTCGATCCGGTCGCCGTCGCTCAACTGGAATTCCGCCCGGTTGGCTTTGTGCACGAGGTCGCTGTTGACCGCCGTTGCCAGCCAATCGCCCTCATAGTCAAGCGCGGCAAGCAGTTCGGCCAGCGTGGCGGCGGCAACCTCATGCGCTTCGCCGT
>NZ_JAOWPT010000065.1 GCF_025753855.1 Mesorhizobium sp. ZC-5
GGCATGGTTCTTGTAGCCGAAGGCGGGAACGGCGATATCGCGCTGCTTCGTCTTTCCCTCTCATCGGCCTTGGCCTTCGACAGCGTGCGTCCGGTCCTTCTGGCGCAGCTTGGCTGGCTGCTGCGCGGCAATCAACGTGAGAGCGCGCATTGCATCGCCTGAACTGCTCCCGGATGTTGGGCCGTTGCCTCATCTGATTTGCTCCCCGCAGTTTTGGGGCGGGAGCAAATCAGATGAGGCGGATAAGCATGGCGACGCGGGATGAACTGGTGAAGGTGGTAGCGAAGCGCTACGCCCGAGGCGATCGGGCAGAGAAGTCGCGCATTCTCGATGAATTCGCGGCGGTAAGCGGCTTTCATCGCAAGCATGCCATGCGGCTGCTGCGGAATGGACCACCGGCGCAGCGTTCGGGCCCGCGACCGGAGCGCCGGGTTTATGACGACGCGGTGCGCGAAGCGCTGATCGTGCTCTGGGAAGCTTCGGACCGCATCTGCGGCAAGCGTCTGAAGATGCTGATTCCGATTTTGGTGGAGGCGATGGAGCGTCACGGGCATCTGCATCTAACCGCCGAGATCCGCACACGGTTATTGGCGATGAGCGCGGCGACGATCGACCGCGCCCTTCGCGAGGTTCGAGACATCGCTGGTGGGCCGAGACGCCGTCGCAGTACAGCGTCCACCGCGCTGCGGCGCAGCATTCCGATCCGAACCTTCTCCGATTGGCAGGATCCTCCGCCTGG
>NZ_JAOWPT010000066.1 GCF_025753855.1 Mesorhizobium sp. ZC-5
AGCGGCAACAACACGCTGAACGGCGGCCTTGGCACCGACACCATGCGCGGGCTCGGCGGCAATGACGTCTATGTCCTCGACACGGCCTCCGACGTGGTCGACGAGAGCGTCGCGGGGTCAGGCGGCTTCGACACGCTCTATACGGCCTTCAGCTTCAGCCTGGCTGGCTCCGCGACGCTTTTGGGCAACATCGAGAACCTGGTGCTGAGCGGTGCCGCCAACGTCAATGCCACCGGCAACGGCTTGAGCAACCTCTTGACCGGCAATGGCGGCGGCAACGTGCTCAACGGCTCAACCGGCGCTGACCAGATGCGCGGGGTCGGCGGCAATGACTATTATGTCGTCGACAATGCCTCCGATGTGGTCGACGAGAGCATCGCCGGCTCCAACGGCGTCGACACCGTCTATGCTTCCTTCGGCTTCAATCTGGCCGCGGTCACCGTCAAGGGCAATGTCGAGCGGCTGGTGCTGACCGGCGCCGACAACATCCACGGCTTCGGCAACGGCTTGAGCAACGCCCTTTTCGGCAACAGCGGCAACAATCTGCTCAACGGCGCGAGCGGCCACGATCAACTGACCGGCGGGGCCGGCAACGACACCTTCATCTTCAACACCGCCCTCAACGCCGCCGCCAATGTCGATGCCATCTTCGACTTCTCGGTGCCGGCCGACACCATCATGCTGGAGAACACCATCTTCTCCACGCTGGCCGCCGGCGTGCTGGC
>NZ_JAOWPT010000068.1 GCF_025753855.1 Mesorhizobium sp. ZC-5
ATCGGCTATCTTCGTGCTTATGCTCCAAGCTTGGCGTTGTCGGTGCTTGATGTTCCGCCGCGTGACGAGGGGGTTGCCGGTGGCACTGTGGCGATTGCCGACAACAACACGACCGGCAGCTTCCTCGGCCAGAAGTTTTCCCTCGACGTCAGCGAGGTGAAGCCCGACGCCGATGTCGTCGCCACCTTCCAGGAGATGGTCGAGAGCGGCGATCGTTATGTGCTGACCGACATTTCGGCAAAACAGTTGCTGTCGATCGCCGACATCGCCCGCGACAACGGCGTGCTGTTGTTCAATGTCGGCGCCACCGACGACAGCCTGCGCGAGGAGGAATGCCGGGCCAACGTGTTTCACACCGTGCCGACCCGCTCGATGCTGGCCGATGGGCTGGCGCAATATCTGATCTGGAAGCAGTGGCCGCGCTGGGCGCTGATCTACGGCTCGCATGACAATGACAGGCTGTTCGCCGACGCGCTGCGCCGCGCCGCGACCCGCTTCGGCGGCCAGATCGTCGCCGAAAAGCTGTTCGAGGACACCGGCACGGCGCGCCGCACCGATTCCGGCGTCGTCCAGATCCAGCGCCAGATGCCGGTGTTCACGCAAG
>NZ_JAOWPT010000069.1 GCF_025753855.1 Mesorhizobium sp. ZC-5
AATGGTTGATCCTGCCAGTAGCATATGCTTGTCTCAAAGATTAAGCCATGCAAGTCTAAGTACACACGGCCGGTACAGTGAAACTGCGAATGGCTCATTAAATCAGTTATGGTTCCTTTGATCGCTCCAACGTTACTTGGATAACTGTGGCAATTCTAGAGCTAATACATGCCAACGAGCGCTGACCTCCGGGGATGCGTGCATTTATCAGATCCAAAACCCATGCGGGCCAATCTCGGTTGCCCCGGCTGCTTTGGTGACTCTAGATAACTTCGAGCCGATCGCGCGCCCTTTGTGGCGGTGACGTCTCATTCGAATGTCTGCCCTATCAACTTTCGATGGTACTTTCTGTGCCTACCATGGTGACCACGGGTAACGGGGAATCAGGGTTCGATTCCGGAGAGGGAGCCTGAGAAACGGCTACCACATCCAAGGAAGGCAGCAGGCGCGCAAATTACCCACTCCCGACTCGGGGAGGTAGTGACGAAAAATAACAATACAGGACTCTTTCGAGGCCCTGTAATTGGAATGAGTACACTTTAAATCCTTTAACGAGGATCCATTGGAGGGCCGAATAGGG
>NZ_JAOWPT010000070.1 GCF_025753855.1 Mesorhizobium sp. ZC-5
TCAATAGGTGCAGCGGCCACCTGAAAGGTCAAAGACCGACGCAGTTGTGAAGCTGTTCTCGCGGCTGACCAGCCATGCGACCATCGCTGCCGCCTCGTCCACTTCGAGGAATCGGCCACGCGGGATGCGCACCAGCATGTAGTTGATGAACTCTTCGGTCAGCGTTTCCAGGATCCGGGTCTTCGCAGTGGCGGGCGTGATCGCATTCACCGCGATGTCGTAGGAAGCCAGTTCCTTGCCCAGGGACTTGGTCAGCCCGATTACTCCGGCCTTGGCCGCCGAATAGGCGGAAAGGTTGGGATTGCCCTCCTTGCCTGCAACCGATGCGATGTTGACGATCCGGCCATAGTTCCGTGCCTTCATCCCCGGCACGACGACCTTGTTCACATAGAAAGTGCCGTTCAGGTTGATCTCGACGACGTAGCGCCATTCGTCCGGGTCATAGGTGTCGAGGCTGGCATTGCTGCCCGCGATGCCGGCGGAATTGATCAGGATCGAAACCGGGCCGACTTCGGTTTCGACCTCGGCATGTGCACGGGTCAATCCGTCGAGATCGGT
>NZ_JAOWPT010000071.1 GCF_025753855.1 Mesorhizobium sp. ZC-5
CGCGACCCGCTTCGGCGGCCAGATCGTCGCCGAAAAGCTGTTCGAGGACACCGGCACGGCGCGCCGCACCGATTCCGGCGTCGTCCAGATCCAGCGCCAGATGCCGGTGTTCACGCAAGACCTGCCGGAGCACGATGTGCTTTTGGTGGCCGACGAGAGCGAGGTGTTCGGCACCTATGTGCCGTTCCGCACCTGGATTCCGCGGCCCGTGGCCGGCACCGCCGGCCTGGTTCCTTCGGCCTGGCATCCGGCCAGCGAGCAATGGGGCGGCACCCAGATCCAGAACCGCTTCGCCAAGGCCAACGGCCGCCGCATGCTGTCGAAGGACATGGCGGCGTGGACGGCGGTGCGCATTCTGGGCGAGGCGGCGACCCGCACGCAGGGCGCCGATCCGGTGAAGATCGCCGGGTTCATCCGTTCCGACGACTTTTCCATCGCCGCCTTCAAGGGCCAGAAGCTGACCTTCCGCGAATGGAACCAGCAGCTCCGCCAGCCGATCTTCCTCGGCGA
>NZ_JAOWPT010000072.1 GCF_025753855.1 Mesorhizobium sp. ZC-5
TCTGCCTCTTTGGCGCGGGACGCTTCCATCCTGGCGCGCTCCGAGGCCTCCTCGCGGGTCAGCGTGATCGTCATGGCGCAATCCTCGGCCGCAGGCTGCCGGGCAGAGAGGTTGCGCAAGATGCCCTGCTCCGTTGCGAGCTTGATCGAGGTCTCCATGATTGAAGCCGTCAGCGTCGGATTGTCCTTCAGGTCCTCCAGGGTCGCATCGACATCGAGCCTGCCCTGGTTGAGGGTCGCCGCCAGACCCTTGACGTAGGGCACGGCCTTCAAGCCCGGCGTTCGATGCAGCAGCCGCTGCAGCTCCTCGCTCTTCTTCATGAACAGGCGGGCGCCAGTGTCGGATTTGTAGGCGTCGGTGCCGACCTTGATGCCGAGGCTCAGGAGGTTGTTTGCGCTTTCGACGAGGTCGTCGGGATTGTAGCCATCCGGGCGCGGATCGATGCGCGCACGATAGTGATCGAGCAAAAGCTGGACGCGCTCTCGTGGCTGGGGAGTTGCCGCATA